>NZ_CABHMS010000001.1 GCF_902167635.1 Chitinophaga vietnamensis
ATTTGAGCCAGCCGCTTTTTTTATGCTATGTTGTGATGATTAGAATGTGTATCTCAGACCCAGCTGCATCTGGTAACGGGATGCAAAGAAGTCTTTGGAATACGGAGTGCCTGGGTCTTTCCAGCTGTAGATCGGATAACCGTTTACGATAACCGGAGAAGTTTTGCCGGTAACAGGATCTTTCGCAGTAACTTGTTTCAGACCAACGCTCGCAGAAGAGTTGAAAGTGTTGGGTGAGAAGTACTGGATACCCCAATCTTTGTTCAGCAGGTTGGTAAGGTTCACGATATCGTAAGTAAGCGTGATCGTGTGGAAACGTTTACCAGCTTTGATGTTCAGGTCCTGGCTGAAACGGAAGTCGGCTTGTGTGTTCCAGGGTGTACGGCCACCGTTACGTTCAGTGAAATCACCTTTACGTTTGCTCAGGTATTTGTCGTTGTCAACATAACCCATGAAGTCGGCAGCTTGTTGTGCAGCAGTTTTGCCGCCAACGATGTCCTGGAAGAATTTGGTTGCTTCTGTTACATCTTTCGGGATGTAAGCGAGGCTCACCTGCTGTGGTGTATTCTGGATGGTAGCGTTTACGAAACCATAGCTGAACGGAGTACCGGAAGAGGTGTTGAAGAACAGGTTGAAGTTAGATACCCATTTGCCTTTGTGGCCCCAGTCCAGTTTATAGTTAACAGTAGCCACGATGCGGTGACGGATATCGAAGTTGGAATAAGCCAGGCCCGGGTTGTTCGGGTTCAGTGCCTGGTTCAGCTGCCAGTTGGATTCCATGGAGTTGCGGATACCGTTGGTGATATCTTTTGCCTGACCATAGGTGTAAGCGGCCATAGCGCTCAAACCAAAAGGAAACTTCTTGTTAACCTGTGCAGTGATGCTGTAACGGTAACCTTTGTCGGTGTTAGACAGCAGGTAAGCGTTGGTGTACAGCGGGTTGATTTTTTTACCAGAGAAGATCGGTTGCTGATGGTTCACATCATAAGCGAAGTAAGTAGGGTTATCTACCAGGTTTACTTGCTGGAACATCAGGTCTTTTACCACTTTGGTATAGATACCTTCTACAGTGAATTTCCAGTTGTCGCGGGTGCTGTAATCCAGTGCCAGGCTGCTTCTCCATACCTGCGGCATTTTGAAGTTGTTATCGATCATATCTACCTGTGTAGCGCCAGCAGCGTTGCTAACATCTACGCCGTTCTGTTTTGCGAAATCAGCAATACCATTGGGTGAAGGTTTCGCAGCAGGGTTGGGTGTGTTCACGAATGCTTTGTCGGATGATTTCTGATCGTAAGCGCCGAAGGTTACACCGTTGTTGTAGTATGCATAACCTAACCATGCGAAAGGAATACGGCCGGTGAATAAACCGGTACCACCGCGCAATACCAGGCTGTTGTCGCCTTTGATATCGTAGTTGAAACCTAAACGCGGAGAGATCTGTACGTTGTTCAGGAAGCTGTTGGTGATATCTTTCGGATGTGTGTAGGTGTAGGTAGTGCCGTAGTTAGGATCAACCGGCGCTTTAACAGTTTTGTCGCTCAGCGGTTGTTTGTTCGGGATACCAGTGTAATCGAAACGGATACCTGGCGTCAGTTTGAAACGGTCGCTGATCTGGATTTCATCCTGGCCATAGAGGCTGAGCAGGTTTGCTTTGAAATGTGCAGGAGGATTAGCCCAGATATCGTCGCGGGAGTTCGCAGTGTAGTTGAAGTTACCACGAACGCGGGAAGGATTGTTATTCAGGAAGTCGGTAACAGAGCTGTAATCGATACGGCCGTTCCAGGAGTTTACGAAACCATAAGTGATGTTGTAAAACTCGTTGTGAGTACCGATGGTGAAGGTGTGGTTACCTTTAAATAAGGTTACGTTGTCAGTAACTTCAAAAGTTTTCTGCTTCATGTTGAAGATACTTGCTTCACGGTCTGTACCGAGGAAGATGGTTGTACCGGCAGTTTTACCAGCGATCTGGATCTGCGGAACTGCAGGATCAGACAGTGGATCGCGGTAATCGTGTACATTGGAGTAACCCAGGATCAGGCTGTTGGATACAACGCTGTTGAAGTTACTTTTCAATTCAGCAACAGTGGAAGTCTGGTTGTTTACCTGTTTGAAGTCGATGCCTTTGAAACGGAAGTTCTGTTGGTCGCGCTCCAGGTTGGTCGCTTCAGAAGTGATGGTATTGTTGCGGAGTGAGAGAGTATGTCTTGCATTGATGCGCCAGTCGAGGCGGTTGAAGAATTTGGTAGAGTTGGAGTAGATGCTGGTATTACCTGCAGTACCCGGATCAACGCCATATTCTTTCATTTTCGCGGTGATGGCAGCAGCATCATCAGCGCTGAGGATGGCGGCTGCATCAGGAGAACCGGCAGCGAGGATCACTGGATCCACACGACGGGTGATTTCTTCGTTAGTGAAGAAGAACAGTTTATCCTTGATGATAGGGAAACCTAAACGAACGCCAGCCTGATAGTCATGGAAATCGCTGGGCAGTTTGGAACCGTCGCCGGCATTGTTTTTACCAACCATGCCTGCAGTACGGCCGTAACCGTAAACGGAGCCATGGAATTCGTTGGTACCGCTGCGGGTTACCGCGTTCACGCTACCACCGAGGAAGTTACCGATCTTTACATCAAATGGAGCCAGTAATACCTGTACGTCCTGGATCGCATCGAGCGATACTGGGTTGGTACGGGTGCTGGAACCTGGCTGGCCGCTGGTGTTGCTCTGGCCACCCAGTGAAGGGCTGAAGCCGATCGCATCATTATTGATAGCGCCATCCAGTGTTACGTTGTTGTAACGGTAGTTGGTACCGAGGAAAGAGTTATTGTTGCTCTGCGGAGTAACCTTGGTCATATCTTGCAGACTGCGGTTCAGTGATGGCAGATTTTTGATCTGATCCTGGCCAACTCTTGTTCCGCCACCTTTCTGTGCGGCGCTGCCGGTTACCACGATCTCGCTGAGCGCAGTAGATTCTTCCTGTAATTTAAAGTTCAGTGAAGTAGAGCCCAGGCCCAGGTTTACATCTTCTTTCACTTCTTTCTTATAACCAATAAAAGAAACAGTGATGGTGTAGGGACCTCCCGGATTCAGGTTAGGCAGGATGTAACGGCCATCGGCATTGGTTTGTGTACCAGATTTTGCTCCCGTGGCCACGTTCAGCGCTACCACTGTAACGCCAGGAATAGCATTGCCTTTCGGATCTGCTACTTTACCTGAAACAATAGAAGTGGTAACCTGAGCCTGCGCATTATAAGAGAATAATAATACAATGAAGCTCGCTAAAAGCGTAACGAATGATTTCATAAAAATGAGTGCTGTATTTACAGTGCAAAGCAACTACCCCAAAGCAACCTTAATGTTAACGGAAGTTTACCGAATTGTTAAGTAGAAATTAAAATGAGATTAAATGGTGCAAATTAATATCAACTTGAGATAAAATAATATTATGTTTAGAAAAACATGTAAAAACTATGTTAAGAGATTGCGCAGGATTTGTTAAAAAATCATTGTTAACTGGATGTAAACAATAAGCGCTTTTAAAATAACTTTAACGTATATACGAAAAGAAAGAAGGTCCCGCCTATACAGGCAGGACCGTTTCGGAAAGATCTTAAAAACGATGATTTAAACGATGCTAATTAAAAAGTGACTTTAAAAGTCCCGTCCGTTAAAGGTTTTTCAATTTCACCATTGGTTAAAGTACCGGAGAATGTTCCCTCGGCATATTTACTATTGATGCTAGTTAAATTCACAGTGATTGCCTGGTCCTTACTATAATAACCTGTTTGCTTCTCCTGGATATCCATCAGCGTCAGTAATACCCCCGTGGTATACTTGCCCGCCTTTACCGAATCCGGAAAAACGATTGTCAACTCCATATGCTGGAGGAAGTTGTTGGTCACGCCATCTACTACCAGCTGCTGCCTGCCCGTCACGGAATCCTTGCTGATAGCGGCTTCTGTGGCATTCGACCGGTATACAGTCGTGTCCAGTTTGAACGAATAATAATTTTTAGGGGTTAGTTCCTTTTTTGAATCGCATCCGGTAAAGAAAGCCCCTGCGGCGGCCACTAACGCCACCACCCATAATTTTAAACGCATAGCTTTTAATGTTTTAATTGTTGGTATGCCGAAAAGCACCACCGGCAGTGAAGGTCAAGTATTAACCGGTGCTGGCCTACACGCGCGTGCTGGCCAGCAATGTTTTCATTTGACACAGATAATTGATCCGGTTAGTTTCGTGGCATAGGGATAAAATGCGATTGCAATATATATAGAAAAATACAAATTCAATAATTTTTTTATGAGTTACGCTATACCATATTTAACAATATTTTTGTACCGTTATTGGTATTATTACGACTTTAGGCACTAAAACCCAACGCACATTATGTCATCGGAAGTGATCAAACAATTACAGGAAGCCGTGCAGTTTTCACCGGAAAATGTGCCCCTCCGTTTACACCTGGCCCATGTGCTGTTGCAGGACTATCAATACCTGCAGGCAGAAGAACAATACAGAAAAGTACTGGAACTATCCGCTGATAATATCGCCGCCCAGCTTGGCCTGGCACGTACTTTTTATCATCAGCAAAAATATTCCGTAGCCATCGTAGTGCTCGAACAACTCGAACATCAGGAGCCCGATAATTTCGACGCCCTGCTGCTTCATTGCCGCATCCTCGTGAAAGAAAATTCCATGCAGGCAGCACGCGATTACTACCAGCACCTGTTGCAACTCAATCCAGGTTTCCGCGACGAAGCCCTGGATGCACATTTCCGCCTGCCGCAACCATCTCAGTCTTCCCTACTCGACGATGATGAGGAGGAAAGTACCAAAGTATTCGCCCTCGAAAAACCGGATATCAACTTCTCCGATGTAGGCGGCATGGAACGAGAAAAACAAGAGATCGATCTCAAGATCATCAAGCCCCTGCAATTTCCCGACCTCTACAAAGCCTATGGAAAAAAAGCAGGAGGCGGTATATTATTATATGGTCCTCCCGGATGTGGCAAAACCTACCTGGCCAAAGCCACTGCCGGACAGATACAGGCCGAGTTCATCAATGTAGGCATCCACGACGTATTAGATATGTGGATTGGCAATAGTGAGAAGAATCTCCACAGCCTCTTTGAAATGGCCCGCCACTCAAAGCCCTGCGTGCTCTTCTTCGATGAAGTAGATGCACTCGGCGCAAACCGTAACGCCATGCGCAACAGCGGCGCCAGTCATCTCATTAACCAGTTCCTCGCAGAAATGGATGGTATCGCAGCCAGTAATGAGAATGTACTCATCATCGGCGCCACCAATGCTCCCTGGAGCCTGGACCCCGCATTCCGCCGCCCTGGCCGGTTTGACAGGATCATCTTTGTGGCGCCACCCGAAACTGCCGACCGCGCCGAGATATTGAAACTGCAACTCCGCAACAAACCAGTCGGCGACCTCGACTACAATGCCCTGGCCAAAGCCACCACCGGCTATTCCGGCGCCGACCTGAAAGCCATCGTGGACCTTGCCATCGAAGACAAACTCATGGAGGCGTTGCAAAAAGGCCAGCCACAACCGATCACACAGAAAGATCTGGTCAAAGCCGCCAAAACACATAAACCCACCACGCGCGAATGGTTCAATACAGCCCGCAACTATGCGCTGTATGCCAATGAGGCCGGCCTTTACGATGACGTGTTGAAATACCTGGACATTAAGAAATAATATATGGCTGTACTCATTCAGCGCGCGCAACTGCTCTTACAACAAGGCCGCTACCAGGACGCCGTTACCACCCTGCGGCAACACCTGAACAGCAGCGCAAATGATATCGACGGACTATTCCTGCTGGCCGTGTGCTACCTGGAAATGGACAACACCTCCGAAGCAGAACGCGTGATCAGCAATGCGCTGGGCTTTGCGCCGGATGATGACCGTTTCCTCTATCTGCGCGCCAGACTGGCACTCAATAAAAATCAATACCACGCCGCCATCATGGCCATCAGCGAAGCCGTGTCCATCAATCCGCACGAAGCTGATTATTTCGCCATGTGGAGCCAGATACTCCTCTTCAAAAAAGATTACGCAGACGCGTTGCAGAAGGCGGAAGAAGGCCTTGCTACCGACCCTGAAAACCAGGCCTGCCTTAACTTACGCTCGCATGCACTGTTTAATCTCGGTAAAAAAGAAGAAGCCTTCTCCGATCTTCACGAAGCCCTGGAACACAATCCGGAAAATGCGTATACGCATGCCAACCTCGGCTGGAAATGGCTCGAAGCCGGCGATCACCGTAAAGCACTGGAGCATTTCCGGGAATCACTGAAGCTCGATCCCAACCAGCAATGGGCTAAAAACGGGATGGTACAAGCCATGAAGGCACGCTACTGGCTGTATCGCCAGTTCCTTAACTATGCATTCTTTATGGGCCGCCAGAAAGCAGGCACACAATGGCTGATCATCATTGGCATCTTCGTAGTAACAAGGATCGCCAGCAAAGTATTTATGCCGCTATATGTATTACTTGCATTGATGGCGCTGTCTACCTGGCTCATCGTGCCGGTGAGCAACCTGTTCCTGCGACTTAATCCTTATGGCAGATACGCACTTACCAAAGAACAAACACAGGTATCCAATATGGTAGGGATACTGCTGGCCACGGCGCTCTTGTCTTTCGGTGCATGGTGGTTTACCCAAAACGAAGTGATACTGGCGCTCTGCATTACCTCCGTGGTCATGTTGCTGCCGGTTTCCAGCATTTTTGCACCGGAAGGAAAACGTAACCGCACCATCATCAAAATATATACACTGGCATTAGCCGCACTGGGCCTCATCGGCATCGGTTATACCTTCATCAGCAACGACGCTTTTAATATATTCATGACCGTTATGCTGATAGGGATTTTCATTTACCAGATACTCGCCAATTATATTATTAGCAGGGAATAGATAAAAAAAAGTCCCTCCGCATCGGAGGGACTTTTTTTTATCTATTCTCCGTTTTCACGGATTAGGCATCGATCTTCGCATACTTCGCGTGCGATTCAATAAACTCGCGGCGCGGAGGTACTTCGTCACCCATCAGCATACTGAACACGCGGTCGGCTTCAGCAGCGCTTTCGATAGTTACCTGCTTGAGGGTACGGTTATCAGGATTCATGGTAGTATCCCACAGCTGCTCTGCGTTCATCTCACCAAGACCTTTATAACGCTGAACGGTAACACTGTCTTCACGGCCATTGCCTGCAATGCGCGCGATAGCTGCCTTACGTTGTGATTCTGTCCAGCAATATTCCTGCTCTTTGCCTTTCTTCACCAGGTACAGCGGCGGTTGCGCAATGTACACATAACCCTGTTCCACCATGGCTTTCATGTAACGGAACACGAAGGTGAGGATCAGCGTGGCAATGTGGCTACCATCCACATCGGCATCCGTCATGATGATGAGCTTGTGATAGCGCAGTTTGGAAAGGTTCAAAGCTTTATCATCTTCTTCTGTACCGATGGTAACGCCCAGCGCAGTGAAGATATTCTTGATCTCTTCATTCTCATAGATCTTGTGCTCCATGGCTTTCTCCACGTTCAGGATCTTACCACGAAGCGGAAGGATCGCCTGGAACTGGCGGTTACGGCCTTGTTTGGCAGTACCACCTGCGGAGTCACCCTCTACCAGGTATAACTCGCACTTTTCAGGATCGTTATCGGAGCAGTCAGCGAGCTTGCCAGGCAGGCCGCTACCGGTCATCACGCTTTTACGTTGTACCAGCTGGCGGGCCTTGCGGGCGGCTTCACGTGCCTGTGCTGCCAGCACCACTTTGTTGATAACAGTCTTGGCTTCACGCGGATGCTCTTCCAGGTAGGCTTCCAGCACATTGGCAACGGAACTGTCTACCACGCCCATTACATCAGAGTTACCGAGTTTGGTTTTCGTCTGGCCTTCAAACTGTGGCTCAGGTACTTTCACGCTGATGATAGCGCTCAAACCTTCACGGAAGTCATCGCCGGTTACTTCTACTTTCGATTTCTCGAAGAGTTTATTTTTATCGCCATAGGATTTGAATACACGGGTGATGGCACGGCGGAAACCGGCCACGTGTGTACCACCTTCAATGGTGTTGATGTTATTAACGTAAGAGAAAATGTTTTCAGAGAACGAATCATTGTACAGTAAAGCTACTTCCACTGCTACATTGGAATCTTTATCATGTGCTTCAATGAAGATGGGTTCAGGCAGCAAACCGTTACGGCGGCCGCTCTTATCCAGCATCTGTACAAACTCGATGATGCCGCCTTCGCTGTAGAATACTTCGGTGAAGTCGGCGCCGTTTTCATCCTTTTCACGCTCGTCTATCAGCGTGATCCTGATTTTGCGGTTCAGGTAAGCCAGCTCGCGGAGGCGGCTGGCCAGGATTTCCCTGTTGTAAGTGGTTTCCCGGAAGATTTCATTATCGGGCTTGAAGTGAACCGTAGTACCGGTAGTATCACTCACGCCGATCTCACGTACAGCATATTGCGGAACACCGCGGTGGTATTCCTGTTCAAATAATTTTCCTTCATTACGAACGGTCACATGACACATGGTGCTGAGGGCGTTTACGCAGCTCACACCCACCCCGTGCAAACCGCCGGATACTTTGTAGGTGTTCTTGTCGAATTTACCACCCGCATGCAGTACGGTCATTACTACTTCGAGGGCAGAACGTCCTTCCTTCGGGATGATGCCGGTAGGAATACCACGGCCGTCATCTTCTACCCGGATGGAATTGTCGCTGCAAATAGTAACTACGATGTTTTTACAGTAACCTGCCAGGGCTTCGTCAATGGAGTTATCTACTACCTCATATACAAGGTGGTGCAGCCCTTTGATGCCAATATCGCCGATATACATGGCCGGACGCTTGCGCACGGCCTCCAGACCTTCCAATACCTGAATACTCCCCGCGTCATATACGTTGCTGGGGTTGGTCGCTTGCGCTAATTCTTCGCTCATATGTTGGTGTAAAATCTATTAGAAATAAAATCAGTAGACAATCATGCAAAAGTACGAAAAATAAGCCTCATTTCCATAAATAAAGTACTGTTTTTGAGCAGGAAGGATGCTTGAATTTTTATCCTCATATTCTGCTGGCGCCGGCCGTTTCCTTAACCCCTTCGAACAAGGTTTTCCAGACAAGGTTAAAGAACGATTTTTTAGGGTCCCTGGCAAGGGTGGGACGGGCTACCCTCGGCTTTTCACCAGGCAGCGGGTTACTGTCCTTGATCACCATCAGGTTGGCCAACAGGCTCACCAGCCCTTTTCGCACAAATTCCTTATGCGCCTTGTCCTGTTTCAGGATCGCTATGCGCAGGTTCTTGTACAGCAATTTCACCGTGCCGGCGGCCTTTTTTTCATCTCCTTTTATATTAAAGGAGAGATCTTCAATATCACAGGAACGGACCTCCACTTTCCCCAGCGGCATGGTCACCGGGTTCAGCTCTTTACCGTTCATGCCATTGAGCTGTGCGGAGATGGAAAAGGCGCCACCAGCGCTGTTTAGCGTAAAATCGAAGTGGGCGCGCAGCTTGCCGCTTTCCATAAAAATGGCGTCCATATCGGCGGTGCAGTGATTGTTGTTTGCAACCAGGCTGTCGATATTCGTAATGTTGTAAAACGTGCTGTGGGCATTGCTGAAACGGATCTCGCCCGTTTGGTCCGATTCGGGGCTGGTTTCCTCGTATTTGATATCCATCCGCCGGGCTATCAGGGTGTCAATGCTGATAGGCGCCTGCAATTGTTGCAGCAGCTGATTGGGATATTGCCCCAGCTTGTCGCCCGGCGGCAGCGGCAGGCGCCTGTCGTGGTAGATGGAAAGCTCGCCACTGTTGATATCCACACGTTTGGCCCAGCACTCCTGATTTTGCAGCAGTAGCTTGGGGTTGAGATGATTTACGCTGATGTTATGAAGGGTGAGGTTATAAAGGTCCTGCTGTTTGCCCAGTTTGATACCAAATGAGTCACGGCTATACCTCGGCTGCACTTCAAATTGTGAAATATGCAGCGTTTGTTCTGCCGCATCGTAACTGATCCCCCGCAGTAGCATATTATACAGGCTGTCTTTGCTGAGGTGCGCATAGTCCCTCATGCCGATATCATAGTTACGGGCATACAGGAAGCGGGTAGGGTCGTTCAGTGCGGCAGAGTCGATCAGAAAATCGTTTACCCGTACCCGTAAGTGCAGGAACTGGTGAGTAGCTGTGGTGGTGTCTTTTCTGATAAACACATATTTGAAATTAGTTTCGTCCATGATCAGCTTGCCGATAAAGATGGATTTCATTTTAGCGGAGATGTTTTCATAAGCTGTTCTTGGCTTCGTGGTATCAAGCACGGTGGCATTCTGTTCCATGAAGATATCAGGCCCGGTAACGGTCAGTGATCCGGCACGCAGCTCCTGGTTGCGGAAATAGCGCCAGGGCCTGAAATATTTTAAATGAAGCTTTTCAACGCTGATCAGGTAGATGGTAGACGGCGCCTTGTGGGCGGCCAGCATTTTCCGATATACGGCCGAATCCAGCGTCATATGGGCATCTTCTACAATCACGCTGCCAGTAAGCACATTCAACCTGACATCTTTGAAATGCAATACATACAGGCTATCTGAGAGATCGGTAACATAACCTTGTAACTCGTTCCTGAGCATCCTGCCCCAATGCACATTAAGATACCATGCAGTACAGAGTACGAGCACGGTAAAGCCGCCGAGGACCCATAAACATATGCGGACTACCTTGTTCTTCATCGTCCAATATGATCTAATTCCATTCCATTCAATACTAATAAATGTAGACAATTTTTCTTATGTTAGGACTACTTTGTAAGCGTTTTGTCAAAACGTATTTCGTTTAAAATTGAATCCCCTAAATTTGTGACGTTTTTAACAACGGTAAAAATTGAAAGAGATACAGGAGATATTGTCACTCGCGATTCCGCAGCCTGCCATGAGCGATCAGCTCAAACTGGCAGAGCAGGACAGTGTGGCTGTTCCTGATTGTCTCGATTTCACTTTGCAGCGTTTCGTATATGAGAAACCGTTACCCGTCGAAGATGTGGCAATGGTGATCTATCAACCGGCAAAGAGAGGACAGGCCGCCGCTATTGAGCTGCGTTACTGTGTTGCCGGTAGTAAATACTGTAAAAATCCGGCCTGCACCGACCAGCTTTGTGCTGATAACAAGGCCAATTGCAATGATCATATTCCCTCTGTGGACCTGATCACAGTGCGTTTCCAGCCGTCTTTTATACAGTCTTTACAAAAAAGCGCCACCGGTACGCCGCTGTTTGAGCTGCAATCCCGTAAGCCTTTCGTTAAAAATATTCAGCCCTGTACCAAGTCCAAGTCTGTACTGGAATCCATGGTGCACCATAACTATGAGGGTACGCTCAAGAATATCTTCCTGCAAAGCAAGGCGCTTGAATTGTTGCTCTTCAGCTCTGATCAGTTCATGCAAAATGATCCTGACGAGCGTTATGGCTGCCGCTTCCTGACGCACCTGGAAGACCGCGAGAAGATTGAAAAGGCCCGCAGTATCCTGCTGGAACAGCTGGATGCACCCATCACCATCCGGGATCTCGCGCGCAAAGTGGCCATGAATGAATGTTACCTGAAAAAAGGTTTCAAAGCCATGTACGGCACTACGATCTACGATTATTTCCAGAAAGAAAGAATGGAAAAGGCCAAGGGCCTGCTCTATGAAAAGGGAATGTCGGTATCGGAGGTGGCGATGCTCATGGGTTATTCCTGTATTTCTCATTTTTCCACCGCTTTCAAGAAGCATACGGGCCTCAAGCCTTGTGAGTTGTTGCTTCGCTAACCCGCTCCTATAAAGGGTTTTGTCTATTTTCCTTTTTCGATCATTACTTTTCCCGATTCGCGTGTACTAAAAAAGAATATAGCTGTTTCTTTGTATCACGATGAGCAGATGTCTATCTGTACTTCCTATAAGCTTCCTTATCAGATTTGACCATGGGAGGAACCCGGCTGGCAAAAAGTAAGTAAAGCCATAAATTATACTTGCATGTTAATCAAACACCGTTAACTTAAAAGTGAAAAATTTTGCCAGGTAGGTTTTAACCACATTATAAAGTCGTTCTGCTTTTGCAGAACGGCTTTTTTGTTTGGGGGAGATGGGAAAGGGAGATCAAAAAAAGAAAAAACCATAAAAAGAAAAACCCCGCCCAAAAGAGCAGGGTCTGTCCTATTTATCCCTATACCTATGAAATACTAATTTGAAACTATTCAGTGATGGTGCCTGCTTCGTTCAACAATACTGCTTTCTCTGCACCGTTGTCCTGAATATTGACTTTGTAATAAGCAGCTACATCTGCTCTTTCAATTTTCCAGCCATCTTTTATGGTGGCAGCCGGATATTTTGTTTTCAGCGTACCAGCCACTGATTCCGGCAGTGTTTGTGCGTCATATTCGCTTCTGGTAGCAATCCACTTGCCATCTGCGTCATATTCTGCAATTGTTTTTATATTATCTTTCAGGAAGCTGGCATCCCAGTGTCCAGCACTTGTCTTGGACCATTTGGCGTCAGCTACACCTGCGAAATTCTGATCAAAAGAACTCTTTACCGCCACTGGCGCTTCGACCTTCTTAGCGACGATTTTTGTTTTTTTAACTGATTTTTTTTGCTGTGCAAAAGTTATGCCGGAAGTAAGTAAGACCGCACACAAAATTAACGTCAACTTTTTCATACTCTGATATGGTTTTACCGTTGGGTTAAATTACTAGGTTTCTCAATTCCTTCTGGCAAGAGCTAAAACAATGCCAAAAACGCAAATTAAATACTCTTTATTGTAAATTACTAAAAAAAGTACAAAAAAATATTAAAAACCCGCATTTTTGGTAAGCTCTACTCGCTAGGTGCCAGCCGATTTTATTAACTTCGCACAATTTTAATCAATTATTGTCTAAATAACATCAAAGGGCGGGGAATTGTTTTATGTCCAGCAAATATCAGGAATATAACCAACTGAATTTACCTCAGATAGAGAAAGATATACTGCAACAATGGGAGCTGCATCAGGCTTTTGAAAAAAGCGTAGACGTGCGCAACGGCGCCACTCCTTTTGTATTCTATGAAGGACCGCCCAGCGCCAATGGTCTTCCCGGTATTCACCACGTCATCTCTCGTACCCTGAAAGACCTGGTGTGCCGCTACAAAACCATGAAAGGATTCCAGGTGAAACGCAAAGGCGGTTGGGACACCCACGGCCTCCCGGTGGAACTGGGCGTTGAAAAAACGCTGGGCATCACCAAGAAAGATATCGGTACAAAAATCTCCATCGCAGAATACAATGATACCTGCCGCAAAGAGGTATTGAAGTATAAAGACAAATGGGATGAACTCACCCGTAAAATGGGATACTGGGTAGATCTCAAAGATCCTTATATCACCTTTGATAATAAATATATTGAAACGCTCTGGTGGTGCCTTCAGACCTTGTACAAGAAAGGTTATCTGTATAAAAGCGTCAGCATCCAGCCCTATTCCCCTGCGGCCGGCACTGGATTAAGCTCCGCTGAACTGAACCAGCCAGGCACCTACAAGAATGTAAAAGATACCACTGTAGTGGCCATGTTCAAAGCACAGAAGGCCGCTAACTCGCAGTTCCTCTTCGATGCGGCCGGCAACGATGAAGTTTTCTTCCTCGCCTGGACCACCACTCCCTGGACACTGCCTTCCAACCTCGGTCTTACCGTAGGCGCTAACATAGAATATGTACTGGTACGCACTTTTAACCAATACACCCACCTGCCGGTGAATGTGATAATGGCGAAAGTGCTGCTGAATAAATACTTTAAAGCAGAAGGTGAAAATGGCGACTTCGATGCTTACCAGGAAGGCGATAAGGTCATTCCCTGGAAAGTGCTCGCCAGCTTCAAAGGCAGCCAATTGGAAAATCTCCGCTATGAGCAATTGCTTCCTTTTGCACAGCCCGAAGAAGGTGATCCTTTCCGCGTGATCGTTGGCGACTTCGTGACTACAGAAGATGGCACCGGTATCGTTCACACCGCTCCTGCATTCGGTGCAGACGATAACCGGGTAGGTAAGAAATACGGCATCGGCATCCTGACGCTGGTAGATAGAGAAGGTAAATTCACCGATAATGTAGGCGAGTTTTCCGGCAGATATGTGAAGAACTATAAAGATGATCCGGAGTATAAAGATGTAGATGTGGATATCGCGGTGAAGCTCAAGAAAGAGAACCGCGCTTTCAAGGTGGAAAAATACGAACACACCTATCCGCACTGCTGGCGCACCGACAAGCCGGTATTATATTACCCGCTGGATGCCTGGTTCATCAAAACCACCGCGATGAAAGACCGCATGGTGGAATTGAATAAAACCATCAACTGGAAGCCGGCCTTCACCGGAACCGGCCGTTTTGGCAACTGGCTGGAGAATATGGTGGACTGGAACCTGAGCCGCAGCCGCTACTGGGGCACCCCATTGCCGATCTGGCGTACAGAAGACGGCGCCGAAGAAAAATGCATCGGCAGCATTGAAGAATTGAATACAGAGATCCGCAAAGCCAATGAAGTGCTGGGCGGCGACGTAAATAAAAACTACTTGCACGAAGGTATCCTGGACCTGCATAAACCATATGTGGATGACATCATCCTAGTAAGCGAATCTGGTAAACCTATGCGCAGGGAGCCGGATCTGGTGGACGTTTGGTTTGATAGTGGCGCTATGCCTTATGCACAATGGCACTACCCGTTCGAGAATAAAGAACTGGTGGATAAAGGTGACGCATTCCCGGCAGATTTCATCGCTGAGGGCGTGGACCAAACCCGCGGCTGGTTCTATACCTTGCACGTACTGGGCGCCATGCTGTTCGACAGCGTTGCTTATAAAACAGTGGTATCCAACGGGCTCGTACTGGATAGCAATGGAAATAAAATGAGCAAGCGCCTCGGCAACGTGGTGAATCCATTTGAAACCATTGAGCAGTTTGGTGCAGATGCTACCCGCTGGTACCTGATCACCAATGCCTCCCCATGGGACAGCCTGAAGTTTGATATCAAAGGTATCGGTGAAGCGCAGCGTAAGCTGTTTGGTACACTGTACAATACCTATAACTTCTTCGCGATGTACGCCAACCTGGATAGTTTCTCCTTTAAAGAAGCATATATTCCGCTGGAAGAACGTCCGGAGATCGACCGTTGGATCATTTCCGTGTTGAATACCCTGGTAAAAGACGCGACTGCTTATTTTGACGACTATGAGCCTACCCAGGCAGGAAGGGCCATTGAGCGTTTTGTAGATGAGCACCTGAGTAACTGGTATGTGCGTTTGTGTCGTCGCCGTTTCTGGAAAGGGGAGTACGAACATGACAAGATTAGCGCTTACCAGACCTTATATGAGTGCCTGGAGAAAGTGATCCAGCTGATGGCGCCTGTCTCTCCTTTCTTCACCGACTGGATGTTTAGCAACCTCAACAAAGTGAGTGGCCGTATACAGGCAGGCTCCATCCATCATACTGATTTCCCGGTGGCAGATCCTGCTGCAATGGATGCAGACCTTGAAGAGAGGATGCAGCTGGCGCAAGATATCTCATCATTGGTGCTGTCACTGCGTAAGAAGGTGAATATCAAGGTTCGCCAGCCCTTGCAGAAGATATTGATCCCCGTATTGAACGCTCACATGCAGGAACAGGTAGAAAAGGTAGCTGATCTGATAAAAAGTGAGGTGAATGTTAAAGGGATTGATTATCTTACGGAAACTGAAGGTTTCATCAAGAAAAAGATCAAGCCTAATTTCAAGTCGCTTGGTAGTAAGATGGGGGCAAAGATGAAAACGGTGGCTGCGGCCATTGGTGCATTCACAGAGGCTGAAATTGCTGCCATTGAGCGCGATGGCCACATCAACCTGGCTATTGAAGGAGAGCAGGTACAGATACAACTCTCTGATGTTGAGATTATTTCCGAAGATATTCCGGGATGGACAGTCGCAAATAAAGGCGCATTAACGGTAGCGCTTGATATTACTATTACACCGCAATTGCAGGACGAGGGGAATGCCAGGGAACTGGTGAACCGCATACAAAAAATCCGGAAAGACAGTGGTTTTGAACTAACTGACCGGATAGCTGTTACTGTTGAAACAGTTGATTCCCTGAAATCGGCGATTGTAAACTATAATGACTATATTTGCACGGAAATTTTGGCAGATAGCCTGGAATTAGTAGGAAAGCTACAGGATGGTACAGAAATAGAGGTGAACGACCTTAAATTTAATGTATTAGTTAACAAAAAAAGCTAATCCCCCATGGCAACAAAAAAGAAGGTTGCTAGTAAAACGACCCAAAAGGCAGCTCCGGCTAAGAAAAGTGTAGTGAAGAAGGCAGCAACTGCCAAGAAGGCTGTTAAGCCTGCTCCCGCCAAGAAGGCAGCACCCGCTCCTAAGAAAGCGGCGGCTAAAAAAGCAGCGTCTAAAACAGTGAAGCCGGCAGCAAAAAAAGCCGTGGTAGCTAAATCTACTGTCAAAAAGGCCGCGCCCGCTAAGAAACCCGTAGCGAAACCCGTTGCAAAAAAAGCATCTGCCTCTAAAAACAGTAAATCGACATCCGTAACTAAGAAAGTTGCCGTACCTGCAAAATCGACCGTAAAAAAAGTAACTGCTGTAAAGCAGCCCGTGACAACTACCAAGCGTATTCCCGCTGGTAAAGAGAAACCTTTAATTTCTAAGTCAGAAGAAAAAGAACTTAAAACGATGGCAGTAAAGAAAGCAGACAAGGACCAAGTTGCTAAGGAAAAAGAATCCACTAAAAAAGCAGCGGAAAAGCCTGTTGTAAAGGCTGAAAAATCAGTAAAAGCGGAAAAATCAGAAAAACCCGAAAAGACTGAGAAGCCAGAGAAATCTGAAAAAACTGAGAGAAAAGGTTCTAAAGCCAACTCGCTGGTAACTTATCAGCCCGAGTTTACCAAGTCTGTACTCGACCAACCGGACCAACCCGCCGGCCCGGTGTTCAGATATAGTGACGCAGATCTGCAGGAATTTAAAGAGCTGATCCTCAAAAAACTGGAAGCAGCGAAAAAAGAACTGATCTATCTGCAAGGCCTTATTACCCGTAAAGATGAAGCCGGAACCGACGATACTGAAAATAAATACATGAGCATGGAAGATGGCAGCGGTTCTCAGGAAAGAGAGCAGCTGAATCAGATGGCCAGCCGCCAGATACAGTTTATCGATCACCTCGAGAAAGCACTGGTGCGCATCGAAAATAAAACCTATGGCATCTGCCGCGTAACCGGCAAACTCATAGACAAAGCCCGTCTCCGTGCCGTGCCGCATGCCACCTTAAGCATCGAAGCAAAACTGGCGAAAAGCAAATAAGCTTTCGCATGATCTACATAAAAAAGTCGCAAAGTGGTGATCCGCTTTGCGACTTTTTTCTTCATATCATCATTCGGTTAAACTGTTGTTTTCTTTCTCATCTGCCTCATAGCGAAATAGAGCAAACCCGCGCCGGCAAGGCCTACCAGGCTACCTACTCCAATCTTCTTCGCCTGCCGCTTACTGATAGCAGGAAGTCTTATCCCAAACTTCGCAGGGCCCGCAGGAATAATGTCCAGCAGCGGCGCTAAAGATAGTCCGGTGATAATTTTGTCGGCAACCTTTTCTACATACGCTCGCTGGTATTGTGGACAAAAAGCTACACCGATACCCGCTTTCGTGATGAGGCTCGTGTCGTGCTTTCCATCTCCCACATAAATAATATTCTGTGCATTGATCTGATATTGTTCTGTGATATGCGGATAGGTATTGCTCTTGCAATAGGTGTCGCCATTCAGGAAATATTCTGCGATCGTTACTTCGCCGGTAGCCACACTGTTGACCAGATGCAGTTTGTTGGCGAAGACGAAATCCATGCCCAGCTTGTTTTTGATATGACGCGCCACAAAGCCGTAACCATCTGTAATAAGGCCGCAGGCATATCCTCTTTTCTTGAGTTCCTGCACTACTTCGCGGATGCCGGGTACCAGCGGAATAGCGTCTGCTACTTCCAGCATCTCAGCGAGATTGCGATCGGCGAACAGCTCTGCGCTTTGTTGGATGCGAGCTACCGGATCATTCGTGGAAGCGAGTATCTGTTGCAGGTGTTCTTCTTCATCAAATGCAATAGCCGCCCATTGCAGGTAATCCTGCGTAAATACTGCATGATCCAGATTGAAGATGACCATCTTTTGCAGCTTATCGATCGATTCGAGGATAGCATATTCCATCTGTTCGCGTATCAAGTTGATGTTACCGAGCGTTTCCAGGTTTTCCTGCGGGATGTTTTCTGCTTTGCGCAAAATGGTACGTGATACTTCGCGCGACATTTTACTCAACTGTTCCCATGTTTGCATGGCGTTCTCCACTTTGCCTATGTTGGCTTCCACGATGCGTGCACCCAATTGGTGCATATCAATGAGCAAGCCGATATCCACACCATAGTCGTTTTCGAAATTGACTTGCGACAGCATCGACTTACGTGCTGCGATCATTCCACTAAGCGGTTGCTGAAAATGCGCCAAGCCGGGGAAAAGAATACTCAGCAATGGTTTGGCTACGAGCTGTGTAACCCTGCCCGCCTGGCGTTCAAAATAGGATTTGACGAAATCGGCCTCGCCGCTTTCGATAGGCGCTGTCAGAAGCTCTATGATATTATCGGGATAGGTGAGTATGTCGCCATCTACATAAGCGATGATCTCGTTCTTGGCGGCCATCATTCCTTCGCGCATGGAGATGCCTTTGCCTCTCTGGCTGCTGGTGATCACGCGCACCTGCTCCTTCATGGCCTCTTCCACGGTATTGTCCGTGGAATTATCATCTACCACTATGATCTCGATCTTGCGGGTAGTTTTTTTGATGGTCTTGATCACCTGGCGAATCGTTACACCCTCGTTTAATACAGGAATTACTACAGAAATCATAGGAGCTCAAATGTTAAAGGTTAAGAAATAGCGCTGCGAAGAGCTGGGTTGGCATTATCACGGGCCGCATATCACAAAAAAGATACCAACAAAGCCGGTGCCAGCATTGCAAAAGAAACGCCACGGCGGGGACCGTGGCGTTTTCGTATATCCGATAATGTTAGGACTCCTTTATTTGAATTCCTGCATCTCTACCAGTTTTTTGTAGATGCCGTTTTGTGCGAGCAATGTATCGTGGGTGCCGCGTTCGCGGATCTCGCCCTGGTCCATTACGATGATTTCGGTGGCGTGCTGGATAGTGCTCAAGCGGTGCGCAATTACAATGGTGGTGCGGTTTTGCATGAGTTTATCCAATGCAGATTGTACCAGTTTTTCAGATTCGGTATCGAGTGCTGAAGTAGCTTCATCGAGGATCATGATGGGAGGATTTTTGAATACCGCCCTTGCGATGGTGAGGCGTTGACGCTGGCCACCACTGAGTTTCATGCCATTGTCGCCGATGGCGGTGTCGTATCCCTCATCCAGTTGTTCAATAAATTCATGCGCATTGGCGATCTTTGCCGCGCGGATCACATCTTCTTTATTCGCATCGGGATGGCCGAAGGCGATGTTGTTGAACACGGTATCATTGAAGAGGATCGCCTGCTGGGATACCACGCCTACGAGGCCGCGCAGATCATCGAGTTTGAAGTTGGAGATATCGGTACCGTCTATACGAACCGTGCCTGCCGTTACATCATAGAAACGCGGGAGAAGATCTGCCATCGTGGATTTGCCGGCGCCGCTGCGGCCTACCAGCGCAATCACTTGTCCTTTCTTGATCGTAAGGTCAATATCTTTCAGGACATATTGCTGGTCGTATTTGAACGATACATGATCGTATTTGATCTCACTGTTGAAAGTGTTGACTGGCTGAGCTTCCGGCTTGTCTGCGATGGTGATGGGCGCATCGAGAATAGCAAAGATGCGTTCACTGGATACCAATCCTTTTTGTAGCGTAGTAACCGCAGTAGAGATATTTTTTGCAGGCTGTAATATCTGTGAATAGAAAACGAGATAGGTCATAAACACAGAGCTGGTCAGCATTTTATCGCCACTGAGCACCAGGCTGCCGCCGTACATCACCAGTATAACGATCACTACTACGCCCAATATCTCAGATATGGGAGAGGCCAGTTCGCGCTGGTTGTAGATGGATTTGCTTACCTTGATGAACTGCCTGTTGATGCCGGCAAATTTTTTCTGCATGAACTGTCTTGCGCTGAACGACTGTATGATCCTTACGCCGCTGATGCTTTCTTCAGAGATGTTCAGCGTTTTGGCCAACAGCTCCTGGCTAAAGAAACCTTTCTGTTTTAATTTTTTGGAGATGTAAGAGATCAGCAATCCGGATATCGGGAAGAAGACGATCGTGAAGAGCGTGAGCTTGGCCGACAGATAGAACAGCGCGGCAAAGTAGGCGATGATGATAAACGGATCTCTCAGCAACACCTGGATCGCATTCACCACGGAGGATTCTATCTCCTGTACATCGCTCGCAAAAGTGGTGAGGATATCTCCTTTCTTGCGGTCGTGATAAAAAGATAGTGATTGATTGGTGAGTTTAGTGTAGAGGCTATTACGTATCCTTTCCAGCAATACCATCCTCAAACGAACGATCACGCGGGCGCTCATGTAGCGGCCAATATTGGCGATAGAGGTGCAGATCACGATGATCACACAAACAAACATCAGTGGTTTGAGTTTGTTATCGCTGCCAGTGATATAGCCGTTGAAGTAATATTTGAAGAGATCAACAAAATAGTGAACAGAGAAAGAAAAAGTGGGATGTTTGACCACTGCTACCGCCTCATGTGTATCTACCTGCTTGAAAAGAACATCCAGCAGGGGGATCAGCATGGAAAAATTGACCAGCCCGAACACGATGCCAATAAGAGTATAGATCACATATTCCGGGATATAATGATGTAAGGGAGTTGCGTATCTCAATAACCGCTTGAAAGTATTCATTCCTTTTGCTTTAACGCTTGTTTTTTAGAACAGGCAAAAATAACCCATTTACCGGGATTCTTGCCGGGAAATGGTTAATTTCGCAGCAGAGGGCCGTTTTATTAACGATTTAAACAGATTGATATGCAGGAAACTAAAAGGCAAAAGCAAATAGCACAACTGATACAGGAGGAGCTGAGTGATATCTTCCAGCGGATGGGTTTTAATGTGATTGAAGGAGGAATGATCTCTATTGCAGCTGTGAAAATGACGCCGGACCTGCTGGAGGCCAAGGTTTACCTGAGTATGTTCCAGATACAGCAGCCCGATGAGATGCTGGAACGTATCAAGGAAAAAATGGGCGAAATCAAGAAAGCGCTAGGAAACCGCATGGGTAAGCAATTGCGCCGTATCCCCGAACTGAGCTTCTTCCTGGATGATACACTGGATTACGTGTTCAAGATGGAAGAGCTGTTCAAAAAGATCAAGGAAGAAGATACCCACATCAAGGGAAACGATAACAAAGACACAAAATAATAGCAGCCACGCCAGCGGCGTGGCTGATGGTGCTATCATATGATCTGGCAATTTGCGTCCCGCTACTTCAGGGCAAAAAAATCTACCAATGCGATCAATATCATTGCCTGGGTAAGTGTGGTGGCTATTGCAGTAGGAGCCGGGGCGCTGATCGTCATATTGAGCGTATTCAATGGCTTCGAAGGACTGGTAAAGTCCTTGTATTCCTCATTCTATCCTGCTATTAAGGTAGTACCTGCAAATGGAAAAACCATCCTCCTCACACCGGAACAGCTGAAGAAGATCGGGCAAACGCCCGGCGTGGCCGACTTTTCCGCAGTGGTGGAAGAGAAAGCCGTGCTGCGTTATGGCGACGAGCCCACGATCGCCATCCTGAAAGGAGTTGACAGCCACTATACCAAAGTAACGGATGTCAAGAGCAAGGTGGTACGCGGCCGTTTCGACACGGGCGATGAAACGGCTTACCGCGCTGTATTAGGCCTGGAGCTGGAAGGCGCGCTGGGCGTGGATGTAGAACACAGCCTGGCGCCGGTGACCGTATATGTGCCCCGCCGGAGCGCCAATTCATTCACCATTCCGGAAGATGCCCTGAACAACGGGGTGCTCTATCCTGCCGGCACTTTCGCCATCCAGCAGGAGTTCAACAGCAAGTATGTTATCACCCATATTGATTTCCTCCGCAAGTTGCTGGAACTGGGGCCGGATGAGATGTCGGCCCTGGAGGTAGCGACACGGCCAGGCATAAACGAAAATCAGTTACGCGACCAGCTGCAAGGCTTGCTGGGAAAGGGTTACAAGGTACAGACGCGGTATGAACAAAATCAGTCGCTCTATGCGATCATGGTAACGGAGAAGTGGGCCACTTACGTATTACTGAGCTTCATCTTGATCATTGCAGCCTTTAACATGATAGGTTCATTGTATATGCTGGTGATAGAGAAACGGAAAGATATTACGATCCTGAAAGCCATGGGGGCGCGTAATTCACTGATCATGCGGATCTTCCTGGCAGAAGGGCTGATCATTGCAGGAATAGGCACCGTATTGGGCCTTGGGTTGGGAACCATTTTTTGCGTGCTGCAGGATCGTTTCGGGATCATCAAGCTGGAAGGCGCTTCCTTCCTGGTAGATGCCTACCCGGTGCGTATCCATGTAGGAGATTATCTGTTGGTACTGGCCACTATCCTGGTGATAGGCATAGGGGCAAGCTGGTACCCGGCCCGGAGGGCTGCCCGTGAGGAGATCGCATTAAAAGCTACCTGATAATATTTACTACCTGATAATAAAAAAGCCCCCTTGCAAGTGCAAGGGGGCTTTTTTATTGGAATGCGTTTATTAATAATCGCCCAGTGTTTCCGGCAATTGTGCCAGTGCTTTGGCGAGTTGTTCATCGTTAGGTGCGATACCATGCCATTCGTGGTGACCTTCCATGAAGTCAACGCCTTCGCCCATTACGGTTTTCATCATGATGGCGATAGGTTTGCCCTGGCCGGTGAGGCTTTTGGCCTTTTCGAGGGTGGCTACCACTTCGTCCATATCATTGCCGTTCATATGGAGCACATGCCAGCCGAATACTTCGAATTTGGCGCCGATATCACCCAGTCCTGCTACATCGGCGGTGGTACCGTCGATCTGCTGACCGTTCCAGTCTACCGTGATGATCAGGTTATCTACTTTATGGTGTGGTGCGAACATGGCGGCTTCCCATACCTGGCCTTCTTCCAGTTCACCGTCCCCATGGAGGGAGAATACGAGGTGTTTATCGTTATTGAGTTTTTTGGTGAGGGCGGCGCCGATGGCAACGCTCATGCCCTGACCGAGCGACCCGGAGGCTACACGAATACCTGGCAGGTGCTCGTGGGTAGTGGGGTGGCCTTGCAGGCGGGAATTGATCTTACGGAAAGTGGCCAGTTCAGTGAGGGGGAAATAGCCCGAACGCGCCAGCACACTGTAAAACACAGGTGAGATATGACCGTTGGATAAGAAAAACAGGTCCTGGTTACGGCCATCCATATCAAAAGGCTGCGGCTTATGGTCCATTATCTTGAAATAAAGGGCGGTCATGAAATCAGCGCAACCTAAAGAGCCGCCTGGGTGGCCGCTCTGAACGTCATGTACCATCCGTACAATATCTCTTCTTACCTGGGTAGCAATATCTTTGAGCTGTGGCATGATAGTTGTAATTTTTAGAGCCGCAAAACTAATAGAAAATCATAGAATTTGCAGGTGTTTGAATGTTTTTTGCGGTCGTAAAATATTAAATTTTTAACGATTTTATACACATTTCATTGAAATTAATATCTTTGCAAAACAAGCCCCCCCAATGGAGAATGTATTAATTGCAACCGTCCTAAGTTTTGTTGTCACCTATTTTTCTATTCCAATACTCATTAAAGTAGCGGAATTAAAGAGTTTATACGACGAACCGGACGAAAGGAAAGCGCATAAACAGCGCATACCAACGCTCGGTGGGATCGGATTCTTTTCCGGTTTCATCATTGCTGCCGCGATATGTGTTCCAGCACTACAAAATTCACCGTTCCAGTACATGATGGCTGCGTTCTTTATCATCTTCATGGTAGGCATGAAGGATGACATCGTAGGGCTGTCCCCGTTAAAGAAGTTGATTGGTCAGCTGATGGCGTCGTTCGCTATCATCTACCTGGGCAATCTCCAGATCACTAACATGTATGGATTTCTTGGTATCACCTCACTGCCGCCAAGCATTAGCCTGATGCTGACCTACTTTACCTTTGTAGTAGTGATCAACGCCTTCAACCTTATAGACGGTGTGGATGGACAGGCAGGCAGTATAGGTTTGCTCGTGAGCGCTATACTGGGCGCTTACTTCCTGCACGTAGGCGAAATCACTTATGCTGTAATTGGATTCGCATTGGCAGGCGGTCTCGCCAGTTTCCTGATCTATAACATCTCTCCCGCCCGCATCTTCATGGGCGATACCGGATCGCTGCTGATCGGACTGGTTAATGCCGTGCTTGTGCTGAAGTTTATTGAAGTGGCCGGCAATCCTGCTGGTAAAATGCCGATCAACGCTACACCTGCCGTGGCTATCGCCATCCTGATCGTTCCGCTGTTTGATACGCTCCGTGTATTTGCAGTACGTATGATGAAAGGTCGCTCGCCGTTTTCTGCTGACAGAAATCACATTCACCACTACCTGCTGGATCTGAAACTGAACCATAAACAAACTACCCTGGTATCCGTAAGCGTGAATGCGCTCTATATTGTTGCTGCATTCTTCCTTCAAAGCCTTGGCACTACCTGGCTGGTAACTGCCATCGTAGGTTCGGCTGTTGTATTCACCAGTATGTTGTACGTAGCACGCAAACGTAAGCTGGCAGTGAAACAACCGGTGATAAAGACCACCATCGTACCGCCGGTAGCCGCCGCCACGCAGCCGAAGATACTGCACGTTACAACAGAAGGAGCGCTGCAAGACAAATAAAAATTCTTCCAACATAATTCAAAGGGTAGCAATCTGTTGCTACCCTTTTTTAATAACCAATATTGGTTCATTAAAAGAAAACCTGTAGGTTTGCAGGCACTTAACTATTTATGTTATGCAAGATGATCTAACGCTAATCATGGATGATGCAGCAGACTCGATGAAAAAAGCTATCGGGCACCTGGAAACAGAACTGACCAAAGTCAGGGCTGGTAAAGCAAATCCGCAGATACTGGACGGTATCCATGTGGATTATTACGGAGCCCCCACTCCCCTGAACCAGGTAGCTAATGTGAGTGTTGCTGACGCCCGCACCCTGACTATACAACCCTGGGAAAAAAATATGCTGCAACCCATCGAAAGGGCAATTATCGCGGCCAACATCGGTATCAATCCACAGAACGACGGTATCATCATCCGTCTCTTCTTACCCCCGCTGACAGAAGAAAGAAGAAGGGAATTTGTAAAGAGAGTGAATGGTGAAGGAGAACAGGCAAAAGTAGCTGTCCGCAATATCCGCCGCGATGCGATCGAGGCGATCAAGAAGTTGCAGAAAGAAGGTTTGAGTGAAGATACCGCCAAGGATGCTGAAGCAGAAGTGCAGCAGATGACCGACAAACACATTGTACTGGTCGACAAACATTGCGAAGCCAAGGAGAAAGAAATCATGGCGATCTGATATTCGTCTGAAGATAAAAATACCCGCTCTGTGCAACAGAGCGGGTATTTTATTTTATACTTTTCTAGCGCTGTTCACCAGATATACTCCGAACAAAATAATACCCATACACAATATTTGTATCCAGGTGATCGGTTCATGTGCCAGCAAACCCCAGCCTATCGCCACTACCGGTAACGCATAAGTGACCATCGACGCGAACATGGCGCCGGCCTTACGTATCAGCAGATAGAATAATACGGCAGCGATACCGGTGCCCATTACCCCCAGCACCAGCCCGGCTGCCAGGGAACGCCAGGGCGCCTGCGGCGTGGCAAATTGCGGAAAGAAATCAGTGAACCATAATATCGGAAAGGTGAACAATGCGCAGAAGAACATCGCGATGGAGCCCAGTTGCAGGGAGCCAAAGCCTTTCAGGTAGTGATGTACCAGGCTGATGTTAATGCCATAGGAAATAGTAGCCAGTATTACCAGCAAACCGTAGTACCAGTAAGCATTTGAGCCGATACCCCTGGATGTAAACAGGAATATTACTCCCAACAAACCCACACAAACACCGAGCAGTTG
This sequence comes from Chitinophaga vietnamensis, assembly GCF_902167635.1. Lineage (GTDB taxonomy): Bacteria > Bacteroidota > Bacteroidia > Chitinophagales > Chitinophagaceae > Chitinophaga > Chitinophaga vietnamensis. The sequence goes on from NZ_CABHMS010000001.1 coordinate 26,189, forward strand.
TCCTTTCTGGATCGGGCTTTTGAAGATGAGCAGTCCCGAAAGCAGCGCCATCAAAGGTGTGAGCGAATTGAGTATACCCGCCAGTGAGCTATCGATCTTTGTTTCTGCGAGGCAGAAGAGAAATGCCGGAATACCATTGCCCAGGAGGCCGGACAGGATGATCATGGGCAATTTGTTACGCGGCGTTTGCCGGATATATTTCGGGAAAAACGGCAGCAGTGCGATGCCTGCTGCAACCAGTCTCAAACTTGCTACCTGGTAGGGAGTGAAGGCTTCCAGGCCGATCTTCATCAGGATGAATGAGCTTCCCCAAGTGAGCGACAATAACAGAAAAACTCCCCAGTGGGCAAAACGTTGATTCAAAGTGGCATTTTTTACAAGGCACAAAGGTCAGCATATGCTGCGAATCCTGCAAATTCTGCAAAAGAATAATTCAGTAATACTCAACACAAATGGCCTGTTTTTGTTAAATTTAATTTATAGAATGCATATACATGGGTAAAATCAAATTGTCAGACATCCGCACCACCGCTCCGAAAAAACTCGACAAAGAAAAGATCAAGGCTGAAACCAGGGAGATCCTGCAAGAGCTGGACGAGCTTCAAAACCTGCTCTACGCCGAGCATAAGCACAGCATACTCCTGGTTGTACAGGGCATGGACGCCAGCGGTAAAGATGGCGTGATCAAAAATGTTACCGGCACCCTCAATCCGCAGGGAGTGACGGTTCACTCATTCAAGACGCCTACCAAAGAAGAAACGGATCACGATTTCTTATGGCGTGTTCACCAACAGGCGCCGGGCAAAGGTATGATCCAGGTGTTCAACCGTTCTCATTATGAGGATATCCTCATCCAGCGGGTACATAAGTGGATCGATGAAAAAACGGCCTTCAAGCGCATGGATGCTATCAACGATTTTGAGAAGCTGCTGGCCGTGCATAACAGCACACAGATATTGAAGTTTTACCTGCATGTATCGCGGGAAGCCCAGCAACAGCGCCTGGTAGAGCGTACAGAGGATCCGCGGAAGATGTGGAAGTATAACGAAAATGACCTCGCAGAGGCGAAGCTCTGGGATAAGTATATGGACGCCTACGAAGATGCCTTCAACAACTGCAACTACATTCCCTGGATCATTGTACCAGCAGATCATAACTGGTATAAGGAATACATTGTTGCACTAACGTTGAGGGATACACTGAAATCCCTGAAGATGAAATACCCACGGCTCAAGAAATAATCAATTAATAATGAAGCTGTTCGGCGATTAAACACTAATTTCGCACGTAATATTTTAACCAAATAAAACCTTGCATTTATGTCGTTCATTAAGGAATTCAAAGAATTTGCCATGAAGGGCAATGTAATGGATCTTGCTGTGGGTGTGATTATAGGGGGAGCGTTCGGGAAGATTGTTACATCCCTGGTTGATAATGTGATTATGCCCTTGGTCGGAATTTTTACCGGCGGCATGAACTTCTCTGACAAATTTGTTTTGCTGAATGACAGCAAAGGAACTGCTTTCGCAAGCCTGGCAGAAGCCAAGGCGAAAGGCGCGCCAGTATTGGCTTATGGCGCCTTTATCCAAAGCGTGATCGATTTTCTCATCATCGCTTTCTGTATCTTCCTCCTGGTTAAATTCATGAACAAGCTGTCCAGGAAACCGGAAGCTGCCCCAGCAGAGCCTTCTGCCCAGGAAAAATTGCTGATGGAAATCCGCGACGCGATCAAAGCCAAGTAATTACTGCTTACCATACTGCCTGCCTGTTTCTTTGCTCTAAAGAAACAGGCGGGATGTTTTTTATTTAATCCTAAAAAAGTTCATTGATGAAAAAGTTTACTTTATCCATTGCCTGCTGCCTGCTGTTCGTGATGATGGCGCATGCGCAAAACAACTGGATGAAGACCTCCCGCGACGATGCTGCCAAAAAATTTAAGACGGATGCCTCGGATACCATTCCCAAGTTGTGGAAGAAAGGGCTTAACCTGAATATTAACATCAACCAGGGATCCTTGAGCAACTGGGCTGCAGGTGGCGACAACTTCTCCTTCTCGCTGGGGGCCACTGTATTGGCATGGGCCAATTATAAAAAAGGCCGTCGCTCCTGGGATAACATAGCCGATCTTGCCTACGGCTATATCAACACCACCAGCCTGGGAGGCCGCAAAAGCGACGACCGCATTGACCTCACGTCTAAATATGGCTACGATATCGGCAGGCATTGGTATGTAAGCGGCCTGGTGAACCTGCGTACGCAGTTTACTGATGGTTACTTGTATCCCGCTGATACCACGCCACAATTCTCCTCTACCTTCTTTTCTCCGGCATATGTATTGGTATCGCCGGGTTTTGACTATAAACCGGATGATCATTTCTCCCTGTTTATGTCGCCCATTACTGCCCGTTTTGTAGTGGTGATGAATGAAATACTCTCCAAACAGGGCGCCTATGGCGTAGATACTGGCAAGCACGTGAAGTATGAGATGGGCGCTTATCTATCTGCCAATTATATCCGTCCGTTCGCCAAGAGCTTCCTCTATAAAGGCCGGCTGGACCTCTTCTCCGACTACTTACATAACCCGCAGAACATCAATGTATATTTCACCAATGCCCTGGAAATGAAGGTGAATAAATATATCTCTGCGGTACTCTCTGTGGATATGATCTATGATGATAATGTGAAAGTGTTTGAGAACAAGGACGGGGTGAAAGGGCCGCGACTACAGATCAAACAGGTCATAGGCGTGGGTTTTGCCGCCAAGTTCTGATTCAGCGGAATTTTGTTATTTTTGATATTACGCAGCGCAACAAGGCGGGCTACCCTCCTTGCTGCACTGCGTAAAAAATAAATATACATCCGTGAGCGAGCAATCCACATATAAAATCGTTTTACCGCAGTTTGAAGGACCCTTCGACCTGCTGCTGTTCTTCATCGAACGCGATGAGCTGGACATTTACAATATCCCCATCAACAAGCTCACACAGGATTTTCTTGACTACATACATCATATAGAATCGCTGAATATAGAGCTGGCCAGCGAGTTCATTCTCTTTGTGTCCACCCTGATGCGTATCAAAGCGAAAATGTTATTGCCGCGCAAAGAGCTGGATGAACAAGGCAATGAGATAGACCCCCGCCTGGAGCTGATAGACAAAATACTCGAATACAAGCGCTATAAACAGGCCGCTGCAGAACTCGCCGAAATGGAAGCCGATCGCATGCTCGCCATCAAACGCGGGAACATCGCAAAAGAGATGGCCGAAATCGGCGAAGCGACCAGCGAAGGCACCGAAGTGCAGACCCTCACCCTCTTCAAGCTGGCAAAAACCTTTGAAAAGGTGATCCAGCGCATGAAAGAGCGTGATAACAAACCACAACACGTGGTGTACAAATACGATTACACCATGGAAGGCTCCAGGATGTACATGGAGGAACTGGCGAGAGCCGAACGTACCCTGGCCTTCGAAAAAATATTCGATCACTGTAAAGACCGGGTACACGCCATCTTCCTCTTCCTCAGTATGCTGGAACTGGTACAGATGAAGCATCTCGGTATCATGGTGGGAGATGGAAGAAATAATTTTATCATTGAATATATTGATCCTTCCGACAGGGAGGAAGAACCCGCAGGCGTATTGATAGATGGCTGAGAAACGTGAAAATATAGAGATACTTTCTTTACCGGAATACAATCATTCCGACCCTTCGTTTATTGTATCAGGTTTGTGCGAACTGGGCAACAGTTTCTTTGACCAGATCGGCGTGCCGCACCGGCACGACTTCTACACGATCTACTGGATCAAGAGGGGGAATATGAAACATACGATCGATACCGTTACGTATGAAGTAAAGAAGAACACCCTCTTTTTTCTGGCCCCCGGCCAGGTGCACAAGATCACTGCCAGTGAGAAGATTGAAGGCTATATGATTGCCTTTCAGGATGCTTTCATGTGTTTGAAAGACCAAACACAATTATCAGGCGTAAACTCCGGACTTTTCTTCAACAATCAGTTCAGCAGCGTTATTACGCTGGACGCAGAAGAAGAGAAAGATATTGAATCGATCATCCGCTTGATGATGAAAGAGATCACGCTGCGGGAGCCGGATTATGAAACCGCTCTGCACGGGCTGCTGCGCTATTTCCTGGTGCTGGCATCACGCATCAAAGGCCAGAACGTACTGGTAGCGCCGGAACAACATGCGCTTCATAACAGTTCTGTTTTCCTGAAATTCAAAAGCCTCATAGAAGATAAATACCGCGATCTCAAAAACGTTTCGGATTACGCAAACCTTCTTCATATTAAACCAGTGCTGCTCAATGAGATCAGCAAGCAGTTGTCGGGCATTACTGCTGGAGAGCATATCCGCAACCGCGTGATCCTGGAAGCACAGCGTTATCTCCATAATACTGATCTTACCGCCAAGGAGATCGCCTACAAGCTGGGTTTTGAAGATCCTCACTACTTCAGCCGCTTTTTCAAGAAATACACGAACCAAAGTCCTTCCGAGTTTAAGGAAGCCGCCCGTGTAGTAAGCCCGCAGCCCTGATTTCCAGCCTTTTTAAAAAAAGTCCATCACTAGAAGAGTTTTATCCATTTTTGACCGGTGTTATAACATGTAAATTTGTGTTGTCTTTAGGAGGATAACATGAAAACAATCAAACATGTCAATCAGATTATAAAAGCGCCGGTTTCCCACATGGTGGGCGACGGCTTCAAAGTACAGAGCGTGTTGCCTGGCGGCACCCGCTCTCATAACAACAGGATCAGTCCTTTCATTTTGATGGACTACGGCGCTCCTGCTTATTTTCCGCCCACTAACAGGCCTCGTGGCGTAGAACAGCACCCGCACAAAGGTTTTGAAACAGTGACTATTGTATACCAGGGCGAGTTGGAACACCGCGACTCTACCGGCAGCCATGGTAAACTGGCGCCCGGCGACGTGCAGTGGATGACAGCCGCAGCAGGCATCGTGCATGAAGAAAAACACGAAACCGAGTTTAGCAAACGTGGTGGAAAGGTAGAAATGGCGCAGCTCTGGGTGAACCTGCCCAAAGCGTTCAAAAATGAAAAGCCTGGCTACCAGGATATCAAGAAAGCAGATATCCCTGTGGTGAACCTCAACGGTGAAAGCTATTTGAGGGTAATCGCCGGAGAATATAATGGTATCAAAGGCGCGGCTCGTACTTTCTCACCTGTGCATGTATATGACGTACATCTGAAGAAAGACAGCCAGGTAAACCTTACATTGCCCGCTTCCTTTAACACCGCTGTAGTAATGATGCACGGAAAGGCGGATGTAAACGGACAAACCGCCAGCGCAGTAGAAACAGTATTGTTTGACCAGGATGGCACTGATATTAATATCACTGCCCTGGAAGACGCTACCTTGCTGGTATTGAGCGGAGAGCCTATCAATGAGCCCATCTTCGCATACGGTCCTTTTGTGATGAATACAGAAGAAGAGATCATTGAGGCTATCAACGACTACAATGCCGGTAAAATGGGTTTCCTGAATTAATCAATCTTTAAACCTCTAAATAAAAAAATACAATTATGACAACCTGGAAAATTGATCCTTCACACAGTGATGTACAGTTCAAAATAAAGCACCTGATGATCACTACCGTTACTGGCCAATTCGGCAAATTTGATGCAACTATGCAAACCAACGGTGAAGATTTCGCTTCTGCGAATATCTCTTTTGAAGCAGACATCAACAGCATCACTACTCAGAACGCACAACGTGACCAGCACCTGCTGGCTGCCGATTTCTTTGAAGCAGACAAATATCCCAAGCTCACATTCGTTTCCAAAGAAGTGAAAAAAGTAGATGATGAAAATTATAAACTCATTGGCGACCTCACCATCCGCGATAACACACGCCCTGTAGAACTGGCTGTAGAATTTGGCGGTGAAGTAGTGGACCCATGGGGCCAAACCAAAGCTGGCTTTGAGTTGAGTGGTAAGATCAACCGTAAAGATTTCGGTCTTACTTTCCACGCCACCACTGAAACCGGCGGCATCCTGCTGAGCGACGATGTAAGACTGCTCGCCAGCGTTCAAATGATAAAACAACAATAATCATATCCCATAACAGTTTGCACGGTCCGTGCAAACTGTTATCAAACTAAATAATTGAATGATGGATATTTTAGAGCGTTTGGAATGGCGTTATGCTACCAAAAAATTCAACCCAAGCAAGAAACTGAGCAAAGAACAATTAGACCGTTTGATAGCAGCTACAAGATTGTCTGCTTCTTCATACGGATTACAGCCCTATAAAATTCTGGTGATAGAAAATCCTGCTATCCGCGAACAGCTGAGGGCTGCGTCTGCGGACAAGCCGCAGATCACTGATGCATCGCACCTGGTAGTATTTGCAAGGTATGCAAATCTCAACGAATCTCACGTTGACGAATATACGAATAATATTGCCGCTACACGTAACCTCAACCCTGAAGATCTCGCCGGTTTTGCAGGTGTGATGAAAGGTACGATAAACAGCCTGGACGCGGCAGCAGCCGCCACCTGGACGGGCAAGCAGGCCTACATTGCGCTGGGCACATTGCTCACCGTTGCTGCTGCAGAAGGCATTGATGCCTGCCCGATGGAAGGCTTCAACAGCGCTCAATACGACGAAATTTTAGGACTCAAAGATAAAGGCCTTGCTGCTACTGTCATTGCTGCGGTTGGTTTTAGAGCGGATGATGATGCGATGCAACATGCCAAAAAAGTTCGCAAGCCACTGGAACAGCTGGTAGAAATGATTTAAGGATCAATCGACAGGGATTGTTATGGCCGTGCAGTTTCCGCTGCGCGGCTTTTTATTTACGAATTTATTGATTTACGGATTTATTGATTTAATCATTTGTTTATTTGATCATTTGGATATTTGGTTTCAGAGGAATAGCTTCTTGAAGCTAAAATCAATAAATCCGTAAATCAATAAATTCGTAAATATTTTTGTAATTTGGCTGCCTGCTCTGCATTTTTTCACCGCAAAAAATAAAACATTTCAACTATGAAAAGATTTGCATCTGCCAATTGGAAAGGCACGGGTAAAGAAGGTAAAGGTACGCTGAGCTCACAAGCTGGTGCGTTGAATAACACGCCTTATTCTTTCAGCAGCCGCTTCGAAGAAGGCGCTGGCACTAACCCGGAAGAACTGGTAGCCGCTGCTCACGCTGGTTGCTATACGATGAAGCTGAGCTTCAATATCACCGCTGCCGGTCTTACCCCTGGTAATATCGATACCAAATGCACCATCACTTTCGAAAACGGCGCTATCACTGAAAGCCACCTCGAAGTAAGGGCTTCTGTTCCCGGCCTCGACGCTGCCAAATTTGAAGAGCTGGCTAAAGACGCAGAAGCAAACTGCCCCATCTCCAAATTACTCAATACCAAAATTACGCTGGACGCAGCACTGGTATAAAAAATTAAGAATTACGAATTAAGAATTACGGCCTGCCAGATAGATCTATCTGGCAGGCCGTAATTCTTGATTCGTAATTCTTAATTCTTAATTCGTAATTTTTTATCCATGCTTTTCATCATCTCGTCCATTCCCCGCGCCCCGCTTTATGCCGACCTTTGTATGGTAAAAAACAAAGGAGACTGTTATGAAAAAGATCATCCACAGAGCGAAAGACAGAGGATATGCAGATCACGGCTGGCTGAAGTCATGGCACACGTTCAGCTTCGCCAATTATTATAACCCCGACCAGATACATTTCGGCGCATTGCGTGTATTAAACGACGACTTTATCAAAGGCGGCATGGGCTTCGGCTCGCATCCGCACGATAATATGGAGATTGTAACGATCATGCTGGATGGAGCCATGGAACATCGCGACAATACCGGCCGCCAGAAAGTGATTGGCCCGAATGATGTACAGATCATGAGCGCCGGCACCGGCATTGTACACTCTGAATTCAATGCCTCTAAAACAGCAGATGCCAACCTGTTGCAGATATGGGTATTTCCTAAACTCAGGAATGTGAAACCACGCTACGATCAACAGACATTTGATCCGGCAACACGCGAAAACGCTTTACAGGTAGTAGTTTCGCCGGAACAGGCAACAGGCAAATTGTGGCTCAACCAGGATGCATGGTTCTCACTCGGCAAATTCGATACAGGAAAAAATATTACACTCACACCCAAAACGCCGGGTACAGGCAGCTATCTTTTTTTGATCAGTGGTGAAGTGAAAGTAGATGATGAGATATTGCAAACCCGCGATGCTATTGGCTTATCCGATTATGATAACGTTAACGTGGAAGTACTGAAAGCGGCAGAGTTCCTGATTATAGACGTTCCGATGATTTAGTGATTTTTGAATTTAAGGATTTTCGGATTTGAAGGACACCTTAGATGTGCTTTAAATTCGAAAATCCTTAAATTCGAAAATTCGAAAATCAAATGCCCCATGTTACTAGCTACAGACCTCGACGGTACGCTGCTTGGCGGTACCGATACAGACAAGGAAATATTGTACAACCTGCTACGAGATCATCCTGATATACAATTGGTGTTTGTAACGGGAAGGGGTATACGAAGTGTGATCCGCCTACTGGAAGATGTTATCTTGCCACGCCCTGAATATATTATCTGCGATGTGGGCGCCACCGTTACGCACCTGCCTACTATGATGGCTGTAGAACCGTTGCAGTCGGGCATTGCAGCTAAATGGCCCGGCGAACATGTGCGTGAACAACTGAAAGGAGTAAAGGGATTATTACACCAGGAAGCACATCAGCAATACCGTTGCTCTTATTATTATGACGACAGTACCGATATTGAAAGCGCCCGCAAAATGGCGGCACAACTGCAATGCGATCTCCTGCTTTCTGCCGGTAAATATCTTGATATCCTGCCACAGGGCGTGAACAAAGGGTACACGTTGCAACAATTGCTGCAAATGCTGGCATTACCTCATGAACGCATACTGGTAGCCGGCGATAGTATGAATGATTTTTCTATGTATGAACTGGGCTTCAAAGGCGTAGTGGTAGGCGGCGCAGAACCTTCACTGTTGGCCCTTACCGCCAATATGCCCCATGTATTGCAGGCACAGCGCACCGGCGCAGGCGGCATACTGGAAGCCATGAAATATTTCCCGGAATTTAACTATCTCGTGGAAAATGTATCGCTCGGATAATGCAATAAAGTATGTAACTTAGATCAAGGTCTTTTTGATAACAAAATGGATATTGAACAGTGGTCTGGTAATGATGAACAGCTGGTTTCTCATCATTTAATCGATAAATCAATACACCATGGAAATTACAACACAGCCTTCAGATCTGCACCAGCAGATAAACTCCTGGAAAGAAGAAGTGAACGAGGTAAGAGAAGAAGTAAAACTGATGCGCGACAGACTAGAGCAGATCGCGCTCAGCAAAGCTCCCCGGGAGGTAATGACATTGGTAGAACGCTTTGAAAACCGCTTCCTCCGCCAACGCGAAGTGGCAGATGAAATGTTCCACGACATCAAACAGTGCGCAAAGAAAATATCGGATGCTCCATCGCAGGTAATCCATGACGACCGCCCGGTTGACGATTACCAAACCATGCAGGAACGCATGGAAACATTCCAGAAATTATATGTTGAATTAAAAGACGATTTCAACCACTTTATTACACATCAAGGCAATAGCTAGCGTATCTCCCTCGCTTTGTATTCAATTTTGTGAATGACCTCATCCAGTTGCTGAGTGGATTGATATAACCAGTCCAGTAACTGAAGATTAAGGCCAAGATCCGCATTGGTTCTGTCGAACAGCTCTGTAATACTGAGGATGGAAGCAACAGGCCGCCGTATTTCATGTGAATTGATCCATGCAATCTCTTTCAATGCCTGGTTCTGCTCTTCAAGTTGCCGCGTTTGTTCTATACGCTTGTCAATATCCTGCATCATACCAATCATGCGCACCGGCACTTTGTGCTCGTTGTCGTACATAATGTAGGCACGGTCTACCACATACTTGTATTGACCCGTGGCGCACTGGAAGCGATATTCTTCCGACCAGTGTTTACTGCCGCTACGGATGGCCTCTTCCATAGAGTGCAATACACGTTTTTTGTCGGACGGATGTATATTGGCTTTCCACCATTGTAACATATCCGTGTTCTCATGGCCGTTGTACTGGAAAAGGCTTTGTAGTCCATGATTCCAGGCAACGGTGTCGGTGATGAGGTTGCGGTCGTACACGGCATCATTGGTAGCTTGCGACAGCAATTCATACCGCTCGCCCAGTTCAGTAGCTTCGCGGGCGGCGCGCACCTGTGCATCTACATCTTTAGCCATAATGAAACGTCCTTCCCTGCCCTGATACATCACGGAATGCGCATATAGTTCTACAAAGAAATTGGTACCGTCTTTCTTGCGATGCCGCCACAGACCACGATATTCCACGCCATTGCAGCGTTCGCGGATATTATCCATCAGGAAATTATATTCCGTTTCTTCCCTGATATCAAACAAGGTCATATGTTTGAACTCCTGGCGACTGTAACCATATTTCTCAACAGCGGCATTATTCACAGAAAGGAAATGAAGCGTTTCCTTGTCATAGATCCACATCGGAATGGGATGATCATCGAACAAACGTTTGTATTGCAGGGATGTGTAGGAACGACGTATAAGCGCCACCGTTAGTAGCGCAATAGCCGTGAGGATCAGGCCTTCGTTGACAATAAAAAGATGCCGGAACTGTGAAAGCGCTGGATAGGTGCCCGAATAACTGTTGATGGCAAAAAGGCTGTTGATCCAAAGCGCGGCAAGTAACAAACACAGACTAGCAACTTTCAGCGGAGTGCGTCGCATTTACCGGATTTTCAGCAGAATTTAGGAAAAATAATTACAATCGAAAAATAATCTCAGACGATTATGATTGACAATATAATTTGCATTATGACATATCATAATTCAATATGCACCTCATCACTGGCCGCATAGCCCACACAGGTCAGTATCAGCCCTTCTGCCAGCTCTTTTTCGGTCAACACTTCATTTACCGACATCCATATTTTACCTTTCGTGCACAGTGCAGTACAGGAGCCGCAAACGCCGCCTTTACAGCTGTAAGGCAAGCCTACGGCATGCTCCAGCGCAAACTGAAGGATAGGCTCATTACCGGGGATATCCAGCTCATAAGTCTGATTGCGCAATTGTATGGTCACTTTCTTCAAACTGCTATCCTGCGGCAAGGGCGTTCTGGCGATGCGCACGTCCGTATTCACCACAAAATTCTCTTTATGCAGCTGATCCTCGCGGAAGCCCATGAATGTTAGCGTGAGCAGGATCATGCGCATATAATCCGGCGGGCCGCAGAGAAAAAATTCAGCAGCGCTTTTATCATACAGCAGCCTGTCGGATACCAACATTTCCAGCAGGATATTACTCAGGCGGCGGTAGGTATGATGTGTGTCAGGATCATTACTGTAAAGATATAATACCTGTAACTGGCTGCTGTAGCGGGTTTCCAGCGCCCGGATCTCGTTCAGGAAAATGCTGCGCTCCGGTGTGGTATTGCTGTAGATCAGTGTGATGCGTGCGCTGGGCTCTGCATGCAGCAAATGTTTAAGGATGGCATACACCGGCGTGATACCGCTGCCAGCCGCCAGCAGGAAAATATCGCGGGGCGTTGAAACCGGCTTCCCTGGCGTGAAGCGGCCCGAAGGCTCTAAAGAAGTTACCACATCTCCCACCTTCCAGTTCTGCAGGATGTGCCTGGATATTTCGCCATTTTCTTTTTTGCGCACCGTTACTGACAAGTACGGGTCGATACCCGGCGTAGAACTGAGCGAGTAAGAGCGGCGATATTCTTTGTTATGTAGAGAGATGATGAATGTGAGGAATTGCCCGGGCAGATAGCTAACCGGCGCTGGTTGCGTGTTTTCGAGGCGATACGTGTAGGTATCTGCTGTTTCCCTGATGATATCGGTGATCCTTAACTGAAGAAACATAAGTTATAGCGGCCCTAAGCGAAAAGCCCTTGAAACGCTTTAAGCGCTTCAAGGGCCGATCTTCACGTAGTCCCGTAATTATATAGTTACAGTAATTTTTTCTTTCATCATTTCCCGTACTGTTTTCGCGATGCCGGCAGCGTCGTAGCCGCATTCGCGGTAGAGCTCTTCCGGTTTGCCATGCTCGATGGTTCTGTCGGGGATACCGAGCATACGCACTTCTGCGGTGTAGTGATGGGCCGCCATGAACTCGAGGATGGCGCTTCCAAAGCCGCCAACAACGGCGCCGTCTTCTACCGTCAATACTTTATCATATTGCTGGAACACTTCATGGAGAAGGTTTTCATCCAGTGGTTTTACGAAGCGCATATCATAGTGCCCTGGTTGCAGGCCGTCGGCAGTCAGTTCTTTGATCGCGTCAGTAACGAAGTTACCGGGGTGACCGAGGGAGAGAATGGCAATATCTTTACCATCGCGGAGTTTGCGGCCCGTGCCGGGTTTGATGGCTTTGAACGGTGTGCGCCATTCCGGCATTACGCCCTGGCCTCTCGGGTAGCGGATCACGAAGGGCAACTTGTTATCAGGCAGCTGTGCGGTGTACATGAGGTTGCGCATCTCTTCTTCGTTCATCGGTGCGCTGATGATCACGTTGGGGATACCACGCATATACGCGATATCGTAGGCGCCGTGATGTGTAGGGCCATCCTCGCCTACCAGGCCGGCTCTGTCAAGACAGAAGACTACCGGCAGTTTCTGGATAAGCACATCATGCACCGCCTGGTCAAAGGCACGCTGGAAGAAGGAAGAATAGATGGTGCAGAACACGCGCATGCCTTGTGTAGCCATACCGGCGGAAAGGGTTACGGCGTGTTGTTCGCAGATGCCCACGTCAAATGCGCGGTCCGGCATTTTCTCCATCATGAATTTGAGAGAAGAGCCGGAAGGCATCGCTGGTGTGATGCCAATGATCTTATCATTTTGTTCTGCCAGCTCGATGAGCGTATGACCGAAAACATCCTGGTATTTTGGCGGCTGTGGCCTGTCGGCGGTCTTTTTGAAGATCTCGCCGGTGATCTTGTCGAACAGGCCTGGCGCGTGCCAGGTGGTTTGGTCCTTTTCTGCGAGGGCATAGCCTTTACCTTTGGTGGTAACGATATGCAGCAGTTTCGGGCCGGGAATATCTTTCAGGTCCTGTAAGGTGTCTGTCAGCTTGATGATGTTGTGGCCATCGATGGGGCCGAAGTAACGGAGTTGAAGTGATTCGAACAGGTTACTGGATTTAGACACTACGCCTTTGAGGCTGGCTTCCAGTTTGGAGGCCATATCGCGGGTGAAGTTCTTGCCTACCGGCAGTTTGCCGAGCAGGTTCCACACATCGTCGCGCAATTTGTTATAGGTTGGCGATGTGGTAATGTCTGTCAGGTATTCTTTAAGCGCGCCCACGTTAGGATCGATGGACATGCAGTTGTCGTTCAGGATGATGAGCACGTTGGCATTGGCTACGCCGGCGTGGTTGAGGGCTTCGAAGGCCATACCGGCCGTCATGGCGCCGTCGCCGATCACCGCGATATGCTGGCGATCAAACTCTCCTTTGTAGTGGGAGGCCATGGCCATGCCCAGTGCGGCGGAGATAGAGGTAGACGAGTGTCCTACGCCGAAGGTGTCGTATTCACTTTCTTCTCTTTTGGGAAAGCCGCTGAGCCCCTTGTATTTCCTGTTGGTAGGAAAGGCCTCGCGCCTGCCGGTGAGGATCTTGTGGCCATAGGCCTGATGGCCTACGTCCCATACCAGCTGATCATAAGGGGTATTGAATACATAGTGCAGTGCCACTGTGAGTTCCACTACGCCCAGGCTGGCAGCAAAGTGGCCGCCATGCACGCTCACAACGTCAATAATGTACTGACGTAACTCTTCACACACCTGGTGAAGCTGTTCTTTGCTTAGCTTTCGCAGATCAGCAGGATACTCGATTTGGCTCAACAGTTGACCGGCCGTTATGTTCATAATATGGCTCAGGGTTTATTGTAAGGAACAAAAATACGTAAAAATCTGTCTTTAACCGGAGAATGGATAATTAATGGGTCCTCATCGATCCGTGGTCCTTATGGTTATCGTCCTGTCAGGTAAATTTACTGAATATCCTTCTTATTTACATCATTCTTCCCATATAACAATCGCCAGTCAGCCGCCATATGCGCCATTTATAACAATTAGGTTCCATCCGGGACACTCATACGGTATTTTTGGTATATAGGGGAAGTTTACTAATTTGATTTGATGTTTAAACAAATATCCAAATATTGGGGGTGTCAGATACTGGGGTGGTCAGCATATTTTGTGATAAATACCTTCTTTGCTTTTACATTTAGTAACAAGGCTCCGGGGGCATTCCACTATATCAGCATGGCCATGTTCATTGCTTTCGGGCTGGTGTCTACCCACATATTCCGCAACCTGGTTAACCGGTTCAATTGGGTATACTACAGTTTCGAAAAGCAGGTATTGCTGTTTTTCGGGCTGATACTGAGCAGCGGCGCCGTTCTCTATGCCGGCTACTATTTTGCGCTCACCACCATATTCCTGGATTTCCGGCGTTTTATGGCGCCACCGATGTTGGGGCTCATCTCTTCTGTCGTGATCACCGCCATCTGGTGGCTGATCTATTTCATATGGCATTATATTGAGCGTAACCGTAGTTCACAGGTAGACCGCCTGAAGCTGGAAACCACTGTGAAGGAGCTGGAACTCAAGACCATCAAGGCACAGCTGAACCCGCATTTTATCTTCAATGCGCTCAACAGTATCCGTGCGCTGGTAGATGAGAATCCGCAACGCGCCCGTACCGCTATCACTGAGTTGTCTAACATCCTCAGAAGCTCGATGGCGGCGGAGAAGGTGGAAACGGTGAGCCTGGAAAACGAGTTGAATATTGTAAAGGACTACCTTGCACTGGAACATATCCGCTTCGAAGAACGTTTGATAGTAAAGTATGAGATCGATCCGGATACCCTGGAATTGCAGGTGCCGCCTATGATGCTGCAAACGCTCGTGGAAAACGCCATCAAACATGGTATTTCGCGGGTGGTGAATGGCGGCACGGTATATATTGCATCGAGGTTGAATGGTACGCAGCATGAGATCACGATTGAAAACACAGGTCAGATCACAGGCAACCATCTCAATGGCCATGGTTTTGGATTGCAGAGTACGCGGCAACGACTGAGTCTCTTGTTTGGTAACAGGGCCTCTTTTGAGATATGGAATAAAGATGAGCATACGGTAGAGGCCAGGGTGCTGATGCCGTTGTTATGATTTTCACTTGTTAAAACGGAAACCGCTGTGGTCTGAAACAGGCCATGGCACTATTTTTTATTAAACAAATAAATTAATCATCAACCAAACTTCATATTGCCAATGAAAAAAGCATTGATAATAGATGATGAACGTCTGGCCAGAAGTGAATTAAAAAAATTGCTGGCAGATCACCCGGAAATAGTGGTGGTAGGAGAAGCCGTGAACGCGAAGGATGGTATAGAAAAGATCGAAACGCTGCATCCCGATTTGCTGTTTCTTGACATCCAGATGCCGGACAAGACCGGCTTTGATTTGCTGGCGGAACTGGAAAAGACGCCACAGGTCATCTTTACCACAGCATACGACGAGTATGCGCTGAAGGCGTTCGAATACAATGCGCTGGATTATCTTTTGAAGCCTGTAGAGCCGAAACGGCTGGCAGATGCGATCCACAAGCTGCACCAGCAGGACGAGAAAGACCGTTTGGCGGCTGCCGGCGGTATCCGCGCACTCCTGTCTGAAAATGACCAGGTGTTTGTGAAAGATGGCGACCGCTGCTGGTTTGTAAAGCTGCAGGAGATCCGCCTCTTCGAGAGTGTGGGTAACTATGCGCGCGTGTATTTCGAGGCCAACAAGCCGCTGATCCTGAAATCGCTCAATGCGCTCGAAGAGCGCCTGGACGAGCGGGTTTTCTTCCGCGCCAACCGCAAGCACATCGTGAATCTGCGGATGATCGAAAAGATAGACACCTATTTCAATGGTGGATTATTACTGGAGATGCGCGGAGGTGAGAAGATAGAGGTAAGCCGCCGTCAGGCCGTGAAATTTAAAGAGATGATGAGTCTCTGATCATTCCCTTCAGTGTATTTGTTGCCAGTATTGCTAAAAGAAATCAGGGCCGGCGATCTGCCGGCCCGTCTTTATTTAAGGTATTCAATCTCGTATATACGTAACCGTTAGGCGGTCACCGGTGCGGAGTGTACGGCGTCTGCCAGCTCTTTGATGAGCGACAGATCATTTTCGATGGCGTTGCCCACTACGATGATATCAGCGCCGGCCTTGCAATTGAGGTAGGCTTTTTCCGCGTCGCGGATGCCTCCCCCCACAATGATAGGCACTTCCACCTGGCTGGCTACCTTGCTGATCATGGCTTCTGTGATGGGGATACGGGCGCCGCTGCCGGCATCCATATAAATCACTTTCATGCCCAGCATCTCTCCTGCCATGGCTGTGCACATCGCAATATCCGCTTTATCAGACGGAATGGGCGTAGCATTGCTGATATAAGAAACAGTGGTAGGCGCGCCGCCGTCAATCACCATATAACCAGTGGAAATCACTTCCAGCCCGCTCTTCTTTACCGCTGCTGCGGAAACAACGTGCTGGCCGATCAGCAATTCAGGATTCCTGCCGGAAATCATGGAAAGATATAACAGGGCATCAGCGTAACGCGATACCTGGGAAGGGCTTCCAGGGAAGAGGATCACCGGAATATCACAGCTGGCCTTCAGCTGCTGTACACATTCATCCAGGTGATCAGTAATAACAAGGCTACCGCCAAGGAATATGTAATCCACTTTGGCGGCAGTACATTTTGCAGCTAGTTCTATGATGCCGGCAGGGGTTACCTTATCGGGATCAATCAAAACCGCGAATGCCTTTTCCTTCCTAGCCTTTCTTTCGATGAACGAAGTGTATATTTTATTGTACATCAATAGCGCATTGTTCCGGTTGTCGCAAAAGTATAATATTTTTGTTAATAACCTACATTGCTATGTAAATATGCATACAATTCATTTTTTATTCATGAGGGGTATGATACTTATCCTATTATATGTAAGTTTATGAAGTGCTTCTCCTACGACAAATTTTAAGCCGAATTTTTTACCATTTTTCAATTTATCTTATAACAACTCCCAGGTAAAACTGTTTGTGCAATTATCCACAAACTGTGCATAATAAATGCAGTTATCTCCGCATTTAAAAAATTATTTTAGTAGCACCCACAGTAACTATAAGTCTTCATAATTGTCTAATCCTAAGAAAAATCAAGGGCATGAAAAATCAAGTCACCACAAAGGAGGGCCTCTCCTTTTCCCGCCATTTCACCAAAGAAGGAGTGAGCCCATATGAGCAGTTCGAGTATGATTTACGCTCTTCTGTGATCCGGAACCCGGGGGGAGATATTGTTTTCGAGATGAACAATGTAGAAGTGCCAAGGGGCTGGTCGCAGATCGCGACAGACATCCTGGCCCAGAAATATTTCCGTAAGGCCGGCGTGCCACAGCCAGACGGCAGCACCGGGCGCGAAACCTCGGTAAAGCAGGTCGTGCACCGAATGGCCAATTGCTGGCGCGCATGGGGAGAGCGGTATGGATATTTTGCTTCAGAGAAAGATGCACAAATATTTTATGAAGAATTAACCTTTAGTATGTTGAACCAGGCCTGTGTTCCCAACTCGCCACAATGGTTCAATACCGGCCTCTACGAAAGCTACGGTATCAAAGGAAAACCGCAAGGGCACTACTATGTAGAGCAAAGCACCGGCAAATTGGAGAAGTCTACTTCCGCCTATGAACGGCCGCAGCCACATGCGTGTTTTATCCTCAGTGTGGAGGACGATCTGGTGAATGATGGCGGCATTATGGACCTTTGGATGAGAGAGGCGCGCATCTTCAAATACGGTTCAGGGGTGGGCACTAACTTTTCCCATATCCGTGGCGAAGGCGAGAAACTCAGTGGTGGCGGCACTTCCAGCGGCCTGATGAGCTTTCTGAAGATTGGCGACCGCGCCGCCGGCGCCATCAAATCCGGCGGCACCACCCGTCGCGCCGCCAAAATGGTATGCCTGGACCTCGATCACCCGGAAGTGCTGGATTTCATTAACTGGAAAGTAGAAGAAGAGAAAAAAGTGGCTGCCCTCATCGCAGCTGGCTACTCCTCCGATTATGAAGGAGAAGCCTACCGTACAGTATCCGGCCAGAACTCCAATAACTCCGTTCGAATACCGAACAGCTTCTTCCACCGCCTGGCTGAAGATGGCGATTGGGAGCTGAAAGCCCGTACCAGCGGCAAAACCATGAAAACGATAAAGGCCAAAGACCTTTGGGACCAGATATCCTATGCCGCCTGGCGCTGCGCCGATCCCGGCACACAATACGATACAACGATCAACGAGTGGCATACCTGCCCGCAGGGTGGCCGGATCAATGCATCCAACCCTTGTTCGGAATATATGTTCCTCGACAATACCGCCTGTAACCTCGCTTCTGTGAACCTGCGCCGCTTCTTTGATGAAGCGCAGAACCATTTCGATGTACCCGGCTTTGAATATACCGTAAGACTGTGGACCACCGTACTTGAAATATCCGTGCTGATGGCCCAGTTCCCGTCGAAAGAGGTAGCCCAGCTCAGTTACGAATATCGCACCCTGGGACTGGGATTCGCCAATCTCGGCTCTATGCTGATGGTGAGCGGTATTGCTTACGACAGCGAGGAAGCACGTGGCATTGCAGGCGCTATTACCGCTATTATGACCGGCGTAGCTTATAAAACATCCGCTGAGATGGCGGCCCACCTGGGCGCCTTTCCGCAATATGCGCCTAACCGGGAAGATATGCTACGGGTGATGCGCAACCACCGCGCGGCCGCCTACGATGCCATAGAGGCCTATGAGGGCCTTGAAATACGGCCCCAGGGCATCAATGCACGCTACTGCCCCGACTACCTGCTCAAGGCCGCTACCAAGGCCTGGGACGAAGCGGTGAAACTGGGCGAGATCCACGGCTACCGCAATGCGCAGGCCACGGTGATCGCGCCTACCGGCACGATTGGCCTGGTGATGGATTGTGATACAACCGGTGTGGAACCTGATTTCGCACTGGTGAAGTTTAAAAAATTATCCGGCGGCGGTTATTTCAAGATCATTAACCAATCGATACCTGTGGCCTTGCACAACCTGGGATACAAGCCCAACGAGATCAAGGCAATCGTGGATTATGCCAAAGGTACCGGCAGTTTCGCCGGTGCGCCGTATATCAACCAGCAATCCTTGAGTGAGAAAGGCTTTATCGGAGAAGAGCTGAAAAAACTGGATGCGGCAGTGGTATCTTCCTTCGACATTTCTTTTGTTTTCAACGTATACACGCTGGGCGAAGAATGCCTGCAAAGGCTGGGATTCAAGCCGGAACAATATTTCAGCATGGAGTTCAGCCTGCTGCATGAACTGGGCTTCAGCGATGAGCAGATAGATGCCGCGAATGATTACGTGTGTGGCACCATGACTGTAGAAGGGGCGCCTTATCTGAAAGAAGCGCACCTGCCCGTATTTGATTGCGCTAACAAATGCGGCAAGCATGGCGAGCGTTATATCCATCCACACGGGCATATCCGGATGATGGCCGCTACGCAGCCGTTTATTTCGGGCGCCATTTCAAAAACGATCAATCTGCCTAATGAAGCGGCGGTAGAAGAAATTGCAGACGCCTACAAGATGAGCTGGGAGCTGGGCCTCAAGGCTTGCGCATTGTACCGCGATGGCAGCAAGTTAAGCCAGCCGCTCAGTAACAAAAGCGACAAGAAGAAAAAGAGCGAGGCTGCTCCGGTGGCTGAACAGGCGCAGATCATGGACCTTGACCAGCTCACCATCGAAGAGTTGCTGGAAGAGGTGAACAAGCGTATGCTGGCCAGCAAGGACACTACGCTAAAGCGGCTGCTGTCGCGCATTGTAGAGCGTAAGACGCTGCCTTCGAAGCGGGGTGGTTTTACGCAGAAGGCCAAGGTGGGCGGACAAGCTATCTTCCTGCGTACCGGAGAGTACAATGATGGTACGCTGGGTGAGATCTTCATTGACCTGGCGAAGGAAGGTTCTACCTTGCGCAGTTTGATGAACTGCTTTGCCATCGCTGTTTCTGTGGGATTGCAGTATGGGGTGCCGCTGGAAGAATTTGTGGACAAGTTTGTGTTTACACGTTTTGAGCCGGCGGGTATGGTGGATCATCCGAATATCAAATCGGCCACTTCGCTGATCGATTATATTTTCCGTGTGTTAGGATATGAGTATCTGGGCCGTACTGATCTTGTGCATCTGCTGGATGCGCCGGGCAATACGGGAGAGGATGAAGAGGACGACGAACAGGCGCCTTCCTTATCGAGTGTGCGTGTTACTTATCCGGGCAGCGGGCAGCAGGCCGCTCCGAAGCCGGCGAAACAGGCCATGGCAGCGGCACAGGGACAGGAGAACAGTACGCAGGACTATATGCGGAGTATGCAAAGTGATGCGCCGGCTTGTAGTGTTTGCGGGCATATCACGGTTCGTTCCGGCACTTGTTACAAATGCCTCAATTGCGGCAACAGCATGGGTTGTAGCTGATTGAGCGTTGCAACTCTTGTTAATGATATGTTATTGTGCCTTTAAAATTTCAAAGAAAAATAACATGCACTTACCTTTGTATTCAAATAGGGTTTTCATAGGATAGTAACAAATTGAGGGCGCTTTTCTAGGCGCCCTTACTTTTTTTAAGAACCCTTCATTTTTTTCTCTCCCGACGGCCTGTTAAACAGGTCTTTCTACCAGATGAGTTTCTCCTTCAATTGTTCCAAATAGCCTAGCCGATGCTGGGATATTTAGTTAATCTGCGAAAAAAGCGTCTTTTTTTAATTTATATTTAATTTCTGCCTCAAGTATTTGATTTATATTAATATTTGCCATTTTCCCTTCGTCATGATATAATTTTATTATATTTGTTATTGTATTAATTTTTATTATGGTTACTGTCCTATGAAAAACCAAATATTCCTACACCGCATGACTCATCATGCACTGTAAATGACTCTCGAAAGCAATGGTTCGCCCATTGCTTTTGTTTTTTTGCGGGTTTTTACGCATTTTTTGCCTTTATTAGAAAACTCGAAATATAATTTGTATTTTTAAACTCGAAAATTTTAAGCCTTATGAAAAAGCTGTTGTTTCTGCTGTTGGTAGTTTTGGCCGCAGCCGCATCAGCAAATGCCAACACTGGGTTTAAATTCGGGGATAATAACGGAGGAGGCAAGAACGGCGATAACAACGACAACCGCAATAATCCGAAACCTCCGGCCGCAAACAATAGTACTAAACCGCTCCGACTGGAAGAATATGTGCTGTTATTCCCCCGCGTTGAAAACACGGAGAAAGTGGATCAATGTGAGTTGGAAAATGCGATCGTGGACCTCTACAAATGGTATCTGCAGAACGAAAACAAGATCAATAATAACGACTTCTTGAAAGGAAGCGGTAAGGAATTGGTATTCCCGTTCAAAGTGGATCCCAAGACTTTGCAACAATACTTTTTGTTTATCAAAAAGAATTTCCCGGGCTTCAGCGAAGACGATCTGAGCAATGTAAAACGCTCCCGGAAAAATAATGCGCCAGTTACTGTACGCGACGAAATGGAGAATCCATTGTCAATTTCTGTAAACAGATAAAAACTACTTTGCCAGGCCGGAATGCAATTAGAGTTCAGTTACGATAAGAATGAGGTGCTGTATGCATTGCGCTACCATTTTATGCACCGGGGTGAGATAAAGGTTTTCCGTAACACACTGATCATCTTTTTACTGGCCACATTGGCGGGCTTCGTTTTCAAGCTGGTTACTCCCGGCGCCTTGGCCGGCGTAACCGCCATGGTACTGCTACTGGGATGGGTATTCTGGTTCCTCCTGCCCATCTCTATCTACAACAAAGCCGCTACTTTCAAAGACGATATCCATCTCAAATATTCTGATGAAGGCCTGCTGATCTCTACCCGGTCCAGCAACCACCCACGTTCCATCGGCTGGAATAATTTTTCCAGGGTGGTGGAAACAAAAAAGTTCTTCTTCCTGTACCGCGACAAAAAAACTTTCTTTCTTATCCCCACCAGTGCTTTTCAATCGGAAGAGGCCTACAATCATTTCGCGTCGCTGCTGAAAACGAAAGTTTCCAATTACAAATAATTACAGTTGCAAAGTTTGAAATACAGCAAAATGCAGGATATGATTCATTGTCCTGGCGCCGCTGTTTGCCTGCACCAACTGGTTCATATAACCGATATCGGCTTTCAGGTTGCTATTGAACTGATAGCCGGCGGCCAGGAGGAAGCGATTCTGATCGAAGAGCAGGTTGCTGATCTGGTTGCCCCAGAGGTTCAGGAAGATCTCATCCTGTAATGCTACATAGAATGGCGTGGGCGCTTTTTTGTGTTTGATGGCCAGTTGCGTGCGATTGAAATAACGCAGGCGGTTGCCGTATTTCCAGTCATTGACGGGCATGTGCGGGCCGCTTGCATTGGGCTGCGCCACCCAGCGCTGTTCCAGCCGGAAGCGATGCGTCATATCCAGTTTGGGCGCGCGGTAGATGTACTGTTCAAAGATGCGTTGCTCCGGCAACCAGGCATTCACCGGGGCACTGTAGGTGGGCACATAGGCGTAACCCAGTAACAGGTGATGTTGTTTGTTGACCGAATATTGCAGGCCGCCGCGCATAAGCAGCTGGCCCTTACCGCTGATGCCATCCCTGAGCCGCAGCTGGATATCGAATGGAACGCTCCACTTGTTATTCGGGAGCTTTACGGTACCGAAATAGGTGTACCAATGTTGGTAGATGTGTGACATATCCTGTGCTGCCGCCGTTCGCGCTATGCACACGAATGCCAGTAAGAACAATGCTTTCCTCATATAGTCGCAAAATATAGGTTGGGTTAAATATAGGGTTTTACGGGCGATTGAAGAAGAGGCCGGCGCTGGCCGCAAGCAGCACCCCCGTAAAAGGGAAGCGCCCGGACCAGCTTTGGTGGCTGATCTCGGGCGCCTGTTGATTGTTGTTTAGCGATGGTTGCTGGTTTGTTAAAATTTATTGTACCACAGCTTGGTGCCTTTCTTATCTCCGCCGATAGCGGAAGAAGCGGCATTGTAATTAGCCTGGTTCTGTGTTTGTTCTGATTGAGGATAAGTGAGTCGGTACGGCACAAAGCTGACGCTGGGATCCACAGAGCCTGATACCGGCGCTATGAACAGCGGCTGGCCGCCAGGGCGTGCAAAGTGCAGCCTTGTTCTTTCAAACCAGGCCTGAAAGCCCTGTGGATACAGGGCCAACCATTTTTGTGTACCGATAACATTCCTCCAGTCGGCCGCATCGTACGGCACGCGTGTAAGATAGGCCTGAATTGTATGGTCTGTAATATCTGTGTTGTTGGTAAGTATACGCCAGTAGTTGATAGAGGCGGTGACGCCATTCTGATAATGCGTGGCGGCATCGCCTACGGCAAAGCCGCGTGCTGCCGCTTCTGACAGGATAAACTCCACTTCTGCATAACTCATGAGCGTGCCGGGCATTGTGGCGCTGTAGATCTGTTTGCCGGGATAGGAATAATGATCCGGCGACAAACGGTTAGGATCTGAGTTGGAAGAGCCATAAGGCATGCCTTTGATGGTATCCGTTGCAGGCGCGGGCCGGCAATAGATGGGCAGGCGCGGGTCGCTCACGCTTTTCATGTAATCCACCAGTGTGGAACTGACAAAGAAATCGCTGATGGCGCGTTCCGATTCATTGAACGGGAATTTATTGGGCGCTGTTTCCTGGTATTTGAAATCTGCATTGTCGAGATTACTGCTGAAGGCATCTTTGTAATGCGCTTCAATGATGCGCTGGGCGGTGGCTTTATCGGCATCGGCCATGCGGATAGCGAAACGCAGCAACAGGGAATGCGCGAGTTTCTTCCATTTCATCACATCTCCATTGTAGATGATATCACCACTATTGAAGCCCGCCTGCGAAGAGTCCAGTACGGCGATCTGCGCCTGCACAGTATCTATCAGGGATTTGTAGATAGTTTGTGCATCATCATATTTGGGCGTGATGTTGGTGCTTGCCTTGAATGCATCGGAGTAGGGCACGTTGCCGTAGGTATCTGCCAGTATCTGGAATATCCATGCTTTCATGATCTTGGCGATGGCATTCTGGTTGGCAACGCCGGATTTATCAGCTTTGGCATCGTTCTGTTTCACCAGCTCGTCGAGGTCGTGCAGCGCGATGCTGTACAGGTTATTCCAGAGCGTGGCGTTGTTTCCTTCGTCCAGCTGGTATTGCGCATCGTTGGTGCGGGAGTTGCCGGTCCAGTATTGTGCAAATTCCATCGCAATGTAGCCATTTTGTAATCCGCTGTAAAGCAGGTCCATGGTGGCTTTCTGCGCACCGGTAAGCAGGTACGCCGGTTGCGCAGTAGTAGGTTTGGTAGGGTCGCGGTTCATATCGTCGAACTTTTTACAGCCGGCGATAGCCAGGAGCGCCAGTAAGAGTAGGGTGCTGCTATATTTCAACATACTTTTCATCATCTTCAAATTTTAGAATGATACATTGAGGTTAACGCCATAAGACCGGAGAGATGGCAAGGCGCCGCCTTCAATCCCCTGGATATTGGAAGAGGAATTGATGATGTTGGACGGATCCACATTGGGTGCGTTGGAATGGATCAGCCAGAGGTTACGTCCGTAGAGCGACAGACGGGCGCCCTGGGCTTTGATCTTTTTATACCAGGACTCCGGCAGGTTATAACCGATCTTGGCTTCTCTCAAATAAACATAGCTCGCATCATACAGATTAGCTTTACTGATCACATTACCCCCATTGAAATTGAAATGGTCTTTGGCAGAGATGACCGTTGTGTTTTGATGACCATCATCTGTTACGCCGGGAACAACGATACCTTTTTCGCGGATACCGTTGGCCACCGTGCTTTCCAGCAGGCCGGACTTTTCGCCATACAGATTGGTGTAAGAGAAAAAGTTACCGCCGTGTTGGAAATCGATGAGTGCAGAAAGATAGATGCCTTTCCAGGTGAAGGTGTTGGTGATACCGCCTACATAATCCGGATAGGCGTTACCGATAGGTTTAACTTCACTCACCTGATAGAAACCTTTTGCATCTACTTTGCGGTTGCCTTTATCATCATACACATAGTCTGTACCCATGATGGTGCCGAGCGCTTCGCCTACTTTCGCTACCACAGACACTTTCTGGGTACGGCGGTCGGTGCCGATCACGAGCATGGGCAGCGAGGTATTGTACTGCGCGATATCCATGTT
The DNA here is from genome assembly GCF_902167635.1 of Chitinophaga vietnamensis. Taxonomy (GTDB): domain Bacteria; phylum Bacteroidota; class Bacteroidia; order Chitinophagales; family Chitinophagaceae; genus Chitinophaga; species Chitinophaga vietnamensis. The sequence goes on from NZ_CABHMS010000001.1 coordinate 51,560, forward strand.
CAGCAGTTTGTTGCGGTTGCGGGCCACGTTAGCGTTGATATCCCACCGGAAGCCATTTTTCAGGCGTATGGGATTGAGGTTCAGGCCTACTTCTATACCGCGGTTCTGTACACTGCCGCCGTTTACATAAGTGCCGGTAAAGCCTGTGGCAGCGGGTATTTGCAGGGTGATGATCTGATCTTTAGTGGTACGGTTGTAGAAGGTGAAGTCCACACCGATGTGGTTATCGAGGAATTTCAGTTCAACGCCTGCCTCATATTCCGTGGTGCGCTCCGGTTTGAGGTCCTGGTTGAATTTGACAGGAGAGAACTGTGATATCGGGTTGTTGCCGAAAGGCGGTACGAATGCGTATGAATCGTAGATGCGGTATGGATCGGCATCGTTACCTACGGCGGCCACGCTACCTCTCAGTTTACCGAAGGAGAGCCATTTCCAGTCTTTCAACAGATCGGAGAATACGAACGACAATGATGCGGATGGATAGAAGTATTGGTTATTCCCTTTCTTCAATGTGGAGCTCCAATCACTGCGGCCGGTGAGGTCGAGGAACAGCATGTTCCTGAAACCGAGGTTGGCGGTGGCGAAGGCGGAGTTGATCTGTTTTTCGTAGTATTCATCGATCGGTTGTGCAGGAGATACCGAGTTGTTGAGATTATATACATCCGGGATGATGAGGCCACCTACGGTGCTACCGCCGGTAACGGTCCATTTGCGGTGCATGATGTTGCCGCCGGCAGTGGCGCTGAGCAAGAAGTCTTTGCCCAGTTCCTTCCTGATGTTGGCGGTGAGCTCGTAGTTCATTTCCCTGGAAGTGCGGATACGCTTGGTGTAAAGTCCTACGAAATAATCTTTTGCTGTTCTTTCTTCTTCCAAAGTATTATAATCATCCATGTATACGCGACCGCTGAAGGAGAGCCATTTGGTGGCTTCGAGATCGAGGCCGGCGAAGCCGAAGAGGCGGTTGCGGCTATCTGTTTCATAGTCTTTGTAACGGTTCCAGTATGGGCCGTTGGATGATGCCGGTGTAGGATCGTTCCAGGATTTGCGGTTCCAGGTTATCTGTGATCCATCGGCGTATTGATATCTTTTCTCCATCTCGTTATCCAGTTGGCGCTGGCCATACATGGTGAATTGCAAGGTAGGATTAGGGCCTGTGAAACCGGTGCCTGGCCTTGCTTTGGCGGCGAGCGCGCTGTAGTTCATGGCTGCAACGGCGGTGAGGCCTTTCGCCAGTTTATAGTTACCGTTGAAGGAGAGATTATTACGATGCAGCGAAGAGTTAGGCAGGATGAAGCTTTGGCTCATGTTACCATACGACAGGCGGAAGCCGCCTTTATCATTGTTGCCGCTCATCGCGATGTTGTTGGTAAGTGTAAATCCTGTTCTATAAAAATCTTTGACATTATTGGGTTGTGCTACCCAAGGTGTTGTTTTACCGAAGTAAGGGTTGTTTTTGTTTTTATCCCATGACCAGTAAGGCCTTACCAAACGCCCGTCCAGCTTGGGTCCCCAGGAGGCGTCTTCATAATATTGCGGCAGGAGATCGTAACGGCCTTTACCGTTGTTATCGTCATAAGCGCCGCTTTGTGCGTTGAGGAATCCTTCTGGATGTTGATTATAGTAGAGCGTATCGAACTTGCCATTAGCGCCGCCGCCGTATTGGTTCTGGTATTTAGGCAGTACATATACCTGATCTATCTGGGCATTGAGGCTGTAAGTTACGCCGATACCTTTTTCCTGGTCGGGACGTTTTTTGGTGGAGATGAGCAGTACGCCATTAGCGCCGCGGCTGCCGTACAATGCAGTGGCGGCGGCGCCTTTCAGCACGGAGATGTTTTCGATATCTTCCGGGTTGATATCCTGCAGCGGGCTACCGAAGTCGTAACCGCCGCCACCATTCAGTTGTCCGTACTGGTTGGTGTTATTGTTGACGATGGGAACGCCATCTACTACGATGAAAGCGTTGTTATCACCGAGGATAGATTTCACACCGCGGATAGTGATCTTGGAAGAACCGCCCATGGAACCTGTATTGGTATTGACTTGCAGGCCGGGCACTTTTCCGCTCAATGCGTTGACGAAGTTCACTTCTTTTGCTTCCTGTACGGCGCTGCCGCTTACTTCCTGCATGGCGTAACCTACTGCGCGCGGATTCCTTTTGATACCGAGTGCGGTAACAACTACTTCCGACAATACTTTTTTGGTAGCGTTGGAAGGAGTAAGTTGTACGTTGACAGGCGCGCGTTTGGCGATTTTGATGAGTTGTTCGCCGAAGGTGGGCGCGCTTACGACGATCTCATCATTGATGCCTGCTTTGATAGTGAAGCTGCCTTCGGGATCGGACTGGCCGATCACGCCGGTGGTTTTATTTCTGACGGTGGCGCCGGGTATGGGGGTGCCTTTATCATCTTTCACAGTACCTGTGAGTGGAAATTTTCCGATCTCTTTTCTGATAGTAGTATCGTCTGGTGGCTGGATGACGCCATTCTTTACAGTATCAGCATCAGGTTTTTTTGTGGTATCCTGTTTTGCTTTTGGCGTAGTGTCGGCAGCAGGTTTAACAACCACGGGGGTGGTGGTGTCTTGCTGTTGCCGGCTCAACAGGTACCCGCGGGGGATTGTGTATGCGCTGCTGGAGGTATAGCAGAAAAAGGCATAGCACAGCCCCGACAAGGCTAGTACATGGCTTCTCATTATCTTACTGAGATTTGGTTATAAATTTTTTGACCGTAAGTCGTCCTGACTGTTTCTTGTTATACGGATACATATCATATAACAATACAATCAAAACGCTTTGTACAATGGGGTTCCGGGCAAAAAAAAGTGTTATTCCAGATTTTTCCTCATTTCGTAGTGCGGTATTCCCACTTCTGTAAATTCATCTCCACAGATTTGGTATCCTAGTTTGAGATAGAAGCCGGTGGCTTCTTTGCGGGCATGCATCATGAGGATGTTGAAGCCGTTGTTGATGGCTTGTTGTTCGGCAAAGGTGATGATTTCACTTCCGATGCCCTGGCCTTGCAGCCGTGGTGAAACGGCCATCTGCCTGAGTTGCAGGGTATCTTCATCCACAGGGCTGAGGATGCAGCAGCCTGCCAGGAATGTTTCTTCCGGTGTGGTAATAAAGCCTCCGATCAGTATGTCGTTGATCTCTTGTTGCAGGTATTCTTTGGAGAATGTGAGTCCCAGGGGTTTTCGCAATACAGTATCGCGCAGCGCTACCATGTCGTGGTAATCGCAACTACCGTATTCGATCATACGAAAATTGAGCATGTGTCGATTGGTTTTTTATTGCGTGCAAAATTTTAACTGAATTGCAGTCCTTCGAAATAGTTCAAGATAAGTTGATCGACAGATTTCACTTCCAGCATACCATCATGGATGGTGAGTGCGTTGGGGTGTGTATCTGTGCAGATCATTTTTTTGATGAGTCCAGATTTTTTAATCCTTTCAAATCCTTTGCCGGCGAAAATGCCGTGGGTGGTGATAACGAATATATCGCGTGCGCCGGCATTGCGGTAGGCTTCGGCAGCATGTATGAGTGAGCCACCGGTGCGGATCATATCGTCGTAGATGATGACGGTCTGGTCTTTAACGTCGGCGTTGATGGCGGTGATGGCGGTTTCTTCTCCGGAGAGGCGGCGTTTGAATACGAATGCGGCGGGTACGTGCAGATCGTTGGCGAGAGATTCTACCCATTTGGCGCGGCCGGCGTCGGTGCTGGCGAGCACGAATGGGCGGCCATTGGCGAGCTGCATGGCAGCATCTTTCACAAAATCTTTTGCATACAGGTGTATGGGTCTGACTGCGCTTTCAAAGTAATGGGTGATACCATCTACATGCAGGTCGATCATCACGATCTTGTTGCCTTGCGAAGTGGATGGCAGTGAAGAGAACAGTACCGCGCGGGTTTTGGCTTTTACGATCTCGCCGTATTTTACTGCACGCTCCATGGTAGAGTAACCGAAGTAGGGTATTACGATGGTGACGGAGCAGGCGCCGAGCTGAATGCAGCCACTGGCGAGGTCGTAGAGCTCCAATGTTTCTTTGTCGTCGATCGTTCCGCCGAGCAGCACTACATCGCGATTGCCAACGTGGGTGAGGATGCGGTGATAATGTTCGCCATCCGGAAAATCGCGGATATCGAGTTCACCATTTTCCCATTGTGGCACAGATAAGGCCAGGAGCCTGTCTTTAAGATATTGATAATGTTGTGTGGCGAATATGATCTTTTGTGACATATCAAGGATGTGAATGGTAAAATTACTTAATAATATGGATTAGGAGGATACTTATACGGCTGATTATTAATATTTTTGCGGCCGTGGCAAGTCGGAACGTTGTTTGCTAAACAGCCAGTAGCCGCTATTTTAACTTTTCATTAGCGGGCGGAAGTTTAAATTTGACTGATTTACAATATTCATGATTCGTTTAGCTGTATATATCGGAGCACTGTTTTTATTCTTTTTCATTAACCTGCAGGATACTGTTGCACAGGTGCGCATGTCTGGTATGGTAGCGGATCAGGACACTAAGGCAGGATTACCTTTTGTTTCAATTGTCAATAAGAGGACGATGACGGGCACGCTCAGTAATGAGAGCGGGCATTACTTCATTATGTCGATGCCAGGTGATACATTGGAGTTTTCCATGCTTAGTTATGCACAAAAACAGATCATTACGCCGGGTATGTCGGCATCGATGGATATTTATCTTCAGAAGCGCTTGTTTGATTTGCAGGGCGTGAATGTGAAAGCCCGCAACCACCGTTCAGATTCACTGGCGATGCGCGATGAATACGGCCGTTACTTCAACTACCGCAAACCTGGCGCGATGGATGTATTGAAAACGTTACCTGCCAACCCTATCACGGCATTGTCGTACCTGGTACCCAGCAAAGTGCGCAAACGTAAAGAGCAGTTTCACGAACAGCTCCTTTACTGGGAAAAAGAAAAGTATATTGATTACCGTTATTCCCCCGAAATAGTAGCCAAAATGACCAAGCTCGAGAGCCCCGAGCTGGATTCATTTATGTACCGGTACCGTCCCGGTTACCAATTCCTCAACAATGCATCGGAGTACGACCTGCTGTTGTACATCAAGCAAACATTCGAGCAATACCAGCAGGAGAAAGGCCGTAAACCTGATAGCAGCGCGGGGAAGTAATCATGTGGCATTTCACCTGAAAATAAAACGAAATAATACTTAGCTTTGAGTTGCCTGTAGAGAACAGGAAAATGCATGATCATACCCATCTGCATAGCAGTAGTAACCTATATTGTAATGAAATTTTTATCCCTGGTACCTGATGAAAGCATCACCTATTTTTCTTTTTTTTCTTTTGTTAACTATTGTAGCGCACGCGCAGAAAGTTTATCAGATCAAGGCGGATACTGTACGTATCTACAATACTTGTGATACAGCGGAACTGATCCTCGAAAACAGGACGCAAAATGTAAGTGGCTATCTTTTCAATAAAGGTAAAGGCCGTACAGAGTTCAGAAAGATCCGTTTGCAACAGATCGGTAACAGCAAAATTGCTATCACAGGCCAGGATACGCTTGATATCAGCGCTATGAAGAGCGCTTCAATAGATACCATCTATCGTAAAGGCGACAGTATTGCTTATGTGAAAAATGGTATCGTCTACGCAGTGCCTGCACCTTTGTATGCCGAAACATTGGAAAGTGTGATATCGCGTGGTAATACCACCACCAAAGAGATCCGTTTCAACAGCGCTTCAGGCAACCCATCCAATGGGTTGGCCTGGTATTACAATACAGATTACTGGAAGATATTTGTAGAATCAGCGCAAGACACTCCTCCTGGTAATATGATCTTCGAATCTGCCGACAACGACAACGAGGGCTGGATATTCCGCAGTAATGCCATTGCGGGGCCAGGCAAGCTGGACGTGTTGTCGCTGGGGCGCGACCGTATGATCTACAACGGCAGCAATGTATGGCATGCCGGCAATCACCCGGCTGGTATGGCTTTCACACCGGCGCTTACCGGCGCTAACGTACTTGCCGGCCTTACGACCAATAATGCCGGACATATAACGGCCATGACTACACGTACACTTACGCCGGGAGATATTGGTGCAGCGGCATCGAATATCGGGCTAGCCACAACACTTGCTAACAGTAACAGCACAGGTAACAATAATATTATTTTCAATAAAACACTGAGCGGAGCCAATATGCTCATGGACCTGCAGCAGGGATTCGCGTTGTACAGTGATAACCTGGATGCAACGTTGACAGCCTGGCCAGGCCCCGGAAAACGGCTCTGGGTGGATGCGCCGGATTCCGGCAGTATGGTACTGGGGCCGAGAGTGGGCGCAGCCTTCATGAACAGGATCAGGATCAGGTCCACCAACATCAGGCTGGAAGGACCAAATGGTAAGTTCGGAAATGTAAATGTGTTGGGAACAGATGCTAACGGCGATCTCATAAACAATACGGCATTGTTCGCACCTGCATCCGGTGGTACTAACTATATTCAAAATCAAGTCACAGCTGCACAAACCGGTAATTCCTGGATCAGTGGTACCAATGTGATGGGAAGGGCCGCCATTTATGGCACGCCGGACGGTCCTTTGAGAGATATCGACATCTTCAACGGTACCAGCGCACAGGGCTCCAATCTCAGATGGTCTATCACAAAAACTGATGGCGAGGCCGCCAATAATCAAGGCACTAACCTGAATTTCAACAGGTATGATAATGCCGGTAATTTTTTAGGTACTCCGTTACGACTGGTACGCTCCAGTGGTGTAGTGGATATGGCTTCCGGCTTCGTTGCTGCCACCTCTTCCCGCATCAGAGGCTCTGATACCGGCAATCTGAATTCTTCTTATATCGCCTTCATGGAAAAAGATGGTGCTACCAGAACCGGCTTCGTTGGTAAAACATCTACCGTTAACAGGGATGTGAACCTGCTCAGCGATAACGGTAATGTTGTACTTATTCCTAATTACAATTCGCTGAAAGGCACGCTTAACGTGCAGCCCAGCAATCTGATCTACGATGGCGGTTCAATGTTGTTAAATAATATCACTGCCAATACCTTTCAATTTAATTCAGCGGGTGTGGCGCCGCCATCTTTCAACAACAGAAGCGCCGGCTATAAAGTGATCTTGTATCCTGCAATATCATCTACCCTGAATGATTATGCCATTGGCATCGAACCTTCCCATACCTGGTTTTCTACACCAGTAAATAATAACAGTGTAGGCTATAAATTTTATGCGGGTACAACACAAGTAGCGCGACTTGGCGGCAGCGGGCAGCTGGAAACTACGGGCCAGGGCCGTTTTAAAGGATGGTTCGATAGTAATTGGTCTGCCGTTAATATGGCTGGTCCGGCTGCTGAAATTGGCGTAACTGCTGTTAGCGGAACAACTACTGCTGTTGTAATGGGCTACGACAGAACTGCCAGCGCCTTTATGCCGATGACCATATTCGGTGGTACCACTGGCAGCAATCAACGTTCTTTGGTGATCGATGGCAGTGGATATAAACTATCTGCACTTACCAATGCTACTGTGCTCGGCACCGATGCCAATGGTTATCTCGTGAGCACTGCTACCGCTACTACCGGAACGGCGAATACCATCGCACAACGGGACGCCGGTGGCGGTATTTACGCTACTGGCTTCTTTCAGGGCTCCAAAGCCAGTTTCAAAAAGAATATCGCCGACTTCAACGAAGATGCCCTCGCATTGTTGATGAAAGTACGGATCAAACAATTTATTTATAAAGATGATCCCGCAGAAGACCTGCGTATAGGCATCATCGCCGATAGTACCGACTGGCACTTCGCTACAAAACGTCACGACAAGTTCGATACAAACAGCTCACTCGCTATCACGATGAAAGCCTTACAGGAACTCCACGAACAAAACCGGCTGCTCAAAAAAGAGAACGATACGCTGAAAGCAAAGCTGGAAGAAGTTTTGCAGCGGATAGAAACGATAGAAGCGCAATTTAAAAAATAAAGATCAGACGCCATTTTTTGTAAATGCCCGGCAGCGGCCCGCTGCCGGGCATTTATCATGATGAAGAATTTGAAAAAAATAATCCGGATTATACATAGCTTTAACGCGTACTGAAGCAATACCCTTTTTAGTCCTATGAAAGTAATGATCAGTGCGCTGTTGTTATTGTTGATCAGCAGCGCCACCTTTGCCCAGAAAATTTATCAGATCCGCGCCGACAGTGTCCGCATCTACAACACTTGCGATACCGCAGAACTAATCATCGAAAACAGAACGCAGAATGTGCCTGGCTTCCTTTATAACAAAGGTCGTGGCAGAACGGAGTTCCGCCGTTTGCAATTCACCGACCTTGGCACTGGCGCTTTTAAATTCGGTGATAATGACACGCTTAACCTTGGCGCCGCACTGAAAGGCAACTTTATCAGCAATCAGTATAATACTCCTCAAACAGGTAATTATTGGATCAGCGGGAAAGGCAATGTAAATGGTCTTTTTACCGCAGGTAGTGATCTGGTCTTCAGCAAATTCAGGAACAACGAAACTGAAGACAGTGTGCTCACCACGGATACTCTGGGCAATGTGAAATTCAAACTGGCTTCCGGCCAGAATATTTATAACAGCAATGGTTCTTTAAGTGAAGACAGAACCATTGATGGTGACGGAAAGACGCTCTCCTTTAACAATGGTGGAAGTTTCTTCGCGGAAGGCACCTATCGCGGGAAACCTTATGGTTTAGGTACCTATTACAGGCCATTGCAAAACGAAGGGCTTAGAATGACTTATGGCTTCCAGGAAATACAGCTGAACCCCGACGTAATACGTTTTGCCTCCAGTCTGGAAACGCCCGGTAACTACCAGATGTGGATCCACCCGAATGGAGTAGATATAGGTAATCTGAATGCACATAATATCCGGGCAGGATGGGCCATAGATGCACAGGATTATACGATTCCACTGGATGTATATAGCATCGGGGCCTTTGGTGAAAAAAATCCGGCACTGCGCATCCGTGATGGCTACCAGGCCGCGGGTAAGGTTCTCACCTCCGATGCCAACGGCTACGCCACCTGGCAAACGCCCGCTGCTGGCGGTGGTACTAATCCTTTCGCCAATCTGAAGAACAACGAAACAGAAGACAGCGTACTTACTACAGATACATTGGGCAATGTGAAATTAAAACTGGCAGATAACATTTATAATATAGACGGAACGCTGAATGGAGAACGTAATGTAGATGGAAATAATTTCTCGGTATCATTTAATGCAATGGGTGGATTTGCTGCATCCGGCAACTACCTTGGCCAGGAATTCGGTTTGGGTACTTATTACCGCCCGATGCAAAGTCAAGGTGTACGGTTAACTTACGGTTTAAGCGAGATACAATTGAACCCGGGAGCGATCAGATTTGCTACCTCTTTGGAATATCCAGGCTCTTATAAGTTCTACATATTGCCCTACGGAACAGAAACTGGGCAAGCGCAGATCGGCGCTGCCAAGATTGGTTATGGCAGCGGCGCCTTTGCCCAGGGCGAAAATGCAGTAGCTGCGCTCGATGTACTTGGTGATCCAAACAACGGCGGCTACCGCGCCCTAAGGATTAAAGATGGCAACGAGGCACTTGGAAAAGTCCTTACCTCGGATGCTGGCGGTTTCGCAAGCTGGCAGCCATTGCCTGGAGCCACAGGCAGCAATGGAAGTACATTGCCTATCACCATCACACAAACTAATAAAACCTTACTGGCATCAGATTATACAGTGCTGGTGAATAATAGCGGCGACGTAGAGCTAAAACTACCACCTGCTGCATCTCTTATGGGGAAAGTATTTGTGATCAAGAAAGTTTCCAATAACACTGGCGCAGTCGCAGTTTGGCCCGACGGTGGTATCTCAAAAATTGAAGGAGCCAGCACATACTCATTCAATACCTACAACAAAACCATCCAAATACAAACCGACGGTACCAACTGGTACATCATCAATTAAAAAATTCGCGAAGATCATCTCAATATGATCTTCGCGAATCTTTTTTTAATCCTGAAAAAAATCCTGGTAATCCTTTCAATCATTATAATCCTGAGCCAAACAAACTCCGCGTATTACAATTGCTTTCCTGTGAGCAAGGTCCCGTTCAGCCGCCCCAGTTCTGTTTCTGCGAGCTTGGTGTTGTAACGTGCCTGTATGAGGCGGTAGTAAGAATCTTCCAGGCTTTGTTGCGCCTGTTTTACTTCTATCGTGGTGGATACGCCCTGCTTGAATCTTTCCAACGCTACCATCATATTTTCTTTCGCAAGATCGAGGTTCTCTTCTTCCAGCGCCACTGCTTTTTTATAATACTCATAATCTTTGAAAGCATTGCTGAGAGAAAGATCTACCTGTGATTTTACATTGTCGAGCGAGAGATGTTGATAGTCAAGATCGATCTGCGCATTGCGCACCTGGTGCCGTACATTGAATGCATTGAAGATAGGAATGCTCGCCGTGAAGCCATAGTTCAGCACGCCATTGCGGTTGAAACGCGGACTGAAATTATTAGATGCCGCATTGGAAGTATTGCGGTTGAAATTATAAGCAGAGTTAAAAGAGATGACAGGAAAATAATCCGCTTTGCGCTCTTTCAGCGCGAGCGCCGATACCGCTATGTTTTGCTGCTGTACCTTGATGCCGGCGTTGTTGTTTGTTATACTTTGTTGCAAAGCGGCATAAGACAGGTCTGTATTCAGCGGAATGGAATCCTGCACATCGTAAGTGGTGGCCGTAGCCGGAACCGCCATCAGCTGGTTGAGCAGCGCCTTGCTTTGCTCGATGATGGTAAGCTGTCGCAGGTACAATGCCTTCTGTGCATTCAGGTCTACTTTGGATTGCAACAGGTCCGTTTTCGGACCGAGGCCCGTCTGGAATTTGGCGTCCGACAGTTTCACCCGTTCTTCTGAAATAGACATTTGCTCTGCCAGCGCTTTCAGTTGCTGCTTTTCCTGTACAATGTTGAAGTAACCGCCAATCACGGTGGCAATGGAATTTTGCACCTGGTTTTTTATTGCCAGCTCGCCGAGATCGCGGATGGCTGCCAGTTTATCGCGGGTGGCAAACATTTTCAGGCCGTCGAACAGGGTCCAGTTCAGGGTAACGTTAGCGTTGATGTTATTGCCTTTGATGCCGCTGGTATCACGTTTGCTGCCGTTGGCAAACTCCTGTTTGGTGGCGGTACGGCTCCAGGAAGTGCCGGCAGCGGCGTTGAGGCGCGGGGCAAAGGCGAAATTCGCATAGGCGTAATCGTTAGCCGACATCTCGGCGCTGTTACGTGCCAGGCGTATATCAAAGTTGTTCTTCAAAGCTACGTCTATCGCCTGTTCCAACGTTAGTACCTGTTGTGCACGGGCAGCCGTGGCGATGATCATCAGGGAGAGTATCAACAGATACTGCTTCATCCGGTTGCTCTTCATAAAATAAAATCTTTTATACAGCTATGCATGTGCTGCTGCCATTTCTTCTTCGTTGTGTGCTGCTGCTATTTCTTCGGGCTGTTTCCTGCGGGAGAGGAACGTGTACATCGCCGGGATCACATATAGCGTGAGCACCAGTGAAAATACGATACCGCCCACGATCACGATACCCAGCGGAATACGGCTGGTGGCCGCTGCTCCGAGCGACATCGCAATGGGCAAGGCGCCCAGCGCCATCGCGAGGCTCGTCATCAGAATGGGACGCAAACGCATGGATGAGGCGGTGATCACAGCATCTGCCTTGGCCAGCCCTTCATCGCGCTTGTGGTTCGCAAACTCTACGATCAAAATACCATTCTTCGTTACCAGCCCTATCAACATGATCACACCGATCTGTGAAAAGATGTTCCAGGTTTGGTTGAACACCCACAGCGATAGCAATGCGCCCGCAAATGCCAGCGGCACTGTGAGCATGATGGTGAGCGGATCGATCCAGCTTTCAAACTGCGCTGCCAGTACCAGGTAGATGAGCACCAGGGCAAGACTCAGCGCAAACATCGTGTTGGAGCCGCTTTCGGCATAGTCGCGCGAGGAGCCGGACAATGCCGTGCTGTATGAATCGTTGATCACATGCTCCTGTTCCAGTTTATTATAGATGCGGTACATTTCTTTGATACCGTCGCCAATCGTTCTGCCGGGCGCGAGTCCGGCGGATATGGTGGCCGATTTATAACGATTGAAGTGATAGATGATCGGCGGGCTGGTTTCTTCTGCGATGCTCACCATGTTATCCAGCTGTATCGCTTCACCGCGGGAATTGCGCACATACAGGTTTTGCAGGTCCATCGGATCATCACGGTCGGCGCGGAACACCTGCCCCATCACCTGGTATTGTTTACCATTGCGGATGAAATAACCATAGCGCAGGTTACTCAATGCCAGCTGCAGGGTTTGGGAGATATCCTGTACAGAAACGCCCAGCTGCGTGGCTTTATCGCGGTTGATGTGGATACGCAGTTCCGGCTTGTTGAACTTGAGGTCTACGTCGGTGCCCTGGAATACGGGGCTGTTGCCTACTTCATCCATGAAGCGCGGCAATACGGCCGACAGCGAATCAAAGTTGATATGTTCCAGCACAAACGATACCGGCAGCCCGCTCCTGCGGCCCACCTGGATGGTTTGTTGCTCGATGGCGAATACTTTTCCCTGTGGGAACCGCGCCATATTGCGGTTTACCATGTCCACGATATTTTTCTGCGAACGTTGGCGTTCCTGCGGTTCGGTGAGCATCACATTCGCGAAGGCCGTGTTCACAGCGCCCGCGCCGCTGAAGCCCGGCGAGGTTACGCTCAGGATGATCTTCTTCTCCGGGATGGAATCCGCCATGAACTGTGTGAGCCGGTCCACATAATTATCCATGTAATCATAAGAGGTGCCCTCCGGCGCGGTGATCGACAAACGGAAGCTGCTACGGTCTTCCAGCGGCGCCAGTTCTGCCGGCAGTGACCTGAACAGCAGTATGATCAGGCCCAGACAAGCCAGGATGATCAATCCTGCCACCCAACGGAAACGCATAAACGATTGCAAGGAGTTTCTGTAACCATCTTCCATCCAGCGGAAGAAAGGCTCTGTTTTTTCGTAGAACCAGGAATGGGTATGTGTTTTACGGCCCAGCTTCACATTCAGTACAGGCGTTAACGTGAGGGATACGAATGCGGAGATGATCACGGCGCCGGCCACCACAATACCAAATTCGCGGAACAGCTGGCCTACAAAGCCTTGCAGGAAGATGATGGGCAGAAATACGAATGCGAGGGTAATGGAGGTGGCGATCACCGCGAAGAAGATCTCTTCAGAACCTTCGCGGGCCGCGCGCATGCGGGGCATGCCGGCCTCGATCTTTTTATAGATGTTCTCCGTTACCACGATACCATCGTCCACCACCAGGCCCGTAGCCAGTACGATGGCCAGCAGCGTAAGGATGTTGATGGTAAAGCCGCAGGCATACATAATAAAGAAAGCGCCTATCAGCGATACGGGGATATCTATGAGCGGACGGAAAGCCATGAGCCAGTCGCGGAAGAAGAGGTATACGATGAGGATCACCAGTACCAGTGCCACGATCAGCGTTTCTTCTACTTCGTCAATTGATTTCTTGATGAAGCGGGTATTGTCCATCGCGATATTCACAGTATAATCCGTGGGGATATCTTTCTTCAGCTGTTCATATCTTTTATAGAACTCATCCGCGATGGCTACGTAGTTGGATCCGGGCTGCGGAATGAGCGCCAGTGCGATCATCGGGCTGCCGGATTCTTTCAGCATGGTCTCTTCATTCTCGGGGCCGAGCACGGCCTGGCCAATATCACGGATGCGGATTTCGCTGCCGTTCACATTTCTGATGATGAGATTGTTGAAGTCTTCTTCCGACACCAGGCGGCCAAAGGTGCGCACCGTGAAGTCGGTGGCGTTACCCGCAATCTTTCCGGAGGGCAGTTCCACGTTCTCACGTTGAAGGGCAGTCTGCACATCGGAAGGGGTAAGACTGAAAGACGATAGTTTGGCGGGGTCCATCCAGATGCGCATGGCGTAACGTTTCTCGCCCCATATCTGTATGGCGCTCACGCCGGGGATGGTCTGTAATTTTTCGAGGAGCACGTTGGTGCCATATTCCGTTACTTCCAGCTGGTTGCGGGTATTGCTTTGCACCGTCATGGAGATGATGGCATCGGAGTTGGCGTCTTGTTTAGACACTACCGGTGGTGCGTCGATATCGGGCGGCAGGCTGCGGAGAGCTTGTGATACTTTGTCGCGCACATCATTGGTGGCGCCTTCGAGGTCCTGGCCCAGTTCAAATTCCACGGTGATGTTGCTGCTACCCTGGCTGCTGCTGGAAGATATATTTTTGATACCGGCAATACCATTGATCTGTTTTTCCAATGGCTCGGTGATCTGTGTTTCGATGATATCGGAGTTGGCGCCTGCATAGGAGGTGCGTACATTCACTATTGGCGGGTCGATGGCCGGGAAGTCTCTTACCCCCAGGAAAGTAAAGCCCACCAGGCCGAATATCACAATGATGATATTCATCACGATCGCCAGTACAGGCCGTTTGAGCGATAAAGAGGGAAGACTCATGATTGATTTATTTAGATATGGTGCGATGCCATTGGCGCCGCAGCATATTTCCTTATTGTACTTTGTTATACTTCAATACTGCGCCTGGTTTCAGCTGGAGGATACCGGTGGTGATGACGGTGTCGCCGGCTTTGAGGCCGCTGGTGATCTGTACGTTGGCTTCATCACGGATGCCGGTTTCCACAACGATAAATTTGGCGCGGCCGCTGTCGGCTATGATCACTTTTTTATCGCGGGTGCCTGGTATCACGGCCTGGGAAGGGATCATCATGGCGTCGGGCATATCTTTCAGGTTGATACGCACTTTCGCAAATGATCCCGGGAAGAGGGCGCCGTTGTTATTCGGTACGATGGCGCGGAGTTTCACCATGCGGGTATTGAGATCGATCTTGGGATCGATGGCATAGATGCTGCCGGTATATTCTTTATTATCGCCGGCCACGTAAAAGCTCACTTTATCGCCGTTATGGATCAGGTTACGGTATTTTTCTGCTACGGAGAAATCTATTTTCAGCGGATCTATTTGTTGCAGGGTGGTGATCACGACGGTAGAAGATACGATGGCGCCTTCGCTCACGTTACGCAGTCCGAGGCGACCGTTGAAGGGGGCGCGCAGTTCTGTTTTCTGCAGCTGGGTTTGGGTATAGTCCATATCGGCGCCGAAAGCGCTCACCTGGTTGCGGGTTACATCCACATCCTGGCGGCTGATACCGTTTATCTTGAGGAGGTTCTCCTGGCGTTCGAGCGTGGTTTTGGCCAGTTGCTGTTGCAGTTTGAGCTTTTGCAGCTGGGCTTTCAGGTCTTCATCATAGAGCTTTACGAGCAGATCGCCTTTTTTAACATTGGTACCTTCTTTAAAATAAAGGTGAGTGATACGACCGTTGATTTCGGGCTTTACTTCTACTTCTTCATTACTTTGCAGGGTACCGCTGGCATCAACGTACTGCGACAGCGGCGCGTTTTTCACGATCCAGGCATCGATGAGCAAGGATTTGGCGGGGCCGCCTCCTTTGGGAGCTGCCGGGCCTTCGGCGGCGGCCTTGTTGCCGGCTACTTTCCTGTATACAAAGAAAGCGGCAACACCCGCTATAGCCATGATGGCTATTGTGCGGAAGGTTCTTTTGGTATTCGACATGAGCTTATCTGGTCTATGTGTGGTTTGATCTCTTCGTGCTAAAGTGTGGCTACAGTGCTACATGCAAAGCTGTTCCTCATAAGCCGGGCAAATTTAATAAATGGAAATGCTGCTTGCATGTGACGACTGTTAATTAGCGTTAACGGTTTCTATAAGTGGTGAATAAAACGGTTGAATGGTGATCCTGTGGGGTATTTAAACAGAAAATCTTCAAATATTAATATTTACATATCTTGAAAGGGTATAAAATCTTTTATTAACAAAGAAGGAAACCCATTGCCTGTATTGCGTTTGCGGGGAATCGGGGTGCGGTGGCGGCTTTAAAATTTGGCCTGCCTGTTGGCAATTCAATAAAAATTATATTTTTGCAGTCAAGTTTTAAACCAAAAACACTTAAAATTATGTCAGACATTGCATCAAGAGTTAAAAAGATCATCATTGACAAATTGGGCGTTGACGAAGCCGAGGTAACTCCTGAAGCCTCCTTCACCAACGACTTAGGCGCTGACTCTTTGGATACGGTAGAACTGATTATGGAATTCGAAAAAGAATTCAACATCTCCATTCCTGACGAACAAGCTGAAACTATTACTACTGTTGGCCAGGCAGTTGCTTACCTGGAAGAACATGTAAAATAATCCTACTAATCAGAATTGTTTTAATGCAACCAAGACGAGTTGTCGTTACAGGTTTAGGCGCTCTTACACCGCTCGGCAATACGGTAGCCGATTATTGGCACGGATTGACGAACGGTGTATCCGGCGCGGATTACATCAAGCAATTTGACGCTTCCAAGTTCAAAACCCGTTTTGCTTGCGAACTGAAAAATTTTGATCCTACTAATTACCTGGACAAGAAGGAGGCCCGTAAAATGGACCCCTTTACACAAACAGCGGTGATTTCCGCGGATCAGGCTATCCTGGATGCCAAAATCGATAAAGAGAAGATCAATGCTGACCGCGTTGGTGTGATCTGGGGCACCGGTGTAGGTGGTATGATCAATTTCAGTCACGAGCTGAAAGAATTTCATAGTGGTGATGGAACACCACGTTTTAGTCCTTTCCTGATTACCAGGCTTATCCTTGATATTGCTGCCGGCTACATTTCCATCCGGCACGGTTTCCGGGGGCCTAATTTTTCTGTTGTATCAGCTTGCGCATCCGCTACCAATGCCATCATTGAAGCGATGTACAATATCCGTTACGGAAAGGCGGATATGGTAATTACCGGCGGCTCGGAAAATGTGATCAACGAGCCTTGCGTTGGCGGCTTTAACGCCATGAAGGCCCTTTCTGAAAGAAATGACGATCCAAAAACCGCTTCCCGCCCTTTCGACCTCGACCGCGATGGCTTTGTAATGGGCGAAGGCGCCGGTGCATTAGTACTGGAAGAACTGGATCATGCGTTGAATAGAGGTGCTAAGATTTATGCCGAGCTGGCAGGTGGTGGCGCCACCGCAGATGCACATCACGTAACAGCTCCGCATCCGGAAGGGCTGGGCGCCCAGAACGTAATGCGGCAAGCCCTCGCTGATGCCGGATTACAGGCCGCCGACATTGACTATATCAATGTTCACGGTACCTCCACCCCCCTGGGCGATATCGCTGAAGTGAAAGCCATTCAGCAAGTTTTTGGAGAGCACGCTTATAACCTGAATATCAGCTCCACCAAATCCATGACTGGCCATCTCCTCGGTGCTGCCGGTGCTGTGGAATCTATCGCTGTAATTATGTCTATCATTGATGGCATAGTTCCTCCTACGATTAACCATTTTACCGACGATCCCCAGCTGGATCCAAAACTTAACTTTACCTTTAACACCGCACAACAGAGAGAAGTGAGAGCCGCATTAACCAACACCTTCGGGTTCGGTGGTCATAATGCCTCAGTTATATTCAAAAAATTTGTTCCTTGATTGTGTGAAATTACTGCCAGGCTTTTTATATCGACTATTATCCAGGAAAAGGCACTTGCACAAAGAGCTGCATAACCTGCTGGGCTTCCAGCCCGGCAACTTTGCCCTCTACGAAGTAGCCCTGAGCCACCGCTCCAGCAAAGAGAAATTCCTCGAAAGCAACGAACGGCTGGAATACCTCGGCGACGCCATCCTCGGAGCGATTGTAGGGGACTATCTCTTCAAAAAATATCCCTACAAAACGGAAGGATATTTGACCGAAATGAGATCCAAGATCGTCAACCGGCAACAACTCAACGATATCGCCATCAAGATGGGCCTGCGTAAACTCACCATCTACGACAAATACAACAGCTTCCTCAAGATCAGCCAGATATTCGGTAACACCCTCGAAGCCCTCGTAGGCGCCGTATACCTCGACAAAGGCTATAACAGGACCCAGCAATTCGTTCACCGCCGTATCATCATGCCCTACATCGATCTCGAAATGCTCGAAAGCGTAGAGATGAACCACAAGAACAAATTGTATGGCTGGGCCAATAAAAACGGCAAAACCCTCGAATTTGAACTCCTCGAAGAACAAATGGACAATGGCCGCCGCATCTTCACCGTCGGCGCCATGGTAGACGGGGAACTGATCTGCAGCGGCAAAGCCTTCAATAAAAAAGATGCCAGCCAGATAGCGGCCCAGCAAGCCATTCAGCTGCTAGGCCTTACTGATTAACCCGCTTTCACCGGATGCCGCAAGATCGTTCTCAATTTCTCCGGCGCCGTTTTCCTGAAGTCAGATAGATATATCTCATGATGCCGCCCGTTGGAAACAAGGCCCGCATCCTTCATGTAGGCAAACAATAATGCCAGCGTAGCCGGCTCCTCGCTGAAAGGCCCCGTATGCAATATCTGCACGCATTGTCCTTCCTGGATATCCTTCAGGTCCACTTTCCGCAATAAGACATTGTTCTTTTTCTTTTCGGCCGTGGTTACGGCTTCTGCAAATTGCTGCCGGGTAACATAATCCGGCATGCGTATCACCAGCTCATAGCGCCACAAGTGCCGCGGCACCTGCAAGGGGTCGGTTGTTTGATCATCTACCCACCAGAACCCTTCCAGCTTGCATACCGTAAAATCCTTTTCTACCTTCTTGCAGATGAACTTGATCGCATAGGCAATAGTGAATAAGGCTTCTGTGGCCTCGGCAAAGGCAGGGCCATTGGGATCGCCCTGGCCGGTGATGCTGAGGAAGATACCCCGGTGATGCGTTGCCAGCTCGGGTTTCGGCCCGGCGCTATAGTAGGTTTTGTATAACTTGGTTAAATCCAGTTTATCCATATGTTTCAATTTTAAATAAGTATCTGCGAGAAAGGTCAGTACCAGTGTCCATCCAACGAAGATCCAGGTTCTCATATCATCAGGCTTTTGTTACCCCTAAAAGAATACGGGTAAGGTTTTGTGAGCTGTTCGTAAAATCATATTGGAAGTATTGCTCCCGGTGATAGCCGCTGTATTCCAGTCCCATGGCGGCGATGCGGGCAAACAGAGGGCCATAGGTGGCCGCCAGCTCCTCCCAGGGGCCTTCATGGAGCGCACTGGCAAACTGAAAGGGAGACAGGGTTTCGCAGCGATAGGGCGCGGGCACAGGCTGCAGCGCCGTCACCGGCAGGCCGATATCCAGGGTAAAACGGGTGCCGGGCTGCCCGTCGAAGCCACGATAATGCCATTCCACCGGGCCACTCACTTCGAGGCCGGCTGCTATAGCGGCTTCATAAAGTTCTTTTGTCACTACGCGCACCAGGGCCATCATGCCCTGAAAGTCAGTCTCATAGCGCCTGTAGAAGAAATGCAGCGGCAGGCTGGTTTGGGTGTAGGTAACAGTTTCCATATTGCTTTGTTTTGTTTGATGATACAAAGCAACAACCGGGGTATGACAACCTTATGTCAGGAGGATTTATAAATAATGATCTTTTAATTCGGTGACCAGTTTTTGCATCGCTTGTTTAAGTCCTGCGGGATGTAATACCTCTGCTTTGTTACCAAACATCACGAGCCAGCGGCAGAAATAGTCGTAGCTCGGTTGGAGGAAACTCATCTCGGTATAGTCGCCTATGGCTTCTTCGGTGATGAGGCCGAAAAAATATTTCTGCTCGCGCATGAAGCGCAGCACATCATTGCTGAAGCGGATTTTGAACACCTGCACCTGGTCTTTTTCATAGCTGCGTTGTTTATCGAGGTATTCCTGTAAAGACATGTGCCGGTCTTTATCATAGCTCTCCGGCTGCACGCTGAGGCGGCGGATACGGTCGATGCGGAAGTCGCGGTATCCCTGGCGGAGGCGGCACCAGGCGATCAGGTGCCAGGCATTGCTGGAATGGAAGATGCCGATGGGCTCTACATCCCGGCGGGTGGCTTTCTCGTCCTGGATAGAAAAATATTCCATGTTCACGAGCTGGCGGGTGCCCAGCGCATGTTGTATATCGGTGAGGAAGCGGTTGGGGAAACTGTCTTCTTCCAGGTAGCGGGGCTGGAAACGGAGCACGGCAATATTCTCATCGAGCGACTCGAGGTAGTCTTTCTCGCTGCCCCTGAGCACGGACCGGATCTTCTGCATGGCAAAGCTGAACTGCTTCTGGTTCGACTGGTCGCTGAATTTCTCCATGAGCTTTTCGCCGGTCAGCAGGGCGGCGGCCTCCTCTTTGGAGAACATCACCGGGGGCAGGTGATAGCCTTCCACGATATAATAGCCGGTGCCAGCCTCGGCCCCGATGGGCACGCCGGCCTCCTGAAGCGCCTTTACATCGCGGTAAACCGTACGCAGACTGATATCGAAGCGATCGGCGATCTCCGAAGCCTTTACGATCTTCTTGCCCTGCAACTGTATGAGGATGGCTGTTAGCCGGTCAATTCGGTTCATGAAGTCCTGATTATCTCCCCCCTAAGTTCGGTCGGAGAAAATATTTTTTTAAATTTTTTTTCCAAGGATTAAACTTTGGGAAAAGTAAAACGTCTTTAATACATAGGAAATCTTCCGGGAGAAATTAAGATACTGAAAATGAATGAACTAGTGATTCCGGAAGATATCAAACACGATGCTACAGTACAGAATATAGGTTAAATGGTAAGCCCCTGCAATTTCTTGCGGGGGCCTTTTTATTTTGGGATTTAGGGATTTACGGATTTTTTGATTTGATGAGACCCCACAAATCAAAAAATCCGTAAATCCCTAAATCCCAAAATATTTAATAGCTCATCTCGTTCAACTTCACCTTGCCCCTGAAAGTCCAGAAAACAAAGATGGTATAGGCCAACACCAGTGGTGTGCCGATGGCGGCGATCGTGAGCATGATCTTCAATGATTTGATGGAAGAAGATGCCTGGTAGATGCTGATGCTATACCGGGGATCGGTGCTGGAGATGATAATATTAGGATATAAGCCTATCGCGAAGAGGATCAGCAGACAGGAAATGATGATACAGGAAAAGAGGAAGGCCGTGAAATATTTGCGCCCGTCGATATTGCGTTTGATGTTGAGCAGCGTGAATACGGCTATCATCGGCAATATGAACAATTCAGGATGGTGCTTGAACTGGTGCGTCATGTGCGGTATATATATCAGTGTAGCCATTGACGTTAGGATGAAACAAAGAATGAAGAACTTGCTGCAATTGTTCACCAGCACGGTGAGCTTGACATACAGCCTGTTCTCTGTTTTCATGACCAGGTAGATGGCGCCATGCAGCATGAACAGCGACAAAGTAGTGAAAGCGATCAGGATGGCGTAGGGATTGAAGAAGGTGAACAGGTTGCCAGTAAATTCATGCTTTTCGTTTATCGGCAGGCCGTGGATCAGGTTGCCCAGCACGAGCCCCAGCAGGAACGTTACCAGCGTGCTCGATACCATGTAACTGATATCCCACATCTTGCGCCACCAGGGCCATGGCTCCTTGCTGCGGAATTCTATGGAGATGGCGCGGAATATCAGCGCCACCAGGAATACCATGAAAGGAATGTAGAAGGTAGAGAAGATCACGCCATATACTAAGGGGAAGCCTGCAAACAAGGCGCCACCGGCTATTACCAGCCATACTTCGTTACCGTCCCATACCGGCCCGATGGCGTTGAGCACCAGGCGCCGGCTTTCTTCCTTATTAAAAAATAGATGCAGTGAACCCGCGCCGAGGTCGAAGCCGTCGAGCACGCCGTAACCGGTGATCAGTCCGCCGATCACAAGAAACCACCAGGTGGGAAGGTCTATGCCAAGAATCGTTTCCATGCCCAGATATTTTAAGAAGGAAGGTTTGCAATATTACGTTTGGAGAACAGTTCGCTATCGTCTTCTTCATTGGTGGTAACATCAGGCCCATGCTCGATCTTACGGTGAAGGAGGAAGAGGAACAGCGCAAACAGCACGAGGTAAACGAAGGTGAACAGGATGAGGGAGAACACCACCTGATCTGCCGTTACTTTTTTGGAGAGGGCGTCGGAGGTGCGTAGCAATCCGTATACAACCCAGGGCTGGCGGCCTACTTCGGCGGCATACCATCCCAGCTGGTTGGCGATCTGTGGCAGCAGTACGGCGGCCACAAATATGATCATAAGCCAGCGCTGGTTGAAGAGCTTTTTGCGCCATAGCAGGAAAGCCGCCAGCAGCGTAAGTCCTATCAGTGTGATGCCGATGGCCACCATGAAGTGATAGGTCTGGAATACGAAATTCACGGCGCCGGGCCTGTTTTCAGGCGGCGTAGCATGCAGCCCTTGTACCGGCGCCTGGAAACTGCCATGGGTAAGGAATGACAGCCCTCCGGGTATTTTGATACCACTTGTTTTCTCTTCTTTATTATTCACCCAGCCTATGATGTACATATCGGCCACAGCCAGGCTATCGTAGTGGCCTTCCATTGCTGCGAGCTTGGCGGGTTGGTATTTACTGACATATTCCGCTGAGCGGTGGCCGGTGAACAGTTGCAGCAAAGCCGCTACAGCCGCCACTCTCAGGCCTACCTTGAACATCGCCTGCGCATGTTTCACAAAGCGCTGCTTTAAAATATACCAGGCGCCCACGCTCATCACGAGGAATGAGCCAGCCAGGAAAGAGCCGATCACCACGTGAGAGAAACGATCCACAGAAGAGGGGTTGAACACCATCTCCCAGAAATCCGTTACTACGGCCCTCGCTTCCAGGTCGTGACCTTCGATGCGGAAGCCCGCCGGCGTTTGTTGCCAGGAGTTGGCGATCACAATCCACAAGGCAGAGAAGATAGAACCCAAAGCTACCATGATGGTGGAAAAGAAATGCACGCCTTTGCTGACGCGGTTCCAGCCGAAGAGCAGGATGCCCAGGAAGCCCGACTCCAGCGCAAAGGCGAAGATGCCTTCCGCTGCCAGCGCACTCCCGAAGATATCGCCCACATAATGCGAGTAAGTGGCCCAGTTGGTGCCGAATTCAAATTCCATCACGATACCGGTGGCTACACCGATACCGAATATGAGCGCAAACACCTTGATCCAGAACCGTGTGATGTCCTGGTAGATGGGCAATCCTGTTTTGAGATAGAGGCCCTCCATCATAACGAGGCATACGCCCAGCCCTATACTGAGGGGCGGATAGATGTAGTGAAAAGCCACCGTGAAGGCGAACTGGATCCTGGATAGTATTTCAACTGACGGCATAATGTTTCAGATCTTGGTGCAAAGGTAGTTCCCATGTTCATCCGCTAACCTGATGTTTATCATATATCATTAAAAATAGAATATTAAGCCGATATCAGCAAATGCAGATGGAGGAAATGCGCTACAGTATTGGGTTTGAGGGGTTGTTGTTAAAATAGTATTGATCCGTTAACGAATGGTAAACAATTGTATTTGCTATAGCAACTATTTTTATCACGGTAACCGAATGAATCATGTCACAACCTTCTATTTATTAGTTGCTACATGGGAAACACTACTTTTCATGTATGTGATAATGAAGTTCGTCAAAAAAATGGTAAAAACCGACCGGGGCCTGATCTTTATCAGGCCTTCACATTGCTGACTATCTCCTCTGAATAAACCAAGGTAACTTATTGTAGTTTGAGGGTGTCATACGCAATAGGACAGAGTTCCGGCTTTTGCCGGAACTCCTTACCTTTTTTAATTGATCGCTACCACGATCTTACCAAAGCCTTTACCACTCGCTAACTGGCGGAAGGCATCCTGCACCGTATCCAGCGTATACACACTGTCGATAACCGGTTTGATGTGATTGGTTTCTATCGCATTGATCAGCTGTTGGAAACTATCGCGGCTGCCTACAGAGTAACCCTGTATGCGGGCATAGCCTAACATGTTGAACAATTCAATCGGTAACTGTGCGCCCGACATGAAACCTACCGTTCCCACGAAACCATTGTAGCGCAAGGATTTCAGGGAGTTGTTGATCGTATCGGATCCGGAGATATCGATGGTGGCGTGTACGCCAAGACCTTCGGAGAGCCTTTTTACTTCGGTGGACCAGTCCGGATTGGTTTTGTAGTTCACCACTTCATGTGCGCCGAGTTGTTTCAGTTTGGCGGCCTTTTCTTCGCTGCTGGTGGTGGCGATCACTTTGGCGCCCGCTGCCAGCGCGATCTGCAAGGCAAACAGGGATACGCCGCCGCTGCCCTGCGTGAGCACATATTGGCCGGGTTGGATATTGGCGTAGTTGATCAAACCTGTCCAGGCGGTAACACCTGCCACCGGCAAAGTGGCCGCTTCTACGCTGCTCAGATTCGATGGTGTGCGCAACAAAGCATGTTCCGGCATCACAATGTATTCAGACAGCACACCCGGCGTAGTGTTGCCTGTTTTTACCGTATTGGTTTCCGGCCTGTTGGGACCGCCGATCCAGTTTTGAATGTAGTGCGTAGTAACACGGTCGCCCGCTTTCCATTGCGTTACATTTTCGCCTACTGCGGCTACAATGCCCGCCCCTTCTGATGATGGCGTGAATGGCAAAGCCGGTTTGTGGAAATAGGTGCCACTAACGATGGCCGCTTCCAGGAAGTTGAGCGATGCTGCTTCCATTTTTATCAACACTTCATTTTTTGCAGGAACGGGAGCTGGTACTTCTGCTATCACCAGGTTGTCTATGCCGAATTGTTTGAGCTGTACTGTTTTCATCTGATAAAGTATTTTTCTTTGATGCAAAATTGGGCACTAACTTTACATCAGACAAGTATGCACCATTTAGAAACGTAGTTACTAATTGGGTACTATCGTTGATTATCAACTCAAAAAAAATGATCAAAACGCAAAAAAATATTTACCGCGAAACCGTTTGTGCGGTGGACTATGCTTTTCAGCGTATCGGTGGAAAACACAAAGGACGTGTGCTCTATCATCTTAGTTACGGCACATTGAGATACGGAGAGTTGCGTAAACGCCTCGCTGGCATCACCCCGAAAATGTTGACACAAGTACTGCGGGAACTGGAAGACGATGGATTTGTGGAACGTAAAGTATACCTGGAAGTGCCACCCCGCGTAGAGTACACGCTTACTGCCACAGGCGCGGAACTGGTGCCTTTCATTACCCTGCTGGCTGATTGGGGCCGGAAACAAATGCAGCTGGAACCGCTGTGCGCGTGAAATCGTTTTTCTCGCAAAGGCGCAAAGCGGCAAAGGTGCACTTTGCACCTTTGCCGCTTTGCGCCTTTGCGAGAAAAATTTCCTCAGCTAACCTTGTTACGACAAGCTGGCCAGTGATTCAAATTCTTTCTTTCTCTCTTTATATTCTTCCATAGTAAAATTGTACACTACGGAGTCGCGTTTGTTTTTGTTCGCCACAAAATGGCAGGCATGGATATAAGGCTCTGCGATGTTCAGTTTATCCAGCGGCGTTACAACCAGCAGCTGTAAATTCAGCTGGCCGCAATACTCCATGAGGTAGTGGCTCTTTTCCGGGTCCAGTTTGCTGAAAGCCTCATCCACCGTGATGAAGCGCAGGCTGCGATGCTGCCTGTTGGTTTCATTGATACCAAATTGATAAGCGATGGCTGCACCTAAAATGGTGTAAGTGAACTGCGCTTTCTCTCCACCGGATAAGCTGGCCGTATCTTCATAATACTTGAAGGCCTTGTTATCTTCCACATAATATTCCTTGGCGCCGAAATCGAGCCAGTTACGTACATCCGTTACTTTGCGGCGCCAGGCCTCGTTTTGCTGCAATTCAGTGATCAGCGTTTTGATGTTCTGGAACAACTGCTCGCCGTAGGCTTCATCTTTTTCGGTGTGGTATTTTAAAGTGTCCGGCACGGCGCTGCTCAGCTTCTCTTTGAAGTTCCTGATCTCTACATCGCGCACATGGCGGCATTCGAGCTGCAGGTAGGTGTCGGGGTTTTTATTGAACGTGATATTGCGCAGCGGCTCGTTGAGATCCTCCATCACTTCGCGGATAAGGTCTTCTTGTCCGTATATCCATGCCCGGTAGTTGGTGATGGCATTGAGCATACTGGTGTCCATGTATTTGCGGAAACGTTCCTTGTGCTCAATCAGGCGTTGGTATTTGATCTGATTGTACAGCTCCGTAAACTCGTTGAGATAGTCTACATGCGGTTTCAGATCGGCTACATCGCCGAGCCAGTCAGGGAAATTGTCGTGGATGGATTTCGGCGGATTCACGAAGGCGGCGAGCAGGCGGGTGATCTCTGTTTGTTTTTCAGTACTGTTGCGCAGCGCTTCTTTCAGTGATACGTTGAGATGCTCTTCTGCTTTCTTACGGCAGGCATAGAGCTGCGAAGCCGTTTCCAGCGGGCCGGAGAGGGCAAGGTCAGTAAGGAATTCCACCGTGCGTTGCATGGCCTGTTCATCGATCTGCAAACTTTTGAGTTGCGACAAATGCGCCTGTTTCTCATTCAGTTTATTATCGAGATGACCTTTTTGTTGCAAGGTGTCGGCCTTGTCGGTTTCCTGTTCGCGTATCTGTTGGGTGATCTCGTCGAGCTGTTCGCTGATCACTTTGTATTTGTCGTTAGCTTGCAGCAGCTGTTCTTTTTCGCGGTGATGCGTTTCAATAACGGCTGCATGCGGCTGCCAGCTGAGGTCTTCGAAGTGACGTTGTGAGATGAAGGTGCCGAGCACCGTTTGCATGGCCACGATGTTGCGGCGTTCTTTTTCCAGTCCGGCAAGACTTTGTTCCAGTTCGGTGATAGCGATCGTGCATTCATCCAGCTCTTCTTTCAGGAGGCGCAATTTGTTTTTGTTGTTCCATCCCAGTACATAATTGTTCTTTTGCGAGCGGTTGGGGCGGTCATCTTTTTCATGTCGTGTAGCCGTCCGCGTTAGTCCATTGGAGGTAACGGCTTTACGGGCACGGTTGAACACGGTCATGTCGTCGGTGCAGATGTAGTCGAACTGGTCCAGCAGCTGGTGTTGCAGCCATTCTTTGAAATCCGTGCCGGGCTTGATCTCTATCTTTTGTAAAAGACTACCCTCTTCTTTGGGCATGCGCAGCATGGTGTAGGTTTCGTCTTCTATTTTATGATACACCAGCCTTGTTTGCAGGTTATGTTCGTTGATATAACGGTTGATGCGTGTGATATAGCCTTCAGGCACGAGCAGGCGCAATGCAAAATTATGCAATACCTTTTCGATGGCGTATTCCCAATGGCTTTCCTCGTCGCGGACGCGCAGCAGCTCGCCGGCGAAAGGCAGCTCTTCTTCCGGTACATCCAGCATGTCGGCCAGTTGCTGGCGGATGCGGATCAGCTCATAAGGAATATTGTTCTTCCTGTTCAATAAAGAGTCGATCTCTTCATTCAGGCGTATTGCATGATTTTTTTCGGCAGATAAATTACTTTTATGCAGATAGATATCTTCCTGCAAAGTATCGATCTGTTTGCCGATACCGGCGAGTTGTTTCTCCACTTTCTTGATGTTCTCGTGAAATTGTTGCTCATCCGGCGTGGTAGCCAGTTGCAGCCTTTCGGCGAGTTTATTGTAATCATCCATCTTGCTGCGTTTCGCTTCCAGCGATTTCTGTTCGTAGTGGATCGTCTTTTCTATCGACCGTAATTGTTCATCCACACTGTTATTCGCTTTCTGTGCGATCAGCTCTTCTTTGCGGAGTTGCAGTTTTTCGAGTTTGCCATTGATGGTGGACAAAGTGCTGGAAGTTATGTCCAGCTCATGTTGCAGCTGATGCAGTTCCTGTTGCAGGAGCTCTTTTTCCTGCCGGTTAAAGTAGGCGGGTAATGTTTCCTGTAATAGCAGCAGCTCCTGTCCTTTCTGTTGCAGGGTATCCCAATCGCTGCGTTGCTGCATGATGGGTTCCAGCATTTGCAGCTGCATTTCGTCTTTCTGGATGGCGCGGTGGCTGGATAGCAGGCTGTCGTAGTTCTCGCGCAGCTTGAGGAACTCTCCTTCTGCGTCGGACTCTTCGAGCATTTGCGCGCGGATAAAGGTGTTCAGGTCGCCGAGCACTTTGATGCCAACAGTTTGGTTGAAGAGCGACAAGGCTTTTTCACTTCTCAATCCGAAGATATGGCTGAAAAGGTTTGCGTATTCTTTGAAGCTGTCGGTGATCTCTGTTTTCGGAAATTCCATGCGCAGGCGTTTTTTCCAATCGCCTTTTGCGTCGAATTTGCCATTGCCGAAATGGTCGTTGATATTGAGTTTATGGGGAGAGACGATGAACTGTCTTTTCATTTCTCCGGCGTACCATCTCACTTGTACCAGCGTGATCTGGTGCATGGTGGCCGCGTTGTAGAAATAGGCCAGCAGCACGGAGTACGGGTTCTGTTCTTTGTGGCGCAGTTGTTCGGTTTTGGATTGCAGCGACTCTTCAGAAAAAGTTTTGCCGTAGTATCCCCAGAAATAGGATTCTTCGCCGCGGTCGCGGCGTTGTTCCGTACCGGACGACTGATTATAAAATCGTTTACCGGATGGCACCAGCAATGTGAGCAGCGCATCGATCAGCGTGGTTTTGCCGCTGCCGTTGGCGCCGGTGAGCAGAGAGGTTTGACCGTTGGTATTAACGCGATATATTTTGTTGTGGAACGTGCCCCAGTTGTATACTTCGAAGTATTGTAAACGGAACCCGCTCTCTTTTGAATCACTGTTGAACAGGGTTGACATGCAAGTTTAGTTTAGTTTTAATTTCTTCCAGTTTTTCATTGTTCACCAAAGCTTTGATGATCCTCTTCACTTCGTACTGCTGTAACTCTTTGTTGGCGGCATCTTCGCGGGATATCTTGAGGATGCCTACGCCCAGCAGGCTATTGATAGGTTTGTTGAGGTCTTTGAGCATTTTGGATCTGTTGTGCCTTTCCTTGAAAAAGAGGACGAGTCTTTCTTTCATCTCTTTCTGGGTGAGGTACAGGCGGGTGCCGGCGCCTTTGAGGTCAAACTCTTCGAGTGCTTCGCGGAGCACGATGCAGAGCAGGGTGGCTTCGTAGGAGAGCCGTGATTTGCGCATGAGGCGCGGCAGGGCCCTTTCGGCATCTTCATCATTGTCTGGCTGTACGATGCGGGCGAAGCCATCGGCTTCGTTGATCACCAGTTGAAGGCCGGTTTGTTGCAGGTATTTGCCGAGTTCTGTTTGCCAAGCGAGGAGGTCTTTCCAGTAGTTTTTTTCTTCTTCATAAACTGGTCCTTGCATCAGTTTGATGAATACATGTGCAAAGGGTGCAATATTTTGTTCTGACATATTTTAGTTTTGTGAATTGGTGAACAGCACCATGGGAATGTTGATGATGCGGTCGCCCAGCCTGATGGGGTCTGGTGTTTCGAGGATGATATGTGCCGGTGATCCGCTGGCGATAGCGAAATAGGTGATCAGTTCCGTGAGGCCTTTTTCAGTGCCGTAGATATCTACCAGTTCTTTCAGGCTTACCTGTTTTTTGTTTTGCAACTGCACCTGGATGCGTTCTTCCAGTTGTGTGCGGTCGATATGAAAATGGTTGAACAGCGCCTGGAAATCTTCCACGGAATAGTCATCGCCGCCGAGGCCTGCTGGCAGCTGGAATGCGGCGGGCGGCGTTTTTTCTTCCGCCAGTTCCCAGCGGTCGGGCATATCCAGCAGCGGTTCGCTTTCTATTTCGATGAAAAACTCTTCGCCGGGCGTATGGTTCAATGCCTGGAAAGCTAGGACCCGTATATCGTTGATGAGTTCAAAGGTTTTGCGGCGGTCCGTCATGTTTTTTTCATTGAGCACGCGACTGAGTTTATCGCTCAGTTTTTTATTGGCGTCAATTACTTTTTTGCCGGAGGCATGCAATGCCTGCTTGAGCTTTTTGAGGAAGCGGTCATTTTTGTAGTCGATGCTGCGTTCATCAAGCAGGGAGTATAGCTTTTCGATGAGGTCGCGCATTTCTTCCTGTTTGTTTTCATCCATGAGGAATTGCCAGAAAGAGTAGAAACTTTTGCCCTGGTCTTTCTGCCGCAATGCTTCGAAGGCATCGAGGGTATAGGCCAGCAGCGTGCCTTTGGCTACATCGCGTTCACTTTGTTTGCGGTAGATATCCTGCGTGATCTGTTCGAAATTGGCTTCCACTTCTTTGAAATCGCCCAGCAGCTCGCGTGCCATGCGGTTTACATCGTAGAAGCGTTCTTTGATCTGGGTATCATCAAACACCTGCACTTTACCGGTGATGGTGATGGCTTTGATCTCTTGTTCTATCTCGAATTTTTTCTTTTCCAGTTCCTGGATACGTTGTTCCGGGTCTTTGTTACTCTGGTCAATGAGTTCCCGGAGTTTGGAGAAGATATCTTTGAAGCGGCTTTCGGTGCCTACAAATTCGCGTTGTTGTAAGGTAGAAAGCCAGTGCATCACTTTTTCGGTATCGCTGCTCAGCTCATGTATGTCAATGCCTTCATCATCCGGATATTTGCGCAGGAAGCCCTGGTTGCTCCATTGGTCGATGTATTTCCTGGCTTTGATATCATCATCTTCCAGCAAGCTGCTGGCATCAATTTCATCATCCGTTGCCTTATAACCCGTATGACTGAGAAAGTCCGACAAACGGGTCACCAGGTCCGCATTGGAAATGGTGGTCTGATTTTTCTCCTTGAAGGCATGGTTAAAAAATGACAACATCATCGGAGCGCTACGTGCCCGCAGTATTTTAAGCGTTACAGACTGGGCAAATAGTAAACATAATTGGTCATACGTCATCCGGTAAAAATATGAAAAACTGAGGATTTTGTCTGGCTCAGGATTCAAGGATTGGAAGGATTACCAGGATTTTTTTATAAGGATTAAAATCAAGATTTAGGAAGATCATTCCGATTATATCTCCGCTAATCCTGATTTTAATCCTTATAAATCCTTATAAAAAAATCCTGGTAATCCTTCCAATCCTTGAATCCTGAGCCAGACAACCTTCGCTCACATGATGTACAACCCGTTCGCTCTTGCTTCTACGGGGGCGGGGATATCTTTCTCGCCGAGCAGTTCGAGGAGGTTGATCTCGATGGTGCGGGTGATGCTGTCCAGTGGCATGGACAGCGGGTTGAACTCGAAGGGGTTCATGAGATTGATACCGTTGAGATGTGTGACGTGGAATACGAAGCCGAACATCCATCCGAAGAGGATGGCCCAGGCGCCGATGGATTCGGTCATCATGAGGGTGTTCATGATCACATAGAACCAGATGAATATGCGGGTGAAATAAAGGTAGCTGGTAGGGAATACAGTGTTTTTGATGCGTTCTGATTTGCCCATGCCGTCGCAATGTTTGATGAGCAGCTGATCCAGTTCCAGGAATTGGAAACCGTCGATGGCGCCGGTTTGGCGCAGGCGTTGAAGGTCTTGTGTTTGTTGGTTGAGGAGTGCGTTGGGGATATTGCTTTCCTGTTTGGCGGCAGCAGCATCTCCGGGAGAGAGGTACCGGAGGTAGTAGTCGTCCGGACGCTTGCGCAGCGAGGCTTTGAGGGCATACAGGAAGGCGAGGTGACGATATATCATGGTGCGGGCCGTGGTGCTGCCTTGGTCGTTATTATCGGGAGCATGGTAGTAGAGCAGGCTGCGGGCCCAGGAGCGGGAATCGTTGACCAGCCCGCCCCATATGATACGCGCTTCCCACCAGCGGTCATATGCCTGGTTGTTATTGAAGCCGATGAAGAAGGCGATGGCAGTACCCAGCACTGCGGAGATGGCCACGGGGATAGACACATGCGCCTGCATCCAGTATTTGTCGATGAAATAAATGACCGTACAACAAAGCAGCAGCGCCAGGTCTACCTTCCAGGTGTAAGAAAATATCTGTGTAATGGAGAAATTGTGTTTGATCAGCATACGGGCGGGTTTATTTCTTCAATAATTTATGCTTTAGTATTTTCTCGAGCACGGCATCTTTCATACTGCGGGAAACGGGTACCACGGCCTTTCCCAGCTCTATGAGGTTGCCATCGATGCCGGTAATTTGCTGGCTGTTGATGAAGTAAGATTTATGCGTTTGTATAAAATCCGGGCTGTTGATGCTTTCCATCACCGACTTGAGCGTGGCGTGCGTCATGTGTTTGGCGGTGGTGGTGTGGATATATACGTAATTTTCCATGGCTTCTACGAAGAGGATATCCTGCCAGTCTATCTTCACGAGCTTTTCACCTGTTTTGATGAAAAGGTGCGACTGTGCGGAGGCGCTGTTCTGCCGGAAGGCTTCCATGGCGCGGTTGGCGGCTTTCAGGAAGCGTTCAAAGGAGATGGGTTTGAGCAGGTAGTCCAGCGCCTGCATCTCGAAACCTTTGATAGCATAATGCTCATATGCGGTGGTGAAGATCACTTTGGGCGGCTGCGACAAACTTTGCAGCAGTTCAACGCCACTGATGTAAGGCATCTCGATATCGAGGAAGAGCAGCTCTACCGGCTGCTGTTGCAGCAGGTTGTTGAGTGAGATGGCATCTTCGCAGATGCCCGCCAGTTCAAGGAAATCCACCTTTTCCACATAGCCGGCCAGCCCTTTGCGGGCTACCGGTTCATCGTCTGTGATCACACATTTGATCTTCATAAAATTATCTTTAGATCTGCCGTATATTGGTCGCCGTTAGTGCCGGTATGCAGTTCATGTTTACCGGGGTAGAGCAGTGCCAGGCGTCGGCGGAGATTTTCCAGGCCGATGCCGCCCTGTTTGCGGGCAGGTATCACTGCCGGGATGGCATTGCTCACATGAAAGGCCAGCCCGCCATCTTCCAGCCGGGCAGCGATATTGATCCAGTAGTTGCCGCCGGCATATTTGAATGCGTTCTCCACCAATGGCAGTAACAATAACGGATATACGTTTTGTTTGTTCAGCTGCGGGTCAAAGTCTACGCGCAGGTCCAGGTGACGGTTCATGCGGCTTTGCTGTAGCTCGATAAACGATTGCAGGTATTGCAGTTCATGACCTACCGGCACGGTTTGCTGCTGGTCGTACAGCTGGTAGCGTAGTAGCTCGGAAAGCTTTTCCACCGTGTGTTTGGCGGCGCTTACATCTTCATCCATCTGAAAGTAAACAGTGTTGAGCGCATTAAAAAGAAAGTGCGGATGAAATTGCGCTTTCAGAAAACGCAGCTCTGTTTGCAGCTGGTCTTTGCTGATCTTTTCCAGCAAAAGTTGTTGTTCATAATTTTTTTTGAGAGAATCGCTGGCGCGTCGCACGGCATAATACAGCAGCCAGTAGAGCAATGGTATGAGGGTGATGTTCACCACATCATACCATTGCAGGCCATCGTCGGTGAGGGCTGCCATCGGGATGATCAGCGTGTAGGAGATGACCGTGATCAGCAGGGCGGCCAGGCCGTACTCCTTTGCGATGCTCATCTGCTGCGGGCGCTGCTGCTGGTAGCGCAACAGCCGGCCGATAGCATAGGCCGCGATATAACAAGCGAAGGTGCTTACTGTTACCTCGGTGATATTGAGCCATAAGGGCCGCAACCAGAAACGGGTGCCGCTGATCACGTCGTTCACCAGGCGCAGACTGGCATATATGCACAAGGCATAAACGAAAGGAAAAAGATATGTACGCCAGAAATGCTGCATCACATTCAAGTTAGTAAAAAGTTGTCAAGCCAAAACAGGTATCTCGGGTATTTTTTCTGTTACCACCCGGGGCGCCGGCGCTTTCGGCTTCATGCCAAAGAGATAGCGCATTACGCCGAATGGCCGTATGAAAAGGTGGAAAATGCCCATGGACACAAGGAAAGAGGTGACCACAATAAATGTATATTTCAAACTGATCTCGTCGTTTGTCTGGATCACATAATATGCTACGATCACAATCACTGTCTGGTGGAGGATGTAGAAGGGATATACCGCCGTATTAAGATAATCGAGCACCGGTAATTTTTTATTGAGATATTTTTTTCCGTAACCGACCAGGGCAAATACCCAGCACCAGGCATTGATAGGGTGCCGCATGAGGAAGAGGTGCAAAGCCAGGCTGGAATTGAAATGCGGCTCTATCTTGTTCCAGCGCAGCACGTTGATGCCGATCATGAAAATGAATGCCAGCGTGAGCGACAAGCGGCGGTTACGCTCCAAACTATCCATGAGCGCAGGTTGCAGCATACAGATAAAACCTGCTACAACAAACAAGGCCCAGTACACCACAAAGCAATAATCGTTGACAAAGCAGTTTGTTTCGTTAGGGTAATATAATATCGTTGCGGAGAACCAGATCACGGAAGGCGCCATCAGTAAATAGATCCAGTAACCTTTGGCGAGGAACAGCAGTCTTTTTGCGAATGCCTTGCCCCTTGCGCTGGTAGCCCAGGCGAAGAGTGGCGCCAGCACAATGTCATAGACCAGCAGGTAGGCTATGAACCAAAGGTGATGCCAGCTGGTATTGCCTTTAGGATAAGGCCGGAAGTCAAAGGTAGAAGGATAGAACTGCCAGAAACTGCCATGGTAGCCATGTGAGATGCGTTCGAAATATACCTGCGGCGGTACGATCACAAATACGCCTACCAGCAGCGGGATAAAGAGGCGGCGCAGGCGTAGCAGCGTAAACTGGCCTGCACTGCGCTTGTTCACCATAAACCAGGATACGGTGCCTGAAATAAAAAACAGCAGGTGCATCCGGAAGCGGCTCAGCCAGAAGGCAAACTCGGCGAGTACTGCGCTGCCGCTGGCATTGTTCACATGCCAGGGATCGTCCGCCATGAATGGACGTGCGGAGTGAAATACCAGTACGCCCAGGATGGCCAGGATACGGAGCCAGTCGAGATAGGCCTGCCGGGAAGAGGATGTTGCTTGCATAGTGTGGTTTTTATGCAAACCTATACCATGGCGGTTTGGGAGAGGATTGCCTTTTGACCACCTGCATAAAAACGGTGACATCCTGCAAAGGTTTGGGGTTTCGCCCCTACGGGGCGAGATGTTGTGCCGCGTTTTTCATCTACCAATATTACGCTCCTACGGAGCGAGATGTTGTGCCGCGTTTCTTATCTACCAATATTACGCTCCTACGGAGCGAGACGTTGTGCCGCGTTTCTTATCTACCAATATTACGCTCCTACGGAGCGAGATGTTGTGCCACGTTTTTCATCTACCAATATTACGCCCCAACGGGGCGAGATGTTTGTGTCGGGTTTTTTATCTACCAATATTACGCCCCTATGGGGCGGGATGTTATGCCGCTTTTACATCCACCGTTAATGCGCCCCGTAGGGGCGAAATATTGGTAGCACACGTTTTATTCCCTCCCATCCGCCCCGTAGGGGCGACATACATATGGTAAAAGATATTTCCACAATCATCTCTCTAAAAATCAATCATTTATATTTAATATTCCATTTAGTCTACAGAATTAGTAGGAAATTAAAATAATCGCTTTATATTTGCCTCATATCATCAGCCATTGAAAAAAATATATTATGTCTACCATCTACCGTTACGCCGATTATTTGCCGCAGCCAGTGCCTGAGCGCTTCGCCAGCCCTCTGCGTTACAGAGAGCAACTGAACCCCATTGCTGTTGGTAAGTTTTTCCCCGAATTTTTTATCGAAGAAGCACACGTGATCAATGGAACCGAATTATTGCAGCCCGCAACGGCAGGCACTTCCATCCATCGTTTAACAGCCCAGCCCTTGATCGTCGCTTTTTATTCTGTACAATGGAACGGTTATGGCGACAGGCTGCTGCAACAACTACTGGACAGTCATGACGCGATCACCGCTGCCGGCGCGCATTTGCTGGTATTATCCGCCGAAGATAAAAAAGAGTTCCGCACTTTCAACACGCAGGCATTGCCTTTCGATGTGGCCTACGATGCACAGTTCCGCATCGCGCGCAAAGCGGGTGTGTACCATGAGAAAGATCCGCTCTGGGGCCGTGTAGCCGGCACCAACGCAGATGTACCTGCACCGGCCGTGTTCCTGCTAACACCTTCCCTGGAAGTGAAATATGTGTTTGCAGATACCTTCCTGCAATACAGCTTCCAGCCGGAATCCTTGCTGGCGGCGATCGACAGCCAGCTGGCCATCAGCGCCTAATCTTCGATGGCCTGGTATACAAGAGTTTTATATTTATTTGCCAGCTCGCCATGCGAGTTAGGCCAGATGTTGGTGTATATTAACCCTATGATCTTTTCTTTCGGGTCCACCCAATAAGTGGTGCTGAACATGCCTCCCCATTGAAAGGTGCCTTCCGGCAGCAGCGACTTTGCGCTGCCTTTAAGGGTCGTAACCTGGAACCCTAATCCAAAGCTGTCCGGCGTATTCCACCAGCCGGGAAGGTTCTCGTCTGTTTGCGCAGTTGTCATTATACGCACGGTATTGCGGCCGAGCAGGCGTTTGCCGTTGTAAGTACCACCATTCAGCATCATCTGCAAGAAAATGGCATAATCGTACATGGTAGAAGATAAACCACCGCCGCCGGAGAAATAAGTGCCATTCCGTTTCGGGTAATCTGAATAAAAACGTTCGCCCGTTAACGTAATAGTGTCCGGCATAACAGCGATCTTCTTCGTCTTTCCATCTTCTGTGTATAAAGTCACCAACCTGGATCTTTTATTTTCCGGGAGATAGAAATAGGTGTCTTTCATACCCAGCGGCATGAAGATGCGTTCTTGCATGAACTGATCCAGCGGCTTGCCGGAAAGCACTTCTACCAGATAGCCCAGCACATCGGTATTGAGGCCATAGGTCCATTTTTCGCCGGGCTGATGCAGCAGTGGCAGCTTGCCGAGTATTTTCATTTTATCTGCCAATACCATATTGTCTACGCCAATGCCGCCGATCACGCCTGCCTTGGCATACATGGCATTCTCTTCCTCACCGCCGATTTGCGCATAGCCCAATCCGGAAGTGTGAGTGAGCAGGTCGCGGATGGTGATTTCGCGTGTAGCCGGCACCGTAGTCCAGGTGGTATCTTTCAGGTTGAAGGTCTTGATCACCCGCGGGTGCGCAAATTCAGGGATATATTTCGACACCGGATCATTCAGCTGAAATTTTCCTTCTTCAAATAACATCATCACGGCAACACTGGTAATAGCCTTGGTTTGCGAGGCGATGCGGAAAATGCCATCTGTTCTTTCAGGTGTTTTCTTGTCGATATTATCATAACCGAAAGCCTTGTTGTACGCGATCTTTCCATCGCGGACAATCATGGCGGTAACGCCATTCACATAACCTTTGCCGATATAGTCGTTGATCACGGCATCAATCCTGGCAAGCCTTTCGGCAGACAGATGCGCTGCTGCGGGCGTGGCAGTTTTCAATGGCTGCTGCGCAATGCCCAGCAGCGGCAATAGTAAGGAGAGTAATAAAACGCTTTTCATCGATGGAATTTGTATGGAAGATACAAATAACCTTCAGCTTTCTTGAAGGCGCCAAATCCGGACAGATATTGTATCAAAAATGAACAATTGTATTAATTTACTCATATGTAAATAATCTGATAACAAAATGGAAAAACTGTGGCATTTTCTTTCGTAGCGTATATTTGAAACTGATACGTATGTTCAAAGCCTATATCAAGATAGCCTGGCGTAGCCTGCTCAAAGACCGTTTATTTACTGTGTTGAATCTTGTGGGCCTGTCGGCAGGTCTGACAAGCGCTTTATTGATCTGTTTATGGCTGAACGATGAATGGCGTACCGACCGTTTCAACAGTCCGCAATTGTATCGGGTGATGGAGAACCGCCCACATGAGAAAGGGGTGGCAACAGGCCCTGAAACGCCCGCCGGACTGGCAACCGCACTCACTGCTAATTTCCCGGCAGTAGAGCGGGCAGTGGTAACTACGCCGCCATCCTGGTTCCGGCAGGTAGCCTTATCAGTACCGGAAAAAAATCTCAAAGCCGCGGCGCTCTTTGCCGGAGCCGACTATTTCCATCTCTTCCAATACCCATTGTTGCAAGGCCGTAAAGACGCGGTGCTGGCCGATCCGGGTGGTATCGTGATATCAGAAGAACTGGCAAAGCAACTTTTTCGTACTACCGGTAACGTTATAGGCAAAACCATTCACTGGCAGATCGATCATTTTAAGAAAGAGGCCACGGTAAGGGGTATATTTAAATCCTTGCCGCATTCGTCTGTGCAAGTTGATTTTGTATTGCCTTTTGCGGTTTTCAGGGATCTGATGCAGATGCCCGCAGACCTGCAGCCACAGGGGCCTTTCCATACCTACCTGCTGCTGCGTAAAGAGGCAGATGTAGCGCAATGCAATGCAGCGCTCAGTACTTTTATGCAACAACGCAGCGGCCAACCGCGGCAGCTCTTTCTGGAGCCTTATGCCGATAATTATCTCTACGGAAAATATGAAAATGGTAAACAGGCCGGAGGCCGCATCACTTATGTAAAATTATTTGCGCTCATTGGTTTGTTTATCATCCTGATTGCCTGTATCAATTTCATGAACCTGGCCACTGCAGGGGCTTCCGGCCGTCTCAAAGAAATGGGCGTGCGGAAAACGCTGGGCGCCAGCCGCCAGGCGCTCGTCTGGCAATATCTCGGCGAATCCATGATGATGACCTTCATCGCGATGTTGATCGCCTTGCTGGCCGTGATGTTATTGTTACCACGATTTAACGAAGTGACGGGTAAGCAGATAGTATTGGCAGCAGATGCTTCCTTGATCCTGGCATTCTTTGGCATTGCACTGTTTACGGGATTTCTGGCGGGAAGTTATCCGGCCTTGTACCTCTCAGGATTCAATCCGGTGGCGGCGTTGAAAGGAAAAGTGCAGCGCTCCGCGGGTGAGTTGTGGACAAGGAAAGGGCTGGTGGTATTTCAGTTTTCTTTATCCCTGATATTTATCGTTGGCGCAATGGTGATATACCGGCAGATACATTTTGTGCAAACGCAGCCCTTGGGTTATAACAAAGATCAGGTGATCTATTTCGATGCAGAAGGCCGTGTGCCGGAGCATATGCCGGCGTTCCTGTCAGCCTTGCAACAGTTGCCGGGCGTAGTGCGCGCATCGGCCATGGTGGGCAATGTACAGGGAGCGCCCTCTATCGGTTTGCCCTATACGCGTAATGGCCATGACGAAACAATCCTCTTCCGCCCTTTCGTGGCCGATTATGGCATGGTAGAAACACTGGGCATTGAAATGGCCGCCGGGCGGCCGTTTTCACCGGCCTTCGGCGCTGATAGCAACAAAGTTATTTTCAATGAAGCGGCTATCGTTGCTATGGGTATTAAAGACCCGGTAGGAAAAACGGTGAGGCTGGGAGACGCTACCCGCGAGATCATCGGCGTGACGAAGAATTTCCATTTTCAGTCGATGTACGAAACCGTGAAACCCTTGTTCATGGTGCTCGACAGGCATGGCAGCACCATCATGGTGAAGATACAGGCGGGCCGGGAGCAGGCGGTGATCCGTGATCTGGAAAATTTCTATCATCACTATAATCCCGGTTTTTCTTTCGATTATAAGTTCCTGGATGCAGACTACCAGGCACAGTATATATCAGAGAAAAGAGTAGCGGTATTGTCGGCCTATGCGGCCGGGCTGACCGTATTGATCTCTTGTCTGGGCCTTTTCGGGCTGGCGGCTTTCACGGCGGAGAAGCGGCGCAAGGAGATCAGTATCCGCAAAATACTGGGCGCCACTACGCGTGATATAGCGGTGCTGTTATCGCGCGATTTCCTGCAATATGTGCTGGTGGCCATTTGTATCGCGATGCCTTTGGCGTGGATGATGATGCAGCATTGGCTGGATAGTTTCGCGTATCACATTGCTTTTGGCGTTGATATTTTTGTGAGTGCGGCGGCCTTCCTGTTGCTGATCACTTTGATTACGGTAAGCTTCCAGGCGGCGAAAGCGGCGCTGGCCAACCCGGCAGGCAATATGAAAGCGGAGTAATAAGCATTCATCCCGATTGTATATAGATGAAAAAATTAATATTTAATTAAAATTGTAAAACACGCGCGGCAAAAAATACTAACAAGTAGGTATTTTATCAGCAGGGCCTATAGACTACATTTGTCGCAGTGTGAACAATTAAACTAATTACAAGAGTCATCCACCGAAGAAATCAATGCCAGTCGGGTTTGCTGACTGAATTATCCCCAAAGACGGGTCTCTTCCTTTTGGAAGGGACCCTTTTGGTATTTTGTAGATAATTTTCCTTTACATTTGTTTGAGAGGACATTTTATCAGCCAATAGGGAGCTTTAGAGCGCGGGGGTGACGATCGTTTATTCCTATACATTTTCATGAGCATGATGACATCAGTGCCGTTACCGGATGGTAACGAAGAATCTTCCCTGGAGCAGAAGATCAGGGCTTTACAGGCTATCGATGAGGAATTGCCGGCGGTGGTGATTGTGCATAGTGCGGTCACTAACGGTGTCGTATATATGTCGCCCAGAGGCTTGCGGGAGCTGGGTATTACGTTGCCGGAGTTGCAGGCGATGGGCACGGAATATTACCAGGTTTTTTTCAATCCGCAGGATGCGGCGGAATACGTTCCCAAGATCATTGCTTTATTATCGGCGCCGCCGCAGGAAAACCGTTCGGTATCTTTTTTCCAGCAGGTAAAGTTGGCGGGTACGCAGGACTGGACCTGGCATCTCAGTTCTACGCGTGTTTTCCTGCGCGATCGTAGCGGCGTGCCTACACATACGATCACCTGCGCGATACCGGTGGAAGCGCTGCATCATGTGAGCAGCAAGGTAAACCGGCTGCTGGAAGAAAATGATTTTCTGCGCCGCAACCAGCAAGTGTTTGCATCCCTTACTAAAAGGGAGAAGGAGATATTACGATTGATGGCATTAGGTTTCAGCGCACCTGAAATCGCCGCACAAGTGCATATTTCAAAGAAAACGGCGGTAACGCACCGGCGGAATATAAAGGCCAAGATCGGCGCCCAGTCGGGCTATGACCTCACTAATTTTGCACAGGCTTTTGACCTGATCTGAATCCTGCATTGTTAAGCTTTAAAAAAATCTTCCTGAAAAGTGCGCTGAATGCCGGGAAATCTGTATTTTCATCGCGTAATAACCATATTGTTTTTACCTGTTTGTTGTGTGCAGATGCAACAAACCTGCGTAATCGGGAAAAATGAACGCGATGGACAACATTTGAAGAACCATTCCCTAAAATGAATGAGCACAGCGTTCCTGTTTGTACCCACCCGTTTCACAGCCTATACCAGAGGAGGTTTGGACACCCATATACTTTACAGTTGTTAAACATTCACACTTATGTCTTTCAAAGCAGTCTTCAACATTGACGGGGAAGAAATGAACGTACTGGAATGCCAGTTTTCATTTACACAAAGTACAGATCTGATTGGAAAACCTTCTGCCCGCCCCACAGGAGGCACCGTGGAATTATTAGTGGAATCAACCGGCGAAACGGGCCTTTTCGACTGGATGATCTCCAATACCCAAACCAAAAGCGGCAACGTGATCTTTTACCGGCGGGATTCTATGTCGAA
Organism: Chitinophaga vietnamensis; assembly: GCF_902167635.1. GTDB lineage: Bacteria > Bacteroidota > Bacteroidia > Chitinophagales > Chitinophagaceae > Chitinophaga > Chitinophaga vietnamensis. The sequence continues at coordinate 93,008 of NZ_CABHMS010000001.1, forward strand.
GCTGAAAGAGTTGCGCTTTACCGATGCTTACTGTATCGCCTATACGGAGCAATTTAATGCTGCAAACGAGCAACCCATGCAGATCAGAATGAAACTGTCGGCACGTGAAATAAAGCTGAACAACTCCGTGTATCAGCATCCGTGGCCTATGTAATCCTTCCACGCATTAAATTATCAGTTATGTCGTTAAATACCCAAACGACTGTGTCCATCGGGGGGCAACAGTTTCATCAATTTCATTCATTGCAATTGCAGCAAAGCCTGGAAGGGCACCATACCTTCGAAATACTGATCGGCTACGACTGGCTGCAAAAGCTCGGAACGGGCATCTTCACGGCCGGCCGCGAATTTCTTGGTAAAGAAGTGAGCATCGTCATCAAGCCTGCAGAAGCCGCTAACGCCAAAGAACTTATTTTCAATGGCCTCGTTACCGCCGTCAGCGCGGGAAAAGAAGGCGATGGCACCCATGGCTATTGCGTAGTGAAAGGTAGCAGCCCTACCATTCTGCTCGACAATGAGCCGCATATCCAGTCTTTCGAACAAAAATCACTGTCGGATATCGTCAGCTCCTGCCTCAAGAACTGCATGCCTTATGCCTCGCAGCCTACGGTAGCGCCGCGTACCGGCGAATCATTGAAATATACCGTTCAGTATAAAGAAAGCCATTACCAGTTTGTCCGTCGCCTCGCAGCACGTTATGGCGAATGGTTCTTTTACGACGGACAGAAGATCATCTTCGGACAATACAGCCCGCGCAAAACGGAGCTCACCCACCAGGTGGATCTTATTGACTTCGACCTGCAATTGCAGGTGGTGGCCAATAACAGCCGCTTCGCCAACTATGAATACCGCCTTGATGTGCCGGTAGACAAAGAAACCGGCGGCGCTGCCGCTTCCGGCCTCTATGCCGGGCATGCGGCGGAAGTGAGCAACCGTCTTTACAATAAATCTTCGCTCTTTAAAATACCGCAGGCATTTACCAGCGGCGCCAAGGCGCAGCTGGAGCATTTCGCCGAAGCCCATCAGAAAAGCCGGCAGGCGCAGCTGGCCCGTGTTAGCGGTACCAGCAAGCATCCCGGTTTACGTATAGGCGATACCGTGTCTATCAACGAATCGCTATACGGGAAGGCGCATCATGGCGATTTTATGGTCACCTCCATTACCCATCATTGTACCGGCACCGGCCTTTATCAGAATACTTTCAGTGGTATCCCGGCAGAAGCGGCTGCGCCGCATGTAGACCTCGACGCGCATCCTTTGTCCGAGCCGCAGAGCGCCATCGTTACAGATAACAACGACCCCAAAGGGCTTGGCCGCGTACGCGCCCGCCTGCGCTGGCAGTCGCAGGGCAGCACCCCCTGGATGCGCCTCATCGCGCCGCATGGCGGCGGCGGCAAAGGTTTCTATTTCGTACCGGAAATAGGCGAAGAAGTATGGGTAGACTTTGAAGGCGGCAACCCCGAACTGCCGTTCGTGCTTGGCACTGCATATAACGGTAACGCCAAAACGGAGTTCGGCACCGCGCAAAATGATCTCAAAGTGATCAAAACGCGCAGCGGCCATACCATCCGCCTCGATGATACCGCAGGCAGCGAAAATATTGTGATCACCGATATCTCCGGCAATATCATCACCCTCAATACCAAAACCAGTACGATCGATATCAATGCGCCGGAAACGCTGAACCTGAACGCCAAGAATATTAATATCCTCGCCAAAGAAAGCATCGTCGTCAATGCCGGCGAGAACATCACCTCCGCCGCGGGCGAGAACATCAGCCTGCATGCCTCGAAAGACCATCTGCTCACGGCTTCCAACTCTTCGGTGATCGTAGAGAAGAAATCCAGCATGGTTGCGAACGAGATAGAAAAGACCGCGCAGAAAGTGCGTGTAGACAGTACCGCACAGAATATGGAACTGGTATCCTCCAAGAAGATAGATATCCAGAGCGCAGAGAAGATCAGGTTATTCTAAAGTGAGGATGATGAAAAGAACATTTACCTACCGGCTGCCGGAAACACCTTTGCAGTACGAGGCCACCATACAAACCACCGTGCGGAGGCAGCAGTCGGAGCAAAACTATATCCAGCGCGCGCAACTCAGCGTGCAAACCATCAAGGGAAAAGGCTGGCTGGCTGCGCCTGCGCTGCTGGTGGAAAAGAACGTGGCCCCCTGGGTATATACGCTGGATAACCCGGCAGACAAGCTCGTGGCGGAACTGCAGGAAGCCTTGTCGGGCCTGCAATTGAAAATGCAGCCCAACGGGCAGCCCGCTGAAATCCTCAACCACAGCCAGGTATGGCAGCAATGGCAGGTGCTGCGCGACAAGCTCGCCTATACCTACCAGGGCGACTGGCCCAACGGTATACTACAGCACACAGATAGTACACTGTTGCACAAGGACAGGCTGCTGGCCACTTTCCTCAAAGACCTCACCTGGCAGGAATATTTCCGCAATATCTACCAGGTATCGTGGAATGGCGTGGAGATGCCCGCTACACGCATGGTATACGGCATCGCCGGTAATACCGGCATCCCTTTGCAGGAAAGCCGCCGCTTCACCGATCACCGCGATCAGCAACAATTCAGCATAAAAGGATACTGGAAAGAATTGCGCCCGCTCGACACTCTGAAACGCTGGAAGAAGCACCAGCAACTCAGCGTAGAGGCGGCGCCGTTAGTCGTATCCTATGAAGGCGACTATTTTCTGCAACCCGCCACAGGACAGTGTGCCGGCCTCACCGCCGCATTCCGCCTGCAAGCGGGCGATGATTATGAGAAAACCATCCGCCTCAACCTTGTTTCACTAACCCGATAAAATGATGCAAGTATGTCATCTCCTGTTGATACTCCGCAATCACGTAACAACGAGCAGCCGCCGGCCAATGGCGATAACCGGAACGGGGAAACCCTGTTCATGGTATGCCATGGCGCTACCTGTACCTGCGACAAGGCCCACGAGCCCTCGCCAAAAACATTGCACGTTGTAAGCCATAAAAAATATATCATCAACGACGACGCCAGCAAACTGCTGGCCACCACCCTCGAAAATAATGTGGCAGCCCTCAACTTCGGTTCCTGCAATGTGCCCAGCGCTAATAACCCCAGCCCTTGCACCGCACAGCTGAAGTGGAAAGATTATTATGAGAATGTGACCCTCCCCGGAGGCTCACATGTGCTCACAGAAAAAAGCACCGCCACTTGTACCGCCAAAGGCGGCAATATCAAGATCGTGCAACATGGGCAGCAGTTAGGTGTGACACCGCAACAGGTAAATGAAGCGCAATCAGCCAACTGGCATAACCCGCTCGTGGAAGATGTGACCATCCTGCAATCCGGTAATGACGACAGCGACGCACCCGGCGCCGATGTAAAAGCAATTGCGCCCGTGGATAAACAAAGCGTATATCCTCCCGGCAGCACCGTGCAACTGAAAGTGACGCAGTACGGCAAAACGCCTACGGAAGCGGAAAAGGCGGGCATCAACTGGATGATCATGAATGATAGGCTGGAACCTGTTATTCTGCGGCAAGACACGGGCGAAACCATCACGGCTATCTTCAACAAACCCGGCCGCTATGTGGTGAACGCTTACGGAAAAAATCCGGTGAACGGCAAAGTGGGCAAGGGCGACGCCGTGACGTATGTAGAAGTGAAAGAAAATGAGATCGGCAGTCTATCGGACGATAGCGATAGCAACAAAGTACGGCCGAACCAACCAGTTACCTTCTCTCTAAAAAAATTATTCCCTAACCTGCCACTGCCAGGAGAAGGCGCCAGCGATGTACAATGGACCGTGCAAGGCAATGGCGTGATCCTCAATAGCAACAGCAGCAGCGCCACTGTAGCGGGTTCCGAGGCAGGTACTACTTTCTCGGTAACAGCCACTTTCAACGGCGTCAGCAAGCAATCGCAAACCATCAAAGTGATGCAGAACCGCATCACGGGCATCAAAGCGGATAAAGACAGTTGCCGCGTGAACGATACCCTTCATTTCGATGTGAAGGATTCATTTGAAATGAAACCCACGCCGGAAGAATTGATGCAGGTGAAATGGAAAGCCAAAGGCAGCAATGGCGTGGAAGTGCCTGAATTTGCGGCCTACACAGGCGCCACTATTCAGCACACATTCAAACAGGCCGGTGAATATACCGTGCAGGCATATATGCAATCCCCCTCAGACAAGATCAAAGTGGTGGTGAAAGTGCAGCAGCCTGATCTGAAATTTGCCTCCTGGCGCGACAAGGAAGGCAACATGAAAGAGATAACGGGATGGAATGAACGCAATTACCTGCATCTCACCTTTGTAGCCGCCGAAGGCCTCAAAGTGGCTGTAGAGGTGGGTGTTACAGACGATAAAGGCATCAGCAGGAAAACGGTGTACGCACCTGCCGAACATGAGATCAAAGACGGACATGTGGGATTGAGCATATACGTAGACCGGGAGAAACTGAAGAAAACAGTGAAAGATGGCGACCGCTTTTACGCGATCATCACCTGCAAAACTCCCGGATATACAATTCCCAATGCCGCCGTGATACAACCGGCCAAGCTGCTCAAACTCAAGACACAGGAGGAGATCACAGGTATCAAGTTTTACAAAGATGGTAAACCTGTTACCTCCGCACGCTACGGCGATACGCTCAAATGCCGCGTATATGCCCGCAGCCTCAGCACCAACGAACTGGAAGTAAAGATCAAACGCCGTGAGAAGCGCTGGGGATTTGATAACCTCAGACAAGATACCACCATCCATGAAGGAAAATATAAAGTGAATGAAGAGGGCTATGCGGAATTTGAATTTACCCTCAAAAAAGAATGGGAAAAACAATATGACGAAAAGGTACAGCAATTTTATGCAGAGATAGCAGAGAATGAATTCATGGGCGCCAAAGCCACGCTCACGGCCTTTCCTGTAGGAGTGGACGCACAGGCGAGCCCACAGGCGCCCGCGAAAGTGGAAGATAATGGCAACAAAGAAAAAAAGAAAGGATGCCCGCGTTGTGGTAATCCATTTACATTAGAAGAGATCAAGCAGGCAGCAGTAGATGAACAAGGCGTTTGTTTGATCAGAAATGAAGAAGCGTTAAAAGCTGCGCTGGACTTTCTTAACAAGCATCGCGCTGACTTCGGCCTGGATACCTGCACGCGTAAAGCGCATTTCATCGCACAGGTGGCCACAGAAACAAGTTTCTATAACCTGGTGGAAGGTTTTAACTACGCAGCCTCCGTGTTGAAGGTTAAATTCGCCGCCTTTAAAACGCCCACAGGCCGCGTACATGCTGATGAATGGGGACGCCCTGAAGGTAGCAAAGTGCCGGTAACGCCGGAAAACCAGGAAAAGATCGCTAACTGGGCCTACGCCGATATGATTGGCAACGGCAATTACGCCTCCGGCGACGGCTTCAAATTCCGGGGCCGTGGCTTCATCCAGCTCACTGGCCGCGGTAACTACAGGGCATACGCCAAACTTTACAATAAATGGGTTGCCGACAAGACCGTAGACTGGGAAAACAAACCAGATGATATCGCCAGCGACTTCAATGATGCAATGGCTGCTGCCATTCTTTTCTGGCGTAACAATGCATTGGCATACCGCGCAGAATATGCCGACGATTATGCCGTTGAAAGCGTGACCAGGCTCATTAACGCCGGCCTTGACAATATCGCCACCAGGAAACGCATCTTCAAAGAAGCAGTAAAAGCGCTGAAGGTAGAAGACTGTGAACTATATAAAGCCCGCAAATGGCAGGAAGCAGAACTCGGCACCGTGGTAGTGGTAGGCGGCGTATCCAAGAAATTCGGAGAAGAAAAATATGTGAAAGGTACCGGCCCCAACAAAATTGAAAAACAATGGGCGGTATATCCTCTTCATGTATATCGCCGCCTCACGCTGGACAAATACAAAGAGCTGAAAGGGAAAAATGCACTCCCGCAGCCAGACTATATCACTTACGTTGCCCGTGATGCCCATGGCGACAAACCCAGCTATGGTACGCACTCCGACAAACGTTATGGCGATAACAACGAATGCCCGCCCGGTGAATATTATCTCAATAAAAAAACTGGCGGACAAAAATACCAGATGTACGTAGCTGATACACATGGCATCGGCGCTTCCTATATCAATGGCCCTCATGGCGGCCGCGCAGGGATCGCTATCCACGGAGGCTGGCCCATCGGCGCTATCGGCTGCATGACCATGCATACGGATAACTACGTTAATAACCCGAATGTATCAGCCCTGCTGCAACACTTACCCGATATGGACCTGAAGGTACAGCAGGAAGGAACGAGAAAAATTCGTATCATTATCGAAGAACGCGAAGTGGATACCGAACAATGGCCTAAACCACAGACCGGCACTACTAAATGGGTAGGACGCGTTACACCGTAAACCATTAAAACATGAAATTGTATCACTTGCTTTTGCCTGTTGCGATCATTACATCCTGTAATGCCAGGCCCTCAGAACAAAACGGTAAATCTATGAACAGTATCGACACTTCTTTAGCCAACAGCTTTGCTGACAATGCCGCCATCAGGCAGGTAGTGAGCAGCCTGGAGAAAAATGGCTATCATATACCCGACAATGATCTCTTCAAGAAACGGATCAAAGCTGTATTCGCCATCAACCTGGACGACAGCAGCAAGAACGATGTGATCCTGCAACTCACGCAGATGGCCAAAGACGAAGCCTACGATTTTCCGCTGGCCATCCGCAACGGCCGCTTCGTAGTGAATGGCGACGGCGTGGATTATGTGACCACACAACCTGCACAGATAGATAGCTCCACTTATAATCCCGGTATCAGGAACCTGGTAGCGCTGAACAAATTGTTGATCTACAACGATAATTCACAGATCGGTTTGGTGAAGAACAAATTCCCCGAGCTCTTTAATGATCTCGTCGTGGAGTATGGTTATACCGGCAACGACAGCATCACCCGCATTTACCTGGATAGCGTGAGCGAATCGGAAGATGGTGTGGAACGCTTTGCCAGCGCAGTATACGGCTGGTATGTAAATGATGCCGGCAAGCGGGTGGTAGGCGTCAGGAAAAATGTGCTGGACAAAATCATAGCATTGAAACCCGGCCTGATGGTACATGTCGGCCAAATGCTCCGTAACCTGAAAGCAGAGCAAAGCGGCGAAGGAAAGAACACGCCGGAAAACAGGCAGGAATATCTCCGCTCCGTAGCCACCCTGCTCGATGGTAGCCTGCGCGCGGAAATCCCCGGTTTCTCTGAAGAACTGTACGACCTCGATGATGCCACCAAAAAAGCATTGGCAGATAACCATTTCTTCGGTTATAAAGCACTGGAAGATTATACCAACAAACAATACCAATCTGAGAAACAAAGAGAACAACAGCGCAACGATAATGGCGATTATTTTCTCCTGCACGACGACGTGACAACGAAGAACATCGCCCGTTCCAAAACCGGTGTGATCAACGATCCTGACGGATTTACCAATATCAGGTCAGGCTCCAATTCCAAAGCGCCTGTTATCGGAAAGATCGTTGATAAAGAGAAATTCCATTACTGGACACTGAATGCCGACTGGTGGGTAGTGCAAACCAACAAAGGCTTGAGAGGATTTGTGCACAAAAGCCGCATCAAAGAGGCGAAGCAATAAATAATAAAGCCCTTGAAGCGCTCGAAGCATAGAAGCCCTTGAAGCGCTCAAAGCGCTTCAAGGGCTATGAACCTTGTTATACAAAAGAGAGATGTGGATATTCTGCTTTTAATATCTCCTTATCATTAGCGCCCAGCCATTTGGATAACAGGGTCGCATATACGCTTTTGAAATCTACACTATAGCGGAGATCGCCATCCACCAGGTTGAAGAGATCGGGCCCGTCATTCAAAAGGCCCTTCTGTTGCAGACCTCCGCCGATCAGGAACATGTTGTTAGCTGTACCATGATCAGTACCTCCGCTGGCATTCTGGCTTACGCGGCGGCCGAATTCGGAAAATGTCATTACCACTACATCCTGGAAACGGTTGTTCTTTTTAAGATCACCGGTGAAAACCGTCAGCGCATCACTGAGCTGCGTGAACAGCCGCGCCTGTTGATCCTGCTGGTTTACATGCGTATCGAAACTGCCATGTGATACATAGTACACCTTCGTATTGATATCCGACATGATGAGGTTGGCGATGGTACGCATGTTCTTGCCCAGTTCTGTATTGGGATATGCTTCTTTCGACTGGTAGGTTTTGAATTGTTGCTGGATGTAGGCTGCGGAGGAAATAGTTTCACCCATTGTTTTGTAGAGGTACTCTACATTGTGGTGCTCATCTTCATGGGCGTGCTGCTTCATCAGGTCCTTGAAATAAGGATCATTGCTGGAGTTGAAGAGCCTCGCCGGATCATTCACGGCCAGGCCTTTGGCGAAATCGCCTTTCATGGCCAAGCTGAGCGTATCGTCTATTTCCAGTGCCTGCGTGGGCTTGTCGCAGCCCTTGCATTGTGCATCGAGGTAGCGGCCTATCCAGCCATCGCTCCAATACTGGTTAGACTGGCTCGCAGAATGCCAGATATCCATCGAGCGGAAGTGTGACCTGTCGGGGTTTGGATAGCCCACATTGTTGAGGATGCCCATGGAGCCGTCATCGTAGAGGGCTTTCAGGCCTTTCAATGCCGGGTGTATGCCGAAATTATCATTGAGCGCCAGCGCATCGTTTTTTTTGATACCGATAGCAGGACGGGAACGGTAGTAGATGTCGTTGCGGTAAGGAATGATGGTATTCAACCCGTCGTTGCCGCCAGATAACTGAACAATGACAAGCACCTTGTTGCCAGGAGGCACGAGGGCGCCGGTTTCCAGGGCCTTCAGGAATTTAGGCATCAGCATGGCGGCGGAAGCCAGCGAGCCTACCTGCAAAAATCGGCGGCGGTTAAGAATGATCATAAGTCAATATTTTTAACACAATTGGTATTCCGGCGTACTCATCACATCGATGGTAACGGTTTTGATATAATTCTCACGGGAAGACAGATCGGCATATTTTTCCAGCAGTGTTCTGTTGATGCCGCTATTACGTTGCAGTAACAAACCTGCGATCTCGTTGGCGAGATTTTCTCTCGCGATGCCGTCAAACGCTTGCAGGTAGGGCGACCAGGTGATACGCGCATTTACTTTTTTTGCGTATTGTCTTTTAAGCAGGTCGTTGATCTGCAAAGTCATTTTGTAGTTGGCGCCTTCACCCATTTCAGGTTGCAGCTCTTTAGGCATCACGTTGAATGCTTGCGAATAGAAGATCACCTGCGGTACGCGCAGCCTGAACATGAGGCTGGAGCTATCTATCCAGTTGCGGCCACCGGGCCAGCCGGCTACGTTGGGCGGATAGAACAATACCTGGCCGAGCAAACGCTGAAAGAGGATCATGTTCTCTTCCAGCTCAAAGGCCATGGGCACGGTTCTGCGGATGCCTACCAGCAACTCTACCGGCGATTTGATACGGTTGCCAACATATTTGGAATCGTAGAACCAGTCGGCCATAAATATCTCGCGCATCAGCGCTTTGATGTCATATCCGGATTGGTAGAATTTATCGGAGAGGGTAGAAATTAATTGTTCATCCGGTGTGTCGTCAACAAAATAGCGGAATACTTTGGTGGTGATGAAACGGGCAGCCTGCGGTTGTTCCAGCAATATTTTCAATATATCGTCGCCATCGAAGTTACCACGTTTGCCGAGGAAGAATTTTTCACCGTCATCGTGTTGTTTATCGCGGAAGATGAAAGCGCCGTTGTCGTCGAAGCCCCAGCCAGTGAAGGCCCTGGCGGCTTCTTTTACATCGTTTTCGCTGTAATGGCCACGACCGAGCGTGAAAAGTTCCATTACTTCACGTGCAAAATTTTCGTTGGGATGCTGTTTGCGGTTTTGTTGGTTGTTGAGGAAAGCCAGCATGGCCGGGCTTTTGGATACGGCGCCGAGCAAGTCGCCGAAACTGCCGAGCGCATTTTCGCGTATCGCGCCGATCAGTTGCTGGTTGTACAGTACATTGTCGGTGCGGCAGGCGAAATGCCCGTGCCAGAAGAGGCTCATCTTCTCGCGCAGCGGATGCTCGCTTTTGATCATCACGTTCATCCAGGCTACGTTGAGATCTTTGATACCCTGGTTGTTCATCTGCTGCACAACTTTCTTTTCTTCCGGCGTCATCCCTTTCAGCTTTTTGTAGTCAGGGAGGTCCGTTACATTGATCACATCTACGGATTCAATGCTTGCATGTTTAGGGCCTATGAGGACTTTGTTGACAATTTCTTTCCGTCGCTTGTTTTCCCATTCGGTGATCACGGGAAGGGTTTCTCCAAAGCCGGCTCGCCAGGCCAGGTGTTGCATTTGTAATTTTTCGGCAACGGCAGCCATATGTATAAATGATTTGTTGTAAGACCATCAAACGGTCCGTGGGTTTAACGAAATTTCCACACTGGATAAATTTCACCTTTTTTAAATAACGCTTTTTCCGCGGGCAATGTGATAAAGGCATCGGCATGTAATAAACTGGCAAGATCGCCGGAACCCTGGTAGGGCTGCGGAAAAGCAAGCATTTTGCCATTGGGTTGCGACTGCAATTTAACGGGAAGATAATATTCCAGTGGCGCATCAAAATGTACCTTTTCTGCCAGCACCGCATATGCCGGCTGCTGTGGCGCCGCACCCATGGCCGCTTGCAGCCAGGGTTGTACATACCGATAAAAGCACATGAAGCCAGAAACCGGGTTGCCGGGTAATGCAAACACTACCGGACCATTGTTAAAAGTGCCGAACAGGAAAGGCTTGCCGGGACGCTGCTTCACTTTGTGAAACACCTGCCGCATGCCCAGCTGCTGCAATACTGCCGGCAGGTAGTCATACTTGCCCGCCGATACAGCGCCAGAGCTGATCCATACATCCGTTTCGTATAGTAGTGACCGTAGTGTGTTGACCATTTCCGCTGCATTATCTTCCAGGTGCACCCGTCGGGCGTTGATGCCCATCTGTTGCAGCGAGGCGCCGAGGCTATATACATTCGACATGCGCAGCTGATGTGTTTCCGGTGTGGCAGATACAGGCACCAGTTCATCGCCGGTGGAGATCACCGCCACGCGCGGCAACCTGGCCACCTGCACCTGTGTTTTACCAACAGTTGCCAGCACGCCCGCTTCAGCAGGGCCCAGCAAGGCGCCCGGCGAAAGCAGCACCGTATCTGCCTTTACATCAGATCCTTTCTTGTGTATGTTCTGTCCCTTCCTGACAGGCTGGTTAACGGTGAAGCGCCGGAATCCCTCATGCTCGCTGGCATCGAGGTGTTCGTAAGGGATCACGGTATCGGTGAGCTCAGGTAATACGGCGCCTGTCATCACTTCCATGCAGTTGGCGAGATTAGATAGTTGCAGCTGCGGCGTGCCCGCAGCCTGTATGTCTTCCACTACAAATATCTGCTGCCCCCTGGCATAGCTATCGTATCGGATAGCAATGCCATCCATGGTTACACGGTCGAACGGAGGAAAGGGCCTGTCGGCCAGTACCGGCTCGCGCAGAATGCGGCCTGTGGCGGATTCGAAAGACACCCGCTCTGTGCCCGTATCACGTACGGTTTGCAGCACAGCCGTAAACGCAGCAGTAACATCCAGCATCATTTTATATTACTTTTGTAGCAGTGAAGACGACTAAATTTATGATTTTATGTCCAATCAGTCAAGTCAGGATTTTACACATTTCAATGCTGCCGGACAACCGGCCATGGTAGATGTGAGCGGCAAGGAATCTACTTTTCGTATAGCCGTTGCCGAGAGCCGCGTGTACCTGCCGCAGATCGTGCGCGACCAGTTTCAGGGCAACGACATTCAAACCCGCAAAGGGGGCGTATTTCAGACGGCCATTATCGCGGGCATCATGGCGGCCAAGAAAACACCGGATTTGATTCCGCTGTGTCATACCCTACTGCTCGATGGTTGCGATGTGCAGATCGTGCTGGAAGGAGAAGAAGCGGTGATCAGATGTATGGTGAAGACCACCGGCAAAACCGGCGTGGAGATGGAAGCGCTCACCGGGGTCAGCATAGCAGCGCTCACGATATATGATATGTGCAAGGCATTTACCCAGGAGATGATCATCCGCGATACCAGGTTGATCAGTAAAACCGGCGGAAAACATGACTACGGAAAATAATACAGCCGCACTGAAAGGACTGGTGCTCTGCGGCGGCCACAGTACCCGCATGCGGGAAGATAAAAGCCAGATCGGCTATCATGGCATGCCGCAATGGCAATACCTGGTGCAGCTCCTGCAGGCGCATCTGCCGGAAGTATACCTCTCCTGTCGCGCCGATCAGGCGGCGCTTTACAGCAGTTATCCAAATGTAATTGTAGATAGCGCGAGTGGCGGCGGCCCCGCTGCCGGCTTGCTCAGCGCACATGCTCTGCAACCGCAAACGGCCTGGCTGGTACTCGCCTGCGACCTGCCCCTGATCAGCCATCAGAGCCTGGAGCTATTGATAAAGGAACGAAGGCCAGACAAGGCAGCCACTACTTTCATCAGCCCGGTGAATGAGCTGCCCGAGCCGCTGGTAGCCATCTGGGAGCCAGCAGGATTGATATCTCTGCAAAAAAATGTGGAAGAAGGACGTAACTGTCCCCGCAAAACCATGCTGGCAAACGATCTGCATCTGCTGCAAAACCCTGTGCCAATGGAGCAGTTCAACGCCAATACACCGGAAGAGAAAATTTTGGGGTTTAAGAATTTAGGGATTTCTTGATTGGTGGCTTCAAATCAAGAAATCCCTAAATCCCTAAATTTCTAAATGAAATATTCTTTTTTCCAGATGGGAACGGTTTGTTTCAGGGTATCGATCGCAAATTCGCAGGCATCGAAGGCAATGCCCCGATGTGGGGCAGCAACGGCAATCACCACCGACAGCTCGCCGGGATATTTATCGCCTGTGGCATGCAACATCGCGATGCGGCGGATATCCCACTGTTGCTGCACCTGGTCGGCAATCTTCTGCATCTCGAGCAGCGCCATTGGCTCGTAGCATTCATAAAACAGTTTACTCACCGCGCGGCCCTGCGTATTGTTGCGCACCGAACCCGTGAAAACGACCTCCCCGCCGCAATCTTCCGTATGAATAAAATCCAGCGCTTCCTGCACGGTAATCTCTGTTGCTATCTTTATTAATCTTTCCATTTCCTGTTTTTCATCCACCACTTACCGGCGGAATTATTGCGATCTCATCTTCCTGGCCAATCTGCACATGATCTTCCGCATACTCCCTGTTCACCGCTATCATCATCGTTTTCAGCTGTTCCAAAGCAGGGTATTGATGATATAGCCATGCTCTTAATGCCTGAACATCACGCACTTCCGGGGGAATTTCCATCTTCGGGCTGCCTGTGATATCACGCGCAACGCCGAACAGCAATAAGCTCATAAGTTAAATATTGTTCGCTAAAACTACGATAAAGTAGTAATTTTAGTATGGGTAGAAAACCATTTTTTATGAAGATAAGGATCCGGGGAAACAGCATCCGTTACAGGCTGGACAAAGTAGATATGGAATTGCTGGAAACCACGGGCAAAGTGGAATCCATTACGCACATCGGCGGCGGCACCTTGCATTTCTGTCTGCGCGGAAAAGAGGTACCCGAACCTGCTATCAAACTCGAACACGATGGCGTTCACCTGCTGCTGCCCATCGTACATCTGGAGCAGTGGATATCTTCCGGCAACACGGGTTTCGACCTCAGCATCAGCAATCCCGATGGCTCCAGCGTGGCCATACTGGTAGAAAGAGATTTTAAATGCCTGACAGACCGTGATGAAGATGATAGCCAGGCATTCGACAACCCGATGGCCAGTAAAAATTGCTGAGAGAGATGTTCATAGATCAACATCATCGTATAGTCGACTACGTTAGATTGTCGGTGACCGACCGCTGCAACCTGCGCTGCACCTATTGCATGCCGGAGCATATGCGGTTCGAGCAGAAATCCGCATTGCTTTCCAATACGGAAATCGTGCGATTGATGAAGCTGCTGGCGGCAGCGGGCATTTCCAAGGTGCGCATTACCGGCGGGGAACCCTTTCTGCGACCGGGTTTGCCGCTATTGCTGGAACAATTGTGCGCCATCCCCGGCATCGAAGAAATGGCCATCACCACCAACGGCGTGCTCACCCAACCTTACATTCCGCTGCTGCGCTCATTGGGCATCACGCAGGTGAACCTCAGCCTGGATACCTTGCAGCCCGCACGTTTTCAACAGATCACCCGTCGCAACGAATTTGATGCCGTGCAGCAAACGCTGAACGAACTGCTGGCGCAAGATATGCGCGTAAAGATCAATGTAGTGGTAATGGAAGAAGTGAATACAGACGAGCTGAGAGCCTTTACTGCGCTTACCCGCGATCATGCCCTGTCAGTAAGGTTTATAGAAGAAATGCCTTTTAACGGGCAAGGACATACGTTTTCCGGTATCGCCTGGAATTACCAGCGCATCCTCGATACCATCGGCGGGCATTATACATTACACAAGCTGCCCGACCCGCCGCATTCCACCTCAATGAATTACAGCATCGCGGGCCACAAAGGCAATATCGGCGTGATACCGGCCTACAGCCGTACATTTTGTGGCACTTGTAACCGTATTCGTATATCCGCTACCGGTAGTGTGCGCACCTGCCTGTACGGAAAAGACGCCCTGAATGTAAGAGACCTTTTGCGTAGCGGTTATACGGACGAGATGATACTGGAGGAGATGAGATCCGCTATCCACGGGCGTTTCAGCGATGGCTTCGCAGCAGAACGCGAACATGCCGCCACAGAGAGTATGTCGATCATAGGAGGATGAATTTTTATTTGATCAGCATACGCACGCCGGCATATAATATCAGGATGGCTGTAGCGCCCGCCACCCACCTGGGTTTCAGGGATTTCGCACTTAACCTTGAACCGATCTGCCCGCCAATGATCACCGATAATAAGAGCGGCCCTGCAAAGTGAAGATCAAATACTACCTGCTTTTTAGCGGCCTGCCCCAGGAGGCCGGCGATAGAATTTACGAAGATGAAAAAGCTGCTGAGACCTGCGATGTTCTTGGCGGTATCATACCGGCCCAAACGCAGTACCGGCGAGAGATAGATGCCGCCGCCGATGCCCGTCATGCCCGATAGCAAACCGATAGCGCCGCCAATAATACCGTATACAATGCCATTGCCTTCCTTTGATACTTCGGTATCGCTCTCCTTTTCAAAGAATAGCCGGTAGCACATAAACAGTGCAGCCAACGTTAATGCAATACCCAGCAACAGGAAGAAGGTAGCCTGTTTCAGCGGCAGATAGCTGCCGATAAAGGCCATCGGCACACTGATCAACGACAGCTGCCATGCTTTTTTCAGAGGCAGATGGCCATTGCGGTAAAAATGATATACGCCGCCTGCTACTACTGCCACGTTGCAAAGCAGCGCAGTAGATTTCATCAGCTGAAATTCGACGCCCGACAAAGCAAGGATCGCCAGGTAGCTGGAACCGCCACCAAAGCCGGCTGCGGAGTACACCAGCGCCACCAGGAAAAAGAAAAAGCAGAGTTGTAGTATCACAGAAAAGGATTAATAAGTTTGCATCTGGTGATCGATGAGCGAAGCCCATGCGTGTATGCCGCCTTCTACATTGTAGATGTTCTTCATGCCCAGTTCCATCAAACGCTGCGCCACGGCCCGGCTCCGCATACCGTGATGGCAGAGCACCGCCACCGGCCCTTTCACCTGCAGGCCGGGGATCTGCTGTAACACGCGCCCCATGGGCACATGCACGGCCTGTGGAATATGGCATATCGCCCATTCATCTTCTTCCCGAACATCCAGCAACAAGAAATCATCTCCCTTGCTGATCCATTCTTTCAGCTCTTGTACTGATAATGGCAGCACATTATTCACTTCGCATACGCTCTGCGCGTAATCGGATTGTAAGGAGCGGATATGAAGGTTTGCCTCTACAGGATGGATGTTGAAGAGATGATGGGTATTGTGTAAAGTATCGATAGTCAGCAGCTGATTGCGGAGTGGCGTACCGATACCCGTGATCACTTTCACGGTTTCATTGGCCTGATAGCAGCCGATGAGGCCTGGTAATACGCCCAGTACGCCGATCTCGTTGCAGTTGAGCATTTCGCCGGAAACCGGCGGCTCCGGAAAGATACAACGATAGGTAGCGCCGCCCTGGTAGTTGAACACGCTTACCTGTCCTTCAAATTTATAAATAGCGCCATATACCAATGGCTTGCCGGCGATCACGCAGGCATCGTTCACGAGGTAGCGGGTGCCGAAATTATCGGAGCAGTCCACCACTACATCATAACGTTGAATGATATCGAGGGCATTATCGGTGGTGATCCAGGTATCGTGCGTGGTGAACCGTACCTCTGGATTCAGCAACTGCAGGCGTTTTACGGCCAGTTTAACTTTTGAGAAGCCCTGGTCGGCAGTATGATAAAGTACCTGGCGTTGCAGGTTGGTAATGGAAACGGTATCATGTTCTACAATGCCGATACGACCTACACCCATTGCGGTAAGGTATTGCAAAACGGGCACTCCCAGGCCGCCTGCACCGATCACTAGCACACTGGCCTTTTGCAACAAGGCTTGTTTCTGCGGCCCAAAGCCATCAAGGCGGGTTTGCCTGTCGTAGCGTGTAGACATTTAGAGAATTTTTTGATTTACGAATTTACGGATTTAGGAATTTATTGATTTGAGCGGATCATTAAATCCTCACATCCTCACATTCTCACATTCTTACATTCTCACATTCTCACATTCTCACATCCTCAAATCTTTATACATCATCACGAGGTCGGCGTATATGCCTTCGCGCTGAAGGATGCCTTTGGGCAGCCGGCCGGATTCGAGGAAGCCGAAGTTACGGTACAGCTGCATGGCTTTTTCGTTGGTGGAGAATACGTTGAGGTAAAGTATCCTGAGGCCTTGTTGTTGTTCTGCCCATCGTATCATGGCGGTCATGAGGCGGCGTCCGATGCCGAGGTTGCTCCACGCGTGTTCTACCGCGATGCCCATTTCGGCGGTATGCGCTTTTTTGTCGTAGCCACTGTGATTAACGGTGATGGAGCCAACGATCTTGTTATTCACTTCGGCCACCAGCAGCAGCTGGCGCGGATTGTCGAGATACGATTGCACGAACTGTTCTTCCGAGGCCAGGTTGAGTTCCATGGCTTCAGGATGGGTGAAGAGGAGGTAGTCTGTTTCTTTCGTCATCCGCTGGAAATTGTCCAGCAGGCCGGCGGCGTCTTCGATGCGTGCCGGCCTGATCACGAGTTCATATCCGTTAGGTAGGAAGTGTCGCATGCTGCGAAAATAAAAAAGCGACCGTTGCCGATCGCTGGTAGTTTTAAACCTTACTTAAAAAACTTTGTGGGTTAAGCAGCCTTGGCATTACTTTTCACAAATTCCAGTACTGCTGCTTTCTGCTCATCGGTCAGTTTGGCTTTGCGGGCCATTTTGTCGATGATGCCAGGCCATTTGTCTGCCGTACGTGTTTCAGGCAAGCGGTAGCGGTGGCATTTGTTGCAGTTCTCGCGATAGATAGTTTTACCGGGAGAATCCGGGTACTTGGCAAAAGTGGCTTCCACAGCGGCGGCCGACTCGGTGGGAGCAGTTCCTTTGCTGCAGCTCCACAGCAAGATGGCTATCAACATTAACTGAAGGAGTGTTTTCATAATGACAATTTGAGTGAAGTTAACAAAAATATAGATACAAGAAAGGGCGCTGATTCAGCGCCCTTTCTTGTATCTATATTTTTCCGGCGCCGAAATACGCCTGTAACACTGCCGGGATATGGATGCCCTCAGGTGTCTGATTATTTTCAAGCAGGCATGCCATGATGCGTGGCAAGGCCAGGGAGCTGCCGTTGAGGGAGTGTACCAGTTGCGGTTTACCATTGGTTTCGCGGAAACGTATTTTCATACGGTTCGTCTGGTAGCTTTCGAAATTGCTCACGGAGCTTACTTCCAGCCATTTCTGCTGTGCGGTGCTATATACTTCAAAATCGTAAGTGATGGCAGAGGTGAAGCTCATATCGCCGCCGCATAAACGAAGAATGCGGTAAGGCAATTGCAGGGATTGCAGCAGGCTTTCTACGTGGGCTACCATTTCATCCAATGCCTCGTAGGATTTATCCGGATGTGTCAACTGCACGAGCTCTACTTTATCGAACTGGTGTACGCGGTTGAGGCCACGCACATCTTTGCCGTAGGAACCTGCTTCGCGGCGGAAGCAAGGCGTGTAGGCCGTCATGCGGATAGGCAGGTCGGTATCTTTCAGTATCTCGTCGCGGTAGATGTTGGTAACTGGTACTTCTGCGGTAGGAATGAGGAAGTAATTATCTTCCGTGGCATGATACATCTGGCCTTCTTTATCAGGCAGCTGGCCGGTACCGAAGGCAGACGTTTCATTTACCAGGTAAGGCGGCGCATATTCCGTATAGCCTGCGTTGATGTTATAGTCGAGGAAATACTGGATCATGGCGCGTTGCAGGCGGGCGCCCTTGTTTTTATACAAAGGGAATCCGCTGCCGGTGATTTTGTTGCCCAGCTCGAAATCGATCAGTTCATATTTTTTGGCGAGGTCCCAGTGAGGTACGGCGCCTGCATGCAGTTCGGGAATGACGCCACCACGGCGTACTTCCACGTTTTCTTCCGGTGTTTTTCCTGGTGGCACGATGGCGGCAGGCAGGTTCGGCAGCTTCACGAGCGTATCGTGTAATTGTTTTTCGGTGGCGTTGAGGGCCTCGTTTACGGGCGCCAGCTGCTCTTTCAGGCTGTTCACTTTGGCGCGCATCTCTTCACCTTCTTCTTTCTTGCCCTGCCCCATCAGCTTGCCGATCTCTTTGGAAAGGCTGTTGATCTGAGCCTGGGTATCATCGTATTCAAGGGTCAACTTCTTGCGTTGGTCGTCCAGCGCCAGCACTTCATCTACAAGGCCGAGGTCCTTGAAGTGCTTCAGCGTAAGGCGTTCCAGCACCAACTCTTTATTCTGACGTATAAACGGTACTTGTAACATTATGGTTGTTTAAAAATTTGAGCAAATATAATGGTCCTAAATGAGATATTTCCCTACTATAGGCACTCTGCGGCCTACACCAAAGGCCTTGGACGAGACGCGTATAATGGGACAGAACTGATTACGCTTGTATTCATTGGTGTTCATCAGCTTTAAGGTCCGCGAAACCAAAGCGGAATCGAAGCCTTGAGCGATGATCTCTTTAGGGCCCTGGCGGCGCTCGATGTACTGGTACAGCAGTTTGTCCAGCACGGCATAATCAGGCAGGCTGTCGCTGTCTTTCTGATTGGGCCGCAGCTCCGCTGATGGCGCTTTATCGATGATGTTCACCGGTATGATCTCTTTCTCCCGGTTAATATATCTTGCCAGTGCATATACCTGCATCTTGTACACATCTCCCAGCACAGATAATCCTCCTGCCATATCTCCGTACAAAGTACCATAGCCGGTAGCTAATTCGCTTTTGTTGGACGTATTGAGCAGGATATATCCAAACTTGTTGGACAGTCCCATCAACAGGTTACCCCTGATCCTGGACTGTGTATTTTCTTCCGCCACGTTAAAGGGTAATCCTTTGAAATATGGTTTCAGCGTGGTTAAGAAGCTGTTATAGATATCGTCGATGCGGATGATATCGTAGGGATTACCGAGATTTTCAGACAGGCGCACGGCATCATCCACAGAGTGTTCTGTAGAATAGGGAGATGGCATGAGCACTGCGCGCACATTGTCTTTGCCCAGTGCATCGCAGGCGATGGCGAGGGTTACGGCGCTGTCGATACCTCCGGAAGAGCCCAGGATGGCTTTGCTGAAGCCCATCTTGCCGAAATAGTCGCGGATGCCCAGTACCAGTGCATCGTAGATGCGATCGATGTTATGATCGAAGATCAGCTCAGTGAGCGGCGTAAAATCGGCGTTGGCCAATGTTGCCTGATCATTGCGGGTGGCGAGGCTTTCCAGCTCCACGCTGTCCATCGCTTCTGTAAAAAAAGGCAGTTCTTTCACCACATTACCCTGCGCATCGAAAATGAGGGAGCCGCCATCGAAAACGATCTCTGTTTGAGAGCCTACCGCGTTGCAGTACAGCATGGGCAGACGGTATTTGAGCACGTTGGCGCGGATGATCTCTTTGCGATCTTCATCATGATCATAGTCGAAGGGAGAGGCGGAGAGATTGATCATCACATCCGGTTGTTGCTCGATGAGCTTATCCATCGGGCAGATGCGGTAGAGCGGGTTGTCGCCGAGGTTCCAGATATCTTCACAGATGGTGACGGCCAGTTTCTTACCCATGAAAGGGATCACCTGCCATTCATAGGCCGGCTCGAAGTAGCGGTATTCATCGAATACATCGTAGGTGGGCAGTAATGTTTTATGCACTACTTGTTTTACTTCGCCTTCGTGCAGGAACCAGGCTGCGTTGAAGAGGTCTTTGCCTTCCTTTTGCGGGTTGCGGGCGGGCGCGCCTACCAGCACGGCAATATCATGGGTATGTGCTTTGATCTGATCGATCGCCTGATGGCATTGCACGATAAAATCTTCAAATTCGAGGAAATCGCGGGGAGGGTAGCCGCATACGCAGAGCTCTGAAAATACCACCAGATGGGCGCCCTGGGCTTTTGCGGCCTGTATGCCTTCGATGATCTTTGCCGTATTGCGTTCGAAGTTACCAATATGATAGTTCTGTTGTGCCAGTATGATCTTCATAAATTCAAATTTAAAAATAGAGGCCGAGACGTAATGCAAAGCTATTAAGATTCACTCTGCCATCATCCCATTTAGCGTTGCGGGTAACGTCCACAAAGCCATTTTGGTAAAGGATGCCCGCCGTGCCGCGGAGTGTTTGTCCGAGCGGATATTCAATGCCGCCGCCCAGCAGCATCCCGATGTTGACGCGGTTCACATCCGGCAGGATGTTCACCCGGTCGTAACTTTGACCAACGCTCATCACGTCGGTACGGGCGCTCACCGGAAAGGCCACAAATGTACCAAACTGGCCCCAGAACGACATACCATCGTAGGAATTGGTTTTCAGTTTCAGTGCGATAGGTACCTGCACATACGTCAATTTGAAATTATATTCGGCCGGATTTTGTTTATAGTCGCTGAGGCCTTTGCCGGCATCATATTTCAGTTTGCTACCGCCGAGGATCACGTTGAATCCCGAGGCCAGCACATAGTTGCCGTTGGGGCTCAGGTTGAAATCGGCCATGAGACCGAATCCCAGCCCTGCTTTAGCGCCGGTGCGGCTCACGCCTGACTCCTGCGGTTTGAGTACCGATATCATGGGATCTATGTTAAATCCCAGTCTTACATTCCTGAATTGTTCGTACCTGCCTTGTGCCTTGCTGCCGTATGCAGCATTGATGATTGCCAATAAAAGTAAGATCCGCTTCATATATCAGTAAATAGTTAATTGTAAATAAACACTAATCTTCTTATAAATCCGTTATTTTCTACCAATATGTCGCCCCTCCGGGGCGTAATGTTGTTGGCTGAAATGTTTTCTACCAATATGCCGCCCCTCCGGGGCATGATGTTGTTGGCTGAAATGTTTTCTACCAATATGCCGCCCCTCCGGGGCGTGATGTTGTTGGCTGAAAATGTTTTCTACCAATATGCCGCCCCTCCGGGGCATGATGTTGTTGGCTGAAATGTTTTCTACCAATATGTTGCCCCTCCGGGGCATGATGTTGTTGGCTGAAATGTTTTCTACCAATATGCCGCCCCTCCGGGGCGTGATGTTGTTGGCTGAAATGTTTTCTACCAATATATCGCCCCTCCGGGGCATGATGTTGTTGGCTGAAAATGTTTTCTACCAATATGCCGCCCTTACGGGGCGTAATGTTGTTGGTAACTCAAATGTTATCTATCAATGTATCGCCCCATAGGGGCGTTATATTGGTAGCTCAGATGTTATCTACATGTATCGCCCCGTAGGGGCGGCATATTGGTAGGGGCGGCATATTGTTAGATATTTATACCACAACAAATATTCTTAATTCGTAATTTAGTTCTTTTTAGATCGATGCAAAGTTACACTAATATCAATACCCGTTTTGCCTGTTGCCTGTTGGCATTGCTGGCCATTGCTGCCTGCAAGTCGGGGCCCAAGGCGCCGGATGTAAGTCATATAGCCGTGAACGTTAGTGCCGACCGTTTTGATTCGGCCCTCTTCACGATCGATACCAACAATATCCAGCCGGGCTTGCAGCGTCTGCACGAGGCTTATCCGATGTTCCTGCCGGTTTATATCACCGATATTATGAACCTCGGCAAGTATTCCGACAGCAGCCGGGAAATACAGCAACAATTGCACCTGTTCCTCACCACGCCTGATTTCCGTCACCTGGAAGATGCCGTTACCCGTAAATTCGGACACCTCGAATCGCTGAAACAGGAGCTGGCACAGAGTTTCCGCTATACAAAATATTATATCCCCTCTTTCAAACCACCAAAGGTGATCACCTTCATTTCCGGGGTGGCCAACTACGGCGCCGTTACCCTCGATACCATCCTGGGCATCGGCCTGGATATGTACATGGGCGCGGATTTCCCGCCATACGCCCTGATCCCCGATTACCCGGCTTATATGATCCGTCGCTTTTCGCCTGAATATATCACCACCAATTGTATGCAGGTGATCCAGCAGCAGCTGTACCCGGCTTCCCGAGAGGGCGGCAATCTGCTCTCACAAATGGTGGAAGCAGGCAAGCAGCAATACTTCCTTGACAAGGTATTGCCTGAAACACCGGATACTATCAAGCTTGGCTATACGAAAGAACAACTCAAGTGGTGTTATGATAATGAGCAGATGATCTGGCAATTCTTCATTCAAAATAATCTCCTCTATAACTCCGACTGGCAGGAGCTTTCCCACTTTATGGGCGATGGCCCCGCCACACAAGGCATGCCGGAAGGCTCACCCGGTAAGATCGGCAATTTCGTAGGCTGGCAGATCGTGAAAAAGTATATGGAGCTGCATCCCGCTACCAGCGTACAACAGCTAATGGAAACGAAAGATGTAATGGCCATTTTCAATGGCGCGAAATACCGACCCAAATGATGGGAGAATTTTTTGATTTATGGATTTACGGATTTCTTGATTTAAATCCGAAAATCCGAAAATCAAAAAATCCCTAAATATTTAATTGAGTTTGAAGGGTACTACCATTTGAAATTCCGGAATTTTCACTTCGAGCAGTTTTTTGTCGAGCTGATTTTCCATTTGGTAGGTGCCGTACATCTTGCCGATCTCGGTGCGGAGGTTGGATCCCGAGACATACTGATAGGTTTCGCCAGGCGCCAGCAGCGGCTGTACGCCCACTACGCCTTCGCCTTCTACTTCACGGTGAGTACCGTTGGAGTCGATGATGTACCAGTGGCGGCGCAATAATTTGATGGGGAAAGTGTTGTTGTTTTCAATGGTAATACGGTAGGCAAACATGAATTCGCTCCCGATAGGATTAGAATAATCCGGTTGGTAGAATGTTTCCACGCTGATGGTGATGCCCTCTGTTACCTTCTTTACCATAAAATCAACCTTTAACGTAAAAATAAGGAAAATAACGCCAGTGGGCTCAAAAAATATGAGCCATTCATCACTTTAACGATTTTTTTAGACAATTTCCACGTTTTCCATAATAGCGGGGTCTTCAGAAGCCGCTCTGGCAGCCACTTCCAGGTGATTGTGATAGTAGCCTTGCCGGGCCGTGGCCAGCAGGTAGCGCCAGAGGAAGCCTCCATAGCCATACTGGCGGTATTGCTTCACATGACACACCTCATGTCGCACCCAATGCTCATCTGCAAGGAACTCCTCCCGGGATGCGCCGTACAGATGGATGGTACGCCCCAATACCATTGCCACCGCCGGCACACCCAGTTTCCAGGCGGCCAGGCGGGCAATGAAAGAATTTTCGTGTATGCGACAGGTTATTGTTTCCAAGTTTTCTTATGGCCCAGCGTAAATCTACGCGAAATATTGAAACCCCAGCGGTACTGCCCCTGCAGCCAGGATGACACCGTTCCCGGTATGAACTGGTTTTCCAGCACGGCCGTGGAGTTGGTGAAATTAAGATGGAACACATGGCCTCCCGTTTCAATTTCTATACCAACACCCAGGGGATTGTAAAAAGTGATGCCCTGCGTTTTGAAATAATCTTTACTCTCCTGCGAGCGGAAAGGCAGGTAATACTCCGCGATGAAACCCACGCGCCGCGATACTTTCAGCCTGCCGGCCACCCCCAGCGCAAATAAATTGTTCATATCCATGTAGGCTACCCTGTTGCGGTGTACGTAAGTAGGCGACAGTGTCAGCGATACCATCTCCCCGAACTTCCTTGATACAATGGCCTGCGCTACATAACTCATACGGTCGGCCACATCTCCAAAATATGCAGGATCGGTTTTGCTGTCGGAAGAGGTCATGGTGGAGATCACCGCATTGCCGAAAAGCGCCACTGATACAGGTATGAAGTTGTCGGTAGTTTGCGACAGCAATTTATATTTCACCAGTCCATCGATCAGCTGGTGCAGGTCGCCGGCGCCTTTGGAGCGGCCGATGCCCACCATCAGTTTGTCGGTGACGCCGTATTCAAACGCGATACGGATGTCCGTAGAGTTATCAGTACCGAAGAATGTTTTTACGCCGCCGGCGCTGCCGGCCGCATCGCCGAAACGGTGATCCACGCGGAAGTCCAGCTCATGTTTGCGGAGCGTTTCGGTAGATTGCCCCTGGATAATACGGGTACCTTTGTACGTATACAACACGGGATTGTGCGTAGTGCCGGTAGAATCAAACAATTTGCCCAGGTCGTTCTGCGCCTGGCAATAGGAATGAAGGCCGCATAGGAGCAGCGTTACATGAATCAGCTTCATGATGAAAAAAATGAATGTTGATAATATATTTTATCTGGATGCTGTATAGGCTCCCTTTATTGTTACCGCTACTACTTCCGCGATATTCTTTACAACAATAGTGGGAATCTTGATTTTATGATCTGCGATGCGCACGTTGAACTTCGCATCTACGTTGATAGCGCCGTTCTTTACGGTGATGGTACCCTTTTCCCGGTAGCTCTTATCTACGCCGTGTAAACTCAGTATACCCTCTACCGTTACATTGTAGGTCCCCTCTTTCGAAAGGTCTACATCGTCGGTGATCTTCCCTTTGAATTCGGAAAACGGGTATTTATCGCTTTCAAGGTACGTGGAGTTAAAGTGGTCCTGCATCAGCCTTTCCTCGAACTGGAAGGAGTTGACAGGCACTTTAAAATAGACAGCCCTGGTTTTGATATTGATGGCAGATACAGCTTTATCGGTTTTGGCTTCTATATCTTCCAGCGGAGCGGAAGAGAAGAAGGAGATATTCGTGTTCCGGGAAGAAAAGATATCCTGCGTATAGCCGTGCAGGTGAGTCATCAGTCCGGTGAGTATCAGGAGTAAATACTTCATGATAAATATCTTTTAATGTTATTGATCCGGCATGCCGTGGCCGATCCAGCAGGCGAGTGAGTCCTTCATGCCCTGGCTGAGCGCCGGAAAGCCTTGTGATTGCGGCATATCCGCCTGCGGGCCTGTCACCATCGATTCAAAGATAGCGCGTTTGCCATTGATGTAGGCCTTCAGTTTGTCTGACGTAGAGAAATCGGCCACGGATGGCGAATTGCCGCCGGGATGGCAACCTCTGTTGGTGCAGTTGGCCTGTACAACGGCATAGGCATAAGCGGTGGTGATCTTTGCCGTGCTGCAATCTACCGCGCCGGATGAAGGTTTCGGCGCTTCCTCATTCTTACAGGCGACCAATAAACATCCTAAAAATAAAAAAAGGTTTTTCTTCATAAACTAAAAAATATTCTCTTCGCTTATACGGGTATAGGTCAGAAATGGTTGCCTGCCGATGAAGATAATATAACTATCGAAAATGTTGATATATTACATAGAGAAGCGCTTATTTTTGCATCAAACTATATCCAGCGTGAATATCGAACAACTATATACTATCTACTGCCAGCACCCTGCCGTGCAAACGGATACCCGCAAACTGAAGGCCGGCGATATTTTCTTTGCGCTCAAAGGCGCCAATTTCAACGGGAATGAATTTGCGGCAAAAGCCCTGGAGCAGGGCGCCGCCTTTGCCGTGGTAGATGAGGCCGCGTATTTCACGGTACCCGAAAAAATGATGCTGGTGGACGATGCCCTCGAAGCTCTGCAACAGCTGGCTTTGCGCCACCGCAAGGAGTTGGGCATTCCCTTTATCGCCATCACGGGCACTAACGGTAAAACCACTACGAAAGAACTGGTGAACGCCGCATTGTCTTCCAATTATAAAACCTACGCTACGGTGGGCAATCTCAATAACCATATCGGCGTGCCGCTCACCATCCTCAGCATCCAGCCGGATGTGGAGATCGCCGTTATCGAGATGGGAGCCAACCACCAGCGTGAAATTGAAGCCTATTGCAAGATCGCGCTGCCTACGCACGGTATCATTACCAATATCGGAAAGGCGCACCTGGAAGGCTTTGGCGGAGAAGAAGGCGTGAAGAAAGCCAAAGGCGAACTGTATGATTTCCTGCGCTCGCATAACGGCACCGTATTCGTGTGCAACGATTATGGATATTTAGTGGAGATGAGTAAAGGCATACCACATATTGTTACTTATGGAGAGAAAGAAGCAGACTACATTGGCAAACCCGTGGCAGATACGGCTTTCCTTGGGGTGCAGGTTGGCGGCAACAGCCAGGTAGGCTTCATACAAACGCAGCTGGTGGGCGCTTACAATTTCCCGAATGTGATGGCAGCAGTAACAGTAGCCAGTTATTTTAAAGTGCCGCAAAGCAAGATCGGGCCGGCTATTGCCGCCTATGTGCCGTCCAACAACCGTTCACAGGTGATCAAACAAGGCAGCAATACCATCATCATGGACGCTTATAATGCCAACCCTTCCAGCATGCGGGCGGCGATTGATAACTTTGCAGGTTTGCAGGCAACCAGAAAAGTATTGCTGCTGGGCGCCATGATGGAACTGGGCGACGATAGCATCAAGGAACATCAGGCTTTGGTAGACCTCCTGCAACGCCATCATTGGGACGCGGTAGTGCTGGTAGGCGGCGATTTTAAAAAAGTACAGCATCCTTATATCTTCCTCGAAGATGCCCTGGAGGCGGGCAAATGGCTGCAACAGCAGCAACTAACGGATACGCATATACTGGTAAAGGGCTCCCGTAGTACCGGCATGGAACGCGTGCTGGCATAACATATCAGAGAAAAAAATATCATTACGGAAATGTTAACTATTTCATAATTGTACTATTTTTAATACTTCATTTTCCCAATCGATATTTACCAAAATCTAATTTTTGCACATGAGTCCCAAATTTACCCGATTGTTATGGGGAGCGTTATTTTTTTTGCTCCTCATTCCCTCTTTTTTAATGGCCCAGGAAACCACCGCTGATATTGCCGGTATCGTTGGCAGTAAGGATGGTCCTGTTCCCGGTGCGAGCATTATTGCTGTGCACATCCCTACAGGCACGCGTTATGCTACCGTTTCCCGTAAAGACGGCCGTTACAATCTCCCTAACCTCCGTGTAGGCGGCCCTTACACGCTCACGATTTCTTTTATTGGTTACAAAGATGAGAAGAGAGAGAACATTTCCCTGTCGCTGGGACAGGAGTACAAGGCTGACGTAAACCTCGTACAAAGCACCAGCAGCCTGAATGAGGTAGTGGTGAAATCCGCTGCGCAGAACAAAGTGATCAACAAGGGCCGCACCGGCAGCCAGGAAGTGATCACCCGTTCACAGTTGGACCGCCTGCCCACCGTAAGCCGCTCTATGGCGGACTTTACCAAGCTCGCACCTTCTGCCAACGGTCTTTCTTTCGGTGGCCGCAGCAACCAGTACAACAACATTACTGTTGATGGCGCCAACTTCAACAACTCTTTTGGTTTGCAGCCTACACTCGGCTCCCAGACCGGCTCCCAGCCTATCAGCCTGGAAGCGTTGGAACAGATACAGGTGAACGTATCACCGTACGACGTACGCCAGGGCGGCTTCTCCGGCGCCGGTATCAACAGCGTTACCAAAAGCGGTACCAACGAATTTAAAGGATCGGTATACACCTACGTCCAAACGCCGGGCTTGCAGGGCCGTAATGTAAACAACGTTACCGTTCCGCGTCCGGACTTTAACTACAACCTCCGCGGATTCTCTGCCGGCGGCGCTTTTGTGAAAAACAAATTGTTCTTCTTTATAAGCGCTGAACAGGAAAGGATCAAAGCACCTGCTACCAGCCTTGTGGCCAACAAGCCAGGCGGCGTAGCCGGCGGCAACGTATCCAGGGCAGTAGCCGATACCCTAGATGCCCTGAAACAGTTCCTGATGAGCACTTATAAGTATGATCCAGGATCCTACCAGGATTATTCTTACCGCACACAGAGTGATAAAATCACCGTGAAGATCGACTGGAACGTAAACGATAACAACACTTTTACGTTTAAATACAACTACCTGAAATCATTCAAAGACATCCCTGCCAGCAATAGCGGCGCGCCCGGAACCGGCCGCCAGCCCAGCAGCACAGGCCTGCCTTTCAGCGGTAGCGGTTATACCATCAATAACAACTTCAACATCTTCATCGCCGAACTCAATACCCGCATCGGTAACAAAGCCTCCAATAAATTCCAGGTAGGCTTCTCTGCCATGCGCGATTTCAGGTCCTCCCTCTCCGGCGGCAATTTCCCGCTGGTGGATATCCTCGACGGACAAGGCAGCAGCTACACAGCCTTTGGTTATGAGCCTTTCACTTATAACAATAAGCTCAACAGCAACATCTATCAGCTGTCTGATATCTTCACGCTGTATAAAGGCAAACACGAGATTACTTTCGGAACACAGAACTATTATAAAACATTCCTGAACGGTTTCGCGCCTAACTACGAGGGTAACTACCGCTTCAACTCCATGACCGATTTCTACGCCAGCGCGAAGAACGGTTCCCTCACAGCGGCCCGCTATGCGCTGTCTTACGCCAGCACACCGGATGGCTCTTTCCCTTATGCAAAGATCCATTCCCTGGAACTGGGCTTTTTCGCACAGGATAAATGGAGCATTACGCCCAGCTTCACCCTGACTTACGGTTTACGTATAGACGTACCCGTTATCGGTAACACTTTCACCCGCAACGATTCCCTCACCGCCCTCACTTTCAGGGATGGCGTGAAACTGGATGTAGGCCAGGCGCCTAAAACTTCCGTGTTGGTTTCTCCCCGCGTTGGTTTCAACTGGGACGTAACACATGACGGTAAAACCCAGATACGTGGCGGCGCCGGACTGTTTGCCGGTCCTCCGCCGGCAGTATGGCTGAGCAACCAGGCAGGTAACAACGGCGTACAGTTTGGTTCTTTCGTAGCGCAAACCAGCGCCAGTTCCCCTACCATTCCGTATGCATTCAATCCTGATCCGAATGCTTACCGTCCGGGCCCGGGCAAGCTGTCTACCGCTTATAACATTGCGGCCATCGATCGTAACTTCAAATATCCGCAGGTGCTGAAAGCTACGCTGGCGATCGACCGTCAGCTGCCAGGCGGCATCATCGGTACATTGGAGGCCAACTACGCCAAAGATATCAATGCAGTATATTTCCAGAACGTGAACCTGCCTAATACCGGCTTCCAGCTGGATAGCACGCCGGATCACCGTTTCCGTTATACCTCTGCACAGATCTACGGACCGATCCCCGGCGGCAAGAACACGCTGAGCAATCCTAATATCAGCGATGCGATCCTGATGAAAAATTCCAACAAAGGCTATTCTTACTTCTTCACTTTGCAATTGCAGAAGTCTACGCCCAAGCTCTACCTGAGCGCGGCCTATACTTACAGCAAGGCACGTTCTATCAACGATGGCGGTACCATTGCACAGAGCAACTGGCGCGACCGTCCGGTGAGCGGCGATCCTAATGCAGATGTGCTGGGTTACTCCAACTACTATATGCCTCACCGTATTGTGGCTGCCGCTACCTACCGTTTCACCTGGGCGAAGAACTTCGCTACTTCGGTGGGTATGGTATTCGAAGCAGCGCCTGCCGCCGCTTCTGCGTATAGCTCTGTGGCTTCTTACACTTACAGCGGTGACCTCAATGGCGATGCTTCCAATGGTAACAACGACCTGATCTACATTCCTAACAATGCCAATGAGATCAAGCTGGTGCCCGTAGGTTACGGCGATAAGGGTTACAATCCTTCGACCAACCCGGATCAGCGTTCTGCTAGCGTGATCTGGAATCAGCTGGATAACTACATCAAACAGGATGATTACCTGAGCCATCACAGAGGCCAGTACGCAGAGCGTAATGCCCTGGTGCTGCCGTTTTACAAACGTATGGACCTGAACATCACACAGGACGTTTTCGTATATGCCGGCAAGAACAAGACGAAACACACGCTGCGTATCACTTTTGATATTATCAACTTTGGTAATTTCCTGAACAGAAGATGGGGTGTGTCCAAGATGCCGAACAATACTTCTTTCCTGAAGTATGAAGGCCAGTTAAGAGATGCGAATGGTGTAGCTACAGCGGCGCCGGCGTTCTCTTTCCCTTATCTGGACCCGAAAAACCAGATTCCGCTTACCAATACCTGGAAAGACAATACCAGCACCACTTCCCGCTGGCAGGGGCAGATTGGTATCCGTTATATGTTTAACTAGTTAGTACCAACGATAGTAATGAAAAAGGGAGACGCTTATAGCGTCTCCCTTTTTAGTTTAAGACAAAAAAAAGACCTGCAAGCTAAAAAACCCGCAGGTGTTCATAACCTATGCCAACTTTAGAGTAATCGTAAAAACTTAGAAATTATACCGGGATAAGATTTAAGTTTTGTAATTATTTTGAGTTAATATCTTTTTTCAGTTTTTGGTATTTTATAGAGATAACATGCAAGGAAACAAATTGTTCAAAAAATCTAAAAATTTAATTTGATACTTGAATTGCTCCCTTTCTTTGGGTGTTACAATATTACTTACGAAGGCTATAATGTTTTGGATTGCTAAAATGGAAAAAAAATAGAAAAAATTATAATTATTTAATTTTCAAATATTTAATCAAAAGTAAATAGGTCACATCAGCGTATTTCCTGGCAGATCTCTATTAATACGCCATTGGTGTTTTTGGGATGAAGGAAGCAGATCAGTTTATTATCGGCTCCTTTTTTCGGCGTTTCCTGCAATAGCACAAAGCCTTCGGCCTGCAGGCGTTTCATTTCTGCATGGATATCTTCCACTTCAAAAGCAATATGATGCATGCCTTCGCCTTTTTTGTCGATGAATTTGGCAATGGCGCTTTCCGCGCTGGTGGCTTCCAGCAGCTCTATTTTGGTATCGCCCTGTAAGAAGAAGGCTGTTTCAACGTGTTCACTGGCTACGGCTTCGGTTTTGTAGCAGGGCGTGTTCAGCAGTTTCTCAAACAACGGGATGGAGGTGTCCAGCGATTTTACGGCGATACCGATATGTTCTACTTTGAGCATGTGCGATTATTTTAGTAAGATGACCAGCGCGAATGTCGTAATTTTGTAGCTTATGTTGAAACGCCCTGTTTACCTCGATTACAACGCTACCACGCCCTGCGATCCGCGGGTGGTGGAGGCGATGTTGCCTTTTTTCACGGAAGCTTTTGGTAATGCGGCCAGCCGCCATCATCCTTACGGGTGGGCCGCTGAAGAAGCGGTGGATCAGGCCCGGGAGCAGGTGGCGCAACTCATCGGTGCAGAACCGGGAGAGATCATCTTCACATCCGGCGCTACCGAAGCCGTGAACCTCGCGCTGAAAGGCGTTTTCGAGCTGTATGCCTCCAAAGGTAATCATATCATCACCTCCATACTGGAACACAAAGCGGTGCTCGACACCTGTAAACACCTGGAAAAACTGGGCGCCCGCATCACGTATCTGCCGGTAGACCACGAGGGGCATATTTCGCTGGAAGCGCTGGAAGCCGCCATCACGCCGCAAACCATACTGGTGGCCATCATGTATGCCAACAACGAAACCGGCATCATCAACCCCATTCAAGAGATCAGCGCTATCGCGCATCGCCACCAGCTCATCATGATGAGCGATGCCACCCAGGCAGTGGGGAAAATTCCGGTGCAGGTTAATCACGATGGTATCGACCTGCTGGCGCTGAGCGCCCATAAGCTCTACGGACCGAAAGGCACAGGCGCCCTGTACGTGCGCCGGAAAGGGCCAAGGGTAAGGCTGACAGCCCAGATGGACGGCGGCGGCCATGAGAAAGGTTTCCGCTCCGGCACCCTCAATGTGCCTGGTATTGTAGGTCTTGGCAAAGCGGCAGCACTTTGCGCCGGGGAAATGACCGCCGACGCAAACCGCCTCTCTGCTCTGAGAAACCAGCTGGAAGCCGCTTTGCTGCAAATAGAAGCTACCAACGTAAACGGCTCAACGAAACAGCGTCTGCCACATGTAACCAATATCTCCTTCGACTATACCGAAAGCCAGACCCTGCTCATGAGCATCAACAAAGATATTGCCGTGTCTTCCGGGTCGGCCTGTACATCGGCCTCAATGGAGCCCAGTTACGTGCTCAAAGCCATGGGCTTGCCGGACCATCTGGCCCATGCCGCGCTGCGCTTCAGTTTGGGCCGCTTCACAACCAGCGAAGAGATCCGCTTTGTCATAGATCATATCACCAGCGCCGTTGCCGCCCTCCGGGCGGTAAGTCCGCTCTGGCAGCTGCATAAAGACGCTACCACGGAATAGTTGTTGGTAAACCGATATCCTCTTATATATTTGCATTCTTACTAATTACTATTCATGCTAGCCATCTTTAAGAAAGAGATAAACCAATTCTTCAGCAGTGTAACGGGCTATGTGGCCATTATCCTGTTTTTGCTGGCAAACGGACTATTCCTGTTCGTATTCCCTGATACCAGTTTGCTGGATACCGGCTATGCTAACCTGGACCCGCTCTTCGACCTGGCGCCACTCATCTACCTGCTGCTCATCCCGGCCATCACCATGCGCAGCTTCGCCGATGAATTTAAAACCGGCACCATGGAACTGCTCAGCACCAAGCCGCTCAGCGGATGGCAGATTGTAACGGGCAAGTTCTTCGGCAGCTTGTTGATCGTAGTTATCTCTCTCTTGCCTACCGTTATCTATTATATCGCTATCAGGCAGCTGAGCATAAACCCGCAGCAGCTGGACAATGGCGGCATCCTGGGCTCGTATACCGGCCTTTTCCTGCTGGGAGCGGCCTTTACGGCCACGGGCATCTGGTCCTCGTCGCTCACCTCCAATGCCATGGTAGCCTTCCTCATCGCGGTATTCACCTGTTTTATTTTTTACAACGGCTTTGATGCCCTGAGCAAAATACCTGCCTTCACCGGCGGCGCCGATTACTACCTGCAAATGGCAGGTATCAAATTTCACTATCAGTCCATCAGCCGCGGAGTGATCGACAGCCGCGACGTGGTGTACTTTGTGAGCCTCACCGGCCTGATGCTCTATCTCACCAAATTATCGCTACAAAGAAAACTCTGGCAAAACGGATAAGCGGAATATCTAATGGGAACGACTATACGAAAAAAATATATTCAACGTGCGCTGGCAGTGGTACTGTTGCTCACCGCCATCAACATAGGAGCGGCCTACTTTCATGGCCGTTGGGACCTCACCGCCGAAAAGAGATACACCCTCACCGCCAATACCCGGCAGATGCTGCGCCAGCTGGACAGTCCCGTGGAAATAGAAGTGTTCCTGAAAGGCGACTACCCCGCTACCTTCCGGCAGCTGGCCCAGGCCACACAAGAGCTGCTGGACGAATTCCGGGAGTATGGCAAACAGCACATCCGCTATACCTTCGTGAATCCCGGCCTGGGCCTCTCTGATTCTGCCCGCATGAAATTCCTCGGTGAGCTCACCGCACAAGGTATCATGCCCTTCAACATGAAAGTCCAGCAAGACGCCAATGACAGCTACTCCGAGAAGTTGATCTTCCCCGGCGCCCTCGTACATTATAAAGGCAAAACCATTGGAGTGAACCTCCTGAAGAACCAGGGCGGGCAAGACCCGATGCAGACCATGAGCAATTCCGAAGCCCTGCTCGAATACCAGTTTGCCAATGCTATCAGCAAGTTGAGGGAAGATAAAAAGCCGCTCGTAGGCTATATGTTGGGCAATGGTGAATCGCTGGGCATTGAAGTATATGACGCCCTCAACACCCTGCAAAGCAATTACGGCCTCGATACCGTTACCCTGCAAAGCGCCCGCTACATCCCGCAGGATTTCAGCGTGCTGCTCTTCGCCAAGCCCTCTGCGGCTTTCAGCGATGAGGACAAGCTCAAGATAGATCAGTACATCATGAATGGCGGCAAGGTGCTGTGGTTCATCGATGAAACCAGCGCCTCTATGGACAGTTTGCAAAAACATAATGAGTTCCTGGCTTTCGACCGGGGGCTGAACCTGGAGGACCTGCTGTTCCGTTATGGCGTGCGCATCAACCAGGACCTGATACAGGACCTGCAATGCGATATGGTGCCGCTGATCGTAGGAAGCGCCGGCAACCGCCCGCAGATGCAGGCCGTGCCTTTCCCTTATTTCCCGCTGCTGACGCCTACTGGCGCGCACCCTATTGTAAAAAATATGGATATGGTGCTGAGCCATTTTGTGAGCTCTATTGATACCATCAAGAATGATGCGGTGAAGAAGACGATCCTGCTCACCTCTTCCGCGCATAGCCGTACCGTGCGGATACCGGCGCAGATCAGCTGGGAGAGCGTAAAAGTGCAGCCCAATCCGCGTGAATACCGCCAACATTCGCTGCCAGCTGCGGTTTTGCTCGAAGGTAATTTTACCTCCCTCTTCCGGAACCGCCTCGATGCCAATACCATTAATGCGCTGCAACAGGCCACAGGCAAGCCTTTCAAAGCCAATACTGATCACGCTACCAAAATGATCGTAGTGAGCGATGGCGACCTGATCGCCAATGCGGTATCCCGCAAGGAGGGGCCGCTGCAAATGGGCATCAATGAATTTAATACCGGCCTTTCCTTTGCCAACAAGGAATTCATGCTCAACTGCCTCGAATACCTCACAGGCAAAAATGGCATTATGGAAAGCCGTAATAAAGAGCTCACCCTCCGCCTGCTCGATGGAGAAAAAGTAAAACAGGAAAAAACAAAATGGCAGGTGATCTGTTTCCTGGCGCCCGTAGGGATGATCCTGCTCTTTGCGATGATATTTCTTTTTGTAAGGCAACGCAAATATGCGGAGTAGCCCGCGAAGCGGGTCCCCGCGTACTTTGCGGGAAACCCGTTATCTTTGCCATTCACTAAAAAAGAAGCCATCTACATGACACCCACTCAGTGGACCTATCTCATCTTTGGAATTGTGATAGTTCTTGCGCTGATCTTCGACCTTGGACTACTCAGCAAAAAGAACCAGCAGGTAACCATCCAAAAGGCATTGATCCAAACTTCTTTCTGGGTGGGGCTTTCCTTGCTTTTCTTCGGATTTATCTGGTTTGAAGATGGCGCAAATACGGCGGTGAGTTATCTGAGCGCCTATCTCATGGAATGGTCCTTGTCTATCGATAATATATTTGTATTTATTCTGATCTTCGGTTTCTTTAAAGTTAAAGAGGCGAATTATGCCCGTGTGCTGCTCATCGGGATACTTATGGCGATTATTTTCCGCGCCATATTTATCAGCGTTGGCGTAGTTTTGATCCACCGTTTTGAATGGATTTTATATATCTTCGGTGTGTTCCTGGTATATACCGGTATCAAAATGTTCACTGCCAAAGAGGAAGATGAGTTCAAACCTGAAGAAAATGTGGCGTACCGGTTCATGAACAAGTATCTTCGTATTACCATGGAAGAGCCGAAAGGGCGCTTCACCATCAAAAAACATAAGAAGGTTTATTTCACCTCGCTCGCAATAGTGGTGGTGATGTTGGCCGTAACAGATATTATATTTGCCCTGGATTCCATACCCGCCGTTTTCGCCATATCTCAACAACCACTGGTGGTGTATACATCCAATATTTTTGCCGTATTGGGGCTGAGATCATTGTTCTTCCTGCTGAGAGGGGCGGTCGACAAATTTGATTATCTCCCCCAGGGAATAGCCATCGTGCTTGTTTTCATAGGACTTAAAATGCTGGCAGAGTATTTCATTCATATTCCCGTGTACGTATCGCTGATCGTGATCGTGCTATGCCTCGGAGGTTCCATTCTTTATTCACTCTATCATCAGAAGAAAGAATTGCCGGAAGAACAAGTGAAGTAAAATAACAGTTGCACGAAAAACGTTTTGTGGCTGTTAAGTGAATTATTCAAACTGATAAAACGTGTATAACGCAGCAAGTATCAACAAGATCCTGAAGGGAGAATTGTTGCAGGAGACCGGATTTTCTGACATTGAGCACCTCTTATTGGATAGCCGGAAACTCATCTTTCCGGAAACCTCATTGTTCATCGCTTTAGTGAGTTCGCGACGGAATGCCCACCAGTACATCGAAGAGCTGTACCGCAAAGGTGTCAGCAACTTTGTAGTGAGTGAACAGGTGCCGCTGGAAAAATATCCCAAAGCCAATTTCATTTTCGTAAAGGATACCATGCATGCGCTGCATGCGCTGGTAGCCTCGCACCGTCAGCAGTTCCAGATACCGGTGGTAGGTATCACCGGCAGCAATGGAAAAACCATCGTGAAAGAATGGTTGTACCAGTTGCTGGAGAAGGATTACAACATTGTTCGCAGTCCTAAGAGTTATAACTCGCAGATCGGTGTGCCGCTGTCTGTATGGCAGATGCAGCCCGAACACAACCTTGCCATCTTTGAAGCGGGTATCTCGCAACCTGGCGAAATGCTGAACCTGGAAAAGATCATCCGTCCCACCATCGGCATCTTCACCAATATCGGCGAAGCGCACAGCGAAGGCTTTCTCAACATCCGGCAGAAGATCAACGAAAAGCTCGTGCTCTTCACCAAAAGCGATATCCTTATTTACAGCAAGGATTATCTCGCGTTGAATGAATGCGTATTGTCTTTTCACAATCAGCTTGGAGAAGAAGGGCCGGAATTGTTTGCCTGGTCGAGGAAAACAGATGCCGACCTGCGTATCATCAGTGTAGACAAGAACGATAACCATACCCGTATCGATGCGCTCTATAAACAAGAGCCGCTGCATATCCGTATTCCCTTTACAGACGAGGGTTCTATCGAGAATGCGATCCACTGCTGGGCCCTGATGTTATACCTCGGCAAAGAACAGGAAGTGATACAACAGCGCATGGACCTGCTCAGCAATATCGCGATGCGGCTGGAGCTGAAGCAGGGCATCAACAACAGCTCGGTGATCAACGACAGTTACAACCTCGATCTTGGCTCGCTCACCATCGCACTGGATTTCCTGCAACAACAGCAGCAGCACCAGGTGCGCACCGTGATACTCAGCGATATCCTGCAAAGCGGCAAGAGCGATGCCACCCTGTATGAAGAAGTAGCCGACCTGCTGCAAAAGAAAAATATCAATAAGCTGATTGCTATCGGCAAGAATATCAGCAGGGAGAAGAAAAGTTTTCAACAGGTAGAAGGATTGAAATCGCAGTTCTTCAACACCACGGATGAATACATCCAACAGTTCAATGCAGATGATTTCCATTACGAGACGATACTCGTGAAAGGCGCGCGTGTATTTGAGTTTGAGCGGATCGGCAAATTGCTGGAACAGAAAGCGCATCAGACCATACTGGAAATAAATCTCACGGCCATTTCGCAAAATGTGAAATTGTATCAGTCCATGCTCAAGCCCAACACCAAGCTGATGGCGATGGTGAAGGCATTTTCATATGGCAGCGGCAGTTTTGAAATTGCCAACCTGCTGCAATTTCACGGGGTGGACTATCTCGCCGTGGCCTATGCGGATGAAGGCGTGGAGTTGAGACGGGCCGGCATTACCATGCCCATCATGGTGATGAATCCCGAGCCTGCCAGCTTCGACGCTATTCTGCACTGGCACCTGGAGCCTGAGATCTATTCGATGGGCGTGCTGATGCAGTTCCTCGAAGAGGTGGTAGCGGCGGGCAAAACGGAGTTTCCCATTCACATCAAGCTGGATACCGGTATGCATCGCCTGGGCTTCGTGAAGAAAGACCTGCCGGAACTGGCGCAGGTGCTCACTTCCGGGGCATCGCTGAAAGTGCAGTCTATTTTTAGTCACCTTGCTGCGAGTGAAGATCCTGCCAAAGATGCGCTTACACAGCAGCAGGGACGCTTATTTTACGATATGAGCCACGAGTTGCAAAAGGCGCTGGGCTATGCAGTGATCCGTCATATCGATAACAGCGCCGGTATTACCCGCCATCCCGATCTGCAACTGGATATGGTGCGGCTGGGCATCGGGATGTATGGCATTGATAGCAGCAAGGATATGCAATCGCAGCTGAAGAATGTGAGCACTTTGAAAACGACCATTGCGCAGCTGAAGCAGCTGGAACCCGGTGATACCGTGGGTTATGGCGCTACCTGGGCCGCCACTGTACCCTCTGTGACCGCCACTGTGCGCATCGGCTATGCCGATGGCTACCCGCGGCGCCTCAGTAATGGCAAGGGCAAAATGCTGATACGTGGCAAACTGGCGCCGGTAGTAGGCGTGGTAGCCATGGATATGCTCATGCTCGACGTTACCCATATTCCTGATGTAGCCGAAGGCGATGAAGTGATCGTATTCGGCGCCGACCTGCCCGTAGAGCAGCTCGCAGCCTGGGCGGAGACCATCCCATATGAAATATTAACAGGAATTTCACAGCGGGTGAAAAGGGTATATTATCAGGAATAATGATATTGCAGGTTTCAGTCTTTGAAATAATCTATTATTTTTGACAAAATTCTAATATCAGTTGAAATATCGTCACGTCGTTTTTATCGTTATCCTTATCCTGGCTATTGACCAGGCGCTGAAGTTCTGGATCAAGACTCACATGTTCATGCAGCAGGAATACGTCATTTTCCCTAACTGGTTCCGCATACATTTCATTGAAAACGAAGGAATGGCCTATGGCCTGAAATTCGGAGGCGACTTCGGAAAGATCTTCCTGACGCTCTTCCGGCTGGCAGCCGTGGTAGCAGGTTTCTTTTATATGAAGAAGCTGGTACGTGAAAAGTATAGCACCGGCCTGCTGGTATGTGGTTCGCTGATACTGGCCGGCGCCGCGGGAAACCTGATCGACAGTATGTTCTATGGCCTGATCTTCAACGACAGTATCGGATACGAAGTAGCGCAGTTCCTGCCCGCAGGCGGCGGCTACGGCAGCTTCCTGCATGGCCGCGTGGTGGATATGCTTTATTTCCCTATCTACGAGGGCTACCTGCCTAAATGGGTGCCATTCAAAGGCGGCGATTATTTCGTGTTCTTCCGCCCCGTATTCAACGTGGCTGATGCAGCTATTTCAACTGGCGTAATCGCGATTTTACTTTTCCAGAAACGTTTCTTCGGCAAACATATGCATCCCGCTACAGAAGCCATAGCAAAGGATCACGTAGCGTAATGATATCTTCTTATAAAAAAGGCGGCCACAATTATTGTGGCCGCCTTTTTTATGCCTGTTGATCAGTTTTTTAAATAAAAAAGCCCAAAACCTTTGAAAAACTAAATACCCGTTTTATATTTGTCTACTAATTCTATAGACTATTATGACTATTATCAACACAACCAATTATCATATATGCCGATGTTGAGGCCCGGCATGGCTTTCCGTTCCCCTTTGACAATCATTTACTAACAAGCACACACACTATGCAAAAGTTTTTACCTATACTGGTCAGGTACCTGGTACTATCGCTGGTACTCGTTCCAACCATTGTACAGGCGCAACTCAATGGTTCGTATATCATTGAAGGAAAAATCACGGATGATCGCGGTGCAGGCCTCCCGGGCGCCACCGTTCAGATAAAGAATACTTCATTTGGCACGCAAACCGAGCCTGATGGCCGTTTTCAGCTTACTACCAATGTCAAGTTCCCTTTCCGGCTCGTGATACGCCTGCTGGGCTACCAACCACAGGAGTTTGAAGTGAAGAACAGCAACAGCAAACTGGCAATACAGTTATACACCCAATCGCTGCTCGTGAATGAAGTGGTCGTTTCCGCCTCCCGCCAGCAGGAGCGCCTGTTGCGGTCGCCGGTCACCATCGAAAAGCTTGATATCCGGGCCTTGAAAGAAACGCCCTCTTCTACCTTCTACGATGCACTCGGTAACCTGAAAGGCGTACAAATGACGACCGCTGGTCTTACCTTCAAAGTATTCAATACCCGCGGTTTCAACGTACCCAACAATTTCCGTTTTATGCAATTGGTAGATGGCGTGGATAACCAGGCTGCTACCCTGGGCGTGCCGCTGGGCAATGCGATCGGCCCTACCGAACTGGATATCTCCAGCGTAGAAGTGACGCCCGGCGCGTCTTCCGCCCTCTATGGCATGAACGCGATCAATGGCATGTCTAACCTCACTACTAAAAATCCGTTTGAATACCAGGGCGTGAGCGTGTACCAGAAACTCGCCTTCAACCATTTCGATGGAAAAGGCAGCAGCCCCAAACCTATCACGGAAACGGCTATACGTTATGCGCAGGCCTATTCAAAATGGTTTGCCTGGAAGATCAACTTTTCCTATATGGAAGGTACCGACTGGTATGCCGACAGTCATAACGACTTTAACCCGCAAAGCAAGGCCAATCCTGACTTTCCACAACTCAGCGGCGCCGACAATATCGCCAACGATGCCTGGAACAAATATGCGGACCAGGGGAATTTACAGATCATCGATAAAGATGGACGCGCCTACAACGTGCATCGCACGGGCTATTGGGAGAAAGACCTGGTTGGCGACTACAAAGTACGCAATACCAAAGTAGACGGATCGCTCAATTTCCGCCTGCCGCATAAAATGGAATTGTCCTACTCCTACCGCTATGGCCTGATGGATGGCTTCTTTCAGCGCGGTAACCGTATCGGGCTGAAAAATGTATCGGTGCAAAATCACAAGATCGAATTGATACATCCCGACTTTACCCTCCGATCTTATGTATCCATTGAAAATACCGGCGATTCCTATAACATGAATCCGCTGGCGGATAATCTCGAAAAATCATTCAAATCAGACAAGAACTGGCAGAAAGATTATACCACTGCCCTCAATAACGCGCTCACCAACGGCGCCGACCTGGTAGCTGCACACCGCGCTGCGCGCGCCTTTGCAGATGCAGGACGATTTACGCCCGGAACCGCCGCCTTCGACGCACAGGTGGCGAAGATCAAAAGTGTGAACGACTGGGACATCTATCCCACATCAAAAAATCCGAATAACACCACCGGCGGCGCCGCATTATTGCAGATGAGCCGTTTCTATCACACCGAAGGCACCTGGAACCTGCGCAAATACATCCACTTCGCGGATGTGCTGGTAGGTGCAGACTACCGCACTTATGAGATCATTCCGGATGGTAATAACTTCGTAGACTTCTCCCTGCCGGCCGATAAACGCAATCAACCCGGCGGAAAGCACATCTGGTACGGCAAAGCAGGCGGATTTGTGCAGGTAGGCAAAACATTTTTCCATGATGCGCTCAAGCTCACCGGCTCTTTGCGCTATGATAAAAATGAACAGTTCGACGGAAAGATCAACCCGCGCATCGCGGCAGTGTATACTGTTAATGATAAACATAATTTCCGTTTGTCGTGGCAGAACGGTTTCCGCTTCCCCTCCTTGTTCGAGGCTTATTCCTTTGTTAACAATGGCCAGGTGCGGCGTGTAGGCGGGCTTGCCTTTATCGAACAGGGACTGGGTTATTTCAAAAACTCTTTTCTTACCAGCAGTGTAGATGCTTTCGGTGTGGCGGTCAACAAAACCATCAACGCGGAACATATCAGTAAAGACGCCGCTGCCGCGAAAAATGCCGGCGTGCTCAAAGTCGCCAATCTCGACCCGATCGTACCGGAAGAGATACATTCCTTTGAAGGCGGCTACAAGGCTGCTTTGCTCAGCAACCGTTTGTTCATAGATGTAGATGGATATTACAGCGCTTATAAACATTTTATCGGGCAGATAGAAGCCGTGGTGCCACAAAGCGGCAATGTGAACAACCCTGATCAATCGGTGCTGAACCAGATGCTCGACAAGAGCCTGCAAAACCGCTACCGTGTATGGACTAACAGTAAATCCACGGTAAACAACTATGGCTTTGCAGTAGCCGTTACTTACGATATCTATAAAACATTCACCGTAAGCGGTAACGCTAACTATAATAAACTGGTGCAGGATAAGACAAAAGACGATGCATTGATCCCTGGTTTCAATACGCCGGAATGGTTTACCAACCTGAGTTTCGGCAACCGCGCCGTCTTGCCTAACCTGGGCTTTAATGTGGTATGGCACTGGCAACAAAAATTCTACTGGCAAAACCTCTTCGGTAATGGCGATGTACCTGCATATAACACCGTTGATGCACAGATCACCTACCGGGTGCCGAAGATTAAAACGGCTTTCAAGATTGGCGCTTCCAACCTGTTCAATACGGAATACTTCCAGTATGTGGGCGGCCCTACCATTCGCGGGCTATATTATTTCACCATCACGTATGATAACGTATTCAAGAAAAAATATTAGAGTGCGTTTACCAGCGGCTCGCCTTTTTCAAAGCTGCTGATGTTCTGTAAGGTGGTGTTAGCAATTTGCGTCAGGGCTTCTTTGGTAAAGAAGCCCTGATGTGCTGTTACGAGCACATTAGGGAAAGTGGTGAGGCGCGACAGCACATCATCCTGGATGATGGTGCCGGAGAAATTCTGGAAGAAGAGCTGTTCTTCCTGTTCATATACATCG
Organism: Chitinophaga vietnamensis; assembly: GCF_902167635.1. Taxonomy (GTDB): domain Bacteria; phylum Bacteroidota; class Bacteroidia; order Chitinophagales; family Chitinophagaceae; genus Chitinophaga; species Chitinophaga vietnamensis. The sequence continues at coordinate 135,960 of NZ_CABHMS010000001.1, forward strand.
ATACCCAATGCGCCGATATGGCCGTTTTTAAGCGCTTCCACAACGGCTTTGGTATCTATCAATCCACCGCGGCTGGTGTTGATGAGCATTACGCCGGGTTTCATTTGTGCAATGGAATGCCCGTTGATCAGGTGTCGCGTGTCTTCATTGAGCGGGCAATGCAGGGAGATAATATCGGAAGAAGACAAGATCGTTTCCCGGGAAACGTAAGTCGCGCCTGCTTTTACAAGGCCCTCATGAGGATAGAGGTCATGTGCGAGTACCTGGCAGCCGAATCCCAGCATGATGCGGCAGAATACCGCCCCGATATTGCCCGTACCGATCACGCCTACGGTTTTGCCATACAGGTCAAAGCCTTCCAGACCGCTGAGCGTGAAATTATTATCACGTACACGGTTATACGATTTATAGATTTTCCTGTTGAGGGCAAGTATTAAAGTGATGGCATGTTCTGCTACGGCATGCGGTGAATAGGCGGGTACGCGCACTACTTTGATACCCAGGCTGGCGGCGGCTTTGAGGTCAACGTTGTTAAAGCCGGCGCAACGCAATGCAAGTAAGGAAATACCTTTCTCTTTCAACAGGCCAAGTACATGTGCATCAGCTTTATCATTTACAAACACACATACTGCCTGCTCCTGTTTGATGAGTGCCGTATTATCTTCATTCAGCGGGTACTCCAGGAAGCGCAGGCGGTGATGGAAACTTTCATTGGCAGCGGTAAAATATGCTTTGTCGTAAGGCTGTGTGCTGAAGAAAAGTATATCCATATCCGTTATATATACATTCATTGACGGGCGCGTAGCCCGTCAATGAATGATAAAGGTTTATTTAATGTCGCCCACCATGTGTGCCGGAACCACCCATTCATCAAATTCAGCAGGGGTTACATAACCCAGTTTCACTGCCATTTCTTTGAGGGTAGTACCTTCTTTGTGCGCTTTCTGCGCGATCTCTGCTGCTTTGTAGTAGCCGATCTTGGTGTTAAGCGCGGTAACGAGCATGAGAGAGTTGTCTACATGTTTTTTGATATTGGCTTCGATTGGTTCGATGCCTTCAGCGCATTTATCGTTGAAGCTTACGCAGCCATCGCCGATAAGGCGTGCGGAGTGCAGGAAGTTGTAGATCATTACGGGTTTGAACACGTTGAGTTCAAAGTGGCCGGTAGCGCCGCCGATATTGATGGCTACGTCGTTGCCGAGTACCTGTGCGGCGATCATGGTGAGGGCTTCGCACTGGGTCGGGTTCACTTTACCTGGCATGATGGAGGAGCCGGGCTCGTTATCCGGGATGTGGATTTCGCCGATGCCGGCGCGTGGGCCGGAGCTGAGCATACGGATATCGTTAGCGATCTTCATCAGGCTTACGGCTACTGTTTTGAGTGCGCCGTGTGCTTCTACGATGGCGTCGTGGGCTGCCAGCGCTTCAAATTTGTTTTCCGCAGTGATGAAGGGCAGGCTGGTCAGCTGGGCAATATTTTTAGCTACATTTTCAGCGTAGCCTTTTGGCGTGTTGATACCGGTACCTACCGCAGTGCCGCCGAGGGCCAGTTCTGAGAGATGTGGCAGGGTGTTGTTAATGGCTCTGAGACCATGATCCAGCTGGGATACATAGCCGCTGATCTCCTGGCCCAGTGTGAGCGGCGTGGCATCCATGAAGTGGGTGCGGCCGATCTTTACGATATTTTTGAAGGCTTCCGCTTTTTTCGCCAGTGTATCGCGCAGTTTTTTGATACCGGGGATAGTGGTTTCCACAAGTATTTTGTATGCCGCGATATGCATGGCGGTGGGGAAAGTATCGTTGGAAGACTGTGATTTGTTCACGTCATCGTTGGGATGCAGTATCTTGTCTTTGTCGGTCAGCTGGCCGCCGTGGAGCACATGTGCGCGGTAGGCGATCACTTCATTCACGTTCATGTTAGACTGGGTACCGGAACCGGTTTGCCATACTACCAGTGGAAATTCGTTGTCCAGCTTGCCTTCCAGGATCTCGTCGCATACGCGGCCAATGAGGTCGCTTTTTTCCTGTGGCAGCACGCCGGCCTGCAGGTTGGTTAAAGCTGCGGCCTTTTTCAGGTAAGCAAAAGCCTTGATGATCTCTTTAGGCATTTTGTTAATATCCTGGGCAATTTTGAAATTTTCAATGGAGCGCTGTGTTTGAGCGCCATAGTAGGCATTTACAGGCACTTTCACCTCGCCCATCGTGTCTTTCTCTATTCTGAATTCCATAGCTTATGACTTTTTATGAGGCTACAAAAATAGGTAATTCCGCGAAGGTTGTCTTTGCTCAGGATTATTTTGATTGAAAGGATTACCAGGATTTTTTTACAGGATTTTTAAAGATTAAAAAAGATTTTCGAGTTGATCTTCATGAATCCTTTTTTAATCTTTAAAAATCTTGTAAAAAAATCCTGGTAATCCTTTCAATCAAAATAATCCTGAGCAAAGACAACCTTCGCATTATTCTCCTTTGAAATTTGCCTGTCGCTTTTCAACAAATGCTTTGGCGCCTTCCTGTAGGTCTTTGGTGGCGAAGCAGGCGGCAAATTCTTTTATTTCGGTATCGTAGCCGTCGATGTCCTTATCGAGGGCGGCGTGGGCGCATTTGATTACGCGGCTGATGGCCAGGGGGGCTTTGGCGTGTATCTTTTGCAGGAGACTTTTAGCTTTCGGGAGCAGTTCGGCGAGCGGCACTACATGGTTAACGAGGCCCCAGGAGAGCGCTTCGGAGGCATTGAGCATATCGCCGGTCATCATCAGTTCGAGGGCTTTGCCTTTGCCTATCAGCTGTGTGAGGCGCTGGGTGCCGCCATAGCCGGGGATCAGGCCCAGGTTTACTTCTGGCTGTCCGAATTTCGCGTTTTCACTCGCCAGCCTGAAATGACAGGCCATGGCCAGTTCGCAGCCACCGCCCAACGCAAAGCCGTTGATAGCGGCGATGATGGGCTTGGGGCAGTTCTCGATACGCTGAAAGATCACGTGGCCTTTCTTGGCCAGCTCCTCGCCCTGCTTGGGCGTCAGCGTCAGGAACTCTGAAATATCGGCGCCCGCTACGAATGCTTTTTCGCCAGCTCCCGTAATGATAGCGCTTTTGATGTCGTGGTTGCCATACACTTCGTCTACTGCCAGCGCCAGTTCCGCCATCACCAGTTGATTGAGGGCGTTCATCTTGTCCGGTCTGTTGATCGTGATCACCAGGATATTATTCTCGAGTTGAGTGCTTAATGTCTGATACATGAGCCACAGGTTTTAGTTTTCAATATTAAGCAATAGCTGATAATAAAAAATCCCGGAACAAAATATTTGCTCCGGGATCTGCTGGATAACGTTTCTGATACCTCAATAGTTCACCTCTATCTCTGCTTTACCGCTCTTCATGCGCATGTAATGGCGTTTCTTGCGCACTTTGAAGTATTCGATGCCGTTGAAATTGTAACTAAGGGTAACAAACACGAGGTTGGCTTCCATATTTTTATAGGGATAAACGGTGTTTCCCTTGTCGGTAGTTTTAAAATCTTTGTTGAAGAAGTTCTGCGGGTAGTACTGTACTTTCAGTCCAAACCCTGGATGCACGCGGGCGCCGGCGAAGAAGGAAGGCATCAGCAGCGGGGTACGGTCGCTGAACCATTCATTGAATTTGTGCACTTTCTTGCCATCTACAAACTGTTTTTCTTTGTAGTTGAACGCCAGGTCGCATTCGGCGCCGGCGAAGAAGAAGATGCTGCCGCCGCTCAGGTCACCGATCTTGAAGCCCAGTGGTATACCGAGGGTGTATACACGCTGTTTCAGTTTTAGGGAGTCGGTCGGCTTGGAGATCAGCCCTATATTCTTGATGTTCAGGCCGGTGAAGATGCCGAAATTCTTCGAGAAATCTTTGTTGAAATTGGTGCCGATGTTGAAGAAAAGGCTGAAGCGCGGGATGTTGCGTACATGCTCGTCGTTGTTTTTCATGGAGGCGAACGACAGCAGGGCGCCTTCGCCGCCATGCGTTACGTATATGCGTTCCCGGTGTTTGGGATACCTGCCAAAGATGATACTGAACTTGGCATCACGTTTATCCGTTTCCGTGGAGTCTTTTTTCTCCTGGCTAAAAGCTACCGTGCTGGCTGTCAGCAGCAACAGGAGTACAGGGTATAACTTGCATTTCATACACAGGTAATTGAGTTTTTTAGGTTTGGCGGATTGCTATTTCTAACTCAAGACGACCCAAAAAATGAAATGTTACGGAGAAACGGAAAATTTTCTAAAAATTTCTGTGACTGGCCACCCAGGTGGTGATGTACTCGGAAATATCTTTGGTATGGGTGCCGGGAGGGAACAGTTTACCCACTCCCATTTCCTGTAGTTCCTGCATATCGGCATCGGGGATGATACCGCCGCCGGTGAGCAGTACGTCGTTCATGCCTTTTTCTTTCATCAATGCAATGATACGGGGGAATACGGTCATATGCGCCCCGGAGAGGATACTCACGCCGATGGCGTCCACATCTTCCTGTAAGGCAGCATTGACCACCATTTCAGGGGTTTGCCGCAAGCCTGTATAGATCACTTCCATGCCGGCATCGCGCAGGGCGGCGGCGATCACTTTAGCACCTCTGTCATGGCCATCCAGGCCCACTTTAGCCACCAACACACGAACAGGACGATTTAACATACCACTATCAATTAGGGCAATAAAGATAAGGATTTGCGGGAGAAGATCGGCGCACGCCCATCTTCTCCCGCAAATCCTTACATTTGCAGACACATAAAAATATTATGAGCGAAGAAAGATCCCTCAACTTTATAGAACAGATCATAGAAGAAGACCTGGCGAATGGCGTTAACAACGGCCGTGTGCTTACCCGCTTCCCGCCAGAACCTAATGGCTACCTGCATATCGGCCATGCAAAGTCTATTTGTCTCAACTTCGGCCTGGCACAGAAATACAATGGTAAAACCAATCTCCGTTTCGATGATACCAATCCTGTAACGGAAGATACTGAATATGTAGAGTCCATCAAGGCCGATATCCGCTGGCTCGGCTTTGAATGGGAGAAAGAACTGTACGCCTCCGATTATTTCGAACAACTGTACCAGTTCGCTGTACAACTTATCCAGCAAGGACTCGCCTATGTGGAAGATGCTTCCGCAGAGGAGATCGCCGCCATGAAAGGCACGCCCACCACTCCCGGCACCAACAGCCCCTGCAGAAGCCGTTCGGTGGAAGAGAACCTCGACCTCTTCGAACGCATGCGCAAAGGAGAATTCAAAGATGGCGAGAAAACGCTGAGAGCCAAGATAGATATGGCTGCGCCCAATATGCACATGCGCGATCCGCTCATGTACCGCATCAAACATGCGCATCATCACCGTACCGGCGATAAATGGTGCATCTACCCGATGTACGACTTCGCCCACGGACAAAGCGACAGCATCGAAAATATCACCCACTCCATCTGTACGCTGGAGTTCATCCCGCATCGCCCGCTGTACGACTGGTTCATCAAGGAACTGAATATCTTCCCCAGCCATCAGTACGAGTTTGCGCGCCTCAACCTCAACTATACGGTGATGAGTAAACGAAAACTCAAACAACTCGTAGGGGAAGGCCATGTACGCGGATGGGATGATCCCCGTATGCCCACGATCAGTGGTCTGCGCCGCCGCGGCTACACCGCCGCCAGCATCCGCAACCTCTGCGACCGTGTAGGCGTACAGAAACGCGACAACATGATCGAATACAGCCTGCTCGAATTCTGCATCCGCGAAGAGCTGAATAAAACCGCTAACCGCGTGATGGCCGTACTCGACCCGGTGAAACTCGTGCTCACCAACTATCCGGAAGGACAAGTAGAACAGCTCACCGCCGAAAATAACCCGGAAGACCCGGCATCCGGTACACGCACGCTGCCTTTCAGCCGCACGCTGTACATCGAAAGGGAAGACTTTATGGAGAACCCTCCCAAAAAGTTCTTCCGCCTCGGGCCCGGACTGGTAGTGCGTTTGAAGAATGCTTATATCATCAAAGGAGAAAGTGTAGAGAAGGATGCAGCTGGTAATATCACTACCATCTATGCGAGCTATTTGCCGGAAAGCAAAAGTGGCGGCGATACCAGTGGCCTCAATGTGAAAGGCACCATCCACTGGGTAAGCGCTGAACATGCTGCCACAGCGGAAGTGCGGGTATACGACCGTCTTTTCAACGTAGAGAATCCGAATGCGGAAGATGCCGACTTCAAAACCTTCATCAATCCCGACTCCTTACAGGTCATCGAAAAAGCCTATGTAGAACCAGGACTGCTGAACGCCCAACCCGGCGACCGTTTCCAGTTCCTGCGTAAAGGCTACTTCGTAGTAGACCAGGACTCCACCCCAGGCAAGATCGTCTTCAACCGCACAGTAACCCTGAAAGACGCCTGGGCAAAAGAGATAAAGAAATAAATAATTACGGATTACGAATTAAGAATTACGGATTTGTGGGGAAGATATTCGCGAAGAAGCCCTTGGAGCACTTTGAGAGCTTCTTCGCGAATATCTTCCCCACAAATCCGTAATTCTTAATTCGTAATCCGTAATTATTTAAATGCTTCTAATCCATTTGTAATGCGCTGACGGGTTTCTTCCATTCCCAGCGTAGCGGCGATATCAAATACCGGGGGGCCGAATTTGCCACCGGTGAGCATGATGCGGAACGGTAGTTGCAATTCACCCATCTTGATATTTTTTTCAGCAGCCAGTGCTTTGAAAGCGGCTTCCAGTGCGGCTGCAGAGGTGTCGCTGGTGGTAGCCAGCTGGGCAGACCATGCTTCAAAGAAAGCAGCTTTGTCTGCATTCCATTTAGGTTTCACGGCAGCTTCGTCGTAGCTCGCAGGGCGCTGGAAGAAGAAGAAACCATGTTCCCATACATCATTGACAAAGTAGCAGCGTTCTTTTACGAGGCTGGCCACGGTGGCTACATAGGCTGGATCGGCCTGCAGGCCTTTCTCTGTCAGTACAGGCTGGAAAAGGGCCGCCAGTGTTTGATCGTCTTTATGCAGCAGGTATTGGTGGTTGAACCATTTTGCTTTTTCGTAATCGAACTTGGCGCCGGCTTTATGAACGCGGTCCATGGAGAACTTTTGTATCAGTTCATCCAGTGAGAATATTTCCTGTGCGGTGCCGTCGTTCCAGCCGAGCATCGCCAGCATGTTGATGAAGGCTTCCGGCAGGAATCCGAGTTCACGGAAACCTTTGGTGAATTCGTTGGTGCGTGGGTCGGTCCAGTTCATGGCATACACGGGGAAGCCGAGGCGGTCGCCATCGCGCTTGCTCAGTTTGCCGTGGCCGTCGGGTTTGAGGATCAGCGGCAGGTGCGCCCACTGCGGCATGTGCGCTTCCCAGCCCAGGTATTTCCAGAGCATGATATGCACGGGCGCTGAAGGGAGCCACTCTTCGCCACGGAAGGCGTGCGTGATCTTCATCAGGTAATCATCTACCACTACGGCAAGATGATAAGTGGGCATACCATCTGCTTTCAGCAGTACTTTATCATCAGACTGTGAAGTGTTGAAAGTAACTTCACCGCGAACCATATCTGTAAAGGTGAGCGTTTCATCTGCGGGCATGTTGATACGGATCACATGCGCTGTATTCTTTGCCAGCAGCTCCTGTACTTCCGCATCGCTCATGGTGAGGGAGTTGCGCATTTGTTTGCGCACGATGTGGTTGTATTGCGGAGATGGATTTTCCGGTGTTTTCAGACGTTCGCGCATGCTTTCCAGCTCTTCAGGCGTATCGAAAGCGTAGTAGGCATATCCTTTTTTTACCAGCTCTTCTGCATATTGGCGATAGAGCGGCTTGCGTTCGCTCTGGCGGTAAGGCGCGTAGGGGCCGCCCAGTTCGGGGCTTTCATCAGGCGTGAGGCCGCACCAGCGAAGGCATTCATTGATGTATTCCTCTGCGCCAGGTACATAGCGGGTCTGGTCTGTATCTTCTATACGCAGCACAAATTCACCACCGTGCTGCTTTGCAAATAAGTAGTTGAACAATACCGTGCGTACGCCGCCGAGGTGCAGGCCACCAGTAGGACTTGGCGCAAAACGCACTCTTACTTTCCTGTTATCCATAGGCAGCAAAGTTAAGGGTTTAGCGCTTAGCTTTCCCGCATGGCTGTGAAGCGCATTAAAATTTTTTAATACCGCGGAGAGACGGGCTACATTGAGTATCTTGCACTGATAGCGAACAGCAAAAAGCTCCTTGTGTACCATGTTCTATCTTACCAAAACACCTGGCATCCTGAAAATGCTTTACAGCAGCTGCATCTGGAGCCTTTCCTCCTCCAATGCAGTATATCTTACTTTCGATGATGGCCCGCATCCGGAAGCTACTCCGTTTGTGCTGGCACAACTCAAAAAGTACGATGCTAAAGCTACTTTCTTTTGTATCGGGAAAAATGTGGTGGAACATCCTGAGATCTATCAACAGATATTGGAAGAAGGACATGCGGTGGGGAATCATACACATAATCATCTCAATGGCTGGAAAACCCCTACAGACAAGTACCTGGAGAATGTGCAACAAGCGGCTGCCTATATTGATTCCAGGTTATTCAGACCGCCCTATGGCAGGATAAATCCTTTCCAGATCAGGATGATCAAGAAGACGATACCGGGTGCGAAGATCATTATGTGGGATGTGCTGAGTGCGGATTTTGATCCGGATATCAATGGAGAAGCCTGTGTGCAGAATGTCGTGTTCAAGATGAAACCCGGCTCCATTATTGTGTTTCACGACAGTACCAAGGCCTGGGAGCGGCTGTCGTACGCGTTGCCGCGGGTATTGGAATATTGCCGCAAGCAGCAGCTGGAAATGAAAGCAATTACTTTTTGATAATGAGAAGAGCGGCTGGAGGCCGCTCTTCTCATTATGATCTATCTTATTACAATATCTTTCTGTTTATCTCCGATCTTGATCGTTGCGATAGAATCGCAGGTGCCATTACCATAGTCGATGGTAGCAATCACTTTATTGTATTCTATTTTCAGCACGCCTTTGCTGATCCATTTGCAGCTGAACGCTTTTTCCAGTGGCGTTGGCGTAGAGATGTTGGCTACGCTGCTGTCTTTGTAAGTGATGGTGGCAGTGCCGTCTACGCTGAAAACATCGTCAGAAGGGTTCAGCGGTGTGGCGCCGCCGGCGATCTGTTTCACGTTTTTGATGCTGGTATAGGCAACGGTGGTGGAGTCGTTGAGCTTTACCAGGCCGCCATTTACGGCTGTCGTATATTGGATACCGTTAGGGCTTTTGTAGCTCACGTTGCTGAATGTTACGGTGCCTTCCACGGGGATGCCGTTCACTTTATAGTTGTTGAGCACTACTTTCACGGAGCTGTTAGGCGCAAACAGCGGTGCGCTGAAAGTGGCTACCAGCTTGCCGCTGCGGATGGTGCCCATATTGTCGCTGCAGGAAGTGCCGAAGTCGATCGTTACGGTTTTAGGCCAGGTGAGCGGTGAGGTGATATCCAGCAGGGTGCTGGGGCAGGATACCAGCGCCATGGAATTGTCGGCCTTACGTGCGTGTGCGCTATCCAGTCCTTCGTTGGTGCTGACCATAGAAACAGAGGAGTAGATGTCGCCATAGATGCCATTCACCTGTGTTTCGTGCGTGGCTACCACGGCGGTGCGGTTATCGTTCTGATCAGAACCTGCTGCATCAGAATTGTTTTCTTTCTTGCAGGCAAAGAAAAGTGCTGTCAGGGCCACACAACTGATAGTGTATGCCAGCACACGATTGGTACTGAAATAGCTTTTCATAGATGTATAGTTTTTTTATTAGGTTTTTCAGGATGTACCTTTGTGAGCCATAAAGATAATATTAAAATATAATAAAAAAAATTATTATGCTTTGGATAGATACCCACGCACATCTGTATTCTGAAGAATTTCAATCTGACAGAACAGAGATGGTGGCAAGGGCATTTGCGGCGGGGGTAGAAAAGATATTCCTGCCGAATATAGACGAGGACTCGATTGCGGGCATGCTGGCGCTGGAAGCGGCTTATCCGGATAAGTTATATGCGATGATGGGCATCCATCCCTGCTATGTGAAGGAGGATGTGGAGCCGCAGCTGGAGCTGGTGAAAGCCTGGCTGCAACAGCGTCCGTTCAAAGCGATCGGCGAAATAGGGCTGGACTTTTACTGGGACAAATCCCTGCTGAGCCAGCAGTACCGCGCCTTTCAGGAGCAGCTGATGCTGGCGAGGGAATATCAGTTGCCTGTAGCCATCCACAGCCGGGAGTCCACACGGGAATGCATAAACGAAGTAAAGGCATTGCAGAACGGACAGCTCAGTGGCGTTTTCCATTGCTTCTCCGGCACATTGGAGGAAGCGAAAGAGATCATCGATCTTGGCTTCTACCTGGGCATTGGCGGCGTGGTCACTTTCAAGAAATCGGGGCTTGATCAGATCGTGTCCGCTATTGACCTGCAACATATCGTACTGGAGACCGATGCGCCTTACCTGGCGCCGGTGCCTTATCGCGGTAAAAGGAACGAAAGCGCCTACCTGCCGCTGGCAGGCGAAAAGGTGGCAGATATAAAAAATCTAAAAATAGAAGAGGTAGCCGCCATAACAAGCAGCAATGCGCTCAAATTATTCAAAACGCTCTAACCTTTTAGTGGATACCTTTGCTGGCAATTGGCAGTACTAGCAACAATGAGTAAAATTCTGATTATTTACACGGGCGGAACAGTAGGCATGATCTATGACGACAAGACCAAAGCCCTTCGCCCGATTGGGTTTAACGAGATAAGGAACAATTTGCCGGAGCTTTACCGGATGGGCATCGACTTCTACGTATATGCGTTCAACCCGCCTATTGACTCATCAGATATGCAGCCGGAGATCTGGGTGGAACTGGCCAGTATCATTGAAGACCGCTACGATCGTTACGATGGTTTCGTGATATTGCATGGTTCCGATACGATGGCCTTCACGGCATCTGCCCTCAGCTTCATGCTGGAAAATCTCTCCAAACCCGTGATCCTGACCGGCTCCCAGCTGCCCATCGGCAAAATCAGGACCGACGCTAAAGAGAATATCATCACCGCCATGGAGATCGCCTGCAGCAAACACAATGGCAGCGATACGGCCCTGGTGCCGGAAGTATGTATCTACTTCGACTTCTCCCTCTTCCGCGGCAACCGCGCCAAAAAATATAATGCGGAAAAGTTCGAGGCGTTCTATACCATGAACTATCCGCAGCTGGCCGAAGCGGGCATCGATATCAAATACAAAACACAGTTCATACTGCCGCCTCCCACGCAAGCTTTGAAGGTGCATAAAGAACTGGAAACAAATATCACCGTGCTCAAATTATTCCCCGGCATCACCAGAAGGGCCGTGGAAGCCACTTTGAGCATACCCGGCCTGAAAGGTGTGATACTGGAAACTTTCGGCTCGGGCAACACCAATACCCAGCCCTGGTTTATTGAAAGCATCCGGAAAGTGGTGGATGCCGGCGCCATTGTAGTAGATATCACGCAATGTGATGGTGGCTCCGTGGAGCTGGGAAAATATGAAACCAGCCAGCACCTCATCGATATGGGAGTAGTCAGCGGCCACGACATGACCTTTGAGGCCGCCGTCACCAAACTGATGTTCGTACTGGGCCAGGGGCTCAGCTTTGAAGATAGCAAACGCCTTATAGAAACGCCGCTCCGAGGCGAATTGACCCCAATAGAGACCTACTAAGAATTTGGGAATTTACGGATTTACGGATGTGAGAATTTATGGATTTATGGATGTGAGAATTTGTCAATAATAAATTCTCACATCCATAAATCCATAAATCCATAAATCCGTAAATCCGTAAATCCATAAATCCATAAATCCATAAATTCTTAAATCCGTAAATTCTTAAATTTTGCGTTATATTTATGTAGATGTATAAACTGTTACCCCTCATACCTGAAAGAGCTAAATCCATTCACCACAAAAAACGATTACTATGACTAATTCGTTATCTCAAAAGTGCATTGCAGAATTTTTCGGAACACTGGTTTTGGTTTTGATGGGCTGCGGAAGTGCAGTATTGGCGGGCGGCCATGTGGGCTTCCTGGGTATTGCCTTTGCGTTTGGTTTATCAGTACTGGCTATGGTGTATGCAGTCGGACATATTTCCGGTTGTCATATCAACCCGGCTATTACCATCTCCATGCTGGCTCATGGCAAGATCTCCGGTAAGGATGCCGGCGCGTACATTGTATCGCAGATCGCCGGCGCTATCGTGGGAGCAGCTATCCTGTTCTTTATTGCACAGGGCAAGGGTGACTATAGTATTGCAGCGAATGGCCTTGGCGCCAACGGTGTGGCTGATGGTTCCCCTGATCACTATTCATTGGTGAGCGGCCTCGTGGCGGAAATCGTATTCACGGCTATCTTCCTGGTAGTGGTACATGGCGCTACCAGCAAAAACAATGGCAACGGCGGTTTCGCCGGGGTAGCAATTGGTCTGGCGCTTACGCTGATCCACATTGTAGGTATTCCGGTTACTGGCGTATCTGTGAACCCTGCACGCAGTATCGGTCCGGCCTTGTTTGTAGGCGGCGCTGCATTGGCCAACCTCTGGGTGTTCATCGTAGGACCCATTATCGGCGGGCTTATTGGCGGCTTCATCTGGAAGCTCTATGACAAAAACTAAAAAAGTCTTGGAAATATTAGACAAAAGGTTATCTTTGCAACCCTGAAACAGAAAATCAACCTCTCTGTTTCTTTGTAAAGATAATCACGGAGAAGTGCAGGAGTGGTTGAACTGGCACGCCTGGAAAGTGTGTAAACTCGAAAGGGTTTCAAGGGTTCGAATCCCTTCTTCTCCGCAAGCTTTAAACGAATGTCCTGCCGCAAGGCGGGGCATTTTGTTTTTAAGGCGTGATGGAGCTTGCTCCCGGCAACAGCGCATCTCTCCCCATATTCCCCGGATAATTACTAATTTGCATTTATGATCCTGAACACGCTGCCTGATAGCGCAAAATATAGCAATGGCCACACGAAACTTGCTAAAAATGCAGTCATCATTGCAGATACACTGGATGGCTATTTTTATCCGGAACATCCAACGCCGTATTTGTTCGTCACTAATTTTCGAAACAAAGGCAGATATGTGGTTAATCAACGGTCTGTTGAAGTATCAGACCGGCATTTCTATTTTCTGAATGCGAATGATCAGCTCGAAATTAATTTCCCCAAAGCTACTGCACTGAAGACTATTCTTATTCTTTTTGAAACACAGTTCATCCGTGATAGTTTCCATTATCTGCAAAATAGTGAGGAGAATTTGCTGGCGACGCCCGAAGCCGCGATGGATAAGGAAATCATCTTCCCTGACGTGCCATTTGATTTAAACGATACCATTTATAAAATCCTTCTTGGTTTAGCGGATCAACAAGAAGATGCGCTTTTTGATTTGATCGCTGCTGTGAAGTTGCAACGTGATCAGACACAAAAATGTATCAGGGCACTGAAGGCGGTAAAACGTTCTACTAGAGAAGAATTATATCGCCGCCTGATATTGGCTAGAGATTTTATGAACGACAATGTAATGGAAAATATAAGCATAGCGGAGATCGCACAACAGGCATGTCTTAATAAATTCCATTTTCTGTCTAACTTCCGCGATGTTTTTGACATCACTCCGCATCAGTATTTTACGGAGTTGAAATTGCAAAAAGCCCTTGCGTTGCTGAAAGATAAATCTGTTTCGGAAACATGCTTCCAGCTTGGCTTTGAGAGCCCTGCTTCTTTCAGTCTACTGTTCAGGAAAAGATTTGGGTTCCCACCCTCTCAGGCATAATTCCCAATTTTCGATAAGTGCGACTATCCCATTAATATTTTCTTTATAAAAAATTTATATGAAAATATTAATCACCATTTTGCTGTGCGGGCTCGCAGCCCAGGGACAGAAGATCAGTCGTACCGCTTCCATTATGTTGAACGGAAATGTCAAAACTGTTTTCCCATTATTCGGCGCATACGAAGAGAAGAAATGGGCGGCAGGCTGGAAGCCGCAACCAGTTTACCCTTCCACTGAAACGATCGAAGAGGAAGCCACATTTACCACGCCCGGTCATTTTGAAGGTGAAAAAGACTATGTATGGCGGGTGTCGAAATATGATCCCGGGAAATTCCTGATTCAATATATGGTTTATGGAGAGAACCGTTGCTGGACCATTACCATCCAATGCGAGCCGAAAAGCGATACTACCACCGCCGCCCGCATTACTTACAGCTTCATTGGGCTCAATGCGCAGGGAAACCAGAGCAGTCAGGAGTTTATTGATCGTATATACCAGCACGATCTCAAAGACTGGGAGCAGGAAATAAACAATTTCCTTGCCCTGTAAACCGGATGCGGAGAGCATGGACAAAAATGGCTATTGCATGGATAAATACACTTAACTTTGCCAGCCATAAAATATTGTCCATGAGGATAGCGATTAATGGATTTGGGCGCATCGGCAGAATATGTTTGCGCATGTTGCTGCAAAAAACAGGAATTGAAGTAGTAGCCATAAATGACCTGGCAGATACGCCAACACTAGCCCATCTTTACACATATGATTCTGTACATGGCCCTTACGAAGGCGAAGTAAGTGCCACCGCTGATACCTTGATCGTCGATGGCCGGTCTATCCGTGTTTTAGCGGAGCGCGACCCGCTGCAACTACCCTGGGCTGATCTGGGTATCGACCTGGTCATTGAGGCTACGGGCAAGTTTACCAGCAAACCCGCCGCAGAACAGCATCTGCGGGCAGGAGCGCAACAGGTGATCGTGTCGGCGCCATCACCGGATAAAGATATTCCTACGGTAGTACTAGGCGTGAACGATCACCTGATAGACCTGACATCGCCGGTACTGTCCAATGCATCCTGCACTACTAACAACGTAGCGCCGATGGTGAAAGTGCTCGATGATCACTGGGGTATTGTAGATGGTTACATTACCACCGTGCATTCCATGACCGGAGATCAAAACCTGCATGACGCCCCCCACCGCGATCTGCGCAGGGCGCGCGCAGCATCGGCCTCCATCATACCTACTTCCACCGGCGCTGCAAAGGCGATCACCACTATATTTCCGCACCTGGAAGGCAAGATGGGCGGCGCAGGCATCCGTGTGCCCGTGTTGAACGGATCGCTGACCGACTTTACCTGCATCCTGAAAAAGCAGCCGGCAAGCGTGAACGAGATCAATGCAAGATTTAAAGAAGCCGCCGCAACATCCATGAAAGGCGTACTGAAATATACCGAGGCGCCCATCGTCTCTGTAGATATCATTGATAACCCCTACTCCTGCACCTTCGATGCTTTATTAACCTCCATCGTAGGCGACCTCGTAAAAGTAGTGGGCTGGTACGATAATGAATTTGGATACTCCAACCGCCTGGCAGACCTGGTGGTGCGTATTGCCGAACTTAAACAAAAGAAGCAATAAATAAAGTTTGTTACTTTTCCTGTGCTATACCCTGAAATCACCTGTACCTAAAACATTTTTAATGAAACGTGTTTACCTGACCCTGTACCTGGCCATCCTTGGCATGGCCGCCCTCGCCCAATCTATAAAATGGGGAGATGAATTTAAACTCCGCAAAGGCAGTACCGACCTGAGAGTAATAACTGCTGACAACACCGGCGCCTATCTGGAAGAAAGTCATTCGGTGATGAGTGGCTATTTTGTAATCGCCACCGCTTACAGAGAATCGGCTTCCCTCGTAAAGGTGGACAAAAATTTAAATGAGGTTTATCGCAACGACTTTAACAGGGAATTGCGAGGTAAAACATTTGAACAATTTTTTGCCTGCCAGGACAAGCTGTTCTTGTTTTCGACCGATTATAGCCGGCGGGATAGAACCCTTGCCCTTTACGCCTCTGCAGTGAATAAAAACACCGGCGAACTAACCGGTGAATGGAGAGAAGTAGCGGTTTTCCAACTAAATGAAAAAAGCGATGATGTTGATTTCAAGATCGACTATAATGCAGACAGCACAAAGATGGTGATCGTCAGCAGCATAAAAGGAACAGAGAAAAACGAATACAAGATACAGGAGTTGGATAAGAATCTCAAAGCATCCAAGCCGCTTATCATCAGGAATGAATTTGAATCTAAAAAATATCAACTGGAAGACGTGTTGTACACCACCGATCGCAAAGTGGTGCTGGTAGGGCGTATGTACGAATATGAAGAAGGAAAAAAGAAGAAAGAAAAGTTCCTGGACTTTACCAATTACAATATCCGTATCTACAATGAGAAGGGAAAGCAACAGGCAGAGATCAATACCGGCATCAACGGGAAACGGCTTACCAATACAAAAATAGTACAGGAAAGGAACAAAGACCTGGTGCTGGCGGGATTCTACAGCAACCAGAAAAGAGGCGGCGCCATTGACGGATTGCTGGTGCAGCGGATCAATTTGAATGATGGAAAAGTGATTTCTACGAGCGATAAGCCGATCAATTATTCTCTCCTGTCAACAGAGCAGGATAAGGCGGATAGTGAGGATGGGGAAGATAAAGAAGAAAGCAAGGAAGATCGGAAGGTGAGAGAAGATCTGAATAGAAAGAAAGAAGATGAAGAAGGTTTTTCCAGGATCATGCAATTCCGTAAGATATTTTATACAGCCGATAACGGGCTCGTTATTCTTGCAGAAACATACGCGCATTTTGAATATACTTCTCAAACTTCTCCTACTGTTATGAACGGAATCGTGGGTCAAACTCAGACGACCTCCCATTCAGTTTATTCATCCGGCGACTTGTTGATGTGTAAGATAGATGCTGCCGGCAACATCGGATGGTTGCAGATACTTCCCAAGCGGCAGTGGGAAAGCATACGCGGGGCTACTACCACATCGTATGGTTATGGTATTCAAGCAGACATCAGTTATTTTATGGATGGAAACAGGCCTTTTTATTCAGGCTTCGGCGCTTTCCAGACAAGTGGAAATATTCAGCTGTTGTATAACGACAATCCCAAAAATATTGCTGTTACCCAGGCTGGTCAAAAAGCAAGATCAGCATATCGTTTCGGCAAATCCGATTGTTTCCTTGTAAACATTGATGAGGTTTCCGGTAAAGTTAGCAGGAAAGTATTTTTCTCCAATACTGATGTGCCTACCGCCATGCCCCGTTTGGGAGCCATTATCGGCAATGATATGTACATGGTTGGAAAGTCGGACAGGATGATTGGGAAGTCAAAGATCGCTGTAGCGAGGATTACTATTAAGTAAAATAAATAAATGAGGGATCTGTTTTACAGATCCCTCATTCAAATCTTTGTATCAACAACAGGCTCAAAGCCGCCGCACATAATACACACATCGCCCAGGGAGTGTTGTGCACTCCATATTGCGCAATCACCCAGCCACCGGCTAGCGTGCCCGCCGATATGCCCAGGTTGCCAAAGGAAATAGAAAGACTGTTCGCAAATTCAGGTGCTTCCGACGCATAAGATATCATATATGCCTGGCCGGTAAGAAAACAGGGCGTATGTAGAAATCCCCATACCGCAACTAGCAAAACACTCACGAAGGACATGGTACTGAAGTAATAGATGCCAGTTGCCGTCAGCATCAACCCAATCAGGAAAAAAGCAGTTGTGCCGGCAAGACTTTTCCCCAGCGCTTTACCTGCAACAAAATTCCCCGCAACACCCGCCGCACCAAATAACAACAGCATACTGCTGATTGTTCCCTGATCCATTTCATTTACTTTCTTCAGGTAATCTGCGAAATAGGAATAAGTAGTGAACATAGCCGCATTCATCAGGAATACGATCACCGTGCTGATAATGAATCCCGGCTTTTGCAAAATTTTCAACTGACTGCCAAGCTGCTTTTTTTCTGCAACCAGCATCGTTGGCAATGCTAACAATATGCTGATCAATGCGATCAGGCTAACCAGGCATTGTACAACAAATGAGGCCTGCCAGCGTTGAAATACACCGGCCATGTAAGTGGCCAGGGGGATCGTTGTTATGGTAGACAGGCCAATGCCTCCCAGTACGATAGCCATCATCGTATGTGTAGCTTTCTTGTCGGCTCCACTGGTCGCAGCAGCGATAGCTGTAGAGATATAGACTGGCTGCAGGAAGGCAGGCAACATGCGGGCTATCAGCAATAACCAGAACGGCGGAGAAAATAAAGCTACCATTCCTGAAATCAGAAACAGGAAAATGCTGAATGCCATGAGGTACTTTCTGTTCAAGCCCGACAGCAGCAGCGTCATGAAAGGCCCGGCCAGCGCGATCACCAGGGCAAAGGCGCTCAGTAGCCATCCTGCTTTATCAACGCTGATCCTGTAGTATTCCGCCACCTGCGGCAATACGCCGATGATGCCAAACTCGGTGGTGATAACGCCGATCATGCCCAGGCATCCTATGTAAGCAATTTTTTTCATAGCAGAGGGTATTAAAAATGAGCCTTCAAAAAAGCGGCAACGGCTTGTATCGCGTGCCTGCCATCGCTTATAATACCTCCCATCTGAAAGAAGCCGTGAATCATGCCGGCGTATGCAGACAACTGCACATCTGTACCAGCGGCTTGTAATTTTTCTGCATAGTGAATGGCTTCATCCCGTAGCGGATCGTATTCTGCTGTGATGATCAAGGTAGGTGGTAAGCCGGTGAGATCATCTGCATAAAGTGGGGACGCATCGGGATGGCGCCTGGCATTAGGATCAGGTATATACATATTCCAGGCATCTTTGGCGCCTGCGAGCGTGAGGTTGGGGCCATCAGCAAACGTTTGCCAGGAGCTGCTGCTCAGGGAAGCGTCAGTAACCGGGTAGATCAATACCTGGCAGGCCAGGGATAGGTGCAACGCTTTCACGGCCCGCAGGGTCACTGTTGCCGCCAGCGCCCCACCGGCGCTATCTCCGGCTAAAGCAATGCGGTTGATATCTACATCAAGCAGGGCTGCATTATCCATCACCCATTGCAATACATAACAGCAATCGTGCAAGCCGGCAGGGAAGGGATGTTCCGGCGCCAGCCGGTAGTCGATGGAGATCACTACGGCCCCGGATAAATTGGCAACAGCACGTAGCGGCCGGTCGTGCGTATCAAGGCTGCCTGCATTAAACCAACCGCCATGCATGTATAACACTATCGGTAATGAAGGCTGCGCGGAAGGCCGGTAAATGCGAAGGGCTATATCTGCCTGCGGCGAATGAATCGTATGCGTTTGTATAAAATTTACTTCCTCCGGTTCACCAGCCATGGGAATGAAACGCTCGTAAAATTCACGTCCCATGTGTACGGCATTTTCCGCAACGGGAACTTCTATGGATTGAATGAATGCCAATGCAGCCGTAACTTCCGGAGATAATATCAAAGTGTTGCTCATGTTCTTTTTTGAGCAAAATTGCAGGTATCATCCCCATAAAATAAAATAGCATGATTTATAGAACCAATAAAAAAATTTATACCTTTCCGGTATGGTAAATCTTGAATGGTACAGGACATTTAAAGCTATCTATCAAACGGGGTCGCTTACAGCTGCCGCCAGGATATTGTTTATCTCGCAGCCTAATGTAAGTCAGCACCTGTCGGCATTGGAAGCGCATATCGGACAGCAGCTGTTCGAACGGAAGCCAAGACTGGTGCCCACAGCAGACGGTCAACTGTTTTATACACAGGTAGTAGCGCCTCTGGAACAGCTCGAAAATATTGAAACCACTTTCAGGGCGATGCGCAGTGGCCGCCAACTGCCGCTGATCCGTCTGGGCGCCGTTAAAGAAGTGTTTCATACAGTATCATTGAAACACCTTTCCAAATTACAGGCGGATATTGTGGTATCGTTCGGGTTAACAAAAGACTTGCTCGCCAAACTCGCCGATGGCGAACTTGATTTCGTAGTGGCCACACAACGGACAGACAGAAAAGATATTTTCTTTGAGCCTGTTTTAACAGAATCATTTATCGTAGCCGGCAGCCCGTCTATCGATACCACCGCGTTTCACAAGATGGTGAAAAAGAAAGCATGGGAACAGGTAGAAGAATGGCTGCTACAGCAAACATGGTTTGCATACAGCACAGACCTCGCTATCATACGCCGGTTCTGGCTGGTGAATTTCAAGAAAAGACCTCCTATAAAACCGCGCTTCACCATCCCGGATATGAATACTATTTTAGACGCCATCAGCAAAGGTGAAGGCGTGACAGTAGCCGCTGATTATCTCATCAAAGATGGAAAGAAGAAAGGCTTGATCGCTGAAATATGGCAAGGGATCACGCCTACCACCAATACCATTTATCTTGCGTATGACAAGGCCAGAACTACTGCCAGGGCGCTGGAGCTGGTGAAGGCATTGTTGAAGTGAGATCAAAAATATTTCCTGTAATACCCCTAGCTTTGCATCTCGCAAAACCCCTTTTATCTCATGGAAAAACTGTTAAAAGAAGTACGAATACTCAAAATCTATTCTCTTGTACTCACCTTTATTTTCGGTCTGTTTGTTTTTATGTCTTTCAGATCAGATAACCACAAACAACGTTTCGAAGAAATTGATGTAGAACGTATCAATGTCATTGAAAAAGATGGTGCGGTGAAACTGGTGATCTCCAACAAAGCGCGGCAACATCCCGGCAAGGCGGATGGAAAAGATTTACCTGCCCGCGCCCGCGAAGCCGGTATGATCTTCTTCGATGGTCGCGGCAATGAATGCGGAGGACTTGTTTACGATGCAGATAAAAAAGACGCTGGCCTGGTATTTTCTGTTGATCAGTTCCGTAATGACCAGATCATGCAGCTACAATATTTCCAGGAACTGCAAGGCGCCGGAGCCCGCGCCTATGGCCTCGAATTATGGGATCGCAGCGATGAATACCCGGTATCACGCGTATTAAAAGTAGTGGATTCAATCAATGCTTTCAAGAATGAAGCAAAAGAAAAGAATGCATTTGATTCCCTGGCCGCCAATGGCGCATTCGGTACAGAACGCCTCTTTGTGGGCAAGACAATGAAAAATGAAGTAGGTCTCTTTATCCGTGATGATAAAGGCACGCCGAGGATCAAGATCTATGTGGACAAAAATAACAAAACTGTTTTTGAAACATTTGATGAGAACGGTAAACCACTGAAATAATAGATCAGTGAAATGTTGACGATAAGAAAGCAAATTATCATGAAGGGGGATCGGCTGTAAGCCTTCCCCCTTCAGTATTTCATGAGAATGTCTGCCAATCAATACGTTGTGTTTTTTTACTGTTTTTATGTTGCAGAATTAAAAAATTACATTAAATTAGTTTCATAATGTAAGGCTATGATGTCCCTAACCCAACCAAAAGAAATGAGCATATTGGTAGTTGTGACATTGCCCCTCTGTACTTGTTTAACCCTCAGTGCAGCGGCAAGAGAGCAAAACTGTGTTTTACCCATGTATACCCGCACTACTATGGATACTACCCTTTCATATCGTTATCTTATCTGTATACCAGAAAATGGATACAAAGTATATGGAGATGTTGCCAGCGGACCCTTGGCGCCGAACATTGTGAATGTTGACCATCTGCAGCCTTCCTGGAAAGGAAAGGTGATTGTTCAATATCCTGACGGTAAAGTGAGCGTATTCAATAATGAGCAAGAGCTGCCTGTAGCAGACAAGGAGTGGCTAGCCCGGTCAAGACAGTCGGAAGAAATATTACTGAAAGATGCTGCAAAATTGAACGCTACTCCCGGTCATGTGAACCCTGGCCGGCGGCCCATGTCGGCACTGGAAGCTGAATCGCAGCAGGTAAGAGCATTATTCAGCAAATTGGAAGCTGAGCATCTGATTGGTAATGGCCCGGCACGTGTGCGTATTCAGGATGAAATACTCTATGTAAATGATGTGAAACAACCCGAGACGATTCAATCCGCTTACCATTCAATGGTGCGTCAGCTGAAAGGTAAACGCATGGAGAGAGATGAGAAAAATAATATCAACATTTATTAGTACGCGGATAAGCGCTTCTTTTTCTGTAATTCCATAATACCCAAGCAAGCACCCTTATGTTGCTGTCACTGATTGCTGTTTGCACAATTCCTGTTGTACAAGGTACTGCCTTGGCACGGCCCGACTCACTCCCACTTGTTTCCATTTATGGAGAAGTGAGAGATAGCCGCCAGCAGCCAGTGGTCGCCGCAGCAATACAGCTATTTCGTGTGCAGGACTCCACCATCGTAGATGGAGTCTTTACAGATGACAAAGGACATTTCCGGCTGAAAGCTATGCCGGCAAACCAATACCGTATATCCGTCGCTTATCTTGGCTATATAAAATATCAAGGCAGGGACATTACAGTTGGTAATACCGACGTGCATCTTCCCACCATTATTTTACAACAGGACTCACACCTGCTCCAGGAGGTAACCGTGAATAGCAAGAAACCACTGGTGTCTTTTACAGGTGATAACGTGACCTTAAATGTGGAAAACCGCACCAATCTTATCGGTAGCACTGTTTTTGAAATTCTTGGTAGAGCTCCCGGGTTGATGACTATTCGTGATAATATTGTGCTCAACGGCAAAACCGATATCACGGTGTTGATAGATGGCCGCCGTATGTTTATGGATATACATCAGGCAACAGCTTACATTAAACAATTGCCGGCTGCGCAGATTAAGTCGATAGAGATCATTAACAGTCCGTCGGCGAAATATGATGCTGCTGGTAGCGGAGGTGTGATCAATATCGTCATGAAACGCCCTGTCAATGAAGGTTTTAACGGAGCTGTCAACGGCGCCTGGAACCAAGGTTGGTATCCGCGTGCCAGCGCAGGCATCAATACCAATTACCGCCGAAAGAAATGGAACCTGTACGGCGCCTATACCTTCACATCCAGTAATGTGTATTCGGAGAATAGTAGTAATCAGGTGATCCAAAATGGAAACAGCGACAGCTATATCGATATGACATCGGTATCGCATAAACGTTATCTTAATAACATGGCTCGTGCAGGCGTCGACTTCCAGTTGAATGCCAGGCAAACCATCGGTGTTGTTGCCAATTTCAGTGGCAGCAACCTCACGTTGAGACCCGCCGAAAACGACGCCTGGAGTAGCGCAGCCGATGCGTTGAAACGGAATATTTTCTACCAGCAAACTACGGCTAACAATTATATCAGTAACACCTTTGTGAATGTGAACTACAATGGAAAATTTGATTCCTCCCGCAAGGAATTGAATATAGATGTCAATGGAGGCCGTAATCACAACCTGCCGGGATATACTTATGCACAACAGCAATGGAATGACCAACACGAGCCGGTGTCGGACTGGCTATTGCTGCAAAGCCGGCAAACTTCCACTACAGACGTTGCCAGTTTCCGGCTTGATTATATACAGCGTATGGCGCACAAAATAAAACTTGATGCTGGCGTTAAGTCTTCCTACGCGCGCGCCGATAATCTTGTTTTGTTCGATACATTACAAGGTGGCAGTATCATCAGAGATACTGCGCGCTCAACAGATGCCAGCTACAAAGAATATATTAATGCCGCTTATGTTACCTTCAGTAAATCCTGGACCAGGTGGGATGTGCAGGGAGGGCTCCGGCTGGAACAGACCAACGCTACTGTCAGGTTCCGGGATACACACAGTCAGCTGGATATTAACCTCACCGGGCTTTTCCCCAGCCTCAGTGTGGTATACAGGAAAGATCCGCGCAACCAGTTTTCCTTGTCGTTCCGCAAAGGAACGTTCCGCCCGTCTTACTTTGTGATGAACCCGGTGATACAGTATTATGATCGCTATACTTACTATCAAGGAAATCCGGAACTGAGGCCCAGCATCTCCTATAGCAGCTATTTTTCGTATCTGTTTAAGCAACAATTCAACTTTACGATCGGGTTCTCTAAAACACTGCATGGTATTACGCAATTGTTCGAACAGCAAGGCAATATCTCCAAGATGACCTACGATAACCTGAATGAAAGCAATATATATAGCGCTACAGTTTACCTTCCTTTTAATATTACAAAATGGTGGGAGATGACTAACAATATACAAGGATTCTACCTGCAATATGTAAAGTATGATCATACACAATTTCCTGATATCAGCAAAGGTAATCTGACCGTGAGGATATCAACATCCAATACCTTCACCTTGCCCCGGGGCATTACCCTGGATGCAGGACTCTACTGGTTTTCACCTACACGCTACAATCAGTTGTACATCAATGGTAATCTGGCTACGGAATTGACTATACGAAAAGCATTTATCGAAAAAAAACTGAACACATTTATTACTTATGAAGATATCCCGATAGGATTTACACGCAAAGGAGATGCGACCTATAACAGTATTGTCAGTCATACACAAGACACAGATGATGCCCGTAGAATAAAGGCAGGATTTATTTATTCATTTGGTAACCTGAAAGTAAAGAACAATCGCCAACGAAAAACAGGAATTGAAGATGAGCAGAACCGAATAAAATCGGAACAGGACAGAACTATCAGATAGCAATAAAGCACCATTTTTTCTGAAACTGATTTACCCAGCGTAAATGCGCCCGCATTTTACGCCTGTCACCTTTTTGGCGCAGTCTGGAGGCCTACGGACTGCTCCCGGGTCTACTATGCCGACCTCTTAACTGCATAGACATCAATTGCAACACCTGTAGTAAACAGGCTTTTTATTAATCACAAAATCTATTAAAATGAAAAAGAACAAATTCTCCCTGGAAAGCTTTAGCGATGTAAAAGCATTTTCTGCTGAAGAACTGAAACTGATCAATGGCGGTACTGCCTCTATTGATGAAATGTGTTCAGACTCCAATGATTCTGATAGCGGCCGCAACTGCTCAGTAACCAGTGATACTGACACTGCCGATGCAGCTACTTCCACATTGGCTGCTTAATACTTCCAGAGCCCCATACCCGCATGGTACGGGGCTCATCTTCTCCCTAAAAAAAAATCGATATGATCCTGATCATCACCAATCAATATGAGCCTACAACCGATTATGTGATCGACTGGCTGATAGAAAAGAAAGCAGACTTCTACCGTATCAACAGTGAAGACATGACCCAGCAGACGGCCATTAACGACTTCAGTTTGAGTGATGATAATACGATAGAACTGGCTGGGAAAAAATTGTACCTGCCCGATATCCACGTGGTATGGTATAGAAGATGGTATGACTACCGCAATACGATCACCCGCGCTGTTGACAAATATCATCGCCAGGCTATTATAGAATCACGTGAAGAAGCCACACAGGTAAGCTATTATCTATTCAAGTTATTGCGACATAAAAAATGGCTTTCCGATCCTTTCCAGAACCAGTCACATAATAAATTACATACGCTTAAACTGGCAAAACAAGTGGGCCTTACTGTGCCCGATACGCTCGTTACCAACAGCAAGGCTAGGTTGCGTGCATTCTACGAAAAACACCAGGGTGGCATCATTACGAAACCTGTATCGGACCCCTATGTATTTATCAGTGATAATGGCGATAACTATAAAAGTTTTACGGAGAAGATCACCAGCGGATTCATTGATGCATTGGAAGATCAATTCTTCCTGTCGCAATTTCAGTCGTACGTGAAAGGTAAATATGAACTACGCATCTTTTATCTCGACGGACAATTCTATCCCACCGCTATTATTCACTCCGGCACTACTGATATCAAGTTGAGCGTAAGCTACCAGGTGAGCCGCATCAACATGATCGCTTATTGCTTGCCGGAAGATATTATCGCTAAACTGCAACGCCTCATGAATGTGTTGGGCCTTAATACCGCTTCCATTGATATGCTGGAAACAGAAGACGGGCATATCACTTTCCTGGAAGTGAATCCTGTTGGGCAGTTTATGGGATATGCCACACATAATAATTATCAGATCGATGAAAAGATAGCCGAATGGCTTGTTAAAAATGATCGTCCTCATGAAAAAGAAAAAAAAGAAGATCAGTTTCGATAATAGCATCCTGCCAAAGAAGCATATGCATTCGTTCCCATTGTATTACCGATTTTTGCGCAGGCTTCCAAATGATGCAGACACAGGTATCGAAAACCTGAACAAGATATCCTTCAGTCAACGTCATCGTAGCCTGGGATATCACCTGGAAGCCTGTTACAAGCCTGTATCAAAATTTATTCAGTCTAATTTCTTTTGATATGCAACCCGAATATTTTTCTTTATACAGTTATTGTATTCCGGTAATGGGGAAACATGCTGCCATTATCTGCGATTTGCAGAATCGGGGATATATAGAAATACCGCAATTTCTCTGCGAAGCTTTGACGGAATTCAAACATTCCAGTATTGCTGAATTGGAAACTATCTATGGTGATACAAAAAATAATATACGCAGGTTCCTGCAAGCCCTTGAAGAAAAGAAGGCAGGTACATTCACCAGGCATCCCGAACGTTATGGTGTACTGGATCTTCATTGGCGCCGGGCAGAAAAAATATTGACCGCTGTAATCGAGATCAGCGATCCTGCCCGCCTGGATTACGCTGATGTCCTGCAACAGCTGGATGAGCTACGCTGCAAACATATAGAGCTACGTTGTTTTACCGCGCTGCCACTGCAGTGGTTACAGCACTTGATGGAAACGGTTGTTGGTACGCAGTTTCGCACAATCGACCTGCTGATCCCATACGGTAGTGGCTATGGTACCGTAACAGCATTGAAGCAGTTTTCCCGGCAGTTTAAAAAGATCAACCACATCGTATTATATGGTACGCCACGGAAAATAAAACATATTCAGAACTGCATCTTCTCTACGCCGCAGCTGCTCAATAACAGCAAGGCCTTTCAGCATATCGGCCGCGATGAATATGTGATGAGCGTACAGTTCTTCTGTGAAGCGCAGCAGTTCAATCCATATTATAACAGAAAGGTTTGTATAGATGATAGAGGAGAGATAAAGAACTGTACCAGCCATACAAGAAGCTTTGGAAATGCCGCTGAGCGAAGGATCGCAGAAGTGGCTGATGACCCTGCATTTCAGGAGTTATGGCATGCTAATAATGACCGCATACTGGAAGTAATGGATTCGCCATTCCGCTACATCTGGATGAATACTCATGAGCTGGAGAAAATTGATGATCACTATTACAGTATCAAACATGCGTAAATTATTTAAACCATTTCCATTCTTCCGGCAGATGGATGCGATGGATTGCGGTCCCGCATGTCTGCGCATGATAGCGCAGCACTATGGCAGGCGTGTGAGCCTGCAAACGTTGCGGCAATATAGTCACTTCAGCAAGGAAGGTGTTAACTTGCTTGGCCTGACAAATGCCGCCGGGAAGATGGGGTTCCAGACACTAGGTGCGCCATTGTCTTTCGACCGGTTACAGGAAGCGCCACTGCCCTGCGTTGTGCATTGGAATCAAAATCATTTTGTAGTGCTCTATCGCATCACCTCGAAATATGTATACATCGCTGATCCTGGCAGAGGGCGTGCACGTTATACCCACGCTAACTTTATCAAACATTGGGTGAGTATCGGAAACAACGGTAGCAGCGCCGGCATCGCACTGCTGCTGCAACCCACCAGCGATTTTTTTGATCGCCCCGATGAAATCGCTAGTGGCATTGGTTTACGACGGATCATCGCTTACCTGCGTCCTTACCGTCGACTGATCATCCAGCTGTTTCTCGGTCTCATCGTGGGCACACTCATCCAACTGATATTTCCTCTTCTCACGCAAAGCATCGTGGATATAGGTATCCGACAAGAGAACCTGCACTTCATTACCCTCATACTCATCGGGCAACTGGTACTACTGGCCGGGAAAACCAGCGTGGAATTTGTACGTAGCTGGATACTGCTGCATATCAGTGCCAGGATCAATGTGAGCATTCTGAGCGATTTCCTCGTGAAGATGATGAAGCTGCCACTGCTATACTTTGATACTAAAATGACAGGCGATATTATGCAGCGGATGAACGATCATAACCGGATCGAGAACTTCCTGACTTCTTCTTCATTGAGCATTCTTTTCTCTGTACTGAACCTCGTTGTATTTAGTATACTGCTGGCGGTTTACAACCTGAAAATATTTTTTATTTTCCTCATCGGTAGTACCCTTTATCTCTTATGGGTCAAACTTTTCCTGAATCGTCGTCGCGTCATTGACTATGAGAAATTTGGTATTGCCGCGCAGAACCAGAGTAAGATTATACAGCTGGTATATGGCATGCACGAAATAAAACTGAACGATTGTGAAAAACAGAAACGATGGGAATGGGAACACTTGCAGGCCAATTTATTCAACATTAATATCAAAAGCCTTGCTTTGGGTCAGTACCAGCATGTGGGTGCCTTCTTTATCAATGAAGGAAAAAATATCCTCATCACCTTTGTTGCAGCTGCCAGTGTAATCAATGGCCATATGACACTGGGGGTGATGCTGGCTATTCAGTATATTATCGGACAATTGAATGGTCCTATTGATCAGCTGGTGCAATTTATACAGTTTTCGCAAGATGCCCGTATCAGCATGGAACGGCTGAACGAAGTGCACCTGATCAAAGATGAGGAACCACAGGAAGCGAATCTGCTGCAGGAGTTGCCACCACAACCAGCTATCAGACTGGAGCAGGTGTCTTTCCGGTATCCGGGCGCCGGCAACCCGCTGGTATTGCAGGAGGTACAGTTGGACATACCTTTCGGGAAGGTGACCGCCATCGTAGGTATGAGTGGCAGCGGCAAAACAACGCTGCTCAAATTATTGTTGAAATTTTACGACCTGGAGAATGGAGATATCAGGCTCGGTGATGAAAGCCTCTCGGGAATCAGCCACAAAGTTTGGAGGCGGCAATGTGGAGTGGTGATGCAGGATGGTTTTATCTTTTCCGATACCATCAGCAGGAACATCGCAGTGGGCGATGATGAACCGGACCTCGCCAAATTGCAACACGCACTGGCAATGGCTAACCTGGAAGAGTTTGTAAACACACTGCCGTTAGGTCTTAATACCGTAATTGGCAGCGAAGGGCACGGCATTAGCCAGGGCCAGAAACAACGCATCCTCATCGCGCGCGCTATCTACAAAAATCCCGCCTTTATCCTGTTTGATGAAGCCACCAATGCACTCGATGCTAATAACGAAAGAGTGATCATGCATCACCTGAACGATTTTTTCAAAGGCAGAACCGTAATTATCGTAGCGCATCGCCTCAGTACCGTGAAAGATGCAGATAATATCGTAGTGCTCGATAAAGGCCGGATCATAGAACAAGGTACTCATTTATCTCTCACACAAAAAAAAGCCGCCTACTATACGCTGGTGAAAAACCAACTGGAACTTGGCGCCTGATCAAATATGAGCCACGACATAAATAGCCAAGAAGTAACACAGATACTAGCCAGCACACCACGCTGGTTGCCGCGTACCAATACCTTGCTTTTCTTTGTACTGTTGCTTGTACTGTATATACTGCTGCGCACCATACCCTATCCGCAAGCCGTCAAAACCGCGCTAACAGTACACAATACCAACGATAGTACCGTTGTACAGATGTATTTGCCTGCGATACAGGCGCGGCAACTATATACAGGTCAGCTAATGACTGTCACACTGAATACGACGGATGTGCCATTGAAAGCCAATATTTTCTATGCAGATACCACTGCAGAAATGAATGGCAGGGTACTTGTGAAAGCCTTGCTGACAGGACATGTCAGCACATTAAATGACGGTGTCGGCGGAACCGGTCTCATCTCTGTCGGTGGAAAAAAGTTGTGGCATAAATTGTTGGAGTTTTGAACATGGTAAATATATTTTTTGTATCTTCAGATCACTCTTTTTATTAATAACCCGAACTACTTGCCAATAGTGCATTCCAACGATCTGCTTATTTATCGCTAAACATAGGGGCCGCCGAAAACCTGTAGAAAAGAGTAGGCAATCATGCTTCTTTAGTAAAACCCGTTTTATGAAAAAGAAAATCGCAAAAAAACTCGACGTTCGTAAAATGAAAATCGCCAGACTTACTGAATCCGGACAGAAAAAAGCAGAGAAAGCCACTATTCCACCCCGCACTTTCTGGTGCTCTGTGCTGACTGATTGCTAACAGCGCTAACGTACTACGACAAAGGGACGCCAACGGCGTCCCTTTTGTGTAATATCTTATTGGCTTACCTGTGTTACCACCGCCCTGAAAGCGCCGTCTGTTACGGCTCTCGGCCCACCCGCACCGCTCTTGTCGTACAAAGTGCCGGAGAAATTTCCCTCCACCGTCATATTATTCACATCGGTAAGATTGATACCGAAACCGCCGGATGCAGGATCACTGCCCAGCTGTTGCGGAAACGAACCATTGAGCAACACGCTCATGCTATTGCCCTTCTGCGTAACAGGATAGGCGCCTGGTTTGAAAGGCATCGCATCTGTGGCTAGTGTAAAAGTGATCACATCTCCCGTATAACTCTGCCCCGTGATCTCCATTCTAGGATAATCATTGGTAGGGTCATTGTCTGTAAGATTGGGCAGATAGATCACCGCTTTTGGATTCTCTGAAAGATAAATGCGATTATCGAGCTTGAAAGAGATGAATCTTCTGCTGCGACTATCGTTGTTGTCATTATCCTTTCCGCAGGATATGCCCATCAGCATGGTGGCTCCGAGTAAGGCGGTTGCAAGTATGCGCATAGGTATTATTGATATATCCGATAAAAATAAGACTAATATTTTTTGATGTAAGAATTTTTTGATGTAAGAATTTATGGATTTACGGATTTATGAATTTATGGCGAACCTGAAAACCGCCACAAATCCGTAAATCCGTAAATCAAAAAATCCGTAAATCAAAAAATTCTCACATTATTTCCTTGCGGTTCGGTAGAGACACCAGCCCATGAATGCAAAGAAAAGTACGCCTAAAGAGAAGTAGCCGCCCGTACCCAATGCATGGGTAAGCGCACTTTCACTATTCACTTTAGAGAGTATAGCGGCCGACCAGTCGAAGCCTGCGAGTATAGCGATGATCACACCAGCCACTGCGCCGCCGGCAACCAGTCCGGTAGCAAATAAATTACCTTTACCCAGTTCCTCTTCTTCTGGCCTGAGCTCCACTTTATTTTTCTTGTGCTGACGATCTACTACTCCGCGGATCGCGCCACCAATAAAGATCGGTAGTGTGGTTGATAAAGGCAGGTATGCGCCCACGGCAAACGACAGGGAGTTTACACCGCACAGCTCCATCGTAATGGCCAGGAAAACGCCCACCAGCACAAATTGCCAGTCGAGGTTGAACGACAAAATACCTTTGGCCAGTGTAGCCATGAGCGTACCCTGTGGCGCAGGATAATAAGCCGTGCCAATAGCATGGTCTTTCACGCCATGAGCAATCATATCGGCCGTAGGCTTGTCGAGGAATTTCACCGTAAGACCGATCACAACAGAAGAAACGATCGCGCCGATGAACAAGGCCAGCTGCTGGTACATCGGCGTAGCGCCTACGATGTAGCCCGATTTCAGATCCTGCGAAGTGCCGCCGGCATTGGCCGCCGCGATACAGATCATACCGCCCACTACCAACGCCATCGGCTCATATACTTTGCCGGTCCATCCAACCGCGATGAACACCAGGCAGGTGCCCATCAGCGTGGCGATGGTCATACCGGAGATCGGGTTGTTGGAAGAACCGATCAGCCCTACAATACGGCTGGACACTGTTACGAAGAAGGCGCCAAAAACCACCACCAGCAAGCCTACCAGCAGTTTCTTGCCGATAGAGTCGCCGGGCAGTTGTGGCAGAAAAGCCATCAGCAATACCAGTGCGATACTGCCGAACAATACTATTTTCAGATTGAGGTCGCGTTCTGTACGGGGCGTTTGTTCGCCGGAAGCGGCGTCACTACTGCCTTTCACAGCACTGATGCTGCCTTTGAAAGAAGCGATGATAGTAGGAATGGTTTTCAGCAGCGTGATGAAACCGCCTGCGGCTACGGCGCCTGCGCCGATCTGACGCACATAGGCGTAATATACTGCTGAAGCATAATCCTGGAAGGTATGGGTTACCGGGTCCCAACCGCCTTGTCCACCGGGCGTTTGCAGGTTGGCGAGATAGCCGATCTTCACCAGCTGTGTGGCGATCACATCGCCGGGCAGCAAGGATGCCAGCAGCGGGATGAGCGCCAGCCAGGAGATCACGCCGCCGGCCACCAGCACACCCGCAATACGCGGACCGATGATATAACCCACACCCATGTACTCCGGTGTGATATCGGCGCTGATCTTTGCAGATGGAAAGAAGCGGTTGGCTTGTTGAGTCATATAGCCGGGCGTTTCGGCGATCACATGCAACACTTTTTGCAGGATGGCATATACGAAAGCGAAGCCCAGTCCATAGAAAGCGGTCTTGGCGAAGTCGCCGCCCTTTTCGCCGGCGATGAGCACATCGCCGCAGGCGGTGCCTTCGGGGTAAGGCAGCGTACCATGTTCTTTTACGATCAGTGAACGACGTAGCGGTATCATCATCAAGGTGCCAAGCACGCCACCGAAGATGGCCAGCGTAAGGATGGTGATATAATTGAAGAACTGCGCTCCGCCGCCATCGCTCAGAAAGAGGAATCCCGGCAATGTGAATACCACGCCCGCCGCAATGGACTCGCCCGCGGAGCCGGTGGTCTGGATAATGTTATTCTCCAGGATGGAGGTCTTGAAAAATTTTCTGCCAAGTGTAATGGCAATCACGGCGATAGGGATAGAGGCCGATACCGTAAGACCCGCTTTCAGTGCGAGATACACCGTGGCTGCGCCAAAGATGATCCCGAAAACGCAACCCAGTAAAATGGATTTGAGGGTAAATTCTTTCATTGTCACGCCCGGCGCAACAAAGGGTTTGAAGTTGTTGTCAGACATATGTGGTAGCGTATAATCAAATGATAAATTACGAATTTAAACGAAAAGCCCTTCAAGCGATTTGCGCGCCTGAAGGGCTTTCCTTCATTTGAATCTGTAATTATTTAACACCGTGCATCCATTTTTTCAGGAACGGCGTCATTAAGAAAAGCAGTACTGCTGCGGCTCCTGGCAGGATCACAAACACCATGAAGAACTCAAAGAGGTTGTGGATGGTATAGCCTGCGAACGTAGGATAATGAGCAGCCAGTTTCAGTTCATGCAACTTGTTGAGTTGGTCGGCGGTAGCGCTGATGGTGCCATCCAGGATGCCCTGGAGATTGATGCCATTGTCGGCAGCCAGTTTGAACTTGTCAGGCGTAGGCGGTAACAATGCGCCCAGCGTGCCTGCCAGCGCATAACCGGCAGCGTTGGCGAGGAACCATACGCCCATCAGCAGGGAAGAGAAGCGGTGTGGCGCCAGTTTGGCTACGAGCGATAAACCGATCGGCGACAAGCACAATTCACCCAGCGTGTGGAAGAGATACATCAGGATCAGCCAGCCTACGCCCAGTTTCTCGCTCATGCCCAGGCCTTTTACCTGCAATGCGATGATGAAGAAACCGAATGCCAGCAAAGCCAGGCCGATAGATTGTTTCATCGGAGAGATGGGCTCCAGGTTGCGTTTCTGCAATTTGAGCCACAGCCAGCTGAATGGCAAGGCAAATACGATGATGAAGATAGAGTTGGCGTTCTGGATGAAGCTCGGTGGCATATCCCATCCCAGCAGCCGGCGGTCGGTCTGGTTATCCGCGATGAAGGTCAGTGAAGAACCAGCCTGCTCAAAGCACGCCCAGAAGAAGATCACAAAAAATGCCACGAAGTACAGCACGATGATCCTTTGTCTTTCTACCTTGGTGATAGATTTGTCGGTGAGGATCAGCACAGCGAGGCTAATACCGGTAGCATAGATGAAGGGATAGATCCAGGATTTGATCGGGTTAGGATCGATGGAAACGTAGTGGATACCGAGGAAGAGCACTACCAGCAGCACGCTTACGCCAGCGATGGCGCCGGGCGTGAATTTGGCTTTGTCGGCCTCGCCGGACGGATGCTGGTTGTTGGCGTTGAAGGTAGGTTTGGCGCCGATCGCTTTTCCTTCAGGCGTTACCACGTATTTGTCTTTCAGGAAGAAAAACAGGATGGTACCGAGGAACATGGCCAGGCTCGCAGCGAGGAAGCCCCATTTGAAGGCGCTGACCATTCTCACCCCTTCTACCTTAACGTCGCCGAGGATAGGGCATACGAGCATCCCGAGGAAGGCGCCCATGTTAATGCCCATGTAAAAGATGGTGAAAGCAGAGTCAAGACGGCCGTCGTTCTTGGGATACAGCTGGCCCACCATAGAAGAGATGTTGGGTTTGAAGAAGCCGTTACCGAAGATAAGAACGAGCAAGGCAGTCCACATAATGAGTTTGGCGGTTTCCACATTCGTGGCGTAGAGCGTGGCGCTGAGTACCATCAGTAATTGTCCGGTACCCATTACAAAGCCACCTAATAAGATACAATTCCGGTTACCGAGGTAACGGTCGGCGATATAACCGCCGAGCATAGGGGTAAGGTAACAAAGGCCAAGAAATCCACCATAGGCATAAGAAGAATCTGCTTCAGAGAATTGCAGTGCATTCACCAGGAAGAGCGTCAGCAACGCCCTCATCCCATAAAAGTTAAACCGTTCCCACATTTCCGTGGCAAATAAGACCGCGAGCCCTTTGGGATGCCCCTTCTGCGAGGCAATTACAGGCTCCTGTGCAACAGCAGTTTGCATCATAGATGGTTAGTTTTTAGCAAGATTGTTTTAAGGTTCAGTTAATTCTAAAACTGGCAAGTTAAAGAAATTCGGTTATCTCTTTAAAAAAATGGTATAAATGCTCATTTTTTGGACTTTATTGTACTTTCTTTGCACTTTCTTCGCACTGTATTTATTCATATGAACATTTTATTACTTGGAAGTGGTGGCCGGGAGCATGCACTGGCCCTGAAAATGTCTCAAAGCCCGCTTTGTGGTCAACTGTTTATCGCACCCGGTAACGCCGGAACTGCCCAGTGTGGCCAGAATGTGAACATGGGCGTGAGCGAGTTTGAAAAGATCAAGGCCTTTTGCCTGGAAAACGCTGTCACATTAGTGGTACCGGGATCAGAAGAAGCGCTCGTAAACGGAATATACGACTTTTTTCGTAACGACAAAGCCCTGCAACATATTCCGGTAATGGGGCCTTCGCAATATGCCGCCCAGCTGGAAGGCAGCAAGGCCTTCGCTAAATTGTTCATGCAGCGCAATCGCATTCCCACGGCAGCTTACCAGGAGTTTAACAAGGATAACTTCGATGCCGGTATTGATTATATTAAACAGCATTC
This sequence comes from Chitinophaga vietnamensis, assembly GCF_902167635.1. Taxonomy (GTDB): domain Bacteria; phylum Bacteroidota; class Bacteroidia; order Chitinophagales; family Chitinophagaceae; genus Chitinophaga; species Chitinophaga vietnamensis. The sequence goes on from NZ_CABHMS010000001.1 coordinate 171,188, forward strand.
CTTACCGATCGTGCTCAAAGCCGATGGACTGGCCGCCGGCAAAGGCGTGGTGATTGCCGCTTCCCACGAAGAAGCCATCACCGAGTTTACTCAGATGATACAGGACGCCAAATTCGGCGACGCCAGCAAAACCGTTGTGATAGAGCAATTCCTCACCGGTATTGAGCTGTCTGTGTTTGTGATCACCGACGGACGTACCTATAAAATATTACCCGAAGCCAAAGACTACAAGCGCATTGGCGAAGGGGATAAAGGTCTCAACACCGGCGGTATGGGAGCCGTATCTCCTGTGCCTTTTGCCGATGCGGCCTTCATGAAAAAAGTGGAAGACCAGGTCATACGCCCTACTGTAGAAGGTTTGGCGGCAGAGAAGATCGTTTATAACGGGTTCATCTTTTTTGGCCTGATTAATGTGGAAGGAGAGCCTTTCGTGATAGAATACAATTGCAGGATGGGCGACCCCGAAACCGAAGTGGTATTGCCCCGCCTTCAAAACGACCTGCTGGAGCTGTTTACAGCCGTAAGTGAAGGCCAGTTGGCATCTCAAACCATATCTGTGGATCAGCGTGCAGCCGCCACCGTTATGCTGGTATCCAAAGGATACCCGGAAGCATATGAGAAGAACAAGGAGATCAGCAACATTCCTGCTCCTACCCGTGATCAGATCGTGTTCCATGCCGGCACCCGCCAGGATGGAGATAAAGTGCTTACCAACGGAGGCCGCGTACTGGCCATTACATCACTGGCAACCAGCCTTCAGCTGGCATTGGCGCATTCCGCCCAAACCGCAGAAAAGATCTCCTTCGAAGGGAAAACCTATCGCAGAGACATTGGATATGAATTTAGGAATGTGTGAATTTCTTGATTTATTGATTGGATCAAATCAAAAAATCCCGAAATAACCAAATAACCAAATAACAGTAGGGGGGACTGGTACAGGACAATTGAAAAAGCGGAATTGGTAAGGCGTTATTTTTTAGTCAGGAACAATTAAAACGGATTAAATCCGTTGATCTGGTCGGAACATGAAGAGAGCAGTTACGATGCCGTTTGTATAACAAATAACTTTTTTTAATATTTAGCCGTATTATTGCAGGAATATCCTTTTTTTGCATCGTATATTCGTTGGAATTATTCATTTTTGCATTCTAATTTTTGACCGTATCAACAATGGGATTTTTTAATTTTTTAACGCAGGAAATCGCGATTGATTTAGGTACAGCGAACACGCTGATAATACATAATGACCAGGTGGTTGTGGACGAGCCTTCCATTGTAGCGATAGAACGGGCTAGCGGCAAGATCGTGGCGGTAGGTAAGAAAGCCATGATGATGCACGAAAAAACGCATGAATATCTTCGTACGATACGCCCCCTGAAAGATGGCGTGATAGCGGATTTCAACGCCGCTGAAGGCATGATCAGGGAGCTGATAAAAATGATTTACCCCAAAAAGCCATTGTTCGCTCCGAGCTGGAGGATGGTGATCTGTATCCCGTCCAGCATCACGGAAGTGGAAAAGAGAGCCGTTCGCGATTCCGCTGAACAAGCCGGGGCCAAAGAAGTTTACCTCATTCACGAACCTATGGCCGCTGCCCTCGGTATCGGCATCGACGTGGAAGAGCCGGTGGGTAACATGATCATCGACATCGGAGGCGGTACTACCGGTATTTCCGTGATCGCCCTCGCTGGTATCGTGTGCGACCAGAGTATCCGTATCGCCGGCGATGAATTTACCGCCGATATCATGGAAGCGCTCCGCCGCTACCATAGCTTGCTGATCGGTGAAAGAACCGCCGAACAGATCAAGATACACATCGGTTCTGCCCTGAAAGAACTCGACAACCCGCCAGATGATATCCCGGTAAATGGCCGTGACCTGGTAACCGGTATTCCGAAACAGATCATGGTATCCTACCAGGAGATCGCGGAAGCACTGGATAAATCCATCTTTAAAATCGAGGAAGCCATCCTGAAAGCGCTGGAAACAACGCCGCCGGAACTGGCATCGGATATCTACCGCAGAGGACTGTACCTGACCGGCGGCGGCGCCTTGCTCCGCGGTCTCGACAAACGCCTTGCCCAAAAGATCAAACTGCCCGTACATGTAGCGGACGACCCGCTGCGCGCCGTGGTAAGAGGTACTGGCATCGCCCTCAAGCATGTAGGTAAATATCCGTTCCTGATGCAATAAACCTATTTTGATTTTCGGATTTGTTGATTTACGGATTTAGGGATTTAAATCCGTAAATCAATAAATCCGAAAATCTAAAAATTTTAAATCATGCCGCGCTTGTGCGAAACCTGATCATTTTCTTAAGGCGATATTTCAACTTCTTCTTATTTCTGCTGCTGGAAGTGATTTGTATTGTGCTGGTTTTCCAGAATAATAACTACCAGCGTACCGCTTATCTTAACTCCGCCAACAACGTCAGCGGAAAACTCTACGACAAGTATAACAACGTACAATACTACTTTCACCTGAAAGCTACCAACGACAGTCTCGTCGCAGAAAATACACGCCTGCATAACGCGCTCCGTACCAGCTTCGATAGCATGGTTACCAGGAACGGCGTGAAAGTAGATACCATCCGCAGATACAGCGATGATACCGCCCGCAAGGTGACATCCACCGAAATCCGCCGCTATCAATACTTTGAGGCCAAAGTGATCAACAACTCACTCAACAAGCCGATGAACTATATCACCATCCACCGCGGCAGCCTGCAAGGCATACGCCCCAACATGGGCGTGATCAGCCCCAGCGGCGTAGTAGGCGTGGTGAGAAGCGTCAGCGAAAACTACTCGGTGATCCTCTCCATGCTCTCCAAATCCAACTCGGTATCTATCAGTGCCCGCCTCGGACAAGGAAAAGAAATGGGCTCCGTACACTGGGATGGCGATGACCCGGCCTATGCCACCCTCCGTGATATCCCGCGCAGCGCCAAAGTAATCAAAGGCGATACCGTGGTCACCAGCGGATTCTCCGCCCTCTTCCCGGAAAATATTCCGATCGGTTACGTAGATAAAGTGACCGTTAGCGATAAATCCAGCACCTCACTCAATATCCGGTTGAAACTGGCTACCAACTTCTTCAACCTGCAATATGTATATGTGATTGAGAACCTGCTGAAAGATGAACAACAACGATTGGAAGACTCGACGTATAAGCTGATTAAATGAGTATCTTATTAAGAAATATCATCCGCTTCGTGCTCCTGCTGCTGATACAGGTATTCGTGCTCAACGAGATCCTGATCCACCAGCTGATAAGCCCATATCTCTACATGCTGTTCATCCTGGCGCTCCCGTTTAACCTGCCTCGCCCCGTACTCATGCTACTGGGCCTGCTCACGGGCCTGTCGCTCGATATGTTCATGAACACCATGGGTATGCACGCCGCGGCCTGCGTATTCATCGCTTACCTCCGGCCTTTTGTGATCAACATCCTCTCGCCGCAAGGAGGCTTCGAAACCACACAAAAAACACCTTCCATGACCAGCATGGGCGTGTCGCAGTTCCTGATCTATGCAGCTATACTGGTATTTCTGCATCATACCGTTTACTTCATACTCGAAGTATTCGGCTTTGCCAACCCGCTTTACCTGCTGCTCAAGATCATCCTGTCAACGGCCGCCAGCCTGTTTCTGATCGTATTGTATGAATTACTTTTCTTCTCGAAGAAGTAATGCCTGCTTTGCGCTTTTTCTTGTAGGTTTGTAAATTAAAATATATCCGTCCTCAATAGCATGTCTGTATATAATCAGCCCAGGAGAAGAGTAATTCAGTTGATTATACTTGGGATGGTGATCATCATCGTTTCCAGGTTATTCTTTCTGCAGATCGTAGAGAAGAAATATGCCAAGCTCGCGGATGCCAATGCCGTGCTGAGGAAAGTCATATACCCCAGCCGTGGCATCATCTACGACCGCAAAGGCCGCAGCATCCTCGGCAACGACGTACTGTACGACCTCGTGGTAACACCCCGCAGCGTAAAAAATATCGATACCGCCTATCTCTGTAATATTCTTAAAATAGATAAAGAAGAATTTCTCAAGAAGATGGCAGATGCTGTGAGAAAGAACGGACCGGTAAGACAATCCGTTTTCTCCGCATTGCTGCCGGCAGAAGTGTTCGGACAATTGCAGGAAAGCATGTACCTTTTCCAGCCCGGGTTTGAACTCGTGCCCCGCCAGATCCGCTCCTATCCTTATGCCGCAGCCGCCAACATCCTCGGGTATATCGCGGAAATATCGCCCACCATGCTCAAAGACTCGGCCTACTTCTCCTATAACTCCGGCGACTACCTCGGTATGACCGGCCTGGAAAAGACCTACGAGCAAGTGCTGATGGGCCAGCGCGGTATCCAGTATCTCGTGAAAGATAACCTCAACAGGCCGCAAGGACCTTATGAGAACGGCGAGTTCGACAGTGCTGCCATCGCAGGTAAAAACCTGCGACTCTCACTGGACATCGACCTGCAAATGCTCGGCGAGAAACTGATGAAAGGAAAGATAGGCAGCATCGTGGCCATCGACCCGCAAACCGGCGGTATCCTCTGCATGGTGAGCGGCCCCAGCTTCGATCCCAACCTGCTCACCGGTTCTTACCGCAGTGCCAACTTCAGCAAATTATATGTAGATACCACCAAACCGCTCTTCAACCGCGCGATGCAGGCTACCTATCCGCCAGGATCTACCTTCAAGCCGATGATCGCGCTGGTAGGACTGGATGAAGGCGTGATCACGCCGAGCTTCGGCTATCCCTGCGGTGGCGCCTACTACGGCTGTAGCAGGCCTATCAAATGCGAGCACCACGATGCCGGCCACGCCGCCAACCTGCGCCTCGCATTGTCGCACTCCTGTAACTCTTACTTCTCCCACGTATACCGCCTCAGCGTGGATGCTGCCAAATTCGGCGGCATCCGGGTAGGCGGCATGCAGAAGTGGGCCGACTATATGAACAACTTCGGCTTCGGACACCGCGTAGGCGTGGATATCCCATCCGAAGCAAAAGGCCTCGTGCCCGATAAAAAATATTATGATGTGAGATACAAAGGCAGCTGGAACTCCTGTACCTCCGTGTTCCTCGGCATCGGCCAGGGGGAACTGCTGCTTACGCCGCTGCAAATGGCCAATGCCATGTGTATCGTGTCTAACCGCGGTTCCTATTATATCCCGCACTTCGTACAAAGCATCGATAACGACGATACCCGCCTGCTCGCCAAATACAAGGAAAAACACGTGGTGGCCAATATCTCCGATACGGCTTACAGCGCGGTGATCCACGGTATGACAGATGTGGTGGAAAGCGGTACCGGCCGCGTGGCCCAGATCGAAGGGATCACCATCGGCGGTAAAACCGGTACGGCAGAAAACTATGGTATTGTGAACGGCAAACGCACTAAATTGCAGAACCACGCATTGTTCGTGGCCTTCGCTCCGGCAGAAAAACCACGTATAGCCATCTCCGTTATTGTGGAAAACTCCGGCTTCGGCGCCAAATACGCCGCTCCCATCGCCAGCTTGATGATAGAACAATTCCTGAAGGATTCTATCTCCAGCAAACGCCAGCCTTTGCTGAAAACAGTGATGGAAACAGTTACTATCCCCGAAGCAATGAGGGCTAAATCCAAACTGGATTCACTGAACGGCAGCGCTATTCATAAAAGACCATAACAATTACCAATAAACGTATAAACCGAGAAACCAATAATGAACCGCTCGCAAGCCAAACTGACACAAGGGATCGACTGGCCAATCGTGGGGCTGTACCTGGCATTGGCGATCATAGGCATCTTGTCTATTTTTGCTGCGGAATACCGCGGAGATGACAACGTTTGGCAAAATATCATCCACCTCAACAAGAACTTCGCGAGGCAGATGATGTGGTTCGGTATATCGCTGGTACTGGCTTCCGTCATCTGGTTAATGGACAGCAAGGTGTTCACCGCCACGGCCAACCTGTTATATGCGGGCGGCCTGCTGCTATTGCTATTGGTATTGGGTATCGGTAAAGATGTTAAAGGATCGCACTCCTGGCTCGTGATCGGCGGCTTCCAATTCCAGCCGGCAGAACTCACGAAACTGTGTACCAACCTGGCTTTGGCCAAGTATCTATCCTCTCAGGAAACAGACTTCACCAAACTGCGATCGCGGTTGATCGCCGCCGCCATCGCCTTGATACCTGCCGGTATCATCATCCTGCAATCTGAAACAGGCCTGGCACTGGTATATTTTTCTTTCTTCCTCGTTATGTACAGGGAAGGCCTGCCCGGCGTATTGCTGGTGATCGCCTTTTCCGGCATCGTGCTGGTGCTATCTGCATTACTGGTAGATAAATATGTGTTATTGGGCATCTTCACAGCCATCACCGCGCTGGTCATCTATTTCAGCCGGCGGGAGATCAAGCGGAAGCGATCGCGGCTCGCGCTCATACTGGCGATATACGCATTCTGCTCCGTGTTCGTAATGGCCGTAGTACCTTTCGCATTCACCAAAGTGCTGAAAGATTACCAGGTGCGCCGTATCGAGGTGATGCTCGGTAAAGAAAATGATCCTAAAGCTACTTACAATACCCGTCAGAGTATGATCGCGATCGGCTCTGGTGGCTTCTGGGGAAAGGGTTACCTCAAAGGCACCCAAACCCGTTACGACTTTGTGCCAGAGCAAAGTACCGACTTCATCTTCTGTACCATTGGTGAAGATTTCGGCTTCTTCGGCAGTGTGATCTTCCTCGGCCTTTATGTGGCCCTGCTCTTCCGGATCATCTTTGTGGCGGAGCGACAGCGATCGACCTTCACCCGCGTGTATGCATATGGGGTAGCCAGCATTATCTTTTTCCACCTGGCCATCAATGTGTCTATGACCATCGGCTTGGCGCCGGTGATCGGTATCCCGCTGCCACTGATGAGCTATGGCGGCTCTTCCATGATCTCATTCACCATGCTCATCTTCATTATGCTCCGCCTGGATGCCGACAGGCAGATGGTGTTGCGCTAACAGTTATCTTTGCATAATGGCACGTATTATTCCATTATCAGAAGGTTCATTTACAGTAGACGGGACCAAGAAATTCACGCCGTTCCATATCGGCGCCGATAACCTGCAAGACAGGCCCCACGGCTCTTTGCTCGTGGAGATACAACCCTTCCTGGTGATCACAGACCGCGATTTTATCCTCTTTGATACCGGCCTCGGCTTCCGTAACAAAGACGGCGTATTACAGATACACCAGCACCTGATCGATCATGGCATCAATCCTATGGAGATCACCAAAGTGCTGATGAGCCACTTGCATAAAGACCACTCTGGTGGCGTATCTGCTGAAGATCCGATCACCGGCGAGCGTACCCTTACTTTCCCCAATGCCACCTACTATGTGAATAATGAGGAAATGTTGTATGCCATGGAGCATGCAGGCAAATCCTATCATTCAGAAGATATTGTTCTCCTCACCCAGCGCGATAATGTGGTATTCACTACCGGCAATGGTACCATCGATGATTATATCCATTACGAAGTAACAGGCGGGCATTGTCCGTATCACCAGGTGTTCCTGGTAGATGATGGTGCAGACAAAGTATTTTTTGGGGGAGATGTGGCGCCGCAGCTGTCGCAGATGAAGAGCCGTTTTGTAGCGAAGTATGATTATGATGGCAAGCGCAGTATGGAGCTCCGCCAGGAGTTCATGGAGCGCGGTCAGCGCGAGGGCTGGAACTTCCTTTTCTATCACGATACCAAAGAACCTGTAATCAAATTCTGATGTACGTATACCATGTACGCTTTGTATGATAATTTCTCGCTGAAAGGGCAATGCCATATCAGCACCTGGAGCCGGGATGGCCGCCAGTGGGCTGCTTTCAGCCGTTATCAACAACAAGCCGCACATGAACTATACCTGCCGCATACGGTGTTGAACCTGGTGCTGCGCGGACAGAAACGCATGTACGATGGTCGTCAGGTGTGTGAAATTCAGGCCGGCGATGTGCTGGTAATACCCGCAGGTACTTTCGTATGTTCAGAGATATTGCGACCCTCACAGGATTTCAGCAGCATCAATCTCGTTATCCCCGATGACATGCTGGCTGAAACGAAAACATCATTTTTATCGGCGCCGAAGGCTTTGGTAACATTGCCTGTAAATGCCGGCTGGCGCGGGTTTGCGAGCCAGCTGCTGCAACAGTTCCGGCAAGATGTGGCACCGCCTGATCAAGAAGCGGTGCTATCACAAGCCTGTGCATTATTGTCGCCGCACAGTTACCTGATGGGCATGTTGGCCAAATCCGTGAAGCATCCTATTACCGGTGTAATGGAAACCTTGCGTACCGGTCTGCACAAAGTACGGCGCCTGGAAGAAGTGGCGGCAGGCGGGCATATGAGCACGGCCACGCTGAAGCGGCGTTTCCGCGAGCTTTATCAGTGCAGTCCTATGCAGTGGATATGGGAACGTCGTTTGCAAAGGGCGGGTTTCCTCTTGCGCACCACTACCATGAGCATCCCTGAAGTGGCCTATAGCAGCGGTTTTGAGGATCTTACTCACTTTTATCGCCAGTTCCGGCGTTGTTACCAGCTTACGCCCGCGCAATGGCGGCAGGGCGAAAATTGATCTTCCTGGCAAATAAACTGCCGGGTATAGCGCCTAATTTTGTGTAAAAAAGATGGAAACAAAACAATCCTTTGGCCTCGCCTGGGTACATGCCTGGAACACGCATAATCTCCCCGAAATACTCTCTCACTATGCAGATGATATCGTGTTCTATTCTCCGTTCATTATGAAGATCAATAACGATCCGTCTGGCTGTCTCCGTGGAAAAGCGGCGCTGGAAGCCTATTTCAGCAAGGCGCTCGTTGCCTATCCGGATCTGCATTTTGAGCTGTATCACATATTGGAAGGCGTGGATTCAGTAGTGCTGTATTACAAAAGTGTGGGCAACAGGCTCAGTACGGAGTTGATGGTGCTGAATGAGCAGGGACTGGTAAAAGAGGTAAGGGCTCACTATAAAAATATTTGAGGATTTTTTGATTGACGGATTTCTTGATTTATAGCCGATTTCAAATTCGCCACAAATCAAGAAATCCGTCAATCAAAAAATCCTCAAATATTTAATGTTTGCCTCTCATCATCCCTTCCCGGCCTATCCTGTTGACACGCTGGTTATTGAGATGATTGATCATGATATTACGGAATTCCCTTTCGCTTTTGAATACGTTGCCGGCTTTGCGGGGAGGCAGTACGCGCTGGAATTCGTTGGTGTAGCGGGATTTGATGTCGAGCATTCTTTTTTCGTAGCCCAGTTCATCGTCCATTTTTTTACGGGCTACTTCATCTGAGTTCATACCTGTTTTATCTTGCTGTTTGCTCATGCGCCTTTCGGTGATGAGTTGCTCCACTTCACGGGTATAGCTATTGTAAACGGGCCAGAACTTTTGTGCTTCGTCCGGAGTCAGGTCCAGGGATTTGGCGAGGTACGCCACCTGGAGCGCTTTTATCTTTTCTGCGGCATCATCGTTGGGTTGCTGGGCGTGGACGTATTGTCCTCCGGCCAACATCAAAACGGTTATGATCCATATAATACTGTAACGTTTCATGTATCACTGATTAGGTAACACCTCTTTTGAGAACTCGGTTTGCTTCAGGTATTGTTCAATGGCTTCCGGCGACAGCTCTTCATTGAGTTGGCTCTGGATTACCGGTGCAGCATTGGTTTGGGCTGCCTGTGCAAAAATCGTTTCGTTATCAAAAGCATCTGTATGGGTTTGTAGATAATTCACAATGTCCTGGTTGCTCAGGGTGTTTAGCTGGGCTTCCATTTCGTTGCCGTGGCGGTTTTCGAGGAAAACCAGTGCGCTGGTGCCGAGGAAGGCGGTCAGGCAGGCGGCTACGGCCCATTTCATCCAGGCGCCGGTTAAGCGGCGGCGTTGGGCCTGGTGTAAAGGGATGACGGGCGTAGGTGCTGGCAACGGCAGGTTTCCAAAATAATCCTGGGGTACGGAAAAGGGCGTCTGGCGTGGCATGGCTGCCAGGAAGGGGGCTATTTCCTTCAGTTCTTCCTGTACCGGGTCAACGGCTTCCTGCCTGATCTTTTCCATGATCAGGGCGGGCAACTGTTCAAAATATCCTGTGGGGGTGGAAAAAGGAGCATCAGCGAAAACAAAGGAAGGAAGCTGGTTTTCCGCCTCCACTTTAGCGAGAATGGCCGCCGGGAGCTGCTCAAAATACCCTGCCGGTACCTTGAAAGGCGCTTCCACAGGCCATTTGACGCCGGGGGCGATCTGCTGTAATTCCTCTGCTATGTTAGTCCTTTGTTTCATAAACTTTTTCTTAGACCACAGCGTTTATCAATAGTTTAATGAGATTTTAATCTTTTACTAAGTTTATTTAAAGCTCGATGTGTTTAATATCTTTTCTAATATATCAACCGTTTTTAATAAACTCTTCAATTTTTTTAACGGCATGATGGTAAGAGGCTTTCAACGCGCCTTCTGATGTTTCGAGTACCCTGCTCATTTCTTCGTATGGCATCTCGTCATAATAGCGCAGGTTAAATACGATGCGCTGCTTTTCGGGTAGCATCAGGATGGCCTTTTGCAGCTTCCATTCCAGCTTGTTGGGATCGAACTGAGTATCGGCTTTGAGCTTGTTGCTCAGGCCCGACTCCACGTCTGAAAGGGATACCGACTGCTTGCGTTTCTGTTGTTCCAGAAAGGTGAGGCATTCGTTGGTAGCGATCTTGTAGAGCCAGGTATAGAGCTGGGCGTCTTCCCGGAAGCCTTCCAGGTTTTTCCATACCTTAATGAATACATTCTGCAATACATCATTGGCATCTTCATGATCGATCACCAGCCGCCGTATATGCCAGTAAAGTCTTTCCTGGTACTTGCGTATGATCAGCGTAAAGCCTTGCTCCCTGCTTTCAGGAAGGCGGTATAGTGCCAGTAATTCTTTATCGTCCTGTGAAACGGCCATAGGTTAAATGGTTCTGCAGGGTTAGATATAAGTAAAGCGGAAAGGTTTAAAATTACGAATTACGAATTAAGAATTACGGCCCACCCGGTAATCCTACCAGGTGGGCCGTAATTCTTAATTCGTAATTCGTAATTATTTCTTTTTGCGTTGTATCGCTTTTTCTGCAGCGGCTACGATATGGTCCGCATCCAGACCGTATTTGGTGAGGAGCTCCAGCGGTTTGCCGCTTTCACCGAAGGTATCGTTGGTGCCAACGTATTCGATGGGAACGGGCACGTGGCGGGCCGCTACCTGTGCGATGCTGTCGCCCAGGCCACCAAGTACATTGTGTTCTTCAGCTGTTACGGCGCAGCCGGTTTTGCTGAGAGATTTGATCACGGCTGCTTCATCCAGGGGTTTGATGGTGTGGATGTTGATCAGCTCTACGCTGTAGCCTTTTTCTTCGAGTATCTTGCCGGCCTGTACAGCGATCCATACGAGGTGGCCGCAAGCGAAGAGGGTGATATCAGTACCTTCATTCAGCACCTGTGCCTTGCCAATTTCGAATACCTGGTTTTCAGGTGTGAAATTAGGCCATTTCGGACGGCCAAAGCGCAGGTATACCGGGCCTTCATGATCGGCGATGGCCATGGTAGCGGCTTTGGTCTGGTTAAAATCACAAGGCACGATCACGGTCATACCGGGCAGCATTTTCATCATGCCGATATCTTCCAGTATCTGGTGGGTAGCGCCATCTTCCCCGAGGGTAAGGCCTGCGTGGGAAGCGCATATTTTTACATTCTTGCCGGAGTAGGCGATAGACTGACGGATCTGGTCGTACACCCTTCCGGTAGCGAAGTTGGCAAAAGTGGTAGCATATGGGATCTTTCCGCCGATAGTCATACCAGCAGCGATGCCCATCATGTTGGCCTCTGCGATACCTACCTGTACAAAGCGGTCAGGAAATTCTTTAATAAATGCATTCAGTTTCATTGAGCCGAGCAGATCGGCGGTGAGCGCAACTACATTGGGGTTTTTGCGGCCCACTTCCAGGATACCTTCACCAAATCCGGCGCGGGTCTCTTTTTCATTCAGCGGTTGAATATCTTTTACCATAGCGGTCTTATTTTAAAATTGAAGCGTAAATGTACACATTTAAAGCGATGATACTAATTGCTCAGCACTTTGTTGCGGAGGCTTACTTCCCACTGCCAGGCGGTGCGCATGGAGTCTTCGATACTGATCTCAGGTATCCAGCCCAGCTTTTCCTTGGCGCGTGAGTTGTTGGCGTAGATGGAGATCACATCTCCGGGACGGCGGGGACCCATTACGTAGTTGAGTTTTACGCCGGATATTTTTTCAAATGCCTTGATCGCTTCCAGTACGGTTACGCCATTGCCGGTGCCGAGGTTGAATATCTCGCAGTTGCTGGCATTTTTGTGTTCGATCAGGTATTGTAATGCTTTCGTATGTGCGTTGGCGATATCCATTACATGAATGTAGTCGCGCACGCAGGAGCCATCGCGGGTATCGTAATCAGCGCCGAAAACGGTCATCTTGGGGATTTTACCGATAGCGGTTTGAGTGATCACAGGTACGAGGTTATCCGGTTTGCCCAGCGGCAGTTCGCCGATCAGTGCAGACGGATGCGCGCCAACCGGATTGAAATAACGCAGGATAATGGATTGGGTATTGTTCACATGGCTGTAATCCTGTATCATCTGTTCACCCATCTGTTTAGTACGGGCATAAGGCGATTGTGCTTCGCCCAGCGGGGTTTCTTCAATCACCGGTAAGTCTTTGGTATTACCATACACAGAGCAGGAAGAAGAGAACACCAGGTTGGGGATATTAAATTCCTTGATGCATTTTAATACGTTGATGAGAGAAGTAAGGTTATTGTGAAAATACAGTAAAGGATCAGCAACAGATTCCGGAACGGTTTTCAGTGCCGCAAAGTGGATCACGCCAACGATATCCCTGTTTTCGTGGAATACAGCATGGGTATCTTCCAGATTGCAAAGGTCTACCTTGTAGTTACGCACTTTTTTCCCGGTAATTTTTTCCACTCCTTCCAGCAGCTGGGGAGTGCTCCTGATATTGCTGTCAACAGACACTACATCAAATCCATGATTGATAAGATCTACAATAGTATGGGCGCCAATATAGCCACAACCACCGGTAACAAGAACCTTCATGATGACTTCAGATTTACTTTTTTATGTTATTTCAGATCATTTTTTGTTTCAGCACTGATTCCAGGTATTGGCCGTAGCCGCTTTTCAGCAGCGGTTTTGCCAGTTTGCTAAGCTGTTCCGCATCGATAAAGCCTTTGCGGTAAGCGATTTCCTCGATACAGGCTATTTTGATGCCCTGGCGTTGTTCTATCACCTGCACAAACTGTGATGCCTGCATCAGTGAGTCGAACGTACCGGTATCGAGCCAGGCTGTTCCGCGTGGTAAGATAGAAACTTTTAATTTCCCGCGGCGTAAATATTCTTTGTTTACATCAGTGATCTCATATTCGCCACGCGGGCTGGGTTGGAGGTTTTTAGCGATCTCCACAACCTGGTTATCATAAAAGTATAATCCTGGCACTGCGAAGTTGGATTTGGGTTGCGCAGGTTTTTCCTCGATAGAGAGCACTTGCATATCCGGTGCAAACTCTACTACGCCATATCTTTCCGGGTCGGATACCTGGTACGCATATACGATACCGCCATCAGGTGTTACGTTGTTGGCCAGCTGGGTGCCGAGGCCGGCGCCGTAGAAGATATTGTCTCCCAGTACCAGCGCTACATTCTCTTTACCGATAAAAGATTCGCCGATCACGAATGCCTGTGCCAGGCCATTGGGTTGTGGTTGCTCGGCATAGCTGAGGTTCAGCCCGAACTGGCTGCCATCGCCGAAAAGCCGCTGGAATGCGGGCAGATCGTGAGGGGTGGAAATGATCAGGATGTCTTTTATGCCTGCCAGCATCAGCGTTGACAGTGGGTAATAGATCATGGGTTTATCATATACCGGCATTATTTGCTTGCTGATCGCATATGTGATGGGGTGCAAGCGGGTGCCGGAGCCACCGGCCAGGATAATTCCTTTCATGCTGGAACAGTTTTTTGGTTTCTCACTGTAAAATCGCACAAAAATAGGGTTTCTTGATTGATTATAAAACATCAAAGCACGACCCGCAGGTCGTGCTTTGATGTTTTATAAGTTGTGGTCATTTTAGATGAAGAGGCTGGCGATGGCATATACCATTGCTGCCAGCAGCCCGCTGATGGGAATGGTGAGTACCCATGCCCAAAGCAGACTAACGGTAACGCCCCAACGAACAGCAGATAATCTTTTGGTGGCGCCTACGCCCATGATAGCGCCGGTGATCACGTGTGTAGTACTGGCCGGGATACCCAGGTGTTCTGTGAGGAAGAGGGTAACGGCGCCGGCAGATTCTGCGGCTACGCCTTCCAGTGGCGTTACTTTGGTGATGCGGGTGCCCATAGTTTTAACGATCTTCCAGCCGCCGCTCATGGTACCGAGCGCGATGGCGGTGAAGCAGGCCAGCGGAATCCAGTCCGGCATGGCCTTGAGGTTGGGAATATATCCGGCAGATACCATCGCGGCAGCGATGATACCCATTACCTTTTGTGCGTCGTTACTACCGTGGCCAAGGCTCAAAGCCGCGCTGGACACCAGCTGCAGCCTTTTGAACCAGTTCTCTGCGCGGAAAGGGTTGGCCCTGCGGCAGATGTTCACAATGATCAGCGTGATCACGAAAGATACCACCATACCGATCAATGGCGCCAGTACGATGAAGTATACGATCGGCAATACTTTGTGGTAGTTGATCACATCCATGGTGCGGGCGCTGGTAACGGCCGCGCCGATGAAACCGCCGATCAGCGTATGTGAAGAGCTGGAAGGGATACCGAGCCACCAGGTGAAAAGGTTCCAGGTGATAGCGGCTACCAGGCCGCAAAAGATCACTTTCAGCGTAATGAATTGCTCGAATACAGAACTGGCTACAGAGTTGGCTACCTTAAATTCGCCGATGATATATTTGGCGATAAAAAAAGCCGCAAAGTTAAATACTGCGGCCCAGAGTACTGCCTGAAAAGGCGTTAGTACCTTGGTCGATACAATAGTGGCAATAGAGTTGGCTGCATCATGAAAACCATTGATATAGTCAAAGATGAATGCCAGTATGATGATGATAACTAGTAAAGTCATGGTGTTACTGGTATTATGCGTTCAGAACAAACATCGCTCCCTCAGGAGTATTTGATTATAATGGTTTCAATAACGTTGGCGCAGTCTTCGCACTTGTCTGTAGCGATTTCCAGGGCCTGGTATATTTCTCTCATTTTAATCAGTTCTGCCGCATTCTGTTCGGTGTCGAACAGTTCAGCAATGGCCATGTCATAGATATCATCTGCGTGGTTCTCGAGTGAGTTGATCTTTACGCAGGCATCGGTGATCACGCGCATGTTCTGCATGTTACGCAGTTCAGGGATGGCTTTGTGCAGCTCCAGTACACCCAGGTGAATGAGTTCAGCAAGTTTGCGGATGCTATCGTTTATATTCTGCACTTTGTAAATATCCATTCTCTTGGCGGAGCCGTGGATGTAGTCGGCCACGTCGTCCAGTGTGGCAGCCAGGTAGTGGATATCTTCACGGTCGAAAGGGGTGATGAAATTTTGTCCGAGTTCTACAAATATGCGGTGAGTGTAGTCGTCATTTTTGTGCTCCAGTCTTTCTATCAAATGCACTTTATCTTTTCTTACAGACATATCCGTCGTAGCTACCAGCTCATTCAGCACCTGCGACATTTCAACAAGATTGGAAGCCACGTCTTCGAACAAAGAATAAAATACCCGGTCTTTTGGCATGAACAATTTTACAAAAGAATTGAAGCCTCCCATACGTTTGAGTTTAAAAATTTGCCGCAAAAATAGCTTTCAGAACCCATTGGAGCCAAGAAAAAGCGCGAATTAATAATTCCTTAACACTGGATTAATATAAAAGTAATATAGCGATTTTTCCTTTGTATTGGAAATAATAATCATAACAAGGGAATAAACGACCTGTTCTCATACCTACAATTGATGTCAGATAAACGCCCATTAGATATCGCTGTGATCTCCGATGTACATCTCGGGATCTACGGTTGCCATGCGAAAGAACTGATCCAATACCTGGACAGTATTGATCCCCGGATACTCGTGCTGAATGGAGACATCATCGACATCTGGCAGTTCAGTAAGCGTTATTTTCCAAAGTCGCACACCAAGGTGATCAGGCGTATCCTGAAGATGATCGGGAAAGGCACACAGGTGTATTACCTCACCGGTAATCACGATGAAGCCCTGCGCAAGTACGCCGGCTTTGCCCTGGGCAATTTTACGATCGACAATAAACTCATCCTCGAAATAGACGGTAAAAAACATTGGTTCTTTCATGGCGACGTATACGACGTGACCATGAAAAACTCCAAATGGCTGGCGAAGCTGGGAGGGAAAGGCTATGACCTGCTCATCATCCTCAACCGTCTTGTCAATAATATCCTGGAAAGTATGGGGAGAGAGAAAATGTCTTTCTCCAAGAAAGTGAAGCATGGCGTAAAACAAGCCGTTAAATTCATTTCGGATTTTGAACAGACCGTAGCGGAAATTGCGGTAGATAAGGAATTTGATGTGGTATGCTGCGGGCACATACACCAGCCGCTGATCAAGGAAATGAGCGTAGGCAACAAAAAAGTGACCTATCTTAACTCCGGCGACTGGGTGGAAAGTCTGACCTCACTTGAATATACCAACCAGCAATGGTCCCTTTATCAACACCCTGTTACCCGCACTAAAATTGTTCTTCCCGAAGATGAAGACGATACGCAGCTCGATTGGGATGCTGCCAAGATCGTTGGTATCTGAGCTACTAAAAGATGATTTTCGTATTTTCAATATTCTAATATGTTTATATTTGAATATTATTTTCACAAAATCATAACAAGTGCTTAATATTAAATTAAAGGTAGGCTGTTAAGTTTGCCAGATTATTAATAAGTGTGACCATATTGGAACATTTGGAAATGAAGAACAACATGCGATGAAAGTTTTGAAGTTACATCCCTTAATGACTATCTCCCTATTGCAGATGCAGATCCAGCGTTTGCTGGCCTGCAACGTGGCTGTGTATACACGGCACTCCCTGGCCAATGGCTTCGATACCCTGCGCGAAGCGGGTTTTGATGAAGAAATGCTCGTTGAATTTCCGATCGATGAAACTCTCAGCCTGCGTGAATTCGAAGAAGAAGTAGAAGAGAAATTTCACTTCAGCCTGGAACTGTGTAACAAAGACAATAAACCTTTTACCAATAAAAGCCAGCACCTGTTCCAGCTTGCCCGCACGCAGGAAAAGAAAGAGGAACGGAACTATCAGCTCGACATCTCGCTGGATACATTATTGAATAACCGTCAGTCCCCACAGCAGAATATTTCTTTCTGATTTCCCCCTATGACAAATTATTCTTGTTAACCCCCTTTTATTTTTCTTCCATTTTTTCGTATAGCCCTTCACGTTACTTATATTTTCATAAGCTGTATTTAAAAACGCCGTCCCGGTTAGTCCGGGACGGATTTTTATTGGAAAGTTATTTGCCGAGTTTGGCCATATACTTCTCTGGCGCTTTCTGGAACACCTCTTTGCAGGTAACGGAGCAGAAGTGCAGGGTATCGCTTTTATACACGGCCCACTCATGGTAAGCGGTATCATAAGGCATCCCGCAAACGGGATCGGGCAATTGGCCGCTGGCAGCTACGGGAGCGGTTTCCGGCGCTGCGGGCATGGCATTCTTTTCAGCGGGCTTGTTGTTTTGCGCACATGAAAACAGCAGGAGCGCGCCGCATGCTATCAGTATATGTTTCATGACAGAATAATTTGCGGATGAAGAATTACTCCTGGCCAATGCGCATCACCAGTATACGGTAGTATACCTTGAGGCTCATACCGAGTACATAACCGGCCACAATGGCCATAATGATCATCCGTCCGGTGAAGGAAGCCATGAATGCGAGCGCCTGCGGCAGATAAGGCCAGGCGAGGAAAAGCAGCACCAGCAGCGCGATGTTCCTGCTTTCTGTTTTGTATTGACGAAGGATGTTGAGCATATGGTTTCTGTTTAAAGAGCAAAAGTAAAAAAGAATTGCGTCGGAAAACGGCGAAGCCGTCTCCCGACGCAATTCTTTTTTTATTTACTTACCAGATCACTACTCTCGCAGTGTCGGGCAGTACCATTTTATCTTTATCGGTGCAGCCCCATGCAGCCTGGAATTCTTTCAGGTGCGGGAGCGGGCCATTGATGCGGAATCTGGCCGGGGAGTGCGGATCGGTCTGGATCTGGTTGCGCAGGGCGGCATCCGTGATGTTGGAATGCCATACCTGAGCCCAGCCCAGGAAGAAGCGCTGCTGCCAGGTGTAGCCGTCGATCGGCTTGGGTTCCTTGCCCTGGAAGGATTTTTCCAGTGCATGGTAGGCCAGTGTGAGGCCGCCGAGGTCGGCCACGTTCTCGCCGATCGTGAGGGCGCCGTTGACATTGAAGCCAGGAGCCGCTTCCAGCTTGCTGAAGTAGGCGATATAGCGTTTGGTGAGCTTGTCGAAATTATCGCGGTCGGCTTTGGTCCACCAGTTCTTCAGGTTACCATCGGCATCGAATTGGGAGCCCTGGTCATCGAAACCGTGGGTGAACTCGTGGCCGATCACGGCGATGATGCCGCCATAGTTGATGGCATCGTCTGCATTCGGGTTGTAAAACGGCGGTTGCAGGATACCGGCAGGGAATACTACTTCGTTGTTAAGCGGGTTGTAGTAAGCGTTTACGGTTTGCGGTGTCATGCCCCATTCGGTTTTATCTACCGGCTTGCCGATCTTGTCAACGTTCTCTTTGTGCGCGTATAATTTCGCAGCGATCACGTTTTCTACCAGTTTAGCAGGATCGATCACGATAGAGGAATAGTCTTTCCACTTATCGGGATAACCGATCTTGTAAGTAAAGGACGCGAGTTTTTTATGCGCCATCAGTTTGGTGGAGTCGCCCATCCAGGTGAGCTTATCGATCCTTTCGCCATAAACTTTGCGAACGTTTTCGATCATCTCGGAAACTTTCTGTTTAGAGCTTTCAGGGAAATATTTTTTGGCGAACAGTTTACCCAGCGGCATACCGAGTGTACCGTCGGTAGAGCGGATGGCGCGTTCAGCGCGGGTTTTCTGTGCTTTTTTGCCGGTCATTACCGTACCGAAGAAATGGAAATGTTCGTTATCCAGCGGTTTGGAAAGATAGCTTGCAAAAGAAGACAGCAGCTGCCAGCGGGTATATGTTTTCAGCACATCCAGGGAAGTGGCCTTCAGCAGGGCGTTAGCGCCGGTGAGGTAAGGTTTGTTCTGGATGATGATCGTATCTGTTTTGATATCCTGCTTCTGTGCAAATCCGTCCCAGTCGAAGTCGGGAGCGAGTTTCTTCAGTTCGCTGAAAGCGGCTCTGTTGTAGGTTTTCACCGGGTCGCGGAGTTCTACGTTAGAGAGTTGCAGTTTGGCGAGTTTGGATTCGAAATCGAGGATGGTTTTACCTGGATTAGGATCTTTGAAGCCTGCGAGCAGGAACATGGTATCCACATGTTTCACGAATTCATCGCGCACATTTTTGGTGGGGGGATCCTGTCTTTCGTAATAGCTTTTTTCGCCGAGGGAAAGGCCATCCTGGCCTTGGTACAGCACATTCATTTTGCTGTTTTTCATATCGGCTTCAGCACCGAATCCGGCGAAGGTGGATACGCCTATTTTCTGGAGTTCACCAGTTACATTGGCGTAATCGGTCAATGATTTAATGCCTTCGATCTTGTCGAGATAGGGCTGTAAAGGAGTGATACCGCGTTTTTCAATGGTAGCGGTATCCAGGAAAGAGGTGTAAAAGTCGGCGATCTGTTGTTCTTCTGTGCCTTTCTTCAGGTCTTTTTTACCGGTGATCTCTTCGATAATACTTTTCAGACGTACTTCCTTGTTTTCCTTGTCAAGGATGTTGAAAGCGCCCCAGCGGCTCTCGGTAGAAGGGATGGGATTGTGTTTTTTCCAGTTACCATTAACGAAACTGTCAAAATCATCACAGGCTTTGAATGAGGAGTCGATATCACTCAGGTTGAATGCGGGCACCTTGGTAGTGTCTGCATTGGCGGCCTGCTGCGAGGAACTGTTGGAGTTACAGGCTGCCATGGTAACCATAGCCGCCAGCAACGGTAGTTTTACCGCATTAGCTTTATTCATATTAAAAACAGGTTTAGTGTTTAAAGTTATGGAAAACGCCGCATGTTACTTAAAATCTTTTACATGAGCGGCAAAGGTTTCGGCAAATCAATAAATCCGAAAATCCAAAAATCATAAATATTTAGGTAGGTTTGTGATGTGTAAAACGATACTTAATGGAATTCAGGTTTAGATTGTATAAAGTGCTTACCAGTGTGACAATGGTCATTTCGAGTTTTTTTGTGTTTACAGGGCTGATGTCATTGTTTGCACTCATACAGGCGCCATTGCAGCTGTTGTTGCTCACAATGGCCTGGGGAGCGTGTTTCATACATTCCATATTATCGTTGTTCCTGCAACGTAGTATACTGGTGCCCGAAGCGCCATTGCGGGCCAGTACGCCCGGCGGCATCCGCATCATGGGCGCATTGGTACTGATCTTTTCAGCAGTGCTGATCTATTCCAGCCTTCCGTTGTTATTTCCCACGCCGGAAATGATAAAGGAGATATTGAAGCAGGTGCCGGAAGGCAAGCAGGTAATGCTACAGCCAGGCATGCTGCGGGGAGTGGGCATTTTCTGCATGCTGATAGCAGTCGTATTTGCCATCAATGCCCTTCTTTCTTTCAGCTTTCTACGGCGGTGGTTGAAGCGCGAAGCAGAGCGCCCCACCCATATCGACGAGGATGAGGAATTATAAAACACTGGATGATGGAGAGGAGAGATATTATCAACAGAGAAGATATCATCCGCCTGGTCAATCGTTTCTATGAGCAGGTGAAGGAAGACGAGGTGATTGGCTTTATCTTCAATGAGGTGGCGCGTGTAGACTGGCAGAAACATCTGCCTATTATGTACGATTTCTGGGAGGGCTTGTTGCTGGACAGCAATGCATATACCCGCCGTGTGATGGAGCCGCATTTCCGGCTCAACCAGCAGCTGCCTCTGGAGCCGCCGCATTTTACGCGATGGCTGCAACTGTTTGAAAGCACCGTGAACGAATTATTTGAAGGCGAGAAAGCCAAGATAGCCATCACCCGTGCAAGGTCTATCAAGGGTATCATGGAATTTAAAATGAACGCCGCCCGTCATCCGCAAGAAAATAAAAATATTCCGCTCGTTAACCCGGGCAACAAAAAATAACCAGTTATGCAACCTTTAGCAGAACGGCTCCGGCCTTCCACGCTGGATGAACTGGTAGGACAAGAGCACCTGACCGGTAAAGACAGTATCCTCAGAAAAGCTATAGAACAGGGCCGCATACCATCCATGATCTTGTGGGGCCCTCCTGGTGTAGGAAAAACAACGATTGCCAACATTATCGCACATACGCTGAATGTTCCTTTTTATACGCTCAGCGCCATTTCCGCCGGGGTGAAGGAAGTGCGGGAGGTGATTGAGATGGCGAGAAGGCAACACCATGCGGTACTTTTCATCGATGAAATCCATCGTTTCAATAAATCGCAACAAGATGCGCTGCTGGGCGCCGTGGAAAAAGGCATCATTACGCTGATCGGCGCCACCACAGAAAATCCGTCTTTCGAGGTGAATGCGGCGGTGCTCTCGCGCAGCCAGGTGTATGTGCTCAAGCCATTAGGCCCGGATCAGTTGATGCAGCTGCTGCAACAGGCCATGGAGCGTGATGAGTGGATCAAGTCAAAAAATATTGAGCTGAAAGAAACCACCGCCCTTTTCAATATCTCCGGTGGAGATGCCCGCAAACTGCTCAATCTTTTTGAGCTGGTACTGGGTACCTTGCAGGAAGATCCCGTGGTGATCACGGACCAGAAAGTGATGGACATCGCGCAGCAGCGTGTAGCCATCTACGATAAGAGTGGTGAACAGCATTACGATATCATCTCCGCCTTTATCAAATCTATCCGCGGCAGCGACCCCAATGCAGCTGTATATTGGCTGGCGCGCATGATCGATGGCGGCGAAGACGTGAAGTTCATTGCACGCAGGCTGGTGATCCTTGCTTCAGAAGATATCGGCAATGCCAATCCCAATGCGCTTTTGCTGGCAACGAACTGCTTTCAGGCGGTGAACCTGATCGGTTATCCCGAGTCGAGGATCATCCTGTCGCAGTGCGTAACCTACCTGGCTTCCTCAGCCAAAAGCAATGCGGCCTATATGGCGATCAATGCTGCACAGGGGCTGGTGGCCAAAACCGGCGACCTGCCCGTACCGATGCATATCAGGAACGCCCCTACGAAATTGATGAAGGAAATGGGCTATAGCAAAGGCTACGCCTATGCGCACGATTACGAAAACAATTTTGTGTTGCAGGAATTTATGCCGGATGCCATTAAGGGCACCAAGCTGTACGACCCCGGCAACAACGCCCGGGAAGATGAGTTAAGAAGATATTTAAAACAACTCTGGAAAGACAAATACGGTTATTAATGTTGCTCCTGTTTACCTTTATCCAGGATGGTAAAAGGGCATTCAATTCTCTCCCCGTTCTCATCTACCAATGTGATCACATGATCACCGGCAGCAGGATGTAGCGCCATCTGATGAAATTCAGTGGTAGCGCCGATAAAATTATTATCCAGGTGCCAGAATATTTTGGCCGACGTATTCCGGTGCGTGGCGGTGAAGATCGTCTGGCCAGGCTTTCCGTCTATCTCAACGGGAACGTATATACGAGCATTGGGCCGTGGGTAGATCAGCTCCATCGGGGCTTTGTCTTGCCCGAGGGCTGCGAGGCATTCCGGTTTGTAGGGTGGCAAAGGTTGATAATAATTCTTGCTTCTGTAGTAAAATTCCTGTGATGGCGGTAATATAAACCAGGAACGGTGTTGCATGAACTGTGGTGATTCACAGGCTTCTGTTACGCGCCACTGGCCGGTTCTATCGAGATGTACCAGTTGATGATAGGGGCATACGCCTGCGCGGATGCCTGCTGCCGGCACCCAGATAGTATCTTTTTCATCACAGAGTTCACTGGCGCGGAAACCGCTTTTGGTACATACTTCTACTTTGCGCATCAGTGAATAGGGTGGCGTGAACCAGCTGCCAAGTTTCAGTTGCCGGAATACATCGAACAGGATGGGCGCCGCTGTGGATACGCCTATCAGGCCGGGGCGCCCTTCGCCGTCGGCATTGCCTACCCATACTCCTACTACATATTGCGGCGTTACGCCGATGGCCCATCCATCCCTGAAACCGAAGCTGGTACCTGTTTTCCAGGCAATGCGCTGGGTAGAGGAGAACTGTTGCCACAGCAGTTCTTCGCCGGGGCGCATCACTTCGGTCATGGCCTGAAATGCGCACCAGATGGCGCCTGCATCCAGTACGCCGTTCTTACTCAACCCATATTGCGATTTCCGCTGGATATTGAGTTGATAATTGGGCGGATGAATATCGTCCAGGTCATATTTCCCTTTGTATTGATCGAGATGTATCAGTGTGCGGGCCATACTGGCATACATGCCGCACATCTCCCACAGCGTGGTTTCGCCGCCGCCGAGGATGAGCGAGAGGCCGTAGTGGTCTGCCGGTTTGTTGAGGGTGGTGATGCCCATTTTTTGCAAGAGGGCATGAAAGCGTTCGTAGCGGTATTGCTGTAACATGCGCACAGCGGGGATATTGAGCGACCGCGCCAATGCGCGTGATGCGGGCACGGCGCCATCATAGCCGAGATCAAAGTTTTGCGGGGAGTAGCCTGCGATCTGTGTGGGAATATCCGGAATGAGGGTATTCGGCAGAATGAGCCCGTCGCTGAGCATGGCGGCATAGAGTACCGGCTTGAGGGTGCTGCCGGGGCTGCGCCTGGCCTGTATGATATCTACATGGCTTTCCAGTTCAGTATCTGCGGGGTTGTAGATGTTGCCTACATAGGCCAGGGTGTTGCCGGTTTCTACGTCGAGCACCAGTACGGCGGCATTGTTGATGCCGTTGGCTTTGTAGGTGTTGTGATATCTTTCCGCGATGGCGGCAACGTTGCGTTGTAAGGCGCCATCGACAGTGGATTTGATGCGGGTGGCGCCAGCGCTGTGTGATTGGAGGTAGTCGGCCCGGAATTTATCGAGCAAATGCGGCGCATATTGCGGCAGCGGCAAAGGCTGATCAGGTAAGGGTTCCAGGCTGGCGAGACTACAGGTGAGGCTGTCGATGGTTTTGTTGTGCCACAGTTTGCGCAGTAACTGGTTTCGTTTAGCCATCAGCGTTTGCCGGTTACGGCCGGGGTGTACGAGGGTTGGGCTGTTGGGCAGTACGGCCAGCGCGGCCATTTCGCCCCAGGAGAGCTGATCGGCCTTGCGGCCATAGTAGCGCCAGGCGGCGGCTTCCAGTCCTACTACATTGCCGCCGAAAGGTGCGTTGGCGGCATATAGCGCGATGATCTTTTTTTTAGAGGCGGCAAATTCGAGGCGGGTGGCTAATACGGCTTCCACCATTTTCTGCCAGATATTACGCGGCTTATTCCTCGATAGCCGGATGACCTGCATGGTAAGCGTACTGCCGCCACTCACCACTTTGCGGCCGCCGAGGTTCTGTTTCACCGCGCGGCCGATGGCCATCGGATCTACGCCCCAATGATACCAGAAGCGTTTATCTTCATAGGCGACGATGCATTTTACAAATTTTTCCGGCACATGCGCACTGTACGGAAACCGCCACTGGCCATCGTTTGCGATGCTGGCATTGAGCAGGTCGCCGTTATTATCTTCCAGCACAAAAGAAGTAGGGTTGGGAAATAATTGCGATGGCAAACAAAAGTAGTAAGCTGTTAGTAAAACAGTGGCCGCGATGAGCCACCATTTTCTTTTGATACACCACTGTTTGAATTTCTGCCGGGTCATGAATGTTGTGAGGATTAATTTTTTGGTGAAGGTATATAAAAAAGAATGCGGGGCGTTGATCTGTTCATTCTTATTCACATGCGGCGGAATGTGGAGTGAATGAAAATGAACAGGGATAAGCGTTTGCAGACATTTACATTTGCAGTTATTGTTAACCTTTAATGATCATTACTTATGTCGGAAAGAGATTTTCAGGAGTTATTCACACATATTCAGCAAACGCAGCATAACGTTTACAAAAGTATCAATGTTGAATTGATCAACCTTTATTGGCAAGTGGGTGAGTATATCAACAAGAAAATTGCACAGGCCTGCTGGGGAGAAAAGACGGTAAAAGAACTGGCGGATTATATTGCAAAGAAGAATGCCAGATTGAAAGGATTTAATGTACGAGGGCTTTACAGAATGAGGCTTTTTTATCAGACTTATACTAATGAATTAGGTAGTTATAAAGTTGAAAATTTTAATATATCATCTGATAATCAAGTGGATATATTTGTGTCAACACTGTTGACACAATTTACGGATATTCGTAATACATTATTGGTGAAGATTTCCTGGTCGCATCATTTGTTATTGTTGTCGATAAAGGAGTCAAAAGAAAGAAACTTTTATTTGCATCTCTGTATTAAAGAGGGATATACGGTCAGGGAATTGGAACGACAGATTCAAAGCAGCCTTTTTGAACGTGTAATGTTGGGAAAACAGCATATGCCGGAAGCGCTCAAACAGCAGGTGCCTGCTAGTCTTTCGCACGGATTCAAAGACAGTTATGTTTTTGAATTTCTCAATCTACCTGAAACCCATAGTGAAAAAGACCTTCAGAAAGCTTTGGTCAAAAAGATCAAAGCTTTCATCCTGGAACTTGGCAAGGATTTTATCTTTATGGGAGAAGAGTTCAGGATACAGGTAGGGAATAAGGATTTCTACATCGACCTCATATGCTACCACCGCCGATTACAGTGCCTGGTGGCTTTTGAGTTAAAAGCTACCGACTTTATGCCCGAATATCTTGGTAAACTTAATTTCTACCTGGAAGCACTCGACAGAGACGTGAAATTACAGAATGAGAACCCGAGCGTTGGCATACTGTTATGTAAAGAAAAAGATAATGAAGTAGTGGAATATGCACTCAACAGAAGCCTCTCGCCCACTATCATTTCTGAATACAAAACATTATTACCTGATAAACAACTGCTACAACAGAAACTCCACGAGCTCTTCGAAAACGAACTACACTAACGCCTTCGCACTCTTCCTATACTCCACCGGGCTCACACCACTATATTTCCTGAACTGGCGGCTCAAATGACTTTCGTCTGTAAAGCCCAACTCTCCTGCAATCTGGCTCACGGTGAGCGAGCTGAACGCCAACCGCTGCTGTACCAGTTTCATTTTGTAATGGGTGATGTATTGTTGCAGACTTTCACCGGTATATTTTCTGAAATATTCTCCAACATAGTTGGCAGAGAGATTAAAGCGCGCGGCGAGATAATCGATACGCAGCTTTTCCGGATCAGCGATATGCTGACGAACATGCAACAGCATTCTGTTGATAAGCGGGCCAGGCTCCGCTGCGGTAGCGGCTCCGGCGCCTTCTGATACATTTCTCGCGAGGATGTTGAGCACCAGGGTTACCAGGTGTTGCAAGTTCTCTTCGTGATAGCTTTGCTTGTGCTCATATTCCGTAATCATACTGTTGATGAGCGAAGTGATCATATTGCAGTCATCATCCCGCTTGATAAACACCTCCTGAAAACTGTTGTGCTGGAAGAAGATATGTTCCAGTTGCTTCAGCCATTGGGAGATACGCTCTTTGTCCTGCGGGCTTTTATATTGACCCAGAAAGAGTTCAGAGAAACGGATGGAACAGAAGCGGGTACGCGTTTTCACGTCAAAGCCGCGACAATCCAGCGGTGTAAACAGGAAGATGCTGCCCGTATGATAAGGGAACTCGTTGTTATTGGTGGTGCGCATACCCTCTCCTTCAAGTATCTGCACGATCTCGAAGAAATGATAAACCAAAGGCCGTTCATACCAGCAATCCATATCGGACACATATAGCTCGAAAGGCTGGTGTAGTTGTTTATGCTCCATAACCTCTTAAATTACATAACAAACCTTTTTTTGTCACTGTTCAACGGTGGTGGCCCGTAGTAATTTTGATCTCAAATTATCAATTATGGATCACAAAGAAAAATTGCTCGCACCTTTTCATACAACAGGACTTAGCTTACGTAACCGTGTGGTAATGGCGCCTATGAGCCGCCGACGCTCTCCGGCAGGCATCCCCAATGACGCTACCCGCATCTATTACGGACAACGTGCCAGCGCAGGGTTGATCATTACAGAGAACACCGTTGTTGCCCCTAATGGCACTGGTATATTACATACGCCCGGTATCTACAACGAAGCGCAAAAGGCTGGCTGGAAGGCCGTTACAGACGAAGTACATGCCAAAGGCGGGAAGATATTCATGCAACTGGTGCATGGTGGCCGCATCGGGCATGCCTTGAACAACGACGATGGATTACCGCTGGTGGCGCCTACCGCGATACAGGCCGCAGGTGTAGTCCGCATCGCAGGCGATCTGCGTGTGCCGATGTCAGTGCCGGAAGAATTGAGCACGGCTGATACAAAAAATCTGGTAACCGCTTTTATCAAAGCCGCAGAACGAGCCATCGAAGCGGGTATGGACGGCGTAGAGATACACGCTGCGCACGGATACCTGATAGAACAATTCCTGCATCCGCATACCAACCATAGAACAGACGAGTATGGCGGCAGTATCATTAACCGCAGCCGCTTCCTGCTGGAAATAGTAGCAGGCGTGGTGAAGGCCATCGGCAAAGAACGCACGGGCATCCGTTTATCGCCCTTCGCCACCTTGAACGATCAGCCTTCTTATGAAGAAGAAGAGGCTACACATCTCTATCTCGCGGATGCCTTACAGCAACTGGGTATCCTCTATGTACATATCTCCGATCAATCCAGCAATGGCCATCCTCCTGTTCCCGTCAGCTTTATTCAGGCCTTCCGCAAGCGTTTTCGCCACTTGATGATCCTGGCCGGCGGATATACAGCAGCATCGGCGGAAGCTGCCTTGCAGAGCGGTTTGGCTGACCTCATCGCTTTCGGCCGTCCCTTTATTGCCAACCCCGACCTGGTGGAACGCTTCCAGCTTAATGCACCGCTGGCAACAGGCGATGCCAGCACCTTCTACGAAGGCGGTAACGAAGGATATATCGATTATCCCACTTTACAATGTGCTACTGTCTGATAATTACAGATAGTGTTGTTGGATGATCCCCGGGCTAAGGCCCGGGGCGACAGCGTTATTCAACAACGCCATTACGGATTACGAATTAATAATTACGGCCCGAAGTGTTTGTACACTTCGGGCCGTAATTATTAATTCGTAATCCGTAATTATTTTACCACTTCAACCCACTTGCCTGGCAGGAAAGCGCGGATGGTATTGTCATACATCGCTTCTACCGAAGTGGCTGGAAGATAGTAACGGCCCAGGTATGCGGCATTGAGCAACACATTATAGGTGCGCGTTTTATTTTCTTCAATGTTGAAATAAGTATATACCCTGTCATCACGGATATCCATATACGTAGCGGGAGATGAACGGAAGGCACTGTCATTGTCCATCAGGCGGGTGTTGAGTATTTCCCAGCCGGATGGGAATATCTGCGACAATGCCATCTGTTCGTAATACCCGCGGCGACCCGGGTTGTGAATAGTAACCGTGGCCATGAAGTCGCTGCCCTGTTTGAGGGTGGCGGGATCGAGGGGCTTGCCCTCACGGGTACGGTAATCCACCTGCATGGTCAGTACCTCGGGATTGTTGCTGGCAGCGGGTTCCTGGCCTGCTTCCGGCTGGCCTCTCAGGATGAGGCGCGCGTACAGCACATTCTGGCCATTGTTCTGAACAGACACATTACCATTGCCACTGTTGACATTCACCGGTATCTGCGTAACATAGGATTGTCCGTTCACATTGCCTTTTACGCCATTGAGGTTGTAGCTGAAGTTCATCTTGCTGCCACCTTTGTTGTTGCCGCAGAATTTGGCGACGGCGATCAAGGCGTAAGCAGTGGTTTGTGTGCTGTACCACTGTTCCTGCGAAAGTTGCGCTGCTACTTGTTTCACCAATTCGTTGGCGCGACTGCGCTGCCCAAGGATGGTGAGCGTTTCGAGGATCATGGCTTTATCGCGCAGGTCGGAACCGAAGGTGCCACCCAATTGTGTGTATGGTTTCACTTCAGTGCCAAGGCCCTGGATAAGACTATTCGCTACCTCTGGCTGGCCGGTAAGCTTGTAAGCCGCTGCCAGTCGCCATTTGGCGGGTATGGATAGATATTTGAATTCCTTCAGCCTGTTCATGGCGCCGAGCTCTGGTTGTTTGGCCAATGCCAGCAGATAGAGGCGGTAAGCCTGTGTGAGATCGCCGCCATAGAAGTTAGTGGTGCTGGGCGCCCAGGCGCCGGCTTTGTTGCGTTGGTATTTTTTCCACTGATCCAGCAGGCCTGGCGGCAGCGTGTAACCTTGTGCCTGTGCTTCTATCAGGAAATGACCGCCGTAGTTGGTACCCCATTCGTCGGAGTTACCTTCACCGGGCCAGTAGCTGAAGCCGCCGTCAGTGGTCTGGAAGTTCTTCAGGCGGTTGATGCCTGCTTTCACGTTACGGTCTACTTCTGCGAGCTGTGATTCTTTCAGGTCCATCAGCTGGTTCAGCACCAGTTGCGGGAATACGCCCGATGTTGTTTGTTCAATACAGCCATGCGGATAACTGATAAGGAACTGCAAACGCTTGCCCAGGTTGAGTGAGGGGATAGTAGATACTTCCAGCACGCCGCTATTGGTGCCCGCCATGCCTACAAGACTGTAGGGAGAAGACCAGCTTTTACCGCCTTCCAGCGTGTATTCGATCACGTTAGTAATGTCGGGGTTCGGGTTGCGTACGTTCATCTCTACATTTTCTTCGGCGATCTCTTTGCCGCTGGTGGCCACTACTTTGAGTTTGCCCACACCTACCTGTGGTTTCACTTTTACATCGAAGTATACGAGTTGCTCGCCTGGTTGCGGGAAGGTGACGGTTTTGGTACGTTCGCCTACTACTTCCAGCAGGCCGTTGGTGCTGAGTGTTACGTTGGCGGAGCGCACATTGGGCTCAAGACCGAACACGGTCACCGGCAGCTGGATAGTTTCTGAAGGACCGAGCACACGTGGCGCTGTGGTGAGCAGCATCAGCGGTTTCTTCACTGCTACAGCTTTCTCTGCAAAACCGTAAGCGCCGTCCTGGCCCGCTACCACCATGGCTTTCACGGAACCGATATAAGGCGGCAGCTTGAAGGAATGCGTTTGTTTTTGTCCGCCTTTGAGGTAGAAAGGCCCCATATATTTCACCACAGGTTTGAAGCGGTTTGCTTTGGCGCTGCCGGCATTTTTATTCAGTCCTTCGTCGCCACCGATGCTGAGGATACGATCCATATCCGCGCCCCAGGCGCCGATCACGTAGTCAAAGAGGTCCCATGTTTTTACGCCCAGCGCTTCGCGTGCATAGAAAACGCTATGTGGATCGGGCGTTTTGAAACGGGTGAGATCCAGCAAGCCTTCATCCACGATGGCGATGGTATAGGTCATCGGTTTGCCATTGCTTTCGCTGACGGTGATGGCAGCCTCTGTTTCAGGCTTCAACTTGTCGGGCATGCTGATCACGGGTTTCAGGATGGTGCCCGGATCTTCGATGGAAACCGGAATGGTGCCATACATCCTGATGGGCAGGTCGTTGACCGTTTGTGCATGTGGTTGCAGCAGGGTAACGTTAACGTATATATTAGGCGCCATGTTTTTCTCTGCCTTGAACTTGAAGGTGGTTTGTCCCTGCTTGGTATTGATCCAATAGGTTTTGAGCACCTTGCTACCGGATTCGATGCTGATCAGCCCTCTGCCGCCTGCGCTGCTGGGGATGGTGAGGTTGATGTCTTCGCCGGTTTTGTATTGCTGTTTATCGGAGGTGAATACCAGCATGGCTGCTTCGGCAGGATTATCTTTCTGCATACGTTCTGCCCATCCGGGCCAGTCGATGTACACAGATTTACCAGCCGTATGGCCACTTTCAAGGTCTTTTACACGAACGAGGTAGCGGCCCCAGTCGGGGTAGTTGATGAGCAGGTCCCACTTACCTTTACCATTCTGCAGGGTCACGGTTTCCTTGCGCAGCAGCTGGTTGTAGCTGTCTTGCGTGAAGTTGGAATAATCGTCTTCTGCGCCATCATCCCACCACCATCTCCATTTGATCTTATACAACTCTACCTGTACCTGTCTGGTACCGCTGGTGAGATTGCCGTTGTCGTCTACATCTACGATATCGATGGTATGTGGTTTATCGGTGAGGAGCATGCCGGTGGTGCGGTCGCCCTGCGGGATGCGCAGGCCCGCATAGGAGGTGAACGGATTATAAGGCATGGAGAAGTGATCGATGCTGAAGTCGCCGCCGGGCTCGAACACTTTCACTTCGAAATTAGCTTTGAGCTGTCCGGGTGCGAGCTTGCCCAGCTGGATGTCGGCATTCACGGGGGCTGCGCCGTTATCGTTCAGCGGGCCTTCAAAGATGGTTTTATTTTCTGCTTCGAAATGTGTTACCGGATCATCGAAAGAGTAGCCGCTGAAATTTTTGAAGCTGGTATTTTGTTGTTGCAGGGAGATATCGACCTTGGCCTTGAGATGCTGTGCGGTAGCGCCGAAGAGCCACATGGCCGACAAGGTGCCCTGCGCGCCGCCATTTTTAGACAATGCGGTACGCGTACCAAAGTCCATTTTAATTTTCAGGCGGTTGGGCTTCACGGTTTCTATGCGCACATTTTTCTGGAAGGTGGCGCCGCCTACTTTCACTTTGGCTACCCAGCTGCCGGTAGGATCATCGGGCTGTGTGGCGGTAGCGAAGCTATAGAAACCATTCAGGCTGCTGTGTTGGTTGAGACGCTTGTACAGCTGGCCTTTGGGGTTATACAGCTCAAGGGTTACCGGGTGGTCCGGCGGCAGTTTTTTGTCTTTATCTTCCAGGATGAAGGTGAGGTATACGGAATCGCCGGGGCGCCATACGCCGCGCTCTCCATAGAGGAATCCTTTGATGCCGTTCTGCACTTCTTCTCCTTTCACATCAAAGCGGCTGAGTGGCAGGGAGCTGCCATCATCGAGTTTGAGGTAGCCTCTTTCATTGCCTTTCTTCGCGATAAGCAGGTAGGGCTTGCGTTTCAGCTCGAAGGTGGCCAGGCCGTCGCCATCACTTTTGGTTTTGAAGATCACCTGGCTTTGATAGTCGAGCAGCTCCAGTTCCACGCCCATCAAGGGTTTGGTATCGCGGATGTCGGTAACGGCTACCAGCATGCTGTTGTCGTTACCACGTTTGGCGATCAGGCCTATATTGGAGGAGATGATGTTGCGGGATGCCCATCTGTCCCTGCTGTAGTAGGAACCGGAGCAGGGATCGTTGCGTTCATTCCAGTTGTAAGCATAAGGATAATAGCTGTCGTAGCGTTGCCAGAAGCCATCATCTTCATCTATCTTCTCGCCATAATATCTGTCATCATCTCCTTCTTCAGTATTTTTTTCGTCTTTCTTATCATCGGCGGTATGACAGGCGGTGATCGCGTAGCTTTTCCTGAAGCCAATGGTGACGCGGTAAATAGCGCCAGGCTCGGTGCGCAGCAGTTTATCGAGATCGAGGAAGAAGCGGTTCTTTTTATGGAGATTCACAGATTTATCCACATCGAGGCGGATGGTTTTCTGTACAACGGGCTTGGCTACACGCCGTAATTCCTGATCGCCGTTGAGGTCGTTGCGTTGCAGGTATTGCGGTACATTGTTTTCGTATATCTTGATGATGGTGACATCCACCGCGTTCAGGTTCACGGCTTCAAAAGGCATCATGAGCTTGTTGCTTTCAGGTAGTATCACGCCTTTGCCGGGGATAGCCACAGAAGGTTGTGTATTTTCAAAATTGACGTTGGAGCTGAAAGTCTTACCCAGCTTCTTATCCGTGATATTGATCACGCCTTCGTTGATGAGTACATTATAACTGCCTTCGAGGCGTTGCGGTGCATATACTTTCACTTCACTGCCTTCGATGGTATAGCGCAGGTCGGTTTGTCCGCTGATGCCGATCAGGCCTTCCAGCGTTTGCGCCATGCTCACCGGATCGGAGAACTGCACCAGCAGGTGTTGTTCCGGGTCGGACATGGCTTTTACATCCAGTACCTTGAAATCGCCTACAGCAGGCACTTCTACGGTTTTCTTGCCTTCGTTGTCCACTTTCAGCGGGCTGCCCTTCCAATTGATCTCGAGGTTGCGTGCGGCATTGCTCCTTTGAATATTGGCGACGGTAAATTTCGACGTACGTTCGGCAGCGTTATGTTGCCAGGTTACCGGCAATGATTTGCCGGCATAAGTGGCGGTGATCACTTTTTCTATCGCTTGCGGGTCTTCCACGTCGGCGGTAGACAAGGCGCCGGTGAAGGTCATCCGGTCCAGCGTATTGTTATCGCTGGCTTTCAGTCCGAAGAGGTCCACGGAGAAAGATGGCTTGATCACTTTAAATTCAAAATCAAATTCTTTCAGGTCGCCGGGAACGTCCATCACTTTACCCAGCTTGAAAGTAGCCTGGTAGGTTTTTCCCGGTTGCAGGTTTTCATCGGGCCTGAACTCGATGGTGGTAGCATCTACCCAATATGATTTCCCTTTTATCGATGGCGAGAAATCGAATACCTGTTTTTCGAGGGGTTCATTTTGTGTGTGGGTAACATTTACCTGTCCGGCCAGGTGTACACGGATCGCGCTTTGCTTGGAGATGATGCCGGCAGTATAGGCCTCAATGTATTTCGCAAATGCGGGATTCATTTCTTTACGTGTGGTACGGCAACCACTGATCAATGACAGGGCTGCTATCAAGACGAATAGAGCAGCTACAGCGAATAACCGTTTTGTTGGGTGCATCAGGAGAGGATTATGGTGATTAACTATTACGTGGCGAATGTCGGAAATTTCCTGTAAAGATGCATAAGAAGGCTCACTGCCTGCTTATGCATCTTTACTGAAAACCTTTCCTTTGGCGAGGCGCAGGTATTTATTTACGCAGTTGGGCAGCTCTTCTTCATAGTGGGTAACATATACCAGGGTAATGGGCATGTGCAGGCAGAGTTGTTCTATCACTTGTTTGAAGTGTGATTTCTGTTGTGCATCAAGGCCCTGGCAGGGTTCATCGAAGATGAGCAGCGGCGGATTTTTGACGAGGGCACGCGCCAGCAAGGCCAGACGTTGTGCGCTTTCCGGCACCTGCTTGAAGGGATCTGCGGCATGCGCCGCAATGCCGAGTACTTCTATCCAGTCTTTGGCGATGGCCTGTTGTGCAGCAGTAGCGGGCCTTGTGCTGCCAATAACATCAGTAAAGCCGGAGCATACCACTTGCAGGCAGTTATCGCGGGAACCGAAATACTGATGCAGTTCAGGGGATACGAAGCCTATTTTTTTCTTGATATCCCAGATGCTTTCACCCGTGCCACGGCGGCGGTCGAACAGCCACAGCTTGTTGGCGTATGCCTGTGGATTGTCGCCATTCACGAGGCTTAGCAGCGTGGATTTGCCAGCGCCGTTATGGCCGAGCAGCGCCCATTTTTCATTGGGCAGCACGGTCCAGTTGATGCCATCCAGGATCAGGTGTTCCCCGTATTTGATACGTATATCTTCCATATGGATGATGCGCTCAAATGCAGGCGTGGACTGATTTCCAGCCAATGCGGCGATCTTTTCGGCTTCCATGGGCGGCAAGGTTACTTCAGGAGCTGCGGGTAAAGGCAGCTGTACAAACTCATTGCGTGTATACTTGCCCGTTATACGGCCGTTGTCAAGCGTGAGCACATGTGTGATGTGCTCCGGTATTTCATCGGGAGAAGTGACCAGCAGTACGGTGGCGCCATTGCGGATGATCTCATTGATCATCGCGCTGAAATCCTTGCGGGCCTGCACATCCAGCCCGATATAGGGATTATCGAGCATCAGCAGCTGCGGCTGTTGCAGCAGCGCTTTGGCGATCATGACGCGGCGGGTTTCGCCATTGGAAAGTTTGATCAGCCGCTTTTCCAGCAGGGGCGCGATCTGTAGCGGCTGCACCAGTGGCGGCACCGTGTTCACATCCAGGTATTCCTGCACGGTAGGCGAATTATCGGCATCCATGCTGTTGAAGCGTTGCTGATAATAGAAGTCTGTAGTGGTATTGGAAAGGTTCCGGAAAGTATGATGGTGGCCTACCATGGCCATCAGGTTGCGGTAGTTGAAATACGGGTCGGTGATGGTATGCCGGCTTCTCCATTCCTCATAAAAATGATAATGGATGCTGCCGTTGATGATATTGAATTTCCCCAGCAGGGTATTGAGCAGGGCGGTTTTACCCGCGCCACTGGGGCCGGTTACGGCCCATTGTTCTCCTTTATTAATCTGCCAGGAAAACTGGTCCAGCAGTGTTTTATCGAGGTACCTGGCGGTGATATGTTCCAATGAGAGGAACGGTTTGTAAGCGGCTTCCATGAATGATCCTGTTAGTCAAAGATGCATCTGTCGGGATAAAAATAGTAGTATTATTGGAAGCATCTATTAAATTTATAGCAAAGTTTACGCTTATGAAGAAAATCAGTTGCTTGCTCCTGTTCCTGGGGTGGGGATTATATAGTTATTCACAGCAGGTGGTACAGCGTGATCCGGTGATCGCCGGTATGGTATCCGAGGTGCGGGCCGACAGCCTGGAGCGCTATATTCATCAGCTGGTGGCTTTTGGCACCCGCAGCACCCTTAGCACGGTAACGGATAAACGCCGTGGCATCGGTGCAGCGCGTAATTGGGTACTGGAGCGTTTCAAATCCTGTATCCCCGCTTCCGGCGGCCGTCTCAGCGTGATGCTCGATACCGTTACCCTGCCGCCTGATGGTAAACGTATAGACGTTCCCGTTAACCTGGGCAATGTAATGGCCACCCTGCGCGGCGCCGATCCACAGGATAAACGCATCTATGTAGTGACGGGTCACCTCGACAGCCGCGCCACAGACGTAATGAACCGCGAGATAGCCGCTCCCGGCGCCAATGACGATGGCAGCGGCGTAGCCGCCCTCATCGAAATGGTACGGGTGATGAGCAAACAGGCATTTCCTGCTACCATTGTATTTGTAGCCGTGAGTGGCGAAGAGCAGGGCCTCAACGGCTCCGATCATCTCGCCGCCAAAGCCGCCGCTGAAAACTGGCAGGTAGATGCCATGCTCAACAACGATATGATCGGTCAAAATTCTTCCAGCGAAACTAACCTGCACGACAATACGAAAGTGCGCGTGTTCAGTGAAGGAATTCCCGCCACCGCTGATGAAAAGCAACTGGCATTCATCCGCCAGACGGGCATGGAAAACGACGGAAAGGCCCGCCAGCTGGCACGTTACATCAAAGAAACCGGCGAGCGTTATGTGGATAACCTCACTGTGATGCTCATTTACCGCAACGACCGTTTCCTGCGCGGCGGCGATCACACGCCCTTTGTGCGCCGCGGCATGACAGCCGTACGCATCACTGATATGTACGAAAACTACGATCACCAGCACCAGGATATCCGCAAAGAAAACGGCATCCAGTACGGCGACTTGCCCGAGTTCATGGACTTTGAATATCTCCGCAAGAACACAGCGCTGAACCTGTCGGTGCTGGCCAGTTTGGCCAGCGCGCCCTCCGTGCCGCAAGACGTGAAACTGGATGTAAAAGAGCTGACCAATAAAAGCCGCCTTTACTGGACAGCGCCGCAGAACGGCAAGCCTAAAGGTTACTATGTGCTGATCCGTGAAACCAGCAGCCCGGTATGGCAGCGCAAATTCTTCACCACCGCTACAGAACTGACCATTCCGTATTCAAAAGATAATTACCTTTTCGGTGTACAATCCGTTGGGGACAATGGCGCTGAAAGTCAGGCCATCTTCCCTGGTATCGGAAAATAAAATTTTTGCTATGCGTTGGGAAACAAAAGATTTTCAAACATTGAGCGTTACGGAACTCTACGCCATCCTGCATTTGCGCAGCGAGGTGTTTGTAGTGGAGCAAAACTGCGCCTATCAGGATATGGATAATTCAGACCAGAAAGCCCTCCACTTGTTGGGATATGACGAAGAAGGCCGCCTGGCCGCCTATACGCGTCTTTTCAAGGCGGGCATCAAATTTAAGGAGGCTTCTATCGGTCGTGTGGTGACGGCTCCCTTTGCCCGTGGCAAGGGCGCGGGCCGCGCACTGATGGTGCAATCCATTAATGTATTGCAAGCGCAATATGGCGTGCAGCCCATCCGGATCGGCGCACAGCAGTATTTGCAAAAGTTTTATGAATCCTTAGGGTTTGAACAGGTAAGCGATACTTATCTGGAAGATGGCATTCCGCATATCGAGATGCTGCGCGAAGGTGGTTTTACTCAGGATTATAATGATTAAAAGGATTACCAGGATTTTTTTTACAGGATTAAAAAAGGATTCGCGAAGATCGATTCGAATGATCTTCGCGAATCCTTTTTTAATCTTTATAAATCCTGTAAAAAAATCCTGGTAATCCTTTTAATCATTATAATCCTGAGTAAAATTTACCGCTTTGGAATCTTCTTCTTGGTATCGGGTGCGTGATAATGCTCTTTGATACGATAGAACGGTATTACATATGACACTGTATACTGCACATCAAACACAGAACGCTTGTTGCCGCGGCCAAAGCCGGGAATGGTGAGTGGTGTGATCTCGTCTGTTTTTACGGAGTTGAGCAGTATGCGTTCACGGATATTCCAGCCGAGGAAAAAGTTTTTCAGCACTTCTGTTTTGAGCCCTAGCACCAGTTCAATCCAGTGGGCATTGGCATTGGTTTTAGGGTAGCTGCCTTTGATTTTGTCGCCCCAATAAGAGTTGGAGATTGTATAGGTAGGTATCTCGTAGTTGAAATGAGAGAAGCCGTAGCGGATGCCGCCGAAGAACATGTTTTTTTCTGAGGGGTATTGCCTTTTCAGAAAATTGTAGTCGATGCCGAGGGTTACGAAAGCGCCATTACCTTTATAGGTGTAGCTGCTATCGCTGTAGGGCGTGGTGGCGTATCCGCCTTCGAAAGCGGCATATAGCCTGGGATTGAGGCGTGCGTCGGCTACTACCGTTATTTCTTTCCGGTAAGGATAGAAGATGGCGTTCACAACGCGACTAACGTCTACGCCTATACGCAATCCACCGGGGATATACCAGGAACTGTCTTTTACAGGCACAACAACCGGCACCTTCGGGTGTGAGGTGTCTGCCGGCCTGGCGGCGGGGGCAACAGGTTTTACCTGTGCCCTGGCGCTGAGTCCGAGCAGGCTACTCAGTAAAAAAGTATAGATAAAGATGCGTGTCATTACTGCTTGTTACTGACTTTTGAAGAATTTGTACCGAGTCCACTGTATGCCGGGTGGAGATGACGGTGTCGAGCATAAAATAGGTGCCGAAACCGCATCCCGGTGAGATGAAATGCGGTTGGCGTTTATACCTGAACGTTAGTGTGTCGGCCACGAGGGCGGAATCCACTTTCACCACAAAACGGGCCGTATCAGCTATGGGCGACAGTGGCAGAAAGATAGCGCTGGTACGCTGCACTTTCAGGATGGTATCCCTGTTAAGCGCCAGGGTGGTCACTTTGGGCATGGTGGTATCCCACACTTTCCCGAGACTGTCGCGCCGGAAAACGATATGTGTATCGGTACGCAGCGTCTGGTCGCATACCTTGGTTTCATTCTCACAGGCAATAAAGCCTGCCAGCAATGCCACGCTAAGAAGTATCTGATAAATGCTTTTCATGCCTTGGTTTCGGTTGGCAATATATTAAATTCCCAGCTCCTTTTTGAGGAATCGGGCGGTATGGCTATCCTTGCAGGCGCTCACCTGTTCCGGCGTGCCTGTGCAAAGGATGGTGCCGCCGCCTCCGCCGCCTTCAGGGCCGAGGTCCACGATGTAATCCGCCATCTTGATCACATCCAGGTTATGCTCTATGACCAGTACAGTATTGCCACGG
This sequence comes from Chitinophaga vietnamensis, assembly GCF_902167635.1. Classification (GTDB taxonomy): domain Bacteria; phylum Bacteroidota; class Bacteroidia; order Chitinophagales; family Chitinophagaceae; genus Chitinophaga; species Chitinophaga vietnamensis. The sequence goes on from NZ_CABHMS010000001.1 coordinate 210,329, forward strand.
TCCACCAATTTACCCAGTACGTTCATCAACAGTTGAATATCCTGGAAATGCAGACCTGTAGTAGGTTCATCGAGTATATAGATGGTTTTACCGGTATCTTTTTTAGACAGCTCCGTGGCCAGTTTCACACGCTGCGCTTCGCCACCGCTCAGCGTTACGGCCGACTGTCCCAGGGTGATATATCCCAAACCCACTTCCTGCAAGGTTTTGATCTTGCGGTAGATCCAAGGTACCGGTTGAAAAAATTCTACGGCTTCATCTACCGTCATATCCAATACATCGGAGATAGATTTGCCTTTGTAGCGTATTTCCAGCGTTTCACGATTGTAACGGCGGCCATTACATTTTTCGCAGTGCACATATACGTCCGGCAGGAAGTTCATTTCGATCACGCGCATACCACCACCTTCACAAACATCACAGCGGCCGGTTTTTACGTTGAAAGAAAAGCGGCCTGCGTTGTAGCCGCGGATCTTGGCTTCCGGCACCTGTGCAAACAGGGTGCGGATATCCGTAAAGAAGCCACAGTAAGTAGCCGGATTGCTGCGCGGCGTACGGCCGATGGGCGATTGATCGATCTCTATCACCTTGTCGATATGCTCCAGGCCTTTGATGCTTTTGTAGGGCATCGGCACCAGTTTGGAATCGTAGGCGTGTTTGGAAAGGATCGGATACAGTGTTTCGTTGATCAGCGTAGACTTGCCACTGCCGGAAACGCCGGTCACGCAAATGAAGGTGCCGAGCGGCAGTTTGATGCTCACATTCTTCAGATTGTTGCCGGTGGCGCCTTTCAGCTCAAGGAAGTTGCCATTGCCTTTGCGGCGTTCGGCTGGTATTTCCATGGCGCGCTGGCCATTGAGATAGCCCGCTGTGGGTGTATTGAGTTTCAGTATTTCTTCAGGAGTACCCTGCCCGATGATCTGGCCGCCGTGAATACCGGCGCCAGGGCCGATATCCACGAGATGATCTGCATGCAGCATGATGTCTTTGTCGTGCTCCACTACGATCACGGTATTACCCATCTCTTTCAGGTTGCGCAGCGCATCGATGAGTTGCATATTGTCGCGCTGATGCAGCCCGATGCTGGGCTCATCAAGGATATACGTAATGCCCATCAGCTGTGAGCCGATCTGCGTGGCGAGGCGGATACGTTGCGATTCGCCGCCGCTGAGCGTGCGGGTAGGCCTGTTCAGGGTGAGGTAGTTCAAACCCACGTTGAGCAGGAATCCCAGGCGTTCGCGGATTTCTTTCAGGATATCTTTCGCAATAACATTCTGTTTATTTTCAAGACGGTCTTCGATGTGGCTGAACCATTGGAACAGTTTGTCGAGGTCCATATTGCCCAGTTCCGCGATGTTCTTCTCATCTACTTTGAAGAAGAGGCTTTCTTTTTTCAGGCGGGCGCCGTTACATTCCGGGCAGGTGCTGAGTTTCATGAAACCTTCGGCCCAGCTGCGGACGTAGTCGGAAGAGCTGTCGTTGAAATAGCGGCGCACCATATTCACTACGCCCTCATATTCGGCGGATGGCGTTTCACCATTGCCATTGCTATCGGAGAAATCCATATCCACTTCCAGTTTGCCGTTCTCGTCGCCGAAGAGGAGCATGTTGAGGGCTTTCTGAGGGATATCGGAGATGGGCGCGGTAAGGGAGAATTTATATTTCTTCGAGAGTTGCTGTACCTGTTTGAAGGTGAAGGTATCGCGGGCTTCTCCAAGTGGTTTAAGGCCGCCATCGTTGAGGGATACGCTGTAATCGGGGATCACTTCATCCATATCGATCTGGTAGATGGTGCCAAGGCCCTTGCATCGCGGGCAGGCGCCATAGGGAGAGTTGAAGGAGAAGGTATTGGGCGATGGCTCTTCGTACGACAGGCCGGTATCTTCACACATCAACTGTTTACTGTACTGGCTGATCTTTCCGCTGTCGTTATCCATAATGAAGAGCAGCCCTTTGCCCATGGTGAGGGCTTTCTGGACGCTCTGGCTGATGCGCACGCGGGCATCTTCCTGCACCTGTATGCGGTCTATCACCAGTTCAATATCGTGTATCTTGTAACGATCTACCTGCATTCTTTCTTTCAGGTCGAGTATCTCGCCGTCTACACGAACTTTGAGATATCCCTGTTTGCGGACCTGTTCGAAGAGTTCGCGGTAATGCCCTTTACGGCCGCGGATAAGCGGCGCGAGCACCACAAGTTTTTTCTTGTTGTAATGTTTGAAGAGATGTTCGATGATCTCTTCTTCCGAGAAGCGCGTCATGCGCTTGTTGGTATTGTAGGAGTAGGCGATACCTATGCGCGCATATAGCAAGCGGAGGAAATCGTATATCTCCGTGATGGTGCCAACGGTAGACCGTGGATTTTTGTTGGTAGTTTTTTGTTCGATGGAGATGACGGGAGATAGTCCGGTGATCTTGTCCACGTCGGGCCTTTCCATATCGCCGATGAACTGGCGCGCGTAGGCGGAAAAGCTTTCCATATAGCGGCGCTGGCCTTCCGCGTAGATGGTATCGAATGCCAGCGATGATTTGCCGCTGCCGCTGATACCGGTAATTACCACCAGTTTATTCTTAGGTAATTGCAGGTCCAGGTTTTTCAGGTTATGCTCCCTGGCGCCAAATACAGCGATCTGATCGTCTGCCGGAAGCGTTTCTGCTGCAACAACGGGTACATTCTCTTTTTTCTTTGCCATAAGTCTTTACAGTCCACTAGCTACGTTCACGTGTTAAATGAATAGTTTCCAGGTTAGCAGCATCTTGAGAAACAGGTGAACGGTGAACAGGAATTAAGCTACTAAATTACGAATTACGGATTAAAAATTACGGCCCTCACGATATCGTGAGGGCCGTAATTTTATAAATAGCAATTATAACCTTATGCTTTATATTTTTTGAACACGACGATGGCGTTGTGGCCGCCGAAGCCGAAAGTGTTGCTCATGGCGATGTTCACCGGACGTTGCTGTGCTTTGCCGAGGGTGAGGTTCAGGTTGGTGGGGATACCTTCGCCGAGTTCTTTGGTATTGATAGTTGGCGGAACGATATCTTCCTGGGTTGCTTTAATACAGGCGATGGCTTCAATAGCGCCGGCAGCGCCCAGCAGGTGGCCTGTCATGGATTTGGTGCCGCTGATATTGAGTTTTTCCGCATGTTCGCCGAAGGCGGTTACGATGGCTTTCAGTTCGCTGATATCGCCAACAGGTGTGGAGGTGGTGTGGGTGTTGATGTAATCCACATCGGCAGTAGTGATGCCGGCATCTTCCAGTGCCTGCTCCATACCGAGTCTGGCGCCGAGGCCTTCCGGATGGGTAGCGGTGAGGTGATAGGCGTCGCAGGTCATGGCGCCGCCGATCATTTCACCATAGATGGTAGCACCTCTTTTTACAGCGTGCTCATATTCTTCGAGGATGATAGCGCCAGCGCCTTCGCCCATTACAAAACCATCACGGTCAGCATCGAAAGGACGGGAAGCGGTAGACGGATCATCATTGCGGGTAGACAATGCTTTGAGGGCGTTGAAGCCGGCGATGCCCGCACGGGTAACCGGAGCTTCGGAGCCGCCGGCCACAATTACGTTGGCTTTGCCCAGGCGGATGTAGTTGAAAGCGTCCACCAGTGCGCTGCTGGAAGAAGCGCAGGCAGAAACTGTACAGAAGTTGATACCCATGAAACCGTATTTCATCGCTATCTGTCCGGCAGCGATGTCAGAGATCAGTTTCGGAATAAAGAAAGGGTTGAATTTAGGCACAAAGTTGCTCTGTGTAAATTCCACGATCTGTTCTTCGAAGGTGAGCATGCCACCGTTGCCGGAAGCCCAGATCACGCCTATTTTTGTTTTGTCAATTCTTTCCTTGTCGAGGCCGGCATCTATCACCGCTTCATGCGCCGCTGCCATGGCATACTGCGTGAAGTTGTCCATTTTGCGGGCTTCTTTCTTCTCCATGTATTTCTCCACATCAAAATCCTTCACTTCACAGGCAAACTTGGTCTTGAATTCAGTTGTGTCGAACTTGGTGATCGGACCAGCGCCACTTACGCCAGCCTTCAAGTTGCTCCAAAAAGTATTTACATCATTCCCGATAGGAGTTAGTGCTCCCAGGCCGGTAACCACAACCCTTTTCAGTGTAACAGTACGCATATTTTTTACTTTAATAAAAAAAGTTAGAGCGCAAATTTAGTTACTTATTGTTATGAATAAGCATATTCATTAAGATAATATCACATAACTTTCAGCGAGATCGTTCGAAATGTAGTGTGGTGGCTGATTTGATCCGATTTTACGATGTTAAAAATAAAGGGCAGCCAATCTGGCTGCCCTTTATTTCAATTATGTTACGCCGCTGCCAGCGAGGGTTCCGGCGCCACGGCTATACGCTGTGTTCTCTTTTTCAGGAAAGAAATGATTTCTGCATCGGAAGAAAATTTATTCCCGATATCCACAAAATGTTTGGCCAGCAGGTCATAGCGTTTAGACATCAGCCATAGCCATACGTGCAGGAAGTGGATACCGTCGAATACAATGGCGTCATTATTTACATACTCTTGCAAGGTGTTGCGGAAAAATACCGGGTGCTCGGTCCAGTGCATAGACGGTTTTATGTGGTGGCTGATATGATAGCCATCATTCCAGCACTTGTGGTTATATTTTGTATTGATACAGGTGATGCTGTTCATGTACGGATTTTCCGGCGCTTCAGCGGAGATGAACGCATGTTGCGCCCAGTTGCCCACCATCATAATAATACGGGAGATGATGAAGGGGAGAATGAAAACCACGAAAGTAGCGGGGAAGTTGATGAACGACAACCCGATGCAACCTGCAATGAACAGGAGCTCGCCACGTACAGAGCGCATGAGCAAACGCTTCCGCTTCTTGCGCACGAAATACATCGCCAGGTGATAGATACCGGCAAAAATGAAACTGCCCAGGTAATGCAGGAAGCCACGCAGTGAATCACGCTGGTACGACATTGTGGAGCTTTCATCTTCCGGCATATTATTTTCGGGATGGTGCATCCCGATATGATGACTGTAATACGTCTCCGGCGTTTGCCCGAATAATGGGCCGATCACCCAGGGGAGGTAGTGGTTGAGCAGCTGGTACTTGCGGTCAAAGAAAACGCGGTGACTGGTGCAATGCAGCATCAAACCAAAAGGACCTTTGAATACCACATTATTAAAGTACTGGTAAGCGATAGCGGCTATCCACCATATCCATCCGTTCACATTGGGCAGGTACAGCAATATTGCCAAAGGCCATAAGGTAAAGGTGATCCTTAATGTCAGGTACACAAACGGAAGATCGCGTTCATCTTTGATAAAGCGCTTGAAAAAACGATCCATGACTGATTCCTGTTCTGGTTTCACATACACAGGGTCCGAAAGTTGCAAAAGTTGCTTCATAATATTACAGTGTAAGTTGGCTGCTCCAGTACTACCAGTTGTTACATGGCATGAAATCGCCGGTTTAAACTACGATAACGAACGCTCATCTCTCATTATTATCCAGCTATGGCTCAATATACGCATTTTAACAGGGGTTTAGCAGTTATTTCCCTTTATTTTGGTAATTTTCGCCGCAGCATACCGGAGTAATTCCGGGAAATGGCAACATATGCACGTGTCACGGTATGCAGTGAAATCAATCAAATCACTTTCAGGAACATGAAGAGACTGACCCTCAAAGATGTGGCTAAAATGGCCGGGGTAGCGCCTTCCACGGTATCGTTCGTGCTGAATGGCAAGGGAAAGCAGATGCGCATCCGCGATGAGGTATCCGCGAAGATCATGCAGGTAGTGGAGAAATCCGGCTACGAACCCCATCGTGTGGCAGTGAACCTGCGCACCGGCCAATCGAAAACTTTAGGCCTCATCGTAGAAAGTATTTCGGGCAGCTTTTTCGCCAGTCTTGCCAAGACCATCGAAACGGAAGCAGAGAAGATGGGCTACAACGTGGTGTATTGCAGCACGGAAAACAATGCTCAGAAAGGAGGAGAACTGATACGCATGCTGGGGCGCCAGATGGTAGACGGTTACCTGATCACGCCCGCTCCAGGTATGGAAAAGGAGATACAACAACTCGTTAACCAGCACAAGCCCGTTGTGCTGATGGATAGCTACTTTCCAGCCATTAAAGCGCCTTATGTGCTTGTCGATAATTTCAATGGCGTGATGCAGGGCATGGAACACCTGATCAAAAAAGGATTTAACAAGATCGCTTTTGTAACGGTAGATGTGAAGCTCATCCAGCTGGACGAGCGTCTGCGCGGCTATACGAGCGCCCTCAAAAAACATCATATCCCCTATAAAAAGAAATTCGTTCATCAGCTGCAATACCACCGCCAGCGCGAAGATTCATTGAAAGAGCTGCAAGCCTTTATCGAAAACAATCCCGAAATAGATGCGATCTTTTTCGCTACCAACTATCTCGGTATCCTCGGACTGGAAGCTATCGGCCATCTCGGGCTGCGCATGCCGCAGGACCTGTCGGTGATCTGTTTCGACGACCATGATATCTTCCGCCTGTACCCTCCCGGTATTTCGGTGATCGAACAACCCATAGAAGGGATCGCCCGCACCGCGATAGAACTGCTGATGCACCAGCTGGACAAACGCCGCGGGCCCGCCAAAAGCACGCAGGTGGCCCTTCCCGGCCGCTTTATTATCCGGGGATCTGCCTGAGCAGCTCTCCCCGGAAAAAATTTCCGGAATATTGACAAATGATCAGAAAATATTTATACTTTTAATTCCAGGCTTAGTGAGAGATAGTAATAGAAGGATTCTCAAGAATCTTTTTTTTAGATACCTATGCTAAATCGATTTTGTAAAAAGTTTTCCATTATAAAAGCAAGTATGAAAAAAGTTGGATTGTTAGCAGCCGCTTTATTAGGTTTGCATGCCGCCCAGGCACAAACCGTTAATAAGGTCACCGAACCGGTGGAATGGGTGAACACCCTGATGGGCACGGATTCTAAAGTGAGTTTATCGAACGGTAACACCTATCCCGCCATCGCCCTCCCCTGGGGCATGAATTGCTGGATGTCACAGACAAATGTAATGGGCAACGGATGGGCATATCAGTACACCGCCGACAAGATCAGAGGCTTCAAACAAACGCACCAACCTTCTCCCTGGATCAACGACTATGGCCAGTTTGCTGTAATGCCCGTAACAGGCAACGTGAAATATAATCAAAATGCGCGCGCCAGCTGGTTCTCCCATAAATCAGAAACAGCGAAACCTTACTATTACAGCGTATACCTCGCCGATCCGGATGTGACCACCGAGATCACTCCCACGGAAAGGGCCGCACAACTGCGTTTCACCTATCCCGCCACCGACAGCGCCTTCCTCGTGGTAGACGCTTTCGATAAAGGCTCTTATATCAAGATCATCCCGCAGGAAAAAAAGATCATCGGCTACACCACTAAAAACAGTGGCGGCGTACCATCTAACTTTAAAAATTATTTCGTCATCTATTTTGATAAACCATTCACGGTAGCCCGCACCTGGCACGACTCGGTGCTGTCGCTCAACAAACTGGAAGAGCAGGCCGACCACAGCGGCGCCGTAGTAGGCTTCCGCACCGCGAAAGGTGAAAAGGTAACCATCAAAACCGCTTCCTCTTTCATCAGCTTTGAACAGGCAGAACTGAACCTGCAACGCGAAATCGGCAACGATGCTTTTGATGTCACCCGTCAGAAAGCAAAAGATATATGGAACAAAGAGCTTGGCCGTCTTGCCATAGAAGGCGGCTCGCCCGAACAAGTGCGCACCTTCTATTCTTCACTGTACCGTGTATTGCTCTTCCCGCGCAAGTTCTATGAGCTGAATGCTAAAAATGAAGTGGTACATTACAGCCCTTATAACGGACAAACCCTGCCCGGCTATATGTTCACCGACAATGGCTTCTGGGACACCTTCCGTGCCGTACATCCTTTCTTTACACTGATGTATCCCAAGCTCAGCGCACACATCATGGAAGGACTGGCCAACGCCTATAAAGAAAGCGGCTGGCTGCCGGAATGGGCCAGCCCCGGCCATCGCGATTGCATGGTAGGTTCCAACTCCGCCTCCCTCATTGCCGATGCTTACCTGAAAGGCATCCGCGGGTATGATATCAACACGCTCTACGAAGCCATCCTGAAAAATACAGAAAACGAAGGCCCGCTCAGCTCTGTAGGCCGCCTCGGCGTAAAATACTATAACACCTTAGGCTATATTCCCTACGATGTGAACATCAACGAAAATGCCGCCCGTACACTGGAATATGCCTATGATGATTTCACCATCCTCCAGCTGGCCAAAGCCCTGAAACGCCCGCAGGCAGAGATCGAGCGCTTTACCAAACGCTCCCAGAATTTCCGCAATCTCTTCGATCCGGAAACAAAACTGATGCGAGGTAAAAATAAAGACGGCAAATTCGCCACACCTTTCAACCCCTTCAAATGGGGCGATGCCTTCACAGAAGGCAACGCCTGGCACTATACCTGGTCTGTATTCCACGATATTAATGCGCTGTCTGACCTGATGGGAGGCAAAGACCAGTTTGTGAAGATGCTGGATTCGGTTTTCAATATGCCACCCGTATTCGATGAAAGCTACTATGGCACCGTGATCCACGAGATCCGTGAAATGCAGATCATGAACATGGGCCAGTATGCGCACGGCAATCAGCCCATCCAGCACATGATCTATCTTTATAACTATGCCGGCCAACCCTGGAAAACACAATACTGGGTGCGCCAGGTAATGGAGAAATTGTACAAAGCTACACCTGATGGTTATTGCGGTGATGAAGATAATGGCCAAACTTCCGCCTGGTATGTGTTTTCAGCGATGGGCTTCTATCCTGTTTGTCCGGGTACGCAGCAATATGTGCTCGGCACGCCGCTCTTCTCCAAACTCACTCTCACGATGGAAGATGGTAAGAAGATGGTGATCTCTGCACCTGGCAATAGCGATAAAAACCTGTATGTGCAAAGTGCAGCGCTTAACGGTCAGGCATATACGAAAAACTGGATCGGCCACGATGATCTGCAAAAAGGAGGATCACTTGTTTTCAAAATGGGCGCTACCCCTGAAAAGACAAGAGGCACACAGCCTGCGGCCTATCCGTATTCTTATTCAACAGCCAATAAATAACGGCATAGAAATGGTCTCTAAACGATTTCATTGTTCACTGTAAATGATTCATCCCGATTCTTCGGGATGTAATTTTTCACGCAAAGCAGCGTAAGGAGCAAAGCAGCCAAGAGCGCGCGAAGCGCGCAGATAAAATAAGCAAGTGCGCCCTTTGCAGCTTTGCTCCTTACGCTGCTCTGCGTGAAATAAAACAAAAAACATTCAACATGAAAAAGGTATTGCTGCCTGTTCTCTTATTTGCCTTACATGCTGCTTCTGCACAGGAAAATGTATTGCAATATGTAAAACCGATCACCGGTACGCAACGCATGGGTCATACGTATCCCGGTGCTACTGTGCCTTTCGGCATGGTGCAGCTCAGCCCTGATACTGATACGATCCCCTACGAAATGAATGGCAAATACAATCCGGATGTGTATAAGTACTGCGCTGGCTATCAATATGAAGATAAAACCATCGTGGGTTTCAGTCATACGCATTTCAGCGGTACCGGTCATTCCGACCTGGGCGATTTCCTCATCATGCCTACCGTGGGCAAACTGCAACTCAATCCTGGTACGGCGGATCATCCGGAGAATGGCTACCGCTCTGTGTTTTCACATAGTACAGAAGTGGCGGAACCAGGATATTATAAGGTGAAGCTGGAAGATGATAACATCCTTGCAGAGCTGACCGCCAGCAACCGTGTGGGCTTTCATCAGTATACCTTCCCCGGTACCGGGCAGGCACATATCATCCTGGATATGATGGCCGGCATCTACAATTATGAAAATAAAAATGTCTGGTCTTTTATCCGCGTGGAGAATGATACGCTGGTAACGGGTTTCCGGCAAACTAACGGTTGGGCACGTACGAGAATTGAATACTTCGCAATGGTATTCTCCAAACCGATCAGGCATTACGGCCATCAGAACTACGCCAAAGATGTGTACAAAGGTTTCTGGCGTAAGTTCGACCAAACAAAGGATTTCCCGGAGATGGCCGGCAAACAGATACGCGCCTGGTTCGATTTCGATACCAAACCCGGTGAAAAGGTGCAGATCAAATTTGCATTGTCGCCCGTAAGCACGGAAGGCGCATTAAAGAACCTCGCCGTAGAAATTCCCGGCTGGAACTTCGAACAGGTAAAGCGCGATGCGCAGGCCCTCTGGACAAAAGAGCTCAACAAGATACACATCGAATCATCCAGTAAAGAAGAGAAAGAGAACTTCTACACCGCTATGTACCATGCTTTCATCAATCCTACTACTTATATGGATGTGGATGGCAATTATCGCGGGCTGGATATGAACATTCATAACGCCAAAGGATATACGAACTATACTACCTTTTCTTTATGGGATACCTATCGCGCGCTGCACCCCTTGTTCAATGTGGTGCAGCCGGCGCGAAACGCGGATATGATACAGTCGATGCTCCATCATTTTGATCAGAGCGCACAGCATATGCTGCCGGTATGGGCGCATTATGCCAATGAAAACTGGTGCATGATCGGCTACCACAGCGTGGCCGTGATCGCCGATGCGATCATGAAAGGCAACACGCCTTTTGATGTTAATAAAGCCCTTGATGCCTGCGTTACCACTGCCCGTCACCGCAACTACGACGGCCTCGGCTATTACATTGATGGCGGCTATGTGCCGGAAGATAAAAACGGTTCTTCCGTTTCCAAAACATTGGAGTACGCTTATGATGACTGGTGTATTGCGCAAGTGGCCAAAAAACTTGGCCGGAATGATATCTATGAAGAGTTTATCAAACGTTCGCTGAACTACAAAAATGTATATGATGCCACTACCGGCTTTATGCGGCCCAAGCTGAGCGACGGTACCTTCAAAAAAGATTTCGATGCGCTTCAAACCCACGACCAGGGCTTTATCGAAGGTAATGCCTGGAATTACAGTTTGTATGTGCCACAATATCCGGATGATATGGTAGCGATGATGGGAGGCAAGAAACAGTTTGCGCAACATCTCGATTCTTTATTCACCATGGAGTTGCCGGATAAATATTTTGCAGAAACGGAAGATATTACGAGAGATGGCATCATCGGCAATTACGTGCATGGGAATGAGCCTTCGCATCATGTGGTATATCTCTACAACAACACTGGTCAGCCCTGGAAAACACAGGAGCGCGTACGTATGATCCTGAAGAAGATGTATCACCCTGGTCCTGATGGCCTCGGTGGAAATGATGATTGCGGACAAATGAGCGCCTGGTATATTTTCTCTTCACTGGGCTTCTATCCCGTATGTCCCGGCTCTGACCGGTATGCGCTGGGCAGCCCGGCTGTAGACAAGGCTACGCTGCAATTGGAGAATGGACATACCTTCATTGTGGACGTAAAAAATCAAAGCGACAAGCATATATATGTACAGCAGGTGTTGTTGAATGGTACGCCATTGAACCGGCTATACCTTACTCACAGCGAGATTATGAACGGCGGCACGCTCACATTCCTGATGGGAGCGAAACCAAAAAAATAGCAACAGTGAATCAATCGTCAACAAAGAGGTTGCCCGGAAGGGCAGCCTTTTTTGTTTTAAGACACGATAAATTTCGTTAAAATAAAAAGAGGGAGGTGTGTTGTTTTATTTAAATTCAGGTATTGTTTAACCTGAAAATCCACCTTTATGAGAAAGTTGATTGTTTGTGCCCAGGCCGCCCTGGTAGCATGTTTGGTGCTGCTCGTTGTTTACGCAGGTAAAGAGGCCTATGCCACCAAGCCCGCGAGGGATTGTACCAATTGTTATGATGTTGACAGAAAATGCATCAATGGGCAATGCGTAATTGGCAGGAGGGTGAATACTTCCAGCACACGTCTTCCTGATGGAAGATATAAATGTGTGTATCACTATTTATTCCCGGACGGCTCAGTGAGCACTATCCTCACAGATTATAACGTAGCGCCTTGCCTTGTTGATGAGCCGTAATATTTAGCTATTTTATTATTTTGATATTTTGATATTTAGCCTCCAGGAATGTTTTCCCGGAGGCTAAATATCAAAATATCAAAATAAAAAATAGCTAAATAATCAACTATTTCAGTGTAAACGATACAATGCCCAGCCCTACTTTCTGTTCAGGCGATGTGGCCTTGAACTTGAAATAGAGTGCATGTTGTTTACCATCTGTGATGGGAGAGAAATTGATCGATGCCAGGTTAGGCGCTTTGGGCGCGGCTCCCGGACCGATGGTTACTTCGCCGAGTTTGGCGCCTTCGGCATTGTCGAGGAAGGCTTCCAGCACATAGCCCTGCTCTTGCGGTTCCTGCACCATGTACATCACTTCAATGCCACTTACATCGGTAAGGTCGAGTTTCTTATAGGCCACCCAGCCTTCGGCAGTGGCGGGTATCAGGAATTTCATGCCATTGGCATCAAACACAGCTACGCCATCAGCTTTGGCATAGACCGCCGCCGGCAGCTTGGGATTATGCAATTCTATTGTTGCAGTGCCTGTGATCGGCTTGATGCCCGGACCACCCTTATCGGTATAGCTGGCAAGTAAGTACAGCACGCCATTATCTTTCAACTCGTTGCCCAGGGTAGGATTCAGCGAGCCGCTAATCGGCAGGGAAGGCACTTTCGCCGTGGCGCCGCCAATGGAGTAAATGTATTCTACCAGCTGGCGCGCCTCGCCCATAGACAAGGTAGGATGAGCCGACATTGCCGTTTCTCCCCAAACACCGCCACCACCATTGATGATCTTTTTGGCCAGCGTTTCCGGAGCAGAAGGATCATTCTTATATTTTTCCGCTACTTGTTTGAAAGAAGGCCCGATGGATTTTTCATCCGGCTTATGACAGGTTTTACAATCGGAGGTTTCCATGATATTCTTTCCTGCAATGGCGCCGGTGATGATCTGGTGGCCTTGCTGCGGTACGGCGGCTTTGTCTGTACCCTGCACGTAGTCTGCCTTTACGAAGATGTTGTTCACATCCAGTTTGCCATCGGCGCTGTTACCATCTTCCTTGTCACTAACGGTAACGGCATAACGAACTTGTTTCCCCGGGAAATAAAACATCTGGTTGCCGCTGATATCAATTTTTACCTGCGGCGTTTCATTGCCGGCATACAGCGTAATTTCCTGGCTGCGTGTTTTCAGTCCTTTATCGTCGCTCACTTCTACAGACACCGTGTATTCACCAGCGGTAGTGTAGGTGTATTCTACCTGTGGCGTGGTGGTTTCTTTCTTGCTGCCATTGCCAAAATACCAGAGGTAGGTGAGCTTGTCGCCATCAGGGTCAACAGAACCTTCGGCGCTCAGTTTTACTTTGAAGGGCAGGCCGCCGGTGAGTTGATTTACGTGGATATTGGCTTTGGGCGCGCGGTTGCCGCCATTATAATCAATGCGGGAAAGAGCGGCGTCTATGTTTTTGCTGAACCAGCCGTTACCATATTCGAGTACATACAAACGGCCATCGGGGCCCATTTCCATATCGATAGGCGCATTAAGTTTAGTGCTGGGCATAAAGCGTTCCATCTTGGAGAAGTTCGCATCTTTGTCCATGGTAACCGCCATGATCCAGCCACGCATCCAGTCGTAGATGAACAGTTTGCCGTTATAATAATCCGGGAAACGGGTTTCTTTCGGATAGTATTCGCTGTAGTAAACCGGCCCTGCCTCTGCATTGCGGCCGCCGCTGCCTACGATCGGGAACTCGTCTGATTTGCCATAAGGATACCAGATGAAGGCCGGCACTGCGGGCGGCAATTGTTTCAGACCGGTGTTGTTGCGCGAATTGTTGATGGGCTTCGCGGGATCATAATACGGACCGCTTTCGCCGGTTTCGTAGTTATAGGCGCGATAAGGTTTGTTGTCGGCGATGAACAGCGGATAGCCGTAATAGCCGGGCTTCTTGGCCTGGTTCACTTCATCATAACCTCGTGGTCCGCGCAGGGAATCGTCGTTGTTGGCATCTGGCCCCACTTCTCCCCAATATACATATCCTGTTTTTCTATCTACAGAAATACGGTATGGATTACGCGTACCCATCGCAAATATTTCGGGTTTGGTATCCTTGGTGCCTTTCGGGAACAGGTTGCCGTCTGGAATGGTGTAGCTGCCATCAGCTTCTACTTTGATGCGCAGTATCTTTCCGCGGAGATCATTGGTGTTGGAGGAAGTACGGCGACCATCATATTGCAGGTGGCCGGGGCGGTCATCGGTAGGACCATAGCCTTTGCTCACATATTTCTGCCCGGGCTCGTCGAAAGGTGTGGTATTGTCGCCAGTAGAGAGGTACAACAGCTTATCTGGTCCGAAAGCAATAGAGCCGCCGGTATGACAGCAGATATTACGTTGAGAATAAAATTGCAGCACTATTTTTTCTGAAGACATATCCAGTTTGTCGTTCTCGAATTTAAAGCGGGATAACCTGTTTACAGAAGTATCTGCGGGAGAATAGAACAGGAACACATAGTGATTGTCTTTATAATCCGGATCAGCGGCCATACCGAGGAAACCCTCTTCAGCATTGACGTTGGGCACTTCTGTTTTGAAATATACTTTCAGGAATCCCACCTGCGATAATGACTTGGTGGCTTGTTTGTACAACATCAATTCGCCGCGGCGTTGCGCCACGAGGATATCGAGGTTGGGAAGGATGGTCATTTCTGTTGGTTCAAAGAACTGGCCGGAGGTGAGCACCGTTTTCGTGAAACGGTCTTCCGCAGGCACTCTCAGCGTAGTGGCTGCGCTGTAGTCGAGCACGCGGTTATCGCCGATGGCATATTTGATACCACCGAGGATATGTTTGAGGAAGAGGCTATCGGTATAGCATTCTTCTGTATGGCCCAGCGCTGTGTAGAAAGCGCGGCCGCCGTCGTATTCATGATACCAGCTCACGGGATGGTTGTTGTGCATGTTACCGCCTTCGTAGGTGGTTTCATCCACTTTCATCAGCACATGTGTGGTGGTGTCTACTTTTTTGAAATTGTACCATTCGTCGGTATGTTTCCAGTCTTCGGGAAGCCCTTTAGTGGCTTCGAAGTTTTTATCAATGATGTGAATGGTGGCGGGGTGTACGCCTGGCGGGTGGCTCTGGAAGTAGGCGCCGGCGAGGTGATTGTACCATCCCCAGTCGTATTCGGTATCGGTAGCGGCGTGTATGCCTGCATAGCCGCCGCCGGCCTGTATGTATCTTTCGAAATCAGCTTCCTGGTAATTGTTGAGCACATCGCCGGTGGTGTTGAGGAAGATCACGGCAGCATATTGAGCGAGGGTGTCTTCATTGAATTTATCGGCGTTCTCTGTGGTGTCAACGGCAAAGCCGTTGGCAGCGCCGAGTTTCTGGATGGCAGCGATGCCTGCGGGAATGGAGGCATGACGGAATCCCATGGTTTTGGTGAATACCAGTACCCTGGGTTTGCCGGTCCTTGATTTTTTACATCCTGCGCCGATGGCTACCAGCGCGGCTAAGAGCAATATCCTGATGGTATATTTCATATACAAACAATTTATTTGGTGATGCCTGCCGCATACTGGATACCACCAAGTATATGTTGCAGGTAAACGGGATCTTTATAGGACTCTTTGGTATGGCCCATTTCGGTATAGAATGAACGGCCGCCTTCAAACTCGTGATACCAGCACATCGGGTGGTTATCGCCGTTCTTGCCGCCTTCATAAGTGCTTTCATCTATCTTGATCAACACATGGATATCGGGGCTGATATCTTTAAAATTATACCATTCATCTTTACGTATCCATTCATCCGGCAGGTGCCTGGTAGCAGGATGATGATGGTCTATTACGCGCAATGTGGCTGTTTGCTGACGCGGATGACTGAGGAAATAAGCGCCCGACAGCTTGCCGTACCAGGGCCAGTCGTATTCCGTATCAGTGGCGGCGTGTATGCCCATGAAGCCGCCGCCTTTGTGGATAAAGGTTTGCAGGGCTACCTGTTGCGTGCTGTCGAGCACATCGCCGGTAGTGCAACTGAAGATCACCGCATCATATCTTTTCAGATTGGCGATGGTAAAGGCGCTGGCATCTTCTGTGGTATCTACCGCAAAACCATTGTCTTTGCCAAGCTGCATAATAGCTGCTTTGGCATCGGCAATACAATCATGGCGGAAGCCTTTGGTTTTGGAGAATACCAGCACACGGTACTTGTGTTTGGCATGCGCGCTGATAGCGGCTGCCAGTAATAAAAACGTGAGGAACTTTCTCATTTGTTTTAAACGTGGGAAGTTAAATATTAACAGCATTACGGTCCCGCGATGCCGCGGGACCGTAATGCCTGTTCTTGATACATATTGGCTTTACAGCGTCTTGATCTTGATGTCGCGGTACCATACTTTATCGCCATGGTCTTGCAGGGCGATGTGGCCTTTGGAATATTTGCCAAAGCCTTTCCAGGTTTTGAATTTGCTATTGGCTACCAGTTCATCCCACTCTGGCGTGCCCATCGTGGTTTCTACGGTTTTCACGCCATTGAGGATGAGGGTAAGATGACCATCTTTTTTGATGATCTTGGCGGTATTCCACTGGCCTACCGGCTTCACTGCTTTTTTAGCAGATTTTTTCAGATCATAGAGATCGCCTGCATTGTGTTTAACGATCTTTCCATCGGGATGTTTATCATCATCGAGCACCTGCATTTCAGGACCGGTGAGATAGGTAGCTTTGAACTCGGGATCTTCGTGTACGCTGAAGATGATACCACTGTTGCCGCCTTCAGAAATTTTCCATTGGAGGCTCAGTTCATAGTTTTCATATTCGTCGTTGGTAACGAGATCGCCGCCGGGAGCGCCTTTCTTTTTGGCTTCCTGGTCCAGTTCAAGCGCACCGTCTTTTACTTCCCATGCCGGGCTGGCGGTGGATTGAAGGTAGGTATGCCAGCCATTGGTGGTTTTGCCATCAAACAGCAGTTTCCAGCCTTCTTTTTTTTCTTTGGCAGTGAGGGCGTTGGGCTGCTGTGCAAATGCAGATGCACCTACAAAGGCCGCCAGCGCTGCCGTCATCATTATTTTTTTCATGCCGGTTTATTAACAGATGAACAATTGTTATTTGCCAACGGAGAGAATGTATCTCACCATTTCTTTTGCATCTTCTTTAGATACGTTGCTGTGCGGAAGCATGGCTACATCGCCCCAGTTGCCGGAGCCGCCTTTGATCACCTTATCTGCCAGCTTGTCAACATTCTCTTCTGTATTAGGATATTTACCTGCGATATCTTTCAGTGCAGGGCCTACCACTTTCATTTCTTCTTTGTGGCAGGTTTTGCAATCTGACTGATCCATCAGCAATTTGCCTTTGGCAGCGGGTTTGCCAGCATCTTTAGATACCATGGAGTTATCTGTAGCAGCGCTGTTTTCCTGGCCGCTGGTGGATGATTGTTCTTTCTTGTCTCCGCCTCCGCATGCTGCGAAGAATACTGCACTCAATATAAACGGCGCCAGATATCTCTTTTTCATTTTCGTATTTTTTTATTTTTTTATTTTTTGATTTGATTGGTCGTACTTCAATTAAATTCTCACATCCTCACATCCTTACATCCGTAAATTCTCACATCCTCACATCCGTAAATTCTCAAATCCCCAACACTCTTTTGTTGAAAGCGTCGTCTGTAGCGGCGCCGGCGAAATCGTCGAACGCCTTTTCTGTTACGCGGATGATGTGGCTCTTGATGAACGGAGCACCTTCGCGGGCGCCGTCTTCCGGATGTTTCAGGGCGCATTCCCATTCCATCACTGCCCATCCGGGGAAATCGTATTGGGTCAGTTTGCTGAATACGGATTTGAAATCCACCTGTCCATCACCGAGGGAACGGAACCTGCCGGGACGATCTACCCACGACTGATACCCGCCATAAACGCCGGAACGGCCGGTGGGATTGAATTCCGCGTCTTTTACGTGGAAGGCTTTTATCTTTTCGTGGTAGATATCGATGTATTCCAGGTAGTTGAGGCATTGCAGCACGAGGTGGCTGGGATCGTAGAGCAGGCAAGCGCGTTGATGGTGGCCGGTGGCTTCGAGGAAACGCTCGTAGCTGGCGCCATCATGCAGGTCTTCACCGGGATGGATCTCGTAGCATACATCTACGCCTTGCGCATCAAACTCATTGAGGATGGGCAGCCATCTTTTGGCGAGTTCGGCGAAGCCGGCTTCTACCAGTCCTGCAGGGCGTTGCGGCCATGGATACATGGCTGGCGCCCAGAGCAACGCACCGCTGAAAGTGGCGTGGGCGTTGAGTCCCAGGTTACGGCTTGCTTTGGCGGCATACTTCAGCTGCTCTACTGCCCAGGCTGTGCGTGCCTGTATATTATTGTGATATTGCGCCGGCGCAAAGCCGTCGAACATCTCTGTGAATGCCGGGTTAACGGCCACCAGCTGGCCTTGCAGATGGGTGCTCAGCTCCGTGATCTCCATCCCCGCTTCGTTTACGATGCCTTTGATCTCATCTGCATAGGTCTTGCTTTCCGCTGCCTTTTGCAGATCGATCAGGCGCGTATCCCAGCTGGGGATCTGTACGCCTTTGAAACCTAGTCCTGCCGCCCATTTACAGATAGCCGGCAAACTGTTGAAAGGCGCTGCATCACCCATGAACTGCGCCAGAAAAATACCAGGGCCTTTTATCGTTTTCATATAGTCGTGATAGTTAGTAGTGTATTAAATCTCGAAAGCGGTCCATTTGGTATCGCTTTGCGAAGACCGTACCACATTGTCGATGAATGCCATGCCGCGCACGCCATCATCTACGCTGGGGAAATCCAGTGATTCCGCTGCGGGGGCTACGCCGTCAATTTTGGCTGACAGTGTTTGTGCGAAGTTGCGGTAGAGGTTACCGAATGCTTCGAGATAGCCTTCCGGATGGCCTCCCGGCGTGCGGGTATTGTGGGTCATGTAGCTCGACTGGAACGAATATCCGCCGCCTGCGCGATAGATTTCGGTGGGTTTATCCAGCCATTTTACCAGCAGGGTATTGGGTTCGTGTTGTGCCCATTCGAGGCCGCCTTTCTCGCCATAGATGCGGATCTTCAGCGCATTCTCTTCGCCTGCGGCCACCTGCGATGCCATCAGCACACCGGCAGCGCCGTTGTCGAAACGCATCAGCACACCGCCATCATCATCGAGGGCGCGGCCTGGTACGAGCACATTGAGATCGGCACAAAGTTTTTCCACTTTAGCGCCGCTGATATATTCGGCAAGGTTAAAGGCATGTGTGCCGATATCGCCCATAGCGCCGGCTTTACCGGATTTTTTAGGATCTGTTCTCCAGGCTGCCTGTGCATTGCCTTCGCGTTCGCTCAGTTTGCTGAGCCATCCCTGCGGATATTCTACCCATACTTTGCGGATCTTGCCGAGGTCGCCGTTCTTCACCATCTGGCGTGCTTGTTTTACCATGGGATAACCCGTATAGGTATGTGTGAGCAACAGGGTGAGGCCGGTGGCTTCCACCTTTGCTTTCAGCTGTTTGGCTTCTTCCAGGGAGAAGGTGATCGGTTTTTCGATCACTACGTTGAAACCTTTGTCCAGCGCCATCATGGCGGGTTCAAAGTGAGCGAAGTTAGGCGTAACGATGGTGACGAAGTCGAGCCGTTTATCTGCCGGCATCGCTGCTTCTTTTTCCAGCATTACTTTAAAGTCGGTGTACGTACGTTCGGGATCGAGGAAAAGCATTTTGCCTGATTCCACGGCGATCTCGGGGTTTACGCTGAGAGCGCCTGCCACGAGTTCTATCAATCCGTCCATATTGGCGGCGATGCGGTGGATAGCGCCGATGAAAGCGTCTTTACCACCTCCGATCATTCCCATTCTTAGCTTGCGTGTCATAATATCAATGAGCTTTGGATTTATACGATTTGTACTTCAGGTTTTTTACGGTTGCGCATGTAGAAGAAAAGCACGGTGAAGGCCACGATCAGGATGAGAGGGATCACCAGCGTTACCTTGATGATCTCGGGGCCTGCCACTGCCTGCGCCTGGCCGAATGCCACTGCTTCCGGCGTGCCGGCGGCGGCGGTGCGGTAGGCGCCAAGGTTCGTGCCTGCGGGCAATTGCTTCGCGATGATAGAATCATAGAATCCGCCCATGAAGAACATGTAAACGGATACGGCAAACATACCGGCGCCGCCAACGAGGTTCATGCCGAGCGCGCCGGAAGCCGGGATGTTTTCAGATACGAAACCCAGCATGGTAGGCCAGAAATAAGTGACGCCGATACCGAAGATAAAGGCGGCAACAAATATCATGCTGCCGGATACATGTGAAAGCATATATAATCCCAGTGCAGAGAATATCGCGGAGAAAAGCAATACGCCTGTTGGCGAGATGCGGTGCACCACGGGGCCTGCCACGCCTCTTCCCAGCGTTTGCACACCTGCGGTGAGCGCAAGTATCAGGATGGAATTATCTGTCACATTCTTCAACAATACATCTATCCACTGACCGGTGAAAAGCTCTGTGATGGCGGTGCCGAACATGAGTATCACCATGACGATAAAGAGCGGGGAAGCAATGGCGCGATACATTTCCTGTGAGGAGATGCCGGAAGCGACCCTTTCTGTTACCGGGAAATCGAGTTGGAAAAAGAGATAACCATAGATGAGGGTGGGGATGATCATAGTGGCTACCTGTACCTGCCAGCTGAGGCCGAGATGGCTGAGGAAGAATACCAGCAAGGTGCCCACTACGATACCACCGGGGAACCACAGGTGAAAGTGATTCAGTTTGGTGGTTTTGTTATTCGGGAAGATGGTGGCCACGAGCGGGTTACAGGCCGCTTCTACGGTACCATTGGCCATGCCGATGAACAGGGTGGAGATGAACAAGGGCCAGAATCCTGTGGCGAATATCGTCAGTACAATACCTGCGAGATGCAGGATGAAAGCCGCCAGCAGCAAGCGTTTCATACCGATAATATCTACCACAAAACCCCCGATGATCACTGCGAGCGGAAATCCCCAGAAGGCGGTGCCGGTGATGATGCTAAGCTGGCGCGCATCCAGGTTGAAATCGGCGCCGAGCTTGCCCAGTATACCTGCACGGATACCGAACGACAGTGATGTTACTAAAAGCGCCATACAACTGGCTACAAATAATTTCTGTGGCTGAATCGCCTTTGCCATAAACGTGGAGTTTTGTGTAAAAGTTTGATTGCTTTAAAAGCGTTAATTTATAAAAAGAATTTCCATATTTCCATCTTTTTGTGGCCGGTGGCTGTTTTTTTAGAAAAATTTCATCTACCAATATACCGCCCCTACGGGGCGAAATGTGATATTGATGAATATTCTACCAATATTTTGCCCCGTAGGGGCGGTATATTGGTAGCAATGATATACGCTGCCTTGCCCCGTAGGGGCAGTATATTGGTAGCAAATGATGCATACACGCTATATTGCCCCGTAGGGGCGGTATATTGGTAGCAAATGATGCATACACGCTATATTGCCCCGTAGGGGCGGTATATTGGTAGCAATGATATACGCTGCCTTGCCCCGTAGGGGCAGTATATTGTTAGCAAATGATGCATACACGCTATATTGCCCCGTAGGGGCGGTATATTGGTAGCAATGATATACGCTGCCTTGCCCCGTAGGGGCAGTATATTGTTAGCAAATGATGCATACACGCTATATTGCCCCGTAGGGGCGGTATATTGGTAGCAATGATATACGCTGCCTTGCCCCGTAGGGGCAGTATATTGGTAGCAATGATGCATACATGCTACATCGCCCCGTAGGGGCGGCATATTGGTAAACGATCAAATTGTCAGGTTGCGCTGGCAGCGCGCCTCACCCGCTGCGGCAGTCAAAAAATAATTCGATTTTCTTCCACTGCAAAATGAAAGCAAAATACCGCCCGAATCACCGAATTAATTACTAATTTTACGTTTCTTGCGAAGCGGCTGACCATTACTGACACCTTGACAGGCTGGCTTTCAAGCACAATATTTGAGTAACTTGTGTCCCGTCTGACCCACAAGCCAAGCCAACGCCATGGTTCAGCCACACGGGCTCGTTACAAGACATAAATCGTAATTAGTAATTAATCATTCAACATGTTAGGTTTTTTAACAAAACTTTTTGGAGGGAATAAGTCGGACAGAGATATCAAAGCTATCACTCCAATTGTGCAGCAGATCAATGAGGAGTACGAAAAACTACAGTCCCTGCCTATCGATGCCCTGCGCCAGAAAACCCAGGAATTCCGCCAGCGTATCGCTGCGCACCTGGCTGCGATCGACAAAGAGATCGCAGAAAAACAGGAACAGGCCGATAACTCAGAAGATGTTACACTGAAAGATACCATCTATCAGGAAATAGACCTGTTGAAGAAAGACCGCGACAAACAACTGGAAGTGATCCTGAAAGAGTTGCTGCCAGAGGCTTTCGCCGTAGTAAAAGAAACCGCACACCGCTTTACCAATAACACTACCATCACCGCTACCGCTACGCCGCTGGACCGCCAGCTGGCCGTAACCAAGAATTACGTAACCATCGAGGGCGATAAAGCCATCTGGAAAAATTCCTGGGATGCCGCCGGCAGCACCGTTACCTGGAACATGGTTCACTACGATGTACAGCTCATCGGTGGTACCGTACTGCATCAGGGTAAGATCGCTGAAATGGCCACCGGTGAAGGTAAAACGCTGGTGTCCACACTGCCTGCGTATCTCAATGCACTGGCCGGACAAGGCGTTCACATCGTTACCGTGAACGATTACCTCGCCCGTCGTGACTCCGAATGGAACGGGCCTCTGTTCGAATTCCTGGACATCACGGTAGACTGTATCGACAAACACCAACCCAATACCGCCGAGCGCCGCAATGCTTACCTGGCGGGTATTACATACGGTACCAACAACGAATTCGGCTTCGACTACCTGCGCGATAACATGGTACACAGCCCGGATGAAATGGTACAACGCAAACACCATTATGCCATGGTCGATGAGGTGGATAGCGTATTGGTAGATGACGCCCGTACCCCGCTCATCATCTCCGGTCCTATCCCACGCGGTGAAGAACAGGAGTTCCATGCTTTGAAACCTCGTATCCAGTACCTGGTAGACGCACAGAAGAAAGTAGCCACACAATATTTACAGGAAGCCAAAAAACTGATCGCTGAAGGTAAAGATGATGCGAAAACAGGTGGCCTGGCCCTGATGCGCGCCTGGAGAGGCTTGCCGAAGAGCAGCGCCCTGATCAAATACCTCAGCGAACCTGGTATCAAAGTACTGTTGCAGAAAGCAGAGAACTACTACCTCGCCGATCAGCAACGCGAAATGCCGAAAGTAGATGAAGGCCTCTACTTCGTTATCGAAGAAAAAAATAACAGCGTAGACCTCACCGATAAAGGTATTGCCCTCATCACACAAGGCGGCGAAGATCCTAACTTCTTCGTGATGCCCGATGTAGGCTCTGAACTCGCAGAGATAGAAAAACTGCCGATCTCTTCTGAAGAGAAACTGCAACGTAAGGATGTACTGCTGCAAGACTTCGCCCTGAAATCTGACCGTATCCACTCCGTACAGCAGCTGCTGAAAGCATACACGCTGTTCGATAAAGACGTAGAATACGTAGTGATGGACGGCAAAGTGAAGATCGTAGATGAACAAACCGGCCGTATCCTTGATGGACGCCGCTATTCCGACGGCCTGCACCAGGCGATCGAAGCAAAAGAAAATGTGAAAGTGGAAGCCGCCACCCAAACTTTTGCGACGATCACTTTACAGAACTACTTCCGTATGTACCATAAGCTGGCAGGTATGACCGGTACAGCTTCTACAGAAGCGGGCGAGTTCTGGGAGATCTACAAACTGGATGTGGTAACCATCCCCACCAACCTGCCGATCTCTCGTCTGGATGCAGAAGACCTGGTATACAAAACGAAGAGAGATAAATACAAAGCAGTGATCGAAGAAGTGAAGCAACTGCAGGCAAAAGGCCGTCCTGTGCTGGTAGGTACTACCTCCGTGGAAGTGTCTGAATTGCTGAGCAAGATGCTCACCTTCGAAAAAGTACCGCACAATGTATTGAACGCGAAACAGCACGCACGTGAAGCGCAGATCGTTGCAGAGGCAGGTTTGGCCGGCGCCGTCACCATCGCTACCAACATGGCGGGCCGTGGTACGGATATCAAGCTCGGACCTGGCGTGAAAGAAGCAGGCGGTTTGGCGATCATCGGTACAGAAAGACATGAAAGCCGTCGTGTAGACAGGCAGCTGCGTGGTCGTGCCGGTCGTCAGGGCGATCCCGGTACTTCACAGTTCTTCGTATCCCTGGAAGATGACCTGATGCGTATGTTCGGCTCCGAACGTATCGCGGGTCTCATGGACCGCATGGGCTATAAAGAAGGAGAAGTGATCCAGCACAGCATGATCACCCGCTCCATCGAAAGAGCACAGAAAAAAGTAGAAGAAAATAACTTCGGTATCCGTAAACGCTTGCTCGAATACGATGACGTTATGAACAAGCAACGTACGGTGATCTACTCCAAGCGTAATCACGCACTCTTCGGCGAACGCCTGGCCATCGATATCGACAACGCCTTCTATGACGTAGCAGAGAACATGGTGAACACCCACAAGGAAAGCGGCGACTACGAAGCTTTCAAAATGGATGCGATCATGAACTTCTCTATTGATACAGAAATTACACAGGAAGAACTGGCCCGCACCGATATCTCGTCGCTGGCTACCAGGCTGTATCACGAAGGAAAACAAAATTATAACCGCAAAGTACAGGATATCATCTCCAACACCTTCCCGGTGATAGAGCGTATCTATAACGAACAAGGCGCCCACATCGAAAATATCTCCATACCATTTACCGATGGTAAAAAAGGTATCAACGTACTGGCCAACCTCCAGAAAGTAGTGAGCTCACATGGCCACGAAACCATGAATGCCCTGGAACGCAGCATCACCCTGGCTTTGATCGACGAAGCCTGGAAAGAGCACCTGCGTGCGATGGATGATCTGAAACAATCTGTACAAAGCGCCGTATACGAACAGAAAGATCCATTACTGATCTACAAGTTCGAAGCCTTCAACCTGTTCAAAGAGATGGACGGCGAAACCAGTCGCGACATCGTTTCCTTCCTCTGCAAATGCGGTATCCCTATGAGCAGCGAAGAGCGCCAGGAAATCCGCGAAGGCCGTGAGGAAAAAACAGATATGAGCGGACTGCGCGCTTCCCATGAAGATATCAATGAACAACAACAAAGCAACGGCCACGATATGAGTGGATATGCTGCTCCTGAAGAAGAGAAGCATGAGCCGGTGCGCGTTGGACCTAAAGTAGGCAGGAACGATCCTTGCCCTTGTGGTAGCGGCAAGAAGTTCAAGAACTGCCATGGGAAAGATTTGTAAGAAGATACTATTTTAATAAAAAAGGATCGCTGAGCAGCGATCCTTTTTTATTAAAATAGTATCTTTAGATTATGACGGATGAATTTTACAAAGAAGTAATAATGATCCTGAAAAAGAAGAGGAAAGAGGCTACCGCTTCGGTGGAAGCCGCTAACCGATTTATTGATGAAGTAGGGATCCGCCATCTGCTTATTGATGGCGATGGAGTTGATGAAACTAAAAGAACTCCTAAAAGAAAAGTTACTAAGAAAAAGTAACTGTTGAATTGTTAACCCACGTTTCCTGTTTTAATTCATGTTACCAACCATCCTTTATTCCGCTGATCCGGGATTAATGCTAGCATTTCATGGCTGTGATGAGCCCGTGCGTGATGCTGTATTAAACGGAAAAGAAATGCTTCATTACAGCCAAAACAGATATGACTGGTTAGGCTCAGGAATCTATTTCTGGCAAAATAGTTATGACAGGGCGTTACATTTTGCCAGACATGGTTCCTCCAGTAAAGGGAAGCGCGAAAAACCTTCAGTGCTCGGCGCAATAGTGAGTTTAGGCAACTGTCTTGATTTGACCGATAAAAAATGGATCGATCTATTAAGATATAGCTATCACATTTTTAAAGAAACTACACAAAGGGCCGGTAAAAAACTGCCTGTGAACGCCAACCCCATCACTGCTCGCCATTCCCGTGATAAGGTATTAAGAGAACTGGATTGCCAGGTGATTGAACATCTCCACAGCATCACGGATCAAAAGGAACCTTTTGATTCGGTACGCGGCGTTTTCTTTGAGGGCGAGCCACTGTACGATGGTGCGGGGTTCTATGAAAAAACGCATGTGCAAATATGTATCCGTAATCCTAATTGTATAAAAGGGTTTTTCCTGCCACGGAACAGTGTTTCCTGGCCGCGGGGCATTCTGCGGTAATAGTCCGGAATTTGCATTAATTTCGCCCTACAACAATGGATATGAACATTAACCGCTACATAGATCACACCATACTCAAACCCACCACCACATTAGAGGATATCAAAAACTTGTGCATGCAATGCGTGGAATACGATTTTGCCGCAGCCTGTGTGCCGCCTCCGTATGTGAAAGTGGCCAAACAATTCCTGGGAGCGACCAATACCCTGGTGGCTACCGTGATTGGATTTCCATTCGGGTATTCGGCGATAGAGGCCAAAGTGGCGGAAACAGTACTGGCCATCGTGGATGGCGCTGATGAGCTGGATGTGGTGATCAACATCTCCGCCATAAAAAATAATGATTGGGAATATCTTGAAAAAGAGATTGCCAACCTGATGTATATTATCCGGGAGAAGAAGAAAGTGATCAAAGTAATCATCGAGAGCGGTGTGCTGACAGACGAAGAGATCGTGAAATGCTGCCAGCTGTATAGCAAGTACGGCGTGGATTTTGTAAAGACATCCACCGGGTATGCCGAAAAAGGCGCAACCCTGGAAGCCGTAAAACTGATGCGTGCCAACCTGCCCGATAATATACAGATCAAGGCATCCGGTGGTATCCGTACCTTCGCCTTCGCCAAAGAGCTGATCAACGCAGGCGCCACCAGGATCGGCGCCAGCGCCAGCGTCGCCATCGTGAAGGAAAGCAAAGAATAGTTCACCCTTAAACTGATTACATGCAAAAGTTATTCATCCTGGTTTGCTGCCTGCTGACAAGCAGCTGGGCGATGGCCCAGGACAATGCCATCACCCCCGGCAGCGGCAGCGTAAAAGTCATCAAAGACAGCCGTGTAGACGTGCTGGTTAGAAAGCAAACCTACATCAACACACTGGCTATCCGCAACCAGTCAGGCTTCCGGGTACAGGTCATCTCCACCAACAAACGCGGCGATGCCAACGAAGCAAAAGCCAAAGTAATGCAATTGTATCCCGATTACCGCGCCTATCTTGATTTCCAGGCGCCTTACTTTAAAGTGCGCGTGGGCGACTTCAAAACCCGCGAGGAAGCCAGTGATCTGCGCGACAAACTCTCCGGCCTGTTCTCAGGCGGCGTATTTGTTGTACCAGCCATCATCAACGTGTCACCGGATAAAGAATTTTCGAATGAAGAATCTAATTAAGGAGCTGGCAAAAAGCTACGCTCCTGAAATGATCGAGATCAGACGTCACCTGCACTCACACCCTGAACTGTCTTTCCAGGAATATGAAACCTCGAAATTCATACAGCAACAACTGGATCTTTATGGCGTAAAATACCAGGCTGGCATCGCCGGTACCGGTATCATCGCGCTTATCGAAGGCAAGCGCCCATCTTCCAAAACCATCGCGCTCCGCGCCGATATCGATGCGCTGCCCATCACAGAAGCCAACGACGTACCTTACAAATCACAGCACAGCGGCGTTATGCATGCCTGCGGCCATGATGTACATACTACCTGCGTTCTCGGCGCCACGCGGATATTGCAACAGATACGCGACCAGTTTGAAGGCACCATCAAAGTGCTGTTCCAGCCCGGCGAAGAAAAACATCCCGGCGGCGCCAGCATCATGATCGAAGAAGGCGCCCTCGAAAACCCGCGCCCGGACGCTATCCTGGGCATGCACGTACAGCCCACCATGGAAGCCGGTACCCTCGGTTTCCACGCCGGCGAATACATGGCTAGCGCCGATGAAATATATATCACCGTGAAAGGCAAAGGCGGACATGCCGCCCAGCCACAGCTCACGGCTGATACCATCCTGATCGCATCACAGCTGGTAGTGAGCCTGCAACAGGTCATCTCCCGCAACCGTAATCCATTCTCTCCATCGGTATTGTCTATCTGTGCCTTCAACGGCGGTTTCACTACCAACGTGATTCCCAGCGAAGTGAAGCTGATGGGCACTTTCAGGGCGATGGACGAAACCTGGCGCTTCAAAGCGCATGAACTGATCCGCCAGCAGGCTATTGGTATCGCTACGGCGATGGGCGCTGAAATTGATATTGAAATTTTAGTGGGGTATCCTACCCTTTATAATAATGAAGCCGTAACAGCAAAAGCGCGCGGTATTGCGGAAGATTATCTCGGACAAGCCAACGTGATGGACACAGAGATACGCATGGGCGCTGAAGATTTTGCCTTCTATTCACAGATCGTGCCCGCCTGCTTCTTCCGCCTGGGTACCGGCAACGCCGCCAGAGGCATCACTTCCGGCGTGCATACGCCCACCTTCGACGTGGATGAACAGGCCATCGAAACAGGTATGGGAACGATGGCCTATCTCGCTACACAGTTTTAATCGTATATACGTTTACGTTAGTATAAAAAAGAAGTCCCGATAGATATCGGGACTTTTTTTTAAAAGCATGTAAAACTGATATAAGTATAATTCTTAACACTATTTTGTTCGCAGGCCCAGGAGCACTTTACCGCTGATGTTCAGGCTGCCGAGGCTATCTACCCGGATATCAGAGAAGCTGGTGTTCATGTCGCGGACCGATAGCTCAGAATGCTTGCCCAGCGTGAGATACAAGGAGTCTACCTTGTTCCTGTCGCCGGGAAGATCGATGAGTGCATATGCGCCGCCATTGATCCGCAGGGTGCCCGCCTTACAATCAGCAAAGTACGTAGCAGAAATCGCGCTGGTAGTGAGTTGTAGCTGTTCCGGCTGTAGCCTTTCGATGGAAATATTTGCATACTCGTTCCTGATTTCCCGTACATCCGGACAATTCACCGTCAGCGGAGATGGCTGTATGATCATGATCGTAAGGGTATCGCCGCTTTGTTGTACAGTAATGCCGTCGTTGTGCGTAACGGTATACTGTTCTGCTTTTGATAAATATACCTGGCCCTTGTTTGCTAGTTCATTGATGACTGTCTTCTTCTCCGGGGCTATCGCCTGGCCTTCTTTGAGGGCCATTTCCCTGGCTGCTGCATTAATGACGACCAATATTTTAAAAGGTTGCACGGTGGTCGTGGTATTTTTTTTCACTTGAGAAGAATAGTTGCTATTCGGGTTGTTGGTGATCCCCTTGGCGAAGTTGCTCCGCAGGACGATATCTGACATCAACATCAGACATACGAGCAGGCCCAGAAAGCCTGCGAATAATTTGGTACTCGTTTTCATATTATCTGAAATTGGATTTTTTAAATTTTTCGAAATGTGGTTTCAGCTCGTCGAGTTCGATATCCAGCAGATAGATATTGCGGAAGAAACTAGGCAGCTCGTTGGAGATGAAAGCCTCCTTTTTGAACTGCTTGATCTTTTTCACCGCATCCGGCTGGATGAAGTAGCCGATCCCTCTTTTATTATAAATGATGTCCTGTTGCTGTAGCAGCTCGCAGGTGCGCATCACCGTATTGGGATTGACTTCCATCGATACGGCCAGTTCCCGTACGGAAGGGATGCGCTCTTCTGCCTGCCACTTGTCCAGCAGGATCTGCTCGCAGATAAAATCTGCTATTTGCAGGTATATCGCTTGTGAATCTTTGAATTCCATCTTTCAATAGTTTTAAATTTCCTGGTCTTTCAGCCGGAAATAGGCCAGGGTCCATAATATCGGCGCCAGCAGGAACTTCACAATAAACAGGTAGCCATGCTGGAGCGATTCCGGGATTATATACATCACGGCAGAATGATCATTGGCAGGATCTTTTGCGCCTATCAGCACAAAAGGCAATTGCGCTGACCAATGGTACATATTACCACCAAAAATGATCTGCAGGAACAAGGAGTTCAGCAAGGCGAAAGCCGCTGCCAGTACGACGATGGAGAGGAATGTTTTCAGATAGCTGAACTTGTGGAAGTAGCTGGAACCCAGCAGGAACATGGCCTGGCCGATCATCGCACCAACATAGATATATATTTTTTCATCCGGATGGCTGAACAGCGGGAAATCCAGCGGGATCGATGTATCATAAATAGCGCGATGTACCAATCCGGCGATCTCGAAGGCCATGAAGGCGCAGAGGTGAAATACGAGCATAAAGCCGACGGTAGTGATGAGCAGCTGTGAGAAGAATTTCTCGAACTGCGAAGCCGGCAGCATGAGAAAATCAACGCCGGTTTCCTTGCCGCCAAGTTCCTGGAACGACCTGCAGGTAAAGAGGACCAGCGAAAAGCACAGGAATAAATAGTAAGCGGGCATCATATGTTTTTGTGTCGTTGAATAATGCCCCAGTACTACAATGAGCACGCCGACGAGCGTCATGAGGAGAAATAATCCAATGACGGCCAGGAGATAGAATTTATAATTGGCCACCAGCTGCTTCTTCATGTAAAGGCCCAGCCTGGGCAATGAGAACGTATTGTTTGTTTCCATCGTGATCAGTTAAAGAGTTCCTGAATAGGTTGGCGGTTGGAGAGGACGGCATTGAACAGCAGTTCCATATCGATACGGCTTTGTTCCTGGTGGATATTCTTCATCACCACGGCATGGCCGCGCAGGGAGCTGTCGGCGTACAATACAGGCTGTGAGGCATCCAGCTGGCTCACGGTTTTGAAAGTCAGTTTATCCATCACCGTGCCTACGTCCTGCCGGAATACGATCTTGTGATCATCGATGATCACAATGCTATCGATCAGGTTGTCGAGATCACGTACCTGGTGGGTGGAGATGACGATGCATTTGTCTTCACTCACCGCTGCGGCGATCACCTTACGGAACTGGCTTTTAGACGGGATATCGAGGCCATTGGTGGGTTCGTCCATGATGAGCACTTTGGTATTGGTGGCCAGGGCGAAGCTGATGAGCACTTTTTTCTTCTGGCCATAAGACATGCTCGTGAGCTGTTGGTCCTGCGGGATACTGAACTCCTCCAGGTACCGCTGAAATGCCCGCTGGTCGAAGTTGGGATAGAACGGCGAGTAGGCGTTCACGTAGTTTTTGACAGATAGTTTAGGAAGATAGAATTCTTCTGGTACAAGGAATATCTCGCGCAGGAAGGCGGGTTGTCTTTTCCGGGAGGCATAGCCCATTACTTCACAGGTGCCGCCATCGGGGAAGAGGAGGCCGGCGATCTGCTTCAGCAAGGTGGATTTGCCGGCGCCGTTCTTGCCTAGCAGGCCATAGATGTGGCCAGCTTCCAGGCGCAGGCTCAGTCCTTCGAAGAGGGGCTTGTTCTTCCGGTAGCTGAATTGCAATGACTGGATATTGATCATAATGTATGTGTGGTTTAGTGTACTACTTAACTAGTACGGTATAAAAGTAAATGTTTTTTTGAAACCACCAACATTTATTTAAAAAAAAGACCCGTCCTCACGTGGGGACGGGTCTTTTTTCAAGACAGTTTATATTATCCCAGTTCAGGATAGAGGGAGAACTGTTGCATGAAGTTGTTCACTTCTCCTCTTACTTTAGTGATCAGTGCTTCATTGTCGGCATCCATCAGCAGTTGATCGATCCAGTCAACGATCTGGCCCATGTGAGCTTCGTTGAGGCCGCGGCTGGTGATGGCCGGAACGCCGATACGGATACCGGAAGTAACGAAAGCGGATTTATCATCGAAAGGCACCATGTTTTTGTTGATGGTGATATCAGCCTTCACGAGTGTTTGTTCTGCTTTTTTACCGGAGATATTTTTGTTGCGGAGGTCGATCAGCATGAGGTGATTGTCGGTACCGCCGGAAACGATCTGGTAGCCTTTATCTACAAAGCTCTTCGCCATGGACTGTGCATTTTTGAGCACTTGTTTGGCGTAGGCATCATATTCAGGAGTGAGGATTTCGAAGAAAGATACTGCTTTGGCGGCGATCACGTGTTCGAGCGGGCCGCCCTGGATGCCGGGGAATACGGCGGTATCAATGAGGGAGCTCATCATGCGGATCTCGCCTTTCGGTGTTTTGAGGCCGAATGGATTTTCGAAATCTTTGCCCAGCAGGATCATACCGCCACGAGGGCCACGCAGTGTTTTGTGGGTAGTGGTGGTAACGAAGTGGCAATGTTCGAAAGGTGAGTTCAGCAATCCTTTGGCGATGAGGCCTGCGGGGTGTGCGATATCAGCCATCACGAAAGCGCCTACCTGGTCAGCGATCTCGCGGATGCGTTTGTAGTCCCAGTCGCGGCTGTAGGCAGAAGCGCCGCAAACGATCAATTTGGGTTTTTCGCGGTTCGCGATCTCTTCCATCTTGTCGTATTCAATCAGGCCGGTTTCTTTGTTTACACCGTAGAAATGCGGCTGATAGAGCTTTCCGGAGTAGTTCACTGCGGAACCGTGGGTAAGGTGGCCGCCCATGCTGAGATCCAGACCGAGGATCTTGTCGCCGGGTTGCAGGATGGCCAGCATCACAGCAGCATTGGCTTGTGCGCCGGAGTGAGGTTGTACGTTGGCATATTCAGCACCAAATATTTGTTTGGCGCGGTCGATGGCCAGTTGTTCGCTCTGGTCCACGATCTCGCAACCGCCATAGTATCTTCTGCCAGGGTAGCCTTCGGCATATTTGTTCGTCATCACATTTCCCATCGCCTGCATTACCTGCAAGCTGGTAAAGTTTTCTGAAGCGATCAGTTCAATGCCATGGCGCTGGCGCTCCAATTCCTGGCGGATTATATCAAATATTTGCTGGTCTCTTTGCATGATGCCTTAAAATTTGATGCAAAAGTAAAGTAATCGGGCATGAAATGCAATTGCGAATTGTTTATTTTTGCCGCATCATGAAGGCAATTATACCCGTGGCCGGAGCTGGCACCAAACTCCGTCCACACACATATACACAACCGAAAGCATTGATTCCGCTGGCCGGCCGAACCATCCTCAGCATCATCGTAGATCAGCTGGTGGAAGCCGGTATCACGGAGTTTGTATTCGTAGTAGGTTATCTCGGGGAGAAGATCCAGCATTATGTAGAGAAGAAATATCCGCAGCTTACCTGTCATTTTGTACAACAGAACAGCAGGGAAGGCACCGGGCATGCCATTCTCCTCACCCGTGAAGTAGTGGGCAAAGATGAGATATTGATCGTATTGGGAGACACCATTTGCGAAACAGATTTCAAAGAAGTGATCGATGCGCCCTACTCCATGCTGGGCCTCAAAAAAGTAGAAGACCCGCGCAACTTTGGCGTGGCCGAGATAGACGAGCACGGCGTCATCAGCCGCGTAGTGGAAAAACCACAGATACCCAAGTCGAACCTCGCACTGGTAGGCCTTTACAAGATCAAAGAAACAGCGGCGCTGTACGAATGCCTGCAAGCCAATGTGGATAACAAGATCAAATCACACGACGAATTTCAACTCACCGACGCATTGGAATGCATGATCGAAAAAGGCGTGCGCTTCAACGGCTTCAAAGTGAACAACTGGTTCGACTGCGGCCGGAAAGACACCCTGCTCGAAACCAATGCCATCCTGCTGAAGAAATACAAGCTCGCCAGCAATCCTGTGCTGCCGTATGAAAATACTATCATCATACCGCCCGTAAGCATCGGCGAAGGCTGTAATATCAAGCACTCCATCATCGGCCCCAATGTGGCCATAGGCGATAATACCGTCATCAACTACTCCATCGTGAAAGACTCTATCATCGGCTCTTTCAGCAATCTGTATGAAGTAGTGCTCAAATCCTCCCTGATCGGCAGTGATGCCAATATCCGCGGATTAAGCCAGAGCCTTAATATCGGCGACAATACCGAGATCGACCTCGGTTAAGGAAGGATGCTTATCTTCGTTACTATAGCTGCCGCTTATGAACAGGATCCAAAAACTTTTCAATACCAGGTACCCGATTATTCAGGCCGGCATGATCTGGGCCAGCGGCTGGCGTTTAGCCAGCGCCGTTAGTAATGCCGGCGGACTGGGGCTCATCGGCGCAGGCAGCATGTACCCTGATGTGCTGCGCGAGCATATACAGAAGTGCAAACAGGCCACCAGCCACACTTTTGGCGTCAATGTGCCGCTGCTCTATCCCGATATCGAGCAGCTGATGCAAATCATCCTGGAAGAAAAAGTGCCCGTGGTATTCACTTCTGCCGGTAATCCCAAAACCTGGACCCCCATGCTCAAAGCCGCCGGGGTAACCGTGGTACATGTGGTGTCCAGTTCTGCTTTTGCATTGAAGAGCGAGGCCGCCGGCGTAGACGCCGTTGTGGCAGAGGGTTTCGAGGCAGGAGGCCATAATGGAAGAGAAGAAACAACTACCATGGTGCTCATCCCTGCCGTATGCGAACAGGTGAAGATACCCGTGATCGCCGCTGGGGGCATCGGCTCCGGAAAGGCCATGGCCGCCGCTTTTGCACTAGGCGCTGAAGGCGTGCAGGTAGGCAGCCGCTTCGTGGCCACGCCCGAAGCATCATCCCATATCAATTTCAAAAATGCAGTGGTGCACGCGAAAGAAGGCGATACCATGCTAAGCCTCAAAAAGCTCACGCCGGTGAGGATGATCAAAAATCATTTCTACGACGCCGTGAAAGCTGCGGAAGATCAGGGCGCTGATCCCGATGCCCTGAAAACCTTGCTGGGCCGCGCCCGCGCCAAAGCCGGCATGTTCGAAGGCCACCTCGATGAAGGAGAGCTGGAGATTGGCCAGGTGAGTGCACTAATACATGATATCCTGCCAGCCGCCCAGGTGCTGCAACACATCTGGGATGAATTCAACACCACCCGGGAGAAACTGGGAAAGATAGATTTCGGGATTTATTGATTTTTGAATTTATGGATTTATTTGAAGATCCATTTCGCGGCTTCTTTCAACGTAATTTTCTTGCCATACATCAGGATACCGGTGCGGTAAATCTTTCCCGCCATCCAGGTGGTAAAGATGAAACCCGCTACCAGCAATACGGCCGACAGCGCCAGTTGCCATACCGGCACTGTGCCGGGCACGCCGTAAGGCAGCCGCGCCATCATCACAATAGGCGAGGTAAAAGGAATGATACTGCCCCATACGGCAAGCTGACTGCCGGGATCACTGGCCGCTTTGATCATGATCATAATGCCAATGATGATCGGCAGCGTTACCGGAAGGCTCATCTGTTGCACTTCACTGGCATCTTCATTAGCCAGGCTTCCCACTGCCGCATACAGCGAAGAATAAAATAGATAACCACCGAGGAAATAGAAAAAGAAACCGCTGAGCAACAAGCCCCAGTTGATATTACTTACAACGTCCATCACACGTTTTACTGATTCTGCGGCCTGCGCATTATTGGCCATGGCGCTGCCCTGGTTGGCGGCCTGCAAGGATTCAGGCGAAACGAACAAAGGCAGCAAGAGGTAAAAGCCCGAGATCAGCACGGCCCAGATGAGAAACTGTAACAGCCCTACCGCTGCAATACCAATGATCTTGCCCATCATCAACTGAAAAGGCCGTACACTGGATATCATCACTTCCGCAATGCGGCTCACTTTCTCTTCCATCACACCGCGCATCACAGCAGTACCGAAAAGCAACAGCACGAAGTAGATAATAAAGCCGCTGGCATAGCCCACGCCGAAAGCCACGTAGGAACTGCCTTTCGTCTCTTCCTTGCCATTCTTGAAATCTGTGCTTACGTCAGAATGGATAGCGTTCAGCTGCGATTCCTGGATACCTTGCAGCTCCATGCGGCGCTTCTCGATCACATCATTGATATTGCGGTTCACCGCATTTTCGAGCGACATGCTGGCCTGTCCTTCGCTATAGAACTGAAATCCGGAAGGACGGTTGATATCAATCTCGGGAATGTACAGCACGCCGTCATAGCCCAGCTCTTCATAATGCGCTTTGAGACTGTCGAGGTTATTATCTTTCACAAATTTGAAATAGATGCCGTGCGTATCAGGGAAGTGTTTTTCGAAGAAGCCGCTTTTATCGATCACCGCGATATGTTTATTACTATCGCCGGAATTGGTGGCAATTAAAATAGGAACCAATACCATTGCGGCAAATGCGAGCGGTATCAGCAGCGTTACGATCAGGAAGGAGCGTTTACGTACGCGGGTAATGAATTCTCTTTTTATAATGAGCCAGATCTTTTCCATAAGTCAGAATTGTGGTCAGGCCAGCATGGCTGCCGGCGCCGGGGTTTCGGTCTGTTGTACCTGTGAAATAAATACTTCGTTGATGGTGGGTAATATCTCTTCAAAATACACCACGGGTATATCCTGCCGGATGAAGTGCAGGAGGATATCGTTGGTGTTGCTGTCTGCATTCAGTTTTACGGTGAAGGCAAGGTCGTGTGTTTCCACGATGGTGAAGTGATAGGTGGCCATCTGCGCAGCATTGGGCATTACGCCAAGGCCGATGCGGAAGAGGCCCTGTTTGAATTGCTGGCGTATGTCTTTCACGGCGCCATCCAGTATTTTCTTGCCTTTATTGACCAGCATAATGCGGTCGCATATCTCTTCCACCTGTTCCATGCGATGGGTGGAGAAGATGATGGTAGTACCGTTTTTGCTGAGATGGAAGATCTCCTGTTTGATAAGGTTGGAATTGATGGGATCGAGGCCGGAGAAGGGTTCATCGAGGATGAGCAGTTTGGGTTCATGCAGGATGGTGGAGATGAACTGTACTTTTTGCTGCATGCCTTTACTGAGTTCGTCTATACGTTTGTTGTACCAGCTGTTGATCTCAAATTTTTCGAACCAGTATTTGATTTTGGCCCTGGCTTCTTTTTCGCTGAGACCTTTGAGGCGTGCGAGATACAGGGTTTGTTCGCCTACGCGCATTTTTTTATAGAGGCCGCGTTCTTCAGGCATGTAGCCGATCTGTTGTACATGTTGTTCTTGTACAAATGGCTGACCGTTGAAGAGGATGTTGCCTTCATCCGGATAGAAGATGCCGGTGAGCATGCGCAGCAGCGTGGTTTTGCCGGCGCCGTTGGGACCGAGCAGGCCGAAGATGCTGCTTTGCGGAATGCCAAAGCTCATATCATCTACGGCTTTGTGCGTGGCGTAATATTTTTTCAGGTGTTGGACTTCAATAAGGTTCATGATGAAAATTTACCGATTAATCGTGAATAATTCATCAATTCAGCTTGCCGTTTATATAATACTAATGTTGCAGGCGGGCGGCGATGATGGAGGCTACCCGTTCGCCGTCCATGGCGGCGGATACGATGCCGCCGGCATAGCCTGCACCTTCTCCGCAGGGATAGAGGCCGGCCACCTGCGGGTGTTCCAGCGTATCGTTATCGCGGGGAATGCGTACTGGTGAAGACGTGCGTGATTCGGTGGCTACCAGTATGGCATCGGCGGTGTAGTATCCTTTCATTTTTTTGCCGAAGGCTTTGAAAGCGCCTGCCAGCCGCTGGTGTACTGCTGGCGGCAGCACGTGGCGGAGATCAGCGCTGTTCACGCCGGGCAGGTAAGAGCATTCGGGTAAGGAAGCAGATAGCTTTCCGTGAACGAAGTCAGTCATGCGTTGTGCCGGCGCTACGAACTTGCCGCCGCCCGCATTGAAGGCAGCTTTCTCTACGGCCTGTTGGAAGTACATAGCTGCGAGCGGGCCCTGGTGGCCGTATGCGGCGAAGTCGGATTCATCTACGGTCACCACCATGCCGGAGTTGGCGAAGGGGTTGTTGCGTTTAGAAGGCGACCATCCATTCACAACGAGTTCACCGGGATCGGTGGCGGCAGGTGCGATGATGCCGCCGGGGCACATGCAGAAGGAGAATACGCCGCGGCCTTCCACTTGTTCTACCAGGCTGTAGCTGGCGGGAGGCAGGTATTCGCCGCGGATGGCGCAATGGTATTGGGCGCTGTCGATCAGTTCCTGCGGATGTTCCACGCGTACGCCGAGGGCAAAGGGTTTGGCCTCGATGAGTATTTGTTGACGGTGCAGCATCTGGAAGATGTCGCGGGCGGAGTGGCCGGTGGCGAGGATGAGTTGCTGTGCGTCGAAAGTGTGGCTGCTGGCGGTTTCTACGCCGGTGATGCGGCCGTCTTTGATGCGCAGGCTGCTTACTTTTTCTTCGAAGTGCACTTCGCCGCCGGAGGCGATGATTTGTTCGCGCATGGCGGTGATGATGTGCGGCAGTTTGTTGGTGCCGATATGCGGGTGTGCATCTATCATGATCTTTTCTTCTGCGCCGAAGTGCACGAAGATGCTGAGGATGCGGTTGATGTCGCCGCGTTTGTTGGAGCGGGTGTACAGTTTGCCGTCGGAGTAAGTGCCTGCGCCGCCTTCGCCGAAGCAGTAGTTGGAGTCGGGGTGTACGACGCCTGTTTTATTGAGGGCGGCGAGATCGCGGCGGCGTGCGCGCACATCTTTGCCGCGTTCGAGTATTAGGGGTCTGATGCCGGCCTCTATGAGGCGTAGTGCTGCGAAAAGCCCTGCTGGCCCGGCTCCGGCGATGATCACGCGGGGGGCGTCTTTCGGCAGTTCGGGATATACGGGATGTAGGTGTTCCCGTTGCTGGAAAGGTTCGTTCACGAACACCTGTATGGTGACCATGAAGTATACTTGCCTGGAACGTGCGTCGATAGAGCGTTTGAGGAGATTGTAGCCGGTGATGGCTTTGGCGGGCAGGCCGAGCGCGTTGGCGGCATGCCGGGTGATATGAGCAGCAGTGGCGGCTTCCGCCGGCAGCAGCTTGAGTGTGAGTTGTTGTATCATGTTAGGTAGCTATCCTAAATTGATGGATGATTTAGGGATTTAGGGATTTAAGAATTTAGGGATTTATAAATTTATAAATCCCTAAATTCTTAAATCCCTAAATCCCTAAATTCATAAATCTGTAAATTCATCAGAAGGGCAGGTCATCGCTGCCATCGCCGCCAGCGGCGGGCATCTGCGGGGTGTTGTAGTTAGGCATTGGATCAGCGCCGGGAGCAGGAGCGGCCATTACGGATTCCATGCGCCATGCATCGAGGTTGGTGATGTAGTTCACTTTACCATCTTTCTCCCAACGCGTACCTTTGATATTGAAATAAACCTTAACGTTTTCTCCCTCATTGAACCGGTCTACGATGCCTGTACGGTCTTGTACCGACTGGAATTTAATATAGTTGTTGATAACACGGCCATTGATGTCATCAGATTTCTCGATAACGAACTCTCTTGTTTTAAAAGTTTCGCTACGTTGTACCGTGTTGTACTTCACAATCAGCTTTCCGGTAATTTCAAAACTCATAGAAAATTAATTTAAATTCAGAAGCATCAAAGATAAGATATTCACCCAAGTGGAGGCAAATAATTTTTATTAATTACAAGCGCGCGGGTATATAAAGAAATACTTCGTTATTTACTAGCTCCAAACACATTTTTTTAAATGGAGATACTAACATAGTTTTGCACCCTCGCGAAAAAAATTGTGAATATCTCACGGTTTTCAGCTGGATGATTTACGGAGGTCTGTACAGGTGCA
Source organism: Chitinophaga vietnamensis (assembly GCF_902167635.1). Lineage (GTDB taxonomy): Bacteria > Bacteroidota > Bacteroidia > Chitinophagales > Chitinophagaceae > Chitinophaga > Chitinophaga vietnamensis. Next base: position 250,028 of record NZ_CABHMS010000001.1, read on the forward strand.
ATGTTATTTTATCTGTTATGTGTTCATATTGAGGATAAAGGGGCAACGCATGGAGGAAAGATACTGTTAATCAATTGCATTCGCGGTAGTAAAAAACGAGGAGTGTCAATGCTGTAAAGCAATAGCAGCGGGCCGTCAGCAGGTGCTTGCACACTGTAATCAGGATAATATAAACAAGGGTAGATAAATTTTTTTTTTCAACATTTTCTACAGATATTCGTCGTCCTGTCTGAACTTTTTTCGACATCCTGCGTTGAGGAATTGCGAATTCGAGAACATCCTTAATTAAGAAACAAACTAATTTTTTTTATCTCAATGAATAAAACTTGCGAACAAGTTTGGGAAAGGTGTCTTAATATAATTAGGGATATAGTGGAGTGGCAGCCGTTTAAGACATGGTTTGAACCAATTAAACCCATTAAACTTGAAAACAATGTTTTAACCATCCAGGTCCCCAGCCAATTCTTTTATGAATACCTTGAGGAGCACTACGTGGGATTGTTAGGAAAAACTATCAAAAGAGAATTAGGTAAAGAAGCCCGGTTGGAATACCGCATTGTAGTAGAGAACGGCACGCCGCATCAACATCCAAGAACAGTAAACATGCCTACGCAGTTTACAAAACCTCAGAAAGACAATGAAGTAGATTTCCCTTTAACGATTCAGAACCCGGTAAAGAACCCGTTTGTTATTCCGGGTATTAAAAGGGTACAAATAGATTCACAGCTCAATCCAAACTACACGTTCGACTCGTATATAGAGGGCGATTGTAACCGTGTGGCCAGGCGCGCAGGTAAAACCGTTTCCGAAAAACCGGGCGGTACTTCCTTCAATCCCCTGGTAATATATGGCGGTGTAGGCCTTGGTAAAACTCACCTGGCACAAGCCATCGGCAACGATGTAAAACGTGTGCACCCCAACAAAGCGGTGCTGTATGTGAGCGCAGAGAAGTTTATCAATCAGTTCATCGATCACTCGAAAAATAATATCATCAACGATTTCATACACTTCTATCAATTGATAGATGTATTGATTGTAGATGATATCCAGTTCTTCGCACGCGCAGAAAAAACACAGGATGCTTTCTTTGCCATCTTCAACCATTTGCATCAATCAGGCAAACAGCTGATCCTTACGTCAGACAAGGCGCCGAAAGATCTCGATGGCGTGCAGGAACGCCTGCTGAGCCGCTTCCGCTGGGGCCTCAGCGCAGATATCCAGATCCCTGATTTTGAAACAAGGATGGAGATACTGGAAATGAAAATGCGCAACGATGGCCTGGAAATGCCGAAAGAAGTAGTGAAGTATGTGGCCTATAATATCCAGACCAACGTACGCGAACTGGAAGGCGCGCTCATCTCCCTGCTGGCACAGTCTTCTCTCAACCGCAAAGAGATCGATCTCGAACTGGCGAAGCGTGTACTCAAATCTTTCGTGAAAACATCTTCCAAAGAAATCACGATCGAGAGCATACAGAAAATGGTCTGCGAATACTTTGATGTCCCCTACGACAAACTGCTGCAAAAGACCCGCAAACGTGAGATCGTACAGGCCCGTCAGATCACCATGTACCTGGCTAAATCATTTACTAAAAATTCACTGAAAACCATCGGCGAACATTTCGGCGGACGTGACCACACCACCGTGATACATTCCTGCCAAACTGTGAAAGACCTGATGGATACTGATAATAATTTCCGCGACAGCGTAATAGAATTACAACAGAAAGTACAGCTGGCCGCTATGTAACACCCCTTCAAAACCTATTTTCAACAATGCCCTGGCGATTCCGCCAGGGCATTGTTGATTTAAGAAAGATTATATATCTTAGTCTATAGAATTTGTAGACTATGAAACTTGCGCCGATTCCTGTTGCAGCCACCATGAGCAGTGCCACATTTGAACAGGACTATTTGAAGACCAAGCAGCCCGTTATCATCCGTGATTTTATTTCCGGACCCGCACTCACCAAATGGAGTTACGCTTATTTCGCTGAAAAAGCCGGTAATACAGCCGTAGCGGTGCACGGCAGTGAGGATGCCCACCTCGACAAGGTAACGAGCCCGCCTGAACGAAAAATGACCTTTGCGGCCTATCTGGATATGATCAATGCAGGACCTACGGAACTCCGCCTCTTCCTCTTCAACCTCCTGCTGGAAAAACCTGAATTGAAAAAAGACCTGCAGGTAAAGAAACTGACCAAAGGCCTGTTATCCTGGCTGCCCTTTATGTTCTTTGGTGGCGCGGGTTCCAGCGTACGGTATCATTATGATATCGACATGTCGCATGTGTTCCTGTCGCAATTACATGGTACGAAGAAAGTGTACCTTTTTGCCAACGCGGCATCGCCCTACCTGTACCGGCTGCCGTTCAGTTTTCATGGCCTGGTGGACCTGCGGCATCCTGATTACGTGCAATACCCTGCGCTGGCCGCCTTGCGCGGCTGGGAGTGTACCCTTGAAAAAGGTGATACATTGTTTATTCCTGCGGGCTACTGGCATTACATACAATACGTAACCGACGGATATTCCATCAGCTACCGCGCGATCCCGCCCTCATTATCGGATAAACTCAGAGGCTTCCGTAACATCGTGCTGGTGCGACGTTTCGACAATGCCATGCGGCATCTTTTCGGACGGCGGTGGTTCGACTGGAAGCGTCGCGCCGCCTTCCGCAATGCCGCCCTGGCCTTGCAACGGGAAGGCCGCCATCCGCAACCCGTGGCCGACAATGCCGATCTGCGGCCCTCTTCCGGCGATCGTATCCAACTCTTTGAGTCCTGATCTGCAGCCTCGAAAAAAAGATGAGAAAAAAAGTGATTACTTTTGGTGAATTTAAAATTTTTCCTATTTTTGCAACCCCTTCAGGGGACTGGTGAGATGCCTGAGTGGCCGAAAGGAACGGTTTGCTAAACCGTCGTACGGGTTAAACTGTACCGAGGGTTCGAATCCCTCTCTCACCGCAGCAAAAAGGAATCAACAAACGTTGATTCCTTTTTTGTTTTTAATCACCCGGATATAACGGTAACGCATATACGCTATTGACGGCATTGTACAGCCTGTCAAATAATTTTTTACAGCCGGGCAACCCTTTTTGTTAAGCGCCCGTAGCCAGTGTTAACAGGGGCGGATCCCCAGATCGATCGTGCAGGAATTTGCTATCCATATTTTTTTTGAAGAGAAACCGGCTATCCCCCGTTAGCCGCCACTGTTGCACCTGTCATCATTAAAATCTCATCAACATGAGTACCTCCACAAAGCAGGGCCGGAGATCGTTTGTCTGGCCGATGGCCACCCTCCTGGCGGCCGCTATCTTTGTATTGTCCAGCTGTAAAAAGAATGAGCCGCCACCGCTTCACGACTACACACAGGTGAACCTTGTGGCCGACGTAGCCGGCTTCGGAGCAGCCAGGCTGGACACCAACCTGGTGAACCCCTGGGGCATCGCTGCCAATCCATCCGGCCCTATCTGGATCGCCGACAACCACACTGGTTTGAGTACGGTTTACGACAAATCCGGCGCTACATTGCGGCCACCGGTAAGCATCCCTGCGCCCGGGGATACCAGTGCCGGCGCGCCTGCAGGCATTGTTTTTAACAGCACCCCCGATTTCATGACCGGCAAAATGCCACAACCTGCGAAATTCATTTTCGCTACAGAAGATGGTACGATCGTCGCCTGGAATGGCGGCGATGTCGCCACCATCATGGCCGATCAATCCACCGCTGGCGCGGTATACAAAGGGCTGGCACTCGCCAGTGATGGCGGCGCCAACTTCCTCTATGCAACCAATTTTCACAATGGCACGATCGATGTTTTCGACAAAAACTTCCATCTCGTAAGCGGCAAACCCTTCATGGACCCGGATTTGCCGGCAGGCTTCGGGCCATTCAATATCCGGAACATCGGTGATAAACTGTTTGTAACCTATGCCAAACAGAAGCCCGATAAACATGACGACCAGGCTGGTCCGGGCAATGGGTACATTGACATATTCAGCACCAATGGCATGCTGGTAAAGCGTTTCGTGTCGCAAGGCGCGTTGAACTCACCCTGGGGCATTGTAAAAGCTGCGCCAGGTTTCTGTGATGATGATGGCGTTATCATCGTTGGCAACTTCGGCGACGGGCATATCAACCTGTATGGTGAAGATGGCAAATTCATCGGCGCATTACAAAGCGGCAAACAACCGATCGTGATTGAAGGCCTGTGGGGGCTGGATAACAACATCCCCATGACGGGCCGTAACCAGTTATTTTTTACGGCCGGACCGGGAGAAGAATCACACGGAATTTTTGGCTATATCCGGCGTGGCAACTAGCGTTATCCCTGTTTTCTACACAGCAATGTGCATTTGTGCACATTGCTGTCGTTTGTTGAAACCCTTTGCTGCAGCTTGTTTGCAGCGAATGAAAATTTTTGTTTCAAAAAATATTTTAAAAATTTGTTTTTATATGAAACTTATTCCTACATTTGCACTCCGCAATTGAAGCAAGGAAATGCCATAAGGGCTTTCTGATTGAGCTGAAAGTGCGGACTGTCAGGGATTCGGGGCGTAGCGTAGCCCGGTTATCGCGCCTGCTTTGGGAGCAGGAGGTCGCAAGTTCGAATCTTGCCGCCCCGACAGAAAGGACAAAATGGAAGCAATTCTGTTTTGTCCTTTTTTATTTCTCCAAAGTCTTATACTATCAGCAATTGAACGCAAACCAGCAGATATGATTTCTTAGTTTCTGATCGTCTATCACAAGTTCGCGAATATCATCCGGCAGTTGCTTACGTTGCCATTGGCACTCTTTCCGGCCCCTATCTTCTCTTTCATTTTCTTTGACAGATTCCTTGACCGCTTTAATTGCATAGGCGGCAGCTCCCAGTTCATGAGCTGCAACGTGCGCCGTCACCGCCGCTTGCCCCGCAGCATAAGCCGCATTTCGGGCGGCGCCCTTTAAATTTCTTGCTGCGGCCATAGCGTGGCCGCCTGCTGCACGGCATTGCATCATTTTAATTTCACCGCGCGCCCATGCGCGAATGTGCGCAATAGCCAGGCGTGGACGAGGATCAGCAGGTTGTACCGCTTCGAAAAAATGCAATACATGTTCTGCGCAATCAGCCGCCCAGAGCGCAAGTAAGCGATGATTTGAATCTGTTAAAGTACCACCTCGTCTTATCGTTATAAATCGGGGGTCTCTGTCTTTGGGCAATATCATCGTATAATAGTTTCGTTGGGACTATGAAGGTAAGCAACAATGTTCCAACAAGATTGCTGAGGCTCCCTGGCTACCATCCCGACACAAAAAAGCCTTGCAATAGTGCAAGGCTTTTTTGTTGCTAAGAGAATTGCTAAGAACGCTGTTCCAGCAACCTTGAATAAATCTCTGCAAAAACTGCGAAGCTCCAAAGTGTTGTTTCGCTGAAACTAAATACTTCCTTTCCGTTTTTATCTTTGATCAAATAGCCTTTTACCGTCGCTCTCTGAATAGGTTGCAGGTCTGTTAAAGGATAGTTCGTATCATTAACAGTGAGGAATTTATTATTCAGACTTACCTGTTGGGTTTTGCTATTCAGGAAGGTATTGGCAGACAAGGCCGTGAAAGAGTTTTTTAAAGCGGTAGCGGTAGTGATATAATTGAATTTGATCGTTTTTCCCTGCTCAATTTCCGGCCACAGGTACTCGCTTCTTTTGATGCTGTTCAGCTCAATCAAAGCGCCGATGTTTCCGCTGTGATGAACGCTGATCAGCTCCCATTGGTCGCTTCCTTCGCTTTTAAAGGCGAGATTGTTAGGGCCTGGCGATTTTCCGGTGGTGAACAGGAAGAGGTCTGTCAGGTCTTTTGCAGGCATAAAATATTCCTGCGATTTGTATTTGCGATCTATGCCATTTTCATATAAGAAATATTGCGGCTTATCCATTTTCTTTTTTGCGCTTACATAAAAAATGATCGCCAGGACCGCGCAGAAAACAAAAATGAACTTTGAGGCGAAGCCCATTCCCGGCTCATTAGGCAGCAGGAAAGCCAGTGCTAATCCACCCAGGGCCATCAATACAAATAGCCCTATAAAAAAGCCATATACTACCCACATTGATGAACTTTGTTTGTACTCTTGAAGAAGTTTTCCTTTTTCCATATAGTTAAATAAAAATTACGGGACTTAAAATCACATGCAATGAAGAAGGGGGACAACCTTCTGTTGGGTTAATTAATTTGGGTTAAGGCACAAATATAGGGATTTGTAGTAAAACTTCACCAATTGCGTATATACGTACCTGTTACCATTCCGTTACACCCACTTCTACAATTGCATAAGGTTTTTGAGCAGATACGGATTGTAACAGCCTGTATGCTTTATCCAGCAAGTCTTTGGGGCTAGTGTAACTATCGGTTTTCTTTTGCGGCCCGTAGGTGCTGATGCCTATCCAATCGATGTAATCATCGCCCGGATAATAATACGGGGCATCGTTCCACCAATCCTCCGGGGAGCCGGCGGCATCTATATGGAAAAACCAGGTGATATTATTTACTTGTGCTTGCCTGAAGAGGTCGATGATATGACGGAAGGCATCGCGGTAGATTTCCGGCCCGTCCGGGTACTTGGGGTCGCCGTATCCGTCGAGCGTGCCGCCGCCATTGTAAGCGCCGTTCCAGGGGAACCAGCTGCCATTTACTTCTGCGCCAAATTCTACGAGGAGCGGGGCGCCATAGTTTTTTGCGGCGGTTGCCCAGGCTTTCAGGGCCGTATCGTGCTGCCCATGAATGATATCGATCAGATGCCATTGCGGATCAGGCTTGCCGGCTTCAAACCGGCTCCTGGGCATCATGCGTATAAAAGGGATCTTTCCGGCATTCCTGATGATATCCACTTCCTTTTGCGGGAAGGTAATGCCATTCAGCCAGTTATTGGAGAAATAAGCCCAGGCTATTTTTTTCCTGGCCAATGCCTCAAAATCCGCGATACCGCTGGCCGACACCTGGTCTTCCGTACCGCCAAAATTGGGAAAGGCAGCGTGATAGCGCTTGTCGGACGGTATACTCAGCTTTCCATTTGTAAAAGAACACTGCTCCGAAAAAAGCGGGCTGCTCACCTCCGCCTGGTATTGCTGAAGCGCCGCTTCGCTGGAATTGACGGCCAGAAGAGAACCGTCAAAATTTTCCTGCCACCAGCTGACCGCATGGATACCAGGGTAATTGGAAGATGATAATGCCTGGAAATAATCCTTGATCCATTGTTGCTTGTTGGATGCTTGCGCGGATGCTGGCGCTGCTTCCTTGCTACATTGCAGTAACGGCAGGGAGATTAAAATTGCCAGCAGTGTTTTCTTGTTCATTCGGTTTTGCTTTATCAGGAGGAGGGAATCGGGCCTTCGATGATAGAACAACAAAGATGAATTTATTCCTACGCTTCGTCAAATTGAATGCAGTCATTGATGGTTTTTTAAAGATTGATTTTTAAGCGCCACAGCGGCGATCACCGCAATAAAAGATACGATCATCATCAGCGACCTGGTGTTGAAAGCAGCCACCACTTGCAGCTGTATCTCCCGCGCATTGGCTGGCAGCGCATGAAGATCCCAGCTTTGTATCAGGTGGTTGAGCGGATGGTTTACTGATAATGTAAAGACCAGATCCATCACAATGATCAACAGTGCCAAGAGCATGAGTAGCGCTGAAGGCCGTTGTTTATCTCTGAACAGCATGATTGTGCTGATCAGCAAGGATAATAAAAGTATCGGACCAAAAACCGGCATCCTCGCCGCCATATAGCTATCGACATTTTTCCAGTACTCCACAAACGCCACCGTGCTCATTTTGGTGATGGCAGGGTTGTTTCCGATAATGGTGAAGAAACCAGCTCCTGCATATAATCCGGACAGAAAAATAGTGAGGCTTAGCAATAAGGCCAGAAATTTCTTGCGCATAGATTTAGATTTACGGGGAACAAAACATTTACATGCCATTAAAACTACACAAATTTTTTTCTTGAAAAGAAAAATTTGCGTAGCCAGATGGCAATACATATATTTGTAGTCAAATAGCTACACAATGAATTTGAGACGAGACGTGTTCCAGGCCATCGCAGACCCCACAAGAAGGGCCATATTGTTACTGGTGGCCTCGCAATCCATGACTGCAGGCGCCATCGCCGCCAACTTCGACACGGCCCGGCCCACCGTTTCAAAACACCTGCAAATACTCACTGAATGCGAACTGCTGCAACAAGAGCAAAACGGAAGGGAGATCTATTATCATATCAATGCAAAGAAAATGAAGGAGGTGGCCGACTTCATTGAGCCATTCCGGAAAATGTGGGATGACAGATTTAATAAACTGGAATCCATCATGAAAAAATACAAATCAAAGAAATAGCATCCCATGGAACCGAAAACAAAAATCAAAGCCGACAACGGCAAACAGGAACTGGTGATCACCAGGGAGTTTGAGCTGCCCGTGGACCTGCTGTTTAAAGCATATGTTGAGCCGGAAATCGTAGCCGAGTGGATGGGAACGAAAGTGCTGAAACTTGAAAGTAGAAAACACGGCAGCTACCAGCTTCAGACAAGCGACCCCAAAGGAAATGTTGCCTTTATTGCCAGTGGCGTGATCCACGAATTTATTCCGGATCAAAAGATCACCCGAACCTTCGAAATGGAGAAGATGTCTTTCGGCGTGCAGCTGGAGATCCTCGTATTTGAGCGCCTGACCGACGACACCAGCCAGCTCACGATGCACGTGATATACGAATCTGCAGCGCAAAGAGACCAGGTACTGCAATTGCCCTTCGCTCAAGGCATCAATATGGCGCACAGCCGCTTACAGGATGTTGTACGTAAAAAATACAAGATATGAGTAATAGTAAAAAGAAGTTGTCGACCGCACAACGCGACGAACTGCTCAGCACATTGAAAGCCCGTTTTGAAAAACACATGAGCCGCCACAAAGGCCTGGAATGGGCTGCTATAGCAACAAAGCTGGCAGCGCATGCGGAAAAACTCTGGTCGCTCCATGAAATGGAAAGAACCGGCGGCGAACCCGATGTAGTAGGGTACGATAAAAAGACTGATGCCTACCTGTTCTGCGATTGCTCCGCAGAAACGCCCGCCGGCCGCCGGAACACCTGCTACGACCGGGAAGCGCTGGACGCCAGGAAAGAACACAAACCGGAAAACAATGCGGTGGACATGGCCGCTGATATGGGCATTGAACTTTTAACGGAAGAGGAATACCGTGGCTTGCAGCAACTCGGCGCCTTCGATCTGAAAACATCGAGTTGGGTGAAAACACCTGCCGATATCAGAAAAGCCGGTGGCGCCCTCTTCTGCGACCGCCGCTACGGCCACGTATTCTTGTATCATAATGGCGCGCAATCTTATTATGCCGCCAGAGGCTTCCGCGGTGCATTAAAAGTGTAGCGTCGCTGTCTGACAAAATAACCGGTTGACTCGTTCAACCGGAAAATATTTTTATCTCCGGATACTCCTGTTTAAATGAATATTTTTCCCGCTCTTTCTCCTCATCTTCCATCCTCATTTTTCATCTACAAGATAAAAAAGAGGCCGTTTTTTTCTAGCCACCGATCCCAAAAAGTACTCAACCGTCATAAATGGTAGTCGTCCGTCATATTGCGTAGTTGTACATAGTAAGGCGTTGAAAACCATAGCATAATGATCTAATATTGGTAAAGAATCGACAACGGTTTTTTACTTAAAACAGCATTATGCGATTAAAAATTACCACTACCATCGTCATTATACTGTGCTCACTGACCGCCTTCAGTCAGCACTGGATCAGCGGCGTTGTTACCAACTCCGCGGGCAAGCCTGTTGAGGGCGCGAATGTATTTATTATGGGCACCATTGAAGGCGCCTCTACAGATAAAGACGGCAAATTCAAATTCTCCACTGCTCAACAGGAAATGATCACCCTGGGCGTTAGTTATATCGGGTATAAAGATTATAAACTTACTGCCAAGGTGGCGGATATGGCTAATCTCTCCATTGTGTTGTCTGCCCAGGATAAAAGCCTTAATGAAGTAGTGATCCGCGCCAGTTCATTCAGCCTTGGAAAAACCAGGACCCTCGAAAAGATGGATGCCCTGGACGTAGTGATGACCGGCAGCTCCAACGGAGATATCTATGGCGCCTTACAATCGCTACCCGGTACGCAGAAGGTGGGCGAAGATGGAAAGCTCTACATCAGAGGAGGTGAAAACAGGGAAACGCAGACCTTTATCGACGGCATGCACGTACTGATGCCTTATACCAGCACAGCGCAGAACATGCCCTCAAGGGGCCGCTTCTCTCCCTTCCTGTTTGATGGGATCAACTTTTCGCTGGGCGGTTATGAATCCGAATATGGCCAGGCGCTTTCTGCTGTATTGCCAATGGATACCAAAGAAGTAGCATCCGGTACGAAGCTCGGCGTCAATGTTTCGCCCCTGAGCATAGGAGGAGGCGGAACTGTTGCCTTCAAGAAAAGTTCTTTATCTGCCAACCTTATTTATACTGACCTGACCCTGTATAATAAAGTATTCCCCGATGCCTATACCTGGAAAAGGCCCTACCAGAGCCTGTCGGCAGAAGCGCAGTACCGTGCCGCCTTCGGTACCACCGGCATATTTAAATTATATACCGGCTACGACAGAACCTTCTTCATCAGAACATTTGCAGATACCCTGAATCATGTTCCCCAAAGGGATTTCAACCTGAACCAGGACAACTATTATATTAATGCCACTGTAAAATCCCAGACTAAAAAGAAATATCATCTCTTTCTGGGCGCCGCATTTTCTTACGTGAATAACCGCTATGCGAATGCAAATTTTCAAAATGATGAATACCGTCAATCAGAAAATGAATGGCATATAAAAGCAAAAGTGGATAAAAGTGTTTCGCGCATCTACAAGATCAGCGCTGGTATGGAAACGTACCTGAAAGGCTACCAAAGCCGCTACCAGGATACATTGAGCCGGCGCCTGCAAGATCAGCATCTCAATTACCAGCTGTATGCCGCCTATCTCGATAACCAGTTCAGGATTGTGCACGGATTGTATGGCAATGTTTCAGGCCGACTGGAATATGCAGGGTTTAACCAGGCCTGGAATGTATCGCCGCGTTTTTCACTGAACTATATTGCCGACAAATTCCAGGTATCCGCCATCTATGGCAAGTATTATCAGACCCCCGACAATACTGTGCTGGTGGCCAATCACAGCGATTTGAAACAGGAGCTGGCCACCCATTACATCCTGGGTGCTTCTTATGATTTCAAAGGCAAGCTGGTAAAAGCAGAATTTTATTATAAAGATTATGATCACCTGCACCTTCTGCGGGAGAACGTTTATAATTCCGCCGGATACGGTAGCAGCAGTGGTTTTGACCTGTACCTGTCAGACGAAACATCTATCAAAAACCTGAAGTACAACGTATCCTATTCTTACAATGATTCAAAAAGATTGTACAATAATTTCCTGGTGGCTTCCACGCCTTTGTTTGCAACAAAGCACAATGCCCGCATGTCTGTACGGTATTTGTTTTCATCGCTCAATACATATGTAGGGATATCTAACACCTTTGCCAGTGGAAGGCCTTACATCAATCCCAATATCAATAGTGATGTTAACTCCACGGATAAATATTATTACAGCCTGGATGTGAACATGACTTTTTTGCTAAGCAAGAAAGTGATCCTCTATACTTCTGCCAGTAACATTACCGGCAGAAACAATACCTACGGCTACACCTACGCTGCCCAACCCGATAAAGACGGCATCTACAGAGGGACGCCCGTTACCGCATCACGCAATACCTTTTTCTATATAGGTCTATTTATATCACTTAAAAATAACTCAGCTTATGATGTTTCAAATTTTTAAAATGCTGGCTATCGCCCAGCTGTTGTTCGCAACAAATTTACCGCCCGACAAAACTTACCGGCTGGAATTGAATGTACACAACATCATGATCAGCAAGGGCAAGATTTATGTGGCCATCTACAACAATGAGAAGGAATTTATGAAGAATCCTTACCTGAAGAAATCCGTTCCTGTAGAGCATTTCATGTCGGAGAAGATCGTATTTGATAACCTGCCGGAAGGAGATTATTGCGTGACCATTTACCAGGATCTGAATGAAAATGCAAAGCTGGACAAAACGCTGAACATGCCCACAGAGCCTTACGGATTGTCCAATAATCCTAATGCCTTCCCTACTTACGAAAACACCAGGTTTCATATCAATAAAGACACTGCAATCAGAATTAAACTTAAAAATTAAAACACATGAAAAGAATAATGCAAAGCCTCGCAGCCATCGTGCTGCTCCTGTCAGTTCACTTCGCCCATGCACAAACACCACAGGTAAAGCTGGACGAAAATATGGTTCCCTGTCAGAACCTCCTGAAACAGATCTTGTCCAAAACCAGGCAGATCAAGGATATCAGCGAGTTGTACAACAGCGTGAATGAATTAAAAAGAGTAGGAAAGATGTATCCGGCAGAATGGTTGCCGGACTACTACACTTCCCTGTTCGACATGAAGCTGGCACTCAGCGGTAAAGCCGACAAAAAAGATGACCTGCTGAAAGAAGCAAAAGAAAAAATAGATGCGCTCAGCAAGAATGCGGGCGCCAATGCTTCCGAAGTGGCCACCTTATCCGGCTATTACTACTATGTGATGATTGCCCTGAACCCGGAAACCAATGGGCAAAAGTATTACAAGGATGTGATCAGCAACTATCAGAAGGCGATCAACCTGGATGGTAAAAACCCGCGTCCACAGCTGCTCCTGGCCATCTTCCAAAATAATATGGCTTCCTTTATGAAAGAAAAAGACAATAATTTCTGCGCTAACCTGAAGAAACTGGAAACCGCTTTCAGTGAATTTACGCCCAAAAGCGAAGTAGATCCCAGCTGGGGAATGGGTGAGCTGAAGAATGCACAGCGAACTTCCTGCGCCCAACAATAATTATCTCGAAAATTTTTACAAGCAGAAGCCCGAAGCAGGTACGCCTGTTTCGGGCTTCTGCTTGTTGGCATTTAGTGTATGATCTTCTGAAACGCCGGCGCGAAGTTCCTGGAAACCGGAATAGGATTTTCGTAATCCTTCAGAATAATTTTATAACCGTTTGAATTGCCTTGTGCTGTTTTTATCTTGCTCAGGTTTACCATGAATGAACGGTGACACCTGAAAATTGAAGCCTCATCGATCTCGTCCAGTATAGCCGTTAGCGTATTTCGTATGATGCGGGTAGTTACGTGGCCATCTTCCATGTAATAAACATGGATATGATTTTTTACCACCTCCAGAAAAAGAAAATCATGGATAGCAATAGAGAAAGGTTTGTCTGTCGTGTTCAGTGAAGGGAACAGCAATTGCTTGTTGGTATCAGTTTCTACTAGTGTTTCGTCACTTTGAATGATCTTGCTCAAATTATTTTTCAGTGTACGGTTGTACCTGATCATGATGATGGTAATGATGGGCAACATACCAACGGCAGCCGTCAGAAATAAAATATACAACATGCCTTCCAGCTTGGTAATCGTGTCTGCCACCAGGAATGACTGCGAATCGCCGATTAAAAAAAGAAAAATAAATCCATTGAAGAAAGAAATGAACAGTAATACGAACAGGATATATCCTATTTCGCTGAGGATCGTCCATCTTTTGTGATTTTTCTTTAAGATCCTGCCCTTTAATACATAGTTACAGATAATTAAACAGATAAATGTAGCGGCGCCAAAGCATAAAGCGCCCACAATCTTGTTTTTTTCATAGTTCACAAACCCGAATGGCTTGTATAAATAGATAATAAGGGCGATGGCAAGGCTAATAATGAGGATACTTTTGAATTTGATGGTGTCAAACGGGTACTTTCTGCTCAACAGACTTAAGATTTGGCTTAGCATATGGGATCAAAGGTTTAGTATATAGGAACAAACACTGCTGTTAAGATAATATATTTTGATTGGAAAATACGTAATTCATCCTATAAACTATCAGCTCATAAAACAGCGCAGACGTTCGTCACAAACTCCTAGTTGTTCGTCATAAGGTATTGTTTTTCAGTTATTTGCATTGGATATTTGCTTCATAATCGTTCAGCAAATGAAAACAAAAAACGATACCGGAATCTCTTCAGTTTTTTATCGGGTCACACAAGGTGAGGCCAGGTTAGAAACATTAATTAATCAGGTTAATAGTACCGCCTTACCTGCCGCCGAGAAATATGCTTACCAGGCATTTTGTTGCGCCATGCTGGCAAAAAGCACCAGTGGCATGTTGCAGAAAGGTAAATATATACAGCAGTATGGTGTTTTCATTGAAAAAGCAATGGCGATTAAAAATACCTGCTATGAAGCCCGCCTGTTCCGCTTCCTCGTTGAGCAAAAACTGGAACATGTCAAGTTTACCAGTCATATAGAACAGGACCGCAGCTTTTTGCAGGATCAGGTGAATCATGTGCAGGACGACTATTTAAAGGAGTTGACGTTTAAAGCACTGGAAAATGAATAACGAATCATTCCTGTATCCATTCACCGCCTATCCAAATGGCATGATCATCAACGTGCCGCAATCAAAGGCCTACAGCTACCAGGCTTTCTATGGCCTCGTAACAGCGATGGCCGGCGATCTGGAACAGCTGCACCTCGCGAAACACAGCGTGATCGTTATCTATGGATACAAGAATTCTTTCAAAGCACTGTTGTTATTTTTTGCGTGTATCAAATGCGGTTACATTCCTTTTATAGTGGAAGCCGCCAGCATGGCGAAAATAACAGACCTGAAATTCAATGGGGTCTTCTCCGATGAAACACTGACAGGCGGCCAGTTTGAGACCGCCACACGCACCACCATCGGCGGAGAGCAGTTCTATTATAATATCCATCCCGAAGTATATATAGGAGATGAAAATGACCTGTTGATCGTTTCCAGTTCCGGCAGCACTTCCAAAGTGCCGAAGAAGATACTGCTTGGTAAAACGCAAACCATTACCAATATCAGGTCTAACCAGGAAGCATTATCTATTACAGAGAAAGATGTAACGCTGCTGTTGCTGCCTGTTTCCTACTCCTATGGCCTGATTGCGCAGTTCCTGTCGCACTTCTTTTCCGGCGCCACCATCGTTTTAGGGGAAAGGTTGCTGAGCGTATTGCAACTGCCGGAGCTGCTGGTGAAATACCGTGTTACCAATGTGTTCATGACACCGCTGCTGGCCAGGCTGATACTGTATTATAATCAACATACCAAACAGATTGGCAACAGCCTGAGATTTATCACGCTGGGCGGCGACAAGCCACAGGCCCAAACATTGCGAAAAATATATGCGCTGTTCGCCTGTCCGATTTATGGCACCTATGGCCTGGCAGAAGCCGGTCCACGCGTAGCCACCTATAAATTTATGGAGCTGCTGTCTGAACAGGAAGAATGGTGCATCGGCGATATCAATCCCGGTATTTCTGTAGAAGTGCAGCGGGAGAAAAAATACGAAGAGATGTACCAGGGGATTAATATAGGATACCTGTCTATCAGAAGCCCTTCCATCTACCTTGGATATATCAAAGGCAATAAATTAAAGAAGACGCCTTCCCCGCAGGTACTACGCACAAAAGATATCTGCATCGAAAAAGGTAAAAGGTTCTATCTGCTGGGAAGAGAAGATGATTTCATCATCTATAAAGGAAAGATCATCTGGTTCTATAAACTGAGCCGCGATCTGTATGAAACACCGGGGATACTGAAAATAACGATCCGCAAGAATGCCGGCGATGTGCTGGAGATCAAGATCTTTCACAGGAATGTGATTTCAATAACAGGAATACAGGATGTGCTGAATAAAAAGTATGATTTGAAGTATGGCGTTAACTATCATATCAAATTGATGGAATTTAATAATACCCACTACAAATGATCACCATCTATGTAAGCGATACCCTGCCGGAAATGCCGGAGAAAAAGTGGTTGTTAATAAAACGCTTTTTCAACGACAAGATACTCGATCGCCTGGAAAAGTCGCCCGGAGATACTTACAGGCTAAGGCGTTTCACCTCCCGGCTGATGTTGATACAGATATTTGAAGACCTTGGCATCAGCCTGCAACACCTGGGCAGCCTCTGTTATAACAGCTTTGGCAAACTGGTAGTAAAGCCGCTTACTTACAACATATCCATTTCATATAGCGGTGATAAAACAGTTTGCCTGGTGAGCGACGACAGAGCAGGACTGGATGTAGAAGACATACAAAAGGAACCCGGGCCCCGGCACGTGAATCTGCTGGAACAACTGACCGCCACCATCATCAAGGACCGCATTGACTTTTACTGCCTATGGACGAAGATGGAATCTATTGCCAAGATATATGAAGATAAAGGACTGGCCGCTGTTATATATGATCCCGAAGCGCGCGAAAAACATTACACACAACAATTTTTGCTTCAACAAAAATACATGATATCAGTTGCTGCAACAAAAGCATTCGACATTGCTGTACCTATAAAACTACTACATGTATGATCGCTACAAACTTTGATAACCTGAACCCCGTGGCCCTGCTGCCGCACAGAGCGCCGATGTTGTTGGTAGATAAAGTAGTACACACCGATTTTGATAAAAGTATTACCGTGGAAACTACCATCGATAAAGACTCCTTTTTCATGAGAGGCCACTTTCCCGGTTACCCGCTTTTGCCCGGTGTGATCATCATCGAAATGATGTTTCAGGCCTGCGGTATCCTGAACAGGGTTTCCAGTAGTGAACAGTCGCAACAGGAGCCACGGACACGCATCGGCAAGGCGGTGAAGGTAAAATCAGCCGTGTTTTCGAAAGAGGTATTGCCCGGCTCCGTGCTAAGGATCACCGCAGAAAAAGTGCATAGCCTCTTCCATTTCAGCGAGTATAAAGTTACCGCTAGCGTTGCAGGTAAAAATGTTTGTAAAGCAGAACTCACCTTATCTATTTGATCATGGAACAGCATAACAAAATATTCGTAACCGGTTTGGGCAGCATATCTGCACTGGGATATGGCGCAGATGCAGCATGGCAAAGCATCCTGGAGGGTAACAGCCGTATCAGTATAAAAGACAACTGGCAGAACACTAAAATAAAACCACAGTTTTTTGGCGAGGCCGTTGACGTGGCTTTTGAAGAAGAAGTGAAATGGGATGAACGCTTTGCCCCGCAACTCTACTCCAGACTGGGCATACTGGCTTGCAAAAAAGCGCTGGAAGATGCGCAGATCGTGTTGGAAAGTTCGGATAATGAAATAGGGCTGATCATCGAAACCAGCCTGGGCGCTACTGCCGCTGTAGAGGATTATCTCTATGACCTATACCAGCACGGCCTGGCGAAGGTAAGCCCGCTTAAATTCACTAAAACCGTTGCCAACACTGTATTGGGCGATATTTCAAGAACGTTTAAGCTCAACGGCCCCAGCTCGCTGATATACAATTCCAATAGTATCAGCTATGGTATTGATCTGATCAGGAAAGGAGTGGCGGATATTGTTATCTGCGGTGGTGTGGATCATTACACCGAGTTCAGGGTGCTGAGCGAACAGGAAAATGGCCGTCTCATCAGCGTAAGCGGAGATGAAAACCGCCACCAGGCTATTGTAGATGCCGCTGAACAGGAACGCAATGTATTGGGCGATGGCGCTGCATTCATCGTACTGGAAAGCGAAGAAAGCGCCTTGAAAAGAGGCGTCAGGAAATACGCCGAGATCGTAGAATATCATAGCGGCTTCGACTATCATCATGTAGAGGATACCACCCGGCGGTCGGCGCACATTATCGAGAACGCCTATACGAAATTCAAACCGGTTATCCATCCCGGGGAAAAGGTGGCCTACCTGAGCGCCTACACTACCAGCCGGCAGTTACAGCACAGCGAGCAACCTGTACTGGAAAAAATGGAAAAGGAAAATCCTGCATACCGCCTTTGTCATAAAGCATATACCGGCGATATGAAAGCTGCCAGCTCCGTGATGGGCGCCAGTATTGCCAGCCAGATATTACATGGTGGCCTGTTTCCGGTGAAAGAAGCATCCGGCAGCTATCCCACCGGAATTACATATGCCTTTGTTAGTACCGCGCATGAAGGCGGCGGCAGCTCACACCTCATTTTTAAACAAACCACACTTTAACTGTACAGCTATGAAAAACATTTTTATCACAGGCGGCTCCAAAGGTATTGGGAAGGAGTTAGTCAGGGCATTCGCCCACAAAGGGCAACAGGTGTTTTTTACCTATCAGTATTCTGTTGCAGGCGCCGAAGCGCTGGTAGCGGAGCTCAAAGCAGCAGGGTTCGAAAATGTGCAGGCATTTAAATGTGATATGGGCAACGAAGAAGAAGTGAAACAGCTATTCAAAACAAACCGGGAGCTATTGAAAGATATTGATGTATTGATCAATAATGCCGGTATCAGAGATAGTAAACTGAACGCTAACCCAAAACCGTTTATCATGACCTCTTCAAAAGAATGGTGGGAAGTAATGCACAATAACATCAATGGTGTGATGAACACCTGTCGGGCCGTGCTTCCTGCGATGATAAAGAAAAGAAGCGGCCGCATTATCAATGTCACTTCCCTGGCTGGTATCAAAGGCAACCCGGGACAGTCGGCCTACGCCTCTTCCAAAGCGGCTATCAATTGCTTCTCCAAGTCATTATCGAAAGAAGTGAGCGGAATGGGCGTTACGATCAACTGTGTGGCGCCAGGATTCATAGAAACAGAAATGGTGGAGAACCTGCCGGATAAATACATCAACGACAGAGTAGGGCATAGCTTGTTGAAAAGACTGGGCACTACAGCAGAGATATCTAACCTCATCACGTACCTGGCACTGGAAGCCCCGGGCTTTTTGATCAACCAGGAGATTGTTATCGATGGAGGCATGAACTAAAAAAACTGATCACATGAAAAAGAGAGTAGTAATAACAGGTATCGGCGCAATATCGTCTTTGGGAAATAATATAGAAGAGATGCTGGAGAGCTTGTCTGGCGGGAAGATCAGGTACGACGTGATCCCGGGCGAACGTTTCTCTACCAGTCATAAATTATTTGCCAATAACCGCGGCTTCATGATGGACCAGTCATCCTACATGAATGCCTGGGAAAAAGATGCCTCTATCATGAGCGAGGTAGCGACGGCCTGTATAGATGAGGCCTTGCAGAAAGCAGATCTGTCCAGGGAGGCTTTGCAGCAATACACCACGGGCCTGTGCCTGGGAACCTCTGTGGGCGCCAGTTTCCCGATCCTGCAACGCATCCGGAAATCGGTATACGAACAGGAAGATGATTATGAGCTGGCCTTGTATTCCACACCGAAGATACTGGGCAAGATAGCGCGTGCGTTCAAATTGAGCGGGTATGTTTCTGCTATCTCCACGGCCTGTGCGTCCGGCACTAACTCTATAGGAAGAGCCTTTGACCTGATCGAAAACGGGAAGGCGGATGTGATGATCAGCGGTGGCATCGACATCTTCACAGAGCTTACCTATACTGGCTTTAACTCACTGCTGGCCATCTCCAAAACAAAATGTAAACCTTTCAGTAATACCAGGGATGGTATGTCCTTAGGCGATGCCTGCGCCATCCTGATACTGGAAAGCCTTGATACGGCGCTCGCACGCGGCGCGCATATCTATGCGGAAATAAAAGGTTATCACATATTGAATGAAGCCTACCATGCTACCGCGCCGCATCCGGAAGGCAAGTACGCCCTGAAGTGCATGAAAGCGGCCATGGACTATGCGCAGATCGATATTGCAGAAGTAGATTATATCAATGCTCATGGCACAGGCACCAGCAAGAACGACGGGGCAGAGCTGAATGCCTGTAAAAGCTTGCTGGCAGGCAAAGAAGGGCCTACGTATGTTGGCTCCACCAAATGCCTGACCGGCCACACCCTCGGCGCCGCCGGCAGCATTGAAGCTATCATCAGCATACTGAGCATCCATCATAATACCCTGTATGCCAGCTATGAAGATACCGACCTGCCAGGCGTGGACAATATACATTTCGTTACACAGAATATAGCCGATGTGCGCATCAGAACTGTACTCTCCAACTCATTCGGTTTCGGTGGCAATATGGCCAGCATATTATTATCTCATTACAAAAATTAAAAAAATTACAACATGGAAAATCAAAACATTGAACTGAAAGTAAAAGAAATCCTGATCAGCGTATTGAACCTCAGGAAAACAGCAGATCAGCTAAGCGCCGACCAGCCGCTGTTCGGGACAGATGATAACCCCGGTCTTTTCGACGACTCGCTGGCGGTACTGGAAGTAACCTCTGTGCTGATGGCAGAATTTGACCTCGAAGCATCCGTATTCAGCGAAGGCAGCTTCCGCACCATCGGCACGCTGGTAGCCTGCATAGAAAACGCGAAACAGGCAGCAATGGCATAGTAAAATATCACTATAAAAAACCTTCATTTTTTTTATTCACACTTAAAACTTCAAACACATGAACACACTGAACATCGTATCCCTGGAAGAAAGATTCGAACTGTCAGGAGCCGCTGAAAACGCTTCTATCGAAATCGGATCTGTAGTAATTCTTTAATCATTTTTTTTATTCACACTTTAAAACTTTAAACACATGAACACACTGAACATTGTATCCCTGGAAGAAAGATTCGAACTGTCAGGAGCCGCTGAAAACGCTTCTATCGAAATCGGTACCGTAGTAATTCTTTAATCATTTTTTTATTCACACTTAAAACTTTAAACACATGAACACACTGAACATCGTATCCCTGGAAGAAAGATTCGAACTGTCAGGAGCCGCTGAAAATGCTTCTATCGAAATCGATCACGTAGTAATCCTCTAATCCCTAACAATTAAAAACGTAAAACAATGAACACCCTTAACATCGTATCCCTGGAAGAAAGATTTGAACTGTCAGGCGCAATGGCCGAAGAAGCGTCTATTCACATCGGTACAGTAGAAATCCTTTAATCTATTTATCAACCCTTAAAATCTGGTAACATGAACACTTTAAACATCGTATCTCTCGAAGAGAGGTTTGAACTGTCAGGTGCAATGGCCGAAGAAGCATCTATCCATATAGATACTGTCATCGTTGTATTGTAATCTAATTTATCGCTTCCTTATCAATACCAGGGATGGCGCTCCCATCCCTGGTTCTAAAAAAAATACAATGGAAACACTGAACATTATTCAACTGGAAAACAGGCTTGAACTGTCTGCTACCACAGAAAGCCCGTCCAACACATTGCCTGTAGAAGGCCCAAAGCCCATCCAGGTACCGCAAGCGGTATGATGGCGCCCTTTTAAAAGTACCGGTGGTGCTTTTATCACTGGTACTTTTAATTATTATCACTATTCAACTTGATATACACATGCATTCCGGTCAGCAAATAACAGGAAATAATATACTGGGTTATCATTATGAAGCCTTGCACATTTCGCCTAATGAGTTCATTTTATCTTATAACCAAAAGTATTATAAGATCGGTGAATCTATTTACCAGATATTGAAAGCCGGCAGTGTGGCGCATAACATGGATGAAATGCACCGCATGATCAACGACGTGCTGCCTATTTCCAGGCCGGATCTGGAAGAGATCATAGACGCTAAAATATTGCCCGTGTTCAGGGCGGCTGAAAACCCGGTGGCAGACAGGAGTTCCGGCTTCTGGGTAAAACGGCAGATATTGACGGCAGATCAGATCACCGCATTGACTACGCCATTACGCTGGCTGTTCGGAAAGATATTCTACCCCCTGTTCTTTTTTATTTGTTTCGTGAATGTATGGATGTACCGCCAGTCGCCGGCGGATACTAGCGGCGCTTTTCTTCCGGATAATGAAGTAGCCACCTGGTTTATTTCTTATGCGGCATTGTTTGTAATCATTTTTTTACACGAATTGGGGCATGCTGCAGCCGCCGTGAAATCCGGTATCCGTGCAAGAAATATCGGGCTGGGATTTTATACGGTATTGCCGGTGATGTACACCGATCTTACCGATACCTGGAAGCTCGGAAAATACGATAAGGTGAAAATCAATATGGGCGGAATTTTCATGCAACTGATCGTGAACCTCTTGCTGATGGCGCTGATAAAGATACGCCCGCAGGATGCGGTGACGGCCATGTCGTGGAAGATCTATGTAGTGAATAATTTCATCATCATCATGAACCTGGTTCCTTTCATGAAATTTGATGGATACTGGGTCGTATCTGACCTGACAGGCATCCCCAATATGGTGAAAGAGTCCAACCGCTTACTGATAGATGCCGTTACCCGGAAAGGGCCATTCCCGGAGGAAGACCAGCTTACGCTTCATTACGCGCAGAAAATATTTCTCTATATATATACCGTGTTACGTGTGCTGTTCATTGGCAGTGTTATTTTCTCTGCATTTGCTTTCATTTATTATTCTGTCTGTAAAACGATCTTGCTGATCAAGTATCTCCCTTACCTGGAACTGAATTTTACCGTAGTGGTGGAGCTGCTCAAGCGCATCGCTACCATTGTTATCATATTCCTGTTTACGAGGAAGTATAGGAAAATGTTTTTCAGGTTTATCTTAAAAAAAGCAAAATGATACAACACATTAACAAACACCATTCGGAATGCCTGGTGTTCTTTAACCCGCTTTGTTCCGATAACTGCTTCTGGAAAAAAAATATTCCGGAAGAGCTGGTAGAGCGATTTGAGGTGATCTTGTTTGACTACCCGGGTTACCATTCCCCTTTTGTAAAACTGAATAATTTTAGTGAAGTAGCCGGCTATGTGAGAAGAGAACTGTTAGGCAAGATCAACAAACCCATGCACCTGATCGGCTACAGCTATGGCGGGCTCCTGATCCAGCACCTGTTGCGCGATACTTACGATAACCTGGCCTCTGTGATATTGGTGGCCTGCGCCAACAAGCTGGCAGCAAGAGATAAAGAGATATTGTCGGTGCTGAAAGGCCTGGCAGAAAATGACCTGTACCTGTTCTGCCGCGCGCTGACACTGTTTTCTCACAAACCGGCAGAAGTGAACAACAACCCGCTGATGGGACTACAGAAATTTTCTAATCTGAAGCTCTCCGTTACCGACAGCCAGGCGATTGTACAACAGATCAATCATATCCTGCAGCTGTCCAGTATCCAGCTGCCGAAACAAACGACCAATACCCTGCTGATCTATGGAGAAGAAGATCGTTTGATAGATACCACTACCATCAGCCAGTTCCGGTCTTACTTCGAGAATTTCAGTATGGTGGAGATGCCCGGTGAATCCCATATTGTAGACCAGGACCAGCTATTTCATCATGTTACTGAATTTTTAAAATTACAATCATGAATCATCAACAGTTACGCCTGGAAATTTATGAAGAGCAGCGTTCCTTGTTAAAAACATATGTTGACAAAAAATGGGATACCCATGATCTGAAGAATTACCATTTTCTGTCTGCCAATTTATCAAAGTGTTTGCCCGCAATAGGAATGGATCAGCACAAAGCGATCTATCATGATATCCTTTCCTATCGCGTGTTACAGAGCATTGATACCCGTTTCTACGAACACTTTGACCACATTGATGATTTTGGAGATTTCAATTATGAAGAGATAAAGACACAGCTGCCTGCGATTTTCGTTTCCTTTCACCTGGGCTCGTTCCGGTCGGCATTGGCTTTCCTCGTGAAGTATCATTTGGATGTTGTGCTCATCATAGACCCGCTGCCTTATAATACCCAGAAAGATACCATCATAGCACAATATGAAGCCATGAAGCAAAGCTTCGGCTCCAGCTCAGACCTGGTTATCTATCCGGCAGACAAGCAAGACCTTTCTGTTCAATTGCTGGACAAGATCGGCAAGCAATATTCTGTGCTGGCTTTTGTAGATGGCAATACCGGTTTTAACGGCGCCTTTAACCAGAAGAAAAGCCTGAAGCTCCCTTTCCTGGGTCAGGAAATAGCCATCAGGAAAGGATTGGCCATGCTGGCTTATTACGCAGGAAGACCTGTTATCCCTATGCTTTCCTTTTACGACGATCAGCTGAAGCCAAGATGGAAAGTGTTTGATCCGATCATCCCTGACAGAACAAAGGGGGCAGATGATTTTTCCAGGGATTGCCTGCAAAAGCTCTTTGCCATATTGGAGGGCGCATTGAAGCAATATTACGCACAATGGGAAGGATGGATCTACCTGCACAAGTTTATGGATATATCCGTATTTGAACAGGCCGGCATTGATGAACCTGTGAACGACGATGGCCGTGAGCTGGCAGTGAATCCGAATGCGGGATTCTTTTCGTTTGATGAACATTACTATATCCTGAACAAAGAAAATTACCGGATACTGGAAATTACTGCGCAGGTTTTTCTTAATTTGCTGTCAGGAAAAACTGATAGCAACACCATCGAAGCGGCAGATCGTACTTTTTTACTATCTAATGGCATCTTGAAAAACCCTACCCGATATGAGAACAATTGACCAAAGATGGCTCAGGATTGCCATCTACTTTGTAATTGCGCTTTCCTCCTCTTTTCTGTTCAGGTTAAATTTGATTGGCAGTTATGATAACTGGAAGCTGCCAGGCATCCTCTCACTTTATAAAGGCTGGCTGGAAGGAGCGGGCCCCTTCCTTGGCGCGCTGATAGTTACCTGGCTATTCCGCAGGAAGAGCGAGATGAGCTTCACCGGTATCCTGGGCTCCAGGAGCTGGCTGATGATGGGCCTTCCGGTATTGCTGCTGCTGATTGTTGGCGTAAATAATGATCAGCAGATCAATCCGCATGTATATGGCCTGAACATGGGTATCTGGATCGTAGTATACGGTATCCTGGAAGAAACCGGCTGGCGTGGTTATTTGCAGGATGAATTGAAAGATTATCATCCCGCCTGGAAATATGTGATCGTAGGCATTTTCTGGTATACCTGGCATCTTACTTTCCTCGGTCATACCAATGTGGTAAATGAACTGGCTATTTTAGCCATACTCATTTTCGCCAGCTATGGCATTGGCGTTATCGCAGACAGAACGAAATCCATCATTGCAGCAGGTTGTTTTCATATTATCGGGAATATCATGGGCCTCAGCACCGAGATGCAGAAAGCCTTGTCTATGCAAACAAGGATATGGATACTGTTGGCCTGTGTGCTGGGCTGGGTGCTGTTGATCAGGAATGCGCGGCGGCGTAAAATGGTGGAAGAGCTGAATAAGATCTAGCATATCATCCTTCATAATATAATACAGCATCCGTTATCATGGCGGGTGCTGTGCCGTTTTATATATCCGCGATTTTTCGTAATATTTGTTATCGCTTGATGTTAAAGCAATACACATGGAAATAGGCATAGACAGTTTCATCGCTACCGGCGCATATGAAGGACCTTTGAATCCGGCTGAGAATTTACAGGCAATGGAAAACCTGCTGAGAAAGATTGAGCTGGCCGAGCAGGCAGGCTTGCATGTATTTGGCCTGGGTGAGCATCACCGCAAGGAGTTCCTGGATGCTGCACCGGCGGTGATATTAGCCGCTGCGGCCGCACGTACCAGCAAGATACGCCTTACGAGCGCCGTTACGGTATTGAGTGCCGCCGACCCCGTGCGGGTATTCCAGGAATATGCCACACTTGATATCATCTCCAAAGGTCGCGCAGAAATCGTCGCAGGCCGCGGATCTTTCGTAGATGCGTTCCCGTTATTCGGCCTGAACCTCGACGACTACGACGAGTTATTTGCAGAAAAAATCGCATTGCTGCTAAATATCCGGGATCACGAAACCGTGTCCTGGAAAGGCAAGTTCCGGGCGGCGCTGCGCGAGCAGCCGGTATATCCGCGTCCTTTGCAGGAGCCGCTGCCTATCTGGATCGGCGTGGGCGGCACGCCTGAATCCTTTGTGCGCGCCGGTACGCTGGGCCTGCCGTTGATGGTAGCCGTTATCGGTGGCGAAACGCATCGCTTCCGCCCATTGGTGGATCTGTATTATAAAGCAGGAGAGAAAGCCGGCCATGCCCGCGAGCAACTCAAAGTAGGGCTGCACTCGCTGGGCTACGTAGCTGATACTACCGACCAGGCAAGAGATGAATATTTTCCGGGATACCAGCAGATGTTCGGCAAGATCGGCAAAGAACGTGGCTGGTCGGCGCCCACCCGCGGCCAGTTTGATGCACAGGCCGGACGCACCGGCGCCTACCTGGTAGGCAGCCCGGAAGAAGTAGCGGAAAAAATACTGCGTCATAGCGAAGCGCTGGGAGGCATATCCCGCCTCACTTTTCAGATGGATAACCCCGGCCTCACACCCGAAAAGGTCAATAAATCGATCTCATTGATCGGCGCAAAAGTGATCCCCTTGGTGAATGGGTGATGAAATCACAACCCCATCACATTTGCACAACAACAAATTATCACTATCTTGTTACACCAAGATCTTCAATCGTAAAAGTAATCAGAGATATGCGCAAGAACTTTCTCGCATTCGGCATGAGCTGCCTGATGGCGCTCGGTGCCGGAGCAACGTCCGCGAATGGAAAACACATCGCTGCACAGCAAACACAACTGGCCGCCGATGCCAAGGCATTGATAGGCCGCTGGGATATCACGATAGATGAAGAAGGCAAAGCAGTGCCTTCCTGGCTGGAAGTGAAGCTCTCCGGCACCCGCACGCTGGTAGGCTATTTTGTAGGCGCTTCCGGCAGTGCACGCCCGGTGGCAAAAGTAAATTTCGATAACGGCAAATTCAGTTTCTCCATTCCTCCACAATGGGAAGGTGGCGATAAAGACTTCGTCATCGAAGGGGAACTGGCCGGCGATGGCATCCAGGGCACCATTGTTACCAGCGAAGGAAAAAAATATAACTGGAAAGGTGTGAAAGCGCCGTTGCTGAAAAGAACAGTAGCGCCGGTATGGGGCAAGCCCATCAATCTTTTCAACGGTAAAGACCTTGCCGGCTGGCAGATCAAACCAGGCAACCAATGGATCGTGAAGAACGGTATCCTCACCAGCCCGCATTCCGGTGTGAACCTGGTTTCTGAACAAACCTTCACCGATTTCAAATTGCATGTGGAATTCAGATATCAGAAAGGCAGCAACAGCGGCGTATACCTGAGAGGCCGTCATGAAGTGCAGATCGAAGACAGCGATAAAGACGCACATCCTTCCAGCGTATTGTTCAGCGGTATCTATGGCTTCATCGCGCCTAGCGAGATCGCTGCTTTAGGCCCCGATAAATGGCAGTCGTATGATATCACACTCATTGGCCGTATGGTAACAGTAGTGGTGAATGGAAAAACGGTGATCACCAACCAGGAGATCCCCGGTATCACCGGCGGCGCGCTCGATAGCCACGAAGGTGAGCCCGGACCTATCTACATCCAGGGCGACCACGGACCGATAGAGTTCAGGAAGATCGTGATCACTCCCGCCAAATAATAATTTCCGGAGATAAGAGAAAGCCTCCCGCAGCGCGGGAGGCTTTTTTATTATTGGTAGATAATAAATCCTTTTTCGATAGAATTGATCTTGCGGGATTCCAGCAGGAATACGCCTTCGCCATCGCGGCTGCCATTATTGTTACTATTACCTTCTATGGTTTCCATGAAGCCGCCATTCACGGCAGATACAATGCCGGTATGCCCGAAGCCGTTACCATAGCTCCTGATGAAGATGCTGCCCGGAACAATCAGCGAAGGATTGTTCACGGCATCTGCTGTCAGTATTTTAGTGCCGGTGGTCCTGTTCCAGTGATCAAGGCAGCCGGCGGTTTTCACCAGGGGATTGGGAACGCCGAGCGACTGCGCCGCCTGATCGAAGCACCAATACACGAACGCAGCGCACCAGTTATTGCCCGGCGGCGTTCCGGTGCTTGCAAGGAATTGGTTGACCATAGGGCCGCTGTTGCTGCCTGGCGGCACTTCCATCACGCCGATCTGGCCTTTGGCCACTTCAACGGCTTTGGCTAGCAAAGGCGTAGGTGCTGCAGCAGGCTGGGTTACGGGTGTACCGAATAAAACGGCCCAGGTAATAGGACCTACTTTACCATCGGCAATCAGCGGGTTGCCATAACTGTCAGTATGAGAAGCCTGGAATTGCTTGACAGCTGCCACCGTTTTGGGACCAAAGATACCAGTGCTCTGAAGATCGCCAACACCAAGTTCGGTCAGGCGTTGCTGGATAGCGGTTACAATACTGGCGTCGGTTTCGCCAGCCTTGATAACTCTGTTGGGATAATCCATAAGGTTTAATTTTTGGGGTCAGATGTGAATTTACGAATTTATTGATTTACGAATTTAGGGATTTAGGAATTTACGGATTTGGGAATTTGTTGCCTCAAATCCCTAAATCCGTAAATTCTCAAATCCGTAAATCCGTAAATATTCTGGTCTAGCTATCAAATAAAATCTGGACTATCCATCTCTCTCCCTAAAATCAAATCTTTGCATAAATACCAGATTATGCAAACCATCGAAAACAACATCGCTGTAAAAGATAAGCATCCACGGAAAAGCCTGGCTGTGGCGGGTATTCCGATGAGTTATGTAGATACCGGCAGTGGCGACCCGGTAGTATTCCTGCATGGTAATCCAACATCGTCCTACTTGTGGCGGAACATCATTCCTTATGTGGCAGATATGGGCCGCTGTCTTGCTCCTGACCTGATCGGTATGGGCGCTTCGGGTAAAGATCCTGCCCGCCGCTATTCTTTCTTCCAGCATGCCGGCTGGCTTGATGAATGGTTTGATGCCCTCGGTCTTACACAGGTAACGCTGGTGTTGCACGACTGGGGCTCTGCATTGGGCTTCTACTGGGCCTATCGGCATCCGGAGCGGGTGAAGGCGATCTGCTACATGGAAGCGATGGTGCAACCCCGCCTCTGGAGCGACTTCCCGGCAGGCCGTGATGCTGCCTTCCGCGCACTGCGTTCCGAAAAAGGCGTTGAGATGATCATGGAGAATAACTTTTTTATTGAAACGATATTACCTAAAAGTATCCTGCGCACCTTGAGCGAAGAAGAAATGGACGCCTACCGCAAACCCTTTCTGGTAAAGGAAGACAGGCTACCTACACTGATGTTTCCAAGGGAGCTGTCGATCGATGGAGAACCGGAAGACATTACCAATATGATCACACGTTATGGACAATGGATGGCTGCCACCACTTTCCCGAAATTGCTGATATCCGCTACGCCGGGCGCATTGCTCACTGGCCGTGCACTGGAATATTGCCGTAGCTGGCCCAATCAGCAGGAGGTGACGGTAAATGGTATTCACTATATACAGGAAGATTCGCCCGCAGAGATCGGAGAAGCGCTGGCCAGCTTTATCTCTTCCTTATAAGCTTTTTTTTATCCGCGGAAACCATGAAGCCCGGCAGGAATAGCTCCGCCGGGCTATTTCTTTTTCACCTGTTTGCGGTGATGGTTTTTGAGAAAATTTTCCAGGCTTTGCAATTGGCTGTGCCAGTATACTTCAAAATAGTTAAGCCAGGATTCCAGCTCTTTAAAACCTTCCTGCCGCAGCTCGCAATAACGCTCCCGGCCCTGGTCGGTGATGCGGACAAACCCCGCTTGCGACAATACTTTGATGTGCTTGGACACTGCTGGTCTGCTGATGTTGAAATTGTCGGCAATCGTGTTGATGCTCTGCTTTTCTTTTGAAAGCAGCATCAGTATCTCCCGCCTGTTCGGATCGGAGAGCGCCTGGAAACAATCGATGCTATCGGCTTTGTTCATGTGGCATTTGCTGTAATGTTCTCGAGAATTTTTTTGCAATACCATTCTTCCATCCCAATTCCATGAGGAAGCTGGAAAACACGGCCCTGGCGCCTTTGAAGCCGCTCTGTACCAGTTGCAGTTCGGTGCCTTCGTTTTTCGGTACCAAGGTCCAGGTAACAACGGTATCCAGCGAATACCCGCCTTTCGGAGATCCTCCCCTGAAAGCATAAACGAGCTTCTGTAAAGGCACTACTTCCAGTACCTCGAAATACATCTTGCCATCCCAGTTAAGGCGCGGCTTGGGTTTGCGCGATTCCTGCCATTTGAAACCCACTTCGGCGCGGAAATCGCCCGAGCTGATCGACCATTGCCTCAGCAACGCAGGCTCTGTAAGGCAGGCCCAGATGGTGTCTACCGGGTAGGGGTAGAACCAGTTAATCCTGATATCCCTTTCCATAATATGTAACTTTAGAGTTACACAAAGTAACGTGTAACTTTTGAGTTACGCAAATTTTTTTTCAGAAAACTTATTTTTACAGCAATAAAAACCGCTGCTATGATTGAACTGAGAGCGGCCCGTTATGAAGACCATGCGGCCATTGCGGCGCTTCACACCGCCAGCTGGCGCCATACCTATCGCGGTATTTACAGCGATCATTATCTCGACAACGACGCAGCTGCGGAGCGCGCGGCGGTATGGCAACAACGGCTGCAACAGCCCGCCGCCAACCAGTGGCTGCAGGTGGCCGTGCAAAATGGCGCCATCATTGGCTTCGCCTGCCTTTACTTCCAGGACGACCCCGTTTTCGGTACCCTGCTGGATAACCTGCACGTGTCAAAAGACCTGCACCGCTCCGGGATAGGGAAGATGTTGATGAAAGCCTGCGCGGCAGCCATCTATGCGCATTGCGATAGCAAGAAAATGTATCTCTGGGTATATGACCTGAATGAGAATGCCAGAAAAGCCTACGACAAGCTCGGCGGCCATCCCTTTGAAATGATAGAGAAAACGAACGTAGATCAAACCCGCGCCAAATCCTGGCGCTATGTCTGGAACGATGTAGCGATATTACTTTAGCACGTGAAACGCACCATTGAAAGACGGCAGCGCCAACACAACTACGATCACGCTGACAAGGGCCGCGCTGCTGGCGGATTTGAGATGATTGCAATTGTAAACCGTGAACAAAATCTCTTCCGGCGTAAAAGCTTCATTCACACTGATATCATAGTTGTTTTTAAAACTGCCGCGCGGGTGTAAGATCATCACGGGCAGCTGCTGTTCGTTGAGCAGCACAAAATCAGCGCTGTACCAGCTGCGGTTTTTCAATACATATTGCCGCTTGCCGAAGTGCATATTGGTACACATATTCCACCCTGTACTGGAAGTGGCCGCCACATCAGTACCGGACAGCATCTGCAATTGCAGTCCGAGGCAGTTGGTACTATTGAAAAGAAATTTTTTTCCGTCAACCATTGTTTCCGCACGGAAAGAAAACCAGGAGCCGCAATACATGGTAGCAGAAGAGGTATCGTTTGCCGACAGGACGTAATACGAACCATTGGATCTAACCTGGTATGTTTTCATATGATGAGCATTTACAGGTTAGTATGGAGATGAGGAAAAACGTTACAAGGCTCCTGAAAAATTTTTTATGACGGGTTTTTCTGCAAGGCTATTATCTCTTTGAAACGCGCTATCTGCCGCCGGTGGCGCAATACATGTACAATAGCATGTTCCGCCAGTTGCCCCATATCATACAGCTGGCCCCATCGCGTCAGTATTTTCTTTTCATTTTCAGCTTGTTCCAATTCGTGATCCTGGAGAAGGGCAAAGGTATCTATATTGTACGTGAAGGCATCTTGCAGCGCAGTTATATAGAGAGCGGCAGATTCCCGTAGTACTTTCTGTGGCCGCTCCGCATTAACGCCTTTATGCTGCCGGATATAAACGGCATAGCTATACATCGAACTAACCACATGCGCGAGTATCGTTTGCACCGACCTGCAATCGGGATTATCTGTGTGCGGGTCAACAATTTTGGTGAGAGCTGCATCTGAAATATCAGCGATGGTGTTTATCAACTCATTCACCGCTTTTTCATATTCATCAAGGAGTGCGCCAGTGGCGCCGGTACGATAGGTTCTGCTCATCTTTCAACTGATCTTGCAGTGAAGGTCCGCATTATCAATTAACTGATAAAATTTAATTACCTCCTTCCACTTCAGCTGAAGTGGAAGGAGTATACAGAGGGATGATCAGTTAGCAGTTACTTTCAGGGAAGATGTTCTATCATTGAACGTGCTGGTGTTTTTCAGGCAACTGGCATCGGAAGTGAGCACCAGTGAATCGCCGGTGAAGTTGTCGCCATCGAACAATGTTACGGTAAGTCCGGCGGGTATTTGCAGGGAAGAAGCATCGTTGTCAATACCGCCATGTGCTACAATATCGGCCGTGGTGTAATTGCCGGGGCCAAAGGTGGCTGTCCAGCCGCCATAGCTGCAGTTCTGGAACACTTTCGCCTGCAAGGTGCTGCCACTGCCGGAAGGGGCGGCCTCGGCATAAGTGGATGCGATCTTGATCCCCTGCACATAATTGGTGATATCTGCCGGATCGCCGCCATATACACCAAATTTAGGATCGCAATAATCTGCATCGAGGGTGCGTGCCGGGTAGCGCTGCGTACCATTTACCAGCGTTTGTTTAACGCCGTTGTACCAGAACTCAATGAAGCCGATAGAAGAGTCCCGCGATACCTTGATACGCATTACCATGCTGTTCCAGGTATTGGCGGAAAGCGGCGTGCTCCACACTTCTGTACCGATCTTGCCCGGCGCATAATGCATCAGGTGAAAGACGTTTGAGGTGTTGGTACTGAGTACAATAGGATAGTTCTGCAACATCGGTTGTCCGCTGCCGTAGGCCTTCCATTGGAATACGGCATTGGTGTTCTGGTTGTTGGGGATGTCCAGTTTGGAACGCCAGCCGATATAAATATCATCGCCTTCCACGGCCTGGAAGCCTTGTGCGCCGTGGCCTTCCGTACGATGACTGCCGGCCGGTTTGTAGAATTTCCACACCGGGCCATAGGTGGCATCGTTTTCAACGGTGATAGTGCCGGAGCCTTCGATGTTCAGTACCTTCCATACGGAATTACCAAGGGATGCATCACCATTCCACAGCAGGGAAAGTGTGCCTACATCTGCTGTGGCGCCGCCACTGATAGGGGTTTCCTGTTGGGTCGGACGGGTTTTCAGGTCTTTGGTGCATTGGGTAAATGCAAGCGCGCTGCTACAGGCTAACATCAGCGCAGTTAGTTGATAAGGTGTTTTCATGTCTGGAATTTATAGAGTTGATGATATACTCTAAAATAATCCAGTAAAAGTTATCAAGCAGATAGCATTTTCACAAAGACACATAGCGGATTGGGTGCGATGAGATAGCAGGCCGGTATTACTCGGCCTTGAGACTGTTCACTGGCTTGGCCAGCGCGGCTTTCACGGCCTGAACGCTGATGGTGGCTAGTGCGATCAACACCGCGATCACACCTGTGATCACAAACATCCACCATTGTATCTGGATACGGTAAGCAAAATCCTGTAGCCATTTGTTCATCATCCACCATGCCAATGGCCAGGCCACCAGGTTCGCAATCAATACCAGGCGCAGGAAATCACGCGACAACAATCCTACAATACCCGCGGTGGAGGCGCCTAATACTTTGCGGATGCTGATCTCTTTGGTGCGTTGTGTGGCGGTAAACATCGCCAATCCGAACAGCCCCAAACAGGCCACCAGTATAGTGATCAGCGCAAAGATGCCAAGTATGTCGCCGGTCTTCTTTTCGGTTTCATAAGTGTTGTTGAACAAATCATCCATGAAAGCATATTGGAAAGGCTCGTCCGGCACATAACTGGTCCAGCGCTTTTCCGCAGTGGCTACGAGGCCCAATGGATCTTTTCCGGTCGTCTTGATGATAATCGGTCCACCTTCATTACGTCCCAATACCATCACCAATGGTGAGATACGTTCGTGCAGGGATTTGAAATGAAAATCTTTCACCACACCGATCACATGATAGATACGATGTTGATCGCCATCCTTGGCAGTGAGGGTATGCCCTTGTGCCTGCAAGTCCCACCCGAACTGATGTGCAGCCGTTTCATTCAATATCACGGCGGTAGAATCGGTGCCATATTCCGGGGAGAAATTACGTCCGGACGCCATTTGCATACCCAGCGTAGGAATGTATTGGTAGTCTACATCATAACGCAGTGTTTTGGTGATCTGTTGGGAAGCGCTATCGGGAGAAACGGTGAAGTTATTGTAATTACTGGGCCCTGCGGGCAGATAGCCCGACAGGCTCGCATTCACCACTCTGGGGTCTTGCAGGAGCTGCTGCCGGAACGCATCCTGGTGTGATCCCAGGTGATAGGTGTTTGGTATCACCAGCACCTGGTCTTTGTTGAAGCCGAGCGCCTTGTGATGTATGTACGACAGTTGCCGGTATATCACCAGTGTACCCAATATCAATGTAGCGGAAATCGCGAATTGGAATATCACCAGCCCGCTGCGCAGGTTGAATCGCTTGTTAACCGCTGCCAGCTTGCCTTTCAGCACGGCAATCGGTTTGAACGACGACAGGAAGAAAGCCGGGTAACTGCCAGCGAGCAGGCCGGTAAACAAACCGAATAATAATAAACCAGGTATCAGCAAGGGATGTTCGCCGAAGCTAAGCTGGAGGTGTTTGTTGGCCAGCTGGTTAAAAAGCGGCAACGCTATTTGTACGAGCACCAGGCCCAGCAACATGGCAAAACCAGTGAGCACAAAGGATTCCAGCAGGAATTGCCAGATGAGGCTTCGTTTCTCGGCGCCCATCACTTTTCGTATACCCACTTCGCGTGACCTGCGGAAAGCGCCTGCGGTAGACAGATTAGTGAAATTGATACAGGCGATCAGCAGCATAAATATTGCGATGGCGCTGAAGATATAGATGTATTGGATATTGCCGGGGGCATCCAGTTCAAACATCAGGTCTGAATGCAGGTGGATGCTGGTGAGCGGTTGCAGGAACAGGCCGATGTCGTTGCCTTTGGCCCTGAACTCCGCCAAAGTGAGGCCCATGGCCTTCGGCAGCTGTGCGTCGAAATTCCGGTCGGCCACCTGTTTTATTTTGGGTTCCAGCTTCCGGTAGTCGTAACCTTTCGGCAGCAGCAGGTAAGTATAATACTCGGAGGTGATCCAGGAGGTGCTTCTGGAATCGTCCAAACTGCTCATTGAGGCAAACAGGTCGAAATGAAAATGCGAGGTAGCGGGAATATCGCGCATCACGCCGGTAACCCTGTAAGGCTGGCCTCCCAGGTCTTTGAGCTTGAGTATTTTGCCAATCGCGCTTTCCTGGCCGAAATATTTCTGCGCCATGGCCTTGGTGATCACGATGGTGTTAGGGGCGCTGAGCGCGGTATTGGGGTCTCCTTCGATGAAAGGCAGGGTAAAGACTTTAAAGAAATCAGGATCAGCAAAAGCAAAAGCATCAGAGAAAGATTTTTCGCCGATGATCACTTTCTGATAACCATAACGACGCAGGCGGGTGGCTTCCTGTACTTCAGGAAATTCCGCTTTGAGGGCCTGCGCTACCGGGGGCATCACATTGGCCTCGCGCATGGCGTCTCCACGTACGGTGCCTTTGAATACTACCCGCACAATGCGGTCGGCATTTTTGTTATAGCGGTCGTAGCTCAGCTCATGTGCAAGAAAAAGCAGGATCAGCAAGCAGGTAGCGATACCAACGGCCAGACCAAAGATATTAATGGCTGAAAACGCCTTGTTGCGCCAGAGGTTTCTGAATGCGATCTTGAAGTAATTCTTGAACATAGGAAGTTTTTTGAAGCTGCGGTACTAAAAAGGTGCCACGCCATAACATGTTTGATAACCAGCAAATTGAATAAGGACGGCCTTTTTCAAGTGTCCGCTTCCGGAGGGAAAATGTCCGGTTTTGAACAATCTGGAAAAAAGTTTTGAAAGCCTGTCACGTTTTGATCCACCCGCTTGTCTTATTACCGTAAACCATCTGAATAAAAATAAAAAACAAAAAACATGGAACAAAGAATAACATACAGCGAAGCCAATAAAGGCCTGATGGACGGTATGATGAAAACAGAGCAATATCTCAAAAGAACAACCCTGGAAAGACGGTTGTTGGAAATGGTGAGCTACCGGGTATCCCAGCTGAATGGTTGTGCATTTTGTCTGGATGCCCATCATAAAGAAGCGATGGCATTGGGTGAAGAAGAGCAGCGTTTATATTCTCTGATCGTCTGGAGAGAATGTCCATATTATACGGAGAGAGAAAGAGCCGTGCTGGCATACGCGGAAGCCCTTACCCATGTTGGAAAGCAGGGCATCGCTCAGGAATTGTATAATGAGCTGGCTACGCATTTCAGCAAAGCGGAAATCGCTGATCTCACCCTGGCTATCTCACAGGTCAATGCCTGGAACCGCATCAATATTGCCTTTGGTACTACGCCCGGTAAACATGTAGTGGGCGCCTTTAATTAAATTGCATTCACAAAAAAGGTTATGCAGGATTATCAACAGCTCTTGTTCCCTTATGCATACAATATATTAGGATCGGCGGAAGATGCGCGGGATGCGGTACAGGACGTACTGTACACCTTCCTCGCATCTCCGAAGGAGCATATTGCGCAGGAGAAAAGTTACCTGATCAAAAGTGTGATCAACCAATCGATCAATATCAGGAACAGGAAGAAAAAAATGACCTCTACAGAAGAGGTATCGCTGCCGGAGCCCGTGGCCACTGAAACCGCAGATACCAACCTGAATATGAAAGATATTGTGTCTTATTCCATGCTGGTGTTGCTCGAACAACTGAACCCGAAAGAGCGTGCGGTATTTATTCTGAAAGAAGCGTTCAATTATTCGCATGAAGAGATTGCCGAAGTGCTTTCCAGTACGGTAGAAAATTCAAGAAAACTGCTCAGTCGTGCAAAAGCGCGACTGGCGCAGTCGCGCAGGCCGGCAACCCAAACTGTGCTGCCGGCGGGCGTTCTCGATAAATATATTTATGCGATCCGCGGCAGGGATACGCAGGCATTGGAGCACCTTCTTACAGCAGATATCACCTATCATGCAGATGGCGGCGCTCATCTGAACGTGTTCCGGAAATTCAGTGCAGGTATACACGAAGTGGCGGAGCTGATGTTGTATATCTACGATCGCTACACGGCGGCGCTATCGTGCAAAACAGCCACCATCAACCATCAGCCGGCATTGTTGTATTATGATGGCAATCAACTTGTGGCCTGTCAGGTATTTGGTGTAACGGAAGATGGCAAGATTTACCAGATCAATAATGTGCTGGACCCTGAGAAATTGAAAGGTCTTGCAATGGATCAATAAAAAGCGGGAGGCTGTAAAAATTCGCGTTCTTCTTCGCTATGCTGGATCAGGTCGGCCAGCGCTGCAATGAGGGCGCGTAATTGGGCGAGGGTAGCGTTGTCCGTAATTTCGCATTGCTCATTGATCTTTGTTTTAACGGAAGATACTACCACCTGCATCGCTGCGGTGATCCGCGATTCAATGATGAGCAAGGTGCCAAGCAAAGAGCGGTGCGCATTTACACCAGAAGTGCCGGCTGTAATCAGTGCTACCGGTTTTTTTGAGAAATCCATAGAGGAAACGGTCCAGTCGATCGCATTTTTCAAGGCGCCCGGCACGCCTACCGCATATTCCGGGGTACAGATCAAAACGCCATCGGCCTCACGTACCTGTCGCCGGAAATCCGCCACAGCTGCGGGCGGCACGGCGCCTTCAAGATCGAGGTCGGGATTAAATTGAGGCAGTTCCGCCAGCGAGGTATAGATGCTAACATCAAAGATATCTTTCGTTAAAGTGGCAAAGGCTTTTATCAGGTTCAGATTGGATGAATTTTTCCGGGTGCTGCCACAAATAGCTAGTATTTTCATCTTACTAAGATAAAACAATTTGAATACCCGAATTCCATCCTACCAATATATCGCCCCTACGGGGCGTCATATTTGCGGATACAATGTTTGCTACCAATATATCGCCCCTAGGGGGCGTCATGTTTGTGGATGCAACGTTTGTTACCAACATATCGCCCCTATGGGGCGTCATGTTTGTGGATGCAACGTTTGTTACCAACATATCGCCCCTAGGGGGTGTCATGTTTGTGGATGCAACGTTTGTTACCAACATATCGCCCCTACGGGGCGTCATGTTTGTGGATGCAACGTTTGTTACCAACATATCGCCCCTACGGGGCGTCATATTTGTGGATGCAATGTTTGCTACCAATATATCGCCCCTATGGGGCGTCATGTTTGTGGATGCAACGTTTGCTACCAACATATCGCCCCTATGGGGCGTCATGTTTGTGGATGCAACGTTTGTTACCAACATATCGCCCCTATGGGGCGTCATGTTTGTGGATGCAACGTTTGTTACCAACATATCGCCCCTATGGGGCGTCATATTTGTGGATGCAATGTTTGCTACCAATATATCGCCCCTACGGGGCGTCATGTTTGTGGATGCAACGTTTGTTGCCAACATATCGCCCCTACGGGGCGTCATATTGGTAGATATGACGCCTGCTCCAATACATCGCCCCGTAGGGGCGATATGTTGGTAGGGGCGGCAGACGCATGCAACGCCATTCATAATTTAATCATCTCTTATAACTTCACCACCACCTTTCCCTTCGTTCTGCCTGTTGCTACCTGTTCATGCGCTTGTGGCAACTCATCAAAACTGAATACCTGGCTTACATGCGAACGAATTTTACCCCTTTCCAGCAGGGCGGCCAGCTGATGCTGATCTGCGCCATTGGAGGCAACTGTTACCCGTGTTGCACGTACATTTTTTTCTTTTGCCTGATTAGCGAGTGCGTCTCCGATCTGTGCTTTGATGCTGACAAGATAGCCACCCGGTTTTAGCGCAGCGAGCGAGCGGTAAATATGATCGCCGGGAATGGGATCCAATACAATATCCGCATCTTGCACGCGTGCTTCGAATGCTTGCTGGTGATAATCGATGTATTCATCAGCGCCGAGGCCCAGCACGAAATCCTTGTTGGCAGCGGAACCGGTGCCGATCACATAAGCGCCTGCATTTTTCGCGATCTGTACCGCATAGTGCCCTACGCCGCCGGCAGCGGCATGTATCAGCGTTTTGTCGCCTGCTTTGATTTGTGCAGCGCCTACCAGTGCCTGCCAGGCCGTGAGTGCGGCCAGCGTTGCCGCTGCGGCTTCTTCATGGCTGATGTTGGCCGGCTTCAGCGCCAAATGGGATGCCGGCGCCGCCACATATTCGGCATAGGCCTTGCCATGCCCCAGGAAATTCACCATGCCAAATACTTCATCTCCTTTTTTGAAGGCAGTAACGGCATCGCCCACTGCGGTCACTTCGCCGGACACATCCCAGCCAATGATCACCTGTTCGCCCGGAACCGGCTGGAGGATCGACTGCAAGACGGCAGGGTGCTGCCTTACCTGGGTATCAACCGGGTTGATGGCAACGGCTTTTACTTTTATCAACACTTCGTCCGCTTTAATGGCCGGAACGGGCACTTCAGCAGGGACCAACATCTCTGGTCCGCCATTTTCTTTCAGGATAATTGCTTTCATGATCTGATTAATTGGAGGATGTATTTTGGATAACTTTGTTCGTTAAATTTGTAAAGCAAAGGTAGCGGGCGTGAGATCATAAAACCAAGCCTGCACAGCATTGTAAGGAGCTAACAAAAATGTAAGGATGAAGAAGGTAAAGGAAACATCTACTAATTATCTCAATAAAGAAGAGCTGATCGCGAAATGTTCGGAAGCATACGCCATGGACCTCATCGGCGCACGCTGGAAGCTCTCCATTTTTTATGAGTTGAAGAATGGTCCGGTACGATTCACCTCGTTGAAGTCAATGATCCCCAACATCACCGAACGCATGCTCACCCTCCATCTCCGTGAAATGGAGCGCGACGGGCTTGTGATCCGTACGGTATACCCCGAAGTGCCCGCCCGCGTTGAATATGAGCTCACCGAAAGCGCTCATGAGCTGATGCCCGTATGGCAATTTCTCCGCGAATGGGGAAAAAGACACCGGGAAAGGATGCTGGAAAAACAGGCTTCCTGAAAAAAGCAACTTTTGACGCCCTCCCTCTACTACGGAAGGGCTAGTATTGGTAACAGGATATTTCATTGATCACCTACCCGTTTTCTGAAAGATGTTGACTACTGTTTCCAGGGATTTGTTTATCGAGACGCCAGATAATATCTGCCCGATGTCAAAATGCGCGCCCTCCGAATGGCCTAATGTGATTTCGCTGGAAAGCAGCATTGGCGAGGTGTCCAGGCGAAGTGTGGCGCCATTGTCCATCAAATGCTCCCTGAAAGGGAAAGAGATCTTTGAAGTGGGCGGCAGCACCAAAATCGTAGACGCCCATTCCTATCTGATCGTTAATGAATGGCAGCCCTATACTGCCAGTATCCTCGACGACCAGACAGAATCCCTTTGCGTTTTCTTCAATAATGAATACAGCCACAATGTGGTGTCTGCATTGCTCAGCTCTGATGAGAAAATGCTGGAAAATACGCCGGCCGACTGGCGCCGCTCATTTGATTTTTTTGAGAAGCTGTACAGCCACGACCAGTGCGTGTCTCCTGCCTTGTATAAAGTGGCGCGGGCAATAAAAGACCGCTTCCATGATCCCAACTATTACGACCAGGTATTTTATCTCTTGCTGGAACAGATGGTGAGGGTGAAACAGGAGATTCACCGGGAGATGATGAACATGCCTTTCACCAAACGGTCTACCCAACTGGAGATCATGAAACGGGTGTTCTCCGCCCGTGATTTCCTCGACTCCTGCTACCAGCAAAAGATCTCGCTGGATGAAGCCGCCCGCGCTGCCTGTTTATCCAAATATTATTTTCTCCGTGCATTCAAGATGGTGTACAAGGAAACGCCGTATCACTACCTCACCAGGCGCCGGTTGAAAGCGGCTACAGACCTGCTTTCCAGCACCAGCATGCCCGTAGAGGAGGTGAGCTTGCAAGCCGGTTTTGAAGACCACCGTTCTTTCCTGAAACTCTTCCGCAAGTATTACCTGCAAAGTCCCACGCAATTCAGGGGCGTAAAAAAACCTTCAGGCGTTGTAGTTGCCTGAAGGTCGTTTAGTCGTTTCCGTTAGTAGCTTATGCGATGGCCTCTACGATGTTGGTGGAGACGGTCAATGCTTTATATTTTTCCAGGTCTTGTTCAATGCTTTCAATTTTAGCATTGGCAAAATTGTAGGCATCTTCGCCGAGGAAGAGGTGCAGTGGCGGGTTTTCGAGCGCAGCTACCTGAATCATTACTTCAGCGGCTTTTACCGGATCGCCGGCCTGGTTACCATTTACTTCCTCCTGGTGCATGCGCAGCGAGGCGCGTACATTTTCATAGGCTGCGATAGGATTGGCAGGAACGCCCATAGAATCTGCTGCGAGGAAGTTGGTGCGGAAATAGCCGGGATACACGATGGTAGCATGGATGCCGAATGGTTGTACATCGGCAGCCAGTCCTTCAGTGAGGCCGCTCACGGCAAATTTGGTAGCGCAGTAGATGCTCCATGCCGGGAAGTTACCGGTGTAGCCTGCAATAGAAGAGATGTTATAAATGTGGCCGGAACGTTGTGCGCGCAGGTGCGGCAGCACGAGGCGGGTCACATTCAGAAGTGCGAACACATTCACATCAAAATTGCGTTTTACTTCGCTGGCGCTCAGTTCTTCGATAGCGCCTGCCTGTCCATAACCGGCATTGTTCACTACCACATCAATTTTACCGAAAGCGGCGATCGTTTGATCGATGGCTTTTTGAATGCTTGCTTCACTTTCGAGATCCACCTCCAGTGGCAGAAAGTCGGGATGCTCGCCGGCAGCGGCTTTCAGGCTGTTTATATTGCGGGAGGTGGCAGCTACTTTGTATCCCTGGCTCAGCAATGTTTGGGCTAATACCAGTCCGAGGCCTTTGGAGGCGCCTGTGATAAACCATACTTTGTTGTTCATATCAAATCGTTTTTGATATCACAAAGCTAGGAACGTATGGCCGTTGGATTGTTACGCCAATCAAATCATTACTTACAAAATTCAAACATTTCGGAAAATAGCCGGCGCCTGGCCGGTTTGCTTGCGAAAGAAGTTGCTGAAATGGGCCGGCTCTTCAAAGCCAAGTGAATAGGCGATCTCGGAGATGTTCCAGTCGGTATACCGCAGTAATGATTTGGCTTCGGTGGTTACTCTTTCCGTAATCATATCGGTGGTAGTTTTGCCGGTGGTTTCCTTGATGGCCCGGTTCAGGTGATTCACATGCACGGCTAATTCATTGGCGAAATCTTTGGCAGAGCGCATGGAAAAGCGCTGTGATGGCGTTTCTATAGGGAATTGCCTTTCCAGCAGTTCGGTGAATACAGATGTGATGCGGGAATTGGCATCGGGGTGTTTGTACAGGGTATCTGCCGGTTGCATTTTCAGCGCGAGGTGTATCAGCTCCATCACATAAGTACGGAGCAGGTCATATTTGTATACGTAATCGGATTTGATCTCTTCAAACATCTTCCTGAAGATACCGCTCACCTCCTGGTCCTGCGCGGCATTGAGAAAGTAAGCCGGTTTGCTGCCTGGCGCGAACATGGGCAAGGTGCTGACCTTGTTCCTGCCTGTTCCGGT
This sequence comes from Chitinophaga vietnamensis, assembly GCF_902167635.1. Classification (GTDB taxonomy): domain Bacteria; phylum Bacteroidota; class Bacteroidia; order Chitinophagales; family Chitinophagaceae; genus Chitinophaga; species Chitinophaga vietnamensis. The sequence continues at coordinate 292,439 of NZ_CABHMS010000001.1, forward strand.
GAAGAAAGGCGCTGTGAAGATGCAGAAACAGCCGGTGCCTTCGCCACCGAGCATTTCCCAGGTATAAGGCACTTGCGGGTTGAAGAAGATCAGCGTGGAGCCGGATACTTCAATGCTCTTGTCGGCATAGTGATAACGGTAGTTGCCGCGGATCAGGCTTACCTTATAGAATTCGCGCCGGTTATACGGCACCGGGCCGCCGTTGCAATCTGCCAGGTCAAATATATTGAAATGCCCCATGTGCTGCCCCAGATCGGGCGGCATCCACTTCTTTTTCTGTTGATAAAAATCTTCTATCGATTCTGTTTTCTTCATGCCGTGAAGTTACAAAATTCAAATCATCGCCAAAAGATAAAATAATTTTGTACCGATTGGTAAAATATACATACCTTCGTTGCATGTCAGGCAGACCGAAAATATTTGATAACGAAGAAGTGATCAGCAAGGCCACGGAAATATTCTGGGAGAAGGGCTACGAAGCTACCTCCACGGAAGACCTGCTCAGCGCCATGGGTATTGGCAAAGGCAGCTTTTACCTGGCATTCAAAGGCGGCAAGCGGGAACTGTATGAAAAGGTAGTGCAGCAATTCGGGGAACGCGCGCATACCCGCCTGAAGATGGAGATCCGCAACAGCAAAGAGCCCCTGGAGGTGGTCCGCAATTTCTTTTACGAGATCGCGCAAGGCAGCAAAAAAGCACATGGAAACGGTTGCTTCATGGGTAACACCATCACCGAGCTATCAGCGGTCGATCATGCTCTGGCACATCTGGCTACCGCAGAACTGCAAGCGCTGGAAGGTATTTTTGAAGACGCTATCCGGCACGCACAACAGAAAGGGAAGATGAAGAATAAGGAAGAAGCCGCGCTGATAGCGAGATTCCTGGTAACGGCCTGGAATGGGCTCAATATCACCCGCAGGATGTATCCTGATAAAAAAACGCTTCAGCCCCTGATCAAAAAATACCTGGAAGTACTACGCTAAAATTTTTTTACCCTATTTTGTACTGAATGGTACAAAATTAAAACATAAATATATGCCAGTAACATTCAACACGATCAACATTAAAGGAGTGCCTGTATTTTACCGCAGCGCAGGCCCTGCCACAGCGCCGGTGGTCCTCTTGCTGCATGGATTTCCTTCTTCTTCCCACATGTTCCGCAACCTGATGCCCTTGCTGGCAAAGGATTACCGCGTGATCGCGCCGGACTATCCCGGCTCGGGACTGAGCGGCCGCCTGCAGGCGAACGAATACACATTCGATCATCTCGCCGATTTGATCGAAGCATTTATCGATGCGTTGGAGCTGAAACGTTTCAGCCTTTATATGCAGGACTTCGGCGGGCCGGTAGGTTTTCGCCTCGCCAGCAGGAGGCCCCAGCAGGTGCAGGCTTTGCTCATTCAAAATGCTAACGCCTACATGGAAGGCCTCGGGCCTGGCATCCACAACATCAGTCAGTACAAGGAAAAGGGCGATGAGCAAGGATTTCAGAAGATGGTGGATCACATCATGTCGCTGCCGGGCATCAAGGAAAACTATCTCTATAATGCAAGCAGCGAGCAGCATGTGTTGCCCGACGGCTACCTGCTGGATCATTACTTTGCACTGCAACCTGGCGCCAAAGAAGCGCAGGCAGCATTGCTGCTCAACTACAAAACCAATTTTCCGCAGTACCCGGTATGGCATGAATATTTTCGCCAGCACCAGCCGCCTACTCTGATCACCTGGGGCATTCATGATGATATCTTCATCCTGCCGGGCGCCAGGGCCTATCTTACGGATTTGCCGAAAGCCGCGCTGCACGAGATCGATGGCGGCCACTTTCTGCTGGAAGAAAAGTATGAAGAAGTGGCGGCCTTGATACTGCGCTTTCTGTCGGACAACCTATAAGCAAAGGTTGCTGTTACGGCCGGGATTTGTTATTTTGAGGCCATGAGGCGCTTCCGGCTATATCTCCTTTGTTTCCTGGCGCTGGCCACCAGCGCCGCTGCGCAGCAACGCGGCCTGCCTTCTGATGAGATCAGCCGTCAGCTTGGCGAATGGCAAAAGACTTATTTCAATTTCAACCTGAAAGATTTTAAAACGGAAACGGCTATACGTTTTGAAGACATCCCTTTCGGCACGGCTGCCGGTCTCCGGAATTTCTACGATATCTATAAGCCGGCGCTCTCCTTTTCTCCGGATGGGCGCCAGTTTATTGACATCTACAGCTATTGGCTGGTGTTGGAAAAGACAGGCGACAAAATAGTTTATAACGGCGGCAACCAGGAGCAAGCTGTATCCTGGTATGATGATAATACCCGCAGGTGGAAACGCATTCTCAACGTACCTGCCGGTGATCGTGTGGAAGAAGTGGCCTGGCTCGACAGTACCCACATCCTGTTGGCCGGTTCGCGGCGGGCGGCAGATAATGATGCGCATCCCTTGCTCTGGCTCGGCGACCTCCGTTCCCGGCGTTTTATCATCTTTGCCAATAAAAACCCCGCATGCCGCCAGGACAAAAAGGGTTATGATTCTCCCAAACTCAAAGCGCTGCATATCGTCATTAAGTAATATCTTTACTGATATTGCCACCCGATGGAAGCTATTATTTTCTGTGGTATCCAGGCCACAGGTAAAACAACATTTTTTAAAGACAGATTCTTCAAAACGCACGTCCGCATTTCGCTGGACCAGCTGAATACCCGCAACAAGGAAGAGCAATTCATGGATGTGTGCCTGCACACGCAGCAACCTTTTGTGGTGGACAACACCAACCCCGCCCGCGCCGACAGAAGCCGCTACATCTCCATGGCGAAGCGCTACAAATTCAAAGTGATCGGCTACTATTTCCGTTCTGCCATCGCCGATGCGATCCTGCGTAACAGCGGCCGCTCCGGCAAGGAGCTGATCCCGGAAGCAGGCATCCGCGGCACCCTCAGGAAACTGGAGCTACCATCCTTGGAAGAAGGCTTCGATGAACTGTACTATGTGGAGATCGTAGATGGCAATTTCGTAACCCACCCGTGGAGTGATGAGGGGTAAACGTAATCCCGCTACCGGCTTAACACACCAACGGAACGCTTGTTAAACGCCACCGCCATCACCACAAACGCATACATCACGCCACCCATCACTACGGCGAGGTAATCCAGACCTTTACAGTCAATATGATGGTAACGTTCATTTACCAGCAGGATGATGCTGGCCAGCGCGCCTGTGAGCAACCAGAAAAATAGTTTATGCGTGAACGTTATACCGCCGCGCTTGCGTACCGGTATGCGGAAGAAAAAATAAAAGAGCACAATGAGCCCGAGGATGGAGGTGATGAACTGCATCAGGTACCATCCGGGCATGGTTTTGCCGGGGAGGTCCACAGCAGCTTGCAGCGCAGGCAGGTGTTGCACGAAGTAGCCGTGGCCGTGAGTAAATGCGTCGAGGAACAAATGGGAATATACGCCCAGCAGGATAGAAAAGATAACGGCGATATAATGCTGAGAAAAATATTTAGGCCAGTTGAATGACCCGAAACGGGAAAGCCGGGCGGCGGCCCATTGCGGCGCCCAGCGGATCAGGGTTTGCCGGAGCAAGCCATGATAGAGGAAGGCGAATAATAAAGCCAGGGGGATATCATAAATAAAAATTCCTGGCAAACGATGGCCTGCACTCAGGTAAGGGTCCAGGGAGATGAAGTAGAGGAAGTCCGGCACCATACTGCCAATGATCAGGCCAGTGGCCGAAAGGTACCTACGCGGTAGCCAAGTAAAGGGAACAACCAGTGCGGCATGAGAAACTGTAAAGGGCATAGTCCTGTTCGTTAAAATCGTCCATCATTTCCGGCAATTTATCCAATCTTTCGAACGTTATAACATCTAATTTTATGTTATTGTTCAGCAACAAAAATAAAGCAAACCATGACAACCTGGAAAATTGATGAATCACATAGCGAGATTGGCTTCAAAGTGAAGCACCTGATGATTACTAACGTTAGTGGCTACCTTACGCGCTTTTCCGGTCATATCAAAACGGAAAGCGACGATTTCCACGACGCTACCATCTCCTTTGAAGCAGATGCCGACAGCATAGATACCGCCAATAAACAAAGAGATGAACACCTGCGCAATGGTGAATTTTTTGACGCAAGTAAATTCCCGAAGATCAAATTCGTTTCTAAAAAAGTGAAGAAGATTGACGGTGAGCAATATAAACTTTTAGGAGAACTGACCATCAAAGATCAAACACACCCGATTGAGCTGGAAGTAGAACACAGCGGCGTAACTGTTGACCCCTGGGGCCAGCACAAAGCCGGCTTCGCCCTCAAAGGCCGCCTGCACCGCGCCGACTACGGCCTTCGCTGGAATGCCACCACAGAAGCCGGCGGCATCGTACTCAGCGACGAAGTAAAACTCAATATGGAAATACAGCTGATAAAAGAAGCCAATAATAACTAATTACGAATTAGGAATTAAGAATTAAGAATTAAGAATTAGGGCCCACAGCGCAGGTCTGCGCTGCGGGCCCTAATTCTTAATTCCTAATTCGTAATTGCCGTAGGCAAATCCGTATCTTTGGCCCATGAAATTTGAACAGTACAACATCTCCCCGGAGATAAAAGAGAGCTTGGCCGAACTGGGCTTCAAACGCCCGACAGATATTCAGTTCAAAGCGATCCCTTCTATCCTGAAAGGAGATGATGTGATGGCCATCGCGCAAACCGGCACCGGCAAAACCGCCGCCTTTGCCATCCCCATCCTCCATCGCCTGCAACAGCAGGAGCACCGCCGCAAAAATAAATGGGAAGTGAAATGCCTGGTAATGGTGCCTACCCGTGAACTGGCCATCCAGATCGGGGACGTATTCCAGAACATCGGGAAATATACAGACCTCAGCATCCTCGCACTGGTAGGCGGCGTAGACCAGGCCCCCCAGATCAAAATACTCGAAAAGGGCGTGGACGTGCTCATCGCCACCCCCGGCCGCATGTTCGATCAAATCAATCAACAACATATCGATCTCTCCAACGTACAGGTGCTCATCCTCGATGAGGCAGACCACATGCTGGATCTGGGTTTTATCCGCGATATCCGCGACGTGATCAGGCATCTGCCCCGCCAGCACCAGACGCTGTTCTTCTCCGCTACGCTCGATAAAGACATCAAAGACCTGGCTTATTCCGTAGTGAATAACCCGATCCGTATCCAGATATCTCCGCAAGACCCCGTGTCGAAGAATGTTACGCACTCCGTTGCCTACGTGGAAATGGACGACAAACGTTTCTTCCTCGAACGGCTCGTAAAGGAATTTCCCGATCATAAAATATTGGTGTTCGTTCGTACCAAAGTGCGCGCTGAGCGCGTGATGGCGGCGATGCAACGTGTAGGCATATCTTCCCTGGTGATGCACGGCGGCAAAGAACAGGACGACCGCCTCGCGGTGATGGACGAATTTAAAAAAGGCGATGTACGCCTGCTCATCACCACCGACGTTAATGCACGCGGTATCGATATCCCCAATGTAGATTATGTGGTTAATTACGATCTGCCAGATGTGCCGGAAAACTATGTGCACCGCGTAGGCCGCACCGGGCGCGGCGTGCAGAAGGGACGGGCCATTTCTTTCTGTAGCACGGAAGAGAAACCGCTGCTGAATGAAATACAGAAATTTATCGGTAAAGAAGTGACGGAGATGAAGATCAATAAAGATGATTACCGCGAGACCGTCAGCTTTTCGGAAGATATCCCCAACGACAACTGGCAGCTGTTGCTCGATCAGCACAACAAAGAGATGGAGGACTTGAAAAAGAAGAAGAAGAAAAAGAAATAAAAGCAAGGCGCCGCTTCAACCGAAGCGGCGCCTTTGTCTTATCAAACACTATATGAAACCTATTGCTTTACGATCTCGGTATTCACCAGGATATCCACAGTAGGCGCTACTGCATATACGCCGGAAGGCAGTTTGTCCGCGTATTTCATGCCAAAGTCCAAACGGTTGATAGTGGCTTTGGCGGTGAAACCAGCTCTCCTCAATCCCCATGGATCTTTGATCACGCCATGGTAAGTTACATCGAAGTTAACGCGCTTGGTAGTGTTACGGATGGTAAGATCCGCTACCAGCAGGTATTTGTCGCCGCTCACTTTCTTGAAGGCAACACTTTTGAGCGTCATTTCAGGGTACTGGGCAGCGTTGAAAAAATCGTCTGTTTTCAAGTGACCATCACGTTGATCTACACCGGTAGAGATGCTGTTCACATCGGCGGTGAAATTGATCTTCGCGTTCTGAAAGTTAGTGCTGTCGGTCGTTTCCACGGCGCCGCTGAATTTGGCGAAATGGCCCTGGATATAGCTGATGCCAAGGTGTTTTACGCCGAAAGTAAGACTGGTATGCGCAGGGTCTGCGTTCCATTTAACCTGTGCAAAGGAAACGATGCTGGCCATTACCAGCAGGGTGGTGAAAAGGAAAACTTTCTTCATGTGTAAGTTGATTTATAAGTTGTGGTAGCAAATTATTTACTCAGGGCGCGGTCTACAGACCAGCGGCCGGAACCCTTGATGATAAGGGCGATACAGATACCGATCACCAGCAGGTGGTATTCAAAACCTTCCCCATGTTGCTGGCCGGTCCAGTTCATAAAGTAGCCATTAACCTTGTGCATGTTAGCCGCTACCAGCATAATCACCGTGAGCATGATGGCCCAGATGCGGGTAGTGAATCCGAGCAATATCAGCATAGAGCCGATAGATTCTGTGATGATCACCAGAAAGGCCAGGAAAGCCGGCGTGCCGTTGGAGGTGAAGAACGACATCGTAGCTTTGAAGCCAAAGCCGCCAAACATACCGAATAATTTCTGCAGGCCATGTGGCAGCATCACCAATGCCACGGTGATACGGATGATGAAAGAAACGAGATTGTTGTCTGTCTGAAATAATAAACGTTTAAGCATAAAGTAGTGTGTTAGTCGAGGTTTTAACATTTATTGTCTATACAACTGTTAGTGCAAAAAAATTAACCGCGTAGTTTATCCAGCAGCATGCTGAGTGTGGCGGCTTCTTCTTTACTGATGCGTTTTACCAGTTGTTTACGATCTTTCTCCATGATCGGGTCCAGTTCTGCAAGTAGCGCCAATCCTTTCTTCGTGATCTCTATGTCTACTTTACGGCGGTTCTCTTCGCACTGGTTACGGGTGAGCAGGCCTTTCTGGCGTAGCTTTTCCACGAGGCGGGTGGCATTGCTCATCTTGTCCATCATACGCTCCTGGATATCCAGCAGGTTCAATGATTTAGGGCTGCTGCCCCGCAGGATGCGGAGTACATTGTATTGCTGGGATGACAGGTCGTATGGTTTCAATGTTTTTGCTGTCGCCACTTCCAGCCAATTGCCAGTAAAAATGATATTCAACATGGCTTGTTGGTATTCATCTTTGAACTTTGCCTGTTTTAATTCGTCCTGCAGCTTCATAATTACAATTACGACTGTTGTCTATACAACAAAGGTAGATGTATTTTTGGTATAGACAAATATTTTTTAAAAAAGAGAGGGGGGAGAGATTTCGTTATATTTGGTAAAACCTCTGTACGTATGCCGTTTGAGAATATCCCTGGTACTATTTATACGGCTCTGGCATCGCTGCTACCTATTGTAATATGGATGCTGTTCCGGAAGCCGGTTTCAAAGCAAACATTATTATGGCTGGCGCTTGTTTTTATAGCGAATGAAGTGTTGGTGCAGGGTGGCAGCAGCCTGCAAAGCTGGTGGTTCCCGGCGCTCCGTTTCAACTGGCTCGGAAAGTTGCTCAGTATTTTCTTCACATTATCGGTGATCCCCTTGTTGGTGAATGAAGAGCGTCCCTATCAATCGGTGGGCTTGCGCTGGTATGTGAACCCCGCTACCTTGCGTCTGTGTTTGTGGCTGGGCGCGGCTTTCATCGTGTTGAAGGCAGTGGGTAATTTATTCGCGATAGAAAAGGAATTGATCACCCCGGAAAATTACCTGTACCAGGCCACCATGCCGGGTTTGCAGGAAGAGTTATGTTTCAGGGGGCTTTACCTGTGGTTATTGCTCCGCGCATCAGGCGCACTTCAGCCAAGTACGGAGGTCTGGATGCTGGCACTGCTGTTTGGCCTGGGGCATGGGTTTCAGATCTCGTCTGCCATGCATTACCGGCTAGATATAGGTGTATTGGTGCTTAGTACGCTGAGCGGCTTTCTCTATGGCTATATCCGGGTGAAGAGCGGCTCGCTGCTATTGCCGGTATTGTTGCATAATGCTGCTAACATCGCTATTACCATCGTATTGGCGCTTAAATAAAACAAGGGCCGCAAAGGCCCTTGTTCATTCATTAGCTATTGTAGCCGGCATCGATTGTTTGTTCGGTACCGGTGATAAAGCCGCTTTCTGCGCTCGCCAGGAAAGTGACCAGCGCTGCGATATCTTCCACTTTACCATAGTGTCCTAATGCGGTGTAAGCTGCTACACTGGAGGCGTGGGCGCCATTGGCCGGGTTCATGTCGGTATCAATAGGACCAGGCTGTACGAGGTTGGCAGTGATGCCTTTTGCGCCGAGGTCGCGCGCCAGACCTTTGTTGAGGCCTATGAGCGCTGACTTACTCATAGAATAGAGCGTGCCGCCGGGGCCAGTCAACCTTTCCGCCATATTGCTGCCGATGGTGATGATCCTGCTGCCGGCCGTCATGTGCTGTGCCGCAGCCTGTGAAGCCACAAATACAGCGCGGGTGTTCACCGCCATCACCTGATCGTATTCTTCGATGGTATATTCTTCCAGCGGTTTGTGAATCCATACGCCGGCATTGTTCACGAGGATATCGATACGGCCGAAATCCGCTACTGTTTTGGCAACAGCTGCCTGGATATCTTCTGCTGATGCACTGTCGGCCAGGATGGCCTTGGCGCGGCCGCCTGCCTTTTCCGCGGCTGCCACCACTTCCTGTGCTTGTTCAGCGCTTCTCGCATAAGTGAACACCACGGTAGCGCCTTCCTGCGCAAAACGTTTAACGATGGCGGCGCCCATGCCGCGACTTCCTCCTGTTACCAGGGCTATTTTGTTTTCCAGACGTTTCATAAAATTGTTTTTACGTCTGCAAAGCTAGGGACAGCGCGGCTTCCAAAGAAGAACAGATATAATTGTTAAGGACTAACTTCTATGTTAGTACTATGAGAAGTGGTAGTCGCAATTGAGTTCCACATCATCCACTGTAGCGCCCATGGCCTTGTAAAAGCCGATGGCATGGGCATTCCAGCGGGACACCTGCCAGCGCACCTTTTTGCAATGCGCCTCCTTCCCCATGGCGATGATCTCACGGAGCAGCCGGGTGCCGGTCTGTTGCCCGCGCCAGGCTTCTTTTACATAGAGGTCGTCCAGGTACAATGCCTTGCCCGACCACGAATAATAAGCAAAGAAATAAGTGGCGTAACCAATAATCGTGTCGCCATCTACTGCCAGCAGGCATTGGAAAATATCTTTGTCGGCCTGCAGCTGCGCAGGCGTAATATGCAATTTATCGGCCGACTGCTGAAAATCTGCAAACTCCCGGATCACGTCATACAATGCGGGGAAGTCTTCCGGACCTGCTTTTCGAATACTAACGGACATGTATAAATGCTTTTACAGGTATCTTTCCCGGATGATATTGAAATGATGCAATTGATGCCCGCAGGAGGTGAAACCCAGGGCAAGTACGCTGAGCCTGTATTTCCAGGCGGTGCCGGTGCGGAGCAGCAACTCATCCGGAAACGTATTGTACATCGCGATGGTGGCCTTGCGGGTAATGATCAGCTCATCGAGCACATGTTGTAGCGAACGATGCGCAACCGGCGCATTAGCCGCAAAATCATTTTCTTCGAAGCCGGGCAGAGGTCCCTCATTACCCCGCGCATAGTTCATGGCGCGGTAATTAAATACGCGTTCCGTATCCGTGATATGTTGTATCACCTGTTTGATGGTCCATTTACCCGGGGCATAGGCATAATCCGCCCTGGCAGCTATTTCCGGCGTAATGAAGTTTTCCAGTGCCGTTAGTGATTGTTCAAAGGCGAGGTTATGGTCTACATCAGGTACCAGGTTAATGTAGCGGTTGAAATATTCCGGATCAGGAGTAATAGCATTTTTCTTCATAGCTGGTGATTATATTTTTATTTTGATTTGATCTGGCTGCAAACGCTTCACCAGCCAGCCCGGCAGCATAAATAATATCAAAAAGATGATAACATAAAAAGCAACGACGAGTGGTGATGATAAAGACATGGCGCTAAAGTACTCAACTTTTGAGCATGCCGATTAGAGAAAGTTGCTTTTTCGGTCCAAGAAATAATTTCATGCACATTTACGGGGTGTACGCTGAAGTCGGCATCAGCGTTATAAATGGCTTCCATGCCAGGTTCCAGGGTAACGTTCGTGCGTTGGTCTGTGGTGTTAAGACTGCCACTGATCAAAGTAGTACGCACATGTTCGCGGTCATAGGTATTAACATCAAAGGTGGCGGCATCGGCAGTGATATCTGTTACGGGTGTATGCACTATGAAAGGCTGCTGATCAACTGGTGGTACTTTGAAATAGGCTTCCCCGTCCAGGTACAGCTGTCTTGATTTACCGGGAGAGGTGAACTTGAAACGTAAGGTGGTTTTACTATTCAGGGTGATCCGTGTGCTGTCGTGCAGGAGCAGCAGGTATGTTTTGCCTTCCGGGATGTAGAGGGTGTTCCAGCCGGTGCTGGCAAGTATTTTAGGCGTATAGGAAATGCCGTGTTGTGTAAAGTACAGGGTGGCATCATTGGTTTCGAGCGAAGCATGGGTAGAGTCGGATAAATTCACTATTTGTCCGTCGGCCAGCGTGAGCACGATCCTGTTATTGGCCGGGGCCGCCGTTAACGGAACGGATACATATGCAGGCTTTTGCAGCCACCACCAGGCTGCGGTGGCGAAGGCAATGAGGCTGAGCACAATAATCCACGTTACCGGTGCAGATGCTTGCTCCTTCGGTGATTCCATAAAGTGGTTACAATTTAAATACTAAAACGGTTCAGCTACTCAAAAATTGTCGGATTTATTGATTTACGGATTTTTGATTTAAAGGTATTGGTGGATAAATCTGTCGCCCCCTACGGGGCTAGATGTGGGTGGAATACGTTTTGTTCCCCGGGTTTCACCCGGGTCTACCGGGCTTTCGCCCCTACGGGGCGTATAGAAGCGGAGTGTTTACGTTGGTAGATGAAATGTGTGACCATGACCATCCGTGTATCGCCCCTACGGGGCGGTATGTTGATAGCGGGCATCGCATCTACCAATATGCCGCCCCGTAGGGGCGAAAGCCCGGGAACAAAATACGATCCACCAACATCTGGCTCTGTAGGTATTTGCCAACGTGAACGTTCCGCTTCTATACACCCCCGTAGGGGCGAAAGCCCGGTAGACCCGGGTGAAACCCGGGGAACAAAACGTATTCCATCTACATCTAGCCCCGTAGGGGGCGACAGATTTATCCACCAATACCTTTAAATCAATAAATCCGTAAATCAAAAAATCCCTAAATATTCCCTCGTTTATTCGTAACCGTTAGCCAGTTCCAGGCTACCGTTCTTTTCAAAGGTTATGGTCATCGTTCCATTTTTCACTTCTTTGGCTTTCACTCCTTTTTCATGACGGGGGAACCATGTTTTGAAAGGTAGTAGCAGTACGGCTTTGCCGCCTTTCTCTGCGGTGATGGTCACACTTTCTACCTGCCCGCCGCTGCGGCGCGCGCTCACCAGAAAGGCGCCTTCTGCCCGCAGCTTTTCGAAAGAGAGATCACCCCATTGTTGTGGTACCGCAGGAAATACGTGGATATGGCCTGCATAGCTTTGTAATAACATCTCTTGCAAGCCAGCCGCAAAAGCGAAATTGCCCTCTAATGTAAAAGGGCGGTACGTAAATCCAGAATAGCCCGATTTGGTTTGATCGCCATTCGCATGGAAACTATTGGGCAAGCAGAAAGCCTTGGCAAAGATGCGCAGGGCTTCGGCAGCGCCGGCGCCATCGCGGGCGCGGGCTTTCATGGCAGCGAGCCAGGACCAGGAATAACCACACCAGCCACGCGGGCCGATGCTATCCAGCAGGTGTATCGAGTTGCGGATGATGGCCTGATCGGCCGCGCCATTCTCCCAACGTAACAGGCCAAGCGGATAGATGCTCAGCATATGTGAGAAGTGACGGTGCGATGCTTTATAAGGTGCGCCGGGCGCAAATAACAGCTCATTATTCGGGGATAATGCCAGCGGAGGCAGCTCCGTCAGCAGCTGGCGCCAGTGGGCCTCTTCCTGTGGCAAGGCCAGCGTATGCGCCATATCTGCCGCGATGGTGAAGGCATATTTCATCAGCGAGAGATCATAATTGGTGTTCTGATGAAACCAGGCGCTGATATCATTATCATTGATCTCCGGACTGGAACTGATCGGCAAAGCCCGCTGTCCTGCGGCATTCTTGCGGGTGATCTTTTCCAGGTACTGTACCGTTTCACGTACATAGGGCCATGCATCGCGCCGGAGGAAAGCCGTGTCCATGCTGTATTTCCACTGCCAGTAAAAATGCTGCGACAACCACGCGGATACGGTAGGAGAACAAGAATATTGTATCCATCCGCCCATCGGTTGCCCATCGAGCGTTTGTACGCCGGGCACGTTGAGGCCCGGTGTTTCGAAATAGCGGCGGGTGTATTGCTGGCTCGTTGCTTTTGTTTTCAGCAGCCAGTTGGTATAAGAGGCGGCTTCTTTCAGGTGGTTGCTACTGTAGGCAGGCCAGTAGCTGAGTTGCGTGTTGAGGTCGTTATGTACATCGCCTTTCCAGGGTGGCAGGCGGCCGTTATCCGCAGTCCATACGGCTTGCAGCGTGATCACGGGCGTATTGCCGCGCGCCGCCGAACCGAATTTGTATTGCTCCAGGTACCATTGCTTTTCCAGGACACTATCCGGCAGGTGGATGGCCGACTGCTGCCAGTATTGTTGCCACCACCGGCGGTGCTGCGTATAGCCGGCGCCGTAGCCACTGTTGATCGTTTGCCGGATCACATTGCTGGCGGCAGTGTTGCGCGTACCGGGATAGTGGGAGGAGATGCTCCATACGCCTTCGATGCTGTGTGCATCCGTCTTTTTCCAGGTAACGGCCACTTCATATTCAAAGCCGTTCCATCCTGGTTGGCGGTAGATGATCGTTTGTGCGTTGGCGTTAATACGGCCTTGCGGGTAGCCGAGACGGGCGAGGTCATCGCCCTGTACGGAGCCGCCGGCGGCCTGTTGGCTGTTCCCCGCATACTTGGGCGCCTGTATTTGCAGCGTGATGCCGTTTTCGAGATGCGTGAACTTAAACCAGCCTACTGGTTGCGTGGCATGCACAAATGTTTGCAGGGTGGCGCCGTTGGGCCATTTCACTTCACAAACAGCCGTGTTCACATCGAGCGAGACGCTGGAAGCGTCGCCCCAGGCGCGGGTATCAAATTCGAGCGCAGCGCCGGGTATCTTGCAGGGGGCAGGTTGTTCTTCATACGGCGCGTCAAAATATTGTTGAACGATGCCGTAGTCTTTTTTATTGACCTGCCCCAGCACCCAGCTGTAGCGGAATTCGGGACGATCGAGGCCCTTCATGGGACGCAGGTCCCAGAGATCGGCACGGTCCAGCGAAAAGCGCAGCACGCCATTCTTTTGCCAAACAAGGGCGCCGATGGCGCCATTGCCCAGCGGGATACCTTCATCCCATACCACAGGCAGCCGGTTGAAATGCAGGTTGTGCGAAGGATTGGGCTGCGCATGCAACAAGTGGCCGCATAGCAGCAAGGCAAGTATTTTTTTCATGATGTTCACTGTACTATGATTTAGCGCTGCTGACGTTTGGCGTAGATATATTCTATGCCCAATACGCCAATGCAGATAAAGAGACCAAAAAATTCCCTTGTCTGTTCTATCCAGGGTTTGGTAGCCTTCATCGTTTGTGTGATGCTCTCTGCATGATGTTGCGCCACCCAGTCTTCCACGCCATCTTTGGTGAAGAAGAGATAGGCCGCATAAGCCAGGTAAACGAGTATGCCTGCGATGTACCATTTAGGATAGAATTTTTTTCGTGCGCCCAGGTAGCAAAAAGCGGCGGCATAAAGATAGATAGGCATCCATACATAAGGGTCGGGATCGTTATATTGCAGCCCGGCAAAAATGATGAATACAACCGTGAAGAAGATGTTGAATACTTTCATTAAAGTGGAAGAATTAGGTCTTAAACATACACAAAAAAGCATAGCAGCAAAGGAGTTTTTACTTGAACGGCTGTTTTGTTGAATAGAAAGCAGGAGAGCGGCAAATTTTTTTCAGAAATGTTAAAACAACACTTGTTTGAGCTAAAATATTGTCATATCTTAGATTTAGAAAATTCCACGTGAGAACCAAAATCTTGAATGAAGGAGTAGAGAGTATTTAAAGTTTCTCACTAATTATTATTGGCTCGTAATCCTTATCTCTTAACGATTCTTAAACCTGACATCGTGATGTGATGAGTTCATGCTGGCATATACGTGCGCGTTGTTGCGTATAGCCTTTTCTTCCACAGTTATATCTGGCTGTGCGGTAAGTTATTTCCTTGCTTTTGCCCGCCTATCGCCACTTTAATGGCGGTACATGCAATTGTTTGTCCTTAACTTTTCCACGGCAAGTATATAGGATAGGTACTCTATTTTCTAATTTTTTAACGTTTACCCTTAAACCACGTTATGAAAAAACATTTCTACCAGGCCCTTGCCGTCCTATGCGGTATCTTGTTGTTACTGGCCGGCAGTAACGTCAATGCGCAAACGAAAATAGCGGGCAAGGTAACTGACAAAACTTCCGGCAACCCCTTGCCGGGCGTATCGGTGCAGGTGAAAGGTACCAACCGCGGTACTGCTACCGATCCTAATGGCGCCTTCTCCATCCAGGTAAAACAGGGCGAAACACTGGTATTCTCTTTCGTAGGATATGATCCTGCCGAAGCTGTAGTAGGCAACGGCCCGATGAATATCTCCCTCGGCGAAAAAGTAGGTTCCCTTGAAGAAGTGGTAGTAACCGGTTATGCCAGCCAGAAGAAAAAAGATCTTACCGGCTCCGTAGCCATCGTAAAAGTGGACAATCTCACTAAACAACCCACCTCGCAGATCGCTAACCAGCTGCAAGGACAGGTATCCGGTATCACCGTACTCGGCACCGGCCAACCCGGCCAGGAACCACAGGTGAAAGTGAGAGGTATCAACACCTTCGGGAACAACACACCGCTCTATATCGTAGATGGCGTGCCCATCTCCAACCTCGCCGATGTGAACCCTAACGATGTACAAACCATGCAGGTACTGAAAGATGCAGGCGCCGCCTCCATCTATGGCGCCCGCGCCGCCAACGGTGTAATCATCATCACCACCAAAAGAGGTACTGGCAAAGTGAAAGTGAGCTACGACGGCTACTACGGCCGCCAGGTACCCAAAGGAGGCAACGTATATCATCTCCTCAATCCGCAGGAACAAGCCAACCTCGTATGGATGGCCACCAAAAACTCCGGCAAAGTACCTAACGATCCGCAATATGGTAGCGGCGCCACACCCGTGCTGCCCGATTATATCACACCCGACGGCGCCATGGAAGGCGATCCCAGGGTTGATCCTTCTAAATATTACGTGAACCCGAACTTTAAAAGTGATGATGACTATAACACGTTCTATCGTATAGATAAGGCGAATAAACAAGGTACCGACTGGTTCCATGAAATCTTCAAACCTGCGCCCATCACCAGTCACAACCTCTCCGTTTCCGGCGGTGGCGATATTGGTAACTATTATTTCTCTTTCTATTATTTCAACCAGGAAGGTACGCTCAAGAATACCTATAATAAACGCTATGCGGTGCGTTCCAACTCCAATTTCAATATCACCGACCATATCCGCGTAGGTGAAAATATGGAGTACTCTGTGATCAACAACCCGCAGATCGGTATCCTGCAGGAAGGTAGCGGCATCGGCATGGCCTTCCGCGAACTCACCATCATCCCGGTGTATGATATCAAAGGTAATTACGCCGGCAGCTGGGGAAAAAATATGGGTAATGCCAGGAACCCGGTGGCCATCCAGGACCGTTTCGGTACTACCAAAACACTCGCCAACCGCTTGCTGGGCAACGTTTACGCCGAAGCGGATGTGCTCAAGATGTTCACTGTCAGAACCTCTTTCGGGGGTGAAATATATTCTTTCGATAACCACAGCTTCACCATCCCCGAGTATGAGAACGCGGAAAATAACCGCATTAATTCTTACACCGAAAATACAGGTAACGGCTACGACTGGACCTGGACCAACACCGTTACTTTCCACAAGAACTTCAACCATGCACATGACCTGAAAGTGATGGTAGGTACGGAAGCATACGAAAACTATTTCCGCACTGTAGGTGGTACCACCCTGGATTATTTCACCTTCGATCCTAACTTCACATCACTCTCCACCGGTACGGGTACGCCCACCAACTACAGCGGCTACGGTACGGATGCCTTGTTCTCGCTCTTCGCAAGACTGGACTACGCTTTCAAAGACCGCTACCTGCTCGGCGCCCTGATCCGCCGTGATGGCTCCTCCCGTTTCGGCGCCACCAACAGGTATGGTAATTTCCCCGCGATCAGCGCTGCATGGCGTATTTCACAGGAAGAATTTATGAAGAATATCTCCTGGCTATCTGACCTGAAGATCCGCGGTGGATGGGGTATCATGGGTAACCAGATCAACGTATCGCCCAGTAACACCTACAAAGCCTACGGCTTCGATAAAAGTTCTTCTTTCTACGACATCGGCGGAACCGGCTCTATCTCTAAAGGTTTCATGCAAACACAGATCGGTAACCCCAATGCAAAATGGGAGAGCAATGTCAATTCCAATATTGGTATAGATGCTACATTGTTCAAAGGCAAACTGGAGTTCACGGCCGATTACTATCAGAAAGTTGTACGCGACCTCCTCTACAACCCTGAATTGGCGGGCACTTACGGCGCTGCCACCGTGCCTTTCTCCAACGTGGCAAAAATGAAGAACAAAGGTTTCGACTTCTCCGTAACCGGTAATGTCAATATCACCAAAGACCTGAAGTTCGAAGCCACCGGTACGCTCACCACGTATAACAACACCATTCTCGCCATCTCCGATGCCGCGCCTTATTTCGATGCAGAAAAACGCCGCTTCGGTAATACCATCATCAGAAACGCTGTAGGCCACTCTATCAGCGAGTTCTATGGCTACCAGATCATCGGATTCTGGAACAGTGATGACGAAGTGAAGAAAGCCAACGATGATGCGATCAAGAAATATCCCGGCCTGGTAGACGGTTACCAGAAAGACGCCGGCAAAGGACGTTTCAAATATGCAGATATCAATGGCGATGGCAAGATCGACGCCAACGACCGCACCTTCCTCGGGAATCCGAATCCTAAATTCTCTTATGGTCTGAACCTCGGTCTTACTTACAAGAATTTCGATTTCAGCATGTTCATCTACGGCGTTTCCGGCAACAAGATCTGGAACCAGGTAAGATGGTGGACAGACTTCTACGCATCTTTCCAGAGTGCGAAAAGCTATAACGCCCTCTATGATTCCTGGAGGCCTGATCACATGAATGCTAAAGCGCCGATACAGGAAACGCAATCTTACGCCAGCACCGCTTCTGAACCTAACTCCTATTTCGTGGAAAACGGTTCTTACCTGCGTGCGAAAAATATGTTGCTGGGATACACATTGCCCAAGCATATCCTGAAAACGATCGGCATTGAAAAATTCAGGATATATGTACAGGCAGCCAACCTGTTCACGATCACCAAATACACTGGTGTAGATCCTGAAGTAGGTGGTAACACCACTTCCTTTGGCCTGGATGAAGGCGCCTATCCTAACCAGCGTCAGTACCTGCTGGGTGTGAACGTAACCTTCTGATCGATTTTTTTGAACTGTTAAACCGACGCAAATGAAAAAATTAAAATATTCAGGTATCGCATTGTTACTGGCTGCCGGTATCATGGGAGCCTGTCAGAAAAGTTTCCTCGACAGACCGCCATACGGCGCGCTCACAGAAGATATTGTGGCCAATAAGGATGGTGTGAATTATCTCCTCATTGGCGCCTATGCAGCGCTCGACGGACAAGCGCCGGGCAACAACGCCCTCGGCGGCGGCGGCAACGCATGGATGGCATCGCCCACCAACTGGGTGTATGGCAGCGTAGCTGGCGGCGATGCGCACAAAGGCAGCTCCAGCAACGACCAACAGGATATCAACCCGATCGCTACCGGCACAGAAGCGGCCAGCAATCCTTTCCTCAACGCTAAATGGAAAGCAGTTTTCGAAGGCGTAACCCGTTGTAACAACGTCCTGCGCCTCATGAAGAAAGCTACCGACATGAGCGCTGCCGGTAAAACGGAAGTAGAGGCAGAAGCCCGTTTCCTCCGCGGACATTACTACTTCGAGCTGAAAAAAATGTTCAACAATGTGCCGTATATCTCCGATTCTGCTGCAAGCGTGATCGTAGCGAATGACAAAGATATCTGGCCTTATATCGAAGCTGATTTTAAATTTGCCGCCGATAATCTTCCTGCTACACAGAAAGATATCGCCCGCGCCAACAAATGGGCCGCTCAGATATATCTCGCGAAAACATATCTCTACGAGAAAAAATATCCGCAGGCCCTCACATTGTTCAATGATGCTATCATGAACGGCAATACCTCCAATGGCCTGAAATACGACCTGGATACCGCTTTCCAGCACAACTTCGATGCAGCGTATAAAAACGGCGCCGAGTCTGTATTCGCCATCCAGATGACGGCCAACGATGGTACCAATGGTATCGCCAATGCCAATGCCGGCGATATGCTCAACTTCCCGTACAACAGCCCCTTTGGCTGCTGTGGCTTCTTCCAGCCTACGCAAGACCTGGTGAACTCTTACCGCACAGATGCCAACGGCTTGCCTTATGTAGACGACTATAACAGCCACCCCGTGAAATCCGATATGGGCATCACTTCCAGCGCACCGTTCACACCGGATGCCGGTAACCTCGATCCGCGCCTCGATTGGACCGTAGGTCGCCGCGGCTTGCCGTATCACGACTGGGGCCTGCATCCTGGCGCTGCATGGGTACGCGACCAGCTCAATGGTGGCCCCTACGCCGGCAAGAAAATGGTGTACTGGCAATTCAACCAGGATAAATACAAAGATGCGCACTCCTGGGCGCCCGGCTCCGCGATCAATGTGGTGCTGATCCGCTTCTCCGATGTGCTGCTGATGGCGGCCGAATGCGCCGCACAAACCGGCGACCTCAACACCGCGCTCAACTATGTAAACAGGGTGCGCCACCGGATCATCGATCATCCTTCTACCTGGCTGCATAAGTATAAAGACAATACGCAACCGCTGGCAGGCTTCGATCCTACACAGCTGGCCGCCAACTACGTTATCAAGGAATACCCGGCAGGATCTTTCTCCAGCACCGCTGTTGCACTCAAATACATCTACTTTGAACGCAAGCTGGAACTGGCCACGGAAGGCCATCGCTATTTCGATATCTCCCGCTGGGGCGTAGGCGATGTAGTGATGAAAGCATTCTATGCCTACGAAAGCAAGATCACCGGCGATCTCGACGGCGCCACTTATCTCAAAGGCAGGAATGAATACTTCCCGATCCCGCAGCGCCAGATCGACCTCTCGCTGCAAAACGGTACCTCCGTGCTGAAACAGAATGCCGGCTACTAATTTCTATCTCTTTTAAAAGCATGAAGAGGGCCCTGAGGCCCTCTTCATGCTTTTAATCACTTTGCTTACTTTGTGAGAAATATAATCTGATGAACGATCAACCAAAGCTGCTTTGCTACGGCGCTATTTTCATAATATCCCTTTTTATCATCAGCAGTTGCCATACGCCCACCAGAGAAGAGAGAGGAAAGGCTTTGGCAGATAAATACTGTGGAACCTGCCACCAGCCCGTATCTCCGGCTTTGCTCGATAAAGAGACCTGGACCAAACATGTGCTGCCTGCCATGGCGAAGCGCCTCGGTATCCGCGTGTGGAACGAAACGGAATATTATCCACCACAACCCGGCGAAAAGCCGGCTGCGCTGTCTTTCGCGGAATGGAACGAGATAGTGCACTATTACGATACGCTGGCGCCAGAACACCTCGCACCGGCCAAACCGCCGGTACCTTTACAGCATGGGTGGTCTGTCTTCACGCTGAAATGCCCGTCTGTACCCGATACCAGCCGCCTCAGTGCTACTACGCTGGTAGCGGTGGATACGGCCAGCGGCAACATCTTCACCAGCGATGAACTCAGTAATATGCTGCAACGCTGGGGCAGCGACCTGCACCAAACTGCGCAGTGGCGCATGCTTTCGCCGGTAGTGGATATGCAGCTGCCGAAAGACAGTCCTGCCATCCTCACCCAGATCGGTAACATGCGCGCCCTCAATGAGCCCAAAGGCGTCATCTCTTCCCTCAACGTGAAAGATCCGAAGGCCACCGCGCATGACCTCAAAGCCTTTTTGCAAAGGCCGGTACAAACCCTGCAGGCCGACTTCAACAATGATGGCCTTACCGACCTGCTGGTATGCGCTTTCGGGCATGACCAGGGCGGCCTGTACTGGCTGAAACAGCGCCCCGATCACCATTACGATCAACTGCCTATCCTGGAAATACCTGGCGCTATCCACGCCGTTACAGGAGATTTTAATAAAGATGGATGGACAGATGTAATGGCGCTTTTTGCCGCAGGGAACGAAGGCATCTGGCTCTTCGAGAACGATAAAAAAGGCGGCTTCAAAGCCGTCAACCTGCTGAAATTCCCGCCCCTCAATGGTTCTACGAGCTTCCAGCTGGCCGATTTCAATGGCGACGGTAAAGAAGATATCCTTTACACCTGCGGCGACAATGCAGATTATTCCATGATATTAAAACCTTATCACGGAGTGTATATATTTTTGAATGAAGGCAATCATCAATATAAACAAGCCTGGTTCTATCCCGTGAATGGCTGTACCAAAGCCATTGTCGCCGATTTTAACGGAGATGGCCGCCTGGATATCGCTACGATCGCCTTTTTTGCAGACCTGAAAAATAATCCGTCAGAAAAATTTATTTTCTTTGAGGGCGACAAACTACCTTTGCACTTTACTCCGTACGCCCCGCCCATAGAGCGGGAAGGACGCTGGATCTGCATGGAGGCGAAAGATTATGATCATGATGGCGATCTGGATATTGTACTTGGTAACTATGCAAAAGGGTTTATTATTCAGGATGACTATAAGCCCGATTGGAAGGAATATCAGCCATTTATAGTGCTTGAGAATACTTCGCATCATAAATAAGATGGAGAAAATTGTGGAAGAGATTTGGTAGGAAAATAGAATAATCTGTATATTACAGCCGTAATTCATCTGATTGTTGTCCAATTCCAAAAACATAACTACGCACTGTTCCTTAACGCCACAGGCACAGCTGTTGAAAGATATCCTGATGCATAATCAGGTTTTAGAATGGCGGAAGGAGAGGCAGCAATGCCTCTCTTTTATTTTTATTACCATCCATCATAAAATAACCGGCTGAACCGTGAAATACGGGTATTACTGGTTACTTTTAGCGTGAAATAGCTTATCTATATATTATAAACAGCATTATCAGTGACCGCATATGTTTATGATGAGGAAGCAGTGAAAGCGGAACTTCATACCATCATCAGGAGTAACGGGAACGACAGTACGAATACCTGGCTTGACAAGCGCTTGCAAGCCCGGGAAACAGGAGATGCCGTACAACAGTTTCATCTTACCTTCACCGCCATACCAAGGTTTACCGGAAAAAATATTGTCCAGGTCAGCGATGCCGCCGCACAACGGCTACAGCAACTGGCGCCCGGATTTTTCGTACAGGGGTGGACGTTAGACCGCCTCACGCGCGTATGGTGGATGCTTTACCTCGACGCCGACAACCAGCAGCAATATATCCGCACCATAGAACAGAGTTTCAACGCCGCCGAAATGAATGAGCTGGCAGCCCTCTACAGCGCTCTTCCGCTACTGGCATGGCCGGAAGCATGGATACCGCGCGCCGCAGAAGGCATCCGCTCCAATATCGGCATCGTACAGGAAGCCATCATGCTGCACAACCCGTACCCTGCCCGCTACCTGCCCGAAGCCGCCTGGAACCAGCTGGTCATGAAAGCGCTCTTCACCGACAAACCCATTCACCTGATACAGGGCCTCGATGAACGCGCCAACGCCGCACTGGCAGCCACGCTCTCCGACTATGCCCATGAACGCTGGGCCGCCGGCAGAAGGGTCAATCCCATGCAATGGCGCCTGCTATCCCGCTTCCTGCATGAAGGCAACTTCGCCGACATACAACGTATCTGGCATTCCGAACATACCGTAGAACGCGAAGCCGCCGCACTCGTTTGCGCTGGCAGCAACTATGCACCGGCACAGCAATTGCTGTCGCAGGCGCCCGATATTCAGGCCGAAATCAGCCATGGCAGCCTGTCCTGGCAAACCGTCGCCGACAAATACCAAAATATATAAATCACCAATAAATCAATCGATATGTGTGGTATCCATGAACTGACCGAGAAAGACCTTCAACCGCTTACCTATACGCCAGCGTACCTGGACAAAATAAAAGGCATGCGCTTCTTTGATCCGCATGTACATATGACTTCCCGTACTACCGACGACTATCAGGCCATGGCCGATGCCGGCATCGTAGCCATGATAGAACCCGCCTTCTGGCTCGGACAGCCACGCACCGGCGTAGATACCTTCCGCGATTATTTCAGCAGCCTCGTTGGCTGGGAACGCTTCCGCGCTTCACAATTCGGTATCAAACACTATTGCACCATCGGCCTCAATTCCAAAGAAGCCAATAATGAAATGCTCGCCGAAGCAGTGATGGAAATACTCCCGCAGTTCATCTACAAAGAAGGCGTAGTGGGCGTAGGCGAAATTGGCTTCGATGACCAGACGCCGCTCGAAGAAAAATATTACCGCGCACAGCTGGAACTGGCCAAGGAAGCCGGTTTGCCCGTACAGATACACACCCCTCACCGCGATAAAAAGAAAGGTACCCAACGCAGCATGGACATCGCCATTGAACATGGCCTTGCACCGCACATGGTGATCGTAGACCATAACAATGAAGAAACCGTGAAAGAAGTGCTGGACCGCGGCTTCTGGGCCGCCTTCACCATCTACCCGTTCACCAAAATGGGAAATGAACGCATGGTGCAGATCGTAAAACAATATGGCAGCGAAAGGATCATGATTAACTCCGCCGCCGACTGGGGCATCAGCGACCCGCTGGCAGTGCCCAAAACAGCCGCTTTAATGCACGAAAGTGGTATTGACTCGAATGATATTCATTTGGTAACTTACACTAATGCGATCAAAGCTTTTGCGCAAAGCGGACAAATCAATGAAGCCGATTTCGCCGCCGCCAATGTGGATCAAAGCGAGAAATACAATGGCAGCACGGTTTTGCGCGGAGGGCAACAGCCCCGAATTGATAAAAATACGACCATCATCCGGTAAAGGCGCGGCAGCTTCGTTACTGCCGGCCAAAGACCATGAAAACCTCTTTACGCGGTGAGTTATATTGTTAATAAATTGATAGGATACCTACGCCTGATGCGCCCTGCCAATATCATTACCGCTATCGCGGATATCCTGGCAGGAGTGGCCATTTCAGGTTATTTCGCCGGTATTACCTTTCAGACCTGTGACCTGGATAGCACCCTGCCTGTAGTGTGCCTGTGCCTCGCCACCATTGGACTATACGGTGGCGGCGTGGTGTTCAACGATGTGTTCGACGCTTCGCTCGACAGCGTAGAACGCCCCGAACGCCCTATTCCCAGCGGCGTGATCTCTAAAACACAAGCTATCATCCTCGGCTGTTACCTGCTGCTAGTGGGCATCCTGGCCGCTTTCGCCGTAGGGCATCTCAACGGATGCTCCGGCTGGATCGCCATCGGCATAGCCCTGAGCGCCCTCGTATACGACAAATGGGGAAAACATCATGCCTTCCTCGGACCTCTCAATATGGGCCTGTGCCGTGGCCTGAACCTATTGCTGGGACTGAGTATCGTGCCATCGGCACTGAAACATTTCTGGTGGATGGGGCTCATCCCCGTGATATACATTGCAGCGGTGACAAATATCAGCAGGGGAGAAGTGCACGGAGGCAGTAAGAAAAGTTTGCGTATAACCGGTTTGTGTTATGCGCTGGTGTATCTCACGATGGCAGTAATGGCGGCCTTACAACAACATATCTGGTATGCATTGCCTTTTATCATATTGTTCGCGTTCCTGATCAACCGCCCTTTGTTCCGTGCCATGAAAGATCCTTCCGGTCCTAACATCGGCAAGGCAGTAAAGGCCGGTATTGTGGCGTTGATTGTCATGAATGCCGCATGGGTGGCGGCTTTCGCACAGTTGCCCTTTGCGCTCTTCGTATTGCTGTTGTTGCCTTTTTCGCTTGTATTGTCCAGGATATTTGCTGTTACCTAATCTACCAGCCCTCTTTTGATGGCTTCTTTCACCAGGCCGGCAGTGTTCTTCACCGCCAGCTTCTGCGTAATGTTCAGCCGGTGTGTTTCTACTGTACGCAGGCTGATGTACAGCATATCCGCGATCTCCTGGTTGGAATTTTCTTCTGCGATCAGCTTTAATATCTCCTGCTCTCTCCGCGTCAGCGGAATATCGTAAGCGCTGCGCCTTTGACCGGTCATCTCCTGTAAAAGATGATGCTGGACGGTATTGTCCAGGAATTGCCCGCCGGCATGCACCGTTTCGATGGCGCGTATCAAAGTGTCCTGGTCGGTGTTCTTCAACAGGTAGCCGGTAGCGCCATTGCGCAGCATCTGGCGGATATAGTGCACTTCAAGGAAATTGGTGAGCGCGATGATCTTCACGCCGGGATGCGCCTTGCGCACCTGTTTGCATAATTCCATGCCGTCGATATCCGGCATCTGTATATCCAGTAATAATACATCGGGCCGCGCTTTAGGCAGGGCGCTCATCAATGCGCCAGCCTCGTTGCTGTCGTATACGATCGAAATGTGGGAATAAGGCGCCAGCATGGCTTTCAGGCCCTTGATTACCAGCAGGTGGTCATCAGTTATAGCCAGTTTGATCTGCATGTTGATAGATATTTATGATGGTTACGCTTCTGCAAATTGCATCAGGTCTATATTAAATTCGATATAAGCGGAAGTGCCCCTGCCCGCGGTGGCGGCTATTTCCAGGCTGCCGTTGAGTGCCCTGATCCTCGATTGTAAACTCTTTAACCCAATGCCGGACTGCAATTCCGGCTGATGTTGAAATCCGATGCCATTGTCTTCTACGGTGATAGTCAGCAGCCGCTCGTGCTGCGTAAGCTGCACCAGTGCGGCCGTAGCGCGGGAATGTTTGATGATATTGTTGATCAGTTCCTGGATGATCCGGTACACTGATAGCTCAAAATTGGCCTTGAAACGCTGGATGTTGCCCGCGCCATAAAAGGTGATCTGTAAATTCCGGGAGTGGCTCACATTGCGGCAATAAAAGCTGAGCGCTTCTGCGAGGCCCAGCCGGGCCAGCATTTCGGGCATCAGGTTATGCGCGGTTTTGCGTACTTCGCTGATGGCGTCGTCCAGCATGCCCATCGCATGGTTGAAGTCCTCGTCCCGCTGCAGGATGGGGCGCTCATGCTTCAAAGCGCTGAAATGCATCTTCACGGCGGATAGCAGCCCGCCCACGCCATCATGCAGGTCGTTGGAAAGCCTTCTCCGTTCCCGCTCTTCGCCTTGCATCATCGCTTCCAGTACCTGCACTGTTTTTTCTACCTGCAAGGTTTGTAGCTGCTGCTGTTGCAGGTGCTGGCGGTACAGCATTTTCTGCCATGCCACGAAAGCCGCTGCCAGCAAAGCAATGATGCTGATGAAGCCGATAACGATCCACATATTTTTCTGTTGTAACTGAAGATCTTTCTGCGCCAGCTCCAGTTTTTTCTCGGCAAGGTCGCGGTCTTTTTTCTCGGAGAGATATTGTATCTCGAGCTGCTGCACATTTTTGCGGGTGGCATCGCCTACGAGTGAATCATTCAATACCTCGTAGCTCCGCCGTAGTTGCAATGCCTGCAAAGGCTGACCCTGTGCGGCTTTCAGGTCGGAGGCAGCCAGGTAGGCCTGCCGCAGCTCATCGCCGGATTGATATAATTGTCCCAGCGTAATGGTTTTGTTGAGATATTGTTCGGCCAGCGCATACCGTTTTAGTTTGAAAAGCTCCTGCCCATAGCCGAGGTAAACGTAAATGAGATAATCCGGTGCGGCGTATTTTTGGGTGATAGCCAATGCCTGCTCATAAAGCTGCAAGGCGCGCGGGTGCTGCCCCTGGTCTGACAGGATGCCGGCATTGTTGATGAGCGCATCCAGCACGAAGGTGCTGTCGCCCAGCTCGCGGCCCAGTTGCATCGCATGCTGAAAGTATTGTTCTGCTTCCGGATATTTTTTCATTTTTGCTGTGGCGATGCCCATGTTCACCAATGCTGCGGCCATGCGTCTTGGCTTCTGGTGCTGCACTCCAAACTGGTAGGCGCGCCTGGCGTAGTCGAACCCTTTTTGCGGATCGCCAAGGCGGATGAATACGCCTGCCAGGCTGGTGGCCATTTTAACCGCGGTGAGACTGTCGCCCGTGATATCAGCGAGTTTCATGGCATACAGGTAGCTGTTGGCGGCCTGCTGGTAGTTGCCTACATTCTGGTATTCATTCCCGATGTAATTGATGCACAACACCAGGCCGGCAGTATCCTGCTGTGAAATATAGATCTGGAGGGCCTGTTGTAACAGGTACAGGGAACGCATGTATTCACCTCTCAGGTCCTGTATGTACATGTAATAAAAAGTGAAATCTGCCACGCCTTTATGATAGCCCAGCTGGCGGCTCAGGTCCAGCGCCTGTAGGAAATAGCGCTCTGCCAGGCGGATACTGTCTGGCAACACACTTTCGCCATAAGCCAGCAGGGTATTCACTTTCACCGTATCTGGCGGCAGCTGTTGCAGTCGCCGAAGCAGGCTCTCCTGCCGCGCAGTTTGCCCTTGCAACATACAGATGCTGCTTAACACACAGAAAAAAGTGAATAGTATATTTCTAAACATCGATCAATACATATTTGGTAACGGGAATTAATGATGGCGTCTGAAACTTTACACTATCGTGCAACAAAAGATGTGGGAAAACAGCAATCGTTACAGGGTTAATAACAAGGGCTAGAGGTCATGATATAAAGTTCAAGATTTCTGCTGTAATACACAATAGCGGCGCCGGCAAATGGATGGGCGCCAAGATGCGTATATTCCGCGGCGGCCCGCTGTAAAGGGCTACAGAAAAGCATTTCCGGCCCTGGCCTCTCCATTCCGTAGAAATACGGATTTTTTTAAATGGTGGTTTTTGCTGTCAATAATCTGGCGGAGAGGTGGTTATTTTGCACCTGAACAGCATAAAAGCTGCGTACAATAACATCTTATCTAAATACAGAAGGCTCCGCATCCCGGAGCCTTATTCTTTGGAAATTCTTCTTTTTTATACGTACTTTTAAAGGCAGCGTTGGAGAATTTGTGGATTTATTGATTTACGGATTTCTTGATTTGTGGAAACTGTAATACCTAAAAATTTATGGCATTGCAGGTTCCACAAATCAAGAAATCCGTAAATCAATAAATCCACAAATTTCAAAGATGCTTTACGGAATATTAGCCATGGACTACATACAACAGCGATTCGACGTCAACTTCTCTTACCGGGTATGCTTTACCTCTCATCTCTTCGACCCGGCAAATGATTGTCTGTCGGCCTTCCTCGAAGAACAGGCCGTAGCGGCCTATGAAAAGAAATTACTGGTGATACTGGATCAGGGGGTGGTAAACAGCCATCCCGGCCTGCCACAGCAGATCGCAGCCTATCTGCGCCAGGTGCGCGGTTTCCGGCTCGCGCCGGAAATACTGACCATCGCCGGCGGTGAAGGCGTTAAAAACGACCTGCCGCTATTCCTCAACCTCGTCAACGCGATCGATAAATACGGCATCGACCGCCACTCCTATGTGATAGGCGTGGGGGGCGGCTCCCTGCTCGACCTGGTCGGCTTCGTGGCCGCCGTATCGCATCGTGGCGTGAAACATATCCGTATCCCTACCACCGTGTTGTCTCAAAATGATTCGGGCGTAGGCGTGAAGAACGGGATCAATTTCAATGGCAAGAAAAATTTCCTCGGCGCTTTTGCGCCACCACAGGCCGTGTTCAACGACAGCGATTTCCTGACTACGCTGGACCCGCGCGACTGGCGCTCCGGCATGGTGGAAGCCGTAAAGGTAGCCCTGATCAAAGATGCCGCCTTCTTTGAATGGATGGAAAAGGAAGCCGCCAGCATCACCGCCGGCGATATGCCTGGTATGCAATACCTGATCCGCCGCTGTGCAGAACTGCATATGCAACATATCGGCGGTGGCGGCGATCCGTTTGAAAGCGGCTCTTCCCGTCCGCTCGACTTCGGCCATTGGAGTGCGCACAAGCTGGAACAGCTGACCAACTTCGATTTGCGGCATGGTGAAGCAGTATCGATCGGCGTGGCGCTCGACAGCGTATATTCGTACCTGTTAGGATGGCTCAGCGAAGGCGATATGAAGCGCATCATCCAGGTGCTGAAACATATGCAGTTGCCCGTCTGGCACCCCCTGCTGCAAAAGCAGGAGGGTAGCGAATCTCCCGTGATCGCCGGACTGGAGGAATTTCGCGAGCACCTCGGCGGACAGCTCACCATCTCCCTGCTGCGCGCCATCGGTAAAGGCGAAGAAGTACATCATATGGATACCGCATTGCTTTACCAGGCCGCGGACATCTGCAAAAATCTCTGATAATGCAAACAGCATATGGCCATCTCACCTATTGTACCAACATACATCCGGGTGAAAAATGGAGTGATCATTTCCAGCAGCTGAAAAAATATATTCCCGCAATAAAGCAGCAGGTATCGCCTGCACAGCCCTTTGGCATCGGGCTGCGATTGGCCAACAGCGCCAGTCTTGAGCTGGCCAAAGAAGAAAACCTGCAAGCCTTTCAGCAGTGGTTACAAGAACAGCAATGCTATGTGTTCACGATGAATGGTTTCCCTTACGGCGGCTTTCATGATACCGTTGTGAAAGACCAGGTGCATGCGCCCGACTGGACCAGCGCCGATCGCGTAGCCTATACCATCCGTTGCTTCCGCCTGCTGGCGGCCCTTTTGCCGGAAGGTATGGAAGGCGGCATCTCCACCTCGCCGCTATCGTATAAATATTGGTGTAACCGCTGCGCAGAAGAAATGGCATCGGTTACCGAAAGTGCAACGCTCAACATTTTACTGGTAGTAGAGCAGCTGGTGCGCATCCGCCGTGGTGGCGGCCCACTGCTGCATCTCGATATAGAGCCCGAGCCCGATGGCCTGCTGGAAAATACCACTGAATATATCGATTGGTACTTCCGGTACTTGCTAGCGGCAGGTGTTCCGTTTCTGATGGATAAATTTAAGGTAGATGAAGAGGCAGCCTCGGAGATGCTCCGTTCGCATGTACAGCTGTGTTACGACGTATGCCACTTTGCGCTGGAATACGAGGCGCCGCAGCGCGTGCTGGAACGTATCCGTCACCACGGCCTGAAGGTGGGCAAGCTGCAGATCAGCGCTGCCCTCAAAGCAGACCTTACAACGGATAAGGATATACGAAAAAAAGTAATCGACGGCTTCCGGCAGTTCAATGAGCCGGTATACCTGCACCAGGTGATCGCCCGCAAACAGGACGGTGGCCTGATCCATTACCCTGATCTGCCGCAGGCACTGGAGGATGCCGATAATGAAGCTGTGGCTGAATGGCGCTCACATTTCCATGTGCCTGTTTTCCTCGACCATTACGAGGTGCTGCATTCTACACAGGAAGATATCCGGCAGGTGCTGGCCATCCAGCGGCAGCAGCCTTTCACCGCACATCTTGAAGTGGAAACATATACCTGGGACGTATTGCCTGCTCCGCTCAAGGAAGAGATGGGAATATCCATCGCCCGTGAACTGCTATGGATCAGGCAGCAGTTGGAATTGTGAAACGGGAGTTTTAGTTTTATACCGGAATAGTAACAGCGCGTAATTTATGAGAAAGACAGTGGTTATCGATGTAGTAGGGCTTTCTTCTTCCCTGCTGGAACACATGCCCTTTTTAAATGCCTACACCCGGCAACGGCATCTTGCAACGGTAACGCCCATGTTACCCGCTGTTACTACTGCCGTGCAAAGTACTTATCTCACCGGTCAGTGGCCCAGTGAACATGGTATCGTAGGCAATGGCTGGTACGACCGCACCGACTGTGAGATCAAATTCTGGAAGCAATCGAACAAGCTGGTAGACGCGCCCAAGATCTGGGACCGCGCCCGCAAGCTGGATCCGTCTTTCACCGTATCGCAGATGTGCTGGTGGTATAACATGTACGCCAATGTGGACTACTCGCTCACGCCGCGCCCCAACTACCTTTCCGATGGCCGCAAAGTGCCGGATTGCTATACCACGCCGGATACCCTGCGCGATTACCTGCAGGAGGAATTAGGGCAGTTTCCCCTGTTCAACTATTGGGGGCCTACCGCTAATATCAAGTCTACACAATGGATCGCAGATGCGTCCATCCTCACGGATAAAAGATATAATCCTACCCTCACATTTATATATCTCCCGCACCTCGATTATTGCCTGCAGAAATTTGGACAGGATGTAAGCCGCAACAGTAAAGAGATTGCGGAGATAGATGCCGTGTGCAAACAACTCATCACTTACTATCAGCAACAGGATTGCAATGTGATCGTGTTATCAGAATATGGTATCACGAATGTGAATAATCCGGTGCATCTCAACAGGATACTGCGCCAGGAAGGTTTGCTGGCATTGCGGGTGGAGCGCGGCCTTGAGCTGCTGGACGCCGGCGCCTCCAAAGCCTTTGCCGTAGCGGATCACCAGATTGCGCATATCTATATCAACGATCCTTCCTGCTACAAGAAAGTGCGCGGCATACTTGAAAATGTGCCGGGCGTACAGCTGGTACTGGACCGTGAAGGCAAGCGGCAACATCACCTGCATCACCAGCGTAGCGGCGACCTCATAGCCGTGGCAGACGCCAGCAGCTGGTTCACCTACTACTATTGGCTGGACGACAATAAAGCGCCGGACTTTGCGCGCATCGTGGATATCTTCCGCAAACCAGGATATGATCCGGTAGAGATGTTCATGAACCCTGCCGATCCTTTCATCAAGCTGAAAGCGGCCGGCAAGCTGCTTAAAAAGAAACTCGGCTTCCGTTACCTGATGAACGTGATCCCGCTGGATGCTACGCTCATCAAGGGTTCCCACGGCCGACTGGAAGAAAATGCCGCCTACCATCCCGTAGTGATCAGCAACGAACCTTTCACACAAAACCAGTTGCAGGCAACCGATGTATATGATGTTATCTGGAATCAGCTGGTGAAATAAAAATACACACGCATGTTCAAATGGCCTGCTATCCTCCTTTGCTGTTTACTGCTTGCATCGCAGGGGCGCTCGCAGGATACGGCATTTCTGCTATTGTATGATGCCGTCAATTATACCATTCATCATAAACACGCGCGACAGCTGGATCAGCGGGCAGGCAACTTGCAGTTGTCTTTTGCTCCAGGTAATATTTCCATGGTTTATTCCTTCTGAATCTTTCAGCCATACACTTCATACACTATACATGCTTGAAACAGGGAGTATCCTGCTAGTATCTACGGCTTTAACAGGTTGTATAAATCTATCGCCCCCTACGGGGCTAGATGTTGGTAGATCGCATTTGTTCCCCGGGTTACACCCGGGGCTACCGAGCTATCGCCCCTACGGGGCTGGATAATAATTTGGGGATTTTTTGATTGACGGATTTTCGAATTTAAATGCAGGCTTAGTAGTCCAAATTCGAAAATCCGTCAATCAAAAAATCCCCAAATTATTTCCCGATTATTTATCTATTTTCATGCAACCGATTGTAATTCTTAACCAAATAACTATTCAATAAGGCGTTATGAAAAGAAGAGATTTTCTGAAAACCGGTACCATGGCAGGTTTGGGGGCTGGTTTGACCTATCTCAATTTCCCGGTTTTCGGGAAGAATGCACCGAGTAACAAGATCGTATTAGGTGTAATGGGGGTGAACTCCCGCGGTAATTGGCTGGCGCAAACAGCGGCCAAGCTGCCCGGCGCCGAAATAGGCTACATCTGCGACGTAGAAGACGGCGCTATTGAAAAAGGCCTCAAAGCCGTTGCAGGCGCGCAAAGCCGGCAACCCACCGTGATCAAGGACATCCGCAAGCTGCTGGAGCGCAAAGATTTTGATGCCCTGATCGTGGCCACGCCCGACCACTGGCATGCGCCTGCCGCCATCATGGCCACTGCCGCAGGGAAACATGTGTATGTGGAAAAGCCATGCGCCCACAACCCGCACGAGGGCGAGCTGCTGGTGGCTGCCGCCGCCAAATACAACCGTCATGTGCAAATGGGCAACCAGCGCAGGTCCTGGCCTAACCTGCAACAGGCAGTGAAAGAAGTGAAGGAACAAGGCATCATCGGCAAACCCTACTATGCAAGAGGGTGGTATGTCAACGATCGCAAGCCGATCGGTATCGGTAAAAAAATTCCCGTGCCCTCTACGCTTGATTGGAACCTGTGGCAAGGCCCTGCGCCCCGCCGCGATTACCTGGATAATATCGTGCACTACAACTGGCACTGGCGCTGGCATTGGGGCACTTCAGAAACCTGCAACAACGCCACGCACGAACTGGATTGCATGCGCTGGTTCCTCGACGTGGAATTCCCGACCAAGGTAACTTCCGCCGGCGGCCGTTATGCCTATCCGAAAGACGATTGGGAAACACCGGATACACAAACGCTCAATTTCGAGTTTGAAGGCGGCAAGGCTATCTCCTGGGAAGGCCGCAGCTGTCATCCTTACACGCTCGAAGGCAGTGGCCGCGGCTTCGCCATCTTCGGCGAAAACGGCGCCCTGTACAACTCCGGCGGCGATAACTACAAGATCATCGATACCAAGAATAAAGTAGTGAAAGAAGTGAAGCAGCAGGAAAGATCCATACAGAGTGTAACCAATACCGTTAGTCCGGCCGGCGAATTTTACGACGCTGTACATATCAACAATTTCCTCGAAAGCATCCGCGGCAACGCTAAACTCAACTCGGAAATAAACATCGGTTACCGCAGTACGCTGTTATGCCTGTTGGGCAACATTGCGCAGCGTACCGGGCGTGCGCTCAATACCGATCCTGCCAATGGTCATATCCTCCATGATGCCGACGCGATGAAGCTGTGGCAACGTGAATATGAAAACGGTTGGGCGCCTAAAGTGTAATGATTTGCGTGGCATTCACCACGGGCTTACGGCTCGTGGTGAATCTGCTCAAATCCGCTACCCTACTAGCTTTATAGGCTGTGAATAAATATAATATCTTGTTATCTCCCATAACTTATAGTTATCGTTATTATTTGTCTGCGGTACCTGCTTCCCCTACATTTGTACTACCTGTAATTTTTTTATAACCAACCAGCAACCATTGGATTTATTACAACAATCGCATTACCTGCCCGTATTATTGATCGGTCTGATAGTGGGCTATTTGTCCGGATTACTGGGAAAGGGCGGCAGCGCCATCAGTACGCCGGCCCTGCAGATATTTGCGGGCGTTAATCCGTTCTTTGCCCTCGCCTCTCCTTTGCCGGCATCTATAACCAGCACCTTATCAGCAACGGCTGTTTACCGCAAGGAGAAATTATTCAATGCCCGCGTCATCTGGCTGAGTGCTATATTCGCCGTACCAGCCACCATAGCCGGTTCCTGGCTGAGCAGCTACCTTCCCGGCAAAACCCTGATGGTGCTCACGGCACTCTTCATCGTAACGATCGGATTTTCTTTGCTGTTCTCTTTCCTGACGAGGAAAGAAGGGAAGGCAGAGCTGCCGGGAGATCAACAGATACCGGGCGCCAGGCTGATGCTGGCCGCCACAGGAATCGGATTGCTGGCGGGCC
This sequence comes from Chitinophaga vietnamensis, assembly GCF_902167635.1. Classification (GTDB taxonomy): domain Bacteria; phylum Bacteroidota; class Bacteroidia; order Chitinophagales; family Chitinophagaceae; genus Chitinophaga; species Chitinophaga vietnamensis. Next base: position 326,573 of record NZ_CABHMS010000001.1, read on the forward strand.
TTCTGGCCAACGCGGGCGGTGTGCTTTTCAGTTCATTCTTCATCAGGTATTTGAAAATGCCGATCAAACAGGCATTGGCATCGGCGGTGGTACTGTCGGCAATACTGTCTATACCCGGTGCGATCACGCACTGGTGTTTGGGGCATATAGACTGGAACATCGCATTGCTGCTATCTTTAACGGCTTTTCCTGCTTCTTATCTGGGGGCTAAAACGGCTGTGAAAATGAAAACGCCACTGCTGGAGAAACTCTTCGCGCTTACATTGATACTTTTCGGGTTGTACGATATCTTCTTCACGCTGGGAGCGTAAATCAACGAATCTTATTCGTCATCTTTCAGGCGCCGATCTTCATCCGGTGAATGGCATCCTGTTCGCCTGGCGGCAGGGTAGCCACCACTATTTCGTAAGCATCGTGCAGGAACGCTTGCAGCTCTGGCAGCGGCAAGGTATCTTCCTGTTTCAGCTGTACCCAGTGGTACCTGGCCAGGTGTGGCGCCGGCACAATACCCGGACGGGCAATCAATTGATGGAAAAGAGCAGGGCTGCACTTGAAGGATATCCGGTGAGGAGGCTCCATAGATAGCATGCAGAACAACTTTTCTCCAACAAAGAATCGCAGTTCATTGTCCCATTTCTGTTCGGTAGTGACAGCCGGAAATGCGCGGCAAAAATCAAGGGTGTGATCAAACATAGCAGCAGGTTTAAAGCATCATTTATTCAGCGCCGTTTTACCAACGGTACCGGTTAATTCCAAGGGTATGCTGTAAATAGAGAGTGAAACTGCCGTATAAAAATACAAAATAATTACAACAATGCAGTAGGGGAAAGAGAATTAATCCTTTATTAACGAGTAATTGTTGCAGCCTGGCGGCCGCAACAATTATTCAAAAATTATTTTGCCCAGCGGGCCATTTTCTGCTCCAGTACAGAAAGCGGCACACAGCCGTCTTTCAGCAATTCATCATGAAAAGAGGCCAGACTGAATTTTGGTCCCAGCTCCTGCGTGTATTTGTTGCGCAGCTCGCGGATCTTCAGCTCGCCGATCTTGTAGGAGAGGGCCTGGCCCGGGATCGCCATATAACGCTCGATCTCGGAGGTAGCCTCATGTTCCGTTACCGGCTCATTGTCCATCATGTATTTGATGGCCTGTTCGCGGGTCCAGCCTTTGGTATGCAATCCAACGTCCACGACTAAACGAATCGCGCGGTGTATTTCGTCGGTCAGGCGGCCAAAATACATGTAGGGATTGGTATACAGCCCCAGTTCCTTGCCAAGGCTCTCGCAGTAAAGCGCATAGCCTTCGCCATAAGCGCCCACCCATGTAAAGCGGCGGAACTTCGGCAGGGAATCATTTTCCTGTTGCAGGGAGAACTGGAAGTGGTGGCCGGGGATCGCCTCATGCAGGAAAAGGCATTCCATGCCGGTATAACTGAATGTTTTTGCATCGAGGATGGGCACATAGAACACGCCCGGGCGGGAACCATCGGCAGCGCCGGGCTGGTACTCCGCACTGGCCGAAGCGGCGCGGAAAGCCTCTGTTTGGCGTATCTCGAATTTTGTTTTAGGAAGATGACCATACATTTTCTTCACGCCGGGCATGATCTTGTTTTCGATCGCTTTGAAAGAATCGAGGATAGCGCCAGGTGTTTTGAAGATGCGGAACTGCGGATCCGTGCGCACAAATTCAAAGAAGGCCGGCAGCTCGCCTTTGAAGCCGGTGCTGGTTTTCACGGCTTCCATTTCGCCCCGGATGCGGGTCACTTCTTTTTCTCCCAATGCATAGATCTCGTCAGGCGTTTTATCGGTGGTGGTCCAGTAGCGGATCAGGTACGCGTAGTATTGCTTGCCATCAGGAATGCCTTCGATACCGCTGCTGGTGCGGGCTTTAGGCAGGTACTCCCCTTCGAAGAACTGTTGCAGTTTGGCATAGGAGGGCAGTATATATTTTTCGATGGCCTGCGTATAATCCATTGCCAGCTTGGTTTTCGCGTTGTCGTCCAGCGAAGCGGGAATGGTTTTCAAGGGCGAATAATACACATTGTTGGCAGTATCTTTTTTGGCAAGGTCGCGCATCTGCGGGATGATCTTCACCACCAGTGCTTTGGGCAGCACATAGCCGGTGGCCATGCCCCTGCGCATGTTGGCGATGGCGGTGTCTGTCCATTCCGCGAAGCCCTTCATACGTTTCATGAAGTTCTCATAATCCTGCAAAGTTTTGAATGGCTGCGCGCTGGTACCGGAGCCGAATTGCGCGAGCGTGAGCGGCGTAGAAGTGAACTGCGAAATGGGCATGAGGTTATCATGGAAGGTAAGCCCCGTTTTGCCGATGTTCAGTTCGCGCTGCAGCATATCGTAAGTGATGCGGTCGTTGCTGCTGAGCGTCGCGGTGTCAATGCCTTGCAGCGCTTGCAGGTAGCGCGTATATACTGAATCTGTTTTGCGGCGGAAAGCATCGCTGATATCGATCGTGAAATCGCCATTATACTGGTTCTCGCCATTGAAGGTGGCCTGGATAGGGTTGAGGGCCATGCTCTCATCATAGTAGCGGGCTGCCAGGTGGCGTATAGAATCGCCGGCTGCCTGTGTACCGCCCCCGGGATGTTGCTGGCAGGCGCCTGTCAGCAAGGCTCCCAGTAACGCCAGGGCGCTGTTGCGTTTTAGTATATGCATATGCGTAGTTTAGATATTTGCATAACAATGTAATAAAAAAAGCATCCCGAAGAATCGGAATGCTTATTTAGAACAGTGAACAATGAAAAAAAAGGTAAAATATTTTATTTCAATACTTTTATTCGAATGCTTTTGAAAGAAACTTCGTTACCATGGTCCTGCAAGAGGATGTGACCTTCCGGCCACAGGCCAAAGTTATTCCAATTTTTGTACTTGCTGATAGCCACCAGATCTTTAAAGGCTTGCGATCCTCGCTCGTATTCCAACACTTTAAAACCATTCAGCCAATGCTCCACGTGGTTATTAGGATACACAATAATACGACCTTTGTTCCATTCTCCAATGGGTTGAAGGGCACGTTTTTCCTGTTTTCTTGTCATTAAATCGTAAAGAGAGGCCAGTGTGCGGTTTCCTTCGCGTCCCAGCTTGGCATCGGGATGTACTTCATCGTCCAGGATCTGGTATTCCAGCCCGATGGCAGATTTTCCATTGGTTTCATATGACTCTTTTACAAAATATTTCACGCCGCTATTAGCGCCCTTGGTAAGTTTGAACATAAACTCCAGTTCAAAGGCGCCGTATTCCTTGTCGGTAACGATATCGCCGCCACTGCCTTCTTCATTGCCATTGGAGTGTTCAATGGTGAGCACACCGTCGCGCATTACCCAGCCCGCTGTGGGGAAATCCTTTCTGTATACGCCTCTCCAGCCATTGCTGGTTTTACCGTCCCAGAGCAGCACGTAGCCATTCTTTTTCTGTTGACCGGAGATAGTGTTATCCACATTATTGACTACGTAGATATTATCATAGGGAGAATATTGAGATGCCGGCGGATTTTCCATGATACGGAGGTTGCGCCAGTGGATGCTCTTGCCCGCATCTTCCTGTTTATTGCCGATACCATGTACCTGCAAAGCGATGAAACCCTTTGGCAGTGCGGTATCTACAAGATGTGCAGCCGGTACGCCATTTACCCAGGTGCGCATTTCATTGCCGCGGCACTCGATGCGGTATTTGTTCCAGCCATCTTTTTTGAAGGCGCCTTGTGCCTTGGGATTCAGCTCCAGCGGGTATTGCCAGCCGCGACGGCCCTCTTCATAAATACCGCCGCTCCAACGCCTGTCGGATGGGTCGATCTCCATCTGGTAGCCAAATACACGGCCATTCTGATAATCGGCGCGGCTCTGGCTGCGGAACTGGATACCAGAGTTGAACTCTTTGTCCAGCTTGAATTCCAGCTCCAGGATGAAATCGCCGTAATCCTTGTCTGTAGCCAGGAAGGAATTAGGAGTGCTCAATACCGTAGTACCGAGGATTTCGCCGTTCTCTGCTTTGTAGATCGCAGTGCCGCCAAGCTGTTTCCAGCCTTTCAGGTCTTTACCATTAAAAAGTGGTTGCCACTTCTGGGCGAACAAGCCACTGCCTATACATAGCAGGCTGCCGCAAACGAGGAATATTTTTTTCATAACAATTCAATTACCGGGAATAGACAGGCAAAATAAAAAATGAATTTGATTTTTACAACCGATTGCAGTCACTACCAGCTTATATTTTTATAAATGTAAGAATGACGCCTATTTAATTTCAGAAAATATTTTGCAAACGATTGCACAATTACTATTTTGGGTGTGTAGAAAGACAGTATGTAGAAAGAAAAAACTGATTCCAGGAGAAAACTGATACCAATAATTTCCACCAATCATCGCTCTATTAATTATTGAACGTTATGAAAAGACAAATTTCACGTTTGTATTGCGTAGTGCTGTGCCTGTTCCTTCCCTGCCTGCTACAGGCTCAGCAGCGGCCAGTTGAAGGTAATGTGACGGGCACCGACAAACAACCACTGCTCGGCGTTACCGTATCCGTAAAGGGCCGCAATACAGGCACACAAACAGATGCAAAGGGTCATTACCACCTGCAACTCAAAGATGCCGACAATGCCGTACTGGTATTCACTTTCATCGGGTATATCACCCATGAAGAGCCCGTTAATGGCCGTTCCCTGATCCCGGTTATACTGGAAGAGGATCACAAAAAACTGGACGAAGTAGTAGTGGTAGGCTACGGCTCACAGAAGAAAAAAGATGTGACCGGCTCCATCTCTTCTCTTAACAGCAAAGCCATACAGGATGTGCCGGTTACCAACCCGCAACAAGCCCTGCAAGGCCGCGCCCCAGGTATCGAAGTATTGAACAACAGCTCCAAGCCCGGCGATGAGCCACAGGTGCGCATCCGCGGTACCCGCTCCCTCTCCGCCGGCAATGATCCCCTGTATGTCATTGACGGAATTCCTTATTCCGGCTCCCTCAACGACATCGGTACCGGTGTAATTCAATCGATGGATATTCTTAAAGACGCCTCCGCCACCGCCATTTATGGCTCCCGCGGCGCTAACGGCGTAGTGCTCATCACCACCCTCAGAGGCAGGAACAGCAGGCCTGTAGTGAGCTACAGCGGCTCCTATGGCTATGTAAAGCAACTCGGTGAAGCCGATATGATGAACGCCAACCAGTTTATCAACATGCGCCGCGAAGCCTACCGCACCATCGGTAAATATGATGATAGCAACCCCGATGCCTCCGACGCCAAAATATTCAACTCCGTAGAATATGCCAACATCAAACGCGGTGTTGATGTAGACTGGCAGAAGCTCATGGTATCTTCCGGCTATCAAACCAATCATGCGCTCAGCGTAGCCGGCGGCACCGAAAAAACAAAGTATGCAGTAGGTATCGGCTACTTCAAAGATCAGGGCGTGCTTAAACTCCAGAGCTATGAAAGGTACAACCTCAACGTGGGCATCGATCAGCAAATCGGCAACCGCGTAAGAGTAGGTGCGTCACTGTTAGCCTCCTACAGCGAACGCAAAGGAGAAACGTACAATGGTATTGACAATGCGCTCAAAATGTTGCCCATCGCCAATCCGTATGATTCTACCGGTAATCTCATTACCTATCCTACCGGCGATAGCCAGCAACCGAATCCACTATTGGACTATGTGAACAATAACAGGTTGGAGCTGCGTAAACGTTTCAGATTGTTCACCTCCCTCTATGGAGAAGTGGAAATTGCGAAAGGCCTCAAATACAGGCTGAACGTAGGTCCCGACATCTCCCAATATAACTACGGATTATTCCAGGGAAAAAATAATACCAACCTGCTCATTGGCGGCGGTGATGCTACCGCTTCTAAAAACAGCGGCTTCACTACCGCCTACACTATCGAAAACCTGCTGACGTATAATAGAGTGATCAACCGCAAACACAGCATCGGCTTCACAGGGCTGTACAGCGTGCAACGCCAGACCGGCGACAGCTCCACCGCCTCTGTGCGCGGTATCCCCGTGGAATCACAGGAATACTACAACCTGGGCCAGGCGCTGAATGTAACCGGTGTAGGCTCCAGCCTGGGCACCTGGACCATCCTCTCCTACATGGGCCGTTTGAACTATGGCTACGATGATCGTTATCTCCTTACGCTTACGCTGCGTGCGGATGGTTCCTCCCGTTTTGCACCAGGCCACCAGTGGGGTTATTTCCCTTCAGTAGCTGTTGCCTGGAATGTGATCAGCGAACAATTCATGAAATCACAACACCTGTTCGATAACCTGAAACTCCGTGCTAGCTATGGCGCAATCGGTAACACCGGTATCAGTCCGTATGCTACACAAGGGAATTTAGGCAGGATTCCTTACTCTTTTGGCAACAAAGGCGCATTGGGCTTTCTGCCAACACAGCTGCGCAATCCGGACCTCACCTGGGAAACTACGCGCTCGCTGGATGTGGGCCTCGACTTCAGCATCCTGAAAGGCCGCATCACCGGTGTAATAGACTGGTACAGCCAGAAAACCACCGACCTGCTGATGCCGCACCTCCTGCCTTACAGCAATGGATTCAACTCCGTATTGCAGAATGTAGGATCTACCAGTAACAAAGGATTGGAAATAGGTTTATCGGCCACCATCTTCGACAATCCGAAAGGTTTCAGCTGGAGCATGGATGTGAACTACTTCCGCAACCGCTCCAGGATCCTTTCTCTCATGGATGGCAAAACATCCGACGCAGGCAATGCCTGGTTTGTAGGTCAGCCCACCTATGTGTATTACGATTACAGAAAGATCGGTATCTGGCAAACAAAAGATGCAGCGCAAGCGGCTACCTACAATGTAAATCCGGGCGAGATCAGACTGGAAGATGTGAATGGAGACGGGAAGATCAATGATAAAGACAGGCAGATATTGGGATCACCTGAACCGACATGGCAGGGCGGTACCACGCAACGCCTTTCCTATAAAGGCATAGAATTGTCTGTGGTGGCCTTTGCGCGCATCGGCGGCATGATCAAGAGCGATTTCTATCAAAACTATAATACGCTGTTTGGCCGTTACAATAACCTGAACATTAACTATTTCACGCCGGCTAATCCGACCAATGATTTTCCGCGTCCGAATGCGAACCAGGAAAGGCCCAGCAATTACCAGACACTCAGTTATTTCGACGGCTCCTTCTTCAAGATCAGGAACATCACGCTGGCTTACAGTCTGCCTGATGCATGGGTAAAACGCATGCAGATGCAATCCTTCCGCGTGAATGTAGGCGTGAAACAACCGCTGATCCTCGCGCCTTACCGCCAGAAATGGAAAGGTATTGATCCGGAAGATGTGAACGTAATCGGGGTAGATGCGCCAGCCACCTGGATGCTGCAATTCGGTATCAATGCGCGTTTCTGAGGATTGTTTATTTTTTATCTGAAAAAAGTAATCGTTATGAAAAGAATATTTGTTGGAATAGCCCTGCTGGCCCTCGCCGGCACTGCGTGTAACAAGATGTTGAAAGAAGATGTGATCACCAACGTAACAGATGATTTCTATAATACAAAAGATGGTTTTGCCACCGCGGTGAATGGCTCCTATGTAGCCATGCGCGCGTTCTACAGCTCCGAGCGCGGTATGACGCTCACCTGCCCCGGCACCGATACCTACACCAACGGTTCCGATGGTAACTACAAATTCGCCAATCAATACACCTCGCAGCTGGATTCCCGCTACGATCATATCCGCGACGTATGGAACAGTTTTTACCAGGCTATCAATACCTGTAATGTGGTGGTAGACCGTGCAGACCAGATCAAGGGCCTGGATTCCACCGTGAAGAAAAGAGGAGTGGCAGAAGCGCTCTTCTGTCGTGCCCACTATCACTTTGTACTGATGCAGTTGTTCGGTTCCATACCCTTACGGCTACACGAAAATAAGGCGATACTCACCACTGCCAACCGTGATTCTACACAAGCCGTATACAACGCTGTCGTGAACGACTTACTGGCTGCCGAAGCGCAGTTGCCCGCTTCGCAGAGCGACTGGGGCCGCGCCACGAAAGCCGCTGCGGAGCATCTGCTGGCAAGGGTGTACCTCACCCGCGCCTCCTCGCCGGATGCGCAGCCTACTGATTACGCCAACGCAGCCAAATATGCCGATATGGTGATCAAGAACTATGGCTTCAAGCTGCTGGCCGATCCCGGCCAGATATGGGCGCAGGGCAAAGAGAATAATTCAGAAACCGTATGGGCCGTGCAATTCACCACCGATCCGCTGTATGGTTACGCTGATAACAATGCCTGCCGCTTCTTCCTCATGCAGTACGACGTGCTCGCCGGCATGAAACGCGATCTGCCCAATGGCACGCCCTGGAAGCGTTTCAGGCCTACGCGCTTCCTGATCGATACGCTGTACAAAGACCGTGTGCATGACACCCGTTACGAGAAATTTTTCACCACCGTATGGTATACCAATGCGCCTACTGCCACGCTGAATATGGGCGATACCGCCGTGTACCTGCCCGGCTATGACGTTAGCGATGCGCAGATCAAAAGCAAGAAATACCTGCTGGTGCCGCCACGTAACTACACAGAGAAATTGTACCCCTCCCTCAACAAGTTCGCCGATGCGCTGCGCCCGGATAACCAGGCCTCCGGCGTGCGTCCGTTCATTGCTTTCCGCCTGGCCGAAGATTACCTGATCGAAGCAGAAGCGCTGATGATGACCGGTAACAAAGCCGGCGCGGCTGATCTGGTCAATGTAGTACGCCAGCGCGCTGCGCGCCCGGGCGCCACACCAGCAGAAACGCAGGCCAACCTCGACGCGATGAAGGTGACCGCCGCTGATATGACCATCGACTTTATCCTCGATGAACGCGGCCGTGAACTGATTGGTGAACAGTTCGCCTGGTTCGATCTCAAACGTACCAACAAACTGCTGGAAAGGGTACGCCTGCATAATCCGGAGGCTTCGGCCAATATCCAGCCAAAGCATATGCTGCGGCCCATTCCGCAAGATCAGATCGACCGTACCACCAATGTATTTCCACAGAATCCGGGATATTAATTTTCAATGAAATGAGAAGGCGGGGCAACCCGCCTTTTTCATTTCATCTCTGAAAGCTTATCTTTATAAGCCAAACAATTTAATCCTATGGCACAAAAGAAAATACTGTTGTTAACGGGCGATTTCGCAGAAGATTATGAGACCATGGTGCCCTTTCAGATGTTGCAGATGATCGGCCACGAAGTACATGCCGTATGCCCCGACAAAGCGGCGGGCGACAAGGTAAAGACGGCTATCCACGATTTTGAAGGAGATCAGACTTACACAGAAAAGCCAGGGCATAATTTCGTGCTCAACGCTTCTTTCAATGATGTAGCCGGCGCAGACTACGACGCCCTGGTGATCGTTGGCGGCCGTGCGCCGGAATACCTGCGCCTCAATAAAAATGTGATCGAACTGGTGAAACATTTCTTTGTGGAAAACAAACCTGTAGCAGCAGTATGCCATGGCATCCAGATACTCACCGCAGCAGATGTGGTGCGTGGCAAGAAACTGACCGCCTACCCGGCAGTAGGGCCGGAGGTAACCGCCGCCGGTGGCACATATGTTTCTGTAAATGTATATGAGGCGGTGGTAGACGGCAAGCTGGTTACGGCGCCGGCATGGCCTGCACATCCGCAATGGATCGCAGCATTTCTGCAAGTGCTGGGCACTACTATCATATTGTAGATTTATTTATTTTGTTATTTGGTTATTTACAGCGGTGTGGAGAAAATTTAAATTATCTCCCTGTGGATTTTCAAATTAATCCGTCATTACTTACCTTTGCAGCCAAATTGCGGAGCGCTTGCCTGCAATAGCTCATTTGTAATTAGTAACTGATTTAAATATATGTCCGGACAGCTTAAAGAAGTTCGTAACCGAATCAAATCCATTCAATCTGGCCAGCAGATCACAAAAGCCATGAAAATGGTGAGTGCTGCCAAGTTAAGACGCGCCCAGGATGCGATCCTGCTGATGCGTCCTTACGCGCTGAAACTCCAGGAAATGCTGCAAAATATCGTTTCCAACAGCGAGGGCAATATCGATACGCCGCTGGCGGCGCAACGTGCGATTGAAAAAGTGCTGATCGTGGTAATTACTTCCGACAGAGGCTTGTGCGGCGCTTTCAATTCCAACCTGATCAAAACTGCTAAACGTGTGATCCGCGAAAAATATGCAGAACAATTTGAACAGGGCCAGGTAGAGATCATGCCGATCGGTAAGAAAGGTTATGAGCACTTCCTCAACAATGGTTACAAGATCAACGACCAGTTCTGGAACATGTTCGGCGATCTGACCTTTGATCACGTAAAACAGGCAGCCAACGTGGCTTTGGAAGGCTTCATCAACGGTACTTACGATGCTGTTGAAATCATCTACAGCGAATTTAAAAACGCCGCTACCCAATTATTCGTTTCTGAGCAGTTCCTGCCTATCGCGAAAGTAGAGAGCAAAGAAAAGAATGGCCTGAAAGCAGACTATATTTTCGAGCCTGAAAAAGATACCCTCATCGCCGAGCTGATGCCGAAGATCCTGAACACACAGTTCTTTAAAGCGATCCTCGATTCTCATGCTTCTGAACATGGCGCCCGTATGACCGCGATGGATAAAGCCACCGAGAATGCGAGCGAAATGCTCCGCAGCCTGAAGATATCTTACAACCGTGCACGTCAGGCTGCCATCACCACCGAGCTGACCGAGATCGTGAGCGGGGCCGCAGCACTGGCTGGTTGATAATTATTCACAGAAAGTCAACTACTGAATATTTATATTTTCAGAATAGGGTCAAAGACTGTATTTTCGGTCTTTGACCTTTTTTGTAAAATCCATACGACCTATAACACATGGAAATTTCTCAGATCATTCCCCACGTGGAAGCATTGATTTTTGCGGCCGACAGGCCCCTGCCTGTGATGGAGATAGTGGATTTACTGAATAACGCATTGGCTTTTCTGGAAGACCGCGCTACACTCGACCAGGTGGAAGCGGCGATAGCAGCGATCAAGGAAAAATACAGTTCTGAGTTTTATGCATTTGAAGTGAGAAGTAGTGGCGGCGGTTACCAGTTCCTGACCAAAAAGGATTACTATCAAACGGTGGCCCAGCTCAATGGCGATAAATTCCTGAAACGCCTGTCTACCGCCGCATTGGAAACCCTGGCTATCATCGCTTACCGCCAGCCGATCTCCAAAGGTGAAATTGAATACATCCGCGGTGTGAGCACCGATTATTCCATACAAAAATTACTGGAAAAAGAATTGATCGTGATTTCCGGACGTAGCGAAGACCTTCCCGGCAAACCCTTGCTGTATTCGGTTTCCCGCTCATTCATGGATTATTTTGGTATCAATTCAGCCGCCGATCTGCCCAAACTCAAAGAGCTGTTCGATGAGGACATGGTGCAACCAACGCTCATCACAGATGAAACGGCCACCATCAGCCGAGGCGAACATACCGAACATGCCGCGCAGGAAGAAGCCGCGCACTCCATGATGGTATCCGAAACCGGCGAGCTGCTCGATCCCGATCATGAGCTGGACGCCCTGGATGCATCTGTGGAAAAGTCCGACTATGGCCTGATGGAAGAAGATCAGAGCGATGAGCTAAGCGCTGCTGAAGATGAAGAAGCGGAACCCGATGATGAGATCATCCACTTTGATGATTTTCTTTCGGATGATGATGACGACGATGATGATGATGACGAAAATGATAATAAAGATGATAAAGAAGGGACGCATTAAGGTCCCTTCTTCTTTTATAGTCCCGCGATAACGGCGGCAAAAATATCACTCAGTTTTTTATCGGCGCTTGCCGCAACAGCGATGATCTCTTCGATAGATACGGGATGCAGGTTATCAGGATCGCATTCATCTGTTACCACGGAAACCGCGGCACAGGGGAGTTGCAGCTGATTGGCAACAATCACCTCCGGCACGGTGCTCATGCCTACGAGGTCGGCGCCGGCCATGCGCAGGAAGCGGTATTCGGCGCGTGTTTCGAGGTTAGGACCCATAACGGAAACGTATATACCGGATTTTAAGGCCGAGCCTTGCGCCTTTGCCGCGGCCGCCAGTTGTTGACCCAATACCGGATCGTAAGGGCGGCTCATATCCGGGAAGCGTGGCCCGAATGCCGGGGAGTTCAGCCCGCGCAGCGGATTTTCAGGCTGCATATTGATATGATCATCCAGCAATACGAGATCTCCTTTTTTGAAACCGGGATTCATACCGCCGGCAGCATTGCTGAGCAGCAGCTGGCGGATGCCCATGGCATGCATCACCCGCACAGGAAAAGTGATCTGTTGCATCGTATAGCCTTCATAGTAATGGAAACGGCCCTGCATGGCCATCACCGGCGTTTGGCCGATATGCCCCAGCACCAGGTGGCCCTTGTGCGACTCCACAGTAGATTCCGGGAAATGCGGTATCTGGTGATAGGGAATGCTATGTGCGATCTTGATGTGGTTGATCAGTTCCCCCAGACCGGTGCCCAGTACAATACCGGCGCGTGCTTGTTCAAACGGAAAGGATTGCAGGTACGCTTTGGCGTCCGCTATTTGTTGGAGCAGTTCCATGCTTTATCGAGTTTGCTGCAAATTAATTCCCTTTGCGTGCAATCACATAAAAGAGTGGCGGAAAAAATCTTTTGAACCAGAGCAGCAGCTTTTCGGCCCTGGCGATCATGACCAGCTTTTTTCGTTTATGCATGGCCTTTAGTATGCGCCGGGCGCAGATATCTACCGGCATGCCGTTGGCCTGGCCGGGGTCCATTTTGCCATAAGGCTCGCCATTGGCGGTGATGGCGGCATAGGTGAGATCGGTGTGTATGCGGCCGGGGCATACGATGGTGGTGTATAGCCCGGGGATGGGATCTTCTGTTTGCAGTGTTTCGAAATAGCCTTGCAGTGCGTGTTTGGCGGCATTGTAGCCAGAACGCCAGGGGTAGCCCATTAATCCGGCCATGCTGCTCACTACTACTATTTGTCCGCCTTGCCGGGCTTTGAAATGCGGCAGCAGCGCCTTGGTAAGCATCACAGGCCCGAAGAAATTCACTTCCATCAATTGTCGTACGGCGCTCACGGTGGTATCGATCAGTTTGGAGCGTTGCGTAACGCCGGCGTTATTCACCAGCACATCTATATGGCCAAAGATGCGGATGGCTGTATCTACCTGTTGTGGCAGTTGTGCAGCGTCGGTGATATCGAGGACGAGTATTTCGCATTGAGGGGTGAAGGCGAGGCATTCCTGGCGAACGGCCAGCAGGGCGGTTTCGCGGCGGGCTGCGAGAATGAGGGAGGCCTTTTCTTTTGCGAGCAGCAAGGCCAGCTCGCGGCCGATGCCCGAGCTGGCGCCTGTGATGAGTATTACTTTGCCGTTGTAATCCATTTATGATTTTAACGGTACCAATTTAATGTTTTTCCATCTCACCTTGATACCGCCGCCGGAGTGTATCTGCAGCGCGATCTGGCCGTTTACTGCGCCGATCTTTTCATCTTTCAGCTGTATCATTTCATGACCATTGAGCCAGGTGGTAACGCTGTCGCCTGCTACGCGCACTTTCATGGTGTTCCATTCGCCCATTTTCAGGTATGCTTCTTTTTCTTTGCCGGGCTGGATGAGCCATCCGCGGCCATAAGATTCATAGATACCGCCGGTGTGCAGGCCCGGAGGCGCTACTTCAGCCTGCCAGCCGCTGATTTTGGTGCCTTCCAGCGAAGAGTGGAAAAATACGCCGCTGTTGCCATTGGCTTCCTGTTTGAATTGAACGGTCAGTTCAAAGTCTTTGTACTGGTTATTGGTAGCGAGATAGCCATACTCTTTGTCAGGGCCGCTTTCGCATACAAGTTCTCCTTTATCCACATACCATTTTTCGGTGCCGTGGATCTGCCATCCGTCGAGGTTTTTACCATTGAACAGTGATTGAGCTTTCTGGGCGAAGGCGCTACCAGAGCTGATGAGCAGGCAGGCGCCCAGCAGGAGCTTAAACATAGGTTTCTTCATAACGATGTTCGCATTTGTTGAAAAAAAAAGTCCTTCGGTGCAAACCGAAGGACTCAAGATAATGTCTATTTTCTTTTTTCTATAGTCAAAAATTATCGCGCTACGTTTACCGCTCTTTTTTCGCGGATCACGGTTACTTTGATCTGACCGGGGTATTGCATTTCGGTCTGGATCTTGTTGGCGATCTCGAAAGAGAGGCGATCGGCGTCGTTGTCGGTCACTTTATCACTTTCAACGATCACGCGCAGTTCGCGGCCGGCCTGGATGGCGTAGGCTTTTTCCACGCCTTCATGGGCGAGGGCGAGGTTTTCGAGATCTTTGATACGTTGCAGATAGCTCTGCATGATCTCGCGGCGTGCGCCGGGGCGTGCGCCGCTGATGGCGTCACATGCCTGAACGATCGGGGAGATCACGTATTGCATTTCCATTTCGTCGTGGTGCGCACCGATGGCGTTGACTACCGCGGCGTGCTCGCCATATTTCTCCGCCAGTTTGGCGCCGAGGAGGGCGTGGCTCAGTTCTGTTTCTTCGTCAGGTACTTTACCGATATCGTGGAGCAGGCCCGCACGTTTGGCGAGTTTCGGGTTGAGGCCCAGTTCTGCTGCCATCACGGCGCAAAGGTTAGCAGTTTCTTTGGAGTGCATGAGCAGGTTCTGGCCGTAAGAAGAGCGGAAACGCATTTTACCTACGAGGCGAACCAGTTCTTTGTGGAGGCCGTGGATACCCAGTTCTATCACGGTTCTTTCACCGATATCCATTACCTGTTCTTCCAGTTGTTTCTTGGTTTTTTCCACTACCTCTTCGATACGTGCCGGGTGAATACGGCCATCCTGTACCAGGCGTTGCAGCGACAGGCGGGCGATTTCGCGGCGGAGCGGATCGAAAGAAGAGAGTACGATGGCTTCCGGGGTATCATCCACGATAAGGTCTACACCGGTAGCGGCTTCAATGGCGCGGATGTTACGGCCTTCACGACCGATGATCTGGCCTTTGATCTCATCACTTTCAAGGTTGAATACCGTGATGGTATTTTCAATAGTTTGTTCAGCGGCAGTACGCTGGATGGATTGGATGATGATCTTCTTGGCTTCTTTGTTAGCCTTGGTTTTAGCGTCCTCGATGATTTCCTGGATATGTGCCAGCGCTTGTGAGCGGGCTTCTTCCTTCAGGCTCTCCACCAGCTGGTGTTTGGCTTCTTCGGCGGTGAGGCCGGCCACTTTTTCGAGGCGACGGATATGTTCTTCCTGGTGTTTTTCCAGTTCAGTGCGTTTGATGGTTACCAGTTCCATCTGCCGGTTCAAGGTTTCCTTGATGGCGTCGTTTTCGTTCAGTTGTTTTTGAAGTTGTTCATTTTTCTGGTTGAGGCTCTGTTCTTTCTGCTTTATCCTGTTCTCTGATTCTATGATCTTCTGATTACGCTGGAGCACTTCCTTTTCATGCTCGCTCTTCAATTGCAGATATTTTTCCTTTGCTTCCAGCAACCTGTCTTTCTTGAGGTTTTCCCCGGTGGTTTGTGCATCTGCGATGATTTTTTTTGCCTGTTGCTCAGCTTCATCAATTTTTTGCTGGGTGTTTTTGGCAAATATCACCTTACCTAATAGAATCCCAACGACCAATGCCACAACTGCAGCAACTATTGTAAGTGTAACTTCCATATAAATTCTTTAAACTTGATTTATGTAGCATTCTCCTGCCCCATGTACTGCTACGAACGCAACAGGGGTGAGAACTGACCCGCGAAAATACAAAAAAATAGCAGTAAAGCGTGTTTAATACGTGATTATTAGCGAATTAGCTAATTGATTGTTTAGCAAGGGATAGCGATGTCTAGCCCAATGCCTGGTTGATCATTTCTTCCAGCTTTTCCAGTTTTTCCTGCAGGAAGGGCGCGGTAACGGCCTGGGCCTTTCCGCCGCTGGTTACAGGGTGAGTAGCATACATGATGAGCGCCATAGCGATATAGTCCTGCAGGTCTTTACCCGCGTAAGAGGTCTTGAAATCGACGATTTTCTCATTCACTTCTTTCATGATACGGCGTACCTCTTCTTCTTCTTCCGGCTTGATCTTGATCCGGTAAGAGCGGTCGGCCACTACGATATTAACGGGAATGAGCTGCTCCATGTTCTGGTATTTATCAGCTGTTCAGCAGGGCGATACAGCGGTCGATCTCCTTTATATAGTCGTTGATCTTGCCGCGGATCTCCTTTCTGAATGCTTCATCTTCTTCTGCTACGGTGTTAGTGCCCTGGGCGGATGCTGCGATCTTCATCAGCCGCAGCTTATCTTCCAGTCCCTGAATAGCCAGTTGCTGCTGTTGCAGTTCCTGTTGCTGTGATTGGATCTCTTCTTTCAGCAATACATTCTCGCCCTGCACCTGTTGCAGCTTTTTCAGCAGCAGGTGCAGTTTCTCTTCTACGCGTTGAATGTACTGCTCAAGAACCATTAAATATTTTTTGATTTTTGATTTCCTGATTTTTGAATTTGGCGCTTTGAATTTGCTAACTTATTCATTGCGAATATAATAGTTCTTAAATTCTCAAATTCAAAAATCAAAAAATTCTCCCTTATTTTCTTATTTCCGCCTGTAGCTGCGATTCGAAAGTTTTCACCAGTTTCTCCATCACGCTGTCGATTTCTTTGTCGGTGAGGGTTTTCTGGCTATCGAGGAAGGTGAAGCTGACCGCGTAGGATTTTTTGTTGGCGCCCAGTTTTTCGCTCTCGAACACATCGAACAGATTGATATTTTGCAGCAGGGGCGATTTTACGGCCCTGGCGGCGGCTTCTACGGCGGCGAATTTTACCTGACGGTCCAGCACGAGGGCCAGGTCGCGGCGCACAGCCGGGAAGCGCGGTATTTCTTTGTAAAAGTTATCACTTTTTTGCAAAAGTCCCAGTATTTTATCCCAGTTGAAATCAGCGAACCAGACGGGCTGCTTGATATCGAACTGTTTGAGTTTCCGGGCGCTGATGCCGCCGAGGGTAACCACCACCTGGTTTTTCACTTTGATATCCCAGGAAGGGGTGAGATCAGCGTTTTCATTTTCCACCCACTGCAGGCCGCTGTAGCCGAGTTGTGCCAGTATATTGATCACATAACCTTTCAGGAAGTAGAAATCAACCGGAGCGGCTTTGCGCATCCAGGTTTCGGAAGTTTGCTGACCGGTAAGATAAAGGGAGAGGTGGTTATTTTCCGCATAGCCCTTATCAGTCACGGCATATGTTTTACCAAATTCGAAGAAGAGCAGGTCTTCGTTCTTACGGTTAAGGTTATACGAAATACGTTCGAGGCCGGTTTCGATCATGGAAGGGCGCATGACGTCCAGTTCCACGGTGAGGCTGTTCATCATCTTCACGGTATGTTCCAGTACTTCGGGTGTAAAGTATTGGCTGTTGGTGATGGAGTTGGTGAAGATTTCGTTGAAACCGTTGCCGGCAAGGTATTCGGCGATTTTTTCGCGCACTCTTTCCGCGTCGGGTTGTGCGGAGATGGCGGGGGAGATCATCACCTTGCTGGGGATCTCGATATTGTCCAGTCCATCGATGCGCATCACTTCTTCCACGAGATCGGCCGGGAGGCTGATATCGGGCTTGCTGTAGGGCACGGCTACACGCAGTCCTTCTGCGGTTTCTGCGAGGATATCGAAGCCGAGGCTGCGGAGGATATTTTTGATCTTGTCCGCAGGGTAGTTGCTGCCACTGAGTTTGCGGATATAAGCGTAGGTAGTTTCTACCTGTGTTTTATGTTTTACGGACGGGTATACATCCACGATGGCGGAAGCGGCTTTACCACCGGCCAGTTCGCAGATGAGGGCGGCGGTGCGTTGCAGGGCAAACACGATGTTGGAGATATCCACACCTTTTTCGAAGCGGGTGGCTGCGTCGGTACGCAGGCCATGGCGGAAAGAGGTGGTGCGTATGCCGCCGGCGCTGAAGAAAGCGCTCTCCAGGAAGATATCGTGGGTGTTGTCGGACACGCCGGAGCGGAGGCCGCCGAAAACGCCGGCGATGCACATGCCTTCGCCTGCGCCGTTGCAGATCATCAGGTCGGCGGCATCAAGTTTTCTTTCTTTTTCATCGAGGGTCACGAAGGGTGTTCCCTGCGGGAGATTTTTTACTACCACGGCATTGCCTTTGATGGCGGCTGCGTCGAAAGCGTGCAGGGGCTGGCCGGTTTCGTGGAGCACGAAATTGGTGATATCCACGATATTGTTGATCGGGCGTACGCCGATGGCGGTCAGTTTTTCCTTGAGCCATTCAGGCGAAGGGGCTACCTGAACGCCGGTGATGCTGATGCCGCTGTAGCGCGGGCATGCATCGGTATTTTCGATGGATACGCTGATATTGAGCGGGGCCGCCGCTTGTGGCAGGGCTTTGATTTCCGGCAGCTGTACCTGGTATTTATGCGTGTGTTCGAGGTTGTTGAGGAAGGCGCATACGTCTTTAGCCACGCCGATGTGGCTCATAGCGTCCATGCGGTTGGGCGTGAGGCCGATTTCGTATATCCAGTCCTGTGCGGGCTGAAATATTTCGCTGGCGGGCGTGCCGGGTTGCAGGGAGGGATCGAGCACGAGGATGCCGGCGTGGCTGTTGCCGAGGCCTATTTCATCTTCGGCGCAGATCATGCCCTGGCTTTCTTCGCCGCGGATCTTGGCTTTTTTCATGGTGACTGGTTCGCCGCTGATGGGGTAGATGGTAGCGCCGATGGGGGCTACTACTACTTTCTGGCCGGCGGCCACGTTGGGGGCGCCGCACACGATGTGGAGCGGTTCCCCGTTGCCGATATTGACAGTGGTGAGGGTAAGTTTATCTGCGTTTGGGTGTTTGGCCGTGGTCAGTACTTCGCCGATCACGAGGCCGGCGAGACTGCCTTTTACGGCTTCGAATTTTTCGAGGCTTTCCACTTCCAGGCCTATACGTGTAAGGATGGTGGATAACTCCTGCGGTGTAGGCTTCACCGGTAAATAATCACATAGCCAGTTGTATGAAATCGTCATTTTATCTGATCGGTTTATAATAAGAAGCGTAAAGTTACGCAACGGATTTGATTTTAAGCCGCTGTGGAGGGCAGCCATGGCAGGTTTCCGTCGTAAATTAGCTATAATCGTGTATGGCAGGGCGTTAGAGACCGGCGTATAAAATCTTTTTGCACAATAGATGTGAATAATGGACCTTTGCCTTGGAACTTTACAGTGATTTGGTGGATAACCATAGTCGAGTCAGTGGATAACTGACAATTCGCCGGTGGATAACCTGTGCACGAGGCTTAATAAATTTAGTAGTGAACGGAAGTGGCATAAATGAAAAAATGCGTTTACCTTAGTTTGTACGGCTCGAAAAAATTTACAATTTCTTAATGCAGAAAGTAGCTTCGGAATGCGAGAAAAAATGCAAACAATCCAATAATTGTAAAGTGAAACAAGCCCATTGACAGTAACCTTTTTTTAAATTTTTTAATACGCTAACCATAAATGGATCTCAATCTCAAGAAAGACCGCAATGTGCGCAGAAAGCCGTCCATTGAGGTGTCCTCCTTGGTGTACGGAAAAGTACCGCCACAGGCCAAAGAATTGGAAGAAGCTGTTTTGGGAGCCATAATGCTGGAGAAAGGCGCGTTTGACGTTGTAGTGGAGATTTTGAAAGGAGAGTGTTTTTATGTAGAAGCGCACCAGCTGATATTTTCGGCCATGACCCGCCTGGCCTCCAAATCGATGCCGGTCGATATTCTGACTGTAACAGAGGAGCTCCGGTCCATGGGCTCGCTCGAAGCTGTTGGTGGCCCCTTCACAGTGATGAAGCTCACCAACGCGGTGGTATCATCCGCTAATATTGAGGCGCATGCCCGTATCATCCTGCAAAAATTCATTCAGCGGGAACTGATCCGCATCTCCGGAGAAATACTGTCCGAATCTTATGAAGATACGGCGGATGTGTTCGACCTGCTTGATAGCGCCGAGTCTAAATTATTTGAGATTACCAATAACCACCTGCGCAAGAATTACGATTCTATCGACCGCGTGCTGGTGAATACGATGAAACGTATCGAAGACCTGCGCAACAAAGGTGATGATATCACCGGCGTACCTTCCGGGTTCCCTTCTCTCGATAAAGTAACTTACGGCTGGCAGTCGACAGACCTCATCATCATCGCGGCCCGTCCGTCTGTGGGTAAAACCGCGTTTGCCCTCAACCTGGCGCGTAATGCGGCTTTGCATCCCCGTTTCCCGAAAGGCGCTGCAGTGTTCTCCCTTGAGATGTCGTCCGGACAGATCGTTCAACGTATCCTGTCTGCCGAGTCCGAAATCAAACTGGAAAAGATCTCCCGTGGTAAACTGGAAGAATATGAAATGAAGAAATTGATGACGCATGGTATCGAAAGATTGGCGAAAGCGCCTATCTTCATTGACGATACGCCGGCGCTCAATATCTTCGAACTACGCGCCAAATGCCGCAGGCTGGTACACAACCACGGCGTGGGCGTGATCATCATCGACTACCTCCAGCTGATGAGCGGCAGCGGCGAAGGCCGTAACAGCAACCGTGAGCAGGAGATCAGTAAAATATCCCGCGATCTTAAAGGACTTGCAAAAGAGTTGCAGGTGCCCGTGATCGCCCTCTCGCAGTTGAGCCGTGATGTGGAAAAACGTAAAGATGGCAACAAGATGCCACAGTTGAGCGACCTCCGTGAATCGGGCGCGATCGAGCAGGATGCCGACATGGTCATGTTCCTGTACCGTCCTGAATACTATGAGATCAATACCAACGAGATGGGAGAATCCAATAAAGGTGAAACCCACGTACGTATCGCCAAACACCGTAATGGTCAGCTCGATACCATCAAACTCCGCGCGGTACTGGAATTCCAGCGTTTCGAAGATGACGGTAGCCTGGAGAACCCCGGCGGTGGCGGTAATCCCTTCGCAGGTATGCGCCAGCAAGGCGGCGGCAACGACGAGGCGAAGCTGTACATCCAGAAGGGGTCCAAGATGAATGATATGGACTTTGATGAAGGATTTGAAGATGCACCATTTTAACGCATAAGATATTTGCAGTTATCAGGCCGGCATCTACTGGATGCCGGCCTTTATTTTTATAAAAGAATCATAGCAACAATAAAAGGCCTATAGCATGAAACAACTGTATCTGAAGTATAAAGGTTATTACAAAGACAATTTCAGTTTAGCCTATCCCGTAGTGATCTCCCAACTCGGGCATACACTGGTTGCATTATCCGACAGCCTTATCATCGGGCATACCGGCAAAGTACCGCTGGCAGCGGTTTCGCTGGGCAACGGTCTCTTTTCTATCTTCATGGTTACCGGTATTGGTATGTCGTACGGGCTCACACCGCTCATCGCACAGGAGAATGGCCGTGGCAACAAAAGCGCTATTGGGCATCTGCTCAGTCATAGCCTGATCATCAATATGATGGTGGGCCTATTGTTATCGGCCGTCATTTATTTTGGCAGCGGCTATATGCAGGTGCTGAACCAGGAGCCGGATGTTGTGCAACAGGCAAGGCCCTTTCTGCGTTACCTCGGTTTCTCCTTCATCCCGCTGATGTTGTTCCTCACCTTCAAGCAATTTGCGGAGGGGCTGGGCTTTACACGCCAGGCGATGAATATCAGTATTATCGGCAACGTGATCAATATCCTCATTGGCATCACGTTGGTGTACGGTCTGTTCGGCCTGCCCCGCATGGGCGTGGTGGGCGTGGGTATTGCCACTTTCACCGACCGTTTGATCATGGGTATTACGATGGCTTTTTATGTGTTGAAGTCGCCACGTTTCAAGCCTTACCTTTCCAGTTTTGGTTTTTCAAATCTGAAGGCGGCGGCTATCAGAAAAATTTTAGGTATTGGTACGCCGGTGGCCTTGCAATATATTTTTGAGGTGAGCGCTTTCAGCGGCGCTGCCGTGATGGTGGGCTGGATGGGCGCTGCAGAACTGGCGGCGCATCAGATCGCATTGAGCCTGGCATCCATGACGTATATGATGGCCAGCGGCATCTCTGCGGCGGCGGGCATCAAAAGCGGCAATAATTTCGGCAAGCGCGATTTCAGGGAATTACGTTTATCGGCTATCGCCAGTTATCATATGGTGCTGGTGTTGATGGGCACTGCTGCGCTGGTATTTATGGTGGGCAGGCATCTGCTGCCTGCTTTGTATATCAACGATCCGCAGGTGATACAGATCGCAGGAAATTTATTGGTGATCGCTGCCTTCTTCCAGTTGTTCGATGGCATGCAGGTGGTGGGACTTGGTATCCTGCGCGGATTGGGCGATGTACGCATTCCAACGGTGATCACTTTGCTGGCCTATTGGGTGTTCGGTATCCCGCTGGGTTACCTGTTAGGCATCAAAATGGGCTTTGGTGTGGAAGGCGTGTGGTGGGCGCTGCTACTGGGTTTGCTAACCGCATCCCTACTCCTGTTTGCAAGGTTTCATACAAAAACAAAGAATTTGATTATTTAGTTATTTGGTTATTTTATTATTTGGATATTTGATTTAGGAATTTTCGGATTTTCGGATTTTTTGATTTTCGAATTTGGAAGAAAACCGAATTTCCCACAAATCAAAAAATCCGAAAATCCGAAAATTCATAAATCAAATATCCAAATAATAAAATAACCAAATAGCTAAATGGATTTGTCTGTTTTTTTTGCGGGAGATATTGCGGTGGATGCCAGCAGTTACACGATGAATGAGGATACATCGAAGTATTGTATCCAGGTGTTGCGGCATGAGGCCGGTGATACGGTGTTGCTGGCAGATGGCCGTGGGCGCAGGTTTACGGCGATCATTGCTGATGATAACCGCAAAAAATGTGTGGTGAATATTTCAGCAATAACTTTGATGCCGCCGCCAACGCCGGTACTTCGTATAGCCATTGCCTTTACCAAAAATGCGTCGCGGATAGAGTGGTTTCTGGAGAAGGCTACGGAAATAGGTATTCAGTCGATCATTCCCCTGGTGAGCCAGCGTACTGAAAAAGAGAAAGTGAAAGCAGAGCGTTTGCAAAATATATTGGTGTCGGCGATGTTGCAGTCCAAACAATACTACCTGCCGGTGTTGCAGGAGCCACAGGCATTTGAGCAGGTGGTGAAGCAGAGTAAGGATGCACAACGTTTTATTGCGCATTGTTTGCCCGAGCAGCAGCAGTCTTTACAGCTGTTAATGGAGCCGGGAAAAGATACGATCGTGCTGATAGGGCCGGAAGGTGATTTTACGCCTGAGGAGGTCAAACTGGCGCTGGGAGCGGGTTTTGAGCCAGTGTCTTTAGGCGCCAACCGTTTGCGGACGGAGACAGCCGGTATGGTGGCTGTTGTCATGATGAACATTGTCAACAACTTGTAGCATTTAATAATAATTCATATTTTTCGAAAAAAACTGTACTTATGAAATTCAACATCCATCTGGCCCTCCTGTTGGTGGCGGGGCTGTTCGTTTTCTCCCAACACGCCTCTGCACAGGTTATGAGTTCGTTCAAGGTGCAAGGCGACTCTTCTAAATATTATCCGGTGGCGTTTACCGATTCTGCCTGGGATAGAAATGTGGCTTCGGTATTGGAATTGGGGCGTTCCAATGTGCATACGGATTATAATGCGTATGGATCGCTGATTGCCACATTCCGCTACCATACCACTAATGGTGGGCATTTATCCAGTTTCATCGATGCCGATATCAAACAGTTTAACAACATATTCGTCGCCGGCTGGCGTGATGTTACTAATTACGTGTTTTCCAAAACCATTCTTATCTGGTTGAGGGGAAGCGCTACTTATTACTATCGTTCGCAGTTTAACGACAAGGTAACAGTGTACGACGGCGTAGCTAATCCTTTGCCATTCCAGGAAGTGAATGGCCCGGCACACAGCTACAAAACGGCGATCGATAATTATGTTACTACGAATGGATATTCCAACACAAGAAGCGGTTATACCACTGGTAATATGGGGTACTCTATCGCCAATCCATCGGCGAGGATAGAGATTGGCGCTGCGCCGGGCTGGACCACCAGCGGTTGGGGACGAGCAATAAAATTATGGGCTGGCAGGGCTATAGAGTTTGAAGCCGGTCGGAAAAAATTCGGTATCGGCGCTTCCTCTGATTCTATCCTGTACTTCTTTTCTACGGATTCGGATACCAGTTCATTGGGGGTCAGGTGTCATATGACTATTTCGGACAATGGTAATGTGGGTATTGGAACCGTAGATCCCAAATCCTATAAACTGGCCGTGGAAGGCACTATCGGCGCAAGGCGCGTGAAGGTAACTCAATCCGCCTGGGCCGATTTTGTCTTCCATAAAGACTATTCATTACCCTCTCTGCAAGCGATAGAAAATTACATCAGCAAAAATGGTCATCTTCCTGATATCCCTTCTGAAAAAGAAATAAAAGAAGAAGGATTAGATGTAGGAGAGATGAATAAATTATTATTGCAGAAGATCGAAGAGCTGACACTGCATATGATCCGGCAACAGAAAGAGATCGATGAGCTGAAACAACAGCTGAGAAAATAATAGCGCATGCGCATAAAATATCAGGGGCCACCGTGTACGCGGTGGCCCCTGATGTTTTATGCGCAATTATTTCTCTGAAGTCGGTTCTTTCAATGCTACCGGTTTACCGCTCTTTCTCATTCTCATATTCAACATTTCTACTCCGAAAGAGAAGGCCATGGCGAAGTACACGTAGTTTTTCAGGTGAAGGTCGTGCGCTTTTTCAGCGTCCCATCCTTCTACGATGAGGATAGCGCCTACCATTACCAGGAAGGAGAGGGCCAGCATTTTGAGTGTAGGATGTTTGTGTATGAAATCGCTGATACGTGGCGCAAAGAAGAACATCACGATCATAGCGATGATTACGGCAATGATCATGACCGGTATTTGTTTGGCAAGACCTACAGCGGTGATGATACTGTCAAAAGAGAAGACGGTATCGATCACGATGATCTGTCCTACGATATTGAGCAGGGATGCTGCGGGTTTATTGCTGCTGCTGGCGGGGGCCTCGTCTTCTCCTTCGAGTTTGTGGTGGATCTCGAGGGTGGTTTTGATCAGGAGGAAGATACCGCCGCCGAGCATGATGAGATCGCGGAGACTGAAGCCGTGGCTGCCGATATGGAAGAGCGGGTTGACGGCCCTGACGATGTAGCCGATGCAAAGCAACAGGATGATACGTACGGCCATGCCGGTGAACATCCAGATGCGGCGCGCCAGTGGGCGCTTTTCAGGCGTGAGCCTGTTCAGTACAATAGAGACGAAGATCACGTTGTCGATGCCCAGCACAATTTCCATCAGCACCAGCGTGAATAAACTGATGAGGGACTCAACTGTGAATAATTGTTCCATATAGGTTTAATTCAGATGACGAGCTTTATGGACGCAGTCCTGCACATATCTTCTTCACGATGGTAGGGCCTTCATAAACGAAGCCGGTATATACTTGTACCAGCGAGGCGCCGGCATCGAGTTTTTCCTGTGCATCGGCGGCGGTGAAAATGCCGCCCACAGCGATGATCGGGATCTTGCCCTGGCTATTGGTATGGATGTACCGGATCACTTCTGTTGCTTTTTGTTTAACGGGCAGGCCGCTTAATCCGCCGGCGCCGATTGCTTCTACTTCGGCGGCGGGCGTTTGCAGGCCTTCGCGGCTGATGGTGGTATTGGTGGCTACGATGCCCGCCAGTTTTGTATCCTGAACGATCTCGATAATATCGTCGAGTTGTGAATGCGTGAGATCTGGCGCAATCTTCAGCAGGATAGGCTTCTGCTTTGCCTTTTGGGCATTGAGCTGTTGCAGGTGGTGCAGCAGTTGCTTCAGCGGTTCTTTTTCCTGTAAGGCGCGGAGGTTGGGCGTATTGGGAGAGCTTACATTCACCACAAAATAATCTACCACATCATATAAGGCGTGGAAACATTTTTCATAGTCGCTGGTAGCTTCCTCGTTAGGCGTCACTTTATTTTTGCCGATGTTGCCGCCTACGATGATGCCGGAGCGTTTCCGCAGCAGGCGGGTAGCGGCGGCGGTGGCGCCTTCGTTATTAAAGCCCATGCGGTTGATGAGGGCTTTATCCGCCGGCAGGCGGAACAGGCGTGGCTGATCATTGCCCGGCTGTGCCAGCGGCGTTACGGTGCCTATCTCCACAAAGCCGAATCCGAGGCAGGCCAGTTCATCAATGTATTTGGCGTCTTTATCAAAACCTGCTGCCAGTCCTACCGGATTGGAAAACCGCAGACCGAACAATTCCCGTTCCAGCCCTTTTGTTTTGACATCGCAAAAGGCCCGGAGCACTTGTTTGCCCAGGGGGAGGGCATAGATGGTTTTGATGCCGCGCATCACGGTGTGGTGGATATTTTCCGGGGGATACCGGAAAAGTATTTTTTTGATCAGGTTATACATTGCGGGGGCAAAAATAGTCAATTACGAATTACGAATTAATAATTACGGAAATTCCCGTAGATATTAGCGAAGATCAGCCCATAAAGTGCTCAAAGTGCTTCCTAGGCCGACTGGCGCAGCGTTTCGCGTATATCTACGGGAATTTCCGTAATTATTAATTCGTAATTCGTAATTGATTATTTTTGCTGCTCATCATGTTGGCGCTCCAGACATTTGAAGAATTATTTCGGGAAAACCATGCGCACTGCCTGGCCTTTGCCACACACTACACGGGAGACCCCCATACAGCAGAGGAGATCGTGCAGCAGGTATTCCTGCGCATATGGGAAAAGAGGGATAGTATTGTGATCTCTGGTCCTGTAAAGGCTTACCTTTTTTCTGCTATCAGGAATACTGCGATCAGCCAATGGCGTAAGGATACGGTGCGTAACGACCGTGAAACGCGTTATGGCGCGGCCCGGGAAACGGCCACCCATGCCGCCGACCAGGTGAAGGAGCTGGAGATGCTGTATCACCAGGCGCTGGAACGCCTGCCGGAGCGTTGCCGGGAAGTGTTCCTGTTGAGCCGCCATCAGCATCTCAAATATTCGGAGATTGCCGAAACGATGAATATATCTGTTAAAACTGTAGAAAACCAGATGGGGAAGGCTTTGAAGATACTGCACCAGGAACTGAAGGAGTATCTGCCCTTGCTTGCCGTTTTTTTCTTTTAAAAAAATTTGAGAGGGACGTGGGGGAGATGATTTCCTGCGTGCGTCTTATCAAATATATTACAACTGTACATGACATCTTCTTTTCCTGATGAGGCACTGTATACCTTGCTCTGCAAGTACCTGCTGCAAGAGGCGGACGGGGAAGAGCGTGCATGGGTAGAGGCCTGGCTCGGGGAAGATGCCGGTAATGCCGCTCTGCTGGCGGCTTTACAGCGTGTGCTGGATACCGCAGCGGCGCAGCGCCTCACGATGCAGCCGGATACGGACAGTTCCTGGCAGCGGCTGTACAGCCAGATGGGCGTTGCTGATACCGCCACGGCTCCACCGCTGGCAGCTGTATCATCACGGCCCCGCTTCCCCTGGATCAGGGTGGCAGCGATACTGGCGCTGGCCCTGGGGCTCGGCTGGTGGCTCATCGCGCGGAACAGTAATAGCACGTCTTATGCCGGCCCGCAAATCGCGCGGCTGGAAGATGGCAGCAGCGTACAGTTGCAGGCTGCCTCCCGCCTGGAAGTAGCGCCAGGCTTCGGCTCCCGCAACAGGAAGGTGACGCTGAAAGGAGCCGCTACTTTCGATATCGCCGCCAATGCTGCCCAACCCTTTGTCGTGACGCTGGGGCGTACCGATGTACAGGTGCTCGGCACCCGCTTTACCGTGAACTATGAACCGGGGCAAGCAAAGCTGCAGGTACATGTGAGCAGCGGAAAGGTGATGGTGATCGATCATGAAAAGGCCGACAGCGTGGTGCTTACGGAAGGCATGTTGCTGCAGCAGGATCAGGCCAGGCCCGATTTTCGTGTAGCCGCACACGTTACCGACCCGGTGAAGAAAGCCCTTGCTTTCCATCATGTGCCACTGGAAGAAGTGCTGCATACCATCACCGAGGTATACGATGTGCGGGTGACCGTGGAAGATACCGCGCTGCTGAAACTATCCGTCAATACAAATTTTACCGGTGAATCCATCGATGAGGTGATCACCACCCTGGCGCTCAGCGTAGGCGCCAAATGGGAGAAAACAGGCGACAGGCAATATAAGCTGAGATAGCCCGCCGCCGGCCCTATGAACTTTACATACTTTTAATTTGACCATATTATGTCGTTAGCCGCAAAACTGCTCACGGCGATGCTGCTGATATGCATCCCCTTGCGCGTTTTAGGGTGGGATTGGCAAACACGGGTGACCATAGTGGTGAAGGACCAGCCCTTGCAGGAAGTGTGCGAATTGCTGGAAAAACAATATGGTATCCACTTTTCATATAGCAGGGAACTTGTCAATTTATCCCGGAGAGTAACCTTAACTGCACATAACCGCCGCCTGAGAGGGCTGCTGGATGAGCTCTTCGCGCCCGATGCTATCCGATATACCCGCGTAGGCGACCAACTGGTGCTACTCCCCGAAAAGCACAGTACCCGCACCATCAGCGGATATGTACAGGATGCTGCCACCGGCGAAAAATTAGTGGGCGCCACCATTTATGCACCATCCCTGCATCAGGGCACTACTACTAATCAATACGGATTTTTCAGTTTTACAACCGCCCGCGATACTGGCCAGCTCATCGTTTCCTACATTGGCTACAACAGCGTGTTACAACCGGTGATGGAGAAAGGCAACCAGTTGCTCACCGTGGCATTGTCGCCGCTGGCCAACCTCAAAGAAGTGGTGATCACCGGTACGGATAAAAGCGGTTCGATGGAACAGGCGCCCCTCAGCAAAGTGAATATCGCCACTGCAGATATACAGTCGATGCCCAAATTATTGGGAGAAGCCGATGTGATGCGCACGCTGCAATCCTTACCTGGCGTGGGCGGCGGCATGGAAGGCGTATCGGGCCTGCATGTGCGGGGCGGCAGTGTGGATCAGAACCTGATCCTCATCGACGGATCGCCGGTATTTAATTTCTCACATTTCTTCGGGGTATATTCCCTGCTCAATGCCGATGTGGTGAAAACCACCGACCTGTATAAAGGCGCATTCCCGGCGCGTTTCGGCGGCAGGCTGTCGTCGGTAGTGGATATCACACTGAAGGATGGCGATATGCAGAAATTCCATGGCGATGTGGCCATCGGGCTGATCTCCGCTAAATTTAATGTGGAAGGGCCGATCATCAAAGACAAAACTTCTTTCATCGTTTCTGCCCGCCGCTCCTATCCCGACCTGATCTATAATGTTGCCTTGCGCTCGGATGATGACCTGGGCCGTGATGGCCGGTTCTATGCCTATTTTTATGATATCAATTTAAAGGTCAATCATATCTTCTCTCCCAAAGACCGCGTGTTTTTGAGCTATTACCAGGGAGAAGATAATATGTTGATACAGCAGTCGACCGATAGCGCGCGACTGGCAGACAGTACCCGTATCAATGCGCAGATGAACCGTTTCAAGATCGGCTGGGGCAATACCATTGCGGCTTTGCGCTGGAACCATGTCTACGGTCCCAAACTTTTTTCCAATCTCACCTTCAATTATTCCCGGTATGAATTTTCTACCGAGTACGGTTATAAATATAATATTCCTGCATCCGGTGAGTTTTCTGATCAGTATGGACGGTATTCTTCACGCATGGAAAATGCGGGCGTGAAAATGGATTTCGACTACCGGCCCAATCCGGGCCATGGTATTCGTTTTGGCGGCGCCGCTACGATGCATTATTTCAAGCCGGCGATGTCGGTGTTTGAAGATAAGAGCAGTCCGGTGAAACCGCTGGATACCGCTGCGCGCGGAGCGCGTATCAACGGGCTGGAAATGTTGCTGTATGCGGAAGATGATTGGGAGGTATCGCCGAAGTTATGGGCGAATCTGGGTGTGCATATGTCGGGATTTGCGGTAGAAGGAAGATTTTATTATTCCATACAACCCAGGCTGGGCCTGCGTTACCTGCTTCCTCACCACTGGGTGCTGAAGGCGGCCTATACGCATATGAACCAGTATATCCATTTATTGTCGAACAATGGTACTACGCTGCCTACGGATATCTGGGTGCCTTCAACACCGCGCGTGGCGCCGATGTTATCGCGGCAGCTGGCGGCGGGCATTACGAAGGTGACTAATAACCGCCTGTTTGAATTTTCGCTGGAGGGTTATTACAAGACGATGCATAACATGATCGAATATACGGATATCGCCGGTTTTATTAGTCCGGATATGCTGAAGTGGGACCAGAAAGTGGCCGTGGGACAGGGTTGGAGCTATGGAGGCGAAGCGATGATCTCCAAGAGAAAAGGCAGTACTACCGGCAGGATCGGTTATACTTTGTCGTGGAGCAACCGTCGTTTTCCGGGCATCAACAATGGGCATATCTTCCCTTATAAATATGACCGCCGACATGTTGTAGAGGTGGTGCTTACACAGCAGCTGGGCAAGCATTGGGAGGCTTCGGCGTCCTGGCATTTTATGACGGGATCGCCCATTACCTTGCCGGTGGCCACTTACGAGGGCACGAGCAATGCATCGCCCTGGGATCCCGGTACGGATGGCGGCGCCCCGGTAGACCGCTACAGCAATCGCTACAATGGGCGCACAGAAAATATTCACCGGCTGGATATAGGCATTACTTATACCAAACAAAAAAAGTATTGGCGCAAGAGCTGGAACTTCAGCATCTTCAATGTGTATAACCAGCCAAATCCTTTTTACTATTTTATAAAGCGGGATGCAGCAGCGCAAGAGCGCTATCTGGCCAAAGTGGTGATCCTGCCTGTTTTGCCGAGTATTACCTATTCGGTGAGATTTTAAAATGATGGATATGCAACGTATTTTCGTTTATGCGGTACTGTTAGTAATGATATTGTGCGGATGTGAACGCAGGGTAGATATCAACCTGCCTTATGAGGGCGACCGGCTGGTGATCAACAGCCTGATACAGCCAGACAGTGTAGTATACGCAAGGGTAACACGCAGCATACCGGCCAATGTGTATAACGAAGGCGCATTTGCAGAGGTGCGCGATGCGGGCGTAACATTGGAAGAAGACGGCAAAGTGCTGCCGATGGCCGCTCTGCAGATCGGAGGCAATATGTGGTATGTGTCTTCACAGCCGGCAGTGCTGGGGCGGCATTATAAGATCAGCGCCAGCAAAAGTGGTCTTAGCTCCGTATACGCCGCCGATACGTTGCCGCCACCGCCGAACGTAAGCAATGCCAGCGCCCAGCGCAACAGCAGCCGTGTACGCTTTACATTGAAGGACCGCCCCGGCGCGGCCGACTACTACCGCCTGCGCATCTTTGCCTATGGCCCTTCCGGCCAGCCGGATACCATGCGCCTTTTCCGCCTCGACCCTTCTTTCAACAATAATGTGATCGATGTCATTGCCGAAGCAAACTACACCAGCATGATCATGAGCGACGAACGTTTCGATGGCAAAACACTAACGTTCGTACTGCAAACAAAAGACCCCATCGTAAATGCCAAGCAGCTCATGATAGAAGTGAGCGAACTGACCTACAATTCCTGGCAATACCTGAAAACAGCTTCCGCCCAGCTGGAAAACAGCGGCAGTATTGTAACAGAGCCGGTAAGGGTATTTACCAATGTAGTGAATGGTTATGGAATAGTGGGCGGCATCAATACCCGGCGCCTGGTGTTTAAGGTAGATTAAGGATTTTCGAATTTATGGATTTTCGGATTTATGGATTTAATTGGAGCGGAGATGAACAATGTTGTTATCTCCGCTCCAATTAAATCCATAAATCCGAAAATCCATAAATCCGAAAATCCTTATAATTCTGAGCCAGACAACCTCACGCGCCTTTTTCCTTTTTGCGCAAGTTGTTTTCCTGATCCGATAGCAATGCTCATTGCTGCGTGTTTACTTTTGTAATGAAAATTTTGCTGTACATATTCGTCTATTGTACCCCATTTTACTGTAAAGAGTGATGAAAAAAGTCCTGACAGCAGCTGCCACTGGCAGCTGCTGAAGGCACTAAAACCATGTTTATGTGTAACTACCAGACTTTATATCATGGCAGCAATGGTTATGTGATCCGTTGCCCGCGGTGCAGGAATATGCAACTGGCCTTTGGTACAACGGCTGTTAACCTTAGCAGCAGCGAGTTTGACTATTTTGCGAAGATGATGGCCCGGATGGCATCAGATGTATATCCGGAGTCCGTACAGGAAAAGATCATGTGTGTACCCCTGCCTGCTGAACAGGTGATGATGTTGCTGACACCCGCAGAAGTGGCCGCCATTGCGCAGATCACGACCGAAGTACAAGTATTGCTGGAAGCCTACGAAATCCTGGAAACCCCGCTCCCCTGATCAAAATTTTTTTTGTTTGCTGAACTTTCTGTGAACATACGTGTTCTATAACGTACAAACAATTGTTCGTTAATACTCATGTGGAACACCCTCAAAAGGAAATCCCATGTGCCCGCATTCCTATTTCGTTGATCCGTTAACGTGATACATAGGTCCTGATCCCTCATGCTTATAAGTATCGTCGTTCATTTACTAAACTGGTCGTTTATGCCTTTACAGTTCTTCAAACGTAAAGGGGACAATGATTTGAAGTCTGTCCCCGGTGCGGATATCTACACGTCCCCGTACATGAAAGAGGGGATTCCACTGAACACCATGCCTGAAAAGTCGAGGCTTCCCGAAAACGTATATGCGTTACTGAAAGATGAGCTGTTGATGGACGGTAACTCCAAACAGAACCTGGCCACTTTTTGCCAGACCTGGATGGATGAAGAAGTCCATAAGTTGATGGATGATTGTATCGACAAGAACATGATCGATAAAGACGAGTATCCGCAAACAGCCGCTATAGAAGCGCGCTGTGTGTCTATCCTGGCCGATCTGTGGAACTCCCCGGAAGCGGCTACCACTATTGGCTGTTCCACTACGGGTTCCAGCGAGGCTGCCATGCTGGGCGGCTTGGCCCTCAAATGGCAATGGCGCAAGAAAAGGCAGGCGCTGGATAAACCGGCCGACAAACCTAATTTAATCTGTGGCGCGGTACAGATCTGCTGGCATAAATTTGCCCGTTATTTTGATGTAGAGCTGCGCGAAGTGCCGTTGGAAGAAGGTAAGCTTACGCTTACGCCTGAAGATGTGATTGCGCGCTGTGATGAAAATACCATCGGCGTGGTACCCACGCTAGGCATCACCTTTACTTGTTTATATGAAGATGTAAAAGCGATCAGCCAGGCGCTGGATAAGCTGCAAAAAGATAAAGGCCTGGACATCCCAATACATGTGGATGCCGCCAGTGGCGCATTTATCGCGCCTTTCCTCACGCCGGAGCTGGAATGGGATTTCCGTTTGCCACGGGTGAAATCTATCAATGCCTCCGGCCACAAGTATGGCCTGGCGCCACTTGGCGTGGGTTGGGTAGTATGGCGCGATAAGAGCGACCTGCCAGAAGAGCTCATCTTCAACGTGAATTACCTCGGCGGCAATATGCCCACATTTGCACTCAACTTCTCCCGCCCGGGAGGCCAGATCATTGCGCAATACTACAATTTCCTGCGGCTGGGCAAAGAAGGGTACCGCGAGATCATGCAGGCGAATATGTCGCACGCGCAATACATCGCCGATGCGATCAAATCTCTGGGTTATTTCGAACTTTTCTACGATGGCCATGGCGGCCTGCCAGGGGCGTCCTGGCGGCTAAAACCGGGCACCAATCCGGGTTTCTCGCTATATGACCTGAGCGACCGTTTGCGTATGCGCGGCTGGCAGATCGCCGCCTACCCCTTGCCTTCCAAAATGGATGATGTAGTGATACAAAGAGTTTTGGTAAGACATGGCTTCAGCCGTGATATGGCCGATCTGCTCATCGCAGATATTAAACGCGCAATCGACTATTTCGTGAAACACCCGATCACCGTGCCTTTGACAAGAGAAGAAGCAGGCGGTTACGCACATAATTAATGGGAGAATTTACGGATTTACGGATTTATGGATTTACGGATTTAGGGATGTAAGAATTTGTTGCGGACCTCAGTCAGAAACAAATTCTCACATCCCTAAATCAAAAAATTCAAAAATATTTTATGGCGAAAATAACGACTACCAGTCTTGCCCTGATGACAGCCGCCGCAGTGATCAGTTTGCGCGGATTGCCCATGATGGCCAAAGAGGAGCTGACGATGTTCTTTTACATCGGCTTTGCCACCTTCCTGTATCTGATACCGGCTTCGTTGGTAGCGGCGGAACTGGGCAGCGCCTTTGGCGATAAAGGCGGCGGCGTATATACATGGATCAAGGCGGCATTTGGCTCCAGGGCAGGCTTTCTGGCTATCTGGCTGCAATGGATACAGAATGTAGTTTGGTATCCTACCGTGCTGGCATTTGCAGCGGCTTGTATTGCCTACACGATCGGTAAGCCGGAACTGGCTAATAACGGCACTTACGTGGGGATCTTCTCTATTGCCATCTACTGGCTCGCTACCTTGTTGTCGTTCAAAGGCACGGAGCTGATCAGCAAAGTGACCAGCTATGGCTTTGTGGCGGGCACTGTGGTACCGGGTGTGGTGATCATCCTGGTAGCGATCATATATATTATGCAGGGCAACGATATACAATTTTTACATCCGCAGGAAAATGTAGCTTCCATCGTAAAAGTAACTACCGAAGGAAAGCTGCACCCACGGCTGTTTCCATTCATTGCCGGTATGGGCGATATTGCTTTCCTGGCGGGCATCCTGCTCTTGTTTGCCGGTGTGGAAGTACATGCCGTACATGCGCAGGAGCTGAAAGATCCGCAACGTGATTTCCCGAAAGCGATTGGCCTGGCCGGTGTGATCATCTTCCTGCTGTTTACCTTCGGATCGCTGGCGGTGGCCACCATCCTGCCTTACGACCAGATAGACTTACAGGCCGGATTGATGGAAGCCTTCAAACAGATCTTTGATAAGTACCATCTCAGCTGGATCACGAACCTGATAGGCATCCTGGCCGCCTTTGGCGTGCTGGCCGGCGTAACCTCGTGGATCGCCGGTCCCAGCAAGGGTTTGCTGTGGACGGCTAAAGAAGGCGTGCTGCCGCCATTCTGGGCTAAAACCAATGCCAATGGCGTGCAGGTGAATATTCTCATCGTACAGGGCATCATCGTATCTATCCTCTCTTCTTTATACTTCGTGATGGACAATGTGAGCGTGGCGTTCTTCCTCCTCAGCGCACTCACCATCGGTTTGTACCTCATTATGTACCTGCTGATGTATGCAACAGGCATCAAGCTGAGATATACCCATGCCGATCTGCCACGCTCCTACAAAGTGCCTGGTGGCAATGGCGGCATGTGGTTCTTTGCCGGCCTCGGTTTTGTAGCTACGCTGTTCGCCTTTGTGGTGGCGTTTTTCCCGCCAACGCAATTGCCGGTGGGCAGCCCGGCTACCTATGTAGGCCTGGTGGTGGCCGGTACAGTGATATTTGTAGGCATGCCTTTGCTCGTCGCGAAAAGACCACATACGCATCTCTGATCAAATACTTTTCTATGAGCCGATGTTTACAATCAGGTGCACTGCTCATGATCCTGTTGCTTTTTTGCTGTGGCCAGCTGCTGGCGCAGGAGAACGGCAATGATAGCCTCCGGCGGCGTATCGACAGTCTTGAGGCGAAGGTATCACGCATCGAGCGGCGCATCATCCGTCCTGAACCACAAAACCGCACGCAAACGAGGAGCAACCTCGAATCTGGCCGCTATGGCGGATTTGTAGTGGCGGATGTGTTCAATACCAAACTCACGATCGGTGGTTACGTGCAAGGCGATTTCATTTATGATGTGAAGCAACCTGGCAATACGCAGGCATTTACGCCATCTTCCATTCCTGTCAATAATCTCAACAAAGGATTTGTAGCGTTCTCCGCGCGGCAAACACGGTTAACGATCTCCTCACAATCGGAAACGAAGCTGGGCACCTTGAAAACGATACTGGAGCTGGACCTCTTCAATCCGGATGGCAGCAACAATCCACGCCTGCGCCATGCCTGGGGCGAACTCGGTAAATGGGGCGCAGGGCAGTACTGGTCTGCCTTTATGGATATTGATGTTTTTCCCAACATCATCGATTATGAAGGACCTAATGCGATGGTGTTTGTAAGACAGATGCAATTGCGTTTTACGCAACCCTTGTCGAAGAAAACAACATTGGCATTTACCGTAGAGAACCCAGGCAGCGATGTGAAATTCCCTGCCGATTCCGGGCTTTCATCCCGCGCGCTGTTTGTAGATATTATCGGCCAGTTGCGCTGTAACATTACAGGTGGCACGCATATCCAGCTGGCAGGCCTTTTTCATCCCATCACCTATGATAACTATCTCGGTCACGAACATACGAATATCGGATGGGGCGCCAATCTTACCGGCGTCATAGAAGTGAATGCAAAGATCAAGGATAACTTTTCGTACCAGGTCACTTATGGGCAGGGAATATCGCGGTATTTCAATGACCTCGGCGGACAAGGCTATGATGCGGCTACCAAAAGCAGGACCATGCTAGAGAATATTCCCGTTTTTGCTGTGATGGGTTTTTATGACCATTGGTGGAGCGACAAACTCAGCACCACTGTGGGGTATGGTTATCTAACCCTTGACCAGAAAGACTATCAGCCTGTGCAGGATTTTAAATCCACGCAATATGGCGTTGCGAATATTCTCTACTATCCGTCTGCCTTTGTGAAGGTAGGGCTGGAATATCTCTACGGAAAACATATCACCATAGACAGAAAATACGGAGATAACAGCCGGCTGCAATTCTCCATGATGTATAAATTTTAAATCTCTCCTTATGAAAAAAATAAATGGTGTGATCATTCTTTTATTGTTGTCGGTGGTAACGTTTGCACAACAAATTTCCGAGAAACGGATACGGGAGGTGATGAAAGAAGCATATAATAAATACAAGGCCCCCCAAGGCGGCGCCAATGCGAATTACATTCCATACCTGGCGGACGTAAATTCCAATTTGTACGGCATTGCCGTGTGCTTGCCCAATGGCAAGGTGTTGGAGCTGGGAGATACAAAATATGAATTTGGGATAGAGTCTATCTCGAAAGTATTTGTGCTGGCCCTGGCCATGCAGGAGCGCGGGCAAAAGGCGATTGAAGACAGCATCGGTGTGAATGCAACGGGGATGCCTTTCAATTCTGTGCTGGCCATTGAGCTGGAACCCGCGCGTGCAGTGAATCCGCTGGTGAATGCCGGCGCTATGGCTACCAACAGCTTTGTGCCTGCCGCCAGCGGCGCAGAGAAATGGACCAAGATAGATAACATCTTCGCGAAATTCGCGGGACGCCGCCTGCCGGTGATAGAAAAACTGTATGCCTCCGAAACCGCTACCAATCAGCATAACAGGGCTATCGCCTGGCTGCTGTATTCTTATGGCCGCTTCTATGATAATGTGGATGTATCCGTAGACCTTTACACCAAAGCCTGTTCTTATGGTACCACTGCCCGCGATCTGGCCGTGATGGCCGGCACGCTGGCCAACCGCGGCGTCAACCCCCTTACCCGCGAAAAAGTGATCAACAGCGAATATTGCCCGAAGATATTAGCCACCATGCTCACCGAAGGTTTGTATGATGAAACCGGCGACTGGATATACCATACCGGTATACCCGGTAAAAGTGGTGTTGGCGGCGGCGTGATTGCCGTATCTCCCGGCAAGATGGCCATCGCGGTGTTTTCACCGCCATTGGATAAATCCGGTAACAGTATCAAAGCCATGTACACCATCAAATACATGGTAGACAAGCTGGGCTTGAATCTGCTGGAAGCGAAATAGGATCGGCGTTTTCAAGGTTATTTCATAATCTTGAAAATCTTGGTTAATTTCATAGCATCAGATCACCCTTAACATGTTTTGCAGCTATGGAGGTAAAGGATTATTACAAGGTTTTAGGCGTAGACAAAACAGCAACGGCAGAGCAGATCAAGAAGGCTTACAGGAAACTGGCCGTGAAATACCATCCAGACAAGAACCCGGGTGATAAAGCCGCAGAAGACAAATTCAAGGATATCAATGAAGCATACGAAGTGCTGAGTGATGCGGAGAAACGTAAGAAATACGATCAGTTCGGTGAGAACTACAAATATTACGAACAACACGGAGGAAGGCCTGAAGATTTTGACTGGTCGCAGTTTGGCGGCCGGCAACAAAGCGGCAGGCGCGGTTATCAAGGTAATATGGAAGATATCTTTGGCAGCGGTGGCGAGGGCTTCTCCGATTTTTTTGAACAGTTGTTCGGTTCCCAATTTTCCGGCGGCCAGCGCAGGCAGCAACAGCAGCCGGGCCGGGGCCGCGATATGCAGGCCACAATGGAGGTATCGCTGGAAGATGCTTACAGCGGCCTTACCCGCCAGATAGAAGTAAACGGTAGCAAACTCAATATCAAATTAAAACCCGGCCTCTATGAGGGGCAGGTGATCCGCCTCAAGGGACAAGGCTCCCAGGGCCGCAAAGGCAGCACCGCCGGCGACCTGCTCATCACCATCCGGCTGGCGCCACATCCGGCATATGAACTCAAAGGACAGGATATTTATACTGATGTAGCCATCCCGCTGTACACCGCAGTACTCGGCGGCAAGCTCACCATACCCACGCCCGGCGCCGCTCTCAGCATGAACATACCCGCCGGCACCGACAGCGGAAAAGTATTCCGCCTTAAAGGAAAAGGCATGCCGGGATACAACAACGAAGGCGCTACCGGCGACCTGTATGTGAAAGCAGTCATACATCTCCCGAAGAAGTTGTCAGATAAAGAAAAAGCATTGTTTCAGGAACTTGCACAACTGAACGAGAAAGGATCCGCCTAAGCTATGAGAGATATCAACAGGAATGGCATTTTGATCGTGATCATCATGGGTACCACCATGGCCGGTATCGACTCGAGTATTGTGAATATCTCGTTGCCGGTGATGAGCCGTCAGTTCAACTGTACGCTCGATGAGATCGAATGGGTGATCACCGTTTACATGCTGAGCTTTTCAGTGCTGATGCCGCTCACCAACTGGCTCAAGAACCGCATTGGTTTCTTCAATCTTTACCTGGGCGCTATTTCCCTTTTTACACTAGGCTCTTTGTTATGCGCTTTGTCCAACAACCTGGAATCCTTGCTGGCGGCGCGTGTGATACAAGCGCTCGGCGGCGGCGCCATGGCGCCCACTTCGATGGCGATCATCTCATACATATTTCCCGCGCGGGTACGCGGCGCCATATTGGGATGGTGGGGATTGGGCAACCTCGTAGGGCCCGCCATAGGACCTACTTTGGGCGGTATCCTCACGGAGAAGTTCGGATGGCCATCGATCTTTTATATCAATCTGCCGATCGGGGTGATCACAATTGTGATGGCCTTCAAATACCTCGGGGTGTTACGCAAGCAGCCTAAGATCAGGCTACCATTTGATATCCCGGGTTTTACGGCGCTGACCATTTTCCTCGTGTGCCTGCAATATGGTATTGCCAAAGCGGAGCGCGTGGGCATCACTTCTCCGCAGATCCTTGCTACGCTGGGGATTGCGGCGGCGGCCCTGATCATATTTATTTTTATCGACAGAAAAAAACAGGACGCCATCGTTGATCTGCATCTCTTCAGCAATTATTCCTTTGTAAGTTGTATACTGGTAACGATATCGCGGGCAGCAGCCTTATACGGCGGATTGTTCCTCATGCCTTTTCTCTTGCAGGAGCAGATGGGGCTTTCCGAGGGTATGTCCGGATTGATGATACTGCCGAACTCCGTGTTCATGGCGGCTTTGATGCCTTTTGCAGGCAAATGGTCCGACAAGCACGGCTCCCGTGAGATATCCCTGGTAGGCATTGTATTACTGGGCGTTTCCATGTATCTCTTTTCTTTGCTGGATGCCGGCAGCAATATGTGGTCGGTGATCATTGCCATGACGGTGCGCGGTATCGGTATGGGATGTTTGATCGCGCCGCTCAATGCGGCTACGCTCAGCTCAGTGAAAGCGGCCGAAGTAACGATGGCTTCCAGCATCAGCACTTTGATGCAACAAGTGGGCGGCGCGCTGGGCATCGCGCTGCTGGCCATTATCACACAGGCGGCCTATAACCGCCACCTGCTGGATGGCGTAAGCTCCATGCGTTCGCATCATCTCGCCCTTAAAGAAGGATTCCGCATCTCGCTGATCATATTGCTTGTTACGCTCATCCCCGCCTGGTTCATGCCCCGCAGGAATGTGATCCTTAAAAAAGAAGAAGCGCATATCGATACTTAGGTGTGAAAATTGCGGTACAGCACGCATGATAAAACGTTTTACATGCCCTTCAAAGGAACGAAATATATATTGATGATCGATGATGATGAAGATGATTTCTTCCTCGTAAACTCTCTGCTGCAGGACATCTCGCCGGGTCAATATGTTTTACAATGGGCTTCTTCCTATAAAGAAGGGCTGGCCCTTATTGCCGAAAGGGCGCATCACCTGTACCTGGTGGATTACCGCCTGGGAAGCCATACCGGCATTGATGTGTTGCATCATTTCCGCAATCTGGGATTTAATGCCCCGGTGATCCTCTTCACCGGCAAAGGAGATTATGACATCGATAAAGAAGCTATGAAGGCCGGCGCTTCCGACTACCTGGTGAAAAGCGAGATCAATGCCGCCATGCTGGAAAGGGCCGTGCGCTATGCATTGCGCAAGTTTTTACATCTCAACGCGATCGAAAAAAGCGAGAAACGTTATTTCAGCATCTTCGAAAAATCCAATGATCTTATTCTGCTGGCCGACAGCGGCCAGCGTATTGTAGCCGCTAACCCGGCAGCACTGCGGGTTTTGCAGTATGAGGAAGCCGCGCTGTACGAACATCTCCTGCAACATCTCTTTGTAAATGAGGAACAGGCCAATGCCTTTGCGCAGCAGCTGGAGCGGAACAACGGCATCATGCAGCAGGAATATCTTTTCCGTAACAACAGCGGCCAGCAGCTCGACGTGCTCGTAAGCGCCTCTCTGCTCGATGATAAGAAACAGCTATACCTCGTGATCATACAGGATGTGACGGAACGCAAGCGCAAGGCGCAGGAAAAGCAGCAGCAGG
The DNA here is from genome assembly GCF_902167635.1 of Chitinophaga vietnamensis. Taxonomy (GTDB): domain Bacteria; phylum Bacteroidota; class Bacteroidia; order Chitinophagales; family Chitinophagaceae; genus Chitinophaga; species Chitinophaga vietnamensis. Next base: position 367,730 of record NZ_CABHMS010000001.1, read on the forward strand.
AGAAATTTGCCATCACCGGCCGTATTGCACGGCTGATCGCGCATGAGGTGCGTAACCCGCTCACCAATATTTTGCTGGCTGTAAGCCAGTTGAAAACAGAAGCCGCCGCCGCAACGGAAGATGCGCAGCTGTACCTGGATATCATGGAACGCAATTGCCATCGCATCAACCAGCTGGTATCGGAGCTGTTACAATCCACCCGCATGATAGAGCTGAACATGCTGCCACAGGGATTGAACGCGCTGGCCGAAAAGGCCCTGCATCAGGCGCACGACCGCTTGCAGCTCAATGATATTGCCATCGTAAAACAACTGCATGAGCCGGATCAGCTGATCATGGCCGATGAAGATAAACTGCTCATCGCACTGCTGAATATCATCATCAATGGCATCGAAGCCATGAAGGCGGGAGAGGGCACGCTGACTGTACGCACCTGGCACGAGAAAGGCCAGGTGTTCATCAGGATATCAGATAATGGCAGCGGTATCGAAGCGGAAAATGTTGCCAAACTATTCGAGCCCTTCTTCACCAATAAAACCAAAGGCACCGGTTTAGGACTTACCGCTACGCAAAATATTATACTGAACCATAAAGGCATTGTGTCTGTAGAAAGCACGCCAGGAGCGGGTACCAGCTTCACCATCAGTTTTCCTGTGGCGAATGGATCATAAAAAAAGTTACTTTAAATAAAATAATATCTCTATCTTGCGACTCTGTTTCTTTCTCTGATTTTAGCCACCCTACCGAAAAGCACTGTTCCTCATCGGTTTAAGAAGATGAGCGTTTTATTTTTAACCACCCGACAGAAAAGCTCCATTACTGATATTTAAAATCTCAATGTAATTCAGGTACTTCATTGTGCCGGGAGCATATTGACTATTTATCCGACTATGCACCACCTTTACATGCCTCTCTTGAAAGGGAAGCGCGTGTGCAGCTTATTGCTGCTGCTAATGCTTTCCTGTATTGCTTTTCAGGGCTATGCTACAAGGGCTCCATTAACGGGGTCTTATGCTTTGATGGGTTTCGTCAACCAGCCCAGCGGAAGCGATCTTACTTTCCGGGTTACCTTTAGCGCACCGGTACAACATGTTAGCACCGCGGGTTGGCAACAGGCCGGCAGCGTACTGAATCTGCGCTACGACCAGATCACCGTAACGCCTGTTAGTCCGACGATTTATGACGTCACATTTACGCACGTCGTCAATTTTGATTACACTTATCCCTACCAGTTATTTTCCTTGTATATGCCGGCAGGCGGCGGCGGTATCACGGACATGTCCGGAAACCCTTTGTCGGCGGCTATCACAGGCGATTCCTATAATGTTGCGCAGCAGCCTTCCGTGGCGCCGGTACCTGTCATCACAGTAAACGGCGGCCTCACGATGGTGAATAAACCATTTGACATTACAGTTACGTTTGACCGCGCCACAAAGAATTTTGATGCGACAAAACTGTCTGTTACCGGCGGTACAGCTGTGTTTACCGGCAGTGGTAATACTTTTACCTGGCATATCACGCCCACACAGGCGAGCGTAGTGATGCAATTATTACCCGGCGCTGCACAGGATCTGGGCGGCGTAGGCAGCACCGCTTCACAACAGGTAACAGTGACCTATAGCACCGTACCGCCTACGGTGACCATCACACCTGCGACAGACAAGCCTGCGCAGCATTTCATCCCAACGCTTGCTTTCAGCGAGCAGGTATATAACCTGAGTAGCGCAGGGATTACCATTACCAATGGCACACTTAATAGTATTATTCAGGTAGATGCAAGTCATTACCAACTGGTGATTTCGCCGGCTGCTCCTGAGACCAGTGTAGGCGTTGCCGTTAGCGCCAATGCGGCGCAGGACGGATATGGCAATGGTAATGTGGCGGCCAGCGGCACTTTTACCTATGACGTGAAAGACCCTGTGGTAGTGAGCCTTACGCCTGTTACCACTTCGCCCACGAATGGCAGTTCCGGCAGCTATTCGCTTACTTTCAGTGAAGCGGTTACTACGCCATTGCCTGCGGATTTCTCTACCACGCTTACGGGCACACTGAATGCAGGTAACATTACGATCACAAAAGTTTCCAATATCAACTTTACGGTTACGGTGACCAATGTTAGCGGCGACGGGCAGCTGACCTTGGGTGTAACAAACAGCAGCAGTATAAAAGACCTGGCCGGAAACCCGCTGTCGGCCGGCTTTACCGCCGCTACCGGCATTACGTTCGACCATACGGCGCCAACGGTAACGGCTACACCGGCGAATGGGACTTTGTTCAATGCGCCCTTTACGGTGAGGTTTACTTTTTCCGAAGCGGTCAATGGCTTCGATGCATCGAAAATCACGTGGGGCAATGCAACGCCTGGCGTTTTAACCAAAGAGAATGATCACACCTGGTCGGTGCTGATCACACCGGCAGCTACCGGTCCTATAACGGGAACCATTGCAGCGGGCGGCTTTGCAGATGCCGCCGGCAATAGCAATGCGGCCGCTGTTGCCTTCAGCTGGCAGGCCGACCTCACGCTGCCAACGGTGGCGTTGTCGGCCGTAAACGGCGCCGCTGGCGTGCTTACGGTGAATGCTGTTTTCAGTAAGCCGGTGAGTAACTTCACCAGTAGCGGGGTTACTATTACAAATGGCACTTTGCAAAGCATTACGCCCATTGCCCCGCTGGATGGTACCAGCTATCAGTTGGTGATCACACCTGCTGCCATTCAAACAAATATCACTGTTGCCGTTAACAGTAATGCTGCGCAAGATGCTGCCGGTAACGGTAACATCGCTGCCAGCGCCACTTTTGCTTATGATGGCCGGCCGCTGATGGTGACGGGTTTCTCCCCGCTTACGGCCTCACCCACTAATGGTAGTAGCGGTACTTACCTGCTCACTTTCAATAAGCCAGCTACTACACCGGTAGCTACTGATTTTATTACCAATGTTACCGGCACCCTGGTTGCAGGTAGTATCACGGTTACGCCAGTGTCTAATGTCAGCTTCAATATCACTGTAACGAATGTTAGCGGCGACGGGCAACTGGCGTTGGCAGTGGCAGGTACTAACAGCATTAAGGATCTGTCTGGCAGCCCCTTGTCTAACGGTAGCACCAGCGGCAGTATCACCTTTGATCACACTCCGCCCACGGTAACGGCTACACCGGCGAATGGCGCCTGGTTCAATACGCCGTTTACCGTGAGGTTTACTTTCTCCGAAGCGCTGGGAGGGCTGGATGTTTCAAAGATCAGCTGGACTAATGCTAACGTAGGCGCCTATACGCAGGAGAGCGGCAGCGTATGGTCTGTACAGGTAACGCCGGTGTCTAATGGCGCTGTCACCGCTACCATAGCGGCAGGCGCATTCGGTGATCTGGCCAATAACAGCAATGCAATGCCAGCAATCTTTAGCTGGAACTATGATGCAACGCCGCCCACTGTGCAGCTGACGGCTGTTCCGGGCAATACGAGCCCTTACACGCTCACAATTACATTCTCCAAGCCGGTGACTGGCTTTGATAAAACAGGAATAGTAGTCAGCAATGGCAGCGTAACAGCATTGACATCATCCGGCGCAAACAGTTATACCGCCACCATCGCGGCGGCAGCGGAAGGCCCTGTATCTGCTTATGTAAAGGCCGGTGCGGCAGTTGATAATGCCGGTAATCCCAATATCGTATCAGCAACAACGGGATGGGCGAATGATCACTCGCAGGTAACGGCGGTGATCACCGGGCCGGTTACGGCCAACAGTCCGTTTACCGCTACGATCACCTTCAACAAGCCAGTGACATTTACCGATTTAAATAAGCTGACGATTACTAACGCCACGCTCTCCAATCTGATATTGAGATCAGGTACCAATAATGTGTACGATGTAACTGTGAATCCTTCCATTACAGGTTTTCCCGTAATGCTGATGTTATCACAGGGAGTAGTGACTGATGCGCTGGGCAACCCGAATGCTCCTTCCAATACACTGATGGTACAGTATTTCAAAGGGAATGGTACTGTTACGTTGACAGGAAGCGCTACTGGTATCATCAACCATCCTTTTACGCTGTATTTACAGGCATCTGCGCCTATCGCAAACCCTTATTCAGCACTGATTTTAGCGACGAATGCCACCATTACAAATTTCAAGAAAGATCTTGCCAATCCCGATCCGGGCGCTTATACTGCTTTGGTAACACCGGCAGCCGACGGCCTGGTCAGCATCTCCGTACCGGCATCTGCTTTCCAAGACCCGGCAGGTAATTATTTCGGTGCATCTAATGTGTTGCAGCTGACCTATGATGCCACACCACCTATGGTGAGCCTTGCTACGCCATCGCTGCGGGTGAATGCGCCTTTCGCTGTCACCTTTGCATGGAATGAGGCCGTGAACGGATTTACAGCTGCGAGTCCCACAGTAAGCAACGGCGTGTTGTCTGGTTTATCTAACACCGGTAATAGCTATAGCGCCATTATTTCACCGGTAACAGATGGCCCTGTAACCATATCGGTGCCTGCGAATAAAGTAACAGACCTTGCGGGCAATGGCAATACTGCTTCGGCCGTATTAACAGTGGTTTATGATCACACTCCTCCTGTGATTGTTGCGCCGGTAAGTTTCATCCTGTTAGAGAAAAGCCCGGCAAGCACGCCGGTAGGCACATTGACGGCCACCGATGCTTCTAATATCATTCAAAATTGGGTCATCAATACCAATACAGATCAGAATAATAACGGCATAGCGGATTTCGCCATCGACGCTAGCACAGGCACAATTACGATCAATGATCCTGCATTAGCGGCGGGCACTTTACAGATATACGTGACCGTTAGTGACGGCTTGAATACTTGTTTACCTCAGCAGGTAACGATCACACTGTTGCCGAGAAATCATCCGCCAACGGATATTTCATTAGATAATGATACTATTCCGGAAGGCAAGCCTGCAGGTACTTTGGTGGGTAACTTGTCTGCCACTGATCCTGATGCCGGCGATACCTTTACTTATACTTTTGCCGGCGGCGCAGATGATGCGCAATTCAAAATTGTTGGTAAACAGTTGCAGGCTGCCGCTGTTTTTGACTATACTGTTAAGAATCAGTATCAGATTCGTATACGCGTAACCGATAATGGTGGCTTGTGGTATGAGAAGCCCTTCATCATTAACGTGCTGCATGTCAATCATCCGCCAACGGATATTTCATTAGATAATGATACTATCCCGGAAGGCAAGCCCGCAGGCACTTTGGTAGGTAATCTTTCTGCTGCTGATCCTGATGCAGGCGATACCTTTACTTATACTTTCGCCGGCGGTGCAGATGATGCGCAATTCAAAATTGTTGGTAAACAGTTGCAGGCTGCCGCTGTTTTTGACTATACTGTTAAGAATCAGTATCAGATTCGTATACGCGTGACCGATAACGGTGGCTTGTGGTATGAGAAGCCCTTCACCATTAACGTGTTGCATGTTAATCATCCGCCAACGAATATTTCATTAGATAATGATACTATCCCGGAAGGCAAGTCCGCAGGCACTTTGGTGGGTAACTTGTCTGCCACTGATCCTGATGCAGGCGATACCTTTACTTATACTTTCGCCGGCGGTGCAGATGATGCGCAATTCAAAATTGTTGGTAAGCAGTTGCAGTCTGCTGCTGTTTTTGACTATACTGTTAAGAACCAGTACCAGGTTCGTATACGCGTGACCGATAATGGTGGCTTGTGGTATGAGAAGCCCTTCACCATTAACGTGCTGCATGTCAATCATCGGCCAACGGATATTTCATTAGATAATGATACTATCCCGGAAGGCAAGCCCGCAGGCACTTTGGTGGGTAACTTGTCTGCCACTGATCCTGATGCAGGCGATACCTTTACTTATACTTTCGCCGGCGGCGCAGATGATGCGCAATTCAAAATTGTTGGTAAACAGTTGCAGTCTGCCGCTGTTTTTGACTATACTGTTAAGAACCAGTACCAGATTCGTATACGCGTGACCGATAACGGTGGATTGTTCTACGAAAAGAATTTTGCAGTGAATATCAAATCCACCAACGTTGCACCTACAGCCATTTCACTGGATAATACTACTATCCTGGAGAACAGGCCCGCAGGCGCCCTGGTAGGCCATCTCTCCGCTACTGATCCTGATGCCGGAGAAACATTCACTTACACCTTCGCAGGTGGCGCTGATGATGCGCAGTTCAAGATCGTAGGTAATCAGCTACAATCAGCCGCCGTATTTGATTACGAAACGAAGCCACAATATCGTATACGCGTTCGCGTTACCGACCACGGTGGCCTGTGGTTTGAGCAGGATTTTACTATTAACGTGATTGATGTAAATGAACCGCCTACCATCAACCCCATCAAAGATCAGACGATCTGCGACGGGCCACAAACCTTTATCATCGTGGCAGACGGCCTCAGCGCCGGTCCCGAAAAAACGCAGCACTATGCTTTGTCGGTAAGCGCCAATCAGCCCTGGTTCGATGCGCTGGCGGTGAAAGATAACAAAGACGGCACCGCCGTGATCAGCTACAAGCTGAAACCCCATACCCGTGGCAGCGTACAGCTGACGCTCACGATCCAGGATGACGGCGGCACGGCCAATGGCGGCATCGACAAAGCCGCATCCAGTTTCATACTTACCATCAACGAAACGCCTGTCGTGACGGTAAGCAGTGATCTGGGATTGAACATCTCCCGTGGCGATATTGCACACCTCACCGCTACCGGCGGCTCCATCTACGAATGGACGAATACACCAGGTATCATTGGTAACCGCTTTAACAATGTGGTGGCGGTAAGACCCGCTGCCAACGCCACTTACCTGGTAACCGTTACCAACGATGTGGGTTGCAGTGTTACCACGGATATCTCGCTCGTGGTGACGGAAGATTTCAAGGTAGATGCCACCAATTTACTCACCCCTAATGGGGATGGTAAAAACGATCGCTGGGTGATCCGTAACATCGACAGCTATCCCGACAATGAAGTGAAGATCTTCGACCGCGCAGGCAGAATGGTATACACAAAACGCAACTATGCCAACGAGTTTGACGGCCGCATAAACGGCCACCTGCTGGCAGAAGGCACGTATTACTATCTGCTCGATATCGGCCAGGGCAAGAAATTGTACAAAGGGTTTATCACGATCATTCACGAATAATACACCAACAGATGTTTACTATAACTCACATAAAAAGAGGGATCGCACTGTTGATGATCCTGTTTGCCACCGGGCCAGTGATGGCGCAGAATTGGTCGAAAAGTGCAGCGCCCTTGCAACCGCTTACCAGTCAGTATTTCCAGAATCAGTATATCAGCAACCCTGCAATGGCAGGCATAGATACGGGTTTGCATGTAAACGTGGCCTATCGCCGCGGCTGGACCGATATGCCCGGCGCTCCCATCACACAGTCCGCCACCGCGGATTATTATGTGGGCCAGCGCGTAGGGGCAGGCCTCAACGTTTTCAATGATAAGGCCGGCCTGATCAATCGCACCAAGGTAGCCGTTACCTATGCCTATCATCTGCCGCTCAATACCAGCGGCGATAGTCGCCTGCATTTCGGCTTATCTTTAGGTATCAACAGCGAGCGGCTGGATCGCACCGCCATCAACGGCGACGGCAGCGATCCTGCTATCGGCGCTTTCAACCGCCGCGACAACTATTTCGAAGGCGACTACGGTATGGCCTATACGAATAAGCACCTGACCATACAGGGCGCCATTCCTAACGTCATGAACCTTTTTCGTCCCGATGGGGAAAAAACGATTGATGGCTCCACTTTTTATGCGGCGGCATCCTACCGTTTCTTCCTCAATGACGTGATCCACCACATCGAGCCTAAAGTATGCTTCAGGGGGGTTCGCGGTTATGATAACCTGGTAGATATCGGGGCCAACATAGTATTATTACAGGAATACCTGAACGTATCAGCGATCTATCACAGCAGCCGGAACTTTACACTGGGCGTGGGTTTCAACTACCGCTCCGTGATCGGCCTGCATGCCTTGTATACCACGCAAACCGGCGGATTACAAAATTATTCCAATGGCAGTTTTGAGTTGGGATTATCATTGCATGTTTTCAAATAACACGTTGTTTGGCTCAGGATTATAAGGATTGAAAGGATTACCAGGATTTTTGAATTTATGGATTTACGGATTTACGGATTTAATTGAAGCGGAGATGACAACATTGTTCATCTCCGCTTCAATTAAATCCGTAAATCCGTAAATCCGTAAATCCATAAATTCAAAAATCCTGGTAATCCTTATAATCCTGAGCCAGACAAACTTCGCGCCCATTCGTGGATACACGAGAAGAGAAAATAAACGGAAGAAAGGATCATGAGCCCCAGGCCTGCGAAGCCCAGTTCGAAGAATGTTTTGATCCCGATGATGCCGGTTTCGCTGGCCGCAAAAGCGGCGAGGGCCACGAAAATGCCTGTGGCAGCGGCAATGAGGGCTAGTTTTTTCATAGTTAAATATGGTTAGGATAGTATCTAACCAAAGATAACATTTATGTGTTACAAATGCAATGGGGGGAGAAAAACAGCTCTATTCTTCCACTGCCTTGATTCCTGTTTGTGTGAAAATGATCTTGCGTTGCTTGTACAGTGCGCCGGTGGTCATTTTGAAAGTCTTCTTGCTCATCCCGAAAAACTCCTGTATCTCTTCCGGGCTGGATTTGTCGTGATAGGGGAGATAGCCGTTGTGTTCCTGAAGGAGGCGGAGTATCTTGTCTGATTCGTCTTCCACGCGCTTGTAGCCGGATTGTCCGGGCGCTACGTCTATTTTGTCGCCTTTGATCTGTTTGATGAAGCCTTTGATCTTGTCGCCGATATCCACTGGCCGGAAGATATCGCTGTGGTGCAGGATGCCGGTGTGCTGGTTGTTGATGATCACGACGTAACCGATATCCGTGCGGCGGTAGATGATCAGGTCTACGGCGTCTTTTTCCTGTACGGTGAGGTTTTCGTTGCTGAGGTATTGATCTATCTTTTCGGTGGCGGCGAGGCGGCCGGTCAGTTCATCGATATAGATCTTTACGAGGTATTCCTGTCCGGGCACCATGCGGCTCAGTTGCTGCGATTGTGGCACGAACAGGTCTTTCATGAGGCCCCAGTCGAGAAAGGCGCCCTGGTGCGTGCTGCTCACGGCTTTGAGGGTTACAATATCCCCCGCAACGCCTTTGGGCTGCTGGGTGGTGGCGATCAGGCGGTTTTCGGAATCGTGGTACAGGAACACCTTCAGCTCGTCGCCTACTTTGGCGCCTTTGGGCACAAACCGCAATGGTAGCAGTATTTCCTGGTCTACCCCTTCGAGATATACCCCGAAATCCGCTTCTTTTTTAACCCTTAACAGGTTGTATTCACCTACCTTGATCATAAAAATCTATTCATTATCAAGCCGCAAGTTACTTACTTTTGATGTTGTTAACGGTGATCATTGTAAAACTGGCAACAAAATCTTAAACCACACCATTTCTTATGACGATTTTATTATTCACCCTGGTCCTGTTGTGCGGCGCCTTCCTGGCGGGTATGCTGGGATCGCTGACAGGCCTCGGGGGCGGTGTTGTGATCATTCCGCTATTAACCCTTGTATTCCATGTAGACATCCGTTATGCGATCGGAACGGCGCTGATAGCGTCTATCGCTACCTCTTCCGGCTCGGCCTCCGCCTATGTAAAGGAAGGTATTACCAATATCCGGCTGGGCATGTTCCTGGAAATAGCCACCACTATGGGCGCTGTCATTGGCGCGGTGATAGCGGTATACATGCCTACCAATGTGGTCGCCATTATCTTCGGTTGCGTGCTGATCTTCTCTTCCCTGATGTCTTTCCGCAAAAAAAAGGAAAATGCCAGCGATGAAGACGTGAGCCGCCTGGCGCGGCAGCTGCGGCTCAATGGCAGCTACCCCGACAGCGGGCAACAGGTATCCTACAAGGTGCGTCATGTGCCGGGCGGTTATTTCATGATGATGTTTGCCGGCGTAATGTCCGGCCTGCTGGGCATCGGCAGCGGCGCCTTGAAAGTAATGGCGATGGATAATATCATGCGTATCCCTTTCAAAGTATCGACTACCACCAGTAATTTCATGATCGGGGTAACGGCGGCGGCCAGTGCGGTGGTGTACCTGCAACGCGGGTATATCTCTCCCGGCCTCTGTTTGCCGGTAGTATTGGGCGTGCTGGCAGGCGCTTTCGGCGGCTCCAGGATACTGGTAAAAGCCAATGTGAAAGCACTGCGTGTAGTCTTTAGCGTAGTGATCTCGGTACTGGCATTGCAAATGATCTACCATGGTTACACCGGAAAACTCTAAATGATGAAACTCTTCTCCAAACATTTCTGGGCAGATAAAGATATACAGCTCCTCATCGGCAAGCAGCTGCGTGCAGGCGTGATCATTTCCAGCACATTGGTATTCATCGGCGGCATTATCTACCTTTACCGTCATGGCAACGAATTGCCCTCCTATCACGAGTTTACCGGCGTCCGCGCCGGCCTCGATAATCTCTCCGGCATCCTCCATGGTATCCGCGGTATCCACGGGATGGAGATCATCCAGCTGGGGGTGGTGTGCCTGATCGCCACACCCATTCTTCGTGTAGCCCTCTCCGTTATTGCCTTCCTTTTAGAAAAAGACTACCTGTACGTAGTGATAACGCTGATTGTACTAGGCGTAATCACTTTCAGCATGCTGGGCGGCCTTGGCGGATGATTTGATATAGAGACTCTTACGCAGAAAAATTAAAGGGCGCCTGTTGTTTCCACTTTGATCACGGTGGCGATGTTATCCGGCGCTTTCGCCGGAACGCTGATCACGAGGGCATCGCCGCTGGTGCTGGTCGTGAGTTTATTGCCGTTTGCCAGGAGAGAAACGGCGGTCACTTTATTTTTGATGCCGGGTACGGTGAGTTTGCCGTCGGCAGGCCAGTTGAATACATGGAGATAGAGAGTGGTATTGCTGCCATTGCGTTTCTGTGTGCAACGGCCCCAATCCAGCGCGGGGAGCGGACTTCCCTGCGTAGCGTATATCGATTCTCCGTTTACCTTCATCCATTTACCGATGCCTTTAAGCCCGTCGATGCTGCCCTGCGGGAATTCGCCTTCTGCGGTAGGGCCTACATTTAGCAGGTAGTTGCCATTTTTAGAGGCGATGTCAATAAGATTACGTATAAGCGTTTCCGTGCTTTTCCACTTGTTATCGTAGCTTTTGTAGCCCCAGGTGCCGTTCATGGTCATGCAGGTTTCCCAGTCGCGGCCATCCAGTTCTGATTGCCCCGGTATTTTTTGTTCCGGTGTTTTATAATCGCCGGGGAAATTGGGACGTTTGAGGCGATCGTTGGTAATGATATTGGGTTGCAGCGATAATACATCCTGTAACTTTTTAGCGTATTCGTCGGTCATGTTGGTGGGCGTATCCCACCAGAGCACGGCTACATCGCCGTAGTTGGTGAGGAGTTCCTTCACTTGTGGTACGGCTACTTTATCGATGTATTCACCCATGGTGGCGGTGGTTTGTGCAGGATCCCAGTGGCCGCTGTGCGCCATGGTATAGGCATCGATGGCGGTGGAGTCGGGGTTGGCCCATCCTTCGCTGGCCACTTTACGGGCGGCGGCGCCGCCGGGGTTGTTCCAGTCTTGCGCCTGTGAATAATAGAAGCCGAGACGGATACCATATTTCTTGCAGGCTGCGGCCAGTGGCTGTAATACATCTTTGCCATACGGTGTGGCGTCTACGATGTTCCACTTGCTGGCGGCGGATTTGAACATGGCGAAGCCATCGTGATGTTTGGCGGTGATCACGATGTATTTCATGCCGGCGTCTTTGGCGGTCTTCACCCATGCTTCGGCATCATATTTCACCGGGTTGAATTGTTTTGCATATTGCTGGTATTCTGCTACGGGTATCTTTGCGCGGTTCATGATCCATTCGCCGCCGCGGCCTACCTGGTGGCCTTTGTAGCTGCCGGCGAGTACGGCATAGTCGCCCCAGTGTATGAACATGCCGAAGCGCGCTTCACGCCACCATTTCATATGTTCATCATGAGCGGTTGTTTGTGCATAGGCGCTATACGCGAACAGGACGATTGCGGATAGCAGGCAGGTCAGTTTTTTCATAATGGAATTTATTTGCTATAATTTATGCAATCGTTTGCATATTATTTTCAAAAAAGAAGCGCAGAGCGCTTTCATTGTTGCTGATAAGATATTGATAATTAGTTTTTTAGTAGAAATGCGTTTTACGCGAACGATTGCTCTACTAAGCTCATAAATTTATGGAAGATAAACTAATTCGATTTTGCTATTTCGTTGTGTTTTTTTCGCATAAAGAGAGATGGAGATATAGCGCCCGCCGGGGCGCATATGACAACAATTATTCTACCAATATGTTGCCCCTACGGGGCAAAGAATGTTTAGCGCATGATGTATATGGTACGGGCGGCACATTCGTAGATTTATTGATTATCTTAGTCCCGCTATCTAACAATATCATTATTATGGTGAACAAGAAAATATGCCTGGCATTGCTGGCGCTATGGGGCGTATCCGCAACAGGCACAGCGCAGCAGCGCCCTGCTGCCAGCAAGCCTAACATCGTTTTTATCTATGCGGATGACCTGGGGTATGGAGATATCAGCTGCAATGGCGCTACCAAAGTACATACACCGAATATTGACCGTCTTGCCGCACAGGGAATGCGTTTCACCAATGGTCATGCTTCTTCTGCTACGTGTACCCCTTCCCGTTATTCTGTGCTCACCGGGCAATATGCCTGGCGGAAAAAAGGCACTGGCATCGCACCGGGCAACGCTTCACTGATCATTGATACTGCTATCACTACCTTGCCGAAAATGTTGCAGCGCGTGGGCTATGTTACCGGCGCCGTGGGTAAATGGCACCTCGGTATCGGCGGCAATGGCGGCCCCGACTGGAATGCAGACCTGAAGCCCGGTCCCCTCGAAATAGGCTTCAACTATTGTTATATCATGCCGGCAACGGCCGACCGTGTCCCCTGCGTGTATGTGGAAAACCATCGCGTAGCCAACCTCGATCCTGCCGATCCGATCAAAGTGAGCTATACCACGCCCATCGGCAATGAGCCTACCGGTAAACAACATCCCGAACTGCTGGTGATGAAATCATCGCATGGGCATGATCAAACCATTGTGAACGGCATCGGCCGCATTGGCTATATGCAGGGCGGCAAAGCCGCTTTATGGAAAGATGACCTGATTGCGGCCACACTAACGGAAAAGGCTACACGCTTTATCGCCGAAAATAAAAATCATCCTTTCTTCCTTTATTTCGCTACACATGATATACATGTGCCCCGTGTACCGGGCAAGGATTTCGCCGGAAAGAGCGGCCTTGGGCCCCGCGGCGACGCCATCCTGCAGCTCGACTGGACCGTGGGTGAAGTAATGCGCACGCTCGACAGCCTCCATCTCACTGATAATACCCTCATCGTTTTCAGCAGCGACAATGGCCCCGTAGTAGATGATGGCTACCAGGACCAGGCGGTGGAACTGCTCAATGGCCACACGCCTGCCGGCCCGCTACGCGGCGGCAAATACAGCAATTTTGATGCAGGCACCCGCATACCATTGATCGTGCGCTGGCCCGGTCATACGTGCAAAGGCGTATCCGGCGCCCTCGTCAGCCAGCTCGATCTTTTCGCTTCTTTCGCCGCCATCACCGGACAAAGGCTTGCGAAAAACGAAGGGCCCGACAGCTTCAATATGCTGCCGGCTTTCCTCGGGAAAGACAACAAAGGCCGCGAAACGCTTGTGGAACATGCCTATGCACTCGGCATCATCAAAGGCAACTGGAAATATATTGAACCTAACAATGGTCCGCGTATAGACGGTAACGTGAATATTGAATTGGGAAATGATCCTGCCCCACAATTATATGACCTGAGCAAGGATATTGGAGAACATCATAACGTGGCCGCACAGCATCCCGACATCGTGAAGGAACTGGCCGCAGCATTACAGGCCATCAAACATTTAGTTATTTGATTATTTGGATATTTTGATATGTAGTTTCCAGAAAGATGTTCCTGGAAACTACATATCAAAATATCCAAATAATCAAATAACTAAATGTTTTTGTTGCAGTTCGAGCACTTCATTGGTCCATTGACGGAGCTCATCGCAGAGTGCGGGATTGTTGAGCAGCGACTGACCATAAGAAGGGATCATTTTCTTCAGCTTGATCTGCCATGCTTCTGTTTCGATCTCTTCTTTGAAGCAGCGTTTCAGGAGGTTAAGCATGATAGACACTGCGGTGGAAGCGCCAGGGGAAGCGCCGAGCAGTGCGGCGATAGAGCCATCGGCAGCGCTGACCACTTCGGTACCAAATTCAAGGATGCCGCCATGTTCAGGATCTTTTTTGATCACCTGTACGCGCTGACCGGCAATTTCAAGTTCCCAGTCTTCCATTTTAGCTTCAGGGAAATATTCACGCAGCGCATCGAGCCTGTCTTCCGGCTTCTGGCGCACCTGTGCAATGAGGTATTTGGTGAGCGGAATATTATCAAGGCCGGCAGATACCATCGGGTGGATGTTATTGGCTTTGATAGACAAGGGCAGATCGAAGATGGAGCCGTTCTTCAGGAATTTGGTGGAGAAGCCGGCGTAAGGCCCGAAGAGCAATGCTTTCTGACCGTCGATCATGCGGGTATCGAGGTGAGGCACTGACATAGGAGGCGCGCCCACAGAGGCTTTGCCGTATACCTTCGCCTGGTGCCGTTCGATGATTTCGGGGTTGGTGCAACGCAGCCACTGGCCGCTCACCGGGAAACCGCCGAAACCTTTTCCTTCCGGAATATCTGATTTCTCGAGCAGGGGCAGGGAGCCGCCGCCAGCGCCGATGAATACAAATTGCGTTTTAACGGTATTTTTCTCGCGGGTATCGCGGTTCTTTACTTTGATGATCCAGCTGCCGTCGTCTGCTTTTTTGAGGTCGCGCACATCATGATTGAAGTACATGTTCACGCCTTCCAGGCTTTCCAGGTGGCGGAAGAGCGCGCGGCTCAGGGCGCCGAAGTTAACGTCTGTGCCCATGTTCATGTAGGTAGCGGCCACTTTCTGTTCAGGGTCGCGGCCTTCCATCACTAATGGCATCCAGGCTTTCAGCTGCTGTTTATCTTCGGAATACGTCATGGATTTGAAAAGATGGCACTGTTGCAGCGCTTTATATCTTTTCTTCAGGTAGTCCACATTCTCTTCTCCCCAAACAAAACTCATATGGGGAATGCTCTGTATAAATTCCTGTGGAGAGGAGATGATATTGTTTTCTACCAGGTAAGCCCAGAACTGGCGGGATACTTCAAACTGTTCAGCGATGTTCACTGCCTTCTTGATATCCACAGAGCCATCGGGCTTTTGCGGTGTATAGTTCAATTCACAGAAAGCGGAGTGGCCTGTACCGGCATTGTTCCATGCATCGGAGCTTTCGGCTGCCGCAACATCCAGTCTTTCATATATTGAAATTGTTAACTCAGGTTGCAGCTCTTTCAGCAGCATTCCCAGCGTGGCGCTCATGATGCCGGCCCCGATTAAAACAACATCCGGCCCTGTTTCAGACGTACTCTTGCTTCTAAACATAACCCCTATTTTATTCGAGGTGCAAAGTTACAATCAAAACAAATAAGCATGGGGAGAAAAATCAGACTTTTGCATCAAAATAACAATCTGATTACAATTCTTTCTGAATAAATTGAAAGTTGTGTAAGATGTATTAGAAAAAAAGAAGATACCTGTCGCCTTCCTGGTATATCACGGGCTCCAGTTGATAGGCGCTACGTATGTTCGCTGCCGTTAGTACCGTCTCCCGCGGGCCGCTGCTGATCAGCTTTCCATGATGCAGCAGCAGAAGGTTGTCGGCAAAGCGCGCTGCGATGTTCAGATCATGTACTACCCCTACGATCACGAGGTCTTTCTGTTGCAGGAGTTGTTTCAGCTGTTGCATGAACTGGAACTGGTAATGCACATCGAGATAGGTGAGGGGCTCGTCCAGCAACAAGTAACGGCAGCCGCCCGCCACCGGCTCCCATATCTGCGCCATGATGCGCGCAAAATGTACCCTTTGTTTTTCTCCGCCTGAAAGGCTCATGTAGTCGCGGTTTTCCAGCGCCTGCAAGTCGAACAGCTCCATGGCCTCCTCGCAGCAGGCCAGGTCTTTCGGCCTCGCCGTACCCGCCATATGTGGGTATCTTCCCATCATCACCACTTCTCTAACGGTTAAAGGGAAAGACAATTCCATGTGCTGTGAAAGAGCGCCGCGTATCTGCGCCAATGATTGATAAGAAAACGTTTGCAGGTCTTTGTCTGCATAATATACTTCCCCGCTATGAGGCTTTAATTGTCCGGCCGCAATTTTCAGCAGGGTCGACTTCCCCGCGCCATTAGGCCCGATCACCAGGTGCAGCTGCCCCGGCGCAAAAGTGGTATTGACATCCTGCAACAGGGTATGGTGGCCCGCCCGATAGGTGATATTGGAAAGACGTAACATCAGAAATAATAGTTTTTCTTTCTGAGCAGTAAGATAAATACCGGTACGCCGGCGATGCTGGTAACGATACCGATGGGCAGCTCTGCGGGCCGCAGCAGCAGGCGGGCGGCGATATCGGCCAAACTGAGCAGGATGGCGCCCGCCAGCGCGCCGGCGATGAGGAGGTAGCGGTTATCGGCACCTTTCCAGATGCGCAGGAAATGCGGTACCACCAGTCCTACAAAGCTGATCACGCCGGTGAAGGCCGTGACGACCGCGATCATGATCACATTGATCACCAATATCTCCCTTTTGAGCCGCTGCACGGAAACGCCCGCCAGCAGCGCTTCTTCTTCTCCCAGTATCAAGAGGTTGAGGGGCCGTGCCTGTGCGAGCGCCCGCCAGAAGCACAGCGCCAGCACAATGCTGGTGATGATCACTGCATGCCAGTTAGCGCCCGACAAAGTACCGAGGTTCCAGAAGGTGATGGAGCGCGCCTGCGGATCACGGGCGATGTAAGATAAAAAGCCGGTGCCACTAAGAAACAGCGCATTGATGGCGATGCCCATCAGCAGCAGGGTAACGATGGCCGTTTTGCCGGCCTGCTTTTTCTCCGCCAATCCCAGTACGAGGAAAGTGGCCAGCAGCGCGCCGCTGCAGGCCGCGAGCGGCAAGGTCCACTCGCCGGCATGATAGTGGAAAGTGGCGCCTAATACAAAATAGAGGGCGGCGCCGAAGGCCGCGCCGCTGGAAGTGCCTATCAGTCCGGGTTCTACGATAGGGTTGCGGAAGAGGGCCTGCATCAGTACGCCGCCTACGGCCAGCGCTGCGCCGGCGAGCAGGCAGAAGAGCGTGCGCGGCAAGCGTATCTGCAGGAAGATGCGCTCCTGTAAAGAAAGATCGCCGTTGCCCGTGAGCGCCTTGCGGCCGGCGCTGAAGATATCGCCGGCGCTGATGTCCACTGCACCAAAACTGGCAGACAACAACACCGTGATACACAGCATTACTAACAGTAACGGATATACGCCATTATATTGTTTATTTACCATGAATCAGTTTTTGCAATGCCAGCACGTTGGCGCCGGTACGCGGTCCCAGGTACACCATGTCATGTTCTTCTACGCGATAGATACGTTGGTTGCGCGCCGCCTTGGTGCCTGCCACGCCGGGCAGTTCACTGATGGCCTGTATAGAGCCGAGACGGTCGTAGCCGAAGTCGGTGAGCAATATCACATCAGGATCGGCCTTGGCGATCATTTCGGCAGAGAGCTGTTGCATGCCCCTGTCGCCACCGACAGGAATCACACCGCCGGCCCATTGCACCAACCTGGATGCAATGCTTTTTTGTGTGATGGCCAGGTAGATGTTCATGGCGCGGCCGAAGTGAATGATCACTACCTTGGGCGTATCCGTATAGGCTTTGGCGTTAGTGAGCGCCGTGCTCATTTCTTTGTCCAGGATGTTACAGAGGCTATCGGCCTGTGAGGACCGCTTGAAATAAGCGCCCAGCTGGCGTATCATGGCTTTATCCTGCTCGATGGTGTATACGCTGTCGGCAAAGGTTTGCATGGGGATCTTCAGCGCTTCCAGCTGCCGCATCACCTGTTCGGGTCCGATATTGTTATCGTGTATCACCAGCGTAGGCCGCTGCGCGATGATACCTTCGGCACTGAGCGCGCGATGGTAGCCCACAGTAGGCAGCTGCCTGATCGCCGGCGGATAGGTGCTGGAAAGGTCTACGGCTACAAGGTTCTTTTCGGCGCCGAGCGCAAAGATCACTTCATTGTATTGTTTGGACAGGCATACAATGCGGGTACTGTCTGCATGATCGCTGTGGTTGCCAAAGCGGCCGCATGCAGTGAGCATTGCGGCCGTGGCTAACAGTATAGTATATACGTTTTTCATGGATGGGTTTTAAAATTGATAGCCGAGGTTCAAACCACCGTAGTAGTTCGCGTTGTAAGGGCCTGGCAGGTAAATATTAGGCGGTGCTGCTGCAAAGTTGGCGTTGAGGAACACCATCGTATAATACCGGCTGCCGGTGAGGTTGTTGCCGCCTGCAAAGACGTCCAGCGTAAAGTGCTGGCCGAGTGTGTGGCGGTAACCCAGCTTCGCGTTCAACAGCGTATAGGCGTCGGCGTAGTGGTTGTTATCGTAGGTGATGGGCATTTTATCCACATACTGTAAAGTGGTGTTGAGATAAACGCCCCATTTGGTGTGGAAGTCGATACCGCCATTGAAAAGATGCGGCGATACCCCGGAAACCTTGTTGCCACTATAATCGATCGTTTTAGCGTTATTGTTGTTGTCGCTCTTGAAATTGTCGTATGTGAAATTGGAATAGGTGTAGCTCACGAAGGGGCGGATGAGCGTGAACACATGGCCATTGTCTTGCTGGATGGCGTAGGCGATATCCGCCTCTGCGCCACGGTTCTGCTGTGCGCCGGCATTGGTGGTGATGCTGTACAACACGGCGCCGCTGGCATCCGTCACTGCCTGCGAGGTGAGCTTGTCTTTTATCTGCATGCTGAATACGGCCACCTGGAACGACAAACGTTTGTCCAGCAAGCTGCCTTTGGCGCCAACTTCAATCTGGGTGGCCTTTTCAGGGCGCAGTGAGGTATTCACCTGGCTGATCTGCGGGATCACGGTTTGCCCGGAAGTGGGTGGCGTATAGCCTTTACTGATACCTGCATATACGTTTACATCAGCGGTGATATTTTTAGCGATGGAAGCCTGTGGCGTCAATACCGGCGTAAATGATTTGTAACCCGACTGGTCTTTATGTGCAGGATTGCCGGAATTGGTTAACCGGTCGGTGATGCTGTAGTCAATATAGTTGTTGCTCACGCCGGCCGTTACGAGGAAACCCTGCGGCAGCCGCACTTCCCATTGGGTGAACAAACTGTATTGTGAAGTGGCTAGTTCCAGATCTCCTGTGAGCGGGCCTTGTACATTGTTGGCGAGACTATAGCTTTTCTTGAAAGAGACGGTTTTCTGGTATTCACCACCTATGATGCCGCTCACGGCTACATTCCCGCCGCCGAAGTTAAATCCGAAGGCGGTGCGGCCGCCGAAGTTCTGCGCCATATTGCTGGACAAACCTACTGCAAATGCCTGTCCCTGGCGGTATCCGCTGAAGTAAGCGCTGGTGAGGTTATTGACATGCCGGGAGAAAACATAATTGTGCGATAGCCCCGCGCGATAGGTTTCAAAAGCAACGTAGCCTTTATTTTTCAGGTAGGGCACTTCGCCGGTATCTTTTTTCTGTGCAAACTGGATGCTGTCTAACTGGCCGGCCAGCTGGTCGTTGGAGTTGCTGTAGCCTGCATACACTGAAAACGTTTGCTTTTCGTTGCTATGAAAATCGCCGGAGAAAGAAACATAATCTTTTTTGGAGCCGCTCTGGATGCGGTATCCGTCGAGGTTTTGGTGGCCGTAGTTGATCATCACAGCAGATTTTTCGTTGGCATATTCCACACGGGTATTAGTGCGGAAGAGGCCATAGCTGCCGCCGGTCACTTCCTGTGTGATGCGGGCGCCGAAGCTTTGCGGCTTTAATACGGACAATTTCAATACGCCGCCGATGCCCGTGCCATAAAGGCTGGAAGCGGGGCCTTTGACCACTTCCACGCGGCCGAGGATGGAGAAGTCGATATCATCGAGAATGGTAACGCCTTCTGCATCGGTAACAGGAATACCGTTGAGATAGGCTTTATAGCCGCTGCCATTGAAATTGCTGTTGTTGCCATAACCGCGGATCACGATGCGTTGTCCGCCGGAGGCGGTGCGTTTTTCAAGGCGTACGCCTGGAATAAGGTTGAGGGTGAACTCCGGGGAGATGCCATCATTGCGTTGCAGCTCCCGCCGGCCCAGCACTGTAGCGGATTGTACTGGTTGTATCTGTGCCGCATTTTTGGCGGCATTCACCTGTACTTCGTTAAGCTGGTAGTAGATGGCGGTAAGGCCTATCATCAATTGTTTGCTGCAATCGTTACCACTAATGGGTTGCGTTTCATAACCGCTGGCGATTACCAGCAGGCGGTATTGTCCGTTGCAGCTCAATTCGAAATTGCCTTGGGCGTCAGTGGTGGCAAGGATCTGTTCCGGGCCTGTGCGCAGGGTGGCGCCGGCTATGGGCGCCTGCGTATACAGATCATAGATGCGGCCGCGCAGCTTTTCCTGCGCAAAGGTTTGCAGGGCGATAGTAGTAACAAATAGCCAGATTAGCAGTGTTTTCACGTAATACGTATTAAGTATGGGTAATGGATTTTCTCATTGCTCTCGTTGGCGCGTTCATTGTTCACATCTGATCGGGTTCTCGCGCGGATTTTGGTGACAATGAAAATAATAAAATATTATCTTTTTTTTATTATTTTATTTTTACGTTAAACTACCGCTCCTGCATTTTCATCGATCTTAAAAAATCTACTTTTAATATTATGATGAACAGAAGAAATTTTTTAAGAAATGTATCTGCCGCTATAGTGCTCGTTGCTGGCGGCAGTGTTGTGAAAGCAGCCACCCGCGCGCACCTGGAACGGAAAACGGTTTTTCGTTTTGCGATCGGTTCCGACTGGCACTATGGCCAGCCGGGAACGGAATCGGAGCAATTCTTCCGGGACCTGCAAGCTGCCTTCAATAGTTATCAACAGGAAAACCCTTGCGAATTTTTTGTGTTGAACGGCGATGTGATTCACAACGATCCGCAATTACTGCTGCCCGCCTCCAAACTGCTGAAAACCCTGCACCCGCGCATCTTCACCACGCGTGGCAATCACGACCAGGTGAGTGCCGACGCCTGGCAACAGGCCTGGGGCTTCCCGCTCAACCATGATGTGGTGATCAAAAATCAGGTGATCCTGCTCGGCGATACCGCCGATGAGAAAGGCAAGTACCTCTGCCCTGATATGCCCTGGTTTACCAAAAAGCTCGAACAATACAAGGATGCAGAGAATATCTTCATCTTCCTGCATATCACACCCGTAAAATGGACTGATAATGCTGTGGACTGCCCGGAGTTTCAGGCATTGGTGAAGAAATACCAGAATGTAAGGGCAGTGTTCAATGGGCACGATCATGACCAGGACAGTGTGAAGATGCTCGACAGCCAGGTGCCTTTCCTCTTCGATGGCCACCTGGGCGGCAACTGGGGCACGAATTATCATGGGTTCCGCATCGTGGAGTTGAAAGATGACAATAGTATCGTTACATTTGTCATGAACCCACACAGCAAACAGGACGAACGTACCTTTGCTGCTATTGCAAAACCCTGATCTCAACAAAATGATTAAACAAACCATGATCTATTGCTTAGGCCTCGCCTTCATGCTTTCCTTGTGTCAATGCAAGAAGGATGATGTGAACGCTTCACAGGCCGGTAAGGCCAGGCCGGAATCCACTGCGTCTGTGCTTTTTAATGGCGATGCTGCTCTCGGCGCCAGTAATGTCTGGAAAGATATTAACATCGAAGGCAGCGGCGCAGTTACTACTATCACTGACGAAACCGGCACGCTATGCTGGAAGTTTCAGAAACCGGCAGGTAGCCATCGTACAGAAGGGCATGGCGCCAAGAATTACCAGGCAGCAGATGGAGATGAGATCTACATTGGCTGGACCTGCAAGCTGTACATACCCACCACAGTGAAAACAGAGGCCGTGTTTCAATGGAAGTCGTACCCTACGGGCACTACAGCGAACCATCCTATTATGCTGCACACACAGAACGGCAAACTGGACCTGCAATATTTTGATATTAACCACGTGGCTTATGTGCCTTGGTCGATACCTTTATCCAGCGGTACCTGGCAGCAGTTTGTGTTGCGCATGAAATTGTCGTACGATGCTACCGTGGGCTATATTGAGCTGTGGTACAACGGCGTTAAACAAACATTATCAAATGGTAGTCAGCGGTACTATTGCCGCACGATGGACGCCGATTTCTGTGATCCGAAATGGGGCGTGTATGGCGGAGATACGGCGAGTATTACGAATATTGTGAAAGGGATACGCATCGGCGCCACTTATGCAGATGTGGCGCAATAAAAAAATAAAAGCCCTTCCAGCGCTCAAGCGTTTGAAGGGCTGATTATTTTTACGCAGCATAGAAATCTATCAAAGCCCCGAAATACTGTTCATTCCAGCCTTCTACAATATCTTCATAAGCTTCATCCGGGATATTAGTATGTTTTAATTCAGCGTCAGTCCCTTTTCTGCCGGGGTGCAGGATGATGGTGACGATGGAGGGCGCTGCTTCATCTTCCCCGAAATACCACTGCTGCACGATCTTGCGGCCTTCTTCAAATTCCAGGTTCATTCCTACGATGCTGTCTTCCCACAGCGAAAATTCGGTGCCCGCTTCGGTGGACATTTCCGCTTTTTCGCCCGTCCATAACTGTATGGTGGCGGGATTGGTGAGGGCGGCGTATACTTCCTCCGGTGGTGCGGCTATCTGGAAATGTTTTTTGTAATCTTTCATGCAAACAAAGCTAGGTATTTGCAGCAAAAAAATAAATTTAGGCCATTTGTCCTAATTTAGGTAAAATGCCTTTACCTTTGTGTTATCATAAACGAGAAGCTATGAAAGCGATCATTATCGGGGCCGGCATCGGGGGATTGACCACGGCCATTGCCCTGCAACAGCGCGGGATCGATTACGAAATATTTGATGCAGCGCCCGAATGCAAACCGGTAGGGGCGGGCATCCTGCTGGGCAGCAACGCGATGCAGGTATACAACAAATTAGGCCTGGCCCAGACGCTGGGCGAGCGTGCCGTATTCCCGCAATACATTTATATAAAGACCTATACCGGCCAGGTATTACAGGAGCTGAGTAATGAATATATCCGTGCCCGTTTCGGAGTGGGCTCTCTGGCGCTGCACCGCGCCACCCTGCAAGGCTTCCTGGCAGATAGCCTGAAGCATCCGGTGCAATGGGGCAAACGTTTTACAGCACTGGAGGAAACGGCATCGGGGGTGAGCGCTTATTTTGAAGATGGCAGCAGCGCCACCGGCGACCTGCTCATCGGAGCGGATGGCATACGTTCGCAGGTGAGAGAGAAATATATAGAGAAGGCACACTACCGCTATTCCGGCCAAAGCTGCTGGCGGGCCATCATTCCGCATAACCTGCCGCCTGCCGAACTGGCTTCCATGTCGGAAGTATGGGGCAATGGCAATGGTTTACGCTCATCGTTTGCACAGGTGGGACCTGAGCAGGTGTACTTCTGGTTTACCCACAAGATGCCCGCCGATACACCGTTTACACCGGAAGAAGCGCTTGCTTTCATTCGCAGGAAACTAGCGCCCTTCAGCGGATATATGAAAACGATTGCGCAGCTGCTCACGCCTGAAATGCTGTTCCGCGCTGATTTGTACGACATCGCGCCCTTGAGCACCTGGCGCCGCAATCAGGTGGTGTTATTAGGTGATGCCGCACACGCCACCACGCCTAACCTCGGACAAGGGGCCAGTCAGGCAATAGAAGACGCTTACATGCTCGCTAACGTGCTCGCACATACGAAAAACATCAACGACGCATTGCAGCAATACCAAAGCGGCCGCATGCCCCGTGTAAAAATGATCGTGAAAAATTCTTTGCGGATGGCCAGGCTAACCAACATGAGCGGCCGCCTGCTCACCTGGCTGCGTAACACCGCCGTACGTAGCGTGCCAGCATCTATTACAAAACGGCAGCTGATGGATTTGTATGATGCGAGGGTTTAGGTTATTGGATGACAGCGCTGATCGTAGCGTAATGCATATTTTATCTACCAATATGACGCCCCGCAGGGGCGAATAAAATATATGCTACGCTACGATCAGCTCCGTAGGAGCGATAGCCCGGTAGCCCGGCAACGCTGTTCATCACAAAATCGGGCAGATTAAAAAAATCTTGTTATAGCTTTATCTGCTCAATCCACGCTTATGTTTAAACGATACCTGCTTTACTGTCTGCTTCTGGTCACCGCACGTTTGTCTGCACAGGATGCCTGGATCAGGATCAACCAGCTGGGTTATCTGCCGGATGGGGTAAAAGTAGCAGTGCTGGGCGCCAAGGGAAATACGATGGCGCAACAGTTTCAACTGATAGATTCCGCTAGCGGCAAGGTTGTGTTCTCCGCCGCTGCCAGCAAGGATTTTGGCCAGTATGGCCCTTTCGCGCATACCTGCCGCCTGAATTTTTCTGCCTGTAAAAAAGAAGGTACCTACTATCTCAAAGCAGGTGGTACCGTATCGTCTGTTTTTCGTATAGCCGCTAACGTTTATGACGGCGCAGCAGATTTTGCCCTGCGTTATCTGCGCCAGCAGCGTAGCGGCTTTAATCCGGTGCTCAAAGATTCCTGTCATACCCACGACGGCTATACGATGTATGGCCCTATGCCCGACAGCACGCATATCGATGTAGTGGGTGGCTGGCATGATGCCAGCGATTATCTTCAATATGTGACCACTTCGGCCAATGCGGCCTATCATCTGTTGGCCGCCTGGCGCGACTTTCCCGCTGTTTTCAGTGATGCTTACGCGGCCAACGGCCTGCCCGGCAGCAACGGTGTAAAAGATGTGCTCGATGAAGCCCGCTGGGGGCTGGATTGGCTCCTGAAGATGCATCCGCAGGAAAACTGGATGTTCAACCAGCTCGCCGACGACCGCGACCACCACGGGATGCGGCTGCCCAAAGAAGATAATTTCTATGGCAAAGGCTTTGAACGCCCCGTCTATTTCTGTACCGGCCAGCCACAGGGCCTGGGCAAGTATAAAAATAAATCCACCGGCGTAGCCTCCACGGCCGGGAAATTTGCCAGCGCCTTTGCACTGGGCTATGATCTGTTGAAACAGCAAGATCCGGTATATGCCGAAAAGCTGCGCCAGCGCGCCTTTTCAGCGTACAAGATGGGCTTGCGGCAGCCTGGTGTTTGTCAGACAGCTTCCACTTTGTCGCCCTATATTTATGCGGAAGACAACTGGACCGATGATATGGAACTCGCTGCAGCAGCGCTGTATCACATTTCCGGCGAAGCCAGGTATCAGCAAGAGGGCTACCGTTATGCACAGCAAGAGAAAGTAACGCCCTGGCTGGGCGCCGACACCGCAAACCATTATCAATGGTATCCTTTCATCAACATCGGACATTACGAACTGGCGAAAACCGCTACAGGTAAAGAAAAGCAGGAGCTGATACAATATTATAGAACCGGTGTGGAGAGCGTATGGAAGAAGGCGCAGCACAATGCTTTCTACCGTGGGGTGCCCTTCATCTGGTGCAGTAATAATCTCACCGTAGCCTTTGCCATCCAATGTTACTGGTATCATCGCCTCAGCGGCGACCACACTTTTGATGAACTGGAGCAGGCCAATACCGATTGGATCTTTGGTTGCAATCCCTGGGGAACCAGCATGGTAGGCGGTTTGCCAGCCAATGGCGATACGCCCGCAGACCCGCATGCCGCCTTTTCGCACATCGGTCATTTCCCGGTAGATGGCGGACTGGTAGATGGCCCGGTGTATACGAATATCTACAAGAACCTCATCGGGATACAATTGTCGAAACCCGACGCCTACGCCGATTTTCAAAGCGACCTGGCCGTATATCATGATGATTTCGGAGACTACAGCACCAATGAACCTACGATGGATGGTACTGCTTCTTTAGTATACCTGCTGGCGGCCAAAGCTGATGCCGGCAGAAAAACGCAAACCATATCACATGGCGCCATCATCCGCGGCGACAGCGCCAAACGCCAGCTGACGCTGGTTTTCACCGGTGATGAATTTGCTGATGGCGCTGCGACCATCCGCCAGGCGCTGCAGCGGCAGCATGTTCTGGCAGCCTTTTTCTTTACCGGCCGCTTCTATGCAAAGCACGCCAGCCTGGCGAAGCAACTGCGGGCCGACGGGCATTACCTTGGCCCGCACTCTGATCAGCACCTGCTGTATTGCGACTGGCAGCGTCGCGACAGCTTGCTGGTAAGCAAAGCAGCGTTCATGCAGGATATCGCACGCAATTACCAGCGCATGGCCGCTATAGGCATCACGCGCGAGGCCGCGCCTTATTTCCTGCCACCCTATGAATGGTACAATGACACTATTGCCGCCTGGACCCGCGAAGCAGGCCTGCAACTGCTTTGCTTTACACCCGGCACCCGCTCCAATGCAGATTATACCTATCCGGAAATGGGGAAGTCTTACCATTCATCTACAGAAATATATCAATCGGTGATGGACTATGAAAATAGCCATGATGGCGGATTGAATGGGTTTTTATTGTTGATGCACATCGGTACGGACCCGCGCCGCACGGATAAGTTTTATGCCCGGTTGCCTGCGCTGATCACCGCTTTAAAAAAGAAGGGATACCGCTTCGTGCAGTTAAAGGAATTGTTGAAATAATTTCCTTTCTTGCACGAACATGCAAATTTTTGCGTTTTTATATTTGGATGACTGCGTTTTTTTGCCGAATTTAAGACGTTGAAATTTATTCCATGTTAAAAGAAGAACGCCAGGCATATATCCTGCATCAGGTAAACCTGCATAATAAAGTGTTGTCGTCGCACCTGAGTGAGCAGATGCAGGTATCTGAAGATACCATCCGCAGGGATCTGGCGGAACTGGCAAAAGAGGGAAAGATACTGAAAGTACATGGCGGCGCTTTGTCCAACTCATTCCACCAGGGTATAGCATCGCAGGATGTATATGCCGTAGAACAAAAGCGCACCGTTGCGCTGAAAGCCGTGCAGCTGATCAAAGACGGGATGTTCGTGCTCACCACCGGCGGCACCACCATTACCGAGCTGGCGCGCATTTTACCGGAAGACCTGCGGGCCACTTTCATTACCGTGAGTTTGCCAGCCGCTTTTGAATATGCCAACCATCCGAATATAGAGGTGATTGTAATAGGTGATAAATTGTCCAAGGATTCAAAAATTACTGTAGGAGGAGAAGCGATCTCCAAGATCATGAATATCCGTGCAGATCTCTGTTTCCTGGGCGTAAACGCGATTGACGTAAAAGAAGGCCTGACGGATAACGACTGGGACGTAGTGCAAGTGAAAAAGGCCATGGTAGCCACTTCCAAGAAAATAGTGGCGCTCTGTATCTCGGAAAAAATTGATACAGCCGAACATCTCAGGATCTGTGATATAAAGGA
Organism: Chitinophaga vietnamensis; assembly: GCF_902167635.1. Classification (GTDB taxonomy): domain Bacteria; phylum Bacteroidota; class Bacteroidia; order Chitinophagales; family Chitinophagaceae; genus Chitinophaga; species Chitinophaga vietnamensis. The sequence goes on from NZ_CABHMS010000001.1 coordinate 395,378, forward strand.
TATCGACATCCTCATCACAGAGTTGCCACCCAAGGCAAAGAAACTTCATCCATACAACAAGAAAGGAATAAGAATCATGTAACCTGTGAAGCCGTCTGGCTTTCCATTTGTCAACAAGTCTAAAATTTTGTTATGAAAATGCGTCAATTTACGCGAGCAAGGGGGCGTACCCTGTTGCTCTTCCTCTTTTTTCAATGCCTCGCCGCTGCGGCCATAGCGCAGGTAAGCATCTCCGGCAAGGTAACTGATGCAAGCGGTACAGCATTGCCAGGTATTACGGTAGCCGTTAAGAACACGAAGTCTGGCGCCCTTACCAATGCGGATGGACATTATTCCCTCAACCTGAACCTGCCGGCAGGCAACTATACACTGGTATTCACCGGTATCGGCTATACGGCCAAAGAAGTTACGCTGACGGTGGCTAACAGTGGCGCCTATACGCAGAACGTACAACTGGCCGAATCCGTTAGCAAACTCGATGAAGTAGTGGTAACCGGTACTTCGCAAGGTACCACGCGCAAACAGTTGGGTAACTACATCAGCACGGTAAAAGCCGACGAGCTCACCAAAGGCTCCACCGGCAACGTGCTGGCCGCCCTGCAAGGAAAAACAGCCGGCGCGCAGATCACGCAGAACTCCGGCGATCCCTCCGGCGCCATCTCTGTAAAACTGCGCGGCATCAGCACCATCTCCGGTTCTACTGAACCGCTCTACATCATCGATGGCGTGATCATCGACAATAGCACCACCCGCGTTACCAACGCCGATCCGAACTATGCCGGCGGCACCTTCGTAGGTAACGTAGGCCAGAACCGCCTTGCAGATATCAACCCGGCGGATATCGAACGCGTGGAAGTGCTCAATGGCGCCGCCGCCGCAGCTATCTACGGTTCCAGGGCCAATGCCGGTGTTGTACAAATATTCACCAAGAGAGGAAGTACCGGCAAGCCCGTGGTAAGCTTCTCCACCAGCTTGTCTGTCAACCAGCTCCGCAAAAAACTGGACGTGAATGAGGCGCCAACGAAATTCGGCGGCTCCCCGGATGTATCTACACAAACCATCCTCACGCCATCCATCACCAATACCACGCCTGTAAAGCGTTACGACTACCAGGATTATATCTTCCGCACCGGCGTGGGTACGGATAATAACGTATCCGTTTCCGGTGGTAAAGACAAAACAAAATATTTTGCCTCTGCCAGCTATTTCTATAATCAGGGCATCATCAGGAACACTGATTTCAGCAGGTACAGCTTCCGTCTGAACCTCGACCAGGAGATCAACAGCTGGATCAGCATGAATGCGACCATGAACTATGTGTACAGCAAATCCAATGAAAAGCCCGATGGCAATACCTTCTATTCTCCCATGAACTCTGTGACCATCATCGGTAACTACTATGATATCTGGCAAAGAGATCCATTTGGTAAACTGATGAAAGTAGGCGAGCGCGGACGTGTGAACCCGGTATCCGTAATCGAAGATTTCAAACAACGGGAAACCGTAGGCAGGATCATCGCCGGCGCTGGCATCAAACTCAATCCCATCAGGGATCTTACCATCGACTACCATTTAGGTATTGATAATTACAGCCAGGACGGTACTACCTTCATGCCGCCATTCGACTACTTTGTAAGTCCGGGTTTCTATGGTGGCGGCGCTTCGCTGGACCCTACGCAAAATGGCTATGCCAGCGCTGGTTCCAACAATTCATTCATGATCAACCACGACCTGAACGGTACTTATAACTGGAAGATCAACGACAAGCTCACTTCCGTAACGCAGGTAGGCTACTCGGTACAGTACCAGCGCATGCACTATGCATTGCAGCAGGGGCGCGGTATTCCGCCGTTTGTGCAGATCGCGAGCAAAGCCACTACCATTATCCCTGGTGAAGATCAGCGTACTGAATTGTCTGTTTCCGGGGAATACATCCAGCAGAATTTCAAATACCGCGATCAGCTTTTCCTTACCGGCGCATTGCGCATGGATGGCTCTTCTGTATTCGGTAAGAGCGAACGTAACCAGCTCTACTCCAAACTGAGCGGCAGCTATGTATTATCGGGCACTGATTTCTGGAAAAATGCTTCCATTGCTAAATGGTGGTCGCTCATGAAACTGCGCGCTGCCTATGGCGAATCCGGCAACCTTACCGGCATCCCGGCATATGGCCGCTTCAATACTTACAATGCAACGGCTTTCATCGGCGCTTCTGCGTTCCAGTCGTCCACTACCTACACCGATCCTAACGTAAAGCCTGAAAGGCAACAAGAGCTGGAAGTGGGTACAGATATGGGTTTCCTGGGAGATCGTATAGGCCTCTCCGTTAACTACTATCATAAGAAGGTGAAAGACCTGTTGATCAGCAGAGCTGTTGCGCCCACGAATGGCTATTCCTTTGTGCTGGCTAATATTGGCACTTTGCAGAACAATGGTTTTGAAGTAGTGCTCAATGCCACGCCGGTACGTACCACCGATTTCAGCTGGGACCTCACCGCTATCTATAACCAGAACCGCAACAAGGCCGTGGACATTGGGCAGTCGCTCGTACTCTACAACACGGTAGGCGGCGCGCCCGTGGGTATTTCCAACGGTGAGCCCATCGGTTTCTTCTATGGCACCTTCTACGCACGTGATGCTAATGGCAATATCCTGAAAAATGCGGCTGGCATTCCGCTCACAGAAAGAGGCATACAAACAGGGCCACTAACGTATACGCCTCAACGCGATCCGGCTACAGGCCTGCCACTGGCCACTGCGCCGGCGCTCAACAAAAAGATCGGCGATCCCAATCCGAAATATACCGCTACCCTTACCAATGATTTCCGCTATAAAAAGCTGGGACTGCACATCCAGCTGGATGCGGTGCAGGGCGTAGATGTTTTCAATGCCGACTACAGAACCCGCCAGGGTGTGGATAATGGGAAGATTGCAGAACAGGAAGATTTGGGCAAGCTGCCACGCGGATACATCGCCGGTATTTACAATATCCAGGAGTTCAGGATCGATAACGGCTCTTTCGTGAAACTGCGCGAGCTCTCGCTCAGTTACAGCTTTGGCAAACTTAAAGGTCTTAGCGACCTGACCGTAACGCTCGGCGGCCGTAACCTTATCTCATGGGACAACTACAAAGGTTATGATCCGGAAGTGAATGCAGCAGGACAAAGCACCGTATTGCGCGGTATCGACTTCGGCGCGGTGCCGGTGCCAAGAACTTACAACCTGGGCATCCGTGCTAAATTCTAAACCATTTTAAAAAGAAGATCATGAAACGATATATCCGACAATATTGCATCATCGCGGCGCTGGCGGTAACGGCCTGTAAAAAGGACTATCAGGATCCTTCCGGGCCCTCTACAGACCAAGCTTACAGCACGCCTGCCGCTATCACCAATGTGGCTGTAGGTTTGCAAGCCTGGTACACCCGCGACAGAGTTGGCGTAGTGTACAACACCATTACGGCGGGCAGTCTTCTCAGCGGAGAAACCTATGTTACCAACCCTGGAAACACTGATGAGGCGCAGCTGGGCGCCGGCGGCAATGCCATTCTCAATAATAATGCGATCGTTACGCAGCTCTGGGCTGTTACCAACAAGATCGTATATGAATCGGAGCGTGTGTTACGTGCCACGCCTAAAGTGATCACCGATAAAGCATATGCCAATGGCATCATTGGCTACACCTCTGTTTTCAAGGCGCTGGCACTCGGTACCCAGGCCGCTTTCTGGCAACAGGTGCCGGATACCATCGGCAAACCGGATACTACCGCCACAGTTGTGAAATTCATTCCTGCGCAGATGGGTTACAAACGTGCCGTGAATACCGTTGATAATGCTTTGCAGCTTATTGGCAATAGCACAATCTCCACTGGCACCGGCCTGCCCAAAGGCGTGGATATCATGAATACGCTATATGCTCTGAAGGCCCGCTACGCCTTGTATGCAGGCGATTATGCCACTGCGCTGGCAGCCGCCAACCAGGTAGATCTCAAGGCAAGATCGGCATTCGTGTACAATGCGCTGATCACCAATCCGATCTTTGCGCTCGTTACTGCTACTAATAATATTTACCAGGTAGTAGATTCATCCATGGGGCTTCCGCCGGCAATACAGCCCAACCTGGCCGACAAGCGCGTACCGTTTTATATCAGCCGTCCCGCTTCCGGTCCGCGTTTCAGCATTCGTGGATTTTTCTCTTCCAATCTCGATACCATCCCCGTATATCTTCCCGGCGAGATCATGTTGATAAAAGCCGAATGCTATGCCCGTCAGGGTAATATTGCACAGGGCCTGGCCGAGCTGAATAACGTAGTTACCAAGACCGCCGGCAGCGATGCTTTTGGCGTAGGCGCCGGCCTCCCGCCGGAAGTGGCCACCACACAGGATCAGCTGCTGACGCTCATCTACAAGCATCGCCGCATTGAGCTGTTCATGGGCGGACAGGAGATCGAAGATCAACGCCGCTTTAACCGCCCCGTGAGTGAACGCAAACGGAATTATTTCCCATACCCATTCGTGGAAAGAAACGACAACCCCAATACACCTCAGGACCCTAGCTTTTAAGGGATTTGCGGATTTATTGATTTACGGATTTATTGATTTGATTGAAGCGAGAGATAATATTGCTCATCTCCGCTTCAATCAAATCAATAAATCCGTAAATCAATAAATCCGAAAATGAAGCGGGCACCGTTTTTGTGGCCAGCATGGCCATGTGGACTCAATTACTCGAAAGAACAGACCATCTGCCCGATATCGTATGGAACCTCATGCTGGTGGGCGCTTCATTCATCACAGGATGGGTGATAAAATTATTGCTATCTTTTTTCCTTCGTTTGTCGGTGCGCTCGAAAGCCGAGTTTTCCTTGATGCGCAGTATCCTGCACCATGTGGGAAAGGCTTTCAACTACCTGCTGCCATTACTCGTACTGGATATGGCGCTTCCCTTGCTGCGCGTAAATCCCCGCTTTATGCCCACGCTGGAAAAAGGGACGGAAATAGCGCTGATATTGGCTTTCGCGGCATTATTGGTGGGCGCTATGAAGGTGCTCGAAGATTATGTCTATCACACCTATGATCTCAAGAAATCCAATAATCTCAGGGAGAGAAAAATCCGCACTCAGTTACAGTTTGTACGCAAACTGGTGATAGGCCTGATCCTGATCATTACGGCCTGTATCATCCTGCTTAGTTTCGACAGTATGCGCAAGCTCGGAGCAGGCCTGCTCACCGGTGTAGGGGTGGGCGGTATTATCATCGGTTTTGCTGCACAGAAATCATTGGGAAACCTGCTGGCCGGCTTCCAGATTGCCTTTACACAGCCTATCCGTATCGACGACGTGCTGGTGGTAGAAGGCGAATGGGGCCGTGTAGAAGAGATCACGCTCACTTATGTGGTGCTCAATATCTGGGATCAGCGCAAACTCATCTTACCGATCAACTATTTCATTGAAAAGCCTTTCCAGAACTGGACGCGCACCGGATCGGAAATATTAGGCACCGCCTTTTTCTATCTCGACTATACCATCCCTGTGGATAAATTGAGAGTGGAATATACGCGCCTGCTGGAAGCCTCGCCGCTGTGGGACCGCCGCGTAAATGTCCTGCAGGTTACCAACATCACCGAACGCACCGTGGAAGTGCGTACACTGATGAGCGCCGTAAACTCAGGACAGGCCTTCGATCTGCGCTGTTATATCCGCGAACAGATGCTGCTTTTTATCCGCGAAAATTATCCGCAATGCTTCCCCAGAACAAGAGCGATGTTGGAAGAGAAAGGAGAGGGAACAACTGATTAAATTAGGCTGGTTGCAAAGTATCTTTTGAAGAGACATCAGTTGCGTTAATCTTCCCTCATTTGGCAGATGAACATCGGAAGCTGGAAACGTACCGCTACTTTTTTACCGTTTTGCCTGCCTGGCTTCCAGCGGGGCATCTCATCCAGTATACGCAATACTACCTTGTCAAGTGATGTGTATGCTGCTTCTTTTTTACCGTGGATACCCTTTCCGATTACCATACCATTTGTGTCAATCACAAATGTGACCATTACTTTGCTCTACATTGTTTCTTGCTCTTTAGGGTAGTACACACGTTTCGAGATGAACCGGGTTAATGCTTCATCTCCGCCGGGAAACTGTGGCGGCGTTTCTACAAATGTATACACGTACATTTTTAATGCAGGGTCGTAATCATCCTGATGTGCTTTCTGGGCAAGCGTTTTAAAGGAGAAGGCCAGGAAGAGGATAAATAGTGTGATGATCTTCTGCATACCGCTACAATGTGTATCATAAATATACATCTTTAATATACGTCTTTCCCAAAATCTACCTTCGCAGAAGGGGCATTCATCCTGGCTTTTCAGCGATGAATGAATGCCCCGATTGTTTTCATTCATGTAAAAGTATTAAGCAGTGATCAGCAGCTGGCCATTGGCAAGTATCTGCGCCCGTTGTGCGGCCATCGAAGGACGGAGGCCCCAGGATAGTATGGTGATCAGTGAGAAGAATAGCGGCCAGAGAAGATGCGCGAGGTTATCACCCATAAACGCATGGGAAGCGACCGCACCGGTGAAATCCAGGAAGATGCCGATGTAAGCCCATTCTTGCAGTCTTGGGAACCTCGGCAGCAGCAGCGCGATGGCGCCTGATATTTTCCAGCATCCCAATAAAGTAGTGAAGTAGAGCGGATAGCCAAGATGTGCCATGCCATCTACGGCGCCGGCTGCATGGAAGATGTCGGCCAGACCGCCACTCAGTAACACAAATTCAATGATCAGGGTAGCTGTCCAATAGCTGGCATTGCGGCCCTTGCTGGTGGCTACTTTCAGCGAAACGCCCGCTGGCAGGAAACGGCGGCTCTCCGGACGGGTGGCCCACGAAATAACAGTGAGCGCGGCAAATACCAACGGTCCTATCGCGGGTTGTGTATCGCCCATAGAGAGGTGAGAGATAGCTGCGCCGGTGTATAGAAAAATTGCGCCGGCATAAGCCCACTCTTTCACGCGGCCGAATTTCGGTATCAACAGGGCAATCGCTGCCGGTATCTTCCAGATACCCATAATAACGGCAAAGTAGCGGGGATAATGCAGGTGTGCCATCACATCTCTCACAAAAGGAATATATACGAGGTCCCATTCCGCGCCCAGCGCCATTTCCCAGGCTACCAGTGCAGTAGCGATCCAATAAACGACGCGTTTGATGATAGTTGCTTTCATATAACAGTTTTTATTGTAGATGATCATTGTTTACATCACAATAAGAACCAGGAAAGACAAAATTGGACAGTTGCCGGAAAATTTTTTTTAAGAGAACTGATCCAGCTTTTCGCGGATGCTCTGTTTCTCCGCCTGTGTTTTGGCGAGCGCATAGGCCTGCTCGAAATGTGCCCTGGCTTTTTGCGGATCTGTATGCTGATAGAGTGTTCCCAATAACAGGAAATAGAAATGATTATTATGTAGTTGTAGCTCCTCGGCTGCTGCCAGTGCGGCTTCCGGACCAACTGCCTTGTACAGTGCAAAGGCCCTGTTGAGCGCCACGCTTGGTGAATAATTGATGAGCATCAGCTGATCATACAAGGAGAGGATGCTTTTCCACTTCTCTGCCGTATCTTCTTTGATGCAATGCCAGAAGGCGATCTTGGCTTCGAGATGATAGGAGCTGAGCTCTTCACCCTGGGCAGACAGCGCCAGGAAATGATTGCCTTGCTGTATCAGTGCGGTATCCCAGAGATGTTCATCCTGCTGGTCGTAGAGCACCATTGCGCTTTCACCGGAGGCGCGGGCATTGAACCGTGATGCATGGAAACACATGAGCGCGATGAGCGCATTGGTTTTAGGAAGATTGGTTTTGTCGTATTGCGTGAGCATCAGGCCGAGGCGGAGCGCCTCCAGGCAAAGGTCCTGGCGCAGTATCTCGTTTTGCGTTTTGGAATAATACCCTTCGCTGAAAAGCAGGTAGATGATGAGCAGCACGTTGTCGAGCCGTTTGCTGATCTCGTTCTCCGGCGGCAATTCCATCTTCACATTTTCCGCACGCAGTTTTTCTTTCGCGCGGAAAAGTCTTTTGTTGATCGTCTCTTTGTTGGAGAGAAAGGCCTCTGCAATTTCGTCGATGCCAAAGCCGCAAAGGATGCGCAAGGCCAGGCCTATCTGCGCCTCGCTGGCGATAGATGGCGTGCAGATGGCGAAAAGCATTTGCAGCTGGCTGTCTTTGATATGCTGTGGCGTGAAATCGAAATCGGCCGCCGCTTCAGTTTTCTCCTGGCCGGTTGCCAATGCGGGCGTTACTTTCTGCTCGAATATTTTATTTCTTTTGAAATGGTACAAGGTTTTTTGTTTGGCTACGGTGTACAGCCAGGCAGCGGGATTGGCCGGAACGCCTTTGATACCCCATGTTTCCGCCGCCAGCAGAAATGTTTCGCTGACAATATCCTCTGCGATCTCGATATGTTGCAGCCCGAACAGCTTACTGATCACGGCCACCATTTTGGAAAACTCCTGTTGGAAGAGTTGTTTCAATGATACTTGTTCCATATAGCGCAAACAGGTCCTGCCTTTGCGGATGCAGCAGCAGGACCAGCATTTTTTGTTGATTGATATTATCCGATGATGGGACGGATCTCTACGCTGCCATTGGCATCCAGCGCAGGGCAGCCATGGGCCAGCGTGGTGGCCTCGTCAATGTTTTCGGCCCTCACCACGAGGAAGCTGCCCAGCTGCTCGCGTATCTCTACGAAAGGACCGTCGGTGATCACGCCGCCTGCACGCAATACCTTGCCTTCAAATGCCAGTCGGCTGCCGGTTTTCACGAGCTTGTCCTGTGCCGCGATACTGCCTACCCAATCCTGCCACTTCTGCTTCAGCGCCTGCATTTCATTGGGAGATGCCTTGCTGTAATCGTAATCCGGTTGTCTGAATAATAACATAAATTCTTTCATGGTCATTCATTTTTGTTGTTGTCAATGAGATGTTTCACTGTAATAAGTACCGGACTTTATCAAATTGGACAGCTGCTTCAAAATTTTTTTTCTCTTTTCCTGACCGCAATATCGGATTATTCGGGATATCCTGTAAAACCGCTTACAGAAAAGCGGCTAACGCAACGTTAAACTCCTCCGGCCGTTCCATCATCGGCGCATGGCCGCATTGCGGCAACATTACCAGGCTCGCATCCGGAAGCAGCTCCGCAAATTCGTGCGCTACTTCCGGCGGCGAGATCTTGTCATCTTCTCCCCATATCAACAATGTTTTTACCGGTATCTCCGGCAGCAGTTTTCCTACATGATTACGTTGCGCCGATTTCGCCATACGCACTACGCTGTAACATTTGCGTGCGTCGGTGGTGATGCTGAAAACCTCTGCCACCAAGGATGCTGTGGCCACGGCGGGATCATAGAAGGTATAGGCGACCCTTTCTTTGATATAGGCATAGTTGCCACGTTTGGGATAACTGCCCATACTGGTGTTTTCGTAGAGACCGGAACTGCCGCTCAGCACCAGGCGCCTCACCTGCGCCGGATGCCGGTGCGCATACAATATGGCCACGTGGCCGCCGAGTGAATTGCCCACCAGCACTATATCCCGCAGCTGATGTTGCTGTATATAATTTTCAAGGAAACGTACCAGGTAATCAAGATTGTCTTCTTTGTGCTGATCGAATAAGGGCAATGGCGGAATATGGATCTCATAGTCTGACTGAAAATGCGATGTTACTCCTTTCCAGTTACTGAGGCCTCCGAAAAGGCCGTGGAGCAAGATCATGTTTGGCTTCATATCGTTTTTGACGCAAAGCTATTGGCTCCGTCTTGCACGGGCCGTGATCTCAGTCACAATAATTACGGTTGCGGTCCAGCAGGTATAAACGCGCTCTGCTCAAGGCTTCGCGGCTGGTATACAGATATCGCGCGATGTTGGTGAGTGATATTTTTTGAATGATGGCCGGGCGCTGCTCCAGCAAAAACTTATAGCGTTGTAAAGGACTTTTCAGAGAGAGGATATACTGATGTTCCGCCATTTGTTCCAGCAGCTCCTGGTAAAGTTGCAGGTTCATGTGGAAGAGATTGGTGTGCAGCGAGTATAAAGGTTGCAGTTTTTTGATGTTGATACGCAGTACGGCGGCGTCTTCCATCGCGATGATGCTCACGGCGCTCGGCGCTTTTTTATGATAGCTTTCGCAGTTGGCAAGGAAATCGTCCGGGAAGCCGAACTTCACGATCTTTTCATTGCCTTCTTCATCCAGTATCGCGAATTTGAACAGGCCAGACAACACAAAGGCGCTGTAGCGGGCCACTTTGCCGTAGCGCAGAAAGGCGTCGCCTTTCCTGATATGTTTCACAGTGGCGAAAGTGTCGAGTAATTGCCATTCTTCCGGTGTTATCACCGGATATTTTTTCATGAGGCGGTGGTACCAGTCCGGCAATGCAGGTGTCATGAAGAAATTTTTTTCGAAGATAGGATAATTTATATTTTTTTGAAATTAGATAGAGTTCTCTATTTTTGTAAAAAATAATCACGTATGCCAGGAAAAATGAAAGTGCGGGACAGGATCATGCATGTGGCGGCTGACCTGTTCTACCGGCAGGGATATCATCAAACCGGTATTAACCAGATCATCGCGGAAGCAGACATCGCGATCGGGTCTTTGTACAATCACTTTCCTTCCAAAAATGATCTGCTGATGGCTTATCTCGAACGGAAGGAAGCCGAGTTCTTCGAGGAGCTGGCGGCATTCAGCGCCAGCGCCGACTCTCCGCGGGAGCGTATTTTGCGCTATGTGGATTTCCGTATCGACCAGCAAAAGAAATTCAACTTTAATGGTTGCCCCTTTACGAATATTATTTCGGAAGTAGGTACGCATGATCCGGAGCTGAGGAAGGTGGTGGAAGAAAACAAGAAACGACACTATAGCTGGCTGCTGCCGCTCTTCAAGCAGGCGAAATGCGAAGACTTATGGGACAAGAAACTGCTGGCCGAGAGTTTTTTCCTGATGACAGAAGGCGCCAATGTTAATTCCACCGTTACCCGCAGTGTGCAGCCTTTGGAGCAGATCAAAAAATTCATCAAGAAAGTGGTCAGCTAAATTTTTTTAAATTAAAAGAAATAGAGTTATCTATCTATTTCCTGCGAAGCTGCTATACTAGCGGCATGGGAAGCCATTGCATTAAATTTTCAGCTATGATATCATTCAATGAAACCTTTGAAGGAACTTTTCCTTTCGCGCCGCACATGACGGATGCAGCGGGATTTAACATGCATTACATCGATGAAGGCGAGGGCCCGCTATTGCTTTGCTTGCATGGAGAACCCACCTGGGGCTATCTTTTCAGGCATCTTGTTACGCGCCTTTCCAATAGCTACCGCTTCATCGTACCGGACCATATGGGCTTTGGCAAAAGCGAAACGCCTGCCAACCGCAGCTATTGGTTGCAGGATCATATCCACAACATTGAGCAGCTGGTACTAGCGCTGGACCTGCGCAATATCACGCTGGTGATGCATGATTTCGGCGGGCCGGTGGGCATGGGCCTGGCGGCGCGGCATCCGGAACGCATCTCCCGGCTGGTCTTTATCAATGCGCCGGCTCCCCTCGGCCAGGAGGCTTTGGCGGCCGCTATCCAGGCGAATGTAGCCGCCTCGCCCTGGTTCCAATGGGTGATGCAGGCGGAAAAGGAAGGGCGACTGGAAACAGTGCTGAATGAAAGCCACTACAGCATTTTAAGCACGCTTGTACTCAACGGTTTTGAACGCCGTGAGCTGATCACGCCACTATGGCTGGAAGCCTGGCGGCGGCCATTTGCCACACCGGAAGATTGCCGCGGCGTAACCGGCTGGGCCAAAGGCTTCGCCACAGGAAAGCATATTTTTGAAACTCCATCTGAAGCCGCCAGGATACAACTTTCCCGGCTGCCGGCGCTCGCGCTCTGGGGCGCGGCAGATAAAACCTTACATGCAAAGCATTTCCTGCCGCTGTTCCATGCCGCTTTTCCCGCTGGCAAAGCTTATGAGTTGCCGGGAGTGGGCCACTACAGCCTCGAAGATGCGCCGGATACCGTTGCGCTGTTGGTACGCCAGTTCCTCGATCTCACGCGCTAAATTTTTTTGTTTAAAAATAGATAGAGTACTCTATATGAGATATAATACTTCAAGATGGCTGTCCATGCTGATCGTGTCATCGGCTATTTTCCTTGCAGTGATTGACATCTTTATCGTGAATGTGGCATTGCCGGCCATCAAGCGGGGGCTGAATGGCGCCAACAGCCAGTTGCAGTTGGTAGTGGCTATTTACTTGTTGGGATATGCCTGTTTGCTCATCACGGGTGGCCGGCTGGGTGATTATTACGGCAGAAAGAAAATATTCATGGTCGGCATGCTGCTGTTTACCCTCAGCTCTGCATTTTGCGGATTGGCGCAATCGGGCCTGCAACTGAATGTAGCGCGGTTCTTCCAGGGTACCAGCGCCGCGTTGATGACGCCGCAAGGGGTATCGTACATACAGGTGTTGTTTCCGGATGCGAAGGAGCGCATGAAAGCGATTGGCATATACGGTATCATTGCGGGATCGGCTTCTGTTATCGGCCAGTTCCTCGGCGGCCTCCTGCCGGATACGCATTTCGCCATAGCAGGATGGCGGCTGATATTTTTTATCAACCTGCCCCTGGGGATCATCGCACTGGCGGCGGCTGCGTTGTTTTTGAAGGAAACACCGCGTAACACTTTACAAGGGTTCGATTACGGCGGCGTGGCTATTCTTGCACCGGCCTTGTTCTGTCTCATCTTCCCGGTGATACAGGGCCGCGAACTGGGATGGCCTGCGTGGAGTATCGCGCTATTACTGGTATCGTTTGCACTGTTCTTTATCTTCGCCCGTGATCAGCGCCGGAAGCGCGCCCGCAACATGGAACCGTTGATAGATGCAGGACTGTTTTGCTTCCGCGACTTCAAGATCGGATTGTACGCTACTATTTTTTACTTCCTGGTACAGGAATCTTATTTCCTCGTCAGCGGCGTATTTTTTCAGGATGCATTGGAAGTACATTCGGCTACAACCGGCGTCTACTTTGTATCGCAGGGCATCGGCTATGTGATCGCTTCGGTCATCTCCGTAAAATTAATCCCTGTATTCGGGAAGAAGGTATTACAGGCGGGCATCTTCATCATGATGATCTCCTTACTCCTGCATATTCTTTTTCTCACTACGCCGTTGGCGAGTCCGCTTTCATTTTACAGCATACTTTTCTGTTACGGCCTGGGATGTGGATCTGTGCTGCCTTCGCTGCTGGCGTGGTCTTTGAAAGGCATCCCGCATCAATATGCAGGGGCGGCTTCCGGAACATATTACACGGCGCAGCAATCGGCCATTGCATTGGGCGCCGGGATAGTGGGCGGCGTGTTTTTTTATTTTACGGGCCATGCGCCGGTATTACAGGATTATGTGCTGGCTTATAAGGCTACCATGCTTTTCAGTATATTATTGTTGGGAGTGGTGAGTGTTTGTTTGATGATCATGCCGGATCAGCAATAAAAAGGATGACAGTCCGGGGGGCTGTCATCCTTTCCAGTGGCCATTTTTCAGGCAGTAGGTACTACCAGGCAACGTACATCTGTGGGGTTAGAATAGATTTCAAGACAATAACCGCCGGGGCCAGTTTCAGATTGTCTTAGTAGTTCCTGGAATGTTCTGCCAACGCTGCTTTCATCTTTTTTCCAGTCGGTGAGTACTTCGCTGAGGTATTCGCCTTTTTTAACGAGGAATGTTTCGCAGCCTTTTTCTGCGCCTTCTCCCGGGAAAGCCTCTTCCACCGCGGCTTTGTAGACGATGCCCTGGGGACCGTCAGGGTGGGAGATGCCGTAGGCAGTTCGCTTGCCTGCATCTGGAATTAATGCGTGCAGTTGCTGGAAAGCGGCGCCCACGCCCATCGGGAAGGAGGAGGCCTTTACATAAAAGAGGTGCAGGTCCCGCTCAATTTTGTACTTCTCCATGTTACAAGTTTTTCTATATAAACTTACCCCGAAAAGATACAACAGGAGCGGGGAGATAAAGACAAATACAAGGGGAAGACGGGACAATCTCATCTCCATGCGAACCTATCATTTTCCTTGACAACATGCCCAAAGCCCGGCCATGGCAGATGATAGCCAAATACCAGTTGCTGCGATTGAGCAAGATCATCCAATACCTTGCGCCGCGTTTGCGCGGCGAACGTAAAATCGATATCGAAAACAGTGCCCCATTCCGGTTGTGCAAACAGCACCAGCGCTTCATGACAAATATCTCCCATGTGAATAAAACTTTCGCTGGCAGTAGTGATCTCAAACAGGTAATGGCCCGGCGTATGACCGGGAGCGGCTATGGGTAGCAGGAAATCGAAAAGCGGCGTTTGACCATCAAACAATTGCAGGCGGTGCTGCACCAGGGCGAGTGTGCCGCAGATGTGCTGCTGTAGCGATTTCAGCGCCGGCAGCGTATTTTTGCTTTTGGAGAAATCCGGATTTTCAGCGTGCCAGAATGCATATTCTTCTTTAGCCAGGTGGATAGCAGCCTTGGGAAAAACCAGTTGTTGCCTGGCATCGATGAGGCCATCGATATGATCCGGGTGTGCATGCGTAAGCACGATGTCGGTTACATCATCCGGCTGGAAACCCGCCGCCATCAGGTTGTTGGAAAGCTGGCCGGCGCCGGGTAAAGCGGTGTGGCCATTGCCTGCATCGATCAATACTACGCGATCCTGCAATGCCAGCAACAGGATATTGTGTGTAAGTGTAAAGTGTTCCTCATTTGCATGGTGGCCGCAACGTAGATCTGTGAGGGCAGCACGGGAAATACCCGGCGCAAAGCAATCGTTGTTATACAATACGGTACCGTCGTTAATCACAAATACATTGGCGTGATCGGCATGAAAGACCTTTGTCATATAGAAAAAATTTGTTGGCAAATTTCTCTTTTAGACCTAGCATTGCATGAAAGACCAGATTTATTGGGATAGTCAAAAATTGTAGACTAATGGGAAATACAGGCGTGAGAAAGACGAAGAACTTCAACCCTACCAATTGTGCGGTAACCTTTTGTATGAATATCATTGGTGGCAAATGGAAACCGGTGATCATACATCTGATCTGCAATCATATCAACCGCTATAGCCTGATGCAGAAAGCGATTCCGGAGGCCAGCAAGCAAACCATCAGCAATCAGCTGCGTGAGCTGGAAGCAGACGGCGTTATTGAAAGGATCGTGTATGCAGAGGTGCCGCCGAGAGTGGAATACAAGATGACAGCATACGGCAACAGCCTGTTACCGATCATCGACGCGATGAGGTTGTGGGGAAAAGAGCATATGTAACCTTAATGATAGGATTCCTTACATTATTATAAACAATGTCAAAGGCCTGGCCTTTGACATTGTTTATTACATTGCTATCAGAAGCAAAGCAGTGTAATCCGGCAACCAGGGCAGGTGGTCTGCGCGAGGGATGTCAGGCAAACCGCTCCTTTCTGTTGGGGTTTACTAAGGTTGGCAATTTTGATCTTTGCCAGATGCAGTTTTTTGGGTGTGATGTCTTTTTTCATAACGGATAATATTTAATAGATGGTCCTCTCCTGTCTTTAGCGTGGAGTGCAATGCCATGGAGTGGTTGTTCAGCAATATTTTGGCTTGTTATTGCAGGGAGAAGCAGCAAGCGGGTTTTAGCTTTCATGGGTTAAGCATTTGAGGGATCATGAATTGCTACTGTTTACTAATCTAGGAATTTTTTTTGATGTTAGGATGTTTCACTGCGATAATGGGAAATATTTATGGCGCTTGTGGAGAATAGCGCTACATCATGTTCGGCAGTTCTTTCAGCGCAAATGCTATAAAGTCTTTTTGAAGCCTGTTTTGATGAGGAAGCGTAACCAGGCACCAGCACCTTTTCGAGAAATCATCTTTAAAAGGAATCATTTTTAAATCATTGTTCAATAGAGGCGCAATGAGCCATTTTGCCATCACTGCAATTCCGAGATTTAATTTAACCATTTCCAGTATGACCTCTGTCAAAGGCATTTTTATTACCCTGGCAGGCGCGGCCCTGTTGGGTTTCAGGACATTTTCGATCAGGTCATTATCTTCTACATCATAAGTAATCAATGTTTGTTCCCTGAAATCCACTGGGTATATCTGCTTTTGCTTTGAGAGTGGATTTTCTTTACTGACAATAACTACCAGTTCATCCTGAAAAACCGGCGTATATTTGAACGAAGGGTTATCGTGCAAGGGCTGCTTTGCAAGTCTGCTCACCAAGGCCAGGTCCAGGCTTCCATTTTGCAAATGAGACAAAGGGCTCCGGGTAGCGCCGTCCATGATCTGTACTGTTACGGCAGGACTGATCTGGTTGTATTTCTTGACCAGCCTGGGCAGCCAATTGTAAGTAGTATAGCATTCCGTGCTGATGTGGATCGTTCCACTCTCGCCAGTCTTTAAAGACTGGATTTCCTGCTCGAGTTTTTGAAGTTCCGCCAGCACAACGGTAGCGCTATTGATCATTTTTCTGCCAATGGGTGTGAGGTATAGTTTCTTGCTCTTTCTTTCAAAAACTTTAGCGCCTATTTTCTTTTCTAATTCCTGAACGTGGTGGCTCAGGGCAGATTGAGAGATGTAAAGCTTTTCAGCTGCGCGGGTCATAGAGCCTTCCTTTTCAATAGCGCTGATCACTGTCAGGTGATGCAAATTGATATTTAACATGAGCGAATTAGATTGATAATTCAAAATTAATTCATTGTTTTCATAGATATCTGTGTAATAGTTTTACGGTAGGAAATGAAAAAAATTATTTAACCAAAGCATATGAAAAGATATTTATTGGCACTTGCTGCGTTATTTTATTCCAACTACCTGCCTGCCCAGGAAATACCCGCCCGCTGGGACGAATTAGTGGCCAGCGATTTTCCGGCAGCATTACAAAAGTCTTCAAGAACCTGTATTTTGCCGATAGGCATCCTTGAAAAGCATGGCCTGCATTCACCTATTGGCACGGATCTGATCCATGTGCGTGAATGGGCTGCCCGCGCTGTAAAACAGGAATATGCCGTGGTTTTTCCGGATTATTTTTATGGCCAGATCAATGAAGCCCGGCACCAACCTGGCACTTTCTCTCTTCCCAATAAACTGATACTCGAACTATTGGAAGCTACCTGCGATGAGATAGCACGCAACGGTTTCAACAAGATCATCATCCTCAACGGACATGGCGGTAATCCCGAGTTCTTGGAATTCTTTATGCAAGGCTTACTCAATAAGCGCCATGACTATGCAGTTTATTTATACCGGCCGGAAAACGACCCCGACTACAACCAGGAATACCAGAAAAAACATGTAAGCAGCATGCCCGGCGATCTGCATGGAGGAGAGAGCGAAGCATCCATCTTGCTTCATTACCGCCCGGATCTGATGCGGCTGCAGCGAGCCTCCGGCGAGAATGGCGAAAACCAGCAACGATCTCATTTATCAGGACTGTACACCCCAATATGGTGGTATTCATCTTATCCTAACCATTACGCAGGCGACGCCTCAAAATCAAATGATGAATTAGGAAAGTTTATCACAGACCATGAAATAGCACAGTTCATTAAAGCGCTCAAAGAAGTGAAGGCAGATACCAAAACCCTCGAATTGCAAAATGAATTTTTTGACAGGGTGGAGAAGGGGAAATGATTTTGATGATAATGGTTAAAACTGTCAAAGCTATTAAGAACAAAACCCAACATTGTGTTGGGTTTTGTTTTTTGAAAGCGATAGGATAGTGAAAATGAATAGAAACTTATTCTTGACGGATTAAAAGTTGTTACCTTGCAGCTACTTTATGCAGATTTACATTTCTTTAGATACTTCGATTGAAGTTGACAAAAAATTTGAGATCCTTGATGAACTTCGTATGCTGCTGGCTGATACTTTCGAGCGCCAGTCATATGGAGACGATTTATATTTCCTATATATCAGTATTGTTTGTCTGCACCCAAAGTATGAGCAATTCTTCAAATCAAGACGCCCCAATTATAAAGAGGAAACTATTACTTACGTACACAGAAGTGTAGAGGTGACAAGAGAGGGTAAAAGCCTTACTTATGATTTAAAACTGAATTATGAGCGGTATTCCAATGCCGACGACGTTAAATCAATATTGGCTGAAGATATCCTCAATTCATTGGAGATTATCAGAAAAGTTAAGAAAATTAAGGATTTTGATTTGCTCAAATTCAAAGATGACTTTGAGGTTCTTTTCCAAAGTAATAGGTGGGTATAACGGTTACATCAACTGTTTTTATGTTGAAAAAATGTATTAATCTCGTCATAAAGGATAATCTCATTCTAACAAAATAAAAATGGGACAGGTCTTTCCATTGACTTTATCCCATTGTGTGACGGCAAATCTGGAAAATATATTGACTAATTATTGGCAGTATCAGATGATTTCATGATATCCGGGATAAAAAATCCGGCTAGTTCATCAATGAAACTATCTGGAAAAGCGCCTGAGAGATTGGTAAGTATGACGATAGTAAGATCGTCATTCGGATATACAAATATCGCTGAACGATTGCCTCCTACAGGTGCAAGTGCCGGGTGACTTGTTCTCTTAATAACTGGCCAACCGGCAGCATATCCATTTATTAAACGACTGAAACCTCCTGTCGTTCCATTATTTAAAATTGCAGGTGCCCAAAGCTCCTTAAGACTTGATGATTGTTTTAATAATTTCATGCTTTGCAAGGCAATCACCCAATTGGCAAGTTCTGTAGCTGTTGAACTCATACCGGCAGCCGTTTGCAGAAAAGGAGGAAACGAAAAAAACATATTGCTAAGCACCCCTTTGCGATATTGATAACTACAGGCAGAATGTACTATGACAGCTTTTGTAGCACCAAAACCGGATGCCATCGTTTTCGGCATGCCAACTTTTTTTAATTGTTCCCTGGTAATAAACTCCTGGAATGGTATACCACTTAAACTATTGATAATATGACCAAGCAATAAATAATTGGTTTGATTGTAACTGAATTTTTCACCGGAGTTAAATTCGTTCGGCATCTGAGTGACCATTTTCCATGCTTCCTCCGGATCATCATTTATTAGAACTGATTCCTCCTCATTTACAATATCAGGAATACCAGATGTATGGGACAGAAGTTGCCTAACTGTTACAGGTTTCCATGCATCAGGAATATTTGTCAGGTATTGAGAGATAGGTGCATCCAACCTTAATTTTCCGGCTTCCATTAATTGCACAATTGCAACACCAACAAATGCTTTAGTAATGGAATTAATTGTAAAAACAGTTTTATCACTTACAGGAATTGAATCCTGTAGGTTGGCCAACCCATAATTGCCTGTCTTTATAATTTTCCCATGTCTTACAATTGCCAGTTGCAACCCCGGGATTCTACGTTGCCGCATTTGGTTTTGTATAAAAACATCAATATTATCGGTTTGTCCAAAAATGCTGTCGTTAAAAGAGAAAAGCAGTAATGTGATAAGCACTGTTTTCAAATAGGCTTTCATTGGAATAATTTTGTGCAAGGTAGCAACTTCTCCTCCAATTCTTTGCATGACGATACAAGAGTTTGTAGCAACAAAAAGGACGTTCCAATAAAAAAATTGAAACGCCCCAAGAAGGTGACCCTGTAGGGACTCGAACCCTAGACCCGCTGATTAAGAGTCAGCTGCTCTACCAACTGAGCTACAGAGTCTTCACTTTGTTAAAAACGTGACGGCAAATTTAATGCTTATCCTGAATATTCGTGTGCTTAATTTTTTTAAATTTGATAGAAGGGTGGATTTGTGCAAAAAATCTGCTCCGTCACCATAAAATTTTAGTCCGATGCAAGACGCGTATATAGTAGCCGGTTACCGCACTGCGGTAGGTAAGTCAAAAAGGGGAGGATTTCGTTTTTACAGGCCCGATGATCTCGCCGTGGATGTGATCACCGGATTGCTCAAATCCGTACCACAGCTGGATCCCAAACAGGTCGATGACCTCATCGTGGGGAATGCTGTGCCGGAAGCCGAACAGGGACTGCAAATAGGTCGCATGATATCTGTAAGAGCGCTGGGCATCGATGTGCCAGGTATGACCGTCAACCGCTATTGCGCCTCCGGCCTGGAAACCATCGCGATCGCTACCGCCAAGATACAGACCGGCATGGCCGATTGTATCATCGCCGGCGGCACCGAAAGTATGAGCATGGTACCCGTTGCCGGCTGGAAAACAGTACCCAACTATACTGTTGCCAGCACCAATCCCGACTATTACATCGGTATGGGACTCACCGCTGAAGCAGTGGCCAACGAATTCAAAGTAAGCCGCCAGGACCAGGATGAGTTCTCTTATAAATCCCATCAGAAAGCACTGAACGCGATCCAGAACGGCTATTTTAAATCCGGTATACTGCCTATCAATATTGAAGAAGTATATGTAGATGACAAAGGCAAAAAGCAAAAACGTAATTACATTGTTGATACCGACGAAGGACCACGTGCAGACACCTCGCTCGAAGCGCTCAGTAAACTGAAGCCCGTGTTCGCTGCCAATGGTACTGTAACAGCGGGCAACTCTTCTCAAACCTCCGATGGCGCTGCTTTTGTGATCGTGATGAGTGAAAGGATGATCAAAGACCTCGGCCTTAAACCAATCGGCCGATTGGTATCCTGCGTATCCGCCGGCGTACATCCGCGTATTATGGGTATCGGCCCGGTAGCTGCTGTGCCCAAGGCTTTGAAGAGAGCCGGTAAAACCTTACAGGACATCGATCTCGTAGAACTTAACGAGGCTTTCGCTTCACAGTCTATTGCTGTGATCCGCGAGTTAGGCATCAATCCCGATATCGTGAATATCAATGGTGGTGCGATCGCATTGGGGCATCCGCTGGGATGCACTGGCGCTAAACTCACCGTACAATTGTTGGGTGATATGAAACGCCTTCATAAAAAATACGGCATCGTTACGGCCTGCGTAGGCGGCGGGCAGGGCATTGCCGGCGTTATAGAGAATATTGATTAGTATTTTGTTTGCGATAAATAAAAAGACCGGGATGGATTCCCGGTTTTTTTATGCAGTAAAGTCAAAATTTTTTTCCTCTCTTAAAAAACCCATCACCTTGTGGAGCCGGACGATTTGCGCTGCTTCCAGTCGTACTTCCGCGAAGCCGGGGTTAATCGAGCGCAATAAAACATGTTCTTTGGAACGTTTGTCGATAAATACCTTTTTTACTGCAGCCATTTCTGAAGTAATTACCAGATAAAAACCTTGTGTCTTAATATCTTTAGGTGATAGCTGCTTGCTAAAGAATACGAAATCCCCAGATTTGATTTCCGGATACATACTGTCGCCATCAACTTTCAACCCAAATGCACTGCCTTCAAACTTCGATACCTGAATGATCTGCGAGGGCATATCGTGCGCCTCATCATGAATCAGAGAAGTAGTGCCGGCCGTTACTTTCATGTCATATATCGGGATTCCATTATAGACTGCATTCAGCTTTTTGAAAAGTATATCTCGTTCCTCAGGCGTAAACTTCGTGGGGTCTGTAACAATAAGCCGCCCCTTCTCTTTACTCAATAGCAAGTCAATGCCAATTGATGTTTTGTACTTTTCAAAAAAAGTAACAGGAGCATTCACAGCACCTTCATAAGAATAGTATTTACTGCGCTCTTCCGCACTAAACCCCAGTTTTGCCACAATGTCTTTCTGCTGCCACTTTAATCCATCCTTTATTTTAACTAATATGACTCCTATTTCCGTCCTTATTTTGTTTTCGGACTTAGTCTTTTTTGGGTTTTTGGGCATGATAGAATAAAATAAAATGTCATAATCTTGACTTTTCACAAATACTTTTCTATATTTGTAAAAGAGTACGGGTCAATGAAAACAAATTTATCGATTTGATCTGTAAATTCTCGCACCGCTGAGAAGATATTTTACCGTGCGATGGCATGTGGGGATGATCCCCGGGTGAAGGCCCAGGGATCAACATCATAAGCGTAATGCTACTCCATCGATTTGCGATAATAGAGATGGATGGAGATAAACTTGCCAATTTTTGCGGTCGCCCTGAAAAGGTGCCGCCAACTTTTTTTACGACATTTCATTTTAAAAATTTTTGGGGGGTATAGCTTCCCGAAACCAAAAGGGCTGCTGGGAGGCGCAAAATTCCATGGCAGCCTTTTTATTTTTGTAAAACTTACCCCAGTTAAATAATAATCCCAAATATAGTTGATATCTCGTAAAATAAAAAGATCAATTTGATATAAACCACTGATATTTACATTCTTACCTATTTGATATTTCCTCTATCAAATAGATAATGATCGTATCATTTTGATAATTTATTTCCTATAATTTAATCTTATTAAATTAAACTTTTTACTAATTTGCTGTCTAATAAACCGGCAAGCTCGCCGATCAACCATATCGTTGTTTATGGATCGCAGACAATTCCTGACCTTATCGCCAGCCCGC
Source organism: Chitinophaga vietnamensis (assembly GCF_902167635.1). Lineage (GTDB taxonomy): Bacteria > Bacteroidota > Bacteroidia > Chitinophagales > Chitinophagaceae > Chitinophaga > Chitinophaga vietnamensis. Next base: position 417,862 of record NZ_CABHMS010000001.1, read on the forward strand.
CCACAGCGGAACAGCACCACCGTCGCCCGTACCTCCACAGGACTCAACCCCTTCACCGGAACATGGGGCGCCACACAGCTCATACACCTGCTTAAACGAACCATGTTCGGCGCCGCACCGAAAGATATCAACGCCCTCAAAGGCATGGGCATGCAACAGGTAGTGGATACCCTCCTCACCCCGCAAGCAGATCCCGCGCCCCCCGTCAACAACTATGGCATCGACGATACCGGCGTCGCCACCGGCGCCACCTGGGTCAGAGCGCCTCAAGGCAACGATATGCTCGAAGCAAAAAGGATCAACTCCTACAAAGCCTGGTGGACCGGACAGATGATCAACCAACGGACAAGCATACACGAAAAAATGGTGCTCTTCTGGCATAATCACTTTGTAACGGAAACAAGCATGGTGAGAGATAGCCGGTTCATCTATCAATATAACCTTACCCTGCGTCAGAACGCATTGGGCAACTTCAAGGCACTCACCAAAGCAGTGACCCTGGACCCCGCCATGCTGGTGTATCTCAACGGGTATCTCAACTCAAAACAAGCCGCCGACGAAAACTATGCTCGTGAACTGCACGAACTGTTCACCGTAGGCAAAGGCCCCGACTCACACTACACTGAAGATGATGTAAAAGCCACCGCACGCGTGCTCACCGGCTACCGGGTAGACAAAAACAACATCGTCAGCTTCTTCAATACCACCCAGCACGACATCACCAATAAACAGTTCTCCGCCTTTTATTCGAATAAAGTGATCACCGGCAAAACCGGCCCCGATGGCGCTACCGAACTGGATGACCTGCTGAATATCATCTTCGCACAACCGGAAGTGGCCAAGTTCATCTGCCGCAAACTATACCGCTTCTTCGTATACTATGATATCGACGCCGCTACGGAACAAAACGTGATCTCCCCGCTGGCAGATATTTTCCGCAGCAGCGGATACGATATCAAAACCACGCTGAACGCACTTTTCACCAGCGAACATTTCTTTGACCCGCTCAATATGGCCTGCCTGATAAAAAGTCCGGCCGACTTCTGCGTAGGCATCTGCCGCGAATACGATGTGCAATTCGCAACGGACTATACCACGCAATACAGTCAGTGGGGCAACCTGCATAACCGCGCCAGCTCTATGTTACAGGATCTGGGCGATCCGCCGCTGGTAGCCGGCTGGGCCGCCTACTACCAGGAACCATCGTACCATGAGCTGTGGATCAATACAGACACTTTACCCAAACGCAACCGCCTCAGCGATGCCCTCATCAGCGATGCCGGCTACAGCGGCGTGCACATCGATCCGCTCGCATTTGCAGACAAACTCTCCGATCCCGCTAATCCCGTTACGCTCGTAAAAGATTCGCTGGATATACTTTATCGTGTAGGCGTGTCCGATAACGTAAGGGATTTTCTTAAAAACACCATCCTGCTAACCGGGCAAAGCCCCAATAGCGATTACTATTGGTCCAACGCCTGGAACGCGTGGAAAGCATCACCTAACGACGCCCAGCTGAAAAACAACGTACACCTGCGTTTGCAGGCATTGTACAAATACATCATGGACCTGTCGGAATACCAATTATCCTGACCGTTGAAATACCTTATATGAAAAGAAGAGACTTCCTGAAATATACCGCGCCTGCAGCCATATTGCCAACCTTGATCAACGGTTTTTCTATCAAGGCATTTGGTACCTCGCCGCTGCTCGCCGCCCTTAGCGGCGCCGCGGCCGACAACGATCATGTGCTGGTAATGATACAACTCACCGGTGGTAACGATGGCCTCAACATGGTGATACCGCTGGATGTGTACGATAAATACCAGGCCGCACGCACGAACATTGCCATACCGCAAGGAAAAGTGCTGCGCCTCGACCACTATACCAAATCAGGGCTGCATCCGGCCATGACCGGCCTGCAACAGCTGTATAACGACGGCAAAGTCAGCATCATACAAAGTGTGGGATATCCTTCGCCCAACTTCTCCCACTTCCGTGCAACAGATATCTGGGTAACCGGCTCCGACTCCGACCAGGTGCTGACCACCGGCTGGGGCGGCCGTTATCTGGATACGCAATATCCCGGATTCCCGGATGGTTATCCCAACGCAGATAACCCCGATCCGCTGGCGATACAGATCGGTTCCATCGTATCGCCCGCATTCCAGGGACAGAATGCCAGCATGGGCATCGCCATCACCAGCGCTACCGACTTCTACAACCTGATCGACGGTGTAATGGACCCCGTGCCGAATACCAAAGCAGGCAAGGAATTGCAATATATCCGCCTCATTGCAAAGCAAACTAACAGTTACGAACAAACGATAAAACAGGCGGCCATGAAGGTTACTTCGCAAGGCGCCTATCCTGCAAATAACTATCTCGCAGAACAACTCAAGATCGTGGCGCGACTGGTAGCAGGAGGACTCAAAACACGCCTCTATATGGTGAGCACCGGCGGCTTCGATACGCATGCCAGTCAAACCGATTCCGGCGATACCACCAAAGGCAACCACGCACAGCTGCTCGGCGGCGTATCCGATGCCATCAAAGCCTTTATGGACGATCTCCGCGGCCTCAAGGCTTCCAGGAGAGTTGTAGGTATGACCTTCTCCGAATTTGGCCGCCGTATCAAATCTAATTTCAGCATGGGCACCGACCACGGCGCCGCCGCACCTATGATCGTCTTCGGCGATTATGTGATGCAGGGCGTACTAGGTAACTCACCCAGTTTGCCGGATGCCGTTTCTGTAAACGATAACATCCCCATGCAATATGATTTCCGTTCGGTATATGCTTCCATCCTGGAACAATGGTTCTGTGTGCAGCCTGCCGATCTTCAGAAGATATTGCAGAAAGACTATCAGCGCCTGCCGCTCATCAGTGGCGTGGCTTGCGGCGTAATCACCGGTATTCCCGATGTAAATCCCGATGAAAGCAAACACCTGATCGTTAACAGTCCAAACCCTTTTACGACTACCACTACCATCACTTACATCACAGGCAGCGGCAATACAATGATACAGATATTCGATACCATGGGCCGCCTCGTAAGTGTACCGGTCAATAAAGTGCATGCCCCCGGTACCTATACCATCGCCTTCGATGCAACCTATTTGCCCAGCGGTATTTATTATGCCCGCTTCCAGAATGGGCCCGTACAACAGGTGCGCCCAATGTTGAAGGTGAGATAGGAGCGCACGGCATCTATCCACACAACACCATCTATATAAAATATTGTGCAACAATGTTGCAAACAGCTATTTTTCGCTACCTTTGGTTCGGTGTATAAAAAATGGTTACATAAGATCTTCGCAGTGATCCTGCTGGGCGTATTTTCTTTTAATACGGTCCCACGGGAATTTATACACAGCTTCGCCGGGCATCATGATACAGAAGACGATTGGCAACAAGTAGACGGGACGGCCATTTCCGGGCATCACCGCCATTGTGATTTTCTTCAGATAGGCGTGGAGCCTTATGAGCCGATTGCAACAGAATATATTGTACCGGTACAAAAAGTAGTGTGGGTATTTATGACGCCGCCTATCCAGGCAACTGCGCATGTACTGCACCGCGATCTCTCTCCCCGTGCGCCTCCCGCCCTGTTCGTATAACCTTGTTCCTTCTTAAATGAACGCGTCTTGCGTTCGGTATTATCTATTTTTTTTTGCTATTAAACTGTTATATGCAATATCTGCGTGTATTTATATTTGCTGTATGCAGCATGCTGCTGCTTATCCAGCCTGCGGCCTATGCTGGCGTGTTACCGGAAGACGGTGCTTATGATAATTCCCTCAGTGGTAAAGTGATCGATAAATCATCTCATGCGCCTTTGCCTGGCGCTACGGTATATCTGCCGGATCTACGCGTAGGCGCTGCCGCCGATGCCCAGGGTAATTACGTGATCAAAAACCTGCCAAAAGGAAAATTTGTGGTGGAAGTGCATTTCGTAGGCTATGCAGCCTATACGGCCACCGTTACCATCAACGGCGCTGCCACACAGGATTTTAACCTGTCGGAAACATTGATCGAAAAAAATGAAGTAGTGATCACCGGCGTTAACATGGCTACCTCCGCTAAAACCAACCCAACGCCCATCAGCGTCATCCGTCGTGATTATCTCGATGATCATATCTCTACCAATATTATCGATGCCATCTCTAAAGTACCTGGCGTAAGCCAGCTCTCTACGGGTCCGGCTATCTCCAAACCTTTTATCCGTGGTCTTGGTTACAACCGCGTAGTGGTAGTAGGAGATGAGGTAAGACAGGAAGGCCAGCAGTGGGGAGATGAACACGGGATTGAAATAGATGATTATAATGTAGGAAGAATTGAAGTGCTGAAGGGGCCTGCATCCCTTATCTATGGCTCGGATGCGCTGGCAGGCGTGGTGAACATCGTACCGCCGCCGCCATTACCGCTCGGCAAGATCAAAGGTAACGTGATCGCCAACTACATGACCAACAACGGTACTATGGCCTATCATGCCGATATCGCCGGCAACCAGAATGGTTTCAGCTGGAGCGCGTACATCACACAGAAACAGGCGCATGATTATAAAAACAAGTATGACGATTACGTGTTCAACTCACGTTACAACAATACTAACTTCGGCGCTACGATCGGCATCAACAAACAATGGGGGTATTCCCATTTGTCGTTCACTTCTTTCAACCAGCACCTGGGCCTCGTGGAAGGAGAAAGAGATAGCCTCGGCCACTTTATCAAACATTTCAATAACAACGGTACTGTGGATGATGCTCCTACCACCAGCAGCGACAACAAATCGTATAGCATGATGGTGCCCAAACAGCAGATCAACCACCAGAAAGTGGTATGGGACAATAACCTGTACCTGAACAATGGCGGCCGCATCGGGCTTACCCTGGGATATCAGCTCAACCAGCGCCGTGAATATGGCGATGTACTGAATCCTGATAAACCCGGTCTGTATCTGCATCTGCAAACATTCAACTATGCACTGAAATATTTCCTGCCGGAAATGAATGGCTGGCAAACTACCGTAGGCGTGAACGGTATGCAGCAAACTAATACCAACAAGGGCGATGAATTCCTTATCCCCGCTTATGACCTGTTTGATATCGGCGCATTTGCGGTAACACGTAAAACGTTCAACAAGCTCACACTGAGCGGTGGCGCACGTTTCGATAATCGTTCTATAAATGGCAAAAGCCTCTTCCTGGATGCCAATGGCAAGCCGGCTACTACCGGCGAAGCCAAGTTCGGTGCATTTAACCGCAACTTCAATAACGTATCCGCCAGCGTGGGCCTCGCTTATGAAGCCAGCGATCACGTTACGCTGAAACTCAATGCTGCACGCGGTTTCCGGGCGCCTAACATTGCGGAGCTGTCGGCCAATGGCGTACATGAAGGCACTATCAAATACGAGTACGGCAACATCGATCTGAAGCCGGAAGTAAGCACGCAGGTAGATGCCGGCGTGGACTTCAACACACAACACGTGTCACTCTCCGCGAGCCTGTTTTACAATCATATCAACAACTTTATCTTCTCCCGCAAACTGTTCAATGCGGCCGGTACTGACTCCATTCCTTCAGGAGACAACCCGGATGGCTTTGCTGCATTCAAATACCAGCAAACCAATGCGAACCTGTATGGTGGCGAGTTGTCGCTGGATATACACCCGCATCCGATCGACTGGCTCCACTTCGAGAATACCCTTTCTTATGTGAAAGCCACTGCTACTAACGCTACCGACTCTACGAAATATCTGCCCAATATCCCGGCAGGCAGGTGGTTGTCGGAGCTGCGGGGCAAGTTCAAGAAAGTGGGCCATAGCTGCTTGCAAAACATGTACGTTGGTGTGCAGATGGATATGAACTTCGCACAGAAAGACGTGTTCACCGCCTATCAGACGGAAACGCCTACCGATGGCTATACGCTGTTCAACGCCGGTCTGGGCTCCGATTTCGTGAACAAAAAGAACCGGACTTTATTCTCCCTTCACTTTGCGGTGAATAACTTCACTGATGTTGCCTACCAGAATAACCTGAGCAGGCTGAAATACGCACCGGTGAACCCGATTACCGGCAGAACAGGGGTGTTTAATATGGGAAGGAATTTCAGTGTGAAACTGGTAATACCGATCGACTTCAATTAAATAATCTGATAAAAAAAAGAAAATCCCGCCGCGTAAGTGGCGGGATTTTTTTTATCTCACAAAAACAAGGATGCTGTCTTGTTGCCGCATATCCGGAGCGGCGGCTGCGTTAAAACCAGGAAGGGCGCTTACCTTGCCACGCCGGATATTGTAAGCGAAGAATTTATGGGAAAGGCTGTCGTGGAACCCGATCACGGTATCCTGGCGACCCGTATAGATATAGGGTTTCGGCAGCAGCAGGTCATCAGATTTTCTGATGTGATTGATCAGGCGACGGCCATTTTGAATGATGGTGATGATCTGGAAAGAATCAGGCTGATTATGCACCATCACCTGGATACCCGCCTGCCCGAAGGTGGCGCTGTCTGTATTACCGCTCATCAAGGGCAGTATGGCAGCGCGTAAGGTCTCATTCTGCTTGATTGGCGCCTGCCCGGAAGATGCGGCAGCACCGGGCTTCCCCGGCTGATTACAAGCGAGGAGAGCCGCCATAGAAAAGGATAACAGGATAGCGTAAGATCGCACGATAATAATTATTTTATTGATAAAGGTATGGAAAGATGATAGCATAACTAGATAATTTCACCCTCGTTGAAAATGGCCGTGCAATGGTTTGCATTGCTTTTTTCTTACCACTGATATAAATAAACGAATTTAATATATCAGTATTTAGTAGTTTAGCGGCACTTTAATTAGCATCTCTGTTGAGTGGAGGGAACCATGCCCCGTAATACGTTATGAATGCATTTCCCGTTTAGCACGCACTTATTGGTTTTTGCCTCTAAAGATTTTCTGACCACCATTGGTTCAGATTTTGGTTGAAAAAGATAGGGGCTGTTTTTACAGCCCCAAATACTATTTACAACCAGAAAAGATATTAATGTTGGTGAGAATGTTTCTCCAACTGTGCGGTATCTTCATCATAATACACAAAGAAATACAGGTAGATAGTACGCGACAGCCGCATCAGCCAGGGTTGTATCAGTACCAGCAGCACGCCGTTCACGCCCAACCAGATAAAGATACTGTTATCTTTCCACGACAATCCGAAAAAGAACCAGAACCAGATCAGGTTAAATACGCTGAAAGCTACTGACAGCGCGTAACTTACATACCCGGTACCAAACCAGAAACCGGTTTCAAGTTCATACTTCTGACCGCATACGGGGCAGTTTTCGTACATGTTGAAAATCTTCGAGAACTTCACATGGAAAGGGTTCTGGTCTTTGAACATATCTCCTTTGCGGCAACGCGGGCACTTCATGGTCAGAAGGCTCAGGAAATAATTCGGACGCTTGTGCTGATGTGTACTCATCCGGCAAATTTACGCATTTTCAAATTTACGTTCCCCGATCTGTTGGCGCCACATCGCGTAGTAAAGCCCTTTTTCTTCCAGCAGGTCAGCATGGCCGCCGGTTTCCACGATACGTCCTTTTTCAAGCACGTAGATGCGGTCGGCATGCATGATGGTGGACAAGCGATGTGCGATCATCACGGTGATATGCTGGCGGGTAGCGGTGATCTCGCGCACCGTGCGGCTGATCTCTTCTTCTGTGATGGAGTCGAGCGCGGAAGTGGCCTCGTCAAATACCATCAGTCGCGGCTTGCGCAGCAAGGCGCGTGCAATAGACAGGCGTTGTTTCTCTCCACCGGATATTTTAATACCGCCTTCGCCGATCACTGTTTCAATGCCGTTGTCGGCGCGGGCCAGCAGCGAGTAACAGGAGGCTTTATCCAATGCATCCATTACCTCTTCATCGCTGGCGCCAGGGTTCACGAACAGCAGGTTTTCTTTGATGCTGCCCGCAAACAGTTGCGTGTCCTGCGTTACAAAGCCTACCTGGTGGCGCAGGGATTCCATATCCACTTCATTGGCATCCACGCCATTGTAGAGGATATGGCCTTCAGCTGGTTTGTAAAGGCCCACCAACAGCTTTACCAGCGTGGTTTTGCCGGAACCGGAAGGCCCCACAAAGGCAATGGTTTCGCCCAGCTTCACGGAAAAATTCACATTATCCAGTGCTTTGGTGCCGGCGGTGAGGTGCTTGAAGCCTACATGTTTGAATTGCAGTTCATCGATATGATTCACATTCACCGGATGTGCCGGCAGCTCTTCTACCGGCGTATTCAGGATGCCCTGGAAATTGAGCAGCGACACCTGCGCTTCGCGGTAATTGAGGATGATATTGCCCAACTCCTGTAAAGGCCCGAAGATGAAGAAGGAATAGAGCTGTAAGGTCATCAGCTGCCCCAGCGTCGTATAGCCGCGGTAGATATAGAACAGCAGCAGGAAGAGGATCGACTGGCGCATCAGGTTCACAAAGGTGCCCTGCACAAAACTGATACTGCGGATGCTGCGTACTTTCTTCAGTTCCAGCACCAGTATTTTCAAAGTGGTGCTGTTGAGGCGGCGGATCTCCTGGTTGGTGAGGCCAAGGCTTTTCACCAGCTCAATGTTACGCAGCGATTCCGTGGTAGAACCCGCGAGGGCCGTGGTTTCCTTCACAATGGTCTTTTGTATCACCTTGATCTTTTTGCTCAGCACATTCATGAGAAGGCCCAGCAGCACACAGCCGATGATGTACACGAAAGGCAAGGTCCAGTGCACAGTGGAGGAGTAGACGATCACAAAGATCACACCGATGAGCGATACGAATAATACGTTCACAAAGGAGGTGATGAACTTTTCACAGTCGGTGCGCACCTTTTGCAGGATGGCCAAAGTTTCGCCGCTGCGTTGATCTTCAAACTGCTGGTAAGGCAGGCGCAGCGAGTGTTTGAGGCCGTCGGTATACACCTGTGCGCCGAATTTCTGCACGATCACATTTACAAAATAATCCTGAAATGCCTTCGCAATGCGCGATACCATCGCCACGCCGATAGCGGCGCCCAGTAACAATAATACGCCGTTCAGGTAAACGCCTTCCGGGCGGAATACGCCGCCAGTCTTGGCTGTGCTGGCCGGGTGCGATCCGAATTGATCAATGATACGGCCAAAGATCCATGGGTCCAGTAATGAAAAGAGCTGGTTCACCGTTGCCAGCAGCATCGCCCATACACACAACCATTTGTATTTCTTGAGATAATGTAAGAGTAGTTTCATTTCGTTTTCCTAATTGCCAACAAAGGTAGTATATGTTATAACATACTAGTTCGGCTATTGGCCAAAAACGCGTAACTTAATAGTAAGTTCTTTGTAGACAAAATGGTGACATAGGTTCAACCTAATAAATTCTCCACATATGAAAACGTATGATGAAAAACACATTAAAAACATCGTACTGTTAGGCGCAGCCAAGAGCGGAAAAACAACCCTGTCTGAAACCATGTTATTTGAAGCCGGTATTATCAGCAAGCGCGGAACAGTAGAGGAAAAGAATACCATCTCCGATTACCACGAAATCGAGTATGAGCGCGGTAATTCTGTGTATGCCACTTCTATGCATACCGAATGGAGAGATTACAAGATCAACATCATCGATACTCCGGGTCTGGAAGACTTTATCGGTGAAGTAATCTCCTCGATACGCGTATGCGACACTGCAATATTACTGCTCAATGCACAATATGGGGTAGAGGTAGGCACGGAGCTCGTCTGGGATTATGTGGATAAATACCGCAAACCCACTATCCTCGCGGTAAACCAGCTGGACGGAGAGCAGGCGAACTTCACGAAAACGGTAGACGAGGCTAGAAGGGTATTGGGCAATGCTGTCACCGTGATGCAGTATCCCGTTAACCAAGGCCCCGGCTTCAACGCCATCATCGATCTCCTCAAAATGACCCTCTACCGCTTTCCTGAAAATGGAGGAAAACCCGAAAAACTCCCCATCCCCGACAACGAAAAAGAACGAGCCGAACAACTCCACAATGAGCTCGTCGAAAAAGCCGCCGAAAATGATGATACCCTGATGGAACAATACTTTGAGAAAGGTAATCTCGATGAAGATGAACTGCGCCAGGGCCTCAAGATAGGCATGCTCAAACACGATGTATTTCCTGTATTCTGTCTCTCCGCAAAAAATAATATGGGCAGCGGCCGCCTCATGGGCTTTATCGACAACGTTGCGCCATCAGCCATCGAAATGCCGCCCGACATTACCGAAGAAGGCAAGGAAGTGCCCTGCGATCCTGCCGGCCCCACCTGCCTCTTTGTGTTCAAAACCTTGCAGGAACCACATATCGGCCGGCTAACCTTTTTCAAAGTAATGTCCGGAGAAGTTAAACCCGGCATGGAACTTATCAACGAAAAAGGGAATACTACCGAACGCATTTCACAACTGTTCATCGCTGACGGCAAAAACCGCAATAACATAGACCGCCTCCGGGCAGGCGATATCGGCTGTACCCTCAAACTGAAAAATACGCTGACCAACCATACCCTCTGCGACAAAAGCTTCCGCGGACAGATAGACCCCATCCACTTCCCCGCGCCCAAAGTACGCGTGGCCATCGAAGCCAGGAACAAGGCCGATGATGAAAAGATGAGCGAAGTGCTGGCCGAAATACACATGGAAGACCCTACCCTCGAAGTAGAGTTTAACCGCGAACTGAAACAGGTGATCCTCCACGGCCAGGGCGATCTGCACCTCCTCGTCACGAAATGGCGGCTGGAAAATATTTACAAGATGCAGGTAGAATATTCAGCCGCTAAAATACCTTACCGCGAAACCATCCAGAAGCCGGCCATGGCTTCTTACCGCCATAAGAAACAATCCGGCGGCGCCGGCCAGTTCGGGGAAGTGTTCATGAAAATAGAACCCTGGTACGAAGGCATGCCCCCGCTAAAAGATTTCCCTGTACGGGAAACAGAAGAGATCGCGCTCAGCTGGGGCGGCAAGCTGGTATTCAACAATTGTATCGTAGGCGGCGCTATAGATGCACGTTTCCTGCCATCCATCCTCAAAGGCGTAATGGAAAAAATGCAGGAAGGCCCACTAACGGGATCGTATGTACGCGATATCCGCGTGAGCGTGTATGATGGCAAAATGCACCCGGTAGACAGCAACGATATCTCCTTCAAGATCGCCGGTATGATGGCCTTCCGCGACGCTTTCCACCAGGCGGCGCCACAGCTGCTGGAACCTGTGTTCGACCTCGAAGCTACCGCCCCCGATGTAATGATGGGCGATATCATGAGCGAGCTACAGAGCCGCCGCAGCATTATAACGGGCATGGATACACTAAATGGATACCAGGTGATCAAAGCCCGCACGCCGCAAGCGGAGCTGGACAAGCTCTTTGCCGCGCTGCGCAACGTCACGCAAGGCAAGGCCAAGGTCAGGTCTGCCTTTGCAGAATATGCACCTGTGCCAGCCGATGTGCAAAAGAAGCTCAGCGAAGACTACAAGAAAACTGAAGCAGAAAATTAGTTGCCCCAATTTTCCCGGTCCAGGCTTCTGTACTGTATCGCTTCCGCCATGTGCGCGGCAGTGATCCGCTCACTGTGCGCCAGGTCGGCGATGGTTCTGCTCACCTTCAGGATGCGATCGTGCGCGCGGGCAGACAATTGCAGTTTCTTCATTGCATTTTTCAGCAGGGCAAGGCTCTCGGGATCCACGGCGCAAAAGGTTTTGAGCTGCCCGGCCGACAGCTGCGCATTGCAATAAATACCGGGATAATGTTCAAACCTGGCCGCCTGTATGCTGCGTGCCGCTATCACACGGTCACGGATACACGCACTGCTCTCTTCTTCCTGTTGTGATGATAATGCGGAAAACCGCACCGGCGTTACTTCTACATGCAGATCTATCCGGTCCAGCAAAGGCCCTGATACCTTGTTGAGATACTTTTGCACCATGCCGGGCGCACAGGTGCAGTGCTTCTCCGGGTGATTAAAATACCCGCAGGGACAAGGATTCATCGATGCCAGCAACAGGAAGCTCGCCGGAAAGTCGGTTGCATGGCGGGCCCGCGAGATGGTGACCTTGCGTTCTTCCATCGGCTGGCGCATCACTTCCAGTACGGTACGCCGGAATTCAGGCAGCTCATCCAGGAATAGTACGCCATTATGCGCAAGTGATATCTCTCCCGGCTGCGGTACGCTGCCGCCGCCTACCAGTGCGGAATCGCTGGCAGTGTGGTGCGGCGACCGGAAAGGCCTTTGTGCAATGAGCGAAGTATGTTGCGGCAGCTTGCCCGCCACAGAATGTATTTTGGTAGTTTCCAGCGCTTCTTCCTGCGTAAGCGGCGGTAGTATGGTCGGGAAACGCCGTGCCAGCATGGTTTTGCCGGCGCCGGGCGGTCCGATGAGGATCACGTTGTGCCCGCCGGCAGCGGCAATTTCCAGCGCCCTTTTAATATGCTGCTGCCCTTTAACGTCGCTGAAGTCCACCTCGTTATTATTTTTGATAGCGAGGGAATGCTGGCTGGTAGGCGCTTTCAGTGGAGAGAGGCTGCCCGGTTCCTGCAGGAAGCGGATCATTTCCGAGATGTGCGAGATGCCGTACACGGCCAAACCATTTACCATAGCGGCTTCGGGAGCATTCTGCATGGGCAGTACAAAACCGCTGAGCCCTTCCTGACGCGCCTGCATGGCCATAGGCAAGGCGCCGCGGATAGAATGCAAGGCGCCATCGAGAGATAGCTCGCCCATCAACAACAGGCTTTCCAGCGGTCCGGCTGGTACTACGCCTGTGGCGGCAAGCACGCCGATAGCAATGGCCAGGTCATAGGCGGCGCCTGCCTTCCGGATATCTGCCGGGGCCATGTTCACCACTGTACGGGTGCGCGGCATCCGCAAACCCAGATGCTGAAAAGTAGACTCGATGCGTTGCTGGCTCTCTTTTACCGCGCTATCCGGTAGTCCTACGATAAAGAAATTATTTCCCTGTGAAGATACGTTCACTTCAATGTTGATGGTAATGGCATTCACGCCGAGAATGGCGCTGCCAAAGGTTTTAACGATCATGGATATGGTACTTGGGTTAACAAAAAAAACATTCCTGCACGAGGGCAGGAATGTCAAATGTAATTAATTTATCTGTTGCAAAAGTTCCAGCACCTTCTCTCTTCGCAGGATCAGGTAACCGATCTTCTCTTTTGCGATACCATCTTTCAACTGATAAGTAAAATGCAGGTTATCATCTATCACCTCTGATTCAAAATATTTGAACTGTATCTTCTGTTCTGATTGCAAATCATCTGCGATCTCATAAAGATGAGTGGAGAGGATAAACAGGCAGTTGGTGCTGCGCAGCAATCCGCGGATCACCGCCAGGGAACAGTTTTTGGCGTCTTCCACGTTGGTGCCCTTGAACATTTCATCGATCAGCACCAGCCAGTTTTTGCCATTGCTGATCTGTACGATCGTGTTCTTGATGCGCTGTACTTCGCTGTAGAAATAACTCTCTCCTTTGAAGATATTATCCTGCACCTGGATATTACTGAAGATGCCATGGAAGAAGCTCAGTTCCATGTTTTGCGCAGGTACGCCCATACCGATGTGGGCCAGGTAGGTAGCTACGCCCACTGCTTTGATGAACGTGGTTTTGCCCGCCATATTGGCGCCGGTGAGGAACATGAAATGTTGTGTCTCGTCCAGCCGTACATCGTAGGCCACGGGCTTGGGCAATATCATATGATACAGCTGTGTAGCCTTGATCACTGGCCGGCTGCTGTTGTTGAATACCGGGAAATGCAGGTTGAAATGCTTGATAGCCTTGGCCATGGCATAGTAGGCATCGAGCTGCTGGTAAAGGGTTACCAGTTCCTGTATCACTTTGCGGTGCCGTTTGCGGATGTAATGATCATACCGTTGTATTTGTATGAAATTCATCTTGCCTTCATCATCGGTCGCTAATATTGCATTGAAGTCGCGTTGGTTGAGCAGGTGCTGTGCCCGGTCCAGCAAGAGTTTCAGCACTTTGGGTGTTTGATCGGAATGGAAGGCTTGTATAAAAGTACGGAACCCGCGAAGGAGGTTCAGGAGTTGCGTGAAAGAGAATTTGATAAAGCCGTAGTCAGGTGCATACAATGTTTTGTGAACGCATGCCTGTATGAGCAGGCCTAAACCTTCCGTGTTGGAGATGGGCTCGATCTGGGCTTCCATGTAGTTTTCCACTACTACTACGGTTCCGTTGGAGATCACGGTGGGCCAGTTCTGCTCCTGGTCAAGGATGTATTGTAATGCTTTTTGTCGGCTTTCTATTGCGGTGATATCCTGCAGGGGATTGCTGAACAGCTGGCGGAGGTATTCGCGTCCGCCCGCTGTGATGGTGAAGTCCAGGCGGTGAAACAGTGAATATTCTTCGTCCCGGTTGAAGATCGATAGGTCGTAATAGGATGTTTTGTCCAGTTGCATGCAGGCCTGTTTTTGGTGAATATACGGTGGAAAGATGCAAAGAAAGAAAAAATCCATAACGAAGGTAGCGCCCTTGAAGCGCGCCAGGCGCTTCAAGGGCTGATAACTCAACCTCTCGCGAAGCTAAGCCGCTGGCCTTTGGCGCTTTCATTGAAGCGGCCGTTTTCGTAGGCCAGGTGGCCGCTGACGAAAGTATGTGTGATGGCAGCAGGGAAGGTATGGCCTTCAAATGGGCTCCAGCCGCACTTATACCAGATATTTTCTTTGTTGACGTTCGTTGTTTGTTGCAGGTCCACGATCACGCAATCGGCGAAGTAGCCTTCGCGGAGGAAGCCTCTGTCTTTGATCTGGAAGCAGATCGCTGGCGCATGGCTCATCTTCTCCACTACTTTTTCAAGGGAGAGGTTTCCTTGTTTCGCATGTTCGAGCATCAGCAGCAGACTGTGTTGTACGAGCGGCACGCCGGAAGGCGCTTGCAGGTAGGGCTGTTGCTTTTCCGCCCAGGTATGCGGTGCGTGGTCGGTAGCGATGATGTCCAAACGATCATCCAGCAGGCCTTCCCACAGCGCGGTTT
Organism: Chitinophaga vietnamensis; assembly: GCF_902167635.1. Taxonomy (GTDB): domain Bacteria; phylum Bacteroidota; class Bacteroidia; order Chitinophagales; family Chitinophagaceae; genus Chitinophaga; species Chitinophaga vietnamensis. The sequence continues at coordinate 432,886 of NZ_CABHMS010000001.1, forward strand.
TGTTATCGGCTGATTTGATGGCCGGGTTACATTTGATCAGGTTGCCGTATTGTGCATAATCGTCTGCTGTAAAGTGCAGGTGGTGCACGCATACTTCTGCCGTGATGCGCTTTTCGGCCAGCGGCATCATATTGGTGAAGAGCTGTAATTCCCTGGCAGTGGAAATATGCAGGATATGCAGGCGCGCATCGTGTTTCTTGGCAAACTGTATCGCGGTCCATGACGACTCGAAACAGGCTTCCACATTGCGTATCAGCGGATGATCGGCGGCAGTGAGCTGCTCGCCTTTCTCACGCTGGAATATTTCCATATTGCTGCGGATGATCTTTTCATCTTCGCAATGCGTAGCAATGAGCAATTCGCTGCCGGAGAATATTTTTTCGAGGGTGAGAAAATTATCTACGAGCATATTACCGGTAGAAGATCCCATGAAGATCTTCACGCCACAAACGCTATTTTTTCTTTCATTTGTTTTGAGCACTTCTTCCACATTATCGTTGGAAACGCCCATGAAGAAAGAGTAGTTAGCGAGTGAATGCTGTTGTGCGATCCGGTATTTATCTTCCAGCAGCTCTTGTGTGAGAGCGGCAGGCTTGGTATTGGGCATCTCCATGAAGCTGGTGGTACCGCCGGCCACGGCTGCACGGGCCTCGGTGTAGATAGTAGCTTTTTCTGTGAGGCCTGGTTCCCGGAAATGCACCTGGTCGTCAATAACGCCGGGTAGCAAATGCTTGCCTTCTCCATTGATCTCAATATACTGGCCCGTAGCGGTAATCTGAGGAGCTATCTTTTCAATGCGGTCATTTCTGATCCATACATCCTGCACCGTGATATTCCCTTCATTTACCACGGCAATATTTCTGATGAGATAATTTTGCATGTTGCGAAGTTATATGATTTACGCGAAGGTTCTCTGGCTCAGGATTTAATGATTGAAAGGATTACCAGGATTTTTTTACAGGATTAAAAAGATTGAAGGAGATTGATGGGGAGATTAACGAGGTTTCAGCCCTTGAAGCGCTTTGAGCGCTTCAAGGGCTATCGTCGCGAAGATCTTTGCATCAATCTCCTTTAATCTTTTTAATCCTGTAAAAAAATCCTGGTAATCCTTTCAATCATTAAATCCTGAGCCAGATTAATGCGAGCGAAGCGAGCCCTCTAACCCTCCAAATGGATAGAGAACACGAACATGCGGGATTGCAGCTTATCGATCACGTTGGAGTAGCGGAGGTTGGGATCTTTCACATGCATGTTGCCAAAACCGTTGCTGATCTTGAATTCCGGCGAGAAGATGAAGCTTTCGAAATAAAATTCGAAGCCGGCGCCCAGCTCATAGCCATAGTCGCTCTTTTGTATCTTCACGAGGTTTTCAGCCTTGCGTGCGCGGGCATTGGAAGCCAGGTCATAATCATATTTAAGGCCGGCGATCGTATATACGCGCATGTTACCGATACGGTCGGATTTGAATTTGACCTGAATGGGAAAGCTCAGCAGGATGGATTCGATCTTTTTGTTAGTATCCTGTGGCTTGGGATAAGTTTCGCGGTAGTACAGATTTTTGGAGGCGAAGATGAGCTGCGGGTTGAAGCGCAGGTCAAAGTGTTCGCTCAGCCTGGCATTGGCCAGCAGACCGAGGTTGAAGCCCATTGTTTTCAGCGGCTCGGCCACCATAATGGAGTCGTCGGCCAGGAAGGCATGGGAGTGTGCCAGCTTGAAGTACGACTGGTTAGCTGCCAGCGTAATACCGAAATAATAGGGTTTTGCATCATGTTCCTCCATGTTCAGGGTAGTTTGTGCGCCAGCGGGCAGCACTGCTACCAGGAACAGCAAGATCAGCGCGTAGCGCAGTAGATGGAACATATGCCGAAAGTGAGCGTTTTGCATGTAACGGCCTGGAAACCTGTGTTAATTAAAATTTTTCGCATCTCTTCGCCTTGTGGGAACGCTTTCACAGATTCAGGCAGATAACTATAGGCAGCTTCGCTCTTGGCTATCCATTTCCCGAGAAGAGGAGTTATATAACGAAAATACAAATTATAAAATTGCTTAATGGGGAAAACTGTAGGGTTGGAAAATTCCAGGATCACCAGTTTACCTCCCGGCTTCAATACCCGTAGCATTTCAGACAGTCCCTTCTCCAGATGCTCGAAATTACGCACGCCAAAAGCCACCGTTATGGCATCAAACGTCTTATCAGGAAAGCTTATTGTTTCACTATCACCGGATTGCAGGGTGATCTTGTCAGAGAGGCCCAGTTTGTTGATCTTCTCCCGACCATGGGCCAGCATGCCCTCAGAAATATCAATACCGGTAATATGTTCAGGCCGGAGGCGCTTCTCCGCCATAATGGCGAAATCACCGGTGCCGGTAGCCACATCCAGCATCTGCTTCGGCTGCAAAGAAGCCAGCTGACGCAAGGCTTTCTTACGCCAGATCACATCGATCCCCATCGACATAAAATGGTTGAGGAAGTCGTAGCGGAACGCGATATCATCAAACATCGTGGCTATCTGCTCCTTCTTACTTAATTTTGACTCCGCAAAGGGAACGATCTTCTGAACATTTGCATTTTCTGACATAGTCCGCAAAGTTAAAGAAAATGCAAATCAGCAAATCAAGAGATGCGCGATTTTTAATGGAACAAAGCAATTATCATGGTGATCAAATCAGCAGAATATCTTATCAGCAGCCCCAGTTGGGATAAATGTCCGAAACCGGCCTGGCCTGAATATGCCTTCATCGGGCGCTCCAATGTGGGAAAGTCTTCCCTGATCAACATCCTGGCCAACAATGAAAAACTGGCCAAAACCTCCGGTACACCAGGGAAAACACAAATGATCAATCATTTTGTGATCAACGAAAGCTGGTACCTCGTGGATCTGCCAGGTTATGGCTTTGCCAAGAGAAGTATGTCGCAGCGCCGCCAATGGGAACAAATGATTGAGCAATACCTGCGCAACAGGCCTAACCTCGTAACGATATTCGTGCTGATCGACAGCCGCCACGAACCACAGAAAATAGATATCGATTTCATCAACCAGCTGGGTGAATGGAATGTGCCTTTCAGCCTGGTGTTCACCAAAGCAGATAAAAGCACCCAGGCCGAAGTGAGCCGGAATGTGAAAATGTTCCTCAATAAAATGCGCGAAACCTGGGAGTTCCTGCCGCCGCATTTCATTACCTCCACCGTCAAGAAAAGCGGCAGGGACGCCATTCTTGGCTATATCGAGGAACTGAATGCCCAGTTCAGGGCTATCGCCTGACGACAATATGGCGCCTGGCGTGTATGCATTACCGTTAGGCGCCGCCCTTATAGCGGCGAGGCCCGCTTGAATATCCTGGTAAGCCCGTTACTGGCCGTATCTCTCAGGTACAATGAATCCCGTCCATATAATCTCGCTTCATATACCGGCCCGCTCCGCAGATCGAGGTACATCGATTTGTTGAGGTCCAGGCTCTCGTTGGTCACCAGCACATAAAGGCTGTTCCTGATAATGGACTCTGTGCTGTTAGACATCTCCACATAAACGCTGTCGTTGATCATCAACCGTACGATCCCCGGAAAAGTATCCTTTAGCAGGGCCAGCCTCGGACCTGTAGAGAGGATCGACCAATTGCCTTTCAGCAACTGTTCCGGTGTGGGCGGTGTAAGGGCATCATCATGATTTTTTTTACAGGATGATAAGGCAAACAAACCTGCAAGCATGGCTGTCATGATCCATAAAGGTTTCATTTCACAAGGGTTTTAGCAGGAAAATAGATATATGCTTATATCGGGTGGATCAGGGTAGATGTTACAGTGGTAGAAAAGAATTAACGTAGAAAGTGGGAAGGGGCAGGGGAGAAGAAGCCATGTGACGTGTAGCCACGTCATTAGTAATTGAGAGAGGTACAAACAGACAGCAGGATCAGTTCACGATCTTGTTAGCGCAGCTGCTGCTGGCGAACGCCTCTGGCTTGGCTTTGAAGGCAAAGCCCATCCCGAGGATGTAACCCATGGCTTCACGCAATGCCAGGTTACTCTTGAACTGAGGATTCGTATTGATATCGGCATGTACTTCCATGTCTACATCATATTCTGTAAACAGGTCGCAGAGCTCATACGCGATCTCGATACTTTTTGCTACTTCCACCAGCATACGCTCTTTGATGGAATAGCAATCCTTTGTCTTTTCATTGTGGATGAACATGAACCCGCCGTGGCCTTCCCGCAGGAATACGATCACGGTAGCAAATTCAGTATCCAGTCCTTTTACTTGTGAGTCAGTGCCAATGCACACTTTGAGGCGGAAGCCCCTGGCGGTTTCGCGGATAATGGCCTGGCGCACTTCTTCTTTGATTGGGAGATGAATGGCTTCTCCATTAAATCTTCTCCATTGCATAAAATATATATTAAAGAGTGAACAAGCGAAATCGTGTCACTATAATGCCAGCCTGTCGGGTAATGCCATGCGATGGGTTAACGTACCGAATATACGAAAAGCTTTTAGCTTATGGTGCGCAAAAGCCATGAATCAGATGGGGAAATAACAAAATAATAAAATAAAAACATAACAACATCAAAACTGGCCTGTGCTCAAAAGCACGAGGGTACAGGCTTCCATCGTTTGTATGCCTTTCGATGCCGCCAATGTTTCCAGCTCTTCATTTTCTGTTCCCGGATTGAAAATAATGCGTTTGGGATGCAGTTGCAGGATGTAGTCATAATATTCCCGCTGTAATACGGGGTTGAGATAAAGCGTAACGGTATCCACTTGTTGTAAGGCAGGATGGGCTTTGATCACGGGCGTATCACCGATCTTTGCTTCCCTGTTACCGATGGCCACCACCGGATGTCCGTGCGCAGTGAGCCTGGATACGGCCAGGTAACTATATCTTTCCGGGTTGGGCGAGGCGCCCAGTACCACGGTGAGTTTTTTATCGTTTGCGGTTTCCATCCAACTAAATTACGAAATTCAAAACAAGTGGTAAGCGCGCCATGGCAAATGGGAAATGATATCCTTCAGGGCTTCCGGCAGCCGCGGGTAGCGGAATACAAAGCCTTCCTGCAAAGCCCTGGCGGGTACCACCCAGCGGCTTTTGAGCAACAATTCTGTTTCTGTGCCGATCACACTTGCGCCTAACTTCAGCAGCGATGTTGGCGCGGGCAGGCCAAAGCGTTTACCGGTGGCTTTCCGCAGCTCCTGCATGAAAACCGCATTGGGCACAGGATGTGGTGCGGTAGCGTTGAAAACGCCGCTCAGCGTTTTGTGTTCGTATACCCATTCCATCATGCGGCACAGATCTGTGATATGTATCCAGGTGAACTGTTGCTTGCCACTGCCCTGATGCCCGCCCAAACCGGCTTTTACGAGATTGAGAAAAGGCTGCATCACGCCGCCGGGCTGCCATCCCAGGGTAATACCGATGCGCAACAGCGCTTTTCGTGTATGCGGCAGCGTGATATCGTTGAATGTTTTTTCCCACAGCTTGCATACCTGTACAGAAAAATCATGGTGCATTTCACCGGTAAATTCATCCATGGGACGGTCTTCTGCATGTCGGTAAATGGTAGCAGATGCCGCGTTGATCCATACTTCCGGCGCCTGCTGCAATTGCAGGATGGCTTCGCCCAGCACGCGGGTGGCATGAGTACGGCTATCGAATATCTCTTGTTTATTAGCTTCATTGTAACGGCAGTTCACACTTTTACCAGCGAGGTTGATGAGCAGGTCTGCCCCTTCCAGGGCGCTTACCCAGCTGCCGGTGGTACGGGCATCCCACTGCACGTAACGGACGCGCCCCGCGTTGGGCAAAGGCTGGCGGCTAAGGATGGTGATGTCATTGTCTGCACCGAAATATTCCACAAGGCTGCGGCCAATGAAGCCGGTACCTGCTGCTATAACGATCTTTTTATTTTTCATTTTTTCGGAATTTTCAGAAAATATTGAAATATTGCTGCAAAAAAAATTATTTGATGAGTTTTAGCAAGCTGCTATAGAACCAGTTTTCTTCTGATTTGATGAAGGCACTGATGGTTTTGTCGGTCTGCTGCGCAAACTTGTTAATGTTGGAGATGGATTCCTTGAAGGACTTGAGCTCTTTGTCTTTTGGGTCGCCTTCGGCTTGCTGTAGTTGTTGGAGCACTTTCATGATGGGGTCGAGCTCACGTTTTTTTCTTTCCCTGGCAATATAGGTAGCTACTTTCCAGATATCTTTCTCTGCCACAAAGAACTCTTTTCTTTCACCCGGGATCAGCACACGTTCCACGAGGCCCCAGTTAATGAGTTCGCGTACGTTCATGTTGGTATTGCCCCTGGAGATGTTCAGTTCTTCCATGATATCATCTGCGCTGAGCGGGTCAGGCATCACCAGCAATAACGCATGGATCTGGGCCATGGTGCGATTAATGCCCCATTGTGCTCCCAGTGATCCCCATGTTTGAATAAACTGCGCTTTTGCTTCTTCCAGATTCATGTCAAGTCGGATTTAACGTTTAATGTGCCAAAAGTAGGCCAAGTTTTTGAACTTTCAAAACTTTATGAAAGATATTTTTATCGGGGCTTCCTTCACCTGATTACATAAAAAAAGCGGAGCATCCGCTCCGCTTTTTCGTATAGCTATTACAGTGATATTACACCAGCATGGTCACCGGGTTTTCCAGGTAACCTTTCAGGGTAGCCAGGAAACGTGCACCTACAGCGCCATCCACGCTTCTGTGGTCGCAGCTGAGGGTCAGCTTCATGATGTTGGCTATCTTCACCTGCCCGTTCTCCACTATGGCAGTTTCTTTGATACCGCCTACCGCGAGAATCGCTGAATCCGGCGGGTTGATGATCGCAGTGAACTCGTCGATGCCCAGCATCCCCAGGTTAGACACAGTGAAGGTATTGCCGCTGAAATCCTGCGGTTGCAGTTTTTTGTTTTTGGCTTTATCGTACAGGCCTTTCGCCTCAGTAGCGATCTGGCTCAGTGTTTTCTGATCTGCAAAACGGATCACCGGAACGATCAGTCCATCCTCGATGGCAACAGCAGAGCCGATATGTACGTGGTGGTTGTGACGGATAAAGTCGCCCATCCAGCTGGCATTCACATCAGGATGCTGGCGCAGCGCGATGGCGCAGGCTTTGATCACCATATCGTTGAAAGATATCTTCGCGGGAGAAACTTCGTTGATCGCTTTACGTGCTTCCATGGCTTTGTCCATGTTCACGTCGATCTTCAGGTAGAAGTGAGGCGCGGTGAATTTGCTTTCGCTGAGGCGTTTGGCGATCACCTTGCGCATCTGCGACAGCGGCGTATCGCTGAAGCTTTCCTGGCCGGCAGGTACGAAGGCTGCAGCAGCAGGAGCGGCGCCGGTTGCGGCGGCAGCGGGTGCTTTGGCGGCAGGAACGTAATTGTCCACATCTTTTTTCACGATGCGGCCACCATCACCGGAACCAGTTACCTGGCTGATATCGATACCTTTTTCCTGTGCGAGCTTTTTCGCCAGCGGAGAGGCTTTTACACGGCCATCAGCGCTGGTGGCAGCGGCGGCGGGCGCTTCAGCGGCAGCAGGTGCGCTGGCGGCAGGAGCAGCAGCGCCATTCTGTGAAGCAGCAGCCGGAGCAGCGTTTTCAGCAGCAAGGATCGGCGATACGTCAGTACCGGCCTTACCCACGATAGCGATGATGCCATTTACTTTGGCAGCATCTCCTTCTTTTACGCCTACATATAATAAAGTACCGTCGGCGTAGCCGATTACTTCCATGGTAGCCTTATCGGTTTCCACTTCAGCCAGTACATCATCACCTTTTACAGTATCGCCTACTTTTTTATGCCAGGCAACGATCTTGCCTTCTGTCATCGTATCGCTCAACAGCGGCATACGGATAACAGTCGCATTTTTCAGCGCATTCTTTAATGCAGCGTCATCAACGGCAGGTGCGGCGGGAGCAGCAGCCTGTGGTGCAGGCGCAGCGGCTTCCTTCGCAGGTGCAGCAGCCGGAGCATTATTGGAAGTGCCTTCCAGTAAGGGTTTGTAATCTTCTCCCGGTTTACCAACAATGGCAATGATCTGATTAACCTTTGCTGCCTTGCCTTTCTCTGTGCCTATATACAACAGGGTCCCTTCTACATAACCCATCACCTCCATTGTTGCTTTGTCGGTCTCCACTTCAGCAATAACATCGTCTGCTTTTACAGTATCGCCCACCTTTTTATGCCATTCCGCAATCACCCCTTCTGTCATAGTATCACTCAAAAGGGGCATTCTGATAACTTCTGCCATAGTGTTTATTCAAAATTTTGTCAAACCTACATGTTTTTGCGCAAAAACGCAAAGAACGAATTGTAAACTGTTTAAAAAAGACGCTGAATAGCGAATCTACCGTTAGTCGCCCATTCATCATCCGGCTTAAAAATCAAGTTCCATGTTCAGGCGGTCTTTCAGTTCCTTCACCAGCGGGTATTTTTCCGCCATCTGCTGAAACTGCTCCCGGCTGGAAAGCGGCGCCGGGCCTATATCCTGTACCTGCTGACTTTCATCCAGCTGTAAAGTGAGGATGATAGCGGGATTGTTGAACTTTTGTTTGAAGAACTCCGAGATGATCAGTTTCTCTTCCTCCATAAACCGGAACTGCACGATGTTCCGGCTCACGATGCCGATTTCCTCCTGGCCCAGCAGCTTCAATACGGCCAGCTGAAGGTTGCTTACCACGGTCATTTTATTGGCCTGGCGGTAACGGTCTATGAACTCTTCCCAATACACATGCAGGGCGCCTGCAGTGAGCAGGGTGACCTGTTGTGCGGGAGTAGTCTGCTGTTTGGCGGCCAGGGCTTCTCTCATGGCGGCCAGGCCGGTGAGTTTGCCTGCCGGCGCTACGGGTGCAGCGGGTTTGGCTGCCGGTGGCGGCGTTGCCGGCATTACGGGTGTGGCAGCTGGCGCCGGAGTAGGAGCGGGTGCGGGCGGTACAGGCGCCGCAGCCACAGGTGCAGGCTGCGCGGGCTTTTGTACAGTGGTATCCACGGTGAGCTTGGGACCATTTATGGGACTATTTACAGGCTTCTGCGGGATAGTGGCCGTGGTGGCGGGCGTAGCGGTGATGCTCTTACCGGTTACCGGCTGCGCGGCGGGAGCCCGCAGCTTTTGCGGCATAGAGCCATCAGGCACTAGTTTTTTTTTTGCCACCTCCCCATTGCTATCGTCGCTCACGAGCGTAACTGCCTGCTGTAAATAACACAGCTTGATCAAGGCCATCTCCACATGCAGGCGCTTGTTGCGCGCCATCCGGTAATTGATCTCTGTTTCGTTCAACAGGTGCAACGCTGTGATCAGATAGGCCGGGCTGATCTTGCCCGACAGCTGCCGGTATCTTTCTTTCAGGTTACCGGAAACTTCCACCAGGTGCATGGCCTTCTCTTCTTTACACAACAACAGGTTGCGTAAAAATTCTGCCCACCCGTTCAGGAAATTATCTCCCTCAAATCCTTTCTGTAAGATCTCATCGAATAAAAGCAGCGCTGCTGCTACATCCTGTTGCAATACATGGTCCATCACCCTGAAGAAATAATCGTAGTCGAGTATGTTCAGGTGTTCCAATGTATTCTGATAGGTGAGATGCCCGCCGGTAAAGCTCACGATTTTATCCAGGGTACTGAGGGAGTCTCGCATACAGCCGTCCGTTTTCTGCGCTACCAGGTGCAGCGCATCGGGCTCGGCTTGTATGTGTTCTTTGTTACAGATCTCTTGCAGGTGATCCACTGTATCCTGGATGGTGATGCGCTTGAAATCAAAGATCTGGCATCGGCTCAGGATAGTGGGTAATATCTTGTGTTTTTCGGTAGTGGCGAGGATGAAGATGGCGTAGGAGGGCGGCTCTTCCAGCGTTTTCAGGAATGCGTTGAACGCAGAAGAACTGAGCATGTGCACCTCGTCGATGATATAGATCTTGTATTTCCCGGCCTGTGGCGCAAAGCGTACCTGCTCCACCAGCGTGCGGATATCATCTACGGAGTTGTTGGAAGCAGCATCCAGCTCGTGGATGTTGAATGAACTGCCTTCGTTGAACGATTTACAGGAATGGCATTCATTACAGGCTTCTCCATCGGGCTGCAGGTTTTCGCAGTTAATGGTTTTGGCCAGGATACGGGCACAGGTGGTTTTGCCCACCCCGCGCGGGCCGCAGAACAGAAAGGCATGCGCCAGCTGATGGTTGCGGATGGCGTTCTTCAGGGTAGTGGTAATATGTGCTTGTCCTACAACGGTCGAAAAATTCTGAGGACGGTACTTACGGGCTGAAACGATAAAATTCTCCATATACTGCTACGCATTCGCGAGCGCCGAAAATACGAAGAACATTCCGAGATTTGATGATTTGCTTATTCGCTTATTTAACTTATGGAGAATGAGAAAGTTAGAAATAAATATTTATGAGATGACTGGGCTTTGCCGCAGGATAGATTCGAGATGCTCTTTCTTCAGCAGGACGATGCTGTTGTTGTAATATTCCATCAGCGCGGAACTGGTATCATGTAACTCTTTGATGGCGCCATATTCAGGTATTCCATTCCGGATAAATACGCCGTCGTGCTGATGGAACTGCCGGATCCGTTCATTCATTTCGGGAGAGAGGGTATTTCGTATATGCGGCTCCGTGAGCACCTCCTGCAGCAGTTTCCTGAACTCCCTGTATTCGCCGGACAATTCCTCGATGCATGGCAAAACTGTTGCCAGGTTATGGCTGCTGGTATGGAACAATACGCTGATGCAATGGATGATGCGTACCACCAGGTCGTTAAGGCGGTTGGCATTTTCCTGGTGCCGGATGATCTCTTCATGACGGGCTTTTAACTGTGCGGCGGTATCATCATCTTTGGCCAGGGCCTGGGTATAATGGAAGCGGAAGGCCAGCTGGTCTTGTGTTTCCAGCCATTCACGTTCTGCGCTCACCTGAGCGGCCAGCTGCTGCGCGAGCCGGCCTGCTTTGCCTGCGCGGTATTTTTGGCCGTCGAACTCGAATACGCGTGTCTGGAAATGCCCGGCAGCAATGGCTTGCAGGGTTTCTGTATCTTGCAGATCGCGGTAATACATGCGGATGCGCAACACCACATCAGGATGATATAATGTTTGAAAAGTAAGCGGATGCCCCGCGGGCAGCGGCTCCTGGTACCCATCATACAAGGGGGCAAAGGCGCGGTTATCGTAATAATCGTTGAAGGCTTTCGGAAATTCGTAGGTGCGGTGCCGTTGTTCCAGTTCGGCCATGAATGTGCTGATGTTATGCCAGGTGAAAGGCATGCCCACTGGTACGGTATAGCTGTACACCTGCTCTGTAACGCTCTCCTGGAGCGCTTCGGGCTCGTCAAACAATTGCCAGGCGCTGGCGCTCACTGGTTCTTGACGCACATCGGCCTGGCGGTAACGCGCTTCCCTTGCTTCGCGCGTGGGATGCGTAGTCCATTGGTCGCGCAGCTGCACACGGCTCTTCAGGAATGTTTTGAAATAGGCATCGGTGATCACCGGCAAGCCGGCACTGTCCAGCTCCAGCTGGTTTTGCGACGCATAGTAGCGGATCAGGGCACGCTGCACCTGGAACACATTGCGGAAGCGGCATTGTTGCTCTGCCAGTTCGGGCAGTTTGTGCAAACAATGATCAAGACAGTAACTGCCCATCTCCACCCGGCGCAAACTGCTTACCGCGGCGGCAGTACCGGTGAGCGACACGGCCAGTGCATCTGCTTTAAACTCCATCTCACGGCTCATCTCCATATACTGCCTGTTGATCAGCTGATATATTTTCCTCAGTACATATTGTATCACATTTACAATCCAGGTGCTGAGCAATATGAAAAATCCGGGTAAGCTGCCAGCGCTGCTCCAACGTATCATCAGCTCATTCCAGCTGTCGTTTTCATAAAGCATGTTATACAGCATGCGGTTAAGGCCATATACATAGCTGCCGAGCTTCATGCTGCGTTGCGAAAAATGCCCGAACTCATGTGCCAGCACGGTTTTGAACTCGCTGATGTTCACGCTGTTCACCAGTCCTAAACCTATTTCCAGGTTCTTGCGCACAGGCCAGAAGAGGCTGAGAAAGCTGGAATGATAGAACAGTGCTGCATTTACATCCGGTACAATAAATATTTTCTTCGGAAAACTGATGCGCGTTTCCTTTACCAACTGCGTGATCAGGTCGAACAAACGGGGATGACTGTCGGCGCTGATCTGCGTCCGGTAAGGGTTTACAGGCTGTCGTCGGTAGATAAGGAACCTGAAGAGCAGAAAGCAGGTCATTACGCCCAGTACCACCAGGGCAATACCAGGGATCATAGATAATAAAACGGGATAAGACCGTATCAAGGCTACACCGCCGGTAATACAGACTACAGCCAGGGCAACAGCAGCTAATAACAGGATCACATATGACAGAAAGAACAACACAATATAGCCGAACACCTTGATTATCTGTTGCCGGAATGAAATCGCGCCTGCTGAAAACGGAAAGTTTGAACTTCCGGTGTTCTCAGAGAGTAAGTTGGTCATAACAAAACATCAGAATAGATACGTTGGTTACTGCAATAGGGATTTAAAAATAGACATTATTCGGAGAAATTTTTTCGGATAGATGATAGACGGCGACAGATTTAGCAAGTGTTTAGTAAAAAAGGACGCCCCCGCGTGATGGCGGAGGCGTCTGAAAATATTATCCTACAAAGGGATGCCTGCTGTAAGGGGCACTCCTGTCGAAAAGATAGCGATAGGTGGTGAGCACGCGGGTAGGATGCGCTCCCAGGCTCTCGGCCACATTGATCATCTTCGGGTTGAAATCGCCGATCCACTGCATTTCGTAATCAACATAATTTAATTGATGCTGGATCACCCGAGCGCCTTCGATGATCAGATAGGCATCGGCGCCTTTGCCTTGAAATTCAGGCACTACGCCAAACAATATACCTACAAACTTCTTGCAGCCACCGGTCATTTTTAGCCAGAGGAAATGCAGTTTCTGTAACAGGCCGAATTGCCCGTTCATGTGTTTCAGGTATTGGTTCAGATCGGGCAGGTTAAGCCAGCAGGCGATAGGTTCATTGTTGTAATATGCAAACCACGCGATCTTCTCATCCAGCAAAGGTTTCATCTGTTTGAAGATCGCCATGGCCTGTGCCTTGGTCATTTCTTTGCCGCCTGCATGCTGCGCCCAGGCTTTATTGTATACGGTCTGAAAGTCGCTGGCAAATTTTTCCAGTTCATTTTTTTTCATGTGCCGGGATGAAAACGCAGGATCCTTTGCCAGTGCGGCGTGGCGGGTGAAGAACTTGTCCTGCAATTGATCGGCCACCTTCAGGCCATAACATATCTGGTTGAAGAACAGTTTGAAACCATAGTTCTCAAACAATTGCTTGTAATAGGGCGGATTGAAGTTCATGCAATACAAAGGCTCGTGAAAACCCTCTGTGAGCAAGCCCCACCAATTGTTGCGCTCTCCGAAGTTGATCGGCCCGTCCATGGCCTCCATCCCTCTTTCCTGCAACCATTTTTTAGCCGTATCAAAAAGGAAGTTAGCTGCTTCCTGGTCGTTGATACAGTCAAAAAATCCTGCGCCGCCAACAGGGACGGTATCACCCTTGGATTTATATTTCTTGTTTACAAACGCCGCTATCCTGCCAATCCATCTGCCCTGTTCATCTTTCAATATCCAACGGATACACTCTCCGTGGCGGAATGCTTTGTTCTTCTCTTTGTCAAATACTTCATTGATATCCTTATCCAGTGGCCTTATCCAGCCGGGAACATCTTTGTTCAGCTGAATGTGGATATCCAGAAACTGCCTCGCTGTTTTTTCGTTATCTACAATAATCAATTCCATTAGGGACCATTTGTGCAAAAATAATAAAAAAGCATCCTGAACAACAAGTGGCCGACTGGCATCATTTTTTCTCTCAGGGAAGATATGAAACCGGCTACCCTCATTCCCATTGCATTGCTCGTTTTAGTGATCATCGTATCGCTGGGCTATTGCCAGCAACAGCGCCGCATACGTAGCATATTGTCCGAAAACCAGCGACTGCTCAACGAAAACCGCGACCTGCGTAAAAGCCTTGAACAATCCGCCAACGTGTCGCAACAGATCAGCGGGCGGCAGGAAATGCAGCAACATGCTGCCGGGCAGTTCATCGAAAGGCGCGCCTACTACCGCCGCAATTGGTCGCAGTTCATCACCGCCACGCTTAGTGATTACAAAACCGGTTTCCTCGGAGGTATCAAAAACCTTAGTATCATAGTACGTAACCAAACGGAATATCCGCTGGATAATGTAGTGGTATCCGTGCAATACATGCGCAATAACAACGACGTTTTCAAAACGGAACAATACACGATCAATAATATCCCGGCCAAAGGCCAGCAAACACTGGCTGCCTCCAACAGCCGCAAAGGCACGAAGGCCGTGCTCAAGCTGGTGAGCATCACCAGCCAGCCAATGAACTTCTGCTGGTCGATTAGCAAGCCGGCGCCTGCCGGTAACCCCGATCCCTTTGAGTGCGTGCCCTCCGCACAAAATCACTAACTTCATCACATGATCACATTACATGCTGTTACCCGCCCCCATAAAGCGGTGAAGCCCCTTTATGAATCGGCCTTCCCCTATAATGAACGCCGCGACTGGCCACTGCAACTGGAATTGTTTGCCGCTGAAAGACTGCACCTGTACGAGCTTTATAAAGACGATGTATTTGCCGGTTTCGCCACCTGGTGGCATACGCCTGCTTTCTGTTTCATCGAGCACCTGGCCATCGCGGATACGATGCGTGGCGGCGGCATTGGCACACAGTTCATGCAGGCACTGGAAAAGGAATTAGGCGCTCTGGTATTGGAAGTAGAACTGCCACTAACGGAGCAGGCTAAACGCCGTATCGTTTTCTATGAGCGGCTGGGCTTTTCTATGTTCATGAAACACTACTACCAACCGCCTTATCATAAAGGCTATAGCCCGCTGGAATTGCGGCTGATGTACAAGGGGCTGAAAGAAGGGGATGCAGCTTTTGAAGGAGTAAAACAAACACTCGATCACATTTATAAATATTTACGGATTTTTTGATTTACGGATTTATGAATTTATAGCAAATCTCAGCTTCGTCATAAATTCATAAATCCGTAAATCAAAAAATCCGTAAATCAAAAAATCCTCAAATATCTAATCTCTTCTAATCCGGCCACCATCGCCGCCGTTGCTGCGGTTGTCGTTGCTGCGGGAATCATTTCTGGGAGGCGCCTGCATTTCACGCTGTATGCGCTGCTGTTGTTGCTGCATTTGCTGTTGCTGGCGTTGCTGTTGCATTTGTTGTTCGCGCATCGCCCTTTGCTGTTGCTGCTGTTGTTGTTGCTGCTGCATGATCTGTTGCTGGCGTTGCTGCTGCATTTGCTGATCGCGCATAATCCTTTGCTGTTGTTGCTGTTGATCCATCTGCTGCTGACGCTGTTGCTGTATCTGTTGATCACGCATAATCCTTTGCTGTTGCTGTTGTTGCTGTTGTTGTTGCTGCATGATCTGCTGCTGGCGTTGCTGTTGTTGCTGTACTTGTTGGTCGCGTATAATCCTTTGCTGTTGTTGTTGCTGTTGGTCAATTGCCTGCTGTTGTTGTACGGGCGGGTAACCGTTGTTGATCCTTGAAGGACGGCCGTTATTGCTATTGTTAACCGGCTGGTTGTTGCCACCATTGTTGCCGGGGATGATCCTGCCGCCGCTGTTATTGTTGACCGGCTGGCCGTTGTTGTTATTACCACCAGGAACGATCCTGTTGCCATTGTTACTTACGTTATTGAAACGGTTGTTATCGTTCCTTTGTACTACTGCTGCATCCGGGCGGAAGATACGCAACTGGTTGTTGGATACCTGTCCGGTACCGGGCCTGTCGCTATTCACAATCCTCATCGGCCTAAGGTCCTGACGGGTTACAGCACTTACCTCGCTGGCGCTCGGGCCGCGGCTGATGCGGTAGTTACTGTTATTGATACGGCTGCTGCCGTAGTTATTGATGATGGTAGTATTGTTGATAATAGTAGTGTTACGGCTGTTATCAATATAGTAGTTATTGATATGCGGGCTGTTGATGTACTGCCTGTTCACGAATACCCATTGTGATGCACCATAGTAGCCGCCTCGCGGGCTCATTGGCGCCCATCCGTAACAATCGCCACCTGATCTCCAGTCAACCCATGCCGGACCCCAGTCGTAACCAGGTACCCACATCCAGCCATTGTAGTCGTCAAAGAGCCAGCGGCCATAGTGGAAGGCTGCCCAACCCCATGAGTAGTCGGAGTTCCAGGTCCAACCGTAGTCGGTATATACCCAGTGACCACCACTGTAATAAGGGCGGAAACCCGGACCTACGTTGGGTATCCACACCTGGCTATAACCAGGGTAGCTTGTCCAGCGGCCGTAGGGGCTCAAGGCATCGTAAAAGGAAATATTGGCGCTTACCTGTACCTGCGGATTAGGGTTGTAATAACCGCCTCCGTTGTTACCATAGTATCCGTCATCTGCCGGATAGTAGGTGGTAGCACAGCTTGTGAGGAACACAGATAAGAAGAGTATAAGTGATACACCAGAATATTTAGCTATTGTTTTCATACTCCTGTTTTTTTTCTTTGATTGGTTTGCCTGTTATTTAGACTTTCCGGTGCTGTGATGGTATATTTTGCTGTCCTTTTTTAACTTTCTGTAATGCTGCAAACGGTATATCGGGCATAATCGGTGAAGGTCTAAAATGCAGTTTTTCTTTTTTAAAATGACGTAAAAAATGTTAAAGATCTGCTAACGCTTTGCTGCAGTTTCAGCGTCTTGTTTATACCTTATCAAAAAGAGTTCCAATTAATTTTTGTCATGGTAACCTATTGTTTATCAATATGTAAAATGAATAGTGTATTATTTATATTTGTTTAATTATTTATGGTAGATTTTTGAACTATCGCTGAAATAAAACATTCGCGTATCATTGTGAAATGATAGATTTTTTCAGTATCAACCATCACTTTTTTACAGCGCTCGGATATACGGTAAGTTACGTAGAATTTATCGGCACGCTCACCGGATTGTTATGTGTATGGTTGGCTGCCCGCGATCACATCCTCACCTGGCCTGTAGGCCTGATCAATGTAAGTTGTTTCTTCATTCTCTTCTGGCAGCTACAGCTGTACGCTGATATGTTCCTGCAAGTATATTTCTTTGCCACCGGCGTTTACGGGTGGATCTTCTGGTATCGCAAAAAGCCGGAGCACGAACCGGTATATGCGCTTAGCCGCCGCCAGCGCCAATGGCTGGGCATGATGGCGCTAGTGCTGTCCGCACTCACCGGCTGGATCATCAGCCAGTTGCACATTTGGTGGCCGCGTACTTTTGAACGGCCGGCAGCTTACCCTTATACAGACTCGCTGGTGGCAGTTTTGAGCGTGATCGCCAACATCCTGCTGGCAAAAAGGATATGGGAAAACTGGCTTTTATGGGTAACTGTGGATGCCGTGGCTACCGTCATCTATTTTCAGAAAGGCGTGAAGTTCCTGGGAATGGAATATTTCATTTTATTCATCATAGCAATGATGGGATTGATCCATTGGATCAAAACCTGGCAGTCTCAAAAAATCTCAAACCCGTAAATCTGTTCAACCTGTGAAGATGCTTTGATAAAACAAAATACAGATTAATAAAATGAATAATTTGGCAGGCTGTGCTTCATGTTGCAGGGATGGGTGCTTCGAATAACGTGTTTGGGGCTTTTTTTTCGTCCATCTGGTTTTGATTTTCACCCATTAACTATTACCTTTGCGGCAAATTTGGAAACTGTCTGTCTATAAACCAACAGTTTTGAGGAAATAACTTTTAGTATTTTATAAACCTCTTTAAAAATATGCCTAACACAGGTAAGATCAAACAAATTATCGGTCCCGTGGTGGACGTGCACTTTGAAGACAAATTGCCCGAAATCTACAACGCATTGGAAATCACCCGCGAAAATGGTCAGAAAGTAGTATTGGAAGTACAACAGCACCTGGGTGAGGACAGCGTACGTACTGTGGCAATGGACTCCACCGACGGTATGGTTCGTGGAATGGTAGTAGTGGATAAAGGTGCGCCCATCAAAATGCCTATCGGCGACCAGGTGAAAGGACGTTTGTTCAATGTGGTAGGTGAGGCGATCGATGGTCTGGGTGATATCGATACTTCCAACGGTTATCCTATCCACCGTCAGCCGCCTAAATTTGAGGAACTGGCTACTGAAACCGAAGTACTGTTTACCGGTATCAAGGTAATCGACCTGATCGAGCCATATGCAAAAGGTGGTAAGATTGGTTTGTTCGGTGGTGCGGGTGTAGGTAAAACCGTATTGATCCAGGAGCTGATCAACAATATCGCGAAAGGTTATGAAGGTTTGTCTGTATTTGCCGGTGTGGGTGAGCGTACCCGTGAAGGTAATGACCTGATGCGTGAGATGATCGAAGCGAACATCGTGAAATACGGTGATAAATTCAAGGAATCCATGGAACACGGTAACTGGGAAGTTGCCGCTGTAGATAAAGATTTACTGAAGCAATCACAGGCGACCTTCGTGTTCGGCCAGATGAATGAGCCTCCTGGAGCGCGTGCACGTGTGGCCCTGTCTGGTCTGACCCTGGCAGAATATTTCCGTGATGGAGATGGCTCTGCAGGCGGCGGCCGTGATATCCTCTTCTTCGTAGATAACATCTTCCGTTTCACCCAGGCAGGTTCTGAAGTATCGGCGCTGCTTGGCCGTATGCCTTCAGCGGTAGGTTACCAGCCCACCCTCGCTACTGAAATGGGTCTGATGCAGGAGCGTATCACTTCAACTAAAAACGGTTCTATCACTTCCGTACAGGCGGTTTACGTACCTGCGGATGACTTGACCGACCCTGCTCCGGCTACTACCTTCTCCCACCTGGATGCTACCACTGTATTGGATCGTAAGATCTCCGACCTTGGTATCTATCCTGCAGTGAGCCCGCTGGATTCTACTTCCCGTATCCTCACGCCGGCTATCGTTGGTGAAGCGCACTACAACTGCGCACAACGCGTGAAAATGATCCTCCAGCGCTATAAAGAACTGCAGGACATCATCGCGATCCTCGGTCTGGATGAGCTGAGCGACGAAGATAAACTCACTGTTGCCCGCGCCCGTCGTGTACAACGTTTCCTGTCACAGCCTTTCCACGTGGCAGAACAGTTCACCGGTCTGAAAGGCGTACTGGTACCGATCGAAGAAACCATCCGTGGTTTCAACATGATCATGGACGGTGAAGTGGATGAGTATCCTGAAGCAGCTTTCAACCTGGTTGGTAACATCGAGCAGGCTATTGAAAAAGGTAAGAAATTACTGGAAGCAGCTAACAACTAATATTCACAACACCATTTACGATCACTAACATGCTATTAGAAGTATTAACACCGGAAAGAAAGTTATACACTGGCGAAGTGTACGGCGTGCAGCTGCCAGGTATTGACGGTTCTTTTGAAATACTGGATAAACATGCGCCCTTGATTGCAGCGCTCGGAAATGGTAAAATGAAAGTGCTGAAAGATAAGAACCATGCAGAGTTCTTTACGATCAGCGGCGGATTTGTGGAAGTTCTGCGCAATAAGGCTACTGTGCTGGTGGAAGGTGCTGTTGCACTTGAGAAATAAGCCAACATACCAGTTAAAATAAATAACCAGGCCGGGTAAGATTACCCGGCCTTCGTTTTGTCCTAACTATTCCAATCTTAGAAGACCCGGCGTAAAAAGCAGGATTGCTTCCCGGGATTTCACATGATTCATCTCATCGCATAGTAACGCTTACGGCTATATGAAATAACCATCACGTACATGCAAATCAATGAATAAAGCCTTTTTGAAGGCTATATATTACCTAATGAATTTTCTTTGTTGATGACTGTTTTGGACCAGGTAAAAAGCAGGGCATTACGCTACTATAGAAGGAGTCGATACTGTTTTCATAGGTCTCGCCTTCATAGGTGTATTCTATCGGTTGTGTTTACCTGATACGGGTTATTATATCACTTGCGTCGTATCATTACTTTAGCAAGATATTTAATTTGTTTTAAAAAAAAAGTATTCAGTTTATTCATTTTTCCGGGGAAGGAGGATGGGCCTGATAACCATTTCAATAGCAGGCTGATCGGGGAAAAATTATTTTTTAATTGAGAGAGGGATCGATCGGGAAGTTTGCCATCATGGCAAAGTTACTGCCAAGATTCCGGAGCGATTGCTGCCAGATTTGCTGTTCATCGTGACCGAATACCAAAGGAGCTGTGCTTTCAGACAATATCCAGGAGCCTTCCTGCAATTCACCTTCCAGCTGCCCGCCCGTCCAGCCGGAGTAACCGAGGAAAAATTTGATCTTCTGCATATCCAGCTGGCCTTTGTTCAACAGCTCCACCACGGTATCGAAACGGCCGCCCCAATACAGGCCGGGCACGATCTCCACACCGCCATCGATCAGATCGGGCTGCTGGTGCACAAAATGGATGGTATCCATCTGCACAGGCCCGCCATAGAACACGGGAATATTATTTAACAATACTTCCGGTACCAGTTCATCCAGGCGTTGGTCGAACTGCCGGTTGATCACAAACCCAAAACTGCCTTTGTCTTCCTCATACTCACAAACCAGTACCACCGTACGTGCAAAATTGGGATCTTTCAGAAAAGGATCTGCTATCAGCAATATGCCGGGCGACAAGGTAACCATATGCATACAATTTTATCGCTTGATCAAATTTAACTAAATGATTGATATAATGTTCAATGAGAAAGAAATGTGGATAAAGGAGATGGATAAAACGAATAGTAGGGGCATGAAAAAAGGAGGCTAGACAACCTCCTTACCATTTTATCAACCAAAATCTAAATCGCTTATGGAACGAATCCACGTCGATGTATGTAGAAAGTTTATTTACTTCGTTACGAATGATACTAAGCAAATTTAGTACCAGTTTGTAAAGCAAAGGTAAGGAAAGAAGCATTAAAACAATCAGCTTTCCGCCGTTAAAATTACGTTAAAGTAATATTTATTTGCGAGAATCCCGATGGTAGCGGGTTTTCACCTTTAATATTGTACCAAGGTTGCTATAGCAAATATCTAATTTAACAAAACAGTATGCCAGCAAAGAACGCGACTTTAAGTATATTTAGGGCTTACTAATCAATGACATGATACCTCTGAAGAAAATATTTCCGGTTATTGTTGTGTTAATCACCCTTTCATTGCTCGGCATTATTTACATCCAGGTAAGCTGGATTAAAAGTGCCTTGCTGGTGAAAAAAGAGCAGATAGAGCAAAGAGCAGTAGATGTGACCGCCTCCGTGCAACAATATATGCTGAACCGCCGCCAAACGGCTGTTCAGTTCAGGATCAATACCTTCAGGGATGCCTCCGGCAAAAGAATGTCGTTCGATATTACCAAGGCGCCTTACAAGCCACAGATCAGCGATCTGTTTACCGTTACAGAAGTACACCATCTTATCAGTGAAAACCTGAAACGCAATCACCTCGACGACAAGCATTTCGAATTTGGTAT
Source organism: Chitinophaga vietnamensis (assembly GCF_902167635.1). Lineage (GTDB taxonomy): Bacteria > Bacteroidota > Bacteroidia > Chitinophagales > Chitinophagaceae > Chitinophaga > Chitinophaga vietnamensis. The sequence continues at coordinate 454,433 of NZ_CABHMS010000001.1, forward strand.
TGTAGGGCCTTCTGCCATCGGCTATGATGCGGTATGGAATATGCAAACCGGCGGCTTCGGAAAATTATTTGAAGCCATCACCCGCGATACCGCGCACCAGATACCTTACCAGATGAAGATCATCCCGTTGTCGGAAAGTGGTTATATGGGAGATAATACCTCCGAACAGCTCTTCATCATCATGCCATTGAACGACAATGCCATCATGCGCCAGATGGGTTACATGATCACCGGTGGCGTACTTTTTACGTTGATCATGATCACGGCGTTTGCACTTACCATCCGCACAATGCTTAACCAGAAAAAACTCTCCGAGATAAAATCTGACTTTATCAACAACATGACACATGAGCTGAAAACGCCGCTGGCCACCATTTCGCTGGCCATCGATGCCATCGGCAATGAAAAGGTGATGGATAATAAAGACAAGATCCGGTATTTCTCCGGCATCATCAAGGAAGAAAACAAGCGCATGAACAAGCAGGTAGAAAGTATTTTGCAATCGGCCCTGCTGGAGAAAGATGAGATCGGGATGAAGTTACAGGCCACCGATGTACATGCCGTGATCCAGCATACCACCGAAAACCTGCAATTGCAGCTGGCCGGTAAAAATGGCGTGGTGGATCTGCAGCTGGATGCCGTCAACCCCGTGATCATGGCGGATGACGTACATTTCTCCAACGTGATCTTCAACCTGCTGGACAATGCCATCAAATATTCGAAAGATAACCTCGAAGTGGTGATCCATACTTATAATACCCGCAAAAGCCTGTTCATCGTGATTTCCGACAACGGCATCGGTATGAGCCGCGATACTATTTCACGTATCTTTGAAAAATTCTACCGTGCACATACCGGCAACGTTCATAACGTAAAAGGTTTCGGCCTCGGACTTACCTACGTGAAAGCGATCGTGGATGCGCACAAAGGAAAAATTAAAGTGGAAAGTACCTTGGGCAAAGGCAGTAAATTCACCATGGAATTTCCACAGGAATAGATAAAGGTTATAGCGTATGATTTTAAGTGAAAAGGAAACGCAGCATTTCAAGAACCCCATTGCCGTTCCGGGTATGGGCGTGGCTGTACAGGAAAAATTGAAACTGTCGAGAGTGCTGGTGGTAGGCGCCGGCGGGCTGGGAAGCCCGGTGGTACAGTATCTCAGCGCCAGCGGCGTAGGCATCATCGGTATTGCGGACTATGGCGTGATACAGGATGAGGATATGCACCGCCAGCCTATTTACCTGATGCAGGACATCCGTAAGCACAAGGCCAAGATGGCCGCGAGCAGGCTCTGGGCGGTGAATCCGTTCACCAAACATTACCCGATCCTCTTACAGGCGAAGCCTGATAATATAGCCATGCTACTCGAAGGTTTCGACCTGGTGGTAGATTGTTCACAACACCTGCCTACGCACCTGGTGATCAACGATGCCTGTGTGGTGCATAACAAACCTTTTGTAATTGGAGAAGTGCATAACTGGCTGGCCTGGTTTGGCGGTTTCAATATGCCGCAGGCTGATGGCACTAATTCTGCATCTTACCGTTGTGCGATGCCGATCACAGAAGAGTACCGCAATTTTGATGCAGGCGCGATCGGCGTAACCCACGGCGCCACTGGTATGCACATGGCTTGTGAAGTGCTCAAGTACCTGATGGATGTGCCGGGCGGTTTGGCCGGAAAGCTCTATGGTATGGACTTCCTGCACAATAACACACAGGTGCATGAGTTGCAGCCGGATGCCGCAGTGCTTGAAAACACCCGTGCACAGGGCATTCTCACTGCAGAAGCATACGGGCTGGAAATAGTGCCGGATGTAGAGGATTGATCACGCGTTGACCTTCAACACACTTTTAGCTTCTCCTACTTTCAGTTCGTGGCGCATGCCTAGCTTGAGCGCGTAGTTCTCGGGCTGGTGGCCGCTGGGGAAATTAAAACACACCGGGTATTTATAATCTTTCACCATATTGTGAATGATCTCATATTCAGACTGGCCGAAGGGGGTAGTGGTTTCTTTGCCATCGGTGAAAGCGCCTACTACCAGTCCGGCCAGTTTGTCGAGCCAGCCGGCCCTTTTCAGATTGTACATCATGCGGTCTACATTGTAACGGTATTCCCCGATATCTTCCAATAACAGTATTTTGTCTTTGGTATCGATCTGCGAGCGGGTACCAGAGAGGTTCGCCAGCAGGGAGAGGTTGCCGCCAACGAGTTCGCCGCTGGCTTTGCCTTCGCGGTTTAGTATATGCGTGGGCGTTGTATAGCTATACTTTTTGCCTTTGAGCACTTCTTCCAGGCTGTATACGTATTCGTCGTCGATGGTTTCAGGTGTGATACCGCTGCACATCATAGAGTGGATGGTAGGGATACCGTAACGCTGCTGTATGTGTGCATGCAGGGTGGTGACATCGCTATAGCCACAGAGCCATTTGGGATGTTTGCGGAAGCGGGTGAAATCGAGCTTGTCGAGAATGCAAACCATGCCATAGCCGCCGCGTCCGAATATGATGGCTTTGATCTCCGGATCATCGAGCATATCCTGTAATTCTTCCAGCCGCAGTTCATCGGGAGCGGAGAAGTTGTGAAAGCTGGTGCCTACGGTAATGCCTAAGTGCACGCGGTAGCCCCAGGAGCTGATCACGCCAGCGGCATATTCGGCGGCCGCCAGCTCCATCTTGCTGCTGGAACAGGTGACTCCTATCAGATCGCCTTTTTTCAGATATGGCGGAATTTTTACCATTGTAGTTTTGTTTACCTTTGCTGTCTGTTTATTGACAAACTAAATTGATAAATTGTATCCGCTATTCCAAAAACCGGATAAGATTTAAAATTTATTTAAGCATTCTTTAAAATAGTATGGGAAATTTTAAGAGATATTTAATAACTGCGGCGTTGCCGTATGCGAATGGCCCGGTACATATCGGTCACCTGGCTGGTTGCTACCTGCCCGCAGATATTTATGTCCGTTATTTACGCGCTAAAAAGGCGGATGTGAAATTTGTATGCGGAACAGATGAACACGGCGTACCTATTACCATCAAAGCGATGAAGGAAAACATCACGCCGCAGGATGTGGTGGATAAATACCACCAGATCATCGGCGACAGCTTTGCGGCAATGGGTATTTCCTTCGATATATTTTCCCGTACCAGCAATGCCGTACATCATCAGACAGCGGCCGACTTCTTCCTGAAGATGTATAATGATGGCCTGTTTGAAGAGAAAGAATCCGAACAATATTTTGATCCTGAGAAAAATGTATTCCTGGCAGACCGTTACATCATAGGCACCTGCCCGAAATGCGGCAACGACAAGGCTTACGGCGATCAGTGCGAACGCTGCGGCAGCGCCCTCAGTCCGGACGAACTGATCAACCCGCACTCCGCGCTCAGTGACGCAGTGCCTGTGAAAAAGAAAACTAAACACTGGTACATGCCACTTCAGCATTATGAACCATGGCTGAAAGAATACATCATCGAAGGTCATAAAGAGTGGAAGAATAACGTATATGGCCAGTGCAAAAGCTGGCTGGATAACGGTTTGCAAAGCCGCGCCATGACGCGCGACAGCAACTGGGGCATCAAAGTACCACTGCCGGACGCTGAAGGGAAAGTGCTCTATGTATGGTTCGATGCGCCTATCGGTTACATCTCCGCCACCAAAGAACTGACGGATAACTGGGCCGATTACTGGTGCCAGGACGATACCAAACTGGTACACTTTATCGGTAAGGACAATATCGTGTTTCACTGCATCATCTTCCCGGCCATGCTGAAAGCACACGGTGGATATGTAGTGCCAGACAATGTTCCGGCCAATGAGTTCCTGAACATCGAAGGAGAGAAGGTATCTACCTCCCGCAACTGGGCCGTATGGGTGCATGACTATATCCAGGACTTCCCGGATCAACAGGACGTACTGCGTTATGTGCTCTGCGCCACTGCACCGGAAACAAAAGACAATGACTTCACCTGGAAAGATTTTCAGGACAGGAATAACAATGAACTGGTAGCTGTTTTCGGCAACTTCGTGAACCGCACCATGGTGCTGATGCACAAGCTATGCGGCGGTAAAGTACCCGCACTGCATAGCCATCTGCTCGATGACGAAGACCGCGACATGCTGAAGGAATTTGCTGCCACCAAAGAAAGGGTAGAAAGCAGCCTGGAAGCATACCGCTTCCGCGAAGCATTGGCCGAAGTGATCGACCTGGCCAGAAAAGGCAACCAGTACATGCAGAAGAAAGAGCCGTGGAAACTGGCATCTGCCATGGAAAAGATCAACAAAGGCGAGGTACATGAAAAGTACACTGCCGATGATCTTGAGCAGCTGCAATTCAGTATCGACAACTGTTTGCACATCTGCCTGCAACTCACCGCTAACCTCGCCATCTTCATCCATCCATTCCTGCCGTTCACAGCAAAGAAGATCTGTCACATGCTGAAAGTGGTGGACCGCATGCTGGATTGGGAAAATGCCGGTACCGACAAACTGGTGAGCGTAGGTTATTCCCTGCGTGCGCCTGAACTGCTCTTCAAAAAAGTAGAGGATGAACAGGTGAAAGCCCAGATCGAAAAACTGCATGCCGGCCTGAAACAAGCTACTACAGCGGCTCCTGCGGCAGCGCCGCAGCCGGCGGCTCCTCCGAAAGCAGAAATACAGTACGACGATTTCGCCAAACTCGATCTGCGGGTAGGTACTATCATCAAAGCAGAGAAAGTAGAAAAAGCTGATAAGTTGCTGAAGTTGCTGGTAGATATCGGTACCGAACAACGTACAGTGGTATCCGGCATCGCGGCGCATTTCCAGCCGGAAGCGATCGTAGGCAAACAGGTAACGCTGGTTGCCAACCTCGCACCCCGCAAAATGCGTGGTATTGAAAGCCAGGGTATGATACTCATGGCAGAAGATAACGGCAAACTCGTTTTCGTAAATCCTGCCGAAGCCGTAAAGCCAGGCAGTGGCGTCAGCTGATCTTCCATCATCTTCATAAAGTAAAAACGGCCATCAGGTATTCCCCGGATGGCCGTTTTTATTTTAAACAAAGGTGCTCGTCTTTGATCGCGGATATACAAAAAATGCTAAATTCAAGGATCAGTAAAACGACAATCGCTATGCAGAGACACATCAATAAAGTAGCCGTACTGGGCTCCGGCGTTATGGGATCAAGGATCGCCTGCCATTTTGCAGGTATCGGAGCGCAGGTGCTGCTGCTGGATATCGCACCAAAAGAACTGAATGATGCAGAAAAGAAAAAGAACCTGACACTGGATAGTCCGGCTGTGAAGAACAGGATCGTGAATGATGCCTTGCAGGCGGCGTTGAAATCAAATCCTTCTCCCGTTTTTACCAAAGATGTAGTTAAACGCATTCAAACCGGCAACTTCACCGATGATATGAAACGTATCGCGGAATGCGACTGGATCATTGAAGTGGTAGTGGAAAACCTGGAGGTGAAAAAGTCGGTGTTCACACAGGTGGAACAATTCAGGAAACCCGGCACCCTTATTACTTCCAACACTTCCGGCATCCCTATCCACCTCATGACCGAAGGCCGTAGCGAGGACTTCAAAAAACATTTCTGTGGAACGCACTTTTTTAACCCGCCGCGTTATCTCCGCTTGCTCGAAATTATTCCTACTCCACATACTGATCCTGCTGTCATCGATTTTCTGATGCACTATGGTGATCTCTATCTTGGTAAAACGACGGTGCTGTGTAAAGATACGCCGGCATTCATCGCCAACAGGGTAGGCGTTTATTCTATCATGGCCATCTTCCACATTATGCAGGAGATGGGATTGGGGATAGATGAGATCGATGCGCTCACCGGCCCGGTGATCGGCCGCCCGAAATCGGCCACCTTCCGCACGGCGGATGTAGTGGGTATCGATACGCTCGTAAGAGTAGCCAACGGCGTAAAAGACAATTGCCCCAATGATGAAGCCATCAGCATCTTCCAGATACCGGCATTTCTGCAGAAAGTAGTTGACAACAACTGGCTGGGAGACAAGACAGGTCAGGGTTTCTACAAGAAGACGAAAGGAGAAGGCGGCAAAGAGATACTGACGCTGAACCTTCAGACGATGGAATACGGTCCTAAACAAAGACCGAAATTCGCCAGCATCGATGCGGCCAAGCAAGTGGAAGACCTCAAGCAGCGCCTGCGTATGCTGGCTGCCGCCACAGATAAGGCCGGACAGTTCTATCAACAGTTCCATGCCTATCTTTTTGCTTATGTTTCTCATCGCATCCCTGAAATTGCGGACGATATCTATCGGGTAGACGACGCCATGAAAGCCGGTTTCGGCTGGGAGATAGGTCCTTTTGAAAGTTGGGATCTGCTGGGAGTAGAAGCCTCCATTAAACTCATAGAAGAGAAAGGCCTCACCGTAGCCGCCTGGGTGAAAGATATGCTGGCAAAGGGTTTCAAGTCGTTCTATAAAATCGACAACGGTAAAAAACTATACTACGATATCGCTTCACAAGGCTACAAAGCATTGCCGGGCGAAGGCGCCTTCATCATCCTCGAAAATCTCTCGAACAATATCATCTGGAAAAACAGCGCTGCCAGTTTGATCGACCTTGGCGACGGCGTTGCCTGCTTTGACTGGAAAACGAAGATGAACACCATCGGCGGCGAAGTGCTGGAGGGGCTCAACAAGGCGGTTGACCGCGCGGAGAAAGACTTCCGCGGCCTGGTAGTGGGTAATGAAGGCACTAACTTTTCTGCCGGCGCCAATGTGGGCATGATCTTCATGCTGGCGGCCGAACAGGAGTATGATGAACTGGATATGGCCGTACGCCTCTTCCAGCGTTCTACCATGCGCCTCCGCTATTCGGCAGTGCCGGTGGTGGTAGCGCCGCATGCCCTCACGCTGGGCGGCGGTTGTGAAATGTGTTTGCATGCCGACAAAGTACAAGCTGCCGCAGAAACTTATATCGGTCTCGTAGAACTGGGCGTGGGCCTCATTCCCGGCGGTGGCGGCACCAAAGAGATGACACTGCGCGCCAGCAATGAATTTAAAGAAGGTCGTATTGAAGAAGAACCGCTGAAAGACTACTTCATGGCCGTAGCCACCGCCAAAGTGGCCACTTCCGGCTTTGAAGGTTTTGATATGGGCGTGTTGCGTAAAGGGCATGATGAGATCACGATGAATAACAGCCGTTTGATCGCCGACGCCAAACGCAGCGTGATCGCTATGGCCGATGAAGGCTATACCCGTCCTGTAGAACGTACCGACATCAAAGTGTTGGGTCGCAGCGCACTCGGCGCCCTGCTGGCGGGCATCTACGCTATGAAGTTCGGTAACTACATCTCTGAACATGATCAGAAAGTAGCTAACAAACTCGCCTATGTGATGTGCGGTGGCGATCTCACCGAACCCTCGCTCGTTAGTGAACAATACCTCCTCGACCTGGAACGTGAGGCATTCCTCAGCCTTTGTGGCGAACGCAAAACGCTGGAAAGGCTGCAAAGCGTGATCAAAACCGGGAAACCGGTGAGGAACTAGGACTCATGGCTCGCTTCGCTCGCGTTAATTTTGGCTCAGGATTTAATGATTGAAAGGATTAGCAGGATTTTTTATCAGGATTAATAAGGATTTGCGAAGATATCCGCGTAAGAAGCCCTTGAAGCGTTAGGAGCGCTTCAAGGGCTGAACCGAGATAATCTTCGTAATCTTTTTTTAATCTTTATTAATTCTGATGAAAAATCCTGCTAATCCTTTCAATCATTAAATCCTGAGCAAGACAACCTTCGCATCATACTAAATTTTTCCTATGTCTATTCTCTCCCTGCACAACATTTCCAAAAGCTATGGCGCCGTGCAAGCCTTGTCGGACGTGAGTTTCGAGGTGCCGCGCGGCAGTGTGTTCGGCGTGCTTGGGCCTAACGGTAGCGGCAAAACGACGTTGTTGGGTATCGTTACTGATGTGCTCAAAGCCGACAGTGGCCATTTCCGGCTATTTGATCAGCCAGCTGGCGGAGCACAGCGCCGCCAGATAGGGACGCTGCTGGAAACGCCTAATTTTTATCATTATCTCAGCGGCCACAAAAACCTGGAAATATCTGCCAGCGTGAAACAGCATGGCCACGGCGATATCGGCCGTGTGCTGGACCTGGTGGGCCTCAGCGCCCGGCAGCACTCCGCTTTCAAAACCTATTCATTGGGGATGAAGCAACGCCTCGCCATCGGGGCAGCGCTGCTAGGTGATCCGGATGTGCTCATCCTCGATGAGCCTACCAACGGGCTGGATGCCGCTGGCATCGCGGAAGTGCGGCAACTGGTGCGTGAGCTGGCGCAAGGAGGTAAAACCATTATACTGGCCAGCCACCTGCTCGATGAAGTAGAAAAAGTATGTACGCACGTGGCGATATTGAGAGCCGGAAAGCTGCTACTGTCGGGCGCTGTAGACGAAGTGATCCCGCGAAGTGATTTTTTGGAACTTGCTGCGAATAATAATGAAGCGCTGGCAGACCTGCTGCGGCAATATCCTGGCTGTACCAGCGCCAATCTGCGGGATGGCCATGTAGTAGCGCTGTTCAGCCAACAGCCCGATGCTGCTGCCATCAACAGTTATTGCGCCGGAAAAGGCATCTGGCTCAAACGACTGCAGCTGCGCAAGAAAAGCCTGGAAACCGCATTCCTGGAAATCACTAATCCCTGAGTATCATGAAACAAATTATTTATACCGAGTGGCTGAAAGTGAAGAGCTACCGTACCTTTTGGGCAATGCTGGCATTGGCCGTGATCATACCTGTGGCCGGCAATTATGTGATCGCCTATAATTTGAATAATAACCTGAAGGCCGCCGCCAGGTTCATCGGCGAGCCTTTCAGTTTTCCGGAAGTTTGGCTTACTACGGCCAGCATCAGTAGTTATATTTCGTCGTTGTATGGCCTGTTGCTGATCATCCTGGTGACCAACGAATTTACTTTCCGCACGCACCGCCAGAATATTATTGATGGCTGGGAGCGGCGGCAGTTTGTGTTTTCCAAATTGTTCTGGCTGGTGGTTCTGGCGCTCCTTTCTTTGCTGGTGGCCACTTTGACGGGGTTGATCATAGGGAGCGTTTATGGAACGAAATCATTCAGCCTGGAGGGTTACGACAAGGTGCTGATATATTTTATGCAAATGGTGATGATGCTGTGTATTGCACTGGTGGTAGCTATCTTTGCCAGGCGCGCGGGTATTGGCATCGTGATCTTCCTGGCATATACGATGATGCTGGAACAGTTGCTGGTGGTGATCCTGCAAAAGAATTTCGGAAAGATAGGCGGCCTGTTACCCATGCAAACCGGCGATGAGCTGCTGCCTTTTCCGGTGTTCGGCAAACTGGCGCATATGGGTGAGCAATATGTGGATGGCGTTTATATCACCGTGATGCTGGCCTGGATCGCATTGGCCATCTTCATCGTGTTCAGGAAGGTATTGCGCTCAGATCTATAAGAAATACTATATATTTTACATTCTTTTAAAGCAGAATGTTTGGCAGACAACTTATTTTTGTTGTATCAAGTTAAACCGGGAAACATGGCAAAACAGGAGCGATTAATATTAGTAACGAATGATGACGGCATAACAGCACCAGGCATCAAGGCATTGATAGAGGCTGTGAGGCCATTGGGAAAAGTAGTGGTGGTGGCGCCAGACAGTCCGCAGTCCGGCAAAGGGCACGCCATTACGATCGGTATACCGCTCCGTTTGAACCAGGTGGAACTGTTCGAAGATGTGGAAGCCTGGCAGTGCTCCGGCACGCCGGTGGATTGCGTGAAGCTCGCGCGCGACAAAATACTGCACCGCAAGCCGGATATCTGTGTAAGCGGTATCAACCATGGCGCCAACCATTCCATCAACGTGATTTATTCCGGCACAATGTCTGCGGCAATGGAAGCAGCCATTGAAGGCATTCCTTCCGTTGGTTTTTCATTTTTAGAATATAGCTTTGATGCAGATTTTTCACTGCCGGTAAAAGTGGCGCGGGAAGTAACGCAGCGCATGCTGGAAAGCGACCTGCCCGCAGGTACCTTGTTCAATGTGAATATCCCGATAGTAGCAGAAAAGGATTTCAGAGGCGTGAAGATTTGTCGCCAGGCCGACGCCAAATGGGTAGAAGAATTTGATGAACGCCGCGACCCGCACGGGAAAAAATACTACTGGCTTACCGGTGAATTTAAAAACCGCGACACCGGTGAAGATACCGATGTATGGGCGCTTGAAAACAACTATGCATCACTGGTGCCTGTGCAATTCGATCTCACCAACTATGGGCTGAAGAAGCAGCTGGAAGAAGAATGGAAGGAATTGTGAGATACAAACCGGTAATCGTTATATCGCCATTATAAATTTCGTATGCTCAAAAAAGACAATCTTTCATTAGGGATTTTGCTCGGGCTTTTTACGCCCATATTTGCATTTTTCCTGTATTACCTGCTGGTGATGGCGCCTAATCATGTAGCATTCTGGAAATTCATGGATGAATTGAAAGAGAACCGCCACCTGATCCCTAAACTCACCAGTATTTGCCTGCTGCTGAATGGCCTGGTGTTCTATCTTTACACCCGTAACCGAAGGGATATTACCGCCAAAGGAATATTTCTCGTAACCATGCTGTATGCTATTGCCATACTGCTAATGAAACTGATCAGATAATACAGATACTTTGAAATATTACATTATTGCAGGAGAAGCCTCGGGAGATCTGCATGGAAGCAACCTTGTGAAACAATTGAAACAGCTGGATCCCGCTGCTGATATACGCAGCTGGGGCGGCGACCTGATGCAACAGGCAGGAGCCACCGTAGTAAAGCATTACAAGGAACTCGCCTTTATGGGATTTGTGGAAGTGCTGGCCAACCTGCGCACCATCCTGCGCAACCTCGATTTTTGCAAACAGGATATCAAATCCTTCCAGCCCGATGTGCTCGTGCTCGTAGACTACCCCGGCTTTAACCTCCGCATTGCCGAATGGGGAAAACAGCAAGGATTCAAGATCGTTTACTATATCTCTCCCCAGGTATGGGCCTGGAAAGAGAACCGCGTGAAAAAAATTCGCCAGTGTGTAGATAAAATGCTCTGCATCCTGCCCTTCGAGAAAGCGTTCTACCACAAATGGAACTATGAAGTGGAATATGTTGGCCATCCGCTGGTAGGAGTGATAAAGGCGGCGAAAGAAAAACCTGCCGACCCGCCACTGGCCGATAAGCCCATCATCGCCGTTTTGCCCGGCAGCCGCAAACAGGAAGTAAGCGTGAAATTGCCCATCATGCTCACCATGGCCAGGCACTTTCCAGACTACCAGTTTGTAGTGGCACAGGCCCCCAGCCTGGACGATCATTTCCTGCAAAGCCTCATCGGACAGCATTCCAATGTATCGATGGTGAAAAATAATACCTATGCATTGCTGCGCCAGGCAAAGGCAGCACTGGTTACTTCCGGCACCGCCACACTGGAAACAGCGCTCTTCGGCGTCCCCGAAGTAGTGTGCTACAAAGGCAATCCGCTATCTTATTTTCTCGCTAAAAAACTCATCAAAGTGAAATATATCTCACTGGTCAATCTCGTTATGGATAAACCAGTGGTGACAGAACTCATCCAACACGACCTCACGGAAGACAAGCTGCTGAAAGAACTCAGCGCCCTGTTGCAGGAAAATGGGAAACGCCAACAGGTGATGGCTGACTATGCCGACCTATGGCATAAACTGGGAGAGAAAGATGCATCCCGCCGCGCAGCGGAAGTGATCTATGATTACGCTGTTAATGGTGCCTGATCAATTTCACGATCAAAATAACCAACGCAATCAGGAACAACAGGATGGAAATACGGTTCATCCCGTGCATCATCGCTACAAACGTGGTTTTCGGCGCATTCGGATCTTTCTTTCCGATATACAGGTAGCGTAATATTTGTTGCCAGATACTTTTCATCTTACAAAGATCGTAAAATCTATTGCTCCCCAAAATCGGGGAGCAATGCTTATTTTTGGACCCACCGAAAAGGAAAGTCATGAAATATTTACTACCAGGTCGCGCGCTCGTTGTGATCTTTTTTTTAACGTGTATCACTAAATCGATTTATGCGCAGACCGATACCCTCAATAAGGGCTGGGAGTTTTCCCGTACCGATGAAAATAACTGGCGCAGCGCCACCGTACCCGGCACAGTACACACCGACCTGATGGCGCATCAGCTTATTCCAGATCCTTTCATCGGCACCAACGAAAAAGCCGTGCAATGGGTAGATAAAAAAGACTGGCAATACCGCCGCACGTTGCATATCAACGCCGCACAACTGCAACAGGATGTAGTGGAGCTCGACTTTCTCGGCCTGGATACTTACGCTAAAATTTATGTGAACAACCGCCTCGCTGCACAAGCAGCGAACATGTTCACCGAACATATCATCAATATCAAATCCTTGCTGAAAGCGGGCGACAACGAACTGCGCATCGTGTTCGAAAGCCCTGTCAAACATGATATGCCGCTGTTCCTCCGCGACAGCCTGATCTATCCCGCAGGTAATGATGCCAGCGATATTCCACTGAGCATCTATGCCCGCAAGGCGCCTTATCACTATGGCTGGGATTGGGGCCCGCGGCTCGTTACGTCCGGTATCTGGCGCCCGGTGATCCTGCGTGCCTGGAGCAAAGCCATGATGCGCAACATCTGGATCCAACAGCAGCAACTGGATGACAGCATTGCAAAAATGAATGCCGCCCTTACCATAGAAGCCACCACAGCAGGCACTTACAACGTGAATATCGACGTGATCGATCCCTGGGGCCTCCATAACAAGATAACGACAACGGCTACACTGAAACCCGGTAACAATCATATCGATGTGCCTTTCAAAATTGAGCATCCTGTACGTTGGTGGCCCCGCGGAATGGGCCAGCAGAACGGCTATCGCGTGAATGTGGAACTTGCGCAAAACAATGAAGCGCTTGCTGTGGGCGGCTATAAAGTAGGACTGCGTACCATAGAAGTGGTGAACAAACCAGATAGTGCAGGAGAAAGTTTTTATGTGAAAGTGAATGGCCAACCGGTGTTCATGAAAGGCGCCAACTACATTCCGCAGGATAATTTCCTGCCACGCGTAACCCGCCACACTTACCAGCAGCTGTTTGATGATATGGAGGAATCCAATTTCAACATGGTGCGCGTATGGGGCGGTGGCATCTACGAAGACAATGATTTCTATTCCCTTGCCGATCAGAAAGGTATCCTTGTTTGGCAGGATTTTATGTTTGCCTGCACGCTCTATCCCTGGGATAGCAGCTTCCTGCAAAATGTAAAGGCAGAAGCGGAGTACAATATCCGCCGCCTGCGCAATCACCCTTCGCTGGCGCTGTGGTGCGGCAATAACGAGATTGCCGTGGCCATCAAAAACTGGGGCTGGCAAAACGGTTACGCCTATACGGAAACACAATGGCAAAGCATGTTGCAGGGCTATGATAAACTGTTCAAAGAGCTATTGCCACAAGCCGTTACCAGCAATGATCCCGGACGTTTTTACTTTCATTCATCACCCATCAGCAACTGGGGAAAGAAAGAGGATTTCACTAAAGGCGATAACCATTACTGGGGCGTGTGGCATGGTATGGAATGGTTTGAAGCATTTAATACACATATTCCGCGGTTCATGAGCGAGTATGGCTTCCAGTCGTTTCCCGATATGGAAACCATCCGCCGTTTTGCCACGCCGGCGGATGAGGATATCTTTTCCAATGTGATGCAGGCCCACCAGAAAAGCCCTGCCAAAGGCAATACGGCTATCAAAACATACCTGCTGCATTACTATAAGGAACCAAAAGATTTTTCATCTTTTGTATATATGAGCCAGGTGTTACAGGCAGAGGGCATGAAAATGGCCATAGAAGCGCATCGCAGGGCCATGCCTTATTGCATGGGCACCTTGTACTGGCAGCTGAACGATTGCTGGCCGGGACCGTCCTGGTCGGGCCGCGATTATTTTGGTCATTGGAAAGCCCTGCAATACTATGTGAAGAAGGCTTTCCAGCCGGTGATCCTCTCCAACATCATCGAAGCTGATCATCTCAAAACATACATTATCTCGGATACTATCTTGCCCATACCCACTTTCAAAAAGCCGGTCAATACCCTGGTGTTGAAGGCCATGGACCTCAGCGGAAAAGTATTCTGGAAGAAAGAACTGAAAGATATCGACGTAAAAAGCAACCGTAGCGAGGTGTTTAGCAGCATCCCCGTAAAAGAGATTTTACAGGGAAGAAACCCCGCAACGGTAATATTCTACACACAATTGTCAAACGACAATAAGGAAACTGACCGGAAACTCTTTTACTTTGCCCATGCGAAAGAGATGCAGCTGGCGCAACCCAGGCTGGTACTGAATGTGAATGCGGTGGATGCATCAACGGTGGAAGTGACCATCAGTACAGACAAGTTTGCACGCAATGTTTGTTTGTCTTTAGACAAAACTTTATCCGGAGAACATTTTGAAGACAATTATTTCGATCTGTTGCCAGGGGAGAAGAGAACGGTGAGATTATCCACCGGCCGCTCCGCAGCAGCCGTCAAAAAGGGGTTGAAAGTAACCTCTTTGGTAGATGCTTATAAACGTTAACTATGAGAAAATTATTAATGGCTGCCGCCGTAGTGTTGATGGGCATCAACGCTGCACACGCGCAAAATGAAGAACCGCCCTACGTACCTGAAACCGACAAGGCGGTAGTGCAGAAGCTCGATGAATGGCAAGACTGGAAGTTTGGTCTGCTTATGCACTGGGGCCCTTACTCACAATGGGGAGTGGTGGAATCCTGGAGTATTTGCCCGGAAGATGAAGGCTGGACGCAGCGCAAGCCTACCGGCATTCCTTACTACGACTATCTGAAAAAATATGAAGCGCTGGGGAAATCATTCAACCCGGTGAAGTTCAATCCTGAGCATTGGGCCAAAGCCGCCAGGGATGCAGGTATGAAGTACCTCGTATTTACTACCAAGCACCACGATGGTTACTGCATGTTCGATACCAAACAAACCGATTACCGCGTAACCGCGCCGGACGTAGCTTTCAGCAAGAACCCGCGCGCCAACATCGCCAAAGAAGTATTTGAAGCCTTCCGCAAAGAAGGTATCCATGCAGGCGCATATTTCTCCAAGCCCGACTGGCACACGGAATACTACTGGTGGAGCTATTTTCCGCCGAAAGACAGGAATGTGAACTACGACCTGAAAAAATATCCGGAGAGATGGGAGCAATTCAAACAGTACACTTATAACCAGATTGAAGAGCTGATGACCGGTTACGGCAAGCTCGATATCCTTTGGCTGGATGGCGGCTGGGTGCGCCCGCTGAAGCAGCAGACCAAGGAATCGCTTTCCTGGAACCAGACCATGCCGCAGGATCAGGATATAGATATGGGCAAGATCGCGAAGATGGCGCGAAGCCATCAGCCTGGCCTGATCGTGGTAGACCGTAGTGTGCATGGCCCTTATGAAAACTACCGTACCCCTGAGCAGCAGATCCCCGACAAGCCGCTGAGCTATCCCTGGGAAACCTGCATGACCATGGCTAATTCCTGGTCTTATGTGCCGGACGATAAATACAAATCCGTTACGGTGATCATTCACAACCTGGTGGATATTGTGGCCAAGGGCGGTAACTACCTGCTGAACGTAGGTCCTGGTCCTGATGGAGAGCTGCACGAGGCTGCCTATACCACGATGAAGGGCATCGGAGAGTGGATGCATGTAAACGGCGATGCGATCTATGGCACCCGTGCGGTGGCGCCTTATAAAGATGGCAAGGTTTGTTTTACACAGAAGAAAGATGGCAGCGTGTATGCGATCTACCTGCTGGATGAAAATGAGCAGCTGCCTGCCAGTATCTCTTTCAAGGGTATGAAGCCTGCCAAAGGTGCAAAACTGCAACTGTTAGAAACTGCTTCGAAGCTGGTGTGGAAAACCACGGGCGACCTTACCGAAGTAAAGGTGCCTGAAATCCTGCGCCAGAAAGGATTTAAGCACGCCGTGGCTATACGTATTTCTGCTGTGGAAAAGCTGTGAATTGATGTGATTTAACTGTGTATAAAACAAAAAAGAGGCTTCACTACCCCGTGAAGCCTCTTTTTTTTGTTTTTAAAGCAGCGTTAGAAATAACAACACGACCATGTTTAGCTGAATAACAATTGAATAACCATTGATTAACTGATCCCGACTGGAATTTTACCAATCTTGCGAAATCTTAAACGAGAAAACGGAATTAATCATTAAGCACGAATAACTTATATCAGTAATCTGTATTCACTGACTGACAGATGAATAAGAATCCTAGAATTTTATTGGTAGAGGACGACAAGATCTTCGGGAGCGTCGTCAGGAAGCATCTGGAAGAAACCGGGTACCGGGTGGAGCACTGCATAAACGGAAAAGATGCCTGGGAGCAATTTCAGAAAACACGCTTTGATGTTTGTCTGCTCGATATTGTAGTGCCGGGAATGAACGGTTTTCAGCTGGCTAAGCACATCCGGGAGAAGAACACGCTGGTGCCGATCATCTTCTTTTCTTCCGAAAAAACGGAAGAGAAAGACCGTATTGAATGTTTCGATATTGGTGCGGATGCCTATCTTACCAAGCCTTTCAGCATCATGGAGCTGTTGCGGCGCATCCGTGTGTTCCTGAAATACTCGCGGCCCCTCCGCTCGGAGCTGCTGATCGCCCATAATATCGGTAACCTGACCTTCCATTACCGGAAGCTCAAAATAATTGATAATGCGGAAAAGATCACGGTGGGTAAGCTATCGCCGCTGGAAGCCCGCGTGATGCGCTATTTCTTCTCAAGGCCCAATACCGTTATCCGGCGGGAAGAGCTGCTGGTGAAGGTTTGGGGCAAGGTCGATTTTTCCAACGGCCGCAGCATGGACGTATTTGTGACCAAGCTACGCAAGCAGGTGAGGACCCACGTGCCTCAGATAGAGCTGGAAACCTTGCACAACATGGGTTTGCGCCTGAAAGTACCAGATGGCGTGGTGATCGAGAAGGTTACCGTGCCCTTGCAGAACGTCATTAAATAATTCCCCGGAAGGCAGGGCTTTGCCGCTTTCCTGCTTCTGCTCTTCTTTCAGATTATATTTAATCGTAACTTTAAGCCAATGGAAACAGTGGCAGTTCAAAAATATAATTTAGACGAAGAGCAGGAAAAGAAAGAGATCGTACGTCATTACCGTGCTTTGCTAAGGGCGCTGAAACCGCGTTTGAAAAAGGGCGACAGGGAATTGGTACGCACTGCTTTTGAAATGGCAGCAGATGCACATAAGGAGATGAGGCGCAAATCTGGCGAACCCTATATCCTGCACCCGCTGGCAGTGGCACAGATATGCGTGGAAGAGATCGGCCTCGGCGTACGCTCCGCCATCTGCGCACTGCTGCACGATACCGTGGAAGATACAGAGGTGACCCTGGAAGATGTGGAACGTGAATTTGGCACCGAGATCGCCCACATCGTTGACGGTCTCACCAAAATCAGCACCGTCATCGATTCCAGCACCAGCACCGCACAAGCCGAAAATTTCAAAAAGATCCTGCTTACCCTCGCAGACGATCCCCGGGTGATCCTCATCAAGCTGGCCGACAGGCTGCATAACATGCGTACGCTCGACAGCATGAGCCGGGAAAAGCAATTGAAGATATCTTCGGAAACCGTATTCATCTACGCCCCGCTGGCCCACCGTCTTGGCTTGTATAACATCAAGTCCGAGATGGAAGACCTGGCCATGAAATACACCGAACAACAGACCTACCGCGATATCGCACGCCGCCTCAAAGAAACGAAGCGCGAACGTACCCGCTATATCAACGAGTTCATCAAGCCTATCAAGGAAGTATTACAGGAAGAAGGCTTCCACTTTGAAATATTCGGCAGGCCCAAATCCATCCACTCGATCCACAACAAGATCAAAACCAAAGGCGTAGCCTTCGAAGAAGTGTATGATCTCTTCGCGATCCGTATCATCCTGGACTCCCCGCTGGAAAAGGAAAAGGCCGATTGCTGGAAAGTATATTCCATCATCACCGATTTCTATCATCCCAGCCCCGAGCGTACGCGCGACTGGCTCAGCAACCCCAAATCCAATGGCTATGAGGCTTTGCACGTAACCGTGATGGGCCCGCAAGGTAAATGGGTGGAAGTGCAGATACGCTCCAAACGCATGAACGACTACGCCGAAAAAGGCGTGGCCGCTCACTGGCGTTACAAGGAAGGCGCCCAGAACCCGCAACAGGAGTCGAAATTCGATCAGTGGTTCACGCAGATCCGGGAGATATTGAGCAATCCGGATTCCAATACACTCGACTTCCTCGCCGATTTCAAAAGTAACCTCTTCACCGAAGAGATATACGTATACACGCCAAAAGGCGACCTGAAAATATTGCCGGTCAACTCCACCGCACTGGATTTCGCTTACTCCATCCACAGCGCCGTGGGCAACAAATGTATCGGCGCAAAGGTGAACTACAAACTGGTGCCGCTCAGTCACAAGCTGCGCAGCGGCGACCAGGTGGAGATCATCACATCCAACAAGCAGAAGCCATCGGAAGACTGGCTCAATTTCGTGCTCACCGCCAAGGCCAAATCCAAGATCAAGGATGCGCTGAAAGAAGAGAAACGCAAAGTGGCCATGGACGGCAAAGCTGCGCTGGAACGCAAGCTCGATCATATGAAAGTGCCTGCCAGTCAGCATAACATCGCCGAACTGGTGCAGTTTTACAAGCAGCCATCCCCGCTCGATCTGTACTACCAGATCGCGGTGAAGAATATCGACCTGAAAGAGCTGAAGGAGTTTTCACTGTTGGGCGATAAACTGGAGCCACCCAAGCCGGTGAAAGCGCCGGAACATGTGCCGGAGGAAGCAGTGAAGCATCATGTCACCTCCAAGAAAGATGCAGAGCTCATCATCTTCGGCGAAAGCTCCGACCGTATTGCCTATAAACTTGCCAACTGCTGCCGGCCCATCCCTGGCGATGACGTATTTGGTTTCATCACAGCCAGTGAAGGGCTGAAGATACATCGCACCAACTGTCCCAACGCAGCCCAGCTGCTGGCCAATTACGGCCATCGCGTGGTGAAAACCAAGTGGGTGAAGAACCGCGAGATATCCTTCCTCACCGGCTTGCGTATCATAGGTATGGACGATGTTGGCGTGATCCACAAAATCACCAATATTATCTCCGGCGAGCTGAAAGTGAATATCTCCGCCCTCAGCATCGAATCCAAAGAGGGCCTGTTCGAAGGCCTGATCAAGGTGTACGTGCACGACAAAGAAGAGCTGGACGAGCTGGTAGACCGGCTCAAAAAGCTGGATGGTATTCAATCTGTACAACGACTCGAAGAATCCTGATAAAAATTTTTTGATTTATGGATTTACGGATTTATGGATTGTATTGTGTTTTATGATCAACAAAACACAATACAATCCATAAATCCGTAAATCCATAAATTCAAAAATTTCAATTATTCGCCTTAATTTTGCGTCTTCTTTTAAAGCAACAACCTCCGATAATTAATTAAATCATTATGGTAGACGTTTTGTTAGGCCTGCAATGGGGCGACGAAGGTAAAGGTAAAATTGTGGACTATTTTGCCGGCAAGTACGACGTGATCGCCCGTTTCCAGGGCGGCCCGAACGCTGGTCACACATTGTATGTGAACGGACAGAAAGTAGTATTGCGTACTATTCCTTCCGGTGTATTCCATGAAAATACCGTTAACCTGATCGGTAACGGCGTGGTGCTCGACCCCGTAGCTTTCAAAAAAGAAAGTGAAGACATCGCGGCACTGGGCATTGACCTGACAAAAAATCTTTTTATAGCAGAAAAAACGCATATCATTGTTCCTACGCATCGTGCGCTGGACAAGGCTTCCGAGCTGTCGAAAGGCACCGAGAAGATCGGTTCTACGCTGAAAGGCATCGGGCCTGCCTATATGGACAAAACCGGCAGAAATGGTTTGCGCGTAGGTGATGTGCTGTCTGCCAATTTCGAAGAACTTTACAGTAAGCTGAAACAGAAGCACCTGCAGCTGCTTTCGCACTACGATGTTACTGAGCTGAATGAAGATATTGCCAACTGGGAAGTTGAATTTTTCGACGCTGTGAAATTCCTCCGCACCATGAACGTGGTGAGCGGTGAATACTTCATCAACGAGAAACTGAAAGCCGGCAAGAAGATCCTGGCAGAAGGCGCTCAGGGCAGCATGCTGGACGTGGATTTCGGTACTTATCCTTTCGTTACTTCTTCCAACACTATATCTGCAGGGGTATGCACCGGTTTGGGTATCTCTCCTAAATGGATCAATGAAGTGATCGGTGTTACCAAAGCGTATTGCACCCGCGTGGGCAGCGGTCCTTTTCCTACCGAACTGCACGATGCTACAGGTGAAAAACTGCGCGCTGCAGGTCACGAATTTGGCGCTGTTACCGGCCGCCCGCGCCGTTGTGGCTGGATCGACCTGGTAGCCCTTAATTATACCTGCATGCTCAGCGGCGTTACCCAGCTGGTAATGACCAAGAGCGATGTGCTCGATGAGTTTGATGAAGTGCTGGCATGTACCGCCTACGAAATCGATGGAAAACAAACCAAAGAAATGCCATTCAATATTTGCAGCGCGAACATTACACCGGTATGGGAAACCTTCAAAGGATGGAGCGATAAAACTTCTACCTGCAAGCAGTTCAATGAGTTACCGTCTGAGATGAAAGCATTCGTTTCAGCTGTAGATAATTATCTGGGCGTTCCCGTGAAATTCGTTTCCAACGGCCCGGGACGTGATCAGATACTCGAAAAGTAAATCCAAAAAATTACGGAAAAAAAACGGCAAAAAAAATTTGGCGAATAAAAAAAACTATTAAAACTTTACGGCAAAGAAATAAGTGAACCTATTATGAAATCAAAATCTGATAAAGAGAAAGAGACCAAAAAAACTACTTCTCCTAAGACTGAAAAAGACGCTCCCAAAGCTGCAGGCAAGCCTAAGAAAGAGGTGGATGAGGATGATGAAGATGGGGATGATGAGGAAGAAACAACTTCCAAATCTACCGCTAAAAAATCAGATAAATCTTCTTCCAAATCCAAGCGTAAGGATGACGATGAAGATGATGACGATGAGGATGATTTCGAAGATGAAGAAGATGCATGGGAGAAAGGAGATGAAGAGGATTACGATCCAGACTTTGAAGAATTTGATATGCCCAAGTCTAAAGGTAAACGTGGCCGCCCTGCTGGCAGCGGCGGTAAAAAAACCGATGACGACGACGATCTGGGCTTTGACGATGAATTCAAAGATATGGATCTCTTTAACGATCGTTTCGACGACGACGATGATGATTTTTAAGCATTAAAACGATTATTATCAGGATATTTCACACATTCCCGGTTGATGATCAAAAAATATTTAAACAGCAAATGTTGAATTGGTGTTCCCAGTTCAACATTTGTTGTTTAATGGACAATAATAACTATCCCTCCCCTTATCATCAATACGAAGCTATTCTCGCAGCAGATGCAGTAGCCAACCTCGAAATGCCGGCCGGTAAAGCATTTCCTGCCTTGCAGCAGTTTTACGATCTACACCGCGACTGGTTGTTCGGACACCTGTCCTATGATCTCAAGAACGAGACGGCGCCAGGACTGTACTCCCGTCATCGCGATGGCATCGGCTTCCCTGACCTGTATTTCTTCCAGCCACGTTATGTGCTGCTGCTGGAAGCGGGGCGGGTAAGTATCGGCGGACTGGCGCTCACACGGGCTGCCGCCAGCGAAATTTACCAGACCTGTTTACGTATGCCCGTTACCGTTAGTGAGGCGGTAATTGCGCCGCAGCCTTTGCAGTCGCGCCTCGGTCACAGCGACTATATCGCAGCCGTAAAAGCCTTGCAGGCGCATATCCTGCGGGGCGATTGCTATGAAGTGAACTTCTGCCGCGAGAGCTATCTCGAAGGGGTGAGCGTAGACCCTGCAGCACTGTTCAAACGGCTCAATGCCTTGTCGCCCGCGCCTTTCGCGGCCTACTACCGCCTGCATCACCGGCATATGGCCTGCTCCAGCCCGGAACGATTCCTGCACAAGAACGGTCAGCAGCTGATATCACAGCCGATCAAAGGCACCAGCCGGAAAGATACTGACCCCGCTACCGACCGGCAGTTACAGGAATTGCTGCGCAACAATCCCAAGGAGCGTGCAGAGAATATCATGGTGGTAGATCTCGTACGTAACGACCTTTCACACACCGCCGTACGCGGCAGCGTGCAGGTGGCGGAGCTCTGCGGCATCTATTCATTTGCGCATGTACATCATATGATCTCCACGGTAACAGCCGAATTGTCGCCACAGCAACCGCTGTCGGCCGCCATCAGCCAGGCTTTCCCGATGGGCTCCATGACAGGCGCCCCCAAAATACGCGTCATGGAACTGATTGAAACATACGAGCAAACCCGCCGTGGGCTTTACTCCGGCGCCGTTGGCTACATCACGCCCGAAGGCAATTTCGATTTCAATGTAGTGATCCGCAGTATCCTGTACAACGCTGCCAGCCAATACCTCTCCTTCCAAACCGGCTCGGCCATCACCTTCTACAGCGATCCCGAAAAAGAATGGGAAGAATGCCTGCTCAAAGCAGACGCGCTGAAACGCGCGTTGCTCGCTTCGCTCGCGTAATTTGGGCTCAGGATTATAATGATTGAAAGGATTACCAGGATTTTTTTTACAGGATTAATAAAGATTAAAGGAGATTGGCGGGAAGATATTTGCGACGATAGCCCTTGAAGCGCTCAAAGCGCTTCAAGGGCTGAAACCTCGTTAATCTCCTCCATCAATCTCCTTTAATCTTTATTAATCCTGTAAAAAAAATCCTGGTAATCCTTTCAATCATTATAATCCTGAGCCCAAATTACGCGAGCGAAGCGAGCATCACGAGCATCACGAGCTTTGGCGGGGAAATAATTGTTCCATCGCCTCGTCAATAGTGGGGTAAGAGAAGAGGAAGCCGGTGTCTTGTATTTTTTGGGAAGATACTTTCACGCTTTTGAGCACTTCCACGCTCATCTCGCCCATGGCGGCTTTCAGGAGGAAGGCCGGTACATAGGTGGTGATGAAACTGCCTCCTTTGGCGGCGCGGGCCATGCTCAGGATGAGTTCACGGTTGGTAACGGGGTAGGGCGCTACGGCATTGTAGATGCCTTCCAGTCGGTCGTTGACGATGGCATTGAAGTAAAGGCGCACCAGGTCCTGCAGGTGTATCCAGCTGATGTATTGATCGCCGGAACCGAGGATGGTGGCCAGTCCGAAGCGGAGCGGCTTATAAAATTCTTTCAGGGCGCCGCCATCCCTGCTCAGGGCAAGGCCTGTACGAAATATGACCAGCTTCTTATCCAGCGTGGTTACCTGGCTGATACTGTCTTCCCAGTTACGGGTGATAGTGCCGAGATAATCAGTAGCGGCGGGATCTGTTTCAGTAAAGGTATGACCTGTAAAAGCGCCATAGTAGCCAGTTGCAGAGGCGCTGATCACTTTTTTTACCTTGTTGGGGGTGGTAGCCAGCGTTTTCACCAGCAGCTCGCTGCTACGGGTACGGCTCTTTTCCAGTTCTTCTTTGCGGGCGGCAGTCCAGCGTTTGTCGGCCACATTGGCGCCTGCCAGGTGTACAATATAATCGGCCTGCTGCAAGGCAGCAGTGTCAATGGTCTGGTTATTAATGTCCCATCGGGCGTAAGTTACCTGCTCGTTGTTGCCTTTCTCCGGCCTCCTGGTGAGGATGATCACCTTGTAACCCCGCTCCAGCAGGAGCCGGGTCAAAGCCGTGCCTACCAGCCCGGTTCCACCGGTAATGATAACGGTCTCCATTCAGTATTGTCTGCTTTTAAAATATTTTAATAAAATTACACAATAAATCATCCCTTTTGGTATTAATGTAGTCAGGAACACTTGTGTATCAGATATGTAAATTGCCATCTTATTTTCTAAATTTTAATGTAAGTTTGAAACTCACACCGTCAAACATTTGAAATATCCAAGAAGCATGCATACGCTATCCCGCATTCAACTTTTACTACTGCTGCTGCTTTTCGCCGGCACCACAGCAATGGCGCAGAAAATATCCTATTCGGAACCTGAAAAGGACGACTATAAAAGCACCGAGTTTGAAATCATTGGTAAAGTGGCTGGCAATATTCTCGTATACAAAACAGATCGTGGCGACTATGCCGTTTCCGTATACGATAATACCATGCAGCTGAAAGAAAGGGTGAAACTGGATTTCCTGCCCAGGAAAGTGATCAGCATGGACTTTGTAGCCTATCCCAACAAAGTACTGATGATATACCAGTTCCAGCGGAAAGACGCCGTGTACAGCTTCTGCGCCACCATGACCCCGGATGCGAAATTCCTCGATGCCCCCGTCATGATCGACTCCACCCGCATCGGCATGTATTCCAAGGAAAATAAAGTGTATTCGATGGAAGTGTCGGAAGATAAAAATCGTATCATGATCTACAAGATCAACCAGGACAAGGAAGATAACAACGTGTTCTATACTTTCCTGTACGACAGCACCATGGCGCTGGTGAACAACAGCCGCCTCTCGCTGCCCATGCATAACAAGAAATTCTTCCTCAGTAATTTCAACCTCACCAACGACGGCGATTTTATCTTCAATAAGCTGGAACGTACCAACAACCGCGATTACGTAGTGAGCGGCAACATGATCGTGAAACGCGCGCAGATAGACAGTTTCGATGTAACGCCCATGCAGTTCAGCAACCAGCTGCTTGATGAGGTGAAGATGAAACTCGATAACAACCACAATACTGCGCTGGTCACAGCTTTCTATTACAAACAGAAAAGAGGGAACGTAGAAGGAGTATACCTCTACAAATATGATTTCAAGAAGAACGAGAAATTATATGAGAAGACGATGGTCTTCTCCAACGACCTTAAACTGAACGCCCGCGGGGAATCCAGTACCAATGCGGCTTTCAACGATTACTTTATCCGCAAGATCATCAATACGGCGAATGGCGGTTTTCTGCTCACAGCAGAATCTTTTTCCACCTCTTCCCGCTACCAGCCCTGGAACCGCTGGAACTACATGTACGGCAGCCCGTACAGCGGCATCTATTCTCCCTATTATTTCTCTCCCTATTCTCCATGGTATTATAATCCCTGGTATTGGAACAATTCACAGGGCCTCCGTTATCATTATGATGATATCGTGATCCTCGCCTTCGATGAGGAAGGCAACCCGCAATGGAATAACCTGGTGCGCAAAAGCCAGTATGATGATAACGCCGATCTGTACCTCTCTTACCTGATGGTGAATGTGGGCAGTGAACTGCGCTTCCTCTATAATGAGCTGGACAGAAGGAACTATATCCTCACCGACAACAGCCTGGCGCCCGGCGGCAAGGTAAACCGCCTGCCCACGCTGCGCAATCTGGATAAGGGTTTTACCTTTATGCCCCGTTACGGTAAGCAGATCAGTGCACGCACTGTAGTAATACCATGCATATACAGGAATTATATTTGCTTTGCTAAAATTGACTTTTAATCACACCTTTGCACTGTGATAAGATTTTTCCGTTCAGGCAATCCGCTTACGGTATTGCTGTTGTTGATATACACGCTGATCATCAAGTTTTTTTACCTGATCCATCCGAAAACGTTTGTGGCAGATGGATCGGAAGGACTATTGTACGGACTGCTGACCCGCTGGCTGCATAGCCTGGTGGGCGATAGTCCTCTCTTTTTCACATCTGTTACGGTGCTGGTTTTATTGCTGCAATCGCTGCTGTTCACCCGCATCATCAATCACCATCGCCTGTTTGCCAAGCCTACCTATCTGCCGGCGATGTGTTTCCTGTTGTTTACTTCCATGTTGGAGTCGTGGAACGTGTTTTCGCCGGCCTTGCTGGTGAATATGATCATGCTCTGGGTATTTTCCAGTATAACGGAGCTGTATACACGTACTTCCGCCCGTGATGTGGTGTTCAATATTGGTTTTGCATTGGGTATCTGCGGCTTGTTCTATTTTCCGGCCATTATCTTTTGTGTGTTGCTGCTGGTGAGTATGCTGATCATGCGGGCTTTCCGGCTGGCGGAGTGGATCATTGCGCTGCTGGGGTTGATCTGTCCTTTGTACTTGCTGGGCACTTATCTGTTTTTGACGGGGCAGATGACGTTGCTGCGCAAGATCCCGAACATCGGCTTTTCCCTGCCGATGATCACTGATTATAAGGTATGGGGCGCCATGGTGGCTTGTTTGCTGTTCTTTGTGATTGGCTGGCTGCTGTTGCAGCGTCCTTTGAAGAAGATGCTGATACAGGTGCGCAAGATATGGGCGGCATTGATCATTTATGTGCTGGTGGCGGTGCTGGTGCCGTTTTTCAATGTGCATTTCTCTCCGGCCTACTGGGTGCTGGCAGTATTGCCGATATCCATGTTTGCCGGCAACGTGTTCTGGTCTGTTACCAATGAAACCTTCGCGAATATCATCCATTTTATTACGCTGGCCTATGTGATCGTGATGCAATACTTTAGCCGGTAGCATCATTTTAAAATACTGATTTACAGTAATTTGTTAAAACGGGACGAGCGGCACTGGAAAATTGCGAATGGCGAAGTAATTTTGTGCTTTCCAGGTATTTTTGTCATGATAGATAATTGTGATATGAAACGCCGGGAAGCGAATCATTTTTAAGCATTTTTTACTACATAAACACAAAACATTTTCAGATGAAATTTGGTGTTGTCACCTTTCCGGGTTCTAACTGTGATCATGATATGATTGATTCCCTGCGCTACGATCTGGGTCAGGAAGTTATAGAGCTGTGGCACAAGGATAAAGACCTGAGCGCATTTAGCACAAAAGATTGTATCGTATTGCCAGGCGGTTTCTCTTATGGGGATTACCTGCGTTGCGGCGCTATTGCGAGGTTCAGCCCGATGATGCAGAGCGTGATCGAGTTTGCCAATAAAGGTGGCCGTGTGATCGGCGTATGTAATGGTTTCCAGGTGCTGTGCGAAGCGGGCCTGCTGCCAGGCGTACTGCTGCAGAACCGTAACCAGCAGTTCATCTGCAAAAATATCTATCTGAAAAGCGAAAATACCACCGCTTCCCTCACTAAAGATGTAACCGGCCGCCCGCTGATGATACCCATCGCCCATGGCGAAGGACGTTTCTATGCTGATGAAGCAACGATCGACAGCCTTTTCAAAAATAACCAGGTACTCTTCCGCTATTGCGATGAGTTTGGCAATATCATTGATGAAGCCAACTACAATGGCGCGATCCATAATATCGCAGGCATCTGCAACAAAGAGAGAAATGTATTTGGAATGATGCCTCACCCGGAAAGAGCCACCAGCGCGATCTTAGGTAATACCGACGGTCAGCTGATCTTCCAGAGCTTAATCAACAACAACTGATAAAATCAACCAACCAACCAATTAAAAAGAAAAGCATGAAAAAATTATTAACAGTACTGGCTTTGTTTGCGCTGCCCATTCTGGCGAGCGCACAGATCGAGAACCCGGTGAAATGGAACTTCTCTTCCAAGAAAGTAAACGCCACTACCTACGAAGTGCACATGACCGCCAACATCGACGCTGGCTGGCACCTGTACGCACAGGAAGCAGGTGAAGGCCCGGTTCCTACCTCTTTCAAATTCACTAAAAACCCGCTGGCAGCTACCACCGGTAAAGTGAAAGAAAGCGGTAAACTGCACAAGGCTTTTGACAAAAACTTCAACTCCGAACTGAAATACTACGAAAACTCCGTGGATTTCGTTCAAACAGTAACCGTGAAAGGTAAAGCTGCCACCAAAGTAAAAGGTTCCGTGGAATTTATGGTATGCGATGACCACCAGTGCCTGCCTCCAAAAGAACTGGAATTTACGGTGAGTGTGGGAGGAAAATAAATTGCACCCGGTCATTACAGATAAAAATGATTATTCAAACGAGTTCCTCCATCAGGGAACTCGTTTGTAGTTTTCTTTCACCTATATTATTTAAAGCCTATTGACTTTATGAAGCACCTGCTTTCATTACTGATAATACCTGTTCTCGCTGTTTTTGCCTTGTCCGCAAAAGCGCAGGAACAGGGGCCTAAGCCTGTGAAATGGCAATACTCCGCAGAAAAAAAGAGCGACCAGGAATATGTGCTGCACCTGAAAGGCGCCATAGAAAAGGGTTGGCAGCTCTTTTCCACTACCATGGGTAACGATGATCCTAATACAAGGGTAGTGCTGGACAGCGCCACAGGCGCCATTACCGGCATCACGGAAAAGGGTATGCTTGAAAATAAGAAAGAACCACTCTTCGATAACCTCGAAGTAAAATACTTTGAAAACGAAGTGGAACTGCTGGCCGACGTGAAGCTGAAAGGCGCGACCGACAAGCTCTCCGGCACAATCAACTACATGGCGCTCAAAGGCCAGGATGCCATACCTGAAGAAGAAAAATTCAGCGTGGAGATACCCAAAGGCGCTACTGATGCTACTACTGCCGCTACTGCGCCAAAAAATGATATAGCGGAAGATGATGCTTCCAACAAATCGCTGTGGTGGATCTTCCTCGCCAGTTTTGGTGGTGGCTTCATTGCGCTGATCACGCCTTGCGTGTTCTCCATGATCCCGATCACGGTGAGCTTCTTCACCAAACGTAGCAAAACAAGGGCAGAAGGTATCAAAAATGCATTTACCTATTCCCTGTCTATCATTTTGATTTATACGTTCCTGGGTTTCCTGATCACCAGAATATTCGGCGCCAGCGCCCTGAACAGCCTTGCCAGCAACGGGGTCGCGAACATGATCTTCTTCGTGATCTTCCTCTTGTTCGGCTTTTCTTTCCTGGGTGCATTCGAGATTTCACTGCCGAGTTCCTGGGCAAGCGTATCGGATTCCAAAGCAGGCATGGGCAGCATGGTGGGCATCTTCTTTATGGCGCTTACACTGGCGATTGTATCTTTCTCCTGTACTGGTCCTATTCTCGGCAACCTGTTGGTGCTGGCGGCGAAAGGCGGTAACACCGGCCCGCTGGTAGGGATGTTTGGCTTCTCGCTGGCCCTGGCCATTCCGTTCTCGTTGTTTGCATTGTTCCCCAGTTTGTTGAACAAGATCGGCAAATCAGGTGGATGGCTCAACGCAGTGAAAGTGGTGCTGGGCTTCCTGGAACTGGCCCTGGCATTGAAGTTCCTGTCGAACGTAGATATGGCTTATCACTGGAACATGCTGGACCGCGAGATTTTCCTCGCATTGTGGATCGCCATCTTCAGCCTCCTGGGATTGTACCTGATTGGTAAGATAAAACTGAGCCACGACAGCGACGTGCCTTTCCTGACGGTTACCCGCCTGTGTTTCGCGATCATTACTTTCACCTTTGTGGTGTACATGCTCCCGGGCATGTGGGGCGCGCCTTTGAAAGGTATCAGCGGATTTTTGCCACATGAAGGTTCACAGGATTTTAATCTGAACAGATCATTGGTAGATATACAGGCAGCACTGGAAAGTGGTGCTGGTGGCGGATCTGGTAATAATAACGCCAATACCATCAAACCTAAAAAACTGGTGGGTATCCTGCATTCCGAAATTCCGGGTGTGGAAAATGTTTTCTTTGACTACGATGAAGCGCTGGCAGCAGCAAAGGCCGCTAACAAGCCACTGATGCTGGATTTCACGGGTCATACCTGTGTGAATTGCCGCAAATTCGAGAAGTCGGTGCTTTCCAATCCTAAAGTGATGAAAGTGCTCCGCAACGAATTTATCGTGGCATCACTGTATACAGATGAAAAAACATCATTGCCTGAAAACGAGCAATTTGTTTCAAAATTTGATGGAACAAAAGTGCAGAATGTAGGTCAGCGCAATCTCGACCTGGAAGCGATGCACTTCAACCGTAATTCGCAGCCATACTACATTCCCGTGGATCTGGAAGGTAAGGCCCTGGTGAACAAAGGTTATGGCTATGATCCGAAGGAAGATGTGGAAGAGTTTTTAAAATACCTCGACGCTGCCAAAGCAGAATTTGCTAAACGCACTGGTAAATAATCAATAAAAAACCCCGCGAAGAGCGGGGTTTTTTATTTTATGTTAGAATTGATAAGACGATAGACTATCTGCCGAAACCTTCTCCTGCTGGCCTGTTTGCAGGTTCTTCACACTGAGCATATTTTCCTGCAGCTCAGATTCTCCGATGATCACTACATAAGGGATGCCTCGTTTGTCGGCATACTTCATTTGTTTATCCATCTTGGCATTTTCGTGGAACAGTTCCGCTGCGATGCCTTTGGCGCGCAATGTGCCGAGGTGCCTGAAAGCCGCTCGGGTACTGGCTTCGCCAAGATTGAGAAATAATACTCGGGTAGATTGCTGTGCAGTTTCAGGGAAGAGTTGCAGTTCTTCCAGCACATCATAAATACGGTCTACACCGAAGGAGATGCCTACGCCGGAGATACCTTTGAGACCGAATAATCCGGTGAGGTCATCATAACGGCCACCGCCTCCGATGCTGCCCATTTTCACGGTGGGCGGTGCTTTCACTTCTACGATCATGCCGGTGTAGTAGTTGAGGCCGCGTGCAAGGGTGACATCGATGATGGGTGTAGTATTGAAATCCGTATAGCCTGCGTTGATCACGAAAGAAAGCTCTTCAATGCCTTTGAGGCCGGTGGGAGAGGCTTGCAGCAGGGTGCTGAGCTGTGCGAGTTTTTCATCGCTGCTGCCGGAGATGGCGAGGAACTTTTCGATGGTAGCGATGTCGCTGTCGCTAAGGCCTCGTTCCTGTAATTCTTTTCTCACGCCATCAGCCCCGATCTTATCCAATTTATCGATGGCGATGGTGATATCGGTGAGCAGGTCTTGTTTGCCGATCACTTCAGCGAGGCCGCTCAATATTTTACGGTTGTTGATGCGCAGTTCATAGCCTTGCAGGCCGAGTTTGGTGAATACGGTATCGTAAATCAGCAGTAATTCAATTTCATTGATGAGGGAATTGCTGCCTACCACATCGGCGTCGCATTGATAGAACTCGCGGTAGCGGCCTCTTTGCGGGTTATCTGCACGCCATACGGGCTGCATCTGGTAGCGTTTGAAAGGGAGCGCCAGTTCATTTTGGTTCATCACTACATAGCGTGCGAAGGGAATGGTGAGATCATAGCGCAAAGCTTTTTCACTGATGGCAGCTACCAGTTCGCGGGTATTGGTTGCCTTTTGTGCTTTGGGAAATATTTCGCCATTATTCAGCACTTTGAACATGAGTTTATCGCCTTCTTCGCCGTATTTACCGGTGAGGGTGGACATGTTCTCCATGGCGGGCGTTTCCAGCGGCTGGAAGCCGAATACCTCAAAGGTTTCGCGGATGGTCTGGAAAATATAGTTACGCTTTCTCACGATCACCGGGCCAAAATCACGGGTGCCTTTAGGAATGCCGGGTTTTATCATCTCAAAAAAATTAAAGTTTTATTGTTCATTGTTTACAATCCTTTCGCAGGCTTTGTAGATCATGTTATACACAGGTGCGAAGAGCGCATCATCGTACCAGGGGTCTGGCACTTCCTGTTGCGCTTCCAGCAGGAAATGGACTTTGGCTTTGTCGGCCTCATTGCGTGCTTTGCGCAGTACGTCTGTATAATTGCTGCGGTCCATCACATAGATGCGGTCGAAGTGATCGAAGTCGGCCTGCTGGAATTGCCGTCCTCTCAGGCCGGAGATATCGATGCCATGTCTGCGGGCTTCTTTCACGGAGCGGTGATCGGGCGGATCGCCTACGTGCCAGCCGCCGGTGCCGGCCGAATCAATTTCCCAGGAGGGATGCTGCTTTGCTGCCAGATGCCTCATGATCCCTTCTGCCAGTGGCGACCGGCAGATGTTTCCGAGGCATACCATCAAGATCTTCATGCGAAAAAATATGTTAATATCAGCCCGCAAACCTACAAGATATTATGGAAATGTTTACTCATTTGCATCTTGGTTTAAAGATTATCATAAAAAGTTATGATAAAATATAATGGGAAGATGGAGCAGATAAAAGGCTCGCCAGCAAGGGTTTAACAGTGATTTGTCTTTAATTTGCATATATATCCTGATTTTTATCTGTAAAAAAACTGCGAGATGAAAAAAGCTTCAAACAGCGGCTGGGGTTGCAAATGAGCGGGTCTTGAAAGGTTTTTTTTAACAATCTTCTAAACTTTTGAATGCCTGATTAAAAAATATTTTTTTGTATACTTGTAAATCGCAATCATGGAAATGCAGGACGAACAAACAAACAGACGCATCGAAAATAAATATCGGCCTTTGGGCGAATTGATCAGGGGTTTATTCTTTATTCTCTTTGGTCTGTTCGCAATATTTGCAGAGAAGCTGGGCTTGGGAGAGTTTCGATTATCTCCAACCTGGATGACTATTATCGGAGTAGTATTATTACTGTATGGTCTTTTCAGGATGTATAATGGAGCAAGAAAACTTTTTTTTAACAGGAACTAAGCGACTGGAGGAGCGTAATATGTTTTTCAGCTTTACAAAAACGAAAGCCGTATATTTAGCGTCAGTGGCGATGTTAATGGCGGCCTGCAGTAACCCGAATGCGAAGAAACTGGATACTGCGACGGAAGGGACGATCAAGATCAGTGTGGATGAGACTTACAAGCCTTTGCTTGATTCGGAAATCAAAGTATTTGAGTCCTTATATCCGAAGGCGCACGTTATTCCGACGTATAAGCCGGAGGCAGAATGTTTCAAAGATCTTTTAGACGATAGTGCCCGCCTGGTGATCGTTACCCGCGATTTCAACAGCCAGGAGAAAGATTACTTCAAGCAGATCAACATTACGCCAAGGAGCCTGTTGGTAGCCTGGGATGCGTTGGCGCTGGTAGTGAATCATGCAAATCCTGATTCCATCCTTACGATGGACCAGGTACGGGCGATCATGGCAGGGAATCCTGCTGCTGAAGACAGAAAATGGCAACTGGTGTTTGACAATGCCAACTCAAGCACCGTACGTTATATAAAGGATTCCATCAACCAGGGAAAACCTTTGCCAGCCAACACCATGGCGGCGAAAACAAATCCTGAAGTGATAGATTACGTAGCCAAGAACAAAGATGCTTTGGGTGTGATAGGTGTAAGCTGGATCTCCGACCCCGCTGATTCCCTGTCTTTATCTTTTACGAACAAGGTCACCGTAGTAAAGCTGCGTGCAGATGGTGGCTCGGAATTTGTTAGGCCGTATCAGGCTTATATCGGTATCGGTTCCTATCCATTGAAACGTGGGTTCTATTATTGTCTGAAAGAACCCTATCAGGGATTAGGTTCCGGCTTCGCCTCTTTCCTGGGCAGTTATGAAGGACAGCTTGTGATCAAGCAGTTCGGGCTATATCCGGCGAGATTGAATGTGGTTTTCAGGGAAGCCAATATCAAGTAAAAAAACAACACAACTAAAACTAAAATCAGATTGCAAATGAACAGAAGGACAAGCTTAATCGTAGCTCTGCTGTGCGCTTCCTCAGGTAGTGTGATGGCCCAATCTGTAGAGGATGGTTTGAAAGACCTGTATTATGGTAAAAACCTTTCTGCAAAACAGACCTTTGAGAAAGTAGTAGCTGCGAAACCTACTGACGACAAAGCCTATTACTACATGGGTATAGCGCAACTTGCCCTGGAAGACCAGGCTGCTGCTGCGGCCACTTTCCAGAAAGGGTTGCAGGCCGTTCCTACTTCTGCTTTACTGCAGGCAGGTATGGGCCGTATCGATCTGCTCAATGGTAATGCTGCTGCTGCCAAACAAAAATTTGAAGCTGCCAGCGCCGCTACACAGGGCCGTGATGGCGATGTTGCCCGCGCGATCGCTGATGCCAACACAGAAGTGAAAGGCGGTGACCGCGGTTACGCGCTCTCTGTGATGGAAAAACTCCTCAACAACGAAGGCCGCAAGAAAAAAGAACAATACACACCTACTGCTGCTGACTATATCGAGCTGGGTGATGCTTATCGTTACCTTGGCGGTGAAAACGGTGGTAAGGCGATCTCCACTTATGAGAAAGCGCTCGAGCTGGATCCCAAGAACGCCGAAGCCGTGATGAAAGAAGGGCTCGTAAACTACAACGCCCGCCTGAAAGCTGAAGCGGTGGCTGATTTCACCAAAGCTACCGAAATGGATCCCAACTATGCCCCCGCTTTCCACGAACTGTTCCTCTTCTACACCACACAGAAGAGAGACCAGCTGGACTGGAACAGGGCTGCTGACTATCTCCAGAAATACATGGCGGTAGCTGATCCTGCAGATAAACTGAAAAATGACTACTACGCTGCTTCTATCTCTTTCTTCAAGAAAGATTATGACGCTGCGATCGCTAAAGGCAAAGCCGCCCTTGCCGGTGCTGATGCTGCCTACAAAGGTAAATTCAGCCGCCTGATCGGCGACTCTTACCTCCAGAAAGGCGACTCCCTCAACGCTAAAAAAGTAATGGACGATTACGCAAAAAGCGTTGGCGACAGCAAACTGGGACCACTGGATTACAAACTGCTCAGCGAGATCTATGGCCGCGTGCGCGTATCTGACTCCGCTCAGGCTGCCGCTAACGATGCACTGGCTTCTACCTATCTCGAAAAATACGCCGCTTCCGATACCACTAAAGATGCTGATCTTTACCGTAACGTAGCGGAATCTTTCAAAAAGCTGCACGACTTCAAACGTTCTGCTGAATGGTATGGCAAACTGGTGAACGATTTCGATGAGAAAGCCAACACCAACAAGATCCAGGACTATTTCTGGAAAGGTACCATGGAAATGTATGCGCACGATTACAGCGCTGCTGATTCTACCTTCGGTTCCTTCATCTCCAAATATCCTGAACAGGAAGCATTTGGATTGTACTGGAGAGGCCGCGCCAACATGGCCCGCGACGCTGATGCAAAACAAGGACTGGCAGTGCCTTACTTCCAGAAATTCTTTGAAATAGATGGCCCTGAGAAAGCTAAGCTGAACAAGCCTTCCCAGCTCATGTACCCTTACCAGTACATGATGATCTACTACTATAACAAAGAAGACAAGGCTAACCTCCAGACTTACATGGACAAAGTACTGGCGATCGATCCTAACAACCCAACGGTTAAACAGATCAAAGATGTACAGCAGTCCAGCAACGCTAAACCAGCGGTGAAACCTGCTAAATCCAACAACCAGAACAAGAAATAAATTGCTTGTCTACATATTGAAAAGCGCTACTGTTAGTTCAGTAGCGCTTTTTTTGTAATATATAATTTGCAAAGAAAACCGCCGGGACACGGACAGGCTTCGGGGTTTCCGGTTGGTGAAAAAATATAATATTTTACTGCTTTATAGATTTGAATTTTGGTTTACTTGCAGTATTTTTGCGCATTCGGACATTTTTTTTATCGGGAAGCTTATGTACACAGACACTGTATTAATGTCAGCGACGACTACGCCCTTCAGCTATTTCCCTATCGTACTGCAATTAATTGCTGCTGTAGGTTTCGTTGGAATAACCATGCTTGCTACTCACTTTTTGGGGCCAAAGCGCAAAACAAGCGATAAGCTTATTAACTTTGAGAGTGG
The DNA here is from genome assembly GCF_902167635.1 of Chitinophaga vietnamensis. Classification (GTDB taxonomy): domain Bacteria; phylum Bacteroidota; class Bacteroidia; order Chitinophagales; family Chitinophagaceae; genus Chitinophaga; species Chitinophaga vietnamensis. The sequence goes on from NZ_CABHMS010000001.1 coordinate 490,030, forward strand.
AATTGAACAGAAGGGAAATGCCCGCCAGCCAGTAGCCATCAAATACTTTCTTACCGCTATTCTCTTTGTGTTATTTGATGTGGAGGTGATCTTTTTCTACCCGTATGCTGTTAATTTCAAAGACCTTGGCTGGGAAGGCTTTACAGCTGTGCTGATGTTTGTTGGTTTCTTCCTGTGTGGTTTCATTTACATTGTGAAGAAAGGTGCATTGAAATGGGAAGACTAATTTTAAATTTAAAATCTTAAATAATGGCTCGTCCGGTTCAATATAATACAAAGGTGAAAGTGGTGGAGATCCCGGAGGGATATTCAGGAGAGGGGTTTTATGCTACTTCTTTTGATAAGGCGATTGGTTTGGCGCGCAAGAACTCTATCTGGCCGCTGCCTTTTGCTACTTCCTGCTGTGGTATTGAGTTTATGGCTACCATGGCTGCCACTTATGATTTGGCGCGCTTCGGCGCAGAGCGTATGGCTTTCACACCGCGCCAATGCGATCTGCTGATGGTAATGGGTACGATCTCCAAAAAAATGGGACCCATCGTACGCCAGGTATACCTGCAGATGGCAGAGCCCCGCTGGGTAATGGCCGTAGGCGCCTGCGCCAGCAGTGGTGGTATATTTGATACTTATTCCGTATTACAAGGCATCGACCAGGTAATACCGGTGGATGTATATGTACCTGGATGTCCTCCCAGGCCGGAAGGTATTATCGACGGCTTCATGAGGATACAGGACCTGGTAGGCAACGAAAGTTTGCGCCGCCGCAATTCAGACCGTTACAAGGAACTGATGGAATCCTACGGTATCAAGTAATCCGGTGAACAGTGATCGGAAAGTGTGAATGGTCCATCCATTATTTAATGTGTATCGTCGTCCTGCATTCTGATCCTATATCCGACAATTCGTAAATCCGAAATTTTTGTTAATGTCTTTAACAAACGAACGCATACAGCAACGCCTCACGGAGAAGTTTGGAGATGTGCTTACCGGCTTCGAAGAGCCGTTTGGCCTGCTCACCTTTACCGCTCAGAAGGACTATAACCTGAAAGTAATGCAATTCCTGTTTGATGACGAGGAGTTGCGTTTTCGTTTTCTGACGGATATCACCGCCGTACACTATCCTGAAAGAAAAGGAGAAGAACTGGCAGTGGTATATCACCTGCATAATTTCATTGATAATATAAGGCTTCGCCTGAAAGTGTTTGCACCCGTGGCTTCCCCGCAGGTGTTCACCGCCACCAGCCTTTACGAATCCGCAAACTGGATGGAGCGCGAAACCTATGATTTCTTCGGAATCAACTTTGTTGGGCATCCTAACCTTAAACGTATCCTGAACGTGGACGAAATGACCTATTTCCCCATGCGTAAGGAATTTCCGCTGGAAGACTCCATGCGTATTGATAAAGACGACGAGATGTTTGGTCGGGGTGGACACATTTAATACTACAAGGATATGTTAGAGCAGAAACAACATATAAAGCTGCCGGAAGGCTCCATAGAAAAAACAACCACCACGCTGAACCTGGGTCCTACGCATCCTGCCACCCACGGCGTGTTTCAGAATATTCTGGAAATCGATGGCGAACGCATTGTGAGCGCCGAATCCACGGTAGGTTATATCCACCGTGCATTTGAGAAGATCGCAGAACGCCGTCCTTACTACCAGATCACTCCTCTTACTGATCGTCTGAACTATTGCTCTTCTCCCATCAACAACATGGGATGGCATCTCACCGTAGAAAAACTGCTGGGCATCGAAACGCCCAAGCGTGTGGACTACCTGCGTGTGATCATCATGGAGCTGGCGCGCGTAGCAGATCACCTGATCTGTAACGCAGTAATTGGCGTGGACACCGGCGCGTTAACAGGTTTCGTATACCTGATGACCTACCGTGAACTCATATACGAAATTTACGAAGAGATATGCGGTTCCCGCCTGACGACCAACATCGGCCGTATTGGCGGATTTGAAAGGAATTTCAGCGATGCCGCCTTCCAGAAAATAGAACGTTTCCTGGAAGAATATCCGAAAGCGCTGAAAGAGTTTGAAACACTGCTGACCCGCAACCGCATCTTCATCGACCGTACGCAAGGAGTAGGAGGCATCAGCGCCGAAAGAGCCATGAGCTATGGTTTCACCGGACCTAACCTCCGTGCGGCCGGCATCGATTACGATGTGCGCGTAGCTAATCCTTACAGCTCTTACCAGGATTTCGATTTCACTATCCCGGTAGGTACTACCGGCGATTGCTACGACCGTTACCTGGTGCGCAATGCCGAAATGTGGGAAAGTATCAGCATCATCCGTCAGGCGATGGATAAACTGAAAGATCTGCCGAAAGATATCTATCACGCAGATGTACCAGCTTATTATCTCCCCGATAAAAAGGACGTATATACGAAAATGGAAGCGCTCATCTATCACTTCAAGATCGTGATGGGTGAAACAGAAATTTTACCGGGCGAAGTTTACAATGCCGTAGAAGGCGCTAACGGCGAGCTGGGCTTCTACCTCATCAGTGATGGCGGCCGTAGCCCGTACAGGCTGCATTTCCGTCGTCCTTGCTTCATCTATTACCAGGCCTATGCAGAAATGGTGAAAGGGGCAATGCTGAGCGATGCGATCATCTGTATGAGTAGTCTCAACCTGATTGCAGGTGAACTGGATGCCTAAAGGTATCCGGCAATTTTATTGAAGATAAAAGCTGATTAAAATAATGGCTGTGGTTCAATTTTCTGAAGAGAAACTGAATAAAGTAAAAGAGATCATCGCACGCTATCCGGAAGGAAAGCAGAAAAGTGCGTTGATACCTGTGCTGCACCTGGCACAGGAAACATTTGGCGGATGGCTGAGTGCAGAAACGATGGACTATGTAGCTAGCTTGCTGCAACTGGAGCCTATCGAAGTATATGAAGTAGCCACTTTCTACAGCATGTTCAATCTGAAACCGGTAGGTACTTATCTCTTCGAGGTATGCCAAACCGGGCCCTGCATGGTGAGCGGGTCAGACCAGATCATTGAATATATCAAAAACAAACTGGGCATCGGCGTGGGTGAAACCACCGCTGATGGTATGTTTACCCTGAAAACCGTGGAATGCCTCGGCGCCTGCGGTTATGCACCGATGATGCAGCTGGGCAAACATTACCGTGAACACCTGACACCGGCAAAAGTAGATGAGATCATCGCTGAATGCCGCGCAAAAGCAAATTGATGCATCGCATAAATTATATACCCATGCGTATACTCGAAATCTGTCAGAGAAATAAATTGATGATACTGGAAGCCATTCTGCTCGTGGGCACGCTCACCGTATTATGGCGCATTGACAATGTGCTGGTTTCTTTTGTTTGCGGCATCAGCTCCGGTTGGTTATTTTACCGCCTGGGCGAGCGCATTGCAAAGCACGGGATCCGCAATGCATGAGCTGGTGGCCCATTGCGGCCATCGGAATATATACATCACAAATCTGTTGATGGCCATCGACATCCGATAAGCCATTAAACCATAAGGAAGAAAATGGGACGCAAATTATTGTTAGACAAAGCACATATTGAAGGTATCCGGTACTACGACACTTACCGGGCCAATGGCGGTTATGCGGCGGCAGAGAAGGCGCTGAAGACCATGTCTCCGGAAGCTGTAGTGGAAGAGGTGAAGAAGAGCGGCCTGAGAGGCCGTGGTGGCGCAGGTTTCCCTACCGGCATGAAATGGAGCTTCATCGCCAAACCAGAAGGCGTGCCCCGCTACCTCGTGTGCAATGCCGATGAATCTGAGCCTGGTACCTTCAAAGACCGCTACCTCATGGAGTTCATCCCGCACCTGCTCATTGAAGGGTTGATCATCTCCAGCTTTGCGCTGGGCGCCAATAGTGCTTACATCTACATCCGTGGCGAATATGCCTGGATCCCCGATATCCTCGAACAGGCCATTGCTGAAGCTAAAAATAAAGGCTGGCTCGGCAAAAATATCCTCGGCACCGGTTACAATCTTGAAATATATGTTCAACGTGGCGCCGGCGCTTATATCTGCGGAGAAGAAACGGCCCTGATAGAATCGCTGGAAGGTAAACGCGGTAACCCGCGCATCAAGCCGCCATTCCCTGCTGTAAAGGGTTTGTGGCAATGCCCCACCGTGGTGAACAACGTAGAAACGCTTGCCGCTGTGGTGCCTATCATCAACATCGGCGGTGATGAATATATCAAATATGGCACCGGTAAATCTACCGGTACCAAACTGATCTCTGCCTGCGGCAATATCAACAAGCCTGGCGTATATGAGATCGAAATGAATATCTCTGTAGAAGAATTTATTTTTTCTGATGAATACTGCGGTGGCATCAAAAATGGCAAACGCCTGAAAGCCTGCATCCCCGGCGGTTCTTCCGTACCGGTGCTGCCAGCTAACCTGCTGCTGAAAACAGCGAAAGGCGAAACCCGTATGATGACCTACGAAAGTCTTGCTGATGGCGGTTTCGCTACAGGCTCTATGCTGGGCTCCGGCGGTTTCATCGTGATGGACGAAGACCAGTGCATTGTGCGTAACACGCTCACCTTTGCGCGCTTCTACCACCACGAAAGCTGCGGCCAGTGCAGCCCTTGCCGTGAAGGTACCGGCTGGATGAAAAAAGTATTGCACAATATCGAATATGGTAAAGGCAAGATGAGCGACATCGATCTGCTCTGGGATATACAGCGCAAGATCGAAGGTAATACCATCTGCCCGCTGGGCGATGCCGCCGCATGGCCGGTAGCCGCAGCGATCCGTCACTTCCGTGATGAATTTGAATGGCATGTGAAAAATCCTGATGAGGCCACCAAGCGCAACTTCGGGCTGGCGCACTATGCCGACCCGCTGCCCTTACCGGAAGTAGCGGCCGTGTGATCAAGGAACAATCTTTATAAATTATAAACTTTGCTTCTTTGCTTCCTCCGGAAGCGCTGCGAGCAAAAAACAGAATACAATGGCGGAGGAAAAAAAATTATTCAAGGTTAAGATCGACAATATCTCCGTAGAGGTCGAACCTGGAACAACGATACTCAATGCGGCCCGGTTGATCGGTGGAGATGTGGTGCCGCCGGCTATGTGCTACTATTCAAAGCTGCAGGGCAGCGGGGGTAAATGCCGTACCTGCCTCGTGAAAGTGACGAAAGGCTCTGAAGCAGATCCGCGCCCTATGCCCAAACTCGTGGCCAGCTGCCGTACTACCGTGATGGATGGTATGGAAGTAGCCAATATCACTTCTCCTGAAGTGATCGAAGCCCGCAAAGGCGTAGTAGAATTCCTGCTGCTCAATCACCCCCTCGATTGCCCCGTGTGCGACCAGGCCGGTGAATGCCACCTGCAGGACCTGAGCTATGAACATGGCGCCGACAGCACTCGCTACGAATTTAAACGCAGAACTTTTGACAAGGTAGACCTGGGCGATAAGATCAAACTGCACATGACGCGCTGCATCCTTTGCTACCGCTGCGTGTTCACCGCCGACCAGCTCACCGAGAAACGCGAACACGGCATCCTTGGCCGTGGCGACGCTTCCGAGATCAGCACCTATATCAAACAATCGCTCGATAACGATTTTATCGGTAACGTGATCGATGTTTGCCCGGTAGGCGCCCTCACAGACCAGACCTTCCGTTTCAAAAACCGTGTATGGTTCCTCAAACCGGTAGATGCACACCGTAATTGCGATAACCCGAAATGCTGCGGTAAAACTGTGCTCTGGATGCGTGGTGATGAGATCTTCCGTGTAACTGCCCGTAAAGATAAATACGGCGAAGTAGAAGCATTCATCTGCGATTCCTGTCGCTTTGATAAAAAAGATATTAAAGACTGGACCATCGAAGGACCCCGCAAGATCGACCGCCACAGCGTGATCTCACAGGGACACTACGTGAATACCGTGAAACCGAAAGATCCACTGGTAGAAGTACTCGACGGCAGAAAACCAAAACTGCTGTTTGATATACATACTACCAGCGAAGTGAACAGACCGGGCATAGACCTATCCAAGATAGACGGACCGGCACATTCCGATGACTTTGACCGCGTGAATCGTAATTCTTAATTCGTAATTAGATAAAATGACTTTATTAAGCATAGATTGGTTTTTTCTGATCGAAAAGATACTGCTGATATCAGGCGTATTGGTGCTTTCACTGGTAGTGGCCATGTACTCTACCTGGGGTGAGAGAAAGGTGGCAGCGTGGATACAGGACCGCCTGGGCCCTAACCGCGCGGGCCCGATGGGTTTATTGCAGCCGCTGGCCGATGGTGGTAAGCTCTTCTTCAAAGAAGAAATTATCCCGACCAATTCTAACAGATTCCTCTTTATTCTCGGCCCTTCCATCGCAATGATGGTGGCCTGTATGACAAGCGCCGTTATCCCCTGGGGCGATACCCTCACGATTGGCGGTCGCACTATTTCCTTGCAGGTGGCCGATGTGAACATCGGTATCCTCTTCATCTTCGGTGTAGTGAGCATGGGCGTTTATGGTATCATGATCGGCGGTTGGGCATCCAACAACAAATACTCGCTGCTGGCCTCTGTTCGTGCGGCTTCGCAGATCATCTCCTACGAGCTGCCGATGGGCCTTGCGCTGATCGCGCTGCTGATGCTCACCGGTACCTTGTCGCTGAAAGAGATCGTGGAGCAGCAACGTCATGGCTATTGGAACTTCGTATACCAGCCGCTTGGTTTCTTCATCTTCCTGGTATGTGCTTTCGCAGAGTGTAACCGTGCGCCTTTCGATCTTCCCGAAGCAGAAAACGAATTGAATGGCGGTTATCACCTGGAATATTCTTCCATGAAACTGGGTTTCTTCCTGTTTGCGGAATATATCAACATGTTCATCAGCTCTGCGCTGATGGCCACCATGTATTTTGGCGGTTATGCGTTCCCGTATATGGATCAACTGGGCCTTAGCCCGAATACCCTGACCCTGCTGGGTTTCCTGGCATTGTTCATCAAAACGCTGCTGTTCATATTCTTCTTTATGTGGGTGCGCTGGACCGTTCCGAGATTCCGTTACGACCAGCTGATGCGCCTGGGCTGGAGGATCATGATCCCGCTGGCATTGGCCAATATGCTGATCACCGGTGCGATCGTATTGTGGCGTCATCACTAATATCTGATTAAAAAATTCACCTGCTGTGTAACAACAGCATGGATCAAATAAGCATTCATTATGCAAGCATTAACTAACAGGTCGAAAGCGGTAGACCGCAGGCCGATGACTTTGATAGAGAAGATGTATATCCCAGCGATTGCCAGAGGGATGGGCATCACCTTCAAGCACATCTTCCAGCGCAAGGCTACGGTGAGCTTCCCCGACAAAAAACGTGCATTCAGCCCGGTATTCCGTGGCCTGCATGTACTGAACCGTGATGAAGAAGGGCGCGAAAGATGCACTGCGTGTGGATTATGCGCGGTAGCTTGTCCGGCGGAAGCGATCACCATGGAAGCAGCGGAAAGAAAACCGGGTGAAGAACATCTGTACCGTGAAGAGAAATATGCAGCACGTTACGAGATCAATATGTTGCGTTGTATCTTCTGCGGATTCTGTGAAGAAGCCTGCCCGAAAGATGCGGTGTATATGTCTGAAACCTTTGCTCCGGCTGCCTATGAGCGTAAAGGTTTTATCTATGGAAAAGATGATCTGCTGATCCCTCATCCAAAAGATAAACAATAATCCAATCATCAACACAGCTAAAAATACATAGTCAAACATAGCAGAGATGGGAATGAGTATACAACAAATAATTTTCATGGTGCTTTCGTTCGTTGCGCTGGTATCAGCGCTGGGCGTGGTATTGAGCAAAAATCCTGTGACGAGCGTATTGTGTCTGATCATCACTTTCTTTACGATCGCCGGTCACTACATCATGCTGAATGCCCAGTTCCTGGCGGTGGTACATATCATCGTATATGCGGGAGCTATCATGGTATTGTTCCTTTACGTGATGATGCTGATGAACCTGAATGCTGAAGTGGAACCTCAGAAACGTAACTGGCTCAAATATGCCGGCGCTATCAGCGGCGGCGCCTTGCTGGTAGTACTGGTAGCAGCCCTCCGCGATGCCAGCATGCCTGCACTGGGAACTGCCGCCACTGAGATCGGTTTGATCCACAACCTGGGCAAACTGCTCTTCACACAATATGTAGTGCCTTTTGAAGTGAGCAGTATCCTGTTCCTCAGCGCCATGGTAGGCGCCGTGGTGATCGGCAGGAAAGACTAAATCAATCAATACAGAAATAGTAAATCTCAAAATATTGTTATGCCTGTTCAATATTACATATTCCTGAGTATCGCCTTGTTCTGCATAGGTGTTATGGGAGTGCTGATGCGCAGAAACGCGATCATCATCTTTATGTGCATAGAGCTGATGCTGAATGCGGTAAACCTGCTGCTGGTGGCCTTCTCCAAGATGTGGGCGGACGCCGGAAAAGTGGATGCAGGATCAGCGCAGCTGTTTGTATTCTTTATTATGGTGGTGGCAGCTGCGGAAGTAGCAGTGGGCCTGGCTATCATTACAATGGTCTACAGAAATACACACTCGGTAGATATTAACATTCTTAACAGGCTGAAAAATTAATATCGCTATTAATTATTTCGACGTCGTAAATAGAATTGATAAATGATTAATCTAGTTTGGCTGGTTCCATTTTTACCTTTATTGGGTTTCCTCGTGAATGGGTTGGGACGCAGATTTTTATCCAAGTCCCTCGTAGGGTTGATAGGAAGCGGTACGGTGTTGGCTGCCTTTGTGGTGAGCTTGTTGATTTTCTTCCAGGTGAAAACACCCGGGTTTGCTGCACAAACAGTAAACCTCTTTGATTTTATTACTGTAGGTTCCCTGCATATTCCTTTTGCCTTCCAGGTAGATCAGCTGAGCGCCTTGTTCCTGCTGATCATCACCGGTGTAGGTACCCTGATCCACATTTACTCTACTTCTTACATGCATGATGAGAGCGATGAGAGCTTCGCGAGATATTTTGCATATCTCAACCTCTTCGTATTCTCCATGCTGATACTCGTACTGGGCGCCAACTATGTGATGATGTTCATCGGATGGGAAGGCGTGGGCCTTTGCTCTTACCTGCTCATCGGCTTCTGGTTCAAGAATACCAGCTATAACAACGCCGCCAAGAAAGCATTTATCATGAACCGTATCGGCGACCTCGGTTTCCTGCTCGGCATCTTTTTCATGATCATGCAGTTTGGCACTGTTACCTTCCCGGATGTTTTTGCGAAAGCGGCATCGCTGGGCATGAACAATGGCGTGATCACCGCGATAGCAATGTTGTTGTTTGTGGGAGCGATGGGTAAATCCGCACAGATACCTTTGTACACCTGGCTGCCTGATGCGATGGCCGGTCCTACGCCGGTATCCGCGCTGATCCACGCTGCTACGATGGTGACTGCCGGTATCTATATGATCGCACGCAGCAACGTGTTGTATACGCTGGCGCCGCACATCCAGACGGTAGTGGCGGTGATCGGCCTTGCTACTGCGCTGTTTGCGGCTTCTATCGCACTGAAACAAAATGATATCAAAAAAGTGCTGGCTTATTCTACAGTGAGCCAGCTGGGTTATATGTTCCTCGCATTGGGCGTGGGCGCTTACTCTGCCGCCGTTTTCCATGTGATGACGCACGCTTTCTTCAAAGCGCTGCTGTTCCTCGGTTCCGGCTCCGTGATCCACGCGATGGGCGGCGAACAGGATATCCGCAAGATGGGTGGATTGAAAAAATATATGCCTACCACCAACTGGACTTTCCTCGTAGGATGCCTGGCTATCGCCGGTATCCCGGGCCTGTCGGGCTTTTTCTCCAAAGATGAAATCCTGGCCAGCGCCTTTGGCGTGAATATCAGCTATTATGTGTTAGGTCTCCTTGGTGCATTGATGACGGCTTTCTATATGTTCCGTTTGTACTACATCACTTTCTGTGGCGAGTTCCGCGGCACACATGAACAGGAGCACCATCTGCACGAAAGTCCTGCCGCCATGACTGTTCCGCTGGTAGTACTGGCAGTGCTGTCGATCTTCGGCGGTTATGTAGGTATGCCGGAAGTATTTGGTACCAAGAACTTACTGGCGGAATATCTCGAACCTGTACTCGCGCCTTCTGCGCCTTTTGCAGTAGTGCATCACCTCGAACACAGCACAGAATGGCTGTTGATGGGGCTGAGCAGCGTGCTGGTGATCGTGTTCATCCTGCTGGCACGTCAGCGTTTCATCTCCTACCAGGATAAGGGTGAGAACACCGGTTTTGCAAAAGTGCTGGAAAACAAATGGTATGTTGACGAACTGTATGATGCCATCATCGTGAAACCGCTGCAGGAGCTTTCCCGTTTCTTCCGCGATACGATTGAGAAAGCGGGTATCGACAGGCTGGTGAACGGCGTAGGCCGCAGCGTGAAGTGGGGCAGCCAGCAGATTCGTCTCGTACAGAATGGCCAGGTAGGATTTTACATCTTTGCCATGGTGATCGGTATGATCGTATTATTTGTGATCGGATTCTTATTATAAACCAATAGCAGAAGTTACAAGCGCAGATAAATTATGTTGACAGTTTTATTAATATTGATTCCTTTCATAGCAGGCCTTATTGCTTTTGGCCTGAAAGGATCCGGGCCAAAGATGCTGGCGATGATTTCATCCCTGGCAACGGTGGCTACAGCAATCGGCGCGTGGTGCCGCTTTGGTACTGCCCGCGAAAGTTTAAGCCTGGTGGCCAACTGGATCCCGCAGCTGGGAAGTCAATTCAGTGTAGGGTTGGATGGAATGGGCATGATGCTGTGTTTATTGACAGCCCTGGCTTTTCTGCTGGTGTTCATCACCATCAATAACCGTGAGTTCGACCGTCCGGGCAGCTTCTACGGTTTGATGTTATTGTCGCAGGCAGGCCTCACAGGCGTGTTCACCGCCTTTGACGCTTTACAGTTCTACATCTTCTGGGAGCTGGCGCTGATACCTGTATATTTCCTCTGCTCCATGTGGGGCGGCGAAAAACGTATAGCCGTTACCTTTAAATTCTTTGTATATACTTTCGTTGGCTCGCTGTTGATGCTGGTAGGTATTATCTACCTGTATACCCAGAGCCCCGATCATTCTTTCAGCTGGAACTCCTTCACACATCTGCCTTTGAGCGGAGAACAGCAGAACTGGCTCTTCTGGCTCTTCTTTGTAGCTTTCGCTATCAAGATGCCGGTATTTCCTTTCCATACCTGGCAGCCGGATACTTATGAGCAATCGCCTACGCCGGCTACTATGATCCTGTCTGGCGTGATGGTGAAGATGGGTCTCTTCGGCCTCATACGCTGGCTGCTGCCGGTATTGCCGCAAGGCGCCCAGCTGTGGACAGATGTAGCCATCGTATTATCTATCATCGGTATCATCTATGCTTCCTGCATCGCGATGGTACAGAGTGACCTGAAACGTCTGATCGCCTATTCTTCCATTGCGCACATTGGTTTGATGAGCGCTGCGATCTTCTCCAGAACGGAACAGGGCCTGCAAGGTGCGCTGCTTCAGATGTTCAACCATGGGGTGAACATCATCGGGTTGTGGATTATCGTGGAGATCATTCAGCAACGCCTGAAAGTGAAGAATATGGACGAGTTGGGCGGCATTGCCCAGAAAGCGCCGCGCATGGCCATCTTCCTGGTGATCATCAGTCTGGCCAACATCGGCCTGCCGCTCACCAACGGCTTCATTGGCGAGTTCCTCATGTTCAGTGGCTTGTTCCAGTACAATCACTGGTTTATGGCGATAGCCGGTTTGGGTATCATCCTGGCGGCAGTATATACGCTGAATATGATCCAGAAAGTGATCTTCGGTAATTCAAACACTTTAACAGATACTACCACCGACCTGCAACCCGGCGAAGCGCTGGCACTCAGCCTGGTGGTGATCATCATCCTGGTACTGGGCCTCTATCCGAAACCCATGCTGGACCTGGTGAGCAGCACAACTGATCTGTTATTGAAAGCATAAAAATTTGAGGATTTTCGATTTGAGGATTTTCGAATGGATCAAATGCTCACATCAAAAAATCTTCAAATCCAAAAATTTTAAAGGGGTTTGTAACGCAAAAATATGAATGCACTAATTTCTACTGCTTTATCGGGCGTTGTTCTGATGTTTGTTGGTTTATTTGTACGCAATAAGCAGCACATTAAATTTTTTGCCATAGCGGCCATTATAATAGCATTTATAGCTAACCTGGTACAGTATCCGTCTGTTGAGCTGGGAAGCTATGTTATGTTTGGCATGATCGAAGTATCCAAATTCGGTATATTGTTCAATGCGGTGGCATTAGGCGCTACCTTGCTGTATTTCCTTTTGTCGGGCAGCGAGTTTGAAAAAGTGGGAGACCATGTAGCAGATTATTTCGCGCTGATATTTTTTATTCTCTCCGGTATCACGCTGGCATCTTCGTTCAGCAACCTGCTGATGTTGTTCCTGGCGATCGAGATCATGTCTATCCCGCAGTATATCCTGGCGGGCAGCGATAAAAAGAACCTGAAAAGTAATGAGGCAGCCCTGAAATATTTCCTGATGGGCTCTTTCTCTACCGGTATCCTGCTGATGGGCATCGCCCTGATCTATGGTGCTGCCGGTACTTTCAATATCACAGAGCTCGGCATCGGCGTAGAAAACGTACATCCGTTAGCGTTATGCGGTATCATCCTGCTGGCTTTTGCGCTGGCTTTCAAGGTATCCGCAGTGCCTTTCCATTTCTGGACGCCGGATGTATATGATGGTTCTCCTACCGTGTTCACCTCTTTCATGGCTACGGTGGTGAAAGCGGGCGGTTTCATCGCTTTCCTGCGCATGTTCCATGTGAGCTTTGCGGGTGGCGCTATCAGCCAGCACTGGACGCTGATCCTTTCCATCATCACAGCGCTCACGCTGGTGGTGGGTAACTTCACCGCTGTGTTCCAACAGAGCGTTAAGCGCATGTTGGCTTATTCCAGTATTGCGCAGGCGGGCTTCATGCTGTTTGCTGTGATCGCGATGAACCAGCTGGCTGCACAGGGCATTGTATTGTATGCCGCGGCTTATAGCGTAGCTACCATCGGTGTTTTCGCGGTGTTGCTGCGTTTGAAAGATTATACTTTTGAAGGCTTTAACGGCCTTGCCCGCAAAGAGCCTTTCCTGGCGCTGGCGGTAACGATCTTCTTGTTTTCGCTGGCCGGTATCCCGGTTACAGCGGGCTTCTTCGCTAAATATTTCGTGCTGGCTGCCGCTATCCAACACGGCCACCTGCTGTGGCTCGTGATCCTGGCGGTACTGTGTGCAGCGATCAGCGTATACTATTATTTCCGTGTGATCATCGCCATGTACTTCAAACAAGGCAATCCCGAAGTAGAGCCGGTTTCCGGCGGCTTCAAGGCAGCGCTGATACTGGCGATCATCATCGTGCTCGCACTGGGTATCTTCCCCAACCTGTTAATAGGCTGTTTGTAAGCAATAATGAATTTCGCAATACGGCCTCCCGCAGTGCGCGGGAGGCCGTATTGCTTTTGGGCCGCTCATCCCAAATTGCCTCGGTTTGCATACTTTATTATATTAACTTTACTATTAACCCATAGTTATGCAATCACGAGATATTTTTTCCCTGGCATACCGTTCTGTAAGTGGCAACAGGCTGCGTGCCGGCCTCACCATTGCCATTATCGCCGTAGGTATCACACTGCTGGTATGTATCATGACAGTAATCGCCAGTATGAAAGACAGTATCTACAGCAGCTTTGCTATGATGGGCGCCAACAGTTTCTCCATCCGCAACCGCGATATACAGGTGCGCATCGGCGATGATAGCGGCGACAAAGCATCCAAGGGAAACAAGAATATCAAGAAAGTAAAAAAATCCAATAGTAATAAAATGATCAGTTACCGGGAAGCAGTGGCCTTCAAAGAACGCTACCATTTCCCGGCTACCGTGAGCGTTTCTTTCCGCGCCTCCGGCATCGCCACAGTGTATAAGGATGATAAAAAAACAAACCCCAATGTGAACGTGATCGGCGGGGATGAAAACTATCTCGATATCTCCAACTATACCATCTCACAAGGCCGTAACTTCAATCCCCTGGATGTTTCTTCAGGCCGCAACGTGGCCATCCTTGGTACCGATGTGGCAGTGAAGCTCTTCGGTAAGAAAATGAAGAATGTGATCAATAACACGATCCGCGTGGGCGATGTGCGCTACCGTGTGATCGGCGTGCTCTCTTCCAAAGGCAGCAGCAAGATGATGAGCGCCGACAATGTAGTGATCACTACGGTGAACAATACACGAAGAATTTTCGACCGCCCCAATGCCTCTTACCAGGTAGGCGTGGCCGTGAAAGATATCAAACAAATGGAAGCAGCACAGGGAGAGGCCATCGGCGTATTCCGCGTGATACGCGGCCTCGCCGTAAATGAAGCGGATAACTTCGTGATCAGCAAAAGCGACAGCATCGCCGAAATGCTCTTTTCCAGTCTGAGCAAGGTAAACCTCTTTGCGATCGCAATAGGCGTCATCACCTTATTTGGTTCCGCCATCGGCCTGATGAACATCATGCTGGTAGCCGTAGCGGAGCGTACCCGCGAAATAGGCGTTACCAAAGCATTGGGCGCCACCCGCAAAGTGATCCGCCAGCAATTCCTCTATGAAGCTGTGATCATCAGCGTTACCGGCGGTTTGATCGGCGTAATATGCGGTATGCTGTTCGGTAATGTGGTGTCTATGATCTTCGGTACTCCTTTTGTCATCCCCTGGTTCTGGATATTTACCGGCGTTACCCTCTGCGCAGGCGTAGGCCTGGTTTCCGGCATCTACCCGGCTTATAAGGCTTCCAAACTCGATCCCATCATCGCATTACGCTACGAGTAGTTTTTTCTCGCAGAGACGCAAAGCAGCAGAGCAGCAAAGGGCGCGCTTCGCGCGCAAGTTTTATAAGAATTGCAGCGAATAGACAGATTAGAGCCGTTTTTACTCTTTCGATGCTAAAAATCTTATCAATCCTTTCCTCTTGCGCGCGAAGCGCGCCCTTTGCTGCTCTGCTGCTTTGCGTCTCTGCGAGAAAAGAAATCTTTGCGAGAAAAAATATATCTTGTTTGCAGCCAAAATTACACGTTATGCCGCTGCTCGTTGTTATAGCTGCTATTCTCCTGTTGGTCATCCTGGTAACCTGGTGCCGACTCAATACTTTTATCTCTTTTATTATCGTATCGCTGTTGATGGGCCTCGCGCTCCATATGAAGATCGGCGATATTACGCAGTCCATACAAACCGGTATCGGCAAAACATTAGGCTCCTTGATCGTTGTGATCGTATTTGGCGCGATGTTAGGAAAGCTGGTGGCGGAAAGTGGCGCTGCGCAAAGGATTGCGGGTGGCCTGATGAATTTGTTAGGCCCCAAGTATATACAATGGTCGCTGATGATCACCGGTTTTATTGTTGGCATTCCGCTGTTTTATAATATCGGCTTTGTATTGATGGTGCCGCTGATCTTTACTGTAGCGGCACGTACCAAATTACCGGTGGTATACCTGGGTATCCCGATGCTGGCTTCCTTATCAGTTACACATGGTTACCTGCCGCCGCATCCTTCTCCTACAGCGCTGGTAGAAAAGTATCATGCTAATATTGGCATGACGCTGGTGCTGGGATTTATGTTGGCCATTCCGGCTATCATCCTTGCAGGGCCGGTGTTTTCACGCTTTCTGAAACATTATACCACACCGCCTGCCAGCATGTTTGTAGCCGAGGCGATGCCGGATGAGCAGCTGCCCGGCATGGGCGCCAGCTTGCTCGCCGCCCTCTTGCCCGTACTGCTGCTGGCATTGACAGCATTGGCGAAATTGTGGATACCGCAGGATAATATCTTCTACGAAGTAAGTACCTGGCTGGGCGATCCCCTGATCGTGATGCTGCTGGCCGTTTTAAACGGTATCTACCTGCTTGGCCTCAGAAGAAAAATACCGATGAAAAAAGTGATGGGCATCATGGACGATGCTGTGCGCGATGTAGCGGTGATCATCCTCATCATCGGCGGATCGGGCGCCTTAACGCAACTGCTGCAAGATAGTAAGGTGAATCTATACGTAGCCACCGCCTTGCAAGAGATGCACCTGCATCCGCTGTTGCTCGCATGGAGCATTGCAGCGATCATCCGCGTATGCATAGGATCAGCTACCGTAGCGGGTTTGACTACCGCCGGCATTGTAGCGCCACTGATCGCCTCTTCCGGTGTAAACCCCAACCTGATGGTGCTGGCCACCGGCGCGGGCAGCCTTATGTTCTCGCATATCAACGACGCCGGTTTCTGGATGTTCAAGGAATATTTTAACTTGTCAGTAAAAGATACCATTAAAACCTGGTCGGTGATGGAAACCATCGTATCAGTCACCGGCCTTGTCGGTAGCTTGCTCCTTAGTTTGATTGTATAACATAAACGGATAAACGAAAATGACGCCCACTGAAAATTTCAAGGCCCTTGGCCTCCATCTCCCGCCAGCACCTGCTCCGCTTGGCGTATACAAACCTCTCCTCGTTGATGGTAAATATGTATACGTTTCCGGTCATGGTACTGTGAAGGACGATAAAAGCCTGATCATCGGCCGCATCGGCGAAGATATGGACATAGAAGCCGGCAAACTGGCTGCCCGCCAGGTAGGACTGGCCATCCTTTCCACACTGGTGACCAACCTCGGCAGTCTTGATAAAATCAAAAGAGTGATCAAAGTGCTTGGCATGGTGAACTGTACGCCGGATTTCCAGCGTCATCCTTATGTGATCAATGGCGCCAGTGAATTATTCGCGAAGGTGTGGGGAGAAGAGAATGGCATTGGCGTGAGAAGCGCCGTGGGCATGGGTTCCCTGCCAGACAACATCCCGGTGGAAATAGAAGCGCTCTTTGAACTGCATTAAATCAACCGCATATGGAATGGTACCAGCTTGCCAATGCCGCGCAGATCGATTCCCCCGCGATACTGGTGTATAAAGAGCGGATAAAAGAGAATATACATCTTGTAAAAGAGATGATAGATGATGTGCAACGCCTGCGCCCTCATATCAAAACCAATAAGATGGCGGAAGTCGTGCAACTCATGCTGGATGCAGGTATCGCTCGCTTCAAATGCGCTACCATTGCGGAAGCGGAGCTGCTGGGCATCACGGGCGCCCCTGATGCGCTGCTGGCTTATCAGCCGGTAGGTCCAAAGGTGCACAGATTGCTGGAACTGGTGAAGAAATATCCCGCTACTACTTTCTCCTGCCTCGTAGATAACAAGGAAAGCGCTGCTTTTATCAGCAGGGTATTTGCTGATGACGGCAAACGTATCAATGTTTATATCGATCTCAATGTGGGCATGAACCGCACTGGTATTCATCCGGATGCCACTGCGCTGGAACTGTATCAATACCTGCATACGCTTCCTGGCGTGCAGCCTCTTGGCCTGCATGCCTACGATGGCCACCTGCATGATACGGACATGGCTATACGAAAACAACGTTGCGATACAGCCTTTGCACCTGTTGCAGCCTTGCGGCAGCAAATCCTCGACAGCGGCCTGCCACAGCCGGTGATCGTAGCCGGTGGCTCGCCCACTTTCCCTATTCACGGCAAGCGCCCGCATATCGAATGTTCACCGGGCACTTTCATATTCTGGGACTGGGGCTACGGCCGCAACCTGCCCGAACAACCATTCCAGTGGGCCGCGCTGCTGCTGACCCGTGTGATCTCCATCATCGATGAAAACCTGCTGTGCGTGGACCTAGGCCATAAATCGGTAGCTGCTGAAAACCCGCAGCCACGGGTGTTTTTCCTGAACGCGCCAACGGCGCAGCCAATATCGCAAAGTGAGGAGCACCTGGTGCTGAAAGTGGCCGATACCGCGCAATATCCTGTTGGTACTGTGTTGTACGGCGTGCCTTTGCATATCTGCCCTACGGTGGCCTTGTATGAAAAGGCTTATGTAGTAGAAAACAATACCGCTAATACAAGCTGGCGCATCATTGCGCGCGACCGGCAAATTTTTGTCTGACCATAATTTTATCTGATGTTTACGATAGATGCTCACCTCGATCTCAGCATGAACGCCATGGAGTGGAACCGTAACTTACGTTTAGGGGTACACGAAATAAGAGAAAGGGAGAAAGGAATGAACGATAAACCAGACCGCGCAAAAGGTACGGTATCCTTACCATCTTTGCGGGAAGGTAATATTGGACTGGTGGTGGCTACGCAGATCGCGCGTTTCGTAGCGCCCGACAACCCGCTTCCCGGCTGGTTCTCGCCGGAGCAGGCCTGGGCGCAAACGCAGGGACAGCTGGCATGGTATAAAGCGATGGAAGAAGCCGGGGAGATGACACAGATCACCGACCTGCCTTCACTCGAAAAACATTTACAGCTGTGGAATAACGGCGACGTACCTACGAAAAAGCCGGTGGGCTATATCCTCAGTCTTGAAGGCGCTGATTCTATCGTGGATACAGGCTACCTCGAACGTGCCTGGCAGGGCGGCCTTCGTGCTCTCGGGCCGGCGCACTACGGCCCCGGTAGATACGCACAAGGCACCGATGCCACCGGCCCGCTCACGCCCGCAGGCCGCGAGCTGCTGAAAGCCATGGAGAAGCTGAATATCATCCTCGATGCCACGCATCTCTGTGACGATAGTTTCTGGGAGGCGCTGGACCTCTTCCATGGCCATGTGTGGGCCAGTCACAACAACTGCCGCGCCTTGGTGAACCACAACCGCCAGTTCAGCGATGAGCAGATCAAAGCCCTGATAACCCGCGGCGCCGTGATCGGCGGCGCCCTCGACGCCTGGATGATGGTACCCGGCTGGGTAAGGGGCGTATCCGACCCCAGGCAAATGAATGTTTCTCTCGATACTATGATCGATCATATGGATCACATTTGCCAGATCGCTGGAAATGCCCGCCACATCGGCATCGGCTCCGATCTCGATGGCGCCTTTGGTAAAGAGCAATGCCCCTATGACCTCGAAACGATCGCCGATTTGCAGAGCATCCCTCAACGTTTAGCGAAGCGTGGCTACTCCGCCACCGACATCGAAGGAGTGATGCACGGCAACTGGCTACGATTTTTGCGCAATGCATGGAATAAATAGTTAAATTTATATATGGCCGCGGGCCGCGCCCATGGCCATATATAAAAAACTTACTCCCCATGCGTAACATTCCTTCCCGTATCAAAAAATTCAACGAAGGCCGCCTGCCCGACATGTTGCGGATCAAATATGCCGCTATGCGCGAGAATGCCTTTCGTTTTTACAGAGGTACCTGCCACCTGTTCTATGAAGATTTTCCGCGTAAGAGCGCGCTGCTGAAGTCGCCCAACACCTGGCTTTGCGGCGATCTGCACCTGGAAAATTTCGGCAGCTTCAAAGGAGATAACCACATCCCTTATTTTGATATCAACGATTTTGATGAGTCGATACTGGGGCCTTGTCTGCTCGATCCCGCCCGCTTGATGTGCAGCGTACTGGTAGCCTCCGAAGTGTTGGGGATCAATACAGGGCAGGCATCGCAGCTGTTCCGTTTGTTCATCGATGAATACGCCGGCACATTGTCCATGGGCTATATCCGGCCATTGGAGCGGGAAACTGCCACCGGCATCGTCAGGGATTTCCTGGATGCCGTACGTAACCGCAAGCATAAACCTTTTATGGAAAAGCGAATGCAGTACAAGGGTAAAAGCCCGCGTCTCATTATTGACGGTGTCAAAACACTTAAAGTTCCTAAAGAAGAAAAGGAGAAGGTAAAGGAAGCGATACACAAATGGGCCGCGAAAAGGCCCGATGCCGCTGCATTCCGCGTGGAAGACGTTGCCTATCGTATAGCCGGTACCGGTAGTTTGGGCGTAGAACGTTATGTGGCCCTGGTAGCTGGCAAGGGAGGGGCCTACGGTAACTATCTGATCGATCTCAAATTCTCGCCGCCTGCCTGCATATTGGCCTATCACAAATTTCCGCAACCGGTATGGAGCAGTGATGCCGCCCGCGTAACAGAAGTGCAGAAACGCATGGAAGCGGCCTCGCCCGCATTGCTTACGCATATTGACATCGGCGGCAAAGACTTTATCCTGCGGGCATTGCAACCGATGGAGGATAAACTCGATTATCAATTGTTCTCCGGCAAAACAAAAAAGCTGGAAGAGATACTTATCTGTATGGCGCAGATATGCGCCTGGGATAACCTCCGCAGCAGCGGCCGCCAGGGCTCAGCCATCGCAGATGAATTGATTGCTTTCGGCAGTGATGTGAAACGCTGGAAGGATCCACTGTTCGAATATTCCCGCGATTATGCCTTGCAAGTGAAGAAAGATTTCAAAGAATATGCAAAAGCATATGATAAAGGCGAAATGAAGATATAAAGCGAATATTGTCTTTGCTCAGGATTATAATGATTAAAAGGATTACCATGATTTTTTTATCAGGATTTTAAAGGATTCGCGAAGATTATTTCGATTTGATCTTCGCGAATCCTTTAAAATCCTGATAAAAAAATCATGGTAATCCTTTTAATCATTATAATCCTGAGCAAAGACAACATTCGCTCATCACCTTCAGGTTATCCATCTCTCCCTTAAATCCATTCGCTTTGTCTCCGATCGTCTCCAGCGGGAATACTAAAGTTTGCACTTTATTCATCTTGTCTTTGGTATTCGGAAAAGATATTTTTGCACCTTCCAGTTTCTCCACCAACTGATGATTTACATACAGGGACGTACCGGTATGATTGCCACGGATCTCAATGTGCGTCCATGTTTCAACAGGTATGGTGTAGTTGAAGTGGTAATCATAACCTTCACGGGAGAAGCCCAGTTTACCTGTTTGTTGTTGTAATAATTTTACAACAGCGTTGGGAGAAGAGAAGAGCACCGCGTTGGCTTTGTTATTTGCAGCGGGTTTGATGTCGAAGCTCACCACATAATTATAGCCGATCTCTCTTACCGGTGTGGTAACATAACTGCTGCCGCCCGCCAGCACCAAGGTTTTGCCGCTATGCGCATGGTGCAGCGAAACAACATTTCTGCCATTACCACTTTTATCAGTGATGGTACTGTTGTTGAAATCATAGAAGAGCGCAACGGAGTCTTTGCTCTTCAGCTTGGCGCGCATATTCAGCCCCGGGCCTTCACCGATATTTTTGCTCAGTGAGTCGAAGGCAGCATAATTGCTTTGCGCGGTATGGCCATTCCACATTTTTTCTGACAACACTTGCATCGCAGGAAACACGCGGTCGTGCACATCTTTCTCGGTGATGCCGTTGCCGGTATGATCATTCCACACGGCAAAGGAGCCGCCTCTTATCTGCGGGTGGCCTTGTGGAAACACCGCATCTCCGATCATGTTAGGTTCCCATTTGTTATAGAGTTCGCTCCTGTTGAGATAATCATAGTAGTAGCCTGCTGCGGGTACAATGTACAGCCATCCATCGGGTGTGCTGATGAGGTCATAGCCGAGGCGCATCATCTCTTTGGGATCGGCGTAACCGTTGTACCAGGCGTTCATTGTTACGCCTTCAGCTTTCACAGGCGTAGCGCCTTGGGCATGTGTGAGCGAGCCCCACATGCGCACCTGTTTGCCATAGCTTTCTACATAACGGATCAGGTGATCGGCAAAGGCCCGGAATTTCTCTGCTTCTTTTTTTGCATACTCATCGGTGCCGATGTGCACTTCTTTGCCTTTGAATACGGGGTCCGGGCCTTGCAGGTATTCTTTGAATATATTGTCTACAAGTGTGTAAGAGGCGCTGTCGAGATTGAGATGGTCACGGCCATATTTCGTGCTGGCGGCTTCCGGCGCCACTTTCGTGAAGGCCAGTGAATGTGCCGGTACATCTATTTCCGGAATGATACTGACTGCATACTGATCGCCGAGTGATTGCAACGCGATGAATTCTTTTTTGGAGTAGGCGCCGTCTTTGGCCGTCAAACCCGGATAGGTGGCGTTTTCCAGCCGGAAGGACGAATAGGTGCTATCCCAATTTTTATTAAAGAACTGTACAAAACCATTATCATTCAGATGAATGTGAAAATCATTCATCTTATAGTAAGACATGAATTTCACATAGTGCCGCAGGAAATCCATGGTAAAGAATTTTCTGCCCACATCCAGTACAAAGCCACGCACGGCGTATTTGGGATAATCGCGGGCCATCCCCTGCGGGATCGTTTTGTTTTGTTCCAGCAATTGCAGGATGGTGCGGGTAGCCCAGAACGCGCCCTGGGTATGCGTTGCCGCGATGTTGATATGATCGCCGATCTGCATCAGGTAACCTTCTTCGCCGATGCTGGTATCTCCGCACTGTAGCGTTAGGAAGATATCACCTTTGCCCGGCTTCCCGCTTCTGGTGCGGAGTTGGGAGATGCCCGTTTGTGTGCGGAGATCCTGGACAAAGGTGGCTGCAATGCCGGATAACTGTGACGCATATACGGGATCTATTACCACGCCGCTGCCGGCAGAGAACTGGTAATCGCCTTTTCCGCCATGCCACTCGCGCAGGGCGGGAATCACCAATGGCGCCTTGTTGCCGCCTGTAGCGTATTTGCCGGGAACGGTCACTGTGCGGGCAACATCCACGCTGGCATGATCCTGCGTGCGTTCCAGCAGGAAGTAGAGGTGTACTGTGGCATCGGTGAGCGGCGTGTGGATATGTCCTTCACGGTCTATCACGGGCAGACGGTCGCTGCCCCGCAATTTGAGCTGATAGCCTGCGGGCGCCGCTGGCAGGGATAGTTGCTGGTCGCCTTGCCGGATAGTGATGTTGGAGGCGATGGCGGCGGCGGCATTCGCAAGTACCGCAGAATCAGCAGGGGTCTGCGCTTGTGCATGGCCTATAGCAAGCAATGCCACGGCTGCCATTGTTGGAAGATGGTTCAAGTATCTCATTGTTCACTGGTTGCATCAATAAAAAACCCTTCACGATAAAGTGAAGGGTAAGCTCTACAAAATAGACAATATTTTATCAATAATATAGTTGAGATAATACGTTGGTGTCGTCGAATGTTTTAGGCTTCAGTTCCGTAAATGTGGCATACTGGCTGGAAGTGAACAGGGGCTTGAGTTTGGCTTGCAGGCCGTTTTGCATGCTGTTCAATTTTGTCTTGTAAGCCTTTTCGTTGCTGTTGATCAAGGGTTGTATGTTGATCTTCTGCCGGAGATAAGCGGTAACGATGGCCAGCAGTTTAGGCTTCTGTTTTTCTGTCAGCGACAGTGATTTATCCAGTTTGCTCACAATAGAGGCGGCGGTGCCTTCTACGTCCATCACAGGCGCCTGGGCCATTGCAAGCGATCCGGAGAATAGCAAAAATATTACGAAGAGCAGCTTTTTCATGCAGGGTAAATTTTAATTTTATTGCATCACCAGCTTCACATAATTGGCCTGTGTATTACCATCTTCATTGATGGTGATATATTCACAAAGAATTGTTTTGTCGTTCACCCATTTCACGGAAGAGGGGCCCCAGTCTTCCAGGTTTTCTTCGCCCACGTAAGTGATCTTGCCATTATCCAGAGAGAACAGCTGGAAGCCATTCGGCACGAAAGCCGCTACCAGATCGAGTGAGGCGCAGAGCAGGTATTTTTTATCGGGAGAGAGGATAGGGGCGGACCAGGTGTGCAGCGTATCGCCGTTGTCGGGATTCACCAGCAGGAAATCGTTGGATTCGTTATAGGTCACATATACGCCTTTCCTTTTGATCTGGGGAAGATTGGCGATATAACTGTAAGAGGTGAAACCTTCCTCATCACTGGTATTGTTGGTAAGTGTAAGTTCCTTGCCATTGGCGAGGCGGAAGCTCAGTTTTTCACCATTGCGTTTTACGGTAGAATCTTTTTTGAGCGCGTCCTGTTCGCTGGAATCCAGCATGGCAGGCTGCGGATATTTTTCGAAAGTAACGGAGTCGATGTTATATACGAAGAAGGTTTTATTGCCCAGTGTTACGGTATCGATCGGGGTAGCCGAAGTAGCGGGGATATCGCCGGCGGCGGTTGTTTTATCTTTTCCTGCGCGGTTACCGCAGCTCCAGAGCAGGCAGGGGATAGCACAAATCAGCAACAGGTTCTTGAACATATTATACATTTTCATTTTTTTGTAGTGTGCAAAAGTAAATAATTCTGATATGGTGAGATGATTACCCGGGAAGGCGTTTACCATCTGCTTTTGTGAGTGTAAAATACAAAACATATCCACAGATGATACCACTAATAAATCCGGCGAAGTGTGAGGCATTGTCGATACCTCCTGAAAAGCCCGCCACGATGAAGTTCATAGCGGCGAACAGTCCTATGAATACCAGGTAATTTTTTCTTTTGACCGGATGAAACAAGTTGGTGGTGAGCAAGGCCAGGAATACGCCATAGATGCCAAAGATGGCGCCTGAAGCTCCTACGTCCACAGCGCTGCGGTGATACCAGATGCTTACATAGTCGGCAATGAGTCCGGTGAGCACATATACAACGCTGAATCTGATACTCCGCAATACAGGTTCCAGGAAAATGCCGGCAATAAAGAGCCCCAGCATATTGGTGACCAGGTGCCACATGCCCGCATGCAGGAACATGCTTGAAAACAGCCGCCAGTACTGGTGTTCCGTGATAGTCAGGGGCCAGTAGTTAGCGCCCCAGTGCAGCAGCTGGTCGCCGTTGCCCCACCATATATCCATGCCCCTTATACCCATGATCAGGAAGATCAGCAGGTTCGCGGCAATGATACCACCGGTGACCGGCATTGTTTTCAGTTGAGCCACTGTTTGCATTCACTAAAAGTTACGGATATTTCGTGAATTAAACAGCGGCCGCTAACTACTCGTAAGTATAGTCTATATTGGCTTGCGCATCAGTGCCTTGCCCGGTAAACCCTTGTGAATGCAGGTGTACGCGCGCACTTTTCGGATAGCCGTTGCTGTTATAGGCATAAAAATATTGAATGGTAGTGGAACGCTTGCATTGTGTAACCACATGTTCGAGTGTAGTCTTTTGTTTTTCCTCTATCTTGATCAACGCCGGATTGTTGGTGCTCACATGTAACAGGAGCTGGCAGATGCTGGGCAAAGGCATCATGGGCTGTGATGGCGATAGCTCCGAAGCCAGCAGCAGCTGGTTGATCAGGGGCTTCAGGGGATTGATGGAGTCGTCCCATTCGTAATTGGCCTTGGTAAAAAATACGGTAGTATCCTGCTCTTTCCCCTTGATGGAATCAGCAGCAATATTTTTCCAGTCGGGGTTGCCGTTCTTGTAGCTCCAGCTGGTGGCGTGGCGGTTGCCGGCATATTTGAGCGACAGCGGCAGGTCCTGTTGCCACTGGATGGTAGCGGATTGCTGTAGGGTGTCAGTCGCATCGAAATAGTCAATCGACAGGATATTACCACGGCGATCCCATTTTTTTACGGTAGCGCGCTGAAGGAGCTGATCGCCATTATTATCATGGTGGTAGCATTCCATGCCTTGCAGGCGGTGTTGCTGATCGTAGGAAAACCGGGTGGTATTGGTATCGTTGGAGAAATTATAACGTACCAGTTCGGTCATGCGGCCGGCCTGATCGTATTTGAAGGCATACTGCGGTACTGTTTCCCCATGAATGGTGATGGCCTGCAGGCGTGGCAGTACAAACTTCGCTTTGTTAGTGCTGCATGCGGTGATGAGCACCGGGATCATAATACAGTAGAGATATTTAAGCATACTTACGGCGGATAAGTGTGCATGAATGTACTAATAAGATTTGAGTTTTTCAGCAGTGTTACGGCTGAGGTGGTGGAAGGAGCGGATGACGTAGTCTTTCAGAGGATGATCGCCATGCAGCATAATGGAAGCATAGAGCTCCATATCCGGTGAAAGGATGGACGTGTTGTGTTTTTCCAGGTGCGGAATTTTATTGATACGGCACCATCGCTCAAAGAGCCTCATCCGGCTAATTCCACGTTTGTCAACGCTGTCGCACACGAAGAATAGCGCTTTGTCAGTATGCTTATATAGAAAGTCACTGATCAATTGTATAATCGTGCAACGTATCAGGATATCATCCGGATGCGGGCCTGCATGAACAGATATTCTGTCGAATCCAAACGTAAATACATCTTCACAAAATTCAGGATAATCGGAAAAATAGGCTTTCCCATTCCCAAAATAAACTGAATACACAACATGATGATGTGTTGTGAATTCATAGATGCCCGTCTTTATTTCGGTAACATTATAGCGGTTGAACAAACTTGATGCCTTTAGATTTTAATTCAGATAAATCACGACCATTCGTAATGTATTCATGAATTAATTTCTTATCAGCTATCATCTTTTTGAGCATAGCGATCACCTTGGGATGTACGTCCCGTTGTACAGATGTTGTTATGTTTTCCTGCTGCTTCATAATGATACATTACAAATATACCGTAAAATACTTCTTCCAGCAGCATCAAACCTTTACCAGACCTTAACATTATCATCCCGATAAAAAAAATCCCGGACTGCTTACACAGCCCGGGAAATTTCTTTTTCCAAACAAGTTGGAATATTACTCCGCTACTACTTCGAATTCCATTTCGGTATCGTTGCCTTTACCAAAATCGAGGCGAGCTTTGTATGTACCTAATTCTTTCACATCATCGATGATGTGGATACGGCGACGGTCAATTTCGTAACCTTTCTGCTCTTTAATCGCACGGGCGATCTGAACACCGGTAACGCTACCGAAGATCTTGCCGGAAGTACCGGTTTTAGCGCCGATCTTAACAGGAGAAGCTTTCAGTACTTCCACCACTTTAGCAATTTCTGCCAGCAGTTTCTCTTCTTTCACTTTCTGTACTTTCAGGCGCTCCTGCAGTTGTTTCAGGTTAGAAGGACTAGCTTCTACCGCAAACTTCTGCGGGATCAGGAAGTTCCTGGCGTAACCATTCTTT
This sequence comes from Chitinophaga vietnamensis, assembly GCF_902167635.1. Lineage (GTDB taxonomy): Bacteria > Bacteroidota > Bacteroidia > Chitinophagales > Chitinophagaceae > Chitinophaga > Chitinophaga vietnamensis. Next base: position 516,949 of record NZ_CABHMS010000001.1, read on the forward strand.
ACGTTAACCAGTTCATTCTTCTGACCCAGGTTATCTACGTCTTGTATTAAGATAATTTGCATAACTTCTTACTTTAAAAGGTCAGTAACATAAGGCAATAAAGCCATTTGACGAGCTTTCTTAATAGCCTGGGCTACTTTACGCTGAAATTTCAGAGAGTTACCTGTAATACGGCGAGGCAACATTTTGCCCTGATCGTTCAGAAATTTCTTCAAAAACTCCGCGTCTTTGTAATCCACATACTTAATGCCCATTTTCTTGAAACGGCAGTATTTTTTCTGACGTTTCTCGGTCTTTACGGCGGTTAAGTATTTGATCTCTTGTTTCGGTTTAACTGCCATAATTTTAAGCTTCAGTGGTTTTAGATTCAGCATTTACACCCAGGTTCTTGCGGTTGTTATACGCTACAGCGTATTTGTCCAGCGCAGTCACCATGTGGCGCAATACATTTTCATCGCGGTTAAGCTGAATTTTCAGCTTCTCATTGAGGTCGGATGGCGCAGTGTATTCCAGAACCAGGTACATTCCTGTAGTCTTTTTCCGGATAGGATACGCCAGTGATCTTAATCCCCAGGGATTTTCGTGCGTTACTTGTCCGCCATTATCTTTAATGATATCAGCGAATTTCTTCTGAGCCGCTTTGTAATCGTCTTCAGAAAGCACAGGGGTAAAGATCACCATCAATTCGTAGTTCATAATTCCCTGTTTTTAAAAAGGTTTAATAAAAAAATTTGGACCGCAAAGATACTGAACTATTCCTAATTTACACAGATTACCGGCAGGAAATCAGGAAATATCTTCGCTTTTCTGCCAAATATCTATATATCAATTATCTATACAGATGAAAAAACCGTCCCGGATATCCCCGGGACGGCCACCTGATTACATGGTTTTGTCAAAAAAGATCAGCGGTTAACAAGGATCCTCGTTACCTGTACCTGCTCGCCAGACTGTACCCGCAGGAAGTAAAGCCCGGACGGCAGATCGCCGATATCGATCATTCGGTAATTCCTGCCTTTCATCAGGTCCGTCTTGCCCTGATAACGGATCCTGCCCTGAAGGTCTACCAGCTGCACACCCGCCGGACCGCTCCTGTCCCAGTCTACCCAATATTGCAGCTGTCTGCCAAGGATACACCAGAGGATATCAAGCCAGCGGTCCTTGCCAGTCATAATTACTGTCCGCAAAGGACTGTATTTCACCGTGCCATCGAGGCCGGTCTGCTTCAGGCGGTAATGCGCGATGCCCGGCCATGGATGCTCGTCATAAGCCAGGTAGCTCACAGGCGAGCCGTAAGTGCCATGCGCGGCCACCGTATCTACCGCCTCAAAAGTGCGGCTGTTACGGGAGCGCTCAATCACAAAATTAGCGCTGTTGATCTCATACGGCGTATTCCATGTCAGCAGCACCTTGCCGCCATCTGCCCTGGCGTCAAAGCCATTCAAAGGTAAAGGGTTGGCCAGTATATTCAGGTTGTAACGGCTCAACACCGGGTAGTGATCGGTAGTGGTAGTGCCATAACTCGCCACCAGCCTGGCCACCTGCGTCTGTATCCGCGCAGAACCCGGCAAATAGGCCACGCCCACCTCGTCAGAGGAAATCACATTGTCAATCACAGAGGCAAAGCTCACCGTGGAACGATCGCCCTCCAGGCTCAAAGGCAGCGTCAGTGGGCGATAATGCACACTGTCACTCATGAAATCGATATAAGAGGTGGTCGTATCCGGCGCCAGCTCGGTTGTAATTGTTTTGGAGAGATCATCATTAAAATCTCCCAACATAATAATATTGCTCAAGGGGTACTGCGCATCCAGCGTATCTTTCAGCTCTTTGTTCCCATCTTTCCGGCGATGCCAGGCCGTGATCTTCTCAGCCTTGGTGCCCGTATTGGCCTTGGCGTGCAACAGCACAAATTGCAGGCGGGCGGAATCATTGTTCAGCGTAGCCTCTGCCTCCATGAGATAAGGGAAGCGACCGGATGACCAGTTATAGTAAGCATTGCTGCTGCCGCCCTGCCGCAATACGCCATAGGTGCGCACTTTGCGGATCACGGAGTTTTTATAAACGAAAGCGAGTTTCTGTGCGCTTGCATAATCCACATCGGTGATGCTGTCGGCATAAGAACCGAAATCAGACAGCACATAGCTGTATCCCGGCAACTGCGCCACCACGGCCCGGAAGCGGGCAGTGTCCACCACTTCGGCCAGCGCAAATACATCGGCATCGAGCTTTTGCAGGATGGTGGTAACATTGGCCTGTTGCAGACTGTCGTTCACCGGGCCTTGTACGGGGCTGCCAAACCATTCGATGTTCCAGTTCACTACTTTCAGTGAGCGCAGCGAAGTACCGCTCAAGGTAATATGGTTATCGGTGAAGCCTGGCGCGCTGAAAGCAAGCGCGCTGCTGTAAGCCTGGTTGCTGGCGCCAGGTGCAAAGCGCACCCAGATGCGTTGCGGGCCGGCATTCAGCTCTGCCTGTGTAAAGCTCACGCTGCCGCTAAAGCTGCTGCTGTCGCGCGATACCTGGAATCCGCTGCCAGCGCTGATATTGGCGTTTCCGGTAAAATCGTTGGCCCAGAAATCAACCGCCTGCGCGGCCGAGGTCTGGCCGGCTTTCACATAGTCAAAATCCAGTGAGGCCGGGCTGTAGTTCAAAGTAGGCGCAGGCGCAGCGCTGGTGTCGGCAATGCCCACATCGTCGATGGTCCACCGGGCTGCACCTGCCGCCGGCGAAGAAGTATATACAAAGGCGATGTACACGCTGTTTTGTTTGAATGCAGCGAGATTGATACCGGCAGACAAAGTCCATACATCGCTGCCTCCCGCCGGGAAACGGCCGTTCACCCTGGTCCAGGTGGCTGTACGCGGATCGCTGCTGCCGTCATAATCTGTAGATACTTTTAATGTCAGCCCCGGCCCGGTAAAGGCAGTCCGGCTGCTGAAATGCAATAAGGGATACTGGAAGGCGCTGAAGTCGAAGGCCGGAGATATCAGCCAGTCTTCATTCTCCACCGCTCCACCGCTGTAGCCATTGATCTGTACGCCATTACTGTTGTTCTGCCCGAAGGTGGTACAGCCCCAGAACTGTGCGCCGCTAACGCTGTACTGGCGGAACCCTCCGCTGAGCAGGCCGCTGCCGCCGGGCGTGCAGTCGTTGAAGTTAAAGCTCAGCGCCTGGTCGCCGGTGGCAAAATGCCACTGGGTGCTATCGCTGATGCCGGCGAAATCGTTGCCCGACAAGTCTTTCACCACGCCGCTATCGGCAGTGATGTAATAATCGCGGTGCGGTTTCAGCACTGTTCTCAGGGTAAGGATATTGTTGATAAGCTGCACACTGGCGCTGTTCACAGCAAACGATTGTGTTGTGCCATTGCTGTGCAGGACGATATTTCCGGCGCCTGCCTGAATATTTTCGCTGAATGTAATACTGATGGGTGTCACCGGAGATACGCCGGTAGCGGCATTCGCCGGATTGAGGGCGCTCACGGCAGGCGGTGTAAAATCGCCGCCGGTGCCCTTGGCGGAAAAGTTATCCACCGCAAAGCTGGGGCGGGAGCCGCCACCGCTGATCTGGCGGTTCACCCAGCGGAGTTCTACTACTGGCTGGTTGTTACAAGCGGGTGGCAGCACCACCTGCCTGTTAACACTGTTCTGCGGTATGGTAATACCAGCGCCGGTTTGCGTGGTAGTGTTGTTTTGGTATTCCGTTCCGCTGATATTGGTGAAACTACCGCTTACGCCTATACGATATTGTAACACTACTTCGTTGATACGTGTATTGGCACTGCCGTCATAAGGATTCCTGATGGTCATTACGTCATAGCTCACAGTGATGTTGTTGTCGCCGCTGGTATTGATGGCCACCACCAGGCTGTTGTCGACGCTGCCGCTGTTGAGGAAGCCGAGCTTGCCGGCATAATTCCAGACGCCATTGGCGGTGCTGGAGGCGCTGCCATTGGGCGCCAGGGCCTTGTCGGCCGCCGCAGGCGCTGTATTGAAATTGCCGGAAGGAGCGCCGCTCAAGGTCCAGCCCAGCCAGCCGGCAGGGTAAGTATTGGCCGCCGCGGGCAGCGCATCAAAATCCTGCTGATAGGGCAGGGGCTGCGCTACAGGGTCTGTTTGAGCCATCGCCAGCCGATTGAATAAAATACATGACAGGAAAAAAATAGTGCGTAGAGATTTGTTCATAGATTGATTTTAGGTTCGGGGGAATACAGTACTTTGGTTTGATAGATAAATTTACCATTTTGATCAAGAATCTAATATGATTATTTTGTTAATTAGAGAAGATAATTAATATATCTTGTCAACTTGTCAGCCAGATATCTGCTGGCATAACCTTTGACTCTACCCGCAAAAAAATCAGTTAGCCACATGCAAAAAGGAGCAATACGTGTTCAGACGGAAAATATCTTTCCGATCATAAAAAAATTCCTCTATTCAGACCATGAAATCTTTATCCGCGAACTGGTAAGTAATGCGGTGGATGCCACACAGAAACTGAAGACCCTGGCCAGCGTAGGCGAATTTAAAGGCGACCTGGGTAACATCGACATAGAAGTAAAACTCGACAAAGAAAAGAAAACCATCACCATCGCCGACCATGGTATTGGTATGACCGCCGAAGAAGTGGATAAATATATCAACCAGGTAGCATTTTCCGGCGCGGAAGAATTTCTGAAAAAATATAAAGGACAAGAGAATGGTACCAACATCATCGGTCATTTTGGCCTCGGTTTCTACTCTTCCTTCATGGTGAGCAGCAAAGTGGAAATATTCACCAAATCCTGGAAAGACGGTGCAGCCGCCGTACGCTGGGAATGCGATGGCAGCCCGGAATACGAACTGGAAGAAGTGAGCAAGGAAGAAAGAGGCACCGAAATCGTGATGCACATCAACGAAGAAAGTGAAGAGTTCCTCGATGAAACCCGCATCCGCTCTATCCTTGAGAAGTTCTGTAAGTTCCTGCCCGTTCCGGTGAAATTCGAAGGACAACAGATCAATAACACCCATCCCGCCTGGACTAAAAAGCCTAGCGAACTCACTACCGAAGATTATCAGAATTTCTATAAAGAATTATATCCTTTCGCAGAAGCGCCGCTGTTCTGGATACACCTGAATGTAGACTATCCGTTCAATCTCACCGGTATCCTGTATTTCCCGAAGATTACCAAGAGCTACGAAATTCAGAAAGACAAGATCAACCTGTATTCCAATCAGGTGTATGTAACCGACGAGGTGAAAGATATCGTGCCCGAATTTCTCATGCTGCTGCATGGTGTGATCGATAGCCCGGATATCCCGCTGAACGTGAGCCGCAGCTATTTGCAAGGCGATCCCAATGTGAAAAAAATCAATGCGCACATTACCAAAAAAGTAGCCGATAAACTCGATGAAATTTTCCGTAACGACCGCCAGGACTTTGAAAGCAAATGGGAGTCCATCGGCTTGTTTGTGAAATATGGTATGATGACCGACGACAAATTCCTCGACAAGGCTAATAAATTCTTGTTGATGGAAGATGTAGCAGGTGGTAAATTCTACACACAGGAAGAATACCGCGCCGAAGCCGCAGCACTGCAAACCAACAAGGAAAATAAATTGGTGATATTGTATGCTACCAATCCTGTGCAACAGGATAGTTATGTACAAGCCGCCAGGAACAAGGGTTTCAAGGTAGTGAAGATGGAGACGATGGTAGACGCTGCCTTCATCAACAACATCGAAATGAAATGGGATAATGTGCAGTTCACCCGCGTGGATGCCGATATTGCTGATAACCTGATCGATAAAGACGAAAATGCAGCTACCGTATTATCACAGGAGCAGGAAGGCACGTTGAAAGAACTTTTCGGCAAACAGGTTACACAACCTAATATCAAAGTGGAAATGAAAGGCCTGAGCGGAGAAGCGCAGCCGGTGATCGTTACACGCCCTGAGTTCATGCGCCGTATGAAAGACATGGCAGCCATGGGCGGCGGCGGTATGAACTGGTATGCTGCGATGCCCGATGAGATCAATATGACGGTGAATGCGAATCACCCGGTTTATCTGCAGATCCTCGCGGAAAACAATGCCGCCTTGCAGGAAAAACAGATCAGGAACCTGGCCGACCTCGCGCTGCTGTCGCAGAACCTGTTGACTGGCGCAGATCTTACCGCGTTTGTAAACAGAAGTGTGGAGTTGATGAGCAACAAATAAAATAAATCATTCCGATTTCCGTTTTTGCAGAAAGAAGATTGTAAAACCTGGTCCCGGCGATAAGCCGGGACCTTTTTCGTTTATAGCAGTTATATGAAAAAAAGAACAATTAAAATTTTAAGCCATGTCTTTGTGTTGAGCATGCTCGCACTTTTCTCCTGTTCGAAGAAGTCGGAACCCGCGCCCGACAAGCAACCTACGCCACCGCCACACGAAGATGTGTTCCCGCCGCAGACTCCCGGCATCACTGCGCATAAACTGGACAATCCTTCCTGGAATATCAGCAATTACCTGCTGTATATTCCCGATGGCTACAATGAAAGAAAGGATTATAAGTGGCCTGTCGTGATCTTTCTGCATGGGATAGGGGAAATAGGCAACAATGTGGAGGTATTACGCAACGTTGGCCTACCCAAAGTAGTGGCCGGCAAGCCTTTTGTGATGGTGGCGCCGCAATGCCTTAGCACCTGGTGGAACCGGGATGCATTGAACAGTTTTTATAAAGAAGTGATTGGCAAATACCATACAGACAGTACCCGCGTATATCTCACTGGTCTTAGTATGGGCGGTTTTGCCACCTGGGACTGGGCCGTTTTCAATCCGGAGAAATTCGCGGCCATCGTACCTATCTGCGGTGTTGGTGATCCCGCGATGATGGAGAAGCTGAAAAGCATGCCGGTATGGGCTTTTCATTGTGCAGATGATCCTACTGTGAATGTAAGCGGATCAAGAAATGCGGTGAATGCATTGAAAGCGCTTGGAGGTAATGTACAATACACAGAATATCCTACCGGCGGCCATGATGCCTGGACGCGCGCTTACGCCACACCAGATTTATATACCTGGTTGCTCAAACAACATCAATAGTTATCTGATATCAATCACTTTTAATTGCAGGCTGGTATGGCCGTTCCATTCATTTTCATCTACCGTGAAAACCATATCAAACGGGCGTTTGCTGGAAACGATCGGAAATTTTTCTGACATATAAAATCCTATCCCCGACATGGTAGGTCCCGTGCGGCCCTGCTTCACTGAAAATTTGATATGCTCTTCTTTTACGAGCCTGGAAAATCCTGTGTCAACCAGGTTGCGTGCAAGAAAAACAGGCCGCAGATTGTCTGGCCCTAAAGGCTCGAATTGTTTGAGGATATTGAAGAAAGGCGTAGTGATGTCATTGAAGAAGATTTCTGTATCGATCACGATCTCCGGCACCAGCTGATCCGGCTGAATTGTATTGGCCACCACTTCTTCGAATTTTTCCTGGAAAGCCTTTACGTTCTCGGGTTTGAGCGTCATGCCGGCGGCGTAGAAATGTCCGCCATAATTTTCAAGAAGGTCTTTGCATTGATGGATGGCTTCGTATACATTGAATCCCATCACGGATCTTGCAGACCCGGCTACTTTATCGTTGGATTGGGTGAGGATGATGGTAGGGCGATAATAATATTTATCGATCAGTCTCGACGCTACGATGCCTACTACTCCTTTGTGCCAGTGTGCCTGGTACAATACGGTAGATTTTTTTTCGGCCAGTGAAGCATCATTCTGGATGAGGTTTATGGCTTCTTGCGTGATCGTGTTGTCGATCTCCTTACGGTCGAAATTATCTGCGTGCAATACTTCTGCGATAGCGAGCGCTTTATCGGGATCATCTTCTATAAAGAGATTCACTGCTTTCCTGGCATCATCCATTCGGCCTGCGGCATTCACGCGTGGCGCGATTACAAACACGAGATTGGAGATGGTGAGTTTTTCTTTCAGCGCGCTGAGTGTGATCAGCGCTTTGATGCCGGGGAGCGGATCTTCATTTACTTTTTTGAGTCCGTGAAAAGCGAGTATCCTGTTTTCGCCGGTCATAGGTACGATATCCGCTGCGATGCTGGTGGCAACGAGGTCGAGATACTTGTTGGCCGCGGTTTCCGGCAGGCCTCTCTTTTGTGCGAAGGCGCTAACGAGTTTATATCCGATACCGCATCCGCTCAGTTCTTTATAAGGATAGGGGCAGTCGTATTGTTTAGGATTGAGAATGGCTACAGCGGGCGGCAATATAGCATCCGGGAGGTGGTGATCACAGATGATAAAATCGATGCCTTGTTCTTTTGCATACGTAATATGTTCTACTGATTTGATGCCGCAGTCGAGTGCAATGATCAGGCTGAAATCGTTCTCCCTGGCGTAAGTGATGCCTTGCATGGAAATACCGTATCCTTCGCGGTAGCGGTGCGGGATATAAAATTCGATATTATTATACAGCTCATGAAGAAATGCGTATACGGTTGCAACGGCAGTGGTGCCATCTACATCATAATCGCCATAGATCAGTATTTTCTCATGACGGAAAAAGGCCAGCTCGATGCGGGAGATGGCTTTGTCCATGTCTTTCATGAGCCATGGATCATGCAGGTCTGTCAGAGCAGGGCGAAAAAACTGCCGGGCCGCTTCGTAGGTATGGACGTTTCGCTGTACCAGCAGCCGGCATAGCAAGGGATGTATGCGTAACGACGACTGCAGCAGCTGTTCCTGTTTTGGTTGATATGCTTTTACTGTCCAGCGCTTTTGCATTATACGTTCAAATATCTTTTAAAGCAGCATTTTACATTTATTATTTTACATTTTCTGATTTTTCTTTTTAGAAAGTTCTGTCGGTAGTAAAGCGGACAAGCGATTCCAGGCCGTTCCTGATCTCGCTTTCCGGGAAGCGGTGGAGTATTTCCAGTGCTTCGTCGCGGTACTGGAGCATTTTCTGGCGGGTGTAGTCGATGCCGCCGGAAGCCTTTACCAGCTGGATTACTTCATCTACGCGTTCTTTATCCGTGTTCTGATTTTTGACGATATAGATAATGCGTCTGCGGGTTTCGGGAGAGGCGTGTTGTAAAGTATAGATGAGTGGCAGCGTCATTTTTTTCTCCCGGATATCAATGCCGGTAGGTTTGCCAATTTTAGCAGATCCGTAATCAAAGAGGTCATCTTTGATCTGAAAGGCGATGCCTATCTTTTCACCGAAGAGGCGCATCTGGGAGGTGGTATGTTCATCGTTGGTGGTGCTCCATGCGCCGGCAGCGCAGGCGGAGGCGAGCAGTGATGCGGTTTTGCAGCGGATGATTTCGAAGTAGATATCTTCTTTAATATTGAGCTTGCGTGTTTTTTCTATTTGCAGGAGTTCGCCCTCGCTCATATCTTTTACTGCTTCAGAAAGTATTTGCAATGTTCTGAAGTCATTATTATTGAGGGAGAGGAGCAGTCCTTTGGAAAGGAGATAATCGCCCACGAGTACGGCGATCTTGTTTTTCCAGAGGGCGTTGATGGAGAAGAGGCCGCGGCGTTGGTTGGCATCGTCTACCACATCGTCGTGAACGAGCGTGGCAGTGTGCAGCAGCTCTACGAGTGCGGCGGCGCGGTAGGTGCTTTCCTGGATATCGTTGCTGAAAAGTCTGGCAGACAGTAATACGAACATGGGTCTGATCTGCTTTCCCTTGCGCTTTACGATGTAGTGCATAATGCGGTCGAGCAGTGGCACATGACTTTTTACCGAATCAGCAAACTTATTTTCAAAATCTTGTAATTCCTTACCTATCAGGTGTTTAATATCATCCATGGACTAAATAAAAAGGTTTGCTAAGCTAGGTTTAAAATGTCAGATTTTAACATTTTGGCCTTTAATTTGTATAAGGAGTATAACATTCTCTTAACAGGAGATATACTTTTCGTTAACACCGTGAATGTGACAATCAAAATTGCCGTATAAAAAAGGTATACAAATAGTTTCAATTAAGTACTAGTATTGAAGCACTTATCAATGAAAATAATATTGCAAGAAAAATTTGTATATTCATTTATGATTTTTACCTTTGCTTGGTAAAAAACGGGTTATTAGTAAATTTTTAACAGTTTTTAAATAAAAAACAATTATGGCAAGCAAAAAGTACTTATTACTGGCAGGCGCAGCGAGTTTACTGGCGGTGTCTACTAGTTTTGCACAGGTTCAACCTACCGGCTACGATGCGCTGGATTCCTCCAAAGTGGGAGGTAAAAGGTTGGTGCAGCAAAACGCCTTCCTGAACCATCAGTCTAACTTCCCGGCAAAACCAAGGGATATGTGGGAACTGGGTCTCCATGGAGGTCTCCACCTGATCGACGGTACGGTACCTGCAAGACCAGGTTTCGGTGGTGGTATCTCCCTGAGAAAAGCACTGGGTCATACATTCTCTTTAAGAGCTGAGTATACCGGTTCTTTTGACTATGGTCAGGATTACAAACTCCGTCCTGCTCCTCCTACTGCTCCTGGTGAACCTAATCCTTGGGCTAAGACTGCTGCCCTGAACGGCGGTATGATCATCCCGAACTACAAATCAGCTAACCACCAGCTGTCTTTGGACGTTCTGGCTTCTCTGAGCAACATCCTGTTCTACAGAGCAGAACCTAAAGTTAACTGGTATGTACTCGCTGGTTACTCTATCGTACTGGCTGACGTAGACGTTGACGCTGTTGACGGTAATGGCAATGGTTATCAATATGACCCAGCCAGACTGAATGGCAAACGTTCTGATATCAGAAGCTACATCAAGAGCATCCAGGACAAAAAATACGAATCTAATGCTCCTTCTCAGGGCAACAGAATCGCTATTGGCCGTCATGACAACAACCAACTGCTGCGTCACGCACTGGACGTAGGTACTGGTGTTGCCTTCAAAGTTTCCAAACGCTTCAACATCGGTCTGGAAGAAAAACTGACCATGCCGTTTGATGCTTACCTGGATGGTTATCCTGGTCCTGGTGGTTCCTCTAAAGATTTCTATTCTTACACCAACGTTCGTTTCAACTTCAACCTGGGTAACGCTAACAAACGCGTTCAGCCTCTGTGGTGGATCAACCCGCTGGAATACGCTTACAGCGAGCTGTCCAACCCTCGTCACATGAAACTGCCTACTCCTGTTCTGCCTGATGCAGATGGCGATGGCGTTACTGATCAGTTCGACCGCGAACCTAACACTCCTGCCGGTGCACCTGTTGATTCTCACGGTGTAGCTAAGGATACTGATGGTGACGGTGTTCCTGATTACAAAGACAAACAGCTGATCACTCCAACTTACTGCCAGCCAGTTGACGCTGATGGTGTTGGTAAATGCCCAGATCCTGAATGCTGCAAAAACATTAAACCAGAAGCAACTTGCTCTAGCCTGGTACTGCCTAGCGTATCCTTCAAAGGCAGCGCTACTAAAGTTTCCAAAGAACAAGAAGCTATCCTGTCTAGCGTAGCATCTACCCTGAAAGCTAATCCTTCTTGCAACGTACTGGTTACCGGCCACGCTGGCGCCAAAGGCAAGAAAGGTGGTGTGGACCTGAGCAGCCGTCGCGTTGATTCAGTTATCGACTACCTGGCTGACAAACAAGGTATCGATCGCGGTCGCTTCATCAAACAAAACACTCCTGGTGAATCCGGTACTGTTGACTTAGCTCCTGCTAACTAATATGTATCACTCACTGAGATGATAATTTTAAAAGTCCTCCGTCCTCAAGACGGAGGACTTTTAGTTTCTTCACATTGGAACAGCCGAGCCCGTTCGGCGCCTGTAGCAGAACTTTGTTCGGTATATCAAAAAAGCCTAATTTTGATGGCTTTTTTAATCAATTTTTAATTACGTGGGAATAAACATTAACAGGGTATCCCTGGCAGGTTTAGTAGTAGCGCTGGGTATTATATACGGCGACATCGGAACCTCTCCGCTCTATGTTTTTAAAGCCATCGTAGGAGGTAACCCCATCAGCGACCTTCTTGTTATCGGCGGCATTTCCTGTATCATCTGGACACTGACGCTCCAAACCACCATTAAATACGTTATTCTGACGCTGCGGGCCGACAATAAGGGAGAAGGCGGTATCTTCTCGCTATATGCGCTCGTAAGGCGACATGCCAAGTGGACCGTTATCTTCGGCATGATCGGTGGCGCGGCACTCCTGGCCGACGGCATCATCACACCACCTATCACTGTTACCTCTGCCATCGAAGGGCTGCGCACATTGGAGGTATTTAAAGACCTCAGCCAGCTAACCATCGTCAAGATCGTACTCACCATCATTACCGGGTTGTTTATCATGCAGCAGTTCGGAACCGTATCCATTGGCCGCCTTTTCGGGCCTATCATGGTATTGTGGTTCTCTATGCTGGGCATACTGGGTATCTCCCACGTAGCCGACGACCTCAGTATTTTCAAGGCTTTCAGCCCGCATTATGCGATAGAATTACTCACCACCTATCCGAAAGGATTTCTGATACTGGGCGCCGTGTTCCTCTGTACTACAGGGGCAGAGGCGCTCTACTCCGATCTTGGGCACTGCGGCCGTGGCAACATCCGTATTTCCTGGATATTTGTCAAGGCCTGCCTGATCCTCAACTACCTCGGCCAGGGCGCGTGGTTGCTCACACAGAAAGGACAGATACTGCCCAAAGACCAGAACCCGTTCTTCACCATCATGCCGGAATGGTTCATCATATTCGGGGTGCTCATCGCCACTATGGCCTCTATCATCGCCAGTCAGGCCCTGATATCCGGCTCGTTTACGCTGATAGCAGAAGCCATGAGGCTGAACCTTTGGCCCAAAATGAAAGTGAACTATCCCACTGAAGAACGCGGACAGCTCTATATTCCAGGCATCAATACCATGTTGTTTGTAGGCTGCGCCACCATCGTGCTCCTGTTCCAGGAATCATCGCATATGGAGGCGGCATACGGCTTATCGATCACCATCTGTATGCTCATGACATCTTGTCTTTTTGCCTTCTATCTATATACCCGAAGGGTTTGGATCGGGTGGATATTACTTTACCTGGTCGTCTATTTTACGATCGAGTTTTCCTTCCTCTTTGCGAACCTAGTGAAGTTCATGCACGGCGGTTATGTAACGGTAATAGTGGCCGGTGGCCTTTTCCTCGTAATGATCGTATGGTTCCGTTCCAGGAAGATCAAAAACCGCTATGTGGAATTTGTACGACTGGAAGATTATCTGCCTATCATACAGGAACTCAGCAATGATACTTCTATCCCGAAATACGCCACCCATCTCGTTTATATGAGCAGTGCCGATAATCCCAAAGAGATCGAGCACAAGATCATCTACTCGATATTGAATAAAAAACCGAAGCGTGCAGATATCTACTGGTTTGTGCACGTGGATGTAGTGGATGAACCTTATCTGAGTGAATACTCTGTGCAAACGATCATTCCCAATGAGGTGATCCGCGTGGAATTCAGGCTGGGATTCAAAGTGGAACAACGTATCAACCTGATGTTCAGGATGGTGGTGGAAGATATGGTACGTAACAAGGAAGTGAATATCACCAGCCGTTATGAGTCGTTGAGCAAGAACAATGTGGTGGGCGACTTCCAGTTCATCGTGATGGAAAAATTCCTCTCTCATGATAATGATCTGCCGCTGTATGAGCGCATGATCATGAAAATGTATTTCTTCCTTAAGAAGATTAGTTTGTCGGAAGAAAAGGGCTTTGGCCTCGATTCCAGCTATGTGACCATCGAGAAATATCCGCTGGTAGTAGCGCCTGTGACAAATTTGCAATTACGTAGAATCGTTCACTGATGTGAGGGGTTTCGGATTTTTTGATTTTCGGATTTACTTCTCTCTCTGAAAAACAAAAATTTTTATAGATATTGAGGTTTGCTTTAAATCCAAAAATCAAAAAATCCGAAAATTCTTAAATACTGATATGGTGAACAAATTTTTTGGCATGCTGGTATTACTGGCATTGCAACAAAACGTATGGGCGCAATCGGCCGCCATCAAGGATTACAAGGAGTTGCCGGACCCCCGGCCCGTTAACCAGGCTTCCTGGAATGCTATTACAGATCAGCAATTACATGTTGCATTCGGCACAGCCGATACCCGTTATGAAAAACGTAACGCACCTGATGCTGCCACACTCAGCGATAGCTGGACCGGCAAGGCATGGAAAGGAGAGCGCATCCACACCCAATTGCTGCTGTGGAGCAAGCAACCCGCACAAGCAGTGAGCATACAGGCGTCTGACTTACAAGACGGCAAAGGCAACAAAATACCCGCCAGCGCGATTACCACCGGCTTTGTGCGTTATGTGATCACTGATGAACTGAATAAAGACGGCACCGGCTGCGGCTATCGCAAAGCAAAAGATTTCGATTCTTCTCTCGTGGCCGATGGCATTGACATCATCGCGCAGCGTAATATTCCCGCCAATACCACACAGCCGGTATGGCTGAGCATACAAGTGCCGGGAGCCACGCTGGCAGGCACTTACAAAGGAACTATACGCGTAAAGTCAGGCAACAAAGTAAGCACACTGCCTTACCAGGTGGAAGTAGTGAACCACACGTTGCCAGCGCCGAAAGACTGGAAATTCCATCTCGATCTCTGGCAAAGTCCGGACGCTATCGCTCGCGTATATAACGTGAAACCCTGGAGTGACGCGCATCTCAAGGCGATGCGACCATACATGAAAATGCTCGCTGATGCCGGTCAGAAAGTGATCACTGCTACCATCATTTACGATCCCTGGAATGCACAGACCGAAGATGTTTACAGCACCATGGTAAAGTGGACCAAAAAGAAAGACGGCAGCTGGGCGTATGATTATACCATCTTCGATAAATGGGTGCAGTTCATGATGGACCTGGGCATCCGCAAGGAGATCAACTGCTACAGCATGATCCCCTGGAACCTGAAATTTTATTACTATGATGAAGCCAGTCGCAGAGACACTTTCATTGTGGCCAAGCCCGGCAGCGCCGAATACACGGCACATTGGCAGCCCATGCTCAATGATTTCGTGAAACATCTGAAAGCAAAAGGCTGGTTCAACATTACTGCCATCGCGATGGACGAAAGGCCCATGGATGCGATGCAACAGGCCCTGACAGTGATCAGGAAGGCCGACAAGGACTTCAAAATTTCACTTGCAGGCAGTTACCATGCGCCGCTTGCCTACGACATTTACGACTATTGTATTGCCTCCGCAGAACTGTTTCCGGATGATGTGATGAAAACACGCATCGGAAAGGGATGGCCTACTACTTTTTATACGTACTGCCATGAGGGTTATCCTAACACCTTTACGTTCTCTCCGCCCGCAGAGGCGGCGTGGATGGGCTGGTATGCTGCTCACAAAGGCTATAACGGTTACCTGCGCTGGGCCTATAACAGCTGGGTGAAAGATCCCTTGCTGGATTCCCGTTTCCGTTCCTGGGCTGCCGGCGATACTTATTTCGTATATCCGGGACCGAGATCTTCCATCCGTTTTGAGCGCCTGCTGGAAGGGGTGCAGGATTATGAGAAGATCAG
The DNA here is from genome assembly GCF_902167635.1 of Chitinophaga vietnamensis. Taxonomy (GTDB): domain Bacteria; phylum Bacteroidota; class Bacteroidia; order Chitinophagales; family Chitinophagaceae; genus Chitinophaga; species Chitinophaga vietnamensis. The sequence goes on from NZ_CABHMS010000001.1 coordinate 532,479, forward strand.
GATATTGAGAGAAGAATTTAAGAAGACGGGTAATACGGCTGCTGCGGCGCAACTGGAAGCGGCGCTGGAGCCTTTTCAGCTGGAAGCGTTGAAAACTGCGCCAGCGGCGGATATGCTGAATAAGGCGAAAACAATTTTGAACAGCTTGTAATAAAGAAAAATCCTCCGGGGAACCGGAGGATTTTTTTAACACAACTAAAAAACAATCAAATGTCCGAAAGAAATTTTGCTATGCTCATCAATCGGGCTTTTTCCCATCTAAAAAGGTATTGATAGTATTAATTTCTGTTGGATTATTCTGGCTCTGGTCGCCGCTTACAGTGTAGTTGGAATAGAAATGTTCGGCGGAGCCGGCACCATTATCCAGGTTTACGTTTCGGCGCAGATAAGCAGGCACATTTTCAATTTCCGCGTTATTATCCATGTTCTTCACATTGAAGCTGATGCTGCGTAATTTGGCTACTCTTTCGGCCTGTTTGCGTTTTTGTTCTTCCAGGTCCTCGTAGCTGTTATGCATGGGAACTTCCGGTGGCAGCGGTGTGTGATTGTTCTCACCTTCCTCTTCTTTATACACCATTTTCATTTCCTGCGGTGGGTTGGCAGCACCTTCCACATAGATATGAGCGGGCCTGTTGAGGTATCCGCCGGCGCCAGCTACGGGTTGTGGCTGGATCACGTTCACGTTGTTATTCACGTTCACCTGCTGCATTTGTGGCATCTGCTGTACAGGCTGTTGTTGTATCGGTTGTTGCGGCATCGGCTGCTGCTGCATCGGCTGTTGCTGAACCGGTTGCATGGGCTGTTCCTGCGCTTGCGGCTGTGCGGCTGGTACCTGCTGGATATTGAGCACATAGTTCTGACGTGCAGGAGCGATCGGCGCCTGTTGCTGTACCGGTTGCGGAGCGGGCGGCGTATAGGCCATTACCGGCTCAGGTTGTGGTGCAACGGGCTCCATGAGGCGTGGCGCCATCAGGTCTTGCGGTTCCTGGAACAGCAGGCCCTGGCTCTGTTGCGTGTTCATTTTTTTCTCGTCGCCATCTCTGCCGAGTTGCATTACGATCTTGGGTTCGGTGCGCTCGGGATTAGCGGGCGCCATCTTCATCTGCTGTATCGGTTTCTGTTCGAAGCCGGTGGCGATGATGGTTACACCGAGTTTTCTATCGAGCACCTGATCGTAGCCAACACCAAGGATCACATCGCAATCCTCGCCGGCCTGGCTTTGTACGTAGGCCTGGATGATATCCATTTCATCGAGGGTGTGTTCAAATTCACCTTCGGAAGAGGAGATGTTGATGAGTATCCATTTAGCGCCGCGGATATCATTATCGTTGAGCAATGGAGAGGTAAGCGCCTCTTCGATGGCTCTCTGGGCGCGGTTTTCGCCTTCTGCCACGGCGGCGCCGAGGATGGCTACGCCACCATTGCGCATAACGGTGCATACATCGGCAAAGTCCACGTTGATCTGACCGGTGGAGTTGATCACATCGGTGATACATTTGGCTGCGGTAGCGAGCACGTTATCCGCTTTTTCGAAAGCGGCCTTGAATTTCAGGTCGCCGAATTTCTGGCGGAGTTTATCATTGGAGATGATGAGCAGGGTATCCACGTATTCTTTCAGTCGGGAAACGCCTTCATCAGCTTGCAGCATTCTCTTTTTTCCTTCGTAAGAAAACGGGGTGGTAACAATACCAACGGTGAGGATACCCAGTTCTTTACATATCCGTGCGATGATAGGCGCGCCACCGGTGCCGGTACCGCCGCCCATACCAGCAGTGATGAATGCCATTTTGGTATTCACCTCCAGTATCTTTTTGATTTCTTCAAAGGATTCTTCTGTGGCCTGCTTACCAATTTCGGGGTTGGCGCCGGCTCCAAGTCCTTGCGTGAGGTGCGGCCCCAGCTGGATCTTGTTGGGCACGGGGCTGTTTGCGATAGCCTGGGCATCGGTATTACAGATAATAAAATTCACTCCTTCAATGCGCTGGCTATACATATGATTCACCGCATTGCTTCCGCCACCACCAATCCCGATGACCTTGATGATAGAAGATTTTTCCTTAGGAAGATCAAAATGTATCATGACTCTATCTCTTTTATGGGTTAGTACGATTAATTAATAATGAGCTTATATGGTTCAAGCGCTTTTGTATTATGTTGTTACTGTGGTTCATCTGTCTTTCATTATTAATTATCGTTCGTAATACTTATTTATATTAAACGTTTGCTGGTTACAACAATTGCGCCACTTACAGATTTACAGTTTTGCATCTTCTTCTTCTGTAAACATGTCGATGATCTTTGTTTTCATTTTATCGAGGAAGTTCTTCAATGAGGCATTCCTCTCTTTTGCTTTCCTGTCTTGTATTTCCTGGCTGCTGGGTGTATTTTCTTCTTCCCATTCCTCTTGTGTTGCGTATGATTGTGCGGCCTGTTCTTTCGCGAGGTAGCTGGTATTAATTTTTATATAATTTTCTTCCAGTGCCTTGCGATCGTTTTCGTAATCGTTGTAGCCTTTGAGTATCAGCCCTACGCAGGTGGCGTACATGGGTTTGGTGAGTTCATCGATATGACCACTGGCGAGGTGTTCATTCGGGAACCCGATGCGTGCGCTGGCGCCGGTGGTATATTCCGTGAGCTGGATCAGGTGCTTCAGCTGGGAGCCGCCACCAGTAAGGATAATACCGCCATTCAGCATTTTGTTGTCCATGCCGATCTGTTTGAGATGATACACTACGAAGTCGAGTATTTCACTCATACGGGCCTGGATGATATGGGCCAGATTTTTTACAGATATCTCTTTCGGGCTTTGTCCGCGCAGGCCGGGAATAGTAATGTAGGCATTGCTTTTCGCTTCATCGGCGAGTGCATAACCGAACTGTACTTTCATCTGCTCTGCCTGTGTTTTCAACACACCGAGGCCGTTTTTGATATCGTTGGTGATGTTCTCGCCACCGTAAGGAATCACGGCTGTGTGTTTGAGGATGCCTTCGTAGAACACGGCGAGATCGGTGGTACCACCGCCGATATCCACGATTGCAACGCCTGCTTCAAAATCCATATCGCACATCACCGCTGCAGCAGAAGCCAGTGGCTGAAGTACCAGGTCGCGGATCTTGAGGCCTGATTTTTCCACGCTGCGGTTGATATTGCGGATAGCGTTCTTGTCGCCGGTGATGATGTGGAAATTGGCGCCCACTTTCACACCCGACATCCCGATGGGATAGGTGATATTCTGGAGGCTATCCACAATATATTGTTGAGGGATCACATCGATGATCTGATCGCTGGCAGGGATAACGGTCTTGTACTGGTCATTGATCAGCTGATCGATATCTTTCTGGGATATTTCCGCATCGGTATCTGAGCGGACGATATCGCCACGGGTTTGCAAACTTTTGATATGATGACCGGCGATGCCTACGTATACTTCGTTAATCTCCAGGTTGGGGTTGGATGCATAACAATTTTCCAGGGCTTGCCTGATTGCCTTGATCGTTTGATCGATGTTGAGCACCATACCGTGCTGTACACCGAACGATGTGGCTTTACCGAATCCCAGGATTTCCAGTTTCCCGTATTCATTCTTCCGTCCTGCAATGGCAGCAATCTTCGTAGTACCTATATCGAGGCCTACAATGATAGGAGCTTCCTGATTCATGGCGTGTGTTGTTTTTTTGATGTGTTAACAGATTTATTCCCTGGCTTATACACTGCTTTGGGTTGTGGCTTGTGCGCTGCTGCTTTTTCTTTTTCTCTTTCCTTTTTCACAGGTGCTTTGTGCGCGGGCGCCTTCGGTTTCGATTTGGCTTCCGGAGCGGGTTTATGCACTGGTTTGGCCACTACAGGATGTTCCGGTTTTTTGTCGGCCACATGCTGTGATGAATCTGCCATATCCGAGATGGGCGCCTCATCGGGGCCGGATATTTTCAGGCTGTCCCTGAATACCGGCTGTAGCGGCGCTACGCCATCCTTGCGGGTGCACACCACTTCGTTTTCGAAAGCGATGTTAATGCGTGAATAATTATTCCATCCTACTTTATTCAATCCTTCCTTGTAAAAAGCCAGCAGTTTGGTAAATTTTTTATCGATATCGTTTCCTTCGCCGAAAGCGATCACGTGATCACCGAGTTTGGGGATGAACTCAAACTTGCGGTCGGGCGTGATCATCAGTTGTTCTACCTGCGCCATCCAGAAGGGCGATTGCAGGATGTAGCTGCCCATGTCCACCACTTGCGCGGAGAGCAGGCTATCTGCTTTCTGCAACTTCTCAGCATCAGTAGGGAAACCCGTGAAAACCGGTACCCTGGCGGCATAGCGGGAAGACACCGGAATCCTTTCGCCCGCCTCATCCAGGTAAAAACTGTTACCGGAGAAAGTGAATACACGGGCAACCGGTTCGCGTTGTGTGACTTTGATATTCAGCTGACGCTGGTTATCAAAATACAGTTCGGCATTTTTCACCCAGGGATCGGTGCTGATGATATTTTCCAGCTGCCGGATGTCGATGCTGCCGATCGGTTTGCCTACAGGATTCAGGTTCTTGTCTTTGGTGAGCAAGGCCTTGATATCTTTTGCTTCGATGAAGAAATTATCATCGCGGCCATTGAATTTCACCTGTATGCTTTTACACTTGCTTTCGTCTTTTACTTTGTTGGCGGCTACCAGCAATACTACAAAGCCGGTGAGCGCGCCGCCCCAGAGGGCCGCGATGCCGAGCTTTTTCAGTATGTTGGTAGCTTTGGACATTTAGTGATTTATTGATTTACGGATTTGTGAATTGTATGGGTGTTTTGTTGTTTATTTTTTTATTTGTTTGATTTGATCTTTTAGTTGATCGATGTCGCCTGCGCCGGCAGTGATCAGTAATGGCGTTTCGTGATCTTTCAGCCAGTTGAGCGCTTCTTCTTTCTGCATGATCTTCACCGCTGCGGTCATCTTCTCTGCGATCATCTCGCTGGTAACGCCCGGTATGGGCAGTTCACGTGCGGGATAGATGGGGAGCAGTATCACTTCATCCGCGAGGGAGAGGCTCGCTGCGAACCCGTCTGCCAGATCGCGCGTGCGCGAGAACAGGTGCGGCTGGAAGATCACCGTGCATTGCTTTCCGGGGAACAGCGCTTTGGCGCTGGTGATGAGCGCCCGCAGCTCTTCCGGATGATGTGCATAGTCATCGATATATACCTGACGATCATTTTTGATCACATATTCAAACCTGCGTTTGATACCTTTGAAAGAGGCGAGCGCCGTCCTGATCTTATCTGCATCAATACCCAGCAGGTGTGCCACGGTAATGGCTACCACTGCGTTTTCCACATTGTGCATACCACCGATGTGCAGTTGCAGCTTGTCGATCATCCAGTCTTTCTGCATCACATCAAACTCATAACCGCCGTTCACCATGCGGATATTGGCGGCATAAGCATCGGCAACATCATTCTGCAAGCTGTACAACAGTTTGTTATCTGCCCGCAGCTCTTTATCGCGATGAAGGCCGAAACGCGCAATCAGCGTGCCTTTGGGCTTGATGTTGTGCGTATATTGGATAAAGGCGTCTTCCATGGCTTCCGGTGTACCGTAGATATCCAGATGGTCTGCATCCATCGCGGTGAGCACGGCGATATCCGGATTTAATTTCAGGAAAGAGCGATCGTACTCATCTGCTTCTATCACGGCTACCGCTTTATCACTGCTCCAGAAATTCTTGTCATAATTCACGCTGATGCCCCCCAGGAAAGCATTGCAGCCATATCCGCTGTTGGTGAGCAGGTGTGCGATCATGGTAGACACGGTGGTTTTACCATGCGTGCCTGCTACGGTGATGGCGAACAGGGAGCGGGTGATCTCCTGTAGTACATCGCTGCGTTTCACTACTTCATAATGGTGATCACGGTACCATTGCAGCTCTGTATGTGCGGCAGGTATCGCCGGCGTGTATACGACGAGGTTAGCGTCCTTGTCTAACAGCTGGATATCGTCAGTGTAATGGATCTGCATACCTTCGGCCTCCAGTTGCCTGGTGAGTGCGGTAGCGGTGCGGTCGTAGCCACTTACGTGCACGCCTTTTTCATTGAAAAAGCGCGCAATGGCACTCATCCCGATACCACCGATGCCGATGAAATAAACCCTTTGTATGTTGTTCAAATCCATATTTCTCCTAGTTCCTTATTATACTCAATGCTTCTTTTGCGATTACCATATCAGCGTTGGGATTGCCCAGCGTGCCGATATTTTTTTCCAGTTGCTCCATCAGGGCTTTGTTCTGAAGGAGACTGAATAATACATCACCCAGTTTGTTCCTTACTTCATCATCTTTGATGATCATGCCGGCGTTTTTGTTGACCAGGTTCATGGCGTTGGAAGTCTGATGATCTTCTGCGGCGAAAGGATAAGGCACAAATATCACGGGCTTCTTCACTACGCAGAGCTCTGCGATGGCGAGCGCGCCGGCGCGTGATAATACTACGTCTGCTGCTTTGTAGGCAAAGTCCATCACGTTGATGAACTCATACACTTTCACGTTGGCCGCGTAAGGCGCTGCGGCGGCAACAGCAGTTTGATAAAACGGTTTACCGGTCTGCCATATCAACTGGATATTTTTCTCCTTCAGCGCCGGCAGCAGGGGCTGCAAGGCTTCGTTGATAGATTTGGCGCCCAGACTGCCGCCTACGGCGAACACTGTTTTCTTTGCCGGGTCCAGCTGGAAGTACTGCAAGGCGTCTTCTTTGGTGACGGCCGACTGTGTAATATTATTTCGTACAGGGTTGCCCGTTAGTACGAGCTTTTCTGCCGGGAAAAACTTTTCCATACCATCGTAGGCCACACAGATCTTTGCGGCTTTGCGGCCCAGTATCTTGTTGGACTTGCCGGCAAAGGAGTTCTGTTCCTGTATCAGCGAGGGGATGCCTCTTTTCTGCGCTGCCCGCAGGATAGGGAAGCTGGCGTATCCTCCCACGCCGATCACTACATCGGGCTGGAACCTTTTCAGGATGGCCTTTGCCTGTCCGAGGCTTTTCAGGATCTTGAAAGGCAGCAGGATATTTTTGAAGATATTGCTGCGGTTAAAACCAGCGATCTCCAATCCTTCGATAGGATAGCCAGCCCGCGGCACTTTCTCCATTTCCATTTTTCCTTTGGCGCCTACGAAGAGGATGTCAATGTCCGGTTGAATTTTTTTCAACGCATTCGCAATAGCGATTGCCGGGAAGATATGTCCTCCGGTACCACCACCTGCTATGATCACTTTGCGTTGCATATTGTTTTTTATACGATTGATTTTAAATAGATACGAATTATGCTACTACTTCGTTTTGTTGTGCCATCACCCTTTCGAGCCTTTCTTTCTCTGCCTGTTTACCTTCCATCTCTTCCACATTCCTCGCCACACTCAGAATAATGCCTATAGCGAAACTGGTAAACAATACCGAAGAACCACCCATGCTCACCAATGGCAGCGTAACCCCTGTAACCGGGAACAGGTGCACGTTTACAGCCATATTGGTCAGCGCCTGTATCACCAGTGTAACGCTAAGCCCCACTGCGAGGAAGGCGCCAAAAGCGTAGGGGCATTTCCGGTAGATGCGTATGCTCCGCAACAGCAGCACCATATACGCAGCCAGTATGAGGAAAGCGCCGAACATCCCGTATTCCTCTATGATGGTAGCATAGATATAATCGGAATAGGCATGCGGTAAAAAGTTACGTTGTGTACTGTTACCGGGGCCTTTGCCCATGAAGCCGCCGCCAGCGATGGCGATATTGGCCTGTTGTACCTGGTACGGCGTTTCGGTATGATCGTCGTGCATGAAACTTTCAATACGTTTAGACCATGTTTCCGTACGCATTTTCATACCGGATACTTTGGCTACAAAGAACATCAGCAATACCAGTACCACGCCTGCCGCCACCATGGAAGCCAGGAACCTGACCGGCACCCTGCCGATGAAGCACAGCAGCATACAGCTGGCGCCCAGTAGCAAAGCGGTACTCATGTTGGCCGGCATGATCAGGATGCAGATCACGCCTACAGGGATAATGATCGGCAGAAATCCTTTTTTGAAATCATTGATCACATGTTGCCTGCGTGATAACTGCCTGCTTACATACATGAAGATGGCGAGTTTGGCCACGTCCGATGTCTGGAAGGTGAGGTTGATGATCGGCAGGCGTATCCACCTGCTGGCATCGTTGATGTGCGAACCGAAAGCCAGTGTGTACACCAGCAAGGGGATCGACAACAGGAAGCCTATCTGCGCCACGCGCGAGTAAATCGTATAATTCACACGGTGAGCGAAATAGATGATCAGCAGCCCCATGACCAATACCGTGAGTTGTTTGAGGAGATAATATTCGGTATGACCGCCTCTTTCACGATAAGCCAGTGAACCGGTAGCGCTATATACAGCCAATAAGCTCACCAGCGACAGGAAAACCACTATCGTCCAGATAACTTTATCGCCTTTAGTTCTATATAGCAAACCGTTCATTTATTTAGGTATTTCGGTATTTTTTGATTTATTTATTGTATTGGTGTTTTGTTGTTTATTGATGTTTTTGTTGTTTGTTTTTTTGTTGATGAATTATTTTGATGACAACCTTTTACCATTTACCCATTATAGTTCTTTTACTGCCTCTTTGAACTGGCGGCCGCGGTCTTCATAATTTTTGAAGAGGTCGAAGCTGGCGCAGGCAGGGGAGAGCAGTACTACGTCGCCTTTGTTGGCGAGGCGTAGTGCGGCTTGTACCGCGTCGCGCATATTGCTGGTATTGACCATGGTGGCGGTGTCTTTGGACAAGGCCTCCTGTATGGGGCGGTTGTCTACGCCGAGGCAGATGATCGCTTTTACTTTTTCTCTCACAAGATCGCGGATGGCGCCGTAGTCGTTGCCTTTATCAACGCCGCCCATGATGAGCACGATCGGTTTCTCGATGCTTTCCAGTGCAAACCATACGGAGTTGACGTTGGTGGCTTTACTGTCGTTGATAAAGTCCACCCCGCGGATAGAAGCCACATACTCCATTCTATGCTCGAGGCTTTTGAATGAGGTAAGGCTTTCGCGGATCTTTTCATTCCGGATATCCATGGTTTTGCCTGCGATTCCTGCTGCCATCGAATTATATAAATTGTGTTTTCCTTTAAGTGCCAGGTCGTATATGGATACGATGACCGGGTCTTCATCTACCTTCAGGTGCATCTGGCCCTTGTCGACAAAGCCGCCTGCTTTCAGTGGTTTCATGATGGTAAAAGGTATTGATGTTGAATAAATGGGTTGCTGCGACAGATGCTGCATGATCTCCGGATCATCCATGCAGTACACGAAATAATCTTCTTTCGTCTGGTTCATGGCGATCCTGAATTTGGAGGCTACATAGTTTTCCATTTTGTACTCGTAGCGGTCCAGGTGATCAGGCGTAATGTTCAGCAGGATAGCTACATCGGGTTTGAATTCCCGGATGTCATCCAGCTGGAAGCTGCTAACTTCAATCACATAATACTCCGCTGGTGCGGTCGCCACCTGCCGGGCATAGCTGACGCCAATATTGCCTACCATGGCCACATCCAGGCCAGCGGTCTTGAAGATGTGGTAGGTGAGGGCCGTAGTGGTGCTCTTGCCGTTGCTGCCGGTGATGGCAATGATCTTTTTACCTTTCGAGAAACGGTAGGCCAGCTCTATCTCCGAGATCACAGGTATGCCTTTTTCGCGCACCTTTTTCATCAGTTCCGATTTTTCAGGGATGCCAGGGCTTTTCACGATCTCGTCTGAGCCCAGTATGATATCCCAGGAATGATGTCCCTCTTCAAAAGATATCTGGTTTACCGCCAGTTCCTGTTTGTAATTGTCTTTGATTGTTCCTCCGTCTGATACAAAAACTTCATACCCCTGCTGCTTTCCCAGCAAGGCTGCACCAATTCCGCTTTCTCCAGCTCCTAATATGATCAGTTTATGTGCCATTACGTTTAGTCTTCTCCGTTAGTTTTATATCGATAATTCAGTTTATCTCATTTTCAGTGTTGCGATGGCAGATACCACGCACATGATGGTAACGATCCAGAAACGCACAGATATCTTGCTCTCGTGGTAACCCAGTTTCTGGTAGTGGTGATGCAGTGGCGACATCTTCAGGATACGCCTGCCTTCACCGTATTTCTTCTTGGTGTATTTAAAGTAAGATACCTGTAACATTACCGACAGCAGCTCTACCAGGAACACGCCGCAGAAGATGGGTATCAGCAGTTCCTTGCGCACGATGAAGGCCAGTGAGGCAATGATGCCGCCCAGTGCCAGCGAGCCGGTATCGCCCATGAACACCTGCGCCGGATAAGCATTGTACCAGAGGAAGCCCACGCAGGCCCCCACAAATGCCGCAATGAATATCGACAGCTCGCCAAGGTTGGGGATATACATCACGTTGAGGTATTCTGCAAACTGGATATTACCGGATACATAGGCGAAGATGCCAAGTCCTACGCCGATGATCGCTGAAACGCCCGTTGCCAGGCCATCCAGGCCATCTGTGATATTGGCCCCGTTGGATACCGCCGTGATGATAAACGTTACGATGAGGATATAGATCACGAACGTATATTTCTCTGCGCCGGGAATCCAGGAGATCAGTTTGGAATAACTGAACTCATGGTTTTTTACGAAGGGGATGGTGGTGATCGGCGTTTTCACATCCACGAAACGGTGCCCGTCTTTAGTGACGCGCTCCGGATGGTTCACCAGCTGCCTTTCATAGGGCGCGAGTTTTTTGGCGCCCACGAGCTCGCGGGATACTACTACATCATTGTTGAAATACAGGGTGGTGCCTACGATGAGGCCCAGTCCTACCTGGCCTACGATCTTGAAACGACCGGCCAGTCCTTCTTTATTTTTCTTGAATACTTTGATATAATCGTCGAGGAAGCCGATGAGGCCCAGCCATACGGTGCTGAGGAGCACTAACCAGATGTATACATTGGCTACCTGTGCGAAAAGCAGGGTAGGTATTACGATGGCAGAAAGTATGATAAGGCCGCCCATGGTAGGAGTGCCCTTCTTGGTGTTTTCACCCTGAAGGCCCAGCTCACGGATGGTTTCACCGATCTGTTTGCGTTGCAGGAATCTGATGATGCGTTTACCCAAAAGCAAAGAGATCACGAGCGACAACAGCAAGGCCATTGTTACCCTGAACGTGATGAACTGGAACATCCCGCCACCGATCACGCTGATCTTAAATTCTGATTTCAGATAATTTAAAAAATAGTATAACATATGTTTTAGTCGTAGCTCTCCAGCGGCCACTATGGCGGGCTGTGAGCTGTTAAGTCATTGAGTTATTAAAATCCGGATGTGGTATTGTTTTTATTTCTCCATCATCTTCATCATCTCCAATACCACTTGTTTATCGTCAAAAGGATGTTTCACGCCTTGTATCTCCTGGTATTTTTCATGGCCTTTGCCTGCCACCAGGATGATATCGTCTTTGCTTGCCAGTGTAACCGCTGTTTTGATCGCCTCTTTACGGTCGGTGATCGATAGCACTCTTTTTTTGAGATGCACGGGGATGCCGGCTTCCATTTCATGGATGATGGCAACGGGATCTTCCGAACGCGGATTATCAGAAGTGAGGATCACACGGTCGCTGTTCTCTGCCGCTACATCGGCCATCACCGGGCGTTTGGCGGTATCTCTGTCGCCGCCGCAACCTACTACGGTGATCACCTGTTCGTTGCCTTTACGCAGGTTTTTGATGGTGGCCAGTACATTTTTCAATGCATCCGGCGTATGTGCGTAATCCACGATCGCGATGATCTGGTCTTTATCGGAAACGATATAGTCGAACCGGCCTTCTGCGCCCTGGATACCGCTGAGCGCCTGTAACACTTCGGATTTATCTTTTCCGAGGAGTACGGCGGCGCCATAAACGGCGAGCAGGTTATAGGCATTGAACTCGCCGATGAGGCGGAAATGTACTTCCGTATCAGCCACGAGCATAATGAGGCCGGTGAGGTTGTTCTCTAATATCTTTCCTTTGAAATCCGCCAGGGTACGGAGGCTGTAGGTGGCCTTCCGGGCTTTGGTATTTTGCAGCATCACGTTGCCTCGTTTGTCGTCGAGGTTGGTGAGGGCAAACGCTGTAGCGGGCAGGTTATCAAAGAACGATTTTTTCACACGGATATACTCGTCGAATGTTTTATGATAGTCGAGATGATCATGTGTGATATTACTGAAGATGCCACCAGCGAATTTCAGTCCGGCAATGCGTTGCTGATGGATGGCATGTGAACTCACTTCCATGAAGGCATAGTTACATCCGTCCGCTACCATCTTTGCCAGGAGGGCATTGAGGTTGATGGGATCGGGAGTGGTATGCGTTGCTGGTATGATGTTGTTGCCGATCTGGTTTTGTACGGTAGACAACAATCCGCAGTGGTAGCCCAGCTGGGTGAACAAACGGAACAGCAGGGTAGCGATGGTGGTTTTGCCATTGGTGCCTGTAACGCCCACCAGTTGCAGATGTTGGGAGGGGTTATCATAGTAGTTGCCTGCCATGATACCGCTGGCGAGTGCGCTGTTGTTCACCTGCACGTAGCAGATATTGGGTTGCAGTTGTTCCGGCAATGTTTCGCAGATGATGGCGGCGGCGCCCTGTGCGATGGCTTTGTCGATATATTGGTGGCCATCTACGTGTACGCCTTTCACGGCAATGAAAGCATCGTCTTTCCCGATCGCTCTGGAATCAATAGCCAATGCGTTCACGGTAATATCGTTATTACCATGAACGGCGATTATGCTTACATTGTACAATATGTCGCGCAGCGTCTTCATCTAGCTCAGTTCTATTACGATAGTTTGTTCATTACTGATTTTAGTCCCTCCGGGGAGCGACTGTGTTTTCACTTTTCCGGCGCCTTTCACTACTACGCGGAGGCCTGCATTTTCGAGCAGGTAGAGGGCATCCTTGAGGCCCATTCCGGTAACGTCGGGTACGGCGCCTTTCGGCTGTGGTACTGACTCGAAGGCGATCTTGCGGTCGGTCACTTTAGCGCTTACCCAGCTGTTGTTGGCTACGTTGCCATTCCAGGGGAGTTGCAGGGTACCGAGGATCTGTTTCCATTCGTTGCCTTTGCCGGTTTTCAATGCGAGCGCGGTATCCAGCTGTACGTTGGCTCGCAAGGGCTGTTGTTTTTCCACGGCCATCGCATAGAGTTTGTCAGCTACTTCGCGGAATACCGGGCCGGCAACGTTAGCGCCGTAAAACCGCAATGCATGCGGTTTGTTTTTGATCACTACCACGCAGGTGTACTGCGGATCATTGGCCGGGAAATAGCCGGCGAATGAGGCCTGGTAGATCTTGTCGGCATAGCCTCTGGCGCCGTTGGCCACGAGGGCGGTACCGGTTTTGCCGGCGAAGGAGTAGGAGTCGGTACGCAATTTTTTAGCGGTACCATCTGTTACTACGCCTGCCAGCATTTGTCTGAGCTGTGCCAGTGTGGTTTTGGAGCAGATGCTGTCCATCACTACAGTGGGCTCAAACTGTTTAACTACCTGGCCATATTCCATGACGGAATTGACGAGGTAGGGCTTCATCATTTTACCGTTGTTTGCCACTGCATTGTACAGCATGCACGTTTGCAGCGGGCTGATAAGCACTTCATACCCGAAAGCCATCCAGGGCAGGGTAGTGGCGCTCCAGGTGCGGGAAGCGGTGGATTTGATCACCGGTCTGCCTTCACCTACGAGGTCGATGCCTGTGTTTTGATCGAGTTTGAGTTTTTTCAGGTGCGCCACAAAGTTGTTGGGCTGCTTGCTGTAGTACTGCATGGCGAGTTTAGCCATGCCTACATTGGAACTCAGCTCGAATGCATGTTTCACGGTCACCAGCTGTGGGCCGGGATGCGGTTCTGAATCGAATACCGTCCTGCGTCCTACCTGCCAGCGGCCATTATCCATGTTCACCATGGTGTTCATGGTGGCGTATTTATCTTCCAGCACGGAGATGACGGTGGCCAGTTTAAAGGTGGAACCGGGTTCACCTACCATCAGTGCATAGTTCATATCTTCCCAATAGTTGCCATCTGGTTGGCGGCCAAGATTGGCGATGGCTTTGATTTTGCCTGTTTTCACTTCCATGAGGATGCAGGTGCCGTGTTCTGCTTCGTTGCCTACCATCATGTTCATGAGGGCATTTTCCACGATATCCTGCATGTTCACATCGATAGTGGTAACGATATCGTGTCCGTTTTCCGGTTCGATATCATAGCCTTCTACAGGAACATAAGTGCCTCCTGCGATGCGTCGCATGAGGCGTTTACCGGTTACCCCTTTCAGGTAATCATTGTAGGTCCTTTCGAGTCCTACGCTCTGCGAGTTTTCGCGGGCGAGGCCGATGGTTCTGTTGGCCAGCAGTTTGAAGGGGTTGATGCGTTTACTTTTTGTTTCCGCGATCATGCCGCCTTTGTTTTTCCCGAGCCGGAACATGGGCAGGGTGCGCAGCTGCTGGTATTCGTTAAAGGGCACATCTCTTTTCAGGAGAAAATAGCGGTCCTTTGTTTTATATCCTTCCTGCAGGAGTTGTTTGTATTCGTTCCTGCTGCGGTCATTGAAAAGCCCTGCCAGTGCGATGGACAGGGAATCAAGATTTTCTTTGAATACTTTCCCGTTTTTGTCGCGCAGGCCGTCGGCGGCGAAATCTATGCGGATGTCGAAATACGGGATGGAGGTCGACAGCATCCTGCCTTCCTCCGAATAGATGGTGCCTCTGTCGGCATCCAGTGCCACATACCGCGTTTGCAGGCTGTCGGCCATGTTACGCCAGTATTGACCTTGTACTTGCTGGATGTAGAATACCTTGATCAGGATGGCGACGCCAAAGAGCGCCATGCCGATCAGGCACAGATACACTCGCCACAATATGTCTTTTTTTACATCCACTTTTTTTATTTAGAAGATACCTGACACTGGCGGCTTTTATATGAGATGCTTGCCATGTGATGAATTTGCCAGCATCCCCGTCCTTCGCTGCAGGATAGGGCGGGCAGCGTCAGGTATCAATGTTATGTTCATTTATCCGTTGCTTGTTTCAGCAAGATCTTTTGCGGCGGGCTGCTGAGTGTTTTGAGTCCCAGCGGTTCTACCGATTTGCTGACTTCACTCATTTTGGAACGGAACATCAGTTCACTTTTCACGTTGATATATTCCCACTTGAGTTCCTTGATCTCTTTACTGAGTTGATTGATGCGCCGGATCTTTTTTTCAGCAAGGTGGCTGTTAGCGATATAGATAAGCGCCAGTACAGAAAGGAAGAGGATATAAGGCATGTTTTGTACGAGCACCCGGTAATTGATGCGTAAACGCCATTCCCTCTTCGGTTCACGGGAGATAATGTTGTCGTCATCGCCCGGCATTTCCTGGTTTTTATCTATAACTTCTTCCTCTGACACGCGCTATGCTTTTAAAAATTTGACTTAATAAATTGATCGCTAAACACAATCAACAATTGAAAGCAAATCACAACAGATGTGTTAGGATAGGATTGGATAGGATGATATCGCCGGTTAAATGCCGGATCATACTTTTTCGGCTACACGGAGTTTTGCGCTTCTTGACCTGCTGTTATTTTTCAGTTCTGCATCACTGGCGGTAACCGGTTTTTTCGTGATTAATCTGAACAATTTAGGGGCTGTTGCCGTACCGAATGGATTGTCGTCCTGTGCTTCCTCGAAACTGCCTGTCTTCATAAAGTTCTTTACCATTCTGTCTTCCAGCGAGTGGAAGGTGATGATGGCGAGCCGGCCTCCGGGTTTCAGTACCTGTGCGCTTTGTGACAATAATTCTTTCAGTGCGCCCAGTTCATCGTTAACGGCTATACGTAAAGCCTGGAATACTTGCGCCAGGTATTTTTGCGGGTTGCCTTTTACGATGGGCTGTATCACGGATTTAAACTCCGTGATGGTACGCATGGGGTGTGTTTTTCTTTGCTTCACAATTGTTTGCGCCAATGTTCTGGCATTGGTGACTTCACCATATTCCTGGAAGATCAGTTGTAACCTTGCTTCCGACCAGGTGGCCAGGATTTGTGCGGCGGTAAATTCACTTCTGGTGTCCATCCGCATATCCAGGTCGCCGTCGAAGCGGATACTGAATCCTCTTTCGGCCGTATCAAACTGGTGCGATGAAACGCCCAGATCGGCCAGTATTCCGTCTACCTGATCTGCTTTATGTAATTTGAGAAAGCGTTGCAGGTGCCTGAAATTTTGTTGTACAAATGTTACGCGCTCGTCGGTAATGCGGTTGCGGTAAGCATCTTCGTCCTGATCAAATACTATCAGTTTTCCTTTTTCACCCAGTTTTTCCAGGATGGCTCTCGAATGTCCGCCGCCTCCGAACGTGGCGTCTACATAGGTCCCTTCCGGGCGGATATGCAAAAGCTCCGTTGTTTCCTGCAGCAGAACGGGTAAGTGGTATTGCTGTTCGCCCATATGCCACAGTTTAAATTATCATGTTGTTATCTCCTCCGCCCATTACCTGTTGAGCCAGATCGCTGAAGGCTCCTGGTGAGAAATTTTCAAAGAACTCCTGGTATTTACCTTTATCCCAGATCTCGATTTTATTGGATGCTGCTGCCAGCACGATATCTTTTTCCATATTGGCGTAAGACAACAGGTTTTTCGGTACCAGCAGTCTTCCTGCACTATCTAATTCCAGTATGGTGGCCCCGTTGAGGAAGTAACGCCTGAATTCTCTTACCTTCGGATCAAAATCATTCAGCTTGCTGATACGCTCAAAAATGGGTTGCCACTCGTTCATCGGATACAGGGACAAACATTTCTCAAATCCACGGTTGATCACAAACTGTCCCCCGGCACTCTCCGATAACTGCTTCTTGAATCCGGCAGGTAACAGAAAGCGCCCTTTTGCGTCCAGCGTTGCTTCATATTCACCGAGAAAACCAGTCATACCATGGGGCAAAAGTCCTTGAAATCCATTTTCTAACACAAAATAACACTTTTTCCCACTTTTTAACGAAAAAATACTTTATAAATTTTTTCCACAGAAAAGAATGCCCTTATATATTGACTTTCACCTGGCTTTATTCACTTGTCGTGTGTATATCTTGTTAATATATGTGGATAATGTGTTGATATAAGTTGAAATAGTGTTTATAACCCTTGGGCACAGCCGCCGGGCTACCACGACCGCAACGCATGCTGGTGGGAATTTTTTACGCGGATCGCCTTACGTGTGTATAAATATTTTAATTTGTCTACTGGCTTTATACTGGCTTTATACTGCCTTGAAACCGGCTTTATCCCGGGAGTATCCCTTTTTGTCGACTTAATTGCCTCTTTTACAAAATTTTAACAGCTACGAAAAACTTCCGGCCTTACATTTACATTTAATTCTTAATTTTGCCACTCTTTTATGCGGAAATTTTTATTGTACATCAGTGCCCTTATGCTGATCATCGCCACCTCCTGTAACAACGAACTCAGAAGGATCGAGAAAAGCAACAACTTTGAAAAGAAGCTGGCATATGCCGATAAGTTGTATCAAAAGAAAAAATACAACACGGCCCAGCAGCTTTATACTGACCTGTTGCAGGTATACAAGGGTACCGATAAATTCGAAGGACTTTACTACAATTACGCATATTGCTCCTACTATGTGAAGGACTATGTTCAGGCAGCTTTCCATTTCAAGAACTACCTCGACATCTTCCCCAACAGCCCCCGCGCCGTGGAGATAGACTACATGCAGGCTTATTGCTATTATAAACAATCGCCCAAAGTATCGCTCGATCAAAGCAATACCATCAAAGCGATTGCCGCCATGCAAACCTTCATCAACAACTATCCCCAGGCAGAAAAAGTAGCCGAAGCCAACCTCGTAATCGAGTTGTGCCGCCGCAAACTGGAGAAAAAAGAATTTAACGCCGCAGAACTGTACTACAACCTGGGCTATTATAAAGCCGCCGGTATTGCCTTCAAGAACCTGATGCGCAATTACCCCGACTCCGACAAGAGCGACGGATACAAAATGATGGCCATCAGGGCGTATTACAACTATGCGAAAAACAGCATCCCGGATAAACAAAAAGAACGCTACGAAACGGTATTGACCGAATACCTCGACTTCGCAGACCACTATCCGTCCAGCAAATTGAAGCCGGATGCCGAAAAATTTTATACCTTAGCACAAAACAATATAAAATCACTGGAAAATGAGCAAAATAAAGCGAAGTCTAACCAGTAGCCTTAATCCCTGGGTAGAAACTAAAAATACTACCGATATTAAGAACAGAACTGGTAATTTATATGAGTCTATTGCCGTGATAGCCAAACGCGCCAATCAGATCAATATTTCCGTGAAAGAGGAGCTCCATTCCAAGCTGGAAGAGTTTGCCAGCCATACCGACAACCTCGAGGAAGTTCACGAAAATAAAGAGCAGATAGAGATCTCCCGCTTCTACGAAAGAATGGCGAACCCTGCTATCCAGGCCACACAGGAATTCCTGGATAACAAGATCTACTTCCGCAAAAACGACGATGATCTATTTAGTTGATGATCTATTCAGGTAATTTGGGGATGTAAGAATGTGAGAATTTAGAGATTGAGGGATTTATCAAATCAACAAATCCAAAAATCCCAAAATCCCAAAATCCGTAAATTCAAAAATCCATAAATCAAATAACAAAATCTCCAAATAACCAAATAAATAAATAATTTCATGGCGGCAGAATAAATTTCTGCCGCTTTTGTTTTTATATATGTCCATGGACAATACCAAGATGTTACAAGGAAAGAAAATCCTGCTCGGCGTATCTGGCAGCATCGCCGCATACAAGGCCGCTACACTTACCCGCCTGCTGGTAAAAGAAGGCGCTATCGTGAAAGTAGTGATGACAGCCGCCGCAGCGGATTTTATCACCCCGCTCACCCTGGCTACCCTCTCCAAAAATGAAGTGCCGCTCAACATCAGCGATCATAACAGCTGGAATAACCACGTGGCTTTAGGCCGCTGGGCCGATGTGATGCTCATCGCACCAGCATCTGCCAATACCCTGGCCAAGATGGCCAATGGGCTGTGCGACAATCTCCTGCTGGCCTGCTATCTCTCCGCTGCCTGCCCGGTGCTTTTTGCACCTGCTATGGATGAGGATATGTGGCATCATCCCGCTACCCGCGGCAACATAGAAAAACTGCTAGCCTATGGCCATCATCAGATACCGGTAGCTACCGGCGAACTGGCCTCCGGCCTGTTCGGCGAAGGCCGCATGGCAGAGCCGGAGGCCATCGTAGCCTACCTGCGCCATCATTTCAGCACCGCCGCCGGCGCGCCCAAACCACTGCATGGTAAGATGGCCGTAGTCACCGCCGGACCTACCATTGAGCATATCGACCCGGTACGTTATATCACCAACCACTCCAGCGGTAAAATGGGTATCGCCGTAGCAGAAGCGCTGGCCGACGCCGGCGCGCAAGTGAAGCTGATACTGGGGCCTACAAACCTCAGCACTTCCCATACCGGCATCGAGATCACGCATGTACAATCCGCAGCCGATATGTTCAATGCCGTGATCGCCGCCTATCCGCTGTCGGATATCGTGGTGGCCGCCGCTGCTGTAGCGGATTACCGCCCGGTAGAAGTGGCCGATAAAAAGATCAAGAAAGGCGAAGCACAGCTGAACATCGCGCTGGAAAAAACACATGATATCCTGCGCACGCTGGGCAATAACAAAGGGCCGCAGCAAATGCTGGTAGGCTTCTCCCTGGAAACCAACAACGAAAAGGAATATGCGTTGAAGAAACTGCGCGAAAAGCATCTCGATCTCATCGTGATGAACTCACTCGCTGATGCCGGCGCCGGCTTCAACTACGATACCAACAAGATCACCTTGTTCGACCGGAAAGGCCGGGAGCGCAGCTTCCCGCTGAAATCCAAACAAGAGGTGGCACAGGACATTGTTTCCGCTATAATTGAACTGCAACATGCATAAACATTTTTCCGCTGTGGCGCTGTTTGTCGCCACACTGATATCCCTGGCAACCCGCCCTGCGCAAGCGCAGGAGATCCGCGCCAATATTACCGTGGTGGCCAACCAGATCACCGGTGTGGACAAAAAAGTGTTCACCACGCTGCAAAGCGCGCTCAAGGAATTTGTGAATAACCGCCACTGGAGCGATGATGCCTACACGCCGGCGGAAAGGATAGAATGTAATTTCATGCTCAACGTGACCGCGGAAACCGGCTCCAACAGCTATCGCGCCACCCTTACTATACAAGCGACAAGGCCGGTGTACAATGCCAGCTACGTGACCAGCCTGCTCAATACGCAGGACAATAACGTCGTGTTCCGTTATGCAGAATTTCAGCCGCTGGAATTCAGCGATACGCGCGTAACGGGCAATGATCCGCTGGCTTCCAATCTCACCGCGGTAATGGCCTATTATGTGTATGTGATCCTCGGCCTGGATGCGGATTCCTTCTCTCCCCGCGGCGGCGATGCCTTCTTCAAAAAAGCGCTCAACATCGTCAATAATGCGCCGGATGGCAAGGATATCGGCGGCTGGAAAGCCTTTGAAGGCCAGCGTAACCGCTACTGGCTCACCGATAATCTCCTCAATGTGAAGTTCAGCAGCTTCCATGATGTGATGTATCAATACCATCGTCAGGGCCTCGATATCATGTATGACGATATGAACAAAGGCCGCTCGAATATCATGAACTGCCTTAATCTCCTGTACGGCATCCATCAGGATATTCCCAACTCCATGTTGCTGCAAACTTTTTACAATGCCAAATCAGATGAGCTGTTGAAAATATTTTCCAAGGCCATGCCGCAGGAAAAGACGCGCGCTGCAGAACTGCTGGCGCAGATGGATGTGCCCAATGCACAGAAATATCAGCAGCTGAGATAATCACCGCGTGTTATAATCTCGGTAAATGTTGATAGTTTTACGCTTTGGCGTGAGCCGTTTTATAAAAGAAAGATGAAGTATATACAAAAGCTCAGTATGATTGCCGGAATGGCGCTGCTCTTCGCTTGCGGTGATGGCGACAAGGTGCCCAAAGGCATCATTCCCCAGGACGAGATGAGCAAAATTTTGAGAGATATGTCGCTGGCAGATGCCTATGGAAATGATATGAGCGTGGCCAATGCACCTCTCACTGATTCGGCGCGCCAGCAACGTGTGAAGATACTGGCCCGGCAGGTGCTGGACCTGCACGGCGTAAGCGTTTCCGGGTTTATGAAGAGTTACCAGTATTATGAAGCGCATGCAGATAAATACCAGGATGTGATGAATAAAGTACAGGCAGATATAACCGCGCGCAAGAACAAGTTGCCCGACCTGATGGAAGAGAATGCGCCCTTACAACACCGCCTGCGTATCATTTTCCCTTATGCAGAAAAAGTAATGCTGCTGCCGAAAGGCGATACCCTGAAGCCTTTCATCAAGCATCAGCAGTAATCATAAAACACCAAAACATGAACAAAGTAGTAGCAAATGCAGATGAGGCCATACAGGATATCAAGGATGGCGCTGTGCTCATGCTGGGCGGATTTGGTTTGTGTGGTATCCCTGAAAACTGTATCTCGGCGCTGGTGCGCAAAGGCGTGAAAGCGCTCACCTGTATCTCCAACAATGCAGGGGTAGATGATTTCGGCCTGGGCCTCTTGCTGAAAACAAGGCAGATCAAAAAGATGATGTCGTCGTATGTAGGCGAAAATGCTGAATTTGAAAGGCAGCTGCTGGCCGGAGAACTGGAAGTGGACCTCATTCCGCAGGGCACCCTGGCCACGCGCATCCAGATGGCAGGCATGGGTATTCCCGCATTTTTTACGCCGGCGGGTTATGGCACCGAGATCGCAGAAGGCAAGGAAGTACGCGCCTTCAACGGCAAGCAATACCTGATGGAAATGGCGCTGCACGCGGATTACGCTATCGTAAAAGCCTGGAAAGGCGATACCATGGGCAACCTGGTGTTTTGCAAAACCACCCGCAATTTCAGTACTTCCATGGCTAAAGCCGGCAACATCACCATTGCCGAAGTAGAGCACCTCGTACAGCCTGGTGAGCTGGACCCTGATCAGATCCATATTCCGGGCATCTATGTGCACCGCATCTTCCAGGGCCGCGATTATGAAAAACGGATAGAACGAAAAACTGTAAAGATCTAGGAAGATCATCTCCACGTTCATCTTCTCTATTCTATTATCTGCAAAACTCAAATCTGATATTATGCCCCTCGATAAATATGGCATCGCCAAGAGAATAGCACAAGAGCTGCGGGACGGTATGTATGTAAACCTTGGCATCGGTATTCCCACGCTGGTTTCCAACTACATCCCCGCAGGTATTTCTATCATGTTGCAATCAGAAAATGGTATGCTCGGCATGGGCCCGTATCCGGCGGAAGAAGATATGGACGCGGACCTCATCAATGCCGGCAAGGAAACGGTTACCTTGCTGCCCGGCGGCAGCTTCTTCGATTCTGCCGAGAGCTTCGGTATGATACGTGCCGGTAAGGTAGACCTCACCGTACTTGGCGCTATGGAAGTATCCGATAAAGGCGATATCGCCAACTGGAAAATTCCCGGCAAAATGGTGAAAGGCATGGGCGGCGCGATGGACCTGGTAGCATCTGCCAAGCATATCATCGTGGCGATGATGCACACTAATCCAAAAGGAGAAAGCAAACTGTTACCTGCCTGTACATTACCACTCACCGGTGTGAACTGCGTGAAAAAAATTGTAACAGAACTCGCTGTGCTGGATGTAACCGCAGATGGTTTCAAACTGCTGGAACGCGCGCCCGGCGTGAGTGTGGAGGAGATCAAGTCCAAAACGGCCGGTAAGCTGGTGGTGGAAGGAGAGATTCCGGAGATGAAGATATAGTATAACGTGAATGGGTATACGAAAATAATTTCCGATTTAGTTAATCCCTTATTTGAATATTTTTTTTCAGTAAGATGTTCAGGCAGAAGATCGATAAAAAACCAATATTACGGGATCGCTAAATCGGAAATTATGGGTAACTTACAACTTGTTAAAAGTGTCCGAAGTGCAAGTTGGTTATCTTTGTTATAACGGTAAATACATACCTGGAGGTGATCCTATTTTTACGGCCGACAACCGTTCGTTCCGCTACGGAGATGGATGTTTTGAAACGCTGAAGGTGTACCAGGGAACTGTACTGTTCGCAGACCTTCATTTTGAGCGCTTACTGGCCAGTCTGCACCTCCTGCATTTTGATATCCCCACTTATTTCACCAAAGATTTTTTTGTAAAGGCCATCCTTGATCTCTGCCATAAGAATAATGTGGCGGCACTGGCCAGGGTACGCTTCGCTGTGTTCCGCTCTGATGGCGGGTTATACGACCCCGTCAATAATCTTCCCAATTATGTGATACAATCCTGGGAACTGGGTAAATCCGTATTGGAACTGAATGAAACAGGGCTGGTAGTAGATGTGTACCCGGATGTGCATAAAAGTTGCGACAAGCTCTCTTCCATTAAGTCCAACAATTGCCTGCCTTATGTGATGGCAGCCATGTATGCGCGTCAGCACCGCCTTAACGAGGCGATATTGCTGAACCAGTATGGCCGCGTGGCAGATAGCACCATTGCGAATGTATTTGTGGTACATCACAAGCAGATATATACGCCGCCGCTCACAGAAGGCGGTGTTTGCGGTGTGATGCGCAAGCATCTCCTGCAAACTGAGTTGCCTTTCAAGATAACAGAAAAACCACTCACGATAGAAGACCTGGAAACAGCGGATGAGGTGTTCCTCACCAATGCGATCTACGGCCTGCGCTGGGTGGGCGTTTTCCGTGATACCAGCTACGGTAACGCTACCGCGGCGATCCTGCACGAAATATTATATGAAGCCACCTTGTAGTGGTAAATAAGAAACAACACGGGCCACACAGCGTGTGGCCCGTGTTGTTTCTTATTTACGTAGCTGCTCTGCCGCCGCCATCAGGGCGTCAACGGCTGCCTTGCCTTCCTGGCCCAGGTCAAGGCTGAAATCATTTACATACAGATCGATATGTTGCCGCATCACCTGTTCATCCATTTCCTGTGCATGTGATTTCACATAATCAGAAAGTTGCGGATAATGCTGATAGGCGTGTTGCAGGCTGTCGTGGATCAATGTATCCAGCTGGGCGCGGGTTTCGGCGGGAACATCCTTACGGATGAAGATGCCGCCGAGTGGTATCGGGTTGCCGGTGGTGCGTTCCCAGTATTCGCCCATGTCCATCAATTTCACGAGACCTTTGAGTTGATAGGTGAAACGGTTTTCGTGTATGATCACGCCGGCATCTACATCGCCATTGAGTACGGCGTTTTCGATTTCGGAGAAGAGCATCACCTGCTTGTTTTTTGCTTCCGGAAAAGCGATGGAGAAGAGGAGATTGGCGGTAGTATTTTCGCCGGGGATGGCGATGCGGAGGTTTTTAATCTCTTCCAGCGGAATATCTTTTCTGGCGATGAGCAGTGGGCCGCAGCCGCGGCCCAGGGCGCTGCCGCTGTTGAGCAGATCGTACTGATCTTTTACTTTCAGGTATACGGCGAAGCTCAGTTTAGTGATAGCCAGTTTGCCCTGTAATGCCCAGTTGTTCAGTGTTTCCACGTCTTCCAGCTGGGTGTCGAAGCTAAAGCCTTTCGTATCGACCTTGTTATTGACCATAGCGTCGAAGATGAAGGTATCGTTCGGGCATGGTGAGAAACCGAGTGAAAATTGCATATGCTAAAGTTTTTTATGTGCGGTAGAGACGCGTGCAGTCAGTGTTTCCACGGTTTGCACGAGCGTTTCGTTGAGTGATTTCACGGCCAGGGGTATCTTCCATTTGCTTTTGTCGCGGATCTCCACATAATTGGAGAGGCTGCGCAATTGCAGGAATGGCACCTGTTCCATGAGGCAGGCATAATGAAAGGCGGCGCCTTCCATGCTTTCTACGTCGGGCCGGTATTTATGTTCCAGCCGTGCGATGGTGGCGGCGCTGCCGCTGACCATATTCACGCTCACACTGGTTGTTTTTTGCAAGTGTGGCAGGAAAGGCAGGCCGGCAAAGGAGTTCACCAGGGCGTCGTTGGTGAAGGGCGGTTGTGAGGGCTGCCAGAGCTGTATATCAAATAAATCTTTAAACTGATGGTTGTCTTCCGCGCCGAGGTCGGCCAGGTACTCCTTTTCCACCATCACTACGCTGCCTAGTTCCCAATGGTGGCCGAAGCAGCCGCCGATGCCCGCCTGCAGGGCGATTTCAGGGCGATGGGCCGCCAGGTAGCGCCCCAGGCTGAAGGCGGTGTGCATCATGCCGATACCGGCAATAAGGATATCGATCTCACAATGGGCGATCCGGAAACGCTGTGCTGATACGGGTTGGCTTTCGTGGGCCAGCCACTGTAAAAATGGCTGGATTTCCAGTGTGGTAGCCGCAGTAACCAAGATTTTCATGGCGTGAAATTACATCAAAATTGATTGCTGCCCGTGTAAAACAATTGACAGGAAAAACGGGAAATTGGATTGGGTCGCAGAATAGTGGTATTTTTGCCGAAAATTTTTTGCAATAATGATTTATTTAACGCGAGTTGAGAACTTCAATGCAGCGCATAAGTTGTCCAACCCGAACTGGAGCAAAGAAAAGAACGAAGAGGTATTTGGAAAATGTGCCAATGATAACTGGCATGGTCATAATTACGAACTGCACGTTACCATCAAAGGTAATCCCGATCCTGAAACGGGCTTTGTATTCAATGCCAAAACATTAGGTGTGATCATCAAAGATGTGATCATTGAAAAGATAGACCACCGCAACCTCAACCTGGATGTGGATTTCATGGCAGGCAAATTTACCTCTGCCGAAAATCTCGCCATCGCCATCTCGGATGAATTAACCAAACATCTCCCCGCAGACGTGCAATTACATTGTATCAAGCTGTATGAAACACCGCGCATATACGTAGAGTATTACGGCGGTAAATAAACACCAGCGGCGGTGCAGCGCCCTGATAACCTGATTTAATTTATAAAATCATATTAGGATGGCGTATAACAAGATTGAAAGTTATGACGAGAAGACCACGCAGGGTCTGATCGCGAATTACAAGGAATGCCTGGAATTGTTGGGAGAAGACAGTGAGCGGGAAGGCTTGTTGAAAACCCCGGAGCGGATGGCAAAGGCCATGCAATTCCTCACGCAGGGCTACCAGCAGGATGCCAAAGCCATTCTTCAAGGCGCTAAATTTACAGAGGCTTACAGCGAAATGGTGATCGTGAAAGATATAGAACTTTATTCTATGTGTGAGCACCATATGCTGCCATTCTTCGGGAAAGCCCATGTGGCCTATATTCCCAACGGTTATATCACAGGCTTGAGCAAGATTGCACGTGTGGTGGATGTATTTGCCCGCCGCCTGCAGGTACAGGAGCGTCTGACGCACCAGATCGTAGATGCCATCCAGGAAACATTGGAACCGGAAGGCGTAGCGGTAGTGATAGAAGCGCAGCACCTTTGCATGATGATGCGGGGCGTACAGAAACAGAACTCCATCACCACCACTTCCGCTTTCAGCGGGCAGTTCAGCGATGGCCGCACCCGTGCCGAGTTCCTCAAACTCATCAGCAAATAATTATAGTTTACACGCAGATCAGCCCTTGCAGTGCTTTCAGCGCTGCAAGGGCTTTTTTCCAGCTAATTAGTATATTTGAAATATTTTTTATTTGATACCAACATTACAACTATAACCAAAATGAAGCATGCTTACGTATTCCCCGGACAAGGATCCCAGTTCCCGGGTATGGGCAAAAACCTGTATGAGACCAATCCTGAAGCAAAGGCGCTGTTTGAGAAAGCCAACGAGATCTTAGGTTTCCGCATTTCTGATATCATGTTCACCGGTACGGATGAAGACCTGAAGCAGACGAAAGTAACGCAGCCGGCGGTGTTCCTGCATGCCGTGATCGCATTTCTCTGCACGGAGCACTCACAACCTGAAATGGTGGCGGGCCATTCCCTGGGCGAGTTTTCCGCGCTGGTGGCCAATGGCAGCCTGTCTTTCGAAGAGGCTTTGCGCCTGGTAGCTATCAGGGCGAATGCCATGCAGAAGGCCTGTGAGCTGCAACCCTCTACCATGGCGGCTGTGCTGGCACTGGATGATGCGAAGGTAGAAGAGATCTGTGCCGCTGTTACCGCCGAAACCGGCGAGATCGTAGTGCCTGCGAACTATAACTGTCCTGGCCAGCTGGTGATCTCCGGCACGGTTAAAGGTGTGGAAATCGCTTGCGAGCGCATGAAAGCCGCTGGCGCCAAAAGAGCCATGGTACTGCCTGTAGGCGGCGCCTTCCACTCTCCGCTGATGGCTCCTGCCAAAGAAGAGCTGAAAGCCGCTATCGAAAAAGCTACTTTCAATACTCCTAAATGCCCTGTATACCAGAACGTAGCCGCTGCGGCGGTGACCGAGCCCGCGCAGATCAAACAAAACCTGATCGATCAACTTACCGGCGCTGTAAAATGGACACAGTCCGTACAGGCCATGATCGCAGACGGTGGCCACGAGTTCACGGAAGTAGGCCCTGGTAAAGTATTACAGGGACTTGTACAAAAGATCAACAAAGAAACCGTAGTGAACGGCATCAGCTAGATATTTGAGGATTTTTTGATTTACGAATTTTTTGATTTACGGATTTCTTGATTTATGGCGGACTTCAGATTTGCCATAAATCCAGAAATCCGTAAATCAAAAAATTCTCAAATATTTATCGCCATTTCGTATTGCGTGAGGTATTGTGGCATGCCGGCTTGTTCGAGGAAGGCGCTGATCCCGGGGTGGCCGGCATCGATGTTGATGAGCGTGAAAGGCCCGCCCAGTAAGGATGCTGCCTGTTGCAGCAAGGCGCTGCCGATGCCCCGTCGGCGGAAAGCCGGGCTCACCGCGATATTGCGGATGCGGCGTGTGGGTTGATGTATACTGATATAACCAGCGGTTTGTCCATCAACGGTAGCGGTCCAGGTAGCGGTAGAAGGATGCTCTCGTTGAATAGTAGCAGGAATATTGGACCAGGTAGGTTGCATATCCATGAAAGTGGCCAGCAGCGCCCAGTTTGGCGTTTCCTGCAATTGAATAGCTACCGCAGGCGCTGTTTTTTTCAACTGTATCTCTCCCTTATGACAGATGAGTTTGCGGGTTTTGGTAAAGCCGCTGTTCGTATAGGCCTTGATGGCAGGCAGGTTGGTACTGATCACTTCCAGGTAAATGGTGTGGATACCTTGCTGCTGATATAAGGGAATAAATTTGTCGTACATCTTTTGCACGAGGTGCTGCCCACGGAAGGCCGGAACTACGCCAGTGCCGCCGTTATACAGTACACGTGGTTGCTGATCATTGTCGATGCCATGCAGTACAAAAGCACAGAGCTCATCGCCATTGAAGGCGCCCATGGAAAATTCCCTTTTCAGGTTTTCGCCTTTCATCTTGTTTTCCAGCAGAGCGGGCGTTAATTGCAGGGGTACGATATAATCGCTGAATGCGGCATTGAAAGCCTGGGCAATGTTTTCCGTTGGTAAATTTTGAAGATCGCGGTAATCGTTCGTAAAAATCATGGTAGAATGATATGTTACCAATATTACCGATGATAGTGGAATAATCGACGCTGATTTATATGAACGGAAAGATCATTTTAGTTCGATGCTCACATTGATCCACTCAGGATCAAATTTCGTCTGGTATTTTTTGTAGAAGTTGATGGCCGGTTCATTCCATTCCAGCACCTGGAAGGTGATACCGGAGAAGTCCTTTTCCCTGGCTTCCGCGAAGAGCTGATCAAAGAGCAGTTTTCCTACTTTTTTCCCGCGCCATTTTTCGGTGACGATAATATCTTCGAGGTACATACGGCAACCTTTCCAGGTAGAGTAGCGTACATAGTACAAGGCAAAGCCGATGATCAATTCCTGCCCGTTTTCAGTGGTAGTGGCTACAAAGGCCTTCCATACCGGCTTCGGGCCGAAGCCGGCGGTTTCGAAATGTTCCAGCGTAACGGTCACTTCCTGTGGTGCGTTTTCATATTCTGCCAGCTCGCGGATGAGTTCCAGCAAGCGCGGGCAATCTTCTTTTCGTGCAACCCTTAACGTTATATCCTGCATATGTGAAGTAATATTAAAGTGTGTAGGGCAAGCCCCCGGTGCAAAATAATCAAACAAATTGATCAACAATATGTAATTTGGTTCAATGATTGCCATGGGCGCGATAATAACCGGAATCTTACATGAAAGAGCTACTCCTTCAATACGTTACTTATAACCACTGGGCCAATCAACAACTGGCGCCCGTGTTGCTGAAGCTGGGCAACGAACAGCTGGATCGTGAGCTGGGCGGCGGTTTCGGCACGGTGCGGCAAACGGTTTATCATATCTGGTATGGAGAAAGCCTCTGGTACCAGCGTTTACAGCTGGCCGAGAAACCGGTAGACCCTACGGCAGGTTTTGACGACAACTTTGAAGCGGCGTGCGCAGCCTGGATACAGCAGTCTGTCAAACTGGAGGCCTGGGTACAACAGGCTACACCGGCACGGCTGGATCACACGATCGCATACACGCAACAGAAGAATGAGCATTACAAGCTGCCCGTACAGGCGGCATTGATGCAGGTTTGTAACAACGGCGCCTTTTACAGGGGGCAGCTCGTATATATGCTGAAACAACTGGGTGTAACGAAAGTCCCGTCTGTCGACTTCACGCGTTTCAAAACCAGAAAATAGCGGGAGTTCGCCTGCATTATGTTATTTTTACTGACGTTTTTTTGTTAAAAGTCCTTTATGAATCCGGCGTCTTTTTATTCCAAGGTCACCAAACACCTGGTGGCAGTAGATTGTATCATTTTTGGTTTTGATGAAGGCCGCCTCAAACTGTTGGTGATGAAGCGTAAAGTGGCGCCTATGGCGGGCGAATGGTCGCTGGTAGGAGGCTTCGTGCAGGCGGATGAAAGTACCGACGATGCGGCTGCGCGCGTGCTGAAACTCACTACCGGCCTGGAAAACATCTACATGGACCAGCTGCATTGCTATGGCGATGTGGCCCGCGATTCCGGCGCCCGCGTAATATCCGTGGCCTACTACGCCCTGATCCGCATCAAAGACCACGACCGCCCGCTGGCCCAGGAACATGGCGCCCACTGGCTGGAGCTGCATGAGATCCCCGCGCTCATTTTCGACCACAATAAAATGATCCAGGACGCCCTGGTGAAACTGCGCGACAACGCCCAGTTCCATCCGATCGGCTTTGAACTGTTACCGGAAAAATTCACCCTCTCACAACTGAGATGCCTGTACGAAGAAATTTACGGGCGCACGCTTGATAAACGCAATTTTCGCAAAAAAATACTTTCACTGGATGTGATGGAAAAGCTGGAAGAGAAAGATAAAACCTCCTCCAAAAAGGGAGCGCACCTCTACCGCTTCGATTCGCTGAAATATGAACTGTTAAAGAAGAAGGGACTGGTTTTCGAGATTTAAGATTTGATCTGCGAAATATCAATTCCCATTTTAGTCAATCCTTTTTCGCCGGCAGGTGTGAGGTAATAGTGTTTGTTGCTGTCGGGATCTCTCGCTATCCACCCCTTTTCGATAAAGTTGTCGATGAGCAAGCTGCCTAATTTGCCGCCAATATGGCTATAGCAGAGTTTTACAGGCTTTACAGACGCTTTATCCGCTGACATAACAATTTATTTACGGAAATGTAAAACAAAAATGAACAAAAAGGAATCGTGTAGTTCGGTCAATTTTGATTATTTTATGGTGTCTTATCTTATGTTTTGCTGATGCTACTGTTACCATATCTGCGGAGGACTGGCCTTGTGCTGATCTTTACCATGATAACTGTTGTACTGCGGGCGCAGATCAGCGACATACAACGTCTGAAAGCCGCGCTCCCGGCCGCGAGGGATAGTATGGAGTATACAGACATGCTGAACAGGTTGGCGGTACTTTACCAGGCATGCCAACTCGATAGCTGTGGCGTGTATGCCCACCAGGCGCTGGATATGGCTACCCGGCTGGAATACCGCCAGGGCAGAGGGGCTGCCCTCCGGGCCATGGCCAGTTATTATGCCTTCAAACCCAATCGTTATCTATCCTACCTTTTCTATAATGATGCGCTCACCGAAAGCCGCCATGCCGGCGACTCTGCCAGCGTTGCGCTGGTGCTCATGAACATCGGGATATACTACAATTACGAACGCCGGAAAGACCTCGCATGGGCCTATACCGACGAGGCGCTGGCCATCAGCCGTCAACTGCAAAATGATTCTTTACAGGCATTGATACTCGCCAATTATTACAGCGTGCATGCCGATGATACCTCCACTTCTCTCAAAGCCGCTGCTGCCGAAGCACTCAGCGATGCCGCCGCTATGGCGCACCGTTATCACGATCATCGCGAAGAACTCTATATACGCCTGTTCCAGGCACATGAGCAACTGAAGCATGGCGACAATCAAGGCGCCGTAAAGGCGGTGCAAAGTGTGATAGATACCGCGTCTATTCTCGGTTTGCGCTACCTCGCACTGTATGGCTGTTTGCAGATGGCAGGATATAAAACCTATCTCCGGCAACCCGATACCATCCGGTATTACCGCCAGGGGATGCAGATCGCCATGGACGGCGGCTATACCGGTTTGATGCTGCCCACCGCAGTAAAACTGTACGAATACAGTACTAACATACACGACTATACGAAATCACAGGAATACCTCAATCTTATGCGTCATATCATGATGCAACAAGAGGAAGACAGGAAAAACGGCGGCATCAGCTACCTGGATTACGCCCGCCAGGACCGCCTGCTGGACTCTTTACAGCTGCAACACCTTTACCAGGAAAAGCTGCTGGCGCGCAAGAGCACTGAAAGCCTTTACTGGCGCTATCTGCTGATATTCCTGACCGTATTGCTGCTACTCATTTTCTCTTTGCTGTTGCACCTGTTTTATGCCAACAAAGCATCGGCGGCTAACAGAAGGCAGCTGACCTATATGCAGCGCGAGATCAACCAACGCACGGCGCAATTGCAGGTGAATGATGATTTCAAGAACAAACTTATATCATTGATTGCGCATGATTTCCGCAGTCCCCTGAATAATATAATCGGCATCACTTCATTTGTAGAGCAGGATGCATTAACGGTAGATGATGCCGCTTCGCTGATCATCCGGATAGAATCCACTGCCACGGCTACCTTGCAGGTATTTGAGGCGATCCTCCGCTGGATGCGCACACAGCTGAGCGGCTTTGTATACCGGCCGCAATGCCTGTCAATAAAGGAATTGGTGGCAGAGGCAGAAAAAACGGTAGCGCATATCCTCGCAGAGAAATCCTTGCGCGCGGTCATTAACATACCAGATGGTATGTTGGTGAAGGCAGATTATGAAATGCTGCAATTCATTCACCGTAATTTTTTGCACAACGCGGCCAAGTTTTCACCTGCAAATGGCGTGATAACGGTATCGGCTATACGAATAGAAGAAATGATCACGGTGTCCTTTACCGATGAAGGTACCGGCATGGATGCGGAAACTCTGGCGGGACTGTTCACCTGTCATCAGCCGGGTGGCAAATCCAGGACTGGCAAGGGTGCGGGCATCGCGCTGATCATCTGTAAAGACTTTACCGAAAAGATGAACGGAAAGATATGGGCAGAGAACAATCCCGGCAAAGGCGCCACTTTTTACTACAGCCTGCCAGCGGGAGAAGAGGAGGATAGCGTATGATAACTACGTATATTCGAGAACGTTATAAACTGGTTTTCCTGCTGCTGGTTTGCCTGGCAGCGATGCGGCCATCGTATGCCAAGCAGACGCCCTCCAGGATTGATTCCTTGTCGGATCAATATGACTATTACCTGTCTATACGCGACGATGCCGCCGCAGCGGCCACTGCCCGCGAGATATGGCTGCTGGCGCGTGAACAGCGGCCGGGGGGCAACGACAGCATCAATTACATTACCTATTTTGTGAAGGCCCGCGAACGTGAAGCCCTGGCGATGAAGAACCGGGTGCAGGAAGAGCAGATCATACAGCGCAACCT
Organism: Chitinophaga vietnamensis; assembly: GCF_902167635.1. Classification (GTDB taxonomy): domain Bacteria; phylum Bacteroidota; class Bacteroidia; order Chitinophagales; family Chitinophagaceae; genus Chitinophaga; species Chitinophaga vietnamensis. Next base: position 565,545 of record NZ_CABHMS010000001.1, read on the forward strand.
GGAAAAGCGCAATACGCAATTATTATTTACCGGCATGATCAGCATTGTGGCCTTGCTGCTGATATGGCTGATCGTGCGTTATTACCACTACCGCCGTTCGAAGCAACAGGAGCGGGAGCTGGCCATCGGCTATGCCGCCATTGCAGAGAAAAATGCCGCGCTGCGGGCCGCCGATGAGTTCAAGAATAAGCTGATCACCATCATTGCCAATGATTTCCGGGCGCCGCTGCATCACATCATAGAAGTGGCCGGCGTGTTGCAACACAGCACTATGGATAAGGAGGAGATGATCCAGGTGATGAAACATATTGCTGCATCTTCACAAAAAACGCTGGCGGTGTTCGATAATATCCTGCGCTGGATAAAATTGCAATTGTCGGGCTTCGTCTTCAAACCGGTGACCTGCCAGGTACAGGAACAGATGGCGCTCGCAACAGAGATGGTGAAAGAAGCTGCCAATGCCCGCGGGATGGCCATTGTAGACCGTATCCCTGCCAATGTAAAAGTAGCTGCCGACCCGGAGATGTTGCAATTTGTGAACCGTCATTTCCTGTTGACGGCTATAAAATATGCGGTAACAGATGGCCTGATCATCATAGATGCCTGGCCGGAAGAAGAAGTGGTGCGCGTGAATATCGCTATCGATAGCGGCACTGAAGCCGCAGATATTGTGAATGGCCTCTTTGCCTGGCAGGAAGATACTTATGCCCTGGGAATGGCTATCAGCAAGGATTTCATTGAAAAGATGGAGGGAGAAGCGATCGCAGAGGAGAGTGGCGGCAGGTATCTTACCTTGACCTATTTGCTTAAAAGCCGATAATTTTTATCTCCCCTGCCAGCGGCAGGGGAGATAAAAAAAATTACTTGCCTACTTTATCACCATCATAGGCCCATTTGATGTAGCTGGAGCCCCAGGTGAAACCGCCGCCGAAGGCGGCCATGATCAGGTTATCGCCTTTCTTCAATTGTTTTTCGTAGTCCCAGAGGCAGAGTGGAATAGTGCCTGCGGTGGTGTTGCCATAACGGTGGATGTTCATCATCACTTTTTCGTCGGGCAGTTCGATGTATTGGGAAGTGGCGGCAATGATACGTTTGTTGGCCTGGTGAGGCACGAGCCATGCGATGTCGCTGGCGTGGAGGTGATTGCGTTCCATCACGGTTTTCGCGGCTTCGGCCATGTTGGCTACGGCGTATTTGAACACCATTTTACCTTCCTGGTACACAAAATGTTCGCGGTTGGTAACGGTTTCGATGGAGGCAGGTTTCACGGAACCTCCTGCTTTCATGTGGAGGTATTCGCGGCCATGGCCGTCGCTTTTGAGGATGCTGTCGATCAGGCCATATCCTTCTGTATTGGGTTCCAGCAGTACGCCGCCGGCGCCGTCGCCGAAGATGATGCAGGTGCTTCTGTCGGTATAGTCGATGATGGAGCTCATTTTATCTGCGCCGATCACCATTACTTTCTGGTAGCGGCCACTTTCGATGAAGCGTGCACCGGTATCCAGTGCATAGAGGAAGCCGGAGCAGGCGGCGCTGATATCAAAGCCGAATGCATTACGAGCGCCTATCTTGTCGGTAACAACGTTGGCAGTGGCCGGGAATGTCATGTCCGGCGTAACAGTGGCTACAATCAGCAGGTCGATGTCTTCCGGTGTGATACCTCTCTTCTTGCAGATCTCAAGGGCAACCGGCACGCACAGATCGGAAGTACCTTTCCCTTCTCCCTTCAATATTCTTCTCTCAGAAATGCCCGTACGGGTTAATATCCACTCGTCAGTCGTATCTACTAATTTCTCTAGTTCCTGGTTCGTGAGCACGTAGTCGGGAACATAGCCACCCACCGCTGTAATAGCGGCCGTTATTTTATTCATATGTAAGTAAATATGTGTTTAAATCGAGGCGTAAAAATACGATATAAACGAATATTTCCTAAAAAAGTCGAATATGAACCTGTTCAGGGGGTTGACAATCCGCTAAAAGTTAGCATCTTTGCCGGTATTACCGGAAATTCAATTTCATCAATTTCCGTAAGTTTGATTAAATTACCGAACCTTTTCCTGTATGATCGCTTATTTGAATGGAAAACTGGCTTATAAGTCACCTGCGCTTGTTCACATCGATGTAAACGGGATAGGATACGAGGTCCAGATCAGCTTGAATACTTATTCCCGTATTCAGGATATGGATACCTGCAAGTTGTTAACTTTCCTGCACATCAAGGAAGATGCGCATACCCTGTACGGATTTTTTGAAGAAGCAGAGAGGAGCCTGTTCCTGCTGCTGATCAGTGTTTCCGGGATTGGTGCGGCCACGGCCCGGATGATGTTATCTTCTCTTCAACCGGAAGATATAGAACGCGCTATTATGATGGAGAATGAAAAGATGCTGGAAAGTGTGAAAGGCATCGGCGCGAAAACAGCCAAACGTGTGATACTTGAGCTGAAAGACAAAATCAAGAAAGGAAAGGATACCGGCACACATTTATCGCTGCCTGTGAACAATACTATTCACGAAGATGCGTTAAATGCACTGGTGACTCTGGGGATAGCCCGGAATATGGCGGAATCGGCCATTGCCAGAGTTATGAAGAACGAACCACTATTGCAAAACTTGGAAGAGCTGATAAAGAAAGCCCTGAAGAGTTTATAATTTATGTAGACCTCTATAAAAACCTATTTTTCTTGGCAAGAAAGACTTACTATGGTGCTTTTGCAGTAATAGGAATTGTATCTTTTATCATTGTTGACACTGCCGCCAGGGACCGTTCAGGAAGATTGAAATCGAGATTGTTGGAGAGAGCTGAGAGCTGGAAAGTGGATACCGTTATTCCCGGTAACACGACCCCGCCAGATTCGAGCAGAAAAGATACCTTGAAATATCCCTTGCAGGACAGACGAGGCCCCAGCATCACGGACCCATCGTCCAGGAATGCTATGGACCTGAAAGACCCCGCAAATATCAACAAAACAGTAGAGTACGATCCCGTTACCAAACAATATACTGTTACCGAAAAAGTAGGTAACCAATATTACCGTAACCCAACGTATCTCAACTTCGATGAATTTTACAAACTCCAATCCAGCCAGAGTGAACAAAACTACTGGCAGAAAAGAGCCAGCGCCCTCGGTAACCTGAACCAGCGCGGTAATGGCCCCAGCCTCTATATGGGCAATAACCTCTTTGACCGCATCTTCGGCGGCAGCAAAGTGGATATCCGCCCGCAAGGTAGCCTGGACCTCACTTTCGGCTACCAGGGCCAGAATATCAAAAATCCCGTATTGGTGGAACAAGCCCGCAGAAACGGCGGCTTCAACTTCGATATGGGCATCAACATGAACGTTACCGGCAAGATCGGCGACAAACTTAAACTGATCACCAACTACAATACCCAGTCCACCTTTGATTTCGAAAACCAGATCAAACTGGAATATACCGGCTACAACGACGAGATCATTAAAAAGATTGAAGCGGGTAACGTGAGCTTCCCGCTGCGCAGCTCTCTCATCTCCGGTATACAATCGCTCTTCGGGGTGAAAACACAATTGCAGTTCGGCCGCCTCACCGTTACCAGCGTGCTTTCCAACCAGAAGTCGCAGAAGCAGAACCTGATGCTCAAAGGCGGTACCATGGTGCAGGATTATAATATCCGGGCAGATGAATATGAAGACAACCGTCACTTCCTGCTGGCGCAATTCTTCCGTGATACCTTCAACTACGCCATGTCCAACCTGCCGATCATCCGTTCCTTATCCAATATCAACAGGATTGAGGTATGGGTGACCAACAAAACCGGCGCCACCACGCAAACGCGTGACATCGTAGGTTTGATGGACCTTGGTGAAACAAACCCGTATAACAAAACAGCGGTAAAGCCGCTCACCACTTCGCCCTTGCCCGACCGCGGCGCGAATGATCTCTTTCAAAACCTCATCAGGGACCCCGCCAGCCGCAACACCGGAACGGTCGTGAGCCGGCTCCTGGCATTGGGGCTGCAGCCCGTTTCGGAATTTGAAAAGACCTTCGCCCGCAAGCTCGACTCTACCGAATATACGGTGAACAAACAGCTGGGATTCATCTCCCTGAATCAACAACTACAACCCGATGAAGTACTGGCAGTAGCCTATCAATATACGTACAATGGCCGCACCTACCAGGTTGGTGAATTTTCGCAGGATGTGCCGCCAGATCAGAACAACAGCGCCAACTCGCCCGTGCTGTTCCTGAAATTGCTGAAGGCTACATCCGCCAGGCCTACCTTGCCCATCTGGAAGCTGATGATGAAAAACATCTACAGCACCGGCGCTTTCGGCGTTACTAAAGAAGATTTTAAACTGGACGTATTCTATAAAGATCCCGGCGCTGAAGGCAGGCCACCCAGCGATAAACGCTACCTGCCCGACGCCAAAGGCGAATTCGCCGGCGCGCCCATCATCACGGTGCTTAACCTCGATCGTCTCAACAACCAGCTCGATCCACAACCGGATGGCGTGTTCGACTACGTGGAAGGCTATACGATCAATTCGCTCAATGGTAAAGTAATGTTCCCCATGCTGGAACCCTTTGCCGGCGGCCTCAAGAAGGCCTTCGGCGGAGATGTTACGCTGGAAAAACAATATCTCTATAATGTACTGTACGACTCCATCAAAGTAGTGGCCCAACAGTTCCCGCAACTGAACCGCTATGTGATCCGCGGATCGTATAAGTCGGCCAACTCCTCCGAGATACTACTCGGCGCCGGTACCATCCCACCGGGATCGGTAACGGTAACCGCCGGCGGACAGATGCTCCGCGAAAACGTGGACTACGTCATCGATTACAACCTGGGCAGGCTCAAGATCATCAATGGCGGTATCCTTAACTCCGGCGTGCCTATCAATGTGCAGTTTGAAAACAATGCGCTCTTCGGACAACAGGTACGTAACTACTTCGGTACCCGCCTCGATTATCTGGTGAATGATAAACTGAGCATCGGCGGTACCATCGTGCGCATGAGTGAAAGGCCCTACTATCAGAAAGTGAACTACGGTGAAGACCCCATCAAAAACACCATGGTAGGTCTCGACGTGAACTATAACTCGCAATGGAAAGGGCTGAACCGCTTCCTCGACAAGCTGCCCAATTACAAGCCTACTTCGCCTTCCAATATCCTTTTCACCGGTGAGGTGGCGCGCTTGTTCCCAGGTCACAGTAAACTGATCAATGAACCTGGCAGCCGTTCCGGTACTTCTTATATCGACGATTTTGAAGGCGTGAAAAGTGGTTATGATCTCAAGTTCCCTGCTACTTCATGGGCACTGGCCTCTACGCCGAAAGGCGCTACTGATGCCAGCGGGCGCGTGCTCTTCCCCGAAGCGGAATTGAGCAACAACCTCGACTATGGTAAGAACAGGGCTAAACTGGCCTGGTATATCATTGAGCCTACCTTGCAGATACCCAAGTCGCCAGGCCTGCCTAACGGTATCTCTGTAGATGATCAGTCGGACCCGCGCGTAAGGTTGGTATACCAGAAGGAAGTGTTCAAGAACAGGTCTACCGACTTCGGACAGAGCCAGCTCAGCACCCTTGACCTCGCGTATTATCCCACAGAGCGCGGCCCTTACAACTTTACCAGCAGCCCCATAGCGATGGACCGCAATGGCCGTCTGGCGCGCCCGCAGGGCAAATGGGGCGGTATCATGCGCGCCATTGACAACAGCGATTTCGAAACAGCCAATATCGAATACATCGAATTCTGGATACAGGATCCGTTTATCAAACAGCCCACCAGCAGCGGCGGTTCGCTGTACTTCAACCTGGGTAATGTATCGGAAGATATCCTGAAAGACTCGAAGAAATTCTTCGAGAATGGTATGCCCGATCCTACACAGGACCCGAACAAGATCGATTCGTCCAAATGGGGCCGCCAGCCTAAGTTCCAGCAGCAGATCACCCAGGCCTTCGATAATGATCCTAACATCCGCGCCTACCAGGACGTAGGTTATGATGGTTTGAGATCCGCTGATGAACAATTCTTCTTCAAGTCTTATCTCGACTCCCTGCGCATGAACTTCGGTAACGGCGCACCGGTTGTAACGCAGGCACAGATGGACCCCGCCAACGATGACTACCGCCACTACCGCAATGGCGATTATGATGCGCATGGCACCAAAATACTGGGTCGCTATAAAAGCTATAGCAACCCGGAAGGCAACTCGCCGGTATCTGATCCGAAATCAACTTACTCCACCGCCGCTACCAATATCCCCGAATCAGAAGACCTGAACAGGGATAACACCATGAACGAAACGGAAGAATATTTCCAATACCGCGTAGACCTGAAACCCGGTATGCAGGTGGGTTCCAACTTCATCGTAGATAAAATAGATGCCGCAGTAGACCTGCCTAACGGTCAGCATACCACTGAAACCTGGTACCAGTTCAAAGTACCGCTGAACCAGTTCAATGCGAAAGTGGGTAACATCCCCGACTTCAAGTCGATACGTTTCATGCGTATGTTCCTCACCAACTTCAGCGACTCTGTGGTGCTGCGTTTCGCTAAACTGGAGCTGGTGCGTAATCAATGGCGCCGTTACATGTACGAGCTGAAACCCGGTGATCCAGTGCCTTTGGACAACAGCACTACTTTCAATTCTTCTGCGGTGAACATCGAAGAGAACTCTTCCCGCACGCCCATACCGTATGTGCTGCCTCCCGGCGTTGTGCGCCAGAACACCATCAGCACCAACAACACCACCTTGCAGCTGAATGAGCAATCGCTTTCGGTGCAGGTGTGTAACCTGAAAGATGGCGAGGTGCGCGCGCTGTACAAGACGCTCAACATGGACCTCCGTCAGTATAAGAAGATGCAGATGTATATCCACGCAGAAGCAGTGGAAAATGCCAATGCACTGAAAGATGGACAGATACAGGCTGTGATCCGTGTGGGTAGCGACTTTGTAAGCAACTATTACGAATACCGCATACCGCTGAAAGTGACCGATTGGAATGGTCCTAAAACTGCGCTTGACATCTGGCCGGAGCGTAACAATATGGAGTTGATCATGCAGCGATTCAGTCAGCTGAAACAGAAACGCAATATGTGCGATTCCTGTACGCCGCTGTTGCCCTATCCTGCTACGCCGCAAGCCGATGAATTTGGTAACTACATGACGGTAGTTGGTAACCCCAGCCTCGGTGATGCCCGTACCATGATGATCGGTATCCTGAACCCGAAAGATGATGGTTTGCCGCATTGCGCAGAAGTATGGCTCGATGAATTAAGATTGACCGACTTCGATGAAAAAGGCGGCTACGCAGCCCTCGCCAGGATGGACATTCAGCTGTCCGACCTTGGAACGATATCCGTTTCGGGAAATATGCACACCGCAGGATTTGGTAATATCGACCAACGAGTGAATGAACGTTTCCGCGATAACTTCCTGCAATACGATGCTGCCGCTAACCTCGATCTGGGCAAGCTCCTGCCCAGGCGTGCGGGCATGTCTATCCCTGTGTATGCCGGTTATTCGCAATCGGTCAGCAATCCGGAATATGATCCCTATGATCTCGATATCAAGTTGAAAGATAAATTGCTGCTGGCGCGGAACCGCACCGAGCGCGATTCCATACGGAAGAATGCGCAGGATTTTCAGTCCATCACCAGCCTTAACTTCACGAATGTGCGTAAGCTGTCGATGAACAAGAAGAAGCATCATCTATGGGATATTGAGAACTTTGATATCAGTTATTCTTTCTCGCAGATATTGCGTCATAATCCGCTCATTCAAAACGACGTGCTCACGAAACACCGTGGGGGCCTGGGTTACAACTATGCCGGACAACCACATTTTATTGAGCCGTTCAAGAACCTGATCAAAACAAAAACGCATTGGCTGGATCTCATCCGCGATTTCAACATCAACTATGTGCCGTCGATCATCAGTTTCAGAGCGGATATTTCCCGGCAGTTTGGCGCTACCCGTGTGCGTAACGTGGGCGGCGATATGAAATACCAGTTGCCGGAAACATACAACAAGTACTTTACGTTCGACCGTTATTATACATTGAAATGGGATCTTACCCACAGCTTCAACCTGGAGTTCAACGCGGTGAACAATGCCCGTATCGATGAGCCGAATGGCCGCATCAACACCTCTGCGAAGAGAGATACGGTATGGGGCAATTTCTGGAAGGGAGGACGCAATACCAACTACATGCAGAATGTGAACTTCACGTACACCTTGCCTACGGCGAAGTTCCCGGCATTGAGCTGGACCAACATCGCGGTGGCCTACCGTACGGAATACCGCTGGAATGGCGCCTCACTGCTGGCATTGTACCTGGGTAACGCCATCGAAAATACGCAGCAGAAAACGCTCACCGCAGAGTTTAAATTTACGGAGCTGTATAACAAGTCCAAGTTCCTGCGTGCGATCAATATGCGCAAACAGCAGAACAATAACAGCAACGCACAGAATAATAAGAATGGCCAGCAGCAAGGCAAGAACCAGGCCCCGCAGCCTACTGCCGACGATATCTCCCCATGGGTGAAAGCTGTGCTCAAGCCGTTGATGATGATCAAACGTATCGGCTTTAACTACAATGAAAATGCCGGCACACGTTTACCTGGTTATCTCGACAGTACCAAAATACTTGGTATGAACTGGGCTTCCATGGCGCCAGGCATCAAGTTCGTAATGGGTTACCAGCCAGATAGAAAATGGATGGATAATTTTGCGAAGAAAGGATTGATCACACCGGATACCTTGTTCAACATCCAGTTCCAGCAACAGTTCACCCAGCGTTGGGATGCACAGGCGCAGCTGGAGCCATTCAACGATCTGCGTATCGATCTGAGCATGACCAAGTCGTTTACCAAAACGCATACTGAACTGTTCAAGACAATTAGCGATACCACCGGGTTCCAGCACCTGAGCCCTTATGATGCCGGTGGCTTCGAGATCACGTATATCGCCATCCAGACGATGTTTGGACAGATCACAACGAAAGATGGTATCTCTGAAACATTCCGGAGATTCGAAGCATATCGTAACGAGATATCGCAACGCCTCGGCGCCTCTAACCCGTACAACAAAGATCCGAGCGTACCTTACTATGATCCCAAAGATCCGACTTACCGTTACGGCTATACGAGATATGCGCAGGATGTGCTGATACCGGCCTTCCTGGCGGCTTACACAGGTAAGAGCCCCGACAGGATCGGCCTGCTCAAACAAGGTAACGACAACGTAAGGAGTAACCCGTTCAGTAATTTCTTCCCGAAACCTAACTGGCGGGTAACGTATAATGGCCTTACCAAACTGGAGCCGTTCAAGAGCTTCCTCACGAACTTCACCATCACGCATGCCTATACCGGTACGCTGAGCATGAACTCGTACAATACTTCCATGTACTTCGAAGATCCGCGGCTGGCGGGCTACCCGGCGTTCAGGGATACCGTGTCAGGTAACTACTATCCGTACTTCCTGGTGCCGAACCTCACGCTCACAGAGGCCTTTGCGCCACTCATCGGTATCGATGTTACGTTTACAAACAGCCTCAATGCCCGTTTCGAGTTCCGTAAGAGCAGGTCGCTCAGTCTCAGCCTGATCGACTACCAGCTCACCGAATTGCGCTCCAGCGAGATCATCATGGGCGCCGGCTACCGTGTACGCGGCCTCGCCCTGCCCTTCGCGGTGAACAAGAGCGGCGCCAGGAAATTGAACAACGACCTGAACTTCAGGCTGGACCTCAGTTTCAGGGATGATAAAACCGCTAACAACCGCCTCGATGCCGATATCGTGATACCTACCAGCGGCCAGAAAGTGATCGGTATCGCGCCTTCTATCGATTATGTAGTGAATAATCGTTTGAACCTGCGCTTCTTCTACGACCGCAGACAAACCATCCCCGTGATCTCTACGGCTTACCCGATCACAACTACACGTGGTGGTATTACCTTCCGGTTTGTATTATCACAATAAATAATTAATAATTAAAAAGCCCTTGAAGCGCTCAAAGCGCTTCAAGGGCTTCTAGCCTTGTATGCTTCAAATGTTTTCAATAGTTTGCCTATTGCGGTTTCCGGCCCTTGAAGCGCTCAAAGCGCTTCAAGGGCTTTTTAATTATTAATTTGTTTTTTCTCCTATCTTTGCGGCGAAATGAAATACCTGCTCATCATATGTATCTTCGTAGGGCTATTGCTGGAGAATTTCAGCAAAGGCCTGATCGTGATGCAGTATTGGGCCAACGAAACCTTCATTGCACAGAACCTTTGCGAAAACAGGGATAAACCACAGCTGCATTGTAATGGTAAATGTCACCTGAAGAAACAGCTCGACAGGGATTCCCGGCAAGACAAAGAAAGCAACAACGGCAAAGAACGTTTTGAAGTAATGTATGTAGATGTGTTGCAACAGTTCCATCTGCAACCCGCTACCAGCGAGATTTCCAAGACATCTTCCTATAGAGACCCCGCTATCAGCGCTCCTGTATTTGCCATTTTCCATCCCCCTCAGTGGCAGCTCAGTTAATCCATCCTTTCTATCTACCTAATTAACCAATCTGGTGGCGCACGCGCCTGGCCAGGCCATTATTGCATTTCATGAAACAATGTTGTTTACTCATCATTGCATGCATGAGTATGTGCTATGCACATGCGCAAAGCATGCAAGGGCGTATTGCGGACGCACAAACCCGCGAAGCCTTGCCCGGGGCCAGCATCCGCCTGCTGCATTCCTCCCAGGGCAGCACAACCGATGCACAGGGAAAATTTTCGCTTGACAGCAACGGCGATTCCGTTCAGGTATCCTGTACCGGGTATCATACCCGTCAGCTGAAAGCCGCTGCCATCGCATCTTCCAGCGTGATTTACCTGGAACCGGCAGCTACCAGTTTGAACGAGATCATTGTATCGTCCTCGCGCGACAAACAGCGCCGTACCGATGCGCCGGTGGCGATCAGCACCATCTCAGCGCAAACATTACAGGAAACCAAAGCCACCACCCTCGATAAAGTGCTGAATAAAGTAAGCGGCGTGTACATGGTGGACCTTGGCAACGAACAACACACGATGGCTATCCGTCAGCCAATAGGCTACAAGAGCCTGTTCCTTTACCTCGAAGACGGTATCCCGATCCGCACGGTGGGCGATTTCAATCATAATGCCTTGATCGAGGTGAATATGGCGGCACTGAAGAATATTGAAGTGATACGCGGGCCGGCTTCTTCGCTGTATGGCAGCGAGGCCGTAGGCGGTGCTATCAATTTCATCACGGCATCGCCCACCCTGGTGCCTACTGCCAAAGTACAGGTAGAAGCCAGCAACTGGGGCTACAAACGTACCGACTTCAGCGCTGCCGGTACCAAAGGTAAAGTGGGCTTCGCTTTTGGCGGCTACTATGCCGATCAGTCCAACGGCTATATGGATCATAGCGATTTTCACAAACTGGCGCTCTCCCTTAAAATGGAATACCAGGTAAATGAGAAGAACAAATGGACCAATGCCGCTACCCTGGTGAACTATAAAACAGACCAGACCGGCGGCCTGGACAGCGCCCATTTCTTTGCGAAAGATTACCGCAGTTTTCAAACCTTCACCTATCGCGAAGTGAAGGCGCTGCGCATCCGCAGCACTTTTGAACACGAGTGGAATACCAATAGCCATACGAATTTCACGGCTTTCTTCCGCAACAGTACCATCGGGCAAAATCCTTTCTATGCGATCAAATCCACTGCCGATCCATTAAAGGCAAATGGACAGATCAACAGCGATGCATTCAATAGTTATGGTATGATCGTGCAACATAAACAGCAATTCCGTTGGTGGCAGGCCGCTCTCATCACCGGTGTGAGCGTGGATTACAGCCCGGCTACCTACGTTGCCAATTATATCACCATTGATAAAAATACCGCTGGATATTATACCGGCTATCAACACACCGATTCCTTGCTCACAGATTATAAAGTAGGCTTGCTTAACACGGCCGCCTATACGCAGCTGGAACTGTCGCCATTGCCGCAAATGAAAGTGGTGGCGGCTTTGCGCTACGACCGTATGGATTATGATTTCGTGAATCATCTTACGCCATCTGCTTACACTGGCGCGCCCAGTGAGCGGAATAACTTCAATGCGCTTACGCCCAAACTTGGCCTCACTTATAACCTGGCCAACAACCGTGGGCTGTATGCCAATTACAGCATGGGTTTTGCGCCGCCTAACATCTCTGACCTGTATCAGGGCGTGAAGGTGCCGGTATTGCGCTCGGCTACCTATCATAACTATGAGATCGGCGGCTGGTTTGAGTTTGCGAAAGGAAAAGGATATGCAGATGTGAGCATCTACGAAATGAAAGGCAGCAACGAAATACTGAGCGTGCAAGTAGCTGATGGCTCCTACGAGAACCGCAATGCTGGCGCCACTACGCACAGAGGCATTGAATGGAATGTGAAGTATACGCCACTGAAAAGCATTTTTATACGCACCAGCGGTACGTATGCCGCTCATCACTTCGACGCCTATACGGAGAAAGGAAAAGTGTACAACAACAATGAAATGAACGGTGCGCCACGCTGGATCACTAACAGCGAGATCACCTGGAAACCTGCATTGCTGCATGGTTTCAGGATAGGCGCTGAATGGCAGCACATCGGGAGTTATTATATGGATGCTGCCAATACTGCGCAATACGGCGGTTATGATCTCTTCAATGCCCGTGTAGGCTATGCTTTTCACGGCTTCGATTGTTGGGTGAACTGCATGAACCTGGGCGATAAACTTTATGCCACCTTAGCGGAGAAATCTGCCTATGGTAAAACATACCGCGTAGGCCCGCGGCAGACCTTCAACTTCGGTGTGGCTTACACATTCACAGGTAAAAGATAATTTATGAAGAAGATCATGACAGGAGTGATGGCCGTGATGTTGGTAGCCTGCGGAAAACGGCCATCAGAGAAGGTTTTATCACATACGGGCAAGGAGGCTTCCTGCCCGTATGTGACCCATGATATCAGAGGCAATACCGTGGTGAGCTGGGTGGAGCAGGATAGCGGCAGCGCCGGTATGATGTATTACGCAGTTACTAACGATAACGGATATACGTTTTCTTATCCGCAAAGCATTCCTGCTACTGCGGGCGTATTTCCGCATGCGGAAAACCTGCCCAAGTTATTGTTCAAACCCGATGGTAGTATAATTGCTTTGTTTGGCGTGGAGCAGCATGATCCGCGTAACAAATATGCCGGCAAGGTGATGTACGCGCAATCGTTCGACAATGGTAAAACCTGGCAGGATGCCGTACCATTGGTAACAGATACTTCCGGCTATGATCAGCGTTATTTTGACATAGCCCTGCTGCCTAATGGCGAAGCGGCGGCCATCTGGCTGGATAACCGCAAGCATACTAAGGCCGAAGGCTCTACGTTGTTCTTTGCCACCACCAAAGGCCGGCAAGGTTTCCGGGAAGCGAAGCCGGTGGCAGAAACGGTTTGCCAGTGTTGCCGTACCAAACTGTACGTGGCGCCGGATGGCGCTATCCATGTGGCTTACCGGGATATCATCAACGACTCTATCCGTGATATGGTGCACCAGGTATCGGTTGATAATGGCGCTACGTTTTCCGCTCCCGTGCGCATCAGTGCCGATAACTGGGTGGTCAATGGTTGCCCGCATACCGGTCCTACATTGGCTGCCAGCGGCAAAGGGCTGCACTTTGCCTGGTTCACCATGGGCGGCGGACAAGGCGTTTTCTACTGCCGCTCCGAAGATAACGGTAATACCTATACGCAGAAAGAATCACTGAGCAAAATACCGATGGCCAAGCATCCGCAGCTAACGCCCTGTCACGACAGCGATATCCTCATCGCCTGGGATGAGCCGGTAAAGTATCACAACGATTTTAAAAGCAGGATCAGCTATGTGTGCAAATCAGCAAATGGTGAAACATTGAAGAGTGGTCAGCTTACGGAAGACAGTACCTACGCGGTTTTCCCGGTAGTGGGAATGTTAAGGAATCAGGCGGCGATCATAGTATATAAGAGAGAGAGAAAGGGGAGAGGTGAAGTAGCCTACCAGCTTTTACCCTGATACCTGAATTTCTGATTTTTGAATTTTCGTATTTGAACATCATCTTTACAAACCAGCCAAATACGAAAATTCAAAAATCAAGAAATTCACAAATTCTTCTCAGCTGTAACCGAAAGCATAGCCTTTCTGGCCTGCCCAGTCGGTCCGAGATACCCAGCGACCGTAATTGCCTCTGCGCGAGCTGCCAAAATAAAGGCGCCACTGTTCCTTCCACCTGGGATAGTACAGGCGCAGCAAATACATTGTTAGTAATGTAAGCATAGGGATATGGTTTTTCATGTTAAGGATAGTCGTGCATTGGCATGTATCATATCTTTCAAGGCATAGGGACCCACAAAAAATATAATATATCTCAAATATATATTTTTACACTAAATCGTTATATCACATCAACGTGTTAATTTTTATCAATATAGTAGGCATTGGCTTGCTGTAGGGGCGTAAGCACGAGATCATTGATGCATACATGCGCGGGGAGGGTGGTTACATAATACACCACATCTGCCACATCCTGGGCGCTCAAAGGAATGAAACCTTTATACACATCTTTCGCCTTCTGTTCATCTCCCTTAAATCTTACCAGCGAAAATTCTGTTTCCGCAGCGCCGGGATGTATGGCCGTTACCTTGATGCGGTAAGGCAACAGGTCGATGCGCATCCCCTGGGAAATGGCGTCTACAGCGGCTTTGCTGGCGCAGTACACCGCACCTTTTGCATATACATGTTTGGCAGCGGTAGAACCGATGTTGATAATATGGCCGGTGGTACGGGCGCGCATCCAGGGTATCACGATACGGGACACATAAAGGAGGCCTTTCACATTGGTATCGATCATCGCATTCCAGTCGTCCAGGCTGCCTTCATCAATAGTGCTGAGACCCGCCGCCAGTCCGGCATTGTTCACCAGCACATCTATCTGCCGCCATTCTGCGGGGATATTGCCCAACGCAGTTGCTACAGCCTGCTCGTCTCTTACATCAAAATCCAGTGCCAGCACATTGGTGCCATATTCCTGTGTGAGCTGTGTTTGTAATGCTTCCAGTCTTTCCTTGCGGCGGCCGGTAATGATCACATCATAACCTTTTGCGGCAAATGTAGTGGCGCAGGCCTGGCCAAACCCGGCTGTAGCGCCAGTGATAAGAACGATTCCCATGAGCGGTAAAATTTCCTGCAATTTACTAAACGATCAGCGGATCAAGGTAACGGTGCCTTTTTTCATGATCTCCCTGCCATTGAAATCCGTGCCCTGCAATATCCAGATATAAGTATCCGCCGGAGCAGGCACTCCTTTGTAAGTGCCGTCCCATCCGGTTTTGAAGTCGACCGAAGAAAACATCTCCTGTCCCCATCGGTTGAATACCCGGAAAAATTTATACTGCTTGATACCCACGGGAATAAAACGGAAACGATCGTTGAGGCCGTCGCCATTAGGACTAAAAGCATTGGGCACATAGATATCAGGGCCAGTGTAATACTTGATCTTCACCGTGGCATAACCGAAACAGCCTTCTGCATTGGACACACGCAGCGTGTATTCCCTGTCCTGGCTGGATTCCAGCACGGGTTGCGCAATGCTCGCATCGCTGAGCCCATAGGCGGGCGACCAGGAGTAATAATCGCCGCCGCTGCCCTGCATGGTGAAAGGCTCGCCCCGCGTAAGGATCGTGTCGTTGCCTGCAAAGGGCTTTACCTCATATACCTTGAGGTTTTGCGTCACTGTTTGCTGGCATTGTTTATCTGTATAAACTGTCAATGAAATCGTATAGGCGTCACCTTTAGGATAGGTGTAGTCAAACTGCCGGCTTGCCGGCGCTGTAACGCTGCTATCAAGGCCCAGGTCCCAGCGCCGGCCGGTGATATGTCCGTACTGGTAGGAAGAGGTATCGCTGAAATGGATAGGCGTATTCTTGCAAAAGCCCGAAGTAGTAAAGCCCACTTTCAACCCGGGGTAGTTGGAAACCAGGCCTGTAGCGCTATCGCGGCAGGCCAGTGTAGGATTGATCACCAGCTTCACCCGGTAAACGCCGGTATCAGGATATTGATGGAAGATGACCGCCTGGTTGGTAGTAACGGTATCGGTGCCATCGCCGAAAGACCAGTGGTAGGTAGAAGTATAGCCTGCCACGCTGAAATTGGGGATCGCTACGCTCAGCTCCGGCGATGCTGTACAATTGTTGAGCACAGACGGAAATTTCGCAGTGATCGCGGTGGAACAATTAAATACGGTGAGCAATATATCCTTGCTATGCACGCCCAGCAAGGTTCCTGTGGTGCGGTCGTATTCATTCACGCATACGGTGACCACATATTTGCCGGGCCTGTCGGGCGTACAGGTGATCATGCCCTTGTTGGAGATCGTGATGCGCGGTTGCCCGCCCATCGGGTTGCTGCCGGAATAAGGCGATACATAATTCACGGTGGAAGTATAAGGCGGCGGCGTATTGGAATTGCCTTCGCTGGATACGGTGCCGTCGGTGAGGGCATTGCAGAGATGATAAGTGAGGCTGTCGCCATCCTGGTCATAAGCGGCATAGTCTATCTGGAAAGGCAGCTGGTTGCAGATCACAATCGCGGTGTCTTTGTTGAAATATGCGCTGTTATTGCCAGGCCGGGATTCCGTGCCGGGAATAGTTGTATAGTAAGTAGAGCCTTCGTGTTCTGAATTATAAATGTTGGTAAGTTTTTCGCCGCGGCAGCAACGTTGGGAAGCCACATAATAGCCGCCACTGATGGGAGGCAGTTCTATCGTGGCCTGGTAGAACGCTACTTCGAGATGTTGCGCTTGCGGCGCCAGACAAGGGTTTCGCAGGGTATCGATCAGTGGTTTTACTTTTTTGATGTAGAGATAAACGGAGGAGAGTACGCGCCTGCCGTTCGACGTATATACGTTAGCGGTAGAAGGGTTTTCGAAATGGTCGATACAGCCCTGACGGTCGCCGCAGGTGAAATCTGCGTCGCGGTATAGTTTGAGGGTGATGAGATAGCGGTAGCGTTGATTATCTGCACTCATGCCTATCGTTGTGTAGTAGATTTCACCTCCAATAATATGATACCCGGCTGCGTGGAGATAACAACAACAGTAGCTGATCACCAGTAAAAAGACTCTCTTCATGGGGGACTGCTCTGCTATCTGAATTTAACAAAAAAAGAGCAGTTCCGGTTCACGGATTTGTCACTTATCTCACCAATGTAACAGTACCTTTTCGTTGCACGGTGTTGTTGTTGATATCTTTTCCCTGCACTACCCACACGTAGGTGCCGATATTTGCCGGCTGGCCATTTACGGTGCCATCCCAGCCTTTGAGGTATTCGGTAGAAGAGTACATGAGTTTTCCCCATCGGTCGTATACCCGGAAGAAATCCATGTGTACAATGCCCACGGGCAGCGGGCGGAAGATATCATTTTTACCATCGCCATTGGGAGAGAATGCATTAGGTATGTAAATGTCCGGGCCGATGATAAACCGGACGAAGATGCTGGCGGTACCGGAGCATCCTTCCTGCGTATAGGCGGTAACGGTATAGGTGAAATCGCGGTTGATGGTGGTAACAGGATTGAATATATCAGGGTTATTCAATCCGTCAACGGGCGTCCAGGCGTAGCGTACGCCCCCGGTGGCATTGAGCTGGAAGGGCTTGTTGAGCATCACGATGGTATCGTTGCCGGCGAAGGCGCGTACTGGCGGCACTACATCCACTTTGGCGGCAGCGCTTACCGCTTTCGGGCATCCAAGTGTATCCGTTACCGTTACCGTAAAGGTGGTGGTATCTTTGGGGTGCGCCCAACTTACCGCCTGGGTAGGGTTATCCACATAATAGGCGGGCGTCCAGCTGTAGAAGGCGCCGCCCTGGGCCCGCAGCAACACTTTGGAGCCGGAGCAGATGGTGGTATCCGGCAGGGCAGCCGCTTTGGGCGGGTCTACCACTTTGAGGCGCACGGTATCATCGGTGAAGCATTTACCCAGCGATACAGTGATCGAATAGTTTTGCCGCGGCGCTGCCGGCGTAACGGTGGTAACGGGATCATTGCTGATGATAGTATTGGTATTCAGGTCTTTCCAACGGAAACTGTATTGCCCGTCGGCCACTTCCCATAGTTTCACCGGATCGCCGGTGCACACGATGCTGTCGGGCATGGTGGTCATCAGCAAAGTATCTTTCACATCTACAAAAACAGTCTTGCTGTTAGTACATTGGTCACGATCGGTGAACGTAACGGTGTACGTAGTATCTTTCCTTGGAAAGGCAATAGGGTTGGGGGTATTGGGGTTGATGATATTATAGTTGCCGGGCGTCCAGGCATAGTTGCCGGGCAGGTCGCTGGTGGCCCAGAGGTGCAATGAATCCTTGGCGCATAGCAAAGTGTCTGCAGTGGCGGTGAAGGGTGGTTTATCGTAGATCGTTAAGGTGGCGGTATCAAAACGCTCGCAGCCCTGGTTGGAGCGGGCATACAGCACTACGCTGTAGGTGCCCGGACCGGGGTACTGGAAATCAGGATTGCGGAGATTGGAGGTGTCGCCGGCGTTGCCGGTGCCGAAGTTCCATTTGTAGTATTCGATCTGGCCTACATCCACGCGGGAGCGGTCTGTAAAATGAGTTACTTTTTGCGAGCAGAGGCCTACTTCGGAGAAGTCGGGCAGGAAGCGGGGATACACATAAACTGTGGCGGTGGCGCTGTCGCCGCAGTTACTGTCTTTGTCCACATACAGTTTCACGGTGTATTTGCCATTGCGTGCATAGGTATGCGGCAGCGTAGCGGGATCAGTGGTGGAGAAGGTGGTGCCATCGCCAAAGTCCCAGAAATAGGGCTTCCCGCGGGTACTGTTATTCACGAAGTTGATCGTATAGCCGTCGCAATCCGCGTACTTCTCGGGCATGGAGGCTGTCACCTGTTTCACGCAGGTGGTCACGTTCACATGGAAATCTTTTCGCAGGGTGCCGATCTGTTTGCCGTTCCTGAATTCGTGTACACATACCGTTACCACATACTTTCCGGCGCCGGGAGCAATACCGGATATGATCCCTGTTTTCGGATCGATGGTAACGGTGCTGCCCAGCGGCTGCTGACCTGAAAAGGGGCTGATATAGCTCACGAAATCATATGGCGGACTAACAGCGGGCAGTGGAATGCCGCTCTGGTCCGTAGTGGAGCCGCCTTTGTAGGCATCGCAAAATTCATAGCTGAGTGAATCCGAATCGGGATCGGTAGCAGAAAAATCGTAGGTGAATTTTTTATCAGCGCAAACGAGGGTGGCTTCTTCTTTATTGAATATCGGGCTGGAATTGCCCAATATGCCGTTTGACCTGCCGGGCAATTCGGTGAAATAAGTGGCGCCGGTACCGAGGTTATTGGGCTGGCCGGGAATGGGTTCCGCTACAATGTTGCTCATGCTGTTATCACGGCAGCAGCTCTGGAAAGCTACGATGTAGCCGGCGTCGTTGATAGGTACGGTGATATTGGTTTCAAACAATCCTACCTGGAAACACACTTTCGGCGGGTTTACGATACAGGGATCGAATTGTGTGAGGTTTTTGATTTGAAAGTCGGAGCGGGTTACGGTGAAGCTGCCCACGGACTGGTTATTGGATTTGTCGAATGCCACCAACACCACGGTGGAGGGCATTTCCGCGATCTGTGGTCCGGATTCGCAGATGCGGTACAGCTTCATGGACACTTTGTACGTATAGCTGTTACCGTTATTAGAAACAAATTTGTAGTATACCTGTCCGCCTATAATGTGTTTGGCCTGCACCACGGCAGTGCACATCATACATATGAGGATGAACAGGAGTTTTTTCACAACTGGTATTTATTGATCTGATTAAAGTTGACAGAACCTGATAAATTGGTCCAGGATGACATTGCTTTCTTCAAATACTTCCCACATCCCCATATGCCCTACTTCGTCGAAGATATGGATGCTGCTGGAACGTGGCAGTGTTACCTGCGGCAGGATATTATCCAGCGGCACAGCGTTATCATCTTTTCCAATAACAAACAGCACGGGTACCGGTAAATTCTTTAACAGCGCGGTGCGGTCGGGTCTTTGCATCATGGCTTCATAATAAGCGATGAGCGTGTCCTGCGGTGTGGAAAAACTTTGTTGTACATAAGCATCCACGCGGTCCGGCTGACGCGTTTTAAATGCAGGGCTGAACATATTGGGCAGGGTTTGCCGCAGGAATGTTTCGCCACCGTATTGCTGCATCATTCTGATGGATTTGAGCCGGGCTTCTTTTTTCTCTTCACTGTCCGCTTTGGCGGTGGAATGGAAGAGGCCCAGTCCTTTCACAACAGCCGGGTATTTTTCCAACAAGGCCAATGCTACATATCCACCCATGGAGTGGCCGATGATCACAGCTTCTTTTATCTCTTCGGCTAACAGTATCGAATATACGAAATCTGCCATACTTTCCACCGTCAGGGGGTGAGAGAGCGGTGTTTTTCCTGCGCCGGGAAGATCAGGGATGATCAGGCGCCAGGCCGCTTTCAGGTACGCCTGTTGTATCTCCCACACATGGCTGTTTTCGCCGAAACCGTGCAAGAGCACGGCTACAGGGCCATTGCCTTCATCCAGGTAAGCGGTGTTTCCGTTATTGATAGTTTTCCACATGTTTTAACCCGGGTATAAATCGTGATAAAATAGCATGTACTAACAACAAGATACAAAATATTACAGCTCCTTTGGAGAGAAGGTCCCCATATTTTACATAGAACGTAAGATCATACCGTGGTGTTACATTTGCTTTGATAACAGCTTCCTGCCAATAAGGTTGCGGTTGCGAAATATTGCCGGCAGGATCGATCACCGCAGAGATGCCGGTATTGGCGCTGCGGGCCACCCAGCGCCGCGTTTCGATGGCGCGCAAACGTGCATATACAAGATGTTGCCGATGCCCTTCCGTATTTCCCCACCAGCCATCGTTGGTAATGATTACCAGGAAGTTGGCGCCAAGGTTTACATGCGCTGCTACATAATTGCTGAATACAGACTCATAGCAGATTGTAGGAAACACATTCACCGTATCCCGCGGATTGCTAAGCAGGTCTGCCTCTGGCATGCGGCCATAGCTGCCCGTGATGCCGCCAAAGTCCAGCGCGAGGTTTTGCAGAAAAGAAAAATAACGCACATAAGGCACCAGCTCTGCACCAGGCACCAATTCATATTTATGATAGATCTGCACCCATGAAGAAGTATCGATCTGCACCGCCGCATTGAATGGCTCCCAGCGGGCGCCATCTTCCATACGGCGCGCCATGGCCGGCGCTTCATCATCGCGGTAGCGCTTGAGCGTTACTGCGCCGCTGATCAATTTTGCTTTCGGATATTTTTTCAGCAGCTGTCTGATGGCCAGCACCTCCGGCTGATAGTTCAGCTGCTGTTCCCATGCGCCGCTGGGGAACAAGGCTGTTTCCGGCCAGATGATGTAACGGGTATTGCTATCCGCCTGCTGTTCGGTGAGACGTATAAATTTTTCCAGCTGCTGCATCACATTGCCGCCTGCAAATTTCTCATCATAGGGATCGATATTGGGTTGTACGATCACCACTTCCCTTTTCTTTGCCGGATCATCTGGCGAAGGATGGATGATCTGAGAGAAGATCAGCGGGAAGAGTATGACCACAGCGGGTTTCCAGGCTTCCTGCCGGATGAGTTGCGTGATGGAAAGATCGTATAGGCGTAACCGTTTCCATGCGATATATACGAAGATATTGGCCAGTAATACCCAGAGGGTACCGCCGCTGGTGCCGGTAAATTCATACCATTGTATCCATCCCGGTCGCATCGCGAAAGCGTTGCCCAGTATGAGCCAGGGCCAGCTCAGTTCCCAAGTCTGGTGAATAAATTCAAAGGTGAGCCAATAGGCGATGAGTGCAAAATAAGCGGCATTTTCCGTGAGCCGTTTGCGGCTGTTCTTGTACATCAGCCAGGGAATGCTCATCAGGAAAGCGTTGAAGCAATTGGCAAATACGCCGCTGGCAGGCAAGGTAGTATTGCCTACCCACCAGGTGGTGGCCACATTCCAGGTGAGGAAAGCCAGGTAGATACAAACGAAGAACTTTCCGCGGTGATGTACCTTCTCCGCGATATACAACAGCGGCGTAAGCGCGATGAATATCAGCGGCGTACAGGGAAGCGTGGGCCATGCCAGCCACAGCAGGCAGCCGCTCAGCAATGCAGCAATAATAAAGCGAAGCTTCATCAGGTAATGACAAATTTTACAATAGCAACGAAGATAAGCGGGGATAGCCGGAAAACAAAAACGCCCGGCTGCATAACCGGGCGTTCTGTGTTATCTGTGTGATAATTATTATCTGCTGTAGTTCGGCGCTTCCTTGGTGATCACCACATCATGCGGGTGGTTTTCTTTCACGGTGGCAGCGGTGATCTTCACGAACTGCGCGGCCTGCAAGGCTTTCATATCTTTCGCGCCTACGAGGCCCATACCGGCACGGAGGCCGCCAACGAACTGTTGTACGATCTCCGACAGCATGCCCTTGTAAGGTACGCGGCCTACGATACCTTCCGGTACCAGTTTCTTGATATCATCTTCATCCTGGAAGTAGCGGTCTTTACTACCTTCCTGCATCGCTTCGATGGAACCCATGCCACGATAGGATTTGAACTTGCGTCCTTCGTAGATGATGGTTTCGCCGGGGCTTTCTTCCACACCTGCAAAGATGGAACCTGCCATGATGGTAGAAGCGCCTGCTGCGAGGGCTTTCACCATATCGCCGGTGTAGCGGATACCGCCATCAGCGATCACCGGGATACCGGATTTTTTCAGTGCTTCAGCTGCATCCATTACGGCAGACAGCTGCGGGAAGCCTGCACCGGTTACGATACGGGTAGTACAGATAGAACCTGGGCCTACGCCTACTTTTACGGCATCGGCGCCAGCTTCGGCGAGTGCCAGCGCGCCATCGGCAGTGGCTACGTTACCTGCGATCACCTGCAGTTTCGGAAATGTTTTCTTTAATTTCTTCAGGTTGTTGAGCACTGCAATAGAGTGGCCATGGGAGCTGTCCAGACAAACTACATCCACCCCTACATTGATCAGCGCCTGTGCGCGGTCGAGCAGGTCGGGAGTGATACCCAGTGCTGCGCCTACGAGCAAACGACCAAATTCATCTTTCACTGCGTTAGGATAGCTGGTGAGCTGCAGGATGTCGCGGTAGGTGATGAGCCCTACCAGTTTACCCTGTTTATTAACAACCGGTAATTTTTCAATCTTGTATTGTTGGAGGATCTTTTCTGCCTTTTTCAGGTCAGTGCCTTCTGGAGCGGTGATCAGCTTGTCGCTGGTCATCACTTCGCTAACGAGGCGTTTTTTATTTTTCTCGAAGCGCAGGTCTCGGTTGGTGAGGATGCCCACCAGCTTGCTGGCTTCATCTACGATAGGAATACCGCCGATACCATTGTCCTTCATCAGCTTTAGCGCCTGGCCGATAGTAGCGTCTGCATGCAGGGTAACGGGATCCATGATCAGGCCACTCTCACTGCGTTTCACGCGGCGCACCATTTCCGCCTGACGCTCGATGCTCATGTTCTTGTGGAGAATACCTATACCACCCTCTCTCGCGAGTGCAATAGCCAGATTAGCTTCTGTAACAGTATCCATCGCAGCAGATACCATCGGTAAGTTGAGCCGTATGTTTTTAGTAAGTTGAGAAGAAATATTTACTTCTTTTGGCAGCACTTCAGAGTAAGCCGGAACCAGGAGCACATCGTCAAATGTAAGTCCGTCAGGCACAAATTTGGGTTTAGATTTTCCCGCAGGCATGATGCAACTATTTGTCAGTTAAAAAATAATTGCACGCAAATGTACACCTAATTCTGTAATAAATAAAATTTCAACATCGCGCATAACTTTTCATTAACGATCGGCCAGTACATACATGCCTCCGGGAAGGCTTTTGAGCAGGCTTTGCATTTCGAGGTTAAACACGGCTGTTGCAATCTGGCTGCCGGAAAGACGGCTCTGCACATACAGCTCTTCCAGATGCAGTCGGGGCTTTTGTTCGAATAGTGTCATAATTTGCCGCTCCTCTTCCGACAACTGTACAAACAGCTCTCTTTGAACGGTGGGCGCGGGTTTGGGCTTATCGGCCCAGCCCATGGCGCTTAGTATGTCCGCTGCATCCGTGACCAGCATGGCCTTATTGTTTTTTATGAGATGATGACAACCAGCTGCATGCCAGTCGTGCACGCGCCCGGGAAAGCAGAACACGTCACGGTGATAGCCATTGGCCAGATCGGCAGTGATGAGCGAGCCGCCGCGGATACCGCTTTCCACCACAATAGTGGCGTCACAAAGGCCCGCCACAATGCGGTTGCGCTTGGGGAAATTCTGCCGGTCGGGCGCCGTGTTGCTGGGGAAATCCGTCAGCAAGCCGCCATGTTCCAACATCTGTGTGGCCGTATGCCGGTGCGCATAAGGATATATCCGGTCCAGCCCATGCGCCAATACCCCGATGGTAGCGGCTTGCAAGGACACCGCCGTTCTATGCGCCACGATATCGATGCCGTAGGCCAGGCCACTGACCACCGTTACATCTGCCGCCACCAGCGCCGTCACCAGCTGCTCGCACAACATCCGCCCATAGGCCGATGGCTGCCGCGTGCCTACGATATTCACGATGCGCGGCACATTCAAAGACGCAAAGCCTTTGTAGTACAGCATCGGCGGACTGTCATAACATTGCCGCAAACGCGCCGGATAATCTTCATCGGTATAAAATAATGGCCTGATCTTGTATCTCTCTATAAAATCCATCTCTCTCTCCACTGAACCGAAATCACGGAAACGCTTGATAGCAGCGGCACGCACAGTACCTACTGTTTCTATTCTTTCTAATTCGCGCTGACTGGCATGGAATATCGCGGCGGCACTGTTGTAGTGTTCCAACAGTTTTTTAATGGTCACATCACCGATCTGGGGAATCAGGGTCAATGCCAGCTGGTACTTTAATTCCGGAGGCATAACAAACAATTTTAGTTCATCAAATTACAATTTATCTGCTTCAATTTTTTGTTGCGCGAGTGAATTATTTTTGCACTTTAAACGGACATATCATGATGAGAAAGATTTTAGCAGGAGCAATCGTGTTAGGCATGTTTGCCTGCAAATCCACACAGCCCGTAGCTTCCACCCCTGCGGCCACTACGCTGGCGCCGCAGGGCGCTGCCTGGGCCGCATTGTGGCAGCAACAGTCGGGCGAATACAAGGCATTGTGCCTGCAAGCCTATCAGCTGGCAGCATGGCGGCTGGATCAATACCTTACTCAGCATAGCGACAAGCCGCTGGCAGTAGTGACCGACATCGATGAAACAGTGCTGGATAATAGCCCCTATTCTGTGCATCAGGCGTTGAGCGGGAAAACCTACGACGATAAAAGCTGGATGGAATGGACCGCGAAAGCCGCGTGCGACACGGTTCCCGGCGCTCCTGCCTTTTTCAAATATGCGGCCTCTAAAGGCGTAAAAGTATTCTACATCACCAATAGGGCCGAAAGCGAGAGAGTCGTTACGCTGAAGAACCTGCAACAATACCACTTCCCCTATGCCGACGATCAACACCTCTTCCTGAAAACCACTACCTCCGGCAAGGAAGCTCGCCGGCAGCAGGTGGCCAAAGATTACGATATCATCCTGCTCTTCGGTGATAACCTCAGCGATTTCTCGGCGATATTCGACAAAAAACCTGTTGACGAACGCAATGCCAATGTCCTGAATACCGCATCCAGCTTCGGTAGCCGCTTTATCGTGCTGCCCAACCCCATGTATGGCGATTGGGAAGGCGCACTCTATAACTTTCAATATAAATTATCACCACAACAGAAAGATTCCATCATGAAAAGCCGGTTGAGGAATTTTTGAATTTCTTGATTTACGGATTTCTTGATTTGTGACGTACCTCCATTCCCCACAAATCCATAAATCCGTAAATCAACGAAATCCGTAAATCCCTAAAGGCTGAGTATTTTAAATACCGTTCTTCTGTTGATGGCCCTGCCTTCTTCTGTATTGTTAGGAGCAATAGGTTGCGACTCTCCAAAGCCTTTGCTGCTAAGGCGTGTGGGCGCAATGCCTTTATCGGTCAGGTACTTCACCACTGCCTTGGCGCGGTTATCAGAGAGGATGAGGTTATCTTTATCTGACCCCACATCATCTGTATGGCCATCTATCTCTATCCGGATGGTCGGATTATCTTCCAGTAATTTTACCAGCTTGTCCAGTTCTACTACCGACGCAGGTTTCAGGCTATATTGTTTGGTGTCGAAAAAGATATTATGCAGCACAATGCTGGCATTGGCCGCCAATGGTTGCAAGGGAATATTCTTTTCGAAAGGCACGCCCGGGTTATGATCTTTTAAAGAGAAATTATCGGAATAGAAGAGATATCCTTTCTTGTTGACATGGAATGCATAGTCTTTGCCTACGGGCAATGGCGCGAGGAAATCGCCGTTTTCATTGGTAGGCACTGTGGCGATGCGGTATCCGCCTTGCAGGTCAATCACCTCCACAGTAGCGGCGAGGCGGTTGTGGGTGGTGGTATCATACACAAAGCCTTTCACGTAAAGTGTTTGCAGTGGCCGCGCTTCGGGATACAGCTCAAAGCTGTAGATGTCGAGGCCGCCGCGGCTATCGGAGCGATCGGAAGCGAAGTAAGCGGTTTTGCCATCGGCTGCCACTACGAGTGATGCATCTTCATCGATCGTATTGATAGGATAACCGAGATTAACGGCAGGACCCCAGCTGCCATCAGGCTGGCGGCGAGAGTAATAGATATCCAGTCCGCCATAGCCGGGATGCCCGTTGGAAGCGAAATATAGCGTTTGTCCGTCAGGATGTATGAAGGGCGTGGTTTCTCTACCGGAGGTATTGATATTGGGGCCGAGCTTCTGCGGCGTGCCCCACTGGCCATTGGGCTGGCGCTGGCTCATAAATATATCGGCGCCAGCTTCGGGCGTTTCGCGTGCGAAGTACAGGGTTTGTTTATCGGCAGATAAAGAAGGTTGTGATTCCCAGTCGCGGGTGTTGATCGGTGCGCCGATATTTTTCGGTGTGCTCCAGCCATTGGCGGTTTTCAGCGAATAGTAGATATCGCAACTGCCTTTACCTTCAGGAAATTCACAACCGGTGTATACAAGCATGGTACCATCCTGGGAGATGTTCTGCGCGCCTTCATTAAAAGCGGTATTCACTGGCTCACCCATATCCATAGCGGGTTTCCAGCCGGTGCTATCACGTTGTGTGATATAAAAATCTTCATTGCGGCCATTTACGCGGCGTGTGAAAATGAGCGTTTTACCATCGATGGTGAGAGAAGGAAAATATTCGGGATCTTTTGTATTCACGTGATCACCGAGGTTTTCCGGATGAAAGGGCACCGACTTATTCGGATTGTTGACGGCAAACTCATAATTGGCTTTAAGCTTGCTGGCATTGGCGCTGGGCGTTTTGGCCGTTTGCAGATATTGATTGATTAACTGTAAAGCTCCTGTGAAATTCCCGCTGCCTGCCAATGCTTTGGAATAGGGCACCATCACGGGTCGCAGGCCGCTGCTATCCAGTTGTTTGAGCTTTTCAAATGCCTGCGTGGCTTCCGTATATTTTTTCAGTTCCACATAACAAAGTCCCATCTGGCCATAGGCATCTGAAAAGTTGGGCGCAATTTTTATTGCTTCCTTTAATCGTTCGATCGCCTGTGTGGTATTGTAATTGCGTACAGCCGTTACTGCTTCATCAAAAGCGGCTCTGGCCTTTTTAGGCGCCGTTTCATAGGTAACGCTCTGGGCCTGCATTTGCAGCCACAGGCACAAACAGCCTGATAACAGGAGAAGGGTTTTTTTCATAGTGTGTAAATTACGAAGATTGTCTTACTCAGGATTATGCTGATTGAAAGGATTACCAGGATTTTCTATTAAAGGATTAATAAAGATTAAAAAGGATTCGCGAAGATCAAATCGATATGATCTTCGCGAATCCTTTAAAAATCCTGAGAAAAAAATCCTGGTAATCCTTTCAATCAGTATAATCCTGAGTAAGACAACCTTCGCTATGGTACATGTATATACTTGTGTATCTGCAACGACAGTTCCCATTGGGGATTGTCTTTGATGTAGTCGATGATGAGCGGGGTCATTTCGGCGCTGCGTTCCCATTCGGGTTGGAGGTAGAGTTTGCAGTGCTTGCCGGCGAGGGCGGCGTATTTTTCGGCCCAGGCGAAATCGGATTTGTTGAAGATGACTACTTTGAGTTCATGTGCGGCCTTGCATATTTCGGGCAGGGGCGCTTTGAACTTTTTGGGAGAGAGCGTGATCCAGTCCCAGCTGCCGCTGAGCGGAGAGGAGCCGGATGTTTCCATATGGGTATGGAATCCTTGTTTGTGCAAGGCTTTGGTGAGGGCGTCGAGGTTGTGCAGCAGCGGTTCTCCGCCGGTGATCACCGCGATGCGGCCCGGGTGTTGTGCTGCCTCCTGCACGATATCATTGATGGGCAGCTGTGGGTGTTTGCTGGCATCCCAGCTATCTTTCACATCACACCAATGGCAGCCTACATCGCAACCGCCAAGACGGATGAAGTAAGCAGCCCTGCCCTGATGGTAGCCTTCTCCCTGTATGGTGTAGAATTGCTCCATCACCGGCAGGGTACCGATGTTGATATTTGTTGTAATTACAGACATGTTCTATTTCACAAAGGTCCGGTTTTTCCCGGACTTACATTAGTTCATACTACCTTTCTGACCGATAGCGGCGTGGTAGGTGTTCTTCAGCAAAGCCGCGATGGTCATAGGTCCTACGCCACCAGGTACCGGGGAGATGAAGCTGCATTTCGGTGCTACTTCATCGAACTTCACGTCGCCAACGAGTCTGAAGCCGCTCTTTTTGGAGGCATCTTCAATACGGTTCACGCCTACATCCACGATTACGGCGCCTTCTTTCACCATGTCCGCTGTCACGAAATTCGGTTTGCCGATGGCGGCAATGATGATATCGGCCTGACGGCAGATCTCCGCGAGGTTGGCGGTGCGGGAGTGAGTGAGGGTAACGGTGCAGTTGCCAGGGTAGGTGTTGCGGCTCAGCAGGATGCTCACCGGTGTGCCTACGATATGGCTGCGACCTATTACCACGGCGTGTTTGCCCTGGGTAGGGATGTTATAATGTTCCAGCATCAGCATGATACCGTATGGCGTGGCAGGGATGAAGGCGGGCAGGCCGCTTACCATCTTACCTACGTTCATCGGGTGGAAACCATCTACGTCTTTACTTGGATCGATGGTGTTGATCACCAGTTCCTCGTTGATATGTTTGGGTAAAGGCAGTTGCACCAGGATGCCGTCGATATCCGCATTTTCATTGAGCAGTGTGATCTGATCAAGAAGATGTTTTTCGGAGATCTGTGCGTCGAAACGGAGGAGGGTAGAGTTATACCCGCATTCGGCGCAGGTTTTAACTTTGGAAGCCACGTAGGTTTCGCTGGCAGGATCATTACCAACCAGGATTGCTGCCAGGTGAGGTACTTTTTTACCGGCGGCCTTTAATTCAGCCACCTGCGTGGCTAATTGGGCTCTGATAGCCCCAGAAACTAGTTTACCGTCTAAAATTTGCATGTGCAAAGGTAAGCAAAATAGCTTTGCGCATCCAAAGATTTCAGGGCGGGTATTTTGAGACGGGAGGGAAGAAGGAGCGGGAACCTTGTCTGGTTCTGCAAAACAGGCTCCCCGGAAGGGAACCTGTGTTGCGTGGCACGAAGCCAATATCGAACCGTAAATGTGTGGAAATTACAAGGCAAACAAAGACCAGTGGGTGAAGGTGCGCGCGGCGACTTCTCAATTGCTGGTGATCACTTTTACAAGATATACTAAATTTTCGGAGCAGCCGCCAAAATTTCTGCGTCGGCAGCTGATACATATTTCTCGAAGTTTTTGATGAACTGTGCCGCAAGGTCCCTGGCTTTCGCATCGTATGCGGCTTTGTCGGCCCAGGTGTTGCGTGGGTCAAGGATTTCCGCAGGAACGCCCGGGCAGCTTTCCGGTACGGTGAAACCGAACACCGGCGCAATGCGGTAGGGCACATGATCCAGCTGGCCATGCAGCGCGGCGGCGATCATGGCGCGGGTATAGGATAACTTGATACGGTTACCCACACCATAGGCGCCACCAGTCCAGCCGGTGTTGATCAGCCAAACGTTCACGCGGTGCGCGCGCATCTTTTCACCTAGCATCTGTGCATATTTTGCAGGATGCAGCGGCAGGAAAGGTGCGCCGAAACATGCGCTGAAGGTGGATTTCGGCTCGGTAACACCTGCTTCGGTGCCCGCTACTTTAGCGGTATACCCCGAAATAAACTGGTACATGGCCTGTCCGGGAGAGAGCCTGGAAACAGGCGGCAGTACGCCGTAAGCATCGCAGGTGAGGAAGAAGATATTCTTCGGAATGGCGCCTACAGAAGGTTCCAGCGCATTGTCGATGTACGTAAGCGGATAAGAGACGCGGGTATTTTCCGTGATGCTCTTGTCAGCATAGTTGACAGTATTGGTGCCGGGGAAGAAGGTGATGTTTTCCAGCAGTGCGCCTTCGCGTACTGCGCGGAATATCTGTGGTTCTTTTTCTTCGCTGAGGTCGATACATTTTGCATAGCAGCCGCCTTCGAAGTTGAAGACGCCGGTGGAGGTCCAGCCGTGTTCATCGTCGCCGATGAGCTTGCGTGCAGGATCTGCGCTCAGCGTGGTTTTGCCGGTGCCGCTCAGGCCAAAGAACACCGCGGTATCGCCGTCGTCGCCCTGGTTGGCGGAGCAGTGCATGCTCAATACATGTTTATTATGAGGGAGAACAAAGTTCAGGATGGTGAAGATGCCTTTCTTGATTTCGCCGGTGTAGGCGGTACCGCCGATGATGATGATCTTTTTGGAGAAGTTCACTACGGCGAAGTTATGCTGGCGGGTGCCGTCTACCGCAGGATCGGCAAGGAAGCCGGGCGCCTGTATCACGGTCCAGTCTGTATGCATGTATTCCAGTTCATCCTCGCTAGGGCGGAGGAACATGTTATAAGCAAACAGGTTTGACCAGGGCAGTTCGGTGATCACTTTGATGCCTATACGAAAATCGGTATCGGCGCAGGCGAAGCAATCGCGCACCCACACGTCTTTCCCGGTAAAGTAAGCAGTGATCTTTTTGTATAAGCGGTCAAAGTTTTCTGAAGAGAAGGGAATGTTGAAATCATTCCAGTTGACGGTGTCGGCAGTGATCGCGTCTTTAACGATAAATTTGTCTTTGGGAGAACGGCCGGTGAATTCGCCTGTGTTTACCGCCAGTGCGCCGGTGTCTGACAATACGCCCTGGTTTCTTTCTACAGTTTGTTGAACCAGTCTTTCCGGTGAAAGCTGATAGTAAACATTTGACGCGTTCTCTATGCCTAATT
The DNA here is from genome assembly GCF_902167635.1 of Chitinophaga vietnamensis. Taxonomy (GTDB): domain Bacteria; phylum Bacteroidota; class Bacteroidia; order Chitinophagales; family Chitinophagaceae; genus Chitinophaga; species Chitinophaga vietnamensis. Next base: position 597,035 of record NZ_CABHMS010000001.1, read on the forward strand.
CCCGTAAGTCAGCAACAGGATTCCTTACGCTACTCATTTGCATAAAAAGCAAGATTGTTTTGGTGTAAAAGCAAAACTAGGGATTTTTTGATATCGTCTAATTTTATCGGTGTTACACCGCCAAAATTTAGACAATATCTGTTTGTTGTGCAGCAATTATTGCGATATCTTCAATGACTATCGATTTCCTTATACGATTTTCAAACACAAAATGTGTGAATATAACATTAAGTAATGGGAAGTGAATATTAGTACGATTTTGCAGCACAACCCCGCAGATATTAACCAATTTGCCATTCCGGAGGGGTAGCAGCCCTGTGGTATTAAAATTTTCCATAGGTTTGAACCCTCATTTGAAATTTAGAAGAGATATGAAGAATCTGCCTCTGGACCCGCAGCTGTTCATCAAGAACCGCGAGCGTTTTGTGGCCAAAATGCAGCCGCAGTCAATAGCCATTATCAATTCAAACGATGAACTGCCCACCAATGGCGACGCATTGTACAAGTTCAAACAGAACTCGGACCTGTACTGGCTTACAGGCATCGACCAGGAAGATACCATGGTGATCCTGTATCCGGACAATCCCGATCCAAAATACCGGGAAGTACTGGTACTGGTACGTCCTAACGAACTGAAAGAAAAATGGGATGGCCACCGCCTCCGCAAAGATGAAGCCTATGCCGTTTCCGGTATGGCTACCGTTGTATGGCTCGATGCCCTCGATGCGCTGCTCCAGCAATGGATCAACGAAGCCACCAACATCTATCTCAACAGTAACGAGAACAACCGCAAAGCCAACCTGGTACCGGTACGCGACTACCGTTATGCACAGGAGCTGAAGCTGCGTTACCCGCTGCACAACTACCTCCGCGCCGCCACCATCTTCAAAGAACTGCGCGCCGTGAAAACACCGGAGGAAATAAAAGTAATGCAGACGGCGATGGACATTACTGAAAAAGCTTTCCGCCGCCTGCTCAAATTCATCAAACCAGGCGTCTGGGAACATGAAATACACGCAGAGATTTTGCACGAGTTCCTGCGCAACCGCTCTGGCGGCGAGGCTTATGGCTCTATCATCGCTTCCGGCGACCGCGCGCGTACGCTGCACTACGTATCCAATAACCAGGAATGTAAAGATGGAGAACTGATATTGATGGACTTCGGCGCGGAATACGGCGGCTACAATGCTGACCTTACCCGTACCGTACCTGTTAACGGCAAGTTCAGCGCCCGCCAGCGCCAGGTATATGATGCCTGCCTGCACCTGCATAACTATGCCAAATCCATCCTGCGCCCGGGTATCAACATCGCCAAATATCACGATATGGTGGGCGATGAAGCCAGCAAGGAATTTGTGAAGCTCGGCCTCATCACCGAAGCGGACATCAAAAATGAAGATCCGGAAAACCGCGCCTACCGCAAATACCTGTATCATGGCATCTCCCACCATCTTGGTGTGGATGTACATGATCTCGGTCCTTCTTTCCACCGCCCCATCCCTGAAGGCGCTGTAATGACCATCGAACCGGGCATCTACATTGAAGAAGAACACTTGGGTGTGCGTATCGAAAACAACATCTGGCTCACTGCCGCCGGCAATGTAGACCTGATGAAGAACATCCCTGTCACCGCGGATGAGATAGAAGCGCTCATGAAATAATTACGAATTACGAATTAAGAATTACGGCCCGCGTAGCAGATCTGCTACGCGGGCCGTAATTCTTAATTCGTAATTCGTAATTATTTTCAACTATTTTGCGTTCTTAGATCACAAATAAAACGGATGCGACAAATTCCCAACATTCTTACCCTATGTAATCTCTTTTGCGGCGCGCTGGCGATTATCTGTGTGCTGCATGCACCTGAATACCGCGCTGACTTTAACGGTACCGATTATACGATCATCAGCCCGGAGCCGGTATATTGGGCCTCTGCGCTGGTAGTGCTGGCAGCCATTTTTGATTTCTTCGATGGCCTGGCAGCGCGCCTGCTTCGCGTGCAATCGCCTATGGGCAAGGAACTCGACTCGCTTGCCGATGTAGTCACCTTCGGCGTAGTACCCGGCATGATCCTCTACCGCCTGCTGCGCAGCGCTTATTTCCAGCAGCCCGATGTGTTTGACGTATCTGTAGTGAACCTCGCGCCGGCCTTGCTGGTGCCCTGTTTCGCCGCTTACCGCCTCGCCAAGTTCAATATCGATGCCCGGCAATCGGAAAATTTCATCGGGGTGCCCACACCGGCCGTAGGCTTGCTGGTAGCTTCTTTCCCGCTGATCATGCTCTACAATCCCTACCACCTGGCTAAATATTTACAGAATATCTGGGTGCTCTATGGCATCATCGCCGCGCTCTGTTACCTGATGGTGGCTGAAATACCGATGCTCAGCCTGAAAGTGAAGGAAAAATCGCTCAAGGCCAACTGGACAAGACTATTGCTGGTAGTGCTTACGCTGGCAGCGATCCCGTTCCTGAACTACGCCACCGTGCCTTTTATCTTCCTCTGTTATGTGTTGTTGTCTTTGTTCTTCCCGCCAAAAATCACGGTAAATGTGTAAGTCATCCTTCGTAATTCGTAATTTTTAATGTAGGTTTGCGGCAAAATTTTTAGCACAATGACTTTTACTGCACATATCAATGTGATGCCACTGAAGGAATTACTGGACCCGCAAGGCAAGGCGGTGATGAGTGGTCTCAAGAACCTTGGCATGGGCCAGGTACATGATGTACGCATCGGCAAACACATTACCCTCCAGATCGAAGCGGCCAGCAAGGAAGAAGCGCAGCAGATCGCTGAAAATGCCTGCCAGAAGCTGTTAGCTAACCAGGTAATGGAATTTTTTGAAGTACACATACAATAATACAGCTAAAAGTACAGGAGCATGCCCAGGCAAGCTCCTGTAATTTTTCTCTGAATGAAATTATACATTGTTCCATCTCCGATCGGCAACCTCGCCGATATCACCTACAGGGCTGTGAAAGTACTGGAGGACGCGGAACTGATACTGGCGGAAGATACCCGTACTTCCAGCGTGCTGCTGAAGCACTACCAGATCAACAAACCCATTACGCCCTATCATCAGCATAATGAACATAAGGTAGTGCAGCACCTGCTGCAACAATTACAAGGCGGCAAGGTAATGGCCCTGCTCACCGATGCCGGCACGCCCGGTGTTTCTGATCCCGGCTTCCTGCTTGTTCGCGAATGCATCCGTGCCGGCGTACCGGTAGAATGCCTGCCCGGCGCCACCGCCTTTGTTCCGGCGCTGGTCAATAGCGGCATCCCTATGAACAGGTTCGTATTTGAAGGGTTCCTGCCCCTCAAAAAAGGCCGCCATACCCTGTTTACACAACTGGCCACCGAAGAACGCGCCATCGTTTTCTATGAATCCCCGATGCGCCTCGTGAAAACATTAGAAGATCTCATCCAGTATTTCGGCCCCGACCGCCCCTGCTGCGTTAGCCGCGAACTCACCAAAATGTTTGAAGAAAATAAACGTGGTACCTTACAGGAGGTGCACGACTACTTCAAAGAAAAGGGCGTGAAAGGCGAAATAGTAGTGGTAGTACAGGGCGCCGCCTGATCACAAAAAAATTTTCTTTCCTCCTGACATAGGGTTGTCAACCCGGGGTTGTTGTTTTGTATCATCAATCATTGCTTACTATGGACATCGGACAATTACGGCTACACGCGCAAGGGCTCATTCATCCAGCTTTCAAACGTCCGCAGGACGTGGTTACTTACATGGGCGCCCTGCAGGCGCAGGACTTCTACGGCAGTAAACATGCCGTGGGCATACGTGTGCCCGGCCTTACCGAACAGGCAGTAGATGAAGCCGTGAATAAGGGAGAGATCATCCGCACCTGGGCTTTCCGCGGTACCCTGCACCTGGTAACGCCAATGGATATACGCTGGCTTGTGGACCTGCTCAAAACCCGTAGCGCACAGCTTTTCAAGGGTTTGGCCAGAACGTATGATATTGATGAAAGTCTGCATAAAAAATGCCTGAAGATTATCACCAAAGCCATGCAGGGTAATCAGCACCTCACACGCAAGGAGATCACCGAACTGCTGGATCAGAAAGGTATACACCTCAGCGAACACCGCGTACAATACACTTTATTACGCGCTTCCCTGGAAGGCGAGATATGCCACGGCCCTATGTGTGGTAAACAGTTCTCCTATGCTCTGCTGGACGAATGGTGTGCCGCAGCGCCGGTATTACACCGTGAGGAGGCGTTAGCGCAACTGGCACTCCGGTATTTTACCAGCCGCGGGCCTGCTACGGTGGCCGATTTCAGCGGGTGGAGCGGCCTCACCCTCACCGAAGCCCGGAAAGCAGTGGAAGCAGTGAAACATCAGCTGGTAGCCTTTCAGGATTATTGGATGTCGCCCGAAACAGCTGCACAGCAAGGCAGCTCGCATACCCTGTTGCTGCCGCCATTTGATGAATTTATCCTCGGTTATAAAGACCGCAGCGCCGTACTGGAACCCGCCCGCAACCGCGATGTATTTACCGTCAACGGCATCTTCAAAGCAGTGATGGTGCAGCAAGGGAAAGTGCTCGGCACCTGGAAGCGGACACTCGGCAAAAACAATGTATCCATAGCGCTCAGCCCTTTCAAAGCCTTGAAGAAAAGCCAGCATAGCGCCTTTGAAGCCGCCGCTCAGGCATATGCCGCCTACCTGCAAACCGCTCTCAAAAGCATCACCGTAGAACAATAAGCTGCTGCATACTCCGCTGTAATTATTATTTTAGCTGTCTGAATCAAATTTTTACGGAATGAAGCAACCGGTATTAGGAAGTTGCCTGGCCTTGACGATGCTGGCCGGCAGCTGGTTACAACTACATGCACAATCAGACCGCTGGCAGCAGCGCGTAAAGTATTCGATGGACGTGAAGGTGGACGCACCTGCCAATAAATTCACTGGTACCCAACACCTCGAATATTACAATAACTCACCGGACACACTCAAAAAAGTATTCTATCATCTCTACTGGAACGCGTTTCAGCCGAACAGCATGATGGACGTACGCAGCCGCGAACTCGGGAAAGTGGTACTGAGCAAAGATGCAAAAGGGAATCCGCGGGTAGACTGGGACAACCGCGTGCGCGACCGCATCTCCAAACTGAAGCCTGATGAAATAGGCTACCAGAAAATACTTTCGCTGAAACGTGATGGCAAACCGCAATCATTCAACGTAATCGAAACCATCCTGGAAGTGCCGCTGGACAAGCCCATCCTGCCGCATGCCAAAACTGTATTCGACCTGGAATTTGAAGCGCAGGTACCAGTACAGATACGCCGTAGCGGCCGCCACAATGCAGAAGGAGTGGACTTCTCCATGGCGCAGTGGTATCCAAAGATGTGCGAATATGATTACGAAGGCTGGCATGCTACGCCTTATATCGCACGTGAATTTTATGGCGTATGGGGAGATTATGATGTGAAGATCACCATGGATAAAAAATATACGATCGCTGCCAGCGGCTATTTGCAGAACCCTGATCAGATCGGCCATGGTTATGAAAAGCCCGGTACCAAAGTACCTGTGCCCAGTGGCGATAACCTTACCTGGCATTTTATTGCACCCAATGTGCACGATTTCGTGTGGGCCGCTGATCCTGAATACAAACACATCACACAACAAGTGGATGGCTTCACTGCGCATTTCTTCTACATCGAAAATGATCTCACCCGCGTAAGCTGGCCAATGCTCGCCAAGCGCATACCTACCGCCTACGCCTATATCAAAAAACATTACGGCGCCTATCCTTACAAACAATATTCTTTCATTCAAGGTGGCGATGGCGGCATGGAATACCCGATGGCCACACTCATCCTCGGCAATGGAAAACCTGATGGCCTCTATGGCGTAGCCATGCATGAATGGATGCACAGCTGGTACCAGGGCATGCTCGGCACCAATGAAAGCCTGTATCCCTGGATGGACGAAGGTTTCACCACCTTCGCGGAAGACAATGTACTCGCCAACACCCTCGATTCTCTGAAAGGCGGCTTCGCGCATGAAGGTACCTATGGCGGATATTTTGCTCTGGCCAGAAGCCCTTTTGAAGAACCGGCCACTACGCACGCCGATCACTACAATACCAACTATGGTTATAGCAACAATGCCTATCGCAAAGGCGCTGTATTCCTGGAGCAGATGGGTTACGTCATTGGTGCTGAAAACCGCGACAGCGGCCTGTTACGCTACTATCGCGAATGGCGCTTCAAACATCCTAACGCCAATGATTTTGTGCGCGTGATGGAAAAAGAAAGCAATATCGAACTGGATTGGTATAAAGAATATTTCATCAGCACCACCAAGCATATCGATTACGGCATCGACAGCGTGTACGACAAAGGCAATAAAACCATTGTACGCCTGCGCCGCATCGGCCAGATGCCCATGCCTATTGATTTTGTTGTAACAGACAAAAACGGCCAGCAAACGATGTATTACATCCCGCTATCGATCATGTATGGTCAGAAACCGAATGAATACCCTGCCATGAAGCGTGTTGTATTGCCTTACTGGTACTGGACGCATCCTACTTACGAAGTGGAAGTGAACACACCTTTATCAGATATCAAAGTGCTGGAAATTGATCCCAGTCAGCGTTTGGCGGATATAGACCGCAGCAATAACAAAGCGGTTTCACAATAAAAAGACGAATTACGAACCTTATTGTTGTATAAATCTTTCGCCCCTACGGGGCGGTATATTGGTAGCAGGCATTGCATCTACCAACATATCGCCCCGTAGGGGCGAAAGATTTATATAACACCGCTAGTGTGAAATTAAAAAATCAGCTGTTGCAGCTGGTTTTCCCAGGTATGTGCATGCAATTCCTGATCACGTAATTTTTCGAGGTGATGCTGATTGTGATAGGCGGTGAAGTACAGCATTTCACGGACGGTAAGCTTGCCCATCAATGGATGCGGCAGGCGATAGCGGTCCAGGTCTTTCTCAGACCAGTGGCGTACTTTGGCGGCGAGCTTCACTTTTTGCGCCAGGAAACTTTGTACCAATGCAGGCCGCTGCGCGCCGTACACAACGCCCGGCAGGTAAGCCTTGGTAGACTTGGCGCCCCGCGCAAGAATAGTTTCATACTGCGCTACCAATGTGTCATACGTGCGGGAGGCGCCGTTATGCCATCCGAAATAACGCAACATTATTTTTGGAAAGCCGAGCGCGCTGCTCACCGGCCTCACTGATTTGGTGAGGTGATCCAATTGCTGGCCTGCCGACCATTTGCCATAAGGTGAAGCAGTGAAGCGATGATCAGGTAAGGTATTTACAAACCCGATGTAGTCGTCGAATGTTTTATTGAGTAGAGATATGATCTCATGCTTGTGCAGGTACATAGGAATATGATTTAGCGGTTTCCGTAAAAAGATACTCCCTCAAGTTACGCCAGTTTGCTGAACCGGCCAAGGGGAGGCTTATTCCAATACTTCGCAGTAAAATCCCCGGGTCTTTACAAAGTCAATGATAGTTTCTTCTGCTACTTCCAGGTCGGCGATGCGGAGTACTTTGTCGCAGTCGTCGAGATCAACATGGCAGGGACCAACAGGAAAGTGAGATGCGATCTCACGGATAACATGTTCCCTTTCCTGCTGGCTGCCGATATTGGTTTTGAAAATACCTATCATAAATCGCGGTTTTATTTTTCTGAAGGCCCGGCTTCCTTTTCGCCCGGGCGGTCGTCTTCCTCGTTAAAGAAATCATAGCGCCGGCGGCGGTCGTAACGCGAGCCCCAGCATTCGCGGAGGCGTTCTTTGATCTGTTCGCGTTGTTCCGGCGTCATATCGGCCATGCGTTCGCGCAGCCTTTCTTTCCATTCACGACGCCGGCGCCATCCGCCCCATCCGCCATGGTGGCCATGCCAGCCAAAGAGCAGTTTACCTAATATCAGCAGGCCGAGGGCTTGCCAGTAGGTGATCACCGGGCCGTGAAAAAGTTCCGGTATCAGCCAGTTCCAGAGCGACATGGTCACAAAGATCACAGCTGCAAAGAACAGCAGCCCCATGATGACCAGTCCGATTTTTTTTGCGGGGTTCATGCCGCCTCCCCTCCTGAATTCTCTTCTCATATTGTTTAATGATTTGATCCGTTATCTAAAAATTCCTCGTACAGATCTGCCAGTCTTTCCCGCAGATATAACACAGCATAGCGTTTCCGCGATAGCAGCGTATTTACGCTGACGCCTGTTTCTTCACTCATCTGTTTAAATGATTTTCCTTCCAGTTCATGCTGTAAGAAAACCTGTTTTTGTTCTTGCGGCAGTTCGTCGATCGCCTCCATAATGGCGTCTGATGCGAATTTGCGCATCATGGGCGTATCGGCTTCCATGGTAGTATCTGCCAGCAGTTCGGGCAGGAACAGTACTTCTTCTCCCTCCACTTCCCGTACAAATTCTGTAAAAGGTGTCTCTTTCTTTTTGCGGAACCAGTCGGTGATCCTGTTACGGGTAACGGCGAAAAGCCAGCCTGTAATGGAATCTATCTGGGTGCCCAGCCGCAGGTATTCTGTAAACTGGTACAGTACATCCTGCAGGATATCCTCCGCGTCCGATGAATTGCTCACGCGTTGCCGGATAAAGTGGAGCAAGCGTTTGCGCTCCTGCTTTACCGTAGCCTGTATCCGCTCGTTTTGCTCCTGGGCCATCAGTGTATTTGTAAGGACCAACTGTTTCATCGTAATAAGGATGACGAAGCAGGAGGATGGATATTTTAATTATGCAGAAAAAAAATTCGTCGTTAAATTAGGAAGATAGAAAACATACTCATGCACGATCATGCGCACAGCCATACGCCTGCATTACAGGGAGATACCGTGAACCGGGCCTTTATCTGGGGGATTGCCCTGAACCTTGCTTTTGTGGCCGCCGAATTTGTGGCGGGTTTCATGACCCATTCACTGGCCCTGTTATCGGATGCCGGCCACAATCTCAGTGATGTGGCCAGTCTGGCGCTGTCGTTGCTGGCCTTCCGGCTGGCCCGTGTGAAACCTGGCCCACGTTATACCTATGGCTACCGCAAAAGTACCATTCTTATTTCCCTTCTCAATGCCATGCTGCTGATGATCGTGGTGGGCGGCATCGGCTACGAGGCTGTGCGCCGCTTTACAGCGCCGCATCCTGTGCAGGGAGGCATCATCGCGCTGGTAGCCGGCGTCGGTATTTTGATAAACGGTATTTCGGCCTGGTTGTTCTTCAAAGACAAAGAAAAAGACCTCAATGTGAAAGGCGCCTACCTGCACCTGCTCGCAGATGCCCTGGTATCGCTGGGTACCGTAGTGGCGGGTATCGTGATCGTATATACGAAATGGTACTGGGTAGATCCGCTGATCAGCCTCGGGGTAATGGTGATCATCGTATATGGCACCTGGGACCTGCTGCGCGACAGCCTCCGGCTATCGTTGGATGGCGTGCCGCCGGGCATCAGCGTAGATGCCGTGAAAGCGGCCGCTATGGCCATTCCTGGCGTAAAAGATATCTATCATATCCACATCTGGGCCATGAGCACCACTGAAAATGCGCTCACCGCGCAGGTTATAGTAGATGCAGCACTCGATGCACCCGCTGTGGACGAGCTCAAGCACGAACTGCGTCATGAGCTGGAACACCTGGGCATCCGGCATGTAACACTGGAAACCAGCTGTTAGCTTTTGGCCATCACAATAAATTTCTCTTTGAAACTTTCTTCGGGGAAGATGTCGTAAATGTCGATCAGACGGGGCTTTACGCCGCTCTCGGATATTTCCTGCGCCAGGTCGCCGCCTTTTAAACAGATCAATCCTTTTTCAAATTGTTTGCCCGGCGTCTGTGATTTTTTCAGTACCGGTTTGCTCCAGCGCCAGAGATCTTTCAGGGGCGCTACCGCGCGTGATACCACGATATCGAACTTGCGGTTCTTGATATCTTCCACGCGGCTATGGGCCGTGGTCACGTTTTTCAGGCCGAGGGCTTCGGCTACGCCTTCCACTACTTTTATCTTTTTACCGATAGAATCTACCAGGTGAAACTTTACTTCAGGGAAAAAAATGGCCAGCGGAACACCGGGAAACCCGCCGCCAGTGCCCAGGTCGAGTATCTGGGTGCCTGGCGCGAAATCCGCTATGGCAGCGATGCTCAGCGAATGCAGCACATGTTTTTCGTACAGCGCGTCAATATCCTTGCGGGAAATAACGTTGATCTTTTCATTCCACTCTGTGTACAAGCCTTTCAGGGCTTCGAAATGCGACAGCTGCTCCGGTGTGAAATCGCTGAAATATTTTAAAATGATCTCCATGCGGCAAAAATAGTGAATAGTCGATAAAAGCGGCTACCACCGGTTTTTGGAGCGGAAGAATAATGCCGGCGCCAGCGTGAGATAATACAGGAACATGAGGATATCCATCAGCCAGCTGAACTTGAACAGGTCGCTCTCATCGAGCTTGCGCATGGCGGCATAGGTGATCACAGACTGTATCAGCACTTTAGCGCCGAAGATGCCCAGCACATACCAGAGGATAGGAGGGGGGAAGAATAAAGCGAAGATGAATGCAGGGTAGAAAAGAAAATGCGTTAAGGAGAACAGCCCCAGCACAAATTTGTGGCCGAAGCGGTAATGCTTGCCGGTAGACATGTGGCGCGTTTTCTGGCGGAACCAGCTGCTCCAGCTGCCTTTGGGCTCGGAGTAGGTGAATGCATTTTTGTTGATCACCACGCCTACATTTTTTCGTGTAGCCGCTGTGTTTACGAACAGGTCATCATCGCCGCTGGCAATATGCTGATGGCTCGTGAAGCCTTTATGACGGAAGAACAATTCCTTTTTATACGCCAGGTTGCGGCCCACGCCCATGTAAGGCATGCCGCTCATGGCAAAGCTCAGGTGTTGGAGGGCGCTGAAAAAGGTTTCGTAGCGGATCACTTTATTGAGGAAGCCCGGCTTCTTGAAATAAGCGCCGTAGCCCAGTACGATCTCTTTATTTTCGGTGAAGCCCTGGCTCATGAGGGAGAGCCAGTAGGTGCTGCCAGGCTTGCAATCGGCATCGGTGAGCAATACATAATCATATTGTGCGCCCTTCAGGCCGATAGACAAAGGATATTTTTTCCCGGGAATGAACTTGGCTGGCTGCTTGATTTCGATGTGACGATAATGCGGATAACCCGGCTCGATGGAACGCAGGTAATACCGCGTATCATCTTCCGAATTATCATTTACAACTATCACTTCGTATTCCGGTGTAAGATGATTATGATACCGTTGCTGCAACACGCCGGGAAGGTTGCGTTGCAGATTCAGTTCCTCGTCCTTGGCACAGATGATCACTGAAAAAAGCCCTTGCGGCGCATGATCCAGGTCGAACTTACGACGATAGAAAGCTACCCGGGAAAAGATAAACAGGAAATATATGATCTGAATCCCCGCTACGGCAGCAAAAAAGTATAAGGCAATTTCACCCAGGTGGTCAAGCATAATGCCAGCAAAAATATAATATTTTTGTTATCTATAAAAAATTTAAGCATTTATGAATTTGTAAATTCTAAATGCTCAAACAACAAAACATCTATACAATCCCAAAATCCGTAAATCCCTAAATTCATAAATACCCGGTATCTTTGCGGGCTGAAATGAACGCTTGTGAATTTTGAACTGATAACTACAGATAACGGCAGCAATGCCAGGGCAGGCAAGATCAGCACTGCTCACGGAGATATTGAAACCCCGATCTTTATGCCGGTGGGCACAGTAGGCAGCGTGAAAGCCGTTACACAGGAGCAGCTGCGCGAAGCCGTGCAGGCGCAGATCATCCTGGGCAATACCTATCACCTGTACCTGCGGCCCGGACTGGAAGTATTGTCCAAAGCCGGCGGGCTGCATCAGTTCAATGGCTGGGACAGGCCCATTCTTACCGACAGTGGCGGCTACCAGGTGTTTTCACTGGCGGCCAACCGCAAGATCAAGGAAGAAGGTGTAGTATTCCAGTCGCACATCGATGGCTCCCGCCATCTCTTCACTCCTGAAAATGTGATGGATATTCAACGCACCATCGGCGCCGACATCATTATGGCTTTCGATGAATGCCCGCCCTATCCTTCTGAATACCGCTATGCCCGCAAGTCGATGGACCTGACGCACCGCTGGCTCGATCGCTGCATCCAGCGCCTGAAAGATACCCAACCGGCCTACGGTCACGAACAAACGCTGTTTCCCATCGTACAAGGCAGTACCTACAAAGACCTGCGGGCAGCCTCTGCGGAATTTATTGCATCGCGCAACTGCGCCGGCAACGCCATCGGCGGATTGAGCGTAGGAGAACCCGAACCCGATATGTATGAAATGTGCGGACTCGTATGCGATATCCTTCCGAAAGATAAGCCCCGCTACCTCATGGGCGTAGGCACTCCCTGGAACATCATCGAAAACATCGCCCTCGGCGTGGATATGTTCGATTGTGTAATGCCCACCCGCAATGGCCGCAACGGCATGCTCTTCACCTGGAACGGCGTGATCAACATCCGCAATAAAAAATGGGCGACCGATTTCACTCCCATTGATGAACGCAGCGAATGCTTTGCCACCAGGGATTACACCAAAGCCTACCTGCGCCACCTTTTTGTGGCCGGTGAAATATTGGGCATGACATTAGCCAGTATCCACAACCTGGCCTTCTACCTGGAACTGGTGAAGGAAGCGCGCAAACAAATACTGGCAGGTACCTTTGCAAGCTGGAAGCCCGGTATCATACAACAATTGAAAACACGCCTGTAGTCAGCACAAATAAACCAATAAACTAATATCTTTGGGTTCATGACTAAAATAGACTGGTATATTTTACGCAAGCTGATAGGCACTTTCATCTACTCGTTGATGATCTTCCTGCTCATCTCTGTGGTGATTGATATCACGGAGAAGGTGGACGATTTCATGAAGAATCACTTGTCGCTGCGTGAGATCGTAGTAGATTACTACTTCGGCTTTATCCCGCATATCCTGGCTTTACTCTTCCCGCTGTTCATATTTCTTTCTGTTATATTTTTTACGTCCAAGATGGCGTACCGTTCGGAGATCATCGCCATCCTCGCTGCCGGCGTGAGTTTCCGCCGTTTCCTGCGTCCGTACTGGTATGGCGCGCTGCTCTTCGGCGCGGTGCTGTGGCTGGCCAACTATTGGGTGGTGCCTAATGCGAACCGTATCCGCACTTCATTTGAAAACAAATACCTGCACAGCCATGATGCGCAAACATCGCAGTTCGACCGTACCACGCGCATCGACAGTTTCACGTATGTGACCTTTGGCACTTACGATCCGAATTATATGAGCGGCAGCGGCTTTGTGCTGGAACGTGTGCAGGGCCAGCAACTGAAGATGAAGCTGAAGGCCGATCGTGTAACCTGGGATTCTGTGGCGAAGGTATGGCGGCTGGATTATGTGTCTGTCCGCCGCATGGATAGTTTGAAAGAATCCTGGAGCAGCCGTCAGGACTCGATGTTGAAGATACCGTTGGTTCCCAAAGACCTAGTAGAAGAAAAGAACCTGCAGGAGGCAATGACCACGCCGGATTTGCGCCGCTATATCAAGCGCGAAGCTATCCGCGGGGCCGAAGGCCTTAATACCTATTGGGTGGAATATTATCGCCGTACCGCTGCTGCTGCGGCAGTAGTGGTGCTAACGCTGATTGGCGGCATCATTGCGGCCAAGAAGGTGAGAGGCGGCAGTGGCTTGCACCTGGCTCTGGGCATTGTGATCAGCGCGAGCTATATCATTGCGCTGCAATTTGCTACCGTATTTTCTGTAAAGGCCGACCTGAATCCCTTGCTGGCCGTGTGGATACCGAACTTTATTTTTGGCGGACTGGCATTTTGGTTATACCGGCGTGCGCCGAAATGATTTGATAAAAATATCGATAATTACGAATTGCGAATTAAGAATTACGGCTTTATGGGGAGATTATGTGATCTCCCCATAAAGCCGTAATTCTTAATTCGCAATTCGTAATTATCGATATTTTTATCAAATCACAACGTAAATACTTTCCCTCCAACCATCACTTCCTGCGTTTGCTCATCAAACGTGGCTTTCATGCCGGTGCGGTAGGCCGCATTTCCCATGATCAATGCGATAGAATGCGAATAGGCTGCTTCAATGGGTGCGTTGGGCTGCTTACGGTCACGCACACACGACATCCAGTTGCGAACGTGTGCGTTCGTCAGCGCATCACCGCCGGTATTGGCGCTGGTGTTGGCTGCGGCGGCGTTGCTGAGCGTGATGCTCGGCAGCAGGTTGGCGTGCATGCCCATTTCTTTGGCTTCTCCTTCTGTAAGGCCGCCAGTGGGGCTGATCGTGTTGGTAGACATATCGATCGTACCGCCATTAGAGTAATATACTTCTTTGGTGCCGCCGGCCGAGTTATGAAAACGGCTGCTGTACATCACCTGGAAACCGCTGCTGGGGTCATTTTCCGGGCCATAGTCGAAAACGGCGGTGAGGGTATCGGCGTTTTTGCGACCATCTTTCCACATATAGATGCCACCGTTGGCTACCGCGCTGCGCGGGTGTTTCAGGCCGCTGAACCAGTGTACGGTATCGATCTGGTGCGTCATCCACTGACCAAAAATGCCGGAGGAGTAAGGCCAGAAAAGACGGAACTCCAGGTATTTACGTGGATCCCAGGTATCCTGCGGACGCCCTGCCAGAAAGCGTTTCCAGTCGGTGTCAGATTCGCGGATGCTCTTTACAAGGTCCGGTCGGCGCCAGCGTCCCGGCTGGTTTACGTTCCAGGTCATTTCCACCATGGTGATAGGGCCGAACTTGCCCTGCTGGATAAAATCGGCGGCGGCATGATAGCTCGGGCCGCTGCGGCGCTGCGTACCTACCTGCATGATGCGGCCGGATTGCTTCACTGCTTTGAGCGCATTCCTGGCTTCTTCCATTGTTTCTGCGAAAGGCTTTTCGCTGTATACATCGCAATTGTGTTTCACTGCCTCGATGGTATGGTAGGCATGCTGAAAATCGGCCGAGGCAATGAATACGGCATCGAGATGTTTGATCTTGTATAACTCATCGTTATTCACGCAGGCCTGTACATCGTGTCCTGTCTTCTGTTGCAGGAATGCTTTTCCTTCTTCTCTTCTGCGGTTCCAGATATCGGATACCGCTATCAGGTCGAAATTGAGTTCCTTGTTATTGTTGAAAAAAGCCGGCATCAGCGCCTGGCGGGCGCGGTCGGAGAAGCCCACGAGGCCTACGTTTACGCGGTCGTTAGCGCCCATGATGCGTGCATAGCTGCTGGCCGGCATGCCCATCGCGCTCAGGGTGATGCCTGCTCCTGCCAGCAGAGATTGTTGCAGGAATTCCCGCCTTGTTTTTTTTGATTCAGACATATGGTAAGGAGTTTTGCTGTTTTAAACAGATTAGTTTTTCCATGCTTCTTTTAGCTGGCCTTGCAGGTAGTCGAGCGCTGGCCGGTAATCGCTGGCCGGGTTATCCCAACGGCATTCCATCATGATGTGGCCGGTAAAACCGATACGATGCAGGGCTGCAAAATAGGGCCTGAAATCATCGCCTGCTGTGCCGGGTGCGGTGCGTTTATCTCTTTCTGCAATGTGGCAATGCACGAGGATACCTTTTGCTTTCTCAATGCTGGCGGGCGATTCGCGCTCTTTCAGCATATGGTAGATATCAGCTGTTAATTTGAAATTAGGATGATCAATAGCCTGCACGATGTTAATGGCTTCGTCGAGCGTGTTGATAAAATTCGTTTCTGTGCTGTTCAGGTTTTCCATGGCGATGACGATGTTATACCTGGCGGCAATTTGGGCCATCTTGCGGCATAGCGTGATGAACTGGAGGGTGGCTTGTTTTTTATCGGCGCCTTCCGGCAGGCGGCGGGCGTCGCCGCTGCCGAGCACGATCAGTTGTATACCGGCGGCTTTGGCCTTTTGCATTACGGAGTCTACATATCCCAGTACGGTGGTTTCGTTTACGCCGGCGCCGGCAATTTTGATATGCCCGGGGATGAAGCCATTGCAGCTAACTACTTTACACTTTGCCAGGCGCAATGCTTTTACTTCTTCGGCAAAATCGTTTTCGTTCATGGAGGGCGCCAATATTTTCCTGGCCGATTCTTCGAGGAAGGCAAATCCTTTGGCCGCGGCGAGACTGTCGTTCGAAAATGAGGTGCAGATGCCGATAGCGGGCAATGGTGTTTGTGCTTTCGATTGCAAAAGCGGGTGAAAAAGGCATGTAATTAATAATAACAACCTGATTTTCATAACATTGGAATTGTTTATAGCAACGCGGAACTGTTTTAAGATAGTACCTCGTTTCAGAAAAACAAAATTTCAGGGAAGAATGGTACTATTGCGCTTCTCTTCTTTCAATATTTTCAATCCATTCTGAAAAATTTTTCAATTCTTTAACATTAGATATAGTGATGTTATTTGTTATTTTTATCTGTATGATTTTTATCTATTTATATAGATTTTTTGCAGATAAAAAAACATCCCGGAAGGTCTTCTTTCCGCTGTTAATTTGCCATTAAATAACACGAAATGGTGGTAACTTCGTTAACAAATCATTACTTTTGACAATTGACGATTTTGTTATCATTATATAAACACTAGCAGTAAAATGGGGTACATAAAAGAAAAATTCAAGGTTAAGGCGGATGAATTAAACGCTGAAGTGAAAGACCTGTTGAAGAATCACGGCAACACGAAAATTGACGATGTGACGATTGCCCAGGTGTACCAGGGCATGCGCGGTATTACAGGGCTGGTTACTGAAACTTCCCTGCTGGATGCCAATGAGGGTATCCGTTTCCGCGGTTATTCCATTCCGGAGCTGAGAGAGGCATTACCCAAAGCGCCAGGTGGTGCAGAACCGCTGCCAGAAGGGCTTTTCTACCTGATGCTGATTGGCGAGCTGCCCACTGAAGCAGATGTACAATATCTTTCCAGCATGTGGGGCCGCCGTTCACATGTACCCAACCACGTGTTCGACGCCATCGAAGCGTTGCCGATCAATACCCACCCCATGACCATGTTTACCGTAGGTATCATGGCACTGCAAACTGAATCTTCCTTTGCCAAAGCATATGCTGATGGCATGAATAAAAAAGATTACTGGAGCAATACCTATGAGGATACCATGAACCTCATTGCACGCCTGCCCCGTATCGCTGCATACATCTATCGCCGCAAATACAAGGGTGGCGATCATATCCAGCCCAACGGCATGCTCGATTGGGCCGGTAACTTCGCACATATGCTCGGCTATTCCGATGAAGGTTTCAAAGAGCTGATGCGACTCTACATGGTGATCCACGCCGACCACGAAGGTGGTAACGTGAGCGCACACACGACACACCTGGTAGGTTCTGCCCTCAGCGATGCCTATCTGTCTTTCGCCGCTGGTATGAACGGTCTCGCAGGCCCGCTGCACGGCCTCGCCAACCAGGAAGTGATCAAATGGATACTCAACATGCGTGAAGAACTGGGTGGTGGCATGCCTACCAAAGACCAGATCGCTGCATATGTACGCAAAACATTGGCAGATGGCAAAGTAGTACCAGGCTACGGCCACGCCGTACTGCGTAAAACAGATCCCCGCTTCTCCGCACAAATGGAATTTGCGAAGAAACACCTGCCCAATGATGAACTGGTCAGGATCGTATGGATGGTGTATGATACCGTTCCACCCATCTTACAGGAACTCGGTAAAGTGAAAAACCCATGGCCTAACGTTGACGCACATTCCGGCGCTTTGTTAGTACACTACGGCCTCGTGGAATATGAATTCTACACCGTGCTGTTTGGTGTATCCCGCGCATTGGGCGTACTCGCTTCCCTCTGCTGGGACAGAGCGCTCGGCCTTTCCCTGGAAAGACCTAAATCCGTGACCACTGAATGGATGAAGATGTTCGTGGAAGGTAAAGTGGAAGTGTCCGCTGAATAGTAGTGTTATAATTGTTTTTTATATTAAAAGGCAGATGGTGAATTTTTACCATTTGCCTTTTTTATTTTTGTGATTCGAAAAAAAATAAGGCTATCTCCACTTTCACTGCCATATTATCCAATCCGATAGAATACCTGAAGGGCGTAGGTCCGCAGCGGGGAGAACTCCTGCGCAAAGAGATCGGTGTACACACCTTCGGCGATCTGCTGCAATATTTTCCTTTCCGTTATGTAGACAGATCACGGATCGACAAGATATCTTCCTTAAGCGGATATGAAGATTTTGTACAGATACGCGGGAAGATCATCCGCATGGAAGTAGTGGGAGAGAACCGCGGCAAGCGCCTGGTAGCCACTTTCAAAGATGAAAGCGGCGTGATCGATCTCGTATGGTTCCAGGGATGGCAGTGGATGCAGAAATCCTTACGCGAAAATGTGGCCTACCTCGTATTTGGCCGCATATCCGTATTCAACGGTATCGCGCAGCTGGCGCACCCGGAGATGGACCTCCTCACAGAAGATATTGCCACAGGCAAGCCATTCCTCGAACCGGTATATTATACTACCGAAAAACTGAAAGCGCGCGGACTAACGGCAAAGGCTATAGGAAAACTGACCAAGAACCTGCTGGAACAGCTGTCGCCCGCAGAGATACGCGAAAATATCCCGCTGGATGTTTTGCAGCAATACCGCCTCATGCCGCGCTCGCTCGCCTTTTTCAAGATACATTTGCCCGGCAACGAAGAGGAGGCCAGGCTGGCGCAGCGCCGCCTCAAATTTGAAGAACTGTTCATTGCACAGATCCGGATATGCCGCCTGAAAATCAGGCGCCACAAGCTTTCCCACGGATATGTATTTGGCGCGGTGGGCGAACATTTCAATAATTTTTACAATCATCATCTGCCCTTTTCTCTTACCGGCGCGCAAAAGCGCGTGCTGAAAGAAATCCGCCAGGACACGATGAACGGCAAGCAGATGAACCGCCTCCTGCAAGGAGACGTAGGCAGCGGCAAAACCATGGTAGCCTTGCTTTCCGCACTGCTGGCCATCGACAACGGTTTCCAGGCGGTATTGATGGCGCCCACGGAAATATTATCACAACAACATTTCAAAGGCATCTCCGAATTGCTGTCCGATATGGACGTGCAGGTGGCATTGCTCACCGGCAGCGTAAAAGGCAAGGCGCGCAAACAGATCCTCGCCGGCGCAGCCGACGGCAGCATTCACCTGCTCGTAGGCACCCACGCCTTACTCGAAAAAGAAGTGACCTTTAAAAACCTGGGCCTCGCCATCGTGGATGAGCAGCACCGCTTCGGGGTAGCACAACGGGCACGCCTATGGGAAAAAAATGATATCCCGCCCCATATCCTCGTGATGACGGCCACCCCGATCCCGCGTACGCTGGCCATGACTATCTATGGCGACCTCGACGTATCCGTGATCGATGAAATGCCGCCGGGCCGCAAACCCATTACCACCGTGCATCGCACGGAGTTTCAGCGCCCGCAGGTGATGGACTTTATCAAAGAAGAGATCAAAAAAGGCCGGCAGGCCTATATCGTATACCCGCTTATCGAAGACTCGGAAAAGCTCGACTATGAAAACCTGATGAAAGGATATGAAGAAGTGAAAGCCTTTTTCCCCGAGCCGCAATATTACATCAGCATGGTGCACGGCCGCCAGCCTGCAGAGCAGCGCGAAACCAACATGCAACGCTTTGTGAGCGGCGATACCAATATCATGGTGGCCACCACCGTGATTGAAGTAGGCGTGAACGTACCCAATGCTTCCGTGATGGTGATAGAAAGCACCGAACGTTTCGGGCTGTCGCAGCTGCATCAGCTCCGGGGCCGTGTAGGCCGCGGCGCAGAGCAATCATTCTGCATCCTCATGACCGGCAATAAACTGAGCCAGGATTCCAAAGAACGCATCAACGTAATGGTACAAACCAACAACGGTTTTATCATCTCTGAAAAAGATATGGAACTCCGTGGCCCGGGAGATATTGAAGGCACCCGTCAAAGCGGGGTGCTCGACTTCAAACTGGCGGATATCCTCCAGGACAAACCCATCCTGGATGCGGCCCGTAACAGCGCTGAAAAGATATTGCAGGAAGATACAGACCTCCTCCTTCCCCAGCATCAGGGCCTGAAAGATTTTCTGGCTTCCCAGCGAAGTAAATCTGTATGGAGCAAAATTTCCTGACCGCTTTTAACGTTTATTAATTGTTCAGGTCAAAGATTTAGTATAAACGCTTGCCAGTCTTCAACAACCGTAACAATTTAACTGGCTTCTACGTTTAATTAAATAGTATATTAGTTTTTTCAGAAAAATAAATTTTATCCCGTTGAAATTTACCCTCCCGATCGGCTTTATTGGTATCATGATCCTCACCTTGTTTTCAGGACAGTATGCCCGTGCACAAAAGGCGACGGCCAATTATACCCCGCTCACATTCAGTGAGAATAAAGGACAGTGGCACCAGGACGTGTTGTTCAAAACAGAACTGGATAATGCCACCGTTTTTCTGAAGAAAACAGGATTTACATTTTATCTTTTCAGCCCGGAAGACAGATTCCGGCTCGATGAATATATACACGGCCACTCTCACCGCGCCAACGACAGCTTGTATATCAACAACAAAAAATATATTCCGAAGGAAGATGATACCGATCCATACCAGCCGCCAGTGCGGCCTCCCAAGCCTCCGGATGTGCGCGGCCATGCCTATAACGTCAACTTCCTGAACACCAGCCCTGATGTGGAAGTGGCGCCAGAAAAGCAGCAGGGAGCTTACTATAACTACCTGATCGGCAATGATAAAAGCAAGTGGGCATCCGGCGTCAGGAACTTCCAGGGCATTAACTACAAATCACTCTATCCCGGTATCGATGCACACATCTACTCCGAAGCGTCTCAATTGAAATATGATCTCATCGTACATCCCGGCGCAGATCCCGACAAGATACAGATGGAGTATGAAGGCGTTACAGGACTGGAACTGAAGAAAGGACAACTCTATATTCATACGTCGGTGGGAGATGTAGTGGAACAGTTACCTACTGCTTATCAATACATTAATGATCAGCGTATACCCGTTAAGGTTAGTTTCAGGCTGAATGGCATGAAACTGAGTTTCAAGGTATCGGGCGACTACAATCCGAACTATCCGCTGGTGATCGATCCGGTGTATGTATTTTCTACCGTATCCGGCTCCCGGTCTGATAACTGGGGCTTTACCGCCACTTATGATGCCGATGGTTATTTCTATGGCGGCGGTATTGTTTTTGGCAATGATTATCCCGTTACGCCGGGCGCCAAACAAACTTCTTTCGGCGGCGGTACTTTTGATATCGGTATTCAGAAATTTTCTCCCGACGGTACTACGCTCGTTTACTGCACCTTCATTGGAGGCAGCGGGCTGGAGCAGCCGCACAGTCTCTTTGTAGATCCGCAGGGTGAGCTGGTGATATCCGGCAGAACTACTTCTGCCAACTACCCGGCCGATAAAGTGATCGGTACCAAACGTGGCGGATGGGATATTGTAGTCACCAAGCTGAATGCCAACGGTACCGGCTTGATCGGCTCACTCATCGTCGCAGGTTCCAGCGACGATGGGGTGAACATCCGCGATAACCGCGAAGCCGGCGCCTCCGTGCTGCTCCGTAACTATGGCGATGATGCCCGCAGCGAAGTGGTGATCGATAACGCCGGCTATATCTATGTGGCCAGCTGTACCCGCTCCAGCGACTTCCCCACCATCGGCAACGTGTTCCAGCCTACCTTTGGCGGCGTACAGGATGGCGTGGTGCTGAAGATCAACCCCATGTGTAAAGATGTGGTATGGTCCAGCTTTATCGGCGGCTCCGCAGAAGATGCGGCCTATGTGATCGCACTGAATGGGCTTAATACTTTGTATGTTGCCGGCGGCACCGCCAGCTCCAATTTCCCCATGAAAGGCAACCCGGTGTATGGTACCTATCGCGGTGGCTCCTGCGATGGCTTCATTGCACACATCGCTAACGACGGCTCCCAGATATTGCAAAGCACTTTCCTCGGCTCCGACGATGGCGCCGCAGACCAGATATACGGCATACAGCTCGACTCAAAAGGATTCGTGTATGTGATGGGCACCACCGAAGGTACATGGCCCGTCAAACAAGCGCCCAATACCACCACCTTCTTTAATCAGAATTCACAACAGTTCATCACTAAACTACAACCTGATCTCTCCGCACTCGTATATTCTACTACATTCGGTAAATCCCGTTCTTTGTCAACACTGCCGGCCATTTCACCTGTGGCCTTCCTGGTAGACCGTTGTGAGAACGTGTATGTATCCGGCTGGGGCGGCGGTATCAACTCTGCCTTGCATTATCCCAACTCGGGAACAGGCGGGCTTACCACCACGCCTGATGCCTTGCAGGCTACTACCGACGCGATGGACTTTTATTTTTTTGTGTTGAAGAGAGATGCTACCAATATCTTGTTCGGCAGCTTCTTTGGCGGCGCTGGTTTGTACGAACATGTGGATGGCGGCACCAGCCGCTTCGATCGCAATGGTATCATCTACCAGGGCATCTGTGCCTGGTGTAATGTAAACCCCAACGGCTTTAAGCCGCGTTATCCTACTACGCCCGGCGCCTATTCCAGCACGCCGCCACCCGGTTGTAACTTCGGCGCGCTCAAGATCGCCTTCAATCTCGATGGCGTAAAAGCTGGCGTAAAAACGCTGGACCGCAAAAAGAATTATTGCGTACCTGAAACGATCACTTTTGTTGATACCACCCAAACCAATGGCACCAATTTCAAATGGGATTTCGGTGATGGCTCGCCAACAGTAGAAGGCCCCAAGCTCGATACCGTGTCGCACCAATATACCCAGGTAGGTACTTACAAAGTGATGCTGGTGAAATTTGATGCCAACAGCTGCAATGGCTCCGATACCGCTTATGCATTTGTGAAACTTGGCACCAACAAAGCCACGCTTGATTTCTCCGGTCAGCGCCAGCCGCCTTGCGAAGCACTGGCGTATAAGTTCTTCAACAATTCGCAACCTGTTGCACAATTCGGTGACAGCTCCTTCGTGTTTGACCTCGGCGATGGTACGCCGCCCGCATACGTAGGCCCCTCGAAGTTCCCCTATGCGCATGCTTATGGCGCGCCAGGCATCTATAATGTGAAGCTCACCCTTGTAGATACTAATTTCTGTAATGCACCGCAAACAGAAACGATCCCGCTGCGTGTAGCCAAAGACGTGAAAGCACAGTTTGTGATGCCCGATACCGTTTGCGTGGGCACGCAGGTGAAGATCAATAACACCACCCTTGGCGGTGAGAGCTTCACCTGGACTTTCGGCGATGATCATTCCACCTCTACCGATCCTTATCCTGTGCATACTTTCAATACGCCCGGATTGTATGACATTACACTGGAAGTGGTAGATAACAATACTTGTAATAAAACGGACAAGCTGACCAAACAGGTGCTGGTGGCGCCTATGCCGGCGCCAGACTTCAGTTTCGTGCCTACCAAACCGGTGGAAAATACGCCGGTTACCTTCACCAACCTGTCGGTATCAGCTACCAGCTATCTCTGGAACTTCGGCGATGGGGATACCTCTTCGAAGGTGAACCCGGTGCACCAGTATAATAAAACCGGTACCTATACCGTGTGTCTCAGCGCTACTAACCCTGAAGGCTGTACGAAACCGATCTGTAAGGATGTGAGTGCGATCGTGGTGCCGCTGTATGATGTGCCGAGTGCATTTTCTCCGAACAACGATGGTATGAATGATGTTTTCTACGTGAAGGCATTCGGTGTAACCAAATTCAACCTGAAGATATTCAACCGCTGGGGGCAGCTGATATTTGAAAGCTCTGACCCGCGGATAGGCTGGGATGGCCGCTATAAAGGTGTAGTGCAGCCGATGGATGCTTACGCATACGTGGTGAATATAGAATTTACAGATGGAACGAAAGCCAACAGATCAGGAAGTGTAACCTTGTTAAGATGATGAGCCATGAAGCAGATAGTTAAACTAACGGCCGGATTGATAGTATTGTTAACCGCTGCCATGAACGGCGCAGCGCAGGACCTGCATTTTTCGCAGTTCTTTAATTCGCCGTTGACCACCAACCCCGCTAATACCGGTTTTATTCCCGATGGCAATTACAGGCTGGGCATCAATTTCCGCGATCAGTGGGCTTCTGTGCCGGTGCCTTACCGCACCATGTCGGCCTTCGGGGATGCACAGCTGTTCCGCGATAAGCTCACCTATGGCTGGGTAGGTATCGGCGCCGTGGTGCTGCGCGATGTGGCCGGCAGCGGCAACCTCAGCTCCACCAAAGGATACGCTTCCATCGCTTACCATCAACTGCTGGGGCAGAGCAGTTTGTTGTCGCTGGGCTTCAACGCCGGTTCTGCCAACAAACGGGTAGATATCACCAAGCTCACTTTCGGGGATCAGTGGAATGGAAAATTCTTTGATGCTGCCGTGCCCACTGCCGAACCTTTTGCACAAACCAGTATCAACTATTTCGATCTGCAGGTAGGGATGAACTATGCTTACTTTCCTACAGACAATATCTATATCAATGCCGGTGCATCCGTGCAGCACGTGAACACGCCCCGCGAAACATTCTATGCAGGCGATAACAAGGTGCCGAGGCGTTTTATCGGCTTCCTGAATGCCAGTCTGAAGATGAGCGATAAGGTGATCATTAACCCGGCCGCCTATTATACCAAGCAAGCCAATACCAGTGAGTTCATGGTGGGCCTGAACGCTGCCTACAATCTCTCCGGCGATGGCCAGAAGCAAGGATTTGGCGGTATTTACTATCGCGGCGCCGATGCCGCTGTTTTCCTCGTAGGTTACCAGATCAGCAATGTGAAGATGATGTTCAGTTACGATGTCACCACCTCTTCCCTGGCATCGGCCAACAGCCGCCGTGGCGCTTATGAAATAGGCATTATTTACACTGGCCTGTATCGCAACCGCGCCTTCGGCAGCGCGATCAGGTCTACCATCTGCCCTTCTTTTTAAATTGATCACCGGGTTATTACCTACGCCGGCTTTTGATTACTTTTGTTATATGACCACATTCAATAAAGTAACGGCTGCCCATGTGGCGGCCTTACGCGAGATAACAGGCGCATCATACGTATTAGCGGATGAGGAAAGCCTGAACCGTTATGCACAGGATGAGACTGAAGACCTTCACTACCTGCCGGAAGTAGTGGTGAAGCCGGATACTACTGAACAGGTAAGTAAAATTATGCAGCTTTGTAACCGCGAGCTGCTGCCTGTAACGCCCCGTGGCGGCGGCACCGGCCTGAGTGGTGGCGCGCTGGCGCAATATGGCGGCGTGTTGATCTCTATGGAACGTTTTAACCGCATCACACAGATCGATGAACGTAATCTGCAAGTGATTACCGAGCCTGGCGTGATCACAGAAGAATTACAAAATGCGGTAAAAGAGAAAGGATTATTTTATCCCCCGGACCCGAGCAGCCGCGGCACCTGCTTCATTGGAGGTAACATCGCTGAAAACTCCGGTGGCCCCAAGGCCGTGAAATACGGTGTGGTAAAGGATTACGTGCTGAACCTCGAACTGGTGCTGCCCAATGGCGAGGTGATCTGGACGGGCGCCAACGTGCTTAAAAATGCTACGGGCTACAATCTCACACAGCTGGTAGTGGGCAGCGAAGGCACACTGGGCATCGTTACGAAGATCGTGCTACGCCTGATACCCTTGCCTAAACACGACCTGCTGATGCTGGTGCCTTTCCGCAGCGCGGAAAACGCCTGTGCCGCCGTGAGCGCCATTTTCAGGGCAGGGTACACGCCCTCGGCAATGGAATTCATGGAACGTGATGCACTCGACTGGGTCACAAAATATGTACAGGGAAGTACGGTGAAGATAGAAGATGATATACAGGCGCATTTGCTCATAGAAGTAGATGGTAATTACCCCGAAGTATTGATGCAGGAGATGGAAGGCATCGCCGGCATTGTAGAAGGATTTGATATCGGGGAGATATTATTTGCGGAAGATCATCAGCAGAAAGAAGAGCTGTGGAAACTGCGCCGGCGTGTAGCCGAAGCCGTTAAGGCCAATTCGGTGTACAAGGAAGAAGATACCGTGGTGCCCCGCGCTGAATTACCGGCGCTGCTAAAAGGCGTGAAGGAAATAGGCCAGCAGTATGGCTTCCATTCTGTTTGCTATGGCCATGCCGGCGATGGCAACCTGCATGTAAACATCATCCGTGGCGACCTGCCGGAAGAAAAATGGAACGGCACCCTGAAAGACGGTATCCGCGAGATATTCAAACTGGTGAAAAAACTCAATGGTACGATCTCCGGTGAGCACGGCATTGGCCTGGTGCAGAAGAACTACATGGATATCATCTTCGATGCTACTTCCATGTCGCTCATGAAACAGATCAAGCAAATATTTGATCCCAATAATATCCTGAACAGAGGTAAAATCTTTGACTGCTAAACATCACCAACACATGAAACGTCTGATCATTGTTCTTCTTTTCCTGGCAGGCGCGCAGCTGGCGCATGCACAGTATTATAAAACGGATACTGCCCGCAGGGGATTCGATCGTTCCCGGCTGATCCTGGGAGGCTCGCTGGGCCTGGTTTTCGGCGATATCACCAATGTGGATGTCTCTCCGCTGGTAGGTTACCGCTTCAATGATTATATCGCGGCAGGTGTGAACGTTAATGCCCAGTATGGCAGCTATCGCGTTAGGGATGGCTATGGCAATACCTACTCCAAAGATCAGTACACGATCTTCGGCGGCGGTATCTGGGGCCGTGTATATCCCATCCAGCAACTGTTTGTGCACATCCAGCCCGAATATAATTTCGTGAACCAGAAAACAACCTTCTATCAGGCTTCCCCTAAATATTCGGTGAACAGCAACTACGGCGTGCCGAGCCTCCTCGTGGGCGCCGGCTATACGCAAGGCATCGGTGGCCGTGTAGGTATCAGCTTCTCTATCTTGTACGACGTGATACAGGATGGCCGTTCGCCTTATCGCAACAGCCTGATCT
Organism: Chitinophaga vietnamensis; assembly: GCF_902167635.1. Classification (GTDB taxonomy): domain Bacteria; phylum Bacteroidota; class Bacteroidia; order Chitinophagales; family Chitinophagaceae; genus Chitinophaga; species Chitinophaga vietnamensis. The sequence continues at coordinate 624,054 of NZ_CABHMS010000001.1, forward strand.
ATCGCGCCGGCGCAGGTTTCGGATTCTAGTCACGCAAAGCAGCATAAGCAGCAAAGCAGCAAAGAATGAGGTATCCTCTTTATTCTTTGCTGCTTTGCTGCTTATGCTGCTTTGCGTGAATATTATCCTCGTGTTAAATGTTTATAAATGCTAAACTTTATTTTACCAACGTATTATCTTTGCCCTGCAAAATAATTTAACTCAGATGGGAATACAGTTAGCCGTTTTTGATATTGCAGGTACCACCCTGCACGATGAATCCAATGTAGCATTGGTATTGCAGCAAGCGATTGCCACTGCCGGCGTGCAGGTGACCTTGGAAGAAGTGAATGAAGTGATGGGATACGCCAAACCTTACGCGATCCGTTACCTGTTGCAGCAAAAGAACGATGCACGTTACAGCGATGATACCTTTATCTCTCAATTGCACAGCCGCTTCGTAGCGGATATGAAAGCGCATTATGCCAACAGCCCGATCGTAAGGGAAAAAGAAGGCGTATCTGAAGTATTTGCCGCGCTCCGCGCAAAAGGCATCAAAGTGGCGCTGGACACAGGTTTCGACCGCGATATCACCAACGTGATCCTGGAAAGGACCGGCTGGCAGCAGCAAGGCCTGATCGATGCCGTAGCTACCAGCGATGAAGTGCCCTATGGCCGTCCTTATCCGTATATGATCTATCGTATCATGGAGGAGCTGGAAATACGCAGCATTGCGCAGGTAGCCAAGATCGGCGATACCATCTCCGACCTGGAAGAAGGCACCAACGCGGGTTGCAGCCTGGTAGCAGGAGTTACCACCGGCGCCTACTCCCGCGAAGAACTGGAGAAAGGCCCGCACACCCACCTGGTGGCTAATCTCAGCGAATTACTCTCTATTATCTGATCGTTCCGTAATCATAGCATATGCAACAACAACAGGCAGATGTAGCCGTCATCGGCGCAGGCATCGTAGGATTGGCCACCGCTTACAAGCTGGCAAAAAAAGGAAGGAAAGTAGTATTGTTTGAACGCAACAGCCGCGCCATCAGCGCATCTATCCGCAACTTCGGACTGGTATGGCCGATCGGGCAAACCGCCGGCAAGATGTACGACCGCGCCATGCGCAGCCGCGCCACCTGGAAAGAGCTGGCAGCAGCCACCGGCCTGCAATGCAACGAAACAGGATCCCTGCACCTCGTATACGAAAAAGATGAACTGGCCGTACTGGAAGAATTTGTAGCCGCCGCTCCCGGCAATGGTTATCTCTGCGAACTCATCACATCCTCCAATATCGACAAGTATACAAAGGCAGTGAAAAAAGATGGCCTGCTCGGCGCTATGTGGAGCCCTACCGAAATGACGGTAAACCCGCGCCAGGCAAGCGCTGCGATCGCCGCCTATCTCGAAGATAAAATGAATGTGACCACTCGTTTCAACACCGCAGTAAATGGTATCAGCATGCCTTTTATCGAAACGAAAGATGAAAAGTGGAAAGTGGACGAAGTATATGTTTGTAGTGGGGCCGACTTTGAAACACTGTACCCTGCCGTGTTTGCAGCCGCGCCACTCACCAAATGCAAATTGCAGATGATGCGCACCATCCCGCAGCCAGGCAACTGGCAGCTGGGACCCGCACTCTGCGCCGGTCTTACCCTGCTGCACTACGCCGCCTTCAATTCCTGCCAAACGCTCGATGCCGTGAAACAACGTGTGGAAAAGGAAATGCCGGAATATATGCAATGGGGCATCCACCTGTTGATATCACAGAATGGCGCAGGAGAGCTGACCATCGGTGATTCGCATGAATATGGTCCGGACTTCGAACCATTCGACAAAGCCTTTATCAACGATCTTATCCTCAAATACATGCACACTTTCCTGCAAGCGCCTACATACACGATCCAGGAACAATGGCATGGCATCTATCCCAAACTGAAGAACGGACAAACAGATCTCGTACTCTCGCCAGAAAAAAATGTGACCATCGTGAATGGCCTTGGTGGCGCGGGTATGACCTTGTCTTTCGGTCTGGCAGATGAAGTAGCAGGGATGTAAATTTTTAATGATTGCTGTTTTTTACAGGGATGCCGGCATTTACCGGCGTCCCTTTTTATTGCATGGGTACTTAGTGTACGCATGATAAATTTAAATTAGGTAATTGCGCAAATAAGTGATAAATTAAATTCAGATTAAAAACGTTATGAAAACATTCGTCGGTTAACGCGATAGTAACCCTCATGTTTCAGCAATAAATCATTCGAATCAGCCAGCTTTAGCAACGTTTCTGCAGCAATGTTTATAACAGTGCTGCACGTTCATAACGTGTTAAATGTAAAGCAGGTTTCTTTCAAGTTACCTGCTTTTTTGGCTTTATGCGCCTGTAATCCAATAATTGCATAATTTACAGCATCATCAATTATGGATGAGGACATTAACCGCATAAAAAATTTAGCATCGCATGAATGATACATTAAAGAACCTCAAAGAAAGAGACTGGACGGAAACGAGGGCGCATTCAAGCTGGCAGATCTTCAAGATCATGGCAGAATTTGTTGATGGCTTTGAATCATTGGCCAAGATCGGCCCCTGCATTTCAATATTTGGTTCTGCACGTACTAAACCCGGCAACCGTTATTATGACCTGGCAGAAGAAATTGCGTCACGACTGGCAGAAGAAGGCTTCGGTATCATCACTGGTGGCGGCCCCGGCGTAATGGAAGCGGCCAACAAAGGCGCGCAGGCAGCCAAAGGCAAATCGGTAGGCGCTAATATCACCTTGCCGCATGAACAATATCCTAACCCTTACATCGATAACGACAAACGACTCAACTTCGATTATTTCTTCGTTCGCAAAGTAATGTTCACCAAATACTCTCAAGGTTTCATCATGATGCCCGGCGGCTTTGGTACCATGGACGAATTTTTTGAAGTGGCCACCCTCATCCAGACTAAAAAAATGGAAGAAACACCGATGGTGCTCGTAGGCCGCGAGTATTGGAGTGGCCTGCTGGAATGGATGCGCACGGTGATGGAAGAGAAAGAACATAACATCGGGCCCGATGATCTCGGCCTCCTCAAATTGTTCGATACCGCCGATGAAGTAGTGGAATACTTCCGCGTTTTCTACACGACCAACAAACTCAGACCTAACTTCTAAAGCATACACGGAATTAAACGTTGCTGCGCCGCATAAATCCGGAGCGGCAACGTTTAATTATTTATACGCTTTTTCTTTAGCTTTGCAGAAATTTTATATATGGAGCTGATACCCGTGGCGGTGGAAGAATTTTCAGAGAAATATACCACCCCGGAAAGTGAGGTGCTGTACAAATTACACCGGGAAACTTATCTGAAAGTGGAGCTGCCACACATGCTGAGCGGGCATGTACAGGGTCAGTTACTGAGCATGGTGAGCCATATGATACGCCCGCAACGTATCCTTGAACTGGGCACCTACACCGGGTATTCGGCCATCTGCCTGGCCGCCGGACTACAGCCAGGCGGCATTTTGCACACGATAGATATCAATGAAGAGCTGGAAACCATGTGCAAAAAATATTGGGACGCTACCGGCAACACCACAAAAATTAAAATGCATATCGGCAAAGCCGCTGACATCATACCCACGCTGAGCGAGACTTTCGACCTGGTATTCATCGATGCGGACAAAGCAGGATATGTGCACTATTATGATCTGATCTGGGAGAATTTACGCCCCGGCGGATTTATACTCGCGGATAATGTATTGTACCACGGTCAGGTGCTGCTCCCTGAAAACGAGCAGGGAAGCCAGGCCCGCGCGATGATTGCATTTTGTGAGAAGGTATTGGCAGATGACCGCGCAGAACAGGTATTACTCACTATCCGTGATGGTGTGCTGTTGATCAGGAAGAAATAGTCGCAGCACTTTACAAAGCCCATTAAATTCAACGATACATGCAAGTAAGAAAATTATTTCTGGTGGTCAGTTTTCTTATTGGCTGCGCACCTGCGCTCCTGGCGCAGAAAATGACGACCCAGCAATACATTGCTACCTATAAGCAGCTGGCCATGGATGAAATGCGCCGCTCCGGCGTGCCCGCCGCCATCACACTGGCACAGGGCGTGATCGAATCACAGTCAGGCAACGGCACCCTTTGCCTGCAATCCAACAACCACTTCGGCATCAAATGCAAAAACACCTGGACCGGCAAAACCATCAAATACGATGACGATGCCGCACAGGAATGTTTTCGTGTATACGAAACCGCTGCCGAATCCTATCGCGATCACTCCGACTTCCTGCGCAACAATCCGCGTTACGCCTTCCTCTTCCAGTTCGACGGGCAGGATTACAAGTCCTGGGCCTATGGCCTCAAACAAGCCGGATATGCTACCAATAAAACCTATCCGCAGCAACTCATCAAAGTGATCGAGGACTATAACCTGCAGGTATATACGGAGGTAGCCATGGGCAAAATAACGCCGGAGGCAGCCGAAAAGCTGGAAGACCTGCAACCGCCCGCATATGCAGGCAATAATCGCAAACCGGAAAGCCGGCCCGCTCATAATGGCAATCGCGGCAAAATGGCGGCTGGCAACTATCCCAAAGGAGTGTTCGAGATCAACGGCCGCAAAGTGATCTACGCCCGCGCCGGTACTGCCCTGATACAGATCGCCGATCAACGCGATATCCGTCTCAGCAAACTGGTACGCTTCAATGATCTCCCCGATGACCGTCCCCTGCCAAGGGATATGTTCATCTTCCTCCAGAAGAAAAGTAAAAGAGGTAATACCGATTATCATACGGTAGCCCGCGGCGAGAGCATGGCTGACATCGCGCAGGCAGAAGGCATCCAGCTGAAGTGGCTGCGCCGCCGCAATAAAATGCATGAGGGCGAAGAGCCCGCCGCCGGCCAGCGCCTCGCACTCGATGGCTACGCCTCCAACCCGCCCGCCCTGGCTAAAAATACCCGCATCCTGAAAGAAGAAGACCAGGAGCCGGAAGATTTTTCGCCCAGGAAAGTGGTGGAAAATGTGAAAGAAGAGATTGCAAAAGCCCAGAATAATGCACCAGCGCCCGAAAGCAAGCCGCAACAGCAAAGTGGCCTGCCCGCCGGCATGGCAGAAGACCTGAAAAAATTAGGTGAAACGGCCGCTAACAATAGCAGCGCTAAAGCAGTAACGCCGAAACCGGCCACCACAGCGCCTCCTGTGCCAGCCACCCCCGCGCCTGTACAGAAAAACAACACCCAGTACCACGAAGTGCAATCCAAGGAAACACTGTACGGTATCGCAAAAATGTATAACAAAACCGTGGAACAATTACAGGAATGGAATAACTTGCAGGGCTATGATATCAAAATAGGCCAGCGCCTCTTGGTGAGTAAATAAGGCAAGCATGATCCTTTTATGCTTGTAATTGTTAAATAAGGAAATGTAGAAGTATTATGTCGGTAATCCAGGTGCATGATAAAAAGTTTCAGCCCTATATCAGTGCAACAGAATTGCAGCTGCGCATTCAGGAGATGGCAGCACAGATCAATAATGACCTGAAAGGCGAAAGGCCGCTTTTCATCGCCATCCTCAACGGCTCATTCATGTTTGCCGCAGATATGTTCAAGTATATCAACATCGATGCGGAAATATCTTTTATCAAACTGGCTTCTTATAAAGGCACCAAATCTACCGGTAATGTAGTGCAGGCCATCGGCCTGGATGAAGACCTCTTCAACCGTACCGTTGTAATACTGGAAGATATCGTGGATACCGGCAAAACCCTCAGCCAGTTCCTGCCGCAACTGGAACACCAGCAACCTAAAAAACTGCTCGTGGCCTCCCTGCTCACCAAGCCCGAAGCCATGGTGCATCCCATCAAGATCGATTATCTCGGTTTCTCCGTGCCCAATAAATTCCTCCTCGGTTATGGCCTCGACTATGATGGCCTGGGCCGCAACCTGCCGGAAATATACCAGCTGGTAGAGTAGGAGCTGCAAACGCTACAAGATAAAGGCCTTCCCGCGCTGCAAGCGCAGGAAGGCCTTTATCTTTTGAAAATTTTTCTTAATTTGTTGTATGCGAAAGTTCTTGCTGCTCTTACTTTTATACGCTGGTGGAGCAAAAGCGCAAGCAGGCTGGGTATCAGGCGCTATCGAGGACAGTGTGGCACACCGCCCCCTATCCGGTGTATGCGTAAACGTTATGAACGATACAACCAAGGTATTCACCAATGCTTTCGGCCTTTTCAAAATTGCACTGCCCGGCCCTGTAGCACAGTTACATCTACAGAAGGAAGGCTATGCGGCTAAAATCGTCTCCGTAAAACAATCCGACCGCCTGCTGCTAACGCTTTCGCCTATACGTAAAAGCCTCGATGCCATCGACCTCGCCAAGGCCCGCGCCCGGCTGTCGCAGAACAGCAATCCCAACTACGGCAATATGAACATGGGCATCCGTACTTTCTACAACGAAACCTACGGCGCCCTCTATGAAAACAAATTCCAGCGGGCGGCTGCGCATCCTCTGTCTACCTTCGCCGTGGATGTAGACCGTGCCGCCTATAGTAATATCCGCCGATTCCTGCGCCTGAAAGAGCCCGTGCCCTCCGATGCCGTGCGCATTGAAGAGATGGTGAACTATTTTCATTACGACTATCCCGTTCCTCCGAAAGATAATATCATGGCGCTTTACAGCCATTATACCACCTGCCCCTGGGAACCCCTGCACCACCTCCTGGAGATCGTGCTCAAAGCACAATCTATTGATGTAGACAGTCTGCCCGCAAGCAACCTCGTTTTCCTGATCGATGTATCCGGCTCTATGGGCACTTCCAATAAGCTGCCACTACTGCAAGCGGCGTTCCGCGTGCTGGTGGCCAATTTGCGGCCGCACGACAAAGTAGCCATCGTTACTTATGCCGGCACGCCCAACCTGGTACTGCCTTCTACGCCCGGCGACCAGAAAGAGAAGATCCTCAATGCGATCGATAACCTCAACGCCGGCGGCGCCACAGCGGGCGAAGCAGCCATCAAGATGGCTTACCAGATCGCCGTGCAGAGCTTCATCCCCGGCGGCAATAACCGTGTGATACTGGCCACCGACGGGGATTTCAACGTAGGGCTCACCAGCGACTACGAAATGCAGGAGCTGATCATGGAAAAGAAAGAAAGCGGCGTATTGCTGACCTGTCTTGGCTTTGGGATGAAGAATTATAAAGATTCCAAATTGCAGGCATTATCTGGTATGGGCAATGGCAATTTTGCGTATATAGATGACCTGGAAGAAGCCAACAAGATCTTCGCGCGGGAATTTGGCAGCACCTTGTTCACCATTGCCAGAGACGTGCAGGCACAGGTGCGCTTCAATCCCGCACTGGTGAAATCGTATAGGCTTATTGGTTATGAAAACAAGGTACTGGACCCGGATACCACATCGGCTGGCAAGCTGAGTGGCGGCATTATTGGCAGCGGACATTGTGCGGTGGCGCTTTATGAGATACTGCCCCAGGAAAATGTGAATGGTAAAGATACTTTATTGGCCCATGTGCGGATCGCTTACCGTCTTCCGCAGGATACGACTGTTTTATACCTGCAGGATGATATTGCCTCTGCCTGGGAGCCTTTTGAAAAAGCGCCGGACGATTACCGCTTTGCGGCATCGGTGGCATTACTGGGCATGATACTGCGGCAATCGGCTTACCGCGGCTGCGGTGATACCGATATGGTGATGCAGATCGCCAGAAAGGCCCTGGGAGCCGATAAAGGCGGCTACCGGCAAGAGTTTCTGAAGATGGTGAAGATGGTCAAAAAAGCGAAATTATAAACTACTTGATCAGGCGGTAACACTTGCGGATCATCTTCTGCTGAAAATCGAAAGGCAAGGTTTGATTAGTGATATCCTTGATGGAGGACGCATTGATCTTTTCTGTTTCCAGCGCAAAACGGCGGTAGTTATTACTGAAATACACTACGCCATCTTTTTTGGTAGCCAGTAAAATTTTGTTGAGCATCTCTGCGTGATCGCGCTGTATATCCAGGAAATCCTTCATGCGCTTGCTATTGCTGAAGGTGGGCGGATCTACGATCACAAGATCGTAGGTATTAAGTTTAAGGGTATCGAGATATTGTAATACGTCTGCATGCACAAATTCGTGCTTACGCATATCCTGGTTGTTGAGTCGTGCATTTTCTTCTGCCCAGGCCAGGTATGTTTTAGAAAGATCAACAGAGGTGACATGTGAAGCGCCGCCTGCGGCTGCATACACGGAAAAGGAGCCGGTATAGCAGAAGAGGTTCAGCACTTTTTTATCTTTCGCTTCTTCCCTTACCATGCTGCGTGTAACGCGGTGGTCGAGGAAAAGGCCGGTATCGAGATAGTCGGAGAGATTGATTTTGAATTGCAGGCCGGCTTCGTGTACAGTCATGGCGCGGCTTTCGGCGCTGAGTTTTTCGTACTGGCTTTGCCTGTTCTCTTTGCGCTGGCGTTGTTTCACCCAGATATTTCCCGGCGGGATGTTCAGCACTTTGCTGATGGTTTCCAGGCAGGTATCCAGCCATGCTTCATGGGCTTCTTCTTCCATGCCGTGTTTACGGTGATATTCGGCCACGTAGGCATGGTCTTCATAAATTTCTATACTGAAAGGAAACTCGGGGATATCATCATCATACACCCGGTAACAGGTGATGTGTTGCCGTTTGGCGATCTTGGAAATGTGCCGGAATACTTTGGTGAGCCGGTTCTCGAACATCTGCAGTTTGCCGTCCATGGAGGATTTATGAATGTGAGAATGGGAGCATGTGAGAATTTGTGGTGAGACTTGGTATCCCTATAAATTCTCACATTCTCCCATTCATAAATTCTCCCATCAAAATGATCAAATAAACAAATAACCCAATCAACTAAATATGTCTCTGACTTTTTCGAAGAATCCTTTTTCGGATTTTTCGGGATTTGGTTTGAAGTTTTCAGACGCCTGTAATTTGTCGAGCATGTCTTTCTCTTCGGCAGAGATATGCTGAGGAGTCCATACGTTAACGTGGATCAGCTGATCCCCTTTTTCGTAGGAGTTGACAGACGGGAAGCCTTTGCCTTTGAGGCGGAATATCTTGCCGCTTTGTGTGCCTGCGGGTATTTTGATCTTTGCTTTACCATCGATGGTGGGTACTTCTACCTGTGTGCCGTAAACGGCGTCGGGAAAGGAGATGTAGAGATCGTACGCCACATTGAGGCCATCGCGTTGCAGTTCCGGGTGTGGTTCCTCTTCAATGAGGATGAGGAGGTCGCCGGGTGCGCCGCCTCTTTCGCCGGCGTTGCCTTTGCCGCTCATGCTGAGCTGCATGCCTTCCTGTACGCCTGCCGGGATGTCGATGCTCACGGTTTCTTCGCCATACATGCGGCCTTCTCCTTTACAGTGGCCACATTTGCTGGTGATGGTTTGTCCTTCGCCATGGCAGGTGGGGCAGGTGGTAACGGTCTGCATTTGTCCGAGGAAGGTTTGTGTTACTTTCCTTACCTGTCCGGATCCGCCGCAGGTGCCGCAGGTCTGGAATGCATTTTTATCTTTTGCGCCGAGGCCGCCGCAGTGCTGGCAGGGCACATATTTTTTTACTTTGATCTTTTTGTTGGCGCCTTTGGCGATTTCTTCGTAGGTAAGGCGGATCTTCACACGCAGGTTAGAGCCGCGGGTGCCGCGTCCACGGCGGTTTCCGCCGCCGCCTCTGCCACCGCCGCCGAAGAAGCTGCCGAAAAGGTCGTCACCGAAAATGTCACCGAAATTGGAGAAAATATCGTCCATATTCATGCCGCCGCCTCCAAATCCGCCACCACGGCCATTTACGCCGGCATGGCCGAAACGGTCGTACTGGGCCCGCTTATCGGGGTCGCTCAATACCTCATAGGCTTCGGCGGCTTCCTTGAATTTCTCTTCCGCCTCTTTGTTATTGGGATTACGGTCAGGATGGTACTGCATGGCCACTTTGCGGTAAGCCTTCTTGATCTCATCCTGTGAAGCCGTTTTAGCAACAACCAGTATTTCGTAATAATCTCTCTTGGTAGACATTATAAAAAAACTTATTGCCCCGCATGCGGGGCTTTAATTCGGTAAAAAATATTGTTTTTCCGTCTTTGTCAGCATAGGCGAATGTTGCAAAGTATGCCACATCGTCATTTTTTTATTTGCCTACTACCACCTTGGCATGACGGATCAATTTGTCATTGAGGTAGTAGCCTTTTTGCAATACGTCCAGCACTTTACCTTCCAGATCCGGGGTAGGTGCAGGGATTTCAGTAATAGCATCGTGCAGATCGGGGTTGAAATCCGTATGGAGGCTCTCCATCTCTTTCAGCCCTTTGGCTGTCAGGGCGTTTTTCAGTTTGCCAAACACCAGGCTGGTGCCATCTTTCACGGCGTCCAGATCAGTAGCAGTTTCCATCTGTTTGGCCGCCCGCTCGCTGTCGTCCAGCACATCCAGCAAAGATAAGATTACTTCCTTGCTGGCTGTTTGCATCAGCTCAATCTTCTCTTTGGCCGTACGCCTGCGGAAATTGTCGAACTCCGCCTGCAAGCGCAGATATTTATCACGCAATTCATTCAGCTCCTGTTCCTTCTTTTCCAGTTCTCCAGATTCTTCCAGTTCATCATTCATATGCGAAGTACCGCTCACGTTCTCATCAGTATTGATATCCGGCATGCTTTGCTCGTTTTCACTGCCCTGCTTAGCTTTTCCGTTGTTATGCATGTCTTTTTGGTTTTCTGTCATAGTTGTAATGATTAATCTGCAAAGATACCCCAGTCAATTACTTTGCCAAGCGCCTGTTCGGTGACAATTAGGCAGGATATTTCATTGCTAATCCCGTACCTTTGCAAATCCAAATGCAATAAATGACAAAGGTTTTTTTAAAGAAAAAAATACAGAACAGGGTACTACAGGGCCATCCATGGGTTTTTGGCAATGAAGTGGGTGAGATAGACGGCCCCGTGAACGCCGGAGACATCGTGGACGTATTCACCCACCAGGGCTTCTTTGTGGGGAGGGGTTACATCAACCCTCAGTCGCAGATACTGGTACGCCTGCTCACCCGCGATAAGAATGAAATGATCAACGACGAGTTTTTCTACCGCCGCCTGCTCAAATGCTGGGAATACCGCCAGAAGCTCGGCTACGTGGAAAACTGCCGCCTCGTATTCGGTGAAGCAGATGAAATGCCCGCCCTCATCATCGATAAATTCAATGACCACTTCGTGCTGCAAACACTGTCGCTCGGAATGGATAAATGGAAAGGCGCCATCGTAGATGCGCTCAACAAAATATTCTCTCCCAAAGGTATCTATGAACGCAACGATGTGCCCGTGCGGGAACTCGAAGGCCTGCCCCAGCAAAAAGGCTTTCTCAGCGCACCTTTCGATACCAATGTGATCATCAATGAAAACGGCCTGAAATTCCATGTAGACGTAGTGAATGGCCAGAAAACGGGCTACTTCCTCGATCAGCAGGACAACCGCCGTGCTATCCAGCATATCGTTAAAGGCGCAGACGTGCTGGAAGCATTCTGCTATACCGGTACTTTCTCCTGCCATGCCGGCCACTACGGTGCAAAGAGTGTATTGGGGCTCGATATTTCCGAACATGCCGTGAACACCGCCCGCCGTAATGCGGAGCTCAACAAACTACAGGATGTATGCCAGTTCCAGGCTGTAAATGCTTTCGACCAGCTGAAACAATGGACCCGCGAAGAAAAGAAATTCGATGTGGTGATCCTCGATCCGCCTGCATTTACCAAAAGCCGTGAAAATATCCAGAAGGCCATCACCGGTTATAAAGAGATCAACCTGCGTGGTATGAAGCTGCTAAAGCCCGGCGGGTTCCTCGTTACAGCCTCCTGCACCAACCTGGTGCCGCCTTCCATGTTCCTCGAGATCATCGATATGGCCGCTAAAGACGCTAAAAAGAAACTGCGCCAGGTCACTTTCCAAACGCAGGCACAAGATCACCCGATCATGTGGAATATCGAAAATACCACCTATCTGAAATTCTTGATAGTAGAAGTACAATAAATAATTATTTGGTTATTTGATTATTTGGATATTTAGATATTTAGGTTCAAGGAAGATCTTCTTTGAACCTAAATATCTAAATATCCAAATAATCAAATAACCAAATAATTATTTATTGTTTAACTGTTCCCTGAGCCGCTGCTCTTTCTCCGGGCTCCAATATTTACAATCCAGGTTGATAAATACAGAAGAATAAGGCACTGTGGTATTGGTTTTCAACACCAGCACCTTGAACAGTGATGCTGTCTTATCCATTTTTGCAAACACGGAATCGTGCAGGAGCGATTGCACGCTGTGGCCTTTCAGTACGGCTTGCAGCGAATCGCGGTAGGGGCCTGCATCCGGTACAAAGGAAAGTTCTTTATCTGTATAGAGAACAGGACTTACATGCGTGCCTGCATTGAGCTGCGCTATCACGTATTGCGTTACTGCCGGTACAGTGGAATTGGTATTGAGATAGATGATGCCGGCGGACGATTGCAGCGGGAAAGCCTTATCAGCCACAATGATCCAGTTGCGGTGACCCAGCAGCGGAAGCAGGCTGTCTACCTGCGATTGCCAGCTCTCGGCGGCCTTTTGCGGCGCTTGCTGACAGGCAAACAGCATGATAACGGTAACGGCTATATGAAAATATCGGCGCATGGTATCAGGTGAGTAAAAGGTGAAAAGATTGACCTGCTGTTATCTGCACAGGCCTGTCCAGTTGTATGATCAACTCGCCGTTCTCTTTCCGGGAAGTGGCGGCGATATTTTTATTGTCGACGCTTACGCTCGCCCTGCGGGCATTTCCCACCGGGAAGCGGAATGTTTGCAAACGCAAGGTGCCGTACTTCAACGCGAGCGCGTGCTGTTGCCGCTGCCCCGATACCTGCTGTGAGTAAGTGCCCCAGCCTTCTGCCGTAACAAAGGGTGCGCGGAAATCATTTTTATGAAAGGCCGGTGCAAATCCGATCTCTCCTTTAGGGCCATGGTAGCGGAACCCGCAGGCGGTCACAAATGTGCCATAGCTGGCCATGGCGCGGGCATAGTGATCGCTGCATTCTATTTCATTGAATGGGTTGCGCTTGGCGGCATGATAGCGGTCGTGCACCGCTTTGGTAAGCGTGAGGGCTTCTTCGGTCATGCCTTCGGCCATCATATGCGAGGCTACCTGGTGCTCAAAGCCGGTCATGCATTCAAAGAAGTAGCCCAGCTGCCAGGCATCTTTCACTCCGAAAGGATATGCTTCATTTTTGGGGTTGGTGTTCATCACCATACCGGCTTCGCCTGGAAGCGCGTAGGGGCGCCAGCCCTGGTGCTTTGCTTCAAAAGGCCCCACGTCAGGCATGTAATTGTATTTCCAGAGCGCCTGCAATGCCGATTTTGTTTTTGCTTTATCCAGCACGCGGTCCATACCTACCTGGAATGCCCAGCTCTGGCCATAAACCTGATCAATATGACAGGTATTATAAGAGCCGATCACGGAGCGTCCTTTCACTTTATCCGGTTGATGAATGAAGTATTCGCCATTGAACAATTGCGATTCCATATTGCTGCGGCCCTTGTCCACATAGGATTTGCAGGTTGCGGCGAAATCGGTGTCGTTCATTTCTTCCGCCATCAGTTGCCCGGCTTTCACGGCCGCGATGCAGAGGCCTACGATCCACGCGATCTCACCATCCCATACGGCATCGAGCGTATTTTCCATGGGAGTATCTTCCATGCCATCGCCGTTGCGGTCCTGTTGGATGATGAACTGTGTAGCCCTTTTGATGTTGGGCCAGTTATGTTGTAAGAAGGTATTGTCTTTGCTCATCTGGTGTTCGCGGTAGATGCGCAATACGGTGCCTGCTTGTCCGTCGATGGCGGGGCGCTTTTCTGCTTCGCCGCGGAACAGGATGCCGCCGTCGGCCATCTGCGCGATGCCGAGGTCCACCCGCTGGCGTGTGTCCCTTTCCAGTGCGGGGAAGATGCGGCCTACCGCCTGTGCATATTGCCATACATGCGTGCAGGTGCCTTCGCAGGAACCTACGCCTTCCCACGCATAGAAGCGGCCGGAGCGGAAGCGGTGCGCGGTGGTGGTGGCTAGTGTGGAGATATTGAGGAAAGTACGTTCCAGGAACCACCAGGGCAAGGTGGCGTCATACCAGGTGTCTTTCCACTGGCGGCTTTGCCCGGAGAGGCTTTCATAGTGCGTAGCTACATAATCGATCACTGCGGCAGCATCGGCAAAGCGGTTGGCATAATATCTTCCTTCTCCCTGTATTCCTTTAAAATGAAGATTCGGAAAGTACCAGCTGATCGCAAAATTATTTCGTATAGCCTTTCCCGGTAGTATCTCCTGTGAAAGCGATGTTGATGCAGTCAGTGTAGCAGATATCTCTTTCGTAACCGTTTGTGCGTAATGGCGCAAAGCGAGGTTAGTTGCCTGGAAATCCGTGTCCATCGCCGCTTTGCTGTCAAGTGCGGCGATGCACATATTCCCGTGGTCGGGTTGTTGCAGCAATGCGGGATCATCGCCACTCTTGTTGCGTACGCTGCACATAACGCCACTCCATTTACTGCTGCGCATAGCAGTGTTCACTCTTTCATGTATATCATTTTTAGCGGATGATATGGCTGTTTTATTTTCGAGCCATCCTATCAAAGTGGCTTGTACCGGCACTTTGCCGGTGTTTTTAATTTCATAGGAGAGAATGGTGACGGGCAACCCGGAGTCATCTTCATTCAGGGGGATGAAGGGAGAGAAGGCTTCCAGTGTTACGGTTACCGGCAATGCCGGATCGATATAAGGGATGGTGGCTATCGGGTAGGTGGCTTCAAAGCTGATCTCCGGCCAGCTGGCTTCATCCAGGCGGCGCAGGATATGTTGCCGGCCGCAGGTGAGCGAGAGGGCAAAGCCCTGATCGAGCGGACGTATATCTTTCGAAGGCTGGATATAGCAGGCGCCATCGCGGGAGCGTACTTTCTTTCCTTCGTTAAGCACCGGGTTATTCCATGGCACTTCTTTCGGCTCAATGCCTTCCTGGTTTTTATTGAAGATATCCCAGAGCCAGAGGCGGCCATCGCCGCCGAGATACACGGTGCCGCAGAGGATACCGCCTACCGGCATACCGATATATTGCAATTCATTTTTACGCTTGAAATAAGTGGTGGCTTGCCCTCTTTCATACAGGGATGCTATCCAGGCTGCATCCGGTTGTTTATGGAGCAGTAACCGGCTTGCCTGGCCCAGCGCGGGCAGACGCAGTGTTACTGTGCCGGCCATAGTAAGACCGATATTCCTCAGAAATTGTCTTCTAGCGATCGTCATTTGTTTATTGGATGATACTTGTGGGAAAGCGCGGAATAAAATAAATCATTGTTCACTGCCATGGAATCTAAAACAATATAAAAAAGATTTATAAGCCTTGTGTGGGGATGTTAAATGAGGCTCATAAAAAGAGAAGAAATCATTAAAAAACGAAAGGCTGTTTCTGATCAGAAACAGCCTTTCGTTCATTATCTTTTATACTTACTTGACCACATTGAATTTGCCGGATTCTATCAGGTTACCGCGCTGGTCCCTGAGTTGGTAGATATACAGCCCGCTGTAGTAGTTATCCAGGTTCAGCGGCGTTCTGTTGCTGATACCTTTTAACTGTTCCATTTTTTTACCTAAAAAATTATACACAATAAGATCGTAGGTGCGGTCGTTAGTATGTTGTTGCGGTTGAATTTCGAAGTAGATAGTAGTTGTTGCCGGGTTGGGATATAATTTCACGACCTTACTTCCCCCGTCCTGATTAGGTAGGTTCCTATCGCTTTGAGCCTTTCCGACAAGGGTAATGAGGCTAAAAACTATTGTAAGAATGAGGGTAGAGGTCTTCCACATAGTATTATAAAGATAGAATTTTTTTCAAATATTTCCTAATTTTTGTTTGTCAGATACACAATATCGTCTCCCCAGTAAATTTAACAAACGACAAGCCATTTTGTTAGACCTGCCGTCTTTTTTATGTAAATTTTAACGCTTTTGATAAGTTGTTGATAATCAACGTTTATTAAAAACGTGGACAGTTCACACTCTCCAGCGTGCTGTTCCTGCTATTCAGGAAACCTTTGAATACGAGTGATATCTCGAAGCCCCCAAAGGTTTGACTGGCCGTGCGCAACTTGGAAATATTGGTATCATAGCTCATCGACACTTCGTATTTGTCCATATCCAGTTTGATGGTAGGGATGATGGCATCGTTCCAGCGGAGGAAAAGGCCGCCATACACACCCCTGGTGGATTCCAGGCCTTCGTTGAGCAGGCCGTAGCCGATCATGGCGCCGCCAATATATTCGGAATAAGTGCCCTGGTGCAACTGATTGTATTCTGCAATTACTTTTACACGTTCCGCGGCAGGAAAGGTAATGCCTGCGTTGAATGTAAGTTTGGGCTCTAGCTGTATGCTGTTGTCTTTGTAGAAAGACACTTTGGCGCGGTTGAAATGATAATATCCCACCCCGATATAGTAGTTGATATCTTCCCGGATCACACTGTTGTAACTCAGGCCCACACCGGCATCCAGGTAGCTGTAGCCTTTCAGCGCCAGGCGGCCTTCTTCGCCGGTGGCCGCCGCCGGATCGAAACGGCCATTGGTGTATTGGTTGTTGAACGTCATGTTGGTGGGATCGAACTGGCGCTGTACAAAGCCGCCCATAAAGCCCAATGAGAGGAAACTACTCTTATCCTCACTCAGCGACTTATGATAGTTGATGGCCGGAAACACTTGTGTAGACTGCAATTTAGAGGTGCCGGCACGATCGTATGTGAATTGCATACCCGCTGTTACATAATCGTTGCTCCTGCCTACAGGAAATTTAAGTTCACCGCTGAGGGTACCGGTTTGGTAAGGGATAGTAACACTGTTCCACTGGTTGCGGTATACGGCCTGTATACGCACGTCACCGTTGAAAATGCCTATCAGCGCGGGGTTACGTAGGATAGGCGTTTCATAGAACTGGGAAAGGTGTATATCCTGCGCAAACAGTTCAGGTGCGCTTGCGAGGCAGACGAGCAACATCAGGATGCGGTAGATCGTTTTCATGTTGGCCAGGTTAAAAGATTATCTGAGTAATGTTACGTTGCCTTTCAGCTGGAAAAATTCGTTCGTGTCGCAATATGCTTCTATGAAGTAGATGTACACATCTGATGGTTGCGGCTTTCCGTTGAAATTGCCGTTCCAGCCAGCGCTTACATCGTCTATATTGATCTGTTCCCGGTGATATACTTCCTGTCCCCAACGGTTAAAGATGCGGAAGGACTTAATGAACCTGATCCCTTTCCCTCGAGGATAAAAAATGTCATTCTGCCCGTCGCCATTAGGGCTGAAGGTATTCGGAATGAACACTACATCGGTGTTGCAGATGAGATCTACATTCACGACGCCACTTTTCGTACACCCGTAAGCGTTAGTTCCGGTAACGCTATAGGTGATCGGCTTGCGCACGGCGGCCGTTACGAGCGGGCAGGTGGGGCAGTCGAGATAATCGGTGGGCGACCATTGCCACTTCACAATATCGGTGCTGCCGGTGGCCGCGAGTTTCACGATGGTGCCTACGGTAACTGTTTGATCTTTGCCGGGGTCTACGCTGGGCACCGGTTTCACAGAAATGTTGACAGACAGCGGCCCGGCGGCGGGACACATCGGATCATTGGTACCGGTTACCTGGTAAGTGATATCTTTTGACGGTGTGGTGATCGGTTCTGCAATGGTATTGTTAGTAAGGCCATCTACCGGTGTCCAGTTGTAGAAAGCGGCGCCGGCGGCACGCAATTTCACTGAGCTGCCATAGCACACCATGGTGTCTTTGCTCACAGTGAGGTTGGCTTTCGGCACTACGCTGATGTCCGCGGAGTCCAACATCGTACATCCGTTGGCGTTAGAGGCCTGCGCGATATAACGCGCATTGGCCACCGGCGATACGGTAGGGGTGTTACAAAATACGCAGCTGATATTGTTGTTGGAAAGCCATTGCACCGTGCCATCGGAAAGCGCATTCAGCGTGGTGCTGGCGCCTTCGCATATCTTCGACTGCGTGCTGCTGACGCGTATGAAAGGCGTGGGATTGACGTTAATAGCTTTGGTGATAGAGTCCATGCAATTGCGTGCATCGGTGATCACCAGTTTCACGTTATAACCGCCGGAAGCCGTGTATTTAGTGGGTGGCGGTGTTTGCGAAGCAGACGAAAGGCCGTTGCCAAGATCCCAGCTGTAATTGGTGATAGGTGTATTCGGTGAAGTAACAGAAGTATTCACAAAGTTGACCGGCTGGCCTGCGCAGTTGTTACCACTGGTGTTGAAATCGGCCTGTGGCGCCATGATGGAGATATTGCCCGGCTTATCCACCACATCATCACAGTAGGCTGGATCGTTATAATGGATCACCAGCTGATCGTGAAAGGTGCCGGTGCTTTGCCATGTTTTCGTATAGCTTTGTAAGGTAGTATTGTAGGAGGTGCCATCACCGAGGTTCCAGGTGTAGCTGGCCACGAGGGTGAGCGGCACATTGAGCACTTCATAGGTTACCTTGCTGCCGCGGCAGACGGTACTTACGCCGGTGGTGAAGTCGGCCTTGAAATATTGCAAGGTCTGAAAGCTGCTGTGGTTGCAGGGGCCGCCGTTTTCTCTCACTGTAAGCCTCACGGTGTATTTGCCGGGCGTAGTGTAATTATGTACGGCATCTTTAGTGAATACCAGCGGGGAGTTATCGCCAAAGTCCCATTCGTAGGTACTTTGAGCGGTGGTGTTGGTGGAATTATTGGTGAAGATGAACTGGCTTTTATCCGTACAGGAACGCACAAACGAAAACTTCGATACTGGCCCGGAAATGGTCACCATGGCTGGCGGAGCGCTAGTATAGCAGCCATTGCTGCCAGCTTTCATCTTTACGGTAAGCGTGCCGTTGGCGTTGAAAGCATGTTTAATATCGTTGCTGGAAGTATCGAGTTGAGCGCCGTCGCCAAAGTCCCAACTGTAGGTATCTACATAGTTGGCATTGGCCAGCAGCCTTACCGGGTCGCCGGTGCAGGTGCTGGTAGGCGATACGCTGAAACTTACGTTGGACGGCGGGTTGCCGGTATGTACCAGTTTGTCGAACGTTTTGGTAACGGTACATTGTTGCTGGGTGGTAACGGTAAGGCCTACACTATAAGTGCCGGTTTGCGCGTAGTTATGGGTAACGGAACCGGTGTTAGTGACCTGTGAATTTCCATCTCCAAAATCCCATTTATAAGACAATACCGGGTCGTTCACCGTGTTGGTGGAAGAAGCGGAAAACGAAGCAGTATAAGGCACGCAGCCGGATACCGGCCCGCTCATCGTAATATCCGGAAGGGATACGTTGATATAATTATTTTTAGATAAGGAAGAAGCGCAACCATTGATATTGGCGGCAGTGAGCGTAACGCTGAATTTACCGGCACTTGCATAGGAATGCGAGATCGTGGTTTGATCAGTGGTAACGGGTGCGCTGCCATCTCCAAAATCCCAGGTATGCGATACGGCGCCAGGCGTAAGATCCGTGAAGTTGGCGGTATATGGTTTGCAGCTTTGCGTTACATTGGCGTTGAAATCCACTACAGGCGTGCTGCCGGCTACAAAGTCGCGCCAATAGGTGCTGGCGCCGCTGCTATATTGCACGGTAAGCGTCACCTTCTTCGGTCCGCCGCTGCTGTAGGTGATCTGCGGGGATACGTCGTGAGAGGTGCGGCCATCGCCGAAATCCCAACTATAGCTGATAGCGCCGCTGGTAGAGGTATTCTGAAATGTGATCGTTACGGGAGCACAGAGATTGGCAGGAGATGCAGTATAGTTAAAACCTGCCTGCTGCGACAAAGCCGCTTCAGCTGGTATAAGGGCTAACAGGAGCAGCAATGCCCGTAAACACTTTGCCTGTAGATATTTCATAGGTTGGACAGGTTTTCCATTGACTGTTTGAAAGCACAAATTAACGAAATTTATATATATTTTATACAGCTATCCATTTTTCCAGCGGCTATTGGCGGCTGGAAAACTTTATCTCAGCAAAGTAATATTGCCTTTGAGAATGGATACTTCTCCTTTGTCGCACACCACTTCGGCATAGTACACAAATACATCGGGGTTGAGCGGATTGCCCTTGAACCGGCCATCCCAGCCGAAAGTGGGGTCATCGGTATTAAAGTTGGCCCGCTCAAACACCATCTGCCCCCAGCGGTTGAATATCCGGAACACCCGCACGGTTTGTACGCCTTTGCCCCTGATGTAGAAAATATCATTCTGTCCGTCGCCATTGGGAGAGAAGGTATTAGGAATGAACAGCATGCTGGAGCTACATATCAGTTTGATGCTGATCTCATCAGAACTGGTGCATCCCCACTGGTTCACCACAGATACCAGGTAGGTGATATCGGATTTCGGTATAGCCGTTGGCGTTAGGCAGTCCGTGCAACTCAGGTCTGTGGCGGGCGTCCACTGAATGCGGACGATGTCGTTACTGCCTTGCGCATTGATGGGCACCACGGTGCCAGTGGGTACGGTAACACTTGGTCCTGCCTTGATAACAGGTGCAGGACGAACGAAAACGCGAGCGAGCGCAGTGTCAGCAAAACAGCCGTTATCATCCCAGCCTACTACCTGGTAGGTGATATTGCCCGCAGGGCTGGCCACAGGGTTGGGAATATCGTCGCGATTGAGGCCGCGGGCGGGTATCCAGCGGTAGTGCATGGCGCCGCCGGCATTCATTTGTATGCTTTGGCCGGCGCAGATCTCCTGGTCTTGCGCATAGATGTGGAAAGGCTGCACCACGCTGACTTTTACAGCCGCCATATTCGTACAGTTGTAAGCGTTAGTAGCCACTATTTTGTACATGGTGTCGATATCCGGTTTTACCACCGGCGTTTGACTGGCAGGATCGGAGATATTGTAGTTCGTCCAGCTAACTTTCACATCGGGGGTGCTGTTGGCCATCAGCTGTAAACCCGCGCCACGGCAGATGTTGGCGGTAGCGGGCGATGGGGCCAATGCCGGTATCGGGTTTACAACGATGTTGGATGTGGCCGTGCTGGGGCAGGAACCATCGCCATTGGTAACCGTGAGCGTTACAGGAATGGCGCCCACCTGGTTCACATGGAGCACAGGCGGGTTTTGTACGCTATACTGCTGGCCGTTGCCCAGCGTCCAGGACCACTTTGTACCAGGAAGATTTTGTTTATCGCTGCCGCTGAGCTGCACGTCGCCAACGGCGCAGAGGGCCGGTATCGGGGCGATCACGGCCTGGGGCTGTGGCGGTATCACTACCGGCAATGTTTTTTGTGCCGGGCAATTATAGGCGCTGTTGATCTTCAGTGTTACCTGGTGGGTACCAGGTACGGTGTAATTGAAGCGGCCATCTGTAGTGCTGGCATTATTGGCCGGATCGCCAGGCATGCCAAAATCCCACGCACTCTTGAAATCCAGTGCCAGCGAATCTTTCGTTAATGTTTTGCTGTTATTTTTAAAGGTGATGATACCGCCGCCGCAGGCCTGTGTATTGTCTACCGTAAAATCAGCAACAGCCTGATCTACGATGATCTTGTCTGTACTCAATACAGGTACGGAACAGCCCTGGTCATCTGTAAGCGTTACACGCGGATAATAGATACCTGCTTTCGTATAGGTGTGACCGGGAGATGTGGGAACAGTGGTGGTAGCTACAATACCATCATCGAAATCCCAGCTGTAGCTGCTGGTTTTGACGGCATTGGCTGTTACCACTACATTCAGCGGCACGCAGCCGGTAGTAGGCGTAGTGTTGATAGTGCCGTCCGGCCCTTTGATGGTGAGCGATTGTCGCGCGGTATCGGCACATCCGCCTTCAGCATATACGATGAGCGTAACGGTATATGTTTTGGCCCTGGTGTAGATGTGCACGTCCGGGTCATTTTTCGTGGAGGTGCCATTGTCGCCGAAATCCCAGGCAGCTTTGATATAGTCGGAAGACGTATTGGTGAACTGCACTTTCACTGGCGGACAAGGCTGCAAATTGGCAGGGATCGTGAAAACGGCCTTGGGATCGGGCACGCGGAGCACGCTGGGTTTGGTGATCTGGTCCGTACATCCG
Organism: Chitinophaga vietnamensis; assembly: GCF_902167635.1. GTDB lineage: Bacteria > Bacteroidota > Bacteroidia > Chitinophagales > Chitinophagaceae > Chitinophaga > Chitinophaga vietnamensis. Next base: position 646,153 of record NZ_CABHMS010000001.1, read on the forward strand.
TTGGCGTTAGTAACGGTGAGCGTTACATTGTAAGTGCCCGGCGTGTTATATACCTTCGAAGGCCTTGCGCCGGCGCCGGTGGTGCCATCGCCAAAGTCCCAGGCATAGCTGGTAATAGTGCCGGAGGATTGATCCACAAATGTGAATGGCTGGTGCAAACAGGCAATATTTACCGGTACCATAAAGTTGGCCTGCAACTTATCGAAATGAACCGTTTTTTGCACAGCTACCGGGCAGCTGAATTGATCCAGCGTAGTAAGCGTTACCGTATAGTCGTTCGGGTTAGTATAGGCGTGTTTTGTGTTCAAAGGCTGTGTGGTAGCGATTTCTGGCGTACTGCCATCGCCGAAGTTCCAGGTCCATTTCACAATCTGATTGCCTGCATTCACTGTTGATTTATCTGTAAACGTGAGGGTGTCTCCTTTACACAGTCTGCCCGAAAAATCAAAATCAGGCGTAGCGCCATTGACTGTAACAGCGATGGTGGGAGCGGTACGTGTACAACCGTTTTTATCAGTGATAGTAAGAGAGATATTGAAGATGCCTGTTTTGTTATATTGATGAGACATCCCTTTTGCGGGATCAAAACTATTGCCCTGCAGATCATCTGTTTGTCCATCTCCCCAGTTCCACAGGTATTCGTTGATATTACCCGGGTTCAGCGGGTCCAGCGTCACATTGAGTTTATTGCCCAGGCAGATATTGGCCTGGTCGCCGTGTATCACCGGCTTTTCATCGATGATATTGACAGATTGTTTTAAGGTAGATGTACAAAGGCTGTTATCAACAGTCAGGGTCACCTGGTAGATGCCGGTTTTAGCATATTGATGATCCGGGCTTTGCACATTGGACGTGTTGCCATCGCCAAAATCCCAGGTCCACTTTTTAGGCAGGGTAGGGTCGGCGCCAAAATCTGAATTGTCTGTAAACTTGCGGTGGTAAGGGTCTGCGCAATCCGGCGCGGTATTGAACCGCGCGATAGGCGGCATGATCACCACATAATCTTTTTTGGTCAGCGTGTTCGTACAACCATTGTTATCCACGATCAGTGTAACGGTATGTTTTCCGATCTGTCCGAATTTATGGTTCGGATTCTCTACGGTTTCTGTGCTGTTATCATCGGGGAATATCCAGGTCCAGGCGTTCCCTCTGGGTGTGGAAAGATTGGTAAACTGGATGGGGTCGATGGCGCATGATTTCAATGGCGTAGCCGTGAAATCCACTACCGGCAAGGCGCCGGTGCGCACAACGGTAGTGGCAAGGCCTTCGCAGCCGGAGGCAGAAGTGATCTTCAGCCAGACCGTAAAAGTGCCTTGCGTAGTATAAATGTGTTGCGGTGCGGCTTGTGTAGAAGTGCCGCCATCACCAAAGTCCCACTGCCAGGAGGCAACAGGTTCTGTGAGATTAGTAAGGGCGGAAAAGTCCACCGGCAGCGGCAAACAACCTACATTGGCGCTGGGTTGTATGGTTACCTGCGGTAGCACAATATTGATGTATCCCGGCAGGTTGACTGTTTTCGTACATATGTTACCGTTAGTTGCCGTTAATGAAACATTGTAAGCGCCGGCTGCGCTATAAGTATGTGAAGGGTTTTGCAGCGTGGACGTATTGCCATCGCCGAAATTCCATTGCCAGCTGGTAGCATTCGCCGCATTGGCATTGAACTGGGTAGTAAAGGGCACTTTGCAGGAACTCACAGGCGTAGCCACAGGATTGATAACAGGAGCAGGCACTACATGCACCGTTTGTGTGACAGTGGCGGAACAGTTATCCAGCATCACGTCCAGTTGCACGGTATGATCGCCGGCTGGCAGTTGTTTTACAGCGTCGATGCCGGTTTGCGTGGTACCGTCGTCAAAGGTCCATTTGGCGCTGGTAGGCACGGGTTGCGTCGTATTCTTGAAATGGATATCCTGGCCGGTGCAGGCCGCATCGCTAGTGAAGGAAGGCTTCACATTTTCGATGACGATGTAATCCGTTTTGGTAGCTGGCGCAGTGCAATTGGCGCTGGTAGTGGCCGTGAGCACAACGGTATATTTTCCTGCTTTCGTATAGGTGTGTACGTTACTTGTGCCAGTGGCGCCATCGCCATAATCCCATTGATAGGTGTATGGATCGGTGCTGGTATTGACAGTGGTGTTGAAAAAGGTGACAGTGAGCGGTGCGCTGCAACTTTGTGTTTTGTCGGCCGTGAAAGTGGGCTGTGGCGCATCCTGTACTTTGATAGGCACGGGCTGGCTGTTGCTTCTGCAACCGAAGCTGTTGGTAACAATGCTCACCACATTATACGTACCGGCGGTTTTGAACTGGTGCGTAACATTGCCGCCGCTTGCGCCGCTGCCATCGCCGAAATCCCAGTCGATGCTTTTGATGCTGCCATCGCCAGGTGTGGACATATCCGAAAAGCTGGTAGTAAAAGGCACGCAGCCGGCAGTGAGCGGCGCCTGAAAATTGACAGTGGGCTTGTTATGTACTGTGATATCAATGGAGCGTGTAACCGTTCCCGTGGGATATACTACCGACAGGGTAACATGATACACCTGCGGCGTGAGAAAAGTTCTTTGAGGAGAGAGCTTGTCGTTGACATGAGCGCCTACGCCGAAATCCCAATCGAAGCTGGTGTAGCCGGGATCGGCCGTGCCGGTGAATTGCACCGTGAAGGGCGGGCAGTCGCTGGTTTTGTCAGCAGCAATGGTCACATTCTGCGCAGCGGTTCTTCCCAAAAAAGCAAACAGAAAAAACAAGCAGCCGGCAAATCGGCTGACGAACATCCAGGGATATTGTTGCAGGTTTTTCATTGGCATTGGCTATGCCTTTACAGGCATTTTTTCATAGGTGCATTCTAAAGTCTAAAAATACTACTTTCACGATATTATCTCCATTAAATTATGAATACCGATATGGATAGCCAATATTGGAATGAGCGGTACCTGAAAGGCGAAACTGGTTGGGATATGGGGCAGGTGTCGCCACCTTTGCGCGCCTACATTGATCAACTGAGGGACCGCCAGCTTCGTATACTCATTCCCGGTGGCGGCAACAGTTATGAGGCTGCTTACCTGCAACAGCAAGGTTTTCAACACGTAACGGTGCTGGATATTGCGCCGGTGGTGGTGGAGCGCCTGCAGCAGGCCTTTGCTGGCAGCGGTATAAGGATATTGGAAGAAGATTTTTTTCAGCATCAGGGTACTTATGACATCGTGCTGGAGCAAACATTTTTTTGTGCAATATCACCCTCCCTGCGGGAAAGTTATGTGCAGCATATGCACGGGTTGATCAGGTCCGGCGGGCATCTGGCGGGGGTACTGTTCAATCGTGAATTTGCGCATGCCGGTCCGCCTTTCGGAGGTAACGCACAGGAATACACGCAGTTATTTGCTCCGTGGTTCACTTTTAAGACATTCGAGCCCTGCTATAATTCTCATCCGGCAAGAAGCGGGAATGAGTTGTTTATCAACTTTCTGGCGAAGTAGCGTGGGGGCAAAGGCTCGCTGCGCTCGCATAAATTGGATGCAGGATTTTATGATGGAAAGGATTTATCAGGATTTTTTGAATGGAGTGGTATGGCGTAATCTCCCCTGATCTTTGGCATTTATTGGTCTTACGCCGCTATTGGGGATAGCTTATTTTTGAAATAAATCTTTCACTTATGCGCAAGCTGATTATGAAGATGTCGATGTCGGTCGACGGTTTTGTTGGCGGCCCCAATGGAGAGCAGGATTGGGTTTTCAAGAGTTCGGACGAAGGTTCGAGAGCCTGGAGCGTTGAGCGGATTGCGGAGTCCAGCCTGATCATTATGGGCAGAAAATCGTTTGAGAACATGGCGCCTTACTGGCCTACCGCAACAGGGCCTTTTGCCGCGCCGATGAACGAAATCCCCAAAGCCGTATTTACCCAAAAAGGGTTTAAAGTATCAGCCGGCGATGCTTCAGCTGCGGCCGGCTCCTGGGCAAAGCCGCTGGTCTTCGACGGCGATCTCGCTGAAAGTATCAAACAACTGAAACAAGAAGCTGGAAAGCCGATTGTTGCATTGGGCGGCGCCGGTTTCATGCGCAGCCTGATAGGTACAGGTCTCATCGATGAATACCACCTGGCGATCCATCCGATCATGTTAGGCGCAGGCCTGCCGATCTTCACAGGCGCCGCAAAGCCGTTCGACCTGAAACTGGTTGATGCGAAGGATTTCCCTGGCGGAATTGTTGCTCACACTTATCGGCCTGCATAGTATCCTCGTGAAGATAGCGCTTCAAGCTATCTTCACGAAAATCGCTGTCTATCTTAATAAAAAATCCTGATAATCCTTCCCATCATAAAATCCTGAACCAGATTAACGCGAGCGCAGCGAGCCTTGCTCCTATAGGAACTTCCCGCGGGCATAGTCCAGGAAATAGCTGAACTGCAGCGGCTTTCCGGTTACTTTCTCACATAATTCATTGGAGGTATAATAGCGTCCGAAAGGATGGATATTATTGCGAAGCCATTCCAGCAAAGGATGGTAGTTGCCTGCCGCAATGCTCGCGCTTATGTCCGGCACCTGCTTTTGCGCAGCGGTGAAGAATTGCGCGGCATAAAAGCTGCCCAGCGAATAGGTGGGGAAATAGCCGAAGCTGCCGTGCGACCAATGTATATCCTGTAAAACGCCCCGTACATCATCAGGTACAGTTACGTGTAGGTATTGACGGTAGTATTCGTTCCAGGTATGGTGCAGGTCTTTAGCCGCAAGGCTGCCATCTATGAGCCCCTTCTCAATCTCATAGCGTATCATGATATGGAAGTGATAGGTCAGCTCGTCGGCCTCTGTGCGGATAAGGGATGGCTGTACGTGGTTGATGGCTTTATAGAAATCTGAAAGACTTACCTGTTGCAGGTTCTGTGGAAATACCTGTTGCAGCTTGCTATACTGGTACTCCCAGAAAGGCAGGCTGCGGCCTACGTTGTTTTCCCACAGCCGCGATTGCGACTCGTGGATACCCAGGCTGGTGGCCTCTCCGCAGGGAAGGCCATATTGCTCGGTTGGCAGGCCTTGTTCGTAGAGCGCATGGCCGCCTTCATGGATGCAGCTCCAGGTCATGTTGCTGAAATCGTTCTCGTCAATGCGCGTAGTAACGCGCACGTCCTGCGGGTTGAAGCTGGTAGTGAAAGGATGTTCGGAAATATCTTGCCTGCCTGCTTTCATATCATAGCCCATGGCTTTGAGCAGGCCGATACCCAGCTTCCATTGCTGGTCGCGGTCGTAGTGCCGGTGCAGGAAATCCCTGTTCACCTGCGGCCGCTGCGCGATCTCATCCAGCAGCGGGGAGAGCGCGGTTTTCACTTCCTGAAAGATGGTATCGAGCATGGTAGTGGTAGCGCCCTTTTCATATTCGTTGAGCAGGGCATTGTATGGATGGCCTTTGTAGCCTAGGATATCTGTTTCCTGTTTTTTAAGCGTGATCATGCGGTCGAGCAATGGCGCGAACAGCTGGTAGTCATTGGCTTTGCGGGCTTTGATCCAGGCATGGTAGCATTCGTTGGTCGTTTCAGAAAGACTGGCAACAAAAGCGGCCGGGTACTTTTTATTCTTTCCGTAATCTTCCAGCGAGAGGGCGATATTTTTCTGTTGCACATCGTCCAGGTCGCCACGTTGTTGAAGTTCCTGTAACAGCTCGCCCAGTGCGGGTTCGGTGAACATTTCATGCGCGATGGTGCTGAGGGTAGTGATCTGTTGCCCGCGGAAGGCAGCGCCTTTTTCCGGCAGATAGGTTTCCTGGTCCCACCCTAAAACAGCGATGGCATTTCTTACATCCGCAATTTTTTGCATCTTTAATTTGTAATCTGCATATAGTTCTGCTGTAGATTTGCTTCCTGGCATAAAGTGTTTTTTGCAAATGTAATTTTTACAGACATGAAAATAAAAGAGATCATACAGGCGATAGAGGCGTTTGCACCCTTGCAGTACCAGGAGAGTTATGATAATGCGGGCTTGATCTTTGGAGATGCGGGCTGGGAGGTGACCAACGTGCTGCTGACGCTGGATGCGACGGAGGCGGTGATCGACGAGGCCATTGCCAGGGGCTGTAACCTGGTGGTGGCGCACCATCCCATCGTTTTTAGCGGGTTGAAGAAGATCAACGGGCGCAATTACGTGGAGCGGGTAGCTATCAAGGCGATCAAGCATGATATTGCGGTGTATGCAGCGCATACCAACCTGGATAACGTTCGCAACGGGGTATGCGCGGAGATGGCGTCGCGGCTGGGATTGGGGCAGTGCAGGGTGTTGCAGCCCAAGACCGGCCTCCTGAAGAAGCTGTATACTTTTGTGCCGCAGGTTGATGCCGAAAAAGTGCGGGCGGCGCTGTTTGCCGCAGGAGCGGGGCATATCGGCAACTACAGCGAATGCAGCTTCAATGCGGAGGGGAGCGGCACTTTTAAAGGAGGCGAAGGTACGGAGCCTTACGTAGGGCAGCCCGGGCAACGACATTTTGAGCCCGAAACAAAGTTGGAAGTGATTTTTCCGTTATATTTGGAATCCCGCGTGGTGGAGGCCTTGTTAAGCAGCCATCCTTATGAGGAGGTGGCTTACGATATAGTAGGGCTGGACAATGCTTACCAGCAGGTAGGCTCCGGGCTGATCGGGGAATTGCCGGAGGCGATGGACGAGATGCAATTTTTGCAATATGTGAAGCAACAGTTCGGGACCGGCTGCGTGCGATATACGCCGCCGAGGGGCAAAAAGGTGAAAACCGTGGCCCTGTGCGGGGGAGCAGGCAGCTTCTTGCTGAAGCGGGCCATCAGTGCAGGCGCTGACGCCTACATTTCCGCGGATTTTAAATACCATGAGTTTTTTGATGCTGATAATCAGATCATTATAGCAGATATAGGACATTTTGAGAGCGAGCAGTTTACAGTGGAATTATTTTATCATATATTGACTGAAAAATTCCGTAATTTTGCGCCTCTTAAATCTGTGATTAAAACAAACCCGGTAAATTATTTATAATACATGGCTACCGTAAAAGAATACTCCGTTGAAGAAAAATTAGCGTCTGTGCTCAGACTGCAAAAGATCGATTCCAAACTGGATGAGATCCAGGTGCTGAAAGGGGAGTTGCCGATTGAAGTGAAGGACCTGGAAGACGAGATCGAAGGGTTGAACACCCGCCAGTCTCATATCGAAAATGAGATCAAGGGTATCCAGGATTTCGTTTCAAACAAGAAAGCGGCTATCAAGGATGCGGAAGCGCTGATCAAGAAATATGAGAAGCAGCAGGATAATGTGAAGAACAACCGCGAGTTTGAAGCGATTACCAAGGAGATGGAAATGCAGACCCTGGAGATCAAGCTGGCAGAGAAACACATTAAAGACGCGAACGAAGAGATCAAAGATAAAAGCCGTGTGCTGGAAGGCGCCAAGAAAGCCGTATCTGATAAAGAAGCTAACCTGAAGCACAAGAAAGGCGAACTGGAAAAGATCATCGCCGAAACTGATAAAGAAGAAAAAGGTTTCCGTAAACAGAGCGAAGAAGCCCGCACTAAAGTGGATCCACGCTTGCTGGCTGCTTACGAAAAGATCCGCAAGAACTACCGTAACGGCCTGGCTGTGGTAACCATCGTGCGTGATTCCTGTGGTGGCTGCTTTAACGCGATCCCTCCTCAACGTCAGGCAGAGATCCGTCAGCACAAAAAGATCATCGTATGTGAGCATTGCGGCCGTATCCTGGTAGACAATGACCTGGAAGCTTCCGTGACTATCTGATCTTTATAGACGAAATTTTTGAAAGGGCATCGTAATGATGCCCTTTTCTTTTGTCCCCCATGTCCCACTATACGAAAAAAACTTATACTAATAAATTTAGTTTTGTTTTACTAATTATATTAGCTTTGCACGTAAACTTCCGTGCGCAGGTAGTTTGCGTAGCAGTTCTTTTTATTTGTGGCAGGAAATTGGATGGGCAATGCAACTTAAAATTTATGTAGTTGTTATTTGGGATTTGGAGATGGTTATGTGAGATTTGGCCTTAATTTCTGGAATTTTGCCCGTATGCGAATTGTTTTTTCTTTTGTTCTATTACTGAGTGTAGGGTTAACCGTTAGTGCACAACAGAAAGTGTATGATTTTAACAGCCGTTGTGAACAGGCCTATGAAGCGATCATGCAGTTGCGGCTTAACACAGGGAAATCTTTGCTGGAAGCGGAAAAGAAAGAGCACCCGGACAACCTGGTGCCTTATTTCCTCGATAACTATGCAGATTTTTTCCCACTTTTCTTTAATGAGGATGCAGGGGCTTACGCCAGCAAACGTGGCATGCGCTCCTTCCGGCTGGATAAAATGGCAGAAGGCTCGCCGGATTCTCCCTACTACCTGTACACACAGGCGGCGATCAAGTTCCAGTGGGCGCTCATCAAGGTGAAGTTCAATGAGAAATGGGATGCTACCTGGGAGATCAGGAAAGCCTATATGACGCTGAAAGAGAACCAGCGCCGTTTTCCGGACTTTATGCCCAACAAGCTGCTGCTGGGTACCATGCAAACGGTATTCGGTACTATCCCCGAAGGATATAAATGGATCACCAATATCCTCGGGCTTAAAGGCAGTATCAAACAAGGCATGGACAATGTAAATGCTTTTGTGGAGAGCAATGCGCCGGAAGCCAAACTGTTCAGGGAAGAGTCTTACTATTACTACTGTTACCTGATGCTCTTTATTGTGAACAAACCGGAAGATACCTGGCAGTTCCTGCAACGCAAGCAACTGGATACAAAAAATAATTACCTTTTCGCCCTGATGGTGGCCAACCTGGCCCTCAACAACCAGAAAGCCGCACTAGGCCTCAAGGTACTGACGGAAAGGAACGACACCGCAGCGTATGCCGATATCCAGTATTACAACTATGTGATGGGGCTGTTGAAGCTCACCCGGCTCGATAGCGACGCACATGTATACCTGGAGCGCTTCCTCAATAACTTCAAAGGGAAGTTCTATGTGAAGGAATGCCTGCAACGTCTCAGCTGGTACTATTATCTCGAAGGTAATCAGGCTACGGCTAATAAATACCGCGAGATGATATTTAACCGCGGCGGCACCGAAACCGATGCCGACAAACAAGCCCTGAAAGAGGCGCAAAGCGGCAAATGGCCTAACCAGCTCCTGCTGAAAGTGAGGCTCCTCAGCGATGGCGGCTACTTCAACGATGCCCTGAAACTGTTGCTCACCAAGAAAGCAGCCGACTTCAGCGGCATGGAAGAAAAGCTGGAATACGCCTACCGCCTCGGACGTATCTATGATGAAACCGGCCAGGACGACAAGGCCATCACAATGTATGATGTGACCATCAAAGTAGGCGCCAACAGGCCGGAATATTATGCCGCAAGGGCTGCTCTGCAAATGGGATATATCTACGAAAAAAGGAACGAGAAAGCAAAGGCCGCTCAATGCTACCAGCAATGCCTGGAAATGAAAGGCCATGATTATAAAAACTCCCTCGACCAGCGGGCAAAAGCAGGTCTGCAACGCATCAACGGAACTTAATCAAGGTATCACCTGATATGTTACAGCGATTAACCATCAAGAACTACGCAATCATCGATCACCTGGAAGTAGATTTCTCAGGTAATCTGAACGTGATAACCGGCGAAACCGGCGCGGGTAAATCTATTCTGCTGGGCGCCCTGTCCCTTATACTCGGTGAAAGAGCCGACCCCGGCGTGCTTTTCAATAAAGCCGAAAAATGTATCATCGAAGGCTTCTTCCAGGTGAAGAAATCCCAGGTGGCGAGCTTCTTCCAGGAACATGAACTGGACCTCGAAGATCAACTCATCATCCGGCGGGAAATCAGCGCCGCCGGCAAATCACGCGCCTTCGTCAATGATACACCAGTCAATATCTCCCAACTGTCGGAGCTCAGCAACTACCTCGTAGACCTGCACCAGCAGTTCGATACACTGGAACTGGGCAATGCCGATTTCCAGCGCGAGGTAATCGATGCACTGGTCAACAAGCCTACCGACGTACAACAATACCATCAGGCATACCTGCAATATGTGCAGGTACAAAAGAAATATAAAGAGCTGTCCGACAGCCGCGACAGCGCCAACAAGGAACTGGACTATAACCGTTTCCTGCTGGAAGAGCTGACAGAAGCCAATTTCAGCCCCAACGAAATCGAAGACCTCGATGCTGAACTGCAAGTGCTCAGTCATGCCGAAGAGATCAAGAACACCCTCAGCCGCGTGTATTTCCAGCTGAAAGAAGATGAGCAGCCGATATTACAACAACTGAAACAATTGCAATCATCGCTGCAAGCAATATCTTCTTTTCATAAAGACGTGCCGGCCATCGCAGAGCGCTTGCAGTCTTCCTATGTAGAACTACAGGATATAGCCGGTGATGTGGACCGACTCACTGATCAGGTACAATATGATGGCGGCCGTATTGAGCTGGTAAATGAGCGCCTGGCTATGGGCTATCGCCTCTTCAAGAAACATGGCGTACAAAACACTAATGAACTGTTGCAGATAAAGGATGAGCTGACGCAGAAGGTAGACAGCGTGCTGAACCTCGATGATCAACTCAATGCGCTGGAACAGGAACAAAACCGGCTGAAAGCCGCACTGCAAAAGACGGCGGCACAGATCACCGCAGCGCGCCAGGAAGCGGCAGTGCCGTTTGAGAAAAAAGTAAATACCCTGCTGGCACAGGTAGGTATGCCTAACGCTCGCCTGAAAGTGGCCATCACAACGGGAGAGCTGAACCCTTACGGTCAGGATACCATCGAGTTTCTCTTTGACGCCAACAAGAGTAACCAGTTTGCGCCCGTGGGGAAAGTGGCCTCTGGCGGGGAATTGAGCCGTATCATGCTTTGCATCAAATCACTGGTGGCGCAATCGGTATCACTGCCCACTCTTATCTTCGATGAGATCGATACCGGTATTTCCGGGGAAGCGGCCAGGCAGGTAGGCGTGATCCTGAAGGATCTCGCCAAAGCCCACCAGATCATTGTGATCACGCACCAGCCGCAGATCGCGGGCAAAGCCGATGCGCATTATTTCGTGTATAAAGATGCCAAGGCCGACAAAGTGACCACCAGCGTACGTTTGCTGACAGAGGAAGAACGTATCAACAAGATCGCGCAGATGCTGAGCGGAGAGAAACCTACCGCTGCCGCACTGGAAAACGCAAGGGAAATGGTACGTTGATACTTAACAACTTTTTTTTTCAACTATAACGACTATTTTTGCCGAAATTAATTTTTGACCAAATGGCTCATAACTTATTAAAAGGGAAGAAAGGTATCATCTTTGGCGCATTGGATGAAAAGTCTATTGCATGGAGAACCGCGCTGCGTTGTGCGGAGGAAGGCGCTGAAATCGTGCTTACCAACGCTCCTATCGCCCTGCGTATGGGTGAAATCAAAAAGTTGGCGGAAACCTGTAATGCACCGGTGATCCCCGCTGATGTTACTAACATGGACGACCTGACAAACCTGTTCACTAAATCCATGGAGCATTTTGGCGGTAAGATCGATTTCATACTGCACTCTGTAGCGATGGGTATGAACATCCGTAAAGGCAGAGCCTATACCGACCTGGATTACGACTTCAATCACAAAACATTTGATATCTCTGCGATGTCCCTGCATCGTATGCTGCAAACAGCTTACAAGCTGGATGCACTCAACGAATGGGCGTCTGTAGTAGCCTTGTCTTATATCGCTGCTGAGCGCGTATTCCCTGACTACGGCGAAATGGCCGATGCCAAAGCCCTGCTGGAATCTATCGCGCGCAGCTTTGGTTATCACTATGGCGCGCACAAGAAAGTGCGTGTAAATACCATCTCTCAATCACCCGTTAAAACCACTGCCGGTTCCGGTGTGAAAGGTTTCGATGGTTTCGTTGCTTACGCCGAGCAAATGAGCCCGCTGGGTAACGCCAGTTCAGACGATTGCGCTAACTACGCAGTGGCCATGTTCTCTGACCTCACCAGAATGGTTACCATGCAGAACCTGTTCCATGATGGCGGTTTCTCTAAAACCGGTGTCTCCCAGTCTGTTGCTGATCAAATGGAAAAATAGTTCTACCAATCAAATCATATCAAAAAGCCGCTCCCACCGGGAGCGGCTTTTTCATTACAAGCCATCAGCCCCGTAGGGGCGACAGCCCGGTAGCCCGGTAGGCACAAAAAAAGCCGCTCCACTCACATGGCACGGCTTGAATGTCTATTAACAAAGGATTACCCGTTAATACTCATCTTCATTAAAGAAGAAGTCATCTTGTGACGGATAATCAGACCAGATATCTTCAATCCCCTCATAAATCTCGCCTTCGTCCTCCAGCTCCTGAAGATTCTCTATTACTTCGATCGGTGCACCGGAGCGGATGGCGTAGTCGATAAGTTCGTCTTTCGTAGCTGGCCAGGGAGCGTCCTCCAGGTATGAAGCTAATTCTAATGTCCAGTACATCGTATTAAAAGTTTTACTTTTTAATTTTCCGCAAAAGTATTATTTAATTTGAAATAAACAACTTTTACTATTTTATCGGTTATTTACTTTTCTTTGGGTTATGCTAACCGCTCGCAATGTTACCAAAAATTATTCCAACTTGCCTATTCTGAAGGGAGTGGATATAACTGTCAGTAAAGGAGAAATAGTAACGATCGTGGGATCATCAGGAGCTGGCAAAAGCACCTTGTTACACATTCTCGGAACGCTGGATATGCCCACCACTGGCGAGGTGTGGCTGAATGATGTCAATCTGACCGGCTTGAAGGGCAATTTCCTAGCTGATTTCAGGAACCGTCATATTGGCTTTATCTTCCAGTTCCATCACCTCTTGCCGGAGTTCTCCGCACTGGAAAATGTTTGTATCCCCGGCTTTATTTCAGGCGCACGCCGCAGCCAGGTGAGAGAACGCGCTGCATTCCTGCTCGAAACCCTCGGATTGAAAGACCGCCTGGATCACAAGCCCAATGCGCTTTCCGGCGGCGAGCAACAACGTGTAGCCGTAGCCCGCGCGCTGATCAACAACCCTGCGGTGGTGATGGCCGATGAACCTACCGGTAATCTCGACTCCAGGAATGCCCGGGAACTGCATAACCTTTTTCTTGAATTGAGAGATAAATTTCAGCAAACCTTTATCATCGTTACCCACAATGAAGAACTGGCGCCGCTCAGCGACCGGCAGCTGTTGATGAAAGACGGCAAGATCATTCACTCCACAGCCGTTTAGCCGCCATAGATACTAATGCCCGCCTTGAACGTATTACAATGTGCGTTCACGATATCGCGTATACGTGAGGAATAACCGCCGCCCATGGCCACGGCGCAGGGAATATCGTGTTTCCTGAGATGATGGAATACCATCTCATCCCGCTGCAAACAGCCTTCTGCTGTCACTTTCAACTTGCCAAACTTGTCGGTAGACAAGATATCCACCCCGGAAAGATAGAAAACAATGTCAGGTTTCACGCGGTTGATGAGCTGTGGCAGGGCCTCTTCCAGCAATTGCAGGTAGGTGCCGGTATCCGTGCCATCGGCCAGTGGCAGGTCCCAATCGGAGCGTTCCTTGTGGAAAGGATAGTTATGCGCCCCGTGCATGCTGAACGTATACACGTGCGCGTTATGTTCAAACAGGGAAGCGGTGCCATTGCCCTGGTGCACGTCCAGGTCGATGACCAGCGCCTGTTTCACTTTTTTATGATGCAGGAGATAATTGGCCGCAATGCCAAAATCGTTGAGCAGGCAGAAACCTTCGCCGCTATCCGCAAAAGCATGATGCGTGCCGCCGGCCACATTAAAACCCAGCCCGTTTGATAAAGCATGCAAGGCAACATCGATGGTCCCCTGGCAGATGGTGATTTCGCGGAGGGTGAGCGCCGGTGATTGCGGTAGCCCGATGCGCCGCTGTTCACGGGCGCTGAGCTGCTGATCGCGCAGCTTGTGCCAGTATGCAGCAGTGTGGGTGAGCAGAATGGAACCTTCGTCCAGCGCCGTAGGCGCAAACAATTGCTCCGGGCGGATCACACCTTCCCGTAGCAGTTGCGCAGGTATCAGCTCATATTTTACCATCGGGAAACGATGATCAGCAGGCAAAGGATGTACATATATCTCGTGGTACGCGATCTTCATACGGCCAGTCTTTTATTGCGCTCTCAGGATCGATTTGCCGGCGATCACAAAAACAGGTTCACCTGGTTCAGGATGTAGGGTGGCCGAGCCGGTGAAGTCGCCAAAAGCGGGCAGGATACCGCAATAGCTGCCGAAATAAAAGCAGGGCAGCCTTAATCGCTGACGTGCTACGCCTTCCATTACATACGCAGGATGCAGGTGTCCTGAAAACGTATATTGGTGACCGTTATCATCTTCACAGGGTTCATGTATAAAGTGGATGCCCTGCAAGGTAAGCCCGGTATGGGTATGCACCTGTAACTGTTCGTAAATATCCGCCGGCATGATATCATGGTTGCCGATTACCAGATCGAAGCGCACCTGCGGAAACTGCTGCCGCCAGATACGGAAATATTGCACCTCATTGTTTTCCTGGCTATGGAACATATCGCCCACAATAATGATACGCTTCGGGAGGTATTGCGTGATCAGTTTTTGCAGACGGTAGAGGTCTTCCTCTGCAATGCCCGCCGGCACAGCGATTCCCGCCTTGCGGAAATGCGTGGCCTTGCCCAGGTGAAGGTCCGACAGGATTAGCGCTGCTTCTTCCTGCCAGTAGATCGCCCGTTGCGGCAGCAGATGCCAGTGCTGCGACTGATAATAAAATATTTCCCCTGTCACTGGATCTTCCGTTTTTAACATAAACTGCAAATTACATTCTTATCCGTTGGCAGAAATCAATTTTTTGATGCGGTCTTCCAGCTTTTCGCTGGTCATTGTATCGCGGAGACTGTCTACTTTTATCGGGAAGCAGAACGGCGTGAGTTGCTGCGGCCGCGTGATCACGATATTGCTGGCCTGGATGCGGTCCATCGTTTCGCGGAGCCTGGCCTCTTCCATCTGGTAAAAGAATGCCTCGTTGAAGGCCTGTCTGAGCAACAGGTTTTGCGGATCATAATCTTTGAAGACGTTAAACAGCAGTGATGCTGATGACTGCAAATGCCTGTTGGCCTTGTGTTTACCGGGATAACCCTGGAAGATGAGCCCTGCGATCACAGCGATATCGCGGAATTTTCTTCTCGCCATCTCTGTTGCATTCACGCTTGTTTGTAATTCTGCATTCAGATTTTCTGTAGAGAATAATTGCTTCACATTTTCATCGTTCAGCGGGATCGGCTGATCGGAGAGCAGTTCAAACCCGTAGTCGTTCATCGCGATAGAAAAAGTGATCGGCTGTATGCGGCTGATACGATAGGCCAGCAGCGCGGCCATGGCTTCATGCACCAGCCTTCCCTCGAACGGATATACGAAAAGGTGGTAGCCGTCTTTCGTATCTATCATCTCTATCAGCAGTTCATTATCTTTCGGAATATGTGATAATTCTTCCTGTAAATTGAATAATGGTTGTAGCGCCAATAGTTCGGGGTCCTTTGTTTTCCGGGAGAGGGCTTCGTTGAATTTCTGGCGCAGCATACGTCCGAGGTTGGCCGAGAGCGGGATGCGGCCGCCCATCCAGCTGGGCACGATCGTTTTTTTGCTGGTGGATTTCCGGACAAATGCCGTCATATCCTTTATCAGCACAAATTCCAGGTTGCGACCTGCGAGGGTGAAGGTATCGCCGGGTTGCAGGCGGGAGATAAAACTTTCTTCGATCACGCCTACATATCCGCCACTCATAAATTTTACTTTCATCATCACATCGCTCACAATGGTGCCGATGTGCAGGCGGTGGCGCATGGCCATCATGCGGCTGCGGCATACGTAGAAATTGCCGTTGCGGTCTACCTTTTTAAATTCGTCGTACGTGTAGAGCGCATCGCCGCCGGTGGTGAGGAAGGAGAGTATCCATTGCCATTCGTCTTCCGTGATGGACTGGAAGCAGAAGGTGTTGCGTACTTCTTCGAATATATCTGTTGCAAAGAAACCATCGGATACGGCGAGGGTCATCAGGTATTGCAGCAGCACGTCCCAGGCGAGGAGCACAGGCATGCGGCTTTCGATGAGTTCCTCTTCCATGGCGGCTTTGAGGGCGGCGGCTTCTACCAGTTCGAGGGCATGGGTAGGCAGGAAAAATATTTTGCTCACGGCGCCGGGCTGGTGGCCGCTACGGCCGGCGCGTTGCAGGAAGCGTGCTACTCCTTTGGGACTGCCTACCTGTATGACGGTATCCACCGGACGGAAGTCCACGCCCAGATCGAGGCTGGCCGTACATACCACCGCCTTGAGGATACCATTATGCAACGCTTCTTCCACCCATATACGCAGTTCCATATCGATGGAGCCATGATGCAGCGCGAGGGCGCCAGCCAGCTGGGGCGCATGTTTCAGGAGCGACTGGTACCATATTTCCGACTGCGAGCGGGTGTTGGTGAACAGGAGCGTGGTCTGGCTCTCTTCGATAACAGGCAAGGCCTGCGGCAGCATGCGGATGCCCAGGTGGCCCGCCCAGGGATAGTTTTCTATTTCATGCGGGATCACGCTTTTGAGGGCGATATTCTTTTTCAATTTGGCGCGAATGATCACGCCCGCGTGGTGATGCGCGCCCAGCAATACTTCCATGGCTTCGTCGAGGTTGCCGATGGTGGCAGAGATGCCCCATATTTTCAGTGGCGGCCTGTCGGCCTCGCGGGCCAGGCCTTTCAGGCGGCTGATGCCGAGTTCCGTCATCACGCCGCGTTTGCTGCCGATGAGTTCATGCCATTCGTCAACAACGATGGTGTGCAGGCGTTTGAATATTTCAGGATATTCTTTTTGCGCGAGCAGGATATGCAGGCTTTCAGGGGTGATGATGAGCACTTCCGGCATCTGCCGTTTTTGCTGCGCGCGCGTGCCGGTGGGCGTATCACCGCTGCGGATGCCTACCTCCCAGGGTATCTGTAATTCTTCCAGCACCTCGCTCATAGCGCGGGCCAGGTCTTTGGCAAGAGCGCGCAACGGCGTTACCCAGAGCAGCTGCAACCCGTTTTTTTTCTTCTTCAGATAATCTTTCGGATGGGCATCTATCCAGGCGATCACCACTCCCAGGAAGAGAGAGAAGGTTTTACCGAAGCCGGTAGGGGCATTTACGAGGCCCGACTTGCCCTCCAGGTAAGCGTTCCAGGCTTCTTCCTGGAATGCGAAGGGCTTCAGTTCTTTTGCGGCCAGCCAGCTGGTGATCACCTTTCTTCCACTCATACAACAAAGTTATATTGATTATCGCTGCATAAATTTAAGCTAAACAACAAAACAGTTTACTTTTGCAGCATGCTCGCAAAATTTTTTCAGCTCTCCGAAAATAACACCACATTCAAAAAAGAAGTACTGGCCGGTTTAACCACCTTCTCCACCATGGCGTATATACTGGCCGTAAATCCGAGTATCCTTTCCGGTACGGGGATGGACTTCCAGGCGCTGATCACCGCTACGGCGCTGGCGGCGGCCATTGGTACGCTGGTGATGGCGCTCTATGCCAAACTGCCTATCGGCGTGGCGCCAGGCATGGGCCTCAATGCATTCTTTGCCTATACGATCGTGGCCTCGATGGGCTACAGCTGGCAGTTTGCGCTCACAGCCGTTTTTCTGGAAGGCATCATCTTCATCCTGTTATCTCTCTTCCGTATCCGCGAAGCGATCATTAACAGTATTCCCGAAAATCTGAAACATGCGATATCCGTGGGTATCGGGCTGCTCATCGCGCTGATCGGTATGGCCAATGCGGGCATCATACAAACAGGCATGCACCATGCGGGTAACGACAAGCTCGAAGGAGTAGTATTGAAGATGGGAAACATTACCAGCGTAGGGCCGCTGATCGCGCTGATCGGATTGATCATAAGCGCGGTGCTGATGTATCGTAAAGTAAATGCGGCCTTGCTGATCGGCATCCTGGCGGCAACGGTAGTTGGCATTCCGCTGGGGATTACACATTTCCCTGAAAACGGCCACCTGGTGGGCTTGCCGCCATCATTGGCGCCTATTGCATTTAAACTGGAATTCAGCAAGATATTCAGCCTGGATATGGTGATGATCCTTTTCACCTTGCTGATGGTAAATCTTTTTGATACGGTTGGCACTTTGATCGGGCTTTGCAACAAGGCCGGACTGCTGGATGCCAAGGGTCGCCTGCCCCGCGCCAAACAAGCGCTGATGGCCGATGCCATCGGCACCACCGCCGCCGGATTATTAGGCACCAGCGTAGCCACAGCTTATGTAGAAAGCGCCAGTGGCATTGCCGCCGGCGGCAAAACCGGGCTTACCGCGCTGACGGTAGCCGTGATGTTCCTGCTGTCGCTCTTCTTTGCACCGGTATTTGCGATGATCCCGCAAGCCGCTACTGCGCCGGCTTTGATCATTGTAGGCATGTTGATGATGGGGGCGGTAACGAAGATAGACTTCAACGATGTAACGGAAGCGATACCCGCTTTCCTCGCCATCGTGATGATGCCTTACTCTTATAGCATTGCGGAAGGCATCGTGTTTGGCATGCTTTCCTATGTATTGCTGAAAGTGCTCACGGGGCAGCATCGATCTATCAGCCCGGTGATGTATGTACTGGCGGTGTTATTCGTCGTTACTTTTCTCGTGAAATAATTTTTCCTGTAGGGTCACTTTGTCGGCCTCCACGCTCAAAGTGTGCACCACGCCGCATTTGAGTGCATAGTTGTTGCGCTGGTGGCCTACCGGGAAATTGAAGCATACCGGGTAGTCGAAGTCTTTCACTTTTTCATTTACGATATCATAAACGGTTCTGCCAAATTCTTCCCCAGGATCATCCGGTTTTATTTTATTGAATCCACCGATGATAAGACCGGCGAGATGATTGAGTTTGCCCGAGCGTTGCAGGGTGTTCATCATCCGGTCGAGATTATAGAGATATTCCCCTACTTCTTCGAGAAATAATATTTTCCCTTTGGTGATGATATCTGAAGGGGTGCCGCAGATGCTTTGTATCACCGACAGGTTACCGCCTGTGAGCAGGCCGCTGGCGCTGCCTTTGCGGTTCTGCGGATCTGACGGAGTGGTGTATTGCGTGCGTTTGCCAGTGAGCGCCTGGTAGATAGACATGATGGTATCCTGCACCACGGGATCCGACTGGCGGAAGTCGTCGGGAAAGCTGTTGCACATTTTGGAATGTAGCGAAGCGATGCCTGTAACGCGGCTAAGGTGGCAGTGTAGCACGGTTACGTCGCTGAAGCCGATCACCCATTTGGGCTTGTGGCGGAATTTGGAAAAGTCCAGCTGGTCGATGATGCGTGCGGTACCATAGCCGCCGCGTGCGCACATGATGGCTTTGATATGCTTGTCATCGAGCATGGCCTGTAAATCTTTGGCCCGTTCGGTATCGGTGCCGCCAAAGCTGTTATCGCGCGCTCCTACGGTCTTGCCTATACGAATAACGAATCCCCAGCTTTGCATAATGCGGATAGCGGGAGCGATTTCGTCGCGCTGAATATATCCCGCGGGGCAGGTGATGCCGATGATATCTCCCGGCTTGAGGTAAGGCGGAATGACGGGAGCGGGAGCGGGCGTTGTCTGCAGGTCAATGCCGGCGAGGGTTTGCAGTGCCGGCAAAGCCGCGCCGGCAGTGAGCATGGCAGACAAAAAATGTTTGCGGTTCATATGCTTAAAATAAGCATAATTCGGCAAATGCGGTAAGTCATTCTGCTGTTTTCATTTCGCGGATAGACCAGTGGCCGATATATTTTCCATCTCTCAGCTGGATGATATCGATGATGCGCAAGGTTGTTTTTTTGTTGGTAGGTTGCTGACCGAGCAAGGGGCCAACGAGTATGCCGCTAAAAGTTTTGTGGGTCATCACCCGGTCATCTTCCGCGATCATATCATGTATTTCCAGGGAAAGGTTGCTGAAACTCTTCTGTAAACCTTCAGTGATAAAGGTTTTCACGGACTCGCGGTCGTTGGCGAAACCTGGCGGCGCGGTGTGGTTAATGAAATCGGCGGCCACTATTTCTTCATATGCCTGCAGGTCGCCTTTTATGAGAAATGCTTCATTGAAACGTTTTACAACAGCTTTGTTAAGTTCTGTGGTGCTTTGCATGGTATTGATTTTTGTACCACAAAGCTACGGCTGTACATCGTTGCCATGATAACGGAAACGGCTCAAATAATTGCATTTTTGGTGCGGATGGCGCTGGGAGTTGTCCCATATTCCTGCCGGAAGCTGCGGATAAAATGAGGGATGTTTTCAAAGCCGCATTCTATGGCTATTTCGGCCACTTGCTTGCTGGTGGTTTGCAAAAGCGTATGTGCATAGGCCAGCCTTTGTTCATTGATCCAGCGGCGTGGCGGCATATGGTATTGCTGTTGAAAATCACGTTTGAAGGAGGCGAGACTGCGGCCGGAAAGCCGCGCCAGTTCCGGCAGCGTGAGCGGCTGGAAAAGATGCGTTTTCACCACCCAGGCAATATCCTCCGGTTGCGCCTGTACGATGTGTTGCAGGAAACCCTGTATGGCGGCGCGTTGCGGGCTGTCGAGCAATAAGAGAAAAAGCTCATACTGTTTTACTGGCAGCAGACTGGCGAAGTTAGCAGATGGTTGTGAAAAGTATTGTACATATTGCTCGCGGAAAGCTTCCAGCAGCGGCGTTAAAGGCAGGGTAAGATGCGTGGCTGTGTAATGCGGTACGGGCGTGGCATAGCCGAACTTGTGCAGGAAACGTTTCACCTGTTCATCTGAAAAATAAAGCAGGAGGCTCTGGAAGTCAAGCCCATCAGGCACGAAATCAGACATCACATACACGCCGCGTTTCAGCAACAGGATATTGCCTGCTGCTACTTTTACTGTATGTTTTTCAAAGTGCAATATTTTATGACCGGCAATTACAAACACGGCCATGTTTTCTTTCAGGAAAATAGTACGTTTGTGCACGGCCTTGCGTTGCTTGAGCATGGCGTAGTGCGTGGCGCCGGCCTTGAGCGCCTGCTGGTGGTCCATATCAATCGGGAACTTCAACATCATCATAAAATTACTAAATTGAATAAAGGAAAACCTCATTCATTGCTTATGCGTACATTTTTTCTTTTGATGATGAGCTTGTGCGCCGCTACTTTCGCGATGGCGCAACAAAAGGCCTGGCTCATTGTGCCCGGCAAATCCATCGGGCAGGTGACCATCGACGCACCGTCGGAAAGCCTGTCGGCGCTGGGCAAGCCCGATGGCGGCGATGCCGCTATGAACAAGGCCTGGCGCATCTGGTATGCGCGCAACAAAGACCAATCTGTTGACTCTTCGCATCTGCTGGCAGTATATACCGCCATGCGCACACAGGACACCCAGTATGTGAGACAGATCAGGGTGAACTCTCCGAAATTTAAAACGGCGAAAGGAGCAGGCGTGGGCACGGCAATGTCTTTGATTAAAAAGGCATATCCGGGTATCAAACGTACACGCATATACGAAAGAAAAAACCATTCCCTGCGCATTGAAGTATATGATGATAACAAGCGTGGTATTGCCTTTGAAACAACGAATGGCCGCACCTGTTCCATGGTAGTGGTACATGCGCCCGGCGAGCCTTTGGAGAACTATATGGACTATCATCCCGGGTTTGACAACACCCTGGAAGTGTTGCCGCAACGTTGATCATTTGAAATGCACGCCGATGTTGTAAGATACGCCCACGCTGGTGATGGACTGGATATCTTTATTATTGGTACCATCGTTAAGCAGCCAGGCGCCGCGCAGGCTCAATGAGCTGCGGCCTAAAGGGAATTGCAGGCCGGCGTTCAACACCGGTCCTTTGATATGTATAGCTTCTGTACCGCTTTCTTCTTCAAGGTCGGTGTTATCTATATTCCGGGAGGCGTTATGAAAACCGTAACCGCCGCCAGCGAAGAAACCCCAGCGCTGCGAAGCCTTTCTGGTGGCTGCATTGCCGTAGTTGTAATTGATCACCAGGGGAACGTCTATTATAAAAACGCTGGACGATTCACCACTGCTGTTGCTGGTATAACTTTCATGCAAATTAGCGCCCAGGCCAAGGTGTGTGCCCACAGAAACGGCCGCGCGGGGAGATAGTACGAAGAAATTATAGCGCGGCGAATACACCAGGCCTCCGCTGAGGTAATTGCGGGCTGTGAATAAGCCCAGGCCCACACTCTGCGAAAAGCGCAGGGATTGTGCACTGGCAAGCAGCTGACAAAAAAGAAAGCAAATAATGCCCGGAACTGCGCGTTGGAACATAGGTTAGGGAGATGTCACCCCAAGATAATACAAAAAACATTATTAGTATACTACCTGGTGCGTGGCCTTGATCACAGAGATCACGAAAATACTTTGCGTATGACTGAGGTTGTCCAGCTCGCCCAGTTTGTTCACATAAAATTCTCTGTATTCGTCCATATCTTTCACCTGTACTTTGATCATGAAGTCGAATTCGCCGGAAATGTTGAGGCATTCGGTAATCTCCGGGAAGGTGAGTATCTCTTGTATAAATTTTTTTCCGTATTTTTTATTGTGTTCTTTGAGGGTGATGTAACACAATACCGTAAGGCCTTTGCCTATTTTACGCGGGTCAACGATGGCTGCATACTGTTTGATTACGCCAGCTTGTTCCATTTTGCGGATGCGTTCATATACCGGCGTGGTGCTCAGGTTCAGCTGTGATGCAATATCGCGGATGGTCATTTTCGCATCCTGTTGCAACAATTTTAAAATGTTCATGTCTCTTTCGTCCAGCGCCAGTTGTATTTCCTGCATATTTTCTTTTTTATGGATCGATGATCACAATATTCGGAATAAATATCTATATAAAGATAGATAAAAAGATAAATTTTCCAAAAAAATAGAAAATATATTATCCCTGTTCCTAAATGGATAAGTTTGCAGCGAAATACAACAACATGAAGCAGCGAATTATTCTCACCGTGGCATGCCTGGCCATTTTCTTTGAAACACTGGATGTATCTGTATTGAACATGGCCATTCCGCAGATGGAGTTGTATTTCAGCGCCGGCCCCGATGGTATCCAATGGGTACAAACAGTGTATGTGCTTTGTTATGCCGGCTTTGTGTTGCTGGGAGGCCGCCTCGCCGACACCAACGGCAGGAGGCGCATTTTCGTTAGCGGCGCGCTGCTCTTTGCTGCCGCCTCACTGGCAGCAGGTTTTTCTGTGTCGTTTGCGTGGTTGCTCACCTGCAGGGCCTTTCAGGGTATTGGCGTAGCCATGGCGATTCCTGCGGCCATCGCTATTATCACTAACACTTTCCCGAACCCGGTAGAGCGTAACCGTGCACTGGGCGTCTTCGGCGCCATGGCAGGCATTGGATTCGCTACGGGGCTTGCTACCGGCGGTATCATTAGCAAGGTACTGGGCTGGCAATGGGTGTTCTTCATCAATGTGCCTGTAATCGCGGTGGCAGTGATACTGGCCCTGCGCTATATTCCGGCAGATGAGCGCAATAAACGTACTTCGCGGAATATATGGAGCGGCGTTATGATCGCCATACTGATGCTGCTGGCCTCCTGGCTGATACATTCCATCGGCAGCATCGGCCGTAATCCGCTGCTGTTCGGCATTTTGCTTGCCGTCTCGGGTATCTTGGGTTATTACTTTGTGAAGCGGGAAAGCGTACATCCGTCGCCGTTAGTCGACTTCAAACTGTTCCGGCTGCCCGGCGTGATCACGGGCAACCTTGGCGCCTTTCTCTCCGGCAGTGTGTTTCTCTCCTATATTTTTCTGCTTACTTTGTACCTGCAACAGGAGCTGCATTTCAGTTCTGCTACCGCGGGGCTGCTATTGTTCCCGTTCAGTATACTATCCGGCCTTACCTCGAAATACCTGCTGCCACGGCTGTTGCAGCGTTTTGGCGTGGTGAAGACCGGCATCATCGGCAATAGTTTCATGCTGTCGGGCATCCTCTTTTTCCTGCTGAGCAATTATATGGGGCATTCATTGGTGTTCCTTTTTTTCGCGGTGCTGTGCCTCAATTCTGTGGGTATTTCTATCATCTATCCCTGCGTAACGATCCTGTCGGTACAATCAACGCCGGAAGCGCAACACGGGCTGGCGTCGGGTATCAGCGCCACTTCGGGCTCTTTCGGCAACGGGATGGGCCTTTCGGTGATTGGTGTGGTGATGCGGCTCTGCGAACAGCAACATTGGAATATTTATGGTGCGGGATTGATCACCTTAACGATATTGGCGGTGCTGGCGATTGTGCCATTGATCTCATTTTGCTATCTGCGGCCAGAAGCCCCTGAAGCGCTTTGAGCGCTTCAGGGGCTGGTCTTCGCGAAGATCATTTCATTTTAATATCTGCAGTATCTCCTTTCTGTATGATGAAGATATTTTTATTCTCGAAGTAAGAAGGCGTAGTTTCCGGCTCTTTCAAGTAAACCGGCTGGAAGTTGTAATTGGTGATCACTTTCGGCGCCTCTGCAACGGTTCCGTTGAAATAGAGACCCTTGGCGTTCAGCTGCCGGATGAAATAATAAGTAAGGTCAAATCCTTTATAGGCCATATCTGAAGGACGTGCCTTGTATGTTCTGCGGAAATAGTCATTCACATATTTGCTGAACAAATCAGATTTGTCGTTGAAGTAGGGAGAAGAGTAATATATCTGTAAGCCTTTGAATTCCGGATCTTTCAGTTTGATCACATCCCAGGTGGGCATACCAAATATCTGCAAGGGATAGGTAGCCGCGTTGGTGCTCAGTTTGCGCAGAATGTTCTTGGCGCCGGCTTCATCGAGCGCTGTTATGATCACTACGTTAGGGCGGTCGGTGAGCAGGTATTTAGACAGTTCTTCAGGCGTAGTGGCATCGCTCCATACTACTTCACGTATCCTGGATTTTTTAGGATTGGCAGATTTTTCATATGCTGCCTTGATATCCGCTGCCATGCGGCCTTCGAAGGCGCTGTTGCGGCGCAGCAGCACAATATTTTTGGTAGCGAAAGCATCCTGCACATAATTGTGGATCGCTTCACAGTGCGTTTTCAGGGTGCTGTTGCTGATGAAGAGGAAGGGATTGTCGTTGATGCCGCCATCGTTGGGGAAGGTGGCAGACACGAAATTGATCTCCTTGCGTTTGGCAAAGTCGCTGAGCTCTTTCAGGTCGGGGTTGGTAACAGCGCCGATGATGAGGTCAGTGTTATCCAGCGCCTTGCTGCGGAGCAGGCTGCCCACGCTTTGTTTGCCCTTACTATCGTATACGGTTACATTAAGATGATAGCCTTGTTGCTGGAGACTGTCGAGCGCCAATTGGGCGCCTTCGTAAAATTCCAATCCGGGCAATACATACCTCGGCATAGTACGGCCGGGAATATCGTTGGAGGTAGCAAATACGGAGTCGAGGTACAATGGTGTAAAGAGGGCAACATTATAGGAAGTTTTTTTTACTTCCTTCCCGAAAGCAGGAACGTTGAAAGGTGCTCTGGCAGCTTCTTTCGGGGATTCCGGTTTTTTCTCCGGCGCAGGTTTGTTGCTGGGGGGCGGTGGTGGCGGTACACGACTGGTCGTTTTCCGGGAGGAAGAACACGCGCTGATCACGACAGAAAAAGCCAGTCCGGCTAACAGGTGTTTGATAGAAACTAATTGGCTCATAATAAAGATTAGTGACTGGTAAGATGTGAATGGTGAATAGTTGTTGACAAATAGTGAATGGTGATCAGCCAAAATCAAACCAAACTATTCACCATTCACTATTTATCAAAGTATCTGCTATTCCCACTCGATCGTGGCGGGTGGCTTGGAGCTGATATCATACACTACGCGGTTGATACCTTTCACCCTGTTGATAATATCGTTCGACATTTTAGCCAGGAATTCGTATGGCAGATGCGCCCAGTCGGCGGTCATGCCATCTACCGATGTTACGGCGCGGAGGGCCACGGTAAATTCGTAGGTACGTTCATCGCCCATTACGCCCACGCTCTGTACGGGGAGAAGGATGGTACCGGCTTGCCATACTTTATCGTAGAGGCCTGCTTCACGCAGTCCTTCGATGTAGATGGCGTCTGCTTCCTGTAACATAGCCACTTTTTCCGGTGTGATGGCGCCAAGGATACGGATCGCGAGGCCCGGCCCGGGGAAGGGATGGCGGCCCAGGAAGATCTCGCTGATGCCTATTTCACGGCCTACGCGACGTACTTCATCTTTGAAGAGAAAGCGCAGCGGCTCTACCAGCTGCATGTTCATCTTCTCAGGAAGGCCGCCCACATTGTGGTGCGACTTGATGGTAACAGAAGGACCGTTCACAGATACTGATTCGATCACGTCAGGATAGATGGTACCCTGGCCGAGGAAGGAGATATCCTGGAGCTGAACGGCTTCATGCTGGAACACTTCTATGAAGAGGCGGCCGATGATCTTGCGTTTCTTTTCCGGATCGGAAACGCCGTCCAGCTGGCCATAGAACAGGTCTTTGGCGTTTACGCCCTTCACGTTGAGGCCCATATGCTTGTATGATTCGAGTACGGTATCGAATTCATCTTTGCGTAACAGGCCGTTATCTACAAATATGCAGAAGAGATTTTTACCGATGGCCTTGTGGATCAGCTCTGCTGCCACGGTGGAGTCTACGCCGCCACTGAGGGCCATTACCACTCTTTTATCGCCCACCTGCTCTTTGATGCGCGCGATGGTTTCCTGTACAAAGGCGGCAGGGGTCCAGTCCTGGCTGCATTTGCAGATATGCAGGAGAAAGTTGCGGATGATCTGTTTGCCTTCGAGGGAGTGTGTTACTTCCGGGTGGAACTGCAGGCCGAAGATCGGGTTAGCAGCTACCGATGTGCTTTTGAAGGCGGCTACCGGAATATTTTCGGTGGTGGCGATCACTTCAAAATGCTCGGGGATACGTTTGATGGTATCGGAGTGGCTCATCCACACCTGGCTTTTGGCCGCTATATCATATAAGAGTTTTTCTTCTTTGTCCTGGTGCTCCATAAAAGCGCGGCCATATTCGCGGATATTGCTTTTGGCCACTTCTCCGCCAAAGTTCTTTGCCATCAGCTGTGCGCCGTAGCAGATGCCCAGCACCGGCACTTTTGCGGCCATGGCAGCGATATCCACATTGGGTGCCTGCGCATCGTTCACGGAAAATGGGCTACCTGATAAAATGATGCCCTTGATGGAATCGTCCCAGGCAATCGGCTGGAGACATGGTTTAATTTCGCAATAAACATTCAGTTCCCGGATGCTGCGTGCGATCAGCTGTGTATATTGGGAGCCGAAATCGAGGATAAGTATCTTTTCTGTCATGGTGGTGCAAAGATAAAGCCCTTCCGCCAAATTCGGATTTTGAAATTCCAAAATCGGAAAACTGTGCGTATCTTTCTCCAATAATTAACTTACTATGAAAATTAGATTATTCCTGTGCCAGGCCACTGTATTGTTTGCAGCTATTGCTATGTTCAGCTCCTGCAATGTGGTAGGTCAGTTCCGTGTTAAAGGCAGCGGAAACGTTATCAAGGAAGAACGCAAGATCAGCAGCTTTCATCGTCTCAAAGTGGATGGCAGCATGAATGTGGAGCTTTCCCAGGGTGATACAAAAGCGGTAGTGGAAGCCGACGATAATATTGTTCCGGTAATAGAACTGGTAAATGATGGTAATGGTACGCTGACGGTACGTTTCAAGCGTAATACTTCCATCTCCACTCATCATGATATCACGGTGTATCTCACCTCCAATGAAGTGGATGACATCGCCCTCGCAGGTTCCGGTGATCTGAAATTCAATAACAAATTCAGCAGCAAGGAAGATGTAAAGATCTCGTTAACCGGCTCCGGTAATGTGAATGGCGCTATTGCTGCACCTGCTGTAAAGGCTTCTATCTCCGGTTCCGGTAATATACATATCAGTGGCGAAACACGTGATGTGAATGTATCTATCGCTGGCAGCGGCGACTTCTTTGGTGAAGAGCTGATGGCGGAAAATGCATCGGTGAAGATCATGGGCAGCGGTGATGCACGTGTGCATGCCAGCGTAAAACTGGACGCCAAAATTGCCGGCTCCGGTGATGTGAAATACAAAGGCACTCCCCAGGTATCCAGTTCTGTAGCGGGTTCTGGCACTGTTCAAAAAATCTGATCGTCAATATTGGCAAAATTTTAACACTCCATTTATCATATAAAGCAGCATTTATCTGTTAATTGGATGATCAAAAAAGTCCTTTAGTCCAGGTACTGCACCATCAAACAAAGCCGGTTGATGCAGTACCTGGCTGGGGCACAAGCCTTGCCAGTTATGTTTCTCCACCCCATCAAACGTTTCGACCCCTTATCTGCCGTAAAATCAAATTATCATTAAATCTTATAAATGAGACTTCTTTTTTGTATGTTTACGGTTTGAAATTGTTGAACTCCTATTCCTTTTATGAACGAAAGACCGAAGATCCTGGTGGTATATTATACCCAAACCGGGCAATTAAAAAGGATCATAGATCATGTGTTGGCGCCGCTGGAAGGCAAGGCCGACATTACATTTGAGCAACTGGTTCCGGTTGAACCGTTTGTATTTCCCTGGAAAAAGCAGACGTTTTATGATACGATGCCGGAAACCGTTCAGGGAACACCGCGGGCTATAAAGCCGTTGAAAGTGGATGTGCACGCGCACTTCGACCTGGTGTTGCTGGCTTACCAGCCCTGGTTTCTGTCGCCCTCACAGCCTACTGCCGCGTTCCTGCAAAGTGAACAAGGTGCGCAGCTGCTGAAAGGCAAGAACGTGGTGACCCTGCTGGGCGCGCGCAACATGTGGCTCAATGCACAGGAAAAAGTAAAAGGATATCTGCAAGAAGCCGGCGCCACGCTGGTAGGCAATATTGTTTTGGTAGATAAGTCCCCTAACCTGGTTTCGTTGATCACCATCCTTCGCTGGGCTTTCAAAGGAAAAAAAGAAGCAACCCGTTTTCTGCCACAGGCGGGCGTTCAGGAAAACGAGATTGTGACCTCCTCTCGCTTTGCCGCTCCGCTGGCCGAAGCGCTGGATAAAAAAGAATGGAGCCAGCTGCATCCGCAGTTGCTGGCGCTCAATGCCGTAGAGCTGCTGCCCAACCTCGTATTGCTGGAAGGTAATGGTATCAAGGCTTTCCGCTTCTGGGCGAAATTCATCAGCGCCAAAGGCGGCCCGGGCGCCCCCGAACGCCAGGGTCGTGTGAGTATGTACCGCGGACTCTTGCTGGTAGGTATCTTCGTGCTCACGCCGATCACGCTGATCTCTTCCCTCATTAAATTAAATCTCAAAAAAGCAGCACTCCTGCGCGAAGTAGAATACTATAAAGGTATTACCTTGCGCTGACGTGCCGGAACAGAAACAGCACGTCTTTTGCCAACTTAACATTGGAACCGCTAGCGCCGGTCCCGTAATATTGTAATTCCGATTAGAATTATATATTTACGTCTGTGAATATCGTAAATCAAACCAAACATGTTTAGCCAACGGGTTGCATGTGAAAAATGTCGAATTATTTTCAAATGAAGGAAGTATATATTACCAGGCTGTCGAAATTCTTACCTAACAAGCCTGTCGAAAATGATGAAATGGAGAGCATCCTCGGAATGGTGGACGGAAAGCCTTCCCGCGCGCGTTTAAAGATCCTGGGCAATAACAAGATCAAAACCCGTTATTATTCGCTTGATAAAGAAGGAAACTCCACCCACTCCAATGCTGAGATGACCGCCGAAGCGGTAAAGGGTTTGTTTGACGAAAAGTTCCCTATCAGCAAAATGGAATTGCTGGCCTGTGGTACCACTTCCCCCGACCAGTTATTACCTAACCATGCAGCCATGGTACACGGTATCCTCAAATGCCAGCCCGTAGAGCTGATCGCCGCTACCGGCGCTTGCGCGGCAGGTATGCAGGCCTTCAAATATGCCTGGATGTCTATCCGCTGTGGTAACACCTCCAATGCAGTAAGCACTGGCTCCGAGAAATTCTCCGCCTGGATGCTGGCACAGAAATTCCAGCCGGAAGCAGAGAACCTGAAAAGCCTCGATGAAAATCCGATCATCGCTTTCGAAAAAGACTTCTTGCGCTGGATGTTATCTGACGGCGCCAGCGCCGCCCTGTTCCAGGATAAGCCCAATGAAGAAGGCTTGTCGCTGCGAGTAGACTGGGTGGAGATCGCTTCTTACGCCAACGAACTGGAAACCTGCATGTATGCCGGCGCTATCAAAAATGCGGACGGCAGCACCAAAGGCTGGATCGATATGACGCCAGACGAATGGGCACAGCATAGTGTTTTCTCTTTTAAACAAGATACCCGCCTCCTCGGTAAAAATATTGTTCCTTCCGGCGCCCAGATGTGGAAAGAGCTGGTGGAACGTCATAACATTAATCTTGATGAAATAGATTTCTTCCTGCCACATCTTTCTTCTGAATTTTTCAGATTGAAGATAGATGAAGAGATCACCCGCCTGGGCGTACCTATCCCGCTGGAAAAATGGTTCACCAACCTGGCCAACGTTGGTAACGTGGGCACCGCTTCCCCTTACCTGATGCTGGAAGAGCTGATGAATGCCGGCCGTTTCAAGAAAGGACAGAAAGTGGTGATGATGGTACCTGAGAGCGCACGTTTTTCATATGCTTATGCCCACATCACGGTGGTATAAGCATTCACCCAAAAAACTGCTGTCATGAAAAAAGATGAAGTGCCGCAGGATAGCGATAACCTGCATGAAGGTACATTCAAGCAAATTATGTATGCGGTGGATAACTCCGGCGACTATGTACAGGTGCAGAGTTCGGGCTGGGAACCGGAGAACATTGCACTGGGACAAGCCTGGGAAGAAGTGAATGAAAATGTGAAGGCTGCGCGCGAGCGTGTGCTGGCCGGAGAAATCAGCCCCATCGCCTATTACATGGTAAAGACGCTGATGGATCTGCCACTGCTGGCTAACTATGTAGGTAAATTCCAATGGCAGGTGAAAAGGCATATGAAGCCGGCTGTGTTCAAAAGGTTGAGCACTCAAATGCTGCAACGCTACGCCGATGCATTCAAAGTGAGCATCGACGAGCTGAAAAATCTGAAGTAAAAAGTATCATGAGCGAAATACAATTCCATCACACACAAACAGCACATTGCGAAAGCGGCGTGATCTCCAACCTGTTTGCTTATCACGGCTTGCAGATCAGCGAACCGATGGCCTTCGGCATCGGCGCAGGTCTCTTTTTCGGGCACCTGCCGTTTGTGAAGGTGAACGGCGTACCAGGCACCACTTACCGCATCTGGCCGGGAGCGATCTTCCAGCGGGTATGCAAGCGCCTGGGCGTACGAATGGAATCACATAAATATTCCACGCCCGAAAAAGGCATGCAGGCACTGGATGAAGCAGTAGCGGCAGGCGTGCCGGTAGGGCTGCAATCCAGCGTTTATTACCTGCCTTATTTTCCGGCGTCTTACCGTTTTCATTTCAATGCGCATAACCTCGTGGTGTATGGAAAAGAGAATGGCCATTATCTCGTCAGCGATCCGGTGATGGACAGCGTGACTACCATAGACCGCGACAGCCTGGTGCAAGCCCGCTTTGCCAAAGGGTTTCCAGCGCCTAAAGGCAAGATGTACTACCCGGTACATGTGCCGAAAGAGGTATCGCTGCATCAACCTATTAAAGAAGGCATCCTTCAGACCTGTCATTATATGCTCAAGATCCCCATTCCTATGTTCGGGGTGAAAGGCATCCGCTTTCTCGCCAACCGCGTGAAGCAATACCCGGAGAAAGTAGGGGAGAGAAGGTCTGCCTTGTATCTTGGAAATATCATCCGTATGCAGGAAGAGATTGGCACCGGCGGCGCAGGTTTCCGTTTCCTGTATGCTGCATTTTTACAGGAGGCCGCTCAGGTGCTGCAAAAAGATGAATTGAAGAAGATGGCAACAGAGCTCACCCAAACCGGTGACCTGTGGCGCAATTTCGCGTTTGCTGCCGGCCGTGTGTGCAAGAGCCGTACGACCGACAATGTGTCCTATCAACAACTGAGTGAAATGTTATTGCAATGTGCCGATGCAGAAGAAGCGTTCTTCAAAAAACTGGCACAGGTGAAATGGTAAGATATGTCCAGCATCGCTGTTAATGAGTTATATAAAACCTTCAAAGGAGCCGCGGAGCCTACATTAAAAGGGCTCAGCTTCTCGTTCCCGGAAGGCCGCATTGCCGGACTGCTGGGGCCTAACGGCGCTGGCAAAACCACTACGATCTCTATCCTTTGCGGACTGGTACATGCCGACAGTGGTGCGGTGACTATCAACGGTCTTCACCAGAATGCTGCACACCGCGAAGCCATCAAGCGCCTGATCGGTGTTGTGCCGCAGCGCATCGCGTTGTATCCGCAGCTCACCGCCATGGAAAACCTCACTTATTTTGGTAATCTCTACGGATATAAAGGAAAAACATTGCAGGCGCGCATCCTGCAATACCTCGAAGTGTTTGGCCTGGAAAAGGCCGCCCACAAAGAGATCTACAAATATTCCGGTGGCATGAAGCGCCGTGCGAATATCATCGCGGCCATCCTGCATCAACCTTCTTTGCTGATCCTCGATGAACCTACCGCGGGTGTGGATGTACAATCGCGCAGCATGATCCTGCAATTCCTCCGGGAATATAACCGTAGCGGCGCCAGTATCCTGTATACTTCCCATTTACTGGAAGAAGCACAGTCGCTTTGCGAGGAAGTTGCGATTATAGAC
Source organism: Chitinophaga vietnamensis (assembly GCF_902167635.1). Lineage (GTDB taxonomy): Bacteria > Bacteroidota > Bacteroidia > Chitinophagales > Chitinophagaceae > Chitinophaga > Chitinophaga vietnamensis. Next base: position 678,854 of record NZ_CABHMS010000001.1, read on the forward strand.
GAAGGCCGCCTGATCGTTCAGGGCCGGCCACAGGAGCTGATCAGCCAGCAGGCCACCTGCAGCAACCTGGAAGATGTTTTCCTTCATTATACCGGGCATGCACTAAGAGACTAGCATATGTTAAGATTTCTGGCAACAATAAAAAAAGAATGGCAGCTGCTGTTGAGGGATAAAATGGGACTCTCGCTCCTGTTTGTGATGCCGGTGATATTGATCACCGTGATGGCCCTCATACAAGATGCGCCCTTCAAAGATTACCAGGAAATAAAGTTTGATATTTTAACGGTAGATAATGACCATGGCCGCCTGGGACGATATATCCGCGAAGGACTGGAGCATGGCGGTCAGTTCAATATCATCGATTCTTTGCAGGGGCAGCCTGTTACCGCGGAAATGGCCCGCCAGCTGGTGAATAATGGCGATTACAAGATCAGTATCATTATCCCTTCAGGCGCCACAGCGGCCATTGTGAGCAATGCTAACCGCATCGTGAACGATATCACACATCGCATGGGCATGACAATGTCGCTGCCGGTAAAAAAAGGTATTGATTCACTGAATGTGACCATCTACTTTGATCCCGCTGCCAAGAAGGCTTTCAAAGGAGCCATTCACCAGGCGATCGATAATTTTTTGACACAGGTGGAGACAGACATGCTGCTGGACCGCATTAAGCAGCAACTGAAAAGTAAAGACTCCACCGTGCAAAACAACGATACCCTTGCAATACGCCTGCAGGCCGTAGGTTTGAAAGAACAGGCCACCGGTACCGCCAAACAGGCCGAGGTGATCTCCAACTCGGTGCAGCACAATGTGCCGGCATGGAGCATCTTCGCGATGTTCTTTATCGTGATACCTATCGCGGGTAATATGATCCGTGAAAGGGAAGACGGCAGCCTGCTCCGCATGAAGTTGATACCAGGTTCCTACCTGTCCATTCTTGCAGGAAAGATGATGTTCTTTGTAGGTATCTGCATATTACAATTCTACCTGATGATGCTCGTGGGTATCTATGCCATGCCCTGGCTCGACCTGCCAAAACTGGCCATGGGACAGCATCATGGCGCTACCCTGCTGGTGGCTGCGGGCATCGGGCTGGCCGCTACCGCATATGGCATACTCATTGGTACTTTGTTTAAAACGCCCAACCAGGCGCTTAACTTCGGTGCGATCTCCATCGTGATCCTCTCCGCCATCGGCGGCATCTGGATACCGCTGGAAGTAATGCCCGCCAAAATGCAGGTGATCGGGCATCTGTCGCCCCTCAGCTGGGGCCTCGATGCGATCAACGATATCTACCTGCGTAATGAGGATATCGGCTTTGTGTGGAAGAACGTTTTACGGCTGATACTCACCGGATTGGCCATGCTGGCCATTGCCGGCTGGGTGGAAAAAAGAAGAATGAACTGATAAATGTTTTCAAAACAATACTAAAACTGTATTTTTACCCCTTACAAGGGCATTCGCCTGCGCCAGAGCAGCGATAAACCTACAACATTATGGAAGAATTAAAAAAGAAACTGAAAGAACAGATCATTGAAGCCTTGAACCTGCAGGATACCAAACCGGAAGATATTGACGACAATGCGCCGCTGTTTGGTGAAGGGCTTGGGCTCGACAGCATCGATTCACTGGAACTCATGGTACTGCTGGAAAGACAATACCACATCAAAGTAGAAGATCCGCGTGAAGGCCGCAAGATCCTGCAATCTGTTCAGTCTATGGCAGAATTTATCCAATCCAAACAACCGGCATAAGCGATTGGCCACATGGCGGAAAGAGTGTTTATAACAGGGATGGGAATGATCACCGCCATTGGTGATAACGTAGCCGGAAATTTGCAAGGCCTGCGCGAAAGCCGTAGTGGCCTTGGATATACCCGCTATATCGATACCATTTACAAAGATGTTTTACCGGTTGGAGAAGTAAAGCAGGACAATGCCGCGCTATTTGCTATGGCGGGTATTCCTGTGCAGAACGGATTTACGCGCACCACCTTGCTCGGCCTGGTAGCGATGCGTGAAGCCCTGCACCATGCCGGTATCCGCGATATACAGGATGTGCCCACCGGCTTTATCAATGCCAGCACCGTGGGAGGGATGTGCGATACCGAAAAAGTATATTTCGATATCATCAACCCGGAAAAAGAAGGCGTATTCCTGCAGTATGTCGACACACTGGATTGCGCCGACTGTACACAGCGTATAGCCGACACCGTTGGTTTCAGCGAACATATCGCCACTGTAAGCACGGCTTGTTCCTCCTCTGCCAACGCATTGATGTTTGGCGCCCGTATGATCAAACAGGGGATGCTTCCCCGGATGGTGTGCGGCGGCACGGAGGCGCTCACCCGCTTTACACTCAACGGTTTTAACTCGCTGAAGAACGTAGATAAAAACTTCTGCCGCCCTTTTGATCAGCAGCGTACCGGTCTGAACCTCGGTGAAGGCGCGGCCTACCTGGTATTGGAGAGTGAGTCGTTTGCGCGGACCAACAACAGCCGCATACTGGCGGAATTCAGCGGTTACTGCAATACCAACGAAGCATTCCATCCTACCTCGCCCTCCCCGGATGGCGATGGCGCTTACGAAGCCATGAAAAATGCGCTGGCAATGAGCGGCAGAACCCTGGAAGAGGTGCAGTATATCAATGTGCATGGCACCGCCACTTTAAATAATGATATCTCTGAAGGGAAAGCATTGGAGCGATTGTTTGGTACCAGGGTACCTTTGTTCAGCTCTACCAAACCCTTTACAGGACACACGCTGGCGGCAGCCGGCGCTATTGAGGCCATCTATGCAGCATTGGCCATACAACATGGACTGATCTTCCCTAATCTCAATTTTTCAGAAAGGATGGAAGAATTGCAGATAGCACCTGTGACCACCTTGCAGGAGGGACAGTCTGTAAACAATGTTATTTCAAACTCATTCGGCTTCGGAGGCAATAATGCCTCTCTCGTGATCAGTAAATATGAAGGGTAAGTGTTACATACAAGGAATGGCGGCCATTTCCCCGCAGCATACTTTCGACGGGGATATTTTCTCTGCGCCGCTGGTGCATACAGACCGTAACCTGCTTGCCTGTATCGAGCCTGATTACAAGCCATATATTCCGGCCAACAGTTTGCGCCGCATGTCGCGCATCCTGAAGATGGGCCTCACGGCTGCACTCCGTTGCAGTGCCAACAGCGGGATCAACGCACCTGGCCCTATCGTTACCGGCACCGGCAAAGGTAGTTTGCAGGATACGGAAAAGTTCATCAAAGAGATAGAACAATACCAGGAAACGGCGCTCAACCCCACGCCTTTCATACAATCTACCTATAACTCCGTGAACGGCCTGATCGCTCTGCAACAGCAGTGCACCGGCTATAACAATACTTTTGTACATCGCGGTTTTTCCTTTGAAAACGCGTTGCTCGATAGCATGCTGTTGTTACAGGAAGGCGCTGCTCATACGCTCACCGGCGCTTTTGAAGAGATCACCGCAGAACATTTCTATATCAAAAGCCGCATCGGTTTTTGGAAATCCGCACCCACCGACAGCCGCGAGCTGTATCAGCAGCTCACACCCGGTACTATCTCCGGCGAAGGTGCTGCTTTCTTTGTACTAACGGCTACGCCTGCACGTGGTAGCATCGCTGCCATCAATGGCTTCAGGATGCTCTATAAACCAACGCCTGAAAAGCTTTCCGCCGTATGGCAGCAATACGGCGAAGGTGTAGACCTTATCCTCACCGGCCGCAATGGCGATAGTAACCACGAACACTATTATCAACAGCTGGATCAGATCTTGCCCGGCATTCCACAGTTGCCATTCAAACATCTCTGTGGCGAATACGACACCGCGGGCGCTTTTGGCCTGTGGCTGGGCGCCAGTATGCTGCAAAGTGGAAAGGCGCCACAGCAGTGGTTCCCGATGATCGCATCGTTGCCATCTGGTTTCAACAGGATATTACTGTATAACCATTTTTACGGAGAGCAGCATGTGCTGATGGTGTTGGAGCGGGTTTAGAGATTGCATCTCCGTAGCTCTTCTGCCAGAAAATGTTCCAGTTGTTTTTTAGTGGGCAATTGCACAGCATATCGCGAGACAAAAAGTTGTTGGTCCATGCCTGCCGGTATCGCAAACTCCACCAAAGATTCATTTTTATTAGTTACGAGCAGAATGCCTATTGGCGGGTTGTCGCCAGGCTCCATCATTTTAGCTTTGAAGAAGTTCAGATAGGTAGTGAGTTGTCCGGCATCAGCAGTAGTGAAGTCCCCAACCTTCAGTTCGATCAATATATGACAACGTAGAATCCGGTGATAGAAAACGATATCGATAAAGTAGTATTCCGGTCCGATCAATATTCTTTTCTGCCGGCCTTCCAGACAAAATCCATGACCCATTTCCAGCAGGAAGTCCTGCAGGTGGTTCAGTAACTGTTCTTGTACCAGGTTTTCTTCCCCCAATATTTTCTGAGGAATATCGAGAAACTCGAACGTATATACGTTTTTGATGAAATCTGATGGAACTACTGGAGATGCGGTACGTTGCTGGATCAGCCTGGAGAGCTTTTCCGGGTCCTGGGCAAGTCCCATTCTTTCAAAATACAAAGAACCGATCTGGCGTTTCAATTCACGTACGCTCCAATTGGCCTTCATGCATTCAAGCTCGTAAAAGGTACGTTGAAGTTGATCTTTGATGGTTAGCAGGCAGGTGATGTGTGTGAAAGATAAATTGTCGACTATTTTGTTAGCGGGCACTTGCAGCGGGTTTATTGATGCAATTTCTTGACTATTAGCGTTTTGGAATTCGTCAGTCAGTGACTGACGAATTTGAATGGCGCTGTTTTTTAACTTATCTCGTACTAGTTCGTGTATTTGAGGATAGTATAAATAGAACTGCCTGAACAATTTCAGGTTAGTTTCGGACATTTTCAGATGAGATAATTTTTCTGTGATCTTGATCATCAGATTATCCCGGTACTTTGCCCTATCCTGGCCGCTTTGCTCGTATTCAACGATGTAATAGCCAATAAGCCAGTTGCGTAAAGTGAGGGAGCGATTAACTGCTTTAGCCGCTGTTTGCTGGAAGCGCACATGCGTGGCTTCAATGGTGTTAACAAGCGTATTAAACTTCATAAGAAGATGATTAAGTTTTTCAATAAAAAGTCGGCTGAGGTGGGATTTACCAGAAGTGAGCTACAAATTTAAGCGCTTTTTATTATCAGCAATATTCATTTTGTTCAGTGTGAAAATTTTTAATGATCTGAATAAAAAAAGCGGGGAAACACTGTCCCCGCTTATCTTTCAGTTGATCATTATCTTCTTTATCTCACCCTGTACACCGGGTATCTCAAATACTCCGGTTCTGCGTAAGGCGAATTTTTATATACAAAACTTAACTGTGCCGGGCCGCTGTGTGCGAAGGCAGTATCGGCGGCTTTCTTTTTCTCCAGTGCATCTTGAAGTGCAGGATGTGTTTTCAGGTATTCGGCGCCGGTGTCTTCAAAAACGTAGGAGGAGTAGCCTTCTTTCTGACCCAGGATTGCATCGAAGAAATTCCAGGCGAAGAAGGAGTCGCCGGCAGTGGGTTCCAGCGTTTCCATCAGGTAGCGGTTGGCGGTTTGATTCATCGGTATGTAATAATCGCCACGGCGGAAATGAATGGAATCCTTGCTGCTGCTCACTTTCACGTTGGTATGTACGTAATGCTTCTCGAAAGGTTTATTGTAGGATTGATAATCTGTGATGTGATAAACTTCTACCAGGATGGCCGTATCCCTTTGCAGTTGCTGCATTTGTACGTGGTTGTTTTTGAGGATGTCGATCACGGACCACCAGCCTTGCGGGATGATATAGGCCACTGGTTTTTCCACAAAGTTGGCGGCGTTGGCGTGGTTATAGAATTTCACCTGCCGCGTGTAGGGCCGGCTACGGTCGTAGTAAAGGCGCGGCAGCCCGGAAATGGCGCTGGGCTTGTGTCCTGAGGCGAAGCCTTTGAAGGTGATGTTGCTGTATTGGTTCATATCAAATTCCCAGGACAGTGGAAATTGCTGCTGATGCAGTTCCATTGCTTTGGTTTGCGCACGCAGCTGGCGGATAGCGTCGCTGTGTTCGCCGGTGAATTTGATGAAGCACTGCATCAGGGCATAGGTGGCCTGCACACGTTGGGGGTAGGGCTTCAGCATATGTGTTTCGGGCACAAAACCGAAGGTGTGGAAAAGTGTCGTATAGCCGGTGGAGTAGCGGGGGCTGTCCTCAAACTCTACCCAGCCGCTATCAGGTGTTTCGCCGAAGTGATTCACATAAGGAACAAGGTCGTAGCCTTTTTCCTTCATGAGGGTGTAGAGGCCTGGTTCGAAAGTGTTGTGAAGGAATTCGCCCATAGGACCGCCGAGTTTGTCGTGTTGAGTAGTGAGCAATGTCATGATGTGCTGGTAATCGGCGCCGTTGCTCACATGGTTATCCACAAATACATCGGGGTCGGCGAGTTGGTAGATCTGTTGGAAGGACCGGGCGTTACGGGAGTCGGATTTGATGAAATCGCGGTTCAGGTCGAGGTTCTGGGCGTTGCCGCGGGAGCCGAAGGCATCGGGGCCGTTCTGGTCTGCCCGGTAGAAAGTAGACCGGTTCAGCATACCGCCGATATTGTACACTGGTATTACGGCCAGCACTACATTGTCGGGGATGGAAGCTTTGCCTTGTGCAAGGTCGCGCAGGAGCATCATGCTGGCATCGATGCCATCGGGTTCCCCGGGATGGATGCCGTTGTTGATGAGGATAATGCGTTTGTTCTTTTTATGAAGACTGTTGAAGTCGAAATCGCGGGTGGGAGAGTACACTACGAGGTGCAGGGGCAGCCCGGCGTCGGTCGGTCCCATTTGCAACATCTTTATCTGGGGGAACTGTTTGGACAGTTGTTGATAGTATTGGATCACTTCCGGGTAGGTAGCGGTTTCCTGGCCTTTGGTTTTTTCGTAGCGGGTCACCAGGTTTTGTGCCTGGGCGGCCAGCGCGAGGCAGCAGGCTATGGCAGTCAATAGTTTTCTCATAAAAGTATTTAGAGATATGAAGCAGGAAGAAAAAACAAAAAGCCCTTCCCTTATGAGGAAGAGCTATAAATATTGTTACTGAAGCAATTAAGCTAAGGTGTTGATTTTCTTAGCCAGCTTGCTCTTCAGATTTGCAGCTTTGTTTTTGTGAATAACGTTACGTTTAGCCAGCTTGTCGATCATAGAAGCTACTTCTGATAATTCTTTTTCCGCTGCCGCTTTGTCTGTCAACGCTTTCAAATCACGGATGGCATTACGGGTAGTTTTACCGTAGTAACGGTTACGCTCATTACGCTTTCTGCTCTGACGTACGTCTTTTTTCGTTGCTTTATGGTTTGCCATTTTTCAAATTTCAAGTTTCGGACGGCAAAGGTAAGGATATTCTTTTTACAAAACAAAATTAATGTTCCTTTACCGGGGTGAGACTGCAAAGATAAGTCATTGACAGTTGCCGTGTACGCAGGTAATCATCTTATTATTTTATAATTTTTTCCATCCTCTGTATCAAAAAACGAGCGATATTTGCAATCCCATTATATTATTATATTGGGCACCAACAGAAAAGTATTTGAACTGAAGATCAGCAAAACTCGTTGTAAATGAAGGACTTCTCATTTGTCACCAATTCACATCCTGCTTACATAGAATCATTATATCAGGATTTCCGCAAAGATCCCAATTCCGTAGACCCAGAATGGGTAAAATTTTTTGAAGGGTTCGATTTTGCAGTATCCAACGTCAACGGAAAGGCGGGAACCGCTGCTCCCGCGGCGGCAGGCGGCACTTCGCCGGTGACCAATGACCAACTGGAGAAAGAGTTTGGCGTGTACCGCCTCATTCAGGCTTATCGTAAAAAAGCGCATCTGATCGCTAAAACCAACCCGATCCGTGAACGTAAAGACCGTAAAGCCGGCCTGGAAATTGCCAATTTCGGCCTTTCTGATGCCGATATGAACACGGAATTCTTTGCCGGCTCCTTCATCGGCGTAGGTAAAACCACCCTGACTAACATCATCGCCTATCTGAACAAGATCTACGCTGGTTCTGTAGGTATCCAATACACTTACATCAACGACCGCACCAAGGCTAAATGGCTGGAAAAAGAATATGAAGCCGCCATGATGCAGCCGCTGTCGCTCGAACAACGCCGCCGCATCCTGCAGAAGCTGAACCAGGGCGTGATCTTCGAGAAATTCCTGCATACAAAATACATCGGTCAGAAACGTTTCGGCCTGGAAGGCGGCGAATCCACCATTCCTGCGCTGGATGCGATGATCAATATTGCCGCTGAATATGGGGTACAGGAATCTGTGATCGGTATGGCACACCGCGGCCGCCTCAACGTGCTGGCTAATATCCTCGGTAAAACCTACGAGCAGATCTTCAACGAATTTGAAGGCCTCGCCGTACCGGATATGACCATGGGCAGCGGCGACGTGAAATATCACCTCGGCTTCCGTTCCCAGGTAGCTACGCCCTCCGGCAACCAGGTAAACCTGCAACTGATGCCCAACCCTTCCCACCTGGAAGTGGTAGACCCGATCGTGATCGGTTTTGCACGCAGTAAAGCAGATGTGATCTATAACAGCGATTACGACAAGATATTGCCCATCCTCATCCACGGTGATGCCGCTGTTGCCGGTCAGGGCATCGTGTATGAAGTGGCACAGATGAGCAAACTGAAAGGCTACTACACCGGTGGTACCATTCACTTTGTGATCAATAACCAGATCGGTTTTACCACCGATTTCGATGATGCCCGTTCGTCGGATTACTGCACCAGCGTGGCTTCTATCGTACAAGCCCCGGTATTCCATGTGAATGGCGACGATGCGGAAGCAGTGGTGAAAGTATCACAGCTGGCAGCCCGCTACCGCCAGGAATTCAATGAAGATATCTACATCGACATGGTGTGCTATCGCAAACATGGCCACAATGAAGGCGATGAGCCCAAGTTCACACAGCCAAGCCTCTATGCGCTGATCGACAAGCACCCTAATCCGCGTGAAGTATATACCCAGTACCTGCTCAACAACGGCGAATCTGATGCGCAGGCGCTGGCCAAAGAAATGGAGAAAAGTTTCTGGGACGACCTACAGGCACGCCTGGATGAGGTGAAACAACATCCGCTGCCTTATGCCAAACAAAAACCTGAAGAATGGTGGCAAGCCCTCCGCAAGGCTACCCCGCAGGATTTTGAGTCTTCCCCGGTAACCGCTATCAGTGAAGAAGATTTCAAACGACTCTTCGACGGTTTGATGAAATGGCCTGCCGACTTTGTGCCGCTGCGCAAAGTGAGCAAACTGTTGCAGGACAAGATCAAATTGTACCAGGATGAAGGCAAGGTAGACTGGGCCACCGGCGAGCTGTTGGCCTATGCCAGCCTGCTGATCGAAGGCAAAGATGTAAGAATGAGCGGAGAAGACGTGAAACGCGGTACCTTCTCTCACCGTCATGCCGTATTGTTCGATGAGAATAACAACAGCACCTACGACCGTCTGAACCACTTCCAGGAAAACCAGGGCAAATTCAGGATATACAACTCTTTGCTGAGTGAATATGGCGTGCTGGGCTTTGAATATGGTTATGCCATGGCTACGCCCAACAGCCTTGTATTATGGGAAGCGCAGTATGGCGATTTCGTGAATGGCGCACAAACAGTGATCGATCAATATATCAGCAGTGCAGAACAGAAATGGACTACACAGAACGGTCTTGTGATGCTGCTGCCACATGGTTATGAAGGTGGTGGACCGGACCACTCCAACGCGCGTCCGGAGCGCTTCCTGCAACAGTGTGCAGAAGAGAACATGGTGGTGACCAACATCACTACTGCGGCCAACTTCTTCCATGCCTTGCGCCGCCAGCTCACCTGGCCTTTCCGCAAGCCGCTGATCAACTTCTCGCCTAAAGCTAACCTGCGTCATACCGGCGCTTATTCTTCCATGGAAGAATTTACACAAGGCGGCTTTAAAGAAGTATTGGACGACCCGTTCATCGAAGATGCCGGCGTAGTGAAGAAAGTACTGCTGTGCACCGGTAAAATGTACTTCGACCTGAGCGATAAACAGATCAAAGAAGAACGTAAAGATGTAGCGATCGTAAGGCTGGAACAGCTGTATCCGCTGCCTGTAAAACAACTGGAAGCCATTGCACAGAAATATAAAGGCGCTACTTTCTTCTGGGTGCAGGAGGAGCCGCTGAATATGGGCGCTGCTTCTTATCTGCAAATGAACCTGAAACAGATCAATTATGGTGTGATCAGCCGCAATCCAAGCGCGTCCACCGCTACCGGTTATGCAAAAGTGCATGCCCGTGAGCAACAGCAGATCATCGACACAGCGTTCAACATTTAATAAATTGCAAACTATAAACTGAAAATATTTGTTATTGTGATTCAGCACCGCTGAGCTGATAACAATCACCATCAACTGATTAAATATGGTTATCGAAATCAAAGTCCCTACGGTAGGAGAATCTATTAGCGAGGTAACAATTGCGAAGTGGTTGAAAAAAGATGGAGATTATGTGCAACAGGACGAAGTACTGTGCGAGATGGAATCTGAGAAAGCAACCTTTGAGCTGAATGCAGAAAAGGCCGGTGTGCTGAAGATCGCCGCCAATGCACAGGAAGGCGCCACTTTGAAGATCGGTGAAGTTGCTTGCACCATCGATACTGATGCTGCTGCTCCGGCACAACAGGCTGCTGCTCCTGCTGCATCCGCTGCCACGCCAGCACCAGCTCCGGCTGCGGCGCCTGCCGCTCCCGCTGTGAACAAGGGCGTGATTGAAATGAAGGTACCTACAGTAGGTGAATCTATCAGCGAAGTGACCTTGGTAAAATGGACGAAGAAAGATGGTGACTATGTAGAACGTGATGAAGTGGTTTGTGAACTGGAATCTGAGAAAGCCACCTTCGAGCTGAATGCGGAAGAAGCTGGTGCACTCATTATCGTAGCTAAAGAAGGCGACACCCTGAAGATCGGTGATGTGGCCTGCAAAATAGATACCGCCGCACCAAGACCTGCCGGCAAAGCTGCACCCGCTGCCGCTCCCGCCGCACCCGCTGCCAAAGCGGCCCCGCAGGCACAACAGGCGCCGGTGACCAGCATCCCCAATGATATCAAAACTACGCCGGTGGCTGCTGCCGTTATTGCGGACAAACAAGTAGACCCCGCTACCATCAAAGGTTCTGGCGCACATGGCAAGATCATGAAAGATGATGTATACGCTGCGTTGCAAAATCCTGGCGTAGCTATCGGCCATGAGCTGTTCAGCCGCGTTGAGCGCCGCGAGAAAATGAGCAACCTGCGCAAAACCGTTTCCCGCCGCCTGGTAGAAGCCAAGAACACCACCGCCATGCTCACTACCTTCAACGAGGTAGATATGACCGCTATCATGGAGCTGCGCGCGAAATACAAAGAAGTATTCAAGAAACAACACGACGTAAACCTCGGTTTCATGAGCTTCTTCACCAAAGCCTGCTGCTTTGGATTGCAGGAGTTCCCGGCTGTAAATGCTTACATCGACGGTGAGGAACTCGTGTACCACGACTATTGCGATATCTCTATCGCGGTATCCGCACCAAAAGGTTTAGTCGTGCCCGTTATACGCAATGCAGAAAGCCTGGATATGGCCGGCATCGAAAAGAAAGTGCTGGAACTGGCCACCAAAGCGCGCGACAACAAATTAAGCATGGATGAAATGACTGGCGGCACCTTCACCATCACCAATGGTGGCGTGTTTGGCTCGCTCATGAGCACCCCGATCATCAACATCCCGCAATCTGCCATCCTGGGCATGCACAAAATCCAGGAACGCCCCATGGCCATCAATGGCCAGGTGGTGATCCGCCCGATGATGTACATCGCCCTCAGCTACGACCACCGTATCATCGACGGACGCGAATCTGTGAGCTTCCTCGTACGTGTGAAAGAAATGCTGGAAAACCCCGAACAACTGCTGTTCGGTAAAGACCCGCTGAAAGCACTGCTGAAATTATAATAAAAGCCAGATGAAGATAAAAGCCCATGAAGCGCTGTAAGCACTTCATGGGCTTTTATCTTCAATAGTATTCATATATCTTCCACAACTTCTTCATTCCTCCCGCTGTTACATACGCTTTTCTCACACGACCGCAGGCATCTTTTTCATAAACATAATCTGTAGCTGCTGTTGTAGTAGCATAAGCATATTTGAGATCGCGGTGAGCCGCCAGGACAGGGCTTAGCATGGATGGATCAGTTGTGAGCGGACCCAGTTTAATATCATAGAACCGGGCAGCCATAAAACTGTTGTACTCCGGGTTGCTTACATTGGAATAAATGTACTGATAGATATCTACCGTTACCATACCGGCGTAGTAAGTACCTGTGATCAGTTTAACGAGATTTTGTTGCGCATCCAGGAAATAAGAAGTGGTAACGCCTTTCGTATTACCTGATGATAAGGTGTACGTAGGAATAGGCTGAGGCCATTGAGGAGCATAGTTGAATGAGAAAGCGTAACCCGCTGCCACGAGGTCCGGAGACATATAGCTGGCGGCCCTTCCAAGCGAATCAAAATAGAGCGATATCTTATAACCGTACGGGCTGATATAGATCGTGTCCACGCGGTTTTTATTGTTATAATGAAGATGATAACGAGAGGTGAACTGCCCGTGAGTGGTATAATCATCTTCTATCACTGAATCTACTCTTGCCTGCTGGTCATAGATATACTGTCGTACATAACTGATACCGCCACTTACCGTATCATAGGCCGTAACTTTTTTCAGGGGCATTTTACAATTGTATTCTGGCGGGACGCGCTTGCAGGCAAAGAAAGTGAAAGCTACCAACAGGCATACAGGAATTAAACAGGTACATTTTTTCATAACTGGTATTTAGGGTGTTAAAAAAGCAAGGGAGATGTAGGGGACGCGGTTAAGAGGTGTGATCAACAAATATATGACCAGGGCCTGCGATGTGCCTGCATCGGCAATTTCAGCGTATCTTTGCGCCATGACCCGTTGGGAGAATTACCTGGTATCAGCAGAAAAGATCATTGTTGCGTATAAAGGCGAGCTGCCTTTGCATCATTTCCTGAAAGCATTTTTCAAGCAGCATCCGCAGATGGGCAGCCGCGACCGCCGTCAGGTATCGCAGCTGGTATATCACTATTACCGCCTGGGTGGCTGGAACCGGCAGCTGCCGGTAAAAGAGCGTTTGCTGCTGGCTACCTTCTTTTGCGAGTCGCAGCCCGGCGAGCTGCTGGCGCAGCTGAAGCCGGAGTGGAATAGGCAGATACAGGCTTCCCTGGCAGAAAAGGCCGCCCTGGCCGGACAGCCGCCTGTGGAACCTGCTGCTGTTTTTCCACTGCTGGATGAATTGTCTGAAGAGATAGATACTAACGCTTTCGCCTATACGTTTTTAACGCAGCCGCATTTTTTCATCCGCATACGGCCTGGCAAACAGGCGAAAGTATTGCCATTGCTGGATAAGGCTGGCATCTCTTATACCTTGCAGGAAAATAACAGCACGGTGGCTTTGCCCAATGGTACCAATATAGAAGCCTTGCTACCGGAGAAAAGCTGGTATGAAGTGCAGGATGCATCCAGTCAGCAAACAGGCGCGCTTTTCCATCCCAAGGCGGGCGAACGCTGGTGGGATTGCTGTGCAGCAAGTGGCGGCAAGTCGATCCTGTTGAAAGATCAGCAGCCGGATGTGCAACTGCTGGTGACCGACGTGCGCCGTTCTATCCTCGAAAACCTGCAACAGCGCTTCGTTTCCGCTGGCGTAAAAAAATATGAGGCGCGCGTGGCCGATCTTACTGCTCCCAACTTCGCCGCCACAATGGGCAAGCAATTGTTTGACGGCGTGATACTCGATGCGCCTTGTAGTGGTTCCGGCACCTGGGGCCGCACGCCGGAAAGCCTGTCTTTCTTCAAGCGGGAAGAGATACAACATTACCAGGACCTGCAAAAACGTATAGCCGCCAACGTGATCCCCTTTGTGAAGAAAGGCGGCTCGCTGATCTATATTACCTGTTCCGTTTTCCGGAAAGAGAATGAGGAACTTGTTAAGTTTATCGAAGACAACAGCACGCTGAGAAAGCAGGAGGGTGGCCTTATTCCGGGCTATGGCAAAGGCGCTGACACGATGTTTGCAGCGAGGTTGGCGTGATTATGTTATTTTTAGAGGAAATACCTGCCCATGAAAAGAACCGGTATACTGCTGCTGGTACTGTTACCCTTGCTGACTGCGGCCCAAACCCGCTTTAATGTCCGGTTCTCTGAACCCCTGGCCGTTTACCAGTTTGTTCAGAGCCTCTCGGCTCATGCGCCAGATAATGCCTTTAAAGATGCCTACCAGCGCTCCGCTTTCAATGATCCGGCTCATAATGGCCTGCTGGCGGTGTTTGACACCCTGCGCACCTATTACAGTTACGACTATACGAATTATCCCTATGGGCAGAGAACGCAAGGCTCCACGGAGGGGCTGCTGAAGAAACATCTTATCAATGCTGCTACTATCAATGATTTCAAGCTACAGGCAGTAGGTATCATTCCCAATATTGATCTCATCACGCTCACGGATATACTGAATCAGTTCCAGCCGGTTTACCGGTCACTTATTTATCTACCTAATAAAACTGCTTTCGAAAAGCAACTGGATACGCTCCGGTATCTCGTCAAAACAGTGAATATTCCTGCTTATTTCGACGCTGGCGTGCAATTCTATCATGCTGCCTGGGATAGCAGCATTCCTTTCGAGTTTGCAGTATATCCACTGCCGGATGCCGGCGGCTTTACGGCTTCGGCCTTCCAGAACATCGCGGTGAGCGCGATGCAAACGCATCTGGAAGACTACAATGTATTGTTGTCTGTGATGATGCACGAAATTTTCCACATCCTGTACGATGAGGAATCGCCGGCTTTTAAAATACAGCTGGAGCGCTGGTTCAACGACCGGCCCACGAAGAGTAGCCGTTATGCCTGGCTGCTGCTCAACGAGGCGCTGGCCACAGCCATGGGCAATGGTTACGTGTACCGGCAGCTCAATGGCCAGCTGGATAGCACCGACTGGTACAACCGTACTTATATTAATAAGATGGCGAAACGCATCTATCCGATGGTAAAAGATTACATTGATCGCAGGCAGGCTATTGACAAGGATTTTGCAGATGCCTACATCCGCATATATGACCGTGATTTCGACTGGCTCTATGATGTGGATAATGTGCTGGCTTATCGTTATCTGTTGACAGATGATGCACAGGATTTCCAGGCCCTCGGGCGGTTGTTCCCCTATCGTTCGGTGTATGAATTTAGCGATGAGATATCCGGATCATCGGTGGAGAAGATGAGCACGACGCCAATCACCAAGCTGGTGGCCATTTACAAGGATCATCAACGGAAACTTTCATTGGTGAAGAGCACATTTGAAGAGCTGAAAGATTGGGCTCCTGATGCTACCACTGATTTTACGCGCGCCATATTACTGAAAGACAAAACCTGGCTGATCATCTTTAATAATGTGAAAACCAATACCGCAGACAAGCTGGGGGTACTTAAACTAAAAAAGGATGGATATTAATATCCATCCCTTCCTTGTATCAATCATTCAAAACCGAGCTAAATAATGGCTGCACGCTGGATGATGCCGCCGCCTACTACATCGTCGCCTTCGTAGAATACGGCTGATTGTCCGGGTGCGATACCTTTTACATTTTCATAGAAATCCACTTTCACTTGTCCGTTTACATTGTACAGGTTGCTAAGTGCGCCTTTGTCTTTGTAACGGATCTTGGTGATGGCTTCCATGCCTTCAGGGATGGTATCATATTTCCCCATATTGATGCCGCTCACGAACATTTCGTTCTTTTGCAGTTCATCTTCGCTGCCGAGTACGACGGTATTGGTTTCCGGGATGATCTCGGTGACGAATACAGGGCGGCCAAGGGCGATTTCGAGGCCTTTACGCTGGCCGATGGTGTAGAAGGGGTATCCCTTGTGTTTACCTACGATGGTGCCGTCTGCCAGTACGAAATTGCCGCCGTTGACCCTTTCTTCGAGGCCTTCCACTTTACGTTTCAGGAATCCGCGGTAGTCGTTATCCGGCACGAAGCATATTTCATAGCTTTCAGCTTTCTTGGCGAGTTCAGGATAGCCGAAGTCGAAGGCCATTTGCCTGATCTCTGTTTTGCGGTATTTACCCAGCGGGAGCAGGGTACGGGAGAGCACATCCTGCTGGATGCCCCAGAGCACATAGCTCTGGTCTTTCAGCTCATCGACACCTTTGCTGATCACATAACGGCCGTTGGTATGCTGCCTGATCTGGCCATAGTGGCCGGTGGCAATAAATTCGCAGTCCATGGCATCGGCGCGTTTCATGAGGGCGCGCCATTTGATATGGGTGTTGCAGAGCACGCAGGGATTGGGCGTGCGGCCTGCAATGTATTCATCTACAAAATTATTGATCACAAAATCCCCGAATTCGTCGCGGATATCCAGCACAAAGTGCGGGAAACCGTGATGCACCGCGGCGGCGCGGGCATCGTTGAAAGAATCGAGGTTGCAGCAGCCGGTCTCTTTCTTGCTGGCGCCTGCTGATGCATAATCCCAGGTTTTCATGGTGATGCCCACCACTTCATAGCCCTGTTCGTGCAACATGAGCGCTGTAACGGTACTATCGATACCGCCGCTCATGGCTACCAGTACTTTTCCAAGCTTGCTCATTTCAAAAAAAGTTTAAGGAGGCAAAATTACTTAAATTCCGGCCAACCGCCATCCACACATTATTGATTGTAACAATGTCAGTATCGATTTTGATGATGGCAAAGGCACATTATTATAATTTAATTGCAAAATGTTAATCCGGAATTATATATTTATTGTGTCAAGACGTATTTAGCATAAATTACATGTGATGCTTCCGATTTTAAATAAAGAGCTAGTGCTCAACCGAAAAGATTCCGGCGTTCATGAAAAACAATTCCAGTTTCCGGAAAAAATATTGCAATTCGGCACCGGCGTACTGTTGCGTGGCCTCGTAGATTACCTGGTGGATAAAGCCAATAAAAAAGGGATCTATGAAGGACGGATCGTGATTGTAAAGTCCACCGATGGCGATACCAGCGATTTCGACCGCCAGGACAGCCTCTACACCACGCACATCAAAGGTATTGCCCAAGGCGAGCTCGTTGATCAGGCGCTGATCAACGCTTCTATAAGTCGCGTTTTGCAATCGAATGCAGATTGGCAGAAGATTTTGGAAACCGTTCACCAGCCTGCATTACAGACAATCATCTCCAACACCACAGAGGTAGGCATCCAGTATGTCGAAGAAAAACTTTCTGCCGGCGTACCGTCTTCCTTCCCCGGTAAACTGCTCGCTATCCTCTGGGAGCGTTATCAATATTTCAAAGGCGGCAGCAACACCGGTTTTGTGATCGTACCTACGGAACTGGTGGTGAACAACGGCCAGCTATTGAAAGAGATCGTATTGCAACTGGCCGTGTACAATGAGTTGCCAGCAGCCTTCATCGGCTGGGTGCAGGCAGATAACCACTTCTGCAATTCGCTGGTAGACCGCATTGTGCCGGGCAAGCCCCGCAACCTGGCGGAACAGGAAGCCAAAGCCGGCTATACCGACCAGTTGTGGATAGAAGTAGAGCCCTTCCTGTTGTGGGCCATCGAGGGGAATAGTTATATCCGTTCGGTGCTGTCGTTTCATGAGGCAGATGAGCGCATGCTCATCACGCCCAGCATCACGCCATACCGGGAACAGAAACTGCGCATCCTCAATGGCAGCCATACTATCACAGTGCCGCTGGCATTTCTTTCCGGCTTCAACACCGTGTATGAATGTATGGAAGATGAATACCTGCGCAACTTCTTTCAACAAGTAATATTACAAGAGATATTACCTACCATCAAGGATATTTGTCCGCAGGCGGGCAGCTTCGCACAAGATGTGCTGGACCGCTTCGCCAATCCTTTCATTGCGCACAAACTGATCAGCATCACTTTCCAGGAAAGCTCCAAAATGAATGCGCGCAATGTGCGCACATTTGTGCGGTATTATGAGCAACAGCAGTCGCTGCCTCCATACATGTGCCTGGGATTCGCTGCCATGCTGCTTTTCCTGAAACCGGTGCGTGAAGAAGGCGGTAAATATTATGGTAGCAGACAAGGAGAAGAATACCTGATCACCGATGATAATGCCGCCATCTTTGCAGCATACTGGCGTGATCATAATAATATCGGAGAGATGGTACAACAGATATGCCGCGATGAGCGCCTCTGGGAAACCAGTCTGGACGCGCTTCCCGGCTTCTCTGCTACGGTGGCTGAACATTTACAGCAGCTGCAAAGCAAAGGCGTAAAACAATTTATTCACCAGGGATCAGCTTCTTAAATCATTCATTGTATATGAAGGCATTCTTATCTGAAGACTTTTTACTCCAAACGGAAACGGCTAAACGATTATATTTCGATTATGCACAGGAGATGCCTGTGATCGATTACCACAACCATTTGCCGCCCGATGAAATTGCACAGAACAAAGCATTCAGGAACCTGACGGATATCTGGCTTCGTGGCGACCACTACAAGTGGCGTGCGATGCGCGCCAATGGCGTACCTGAAAAATATATCACCGGCGACAGCGACGACTTCACCAAGTTCCGTCACTGGGCCGCTACAGCGCCTTACACCATGCGCAACCCGCTGTATCATTGGTCGCACATGGAACTGCGCAATCCTTTTGGCGTAAAGGAGCTGCTGAATGAATCCACGGCAGAGAAGATCTATCAGCAATGCAATGAGCAATTGCCTGCGCTCACTACACAAGCCCTGCTGAAACATTTCAAGGTAGATGTGTTGTGCACGACAGATGATCCGGTGGATTCGCTGGAACATCATGCGGCCATTGCCGCGCATCCTTTCGGGCCGCGCGTGTTGCCTACTTTCCGGCCAGACCGGGCCATGGCGGTGGATAATCCGGCCGCTTTCAATGCCTTTGTGGATCAACTGGCGACCGTTACCAATAATGATATCAGCAGCTTCAAAGCGATGATGGAAGCGCTACACCAGCGCCATACCTATTTCCATGAAAAAGGCGGGCGGCTGAGTGATCACGGCATCAGCACCTTTGTATTTGCACCAGCTACGGAAAGCGAGTTGGAAAATATTTTTGTGAAAGCCCGCAAAGGCCAGCCGGTCAATGATCTGGAGAATGAACAGTTCAAGACTGCCGTGCTGCTGCAAGTATGTGGATGGAACCATGCACGCGGCTGGGCGCAGCAGTTCCATGCGGGCGCTATCCGCAACAACAACAGCAGGCTGTTGCAGTTGCTGGGCGCCGATGCCGGCGTGGACTCCATCGGCGATTGGAGCAATGCTGCGCGTATGAGCGCATTCTTTAACGAGCTGGAAAGAAAAGATCGTCTTGCTAAAACCATCGTGTACAATCTTAACCCGGCAGATAATGAAGTGTTTGCCACCATGATGGGGAATTTCCAGGATGGTACTGTGGCCGGAAAGATGCAATACGGCTCCGGATGGTGGTTCCTGGATCAGAAAGACGGTATGGAGAAGCAGATGAACACGCTTAGCAATATGGGCTTGCTGAGCCGTTTTGTAGGCATGCTTACCGATTCAAGAAGTTTTCTTTCTTATTCGCGGCACGAATATTTCCGTCGTATTTTGTGTAACCTGTTAGGACAAGATGTGGAGAACGGAGAGCTGCCGGATGATATCAAATGGCTGGGCAAGATGGTACAGGATATCTGTTACAATAACGCGAAAGCATATTTCGGATTTTAGATGAAAGCAGTAAAAGTAATTACATTCGGAGAGATACTCCTGCGTTTGTCGCCACAGCTGGCGCAGCATACTGCCGCTGCGTATGTAGGCGGCGCAGAAGCCAATGTGGCGGCGAGTTTGGCGGGATGGGGCACCCCGGTAGCCTACCTGAGTAAAGTGCCTGATAATGGTTTTTCAAGAGATGTATTGCAGCAATTGTCCAATATTGGCATTGACACGGGCCGAATGTTATGGGGCGGCGATCGCATCGGGTTATATTACCTGGCGCAGGGCAGCGATCTTAAACATGCGGAAGTCGTGTATGACCGCAAATATTCTTCTTTCAGCGAGATTGAATCGGGAACAGTGAACTGGGACGAATTGCTGGGCGATGCCGAGTGGTTCCATTGGAGCGCTATTACGCCGGCGTTGAGCCAACAAGCGGCAAACGTTTGCAGAGAAGTGCTGGAAGCGGCCGCCCGCAAGGGAATGATCATCTCCACAGATCTTAATTACCGCAGTAAATTATGGCAATACGGCAAGAAGCCTTTTGAAGTGATGCCTGAACTGGTGCAGTATTGCGATGTAGTGATGGGCAATATCTGGGCAGCGCATACCATGCTGGATACCGCATTGGATACCGTGGCCATGGAAAACGCTACCAAAGCGGTTTTCCTGCAAACGGCGGAAAAGGTGGCAAAGGAAATAACGGCAACGTATACACGCTGTCAGCGCGTAGCGTTCACTTTCCGTTTCTCCAGTGCTCCTTCGCATAATCAATACTATGCGTTTTACTATCATGCGGGGCATATCAGCATTTCAAAAGAGTATGAAACAAATGCAGTAGTAGACCGTGTAGGCAGCGGCGATTGTTTTATGGCAGGCCTGATCCACACGCAATTGCAGGGGCAGAACGATCAGCAGATCATTGATTTTGCAGCAGCGGCGGCCTATTCCAAATTCTTTGTGAAGGGAGATTTCAACACCACACCGATTAATGATATCATTAAACTTATATAGCCATGAGTGCACCACAACCTGAAGTGATCATTGCGGCATTTGAGCAGAGCGGGATCATTCCTGTGTTTTACCATGATGATGCCGGCGTTTGCATCGCAGTGCTGCAAGCCTGTTACGATGCGGGTTTGCGCGTATTTGAATTTACCAGCAGGGGCGCTCATGCGCGTGCTAATTTCAAGGCGCTGCTGGACAAGCGGAATGCGGCGATGCCGGGAATGCGCCTCGGTATTGGCACGATCAAGAACCAGGCAGATGCCGCCTACTATGCCGGTGCAGGAGCTGATTTCATCGTATGCCCGATTATCGATACAGAGATCACGGCCTGGTGTAAATCGCAGCAAATACTTTGCGTGCCTGGCTGTATGACGCCTACAGAGATTTCCGTAGCGGAGAAACAGGGGGCGCAGCTGGTGAAACTGTTTCCCGGAAACGTGCTGGGGCCAGGCTTTCTGAAGGCGATCAAGCCTTTGTTCCCGCAATTGAAATTTATGCCTACCGGCGGCGTAGAGCCCACGCCGCAGAGTATCAACAGCTGGTATGAAGCAGGTGTGGTTTGTGTAGGGATGGGTTCCAACCTGCTCACCAAAGCATTGATCGATGCGAAAGACTGGGCGGCCCTGAAGGAAAAAATTATGCAAACGTTTGCAATTGTCCGGCGTAATAATTAATTTAAGCCACTTATAAATTCCAAAATCAGCCGTAATGAATTCCACAACTATTGGTAAGTATCGCTGGAGAATCTGTGCCTTGCTTTTCGTTGCCACCACCATTAACTACATAGACCGTCAGGTATTGGGTTTGCTGAAGGGTGATCTCTCTAAAGAGTTCAACTGGTCAGAAACGGATTACAGTAACCTCGTAATGACTTTTTCTGCGGCTTATTCTATTGGCCTGCTTTTTTTTGGCCGCCTGGTAGACAAGCTCGGTTCCAAGATCGGGTATACCGTTTCTATTGTGGTATGGAGCCTTTCCGCGATGGCGCATGCTTTGGTAAGAACCACGCTGGGATTCGGCATCGTACGATCTGTATTGGGTATCAGTGAAGCGGGCAATTTCCCGGCGGCTATCAAAGCAACGGCGGAGTGGTTTCCGAAGAAAGAGCGCGCACTGGCCACTGGTATCTTTAACAGCGGCGCTAATATTGCAGCCGTAGTAGGGCCTTTGATGGTATATTGGCTGGCCCGCAACCATGGCTGGCGTCATGCCTTTTTCTGGACGGGCGCTATCGGCTTTGCCTGGCTGATACTCTGGATCATCTATTACGAAATCCCTGGCCGCCACAAGAAAGTAAGCAAGGAAGAATATGATTATATCCATTCCGATCAGGAAGTGGAAGCAGAGAAGCCCAAGCCGGTGAAATGGGCGAAGCTGCTGGGTATCCGTCAAACATGGGCATTTGTGTTCGGCAAGTTGCTCACCGACCCGGTATGGTGGTTCTTTCTTTTCTGGTTGCCTACTTACCTGGAATCTATCTTCCATGTGGATATGAAGTCGAACCTCGGTTTACCGATCATCGTCATCTATTCTATCACCAGCTTTGGCAGTATTGGCGGCGGATGGTTATCTTCCTATCTGATCAAAAGCGGCTGGCCTATTTTCAAGGCGCGTAAAATATCGATGCTCATTTTCGCTCTATGTGTGTTGCCAATCACATTGATACAATTCACCAATAACGTATGGATGGCCATCCTGATCATCAGTTTGGCTACAGCGGCGCACCAGGCCTGGTCTGCCACTATCTTCACCACTGCTTCCGATATGTTCCCGAAACGCGCCGTTAGCTCCGTAGTGGGTATCGGCGGCATGGCCGGCTCTATTGGCGGCACATTGTTCCCGATAGTAGTAGGTTCCATGTTACAGCATTACAAAATGATGGGCAACATCGGTATTGGTTACAATATCCTTTTCGGTATTTGCAGCGTCGCATACCTGCTGGCATGGCTCGTGATGCACCTGTTCGCCCCGAAGATGGAACAAGTTAGATTGCCTTAGGATTTACGAATTTATTGATTTACGGATTTATTGATTTAAATAAAAGCGGAGATGACAACATTGTTCATCTCCGCTTTTTTATTTAAATCAATAAATCCGTAAATCAATAAATCCGTAAATCCTCCTAAAGGCTTACGCCGCGCTTCCAGGGGATGAAATCATCCTGGTGCAGTTGTTCTGCTTTGGTATGCACTTCACCGCTGGCGGCTTTGATCACGTATTCGAGAATTTCTTCGCCCATTTCAGCGATAGAGCGTTGGCCGCTGATGATGGAGCCGGTGTCGATGTCGATGATATCGGGCATGCGGGTGGCAAGACGGGTATTGGTGGCGAGCTTTACGACGGGGGCGATCGGGTTGCCGGTAGGCGTGCCGAGGCCGGTGGTAAAGAGTACGATATTGGCGCCGGAGCCTACTTCTGCGGAGGTGGACTCTACGTCGTTGCCAGGTGTGCAGAGGAGGTTGAGACCTGGTTTGGTCACATACTCCGTATAGTCGAGCACGTCAGTAACGGGGGAGGTGCCGCCTTTTTTCGCTGCCCCGGCGGATTTGATGGCATCGGTGATGAGGCCGTCTTTGATATTGCCGGGAGAGGGGTTCATGTAGAAGCCTGAACCTACAGACTGGGCCTGGTTTTCATACGCACGCATGATGCGGATGAATTTATCGGATATTTCGTCGGTAGTGCAGCGGTTGATCAGTTCCTGTTCTACGCCGCATAGTTCCGGAAATTCAGAAAGGATGCTGGTGCCGCCCAATGCAACGAGGAGGTCGGAAGTATGACCTACAGCAGGGTTGGCGGAGATGCCGGAGAAACCGTCGGAGCCGCCGCATTCCAGTCCTATTACCAGTTTGGAGAGCGGTGCGGGTTGGCGGGACAGTTTGTTGGCTTCTACCAATGCGAGGAAAGTATCTTTGATGGCGGCTGATAGCATGGCAAATTCAGAAGGGCTCTTCTGTTGCTCGTATACCAGTACCGGTTTGCTGAAGGCAGGGTTGAGTTTTTTCACTGATTCCATGAGGATGGATACCTGCGCGTGCTGGCAACCAAGACTGAGCACTGTGGCGCCGGCAACGTTCGGGTGGTGGATATAACCTGCCAGCAGGGCGCAGAGCGCGTCGGAGTCCTGGCGTGTGCCACCGCAGCCGCCCTCATGTGTGAGGAACTTGATGCCGTCGATATTCGGGAATATTGTATTTCGTTTATCCGTTTCCGTTACCTTGCCTGCTTCATATTGCCTGATGGCGTCGAGATCACCTTTTTTGTAGAGTGATACGAGGTCTTGCACCTGATCGTTATATACCTCTGCGGGCGCGAATCCCAGGCCTTTTTCGAAGGCGGTTTTGATCACGCTTACGTTTCTGTTTTCGCAGAAAACGAGGGGGATCACCAGCCAGTAGTTCCGGGTGCCAACTTGTCCGTCTTCACGATGATAACCCATGAAGGTGCGGTTGGCCCATCTGCTCACATCAGGCGCCTGCCATTGCTCGCTGTCATCTTTTTCATGGAAGGCGTTGGCGTCGTGCACTACATTTTCAGTGGTCATGCCTTCGCCGCTTCTGATGGTCCTGGTGGCTTTACCTACCAGTACGCCGTACATGAGGATGGCGTCGCCGCTGTTGATATCGTTGATCAGGAATTTATGTTTAGCAGGAATATTTTGCTTTAATTCGATCTGGTGGCCGTTAAAGGAGATATTGGTTCCGGCTGGCAGGTCCTGAAGGGCTACCAACACATTATCGTCTGGATGAATTTGTAAATAAGCGTTCATAAAAGCTAAAGTAGTAAATAACGGTTCCTGCTGGTAATACTAAAATATTAATCCATGATAAGATTTTGACTATTTGCTCAAACCGCTGAAATCGCGTTGTATGGCAAGTTACGAATGAATCAGCATTAGTTAATACCGTATTACCAGCCCTTTGAGCGAAGAAGAAATATTTTTTATGCAAACGTTTGAATTATTGTGACATTTAAATACTTTTGAATGCATGCATTAGCAGCAGTGAACAATACGCCCCGGGATAATTGTCGGGGCGACAAATTAAAACCTTGCATCAGAATGAAGCTGAAGCGTATCGTATTCCACGTTTGCCTGCTGGCCGGAATGGCCGGCACTGCGGCATTGCGGGCACAGGGACCTGCACCGCGCAACTACCTGTACCAGGAATGGCAGCATGCCGGCGGCGAAGCGGCCTTCAGCCAGGTGGATCACTGGAAACAATCTCAATACCATCACATCCTGCAACAGGTGGATGCCCTGCCGGCAGCGGTCCGCGCAACCCTCGCGCATGATGCCGACCAGGCCATGTCGTTTACCTGGCCGGCTCTCACCGCCGCGCTGTACCTGCAATTCCGCGACAATGGTAACCGCACCAACTACGAAAATGCACAGTTCGAACGACGTAAAGTGCTCAGTACATTAGTGGCAGGAGAGCTTGCCACCCGCAATGGCCGCTATATCCCGCAGATCGTGAATGGTCTCTGGGCCATACTGGAAGAGAGCTCCTGGGTGCTGCCCGCGCATGTGGGCGCGCAGAAAGCAGGCACCGACCTGCCCGATCCTAATGAACAGATCGTTGACCTCTTCGCCGGCGAAACAGCCGCCACTGTGGCCTGGACGCAATTCCTCCTGCATGATGCGCTCGACAAATATTCTCCCATCATCAACAAACGCATCAACTATGAACTGCAACGCCGCATCGTTGAGCCGTTCCTGCAACGTAACGACTTCTGGTGGATGGGCTTCCAGGGCAATCATACCGTCAATAACTGGAATGTATGGATCAATACCAATGTGCTCGAAACAGCTTTGCTGTCTGTAACGGACACGGATACACGAAATAAGGTGATTGAGAAAACAATCCGCAGCGCAGATAATTTCGTGAACGCCTATCCTGAAGATGGCGGCTGCGATGAAGGCCCTTCCTATTGGGGACATGCCGGCGGCAAACTGATAGAGCTATTATCCTGGCTGCACAGCGCCTCGCAGCAAAGGCTCGACTGGAGCCACCAGCCGCTGATCCATGAGATCGGCGCCTATATCTACAAGATGCATGTAGATGCTAACCGCTTTGTGAATTTCGCAGATGCTTCTGCCATCAACATCCCGCCGCCACATACGGTGTACCTTTACGGGCAACTCTTCCAGGATGCTTTGCTGAAAAGGTTTGCAGCCTATCTCTATCATCTCGATAATCCTGATACTAATAAAATAAAAGCAGGTTCATTACCTTTCTTTGTATACGACGTGCTGCTGCGCGATTCCCTGTTGCAGACTACCCCCGCCGCACCTTATACAACCATGAACTGGCTGCCGGGCTTACAGGTATTGTCTTTGCGCTCACAGCCAGGTATGGCGAAAGGCTTGTTCTTTGCCGCACAGGGCGGGCACAATGCTGAAAGTCATAACCATAACGATGTCGGCAATTTTGTGTTGTATATGGATGGAAAGCCCGCCATCATTGATGTGGGCGTAGGCACCTATACCAAACAAACCTTCAGTGCCGACCGTTACAAGTTATGGTATATGCAGTCGCAATGGCATAACTGCCCTACCATCAACGGCGTGCAACAAAAGGATGGCAGGCAGTTTCAGGCGAAAGACGTACATTTCTCTTCCAACAAACAAGGCCAGGTGTTGCAGATGGACATCGCTGCGGCCTACCCGGAAACCGCCATGGTGGCACGTTGGCAACGTACCTTCACTTTCACGCCAGCGAATGCATCTTTGCAACTGGATGAAGACTATGCGCTCAAAAGCTGGAATACGCCTTACCTGCTGCATTTCATGACATGCCTGCCGGCGGATACCAGTACCCCCGGCAAGATCATATTGAAAGGAGAAGGTACACAACTTACTATGACTTACGCCCCCGCTTTGTTTACCGTGATCACTGAACAGCAGTCTATCAATGATGCGCGTTTGTCGCCCGTATGGGGCAGCAGTGTAACGCGTATCAGTTTGCGTGCACGGCAACAGCAGCTGACAGGCAAACATACCATCACATTTACACAAGGCCGCTAAAACAAGATGGTAGCGGGTTGTAGCGGAAATTGAAAAATAGCGTTTGAATATTGCAAACGTTTGCATTAAATTGGGGTTTGAAGCGGTATGGTGGATGATTAGATACGTGTTACCGGGCTATCGCTACCGGGCTATCGCTCCTACGGAGCTGAATGATGGTTGACGACAACGGAGGCTACCGAGCTATCACCCCTACGGGGTGTATTGTAGCGGATGAATATGATCCACGAATGTATCATTGTATCGGATGAAAAAACGATCTACCAATATATCGCCCCTATGGGGGCGGATTGCGGTATATGAAAAACGATCTACCAATATATCGCCCCTACGGGGCGGATTGTGGTGGATAAAAAATGATCTACCAATATATCGCCCCTATGGGGGCGGATTGTGGTGGATAAAAAATGATCTACCAATATATCGCCCCTATGGGGGCGGATTGTGGTGGATAAAAAATGATCTACCAATATATCGCCCCTATGGGGGCGGATTGTGGTATATGAAAAATGATCTACCAATATATCGCCCCTACGGGGCGGATTGCGGTAGATGAAAAATGATCTACCAATATATCGCCCCTATGGGGGCGGATTGTAGCAAAAAAAATGATCTACCAATATATCGCCCCAGCGGGGCGGATTGTGGTATATGAAAAACGATCTACCAATATATCGCCCCTATGGGGCGGATTGCGGTGGATGAAAAATGATCTACCAATATATCGCCCCTATGGGGGCAGATTGTAGCAAAAAAAATGGTCTACCAATATATCGCCCCAGCGGGGCGACATATTGGTAGAGAAATAGCTATCAAGAGCATCACGCCCCGTAGGGGCGTAATATTGGTAGAAAAAAAATTCAATAATTACTAAAACATCTAACAGCAATATATGAGCACATATTATGAATCGAGGTATGCGAATAGCCCCGCGGAAGTGAAACAAATGAATACAGAACAGCTGAGAACTGCTTTTCTGATAGAGAAAATATTTTCCAGTGATACCATATCCTGGGTACATACTCATTACGACCGCTATCTCGCAGGTGGCGCAATGCCTGTAAGTGGGCCACTGAAGCTGGAAACCATCGATCTGTTGAAAGCCGGCTACTTTCTTGAAAGAAGGGAACTAGGTATGATCAATGTTGGCGGCGATGGCATTGTAGAGGTAGATGGAGAAAAATTCGAGCTTGCTTTTAAGGAAGCATTGTATATCGGTAAAGGAAAAAAAGAAGTCATCTTCCATAGCAGGGATAAAAGCTCTCCGGCGAAATTCTACCTGAATTCCACTCCGGCGCATCATACTTACCCCACCAGGAAAGTATCGAAGAAAGAAGCGGAGATCGTTACGCTCGGTGCCCTGGAAACGTCCAATCACCGTACGATCAACAAGCTGCTGGTTAATTCCGTACTGGAAACCTGCCAGCTGCAAATGGGTATGACGGAACTGCAACCTGGCAGCGTGTGGAATACGATGCCGGCGCATACACACGACAGAAGAATGGAAGTATATTTTTATTTCGAAGTGCCGGAAGGGCAATCGGTTTGCCACTTTATGGGCCAGCCGCAGGAAACCAGGCATATCTGGATGCAGAATGAACAGGCTGTTATATCTCCGCCCTGGTCCGTGCATGCCGGCGCAGGCACCAGCAACTATACATTCATTTGGGGTATGGCCGGCGAAAACCTGGACTATGGCGACATGGACCATTGCAAGATCACTGATTTACGTTAATGAACTGATAACATCCGCATCATGAAAAACATTATCGCAGGAAGTTTGATCGGATTGGCGCTTTTACATACGCCCTCCGCTTATGCCTTGCCGAAAGACTCGCTGAGCGAGACTTTCAGCGCACCCAGCGTGCGCGCGCAGATGGAAAAAGTAGCCAGCTGGCAATGGCGCAATATCGATAACAAAGGCTGGGCCTATCCACAAACCAACTGGACCAACGGCGCCATGTACACCGGCATGGTGGCGCTTAGTCGACTGACAGATAACCCTTATTTCATCAACCGCCTGGTGCAGGTAGGAAAAGATAATAACTGGAACACAGGACCAGACCGGTTTTTCGCTGATGAGTATTGCATCGGTCAGCTATACGCACAACTTTACAGCGTGTATAAAGATCCTGTGATGGTGGCGCGTTTCAAAGCACTGGCCGACAGTATCGTAGCGGCGCCGCACACGGAATCGCTCGACTGGAAAAACGGTATTCATCACCGTGAGTGGGCCTGGTGTGATGCCCTGTTCATGGGCCCTCCCGCGCTAGCTTACCTCTCCACTGCCACTGGTGATCCTCGCTATCTCGAAACAGCGGATAAGCTCTGGTGGAAAACCACCGATTTTCTTTTTGATAAAGAAGAGAATTTGTATTTCCGGGATGCAAGCTATTTCCCCAAGCGGGAGAAGAATGGCGCTAAAGTGTTCTGGAGCCGTGGCAATGGCTGGGTGATGGGCGGCCTCGCCCGTACGCTGGAAAACATGCCGGCCACTTATCCCAACAGGAGCCGCTTTGTGGAGTTGTTCAAGAAGATGGCCTATCGCATCGCTTCCCTGCAAACCGCCGATGGCACCTGGCATGCAAGCCTGCTCGATCCTGCTACTTACGAAGGCAAAGAAACTAGCGGTACTGGTTTCTACGTATATGCGTTGATGTGGGGTGTGAACAATGGCATCCTGCCGGAAAAAGATTTTATGCCGGCGATCTACAAAGGATGGGCTGCACTCACCAGTTGCGTGCATCCCAATGGTAAACTGGGATTTGTACAGGCCATCGGCGCAGCGCCCGGAAGCGCCACCGCAGATGATACGGAGGTATACGGCGTAGGCGCGTTCCTGTTAGCCGGCGCAGAACTGATCAAATATGATCTGCATAAAAATGCAGTCGCAGATATTGAGATCGTCAACAACACGGGCCTTAACCGTCCGGATGAAATGGTGGAGATACCTTATCAGCAATTTACTGCTCATCTCTCCAAAAATGTAAAAAAGAATTTTCGTATAGTGAATAGCGTTAGCGGGCAACCTATCGTTTATCAACTCTTATACGAAGGCAACAAAGAGCCGCAGAAAGTGCTGCTGGCGCTGAATCTGGCGCCTGGCGCTACGGTGCATGCCGCCGTGCTCGAAGGTGATCCTGGCGCTGTTACCGCCAGAGCTTATGGCCGTTTTGTACCGGAACGTAAAGATGATTATGCCTGGGAGAACGACCGCATCGCTTTCCGTATGTATGGCCCCGCCCTGGAGAAGACGCCGCAAGAAATGGCCCACGGTATTGACGTATGGGCGAAACGTACGCCGGAGATGGTGATCAATACCTGGTATAAATTGGATAACTATCATCACGATAATGGCCAGGGGCTTGATTTCTATAGTGTTGGTATGACCCTCGGCGCAGGCGATAACGCCCCCGTTGGAAAAGATACCATCTACTATCCTAAAAATTTCCGTCAATGGAAAACGTTGGACAATGGCCCGCTGCGTACCGCCTTCGCGCTCACCTATGATAGCTGGGATGCTGGCGGTGTAGCCGTTACCGTTACTAAAACCATTTCGCTTGATGCGGGTTCGCAGCTCAACAAAGTACAAGTGCAATATCATTTCAAAGGCGCTTCGTTGCCCGTGATCACCGGTATCGTAAAACGCAAGGAAGCCGGCAAAGTATTGCTGGATGAGACCTCCGGCGTGATGGGCTATTGGGAACCCACGCATGGAGAAGATGGTACGCTGGGCCTGGGATGCGTATTTACGGCGCCAGTTACCGGTATGAAAACTGACCAGGTACATGTGTTCACGCCCGGTACTGTTAATAACAATCAGCCTTATGTGTACTACACTGGCGCAGCCTGGAGCAAGGGCGGATACATTGCCGGCGCAGATGACTGGTTCAATTACCTGGAAACGTTTGCACAACGCGTAAAACAGCCGGTGACCGTAAAAATGACCGGCAAGCAATAACAGTGCGGAAAAAATTAATTATTATTAGAGATGAATATATTTGAACTGAATGGCAAAACGGCCCTGGTGACCGGTTGCAAGAGAGGTATTGGTAAGGCGATGGCGGTAGCGTTAGCAGCTGCCGGCGCTGATATCATCGGTGTATCTGCATCACTGGAATTAACCGGTAGCGATGTGGAGAAAGAAGTGACCGCGCTGGGCAGGCGTTTCAAAGCCTACCAGTGCGACTTTGCAGACCGCAAGGCTTTGTATGCTTTCATTGCAAAGGTAGGGAAAGATGCACCCGCGATCGATATACTGGTGAACAATGCAGGCACCATTATGCGGAAGCCTGCCGCCGAACATCCCGATGAATACTGGGACCAGGTGATAGATACCAACCTCAATGCGCAATTTATCCTGACCCGTGAAATCGGTAAGGGCATGCTTGCCAGGGGCAAGGGAAAGATTATCTTTACAGCATCACTGCTGACTTTCCAGGGCGGGATCAATGTGCCGGGCTATGCAGCCAGCAAAGGCGCTGTGGGTTCATTGGTGAAGGCTTTCGCCAACGAGTGGGCGTCAAAAGGGGTGAATGTGAATGCCATTGCCCCGGGATATATTGCTACCGACAACACCGCCGCGCTGAGGGCGGATCAGCAACGCAGCACCTCCATCCTGGAACGTATACCAGCCGGGCGTTGGGGCGAGCCGGAAGATTTCGCTGGCCCTGTGATATTTCTGGCCTCCCGGGCTTCCGACTATGTACACGGTACCATCCTCACCGTAGATGGCGGCTGGATGGGAAGATAGCAGCATTCAATCATTGCAGGAAAATGTAATTGGCAAATGAGCAAACGTACCGAAAAAACAATCGTTGATATCGCAGCAGAACTGCAATTATCTGTATCCACCGTTTCCCGCGCACTGAACGACCATCCGGCCATCAGCGCACGTACGAAAGACCGCGTGAAGAAGACGGCCCGCAAAATGGGATACCGCCCCAATGCACTGGCCGCCGGGCTGCGCAACAACAAAAGCAAAACTATCGGCCTCATTGTGCCGCGTATCTCCATGTTTTTTCCTGCTGCCATCAGCACCATCATCCAGAATAAATTACAGGAGTTTGGATATAACCTGATCATCTGCCAGTCGAACGATTCTTATGAACAGGAAGTGGCCCTCGTTAATACGCTGTATTCCGCCAGGGTAGACGGTTTGGTGGTATCTACCACTTTGTACACCACCGATTTTTCGCATTTCGATGTGTTCAAAGACAATAATATTCCGCTGGTATTTTTTGACCGTGTTCCGAAAGATTATAACGTGAAGGTGATCAAGGGAGATGATTACCTGGGAGGATATACGGCTACTTCGCATCTCATCTCGAAGGGATGTAAAGATATTGTGCATATCTCCGGGCCGCTCACCTGTAACCTTTACAGCGAGCGGGTGGCGGGCTATAAGAACGCCTTGCAGGAACATAAGCTACCGTTTAAGAAACAACGTATCTTTTACCAGGAGTTGTCGCGCGATAATGCCTGGGCGGCCTGTGAAAGAATATTTGCGCAAAAGCCATATCCCGATGGCATCTTCGCGTCTAATGATACCACCGCCATTGCGATTATGGAGTACTGCCGCAAGATCAATCTGCGCGTGCCGGAAGATCTCAAGATCGTTGGGTATTCCAATGATCCGCGTACCGAGATCGTAACGCCGCCAATCACTTCTGTGGATCAATATCCGGGTATGATGGGCGAGCGGGTAACTGCTGCATTGATGGACCTGATCAATAACCGGCAAACCGGCGCCTCCCGCTATTCACAAGAGATCATTCCTATTCAGCTCATTGCCCGGGAATCCACTGCCGGCGCTACAAAAGGCAGCAAGAAAAAGAAAACCGCATTGACCTAACTCAGACGCATATACGATGATGAAAAAGAACTTTTTTATAGCCATTATTTTGTCGGCCATATGTATGCAAACGTATGCACAGTCCGGCATTGCCAATAAGGAACTGTTGAAAAAAGCAGACGCCACTTTGCAATTCGCTGCACGCCAGTACAAACACATGATGCAGCATGTACCCGACAGCGTACTGCCACGTACCACCAATACCAAAGACGGCAGCCTGCTCACTTCCAATACTTCATGGTGGACCTCCGGCTTCTATCCGGGTACCAACTGGTATCTCTTCGAATACACCAAAGACCCGGCCTTCAAGGCAGAAGCCCTGAAGCGCATGGCGCTGGTAGAAAAAGAAAAGAATAACAAAGGAACGCACGACCTGGGTTTTATGATGTATTGCCCATTCGGCAATGCTTACCGCATCACCAAAGACCCGGCCTATAAAGCAGTACTGCTCACCAGCGCAAAATCATTGTCTACCCGTTTTAATCCAACAGTGGGCTGCATCAAATCATGGGATCATGGCAGCTGGAAATTTCCGGTGATCATCGACAATATGATGAACCTGGAACTGCTCACCTGGGCCACCAAAGTGAGCGGCGACGCGCAATTCGAGCATATTGCCAGAACGCATGCCAATACCACCATCCAACATCATTTCCGTCCGGACTACAGTTCTTACCACGTCGTAGATTATGATCCGGCTACCGGCGCAGTATTGCAGAAGAAAACACACCAGGGCGCTGCGGATAGCTCTGCATGGTCGCGCGGGCAAGCCTGGGGCCTCTATGGCTACACTATGATGTACCGGGAAACAAAAGACAAAGCCTACCTCGATCAGGCTCATCATATTGCTGATTATATACTTAGTAATCCTAACATGCCGGAAGACCTGATCCCTTATTGGGATTATAATGCGCCCGGCATCCCGAATGCCCCGCGCGACGCATCTGCCGGCGCTGTAGCGGCATCCGCATTGCTGGAACTGAGCCGCTATGTGAATAAAGCAGATGGCAAACGCTACTGGAACGCCGCAGAAAAAATGCTGGCCAGCCTGTGCAGCCCTGCTTACCTTGCTAAAGAAGGAGAGAACAACGACTTTATATTGATGCACAGCGTAGGTTCCCTGCCGCACAATTCTGAAGTAGATGTGCCGCTCACCTATGCAGATTATTATTTTGTAGAGGCCTTGTTGCGCTATAAACAATGGGCTAAATAATTGAAGATGGACAGACGTCATTTCCTGAAAGCAGTACCACTGGCCGGCGCGGCCACTGCCTTGCATACCGACAAAGGGCTATTTCATGATATCGCGGCGCCTGCTGCTCCCAAAGGGTCTGACCGTGATTACCTGGCGAACCTGTTACTACGTATATGCCATCCCGTTATTGACCATTTGAGCAAGGAACAGCTGCGCTGGCAGATGCCTAAAGCCACTTCGCCGGGTTATGGCAAGCCGGTGGATAAAGTCACTTACCTGGAAGCCTTTGGCCGCACGCTGGCCGGCCTGGCGCCCTGGCTGGAAATAGGGCCCGACAATACGGTAGAGGGAAGCCAACGCATTCAAATGATCGACGCTACACGCCTGGCACTGGCCAATGCCGTGAATCCGGCCTCAGCGGACTATATGAACTTCACCGGTAAGTACGATGCACAACCCCTGGTGGACGGCGCTTTCCTGGCGCATGGACTGCTGCGTGCGCCAACACAGCTGTGGGAGCCCGCCAGCGGCCATACCAAGCTACAGGTGATCGATGCATTGAAAAGCCTGCGCAGCATCAAAGCCTTCAACAATAACTGGCTGCTGTTTGCCGCCATGATAGAAACCGCCCTGCTGCAATTCGGCGCGG
The DNA here is from genome assembly GCF_902167635.1 of Chitinophaga vietnamensis. Lineage (GTDB taxonomy): Bacteria > Bacteroidota > Bacteroidia > Chitinophagales > Chitinophagaceae > Chitinophaga > Chitinophaga vietnamensis. The sequence goes on from NZ_CABHMS010000001.1 coordinate 713,420, forward strand.
AATGGGACCGTCAGCCGGTAGACCTGGCCATCAACAAAATGATGGAATGGTACAAAGGCGACGGCATGTACGGCGATGGCGCACAATTTCATTTCGACTACTACAATTCCTTTGTGATCCATCCGATGCTCACCGATATCCTGAAGGTGCTGGCAGAGAAAGGTGTGGGCAGCAAAGAACAATATGCCTTGCAGCTAAAACGTATGCAGCGCTATGGCGAGATACTGGAACGCCAGATATCGCCCGAAGGCGCTTTCCCCGTGGTAGGGCGCTCTATGGCTTACCGCAGCGGCGCTTTCCAGGCGCTCGCGCAACTGGCGCTGGAACGGCAATTGCCGCCTTCACTATCGCCGGGACAAGTAAGAAGCGCACTAACGGCTATGGCTAAACGCATTTTTGATACTCCCGGCACTTTTGATGCCAATGGCTGGTTACAGATCGGCTTCTGCGGCCATCAACCGCAGATCGGTGACGGATATATTTCTACCGGCAGCCTTTACCTCTGTACCACCGGTTTCCTGCCGCTGGGACTTCACACAGGAGATCCTTTCTGGACCTCCCCATCAGAGGACTGGACGGCTAAGAAGGTGTACGGCGGCAGCGGGGTGAAAGCGGATCATGCGATTGATATTTAAGCGACTGTTGTCTGGCTCAGGATTATAATGATTGAAAGGATTACCAGGATTTTTTTTTATCAGGATTAATAAAGATTAAAGGAGATTGATGGGAAGATCAACGAGGTTCCAGCCCTTGAAGCGCTCAAAGCGCTTCAAGGGCTATTATCGCGAATATCTTTCCATCAATCTCCTTTAATCTTTATTAATCCTGATAAAAAAAATCCTGGTAATCCTTTCAATCATTATAATCCTGAGCCAGACAACAGTCGCTATTTCTTAAATAGCGGAATACTATTTTCCCCGTCAGGCGTCAGCCATTTTTCGTAGACGAGCCTCACCGGTTCATAGTCTTTGCTGGCGAGGAATTGCTGCATGCGTATGTTGTTGGCGAGCGTGTATCTTACGATGCGGCGTACGCCTTTATCGATATATATTTTTTCCAGCGCCTCATTCATGCTGCGGTAGATACCTTGTCTGCGAAAAGCCGGATCTACATAGCCGTCAGACACATAGAGGGTATCGCCGGTATAGTCTTCGATGCGGCTTTCATCGCAGGGTTCTACGTAGGCGAAGATGAATCCTGCCGCTTGTTGATCAACGTAGGCAACGATGCAGGCGCCGTCATATTCTTCCTGCATCTCTATCACATGCTGCATATAATCGGTGGCAATCTCTTGCCAGTTGGCGGTTTTATGGAAAAATGCCTTTTCCGATTCATGCAGGGCTTTCATCATGCCTGCGATCATTTCGTAGTGATCCTTTATTCGTACAGGCGTTAACGTTATCATGGAAAATGATTTTATTCAGGCCTTATAGGGCTGCCGGTCCAGTCGGTGCCGCTTTGTAATTTTTCTCCTTTCATTACCAGCGACAATGGCGCGAGGTTTACATCGTCGCCGATCTCGCTGTCGTAGAGGATGATGGAACGTGCGCCTACGCTGCTTCTGCGGCCGATCTTGATGGGGCCGATCTTCATCACGCGGTCTTCGAAGAGGTGCGTTTGCGGGCCGCTGTCTTCATTGAGTGCGGTATCGCTGCCTATTTCCACCATATCAAATTCGGTGATATCGGTGGTGAAGAGCCATACGCGGCGGCCGGTTTTAACGCCGAGGAAGCGCAGCAGTACCGGGAGCCAGGGCGTGCCTTTCAGGTATTCGAGCAGGAATGGCACGGAGAGCGCTTCGTAAGTAGACGTGATGCCTTCGCTGCGCCATACCTGCGAGGTCCACATCGGGTTCTGTTGCGGCTTGTAACGGCCGGTGAATACCCATTTCAGGAGTACGGTGAATATGAATGCGGGCAGGCCCAGGAAGAAAAGATAATAGAACGGGAATTGCAGTACTATCATCCACCAGGGCTTGTCGGTAACGAGGTCATGGCCATAGGCGATGAACAGGACGCTACAGATGATCACCACTGTTTCAGGGATGAGGATACGGATAAACTCCGCGATGCCGCGCGCCAGCTTCCTTTGCGGCGATGGATTGGTGGTGAGTTCCGGCGGGAAGAAGCGGCTTTCCTGTCTTCTCGGTAATGCGATGGCCGGAGATCCGAACCAGTCGCGCGCATTGCTGCTGGCCAGCTGCTCTTTCGATGGCGGTGTGGATAACACGCCGATCAGCATATTTTCCGGCAGCACATAACCTTGTGGTATCAGTGCGCTGTTGCCTACGAAGCTGGTATTGTGGATAATTGTTTTTTCGAGCGTGAGCTGCTGTGCGCGCACATCAGATTCGCCGAGTGTTACAGCGTCGGCTACGAATGCGCCGTCGCCGATTTCCAGCAGGGGATGGGTAACGCTGCTGGCGGTAGATACTTCTGTATTCTTGCCGATCTTGGCGCCCAGTGCGCGGAACAGGGAAGATATATATATCGTGGCGAAGATCGGATGTATCACAATGAGTGATAATGACATCATCTGATCGGCGAACCATTTGCGCACATAGAACATGCTGTAAACGGGATACACACCGGGTTTGATGCCCCATTGCAGCAGGCGGGTAAGCACGACAGTCTGTAAGGAGAAAAGGATAATATAACTCAATGCCAGTGATGGCGTGATGACCATATAGTTGAAGTTATAATCCGGTGCAGCGTTATCCAGCTGATTGAGCGTGATGATGGTAGGCAGTAATGGCAGCAGTACGGTGAAAGGAAATACCAGCAGGAACATCGAGAAGATGACGCTGTATTTCATACGGGTAGCCTTTGAAACTGGCAGTGGTTGCGGCAGTTCGCTGATTGCTTTTTTCACTTTCAGTTGCGCGGGGCTGCCATACCATACTTCACCAGAGGCGATGGTGCTGCCGGCGGGCAGGTAGCTGAGGTCCTGTAATTCGCCCCAGTCTTCAATTACGGTATCGCCGGCGATGACGGCGCTACTACCGATATAAGCATGATCGCCGAGATGTACGGCGCGTAATTTCAGGAGGCCGTCTTCCACCCAGGCATTGTTGATCACGGCTTGTGAGCTGATGCTTACATCGCTGCCGATGGTCACCAGGTCTTCCGCGCCGATGGTCACTGCGCCGAGTTGCGCGTCCGGGGCTATTTTCACGCCGAGCATACGCAGGAAGGCAGGGTATAACGGCGTGCCGTTGAGGAACTGTGAAGGCATGAGCCTTTGCATGGTTTTCACCAGCCACCAGCGGAAATAGTAAGCGCCCCATAGCGGGTAGTCGCCGGCTTTCATTTTGCCGATCACCAGCCATTTGGTGGTGATGATGAGAGCGGAGAACACAGGCGGGAGGAGGCAGAACATCCCTAGAGCGGTAAAGATCGCGTAGGATAATTTGCCGGTAGCCTGTTCGATATAATAATACCCGAGATAGGGGAGAAATATCTGCATGGCGAAGAGGCCGAAGATCACAAGTACTGCGATGGTTTGGGCGGTCCAGCAGCCGAGATGGCGCCACCAGGGCACTTCATTGAACTGGCGTTCTTTTTTCTTGCCGGGTTGTTTTTGTGCGGCCCAGGTATCTACGAGGGCTTGCAGCGGGCGATGGATATAGATATCTTTCAGCGATGCCTGTGGCACGTTGCCTTCGCGGCGCAGCCTGGATACAAAGGCGGCGGCGAGCAGGGAGTGGCCGCCGAGATCGGTGAAGAAATCTTCCTGCAGGTCGATCTTGCGGTCGGGGAATACTTTGGCCAGTACGGCGTTTACCCTGTCGGCCAGTGGCGCATTCGGATCGATGGCTTCGTGCGAGGCTTCCTGTGCAAAGGCGGCTGGCAGCGGCAATGCTTTGCGGTTGATCTTTCCGCTGGGCAGGCGCGGCATATCGTCCAGCGTAACGATCACGCCGGGGACCATGTAGGCAGGTAGTGTTTTGGCAAGTTCCGTGCGCATGGTTTGCTCGGTGATCTCCTTGTTATCTTCCTTCACTACATATCCTACCAGTTGATCCTGGTCGTTATTATCTTTCTTCACGGCTACCGCTGCTGCGGCGATGCCGGGAATATCGTGCAGTTTATTTTCTATCTCTCCCAGTTCAATGCGGTATCCGCGTAATTTGATCTGGTCGTCGAGCCTGCCCTGGAAGTCGATGTTGCCATCCGGTAATATGATGGCGGCGTCGCCGGTGCGGTATACGCGGTTGCCGGGCAAGGCATCGAGGGAGGCGGGTTTGTCCACAAATTTTTCCCGGGTGAGTTCGGGGCGATCGATATAGCCGAGGCCTACGCCGGGGCCGGTGATCACGAGTTCGCCGCGGTCGCCCATCGGGAGGAGATTGAGTTGTTCATCCACTACGGCCATGTTATAGTTGGGCAGCGGGTGACCGATGGTGATGGTATCGCCGGGTTTCAGTGCGGCGAAGGTGGCGCTCACGGTTGTTTCCGTAGGTCCGTAACTGTTATAGAACTGCCGGGGCGGCGTGGCCCAGCGGGCGAGCACCTGTGGCGTACAGGCTTCGCCGCCGGCGTTGATGAGACGCAGGGAAGGGATGTTATCTTCCATTACGGCCAGCAGGCTGGGTACGGCATGCAGTACGGTGATCTTTTCGCGTTTCAGCACATCGCCGAGTTCGTCGATGGCTTTGGCGGTGGTAGCGTCGGCCACCCACAGGGTAGCGCCTACAAAGTAGCTGATCCAGGTTTCTTCGCACCACATATCGAAGGATACGGAGAAGCCCTGGTATACTTTATCGGTAGGGCGGATATTGAGCACGGTTTGTTCCGCTCTAACGAGATGACATATTTGTTGATGGGTGATGGGGATACCTTTGGGTTTGCCGGTGCTGCCGGAGGTGTAGAGCACGTAGGCAAAATTTTCGGGCTGCGGTCCTGCGGAGAGGGTGAAATGCTCCTGCGCTTCGGGTACCGGCGGTACGGCGAGGATGGCGGCTTGCAGCTGCAATGGTTCCTGGCTGAAGCAGGCGGCTGCTTTCACTTCGGCGAGTACGCCTTCCACACGTTCTGCGGGCATTTCACGGTCGAGCGGCACATAGGCTGCGCCGGCCTTTACGATGCCGAGAATGGCGGCATGCAATTCGGGGCCGCGGGGCCACCATACGCCTACTACGCTGCCGGGGCCGATGCCTTTTGATTGCAACATGGCAGCTACTGCATCGCTCCAGTGATTGAGCTGAGCGTAGGTAAACGACTGGTGCTGGAATATCAGCGCCGTATGCTGTGCATGCTGCTGTACCGAATGGGCAAAAAGATCTGCCAGGGTTTCGTGTTGAATCAAATCCGGCCGTTGGGGTCCCAGGACTGTACTATAACCATTCATATTTTGCTGCCAGAAAATTGGTGAAATTAAATTTGATCGTGATTGTTTTGTTGCGCATTATGCGGCGCTCGTGTGTTGCTCGTGGTAATAAAATCTTACCCGTAAGATAAGCACAAATTCCTGAAACCGCGTCAATGCTGATGTTCGCAAACATATTCACGAAAAAGTATATAAATTAAAGGTTGCGGGCAAATTTACGTTTTATAGTAGATGAAACGCTTATAATCGCCTTAAAAAATCTTTATCATAGCGCATTACAGCCTGTAGAACAACAACAGAAACGTCAAAAAGGTTGACGGATAACGTTGACGGATATACGTTGAGAAACCGCCGGAAAGGATTAATACATAACTAATTCATAATGAAGGAATGTTTTCCGATATTATCGTGAAAAAATATTTATCTGGAAGATTGCTATTAAATCGGAAAAAATTTCTATAAATTTAGCTCACCTATTCGCAGTAGCAGAACGAGCTGTCGAACTGATTATATAGTTTAGTCACAACCAAAATCTGAATCTAACATGAGGAAATTTCTACTCGTGCTGGCCAGCATGCTATTATTGCTAGCATCTTCCCTGTCGGCGCAAAATCGTACCCTTACAGGCCGTGTCACAGACGAATCGGGCAATCCGCTGCAAGGCGTGACCGTTAGTTTGCCTGGCGGCAAAACAGGTACGGTCACCAACGGCAAAGGTGAATTTACCCTGGCCGCTCCTGCCAACGCTAAAACATTGCGCGTATCTTTTGTAGGTTTTGAAGCGAAGAACATCACGCTCACATCAGATAATAACCTGGGTAGCGTAACACTTGTACCTGATAGCAAATCTATTTCCGAAGTAGTAGTAGTAGGTTATGGCACCCAACGTAAAAGAGAGGTGACCGGCAATATCGCTTCCGTAAAGGGTACCGCAGTGGCAGAACTTCCGGTACAGAGCTTTGAAGCCGGCCTTGGTGGCCGCGCTGCGGGCGTACAGATCACCGTGCCGAATGGTGTGGTGAATAACCCGCCGGTATTCCGCATCAGGGGTACGAACTCTTTGTCGCTGAGCGCTTACCCGCTCATCGTGATCGATGGTATACCCACCTTCACCGGTGATGTAGGCTCTACCAACGCGCCTTTGAACCCGCTCGCCAGTATCAACCCATCAGATATCGAATCGATCGATATCGCGAAAGATGCCGCCGCTACTGCCATCTACGGTAGCCGTGCAGCCAACGGCGTAGTGCTCATCACCACCAAAAAGGGAAAGGCAGGCCGCGTACGCCTCAACTATGATGGCTGGGTAGGCTTTACACAACCCACCCGCTTACCCAAGTTGCTCAACGCGAATGAATACCTGACGATCAAAAATGAAGCACTGAAAAACAAGGGCAGAACAGACCAGTATGTGCCCAACTATGATGCAAACGGCAACATGATCGATACCCGCTGGTATGATATCGTTTACCGCAAAAACGCTGTAGCACAGAGCCACAGCGTAAATGCTTCCGGCGGAACAGAAAATACCAACTACTATTTTTCTGCGGGCTATACCAAACAACAAGGTATCCTTCAGCGCAATGATTTCATCCGCAAAAACCTGTTGTTCAACATTGATCAGCGGATGGGTAAGATCTTTTCACTGGGCGCCAAACTTGCGTATTCCAATGAACAGAGCCTGATATCCGGTTCTTCCGGATCACTGGAAGGAGAGGCCTTCAACTCCGGCGGTTTGGCCAGGCTGGCCTTTCTCACGGCGCCCATCACTTCTCCCTATAATAATGACGGCACCTATAATATCAACGGCGCCAACATCGGCGGTGGCAAGAACACTTTACAAACAGGTATCTATAATCCTAAAGTGCTGCTGGACCTGGATCACTCCAATACAGAAGCGAATCATATCCAGGGTAACGTGTATGCGCAGCTGAAACCGTTCGAGTGGATGACCCTCCGCACTATGTATGGCGCAGATTATATCCTGCTGAACAACGATATCTACCTGAACAATATCCAGGGTGATGGCCGTGCTTCCAAAGGCGATGCTTCCAGCATCTACACACAAACCAAAAGATGGGTATGGACCAATACCCTGCAACTGGACCACTCTTTTGGCGATCATAACTTCAACCTGCTGCTGGGTTCCGAACAACAGCGCGACCAGCGCGAAAGGTATGGCCTGGAAAGACAATACCAGTCTGATAAATATTTCAACAACACCGAAGGCGGATGGCTCATTGATCTGTCGAGAGCTTTACTGCGCAGAGAAAACTACCTGCTTTCTGCATTCAGCCGCCTGAACTATAATTATAAAGAAAAATACTTCCTCGGCGCAAACCTCCGCCAGGACCAGTATTCCGCCTTCGGTACCAATAATAAGAAAGGGGTGTTCTACGGTTTCTCCGCAGGATGGGAGATCGCGAAAGAAAGCTTCTTTGAAAATAGCAACCTGAGCAAACTCTTTAGCAGCCTGAAATTGAGAGGCAGCTATGGTAAAGTGGGCAACTTCGCCGGCCTTGGTGATTTCGACTTTATGTCTTTGTACAAACCAACACTCTATGGCGGCAACGGCGCGCTGTTCTACAACCAGGCGGGCAACCCCGATCTCGGATGGGAAGTGAGCAAGAAAACAGATGTGGGCCTTTCCTTCGGTATGTTTAAAAACCGTTTGAATGTAGAAGCAGCTTACTATTACAACAACATCGACGGGTTGATCCTGTTCCTCGCTTCACCGCCCTCCTCCGGCGTACCATCTACCATCCCGGCCAACGTAGGTTCTATGTACAACAAAGGCGTGGAAGTGACCATCAACGCCACACCGGTGGCCAAGAAAGACTTTACCTGGAACACGTCTTTCAATCTCACCTACAATAAAAATATGATCACGGCATTAACCGGCGATCTCACTTCTATTCCATTTTCTACCAGCTCACTGGAACAGACTTCTGTGAACCAGGTAGGCTATCCGGCCAGCATGATCCTCGCAGTGCCTTCCGGCGGCGTAGATCCTGCCACTGGTTTCCGCATCCTGTATAATCCTGCCGGCCAGGCCGAGATCTATAACTCACTGAAAGGCGCTTACTTCTATCTCGATGGTAAAGACGCGCCTTCACTTGGTACCAAAACAGCACAGCCTTATAAAAATACCAATCCGAAATTCTTCGGTGGTTTTGACAATACATTCCGTTACAAAAATTTTGAGCTGAATGTATTGCTCACCTATCAAACCGGCTTCTATGTGTATTATGGCAGTAACGCAGGTTTGAGGGATCAGCGCTACTGGAACAACAGCACCGATGTATTGAGAAGATGGCAGAAGCCCGGCGACCAGACCGATATCCCGATGGTGGTATATGGAGACAACGTTTCTAACGGTTCCGCCTATGCGATATCCGCTAACGTTTTCAAAGGCGATTTCCTGAAGCTGCGCACAGTAGGTATCACTTATTCATTGCCGGAACAGCTCACCAAAGCGGCGCATCTCACAGGCGCCAAAGTATACGTGAGAGGCCAGAACCTCGCGGTATGGACCAAGTATCCAGGCCCCGATCCGGAAGTGTCTTCCAACGGTAATAATGCATCAGGACAAGGTATCGACCGCAACACACTTGCCAACGGACGCACAGTAACAGTAGGTGTTAATGTTAATTTCTAAACCGAATGAAGATGAAAAAAATCAGTGTATATATTTTATTGTTGACGATAGCAGGACTGGGTGCGTGCCAGAAAGACAAGCTCAATCCGGTGCCTACCACCGATATGCCCGATTTCCTTGCATTTCAGAACAGCGAGCGTATTGCCAGTCAGGTGAATGGTTTGTATGCCGTGATGAAAAACGGCAAGTTCCTGGGCGGAAAATTCCAGATTGCGAATGAGGTGAGAGGAGAAGATTACCAGAACGAACTATCTAACAGCGTTACGCTGAACCTCACCTGGCGCATGTTTGTGGGCAATGAAACACAGGAAGTGAAAGAGATATGGTCGCAGGGATACCTGGCGATTAACAATGCCAATGTGTTCCTGGACGGCATGGCCGCTGCAGGCACAAAGGTAGTGGGCGATTCCTTATCCAAAGTGTATATCGGCGAAGCGAAATTTGTGAGGGCCTTGTCTTATTTCTCCCTGTTGCAGTTATATGCGCGTCCGCATTGGGATGGCGCCGGCAGCAAACCCGGTCTGGTCCTGTATCTCGACGGGCACACCAAATTAGGTAACTATGCGCGCGCCCGCAGCACGGTGAATGAAATTTATGCGCAGGTGATCAAAGACCTTGACTCCGCAGAGATGTTGCTGCCTAAAAAGAAAGCCGGTACTACAGATGCTGTGACCCGCGCCAACGCATGGTCGGCCATTGCGCTCAAAGCAAGGGCGTACCTCTACATGGAGCAATACGACAAGGTAGTGGCCGAGGCCTCCAAGATCGTATCTGCAACAGCGCCTTTTGTATCGCCTGGCAACCATGGCCTGGAGCCAGACATCACGAAAGTATTTGCCACGCCTTATACTACTGCCGAATCTATTTTCTCTTTGCCTTTCACCAGTACGGTAGGTGATTTCCCCGGCACGCAAACACAGCTGGGCTTTTATTTCTCGCCTAATACCGCTGGCGGGAATGGCGAGTATTCGCTCATCTCAACCGGTATCATCTCGGATTCCAGCTGGAAACCACAGACCGATGCCCGCAGGAAATTTTTGCTGGCAGTACCACAATCCGGTGGCAAGCCGCCAAAATATTATCTGAATAAATATCCGACTCCCAGCCCTTATACCGACTGGGCGCCGATCCTGCGTTATGCAGAAGTGTTGCTGAACCTGGCGGAGGCTAGAGTTCGTATATCCGGCACCGTTGATGCCGGCGCTGTGGCATTGTTGAGTGCAGTAAGGCACCGTTCCGATCCCAGCGTCACTTACACCACCGCCGACTTCGCCGACGCAGCTACATTACTCGCAGCCATTCAGAAAGAGAAACATATCGAGTTACTGGGAGAAGGATTCAGAAGTATGGAGATCACGCGCCAGGGCGCTACTTTCCCTGCCAGAGGCGGCGTGGGCGCGGTGGCGCCATCTGCGAAAGCCTATATCTGGCCTATCTCTTCAGATGAACTTGTTTATAATAAATTATGTGTGGATAACCAGTAGTTGTCCATGTCAAACGTTTTCCTCTTTGGTTAAAACGGCAGGCATTTTTTAGTGCTGGTCTTCTTTCATAAGCAATAATAGGGCTACCTTATCAGGTGGCCCTTTTTAATGTGCATTTACGGATTTTTTGATTTACGGATTTATTGATTTAATTGGAAGGAAGATGGCAACATTGTTCATCCGCTCCAGTTAAATCAATAAATCCGTAAATCAAAAAATCCATAAATCCTTAAGCTGCGTCGTGGAAGATGATGCCCAGCGTGTAGCGTTGGCCGGTGTGTACGGAGCTGACGCCGTGTTTCATGGCTACGCGGTAGTAGCCGTGGGAGCCTTTGACGGGCCTGAAGTTGGTGGTGAACAGGAGCATATCGCCCTGGCGGGGTTGGAGCACGATAGCCCTGGACTGCGCTCTGGGGCGCTGTTCCGTGAGTACGAACTCGCCGCCGGTATAGTCTTTACCGGGTTCGTTGAGGAAGAGGACGAGTTGTATCGGGAAGAAGAGATCGCCGTAGAGGTCCTGGTGGAGCGTGTTGTGACCGCCTTCGCCGTATTGCAGGATGAGGACGGTGGGCTTTGTTTGTCCTTTGCTGTGGCAGAGGGCTTGCAGTGCCTGGAATTCCGCAGGGTAAGTGCCGGGAATGTTGAGCGCTTTCATCCAGGCATTGGCGACGGGAGCCAGGTGAGGGTATACGGTTTCGCGTATCTGTTGTATGACTAACGGTAACGGATATGTGAAATATTTATATTCCCCGAGGCCGAAGCGGTAGCGTTCCATGGTAATGGTTTTGCGGTACAGCTCCGGCTGTGGATATTGATGGATCAGCGTTTGACAGGCGGCTGCATCCAGTACGCCGGGTAGCAGTGCATAGCCGTGCTGGTGCAGGTGATCCCTGGCCGAATCCCAGTTCAGCGCTTGTATGCGGGTGATGATGTTATGCATGATCTAGTCTTTGTGCGGGTCTGTTAATGCGGCTTCCCAGCCTATCATGGCGGTTTTGCGGGTAGCGCCCCAGTGGTATTGTCCGAGTTGTCCGTTGGCATTGATGACGCGGTGGCAGGGGATGAGGAAGGCCACGGGGTTTTGTCCTACGGCGGTACCTACGGCCCTGGCGGCATCCGGGTGTTGTATCCGTTGTGCCAGCTGGCTGTAAGTGGTGAGGTTGCCCATGGGTATTTTGAGCAGCGCTTCCCATACCTTGAGCTGGAAGGCGGTGCCTTTCAGATGGAGTTTGATCTCCGGTAACTTGTTCCAGTCCTGCGTGAAGATGTACAATGCATTTTGCTGGATGATGTCGGTCATTTGTTGCAGTTGTGCCTGCGGGAATTGCGCAACGAGGTTATTGAGTGCTGCGTTGCGGTCGTCGGCGAAGGCGAGGTAGCAGATACCTTTGGTGGTGGAGGCTACGAGGATATTGCCGAAGGGGCTTTCCGCGAAGCTGTAGTTGATGGTGAGCGTTTTGCCGCCGTTCTTGTATTCGCCGGGCGTCATGCTTTCGATATTAATGAAGAGGTCGTGCAGCCTGCCGGTGCCGCTGAGGCCTGATTCGAAGGCCGCATCGAGGAGGGTGGCTTTTTCTTCTTTCAATATATTTTTAGCATGTTCGAGCGTAAGGTATTGCAGGAATTTCTTCGGCGTAACGCCGGCCCAGTCAGCGAATACGCGCTGAAAATGGAATGGGCTCATATGTGCTGCGGTGGCCACTTCCCGGAGGTCGGGCTGTTCTTTGAAATGATCTCTGATGTAGTTAATGGCCGTTGCAATTTTATCGTAATTGTTCATGGCTTATTGTTTCTACAAAAGTAGTTCGGTCAAAGCTAGTGGAAAACCCGGAAATTGCGGATTATTTAGGGATTTACGGATTTTTTGATGTGAGAATTTAGGGAAAATCAAAAAATCCGTAAATCAAAAAATCCGCAAATAATTTGTAGATTTCATACTAAATAAAACCCATGGTCATGAAAATCAAGAAGAATTTTCTCATAGTGGCTGCTGCGCTGTTATCGGCCGGCACCCTGTGTTCCCTGTCACTGCCTCAAGAAAAAGAGGGTCCTAAAAATCTGAAGGTATTGCCTAAAAGTATCAGCCATGAAGAGTTGATCGTGGTGATGAGAAACTTTAATGCATCATTAGGCGTAAAATGTAATTTCTGTCATGCACAGGACAAAAACGATCCCAAACATCTGGACTTCGCCAGTGATGAGAATCCACACAAGGGCGTAGCGAGGGATATGATGCGGATGACCAAACGTATCAACAAGAAATTCTTCAAGAGCAGCGATAACATGACCATCACCTGCTATTCCTGCCACCATGGAAACGAAGAGCCGAAGAGCAAGCCGGATGAAGTAGCTGCACCCCCTGCGGCGCCACAAAGCCCGTCTTCAAAATAAAACTATTTGATTATTTGGGTATTTTGATATTTAGCTTCGGAAAGACTTTCTCCGAAGCTAAATATCAAAATACCCAAATAATCAAATAATCAAATAGCTTTCGTATCTTTGGTACCGTCTTTTGAGTTAAAAGCATATAAAAACCAATTACTGCTCCTCCCTCAATGGTCATGAATGCCAGTAGTGAAGCGGCATTCACATTAATTAACGGACCAGATAAACTTTCAAATTTTTTGTAATAGCTCATCCGGTCACCCCGCGATATATACAGATACCGGTTCCCTTCTCATGTGAATGAATACAACATCTGTATCCGGGTTAAACAGACATCATACATGCAATTTGAGCAATTAGGGCTGATAGCCCCCATTTTGAGCGCGATCAAGGACGAAGGTTACACGACGCCGACCCCCATCCAGTTACAATCCATTCCCATCGTATTAGCCGGTAAAGACCTGCTGGGATGCGCCCAGACAGGCACCGGTAAAACCGCCGCCTTTGCGATCCCTATCCTGCAAACGTTATACAATACACGTTCTGCCACGCAGGGATATAAACATATCCGTGCGCTGATACTCACGCCTACACGTGAACTGGCCAGCCAGATCGGCGACAGCTTTACCGCCTACGGTAAAAATACCGGCCTTAAACATGATGTGATATTCGGCGGCGTGCCGCAACACCGGCAAACCATTGCCTTGCGTAACGGTACCGATATCCTCATCGCCACACCCGGCCGCCTGCTGGACCTCATGAGCCAGGGCTACATCTACCTCAGCCACCTCGAAGTATTTGTGCTGGATGAGGCAGACCGTATGCTGGACATGGGTTTTATCAACGATATTAAAAAAGTGATCCGTGAGCTGCCGCAGGAAAGACAAACACTTTTCTTCTCAGCTACCATGCCGCCCAGCATCTCACAACTGGCCAATTCCCTGTTGTATCAACCGGAGAAGGTGACCGTTACGCCGGTATCTTCCACCGCAGAGCGCATTGAACAAGCGGTATACTTTGTGAGAAAGAAAGACAAACAGGCTTTGCTGGAACTCTTGCTGAAAGATAAACAGTTCCGACGCACGATCGTGTTCACCAAAACGAAACATGGCGCGGACCGTATTGCCAAGAACCTGCGCAAACGCAATATCACAGCGGATGCGCTGCATGGCGACAAATCGCAGGCTTCCCGCGAACATGCGCTGGCCAGCTTCAAGAGCGGCCGCCTGCGCGTGCTGGTAGCTACGGATATCGCTGCCCGCGGCATCGACGTGGACTCGCTGGAACATGTGATCAATTACGACCTGCCTAACATTGCAGAAACCTATGTGCACCGCATTGGACGTACCGGCCGTGCCGGCGCTTCCGGTATTGCATTATCATTCTGCGATACAGAAGAACGGCCGTTCCTCAATAGCATCAATAAACTGATCAAGCAAAAAATACCGGCCGTGCCGCATCCTTTCGAAGAGCCCGCGCTCAACGAAGCGAGGAACGCGAACCCCGACAGCCCGCGCCCCGAGCCGCGCAGGCCCAAGCCTAACAAAAATAAGAACAGGCGTGGCCGCGTAGATAAAAGAGATACCAAAATAGATTTCTAACTTATAAAAGCCCTTGAAGCCATTCAAGGGCTTTTTTATTTCAGAGCTGTACAACAGTAATAATCGATGTAAATTGCAGGCGCTTTTAAAAAGAAACAGTAGAAGAAGATGGACGAACACAGATCGCATTGCCCGGTGAACCTGGGACTGGAAGTGCTGGGCGACAAGTGGAGCCTGTTGATCATCAGGGATATCATGTTTGAAGGCAAGCGCCATTTCCGCGAGTTGCTGCAATCAGAAGAAAAAATAGCTTCCAATATACTTACCGACCGTTTACAGATGCTGGAAAGGGAAGGCATCATCAAGAAAAGTAAAGATCCCGCACACAAACAAAAATACATTTACAGTTTAACTGCCATTGGTATTGACCTGCTGCCCTTGATCGTGGAGATCAGCGCGTGGAGCATCCGGCACCGCCCGGTGGATACTGCCAGCAATAAACATATGGTGACTTTGGCAAAAGGAGGCAAGGAACTGCTGAAGGAAGTACGGAAACATCTGGTGAAGCAACATCCGTAAGCAGGCGTCCTGCAAGGCTTTCCTGCTCCGCGAATGCGGGGCGGGCTATCGCGGCATGCAACATGCCGTGGTATCTATCTGCCACATGTATAATAAATATTGCTAATTTGAATAGGGATGATTACATTCGCGGGTATGTTTGGACTATTCAAGAAAACGCCTGTTGCGCCGCCGTCCTTCGATGCGCTGGCTGCCTATCCGCATAAAGACTGCTACTTTCACCGTACCGCACAATGGTATTGGGTGACCAACAAAGAGATCACTATCATTGATCCGCATCAGCCGCGCATGGTGACGCTGGATCAGCTGCCGCAGATGGTGTTCCTCAGCGCGGGCGGTAGTAAAACGGTGGAGGAATTTATTCGCTTCACAGTATCGAAATATCGCCGTGGCGCGCCACCACAGCTGGATGCAACTATCATCGCGGAACTGGATTCCCTGATTCGTGAAAAGCTGATCGCGCTGAGCGATGCGCCGCAATCACCGCATGCAGATCATGATATGCCCCTGAAACTTACCCTGCAATATTGACGGTTTTTTCCAATTTCATGAACAAGGCGGAGGATACTTTTGTATCATCTGTTAACAATAAAAATATGCTGAAAATGGAAATCCCGAAAGGTCATCAGGCCGTAATGCCTTACCTGATATTGGAAGGCGCGGAACGCTTTATCCGCTTCGCGCAGCAGGTATTTAATGCAATGCTCACGTACACCGCCAACCGCGACGACACGCAGTTGCTCAAACATGCGGAAGTAGCGATCAATGGCAGCACCATCATGTGCTGTGATGCCACGGAAGAATGGAAGCCACAACCAGGCAGTTTCTTTGTGTATGTAGAAGATGCGGACAGCACTTACCAAACAGCATTGAACAATGGCGCAAGGTCGGTGATGGAGCTGAGCAACCAGAGCTATGGCCGCACTTGCGGAGTAAGTGACCCTTGCGGCAATACATGGTGGATCACTTCGATACAGGCTTGAAATGGGTGATGGCGGTAGCCACTTTATCTTTGACCATATCTAATGTTTGAAAGTAGTTCAGAGACGCATACACATTGCTGCCGTTTTTTAGCGCCAGCACCAGGAAACTCTTATAGTATCTATATTTGATGCGCTCTACGATAAACGTACCGCTAATGTCCGTCCATGGATAATATTGCGCGTCCAATGAAATGCCTTCTGGCGCAATCACGATCTCTTTGGCTAATTTTTTATTAAAATACGGGCGGAGCATCCTTTCAATGATGATGCCCGCCAGGGAGAAGGGAAGGATCAATAGATAATAGTAGCTGTTTTTCAAACTTTCGGCTAGCACATTTGCCATCATCAATGAGCAGAAGACGATGAGGAAGGTAGTAGAGATACTCCAGGAACGGGGCTGCTTCATCACGTAGCGGTCTTCGTTGAAGTGAAGTTGGAAAGTATGATTATGACTATCATCTGTTGTCGTGATTTTGCATGGCACTCCTGCCAGGAGCGCTAGTGGGTGTTCTTCTGCAAACACCTGATCATAGCCGGGTATAGGGGATGTGGGCAGCATAGGCATTGTGATTGCGTAAGGTGGATGGTTTTAGATAACAGGCTTGAAATGTGTGATGGCAGTGGCAATTTTATTCTTCGCCATATCTACTGTATTAAGATTTTGCATGGATACATATACGCTGCTGCCGTTTTTCAATGCCAATACAAGGAAACTTTCGTAATATCTGTATTTGAAGTGCTCCACGATAAAAGTGCCTGCGATCCCTTCCCAGGGATAATATTGCCTGTCCAGGTAAATGCCCGATTGATTGACCAGTATCTTTTTTTTGTAGGTTTTAAACAAGCGGGAACGGACCTGTTCTTCCACGAAGTTGAAAAGGATAGCAAAGGGTATTATTAATAGATAGAAATATTTGTTATGGGCAGCAGAAGCAAGTACATGGCTGATCATCAGAGATGCAAAAACGACGCTGCATGCGTGGGCAACATGCCATGAAACTGAAGTCAATATCACAAATTGATCACCGTTATATTGAATATGGAACGTGTGATTGTGCTTGTCGTCTGTGGAAGTAATGGTGGATTGCAAATGGAGCCTGGCAGACCGTGGCGCCTCTATGGCGTATACTTGTTCGTAGCCAGGTGCAGTAAGTATGGGGAGCATAGTATCGGGTATTACAATGAATTTAATGAAATTAATTAACTTGCCAAAATGACCAGACGTTTCCGGAGAATCGTTGTTATTCTCAGTATTGCATTGTTCCTGTTATCCCTTTTTCAACCATCATTTTATACGAATGGAGCTGCAGCCTGGGGGCTGAGCCCTTTTTTAACTGGCTGGCTGGGCGTATTTGTATGTGGCGCTGGCATTTCCTGGTTGGCCAATCCCGCATTGCTGGCGGCATGGATCATTTTTTTCCGGAAGAAGACAGCGGGATTGATCTGCGGCGGACTGGCAGCCATTTTCGCGGCGAGTTTCCTTTTGTTTCCAACCATTATGGTAGATGAGGCGGGGAATATGAGACCGATAGAAGGCTATGGCGCTGGCTATTGGCTATGGCTGGGCAGTTGCGCGGTGATGTTCGCCGCCGGTTTATACGACTGGATTATTACTAAAAAACAGTAACTTCCGGATACCTAAACTGCTTACCTTATGAACTGGAGTTTAATTTTTAAACTTTCACTCTTCGGTCTTGCGATGGCATTGGGCACTGTTTATTTTATCCCTTCCAATGTAGAGCCGTTTTGCTGGATTGTCATCTTTGTGATCTGCGCTTACTTCATCGCCAAAAACTGCACCTCAAAATTCTTCCTGCATGGCTTTATGGTGAGTATCTTCAATTGCGTATGGATAACGGGTGCGCATATACTCTTATCCGGTACATACCTGGCGGGGCATCCCAAAGAAGCGGAGATGATGACGCATATGCCGGCGCCTGACAGTCCCCGTTTAATGATGCTGATGATGGGGCCTGTGGTAGGTATTATTTCAGGCCTGGTGCTGGGGTTGTTTGCCTACGTGGCCGCTAAAGTGGTGAAAAGATAAATGCGTCCGCTGGTGAATGTAGTAATAGAACAGGCTTCCTGCGAAGTAGGCCGCTACATCCCATATATCAGCCGTGTATCGTGTTGAATAATGCGGCATCAGCCACTCAAAAACGAAGGAGGTATAGGCTGCTATCAGCAAGAGCCAGGATAGCGGATAGCGATAGGCCGGATCCTGCACAATATAGCTGCGCGTGAAGGTGAGCATGCCATGCGCCATGGCCGGCACTGCGATGAAATCGGTAAGATGATCATTCAGCAATGGTACCGGGCATTGCAGCTGCCTGCATAGATGTATGATGCCCCAAAGCAGGCCATAGCTGCAAAATAGCGGATCGAACAAGCGTTTCATTTTACAAAACAAAAGCTACCGCTGTGATGAGCGCCAGCGTGGTGAGTAATAACATCACGGCAAAGAGGTAGAAGCCACTGTTTTTTAAAGCCCTTTTGACCAGGCCATCTTCCGGTTTCACCGGGAACAAGGCGCTGCGCAAGCTGCTGAACAAACCCTTTTTGTCTTCTTCCTGTTCCATAATATTCTATTTAGTACAAATGTACTAATTGTAGGCCAAATGGCCTAATTTTTTATTTCCGGGGAGGCATGTCCCCGCGGGAGCGGGTGGATCGTCATCTATACAAACAAAAAAAAATATCATGAAAGAGTTTGTATTGATCTTCAGAAGCAGCCATGATCCGCATGCGCAGCCATCGCCCGCGCAGTTACAGGAAAGGATGAACTGGATGGCCGGCATAGCGGCGAGGAACCAGCTGGCCGACAAAGGCAAGCGCCTTTCTGCTGCCGATGCCAGCACCATAAAACCAGGAAATGTAGTAGCAGCAGGCCCTTACACCGCGAACGGCGAGTTCGTTGCAGGATACATGATCATAAAGGCAGAGGATATGGAAGCTGCGATCAGCATTGCGCAAAGCAATCCCATATTGCAATTGGGTGGTAATATTGAAGTGAGGGCGGTGCTTGCGCCGTGAGGGAAAAGCAGGTTATGCACCTTACTCTTCGCCGGTAAAAAAACTGCTTATACCGATTTTTTCAGGTCGCTGGCCCCTTCCGGGATTGTCTGCACAACAGGCGCCATCTAGTTTTGCATCACAATCTACACAACTATGAAAACAAAAAGCATTTTAATATCAGGGGCCAGCGTAGCAGGGCCGGCACTCGCTTACTGGCTGAACAGATACGGCTTTGAGGTCACTATCCTCGAACGTGCACCGGGTATACGTCCTGGTGGATATGCGGTCGACTTCCGCGGCGCCGCCATAGAAGTGCTGGAGAAAATGAACTTGCTGGAAAAAATGCGCTGCCACGCCACACTTACCGGCGCTATCAATATAGTGGATAAACATAACAGACGGATCGCCCGTATGCCTGACGGCTTCACCAGCGGCGAACTGGAAATACTGCGCGGTGACCTGGCCAACGTGCTGTACGATGCTTCCCGTCATGATGTGGAATATATCTTCAATGATAATATTACTTTCCTCCGTGAACACATCGATGGAGTGGAGGTCACTTTTGAAAAACATGCGCCACGCAGCTTTGACCTGGTGATTGGAGCCGATGGTCTGCATTCCAATGTGCGGAAGATCGCCTTCGGTAATGAGGCGCAATTCAGACGTCACCTGGGTCTGTACTTCGCCATTTTCAGCGTACCCAATTTCCTGAAACTGGGTATGGACGGCGTGTTCTATGGTACGCCCGGCAAGCGCGCCGGCGTTTTTGGTGCCTGCGATGGCGCTGAAGCCAGGGCCACACTTTATTTTGCATCGGCCGCTCTGCAGTACAACCGGCATGACATTGACGAACAAAAACTATTGGTACGTGAGCGTTTCGCACAGGAAGCATGGGTGGTGCCTGAACTGCTGGAATACATGGATGCCTCACCTGATTTTTATTTCGATACGATGAGCCAGATCAAAATGGAGCGTTGGCATAATGGCCGCATAGCATTGGTAGGCGATGCAGCGCATTGTGCGTCGCCAATGTCGGGCCTGGGTACCAGCATGGCTATTGTAGGCGCTTACATACTCGCCGGCGAGTTGAAGAAAGCAGCAGGAGATTATACATTGGCCTTCCGGCACTATGAAGCACAGATGCGCCCCTTCGTAGAAAAAGGTCAGCAACTGGCCGAAGGTGGCCCCACCTGGTTTGTACCCACCACACCTTTCAAGCATTGGCTCAGCTTACAACTGTGGAAAATATTACCTTATTCACCCTGGAAAAATATGATGATAGAAATGCCAGCGAAGATATCTAGAATGATAAAGCCAGTGGTATATTGATCTATCTGAAAAGAAATCATCTACCTTCGTTTGCGTATGAAAAAAATATGTCTCTTCCCACTCGTCATATCTTCCATCACCACCTTCGCGCAACAATCGCTGCAAGCACGTTTGCAGGAAGTGGCAGCTACCATCAAAGGAAAAACAGGCGTATATGCTGAAGTGCTGGAAACCGGCGATACTGCTTCATTACACGCTACTACACACTACCCGATGCAGAGCGTATATAAGTTCCCGATTGCGCTGGCCATCCTGCAAGAGGTGGATAAAGGCCGCTTGCGGCTCGATCAGCCGGTGCAGATACGGAAATCAGTACTGACCTTGCATGGACACAGTCCTATCCGGGATTCCTTTCCCGAGGGCACTACCATGCCGCTCCGCGAAGTGCTGCGTTACAATACCTGTGAAAGCGACGGTACCGCCTGCGATGTATTGCTAGGCCTGCTCGGCGGCACGCGCAATGCCGAAAAAGCAATACATGCATTGGGCGTTCGCGATATCGCAATTGCCACTACAGAAAAAGTGCAGATGGAAGATGAACTGGTGCAATACCGCAACTGGTGCACACCGGCCGCCATGGCGCAATTGCTACGCATCTTCTATACTAAAAATATATTATCGCCCGCCAGCAAGGCCTTGCTCATCAAGGATATGACAGAAACGCCCGTAGGGCTCAAACGCCTGAAAGGCGAGCTGCCACCCGGCACTACTGTGGTGCATAAAACGGGTACTTCTAATACCGTACAAGGACTTACCCGCGCCACGAATGATGTGGGCATCATCACCCTGCCCAATGGAAAACATCTGGCCATCGCGGTGTTTGTGTCGGATGCCTATGGCAGCACGGCCGAGCGGGAAGGTATCATTGCGCAGATGGCGAGGCTGTGTTTCGATGCGTTTACATCGCGCTGATACGTAGCACCACACTGCTTCTGCGCGCGCTCACTTCCGGATTGAAACCCACTTTCATCAGGAAATCGCCGGAATAAGTGGGTGCGTTGTTGATGGGAGAAATAGTACCGGGATAAAGATTGATCTCTTCGATACGATATTGTTTGGCCGGATCAAGACCTTGCATTTTGATGGGAAGGCCGATGGTGGTGGAGAAGGTAGTGGCCACGAAATAATTGAATACGATGGCCTGTGTTTTATCGCTGCTTACATAGGCCATGGATGCGGTTTTCTCCTTGTATGGATCTTGCAGGCGGTATTGTTCTCCATGCCATACGATGTCTTTTATACTATTATAAGTTTGTACGGCTTGCTGGCAGAACTGAAGGTCCTGTGGCGTGAGTTCATTTACACGGATATCAAATCCGAGTTTGCCCATCATGGCTACATCCGTTTTGAATTTAATGGGTTGTTTGCCCATATCGGTCACGTGGTTGTCCAGGGCGATGGAGGGGAAGTAGTAAGAATATTCCCACTGTATGAAGATGCGGTCGAAAGCATTGGTATTATCGCTGGGCCAGCATTCTGTGAAATACTTGAGCGCGCCGTAATCCACGCGGGAACCACCGCCGGCACAGAGCATCATGGGTACCTGCGGATGCCTGGCACGTATCTTTTCCAGGATGTGATAGAAGCCTTGTACGTATTCGATATAAAAATGATCCTGGTTTTTCAGGTAAGGAGAATGCGCGTTATAGATGAGCGAATTACAATCCCATTTGATAAATGCCAGCGCTGGTATATCGTTGAAAAGCCCGTCTACCGTGCGGTAGATGAAATCCTGCACAGCGGGGTTCGCAAGATCGAGTACCAGTTGATTGCGCATATAGTATTCTTTTCTGCCGGGTTCGCGGATCACCCAGTCGGGATGTTTTTCATACAGTTCGCTGCGCGGGTTCACCATTTCGGGTTCTATCCAGATACCGAATTTAACGTCTGTGGCGCTGGCTTCCTTTGATAGCGCTGTGAAGCCATTCTTCAATTTTTGTTTGTTGGGCTGCCAGTCGCCCAGGCCGCCTTTGTCGTTGTTACGCGGATATTTGTTGCCAAACCAGCCATCATCGAGCAGGAACACATCTACGCCGAGCTTTTTGGTATCGTGCAGGAGTGCGTTGAGTTTGGCCTCATCGAAATCAAAGTAGGTAGTTTCCCAGTTGTTAAGCAGGGTAGATCTTTCTCCCTGGCCATTGAGCAGCTGGTAGTTCCTGGCCCATTGCTGGAGGTGACGGCTCGCTGCGCCTTTCCCTTGGGCAGAATAGGTGAAGATGAATTTAGGCGTAACGAAAGCCTGACCAGGCGCCAGCGTATAGTTGGAAGCATAGTTGTTGATGCCCGCGGTGATGCGCAGATAGTTTTCATCGAAGGTTTCAAAATCGATGCGGAAATTACCGCTCCATGCCAGGGTGCCTGCGATCACTTCGCCTGTTTCTTCGGTTGCCGGATGGTTGAGCGATACCATGAATGAAGAAGATTGCAGCAGGTTGGCGCGTGCGCCCAGTTTGGAATCCAGCGTGAGGATACCGGGCGGCAAGGCTGCTTCATAAGCGTTCATCTCCCGTCCCCAGCCGCTGTGGTGGCTCTTGAGATAAAATGCTTGCGCCCCCAGCGTGAGATTGGCGGAAGCATATTTATTCAGTACTACATTCCCTTTTTCATGGTGCTGGATCACTGTCCATGCCTCGATCACATCTTCCCTGGAATAGGACTGATAGTACAGGGTTACCTGTAGATGATATACGGGGTCTTCCAGTCGTATAGCCGTTAACGTTTGGTTGTCATCGATCCTGTTCACCGTATGTGATACGTAATGCAATGCGGTGGATTTATCGCCATTGCTGTGTGTAAGGGCCAGTGCGGGTTCCAGCAGGTGAAGCGATCCGGCGGCAGTATAGGCTTCGTGTTTGTTGAGGAGGTCGTCGTTGCCGGGTTTGAATTTGTCAAGCCCGTGTATGTACGCATATTCGGCGTTGCTGCCGAGCTTCGGCCCGAAATAGGCGAGCAGCAGGGAGCTGTCTGCGTCGGTTTGTAAAGACAGCGCCGTATGGCTGGTTGTTATATTGATCGTTGTTTGTGCGGTAGTGGCAAAGGTGATTGTAACCAGACATATTGTTAGCAGAGAAATGAGTTTCATAACGCAGGCAGCAGTTTAGTTTTATGAACAACTTGAGGGTTGTTTAGGATGACAAAAGTTCAATTATTTTTTGTTAAGTTCGTATATCATCCATCGAATAACCATGAGAAAAACTTTATTCGCCCTCTGTATGCTGTTATCCTCTGCTGCTTTCTCCCAGAAATCCGAGGCGCGGAAAGCGCTTGCTAAATACAAGATCGACCCACATGTGCTGGATCAGCTCTCGGGGCGGCATACAGATGGTTACGCCTTCGACCTCAAAACCACCACAGTAGCCGATGGCACGCAGAAGGTAGAAATAGCGCGGCATGATCCCGCGAAAGCTAAAGAAGCGCAGTGGGCCCTTGTGAGCGTAAATGGCGGTCATCCTTCCGGCGATGACCAGAGCGCTTTCAGGAAAGCGCACGGCCAGCACATTCCGCCACAACGCCCGGATAGCAATACTTACAAGGTAGTGAAAGATGATGGCCACGAACTGGTGATCAGTTATCAATATGATCCGGCATCGCTGGTATCGGATAATGCATTTCTGAAACAAAGCCAGGTAAAGTTGTTCTTCAATGTACAAACGGGGCGTCTGGTACGCTCGGAATCGGCCATCACCAAGCCTTTCAAGATCAAGCTGTTTTCCGGGGAACGTATGAACTCCGCTGCCAGTTATGTGTATATGGATAAGGAGCAGGTGTACCTGCCGGTACACGAGGAGATCGCGATCACTTTAAGTTTGTTGGGCAGATCGATCACGATGCTGACGAAGAATGATTATTCCGGTTACCGGAAACCCTGATGCCGCCTTACGCTACGGCAGGCAATTGAAAATGAAACGTGCTCCCTGTGCCAGGCGCACTTTTCAGATGAATGCTCACCTGATGCAGGTCCAGTATCTTCTTTACGATGGCCAGCCCGAGGCCCATGCCATCGCTGCGTTCGCCGGAGGCGGGCAATTGTTTGTAACGTTCAAAGATGTGCGGCTGATCATCCGGATGGATGCCAATGCCATTGTCGGATACGGCTATTTCCACACCGTTGGCTTTCTGTTGCAGGGTGACGATGATGCGGCCGCCCGGCGGTGTAAATTTCAGTGCATTGTCCAGCAGGTTGCGGATCACACGTTCTACCAGTGCAATGTCTGCAAACACAGGCGGGAGGCTGGCTGGCGCCTGTATCTCCAAAGTGATCCGTTCCTGTTTCGCCAGGATCTGATACTGCATCATCACATCCGATACCAGTTCATTCAGCAGGAATACTTCTTTCACAGGCTTTACCTGGTTGGCTTCCAGCTTGGCGTATTCAAATAGCTGGCCGATAAGATTGGATAATTTATTGGAGGTGGAATAGATGATATCCAGGTATTTTTTGCGGGTGGCTTCGGCCAGGTCATTGCCTTTGATGATGAGGGTTTCGATATAGCCCTGCATAATGGCCAAAGGGTTCCGCAAGTCGTGGGAAACGTTGGCGATCAGCTCTTGTCTCAGTTTATCCGTTGCCGTTATCTTTTCAATATTATCTACGATCACATCTGCCATTTCATTGAAAGTGGAAGTAAGCAGGCCGATATCGCCGCCTGCATGCCCCGTGATACGCGCGCTGAGGTCGCCCTCTTTGAAACGCCTTACTACTGCGGCGATCCGCGAGATGCTGCCAGTGATCAGGAAGAAGGTGATCAGCCCTACCAGGCAGGCCACGCCCAGTGTTACAAAAAAGAGGGTAGAGCCAAGGCTGAACAGGAAATTATTGGTCAGGGCTGCAATGGCTTCATCCTGTTTTTCGCTGGCGAGGATCGCATATACGTAGCCGGATAGCCGCTTGTTTTCATATACCGGCGCCGCAGAAAAAATACTCTGGCGTGCAGGGTTCTTGGGATTATCGCCGGAGATATAATTCTTGCCGCCTTCACTGATAAATTTTTTCACCGGCGCAAGATCTACGGTGTATCGTTTCACGGTTTTATCCGGCACTACAAAATCTGTGATCTTGCCGCTGGTATCCAGCAAATATACTTCCACGCTGGGGTTGATCACCATGATGGAGTGGATGATATCATGTGTAACGAGCGTATCAGGTTTGCCATTTTTAATAGGTGGTGCAAATTCCACGAGATGCTGCGCTGTAGAACCATACAGCTGCTGATTGGCTTCATTGAAATATTTACGGGAAACATTGGAAGCGATAAATACATACACAATCCCCAGGATGATGAGCAGTGCGGTGAAAGCGGCTGCTATCTTCCAGAACATCCTGTTGCCACTGAGCGTTTTTACAGTCATGACATCATCATTTAAAGTTCTTCATTAAACCGGTAGCCGATGCCCCAGGTGGTGAGAATGAACAGTGGACGGGAAATATCTTTCTCGATCTTTGAACGGAGCCGGTTGATGTGCGAATTGACAGTATGTTCATACCCTTCAAAATCATAGCCCCATACGAGATTCAGCAATTGTTTGCGGCTATAGCTTTTGCCGGGGTTGGAGGCCAGCAGGGCGAGGAGGTCAAATTCACGGGGAGATAGATCTACGCGTTGATCTTCGATGCTTACCTTTCTTTTATCCATATCGATAGAGAGATGACCGAAGCGGATGTGCAGGGGATCGTGTTCACTGGCGGCTGTTTGCGCCTCTTCATGCCGGCGGAAGATCACTTTCACCCTTGCGATGAATTCCCGTACACTGAAGGGTTTGGTGAGATAATCATCTGCGCCGGTCTCCAATCCCATTACCTTGTCGATCTCTTCCGATCTGGCGGTGAGCATCATCACCGGTGTGTGCCTGTCGGTCATGCGCAGGCGCCGGCACACTTCCATGCCGTTCATGCCGGGCAGCATCAGGTCGAGGATGATGAGATCGAAACGTTGTTTGGTAGCGATTTCCAGCGCTTTGTCGCCCTGGCGCTCGCAGGTAAGCTCGCAGGGAAAATCACCCAGGTGGATCATCAGTAGTTCAAGGATGTCCGGGTCATCTTCTATTATCAGCACTTTCTTCATGAAACAAAAATCTGGTTTTTTCAAATGCAAAGCACGCCGTGATACTTTTGTTATAATTCTGCAACCGTTTTGGGATAAGAAAGTAATTGTTTTGTAGCTGTTAAACAAAACTATTGTTATGAAAGCAGTTAACCTTTCTATCGCTGCGGCTATGGCAGGTATCCTTACGGCAGCTTCTTCCTGCAAGGATGATAATACGATGATGCCACCGGATATGCCTTATACATTCAAGGTGGATAATGTGCAACAGGTGCAACCCTTTGTGGAAACAGGCACTTTCAAAGGCGAGGGTACGCCGCCGGTGATCAGGCCCGGACAAAGTGTGAGCGTTACTTTCTCGGCAGGCAAAGGGCAGGCGGTGAGCTTTGCCACCATGTACGGCTGGAGCAATGATCTTTTCTTTGCGCCCGCTAATCCGGGTATTGCATTGTATGATGCGAGCGGCAATCCTGTGGAAGGTGATGTGTCTTCACAGATCAGGTTATGGGATAATGGCAGCAAGATCAACCAGATGCCTGGCGCTTCCAATCCCCATAACAGCGCGGATCAGAACGGGGTGGTAATGGAAGTGAATGGCACCGATGCACAGGGATTTTCTTATCTCCCTGCCAGCAAGCTGGTAAATGCATCGCTGAAGTATAATCAAAACTCCACGTTTACGCTTACCATCACCAATGTTTCCGGCGGTACTGCCAATGAAACGCCGATCAGTCCGGGTGTATGGGTGATCTCTAATTTCCTGGGCGGCGCGCTCCTGAATAAAACACCTTTATACACGGCCGGACAGCCCACTGCCAACGGTTTGCAGCCGCTCGCCGAAAAAGGCGACAACAGCGTGCTGGCCGCTTACCTGAACGCACATACGCAGGTAGCCACTGGCTTGTCGCCGGTAGTAGTAGTGGTATACAATGGCAACAATAAACCCATCTTCACACAAGGAGCTGTTGATCCCGGTAATGGTCTTGCCGATCTGTCGCAGGAAGGCAATCAAACAAACCTGGTTGGCAACCTGAAAAAGGCCGCAGGCGTGAAGTACGTATATGTGCTTTCGCCATCCGACAAACCCGTTACGCCCGGTAATAACGCCCAGGTGCAGATACAGGCCGCTGCCGGCGACAAGATCGCTTTTGCCACCATGTTTGGCAGCAGTAATAACTGGTTCTTTGCCTTTGACGATATGGGCGTACCGGCCAGCAGTAGCGGCGACCTTACCGGCAATGTGAAACTATGGAACGATGGTACGGAAATAGACGAGTATCCCGGCGCAGGCAATCATCAGCCACAATTCAATCCGGGGGCTAAAAACCCCACCAGCAAGCCTGTTGCGGAAGTGGACCGGACCATGTATGCTACTTTGCCGGGAGTGAAGGATGTGATCAGGGTGACCTTGAGTAAATAACACAACAAAGCAGCGCATAGCCTGCGCTGCTTTGTTACATTAGTTTGCTTAACAGAAATAGCCATTCCTGCGGGCATCTTCATCACAACCGATAAAGGTGTGATAAGAAACTTTACCTCCTGAATGTGGCTTTTGTTCATTCAGCGAGCCGAGAGTGGTTTTGTCGAGTGTCAGTTTTTTCTTCGTCAAGGAGATTTTTTTCTTTTTCATGTTTCATAACATTTAATGGTAAAGCAATGGACTATCAGAAAGAATGATCTCTTTCTGAAAAACTTGAAATAATGTAATACTTGTGGAAAACGTCGGGTTATGGGTTACAGGTTAATGGGTTATTTAGTTATTTGGATATTTTATTATTTGGCTATTTGAAGATAACCGAAAATAGCCAAATAATAAAATATCCAAATAATTAATTTTTTACTGCTGAGCCATACAATGTAATTTCTTTGATAGCCGCTTTGCTGCTTTCGGGTTGTATGCCACTCACCGTAATGCGCACCAGTTTCGCTGTGGTGGCCGGTATGACGACTGCTTTATAATCCTGTCCGGATACTTTTTCTGTGCTTTTTACTTCTTTCCAGTTAATGCCGTCATTTGATACGGCGATGTTGTAGGTATACCAGTCGCTGTCTTTTCCCCATATGATACGGCTGCCATTGAGCAGGCAGGCCGCTTTCAGGTCAATGGTGATCACCTGCGGGAAACTGGCGCTGCTGGCCGTCCAGCCGGTATTGGCATTGCCATCTGTGATGGTGGTAACGGTTGTTCCACCCGCTGTAACGATTTTATTTTGGAGAGATATTTCATGTAACGATGTGCTGTTGGTATTATCCGGATAGTAGTTTTTCTCCCGCAATTCGTATTCGCTTGTCCATGCAGCGTGGTTGCCATCATTTACAGTTGCCGTGGTGGCGGGCGTGGTACGGAACGTTTTTGTGGCAGATCTCAGGCCGGCGGAAGTGGCGCTGATACTGATGTTACCGGCTTTGTTGCCATGGCGGATGATGCCATAAGCGATGCCGCCTTCAGTAGCCTGCCGCGCAATGCCTGCTGCCGGTATGTTACCACCTATCAGCGCGCCACTACCGGTAACGCTTATACGAATATCGTACGATTGCCCGGCGGTTGTATTGGATACCAGCGTGCCGTTACGGTCGCATACTTTTACATAGAAGGGCGTCATCTCCCAGCCGTTGGCCTGTGCCGGCTGCGGTGTTGCAGGGATCACGATCTCAAGGTGGTCTGGCGCCAATGGTGTACGCACTGTATGTTCCGCTACCTGCCGGCCGTCAACAAAGCCGATAGCTTTGAGGGCGCCCGCTTCATATTTGCCGGTGTGAAACAGGTAGTAAGGATAGCCTCCTTTGGCAGCTATATGCGGGGCAGTGACGGCATTTTGCGTACGGGTGCTTTGCCCGACAAGATGCCCGTTACGGAAGAGTTGTACGGTGTCGCAATTGGAGCATACCAGCAGGTTGCTGTCTTCTGCGAGGTTGTTAAAGCTGGCAACGAACACCGTTGGTCCGTATGCCGGGTTACGTGGGTCTTGCATTGCCTGCAGCTGGTAGTAGCTGAATTTTTCATAGCGGTCGAGGTCCACCACGCCGCTGAAAGCGGTAACGGAATCGGAGCCGCGGGTATAGTCGTTATAGCTCCACACGAAATAGCCGCCTATCCTGGGGTTGGCATCGAGGCCGCCATGATCCCAGTAGCCGCCGGCATCTTCAGCGGTTTCACCATTGAGGGCATTCTGACGGAGGATACACTGGTTGATCATTCCTTTGGCGGTGTACATTCTGCTGGCACGCAGGCTGTGCTCTTTCGCGGCATCGGCCATCCAGGAATCGCCCCATTCACGGGTGAGGAAAGGGCGCGAAGGCATGGGGTCGGTGCCATCTTCATTCACTACCTTATAAGATACATTGTAATAGCTGCGGCTGCGGGCATTGAAATCATCGGCTACAAACAGTTGGTTGCCGGGCATTTCCTCGTGTGCGATGGCTACGGCCTGTTGCATCCACCAGGCCGGTGTGGGCGATTCGTTGAGCGATGTTTCCCAAAGGAATACCGAAGGGTGGTTCCGGTCGCGGCGGATCATCTCCCGGATGTTCTGATAAGTATTGGCTACAAAAAGGGTGTCTTTGCTGAAGAACTGCCATCCTGGTTCGCATTCAATCACCAGCAGGCCGATGGAATCGCAGGCATCGAGGAAGGCGGGCGACTGCGGATAATGCGCGGCCCGCACCGCATTGAAGCCACCGCGTTTCAACTGGGCGGCGTCCAGGTACTGGAGGCGGTCCGCGGCCGCATCACCGATGTATTCATAAGCCTGATGCCTGTTGGCGCCCCGCAGGTAAAGCTTTTGACCGTTGAGATAAAACCCGTCTGCACGAAAATCCAGATGGCGTATACCCGTTCGCGTTAGTAGCGTATCGCATATCTTTCCATCCCGGTAAACAATAGATTGGAGCTTATATAAGTACGGATGATCGGGATGCCATAAAGATGGATGGGAGACTGTAAACTGCTGTTGGAAAGTAGTATCTGCAGATGCCGGTAAAACCGCTTCGCTGGTGGCTGATGCCACTACATTGCCCTGTTCATCTGTCAACCTGGATATCAATCTTGTATTCGTATAATCGTCGCCGTTATTAACCAGGTGTGTACGCACCTGCACCGCAGCAGCCTGCGCACTCACGTCGGGATAGCTGACGAATACGCCGCCACCTGCTACTTTATTGGCTTCCAGCGGATGGGAGATATGCAGCGGATCGGTGATCAGCAATTGCACATTGCGGTAGATGCCACCGAAATAATTGAAGTCCAGCTTGCCTTGCGGCTTGCCGGGAGGCGTTTGCGGATCGTCCAGGTTGGATACGCGCACTGCCAGGATGTTCTGCTGATCCCAGCGCAGGTGCTGCGTGATATCCACCACAAACCCGATGTAAGCGCCGGCATGTGTGGCGATCTCCCGGCCGTTGAGATATACGGTGCAATTCTTTTGCACGCCATCAAAGCAAATGCTGATGCGCTTGCCGCGGCATTCCGCCGGCAGGCGGAAGTAACGGCGGTACCAGCCGGCACCCTGGTATACCTTGTTGCCGCCATTGTGTTTCCTTTCAATGCGCATTACATGCGGTATGCTCACGGCGCTCCATTGATGGTCATTGAGGTCCGGGCTTGCCCCATCCGGCACATCGCCGCGATGGAAGGCCCAGTGTGTGTTAAAGTCAAGCACCCTGCGCGATTGCGCGCTGGCATGCAGGGTGGCGCAGAGGAAGAAGATGGAAAATAAATATCTCACGGTAAGTAATATAACAATTACGCCCCCGATGTGGGGGCGTAATGTTGGTAATTTTATGATTAATAACCCGGGTTCTGTGTCAGATTTTTGTTCAGGTCCCTTTCTTTTTGTGGAACGGGCCAGAGGTAATCGCGGCCGGCATTAAATAATCTCATTTCCACTTTCACATGGTCGCCGCTGAGTTTGAGCTGACCATTGTTAGGGTCAACGGTGCCGAGGCGGGTGCCATATACTTCACCCTGACGAACGGCGGGGCCTATCTGCCAGCGTTGTATATCGAACCAGCGGAGGCCTTCCAGCGCCAGCTCCACGCGGCGTTCACGGCGTACGAGGGTACGTAGCTTGTCCTGGGTATTGTAAACAGATCTGTCTACAAGGGGCATGCCTGCACGTTTGCGGATTGCATCCAGCGCATCATAAACGGTGCCATCGATCACGCCGGATTCTATCTGTGCTTCCGCATAGGTGAGCAATATTTCGGCATAGCGGATCACGATCATATTCAAGCCAGTATTCCACATGTCGGAGAAATCAGAGAGATGGGATGTGAATTTCCTTTCGATATAACCGGTAGGTGAGTTATTATTACCGTTGTAATAGTCCGGGCTGCTGGCCTCGATGGAATTGTAATACTGTCCTTCGTATAACGCGCCCGGATATACGATGCTGGCGCCAAGGCGCGGGTCCCTGTTCTTGTATGGATCATCAGGGTTATAGCCGGAGGCAGGATCATCGATGGTTTTACCATTGGCCATCTCATAGGCATCTACGAGCGACTGGGTAGGGCTAAGTGAAGCCCAGCCGCCAAAGCCGGAAGAGGGCATGATGCCTACGTCGCCGTTGGGCAGGTCATTGGCTTTGTATTGCACATCAAGGATCACTTCACTGTTATTTTTATTGGCGATGCGGAACAGATCGGTGTAGTTGGGATAGAGTGTATATCCGAGGCTCATGATCTTTTTACAATCGGCGATACAGTCGGCGTATTTTTTATCATACAGTTCTATCCTGGCTTTGAGCGAGAGTGCGGCGCCCTGTGTGATGCGGCCTACGTCGTTGCCGCTGTAGCTTTGGGGTAGATCCGGTGCAATGGCGGTCAGCTCATCGAGGATGAATTTTCGCACATCCGCGGCGGCTGTCCTGGTAACGGCATTGGCCTCTGCGGGAGTGAGCGTTTTGATCACCAGGGGCACATCGCCATACAGTTGCGACATGATGAAATACTGATAAGCCCTGAGGAAGCGCGCTTCGCCTTTGAAGCGTTTCTTCAGCTGATCATCCATCTTGGTAGGGTCTACGTTTTCAAGGAACCAGTTACAACGCTGGATGGTGGTGTAATCCCAGCGGTTGAGCACATTGGGATCGGCAGGAGTGGCAGAGCCATTGCCGAGATGCTGGAGATTATCCCAGAACCATTGGCTGAAGGTGTTGTCGCTCACTGCATCCATATAAAAGATGTTGTAATCGTTCTCCCATCCGGAATAGCAACCATTGAGCGCGGCGCTGGCATCTTTGGCGGATGACCACAGCGATCCGTTGCTGTAGGTGTTGGTAGGAGTTTTTTCCAGGTAGTCTTTCTGACAGGCCGTTCCCAGAAGGGATGCGGAGAGTATGGTATATAATATCTTGTTTTTCATGATGTCTTTGCTTATCGGTTAGAAAGTCACGTTTACGCCGAAGGTATTCACCTTCACCTGTGGATAATTGTAGATGCTACCGCTGATTGATTGTTCGGGATCCACCCATTTGTAGAGGTGATCGAACGTGAGGATATTCTGTCCGCTATAATAGAATCTTACTTTGTTGATACCGATTCTGCTGGTGATGCTCTGCGGCAGGGTATAACCTATCTGCAGATTTTTGAGGCGCAGGTAGGAACCGTCTTTTACCCAGAAGGAAGACGGTGTGCCGCTGGGATCATGCTGCATATTGCTGGACCAGATACGCGGGAGCGCTGCATCTGTATGTGTAGGTGTCCAGGTATCAAGCAGGGCGGAGGTAGGTCTGCCAACCGTAGAGCCTACAGCGCCGAGTTTGCCGATATCGATGTACGTTTTGAAACCGGCAGCGCCCTGGAAGAACATGCTCAGGTCGAAGTTTTTCCAGCTGCCACTGAGATTGAGGCCGAAGGTCACTTTCGGGAAGTAAGAACCGAGGTATTGCTTGTCTGCGGCTGTGATGGTGTCGTTGTGATCAAAATCGCGGTATTTCAGATCACCGGGAGCGATGTTAGGGCCTTGGTAAGGAGCTTTTTTGATCTCGTCCTGTGATTGGAAGATACCATCTGCCACATAGCCATACAGCGAGTTTACAGGGTATCCTGCCTGCTGGAACGTATAGCCGCTAACGATAGGTCCGGTACCATGCAGGTCAGTAATTTCTGTAGTAATGATAGCGGTATTGAAAGTGGCGCTATAAGTAAAGTCTCCTTTTTTATCAGCATATCCTGCTACGAATTCCCATCCTTTGTTCAGCACGGCGCCTGCATTTTGCGGAGGCGCTTTCAATCCATAGACTGCACCAACAGGAACGGTGAGGAGGATGTCGGTGGTTTTTTTGTAGAAGTAATCAGCAGAGAAATTGAGCTTGCCGTTGAGGAAGGCAGCATCGAGGCCGGCGCCTGTTTCCGTGGTGGTTTCCCATTTAAGGTTTTGATTAGCGCCATTCACCGGGGCAAGGCCTGGAGCCAGTACGGGGGAAGTGCCGCCGAACACATAATCCTGTTTGGGGCTTACGCTCGCGATATAAGGGTAATACGGGAATGCCGGATCAGCGGCATCATATGTTTTCACATATTGGTTACCCAGTTGTCCCCAGGAGGCGCGCAGTTTCAGGTTGGAGATTATTTTTTTAGCGCCATCGAAGAAACTTTCACGATCCACATTCCATCCTGCGGAGAAGGAAGGATAGGTGCCCCATCTGTTATCTGAAGAGAAGCGGCTGGTGCCATCGTAACGGAGATTGGCTTCCAGGAGGTATTTGCCATCGTAATCATAGTTGAGGCGTCCGAACCAGGATTGCAGGCCCAGTTCGTAGGTGTAGCCGCTGGTGGTTTGTCCGTCGGCAGGAGCTACGTTAACATCCGTGATGAGGTTATTGAGGAAACCTTTACGGTAGCCGTCATCAAAGGTGCCTTTGGTGTGTTCTTGTGAATAACCGCCCAGTATCTTGAAGTTGTGGCGGTTGAAAGATTTGGCGTATTCAACCAGCAGTTGTGGTGTGAGCGTGTTGGTGAAGGCATTTTCATCTCTCACGTTAGAAGGGCCCTGATAGAAGGAAGGTGCGCCGGTAGCGGTATAATATTGTTGATCTGCCGCAAATTTCTTGTTGTGGTTGATCTTCATGATGTAGGCCAGTGACGGTTTTACGTGCAGGCCTTTTATCAGTTCCCAGTCAACGCCTACATTGCCGATCAGGTCATAATAGGCGTATTGATTGAGGCTGTTACCTTCGAGCCATGCCATCGGGTTACCATCGCCGATAGAGCCATAGTTGCCGTTGGCAAATTTGTATGGTACGGTTGAAGAGATACGGTTGATCTGGCGCACCAGCTGGCTGAAGTCGCCGGTATATGGGTTGCTGGGCTCTCTGGTACCGGAAGAAGTAAAGCCGATGTTGGCATTTACGTGCAGGTTGCTCTTCACTTCGGTGCTGAGGTTGAGGCGCGACGTATAGCGGTTGGCGTTAGTTTTCTTTACGATACCATCTTGGTTAAAGAGGCCGAGCGAGAGGTTGAACTGTGTTTTTTCGGTGCCGCCGGAGAGGCCCAGGTAATGATTTTGCTGGATACCGCTGCCTTTATAGAACAGTCCGAGCCAGTCGGTGTTGGGATAATTGTAAGGATCGGAGCCGTCTTTGAACTTTTGTATTTCAGCATCGGTATAGCGGGCAGTTTTGCCTTCGTTGATCCTGGCCTGGTTAAACAGTTGTGCTGCCTGCCAGGAAGGGAGAAAGTCGGGCAGGCCGGTAGCTTTCTGTTTACCTACATAAGCGTTATATGTTACCTGTACACCGCCTTTCTTGCCTTGTTTGGTAGTGACGAGGATCACGCCGTTAGCGGCGCGGGAACCATAGATAGATGCGGATGCCGCATCTTTTAACACGGACATGCTGGCCACATCATCCGGGTTGATGTTGTTGAGAGCGCTGAGCGTGGTAATCACGCCGTCGATCACTACTACGGGGTCGGCGGTGTTGAGAGTACCGATACCGCGGATACGTATTTTGGCGGCGTCGGCGCCGGGCTGGCCGCTGGCGCTGGCCACAACAGTTACGCCGGGCATGGTGCCTTGTAAGGCGTTGCCCAGGCTGGTAGCTGGCCTGTTGGTCAGTTCCTTGCTGCCGATGCTGGATACGGCGCCAGTGAGGTTGGCTTTCTTCTGTGTGCCGTAACCCACTACCACCAATTGTTTCAGCGAGCTTACATCAGCTTTCAGTTTAATGTTGAGCTTTGTCTGGCCGCCTACGCTCACTTCGGCGCTTTCGTAACCGATGCTGGTAATTTGCAATACGGCATGTTCATCCACGCCATTGAGCTGGAAATTGCCTTCAGGGCCGGTGATAGCACCTTTGCTGGTACCTTTCACTACCACCGATACGCCGGGGATGCCGGCGCCGTTTTCGTCGGTCACCCTGCCTGAAATGTTAAGCTGTTGCGGCGCTTCGGCGGTGGCAACAGCAGTAACAGGTTTGTTATTGCGGGTAATGAATACCGTATTGCCCTGGATATCAAAGCTGAGCTGCTGTTCCCGCAGCGCCGCTTCCATAGCTGATTTCAGGGGAGTGTTGCGGAAGTCCACCGATAAGGGATGGCTGTCTTTCAGGTCTTCTTTATCATAAAAGAAAAAGTAACCTGTTTGTTCCTTGATCGCCTTGAGCACCTGGCTCAGACTGGCAGACCTCGCGGAATAAGTGACAGTTTGGGCGTGGGTGCTGGCGCTTACCTGCATGGCCACGGCGAGTAATATAAAAGTGGTTAGTTTCATTACTAACAAGATTTTGGCGGGCACCTTCGTGTTGCTCCAATAATCACGGGTACCGGAATTACAAATAGCCGATTGTTGCATACTTTTGCAATGTTTGGTTGAATTGATAAATAATGTTTACGGACATGTTTACACATCAAACCGAATGGAAGCCGGGGAAGGACGCCAATCTTTGACCCCGGTTTTTCGTTTTTGACAGGTAAAAACAGTTGGTGGATACTACGTAGCAGGCAGTGTTCTGTTCATTGTTCAGTTTTTTTCGCGTTCATAACTATGGCAGGATAACGATCCTGTTACCATTTTCTATCCTGTATCTGATTCTCGTTTTGGACAGCCCTTTCAGTACTTGCGCCAGTGTAAGGCTCCGGCCTATCTCCCCGGTGAATGCACGTGAAGGAATGCTTCCTTCGTAAGCTACTTCTATATTATACCAGCGGGCGAGCTGCCGCATTACCGTTTGGATATCGGCATTGTCGAAAGAGAAGTACCCTTCTTTCCAGGCCACACTGGCGGCGGTGTTCACATTACTGAGCACCTGTATATTAGCGCTGCCGTTGGCAACCCTTGCCTGCTGGCCTGGTGCAAGCAGGTGTTCGTGGCTGCCCGTTTTTATTTTCACCGCACCTTCCAGCAAGGTGGTGTGGATGGCTGCTTCATTATCGTAGGCATTGATGTTGAAATGTGTGCCTAATACTTCTACAGACAGGCTGCCGGCCTTCACTTTGAAAGGCTGATTCACCAGTTGTGCTACTTCGAAATATGCTTCGCCGGTGATGTTTACATTTCTTTCGTTGCCGGTGAAGGCGGTGGGGTAGGTGATAGAAGAACCGGCGTTGAGCCATACGGTGGTGCCATCGGCCAGGGTAAGCTTGTATTGCCCGCCCATCGGCGTTTTGAGCGTGTTCCAGGTGATGGCCGTGACGTTTCCTGCATTGGAATATTGCAGTTGCCCGTTGGCGGCTTTGGTGATGCTGGTATTGCCTTGCCGTGCCAGCGTACCGTTGGCGGCGCTGTCGAGCGATATCTGTGAGCCATCGCCGAGTACAAGTATGGCCTTGTTGCCGCCGGGTTTGATATCGGCGTTGTGTGCGGCTACCGGCGCCACATGTGGCGCTGGCATGCTGTGTGGTGTCCGCAGCCAGAGGCCGGCGCCGATGAGCAGAACGGCTGCTGCGGCTGCCCACCACTTCCAGGGCGCAATGCGGCGTACCACTGCTGCGTGCAGCGGCGCTTTATCGGCGTCCAGTATCGCTTGCAGGGTGGCCTGCCAGCCGGCACGGTCGTAACTCCCGGCATCTGCCAAGGTATCTATCGAATGGAAATGATTGATCTGGTCAATGGTCTCACCATCTTCATCCTTCTCGATCATGGCAAGCAATTCCGCATATTCTTCCGTGGTAGCGCGCGATTCCTGCGCCTGCTCTAACAGGTATCTCAGTCTTACGATATCCGGCAAATTCCTCTGTTTAGTCAGTTTTAATAATTGTTCACTTTTAATAATTGCTCACTGGCGCCGGCATAAAAACAAAGCGCCTACTATGACGTATCGGCTGCTGGCAAAAAGTACCTAGCGGCCATAAAAATTTTTTTAGAAATTAACAGTGGCGCCCAAGAGTACCAGCGGCAATATAATGCCACGTTGGATGAGATGATCGCGTATGGACTTCCTGGAACGTACCAGGGAGTTTTTGACAGTTTGCTCAGACAGGTGAAGCCTGTCGGCGATTTCCGCTGTTTTCAGCGCTGTATCACGGCTCAGGAGATAGATCTTCTGAGCCTGCGGTGGCAGCAGGCTCACCGCCTGTTTTACCAATGAGATGGTTTCAGTGAAAGCTACACTTTCTTCTGTAAGATTGGAATAATCTGCTTCCGGCAATGCCTGCAGGGTACGCTGCCGCACTCCCTGCCGCTGCAACCAGGTATAGCAGCGGTGATATACGATCTTGAATATCCAGTGATGCGGCAGCTCCACACTGCCAAGCTTTTCACGCCCCAGCCATATGCCCAGGAACACTTCCTGAATAATATCTTTTTCCGGCCCCGTTGTTTTGATGATACGGGCGATCACCGGCTTTATCTGCGGAACATACAGGTGAAAAAGTTCCTCGAAAGCCGCCTCATTACCCCCAGCGATCTGTTGAAATAATGCTGTTAAATGTCCTGAATGATTATGCATGATCTGCATCCTGCTTCACAATGTGCGAAATACGTGCATTGCAAAATACAAAAAACTGGATAATTATATGATTGTGGCAAGGCCTGGATATTTCCCTGATCCGGAATTAAGCAAATTGTATATTCACACCAGCGACCCGGTAATATTGGATATCAGAAGAGAACGCCGCATGGAGGATGGTGATGGCAAACTGGATGTGGCTGTGGCAGACCCAACGAAATATCATTGAACCCGGCACTGATACAAAACCCAGGATGGCAATGACACATATGAAAAAACATCTGATACTGATCGCCTGCAGCTTGCTGCTGGCGGTACTTTCAAAGGAAACAAATGCACAAGTAAAAGCTTTCCGCTTTGCCGTGATGTCGGATACGCATATCGGCAGCGATAATGCCGCGGAAGACCTGCAACGCAGTGTGGACGATATCAACAATCAGGCAGACCTCGCCTTCGTGATCATCTCCGGCGATATCACCGAATTTGGCGCCGATGCAGAACTGCGACAGGCCAAAACAATCCTCGATGGCCTCAGGAAGCCCTGGTACATCATTCCCGGTAACCATGATACTAAATGGTCGGAGAGCGGCGGTAATACTTTTCGCAGCGTTTTTGGCGGTGAAACATTTTCGTTTAGCCATGGGGGTTATCGCTTCCTGGGCACTAACAGCGGCCCCAACATGCGCATGGGACCGGGCCAGGTGCCGAGAGAAAATATTGTATGGCTGAATCAGCAGCTCAAAAATATGGATACCAGCACCCCCATCGTATATGTGAACCACTACCCGCAGATCGGCGATATGGCCAATTGGTACGAAGCCATCGACCCGCTGAAGCAGCACAACATACAACTGGTGCTCTGCGGCCATGGGCATGCCAACCACGTATACGATTTTGAAGAGATACCCGGCGTGATGTGCCGTTCCAACCTGCGCGCAAAAGACAGCATCGGCGGATACAATATCGTCACCTTTGCAGATGGGAAAGCTACTTTTGAAGAACGTACGCCGCTGGCAGGCAGGAACCGTCAATGGGCGCAGGTGCCTTTGAACAGCCACATGGCAAGGCCCGGCCAGCAAGTGTTTGCGCGGCCGGCCTTGTCCGTGAAAGACGCCTCGCTGCCGGTAAAAACAGCCTGGCTATACGAAGATAAAAATGATATCGGCTCCGGTATGGCGATCTATCAACAGCTTGTCATCTCTACCAATACCGGCGGTGAAATATATGCGCTCGATCTGCAAAACGGCCAGCGTAAATGGACCTTTGCCACCAAAGGAAAAGTATATGCTACGCCCGCTGTAGCCGGCAACCGTGTGGTGGTAGCATCTACAGACAATAACATCTACTGCCTGCAAGCCGCCACCGGCAAGCCATTGTGGGTGTATAAAACAGATAAGCCTATCGTAGGCAGCAGTTTGATCGTTAATGGAGTGGCTTACACCGGCTCGTCCGACGGGCATTTCCGGGCAATCGATATCAATACCGGCAAGCTGCGCTGGGAATATACCGGCGTGCAAGGCTTTGTAGAAGACCGCCCACTTTATTATCAGGGTAACATTTATTTCGGCAGCTGGGGCAACGACTTTTATGCGCTGGATGCCAATAGCGGCGAACTGAAATGGAAATGGAACAATGGCGCCGGCAACAGGATGTATTCTCCAGCGGCCTGCTGGCCGGTAGCGGCAAATAACCGCGTGTTCATCGTAGCGCCCGACAGGTACATGACGGCCTTCGATGCCGCCACCGGAAAAGTGATCTGGCGCAAAAATATGCCGGACAAAAAAGTGCGTGAATCCATTGGCTTGTCGGCCGACAGTAACGCCGTGTTCGTGAAAACGATGGAAGGCCGTTTGTTGGGCGTATCTCCCAAAGCGGATTCCCTGCAACCGGATTGGCAGGCGGACGTGGATATGGGCTATGAGCTGGATCCCGCGCCCATCGTGGAAAAGGAAGGTGTTATCTACCTGGCGTCAGGCACTGGCGTGGTGTATGCAGTTGACAGTGCACAACATAAATTATTGTGGAAATATAAATTATCCAATTGCCTGGTGAATGCCGTGGCGCCGCTCGATCGCCAACGGGTGCTGATCAGTACGATGGATGGCAAAATGGCGATGATCACTGCCAAACATTAAAGCTGTTGCTTTTTCAATTCACTCACCGCATGGGTAACGGCACGTGCGGTGAGCGCCATATACAAGATAGAAGGGCTCTGGTTGCCGGTGCTGGTCATGGCGGCGCCATCGGTCACGAAAACATTTTTGCAATGGTGCAATTGGTTCCATTCGTTCAGCAATGAATTTTTCGGATCGCGGCCCATGCGGCATCCGCCCATCTCGTGGATATCAAGGCCCGGCGCCTGATGGTTATCGTGCTGTGAAATATCTTTACATCCTGCCTGATCCAGCATCTCGCTGCTCTGTTGCAGAAAATCACGCACCATCCTGTTATCATTCTCATCATAATCCACGGATATCTTCAGCAGTGGTATGCCATATTGGTCCTGTTGATCTTTACTGAGTGTAACAGTATTGCTTTCTTTCGGAATCGTTTCTCCCTGCATATACATGTACACGTTCCAGCCGCCGGGCTCCTGCATGGCGGCTTTCAGCGCTGCGCCAATGCCATCAGGATCGGCGTAGAACAGATGCTGCCGGTGTGCGCCCATGAAAGTGGTGAAGCCGCCAACATAATCCGTATCCTGTTTATGCAGGTTACGGTAATTGGCGATGATGGGCTCCGAAGGATTGCGACCGAAATAATATTTATCTTCCATACCATCCAGCTTTGCTCCAACCGATGCGCGGTAATTATGAAACGCGATGAACTTCCCGAGATAGCCATTGTCGTTGCTAAGGCCATTGGGAAAGCGTGCAGACGTAGAGTTGAGCAGGATGAGATTACTGTTTAAGGAAGATGCATTGACGAAGATGATCCGGGCGAAGAAATCGGTGCCGGCTTTGGTATGCGCATCGATCACACGAACGCCGGTGGCGCGCTGCTGTTGCGCATCGTAGATGATGGAATGCACAACGGAATGCGGCCGCACGGTAAGATGTCCGGTACGTGCGGCCCAGGGCAATGTACAGGATACGCTGCTGAAATAACCGCCAAAGGGGCATCCGCGCATACACATATTCCTGGCCTGGCATTGCGCGCGGCCTTGCTCCAGGTGAATGGGCTGTGGCTGTGTAAGGTGCGCCCAGCGGGCATGTACGAGGCGCCTGTCTTTATAATGACGACTGATCGCTTGCTGTATGTGCGCTTCGCCGCAGTTAAGGTCGAAGGGCGGCAGGAACTCGCCATCGGGCATGGCTTCTAAGCCATCGCGCCGGCCGCATACGCCGATGAATTTTTCCACGTGGCTATACCAGGGCGCGATATCTTCATAGCCGATGG
Source organism: Chitinophaga vietnamensis (assembly GCF_902167635.1). Taxonomy (GTDB): domain Bacteria; phylum Bacteroidota; class Bacteroidia; order Chitinophagales; family Chitinophagaceae; genus Chitinophaga; species Chitinophaga vietnamensis. The sequence continues at coordinate 755,047 of NZ_CABHMS010000001.1, forward strand.
GCCAGTTGATGCCATAACCATAGCGTTCCGGCGCTGTAAATTCAAAAGGGCTCCAACGCTGGCAGGCGCGCCCCCAGGTGAGTGATTTGCCGCCTACCTGGTAACCGCGTATCCAGTCGAAAGGTTTGTCTTGTATGTAAGGATGATCTTTATCCTGGATAAAAAAATGCGCCGTATCTTCTCCAAAACCTGCGGCCTTGCTGATGAGCGGGTTCTCCTGCAGGAAGGCTTTGGTCATGCGGCCACGGTGGCGGAACTCCCAGGGCGCCATGGTGGCCGTGGGATAGTCTTTATTGTGTTCTACATTCCTGCCACGTTCGAGTACCAATGTTTTTAATCCTTGCTCACAAAGCTCCTTGGCGGCCCATCCGCCGCTGATGCCGGAGCCGATCACGATGGCATCGTAAGTGTTTGTTGCTTGTCCGCCGGAATTGATGTTTACCATGCTTATAAGATAATCAATTTCCAGCGCTTGATCAATACTACTTAATCACTACCACTGCGGCACTGCCCGCAGGTACATTTACAATGAATTGATTATTGGAAGGGCCATATGCCGGCGGATTGCCAGGCGTAAAGCGGCCGTTGGCATCCGGCTGACTGCCGGCAAAGGTAACGCCATCGGTGGCGGTAATGCTTGGCGCCGTTAGTGTAAACGCCTGTGCGGTGCTGGCCTGCATACCTGGTGTGATGGTGAAGGAGATATCCTGATTATCTTCTTTATTGATCAATGTAATATATTCTGTAGCCCCGTCTTTACACACGTATACGCTGGTATTGAGCTGTGCCGCATTCACATCCGCTGGCACGATGCTGCCATGCGCCGCCTGGTGAAATGCCAGCAGGGCGTAGTATTCCGGCCTGGCCACTGCCACGCCGTTGCTCATGGCGATGGGCGTATAGGCGCCGCCTTGTCCGCCATGAAAGTTCACTCCTTGACCATTGTATTTTGCTACTGTCCACATATAATCCAGTGCCCACAAGGCAGCTGCGAAAATGTCACTCACGCCTTTTTTACCGCCATCGTATACGCTATTGCATTCCGACAGGCGATAAGGCAGCGAATAAGGCTGCGCGCTGTTGTACAACGCATTGAGATAAGCAGGTAGCTTGGTATCCGGCGCGAGGATGGTATGATAGGTGATGCTGCTGTCGGATGCAGGCCCCGTGCGGTAATAGTGGCCATCTATCAGTTTGACATTATTATGTGCTGCGGTGGCAAAGGCGCTGATCCAGTTGGTGCGATAGGCTACATCCGGCCCTGCGAAAGGGCTTGCCGGCAGCGCGTTGCGTACCGACTGGAAGTATTGCATCCACTCCGTTTGGTAGTTGCTGTATTGATAGGTGGGATCGCGGTGGCCGTTCCTGGAAAAGAGGTCCGGCTCATTGCCCGTTTGAAATGCCTGAAGACTGCCACCCAATGCATTGCTCACGTATCCTGCTTCTGCGGCTGCTTTCTGCGGATTGTACACGCCGAGGTTAAGGCCGAAGAGCACCGGCCATCCGGTAGCTTTGGCAAAGGCGGCAAAGCGGTCGATATCGGTGGTAGTAAGTGAATCCTTGCCAGTAGCGGCAGTGCGGGGCGCGCCCGTCCATACCAGACGGTCGCTGCTGTTGCCGCCTACACGAAGCACGCCATTGCCGAGATTGCGTATCAGCTGGATCAATACTGTGTTGGACGGCGTGAGGAAAGTGCTGTCGGGCAATGCGCCGGCTTCATAGCTGAAGCCCGCAAACGAAGCAGGAACGGGTATGCCGTTACCGTCGGGATGTACGATCACCGTTACCGGCGTGCCTTTGGGCTGCGGAGAAGAAGATAAGTTGTCGCTTTTTTTATTGCAGGCTGTTGTCAGCAACAGGAGCAAGGGCAATAAGCAGATATGGCGCATGCTGTTTTTTTTACCAATACACCGACAGCAGATACCCGAAAAAGTTTAAAAGCATTTACGGATTTATTGATTTACGGATTTACGGATTTACGGATTTGAGAATTTGAGAATTTAAATTTCCATGAAGATTTACATGGAATTTAAATTCTCAAATTCTCAAATCCGTAAATCCGTAAATCCGTAAATCAATAAATCCGTAAATCCTAAAACAGGCTCCACTTCGGCTTCCATTCTTTCAGCTTCACTGCTGCTGCTTTGTAGTCTGGCATTTGTTCCGTAATGCGTTTGAGTATTTGTATAGCTTCTTTTGTCTGGTCGTTGTTCTTGTAGGCATTGGCCAGTGCGAAGGCGAAGGTGGCGGTATCTTCATCCCATGCCCAGTCGTTTTCATCGTTGATAGCGATACATTTTTTACCGTAGCCGATAGCAGCCAGGTTGTTATGCACGCCTACGGCGGATTGCGTGAGGTAGCCGTAAAGCATGAACAGGTCGGTATCGGTGGTATTGGCATCCCCGGAGAGGATGACATGGCACTCTTGCAGGTCGGGCAATGCGCGTTCGTAGTTGCCTGTTTTCAGGTAGGCGCGGCCACGGAAATAATATATTTTGGCCTTTGAATAGGCTGGAATTTTATCGAAGCCTCCGATGGAAAGGCGACTGGTAGCGGCGCCTGCGCAAAGTTCATACTGTCCGTTCTGATAGTATAGCTGCATCAGGTTGAAGTAGGAATCGCTATCGTCGGGATATTTTTCTAAGTGTTTTTCCAACAACTGTATGCGCTGTGGCAGGTCGTCGCCGGCGATAAGGCCGCGTGCCGTGGTGATCTGGTTTACCTGGTGCTGTGCCGCTTCACGTTCGTCATGGTCGAGCTGCTCGATCTGTTCGGCAAGACTTTCATGATAGAGCGCCATAAATTGCTCGTACCATTGGAGCGCCCGCTGGGGATCGTTGAGGCCAGACATGCAGGCGTCGATAAGGAGACTATAAGTGCCCGCAATCCTTTCCGGGTCCAGTATTTCGGCGTATTCGAGCACGGTGGCCCAGTCTTCTACAGCCTGTGCATAGCGGCCGGCGGAGCGGTTGGCATAGCCTCTTGAATTGATCTGTTCCCAGAAGGGCGACATTTCATAACCGATGGTGTGGATATCGATGGCCTCTTCGTAGCGTTGCAGGTTGGCGAGGCTGAGACCATAGTTATTGCAGCACATCGCGAAATGATGTTCATGATGCGCCATAGGTGTGCCGCTGTTTTCAAACCAATAGGCTTTGTATTGCTGTATGGCCCGGCCATAGATCTCGTTCACCAGTTTATCACGGGCGTCGTTATCAGTGTAGCTGAGTACCTGCCAGTCGTCGAGGCTCATGCCTGCCTCATACCAATCATAGGGCATGTCATGTTCAATGGCGGGCAGGGATGCCGGGAAATGGCCTTCTGTCTTGTATTTCGCATATGCCCAGCGCGCAAGGATCATGGGCAGCGGTTTCAGCGCAATACCTTTTTCGAAATAGGGTAATGCATTTGCATATTGTTTGGCGAGGAAGAGCGCACGTCCGGTATAGTTCCAGAAATAACCTTCTTCCGGAAACTGTTGTATCAATTTTTTACCCAGCGATATTTGTTGCAGCCTGATATCTGCCGTATCATCCGATGCCAGTGTTATTTCCGGGAAAGTGGCCGTGGCATAGCAATACAGGTGGGCCGTGGCTCGTGTGGGTTGCCGCTCATAGGCATGCCGGGTAGATTCGAGGAGAGCTGCAAATTCGTCGGTGATCTCCGAGAGTGTTTTCGGTATGATGGTGAGCAGGCTGGCAACGAAGTCGTAATCGCCCAGTTCCATGGCCAGCGTGGCTGCCGGCAGGTAATCGTGCTGCCAGGGAGCATGTGCCAGTGCGGCGTGGTATTGCGCGAGTGCGGCTGCTTTATTTTTCTGATGGGTGTGTAATATTGTTCCCGCGGTATAATGCATTCTGCCCAGCAATACATTACGCAGCGGTTGTTCGTCGCGATAGACGGCAGGCGTTTCCGTGATGATCTGTTGTATATCGGCCAATGCGGCGTTGCTATCGCCTTGCCGCATGAAGGCCTGGGAGCGCCATTCAAGGTAACGCAGGCGGGCGGCGGGGTCTGCGTCTTTCAGCAGTTGTGCGCAATCAGCGATAGCACGCGCGGCTTCATTCTCCACATACGGACTGTAAGCGCCGATATACGCCCGGTAAGATAATGCGCCCGCGTGTGTGGGATCAAGCGCCAGCAGCTCGTTGAACGCCTTGTAGGCATCTTGCATCAACTGTGAGGCTTGTGTAGCGGAATGTGTGGCGAGCGACAGGTCAAATAAACAGCGCGCCCGGATATAAAGCAGTTCCTTATTGCCCGGATGCTGCGCCAGTAAGGCATTGGTCGCATTTAATGCAGATTCAAAGTGCTGTTCTTCATACAGCTTTTCAATTTCTTTGATAGTCATGATGGGTTATTTATGGATGTTTCTTACTTTCAAATATGCAAGGGTACTAATGGTTTCCGGCGCGAAGTTAATCATTTAAATTTATAGAGATGATCACAGAGAAAGTTAAACAGGAATTGAAAAGATATGCGCGGCATCTCAGCCTCGTAGAAGATTTCGCCGTAAATGATATACCTGCCGCCTGGACGGAGATACTTCAGGCTGGCAACCCGGATGCCCTGCGCGCGAAAGTGCTGGCGCTGTGGAAACCTTATGCAGACCGTCTTTCAATGACCATGGACTATATCAGCAAGCACCTTCAGATGGCTGCATTGGTGAAAGGAGGCGATGCCTTTTTTCTTTTATACGTATTCGAATATGAAGACGACCTGCGCCTGTACGCAGGCGGTGTGCCTGTTATTGCGCACGACAAACTGCAATTGTTACCGGAAGATCTGCGCGCATTTTATACCGGCCTTCACAATGGCTGGACCTGCGCCGTATCGCAGGCGCTCGGTCCCCAAGCCCTGGAAGATATTCAATACCTGGATGCATTTGAATGGGGCATACTGGACGATATAAATGTGAAGAAGCTGGGAATAGCGCTGGATAAGGCTTACAGCATATTCAGCAATGCAGGGCCGGGATATCTCTGCTTGCAAAACGAAGGCAGTTATTTCCGGTCTTTCATCTGGTGGACCAACCAGGCGCCCGAACTGAACATCGACTTTTGGCCGGTACTGGACGCCTGGATAGAGATCGGTCTTACAAATTAACTATAGCTTACTTACTTTAATAGAAGATGTTTTGTCGTTCATGCTGGCGTCCAGGCAATCAGCATCCGCGGTGAGTGTGAGGCTTTGTCCCTGGAAATTATCATTTTCATACAGCGTGATGCTGTATCCCGGTGGTACTGTCACTGCGGAGATGTCGTCATTTGTGATGCCCATGCCGGTCAGCTGGCTGAGCGTGTAATTGCCCGGTGCGAGCCGTTTTGCCCATCCGCCGTAATTACAATCTTTATACACCGTCACTTTATTTAACTGGTAGGCTCTTACATAATCCACATCGAGATAATCGGGATAGGTACCTGCAAAGCGATCGCCACCGAAACCGGTGATCTCCATGCTGAGGAGCATGAACTCACTTCTCCTCGAAACGGCGCTGTCGCTGCTCCAGCGCACAATGCCATCTACATAGAAAATATAACTGTTAGGCGTCCATTCCAGTCCGAAAGTGTGGAAGCCATTGCCGGAGCCGGGGATGGTTTCTTTGGAGCCGGTGGTCCTGTGGTTGACGCCATAGCCGTTCCAGTGCAGGTTCTGGCGGATGATGTCCGGGCCATTGGCGAGATGATATTCAAACACATCGATCTCGGCGCCATCCACCGTAGGGTTATTGGTGGCGCCCATGGTAGGGGATTGCAGCCAGAAAGAGCTGTGGGGGCCGAGAGAGCGGTTCATGCGGCACCGCGCCTCGAAGTAACCATACTTTTGTAAATAGGTTTGATGCGTGGCCAGCTGGCTCGCGGAAAAGTTGTTACCATCGCGCTGTGCGGCCAGCCGCACAAAGCCGGAATCGCTCATGATCACATTTGAGCGCAGGATCAGCGCATATCCCCTCATGGTATTTTCGGAACGGTAGCGCCATTTGGTAGTGTCTAATGCTGTGCTGTCAAATTCATCGTGCCATACCAGCTCATAATCGCTGAGCGCTGCCGGCAGTGCGGCCGGCGTGGTATCGCCCTGGGCTATGGGCTTGCCTTTGATTGGCGCCAGCGAATCCTGGCGGCTGCAGGCCGCCGCCATCGTGGCAGCGGTGAGTACAAACAATACAGAAAATTTTTTCATCTGAACGTGGTTTTGGGTGAAGGAAAATGTGATGTCAATTTCGGATAATCGCTGCGTTAAGAAGGGGTAAAATCTTAACTGTCTGAGGGGAAAATTATAAATGCAAATATTTTTTTACTACTTTCGACCTTGAAAATGATTGTCGACCCAACACCCCCATGACCCAACGAAATATCTTTATAAAAACGCACGCAGCATGGCATTACCATTTATAGAAATTATTGAATCTGTTACACCCGATCCGAATTTGCTGATGTGGAAATTTGCAGATGAAGATAAAGAGATCAAGAATGGCGCGGTATTAACCGTGAGAGAGAGCCAGCATGCCCTCCTGCTGAATGAAGGCCAGCTGGCAGACGTGTATGCTCCTGGCCGGCATACCTTGAAAACGGAAAACATGCCCCTGCTCAGCCACTTGCGCGGTTGGAAATATGGTTTTGAAAGCCCGTTTAAAGCAGACGTATATTTTTTCAATACCCATCAATTCGTGAACCTGAAATGGGGAACGCCGGCGCCTGTGCTCATGAGCGATCCACAGTTCGGGCAGGTGCGGGTGAGGGCATTCGGTACTTATAATGTGCGCATTGCAGCGCCCGACCGCTTCTTCAAAGAATATGCAGGCACCTATCCGCGCCTCAGTATCATAGAACTGGAATGGCAGCTGCGCGATTTTATCGCGCCGAAATTCGGCGAGGTGCTGTCGCTCGCAAAGATATCCGTCGTAGATGCCGCCGGTAACATCTCCGCATTGAACGAAAAAATACAGCCGCTGATCCAGCCTTACTTTACCGACTTTGGCCTGGAAGTGACCCGCTTTACCATTACCAGCATCACCCTGCCGGAAGAAGTATTGCAGCAGTATGATAAAGTGACGGGCATGAACATGGTAACGGACATGAACAAGTTTTCACAATACAGCATGGCCAATGCGATGGATAAAGAAGGTTCCGCCATCGGCGATGCGGCGCGGCAAGCCGCTGCCATCGGCATGGTTACCAATATGGTGGCCAACAGCGCTACGCCCAGTCCGGCCGCACCTGCCAATGATATCACCGAGCGGCTCAAAAAGCTGAAGAACCTTTTTGAAGCGCAATTGATAACGGAAGCTGAATACGCCGCCAAAAAAGAAGAACTACTAAAATTGCTGTAATGGAACAGGAACAGAACAAACGGATATCCGGCTACCTCGAAAAGCTGAAACAGAAAGCAGTTTCACAGGAACACTATGGCGGAAACGTTAACCCGGAAGAAGCAAAAATGGATATCCGCGATTGCCCCAAATGCGGCGCCGGCAGGGCTTTCCACAAAGGCCTCACCACCTGCGCCTATTGCGGCTTCTCCTTTATGGACGTAAAGCTCAGCGATGGCGTGCATATCAAAAAGGAAAATAATTCATAGCCGATGTTCGACCTTTTCAAGAAGAAATATAACAATCCCGAATTGCTCGAAGCGCTCAAAACGCAGCAGGAGCGCTGGTTTACCTTCCTCGATAAGATAGAGGCGCGTATGGATGAGATGACCGCCGCCGCTGTACCGGAACTGCGCGATATCTTCCTCAAAGATGAAGATCCCTATAAACGTGCGCACGCTAATATGCTCTCCGGATTGATCGGGCAGGTCAACCAGATGCGGCAGAAAGTGGATGATGCCCTGGAAAATAATATCCATGCTTTCGTTTATTCCACAGAAGCTACCTTGCCTTCCATCACCTCTTCCGCAGGAACGGAATACCGCAACAAGCTGCATGCCTTTCGCATGGCTTGCCTGAACCGGCATTTTATTTTTGATGAAAAGCTCCATCATGCCATCAACCTGCTCAAAGAAGCCGCAGGAGAGCAGGACCTGGAAGCCGAATACCAGCAGGAGTTACAGGCCTTTGATCGCATCCGTGATAAATTCAGCTGCGTGCAGTGTGGCGGAAATATCACTCTGCCGCAAATGTTTTTCATCGCTACGTATGTTAGTTGTCCGTTCTGTCATTCGCAGAATACTTTCCTGCCTTCAACCGGCGCGCGCATGGTATTGCACCACGCGCGCAGCCTGGCGGAGCAGCGCACCGCGCATTTGAAAAAGGCCTATGAGCAGTCGGGCAGTAATGAAATGTACCAGCAATATCTCCGCGCGATGTTCGACGAATGGAACAAGATAGTGCCGGATATGAAAGAAGAAAATGAGAAATTCTATCAGCGCCTGTTACACGATCACAAGATTTATCATTCCTAAATATAGATAGTATGTCAAATCCATTATTAGAACCCATTCACGGCATTACATTGGAAGATTACAGCGCCGCCTGCGCCAAACTGGGCAGCGGTATGAGCGAAGACGCAGTAGCAAAAGCACTTGGCGTGGAATTGCCCGTGTGGCAGGAAGCTAACCTCCTGTGGCCTGAACGCATGAAACAGGATTCCTCCTTTCAGATCGTAACACTCTTTGGTCAATATTTCGGACAGGCAGATCAACACCCTAAATTCAGCGGTGTGCAGGCCGCTCCTCTTGCCGGCGCTAATACCGCCAATATTGAAAAGATCAAATCCGACAGGAGCTTTTACGAAGAGCTGGAAGTAGCCAGGCAGGTAGCCTATGAATATGGCCACGATGGCGCGCAATGGATCGTTGACAAATACGGTATTCCTTTAGGCGATTTCCAGGTAGCAGCTTCTATCTGGAATGACCAGATCCAGCAGGAACTACAGCGCGACGCTCCCGGCTACATGCAACGCCAGGACGCTTACAGAGCCAAATACCAGCAACAGTTTGCGCAGGCGCAAGGTGGTAATGTGGCAGATGATATCGAATTTTAAATGATGTCGTGTTTATACTATTATTTAAGCCCTGCTTGTAGATAACTTCCGTTTCTTTATCACCTATAAATCTACTGATCGATGAAAAAGAAACAGATCAATCAAAAGCAGAGATTGTCGCTCAACAAAATTATTGTAGCCAACCTGAGCGCCGCAAGAAATGTGACAGCGCCGGGTTTCAACGCCTCCGACGGTACCGGTAACACTACCGTGGACACGCACTGGCCCACTACCGGCATATTTGCCAATGACTGCACCACGGTGGATACGCACTGGCCTACTACCGCTTCTGGCGTACGTTAGTAAGAAAGCCCTCCGCATTACAACGGAGGGCTTTTTTTTCAATAGTAAATATCTACGATGCCGGAAGGCGAACCATTACTTACCACTACGGAATGCTGTCCGCAATCAGTAACGGCATTGGCTACCGTCCACGACAGTGGCGCGTTTACGCCACCTCTTTTTATCTCAATGTTGCTCAATCTTGTTTTGCTGGTGTTAGGATAATCTGAACACTGTGTAACGCCATATGTTTCCAATGATTCAGCTGCCCAGTATAATTTGTTGATGTTACTTACCGTGAGCGTAATGGCCGGATAGCCTACGAAGGCAGAGGTGTAACTATAGCTGGAACCGGAAGAGCCGGTGAGTGTCATCACACCTTGCAGGTTAGTACCTGGGCTTACCGGAACCAGGTCGCTGAACAAGGCAGTGCCGCTTTGTCCGTCCACGTACCAGTTGGCGATCGCCCAGTAGTCGCCGCCACCAGCAGCGGAAACGCCCCATTGTAACACGGGTTGCAGGATATAAGAGGAGTTCTGCAAACCATTGAACAGGAAGAGCACCTGGCCGGAAACGGTAGCAGGAGCGGGCGGCACGGTCCAGTTGGTGTTGAAGTAAGAGATGGGGGTAGAAGTGGTATTGTTCCAGTAAGTGTAAGTGATCCATCCGGAACCGAGCGGCAGCACACGGCCGTTAGGAACGTTGACATTGGCGGGATAGTCGGGGCCATTACCAGGTTTGTTTTCCAGGGTACCAAAATCCTGTTCCGCTTTGCCGGTCATGTTGTTGATCTTGCGCAGCCTGCCGCCTTCGCCGCTCAGGTGATAGCCGCTTTCGATGTGAAAAACTTTTGATTTTGGCCGCCAGCCGCCAGGGGTCAGCACTTCATCGCTGTGCGATGAAACATTGGGCGTGTTGGTAGTAGCAGTAGTGTTAGCCTGCTCTTTCTGACAGGAAAAAAAACTTACAGTGCTCAGCAGTAAAATGCCGGATAATAAAAGAGGATTCTTCATACAAAAAGGGTTGTGGGTGAGGAATTGGATAACAAAACAAGATTACTGTCGACAGATTTCGTAGCGCTAATATAAGAGAGTGCATTGCAATAGATCTGCACAAGATAAATTTTAATAGCTGTCTGTCAGTAAAAATCTTTTTTATTTATACAGATACTATATTGCAATACCTGTACCTAGCATGTGTAAAATGTTGAACCCTTCCAAAAGCGTAACAGCATTGACTTTCATGGAAAGATACTGTGCCCGGACAGTACGTAGTATCATGATAATAACACCTTGTTCTTTTAATACTTGATAATTTATAAAGAAATAGTTTATGACCCGACCCTATATCATGAAAGCATTTTCAATATTCATGATCTTTTTGTTAGCCGTGAAGTTCAGCGATGCGCAAAAAGTGTATCAGATACGTGCCGATAGTGTGCGCATCTATAATGTATGCGATACTGCTGAACTGATCCTGGAAAACCGTACGCAAAACACCATCGGCTTCCTGTACAACAAAGGCAAAGGCCGCACAGAGTTCAGGCGCCTGAAACTGGAACGGATTGGCAGCAACAGCATTGCCATAGCAGGCCAGGATACGCTTAATATCCAGGGACTTTCAAAAGTATATGTAGATACCATCTACCGCGCGGGCGATAATATCCAATACCGGATTAACGGTAACGTATATACGTTATATGCGCCGCTGTCTGCCGAAACCTTGCAAAGCGTTACAGACAGAGGTAGTAATACCAACAGGTTGATCAGTGTGGCGAAAGACAATGTGCTCGACCCGAATCTTTACGCCCGTGGCAACTTCGAGGCACGCGGCGCTTCGGCGCCCTCGTATGGTTTTCAGATACCCGGCGTTGACGGCGTGGCGTTGTACTATCCCGGTGCTGGCGCTAACCTGCGTGTGCGAAGCGGAGGTGGTATCGATGGCCAGCTCTGGTCTTCTGCCAACGATAATGAATTTCTCAAATACAGGAATGTGATAAGGGGTAATGATCTGGATAACCTTGGTGGTGCAAATGGTATTTATCCTGTTAGTTATACAGGTTATTCTTCCGGTGTGCTGAACTTCTCCACAGGCGGCAGTTTGGGCACCTTCCAGCTGGAAGCCAATTACGACGGCCTGTTACGCTGGCGTAATAAAACAGACAGCAAAACCTGGACAGATTGGAAGACTATCTGGCATACCGGAAATTTCAATCCTGCTGATCTCTCTGCCAATACCGAAGGCAATTGGGGCCAACAAAAAAACTATGGAGACTACAATGATTTCAACGCCGTGAACAGATGGGGAGGCACCTTTGTACACGGCACTGCTAATGGTCCTGCGGTGCCGGGCGCACAACAATACTATCACATGAAACTCTCGCTGGGCAGTGATTACAGCGGCGCCACGGGCGCCGGCAATGGCTTTGCCATGCAGCTGGCCATACCCAGAACACCCTTAGGTGGCAATCCCTATCTGTCTGTAAGATACCTGGAAAACGGCGCCTGGGGCAGCTGGAGCAAAATATGGAGTGGTTATTCCGATCAAACAGGCAGCATAGCGAATGATAATTCGTATATGCGTTTCCATTGGTCGGGCCAGAATGGCCAGCCCGCCTGGTTATGGGGCGGTAACAGCGCCAGTGATATGTATGTGTATAATCCTGCAAACTTCAGTGTGAATAATGCCGATAATCTGGGCAATATCTCCGAACAGGGCTTTGCCAGGGCAGGTGTAAAGGAAGGCGGCATCGACTGGAATAGCCTTACCGACAGAACCTTTATCGGTTCTATTGCCGGATCGGTCAACGGGCCTATCAATAATGGTGTGTGGTGGAATATCATCAACACACGTCACCGCAACGGCGGCGGCGATGGAAACCTTTACGGGATGCAGATTGCACAAGGTATGACAGCTGATAATGACCACATCTTTTTCAGGAGTCAAAATTCCGGCGCCTGGTACCCGTGGCGGGAGTTCTGGCACAGTGGCAATGTTACGTTTGCTACTTCCGGCGCTAACATCGCGTTGAAAACAGATGCCAATGGTTATATCATCACCGACAACTGGTTCAGAACAGGCAACAACACCGGGCTTTATACATTGGATGGCAGTTACCTCTACAAAAATGCCAATGGCAGCTGGGCATTGAGAGGCGTTGCCGGCGCTACTGCTTCCTGGCTGGAAATTCAAACAGGGGATGGTACGAACAGGGGAGGATTTTATGGAGATGCAAACGGTAACATTGGCCTTGTTAATGCGGGGGCTAATGGCTGGCGCCTGAGAACAGATGGCAGCGGCAACCTGTTTGTAACCGGGCAGGTAAGCGCCACAGCCTTTTATCAGGCATCGCAACGCAGCCTGAAAAGAGATATTCATCTCTTCAATAAATCGGCCTTATCTATCCTGAATACCGCGAGGGTGCAAACATTCAGGTATAAAGCAGATAGTACCAATATTACGCACATCGGTTTTATTGCAGATGAAGTGCCGGATGAAATGGCTTCGCCGGAGCGGAAGGGCGTAGATCAGGCGAATACCGTGGCATTGCTGGTGAAGGCATTGCAGGAGATGAGCGAGAAAGTAGACGCCTTGCAAAATAAAGTGCAGGCGCTGCAACAGCAGGTGGATCGATATGAGAGAAAATAATAATCGTTGCAATGGCTGCATGAGCCCTGCTTATGCAGCCGTTGTTATTGCGCTATTCCCAATTGTTTCCGGAGTTTCCGTACTTCGCCCTGTAGTTCCTGTACCCGGCCAAGCAGGTGTTTGATCGCTTCCATTCCTTCCATATTGATATCAAGATCATAATGAAGGTGCATATATTTTTCCAGGTTTGTCAGCTCTTCATAGGCGATATAATTTTCTTCTTCTGAACGGAGGATCGCTATGAGGCCGTGTTCATCCAGCTCCTGGATGAAGGAGGCTTCGATCTGGTAGTATACACAACATTGTGTGACGGATATTTTTTCAATGTTTTCCATGTCTTTGTTTTTAGCGTTCTTTTGCCAGCTGTTCAAATAATTCTTTTTCTCTTTCGCTTAGTTTGGTTGGTAGTTGTATTTGATAGGTGATGTAGAGGTCGCCGAAGCTGCCTTCCTTTTTATACACGGGGAATCCTTTTCCTTTCAGGCGTACTTTGGTGCCGTTCTGTGTTTCAGGCGCTATTTTCAATTTCAGTTTTCCGCCCAGCGTGTCGATGATTTCTTCTCCGCCGAGGATGGCTTTGTAGAGGTCGAGCGGTACTTCGGTGTAGAGGTCATCACCCTCACGGGTAAACGAAGTATTGTTCTGTATATCGAAGGTGATGAAGAGATCGCCGTTGGGGCCGCCATTTACGCCGGGGGCGGCGTGGCCGGTCAGTTTTATTTCCTGTCCGTTCGCGATGCCTGCGGGTACAGTTATGCGGATGTTTTTACCGTTGATGGTAAATGTTTGCTGATGTGTTTTATAGGCGTCTGTGAGCGACAGTTGCAGGGTGGCGTGATAGTCCTGACCTTTGAAGCGCGTTTGCCGGCCGCCGCCGCGATGGCCGAACATAGAGCTGAAGAAGTCGGAGAAGCCGCCTTCATCGTCATCGAAGTGGTAAGTGTACTGTTCGCCGCCACCGGCATGGCCGGAGGCTTGCTGTTGCCGGCGTGCTTCTTCAAATTGCTCGGCATGTTTCCAGTCTTTCCCGTATTGGTCGTATTTTTTTCTTTTCTCCGGGTCGCTCAATACTTCATTGGCTTCGTTGATCTGCTGAAACAGCTTCTTTGCTTCGGGATCGTTGGGATTCAGGTCCGGATGGTGTTTGCGCGCCAGTTTCCGGTAGGCTTTTTTTATTTCTTCCGCCGTCGCATTTTTATTGACGCCCAGGGTCTGATAGTAGTCAATATAGTCCATTCCCTAAAATACGCAGATTTTATCAAAACAAGAAACCCGCCAGGGTAGCTGGTTTTCGGGATAATTTGTTCAAGGATTGCCGGCGCCATTCTTTATTTCGCCGAATATGCCTGCAGCATGCTGATCGTGGGAACGAAGAACAGGGCGCCGGTGTGTGGTGTGCTGAAATCCAGTATTCTGTCGTGGTTACCGGGCGGTACGCCTATGTACATACATTCCAGCATTTTTCGTGTGGTGCTGAAGGTGTTGGCATAGGAGATAAAGTAGGTGCCGAACTCGCCTTTGGATGGATGTCCGAAAGGCATATTATCGCGTATGATCTTCAGGTCATTGCCCTCATCATCCGAGATGCCTGCGAGTGCGCTGTGCGAATTGTTGGGCTTCACATCGTCGGGCATCTCAATATCACTCATTTTATAACGGCCGATCACTTTCTCCTGTTCCGCTGTGGATAAGGCCCCCCAGCCTTTCATATCGTGAAGATATTGCTGTACGAAGAGATAGCTGCCGCCTTTGTAGGCGGGATCTTCATCTCCCACTACGGCAAAACGTTGCCGTTCCAGGCCAAGGGGATTTTCTGTTCCATCCACAAAGCCGAGGATAGAGCGGCCATCCCAGTAACGGAACCCGTGTATCTCCAGCAAACAGGTAGCCACAGGGCCTAGTATGCCAGCGATGGCCGTAGCCATATCAAAGCAGATGGCCATATCGGTAGCCCTCAGGTGGAAATGCAGATCGCCGGGAGTAGCCACCGCCGTGTGTTTGGCGCCGGCAATGGGCTCGAAGTTTTTCAATTCCTTTGGTAAAGGAGTGGGCAATCCCAGTTTGATCCAGGCATCATGGCCTACGCCCATCACACAGCTGCACCTGCCATCGGGTACGCGTATTGCCAGTGAATGATTGAGGTTCTCCACCAGCGCGCAAAGCTGTTCAAAAGCCGACCTGATGTTGGCGCCGTCTTCAAATTGCCATACAGAAAATATGGTGTTATTATTCGGGTAGTCGGTTACGTTTTGTGATTCCGGAAGTGTTGTGATGGCCATGTTGGATCGATTGCGGGTGTAATGTAAGGATAAAAAATTTTTACTGAACTATTTACCTGATCTGGCAGGTAATTTTGTTTGCAATAAGCTCGTATATTTGTGTATGATATGAAAAAGCTCACCCGCTATAGCAATATCGAGGATTTGAAAGCAAGTAAGGATCAACTGCGACCTCGGCAATCCGGCTTAAAATATAAGTCGGAGTTGATCAACTTAATTGCTGTTATGAGAAAAAACTCCTCTGCTGTGAAGCTATCTAAACCAGGTAACTCTTTACTGTAAACTACCGATCCTCCCCCGGATGAACCTACCAATACAGCGATAAAAAAAATGCCCAACCCGCTTAACGGATTTTTTTAAATGAATAATGTCCTTTGATATATTTGTTGAGATAAGTACCCTTGGAGCCAGCTTGCTTCATCGCCAGGTATACGGCTTCCGGCACATTCTTGTAATCATATACCATTCCTGATACAAAAATGATTCGCAGCGTCCGGGTATTGCTGTCATACTGCATATGTGCTACTACAGACGAAGGCATATTTCCTACGGCTCAATTATCATACCCGGATACAGGTTATAAGCAACCAGGGCCGGCCGGATGCGATGAATTAAGGAGATGCTTGTCTGTTGTACTATTGCAGTGTCTTCATCTACCTTTAAAAAAGACAAAATCATCTCTTATGTAAAAAACTATACACGCCGAATTTCTTTACTGTCGAACCGGGATATTCTGTGGCCGGGCCATTGTGCCGGCGTATGAGCAAATTTCCAACACATAAGCATTGATCAGCACCCGCGTTGGTAACCCGCAGCAGCAAGGTGTTATTTGTCTGTACTTTATTCTCCATGATTGCCGGCACATGTGCCGCAAACAATAACTATGTCTTTTTAACCCGACAATTTCTACACCCAAAAATGACCTTATGAAAAGAGCACTATTTATTTTATTGGCCCTATTGTTAACCGCACCTGCGCTCCATGCACAGGTGAGCAAAGGTGGCAGGCCCTACAGCTATTCCGCTACCCTGGCCCGCGATATTCATGTTAAAACCATTGCGGCAGTACCTGCACAAAAATTGCAACTGGAAGATGAGCAAAATCTGAAACAGGGATTGCCACTTCGTATAGGCATTATCGTGCCTGTATCCTATTCCCTTGATAATTCAGGTACCTGGACCAACCTGCCCGATGGCGGCCGCCTCTGGCGACTGCAGATAGATGTGCAAGGCGCTGTTGCCACCTCGCTCTACTATCAGGATTTTCTTCTGCCGGAAGGCGCTACGCTCTATGTTTACAACGGTGATCATACGCAGCTGATTGGCGGCTACACCAGCGCCAACAACCAGGAAACAGGCGTGTTTGCCACCGAAATACTCAAAGGCAGCACCTGCATACTTGAATACTACGAACCGAAGGCCGTAAGCGGAAAAGGCCATTTCACGATCAGCGGCGTAAATAATATTTACAGTAACAAGATACCGGAATCAAAAACTACGCTGACAGATAAAAGCGTGGGCGCTTCCGGTACCTGCAACGTGAACGTGAATTGTCCGGAAGGCGCCAACTGGCAGAATCAGAAACGGGCAGTTGCAAAGATCTTGCTGAAGCTGGGTTCCAGCGCCTACCTCTGTTCCGGCGCACTGGTCAACAATGCCCGTAAGGATTGCAAGCCCTACTTCCTGACAGCCAACCATTGCGGGTCCAATGCCAGCGCATCCGACTTTAACCAGTGGATTTTCTATTTCAACTACGAATCGCCCAATTGCAGCAACCCGGCTAGTGAGCCGGCCAGTAACACCATCACCGGTTGTGTGCAACGCGCCCGTGCCGGCGATGCCGGCAACGTAGAAGGATCCGATTTCCAGCTGCTGGAATTTACCCAGGCAGTGCCTTCTTCCTACAATGTTTATTACTCCGGCTGGAATGCAGGCGCAGCGGCCAGTCCAAGTGGTGTAGGCATCCATCATCCTGCCGGCGATATCAAAAAAATCTCTACTTATTCAGCGCCGCTCACCGCAGCTAACTATGGCGGTGGCGGTACCGCGCCGTATACCCACTGGCAGGCCAACTGGGTACAAACTCAAACCAACTGGGGTATTACTGAGGGCGGCTCATCAGGTTCTCCACTGTTCAATAATCTCGGCGAGATCGTAGGACAGCTCTCCGGCGGACCTTCCGGTTGTACGGTTGCCAACACCAGCAAATATGATTACTACGGCCAGATGGCCCGCAGCTGGACATCCAATGGTACGGATGCCCTGCATCAGCTGAAACCCTGGCTGGATCCCGATAACACCGGCGTGCTGGAACTGAGCGGCACCAACTATCCTTGCGGAGATACCACACGGCCACCTGTTTGCACGGATGTATACGAGCCCAATAACACACTCGCCACCGCGGCCAGCATCACTACGGGAACGGATATACGTGCTACGATCGCTACCGCCACAGATACAGATTATTTCAAAATACAGCTCACAGATTCGAGCCGGCTCAATATCGTGCTGGATAACCTGCTGGCGAACTTCGACCTGAGACTGCTTTCTGCCAGTGGTACACAGCTGGCCATCTCACAAAATACCGGCACCACCGCAGAAGCGATCACCTATACTGCCGCTGCCGGCACCTACTACCTCCAGGTGTATGGCTTTAATGGCGCGCATGCTGATTCTATCTGCTACCGCCTCAATGCTGCTGCAACGGTGCTGGGCGCTTGTACAGATCAGCTGGAACCTAACGATACGCAAGCCACTGCCGCCGCTATTGCAACGGGAACGTATATACGTGCGCAGATCGCCACAGCTACGGACGTGGATTACTACAAGTTCACCACTACTGGTACCAATGATCTCGTGATACGCCTCGACAGCCTGCCGGCAGATTATGATCTGCAGCTGCTTTCCGCTTCCGGCACGCAACTGGGCATTTCTCAGAACGGTGGCACCACACCGGAATCTATCACCTACGGCGCCAGCGCTGCCGGTACCTATTACCTGAAAGTATACGGTTATAACGGCGCTTTCAGCAACACCAAATGCTACCTGCTCAATGTAACGGCAACACCGGTTACTGCCTGCACAGAAGCATATGAACCGAACGATACCCGCGCCACAGCTGCCGCTATTCCTGTGAATACGGCTATTTCAGCGCAGATCTCTACTGCAACCGATAAAGACTGGTACAAGTTTACCAATACGGCCAGTCAGCCGCATATTGAAATCTTGCTGACCAATCTCCCGGCAGATTATGATGTGGTGCTTTACAATGCGAGCGGCACACAACTGGGCATCTCACAAAATTCAGGTACCGCTAATGAAAGAATTGTGTACAACAATGGTGCAGTGGGCACTTATTACGTGCAGGTATATGGTTACAACAGCGCGTTCAGCAATACCCGGTGTTACCAACTCACGGCCAACATCAGCAGCACGCCGAAAGAGGCGCCAGCTGCAGACAAGAGCGGGAAATTTATTGGCGCCACGGATATCAGGTTGTATCCCGTGCCGGCAAGAGATATCGTATATGTGGAACTGAGCAGCCCATTCAACAAACAACAACCGGTGATCATCACCGACATCAACGGAAAAATAGTTTACTACAAGCAACACCGTATTGTAAACGGTTTTAACCGACTGGAAATATTATTGCCGTCTGCATTAAAAGATGGTACTTATATCCTTTCTGTCGACAGATCACATTCCAGCAAATTTATATTACAACGGTAAGATTCATGCAAAACGCCTTCAGGCCTTGGTCTGAAGGCGTTTTCTTGTTTTTTTGTGATAATAAAGATGTGAGAAGGGTTTGCAGGGCTTCCAAACGGATCATCCGACCGTATTGATCAGGTATTTGGAAGATGAAAAAATTGAAGAGGAAGCGATAGGTATAAAAAAATGCCCATGGAATTTCTCCATGGGCATTTTTTTTATATTATCATTCAATTATTGCGGACCGAGATTTGTCCACGTGCCCCAACCATTGGCAGAGGTCCAGTCCAGTTCCATCAGTTCATTGTTTGAATTCAATGCAAATACCTTCAGCAGGTCCCGTGAAACTTCGCAGGCGGTAGGTGCAGAAGCAATATTGCCTTGCAGGTCTTTCCATTCCAGCCAGTCCTGACCATTTACCCATGCTTTCACCATCAGTTGATTGCTGGTGCCTTTGGCAAAAATCTCATGATTGTTTTCTGTTCTGCCAGTAGCTGCCGGTGCGGAAGAGATCTGCCCTCCCAGTTCTGCCCAGGGATACCAGTAGCCGGAAACCCAGTAAAGCTGCACCAGTTGATCATGATTGCCTTTTGCAAATACGTTGATAGTCGTAGCTGTTCTGGCAGAAACACTGGGAGCAGATGTGATGAAACCACCATGGTCTATCCATCTACCCCATCCTCCAGATGCTGTCCAGTTAAGCTCTATCAGGTGATTGTTGGTATCTCTTGCAAAAACAGCGATGTCATTTGCAGAGATGGACGCAGAAGTGGGTACATCTGTAATATAACCACCGAGGTCTGTCCATGTAGACCAGCCTTGTCCGTCCACCCAGTTGAGTTGCAGCAAATGGTTATTGGGCCCCTGTGCAAACACGCTGATGGTATTGGTGCTTCTGGAAGAAGCTGAGGGCGCCGATTGGATATTGCCACCAAGATTTTCCCACTTGCTCCATCCATCGTTGCTGGTCCAGTGTTTGTGCAGCAAGGTGTTGGTGGTGCTTTTGGCAAAAAGGTCTACAGAATTGGTTGTCTTTCTGCTCACAGCAGATACGTAAGACGAGATTTTGTAATTAGGTTCGGGATCATTTTTCTTGCAGGAGAATAGCATTACGCTTGCAGCGGCGGCCAACAAAATTTTTGATTTCATAAATTGATTTTTGGAGATAGGAATATTTAAATGACGGAATATATGACGGTGGCAAAAGTATAAAAAAATGCAGTGCTTATCTGCCGCAATCGATAAAAATAAAAAACCCGCTCTCAGAGCGGGTTTACTCATTTCCTCGCGGACCAGACGGGACTCGAACCCGCGACCTCCGCCGTGACAGGGCGGCATTCTAACCAACTGAACTACTGATCCTCAATACTGGCGGCCTTTTGAGCCGTTTTCTATCCCCTGATTGGGGTTGCAAATATAGGCACAATTATTTCAAACCTCCAAATTTTTTTCTTCTCCCCCGGGAAAAATTGTAATGCCACCAGTTTTACCGGCCTCCAATGCGGAGCTAACTTTTCGTATGCCCGTAATAGTAATACAGCCCTGTAAAACCGCGGATCCGGTCACATAATATGATTTTAAGCAATTTTTAATAGGTGTGTTAACAACTGATAACAAATAACATGAAAATTATGCAGTATATTGATACTGTCACTAAAATCATCTTTTATGATCTGGACTATCATAATCGGCGGCGTAGCAGGATGGCTGGCCGGTAAACTCATGCGTGGTGAAGGTTTCGGGGTAATAATAGATATTGTTGTCGGTGTGATTGGCGGCTGGTTCGGCGGTTGGCTCTTCGGCAAACTCGGTATCCATATGGGCAGCAGCCTCTTAGGATCATTGATAGTTGCCCTGATCGGCTCTGTAATCCTTATCTGGCTTATCCGCCTTATCAAACGCGGGTGACAGCAATGTCAGAGCAGAAAATTTTAAAAAAGCGCTCCGTATGCGGAGCGCTTTTTTTTATACTTGCAGCAGCACGCTGATTAGCTGTATATCCTTTGCTGTAAAGCATTTCAGAGGATAGCGGATAAATAGATTCTGTAGAGAATCTGTAGAAAATATTAATAAACCGTTACCGGATAGTTATGAAATAATTAAATGGTTTCACACGCATAAATATTTGAAATGATCGCGTATAAATTCGCATCAAATTCAAATTATGTACAAACAAATGATCCGATTCATTTCTTTTGTACTGTGCATGTTACTTTTTCAGAAAACCTATAGCCAGACCAGTGTCAACCAACATCGTACGCAGGTCAGAGACACCATCTCAAAAGTAAAGCAGTTACATCAGGTATCCGTATTCGGTACACTCAGCAGGGAAGAAGAACCCGGCTCCAGAGCCCGCGAACGACATGCGGACAATGTCACCAACATCATCTCTTCCCGCGCCATGGAACGTTCGCCGGATATCAATGCCGCCAACGTTTTGCAACGCATGAGCGGCATTACCGTGCAACGCTCCGGCGGCGGCGATGAAGCGTATTCCATCATCCGCGGTATGGAACCGCGTTACAACAACACGCTGGTAAATGGCGTGAAGATCGCCAGCCCGGATGAGAAATCGAGGTTCGTGCCTTTAAACATCATCCCGTCTGATCTGCTGAGCAGCATCGAGATCAGCAAATCACTACTGCCTGAAATGGAAGGCGATGCCATCGGCGGCACCGTGAATATGATCATGAAAGATGCGCCGGACTCCCTTACCTTCAAAGCCACGGCAGCACTGGGTTACAGCCAGCTGTTCTTCGACCGCCGCTACATCGGGTTCGGAAAAAATGAAATACGCCCGCTCAGCCCTCTGCAACGCAATCCACCGGGATATAAAGCGCAACCGGATGATTTTTCCCGTTCCAACCTCGACTTCAAGCCGCAAACACCACTGCCCACAGGCGTTTTCGGGTTTACCTATACGCAACGTTTTCTGAAGGATAAACTGGGTATTATCATCGCAGATAATATACAGCAACAGTATTATGGAGATAACAGCCAGTTCAATGGCATCTCACCGGAAAACCAGACCATCTCCAACAAGCTGCACGCCATAGATGTGTCTAACAGGCAAGGTAGTACGCAGCAGCTGAACAATGGCCTGATCACGCATATCGATTACCGGTTCAATGAACGTCATCATATTGGTGTGGATAACCTGTTCCTCTACTCTTACCTCGCGCAGGCGCGCCTCAGCAACGATACCACCCTGGATGGAACCGGCCGCCATGGCCCCGGCACCGGGCAGGTATTTTTTAACGATCGTTCTCTCACACAGAAAGAATATATCGAGAACCTGAAAGTATCCGGCCGACATCTGCTCACGCCTGCATTACTGCTCGATTGGGCCGGTATCTGGTCTGCCGCCGGCAAGCGCGCGCCAGACAGGGCCACCCTCACCACCGACCTGCTCGTAAGGCCCGACTATACCGTTACGGACCGTTACTTCGATGGCATAGAACACATCTGGCAGAAGAATAACGATCACGACTATACGGGGATGATCAACCTCGCCTGGCGCACCGCCTTGGGCGCGCATCCCCTGGAATTGAAAGCCGGCGGTTTGTACCGCTCCAAATCGAGGTACAATACCCAGGACCTCTACGATCTCAGGCCGCCTACTGTTAACAGCAATGGCGGCGCCACCAGTGGTAAGCCACCTTTCACAGATATCTATAGCGCACAATGGTCCGTATTCAACAGCGCTGGCTCCGGCGCCTATGATCCTAATGCCTACACCGCAGATGAGAAAGTGACCGCCGCTTACATACAAGCAAAACTGCAATGGGAGCGGCTGGACATCGCCGGCGGCCTGCGTTGGGAAAATACTTTACAAGATTTCACCACCGCCAAACAAAGCATCACGGCCGTTACATCCGCCACCATCAAGTATTACGACCTCCTGCCAAGTGTGAACCTGAAGTATCGTCTGGCCCCTTTACAAAACCTGCGGCTGTCTTATTATAAATCGATCTCCCGCCCTAATTACTTCGAGCTGGTGCCTTACACCATCCGTGGCCTCGACTTCGACGAGCGCGGGAACCCCTACCTGAAACATGCCATCGCAGATAATTTCGACCTGCGCTATGAATGGTATCCGCATGGAGAAGAACAGCTCTTTGCCGGCGTATTCTACAAACGCATCCAGGACCCGATAGAACTGGGACTGCTGGATGCCGGCATCAGCGGCGGACAGATCTACTATACCCCACAGAATTATGGCACGGCCCACAACTATGGCTTTGAACTGGCCTTCACCCGCTACTGGGGACGTATAGGCGTGACCGGTAATTATACCTATACCCATTCTGCTATCACCACGCCCAAACAATTGTATTACCAGGCCAATCACGATGCCGGCCTGCCGCAGATCGACAGCTTTCATGTGAATGAAACACGGCCACTGCAAGGACAATCGGATCACATCGTGAACCTCTCCCTGTTGTACCGCGATACCAAACATGGCCTGTTTGCGCAGCTGGCCTATGGCTTCATCGGTCGCACATTGGCGGAAGTGTCTATTTATTACGCATCGGATTATTATCAGCGTCCTATGTCAACACTCGCGTTCTCCATGGAAAAGGATGTACGTCGCCATCTAACCATATTCGGAAAGTTCAACAATCTGCTCAACACCGCCACCACCGTGGAAGCGCAGCGAACGTTACTGGTAGCAAAATATGCGTATCAAGCTACCTATAGTGTAGGTATCAGGTATAATCACTAACACTTAAAACTGAATTTCATGCAACAACCCATTTTCGCTGCTCGCACCAGTTTCCGGGCGATGGCACTCGCGGCACTGGCAGCAGTCTCGCTGTTAGCCGCCTGCTCCAAATCCAATTCCGTGATCACGAACCAGCCGGCGATATTGCCCGCCAACGCGATCACCGCTACAACGCTCGCCGGTGGCGCTGTAAAAGGAGTTATGTTATCCGACTCCACCTACACCATCAATGGTAATATCACCGTACTTGCTTCCGATACCCTCACCATACAGCCCGGCGTTACCATCAGGGTAACCAAAAATTCTGCTTTCTATGTGCAGGGGATGATCATTTCAGAAGGTACAAAAGATAAACCGATCACCTTTACGACGCCTACGCAGCAAGCCGGCGACTGGGGCGGCATCCAGGCTGATAGCGCCAAATACGTGAGCTTCAAATGGACCAAACTCCTATGGACCGGCGGGCCGGATTCCAGCGGCAATCCACGTAAAACGCTCTTCGTGGCAGCGCCCATACAGGTGAACGTGTGGGATTGCTGGATACAGGGCGGCCAGGATGATGGCGTACGTTGCCAGAACGGCGCTAAAATCAGCATCCTGCGTAACACCATCGATGCACAAGGCACCACCGACGGAGAAGCCATCAACATCAAAACCGGCGCCACCGGCGATATCGCCTACAACGTGATCTGGGGCGGCGCAGGCAGCGCTATCAAAATTGAAACCTCTACCACCGTGCAGATACCTACCACCTACGTACGTGTATACAACAACACTTGCGTAGACAATGGCTTCCGCCGTGGCGCCGCCGAGCCAGGAAGAGGCATCCTCTGCGATGCTTTCGGCAGCGGTGAGTTCTTCAATAACCTCATCGTCAACAACTATCAAGGCCTGGATATCGCGCCGGATGCGGATACCGCCAAGGTAACCTACGGTAACAATTTCTTTTATGCTACCGTCGACACCCTGCGCGCAGGCTTCTATCCTGTTGGCTCTGTAGGCAAACCTCAATCCGGTGATATCATCTCCACGGGCTCCAATAACAACAACCCGATGTTCATCACCTACACCAGCAATCCGCCAAACCCTTCTCTGCGCAACAATCCCAACAACTTCCACCTGCAATCAGGATCTCCTGCAATAGGCAAAGGCAAGGCCTCCTACAACAACGATATCGGCGCCTTCACAAGCGATGGCAAAGGGAACCAGCATTGATTGACGCGAGATTGGCCGGATTTAGATCAGGATTTATCAGGATTAAGATTAAAGATTGGCGGAAGATCAACGAGGTTCCAGCCCTTGAAGCGCTCAAAGCGCTTCAAGGGCTATCGCCGCGAATATCTTCCCGCCAATCTTTTAATCTTTATTAATCCTGATAAAAAATCCTGTAACTTCAACCTTAAATCCTGAGCCAGACAACCTTCGCGTTCATACAATTTCCTATATTGCAGCCGCAAACCCTGTACACTATGTCAACCACGCTTATCCTGATCATCGTTAACGTTATTTTTTCCTGGATCGGATTTCGCAATCCCACTTTTTATGAGCAATGTATCTTTGAGATAGATAAGATTTTGGTGCTGAGAGATTACAAACGCCTCCTCACATCCGGTTTCCTGCATGCCGACTGGCGGCACCTGGTCATGAATATGTTTTCCTTGTTACTGTTCAGTAATACCCTGGAAGGGGCGGTGGGGTCTTCCGGTTTTCTGTTGATCTATTTTTGCAGTTTGCTGGGCGGCAGCCTTTTCATGCTTTTTGTACATCGCTATCAAAGTGATTACCGCGCTTTGGGCGCCAGTGGCGCAGTATGCGGCGTGATCTTCGCCGCTATCGCGTATCAGCCGGATATGATGGTGTTCCTTTGGATACTGCCGGTTCCAGGTTGGATATTTGGTATCGGCTATGTGCTGTATACTATTATGGGCATGTTCCGGCGTAGTGATAATATCGGCCACGACGCGCACCTGTCGGGCGGTGTAACCGGTATGCTGCTGATGATAGCTATGAGGCCATATATTTTACCGGAGCATCCTGTTGTGATTGCGGCTATATTGCTGCCGGTGCTTGTGGTAGCCGGCCTGCTGATACGCAACCCGCATATCCTGTTGACAGACTCCTCACAAAAGGCTTTTATGAATATCGACCAGCGCTATAATGCCGCCAGAACCAGCCGCCGCAAAGAGGTGGACGCCCTCCTTGAAAAGATACACGAAAAAGGAATAAACAGTCTTACCCAGGCAGAGCGCAACTTACTGGACGAATATTCACAGGAGATAAATTGATGCGCATTATATTTAATGTCAAACACGCTACTATGAAACGACTGTTCTGTCTTTTGCTATGCCTCCCTTTGATCACTGCTGCACAGCAGCGCCAGAAAGTATTTACGGAAGATATTGATCGCTTCTGGCAGGCTTACGATAGCGTACGCACAACGAAAGACTCGCTCAGACAATTATATTTTATTCAGACATTGTATGTAGATAAAGGCACGCCTGGATTGCACGCGTTCATGGCCGCGAGGGATTATTCAGCGCCGCTGTGGGTATCACTTATCAACCGGCTCCCGAAGTTCTGGGAGTCTATACGGCAGAATACTTTGACGGCAAAATCCCGCTCCGCAGAGATAGAACAAAGCCTGGCACGGCTCAAAAAGCTATACCCCGAATTGAGAAATGCTGCCATGTATTTCACCATCGGCGGACTTCGTTCAGGCGGTACCGTTAGAGACAGTATGGTGCTGATAGGCGCCGAAATTGCTACCGGCACTGCCGCGGTGGATGTCTCCGAATTTCCCACGAAATGGCTGGCCAACGTTTTCAAATCGCAGGAGCTGGATAATATCGTTCCCCTCAATATTCACGAGTACGTACATACGCAGCAGCAGGGCGAACCCGGTAATCTGCTGGCAACGGCCATCCACGAGGGCGCCTGTGAGTTCGTCACCGAACTGGTGATGGAGAAACCGTTGCAAGGCATTCATATCAGATACGGTAATGCGCACGAAGCAGAGCTGAAGGCACGCTTCAAAGAAGAGATGTTCTCCGACGCCGCCTACCGCTGGATGTACGATGGCAGCGATACCGCCGACCTGGGCTACTTTATGGGATATGCGATCTGCAAAGCCTATTACCATCGTGCCGCCAGCAAAACGCAGGCCGTGAAAGATATCATCCGGCTGAATTACTCCGACAATAACGCCGTAGAACACTTTTTACAGCAGTCCGGCTACTATGCCGGAAAGCTCGACAAGGCCGCCTCGATGCGTCATTTCGATGCGCAGGTCCCGCAGGTGATCAGCATCTCCCCACTCGGGAAAGACAGCACCATGGCGGCCGGCGTCAGCACTATGCAGATTGTTTTCTCCAAAGAGATGCGCGAGGGCAGTCATTCTTTTTCCCTCAGCAACCGTGGCAAGGAGTATTATCCTCCCTTCACTGTAAAAGGCCTGGCCGCTGATAAAAAGACATTCGTTTTGGAGATGAAGCTGGAAGCCGGCAAGGAATATGAGTTCCTGATCACCGGCAATTCCTTCCGCTCTGCGGATGGGTACCGCCTGCGGCCTTACCTGGTGAGGTTTAGAACGAAATAAAGATGATGAGTGTTCATCACACCAACAACCCTTCCGATGCCAGCACGCGGTTAGCAATGTTCCTCGTAAACGGCGGGCAATCAGCTGTGCTGCTGCCTCCGCAGAGTGGCAGGTGTATACAGGATTTGCAGGAGCATCCCGTGGCATACAGGTGCTGTACAAAGGCATCGGTATAATAGGGATGGAAGAGATGGGCAGATGAATATTGATAAAGATGATACAATTCTTCCGGATGGAGGCGGGCAGGGGTGTGCAATACTTTCACGGAATCAGGTTGCAGTGCGTTGCGCAGCAGGTGCTGCAGGCTGGCCTGCTGATTGGGCTGATACGTGAAGGAGGCCGCCGGCAGCCATTCACAGCGGATGTTCTGTACCGCCATAAATTGCATCAGCGCCAGTTCCTCTCCTGCGGTAAGGTCGGTGTAGCAGTAGAGGGTGGCCTGGGCTTGGGCCGACAGCAGGCGCAAAACGTCTGTCATAGCGGGAGTCCAGTTTTTCCAGCAATTGCCGGCTATGAGTAACGTGATGCAGGCCTGCAGCTTTTCCGGCGGGGTCGTGTTTAGTTGAAACAACAGTTTTTGCAGCATGCCCGTGGTATTCGCGATACGCTTGGGTTGCCACAGGTCTCCGGTAACGAAATGCAGGTGGTTGTGAATCGTATGTTCCAGTACAGGCACAGTAAGGGCTTCTTCCGGATGCAGGTATAGCAGCTGGAAGGTGAACACCACATCATAGGCGGCAGCCAATGCCGGAAGCTGTGCATCCAGTTGTTGCAGCCATTCAAGGCAGGGGAGGTGTTCCTGTAACACCAGTATCAAACGGATGGTATGTTTGCTCTCTTTCGCTTGCTGTATGGGAAGCTCCCGACAGATCTTCTCAATTGCTGGCGGCAACATACTGGCAGCATCGGAGAGTATGGGCAACAGCAGGGTAGTGATGTTGGCCGCATGATCCGCCGCAGTAGCCAGTTTGCGCGCTATAATAGTGTCGTTTTCATATTCTCCGGAAGGTACTGTCATCTCATATCTGCTCAGCTGCTGCTGCAATGCTTCCGGCAAAAGATGGCATTGGCCGGTATGCAGCAGGTCAAGATTTTCACGGGAAATGCGTACGGTATTGCCGGTACGGGTACTAAACAGCAGCATGTCTGCCGCAGGGGCATTTTCAAAAGCCGGTATCGGTATCTCCAGTAAAAACCTGGATACTTTCATTCTCATCATAAAAAATACAGGTTATATGGTGCAGGGGGCTGCTCAGAGCCGGTAGCCTGACCTACCGTTTTCGTCCGGCTGTATTGCCGCCAATTGAAGCCACCACAATAGGTAGCCGGAGTCTCTTTGTTGTCGGCCAGGTTACCTGTCATTACCTTGCTCTGAGGGGTAACAACAATGGACGATATGAGGGATGATATGGATAGTTTCATTGTATTACGTTGTAAAAATGCATTTTGACCGCCGCCAGTGAAAACTTTTTAGATGTAATGATGCACTTGATCGATGAAATGCGCACGATCTTCTACATGCTTCTATGGAGGAGCGCCGGGAATGCGGACCGGGATAGGATGCATAATATTTTATCTTAATGTAGTATCAAGAATAATTTGTTATTCAGAGAATCATTTTTTTACTTATTTTCCGAGTGTAAAGCACTAGAGCGTAGTGGAACCACAGATTAAATCGACCAATGCTAACCTTTTTTAGACGCAATGTCAACAACACGTCTCCCGGCGCACAACGGCTGGCGGACAGGTTTGCTGTTTTCCTGTCGGAAGAAAGCTATACGCCAGGCGTGAGGGTAGCCACACACGCGCTGATGTGGCTGGCCATGGCCGTCCTCTATACCTTGATGCTGGCTACCAATTTTTCGGAGAAGACCAGCATCACACTGGTATTTGTAGCAAGGAACATCATCGGCTCGATGGGCTTTTTTTATTTCACGTTCTACCTGGTGATACCCAGGCTGCTGCTGCGGGGCTATGTGGTCCCGGCCATCATCTGCCTCTGTATACCGTTTTATTTCTGGTCTATCATCAATTACCTGTCTTCTGTTTGGTTGCTGGAGCGTTTTAATTTCGACAACAAAGCCCTGCGGCACGACGTAGAGCGGGTAGTGGCCGGCGGATGGGCAGGCGTGTTCAAGCTCACGCATATATTGCGTATATCCATTGCCGTGATCATGACCGTAGCGCCGGCAATGATCATCAAGCTGGTACTGGATTTCATGCGTACCTCCACCCGCAGCCTGCGCCTTCAGCGCGATAACCTCAACCTGGAAGTGAGCTTTCTCAAATCGCAGCTCAATCCGCATTTTCTGTTCAATACCCTGAACAATATCTATGCATTGTCTATCAAAAACGATGCATTGGCCCCCGATTTGATTATGTACCTGTCGGAAATGATGCGTTATACTTTATACGATTCCAATACCGAGAAAGTGGCATTGAGCAAAGAGGCAGAATTTCTGAAGAATTATGTGGAGCTGGAGAGCATCCGTTACGGCAAAAGCGCCGATATTTATTTCAAATGTGACCCGGAAGGGCTGGAAGCCCACCAGATCGCGCCTTTGCTGATGTTCCCTTTCGTGGAGAATGCTTTCAAATACTCGCACAGCACGGCAGTAGGCCATTGCTGGATACATGCCGCCATGCATGTGGAGGAAGGCCGGCTCTTTTTCGAGATCACCAACAGCAAGGGCGAAGTGCCGGAAAAGAAAAAAGGTATCGGTGGCATCGGCCTGGCCAACACCCGCAAGCGCCTGTCGCTGCTGTATCCTGGCAGACATGAGTTGGAAATGACCAATGGCCCGGACGCGTATAAAGTAAAACTTGTGCTAACTTTGACCTAACCGTTTTTTATGGACCAGAATATTACCTGTTTAGTGGTGGATGACGAGCCGTACGCAAGGGACCTGATGGAGACCTATATCTCCCGTATCCCTTACCTGCAGCCCGTTGCTTTTTGTGAAAAGGCTTTTGACGCGATCGATGTATTGCAGCAACAGCCGGTAGACCTGCTTTTCTCCGATATCCAGATGCCTAATATCAATGGCATTGAAATGATCCGTTCACTGAGCAACCCGCCCTTTGTGATCTTTGCCACCGCTTCGCCAGATTATGCCATCGACGGTTTTGAACTGGATGCAGTGGATTACCTGGTGAAGCCTATCTCTTTCGAACGTTTCCTGAAAGCGGTGAACAAGGCCAAGAACCACATCCAGCAGAAGAAGCCACAACCCGCCGTGGTGGCTCCCAAACCGGTACAGCCCGCCCCCAATCACCTGTTCGTAAAAGATGGTTATAAACTCTCGAAGATACTTTTTGAAGATATTTACTATATAGAAGGAATGAAAGATTACATTAAACTGGTATGCAAACAGAAGAATGTGATCACCTATATGCGTATGAAGGCGATTGAAGATGCCTTGCCGGAAGACCAGTTCATCCGCATACACAAATCCTATATTGTACGTGTACAGGCCATCAAATCCATTATCGGTAACATGGCTGAGCTGGTTAATAATGAATCGGTAGTGATCTCCAAATCGTGTCGGGCAGATCTGAATAAACGTTTGGGTATCACAGGCTTTCAGGATACGGAAGAATAATATATATAGAAGAGGCACTGTATTTGTTTGTTAGCCCTGGCCGGCGTCCGCCCGTTGGTCGAATAAAACCTGCATTATGTCTAATAAAATATGCTGGCCCGCCGGATATGCCGATATTGGGGCTAGAGAAGAATAACGGAGCCAATTTAAATGTATCATATGAAAAAATCAACTGCACTCACAAACGCTTCGTCCAAACTTATGCTGGACAAGGAAATCATCTCGAAGGCAGATGTGATTGCCATCAAGAACCTGAATGCAATGAAAAAAAACAGGGAAGGAGACCATCCTTGGACACTAATCCCAACTACGCCTACAACTGCCGGTGACGGCGGCATGAACACATTACTTTCTACCATCTGATTTGTTATTCCATCACCCACCCTTCTCATCCACCAGCTGTTTACCTGCGAAAAGATCATGCAATACAGGTGCGCCATAATAGATGATGAGCCGCTGGCGCTAGATATACTAGAGAGCTATATTCAGCGTACAAGCCACCTGGAATTGATTGCAAAAACCAATCAATTCGATACAATCGTGCGGTTGGTGAATGAGAAGCGGGTAGATCTTGTATTAATAGACCTGAACATGCGCGGCATCCGGCTGGACAGCCTGCGGCACTTATTGGGAAAAGAGTGCCGGTTTATCCTGGTAACAGCGTATCCGCGCGATGTTGTGGAAGATATGGGAGGTTATAACGGTCACGGCTATATTGCCAAGCCGGCCAGTTATAAACGATTCATCAGGGAAATTGAACGTTTGACGACCAATTGAGGGTTATTTCGTCGTGAATACCTGTTGTTTTGTCGAAAATAATTTAGCTCCTCCGTTTTTTACAAAAACTTGCACCAGGAACGAAACTGGTCCCTGTAGATCATCCATCTTGACATATATGAGCCAGGTCCGGCTGGATGGCAGGGTAGTGCGGGGTATAACGTTCTAGCATTGGTCTGTAAAAAACGTCCGGTATCCCCGGAGCCCCCTGTGCTACACCTGCCATCAACCGGGCGGGCAGTAAGGAGCCACATTAGATAAAAATATTGCTTGGCTATGCCTGAACTAGTGTCACCAGGTTTTTACCTGCTTCGTCTGCCTTTGCTTCCGTTAGAACGGGCCACAGCCCCCGGAAGAACCGCGCACACGTTTGCAGCAGACATAGCAGCTTCCTATGAAAGCCCTATTTTACAAGAAGCCGTCTACCTGGCCAGCCCCGCCCTGTACGACGAAATGATGAAGTGGCTGGGCAGCGCCGACCGCGCCGACGCCCGCCACCAGAAACTGGTACTGGCATTGTATCGTTACCTGCTCAGAATGAGCACACGCGCTACGCCCTATGGCCTCTTCGCCGGTTGTGCCCCCGGCGAAATTACACAGGCCCCGTCCCGGCTGGAGGTCAACACTACCCGTACCATGCACCGGGTAACACGGCTGGACATGAATTACCTTTCGGAGATCGCTGCCGCATTGGTACGCATCCCCGAAGTACGTTCGCAGATCAGGTTCTTTCCCAACAACAGCCTGTATCTCAACGGAGAATCTTACCGCTATTTCGAATATCAGCAGCCGGACAACAAACGGCGATATTTCCTGAGCGGATTTACCTGCACGCCCTACATCGCAGCAGTGATGGTAGCCGCTACCAACGGCGCCTACCTGTCGCAACTCGTAGAAGTGCTCCGGCAACAGGATATTGCCGAAGAGGAAGCAGCCAACTTCTTGCAGGTGCTGATAGACAACCAGATATTAACAGCTGAAACCGATCCTGCTGTTACCGGCGGCGATTATCTTTCCAGGATGATCCTGCTGCTACAGCGGTGTTCTCAGCCACCCGCCGTTATTAAGCCCTTATTGGCCATACAGCAGCTGCTGGAGCAACAGCAGCATGGTGTAAGCCGATACCAGGCGATCAGGGAAATGTTGCAAGTTCATTTCCCTGATATTAACGGCAAAGACTTCATCCAGTCCGACCTCTTCTTTACCCCACAGGCCAATCAGCTCAATAGCGCTACCATACAGCGTTTGGCAGATCAGCTTGAAAAACTTTCCATCCTCGCACAACCCGCCCCCGGCGCCGACCTGGACACGTTCAAACAACAGTTCGTCCAGAAATATGATCAGCGTGAAGTGCCGCTCATGCAGGCGCTCGACAGTGAGTCCGGTGTGGGATACGGCATTGTGAGTGGCGACAACTCCAGCTACACACCATTGATTGATGACCTGGTGATACCCGGAATGCCTGGCGCAGCCAGCATTCCATGGGATCACTATCACCGGCTGGTATTACAGAAATTCCTCGCCGCGCAACGCCAGGACGATACCGAGATCGTGATCACCCCCGAAGAACTGGATAGCCTCGCCGCCAAACGGGAACGGCCATCCATGCCGCCTGCTTTTTTCCTGCTCGGCTCTCTCGTAGCTACATCGTCCGCCGCTATGGATGCCGGCGATTTTTCCTTTGTGCTGAAATCATTTGCAGGCCCGAGGGCCTTGTCGCTCCTCGGCCGCTTCGCCGCCAGCAACGCCGCGCTGGCGCAGCAGCTGCAAACATATGCGCTACAGGAACAGGCGCAAACCCCGGACCGCATCATCGCCGAAATTGTTCATCTGCCCGAAGGGCGTACCGGTAATGTACTACTACGTCCACGGCTATACGATTATGAGATACCTTTCCTCGCTAATGCCAGTGTAGATCCCGAGCATCAGCTACCGCTGAGCGACCTCTATGTGAGCGTGCGCGATCAGCGCGTGATACTGCGTTCGCGCCGCCTCGGCAAAGAAATTATTCCCCGGCTTACCAGCGCCCATAACTATGCGCAGGGCCTGCCGGCTTATAAGTTCCTCTGCGACCTGCAACAGCAGCAGGAAGCGCGCAGCCTGAGCTGGGACTGGAGCTTCCTCAGCGAGCAGCCTTTCCTGCCTGCCGTACGCTACGGAAACATTGTGCTGAGCCGCGCCCGGTGGCTGCTCGATCAGAAAGAATACCAGGCCTTGCTGGATCAGCTCACGCCGGAAGCAGCCTTGCTGGCCCTGTGGGAGAAGTATAACGTGCCCGGCTATACGTTGTTGTCGGAAGGCGATAATGAATTGCCGATCGAGATCAGCAATCCTTATGCACAATTGCTGGTATTGGAAAAATTGAAGAAAGGAAGCGTGTTGTTGTTTGCCAATCCTTTCCAGGCAGATGCCAAACTGGTATCCGGTGATGAGGGCGCCTACGCCAACGAAGTGATCATTCCATTCGTCAACAAGGCATATGTATATAAGGCGGCCGTACCGGCCACTCCGCCGGCAGAGGCCTTGCAGCGTGTATTTGCGCCTGGTAGTGAATGGCTCTATGCCAGGATCTATTGCGGCCCGAAATGGATGGACAAACTCCTCACACGCGAGCTGCAACCACTGCTGGCCCGTTTGCAACAATCGGGATTGGTCAAACAATGGTTCTTTGTACGCTTCCAGGATCCTGACCATCATCTGCGCATCCGCATGATGCCATCCTCGCAGGCCGCTACCGGTGTGATCATACATCGCCTGCAGGAACATTTTCATGCCTACATCGAAAATGATGTAGTGAAGAAACTGCAATACGATACTTACATCCGCGAAACAGAACGTTATGGCGAACATACCATGGAACTGAGCGAGCAATTCTTTTGTTACGACAGCGAGGCCGTGATACAGTTGCTCGGGTTGATTCCGGGCAGCGAAACCAGCGACCGCTGGCTGTTTGCGCTGAGAGGAGCCGATGACCTGCTCACTGCTTTCGGTTTGCAGGAAGAAGAGAAACTGGCGCTTTGCCGCACACTCCATACCCGCTTTTTTAAAGAGTTCAATGGCGATGATGCTTTGTTGTTACAATTGAATCATAAATACCGTCATCATACAAGGCTGATCTTTGCGATGCTCCAACACAAGCCGGAGATGATGTTTCCTTCGCCGCAGGCAAGCGCTGTATTTGAACAACGCATACTAAAGTTAACGGATATACGAAAACAGCTGGAAACTATGATGGACAAGGGTATTATCCATCGCAGCGCGCACCTGGATCTGCTGCCGCACTACCTGCACATGTTCATGAACCGCCTGTTCATCGCCAATGCGCGCTTGCACGAACTGGTGATCTATCATTATCTCATCAGATATTATACATCACGCGTAGCGATGAAACATCAGAACTTAAAATCCAATTAAAATGAGGATGCCTTTCTAATAGCTGCGTGAAAAAAACGTAATATTGATATACTGTTAGTTTTAGCAAATAGTTACAACAACGATCTGAGAGCACAGACCATTATCTTTTAAACTATTAACCCTTTGAGCAAAACCTGAAATCGCTGAGAGCCTGAAATCCACCATCGGGAAAATTTACGGTTAATTATGCAGGCGCACGGAGGCCAGTATGATCATTGCTTTTAAGGCGTTCCTTTTACTACAGGCATAACGCAAGGCTATGAATATAGCTGATGTATATCTTTTTTTCATGCAGATACGATAGTATTCAACAACCCAAAATCTCAGTCAATGAAAACTCAAGCATTTCTGTTTCTTATCTGTCTTTTTGCAGGCGCCACGATGGTATCCTGTCAGAAAGATCATTCGCAGAGCAAAACTGATGGACCTAAAATCGCAGATGCGGTGTTAGCCCAAATCAAAGCAAAAGGTTTCAGTACGTCGAATGTACACGCAGTAAACGGTGGTTACCTGGTAGAAGGTGACATCTTTTTAAGCGACAAAGATCTCGCTAAAAAAGGTGGTGTAAATACCAAAGTCAGAGTAGCTAAAACCGAACAGTATTCCACCAATAACCTGGTAAATGGCTTACCTCGCACTATTACGGTGAAAGTGGTGAACCTGGGTTCTGCTTTCGTGCAGGGTACCGACCTGGCTATCCAGCGCTATAATGCATTGGGCCTGCGTTTGCAGTTCCAGCGTATCACCAGCGGCACAGCGGATATCACCATTCAGGGCTTTAACCAGGGCCCCAGCGGTGGTTATATTACCCTGGGATCATCCGGTTTTCCTGATGACTACGGCAACCCTTATTACCTGGTACAGATGAATACCAATTCAGCTGCCTATGGCAGCAACCCGAACGTATATTATGTTGGTTCCGTGATCCAACATGAGATCGGCCACTGCATTGGTATGCGCCACACGGATTATATGGACCGTTCCTATAGCTGCGGCGGCGATCCGATAGATGAAGGCGACGGCGGTGTGGGCGCTGTATGGATCGATGGCACACCCAGCGGTCCCGATGCCAACTCCTGGATGCTCGCCTGCTCCAACGGCGGCAACCGTACTTTCAACAGCAATGATATCATTGCTTTGAATTACCTCTATCAATAACATATCACCAGCTCTGCATGAAAGATTCAGGTTACGCCCCGCCCGGGGTGTAACCTTTTTTTGGGCCCAATGGGGGGCAGGGCTCATCTGCGGCGTCATATGAATAACTTAGACCTACACTGATTAGAAATTGTAATTGATGACGCGCACCTGCAACTGCTTAATGAAAGCGTGGGTGGTATTGGTTTGTCTGTTGCTGCTAGCAAGAAACGTTTGTGCACAAGGTTCCGTCATGATTCACGGGAAAGTGGTGAACAAATTCACAGAGGAGCCTTTGCCATTTGCCACTGTGTACTGGAAGAGCGCCGGTTTCGGCGCCATGACTGATAGCACCGGCGCTTTCAGTCTGAAGAAAAGTCATATAACCACAGATACGCTGGTTACGCGTTACGTAGGATATGTGCAGCAATACCTCCCTTTACCGCAAACCGGCCATACACCGCTGATCATAGCGCTGGAAGCCGCCATGAAAGAGGGCGTGGAGATAAAAGCCCATATGGACAAAGGCCTCGTATGGTGGCGCCAGGTTGTAGCGCATAAAGATGTCAACGCCCCCGCACATTACAACACCTACTACGCAGAGCTGTACAATAAACTGGAAATAGATCTCGCCAACATCAACAAAGAACGCTGGGAACATAATAAGCTGTTCAAGCCCTATACGGCCATCATCCAGCGCATGGATACTACTTCTGAACAAAAGCCTTTCCTGCCCGTATTCCTCACCGAATCTGTTTCTGACTACTATGTAGCCGCCGCGCCACCACGCATACGGGAAGAGATCCGCGCCATCAATACCAGCGGCATTAAAAATGAATCCGTGCTGGAATACCTCGGCGGTATTAACCAGAAAGTGAATTGCTACGATAACTACCTCTATATCTTCGGACGTGAATTTGTAAGTCCCGTAGGCGTTACAGGCGATAAATACTATCATTACAAAGGGCTTGACACCGTTACCGTAAACGGGCAGCAATATTTTCATCTGGCCTTCAGTCCCAAAAGAGAGGGCGAGAATACCTTCTCCGGAGATTGCTGGATACAGCGCCGCACCTGGGCTTTACAGAAGATCAGCCTGTCGGTTTCCGGGGCTGTTAATATCAACTTTGTGAAGCGGCTCGATATCATACAGGAGTTCAGTCAGCTGAATGAACATGAATGGGTGGTGGCCAAAGACCGTGTGATCATAGAGCTGGCGCCGATGGGCAAGCATAAGACTACTTTCATCGGAAGGAAAACAACCTTGTATCGCAACATCGCGGTGAACCGCGAGGATATCAACAGTAAGTTAGAGGCTAATAAAAGTAAAGAGCAGGTGGTAGTGAGCGATAGCGCCCTGCCCGCCGGAAAGGCTTACCTGGCGGAGCACCGGCCGGAATCGCTGAGCCTCAATGAGCAACATGCGATTACGTTGGTAGATACCTTACGCGCCATGCCGGCATTCCGGCGTTTGAGTAATACGGTTACTTTTTTGGTAGATGGCCATATTAAACTGGGCAAAGTGGAAATAGGCCCCTGGTACAAATGGGTGAGCCGCAACCGCCTCGAAGGCATGCGTTTCCGTTTCGACCTGGGTACCACGCCGGAGTTCAGCCGTAACCTGCGCCTGTTTGGCTACCTCGCCTACGGCTGCAAAGACGAATCGCTGAAAGGCAAGATGGCCGTGTCTTACAGGCTGCCGAGCGACAAAGGCTGGAGCCTGATGGCCTACTGGAAAGATGATATCGACAATACGCAACGCGGCTTCAACGGAGAAGAAGTATCGCTCGATAATATTTTCGGACAGATAGTGCGGCGCCACGGCATCCCACAGAAATTTATGCGGGAAAATGAAATGAAGTTCGCGGTTACCAAAACCTTTCCATCACATTTCTCTATAGAAGGTAGCACGGCGCGTACCGTGTATACCACCTTCGATCCCTTACCGCCACATAAGATGTACCTGCCGGACGATGAAGACCGGAGCCATGTAGTGAATACGGCTTTCCAGCTGAAGTTCCGCTATGCTCCCGGAGAAAAAGAGATCCGTACTTTCCGCAAGGTGCGCAGGCTGAAAGGCAATCAGCCGGTAACGGAGCTGAGCTATACCTTTGCGCCCTCGGGCGTGCTGGCCAGCAAATACAATTACCAGAAGCTGAACATGAGCATCACGCATCAGTTCCAGATACCGCGCTGGGGCCGTGTAAACTACATGGTGTATGCAGGGAAGATATTCGCAGACAAGATACCATTCATGTTATTGCAGATGCATCCCGGCAATGAAACCTAT
Source organism: Chitinophaga vietnamensis (assembly GCF_902167635.1). GTDB lineage: Bacteria > Bacteroidota > Bacteroidia > Chitinophagales > Chitinophagaceae > Chitinophaga > Chitinophaga vietnamensis. The sequence continues at coordinate 793,491 of NZ_CABHMS010000001.1, forward strand.
TATTACAACAAGGAAGCATTCAGTTTGATGAACAAATATGAGTTCTTCAGCGATCGTTATGCGGGTGTGAACATCGAACATAATTTCGATGGAAAGTTATTGAACCTCCTGCCTTTCATGCGCAGAACCGGCGTACGCCAGTTCTGGAACCTGAAAGCAGTTACCGGCGATCTCTCCCACGCCAATAAAGTGTATAACAATATTGAATACGGAAAATATTATGGCATGCGCTCATTGAATGGAAAAGTATATACAGAGGTGGGCACAGGTTTCGACAATATCTTCCGTTTCTTCCGGGTAGATGCTGTATGGCGCTTCTATCCGCAGAAAGCAAATGTATCTTATCTCAGCAACTTCGGCGTGTTTGGCAGTTTCCGCTTGCAGTTCTGACGATATTCGTACGTGTTAACATTTCGCCCCTACGGGGCGAGATGTCATCAGCAATGCGTTGCTACCAATATTCCGCCCCTACGGGGCGTAGCATTGGCAAAAGAGACAACCGCCCCGTAGGGGCGGAATATTGGTAGGGGCGAAATATTAATAACCATTCGTTCATCTGATAAACCTATGTGCCATGAGTATGCAACAAGCCAGACTTATTACTGTATTGAGTGCCGTGATGTCGCCTTTTGTGATCGCGCTTTGGATCAGTGCACTTGTTCCGGAGCGGGATGACGAGATCGTTGGCCTGTCTGTTTTCTTCACCCTGATCATGAGTTTATGCTATCTGCTCGGCAAACGTAGCCAGGCGCTTCACCGGAGTATGACGAGATAAAATAAAACCCGCGGCTGCCGCGGGTTTTACTATTATCCTTTAATTTATTGCAAAGACTGAATGGCCGCTTTGATATTAGGCAGCGGCCCGATATGTCCGCCGCTTCCTTGTGCGGTGCCGGTGTTGATCAGCAAGGTGCGCATTGCTCTGGGCGCCAATACTCCACCTTTATTCAACTTATACCATGATTGCACGGCGATCACCGCAGATGCTACGATAGGCGTGGCAGAAGAGGTGCCGGAGAAATCGTTGGCATAATCCTTATTCAGGCCGCCATTGTATAAAGATCCGTAGCCGGTGGTGGTAACGGTCCAGTCGCCCCAACCCTGTAAATGCACGTTGGCGCCATAGGTGGAGAAGCTGGCTTTGTTCCGGCCTGATTTCGTGCCGGCGCCTGCGATGATGGCGCCATTGTCGCCACGATTGCGGTAGCTGGCATAGAAAGGATCATCAAGGTTTTGATTGCCGTTGCCGGCGGCGGCTACCACAATGATGCCGGAATCCGTTGCTGTTTTAGTGATATCCCATACTGCCTGGTTATAATCGGCGGGAACATATTGGCCTCCTTGTCCGCCGGTTTGCATTTCATATAAGAAAACATCTCCGCGGCGGAGCCGGGCCAGTCCTGCTGCAATGCCACCGGGGCGGCCATTTACGCGTTCGGAGATCACATACATACTGTCGGCGCCGTATACCATACCGGTTACACCGAAGCCGTTGTTTTGCGCCAGCAGGATGCCTGCTACGGCAGTGCCATGATCTTTATATTGATCATCCGGCGGTGGCAGCACTTCGATGGCCCTGGCGCCAATGAGGTCTTCGTGGTTTTTGTTGAAGCCCCATTCGATGTCCGCGATCCGTATGCCAGCGCCGGTGATGCCTAACGACCACGCATATACGGCGTTGATGCCCCGTACGGTGGCATCGGTGGCATCTACATCGTTACGGTAATACTGTTGTGCGGAAAAGTCGGGCGTAGCGGGCGGCGGCGGCGGCGTTACCGGCTCCATGGCGGCGTATTCCACGATGTCGAGCTTTTCAAACTCATTGGCCAGCGCGAGCACATCGGCGGGCGCCATGGCGCTGGCTTCTTTCACGTACATCAGGCCTCTGAAGGCGTAGCGGTTGAAAACGCCTGGCGCCACAGCGGCTGCACGGCCCTGCTTCATCGCAGCTTTTTCTTCAGGGGCAAAGGGGATCGCCTGCTCATAGTTGTAGGCGTTGATACCGCCGGAAGACCTGCCCCAGGCCTGTGCGGCATCGGCGGTGCGCTGATCCGCAAATACGGGTTTGTTTTTTTCAACAGCCAGTATCTCGGCTGCCTTGAATTTTACCAGCAGGCGGTATTGATCTACGCCTGGCGTGATGCGGTTCTGGCCTTTCAATCCGCCGGAACTATTTACCTGGTTAACAGGGTTGTTGGCAGGGGTGTCCTGTGCTCTCTTGGTACATCCTGCAATGCTTAAACATAGCGCAAAGGCTAACAAAAGACGAGTTTTCATGATGTATGTATTGTGGTTGATGGAAAAATGCTACAGTATGCTTAAAGTACAGTTCACTGTGTCAGTTACGGGTTAATGTCTAAATTAACGATTATGGGCAGCATTATGTTCGCGGTGACGCACCAATATAATGTAAAACCTGACCGTAATTATATAACTGCCTCCATTCTTATTCATCTAATTTTGTGTCATCAATCATAAATATACATCTATGGAAAGCCATCAGCACGAACAGCATCACGGACATGAGCATCATCATGAACAACATCAGCATCACGATCACCATCACCATCACCATCAACATCAGCATCATGATCATCACAAGGGCCATGACAGCACCGGTGGCCATAATGAACATGCCGGTCATCATACCGGGGATTTCCTGAAACGCTTTTGGGTATGCCTGGTGATCACCATGCCGCTGTTGCTGCTGTCGCACATGATACAAACATGGTTGGGAGTAGAGTGGTCTTTCGCTGGCGATCAATATTTATTGCTGGCATTAAGCACTTTCATTTTCTTCTATGGCGGTTGGCCTTTCCTGACAGGAATGGTAAGTGAACTGAAATGGAAAAACCCTGGCATGATGACGCTGGTGGCAGTAGCCATTACTACCGCCTATAGCTACAGCGTGGCTGTGGTATTCGGTTTGCGCGGCATGGACTTCTTCTGGGAACTGGCCACTTTGATCGATATCATGTTGCTCGGCCACTGGCTGGAAATGAAATCGCAGATGGCGGCATCCCGCGCGCTGGAATCACTGGTAGAACTGTTGCCTGCTGTGGTGCACGTAGAACGTCATGGACAGGTATCCGATATTCCTTTGAAAGATTTACAGCACAACGATGTGGTGCTGGTGAAGCCAGGGGAGAAGATTCCGGCCGATGGCCTGATCCTCGAAGGTAACTCCGATGTAAATGAAAGCATGCTCACCGGCGAGAGCCTGCCAGTGAAGAAAAGCAAAGATGCCAAAGTGATCGGCGGCGCCGTGAATGGCAGCGGCGCATTGAAAATACAGGTAACCGGCACCGGTGGCGACAGCTATCTCAATAAAGTAATTACCCTCGTACAATCTGCACAGGGCGCGAAATCCAAAACGCAAAACCTCGCGAATAAAGTGGCGAAATGGCTCACCATTGTTGCTATCAGTGTAGGCGTGATCACCTTCATCGTTTGGCTGATGGCGGGCAAGGAATTGTCTTTCGCATTGGAAAGAATGGTAACGGTGATGGTCACTTCCTGTCCGCATGCACTGGGCGTAGCTATTCCGCTGGTAGTGGCGATCTCTACTTCCCTTTCTGCGGTGCATGGCTTGCTGATCCGCAACCGTACTGCATTTGAGAATGCGCGAAAACTTACTACCATCATCTTTGATAAAACCGGCACACTCACCAAAGGATCTTTTGAAGTACAGCAGATGATTCCCCTGAATAATACATTTTCCGCCGATGACCTGCTGCGCTATGCCGCTGCGGTACAGCAAAACTCCGAGCACCATATTGCGCAAGGTATCATGCGGAAACTGAAAGAGAAAGGAATGGAGCTGTGGAAATCTGCTGACTTTACGTATATGCAGGGGATAGGCGTGAAAGCTGTGGTGAACGGGAAAGATATAGTAGTTGCTGGTCCTAACTATTTCAAGCAGCAGCATATCGCCATGCCGGTTGTTCCTGCGGAAGTGGATCAGTCAACCGATACGGTGGTATTTGTATGGATAGATCATCAACCCGCTGGTATCATCACGCTGGCGGATGGCCTGCGGGAAAGCGCCGCCGCAGCTATCGCTGCATTGAAAAATATGAACATCAAATCCTTCCTGCTTACCGGCGACAATGAGCAAGTAGCTGCCGTCGTTGCGAAGAAACTCAATATGGATGGTTATCTGGCTAATGTACTGCCACATGAAAAGCAGCAGAAAGTAAAAGACTTCCAGGATAAAGGCGAGATTGTAGCCATGACCGGCGACGGCGTGAACGATGCGCCCGCCCTTGCACAGGCTGATGTGGGCATCGCGGTAGGATCAGGCACAGATGTGGCAGCAGAAACTGCGGACATCATCCTGGTTAACTCCGATCCGAAAGATGTAGTACAGATGATCGCATTTGGCCGGGCCACTTACCGCAAAATGGTACAGAACCTGTTGTGGGCCGTAGGTTACAATGTGATCGCCATACCGCTGGCTGCGGGTGTCTTATATCCTTCTTTTGTGCTAAGCCCGGCCACGGGCGCGGTGTTGATGAGTTTGAGCACCGTGGTGGTGGCGATCAATGCGAAGTTGCTAAAGGTATAAAAAACAAATGAGCGCCACCTGGCGCTCATTTGTTTTTTATACCTTTAACGGATGAAATCCATATCACTGCGAAAAGCTATCCGCAATGGACTGGTAGATGACATCGCCACTAACCTCGAGTTTATTGATGAAAATGTTCCTGACCTGCGTGTCATGATCTTCGATGAAGACGTAGTAACAGATGACCAATTCGATCTTTATGAGATGTATACAGAAGAACATATTGCCGGTTGCATCTTCAAAAAAAATCTTACTGTCCACAACTCCATCATCGATTACGAACCTGATACTTATTCCGCCTTTCTGCTGATTAATGGCGACCTGTCGTGTACCAACCTGGTAGCGGGTTGTACGGAGATCATTGTAAACGGGAATGTGCAGGTGCAGGATACTTTCATTGGCTATTATAATCATGGTCGTGTGGAGATAAAGGGTAACCTGCATGCGCGTGTATGGATAGAGGACGACCATCAGACGGAAGTGCGTGGAACAGTCACGGCGGCGGCCTATTCCGATTTTGCAGAATGGCGGGAACTTTTGTTGCCGGCGGTGGCAGATGAACTGGTGAAAGATAATTACCTGTTTGCAGGAAATGCCGCACTGATATCACGTATCGCCGCCGGGAAACCGGTGTTCGGGCAAGGCGCGGAACGTACCGGTATCACTGCCGAAGATTTCCAGCGCGTGGTGAATACTTCTTTATTTGCACCAGGTGTGGATAAGCTGGTAATAGACGTTGATAGCTGGTATATCTCAATTACCAGGGGCCGCAATATCTTCCTGAAAAATAAAATGGAGCAACAATCCTATTCGCTTGCTGTAGATGAAGAAGGAACGTATTATATGTTGTACGAATTACCAGACAGGGAATGGGAAGAGATACCCGGTGTGGAATCCCCGCAGTGGGAGCGGTTGTTGAGATATTTTCCCCGGGCGTTGCGCATCCTGCAAGCGCAAGAAAGATGGAATGAACAGTATAAACGAAAGATGGCGCCGGAGCCGCTTTGGAAGGGCATCTGGCAACTCATCCCTTCTGATGATACGGCTGCTTTTCAGCCGGTGGCTACCGATATCATGAACCGCGTATTATATGCCGCCGCCTACCCATATGCGTATATACATGCACGTTATACAGAAGAAAGCGCGCGGCGCGGATTGGCAGCTGCGCCGGAATGGCTGAGCGCCATCGCGCTGGTGGATGGTCTGTTGCAGCACCAGCTGATCGCCGAGCTGTCTGTTTATCAACCCCTGTCTGCACAACTCGATCTCCTGAATGTAGTGGTGGCCAAATACTGGAATACCACGCTCAATCTCCATGACGACTACGCCGATGCGCCGATCGATGATGACTACCTGAAACTGGTCAATGGCCAGCTGGCGGCATTCGGCATCGGGGTGATGCGCCTGGATGCAGGCATTGACAACTACCTGCTGGCCTGCGTACAACTCCATGCCACAGACGCTTTGCGCGAAGGCCTGCAAGCCGCTAATGTACAGCTGATCTACCCGGCGTAAAGTAAACTTGCTTTTGTCAAGTATTTTTGCGTAAATTAGCGTATGACCAGCGATATCATTCAATCTATCCGTGACTTCAACCGCTTTTACACGGCTATACTGGGCGTGGTGAACAACCATATCCTGGAAAGTGAATATTCCTTGACGGAAGCAAGGATTATCTATGAGCTGCGGGCATCGGCGGCGCTGACTGCCCGGGAGCTGAAGGAGAAATTATTCATCGACGAAGGATACCTGAGCCGTATCATTGCGCGTTTTGTGAAAGAGGGCGTGCTGCGTAAGCGGCAGGCAGCGGGGGATAAGCGGGTGTACTTGCTTGAGCTGAGCGCGAAGGGGCGGAAGATCGCTACGATGATCGACCAGCAGTCGGACCTGCAGGTAGCCCGCCTGATCGGGCACCTGGACAAGCGCGAACAGCAGCAGTTGGTCAGCCTGGTTACACAGGTAAAAGATCTATTGACTAAACGATAACACGTTATGAACGAAGTAGCCATCAAAGCCGCTGCCAGCGCGGCGGAATACCAACAAGCCAGGATGTTGTTTGAAGAATATGCCGCTTCACTTCCTTTTGACCTGGCCTACCAGGACTTCCAGAAAGAGCTGGCTGAGATAGACCAGCAATATCACCAGCCGGAAGGCGCGCTGCTCCTTTGCCGGGTAGACGGCGAGGCAGCAGGCTGCGTAGCTGTGCGCCGCTTCGCTGAAGGCGTGGCCGAACTGAAACGGCTATACGTAAAACCAGCCTATCGTAACCTCAAGCTGGGCAAGCGTTTGCTGGAAAGCGCCATCAACACCGCCCGTGAACTGCAATATGATTTCATACGGCTGGATACCGTACCGGGGCAGGCAAAAGCGCAGGACTTGTATCGCTTCCTCGGCTTTTACGAGATAGCGCCGTACCGTTTCAGCCCAATCGAGCATACCATTTATATGGAGATGAAGTTGTAGTGACGCCTTAATAATACTGCCTTCTTTTTACCGCCGTTTGAACGACTGGCAGGAGGCGGAGAGCAAAGAAGATTCACGCACCTATTCTTTAACAGCGTTGTAAAATAAATCATAGCGCTGGCTGCAGGCCAGCGCTATGATTCAATGGCGCCTGCCAAAATTCCGCAGGAACTCCCTCGTAAAAGTAATGCTCCTGTGTGGATCCAGCAGCACGGGTGGCGCGTTATCTGGCGCCATGTTCAAAGTATTGTTATTGTCTGTTACTACCCTGATCGTGTTGTCGTCTGCCGCTACTACTGTTACTCCGATCGTTGCTTCAAATAATTCTGATCTGCCATTTACACGGAAGAAGAAACGTAGCTGGAAGTGTTCGCCCACTGTGGCGACCGCCGACAAGCCGCCGCCATAGGTGGATGGATAGGCGGTGTTGCTATGCGCATTGGTAACCCTTGGCGTGGCACGTACTACCGTGCCGCTGGAAGGCGTGCCGCCGCTGTGTGGCGGCGTGTGCGGGATACCAGGCGTGCCGGGTGATGATGGTTTTCTTGTTTCTCCTTTTACGGTCCAATGGTGCCAGTAGCCAGGGATGGGTACGCGCGTGCCGCTGCATCTGTCTACAGGACCGCCTTCAAATTCGAGGTTCATCGTATGTCTTACTTCTCCGTTTTCATAAGGCACAAAGCCCGTCAGGCTTTTCTTTGGCGCATCAAGACCGTAGTAATAGCAGCCATCTGCCTGTGTGGGGAAGAAGCCGTCCAGTTGCAGCCTTTTTGGGTTTGCCCGGTGACCGTATTCAGAATTAGCGCGTCCATCGCCATCTTCATGATAGGTGGTTGGATCGAGGTACACGCCAGGGGTCAATAATTTTCTTGCACGTACAATTCTTCCATCATCATATTCCGTCTCGAAATAACCTTTGACGTTCTGTTGGTATTCTCCGCAAGCACAATCGCACCCTGCTTCGGGATCATGTCTGAAGCCGATGAGCATATCAAATGCATCCGCCTGCAGCATCAGGAATGGCCATTGTGTGAACATAGGAAGATCGCCGGAGGGGAGGAGTGCCCAGCTTACGCACGCGTGTCTGGGCGGCTTTTTCGGCTGTTCTTTCGGGTCTTTTGGATCTTTCGGGTCCTCTGTACCCGGCGGTGGCGGCTGTGTGCCGGGCGGAAGCACCGGAATGATCGGCGGCAGTGTGCAAACGCTGGGCAGGGCAAGGCAAAGACAAGCCTCCCAAAAAGCGCCGCAGAGCAGGATCGGGATCAATATCAATCCGCCGCCGCCAAGTCCGCAGAGGATAGGCGTTTGTGAGCAATCCCAATCACGGGTTGCTGGCGGTTGTCTTCTTCCAGGTGGCACTGGCGGCACTGGTGGCTGTCTGCGGCCGGGCGGTATCACCGGTGGTTGCGGCCCGGGATCCCTGTTGGGCGTATCTTGTGAAGGCGGCACATCCTGTTGCCCGGGCTGGCCGGGAAGATGTTGCCGCGCGGCGTTGACAGTTGATACCAGCAGCATATCCACCCTTCTGTTGCGCGATCTGCCGGAAACCGTTTCGTTCGAAACGGCGGGATTATCTTCTCCTTCTCCTCTGCTGCTGATCCTTGATCCCAGTCGCGCGCTCAGGTAGCGCCTCACTGCGGCTGCCCTTCTCACTGACAAGGGATCATTGACAACCGGCTCACCGCTGGAATCAGTGTTGCCTACTAACTCTACCCGCCAGTTCTGTGCATTCGTTTGGCTCAGCACAAGAATCAGCTCATTCAATACTTGTATATGATAAGGTTTCAGCTGGGCGCTGTTGATGGCAAAATTGTAAATGCTTATTGACAGCGGCTGCATCGATACTTCTGCCTGCCCCGGTGAAGATTCCGACTGTGCTATTTCCTGGCTGCGCGACATCTCTTCGTCGCCGGTCCGCTGGATGGATTCTTCCGCGCTGCCGGACAGTATATCCATGGTTTCTTCCTGATCCACTACGCGGTTTATTTTCCTGCTGATACCGCCCTGCTGGATCGTGTGCGTAAGTTCATGTGCCAGCAAATGCTTGCCACTGGCTGTTTCTGGCGAAAACTTGCCAGCATTGAAATAGATATCATTACCTACTGTAAATGCCTGTGCACTCAGCTCGCGCGATAGTGCTGTTGCATAGCTGGCGGTATGTATCCTGACATCGGAAAAATCTGATCCGAAGCGGCTTTCCATGAACTGTTGGGTGTTGGCAGGAAGTTTATCGCCCCGGCCTTTGGTGGCTTGTATCTGTGCGGTAGCGCTGGCGCTGGCGGTGATGCCGCCTTCTTTTCTTTGCAGGAAAGAGGTGGCAGGTTTTAATCTCACCTGTTCTTCTTCTTCGCAGTGCGCGCATTTACGTTGCAGAAAAGAAGCGGTATGCGCTTGCTTTTCTTCTTCTTCGCAATGGGCGCATTTGCGTTGTACGAAAGTAGTTTCAGGCATGCGCATCACTTCATCGGCTTTGCGTTCGGCCTCATCTTCCAGTGGATCGTCAGGCGCGCCCACGGAGAGTTTGGGCATGATCGTAAACGGGCTGGACAACATGGTGACCAACTCTTCTTCCTGTGGTGCTCCGGTTCTTTCAGCGGTGGCGGCAGTGATAGGAGCAGCCTTTTGGGGAACGGCTGTGGAGGTGTTCATTTTTGGGGTGTGTATCTGAACAGTAAGTTACAAAGAATTTTCGGATTTGTGGATTTATGGATTTACGGATTTAATTGAAGCGGAGATGAGGTTGTTCATCTCCGCTTCAATTAAATCCGTAAATCCGTAAATCCACAAATCCGAAAATCCTACCTGGTCCAGGTTACCCTTGCTGTTTTTACATCGCGGGAGTTACCGCCGATCATGATATCGAAATCGCCGGGTTCCCAATCGTATTTCAGGTTGTTGTTATAGAATTTTAGATCTTCTGGTGTGATATTGAAGGTGATGGTTTTGGATGTTCCTGCCTTCAGCTGTATTTTCTGAAATCCTTTCAGCTCTTTTACCGGGCGGCTTACGGAGCCCGCCAGGTCGCGGATGTAGAGCTGTACCACTTCTGCGCCGTCGTATTGGCTGGTGTTGGCGAGCGTTATGCTGGCTTGCAATGTTTGATTGCCTTTTAAAGCAGCGGCGCTCAGTTTTATATCTCCATAACTAAAGTTGGAATAACTTAACCCAAATCCGAAAGGATAAACAGGATCATTGGAGACATCGAGATAGTTGGAGCGGAACTTCTGGAACCATTTCCCTTCAGCAAGTGGGCGGCCGGTATTCAGGTGAGCGTAGTAAAGTGGTATCTGGCCTACGTTCTGAGGGAAGGTCATGGTTAATTTTCCAGAAGGGTTTACATCGCCGAAGAGCACATCTGCGATGGCGGTTCCGGCTTCGGAGCCACCGAACCAGACGTTCAGGATGGCGGGTACATTTTTCTCTTCCCAGTCGAGCGTAAGCGGGCGGCCTGTGAACAGCACGAGTACCACGGGTTTGCCGGTTTTTAACAATTCACGGAGGAGGTCTTGTTGCGCCTGCGGGATATTCAGATTGGTTCTGCTGGCGCTTTCGCCGCTCATCTCGGCGGATTCGCCCATGGCGGCGATCACTACATCCGCTTCGCCGGCGATCTTCAGCGCTTCATTTTTCATCTCTTCCGCAGATCTTTTATCCCGGTTCAATGTTTTGCCAAACATGGTGGCGCGTTCTTCGAGTGTGGCATCGTCGCTGAGGTTGCAGCCTTTGGCATAAGTGATGGTGGCTTTATTGCCCAGCACTGCTTTGAGGCCCGCCAGTAAGGGGATAGAGCGGTCTTGTACCGTGGCTACGCTCCAGGTGCCGGCCATGTTATTGGCGGCATCTGCGAGTGGGCCTATCAGCGCAATTTTGCCTGATTTTTTCAGCGGCAGGATATGGTTATTTTTCAGCAGCACAAAACTTTCCGCAGCGATCTGTCGGGCAGCGTTACGGTGTTCCGCCGTGAAGATGTCTGTTTTAGCACGTTGCGCGTTGCAGTATTTATAGGGATCGGTGAAGAGGCCTAATTTATATTTTGCTTCCAGCACGCTTCTGCAGGCAGCATCGATTTCGGCGAGCGTTACTTTTTTCTCTGATAGCGATTTTTTCAATGTTTTCAGGAATCCTTCTCCCACCATATCCATGGCTACGCCGGCTTTCAGGGCGAGAGCCGAAACGGTTTGCAGGTCGCCCATACCGTGATCGATCATTTCATTGATACCGGTGTAATCAGTTACCACAAAGCCTTTAAAGCCCCATTGCTGGCGCAATACGTCTGTGAGCAGCCAGCGGTTGCCGGTAGCGGGGATGCCATCAACCACATTGAAAGAGGCCATCACGCTGCCTGCGCCTGCCTCAACAGCCGCTTTGTAAGGAGGGAAGTATTCGTTGTACATGCGCCAGTGGCTCATATCGGCGGTATTGTAATCCCTGCCTGCTTCGGCGGCGCCATAGAGCGCGAAATGTTTGACACATGCCATGATATTGGTGTTGGACGAATAATCGCCCTGGTAACCTTTTACCATCGCTTTCGCAATTTGCGAACCCAGGTAAGGGTCTTCGCCATTGCCTTCTGAAACCCTGCCCCAGCGCGGGTCGCGGGCGATATCTACCATAGGGCTGAAAGTCCAGCAGATGCCATCGGCGCTGGCTTCGATCGCCGCAATACGTGCCGACTGCTCAATTGCTTTCATGTCCCAGGAGCAGGAGAGGCCCAGCGGAATGGGGAAAGTGGTTTCGTAGCCGTGTATCACATCCATACCAAACAGCATGGGTATCTTCATGCGGCTCTCTTCCACGGCCACTTTCTGAATGGCCCTGATCTTGTCGACCCCTTTAATGTTGAAGAGGCCACCTACTTTTCCTTCTTTAATATTCTTGCCGATATCGGAGTTGGTAGCGGCGCCGGTGGTAAATTCCCCGGCGCTTGGCAGGTTGAGCTGTCCTATCTTTTCATCCAATGTCATCTTGCTCATCAGGTTGCTGATGAAAGTATTCATCCTGGAAGCTTGCTGTGCCTGCGTGCCAAGGTAAGCCGGCATGGAGGCGAAGGCAAGCAGTAGCATCTTTTTTATCATGGTTAAATGGATTTTTATTCATGGTCAAGATAGTAAAAAATGAGGAGCTCCCGGAAGGCGGGGGCTATTCCATACTCTATACTGCCTTGAAACAGGGAGTATCCTGCCTTGATCCATATAGTAAGCGTTCACCGGGTGCTGATCAATTCAGGTGATTCTCATACAATCGGTATGGAAATTTATTTAAACCTGAAAAATTACAGAAGAAACCTTTGTTTTTGAATGGCCGGGGCAAGCGCTTCTTACTAGCTTTGTATAAAACAAAACAATTTATGCTTCACACTAGTAAATACGCAGCCCTGTTGATTTTTACGATGATCTTTGTATACAAAGGATTTGGCCAGGGCGTAGATGAATTACGATATTTCAAAACCGGCGACGGGGTCAGGATCGCCTACCGGCTCGATGGCGCCGCCGACAAGCCCGTATTGGTACTGGCCAATTCCATGGCCACAGATATGAGTATGTGGGATGGCCAGATACCTGCATTTACCAAATACTTCCGTGTGTTGAGATTTGATACCCGCGGCAGCGGCCTTTCAGACGCGCCCGAAGGAGACTATTCCGTGGACCGGGCGTCAATGGATCTTGTTGATCTGCTGGATTCACTCCATATAGACCGGATACATTTTCCGGGCTTGTCGTTCGGTGGCTGGATCGGGCAATGGCTGGGCATTCATGCGCCATCGCGTGTTAATAAGTTGGTATTGTCCAATACTTCTTCTTACATGGGGCCTGAAAAATATTTTAATGAACAGATACAAAAGCTGCGCAACGGCGGCAGCCTGGAGCCCTATGCCGCGATGTTTATTCACAACTGGTTCCCGGATAATTTTGATCCGGCCGAAGTGGCCAGATTCCGTGCGATGGTGCTCGTTACCCCGCCACGCGGCCTCGCTGGCACATTTGCGGCTGTTCGTGATGCAGATTTGCGCAAGACCATATCGCTCATTACCACGCCTACCCTTATCATCGGAGGAACAAATGACAGAGCCACCCCTCCCGAACATAGCAAGCTGATTGCCCAAACCATCCCTCATTCAAAATTGGTGATGCTGCCGGTAGTTCACCTGTCGAATGTTGAGGATAAAGCGACCTTCGAAAAAACAGTGCTGGATTTTCTGTTGAAATGATACTGTTTCCAATATAAAAGCGCAATACATTTCATCCATGTATTGCGCTTTTATAGCGTTACAGGCATCGTGTCTTTTTGTTAATCCGATCAGAGATAATATCTTGCATAAGCAACACCTCCAGCGAATGAAATATCTCTTTAGTTTTTTCTTCTTGCTCTGTACAATCACTGCTTCAGGTCAGGCGTCCTTCCCTGTCGGTTTTAAATTAATAAAAGGAGATAATCCAATGGGAGAAGATGATAGATACAGCAATGGGAAAGAAGTTTTTCAAACGCATCTCTACTGGAGATCCTATGATCACTACATCTGGAATGATGAAAAATATAAACAGTATGTAGCAGATGGCATGGGATTTCCATTTCATCAAACCAGGGATAGCCTTCTCTGGGGAACCGGGAAAACTGCCGATGGATTTTACTCTTATGCAGTGGTAGACTGGGGCGGTGAAGTATTTGAACTTTTTTCTAAATACAATGATACCGACTTCTCTTACTATTCGAAATGGCTGATAACTTCAATAAGGGAATATCGTAAGAAAGGGAAGCGGTTCATATTCGCCAGGAGAATAATCAAATAAAAAAAATCATTACAAACGTACAAATCACCCAGGCCTGAAAATAAAATGAAGTGCCAGTGATAAGTAAGTCAGCAGCTGGACATTTTGTCCGGCTGTTTTATTTTGCGTGGGACGTATGTACTTGATAATAATATACTCAGTCAGAGGTTTCAACTGCTTTTCCTGCTGTATGGGATGATAACCATCAGCTGTGTAAAACTCTATCGCTCTGTCTACCCTGTCTACTTTTACATACCATACGCTTCCTATAGAATATCCGGTGATGGTATCGGGTCTCGTTATTTTTCTGAAATGATTCAGTTTAAAGGTGTCCAACGCAATAACCGGAGCGTCGCCGGGTTTTTGATCACAGGAAACCTGTTCGTAATGATCATAAGCCCAATACATGCAATCTCCTTTGCCTCGCGGATACTTACCAGGTGATAACCAGTATGCGCCTATCAATACGGTTAAAGGCGGAGATATGATCCAAAGCGCGATTTTCAATATAGATGATGGCTTCTTCTTTTGGGGAGGGATGGGTTGTAAGAAGGTGACTGGATCATCCACCGGAGTATCTGCCTGCTCTTCCTCATCTTCCTTTTCCCTGATTTCCTCGACCTCCTGCATGTCGGAATTTTGGGAATTCCCGGTATCCTTCTGCACTGTTATCTCTCCCACATTATATTTTGTCCCCAGTTGATAGGGTCTCGGCTCAAAATCGATCAACCATGCCAGCAGTTCAACATTCTTCGTGTCAGTATTTGTAATCTGCTTTTTCAGGAAATTCACCAGGGGCTTAAACTTGTCGGTTTGTTTTTTAAATGCCTGAATATAGGCGCCCGGACTGTCCCGTTTTCCCAAAAACTCCCTGAGCAAATGCTCATCCTTTGACAGGTAACGTTCGGTGCAAACGGCAATACATTCTTCCCTGATATTTGCTGCGGTGGGGTGTACCAGGCGATGCGAAAGCAAGTTTTCCGCCTTCTTTTTTTCGTAATCACGCAGGACTAGCGTCTGATAATCAATAAACATTTTAAAAGTATAAGGTTTAAAGCAACTGAATTTTTGGAATCGGTCGGGCATTTCAGGAATTCGCAGGGAATTATCGGAATTCCCGGAATCGTTTGCTAATCACCGGTTTACGCCTGCATATCTTTGCCTTGAAATCAATTGACCCTGCATTAGCTAGCGGGTTTACTGTACAGAAGTGATTTCACCCTGAGTAACGAAAGCGGAGGCTGGTAGTCAGCCTGGGAAGTGTTTACCAGCTTCTGCAATCAATACTCAACCTCCTTCCCAAAAAATGTAAGAAGCGCTTCTTACTCCTCTTGCGGCGCAGCATTGGCTGGCCGTCCTAACTCATCACTTCTAAAAAAAACAAAATGCTTACATTCTTTATAGCAATGTTCTGGGCATTGGTATGTCCGGACCATAATAAAACATCTAACAGTCATCAAGGTTCACAGATAACCACTATGGATACAGGCGGTGAAACAGGACATGTGCCTCCATACCCTCCGCCTCCTCCGCCTCCCCCGGTTCATTAGGTAAATTTCAAGGTAAGGCAAGGATTTCCTTGCCTTACCTTTTTATTAGCCGTGCAGCATGACGTTGTGATAAAAAAATTATATTTGTTCAGGTTCGCGTTTTTACCTCATAATAGTCCATATATCTTCTTTACCCTGCAAATTATCAACTTGAGAACGTTACTATTCTTACTCGCATTAGCTGCCTGTCTTCTGGCCTGTAACAAGAAACATGTTGTTGTTCCTTTTCCCCAAGACCCCGATTTTGCGAAAGGGGACGCTTTTTTATACACACATAAGGACTCTGCATTCTATTATTTTTATAAAGTGGTATCGGATTCCCGCGATAGCCTGCAAATTGCCATGGCTTATAATCGTATGGCAGTTATTCAGTCCGACGAGGGCGACTACTTCGGCAGCCAGGAAAGTTTGTTAATGTCCCTGCGGCACTTAGATGAAAAGAACCCAAGGGATTCCGCCTGCCTCGCATCTGATTATAACGAGTTGGGAACGACCAGTCTGAACTTGAAAAATTATGATGCAGCCATTCATTACGACGATCTGGCTTTGAACTTTACTTCAAATGATGGTTTTAAACTGATCTTTCTAAACAATAAGGCAGTTGCTTATCAGAAGAAGCGCGACTTCGCCAGTGCCATCGCTATTTATGACGATATTATCAATAAGCATAAAGGAGATAAACTTGCATATGCCAGGGCGCTGTCCAACTGGGCGCGAACAAAATGGTTGCAGGATTCCAGTTACAAGGCCGCGCCGGAATTATGGACGGCACTGCAAATCAGGATAAATGAAAAAGATCTTTGGGGGCAAAATGCCAGTTATTCCCATCTGTCCGATTATTACTCCCGCACCCGCCCGGACTCGGCATTGACATATGCCGATAAGATGTATGCTATCGCCCGGCAACTTAATAGCCCTGATGATGAGCTGGAAGCACTGCAAAAATTGTTGCTGCTCGCTTTGCCCCAGGACATGCGGCAATATTTTGAGCGCTATCAATTTTTAAATGACAGCTTGCAAACTGCCCGTAATAATGCTAAAAATCAGTTCGCGCTGATCCGGTATGATGCCCAGAAAAATAGAATGGAAAACCTGCAGTTGCAAAAAGAGAATGCTTACAGGAAACTGCAAATCATCCAACAACGAATGATGATCTATGGCGGCATATTGCTAGTGGTTTTGGGTGTTTTCATTGCGGCGATCTGGTATCGGAAACGTAAGCAAAGCATTATTCGTGAACAAGCATTGAAAGACTCTAAAAAAGTACATGATGTAGTGGCCAACGGTTTATATTACATCATCACAGCAATAGAGCACAACGGTATCATGAACGAAGAAACCCTGTTGGATAAACTTGAAGACCTATACGAAAAGTCCCGTAATATTTCATATGAGCAATCAGAAAACAATAACGAAGCATACCATGATGAAATTGCCAAACTACTGGGTGTCTTTAAAACAGAGACAACAGCCGTATTGACGGTTGGTAATAATGAAGCATTATGGGAAAACACAAGTAAGGCTGCCCAAACAGAAGTGAAATACATCTTACAGGAATTAATGGTGAATATGAAAAAACATAGTGCTGCCAATAAGGTATTTATCAAGTTTGAAAAAAATATTCATGAGATCAAAATATGCTACACCGACGACGGCATTGGATTTTCGCCCGAATTTAGACCAGGGAACGGATTGAAGAATACGGTTTCCCGTATTTCCGGCATTGGCGGCAATGTTAAATTTGTTACAGACGTAGTAAAAGGAGCTAAAATTCTGATTTCTTTTCCAATATGATAAGTAAAGTATTAGTTGCCGAAGACCATGAAATTGTAAATGTCTCTTTACAACGAACCCTGGAAGGACTGGGGATTGTTGAAATAGATCATGCTTATTATTGTGACGACGCACTGAAAAAAGTGCAGGTGGCATTACAGCGTGGCCGGTCTTATGATCTGCTGATAACTGATCTCTGTTTTGATGATGATGGTTCCGCACAACAGATTACCGATGGTTCGTCTCTGATAGCAGCAGTGAGGAAAGTGCAGCCGGACTTAAAGATCATTGTGTTCTCTGTAAAGTGTGATGCATCAGTTATTGAAAAGCATCATGTTGATGGTTATGTGCTTAAAGCCAGAAATGACGCCAAAGATCTTTTGAAAGCAATAGAGGCGGTGTCTAAAAACCAGTCTTATTTTCCACGATCGCTCCGGCAAATGATCAGGCAGAAAAACGCCTATGATTTTACGCCATGCGATCTTGCCATCATAACGCTTCTCGCAGAGGGCGTTGCTCAAAAAGATATCCCTGCGCACTTACAGAAAGATAATATCCGTCCTTCCAGCTTAAGCAGTGTGGAAAAGCGGCTGAATAAAATGAGAGAAGAATTGAATTGTTCCAAGAACGAACAATTGATTATTGCCTGTAAAGAGATCGGCATCTTGTAATACGGTTAATAACGCTTTGAATGATTTGCCATTGCATCAGCAATGGCATTTTTATTTCTGTTATAAAAAAATACTGACTACGGTTTCCCGTAAGGACCGACATTTTTCATCCGCTAATTTTGAACCGTAGTATTACTCTTTCCTTTCGCCATTTTACTGAATCCATTTTGTTATTCCCAAAATATAAAATTAAAACTGTTTTTATGGGTTGGTTGTATCGCAAATCTGTTAGTGCCGGGCCATTCAGAATAAATTTTTCAAAAAAGGGCACTAGTTATTCAATGGGAGTGAAAGGCGCACGAATCAATACGGGCCCCCGGGGAACTTACGTCAGCCTGAATGCACATGGCATCAGCTACCGGCAGAAGATTCCTGCTGCTGGATCACGGTCTCCCATATACGAAATTCCGCCTGATAACATACATAACAATATCACGTCTGCGGCTGTGGAAGAGCTGACAGATACGGATTCCCAGGCGTTTATTGCAGAAATTAATCAGAAGTGCGCTCAAATCTCTTATGTGAAAGGAGTGACATGGCCACTATTGCTGATGCTGGCATGGGCATTATTTATCTCTTTTGGTCAGCGGGAAAGAATAGTACAAGCCGCCACAGATACCACTTTTCTGAAGATCACTGCATTAAATGATATAAATGTCAGGAAGGAACCTAATGTGAAATCAAAGGTGCTGCAAATGGCGGGCTATGATGAAACCTATCCATTGCTGGATGCCTCCAACCCGCAATGGTTTAAAATAAGATTATCTGACACCGTAGGCTATATCAAACGCGAACTGGCAGAGGCGGTGCATCTGCATACTGATGAGGTAAAAGAACAAGAGTTGTACCTGGTGAACGAATACCTGGGATATGAAATAGTGCTGTATTTTCTTTGCGTGATACCGCTTGTTTATTGGCTAAAAAAGCTGGATAGGAAAAGATTTGCAATGGAACTCCACTACGATATGGACGATAAATACAAACATGTATATGAGCATTTCAATGCACATTTCGTTGCCTTTACCCGATGTTCAAGAATCTGGCAATACCTGAATGCGCAAAGTACAACGGACTTCAAGCGAAATGCAGGAGCCAGTAAGGTGATAAAAAGGGTGAGAGTAAAAGGTTTATCCGGGAACAAAATGCCGCTGCCTCATTTCGTTACTAATGTAACCATCCCATGGATATCGCTTCATAACATGGAATTATATTTTTTACCTGAACGCTTACTGATAAAACGTGGAAATACTTTTGCAGCTGTGTTCTATAAAAACTTGCAGATAACAGGTACTGCCAGCGCCTTTGTGGAATCAGAAATGCTGCCACCGGATGCCCGGGTGCTTGAGTACACCTGGCAATATGTAAATAAAAACGGCGGCCCGGACAGGCGTTTCCACGACAATCGCAGATTCCCTATATGCGCTTACTCAGAATATACATTTAGATCAGGTACCGGAATTTTTGAGGTCATTGCTACATCGAGACCGTCGGCCATGGATAATTTTGCCAGTTTTATCAGAAGGATAGGAGAGCTGCAAACCTGGATGGAAGGGAGTTATCAGTGAGTCGCCACAAGTTGCCGGGCAAGTACTGCTGCCATTTCTTTAGAACTGAAAGGATTTTGCCCGGTAATCAGGTTGCGCTGGCCTCAGCGCTTATCGTCGGGAGTCATTTTCAATTATCAGGTATGGGTATTATATTTAACCCCCAAAGGTATTAAGCGCGATTATGAAAAAACTCCTTCTTTACGGCATTGTGTTGCTGTTGCCTGCCGTACTTCATGCCGCCATCAGGCTGCCTGCACTCGTTGGCAGTAACATGGTGCTACAGCAAAACGATAGCATAACCATCTGGGGATGGGCAAGCCCCTCAGAAAAGATTACAGTATTTACCGGCTGGGATAATAAAACAGCGACTGTCACCACCAGCGGAGATGCGAAGTGGGCTTTGAAAGTACATACACCGGCAGCAGGAGGACCTTATGAAATAAGACTGAAAGGATCCAATGAGATTGTACTGAAAAATATCCTGATCGGCGAAGTATGGTTATGTTCAGGGCAATCCAACATGGAATACAGTTACTATAACGGTATCCGGCAGATAGCCGCCGAGTTGCCTGTTTGCAGTAACAATAACATCAGGTTCTTTAACATACCCAAAACTACTGCGCCATATCCCCAGGACGATTGTCCGGGAAGCTGGGAAGTATGCGACAGCAATAGCCTGAAGCCTTTCAGTGCAGTGGGATACTTTTTTGGGGCGCGACTTCAGCAATCGTTGGGAGTACCTGTTGGGCTGATCAATGCCAGCTGGGGAGGAACACCAGCAGAAGTATGGGCGCCGGAGCATCTTGTAGCTGATCAACAGCAACTTTCTGCAGCTGCTGCCAAGCTGGCCCCGGCCGCATGGTGGCCACATAAACCAGGTTATGCTTACAATGCAATGATAGCTCCTCTTACCAATTTTAACATAAAGGGAGTTATCTGGTACCAGGGAGAAGCCAATGTGAACACCGCCGATACTTACATGCCATTGTTCACCGGCATGATACAGGCATGGCGTGAGGCGTGGCATAAGCCGCTGCCCTTTTACTATGTTCAGATAGCACCATTTACCTACGAAAAGGAGTATCAGGCTGCACTCCTTCGGGAGGCACAGGCGCGCAGCAGCGCCCTGCCCGGAACCGGTATGGTGGTAGTATCTGACGTTACAGAAAATGTGAAAGATATTCACCCACAGGATAAGAGATCAGTTGGTAACAGGCTGGCCGCCTGGGCCCTGGGGGAGAACTATGGCAAAACCGGGTTTACCTGGAAAAGCCCGGTATTCAAAGAAATGAGCATCCGCAAAAACGAGGCAGTACTTCGTTTTGCCAATGTTCCCACTTCTCTCCGGATCAATGGCAAAGCACCGGTGGCCCTGTACATAGCAGGAGCAGACCATATTTTCTATGAAGCATCCGCAAAGGTGGAGAAAGATGCACTGATCGTTTGGAGTAAAAAAGTAGAGAAGCCGGAATCGGTGAGATACAGTTTCTCCAATGCTGCTATCGGTAATGTTTTTTCTTCTGAAGGTTTACCTGTTGGCCCTTTCCGTACTGATAGCTGGCCAGTTGCGCAGTAAATGAAAACAGGAGGAGAAAAGTTGAAAGCCTGTTTTTCAAAGTCGGGGCTGGATGGCTTCATCCAGCTTTTTTATGTCTTAATAAGTATAACCTGTTTTTTGAGCTAGACTAAACGCTCGACTTAAAATATAAAACCCGCGACTAGCGCGGGTTTTATCGTTTTCTGCGGACCAGACGGGACTCGAACCCGCGACCTCCGCCGTGACAGGGCGGCATTCTAACCAACTGAACTACTGATCCTTCCTGGATGGGGCTGCAAATATAGAGATAAAAATGAATTGTCCAACCCGCTGGCTGAATTTTTTCAAGCAGGAGATAGCGTATCTTTATGTTCCCATGAAATATTACACCATACCGCCTCCAGACAAGCTCCGGGAAGTAGTACGATTTTTCTGGGTGCTGGAAAGCGATGAACCTTATACACATCATGCCATGGCGGATGTGTGCCCCGAGCTGGTTTTTCATTACAAGGGGCAGTTTGACGAATGGCTGCACAATGGTCATGTGGCGCCTTCCTTTATCGCTGGCTTGCAGGCGCAATGCACGCACCGGCGGATATTCCACATACAGGAAGGTTTCGGTATCTTTGGCGTATATCTTTATCCACAGGCGATTCCCTTGCTGTTTAACTATGCTGCATCTGAACTCACCAACCAGCAACCGGATTTACTGCAATTACTTGGCCCGGCTGCGGCGGCATTGGAAGATAAAATGTGGCAGGCCGTCAACACACAACAACGGATAGCGGTTATCACCACTTTCATGGAACAGCGGCTGGCAAAGCATTACAAAGAGGAGCGGCCCGTGTTCCAGGCGATACGGGATATTATTGAGCAGAATGGATTGATAAAGATCGGTGGACTGGCAGATGGTTATTATTTGTCGGAACGTACGTTTGAGCGGCAATTCAGTCGCTTTGCAGGAATGAGTCCAAAGCTGTTTTCACGTATTGTTCGTTTTCATGCGGCCATGAATCAGTATGGCAACAAAAACAAATCACTCACAGATATTGCCCTGGAAAGCGGCTATTATGATCAGTCGCATTTCATCCATGATTTCACTGCTTTCTCCGGCAGTCATCCACGACATTATTTCTCTGGTCTTTCCGATGCTACCCGCTGGAAAGATGCTGAATAAAGAAATTACATCATGGCACGCAAGGCATCTAACAAAAACCTGTTGGAAGAAGCGCATCAGGCGGAAGCCGACGGTAACCTGAAAGCGGCTGTAACGCTTTACCGACGCGCTTTGCGCATCGATCCCCTTACCGTGGCGGCTTACAACCGCCTCATGATCATCTACCGCAAACAGAAAGATTACATCAAAGAGCTTGACATCATCGATGAAGCGATCCATGCCTTGCAATCCCACGAACAACAGCAGCAGAAAGACTGGATCCGGCAAAACCGCAAAGCGGCCAGCATCAGTCGTCAGCTGGCGCAAAGCCTTGGCCAGTCATGGGAGGATCCTGTTGTCAGTGGCTGGAAGAAACGAGCGGAACTTGTCAGAACCAGGATTTAGGAATTTACGGATTTAAGAATTTACGGATTTACGGATTTACGGATGTGAGAATTTGTCAACGATAAATTCTCACATCCGTAAATCCGTAAATTCTTAAATCCATAAATCCGTAAATCCTTGTCAGATGTTGATTGCTCCTCTTCCCGAAGTGATCAGGAATGCATCTTTCAGCGTTTCCGAGAAGGTAGGATGGGCATAGGAGATCTTGCCTAACTCTGCATCCGTCAGCTCGAACTCCATGGCGATCACAGCTTCCGCGATGATATCTGCGGCGCGGGCGCCGATGATATGCACACCAAGTATTTCGCCGTATTTAGGATCAGCCAGTACTTTCACGAATCCGTCGAGGTCATCGGAGGCGCGGGCGCGGGCGCTGGCCATGAAGGGGAACTTGCCTTTGTTGTAAGGCGTGCCTGCTTCTTTGAGTTGCTCTTCGGTATAGCCTACGCCGGCCACTTCGGGCCAGGTGTATACAACGTTGGGGATGCGGATATATTCGATATGATGCGGTTTGCCGTGGATCGTGTCGATGATGGCCACGCCTTCATCTTCGGCTTTGTGGGCCAGCATGGCGCCGCGGATCACGTCGCCGAGGGCGTAGATATTCGGTTCGTTTGTCCGTAACTGTTGGTCTACCACTACGCGGCCTTTATCGTCGAGCTGCACTTTTGTTTTTTCGATGCCGAGGCCGGTGGTATAAGGCCGGCGACCCACCGCAACAAGACAGTAGTCGGTAGTGAGCTCCTGTGGCTTGTCAGCGGCATCGGTATAAGTGACGGTGACATTGTTGCCATTATTTTTGGCGCCGGAAACTTTGCTGCCGGTGAGGATATCGATACCTGATTTCGTGAGTATCTTTTGCAGTTCCTTGCCAAGCTCTTTATCCATCGTGGGGAGGAGGCTATCGGCATATTCGAGTATCGTTACTTTGGTGCCAATACGGTGATACACAGATGCCATCTCCACACCAATTACGCCACCGCCAATGATCACCATCGTTTTAGGTTGCTCTTTGAGCGACAGCGCCTCGGTAGAGGTGATGATGCGTTGTTTGTCGATCGTAATACCCGGCAGGGTAGCGGGTTTGGAGCCGGTGGCGATGATGAAGTATTTGCTGGTAAGGGTCTGTTCTTCTTTGTCGCTGCGCACGGTGATCTGTGTATTGCTGAGGAAGGCGCCGGTACCATAGAACACTTCGATCTTGTTTTTTTTCATCAGGTAGTTGAGGCCTTCATTGTTTTGCTTCACTACCTGCCGGTTACGTGCGGTGAGCTGTGCAAAGTCCACACGGATATTATCGGCCAGGATGCCCTGTTTGGGCGCTTTGTGAAGGAAGAGATGGTAGTTCTCGCTGCTGTCGAGCATGGCCTTGGATGGGATACAGCCTACGTTGGTGCAGGTGCCGCCCAGTACGTTATACTTCTCTACGATAGCCGTTTTATAGCCCAGCTGTGCCGCCCTGATGGCCGCTACGTAGCCGCCCGGGCCCGAGCCGATCACTACGATGTCGAAATTTTTCTCCATAACAGTTAATTGAAAGTTGATGACTTACGTAATTTCCTGTTTCCTGTTTGCGACGGTTACAAATATACCGGAAGTCTGGCACAATCTTTTTCCTTATCTTCCACAACATGGAATATAGAGAAGAACTGAAACTCCTGCGCCAGCAGGTACCGGTAGGGATGAAGCACGGGCTGGCATTGCTGCACCGCAGTGGTGGAGATGTTAGCCGTGCACGCTCGTTATTTGAAGAGGAGATGGTCCGGGTAGTGATGAAAAAAGCCGGCATTACGGCAGATGCCGCCCGCAGCTATCTGGCCGCCTGCAACTATGATGTGGTGCAGGCTTTCGCTGCTATTGAAGAATCACAGTTTACAATGACCGAACGGATATTAAGGAAGACAGAAGACCAGGAAGATGCGATCGGACTGGTGCTCGATCACCTGGAAAAACACCTGCAACTACCAAGAGACCATTGGCTGGCGCTGGATACCCTCCAACACCTCGATCCTGTTTTCTATTGCCTGCTCAGTGTGCGCGACTGGCTCGATTACACCGACTGGGAAGGCTTCGACTATGCCGTATATTTCTTTACCAATATCATCGTAGAACAGATCGGCAAGGCACTTAACCTGCCGGAAACCGCCTTCGCCATCATGATCGCAAGACGGCGCAGTGAAGAGATCTTTGAGCAATACCGCAATGAGGGCCTGGAACCATCAGCGATCAGTAAACTGGTAAGCAAAGACGAAGAATTTAATCAATGCCGCAATACCTTTAAGGAAGGCCGCCCGCAAGTAATTGCACAGATGTATGGTATGCTGAGGCAGCATATCCACAAGTTCCCCTGATACCCTTCATTTTGATGAACGGTCAAAAAAAGGCAATATGTGACGGACTTGTATGCGTGAATAATGTTACCTTCTATCGATATTTCGCCCCTGCGGGGCGGGATATTGGTAGAAGATACGCAGGCTACCAACATATCGCCCCGTAGGGGCGAAATATAGGTAGCGCTTTTTATTCCTCACCAAAAAAACGCGTAATGAAAAAAACTGTCATTGCCTGTGCAATCCTGTTAATGACCACAGCCACCCATGCCCAGTTCAACACCTTGCCCAGCGGCGGTAATAAACGCGCCTCCGTTAGTGAAGGCATTGGTATTACACAAGTGACCATCAATTATAGTCGCCCCGGCGTCAAGAACAGGGAAGGGCATATCTGGGGAGAAGTGGTCCATAAAGGTTTCGCTGATCTTGGCTTCGGTACCTCCAAGGCAGCTCCCTGGCGGGCTGGCGCCAACGAAAACACGATCATCACTTTTTCTACCGATGTGAAGATCGACGGACAGCCGCTGCCCGCCGGCGCCTACGGCTTCTTTGTGGCCTATGGCCCCGATGAAAGTACGCTCATCTTCTCCAAAAATACCAGCTCCTGGGGCAGCTTCTACTACGATCCCAAAGAAGATGCGCTGCGCATAAATGTAAAACCTGTTGTCGCCGATAAAAGCGTGGAATGGCTCAAATACGAGTTTACCGATCAAACGCCCAACAGCGCTGTGGTGGCGCTGGAATGGGAGAAGCTGGTCCTTCCCTTCAAGATAGAGGTAGACGTGGTGAACACGCAGATCGCCTCTTTCCGCAAAGAGCTGCGTGGCAGCGGCGGCTTCATCTGGCAAACCTGGAACACCGCCGCCAGTTTCTGCGCAGAGCACAATACCAACCTGCAGGAAGCCCTGTTGTGGGCGGATACCGCCACCAGCGTGAGCACCGGCGGCACGCAGAGCTTCCAGGCATGGAGCACCAAAGCCGCTATCCTCGATAGTCTTGGCAGGGGAGATGAAGCGATGGCCGTCATGAAAAAAGCGCTGCCCTTCGGCGATGTGAACGAACTGTATTTCTACGCCAGGAACCTTGCACATCTCAAAAAAGGAAAAGAAGCCTTCGATATCTTTAAAATGGACTACGACAAACACCCCGATGAATTTCTTACCAACGCCGGTATGGCCCGCGGATACTCGGCGCTCGGCGATTACAAGAAAGCGCTGGGCTATGCTCAGAAAGCCCGTGCACAAGCGCCCGACCTGCCCAACAGAAACCGGCTCGAGAGAATGGTAAAGACCCTCCAGGAAGGAAAAGATATTAACTGACGATCAAACCCGCGCCCGCCGCGGGTTTGACGTTTTATAAAGATACCCGCGTAAAACGCCGGAGAGATACGTGTATAACGGAGATGGTTATACGTAAAAGATCAATTCCCTGCTGCTAAACCAGCGCAGTCATTAAAATACCCAAGCTTGGGTATAGTTGCAATGATTGTTTTTGCGTAACTTGATATCGATCATAGAAGACCCGGTTTCGTTGAAAGCCCTTTGGAACCAATTTAATTGTTACACACGACCCTTTTTTTGCATTACCTCAATTGATAACCCAAAACCAAAACCTTGTAGCATGAAAATTCTATTTCGTTACCTGCCTTTGCTGCTATTGGCATTGCTGTTCTCTTGTTCAAAAAGTAGCGAAGAACCCGCCAAAGCCGGCAAGGACATTATCGCCAAACTGAAAGCCGCCGGCTTCGACACCAGCGAAGGCGTACGCCCTTATAAAGATGGTTACCTGGTGGAATACGACATCTTCCTCACCGAAAAACAGATTGATGATTTAGCTGCCGCTAAAGACAACAAGAAACCCAAAGTAGAACATTACCGCACCAATAATCTCGTTGCAGGCACTAACAGGGTGATCAAAGTATTTATGGATGGAGGTTTCGATACCTATCTTCAAAATGCTTTTGATGTGGCGCTGGCGCGATACAATGCACAGCACCTGGGTCTCTCTTTCCAACGCAACGGCACTGCTGCTGGTGCCGATATCAGCATCATCTCCTTTTATGAAGTAAGCAATGTACTGGGCTATAGCGCAGGGTTTCCCAGTGGCGGCAACCCGGCCAGCCCGATCCGTCTCAATACTTATTACTATAATGGCGGTGCGCAACGCGCCGATGCCGCTACCGTGATTGCGCATGAAATAGGCCATGCGATTGGCTTCCGCCATACAGATTATATGAACAGGGCCTTCAGCTGCGGCGCCGGCGGCAATGAAGGCGATGCAGGCGTAGGCGCCAATCCTATCCTCGGCACGCCTACCGATCCTTCCCCCGGATCCTGGATGCTGGCCTGTTCCAGCAATACCGACCGCCCTTTTACTTTCTACGACCGTATCGCTTTGGTGACCACTTATCCTGGCACCTATCCCGGTGATGCGGCGCCCATCGGTAAAACCATCTCCCTGAAAGCGGTGGCCAATGGCAAGTTCGTATGTGCTGATAATACCGGCACCTCGCCTTTGATCGCTAACCGCGATGCCGTAGGCCTATGGGAAAAATATGTAGTAATCGATGCGGGCAATGGCCTGATCTCATTACAGGCCGTGGTGAATAGCAGCTACGTATGTGCCGAAAGCGCCGGCGCATCGCCCCTGATCGCCAATCGCAATGCGATAGGGCTCTGGGAGCGCTTCCGCTGGATCAACAACGGCGACGGTACCATCAGCTTGCAATCATTTGTTAACAATAGTTATGTGTGCGCAGACAATGCAGGGGCAAATCCTTTGGTAGCCAATAGGGAGGCAATAGGAGTTTGGGAACGATTCTATTGGCAGGAGCAATAACAAGTCGAGAAGAAACCCGCGCTGGCCGCGGGTTTTTTTAGGTCCGTTATTTCACTGCGCTGATAATAGCATAATAAGCAAGCTTTCGGTGATAGTACTTGTCAAAAGGTAAAGGCCAGTCCGGGAAGCCGCCCAGGAACGACGGGATCCATGAATCAGCATCTCCTACATTCCAGGTGGTAATGCCGAATTGTTGCGCAACAGGTACCACGGTATGATACGTTTTAACCACTGTGTTATACTTTGTAGCTTGTTGCTGCGCCATCTCGGATGTAAAGGCGAGACCGGCCACCTTCGCATTATTGAGCCTTATATCCAGTTCTGAAAGATGTACTTTTAACCCGGTGGCGGCCGCAGCACTGATGGCGTCGTTGATAGCAGCGTCAGACTGTGTAAGGGTGATATGAAACTGCAAGCCAAGCCCGTCAATGCGAATGCCTCTTTGCCTGAAATCAGCCACCATATTGACAATGGCCCTGCGCTTTACAGGACTGTATTCCTGGCCATAGTCGTTGTAGAACAGCAGTGCATCGGGATCGGCCTCATGTGCATACTGAAAGGCACGGGCGATATAATCATCTCCCAATTTTTGCTGCCAGATGGATTTGCGCAATGTGCCATCATCCATGAATGCCTCATTCACCACATCCCAGGAGCTTACTTTACCCTTGAAGTGTGACACTACCGTTTGTATATGCGTCTTCATAATATTTTCGAGCGTAGCAGAATCGCCGGTATAATTGGCTATCCAGTCTGGCAGCGCTGAGTGCCAGATAAGCGTATGCCCGTGGATACGTTTTGCTCCGTTGACTTGCGCAAAATTTACCAGGTAATCGGCATCCGCCCACGTGTAGCTGTTTTCAGCAGGATGCAGGGCTTTGAATTTCATCACATTCTCCGCGGTTAAACTACTATACTCATGTATCACCACATTGGTATACGCAGGATTGTTTTGTAACAAATTTATATTTACCGATGCGCCGAATTTGAACGGCATCATTTTCTGCAGACTGGTATCAGATGCCGGAACAGCGTTGTTGCCCTCATGGCTGCCTGATTTCTTGCAAGAGGCATTTACATTCAATAATATGATCGCGATGATTAATGCGAAAGATTTCATGGACGTTATTTGTAGATTCCGGGAAGATAATTAAAATGAGGCATATGCTTTAAGCCCGGCCTCATTCAATATCCTGATCTCTTTCCCGGAAAGAAGGATCAGTTGTTCCGCTGCCAGCTCATTCAATACACGGAAGGCGGTTTCATAAGTAGTGCCGATATAAGCGGCGAGATCCTGTTTGCTGATAGAAAGATCGATGCTGCCATCTGCACCGCAGCCAAACTGTTGCTGC
Source organism: Chitinophaga vietnamensis (assembly GCF_902167635.1). GTDB lineage: Bacteria > Bacteroidota > Bacteroidia > Chitinophagales > Chitinophagaceae > Chitinophaga > Chitinophaga vietnamensis. Next base: position 822,447 of record NZ_CABHMS010000001.1, read on the forward strand.
AGTAGTAGCAAAGCATTGGCTGTACGCCCTTTTACGGGCATATGTGCGAGGTTGCGCATCTGCCGCTCTGATGTTTGCAGTTCTTGTGCGTAGAATAACATCAGCTGGTAGAGGAGGTCATGATTCACGCGCAAGGAGGCGTTGAAAAAATCCAGCGCAACAAAGCACACTTTGCTGGGCATCAGCGCAGTGGCGGATACCGGGAAACGCAGGTCGGCGCCCCCGATGCCGCGATGCCCTACGATATCGCCAGGCCTGGCAAAACGTATGATCAGTTCTTTATCGCCCCAGTGTTTATGCACTTTTACCAGCCCTTCAAATACAAAGTAGATACCCGTTACGGTTTCATCTTCCCAGAATAAGGTGGCGCCTTTTGGCAGCATAAAATTTTTGCGATGAGTGGCGATGGCGTCTGCCCATTCGGGCAGCGATAATCTGCAGAGCAGGCAGGTTTGGCCATTACAGCCTTGTTTATCTTTCTTCATGAATAATGCCTGTATAAGTTGATGTATATTTCGCCAGTAATGCTGGTAGCGACACTACTTCTCCTACAACGATCACGGCTGGATTGCCGATGCCTGCTGCCTGCGCCCGCAGGGAAATATCGGCTACGGTGCCCGTCACTGTTCTCGCCTGTGGCGTGGTGCCTTCCTGTATAATGCTGACAGGCGTATCTCTTTTGCCATGCGCGCAAAAGATGTCCATGATCGCTTCCAGTTTGCTCATGGCCATTAGTATCACTACGGTGGCGGTGGATTGCGCTGCCAGCGCAATATCCGCAGAGATATCACCGGAGCGGGTGGTGCCGGTGGTGATCCAGCAGCTCTCTGCCGTGCCGCGGCTGGTAAGTGGTATCATTTGCGAGGCCGGTACCGCCAATGCGCTGCTGATGCCAGGTATAACAGCTACGCCTATACGATGTTGCGCAGCCACGGTCAATTCTTCTGTCGCCCTGCCGAAGATAAAGGGATCCCCGCCTTTCAGTCGTACTACATGGCCGTGTGTGCGCGCCATCTCTACGATAAGATCATTGATCTCCTGTTGCGATAAACTATGACAGCCATAGCGCTTGCCCGTGAAGCGCAGCACTGCCTTGGGAGAAGCATATGTCAGCAGGGAAGGGTTCACTAAGGCATCATATAATATAACATCTGCCTGCCGGATCGCATGGATCGCTTTCAGGGTGATCAGCTCGGGATCACCGGGGCCTGCGCCAACTAAAGTGAGGAAAGGCTGCTTCATTTTATTTATATTATAAAATAAATAATACGATATATTTTCGATTTTCTACAATGAAATTAAAACAAAAACGCTTAATTTTATAATTAAGATCATGCAGCTACCTTGAAATCATACTCCAAAACTGATAATATTATTATATTAATTTAATTATAATATATGAAAATTATAGTTATTGGAAATGGCATGGTAGGATATAAATGCTGCGAAAAAATACGCGCGAGAACAAGCCCGGAAACAACGGAACTCATTGTTTTTGGTGAAGAGCCCCGGCCGGCATATGACCGCGTACACCTCACCTCCTGGTTCGATGGCAAAACAGCCGACGACCTGCTGCTCGCCACCCCCGAATGGTACGCACAAAATAATATACAACTGCACCTCGCCGATCCTGTGATCCGGATAGACCGCGCAACAAAAACAGTACATTCATTTAAAGGCGTCAGCGCCCACTACGATTATCTCATATTTGCCACCGGCTCTGCCGCCTTTGTACCACCTGTACCCGGCATCGATAAAAAAGGTGTATTCATCTACCGCACCATCGAAGACCTCGAGATGATGAAAGCCTTTGCGCCCCGCGCCCGCCGTGGCGCTGTCATTGGCGGCGGTCTCCTTGGTCTGGAAGCGGCCAAAGCCCTGCTCGATCTCGGCATCGTGGATACGCACGTGATCGAATTTGCGCCCCGCCTCATGCCCCGCCAGATAGACGATAAAGGCTCCGCCATGTTGCAGGAGAAACTGCAGCAGCTTGGCCTCAAAGTGCTCACCAGTCGCAATACACAAGCCATCCTGGGCGAGGAATATATCACCGGCCTGCAATTCACAGACGACACCATACTTCCCGCGGATATCCTGGTGATATCAGCCGGCATCAAACCGAGAGATGAACTCGCCAAAGCCGCCGGCCTCGAAACCGGCCCCCGTGGCGGCATTGTCGTGAATGAACAAATGCAGACCGCCGATCCCTGCATCTATGCTATCGGCGAATGCGCGCTCTATAATAATATGATATATGGCCTCGTAGCACCCGGCTATGAAATGGCTGAAGTAGCCGCCGCACACATCGCCGGTGAAATGAAAGCGTTCACCGGCTTCGATATGAGCACCAAACTTAAACTCATTGGCGTAGATGTGGCCAGCTTCGGCGATCCTTTCACTCCCGCTGAAAGCTGCCGCAGCATTATGTTTGAAGATAAACACAAAGGCATCTACAAACGTATTGATATCACGCCGGATGGTAAACGCCTCCTCGGCGGCATATTGATCGGCGAAGCGGAAGATTATAACATGCTGCTGCAAACAGCGAAAAATAAACTGGTATTGCCTTCCGATCCTGCCACCCTGCTCATGGGGCCTGCCCGCGAAGGCGCTACTGGCGCCGGTCTCGACGCGCTTCCCGATGAAGCCCTGATATGCAGTTGTGAAAGTGTGAGCAAAGGCGCCATCTGCCAGGCTGTTACCAATGGCAGCGAAACACTCGAAGAAGTGAAGAAATGCACCAAAGCCGGCACCTGCTGCGGTGGCTGCACGCCCATGGTAAAAGATATCATCAACGCCACCATGAAAGCGCAAGGCAAGTATATCCGCAATGTCATCTGTGAACACTTTGCCTACTCACGCCAGGAAATGATCGATCTCGTGAAGATCAAGGCCCTCCATTCTTTCGACGAAGTGCTCGATCACTACGGTCATGGAGAAGGATGTGAAATTTGCAAACCGGTGATCGCTTCCATCCTCGCCAGTTTGTGGAATGATATGATCTTGCAAAAAGGCAATGACACCGCACAGGATTCCAACGACCGCTATCTTGCCAATATCCAGAAAGGCGGCACTTACTCCGTAGTGCCGCGCATCCCGGGAGGAGAGATCACGCCGGAGAAGCTCATCGTTATAGGCCAGATCGGGAAAAAGTATCATCTCTATACCAAGATCACCGGCGGACAACGCATCGATCTTTTTGGCGCGCACCTCGTAGATCTCCCCAAAATATGGGAGGAGCTGATCGCTGCCGGCTTTGAAAGCGGCCATGCATATGGTAAAGCGCTGCGCACTGTGAAAAGTTGTGTAGGTTCTACCTGGTGCCGCTTCGGTTTGCACGACAGCGTCAGCTATGCCATCCGCATCGAAGAACGCTACCGTGGCCTGCGCGCACCGCATAAGATCAAATCAGCCGTGTCTGGATGCATCCGGGAATGCGCAGAAGCACAGTCGAAAGACTTCGGCATCATCGCCACCGAAAAAGGCTGGAGCCTGTATGTATGCGGCAATGGCGGCTCCAAGCCGCAACATGCTATCTTGCTCGCCGCTGATCTTGACAGCGATACCTGCATCCGTTACATCGACCGTTTCCTTATGTTCTATATCAAAACCGCCGATCCGCTCACCCGCACCGCTACCTGGCTTAACAAGCTGGATGGCGGCATCGACTATCTCCGTAACGTAGTAGTGAACGATAGCCTGGGCATCGCCGCACAACTGGAAACAGAAATGCAGCAACTCGTAGACAGCTACAAATGTGAATGGAAAGAAGTGGTGGAAAACCCGGAACTGCGCAAACGTTTCTCCCATTTTATCAATGCACCGGAAGATAAAGACCCGACCGTAAAATTTGAAAACCTACGTGAGCAGAAGAAAGCGGCCGACTGGAAATAATTTCTCTCTAAAAAATTATACTGCTATGTCTATTACTTCAACAACCCACTGGTTTTTTGCCTGTAAAACAACTGATGTACCTGCTAACGGCGGCGTATGTGTGAAATATAAGGAAGAGCAGATCGCCTTGTTCTATTTTGCACGCAGGGGAGAATGGTTTGCTACGCAGAATCTTTGCCCGCACCGCCAGCAGATGGCGCTCAGCCGCGGTATGACGGGCACCGTACAGGATGAGCCAAAAGTGGCTTGCCCTTTTCACAAAAAAACTTTTTCGTTGATAGATGGCCGTTGTTTGTCCGACGAACATGAATGCGCGCTCACGGTATATCCCGTACGCATCATCGACGATCTCGTATACATCGGTGTGAATGAAAACGCCGTAATGATAGAAGCATAAAAACGAAACCCGGCAGCGGGCAGGCTGGCCGGGCTTCTGATCTTAATATGATTGGCTCACTTAAAATCAACCCGAAGGTACATGAAAAAATGGTATCATGGCGCCCTGTGGCTCCTGGTGCCGGGGCTGCTGCCATCTTTGCGCAGCCAGGCACAATTTACACTGGGAGTGCAACTCCGCACACGATCGGAACTGCGTAACGGACAGGGCGCCCCACAAACGCAGGGAGCGGCGCCCGCTTTCTTCACCTCCCAGCGCACCCGCCTTATGGCCGGTTTCAGCGCTTATCGTATCAAGCTCGGACTAACGGTACAGGATATACGTGTTTGGGGACAGGATGCCTCCACTATCAACCGTTTTGCCACTCCGGACAACAATGGCTTTATGCTGCACGAGGCCTGGGCAGAGATTTTGCTCACCGACACCATTGTGAAAAACAGGAGTCTGTCGGTGAAGATAGGCCGCCAGGAACTGGTGTATGACGACAGCCGCCTGCTCGGTAACCTCGACTGGCTGCAACAAGGCCGCCGTCATGACGCCGCTGTGGTGAAATATGAAAGCAGCGCCTGGACCATGCATGCCGGTTTTGCTTTCAATCAGAACAAGGAAAATGCATCCGGCACCGTGTACAATCCTGCGCCGCCCGGCAATTATCCCGCCAATACCAATGGCGGCAATGCTTACAAAAGCCTTGAGTTTTTGTATGTAGCCAGAAAATTCGAAACCGGTAATCTCTCCCTGCTCTTTCTCTCCGATCAATTCTCGAAATATCATATGGATAGCGTGAAGACCTGGGAAGGACCGGTGAACAGCCGCTTCACTACCGGCTTGTATTATACCGGGCAATACCAGCGCCTCTCCTATACCGCCGCAGCCTACTACCAGGGTGGTACTAACGCGAACGGACAAACGCTCAGCGGCAGCTTGTACACCGGCTATCTGCAATATGCCCTGAGCAAGACTTTCAGCGCAGGCCTGGGCGCTGATTATACTACGCCCGATTTTGACCCGCTGTATGGCACGCCGCACAAATTCTGGGGGTATATGGATTACTATTATGTGGCCAGTCCCTTCGGAAACAAAGGTTTGCAGGATTATTATGTGAAAGCCAAACTGAAGGCCGGCAGTCGCTGCATGATCGGGGTAGATGTACACCAGTTTTACAGCGCCGGTGATATCCCGCATATGAGCCGCAATTTTGGCACAGAGGCCGATCTCACAGCTACCTATGCACTCACCAAAGCCATCGGCTTTGAAGCGGGCTACAGCCACTATTGGAGCACCGCTGCACTGGCCAGTGTGAAGAACGTCAAAGACGCAGCCAGCAACAGCAACTGGGCCTATGTAATGGTCAACATCCATCCTGAATGGAAATTGAAGTAACCTAAAACTGACAACATGCCTGTTCTTGATAAAATAAAAATATTCAGCCTGGACACGGTGCAGATGCGCACCTTTCACATCACGTGGTTAATGTTCTTCGTCTGCTTTTTCGGCTGGTTCGGCCTTGCGCCATTGATGCCTACCATCAGAACAGATCTGGGCTTGAGCAAAGCGCAGGTAGGTAATATTATCATCGCTTCGGTATCCGGCACCATCATTGCACGGCTGGCGATCGGTCGCCTCTGTGATACCTGGGGACCGCGCAAAACAGCTATCAGATTGCTTTTGATAGGCTCCCTGCCGGTGTTCCTGGTAGGCCTGGCCAAAGACTATAGCTCCTTCCTGTTATTTCGTTTAGCCATCAGCGTGATAGGCGGTTCTTTTGTGATCACCCAGTTCCATACCTCGCTGATGTTTGCGCCGCGTATCAAAGGCACGGCCAATGCCATCACCGGCGGCTGGGGCAACCTGGGCGGCGGCGTTACCAATATGGTGATGCCGGTGATATTCGCCGCCATCGTGGGTTTCGGCTTCACGAAATCAGAAGCCTGGCGCTATGCGATGATATTACCCGGCCTGATGATGCTCGGCGTAGCATGGTTATATTACAAGTATACGAAAGATACGCCGGAAGGTAATTTCGATGAAATAGGCCGTGGGCGCAGCAAAGGGCGGACAGACTGGTCGGTGCTGGCCGACTGGCGCATCTGGGCGCTTACGATGGCTTACGGCATGTGCTTCGGCATGGAGATCACTTTTGATAATGTGGCGGCTTTGCACTTTGTGGATACCTTTCATTTGTCGCAGGGCGGCGCCGGTTTCTGGGCGGGCATCTTCGGCTTCATGAACCTCTTTGCGCGCGCCCTGGGCGGCATCGTTTCCGACAAAGCAGGGGCCAGGGCAGGGATGAAAGGCAAAGGCCTGCTGCTGGCCTTCATGCTGCTCCTGGAAGGCGCAGGGCTACTTCTCTTTGCACAGGCAGGTTCGCTGCCGGTGGCCATCATCGCTATGCTGGGCTTTGCTCTCTTCCTGAAAATGGCTAATGGCGCCACTTATGGCATTGTACCTTTTATCAACGAAAGAAATACAGGGCTGGTAAGCGGAGTAGTAGGCGCTGGCGGCAACCTGGGCGGCATGTTGTTCGGTTTTCTTTTTAAGTCGGAAGAGATCACCTACGTACAGGCGTTCACGTATATCGGCTTCACGGTGGTGGCCGTAGGGTGCATCGTATTGCTTACCCGCTTCACCGCCAGCACGTCAACGGATGAAGATGCCGTAACATCTGCGCCAGTGGCGGTTTCCGGATCTATGTAAAAAATATTTCTATGCAGTCTGTTCTCAAAACTACCTGTTGTTACTGTGGTGTGGGTTGTGGTATACTGGTTCATAAGGACCGGCAGGGCAAGCTGCAGGTGGAAGGTGATCCTGAACATCCGGTGAACCGGGGGATGCTGTGTTCCAAAGGTATGAACCTGCATTATACTGTGATGGATACCAGCGACAGGTTGCTGCACCCTGAAATGCGCTATCATCGCAACCTGCCACGGCAAAGGGTTTCCTGGGATCAGGCTCTGGAAAGGACAGCCGCTGTCTTCTCTTCCATCATCAAAAAATATGGACCGGATGCGGTAGCTTTTTATGCATCAGGGCAATGCCTCACGGAAGAATATTATGTGGTGAACAAGCTGATAAAAGGTTTTATCGGCAGTAATAATATTGATACCAATTCCCGTCTTTGCATGAGTAGCGCTGTAGCGGCGTATAAGCTGTCGCTGGGAGAAGATGCGGTACCTGGTACATATGATGATATTGAGCTGACAGATTGCATTTTCGTAGCGGGCGCTAATCCCGCCTGGTGCCATCCGATCTTGTGGCGCCGCGTGGAAGCCGCCAGGGCAGCCAATCCGCAGCTGAAGATCATCGTCAGTGATCCACGTATTACGCAAACTTGCAGCAGTGCTGATCTGCATTTACAACTCAATCCCGGTACGGATATCGTGTTGCATCATGCTATCGGCCGCTTGCTGATTGAAAGCGGTTATACAAATGCCGCTTTTATCTCGCAACATACCGAAGGTTTTGCCCAATACCGCGAAACCGTGATGCAGCGCAGTATTGCCGAGGCGGCGGCTATCTGCGGCATAGAGGAAGAAGCCATTCAAACGGCCGCGGACTATATTGGCCAGGCCAGGAGCTTCGTGAGTTTCTGGACGATGGGGTTGAACCAAAGCGTGATCGGCGTACATAAAAATCTGAGCCTTATTAATCTCCACCTGATCACCGGTCATATCGGTAAGCCCGGCAGCGGCCCTTTTTCCCTGACCGGCCAGCCCAATGCAATGGGTGGCCGCGAAGTAGGCGGCTTGTCGAATTTATTGCCTGCGCACCGGGTATTGAGCGATCCGGAACATCGCCGCCAGGTGCAGGCCTTCTGGGGCGGAACGGCCATCTCCGATAAACCCGGACTAAGCGCCACCGAAATGTTCGATGCCCTGCATGATGGCCGTCTTAAAGCCATCTGGATCATGTGCACCAATCCGCTGGTAAGCCTGCCCGATGCGCGTTTCGCCGAGGCGGCCCTGCAAAAGGCGAAGTTTGTAGTAGTGCAGGAGATCTCTTCCAAACCTGAAACACTTCGTTATGCAGATGTAGTGCTGCCTGCTGCCGCCTGGACCGAAAAAGAAGGCACCATGACCAATGCCGAACGCCGCATCAGCTACCTCGGTAAAATTACGGAAGCCCCCGGCGAAGCCTTACCAGATGCGGAGATTATCTGCCGCTTCGCACAGCAGATGGGATATAACGGTTTCGGGTATACGAATATGGAAGAGATATATAAAGAGCACGTGCAGCTGACTGCCGGCACCAATATCGATATCAGCGGATTGGACTATACCATCCTCAAAGAGCGGCGTAGCGTGCAATGGCCCTTCAGGCAGCACGAAGGTACCAGCCGTTTGTTTACGGACCATCAGTTTTTTACGGGCAGCAAAAGGGCCATTATACATAGTTTCGGCGATGATAACCAGTCGGAGGCGCTTAGTCCGGAACTGCCGCTGATCCTTACTACGGGCCGTATCCGCGACCAGTGGCATACCATGAGTAAAACCGGGAAAGTGAATAAGCTGAAGCAGCATATAGCGCATGCCTTCCTGGAAATACATCCCGAAGATGCCAGGGCCAGGAGCATCGGCGCCGGCGATATTGTGAACATTACCAATGGGAGAGGAGCCGTGCGCGTGAAAGCACAGCTCAGCGACAGTATTAAAAAGGGAGTCGTATTCCTGCCGATGCACTGGGGAAAAATTCTCCATAATGATCTGCACCGCGCCAATAATCTCACGCATAAACTACTGGATCCGATATCTAAACAACCGGATTTCAAATATGCCGCTGTGCAGGTAGCGCGCTACCGCAAGCCAGTACAGAAGATCGTGGTGATAGGCGCCGGCGCTGGCGCTTGTGGCTTTGTGAAATCTTATCGCGAGTGGAATAATGACGATGAGATCATCGTATTCAGCAAGGAAGACCTGCCTTTCTATAACCGGGTGATGCTGCCCGATTATATCAGTGGTACGCAATCCTGGCGGCAACTGGTAAAGATGACCCGCACAGAGGAACAAGCCTATAATATCACGCTTCACAGAGGGCTGGCCATTGTGCATATCGACCGTTCGCGCAAGGAGGTAAGGGATAGTAACGGTAACGTACATACGTATGATATTCTTTTGCTGGCCACCGGCAGCCGTGCGGCCACCCTGCGCGAGGTGCCAGCGCTGGCGGGCATCTTCACCATGCGTACCCGCATGGATGCCGATGCCTTCAGATCGCATCTCGATCCTGCGAAAGGCAAAGTGATGATCGTAGGCGGCGGCCTGCTCGGCATTGAACTGGCCGCCTCGCTGAGAGAAATGCGTATAGACGTAGGCGTTATACAACGCACCTCCCGCCTCATGGACCGGCAGCTGGATACCCTCGGCGGCCAGCTGCTCTACGAAGAGCTCACCGATCGCGGCATTGAAATTTGCTATAACGACGAGATCGACCGCTTCGCCGGACAGGAGCGCCTCGAAGGCATATACCTGAAAAGTGGCCGCTATGTTGCTTGTCAGGCCGTAGTGATGTCGATCGGTACCGTACCGAATATTGAGCTGGCGCAAGCGGCCCAGCTGCCCTGCAACCGTGGCGTGATCGTAAATGAATACCTGCAAACTGCCGACCCGGATATTTTTGCGATCGGCGAAATTGCTTCGTTCAATGGCATGTTGTACGGTATCACCGCCGCAGCAGAACAGCAAGCCGCCGTGGTAGCGCGTTTCCTGAATGGGGATATCAGCAGCTACTACGAGGGATCATTGATGATGAACATCCTTAAAATGCATGGCGCCGATCTCTGTTCAATGGGAATGGTGGAAACGCCGAAGGATCCTGCATATGAGGAGATACTGTTCATCGACCGGGCAAAACGTTTCTATAAAAAATGTATCATCCACCAGGACCGCCTCGTGGGCGCCATTCTTATCGGCGATAAAACCGAGTTCCTGGAATTTCGCGACCTGATCGCACAACGCATAGAGCTGTCGGACAAGCGCCTGCAATTGCTGCGTTCCGGCAGGAAAGGCGAGGTGGTGAAAGGCCGCCTGGTATGCTCCTGCGGCAATGTAGGGGAGGGGAATATTATAGAGAAGATCGCAGCGGGATGCAATGAGCTGCAACAGCTGTGCCAGGCCGCTGGCGCAGGAATGGGCTGTGGCAGCTGTAAGGCGGAAGTGAAGGCGCTGCTGGAAAAAAGTATGCAAAAAGTAACACCGTTAACCATATCTTAATGGCAAAGCATATACATACATTGGCAGTGAATTTTACCGGCGGGATCATTTCTCCCGGCAAACTGCTTGAACTGCTGCGTATCGCAGCCAATACTACGGTAACGCATATACGCTTTGGGTTGCGGCAGGAGGTATTGCTCGACGTGCCGGAAAAATATCTGCCGCATTTTACCAAGGCCTGTAATGATGCACAGATAAACATCTCCACAACACCCAATATACTCAGCTCCTATGTGGCGGCGGATATTTTTGTCGGTGGCTCCTGGCTCACGGAAGGCATCTACAAAGATGTGTTCAACCAGCTTGATCATCTGCCCATGATGAAAATTAATATCTGCGATGGCAGGCAAACCTTTGCGCCTTTGTTTACCGGGCATATCAACTGGGTATCGGCGGCGAGCCCGCATTATTGGCATTTATACTTGCGGCCGCCGGGCACTCAGGAGTTGTATGCCTGGCCGGAATTGATCTATACGAATAGCATTGGCGCGATGAGTAAACAGGTGGAAATGCTCTTGCAGCAAGGATTAGCGCCGGAGCAAGTGTATCATGTCATGTACAGCGCGCAGTCTTATATCTCGCGGGAAAGGGAAGGCGAGCCTGATCTGCCGGCGTTTCATCTGCCATATTACGAAGGCTTCAATAAACATCAACATGCTTACTGGTTGGGCATCTACCGGCGGGAAGAGAATTTTTCGATAGATTTTCTGAAAGATATATGTACGATCTGTATGGAAACCCGCGTGGGACAATTGTATTCCACGCCCTGGAAATCCCTTGTGATCAAGGATATTGATACGGCTCACCGCGGCCTCTGGGACTATGTGCTGGGCAAACATGGTATCAATGTGCGTCATGCCGCCAATGAACTGAACTGGCAGGTAGAAGATAATTGTGAAGATGGGCTGGTGCTCAAACGCCATATTATCCGCTATTTCGATAGCGCCGATGTACGCACCTATGGTTTGTGTTTCAGTGTGAAAGTGATACAGCCTGTAAGTTTGTTCGGCAACATCGTGATCCGCCGCCGCGAAAACCGCCATGGCAGCCGGTTGAAATACATGCAGCGTTATGATATTCTGCATACCGCCGGATTTAAAGCTAATTCCGCCGCATTGGTACTTTACCGGGAAGATGTTGCCAAAGAACATCTGGGGCCATATGTGGCGGCACTGTGCAAGATGTACTATGAGCAAAAAAGCGAACTGGATATATTGCAGCATTATGTAGCTGAACAACAATCCGCAGTTCCAGGCGAGGCAACAGTACATACGGTGTATCAGTGCCGCAGTTGTTTGACCGTTTATGATCCATCCGCCGGAGATCCCGGCCAATGCATCGTTCCGGGCACTCCATTTAATGAGCTGCCAGCGGACTATCATTGTTCTGTATGTGAGTCCAGCATGAATTTTTTTGAAGCTGTGAAGACGGATGCATTATTTTCGCATCCATAAATTGAAAAGTAAATGCAGTCTTGAAAATAGGAAGGGACCCTCACTAATAATACAAATTTTCACTGAAAAATTTTTGGCAGTTTCAAACAGCTGGTGTATTTTTATTTGGTTGTTAGCTTGAGTGTATAACTTCTACATTAATGTTTATGCATTCTTTAAAACCTGTGACAGCACTAGTTTCGTTTGTTGCTCGGCTCTATCCCGGAAGTTTGGTTTATCAAATAAAGACCTGAAACCCAATTTACTATCATTGTAATAAAACCTCGTATCAGCATGAGTGAAGTGTAAGCTTTCTTTCGTAGTTTTCTGAAATTTTGACAAAGGTCACTTGGAATAATCTTAGAACATACTGGCACTAAATGAAAACTCTCGGACGCCTGTTTTACTTAAACAGCTTGATTATCTTTTTTTCTTCTACTGGAACCTATGCACAGGATAGCCATGTACTATCGGGAATAGTAAAGAGCATGGGGCAACCCGTCGCTTATGCGGAAGCCTGCCTGATGATACATGATACTACCTTGGTGAAATGCGTTTACACGGATACCACCGGTCTGTTCCGAATAAATGCCGCTACTGGCGAATACAAGCTGGTACTACGTTCTATGGGGAATGTACTCTATACAAAAGCGCTCAGTATATCCGATAATGCCGATCTTGGAACCATCCACCTGAATTTGTCGAAAGACCTCGAAACAGTGGTGGTAACCGGTAGCAAACAACTTATACAACGCAAGGTAGACAGGCTCGTATTCAATCTGGAGCGTTCTATCGCTTCCAAAGGCACAGATCTTACACAGTCGTTGGCATTGGTACCCATGCTGCGTGTAAATGAAACAGGTGTGTCCATCATTGGAAAATCGGGAGTAGCTGTTATGGTGAATGAAAAATTACTGAACATAAGTGGTGAAGACCTGATGAACTACCTCAGATCGATACGGTCCGACGATGTTGCCAAGGTGGAAGTGATCACCACACCTCCTGCCAAATATGAGGCAGAAGGCAATAGCGGTATGATCAATATTATACTGAAACGTAACCCCAACCTGGGTTGGAGCGGAAGCGTAAGTACGGCTTATGCACAAACAAGTTATCCGGGCATTAACAATAATGCTACCATTAACTACCAGTCGAAAAAACTCAATACCACGCTCCGGCTGAAGCAATATGGCCGTGCGATTCATTCTACAGAAGAGATCGACGTTGTTGGCAAAAGCGCTATTCTCAGTGATGACTCGAGAAAAGATATATACAGAGGGATCGGCGCTAACCTGAGCATGGATTACAAGATCAATCCCGTTTCCAACATCGGGTTTATCTATGACATCGGCCGGACGCATGCCGATATGAATATCGATAACACAACTGGCTACCTGACGCAAGGCAAGGCTGATTCGGTGCTGACCACCGTTTCAAAACATCGCAATGCCACCATGGCACATACGCTGAATACCTATTTCGAACAGAAACTGAACAAACAAGGAGGGAAACTCAATCTTGGTTTCAACTATTTTGCCAATATACCTGAAACAAAAGTAGACTTCAATACCACTTCAGACCAGGGTACGCCGCCGGAAATTGTTAATAACTATAGCCGTGTGGAATACCGCATCTGGTCTGGCCAGGCAGATCTCATACTGCCATCCAAATGGATGACAACAGAAGCAGGTGCGAAGTTTACAGATATCAGCAATAATTCTGATGTACGTTATTCAACATGGGCAAATGGAGCTTATAAAATGGATCCGTCGAGAAGTAATCTTTTTGATTACGGAGAGAAGAACATGGCAGGTTATGTGATCTTTCACAAGAACATCAAACAGAAATGGGCCACACAAGCAGGATTGCGCTATGAGTATTCGTGGATAGACGGTTACTCGCCTACTACCGGCAATAGGTCCCGCTCAGAATATGGCAAGTGGTTCCCTTCTGTATATATCACGTATACGGCAGATGACAATAACACCTTTTCGGTGAATTATTCCAAGCGCATCAACCGGCCTAATTTCAGGGCGGTGGACCCCTTCAAATGGTACACGAACCCTAATAGTTACTATACCGGAAACCCGCTGCTGCAGCCTTCTTTCAATCATAATGTGGAATTGTCCTATCTGTATAAAGGGATTCTATCCTTCACACTTTACGGGCAGAAATTAGTCAATGGCTACGGCAGACTGGTAGAAGTAAAGGATGCGCTCAAAGTGGTCAATTATCAGAACTATCTCACCAAGTACGACGTCGGACTTAATGCGGGCCTGAGTTTCAAGCCGGTAAAGTGGTGGGAGAACAATACCAATGCTACCCTGTATTATTCCGATTCCAGGTCAGACCGGCCGGAGGTAGTGCCTCAAAGCGGTATGGGCTTCTATTACAGTATCAATAATACGTTTACGGTTACACGTAATTTCTTCTGCTTCCTGAACTTCTGGCATCAGCTGGCGAACAGGGAAAGCAACTATTACAGCCAGCAGCTATATGCGCTGTCATCAGGAGTACGTGTATCCATGTTGAAGAACAGGCTGCAGGTAACAGCATCCGGCGATGACCTGCTAAAAGGATTGGTGAGCCGCGGAGAGATCTACTATACTGACTATACCCAAACTTATAAGAACTACTATGATGCACGAAAGTTCACGTTAAGCCTGACCTACCTGTTTGGCAACAACAATGTGAAAGGAAATCGGAAACAAATTGATTTCAGCGAAAAAAACAGAGCAAATTAAGTTAAAGAGCATGCCAACTGTTCCACCCATGCTGACAGATATTCCAGAATAGGCGGATGCTGAAAAGCCTGAATAGAGTAGGCAGAATGTTTAAATGAAAATCCATGAAAAAAGTAATGTTGAACCCACTGGAGCTTGACATGGAAACCATTGCTCAACTCGACGAACGCCAATTACAGCAGGTAGTTGGCGGTAACAGACAATCATTATTGATGGCCACTTCCACTGGCTGCGGTGATGGCAGCAGCACCTGTGGTACAGGCGGTAATTCCACTGGCTGCGGCTCCGGCGGCAGCACCTGTGCCGTAAACAGCGCAGAACACTATTGATCTTTTGTGAAGAGGCTGTTGTAATAAATAGCCTCTTCCTCCTACACTGTAAATCTTCTTGTTATTGGTAGTACAGGTATCCTGCGCTTAAACGCACGGATACCTGGTGGCAGCCTTTTGCCCGCATCTACCTAAGATATTCTGGAATAGGCGGATGCTGAAAAGCCTTAAAAGAGTAAGCATAAACCCAAAATAACATTTTATGAAAAAAGTAATCCTGAACCCATTGGAGCTGGACAAAGAAACCATCGCTCAACTGGATGAAGCACAACTGCAACAGGTAGTTGGTGGTAACGGCGGCAATACCGGCGTACAGAGCCCGGCTACTTCTACAGGTTGCGGCTCTGGTAGCAGCACCTGCTGAGAAATATGCAGCAAACAGGCGAATGCTGAAAAGCCTTAAAAGAGTAAGCGTAATTCCAAAATTAACATTTTATGAAAAAAGTAATCCTGAACCCACTTGAGCTGGACAAAGAAACTATCGCTCAACTGGACGAAACTCAACTGCAACAGATCGTTGGTGGTACCGGCGCTGCAACTGTTCTGCAACAGGCTACTTCAACCGGCTGTGGCTCTGGCAGCAGCACTTGCTGATCATCATCCATGACTTTTAACCTGTAAGGGGAAGAAGCTGTTCGTTATGAACAGTTTCTTCTCTCCTTATTATCCCAATTTCAAATAAACAGTTATGAAAAAAGTAATCCTGAATCCACTGGAACTCGACAAAGAAACTATCGCACAGCTGGATGAAATGCAATTGCAGCAGATCGTTGGCGGTATCAATCAAACAATGCTGATGGCTACCTCCACCGGTTGCGGTACCGGCGGTAGCGGTTGCGGCACCGGCGGCAACTCCTCTGGCTGCGGTTCTGGCGGCAGTACCTGCGTAATTGACTAATACAGCCAATGCTTACATCCAATGTAAAGAGGTGGTTTCTCCGGAAACCCCTCTTCCTTCTTCTCAAATAACAAAGGCATATGGATCATCAAAGCGACTTCTTTACATACGACCATTACCTCCTCAGAACCCCTGCCATTCCAGTGGATGCGGCTTTTGAACTCAACAAAGCGCTGGCCGCTATCGACCTCGACAACGCTGTTGCCATCATGGCTGCAGTAGATAAACTACTGGCTGACCCACTGTTTTATGAAGCCCTGTACATCGGCGCCAGAAATGTGTTCAACACCTGGCACGAGATCAGGGACAAATTTCCGGAGGATATCCACAAAGCAAGAAAATTGCTGCTGTCCTTGTATAAATATTTTACACGCATGTCGGTCAGAAGCACGCCCTATGGCCTTTTCGCCGGTACTGCATCCGGCGTAACAGACAGCGTACCTACCCGTATCTCCTTCGCACAGGATAAATACAGGCTGCACCTCGAATTTAATATCTGGATAACACGGGAGCTGATCCGGCAGATCAGCCTGCACCCTGCCTGTAAAGAACATATCAGGTACTATGTTAATAACACGCTCTACGAAATGGACGGCAAGCTGATGTTCGTAGAACAAACCATGGTAAACGGAGAATCACAGGCGAAGCTGTCGTCCGTTACTTCCAACAGCGTTATCAGCAATATCCTGGTCCGGGCCGCACAGGGGGCTACCATCGCCGAAATGGCGGCTACCATTGAAGTACAGGCCACAATGCAACAAAAGGAAAAACTGATCACCGATCTGATACAATCGCAGGTACTATCCAGCGAACTGCTGCCAAGTGTGTCTTCGAAAGATTTTGTCAGTGATTTTCTTCATAAGATAGACCAATACAAACTAGTGCTGGAACCGGTGGAAGAGCTCAGGCAATTGCATGCCATCATCCGGAAAACGACTACCATCAGTGATCTTCAAGACCTGAGAACATACCTGGACCGGCAGCCGCTAAAGATTATCAACAAAGCAAGTGATTTCTTTAAAACGGATCTCTTCTATCATACAACAGTGAACAGCATCAATAAAGATGTGATCAACACCATCAGCGAAGAAAGCTATGAACTATTAGCAGTGACGGTGCCCCGCTCTGGCCCGGAACTGGAAACATTCAAACAAAATTTCCACCGCCGCTACGAAGAAAGAGAAATACCGCTGGTACAGGCGCTGGACCCCGCCTATGGCATAGGATATGGCAATGCTACATCCGGCGTAGCAGAATATATGCCGCTGATCGAAGGCATGCCGGTAGTAAATCCACCCCTGATGACAAACGAAGGCGAAGACTATATGGAAGAGCTCAGGGAGAAGGCAATCAGGTCTTTTTACAAAAAGAAAGAAAATATCATCAATATAGATCCCGCGGATATCGCCGCCCTGCGGAAAAAGAACGAAAGCAAGTTCAAGTCAAGAACACCCACCAGTACCTATATTTTCGGTACGCTGCTCGCCAACTCCGCAGAGGCGCTGGACAGCGGTAACTTCCATTTCCAGGTGATACAAACGCACGCGCCATTTGCAGCCAAACTCCTTACCCGATTTGCAAAAGGAAATGAACGCCTCCATAGCTGGATCAGCGGGATCATAGCAAATGAAATGGCCGTGAATCCAGGCGCTATACTCGCAGAAATCGTTTACCTGCCTACTAACAATTACGCGAATATCGCACTACGGCAGCCTTTCAGGGAATATGAAATACCTTACGCGTCGCCATCAACACTGGATCAGGAGCACCAGATCAATATCAATGACCTGCTCATATCTGTAAGAGACAACAGAGTAATACTGCGCTCCAAAAAATTGAACCGCGAAATTATTCCTTGTCTTACCAATGCGCACCACACATTTTACGGCCAGCCGATTTACAAATTCCTGGGCGATTGCGCCGCACAACAGGTGACCCGTGGCTTTAATTGGGAATGGGGCGCTTATGCCAATGAAAAATTCCTGCCCAGGATACAGTACAAGCACCTCATCCTGAGCCGCGCCAGATGGCAGCTTGCGATGAAAGAGCTGAACTATAAAGATGATAAGGCCGTCAAACAATACCTCGATATACAACACCGGGAGATCGGCCTGCCACGCATCATAGTACTGGCAGACGGCGACAATGAACTACTGCTTGATCTGGATAGTGTGGTATGCCGCCACATACTGGCTAAGGAACTGTGCAAAAGGAACCTGCTCTTTTACGAGTACCTGCAATCGCCGGAACAATCCTTTCTGCGGCAGGAGGGAGGCAGCTTCGCCAATGAAATGATCATCACTGCCGGCACCCGCCTGCCTATGCGCCCCTGGCAATCGCTGAGAACAAGTGCCCGCACGCCGGTAAGAAGGATATTCCCGCCCGGCAGCGAATGGCTCTTCATAAAAATCTATTCCGGTAACAAAGTGCAGGAACGTATCCTCACCGATTTTATTACGGACTTTGCCCGACAACAGATTGACGCCGGCGCCATCGACAAATGGTTCTTCATCCGATATAATGATCCCGGTCATCACCTGCGGGTCCGCTTTCATCGCTCATCTCCCGGCAACCAGCAATGGTATACGCTGCTGGAACAATTTGAAAACGGTCTGGAACCTTTCTTCACAGAAGAACAGATCATAGAAATGACTACGGACACCTATCACCGTGAGATCGAAAGATATGGCGCATCACTGATAGAGCATACCGAAACATTATTTTATACCGATAGCGTTGCCATCAGCGATTTCCTCTCCATGCTCCACGGTAATAAAGGAGAACACTGGCGCTGGCTCTTCGCACTGGTGAGCGTAGACCGCCTGCTGGACGATTTCAATTGCGATACTCGCCGCAAAAGCGAACTGCTGGAAAAACTAAGCAACAGCTTCCTGCAGGAATTTAGCTATGGAGACCGTGAAAGAGAGAAGCTGTTGATAAAGATGATGAACGACCGTTACAGGAAATTTCAGCAAGACATCTCCCGGATCTTGCTAAACAAAAATGCAGACAATGACCTGGCAGATGCTTACGGAGCATTTGAAAAAAGAAGCGATACCTGGAAACCCGTGACCCACGAAATGATGAATACCAGCTATTTCCAGGCCAATAGAGATCAATTGTTGTCCAGCTACGTACATATGACCATGAACAGGATATTCATGGCCAACCAGCGAAGCCATGAACTGGTGGCCTATAATTTCCTCAACAGATTTTATCATTCTATTCTCGCACAAAAAGAACAACTAAATGAATACCGGGTATAATATCATCACACATGAAGAAGTAATAACAGATATTACGCGCTGCCTCGAAGGAACGGAAGCCGCCCTCCACAATCCTTCCTACGAAACAGGTTTACTGGGTTATGCTTTATACTACCTGTATCTGGGAAAATATACCGGCAAGGAGGAATATATGCAACAAGCTTCCCTCTATTTCGACAAAGGCATGGCCTCCCTTGACCTGAAACATTTCAGCAAGGTATACCAAACGGATTCCCTCGATGGCCATCTGGCGCATATCGGGCGTTTTCTCATTTTCTGTAAAAAACATGCGCTGATGGATGTTGAGTCAGATGCATACCTGCAAAGCCTGGATGGTATCCTCTCCACGCTCATGAAAAGCAAAGTATCCATCAGGGATTTTGATATCAACAGCGGCGCTATCGCATCTGGCCAATATTATCTTGCCCGGCTGAAAAGCGGCGCCAACGTGCGTGAGCAGCTTGAATACCTGGTAGAGGGCATCGCCGCATGTGCTGAAAAAGATGCGGATGGCGACTATTACTGGATCAGCCCCGCACTGTACAACCGCGTGTACCTGGGCATTTCCCACGGATCTTGCATGATCATCTCCTTCCTTGTATCGGCTTATGAGAACGGCATCAGCAAAGAAACATGCGAAGCGGTCATCAGAAAGGCCGTCAATTTCCTGCTGAAGCAATACCGTGTAACGGAATACAAAGGCCTGTTCCCCAATTTTATAGGCGACCAGATCGATAACATGCAGTTTGCGCTTTGTTATGGAGATATCGGTGTCGGCTATACGCTGTACAGAGCTGCCAGCTACTTCGCGGATGAACGACTGGCCACCTACCGTGATCTGGTGCTGAACGATTGCCTGCTGCGATCGCGGGAAGAGAACCTCACGCTGGATGCAGGCATCTTTTACGGCGCCGCCGGTGTAGCATCGATATTCGACAAGCTGGGCGCCCTGTCTGGCGACCCGCGTTTTGTAGAAAGGGCACGCTACTGGTACCGGCAAATACCCGGCTATGCCGTTCATGAAAATCCGTATGCCGGCTTCAAAAGCAGGCTGCTGGCGGATGATGTGGTATGGCAAGTGTCTTTCGGGTGGGGCCTCCTCGGCATCGGGGTGGCTTCAATGATCTATCTCGACCGTAGTCTGCCACCCATAGATGAATTACTCATGATTGCCTAACATCAAGCACTTTCAGTTATGACACTATTCAAGGAAGAAGTAAATGTGCTGGACTACCTCTCATCCGAAATTGCCAGCCTGCCTGCCTCGCTGGAGGAGTCTACATTACAGTATGATCACAATGGGTTGATCCTTGTGCTACGGGAAAAAGAAATACTCAAAGTGTGCGGCGCCACCCCGGAGCAGAATGAACAACTTAACAACTACGACCGCGAATTTGGCCCCGTCGTATCCAACCTCGTGAAAGAACGGGATATTGAAGCCGCATTCGAACGCTATCTGTCGATAGAGAAAAAAATAGAACAGGAGATGAACGGTAATCTCTATATCTATGCAAGACAGATGGCGCTGTCCGTGAAGTCGTTGTATTACTATAAAAAGAAGCAGTTCGACATGGCTACCGCCTTCACGATCGAATGCGTGGCGCTGAATGAATACCTTGTACGGCAAGGACTGCATACGCTTATCTTCCGCTGCCTTGAACAAAACAAGAACATTTCCCGCATCCGCTACCGCAGTGGAGATGACGAGGGCGGAAACGCTTTCCTGTTAAGACTTTTCGAGTATATGTTCAATGGTACTGATCAGGATCTCTATGGTGTGATATTCAAAGATCCCGCCTTTTACGATCGACAGGTATATATCAGGGAAGCCTATACGTACGAAACGGTGAGAATGATCGTGGAGGATATGATAAGGATATCCGCCAAACAGTTATACCCAACGGAGAACAGCCCTTTCCCCTGGTTCCTGCAACTGGAATTTGAAGTGAACACGCTTGATCGCCAGATCATCTACAACTGGATGTATGTGAACCGCCAGCTTTGGGAAAACAATTACACACACTACTTCGAATCATTGATAGAATTTCTGAAAGAGCCTGTCAGCCAGCTGTACGACGTGCTTAAGCTGCATTTAATGATGGGCGCCGCTCGCGTTGTCAGGGAAAGCGAGTACAAAGGGAAGGACAAGATACTGGATGAGATCAAAACATATATCCAAACAAAATTGACAGGCTATCAAACACTCAGAGCCAGAATTATTGATAACATTTGATATGTGTGACCATGTTTAAAAGTGCTATAAATTTTGTTTTCCAGACCAATCAGATGGATTGTGGGCCTGCATGCCTCGCCATGGTGTCTTCCTACTATGGCAGATCCTATGATATGGATTATCTCCGGAAACATTCCTACATCACCCGCAAAGGCGTGTCGCTGCTGGGTATTAAAGAAGCGGCGGAACAGATTGGCCTGCATGTGTTTCCAGGTAAACTGAACCTCGCCGACCTGGTTAGCAAAAAGCTGCCACTGCCCGCGATCCTGCACTGGAACAAGAATCACTTCGTAGTGCTGGTGAAAATATCAAAGCACATTTTTACCGGCAAGCACATCTTCCGGATTGCCGACCCCGCTCATGGTATGATATCTCTGTCGCAGGAGAAGTTCGAGAAATATTGGATATCCGCCGAAGATAAAGGAGTAGCACTCTTCCTCACCCCCACAGAAGAATTTTACAGGAAAGAGCCGCCAGTAAAGGAGCGCGTGGGATTGAAGCACCTTTATCGTTATCTCCTGCCGCATAAGCGTTCCATGATCCTGCTGCTATCGTTACTGTTTACCGGCTCCTGTTTATCGTTTGCGTTTCCATTTCTTACGCAACAGCTGATCGACAGAGGCATTACAGCGAAAGATATGCATTACATCACGCTGGTGCTATTGGCGCAACTCAGCCTTTTTGCGGGTAATATTACTATAGAGATGTTCCGCAACTGGATCGTATTGATCGTAGGAACAAAAGTGAATATTCAGATCATCTCCGACTTTCTGCGCAAGCTCCTGCGCCTGCCGATCAAATTTTTCGACTCCCGCCTTATGGGCGATTTCACCCAGCGTATTGCAGACCACGAGCGGATAGAGCAGTTCCTTACCTCTCAGAGCCTGCCAGTACTGTTTTCCATGATCACCTTTTCTGTATACTTTGGTGTGCTCTGGTATTACAATGTAAAAATATTATTGGTATATCTCGGCCTTAGCGTGATCGCCATCTTATGGTCACTCTTCTGGATGCGGAAACGCAAGCTGTTGGATTATCTCCGCTTCCAGCAACGCAGTGAAACACAGGAAGCTATTTTTGAGATCATGAGAGGCGTATCCGAACTGAAGCTGAATATGTTTGAAGACTACAAACGCGCAGAGTGGGAGAAGATACAGCAAAAACTGTTTGCCGTAAATGTGCGTTCCCTGAAGTTAAACCAGGCACAGGTTACCGGCTTTGAGCTGCTCAACCAGGTGAAGAATATCCTGGTCACATTTATGGCTGCTTCATTGGTAGTAAAAGGCCATCTCACACTTGGTGTATTGTTGAGCGTGTCCTACATTATTGGACAAATGAACGCCCCCATCAGCCAGCTGATGGGCTTCTTCCGCTATTTGCAGGATGCAAGACTGAGCCTTGAAAGATTAAATGAAATCCAGCATCACCCTGAAGAAGAGGCCTCCACAGCGGGCATTGACCCGCAGACCTTGCAGGAATTGGAAAATGCAGGTAACAACGACAATCTTCATTTCCGCTTACGTAATATGGCCTTTCAGTATGAAGGTCCCCGCTCGCCATTTGTGCTGAAAGGGATCAACATGTCTATCCGTCAGGGGAAAGTTACTGCCATTGTGGGTTCCAGCGGAAGCGGCAAAACAACCATGATGAAATTGCTGCTCAAATTTTATGAACCGGTAACCGGAGAGATACTGCTTGGTAATAACAACCTGGCTAATGTACCGCACCTGTGGCTCAGGCAACATAGCGGTGTAGTGATGCAGGATGGATTTATTTTCGGTGATACCATAGAGCGTAATATTGTTTGTGGAGATGAACACATCAACCGTGAACGCCTGCAACAAGCCATCCGGATCGCTAATATCGAAGGCTTCATTCACAGCCTGCCATTGGGCCTGCATACCAAAATTGGTTCTTCCGGTAACGATATTTCCGGTGGCCAGCGGCAACGTATCCTGATCGCCCGCGCAGTATACCGGAACCCGCAGTTCCTTTTCTTCGATGAGGCCACATCCGCCCTGGATGCAGAGAATGAAAAGATCATCCACGATCGCCTGCAGGCTTTCTTCAAAGGCAGAACAGTGGTGATCATCGCGCACCGCTTGTCTACCGTGAAGAATGCAGACCAGATCATCGTACTCAAAGATGGCGAGATCGTGGAGAAAGGCACACACCAGGAATTGGTGTCAAATAAATTTGAATATTATAACCTGGTCAAAAATCAGCTGGAATTGGGAAGCTAGAGAAGTACCTTTGCCTAAAACAAAGGCGTGACTGAAGAAGAAAAATATTTAACAGCGTTCAAAGAAAAGATACGCACCTATTATCCATTGTCGGATAAGGCTTTTCAGCTGATCAACGATATTATCAGCTTCCATCAGCTGAGCAAAGGAACGATGCTGTTAAAGACCGGGCAGGTATCCAGGCATCTTTACTTCGTTTGCAAAGGCGCTGTGGTGGCCTATTTTGTGGACAACGAAGGAAATACTTACAACAAAAGCATCTTCCTGGAAAATCAGTTTGCCGGATCAACTGTTTCCGCACTGCTGCAAGCGCCTTCCGATTTCACCTTGCAGGCGATCGAAGATACCACCCTCATCAGGATAGCGTATAGTACATACAAAGCGCTCATCGACAAGAACGATGAGCTTAAAAGATTTTATATTAAATATCTCGAGAAGAACTGGATCATAGATAAAGAACAACGCGAGATTTCTTTGGTGATGGAGAATGCTACCACCCGCTATCTCAAGCTGCTGGCCACTTACCCCGATATAGATAAAAGGATACCTTTGCAGCACCTTGCCTCCAACCTGGGGATCACGCCCACACAGTTAAGCCGTATCAGGAGAGACTTGAAGAAAAAAGACGGCAATCAACATATGTAAAGTGAGAAGCGAATTCCTCCGGCTACATTTGTGAAATGGAAAAACACATCACTATGAATAAACTCGATAAAGAGCATATTGATCCGAAGGTATTTGAACTGTACAACGATTATGCGCACCATCGCCTGAGCAAAGAAGATTTTACGGAGAGATTATCCGCTTATGCTGTCAATGGCTGGACGGTGGCCTCCCTCATCGCCTTCCTTACGCCGGATTACAAAGATGCCATACAGATCCGGCCGGATGATCCCCGGATCGCGACTACCTACATCAGCTATCCATCACCGAAAGGAGGCGGCGTCATCAAAGCCTTGCTGTGCCTGCCTGCGGGCCGCCAGGGGAAACTGCCGGGCATCGTGGTGGTGCATGAAAACAGAGGCCTGAACCCGCACATCGAAGATGTAGCAAGGCGTGTAGCGCTCGCAGGGTTTGTAAGCCTGGCCCCGGATGCGTTGAGCCCTCTCGGCGGTTATCCTGGCAACGACGATGATGGGCGCACCTTACACAGCCAAAGGAAACCGGAAGATATGCTGGAGGATTTCATCGCGGCTTTTGAATACCTGAGATCGTCGGAGCAATGCAATGGAAATATAGGCGTGGTGGGCTTTTGCTTCGGCGGCTGGATCTCTAATATGATGGCGGCAAGAGTGCCTGAACTGCTCGCCGCAGTGCCTTTCTACGGCGCACAGGCGCCGCTGGCAGAAGTGCCTGCCATCAAAGCGGCGCTACAGCTGCACTATGCGGAAACAGATGCCAGCATCAACAGCGGCTGGGAGGCCTATGAAAAAGCGTTGAGAGATAACGGTAAGGACTATACGGTATTTCATTATGCCGGCACGCACCATGGTTTCCATAATGATACCACACCTCGCTACAACAAGGCAGCTGCGGAATTGGCCTGGCGTCGAACGCTTGATTTCTTTAGAGAGAAGTTAGGAAAATAAGTTAGTCCTCGTTCGCTATTGGATTTACAGTTAAAGTGGCTATTTTATCTGGTAAAGTTACAAACTCGAAAAAAAAAGAAAACCCGCGACTAGCGCGGGTTTTAAGAGTTATTTGCGGACCAGACGGGACTCGAACCCGCGACCTCCGCCGTGACAGGGCGGCATTCTAACCAACTGAACTACTGATCCTTCCAAAAAATATAACTAAGAACTTACTATCTTTTTGTATTCCAATCCGTTGTACTCTTCCGTTTTGGGATTGCAAAGATAGTAACAAAGTTTGCAATTAAGCAAATCTTTTTTAAAAAAATTTTTCAGCACTATCTTTACACCGTTCTTTAACCAATTTATTCAATTTATGCAATTCCTGGATTTCGAAAAACCTATCGCGGATTTATATGAACAGCTGACCAAGCTGAAGGAAAATGGGGAAAAGTCCGGCGTAGATGTTTCTGCCACCGTTAACGAGTATGAGCAAAAGATCGCCACTACACGGCAGGAGATCTACGACCACCTCACTGCCTGGCAGCGCGTGCAGCTGAGCCGTCATCCTGATAGGCCCTATACCCTGGCATATATCGAAAAGATGTGTACCAACTTTGTGGAACTGCATGGCGACCGGAATGTAAAAGACGACAAAGCCATGGTAGGCGGATTTGCTGACCTGGACGGAGAAACAGTGATGTTCATCGGCCAGCAGAAAGGCGTGAACACCAAAATGCGCCAGCTCAGGAACTTTGGTATGGCCAACCCTGAAGGCTACCGCAAAGCTCTCCGCCTCATGAAGCTCGCAGAAAGATTCAATAAACCGATCGTTACGCTCATCGACACGCCCGGAGCCTATCCCGGCCTCGAAGCTGAAGAACGCGGCCAGGCCGAAGCCATCGCCCGCAACCTCTTCGAAATGGTGAAACTCCGCGTGCCCGTGATCTGCATCATCATCGGCGAAGGCGCTTCCGGCGGTGCGCTCGGCATCGGCATCGGCGACAGGGTATTCATGCTCGAAAACAGCTGGTATACCGTGATCTCCCCCGAAAACTGCTCCACCATCCTCTGGCGCAGCTGGAACTTCAAAGAAAAAGCCGCTGAAGAATTGAAACTTACTTCCGACTATATGAGCCAGTTCGGCCTGGTAGACGGGATCGTGCGCGAACCACTCGGCGGCGCCCACGTAAATCCCGATGAAATGGCCACCATCCTCAAAAAACGGATCAAAGAAACACTCGCGGAATTAAAGAAGATCGATCCCGATACCCGCATCGAACAACGTATCGATAAATTTTCCCGCATGGGCTTTTACGAGGAACACTAAAAAACTATTTAGAAATCACGATAAAAAATTAGAATTTCGGCCTTCGAAATTCTAATTTTATTTTTTCGTAACTACAATCATGGAACAACTAAAAGGCACCGGGGTGGCATTGGTTACACCCTTTAAAGCAGATGAAAGCATAGACTGGAATGCTTTGGAAAAGCTGATCAATTATGTGATTGATGGCGGTGTGAATTACGTTGTAGCCCTCGGCACAACTGGTGAAACACCTACTCTCTCTGCAGATGAAAAGCTGGATTTGATGAAATTCACTTTCGAAAAGGTGTCGAAGCGGGTGCCCGTAGTTGTGGGCATCGGCGATTACAATACCAGGGACGTCGTAAAACGACTGGAAAAATGTCCGCTCGACGAAGCAGCGGCCATCCTCAGCGTAGCGCCCTATTACAGCAAACCCACACAGGAAGGCATCTTCCAGCATTATAAGACCATTGCTGCGGCTTCCCCGAAGCCCATCATCCTCTACAACGTGCCCGCACGTACCGGCCGTAATATGACCGCCGAAACCACGCTGCGCCTCGCGCACGAAGTAGAGAACATCATCGCCATGAAAGAAGCCTCCGGCGATATGATGCAGTGCATGCAGATCATCCGCGACAAACCTAAAGACTTCCTCGTGGTAAGCGGCGACGATGCGCTGGCGCTCGCCCAGGTAGCCTGTGGCATGGATGGCCTCATCTCCGTAGCTGCCAACTACTTCGCGACAGATATCTCCGCCATGATCCAGGCCGCCCTGATGAACGATATGCCCGCCGCACGCGCGCTCAATAACAAGCTGCTGGAAGGATATGAGCTGATGTTCGCAGAAAACAATCCTGCCGGCATCAAAGCATTCCTGAGCCATGCCGGCATCGTCGAAAATCAATTCCGCCTGCCCGTAATACCCGCAACAGACACGCTCTACGGCCAGATTGGCGACTACTTGAAACGCTACTAAATATTTAGGGATTTATTGATTTACGGATTTTGTGATTGAAGGATATCCCTCCAATCACAAAATCTGTAAATCACAAAATCCGTAAATCACAAAATCCGTAAATCACAAAATCCGTAAATCAATAAATCCCTAAATAATATAACTCACGCCTTCTTCAGCGATATCTGTGGCGGGAAACACCGGCCGGGTCTCATCCAGGAAGGGTTGCAGCTCGGTGTATTTTGAAGAAAAATGTCCGATCAGCAGGCGGCTTACCTGTGCGGAAGCCGCCAGGGAAGCGGCTTGTATGCTGGTGCTGTGATAACGTTCCGCCGCACGCGCTTCCAGGTCCTGGAGATAGGTGGTTTCATGATACATGAGGTCAGCGCCTTTCAGCCATGGCAGCAGGTTTATATCGTAGATGGTATCTGCGCAGTATACGTAACGCTTGCCCGCGCAAGGTGGCAGCGTCACCCAATCATTTTTTACGATAGTGCCGTCTTTTTTCTGGTAATCCGCACCATCCTGCAACCTGGAATAGAAAGCGGCCGGGATCTCGTAGGCACGGGCCTGTTCAGGGATCAACCTTCTCTTCTTCTTCCTCATCTCAAAAGAAAATCCAAAGCAGGAAATCCGGTGCTGCACCGGAAAACAACGTACTTCCAGGTCTTTATCTTCCAGTATCACACCTTCATAACCCGGCAGCAGCGGGATGAACGACAGCTCAAACCGTAGCACCGTGCCGGCGCAGTCCAGCTGTAACTGGATGATCGGCTCCAGCTCCGGCGGCGCATAGATGCTCAAAGGCTCTGTACGGCCCATCAGGCTGAGCGTGTTCAATAGCCCGATCAACCCGAAATAATGATCTCCATGAAGATGACTGATGAAGATGTATCTTATTCTGCTGCGCCTGATCTTGTATTTGGCGATCTGTAACTGCGTGCCTTCTCCGCAATCCACCAGCAGCAGCTGATCATTACAGGTAACTATCTGCGCCGTCGGATGCCTGTCCAGTGTGGGAATAGCCGAATTGTTTCCTAATATCGTAACCGCAAACATGCACAAAAATAATTTAAAAGCTATTCATCAAAACCGTCCAGCAGCTCTCTTTCCAGCTCTTCCATCATCACGAGGTCGATCGCTTCTGCCATCGTAGGAGCCAGATTGAGAAGCTCGTCGCCCGTCGCTTTGAGCTTTTGTGTTAATTCGCTGTTAATGCCTGTGATCGCGCAGGAGCGGTGATTGTCATACATTTGACGGTACACTGTTAAAATGGCTTGCACGCCGGCATCGTCTGTTCGTTTCACAAGATGCAAATCCAGTATGAGGTTCCGGGCTTCCAGTTCTGGTAAGGAAGTGATTGTACTTATAAAGGGGGCTGACAAATTAGCATCCAAAGCATCTTCCTCGGGACAAAAGACCACTATTTTCTCTTTGGTATCAATTTTGAATTTCATGCGTTGGACGTTGTTTTATACAATTTAACAAGAATCTATTTTAAAGAGGGAACCCGCCTATAAAATATTAACCTCGGAGAGATTGAACAAAAACCTCCTTTTCTTCGTAAATATTTTTAACACGATGTACCCGCATTCACCACAAAAATAATTGTTATACTATTAAAGTGTAAGTTGTTAAAGGGTAAAAAAGGAATAACTTCATTTCGACAAATAGCGTGATAATGTAAATCAGAATTATTCGTTATTATTGTATAAGCAAGCCCCCGTAAGGGTTTTTATAATTTAATATTCTCACAATGGACCAGAATTTTTCACCGCAAGTTAAGGAGATCATTTCGTTCAGCAGGGAGGAAGCTTTACGCTTGGGAAATGATTTCATCGGTACTGAACACCTGCTGTTAGGTATTATTCGCGAGGGCGAAGGCACGGCCGTAAAGATTCTGCAAGCTTTGAACGTAGACCTATATGAATTACGCAAAGAAGTAGAATTGGCTGTTAAAGATAAAACGGGGAAAAATATTGCTAACATCAATAGCCTCCCCCTTACCAGACAGGCTGAAAAGGTAATTCGTGTAACCGTTCTCGAGGCAAAGGCCCTCAAAAGCGCAACGGTAGAAACCGAACACCTCATGCTTTCAATTCTTAAGAATAAGGAAAACGTTTGTACACAAATCTTACAACAATTCGACGTGGACTACGATACTTTCAAAAACGAACTGGGCTTTGTAAAATCTGCTGATCCCAAAGCAGAATTTGATGATCCGGGTGAAGAGGAATTTGAAGACGAGAGAAAAAGCTACCAGTCAAAAGCCAAGCAAACCAATACCAAATCCAAAACGCCCGTACTGGATAACTTTGGTAGGGATATCACCAAGCTGGCCGAAAGCGGCAGCCTTGACCCGATTGTAGGCCGTGAACAGGAGATCGAGCGCGTGTCGCAGATCCTGTCCCGCCGTAAAAAGAACAACCCGATCCTGATCGGTGAGCCCGGTGTGGGTAAAACCGCCATCGTGG
Organism: Chitinophaga vietnamensis; assembly: GCF_902167635.1. Taxonomy (GTDB): domain Bacteria; phylum Bacteroidota; class Bacteroidia; order Chitinophagales; family Chitinophagaceae; genus Chitinophaga; species Chitinophaga vietnamensis. Next base: position 852,402 of record NZ_CABHMS010000001.1, read on the forward strand.
AAGGGCTGGCACTCCGCATTGTACAGCGCAAGGTTTCCCGCGTGCTGTTCGACAAACGCGTAGTAAGCCTCGACCTCGCCGCACTGGTGGCCGGTACCAAATACCGTGGCCAGTTTGAAGAAAGGATGAAAGCCATCATGAATGAACTCGAAAAGAACCGGGACGTGATCCTGTTCATCGACGAGATCCATACCATCGTTGGCGCTGGTGGCGCTTCCGGCTCACTGGATGCTTCCAATATCTTCAAACCCGCACTGGCAAGGGGCGAACTCCAATGCATCGGCGCTTCCACCCTCGATGAATACCGCATGTATATCGAGAAAGATGGCGCCCTCGACCGCCGCTTCCAGAAAGTAATGGTAGAACCACCCAGCGTGGATGAAACCATCCAGATCCTCAACAACATCAAACCACGTTATGAAGAGTACCATAACGTGAGCTATACAGATGATGCTATTGAAGCGTGCGTGAAACTGAGCGACCGCTACATGACCGACCGCCTGCTGCCCGACAAGGCAATAGACGTGCTCGATGAAGTAGGCGCCCGCGTACACCTCAAGAATATCAACGTTCCGCAGAACATCCTCGACCTGGAAAAACAGATCGAAGATATCAAGCAGGAAAAAAATAAAGTAGTGAAGAGCCAACGCTTCGAAGAAGCCGCTGCACTGCGCGATACCGAAAAGAAACTGGGCGAAGACCTGGAACGCGCAAAAGCAATGTGGGAAGAAGAAGTGAAGCACAAACGCTACCCGATCGATGAAGAAGCCATTGCAGAAGTAGTGAGCATGATGACCGGTATCCCTGTGAAACGCATGGTACAGGCTGAAAGCGATAAACTGCGCCGCATGGGCGAAGACCTGAAAGGCGCTGTAGTAGGGCAGGACGAAGCAATCAGCAAAGTCACCAAAGCCATTCAGCGTAACCGCGTAGGGCTGAAAGATCCTAAAAAACCAATCGGTACCTTCATCTTCCTCGGTCCTACAGGGGTGGGTAAAACAGAGCTGGCAAAGGCCCTGGCCCGCTACATGTTCGACTCCGACGATGCGCTGATCCGTATCGATATGAGTGAATACATGGAGAAATTCTCCGTAAGCCGCTTGATTGGCGCGCCTCCGGGATATGTAGGTTATGAAGAAGGCGGCCAGCTCACTGAAAAAGTGCGCCGCAAACCTTACTCCGTAATCCTGCTGGATGAAATAGAAAAAGCGCACCCGGATATTTACAACCTCCTGTTGCAGGTACTGGATGACGGTATCCTCACCGATGGCCTGGGCCGTAAAGTGGATTTCAAGAATACCCTCATCATCATGACCTCCAATATCGGGGCAAGACAACTGAAGGATTTCGGCGCCGGCGTAGGTTTCTCCACCAGCGCAAGAGTGACCAACGAAGAAGAGAACACCAAATCAGTGATCGAAAAAGCACTGAAACGTACCTTCTCTCCTGAGTTCCTGAACAGGATCGATGATGTGATCATCTTTAACTCTCTTACCAAAGAGCACATCTATACTATCATCGATATCACCATGCAGAGCGTGCTGAAACGCCTGAATACACTGGGCTTCAGCCTGGAACTGACCGACGAGGCGAAGAGCTTCCTCGCAGAAAAAGGCTACGACCAGCAGTTTGGCGCCCGCCCGCTGCACAGGGCCATCCAGAAATACCTGGAAGATCCTTTAGCAGAAGAGATCCTCAATATGAACATCCATAACGGGGATATCCTGGTGGCCGACCTGGACAAAGAAAACCAGAAACTGGTATTCACTTTAAAGAATAACTCTTCCAAGAGTAAGTCTGAAAAGTCAGAAGCGTAAGTAAAACGCTGAAAATTAATAGCAAAGCCCGCTGGAGTGCTTCCAGCGGGCTTTTTCTTTGTTGTCATCACATCAAAGTGTGAGCGTTTAACTGTGGCTACATCGCATTCGTGCCGGGTGTTAAATCCTGTCTTTCCAGCCATGCCCCTGTCTTCCCGCATTTTTTTCTCTCTCTTTGAAATCGATTTCCTGATTTTTACCTCCGAACATATTTCTGAAATTAAAATGGTATAATTATGTCATTTTCCATCTATCATTAATATGTTATTTTTGCACTATATAAAATTTTAACCTCTACTATTTAATATTTACGAAATCAGGCCAATTTGATTATTCGTATATATTGTTGAAAAACATAAGATGTTATTGATTCTTGTGTCCTCTATGCCTATAATAGTCACTAAAGGCTAAAATATTAACTATTTATCCGTATATCTATGACTAGATTTCTACACATCGCATTACGCGGTATGTTACTGGGAGGTATTGTCCTGATAGCAACACAGGCCAAAGCCCAGCTGAAGGTGGGTGACAACCCAACCAATATTAATAAGTCGGCCATCCTGGAACTGGAATCCAACAGCCAGGGTTTCCTCTTGCCGCGTATTTCAGATACGGCCAACATGACCAATCTGAATCCGCCGAATGGTATGATCATCTATCTGACAAAAACCGGTAACGAAGGTTTCTACATCAGAACCAACTATAACTGGCAGCAAATGGCCTCCAGGAGCTCTTCCTGGGACCTGTTGGGTAACTACATCACTGATGCTACCAAACAATTTATCGGTAGCGTGAACAACGTACCCTTTGTGATGAGAGGCAACAACGTGGAAGGTATACGGATCGATAACGGCAACGTGACACTCAGCAACAAGGTAACTCTTAGCAACAATGTGAACATCCCCGGACTTACTCCTGCTGCCAACACCGAGATGACTGCCCTCATCATTGACGCTACCGGTAAGGTGTTTGTAAGACCCTTGTCTACCGCAGCTTTCAACGATGCGATCGCCTCTATCAATGGTTCCAAGGTAACCTCACAAACCATCAATACTGATAATACAGACGGCGCTGCCGGCGGTTATGCATTTAATACGGTCACTGCTACGGGCACGCATACACTGAGTATTGCTACACAGGATGGTACCAAGACCATAGGTTTGCTGACGAAGAACGACTGGATCAAGTTTAATGCTGCAGCAGGGAAAGCGTTGAAATTAAATGCATTCTTAGGTACTGGCACCGCTGAAGGTCTGACACTGGGTACTGACGGTAGCGGCAATCCGACCATCGCGCTGAATGCAGCCACAGCTACCACTCCGGGTGGCGTATCCACTACTGCACAAACTTTTGCCGGCGATAAGACTTTTACCGGTAATATCACCGGTAACAACGGTCTCAATATCACGGCGGGCGGCGCTACCATTAATGGTGCTGCTACATTGAACAACGGCGTTACTGTAGCAGGTGGTGCTACCATCAGCGGCGGCGCCACCATCAATGGCGACGCAAAACTGAACAATAACCTGCTGGTAACCGGTACTACCAACCTGGGTACAGTGAACGCAGGTGCAAACACAGACCTCACGGTGCTGATGCTCGATGCCTCAAAGAATGTGATCAAAAGAACGCTTGCATCTACGGCCTTTACGCCCAAAACCTTTGCCAGCGGGCATAGCGGCACCGATATTAATGTGGTAGATGATGCGGTTGCCAACACCGTAACCGTTAACGCTCCCTATGCAGATCCTTCAGCTGCCGGTGGTTTGGTGTCCAACAAATCACAGAGTTTCGCCGGCGACAAACGCCTGGCCAATAACCTGTCTGTTAAAAGTACGGTGATGGTAGGTGATACCACCAACCTCGCCAACTCTACCTTGCAGGTAGCTGGTTCTGTTTCCATGAGCATTACCACACAAACAGCTGACTATACCCTCACAGACGCCGACTATACCGTACTGGTAAACCCGGGCGCGCCAGTGGTGAACATCACATTGCCTGCCAGTACTAAAACAGGAAGGATCGTTACCATCAAAAAGATAGGTGGCGGCCTGGTTAACAGCGTACTGATCAAACCGCAGAGTGGTACGATCGAAGGCGGCGCTAACTATCCTATCTATAACGACTGGACCTACGTGACTTTGCAGTCAGACGGTACCAACTGGTACATCATCAAGAAATAATGTATATAACGTGGAAGTATAAACGCTGTTGAGTAGCGTTTATGCTTCCACGTTATATGTTTCCCGGATCGCGGGATCCCTCGCCATGTAATTGTCAGGTATGAAGTTTCGCTTTTTATGCAGTTCCCTGTTAGCGGGAGTTGCTTCCATGATATCTATGCAGTTGTATGCACAGCAGCTAAAGCTGGGCGCTAACCCTTACCAGCTCTCGAAAGATGCGCTGCTGGAGCTGAACAGCAACAACCAGGGGCTGCTGATGCCCCGCGTTACCAAAGCACAGCTGTTGAGCGGTGGTAATCTCTTCAGTTCTGTGGATGGGATGTTCGTATTTGTGGATGATGCCACAGAAAAGAGTTTGTATCTCAAGAAAAATGGCGCATGGACCAAAGTGGCTGATTTCGGTAACATCACTGCCGGTACGGGAATCAGTATTACCAACGGTACGATCGCTAACACTGGTGTCACCTCATTCAATACACGTACAGGCGATATCATCCCCGCCACCGGCGACTATGCCGCTTTTTATGCGCCGCTGGGCCGCAAGCTTACGATCAGCGCCGGCACTGGTATCACGGCCGCTACTACGGTTACGCAAGACCTCAGCGCCGACCGCACTTTTACGATCAATGCAGATAATACCAATGCCTTGTGGAATGCCAACCAGTTGCAAGGCAAAAGCATTGCTACCACTGTTCCCAATATCAACGACGTATTAACCTACAACGGTACCTCCTGGACGCCCAAAGCGCCTGCCAGCGCCGGAAGCGTGACTTCCGTGGGGCTGTCATTACCTAATATTTTTACTGTTACTAACAGCCCTGTTACCACTACCGGCACCTTAACCGGTACGCTCGCTACGCAGGCTGCCAATACTTTTTTTGCCGGGCCAACTTCCGGCGTCAATGCTGCGCCTGCGTTTCGGACCTTAGTAGCTGCAGACATCCCCAACAAAATTTCTATTGTTCCCGGTTCCGGTGTGATGGCAATGAATCCTGCCATTACGCAAAATCTATCTGCCAATCCTTCGTGGACGATCAGTGTGGATAGTTCAAAGAGCATCTGGAACGCTAATAAATTACAAAGCAGATCGGTGCTGGACAGCGTGCCTGGCGACGGCGATGTATTGAAATGGAGTGCAGCAAGAAATATGTTCCTGCCCGGCCAAACCATGGCTGGTGGCGCTTCTTATGGTAACATGACATCAACAGACCCTGCTACCGCTGATGCGCCGGACCCGCTTTACAGGATGAAGATCTGGCGTGGCCCCTGGGGCAAAGTGAACAGCTCGGGCGCCGTGTCTTTGAATACTGGCCCTACGGGCGCTTTTGCATGGAGCATATTGGCGTTTCAATATAATCTGGGCAGTAACCAGTTTACCACACAGCTATACTTTGATAAAAATACTTTGGCATTAAAAGAGTGGGCCGGCATCGCACAACCACTGACAGATAATCCGTCCAATCCCTGGTATAAGGTGGTGACAACGTTGGGAAGTAATGTATTCACCAATGGAGGACTAATGTTTGCCAACCAGACCTACGACGCTACCACGGAGGTAGCGCAGGATGCCAGCAATCTTTATTGGGATAGCGGCAACAGAAAGCTGGGTATCCGTAATAATACGCCAACAGCCACTTTGGATGTAAATGGTTCTGTTGCCTATAACATCAGAACAGTCACCGGTAGTACAACGTTGGCGGATGATGATTATACGGTGTTGGTAAGTGGTAATACTACTATCACCTTGCCCACACCGGATGCAACTAACCAGGGGCGTGTGTATATCATTAAAAGAATAGGAACAAATACTGTCACTATCAGCGGTACCCTGTTTGATACGGCAAACGCCACCAGTTTAACAATTGGTACTGTAGGCGCTAAGTATGTGTTGCAATCTAACGGTAGCAGGTGGTATACCATAAACTGATAATTTTTTAATGAGATCATCTATTGCCATATTGATTTTTTTGCTGACAGGCTGGTATTCCGCCTTTGCACAGAAGGGAGTGTACATTCCCGCTGGTGGCTCAGTGTGGGTATCTTCCAATACTTATATCGGTATCTTCAGCAATGTAACCAATGATGGCAAGCTGGGCTCCTACCCGGGCGCGATCCTTTATTTCCTCAGTAAACAGTGGACTAACGGCAACGGCTCTACGTTGCCGGATGAAAGTGCGGATGGTATCTCCGGTACCGGCGGTAAATTCCTGTTCAGTCCACTTAATCCGCTCTATGGCAATATTGGCCAGCAGCGGGTATTTGGCGGATATAGCATCGTTGCCAAGCAGGGCCCCAGTTTCCCGAACCTGGAGATCAGCAATGCCGCAGGGCTGTTGCTGGATGACCTCAGCGATCTGAAAATCAGGAATAACCTGCATTTCAGCAATGGGCACATCTATCTCAATGGCTGGAACTTACAGGTAGGTGAGCGGACACCCGGCACCATTACGGGTTTCAACGATAGCCGCTTCGTGGTGAATGGCAAAGGCTTTGCCGGCGGCGCCCTCTACCGGGCGGGTATCAACTATGCCGCTAACAAAGTAATCTTCCCTGTAGGTACAGATGACAATAGTTATGCACCTGCCGCCATTCTGCTGAATGGCGCTACAGATAATTTCGGCGTGCGCGCGTTTGACAGCGTGTATACGCTGGCTACCGGCGGCCCCGCCTATACCGACAGCGTTGTGAACAGGACCTGGAACATCCGCCGCGCGGACAATACCGGCGGCCAGGTGAGCGTGATCCTGCAACATGAAGACAAAGATGAACTGCCTGCCTACGCGGCTTCGCGCGATAGCAGCTACATCACACGCTTTACCGGCGGCATATGGGATAACATCTCCTATGTTATAAACAGGCCGCTGGCGGGCACTTTAACCACATCGCCCTTGTCGCAGCCTGCTACGATGCACCTGCGAGATTTCCCCGACCTGGGCGCCAACGAATATTTCACAAAAATGTCCATGGCCTCAAAAGCACTGCCAGCAATATTCCTGAGCTTTGAAGCCTATCGCATAGCGCCGGAGAAGGTGCAGCTCGACTGGACCACCAGCCGCGAAGTGAACAACCTCCAATTTGAAGTGGAACGCCGCTACGAAAGAGAAGAGACCTTCACCAAAATAGCGACCGTGCCCACCAAAGCCATCAATGGCAATAGCAGCAGCCCGCTCGGCTATACCTACCAGGACTTCAACGATTATGACGACTGGACCTATTACCGTATCAAAGCAGTAGGCCGCAACGGCAAGATCGTGTACTCTGAAGTAAGGGCGGTGCCGCCATTCGTGCAGATCGATGTATTCCCGAACCCGAACAATGGTAAGTTCAAGGTGAGGATCCGCGGTATCCGTGGGGCATTGCTTCTGCAACTCCGTGATACCTGGAGCCAGGTAATGCGCCAATACCCTGTTGAGCGTGATGGCGATGTGGACATCTCCAACCTGCCTGCCGGCGCCTATTTCCTGGTGCTGTATCACAAAGACATGATGACGGTGGCTTACACCTGCAAGGTCATTGTAGTGCAATAAGGTCTTTGACCCTGATGCGCTGCAGGCTCCCGATTTGCTTTTTTCAAAGAATTGCGTCAATTTTGTATCGTCCTTCCTGTAGGCAGTATCAATATTTAAAACGACGACTTTGAAAAAAATCATCATCACGATCGATGGCTACTCTTCATGTGGCAAAAGCACCCTGGCCAAGCAACTGGCAAGGAAGCTGGATTATGTGTATATCGACAGCGGCGCCATGTATCGTGCTATTACCTTGTATTTTCTTCAGAATCGTATCGACTGGCTCTCTACATCGGCTGTGGTAGCGGCTTTGAAAGATATTCACCTGGAATTTGTTCCCAACTCGCTCACCAGTTTATCTGAAATGTATCTCAATGATGAGAATGTAGAACATCTCATCCGTGAAATGATCGTAGCGGAAAAAGTAAGCGAGGTAGCTGCGGTGAAGGAAGTGCGTGAATTTGCTGTGGCGCAGCAGGTGAAAATGGGCGCCCGCAAAGGCATTGTGATGGATGGCCGGGATATTGGTACCGTGGTGTTCCCGCATGCAGAACTGAAAATATTTATGACGGCAGATATTGCCGTGCGCGTAGAACGCCGCTTCAAAGAGCTCTACGAAAAGAACAAAAATATCACCATTGAAGAGGTGAAGAAGAACCTCGAACTACGTGATTATATTGATGCCAACCGCGAGGTTAGCCCACTCAGAAAAGCGGATGACGCTATCATACTGGATAACAGCCAGTTAAACCTCGAAGACCAGCTGGAACTGGTGATGCAGTGGGTTGAAGACGCAATTATGGCGCACTCTTCATGAAATAATATTTTCTTTTATTAAAAGTGTTTTATACATTTGCTTTGTCCGTGTATTGAAGCGGATGATATCCCGATAATTTTCCACATCCTGAAGAATTTCCTGCTATATTTTGTTTGTGTGTTAAACCATTGTAGGTAATTGCTACAGCGCGGTTTTTCATCTCCAACCTTATCCATCCGAAAAGCATATTGAATTAATCTGTCTATAAACGCCGTGGCAGTAAACCGGCTGCTATTGGTATAACCTTAATGTGGAATGGCATGGCAAGCCATCGCTGTTCCATATTTTCAGTAGGTGTATTCGGTTAATAGGAAGAAGGGGCGAAGTCTTTCGCCCTTTCGCTTTTTTCTCGCAGAGGAGCAAAGGAGCGAAGATTGCAAAGGGGTACTTATCTGCGCGCGGAGCGCGCCTTAGCGCCTTTGCTCCTTCGCGATCTTTGCGCGAAACTATATGAATGTGCGTGTGCCTGCAAAATTTTTTCTGAAGTCGGAGGGCGTGCTTCCTTTCTTTTTCTTGAAGATGCGATTGAAGTTAGACAGGTTCATAAAGCCGCACTGGTAGCATATTTCAGACACGGAGTGGGTAGTGTCGATCAGCATGCGTGAAGCGTGACCGATGCGGATTTCATTGAGGCTGTCGATGAAGGTTTTGCCTGTACGTTTTTTAATGAAGCGACTGAGGGATACCGGTGTCATGTTCACATGTTTCGAGAGGTCGTTCAGGCTGATCTCTTTGTCGAAGTGCTGCTGCATGTATTCGAAAGCCTTTTCTATGCGCCGGCTGTTGTAGTTGTTCAGCGATTCCGCGGGGGAATTGCTGAGTACACGCATATTGCGGGATATGGAGAGATCGTGGAGAATGGAGAAGAGTTCGAGTACCGAGTCGAAGCCCGTTTTTTGCGGCAGCGCCAGCAGCCTGGGTTTCAGGGTTTGTATCGCTTCGCGGGAGAAGGAGATGCCTTTGCTGGAATTTTCTAGCAGGCCGCGGATGAAGCTCAGCTGGTTGCGGCGCAGCAGTTTGGCGTCGAGCAGTTGGGAGTGGAATTGTATCGTGATCTCTGTGATCTGTTCACTTTTACATTGATGATTCAACCATACGTGTTCTACGTTAGGCCCTACCAGCAAGAGTTCCAGCTCGTCTATCTCTTCCATGTGATCGCCTACGATGCGCCGGGCGCCTTTGGCGTTCATGATAAAGTTCAGCTCAAATTCTTCGTGGTAGTGTAAGGGGAAATTAAAACAGTTCTTCACACGGGAAAAGATCATGAAGCAATCGTTCTCGGTAAGCGGCGTGATCTCTTTATAGGCATGAGTTTTACGCATGTTTAATACTATTTCAGCTGTGAAAAGATAGTATAATTATGTATTAAAAGTATTGGTGTGGTGGCCAAGCGGGTTAAGCCTTCTTCTTTCTTCAATATTATTGTATTTACTGGGATTTTCAAATAATCATGTGAAGAATATTTTTTCATCCTTGTCTGTTTTGTAAAAGATGGGATAAAAAAGTATCGGTGTTGTGTTCGCATATCTGATATTTTTGAACCTGTTCTGATGCAGTCACCATCGTTATGAAAAAAATCAACCAAAGGGCACTGCAGGAGCATTCAAATCAAAGACAGCAGCCAATTTTATTCATTCCATTAAACATCGCTCTATGCATTCAAACAGTATCCCGTCAGTTCTACAAAAAAAAATACTGCATGCGGGTTATTTAATCCTCTTCCTGTTAGCGGCCACAGGAGCCGTGTCTGCACAGCAGTTACAGGTGAGCGGCAGTGTTACTAATGAAAAAAATGAACCTTTACCTGGCGTTTCCGTATCTGTAAAAGGCACCGTTACCGGCGTACTCTCCTCCGCCGACGGTAAGTACAAGATCGCAACCAAACCAACAGATGTGTTGGTGTTTTCCATTATCGGTTATCAAACACAACAAGTGCCCGTAAGCGGCAAAACCGCTGTGGACGTACAACTCCACGAACAGCTCACACAGCTGAGCGATGTGGTGGTAACAGCCATGGGTATCAAAAAAGAAAATAAAGTATTGGGATACGCCATCACGCAAGTGAAAGGCGAATCCTTCACCAAAGCCCGCGAAACCAACATCATGTGGGGTATGCAGGGTAAGGTAGCTGGTGTGAGCGTTACCAAACCGGTGACCGGCGCCATGGGCTCCAGCCGTATCACCATGCGTGGCGGCGACTTTGGCGGCAGTCAGCCCCTGTACGTGATCGATGGTATCCCGATGGTATCTGACAACCGCGGTACCATCAATGACATGTACGGCGGATCTGATGGCGGTGATGGTATCAGCAGCATTAACCCCGACGACGTAGAATCTATCAACGTGCTGAAAGGTAATACCGCAGCGGCTTTGTACGGTGCGCGCGCTTCCAACGGCGTGATCGTGATCACCACCAAGAAAGGAACGGCCCGCAAAGGCATTGGTGTGGAAGTAAACAGCACTTACAGCATCGAAAGTGCGATCGATAAAACAGCGAAAGATTATCAATACGAATATGGTATCGGTACCGGCGGCAAAAAACCAACCACTGCGCAGGAAGCCCTCGAAATGGGCCGTGGCAGCTGGGGCGCCAAACTCGACGGCACACCGGTGATCCAGGGCGACGGCGTACTGCGTCCTTACTCCGCCGCTAAAAACAACGTGAAACATTTCTACAAAAACGGCAATACTTTCACCAACTCCGTGGCCCTGCTGGGTGGTAGCGAAAACCTCAACTTCCGCTTCTCCTTCGCTGATATGAACAACCACGATATCATGCCTAACTCCGGCATCCGCAGAAATAACTTCACACTGAATACCAATGCCAGGCTCGGTAAGCACCTCACGGCTACCTTGAATGCACAATATGTTCGTGAGAAAGCCCGGAACAGGCCCATGCTCAACGACTATACCTCCAATGCCGCCGTGGCTGCGTATCTCATGCCTACCAACTACGATATCCGCGATTGGAGAACCGCACGCAAACCTGATGGCGGTGAAAACCTGTGGACAACCAATAACTACTGGGCAAACCCGTATTTTGTTGCCTACGAAACACCGTCTTACAATCGTGACGATCGCTTCATTGGTTCTGCCGATATCAAATATGATTTCGATGAACACTTCTATGCGCGCTTCCTCACCGGCACCGATTTCAACTACCGCAATGCAGAAGGCGTATGGCCCAGCGGCGTAGGTTTCTATCCTGCAGGCAGCATCTCTGAAAGCAATAATTACCGCGGTGAGTTCAATGCCCAGCTGATGGCCGGTTACAACCGTACCTTCAATAAAGATTGGTCTTTGAATGCTTTCGTGGGCGGTAATACCATGAAACGTAAATACACCAGCACTTCCGCCAATGGCGATAAATTTGTGGTGCCTTATTTCTATGCAATCGGCAACACCACTACCAATTCCGGCGGTTATAACCGTACGGAAAAACAGATCAACTCTGTGTTTGGATCAGCGGAACTGGGCTTCCACAACTATTTCTACCTGACGCTCACTGGTCGTAACGACTGGTTCTCTACCCTGAATCCAAAAGACAACAACATATTTTATCCTTCCGTAGGCGCCAGTTTCGTACTGTCTGATGCCGTGAAATTGCCCGAGTGGATCAGCTTTGCCAAGATCAGAGGCTCCTGGGCGCAAACCGGTAGCGACAATGATATTGATGCGTACCAGCTGGGCATGACTTATGGTTTCAACAATTCTATCTTCGGTCAGCCATTGGGCACCGTTGGTAGCTCCGACCTGCCTAACAGCAAGTTGCACCCGCAGCTTACGTCTACCTATGAAGGTGGTATCGAAGCCCGCTTCCTCAATGGCCGCGCGGGTATCGACCTGGCCGTATACAGCCGCCAGGTAACCGATGCGATCCTGTATTCCAACATCTCTATCACTTCCGGTTTTTATGGCACCCGTGTGAATGCCGGCAAGATCGGTAATACCGGCGTTGAACTGTTACTAACTGGAACGCCTGTACGAACTAAAGACTTCCAGTGGCAAACCAGCTACAACCTCGGTTACAACAAGAGCAATGTGAAAGCGCTCAGCGATGGCGCTACTTCCCGTCAGCTGGGCCAGAACCGTTCCGGTCTCTGGGGCGATGGCGGCGTACCTTCCTACACTTACATGCAGGTAGGTCAGCCTTTCGGCATCCTCGAAGGAACTACTTATGTACGTGACAACAGCGGCAACATTGTGTACGGCGCTGACGGTTTACCGAAAGTGGGCGCCATCAGGAAACTGGGTAACGGTATCGCACCTACGACAATGGGATTCTCCAATACCTTAACTTATAAGAACTGGTCGCTCGATTTCCTCATCGACGGTAAATTCGGCGGCAAGCTGTTCTCCGGCACCAACAACCTCGCCTGGTATCAAGGTTTGGCCAAAGCTACATTGCCTGGCCGTGAAGGCGGTATCGTTGGTAAAGGAGTAACAGAAGATGGTAAAGCCAATACTGTAAATGTATCCGCAGAAACCTATTACAAGTTTGTTGCTAACAATATCACAGAAGAGTTTGTATATGATGCCAGCTTCGTGAAACTGCGCCAGGTAGTACTGGGCTACAACCTGCCACAGCGCTGGATCAAGGGTTCTGCCTTCCAGTCGGTGTCCTTGTCTTTTGTAGCGCGTAACCTGCTCACCATCTATTCCAAAGTGCCGGTGGTAGATCCTGAATCAGCCTACTCTACTGGTAACAACCAGGGCTTTGAAATGCTGGGACTGCCCGCTACCCGCAGCTTCGGATTCAATCTCGGTGTGAAGTTCTAATCATTCATCTCTCAAAGAAAAATTATGAAAAGAAAATATTTAGCATATATAGGCGCGTCGCTGGTGTTGATGGCTACTGCCTGCACCAAAGACCTGGAGAACCTGAACAAGAACCCGAACAGCAATACCAGCATACCACCTGCTACGATGCTGAGCAATGTGCAGCTCTCTTCTGCCACGCTCGACAGAGGCACGGTGCGGCGTACCAATCTCTCTTTCTCTATGATGCTCGTGCAACAGCTGGCATCCACTGAAACGCTGGATGGAGGAGAAGGAGATAAATACCTGAAGAATGATAACTGTGGAAATCTCTTTGAAGCAACATACAACAATGCGGTGATCAATCTGTCGCAATTGGCAGATGCGATCAAGGGAGATGCCAGCCAGGTAAACCTGCAATCCGCCGCCCGCATCTGGCGCGTGCTGGTATTCCAGCGCCTCACTGATGCTTATGGCGATGTGCCTTATTTTAATGCAGGCCAGGGGTATACAGGTGGCGTTTTCTTTCCGGTATATGATAAACAACAGGATATTTATGGAGATATGTTGAAAGAGCTGGGAGAAGCTGCCGCTGCATTTGATGCCAGCAAAAAGCCACTCGGCAGTGCTGACCTGGCATACGGCGGCGATATCGCCCGCTGGAAAAAACTGGCTTACTCCCTCATGCTGCGACTGGCTTTCCGCATGGAAAAACAAGATCCTGCCAAAGCCAAAGAGTGGGCTTTGAAAGCCATCAACGGCGGCGTGATGCAGACCAATGACGATATCTGCTACATGAGACATTCCGGCGACCGTAATGCCCAGATGAACGCGATCGCCTATACGTTTTCCAGCTATAATCTCGCTGATACGAAAATCAAGATCAGCAAAACTTTCCTGGATTATCTCATCAACACGAACGATCCACGCAGGGCCGTATACGCCAGCCTGAAAACCGGCGATACCGCACTGGCGCATCAGAAAGGCCTGCCTAATGGCCTGGATCAATCCGGCTTCATTGCGAAGTTCCCGGGTGACAGCCTCCAGGGCTTCTCTACGCTCAATACCAATGTGATCCTGCAACCCACCGCGCCTACTTTCTTCATCACCAATGCGGAAGTACAACTGATGCTGGCAGAAGCAGTGGTAAAAGGCTGGACCTCCGGCAATGCAGCAGATTACTACGCCAAGGCGGTGACCAGCTCCATGCAGCAGCAGAAGCTCTATGGCGCAGGCGGTGTGATCAGCGATGCAGCCATCCAGCAATACCTGGACGCCAATCCGTTTCCGGCCACCAGCGCCGACCAGCTGAAAGCGATCGGCACCCAATACTGGATCGCTACTTTCCTCAATGGTTGGGAATCCTTCGCAAACTGGCGCCGCACCGGCTACCCGGTGCTTACACCAACGAACTTCCCCGGCAACCTCACCAATGGCACGATTCCGCGCAGGTTCACTTACCTGTTGTCTGAATACAGCACTAACGGGAAAAATATCAACGACGCGGTGTCCCGCATGGGTAAAGATGATTATCTCACGAGAGTATGGTGGGACAAACAATAATTAAGGATTGCAAATTAAACATTACGGCCATCGGCCGTAATGTTTAATTTGTAGTTTCTAATTACAAGAATATGCTGCAATTAATCGACTGGATCATTATTGGTATCTATCTGGGCGTGATCGTTCTGATAGGTTTATTGTTAAGAAGAAAAGCAAAGCAGAACAAAACAGCGTATATGCTTGGGGGTAAGTCATTGCCCTGGTATATGTTAGGTTTGTCGAATGCGGCTGACATGTTCGATATCTCCGGCACCATGTGGCTGGTGACGCTCACTTTTGTTTATGGCATGAAGAGCATCTGGATCCCTTGGCTGTGGCCGATCTTCAACCAGGTGTTCATGATGGTGTTTATATCGGCCTGGCTACGGAAGTCTAATGTGAGCACCGGCGCCGAATGGATCATCACACGTTTTGGCAATGGCCGCGATGCGGCTTTATCACACACGATCACCGTTGTTTTTGCGCTGATCAGTTGCCTGGGCTTTATGGCATACGGTTTCATCGGCCTGGGCAAGTTTATGGAAATATTTATCCCCTGGCAAAATATTGCGCCTTACGTTCCTTTTACGGTGCAGCCGGCGTATGTACCACATCTGTATGGTGTGGCCTTTGCGCTGTTTGCCGTATTCTACAGCATCCTTGGCGGTATGAGCAGTATTGTGTGGGCAGATGTGGTGCAGTATGTGATCCGTACGGTGGCCGCTGTGATCATCGCGGTGATTGCGGTGCGCGCGCTGGCCGTACATGCATTGAATGTGCCGGAAGGGTGGTTTAATCCTTTCTTTGGCTGGAAACTGAACCTCGACTGGAGCCGCATCATCCCCGAGGTGAATAACAAAATTAACAGCGACGGCTATACGATTTTCGGCGCTTTCTTCATGATGATGCTCTTCAAAGGCGTGCTGGTAAGTCTTGCCGGCCCTGCGCCCAATTACGACATGCAGAAAATATTATCCACCCGCAGTCCGCAGGATGCCGCCAGGATGAGCGGTTTTGTATCCATCGTGCTGATGCCGGTACGTTACCTGATGATCATCGGTTTCGCGGTACTGGGCTTGATCTACTATAACCAGCTGAATTTAAAAACCGGCGACCATATAGATTTTGAGAAGATATTACCAGCCGCTATCAGCAGCTTTGCACCCGTTGGCGTGATGGGCTTGCTGGTGGCGGGTATGCTGGCATCGTTTATCGGCACTTTTGCCGGCACGCTGAACGCCGCACAGGCTTATATCCTCAATGATGTGTATCTCAAATATATCAATCCGCAGGCGAGCAATCGCCGTATCAGCAGCATTAACTATCTCTCGGGGATATTGGTGGTGGTGATCAGTATCATCATCGGGGTATTTGCGAAAGATGTGAACAGCGTATTGCAATGGCTGGTATCCGGCCTCTGGGGCGGATATGTAGCGGCCAACGTATTGAAGTGGTACTGGTGGCGTTTCAACGGCTACGGTTTCTTCTGGGGAATGCTGGCAGGTATTGCCGCCGCATTGATCTGTCCTTACATCTTCACAGGTCTTAATCTCTATTATTTCCCGGTGATATTACTGGTATCGTTGATCGGTTGTGTGGCCGGCGCCCTTGCCACGCCGCCGGTGGAAGAAAAAGTATTAAAGCAATTCTATTACAACATACGCCCATGGGGCTTCTGGAAACCGGTGCTGGAAAAGCTCAGGCAGGAAGATCCGGCGATTGCCCCCAATCAAAATTTCAGCCGCGACATGCTCAACGTAGTGATCGGGATCATTGCACAGCTTTGCCTGATGGTATTGCCCATGTACCTCGTATTGCAAAAGCAGCAACCTTTCTTCATCACCGCCGGCATATTGCTAGTGATGCTGTTCGTGCTGAAAAAGACCTGGTGGGATCACCTGAATAAACAATGATGAGTAAATAAAATATGACAACGAGCGAGATTTTTTCAAGCAGGCTACAGCAGCTGGAAGCAGCGCAACAGGAACTGTTTCAATTGCGCAATGAACCGATACTTCCGGGCAATGGCATATATGAGCGCTATCGCTATCCGGTGCTCACAGCGGCGCATACCCCTCTTTCATGGCGTTACGACCTGAACCCGGCCACCAATCCTTACTGTATGGAACGTTTCGGCATCAACGCTACGTTCAATGCAGGAGCGATGAAATGGCAGGGTCGCTATATTATGATGGTACGTGTAGAAGGCGCTGACCGCAAATCATTTTTTGCGATCGCTGAAAGTGCCGATGGTATTCAGCACTGGCGCTTCCGTAACACGCCGGTAGCATTGCCGGAAACCGAGGTGCCCGATGTGAACGTATATGATATACGCCTTACCGAACATGCCGATGGCTGGATATATGGCCTCTTCTGTACAGAACGCAAAGACCCGCAGGCGCCTCCGGGCGATATGTCGTCGGCCATCGCGCAATGTGGTATCGTGCGTACTAAAGACCTCGAACAGTGGGAGCGCTTGCCGGACCTCATCACGTCTTCGCCACAGCAACGCAACGTGGTGCTGCACCCTGAATTTGTAAATGGTCAATACGCCTTTTATACCCGTCCGCAGGACAATTTCATCGAAGCCGGTTCCGGCGGAGGTATCGCTGTCGGCTATACGAAAGATATTACCCATCCGGTGGTAAGCACTGAAACGGTGATCGACCCGCGTCAATATCACACCATCAGTGAGCTGAAGAACGGCCAGGGGCCTGCGCCGCTGAAAACTTCCGAAGGCTGGCTGCACCTCGCCCATGGCGTGCGCAACACCGCCGCCGGCCTGCGTTATGTGCTCTACATGTTCCTCACCGACCTGCACGACATCACCAAAGTGATTGCCAAACCAGCCGGTTACTTTATGGCGCCGCAGGGAGAAGAGCGCATCGGCGACGTATCCAACGTGCTTTTCTGCAATGGCTGGATCGCCGACGACAACGGCCGCGTCCTCATCTACTACGCCTCTTCTGATACCCGCATGCATGTGGCATCCTCCTCCATCCCCCGCCTGCTGGACTACGTGAAGCATACCGCCGCCGACCAGCTGCGGAGTGGTAAGAGCGTGGAAACGCTGCTGGGTATTATTGAGAAGAATATTGGCGCATAGCGCGAAGGTTGTCTGGCTCAGGATTTAAGGATTGAAAGGATTACCAGGATTTTTTTTCAGGATTAATAAAGATTAAAGAAGATTGAGGAGAAGATCAACGAGGTTCAAGCCCTTGAAGCGCTTTGAGCGCTTCAAGGGCTACCGTCGCGAAGATCTTCTCCTCAATCTTCTTTAATCTTTATTAATCCTGAAAAAAAATCCTGGTAATCCTTTCAATCCTTAAATCCTGAGCCAGACAACCTTCGCTCATATTCTCAAAAATTTCTTCTATATTGCTACTGATGTCAACCAGGTCAGTATGTAGTATAATCCTGCTTTTTCTGCTGGGAATAGGTATGGGTGCGCTGGCACAGGACTCTGTGCAAACTTTCCGTTTGCTGGATTCTGTCAGGCAGCTGCCGCGGGATACCGCCAAAGTAAGACTGCTGCTGCAAAAAGGAAAAATTGCCGCACGCTATTTCGACTCGCACAAAACAGAAAACCTCTTTTACCTCGATGCCATCTCTCTGGCGCAACACCTCAAAGATGCCAGGGGCCTGTCGCTCGTCTTCAATGAGCTGGGTACCAACAAAAGAAATAAATCTCAATACATTCTTGCGGAAGACTATCACGAGCGCGCGATCAAATTTGCGGAAGAAGCCCGCGATTCGCTGCTGATGAGCCTTTCGCTCAACAATGCCGGCGTGGATTGCCGCCGCCTCGATAAACTGCAAAAAGCATTCGACTATCATTTCCGCGCCTTGCAGATCGCTGAAGCGATCAATGATGTGAGGAATATTTGCGTGGCCACTAACAGTATCGGGAATATTTTTTTGTCGGCCGAAAAATATGAAGACGCCATCCAGCGCTTCCAGCGCGCCCTGAAGCTGGAACAGGAAAGCAACAACGACCTCGGTGTGGCCATCAACCTGGGCAACCTGGGCTACGCCTACCAGGGCCTGCATAAACTGGATCATGCCATCCAGTATTATAAAAGTTCGCTGGCAGTGAACCAGAAGATCGATAATCCTGTTGGTATAGTGATCTGCTATAATTCTCTCGGCTCCGCCTATAAAGAGAAAAAAGACTACAATACGGCCATGGACTACCTTAAAAAAGCCCTGGCAGTGAATGACAAGGTAGACGACAAGGTACATATCGCCGAAAGCTATCTCAATATCGGCAAGTTGCTCAGCGACCAGGACAAATACGAAGAAGCCCGGCAATACATCCAGCAATCCATTGACCTGAGCACCTACTGGGGCTTCAAATCCACGCTCATGGAGGCTTACAAGGCACTGGCCAATGATTATAAACGCAGCGGCGATTTCCGTAAATCGCTGGAGGCAACAGAAAAATCATTACAGTATAAAGACAGCATACTCGATGAGAAATCAGCAATGGCCCTGAGCCAGATGCAAACCATCTACGAAGTGGACCTGAAAGATAACCAGATCCGCACGCTGGAACACGACAAGGCGCTGGGGGAGCTGCGCACCAAACGTAATGTGGTATTCACTTTCGCGCTGGCGGCCTTTCTGCTGATGATGATAGTAGGCGGCTTTTTCTATATCCGGCACCGCAACCTGCAGGCTAATAAACAAACCTTGCAGCTGGAATTGCGCTCCCTGCGTTCGCAGATGAACCCGCATTTTATTTTCAATTCGCTCAGCTCCATCCATCGTTATATCTGGAGCAATAACCAGGAGGAGGCATCTGACTATCTCACCAAATTCTCCCGCTTAATGCGTCTGATACTCGACAATACACAGCATACCTTTGTAACATTGAACAAGGAGCTGGAATCATTGCGCCTGTACCTCGACCTTGAATCATTGAGATGTAATGGTATCTTTGAGTACCATATCCGGCTGGGAGAAAATATTAACGACGAAGAAGTGCTGATCCCGCCGATGATATTGCAACCGTATGTAGAGAATGCCATATGGCACGGACTGGTGCATAAGCTGGCCGACAAAGGCGTGCTGGAGATCGCGATCAAACTGGAGGGGCGAAGCCTGATCTGCACCATCCGCGATAATGGCATCGGCCGCAAAAAGGCCATGGAAATTAAAGAACGGAAAGGAAAGACCCACAATTCCGTAGGCATGAAAGTAACAGAAGGACGCATTAACCTGATCAGGAAGATCAACAACAAAGATGCCCGGGTGATCGTTTCCGACCTGGAAGATGATCAGGGCCAGGCCGCCGGTACCTGCGTGACGATCATTTTACCGGCCGAATTTATATTTTAGCAGACGCCAATACTGTCCATCCATCACTGTAACCCGCTCTTGATTTTTATAATAGCTTAAAAACCAGCACAGACGCTGGCCTAAATCCTACAAGCATGAGTGATATCAAAGCCATTATCGTTGATGATGAGCAACATTGCATTGATGCCCTGCAAACCATGTTATCGAAAAAGTGCCCCGGTGTAAATGTGATCGGCAGGGCCAGCAGCGTAAAAGAAGCAAAGACGCTGGTAGACGAATTACAGCCCGATCTCGTTTTCCTGGATGTGGAAATGCCCCACCAGAACGGGTTTGAACTGCTCAAATTGTTCGACAAAATCTTCTTCGACGTCATTTTCACCACCGCCTACGAACAGTATGCACTCAAGGCCATCAAGTTCAATGCGCTGGACTATCTCCTGAAACCCTTTAGCATAAAGGAGTTGCAGGATGCCCTGGATAAATTCCGCGACAAACAGGCCAACCGCGGCAAAGACCTGGCCTCCTCACCGCTGGAAGTGTTCCTGCAAAACATGAAAACGCTGCATCAATCTCATAAGAAGATCGCCCTGCCTACCATCAATGGCCTCGTATTTATGCCGGTACAGAATATTGTGAGATGTGAATCGACAGGCAACTATACCAAGATATTTTTCACAGATAAGAAGAACCTGATGGTATCGCGGCCACTCAAGGAATTCGAAGAACTGCTCACAGATGTAGACTTTTTCCGCGTGCACAATTCACACCTGATCAACCTGCAACAGATGCAATCCTATATCCAGGGTGAAGGCGGCTTCGCGCTCATGAGCGATGGTACACAGGTTGAAGTGTCAAGAAGACGCAAAGCCGAATTTTTGAAAAAGGCGATGCAGTTTTGAAAATGCAATTCCAAATTTGGCCGTTTTTATGCCACTTATAGTAAATAACCTACCGGATAATAATTACCTGTTGCATGCCTTTTTTATTAAGGGTACTTTTGGATCACGATTACAATTTAGCGCTATATAAAGATTTTATTCTCTGCATTACTAGCGTGATTAGCCCCAAAGAAAAAAGACACCCTCAGGTGTCTTTTTTGTTATTGAGGGATTTTTTGATTTACGGATTTCTTGATTTAAATCCGTAAATCAAAAAATCCGTAAATCCGTAAATCAAGAAATCCCTACATATTCATCCGCTTTATGTTCCAGGCCATAGAAAGATAGCAAACGCCTTATCACGCCTTCCACGAGGGCATCGGGGCAGGAGGCGCCGCTGGTGAGCAGCACGGTTACCTGTTCTTTTTCCGGCAGGAAATGTTGGCTGTGAAGTTCTTTTTTATGATGGAAATCCCAGTGTTCAATTTCGTTGGAAGAGATGATGTGTTCCGGATCGGAGATAAAATAGGTCGGTAACTTTTCTTCACAAAGTTCTACCAGGTGAGAGGTGTTGGAGCTGTTATAGCCGCCTACCACAATGGCCAGGTCGGCCGGTTCCTGGAGCATGCCGGTAACAGCGCTCTGATTGTCGTTGGTTGCATAGCATAGCGTATCGCGGGTATCGGCAAAACGCTCGCCCACCGTGTCTTCCGTGAGGCCGAAGGTACTGATCATCACGCTGCGGATATAGTCTGCGATGGCCTGCGTTTCGGTGGCCAGCATGGTAGTTTGGTTCACTACGCCTACGCGTTGCAGGTCGGTGTTCACATCAAACCCGGGAGAGTATTGCCCGGCAAAAGTGCTGTGGAACTCGGCTGCCGGCCGTTTACCGCTGATGAACTCCGCCAGCTTTTCCGCTTCCTGGATATCTTTTACCACTACGGTAGGCGTGGCAGACTGGCTATGGGAGAAGGTGGCCCTGGTTTCTTCGTGTTTGGGTTTGCCGTGCACGATCACCGTGTAGTTCTTCTGACCGATTTGTTCCGCCTTGTTCCATACCCTTTCCACGAAAGGGCAGGTGGTATTGTATTTCAGCGGTTCGATGCCGAGTGCGCTGAGCTGTTTTTCTATTTCGAGTGTGGTGCCGAAGGCAGGAATGATCACGATATCATCCGGTTGCAGGGCATCCCAGGGAACGAGCTGGTTACCCGCGGTATCCATGAGAAATTGTACGCCACGGCCCAGCAGGTCGTTGTTCACATGGGGGTTGTGGATCATCTCACTCAACAAAAAAATACGTTTGCCGGGGTTCTCGTCTATAGTCTTGAAGGCGATCTCGATGGCATTCTCTACGCCGTAGCAGAAGCCGAAATGCCTTGCCAGCAATATTTTCAGCGGACCGAAATCCAGGGTGGTAGGCGTAAAGTCCTTCTTCATGCGGTCCTGCTGCTTGCGTCGGTTTTTGATGGAGCTGATCAGCGGACTGCGGTATATAACCGGAACGTTGAATGTTTTCATGCGCTTAAAAACGAAAATTGAATAGCAAAGGTAATCAAATGAACTGTGATCAGTTCTCCTTGCTTACTTTATCCAGCCAGGCTTTCTCTTCGGCGCTCAGGCTTTGGTAACCTTTCTCATTGATTTTGTCGAGGAGCTGATCGAGTTTGGACTGTGTATTTTCATCTGCCCGCTTCACTACTTTGAGCGGCGATTTTTTAGGTTTGAATTTGAGGGTGGTCTTTTTTTCTTTCCTGCGTTCGCTGGCGTTGAACAGCCAGATGAGCGGCTTGCCCATATCGTTGCCGGCTTGCAGCATACGGATATAAACGAAGCCAAACAATGCGCCGCCCAGGTGGGAGATCACGCCGCCGAGGTTCCCGTCCAGCATGGTAATGAGGCCCAGCACGATGAGGCCCAGTGCCAGCCATTTCAGGCGGATGGTACCCAGGAACATCAGGCCGATCTCGTAATTCGGCATCAGGGTGGCACAGGCCACCAGTATGCACATCACAGAGGCGGAAGCGCCGATCATGATCGCATCAAGGCCAGGGAAGAAAATATTATAACAGATGATGTACAGCGCCGCCCCTGCGATGCCTCCCAGCAAATACAGCGGCAACACGCGGTTATCGCCCAGGAAACTGCGGAACAGGTTACCGAACCAGTACAGGTTGATCATATTAAACAGGATATGCAACACATTCACATGGCTGAACATGTACGTGATCAGCCCCCAGGGCTTCAGTATAAAAACGCTGAAAGCAGAATGGGCAGCCACCTGCGAATACACCCAGGTGTAAATATCATTGTGCCCGAGTATGCTGACCAGGCGCACGATATTGAGCGCCAGGAAGATGATGATGTTCCAGAAAAGCAAGTGGTTAACAGTGTTTCCCTGCCTTAGCCAATAGCGAATATCCGATTGAAAAGAGGTCCCGTTCATATACACAAATTAATATAAAATCCGGGAATTTTTTTCAAGTCCCACAGCCTTTTAACACGTCCCCTTGACCATAAAGGACCTTTATTGGCCGGATGCCTCATAAGCGCTGCGGATCAGTTTCGCGAGCTCCGTTTCTTTCAAGGTCATATTGGCCGGTTCCAGCGCCTGCACAAAACCGGGGCGTACGTTGAAAGCGCCGGGAGTGGCGGGATGCGGCCCGTTCACCACATATTTCCAATCTTCCTCTTCTCCCACTTTGTATTTATATATGAAAAACTGCTTCGCGTTGATCAGCATCTTTTTTACCAGCTGCAGGTGATGGATATCATCCTCGTCCGACAGGTATTCCTGTAGAAAATTACGGGAGATGATCTCCGCAGATAACAGGCGCCTGATGGCGGGCAGCAATTTGTTGTCATCGGCCCTCCGGATAAACGACATGCCGCCATCGGGATCGTTGATACGCTTGCGCAGCTGGGCATCGCTCAGTTTGATGCCACAGTTCATCAGGCCGATCATTCCCTGATTGCTGATCAGCGCAAGGGTATCTGCTTCCATTTTGCGGAAACGCTCCACATTGCCGGCCGCCAGGCTACGGGCAGCCAGCAGGCGAGCCAGCGCATAGAGCTGGTAACGGCCGGCGGGCTTACCTTCTGATTGATACAGCTGCCATTGTTGATCAAACAGCCTTTGCAAACCAGGCTTGAGTTTAATGAGATGATATTTTTCAAAGTCGGGAGATAACCACAGAGAATCTTGCTGTGTATAAACGCTGTAGATAGAGAGAAAATCGTCCGACTGTGCGGCCAGGTCCACCAGTTGCGGAATGTATTGATTGTAATAATCCCGGTTCTTTAATTGGTAATTGATGATGCCAAAAGTGTTTCCATTCAGCTTAAAACCTGCCGCCAGCTGAAGGAACAACGGCATGCCCTTGCCGCCTTTCAGTCCTGAAAGCAGGTGCAGGATATCTTTTTGACGCTCGTAATGGCTGCGCTGGTATACCTTGGCAGCGGTTTGCAGGAATGCGTCGTCTATGGAGTCGCGCATCAGTTCCAGCAGCTTCACTTTTGCCGTATAGCCGTTAACGTTACTACTGGTATCCAGCGGGAAAGGCTGTGCCAGTGCGGCAAGTACCAACTGGCGGTTGGATGAGTCCACGGGGTAGTGCCGCACCGCCAGCAAGGCGGGATTGAACACGGCCGTATCGGTGCTTTGCAGATCCTTCAGCAGCAAGGATTTGCGGCCACGGCGTATATCCATGGTATCGAGCGGAGATGGATGGATCACGAAAGATTGACGGAACTGATCCGCGAAACCCTGATCCAGCGCCTCTTTTGAAAGCACCGCGGTAAGTGTGAACAGGCGACGGCCTTTCAGGATACTGTATCTCACGAGGTACATATCCGACTTGCGTTCCTTCAACTGACGCAAGCTCATATAGGCGCCGTTTTCCTGCCATTGACGTTGCTGTAGTATGGCTTTCGAAGTATCTGCATAATGGAGCGAATGCATCAGGCTATCCGGATGCTGCTCGTAATAAGGGCTGAACAATTGTTCCGTTACCATGTAGGTTGACTGATTGGTAACGCTGTCCACCCCTTCGTAGATACCTGTTTTGATGTTATCCACATATTGCTCGCTCATTTTCCGGTAAGGGAAGAGAGGGCCGGCCGCCTTCACGCTGAAACTCCCGTCAGGCGCGGTGGACGGCATCACAGGCGGCAGCAGTGGTTGCGGGAGTACCGACAGGCTGTTGAAGAAAAGATCAGTGAGGGCGCGCTTGCCTGCCGGAAACTGAACGAATTGCAGATAAGTGATATTGCCACGGAATACAAACCGGATGCGGCCTTCGAAGCCGTTTGAATATCTTACCCCGTAATCAGCCACGGGAAAACCAGCTAAGGTGGTGAAAGCAGAATCCGTAAATCTCGCCAAACTATCCGTTCCATGAACGCGCAGGCGGGTATCTTCTACCAGCAATTGATCATTGGTATTATAATAGCCAGGGGACGTTTTGAGCACGGCCAGGGTATAGCCAACCTGCTGCGCAGCATCGGTAGCGGTATAAGTATCAGAATAGCGGCCTTTATCATCTTCATTCGGATGGCGGCCGGTAACGAAGGTCTGGTAACCGGCCGGGAACAGTACTTTGAAGCCGTCTTTGTTATTCACGATGGTGTCGTAAGTCAGCGTAGTGCTGGCAATATCATTGAACCTTACAGAATTGAAATAGTTGTTGATCATCGCATTGCTGCTGCTGTCAACGATATTGTGCATAAACACATATGCCCGGTTATTGCGTACAAATATCCTTGCGCGGAAATAGCTGCCCATGGCCAGCAGTTCCCCTTCGAGGGCTTTGTTGTTGCGGTAGTTGACGGTGTGCTGGTTCCGGGCTTTTCCGCCGAATTGCTGCGCCATGCCGCTCAGGAGCAGCTCTTTCATTTTATCTGCATCTACGGCCACCTGCGCCAGCGCTACGGAATAGGCGAAAGCCACATCCGATTTTTCTTCATCGGAGCTGAAGTACATGCGGGTATTGGAGCCGGGGATGGGCATGGTTACCGGCATGCCGGGCAGCGTAACGCTGTAGCCTTCTGCCAGTTTGCTGAGCGGATAGCCTTTCAGTTTGTCGTATTGTTTTTTATAAGTTGTGGCAATGTCGGTGAAGGTGGCGGCTACGCGGGTAAGGGTATATCCTTTGTTGCGCAGCAGTGCGATCACGCCTTCTTTGCCGGGCAGGTGACCGGCGCCGATGGCGGCAAATACAGGTCCCTGGCTCATCAGCCGGATGATGCTGGCGGTCATATCCTGGTTGCGTTTGCGCATGAGGGCCGCTTCTTCTTTATTGTCTTTGAGATGCTGTTCAAGCCAATTGCCCAGCTGCTCTATGTTTCCACGGAAATAAATATTGACCATGGAATCGAGGAAATTGCCACGGTCTTCGGAACGGCTCTGGGTCCAGGTTTTCACGGCGCTGCTGTCAAACTGTTCATAGTAGCCGATTTCATCGAGGAAGGAGGCTTTGTCCAGTTCGGAGATGCGGGCGGAAAAGTATCCGGTTTGGTTGGAGATATCTTCGAGGCCGGCGAGGCGTTTGTGCAGGGCGCCCGCTTTCTGGTGCAGCCAGGCATCGAGGAAGATGGACTCGCGCGCTTTTTTATTGTGGCTGTATTGCGCCAGGTCTGCTTCCTGGTCTACTAATATTTTCTCTATGAACCAGAGGCGTTTGGTTTGCATCTGGCTGATATGCAGGCCGGTCTTGGCTTTCACGAGACTGTCAACAAACTGGTATTGGCTGGCATCGAATTGTTGTTGTATATAATTGACGGTGTCGAGGATGGGGCCGGAGGGATCGAGGAGATAGCTCATGAGAGAGTCGAGGTCTACCTCGTTGGCAAATATTTTTGCTTTATCGAATGCGAGCAGTACAGAATCGCTGAAATCGAATACCCGTGGGTCGCGCAGGTGCATGGTGCCATAGAGGTAAGCCGATTGCGGGATACCTGGTCCGTCGATACGCCACAGCAGCTGGTAATCATTGCGGGGCGCGGTTTTTTGCTGGGCAGATGCCGGGCAGATAAAGACGTTCCACAAAAAGACCAGGAACAAAGTACAGGAGGCCAGGCGGGGTGTAGGGAAGAAAAGGGATATCATGTATGAAAAAGATAATATGATGCAAAATTATTTAAAAAACGGTGTTAAAAGCCGGATTTTCAGCGGTTTTTTTGCCATGAAAAGTAGGAGGATACGGGTAAAATTCGTATTTTTGCCGTCCCATAAAAAAGGGAATCCGGATATCCCGGGTTAATTTTCAAATTTATATTATGAGCGAAAACAACATTCCTAACACACAAAACGCTGAACAACAGGCTACTCCGGCTACGGCTGCTGTAGAAACTGCGACAAAAAATGTTCCTGTTGCTACTGCTCACGACGATTTCGATTGGAGCGTAGACAAACGTAATGTTTCTTCTTACAGCAAAGAAGAAAAAGAAAAGTACGACGCTACTTACGAAGGTACCTTCAAAGTGTTCGAAGAGAACAGCCTGCTGACTGGTACTGTAGTAGGTCTGACTAACACAGATGTGGTGATCAACATCGGTTTCAAATCTGATGGTTTGATCTCCCTGAACGAATTCCGCGATTTACCAGGTCTGAAAATCGGTGACGAAGTAGAAGTACTGGTAGTGGAAAAAGAAGACCGCGATGGTAACCTGCACCTGAGCCGTAAACAGGCTCGCCAGAAACGTGCCTGGGAAAAAATCGTGGAAGTATACAAAACAGGCGAAGTGGTTACCGGTACTGTTACCAGCAAAACCAAAGGCGGCCTGATCGTGGACGTTTACGGTATGGAAACATTCCTGCCTGGTTCACAGATCGACGTAAAACCTGTTACCGACTACGACCAGTTCGTTGGCAAAACTATGGAGTTCAAAGTGGTGAAAGTAAACGAAACCATCCGCAACGCCGTAGTTTCTCACAAAGCGCTGATCGAAAGCGATATCGAACAACAGAGAGTGGACATCATCAGCAAACTGGAAAAAGGCCAGGTGCTGGAAGGTACTATCAAGAATATCACCGACTTCGGTGCGTTCATCGACCTGGGTGGTCTGGACGGTCTGCTGTATATCACCGATATCAGCTGGGGCCGTATCTCCCATCCGAGCGAAGTGCTGCAGATGGATCAGAAAATCAACGTTGTTGTGCTTGACTTTGACGACGAAAAACGCCGCATAAGCCTGGGCTACAAACAACTGACGCCTCATCCTTGGGATACTTTACCAGCTACCATCACTGAAGGTGCTAAAGTAAAAGGTAAAGTAGTAAACATCGAAGACTACGGCGCATTCCTGGAAATCATGCCTGGCGTAGAAGGCCTGGTACACGTTTCCGAGATCTCCTGGGCTTCTACTCCTATCAACGCTAAAGAATTCTTCAAATTAGGCGAAGAATACGAAGCAGTGGTAGTGACCCTGAGCAAAGAAGAGCGCAAAATGTCTCTGTCTATCAAACAACTGACAGAAGATCCATGGGCTACTATCGAAACTAAATTCCCTGTTGACAGCCGTCACAAAGGTATCGTGAAAAACATCACTCCTTATGGCGTGTTCGTTGAACTGGAAACAGGTATCGGCGGTATGATCCACATCTCTGACCTGAGCTGGATCAAACGTTTCAACCACCCATCTGAATACACTAAAGTTGGTAACGAAATCGACGTAGTGATCCTGGGTATTGACAAAGAAAACCGCAAACTGAGCCTCGGCCACAAACAGATCGAAGAAGATCCTTGGAACACTTTCGAAACAATCTTCCCGATCAACTCTATCCACGAAGGTACAGTTGTGAAGAAAGATGAGAAAGGCGCCACTGTTCAACTGCAATACGGTCTGGAAGCATACGCTCCTGCACGTCACCTGAGAACTGAAGATGAAAAACCAATCAACGTTGAAGACGTGAAAGAATTCATGATCATCGAATTCGATCGCAGCGAAAAACGTATCCTGGTTTCTCATACCAGAGTTTGGGAAAAAGCACAGGCGGAAGAGAAGCAAGCTATCGTGAAAGAGAAAAGAGAAGAAGCTGACAAAACCCGTAAAGCGGTGAAAAACATCCAGGGCAAAGTAGAAAAAGCTACTTTAGGTGATCTGGGTGCACTGGCTGAACTGAGAGAAAAACTGAAACAGTCTGAAGGCGGCGAAGAAAAAAGCGCACAGTAAGAACTGTTTTTGATATGAATGAAAAGCCCTCACGCTTAGCGTGAGGGCTTTTTTATTTTACGACTGATCTATTCTATAATCGCTACCACGCGCGCCGGGGCGGCGCTGGCGCCTTTTATCTTCAGAGGAAATACAGCTACCTTGAAGCCGGAAGGCGGCAATGCGCCAAGGTTTACCAGCTGTTCCATATGGCAATATTCTTTCTCCTGGCCTACGAGGTGCGCCTGCCAGAAATAATCGGCTTGGCCCCTTGCTTTGGCCTGCTGCGCCATATATTTTAATGGCAGATCAAAACCCCACTGATCGATGCCGATCACTTTCACGCCTTGGTCGATGAGCCAGCGGGTGGCGTCAGCACTCATGCCTGTGCCGCGCATAGGGTATTCTTTGGTGCCGATATACTGATCGCGGCCGGTGTGGATCAGCACAATCGTGCCGGGTGTGATCACAGCGCCGGTCTTTTCCAGGTCCTGGCGTATATCCGTTACCGTTATCTCCTCAAAATCAGCTTTGTGCGTCATGTTGATCACCACACCGCGACCATAGCACCAGTCCAGCGGCACCTCGTCGATGGTTTTGGCAGGCGCGCCATTCACAGTAGGGCTGTAATGCCAGGGGGCATCGATGTGAGTGGCGGCATGTACGCCCATGCTCACAATGCGGTCGTCGGCCCAGCCCTCAAACCCGCGCGGGAAGAGCTTTGCCGGCAGTCCTAAAAAATAACGGATCAGTAATTTGCTTTTTTTATGCGCCTTGTGTTTGATCTTGATGCGCATAAACCAGGGATCCTGTTTGTTGTAAGTAATGGTTTTGGATAGATCGATGATCTGCATGGGGATGTGAAAATTTGCCATCAAGATACAAAAAAGCCCTCCCTGACTTGCGGCAGGGGAGGGCTTTTTATATTCGGGCATTCGTTAAATTAATCGTTGCAGCGTATCATCGTTGAATTGAAGCAGAGAATCCAGCTTTACATCGGCGAGGGCATAGCGCATATCCTGACGGTTGTGCGGTTCAGGCACCACTACCGTTTTCATGCGGGCAGCTTTAGCGGCTATCATGCCGGTAACGGAATCTTCAAACGCAATGCAGTGGAGCGGGTCGCTGCCCAAGGCCTGGGCGCAGGCGAGGTATACCGCCGGGTGCGGCTTTCCGTAAGATTCAAATTCAGCAGAATATACCGCCTGGAAATAGTCGCTGATCCCGAGATGCTCCAGCACGGCGCGGATCAGGCTCATAGGAGAAGATGAGGCCAGCCCGATCTTGAAACCCTTCGCCTTAAAATAATCGAGGATATATTGCAAACCCTCCATAGACCTGCCTTTGGTGGTGATCTTATAGGTAACGCTGTCGATAATCTCCTGTGTTACTTGTTCGGCGCTTTTGCCGTCCCATTTGAAATGGTTGTGCCAATAGCTCACCACTTCTTTGGTGCGGAGGCCGGTGGTTTTGTGGGTCAGTTCGGGAGAGAGCGTAACGCCTACTGTGGAGAACACTTCCCGCATGGCGATGCCCCAGAGTGGCTCTGAATCTACCAGCAGACCGTCCATATCAAATATTACCGTATCTATCATGTCATCCTTTTTGCGCCGCAAAGATAGCAAGATCCATTTTAATGCCCGGCCTGCATTTATCTCTCCCATAACAAATAGTTATAAGGCATAAACAATGGTTATGGCCGGCGGTGGCAATTATAGCGCAGCAAGCGGGTAGGGGCGTCCCCAAACTTGCTATGGCAGGGGATTCCGGGAATAGTATCCAGCAACATGCCAAAACTGGCGGCCCAAATGGCCGGTTCCTTCCTTGAAGATTTTCTAATTGATCCCCCTGTTTTTTATGAAAAAAAGTTTTGGAATAACAGGTGCGCCGCCTATCTTTGTATTACTCTACTAAAATTATAGGAAATATGGGTAATGGACGAATGAATGGAACTTGTTGCTGTTGGTCAATGACCCGGGAGGCGCGTGTATGATGATGTACAGCTGATCTGAATCAGTCATTTTATACGAAGTCTCCGGAGAAACAACCGGGGGCTTTATTTTTTGTGAACAGTATATTCCCCTTATCAACCGTTTTTACCACCACCAGAAAATATTTTTTATGCAAAGCTTCAGAACAGAACTCGAAAATCCGGTCGTAGCACGTGATATCATTGAGCTGGAGAAAAAAATACGCCTGTTCCGCGAAGGCAGCATCCCGGAAGAAAAATTCCGCAGCCTGCGACTGGCGAGAGGGGTGTATGGCCAGCGCCAGCAAGGGGTGCAGATGGTGCGCATCAAATTGCCCTATGGTAAAATGACCTTACAGCAATGGAAACGCATCGCTGATATCTCCGACGAATATTCTACCGGCAACCTCCACCTCACCACCCGTCAGGATGTGCAGATACATTTCGTGAGTCTGGAAAAAACCCCCGAGCTGTGGTCCAAACTGGAGCTGGACGATATCACTATCCGGGAGGCCTGTGGCAACACGGTGCGTAACATCACCGCGTCGGACCGCGCCGGCATCGACCCGGAAGAGCCCTTTGACGTAACGCCTTATGCAGATGCAGCTTTCCGCTACTTCCTGCGTAACCCGGTGTGCCAGGATATGGGCCGCAAGATCAAAATAGCTTTTTCCTCCAGCGATAAAGATACCGCCTGGACTTTCATGCACGATTTCGGTATGATACCCAAAGTAAGAACGGTGGACGGCAAAACCGTGCGCGGCTTCAAAGTATTGGTGGGCGGCGGTTTGGGCGCACAGCCTTTCCTCGCCAAAACGGCTTACGAGTTCCTGGAAGAAGACCTCCTCATTCCTTACATCGAAAACGTACTGCGCGTATTTGACCGCCACGGTGAAAGAGCCAGCCGCCACAAAGCCCGCATGAAATTCCTCGTGCAGAAACTCGGCTGGGAAGAATTTGAACGCCTGGTAAAAGAAGAATATAAAGCAGTGAAACAGAAACTGGTAAAAGTAGACCATACCGCCTGGGAAGCTACCCAGCCGCCGCTTACAGGCGCCGTACCTGCTTATACCATTAAAGATCCGAAGAAATACGAAGCCTGGAAAAAGACCAACACCTTCGAACAGAAACAAGCTGGATACTTTGCAGCCTATGTGAGAGTGCCGCTGGGTAATATCAGTTCTGATGCCAGCCGTCAGCTGATCGCCGCGCTGCGCCCCGTGATCGCGGATGATGTGCGCGTAACCGCCAACCAGGGCCTGCTCCTGAAATACATACTGCCGGCGCATCTGCCCTATGTGTTCAGTGCATTGGAAGAAGCTGGCTTTGCAGAACCTGGCTTCGACAGCATCGCCGATATTACGGCATGTCCCGGTACAGATACCTGCAACCTCGGTATCTCCAGCAGCACCGGCATCTCCCAGGCATTGGAAGAAGTGATCGCCGCTGAATTTTCCGATCTCATCTACAACCGCGATATCAAAATCAAGATCAGCGGATGTATGAACTCCTGCGGCCAGCACGGTATTGCCAGCATCGGCTTCCACGGCAGCTCATTGAAAAGCGGCGGTAAAGTACTGCCCGCATTACAAGTGCTGCTCGGCGGCGGCATCGTTGGCAACGGCGAAGGACGCGTAGCCGACAAAGTGATCAAAGTGCCCAGCCGCCGCGGTCCCGACGTATTGCGCACCCTGCTGCACGACTATGAGATCAACAGCGAAGCCAAGGAATTATTCAATCAATATTACGACCGCAAAGGTGAAAAATATTTCTACGAACTGCTGAAGCCACTGGCAGATCTCAGCAACCTCAGCGAAGATGCTTTTATTGACTGGGGCCAGGCTACACAGTTTGCTACCGCCATCGGTGTGGGTGAGTGCGCAGGCGTAGTGATCGACCTCGTAGCCACCCTTTTGTTTGAAGCAGAAGAAAAATTGCAGTGGGGCACGGAAACGCTGGCCAATGGCGCGTTTGCAGATACCATCTACCACGCATATGCTTCTTTCGTACAGGCTGCAAAAGCACTGTTGCTCGGTGAAGGCGTAAGCTGTAACACACAAAGCGGTATCATCAATGATTTCGACAAGCATTTTGTAGCTACTGGAAAATTCACCTTTGAGAAAGATTTCAAATCGCTGGTGTTGCAGATCAATGAACACGAGCCCACTGAAACCTTTGCCAGACAATACTTCCAGCAGGCGCAATCTTTTTACGATGCAGCACAGGTATACCGCGTAAGCAATGCCGCCGCTGCAGCAGCGCAGGCCTGATCACATTCATTCAAATCTGAACACTACGAACATGAACAACATACAACCGAAACTTGTGCTGGTGGGAGCGGGTCCTGGCGATCCGGAACTGATCACCGTGAAAGGTCTGAAAGCCATACAGCAAGCCCGTGTGATCCTTTATGATGCATTGGCCAATAACGATCTGCTGGAACATGCGCCTGCCAATTGCCTCTGCCGCTTTGTGGGCAAGCGCGCCGGCATGCACGTGTACTCCCAGGATGAGATCAACCGCATGATCGTGAAGTATGCATTGACTTACGGAAATGTTGTACGTTTGAAGGGAGGCGACTCCTTTGTGTTCGGCCGCGGGCAGGAAGAGATGTCTTTCGCCCAGCAGTTCGGCATCGCTACGGAAGTGATACCGGGCGTTAGCAGCGCCATCGCGGTGCCGGGTATGAACAAGATACCTGTCACCGCACGCCATATCAGCGAAGGGTTTTGGGTGATCACCGGCACCACGCAGCAGGGTAATCTCTCCCGCGACCTGGAACATGCCATACAAGCCAATACCACCGTAGTGATACTGATGGGAATGAGTAAACTGGCGGAGATATCCGCGATATATGAAGCACAGGGCAAAGGCGCTACGCCTGCGGCTATCATCCAGAATGGTACGCTGCCTACGCAGCAACTGGGCGTAGGCCATGTGGCAGACCTGGCGCAGATCGCCGCCGAACACCAGCTGCATAACCCCGCGATCATCGTGATCGGCGAAGTAGTGCGTTTTCACGACGCATTCCAGGCCTTGCAGCAAAGGGTGTCTGAAGGATTAAAAATAGCAGTATAATGGATAATCAGCTGTTTCCCGTATTTTTCAAGTTACACCGCCTCCACGTACTAGTGGTAGGCGGTGGCAACATTGGATTGGAAAAGGCCAATGCTATCCTGCAGAACTGTGCTGACAGCACCCTCACGGTGGTGTCGCTCAGTTTCCTGCCGGAACTGGAAGCGCTGGCGCATCAATATCCCAATGTAACACTGGTGCAGAAAGCTTTCTCCTGTGGCGACCTGCTGGGCAAAGACCTGGTGATCGCCGCTACCAACGATAAAGAGCTGAATTATTGCATCTGGGAAAAAGCGAAGGGAAGCAAAGTATTGATCAATGTGGCCGACACACCGGAGCTGTGCGACTTCTACCTCGGTTCTATTGTACAAAAAGGAAACCTCAAAATTGCCATCTCCACCAACGGCAAATCCCCCACTGTGGCCAAACGCCTGAAACAGGTATTACAGGAAGCCATACCCGATACGCTGGATGAAGTGCTGAACAAATTGCATATTATCCGCGATAAACTCAAAGGCGATTTTGCCAGCAAAGTGAAGCAGCTGAACAGCCTCACCGATGTGCTGGTGAAAAACGAAAACAAAGAAGCCTGATCATTTTTTCCTGAGCCAGTCGGCCAGCACACGCGCCTGGTTGTTCGTTTCATCTTTTGCACCATACAGGAGCGTAACCCGCCCCTGCTTTGCCTTTTCGAGGATATGGTCTGCAAGGTCCTGATGATCTTTCAACTCCTTTTCATAACGTTTTTTAAATTCTCCGAAGTTACTTTCTTCGTGATGGAACCATTTGCGCAGCGCATCGCTGGGTGCGATCTCTTTGAGCCATTCATCCACATGCGCCTTTTCTTTGGTGAGGCCGCGCGGCCAGAGGCGGTCTACCAGTATGCGGTAGCCATCACTCGCCTCGTAGGGTTCATATACGCGCTTGATAGTGATCATATGCTGAATGTACAAAAAAAGTTGTCGTTATCTTTAGGGCTATGACAGATCAAAACATTATTGACGCGACGGTGACCTATGTTAAACAGGAGCTTGCCGGCGCGGAAGGAGGCCACGACTGGTGGCACATCTACCGGGTATGGCGGCAGGCGCGGCATATTGCAGGCACTGAAAAGGTGCATATGCTGACAGTGGAGCTGGGCGCTTTGTTACATGATATCGCTGATTCGAAATTTCATAACGGAGATGAAAACATCGGCCCTGCGAAGGCAACTTCGTTTATGCGTTCCCTGCAGTTGCCTGCCGACGTGATCCATCATGTAGAGATGATCATCCGGTATATTTCATTCAAGGGCGGGCATAACGACGGGGTGTTCTATTCGCCGGAACTGGGCGTGGTGCAGGATGCGGACCGTCTCGATGCGATCGGCGCTATCGGTATTGCGCGGGCCTTCAACTATGGCGGCTTCAGGAACAGGGCGATCTATGATCCGGGTATCAAGCCTGATCTGCATCTCACCAAAGAAGCATATAAAACGAACACCGCACCAACGATCAATCACTTCTACGAGAAATTATTATTGCTGAAAGACAGGATGAATACGGCTACCGGCAAGGCTTTGGCCGAAGAGCGACATGTGTTTATGGAACAATTCCTGCAACGATTTTACCAGGAATGGGAGGGAGAGAGATGAAAATGTGAAAATGTGAGAATGTAAGAATGTAAGAATTTACGGATTTAGGGATTTACGGATTTGTTGATTTGGTAAATCCCTAAATCCCTAAATTCTCACATTCTCACATTCTCACATTCTCCCATCCTTAAATAGCAAATAATGCTTTCAGTTCTTCTGCATCTTCTGGTTTCATTTTGCCACCGAGAATGAGGCGAAGCTGGCGACGGCGGAGGGCGCCGTCATATAATCTTTTTTCTTCTTCTGTATCTACTGTAATGGCAGGCACCGGGCGGGAGTTGCCGTTCGGGTCGAGCGCTACGAAGGTCATGAATGCTTCGTTGGATTTGTAGCGGTACTGTTGCACCGGATCTTCTCCCCACACGCGCATGTGCACTTCCATGGAAGTATTGAAGGCGCGGCTCACTTTGGCCTCGATATGTACCACATTACCCAGCTTGATGGGATTTTCAAAAGAGATATTATCTACAGAAGCCGTTACCACGGGCGCGCTGCAATGTTTCATGCACGACAGGGCGGCGGCGATATCCATCCAGTACATCAGGCGGCCGCCCATCAGGTTACCGAAAGTGTTGGTGTCGTTGGGAAGCACCAGTTCGGTCATCTGGATCAGCGAATCCTGTGCTCTTTTAGGCGTTAAAGTCATCTTTAATGTATTTCGGACGCAAATTTACAGTTTAAATAGTTATGGCGCCGCAATGATTGTGTAAAGGTTTGCGGGCGATGAAGGTTTTTAATAAATAATTTCCGTCACTTCGAAATTCTTTAAAACGCCCGCCGGATCAGTGATGGCCGCTGAATAGATGCAGTGAAAAATTAATAAACAAATAAAGTGGCAAACGAAAAAACTTGGGTGCGAAACAATTTTGTGTAACTTTGCCTGACCTTCGGAAGTAGTTTACTTGACAGGTAATACACCAAATGCAGTCCGGCACTTCCCCCTTTATAGGTCAAGTACATTTCGCTGAATTTTAGTTTTTATGGCAAAATATATCTTCGTTACGGGAGGTGTTACTTCCTCTTTGGGTAAAGGAATTATAGCCGCCTCGCTGGCTAAACTATTGCAGGCACGCGGCTTTAGAGTGACTATTCAGAAGTTCGATCCATATATCAATGTGGACCCGGGCACGTTAAACCCTTATGAACACGGGGAATGTTATGTAACTGAAGATGGCGCCGAAACCGATCTGGACCTGGGTCACTATGAGCGTTTCCTGAATACGCCTACCTCCCAGGCCAACAACGTCACCACTGGTCGTATCTATCAAACTGTTATCAACAAAGAAAGAGAAGGCGCTTACCTCGGTAAAACCGTACAGGTGATCCCGCATATCACAGATGAGATCAAACGCCGCATCCTGCTCCTGGGCAAAGATGGCAAGTATGATATCGTGATCACCGAGCTGGGTGGTACTGTTGGCGATATCGAATCCCTGCCTTACATCGAGGCGGTTCGTCAGCTGCAATGGGAACTGGGTGAAGAAGATTGCCTGGTAGTGCACCTCACGCTGATCCCTTATCTCCGCGCTGCAAAAGAGCTCAAAACCAAGCCTACACAGCACTCTGTTCGCCTGCTGAGCGAATATGGCGTGCATCCTGATATCATCGTTTGCCGTACTGAAGAGCCGATGTACCGCGATCTCAAGAAGAAGATCGCCTTGTTCTGTAATGTACAGGTAGATGCAGTGATCGAAGCGAACGACGTACCCACCATCTACGAAGTACCGTTGGAAATGATGCGTGAAAAACTGGATGTTTCCGTGTTGAAACGCCTCAACCTCCCGGTGGAAAAAGAACCGGAGCTGTCTAAATGGCGCGAGTTCCTCGACAAACTGAAATATCCGAAGTCCAAGGTCACCATCGGTTTGATCGGTAAGTATGTGGAATTGCAGGATGCTTATAAATCCATCCTGGAATCCTTTATCCATGCGGGTTCGCTGAATGAGTGCAAGGTGATTGTACAGAACATCCACTCCGAACACATCACACCGGAAAATGTATGCGAGAAACTGAAGAACCTCGACGGCCTGCTGGTAGCGCCAGGCTTCGGTCATCGCGGTATTGAAGGCAAGATCACCGCCATCCAGTATGCACGTGAAAATGCGTTGCCTTTCTTCGGTATTTGTTTGGGTATGCAGATGAGCGTGGTAGAATATGCCCGCAATGTATTGGGTTGGAAAGATGCGCATTCCGTGGAAATGAACCCCGATACGGCACATCCGGTGATCAACCTGATGGAAGAACAGAAGAAGATCACCGCGAAAGGCGGCACCATGCGTTTGGGCGCTTATGCCTGCGAGCTGCGCCCCGGTTCCAAAACAGCGGAGATCTACGGTGCTACCCATATCAGCGAAAGACACCGTCACCGCTACGAGTTCAATAACGAGTATATCACCCAGTTCGAAGAAGCGGGCATGATCCCTTCCGGTAAAAACCCGGATACCGGCCTCGTTGAAATGATCGAACTGCCCAATCATCCTTTCTTCGTGGGCTCCCAGTTCCATCCCGAACTGAAGAGCACCGTGGAAAGCCCTGCACCTTTGTTTGTGTCGTTCATCAAAGCAGCCAAAGTATATGCAGAGAATAAAAACGGGAAAGTGATAGCGGCCGAAGAAAAGATTGTACAGTAATTTATTTTATAATATAATGGGCACTTCCGGTGCTCAAGGCAGCAGCCCTTGAAGCGCTCCAAGCGCTTCAAGGGCTTTTATCGTAATTAACAGGGCTTTCACCTAAAAACCCTGTTCAAATCATAAAATCCTGCTTACCTTTGCTGCCTAAATTTTAATTGCATTTCATGGACAGAAATTCGGTTATCGGCTTTTTACTGTTGGGTGTTTTGCTGGTGGTATACATTTTCTACAACCAGAAACAACAGCAGAATGCTACGATAGAGAAAGCCAGGCAAGATTCCATCGCCAATCTGAACAAACCCAAGACGGTTCCAGCGGATACGATGACATTGACAGGTGCTAATCTCGACTCCGCCCACCAGGCGCAGCTTTCAGGGGAATTTGGCGTGTTTGCCGGCGCTGCCGTTGGCACCGAGCAAACAACTGTACTGGAAAACGATGTGGTGAAAATCACCTTTACCAATAAAGGCGGCCAACCCGCCAGCGTACAGCTGAAAAAATTCAAAACTTCAGAAGGCGGCCCGCTCATGCTGGCAAATGGCTCTTTTAACCGCCTCTCCGTAGAAGTGCCCGCCAACCCTACCAAGGTATTGAACAGCGCTGATCTCTTCTTTACTGCCGGTCAGCCGCAACAGCTGGCAGATGGCGGACAAGCCATCAGCTACCGCCTCAACACCGCCAATCCCGGCGCCTACCTGGAATTCGTATACTCCCTCAAACCCGGCAGCTATATCGTTGACTACAACGTACATGCAGTGGGATTCCAAAACCTGCTCCCTGGTAATCAAAACTACCTGAACCTCCAGTGGAACAGCCAGAACGACAGACAGGAGCAAGACATGCAGAACGAGCGCCTCAACAACCAGGTGCACTACATGTATGCTAACGATAAACACGATTACTTCACATTACAG
The DNA here is from genome assembly GCF_902167635.1 of Chitinophaga vietnamensis. Classification (GTDB taxonomy): domain Bacteria; phylum Bacteroidota; class Bacteroidia; order Chitinophagales; family Chitinophagaceae; genus Chitinophaga; species Chitinophaga vietnamensis. Next base: position 891,582 of record NZ_CABHMS010000001.1, read on the forward strand.
CGTACTTCTCACGAAAAACTGGACAACAAGCTGAAATGGATCAGCGTAAAACAACAGTTCTTCAACACCACGCTCATCGCCAAAAACGGCGATTTCAACAGCGCAGATGTAAATGCCAAAGTACCTGAAAGCGGTATCATCGTAGGTCAGGCATTCAGCACGATCCAGATACCTTATAACCGCGCCAACGATTTCTCTTTCCCGATCGAGATCTACTACGGCCCGAACCACTATAAAACACTGAAATCATTTGATCTCGGCCTGGAAAAAATCATTCCGCTCGGCTCCGGCATCTTTGCTTTCGTGAAATATGTGAACAAATGGATCATCATCCCTGTGTTTAACTTCCTCAGCGGATTTATCCACAATTATGGTCTCATTATCCTGCTGCTTACCATCTTCATCCGTCTGATCATTGCGCCTTTCACTTATCAGAGCTATGTATCACAGGCAAAAATGAAAGTGCTGAAACCTGAGCTGGATGCGCTGAGAGCCAAATATGGCGATGATCAGCAGGCATTTGGCGTAGAACAGATGAAACTCTTCAAGAGCGCCGGCGTGAACCCGCTGGGAGGCTGTTTGCCTGCATTGCTGCAGCTGCCGATCCTCGTGGCCATGTACAGCTTCTTCCCGTCTTCCATCGAGCTGCGTCAGGAAAGTTTTCTGTGGGCAAAAGATCTGTCTACTTACGACTCTATTCTCAACCTGCCCTTCAACATTCCGTTCTATGGTAACCACGTGAGCCTCTTCACCATCCTGATGACCATCACCAGCTTGATCCTGGCCTTCTACAACCGCGGTATGACCGATCAGAGCAACCCGGTGATGAAGTACATGCCTTACATCATGCCGATCATGCTGTTGGGTATCTTCAACAGATTGGCAGCGGCCCTCACCTTCTACTACTTCCTCTCTAACGTGATCAGTATCCTGTTGCAGTGGGTGATACAGAAATTTATCATCAACCACGACAAGATCCACGCACAGATCCAGGAGAATAAGAAGAAACCTGTTTCAAAATCCAAATGGCAGGACAAACTGGAAGAAATGCAGCGCCGTCAGCAGGAGATACAACAGCGCAAAAAATAATACGATCTGAACAATTCAAACATAATTTTTAGCAGAAGGCTTCCCGATCGGGAAGCCTTCTCTATTTTGGCGAGATGAAACGATTGTTATTACTGGTTTGTGCAGCAGGTTTGTACATCCACACACAGGCGCAGGATACCATTCCTGATGCCGGCAGGATTCAAAAAATAGTGAACTATCTGGCTTCCGACAAACTGAAGGGCCGTGGTACCGCGGAGAAAGGCGGCGTCATTGCCAGCCGCTTCGTAGCCAGACAATTCCGGAAGCTGGGCCTCAAACCCCTTAATGGCAGCTATTATCAGCCTTTCACGTTCGACCGGAACACACACACAAATATTCCCAGCCGCAACGTGATCGGCTTCCTTGATAATGGCGCTGCGCGCACCATTGTAATAGGCGCACACTATGATCATCTTGGTACGGCTGGTTTGTTCGATGGCAAATACCCGGTGGGCCAGATCCACAACGGCGCCGACGATAACGCCTCCGGTGTAGCGGGCCTGCTGGAGCTGGCGCGCTATTACACGCAGAACAACACAAAGGAGCCATTCAATTTCCTATTCATTGCCTTCGGTGGTGAGGAGCTGGGTTTGCAAGGCTCCAAATATTACACAGCGCATCCATTGTTGCCGCTCGATCAAATGCATTTCATGCTCAACATGGATATGATAGGCCGCTACAATCCTGAAAGGGGCATTGGTATTGGCGGCTACGGCAGCGCGAAAGAATGGCCGGCCATCTTCAAGGATGTGCAGCAGCCTGGCATCAAATATTTCACCGATGCTGCCGGCAAGGGCGCTTCAGATCATCACAACTTCTACATCAGCGGTGTGCCCGTCCTGTTTTTCCACACCGGCGGCCACGACGATTATCACAAACCCACCGATGATGCACCCAAGCTACAATCCGCTGCTGAAGCCAATATCCTGCAACTCGGGATACAATTGATCAATAAGGCAATGGAATATAGCAGTTTGATTTACTCATAAGAATTTTCGGATTTATTGATTTTCGGATTTATTGATTTAATTGAAGCGGAGATGAACAATGCAATGTTGTTATCTTCGCTTCAATTAAATCAATAAATCCGTAAATCAATAAATCCGAAAATCCTTACGCGCTGGCCAGTTCTACTTCATACACGGGGCTGAAGAGGTAGATCTTTTTGGATGCAACTTCTTCGCAGCGGTAGCGTTTTCTTATTTTTTCGCCTTTGCGGAAGATGCGGCCGTCTTTGGTTTTGAAGAGTTGGTGTAACGGTAACTGCTCTACGAAAAAGTGATTTTCTTTTTGGCGATCGTAGCGTTTGAGCACGCGCATGAGGTCTTCGTCGGCGCAGGAGCTGGCGGCGGGATTGGCCATGCTCTGGCGTACGGCGAGTTCGATATCTGGTGGGAGGAGCTTGTTGCCAACGAAACCGCGGAGGATGGAAGAAAATTCGTGTTTCCATTCCTTGCCGTGGGAGGCGACGCTATTTTGATATTTGTTGAAAGTGGTGAGGTGGGCGATCTCATGCAGGAGGGTGAGGAGAAAAGCATATTTATTCAGCGATCCGTTGATGCTGATACGGTGTCCTTTTCCTCTTCCGTCGGGATGACGGTAATCTCCGAGGATGCTGCTTCTTTCGCGGGTAATGGTGAGGTGTACCTTATAGAAGGTGATAAATTCCATTACCGGCTGGAAGGTGCCTTCCGGGAGATATGACGCTAAAGCATTTAATGGCGCCTCTTTTTTCACGCAGCTTTTTATTTTTTCAGCCTGGTGAGTCTGAACAGACTGAGTGTTTCAAATACGGTGTAGACCAGGTACAGGAACATCAGGATAAAAATGGTGGCTTTGCTGACGTTGGGGCGATAGGCCAGTATATACGCCAGGATGCCGACAAGACACAGCATTAGTTTGCTGAGCGTGGATCCATAAACGGCGCGTACGAAAGCATTGTTGTTGGCGGATGCAAGCCCTTTGCGGCTCATCAGGTAGGAGAATAAGGTAATCAATGCCAATGCCAGATTGCCGGCGAGCAGCACGTAGAAATGTGCGCTGACCTCCAGCAACCTGGGTTTGAACACTATGATAAGTCCGTTTAAAATGCCGAATACTGCAAATAACCGAATAAAAAATCTGTCACTCATTGCTTGCGGGTGTCTTTGATAATTTGCCACAAAAGTATGGCTAAAGCCAGTAAAGAAAAAATGATCAGGAATACGGGGAATCTCCACCCGATATATTGGTCGAGTTTATATCCCGCAAATACGCCTAACCCCAATGTGGCCATCATCTGAAACGCAAGGCCCGCATAGCGGAGCAGGATATTACGCCTGTTCTGCTTCGGTGAGGACTGATTTTCCATGTTTGTGGCTTTCTACCGGCGGCTGTTCATCCATGTAGCAACGGCCATTGAATTTGGCAGTAGGCTCCATTTCGAAATGCGCGGTGTACACATCTCCCTTTACCAGGGCATTTCCTTTCAGGAATAATAATTCTTCCACTTTAATGATCCCGGTTACTTTACCGAGAACATCAGCGCTCTGACAAACCAGATCGCCGGTGATGTCCCCTTCAGGGCCTACGACGATCTTTGCTTTGGTTGATACCAGGCCATTTACCTGTCCATCAATGCGGATGTCGCCCTCACAAACAATATCACCCTGGATAGAAGTGCCACTGCCGATAATGTTGATGGTGGAGGTAGGTAACATCGTTTTGCTGTCACCTTTGGATTTCTGACTGTTATTAAACATAGGTTTTCAGGTTTTTCAAGTTTTTAAACCGATGTAATTTAAATTTTTAAATTTTTATATTTATAAATTTCTTGATTTATAGCGAATAGGAGCGATCGTTATGCAAATCAAAAAATCCCTAAATCCTTAAATTCCAAAATTAATAAGTGCTGTTGTCTACTTTCGGCACCTTCAACATCGTAGTATCGAGCTTGCCTTTAAAGTCGCCATTGATCACCTGCTTGATATTGTCCAGGTACTGATCACGGGCATTGACGGCCGTTTCGAGGGAGTCGGCACGCATTTTAAGCCGGATGAATTCTTTGCGCTGCTTCAAGTCGCCATAACCCGGGATATAATAACGCAAAGGCGTGAACACAACAGTAGCCACCGTAATGGCCACCAGCAATACGAACAGGGTACTCAAAGCGATATACACACTCATCCTCGACAATTTAAACGAAGTAACTTCTTCATAGGTATCATCATTCATAATTACCAGCCGGTATTTATGACTGAGCTTCTCGAGATTCTTTCTTTTGTTTTTATTCCCCTTCCTGGCCATTGCAGTTTTTCGTTTTCAGGCGGCTAAAGTTAATGATAATTGCTTTATTTGCTAACCTGTTTATCGGTTAATTGTTTGCGGGGGAATTTTTTATTTGATTATCAGGTGATTAAATGATATTTTTATATCAGGATAATAATAGCTTCGTCAAAACCAGCGCTGGAGCCATCCTACACGGTCATCAACCATCAACTATTTTATCCTATCTTTAAAATATTTTTTCAATCTATAAGTTATATATATTTAGCCTATACACCCTGGCATCCATGAACTTTTACAAATCGCTACATAAACACTTTGTTCTGTTAATAATTTTGTTGTGGGTGGGAAAGCCGGTTGTGAAGGCCCAGAATCAGCCGCGCAACCAGGTGCAGCAACAACAATCTGTAAATCAGCCCCAGTCAAACTCCCAGGGTAAGCCCCTGGCCAAGCCCCTTTTTAAGCCCAGAGAAAATACCCGCGTGCAGGACCGCCGCCCGCCATCAGAAGTGATGCTGGAGAAAAAAAAGTGGACCATCAAACGCAAGTTTTTCCAGAACCTGGCCACCCGTTACAATTACTATTTTCACGCTAAAACAAAGCTGAACACCGTTCTGAGAACAGCCAACCGCCAGGGGCAGGATAATTACAACGTATTATTACCCTTCTACCCGCTGTCGCTACAAAGCCAGGGATATAGCAAAAGTGAGCTCGACTCCGTGATAGAAAAGACCAACATGGCCATTCAGCTGCACGACCCGCGCGGCAAATGGATCGACGATTGTTTCCTGCTCATGGGCCGCGCCTACTTCTATGAAGGCGACCTTGACAATGCTAATAAAACATTCCAATACATCAACCTCACCTTTGCACCCAGGAAGAAGTCTGAGTACAAAACAGTGGTGGGCGCTAACGAAAACGACCAGATCTCCATCTCTTCCAAAGAAAAAAGAAAAGGATTCCTCGGCCGTTTCAAACACACCTATGCCCGTAACGACGCTTTCCTCTGGCGCGCTAAAACGCTGTTGGAAATGAAAGAGTACGACGAAGTACAGGCTTTGCTCAACCTCTTGAACACTGACCCCAATTTCCCGAAACGCCTGGAAGGCGGTCTCGCCGAAGTAAGGGCCTACAGCAACTACGTACAAGGCCGATACCCTGAAACCATCGCTCCGCTGCAGCTTGCGATCGACGAGAGCCATGACCGCGTATCCCGCACCAGGATGTTGTTTATATTAGGCCAGCTGTACGCACAGCAACATCATCCCGATTCTGCCATCGCGCAGTTTAAAGAAGTGATCAGCGAGAAACCCGATCCCATGATGGATTTCCAGGCAAGGGTACAGATTGCGCGCCTCAACGCTACCCGCGAAGGCGGCAACGTGCAGGAAAGCATCGCCGGCCTGCAACACATGCTCCGGAAAGAAAAGTTCGAATCTTTCCGCGACGGTATCCTGTACAACATGGGCATGCTGTCTTATCCGAAAGATCCGGATGCGGCGCTGAACTATCTACAGAAATCTCTCAAAGTGCCCAGCACCAACCTCGTACAGCGGGCGCTCACCTATAAAGGGATCGCAGATATCTACTACGAGCAACGTAAATATCTCGACGCCAAAAAATATTATGACAGCACCGCCGGCGTAATGACCACCGACTTCGCCGATGCAAAACTGGTGAACACCCGCAAGGAAGTGCTCACCGAGGTAGCCGCGAAAGTGGCGCTGATACAGCGGGAAGACAGTCTGCAACGCCTCGCCGCCATGCCGGAATCAGACCGAAACATCGCACTGGCGAAAATGGCCGCCACCATTAAAAAGAATGCAGAAGAGAAAAAGAAACAGGACGCCCTGAATGCCGCTAACCCACTGGATAATCCCGGCTTCGGCTTTGATAACGGCGTAAATAACGGCTATGGACCGAAAGCAGAAAAAGGCGATTGGTACTTTTATAATCCTTCGAGCAAATCATCCGGCTACTCTGAATTTAAACGCCGTTGGGGCAACCGCCAGCTCGCGGATAACTGGCGCCGCAGCCAGAATGGCGTAGTCAGTAACAATAACAATAGCGTAGATCCGAATGTAGGCGTGCGCATGCTCAATGCGCCGGATGCCGCATCCGCCATACAGAACCTGCCGCCAGACAGTATTACCGCCGACAGGCTGGCGCAAGGGCTGCCGCTCACCGCCGATAAAATGGCGGCCTCCGTGAAGAATGTGCAGGATGCCTGGTTTGATCTCGGTAAATTATACCACGACAAACTTGAGAACTCGCCACTCGCTATCGAAACCTATGATTCGTTGCTGTTGCTGTTTCCAGCGCATCCGCGCAAACCGGAAGTGCTGTATTCGCTCTATGTATGGCATGGCAAAATGAATCATACCGCGGAAGCGAACCGCTATAAAGATATGGTGCTCACACAGTATGGTGGCACCAACTTCGCTGATATCATACGTTTCGGCGGATTGAAAGATATTGATGCAGATAAAAAGAAAGCGATCAGTGCGGCTTACGATTCCGCCTATACGTCGTTCCGCAATGGCGACTACGCTACTGCACTGGCCCGGAAACGCCAGGCTGATTCCACTTTCGGCTTCAATTTCCTGCAACCAAAATTTGATCTGCTGGAAGCGATGGTGATCGTGAAAACCGATACGGCCTATGCTACCGATACCGCGCAGCTGTCTAAAAAGGCGGTGCAGTATGTGCTGAACAAATATGCGAATGATGAAGCAGTGCGCGGTCAGGCGCAAGCCCTGATGGATGCGCTCAATCACCGCGCAGAATTATCTGATTATCTCGCCAAACTGCAACTGCGCAAAGCGGACGGCGGCGGCGCCATGGTGGATGAAAATATATCCATGCGCTATCCCTGGCAAAATCCGCAACCAGTATTTACAGATAAATTAAACACGGCAAAAGCAAAAGATAGTATACTACGGATCGCCAATAAGGCTGAGGGGCCTGCACCTGCGCCGATCAAAACCCTGGCGCCCGAAAAACCGGTGACGCCTTACAAGTTAGCGCCAGACAATCCTTATTTCGTGGTGATGTCATTCCAGCGGGTATCCAAAGAGCTGATGGACGAAGGTTTGAACCAGTTCACCCGTTACAATGCTTCCAAACATGCCGGTGATAAAATTGAAGTGGGCAGCTTTGTACTTACACCAAACGATATCATGCTGATATTCCGTCTCTTCCCTAATGAAGACAGGGCCCTGGCTTATTTCGACGAGATCCGCGATGCCGCTTCTGCCAATATCATTCCGAAGATACGGCCAACAGAGTATTCCTTTTTTGTGATCTCCCGGGATAATTTCATCCTGCTCAACAGCACGAAAGACCTCGCAGGCTACCGCAAGTTTTTCCAGGATAATTATATAACACAATAAATATTTTGGGATTTTTTGATTTTCGGATTTTTTGATTGGAGGGATGTTAACAGAATGCCAAATTCACAAATCCATAAATTTTCAAATTCAAAAATTCTATTAGCTTTGTAGGTCAACATAGTGGCTGCGGAGCCCTTAAAACAAATTGTATACGCATGAAAAAATCGGTGAAAATATTGTGGCGAGTGGCGTTTGGACTATTAGCACTCTTTATTTTGATCATTTTACTTATCAACTTCCGTGTGATCGGCAGCATGCCTTCCATGGAAGAGCTGGAAAACCCGCGCGCAGCGCTGGCTTCCGAAGTGATCGCCGATGATGGTACTATCCTCGGTAAATATTACCAGGTAGACCGTTCCAGCAGCGACTACAATGAGATCTCCAAAAATGTGATCAATGCCTTGATTGCCACAGAAGAAAGCCGTTTTTATGAGAACTCCGGTATCGATGCGAAAGGTACGTTGGCCATTCCCTTCTACTTACTCATTGGTAAAAAACGTGGTTCCAGTACCATCACCCAACAGCTGGCCCTTAACCTTCAGAGCGATGCGCAGGGAAAGCAACGCGCCAGCAACCCCGTGAGCCGTGCGTTTCAGAAGTTGCAGGAATGGATCATCGCCGTGAAACTGGAACGCAATTTCACCAAACAGGAAATACTGACACTGTACCTCAACACCGTTGCTTTCGGTGATAACGTATATGGTATCGAAAACGGCGCCCGCACCTTTTTCAGTAAAGATGCCGGCCACCTCTCTATAGAAGAAGCGGCCATCCTGGTGGGGATGCTGAAAGGCAACACCTTGTACAATCCCCGCCGTAACCCGCAGATGGCGCTGCAACGCCGCAACACGGTGATCGATAACATGGTGGATTCCAAATTCATCACGCCGGCAGAAGCCGCAGCAGCCAAAAGCAAACCAATCGTACTGCACTATAACAAGATTGACCATAACAAAGGTCTCGCGCCTTACTTCCGTGAAGTGCTGCGTGATGAGCTCAAATCATGGTGCAAGAACCATAAGAAAGCAGATGGCACCGAATACAACTTGTATCGCGACGGCCTGAAGATATATACTACCATCAACCCGCGCATGCAGCTGTATGCGGAAGAAGCGGTGATGCATCATCTACAGACTTTACAGAAATCTCTATCTGCACAAAACAACGTCAAAACCGGCAGCGTGTGGAAGAAATGGGGACAGTTCCTCGATCAGTACATGAAAGAATCTGACCGTTATAAGATGATGAAAGATGATGAGGCAGATGATTCTACCATCACCCGCGCTTTTAACACGCCAACGAAAATGAAGGTGTTTGCGTGGAGAAGTTTTACAGAACCGGATCTCAACGAGATCGATACCGTGATGACACCGATGGACTCCATCAAATACATGCGTACGATCTTGCAGGCAGGCTTCATGGCAATGGATCCTGAAAGCGGTGAAGTGAAAGCATGGGTGGGCGGTCCTGATTTCCGTTATTTCAAAAATGATCACGTGGCTAAAACCCGCCGCCAGGTTGGTTCTACCTTCAAACCGTTCCTGTACTGCTTTGCCATCATGAACACTTCGCTCACGCCTAACAGCATACTGCCTAACGAACCTATCACCATCGACGGATGGACACCACATAACTCTGAAGGCGGTACTGGCGGCTCTATCACAATGGCGGGCGCATTGGCAAAATCGCTTAACCTGGTGTCGGCCTATCTCATCAAGATGATCGGCGCTAAAGCGTTTGCTGATTTCGCCAAGAACAAGATCGGCTTCACGAGCGATATTCCACCCTATCCTTCCATTGCGCTGGGTTCTGCCGAAATATCATTATACGAGATGATGCAAGCCTATACGATGTTCCCGGCCAGAGGTATCAACACTAAACCGATATACATCACCCGCATTGAAGACAGGAACGGTAACATCCTTGAAACATTTGCACCGGTGAAACGTGAAGTGATCGGCGAGAAAGAAGCCTACACCATGGTGAAAATGATGGAAGGCGTAGTAGCTCCCGGCGGTACCGGCGCAAGGCTCCGCAGTACTTACAAGATACAAGGCGAGGTAGCCGGTAAAACAGGCACCACCAACGATAACACGGACGGCTGGTTCATGGGCTACACTCCTAAACTGCTCGCAGGCGCCTGGGTAGGTTGCGAAAACAACTTCATACATTTCAGCACCACCGGCGTAGGACAGGGTGCTAACACCGGCCTTCCGATTTGGGCGTATTTCATGCAGAAAGTATATGCAGACAATACCCTCAAGATCAACACCAGCGATAAATTCCTGGTACCGGCCAACATGACCAACGACAACTATTCCAACTACGAAAGTAACGTACAACCCGGTGCAGAAGCCACCGATCAAGGCAACGGTACCGAAGCCGACTATGGTAACGGCAATGAAAGCGACTTCGCCACACCTGGCGCCGACAAGCCAGAACCGGCCACCACAGCGCCCAAGCCGAAAGAAGAAAATAAAGAGAACAAAGAAAATAAAGATAACAAAGATAATAAGCCGGTCCCCAAGGCCACTTACCCTCCAAAGAAAGGAGAGTGATCTCAAGATTATATGATTGAAAGGATTACCAGGATTTTTTTACAGGATTAATAAAGATTAAAAAAGATTTGCGAGAAGCACGACGAGGTTCCAGCCCTTGAAGCGCTTGGAGCGCTTCAAGGGCTATCTTCGCGAAGATCTCCGCAAATCTTTTTTAATCTTTATTAATCCTGTAAAAAAATCCTGGTAATCCTTTCAATCATATCATCCTGAGCAAGACAAGCTTCGCGTTTATTCTACGTTTACCAGCACTCCTTTCGGATACGATATCGCATACTTCAGGTATTTCTTCTGTTCCTGTGCCGGCGCTACATTCAGCTGCCAGCTGAGGAGGCGTGTGTTTTCGTCCAGTTGTGCGCCATCGTATTCTGTTCTGGATACGTCCATATCGCTGCTTACTTTGATGGGAAGCTGATCTTGCAGGATGATGCTGATCGGAACGGCCTTGTTGTTTTTCACGCTGAGCTCCCAGGCGCGGGTGATGGTTTGATCTTTGGCCATGAAATGCTTTTTGCTGTTTTCCTTTTGCAGCGTGCGGTTGATCACCACTTGTTTGTCGCGGCCCAGGGATATTTGCAGGGTGTCTTTGCCGGATTGCAGGTCCAGCACGGATTTGCCGAGATAAGTATCTTCAAAGTAAATGCTGGCTTCTCCTTCCAGCAGGTTCAGTTGCTCCCAGTCGGTGATGCCGGCCATGAGAAAGGCGGATTTGTCCAGTTTGGGAACGGCGTAATACTGGTAGCTGGCGGGGATCTCCAGCTCTTTCACACTGACTGCATAGGGTTTGCCATCGGGCGGAATGGTATAAGGTACCGGGATATCGAAATAGAAAGTAGTAGGCGTATACTGTTCTGTTACATCGGGTATTATGGTACTGGATTTTACTTTCTTTGCGGACGATATGCTAATGCCCGCCGCACGGCCGGTTAAGCCGTCGCCCGCATAACCCGTTACCACCACTTCTTCCAATGTCTTGGTAGAAGGCAGCATACTCACTGACATATTAGTACTGGCGGGCATTTCACGGCTGTTGAAACCAATGGCGCTGAAAACCACTATCTGCGGGCCTCCGGGGGATTGCAGGCGGAACATGCCCTTGTCATCTGTGATGGTGCCGATAGTGCGTCCCTGGAGTTGCACCGAGCAACCGGGGAGAGGCTGGCCATCATTGTCCGTAACGATGCCGGCGATCTCTCCGGGATGATTATCGGTAATACTACGACGTGCACTGTTCAACTCTTGCAGCGAGTAATAGGTACGCAGGTACCAGGGCTGTAAAGAAGGCTTCACATTGCCTTCGCCGGGATTACCGGTGCTGAGCGTGAGCTTGATATTTTTCCAGTCTTCCCCGCATTGCTGGTAAACGCTGGCTTTGTAAGTGAGCAGCAATGGTTGCGTAATATCTTTTACCCGCAGGTCGTAAGCCGGTATCCAGCCTGCATTCCGGACGAGGTAACTGATGGTGAATTTACCGCTGGTATTTTCTTTCGCGAGAATATCCAGGATGATATCGCTGGTAGGAAGATCTTTCTGGTTGCGGAGTGCCGCCAGCTGGCTGTTGACGAGTTCCAGTTCTTTTTCCAGTGATTTGGTATTCCGGTTGATAGTAAAAAGTTTGTCGAGCACTTCGCTGAGACGGCTGCGTTGCAGGTCCAGCGCTTCTTTCAGGTCGGCGGCTTTGGTACCGTTGCTGGTACCGGCGATCACCTGGTTTTTGGATAGCATGGTTTGTTCCTGCGTATATACCTGGGCGTTATTCTTCTCGCGGTCCAGTTTATCTTCCAGCTTTTCCCGTTGCGCATCCAGCGCGGTGATTTCTTCGCGCTGCGTTTGTTGACGGATGATATTGGGTTGATGGGAAACCGCCAGCAGCGTGAATTTACCATCTCCTTTCACCTGTATGCTCTTCGTGTCCACATCAGGAGAGATACCGGAGATGAGCACCTGGTTATTACCTGGTATCAATGTGATGTTAGCAGTACGGGTTACCTGCGCGCCATGCAGGAACACTGTTACTTTACTGATACTGGAAACGGCTGTTTGTCTTTTGTTCTGGGCTACAAGTGGTTGGAGAAAGGCCAGCATGATAAGCAAGGGAAGTTGTTTCATAAGGCGTTGATTTTTTTGCATGATGATCAACCGTACATCAATTCCATACTTGCAGAGAAAAAATTTTTTTATAGCTTCATCCCTGAACCACCATTAACATCAAAGACCATGAAACACACCATTAAGGCGCTGTTGATAGCAGCGCTGTGGCCATTGGCCGCGTCCGCGCAGGACAGTACCCAGTTTATCAAAGGCTCCTGGGCCGATCTCACTGCAAAAGCCAGGAAAGAACACAAGCCCATTTTCATCGACACTTATTTCGAAGGATGCCATGCCTGTAAAGACATGGAGCTGCGCGTGTTCCCGGCGCCGGAAGTAAAAAAGTACATGCAGGATAATTTTATCTGTACCGGCTACGATGTTTTTAAAGAGGCATTCGGGAAAGACCTTTGCATCAAATACTTTGTGCGCGGCTTTCCTACCTACCTCGTCATTTCCGGGGAAGGGGAGCTGATAGGCGCCAGCAGCGGGTATTCCGACGCAGATATTTTTCTGTCGCTGCTCCGCGAAAATGTGCAGCGGTACAAGGCAGGCACTTATCTTTCCGGCTTTGGCCGCGAATGGAAGGGCGATGAACCGGCCTTTTACAAAGCCATGTACGACAAGGTTTCCCAACCAACAGACCCCGCGGAGGTAACGGCTTACCTCGCGAAACAAAAAGACAAGCTCGCAGAAAATACTTTCAAGGCGATGCTGGCGGCAGGCGCCTTACCGGCCGACTACCGCACGTTCTACATAAAGAACCGTGCGGCTTACCTGCAACGTTTCGGGGTTGAACTTAACCGGAACATATTGGAGAAGTTATTGCGGGAAGATATGAAGGCCCTGCCTCAAAGCTATGATGCTGCTGCCTTTGAGTCTTTCCTGCAACAACAGCAACGTATATACGATGCGGGCAGCTGGCAGGAGATCCAGATGTTTTATGCAGAAAATTATCTCTTCAAAAAATGCAAAAACGCCAAAGCCTTCCTGGAATTTGCGATCGCACATCACGACAATAACGAGAACCGGGTGCGTTATATGCTTTTTTATATGGGGATGGAAATGCAGCAGGATCCTGCATTACAGGCATTATATATACAGTGGGCGAAACCTGTGCTGAGCGAGCATGCGAGCTTGGAGCTGCTACAATCAATGGCTTATCTGTGCAAGAATAATGATAAGGAAGCTGCCCGGCAATATTTCAAATGGGCCATCGCCAAATCAACCATGATGAGAATGGACGCAGCACACATGCAACAGGAACTAAATAAATTGTAAAACTATTGGGCCTCAGCGGAAATATTCCACTGAGGCCCAATAACCAAATATCTAAATAATAAAATAATCAAATCAGCTCACGGCTTTATTCACCAGTGCGGCAGCTTCGCTGAGGAGGATAGCTGACTGCACTTTCAGGCCGCTGTCTTCGATCAGTTTTTTCGCTTCAGCGGCGTTGGTGCCTTGTAAACGAACGATGATCGGTACGGTGATGTTGCCGATGGATTGGTAAGCATCGATCACACCTTGCGCTACCCTGTCGCAACGAACGATACCGCCGAAGATATTGATCAGGATTGCTTTTACTTTAGGATCTTTCAGGATGATGCGGAAGCCTGCTTCTACCGTTTGTGCGTTGGCGGTACCGCCTACGTCCAGGAAGTTGGCAGGTTCGCCGCCGCTCAGTTTGATCATATCCATGGTGGCCATGGCCAGACCGGCGCCGTTTACCATACAGCCTACGTTACCGTCGAGTTTTACGAAGTTGAGGTTATATTTACCAGCTTCTACTTCAGTAGGATCTTCTTCAGTAATATCACGCAGCGCTTCGAGGTCAGGATGACGCATCAGGGAATTGTCGTCCAGGTTTACTTTAGCATCTACCGCGATGATCTTTTCGTCGCTCGTTTTGAACAGCGGGTTGATTTCGAGCATGCTGCAATCCAGGCCTACGTACGCGTTGTAGAGGTTAGACACGAATTTCACCATGTTTTTGAATGCCTCGCCGCTCAAGCCGAGGTTGAAAGCGATATTGCGGGCCTGGAAAGGTTGGAGGGCCATGTTAGGTTTTACCCACTCCTTGAATATTTTCTCAGGTGTTTTGTGTGCTACTTCTTCGATATCCATACCGCCTTCGGTAGAGTACATGATCACGTTCATGCTTTTGGCGCGGTCGAGCAGGATAGAGAGGTAAAATTCTTTTACAGGGTTGGGGCCGGGATAGTAAACGTCCTGGGCTACCAGCACTTTATTCACTACTTTACCAGCTTCGCCGGTCTGGATAGTCACCAGGGTGCCTCCCAGGATATTGCCGGCTATATTCTTGATATCTTCTGCATTTTTTCCTACTGCTACGCCTCTCTGCTCTGTACCACGGATCTTGCCCTTACCGCGTCCACCGGCGTGAATCTGTGCTTTTACAACGGCAAACTCGTTACCATATTGTACTTTCAATTGCTTGTAAGCCTCGGCGGCTGCTTCAGGTGTATCTACCGGAATGCCTTCCTGTACCGGTACGTTATATTTTTTCAACAGTTCTTTAGCCTGGTACTCGTGTAAGTTCATCGGAATAAAATTTGCCGCTAAAATAGGTCATTATGATTTAAATATAAAACGGAGTCATTTGTGAATTAAAAAATAACTTTGCGCGGGTTTGCCTGAAAACCCGTTTCTTTAAATAATGTATAAACAGATGAGCGAATTAACAGACCAGATCAAGGCTGCAGCCGACTATATCAGAAAATTCCGGGAGGAAGCCCCTGTAGCGGGCGTTATATTAGGCAGTGGCCTGGGCAACCTGGCGCAGGATATTGAAAACAGCGTAGAGATTCCGTACAGCGATATTCCACATTTCCCGGTATCCACGGTGGAAGGCCATTCCGGCAAACTGATACTGGGACATATGCAGGGCAAGCCGGTAGTGGCCATGGCAGGGCGTTTCCATTATTATGAAGGCTTCTCCATGAAACAGGTTACCTTTCCGGTGCGTGTGATGAAAGCCCTGGGTATCCACACCTTGTTCATTTCAAATGCGGCAGGCGGTATGAATGCCGGTTTCAAAGTGGGTGATCTTATGGTTATTAAAGATCATATCAACCTGCAACCCGAGCACCCGCTGCGCGGCCGTAATGAAGATACGCTGGGCCCCCGCTTCCCGGATATGAGCGAGCCTTACAGCAAAGCGCTCATCAACGCGGCCTATCAGATTGCCGCCGCCAACAATATTTCTTTACATACCGGCGTATATGTTGGGGTGCAAGGCCCTACCTTTGAAACGCGGGCAGAATATAAATACATGCACATCATCGGCGGCGATGCCGTAGGGATGAGCACTGTACCCGAAGTGATCGTAGCCGCCCATGCAGGCCTGAAAGTGTTTGCCATGAGCGTGATCACCGATATTGGCATCAGGGAAGAAGAGAACGTGATCACACATGACGAGGTGCTGGAAGCTGCCAAAGCAGCGGAACCCAAGCTGACGCTTATTTTTAGTGAATTAATCCGGCAACTATAAAACGTTTTTGTCATTTTCGGATGAGGCAACTTCTTATTTTCATCACCCTGCTGTGCTTTTGCGGGAATCAGTTAATGGCCCAGTTCAATACGGGGGGCCGTTTTGGCAATATGGGCGGCGGTGGCGGCACCAGCAAAATGCAGCGCGATACCGGCAAGCACGAACACGAGCCTGATACGCTCACGCTCACCTATCGCTATCTCGGCGAACCCACCGATTTTACCATCGATTCTTCTGTAGCGGACTTCAACAAGAACTTCCTGCTGGTACCTGCCAACTACGTTACCCTTGGTAACAGCGGTAGCGCCGCACGTAATATCATTGTGACGCCCTACATGAAAGCCGGATTCGACGCGGGTTTCCACGCCTATGATATCTATGCCAACACCCACGAAGGCGCCCGCTTCTATTATACCACGAAGCCATATACAGAAATGAATTACCTCGTGGGCAGCAAGCAGGAACAAGTGATCGGCGTAACGCATACGCAGAACCGCACCCAGCGCTTCAACTTCGCGCTGGACTACCGCAAAGTGAATGCCCCCGGCTATTTCCGCACTCAGAACACGAATCATGATACCTACCGTTTTTCTGCACATTATCAAAGCAAGAACAAACGGGCCAATACCTATCTCGACTTCTATTACAACAACCTTAATGGTGGCGAGAATGGCGGTATCCGCAACGATTCCTTCCTCACGCTGCCCGGCTATAAGAACCGCCGCACAGTAGATGTAAAACTCGGTAACTTCGATGTGCCCATCTATGGCTTCTTTGGCACCAGCATCACCGTAAAATCACAGTACCAGGAAACCGGCCTGCTACTGCAGCAGCAGTACGACTGGGGCAAAGGCGACACCATCCACGTGAACGATACCACAGATGTGTACAAATTTGATCCGGTGTTCCGCATACAGTATACTTTCAATTACCAGAACAACAAGTTCCAGTATTACGATACCAAACCGGATACCTTTTATTATCCCACACATTACGACCTCGATTTCATCGGGGGAGATACCAGCATTTTCGCCAGACATCAATGGAAGATGATCTCCAACGATCTCTCGCTGGTGCAGTTCCCCGTGCGGGGCAACCTCGGCCACTTTATCAGTGTGGGCGCACGCTTTGAGGCCATCACCGGCACTTTCCTGGATGCCGGCATCAATTTCAATAACCTGGCGCTGCATGGAGAGTACCGTAACAAAACCCGCAACCAGCTATGGGACTTCTCTGCCAAAGGAGAGTTCTATGTGATTGGACAGAATATCGGCGATTACAGCGTGAGCGGCATGCTCCGGCGACATATCAATGACCTGCTGGGCGATGTGCGGCTGTCTGTCAGCAACGTAAACCGCGAGCCATCTTACGTTTACAAGTATTTCAACAGCAACCGTACCACCTGGTACAATACCAGCCTGGCCAAGGAAAACACGACCCTGTTGCAGTTTGCAGCAGATAACAAAAAGCTGAAATACAACCTGGCCGTGAATTATTACCTGTTCACCAACTACACTTATTTCAAAGACTATTACCACAGTGCGCAGTCTGCCTCGCTGTTCAACCTCTTGCAGGTAGTGTTCAGCAAAAAGGTGAGCCTGGCGCCATTTGCGTGGTATATCGATATCGCTTTCCAGCAGATACATGGCACTTCGCCGATGAGTGTGCCCACCATCTGGACCCGCCATCGCTTTGCCTTTGAGAAACGTTTGTACACCAACCTCAATCTCATGACAGGGTTGGAGTTCCGTTACAATACCGATTACTACGCAGACGACTATACGCCGATGCTGGGGCAGTTCATCCCGCAACGTACCACCAAGGTGGCTTATGCTGCACCGGATATTGCTGCATTTGCACACTTCCGTATCAAATCTTTCTCTGCCTACGTACGTGCAGAGAACCTGAATACCTTCTTTACCAAGAACAACTACGCCGGACCGCTGTACCCTTATAACAATTTTGATTTCAGGCTCGGCATCCGCTGGTGGTTCGTTAACTAGGTTCCAGCCCTTGAAGCGCTCAAAGCGCTTCAAGGGCTATGCCTGATATCTCATTAAAATTTGGTACTTTTGTAATTCATGAAACGATTTTTTGTCATATTATTTGCCATGCTGTATGTTGCGCTCACCAGCGGATTTACAGTAAACGTGCATTATTGCATGGGCAAACTGGCGTCCGTGGAGCTTCACGGCACGCCGGAAGATATATGCAAAAGATGCGGCAAGCCTGTGAAGGGCATGGATTGCTGCAAGAATGAATTTAAATTCTGCAAGGTCACTGAAACACATCAGGCAGCTAAAGCCCTGCAGCAGGACTTCTCCACAGATATCGCCCTGCAACTGCCCGTGAAAATTTTACAGGCGCCCGTGCTGCCACAGCCGCAAACATTGATTGGTGGCTATCATCACGATCCGCCGGATATTCCTCATCCTCCCATCTTCCTGCAAAACTGTACCTTCCTGATCTGATACTCAATAATAGTTGATCATCTCCCGCGTGGGCAGATGTAATGTCTCTACTATTATTTTATCTTCTAAATTATTCAGATCATGAAAATCATCACCATTATATTATTCGTATTAGGCATCTCTATTGGCGCAAATGCACAATACAAGAAAGCCAGTCTGCAAGCCAATGGCCTCACTTGCGCCATGTGTTCCAACGCTACGCTGAAAGCATTGAAAACACTGCCTTTCATAGACAATATCGATACAGACCTCAACAATACCACCTTCATCCTGCATTTTAAACCAGATGCAACAGTAGATATCGACGCCATCAAAAAGAAAGTGGAAGATGCCGGTTTCTCTGTTGGCAAACTGGTGATCACCGCCAACTTCAAAGACGTAAAAGTGAGCAATGATGCACATGTGGCCTTCGCCGGCAATACCCTGCATTTCATGCATGTGAAAAACCAGGTGCTTAATGGCGACAAGGACATCACGGTGATCGATAAAGACTTTGTTTCCGCGAAGCAGTTCAGGCAGCATCTTACAGAAACCAGTATGCCGTGTTACAAGACCGGTGTTATGAGCGATTGCTGCAAGCCCGACGCTCCCGTTGCCAGCAAAAGGATTTATCACGTTACTATTTAATGCAGGTATATGAAGCAATTTTTAACGATCGCTGTGCTGCTGTTGGCAGGCATCTGCGCCAGCGCGCAGGAGCTGTATGTAAGCACCGAGCCAGCCAGTAATATGCCTGCCAACTCCATGGGTTTCAGGCTGACGAACAAGTTCTTTAAAATGGACCAGACCGGCAATACCAGTATGCGCTTTGAGCCGGAAGTGATGTGGGGCGTCAACAAAAAATTGATGCTGCACCTGATCGGCTATGGGTCCAATGCCATGCAACCTTCGCTGAGAGCGGAAGGCGGGAGCGTGTATGCCAAATACCGGTTTCTGTCGCTCGACCAGCAGCATTCCCATTTCCGGATGGCGGCATGGGTAAAGGGTTCCGTGATCGACAATCCATATTACCCCGCGCCGGGGGATCATGCGCCCAGCAAGCCTTACAGCAATACCGATATCGACCTGGAAGGCGCCACCAGCGGCGTTGCCGGCGGTATCATTGCTACGCAGCTGCTGCACAAACTGGCTTTGTCAACTACGTTGGGGTATAACCGTTATATGAACAATGTAAAGGATAACCTACCCGATGTTTTCCCGAAAAATGCGGTGAACTATAGTTTGTCGGCCGGTTACCTGCTCCTGCCTTTCAAATACAAAAGCTACGAGCAAACCAATCTGAACCTGTATGTGGAATTGCTTGGCAAAACCAATACCGACGCGGCTGCCAGGGGATCTTACCTGGATATTGCGCCGGCCATACAGTTCATTTTTAACAGCACCACCCGCCTGGACCTGAGCTACAGAACGCAGCTGGCCGGCGATATGCCAAGAAATATGTACAACAGCTTCCTGGTACGGGTGGAACATAATATCTTTAATATCAAAAAATAAGCATATGCAAACCTCGCAGCTGTTCATCAAAAATATGGTTTGCCCCCGGTGCATGAAAGTGGTAAGATCCGTGCTGGAGGCGCAGGGGAAGGCAGTAACAGATATTCAACTGGGGAAAGCCGAAGTAGAAGGCACACTCACCGAAGATGAACTGCGCAACATTGGCGCCGCCTTGCAAGACGAAGGATTTTTGTTGATAGATGATAAGAAACAACAACTGGTTGCAGCGATCAAGAGTATTATTGTGCAAACGGTACACTACACCGATCTCGACGAAATGCGCGAGAACTTCTCTTCATTGCTAGCCGGAAAATTGCAAAAAGATTATCACTATCTCAGCAACCTTTTTTCCGAACAGGAGGGTACCACTATCGAACAATATATCATCCAGCAGAAGATAGAAAGAGTAAAAGAGCTGCTGGATTACAATGAGCTGAGCCTGAGTGAAATTGCCTTCCAGCTGGGATACAGCAGCGTAGCGCATTTATCGGCCCAGTTCAAAAAAGTAACTGGCCTCACGCCGAGCCAGTTCAAGCAATTGAAAGATCCGAAGCGTATTCCGCTGGATAAATTATAAAGACAGTTGTTTTAGTTTTAGTGATGGAAAGAGGTTGCCCACAGTGGTAACCTCTTTTTAAAAAACGGGAAACATGAAAAGAACATTGATCAGCATATTAAAATTCATACAATCACTATTCATGAAAAAAGACTGCTGCCGGTAGTAGCGGAGGCGCGCTGCGCGCGATAAATTTGGCTCAGGATTTTATGATTGAAAGGATTACCAGGATTTTTTTTTGACTATAAGGATTAAAGGATTAGCGAAGATTAATGGGAAGATCAACGAGGTTCCAGCCCTTGAAGCGCTCAAAGCGCTTCAAGGGCTATCGTCGCAAATATCTTCCCATTAATCTTCGCTAATCCTTTAATCCTTATAGTCAAAAAAAAATCCTGGTAATCCTTTCAATCATAAAATCCTGAGCCAGATTTATGCGGGCGAAGCCCGCCCTCGTATTCCCGCTATTCTGCGAGAAAAAAAACTGCATGGTATTTGCAATTCGCTATCTTTACCTAGCGATTTACTGCAGATGAAGAACAAAAAATTTATTATCAGTTTGTTATGCGGATCTGGAGTCTTGGTTTTATTAGCTTGTGGACATCATAAGAAAAGACCCGCCGCCCCAAAACAGAAAGAGATTGTAGCAAATGTGAGGCAACTGGATGAAGTGATCACTGACAACATCAAGGAACGCCTGACCTACATCAACGACAATGAAGGAGTGATGGAAGACAGTATTCATGCCTTCCGGCCCCAAGCCCTCCGCGATTTTTACCAGCAACACCAGCATGCAGGCCAATGGTCTGATCACGGCAAAGCCAAGCCGGCAGCGGATTCTATGTTGAGCTGGATCCGTCATGCCGAAGAGGCAGGGCTGATGCCCGCACAATATCATGCCGCCGTGCTGTATGGCGCCTGGGACCACCTGGCCAATGACCCCGCTGCGAAAAATGATGCCGCCCTCTGGGCCAAAGTAGATGTGATGCTGACAGACGCCTTCATGAAAATGGCGTCGGACCTGCATTACGGCGTTGGCCCTCGCGACAGTATCACCCTTCGCAAGGATTCTGCTTTTGCCGACAGCGAGCTGCTGGCCAAGCTGCAACAGGCTTTGCAAAGCAACCAGGTGAGCGAAGTGCTGGCGCCACTGGAACCTACCCATCCCGGCTACCTCGCGCTGAAAGAGGGTATCCGCACTTTCAAAGAAAAATACGATAATGCCCATTGGGACACGCTGCCGCTGAACTACACGGATACCGCGACTTTCCGCGGATTGCTCGCCAACAGGCTCGTACAGGGCGGTTACCTCGATACCACCGGCCACCGGCCGGATTCCGCTGCTGTAAAGGCCGCCGTGAAAGCGTTCCAGAATGAGTTTAATATCTACCCGGATGGCGTGGCCGGCAGAAGAACGGTGATTGCATTGAACAAAACGCCGCACGACTGGCTCGTACAAGCCGGCCTGAACATGGACCGCTGGCGCAAACTGCCCGATTCCATGCCTTCACAATACATCCTGGTGAATGTACCCGGCTATATGCTTCGTGTAATGGACAGCGGCGAGGTAAGGCTCGAATCCCGCGTGATCGTGGGCGCGCCGCGAACCCGCACGCCGCTGCTCAATTCCTATATGACCAACTTCATCATGTTCCCTTACTGGCGCGTGCCGTACAGCATTGTGTTCAAAGAGATGCTACCGGCCATCAAACGCAATGTGGGATACCTCGCTTCCAAAAACCTGGAAGTGATCGATCATAACGGTAACACCGTTGATCCGTCGACGGTAGACTGGAACAAGTTGAGCAAAGACCACTTCCCATATGTGTTACGGCAGATGGATGGTATTGATAACTCGCTGGGTATTATGAAATTTAATTTCAGGAACAAATACAGCGTATACCTGCATGATACCAATAACCGAGGGCTGTTCAAAAATTCCATGCGTGCGATGAGCCATGGTTGTGTGCGCGTACAGCAATGGGATAGTCTTGCACAATACCTGGTACGTGCCGATACGGCGCGTGGCGACAGCATACGGGCCTGGATTGCGCGGGAGGAGAAGAAGCAGGTGGACCTGCCCAGGCATATCCCGATCTATCTGCGTTATTTCACAGCAGAGGGGCGCAATGGCAAATTGATTTTCTTCGATGATATTTATGGAGAAGATAAGGTGTTGAAGAAAGAGATGAGATTTTAAAAGAGAAGGTCCTGCAATTTGCAGGACCTTCTCTTTTTTTATTTCTTCAGTTTGGCTTTCAGGGCCGTGTCGAGTGCTTCGAGGAATTCTTCTGTGTACAGGTAATCTTTACCATGTTCCACTTTATTACCGTGGATACAAACTGCGAGGTCTTTGGTCATCTTGCCGCTTTCCACTGTTTCGATACACACTTGTTCGAGGGCGTGGCAGAAGTTGATCAGTTCCTGGTTGTTGTCCAGCTTACCACGGAATTCGAGGCCGCGGGTCCATGCGAAGATGGAAGCGATCGGGTTGGTGGAAGTAGGTTTACCGGCCTGGTGATCGCGGTAGTGGCGGGTTACAGTACCGTGTGCTGCTTCTGCTTCCATGGTTTTACCATCAGGAGTGATGAGGGTGGAAGTCATGAGGCCGAGAGAACCGAAACCTTGTGCAACGGTATCAGACTGTACGTCGCCATCATAGTTTTTACAAGCCCATACGAAGTTGCCGTGCCATTTCAGTGCGCTGGCTACCATGTCATCGATGAGGCGATGCTCGTAGGTGAGGCCGTGTTTTTCGAATTCAGCTTTGAATTCATTTTGATAGATGTCTTCGAAGATATCTTTGAAGCGGCCATCATATTTTTTCAGGATGGTGTTTTTGGTGCTGAGGTACAGCGGCCATTTTTTCATCAGCGCCTGGTTGAAACATGCGCGGGCGAAGCCTTTGATGGATTCGTCGGTATTGTACATGGCGAGTGCCACGCCATCGCCTTTGAAGTTGTATACTTCATGTTCGATCACTTCGCCGTTTTCGCCTTCAAATTTGATAGTGAGTTTACCTTTGCCTTTGGTCAGGAAATCGGTAGCGCGGTATTGGTCGCCGAAAGCATGACGGCCGATGCAGATGGGAGCTGTCCAGTTGGGTACGAGGCGGGGTACGTTCTTCATCACGATCGGCTCACGGAATACGGTACCATCGAGGATATTACGGATGGTGCCGTTCGGTGATTTCCACATTTGCTTCAGGTTAAATTCTTTTACACGTGCTTCGTCAGGTGTGATGGTAGCGCATTTGATACCTACGCCTACTTCTTTGATGGCATTGGCTGCATCTATGGTTACCTGGTCGTTGGTAGCATCACGGTGCTCCATGCCCAGGTCATAATATTTAATTTCAACATCCAGGTATGGAAGAATCAGTTTGTCCTTAATGAATTTCCAGATGATCCTTGTCATCTCATCACCATCCAGCTCTACCACCGGATTAGCAACTTTAATTTTTTCTGCCATTTCGGGTTTTTTTAAAAATTAGTTTAAAACGAATCACAACAACTATTCAAGCAAGCCCTGTTAAGGGATAATCCCGAAAAATACAAATAGCTGGGATATTTACAAAAAAAATTGGGCTACCAATATGCCGCCCCTACGGGGCGTATTGTTGGTGGACGCTATGATGTTACCAATATTGCGCCCCTACGGGGCTTGATGTTGGCAGATGTTGCATCGCCCCGTAGGGGCGCAATATTGGTAGCAATGTGGTATTGTTATTATTATACCGCCCCGTAGGGGCGGCATATTGGTAGCAATGCGGTGTTATAAAATTGTTACGCCCCATAGGGGCGGCATTACTATAACAAAAAAAAAACCGCGACGCATTGCGTCGCGGTTTTTAATATCATCAGCGTATAGCCTTATCAGTGTTGCATTTGTTTGATCACTTCGTCGGCAAACTCGCTTGTTTTAACGAGGGTGGCATCATCCATCAGGTTGTAGAAGTCGATGGTAACGCGTTTGCGTGCGATCGCTGTGCTGAGGCCATGAACAATGATCTCGGCAGCTTCTTTCCAGCCCATGTATTCCAGCATCATCACACCGCTCAGGATCACGGAAGAAGGGTTCATGGTGTTGGTGTTGGCAAAGCGCGGAGCGGTACCATGTGTTGCTTCAAATACGGCATGACCGGTTACGTAGTTGATGTTGGCGCCCGGTGCAATACCGATACCACCTACGGCAGCGGCCAGTGCATCGGAGATGTAGTCGCCGTTGAGGTTGAGGGTAGCTACTACGGAGTAGTCCTGTGGCGCCAGCAATATCTGTTGCAGGAAGTTATCGGCGATCACATCTTTGATCAGGAGCTTACCTTCTGCCAGTGCGATCTTCAGCTCTTTGTTGGCGGCTTCTTCGCCTTGTTCTTTCTTGGTTTTTTCCCATTTCTCCCAGGTATATACCTGTGCGCCAAATTCTCTTTCAGCGAGCGCATAGCCCCAGTTTTTGAAGCCGCCTTCGGTGAACTTCATGATGTTGCCTTTATGCACCAGCGTTACGGACGGACGTTTATGTTCCAGCGCGTAAGCGATAGCAGCGCGTACCAGCCTTTCTGTACCTTCGATAGAAACAGGTTTGATACCGAGGGAAGATGTTTCCGGGAAGCGGATCTTTTTCACGCCCATTTCATGTTGGAGGAAATGGAGCAGCTTTTCTGCTTCAGGCGTGCCTGTCATGTATTCGATGCCGGCATAGATATCTTCAGTATTTTCACGGAAGATCACCATGTCCACTTTTTCGGGATGTTTTACAGGAGAAGGCACTTTATTGAACCAGCGTACAGGTCTTACACAGGCATAGAGGTCCAGCTCCTGGCGCATGGCCACATTGAGGGAGCGGATACCGCCACCAACGGGAGTAGACAGCGGGCCTTTGATAGATACCAGGTACTCTTTCAGTGCATCCAGTGTAGTTTTGGGCAACCATTCGCCGGTTTCCTGGAAGGCTTTTTCACCTGCCAATACTTCTTTCCATTCAATTTTCCTATCATTGCCATAGGCTTTCGTCACAGCTGCGTCGAATACGCGCACACTGGCTCTCCAGATATCCGGACCAATGCCGTCGCCTTCTATAAATGGAATGATGGGGTGAGTAGGGACCTTCAGCAGGCCATTGTTCATCGATATTTTTTCTGCCGGCATAAAACGGTTTCTTTATGCGTTACGTAATTGTTGTAATTCGGGTGCAAAGGTAAGGCATTCCAGTCGTTTTCCCCGCTCATTTTCGCAGTATATAAATCGTTGCTTATGTTAAGATTAATGTTATTTTGCATAGCTCTTTTTTGCAACAACAATATCAATACCTGTAAGATGACTCCACTCAGATACCTGGCGCTGGGCGACAGCTATACCATTGGCGAAAGTGTGGCCCCGGAAGAACGTTTCCCCGCACAAACCGTACAGTTACTGCGACAACAAGGCCTGACCGTCAGCGATCCGCAGATCGTAGCCGTAACCGGCTGGACTACCGACGAATTACAGCAAGGTATCCGCGAAGCCGCTATCAACGGTACTTTCGATATGGTTACCCTGCTCATTGGCGTCAACAACCAATACCGTGGCCGCGATGTGGATAACTACCGCACGGAATTTGCGGCACTGCTGCATCAGGCCATCGCTTTTGCCGGCGGCCGTGCCGGCAGGGTAGTGGTGCTGTCGATCCCCGACTGGGGCGTAACGCCTTTCGCCGCAGACCGCGACCGTGCCGCCATCGCAAAGGAGATAAATGTGTACAATGTCGCCAATAAAGCCATCGCAGCGGATCTCGGCGTGCATTACCTCGATATCACACCCTTCACCCGCGAAGCCGCCACAGATACGTCGCTCGTGGCCGCCGACGGTCTCCATCCATCAGGAAAGGATTATGCACGCTGGGCATCTGCGCTCTCTAAAATATTGGAAAAAATGTTCAAATGATATACGGCAGCAAGCCGTGATTTTTTTATTATTTTCAGTCTTTATAAAGAAAACCTGATCTATGGAAAGCCATATCGTAAAGGTACTGTCCGTAGTACCTGTCACTCATAATGTGAGACGGTTTAAAGTGGAGAAACCTGCCGGCTATACCTTCACCCCGGGACAAGCCACAGAAGTAGCGCTGCACAAACCCGGCTGGGAAGAGGAACGCCGCCCCTTTACATTCACCAGTCTTAACAGCTGGGACCATCTCGAATTTACCATCAAGATATATGATGATCATCACAGCGTGACGCATGAGCTGGGACAGGTAAAGCCCGGCGACGAATTGATCCTGCACGATGTATGGGGCGCGATCCATTACAAAGGAGAAGGCGTGTTCATCGCCGGCGGCGCGGGCGTAACGCCTTTCATCGCCATCTTCCGTCAGCTCCATCAGGATGGCCTGCTGGGCAATAACCGGCTGATCTTCTCCAATAAAACTGCTGCTGATATTATCCTGAAAGATGAGTTTGAAGCCATGCTGGGCGATCACTTCATCAATACCCTCACCCAGGAAGTTGTTCCGGGCTATGATCATCATGTGATTGATGAAGCATATTTAAAAGAGAAGATCAGTGATTTCCATCAGCATTTCTATATCTGCGGCCCCGACCCTATGGTGCAGCAGCTCCACGGCATATTGGGCAAACTCACCGGCGAAGACTCGCTGGTGACCGTCGAAATATAATCACAGCGCAGCCGGTGAAACTTCAGCCCGTCATTTTCACCGGTAATTTCCTGCTTTTTACCGGTAAGAGAACTTTCTTGGCCTAATGCCCCTTGAATGGCATGCAGGGCGTGTCTACATTTGTATCATAAATTTTAAAACAATGTCTGACAACGACGTAACAGTAAACAAAAGAAGAGGACGCGGCCTCGGTGGCGCCATCCTTGTTCTGATCGGTCTGGGCCTCCTGCTCCGGCAGCTGCCCCTCGATATCCCTGACTGGATGTTCTCCTGGCAAATGATCCTGATCGTAGTAGGTCTTTTCGTTGGTTATAAACATAATTTTAAAGGTGGCGGGTGGCTGAGCATGGTGCTCGTAGGCGGGGTTTTCCTCGTAGGTGATATATTTGACTGGCCCTATAACAGCGCACAATTCATCTGGCCGGTGGTGCTCATTATCATCGGTATCGTGATCCTGCTCAAACGGGATACCTACTCCTGGAGCGATAGGTATAAGAAATGGGACAAGCACCAGAAATGGGACAAATACCGCGAACAGTACAGCCAGCAATTTAATCAGTCGCAAAGCTGGCCTATGCCAGATACACAGCCCGCATCAGATGCCAATGAAGATACGATCAACTACTCCGCGGTTTTCGGCAGCATCAGCAAACAGGTGATGTCGAAAGATTTCAAAGGAGGCTCCGTATCTGCCATCTTTGGCGGTATCGACCTGAACTTTACACACTCTGATATTCAAGGCATCGCTATACTGGATGTTACCACCATGTTCGGTGGATGTGAACTGGTAGTACCCGCCAGCTGGACGATAAAAATGGAGATCACAACCATTATGGGCGGTGTGGAAGACAAGCGCCCTTCCCAACTCATGGGCGCCACTAATAAAGATAAAACGCTGGTAGTAAGAGGAAGCTGTGTATGCGGCGGCGTGGAAATCAAAAGCTATTCCTGAACATAGGTTTATCAACCCAAGTATTTCATCTATTAAAATCTTATTGTATGCATTGGTTTGTTGCAAAAGTTGTTTACCAGATCATTTGCGGGAATGGAAATCATACCCCGCAATTTGATGAACAGATCCGCCTGATCAGCGCCATCTCCAAAAAAGATGCACTGTCAAAGGCCCGTGAAATCGGATTACAGGAGCAATACGCTTTCAAGAATCAGCAACAGGAACTGGTACAGTGGAAATTCATCAACGTACCGGAAGTATATACGCTGGATCAGCTGACAGATGGCATGGAACTGTATTCCCGCATTGAAGAACCCGGTGATCCGAATTCTTACATTGCCTGGTTGCAAATGAAATCCGCCCAGTTACAGGATCAACCATTGATCGAATTCAACGTTTAATATTTAAAAAGAAAGTCTTTGACCAGAAAGTTTCAGTCAAGCCAAGGGAATATCAGACGGATGCTCATCATCACCTTCAGTGCATGGCTGGTGATATATGGAGGACTTTTGTGGTACTGGTTCGGTTTCCCTTTCTGGCAGTCTTTTACCGACAGCTCGGTGCACATATTGTTACTGGCCGCTTCCGGCATTATCGTAAGTACGAACCTCGCCTATTACCGGCCTGGTGGCGATACCGCCAAAATGGTGTACGTAAGCTGTGTGAGCACTGCCATGACTTTCCTCTGGGCCGCCGCCACCCGATGGATACTGGTAAAGACCTTTGAAGGCGATGCAGAATATATAACCTGGCTCAACAAAGCCCTCCCGGTACATTGCATCGTAGGATGGTTGCTCATTGCCGGTATGGGATTCCGCAGCATTGTGTGGTACGACTCCGTAGAACAACAGGAAGATCAGCAAAGAAAAGAAGCTACGGAAAAGATAGTGCGGGAAGCAGAACTGTATAAGCTCCATCAACAGCTGCAGCCGCACTTTTTGTTCAACAGCCTCAATTCTATCAATGCGCTGATCATGCTGCGCCCACAACAGGCCCGTGAAATGGTGCTTAAACTGTCGGACTTCCTCCGTGGATCGCTCAAAAGAGAGAATGATCAATGGATCTCGCTCACCGAGGAACTACAATATCTTGGGCTCTATCTCGAAATAGAAAAAGTGCGCTTTGGTCATCGTTTATCCACTACCGTTATACATGACGAAGCCTCCGAAAAAATGTATATGCCACCCATGTTACTGCAACCTGTGGTGGAGAATGCCATCAAATTCGGACTGTACGATACTATCGGCGAAATCGCCATCAACATAAAAGCGTGGGCAGTGGAAAATATGCTGTACCTTGAAGTCACGAACCCTTTTGATGCCGAGTTACAACAACCCAACAGAGGAACAGGCTTTGGCCTCACCTCCATACGGCGCAGGCTTTACCTGCTCTTCGCCCGCCAGGATCTGCTGGAAACCAGCGCCAACGGAAATATTTTTACTACATTGATTAAAGTACCACAAACGCATGATAAAAGCAGTAATAATTGATGATGAGCCACTGGCTCGCGAAGTGGTGAAAGAATACCTGATGAACTTCCCGCAGGTACAGGTATTACAGGAATGTAATGACGGCTTTGAAGGATTGAAAGCCATCCAGCAGCATCAGCCGGATATCATTTTTCTCGACGTACAAATGCCCAAGATCACCGGCTTTGAAATGCTGGAACTGGTAGAAACCCTGCCAGCCGTGATCTTTACCACTGCCTTTGAGGAACATGCGATCCGCGCCTTTGAGGTAAATGCGGTGGACTACCTGCTGAAACCCTTCTCCCGTGACCGTTTCGACAAGGCCCTGCAAAAGTGGCTCGACAAACAGGTGAGTGTGCCCGCTCCTGTGCCGGCGCCGGAAACCGCCGCCCTGCTTGAAACTGCCGCATCATCGCCGGTGCAAAGCAATCGGGTGGTGATCAAGATCAATGGTAAGATCAAGATCATCCCTGTACAGGATATCCATTACCTGGAAGCGGCGGATGATTATGTGAAGATATTTACGCAGGAAGGCAGTTTTCTGAAGAACAAGACCATGTCGTTCTTCGAGCAAACGCTGGACCCGCAACAGTTTACAAGGGTGCACCGTTCTTATATGCTGAATGTAAACCAGGTAACGCGTATTGATCCTTATGAGAAAGAAAACCACCTTGCCATCTTGCGCAGCGGCGCCAGGGTGCTGGTGAGCAAAACCGGCTATCCCAGGCTGAAAGCGGCTTTGGGCTTATAATGAGGCAAACAGTTTTTCCAGTTTCTCCTTCTTTAATATCTTCTGCGATTGCGTGCCGGTGGCGATTACCCGGTTACCTACGCGCGCTTCGTAGCTGCAAATAATCTCATGTTGGCGGATGGCAGTGATGGTAGCGGTAAAACGCACCTCGCTGCCAATCGCGGCAGGGGAGCGGTGTTCCACCGTTAGCGACGTCCCGATACCTTCTTCCCCTTCTTCTTTCATATCCAATACAAATAACCTGCAACACCATTCTGCATCTCTCGCCAACGCGAAAGTAGCATATACAGGATGTACATTGCCGGCATCGAAAGTGGCGCAGTCCTCTTGGCGGACAGTACGTGTGAAGTGTTGCTGGTGGCCGGGTTGGAAGAGATGGCGCATGATGTGTTTTTACTGTTTATAAACAATTAAATTAAGGAAATTAGTAGAGATATAGCTGCCCGTTTTTTAGTAAATTGCAACTATTAATGCCTTTTCACATGATTGATCAGGGAAACACTTATCTACCCGATTTTGATAAAGCTGAGCTGGACTTGTTAAAGAATGCGTTAAAGCGTTCCTATGAAGAGCGCTTTCTTGTGATGACCCGCTTGATGAAGGCTGGTCGCATGTTTAAAAGTGCAAAGATTACGCACAAAGCATTACCTACCCATAAGAAATAGTTATGGATATATTTGACGAGGAATTACTGCGCTTCTGGCGTGTATTGAACGAGCATCAGGTAAGATATATCATGGTGGGAGGCGTAGCCACCAATTTGCATGGGTATCAACGACTGACAGAAGATATTGACCTGTGGCTTGATGATACATTGGAGAACAGGAAAAAACTACGCAGTGCACTTGCTGATTACGGCATGGGAGATTTTGATGCCATTGAGCGCATGCAATTTGTTCCCGGCTGGACAACTTTTCAGCTTAATAACGGTGCTCCTCTGGACATTATGACCTCGATAAAAGGAATGGAAGAGCATTCTTTTGAAGAATGTCTGGAATATGCGTCTATTGCTGAAATATATGGTGTTAAAATACCTTTTCTTCATATCAATCATCTTATCACAGCTAAAAAGGCAAGCGACCGCCCCAAAGATAGAATAGACGTTGCCAACCTTGAAAAGATCAAGGAAATGGAAGACAACAATCCCCAGACCTAATCACTGCACCACCAGTACCGGCACAGACACCCGGTGCCTTACCTGATTCGCTGTTTCACCATAAATCCAGTCTTTGATGCCACGATGCCCGTGCCCGCCCAGTACCAGGAAATCGGCATGCTCTTCTTTTACGATGCGGGCAATCTCTCGCGCCCGGCGCCGGAAGCCCAGCACGCCTTTGGCCGAGATGTTACGGCTCTTCAGCAACGCAATGTAGGTATCCAGTTGTTCCTGGTCTTTACGCGTTTCGAGGTCGTCGGAGTCCTTGCCGAAATATTTGGCGGATGCGCTTTCTACAATGTGTATCAGTATATACTGCGTGTGTGCGTTACCGTGAGCAATGGCATTTTTAATGATCTGTTCATCTTTCTTACTGAACTCCAGCGCCATTGCAACGCGGTTATACACCGGGCGTTCCAGCTCGCCAAGACTCACCTGTGCCGCGTGGATATTGGCATTCACAGCGAGGCGGTAGCGGGTGATCAGCGGATAAACGATGGTAATGACCAGCAGCGCCACAAAGCCGAGGCCTGCGCCTACTATGAGGGCATCTACCCAGAAATTGCTCTGGCCTGCTATATAACCAATGGCTGATGTATATACCATGCGCATGTTGAGATAAACGAGTATGGCGGTGATGATCCAGCTGATGATCTTTACAGATGGTTTGATGGCGAAGTCGCCCATCGTATGTTTATCGCTCACAAAATGTATCAGCGGGATGATAGCAAATCCGAGCTGCATGCTGAGCAGCACCTGGCTGAAAACCAGCAATGCGCCTACTTCTTTGTCGCCCGCAATAACGATCACCAGCAATGCAGGGATGATGGCCAGCAGGCGGGTGATGAGGCGGCGCAGCCATGGATTGATACGCAGCCGCAGGTAGCCTTCCATCACGATCTGGCCAGCCAGCGTGCCGGTAACGGTGGAGCTTTGTCCGGCCGCTATCAGCGCTACGGCAAAGAGCACGGGCGCCAGTTTGGTACCCAGCAGTTTTTCCAGCAGCTCATGTGCATCCTGTATCTCGGCGATCTGTGTGCGGCCGCTGGTGAAGAATACCGCCGCTGCCAGGATGAGGATGGCGGCATTCACCAGAAATGCCAGGTTGAGCGCGATGGTACTGTCTATAAAGTTAAGTTTTAAAGCCTGGCGGATACCTTTTTCATCGCGTTTTATTTTCCTCGTTTGCACGAGGGCTGAGTGCAGGTAAAGGTTGTGTGGCATAACGGTGGCGCCGATGATACCGATAGCGATGTACAAGGCATTGTTATCAGGGAGGGTAGGGATGAAACCTTTTACTACTTCGCCCATCTGTGGTTTGGCGAGTATGAGCTCTATCATGAAGGAGACGCCAACGATGGCGACGAGGCACACGATGAAAGCTTCCATTTTACGCATGCCGAACCTTTGCAATACGAGCAGCAGAAAGGTGTCGAGTACGGTGAGGCTCACGCCCCAGATGAGCGGGAGGCCGGTGAGCAATTGTATCCCGATGGCCATACCAAGTACTTCGGCGAGGTCGGTGGCGGCAATGGCGATTTCGGCGAGCACATACAGGAGAAAGTTGACGGCCGGCGGATAGGTTTCACGGTTGGCCTGTGCGAGGTCGCGGCCGCGGACAATGCCGAGACGGGCGGCCAGACTTTGCAACAGCAGTGCCATGAGGTTGCTCATCAGCAATACCCAGATGAGCTTATAGCCATACTGACTGCCGCCGGCCAGGTCAGTGGCCCAGTTACCGGGATCCATGTAGCCTACGCTTACCAGGTAGGCAGGCCCGAAGAAGGCGAATATTTTTCTCCATTTTGATTTACTGCCAGTATCTATACTTTCGTGTACCTCGCTTAATGACGGTCCCATAATATTTTAAATCAAAAAATCCTTAAATCCGCAAATCCTTTACAGTGGCCTTACCATGATATGCTTGGCTACCTGCTCGCTCACCATGAAGGCAGGTTGGTGTTTAATTTTTATTTCGATAGAGTTATCGTATTCATAGTGTGCGACGATCTCCAGCTGTGTGCCCAGTTTCACGCCTTTGGCATTGAGGAAGGCCAGCAATGCGGTGGATTGGTCGGTGACGGCGGTGACGGTGAGCCGCTTGGCAGTGGCCTGATCCAGGGAGGTTTGTGGGCGCGGCCTGGCGAGCTTACCCTGTGCATCCGGGATAGGATCGCCATGGGGATCGAAGAGCGGGTTGCCCAGAAATTCGCTGAGGCGGTTGGTGAGTTTCTCGCTGCGTACATGTTCCAGTTCTTCGGCCAGTTCATGCACTTCTTCCCAGCTGAAGGCCAGCTTTTCCACCAGGAAACATTCCCAGAGGCGGTGGCGGCGCACGATCTGCAGGGCGGCTTTCCGTCCTTCGGCGGAAAGGGTGATGCCTTTATATTTTTCGTAGCCGATGAGTTTTTTCTCTTTCAGCTTCTTGGCCATATCGGTTACAGAGGCGGGCTTTGTTTCCAGTTCATACGCCAAAGCGTTGGTGGTAACGGTTTCATCGCCTTCCTGCAGCTTGTATATCGATTTGATGTAGTTCTCTTCCGCAATAGATAAATTCATGTTACCTAAATAATTATTTAGACAAATCTAAATAATTAATCCGAACATTTTCCTATCCGGTATGTTTTTTGTTTTTTGTCGCGCACATATCAAAATTATATATAACTTTTGCCCAGAATTTAAAATTGATGAAGCGTTATCTGTTATTACTATTGGCGATCGGTGTTTTCGCGGCTTGTAAATCGAAGAAGAAAGGACATGGCGGCGATGAACCCATGACATTTGAAGACTTCCAGGAGTCGTTCACCGCAGGAAATCTGCCATACAAGTTGCCAGCGGATTCGCTGCAACAGAAGCTGGCGGATTCCCTCACGCTGGATACCGCCGACATTCGCCACTTCCTTACGGATACGCTCACGCGGGGCGATTTCTCCAAAAATGAAAAGGTCCGCTTCTGGCCCTTGCAGCGCATGAATGGCAGCGCGGTGAATTACATGGTGGTGAAAGCCGCCGGCAGATCCGCTACAGTAGGCTATCTATGCATGCTCGATAAAAAAAATAAGTTCCTGAAACGTTTTCGTGTAGCCGCCACCGGTAGTAACGATGGAACGCTCACATCGCTCAGCATTGATACAAAAAATGTAGTGAAGCTCACCACCGAAACGCAAAGCGCTACCAATCGCGCTACCCTTCGTGAAGACTTCTTCATGGTCAATAACGATGGCAGCATGACCCTGATTATGACCAACAGCAGCGGGCCTTCACAACCGGGCCAGCTCTTCAATCCAATCGATACATTACCGCGCAAGCACAAGTTCTCTGGCGACTATACCGCCGGCGATATGAGTCTCGTTTCCATCCGCGACGGAGAAGATGCCAAGAGCTTCCAGTTCTTCATCACCTTCTCTAAAAACAATGGCGAATGTAAGGGAGAACTCAGTGGTAAAGGCCATTACCTGGCCGGCAACAGAGGTGAGTATAAAGACAAGGAATCCTCTTGCGGTATCAGCTTCCAGTTTTCAAGCGGCCGGGTGAACATCCGTGAAATAGGCGGCTGTGGCGCTTATCGGGGTATCAAATGTTTCTTTGAAGGCGGCTTTGTAAAGAAAGCGGAGAAGAAGAAAAAGAAACAATAATCATTTTGGAATGTATGGATTTACGGATTTTTTGATTGGATGGAAGAGATTTTAAAATCGATGAAATGCTTGCTGGTAGCCACAAATCCGTAAATCAATAAATCCGTAAATCCCAAAATTTCAAAAATTATTTGGTAGAATAAAAATAGTTTATACCTTTGCGATCCAATCGAACGAAAGGCTCGAAGGTTACGAAGAAACATAACGGGAGTTTAGCTCAGCTGGTTCAGAGCATCTGCCTTACAAGCAGAGGGTCGATGGTTCGAATCCGTCAACTCCCACACTTCAAAATAATAAAGATCTTTTCAGGGAGTTTAGCTCAGCTGGTTCAGAGCATCTGCCTTACAAGCAGAGGGTCGATGGTTCGAATCCGTCAACTCCCACACTTCAAAATAATTAAAGATCTTTTTAAGGGAGTTTAGCTCAGCTGGTTCAGAGCATCTGCCTTACAAGCAGAGGGTCGATGGTTCGAATCCGTCAACTCCCACAACATAATAAAAGCAGCTACGATGAGTAGCTGCTTTTTTATTTATAGCGCCTGCCGGCACATTATTTATTCCCCAATTCCTCATCAATTTCCGTAATCAGCGTTTTTATTTCTTCTTTTAAAGCTACTTTCTGATCTGTCATCTCGTGCAGCAGGTTCCTTTGCCACATGATTTGAAACCGGACGGCCGGGTCATTTAAAAGACCGGAGATCAGAGAATTGCCCTTAGGCCCCATGGGTGCTTTCGATCCGATAAAGGTGATGTACTGATTTCGTCTTTCCTGAAAAACCAGTTGATCTGAGTTGCGCCTGTTAGGTAAGGCTACGGTGTACATTTTAGTAATATGCTGCAACAATGTTTTATCTTCTATTAACCTTAGATTTCCGGAAGACTTAAAGCTTTCAAACCGGCTGCCGTCAAAAACAAAGCTTGCCATATTGACGAGATTGCCGCTGGCGCTGTCGGCAAATGCGGGGTTGAGCCTGTTCTCAACGATCTGCGTCCAAAGCGTGTCATAGTAATCCAGCGTTTGTTGGAAATGTATGTTGCCCTTATCTATCGTAGTGGCAGTTATTTTGAGATCTTCGCTTATCCCGGTCAGGAAATCTTTTGCAAGCTTCTTTTCGTGCAGGTGCTCATTCCAGTTATGGAACCAGAGTGTAATGCTTACCGCTATTACAATGATCAGGATTTCAAAAAAGAGCTCTTCCAGTTTTTTCTTCCAAGGGGTATTTTTTCTCAGGAGTACTTTGGCTGCGTTTCCGGTGTGTTTAATAATTTTTTCCTCAGACATAAGGTTTAATGACGTATTTGGTTTGTACTAAATATAAAGTGAATAATAATAGTTTTACTGATTTTCTTTTGTATTCTCCACATGAAAAATATGTAGTATCCGGTGCGCTATGGGCGTGAACATGATCGCGGTAACCGTCAGGAACATCACACCGCTGTACAGGGCATAGAGGCCTGAAAATATTTTAGCGGCGTTGGAGGTCATCGGATTTACAGGCCCCATGCCAGTGAGGATCATGGCCGCATTCAGATAGGCATCGATCCAGTTGAGACCGGCGAGGAAATGATAACCCATCGTTCCTATCAGCATACTGAGTACAATCAGCCCAAGGGCATACCTGCCGTATTTAAGCAAACGTTTTGCAAAGCTGCGCCTGGATGGCAGCGCTTGTGATTTATGTTCTAACATAATTATTTTTTCGGCCCTTTGAAAATGCGTTTCACTGCCCTGCCCAGTTTGTTCAGGTTAGCCAGCTGTTCCTGGATAGGCGCCAGGGTAAGGTCTTCCGGCTGAAGGCCTGCTTCAATAAAGTCTACCGCCCTTTGTTCCGGATACAAAAGGATCACGTTATTATCCTTGAAATGACGGCTTACCTTAGCCGGGATCGATTCCATAAAAGCATGGTAAGAGAGCGTTCCCTTGCGGGCTGTCACCGTTACCACGAGGTCGTCGCGCGTTACTTCGCGGGAAAGGATGAGGAAATCCTCAATGGTATCGAACTGCTTGAAAACCACGTCCACACTCATTTTCGCCTGTTCCATCCAGGCAGTGACCACCTGTTGTGTTTTGTTATTACAGAAGATGAGCAGCCTGGCCCCGGCTTGTTTGGCCAGTACGAACATCTTGCCGATATAATGTGAAAAGCCGATCTCATACTCGGTATTATGCGGCATCACCAGCACCATCTTTTTAGTGGTACTGAGCGGATGCTGGAAATTGCAGACGTATACTGTTTCCCAAACGCTTTGCAGCACGTTATCCAGCGTGGTACCGAAGATATTGCCGAAAAGACGGTCGGTAGTGCTGGTTTTGTCGGTCCAGCCGAGGATCACGTCGCTGACCATGAGTTCTTTGGCGGCTCTTGCGATACCATCAGATACGTTGAGGTCAATACGCGTCACCACCTGCACTTCGCTTTCGGTAGCGGCAGCGTGTATCACGGCTTTCTCCATCATTTTGTTGGTAAGATGGATGCGTTCTTTCGCTTCTTCATTATCCTGCACTACTGCCAGCGGATAGATGGGCGTGGGGGCGTGCGCATCTTTGATCATCACTGCAAAATCCAGCAGGGCTTCTATACGCTCGGGGTTGGCTACGGGAATGAGTATACGTTCTGGCTGATCGGGCAGTTCGGGCTTGTCCGCTGCATCTTGTATGGCCAGCTTGCGCGCTGCGCCTTCCGTTACAAATGAGCCAACGAGACAGGTAATGAGGATCAATACCACGGTGCCATTCAACACATTTTCATCTACAATGCCCATATTAAAACCAATGAGGATAACGGCGATCGTAGCTGCGGCATGCGCGCTGCTCAAACCGAAGATCACATTGCGTTGCGTAGGGCTGTAGCGGAACGTGAGCTGTGTGAAAAATGCGGCGAGCCATTTGCTCGAGAGCGCCATGCCGGTGAGCGCGCCCGCGATGATGAGGGCTTCCGGCCCTCTCAGCAGCACGCGAAGGTCTACCAGCATACCCACGCTGATCAGGAAGAAGGGGATGAACAGGGCGTTGCCAACGAACTCGATACGGTTCATTAACGGCGAGGTATGCGGTATCAGTTGGTTGAGCGCCAATCCGGCGAGGAAGGCGCCGATAATGCCTTCCACGCCTGCGAGTTCGGCGAGGAAGGCAGCTGCGAACACCAGTGCCAGCACAAATATGAAATGCGATGTTTTGTCGTCTTTTATTTTTTTGAAGAACCAGCGGCCCAGCATAGGCATGAGCCACAGGATGATGGCGGCGAATACGGCCAGGGAGATGCTCAGCCTGGTCCAGAACTGTGCATTGAGGTTGCCGGCTTCAGCGCCGGTGATGATGGCCAGTATCAGCAGTACCAGGGTATCTGTGATGATCGTGCCGCCAACGGCTACAGTTACGGCTTCATTTTTTGTAACACCCAGGCGGCTGGCCAGGGGATAGGCCACTAGCGTATGTGTGGCAAACATGCTCGATACCAGCAGTGTGGCCATGAAATTGAAATGCAGCACATAGGAACATACCAGAAAACCCATCACCAGCGGAATGAGGAAGGTGAAGGCGCCGAAAACCATGCTGCGGTAGCGGTTCTTGCGGAACTCTGTCATGTCCAGCTCGAGGCCGGCGAGGAACATGATATAGAGCAGGCCTGCTTTTCCAAACAGGTCTATGCTGCCTTTTTCTATGATCTTGAAGCCATGGTCGCCGATCAGCATGCCGGCCAGTATCAGCCCGATAATGCTGGGAATACGGAACTTGCGCAGGATGATGGGCGCCAGCAAGATGATAAACAATACCAACGAAAAAATAGGTACCGGATCTTTCAACGGCAAGCTGGTACTCATCAATAAAACCAATCTGTTCATCATAACCAATTTTTAAAAATTACAGAAAATCGTCCGATCTCAGCTATCAAATATGGATAAATTAACGAATAATCCATGTAATTTTGCATAAAGCTTTTTTTAAATGAGCGATCGTACAAGTACTGAGATAATTCCTGAGGAATTGGAAGATGTGATGGTAGCGGAAGATGAGCAGTTTCCCTTCAGCCTGATCGTTTGGAATGATGAGGTAAATACGTTTGACTGGGTCATCGCATCGCTCGTAGAGGTGTGTGGCCACTCCAATGAGCAGGCAGAGCAATGTGCCCTCATCATCCATTTCAATGGTAAATACGCCGTAAAGCATGGTGAGTACCTGAAGTTGCGCCCGCTGTGCGAGGCATTGCTGGAGCGGGGCCTCAGCGCCACCATCGAGGAAATGGCCGGCAAGTAGTTTCTTTCAACATGTCTGTTTTCCGTCTTAATAAAAAACTGATCTTTCCTCCTGTGCAGCTATCGGAATCCGATGGTTTGCTGGCGGTAGGCGGCGATCTTTCCACCGAACGTCTTCTGCTGGCCTATCAATCCGGTATCTTCCCCTGGTATGATGAACCGCCCATCCTGTGGTGGAGCCCTGATCCCCGTTTCGTACTTTTTCCCGAAAATCTCAAAGTGTCTGCCAGCATGAAACAGGTGCTGAGGCAGCAGCGTTTCCGTATCTCCTTCAATGAAGCCTTCCCGGCGGTAATCCGCCGCTGTAGCGAGATTCCGCGGGCCGGGCAAAGCGGCACCTGGATCACCAAAGAGATGCAGGAGGCCTATATACGCCTGCATCGCGAAGGCTATGCCATGTCGGTGGAATGCTGGGATGGCCCCCTGCTGGCCGGCGGCCTCTATGGCGTAAAAATTGGCCGCTTCTTTTTCGGCGAGTCCATGTTTGCGGATGTCAGCAATGCCTCCAAAGCCGCCTTCATCACGTTTGTACAAACCTTTGGCCACGAGCTCACCATGATCGATTGCCAGGTACATACCCATCATCTTGCATCGCTGGGGGCCAGCTTCATCACACGCGAAGAATTTCTACAGCTACTGGATTTTTCGTAACTTTTGGCCCTGCTGTAATTCCTCTTTTTCATTCAATTATTTACTGGCACTAAAAAATTAAACTATGAAACGTACACTCCTGCTGTTGGCTGTTGTTGTGTGCTCGGCATTTCTTGTCCCCAAACAACCCACTGTTCGGGAAGACCGCAGCCTGCTCCTCTCGGAATTGAAAAACACCAAAGAGAACCTGCTCAAAACAGTGCAGGGGCTCAGCGACGCCCAACTGCAATACAAGCCCGCACCTGACCGCTGGTCAGTAATAGAATGTGTGGAGCACATCACCCTGATCGAAAGATTTTTCCGCGAAGCGGAACAATCCATGATAAAGGAACCTGCCAACCCCGACAAAAAGAAAGACGTAAAGGTAACGGACGACTTTATCGTGAAGTCGGTAGAAGACCGCAGCCACAAACGCCAGGCGCCGGAATTTGGGCAGCCTAAAAATACTTTTGGCTCGCCATCCGCTACCATAGCGGCTTTCAGCGCACAGCGCGATTCCCTGATCGATTATGTTACTAACACCACGGATGATATGCGCAATCATCTCACCGACAAATCCCCTTTTGGCACTATCGATGCCTATCAACTGCTCCTGCTGGATGCCGCCCATACGGCCAGGCATACTAAACAAATGCAGGAAGTGAAGGCGGATAGCGGATTTCCTAAATAATTTATAGTACAAAGGAGAAGGGCTTTTGTTGTGCACTGGCACAGCAAAAGCCCTTCTCCTTTGTACTATAAATTATTTATCTAAGTTCCCAGTCGATGATCTGATTGCTCCATTCTTCACGGAAAGGAGTGGTGATCTTGATGTAATTATCTGTATAGCCTTCCATCATACCATCTTTGTTGTGTGATTCAAACAATACTTTCCTGGTTTGATGAAGATGTTGTTCGGTGAAGAACTGCATCTTTTTATGGCTGAGGTTACGCAGCGCCTTGTTGCGCTCGTGGCGTACATTTACGGGCACTACCGGCTGAATATCCAGTGCCTGGGTATTGGCGCGTTCAGAATAGGTGAACACGTGCAGGTAGGATATATCCAGCTGATGAAGGAAGTCGTAAGTATCGCGGAAATGTTCATCGCTTTCGGAGGGGAAGCCTACGATCACATCCACGCCGATGGCGCAATGCGGCATGAACTGTTTGATGAGCGCTACTTTTTCGGCATAGAGCTCGCGGCGGTAGCGGCGGCGCATCAGGCCGAGAATATGATTGCTGCCGCTTTGCAGCGGAATATGGAAATGCGGCATGAACTTGCGGCTGTTGGCTACAAATTCGATGATCTCATTGCTCAGCAGGTTCGGCTCTATTGAAGAGATGCGGTAACGCTGGATACCTTCCACCTGGTCGAGCGCCTGTACCAGTTCATAAAAAGTTTCTTCTCTTTTTTTGCCGCCTTCGAAGCCTTTACCGAAATCGCCCAGGTTTACGCCGGTGAGTACGATCTCTTTCACGCCGCTGGCAGCAAGGGTTTCCGCGTTTTTAATCACGTTGGTGATACTATCGCTGCGGCTTTTGCCACGAGCCATCGGGATGGTGCAGAAAGCGCAGTTATAGTCACAGCCGTCCTGCACCTTCAGGAAGGTACGGGTGCGGTCGTTGATAGAGTAGGAAGAATGGAAGGAGTTTACTTCCTCGATATCGCAGGAACATATTTTAGTGCTGTCGCCTTTGGTGAGCGTTTTCAGGTGTTCGGCGATATTGAATTTTTCAGCGGCGCCCAGTACGAGGTCAACTCCTTCGATGGAGGCGATCTCCTGGGGTTTGAGCTGGGCGTAGCATCCGGTGATCACGACCATGCTTTCGGGCGCGCGGCGCTGTATGCGCCGTACCAGCTGCCGGCATTCCTTGTCGGCATTGTCTGTTACCGAGCAGGTATTGATCACATATACATCTGCGGTGTTGTCGAAATCTGTTTTCACAAAACCATCCTGTTCCAGCAACCTGCTTAAAGTGGAGGTTTCTGAAAAGTTCAGCTTACAGCCGAGTGTATGAAATGCTACTGTTTTTACTTGTTCCATAAAGGAGGGCAAAGGTAGCAACTTTTTATGTCATAGACAGGTCAGGAATTTTAACTATTTTACGCTGCGCTTTTAATTGATTATGAAATCTCTGCAGAAATACCTTCCAGTTGGATTGTTGGCCTTGTTACTGGTGGCCGGATGGCACCAGCATTGGTGGAAAAGTAATATACCTGGCGCCGGCGACCGGCCGTCGATGACCCGGGTGCCGCGTCCAACGGCCGCCCAGGCAGGTGATATCCTCAACCGCCACGCACATCTTGAATATACGAAACATGCCAGGTGTCGGATGGAATGCCGTCATGTGACTGAAGCCGAAGTGGGAGAGATCCTGAGCGACGGTAAAGTGAACATGGAGAAGTCCAATCCCAACGATCATCCCTGCCCAACGTATGCCCTGGAGGGATATTCCCATGAAGGGCAGCACCTGCGGATTGTTTTCGCACCTTGCGATGATAGTAATACGCGGGTGATTACCTGCATCGACCTGGATAAGGACTGGTCTTGCAGTTGTGAATAATTTCGACCCTGCAATTCATAATTCGTAATTCGTAATTATTGTTGTAGTTTTCGGCCTTAATTCATCACTCTCAAGGGGCGTTTATGAAATTTCTTTTGAAACTGTTGCGTGTTATTTATGTAGTATACGCCGCCATTATCTTCTTAGGGATCATGTTCCTGATACTGCCGCCGATATTCCTGGCGTCCTTGCTGGGAAAGGAAAAGGGCGGAAATATCATTTTCTATTTTCTCCGTTTCTGGGCACATGCCTGGTTTCCGCTGGTAGGCATGCGCGTATCGCGTGAATATCTTTGTGAGAAAGATAAAGAGCCGTGTATCTACGTGGTGAATCACCGCTCTTACCTGGATGCCGCCATCGCGGTGAAAGTGATGCGCCTGCCTTTCAGGCCGCTGGGCAAAGTGGAAATGTCTAAAATTCCCTTCTTCGGTTTTATTTACAGAAATTCTGTTGTGCCGGTAGACCGCTCCAATGCGCCTGCCCGCGCCCGCAGCGTACGTGAGATGATGACCGCTCTCAAAGCAGGCATCTCCATCCTCATGTTCCCCGAAGGCACCACCAATGAAACCAATCAGCCGCTGAGGCCCTTCCACAACGGGGCTTTCCGCATGGCCATCGAAATGCAGATACCCATCAAACCCGTACTGTACATCGATGCCGGCGACCGGCTGCCGCATACTGGCCCCATGCATTTGAATCCCGGTAAATGCCGCGTCGTGTTCCTGCCCACCATCCCTGTGTCGGGGCTGACCCTCGATGATATCAATACCCTGAAAGAACAGGTATATGAGGTAATGGAAAGCACCCTGCGCAAATACCGGCATTATCCAACCTTGCAGCAAGTAGGATGAAATACGCAGATGTAATACTGCCATTGGCTTTACCTAAAAATTATACTTATGCCGTTCCCGAAAAAATGGAGGCCATCCTCCAGGTAGGGAGCCGTGTGGCCGTACAGCTGGGCAAACAAAAGAAATATGCCGGCATCGTAAAGGCCATCCATGAACAGGCGCCGCCAGACTATAAAACCAAGCCGCTGCTGGATATGCTCGACAAAGAGCCTGTCGTATATCCGACACAGTTAGCCTTCTGGAACTGGATCGCCAGCTACTATATGTGCAGTGAGGGAGAAGTGCTCAACGCCGCATTGCCCGCACATCTCAAACTATCCAGCGAAACACTGCTGCTCTTCAACGACGCCTACGGCGAAGATTTCTCCGCCCTCGACGATGATGAATACCTGATCGCAGAAGCATTGCTCATCCGCAAAGAGCTGCGCATAGACGAAGTACAACTCATCCTCGATAAATCAGAAGTATATACCGTCATCAAAAAACTCATCGAGAAAAAAGTTTGCCTGGTATACGAAGAGCTGAAAGAAGTTTATAAAGAGAAGAAAGAAAACTACGTACTGCTCCACCCTGCCTATCATGAAGAAGAGCAGCTGGCGGCGCTTTTCAACGATATGGGCCGCGCTCCCAAACAAATGGAATTGCTGCTCGCTTATCTTCACCTGCAAAAAACGCAGGGAGAAGTACTGCAAAATGAACTGCTGAAAAAATCCGGCGCTACCACCGCGCAACTCAAAGGGCTGATCGATAAAAATGTATTGTTCATTGAGAAACGCAGGGTAGACCGTATCCAGAACAGCAAGGTAGATACGCAGATCGATTTCGAGTTGAGCCCGGCCCAGGAAACCGCGCTGGCAGCGGTACGCAGCCATTTTAAAGAAAAGCAGGTATCCCTGCTCCACGGCGTTACCTCCAGCGGTAAAACACAGGTATACGTGAAGCTGATGGAAGAATGCCTTGCCAGTGGTAAACAAGTGCTGTACCTGTTGCCCGAGATCGCGCTCACCGCGCAGATCATCCGGCGCTTACAAAAACATTTCGGCAAAAGCATCGGCATCTATCACTCCCGCTTCAATAATAATGAACGTGTGGAGATATGGAACAAGGTCAAGAACGGCGAGCTGCAAATATTGCTGGGCGCGCGTTCCAGCCTGTTGTTGCCTTTCCGCGA
This sequence comes from Chitinophaga vietnamensis, assembly GCF_902167635.1. Classification (GTDB taxonomy): domain Bacteria; phylum Bacteroidota; class Bacteroidia; order Chitinophagales; family Chitinophagaceae; genus Chitinophaga; species Chitinophaga vietnamensis. Next base: position 936,089 of record NZ_CABHMS010000001.1, read on the forward strand.
CCTCGGCCTCATCATCCTCGATGAAGAGCATGATGCCTCTTACAAACAGCATGATCCGGCGCCCCGCTATCATGCGCGCGATGCCGCTATCTATTATGCCGGCCTCTTCAAAGCCAAGGTGCTGCTGGGTTCTGCCACACCCTCGCTGGAGTCCTACTTCAATGCGCAGCAAGGTAAATACGGCCTGGTAGAACTAAAAGAACGTTTTGGCGGCATCGAAATGCCGGCCATCGAAATAGTGGATGTGAAGAAAGAAACCGCCGAAAAGACCATGGACGGCAACTTCACACAAGCCTTGAAAGATGCGATTACACAAAGCATCGCGGAAGAGAAACAGGTGATCCTCTTCCAGAACAGGCGCGGCTATGCACCTTTCATGATGTGCACCACCTGCGGCTGGATACCGCATTGCAAACAATGTGATGTATCGCTCACTTATCATCGTAACCAGGACAAGCTCCATTGCCACTATTGCGGCACGCGTTATCCTTATGTGTATACCTGCGCCGCCTGCGGGAGCCAGTCGCTCGTACCGAAAAGTTTCGGTACTGAAAAGATCGAAGACGACCTGCAACAGGCTTTCCCGGAAGCGCGCATCGCCCGTATGGACGTGGACGCCGTGAGGAATAAGGATAGTCACAATAAAATGATCAAACTCCTCGAAGAAAGAGGGATCGATATTTTAGTAGGCACGCAGATGGTGGTAAAAGGCCTCGACTTCGAAAACGTGAACCTGGTGGGCATCCTCAGCGCTGATAGTCTCCTGAGCTACCCCGATTTCCGTGTGAACGAGCGTGCCTTTCAGCTGATGGAGCAGGTAAGCGGCCGTGCCGGCCGTAAACACGGCAAGGGCAAAGTATTAGTACAGGCCAGCAACACGCGTCATCCGATATTGCACTATGTGACCGAACACGATTACAAAGCTATGTATGATGCCGAGATCGCAGAGCGGCAACAGTTCGGCTATCCGCCATTTTACCGCCTGTTGAAGATCACGCTCCGTCACAAGAACCAGCAGATCGTAGACCAGGCCGCGCAGATATTAGCCAGCTGGCTGCAACCACATCTCGGCCCTCAGCTGGTAGGGCCCGCCGCCCCGCTCGTAGCCAGGGTGCGCAACAACTACCTTCAGGAAATGCTGATCAAACTCCCCCGCGAAACCCGCGTGATCGCGCATACCAAACAAGTGCTCCGCGAATACTTTATACAACTGCTCGCAGAAAAACGCTTCCGCTCCGTAACAATTGTGCCAGACGTAGACTGCATGTAATATTTAGGGATTTAGGGATTTTCGGATTTATGAATTTAATTGGAGCGGAGATGATATTGTTTATCTCCGCTCCAATTAAATTCATAAATCCGTAAATCCGTAAATCCGTAAATTCATAAATCCGTAAATCCATAAATCCGTAAATTCTGCGGGGGCGCCGCAGTGAAATATCCTATCTTAAATGATCATCTCCACGTTATTATATGATCACCCGCTCATTGTTCACCTTTTTTAATTGCAAATTCCATGAGAGTAAAACCTATTTCGTTCCACGTTGGCGCGTTACTGTTAGTCGCCATGAGTTCCTGTACAAAAGATGTAAAAGATAAAGCGGCCCTTGATCCGCTGAATGCGTCTAAAAGCGCCATCACAGCCCAGGCGGCCGCTACTTATAACCTGATATGGTCTGATGAATTTAATGGTACCAGTGTTGACGGCAACAAGTGGCAGTTTGAGACCGGCCCCGGTGTTAATAATGAGAAAGAATATTACCAGGCGGCCAATGCTACGGTAAGCAATGGTAACCTGGTGATCACCGCAAAGAAAGAATCAGTGAATGGCTGGCCGTATACTTCGGCGCGCCTCAATACTGCCGGGCGTTTCACCACCACTTACGGACGTATAGAAGCGCGCATCAAACTACCTTCGTTCCAGGGCCAGTGGCCTGCATTCTGGATGCTGGGTAACAATATCGGTTCCGTTGGATGGCCCAAATGCGGCGAGATCGATATTATGGAACAGGTGAATACCAGCAACACTATCTATGGCACTATCCACTGGGATGTGAATGGACACGTGTCTTACGGTGGCAATATGGCATCTACCCCCACTGATTATCACGTGTATGCGGTAGAGTGGGACCCCAGCTCTATCCGTTGGTATGTGGATGGTACGCAATATCTCACTGCCAATATTTTAAATAATATCAACAATACAGGCGCTTTCCATAATCCTTTCTTCATTATCCTGAACCTCGCTGTGGCAGGGGATTTCCCGGGACAAACGGTAGACGAGAGCAAGCTGCCCGCCAGCATGTATGTGGATTATGTGCGTGTATATTCCATTACGCCAGGCAGCAGTGCGCCGATTGGTTCCACGATCACACTGAAAGGATTTAATAACGCTTATGTAAGCAGCGAGAACGGCACACAACCCATGACTTGCAACCGCGCTACTGCCCAGGCATGGGAACAGTTTTATGTGGAAGATGCCGGCGGCGGCAAGATCGCATTGAAGAGCATGGGCAAGTACGTATCATCTGAAAACGGTGTGAACCCGATTACCTGCAATCGTACAACAGTAGGGGATTGGGAGAAGTTCGACTGGGTGGTGAATGCAGATGGTACTATTGCGCTGCACGGCAACAATGGCCGTTATGTATCGTGTGAGAATGGTACACAGGCCATGACCTGCAACCGTACGGCTATTTCAGGTTGGGAATCGTTCCATTATTGACAACATATTATCTTCGGGTGATCAGTGGCCGGCTGTTTTTGCAGCCGGCCATCTTTTTATTTTTTCTCAAGGATAATACCTTGTTGCTGTATATGTTTGATCCGCTTCATCATGGCTTCGAATGCCGGTTTTTCCGCATCGTTGAAATCGGTGTTGCGGTACCATTCTATCAGGTAAATGTGCAACTGGTTGCCGGATTCTTCGCAACGCATTTTATATCCCAGTGCATTGCTTTTGCTGCTGATATCAGCGCTGAAGTCGGCTTTGTTCATCACTTTGTATCCCGCCGGTATTTCGATGTGCAGTTTCTTTTCCTGGTAGAATGGAAAGCCTATCTGCGCGGGCGTTCCGGCCGGCGGCATTGCGGTGGCAACAGTATTGCTGCCACCCAGTAAAGAACCGATCTTTATATACAACTGGTTGCCTTGTTCCAGCACAAGGTTGGGCGTGGTGAGCGTGCTGTTGAGCACAAAAGGCTCATCGGTGAAAGGATTGTAAGCTTCATTTTTCATGGTAACGCCTGTTACGCGGCGATCGCCGGGCTCCATCGGCAGCAGGAGATTGAGCAAAGCGTTCCTGCGTTCCGTGCTGCTATTACCTTTGAGCGCCTCGCGGATATTGGCCGCAGGGTAGCCGCCGAAGGATTGCACCAATTGCCAGCTGCGGTCTTTGAAAGAAGAGAGCGTGGCTTCCAGTGTGATGTTGCTGTTGGTATAAGTAGGCAATGGCGTGCGTATGAAATCCGTGATCACCTTGCTTTCCTGGCCAATGAGCGTATCGCGGGCGCGTAGCGCGAGGGTGTTGATCCACATCGGTGGGTAGCAGGGAAAGCGTATAGCCGTTTCCGTTGGCGCCAGCGCTTGCCCCAAGGTAGGGAAATACAGCAGCACGTTTTTAGCCAGCGAGCGGTTTACCAGCTGCGAATCCAGCGGGAGCGTATCTCTTGCGGAGGTGAACAGCATCTGCACCGGAACATTGAGCATGTAGTAGATGGCGTTCATCAGGCGGGTGTAGCCGATCTTGTCTGTTCTTTTGGTGCGCAGCGTAGCGATGATATCGCCGGGCTCATACACCTCATCGGGATTATCGACGGTGAAATTGGTTTTCACAAAATTCTCCACCTGGTACACCAGCTGGGCCATCGGCATGCGGCGTTGTGCGAAAGACAAGCGGCTCATCTCTTTTTCCAGCGCTTTGTATTCAGCCTTGCTTACGGCCACATAAGGTACGTAGGCCTCCTCACCGAATTGTTTCCAGGTTACTTTGGTGGTGTCGCGGCCTTCAACGAAAGAATGCAGGGCATAGTCGATACGGCGCAGGCGTGGCAGCGTATAGGCCAGCTCGCTGTTTTCTATTGCAGGAATATTATGTACCGAGAGATCATATACATGGTTGTTGCCGGAGATGCTTTCCGTTACATCGGGCAAACCATTGACGCTCTTGAAACTGAATATCAGATCTTTGGGGGCTACTGCCCTGAAAGTGGCTTCCACACAGGGAATCGCGGACTGTATATATTCAGAACCGGCATAATCGAACTGTGATTTGAGGTTGATCTCATATTCCAGTTCACAGCCGGGTTGAAGGGCGAGATTACTAACGACGATGGCTGTACGATCATCTTTAAGGCGGAGGCTGCGGGTTTGGTTATCGTAGTTCATCACATTGCCATCCGGCATGATCGCACGTACACGAAAGCCGCGCAGGGCCTCGGTTTGTTCGAGTTCCAGCACCAGTTGTGTGAGGCTGTCGGCCGCCGGTTTGGAATTGATGCGCACATTTTTATACACCGTTTTATAGGTGGCATAGCCATCGGCCTTATCACGGTTGGAAGCATTGAAATCCTTGATCACCAGGTATTGCAAGGCGGTATAGGATGAATGAAGTTGACTGGCATCAGGCGCCGGATGCAGTGTGGGCGTAGCTTTCCAGGTATCAGGGAAATAATTGTTCACCTGTGCCTGCGTGGTGGCTGGCCGGGCAAATATAGCGGTGAGGGTCAGGAAGAATATAAGTCGTTGCATAGGCGCTAAAGATACGTACTTTGCCTCAACAAGCTCCCGGTGTTTCTCCGATCTCCTGTATCGCATCTGATTCAAATACATGGATGCCGGCTTCGCCCCTGATTGCCGTTTTTACCATGGCGCTCGCCACGATGGCGGCTTTGATGCCCCGGTATTTCTTCCATCTTCCCTGTAACAAAAAATAGAACAGCTGGATAAGATATTTAGCGATCCATTCGCCCAGGCGAAATTCTTTTCTTTGCCCCAGCAGGAAAGAAGGCCGGAAGATATAAGTAGCGCGGAAGCCGGCACCGGCGATCACGTTTTCTATTTCGCCTTTGGTGCGCAGGTAAAATGAGCGGGAATGCTGGTTGGCGCCGATAGACGACATCAGGAGAAATTTATCTGTTCCTTGCTGCCGCGCGATGCGGGCGCATCTTGCCGGGATATCAAAATCCACTTCGCGGAAGGCTTGCTGGCTGCCAGCCTTTTTAATGGTAGTACCGATGCAACAAAAGAGGTCATCGCCATGCAGTGCAGCGGCCAGGCTTTCGTCATCTTTAAAGTCCACGATCACGCTTTCCAGTCCCGGCCGCGGATGCGCCCAGGGCTGGCGTACGAGCACTTTCACCTTGCTGTAATATGGCTGTTGCAGCAGCGCTGCCACCACATGTGCGCCGGTCATGCCCGTAGCGCCGATTACTATGGCTGTTTTATTCATGTATCGATTATCTTTGCCTGATTATAAAGTTAAGTTATTGAAGCTTTTTATGCGCATCTCCGAAAATGTTCCGCTCCAGCCATATAATACGTTTGGTATTGCCGCTACGGCACGCTATTTCGCATCTTTCAGCCATGTAGAAGACCTGCAGGCGCTGCTGGCCGATACCCGCGCCAGCAGTCTGCCTCACATGATATTGGGCGGCGGCAGCAATATCCTGCTCACACAGGATTACAATGGTATCATCCTCAAAAATGAGATCAAAGGCATCACTACCATCAGGGAAGATAACGACTACGTATATGTGAAAGCCGGCGCAGGGGAGAACTGGCATGGCTTTGTGCAGCATTGCATTGCCGCCAACCTCGCCGGACTGGAAAACCTGTCGCTCATACCCGGCAACGTAGGGGCCAGCCCGATGCAGAATATTGGCGCATATGGCGTGGAGATAAAAGACTGCTTTCATGAACTGGAAGCGCTGCACCTGAAAGACCAGCAGGTAGCGACTTTCAGCAATGCGGACTGCCAGTTCGGTTACCGTGAAAGCGTTTTCAAAAAGCAATACCGTCAGCAATTTGCGATCCTGTCTGTCACCTATCGTTTAAATAAAACACCTCATTTCAATACCAGCTACGGCGCGATAGAAGAGGAGCTGCGCCGCATGGGGGTACAGGAATTGTCTATCCAGGCGATCAGCCAGGCGGTGATCAATATCCGTTCGTCCAAACTGCCTGATCCTGCGCAGATCGGCAATGCCGGCAGCTTCTTCAAAAACCCTTCTATTGATCAAGCCAAATACGAACAGCTGAAAGCCGCTTTCCCTGACATTGTCGCATACCCGTTGCCCGACGATCATTACAAACTTGCCGCCGGCTGGCTGATCGAGCAATGCGGCTGGAAAGGCTATCGCTCCGGCGATGCCGGCGTGCACGCCAAACAGGCGCTGGTACTGGTGAACTATGGCCATGCCAAAGGCAATGAGATCTATGCGCTGTCGCAGGAGATCGTGGATAGCGTGATGGAAAAGTTTGGTGTGGAGTTGGAGAGAGAGGTGAATATTATTTGAGGATTTTTTGATTTACGGATTTATGAATTTATGGCGGATCTGAAGTCTGCCACAAATTCGTAAATCCGTAAATCCGTAAATTCGTAAATCCGTAAATCAAAAAATTCTCAAATCTTAATATTGCTTATAATCCTGTCCGCATGTTCCCTTGAATTCTCAATAAACCACAAATGCGTGTCCATGCCGCCGCACACTACCCCTGCTAAATAAATACGCGGCATATTTGTTTCCATCGTTATCGGATTGTAGGCCGGATGTTTCTTGCCATCGTCAGACAGTGCAATGCCTGTTTGTTCGAGGAAGCGGAAGTTAGGCTGGTAGCCTGTCATGGCGATCACAAAATCGTTAGGGATGGTGATCATACCTTCCGGGGTGTTGATATCCACTTCCTGCTCGCGGATAGCCTGTACGGTGGAGTGGAAATAGGCTTTGATCGAGCCTTCCTTGATACGGTTTTCGATATCAGGTTTTACCCAGTATTTCACACGGGAGCCGATACCTTCTTCCCGGATCACCATGGTCACATGTGCGCCTTTGCGGTAGGTTTCGAGAGCCGCATCCACAGCGGAGTTGTGGGCGCCGATCACGAGCACTCGCTGGGTAGCGTAGAAGTGAGGATCTTTATAGTAATGCGTTACTTTAGGAAGATGTTCACCGGGTATGTTGAGCATGTTGGGGATATCATAGAAACCGGTGGCGATCACTACATGCCGGGCATGGTATGTTCCTTTGGAAGTAGTAATCGTATACTCGTTGGCGTTAGGTGTTACCTGTTGTACTTCTTCAAACAATTTAATGTTGATGTGATGGGAGGTGGCTACGCGGCGGTAGTATTCCAAAGCCTCTGGCCTGGTGGGTTTCGGGTTGATGGAAACAAAGGGCACGCCTCCGATCTCCAACCTTTCGGAGGTGGAGAAAAAGGTCATATACAGGGGATAGTTGAATAAGGAATTGACGAGACATCCTTTCTCTATCACTATGTAAGTAAGTCCGGCCTTCTGTGCCGAGAGGGCGCAGGCGATACCAATAGGCCCTCCGCCTATGATCAGTACATCAAATGCAGCATTCATGTTTCCATATTTTTACAACGCGGCCATAAATTGCAACAGGCGTTTCATGGTGTTGTTGTTGTCTTTTAACAGGTGTTGTTGTGCCAGTATATCTTCCCGGCTTTGAATGAACTGGCCGCCTTTTGCGATCACTTCTTTTCCGAAGTCGAGCATGCCGGGCAATGCATCGGGTGTTACTTCCATATGAAATTGCAGCCCGATCACGCGGTCGCCATAGATAAACGCCTGGTTATTGCAAGCCGAAGAGGCGGCGAAACGGGTAGCATTGGCGGGTATATCGAAGGTGTCGCCGTGGAAATGGAAAGTATCCATATGTTGTGGCAGCACATCGATGAGTGGTGCGGCATTGTCCTGGAAAGTAAAGTCGATGGGATAGATGCCCAGCTCTATCTGTGTATGTGGATATACTTTAGCGCCGAGTGCGGCGGCCAGCAGCTGTGAGCCGAGACAGATGCCCAGCACTTTTTTGTTTTGTTGTATGGCTTCGCGGATGAGTGTTATTTCTCCGGCCATCCAGGGATATTGATCCGCTTCATATACGCCCATGGGGCCACCCATGATGATGAGCCAGTCGGCATCGACCAGTGGTGCGGTGTCGGCTGTTGCTTCGTACCAGCGGGTACCGGTGAGGCGGTGTCCTTCCTGCTTTATCCAGTCTTCAATGCAAGCCAGCCCTTCAAACGGAACATGTTGGAAATAGTGAATATGCATACGGATCTTTTTTGCCTGACAAAGTTCCGGCAAAGATCCGATATTCAAAATTATTTCAGCTCTGCTTTTACGACGCAGAAGTATTCATAGCCGTGCATGTGGTTGGCGGCGGCGCCGAAGTATTGAGCGCGATATTTGTCAGCGCCGCCTTCATAGAGCACGCGCATATTACGTTCCCGCATAAACGAATCCCATTCTGCCGGATGCATGCCGTAGTTCCATTTGTCGCCACCGGCGCGCATCGTGCGGGCGATGCGGCGGAAACCGCGATAGGCGGTAGGGTTGTCGAGCGCGGCTTTGTTCATATACGTAAAGATCACTTGCGTGCCTGCCGGGAAACGGTTGATATACCGGAAGATGGTATCGGCTTCACGTGCTTTCAGGTCGCTGGTGAGGCCTTCCCAGAGGAACAAGGTCTTGTAATGCTGGCGCTGCAATAGTTGATCGAATACCTCCGACATGGGCTGGGTGTTGATATCCAGCGGGATATAGTCTACGAACTTCGCCGGTTCTTCCAGTAATTCGTATAGCCGTTGCTGTTTGCGATACTGGCTTTCAGGATGGTCTATCTCTACAAACTGCACCGGCGATTCGGTTTTCAGGCGATGAGCGCGGGTATCGATACGGGCGTTCAGGATGATCACCTGGTTGATACCTTGCTTGTCTACCGCTTCCACGATCATGTCATCGATCAGGCGGGTACGGGCGATACCTGCGGTATAGGTGCCCGGCCAGAAGAATTGTATATACGCGGTGAACAGGCGCCGGAACAGCGGAAATGCGCAACAGGCAATAGCTGTCTGGTACCTTTTGTCAACAAAAGCGGCCGCAAAGGGATCATAAAGCAATCTCTTGTCGGCGGGTTTGCTGCTCTCTATAGCTCTGAACACGGCCATATAGATGGATGACCTGCTGGCGGGACTCCAGCTCATAAAACAGGTTTGTGCATAATGGTTATTTTTTCCTGCAAGGAGATTTTGGCTATCTCAACATTCTATGTTTCCAAATTTAACGAATCAAAATGAGAATTCCAGCATTAGATCATGCCCAATGAAGGATGGCCGCCAAAGCGCCGGCGCTGATAGCGATCCATAGTACAATGCCCTGTAGTAGCGGTTTCCAGCCGATGCTGGCCAGCGTTTGGCGGGTAAGGCCCGCGCCGATCAGGAAAAGCGTGAGCGAGAGTCCTGTTTTGGCGCCGCTTACCAGCCAGGGGCCGATCGTACGCACTGCTGGTACCCAGGTGTTGAGCAACATGACCAATACAAAGCCGGCGATGAACCAGGGTATCTTTATTTTTTTAGCGCCGCTGCGGAAGAAGAAGGTAGTGAGCAAGGCCATGGGAATGATCCACAGCGCGCGTGACAACTTCACGGTGGTGGCCACTTGCAGGGCTTCGTCGCCATATTTGGCGGCGGCGCCTACCACGGAGCTGGTATCGTGTATGGCTACCGCGCTCCACAGCCCGAACTGTGTTTGCGACAATTGCAGCCAATGGCCTACTGCAGGGAAGATGAACAAGGCGGCGCTATTGAGGAGAAATATGATGCCCAGCGCAGCGGATATCTGTTTCTCTGTTGCTTTGATCACGGGGGAGATGGCCGCGATGGCGCTACCGCCGCAGATGGCGGTGCCGCAAGCTACCAGGTGCGAAGTGTGTTTGTCTATGCGCAGCCAGCGGCCCAGCAATGTGCCGAGCAGCATGGTGGCGGCGATGGATGCGATGGTGAAGATCCAGCCTTCGCTGCCCGCTTTCAGGGCGCTGTGCGCATCCATGCCGAAGCCCAGCCCTATCACCGACAGCTGCAACAGCCAGTGGGTAAGCCCCGGCGTTACATTGGCGAAAGGATTGCCGATGGTTTGCGCCAATGCGATACCGAGCAGCAATGCTATGGGCGGTGTCATGAAAGGCAGCAGGGTAGCGGCTCCTGCCAGCAGGAACACTGTTTTGTAAAGGGCTGACGCCTGTTGCCAGCTGCTGATGAATGGCTGTTGTTGCATGTGCTGATCCTTTGTTTCGAGGTACAAAGTTCAGCAGTATCCGGTCGCAAGTCAAATGCCTATTGGTGATAGATCATAACCAGAAGTTATAGGATCAATCAACGGAAAGAATAAAGGAATTGAATTTTTTGCAGAAATCATCCCGGAGGGTTTTGTCGATCCCGTTGAGGAAGTTGATGGCAAACCCGCGCTGCATACGGCGCGAGGTGGTGCCTTCGATGCTAAGGGGGCGGGCATGTATCACACCAATCAGCTCATTGCCCTGGAATACCAGCGCCAGCCGGTACATAGGACTGGGATCATCGATACCGCTTTCGTAGTTGAACCAGAGCACGTAGGGTTTCAGCACTTTTTCTTCTTCCAGCTTGAAGTTGCGGATGAAGGGTTGCATGGCGTCCAGGCTGTAGTTCTTGTGTTGTTTGAGGTAGCTGGCCACGGCATTTTCGATGATGGTGCCGCTACGGATGCTGGTTTGCTCCGTATAGCCGTTTACGGTAGCCCACATCTTTTCGCCGTTGGTGGCTACGGGCAGGCGGGTATCGCGTTTCAGCTCGCCGGCCACTACGCCATTCACTTTCAGCTTGCGGCCTTTGCGGAAGAGCGGCTTGCGGTACTCGTCCGGCGTGATGTCGATATCCACGCTCACAGGGTACCATCCTTTTTGCAAACTGGCGCAGCGCACAGGGATATAGTCCGCGAGCGTGGCCAGCACATCGCCGTTGGGGGCGGTGCGCAGCGTGGCGGCGCCGCTGATGCGTTCTCCGATCACAGGGGCAGCAGCGGCTGTTTTCTTCTTCGTATTGTTGGTATGGGAACTGGAGGTAGTGTCTTCTTCGTTATCGTATTTACTATGCCTGCCCTTCTGGTCGCAGGCGGCCAGCAGCATGACTGCCAGCACCAGGTGGATGATCTTCTTCATAAATCACTCTGATACAGGCCGTAAGATAATCAATTACGAATTACGAATTAAGAATTACGGTGTTTATTAATCAATGTATGGGCAGAATGTTAATGAACCATATTGCATCTACCAATATCCAGCCCCGTAGGGGCGATATCTATTCTTTAATGGAAAATAAAATGCTGTCGCCGGATTGAATACGGTTGATCTGTTTCATACTGGAGAATGGATCGAGTGGCGACCAATCGCTGGAAATATAGAGCAGTACCGGCTTTCCAATGAAGGCTTGGAATTGGGCGGCATTTTTTTTATGCGCGATATAATAAATACGGGGATCCTCTTTCAGGTGAATAACAGTACCGGGCGATCCATCTTTTACGATCTCCACGATTCCTCTTCTGGCGGTACAACGGTGTAAGGATGCATGGCTGCTGCCGGGGAGGCCGGAGATCAGCAATACCAAAATCAGTGCAGCGGCCAGCAACAGGGCCATGCCGCCTTTCTTGTAGGTTGTCGTCATAAGTACAGGGGATAAGGTTCTTCAAGCGCGGATAGCGCCTGAAGAACGAATAATTATTTCTCTTCTTCTTCTTCCCATTCACCGGTTTCATTCCACTCTTCATCGTCCCAGTCTTCCTCTTCTTCCTCGATGAGCAAACTCGCTTCTGATCCGGGTTCTACATTGTTGCTACGCCAGTGGGCCACGATTTCGTCGGCACGTTGTTGTACGGGCCCGAAGTTGTCGATCTTTTTTCCTTCAAAGAAAACTTCGGTATTGAGCACGTCTTTTATTTGCTGATAACAATCGGCTAACAGGGAAATGTTGACGGGCGCATTGCGCAGCGCGCTGTAAGACAGGCGCAGGGAATCGAAAGGGCCGGCGTTGTGAAATACTTCTTCGCCATTCTGCATGGGGAAGAGCCATACCAGTACATCATCTCCTTCTTCCTCACCGTTAAGTATGCCGAAGAAATCATCTAGTTGTTCAAAGCCCAGCGAGGCCAATTGTTCAAAGGCCCTGTTTTTGGGCGGGAATTTCGGATGATCTTCTCCGGTAATTAAAAAAAGTTCTCCGAATCTTGGTTTTTCTTTCGTGAACCTGAAGTCAATGAGGATATCATTTTCCATCGATGGGTAAACTTTTGCTTATGTAATTTAATTGTTTAATCGGGAAAGCTGTTCAATTTTTATTTAAGTGCGGGCAAGCGCTGCTGAAATGCGTTGCCATGCGTGCAGATACTTATTGAGCCGTGCAACATCTTTATCTTGTACGATGGACATGCGTTTGATGTCCATATTATCGGTGAGGTCATTGAGTTTCACCAGGCATGCGAGCCGGTTTTGCAGGGTACGGTTTACAAAATGTTCGTAGTCCTCTTCATCAGAAAGTTTCGTCACGCAGCGAAGCGCTTCGAGGATATGCGGTGCGAGGCCTTCCCGGGCAAGGGCTTCAAAGGTCCAGTCGCTGTCTTCGACCACATCATGTAGTACGCCCAATATTTTCTCATCCTCCGTACGGCCTTGCTGCATCACACGGAACACATGGCCGATATAAGGCTGACCATATTTATCTACCTGGTTCTTGTGTGCATCGATCGCGATTTCAATGGCACGGCTGAGCGTCATGTGAGGATATTTTGTTGTAGGGGTGAAGGTAGATCAGATTTTTGATTTTTTGATATGTTGAAAATAAAAAGTCCCGCCGGATAGCGGGACTTTTTTATGATCATATGAAGATGATTACATGAAATGATAACGTACGAAAGCCTCCATGGCGGCGTATTTCTGCAAGCCGAGCTTATCATACAACTCTGCGGTATTGGCGTTGCGGTCTTCTGCGCGCTGCCAGAACTCGCGGAGGTCGGTACCCTGGAAAGGCACCACATCTTTCTGACTTTGGTGGATGAAGATACCAAGACGTTTCTGCATCACCTGGTCAGGGCTCATGGGCACTGCCATTTCAATCTCATGGATATCCCATTCCTGCCATGCGCCTTTGTAAAGCCATACCCAGCAATCTTTTGCCCAGTCGTCGTGTTTCACGATCTCCAGTGCAGCGAAGATGATATCCAGGCAAACTTTGTGGGTGCCATGCGGATCGGCGAGATCGCCGGCGCAATAAATTTGTTGTGGTTTTATTTTACGCAGCAGGTCTACCGTGAGCTGCACATCTTCAGGACCCATTGGTTTCTTTTCTACCAGACCGGTTTCATAGAAAGGCAAGTTCATAAAGTGGGCATTCTCTTCGGGGATACCTACGTAGCGGCAGGTAGCTTTGGCTTCGCAACGGCGGATGAGGCCTTTGATAGCGCGGATCTCCGGAGTATCTTTCTGGCTGGGCTTTTTCACGTTGATGAACGCTTTGGCATCTTCCAGGATATTGGAGCTTTTGCTGTTGTTGATATCGAACATGCTTTCAAAGCCTACGGCGAAGTCGATGAAACGCAGCAGGAACTCATCATTCACGGCGATGTTACCGGAAGTCTGGTAAGCTACGTGTACATCATGGCCTTGCTCGTGCAGGCGGATGAAAGTACCGCCCATAGAGATGATATCATCATCCGGGTGGGGAGAGAAAATGATCACGCGTTTTTTCGCGGGCTCGGAGCGCTCGGGATGTTTGGGCAGCTGTGGGCCTGGTTTGCCGCCGGGCCAGCCAGTGATGGTATCACGGAGCGCATTAAATTCTTTGATGTTAAGCTCATATGCCGAACCGTATTGTACGATCAGGTCGTTCAAACCGTTCTCGTTATAATCCCTGTCGGTGAGCATGAGGATCGGTTTGTTCAGCTTGAGAGCCAGGTTGGTAACGGCTTTGCGGATAAGACCGGGCGTCCATTCGCAATCGCCGGTGAGCCATGGCTCTTTGAAGCGTGTCAGTTCCTGTGATGCCTGTTCGTCGATCACGAACTTGGCATTAGGATGCTGTTGGAGCAGGGAAGCAGGCACCTGGTCAGTGCTCTGACCTTCTACAGAGCGGCGTACGATCTTGGCTTTGTGGGAACCCCAGGCCATGAGCAGTATACGTTTCGCTTTGAAGATAGTGCCGATACCCATGGTGATGGCCAAACGCGGCACCTGGCTCATGTTCGGGAATTCGTAAGCGTTTGCCAGACGGGTGCTGTTATCCAGCGTGATCAAACGGGTATGTGAGTTGATATTGGAACCGGGTTCGTTGAAACCGATATGGCCGTTGTTACCAATGCCCAGTATCTGGATATCGATGCCACCAGCCGCTTCAACGCGTTTGTCGTATTCTTCGCAGTATTTTTTGATCTGGTCTTTCGGGATGGTGCCATCTGGTACAAAGTAGCTGCCTTCCGGAATATCCACATGGTTGAACAGGTGTTCTTTCATAAAGCGGTTGTAGCTCTGCAGCGCATCCGGCTCTATGGGGTAATATTCATCCAGGTTGAACGTAATAACATTTTTGAAGCTCAGACCTTCTTCTTTGTGAAGGCGAACCAGTTCGGCATAAAGGTACTTGGGAGTGGAGCCTGTAGCTAAGCCCAATACACATTTCTGATTGGCAGCCTGCCTTTCGCGTATCAGCGCGGCAATTTCCTGTGCCACAGCCTTTGAACCTTCTTTCGCCGAGGGATAGATATCCACTGCGATCTGTTCAAAGCTGTCAATCAGTTCGATTTCCTGATGATTAATCGTCATTTGTAAACGTTTTTGATTAGATGCGGTTTAAAAACGAGCCGGAAAATTAAAGAAAATACTGCTAAATATGTGCAAATATTAGCGGGTATTTAATTTTTATTTCTCGCAAAGTTCGCAGAGGAGCAAAGCAGCAAAGGCGGGCTTCGCCCGCAGAAAAAATATTTTTACCCGCGGGCGAAGCCCGCCTTTGCTGCTTTGCTGCTTTGCCCCTCTGCGGGAAATATTATTGCACGATCAGCTCATCGGCGAATACCCAGGCCGGATTACCCGCGCCTGCTGCGCCGGCAGGTATCTTGCCCGCATTTTGAACATTCATTTTAATATAACGGCCACGCACATTGTCCAGCTTGCCGCGCACACGGTTGATGCCGGTCTGCGGGAAAGCAGTTTGCTTATACACTTCTTTCCACATCTTGCCATCTTCAGAAACAGAGAAAGTGACCTGTTTGGGTGGATAGATCCAGTTGCCTTTTACGCTCAATGTATTCATACCTACAAGATGAATGTCCTGCACGCTATCCAGTTCCACTGTAGCTTCCATATCGGCGCCATTGTAGCCGAACCACTGGTTATCGTTATAGGTGTCGGAACCTTCGATACCGTTCACCAGCGCAAAGCTGCTGCCCGGATTGTAGGACTGGCTGGGCGGAGCAGCCAATGTTACTTTTTTGCCCAGGGCTTTATGGAAGATAAAATACTGGTTGTATTCATTACCGAAAGGTTTGCCATCAGCGGTGAACACCTGCGCGCGCACTGTGCCGCTCTGTTGTATGGGCAGTGGCGCAGCGTAAGCGTGCGATTGCATCGTGGGCGCGCTGCTATCGGTAGTATAGAAGATCTTGCCGCCATCCAGCTTGCTGTCGAGCTGCACTTCGATACCGCCTTTCTTGCTTGCTGCTACTGTGCCGCGTGCTTCAAACACATGTTTGGCGTAATTCACTTTTTTCATGTCGAGGCGCTTCACATGCAATTTCAATCTTTCGAGAAAGTTGTCATAGTTCTTTCTTTCCGGCTGGCTCCACAATACTTCTGCCAGTGCGCTGGCCCGTGGATACACCATATATTCGAGATAGTCGGCATTGTTGATGTATTCTGTCCATACATTGGCTTGCGCGCCTTTGATGTATTTCGCTTCATCTTTGCTCAGTTCTGTGGGCACTGGCTCGTAGGCATATACCATGCTTACCGGCGTGTAGCCGCCGATGGCAATAGGTTCGTTCTTGCTCTGTGATTGATAGTGATCGAAGTAGCAGTAGTTGCCGGGCGTCATGATCACCCCGTGTTTTTGTTTCGCTGCTGCGATACCGCCTTCGATGCCTCTCCAGCTCATTACGGTAGCATTAGGAGCAAGACCGCCTTCGAGTATCTCATCCCAGCCAATGATCTGACGACCTTTACTGTTGAGGTATTTCTCCATGCGCTGGATGAAATAGCTCTGCAAGGCATGTGCATCTTTCAGGCCTTCCTGTTTCATGCGGGCCTGGCATTTGGGGCATTTCTCCCAGCGTACTTTGGGGCATTCGTCGCCACCGATGTGGATATACTTGCTGGGGAAGAGTTCCATCACTTCGTCGAGCACGCCTTCGAGAAACGTATATACGCTATCGTTACCTGCGCAGTATACATCGTCGTATACGCCCCAGTGGGTGCCTACTTCGTAGGGGCCGCCGGTGCAGCCGAGGTTGGGATAGGCGGCGAGTGCGGCGAGAGAGTGGCCGGGCATTTCGATTTCAGGAATGACGGTCACGAAATGTTCGCTGGCATATTTCACTACTTCTTTCACCTGTTCCTGGGTGTAGAAGCCGCCGTAAGGTTTACCATCGTATTTGTTGTCGGCATAGCGGCCGGCCATGGTTTCCTTGCGTTTGGAGGCTACTTCCTGCAAGCGCGGATAACGCTTGATCTCGATGCGCCAGCCCTGGTCTTCGGTGAGGTGCCAGTGGAAGGTGTTGTATTTGTGCATCGCCAGCAGGTCGATATATTTCTTGATAAATTCTACCGGGAAGAAGTGACGGCCCACATCGAGGTGCAGCCCGCGGTAAGCGAAGCGGGGCGCATCTTTCACGGCTACGGCAGGGATATACAGGGCATTGCCTTTTTCTACGGGCAGCAGCTGGATGAGCGACTGCACGCCATAAAAAGTGCCGGCGCTGCTGTTGCCATGAATGGCGATATTATTATGATCTACATCCAGCGTATAGGCTTCTCCGTTAGTACTGTCGCTACCGCTTTGCAACAGTATGGCGTTGCGGTCGGCCTGGTCTTTAATGGTGAGTTCGTAGCCGGTGAGTTCTTTGAGCCAGCTATTGAACAGGGCGGCAGTTTGTTTATCGGCTGCATTGGAAGCAACGATCACGGTGTGTTTGTCGAGCAGAAAGGAGTCTGTCTTTTCTGTGATGCTTGCAGGCATCGGGATAATGCTCACCTTACCTTTGGGCGCGTCTGCATGTTGGGTGGAGGAGCAGCTCCAGAGGCCTGCTGCGGCCATCACCACGCAAAGGCGGGAGATGTTTTTCTTTATCATCATTGGCATATAGTTTTAATTGCTGATCATCGAGAGTTCACTGAGTACAGGGCGGTGGTCGGAAGCGATGGTTTCCTCTATCACGCGGGCGCTGAGGGGCTGCCAGCGATGTTTCGGATGTACCAGTATATAGTCCAGCTTCACCTTCGGCGTATCGGAGGGGAAGGTATGACCTGCTTTTTCAGTGATGTCGGTGAAGAGTTGTTTCATCACGGCGATCTCTTTGCTGGACGGACTTGCATTGAAATCTCCTGCGAGGATCACCGGCGCTTTCAAAGTATTAAAATATTCAACGAGGGTATTGGCCTGCGCTATGCGTTCATTGCTGTTGTCTGATGCATCGAGGTGTGTACAGGCAAAATGCAGGAGGCTATCGTTAGGCAGTTTTACGCTTACAATGCCAACGGCTCTCGGCTCTTGTCCTTTGGCGCCGGGCAGCGGCAGCGTAGTGCCTTCTGTGATCGGGTAGCGGGAGAGGATGCCGGTGCCATAGGCGCCGCCATCGAAATCCATCGACTTCGCAAAGTAGGTGTACATGCCGGTGACGGAGGCAAGTTCTTTCAGCTCATCCAGTTTTTGGGTGCGCTGAGTGGCGCTGTCTACTTCCTGTAATGCCACCAGATCCGGATTGGTGGCCAGTATCACGTTGGTGATGCCTTGAAGGTCCACCACGCCTTTCACATTTTCTCCATGATGGATGTTGTAGGTCAGCACCGTGATCTTTTGCGCCTGTGCAAACAG
This sequence comes from Chitinophaga vietnamensis, assembly GCF_902167635.1. Taxonomy (GTDB): domain Bacteria; phylum Bacteroidota; class Bacteroidia; order Chitinophagales; family Chitinophagaceae; genus Chitinophaga; species Chitinophaga vietnamensis. Next base: position 954,218 of record NZ_CABHMS010000001.1, read on the forward strand.
GGATAAGCTGGTGAAGCAAACAGCTGTAACGAGTAGCAATTTTTTCATAGCACAAAATATTTATGGATTTACGGATTTTTTGATTTTGGGATTTAAATCAGAAAATCCGTAAATCCGTAAATCAAAAAATTATTTGAATGCTTCTGCCACGGGCCTGCCAATCCATACCTGTGGCGTTTTGAGGCCGAATATCCAGGCGAGGGTAGCGGCGGTGTCGAAGGTCATTACGCTGCCGGTGATCTCTTTGTTCTGGCGAACGCCGGGCCCGCGCATGATCCAGGGTATCTGCATCTCCTCCATGGTTTTACCGCCATGTCCTTTTTTGATGCCGCCATGATCTGCTGTGAGCAGGATGATGGTATTATCCCACATGCCGGCATCTTTCACCGCTTGTAAAATTTTCCCTAGCAGGATATCGTTCTTGTGTACCTGTGCAAAATATTCGGGAATATTATGACCGATATTATGACCGGTGCCATCCGGCTCATCGAAATGTACGAAAAGAAAATCCGGTTTTTTTGATTTGATGTAATCCACGGCAGTGGCGGTGGCCAGACTGTCGTTATCGTGGCAGGGCACTGCGTAGTTCACCGCTTCTTTCGGGAAAAGGTAGCCGATGCCTTGCCAGCTGTAAATAACGCCTATTTCCGCATTGGGTTTCTGTTCGCGCAGCAGGGTGTAGATAGAAGGGAACATGCCGTATTTGTCGAGCATGCGGGAAGGCAGTTCCGGTTTTTTGCTGTCCCATTCTGTATATCCGTGGATCTCGGGGCCGGCGCCCATTACCATAGATGCCCAGTTAACGGCACTGGAAGAGGGGAGTACACTGCGTGCCTGTAATGTCCAGGCGCCGTCTTTCATCATTTGTTTCATGTTAGGATTGTCTACTTTCGGGAAGCAGTAAGCGCCGAAGCCGTCCATTCCTACCAGGATCACGTGTTTCACGCCTTTCACTTGCGCATGCGCGAAAAGCGCAGCCAGCATGCATCCTGTTGCAATGATCAGTTTTTTCATTCCTTGTTCACTTTATGTTGATGATTAAATTGTCGCGATCATCCCGCCGCTAAATAACTGAAATATCAGTTTGATTTTAATGCTTTTTCAGCAATTTCACGTATTAATAATACTTCATTTTTTTGTGTGAGAGAGATACCGTATTCCGGTACGCCGGGAATGCCGCCCATGCTGACATTGGGATTGCGGTACTGCATCTGGCTGTCTACATAAGCTTTGGCGGTGGTATGATATTCTGTGACGCCGGTAGTTTTCACCAGTTCGGCGATATTGGTGGAGCGCACGCCGGAACCGGCCATGATGGCGATGCGGTCGTTGGCGCGGATCACTAATTCTTTCAGGAGGGAAGCGCCTTCCAGCGCGGTGTTGCGGCAGCCGGAGCTAAGTATTCTTTCGCAGCCGATGCTGATAATATCTTCCAGTGCTTCAAATGGATTGTCGGTCATATCAAACGCACGGTGAAAGGTAACGCCCATGGGCCATGCGGTATCCACGAGCGCTTTGCAGCGGGCTTTGTCTACCCTGCCATCGGCGGTGAGGATGCCGATCACTACGCCATTACAGCCGAGTTGCTTGCAAAGCTCCACATCTTTTTTCATGACTTCAAATTCCAGGTCGGAATAGAGGAAATCGCCGCCACGCGGCCTGATGATAGGATACAGGTCGATCTTCACTTTTTCACGGGCAATGGCAATGGTAGCGTAACTGGGTGTGGTGCCGCCTTCCAGCAGGTTGTCGCATAGTTCAATACGATTGGCGCCGCCTTCTTCCGCAGCAATGCAGGAAGCGACTGATGCAGCGCATATTTCGAGGGAGATTTTCATATTTGTTTATTTGTTTATTTTTTTATTTGGCTATTTCGCTTCCAGGAACTTTTTCCTGGAAGCGAAATAGCCAAATAAAAAAATAATAAAATGATGAAATTAAAAGTAGTGTTTGCCATCGATCAGCACATTGCTGGTATCGCTGGTGCACACAGCATAGCTAAAGCCTTTCTGGAGGCAATATGCGCCGTGCTGGCCTTTTTTGTTGAGGGCAAGAAAACCTACCTGTATCTCTTTGGCTTTTGACGGGCTTCTCTTTACGATGCGGTTCACTGCTTCTTTGCAGGCGGCTTCCGGAGGGTAACCCTGACGCATCAGTTCCACTACGAGGTGGCTGCCTACGATCTTGATCACTTCTTCGCCTACGCCGGTGCTGGTGGCAGCGCCTACTTCATTATCTACGTATAGTCCTGCGCCGATGATCGGCGAGTCGCCTACGCGGCCATGCAGTTTGAAGGCCATGCCACTCGTGGTGCAGGCGCCGGAGAGGTTGCCTGCGGCGTCCATGGCCACCATGCCGATGGTATCGTGATTGTATACATTGCCGGGCAGCATCAGCGGATTAAAGGCGGTAGCGCCTTCCTGCTTGCCGTACGACTGGTTTTCGATGTTGATGACTGGTTTGTATTCAGATTTTTTCAGCCACTCTTTCCAGGCTTTTTCTGATTCGGGCGTGAGCAGGTTCTCTTTCTGGAAACCATTGGCCAGCGCGAATTGCAGGGCGCCGTCGCCAACGAGCATCACATGCGGCGTTTTTTCCATCACGAGGCGCGCCACGGAGATGGCGTGGGTCACATGTTCCAAAGCCGCTACAGATCCGCAGTTGCCGAATTCGTCCATGATGCAGGCATCGAGCGTTACGCGGCCGTCGCGGTCGGGATAGCCGGAGTAACCAACGGTGTGGTTGTTGGGATCTGCTTCCGGTACGCGCACGCCGGCTTCTACAGCGTCGAGGGCGCGGCCGTTCTTCTTCAATATCTCCCAGGCGGCAGCATTGGCGGCACGGCCAAAATCCCAGGTGGATACCACGATGGGCTTACCTGTCACGACGCCTTTTTTCGACTGTGCGCGTAGAGGCGTTCCCGTTACTCCGTCTAAAGAGAAAACAGCGGCGCCCAGGGCCGCTGTTTTCAAAAAATGTCTTCTATCTTTCATATAAATATTATTAGTCTTTCATCTCCCATGCCAGGGCGCTCGCGCCGAGGATGGCGGCATCGCTTTCCTTCAGTTCAGAGAACACTAATTTAACTTTATTCTGGAAAATAGGAAGCAGGTTGGCTTCCATATGTTCGCGGACAGGCTTCATGATCAGGTCGCCAGCTTTGGTGAGGCCACCGAAGAGGATGATAGCTTCCGGGCTGGAGAACATCACGAAGTTGGCCAGCGCTGCGCCGAGTATCTTGCCGGTGAACTCATACACTTCCATCGCCAGCGGATCGCCTTTCATGGCGGCTTCGTAGATCAGCTTGGAGTCGATCTCTTCTTTGGTATGCTCGCGCAGAAGGCTGTTCATTTCCGGGCGGGTAGCCAGCAGTTCCAATGCAGAGTTGGTGACGCCGGTAGCGGAGGCATAGGCTTCCAGCGAGCCATGGGCGCCGGTTCCGGGATGCAGCCTTCCACCGGGGATCACGATGCAATGGCCCAGCTCTCCGGCAAAGCCGTCATGACCATAGATCAGCTGGCCATTGGCAACGATACCGCTGCCTACGCCAGTGCCCAGGGTGATCACGATGAAATCTTTCATACCTCTGGCTGCGCCGTAGATCAGTTCGCCCAATGCGGCGGCATTGGCGTCGTTGGTTAATACTGCGGGCAAGTTGAATTTAGCCTCCAGCAGCTTGGCCAATGGTATAATGCCTTTCCAGCGCAGGTTAGGCGCATATTCAATGTTGCCATTGTAATAGTTGCCGTTCGGCGCGCCCACGCCGATACCCCTGATATTTTCGATTCCACCTACCTGCGCAATCAGCGGAGCTAGTTGGTTGCTGAGGTCTTCAAGAAAACAATTGACATCTTCATGCTTGTTGGTAAGCATTCTGCCATCGCATAAAATATTTCCCCGACGATCTACAATACCGAATTTGGTGTTAGTACCCCCAATATCAATGCCCACCACTAATTGCTGACTCATAATCAATTCCTTGAGATTTTAATATGTTTTTTACTCTGAAAGCGAAGAATGCAAGATATGCAAAGCACAGGCCCGGGATCACATAAGAATAATGGATACCGATGCTCGGGATATCGGCCAAACCGCCCTGTACTGGCGGAACAAGCGAGCCGCCGAGGATCATCATCACAAGGAAGGCAGCGCCCTGACCGGTATATTTACCCAAACCGGCGATAGACAATGCGAAGATGTTCGGCCACATTACAGAGCAGAACAATCCACCGCTGATGAAGGCGAAGGTAGCAAGCGGACCATGGGAGGCGAGACCTATCAGCACAGAAACGATGCCCAGCAAACCGAATATCATCAAGGTTTTGGCAGGTTTGTCCTGGCCGGCGAAGAAGCCTACAATCTGAATCGCGATGCAGATCGCATAAGGATAAAGCTGGCTGATATCGTTGCCTTTGATCACGTTAGCGCCCAATACTACGCCGTAAGCAACGAAGGGCACGATCACGCAAAGTATCTTGCGGGTATTTTTAGAAACGTTGAAAACGCTGATGGCGCCTGTCCAGCGGCCGATCATCATACTACCCCAGAAGAGGGATACATAAGGATCGAGTTCTGACTCGGCGAGGCCATTAGGCGTAAGGAAGCCCGGATGTTTCAGCAGTGCGCCGAGGTTGCTGGCGATGGTCACTTCTACGCCTACATAGATGAAGATAGCCAGCATGCCCAGTGTGAGCTGCGGATATTTCATCGCGCCCCAGCCTTCGCTGTTATTTTGCGAAGCTATTTTTGTATAGAATAGAATGCCGATGATACCAATAATACCGGTGATGAACAGCGGCAATTCCACTTTCAGATAGAGGCCCAGCAGGATCAGGATGAACATGAGAGAAATACCGACGATAGATTTGGTTGCTTTCGGTGATGACTCAAATGGCTCATCGCCGCCGCCTTCCGGCATTTTCACAAATGCGAAGATCGCTGCCGCAATCAGGAAAAGCACGATGAGCATGATATACAGCGTGTTGATCTTGCTGATATCAGTACTCACTGCACTGCCTTTGATATTGCCGAACAACAGCATGCTCACGATGATGGGACCGATGGTGGTACCAAATGAATTCACGCCTCCTGCAAGATTGAGGCGGTGAGAACCTTTGGCCGGATCGCCCAGCAGCACGGCAAATGGATTGGCTGCCGTTTGTTGTAAGGAGAAGCCCAGCGCTACGATGAACAATGCCATCAGGATGAGGACAAAGTAGCCGAAGGTAGCCGTTTGTTTGAATTGTGTATCCAGCACGCCGAGCACTTTAGGCAGTTCCGCCTTTTCGAAAGTGCCCGTGTAATGATCTTTATCTTTGGTGAAGCCTGCCGGTACGGTAGACAGCAGATCCGCATTGCTGGTGTATTTGGCGGCTGCTTCATTATCTGCAATGATGAGCGAGTAGTTGTTGCCTTTTTCGCGGCGGATCTTCACCTGCCTGTCGGATGATTGCAGTTGTTGTTCCGGTTGGAAGCCGCTCACATCTTTCAGCGTTTCGCTGATGGGAACGATCTTTTCTTTGTTTACACAAGGGATCATGATCGCCGATCCGAGTACAGAGATGAGGAGACCGTAGATGATACCTTTTTTGTAGCCGATCTTGTTGAGGATATCCACTTTTCTTGCGGCAGAAGCGAGGTACAGAATAACAGAACCAATGAAATACGCGCTGTAAAAGGAGAAGTCGATCAGTTGTGACTCAAGCTGTGTAAGGTTGAAATGAGATTTACAGAACGGGATAAAGATACTGTTGGATGCAGCCAGAAACCCCCAGAAAAAGAACACCAATATTAGCACAAAGAACGATGGATGAGTGCTCTGTGCGCCTTGCTTTGTTTGCTGAGCCATAAACGTGTTAAGTTACAGTGAAATTTTGCCCGATAAATGTATAAATATTTTTTTAGGAATTTCTAAAAAACCTAATAAACCCTTGTATTTTTTTTGGTTGATAAAACGTTTTAGCTAAGATATTTAATAAAATATAGATAAAGTTGTTTATGTTCGCGTTTATCTTAAACAATTGACAGCTTATGTCCAACCAAACAGCAACAATGGAAATTCCCGCCAAGCAAGCGAGTTATGGACAATCTATGGCCATCATGGGCATGTTGTTCTTTATATTCGGCTTCGTTACCTGGCTGAACGGCACCCTCATCCAGTTCTTCCAGATCGTGTGTGAACTTAACGTATCCCAGGCTTTACTGGTAACCTTTGCGTTCTTTCTCGCCTATTTCTTTCTGTCATTACCTTCTTCGTACATCCTCGGAAAAACAGGATTCAAAAACGGGATGTCGCTCGGCCTGCTGATCATCGCTGCAGGCTCACTGGTATTCATTCCCGCGGCCAATGCCCGCAGCTTTGGCATGTTCCTCACGGGCCTGTTCATACAGGGCGCCGGACTGGCATTGCTGCAAACGGCTTCCAACCCTTATGCAAGTATCATCGGTCCTAAAGAAAGTGCTGCCAAAAGGATCAGTATCCTCGGTATCTGTAACAAGGGCGCAGGCGCGCTGGCGCCGCTCATCCTCGGTTCCATCGTACTGAAAGGCGCAGAGAAACTGGAAAGCGATATCAAAGCCGCAACGGATGTAGCACAGAAAAACGCGTTGCTCGATAGTCTCGCCTCCCGTGTGATTGGTCCTTACGTAGTGATGGCCATCGTGCTCACGATCCTCGCCATACTGCTGAAACGCTCTTCCCTGCCTGAAATTGATACCAACGCGGAAGATGAAGGTACAGCTGCCGTTACCAATGGTAAAACCAGCGTGTTCCAGTTCCCGCACCTGCTGCTCGGCGTATTGTGCATCTTTGTATATGTGGGCGTGGAAGTAATGGCGGGCGATGTGATTGGCTCCTACGGTAAATCGCTGGGCATGAGCGTGGCGGATACCCGTTACTTCACCACCTTCACGCTACTGGCGATGATGGTCGGATATATTATTGGCATTGCTACCATTCCCAAGATCATCAGCGGCCAGAAAGGTTTGCAGATATCTGCGGTATTGGGCGTGCTGTTCACTGTGTGCGCTTATCTTACCAGCGGTTTTTCTGCGGTAACATTCATCGCGCTGCTGGGCCTCGCCAATGCACTGATGTGGCCCGCTATCTTCCCGATGGCGATCGATGGCCTGGGCCGCTTCACCAAAACCGGTTCTGCCTTGCTCGTAATGGGTATCGTTGGTGGCGGCGTGCTGCCGCAGATCTACAGCGGTATGTTCAACGAAAAAAGTATGTTCAGTTTCCTTTATAGCAGCAGCATCGATTTCAAACATGCCTTCCTGTATTGCATGGTGCCCTGCTACGTGTACATCCTGTTCTATGCAGTGGCGGGCTATAAAGTAGGCAAGGAATAAATTTATTCAACACATCTCGCAAGGAACAATCAAATTTGTTGTTCCTTGTTTTTTATTCTTTATTTTTAGGTGTAAAAATTACGTTTAATTCCACTTTTTTGATGATACAGACAACAAGAGAGCAATTCATCCGCCTCTTCGGAAAAGAGCCACTGATAGTAGTTTCGCCCGGAAGGATCAATCTTATTGGAGAACATACCGATTACAACGACGGTTTTGTACTACCCGCAGCGATCGATAAAAAAATTGTATACGCCATTGCGCTGAATGGCACGCAACAATGTACCGCGCATGCTGTATTCACAAATGAAACGGTGTCTTTTTCACTCGACAAAGTGCAGCCCACCAAAGGCTGGATCAATTACCTGATGGGCGTAGTGTTCCAGTTGCAGGAACGTGGCTTGCCGATGCAGGGCTTCGATTGTGTGGTGGCGGGTGATATTCCGGTAGGCGCGGGCATGTCTTCATCCGCAGCAGTAGAAGGCGGCCTGGTAGCGGCGCTGGACAAACTGCTCGGCTATGGCCTCGATCGCATGCAGATGGCGCTCATCGGCCAGAAAGCTGAACACACCTTTCCTGGCGTGAAATGCGGTATCATGGACCAGTTTGCAAATCTTCACGGAAAGAAAGACCAGGTGATGCGCCTCGATTGCCGCAGCCTGGCCTATGAATATTTTCCTTTCAATTTTCCCGAATACAAAGTGGTGCTTTGCAATTCAATGGTGCATCACTCGCTGGCATCATCAGCGTACAACGTACGTCGTCAGCAATGTGAAGAAGGCGTGAAGGCCATCCGGCTGAAACACGCTGCCGTGCAGTCTTTGCGCGATGCCAGCATGGCCATGCTGGAAGAAGTGCGCGCACAGCTTGATCCCAAAGTATACGACCGCTGCGCATACGTGATCGCCGAGATACAACGCGTGCAGGATGCCACCCAGCTCTTGCAGGCCGGCGATCTTGCGAAATTCGGGGAACTGATGTATGCTACTCATGAAGGACTCAGCAAGCTCTATGAAGTGAGTGTACCGGAACTGGATTTCCTCGTGTCGCTCGCCCGCCAGCGGGAAGAAGTGGCTGGCGCGCGCCTGATGGGTGGCGGCTTTGGCGGCTGTACCATCAACCTCGTAAAAGCAGATAAGGTAGATGATTATATTTCGTTTATACAATCCCGTTATAAAGCGGAATACGGAAAAGTACCGGAAGTGTACGTAACAACGATACAGGACGGTGTAACAGTCTTATAATTACGAATTACGAATTAAGAATTACGGCCTGCCTGGTAGCTACCAGGCAGGCCGTAATTCTTAATTCGTAATTCGTAATTATTAATATTGATCGTCGAAAGCGAAGATCGGCTTCCTGTTCATCCAGCGGCCGCGGGTGAAGTCAGGAATGTATTGTACGCTGCCGCCTTCTGCTACTGATTGCTCGCTCAGCGGAGTGATCGCGTACCAGGTAGCCATATCGTATACGTCCAGCTGATAAGGAGCGCCACGTTTGATGCTCTCGATGAAAGAGTTCATCACGAACCAGTCCATACCGCCGTGACCTGCGCCTGCAGCGTCGTTGGCATAACGCTTCCACAGCGGGTGATCGTATTTACCGAAGTAAGAGGCTTCGTCTTTGAAGTCGCCTGTTTTCTCCCATTCATCGTACGGACTTTTCTTTTCGATGTAGATAGATTTCTGATCATCCATCCACAGGCCGTTGGTGCCTTGCACGCGGAAATTGAGGGAGTAAGGGCGTGGCGAGTTAGTATCGTGCGACAGCATGATCGTTTCACCATTATTGGTTTTGATCAGGGTAGATACGATATCGCCGAGTTTAAATTCCACTTTGGCATTGGGATGACTTTCGCCGCCATTGTCAACGATATATTTGTGCAGGCCGCGTGATTTCGTTGCTACGGAAGTGAGCGACAGCAGGCGGTTTCCACGGTTGATGTTCACAGCGTTGCAGATAGGACCGAGGCCGTGAGAAGGATACAGGTCGCCGTTGCGATGCACGGAGTGGTTAGTTCTCCATTTCGCTTCGGAGAGGCCTTTCTCGCCAAATTCCACGCCGCCGCCATAATATTGTTTGCCATTGTTGAACTTCACCCCGCGGAGGTCGTGCTGGTAGCCGCCTTGCAGGTGTGTGAGCTCACCGAAGAGGCCCTGGCGTACCATGTTGAGCACGGCCATCACATCTCTGCGGTAGCATACGTTTTCCATACCAAACACTTGTACGCCGGTGGATTCACTGGTGTTCACCAGTTCCCAGCATTCCTGGATATCGGAAGCGCCGCAAACCTCTACAGCAGGGGTTTTGCCGGCTTTCATCGCAGCAACGGCCATGATGGAGTGCCATTCCCAGGGTGTAGCGATGATCACTGCGTCGATATCATCACGTTTCAGCATATTGCGGAAATCTTCCGGACCATTGGTGTATTCAGCCACTTTCCTTTTGCCGCCATAGGCTTTGGTGATCATGTCTCTGGCTTTCGGTACCGTGAAGGCGGTATCAGGATCAGCAAAGGCAATTACTTCTACATCTTCACGACGCAGGCAGAGGTTCAGGTGACCCAGTCCGCGGGCGCCTACACCGATCAAACCTACTCTAACCTTTGGCTTTTTTTCATTGGCAAACAGTTTTGCAGAAGAGCCCAACATGGAAAGGCCTATTCCTGCCGCTGCCGTGTTTTTGAGAAAACTTCTGCGATGCAGTGGTTGTTTAATCATTGTTCAGTTGTTTAAATATCGTATTAATACTACGTTCAGGAGGGTTTAAATTTATAAAATAAGATCTATCTTATGCAATCCTGCCGCTTATTTTCTTACATTTTTGTGATAAACGGCAGATAATTTTTTTGATAATAGTGAAGATAGGATCATGAATGGATAATAACGTTCAGTTATCGGCAGGATAACTACATTATCTTCGCTCTGATCTAATTACTTATTAATGAAAAGAACACTGCTGATTGCCTGCCTCCTGGGCAATGCGGCGATGGCGCAACAAACCATCAAGCCTTACGGTGCATTGCCATCCAAAGCCCAGGTAGCATGGAATGACATGGAGTATTACATGTTCATTCATTTCGGTCCCAATACCTTCACTAACCGCGAGTGGGGGCATGGCGACGAAGATCCGAAAGTATTCAATCCAACGCATGTAGATGCCCGCCAATGGGCGCGTACCGCCAAACTCGCCGGTATGAAAGGCATCGTGCTCACAGCCAAACATCACGACGGCTTCTGCCTCTGGCCCAGCAAATACAGCACGCACACGGTGCGTGAAAGCAGTTACAAAGGCGATATCCTCAAGGAGCTCTCTGCTGCCTGTAAAGAATATGGCCTCAAGTTCGGCGTATACCTTTCGCCCTGGGACCGCAACCATCCCGAATATGGCACGCCCACCTATAACCAGGTGTTCGCCAATACGCTCAATGAGGTGCTATCCAGCTATGGGCCTGTGTTTGAGCAGTGGTTCGATGGCGCCAACGATGGTACCAAAAAGCAACAGTACGACTGGCCCCTGTTTCACAGCGTAGTATATAAAAATCAGCCCAACGCCGTTATCTTCAGCGATGTAGGCCCCGGTTGCCGCTGGGTGGGCAATGAAAACGGCATCGCCGGTACCACCAACTGGAGCACGCTCAACGTAAAAGGCTTCTCGCCCGGCGCTGGCGGCCCTCCCGCCAAATCGCTCAACGAAGGCAATGAAGATGGCGAACGCTGGATACCCGCAGAATGTGATGTGAGCATCCGCCCGGGATGGTTCTACAGCCCCGATACCGACGACAAAGTGAAATCCCTTTCCGAGCTGCTAGATATCTACTATGGTTCCGTAGGCCGCAATGGTAACCTGATCCTCAATGTGCCGGTAGACCGCGACGGGGTGATACATCCCAACGACTCTACCCGCCTGATGGAGCTGCGCCGCGTGCTGGACGCCTCTTTCAAAGATAATCTCGCTAAAAAGGCGGTAGTAACGGCTACGCCTACACGTAAAAATAACAGCGCCGTGAAAGTGGCCCACCTCACCGATGGCAACAGCGACACTTACTGGGCTACCCCCGACGAGGCCACCACAGCGGATATCACGTTGAGCTACGCCCAGCCGGTCACTTTCAACCGCGTGGTATTGCGCGAGTTCATTGCGCTGGGGCAGCGTGTGCAGGCTTTCTCTGTATCCATCTGGGACAAAGGCGCCTGGAAGGAAGTGGCCAAAGAAACCACCATCGGGCATAAGCGCATCCTGCGCCTGCCGGACTATACCACTACTAAAGTGCAGGTGAAAATACTGGCGGCAAAAGCAGCGCCGGTGATCAGCGAAGTACAGCTCTTCAAAGCGCCTGCCGTGCTGGCCACGCCGGAGATCAGGCGCAACAGGGAAGGCATTGTGCAGATACGTTGCGCCTCTGCCGATCCGGAAGTACATTATACCCTCGACGGCAGCGATCCCGTGCTCAGCTCACCTTTATATGATGGCAGCATGCCGCTGGCGCTCCCGCAGGGCGGCATCGTGAAAGCCCGCGCCTTCATCAACAAAGGGCAGCAGGCCAGCCAGGTGGTGACGGCTCATTTCGATGTGGCCCCCGCCAAATGGACCGCTACCGCTGCCGGCAAAGATGCATCTAAAGCCATCGACGCCAACCCGGGCACTGCCTGGGTAGCAGAGAAAGGCTTCCCGCAGGAACTGAAGGTAGACCTGGGCGAAACCCTCACCCTGAAAGGGTTTACTTATCTGCCTGTTACCGGTCACCAGGGCGGCGTAATATATAAATATGCTTTCTATACCAGCGAAGATGGCCAGCAATGGGGCAATCCCGCTGCCAGCGGCAGTTTCGCGAATATTAAAAATAATCCGGTACTGCAAATAGTACCCTTTGCGCCTGTGAAGGCCCGCTACATCCGCTTTGTAGCGCTTTCACCTGCCGATGAAAAAGATACACAGGCCACCGTGGCCGAACTGGGCGTGATCACGCGATAGGTTCTCGCAAAGGCGCAAAGCAGCAGAGCAGCGAAGGCGGGCTTCGCCCGCATAAATCTGGCTCAGGATTACAGGATTGAAAGGATTTATCAGGATTTTCGAATTGATCTTCGCGAATCTTTTTTAATCCTGTAATCCTGGGTTTAATCCTGTAATCCTGAGCCAGATTTATGCGGGCGAAGCCCGCCTTCGCTCCTCTGCGCCTTTGCGGGAACGCCTTTTGAAAAAAAATTGGTTTCCCCAAAAAAATTGGACCATTTAAAAATATATTGTTATAACTTTGCGGATATTCTAAACTAAAGACAATATTTATAACAATTTAACGCTGAACTGAAGTTGGAAAAAATCGCAACTCATACCAACATCTCCGCATATCATCCCGCTTTAAACGAAGGGGTATATTCTGTTGGGTTCAATGTCTTTAGATACCTTTCCCGACGACCTAGGATTTGATAGCGTTTGTCATATGGCCCGCTGTCGCACCGTGATTCCCAATCATATGGTGTTCCTTTTATTTCCGCCAAGGAAATTTCTCAATGTAGTTTATTGATTCACGATTTCAATTTAAAAAGTTGGAAAATCAGCATATCATCGTTAGGGTAGCCACTCCTGACGATATACACTATTCAAAGACCATCACCGATGAGATGGAATCGTCTGCAAAGGCGCGTGGAACCGGCATTGCCAAGCGTTCCCCCGCTTATGTAGAGCTGAAGATGCAGGAAGGCAAAGCCGTTATCGCCGTTACAGAAAAAGGAGACTGGGTAGGCTTCTGTTATATTGAAGCCTGGGGACATGAGAAATTTGTTGCCAACTCCGGACTGATCGTGAATCCCGCATTCCGTGGGCATGGCGTAGCTAAATCTATCAAGAAAAAAATATTCGAGCTTTCCCGGGAGAAATATCCTGACGCAAAAATATTCGGTCTTACCACCGGCCTCGCCGTGATGAAGATCAACTCTGAACTGGGTTATGAACCGGTTACCTATTCCGAGCTCACCGATGATGAGGAGTTCTGGAAAGGCTGCCGCAGCTGTGTCAACTTCGATATCCTCACTGCCAAAGGTCGTAAGAACTGCCTCTGCACGGCCATGCTCTATGACCCCCTGGAAAAGCTCCGGGAAGCGGAAGAGAAAGCCAAAGCCGCTGCCGAAGAGCAATCCAAACTGGCCGTGAACGCCGGCGGGCACATGCACCACGAACATCGCCGCAGAAGAAGATTTAAAGGAAATATAAAACTCTACGAGCGCTGGCTCCGATTTAAAAGATTTGTTTTGCTGAAAAGCAAAAAAGAAGGCGGCGCCGCCGGATCAAAAAAGAAATTCTTTTTCTTCTTCTGATCTCTTTAAAAAAAATAAATATTGTTATTCGTATAAAACGTTGTCATAATGAAAAAAGTAGTATTGGGATTTAGCGGAGGACTTGATACTTCCTATTGCGTTAAATATCTGACGGATGAAAAAGGTTATGAAGTGCATTCAGTGATCGTTAACACCGGCGGCTTCTCCGATGAAGAGTTGCAGGAAATTGAAAAGCGCGCTTACAGCCTGGGAGTAAAGAGCCATAAAACCGTTAATGCCATCCGCTCTTATTATGACGGCGTGATCAAATATCTCATCTTCGGCAATGTGCTGAAGAATAACACCTACCCGCTGAGCGTGAGCGCCGAGCGCATGAGCCAGGCCCTCGCTATCGCGGAATATGTGAAGGAAGTAGGCGCCGACGCTGTAGCACACGGCAGCACCGGCGCTGGCAACGACCAGGTACGTTTTGATATGGTATTCCATATCATGATCCCTGGCGTAGAGATCATCACGCCCATCCGTGATATGAAACTGAGCCGCGAAGAAGAGATCTCCTACCTTAAAGCCAAAGGCGTGCAGATGAACTTCGACAAGGCCATGTACTCTATCAACAAAGGTATCTGGGGCACTTCTGTTGGCGGTAAAGAAACCCTTAGCTCCAATGGCATGCTGCCGGAAGAAGCCTGGCCTACACAGCTCACTAAAAAAGAAGAAGAGCAGGTGAAACTGGTATTCGAAAAAGGTGAACTCAGCGGTATAAACGATAAAACATTTGCGCATCCTTCCGAAGCGATCCAGTACCTGCAAACACTGGCAGGACCTTTCGCGATCGGCCGCGATATTCATGTGGGCGACACCATCATCGGCATTAAAGGCCGCGTAGGCTTCGAAGCCGCCGCTCCCATGGTGATCATCAAAGCGCACCACGCCCTCGAAAAACATGTGCTCACCAAATGGCAGCTCAGCTGGAAAGACCAGCTGGCGCAGTTCTACGGCAACTGGATGCACGAAGGCCAGATCATGGACCCCGTAATGCGCGACATCGAAGCCTTCCTGCAAAGCACCCAGCAGCACGTGAGCGGCGAAGTGTTCGTTACCCTCATGCCATACCGCTTCCAGGTTACAGGCATCCAATCTGCCTACGACCTGATGAGCAGCAAATTCGGCAAATACGGCGAAATGAACAGCGGCTGGACCGGCGACGACGTAAGAGGCTTCAGCAAGATCTTCGGTAACCAGACGATGATCTGGCACCAGATCAAGAATAATTTATAGATTTCTTGATTTGAGAATTGATGAATTGTATTGAAGCGGTTTAATAAATCAAAAAATCCGTAAATCCATAAATCAGTAAATGACCATGGTAAAAGTTGGAATCGTAGGCGGAGCAGGATATACAGGAGGGGAGATGATCAGGTTATTGCTGCATCATCCGGCGGTAACTATTTCGTTTGTACATAGCCGTAGTAATGCCGGCAACCCGCTGTATGCGGTGCATGCCGACCTGCTGGGAGATACGGACCTCACCTTTACCGGTGAGCTGAGCAATGATATTGACGTGATGTTCCTGTGCCTCGGCCATGGCGAATCCAGAAAGTTCCTGGAAGCTAATGATGTTGCGCCACACGTGAAAGTGATAGACCTGAGCCAGGATTTTCGTTTAGGCGAAACCGTCAATGGCCGCGAATTTATCTACGGCCTGCCCGAAATGCAACGTGAGAAGATACAATCAGCAAAGAACATCGCCAACCCCGGCTGCTTTGCTACCGCCATACAGTTAGGACTCCTGCCACTGGCTAAAGCCGGTCTGCTACAGGAAGTACATGCTACCGGCATCACCGGCTCCACCGGCGCAGGACAGAGCCTTCAGGCTACCTCGCACTTCACCTGGAGAGCTAACAACGTATCTACCTACAAAGTGCTTACCCACCAGCACCTCAAAGAGATCCGACGAAGCCTTCAGCTGCTGCAGCCGGAATTCGCCGCCGATATCAACTTTGTACCGGTACGGGGCGATTATCCAAGAGGTATCTGGATCACTTCCTACACACAGAGCGATCTGTCGCTGGAAGCCGCTGTGCAGCTGTATAAAGACTACTACGCCGGTCATCCGTTCACACACGTGAGCGATAAACAGATCGACCTCAAACAGGTGGTGAATACCAACAAATGTCTGATCCAGCTGGAGAAGGTAAACGGCAAACTCGTGATCCACTCCATTGAAGACAACCTGCTCAAAGGCGCTTCCGGTCAGGCCGTACAGAACATGAACCTGATGTGCGGCCTGGATGAAACGGCAGGACTTAAACTGAAGTCCATCGTTTTCTAATCGTTTTATCATTTTCAATTCCAACGACGAACATGAAACTTTTTGATGTATATCCGGTTAATAATATTGTTATAGATAAAGCGCTCGGCTCTCATGTATGGGACGACCAAGGCACTGAATACCTCGATCTCTACGGCGGCCATGCCGTGATCTCTATCGGTCATACGCATCCGCATTATGTAAAGCGCCTCACCGACCAGCTGCACAAAGTAGGTTTCTATTCCAACTCTGTGAAGATGCCTTTGCAGGAACAGCTGGCAGCCTTGCTGGGCAAGGTTTCCGGCAAGGAAGACTATCAGCTCTTCCTCTGCAACTCCGGCGCGGAAGCCAATGAAAATGCACTGAAACTGGCTTCTTTCCATAATGGGAAAAAGAAGATACTGGCATTCAAAAAATCTTTTCATGGCAGAACATCACTGGCGGTAGCAGCTACCGACAACCCGAAGATCGTAGCGCCGGTGAATGAAACAGATAACGTTGTGTTCCTGCCCTGGCAGGATGAAGCTGCGCTGGAACAGGCTTTCAAGGATCATGAAGTATCTTCTGTGATCATCGAAGGTATACAGGGCGTAGGTGGCATCAATGTGGCCAGTCCGGCATTCCTGCAAAAGATACGCAGTCTTTGCGATGCCCACAATGCCGTATTCATAGCGGATTCCGTGCAATGTGGCTATGGCAGGAGCGGTAAATTTTTCTCCCACGATTTCGCTGGCGTAAATGCAGACATTTACACCATGGCGAAAGGGATGGGTAATGGTTTCCCGATCGGCGGTATCATCATCTCCCCGAAAATCGCGCCCAGTCATGGTATGCTGGGAACTACCTTCGGCGGCAACCACCTCGCCTGCGCGGCAGCACTGGCCGTACTGGAAGTGATTGAATCTGAAAAGCTGATCGACAATGCCGCTAACATCGGAAATTACCTGATGGAGCAGCTGCGCACTTTCCGGCAAGTAAAAGAAGTAAGGGGTCGTGGCCTCATGATCGGTATCGAGCTGCCGGAAGAACTGGCGCATGTAAGAAAAGCATTGCTCGGCGCCCACAAGATCTTCACCGGCGAAGCCAAGCCCAACGTGATCCGCCTGCTCCCGTCGCTGGCACTCACCAAAGCCCACGCAGATCAATTTTTAGAAGCATTCGGAAAAGAAGTTAAATAGATTTTGGAATTTTTTGATTTACGGATTTATGGATTTGTGGAAACGGGAATATGGTAAAATGCAAGATGTTGCCGTTCCCACAAATTCGAAAATCCGTAAATCCCAAAATTCCAAAATCCCAATCAAATGTCAATGAAGCAATTTATTTCTACAGCAGATGTTCCCAGTGTCCCGCGGCTGGTGGACATTGCATTGAACTACAAGAAAGATCCTTTCAGGGATCAGGAATTGGGTAAGAACAAAACCCTGGGTATGATATTCCTGAATCCCAGTTTGCGCACGAGGCTCAGTACGCAGGTGGCTGCAAAGCACCTGGGCATGGAAGCGGTGGTGTTCAATATTGACAAGGAAGGATGGCAGCTGGAAATGAATGACGGCGTAATCATGAATGGCAATACTTCCGAACACGTGAAAGAGGCCGCCGCCGTGATGGGACAGTATTTCGATATACTGAGCATCCGTACTTTTCCCGGATTGAAGAATAAAGAAGAAGATTATACAGAGAAATATATCAATCAGTTCATCAAGTACGCCGGCGTGCCGGTGGTAAGCCTGGAAAGCGCTACCCTGCATCCTTTGCAGAGCCTTACCGATGCCATCACCATCAAAGAACGCTGGCAGGCCACCAGCAAACCGAAAGTGGTGATGACCTGGGCGCCCCACGTAAAAGCGCTGCCACAGGCCGTTCCCAACTCCTTCGCACAGTGGATGAATGCCTGGGGGGAAGTGGATTTCGTGATCACGCATCCCGAAGGCTATGAGCTGGATGAGAAATTCTCCGGCAATGCACGTATCGAACATGATCAGGACAAAGCCCTCGAAGGCGCCGATTTTGTTTACGTGAAAAACTGGTCGTCTTACAAAGACTACGGCAAAGTAACCTGCACCGACAGCAGCTGGATGATGACCAACGATAAACTCAAACATACCAATACCGCCAAAGTAATGCACTGCCTGCCCGTGAGAAGGAATGTGGTGATCGCCGACGAAGTGCTCGATGGCCCGCAATCCATCGTGATACCGGAAGCCGGCAACCGTGTGTGGGCCGCACAGGCAGTATTGAGCGAAATTCTGAAAGGATAATTATGATCGACCTGTTTATTATTAAAGTAGGCGGAAATGTAATTGACAACCCGGAACTGCTGCAATCTTTCATCGGAAAGTTTGCAGCCATTCCCGGTAAAAAGATATTGATACACGGTGGCGGCAAGATCGCTACGCGTATCGGCGACAAGCTCGGCATCGAATCTAAATATGTGGATGGCCGCCGCATCACAGATGCCGATACCATCGACGTAGTAACGATGGTATATGGCGGTCTGGTGAACAAGCAGCTGGTGGCCCGTTTGCAGGCAACAGGCTGCAATGCTATCGGTCTCACCGGCGCTGATGCCAACATCATCCCGGCGGTGAAACGTCCTGTGAAAGAGATCGACTACGGTTTTGTAGGGGATGTATACCCGGAGCAATTGCAAACAGCGCCTTTGATCGCCCTGCTGGAAAACGGCATCACACCGGTGTTTGCGCCCCTGACGCATGATGGCAAAGGCCAGATGCTCAATACCAATGCGGACACCATCGCCTCTTCTCTCGCCATCGCATTATCTTCAACATATAAGGTAAGACTGATCTATTGCTTCGAGAAGAAAGGCGTACTGAGTGATCCGAACGATGATAACGCTGTGATCAATCTCATCAACAAAGATATTTATCAACAATTGCTGACCGATAAGGTATTGTCCGACGGTATCCTGCCCAAGCTGCAAAACGCTTTCAGCGCGATCGGTAACGGCGTGAAAGAAGTGCTGATAGGCCACGCCGCTGATGTGCTCAGCAACACCACCGGCCAGGTAGCCGGCACCTTAATATGCTAACCTATGTGGAACGAGAAATTATATGATGTGGCCGTGGCGCTCCTGAAACAGCTGATCGCCACCCCCTCATTGAGCCGCGAAGAAGAAGGGACCGCACAAGTGATCAGCGATTTCCTCGCTGCCATGGACATCCCGCACGAACGGCATCTCAACAATATCTGGGCGTACAACCAACACCACGACCCGGCGAAACCCTATATCCTGCTCAATTCCCATCATGATACCGTAAAACCTAATCCGCAATATACCCGCGATCCTTTCAGTCCGGATGTGGAAGACGGCAAACTGTTCGGCCTCGGCAGCAATGATGCCGGCGGCTGCCTGGTAAGCCTCATCGCCACTTTCCTGCATTTCTATCAGCGCACGGATCTCTCTTATAACATCATCCTCTCTGCTACCGCAGAAGAAGAGATCAGCGGTCATAACGGCATAGAAAGTATCCTCGATAAATTGCCTGTGATCGATTTTGCGATCGTGGGCGAGCCTACGCAAACGCAGCTGGCCGTAGCCGAAAAAGGCCTGATGGTGCTGGATTGCACGGTTACCGGCAAAGCAGGTCATGCTGCGCGTGAAGAAGGAGAGAACGCGCTCTATAAGGCATTGCCCGACCTGCAATGGTTCAGGGATTTCCGTTTCCCGAAAGTATCGGAAACACTGGGCCCCGTGAAGATGAGCGTAACGGTGATCAACACTTCCAACAAAGCGCACAACGTAGTGCCGGCAGATTGCACCTTTGTGGTGGATGTGCGGGCCAATGATCAATACACCCTCGAAGAGCTGCTGGATATCATCCGCGCCAACGTGCACTGCGACGTGAAGCCACGCTCCATGCGCATGCGGCCTTCATTCATCCCGCTGGATCACCCCTTTGTGAAAGGAGGCATCTCGGTAGGGAAAACCTGGTATGGATCGCCTACAACATCCGACCAGGCGCTGATTCCGGCTACTTCGGTGAAGATGGGACCCGGCGATTCCGCCCGTTCGCATACCGCCGACGAGTTCATTTATCTGGAAGAGATAAGAGCTGGTATAGATAGTTATATTAAATTGCTGGAAATAATCATGTAAGATGGATTTCTTTCCTACACTAGAGAATAAACGTGTATTGCTGCAACCGCTGGAAATGGAGCACCTCGACGACCTGTTGCCCATTGCCCTGCAACCGGTGTTGTGGAAACTGACACCCACCGCAGTGAGCAGTCAACAGGACCTGGAAAGATATATCCAGACGGCCCTCGACGAGCGCACAGCGGGCGTTTCCATCCCCTTTGTGATCATCGACAAACAAACGCACCGCGTAGCCGGCAGCACCCGCTTTGCCGCACTAACGCTGCCGCATAAACGAACCGAGATCGGCTGGACCTGGATAGATCCATCCCTGCATGGCACCGGCCTCAACAAAGCGATGAAGTTCGCCATGCTGCAACACGCCTTTGAAGTGCTGCATCTTAATCGTGTAGAGCTTAAAACCGATGAACTGAATACGCAATCGCGCAACGCCATGCTGAGCATCGGCTGTCAGCAGGAAGGCATCTTCCGCAGCCATATGATCACCAGCAGCGGCAGGGTCAGGAATACCGTATATTTCAGCATCATCAAAGAAGAATGGCCGGAAGTGAAGGAAAGGATCTTCGGCAAATACGATCTATAACACGCAAAGCCGCGAAGTGGCAAAGAACGCAAAGAATATCTTTGCTGCTTATGCTGCTCCGCTGCTTTGCGAGAACAAATACTCGATTATGAAATTGTGGCAAAAAGATAAAGCATCGCTGGCAGCAGTGGAAACGTTCACCGTCGGTAAAGACCGTGAAATGGATGCTTTCCTCGCACCCTTCGATGTACTCGGTTCCATGGCCCACATCACCATGCTGCAAAGCATCGGGCTGCTCGAAAAAGAAGAACTGACCGTACTTAAAGCGGAACTGAAAAATATTTACCAGGAAATACAGGAAGGGAATTTTACGCTGGAAGAAGGCGTAGAAGATATTCACTCCCAGGTAGAACTATTGCTCACACGCCGTTTGGGCGAAGTAGGCAAGAAGATACACAGCGGCCGTTCCCGCAACGACCAGGTGCTGGTTGACCTCAAGCTGTTCCTGCGCCACGAACTGCAGCTGATGGTAGAAGAAGTACAGGCCCTGTTCACTTTACTGCAATCGAAAAGTGAGGAGTACAAACATCAGCTGATGCCGGGTTATACACACCTGCAAATAGCGATGCCCTCCTCTTTCGGGCTGTGGTTCGGCGCCTACGCCGAAAGCCTGGTGGATGACCTCACCATGCTGCAAGGCGCTTACCGCGTGGTGAACAAGAACCCGCTTGGCTCTGCCGCCGGCTATGGTTCTTCGTTCCCCCTTGACCGTGAGCTCACCACCTCCCTGCTCGGGTTCGACACGCTCAACTACAACGTCGTATATGCCCAGATGGGCCGCGGCAAAACAGAAAAGCTGGTGGCCTTTGCATTGGCAGGCATCGCCTCTACCATCGCTAAAATGGCCATGGACGCCTGTTTGTTCATGAACCAGAACTTCGGCTTCATCAGCTTCCCCGATGAGCTCACCACCGGCTCCAGCATCATGCCGCACAAAAAGAACCCGGATGTATGGGAACTGATCCGCTCTCATGGCAACAAGATACAGGCATTACCCAACGAGATCGCCATGATGATCACCAACCTGCCATCGGGCTACCACCGCGACTTACAGCTGCTGAAAGAAAACCTGTTCCCGGCTTTTCAAACGTTGAAAGACTGTATCCGCATGAGCCGCCTGATGCTGGAAAATATCCGCATCAAGGATCATATTCTCGACGATGAAAAATACCAATACCTTTTCAGCGTAGAAGTGGTGAACAACTTCGTGCTGCAAGGCACGCCATTCCGGGAGGCGTATAAAAAAGTAGGACTGGATATCGAAAACGGAACGTTCTCTCCTGAAAAAGAAGTGAAACATACACATGCCGGCAGCATCGGCAACCTCTGCACCGCGCAGATCAAAGCTCAGATGGATGCGGTGGTTAAAGGTTTCCCGTTTGAAAAAGTAGAACAGGCAATTGCTGCGTTACTAAAATAATTATTACTAGAATAAACTAAAAGGTCCCGGCAAAACGCAGGGACCTTTTAGTTTTATCAGAAGCCAATATTCACGCCCACGAAGAAATTAAATCCCGCCATCGGGTAATAGTAATTATCCGGTCTTACTCTACCATCCACATACGAGCCATAGGTGCTGCCATTAGGCTGATAGAGATTGTTGAAGATATTGTTGAGCAACAGCTGTACACCCAGTTCGCGGAACAGTGGCTGCGGCACCAGGTAGTTGAAACGCAGGTTGCTCACGAAGTAAGGATCGAGGCTGCTGGCTATATTGGATGTGTTATCCATATATTGGCGGCTTACATATTTTCCTTGCAGATCGATGGTCAGGTTCTTCACTGGTCGCGCAGTTAACGTATATCCACCTACGAAAGCGGGGGAGTAGGAGATGTTGGTATTGCCAAACTGCAATACATGTGGCGCATTGGCAGCGTCATAATATACGCCGCTGAAATCCTGTACTTTGTTCTCGCTCAAAGCCGCATTGGCAGCGATGTTGAACATACTGCCCAATTTCACATTGCCCTGTACCTCCAGGCCCAGGCGGTAGCTTTTCGGGATGTTGGTGCGCACATACGCGCCTACATCGTTGAGTTGCCCGGTTTGTACAAGCTGGTTGCGGTAGCTCATGTAATATACATTGGCTTGTATGTTGGCGATGTTGTTGTTCCACACGTAGCCTGCTTCAAGATCGCGCAGCATTTCCGGTTTGGGCATGCCTGCTCCGATGTTGGACTCAAAGTCGGTACGGTTGGGCTCTTTGTGGCCGATGGCAACAGATGCAAAGATGCGGTTGTTGGTATTGAGATAATAATACAAGCCTGCTTTCGGGTTGAAGAAATCGTAGTTCACATGCGGCATGTATTGTGGCGCCGCATCGAAGCCGTTCATGTTATACTGGATATTGCGGTACTGCAGATCGGCGAAGAAGCGGAGGGCCTCTGTGATCTTGTATTCTCCTTTCCAGTAGATGTTGAAATCATTTTTGTCTGCCGGAAAGCGGTGATATTCGTGGTCTTTATCGATGCCGGCGAAGGCCCAGATCACTTTCCCGAAGTGTTGCCCTTCGTAGCGGTTCCAGCCGCCGCCAAGGCTCCAGTTGAATTTATTGCCGGTACGGTTAACGGAGAAAATGGAGCCATAGAAGTAGTTGTCGAGCCATAGCTGGCGCACGAGATCGGTGGTATCTACTTTACCGCCATTGATCACCGGCGCTGCAATGCCGTAATCGGCGAGGGCTTGCGCGGCTTTGTATTCTTCATAGTAGCCGCGGCCGCGTGTGAGGTGGAGCGCAACGTTGAAGTTGAGATGCGTATTGATCTCCTGGTTGAGGAACAGTTGATAATGATCCTGCTGGTAGTTATCTGTTTCGTTATCGTAAGGTGTGCCGGGCTTTTCCGTGCCTGCGGGGTTGTAGGTACGGTTTGTTTTCAGCATGGCTTCTGGTACGCCATACCAGGCCTGGTAAGTTTTTTCTTTACCGGAGAAGATGTTGAGGCGGATCGCTGTTTTTTTGGAGATGTAAGCAGCAGAGGTGTAGAAGGACCGGAGATCGGAAGATGCGCGGTCGATATAACCGTCTGACGATATTTTAGACAGGCGCGCATCGATGGTGAAGTGATCGTTGATCAGGCCGGAACCCGCTTTCACGGTATGTTTCCAGCTATTGAAAGAACCGTAGCTGTTATTCAGTTCGCCATATGCTTTCTCATGAAATTCGTTGGTGCTGAGGTTGAGGGTGGCGCCGAATGCGCCTGCGCCGTTGGTGGAGGTGCCTACGCCGCGCTGCAGTTCTATACTGCTGACAGAAGAAGCGAAATCAGGCATGTTCACAAAGAAAGTACCTTGTGATTCTGCATCGTTGATGGGGATGCCGTTCACGGTTACGTTGATGCGGGTGATGTCGGAACCCCGCACCCGCAGGCCGGTGTAGCCGATGCCGGTACCTGCGTCGGAATTGGTGACTACGCCGGGGAGTTCATTCAGCAGGATGGGGAGGTCTTGTCCGAGGTTTTGTTTTTTGATCTCTTCCGCAGATAAAGTGCTGTGTACGAAAGGCGCATTTTTTCCTGCGCGCAGGCTGCTGATCTCGATCGGTTTTACGAACAAACCGGTTTCTTCCAGTGCGATGTTGATGGTTTCACCAGTGTTAACGCTGGTATTGAATGCCTTGAAACCCAGGTAGGTGGCGGAAAGCGGGTAATGACCTTTTTTATGCAGCTGAATGGTGAAGTGTCCTTTGCTATCGGTGAGTGCGCCTTGCTGGTTCACGGATATCGATACGCCTTCGAGCGGACTGCCATTGGTTTTGTTGATGACGGTGCCGGTAATCAGGGATTGTGCTTGCAAGATGCCTGGTATAGCCAGCAGCATCCACAACATGAGCTGTTTCATTAGTAATATGTATTTCTTGTTTTCAAATTCCTAACCAGCATTACCTGGTCCAGGTTCGGTGGGTGTGATCTCAGCCTGAAAGTAAGGCACCCCATTGGAACGCTTGTGCAGCGCTATTTCCAGTACAAAGGTATTTTGTTGGCGCTAAAAAAGGCAAATTATTTTTTGCGAAGAGAAAAATCAGTAATTTGATGTGGCTTCTCTCAATCATCGGTATAAATTTTTAATCATTTAAATTTTTATTGAAGATGATCAAGATGCAGTTGATCGGCTACCTCGGCCGCGATGCGGTAAAGCGTGAGGTAAACGGCGTATCCGTTCTTAATTTCTCGGTAGCGGTAACAGAGCGTTTCAAGAACGCGCTGGGCGTATTACAGGAAAGGACCACCTGGGCAGATTGTTCCCTTTGGGAGCGCGACTATCTGGCGCCTTTTCTGAAACTGGGTACGCAGGTATTTATAGAAGGCTCTCCGCGGGTGGAAGGTTATGTGAGTAACAACACCGGCGAAGTAAGCGGAGCCTTGAGGATACGTGTAGGCCAGTTGCAATTGCTCAGCCGTAAAGACGACGACAAACGCCGCGCTACCACTTCCATTGAACCGCCTGTACCGGAGGCCTCGCCCGAACAGGAACTACCGGCAGACGATCTCCCATTTTAAATGTTCATGTGCATTCCAATATGAAAGCCAACCTGTTATGGTTGGCTTTTTTGTATTTTTTCAAAAAGATTTGGTGTTAATTGAAAAACACCTATCTTTGCACCCTCATTGCGAGGTAGAGCAGAGGTAGCTCGTCGGGCTCATAACCCGAAGGTCAGTGGTTCGAATCCGCTCCTCGCTACAAAAAAACAAGGGCCGAAGAAATTCGGCTTTTTTTATTTAGGAATTTACTGATTTTCGGATTTTTGGATTTGATGTAAATCCTTAGATCCAAAAATCAATAAATTCCTAAATTCATTCAAGGTTATATCATGCATAAAGCTGGTTTTGTAAATATCTTCGGTAAGCCCAATGCGGGAAAAAGTACATTGCTGAACGCCATCATCGGCGAGAAGCTGGCCATTATCTCCCCCAAAGTGCAAACCACCCGCCACCGTATCACAGGAGTGCTAACGGAACCGGGCTATCAGATCGTATTCTCGGATACGCCGGGTATCATCGATCCCAAATACAAGCTGCATGAAAAAATGATGAGCGCCGTGAAATCCGCCCTCGAAGATGCGGACGTAGCGCTGCTGATCGTAGATGCGAAAGACTCGCTCGACGAGAACCTCGCTCTCTTTGAATCGCTGAAGCTGAAAGTGCCCTGTATCCTCATCCTCAACAAAATGGATGTGATCAGCAAAGAAGATATGGCCGCGCTGGTAAGCCGCTGTGAGGCCTGGGGCCATGCCAAAGCAGTGATCCCCATCTCCGCCCGCCAGCAGAAAGGCGTAAAGGAACTGATCGCCAAAATAGTGGAACTCATCCCCGAAGCCGAAGCCTTCTACCCGGATGACACACTAACGGATAAGTCTACACGCTTTTTCGTCGCCGAGATCATACGCGAAAAAATATTCCATCTCTTTGAAGAAGAGATCCCCTATCACACCGCCGTGATCGTAACACAATTCCAGGAAAAGGAAACGCTCACCAAAATTACTGCCGAGATCATCGTTACCAGGGAAACACAGAAAGGTATCATCCTCGGTGAAAAGGGTAAATCCATCCGTGAGCTGGGAACCCTTGCCAGGAAAGAGATTGAGCAGTTCATCGACAGGAAGGTGTTCCTTGAGCTCTTTGTAAAAGTGCGGGGCAAGTGGAGAGATAATGACCTGTATCTGAAAGAATACGGATACTAGGTAAGGACTGAAAATTTTTAGAATATCAAATCAAAGTAATAATGGCTGGATTTACAGTAGCTATAGTGGGCCGCCCTAACGTGGGCAAATCAACGTTGTTCAACCGTTTGCTGGAACAGCGCAAAGCTATCGTGGATGACCAGAGCGGCGTTACGCGCGACCGCCAGTATGGTATTGCCGACTGGAACGGCAAAACTTTTAACGTAATCGACACCGGTGGATTTGTAGCAGGTAGCGACGATGTGTTTGAAAGAGAGATCCGCAAACAGGTGAAGATCGCGATGGAAGAGGCCAACCTGCTGATCTTTATGTGCGATGTAACTACCGGTATCACCGACCTCGATGCCGACGTGGCAGACCTGCTGCGCCGCACCTCCAAACCGGTATACCTCGTAGTGAATAAAGTGGATAACCAGCAACGCCAGCTGGAAGCGACCGAGTTTTACAGCATGGGTTTCGAACATATATTTTTCCTTTCTTCCATGACCGGCAGCGGCACCGGCGAACTGCTGGATGATATCGTTACACATATCACCGACGATATGGGCGAAGCCACCATGGAAACAGACCTGCCCAAGATCGCCATCATTGGCCAACCTAACGTGGGTAAATCTTCCCTGCTGAATGCCCTCATTGGCGAAGAACGTAACATCGTTTCTGATATCGCCGGTACCACAAGAGATACCATTCACACGCATTACAAGCTGTTCCAGAAAGAATTTATGCTCATCGATACCGCTGGTATCAGACGTAAAACAAAAGTAACAGAAGACCTGGAGTTCTACTCTGTGATCCGCGCCATCAAAGCGCTGGATGAAGCTGATGTAGTGATGCTGCTGCTGGATGCCGAAAAAGGTATCACTGCGCAGGACCTCAACATTTTCAGTCTGGCTGCCCGCAAAGGTAAAGGAGTAGTAGTGCTGGTGAACAAGTGGGACCTCGTGGAAAAGGCTACCAATACGGCCCGCGACTACGAAAAAGAACTGAAGCAACGCCTGGCGCCATTCTCTGATGTGCCTATCATCTTCACCTCAGTAATGGAAAAGCAGCGTATCTTCAAAGCCATAGAAACCGCGCTGGAAGTGTATGAGAACCGTACCCGCAAAATACAGACCTCCAAATTGAATGAGGTGATGCTGAAGGCCATCGAGGCTTATCACCCGCCAGTAGTAAGAGGTGTGCCTATCCGCATTAAATATGTAACGCAGCTGCCTACGCATACGCCGGCCTTTGCGTTTTTCTGTAACCTCCCGGATGATGTGAAAGCGCCTTACCGGAATTACCTGGAAAACCAGCTCCGTAGCCACTTTGACTTCCGCGGCGTACCCTTAAAGATATTCTTCAGGAAAAAATAAATTCGGATCCGGATGCAAACATGACGAAATAAATATTTTGTATTTTGATTTTATTCAATACCTTTGCGCCGGTTTTTAAAAAATAAAAAAACACAGAAAATGAAAAAAGTATTTGTATTCGCAGCTGCTGCCAGCCTGTTCTTCGTAGCTTGCAATGGTGGTAAATCTACTACTACTGATTCTACTGCTGCTCCAGTTGACACTGTAACTGCTGCTGCTCCTACAGCTGCTCCTGTTGCTGATTCAGCTGCTAAAGTTGACACTGCTGCTCACGCTGCTGCTCCTGCTGC
The DNA here is from genome assembly GCF_902167635.1 of Chitinophaga vietnamensis. Lineage (GTDB taxonomy): Bacteria > Bacteroidota > Bacteroidia > Chitinophagales > Chitinophagaceae > Chitinophaga > Chitinophaga vietnamensis. Next base: position 982,182 of record NZ_CABHMS010000001.1, read on the forward strand.
TGATTCAGCTGCTGCTAAAAAGTAAGAGATTATTAGTATAATAATATCTTTCTTGCAAGAAATAAAAAATGTCCCGTCATTGGCGGGACATTTTTTATTTTATATAGGTTAAACAGCATTGCCTGTCATATCTTTCCAGTTGGCGCCCCACCAGATGATTTTCTTTTGTATAGTGAGATCCAAGAATTCCAGTCCTGCGGGCTGTGCCACCGGCCTTTCAGCGGAGGCTCCTGAGACAGGTGATACAACCAGGTTGGCGCTGCCGATCTTGTTACAGATACGCATTGGTGCTTGGTCATTTCTGTTGGTGATGCTATTATTGATGATATTATTTAGTCCCATAAATACCGTGAAAGCCGGGAACTCAATAGAATTGAAGGTAAGATCGGAAATAAATGAATTGCTGATCATATTGCAATGTTCCAACTGCAGAGAGGTAGAGGATGGGTCAAATCCGTAGATACCAAATCCATTTCCTTCGAAAATATTGTGTGTAATATCACATTTAGACAACAGTGCGTTAATCAGCAGCAATCTGTTTTTAAAGAGATTCTGTGTAATATGTAAATAGTTATGGGTGCCTTTGAGGCTCACCGACGCCATGAAAGTATTACCACGAACATCAGATTCCACCAACAGATTATTCAGTACCGTTTCCCCATAAACGATGTTGCCGGTGATATTGGCAGCAACATTAGTGTTGGTGAGCAGACTGATCTTGCCTATTGCAGAATTATTGATGATACTGATTTTACTGTTTTGGGTGGCAGTAGGGGACCAGTTCCACATAAATTCCAATGTAGGTGCATAGTTGCGGGCGACGTGTACATCGAGAGTCCCATTGATCATATTGATTTTACCGGCCTGCACGACGTTGTTGTCGCTGATGAGTAAACTGGAATCCGTATTGCCATATTCTCCTCGCTGATTAAAAAGATCTCCTGAGCATATAATGGCGGGATTATTAGCGATAACGATCTGTTTGGGCAATTTGAAGAAATTAGTACCGGTGAAGACTTCGCCGTTGTAGCCCATTACAAATTCTCTACAAGTCACATTGTTTCCTGTCACATGGAGATATTCGCAAGGCCGGGAAGCACTGTTGGTATTAAGGTAAATAAAATCACTGAGGGGAGCGTGATGCATGTTATCCTTGATATTGATCACTGCATCATTGCTATTGGTAATGATGCTGATGGTGGCAGTGGTATCGTTGGCTGTATCGGCAGCTATATAAGTGTTACCTGAGTATTCGAAGTACGGTTTCTCGGTATTATATTGCGCTATAGCAAACCTACACAACTGGAACGCACCGTCACCGGTGGCGCGCTTTCTGAATGAGAAGCGGTTGTTGGTAACAAGTGCGGACTGATGATTTTCCACCCAGATAAATCCAGGCGGATTAAAGCCTTTCAATCTGTCGGAATTAGCGATAAAGCTATTTTCACTGATTAGTATCCTGCTTTCCGGAAGGCTACTTGTGTTGTAATGATCGGCGCCTATGCTTAATCCGCTGCTATTCTCAAACAGGTTGTTGATAACATTCATTTTGTTGCCTAGTAATGAAATGGGCTGTCCAAACTGCCACGCGTATTTCGTGGTGGTGAAATCTTGAGGGGTTTCTACGCCTTTGGCATCTACAAGTACAAATTGATCTGGCATTAATGCGATATTATAGAATCTGTTTCCTTCTATATTCAGTCCTCTATTTGTCCATTGCGCATCGCCCCATATTTGCACGCCACAGTCCACAAAGCAATCGTCGTGAATATTGTTTCCGATGAAGTCCACATCGCACTGAACAAGCTGGAAAATGGCCACGCCATAAACAGCAGTGATATCGCAATGGTGTATGTTAACGATATTACAGCCGGAGAAGGTGAAGATATAACCTGCTTGCCCGGAAACGGTAAATTGATACAATTTTGTTTGGTCATAATGATCACTAAACTTTAGTACGGCGGGTAAGCTATTCCTTACGTTTACCTAAAAATCTACCAGTGGACAACTAATAAATGTGATCATGTCTCCGGTTGTAAAACGCTTGTTCAGAAAGCCATCAGGCGCCGAAGAAATAGTAATGCGTTTGTTGCTAATGGTTACAGGCGCGGTAATGGCGTAGTCGCCTTTGTCGATATAAACATTATCGGAAAAGGTGAGGCATTGTTGAATGGCAGCCGTATCGTCATTGGTACCATTGCCTTTAGCACCAAACCATTTCACGTTGATGGCGCCACTATATACTCTTTTCCATCTGCCGCTGGCAATACCATTTGCCTGTATCACAGTACCTCTGTTATCTGTTTCCATACTGGTGTCGTCCCAATAAAAATCGCCACCACCGCCATCTCCAGGGGTATAATAGCCCAGCACGTTCCTTAATTCCATAGATGTTCCGCCTGCGTTTTTCAGCGCGGCAATAGATGTTACTGTCATACTTTTTTGGGGTTTTAAATAAAAGTATGCCGTTGTTGCGCATTGGATATACGCAGCCTTGATGTTTAATCTTCCAGGATAGAAGAGAGATTCATCAGCTCATCCTGCTTATACGCGTCTTTATCATCGCGGAAGCATTTGGAAAGCTCTTCGAGCAGAAATTGTATAATGCGTTTGTTGGATTGCGGTTTGAAATAGGCAGGCACAGAAGGCACGGAAACGCGCTTCAGGTAAGTGTCTACATCCTGCTGTGTGTAGATCTGTCCTTGAATGGGATCAATGAAAAAGAGGATGCGGTGATCGCTGCTGGCTACGGGCTCGTCGAAATCGATGAAGGAATCGAAATAGGCGAGAATGAACTGTCGCGGGATATTCACGGCATACACCGGCAGATCCAGCATGGTGCAAAGGCTTTGGTAGATGACGCCGTTGGTAACAGGATTTCCTTTTTTAGATTCTATTACCTGGTTGATGAAGAACTGGTTTTTGCGCTGGTACGATACTTCTTCGCCTTTCAGCCCAAAATAATTATAGATCATGCTGTTGAGCACATTGATCTGTTCCAGTGGTGTGAGGTAGTTATTCAGTTCAAGCCAGATGTTGCGTTTGATGCGGTCTATTTCCGTCATCACCTGTCCGGCGCTGAGGTCGGGGAATTGGTACCTGGCCGCCAGGATAGCGCCCTGGAGCAGGTCTTGCGCGGCAGACAGGCCCCATTCACGCAGGGCTGCTTGCAGATCCTGGTAGTGAACCCGGTGGATCAGCAATTCTATCCTTTCCTGTATAGACTCGTCAATCGTATTCTCCCACAAATTCTCCAGGTTCGGAATAATATCTTTGCCGTACAATAATATCTTATTGGCAACGGTGTCAAATACTTCCTGATCAGGATCATCCAACAGGTGGAACAAAGCGTTTATTTCTCTGTTTTCGTGCATGTCATCTTAATGAGCAATGATCAATCTCCGCATGCGATCCTACAGGCAAATTTAAATAATAAATAAAGTGAATGCGCAGCAGTTGCTTTACTTATTTTTTCCCCCACGTTGGCCCCACACGGTTATCAGGCTTTCTTTTTTCTCGGCGGCGCTTTCTTTTTCGGCGGATTGGCTTTGGCTTCTTCAATGATGGCCTTGGCATCTTCTACCGTCAGGTCAGCGGCGTGATCGATCTTTTCTTTGGGTATCTTGTAGTTCTTCAGGCCTTGCTTGATGTAAGGACCATAAGGACCTCTCAATACCTGTATCTTTTCTTTTTCAAAAATCTTGATGGTGCGTTCGTCTTTTGCAGCGCGCTTTTCCACGATCAGCGGGGCTATTTCATCCAGCTCCACCGTGTATGGGTCCATTTCCTTTTTGAGGGAATAGAATTTTTTATCGTGCTGCGCGTACGGACCGAAGCGGCCTATGTTCACCACTACGTCGGTGCCTTCAAAGAGGCCGAGGTTGCGGGGCAGTTTAAACAGCTCCATGGCCTCTTCCAGCGTGATGGTCTCTATGCTTTGCGTTGCTTTCAGTTTGGCGAAGCGCGGCTTCTCTTCATCTTCCACCTTACCGATCTGGATCATCGGGCCATAGCGTCCCATGCGGGCTACGATGGGCTTGCCGGTGGATTCCTCGATGCCCAGCTGGCGTTCGCCTTTTACGCGTTCCGCATTTTCCAGCGTGTTTTCCACATCCTTATGGAAAGGACTGTAGAATTCTTTGAGCATCTTGTTCCATACTTTTTTGCCGTTGGCAATCTCGTCAAATTCCTCTTCAATCTTCGCAGTGAAGCCATAGTCCATCACGGAGTTGAAGTACTGGTTGAGGAAATCGGTGACGATCATGCCAAGGTCGGTAGGGAACAGTTTCGCTTTTTCGGCGCCGGTATTTTCGTTGTCGGTTTGTTTGTTGATCTTGTCTGCCTTCAGGATCAGGATGCGGAACGCTCTTTTCACGCCTTCCTTATCTCTTTTTTCCACATAACCACGTTTTTGAATAGTGGTGATGGTGGGCGCATAGGTAGACGGGCGGCCGATTCCCAGCTCTTCGAGTTTTTTCACCAGACTGGCTTCCGTGTATCTCGGTGCAGGACGTGAGAAGCGTTCGGTAGCTTTCATTTCCTTCAGGTCGAGCGATTGTTTCACGGAAAGCGGCGGCAGTGAGCCTTCCTGAGCCTCGTCTTCATTCACATCTTCATCATCATGGCTTTCCATATATACTTTGAGGAAGCCGTCGAATTTCAGCACTTCACCGCTGGCGGTCAGCTCTTCATGGTTGGTGGAGATATCGATTTTGGCGATGGTCTTTTCCAGTTCTGCATCGGCCATCTGGCTGGCGATGGTACGTTTCCAGATGAGCTCATAGAGGCGACGGGTATCGCTGTCGTCTACAGAGGCATTTTCCATATAAGTGGGGCGGATCGCTTCGTGCGCTTCCTGAGCCGATTCGTTCTTGTTCTTGAACTTGCGGTGTTGATGGTAACGCTCGCCGTAGTTGCCGATGATCGCTTTCTGGATATCGGCGATGGCGGTATCGGAGAGGTTCACCGAGTCCGTACGCATGTAGGTGATATTACCGCTTTCATACAGCTTCTGCGCCAGCAGCATGGTTTTAGACACGCTGTAGCCCAGCTTGCGGCTGGCTTCCTGTTGCAGGGTAGAGGTGGTGAAAGGGGCTGCCGGCGTTTTTTTGCCGGGCTTTACCTGGATATCTTTTACCGTATAGGCGGCGCCGATACACTGCTGAAGAAATTTCTCCGCATCTTCGGCGGTCTTGAATTTATTGGGTCCTTCTGCTTTGAAAGAGATGTTCTTTCCATTGATGTCCTTACCGGTGAACCAGGCTTCTACTTTAAAGGTGCTGGTAGCGTTGAAGGCGTTGATCTCTCTTTCTCTCTCTACGATCAGCCTTACCGCTACTGATTGTACACGGCCGGCAGAGAGGGAATTGCGCATGCTCATCTTGCGCCACAGTACGGGGGAGAGCTCGAAACCCACGATGCGGTCCAGTATGCGGCGGGCCTGCTGGGCGTTCACGCGGTCCATATCCAGCTTGCGCGGATGTTGTACGGCGGCCTCGATGGCAGGCTTGGTGATCTCATGAAAAACGATGCGCTTGGTACTCTTTGGATCGAGGCCCAATACCTCGCACAGATGCCAGGAAATGGCCTCCCCTTCACGGTCCTCATCCGTTGCCAGCCATACCTCATCGGTATCCTTCGCCAGCTTCTTCAGGTCTTTTACTACCTTTTCCTTATCTTCCGGTATCACATATTTAGGCTTGAAATTATTATCAATGTCAATCCCCATGTCATCCTTCTCCAGGTCACGGATATGACCGAAGCAGGATTTGACTTCGAAGTCCTTGCCCAGGATCTTTTCAATGGTCTTGGCCTTGGCCGGGGACTCAACTATAACTAAATTTTTTGCCATGTATGCTTCTTTAATAGGAATACGAATTTTGCAAGTATATAAAATATTTCTCGCAAACTCACAAAGCTGCAAAGTCGCAAAGTTTTTTTCTTTATTTACAGAAGATTTATATAGATTATAAATTTTATATATAAAATCTTTGTTGCTTTGCTCCTCTGCGAACTTTGCGCGCAACTCAAAAAACCTGATCCATGGAAATTGTAATCGTTGGCACCGGGAATATAGCCCACTGCTTTGGTCATCTACTGAAACTACACGGCCACCAGATCAAACAGATCGTGAGCCGCAACCGGCAACATGCAGAAGAGCTGGGCGAAATGTTACATGCTCCCTTCACCGACGACCTGCTGGATATTAATATGGAAGCAGACATGTACCTGCTGGCGGTGAGCGACGGAGCCATCCCCGAGCTGAACGACCAGCTGCGCCTCGGCAGGCGCATGGTGGCGCATACCGCCGGCGCAGTGCCACTCGGCGCCATCTCAAAAATATCCACACATACTGGCGTGATCTATCCCCTGCAATCTATCCGCAAGGAAATTAAAACATACCCGCCCATCCCCATCATGCTGGAAGCCAGCAGCGATGAGGTATTGCGCCGACTGCAAGCCCTGGCACAGAGCATCGCTTCCCGCATTGAAGTGGTGAACTCGCACCAACGCCTGCAATATCATCTCACCGCCGTGCTGTGCAACAACTTCACCAACCACCTCATTGCGCAAGCCAAAGCCTTCTGTGATAAAGAGCAGCTCGACTTCACCCTGCTGCAACCTATTATTAAGGAGACCTTCGACCGCCTCGAGAAATATCCGCCGGAATCAGTACAAACCGGCCCGGCCCTGCGCCGCGATGAAGCGACCATGAACCTGCACCGCGGCCTGCTCGCGGATAATGAATACCTGCAGCTGGTGTACCAGGTGATGTCCGACAGCATCTCCCAGTTTCATCAGCGGCAACAACAGTAATTAATAAGTGGTGTCTTCTTCGTATTTTCGCCCCCGACTATGAACGTATTATCGCTTTTTAAGCCCATCACCACCTTTGTGCTGGATGTAGACGGCGTACTCACGGATGGCACCCTGCAATTGTTGCCCGGTGGTGAGATGTCGAGGAAAATGAATATCAAAGACGGCTATGCCATGCAACTGGCTATGAAGAAAGGTTACCGCGTAGTGATCATCTCCGGCGGCAGATCAGAAAGTGTAGTGAGCAGGTTGCAAGGACTGGGCATCAAAGATATCTATACAGGCATCACCGATAAAAAGGAAAAGCTGCAGGACTATGTTTTTGAACACGATTTACGTTGGGATGAGATATTGTACATGGGAGATGATATCCCGGATTATCAGGTAATGCAGCTGGTATCATTGCCGGTATGTCCTGCTGATGCTGCCGCAGAGATCAAAAGTATCTCCCGTTATATTTCCCCTCAACCCGGCGGCCATGGCTGCGTGCGCGACGTGATGGAAAAAGTGCTGAAGCTCAATGGCCATTGGCTGATGGACGAAGGTATTGCCTCGAAATAATAAAAGAATCAAGAAACTATGAAGCTCTGGGCCGCATTTTTCAGACTGGTGAGGTATCCCAATCTATTGTACATTGCCCTTACCCAGTTCCTCTTGCAATATTGTGTAGTGGAACCAGTGCTGCGCAGCACGGGGGAAATGCCTTCCCTCACCGTGCCGCAGTTCGTGCTGCTATGCCTCTCCACCGTACTGGTGGCTGCCGCAGGATATATCATCAACGACTATTTTGATATCAATATAGATATCATCAACAAACCGGAGAAGATGGTGCTGGACAAGATCATCAGCCGGCGCTGGGCCATGGCATGGCACACCATTTTCAATATGACCGGCGTATCGCTCGGGTTTATTGTGGCCTGGAAAACAGGACAGATCTACCTCGGCTTCACACAGGTGATCTGTTCTCTCTTGTTGTGGTTCTATTCCACCTCTTTCAAAAGACAGGTACTCATCGGCAATGTGATCATCTCGCTGCTCACCGCGCTGGCTGTGGTGGTGGTAGGCTTCTACGAAAAGCAGATCTATGAAAGCTTTGAGGCTATCATGTCGCCAACGGGCCGCAAGCTGATACAGATCATCGGCGTATATGCGCTCTTTGGTTTCGTGATCTCGATGGTGCGTGAAATTGTGAAAGACCTGGAAGATATGATTGGCGACAGCAAAGATGGTTGTCGTACCATTCCCATCGTTTGGGGCGTGTTGCCGGCGAAGCGCCTGTGCAATGCTTTCCTGCTGATCCTGTTTGTAACGATACTGGCGGTAGAAGTGCGCGTATGGCTGCTGGGCTGGTATGTAGCAGTGATCTACCTGCTGTTGTTCGTACAACTGCCATGCCTATACGTTTATCAGCAATTGAAAAAGGCGCATCTGCCGGAGCATTATCATAAGGTCAGTGCTGTTGTGAAGCTGATCATGCTCACTGGTATCTTATCCATGATATTCTTTAAAATATTTTTGTAGATGTATAAAGGAGGACCTGTGATACTGGCTTCACAGTCGCCGCGCCGCAAGCAGCTGCTGGAGCAGGCCGGCATTTCATTCCAGGTGAAAGTGGCAGACACTGAAGAAACATTTCCGGCAGGGATGCCTATCCCGGATATACCGGTGCATATCGCGCGGCAGAAGGCAGATGCTATACAAGCGCTGAGCGATGCCAACGAAGTGATCATTGCCGCAGATACGGTAGTAGTACTTGACAGCGATATCATCGGCAAACCGAAAGACCGCGCCGATGCCATCCGCATCCTCACAGCACTCAGTGGCCGCGAGCACCGCGTGATCACAGGTGTGATCATCCGCGGCAAAGGGAAAGAGCAGGCCTTCTCCAAAGAAACAGTGGTGCATTTCAAGGCACTTACACAAGAGCAGATCATTTATTACGTAGACCATTTCAAACCCTTTGATAAAGCCGGCGCTTATGCCATACAGGAATGGATCGGTGCAGTGGGCATCGATCGTATCGATGGCTGCTTTTATAATGTGATGGGCCTCCCGGTAAGCAAGGTAGTGGAGGAGTTGGAAGCATTTTAAACAACAAACGGTGCAGAAAACTGCACCGTTGTAACATGGTTGGCTGCGCATCCTGCGCAAATGCAATACTGGTTGGTTTTTGCTGCTTTATTCGAGTACCAGCAGGTTCACGTCTTTGTTCTTCAGCCAGCTGGCGTCTTTTAATTTTTGCAGGTTGATGGTGCCTACTACATAGCGCCAGCCTGGAGATTCGTATTTCTCTGAAATATTGAAGAACTCCGTCAGGTCCACCTGGTCGGGCGTTTTGTAGCGCAGATATACTTTCAGCTTCACATCGTTGGTGAATGCCGGCTGATTGGATTGTTTGATTTTTTTGTATTCGTAGCGGTAGTTATACAGCAGCGCGGAGATGTCGGACAGTACAGCGCTGCCGGTGGCGGTGCCGCCTGCGCCCTTGCCTACGAAGAACTGTTTGTCGGTGAAGGCGCTTTCCAGCAAGATGCCGTTGTATTCGTTGTACACATCATAGAGCAGGTTATGTTCTTTGATGAGATGAGGTAATACATAGGCGAACACGCTGCCGTTCTGGCGGCGGCATTGGCCTATCAGCTTGATGGTGGAGCCGCGTTGTTTGGCGAACTGGATATCGAAATCGTTGAGGTGATGGATACCGAAGTTGAACACTTCTTCCGGTTTTACGAAGGTGCCGAAAGCGTGGAGCAGGAGGATCACGATCTTGAATTTAGGATCGAATCCTTCGATGTCGAGCGTAGGGTCGGTTTCCGCGAAACCCAGTGCCTGCGCCTGTTGCAGGGCAGTTTCGAAGCTGAGGTTCTCTTCAAATATTTTGGTGAGGATATAATTCGTAGAGCCGTTACAGATACCTTCTACTGCGTTGAGCAGGTCGTTATCATAATATTCTTCCAGGTTGCGGATGATGGGAATGCTGGCGCAGCTGGAGGCTTCGTACAGGAAAGGTACTTTGTTCTCTGCCTGCAATTGATACAGTGATGCCAGGTTTTCGGCGATCATGCGTTTGCTGGCGCTTACTACGGCTTTGCCGTTGCGCAGTGCGGTGCTTACAATTTCGAAGGCCGCTTCCGTGTCGTTGATCAGTTCCACTACCACGTCAATGGTGGGATCTTCGAGGATCTCGTTCTTATCTGTAGTAAAATAACTGCTGTCTATCGGTCTTGACTTATTAGGATCTTTGATGCATATTTTTTTGATGCGTGCATTGATACCTTTAGTCCTGTTCAATACTTCGTACAGTCCTTGTCCTACGCAACCGAATCCGAAAATACCCAGATTGATGATCTTTTTTTCCATACTTTTTTTCAAACTTGTTGATGCGTATGCGAACCGGTTTGCGAAGGCCGACACGGCTGCATCTGCATTATTGTAAAACGGTAATTTGTTTTCCTGCCGGATGGTTTAGCTTATCCAGCGCTTGTTTCAGGTCGTTGATCAGGTCATCGGCATCTTCGATGCCTACTGATAGCCGGATGCAGGAGTCCTGTAGTCCTGTTTTTCTGCGGAAGTCTTCCGGTATGTTGCGATGTGTCATGGTGGCCGGGTGGGCCAGCATACTTTTCACGCCGCCGAAGCTCTCCGCGAGTTTGAACAGCTTGGTAGCGTTCACGATGCGGATCGCATTTTTGATATTATCGGCTTTCAGTGAGAAGCTCACGAGTGCGCCGTAGTTCTTTTGTTGTTTCCGCGCGATGTGATGATTTTTATGTGTGGCCAGGCCCGGGTAGTACACTTTATCTATCGCGGGATGTGTGGCCAGCCAGTTGGCGATGGCGCTGGCATTGCTGCATTGTTTTTCCAGCCGCAGGTATAATGTTTCGATGCCGCGGATGGTAAGCCAGGCTTCGAAGGGGCTGAGGATACTGCCGGAGATGTTCTGGTTATATCTCAGCTGATCGGCCAGGGGCTTGGCGTTCACCACTACCAGTCCGGCGATCACATCACAGTGGCCGGCGAGGTATTTGGAGGCGCTGTGTATCACGATATCCGCGCCCAGTGTGATGGGTTGTTGTAGCAACGGCGTGCTGAAAGTATTATCTACTACGAGCAGGATATTGTGCTGCCGTGCGATCTTGCTGATAGATTTGATATCAGAGATGCGCAAGGTAGGATTGGTGGGAGATTCCAGCCATATCACGCGGGTATTGGGCGTGATGGCAGCCAGCACTTTGTCGGTATTGCTGGTATCCACGAAATTCACTTTGATACCGAAGCGTTCGAACATGTGGTTGAATATCTGGAAGATGCCGCCATAGGTATCTTCTACCGCCATGATCTCATCGCCGGTTTTCAGCAGCTTGAGCACCGCATCAATGGCCGACATACCGCTCGCAAAGGCGAAGCCGGCATAGCCTTCCTCAAGGTGGCAGATGAGGTCTTCCAACACCTTACGTGTGGGGTTGTTAGCCCTGGAAAACTCAAAGCCTTTATTGATGCCTGGTGATTCCTGCACAAAGGTGGACGTTTGATAGATAGGCACGGAGATCGCGCCTGTCAGTTCATCTACCGGAATGCTGTGAATCAGTTGTGTAGCTGTTTTCATGTTATTATAATATTTTTTAATGATGTCGGAAGCATAGTATATCTATTGCAACTTTATCATTAAAAATCAACTTAAACAACCACTAAATCCATGAGGGGGCGGGAAGAAGGCAAAAAAAAAGCTCTTCCTTGTTGGAAGAGCCTTTCTGAATATATTATTCCGGTGAAGAATTATCTCTGCCAACTTATCTTTCCCACGCTGTTACGTGGGCAGGAATTAGCACCTTTTCTGTTGATCATTACTGATCAGAGATGGTTGCTAAGGCATCGCAGGGCCAAGTCCCTCCGCCTTTCTGGATAAGTGATGTGTAAGAACTGGGCGCAAATATAAGGCACATTTTCGAATTTTCGAATTTTTTGATTTTCGGATTTATTTTTTTGATCAGGCAGACAAAATCCGTAAATCCATAAATTCGTACATTCAAAAATAACCAACCATGTTTGTTAACCCGCTACTCTCAGAAGAGCTGTTCCAGCACATCTGGCGTTTACGCCTGTTTGCCAGGGAGCAGCTGCAAACCACTGCCGGCGAGCCTTTGCAGGTATTGCATCCCGGTACGCTCAACAGAAACGGAGGTCCTGATTTTACTGCTGCCACCATCCGCATCGGCGATGCGGTATGGGTGGGCAATGTAGAGCTGCACCTCTGTACCTCGCACTGGTTCCGTCATGGGCACCAGCACAACCGGCAATACCAGAATATTATTTTGCATGTGGTGTTCCTGCATGATATGCCTGGCGCCACCACGGCGGGCGTGCCCTGCCTGGAATTACAGCAGCATATCCCGAAATTGCTGTTGCAGCGTTATGAGCTGCTGCGCCGCTCTGCGGCTTTTGTGCCTTGTGCCGCCAGCATCGGGCAGGTGCCGCGCCTCACCTGGATCAGCTGGATGGACCGCCTGCTGGCCGAGCGATGGGAACAGCGTGTGGCAGTGCTGCGCACCTGGCTGCATAGCAGCCGCTATGATTGGGAAGAAGTGTGCTACTGGGCCGTGGCAGAGAGTTTCGGCCGCCCGGTGAATACGCTGCCCTTGTTGCAGGTGGCGCAATCCTTGCCTGCCAGGGTGCTGCTGCGGCATCGCCAGCAGCCACTCGCGGTAGAAGCCCTCGTATTCGGACAGGCAGGCATGTTGTCGCCGAGCTTCCGCGACGTATATCCGTTACAGTTACAAGACACCTATCGCTGGCTGCAACACAAATATCAGTTGCAGCCATTGGCGCCGCATCAGTGGAACTGGCTGCGGATGCGGCCTGCCGCGTTTCCTACGATCCGGCTGGCCGCCTTTGCGGCGCTGTTGCAAAACCGGCAGCACCTCTTCTCCAAACTGCTGGAAGCAGCAAGCATAGCGGAACTGGAACAGCTGTTTGCCGTGCAGCCGCAGGACTACTGGCGCACGCATTACCGCTTTGACCATGCCGTATCCAGAACGCAGTGGCCCGCAAAGCAGGCAGTACACAGCATCCTGATCAATGCCGTGCTGCCATTGATGTTCCTCTATGGACAAGAAAAGCAATCGGCCTACTACCGGCAAAAGGCGCTGGACCTCTTGCAACAGCTGCCGCCGGAGCGGAACAGGATCACGCGGCAGTGGGCGCAGCTGGGCATCCCGCAGGAAAACGCGCTGGCCTCGCAGGCGCTGTTACAGTTGAAACAATATTATTGTGAAGAGAGGAGATGCCTGTTGTGTGCAGTGGGGAACAAAATTTTAAGTAATTGATGCGCCAACGGCGCATCAATTACTTAAAAACTACCAGTTGAAAGTCACATCCTGTACAATATCAGGATGGATGCTTTTGGCTACGGGGCAGGTGTGCGCGGCTCTTTCCAGCACGGTTCTTTCTTTTTCTCCCAGTCCGTGGCCGGCAGGGAAATCGAAAACCACCTGTACGCCGGTGATGCGGCGAGGCTCGGTGCCCATGATCTTTTTGATGCTCACTTTGGTGCCGTCGATATGCCAGTTGTTATCCCTGGCTTTGATGCCCATGATGGTGAGCATGCAGGAGCCAAGTGCGGTGGCCACAAGGTCGGTGGGAGAGAACCTTTCGCCTTTACCATTGTTATCAACGGGTGCATCGGTTTCGATGACGGTGCCGGATGACAGGTGGGTAGCCGTTGTACGCAGTTCGCCGTTGTATATGATCTGTGCGGTTTGCATGGTCGGTATTGTTTTTTATTGAGATGATCAGAGCGTAAAGTAAATGTATTTTCACGTTATCAAACTCGAAAAAAATTAGCTACGTTTGTAATATCAACATAACAATACCTTTATCCAAGCGTTTAATTACTAGACTAATAGCCCATCACTGTGAAAAAATTATACTTGTTTTTATTTATATCGATGATTGCTGGCAGCCTGCAGGCCCAAACCACTGACAGCCAGCCTAATTCCACAAGAAAGCTGTCTAAAAAGGAGGAGAAGGAACAACGCAAGCTGAAGAGGATTTCGGTGTTCAGGGAACAGGAAGAAGGTGAGAATGTGTTCCAGCGCGACTTTTCAGTGGGCGCACGCCTCAATACCGATGGCTGGACAGGCTTCCTGGAGATGGGCTACCGCAAGAACCGTAAAGTGGTGAACTATTTCCAGTTCGAGTTCTCCGAGAAGAAAGACCCGAAAGAGGACAAGCGCCAGGGACAAGGATCTTACCAGTTCGGGTTCACCTCCCGCCCTTATATCTTCGGTAAACAAAATAATTTCTATCCAGCCAAATTGGGCATCGGCCAGCGTTATCTCATCGGCGGAAAGGCCAACAAAAACGGGGTGGAAGTGAGCGGCATCTACTATGGTGGTATTTCTATCGGTCTGGTAAAACCTTATTATATCTCTGTTGAAAACAAGGCGGGACAGGTGGTAGACATGAAATACGATCCCAATAATCCTGATAATTTCCTGGAATACACCAAAATACAGGGCGGTGCAGGCTTTGGCAAGGGCTGGAGCGAAGTGACCGTGATCCCCGGGCTGCATGCCAAGCTGGGTATGCGTTTCGACTGGGCCCACTTCAACGAAGTGGTGAGCGCCCTCGAAGTAGGCGTGAATGCTGAAATGTACACCAAAAAGGTGCCTATCATGGTCACCGACAATAATAAACAGCTCTTTTTCAATGCATATGTTGGCCTGCAATTCGGGAAGCGCTGGAATAGGAGATAAGTAGTAACTTTGCTGTTTTAAAGAAAGGATAAGCGATGCAAGAACTACCCGTTATAGCCGCAGAGCCGGCCACCGCCAGGGTGAAGAAGCCAGACTGGCTGCGCGTGAAATTACCAATAGGCGAGAACTACAAACAGGTCAGGAACCTGGTAGATACCCATAAATTACATACCATCTGCGAAAGCGGCAACTGCCCTAACATGGGCGAGTGCTGGGGCGCCGGTACGGCCACTTTCATGATCCTCGGAAATATCTGTACCCGCAGCTGCGGCTTCTGCGCCGTAGCCACCGGCCGTCCGGAACCAGTAGATCATGATGAGCCGCAACGTGTAGCCGAAGCCATCTACCTCATGAAGGTGAAACACGCGGTGATCACCTCGGTAGACAGGGACGAGCTGAAAGATGGAGGCTCCATCGTATGGGCCAATACCATCAAGGCTGTAAGGGCGCTGAACCCCGACACCACCATGGAAACGCTCATCCCCGATTTCCGCGGCCAGTGGGAAAACCTCCAGCGTATCATCGATGCTGCTCCCGAGATCGTTTCCCATAACCTGGAAACCGTTGAGCGCCTCACCAAACAAGTAAGGATACAAGCCAAATACCACCGCAGCCTGGAAGTGATCCGCCGGCTGAAAGAAGGCGGCATGCGCACTAAAAGCGGTATCATGCTCGGCCTCGGCGAAACCAAGGAAGAAGTGATCCAGGCGATGCAAGACCTGTACGACAATGGTTGCGATGTAGTAACCCTCGGCCAGTACTTACAGCCTACGCCGAAACACCTGCCCGTAGTTCGTTTCGTTCACCCGGACGAATTTGCAGAACTCCGCGAGATCGGTTACAACATCGGACTCGATTACGTAGAGGCGGGACCGTTAGTACGATCTTCCTATCATGCAGAAAAACATATTGCCAGCGGTCGAAATAAGGGATGACCGGCAAAGCAATTCATCTAATTGTTAAAATCCACTCTTCGGGGTGGATTTTTGTTTTGTTAGCATTATCTTAGCGCCTCGAAAAAACCTTTTGTTTTACCTGACCCGTTCTTCCAACGGAAACCTACTACACACTACGGTTTGAACTAAACCTGTCACTGCGGCACTTTTAAACGAAATGATATAGTTCTGTAAAACTATATGCTATATATGGTCAATAGACCGACGAACAACCGTACCTGCGTGTAGCCGTTACTGTTGTATCGATCTATTGCCCCACGATTGGTACAATGATGAACTGAATGTCAAAAGCCTTTTATGAAAAGAGCATTTTACCTGTTAGCTGTAACGTGCGGGATGTTGCTATCCATCCATGCCAACGCGCAGCAATCTACGGATTCCTTACTAAGTACTGCCACGCTGGACGACTGTATCCGCTATGCATTGAAACACCAGCCCCTGTTACGGCAATCGGATATTGATGCCGCCATTACCGACAGAACAGTGAAAAGCAAGCTGGCCGACTGGTATCCGCAAATAGGCCTGGACTACAACCTCCAGCATTACCTGGAACTGCCTACTTCCATCTTCGGTGGTAATCCCACCAAGGTAGGAGTGGCCAACACGTCTACCGCGCTCTTTACGCTGAACCAGAACCTCTTCACCCGCGATCTGCTCCTGGCCTCCAATACCGCCAGGGATGTGCGCAAGCAGGCGAAACAAAACATCGTGCGTAACCAGATCGATGTGGTGGCCGATGTGAGCAAAGCCTACTATGATGTACTGCTCACCCGTCAGCAGATCGATGTGCTGGAAGAAGATATCATCCGGCTGGAACGCAGTCTGAAAGACACTTACGCGCAATACCAGGGCGGCGTAGTAGACAAGATCGACTACAAGCGCGCTACCATCTCGCTCAACAATGCGAAGGCGCAGCGCAAAACCGCCAAAGAGCTGCTCACTGCCAAACAGGCCGTGCTACGCCAGCTCATGGGCTATCCGGAAAATGGCGGCGACGTACCACTGGTATATGATACCACGCAGATGGCCAGCGCGGTGAACAGCGCCGATACGCTGCTCACCGCCAATTACCAGAACAGGATCGAATATCAACAGCTGCAAACGCAACAAAGCCTGCTGCAAGCCAATGTGAAGTATAACAAGTGGAGCTACATCCCTACCGTATCAGCCTTTGTGAACTATGCTTTTGCATGGCAGAACCAGGACTTCGGCAAGCTGTTCGCCAACGACTATCCCAACTCGCTGCTGGGCCTGAAATTGTCGTTGCCGATCTTCCAGGGCGGCAAGCGGGTACATAATATCAAGATGGCCGAATTGCAGTTGCAGCGCGTGCAGTGGGACTTTGCCACTTTGCGTAGCAATATCAGCACGCAATATGCGCAGGCGATGGCCGCCTACAAAAGTAACCTCAACGACTATACGACGCTGAGAGATAATATGCAGATGGCGCAGGATGTGTATAACATGCTGCAATTACAATACAAGGAAGGCATTAAAACATACCTGGATGTGCTGATCGCTGAAACGGACCTGCGCACTGCGCAGCTGAGCTACTACAACGCGATGTACCAGGTACTGAGCAGCAAGATCGACTTGCAGAAAGCATTAGGAACCTTAACAACTAATTATTAAATGGTAACCGGATCGGATATGAAAAAAATGAACCACATTGTCTTTATGAGCGCTGCCGGCATCCTGGGCTTTACTGCCTGCAAGGGGCCTGCCCAGAAAGGAGCGCCAGCTATGCCCCCCACGCCGGTGAATATTACGGAGGTATCGATGGCGCCTGCCGTTTATTACGACAAATTCCCCGCCACCGTGGTGGCGCTGAACCAGGTAGAGCTGCGTTCGCAGGTAGCCGGGTTTATTACCGGCATCTTCTTCCAGGAAGGCGAGGTGGTACAGAAAGGCAAGCCCTTGTATGAGATAGACCGCCGCAAGTATGAAGCTGCCTACCGTCAGGCAGAGGCCAGCATCGCCAGTGCGAAGGCCAACTTCACAAAAGCTAAAAAAGATGAAGAGCGCTACCACCGCCTGGCCGAACAGGATGCGGTGGCACGCCAGATCGTAGATAACGCGGAAGCCGCACTGGAAACGAGCCGCAGCCAGCTGGCCGCAGCAGAGGCCAGTTTGCTCGCCGCCCGCACCGACCTCGACTACTCCCTGATCAAAGCGCCTTTCACTGGCCGCATCGGTATCTCACAGGTGAAGCTCGGCGCACAGATCAGCCCAGGCAATACTTTGCTCAATACCATCTCCAGTGAAAACCCGATCGCAGTAGAGTTTGTAGTGAATGAAGCCGATATCGCGCGCTTCGCCAACCTGCAAGGCAAAGGCGTAGCCACCGATACCACCTTCCGCCTGCAATTGCCCGATGGCAGCCAGTATCCGCATACCGGCAAGATCATCGCGATAGACCGCGGCGTGGATAACCAAACTGCCACCATCAAAGTGAAAGTGGAATTTCCGAACCCGGATCAACGCCTGAAAGATGGTATGAGCGCAGTACTCAACGTACTCAATGAACAATCCGGCGACCGTTTGATCATTCCGTATAAAGCGATCACAGAACAGATGGGAGAATTTTTTGTATTCGTCGCTAAAGACAGCGTGGCGGAGCAACGCAAGGTACACCTGGGGCCGAAGATTCGCGACAGGGTAGTGATCATGGATGGCATTCAGCAGGGCGAGAAAGTGATCACAGAAGGTTTCCAGCGCCTGCGCGACGGAGGCAAGATACAGATAGGCATTCCTGCTGCACCGCAAGGCGCCGCAGCGAAGAAATAGTTCATTAGCATCAACAGAAGAAGATCATGATTGCAAATACTTTTATCAAAAGACCGGTAACCGCGATAGTGATATCTGTCGTGCTCGTACTGGTGGGCATATTGGCGATGATGAACCTGCCCATAGGACAGTATCCCGAGATATCGCCGCCCACCGTACAGGTAACCGGCACCTACACCGGCGCCGATGCACAAACGGTAGAACAAACCGTGGCTACGCCCGTGGAAGTGCAGGTGAACGGTACTCCCGGTATGACCTACATCAACACCAACAACACCAGCAGCGGCCAGATGAGCATGACGGTGAACTTTGAAGTAGGTACCGATATCAACATCGCAGCGCTGGATGTGCAGAACCGTGTAGGTATTGCGCAGCCCACCCTGCCACAGGAAGTGCAGCGTTTAGGCCTCACCGTTAGAAAGCGTAATCCCAGCATCCTGATGCTGGTAGCGCTCTATTCTCCTGATGGCTCTCATGATATCACGTTCCTCGACAACTACACCAACGTATACGTAAAAGACGCCTTGCTCCGCGCAAAAGGCGTGGGTGATATCTTCACCCGTGCCGATGATTTCAGTATGCGTATCTGGTTGCAGCCCGACAAGCTCGCACAGATGGGCGTTACCGCGGATGATATCCGCGCTGCCTTGCAGGAACAGAATGCGCAGATCACCGCCGGCTCTGTAGGCGCGCCACCGCAGCCTACCGGCCAGACCTTTGAATATAACATCTTCACCAAAGGTCGTTTAACCACTCCCGAAGAATTCGGGAACATCGTGGTGAAAACGCGTCCCAGCGATGGATCGCTGGTATACCTGAAAGATGTGGCCCGCATCCAGCTGGGTAAATTCAACTATGCCGGTAACAACTTTGTAGATGGCCGTCGTGCCGCTTACCTGCTGATCTACCAGGCGCCGGGCAGCAACGCGATCGAAACCGCCGCCAACGTTAGCGCTGCCATGGAACAGCTGAAGAAGCAGTTCCCCAAAGGCGTGGATTATGTAGTGCCTTTTGAATCCGTATCCGTGGTGAAAGTATCTATCGAAGAAGTGGTGCACACCCTCGTGGAAGCCTTGCTGCTCGTGGTGTTGGTGGTGTTCCTCTTCTTACAGAGCTGGCGCGCTACGATCATCCCGATCCTCGCGATCCCGGTATCTATCATCGCTACTTTCATCTTCTTCATACCACTCGGATTTACCATCAACACCCTTACCCTCTTCGGTTTTGTGCTGGCCATCGGTATTGTGGTGGATGATGCCATCGTGGTGGTGGAAGCGGTGCAGCATAATATCGACCATGAGAAGATGACGCCGAAAGAGGCCACCATACAGGCGATGAAGGAGATATCCGGACCGGTGATCGCCATCGCGCTGATCCTGGCTGCGGTGTTTGTACCGGTAGGATTTATACCCGGTATCGTAGGCCGCCTGTACCAACAGTTTGCCATCACCATCGCGATATCTGTATTGATCTCTGCATTTGTGGCGTTGTCGCTCACACCGGCCCTGTGTATCCTTATCCTGCGGCCGATGCACCTGAGCAAGGACTCGAAAGGCCTTAACCGTTTCTTCTTTAAATTCAACCGCTGGTTCTCTCACACTACTTCGCGTTATTCGCTGGGCGTGAAGAAGAGCATCCGCTTTGCCAGGTATGTGATCATCCTGCTGCTGTGTATTTTCGTAGGTACGGTGATGTTATTCAAATCGAAACCTTCCGGCTTCATTCCTACAGAGGACGACGGACGTATCATCATCACTTTTGATCTCCCCGAATCTTCTTCTACAGAGCGAACAGTAGATATGTTGCGCAAGATGATGAAGGAGATCGACAGTACGCAAGGCATTGCGCACTATGCGGCGCTCGGTGGATTGAATGCGGTGAACTTCTCTACCAAATCCAATAGCGCTACGATCTTCTGTCAGCTGAAACCCTGGGGTGAGCGTAAAACAGAAGCGCTGCACGTATTTGGTCTGGTGGCCACTTTGCAGAAGAAGCTATCGAAATATAAAGAAGCTAACGTGGTGGTGATACCACCGCCGGCTATTCCCGGTTTAGGACAAACAGCCGGTTTCTCTTTCATCTTGCAACAGCGCGGCAACGGCGATATCAAAGCATTTGAGGGCGTGCTGCAAAGCTTTGTGGCAGCGGCGAACAAGCGCCCGGAAATAGCAAAAGCTTTCTCGTTCTTCACCGCGCGTACGCCAGGTTACCAGCTGGATATTGATCGTGAGAAAGCGAAGAAGATGGGCGTGCGGATATCCGATATTGCGAGCGCCCTGCAAACATATATGGGTAGCGCCTACATCAACGACTTCACTATCTACGGCCGTAACTTCCGTGTGGTAACGCAGGCGGATTCATCGTACCGCGGCGACATCAAAAACCTGAACCAGTTGTTTGTGCGCAACAGCAGCGGCAGTATGGTGCCATTGAGCGCGCTCACTTCTTACAAGGTGATCGAAAATGCGCCGGTGATCTCTCACTACAACCTCTTCCGTTCTGCGGAGATCAATGGTAACCCTGCACCGGGCTACAGTAGCGGCGATGCCATCAATGCGCTGAAAGAAGTGGCCGCAGAGGTATTGCCGGAAGGCTATGGGTACGAGTTCTCGGGCCTGAGCCGTGAAGAGATATTATCGGGGAGTAAAACCGTATATATATTCGCGTTATCCATCATCTTCGTATTCCTGTTCCTCGCGGCATTGTACGAGAGCTGGTCGGTGCCCTTCTCGGTGCTGCTGGCAGTGCCTATCGGCGCTTTTGGCGCGATCACCGTACTGACCTTCCTGCCTAAATTAAGCAACAACGTTTACGCGCAGATCGGTTTGATCACGCTGATCGGGCTATCAGCCAAGAATGCGATCCTGATCGTGGAATTTGCCAAAGAGCGTGTGGACCGTGGCATGGATGTGGTGACATCGGCAGTGGAAGCGGCGAAGCTGCGTTTACGGCCTATCATCATGACATCGCTGGCATTCCTGTTGGGTATCATGCCGCTGGTACTGGCCTCCGGCGCTGGTGCGGAAGCGCGTAAAACCATGGGCTGGACGGTGCTCGGCGGTATGTTCACCGCCACCTTCCTGGCGATATTCATTGTACCGGTATTGTTTGTAGTGATCACCCGATTGGCGTATGGCAAAGAAAAGCTCGCCAAAATGAAAGAAAGCTACCAGGCGATACCTGAGCATGATGTGCAAGGGAAATTATAATGATCAACAATAAACACCATAAAAACAGAGGCGTTGCGCAAGCAGCGCCTTTGTTTTTTCAGGAAGATCTTTTGTTGCCATCATCATCAAATTCCTGTGTGAGGCGCCACTCTGTAAAGCCCACCATATAAAGCGTTCCGGCGATAACGGCGCCAATGGTGATGTACTGGAACCAATCGCTCTGGCTGTTAAAAAGCAATGCGCAGATGATACCGGTGATGATCAGCACCATACCGATGCGGCGGGAAATATAGGCTGCGTCCTGATTAGCGGCCTGCCACATTTCAGGGTTACGTGTGGACAGTACGCTGCGGTAGCCGTACCATGTTTTAATGCTTTTGGGCGGATAATGTTTGATGAACCACCCCATACCAAGGAAGATAAGTCCTACGAACAGTGCGGCGTTGCACCAGGTAGTATGTATGAAATGGTGGAACATGAAGATAAGTTACGAAAAAAAAGCGAAGGTTGTCTTTGCTCAGGATTATAATGATTGAAAGGATTAACAGGATTTTTTTTATCAGGATTAATAAAGATTAAAGGAGATTGATGGGAAGATATTCGCGAGTATAGCCCTTGAAGCGCTCAAAGCGCTTCAAGGGCTGACGCCTTGTTGATCTTCCCCACCAATCTCCTTTAATCTTTATTAATCCTGAAAAAAAATCCTGTTAATCCTTTCAATCATTATAATCCTGAGCAAAGACAACCTTCGCGTTAATGCCTGGTGGTATCTGCTTGTTTCTTTTTGAACAGGCCGTTCAGGATGCCTTTGGCGGATTCGCCGGCTTGTTTGCCTACGTTTTGCAGGCCGTTGCCGTTGCTGGTGCTGTCTTTCTTGCCGCTGAGCTGATTTTTCAGTTCATCTTTGAGGGCGTTGACGGCGTTTTTCTTGATCTGGTTTACGGTGTCGCGTACGGCGTTTTTCACTGTGTCGATCTTGTTCTTCACCAGTTCGGTAGCTTGCGATTTCAGGTTGTTGGCGCTTTCGCGGAGATCCGTTTTGAGGGACGGCTTCATGATGTTGCCACCCATCAGTACTTGCAGGTGTACGCTGTCGCCGATATTTACGGGGATGCCTTTGCTCTGCGCCTGTGCAGCGAGGTTGTTGACCAGCGTATTGCCGGCATTGCCCATGAGTGCGCGTGGCAGCGCCATTTGCAGGGTATAGTCGAGCGATTGATCAAAGCCGTGCGAGCCGGCGATATTCATGGTGATGCCTTTCACGGCCACTTTGAAAGGGTTCACTTTCACGCGGCCATTTTCGAAGGCGAAATAGTTTTTGATATCGCGCAGGGAGAGGTCTTTCAGCTGCGCCACATTGAGGGTGTTGGCGAGTTGGTCTACCGGTGCAAACTGTTTCAGGAAGCCTTCAATCAGGAGCAGGTTGCCTTCGCCGGTGAGGGTATTCATCACGGGGATCATATCCTTGCCCAGTTTGCCATGCATCTGTAATTGCGAAGTGATTTTACCGGAGAGGAACTTGCCGATGGGCATCAGCATCTGTACGGTGTTGAAGGCGTTGAATGTTTGTTGTACATCCAGTTGTTGTACGTTATAGGAGAGATCGATATCCGGATTGGTTTTGCTGGCTTTGGTGCTGTAGCTGCCGTTGATCTCCATGGTACCTTGCAGGGCATTGGCTTTGAGCTGTTGCATGGTCACGGTTTCATCTTTCACGAGGAGGTTGCCGGAGAGGTTGGTGAGATCTACTTTTTCGTAGTGTACTTTATCCACGTTGGCTTGCAGCCCGATATTGAGGTTGGCCGGTACGGCGAAAGGCATGGCGGCGGCAGTATCTTTTTTAGCGGTGGTAGCTGCCGTGGTGGAGGAGGCAGTAGTACCCATCCATTTATCGAGGTTGATCTGATCTGCCTTGAAATTGAATTTACCATCCAGCGGCGCGCTCTTGAACGTATAGGCGAGGAGGTTATTCACTTCTCCGTTTGCCTGGAAGTTGGTGCCAAGGTATTGACCGCTGAGATCTTTTACTGTAACGTTTTTCGGATTGAACAGCAGGGAGAGGTTATTCACTTTTACACCGTCGGGGTAGTCTTTGCTTTTATAGACCATATTGCTCAATTGCAGGGTGCCGGCGGCGTAGAAGCGGTCGTACTGTTGTTTTTCGATGGCGCTCATGTTTCCTTTAGCGGAGATGTCGGCATCAAGGAGACCGTTGAGGGCGGTACCGTTTTCCAGTTTCACAAATTCCGTGATCTTGGAGAGATCGATCTTTCCTTTGGCGGCGCCGTCGATATACATATCCGATATGGGCGTTTTCACGAGGAGACGAAGATCGAGCGGGGTATTATCCATTTCGAGGTGGCCGGTGGGCATATCTATCACGGTATGATCCGGTACGCCATCGGGGTTGCTGATCTTCACCGCCAGCTGGATATTTTTTACTGGTTTGGGCAGATCAGGGTATTGGAAGAAACCATCTTTTACGGAGAGGTTAAGGCCGAAGGCCGGCATTTGTTTGGGGGAGTAGTTTCCTTTTACAAATCCGTCGAAAGCCGCGCTGCCGCTGGTTTTAATTTTGTTGAAATCCGTTTTGTAGATAGCGGGTACGAGGGAGAGGAGGTCTTTGAAATTGGTGGATGGCGCCTTGAAGGAGAAGTCCATGCCATAGGTAGAATCATTGACCAGCCTGAAGAGCCCTTGCAGTGCTATCTCGAGGTTGTTGAGCGCTGCTTTGGTATCTTTCAGCGTATAGGTGTGCGCGTTATTATCGATCTGGATATTGGCATCCAGTTTTGTTTTTACATTGTTGAGATAGGGGATGAGGCCATAGCGGAAAGTGATGGCATCGGCGGTGGTGGCGGTTTCGAGGGTAAATTGATCTTGTGTGAAATCGCCGGTACCGGAGTGATTGAGCCCTTCGGCGACGAATTGCATATTGCCCTGGCGGTCGTCGTAATTGATATAGGCATCATCGATGCTATATTTTTTCAGGCTGAGGGCGAACTTGCTTTTGCTGGTATCGGCCGGGTTGTGTTGGGCGGTATCGGGTTTGGTGATGTTCCAGTTGGCGGCGCCGTCTTTATTCACAATAGCGTGTATCCGTGGGTGTGAGAGGGAGATGTTGTAGATATCCATTTTATCTCCTTTGATCACACTCATGAAGTTGAGCGCTACATCTATCTTTTTTGCAGCCAGCAGCGTATCATCCTGGAATGCGCCGGTACCTGTTATCTGGAGATCTTCCAGGCCTACGGCCAGTCGCGGGAAATGCCGCAGGAGGCTGATATCCACGTCTTTAAAATCTACTTTGGCTGTGAGCCGGTTGTTGAGTTCCGTTTTCACTTTGGCCATGATCTTGTCTTTAAAGAGAAACGGAACAGCGATGGCTGCCAGTATCAAGACCACAATTGTGATACCCACAATCTTCAGGATCTTTTTGAGCATAGGTTTTTCGTGTTTTGATTAATGGCGTGAAATTACCTTATTTCGTAATTTTACGCCACTTGGAATAATATTTTTTTTGATATGACACCAGAAAGAAGGGAAAGATTGCTGTCGGTACTGAACAAGCGGCAGGGGAATTTAACAGTGGTATTGGAGAATGTGCAGGACCCGCACAATATCTCTGCCGTGATGCGTACCTGCGATGCTGTTGGTATACAGGAGATATATGTGCTGAACACGATGATCCCCCGTCACAAGAAGTGGGGCGCCCGGAGCAGCAGCAGTGCTGCCAAATGGCTGACTATCCATCAATATGACAATACAGCAGCCTGCTTTGCCGAGCTGCGTAAGAAATACAGCCGCATCGTTACTACCCACCTCGCGCACGATGCGGTGAGCCTCTATGATATTGATTTCACCGGCGCCGTAGCACTGGTATTCGGTAACGAACATGAAGGCGTAAGCGAAGAAGCCCGCACCCTCGCAGATGGCAACTTCATTATCCCGCAAATGGGCATCATCAAATCATTGAACATCTCTGTGGCCTGCGCTGTCAGCATCTACGAAGCTATGCGCCAGAAAACGCTGGCAGGGCATTACAAGCAGCCCGGCCTGCCGGAAGCGCAGTTCAATGCGCTGCTGGAGCAGTGGGGCATGGAAGAGGATTGAGTGATTAGCGAAGGTTGTCTTACTCAGGATTATACTGATTGAAAGGATTACCAGGATTTTTTTTATCAGGATTAATAAAGATTAAAAAGGATTCGCGAAGATCAAATCGAAATGATCTTCGCGAATCCTTTTTAATCTTTATTAATCCTGATAAAAAAATCCTGGTAATCCTTTCAATCAGTATAATCCTGAGTAAGACAACCTTCGCATCAATATCCCGGGTTCTGTTGCAGCCCGGTGAATATATTTATTGTCTGCTGTGGAATGGGCAGCAGGCTGTTGTTGGGTTTGAAGCCGAGGGGCGCCAGTCGTGGCGTGAGCAGTTGCCATCTTTTGAGGCTGTTGAAAGTGAGGCCTTCAATGGCAAGATCATCGCGGTATTGTTGCTGGATGATGGCCACTACTTCTGCATTGGTTTTGGTAGTGGGTATTGGATAGATGGGGCTGCCGTTCCTGGCTCTGAGGATGTTCACTCTTCTCAATGCATCATCAAGATTGTTGGTGAAGGTGAATAGCTCTGCTTGCAGCAGGAGGGCATCGGCCAGGTGTATTTCGGGCGCATAATTTCCTTTATTGAAGATCGCTTTCAGGTCCTGGTTGCTGATTGGGCGGCTATCGCACCAGATATTTTCCTGGCTCAGGGGATTGTTATAAGCGCCATTTTTTACCAGGTCGATCTTGATGAGGCTATCAGGCGTATAGAGAGAATTTAATGAACTGCCGCCAGTGCTATAGTTATTTTGTTCAAGCTCGTTGCGCAGCGCCAGTATATTACAGGCTTCGGAGCTGAGGTGGCTGCGGTTGGCAGTGGGGGAGAGATGGGGAAGACTGAGTATTGCCAATTTCAAAAGAGCCGAGATCAGCATGCGTGTGGGAGTTGGCGCCATGCTGCTTACATTCATCGGTATGGCAATCGTATTGTAATTGAGCACCGATCCAAACATATTCACCAATTGCAGGTACATATAGGCTTTCACGGCACGGGCATCCGCCATATAGATGGCCACATCCGCCTTGCTCACCGGAGAGGTGGCCGCATAGCTGAAAATACGGTTGGCCTTGGAGATGATCATGTAGGCGTTCTGCCACAATGTATTAATACGTGTATCCGTTGACGTTAGCTGGTAATTGTTGATGGGGCAGTAGGCCGGTAATGCGGAGCAGTCGGCATCATCCGTGTATACTCCATCGATGGTGGCATGCAGCTGGTGCCAGGTATGCACTTCGTTGTAAAGATTGTCCACGGCATCTTTTAATTGTTGCGCCGTGGCAAAGGGTTGATAATTTACGTTGTCGGCAACGCCTATCAATACTCTTTTCCGGGTAATTCTGGCGCTATCGGCGTGGATATGTTCTGCCGGAAGTTTTACCATGTCTTTACTGTCCAGTACACCATCTGCATTCAGGTCTTTGTAGATGAAATTGCCGGGATAGGGAAACAGTTCGTTTACACGGGCAGGCACGGTGAATTGCTGGTACAGGGAGTCGAAAGTATATCCCATCGCAGGATTGGTGTTTATCCTTCCGGGGAAGTTACTGAGGGTATCCAGCTGCGCAACGATGTAGTAATCCGCTGCTGCGATGCCGGAAAATGTTGCCTTTCCGCCTGCGTCGGTTTGCCCTGATGCTACCGGTTTCTGCGCATAGTAATCATCCTGTGTGAGATAGATACTAACGTTGACGCCAGCACGTAATTGACCATAAGGATTGCTGGCATCCCAGGCGGTAGCATCATAGACCGCTATTTCCAGTTTGGTGGTGTCGTTTGCCGGAGGCTTTGAAGGTGGCGTATTGTCGTTTTTGGCGCAGGCAACGAGGGATAATAACGCTGCCGCGATAAGATACTGTTTCATAGGGGGACATATATTTTTATGTCAACAAGATAAAGAAAAATATAATATAACAAAGGGGTTGCAGGAATCTGTTTACCATACCCCCGGAATCAATCTATACCTTGTTTGTTGACAATACGCCGTATAGCCGTTCAGGTGAGTGCGTAAAAATCTTTCTTCATCGAGCAGGCGCCATGCCAGGCCGCCGATGAGCAATATGCTGAAGAGGAGGGTGCGCCAAACGCCCAGTGCCAGCGGGATCGCCAGGAACATCAGGAGAGCGCCGGAATACATCGGGTGCCGTACCAGGCGATAGGGACCGGTGTTGATCACCTGCTGGTTGCCGGATACTTCAATGGTCGCGGAAGCAAAGCTATTGGTTTTGAATACAACGAATACAAGATAGTAGCTGAGCAATACCAGTAAATTACCCATGATGACAATATACATGGGAATAACATGCGGATACCAGCGGTATTCCAGCGCAGAGCAGATATACAGCAATATTATCAAGGCGCCGTTGACAGATTGTATAAGCCGTTGGCTCTTCTCTTTTTCATGCCTGGGGCCGGAATTGACGCGCCGCTGTAGCAGTGCAGGATCATGTTTCAGGAAGTAGTAGGTGAGCAGCCAGATATTGATGGCGTTGATGATAAAATAGATCCATCCCGGCCAGTAACGGAGTGTGCCCGCTGGAATGAAAAGCAACAAACCCAGTACGATAATGGATTTTACAACGCCACGGTACGTTTTTGTTCCTATGACGGCCATAGTATGATAATTTGTAGTAAAGGTAAGCATCGCTGGCGGTTCTACCTGCGCAGCGATGCTTATCTTTTTTAGTTGAACAGCAGTTCATCTACAAACACCCACGCATGTTTGCCTTTGCCGGGATGCCAGGCCGGCAGCGTGACGGGCGTCATCACAATTTTCATGCATGATATATGTGCGAGGGGAAAAGTACAATCTATATCCATAGCAGTCACCGGGTCGTCTTTTTTGGCAGCCGCAGGCGTTACCTTTTTTAGTAAGCGCAGGTGTTGCGGATCAGCGCCACCCCATAGCTCAACTTGCTGCGGCGGGAAGATGTAAGAGCCGGTATTGCGCAATGCGCCTATAGTCACGGATTTGAGGGGCACGGGCTCGCGGAACTGCAAGAGGGCCTCCATCCTGTTTTTCGTATAGCCGAGCCATTTACCATTGTTGTAATCCATGCCGCCTTTCTGCCCGTCGGTGAGGGTACTGGGGCCATTGCCGCCATAGGCGCCTTCAGGCGGGTTGAGCAGCAGGATGCTATCCGGCACATAAGTGGTTTTACTGAAAGCAAACTGTATCGGATCACTGGCATACCAGCCTTGCTTGCAGGCGATCGCACGAACGATGGTATTGTTGGTGAGCAACAGGCTGTCTTTGAACACGGGAGAATGCACACTGTCGGGCGTGCTGCCATCTGTGGTGTAACGTATCTCTACGCCTTTGACCGGATGTTTTAAGATCAGTTGCATACTGTTCCTGAAAACCGCCACGGTATTGAGTAACAGCGGTTGGTTCAGCTTCAGCTCTTCACCGTTATCATTGGAAAATCCTTTTACTACTGTTGCCTGCGGGAACGTTTTCTGGGCCTGCTGAATATCAGCAGAAGAGAGGCCGGTGTTCCATACATACAGCTCTTTCAATGCCGGCGCTGATTTCAGCTGCATCAGCTGTTGCAAAGTGACTGGCGTACCTGAAAGCGAAAGGCTTTGCAGATAAGGAAGTTTCGCGAGCACATTTAATGTTTGCCCGGTGATGTTGGTAAAGCTCAGGTTGAGCACCCGCAGTTGTTTGAACTGTGCCAGTACTTCCAGGTCGGCATCGTGCACGGGCATCTTCTGTAAATGCATTTCTATCAGCTGTTCCTTTACCGGCAGCAGTTCGCGGACGGAGGCAATATTGAATTTGTCTTTGTTATACCAGTTGGCGATCAAAGGCGCGGCATGTAACGCTAACGGATATACGACGCGGTAGTTGTTATTCAGCTGCTGTACCAGTTTTTCATTTGCCGGAGAAAAATCATACGCCGCTTCCTTTGCTTCAACCGGCTGTAAACGTGCAGCAGCAAGCAGTCGCAGGCTATCATGCGCTGGAAGCGCCGCTACCATCTTCTTAAAATCCGCCCCTTCTTTGATCCAGTAGTAGAGCAAAGCGGTTTCCTCTGCCGTGAGTGGCGGCTTGCCCACCGGAGGCATATGTTTTTTATCTTCCTGTGGAAGATGTATACGCTCCATCAGCAGACTGGCAGCAGGATTACCAGGAATGAAGAGCTTCCCGCTTTTACCGCCGCTCATCAATTGTTGTGGCAGGTCCATCGATAAACCACCTTTGGCTTTACCTGTATTATGGCAGTTCATGCATTTTTCTTGCAGGATGGGTTTGATCAGATGATCATATACGATGGCCTTGTCGAGCGGCACGCCCGCCGGTGGCGGCGTAACAGGCGCCAGCACGTAATTGTTGCCGTGGGTGATATCTGCACCGAAATGCCCGGTAATGAGCAGCAATATAGTTGTTAATACTGCGCCTGCTTTCGGCAGCCAGGGTTTGGCGGATGCACGCAGCCAGTACAAGGCGGATGCAGCCCACAACACCGCGACGCCGCCCCATTTGTGCCATTGCACGTGGCCATCGGCGGTATAGCCTTCTTCGCGGGAAAGCAATAAACCCATGATAACGGTAAGGGCTGTACTGAGTGCGGCAGCTAACAATAGCGCGCTGGTAAAGTGTGTTTTCCATTTGTGGGCTTCGGGTTCGCGCAGTTGTATAAATAACAGCAGGCCGCCGAGCAATAGCAACACGATCGGGAAGTGCAGGAACAAGGGATGCATGCGCCCAAACACCTGCAGCCAGCCTGGCACCACTATTTTAGTGCCGGCTACGAGTAAAACTAAAACAAAGATATTGGTGGCGAACAGGAGTTGGCTGCCAAGGTCCTGCCACCGGAAACGGTTCCACTTCATCTACACCCTCCTGAGTTTATACGGATACACTTTGCCAGCGGCCCATTGCGCCACATACAAGTTTTCATCATCATCTACACATACATCATGCGGATGTACGAAGATCTTTTCAGCCTGTTGCATCGGCTGCAATTGTGCGCCCTTGTATACGGGAGCAGTGCCACCGATATTGGAGATCACTTTGTTGTCTTTGTCAAGTATCGTGACGAAGCCGCTGCCGCTCACATTCATATCAGGAGAGCGCAGTACGGCGGCATAGAGATGCTCCCCGCGGATCACGGGGCGGCACACGCAGGCGCCGGGCAATGCGATCACTTCCAGCAGCTGCCCGTCCATGCTGAAACGTTTGAAGCAGTTGCGGGTACGGTCCGTGATCAGCAGTGTGGGCGTGCCTTTGCGGCGATCCACACAGATGCCGTGGGCATTGTCGAGATGGGCGTCGCCTTCGCCGCGGCCGCCGAAAGTGTTCAGCAGTTTGCCGTTGCGATCGTAGTGCATGATGTATTGCGCGCCGTAGCCATCAGCGATATAGATATCGCCATTGTCGGTGATAGTGGTTTCGGTAGGTACAAATTCTTCTTTCTTTTTGTAGAAGCCTGTTTCCGCAGGATAGTCGATTGTCATCAATATCTTGCCATCCATCGTGGTTTTGTATACCTGGTGTTTTTCGGTGTCAGTGATGAAGAGGTATTCGGTACCGTTTTCATTGCTGAGGGTAAGACCATGCGCGCCGGGAAACTCGTGTCCCCAGCAGGATAGCAGCTTTCCGGATTTGTTATAGATGAGGATATTGTTCTGCGTTTCGTTGGTGAGCAGGATGATGCGGCCTTTTTTGTCCTGTACCATTTCGTGGCAATCCTTCACCGGGTGACGGCTGGCGTCCAGCGTACCCCAGCGGGTATCAAGGGTATAGCGCATGTTTTGATGGCCATATACCGGCCCTTTGGGGCGGGCAAAGAGATCGCGCGAAATATAAAAGGATGCGGCAACTAACGCGGATGCCTGTACGAATTTTCTTCTCTCCATAAAATATTTTTTTATCAGGCCATGAGCCCTGGTATAACTTTTCCGGCAACATCGGTGAGCCGGTAACGGCGTCCCTGGTGTTTGAAGGTGAGCTTTTCGTGATCAAGCCCCATGAGATGTAATACGGTAGCGTGGAAGTCGTGCACGTGTACGGGATCTTTGATGATGTTGTATCCAAATTCATCGGTTTCGCCGTACACGATGCCGGGCTTTACGCCGCCGCCGGCCATCCAGATGGAGAAGCAGCGGGGATGGTGATCGCGGCCGTAGTTGTCGGCCGTCATCTTGCCCTGGCAATAATTCGTTCTTCCAAATTCTCCGCCCCATATCACGAGCGTTTCATCGAGCAAGCCACGTTGTTTGAGATCGGTGATGAGCGCGGCGGAGGAGCGGTCTACGTCTTTTGCTTGTCCGGCCATATCATTCGGCAGGTTACCATGTTGATCCCATCCCTGGTGATAGAGCTGCACGAAGCGCACACCGCTTTCCGACAGCTTCCTGGCCAGCAGGCAATTGGCTGCAAAGGTACCAGGGACAAGGCATTCGGGGCCATAGAGCTTGACGATATCATCCGGTTCTTTGGAGAGATCGGTGAGCTCTGGCACCGCAGTTTGCATGCGGTAAGCCATCTCGTATTGCTGTATCTTGGTGCTGATCTCCGGATCGCCAAAATCCTTGTATGACTGATCATTCAAGGACGCCAGCTGATCGAGCATCTGGCGGCGGTTGGCCATATCAATGCCTTCGGGGTTGTTGAGATAAAGCACCGGGTTATCGCCGCTGCTGAATTGCACGCCCTGGTGGATGCTATCTAGGAAGCCATTGGACCATAATTTAGAGTACACGCCCTGGCCATTGCCTTTGCCGCGCGACAATAACACACAGAAGGCAGGCAGATTTTTATTTTCGCTGCCGAGGCCATAACTCATCCAGGAGCCAAAGCTGGCGCGGTTTCCCTGTTGTGCGCCGGTTTGAAAAAAGGTGAGGGCGGGATCGTGGTTGATCGCTTCGGTGAACATCGATCTCACGATGCAGATATCGTCTACGATCTGTGCGGTATGTGGAAAAAGGTCGCTGACCCAGGCGCGGGCTTCTCCGTATTGTTTGAAATCGAAATGCGAGCCTACCAGCGGAAAGGACGACTGGCCCGAGGTCATACCGGTGAGGCGTTGTCCCATGCGGATGGAGGGCGGCAGTTCCTGTCCCATCATGTCGCGCAGTTTCGGTTTGTAGTCGAAGCTCTCCAGTTGTGAAGGCGCGCCGTTCTGGAACAGGTAGATAATCCTTTTTGCTTTGGGAGCAAAGTGCGGCATACCGGGAATGAAAGGCGCTTCGCTGGCGCTGCTTTTTCCAAACAGGTCGGGTATGAGCAGGGAGCCGAGCGCGACGCTGCCGATGCCCAAACTGAGCCGCGACAGGAACTTGCGGCGATTCATATTCAGGTGATGCTCCAGAAATTCGTTTTTCATCTTGTCAATTTTTTTTAAAGAAGAGATGATCAGCCCTAGCTATGTTTTGGATAAAGTTTCTTCCAGGTTGTAGATAGTGGTGATCACTTGCATCATAGCAGCCCAGGAGGCCTGGTCCAGATTGGCCGCCATGGGGTATTCGCCATGATGCAGCAATTGGGAGGCTTTGCCGGGTTGTTGTTTATAATACGCCTGTTGTTGTTCGTAATATTTGAGCAGTACGGCTGTTTCCTGTGCTTGCGGTGTGCGGCAAACGATGGCGCGGAAGGCTTGTTGTATATCCTGCTGTGTGTTGCCATTTTGTTGCAGCAGGCGGGATGCCAGTACTCTGGCGGCTTCCAGCACGGTAGGATCATTCAGCATGATGAGCGCCTGCAAGGGTGTGTTGGTAGCGGCGCGTTTCACTTCGCATTGATCGCGGTTGCTGGCATCGAAGATCATCATGGAAGGAGGAGGTACCGTTCTTTTGATGAAGGTGTACAAGCCGCGCCGGTAGAGGCTTTTACCATGATCCTGCCGGTAGGTAGCGAGGAGGCCGCGGCCGGAGGTCGCCTGTTCCCACAGGCCTTTTGGCTGGTAAGGTTTTACGCTGGGGCCTCCTACTTCGCGCACGAGCAGGCCGCTGCTTTGTAATACCAGGTCGCGCACGGTTTCCGCGGGGAGGCGGAAACGCGGGCCGCGGGAGAGATAAATATTTTCAGGATCGGCTTTCAGTTTTTCTTTGCTGATCACGGCAGATTGGCGATAGGTGGCCGACATCACGAGTTGTTTCATGAGGCGTTTGATGTTCCAGCCATGTTGCATGAAATCTACTGCGAGCCAGTCGAGCAAAGCGGGATTGCTGGGAAGATCGCCCTGCATGCCGAAATCGCCGGTGCTCTTGACGATGCCTCTGCCGAATATTTCCTGCCACAGCTGGTTCACGAAAACGCGTGCGGTGAGCGGGTTTTTCGGATCGAAGAGCCAGTTGGCAAGACCGAGGCGGTTAGCCGGATAGGTGCTGGTGTTGAAAGAAAGGATCGATGCGGGTGTGCCGGGCGTTACTTCGATGGTGGGATTGTCGTAATTGCCGCGACCGAGCACAAATGTTTTTCTCGCTGTATCTCTGTCGCCCATTACAGAAACAATCAGGCGGGCGGTATCTTGTTTGTTCAGAAAATGCAGTATACCGTTGAGGTCTTCTTTGGTGATTTCCATGAAAGGCTTCTTGGCAAAGGTTTCCGGGCCGCCTACTACAGATTCCAGGCCTACTTCTTTTACGTTATTGAAGAAGGCGAAGAGTTGATAATATTCTTTTTGAGAGAAGGGATCATATTTATGATCATGGCAATGTGCGCATTCGATGGTGATGCCGAGCAGGCTTTTACCGAAAGTGTTGGTGCGGTCGGTGACGTATTCGATGCGGTATTCCTCATCGATCACGCCGCCTTCTTCGGTGATCTTGTGGTTGCGGTTGAAGCCTGATGCCAGCAGCTGTTCGCGGGTGGCATTGGGTATCATGTCGCCGGCGAGTTGCCAGGTGATGAAGTCTTTGTAGGAGAGGTTGGTATTGAAAGCATGAATGACCCAATCGCGCCAGGGCCACATGCTGCGGTAGTTATCGTCCTGGTAGCCGTGGGAGTCGGCGTAGCGGGCTACGTCCATCCAGTGCACGGCCATTTTCTCGCCGTAGGCGCTGTCTTGCAGCAGTTCATCGACCATGCGTTCATAGCCTTTGTCGCTGGTATCTTTCGCGAAGCGTTCCATGCGGTCGAGGGTTGGCGGCAGGCCGGTGAGGTCGATGCTGAGGCGTTTGAGCAGGCGTTCGTGATCTGCCACAGGATTAGGCGAGAGGCCTTTTTCCTGCATATGTGCCAGTGTGAATACGTCGATCTCGTTACGTGGCCATTTGTGGTCGGTTACCGGCGGCAGCGCGGGCGTGGCGGGCGGAACGAAGGCCCAGTGAGGTTTGTATTTAGCGCCTTGCTGTATCCATTTCTCTATCAGCTTCACTTCAAAATTGCTGAGCGTCATATTGCTGGATGGCGGCGGCATGCGCATGGAAGTATCGGTGGTGCTGATGCGCTGGTATACGGCAGACGCCATCGGGTTGCCGGGTACGATCGCATGGGCGTGCGGATCATCTTTCAATGCTTTGTAGGCGCTGTCGGCAATATCCAGGCGGAGGCCGGCTTCGCGCTTGTTGGCGTCGGGGCCGTGGCAGGCGTAGCATTTGTCGGACAAGATGGGCCGGATATGAAAATTATAATCCACGATGTCAGGCATCTTTTCAGATGAGGTATCCTGTACGTCGGACGGGTGACAGGCAGTAAAGAGGGTGAGGATGCATATAGCAGCCTTTGTATAACGTTGGAACATAAATGAATATCAATAATCGTTGCTCACTGATGGATGCAGCCTTTGGAATTGCGTGTTGTTTGATCCTGATTGATGTTTTCCTTTGTTTCTTCTAATTGTTCATATGTATGAACATATTTTACAAATATAGGGTTTCTGTTGAGAAATAAAAGTGTGTGTGGATTTTTTTGAGGAGTGGTTGGCTAGATAATTTGAAAGGAGGGGGGAGATGGCCGTATGTCCCGGGTCTACCGAGCTACCGCCCCTACGGGGCTTAGCGTATCTTTGTTTACCAATGTAAACGATCCGCTTTTATGTGCCCCGTAGGGGCAATAGCTCGGTAGACCCGGGTGAAACCCGGGGAACAAAATGCGATCTACCGATAACCAGCCCCGTAGGGGTGATAGATTCATGTAAATGCTGATATTATCGGCCTTACAGCTGCATCATTTCACTAGTGGTTCTTATGGTGGCGTAATAAAACGAAAGTGCCGCCAGCATTGCATTCTGCACATCTACCGCTTTTACCTTGTTACCCAGCACCTCCACGTCTCTTGTAGCGCAGGCATCCCCGATAACGGTACAGTTGAACCCAAAATCTTTTGCGGCCTTGGTAGTGGCGTCGATACAAACATGTGTCATCATGCCGGTGATGAGCAGATCGGTGATGTTATTATTGCGCAGGTATGGCAATAGATCGGTGTGTTGAAAACTGTTGGGCGTATGTTTGGTGATCACTTTCTCACCCGCGGCGGGCAGCACCCTGTTATTGATCCTGGCGCCTTCCGTGTTGGGGAAGAAAAATGCAGGATGGCTGCTGTTGTCGATATGCTGCACGTGTACTACCAGCATACCTTGCAGCCGGCAGTGTTCCAATATTCTCCCGATGTTGTCCGCTACGGTTTCTGCGCCGGACAGTTCCATCAATCCTCCTTTGAAATAATCATTTTGTACATCTACGATGATTAAAGCCTGTTTCATATTTTTAGTTTTGCCAACAAAATTCGTATAGCCATGGAGGGTGGCCATTGATCCAGGTCAATCGGGATGTTAATATTTATTTGCGTTTGGCTTTCAGCATACGGCTGAAGAAAGCGGGCGTAACGCCGATGAAAGAGGCGATCTGTTGTTGTGTGAGTGCAGAGGCGATATGTGCATATTGCTGCTGGAATTTCTCGAAGCGCTCTGCTGCGGGCAGGCTCAGGATATCCACAATGCGTTGCTGGCTCACCGCAAAGGCGCGTTCTGTAAGGATGCGGAAGTAGCGCTCAAAAGCAGGCACTTTTTCCAATAGCTGCAACCGGTGCACTCTGGAGAGTAGCAAGGTATGCGTGGTTTCAATGGCTTCAATGAACAGGTTGCCCGGGTTACTGGATACATAACTCATCACATCTGCCACCCACCAGTCTTTCGAGGCAATGGTGAGAATATGTTGATCTCCTTTTTTATCTACGAGATAACTCTTGGCAAAGCCTTTACAGATAAAAGTGAAATTTGTGCAGGTATCGCCTTCGCGGAGGAGCAGCTCTTTTTTATAGTAGGTGCGTTCTTGTAACAGGGAGAGAAAATAGGATTTCTCCTCATCGCCAATGGTGATGTGTTTGTCGATGTTGTTGAGCAGGAGGAGACGGCCTTCAATATGCATCTTTCAATTTTAACACTGAAATAATTTTTTCAAGATACTTGTTTTTTCAAATTTAAATTTCCACCTTTATCCCGTTATTCCAATAGAACAATATCCTTATAACCAGATGAAAATAATACAAATACATTAGTGCGCTATCTGTACTGAGTCATGGAGAAGAACACCCCCTTATACCAGCATTAATAGCGCATATCCATTGAAACATTTTATTTTATTGTTGTTTGTAGGCCTGTTTTGTGCTGCCCATACTTTTGCACAAGGTCCCCCCGCTATCAGCAAAGCTATTGTTGATACAGGCTACTACTATGTACGCGCGGGATGTAAATCACAGATCATCGTGCCGCTACCTTTGTACGGCAAGAAAGATTCCGTGAAACCGGTGATCGTCCGCATGCGGCGCAAACCTGCTCCTGTCCAGCATTCGCCGTTGCTGACCATACATGGTAATATCATGTACGACCTGTATTATCAATCACGGGTAGATACGCCTTTCGTGGAAAAAGATATCTATCAGCATACCGTGCAAACCTGGCTGGACATCACCGTCAAAGACAGATACCCGCTACGCGTAGCCTTCAGCACGCAGATGGGCAACTCTTCGCTGTTCAGAAATATCACCGGCATCAACTTGCAATACTCCAATAAGGATCTGAAGAACATGATCCTTGCACGTGCAAAAAACTGGGATGCCAGTAAATTGAAACAAATACAGGAGCTGGCAAAGCTCCGGGATAAGCTCAATGGCCTGTCTGACCAGCTTTCCGGGCTGAAAGGATGGCTCTCTTCTCCCTCACAGTTACAACGCCTGATAGAAGAGAGAGAACGTATTTATTATCGCATCAAAGATACGGCGTTCAGAAAACTGGATGAAGTTACGCAAATAGGACGCGCAGGCACTTACGATATTGCGAGTATCATCAAAAGCCGTCATGTGCCGGACAGCCTGCAGCAACGCTGGCTGAACACTGCACCAGCCATAGATACCAGCTTCCCTGTACTGAAAGCCTATCAGCAAAAACAGCACGAAGCCGACTCGCTGGAGAAAGAGATGTCTAAAGCCGAGGCCCGCTACTGGTCGATGCAAAAGAAGTATGGCCAGAAGAAAGCTACACTGATGGACGTGCTTACGCACAGCCGCAATAATAAAGAACTGACAGAAGGCCTGTCGGAGCTCAACCTGCCGGATAGCGTGCTGCCCAAAGGTTATCGCACGCTTTTATCCATCCGGTCTTTTGGCATAGGGCGCACCATGGTGAACTATTCCGAGCTGACCGCGAAAGATATCAGTATCACGGGTGTGCAGATGGAATACAATCCTTCCTGGTATGTGGCCTTCGCTACAGGCGCGGTGGACTATCGTTTCCGCAACTATGTGGTAAATGAAGCCCGGCCTAAACAATACCTGAACCTGTTACGCGCGGGCATTGGAATGAAGGAAGGCAACAATATTATCCTTACGTGGTACACCGGCAAACGACAGGTATATAACATGAATACCAATGTGGTGCCTGGTGAAGAGGTGAGCGTTAACAACAACATCATGGGCGTTTCCCTGGAAGGGCAGTGGCGGCTCTGGAAGAATACCTACCTGACCGGAGAGGCGGCGAAATCATCGCTTCCGTATTATGCCCGGCAGGGAAGCCATAGCAGCGCTTTTAACAGCATGCTTAACTTCAACAGCCATTCCAATGAAGCCTATGCAGCAAAATTCGCTACCATACTACCGTTCACGGATACACGTATTTCGGCGATGTACAAGCTGATGGGAAGTGATTTTCAGTCGTTCAGTTTGTATACTACCGGCTCGCGGCAAACCGCCTGGAACATGAGAGTGGATCAGCCGCTGTTCCGCCGCAGGCTTACATTGACCGGCGCCATCAGGAAAAATGATTACGTCACCTACCTGCAACCGGCCAATTACCAGAGTAATACGGTATTCAAAAGCATACAGGCCACCATGCGTATTCCGCGCTGGCCCGTGATCACGGTGGCTTACCAGCCATCGTCGCAACTGATGAAACTTGGTGATGGCCGTTTCATGGAGAACCTCTTCTATACGCTCTCCGGTAATGCCAGCTATTTCTATAAGTATAAGGGCGTGATGATGAGCAGTGTGTTGTCGTATTCACAATTCTACAACCACAAGGAAGACAGCAATTTTGTGTATTTCAACAGCCGTAACCTGGTGGCCAATCATACGATATTCCTTTCGCGGTTTACGCTCAATGGTATGTTGTCGGCCGCTGTGAATGAGGAATACGGCTTGTATGGCGCCGCCGGCGACGTATCGTGGAAGATAAAACGCTGGCTCGAAGCAGGCGGGGGATTGAAATACAACCGGCAAACGGTGTATCATATTCAGCAGCTGGGATATACCGCCAGTATGCGCGTACAGATACCCTATTTCGGGGAACTGGCCATGATGGCCGACAAGGGATTCATTCCCGGACCAAATAAAAAATTAGTACCAAATAATACAGGACGATTAACCTATACCAGGATATTTTAACTATGAAAAAATCCAGAACCATACGCAGACTCGCATGCTGGATGCTTTGTCTGTTGTTTGTTACAAACGCAAGCGCCCAGGTAACGATGGCAGTTCAGGTGCCTCCTGCCGGTGTGATGCAGCAATCGCAATTATGGAATATGATGCTGGTGAACGCCGCTACCAATACGGTGAGCGTGCGTATCATGCTACGCCTCACAGATGCCGGCAATGCACAGCCGGTGCTCACTGCCGTTACGCGCAGCATCCCGCTCAGCCCCGGTGGCCGGCAGTTGCAACTGAAAGATATCAACCCGGTGCAGTATGAGTATTTGTCGCCCGTGGCCGACAGAAGGGAGAATGGCCTCCTGGCGCCGGGCAACTACGTCGCCTGTTACAGTGTGATGATAGACGGCGACAAGAGCGAGAAGCCTGCGGTAGAAGATTGTATTCCTTTCACGGTGGAGCCGGTGAGCCCGCCCCTGCTCAATACACCGGAGGATACTGCCAGACTGGAAACAAGGCTGCCACAGTTTTCATGGCTGCCGCCCGCTCCGCTGAACCTCTTCACAGATCTCAACTATGAACTAAGAGTAGTAGAGGTACGGGCGGATCAATCAGCCGCAGAAGCCATCCAGCAGAACATCCCGGTTTATATCGGTACCGGCTTGCGCAACCCGGTCATGACCTATCCTTCCGGCGCCGTAGCACTGGATACCGGCCGCACCTATGCCTGGATGGTGATTGCCAACAATGGCCGCCTGTTTGCCGCACAAACAGAAGTGTGGACTTTCAGCCTGAAAGATACCTCGATCGCTAAAACCCCCGATGACGGCGGCTATGTACTGTTGAAAAGAGAGATAGACGGCGTGATGGGCAATTGCAGCGGCGCCCTGAAATGTATCTATGTCAACGATCCTGGTGATGATAATGTGCGTTATGAGATCATTGCGCTGGATGATGAAAACCAGGTGGCGCAATCCGGCAGCTTTCATCTCTCTCATGGTGATAACCGCCTGGAACTGCAGCTGGGCAAAGGCCGGCGATTGGCTGCTGGCAAGCATTACACCTTTGTGCTGTACAACTCGCGGAATGAACAATGGCGAATGAATTTCGCGTTCAACCCCATTCAACAATAATATTTTTACAAGCTCCCTATACAGATCAGATATGATATTGGCATTCGTTGAGAAAGGCAAGAAAGTGATCGCATATACGATGCTCTCGCTCATCTATTTCGAGAGTGTGATACCTGCCCATGCGATCGGCAGGCCCTTCGACCCGCACGTAATTGAAAGCAGTGCGCTGCACCCTTCCGCAGCAAAGCCGGCAGCAGCGCCACTTAGCGGCACTGCTGTGAAAAATATAGCCCGCCGCGGCGATCTCGGCGGCCCTACACAACCGGAGATGACGGGCTTCCACGCTTCCGGCAATGATAACATGGTAGATCTCTTCACCGGCGATTTTTCCTATACCATCCCGCTGATGGATGTGGGTGGATATCCCTTGACCTTAGGTTACAACAGCGGCGTATACGCCGACCAGGAAGCCAGCTGGGTAGGCCTCGGCTGGACACTCAACCCTGGCGCCATCAACAGGAACATGCGCGGCCTGCCCGATGATTTCAATGGTACAGACTCTATCAAAAAAGATATGTCTGTGAAGATGAACAAGACCGTTGGCGTTACAGTGGGCGCAGATCTTGAGATAGCAGGTATGCCGCAGGGAAGCAACTCTATCCTGAAATTTGGCGCAGGCGCCTCTTTGGGCGTATTCCACAACACCTACCGCGGATGGGGACTGGAAAACAGTTTGAATACCTCCATCGCTGCGGGTAGCAAAAGCATGGGCGCTTTTACCGGTGGTTTATCTCTCAATAACAACTCGCAGGAAGGATTTACCATATCTCCTTCCGTAGGTTTCAGATATACTGAACATGAAGCACTAGAAAAAGGTGGCTATAGCGGTAGCCTATCGATAGGTACTGCTTATAATTCACGTTCAGGGATGAAGGGACTGCAATTCTCTGCTGGCGTGAGGTTGACAGATGCGCAGATCAAAATGGACGACCGGACCTTACATATGCGTGGCCTGAGTATTCCGGCATCAGCAAGTATCTCTTTTGCACATCCCGGATATACTCCTACCATCACCATGCCTTTCACCAGCAGGCTAACCACCGTGAACTTCAGGGCCGGTGTGGAATTGGAGATCTTCACACCGAGTATTGCATTGGGTGGATATGTTACCAAGCAATACCTCGCGGATGCAGATAAACACATGTCTATTCCTGCTTATGGATATCTCAACTACCAGAACGGCATCAGGAATATCAATGCCCTGCTTGATTTCAACCGGGAAAAAGAAATCCCTTATCGCGAGTCACCGCCGGTGCCGCATATCGCCATTCCATCTTATACCTATGATATCTTCTCGATGTCGGGAGAGGGCACTGGTGGCATGTTCCGTGCGTTCAGGGGAGATATCGGTTATGTATTCGATCATCAGATGCAGACACGCGATGTATCTGACCGCTACAGCGGCGATGTGGCTTTTGGCTCTACTTTCCATGCGGGCGTTGATCTTACCTTCACGCACTCGGTTACACGCTCCGCTTTGTGGGAAGAACAGAACCCGCTGGCAAGAACGATCGCCTTCAGAAAATCTGACAGAAGCTTTGAAGCATCCTATTTTAAAAATCCGGGTGAGAAAACAGCAAACAACAAAGCCTTTTATGATGCGATCGGTGGCGATGCGCCAGTAACCGTACGCCTGTATCAACCCGATCGCAGCAGCCCAACGATCACCACCACCAACAAGCTGACGCCATATGCCAGCGGCTTGCCGGGCAACGACGTGACGCTCAACAGCCAGAATGTGGTGAAGCAGCAGCGCGATAAACGTACCCAGGTGATCTCTTACCTCACCGCCGCAGAAGCCAGCGAAGTGGGCTTGTCGAAATATATTGAAAGCTATGCATTGAACAGTTTCGGTATCAACCGCTGCAATGTACCAGTGCCCAGCGATGCCGGCAACAACCCCGTACACGGTTTGAATGCAAGTTATTATGCCAGTACCGACCTGAGTGGTCCGGTAATCATCAAGCGTATTGACCCGCAGTTAAATTTCAGCAGCAGCGGTAATAGTAATGTTACCTCATTTAACTATACCGGTGTGGACAGACCATTAGGCACCAATTTTTCCGCCCGCTGGACTGGCCGTTTCCTGGCGCCTGTTTCCGGGCAGTACGTTTTTTATTCTCTCTATGATGATGGATCAAGATTGACGATCAACGATAGTACTTTCCACGACAGAATGGTAGAAGATCCTAATTCAAGATATGATACCATGAACCTCGAAGCCGGCAAGCTCTATAACATCAGGATGGAATACTACAATGGTCCTGGCGACGCCACCATGAGGCTACAATGGAAGTATGGTAATATGACCGCCTTCGAACCCATGCCTACCAATGTGTTCTTTGCCTCGCCGGCAGTGGATTCCGCGCGAACGGATATCGTGATGCGGGAGCGACGCGTCAACGCTTTCAGAAAACCCAATCACATCTCTGAAATCGATGTGCTCAACGCAGACGGAAAAAGATATGTGTATGGTATCCCGGTATATAACCTGGAACAGAAAGAAAGTACTTTCTCTATACCGCAATCTTCCGGTGATGTTAACACCGGCCTGGCCACTTACACCGGCACAGACGATTCTTTCGGTAACACGAACGGACGTGATAACTATTACTCCGCCGAAACAATGCCGGCTTACGCGCATTCCTTCCTGCTTACCGGCATCTTATCTCCCGATTATGTAGATGTAACCGGCGACGGTATTACCGATGATGACGCAGGAGATGCCATCCGTTTCAATTATACGAAAGTTGCGGGCATCAACAATCCTTATAAATGGCGTACGCCTTACAGCAACAAAGCCAATTACAATGAAGGCCTCCGGACAGATAACCTGGACGATAAAGCCAGCTATGTATATGGCAAGAAAGAGCTGTGGTACCTGAACTCCGTAGAGTCCAAGAATATGATCGCGGTATTTACTTTGCAGGACCGTAGCGACTTACAGCAGATGGATTCTGCCGGCGTGAGATCGAATGGCAATGCTAAATGCCTGAAGCGGATCGACCTGTATACGAAAGCAGATTTTCTCAAGAACCCGGGCAAAACAACGCCTATAAAGACAGTCAACTTTGAATATACCTATGCGCTTTGTCCTGATCCCAACAATGGCAACGTTGGCAAACTGACCCTCTCAAAAGTATGGTTTACTTATAACGGCAGTACCAAAGGGAAAAGGAATGCGTATGTATTCAACTATAATGCTAACAATCCTGCTTATGGTTTCAGGAATTATGACCGTTGGGGTAACTATAAATCTGCCAGCGATAATCCTGGCGGCATCAGCAACCCGGATTTTCCTTATGCCCTGCAAGATAGCACCAAAGCGGCTTACAACGCCGCCGCCTGGACGCTGGATTCCATTGTTACGCCATCCGGGAGTCGTATCAAAGTGACTTATGAAAGTGATGATTATGCTTATGTGCAGAACAAGCGCGCCATGCAGATGTTCCGCATAGCGGGCTTCAGTAAAGACGTTCCGGCCACCCTCGCGGATGTGAAACAGGAATTGTATTATGCCGATATCACCGGCAACCGCGACTATCTCTATGTTTCCGTCAATGTGCCTTACCCGGTGGGCTCTGTGCAGGAGGTTTACAGCAGGTACCTGGAAGGCATCAATAACATGGCCTTCCGCCTGTATGTGCGGATGCCCGCCGATAAATACGGCAATGGCAGCGAGTTTGTGCCTTGCTATGGCAAGCCCGAAAAATGGGGCTATTACAATAATGGCAAAACCATCTGGATAAAATTGGTGAGCATCGATAAGAATGGCAAAGATGGTGGTGATTTCAGTCCGCTGGCCAAAGCGGCGCGACAGTTCCTGCGTCTCAACCTTCCTTCAAAAGCCTATCCGGGATCGGATGTAGGCGATAACCTCGACCTGGCAGATGGTGTGAAAATATTGGTGGGCATGGCGGACAATATCAAGAACGCGTTCCGCTCTTTCGATGAAAGCGCCCGTAGTAAAGGGTGGGCAAAAAGTATCGACACCATGCGTTCTTTCGTTCGTCTTACTAATCCCTACCTGAAAAAGTATGGCGGCGGTTTGCGTGTGAAGCGTGTGGCCATCTGGGATCACTGGAATGCGATGAGCGGACAGAAAGAATCGATGTATGGCCAGGAATATCAATACACCACCACCAAAAATATTAATGGTAATGATGTAGAGATCAGTAGCGGCGTGGCGAGCTATGAGCCTATCCTCGGGGGAGAAGAAAATCCTTTCCGGGTGCCTATCTCCTACACAGAACAGGTGGCGGCACTCGCGCCCGTTACATTGGGATATTCCGAAGAACCGCTGGGAGAGGGCTTCTTCCCCGCGCCTTCTGTAGGTTATAGTAAAGTAAGGGTGCGCTCTGTTAATACCAAGAACACGCGCTCTGCCAATGGTTTCAACGAAACCCGTTTCTATACGACCTATGATTTCCCTACTATCACTGA
Organism: Chitinophaga vietnamensis; assembly: GCF_902167635.1. Classification (GTDB taxonomy): domain Bacteria; phylum Bacteroidota; class Bacteroidia; order Chitinophagales; family Chitinophagaceae; genus Chitinophaga; species Chitinophaga vietnamensis. The sequence goes on from NZ_CABHMS010000001.1 coordinate 1,027,153, forward strand.
CAGAACCACGCTGGACCCTGATACCAAAAAACGTTTCAAACCAGCGCTGGATGCGTTTCTGAAGATCAACGCCAGGCATTATATCGGCGTATCGCAAGGCTTCAAGATAGAGCTGAACGATATGAACGGAAAGGTGCGCTCACAAGCTGCCTATCCTGAAACCGATTCAAAAAACTGGACCACCTATACAGAGAACTTTTATAGAGTGGATGATCAGAACGCTACTTTCAAACACGTGAAGAATGATGTGCTGACGATCAATCCGAAAGGAGAGATCGACGCGAAAGCCGTGATCGGGAAAGATATTGAGCTGATGACAGATATGCGTGAAGAGCGTTCTGTTACCAATGGTTATGATATTGCGATCAATACAGATTTCTTCACGGTCGGCCCCTGGCCTTTCCTGATACCTTCCCTGCTGAATATCGCGCAGCGTGAGGATAATATTTTCCGCTCGGTAGCCGCTACCAAATTGATCAACCGTCATGGTATCCTGGATAGCGTAGTGGTGATCGACAAAGGCAGCAAAGTAGTAACCCGCAACCTGCTCTATGATGCAGAAACCGGCGATCCGGTATTGACCAGCACACAAAACGAATACAACGACCCCATATTTAATTTCACCTATCCGGCAGGCTGGGTGTATGATGGCATGAGCGGCGCTTACAAGAATATCAACGTCACCATTGATCATCTTGATTTCCGTGGTGGCAAGATTGTGAAAGGACTCACGTCCACGGATACACTGACTAACTATTTCAGTCCCGGCGATGAACTGCTTGTATATACCAAGCCTAAAGTAGGCGGCACGGATTGCAATCCGCTGATCGCTACTTTCCCATCCACCGGTAAAATATGGACCATGGATGCGAAGATGATGCAGAACACCACACCTGACATCTACTTCCTGACGAAAGACGGCGACCCCTATAGCGGCAATGATGTGTCTTTAAAGATCATCCGTTCCGGCAGAAGGAATATCGCCGCTACAGGAGGTAGTGTTACCATGCTGGTGAATCCGCTGGTACAGGATGCCAATGGTAACTACACCTTTGTGATCAACAACAATAGTAAAGTGATCACTGCGGCCGCCAACGAGTTCAAACAAAACTGGAAAGTAAAAGATAAACGTAAACGGGTAGTGATTCCAGGCCTCGTGCCGAATGATGAGCTGGCGCGGTATTATACCCGTAATAACTGTACTGGCGGCACCTTTGGCAGTCCGGTACTGTTTAAAGTGAATGCTGCCACTTTCTTCGGGCCGGATAAAGATTCTGCTAACAGGATGGCATTGACTTACCTGGATACTAACGGTCAGGCATATGCAAATACGAATGGGCAATGTTTGTACGGGAATAATCCCAAGAGCGGCACATTTACCAAGAATGATTGCGGAGGTGCCCCCGGTTCCAGCGTAACTTATTCCGTACCACAGAATAAATATTTTGCTGCTACGCAAGCTGCTGCTGATTCATTGGCGCAAGCTGAAGTGGATAGTATGGGCCAGAGCTATGCAAACAGAGTGGGTACCTGTGGCGGATTCTATGCGAAGTTTACAGTGACGCAGGATAGTACGACGATAGATACCTATAAAGATAGTAATGATAAGATAATAGAGACAGATAAGACAACATTCAGCAGCGTAAGGATTTATTTCTTTAAAGATGCTGCATGTACTATCCCGTTGAGCGTTACAGGGGTGCCTGTACAGCTGAAGTTTACGGAAACGAATTCTGGAAGCGGGAAATATGCTTCAACTGATCCCACTCCTTACATATATACTCAGAACTTTAATTGTAATGGTAGTACAGTGGTATTATTACCAGCTACTGTTACTGGTTCAGAGAGGCATGAACTGGGAGGCCCTCTGACCAGTGAAACAAATGACTATTTGTGGCGAACGGTTACAATTGAGTTGCTTCCTAATTCATTGTTTACCGTTAAATAATTCGACTTATGACGATCAGAAGTAAAATGATAATGATTCTCTTGCTGGTTGCAGTACAGTTTGCAGTAGCGAGCAAGCGTGGAACAGCAACGGTAGTAAGCAGCAGTTTTGCATCCCCCGACACTTCCGGCGGTTGCTACAGCGCTATCACAGAATCGAACGTAAACCCTTACGTATACAGCATTGCAGGCAACTGGCGCGTATCGCGTACCTATACCTACTACAGCACGCGCGCAGAAGGAGATACCATCTCCAATCTGAACAACAGTACCAACATCCGCCAGTATGGCGCCTTTCCAACGTTCGTGCCCTTCTGGACACGGCAGGGAAACAGTTGGCAGGGATCAACAGATACCACCAAATGGGTATGGAATGCGGAGTCTACACTATTCAATACAAAAGGCTTCGAGCTGGAGAATAGAGACCCGCTGGGCCGTTACAATGCCGGACTGTATGGCTATGACAATGCCCTGCCCATTGCCGTGATACAGAATAGCCGTTACCGTGAGTCCCTCTTTGAAGGCTTTGAAGATTACGACTTCGGCAACAATAACTGCGATACATCCTGCTCCAATACCCGGGGATTTGACTTCTCACCCTTCAGGTCGAATTTCGATACCACCGCGCATACCGGCCGTTACAGCCTGCGCGTGAGTGGCGGCAGCAGCGTGGCCGTGAGTACATTCCTTACGCCCACGGACGATCCGTCGTTTTCGTTCACCATCAATAAACAATTGAGTACCTGTACAACAGACTCTTTATTGAAGACGATACAATCCGATGCCCGCACATTGCTGCCTTCTTTTTCTCCGATCAATGGCAGCAGGTTGCTCGTGAGTGCATGGGTGAAAGAAGACCAGGATTGCAAATGCATCTCTTATACAAAAAATTCATTGACAGTAACCGCCGGCAATAATACCGTGGCTGCCACGCTGAAAGGCTCCATCATCGACGGCTGGCAGCGCTACGAGGCCATCGTAGACGTTCCTGCCAGCGGCAGTGTCTTCACCATCACCATGCAGGCAAACGGTACCAACGTTTTCTTCGACGATATCCGCGTGCATCCTTTCAATGGCAATATGAAGTCGTTCGTATACGATCCTGTGTCATTAAGGCTGATGGCGGAACTGGATGAAAACAATTACGCCACCTTCTATGAATATGATGATGAGGGCACCTTGATCCGCGTGAAGAAAGAAACAGAAAGAGGCATCAAAACCATTCGCGAAACACGCAGCGCATTGTTAAAAGAATAGTATCGTGAGTATGAAGAGAACATTATTTTTCCTGGTCATTTACGCCCTTACGCCCTGGATCGTATCGGCGCAAAACAGCGATGACCGGTCATTGCAGCAGGCCGGCCAACTGTTGATCAAACTACAGCAACATATATTGGCTACGCCGCAATCGTTCGATATGCGCTATACCTACGCTAACGAACACACGCCCGCCATCCTGCTTGATTCGCTGGAAGGTAAGATGACGGTGGCCGGAAAGTACTACCGTTGCCTGATCCGCAATACAGAAACGATCCGGAATGATCACTATCATATTATCGTCTTCCACGACGACCGCCTGATATACCTCAGCGTGCCGCCAGCCATTGATACAGCTGCCATGCAGCCTTTGCAAATGCTGGAGAAGATGATGAAGCAACAACATATCGAGCGTTGCGAGATCGCCCGCAAAGGCCCGCAACAGACGATCCGGTTTATCTTCCCGAAAGATCAATTGTGTAAACGCATGGAGATGACGGTAGATACTGCTTCCTGGCAGATAAAAGATTTTACGTCGATCGTTAAAACCAGCACGCTGGTTGATGAGCAGGTGACGCTGGACAAGAGCTATGATGAGTATGCCATAGTGAAAACTACGTTCTCTCATTACGCGGCAGTGGCGCCATCAGCGCAGCTATTCGATGCAAGCAATTTCTTTTACAAAAGTGGAAAGGAATACAAGCCAGCAGCGGCCTTTCCCGATTATAAAATATTTATAGGTTCACCCCAATTACAATAATGCTATTTATGATACCTATACCGAAAAGATTAACTGTATGGCTGATAGCAACTTTGCTCATGATCATGGGCCAACAGGCCATGGCGCAAACCGGAATAACGGTGCGGAAATCGCTCGATGGCGGCCAGAATGCGCTGGTGGCCAATGCTGCTATTACCGTACGTGACAGCGCCTATTTCAGTACTACCGACAAAAGCAAACTGGATACGCCCTACCAGGTGCGCAATGTGATCTCCTTCAAAGTGAATGAGTCTGATACTGTGATGCCGCCATCGTCCTTTACGGCGAGCATTAATGTGTTGCTCACCTATAACTACTTTGACGCTACCAACGTGCAGCGCCAGGACACCATGATACAGGTCTTGTCCGTGAACTATGACTCCACCAAGCCCTATCAGTCAAGGGCTTCATTTGCCTTTAGCGGCTGCCGGCAAGTGACCGCACAGGTGTTGTCGATCACCGTATCCAACCCGGCCGCCATGAGAGCGCTGATACTCGATAATGAAATGACCATCCTGCCGGTATATAAACTGGATCGTGTAGCCGATGCCGTTAAGAACCTTCGTTTTGCCAGCGTTACCACCAATCCTTTCGATAAGCTGACTGTCAATTGGGACGCTGTAACTGGCGCTGATGAATACGATCTCGAATGGACCTATATCGATTCCACCGCCCTGGGCCGCTATGGCAGCCCTTTGAACCAGGTATTGCTCTTCCGTAACAACGCCACCCGCGTAACTGTGAAAGGCAATACCTATGATATCCCGATGTTGTATGACGATAGCGGCTTTCTCTTCATCCGTGTGCGCGCTGTACAGGCCAAAGGCCCCAAGGCGCGCTGGGCCACTATCTGGAGCTCGGAAGCGGCGGGCGCTGCGCCAGTATCTTTCTCTTACGCCGGTCATGAACGGATGCTTAACTGGCAATCATCTGTGAGCTTCGCGGAAGAAGGCAAGCGCAAAGCCGTGATACAATATTTTGATGGCAGCCTGCGCAGCCGGCAAACCGTTACCAAAGATAATGTGACCAATACGGCCATCGTTGCAGAAACGTATTACGATTACCAGGGGCGACCGGCGATACAGGTATTGCCTGCGCCATCGCTCAGTTCTATCATCAGGTATTCCCGCAACTTCAACACCGGCGCCAACAGCGCGGAGTATGACCGTAACCGTTATGACCGCCTGCCCAGCACACCGGATTCTATCCTGAAGATGAGCGCCGATTCTATGAGCGTGTTCAGTGGCGCAGCGCAATATTATTCTGCGGCCAATCCATCCAGCGGCGCAGGAGCGGACCGTTTCATTCCGGACGCACAAGGCTATGCCTTTACCGAAACGGAATACACACAGGATAATACCGGCCGTATCAGCCGTCAGAGCGGCGTTGGGGCGAACTATAAACTTGGCAGCGGACAGGAAACGAAATACACTTACGGCGCTGCTAAACAAAATGAGCTGGATGCCATCTTCGGTACCGAAGCGGGCGATGAAACGCACTATTTCAAAAATACGGTGCAGGATGCCAATGGTCAGCTGTCTGTAAGTTATGTGGATATGCACGGCAGAACCATCGCTACCGCGCTGGCAGGCTCTCCGGACAATGGCAGTCTTACAGACCTTACCAATAAGAACAGTGTAACGGTAACGGATACACTCTCCGGCGTCACCGATAACATGGTGCAGGATCTGGTGATGACCATCAAGAAAACGCAGCAGGTAGAAGCCCGTGGCGATTATCTGTTCAGTTATTCATTGGTACCGCCGGTATTGCAGAAGAAAGATTGTAACAACAATAATATTTGTTATGTAGGTAAATATGAGCTGGAGATAAAGATCACTGATGATGCCTACAATCAGCGGCTGGCGGGCAAGTTCCCGACGGATACTATCATCCGGAACTTCAGCAGCCCTGCGGCGGTGATCCCCGACTGTACTGCACCACAGCCGATCCAGGTGAGCTTTACACTGAACCTGCCCAAAGGTAATTACGAGATCACCAAAACGCTGCGCATCAGTCGCGAAGCGATGGATACCTATCGCGACAGCTTCTACCTGAAAAGTAATCTTTGTACAACACTCGCACAGTTTGTACAGCAGCGGGCTAACGTATACGGCAATACGAATTGCGCACCGGATTGCGCTTCCTGCCTGGCCAGGATCGGCAGTTATCAGTCCTTCCAGGATAGTTATATTGCTGCTGCTGGTATTGCTCCCGCTGATTCTTCCAGTTATCGTGGCCAGATATTGAAAGCCTATAATGATGCAGTAGACGCCTGCAATGCGCTTTGCAAGAAAAGCAATACGGCAGACGATATCCGCAAAACCATGCTGATGGATATTTCAGCGCCTTCAGGTCAGTACGCAAAGGTGGCAGATAGCGCTTACAAGTATTCCATCTTCTTCAATAACAAAGGAAATACTCTCCCGGCGTTCCGCAATAGCAGTATCACTTATCTGAATGCTGCCGGTCAGCCAGACCAGGTATATGATGAAAATTCAGGTACTTATGTACTGCCTCAGAACCTGCAACCCAAGCAGTTTTCGGACAAGTTCAATCCGGCCTGGGCCAATGCCTTGTTGCCTTACCATCCGGAATACCAGCGCTTGCTGGCATACGAATCCTACAAGCCCAGTTATAACTACGACCTGCAGATGCAGGCGATAGATAATTTCAACGATGCCAGTGCAGCAGGGTTCCTGAACCCTTTGGGCGACGCCAATGATCCGTACCCCATCAACCTGCAGGATTCGATGATCAATCTGTCGACTACTTTCAAGAGCAACATCGCTGGCAAATTGAGCAACTACCGCAACAGCGGCCGTTCTATATGGGCCATCGCGATGATGAGCGTGCTTTGCCCGAATGGCGGTAACAGCTGCGCTGCCAATTATGCGAGTCAATATCCCGGTATTAATACCAGTACTATCTGTAATGGCGACCTGAATATGATCTGGCGCGCCTTCCGTGAGTTATACTTACAAGCCAAGCGCGATTACGTTCAAACCCTGATCATGTCGGTGCCAGGCCCTTCTCCCAGCGATACGGTGGGGGGCAAACAGCTGATATTTATGAATACAGATGTTGCGCTCAACAATTATGGCCTTGGCAATCCCGCGAGCATACCTTCGCAAGCACAAGCGCAGGCCCAGGGTAATGATAGTATCAATAAATGGGTAGATGCCAACTGTCGCGCGAATGTAGATAACTGGAAACGTCAGTTGTCTGCCTGCACCAATTATAGTGATGCTGCGTTGACAGAGATCACCAATGCCTTGCTGGCGGTATGTAAAGATGGTGGAGATATAGATCATCTCTATGGCGCCAGTACGGTGAAGCCCTCCAGTACAGCCACTTTGCGGTCTTTCGAAGATGTGATCAGGGATTACAATAGCCGCAACGGGATTGCACTGAGCGCGCAATGTAATCCGCTGCTGGTGAACATGCCGGCGCCGTACGACAAACAACCAGCGTTGGCGGACAAGATGATCATCTCCAAACCCGCTCCCTGTGAGTGCGAGCGTTTGAGTAATTTGAAACTGGAGTTTAATAATTATCGTCAACCCGCGGATGTCAATCTCTCTGCCTACCTGTTGCGTACGCGTCAGCTGGTGATCACGCAAAGCCTGCTGGACAGCCTGTCCAGCGCTTGCACGCCCGGCTCCGGATGTACTTTCCAGGAAAGAGCGATCACGCTGCCGGCGGCCCTGCAATGCAATGCCACCAGCAGTTGCGCTACCTGCGCCACCGTGACTACCTCCTATAACAATTATGTTGCTGCTTACCCGGGCATGCTGCCTGCAAAGATCGATACCACCGATGCGCAACATGTGAATAACCGTTTGTTTGCTACCTACATGAACAACAGGCTGGGGCTGGGCAAAGAAGCCTGGCAATATCTTGCGTTCATGGACAGTTGCACGCGTGTAGGATATGATTCTGTTTCTGTATGTAATTCAGTGCAGACTTACACCTATTTCACGGGCGCCGGCGGCGGCGCTACCTTCATGGCTGCCCGTGCGCAAATGGCTACACTGGCGGGAACGCCGGCATCCAACTACATTTCCAACGCTGGCATGACTATCACGGATATGCGCCTTACCAAAGATAAAGGCTATATCATCGCCGGCGCAAAAATGGATGGTTCTCTCTACAAGCAAGCGTATGTGATCAAGACCGATGCGGCAGGTTATGTGCAGTGGGCAAAAGTTTATGATGGTGGTAGCGGTCAGGAGATCTTTACGAAGATCAAAGAAACGACGGATGGCGGATATATCGCTATCGGTAACACCACTTCGTATTCGGCTGTGGGCGCCTCTTCGCAGGCGGGCATGATCGCGAAGCTGGATCGTGGTGGTAATGTAACCTGGAGCAAGTCGATCAGCGCTGGTACTACCAATGGGGAAGATGGCCGTGATGTGATCCAGCTGAGCAATGGCAACTATGCCTTCTGTGGAGATTATAACGTGGCTGCCGGTACGGCCGACTGGATGGTGGGCGTGCTCAAATCCAATGGCGATTACCTGTGGACCAAGCAACTGGGCGAGCCAGGCAATGCAGAACTGGTATATCATGTTGTAGAGAATAACGATACGCTGGTGGTGGCGGGCCTGGTAGTAGGGCAGTCGTATTATATCCCTGGCGTGATGAAGCTGGACCGCAATACCGGCGTCACGTATCAGAAAAACAAGTATACACGCGTCAGCGGAGATCGTAAGCATGATATCACCGGTCTGTTCAAAACGGCCACTGGCTATCGTATCACGGTGATGCAATCAGATAACTGGGGCAGCTACAATGGCGACGCCGCTTACCTGGATATCAACAATGCCGGCGCTGCTACTGCCGGTTATCAATTGACGAAAGGCGGCAGTGGTAACACCTATGGCCTCGCCTCGTTCTATGCGCCTGATGGCAGCATGTACCTGTCGCCATCTTTTGACATTACCACCCAGTCTTATTTTCTTTATAAGATCAACGCCAATAACACAATAGCCTGGGCCAACCAGATCAACACTGCCTATGGCAGCGGCAACAGCATCGCGCGTATGGCCCTGAACGACGACAATACGATAGAGGCTGCGGGCCTCACTTTCAACCGTGGCGGCCTTTTCCACTTTGGTGTAAATGGCGCCAGCGGTTGTACAGATGTTCCTTTGTCGGTCACCAATAATGTAGACAGCTACATGGATGCGGGGGCTTTTGCTTCCAGCTTTGTAGACCAGCCCATCGGCGTGGTGACGGCAGATTTCAAACTGGATGTGCAAGACAGTATTCCTTATGCCGGCAGTGAAAGCTGTGCGATCGGCACTTGTCGGTATTCCTATCGCGGGCCACTGCTTTGCAGCAGCAATACGGTGTTTGAGTCAACAGATCCGAATGTGATCAATAACTGTTCTGATAATCCCTTCTTCGCAGCCAACGCCGGTAATGCGATGTACAATGCTTACCGCGATTCGCTGATCGGTTCCTTCAACCAGGATTATGTGAACAGTTGCCTGCAAGCGGCTGCCAGGGAGAGTTTCACGCTCACGCACCAGTTAAGCGAATATCAATACACGCTCTACTACTATGATCAGGCGGGCAACCTGGTGAGAACGGTTCCTCCTGCCGGCGTGGTGGTGAATCGCTCCAAAGCCTGGCTGGATGGCGTGAAAGCCGCCAGGGCAGCCGGTCAGGTACAAACGCCGGCGCATACGATGTCGACGGTATACCGCTATAATACGCTCAACCAGGTGGTGACACAGTTATCGCCTGATGGCGGCAAGAGCCGCTTCTGGTATGACCGTCTGGGCCGGTTGGCGATCTCGCAGAATGCCAGACAGGCGCTTACTAACGCTTACAGCTATACGTTGTATGATGCCCTGGGAAGGATCACAGAGGTGGGAGAGATCAGCAGCAGCACTGCGATGTCTGATGCGATCAGCCGCGATGCCACTGCCTTGCAGACCTGGATCAACAATGCCGGCAACTCACGTGCCCAGATTACACGCACCGTCTACGATGCAGCCAACTGGCCGGTAGGCGGCGGCATGCAGGTGGGTAACAATGTCCGTAACCGCGTGGCCTATAGCGCTGTATACGACAAGGTGGCCGATACGGCTACGGGCAGCTATGCCAGCGCTACGTTTTACAGTTATGACATCCATGGTAATGTGGATACCCTGCTGCAAGACTATAAGAAAGGCGGTATGGCTGATAACTCCAACCGTTTGAAGAAGATCACTTATGACTATGATCTGATCAGCGGTAAGGTGAACGTGGTGTCTTATCAGTCCGGCCAAAGAGATGCGGTCTATCATCGCTATACTTATGACGCAGAGAATCGCATCACCAACGTGGAAACGAGCCGTGACAGCATCTACTGGGAAAATGATGCCTATTACCAGTATTACAAACATGGCCCGCTATCGCGTGCAGTGATTGGTCAGCAGAAAGTACAGGGTCTCGATTACGCCTATACGCTGCAAGGCTGGCTGAAAGGCGTGAACAGCACCACCGCCACTGCCGCTTACGATATGGGCAGCGACGGGCAATCCAAATCATCTGCTGCCACCGACGCTTTCGGTTATGCGCTGCATTACAATAACAGCGACTATCAGTCGATCAACACCGGAGTGAAGCCCTTTGCCAGCGCCTCGGTATCAGCAGGTTTCAAGCCGCTGTATAACGGCAACATCGCCGCGATGAGCATGCAGCTGCCAAAAGTAGGGGAGCCGCTGTTATATACCTATGGCTATGATGCGCTCAACCGCATCATCGCGATGGATGCCAACCGTACCTTCAACGCATCCACCAACACCTGGACGCCCACGGCCATCAATGATTTCAAAGAACGGGTATCTTATGATGCCAATGGCAATATACTTTCGTATAACCGTAACGGTAATAACACCTTTGCCGGCAAGCCTTTGGGCATGGATAGTCTCACCTATAACTATGCCGCCGGTAAAAACCGGCTGGACTATATCAGAGACGTTGTCGCCGCCACCAACTATGGCAATGACATCGATAACCAATCGCCCGGCAACTACCGTTACGACAGCATCGGCAATATGACCAGCGATGTAGCCAACGGCGTCGACAGCATCTACTGGACGGTGTACGGCAAGATCAGCAGGATCAAGAAGAGCAATGGCACTACGATCGACTATACCTACGATGTAGCGGGTAACCGCATCAGCAAGAACGTGAGCGGCGTACAGACCTGGTATGTACGGGATGCCAGCGGCAACGTGATGAGCGTATACACCCTCAAAGATCCCGCCGTCAACAATGGCCTGCCGATGCAGACAGAAGCCCACCTGTATGGCAGCAACCGCCTGGGTATGAGCACCTTGCCAGTGCTATCTGATGGCTCTGCGGTACCATCTGTAACAAGAAATGGTATTCAAAAAGGAATTAATGTTACATTTACGAGAGGTAACAAGCTCTTTGAATTAAGCAACCACCTGGGCAACGTGCTGGCTACGGTCTCCGACCGCAGAACGGCCATATCCCTGGACGGTACCAACATCGACCACTATGAGCCGGTGATCACCAGCGCGCAGGAATACTATCCCTTTGGTTCCCTGATGCCAGGCCGCGGCGGGCATCTCAGCCCGGGAGGCTGGTCTTCGGGCAGCACTATCGTGAACGGTTATACGCTGCCTGAATCACTGACGGTATCTCAACGTAGTAGTAATCAGCCATCGGAGTATGTAGCCACTACCACTATTGATTTTACTACTGGCTTTGATAGCAATGCTGGCGATAACTTTGATGCGTACCTTGCAGATGGGAGCTATGCCGGCGGAAGCAGTGGCGCGGGGAGTGTGGCGAATAGCGGAGGCGGTTATAGGTATGGGTTTAATGGGAAGGAGAATGATGGGGAGGTGAAAGGAGAGGGGAATGAGCAGGATTATGGAAAACGTGTTTATGATACTCGTATTGGCAAGTTCCTTAGTACTGATCCGCTTCAAGCTAAATACCCTAATCTGACACCATATCAATTTGCATCTAATAGCCCTGTAGCTTTTATAGATGTTGACGGGTTAGAGAAATACCACTACACATTGACATTCGGAGAGCAGGGAGAATCTAAGATTCAATTTAGTAATACAGAACATTTTTCTGAATGGCAATGGAAGCCCAAGTCTGGTGGTACAATGCTCGGTTTCCAACTGTGGGAGAAAGTAGAAGATCCTCGGAAGGAATATATAGTCGAATATTCATTCCCGGATTACTTGGTGGTTGGCGTTGCAGCTGAACCAGTTACTACTATATATAAAGCAACGTTTAAAAGCGAGAAGGAAGCACTAAACGTTAAAATGACCGACTTTGAAGGAGAAGAGAGGAAAGCTGAGTTTGCAAAAGGTTTGATGGCAGGAGTAGACATGCCAGGTATTCCGGTTAGGCGTACTAGATTAACTCCCCGTACTTCCGTTGAAAGGAATACCTCTTCAATTCACTCCGGTAACCCAATTGCTGGAGAGCCTGCACGTACTAAGTCAAACTATGCAAATTATGGTAGTGAATTTATTGGAGAAGGCACAAGGTCAGAACCAATTGCACGCGTAGGGCACACGACGGAATGGGCGCAGATGACAGCAGCAGAGCGAAAGGCTTTTCAGCATAGTTATAGTCGTCATGCAGCAGAACTTGGATTGCCCAATTGGCGTCAAACTGAAGCAGCTAGTATGCAAAGGCAGTTTAATAAAAAAGTTAGCGAGATTAGGGCTGCTGGGGCTAACAATTTCTTTCATTCTTACGAGTTAGTAAATGGTAGGAGGGAGATGGTTAGTAGAACCGAGCCGGTGATAAATGGAGAACATTATTATTATTACGAAACCTTAAGCGGTAAATTTATAAGTGCAGGAAGAATGCCTTAGTTAATAATTTTATCATATGCCACAGTTTATTGATAGTTATTTTTTGATTGATACCAGAGAGAAGGATCAAATTTTTAAAGTTGTGAATACATTTGTTCCTGAGTGGGAAAAGACGGCAGATGATTTTCCTATTCCTCTATATTCTGAAGAGCCTACTAGAATATTTGAATCAGTCGATGAATTATTTACTTATTTGGAAACTCATAAGAATGAGGTTTATTCCATTTATTTAAAGAACTTAAATGAAGTTGATGCAATTAGGTATATAATGATATTTTATACAGATGATGGGAAAGCTATAGTGGGCTTTTCTACTCCAGGAAGAGTTGTAGAAAGTGAAACTGCAATCTCTTTATATAAAACTTTGAAACATTTTTTGAATGCTGAAATTAGCTGTATGACTATAGAGGAATCGCCACCTGATAATTCAGTCGAATTTGAACTCTTTTGTAAGGAGAGATTTGTACCTGACCTATAAACAATAAACCTCACCACTGGTGGGGTTTATTGTTTATACGCAGCTCTTGTTTTAGCATCCTGGATTTTTCTTAGGGCCTGGTTCATTTACCGCAGAGGGAGGTGTAGAGCATACAGTAATATGGGAAACATCAGGCGGGCAACCTGGTAAGAACGGTTCCACCAGCGGGCGTGGTAGTGGACCGTTCCCAAGCCTGGCTGGATGGCGTGAAGGCTGCCAGGGCGGCTAATCAGGTCAAAACGCCGGCGCATACCATGTCTACGGTGTATCGTTATAATACCCTCAACCAGGTGGTCACGCAGCTCTCACCGGATGGTGGCAAGAGCCGCTTCTGGTATGACCGTTTGGGCAGGCTGGCGATATCGCAGAATGCAAAGCAGGCGGTGGTTAGCGCGTACAGTTATACCTTGTATGATGTCTTGGGCAGAATAACAGAGGTAGGAGAGATCAGCAGCAGCACGCCCATGTCTGATGCGGTTAGCCGCGATGCTACCGCCTTGCAGACCTGGATAGATAATGCAGGTAACTCGAAGGCGCAGATCACCCGCACGGTATATGATATTGCCAACTGGGCACTGGCCGGCGGGATGCTGAGCGGCAACAATGTCCGCAACCGGGTGGCCTACAGCATGGTGTATAACAACTATGCAGATATTGCCGGTGGTAACTATGCCAGCGCTACCTTCTACGGCTATGATATTCACGGTAACGTAGATACGCTGTTGCAGGATTATAAGAAAGGACTGCTGAATGATGGCGCTAACCGCTTCAAAAAGATCATCTACGATTATGATCTGATCAGCGGAAAAGTGAACCTGGTATCTTACTCGCCAGGCTTTAAAGATGCCTTCTATCATCGCTATACGTACGATGCAGAGAACCGCCTCACCAATGTGGAAACGAGCCGTGATAGCATCTATTGGGAAAACGATGCTTACTACCAGTACTATAAACATGGTCCTTTGTCGCGTGCCGTGATCGGTCATCAGCAGGTACAGGGCCTCGACTACGCCTATACGTTACAAGGCTGGCTGAAGGGTGTGAACAGTACCACCGCTACTTCCGCCTATGATATGGGCGGAGATGGCCAGTCCGGTGCACGAGCCGCCACCGACGCCTTCGGTTATGCATTGCATTACAACGGCAGCGATTATCAGTCGATCAATACCAGTGTGAAACCCTTTGCCAGCGCTTCGGTATCGGCGGGCTTCAAGCCGCTGTATAATGGTAACATCGCTGCCATGAGCATGCAGCTGCCCAAAGTAGGAGAGCCGCTGTTGTATACCTATGGCTACGATGCGCTCAACCGCATCATCGCGATGGATGCCAACCGCACGTTCAACGCCGCAACCAATACCTGGACGCCCACAGCGATCAACGATTTCAAGGAAAGGGCATCTTACGATGCCAATGGCAATATACTTTCGTATATCCGTAACGGTAATAACACCTTTGCCGGCAAGCCCCTGGGCATGGATAGCCTCAGCTATAACTATGCCTCCGGTAAAAACAGGTTAAATTATATCAACGATGCCGTTAGCGGCAGCAACTATGGCAATGATATCGACAACCAATCGCCCGGTAACTACCGATACGACAGCATCGGCAATATGACCAGCGATGTAGCCAACGGCATCGACAGCATCTACTGGACGGTGTACGGCAAGATCAGCAGGATCAAGAAAAGCAACGGCACGACCATCGACTACACCTACGACGTGGCGGGCAACCGCATCAGCAAGGCTGTCAGCGGCGTACAAACGTGGTACGTGCGCGATGCCAGCGGCAACGTGATGAGCGTGTATACGGTACAAGACCCGGCCATCAACAATGGCCGCATCACACAAACCGAAACACACCTTTATGGCAGCAGCCGGCTGGGTATGAGCACCCTTCAGATCATACCGGATACTACCCGCGTACCGTCAGTTACAAGGAATGGTATTAAAAACGGAATTAATGTTATATTTACAAGAGGTAACAAGCTCTTTGAATTAAGCAATCACCTGGGCAACGTGCTGGCCACCGTCTCAGACCGCAGAACAGCGGTATCCCTGAATGGCAGCAGCATAGACCACTATGACCCGGTGATCGCCAGCGCGCAGGAATACTATCCGTTCGGCTCCCTGATGCCGGGCCGCGGCGGCCACCTTTCGGCCGCTGGCTGGTCGTCCGGCAGCACTACCGTCAACGGTTACACGCTGCCCGAATCCCTGACCGTATCCCAACGTGGTGGCAACCAGCCACCCGAATACGTAGCATCCACCTCTATCGACTTCGTTACCGGCTTCGACAGCAACACCGGTGATAACTATGACGCGTATATTGCTGATGGCAGCTATGCGGGTGGTAGTAGTGGAGCAGGGAGCGTAGCGAATAGCGGAGGAGGGTATAGGTATGGGTTTAATGGGAAGGAGAATGACAACGAGATCAAGGGAGAGGGGAATGAACAGGATTATGGATTTAGAATTTATGATCCACGAATTGCAAAGTTCCTTAGTGTTGATCCTTTGACGCAAGAATACCCTTGGTACACACCATATCAGTTTGCAGGGAATAAACCTATAGAAGCTATAGATCTGGATGGAGCTGAAGAATGGATGATGCAGCAGGGATTTGCAGCTAAGCAAAAGGCAGAAATGGAGATTGCACGGGCGGATAAAGTCGCACAAGACCACGTGAGGGCTCTTACACGTATTCCGGAGAACCATATAATGTCATTAGACGTGCATGGTGTTCTTCATATAGGTCCGGAATCAAAAGTGAAAGAAAGAGTTGCCTATATTAATGAAGAGTATAAAATTGCACTTGGAGAAACTATAGCTGGTGGTCCTTTTGCTTCTGCTGGATATTTGATTGAAGGAGATAAAGGTGCATTTAAAGGAGCTGTGCTGGATCAAACTGCAATGGCGATTGGTGGTATCCCTGCTGAGAACTCTGTAGTTTTTCCTAAGCAAATTAATATTGGTAAGCCTCTATCTATTCCTGAAACAGCACAGAGATATCCGGGAACGTTAGCTATTGAACCAGGAGGTAAGTTTTCTGAAAGTGAGATTGAAGCTGCCAAGTATATGCGTGCACAAGGGAATGATGTGATGTTGCGTAAGCCTACAGGAACAAGAGCTCAGGGAGGAACATCAGATTTATTAGTTAATGGAATAAACTATGATGTTTATACCCCCATTACCAAGAATCCAAAGAATATTATATCTGCAATAGCGAGTAAAAACTCACAGGCAACTGGCATCGTGCTTGATTTGTCTAAAACACCAGTTACAGCAGATCAATTAGGAAATGTTTTAAAAAGAGTTCAAGGTACAGGAGCAAAAAATATTAAGAACATTGTAATACTACCAAAAGATGCCAAAGATTAGATGCCTATGTAATAATGTGATTGGGTTAAGCGAAATACCAAGCCCTAATCAATTGCTAATTATATCAGATAAAGAATTTGACGAAATTTATTCAGACTGTATAGATCCTGATAAGCTATATGAAAAGTTTAGCATTGTGGCGAAGTGTAATGTTTGTGGAAGACTGCATATTTTTTGGGATGGATTTGATAAAGCTCCTATTATCTATAAACCAGAATGAGGTATAAGTTTGTAAAGCAGAAACCCCGCCACTGTGGTGGGGTTTTGCTATTTTAGGGACTATTTCAAGAAGTGTGTAAACTTAAAAATCGGGGATCAATTTATAATTAGATTCTCACTCTGCTATCAAAAATAGTTAAAAACTGATTTAGGATCATGCCCCAATTTCTAATGGGCATGGTCCATTTTTTTGATACCTCCCGCAAAGCCAAATATACTGATTTAAGGACAGCTTCGTCAGTAGGGAAGGATAGCTTGTTTTTGGTGTATTTTCTAATTTTGCCATTCAGATTTTCAATGAGATTGGTCGTGTAGATGATCTGCCTGATCTCCAAGGGGAAGTCAAAAAAGACAGTCAGTTCCTCCCAGTTTTCACGCCAGCTTTTGATGGCGTATGCATACTTTGCACTCCATTTAATATCCAATGCGTCAAGAGCAGCCATGGCAGCTTGTCTGGTTGGCGCGGCATAAATATCCTTCATGTCCGTGGTAAACTCCTTTTTATCTTTCCAGACCACATAGCGGCAACTGTTACGTATCTGGTGCACGACACACACTTGAGTGGCAGACTGAGGGAACACCGATTTGATGGTCTGAGTGAAGCCATTAAGATTATCGGTGGCTGTTATTAAGATATCTTCCAGGCCACGGGCCTTCAGATCTGTAAGTACAGTCATCCAGTAAGCAGCTGATTCATTCTTACCCAGCCACATTCCCAGGACTTCTTTGAGGCCACCCCGCTTTAGGCCCACTGCGATATAAACAGTTTTGTTCACTACTTTGCTACTCTCCCGTACCTTGAACACAATGCCATCCATCCAAACGATGAGGTAAACCGGTTCTAACGGTCGGTTTTGCCAGGCGACAATATCTTCGGTCACACGGCTGGTGATGCGGCTGATCGTGGCCGTGGAAACGTCAAAGTTATAGACTTCCCTTATTTGCTCTTCTATGTCAGATACACTCATTCCCTTGGCATAAAAAGATACTATTATCTCTTCCAGCCCCTGAACCATTCCTTCGCGTTTAGGTACGATCATTGGGTTAAAACTGGCATCACGATCTCTAGGTACTTTTATTTCAGATTCATCATAGCTGGTCTTAATCTTCTTTTTACCGTATCCATTGCGGCTATTTTCGCTTTCATTGGGCTCATGCTTATCATAGCCTAAATGGCTATCCAATTCACCTTCCAGCATCTTTTCAATGCCCCGTTTCTGAATTTGGGCCAGGAAATTATTTAACTGATCGGCCGTTTTAAACTGCTTCAGAAAGTCGTCTGATAAAAAATCTTCTGTCTTCATAAAACTGTATATGCTTTAAAATTAAAAAATCGGAGCCAAACCCCGATTTTTATCATTTACACAGTTTTTGAGATAGTGTCTTAAAATACCTGTTTATACCTGGCGCAGGTTTTAGCATCCCTGAAATAAATACCGATGAGATCAAAGAGGCTATTCTGTCTTCTTGAGTGCGGTAATCTTCTTAACGCAAGCAACATCCAGGAAACTATTACCTAACCTCCCCCTACAACGACACATTACTCGAATTAACCACTTTCACAGCCTCTCCCCCCGACGACGAAGGCTGTAATGTCACTCTCTTTCCATTCAAGCCATTCACATCTTCCAGATAAACCGCCGGACGAACATCCGTTGAAGAAAATCCGAGAAAAACACTGTCAAGTGTGATCTGTTGTGCATGGCGCACATATAGTCCATAGGCGGGCAGCGAGGCGCCGAACATCCTGTTCTCGGGGTAGTTCCCTTGGCTTTCAATAACAACGTGGGAGGCATCTGCCGCGTTGCCGCCGCCAGGACAGGTAATGAAAATATTCCGCAGCACTACCTGCTGTACATAGTTGCCTGGCCATCCTGTGATGGAGCTGCTCATCTTTGATACGGATACTGCATTGATATCGCTGATCAATATATTGCGCATCGTACCTGGCATATGGGCGCTATCCGGATTCATTCTGCTGCGGTCTCCTAGTTTGATAAAGATAGGCGTCTGTATGCCGGTCATGTTGATATGACTAATGGAAATGTCCGACATCAGGCCGCCATCCACCATCTCCAGGGCAAGGCCTGATACGGCGGAAAGACTATCCGTAATCCCTGGAACAGTTTGTTGCCAGTGGAAAAATGGTGATACCGGCGGGCGCGATACCGTACAGTTTTGAATATTGATATTAATAAAACCCGTGGTGGAGCCTGTTCCCATTTTAATGGAGTTGCAGTCGCTGGCTACGGTACAGTTGGAGATCTGTACGTTGCGGCAAGGCACTGGCGCATTGCTTTTAAGACATATCCCGTCGTCTTCTGACTGTATATGGCAATTGGTGATAGTAACATCCTGTGCATCAATATCGATACCATCATTATTCAGGTTGGCATAGCTGTAAACGCTTACTGAATCCAGGTGCACATCCTGACAATAAAAATAATACTGTACCCAGTCGGCGGCTGAGTGAAGTTGGATGCCATGTACTTTGATGTGCTGGCAATGAATAAAATATACAAGTTTAGGACGGTATCTTTCGTCGGCGCCGGTCATGAAATCCCTGCTTCCTCCCTGCCCGTCAATGGTGCCCGGACCGGATATGCCAATGTTTTGTGCATCGTCTGCGGCAATGAGCGCAAAATTATTTCCGCCGTGATACTTACTTTTATTGATGGGATAATCTTTGATATAAGGGCTTCCCAACAAAGTGCCTCCTGCCTGAACATACAGGGTGACGCCGGATTTCAGATAGATCGTTCCTGTGAGAAAGGTGCCTTTGGGCACTACCACGATTCCGCCTCCCTTTTGTGTACAGGCGTCAATGGCAGACTGGATCGCGGTGGTGTTCATCACATGTCCGTCACCTACTGCGCCGAACCTGGTGATCAGGAATGAGGTGGTATCTGCTAACGCTTCCGGATATACGGAGGACGTTTTATTACAAGCGGTGGAGAGGTGTGCTAGAAGAATGAAAGAGAACAGATGAAATAGCGGCTTCATAAACATAGTATATCGTGCGTTTTGGACAGCCTTCCGTGGCGAAGGTTTAACAATTACGAAGAAATGAATTTTCCCCGTAGCTTTGCCCTACATACATTATCCTTATGCGCCTGTACTCCAACCCGGCCCCAATTTCGCCCGCAGGAAAACTGCTGTTGCTCCTGTTATCCGCCGCTTGTTTCGCTTGTAAGAACAGCAAGCAGGACAACTTCGCACAAACGATCCTGATCTCACCGCAAACGATGGTGAAGACGATGGAAGATACCGCTGCAAGGCTGCCGCTGCCAGCAGATTCCGGCAAGCTCGATAGCTATAGCCGCCCGCCATTGCGTGCGGAAGTGCGCAACACCGGCGAGCAGGAAGATGCTATTGCGTATAGCCTTCGTGTGTTTAACGGCAATAAACAGGTATTTTATAAAAAGTGTTTTTTCAGCGCTGGCAAAATGTGCTTGTTCAACAACAGGTATTTCTCTGTACAGCTGAAAAAAGATGTGGCGGAAACGGCCGCCACGGGCGTATTGTACCTGGTGGATATGGAAAAAGGCAAAGCGGTGGCAGTAGACTCCATGACTAACGGCACCAATGCCCCGATGTTCAATATCGACAACAAAGTGATACTGTTGTATGTCAATGATAACCTGGAGTTATGCGCCTATAATGTCCGCTCGCATACGACAAAGAAGATTGCTAAAATTATTCCGCGGGATATGGAAGAAGAAGAGCTGGACGTGATCGATCTTGATCTGACACAAAATAATCATCAGCTCAGTGGTAAGTTATTCATTCATTATGAAGATGAGCCTTACTACGTACCGGTGTCTATTGCGGTAAATTAAAATAAAAATCCCCTCGCGATGAGGGAGGGGATTTTTTGTATACTTAATAACCCTGTTTTGTAATTATGCACTGCAGGTAACGCAGCCTTCTTCCATGGTGCATACGGCGCCTACGGGAATATCGTCGATAGATACATCGCCGCCTTGTGCAACTACCGGTGCGATCTGCTGACCGGCTTGTTTCTCTACGGTGAACTGTACCGCCTGAGAAGCTGCCTGAGTACGCAGGTAGTACATACCTGTTTTGAGGCCTTTCTTCCATGCATAGAAGTGCATAGAGGTGAGCTTCGCTGTGGTAGGCGTATCTACGAAGAGGTTGAGCGATTGCGACTGACAGATGAACGCGCCGCGGTCTGCCGCCATATCGATGATGTTACGTTGTTTGATCTCCCATACTGTTTTATACAGTTCCTTGATATTGGTCGGGATTTCGTTGATATGTTGGATAGATCCGTTGGAAGCAATGATCTTATTTTTCATGTCGTTGTCCCAGAGGCCCAGTTCTACGAGGTCTTTCAGCAGGTGCTTGTTCACTACTACGAACTCGCCGCTCAGTACACGGCGGGTGTAGATGTTGGAAGTGTAAGGTTCAAAGCACTCGTTGTTACCCAGTATCTGCGAAGTGGAAGCGGTAGGCATCGGCGCCAGCAGCAGGGAGTTACGGATACCGTCTTTGATGATGGCGGCTTTCAGCGCATCCCAGTTCCAGCGGGAAGAAGGTGTTACGTCCCACATGTCAAATTGCAGGATACCTTTAGAGGCGGGAGAGCCCGGGAAGGTTTCGTAGGCGCCTTCTTTCTTCGCGAGATCGTTGGAGGCAGAGAGGGCAGCGAAATAGATGGTCTCAAAAATTTCTTTGTTGAGTGTTTTCGCTTCATCGCTTTCAAACGGATAGCGCATCAGGATGAAGGTATCTGCCAGGCCTTGCACACCCAGGCCGATCGGGCGGTGACGCAGGTTGCTGCGGCGTGCCTCTTCTACCGGGTAGTAGTTCTGGTCGATGATCCTGTTCAGGTTGATGGCAGCCTGGTAGGTGACATCGTATAATTTCTGGTGATCGAACTGTCCTTCGTTCACGAAGCGGGGCAGCGCCAGGGATGCCAGGTTACATACGGCCACTTCGTTGGCGTCGGTATATTCGATGATCTCTGTGCAGAGGTTGGAGCTCTTGATGGTGCCCAGGTTCTGCTGGTTGGATTTGCGGTTGGCCGCATCTTTATACAGCAGGTAAGGGGTGCCGGTTTCGATCTGTGCGTCGAGGATGGCGAACCAGAGGTCCTGTGCTTTCACTGTTTTGCGTGCACGGTTTTCCTTTTCGTATTTTTCGAAGAGCTGTTCAAATTCTTCGCCCCAGCATTCGTGCAATCCGGGGGCTTCGTGCGGGCAGAAGAGCGACCAGTCGCCATTGCTTTCCACACGTTTCATGAACAGGTCTGGCACCCAGAGGGCGTAGAAGAGGTCGCGGGCGCGCATTTCCTCTTTACCGTGGTTTTTGCGCAGGTCGAGGAACTCGAAGATATCGGCATGCCATGGCTCCAGGTAGATAGCGAAGGCGCCTTTGCGCTTGCCGCCGCCCTGGTCTACGTAGCGGGCCGTATCATTGAATACGCGCAGCATCGGGATGATACCATTGCTGGTACCGTTGGTGCCGCTGATATAAGAACCGGTAGCGCGGATGTTATGGATGCTCAGGCCAATACCGCCGGCGCTCTGGGATATTTTAGCAGTTTGTTTCAGGGTATCGTAGATACCTTCGATGCTGTCGTCCTGCATGGTGAGGAGGAAGCAGGAAGACATTTGCGGTTTCGGCGTACCTGCGTTGAAGAGGGTAGGCGTGGCATGTGTGAACCAGCGCTCGCTCATCAGGTTATATGTTTTGATGGCAGATTCGATATCTTCTTTGTGGATACCCACTGCTACGCGCATGAACATATGTTGCGGACGTTCTACTACCTTGCCGTCAGTTTTCAGCAGGTAAGAGCGTTCCAGCGTTTTGAAGCCGAAGTAATCGAAAGCGAAATCACGGTCGTAGATGATATTGGAATCCAGTATCTCTGCATTGGCTTCGATGATCTCCCATACATCATCAGATAACAAGGCAGCAGATTTACCGGTTTTCGGGTCGATATATTCATACAGTTTCTTCATCGTTTTGGAGAACGACTTCTCTGTATTTTTATGAAGATTACTTACCGCGATGCGGGATGCCAGCAAGGCATAATCCGGATGTTTGGTGGTAAGCGAAGCGGCGGTTTCTGCGGCGAGATTGTCCAGTTCGGTGGTGGTAACGCCATCATACAATCCCTGTATCACTTTCTTGGCCACGTCGATGGAGTCTACATATTCCGTATTGAAGCCATAGCACAGCTTCTCAATACGTGCAGTGATCTTGTCAAATTTCACTGACTCTTTTCTGCCATCTCTCTTGATTACGAACATGGGTTTCTGAATTTAAGAGGTTAGAAATTATTTGGGGATTTTTTGATTTACGGATTTTTTGATTGGATAAATCAAAAAATCCGTAAATCAAAAAATCAAAAAATTTTAGAAGTCTTCTTCCAGGCTGAACGTCTGTGCATCCTTGGTGCCGCCCATTACGCCGGCTTTCTGGTAGTCGCCTACGCGTTTTTCGAAGAAGTTGGTCTTGCCCTGCAGGGAGATCATCTCCATGAAATCGAATGGGTTGGCTGCGTTGAAGAGTTTAGTATAGCCGAGTTCACCGAGCCATCTGTCGGCCACAAATTCAATATACTGGCTCATCAGGCGGCTGTTCATACCAATGAGGTCTACCGGTAATGCTTCGGTGATGAATTCTTTTTCAATTTTTACGGCGTCGCCGATTACCTGGTGCACTTGTTCTTCTGTCAGTTTGTTTTCGAGCATGCTGTAGAGCAGGCAGGCGAATTCGCAGTGCAGGCCTTCGTCACGGCTGATCAGTTCATTGGAGAAGGTGAGGCCTGGCATCAGGCCGCGTTTTTTCAGCCAGAAGATAGAGCAGAAGCTGCCGCTGAAGAAGATGCCTTCTACAGCTGCAAAGGCCACCAGGCGCTCTGCGAAGGTGCCGTTCTCGATCCAGCGCAGGGCCCATTCCGCTTTCTTTTTCACGGCGGGCACGGTCTCGATGGCGTGGAACAGGCGATCTTTCTCCACCGGGTCTTTTACATAAGTATCGATCAGTAAAGCATATGTTTCAGAGTGGATATTCTCCATCATGATCTGAAAACCATAAAAACAACGGGCTTCAGGTATCTGTACTTCGCTCATGAAGTTCACTGCCAGGTTCTCGTTCACGATACCATCGCTGGCGGCAAAGAAGGCCAGTACATGCGAGATAAAATGACGTTCTCCCTCGTTCAGGCTTGCCCAGTCTTTCATATCACTGCCCAGGTCTATCTCTTCGGCTGTCCAGAAACTGGCTTCATGCTTTTTATATTGCTCCCATATCTTGGGATAGTTGATCGGCAATAACACAAAACGGTCCTTGTTCTCTTTTAAAAGAATTTCATTCTCGTTGTTCATAATAAAAATTTTATATCGGGTGCTGTCGAAGGTTTCTGGTTTCTCGATTGGGGGGTCAGATGCTTGCCGCTACATTTCCTGTCACATCTATAATCGTCTGTCCTAAAAATCCATACGCTCAGGATTACAAATGTAAGAGCGAATACTTACCGGCCTAGATATAGTTTTCCACGCGTGTGGAAAAACATTGTGGGTATTGTTAGAATACAGTGTGGTACGATGTTTCACGGGATTTTCATAATATTCACTTGATCATTTTTTTTATGTGTATAAGGAGAGAAAAAATAACTCGTAATTTCCCTCCTGATATATTAAAAAATTACGTATGCCCGAACCGGTTATAGTACTGGAAGCAATACAAAAGAGTTACCAGGATCACCTCGTGCTGGATATCCCGCGGCTGGAACTGCCCTCCGGCATCTACTGGCTGCTGGGAGAGAACGGCGCCGGCAAAACCACCTGCATGAAGGTGATGGCCGGCCTGCTCCCTTTCAAAGGCGAGATCACCCTGCAAGGTACGGTGAGCAGCCGCCGGGAGCCCGTTAAGTTCCGCCGCCTCATCAACTATGCGGAAGCGGAGCCGCTGTACCCTGCTTTCGTCACCGGCCGCGATCTGCTACAGCTCTACCTCCGTACCAAAGGAGGCGATACCGCCCGCATCGCCGCCATCGCGGAACAACTGGGTGTGAATAACTTTGTGAATAACCCGGTCAGCAGCTACTCCAGCGGCATGCTCAAAAAACTGTCGCTCCTCCTGGCCTTCACCGGCCAGCCCGCCGTCATCCTGCTCGATGAACCGCTCATCACCATCGATACCCGCACGGTAGCCGTCATGTATCAACTCATCCAGGAATACAGCGCCGCCGGCACCTCCTTCTGTATCACCTCCCACCAGCCACTCGATCCCGCCGAAGTAACGCTCACGGGTACACTGAAACTGGCCAACCGGCACATCACGCTCAATTAAGACATGCAGCATATTTTTAATAAGATCATCGTCCGGCGCTTCTACCTGCAACATGCAGGATTTTTCTTCGTGCTGTTCTACTTTCTCTTCGGGGTTGTCGACAGCGGCAACCTGCTGTACTATCACCTCGGACTGCTCAACGGATTCCTGCATCATTACGGCTTCCTCGCATTGGTGCTGCTCTCATGGGCGCTTTACAACACCATCCTGTGCACCGGCTATATGATGAAACTGTTGCAGCTCCCGGAATATACTTTTCTTTATACCACCATCGGCAGCCTGGACAAAAACGCCCGCCGCCGCCTCTGGTGGCGCTTGCAGGCGGGCATGTACCTGCCGGTGATCATCTACGGCGCCATCGCTATCGTATACGCCTGCACGAAACAACTGTACGCACAGGCAGCCATCATCGCCGTATTTAACATCGCTATGTGCATCTGGCCCGCCGCCCTCTATGAAAGAAAACTCTGGCAACCCGACGTGTTCTTCTTCACCGGCGGCCTGCAACGCTGGCTCAACAAGCATTTCACCAAACCGCCGTTTACCTGGTTCATCTATGAGATGTTCACCCGCTTCCCGCGGCGCATCATCCTCGTGAAAGTATACTCGCTGGGCATCCTCTGGCTTACCTTTTTCCTGATGGAACAAGGCAGCGACTTCGACCTGCGCGCCCTGCAGATCGGCATCATCTGCACCGCCCTGGTACATATGCAGCTGATGAGCCACCAGCGTGCCTTTGAAGAGATATACACCGAGTTTATGCGCAACCTCCCCATCCCGCTATGGCAGCACTATGGCCGCCTGCTGGCTACCTGGTGCCTGCTCTATCTCCCGGAACTCATCATGATTACCGTCAACGCAAATACGAAAACAAATGTGCAGGGCCTGCTCATCGCTGCCGCCATGGGCTTCAGTTTGCTCGTCTTGTTCCGGACAATATTGTACTATCCTAAGGTCAATGCGGAAATTCACCTGCGATACCTGCTGGTCATCGCTTTCATCGATATCTTCCTCGTACTGGGGCACTACGAGTGGCCGGCCATCCTGGCGATGCAGGCGGCAGCGGCGCTGATCTTTTTTAATAAGTCCAGGGTTTATGAACCGTATATAGAGACGGAATAGCGTTATTTCTTTTTCTTCGATGCCTTCGCCACCTTGTTATATTCCAGCGCCAGCTTCACCCAGCGCTCCACCTGCTTTTTCGTTTTGAGCACATCTACGTCCACAAACAAAAAGCCGGGCATCACCTTGCCGCTGTGCACCATCGGCTGCACGCCGTCCTCTTCGGCCATGGTGGCGGCAAGCACGGGATCGAGCCGCACCATCATCGTGTCGGTACGCACGCCGATGCACATTTTATCATCTACCATAAAACACAGTCCCCCGAACATTTTTTTCTCTTCTACCTGGGTCGTGGCGGCAGCGATCAGCTCACGCACTTTATCTGCCAGCGCTTCATTGATGGCCATATGATGAGGATTTAGATTCTCTTTTCCTTATTCTGAAATTTCCGTTGGATCACTTCCTGTACAGGAATGCCTTCTATCTTGCTTTCCAGCCAGGAGATAATATCCAGGTAGAGGAAGGAGCGGCGTTCGTACGGATCTTCAGAAATCTGTACCAGCCTGTCTTTCAGGTCCACAAAGGCGCTGCGCAGCGCCTTCGGATTGGCATAAATATATTTGCGCAGGAACTTCATGATCTCTTCCATCACCAATCCAAGGTCTTTATGTTTGGAGATAAAGTGATAGACAGATTTGATGAGATATTCCACCAGGCTGTAGTTCTCCAGCTCATAATGCGCGATCAGGTGCAGGATACGCGCAAAGCACTGGATATCTGCCCGCAGGTTGCCGATCTTCAGGTTGATGATCTTGTTCAGATAGATGATCGCCTTATCATTATCGCCACTGCCGAAGTAGAGGCAAGCGATCTTGTAATAGAACACCAGCACCCGGTGCTGGTCTATCTTCAAGGTATGATTGCTGATCTCTGTTTCCAGTTCCGGCACCATGGCCAAACCCTGTGTGAACGTGCCTTCCAGGAAATAGCGGTTGATCTTCGCCGTATACAGGTACACAAAAGCAGAGGTGCGCGTGTTCTCGTGGAAGTTCTCCTCATTGGCCCGGATAAAGGTCTCTAACTCACAAAGGGCGCTCTTGAATTTCTCGAAATTTGAAGTATAGAAATGTGCGGTCAGCAAATTATGCTGCGCCTTGATGTACAGGTCCATATCCGTTTGTTGTAAAGACGGATATTGTTTGAAGAGGTCCACCCACTTCTGGGTATAGCGGTAGTACATCACGAAATCCTGCAAGATGTAGAAGTACCAGCACGAAGCCTGGAACATATACACTTTTTCGTAGAAGCTCATCTCCGAATGCGTGAGCGGCGGCAGCTGGCTCTCGAAGAAGGATTTCACCATTTCGGCATCGCGCGCATTGCGGGCATGGCCCAGCTTCAGGTACAGGCCGTACATGCGCAGCGACAGCGTAGAGAGACAGCTGATATTGGTGAGCTGTTGTTGTATCTGCCGCGATTCGGTGCTGAGCACGTCCGCACGGTTTTCCAGGCTGCGCGTGATATGCCGCGATTCTATCAGCTTCTCAAACTCCACGATCTCATAAGTGAGCATCACTTCTTCCTGCTCCATCGCCTGTGCCTTGGCTTTGGCCAGTATCTTCAGGCTCTGGTTGTATAATCCTTTATTATAAAGCACCCGGGCATGATCCAGCTGCTCACGCAGGTCGATCACCGGGTCTTTCTGTTTGTATAATTGCCGTAAATTGGTCAGCAGGTGCTTGTACAGGTGTGCCTTTACATTCGACAACTGTTGCTTCTTGAGATCCGGTACTTTCTTCAGGATCTGCTCCTCGTCATAGTCCTTCATTTTGTCCAGCGTACTGAATAGCTGGATGAACAGTACGTCTTCGCGTGTATTGTTCTTGTTAAATGCCAACTGGAAGCTCCGCTTTTCGGCCTTCGTCAGTGTTTTAATTAATATGAATAATGCATCACTTTGGCTGTTGGGCATCGTTAATTAAATCTTGTAAATAATTGATAAACAACAAATTGATGATTATCAGGTGCTGTTAAAAGTTGTAATTAAGGCAAATTTAGCGATATGATGATTAAATATCGTCCATTAGATTTGAAGGTATAAAACATTTTAAAAGGAAGCACAAAGGATGGGAAAAACGTTATTTGACAAAATCTGGGACAGTCACATCGTGATGAGCAAGCCGGGGCATCCGGATGCGGTATATATCAATACCCATTTTATTCACGAGGTAACGAGCCCGCAGGCGTTCGATGGTTTGCGCAAGCGGAGTATCCCGGTTTTTCGTCCGCAGAAAACCAGGGCCACTGCCGACCACAACGTACCAACGATCGATCAGCACCTGCCGATCAAAGAAGCATTGAGCCGCCACCAGGTAGAGATGCTCACGAAGAATACCGCTGAATTTGGCGTGGAGCTTTACGGCCTCGGTCATCCTTTCCAGGGCATCGTACACGTGATCGGACCTGAACTGGGCATCACCCTGCCAGGCATGACCATCGTTTGCGGCGACAGCCACACATCCACGCACGGCGCCTTTGGCGCCATCGCATTCGGTATCGGTACCTCCGAAGTAGAACAAGTGCTCGCTACCCAATGCATCCTGCAATACAAGCCTAAACGCATGAAGATAGAGGTGAACGGTACCCTGAAGAAAGGCGTGCTGTCGAAAGATATCATCCTCTATATCATCTCTAAAATATCTGCCTCCGGCGCTACCGGTTATTTCGTGGAATATGCCGGCGATGCCATCCGCAGCCTCAGCATGGAAGCGCGTATGACCATCTGCAACATGAGCATCGAAATGGGTGCGCGTGGTGGCCTCATCGCGCCGGATGACACCACCTTCGAATACCTCAAAGGCCGCCAGTTTGCGCCGCAGGGCGCTGAATGGGACAAAGCCCTCGAGTATTGGAAAACGCTGTACTCCGATGCCGACGCTGCTTTCGACCAGGTGCTCACTTTTGATGCCGCCGATATCGAACCGATGATCACCTACGGCACCAATCCCGGTATGGGCATGGGCGTTACACAACACATTCCCGCACTGGAACAGCTCGAAGAAAAAGAAAGACCTTCTTTTAAGAAGTCGCTCGATTATATGGACCTGCAACCCGGCAGCGGCCTCCTTGGCAAAAAAGTAGATTACGTGTTCATCGGCAGCTGTACCAACTCCCGCATCGAAGACCTGCGCCTGGTAGCCGATTTCGTGAAAGGCAAACAGAAAGCGGAAGACGTAGTGGTATGGATCGTGCCGGGTTCCAAACAGGTGGAAGCGCAGGCCAAACAGGAAGGCATCGACAAGATCTTTGCTGCTGCCGGTTTCCAGCTGCGTGAGCCCGGATGCTCCGCCTGCCTCGGTATGAACGAAGATAAAGTACCCGCCGGTATGTATTGCATCTCTACCTCCAACCGCAACTTTGAAGGCCGCCAGGGACCTAATGCCCGCACCTTCCTCGCCAGCCCGCTCACTGCCGCCGCCGCCGCTATCACCGGCCGCGTAACAGATGTCAGGGAAATGGTATAACACTAACGGATAAACGCCAATAGCATGGACCAGTGGAACGCTGACTTATATAAACAACAACATGCCTTCGTATTCGAGTACGGCAACAGCCTGATCGAGTGGTTGCAACCGCAGCCAGGCGAGGCCATCCTCGACCTCGGATGCGGTACCGGCGAGCTCACCGCGCAGCTGGCACAAACCGGTGCGCACGTTACCGGCATTGATGCCTCCGAAGCGATGATCAACAGCGCCCGCCGGCATTTCCCGGAAGTGAACTTCCTACTGGGCGACGCCACCACCTTCGTGCTGCCGCAGCCTGTTGATGCCATCTTCTCCAACGCCACCCTCCACTGGGTGCGCGAAAAAGAAAAGGCCATCGCCCGGATGTATGCCGCACTGAATACCAACGGCCGCCTCGTCATAGAAATGGGCGGGAAAGGCAATGTAAACAGCATCCTCACCACGCTCGAAAAAGTAATGGCCGCAAAAGGATACCATTATGAACCGTTCTGGTATTTCCCTTCACCCGGCGAATACTGCACCCTGCTTGAAAATGCAGGCTTCACCGTGAACAAGGTCCATTTCTTTGAACGCCCCACCCAACTGGCCGATACAGAAAACGGTATCGCCAACTGGCTGGAGATGTTCGGCGCACACTTCTTTCACCAGGTGCCTGAAAATGAAAAAGGCGCCATCCTGCAACAGGTACAGCACGAGCTGGCGCCCGTTGCCACCAGGAACGGTCATTTATATGCCGACTACGTCCGTTTGCGCGTAGCCGCTACCAAAAAGTAATTTTATTATGAGCAAGATATTCCAACACCTGATCTCTTCCGCGGTTCCCGTGCCCATCGAAAATATCGATACCGACCAGATCATCCCGGCACGCTTCCTGAAAGCCACTACCAGGGAAGGTTTCGGAGAAAACCTGTTCCGCGACTGGCGCTTTGAAGCCGACAACACACCGAAGAAAGATTTCGTTCTCAACAACCCGGTTTATTCCGGTAAAATACTCGTAGCCGGCAAGAACTTCGGCTGTGGCTCTTCCCGCGAACATGCCGCCTGGGCGATCGCCGACTATGGTTTTAAAGTAGTGGTGAGCAGCTTCTTCGCCGATATCTTCAAAAATAATGCACTCAACAATTTCATCCTGCCGGTACAAGTGAGCGAAGCCTTTCTGGACAAGGTTTTCAAGGCAATCGAACAAGATCCGAAAGCGGAGATAGAAGTAGATCTCGATCAACAGTTCATCAAAATAAAAGCTACCGGTGAACAGGAAAATTTCGACATCAACCCGTACAAAAAAACATGCCTGCTCAACGGGTATGATGATATCGACTATCTCCTCAGTCTGCGCAACGAAATTGAAGCATACGAGAAAACCAGGGAATTTAACTTTTAAGATAAAACCTTACACACTACAACATGGGCGTTGACAAGAAAATATTAGTGATACCAGGCGACGGAATAGGCCAGGAGGTAACCGCATGGGGCCAGAAAGTACTGGAAGCCATTGCGAAAAACTATCACCACCACTTCACATTCGATGAAGGCATCATGGGCCATGTAGCCATCGAAGCTACCGGCGAACCGCTGCCCGATGCCACACTGGAAAAAGCAAAGAACAGCGATGCCATCCTCTTCGGTGCGATCGGTCATGCGAAATACGACAATGACCCCACGCTGAAAGTAAGGCCGGAACAGGGTTTGCTCAAGATCAGGAAAGAGCTGGGCCTCTACGCCAACCTGCGTCCTATCAAATTATTTGATGAGCTGCTCGAAGCTTCCAGCATCAAACCAGAAATATTACGTGGCGCCGATATCCTCTTTTTCCGCGAGCTCACCGGCGACGTTTATTTTGGTGAGAAGAAGAGAACGGAAGACCGTAACACCGCTTCCGACCTCATGATCTATCACCGCTATGAAGTAGAACGCATCGCGCGCAAAGCCTATGAGGCCGCGCGTACCCGCCGCAAGAAGCTCTGCTCTGTGGATAAAGCTAATGTACTCGAAGCCAGCCGCCTGTGGAGAGAAGTAGTACAGGAGATTGCGAAAGATTATCCTGATGTGGAAACAGAACACATGTTTATCGACAATGCCGCCATGCAGCTGATCAAAGATCCGAAACGTTTCGACGTAGTGCTCACCGGTAACCTCTTCGGCGATATCCTCACCGACGAAGCCTCACAGATCGCGGGTTCCATGGGTATGCTGGCATCTGCCTCCGTGGGCGACAAAACAGGTTTTTATGAGCCTATCCACGGTTCTGCACATGATATTGCCGGCAAAGGCATCGCCAATCCGCTGGCATCTATCCTCTCTGCCGCATTGCTGCTGGATATCTCCTTCGGACTGAAAACAGAATCACAACGCGTGATCAAAGCCGTGGAAGCCACGCTGCGCCAGGGCTACAGAACAATGGATATTGCCAACAAGCATACCGACAATGATCTTATCATGGGTACAGACGCGATGGGCGCCAAAGTACTGGAGAATCTGAACTAATCTCTCACGAAAAAATTATTTTTTATCATGGATAAAAATCGTGTATACGTCTTTGATACCACCCTGCGTGATGGCGAACAGGTACCTGGTTGCCAGCTGACTACCGTCGAAAAAATTGTGATCGCCAAAAAGCTGGAAGCGCTCGGTGTAGATATCATCGAGGCAGGCTTCCCGATTTCCAGCCCTGGCGACTTCCAGAGCGTGGTGGAAATATCCAAAGCTGTTTCTGAACCGGTGATCTGTGCGCTCACCCGCGCCAATACCATGGATATCGACGCTGCGGCCGAGGCGCTGCGCTTCGCCAAACGCAAACGTATCCATACCGGTATCGGCTCTTCCGATATGCACATCAAATATAAATTCAACAGCACCCGCGACGAAATACTCGAACGCGCCGTAGCTGCCGTAAAATATGCGCGCAAATTTGTGGATGATGTGGAATTTTATGCGGAAGATGCCGGCCGCGCCGACAACGAATACCTCGCCCGCATGATCGAAGCAGTGATCGCCGCAGGCGCCACCACCGTGAATATCCCCGATACCAACGGTTATTGCCTGCCCGACCAGTACGGCGCAAAGATCAAATATCTTGTAGATCACGTTTCCAATATCGATCAGGCGATCATCTCCGTGCACTGCCATAACGACCTCGGTCTGGCTACTGCCAATACCATCGCCGGTGTGATCAACGGCGCCCGCCAGGTAGAATGTACGATCAATGGTATCGGCGAACGCGCCGGTAACACTTCACTCGAAGAAGTGGCCATGATCCTGAAAACGCACCATGCGCTGGGATATAATACCAATATCAATTCCAAGGGCATCTATGAACTGAGCAACCTTGTATCTACCATGATGCGCATGCCAGTGCAGCCTAACAAGGCCATCGTAGGCCGCAACGCGTTTGCGCACAGTTCCGGCATCCACCAGGATGGCGTACTGAAACACCGCGAAAACTACGAGATACTCAATCCCGAAGATATCGGCATCCAGTCCAACGCTATCATCCTCACGGCCCGCAGTGGCCGCCACGCGCTGAAACACCACCTCGAGCGCCTCGGCTACAAGCTGGACAAGATCAACCTCGACGAAGTGTACCAACGCTTCCTTGAAGTGGCCGATAAAAAGAAAGAGATCTCCGATGCCGATCTGTTGCAACTGATGGGCGATGGCGACGCAAAAGTATACGATGAGAAAGGTATCAAAGTAACCTTATTGCAGGTAGTATGCGGCGACCCGCTGCGTCCGATGGCCACAGTAAAACTGTTGATCAATGGTGAAGAGAG
The DNA here is from genome assembly GCF_902167635.1 of Chitinophaga vietnamensis. GTDB lineage: Bacteria > Bacteroidota > Bacteroidia > Chitinophagales > Chitinophagaceae > Chitinophaga > Chitinophaga vietnamensis. Next base: position 1,060,739 of record NZ_CABHMS010000001.1, read on the forward strand.
AGAAGCCAGCGCCGCAGGTAACGGCCCGGTAAACGCCACTATCAACGCTATCCACGAGATCATCAAAGATGATATCGACCTCGATGAATTCAGCATCCAGGCGATGCATGGCGGCAGCGAAGACGTAAGTAAAGTGAATATGCGCGTGAAACACAAAGGCCAATCCTACTACGGCTTCGGTTACTCCACCGATATCGTGAACGCCAGCGTACACGCTTATGTAGATGCGCTGAACAAAATATATTAAATATTTAGGGATTTATTGATTTACGGATTTACGAATTTATTGATTTATGGATTTACGAATTTATGGCGAAGCTGAGGTCCGCTATAAATTCGTAAATCCATAAATCAATAAATCCGTAAATCCGTAAATCCGTAAATCCGTAAATCCCTAAATTCCTAAAATACAATATCCATCAACGGATACTTCTTATAATCTGGCAGATAATAATGCCACCACTCTGTACTGCTGCCTTTAAACCCGAACTGCTTCATGGTGCTGCGCAGTAAATTTCGATTAGCCTTTATCGTTAGATCGGCCGGAACATAGGTTTCATGCGCCTTTTCCGTGAAATCATCAAAGTCGGTGGGCATGGCTACGGCCTTGCCGGTTTTGAGGTCCACCATGCTGAGGTCTACCGCTACGCCGCGGTTGTGGCCGGAGCCTTTGCGCGGATCGGCCGCGTAGCGGTCGTCCGGAACGATCCTGAACATCTTTTCTGTAATCGCGTAGGGGCGGTAGGCATCGAAGATGAGGAGGCCATAGCCTTTCTTGTTGAGCGCTGCCTGTACGCGTTTTAGCGCTATGGCAGCGGGTTTGCGCAGGTAGATGGCTGTGCCGCCGTATAATTTTTGATGCGTGAAATTATTGGTGGTGGCATAGCGCACATCTTTCCTGATGCCGGGGATATACGTTTCCAGGTTCACCATTTGCTGGCTGCTATCTTTCTTCACCAGTTGTTCATATTGTTGTTTATTACCAAGCACTGTGAGTCCATATTTATTGGGCTTGATCTGCTGCGCAGCGGCGGCGCCGGAAAGTGCGCACAACAGCAGGGGCAAGAGGCGTATTTTCATATCTCTGACATTCAATTCTGACAAAAATTACTGAATATTGCGAAAATTAGGCAAGAAAGTACAAAATACAGTGAAAATACGATTGCAAATCACTTGTTTAAATAGGTATTTTAGAACCCTTAAATTTTTTAAAGATGGAGCTGTTCAGATTAGATAATAAAGTGGCAGTTATCACCGGTGGTGGTAGCGGCATCGGGCAGGCGATAGCGAAAGTGTTTGGCGCGCAGGGCGCACAGGTGCATATTGTAGAGCTGAATGAAGAAGGCGGCAAGGGCACTGCGGAGGAGATCAAGGCTGCTGGCGGCAAAGCGCAGGTGCATGCCTGTAATGTGGCCGACCAGGCCGCGGTATTGAGCGTGATGGAAGGCATCGCGCAGTCGGCCGGCTCGCTGGATATCCTCGTGAACTGTGCCGGCATCGCGCATGTAGGCAAGCTGGAAACTACGGCAGAACAGGATTTCGACCGTGTGTACAATGTGAATGTGAAAGGCACTTACAACTGCATGTATGCCGTGATCAAACAAATGAAACAGCAGGGCGGTGGCGTGATCCTCAATATCGCCTCTATCGCTTCGAGCGTAGGTATCCCCGACAGGTTTGCCTACTCGATGAGTAAGGGCGCGGTGCTCACGATGACATTGTCCGTTGCAAAAGATTATCTCGGTGATCATATCCGTTGCAATTGTGTGTCGCCGGCAAGGGTGCATACGCCTTTCGTGGATGGCTTCATCGCCAAGAACTATCCCGGCAAGGAAGCGGAAATGTTCGATAAGCTCAGCAAAACGCAACCAATAGGCCGTATGGCGAAACCCATAGAGGTAGGCCATCTCGCGCTGTATCTCTGTTCTGATGAAGCAGGGTTTATCACCGGCTGCGACTACCCGATCGATGGTGGATTTATCAAGCTGAATAATTAATTTATTAACAGTTGAGATGTAGTTTCGTGCGCACTTATGCCGTATCTTTCCTGCATTCATCATTAAATTATTCAACACCATCATGCAACATTTTCGTGTTTGGCTCGCATTGGCAGTGCTGGGATTTACCTCCTGCCACTCTAACAGCAGTACTAACGGTAACGAACAAACGAAAGCGGAAGACGCGCTGAAACCAGCCACACCGGCAGGTTCTGTACAGGTAAGCATCGGCAACCGCGACAAAGACACACAGGACATTACGATCAAATTCGTACTGGAAGGTAAAGATAAAGAGAAGAGCTTCTCCCAGCCTGTGCTCAAAGAAGTATCGGATTCGGAAGTGTACCGTGTGCTCTGGGATAAGCCCAACAGCTGCTATATCGGCGTGTTGAAACCCAATCACAGCGTACGTTATTACCATGCCAGCCAGGATAGCGCCAGCAAAGACCTGAAGATACTGTGGGCCACCGCGCCGCCGGAAAGGATCTGGAGCTATATCGAAAACACGATGGGCCTCGGTAAAATATCATCTGCCGCCGCCCTCAGCAATGAGTATAAAAAGAATTTTCAATCTGGTAATATTATCGCAGATTTCATCGTGCAGTTAAAACCAGATAGCACCGCCGCGGATAAAGTAGAACTGTATGTAGAATTTGGCGGCGTAAGAAAAAGTATGTACCTGCCGGTACCTGCGGGCTACAAACCCACCGTACAGCCTACTTCCAGCCAGGACCATGTGTATGTATCCATGGCCAAAGACGGTAAACTGGAAGCGGTGATGGATCTGAAAGTAGAGAACGGACGTTTGAAAATCGAACATCTGAAAGATATCAAATAACTATTGCTGTAACACTGCCTCCGGCGGCGTTACAGCAACCCATAACAAATTAAAAAGACAAGCAAATGAAACTGATCAGGTTTGGATTACCGGGACAAGAGAAACCGGGTGTGGTAACAGAAGCCGGCATGTTTGATGTCAGCGCTTTCGGAGAAGATTATGGCGAACAATTCTTTGGCAGCGGCGGCATCGAACGCCTTAGCCAATGGTATGCACAGCATAGCGGCGAATGCACCCGCATTCCCGACGGTACCCGCCTTGGCGCGCCTTTACAACGCCCTTCTAAGATCATCTGCATCGGCCTGAACTATGCCGACCACGCCAGGGAAACAGGCGCCGCGATCCCCACCGAACCGATTGTTTTCTTCAAAAGCACTACCGCACTGGTAGGCCCTAACGATAACCTCGTGATCCCACGCAACAGCGAAAAAACCGACTGGGAAGTGGAGCTCGCCGTAGTAATCGGCAAGAAAGCTACTTATGTAGAAGAGAAAGATGCGCTCAACTATGTAGCCGGTTACGCCCTGCACAACGACTACAGCGAAAGAGCCTTCCAGATCGAAAGGAACGGCCAGTGGGTAAAAGGTAAAAGTTGCGACACCTTCGCGCCGATGGGCCCCTGGATCGCTACCCAGGACGAGATCAAAGATGTGAACAATCTTCGTTTATGGCTCACCGTGAATGGTAAGAAGATGCAGGACGGTAACACCTCCAATTTCATCTTCAAGGTGCCTTTCATCGTATCTTATCTCAGCCAGTTCATGACCCTGCTCCCGGGAGATGTGATCTCCACCGGAACGCCCGCCGGCGTTGGCCTCGGCATGAACCCGCAGGTATACCTCAAGCCAGGCGATGTGATCGAACTGGGCATCGACGGACTCGGTACTTCCACCCAAACGGCAGTAGCGTATAAATAATCATTATGACAAGATATTGCCTGGCACTCGACCTCGTAGATGATCCGCAGCTGATCAGCGAATACGAAGCATATCACCGCGAGGTATGGCCCGAAATAAAAAAGAGCATCGCCGACAGCGGCATCATTTCCATGGAAATATGGCGCGCCGGCAACCGCCTGTTCATGATCATGGAAACGGACAGCAGTTTCTCCTTTGAGCGCAAAGGCGCTATGGACGCGGCTAACCCGAAAGTACAGGAATGGGAACAGCTCATGTGGAAATACCAGCAAGCCATCCCCGTGGCCAAAGCAGGGGAGAAGTGGGTACTCATGGATAAAATATTTTCTTTATGATCATCGACGCACATCAGCACTTCTGGAAATTTGATCCCGTACGCGATGCGTGGATAGATGATTCCATGCAAGTGATCCGGAACGATTTCTTTCCGGAGCACCTGCAACCGGTGCTGGAGGCCAATGGCGTAGATGGCTGCGTAGCCGTACAGGCCGATCAGTCGGAACAGGAAACCGCTTTCCTGCTGGGCCTCGCGGAGCAATACCCTTTCATCAAAGGCGTGGTGGGCTGGACGGATCTCCGCGCTCCCAACCTGCGGGAACAGCTGGCGCATTATGCCACTTTCCCCAAACTGAAAGGTTTCCGTCATATCGTACAGGCAGAACCGGATATCAACTTTTTGTTGCGGGAAGATTTTTGCAGAGGCGTACTGGCCTTGTCGCAGTATGATTTCACATATGATATTCTCGTATATCCGAAACAGTTAGGAGCGGTAGAACATTTTGTGAAGAAGTTCCCCGGGCTGCGCCTCGTAGTGGATCACCTGGCGAAGCCCTATTTCAAAACGGGCGATATCACGGCATGGGCGCAGCATATCAGGAAGATAGCGCAATCTCCCAATGTGTATTGCAAGCTGAGCGGCCTGGTAACTGAGGCCGACTGGCAGCAATGGGAGGCGGCGCATTTCGAGCCTTTCCTGGATGTGGCCCTGGAAGCCTTCGGCCCCGACCGGCTGATGTTTGGGTCCGACTGGCCCGTATGCCTGCTGGCAGCGGAATACCACGAAGTGAAAGCGCTCGTCACGGATTATATCAACAAATTATCTCCCTCAGAAAAAAATAAAATAATGGGTGGCAATGCCATCTCATTCTATCATCTATAACAATCGAACTTCATGGATTTAGGATTACAGGATAAAGTGATTATTGTTACCGGCGGCGCCAAAGGTATTGGTGAAGCCATTTCCAGGCTGGTGGCCGCAGAAGGCGGTACCGTTGTTATTGCAGGCAGGAATGCCGCCGATAATGAAAAAACTGCCGGCGATATCATCGCTGCCGGCGGCAAAGCCCTGGCGGTGACAGCGGAACTGGGAAAGGTGGAAGACTGTAAAAAAGTTATTGATGCTACCATCGCTGCTTATGGAAAGATTGACGGTCTTGTGAACAATGCCGGCGCCAACGATGGCGTAGGACTGGAAAGCGGCAGCCCGGAAAAGTTTATGCAATCCCTGCAAAACAATCTTTCTCACTATTACAACCTCGCACATTATGCGCTGCCTCACCTGAAAGCCAGCAAAGGCAGTATTGTGAATATCGGCTCCAAAGTGGCCACCACCGGGCAGGGCAACACCTCCGGCTATGCGGCTTCCAAAGGCGCTATCAATGCGCTCACCCGCGAATGGGCAGTGGAACTGCTGCCGCATTCCATCCGCGTAAACACCGTGATACCCGCAGAAGTGTGGACGCCATTGTATGAAACCTGGATCAACTCTTTACCTAATCCGAAAGAGAAACTGGCCGCTATCACCGCAAAAATTCCATTTGAAAAAAGAATGACCACTTCGGAGGAAATCGCCAATACTACAGTATTTGCGCTCTCGCCGCGGTCTTCACATACAACCGGACAGATATTGTACGTTGACGGAGGTTATACCCACCTCGACAGATCCATCAGCTAGTCAGCAATCCACAACAACTGATACCATTTCAATCACCAGACCACAAACTCTTCGTTATGGCCGGAGGCGCAGTCAGTAATTCCACCTATACCAGCAATGCCAATACAGGCTCGAAGCAGGGCAGTTACCTGTTTCCGTTTATACTGGTAACCAGTTTATTCTTTTTATGGGCGCTCATCCATAATCTGAGCCCTGTGTTGATTCCACACTTGAAGAAAGCTTGTCAGCTCACCGATCTGCAATCTTCCTTCATTGATTCTTCCGTATTTGCGGCTTATTTCCTGATGGCACTGCCGGCAGGCGCCGTCATGCGTAAATTCGGTTACAAGGCAGGCATCATCTTCGGTTTGCTGTTGTATGCAGCCGGGGCCTTATTATTTATTCCAGCTGCAAACAGCGGTCAATACCTGGCATTTCTTGGAGCGTTGTTCATAATCGCTACTGGTCTCACATTTCTGGAAACCGCTGCGAATCCTTATGTAACAGTGCTGGGCAGTCCTGAAACTGCTACCATGCGCTTGAACCTCGCACAGTCTTTTAACGGTGTTGGCGCCGTTATAGGCCCCGTTCTCGGTGCGCAATTTATTCTTTCAGGAACAGAACATAGCAAAGCAGAATTAGCTGCTATGTCTCCAGATCAGCTCCATCAATACCTTACTGGTGAAGCCGCTACTGTGAAGATGCCTTATATGATCATTGGCCTGTTTGTATTACTGGTGGCGATATTGTTTATGGTAACCAGGATGCCGGATGTCCAGGAAGTGAAGGACCCGGAAGCAGATACTACGCCTTCTGGCGGTAGCATTTTCAAGCATAAACATCTCATTGCTGCTGTTGTAACACAATTCTTTTACGTAGGTGCGCAGATAGGCGTGAACGCATTCTTCATCCGCTTTGCTAAATTTTCTGCGGGTATTCCTGAAAAGGAAGCAGCAAATCTCCTGGGGTGGGTAGCCGGACTAGGCTTTATGATAGGCCGTTTCTTTGGTACTTTCCTCATGAGTAAAGTTAAGCCCCAGATATTGCTTACCATTTACGGGATCATTAATGTATGCCTGATCTTGATAGCCATGAGCACCAAAGGCTATGTGGCCATTGGCGCGATACTGGCAGTGCCTTTCTTTATGTCGATCATGTTTCCGACGATCTTTTCACTCGGATTGCGGGGGCTTGGCGGCGACACCAAGATAGGTTCTTCCTTGCTTGTAATGTCCATTGTTGGCGGCGCTATCTGCCCACCGCTGATGGGGTTGATTTCTGATGCTTCCAATATTCAAATGGCCTATATCATACCGCTGATCTGCTTTGCCGTGGTGGTATGGTTCGGCTCCAGGGGATACAAGCTGGATGCTGCAAACAGCTAAAGCGTACTTGTTAATTTAATACTTTATCCGCAAAATCATCGTATCTTCCTGCAACAAAAGGGGACACCATGATTTTGCGGATTTTTACTTTTCCCGGCTTCCGTGTCTTGTTGATTTGCAGTATGCTGGCGGCTTTGGCGGCCTGTTCGAAAAAGGAAACCACCTCGCAGGTGACGCCTCCGCAAGAGGTGGCCCCACTGCAATTATCTTTCACCAATACCATGGGCAACCTGCCCCTCCGGCGTAACGATACCGTATATACGAATACTGCCGGCGAAGCCTTCACCGTAAAACGTTTCCGTTATTATATCAGCAACTTCCAGTTGCTTTCCGGCAACGATAGCGTAACTACCTTGCCACTGGCTTATTTCATCGTGGATGACGCGAACGACTCTTCCAGGCTCGTTACGCTGGACAGCGTGCCCATTGGCACCTACAATGGCATCCGTTTCCTGATCGGGGTGGATAGCCTGCATAATATGAGCGGCGCGCAAACAGGCGCCCTGGCGCCCGAGAACGGACTGTTCTGGAGCTGGAACAGCGGTTATATTATGGCGCAGATGGAGGGCAATTCTCCCGTGATCAATTCCCCCACGCATGAATTCCTGTTCCACATCGGCGGGTTCAAAGGTCCTTACAATGCGCTACGGACAGCCGCCCTGGCCTTTCCCCAGCCGGTAATCGTGGCTACCGGCAAACAACCGAAAGTGAATATACAGGCCGACGCCGGCAAATGGTTTCATACGCCCTTTACCGTTAGTTTCAAAAATGCCGCAGTGATCATGGCTCCCGGGCCCGATGCAGTGCAGATATCGGCCAACTATCAACAGATGTTCAGTGTAAAAGCGATCACTAATTAAACCCTATGCGTCATAAAGCATGGTATATGGCCGGGGCATTATGCCTCTTACTGATTTTCGTACATGCCTGTAAAAAAGAAGGCAATGGCGGAAGCGGCAGCACCGCGCCAGAACCCTATACTTTACAGCTGCCGGCAGGATTTCCGCCGCCAGTCTATAATTTTTCCCAGAATCCGCTGACCAAACAAGGCATCGCCCTGGGGCGTTACCTGTTCTATGATTTCCGCCTCTCGCGCGACAGTACCGTATCCTGCGGCTTCTGTCACCAGCAGTTTGCCGCATTCGGTCATTTTGATCATAGTTTGAGTCATGGGGTGGGAGGCCGCCAGGGTAACCGCTCGGTACCTGTAATCTTCAACATGATCTGGCAGAAAGAATTTATGTGGGATGGGGGTGTCAACAATCTCGAGATACAGCCACTTACGCCGCTCACCGATCCTAACGAAATGGGGGTAGACCTGAAAGAGCTGCTTGCCAAAATGCAGGCCGATCCCAAATACCGGAAGCGGTTCAAGGATGCTTTCGGCACGGAGGAAATCACCAGCCAGCGCATGTTTCGGGCTATCACACAGTTTGTGGCCACCATGGTATCCTTCAATTCCAAATATGATAGCGTAATGCGTAAAGAGCCCGGCGTACACTTCGATGCAGAAGAAGCGGCCGGCTATGCCATCTATCAACAAAAGTGTGCGGCCTGCCACAAAGAGCCGCTGTTCACCGATCTCAGCTACCGCAGCAATGGCCTGCCTTACATCCCTGGTCTCAATGATGTAGGCCGCATGCGCATCACCCAGAACACAGCTGATTACATCAAATTCAAAGTGCCTTCCTTACGCAATATCATCGTCAGCTCTCCCTATATGCACGATGGCCGCTACTTCGATATCTTCCAGGTATTCGACTTCTACGACCACGGCGTAAAAGTCACCACCAGCACCGATCCCCTCGTGAAGAACGGCATCCCGCTATCTGATATGGAAAAACGGCAGCTCTACTTTTTCCTGAACACATTGACGGATAAAACGCTGGTCAAAAACCCTGCTTTGAGCGAAATCCTCATCGAGTAGGTTGTCTTAGCTCAGGATTAAAGGATTGAAAGGATTACCAGGATTTTTTTACAGGATTTTAAAGGATTCGCGAAGATCATATCAACTTGATCTTCGCGAATCCTTTAAAATCCTGTAAAAAAATCCTGGTAATCCTTTCAATCCTTTAATCCTGAGCTAAGACAACCTTCGCCAGCAGCTGGTTATGTGGTCATTCACCATGCCGGTGGCCTGCATATAAGCGTAGCAGATGGTGGAGCCAACGAATTTGAATCCGCGTTTGAGCAGGTCTTTGCTCATGGCGTCGGAGATGGGTGTTTTGGCGGGCACCTCTTTCAGGGATTTGAAATGGTTGACGATGGGTTTGTGTTGCACAAATGACCAAATGTATTTATCGAAGCTGCCAAATTCTTTTTGTACGGCAAGAAAGGCTTTGGCATTGGATACTACCGCATTTATCTTGAGACGGTTGCGGATGATGCCCGGATTTTCCATCAGCTTTTCGATCTTCTGTTCATCGTATTTCGCGATCTTTTTAGCATCCCAGTGATCGAAGGCTTTGCGGTAATTTTCTCTTTTCACCAGTACGGTGTGCCAGCTGAGGCCCGCCTGCGCGCCTTCCAGGCAGAGCATTTCAAAAAGATGCTGATCGTCGTGATTGGGAATACCCCATTCATGATCGTGGTAGTCCATATAGAGCTGGTCTTTAGTGCCCCAGCCACAGCGGACTTTTTCTACAGTTCCCATTCGTTAATGATTTTGCGTACACGGGTTTTATAATCTGCAAGATCGTTCATTGTCTGGTTAATGAAGCTGTTATCTTCCAGGCTGCCCAATACGGTATTCATTTCTTTGTCGCTGCTATACGTCATTTTGCGGAAGGGATTTTTGTAATCCTTTTCCCTGGAATGATGGATGCCGGCGGTGATCCATTCCATTGTCTGGATGCTGTCTTGCAGCCACTGTGCGAGGTCGGCGGGCGTGAAGTTTTTCAGCGGCACTTCTTTGATCTCGAGCAGGCTGGCCACTGCGTGCTGAAGTTTATCGGCCGCATATTCGTTGCCTGCTTCGCGGTAGGCTTCATGCAACTGTGGCCAGCTGGAAATGCGGTTCTTTTTGATCTTTGTTTTCAGCGTATCAACTGTTTCCGCTTTCATGAGCTGTCCGCCGATATTGAGCCAGGGCTCACGTTTGGCGCCTTTCAGCGCAGCTTGCAGAGCCAGGAAAGAAGGCTTGTTGGCCGCCATGATATTTTTGATACCATATAAAACGATCAGTTCACGGAAGATAGGATAGGCTTTGTGTACCTTCAGCAGCTGCGCTTTGCGGCTGCTGTTCTCCATGCCTTCGCCGAGGATGGTGAGCTGCGCTACTACCTCCGGTTGTTGCAGTAAGAGCTCCTTACCTTTTTTTCGTAGGTCCTTTTCCGTTAGTATCTTTTTGGATGCGTTCTCCGGCAGGGCGTACCAGGCCTTGGCGGTGGCGGTTTCCATGATGGCCAGCGCGTGGAACATCTCTTCTACGGAATCCGGTGCGAGGTAATCGTATTCTATCAGTTGTGTTTTATCATTGCGTTTGTCGCGGTCTACATACTTCCAGGAGTTGCGGGCGATGGCGTACATGTTGTGCATGAACCAGTAGCCGGGCATGATGCGCAGGGTGTTGCTGTGTTCATCATTGACGATGAGACTGAAAGGGATGTTGATGTTGAGTTCCGACATATAGTTCCCTTTCGATATCAGTGTGAAGCAGGCAAACTGTGAATTGTGTTTGAGACTCACACAGAGGCCGGGCCAGAAGCCGCGCCCCGCAATGATTTCGCCGTCGGCGCCGCGTGAGTTGTGATTGGAGCCTACAGTAGCGCCTGCCGCCATATTGCTCTGTCCCATGATGAGCGCTGCACAGAGGAAAGAGTTGTTATGGTGTTGCTCATGTGCCGGAAATATCAATGAGTTAAGCACTTCGCAGCAGGAGATGGTGGCATTGTTGCCGAGATAGGAGTTAATGAGCCTTGCGCCGTATTTCAGTTGTGAGTGGGAAGCCATCACAAAGCGTACGGCCTTTACGCCGTAGAATACGCGGCAGCCGTAGCCGATGATACCATTTACCAGTTCGCAGCCTTCGCCGATCTGAGAGGCGGCTTCCGCGCTGGAATTGATGGTGAGGTTCTTGAGTTTGTTGGCGCCTTTGAGGTAGGCATCACTGCCGATGGTGACATCCTTGATGATCTTGCAGTTCTTGATCACGGTACGGTCGCCTACCATGCCATAGTAGCCGCGGCGTTTATCGAATTGTTTTTCGGTGAATACTTTAAACTGTTGTTGTAGTTGGGCATCATCGCGGTAGCGGGTCCAGAGGTAGGCGTCGCCGGGGAGCATGCCATCGAAGGGCATTACGCTCCTGCCGCCGTTTTCATTGCACAGCTCCATCCATATGCGGCCGTTTTCTGATTCGCCTTCTTTGATGATGCCATTCCCGAATTTGGCGTAATCGGTGGTGGCCATTTCGTTGACATTGGCAACTATCACTTCATTACCGAGGATGTAGTGGGAGAGATAGTTGGCATTGTGCACTACTACGTTGTCGCCGAAATCGCAGGCGCAGATGGTGCTGTTATAGAGGCCTACAGGCAGGCGGAGATTATGAAATTCGAGATAATAAGGTTCCAGTTTACCGATGCGTACCATGCCGAAGAAGTGGCAGTGTTGCACCAGTTGCGGATTAAATTCGTGCGAGACAAAGATATTATTCCAGTTATCAGAGGTGTTGTCGTTGCGTACCAGTGCTTCAATTTCCGAGGCGGTCAGTTGCCGGTACTGATCCTGGCGCTGCCATTGTTCATTGCGGAGGTAGTACTCATCTTTTCCTTTAGGCAGTGTAGTTTCAATAAAACGGTACCCCAGTTCGCTGAGGGGCATTTTGCGGATGTTGTTCATGGAATTGGCCACATTTGGGAACTACGCGATGTTAAATTTTTATGCTGCCTGCAGGCAGCATAAAAATTTAACATCGCGTAGTTCAGGATTCAAAAACTTATTCAACAGTTACGCTCTTCGCCAGGTTTCTTGGTTTGTCCACATCAAAGCCTTTTGATACGCCGATGTGATACGCGAGCAATTGCAAAGGAATAACGGAGATGATCGGTGCTACGAGTTCATCTGCTGCGGGTACGAAGATGACATCATCTGCCATGGGCGGGATGGTTTGATCGCCTTCGGTAACAACCGCTATCACTTTGCCTTTGCGGGCTTTGATCTCCTGTATGTTGGAAACGATCTTTTCGTAGAAGCTGTCTTTGGTGGCTACGATCACTACGGGCAGGTGCTCGTCTACCAGTGCGATGGGGCCATGTTTCATTTCAGCGGCGGGGTAGCCTTCTGCGTGGATATAAGAGATCTCTTTGAGTTTGAGCGCGCCTTCCAGCGCTACGGGGAAGTTATAGCCACGGCCGAGATACAGAAAATCGCGGGCATCTTTATATTTTCCGGCGATCTGTTTTATCTGGTCGTTCAGTTTCAGTGCGGTGGCTACTTTGTCGGGTATCTGTTCCAGTTCATCGAGCAGGTGCTGGAAACGTTGCGTGGTGATGCTGCCTTTTTCCATGGCTACTTTCAGGCCGATGAGCGCCAGTACGGCCAGTTGCGCTGTGAAAGCCTTGGTGCTGGCCACTCCGATCTCGGGGCCTGCATGCGTATAGGCGCCACCGTGAGAAAGCCTTGCAATAGACGATCCCACTACGTTACAAACGCCGAGGATGATAGCGCCTTTTTCTTTAGCGCTTTCCATGGCTACGAGCGTATCGGCTGTTTCGCCGGATTGTGATACCGCGATGATCACGTCGCCTTTACCTACTACCGGGTTACGGTAGCGGAACTCGGAGGCGTATTCCACTTCTACCGGGATGCGGCACAATTCTTCTATCATGTATTCCGCTACCAGACCGGCATGCCAGGAGGTGCCACAGGCCACCATGATGATGCGGTTGGCATTCTTCAGGAGGTCCATATGCTCGCGGATACCGCCCAGTGTGAGCGTGCCTTTCTTCGCATCGAGCCTGCCGCGCAGGCTGTCGAAAATTGTTTGCGGTTGCTCAAAAATTTCTTTGAGCATGAAGTGGTCGTAACCGCCCTTCTCGATGGCGGCCAGCTCCATATCCAGCTTCTGGATATACGGCGTTTGACGTTCGTTGGAAATATTTTTGAGGATCAGCTCATCGGCTTTGATGATGGCAATCTCGTAGTCGTTCACATATACTACTTCTTTGGTGTATTCGATGATGGGAGAGGCATCGGAGGCGAGGAAGTGTTCTCCTTTGCCAACGCCGATCACGAGCGGACTGCCCTTGCGTGCAGCGATGAGGGTATCGGGATTGTCTTCATCGAGCAATACGATCACATAGGCGCCTACTACGCGTTTCAGCGCGATGCGCAAGGCTTCTTCCAGCGGGCACTGGTTGCTGTTTTTGATCTCTTCGATGAAATGCAGCAGTACTTCGGTGTCGGTATCGCTTTGGAATACGTGTCCTTTGTTGATCAGTTCCTGTTTGAGCTGCACATAGTTCTCGATGATGCCATTATGTACCATGGCCAGCTTGCCATTGCCGGATACATGGGGGTGGGCATTACGGTCGCAGGGTTCGCCGTGAGTGGCCCAGCGGGTATGTCCGATGGCCACATGACTGCGCATATCCTTGCCGGCAGCATATTCTTCCAGGGCGGCTACTTTGTCTTTTTTCTTGTATACCTGCAACCCGTTGTTGATGATGGCTACGCCAGCACTGTCGTAACCACGGTATTCCAGTCTTTTAAGGCCTTTCAATACTACCGGATAGGCTTCGCGCTGCCCGATATAAGCAACAATTCCACACATACGTTTTGATTTTTGGTGAGGTTTTATTCAATGCAATATCGCAAATATGGTTAAAATGGTATCAGATAATGGTAAAATAGTTCTGTATTTATCGCGTGTCTACTATCTGTAAAGTAAAAATGAAAAAGGGAATACAGTGAACCTGTAAACAGATATCAACATTTGTTAACATCCGCTTCATTATTCACTGTATTCCCTTTTGATATTTAGGAATTTTTTGATTGACGAATTTTCGAATTTGTGGAAACGGCAATATTCTGCTTTTTATAATATTTCCCTTTCCACCAATCAAAAAATCCGTAAATCAAAAAATCCGTAAATTATTTTAATGTTTCATCAAACAGTTTCAATATCCGTTTATATTCGTCGGTCCAGCTGCTGGGGGTGGTGAAACCGTGATCCTCTACGGGGAATACGGCCAGTTCCCAGTTGTTTTTGCCCAGTTCAATGAGGCGTTGCGACAAGCGCACGATATCCTCGAAATGCACATTGGTATCCACCATTCCATGACACATCAGCAACCTGCCTTTCAGGCCCTCCGCAAAATAGATCGGAGAAGAGCGAATATAAGCAATACTGTCGGTAAATGGTTCATTCAGGATATTGCTGGTATAACCATGATTGTAATGCGCCCAGTCGGTGACGGAGCGTAAGGCCGCTCCGGCCGCGAAGGCGCCGGGTTTGGTGAACATGGCCATCAGCGTCATAAAGCCGCCGTAGCTGCCGCCATAGATCCCGATACGTTTGGCATCTACTCCCAATTTCTCTGCCAGATATTTTGCTGCATCTACTTCATCGTCGAGGTCTTTGCCGCCCATATAGCGATAGATGCCCGTACGCCAGTTGCGGCCATAGCCCGCACTGCCGCGGTAGTCGATATCCATCACGGTATAGCCTTTATCGGCCAGCAGGTTGTGGAACATATATTCCCTGAAATAGTTGCTCCACCATTTGTGCGCATTCTGCAGGTAGCCGGCGCCGTGTACGAATATCACGGCAGCGCCGTTCTTCTTCGCGGGGTCGGGGGTATACACGCGGGCATATACCGGCTGGTTGTCGCGCGCATTGAAAGTGATCACCTGCGGATCGCGCCATGGATAGCTGCGGAATTCCTCGCTGGTGGCCTGGTGGGTGATTTGTATCGCTTTGGAACCCGGTATGTTCTGTTGCACGTATAGCTCCCAGGGTTTGTTGGAATAAGAATAACGGAAGGCGATCCATTTGTCGTCCGGGGAGATGGTCACTTCGTTGGCGCCCTCCATGGTGGTGATCCGCTCTGCCTTGCCACCGGTCACGGCTATACGATAATATTGCTTTTCGCCGGGATGCACTTCATTGGTGGAGATATAGAAATATTTTTTATCGCGGGAGAGCTGTGCATCCTGTACCTCGTAATTACCGCTGGTGAGCTGTTTGGTATTGCCGGATATGGTGGTGGTATAGAGATGAGAATAGCCGCTGGCTTCTGATTGGTACCAGCAGGTGTTTTCATCGATCCAGCCGAGGTTGGCGCCGCCCATGCTCCAGCCGATGCCGGGACCGGCGATCCAGGCCTCGTCGCGCTGGCGGTTTAGCGTGGTGAGCTTGCCGGTAGCGCCATCCAGCAGCGCGATCCAGCGGTCTTTGTTGTCCTGCGAACGGATATCCACTATAGCGTGCGTACCCTGCTCGGACCAGTAAGGGCCATTGATGATCACTTCCCTTACTGCAGGGGTATCTTTTTTCGTATAGTCCTTTACGTAGTCAGGCTGATCCTTGATGCCGGGAAGCGTATTGGTGGCTACTGGCAGTACGGTATCTTTTTCGCGGTCGTACACAAAAGTGCTGAAGCTGCCCTGTGGTGCGCCTACTTTCTCACGGCTATGGATATCCGTAGTGAAACCGCTGGCCGTCACATAATCAGGTACGATGGTGCTTTTGGCATCTTTGGGTGCGTGGTAGGTGCGCCAAACGATGAAACGGCCGTCAGGACTGATCGTTACATCGTTGAGGTTATTATTGTCGAGATACAGGGGCCGCAAGGTTTTGGGCTCATAGGCCTTGTTGAAGGCTTTGGCGGCATCGGCTTTGGCTTTCCTGTCGCGTACGATCTGCAATAGTTCTAGTTGCTGGGCTTTCAGGTATTTCTCCTGGTCGTTGCCTTTATCTTTTTCTTCTTTCTCGGCGGGCGGTTTGCTGCCGGCTTCAAAGTTGGTGAGCTGGGTAATGCTGCCGTCGGCGCGGTTCCAGGCAAAGAGGTCGTTGCCTTGATGGAATACTACCTGCTTGCCGCCGAAACTGAATACCGGGCTACTCTCTGCCGCCGTGGTATTGGTGATGCGGGTTTCTTTGCCCGTCTTTACATCTAACAAATAAATATCGTTGCGGTAGGCATAGGTGAGCAAACTGTGGTCGGTATTGTACTGTCCGCGCGATCTTGCGCTGATCAGCGTCCTGTCGGCCGCAGCTGCTTTCTGTGGCGTGTTGTTCCTGATGCTGGCATGGTACAGGGAATCGGCCAGGTTTTTGTCGGGGTTCCAGCTGAAGTAGACGGTCTGGTTATCTGTCCCCCAGAAAATATTATCTGGAGAGGTACCTATCCACTTCGGATCCCGCATGATCTTTTCCACGGTCAGCGGGCCTGTTTGCTGGGCATAGAGTTGATTGGCTGATAAAAAAATAATGGCAGGTATAAACCATTTTCTCATAGCGGTTGATTAATTTGTTAGGCGATAAATGTAACGGTTTTAATCTTTAACCGCTTCAAAAATTGGATGGGCGCTCACTTGCCTGCTATGCCTTAACTTTATATTATGCGTTGTTCATTTATCATATTTTCCCTCATGATCCTGGCGGCCTGTAAGCCGAAAGCGCCGGAACGTGTGCCAGTGCCGCTTACAGAGGATACCACCTTCCTTACCGGTACCATTTACCTGGTGCGGCATGCAGAACAGCATCCCGGGGAAGACTCCGACCTCACAAAGGAAGGCCATGCCCGCGCTGGCGCTTTGTATCATATGCTCAAAGACTCCGGCCTGAACAAGATTTATATCACCCGCTTCAAACGCAGCCTGCAAACGGCCGACAGCCTTCGTTTATACAAACATATTGATACCTGCTACTACATGGCGGATACTACTGGCGAATCGCTTATTTATGAGATCTCCCGTCATCAAGACTGGGGCAAAAGATTATTGGTGGTAGGACATTCCAACACGCTGATTCCTATCATGCGCAGCCTGCGGGCCCGGCCGCCAGTGGATTCTATCGGCGCCACCGAATACGACCGCCTGTTCATCATCCGCAAATACCGCGACAGCGTAAGCCTACGCCAACTGAGAATTTTGTGATGTAGGGATTTTTTGATTTACGGATTTAAGAATTTAGGAATTTACGGATTTACGGATTTACGGATTTATAAATTTATAAATCCGTAAATCCGTAAATTCCTAAATCCCTACATCACAAAAGGATGCCTTTCATCATGGTATAGGCTACGGAGAAGTAGATCAGCAATCCGGTTACATCCACGAGGGTGGCTACGAAGGGGGCAGAAGAAGTGGCCGGGTCGGCGCCCAGCTTTTTCAGTACGAGCGGCAGCATGGAGCCGGAGAGGGTGCCCCATAATACTACACCGATCAGCGAGAAGCCAACGGTGGTGCCGATTAAGACAGTATGTTCTCCATAAGTATGGAAGAAAGAATTCCAGAGCAGGATACGTATAAAACCGATCGTTCCCAGCACACTGCCGAGCAGCAGGCCGGAGATGATCTCGCGGCGCATAACGCGCCACCAGTCGCCGAGGCTGATCTCGCCCAGGGCCATGGCCTGGATGATCAGCGTGGAGGCCTGTGAGCCGCTGTTACCGCCACTGGAAATGATCAATGGCACGAACAGGGCCAGCACTACGGCTTTCGCGATCTCGTCTTCAAAAAATCCCATAGCCGTTGCCGTTAGCATCTCGCCGATGAACAGCACTACCAGCCAGCCTACTCTTTTCTTGATCAGTTTGAGCAGGGGCATATCGAGGTAAGGCTCGTCCAAAGCCTCGGTACCACCGATCTTCTGGATATCTTCAGTATGTTCTTCATTGGCGATCCACAACATATCGTCGATAGTAACGATACCGAGCAGTACGCCCTGGTCGTCTACAACGGGCAAGGCTACACGATTTTCCATCCGGAACACCTGTATCGCTTCTTCCTGGTCATCATTTACATGGAGCGATACGAAGCGGTCATCCATCAGGGTATGTACCACGGTATCGGCCGATACCAGCAGGAATTCACGGATACGGAAGTCGTCCAGCAGGTGGCCGTGCTGATCGATCACATAGATCACGTCGATGGTTTCACTGTCGCGGCCATGCTCGCGGATATAGTCCAGCACCTGGCGTACAGACCATTCTTCCCGCACGGCGATGTAGTCCGGCGTCATGATACGGCCCACGCTGTTTTCCTTGTAACCGAGCAGCGACAAGGTAATGCGTCGTTCTTCCGGATCGAGCAGCTTGATCAGCTCTTTCACCGCTTCGCTGGGAAGCTCCTCCAGGAAAGCCGTACGGTCATCCGCCGGCAGTTCGTTCATCAGCTCTGCAATCTTGGAGGGGGATAACAACCTGATCATATCTTCCTGCAGCGGGAAGTCGAGGATACGGAAAGCCGCCGCAGCCCGGCTTATCGACAGATTGTTGATGATAACATCTGCCTCGTCCGGGACTTCGTGGATCAGCTCAGCGATATCTGTGATCAGCTGGTCATCCAGGTATACGGTTAACTCGCGGTAGTTTTTCTCATCCGCCAGTTCCCTGAATTTTTCCAGTAATGCTTCGTTTTCCATGTAAAAATTGACTCTATCAGCGAAAATAAGTTAATACCCGTATCAAAAAAGGCCTAGGCCAATAATTCTCCTACATGTAACCTTATGTTATTACAGATCGTATCCGTAGGCAGGTCGTTGGCATCTTTCCCGAAAGGGTCTTCGATCTCTTCGGCGATCAGCTCCAGACTGGCCAGCACAAAGAAGATGAACACGATCATGGGGATGCACAGATAGCCCAATGTGAATACATATCCGAAAGGCATGGACATGATATAGAAGAAGATGAATTTTTTGATAAATACAGAATAGGAAAACGGGATGGGCGTATTTTTAATACGCTCGCAGGCGCCGCAGATCTCTGTAAAGGATTGCAGTTCATTGTTGATCACGATGAGCTGGTCGCCATTGAGCTGCCCGGCGCTCACCAGTTCCATGGTTTTGTGCATGATGCGGGCCGCCAGCTGGTTCGGGATATGTTTGCCGGTATCCGGCGTCCATGGCGCTTCTCCGGGGATGGCTTCCATCTCTTCCGGTATCCAGGTTTGGCGGAGGTGGTTCTTGAGGCTGAAGGCGTAGTTGGGGATCATCACCCGGAACCATTCCCGCGCTGCCACGTTGTCCGCTGGTAGCATGGCTTGCAGCTTGATAGCCAGATTGCGGCTGCTGTTCACCAGCGTGCCCCATTGGCGGCGTCCTTCCCACCAGCGGTCATAGGCCGTATTGGTACGGAATACCAGCAGCAGGGAGATCACGAAGCCCAGCAAACCGTGCATCATGGAGATATTGCTGATAGCGCTGTTCTTCGACAAATGCCATACCTCCAGCTCCAGCCATGCTACAATGGCGGAGTAAACAGACAGGGCAATGAACATCGGGAACAGCTTCCGTACAGTATCAGCCTTGTGAATGCGGAAGATAAACGTAAACCAGTCTTTCGGATTATAATTGATCATATCACTTGTCAGGTGGATGGTTCAGATTCCCTTTCGGGCCGCAAACCTAAAATTTTTCAACATGATTTTGATAACTTCTTGCTTTAACTTTACTTTACGCCTTCTTTTATATGAATTAGCGCTATGATAAAGCCGTACTTGTACATCGATAAGTCAAAAGGAAAAGGCAGGGGAGTGTTCACCACTGAAAAGATCCCCGCCGGCACAAGGATCGAAACATCACCTGTATTAGTGCTCTCCAATGACGATACTTCTATTGTCGACACCACCAAGCTGCACAACTACATTTTCCTGTGGGGTGTAAGGGAAACCCGTTCCTGTATTGCGTTGGGCTTCTGTTCTATCTATAATCACGACTATAATCCCAACTGTGAATATGAGATGGACTTTGATGCCGAAACCATGAGCATCGTTACCCGCCGCGATATCCGTAAAGGGGAAGAGCTTTTTATCAACTACAACGGCGATGTTACTGATCAATCGCCCGTTTGGTTCGATACCCGCAAAAAGCAGCAGAAATAAATTACGAATTAGGAATTAAGAATTACGGATTTTTTCGGAGATTTTCCGGAAGAGGAGGTAGTTTTTAATTTTTTTCCTAATATTGTATAAGCGCTTATATAATTTTGATGAGAGAGAGATGAGAAGATGCAGAGCTGATCTCATCGTTCTACCAATATGTTGCCCCTGAGGGGGCAATTATATAAGCGCTAACATAATTGGCCCATAGGACCAGCATATTGGTAGCAACGCAATGATATCAAACGTCCTTGCCCCGTAGGGGCAACATATTGGTAGGGGAACATAATTGGTTCGTACAAAACATCTATACATGTCTTTTTATTCGTCGTTAGGCTATTTGATATTTGGCAGCAGGCTGCGCAGACTCAGTGAATACTTCCTGATGGAGGTCAACAAAGTATACGAACAGAAAGGCATCGCATTTGATGCCAGCTGGTTTCCGGTATTCTACCTCCTTTCCCGTGAGCAGTCCATGCCCATGATCGATATCGCCGAACAACTGGAGATCTCCCATTCTGCCGTTAGTCAGATGGTCAACAATCTCAAAAAGAAAGGGCTGATGAAAACCGCGCCCTGCAAGGACGACGGCCGCCGTCAGCTCGTAGCCTTCACCAAAAAAGGAGAGGAGCTGCTGCACCAGGTGCAGCCCGTATGGAAAGCCATCACCGCCGCTATGGAGCAACTGGTGGAAGAACATAAACAAAGTCAGCAAGTGCTCGCAGCGATCGCGCAGATCGAACAATCGGTACAGCAATCGTCTTTATCTGAAAGAATAAAATCACAACTCTGATCATACACCATCATCTTAATTCAATACCCATGAACGACGTTTTTAAATACGGTACAGATCATCTCACGGTTGGCGCCGTGCTGGATATCGCTGCCGGCAAAACCAGGGCTGTGCTGGCGCCGGAAGCGGTGGCGCGCGTCAAAGCCAGCCAGGAGAATGTACAAACCATCGTATCACAACATACCACGGTGTACGGTATCAATACCGGCTTCGGCCCGCTCTGCGATACCAAAATATCGGAAGCCGATACCCGTGCCTTGCAATACAATATCCTGCAAAGCCACAGTGTAGGCGTGGGAGAAAGCATCCCCGAAGAGATCGCGCGCATCATGCTCATCACCAAAGTACATGCGCTGGCACAGGGTTATTCCGGCGCCGCTCTCTCTACGCTGGAACGTATCATCTGGCATATCGAAAACCGCGTTACGCCGCTGGTGCCTGAAAAAGGCTCTGTGGGCGCCTCCGGCGACCTGGCGCCTTTATCGCATCTCTTCCTCCCGCTCATCGGCCTCGGAAAAGTGTGGTATAAAGGACAAGTTACCGATATGCAGCAGGTGCTGCAACAGGAACAAATGCAACCCGTAGTACTGGGCCCAAAGGAAGGCCTCGCGCTCATCAACGGCACGCAGTTCATCCTCGCCTTTGCCGTGAAAGCCGTGCAGCGCCTGCATAACGCGCTTGAAGCAGCAGATATTATCGGCGCACTCTCCCTCGAAGGACTCATGGGCACCGCAAAACCTTTTGATCCCAGACTGCACGCCATCAGGCCTTTCCCGGGAAACCAGCTGGTAGCGCACCGCCTCAAAACCATGCTGGATAACAGTGAGATCATGGCCTCGCATGTAGACTGTGGCCGCGTGCAAGACCCTTACTCCCTGCGTTGTATGCCGCAGGTACATGGCGCCTCCCGCACCGCATGGCTGCACCTCGCACAACTCACCACCATCGAGCTGAATGCCGTAACAGATAACCCGATCATCTTCACCGCTGAAGATACCATCAGCGGCGGCAACTTCCACGGACAGCCCATGGCGCTCCCGCTGGATTACGCCACCATAGCGGCCGCGGAACTGGGCAACATCTCCGACAGACGTTGCTACATGATGATCGAAGGAAGATACGGACTTCCCAAACTGCTCATCGAAGACGCCGGACTCAACTCCGGTTTCATGATACCGCAATACACCACCGCCGCACTGGTAACAGAAAACAAAACCCTCTGTTTCCCCGCCAGCGCCGACAGCGTGCCCACCTCATTAGGCCAGGAAGACCACGTATCCATGGGTTCCATCAGCGGCCGTAAGCTTAACCAGGTGATCGGCAACCTTGAATATATCCTCGCCATCGAGCTGCTGTATGCCGCGCAGGCAGTGGATTTCCGCCGCCCGCTCAAATCAGGCCCGGTACTCGAAGCCGTGCATCGCTACACCCGTGAGAAAGTATCTTTCGCTAATAAAGACCGCATCTTCGCTTATGATATTGCGGCCCTGCATCAAATCATCACCGATCAATCACTTGTGCGCGTAGCCAACGAAGCCGCGACACAGCATCAATTACCCTTAAACGGCATTTACCATGACCAGTTCGGACTTTATTAAAACATTTGCGGCGCATCCGCATTACAAGGCGCCGCGCGGCGCACAGCTGCATGCGAAATCCTGGCAAACGGAAGCTCCGCTGCGTATGCTGCTCAACAACCTCGATCATGAAGTAGCTGAAAACCCTGAGGAGCTGGTCGTTTACGGCGGCATCGGTCAGGCTGCCCGCAATCGCGAGGCACTGCAAAAGATCATCGAAATATTATTACAGCTGGATGATGACCACTCCCTGCTGGTACAATCCGGAAAACCGGTGGGCGTGGTACGCACGCATCCGCAGGCGCCCCGCGTGATGCTGGCCAACAGCAACCTCGTGCCGAAATGGGCCACCTGGGAGCATTTCAACGAATTGCGCGCAAAAGGATTGATGATGTACGGCCAGATGACCGCCGGCAGCTGGATCTACATCGGCACGCAAGGTATCCTGCAAGGCACCTACGAAACCTTTATGGAATGCAGCCGTCAGCATTTTGGCGGTAGCCTCAAAGGCAAACTGCTCGTAACTGCCGGCATCGGCGGGATGGGAGGCGCACAGCCGCTTGCCGCCACCATGGCCGGCGCCGTATTCCTCGGCGCAGATGTAGACGCCTCCCGCATCCAGAAGAGGATCGATACCCGCTACATCGATCGTATGACGCATTCCTACGAAGAAGCCATCCAATGGGCCAAAGAGGCACAAGCCAAGGGCGAAGCGCTTTCCATCGGTCTTGTCAGCGATGCGGGTGATATGTTGGAGAGATTATTGAAAGACAACATCATCCCCGATATCCTCACCGATCAAACCTCTGCGCACGATCCGATCAATGGTTACATACCAAATGGTATGTCGCTGCAAGCCGCGCTGGACCTGCGTAAGAAAGATCCGGAACAATACCGTAAATTATCGCTGAAGAGCATGGCGCGCCATGTAGGCTTCATGCTGGATATGCAAAAGAAAGGCGCTGTTACTTTCGACTACGGCAACAACCTCCGCGAATTTGCGCGTGAAGGCGGCGAGCCCAACGCCTTTAATTTCCCCGGTTTCACGCCGGCGTATATACGTCCTTTGTTCTGCGAAGGAAAAGGGCCTTTCCGCTGGGTGGCGCTCTCCGGCGATCCCGAAGATATCTACACCACCGATCGCGCGCTGATGGAGGCTTTCCCTGAAAATACCGCGCTGATCAACTGGCTCAAACAAGCGCAGGAAAAGGTGGCCTTCCAGGGCCTGCCTGCCCGTATCTGCTGGCTGGGCCTCGGCGAGCGTGAAAAAGCAGGTCTCATCTTCAACGAACTGGTACGCAGCGGCAAAGTGAAAGCGCCCATCGTGATCGGCCGCGATCACCTCGACTGTGGCTCTGTGGCCTCTCCCAACAGGGAAACAGAATCCATGAAAGATGGCTCTGATGCTGTCAGCGACTGGACCCTGCTCAACCTCATGGCCAATACCGGCGGCGGCGCTACCTGGGTATCCTTCCATCACGGTGGCGGCGTAGGCATGGGCTATTCCCAGCACGCCGGCATGGTTGTTCTTGCCGATGGCACCGACCGCGCCGCAGCCTGCCTTTCCCGCGTACTCTTCAACGACCCCGCGCTCGGCATCTTCCGCCATACCGACGCCGGCTACGAAAAAGCCGGTGAGTGGGCGGATAAATTTGGTATAAGAATTTAGTACATGCGAAGTTTGTCTTACTCAGGATTATTTTGATTGAAAGGATTACCAGGATTTTTTTATCGGGATTAATAAAGATTAAATCAGGATTTTCGATTTGATCTTCGCGAATCCTTAAAAATCCTGATAAAAAAATCCTGGTAATCCTTTCAATCAAAATAATCCTGAGTAAGACAAACTTCGCTCTAATCCACCACACTATGTTAATCGGTCCTTTTGCCCAGATACTCCCCATGAGCGGCCTGCCGCTGAAAGGCGCATTGCAGGATGAACAATTGCCTGTCATTCCTGATGCGGGCGTTCTTATTGCAGATGGAAAGATCAGGGAGATCGGTGACTATAAAACACTGGCACATCAATTTCCGGATGAGGAGAAACTGTTCATCGATGAACCGATGGTATTGCTCCCCGGGTTTATCGATTGCCACACGCATATCTGTTACGGCGGTACCCGCAACCGCGATTATGCCATGCGTATCGCCGGTAAGTCTTATCTCGAGATTGCCCGCGCTGGCGGCGGTATCTGGGACTCTGTCACTAAAACGCGTATAGCCGACACCGTTACTCTTACAGAGGGCGTGGTAGCCCGCGCCGAACGCCACCTCCGCGAAGGGGTGACCACCATCGAGGTGAAAAGCGGTTACGGGCTGGATATGGCCAATGAGATCAAGATGCTGCAAGCGATCCGCCAGGCAGGGCAACATACGGCGGCTACCCTGGTACCTACCTGTTTGGCGGCACATATGAAACCGCGCGACTATGAAGGCACAGAAGAAGCTTATCTCAACTGGATACTGCAAGAGCTCCAGCCTGTGCTCAAAGCAGAACAACTCACTAACCGTGTGGATATCTTCATTGAAGAAACGGCGTTCTCAGTTCCTGCGGCAGCCACTTTTCTGAAACAGGCCATGCAGCAAGGCTTTGCAGCTACGGTGCATGCAGATCAGTTCAGTGCTGGCGGCGCCACAGTAGCAGTGGAAGCAGGCGCTCTTTCTGCGGATCACCTCGAAGCCAGCACCGATAAGGAGATAGCGCTGCTCGCCAAATCCGATACTGTTGCCGTAGTTTTGCCGGGAGCATCATTAGGGCTCGGCATGCATTATGCACCCGCACGCAAACTGCTCAATGCAGGCGCCTGCGTAGCCATCGCGAGCGACTGGAACCCGGGATCTGCTCCCATGGGCGATCTGCTCATACAGGCCGCTGTGATGAGCGCCGCAGAAAAGCTGTCTACCGCAGAAGTGTTGTCTGCCCTCACTTTCAGGGCGGCGCCTGCCTTACAGTTGCAACATGCCGGTCAGCTCGCAACAGGCTTCATCGCTGATATGCAGGCATATCCCACCAACGACTACCGGGATATCCTATATTATCAGGGTAAGATGAAACCCGCTATGGTGTGGAAAAAAGGAGAAACCATAAGATAATGGCAATAACAAAAGATTACTATCAGGCCGCTACCGCCGACAGCTGGACCGGCCGCAATGATGGCGCCGACGCAGATCTGTTGCGCTGGCACCAGGTAATAAAACCCGTAGACCTGCTCGCGGCGCCATTGCCGGCACTCGCAGCAGAACAGAAAGGCGTTGCCTTGCTCGGCTTCGCCAGCGATGAAGGCGTGCGCCGCAACAAAGGCAGAACCGGCGCTGCCGCAGGCCCTGCCGCCTTACGCAAGGCCGTCGCCAATTTCCCGGCACACTTCAGCGACAACACCATTCTGCTGGATGCCGGCGATATCCGCTGCATCAATAACGACCTTGAAGGCGCGCAGGAGATGCTCACCGAAGCCGTGAAAGCCCTGCTCCTCGCAGGATACCTGCCTGTATTGCTGGGTGGCGGCCACGAAATTACGTATGGCCATGCCCGTAGTATCAGTCAATATGCGCAACAGCAGCAGGGCCATGCCGGCTTCATCAACTTCGACGCGCATTTCGATATCCGCGTGCCCGGCGAAGAAGGGCCCAGCTCCGGCACCGGCTTCTGGCAGCTCGCGCAGGACGCCAAACAAACTGCACAACCTTTTAACTATCTCGCACTGGGCATCCAGAAGAACAGCAACACCCGCCAGCTGTTCAATATCGCCGGCGAAGAAGGCGCTACCTATGTAAGCGCTGATGCTTTTCACTTACAGGATAAAGACACGCTTTTCGCTGCCATCCAGCATTTCCTGGGGCAGGTGGATCATGTGTACTTAACCACCTGCCTGGATGTATTTGCAGCGCCTTTTGCGCCGGGCGTGAGCGCCACAGCGTATAATGGCATCCTGCCGGGAGGCCTGTTCCTCCAATGTTACAGGGCTATCATGAGCAGTGGTAAAGTGAGAGGGGTAGATATAGCAGAACTGAATCCTTCCCTGGATATCGATAACCGCACCGCCAAACTGGGCGCGGCCATCATCTTTGAAACGGTGATGGCGCATTGCGGAGATGATCAGCTGGATTGAATCATACACCAATAAATACCGGCGCCTGGCGCATATGTGCTATACATTGTGCCAGGTGTATCCGGGTATCTTTTCTGATCGCGTTCAGCAGTTGCGTGGCATTCACCGGCGGCGGCGCTTTTTCTTTTTTCAGCTGGCGGATACATTGCTGTACAAACAGCTGTAACTCGCTGGCATCATGCCATTCGCCCAACAGTTCCCCACCGGTTTTCGTAAATTTTACCAAACGCGCGCTGTGCTGATAGGATGCCAGCATCGGCGTCAGTATCATAAAGTGATAATAGAGATGTTTCGTTTTCTTTCTTAACGCATGCCATACGGTATGAGAGGCCTTTGTTTCCGGCGGCGCCAGCTGATGATATTGTGCGAACAGATGCGCCATCAGCTGCTGCGTGGCGGCCTTCACGTCAATATCTTTGGTGGCATGATGGAATTTGTCCGGCAAAGTCGCCAGGAATCCTGCTTTCACACGCTTCACGGCCGTATGCAGCAGCGTATTGGCATCCAGCTGTTTGTTTTGCAGCAGGAGATGGGCATACGAAAAGCGCCACTGTAGCGGCTTTTCATACTTCAATAAGGCTTTCTTTTTCAGCTGTGCATCACGGGAGAAGCCTGCGATGGTTTGCAGCAGCCGCAGCCTGCGCAGGTAAGAGCCGGCTTTGAAATGAAGGTCAGGCAGTTGCGAGGCGAGCTCAAAAAATGCGCGCAGCTTCTTCACACCGGTACGTAGTTCATGTACCGCATCGTGATCGGAGGGATGTTCCTGTAAGGTGCGATGGGCGGCCATCAGGGCATCACATTCCTGTTTGAGATAATCATACAGTATCGCTGGCAGCATCTTCTGAAGTTACGAAAAATCAGTATATCTACGTGTTGACGATTAATTATTTTGTGATAAGTTTGTGGCAAATCGTGTATTATGAAATTTATCCCCCAAACGGCGGCCGCCTTGCTGCTGGCCAGCTTCAGCCTCACTGCATCCGCACAGAAGATCAAATTGCAGAGTGGTGATCCTGCTCCCCTGAAAAACGAAAAAAAGATCAACGTAGAATTTACGTATGATCATCTTTCCGTAGGAAAGTTCGATAATGAAGAAGATTATATAAAAAAGAAAACAGAAGAATACAACAAGAAAGAATCCGGCAAAGGCGACGAATGGGCCAAGGCCTGGGTGCGTGACCGCGAAACCCGCTATGCGCCCAAGTTCGATTCTCTCTTCTCCGATAACAGCGATATGAAAGCCGGCGCCTTCAAAGATGCTAAATACACGCTCATTTTTCACACCACCTTTGTAGAACCTGGTTTCAACGTAGGTGTGATGCGCAAAAACGCTTACATCGATGCCGAAGTAACCATCGTGGAAAGCGCCAACCGCAACAACGTCATTGCCAAAATCTCCATCGATAACGCCCCCGGCCGCATGTTCGGCGGCTTCGACTTCGATACCGGCGATCGCATCGCCGAAGCCTACGCCGTTTCCGGCAAGAAACTGGCGCGGTTTATAGCGAAGTAGTGCGAAGGTTGTCTGGCTCAGGATTATACTGATTGAAAGGATTACCAGGATTTTTTTATCGGGATTAATAAAGATTAGAAAGATTTACGAAGATGATCTCGGTTATTGTCGCGAAGATCAATTCGAAATCATCTTCGTAAATCTTTCTAATCTTTATTAATCCCGATAAAAAAATCCTGGTAATCCTTTCAATCAGTATAATCCTGAGCCAGACAACCTTCGCATATCAAAACACAATCGTCTTATTCCCATACACAATCACCCTGTCATCGATATGCGCTTTTACCGCGCGGGTAAGCACTTGCCGCTCAATATCGCGGCCGAGCATCACGAGGTCGTCGACAGAGTGACGATGGCTTACGCGTGTAACGTCTTGTTCGATGATGGGGCCTTCGTCGAGTTCATTGGTGACATAGTGGGCTGTGGCGCCGATCAGTTTTACGCCGCGCGTATAGGCGTTGAGGTAAGGACGGGCGCCGGCGAAGGCCGGCAGGAAAGAGTGATGGATATTGATGATCCGCTGCGGGAATATGCCAACAAATTGCGGAGACAATATCTGCATATATCTTGCTAATACGATAAAATCAACTTCAGCATCTTGCAACAAACGCGTCATCTCCGCTTCCTGCACGGCTTTGGTGGCGGCGGTTACCGGAAGATAGTGGAATGGAATATCCAACGCTTTGCATTCCTTTTCGAGGATAGAATGATTAGAGATCACCAGCGGTAGGTCTACGCCCAGCTCGCCGCCACGCCAGCGCCATAAGAGTTCCAGCAGGCAATGGTCGTAGGCCGATACCAATATGGCCATCCGTTTACGGCGGTCGCTGTAATCGATGCGCCAGGCCATTTGCAGCGGGGTGGCCACTTCGCGCTGAAAGGCAGCTTCTAAAGCCGCCTTGCCCTCTGGTATCGACAACTGGCATTCCATACGCATAAAAAACAATCCTTCCTGCGGATCGGTGCTGTGTTGACTTGCATCGAGTATATTTGCACCCGACCGGTACAGAAACTGGGATACACCGGCTACTATGCCGGGCCGGTCAGGACAGGAAATCAGCAATCGGGCAGTGAGGGGAGTAGTCGCTAACATAAGCCCAAAATATAAAATTATCAGCTAAAGCAATAAAGATTCCGGGAGTGAAATGAAAACAATAGGTCTGATGTCGGATACCCACAGCTACCTGCATCCGCAGGTGCGTACCTATTTCAAAGAGGTGGACGAAATCTGGCATGCCGGCGATATCGGCGATGTTCGGCTGGCGGATGAATTGGAAGCCTTCAAACCCTTCCGCGCCGTATGGGGCAATATTGATGGTGCGGATATCCGTATCCGTTATCCTGAAACACAAGGGTTCACACTCGAAGGCGTGCGCGTGATGATGACGCACATCGGCGGCTACCCGGGAAAATATGCCCCCGGCATAAAGGAACAGCTGCAACAGGACCCGCCACAGCTCTTCATCTGCGGCCATTCTCATATTCTCAAGGTAATGCCCGATCCGGCATTGCAGCTCTTGCACATGAACCCGGGCGCCTGCGGCCAGCAAGGCTGGCACAAAGTGAAAACATTGCTGCGCTTCCAGCTCGATGCCGGACGCATACAAAACCTGGAAGTGATCGAACTACCTAAATGAACGACCGTAACAACGTATATGCATAAACGAATTTTACTTTTATTGTTGATTACCTGTTGGCAACTGCCGCTGGTGGCCCAGCACAAGATATTGAAGTGGTTGCATACGGAGAATGATTCCACCTATATCTCTGACCATTCAGAGGATATCACGTTCCGGCTCTACGGCTCCCGGAAATTTACCAGCTACGATATCAGGGATACCCGTACTAAAAAGCATATTCTTTACCGCCCCAATACGCCTTTCAATATCGGGGTAGGCTTTAACTATAAATTTATCGGTCTGAACCTCGGTTTCAATTTCCCTTTTATCAATCGTCATAATGACAAATATGGCCAAACGAAATACCTCGATCTGCAATCGCATATTTACCTGCGCAAACTGCTGGTGGATTTCTATGGCCAGTATTACAAAGGCTATTACATTGCCAACCCCGCCGATGTATTCAGCGAACGGTACAATGCAAGGCATCCCTATCCGCAGCGGCCGGATATCTACAATGTGGATGCAGGGCTGAATGTACAGTATATCTTCAATGATAAGAGATTCTCATACCGCGCGCCCAATCTGCAAAATGAATATCAGAAAAAAAGTGCCGGGTCATTTATTGTGGGAGGAGAAGTATTTTTTGTGAAGATCAAGGGAGATTCTTCGTTGATACCTAACAGGACGAACGACAGCGTTTTCCTGCATGATAAACATTTCAAGCGCACAGGCATCTCCAGCCTGGCGGCTAATGCCGGTTACGCCTATACGTTTGTGATCCGGAAACACTTTTTCCTGTCGCTGTCAGTGTCGGCGGCACTGGGCGCTAACCGTACCAAATTGTATCTCGTAAATGGCGATATAGACCGGCATATCGGCTGGCAGATCAACAACACGGTGAGGGCATCATTCGGGTATAACTCCAACAAATATTTTGCGGGCATTCACTACGTGGGAATGACCAACCGCAGTGAGATGTCGCTGCCGCATACCTTTCAAACCTTTGGCACCGGCAACTTCAGGGTGAGCCTGGTGCGCAGGTTTACGCTGAAAAAGCAATTCTTTTAGCTCTGCTCTTTAGATATCCACTTATGGCCGGCAGGGGCTTCATAGGCTTCCAGTTGTTCCAGCAAGCCGTTGATATCACTGCTATGCAGCAGCATATCGCGGCTGGCGGTGTTGAGGAAACCCTTTTCGTTCATAGTGGCGGCAAGCGCCAGCAGCGCGTCGTAGAAGCCGTCTACGTTCAGCAGCCCGATAGGTTTGCGGTGCAGGCCCAGTTGCCCCCAGGTGAGCATTTCAAATAATTCTTCCATGGTGCCGAAACCGCCGGGCAAGGCGATCACGCCATCGCACAGCTCATTCATTTTCATTTTCCGTTCATGCATGGTGTCTACCAGCAACAGCTCGGAAAGGCCATTATGCGCCAGCTCTTTCTGTTGTAAAAAATGCGGCAATACGCCGATCACCTGTCCGCCGGCGCGCAGGGCGCCATTGGCTACAGCGCCCATCAGGCCTACTTTGGCGCCGCCGTAAACGAGGCCGATCTGCCTTTGCGCGAGGGCCTCTCCAAGCGCTGTGGCAGCCGCTTCAAATACGGGTGCATATCCCATGCTGGAGCCGCAATAAACTGCTATACGTTTCATATCAATCCAGGGTTATAATTTCTGATGCAATATTTTTTCTGAATAAAAAAAACGGGCAGAATGTGCTTCTGCCCGTTCTCATATGCTTAAATTAAGATTAAGCTTTTGCTTTTTTGGCAGCTTCTGCGCGGATCACATTGAGTGCGCCGCCAGCTTTGAACCACTCGATCTGTTGTTCGTTGTAAGTGTGGTTTACTGCAAACTCGTCGGTGCTGCCATCTTTGTGATGCAATACAACGCTGAGTTGTTTGCCAGGGGTGAAGGTGGTCAGACCCACGATATCGATGTTGTCATCTTCCTGGATCTTATCGTAATCTTCTTTGTTGGCAAAGGTCAGTGCCAGCATACCCTGTTTTTTCAGGTTGGTTTCGTGAATACGTGCAAAAGATTTCACGAGGATCGCTCTCACGCCGAGGTGACGGGGCTCCATGGCTGCGTGTTCGCGGCTGGAACCTTCGCCATAGTTTTCGTCGCCCACTACTACCGCGCCGAGGCCGGCAGCTTTGTAAGCGCGCATGGTAGCAGGAACAGCGCCGTATTCGCCGGTGAGGGCATTCTTAACGGTATCTGTTTTATCGTTGTAAGCATTCACCGCACCGATCAGCATATTGTTGGAGATGTTGTCGAGGTGACCGCGGTATTTCAGCCATGGACCTGCCATAGAGATGTGGTCAGTCGTACATTTTCCTTTTGCTTTGATCAGCAGCTTCAGGCCTTTCAGGTCAGTGCCTTCCCATGCAGCGAAGGGCGCCAGCAGTTGCAGACGGTCGGAAGTAGGGGATACGATCACCTGTACGCCGCTACCATCGGCGGCAGGCGCCTGGTAACCGGCATCTTCTACTGCGAATCCTTTCACAGGCAGTTCAAAGCCGGTAGGTTCATCCAGCATTACCTCTTCGCCGTTTTTGTTTTTCAGTTTGTCGGTCAGCGGGTTGAAGGTGAGATCACCTGCAATAGCCAGCGCTGTCACGATCTCGGGAGACGCTACGAAAGCATGGGTAGATGCCAGGCCGTCGTTACGTTTCGCGAAGTTACGGTTGAAGGAAGTGATGATAGAGTTTTTGCGGTTCGGATCATCGATATGACGGGCCCATTGACCGATGCAAGGACCGCAGGCATTGGCCAGTACCACACCACCTACCTGGTCGAAAGTGGCCAGCAGACCGTCTCTCTCGATGGTAAAGCGCACCAGTTCAGAACCTGGTGTGATGGTGAACTCGGATTTCATATCCAGTTGTTTGTCGATCGCTTGTTTCGCCAGCGACGCAGAACGGGAGATATCTTCGTAAGAAGAGTTGGTGCAGGAACCGATCAGGGCTACTTCCAGCTTTTCAGGCCAGTTGTTTTCTTTCACGGCCTGTGCGAATTTGGAGATCGGCCATGCCAGGTCCGGTGTGAAAGGACCGTTTACATGGGGTTCCAGTTCGCTCAGGTTGATCTCGATCACCTGATCATAGTATTTGGCAGGATCAGCATAAACTTCTGTATCCGGGCGAAGGTGTTCTCTTACGCCATCGGCCAGGTTAGCTACATCCGCTCTGCTGGTCATTTTCAGGTAGTCTGCCATCTTGCTGTCGTAAGCAAAGAGGGAGCAGGTAGCACCGATTTCGGCGCCCATGTTACAGATCGTACCTTTACCGGTAGCGCTGAGACTATCAGCACCTTCACCGAAATATTCAACGATGCAGCCGGTACCACCTTTTACAGTGAGGATGCCTGCTACTTTCAGGATAATATCTTTTGCAGAGGTCCAGCCGCTCATTTTACCGGTGAGCTTCACACCGATGAGTTTCGGCATTTTGAGCTCCCAGGGCAGGCCAGCCATAACGTCTACCGCGTCGGCGCCGCCAACACCGATAGCCACCATGCCCAAACCGCCGGCATTAGGCGTGTGGGAGTCTGTACCAATCATCATACCACCGGGGAATGCATAGTTTTCTAACACTACCTGGTGAATGATACCAGCACCGGGCTTCCAGAAACCGATACCGTATTTGTCAGAGATGGAAGAAAGGAAATCGTAAACTTCTTTATTGGTGTCAATAGCGGCTACCAGGTCTTGTGTGGCGCCCACTTTGGCTTGTATGAGGTGATCACAGTGTACAGTGGAGGGAACCGCGACTTTATCACGACCACAGGTCATGAACTGGAGCAATGCCATCTGGGCAGTTGCATCCTGCATTGCTACACGGTCGGGCGCAAATTCAACATAGGATTTGCCTCTTTCAAAAGGCGTGGTAGTAGGTGCGAACAGGTGTGCGTATAAAATCTTTTCGGCAAGTGTGAGCGGGCGACCTAACATCTTCCGGGTCGCTTCCACCTTACCCGGTAGTGCCGCATACACTTTTTTAATCATGTCAATATCAAACACCATGGGAAAAAAATAATTTAAGAGCGGTTAAAAATTGCAGGCAAAATTAACTAAAAACAACAAGTTTTTAAATTAATTAGTAATGAACAAGTCAATGTACACGCCTCTTTCCCCGCTTTTCAAGGGCGGGCCGCACTTTCAGCGCAGTGGAAACTCCGGTGAGCACAATCGTCACCCCTGTTTTTGCTTGTTTTTCCCGACGGAAAATGATAAATTTGAAACATGAACCGGATTAAAGATTTTGTGGAATGGAACGCATTTGGTGTATGCGCCGCCATCGGGAACAAACTCGGGGTAGCTACATCGCGTATCCGTATCTTCTTCATATATGCCAGCTTCCTCACCATGGGATCTCCTCTGATCATCTACATGATCCTCGCTTTCTGGATGAATATGAAAAATTATATCCTGAACGCCAGGAGAAACCCGCTACGATATTTGTAATTACGGATTACGAATTAAGAATTACGGCCCACCTGGTAAAATAATTATGAATTACGAATTAAGAATTACGGCCCACCCGATAAAATAATTACGGATTACGAATTAAGAATTACGGCCCACCCGGTAAATCTACCAGGTGGGCCGTAATTCTTAATTCGTAATTCGTAATTATTCCAGTGAATAGTTCGTCATCTGATGATAGTGATTCTGGAGCTCATTCAGCGTAATGCTCTCCCGCAATACCCGCGTTTCATCGCGGTAATGCAGCGTAAGCCTGGGATCATGGCCTTCGCCATACCAGCGCACAGAGAACGGCCCGCGGATGTATAAGGTGCCTTTGCCGTTGCCAGACTGTGTTTCATCTACATGAAACTGTAATCTCAATAATTCTTTCTCCGTAAGATGGATCGGATATACATTGTCCTGATCATACCAGAGATCATTGCCATCATCGGAGGTATGAACCAGTATCTTTTTATCTTCATGCAGAACCTCTAAAACTTTGCCCTCTCTTTCAACACCTGCATAATTGGTAATAACAGTATCTCCTGGTTTAACATGGTGCAGATTAATCATAGTGCTGATTTTAGTGTGCTATGAATTTACATAAAATAATTACGAATTACGAATTAAGAATTACGGCCCACCCGATAAAATAATTACGAATTACGAATTAAAAATTACGGCCCACCTGGCAAATCTACCAGGTGGGCCGTAATTTTTAATTCGTAATTCGTAATTATTTTTATCGTACTACTTTGCGGAGCTCTACCAGTTTTTCCAGCAGTTCTTCCAGCAGTTCGAGGCGCAGCATATTGGCGCCATCGGATTTTGCTTTGGAAGGGTCCGGATGCGTTTCAATGAAAAGGCCGTCGGCGCCGGTAGCGATGGCCGCTTTGGCGATCGTGTTGATCATCTGCGGATTGCCGCCGGTAACGCCGCCCGGCTGGTTAGGCTGCTGCAATGAATGCGTACAATCCATCACCACCGGCTGGCCGAAATGCTTCATGATAGGGATGTTGCGGTAGTCTACCACCAGGTCCTGGTAACCGAAAGTGGTACCACGTTCCGTGAGGATAATATTTTTGTTGCCTGCTCCTTCGATCTTTTCCACAGCAAATTTCATCGACTCGCCACTGAGGAACTGGCCTTTTTTCACATTCACTACTTTGCCTGTTTCAGCAGCAGCAATGAGGATATCTGTCTGGCGGCAGAGGAAGGCAGGTATCTGCAACACATCCACGTAAGCCGCTGCCATGGCCGCTTCGGCGGCAGAGTGAATATCAGAGGTCACCGGCACCTTAAAGGTCTGTCCCACTTTCTGCAAAAGATCCAGCCCTTCTACATCGCCGATACCGGTAAAAGAATGCGCACTCGTGCGGTTAGCTTTGCGGTAGGATGCCTTGAAAATATAAGGAATGGAAAGTCGTTTACAGATGGCCGTTACCTTTTCTGCTACAGTCATCAACAGGTCTTCATCTTCTATCACACAAGGACCAGCGATCAGGAAAAAATTCTCGGGATTATATTGCTCTTTGAACAACGATTTTAAATGCTTCATAATTTTATAACTATTGCGTCAGTAATCGAGTGGCAAAGGTAACCAACATTCATCGGATTTTCCCCTCGTTTCCTTTGAATGTCATAATATTGTAATCCTCTTGCGGGCCAGCCCACCAGGGCGGGTTTTTATTGTTATAGCATTGTCATGCGCACGGGGCCATTGCGCGGAAATAGCGGTGAACCTGTTAATATTACGGTCCGAAATTTAAAATGCTTACAATTACAAGTTTGTATGAAGAAAGATAAGATCCTGGTTATAGGCGCCTGCGGACAAATAGGCGTGGAGCTGACCCTGGCGTTAAGGAAGATGTATGGCGATGCCAATGTACTGGCATCTGACCTGCGTGAAGAACATGAGCTGCTGAAAGGCACCGGCCCTTATGTGTCGCTGGATGTGATGAACAAAGAGATGCTGCACGTACTGGTGATCCGTCATAACATTACCCAGATCTATCTGCTGGCCGCCATCCTCTCGGCTACCGGCGAAAAAAATCCGCTGCTGGCATGGCATATCAACATGCAAAGCCTGCTCAACGTACTGGATATCGCCAAGGAAGAGAGCCTCGATAAAGTGTATTGGCCCAGCTCCATCGCGGTATTCGGTCCCAATTCCCCTATGGAAGCAACGCCGCAGCATACCATCATCGAACCTACTACCATCTACGGTATCAGCAAGTTTGCCGGCGAACGCTGGTGCGAATACTACAACCACCGCTATGGCGTGGATGTACGCAGCCTGCGCTACCCGGGACTGATCAGCTACAAATCAGCGCCAGGCGGCGGTACCACCGATTACGCCGTAGAGATCTTCCATGAAGCAAGAGAAAATAAAAAATATACCAGCTTCCTCTCCGAGAACACTTACCTGCCCATGATGTACATGCCCGACGCCATCCGCGCTACCATCGAACTGATGGAAGCCCCGGCAGACCGCATCTCCGTACGTTCCGGCTACAACCTCTCCGCGATGAGCTTCTCTCCAAAAGAGATCGCTGCCGAAATCAAAAAACATATCCCGGAATTTACTATCAGCTACCAGCCAGACTACCGCCAGCAGATCGCCGACGGCTGGCCTAACAGCATGGACGACAGCCTCGCCCGCAACGACTGGAACTGGAAGCCGGAATTTGACCTGGCGAAGATGACGACGGATATGCTCCAACATATTTAGATTACAATAAAAAGAAGAAGGGATTGCCCGCAGCTGCGGGCAATCC
>NZ_CABHMS010000002.1 GCF_902167635.1 Chitinophaga vietnamensis
ATTGATTTAATTGAAGCGGAGATAGCAACATTGTTCGTCTCCGCTTCAATTAAATCAATAAATCCGTAAATCAATAAATTCGAAAATCTTAAATAAATGGTTTGTCTCTTTTATTTTAATAGTGTTTTAAAATTTGAACAGTGTTCAATATATTTGCAGGATGAATAATAAAAAGGCCATACAGGAACAACGCGTAAGGGCTTACTTCATAGAAGCCACGAAAGACCTGCTAAAGAGTGAAGGCCTCAAAAGCGTGAGCGTACGCAATATCGCCGACCGCGCCGGCTACTCTTTTGCCACCCTGTATAATTATTTTAAGGATGCGAAAGACCTCGTATTTCTTTGTGTGGAAGACTTCTGCGAAGAATGCCGTCAACACGTAGCCGGCAGGAGAGGGAACACCGCGCCCGGCATCAAACGGCTGAAAGTAGCGATACTGGCGTATATGGAGTACTTTATCCAATACCCTGGCATCTTTGATCTTTTCTTCAATGAAAAATTATCGGAGATCGGTCATAGCAACGATACCGGCCAACTCGTCAGCTCCCTGCTCAATGAACTTTGTGCGGAAGACTGGGAAGCCTGTATCGACAAAGAAATATTCACCATCCGGGAAACCGGCGCCAGGAAAGCCGCCATATTATACGGCGTCACCGGCCTGCTGACCCTGTACCTCAACAGACGCCACCCCGGCAGCTATGAACAGTTCCAGAAACAAGCCATACACTTTATCGATCAACAGCTAAAACATTGACCCATGAGCGCAAAGAAAGAGCTGAAGCAGCAATACAAAGAAATGCAATTCAGAAAAGGGGTGTTTCAATTAAAGAACACCCGCAACAATAAAATATTCATCGGCAGCAGCATGGACCTCGACCGCGCCTGGAACTCGCTGCGCATGCAGCTGATGAATAACTCACACGCCAACGAAGCCCTGCAACACGACTGGAACACACAGCAGGGAGAAGGTTTCATCTATGAAATCATAGAAGTGCTCAAAGTCTCCGACGATCCGCAAACCGATCCCAAACAGGAGATCAAAACATTGGAAAAGCTGGTGATGATGGAGCTGGAACCCTATGGCGACAAAGGCTACCATCAACAACGGTAGAGGGATAATGATTATCTTTAGAGCTATTGATTGTGTATCGCTACCGGGCTATCGCTCCTACGGAGCTCGATTGATGCGATTGCATTGGTGCTACCGGGCTACCGCTCCTACGGAGCGGCATATTGGTAGATGCAACGTTGCTACCAATATGTCGCCCCGGTAGGGGCGATAGCTCGGTAGGGGCGGCACGCCATCAATCATTCAAATAACAAACATTCTTTCAACTATGGATTTCGGCGCCAACTGGCAACAATATAATCAACTATACCGCCCGCTGCCACCTGATGAATGGGTGACCGGCAAAACACTGCGTGGCACGCCCGCTGCGGATAGCCCGCTGAGAATAGGCACCTCCGGCTGGAGCAGAAAGGAATATAACGGTACCCTCTATACGAAAAATATCAAGGACGCCGGCCAGCTCACGGAATACAGCCGCCTCTTCAATTGCGTAGAGCTCAATGCTACGCATTACAAAATATACAGCCCGGAAGATATCCGTAAATGGGTGGAGAAAGTGAAAGGCCGCGATTTTTTGT
Organism: Chitinophaga vietnamensis; assembly: GCF_902167635.1. Classification (GTDB taxonomy): domain Bacteria; phylum Bacteroidota; class Bacteroidia; order Chitinophagales; family Chitinophagaceae; genus Chitinophaga; species Chitinophaga vietnamensis. The sequence continues at coordinate 1,648 of NZ_CABHMS010000002.1, forward strand.
TCTGCCCGAAAGTACCGCAGTCCATCAGCCATAACAGCACCCTGCTGAATGCCGGTGAAGAAACAGCTGCCTTCATTGACGGTATCCGTGCCTTCGGGCCGCAGCTGGGGCCTGTATTCCTGCAACTGAGCGAATACTTTTCGCCCCTGCGCAAAATGAACCTGTACAAATACCTTGAACAGCTGCCGGAAGATATCGACTTCTTCGTGGAAGTGCGTCACCCCGACTGGTTCTCGGAAACGGCTACACGCCGCGAGTTCTTTAACGTACTGCGCGAACTGAGTATAGGCGCCGTGCTCACAGATACGCCGGGGCGGCGCGATTGCCTCCACATGGGCCTCACCACGCCGCAACTGTTTTTAAGGTTCGTGACGCAAGGCGGCCATGAACTGGATTCCCTGCGCCTGCTGGATTGGCATGAACGTATCCTGACCTGGAAAGAACAAGGACTGGAAGATATCTACTTCTTCCTGCATGTGCATGACGGCAGGCATGAAGCTGCCTTTTACCGGGAAGTACAAACGCTCTTCGGCTTAAGCCAGCCACAACAACAGCAGATGACACTCTTCTAAAAGCAGCTAGCCTAGCGCCTTCCGGACATATTTGTTTTTGTATTCCACCGGCGTCATGCCAGTGATGCGGCGAAAAATATCGCGGAAGGTCTGGGTATCTGTATAACCCACCTGCTCCATCACTTCCTGTATCGATTTCCTGCCGATCTCCAATTGCTTTTTAGCGCCCTCTATCTTCACCCGTTGAATATATTCCGCCACCGTATGCCGCGTGGCTTTTTTGAAGCGCCGCTCAAAGGTGCGGCGGCTCATGTTGAAACGCCCCGCCAGCTCATCTACCGTGAGTTTGCTGCGGTGATGCTTTTCTATATATGCCTGCACTTCTTTGATCACCTCATCCGGATGGTCTTTTAATCCGTGGAATACGATGAAGGGAGATTGGATGTTTTTGTCGAGATCGATGACGAAGTATTTGGCGGCATAGATGGCAATCTCTCTGCCGGCGTACTTCTCCACGAGATGTAATAATAAATTCCAGTAAGCATTGCCGCCACCGCTGGAATAAAGCCCGTGCTGGTCGGTGATCATGCGTTCGTCTACCACATCAATGCCGGGGTAGAAATATTTCAGCTCGTTGGCATAGCTCCAATGCGTGGTGCATTGCTTGCCTTTCAGTACGCCGGAAAAGGCCAGCAGGAATACGCCGGAGCCAAGACTGGCAATCTCGGTGCCCTCTTTGTATTGCCCGGCGGCCCAAAGGCAGTATTCACGGTTCAGCATTACGGCGGTGGTCATATCGCCGGTGAGCGCGGGGATGATCACCAGGTCGGCGCCCTTCACTTCGTGCAGCCGCACATCCGGTTTGATGCGGAAAAGATGACCATTGTATCTGACCTCTTCGGAGATGCCTGCCAGCTGCACCTCAAATAAGGGCGCCTTGCCGCGCTCCGTCAGGAAGTGGTTCACCATCGTGAAAACCTGCTGGCAGTCGGCAATAGAGGCCACCGCCGCATTCCTTACTGTAAGTATGTAGATGCGGATCATAGCCCAAAAGTAAAATAAAACAATGACGCAAACACCCACCAAAGCTTGCCGTATTTGCCACACCGCGGCAAGGCTTTCTGTCTCTATCTTTGTATTATCAATAACAAAAATACACTACCATGCAGGCAATAACCACCTACTTCAATTTCATGGGCAATACCGAAGAAGCCATGAACTTCTACAAATCCGTATTCGGCGGAGAATTTACCACCTTCGCACGTTTCGGCGACAGTCCCGGCGGAGAGAACATGCAGCCGCATGAGCGCAACAAGATGATGAACGTTTCCCTCACTACCAAAAGCGGCGCGGTGCTCATGGCTACCGATTTCCTGGATTCTATGGAACAAAAACTAATCCCTGGCAATAACGTACACCTGGTGATACATGCTGATTCGGAAGAAGAGGTAGACGAATTGTTCAAACAATTATCTGAGGGCGGGAAAGTGGAGATGCCCGTCAATAAAACATTCTGGGGCGCTTACTTCGGTATGTGTGAAGACCGCTTCAGCATCAAATGGATGCTCACTTATACTTATCCTAAAAGTAACTAGGGAGTAAAGCCCCTGATGCGTTCAACGCGCATCAGGGGCTTGCTGCTATTGATATACTTTTACCCAGTCGATAATCATCTGCACCGGCAGGTGCGCAGGATTTACCTTCCCCACCCAGCTACCGCCCAGCTGTTCATCTATCAATAAAAAGAAGGGCTGGTCATACGGCCACTGTGAAGGATCTACATCTTTTACGCGCGGATAGGTAAATGTTTCTTTACCGTTTACACAAAAAACAATTTTGTCAGGATACCATTTGATGCCGAAAACGTTGAACGCTTTCGGGTCAATTTTCGCTGTGCTATAGTGCGGCGGATGTTCGGTTTGTTTAAGATCGAGCGTATAATAAGAATGCGTGGTTTGATACACGATGGAGTCGTAATTGAGATGTTCCATGATATCGATCTCGCCGTTCCTTGGATATTTGCCGTATTTGTTGGTTTCGGAGAGCATCCACATGGCGGGCCAGGCGCCCTGTGCGCATTCAAGCCTGGCGCGGATTTCTACCATGCCATACTGAAATGCGAATTTCCCTTTGGACCAGATGCCGGCGGTAAGGAAAGGCCGCGGATCTTTGGCGGTATCAGGATTGTTGATGCCGCGCAGGTATAACATCCCGTCGTGTAAAGCGTAACAGCGGCTGTCGCTGCTCATGTGCCGGTCCCAGTCGGAACGACCAGGCGGGATGAGCGACCATTTGCTGGTATCAAGTGCAGGCTTGCTGAAATCATCTTCCCAAACCAGCTTCCATGGCTTGTTTTCGCGGCCTTCCTCTTGCAGGTACAGGTGGCCGTTGCGATGGGTGATGTGTGTACTGTGACAGGCGCACAAGGTAGCCAGCAACAGTAAATAGTGCATTTTTATTTTCATTGTTCATCAGATTAGGAAGATCAGGCCCAGTCCCAGATCACAACATCCCAGGTGCTCAGCTCATCTTTGTAGGTATGGATGGTGCGGAAGCCCGTGCGTTGATGCGCGCGCAGGGAGCGGTGATTGTGCACCGATATCTCCGTTACCAGGAAGTCATATTGTTGGGCAAACAGGGTTCGGTGATGTTCATACAGCAATTGGAATACGCCCTTGCCGCGATAGTCCGGATGTACGCATACCTGTCCCATCACATAAAAATGATAATCATTCAGCGTTTTCCCCTCGTATTCGATCTGCTCCAGATGCGCCAGCATGGCCTGTAAGGGCGGATATACAGTGGCGCCTTCTTTGGTGAGCACGATGGCATAGCCGGCAACGGTATCGCCATCTTTTACGATCACACTGGGACTGATATGATGTAAGCGCTGCAAGGTGGCGGTGTCGTAAGACCACGTGAGGAAGCCATCCCTGGCTTTTTCCGTTGCGCTGAGCAGCGTGGTATTGTTGGATTTGGAAAGTGCTGCGATCTGTTGTAGTTCATCGTTGTTGGTAACAACTGTTGCGTAGATTCCTTGTTCCATGTTTTCCGTTTGATCTGGCGGGTAAGATATAAAAAAATCAGCGCTTATTCACCAGGCGGGCCATGGCTTTCATCAGGGTATGTTTTTCAGATGCAGACCCGGTGAGCGCAATTGCCTGCTGGTAATGCATGATAGCTTTGTTGGTATCGATGCTGGCGTAAAGATATCCTAACAGGGAGTGATAATAGTTCAGTGTATGTAGCTGCAAGGCGCTGGCTTCGCGGATGCCGGCTTCGGGGCCATATACTTTGGCATAGGCGAAGGTTCGGTTAAGGGCGGTCATGGGAGAGTAGGCGGCGATGACCAGCTGGTTATAGAGGCGCAGGATGTGTTCCCATTTGTGGGGATCGTCTGGAATGGTGTGCCAGTAAGCAATGCCGGCTTCGAGATGGTAGGGGGAGGCCTCGTCGCCGGAGCAGGCCTGCACGAAATAGTAGTGGCCTTTTTCTATCAGCTCGCGGCTCCAGCGGCTTTTGTCCTGCTCTTCAAACAGGATGGCGTTGCCGGCATCATCTTCCCGTGCATCGAGGCGGGAACTTTGATAGCACATCAAAGCCAGCAGGGCATTGGTTTGCGGGGTATTGGTGAGCGGGTGTTCGGTCAGCAGCAGGGTAAGCCGGATGGCTTCGGAGCATAGTTCCTTGCGGATCAGCTGGTTGCCGGTGCGGGAGGCGTAGCCTTCGTTGAACAGCAGGTACAGGGTGCGCAATACCGTATCCAGCCTGGATTGTATGGCATCCGTGCCAGGCTGCCTGATCTCGAAATTATCTTCCCGTAACTGTGCTCTTGCGCGTAGCAAACGTTTTTTGATGGTCTCTGTTTTGGAGAGGAAGGCGCTGGCGATGGCAGCTACGCTGAACCCGCAGAGGATTTGCAGGGCGAGGCATATCTGCGCTTCCCTGGAATTGGAAGGATTGCAAACGGCAAAGATCATCGCCAGCTGGCTGTCGGCAATAGTTTGCTGCGAGAAATCAAAATCAGTGGCGGCGCTGATCTCTTCTGCTGCTATCCCGCTCCTGATCTTCGTATCAAAGAGATGCTGCCGTTTGAGATAATCTTTCGTTTTATTTTTAGCGACGGTATACAACCAGGCCGCGGGCTTCTCTGGAATACCTTGCTCACGCCAGTTTTCGGCTGCCTTTAAAAATGTTTCGCTGGCAATATCTTCCGCTACGCTGATGTGCTGCAGCCCGAAATGCCGGCACAATACGGCCGTGATCCGGGTGTATTCAGACCGGAACAACTGTGGTATCAGATCGTCGGGGAGCGTATGCATCATCATCCGTGTTCACCGGGCCGCAGGATGGCCCGCACTTCTACAGATCCGCCGTATTTCAGGATGGGATTGGCTTTGGCCAGTTCCACCGCCTCTTCCAGGGTATGGGTTTTTACCACCACATAGCCGCTGATAAATTCCTTGATCTCGGTATAAGGCCCGTCGGTGACCACCGCGCCGGGCTTAACAGTCTTTGCCAGCGAAGACGACAGGCGGTTGCCCTGATCGGCCAGCTGCTGCTGCGCCACTATCTTGTCCAGCCATTCCATCCGCTCCTGCAATACCTCGGGAGAAGGCTGCTGGTGCGCATGGTCGCTGTTTCTGAAAATTAACATGAACTCTTGCATGATCGGAATTTATATTACTTAACGATCGATAAAACCCAAAGGGGACATTTACCAATATATCGCCCCGTAGGGGCGTCAGCGGTTGGTATGCGATATAGATACGTTCCGCCGGAAGTAAAGCCGCTAACATTGCATAACGAATATATACTTTTTAGCTCCCCAGATTAATAAGATTTTCCTGATTTAACGCGAGGACCAATTCGGTTCCAGCCCTTGAAGCGCTCGAAGCGCTTCAAGGGCTTCTTCGCTTAAATCCTCCTCGCTTAAATCCTTCTCGCTTAAATCCTCCTCGCTTAAATCATCTCCGCTTAAATCTCCCTGTAAAATCTTATTAATCCTATAAATCCGTTTAATCCTGGTCCATTTTCCGCTTAAAACCACATTAGAAAACACTGCAAACCACATTAGAATCCTCTAATACAGCTCCGCATATCGGCCATGCGCGCTAATTTTGAGCCGTCATGAAAATTCTGTTAATCGAAGACGAACCCAGAATTGTAGCATTTATCAGGAAGGGGTTAGAACAGCACGGCCATACGATCACCGCAGTGTACGACGGACAAGACGGCTGTCATGTAGCATTACATTATGATTTTGATCTGGTGATACTGGACCTTATGTTGCCCGGCCTTCCAGGGCTGGATGTTTGCAGTCAGATAAAGGCGAGCAAGAAGGAGCTGCCCGTGCTGATACTGTCAGCATTGGGCAGCATTGGTGATAAGGTAGAAGGTTTTCATCATGGTGCGGACGACTACCTGCTGAAGCCGTTTCATTTTGAGGAACTGCTGGCGCGCATCAATGCTTTGCTGCGCAGAACGCAGCTGGCGGCTACCGCCAAAACCTACCGGGTGGCCGATCTGCAAGTACATGTCGGTAATCGCTCCGTGACCCGCAACGGCAGAGAAATATTTCTGACAGTAAAAGAATTTGAGCTGCTGGAAGTATTGCTGGCCAACAAAGGCCGCGTGCTGTCGCGTGCTTTCCTCTCTGAACAGGTATGGCAGGTGGATTTCAACCGCCGCACCAATCTCGTAGATGTATATATTAATTATCTACGTGCAAAGATCGACAAAGGATATACGCCTGCCTTAATACATACTGTTACCGGGGTAGGGTATATGTTGAACGATCTCTACAACCCGCTGTAGCAGCGGTTTACAGGCTGACGTAAACTTCATTTATTTCTAACTATATTCTAACTGTTACACTGTCTTGCATTAATGCCCCTCTAATGACCCGCTTCTAATTTTGCCGCGTATCCAAATACATTCATCATGCGTTTCAAAACTACTTTCTTACTAGTATGCATTTGCGTGCTGTCCTTTGCCGCACGCGCACAGGAACGGCTGATCACCGGCGCCGTTACTGATTCTCTCACCCATGAACCGCTGATAGGCGTAACGGTGGCCGTTCCCGGCACAACTGCAGGTACTGTTACCAATGGCGAAGGCCATTACTCATTTCGTGTACCCGATAACGTTAGTAGCCTCCGTTTTTCGTTTATGGGTTATCAGGACCGCCTTGTTAGCGTTATCAATAATAACATGAAGGTGGAGTTATCGCCTGTATCCACTGCTCTGAGCGGCGTGGTGATCACCGGCTACACCCAGCAGAGCAAATCCCGTACAACCGGCGCTGTGAGCAGCATTCCGGCATCGGTGGCTACACAGGCGCCGGTAGGGTCTTTCGATGTAATGTTGCAGGGCCGTGCACCCGGACTGTATGTTGGGACTCCTACCGGTCAGCCGGGAGAGCCAGGACGGGTGTCCATCCGCGGCCTTGGTTCTATCAACGGCGATGTGAACCCCTTGTACGTGGTAGACGGCGTGCCCGTGGCCAACAATTCCTTTGCGGCCCTCAACCCGGAAGACTTTGAAACGATCCATGTGTTGAAAGATGCGGCATCTACCGCGCAATACGGCTCCCGCGCGGCGAATGGCGTGATCGTGATCACGACAAAGAAAGGCAAGGCATGGGAAGATGGAAAGACCCGCGTCAACTACCGCGGGCAATATGGCGTCTCCTCACTCAACAGCGCTAAATGGGATATGATGAATACTACGGAGCGCCTGCGTTTTGAAGAGATCATCAAAGATCCCAACCTGCCTGGATGGGCTTACTCAAAAAATAATCCTGACAAAATTGTGAATGGCATCGCCGTACCAAAAACAGCAGAAGATTTCGCATTTGGCGCGCGCTATCTTGATAGTCTCCGCGGCATCAATACCGACTGGCGCAAATACTTGCTGCGCCAGGGCCGCACGCAATCGCATTCGATCAATATGTCCGGCGGAAATGAGCATACCGTATTTTATTTGTCCGGCGCCTACTTTAACCAGGAAGGTATTGCCCTTAACTCGGGCCTGGAGCGTTACAGCTTGCGTGCAAACATCCAGCACCGCGCGGGAAGGTTTAAATCTACCCTCAACATCGGTATCTCTTCTGCGCAGGTGAAGTATATACAAGACGAAGGCGTGGCGCCGGCTGGCGGTGCTGCCACCGGTGGCGGCGGTATCACCGAGAAGAACCCGATTGCGGCGCTGTACTATGCGCTGCCGTATGAGTCGCCCTTCGGAAGGCCCGGCCCTGGCCGCTATGGCGCCAATGCCCTCGATGCGTATGCCAATACGCTTAAAAAAGATAACCAGCTGAAAGGGGTGATGTCTTTCAATGAGATGGTGCAACTCAATGATGCCTTTCAGCTCACAGGTACTGTGGGCATGGATTTCCAGCAGATCACCAGCACGAATTATATCAATCCCGATTCCTGGTATGGAAAATTAGTGACAAACGGCAACCAGGGCTCTTATGCCAAAGGGCTGGCTACCCGCCTTGGGCTGGTAGCTACCGGCGGTCTGCGTTACAACAAACGGTGGGGGCTACACGAAGTAGAAGCCAATTTGCTTGCGGAAGTGAACCGCCTGAAGGGCAGCGGCTTCGGATTCACCGGCTATGGCCTGATCGGCGAGCTGCCCAATACACCGGCAGGCATTACGCCCGGCACGGCCGATAATAATTTTATACCTAACGTCAACGGACAAACGACGCCCGACCGGATGTTGGTATCGCAGATCGCACTGGCCCGTTATTCTTATGGCGAGAAGTACACTTTTTCCGCCAACCTGCGCCGTGATGGCTCCTCGCAGGTACCTGCGCTCAACCGCTATAAATATTTCTACGCCTTTGGCGCTAACTGGAACGTGCTGGCAGAAGATTTCATGAAAGGCCGCCACACCTTTAGCACCCTGCGTTTACGCGGCAGCTATGGCCTCACCGGCAATGCCGGCGGCTTCACTACCGACTATGGTTTCCGCACGCTCTATGGTGCGGCAGACTATAACGGCGGCAAGGCGTTGGTACCGCAAACGCCCGGTAACCCTGCCTATAACTGGGAAATGAACCGCATCGCTGATGTGGGCCTCGAATTTGCTTTCTTCCACGATCGACTTCGCGGTGAAGTGGATCTCTACAACCGTGTTACAGAAGGCCTCTTCGTGAATCGTAATCTCTCGCTTACCACCGGCTTCCCGTCTATCGCCGCCAATGCCGGCAGGGTGCGCAACCGTGGCGTGGAGCTGACGCTCGAAGGTGATCTGATCCGCAAAAAAGATCTCACCTTCACCATGGGCCTCAACCTGGCATACAACAAAAATAAAGTCCTCAGTCTCGGTGGCGATCAACAGGTATTTACAGACGAAACCGCCATGAACATGGTAGGCCTGCCGCTGGGCAGCTTCCGTGCGGTACGCTGGAAAGGGGTAGACCCGCAAACCGGCGCGCCCATCTATCTCGATAAAAACGGTAAAGAAACAAATATCTATAATGCAGATGATGCCGTGCCATTGAAAGCCACTTACGATCCGCCACTGATCGGCGGTGTAACGTTCAGCATTAAATATAAACGTTTCGATGCGTCCATGCTGGTGAGCTTTATTCATGGCATGTCCCGTCTCAACTACCCCAATCTGTTTGCGCATTCCGGCAGCCCGGATTACCGCCAGTACAGCCAGTCGAAAGATATGCTGAACATCTGGCAGAAGCCGGGCGATATCAGCGAATATCCGGCCGCAAAGTATCCTACCTACTTTACATCAAGGGATGTGATGAGCGCAGATTATATCAAGCTGCGTAATATCACGCTGGGGTATAATATACCGGTACATAAATATGTGCGCAATGTGAAAGTGTTTGCATCCGGGCAAAACCTGCTCTCCATCATGAAATGGCGCGGCTTTGATCCGGAAGATGCAAACGATATCGCACAATATGAATATCCCATGCCGCGCATCATTACCGGCGGTCTTAATGTATCCTTCTAAACCATCAATTACAATTATATGAATAATACTTTGTTAAAGAGATGGCTGATCGCGCTCGTCATCCTGACTGCTTTCTCCTGTAATAAAATGCTTGATATAAAACCTGCCGACCAGGTAGATGGCGGAGATATTTTCAAATCCGTCACTACGTTGAACAAGGCCGTACTGGGCGTGTATGCCGACTGGCGCGAGGAATATGCCTTTCGCATCGGATCGGTGATGGCTGATGAATGCCGCATCGGGCCTGATAACGCCGGCGTAAACGGGTCGGCGCAGCATCTCTTCCGCTGGACTTTCTCCGGCGCTGATACCGAGATCAGTGATATGTGGAGCAATGCCTACCAGGTGATCAACCGCGCCAACCGCCTGCTGGAAGGCATCGACCAGGTGCCTGCCAACAGCAGCGACGATCAACAACAAAAGCAACAGCTGAAAGGCGAGCTGCTGGCTATCCGCGCCTTTGAGCATTTTGAGCTGTACCGCAGCTTTGCAGCCGCCGGTGTGTACCAGGCCGGCGCGCTCGCGGTACCATACGTGACCAACAGCCATATCGACAATAAACCTTCGCGCCCTGCCGCCGCCGATTTTTTCAAAGCCCTGCAAGATGATATCACTGCGGCCTTGCCACTGCTGAGCAACAACAACGATGTGATCAGAATGGGGCGGCAGGCCGCACTAGCCTTACAGGCAAGGGTGGCGCTGTATACCGGCAACTGGGCCATGGCAGCGGAAAGCGCGACTACGGTGATCGCCGCTGCGCCACTCGCCGGCAACGATGCCTTCCCCGCTATCTGGACGGATCAACGCAATGATGAAGTGATCTTCAAACTGAAACGCACCAACCAGAGCAGCTTCCGCCCGGGCGATGTATGGTACAATGCAGCGATGAATATCCTGTATTTCCAGCCCTCGTTAAAACTGTTGCAGTCGTATGATGCAATTAACGATGTCCGCTACAGCGCTTACTTCCGGGGAGATACCATCAGCAAGTACCAGGGCGCGCCGGGCGCAGTGAACCTCAATGATGTGAAAGTGTTCCGCACAGGAGAGCTGTACCTGATCCGCGCAGAGGCGATGGCGCGTCAGGGCAACCTCACAGCTGCCTTAGCTGATCTCAATACGCTGCGCGCCGCGCGTATCAAAGGCATTGAGCCGGTAGTAGCACACGATACGGAACAACTGCTGAAAGCTGTGATGGATGAACGTTTCAGGGAATTGCCTTTTGAAGGGCACCGTTATTTTGATCTGAAGCGATTGGGATGGCCGGTGGAGAGAGAGGACCAAACGGTACTGGCGCCCGGCAGCCAGTACTATTTCCTGCCGATCCCGCAGGCGGAGGTATTGGCGAATCCGAATATCAAGCCTAATAACCCCGGATGGTAGTAAGGGAATGTAGCCCTTGAAGCGCTTTGAGCGCTTCAAGGGCTTTATTATTTTTAAATAGACTCAATAGAATACTTTGTTGTTTTCTCCTTGCTGTTATACTCTGATACCAGCACGTGGCCTTCTTTCGCAGGGAAGATAAGCGTGCTCACATTGCCATCTTTACGCGGAATGGAACGCACGATCTTTTTCTGGTCTACACTGTAGAAAGTGATGTTCTTTGCTTCCGTGATCACCAGGTAAGTGGATTTGGTTTCGGGAGCAGTAACGGTATAATATGATTTGTTATCCCGCATCAGGCTGGAATAGGGCGCAGGCACGCCGCGGCCATGCGCCACGGGGATGCTGGTTTCCAGCGACAGCTCACCTTTAGGAGTTTGTTTTAATAACAGCGCATCGCGCATGGCAAACTTGCGCGTACCGAAATAGCCCAGCAGGTAGGGCGGTACGATGATCGTGGGGATAGTAGCTACTTCGGCGATCACCATGCCGGTATTCATCGAGCGTTTGAGGGCGGAACCGGTGAAATAGGTATTGCCTTGGTAATCCCTGAAAGCAGGGCCCGCCATCAGGAAGGATTTGTTGGCTTTTAACCTTCCTTTGGAATTGGCCAGTGGCGACTCGCCTGTATTCCAATAGTTAAATACCGGTTTGATACTGTTCTTTTCATGGCTGCCCAGGTTTATGCTGTACATGCCAAGATACGCGCCCCTGGCGATGAGCCGCGGAGTAGGATATTTATGGCCCTTGCGGTTGTTGATGATCTGTCCGGAAAGGAATGGCTTGCCGGTTGCCGGATCATTCTCGAAAGAGAGCACATTCAGCTGGTTGCCTTTTTTATCTTTCAGATAGTATTTCGGAATATTCGTACTGTCGTCGAGGTTATAGCCCAGCACGCAGTAGCCGCCTTGTTTGATGCGGTCTTCTTTTTTGATCAGGAAGTAAACATCATGACCGGAAACGAGCATGTGGTAATCGCCATCGCCTTCCACGATGCGCTTCTGCCAGGTTTGTTTGCCGGTGGTATCATATACCAGCAAGGTTTTGCCGCGGTCGTCGCCATAGAAGCAGGCGAAACCTTTGCCGCTGATATTATCTACGCGCAGCGGCGCTTTCAGTCCGCCATTGCCGATGGTCATCTGTCCTTTCCTGTATTCATCTGCCACGTCTACACTCACCTTGAAAGTGTTGGAACGGATGATCTTTCCGCTGAGATTGATGAACTGTGTGAGTATCGCGATATATCCTTTTGATACTGCCGCTTTGATCTCTCTGCGGCCTTTGGTGGCATGCCCCAGCAGGTTGCTCTTCATATAGGAGAGGCAGAGCACTTCCTGTTCAAAGGCTACGGAACGCAGGTCCAGCTTCAGTTCTGTGAAGTTGACCACGCCGATGTCGTTGAGGTTCTCATCCATGATGGTGATCTTGTAGTGGAACGAATCTTCGTTGGCCCGTTCCAGTTCGGTGAATACAAGATAGCCGATCAGGGTACCATCTTGCGTGATGGCTTTCATGGAGGAAGAGATGCCTTCGCTCACTTCCTTGAATACTTTGGTCTGGGACCGGCCTTGCATGAAAAGCAGGAGCAGGGCGCATGCGGTCAGTACATGTTTCATGTGTAGATTTTATAGGGATAATTGTATAAGGGGATTATTTTTTATCGAATTGCGCGGCATATTCACAATACATATTGGTATTATTGGCAGTGATGAATGATTTGGCGGCGCTTCTCCGGTCGCTGCCGGGGGTGTTGATGAGCGTATGCAGAAAGGATTTGAAAGCTTTTTCCTGTCCGGCTACATTGCCCCAGAAGGCCAGCTGCTGCGTGGTTTTGTAGTATTCTTCCAGTTTTTCGCGCGGCATCTGCTCAAACATGGTTTGCAGCTCGTAATAATTTTTGGAGATGTATTCTTTCGGCTTCACCGAAATGGCGTTGAAGCGGTTAAGTTCTTTGTCGGCGAAGTAAAGTCCGGCGATCACGTTGTGGAACATGAAATCGTACCATACATCGCTATTGCCTTTGTCTTTTTCCAGCAGGATGCGGTACATGGCGGCGGTCATATAACCATTGCAGTAGATGTTCCAGATCAGCATCTTCATCGCTTTCTGCTGTAAGGCAGCAGGGATGGGCGTGAAAGAAGATGCGGCAGATTGAAATGCCTTGTTCTGGTTATAGCGTTCCTGGCAATCGGGATGCGTTTTCAGGGAATCTTCCAGGGTAGTGGAGGCGACGAAATTATAGTTTCGGGCAGAAAGCCCTTTGGTGCGTTTAGTCATCCAGGCATCTTCTGTTTTGAGTTGATAGGCCGCAAAGTATTCGCTGATGTTCTTTTTCAGCGGCTGGCGGTACTGGATATCGGCACTGTCGAGCCGCAGGAAAAATGCCGCATCGATATTCATATGGCTGTTGCGCAGCAGTACGATGGCCAGTGAGTCGGCATCACTCTCATGATAGCGCTGGTGGCGGCTTCTATCGAAGGAGTACCCTTCAAAAACTTTTTTAAGGCGGGTGAGCCGTTCGTATTTGGAATCCATCACCGCATTGATAGACTGTTTATATTCATCGGAAGTGAGCCATTCTGCTTTCTTCTTCATGCCATTCTCCGGGTGCTGCATGATGTTGTGCGCCAGTTCGTGCGCGAGTACCAGCGCCAGCTCTTCACGCGTTTTAACAAAGGCCATCAGTCCTATGTTGACGGCGATCATGCCATTGCCGCTGGCATAGGCATTTACGGAGGAGTTTCTGTCGATCATCAGGAAAGGCTTCTTCGGCAGGAGCTGGCTGTTGCCCCTGGCGATCTGGCTGATCACGCCATCCAGGTAATTATAAATCTCCCGCTCATAAACATATCCATCTTCTTCTATCGCATTTACAATAAAATCGGTACGGTTATCCCATATCTCGCGATATTTTTTCTGGGTCTCTTTCTCTTTATATATACTGGGACAGGTCCATGCTTTTTTCAGGGAATCCTTTTGCCGGGCATAACGGGTGTGGGAGAGGTCCTGGTAATCATACAAACTGCCTGGTTGCTGGGCATAGGCGATGGCACTCACAAACAGCATAGAGGCTGCTGACAACAATTTGAAAATAGACATAGTATAGGCTAGGTATAGGCTTTGGGCGTCAAAGATAGCCGTTTTAGTTAAAATTTTTATAATGATACATAACATGGAAACTTTTTTCATCTCATTTTTTAAACTTCTATTTTCTGTCTGCGTCTACCTATACATTACTTATTTTATTAATTAAAAACTGAACGCACACATGAAAGCACTTCTCATCTTATTGCCATTCGCAGTTCTTGCAACCACCGCTGCACAGGCCCAGAACGCCCATCGTTTAATGCATGATGCACATGATATCAGGCACGATCGTCATGATATACACCAGGACAGAAAAGAGATCAACGCAGACAAGAAAGATATTTCGAAAGACAGGAAAGACCTCAGCAAAGACCGCAAAGATGCCGCGCATGACAGGAACGATATCAACAAGGACAACAGGGATATCGCGCACGACAAAGCCGAGATCAAAAATGAGCGTGCAGAACAAAATGCTGATGTGAAGAAAGGCGATTACAAAGATGCCTGGAAAGAACAGAAAGAGATCAACGCTGAAAGCCGCGACCTGAGCAAGGATCGTAAAGATCGTAACGGCGATGTAAGAGACCTGAACAAAGATCGTAAAGACATCAATGGCGACAAACATGATCTGAACAAAGACAAACGCCAGCTGAACAACGAGCGCAAAGACCTGCAACACGACAAAAAAGATCTGAACAAAGACAAACAACAAATTTGAGGATTTTTTGATTTACGGATTTCTTGATTTGTGGAAACGGCAATACCTGAAAATTTATGGTATTGCCGTTTCCACAAATCAAGAAATCCGTAAATCAAAAAATCCGTAAATCAATAAATCCCTAAATTTTCAACTCCCTACCAGGCGCGTTAGCTTAAACAGAAAGCCGAAAGGCAAACCGGCGGGCACTACTGTTCTGGCTCTATTGATGGCAGGATTATCGGAAGTGACAGCCGTTCTGTAAGAGACCACCCTGAAACGATCGCCGGTATTGAGCCGTACCACGCCGTTCAATGAGATGCCATTTGCCATACCAGAGGCATTGTTGTTGGTAAGATAATATTGATAGGCATTAGAGGCCACTACGCTCCAACTGCTTGCCTGGGTGGCGTCTGCGGCGGCAGGGCATCTGATGATAACGGATATCACCCCCACGCCTCCTGTTTGTGTGGCGCCGGTGAATGCGTTGAATGAAATACCCAATGCAAAGAAACAATACACGTTAAAAAGCCCTCCTTGTCCTACCGTAATAGTACCGGTAGTATTATCCAGTGTCGCATTGATGGAATTAAACATTATGTTAGGGTTGTTGTTGCCCCAGTTGCAAGCATTGTTAAATGTATTGGAGAGGGTTTGGTTGCTGCTGAAATTGGTGGAGATATCATTAATAACAGAATTGGTTGCCACGGTAGAAGTGAATACCAGTCCATCTCCCCGGGTGATCAATGTACGGAGGCTGTCTCTCACCGGCGTTTTACCGATGGCGGTGGCCAGCGAGTCTTTGATCAACTTCACGATGCCGGCGGTGAGTATAACAGAGTCTTGCCATACAGGGGGGATATTGCTGCTGCGGGAAGTTAATATTTGTCCGCTATTACCGGCGACGCCGCCGGGCATCAGGGCTTGCGACAATTGAGTATTGCCGCTGATATGCAATTTTTGTAATGGAGTACTGGTACCGATGCCGGTGTTGCTGTTATTGCTGGCCAGCAAAGCTGTATCCCCGCTACGTTTGCGCACCATGAAATTGCCGTTGCCATTGGTTTCCCATTCGCTGTTAAAATTATTCAGGGTATCGATGGTTTTGCGGTTTAATTGTCCGCCAAGCACGGCCACCGTATCTTTTAAAGTAAGGCCGTTGTTGATACCACTTACCACCTGGCGATTATTGCTGCCACAAAGATAGGCCCATGCGCTGCGGTCGGAGCGGGTAGTGTCCAGGTACTGCGCAATGCATGCGCTGTCGGTATTGAACACGGCAAGGCCGTAGATGGCGCCTTTGCGGGGACTATTCATAGAGATGGCTTCCATCTGTGTGGTGCTCACCCGCGGCATCAGGAATCCCTGGGTGCTGGAACTGAGTTCCAGTACGGCTTTGGGGTTGATCACGGTTTTATCGCCGCCCAGTTTCACTTGTGAATAGGCGGCTAACGGTAACAGGTATACGAAGAAAAGTAAAAATGTTCTCATGCCATCTCTATTAACGGATACCTACAACTTTGGTTAATTTAAACAGAAAGCTCATCGGGATATCGCCGGGATCAGCAAGATTGGCGGATGATATTGAAGGCGAGGTAGTACTGGTAGTACCTCTGTAGCAGAGCACCCGCAGTTTGTCGCCGCTGCCCAGCTGGGCCAGGCTGCTGCAGAACATACTGGAAGAAACCGTGTTGGACAGCACATAGGGCTGACGGTTGCCGGCTATCACGCTCCAGTTGGCAGATGATGTAGCATCTGCGCCGGCCGGGCATCTTATCACAACCGTATTCACTCCAATCCCGCCGGTTTCTGTTGCGCTGGTATTCGCGGTGAAAGCAATTCTCAGGTTAACCAGCGCATACAGCTCATACAAGCCGGCATTACCGATAGTGATAGTGCCGTCGGAATTGGAAAGCGTTGCCGACAGGGTATTGAGCACGATCGTAGGACTGTTGCCCCACTGACAGGCATTATTGAATACGTCAGTGAAAGAGAAGTTGTTGTTGAAATTATTGAGGAGATCCTGTGTAAGCCCTTTGGCAGTGAAGTAGAAGCCGTCGCCCTGGTTGAGCATGGAGCTGAGGGAATCTTTTACGGGAGATTGTCCCATTGCTTTGGCGAGGGAGTCCAGTGCGGGTCTTTTGTTGATCACATCTGCGAGGAACTGGGTGGAATCTTTCCATACCGGCGCGGCGCCTGCGCCTCTGGAGATCAGTACCTGCCCGCTTTTCCCGGGATCGCCTGCCGGCATCAACGCCTGCGAGAATTGTATGTTGCCGGCTACATCGATACGTTGTGCCGGCGAGCCAACACCAAAGCCGGTATTACCACTGTTGCTGATGAACAGGGTAGTATCGCCTTTGTTGGCAGTTCTTTTTCTCACCATAAAATTACCGCTGCCATTGGTTTCCCATTCCATGTTAAAACCATTGAGGGTATCGATGGTTTTACGGTCGAGCGATCCGCCGAGCACCACATTGCTGACATCCATCTGCAGGCCGTTACGGGCGCCGCGCACAATGATTTTGTTATTGCTGCCACAGAGGTAGCGCCAACCCCTGGTATCTGTATAGTTAGTATCTACATACTGGGCAATACAGGCGCTGTCTGTATTATAAACCATCAGGCCATAGATAGGATGCCTGCTGGTGGCGGTACTGCCAAAGTTGGAAATCGTCTGCATCTGGGCGGTGTTCAATCTTGGCATGAGGAAGCCCTTGTCTTTACTCTCCAGTTCCAGCAAAGCCTGTGTGGTGAGTGTTTTGAGGTTATCGCCCATTTTTACTTGTGCCCTGATAGAAAAGCCCGACAATACGATTATAAACAGCATAGGAATACCCCGCCTCAAAGCATTCTGCTGTGATGCCATTATTGTTTTCATTACCGGTAAATAGATCTAAGAAATTAAAGTACCACTTGACATTAAGTCGACCGGAGCAGCAAAAAGGGTGAACGAGTTTACTCAGGATTATAATGATTGAAAGGATTACCAGGATTTTTTTTTTGATTATAAGGATTAAAGGATTGGTGAAGGATTACGAAGAATAAAATAACATCTCCTCCGTAATCTTCGCCAATCCTTTAATCCTTATAATCAAAAAAAAATCCTGGTAATCCTTTCAATCATTATAATCCTGAGTAGGACAAACTTCGCGTTACAGCGGGTAAAGCGCTACAGCTGCTTGTTTGTCTTTGGTAGACAGTACGGTGGCGCCGCTGCCGCACTGGCCTCCGTTCATGATGGAGGTGGCGTCGGTGCCGGGAACGCCGGGTACCGGGGTAGCGGAAGATTCGCCGATAGCAGCCCAGTTAGTATGCCGGAAAGAAACGTTGTGTCCCATTTCATGGCAGATGGTGCGGGCGCGTTGCGCGAAGCTGTTGCCGGCGATGTAGCTGGCATTGATGCGGATCAGGTTTCCTGCGAGACCGCCGGAAGGGAAGGTACCCTGGCCGCAAACGCCGGAGCCCAGGTTGTAATCAGTGATCAGCACATCATAAGAGGAGCCGGTCACGATTGACCAATGGATACGGCATCCGCTGATGCTATTCCACTGGGCGATAGCAGAGTTGATCTCTGATGTCAGCCCCGACATGGAAGGATCTACTTTCAAACGGATGTTGGTGACATTGGTAGATGATACCAGGCTGCCGGTGTAGAACTGCTCTGTTCTGGGTTTACCATATTCAGGTACTTTCATGTTCTTCGGGAAGATGATATCATCTTCCACAATAAATTCTGTGCTGTTCTCGACGATCCTGTGTGCGGGGAATCCCAGGTCAACAATGTAGCTCAGTACTTTTTTCGCGTTGTCGGTTTGGGTTACAGCCGGTTCAGCAGGTGTGCCATTGTCTTTTTTACACGCTGTGAAAGCTACGGCGAACAGAGTTGCCAAAAGGAAAAGGGTGTTCTTTTTCATGTGTCATTTGATTTTGGTGAAATAATAGATCGTATGAATAATGCTACAAGTAATGGCAATAACATGCCTCGGGCTACAGTATAGCAATGGCGGTGCTCTCCGGCCTTGGCGCTATCTTTCGTGCTCTTTCAAAAAGTAATAAAATGAAAAAATAAAAACGGGTTATCAGGTTTTTAGATTCGGTATAAACAATATTACAAATATTTATTTACCGGAGAAATTTTTTTTATCAAGATACTGCGGAATGGTAACACCCGCATAAAAAATACTTGTTAATTTTCCGGTTGTTTGTCGCTGCCAGTCTATGTTACATTTGTAAAAAAAAGATATGCTCACACACGAGATCATGTATAAAGCGATGGTGGAGAAAGATCCTTCTTACGAAGGCATCTTTATTTCAGCTGTTAAAACCACCGGTATTTTCTGTCGCCCTACCTGTAGCGCCAGGAAACCGAAACCGGAGAACGTAGAATTTTTTGAAACCACGAAAGAGGCCATACTAAAGGGTTACAGACCATGCAAAGTATGCCGCCCTTTGGAGCTGGCAGGAGAAACGCCTGCCTATATCAAAGCGATATTGGATGAATTGAATGCCGATCCCTCCAGGAAATTCAAAGACTGGGACCTTACGCAGCGCGGCATCGAACCCAGCAAGATCCGGCGCTGGTTCCTGAAAAATCATGGCATCACTTTTCATGCTTATCAACGGATGTTCCGTATCAACAATGCCTTCAAGAAAATACAACACGGTGAGCCGGTGACGGCGGTAGCATATGACAGCGGTTATGAATCATTGAGCGGTTTTGGCGATACCTTCAAATCCCTGGTGGGCGCGGCCCCCGCGCATAGCAAAGATAAACGCATCATCAACCTCACCCGCCTGGAAACGCCTTTAGGCACGATGATCGCCTGCGCCGTAGATGAAGGAATATGCCTGCTGGAATTTACCGACCGCAAGATGCTGGAAACAGAATTGAAATACCTGCAAAAACACTTGCGCGCTAATCTCATTCAAGGCGAGCATCCGCATTTCATCACGCTGAAAGCGCAGCTGGACGAATATTTCGCCGGGCAGCGCACTGATTTCACCGTGCCGCTCTTCACGCCAGGCACGCCTTTTCAACAATCCGTATGGGACATCTTGCGTAAGGTGCCTTATGGCGAGTTACGTTCTTACAAACAACAGGCGGTGGCATTACACAGGCCCGAAGCAGTACGCGCCGTAGCCGGCGCCAATGGTATGAATCGTATCTCCATACTGGTGCCATGCCACCGTGTGATCAGTGAAGATGGCAGTCTCACAGGCTATGGCGGCGGCGTATGGCGCAAGCAATGGTTGTTGGATCTGGAGAAAAAGCACGCAAATTTTTAAGGGTGCCACTGGCGGC
Organism: Chitinophaga vietnamensis; assembly: GCF_902167635.1. Classification (GTDB taxonomy): domain Bacteria; phylum Bacteroidota; class Bacteroidia; order Chitinophagales; family Chitinophagaceae; genus Chitinophaga; species Chitinophaga vietnamensis. The sequence continues at coordinate 21,620 of NZ_CABHMS010000002.1, forward strand.
CAATCTGCACATCACCTTCCGCCTGGCGAACATTGACCCGCAGGGAAACCCTACCACCGGCGTTACCTATCATTTCAACGATCTCGATGGCCGCTCGCCCGATGGCTATGGCAGCGCGGTAAAGAAGGTCTCTTACTGGCCTGCTGAAAAGTATCTCAACATCTGGATCGTGAATGAGGTGGAAAAGAAAGGCGTATTCAATAATTCCGGCTGGACCTTCCTGCCGGATGATTGGGTGTTTGCCAATCATCTCGATGGCGTAGTGTACAATCCGCTGTACCTCGGCGCTGAAGGCATCGGTTGCTCGCAGGTGGGCTACCCAGGCATGAAACGCGTGCTTACACATGAAGTGGGGCACTTCCTCAATTTATATCACACTTTCGAGAATGGTTGTAACGCGCCCGGTGATTATGTAGATGATACGCCGCCTACTACCGTCAACTCCGGCTGCGATGTAAATGCGCATCCCTGCGGCCCCGTGGCAAATATCGAAAACTATATGGACTATACCTCCTGTACCAAGATGTTCACCAACGGCCAGCGCCAGCGTATGTACGCAGCTTTGAACAGCGGGGTATCTATGCGTAATAATTTATGGTCGGCCGCCAACCTCGCCGCTACCTTGCTAACGTTGCCGGCTAAACGCTTTTTGTTTTCCACGGTCCGTTTTGTAGAAACTGATGCCAACGATGGCAGCGTAGGGGTGGACCTCGGCAATGGCAACTACGGCTCTGCCACTATCCAGGGCCTGGATGGCGCGCGCTTTTCCCGCAGCAGCGGCGTATTGCAGCCGGGCGTGGATTTTACCACACAAAACCTGCCGGCAGGCCTTGCCGTGAAGATCGAATTGCAGAACGACAGCACCGCTACCTTGTCATTTACCGGTAATGCTACACAAAATAATGCTGTCAATAATAACGACAGCATCCGCATTATCCTCCAGAACCCGGCAGTGGCGGGAGGTACAGCGGGACTTTATAATACGTCTACCACCGTAGGCATACATTTCATCGATCCTTATACGATCGTATTTAAAGATATCCCCGACATACCGGTTGATTCCGTGAATAACTTCACCTGGTTCTCGCTGGGCGCCGGCGATGCTAATTACGGCGGCTGGTGGTACCAGGGCAATCTTCGCTTTGAGGCCTACCAGAAGGGCATCGTTTGCGAAGGACAAACCGCCAATATCACACCACTGGCTTATGGGCTGCGTATTGACTCTACCTCCAATTTCGCCACTGGCGGGGCATTCCCCAATGAGCACTTCATCTACGCTCCCGGCTATACGAAATGGGATGGCACTATGGGCTTCATGGGCATACGTTTTACCGTCAATGGTAAATACCGCTATGGCTGGATGCGCCTCACCGCGGCGCCGGGCGGCAAAGGTTATGTGATCCAGGACTATGCCTATAAAGAAGCGCCTAATGCCGCCATCAACGCGGGAGAAGTGGCGGGCCCGCAATTATCGTGGAGCAACACCGGTTTCCGTGAAGCGCTCATCAATGATGGCAGCTTCGCTGATACTGCCCGTTTGTACATGTACAGTACCCGTTTCAGAACGGCAGGCGCTTTAACCAGGAACACGGATTTCACTGTGAGCAACCTGCCCGCCGGCCTGGAACCCGTGGTGGTAGTGGATGCCAGCCAACGCAATGCGAAACTGTATTTCACCGGCAAAGCCTATCAGCACAAGGCGGCAGATGCGCCTTCCAATGTGGTGATCACTTTCCAGCCCGGCGCTTTCGAAGGGCTTACCGCATCGCAAGCTTTTGCCAGCGCATCGCATACGCTGGACATATCTTTCCGCGATCCCTATATGATCCATTATGTAGATGTGCCGGATACCACGGTGAACGCGGCTAACCCCTGGTCGTACTTCCGGCTGGATGGCGCGCCAGATGCGGCTTATGGCCTGTGGATACAGAATGGCCAATGCCGTTTTGAAACCTATAAACGCGAGATGGTATGCGCCGGCAATACCCTCAACATCGCCTTGCTGCCCGCTAATAGCTGGATCAGCAGCAACTCAAACTTTGTAGCCGGCGGCGATTACCCGAATGAACATAATATCAACAGCGCCGGCTATACCGCCTGGAACGGACAAACAGGCTATGCAGGCTTCCGTTTCACTATCAATGGCGAAACCAACTACGGCTGGTTCCATTTCCGGGTGGCGGCCGACGGGCAATCCTATACATTGCTGGATTATGCCTACAATACCAAACCTGGTGATTCACTGCGCGCTGGCCAGCAGGCGACCGACAGCAGCCTGTTGCCCGTAGCGGCTTTCAGCGCCAGCAAAACGAAAGCCCGCCCGGGTGATACCATCAGCCTCTATGATCAAAGCACCGGCTACATCGTACGCCGCCACTGGTACTTCCCGGGAGCTACGCCTGCTGAAGATACCAGCGCCAACCCGCGTGTGTCTTATGCGCAAAATGGCGTGTATGCGGTCACGTTAGTGGTGTCAGGTCTGTATAGCAGCGATACCCTGCGCGCGGCTAACTACATCACCATCAGCGGCGATTCGCTGGCACATAGCGGCAACTACTGCCCAGCCGCCACCTTGCTGAATTACAACCGTATCACACGGGTGCAGCTCAGCGATCTTGATCATACGTCAGACTGGAACAGCTATAACGACTTTACCGCATTCAAGGCGAACGTAAGTCCTGGCGGCAGCTATAATCTGCGCATCACTCCGCAGATAGACTACTGGCCGGACATTTCCGTGGCAGCATGGATAGACTGGAATGGCGATAAAGTATTTGACGAAGCCACTGAGAAAGTATATGTGAAACGCGGCACAGGGCCTTTTGCCGCTTCCATTACCGTGCCTGCCAACGCCGTACCAGGAGCCACGCTCATGCGCGTACGCCTCGGTTACGGTACTGACCTGATCAGCTGCGGTACCGATACCTACCAGGGCGAAGTGGAAGACTATACCGTATATATCAGCAATGGCGCCGGTGCTGCCGGCCCTGTACCGGTGCATTCGCCGGCAACAGAAAATAATCTTAGGGCTATCAGTCCGTTCACGGATCAGTTACAGCTTTGGTATACTGCCAAACAGGAAGGCAATGTGCTCATCCGCCTTTACGATCTGCGTGGTCACCTCTTGTTACAAAGTATCAGCCATGCTAGGGCAGGCAGCAACAGCTTCCGCCTCAATGGCCTGGAACACTTGCCAGCAGGCATTTACATCACAGAGGTAGCATCACCCGGAACACGTGTAGCCGTGAAGGTGGTGAAATGATTTTCGGATTTTCGGATTTTTTGATTTACGAATTTTTTGATTGAGGTTTTGTGGCCCGGTGTTTTGTTGTTAATAACAAATGTAGATCGGCCCCGTAGGGGCCAAAGCTCGGTAGGCCCGGGTGTAAACCCGGGTAAAAAAAACGGGCCATCAACAACAAAAAACAAAATACCAGGCCACAAAACCCAAATCAAAAAATCCGTAAATCAAGAAATCCCTAAATATTAATATCTGAGCAAAACCGGATAATATCCAAGCTGTTTTTGGTAGATGGAATTATAATTTAGCAGCAGTAACGATACCTGCTGCATGTTTCAGGAAGTATATATGGATAAGGAGCAGCGGTTTGCTGCCTTGTTTGATCAGTTCCATGACCGGCTGTTGCTGTTTGCGCAAGGGCTGCTCTCATCAAACGAAGAGGCGGCAGACCTGGTACAGGACGCATTTGTGGCCCTGTGGCAACGCCTGGACAATTTTAACGATGTGGCGGCAGTAAAGGTATTTCTCTATCTCACCGTAAAAAATAAATGCCTCAACATACATAAACATGAACAGGTAGTACGCAAGTACCATACCTATCAACCGGCGATTACAGCAGAAAAACCGGTGATGCTGAAATTGATAGAAGCGGAGGTGATAGGGGAGATACAGCAGGCCATCGCGCGATTGCCGAAGGGCTGCCGGGAAGTGATCAGCCTCGGATATTTTGAAGGCCTCCGCAACCACGAGATAGCCGCACAGTTGCAGGTATCTGTTAATACCGTGAAAACTCAGAAGGCACGGGCGCTCCGCCTGATGCGAGACATCCTCAAACGACAACCATTACACCTGCTCATCTTCTTCGGAAAAATTTTTTAGCACTTTCTTCTTTTCTTTTCACCCCGATCTTCGATCCTGTTGTTTATGACTATACGTTATGAAGTATATCAGCAGTCAATTGAATATAGCGGGCCTGATCGTGCGGCAGCTGACAGGAGAAATTACATCGGAAGAATGGCGGCAGCTGCAGGCCTGGCGCCGCCGGCAGCCAGAAAATGAGCAGCTGTATCAGCAGCTGATAACGCCTTCCTACCTGGAGGAGCGCTTAAGCCATTCCAGTAGTGCAGGCCGTTCAGCGGCCTATGAGCAACTAATCGCGCGGATCAGGCAGGAGCCGGAGCTTGATACTCCCGCCCTCCGCTATTCCTGGCGCCGGTGGCGATATGCCGCTGCACTGCTGCCTATCCTCGCGATAGCCGCCTGGTGGCTGCATCGGGGCCATCCTGCCACAAAACCGGCTACCATTACACAAGAGGCCAAACAATTGGCCACTGCCAACACCGTACAGCTGATCATCGGGCATGATGATCCTATCTCCCTGAACAAGCAGGGCCAACAAACGATCAACAGTCATGGCGTGGTGGCCCACAGCAGCAATGGCTATCTCAGCTATCCCATCGTTACCGGTGCAGGCAGCGTGCCGCCGGAGCAGCTGCTGATCACTCCCCGCGGGATGGACTACAAACTCATGCTGCCCGATGGCTCCAAAGTATGGCTGGGCGCCGCTTCCAAGCTCCGCTTCCCGTCTGCATTCACCAGTAATGAACGCCGCGTAACACTGGATGGAGAAGCCTATTTTGAAGTGACGGCCGATGCGCATCATCCCTTTATCGTGAATACCGCCAGAGGCTGCACCCGCGCGCTGGGTACCGCCTTCAACATCAAAGCGTATAGTGGTGAACGTTATGAACAGGCTACCCTGGTAACAGGCGCTGTTACCGTTGTTGCTCCGGCAGATAAAATCACCCTGTCCCTGAAACCGGGCGAGCAGGCCTTGCTGGCCGGCGATGGCGCCACCCGCGTGCAGCCCGCCGATATGAAAGTGGTACTGGCATGGCAGAAAGGACTGTTCTATTTTCAGAGCGCATCGCTGGAGAATGTGATGGAGGAATTGTCGAGATGGTATAATGTGCAGGTGGTGTATGAAGCTGGCACTAACCGTTCGCTGCACTTCACCGGCCGCATTGCCCGCAGTCCGCAGATCAGCGAGGTGCTGCAATTCCTGGAAGCTACCGGCAAAATACATTGTTCGCTGCGAGGCCAGCAACTGAAGATATCATCAGCCAACCATTAAAAATGATCAACCAATAATCACTGCAAAAAAAACGGGAATGCGCTAACATTCCCGGTACAAGTGCTAACAACCTGACTGTATTTGTGAAAAGGAGACAGGCAGGTATTGTCTAACAATGCAAACCAAATGTATGAAAAAAAACTTGTGTCCCGGCCGCCGGCCGGACATCCAACTATCGTTGGTCCTAATTTCACGAACGATGAAACTCACCTTCCTGTTACTCCTGGCAGGCCTGATGCAAGTACATGCGGCGGTTTACTCCCAGGACATCAAATTATCAGTATCGCTGCATGAAGCCAGGATCGCCAACCTGTTCGCTATCATCCAGCAGAAAAGTGATTACCAGTTTTTGTATAATGATGAAGATGCACAGCATGCGCCGCTGATCTCCGTCAATCTCAAAAACGCTACCATCCCCGAAATCCTTGATGCAGCTTTCCGTGGCACTGCCATGCATTACCGTATCAGCGGTAATACCGTGGTGGTGTTCGCGGCTGGCGCCACTGCGCCTTTGCCGGCGCTGCCACAGGAGATCGTTGTAAGCGGCGCCGTAAAAGATGCGGAAGGCAAACCGCTGGCTGGCGTTACCGTAGGCCTGAAAGGCACTACCACCGGTACACAAACGGATGAAGGCGGGCATTACACCTTGCATCTCAAAGAAAATACCGGCACGCTCATCTTTTCGTCTGTAGGGTATATGAGAAGGGAAGAGGCCATCAACGGCCGCGGCACGGTGAACATTACCATGCAGCCTGTTGTGTCGGCACTCAACAACGTTGTGGTGATCGGTTATGGCACCAAAAAACAAGTGGACGTTACCGGCTCCGTTGCTACCGTAAAAGGAACAGAGATCAAACAGAGCCCGGCGCCTAACCTCTCCAATGCCCTCGCAGGGCGCATCACCGGCGTATTTGCCAACAACCGCAGCGGCGAACCCGGTAACGACTATTCCACACTGCTCATCCGCGGTAAAGGCACCCTCAATGACAACAGTCCCCTCATCGTGATCGATGGAGTGGCCAACCGCGGCGCCTTTGAACGCCTCAACCCCGATGACGTGGAAAGCATCACGGTGCTGAAAGACGCTTCTGCAGCCATCTACGGCGCACAGGCGGCCAATGGCGTGATCCTCGTTACCACCAAAAGAGGAAAGCCCGGCAAACCAGTGATCACCTACAATGGCAGCTATGGCCTCTCTCAGCCTACCATGATCACGCCGCTGCTCAATGCCGGCGACTATGCCACCTATATGAACGAGAAATATGCACGCGCCAACAAACCCCTGCTCTTTACCAATGACGACATCAAAAAATATTATGATGGCAGCGACCCGCTCGGCCATCCCAATACCAACTGGTATCATGCCGTGCTCAAAGACCTCTCTCCGCAAACAAGGCATGCCCTGTCTGTCAATGGTGGCGGTGAGAAGACCGATTATTTTATCTCCGGTGAATACCTCTACCAGGACGGTATCTACAGAAAATCTGCAACAGACTATCATCAATATAACCTCCGCTCTAATGTGGGCGCCAGCATCACAAAGAATCTACGTGTAGCCGTTGACGTTTCCGGCCGGCTGGAAGACCGCGCCTACTCTAATTATAGCAGCGGCTCCATCTTCGGAGAGGTGTTATCCGCCTATCCCACCTTGCCCGACTATTACCCCAACGGCTTGCCAGGCCCGGGTTTGGCCAGTGGCCGCAACCCCGTGCTGATGGCCTCCGGTAAAACAGGTTATAATAAAGTGAAAGATTATTTTCTGCAATCAAACCTGTCGTTCGATCTCAAACTGCCCTCCATCACGCCAGGGCTTTCACTGAGCGGCCTCGCAGCTTACGACTTCCAGTTCCACCAGGAAAAGAAATTCATGAACAACTGGGACGCCTATCGCTATAATCCCAATACCAAAACTTATGATAACGTACGCAACACCGAAGGCCTCATGCGCCTGGACGAAGGCTTCCGCAACTACCGCAATAAAACCTACCAGCTGAAACTGGCCTATGAGCGCAGGTTTGGCGTGCATGATATCAACGCCTTCGTAGCGTACGAACAAAGCGAAGGATACGACGAAGGCATCACCGCCATGCGTAAAGACTTTCTCAGCGACCAGGTAGACCAGATATCCCTCGGCGCCGATAAAGATAAAGACAATAGCGGCGGCGCCTCACAGGTGGCCCGCCAGAACTTCTTTGGCCGCGCCAGCTACGGCTATGCCAATAAATATCTCGCGGAGCTGATCCTCCGTCACGACGGCTCTTTTAATTTCCCTCGAAACCACCGCTGGGGTACATTCCCCGGCATCTCCCTGGGATGGCGCATTTCAGAAGAGCCCTTCTTTAAGAACATCACCAACACCGTGGATCAACTGAAGCTGAAAGCCTCCTGGGGCAAGATGGGGAACGACAAGATCAGTCCCTATCAGTATGTGCTGCAATACAACAAAGACAATGGCGCGTATTTCGGCAGCGATCCGCAACGCGTACCAGGGCTCTCTGCCGGCGTATCTCCCAATCCCAACATTACCTGGGAAGTGGCCGAAACAAAGAACATCGGTATTGAATCCGCCTTCTGGAATGGCCTGCTGATCGTGAATGGCGACTATTTCTTTTCCCACCGCTCCAATATCCTTGTGGCGCGCAATGCCTCCGTACCCGCTACCACCGGCCTTAGCGGCAGCCTGCCGCCGGAAAATATCGGCATCGTCAACAATCATGGCGTTGAACTGGAAATAGCGCACCGCTACCGTGTGAATGATCGTCTCAGCTACAATGTAGGCGTGAACTATACTTTCGCGAAAAACGAAGTGGTGTTCAACGACGAACCCGCTAATATTCCGGCATGGCAGCGCGTACAAGGGCATCCCATGGGATCATGGCTGCTCTACAAATCTGCGGGCATCTATCACAATCAACAAGAGATCGATCAGTCTGTACACCCCGCTGGCACACAGCCCGGCGATATCCGCTATATCGACGTAACAGGCGATAAACAGATCACTTCCGACGATATGGTACGCGTGTACGAAAGCACTACGCCTACCAGCATCTACGGCATCACCATGGGAGTTAATTACAGGGGATGGGGACTGAACATATTATGGCAAGGACAGGCAGGCGCCAAGATGATGATATTGCCTGCACAAAACGGCGGCGCACTCACGCCGCCCAAATGGATGTTCGACGACCGCTGGACCGCCACCAACCCGAATGGCAGCATGCCCGCTTCTTTCGACCGTGATAATTACATCACCAACAGGCCTTCCGATTTCTGGCTGAGAAACGCCGCCTTCCTGCGTTTGAAGACGGTGGAGCTGTCTTACACTTTCCCCGCGCCCTTCCTCTCCCGTATGAAATTGCAGTACCTGAAAGTATATGCCAACGGCTTCAACCTGCTGGTGCTGAGTCAGGTGAAGCACTACGATCCTGAACTCAACACGATCTCCGGTAACTATTATCCGCAAACCAGGATCTTCAACGCCGGCGTAAGCATCTCCTTATGATCATCTCAAAAAAGAACATTATGAACAGAAAAATATATCCCTGGCTGGCCGCCGCTTTTTGTATGTGGATAGGGCTGGCCTCCTGTAATAAGAGCATCCTCGATAAACAACCGCCGATGAGCTATTCCGACGATGTGATGTGGTCGGACCTGCGATTGGTAGAAGCCTATGTTAATGCCCGCTACTGGATACTGCCGCACTTCATCGACAACTCCACCAAAGCCAGTACTACCGGCCTTTCCGGAGCATCCGACGAAGGTTATGACCACTGGAATTATGAAAATGAATTCCGTTTCAATCTCGGGCAGATCACGCCGGACTATACCGGCCTTGACAACTGGACCGACGATTATGCCTACATCCGCAGCTGCAATATTTTCTTTGAACGCATCAGTAAAGTGAGTGGAGATACCGCCTGGAAGAACCGCCTCGCCGGCGAGATGAAATTTATCCGCGCCTGGTGCTATTTCGATCTGATGAGCCGCTATGGCGGCGTGCCGCTGATCACCAAATCTTATTCCATCACGGATACCAGCTTCCTGGTAAAGCGTAATACCTATGATGAATGCCTGGCTTTTGTGAGCAAGGAACTGGATGATGCACTGCCTTTGCTGCCTTATCAATACAATGATGCCAATACAGGCCGTATCACCAAAGGCGCCGTGCTCGCATTGAAGTCACGGTTATGGCTATACGCTGCCAGCGCGCTGCACAATCCTGCCGGCGACAAAGCCCGTTGGCAACAGGCGGCCGATGCCGCCAAAGCCGTGATAGACCTGGCCGCACAAGGATACTATTCCCTCGATCAGCGTGCGGACTATAAACAGATCTTCCTCGACAAAAAAACACCGGAGTCTATTTTGTCCTTCGGTATGAATGCCACTTATGGCGATAACTACATCGATATCTACATCTATCCCAATGGCTCTCATGGCTATTCTGCTTATGTACCCTCGCAGAATATGGTAGATGCATTTGAGATGAAGAGCGGGAAGATGATCACCGACGCTGCTTCCGGCTATGATCCTGCGCATCCGTATGATAACCGCGATCCGCGATTTTATGCCAATATCCTTTACAATGGCGCTACCTTCAAAGGCAGGACCCTGGAGTATTTCACAGGAGGGATGGATAGTCCGCAAAGTTCTGTTGATAACTGGAATGCCAGCTTCACCGGTTACAACTGGCGCAAGTATGCCGATGAAAGCAACAACAACCTCGATGGCGGCAGCGGGCAAAACTTCATCATGTTCCGCCTGGCGGAATTTTACCTGAACTATGCAGAAGCCAGTTTTGAATTAGGGAATGAGAACACTGCACGGCAGTACCTGAACCTCATACGTGAGCGTGCCAGCGTGCATCTGCCGGATATCACCGCTACCGGAACGGCGCTGCGCGATGCCATCCGCCACGAGCGCCAGATAGAGCTTTGCTTTGAAGGCCACCGCTTCTATGATGTGCGCCGCTGGAAGATCGCAGAGGTTACCGATAACCTGCCACTGAAAAGGGTGAGCATTACCAAACAATCAGATGGTACATTTACTTATACCTACCTCACCTTGCAGGATCGCAAGTTTAATTTGAACAATTATCTTTTCCCTATACCTAAAGATGAAATGAATAAAAATAACTTGCTTGTTCAGAACCCCAATTACTAATACTTTAAGGGCAAACCAGGCAGATTTCTGCCTGGTTTTTTTTATTTTGTTTTTTAAAAATCGATTTTGCGATGAAGCGTATTTTTTTAGCGTTGATATGCATGGGCGTTGCTTATGCTGCCACAGCGCAATCACTGCGGTGGAGCATGTATCCCGGCAATGGCATCTACTGGAAGGTGCAGCCAGGGCCTGCGCACAGCGATCATATCGAGATGAGCGGTAAACAGCTATCAGGCATCATCACCTATGGCGCCGATAGCACCGGCGGTCTGCTGCTGAAGAAACAGCTGGTGTTTCCCATGCTCCGTACTATTCCTAATAATACACATGCGAGTTTGTCGGCCGTTTTTGGCGATAAGGAATTACCTGTTACTACCGTAGATGGCGCTGCTTTGCAGCTCAAGCCGCTCGGCTTCGAACTGAATGGCGTGCTCACGATCACCTCCCGCGGTAACGGCGGACTAACGGTAACGGATATACTCTATCCGTCGGTAGACAAGCCCGTGTTCCTGCAATGGCGCGAGTTCAGGAATGACGGTAACAAAACCCTCACCTTGCAACTGGATTCATTGGTATCCGAACGGCGCACGCCCGCTGACAAAGGGGTATATGGAGCATATGTGATCACTGCCGCGAGTAATGTAGCAGGCACTTTCCAACTGTCGCCCGGAGAGCGTTTGGCCGTATCCATCGTGAGCGGCGCCCGTGTGGCGTCAGCGCCGCCGGCCTATTATGCTGCCGCTTATGAACTGGCGCGCCGCCAGGATTTTGTATCCGGTTTGATGCAAACACTGGTGCTGGAAACGCCCAACGATACACTGAACCGCGGCTTTGCCTTCGCCAAGATACGTGCTGCGGAAAGCATCTATGATACCAAAGGTGGACTGATGCATGGTCCTGGCGGTGGCGCCTATTATGCTGCCATCTGGGCCAATGACCAGGCGGAATATGCTAACCCTTTCTTTGCTTTCCTCGGTGATATCACTGCCAACGAATCCGCTATCAACAGTTTCCGGCATTTTGCGCGCTATATGAATCCAGCCTGGAAAGCGATCCCCAGCTCCATCATCGCGGAGGGGGATGGCTATTGGAATGGCGCGGGCGACCGCGGCGATCAGGCCATGATCGCCTATGGCGCTGCACGTTTTGCATTGGCCTATGGCGATACCGCCACTGCGCGTCAATTGTATCCTTTGGTAGAATGGTGCCTGGAATATCTCGCGCGGCATCGCCGGGCAGATGGTATCATCACCTCCGATTCCGATGAGCTGGAAGGCCGCTTCCCTGCTGGTAAAGCCAACCTCTCCACCAATACGCTGGCCTATGGCGCTTATGAAAGCGCTGCGCACCTGGCTGCCGCGCTCGGGAAAAAAGATACTGCGCTCGCCTGGCAACAACAGGCACGCGCGCTCCGCGGGGCCATCGAAAAATATTTCGGCCACCAGGTACAAGGATTCGATACGTACCGCTATTATGAAGAGAACACGAAACTGCGTTCCTGGATATGCCTGCCGCTGGTGATGGGCATCTTCGATCGCAAAGCCGCTACCATGCAGGCTTTATTCTCACCCTACCTCTGGAGCCGCAACGGCGTGCTCACGGAATCGGGCGATAAAACTTTCTGGGACCGGTCTACCCTGTATGCTTTCCGCGGCCTTTTCTTTGCCGGCGCTACAGATAGTGTGCTGCCTTATTTTTCTTACTATACCAGTCAACGCCTGCTGGGAGAGCATGTGCCTTATCCGGTAGAAGCCTGGCCGGAAGGCGGCCAGCGGCACCTCTCTGCTGAAAGCGCGCTCTATTGCCGCACAGTAACAGAAGGCCTGTTTGGCATCGTGCCTGTCGGTCTCCGGCAATTTGAGCTGTGCCCGCGCCTGCCCGCAAAATGGAACCGGATGGCGCTGCGCCACATCAAAGCCTTTGCCGCTGACATGGATATTGAAGTGACTCGTGCGAAGAACGGATTGATAGTAACGGTAACGGACAAACGAAAAGTAGTGTTCCGCCGGAACTGGGATGGAAAGTCGCCGTTGACAGTAGTATTGCCATCATAAACTATTTTCCCGCCTGGTAGCGGAGCAGTACCACGCCTTTGTCGAAGGTTTGCGTGCCGATGAGCTCCAGGCGGGATATAATGTCGCTGTCTTTGAAGAAACGCAGGCCGCTGCCCATCACCACCGGATGCACCAGCAGGCGGTATTCATCTACCAGTCCGGCCGCAGCAAGGGATTGTACCAATATACCGCTGCCTTCTACCTGTATCTCTTTGCCTGGCTCCTGTTTCAGTTTGTTGACCGCTGTTACCAGGTCGCCGTTTATCACAGATGTATTTTCCCAATCTGCTTTTTTCATGGTAGAAGATACCACGTATTTGGCCATGCTGTTGAGTTGTCCGGCCACGCCCATTTCATTATTTTTCAGGGAAGACCAGTAAGGATGCAACATCTCGTAAGTATGGCGGCCCAGCAGCAGGGTATCGCTGCCGAGGATGCCCTCGCGGATATATTGCTGGCGGGCTTCGCTGTCGAAGGGCGCGAACCATTGTCCCATAGAGGTGGCGTCAAAAATGCCGTCGATAGTGATCCAGGTGGATACGATAAGCTTTCTCATAGTAATGTGTTTTTGTTGATACAAAGTAACGACGGCAGGAAATGGCGGTATAGAATAAACCCGACAAAATCATCCCGGGAAGCCTTGGGCAAGGCGCAGGTATTCGCCGGGAGTATGGTGTGTAAATGTTTTGAAAGCCCTTATGAGATGGCTTTGATCGGCATAGCCGTTTTCATAGGCGATGCCCGGCATATCTGAAAACCCTTGCTGGTTCAGCATTTGCAAGGCCGCCTGGAACTGGCAGATGCGGCCGAATGTTTTGGGAGAGATGCCCACATGTTGTTCAAACTGGCGCTGAAGGGTGCGTTCAGTGATACAGAGTTCCTGCTGCACCTGCATCATAGAGAGCTGCCCTTTGTGTTGCAGGATTAAACGTGTAGCGTAGATGACCGTTTCATTCGTGATCAGCCGTTGACGCCCGGCCAGCCTGGCCACATAATTACCAAGCAGCTCAAGCCGCTGTTGCTGACTGCCCGCATTGAGCAGCCGTTCCCGCAAACGCAGGTCCCTGGCGGCAGGGAGCAGGTCGATATCGATGCATTGATCGGTCAGTTCTTTGGCATGTATGCCAAACAAGGCATATAACATATGCGGATAAACGAAGAAGGCGATCACGGTTAGATGCCTGGCGGTATGCAGCTGTATGGGTTCGAGGTTCTGTCCGTACAGCACCAGGTTATCCACCTTGCGCGGCCCGCCGATGATCATGCCCGGATCAGTGAGCTGAAAAGCAATGCTGGGAAAGCCTCTGGGGATCAGCGGGAGAACGGCTTCGTGGAAAGTGTGTTCGTTCTCCATCACGATGATCTCGCTTATGTAAGCCGCAATGGCCGCGGGAGGTGTGATGGACTGGACTTTCATATTGCACTTCTCTCTCTAAAATAACACATTCTTCTCAAATGCATCAACCCTCACGGCGCTCGCCAGAATGCTGCCGGGTTATTCGTCCGGAATGTTATATACGACGTTTTGGTAACCTTATTCGTGCTCACAGATTTCTCCAACGACTTTTTAAAATAATCCAGCGGGATCAGGCGGATGTAAGTGATCTGCTTGCCCGGCTTCGTGGTTTCGGTATCAAACCCGCTGTGGACGGAGCATTCCAGCATGTAGAGGTTCTTGGCCATATAGCTGTAGAGGTACCCTTCTTTGGTTTGAGAAGAGCGGCGATTCCAGTTGGCATCCGGGTTGAGGATGAGAGGACGGCCATCTATAATGCGGGCACGCACTTCCTCGATGCCGAGTAGTTCTCCTTTTTCATTCATCACATAAGCGTCGAAGGTGGGATCGATCCATATCCATTTCTTCAGCCCGGAAACATATACCATATTGATCACGTGGCAATCATTATCGATACCCAGACTGTCTTTCGGCAGGCAGGTCACATAGCGGGAGGGGATGCCCAGGGAGAGGTAGCATTCGTTCAGCGCCATGGCCAGGCCCCTGCAATTCAGGCCACGCTTGTCTTTGCGGCATACTTCGATCATGTTCATGGCATTCCGCACTTCAGGGTTGCCATGACTACCATCATGCGGTACGAGGCCGTGGATCCAGTGCATGAGGTTCATGATCCTGGATACTTCGCTGCCCTGGCCGGCGATAGAATCGAGATGATACGTTTTGCGCAATGCGGTGAGATTGGAATCTTCGGCAGACTGATAAGTAAAGGCAGGCAGTTCCTGTTTTTCAGCGAGATTGTATTTGCCTGCTTTCTTCAGGGTAGCCAGCGTATCATAGGCGTAGACGCCTGTGAGCGCAGTATCTTTTCCTTTCAGCAAAATATTGAAAAGCACACAGGAGTTGGGCTTTACCGTAACAGTGATGGAGTCCTGGTCTGTATAAAAAGTCACCTGTTTACTTTTCTTCGGCACAGCGGTCGTATATACGTCTGGCTTGGTTTCCGGCGAGATGGTCCAGGCGTCTTTTCTCAATATGTCATTGTCGCGGATGCTGACAAGCAGGGAATCTGCTTTGATCAACGGCAATGCTTTTTGTTGTGCAGAAAGTGTGTTGGCGGCCAGCAGCAATGCGGCGTACAGGAACGAGATTTTGGTCATGTGTGGCGGTTTAGAGATAAGCCATGTCAAGATACAAATACTGCCGCAAATTTGTTATGCTTCTTTGAGCTTGACAAAAAAATAAGGGCTTATCAGAACGATAAGCCCGGGTAGCAGAGATATTTTGACAGGGAAAAGAATACCCTTACAAATATCTGTATGATGAGCAAAACCAATGCAGTGAAAAATAGCTTTTGCTGTGGCGGTTTTCCTCCAGGCGGGAAAAATAACCTGGGAGAAAGTACATTTTCACTTTCCACAATCCCTTATCTCTCCCTATCTTTATCTTACAAAATACTATCTGATGAAACGCCCCATGGAGATAATAGCAGTGATACTGGTCACTATTTTACTGGCTGCTACTTGTCTACGTTGTAACAGCGAGCGGAAAGACCGCGAAAAAGGACTGGCAGCCTACCATTCCGGAAAATGATCAACGGGTATACTTAGCCCTTAATGTTTTCATTTCATCAGGACCGATACCCAGTCCTTGTTGGAAGAAATTTTCCACAGAGCCATATGATTTCGCCAGGTTGTCGAACATGATGCGGAGATAGGCCGGTTTTAGGGCCATCGCATCCTGCACCTCTGCTTCCGTCATGCCGGTGAGTTGTTGCAGACCTTTGAACATACGTGCGTTTATGGGTTGCAGGTATACGTTGCTGGCGGTGAAATCCGCTTCTATCACGTCTTGCGGCACTTGCAGTGCATACAGGAAAAGCGCGGAGGCCATGCCGGTCCGGTCTCTGCCGCCGGTGCAATGGTACATCACCGATTCATTATCCGGCAGCACCAGTAATTGCTGGAACAGGGGCTTGTAGCGCTCGGCCAGCGGCGTAACGTTACCATAAAATTTTTCAAGGAAGTTGCCCGATTTGATGGCGACTGCGATCTGCACAGGATTAGGGAGACTATCACTGCCTGCGGGGCACAGCGTGTATTTAGTGTCGGGCAGCAGGCGGTCCGGCGCGGCGGCTGCTTCTTTCGTTCCGCGGAAATCAAATACGGTATGTATATGTTTTTCTTCCAGGGTGCGGAGGTCCTGGTCGGTGAGGTGGCTCACTTCAGCAGAGCGGAATACTTTACCGGTGATCACTGTTTTGCCGCTACTGGTTTTGTAGCCGCCGGCGTCCCGGAAATTAACGGCGCCCTGCATGCGTACCAGTCGCACGGAACTGTCGGCCAATTGCGCAAAGGCCATGGCAGGCATCAGCAACAAAAGTGCGCAAGAAATTTTTTTCATGGTCAGGTGTTTGCAGCAAATTTAAAGATGCCTGCGCCGATGGCATGTTATGAAATTATTACCGCCACGCTGAAAACAAGAGCGCCGGTGCTGATGACACCGGCGCTGCGCTATGATTCAAAGAATTTACTTTTCCATTCATTGAAAGCTGCCTGGTGTTTTGCCTGTGCAGGCGCTACGATCTCTTCTTCCACATCTTCCGGAGGCGTAAGCTGGAACTGCGTTTTCAGCCAGGCCTGGTAATCGTCCGCGTATTCGGAAGGCTCGTAATATTCGTCATCTTCATCTTTGAAGTAAGATACGCCGTCATGGTCTACGCCGGCTTCTACATCATAGGAGAGCACGCGGAGCAGGCCCGCGATATTTTCCGCCACTACATGCTCGCCGCCTTCATCACCGAAAACAACGATGGGCAGCTCGCTCAGCTCATTAGAAGAGCCGTTGAGCCAGATGGCATAAAAAGAACCGGAGCCGTTAGCCTGCGCAAAAGGCAGCAACTGTGCGAGGAATGCGGGATCGGCAGACCAGCCATTGGCGAGCCCCGATTTATCGTCATACATCAGGCCAAAGCCCTGTGCATAGTTTTCAAATCCTGCTTCTTCCTGAAAGGCCCACAGGCGGGCGAGTGCGTCGGGTACAGGGTGTGTACCAAAGGTCTTCGAAAATTCCTGGATACTGGTCATAATTTTCATTCAATTGATGGGTAAACAAAAACGGGCCGAAGATAAATGATTTCTTCAACCCGCCTTGTTATTTTTTGAATGAAGCCAATATTTCGAGATAATGCGGATTATACATGATGCCAAGGATATTGCCGAAGGGATCTTTTACGGCTGCCGTTACAAAGCCATGGCCGCGTTCTTTGACAGGCTCCTGTACGCTGGCGCCCAATCCGGTAAGGCGTTCCAGCGTGGCCGGCAGGTCATCTACATGCCAATACAGGATGGCGCCGGCGGGCTGTCCTACGGGATGCTGCGCATAGCGGCTGTCGATAATACCCAGTTCCTGCTGGTAATCGCCGACGCGAAATTCTGCATAACCCGGAACCTCAAAATAAGGAGCGATGCCCAGCACTTCGCTATACCATTGTTTGGCGGCTTCGTGATCGGCTGCAAAGAAACTGATGGTGGCGATGCCGCGTAAAGTAGTGTTTGTCATGATGAGTTTTTTTGTTAGTACAAAATTCCACGCGGCATGTGACAACCCTATGTCAGCAATAAAAAAGAATTTTTAACTTGATGGCATGGAATATATTATCTCTACGCTTACAGAAGATATTTCAACAGTTGCCGCTTTATCTGAGCTGATCATTGAAACAGTGGCTCATGGCGGCTCCGTGAGCTTCATGCACCCGCTGGCGCCGGAAGCGGCAACGGCGTTCTGGAGCAATGCGCTGGCTGCGGCCAGCCGTGGCGAAAGAGTGATACTGGGCGCTTTTGATCAACAGTTGCTCGTAGGCACCGTTACCTTGTTGCTGGATTGCCCGCCCAATCAGCCACACCGGGCAGAGATCGCGAAAATGATGACCCGGGTGAGCCACCGCGGCCGCGGTATTGCGCGGTCGCTGTTACAGGCCGCAGAAAAGATCGCCGTGGAAAAAGGCCGTACGCTGCTTACGCTCGATACTGCGGAAGAGGAAGGCGCCGCCTTTCTGTACGACAGCATGCAGTATCAACGTGCCGGCGTAATCCCCGGCTTTGCGCTGAAGCCCCATGGCGGCCTCACGGGCACGATCCTCTATTTTAAAAATATCGGGAAATGATCAGGTGCTCATCATGCCCTGGTGATGGCTCCATAATTTTGCATATACCCTGTCTTTCATCATCAGCTGGTGATGCGTGCCTTCTTCGGCCAGGGCGCCATTTTGCAACACCACGATCTTGTCGGCATTCACCACGGTGCTGAGGCGGTGTGCGATCACGATCACCGTTTTGCCGGCATGCCGCAGTTGCTGCATCACTTGCTGTACATGGTGGTCGGATACCGGATCGAGCGATGAAGTGGCTTCGTCCATGATCAATATTTGCGGATCACGATAGAGCGCCCGCGCGATGGCCAGCCTTTGCCGCTGGCCGCCGGAGAGGTTCACGCCATGCTCGCCAAGCATCGTATGGAAGCCGTCGGGCAATTGCTCAATGAAGCCGCTAATGTCCAGCCAGCGCGTGATCTGAAGGATACGCTGCATATCCGGCTCAAATTCTCCCACGGCAATATTGGAGGCTACGCTGCCGTGGAAAAGGTCTATCTGTTGTGGTACTACGCCTATCCAGCGGCGCAGACTTTCAGGATGGATGTATTTGATATCGGTTTGTCCGATGGTGATGCTGCCTTCCCGCAAAGGATAAATGTGCTGTAAGAGCGCCATCAGCGTGGATTTGCCGGAACCGCTCTCGCCTACTACCGCGGTGATGCTTCCCCGCTTCACCTGCATGCTGAACTGCCGGAACACTTCTTTCCGGGTGCCATAGCTGAAAGATATATTGTTGAAAATGATATCGCCATCATGATCGGCGGGCAGTTCTATTTTATTGGCGGTATCTTCCTGTTGCAGGTCCATGATCTCGAAGAGGCGGTCTGCCGCGATGAGCGCATCCTGTATGCTTTTGTTGGCGCCGATCAGGCTGGCGGCCGGTCCTGTGAAATAGTTGATCAGCGCATAAAACGATAGCAGCGCACCTGCGCTCAACTGTTGATCAAGCACATAAGAGGCGCCGGTCCACAAGATGATGATCACAAAAAGATTGGTAACGATATTCGTGAAGCTGCCGATGTACAGGTTGCTCACGGAAGAATGGTAAGTGGTTTTCAACACTTGTATGAAACGGTTTTCCGTTTTCATATTCGCATATTCCTCCAGTGCAAAGCGTTTGATCGTGGAAACGGTATTCAGCGATTCTACCAGCTGGCTGCCCAGTTCCGCGTTTTCTTCCATCAATCTCCGTTGATATTTTTTATTCACCTGGTTACTGATCGCATAAATGATCAGGAAGAGAGGAATGATGGCGAGCATGATCAGGGAGAGCTTCCAGTTGTAGCTGAACATCAGCGTGAAAGAGAACAGCACGATGAAACTGTTCACCACCAGCGATATGGACACATCGTTGATGAAGGCGCGGATCTTGATGGCGTCGTTGATGCGCGATGTGATTTCGCCTACGCGCATGGTATCGAAGAACTGCTGCGGCAGCGTCAACAGATGTTTATAGTAGCCGAGTATCAGCCGGGCATCCAGCTGCTGGCCTGTTTTGAGGATGAAGATGCTTTTCAGGTTACCGATGAACAACTGTAACACCAATATTACCAGCATCACAATACTGAGCAGGTTGAGCAGGTTCCTGTTACCGCCTACCAATACATTGTCTACAATTTTTTGTACATAGATAGAAGTGGACAGGCCCAGTACCGTATAGATCATGGCCCCGAAAATAGCTTGTATCACCACGCCGCGGTGCGGGCGCATGAGATACCAGAAACGTTGCAGGTGCGATACTTTGTTGTTGCCCGACTGGAACTGGTCTCCGGGCAACAGCAATACGAGGATGTTGGTCCATATGGCTTTGAAGGCCTCATGTGTGAGACGGTGATACTGGCCATCTGCAGGGTCCATTACCACTACGTGTTTGGCTGTTACCTGGTATATCACCACAAAATGTTGCAGCATGCCGTTGATGACCACGTGGGCGATGGTGGGCTTGGGAATGCCTGCCAGCGCGTCGAAAGGGCCTTTTACGCCTTTCGCCTGGAAGCCCAGTTGCTGCGCGGCGGTGATCAGGCCCATTACGCTGGTACCTTTTTTATCGGTGCCAGCATATTGCCGGATCAGGGCCAGCGGCAATTGCAGCTTGTGCCAAGTGGCTACAGAGGCCAGACTTGCAGCACCGCAATCGGTGATATCATGTTGTTTGATCCTGGCCCTGCGTTTGAGCCGGACGGAATGTTGAGCGCTCATGTTGCTGGATAAAAGATCAGATGTTGTTTGCTGCCAGACTATTATCAGATGCGGCTTTTCTCCTGTCGGGATTGATCCAGTCGTCGGTTTTGTCGTACAACAGCTGGAACAGGCTGCGCCTCGTGAGGATGAACCTGGCCTGCAAGGTCATGCCTTTTTTCAAAGCGGCGCTCACACCGTTGGTGGTACTGAGCGTGGTGCCGGCAAACCCGCACCGCACCTTGAATGCGGGTTGGTTGTTGATCAGCACGAAATCATTATCGATAGATTGTATCACGCCTTTTGCCATGCCCCATTCGTTGTAATTGAATGCATCTACCTGGAACCTTGCAGGCATTCCTTTTTTGAGGTAGCCGATATCGCGGGGAGAAACATAGCACTCTGCAATGATGTTGGAATCAGGGGAGATGATGCCCAGCAGTTCGCCGGGTTGCAGGTAACCGCCGGCATATTTCCCGGTGAACTGCTGCAAGGTGCCGCTCACAGGGGCTTTTACCAGGTTCCATTCTTTCTCTTTGGAGAGCTGCCGGTTATCGGCCTGCAGGCGGTTGTCTTCCAAACGAAGCTGATTCAGCTCCGCTGCCCAGGCGCTCCGCTGTTGCTGCACGGCGGAGTGATAGGCTGCCTTACTTTTTTCATATTCAAATTTGCGGTCGAGATACTCTTTTTTAGCAATCACTTTTTCATTGAAGAGCTTTTCATACATCTCCAGGTCTATACGTTGTTTTTCCACGGTGGCGGCCAGTTCCTGCAGGGAGGCGCGGAAGCGCGCATATTGCTGCTGGTACAAAAGGGATTGCAGCCTGCTGCCGCCGGCTACCAATGTTTCGAGGTCATGTATCTGGGCTTCCCGTTGCGATAGCTCATATTGGTTTTGTGTGAGTTTGCTGTTGCTGATATCTTCCTGCAGGCGAAGTAATACCTGTCCTTTCTGTACGCTGGCGCCATCGGCCACCAGCACCTGTTCTATGGTGCCGGCTACCATGCTGCGCAATTCCGTTTTTTCCGTAACAGGCCGCACAATCCCGCTGGCAGCGATAGACACATCCACCTTGATCAGGGGTAGCGCGGCTAATGTACACAGGATAACTAACAATACGGTTACATAGATGACCTGTGTGTGACTGCGTACCCTGGGTAGCCAGGTAAACACAGAACGCTGCATAATAGCGGCGGGGAAAAGGATGGGTTTCATGAACGGGATCAAATGGTCTCTTCCAATATAGCTATTTAACGCTCAATAGTGCGTGTTCAGGCGCATAAAGAACAAATTGAACGGCGATTTTCAGAATGAATAAAAATGAACAACGAATGTGATCGTAATCCGTTGCTGATGGGTTAAATTTGGTAGCGGCAGTAATGTACAGCGCGCGTCATGTGAAGGCGGCAATCTTCTGCACAAGCATCGTTAAACAACCTTCCCCCAACATTTTGGAGCCATTTTATTTATGATACAGGTATCATGACCAGTTTTTTTATACTTTAAATTTAACACCATGAAAACAAAGTATCAACTTGAACCTTTGTCTGACAAGGAATTGCTCAGCACAAACGGCGGCGGTTTACTGGATGGTTTCTTCGGATCTGCTGTTACCGGTGGCGACAGCAGTACGGTGGACTATACAGGCTATACCACCGGAATGGGATTCACCTATTTTGCATTCGGGAACGGCCACGCTACTTATATGGCAGCCAGTGGCGCCGGAATGTACAATTTCCTCAGTAACCTGAGATTCCCGACCTCCTGAGGAATCCTGTACTTTTTTATCCGCATTTCGTCACACAAAAAAACTTTAACATGAAAAACTTTGAACAACTGGAACAATTTACAGAACTGAATCTGGAAGAAGCAATGGATATTAACGGCGGCGACCTGCTGGGCCTGAATGGCCTGGGAACTGGTCTTGGCGTTGGTCTTGCTGCACTTGGCGGCGGTCTTGGCACTGGTCTTGCCGGCGTGGGAACCGGCTTTGGCGCCGGTCTGCTGAACCTCGGCGCTGGTCTTACCCTGGTAGGCGCTGGTCTCGGCATTGGCCTGGCCAATATCGGCATCGCCTTCAACCACTTCTTCAGTGGGGTTTTACACAAATAATCATCCAAATTGTACTAACCAAAGTGCTGAAAAACCGCCTTGCACGGGGCGGTTTTTTTGTGCGCTATAATTCGCTGATCTTCCTCATCAGTAATTTCTTCTCCACCTCAGAACGGGTAAGCGCGATGGCCTGGCGGTAGCAATCCGCCGCAGTGGCCGGCGCCAGCGTAGCATAGATATCGCCGCGCAAAGCATGATATAAATAATTTTTCTCCCATTCTTTTTTATAAGGAGAGATGGCTATTTCTTCAAGGGTACGGGTGGGGCCATACACCTTGAAGATCACTGTTAAACGGTGCAGCATCACAATGGCGTTGGGATGTATCTGTACCAGCATGTTGTAGTACGACAGGATATGTTGCCAGTTGGTATCGGCGAAAGTGGCTGCCATACAGTGTTCATACGCGATGGCGGCTTCCACATGGTAAGTGCTGATCACCTCACCGAAAGCGGCCTTGTTGAGATAACGGTTCCCCTCTGCGATCATCTGCCCGTCCCACAGGCTACGGTCCTGGTCCGACAGCAACACAATATTGCCATCTGCATCGATGCGGCTGTTGATACGTGCTGCATGAAAATACATGAGCGCCAGTGCGGCGAATGTTTGCGGCAACGCCGTAGCGGCATTTTCCGTGAGCAGCTTGCAGAGGTACATGGCCTGGTCCAGCAGGTCTTTGCGGATGAGCGTATCGGTATGGGTGGCGTTGTAGCCTTCATTGAAGAGGAGGTAGATACTGCGCAGCACCGCGTCCATGCGCCCGCTGAGCTGCGCTGGCGGCGGAAATGCGGGCTTTATCCGCTTCTCCCTGAAAAAAATTTTTGTCCGGTATAATCGTTTGGAGATGGTATCTTCTGCCGTAACAAACGCTTTGGCGATCTCGCTGGTAGAGAACCCGCAAAGGGTTTTCAGGATCAGGGTGATCTGGTTTTCCGGCGCTATCTCCGGATGGCAGCAGGCAAACATCATGCGGAGCAGGTCGTCCTGTATTTCATCATCCCGCCAGAGTTGATCGATAATGGTGGTCATGGTGTATTCCGATTGAAGCAATGCTCTCTCGGGCGCATTAAAATCCACAAGCGTGGAGAATTTATTTCTTCTTAATACATCGATCGCTTTATTTTTCGCGACACGGAACAACCAGGCGGAAGGGTTGTCTGGCACGCCTTTCAGCGACCATGCCTTTACGGCGGCAATAAAAGTATCCTGCACCACATCTTCCGAGATGTCGAGATTTTCGGTACCGAAAATTTTTGTCAACAGGGCTACCATCTTTCCTGCTTCATGGCGGAAAAGATGTTCGGTAAGCCGGTTAATATCGAATGATGCGCTCAAAAGTGGTTTGTACGTCTACCGTAAAATTACAAAGCGGATGATGAATGCCCGTTTATCCATCATCCGCTGTTATTTAGATGTGGACCATATTATTGATCTCACGAACTTCCACCGTACCGTTGATATCGAGGATAGGACAGCCTTTGGAAAGCTCTACTGCTTCGTCGAGGCTATCGGCTTTGCAGATGAGATAACCGGCCACCATTTCCTTTCCTTCGATGAAAGGCCCGTCTGTAACAACTCTGCCATTGCCATTCACCACTTTGCCTCCGGTTACGAGTGGCTGTGCGCCGCCAAACCGTCCCTGGTCGTTGAGATCGGCCATCCATTTGGTCCATTTCTCCATGTGCGCCTGCCATTTCTCCGGCGATTTCAGTTCCGCTTGCCGGTCTATATCGCCGCCACAGAATAAAAAAAGATATGCTGTCATATGTGCCCGTTTTGTAAAATTATTTGCGCGCGTGTAAGGCAATGCGGTTACCTTCCGTGTCGATGAAAAATGCCATGTAGCCGATATCTTCCGAGATCTGCGTTTTGGGCATCACCACTTTGCCGCCGGCTGCTTCGATCTTGTCTACCACAGTCTGCAAGTGCGGGTTGGCATTCAGGTACAACACAGGACCATCTTTGCCAGGTATGTGCATCTGTCCTTTTACCAGTGCGCCGGAAACCTTGCCTGCGCCGGGTTCCCAGGGGAACATCGTCATTTCCATGCCCATCGTCTCCTGTGTTTGCATCTTGATGTTGAAGATGTGTTCATAGAATTGCTTTGCTCTTTTGGTATCTTTTACTGGTATTTCAAACCAGTTGAGCGAATTGGTTTTTTCACTGATTTTTTCCATAACACGGTGTTTTAAAGTTATTGAATATTATCCAACATTCATTTGCCTGGATCAATAGGCCATAGCCCTTTCGGTATGATATTTTTTGAGAAAGGCCATCTGGCCGATATCATAGCTTTCGTGCTGGGCGAAGAAGGCGAGAGTGCCGCCGGTGCTCATTTCACCGATAGGGCTGGGCAGGGGGGAAGTGCTGCTGAGATGGTCTTCCGATACATCTTCCAGCGCCTGCAGCAGCAGTTCGCTGGCCTTTTTCCATTCCTGTTTCACTTCGGAAAGCGAAGGCTGGGTATCGGCGGGGTTGTAAGGATTGTCTTTGCCGAAGCGATCCTTATATGGATTGGTTACCGGCTGGCCTAGCAAGGCTGCGGCATTATATCTTGCCCACACGGTATGTGCGGCAATCCAGATGAGCGGGTTGTTATGGCCGCTGATGCGCTCCTGCGCCTGTTCTTCGCTCACGCCGTCCAGCGCGTTAACGAAAAGCCTCTCGTTCATCCTGAACATTAATGAGGAATGATAAGCTGAATTTTTCATCGTATTACTGGTTTGTTCAGGATAATGACGAAGCATTTTGCCCGATTTGGACAGAGATGAAAAAAAATCAAAAAAAATTTTCAACGGCTTGAGGCTACGGGGCAAGAATACAGCGAAGACCGGCCAATCAATCATCAAATAACCCCATCAAATCAATAAATCCGTCAATCAAAAAATCCGCAAATCCGGATTCGTCCATACACATTATCGACCGTCAAACACAATCAAAAAAGCGGCATATCTTTTTTTATTTAGATTTAATAAAATCTGAACTATGCGGAGAAAAATAATGTTAGCCCTCATCGGCTGTGTGGCAGGCGGGCGGCTGACGGCACAAGTAAATGCCGGTTTGTTCCGGTTCCCCGATGTATCCCGTACACAAATTGTTTTTGCCTATGCCAATGATATCTGGATCGTTCCCAAAACAGGCGGAGAGGCAGTGAGGATCGTTTCACCTCCAGGCGTGGAGAGCTTTCCCAAGTTCTCACCGGATGGTAACAGGATCGCCTATACGGCAAATTATGATGGTAACAGCGACGTATATGTATTACCGGTAAGCGGCGGCGTACCACTGCGCCTCACGGAATACGGCGGCCCTGACCGCGTGATCGACTGGACGCCCGACGGCAAACAGGTGCTCTTCTCTTCCGGCCGCGAAAGCACCAAGGCGCGCTTCAACCAGTTCTATACCATTCCCGCCACCGGCGGCGCAGCGGTGAAACTGCCGCTGGCCTATGCCGAATTTGGCTCCTGGTCGCCCGATGGATCCAAAATGGCCGTCACCACCCGCACACAGAGCTTTGCCAACTGGAAACGCTACCGCGGCGGCATGAAAGCATTCATCCACATCATGGACCTGGAAAAGAAACAATCTGAAAATATCTCTACCAACAACGATGCGGGCGATGAATTCCCGATGTGGTACAAAGATTATATCTACTTTTTGTCGGACCGCGGCGCCGAAGAACGTATGAACATCTGGCGGTATAATACCACTACCAAAGCTGCGGAACAGCTCACCCATTATAAAGATTACGATATCCATTTCCCCTCTATGGGACCGGAAGACATTGTATACGAAGCTGGCGGCAAATTATACCTGCTGTCGCTCGCCACGCAACAGTCAACGGAAGTGAAAGTGAGCGTCGCCACTGATTTTGCGACGATGAAGCCACGAAGCATGCGGGTATCTAAATTTATACAATCCGCTTCGCTGAGCCCTGATGGCAAGCGCGCAGTGATCAGCGCACGTGGCGATGTGTTTTCTGTACCGGCCAACTATGGCTATGTAAAAGACCTTACACAAAGCAGCGGCGCCGCTGAACGTTACCCGGTATGGTCGCCCGACGGCAAACAGATTGCATGGTGGAGCGATCGCTCCGGCGAATATGAACTGTGGATCGCCACCGCCGGCAAAGAAAAAGAAGCCAAACAGATCACGCACTACGGCCCTGGCTTCCGCTATAAAGTGTATTGGTCGCCCGATAGCCGGCAAGTCGCCTTCATTGATCAGATGAGCCGTTACCAGGTGCTGGACATCGCCAGCGGCAAAACCACCGTGATCGATACCGCCCTGCGTTATTCACCGGATGCCTATGAGGGCGTTACCTTCAGCTGGACGCCCGACAGCCGCTGGCTTACCTATAGCCGCGACCTGGATAACAACCACGAAGCCGTATTCCTCTACGATACCCGCGATCATCGGCGCTACCAGGTTACCAGCGGCTTCTATGACTGTCGCCGTCCCATCTTCGATGAATCCGGTAAATATCTTTATGTGATCACCAACCAGATCTTCAATCCTACTTACAGCACTATCGATAATACTTTCGTATATGAGAAGAGCGCGGTAATAGGCGTGATCGGTCTTACCAAAGAAACACCCTCACTGCTGGCTACCCGTAATGATGCGGTGAATGTAAAAGAAGAAGTGAAAGAGAAAGAAGTAAAAGAGAAGAAGACCACACCTGAAAAGAATAGCACTGCCATCGATCTGGACAACATGGAATCCCGCCTCATCCTGCTGCCCGTAGCACCTGACCGCTACAGGCGTTTGGGCGCAGTAAAAGGCAAGATATTATTTCTTACACTGTCGCAGGATGATGAAGATGGCAATGCTAAATCTGTTTTGAAATATTACGATATTGCCACGCAACAAACGAAAACGATCATCAGTAACCCCGGCCAGTACGAGCTTTCCGCCGATGGTGAAAAAATTCTTGTTACCGGCGGCCCTTATGGCGTGATCGATGTAGCCTCCAATCAAAAGATAGATACCGTGATGCGGATCGATGATATGGAGATGGTGGTGAACCCCGCCGAGCAATGGCGGCAGATGTTCAACGATGCCTGGCGCTTTGAGCGCGACTTCTTCTACGATCCGCACATGCATGGCGTGGACTGGAACGGCGTAAAAGAAAAATACCTGCGCCTTGTAGATGGCGTGCGTACACGGGAAGAGCTCAACTTCGTGATCAATGAGATGATAGGAGAGATCAGTTCCTCCCATACTTACAACATCGGCGGCGACCTCGAAACCGGCCGCAGGGAAAATGTAGGTTACCTCGGTGTGGACTATGAAGCGGATGGCCAGTACTACAAAATTAAACACATCGTCCGCAGCGCGCCCTGGGATGCGGAAGCGCGCAATCCTTTAGATGAACCCGGCGTCAGGATCAAAGAAGGGGATTACCTTCTCGCGGTGAACGGTGTGCCGCTTACCACTGCCACAGAGCCTTACAGCGCTTTCCAGCTGCTGGCCGACAAAACAGTAGAACTCACTTTCAACCATCATCCTTCCTGGGATGGCGCACAAACTACCATCGTCAGAACACTCGCCAGCGAATACCGCCTGCGGCATCTTGCCTGGATAGAGAGCAACCGCAAACGCATTGCAGCAGCCACTAACAACCAGGTGGGATATATCTATGTGCCCAGCACCGGCGTCGACGGGCAGAATGAATTGATCCGTCAGTTCAATGCGCAATGGGACAAGGCAGGTCTCATCATCGACGAGCGTTTCAACAATGGCGGGCAGGTGCCTGACCGTTTCATAGAGCTGCTGAACCGTCACCCCTTGGCCTATTGGGCCAATCGTCCTGGTCTGCCATCACAAGGCCCGGCCTATGCGCACTTTGGCCCCAAAGTGATGCTGATCAATGGCTGGAGCGGTTCCGGCGGCGATGCCTTCCCGGAATATTTTCGCAAGAGAGGCCTTGGCCCGCTCATTGGTACACGCACCTGGGGTGGCCTCATCGGTTACAGCAATACGCCTGACCTGGTCGATAACGCTGCCATTACCGTACCTTCTTTCAGAGAGTTCAATGTGGATGGCGCCTGGTTCCGTGAAGGCCATGGCGTTGACCCTGACATCCTTGTTGATGAAAACCTCGGCGATATGGCCCGCGGCATCGATCCGCAGATAGAACGCGCCATCATCGAAATCAAGCAGCTGCTGCAAACAAAAGGATTTAAACCGCCGGCACAACCCAAGTATGAAGTGAGATAAACTGCGCATAACCCTATGAAGCGCTCAAAGCGCTTCATAGGGTTATGCTTTCGTCTGTTCATTTTTTATATAAATGAATAGAAATTATAAATATTTGGCTATTAGTTTTTTATGACGAAGAATAGACTGGACCATGCTATTGCCGGGCAGGCCTGTTCATTTTAGCCCTTGTTGATCTTTTTGTTCTTTTTATCCTTTCGTGCAGGAGATAGTTAAACAGATCATTTTCTTATTTAACTTCTCATGTAGAAACGAATAGGAGATGATAACGAACCAAAATCTGGTTACTCCGAAGCACTTTTACAGCCTGGACGCTATCAGGGGGGTAGCATCAATAATAGTGGTTCTTTACCACTGGCAACTTTTCTTCTGCCCACAGGATGTTTTTGTACCCGGCGCTGATTATTCCGACAAACTGCCGGGATATAGATGGCTCTCCTTTTTTTATGATAGCGGTATGGTGTCGGTGGATTTGTTCTTTGCACTTTCGGGATTCATTTTTTTCTGGCTGTATGCCGACAAGGTAGCAGCGCGCACTATGTCTTTCAGCCGTTTTCTGATGTTGCGGCTGAGTCGATTGTACCCGCTTCACTTTGTATTGTTGTTGACGGTAGCATGGCTTCAGTGGCTGATGTTGCAGCGTGCGGGTCATTATTTTGTTGTGCCGTTCAATGATATGCGGCATTTTATCCTGCACCTGTTTTTTATTCAAAGCTGGGGATTTGAGGAGGGGCATTCATTTAACGGCCCGGCGTGGTCGGTATCTGTTGAAATATTTCTCTACCTGTTATTTTTTGTGATCTGCTGGTGCCGCTTGCAACGAAACCGTTTGTTACTGCTGCTGCTGATACCTGTTGGCGCCATAATGCAACACTATGGCCTGATCACTGGCAAAGGGATGTTCTCTTTTTTCATCGGCGCGCTGGTATATTACATTTATCAGTTTGTATTGCAACAACAAAAGAGGCGGACCTATCTGACCTTTATCATTGTGCTGACCGTACTCTTATGGTGTGTGGCGGTGACGGAACACTATTATCACTTTTTACACCCCTGGCTGGACCTGCAGCGTGGCGGGGTAGTGAATAACCTGCTCTTCCGGGTAACGGTGTCTCCGTGCACGATATTAAGTCTGGCCTTGCTGGATACTTTTGCAAAATTGAAATTCAAGCTCGTAGTATGGCTCGGCAATAGCAGTTATGCGCTATACCTATTGCATTTTCCTTTACAGATTGTTTGTGTATTAATGCTCGATTATTTTCACATCAGCCGTAATGTGATGGAACAACCACTAGTCATGTGTCTTTTTTTCCTTGTGTTGATTCCGATGAGCGGACTGACCTATTACTATTTTGAATTACCGGTACAAGAAAGGTGGAGGTATCTGTTTAACAGAAAAAGAAACACTGTATTAAGCTGAGAGAAGCAACGCGGATTCAGAAATTAATAAAATATTTTGTTGGTTAGCGAAATAGATTGGCCTTGGTGGCCTGTGACGACCTCTTTCATTAAACTGTCAAATCGGTATGTTCAAATCAGGAACTTTATCCGCTATCCTACTGCTGTTGGGCTGGCTGTTCGTACTTATGGGTTGCTCTTCCACCGGGAAGCTCACCTACCTCAATGATATAGCTGCCCGCAATGGCGTGGATCCGGTCAATCACAACGAGCAGCTCCGCATAGGCCCAGGTGATATCCTGCAGATCACGGTCACCACTTTCGATAGAGAAGTATCACAGATATTCAACCCGGGAACCGCTACCATGGCATCTTCCGGTAATATGGCCAATATTGACCAGGGCTACCTGGTAGATAGCAGCGGATACATCACTATGCCCGTGGCAGGAAAGATACTGGTGAAAAACAAAACTACTACTGCTATCAATGATATTGTACTGACCGAATTAAAGAAGACAATAAAAAATGTGTACGTATCTACCCGGCTGGTCAATTTTCGTATATCCGTGCTCGGTGACGTAGCCAGGCCGGGCTCCTTCCACATCGGAGGCGAGCGGGTATCGATACTGGACGCATTGAGCATGGCCGGCGATCTCAATGCTACCGCCGTCAGAAAGGATGTAATGGTGATCAGGGAAATCGATGGCGTTAAAGAGTATGCTTCTCTTAATCTCAATAACAGTGAAATATTCTCTTCTCCATATTTTTTTCTGACAAACAACGATGTGGTATATGTGAAACCGGGCCGTGGCCGTAAGTTCCAGACATCCAGAACAATTCAGTTATTACCCGCGATAATCAGTGCAATGTCTCTTGTAACAACCATCATTCTATTAAAAAAATGAGATTGCGAAAAATGGCGCCCTATAAGACATCTGTAAACCGGAATAACAATAACAATGGGATCGATCTGAACGACCTGTTTCGGAAGATGATCTTTCATTGGCCGTTATACCTGATCATCCTCTTGCTCGGCATGGTGGGGGCCATGCTATATCTGAAATATAAACAGCCGGTGTATATGTCTGTAGCCAGGTTGTACCTGAAAGATGAAAAGAAGAGCGGAGAGGAGATGGATATACTGAAATCCTTGTCCTTGTTCGGTAACGGCAAGAATATGGAAAACGAGATGGAGGTGCTGCAATCGCCCGTGTTGCTGCAACGTGTGATCAGCGACGGGCATTTCAATATCCGGTATTTTGAAGAAGAGAATGTCAGGAATATAGAACTATACGACAAAAGCCCGCTGGTATTGCGGGCCTTAGGCGACAGCGCCAACGTGGGCAATTACCGCATGGAGATAATACCCGATGGAGAGCAACTGCAAGTGAGGGCAAGTGGAGGATCATTGAAAACGCCTGTTGAATTGAATGTACGTGAAGAACAGCCATTTACACTGGGGAAAGATGATTTTGTTATCAACCTGAAACCTAATTCCGGCGGGCAGCTGGCGCATCCGGTGCGCGTGCGGGTGGATTCCATACAGGAAATATCATACAAAGTAATCGATAATATCAGTACCTCGCTGGTGAACCGCGATGCCACCGTGGTATTGATCACCTATAAAGATGTGCTGGCAAGTCGCTCGGCGGATTTTCTGAACGCGATACTGGAAGAATACAACAACTATACGTTGAACGACAAAAACAAGGCGGCTATCAAAACGATCACCTTCCTTTCCAGCAGGATCGACTCGCTGAAAACCGAACTGGGCACACTGGAGAAAGCCGAAGAAACATTCAAGGTGCAACGCGGTATCACAGATATTGACGCCAGTTCCAAGCTGGCACTTGAACAGATCAAAGAAGCAGATACCCGCCTCAGTGAAGCCAATATGCAGCTATCGGTGCTCAACCAGGTAGAACATTATGTCAATAATCCAGGCTCCGGCAGCCCTGTGGCGCCGGTCGCCGGCAGCGTGGATCAGACGCTGACGGCCATGGTGAATCGCTATGAAGAAGGATTGAAAGAGCAGCGGCGGCTGTCGCTTTCGTTACAACCATCGAGCGCTATCATGCGTAACCTCGATGCACAGATCAATGATGCACGCAGAACTATCCGTGATTATATCGCCGGATACCGGCGCAATGCGGGTATCGTGCAGAAGAAAACGCAGGACAAACTAGGCCAGATACAGGGAAAGATCGCGAATATACCGGCCTATGCCCGCGAATATATCAATATCAAAAGACAGCAAGGCGTTAAGGAAAACCTGTATCTCTACCTGCTGAAGAAAAAGGAAGAGGCGGCGGTTTCATACGCCAGCAATGTAACAGACAACAAAGTAATTGCGCCGGCCTTCGTTCCGGATAAGCCTATCGCTCCCAAGAAACCATTGGTGATAGCTGGTTTCCTGGCTGTGGCATTCGTTATCACAAGCATTTATATCTACATAAAATATTTCCTTAACCCGCGGGTGCTTGATAGAAAGGAGATAGAGCGCCTGTCAGGTTCGCCTGTAATTGCAGAGATCTATCAACACAGCGAAGGCCTGAAAGATTTTTCACTTAATAACCGTCATGTCCTGACGGAGCAGGTGTTTAACCTGCGCACGAATCTCAAATTCCTGCTGGCCGAACATAAAGGCCCGGCGGTGGTAATGCTTACTTCCTGTCTGTCAGGTGAAGGCAAAACTTTTTTATCGGCGCATCTTGCTAACTCCCTTACGGTTAGCGGCAAGAAGGTAGTGATGATAGATATGGATCTGCGGCGGCCCAAGCTGGCGCGCTTCTTCGGCCTGGATTATACTTCCGGTATCACCAGTTATGTGGTGGGCAACCAGACGATTGAAGAGATCATCCACAAAGTGCCGGGCACAGATGGGCTGCATCTCATCCCTTCCGGCCCTATACCGCCCAATCCGATAGAGATGATTGAAAGCAACGGGATGGCGACCTTGTTGTCGTATCTGAAGGAGCGGTTTGATTACATCATTGTAGATACTTCGCCAGTGGGCATTGTATCGGATGCTAAAAGTATTGCATCCTATGCGGACTGCACGCTGTTTGTAGTGCGCTACAATTTTACCCTGAGGTCGAAACTGGCGACAGTGCTGGAAAATATGAAAGACAGCAATTTCCGCAAGAGGGGAATTGTTTTCAATGGCGTTGAGCAATATACCTTCTATCCATACTATTACTATGATCAGTACGCGTATCGCGAACATCATAGCAGGAAGCATGTGTGGATAGCTTTTCTGAAGAAAACGATCAGTCGAATTGCATAATATGCTTGAAAATAGTGTCTGGTTATTAATCGACAAGTTGAGCAAGATCTGTCCCGGGCTGTTGGTGTGGGCCCTGGTAGCGAGGTATCTCGGACCGGAATTGTTCGGGGTATGGAGCTATGCCGTTGCGCTGACCACCATTGCCAGCACGGTGTCTATGCTGGGGATGGACAAGCTCGCTGTGAAGGAATTGGTGAATCATGAATCGCGGCAGCAAATTACGGTAGCTACTGTTATTTTCATGCGCATCGTGGCTGCGGTTGTTTGTATGATAGCTTGTATGTTAATTGTGTATGTGACAAAAAAAGCGGAGCCGCTCTACCTGCTCTGTACCGGTTTTGCGTCATTCACCATTTTGTTTCAGTCGTTCGATGTAGTCGATTATTTCTACCAGGTGAAGCATGATATCAGCCGTACGATTCTTCCGAAGGTAACTGTATTTATTATTTTTTGCGGGATCAAGGCGGTGGTGATATGGCTGGATGGCGGTATGATGGCTTTTTTGTGGGTATCCTTGCTGGAGTTGCCGGTCACTTACGGCGTGGTATTGTTACGTTATAAAAAGCAGGCGCCTTTGTCGTCGTTGTTGCGCGCAAGCCTGCCCTTGTCTGCGCAGTTGCTGCGGCAAAGCTGGCCCCTGATGTTTTCGAGCCTGGTGGTGGTGCTGTTTGTAAAGATCGATCTCCTGATGCTGGATTATATGAGCGATCCTTCGGAGCTGGCGCGTTACGTAGCGGCGGCGCGCATTTCGGAGCTATGGTATGCGCTGCCGGTGGTAATAGCTACCGCGGTGTTGCCGGGATTGATACGTACCAGGGAAATGAGCTATGCTGCCTATTTGTTGATGGTAGAACGTTGGTTGCGCCTCTCGTGCTGGCTGAGCATCGCCATTGCCGTAGCGATATCCATCATGGCTCCTGTGCTCATAAGAGTGATATATGGCGTGCAATATGAAGCGGCGGCATCTATGCTGATGATCCATATCTGGGCATGTATCCCGCTATTCATTATGGTGGTAATTGTGCAGTACCTGTTCGTGGAAGGGAAATACAAGTTGTTCTTTTACGGGAATGTTACAGGGCTGCTGGCCAATATTCTGATCAACCTTGTGCTGATACCCGCTGCGGGCGGCGTTGGCGCCGCGATCACCACTGTGGCCACCTATTGGATCACCTTTATGGTGTACGTTTCAT
Source organism: Chitinophaga vietnamensis (assembly GCF_902167635.1). Lineage (GTDB taxonomy): Bacteria > Bacteroidota > Bacteroidia > Chitinophagales > Chitinophagaceae > Chitinophaga > Chitinophaga vietnamensis. The sequence goes on from NZ_CABHMS010000002.1 coordinate 56,200, forward strand.
TTGACAGCAGCGGGCAGGCATGGGTGCTGACGAAAACAATGTTGCAACCCGGACGATTGTATGCAGATATGAAATATATCAAAGCTGGAGTAAAAGTATTCAGGAGAAGGGCGCAGTGGCTGTGATACCGCGCATGGCATGTACCTGTCTCGGCTGTTCCGAATGCAGTAATTACACCGGAATGAACGGTGTGCAAATTTATCCCGGATGGAAACAGGATATAGTATTTTTCAAAGTGATAATCTGTTGGTGGAGTGCTTCCGCGAAAGCATGCCGTTGATCATCGCCTGCACGCTGTTGTACCTTTATTACAAGGGAAGGATAAACGTGATAGATACCATGCTGTATGCAATTGCAACGGAAGCATACACCATGGTGGTGATAGGGCCTACGTTTAACGCTACTTTTTTCATCAGCATCTTCTTCATGGTGGAACAAATACACCAGCTGCTTACCGGCAGGCAGTTTATCCGTAAGGAATATTTTATCCTGCTGATACTGCCGTTGCTGTCGCAGGTGACGGTGATGCTGGTAACGCAGTTGTATAAAAATCCTTTTTACTATCCCGGGAATAACCTGACCGCCTTTTATCTGCGGCCTTTGTATTTCTATTTCAAGACCTATATACCGCTGTTTGCAGTAGGAGCCAAGATTGTACAGGACCGCGAGGATTTGTCGTTTGAACTTTTTGCTGCATCCGTTATGCGCATTGCCTGTATCTCCTGTTGCATTGCCTGTTTTCAGTTGCTGGTCGTGTTTGTCTTCCATGACCAGACGCTGGGAGAAATACTAGGCCTGCAACACCGGTATATGATAAGAGAGATCAATGGGCTGCTGGGCGTGCGTGTGCAGGCATTTTTTTCGGAACCGAAGATATTGAGCGCTTTCCTCTCGCTCTCCGTTCCGCTATTTTTCAATGCGCGCCGGTTCATCTGGGCATCTGTGGCTATTATCATGGGCGTGCTTACGTCGTCGCAAACTTTCTGGATCAATATACTTGCGGCGGCTTTACTGTTCCCGGTTTTTGCCAGGTTGCATTCCGTACGGCTCAAGATACTGTGTACGCTGGCATCGCTTGTAGGCTTGTTCCTGCTGGTGGCGGCATCCCGGAACCAGCTGCTGGAACATTTTGCGGCCAATCGTGATAACGAGATATACGCGAAATTTTTTGAAAGATCGATAGACAGATATGATAATGAATATTGGCAGAAAGATAACGTGATACTGGGTATCCCCTTGCAGCGCGATCTCGAACTGCCGGTAGTGGATTTCCTGAAGGATGAACCTTACCTGCTGTTATCAGGGTATGGCGCGGGTAACAGCACGTTCATCCCCAGCGCTTATTTTTTCGGACAACAGAATTACGCCAATCACGTGGCCGGCATTGGCGGTCATAACCTGAATATGCGCTGGTTCTTTATCCTGGCGGAGTTTGGCGCCATATCGCTGGTGTTCTTCTTCCTTATTCTTACAAGAACTGATGAGCAATTATCTGCTTTCAATAAAGATTATCTCGCCTATGTAGCGATCTGTTTTTTCTTCAGCCAGATAGACCTGTTCCTGGTAATTATAGCACTGTTGAGTGCCTATGGTGTTACTGATAATAAATATATCTATGGAAAAGATGTCCGTCATACTGGAAGGCTTGCGTAAGCGTTCCTTATTGCTGTACCAGTTTTTGTTCAACGCAGATGCAAGGCAACGTACACGCCTGCACGAAATGATGTTCCACCTGTTCTCTCCCTCAATGTACAAAGCGGCGATGCAGCAATCGACGATGGTGGAAGAAGATGATGTGTACCGTTACTACGAGATCAAGGGTTATAAAGATGTTTTCATCTATCCGAAGGCGGCGCCGGATTATAGCCTGGCGATGATCCTGTCGGAATCAAGGCCGCAGCACTGGCACTACTACGAGATACCTGAAACGGCCGTTGCACCGGGCGATGTAGTGGTGGATTGCGGCAGCGCGGAAGGGTTCTTTGCTTTCAAATATCAGCATGTGGCGAGCCGCATCTTTGCCCTGGAACCTTTGCCGATGTTTGTGGCGTCGCTGAAGGCGCTGTTCCGCTCCAGCCCTTCGGTGGAAGTGCTGCCCGTGGCGGCGGGCGACAACTGCTGCAAAGCCTTTATGCAGGCGCCCTCCGGACCTACTGCCCTCGATGCTACCGTTTGCATACAGCCGCAGGACGGCAACGCCGTAGAAGTGGAGGTGGTCACGATCGACAGCCTTTTCGCAGACAAAGGCATACATATCGATTACCTCAAAGCGGATATAGAAGGCTTCGAAGAGCCGATGATCAAAGGCGCTTTGCGCACCATCCGCGACAGCAAACCCAAGATCGCCGTTACCACCTATCATAAAGGGCAGGACTATAAAAAACTGATCTCGCTGGTCAAGGCAGTGGTGCCGGAATACAAGTACCGGGTAAAAGGTATTGATTTCGCATCCGGCAATCCCGTGATGCTGCATATGTGGATATGAAAAAAACTTATGGAACTGTATCTCGACAATATCGTTTTTACCATTCAACAGGTAGGCGGCGTATCAGTATACTGGTATGAATTGCTGAAAGGTATCTGCAACAGCGGGCTGCGTCTGCATTTCCTGAATGCGAACCACAACGGCGGCAATCTGCTGGAACAGCAACTGGATTACCGCGCAGCAGACTGTATCCGCGAGAGCCGCGTGCATCCGGCATTGCTGCGCTACCTGCCACTGCGCTACAAGCTGCCGCCAGGCGCTGTTTTTCATAGCGGATACCTGCGTGTGTCGCCACAGAAAGATATCCTGAATATCCTCACCATTCATGACTTTGCACATGAACGCCGCCTGGTAACGCGCTTCCCGCGTGGACTGGTAAACACCACGCAGAAAGCATATGGTATCCGCCATGCCGATGGTATCATCTGCATATCGGAACACACCCGCAGCGATCTGTTTCATTTTTATCCGGATACAGACCCCAACAGGGTATGCGTGATACATCACGGCCTTGCACATGATTTCTTTCCTGTCAGCAAACAACCCAAATGCCCGCTGCCACTGGATTTGTGGTCGCGCTATGTTTTGTATGTCGGCGCCCGGCGGAGGTACAAGAATTTCAACACCGCCTTGCGCACTATGGAGTTGTTGCCTGCCTGCTACCAGCTGGTGGTGGTGGGCGGCGAACCATGGACCGAAGAGGAAATAACACAACTGGAAAAACATATCCCCGGCCGTTACCTGTTGTTGCCGGCGGTGGCGACGGCAACGCTGAATATCCTTTACAATTATGCATTCTGTTTTTTCTATCCATCGCTATATGAAGGTTTTGGCTTCCCGCCGGGAGAGGCCATGAAAGCGGGTTGCGCGGTAGTATGCACGCGGGCGGCCGCTATCCCGGAAGTGGTAGGCGACGCTGCGTTGATGCCCCTTGCGCCAACGCCGGCGGCATTTGCCAGGAAGATAATGGAACTGGAGCATCCAGAGCGCCGCCATATGCTGCGCCAGCGAGGGCTGGAACAAGCTGCGCGCTTCAGCTGGGACAAAACGGTGCAGGAAACAATAGCTTTTTATCATCATTGCTGGGAACATAAATTTCAACGATGAACATTCTGTTTAAAATGAGCGATGCGGCCCGTGTATGGCTGCGTTCAGGCCGGAGCCTTTCCGGCCTGATGCAACGCGGCGCCTCTGTGGCCTCCCTGCAGCTGTTACACAATTGCAGGCACTATATCCCTACGCTGCAAACCGTGCTGGACGTGGGCGCTAACCAGGGGCAGTTTGCGCTGGCCGCCGCCTGGCGTTACCCGGAAGCCAGCATCTATTCCTTCGAGCCGCTGCCCGATACCTACCGCCTGTTACAACAGCATACACGAAGAACGCCCGCTATCAAAACGTTCAACTTTGCGCTGGGCAGCAGCGATGGCGTACTTCCGTTTTTCAGCAATAACTACTCTCATGCCAGCTCGGCATTGCAGGTATCGGCATTGCAACAACAACTGATGCCGCAAACAGCCACCACCAGGCGGATTGAAGTACTGATGAAAAGAATGGATGCACTGGCCGGAGAGATACCGCTCAAAGCGCCCGTGCTGCTTAAAATGGATGTACAGGGATTTGAAAAAGAAGTGCTGCGCGGCGCCGCCGCCAGCCTGCAACATATAGACTACCTGCTTTTTGAATCATCCTTTGTACCGATGTACGACGGAGAACCACTGTTCGATGAAATGCACCAATATGTGAAAACGCTGGGTTTTGAACTGATCGCACCCGTAGGCTTTCTGCAATCCGGCAAACTACAGATACTGCAAATGGATCTTCTCTATAAAAGGAAACCACAATGAAATCGTTTATCAACTTTACACGGCTGTTGCGAAAGCTGATCGACTGCATCATACTTGAGGCAGCCTTCCTGCTCGCATACAAGTACATTACCCTGGAAACAGGATTTGTATTCACGTCTATCGACTTCAGGCTGCTTGCGCTGAGCATGATCATATGGATCGCAATTGGCTCTTTCCTGCACCTGTACGATGATTACCGGTCGAGGCCCTTCTCCTATGAATTTATAGCTATCCTCAAAGCGGCGATGCTGAACAGCTGTATCCTCACATTCGTCTTTTTCTATTTCTTCAAATATTTTCCCTATTCGCGGACCTTCCTCATCGTGTATACCATCAATATTTTCATAGGCGTTACCATCTCCAAATTTATCATCAAAAAATTCATGCTCAGGTTCTGGACAAAAGGAGTCAATACAAAAAATATCCTGATCGTAGGCGCCGGAGAAACAGGATTGAACTTTCATCAGACCATTGCCAAGAACGATCATTTTGGATACCGGTGCATTGGCTTTGTTGACGACAAGGCCAATCCCTCCCTCAACGGGCAATACCTGGGGCGGGTGTCGGAGCTGCGCAATATCCTTGAATCGCACGAGGTAGATGAAGTGGTGTTGGCCATGCCGGAGAGCACGCGCGAACTCACCGAAGATGTGATCGTGGCCAGCGAGAAAGCGGCGAAGCGCGTACGCATCATCGCCGACTGCTACCGCCATTGTTCCTCCACGGTGAGTATGAGTTTGTTTGGCGCTTTTCCATTGATCACGATCCGCTCTTCACCACTCGATGATGCCGGTTACCAGGTATTGAAAAGGGCTTTCGATGTGATTTTCACGCTTTGCCTGCTGGTAGCGTTCTCCTGGCTCTTCCTGCTGATCGCCATATTGATCAAACTCTCCTCGAAAGGGCCCGTGATCTACTGCCAGGAACGTTGGGGACTGAAGAATAAAAAGATGATCTGTTACAAATTCAGGACGATGAGGCTCAACAATGAAGACGGGAGCAAGGGCAAATATGTGCCTACTTCCCGCAACGATCCAAGGGTAACGCGCATCGGGCGTTTCCTGCGGCGTACCAATCTTGACGAGTTGCCGCAGTTTATCAATGTGCTCAAAGGAGAGATGTCGTTCGTAGGCCCGCGCCCGCATCCCACGCCCATGCACCTGGAACTGAAAGAAACCATACAACATTACATGCTGCGTCATATGGTGAAGCCCGGCATTACAGGCTGGGCGCAGGTTAACGGCTGCCGTGGCGAAAACCATGTGCCCGGGCAAATGCAGAAGCGTATCGATTTCGATATCTGGTATACCGAGAACTATAGCCCCTGGCTGGATTTTCAGATCATCTTTCAAACAGTGGTAAATATGATCAAGGGAGATAAAAATGCATATTGAAAAATGCGCTTGCTACTCATCACAGGATTTTTTGCACCGGAGCCCAGCGGCATCGGCAAATACAACGGGGAGATGATCAGCTGGCTGGCCGCCAGAGGACACGAATGTACCGTGATCACCACTTATCCCTTTTATCCGCAATGGCGGGTACAGGCGCCCTATCATTCGCGCCGGTTCCTTTATACAAAAGAAAAGCAAGGCAATGTTACAATATATCGTTGCCCGCAGTATGTGCCCGCACGGCCTTCCGGCATGAAACGCATGATACTGGATGCCAGCTTTTGCTTGTCGTCGGCCTGGAAATTGCTACAGCTGGGCTTTTCACGCCGCTATGATGTGGTGATGACGGTAGCGCCGTCGTTTCAGCTCGGCTTGCTGGCGGCGCTGTATAAAAAATGCCGCCGCGCAAAATTTATCTATCATATCCAGGACTTGCAGATAGAGGCTGCGCGCGACTTACAGATGATCCGCTCCGGATGGCTCATTCGCCGGCTGTTACAAATAGAGCGGTTTATTTTAAAACGGGCAGATGTGATCAGCAGCATTTCCACCGGTATGATACGCCGGATCAGCGAGAAGGCCGGAAAAGAAGTGTTGTTTTTCCCCAACTGGGTAGATACCCGCTTGTTCTATCCGATCGCCGACAGAAACGCCTTGAAAGCGCAGTTCGGTTTTAGTGTTAATGATAAAGTCATCCTCTATTCCGGCGCCATTGGCGAGAAGCAAGGGCTGGAGGCGATCCTGCATGCCGCCGTAGCGCTGAAACATCAGCCGGCACTGAAGTTCCTGATATGTGGCTCTGGCCCTTACCAGCAGCGGCTTAGCGCTATTGCCGCACAACATGCATTGCAAAATGTAACCTTCCTGCCATTACAGCCCGCGCAAGTCTTTAATCAGTTCCTCAACATGGCCGATGTGCATCTCATTATCCAGAAGGCCAGCGCCAGCGACCTGGTAATGCCTTCCAAACTCACTACCATCATGGCGGTGGGCGGCCTTGCCATCGTTACCGCCAACAGCGGCACCAGTTTGCACAGCCTGATACAACAGCATCAGATCGGTATGCTCATAAATGCCGAGGATCAGGAGGCGCTGCGCGAAGCCATCAGCAAGGCAATATATGAACCGGCCCATGTGATACGCAAAAATGCCAGGGCATTTGCGGAGAATTATTTGTCGATAGAGAAAGTGATGACCGGTTTCGAAGCCGCTATTTCCTGATCATTGAAGCCAGGTTCAAGCCAGTATAAAGCCAGTATAAAGCTAGTATGAAGCCAGTATGAAGTGCTGGAGCATGCCATCAACAGGCCCCCTTACCTCCTGAGGGCTAATTATCACTTTTTCCATACATTGCAGCTACATAATCTGCAATCATGTACTACTACTATAAACTCATTCCGCCACGCCCCACTTTCCATACGGATATCACCGCAGCAGAACAGGAGATCATGAACCAGCACATCGCTTACTGGGGCAGCCTCACAGAACAACGCACCGCCATCGTATTTGGCCCGGTGTTCGACCCTTCCGGTGTTTTCGGTATCGGTATCATAGAGGTGAGCACCCCCGAAGAAGCCCGCCAGGTGCCGGAACAAGACCCCGCCATCCGCTCCGGTACATTCAAATATGAACTGTTTCCAATGGAGATCGGGTTTATCCGGTAAGATCAGCGATCGTTAGATCAAGATTACCTGCTGAGCAGCTAAACCAGCCCCTCCAGATAAATTTTTGCAGTTCTGGACTTTTCCCTTAATTTCATCGGGAGTGAGTAACCATTTTTTACGTAACCATTGACCATTTTCACAAGTAGCCGGGTACCCATTGCACTAATTAGAATGCCGTTGTGACTATCACAATTTTTAATGACCATTATCTTATGCGCCGCCCCTTTTTGTTGTTGAGTATTGTTTTGTTACTGCTTTTCGTACTGATGGCAGTATTTATGGTATCCGGATATCGCATTCACCGTCACAGCGCCAAACAGTTGCTGCTGGCTGCCGACACGCTATCGCAGGATAATCCCGGTCTTCGCCTGATGGACTCTTCCCTGCTCACCCTCAGTGATGCAGAGAATAATTTCAGGCTCTACACCGTCACCTATAAAAGAAAGCACCTCGCGGCCTTCTCCTCGGAACTCGGGCAGGTGCTATCCATGGTAGACAGTATCAGCGCATCGTTAGGGAAACTGAACGACAACAGCGCCTTCGATGATCTCATCAAACAGAAAACGGAGCTGTCGCACAAGATCGGTGAAATGAAGAAAGCCACCGACTCCATGCTCACCCATTCCCTCGATGATGATATGCTCAACCGCTTGTTGCGCGGCCTTCCCTCATATAATGTGAACCAGATCAAAAAAGATGATGTCACGTTTGATACGCTGAGCTCACAGCAGGGTAGTACCGCCAAGCGAGGGTTTTTCAAACGTGTCTTCTCCAATAAACAGGATACCGTAAAGGCGCAGATGACCATTATGGTGAAGACGAAAAGCGGGAAGGTGATCGACAAGAAAACCTATGATGAACAGCGGATGAAGGGCATCATCACAGATGTAAATACCTACTACAAAAATATCCTGCGACAGCAACTGGCCAACCGCCTCCGCATCAACGACGCGGAACAATCGCTGGCAGGCACCAATATGGGCGTGCTCGGCGAATTGAAATCACTGATCATCTCCCTGCGTGATCAAACCTCGAAAGTGATCGCCACGCGAAAACAACGTACACAAGGTTTTGTGAATACGAGTGTAAGGCAGATGGAAGATATCTCGGGTTACGGCCTGGCGGCGCTGCTCGTCTCCCTGGTGCTGGTAGCCGCCGGCGCTATACTGGCATGGGAACATTATCGCCTCATCCGCCAGAATGAGCACATGGCAAGGGAACAGGCCCGCGTACGTGCCGACTTCCTCAACAACATGAGCCACGAAATACGCACGCCGCTCAATTCCATCCTGGGTTTCAGCGAACAGCTCTCTCATACTCACCTGGAAAAAGAACAACGCGACCTGCTCCATTCCGTGGAAGTGGCCGGCGATATGCTCATGCAGGTGGTGAGCGACGTGCTCGATTTCTCCAAACTGGAAAATGATTATATCTCCATACAGCGCCAGCCATTTGTCCTGTACCAGGCCTTTGAAGAAGTGGTGGATACCATGCGCATCCAGGCCGACAAGAAAAACCTGGCCTTCAACGTGGAATTTGACGGCAGCAAACAATGGAGCGTGAGCGGCGATGCCTTCCGCCTCAAACAGATATTGCTCAATCTCATCAGCAATGCCATCAAATATACCGAGAAAGGCAGTATAACGGTAACGGCTAAACTGGAAAAAGAAACGGAAAGCAAAGCGGTATTCCACTGCACCGTTAGCGATACCGGCGAAGGCATCAGCCCGGAAGCGCAGGCAAGGCTGTTTGAACGTTTTTACCAGGCCTCTTCCCGCAGCGTAACAAAAGGCGCCGGCCTCGGTCTCGCCATCACCAAACGCCTCGTGGAACTGCATGGCGGCAACATTTCTTTCAATAGTGAGCTGAACAAAGGCACCAGCTTCACCTGCAATATCCCTTACGAGGTAGTATCCGCACCGCTCACCGTAGTAGTGCCGCAGAAAGAGCCGCAACTCAAGCCTGGCGCCTATATGGAAGGACGCTATGTGCTCATCGCCGACGACCAGGAGATGAACCTGCTCTTGTTGAAAATGATGCTCACCCGCTGGAAATGCCGCTTCGATATGGCTACTGATGGTGAAGTGGCCATCGAAATGTTCGACCGGCAACAATATGATCTCATCCTCCTCGACCTCCATATGCCCAAACGCAATGGCCTGGATGTAATAGAGCATATACGAAAAGATAAAGACCCCGCCAAAGCCAATGTAGTGGTGCTGGCGCTGACCGCCAATATCACCGAAGAAGATATTACCGATTTCCGCAAGGCCGGCTTCAACGACTGGCTGGTGAAGCCTTTCCGCGAAAGGGATATCTACAGCGTTATCATTAAAAACCTGCCGCCGCCCGTGGATGCCGGCAGGCAGGAAGAAGCCTGATAAATCGTATCTTCATGCCATGGCGATCATCCTTCCTCCGGGCAATTATTTTGGCGTGGAGAAACAATGCAATGAAAACGCTTTCTTCCGGCTGAACATCACGCAATACAAGCCTGATGCGCACCTGCGTGAGCATTACCACGAAAACGCCTATCTCAGCCTGCTGATCAGCGGGAACTATGAAGAAGTGAACCGCCATGCCTCCGATGTGATCAAGCCGGGAGAGATCCTCTTCAGGCCTTCAGGGTACAGTCATGCCAATCATTTCAGGCATGCTGGCGGCCGTTGCCTGAACATCGAATTTAAGCAGGAGCTCCTGCAACAGCAGGACCTCCTGCCGCTGCTGCCGCAAAAAGCCGTCATCTACAAGGCCGGCGCTTTTGAATACCTGTACCGCCTGCTCTATGCTTTCAGCCAGGATCCGCAGGCTTCCATGCCCGCACTGGCAGAGGATTACGTGTTCAACTGGCTGGCCGGGCATCAGCAAACAGCAGTGCCGCTGCGCCTCCGCTGGCTGCCGCAGGTAAAGGCGATCCTGGAAAATGAATTTGATACCCATCATACCATTCCATCGCTCGCCGCTCGCGCTTATGTGCATCCCGTCTACCTGGCGCGCGCTTTCAAAGAACGTACAGGCTTCACCGTTGGAGAGTATCAGCTGAAGATGCGCGTGAGAAAAGCCGTGGAGCTGCTTTTCACCACACAGTTGCCCGTCGCTGATATTGCCTTTGCCGCCGGCTTCAACGATGCGCCGCACCTGGTGCGCGCCTTCCGCTTTTTTTACCAGGTAACGCCCGGAAAATTCCGCAGCACGATAAATAGTTAATCTGATACAATTTGTTTTGCCGGGGTATGTTTTTCTTTGTGAAAAAGAAGAACATCATGCGCCGCTTTATAGTATACCTGTTCCTGTTATTACCTTTGATGACCACTGCGCAGCAGTATCCTGATTATCAGCTGCAAGTGGCTGCCAGCCTGGCCAGGCAGACATTCAACGTGCAAGGCGCCCTTTCCTTTACAAGCACCGCCGAACATACCGATTCCGTGGAGATCGTGATCAGCAGGGGCGCAGGCCCAGCCTCCGTGCAGCTGGAAGGCGCCGCCGCCCGTCTCGATACTGTTGCAACAGACAATGGCGATATCGCATGGCGTTGGCACTTTGCCCGCAAACTGCCTGCCGGCACGCCGCTCAGGGTACGTTACCATTATGAGCGCGGCATGGCGCCCGCTTTTCAATATTTTATCGATAGCAGCTTTTGCATGGCCGGCGGCTATGGCTCTGCATGGTATCCGCAACTGAGCAGTAATGGCGGTACCAGTCGCGGTACCGGCACGATAACCGTCACCACAGATGAAGGCTTCCTGCCCGTAATGGCGTCCAGTACGCTGAAAACCGCTACTGTAAAGGGGAAGCCGGTGTACGAGTTTAAATATACCTTGCCCGATATCTTCTCCCTGTATATTGGCCGTTACACCAGGCAGGAATATAAAGGCGAGCGCTCTTTCTATACCTATGCGATACAGAAAAGTATCGATGGCGCCGATATTTCCCGCAAAGCCGCTGCGGTGCTCAATTTCCTGGCAGCGCGTTTTGGTCCGCTCGATATTCCCAATTTCTCCATTATCGAACTGCCGGAATATGTATCAGAGCAAACCGGCATCGGCGGCGCGAGTATTTTAGGCGGCGTGGTAATACCCACGGGCGGCCTGCGCCGCTTCAACTACGCCTTGTTCGGTCACGAGATCGGGCATCAGTGGTGGGGCAATAAAGTGATGACACGCGGCGCGAACGGCAAAGCCATGCTCGAGGAGGGCCTTGCCCAGTACGGTTCTTTGCAGGTGGTGATGCAATTTGATAGCGCGCATGCGATCAACTACCGCAAAACAGGCTACCCTGGCTATCTCCCGGATCAGAGCGGCCTCGGCTACCTGAAAAATGCCGCCGCCGGCAATGATGAGCCCCTGTCGAAACTCACGGGCAGCAACGATCATATGTTGGCCGACAGCAAAGGCTTCCTCACACTGGAAATGTTGTCAAACGTAATGGGCAAGGATGTTTTCCACCGGGCATTGCGCCAGCTCATCGAAGCGCATCATCAGGATGGTTTATCATGGGAGGATTTTTTGGGAGAGATGGAAAGAGCGCATGGCAGCAGCCTGCAATGGTTCTACCAGCAATGGTTTGCGCGTACCGGCGCGCCAGCCTGGGAAAGTAGCTGGCAGCAGCAGAGGCAAACCCTGCAACTGAGCATCCGGCAAAAAGATAGTCTCTATCAACTGCCGCTGGAAGTGCTCGTCACTTATCAGAACGGGCAGCAGGAAATAAAGAAGATCACGATCAACCAGCAGAACAATACGCTGGAGCTGCCGGTGAGCGCGGCAGTGGCGGATGTACAGATAGATCCTTATTTTAAAATATTGCATTGGGCCGAGGACCTGCGCCCTGCCGCCATGAGCCTGGCGAAAGTGCAACGCGTGATGAAACTGCGGATGGACAACCGCCTCGACGAGGCCGTACAGCTCGCGAAATCCTATCTCAGCGAGGGTTTCAGCCATGATGCCTATGGCGCGGAATTTACCTTGCTGTATATACTGGGCCGCATAGCAGCCATGCAGAAAAAGCCGGATGAAGCCATCGCCTGCTACCAGCGCGCCTTGCAATGCGCTACCCGCGCACCAGAGCTACTCGCCTATACGTATTATCGCATTGCGCAACTGGCGGCGGCCAAACAAGATAAGCCCCTGCTGCAATGGGCCGGCAACAATGCCATCCAGGCCGATGCCGCTAACCATCATGCTGACGGCATGGAAGATCGTATGAAGTTGTTATGGTGAGACAATTTTGACCGGCGGAAATAAAATATTATCTTCCTGATAAACAAAACCGCCTGTTTATGTCCATCTTCCACGTCGATGAAGATATCAGTGTGGCACGTACCCTTCACACCGATTTTTATACCAGCCCTGATATCTACCACGCCGTAAAAGAAAAGATCTTCAGTCCATCCTGGCAGCTCGTGGGCGATGTACAGCAGGTGTCGGAGCCAGGGCAATGCCATCCGTTCCTGCTGTTGCCCGGATACCTGCACGAGCCTTTGTTGCTCACGCGTGATAAAGACAACAAGATCCGCTGTATGAGCAACGTGTGTACCCACCGTGGTACGGTGCTGGTGCCAGAGCCTTGTAACAGCGCGCACCTGCGCTGCCGTTATCATGGTCGCATCTTCAGGCTGGATGGCACTTTCCAGTCGATGCCCGAATTTAAAGAAGTGAAAAACTTCCCCACGAAAGAGGACGACCTCACCGTGCTGCCCCTGCTGAAATGGGGCCCGCTGTTGTTCGCCTCTTTGCAGTCGCCTGATCCTGCGCCGTATCTCGCGGAAATGATGCAACGCCTAAGCTGGCTGCCCTTGCATGAATTTGTGTTCAGGCCCGAGCTGTCGAAAGACTACTACGTGCAAGCGCATTGGGCGCTCTATTGCGAAAATTATCTCGAAGGATTTCATATTCCCTTTGTACATGCCGGTTTGAATGCCGTGATCGATTTCGGTAATTATACGACTGAACTATTCCGTTACGCCAATTTACAGCTGGGCATTGCCAAAGAAGGCGAGGCCTGTTTCGATCTTCCGCCGGAATCGCCCGACCATGGCCGGAAAGTGGCCGCTTACTATTTTTTTGTGTTCCCCAATATGATGTTCAACTTCTACCCCTGGGGCCTTAGTATCAACATCGTGGAGCCGGAGGCCATCAACCGCACGCGTGTACGTTTTCTTACTTATGTGTGGAAAGAACAGCTGCTCCATACCGGCGCCGGCGCCGACCTCGATACCGTGGAGATGGAAGACGAGGAAGTGGTAGAGGCCGTGCAAACCGGCGTCCGGTCGAGGTTCTACCGGCATGGACGTTACTCTGTTACACGGGAGCAAGGTACCCATCATTTTCATCGTATCATCGCATCATTCATGCAGTCCTGATGCCATTGCCTATGCCTGGAAAAACAGTTGTTCGTCATACCATCGGATTCTGGCCGGCCACGGCCATCGTGATCGGCAGCATCATCGGTTCCGGTATTTTCATGAAACCGGCTACCATGGCGGCGCAGCTGGGCTCGCCCGTATGGCTGGCCGTGGTGTGGGTGGTAGGCGGTGTGTTCTCTTTGTTCGGCGCTTTCATCTTTGCAGAAGTGGGCGCGATGTTGCCGCGGACCGGCGGGCTGTATGTATATTTCCAGGCGATGTTCGGCGATTTCTTTGCCTTCCTGTATGGATGGGCGGGTTTCGCGGTGATCAATTCCGCGTCTGTATCGGCTATTGCATTTGTGTGCGCACATTATGCCAATTATTTTTTGCAATTGCCGCATCTGCCGCCTGCCGTAGAACATGCATGGGTATTGCATCTCCCGCTGCTGGGTAATCTTTATCCTTTGGAAGACCTGGGAGTGAAGGCGCTGGCCATTGTGCTGGTGCTGGGCCTTACCTGGCTCAATTACCTGAGCCTGAAGGCCAGCAGCGCTTTACAGTTGATCTCTACCTTCATCAAGGTATTGGTGATAGCTATTGTGATCTTCGGTATCTTTTTTTCGGGGAAGGGCACGCTGTCGAACTTTGTGCAGCCGGCCACAGATGCGCCACGGGGCGGGCAGCTGCTGAGTGGCTTTGTTGCCGCGCTCACGGGGGCTTTCATGGCTTACGACGGATGGATCAATATCACTTTTGTAGGCGGGGAGATGGCTGCACCGCAGAAAAATATTCCGCGCAGCCTCATCACTGGGCTATTCGTTTGTGTGCTCGTGTATCTTTTAATTAATCAGGCTTATCTGTATGTGCTGCCGGTGGGTGCCATGGCGCATTCCACGCTGGTGGCGGCGGATGCTATTGAGCTGGCCATCGGGCATACGGGCAGCGCTATTGTGGCGGGCCTCATCGTGATCTGTACTTTCGGCGCCGTAAATGGCAATACCATGGCCATTTCCAGGGTCACCTATGCAATGGGCAGCAACAAATTATTTTTCGCATGGACAGGCAGGGAGCATCCCCGCTTCGGCACGCCGGGCAATGCCTTGTGGCTGCATGGCATCTGGTCGTCGGTACTGATCCTCAGCGGCTCTTTTGATATGCTGGCGGATATGTTCACCTTCGTAGCATGGGTAGTATATCTGTTAGGGGCCGTGGGGCTTTTTGTGCTGCGGCGCCGCATGCCGGATGCGCCACGCCAGTACCGTACCTGGGGCTATCCTTATGTGCCGGTGCTGTTCATTTTATTTGCCGCCTTTTATGTGGTGAGCACGGTATGGAATGACATCGCCCGCTATGCCAGCGGTGAGGCGCCTGTGGTCAATTCTGTGCTGGGCCTTGTGATCACCGCGTTGGGCATTCCTTTTTATCTCTATTTTAAAAGAAAGCGCCAGCGCTGATGCATTTTTCTCCCCATTTTTAACAAACTGAGAACCAAATTTGTAATTTAGCAGATGGTTACACCCGTTTTCTATTTCGTATAGGCATCAGAGACATAAAAACAAGTAAATGGATTCAAGCAGCGAGCAATCGGAAAAACCTTTGATCAGCAAAGGGATTGACGGTTTTTTCAAGGACATTTTCGACATTTTCCAGTTCGTCAGCCGCTTCTTCCGCGAGGCTTTGCGCCCACCCTTGGAAGTACGCGAATTTATCCGGCAATGTTTCATGGTAGGATATAAATCGCTGGCGCTGATCACGATGACGGGCTTCATCACCGGGCTTGTATTCACCAAGCAATCGAGGCCTTCGCTTTCAGAATTTGGCGCCACTTCCTGGCTGCCGTCGCTGATCGCGATTGCCGTAGTAAGGGCGCTGGCGCCGCTGGTGACCTCATTGATCTGTGCCGGTAAGGTAGGCTCCAGCATCGGTGCGGAGCTGGCCTCCATGAAGGTGACCGAACAGATCGATGCGATGGAAGTATCCGCCATCAACCCTTTCAAATACCTGGTGGTAACCCGCGTGATGGCCACCACCGTATGCATCCCCGTGCTGGTGGCTTATACCGGCCTTGTAGCGCTGATGGGCTCCTATCTCGATATTCACCTGAACGAGCATACGAGCATGATCACCTTCTTTCAGAATGCTTTCAAGAATATTACTTTCCTCGACTTTGGTACCACCTTTTTTAAAGCCATCATGTACGGTTTCACCATCGGCATTGTGAGCTGCTTTCAGGGATACCGCGCCACACAAGGCACACAGGGCGTAGGAAAGGCCGCCAACGTATCGGTGGTGATCTCGATGTTCCTCATCTTCGTAGAAGAAGTCATCATAGTACAGGTAGCAAATTCGATCAGATAATTATTTATGAAGACATTCACCCCCGATATCGACTACCAGGAAAAAGTGATCTCCATCAAGGATCTCTTCAAATCCTTCGGCGCCAATCATGTGCTGCGTGGTATCAATATCGATGTACATAAAGGTGAGAACGTAGTGGTATTGGGCCGTTCCGGCACCGGTAAATCCGTGCTCATCAAAATCATTGCAGGCCTGCTCAAGCCCGACTCCGGCTTTGTGAGCGCGCTGGGCCGCGAGGTGGACAAGCTCGATACAGTGGAACTGCGCGAGCTGCGCCTCAAAGTAGGCTTCTGCTTTCAGAATGGCGCGTTGTACGACAGTATGACCGTTGGCGAAAACCTCGCCTTCCCGCTGAAACGCAATACCCCCGGCATTTCCCGCGATCAGGTGAGCCGTATGGTCAACATTGTGCTGGAAGCTGTAGGCCTTGCACAAACTATCAACCAGATGCCGGCGGAGCTTTCCGGCGGGCAACGCAAACGTATCGGTATCGCACGTACGCTCATCCTCCGGCCGGATATCATGCTGTATGATGAGCCTACCGCAGGCCTTGACCCGATCACCTGTACGGAAATCAATAATCTTATCAACGAAGTACAACGTCGTTTTAAAACCAGCTCCATCATCATCACACATGACCTCACCTGTGCCAAAGCCACGGGCGACAGGATCGTGGTGATGAAAGAAGGGAAATTTATCAAGGAAGGACCCTTCGATGAAGTGTTCCAGTCGGACGATGAACTGATCCGGGAGTTTTACGATTACAACTTTATTCAGTAGACTATGAAAGATTCAAGTAATAAAAGAGCGGTCATTGTAGGTATTTTCATCTTCATCGGTGTGGCCATTATGATTGCCGCCATCCTCACGCTGGGTGGGCAAAAGAAAGTGTTCATGAAATCCGTACAGGTGAAGGCGATCTTCCAGAATGTGAACGGCCTGTCGGAAGGTAACAACGTATGGTATTCCGGCGTGAAGGTAGGAACGGTAAAGAAGATCAACTTCCTGCAACATGATCAGATACTGGTATTGATGAATGTAGAGAAGAGCGCATCGCAATACATCCATAAAGATGTGGAAGTGCGCGTGAGCTCTGATGGTTTTGTGGGCAACAAGATCGTGGCGCTGTCCGGCGGTACCGACAAACTCCCCGCCATTGAAGACGGCGATCAACTCAACGTAGCCAATACCGTTAGTGCAGATGATATCATGAATACTTTGCAGGTAAATAATAAAAGCCTGGTGGAGATCACCAGCAATCTGAAAGTGATCACTAAAAAGATTGCGGACGGTCAGGGTACGATCGGTAAACTGATCAACGACGAAACGGTGTTCGCCAACCTGCAAAGCACGATGGCTACCTTGGAGAAGACGGCCGCCAACACGCAACGCCTCACGGAAGGTCTTTCTGCCTATGCGTCCAAACTGCGCACTCCTGGCTCGCTCACGAACGACCTCGTTACCGATACCGTTGTGTTTTCCCGTCTGCGCACTGCGGTAACGCAATTGCAGGAAGTGGCCAACAATGCCAATGGCATGGTGCAGAACCTGAAGAGCACCAGCGCCAGCCTGCAACAAGGTATCAGCAATAATAATACGCCCGCCGGCGTATTGCTGCATGACCAGCAAACCGCCGAAGCGCTGCGCCAGACCATCCTGAACCTGGAAAGCAGCACCGGCAGGCTTGATCAGAACATGGAAGCGCTGAAACATAATTTCCTTTTCCGCGGTTACTTCCGTAAGCAGGCCAAACGCGAAAAGAAAGAAGCGGAGCAGAAAGCGAAAGAGCAGCAGCAGCAACCGTCGCAGCCGCCTGTGCAACAGTAAAGTTATGGGGCGCCAGAGCCGCTTCTCAGCGGTGAAGATCTTCCGAAGAGATCATCTCCTGTATCGATACCCCAGTTGTGAATTAAGTATTTTTGCAGCAAGATGAACATCAGTGTAAACAAGTATATCAGCGATACGGGCTTCTGCAGCCGGAGAGAGGCCGACAAGCTCATTGAGCAGGCCCGTGTAACCATTAACGATAATATCGCCTCCAAAGGCGACCGTGTGCAGCCCGGAGATGTAGTGGAAGTAGATGGCGAGCCGCTCAAGAAAAAGAAGACTGCCGTATATATCGCGCTAAATAAACCCAAAGGGATCACCTGCACCACCGATCAGAAAGATAAAACCAACATCATCGACTATGTGAACTATTCTTCCCGCATCTTCCCGATAGGGCGGCTGGATAAGCTCTCCGAAGGATTGATCTTTCTCACCAATGATGGAGATATCGTGAACAAGATCCTGCGGGCGGGCAACAGCCATGAAAAAGAATATATTGTTACGGTCGATAAACCTGTGGACCTGGAATTCATCAAAGCCATGCGCAGCGGTGTGCGCATATTAGGCACTACCACTTTGCCCTGCTTCGTAAAGCAGGAGGGCAGCCATCGTTTCCGCATCATCCTTACGCAGGGCCTCAACCGGCAGATACGCCGCATGTGCGAAGCGCTGGGTTACAACGTAACGGCGCTGAAGCGCATCCGTATTATGAACATCTCGCTGAAAGATCTGGCGCCGGGTAAATGGCGCTACTTCACCAAAGACGAGATCAATACCATCAACAGCATGGTAGCGGGCAGCAGCAAAACAGCCCCCGGAAAGCAGGACCAGAGCGGCATGGATGAATAAGCTACCAATGTACCGCCCCTACGGGGCGTAGTATTGGTAGACAGAATGCGGGCTACTAACATATCGCCCCTACGGGGCGCAATATTGGTAGACAAAACGCGGTTTCCAACATACGCCCCGTAGGGGCGATATATTGGTAGCAATGCAGGCCACGGCGCCCCTGCCCCCATAGAGGCGGCATATTGTTCCTCCTATAGAGGGGTATTCTTACAACAACGTCTTTAACACGTGATATTGATTTTATGGACTTGACTTTTGAATCAACCTACCAGGCTGCCGTAAAGGTAGCAGGCACGGTGGCAGCGCACTTTCAGCTGCATATGGCAGCGGCGCTGGAGAATGGGGAGGGAGACCTGGCCACTGTGCCGTCCGCAAAAATAATTGAACGCATCATCGATACGGCCTTCTGGGCCAGCTTACGCAGGGAAGAAGGCAATGCCACCCGCATCTCGCTCGCTTTCCTGAATCCTTCACAGGCCGGAAAACCATTGCTGCTGGCGCAACGCCTGCCGTTTACGCCCGCCGCTCTCACCAAACTGGCGCCCGGCGTGGAACGCCCGGGCATTCACATCGGCATCTGGTATGAAGGCAATGAATTATATATCTGGGGCACCACCATCAAATTACCGAACCTTTGTTTCGTATTGGATGTGGCCGAACCTGGCCTCCTCGTAGTGAAACATCGCCGCCTGATGGGCCTCGGCAAATTCACCAATGTGGCCGTGCTCAAAGGCGACCAGGTAAAAGTAGTGGATGAACGCGTGGGCATGCTGCCCGATACCCCCGATGTGGTGACCTCTTTGCTGGGCATCAAATCATCGCCGGTATGGAACGATCCCGTGAATGTTCTGATACAGATCGCGGTATCCATGCGCGCCCACGGCAAAGGAGGCATCTTGTTGGTGATACCCGTCTGCAATCCGTCCTGGCGGGATTCTATCATCCATCCGCTGCAATACCCGGTATCACCGGGTTTCCGCGGTATCACCGATCTGCTCCGCCTCGATGAAAGCAATGTGAGCGAAATATTCTGGCAAAATGCATTGCGCCGCGAAGTAGAAAATGTTACCGGTCTTACCGCCGTAGACGGCGCCACTATCATCAACGACCGCCAGGAGCTGCTGGCCTTCGGCGCTAAAATAGCGAGAGCCAGTTACGCCACACCGGTAGACCAGGTGCTGATGATAGAACCGGTGACAGAAGGAGAACCCGTGCTGGTACACCCTTCGGCTATTGGTGGTACGAGGCATCTGTCTGCCGCGCAGTTTGTGCATGATCAGCGCAACTGCCTGGCGCTGGTAGCTTCGCAGGATGGCTATTTCACCGTATTTTCCTGGTCCGAAAGCCGGCAGATGGTGCTGGCCCACCGGATCGATACACTGTTATTATAAGGCTTTAAGCGCCGCAAATCGAATATGAAACATCTCACGCTAAGTATGCGTTATCTGTTACTGTTGCTGCTGTTGAGCAGTTGTTTTATGCACCTGCCGGCAGGTGTGTCCCGGCATGTTAGAGGGAATGGTTACATCGGTTATGTTTTCAATGAACATTACGACGTACGGTACAATCTTTCAGAAGACAGTGCCACCGGGCGTTTCACGCCAACGAAAGAAGAGATTGAACTGGTAGAGAAAGTGCTCCGCGAAAAATTACCGGCGATCGACTACAGCAAGAAGCCGATGGTTTCTAAAAATCTGCACAAATATATCCGTCAATATTTTGGCTTCATCAATGCCAAAGGAGAAAAAGTGATCTGGGTGAACAGCGTGTGGGATAAGGCCGGCAGCCATGCCAAGGTAGCGGCCGAGCTGGTGGATGTTAGCGATGGCGGCAGTTATTACTGGAATACTTTCATCAATCTTTCCGACGAAAAATTATTGCAATTCGCGATTAACGGCGTAGCATAAGCGCGGTTAAAGGCCTTGAAGCGCTCCAAGCGCTTCAAGGCCTTTGTCCTTATTGTCATTCGTTATCAATAGTGTGGCGTAACTGCGGTTAAAGGCCTTGAAGCGCTTCAAGGCCTTTGTTCCTTATTATCCATCTATCAGATGCGGTATAAACCTGCTTTTGTTATCCGTGATCAGTGTATCCGCTTCGCGGATACCCATGCCTGCAGCCTGCTGCGCGATCACCCAGCTGCCGATCACCGGGTATTTGCCATCATAGGACGGTAGTTCGAACAGCTCCTGAAAAACGTATCCCTCGCGGCCGTAGCTGCCACCGGAATTTTGTAAAAGCTGACCATTATCTACCAGGTCGATATTGGCGCCCTCGCGCGACAGGATCGGTTTCTTCACAAAACGCTTCATGCCATGTGCATCAAAGTAGGCTGGCAGCAGGTTGGGATGATTCGGGTATAACTCCCACAGGATCGGCAATATCGCCTTGTTAGAGAGCAGCATCTTCCAGCCGGGTTCTATCCAGTAAGCGCGGTTGCTATCTTCCAGGATGTTCCGGCCGAAATCTTCTTTCACCAGCCACTCCCAGGGATAGAGCTTGAAAATATTCTTTATCGGCTCTTCTTCCATATCCACAAATATGCGGTTATTGGTATCCCATCCGATATCGTCGATGAAAACAAGTTTGGTATCGATACCTGCCTGTATGGCGCAGTCCCGCATGTATTCCGTGTTGGTGAGGTCTTCCAGCGTTTGTTTGAGGCAGCTGAAATGCAGCTTGCCGGGCCGCAGGTATTCCTGTAAGTATTTCCAGCCATCGATCAGTTTTTCGTGGATGGAATTGAACTGGTCTTTTGTTTTGTCGAAGTCCTGCAGCCAGAACCATTGCACGATGCCCGCTTCATACAGCGAGGTAGGCGTGTCGGCATTGAACTCGAGCAGTTTGAGCTGGCCATTCTTATAGCAGAAATCAAAGCGGCCATAGATGGCGGGATGATCTTCTTCCCAACTGCGTTCGATGTAGGGGATGATAAACTCCGGGATACCGAAGAGGTGATAGAGGTTGTTGTCCATCACATGCTGCGCGGCGCCGAGGCAGAGGTCCCACATGGCTTGTGTGGCTTGCTCTATGTTCAGCACTTCGCTCATGGTGAAGGAATAGTAGGCGCTCTCGTCCCAATAGGGCACGTCGGCGGTATGAAATCCAAACCCCAGCTTTTCCACGGCTTGCTGCCAGTTGTTGCGCGGGGCGGTAGTGATTCTTTGCATGAGATAACGTTGAAGTATATACGATGACGTATCAGGAAGACGAGGATACGCTGAAGCCGTGGCCGCCGAAGCCGCCGCGGATGATACCGCTTTTTACGCCATTGGCGCCCATATTGGCATGTTCGCTTAGTCCGCCGGAATAGTAACCAGCGCGATGATAGCCGCCATCATAATAGGAGCCATAAGGCCGGAAAGCATAGTACCACAGGCCCGGGCCATAAGAATGGTAATAGGTGCGGTTGTAAGAAGCGGTGGTATCGCCGCGCATGTATACCCTGCGATGGTCAGGGGAGGGGCGGTGGCAGCTGGCCAGTACAGCGGTGATCAGCACGAGCTGGATGTGCCCCGACTTTTTGAATAACTTATTGTACGGTGACATAAAACTCGTAGTCTTTTTTCAGTTTAACTTCTTTTTGTTCACCATTTTCGTTTTCGGCGGTTGCTGTGCCGGTGCCGAGTGCAGGCACGGTATCGCGGTGCTCTATCGTGCGGTACAGGTTGTAGTTGGCCCATACTTTATGAGTGGTCACGATCACGTCACGGGTGCTGTCGAGGTGCTCGCTGGTGATCACCGTTTCCACTGCGCCGGCTTTGTTCACCGTGGTGGTAATGTCTTCATTTTCGTTGTCGCTACAGCTGCTGAAGCCTGCAAGCGCAGCTACTGCTAAAGCTGGCAAAAGAAAGGTCAGTTTCATGGTATTATAACGGGTATGTATATACGTTATTTAGTTTTTTCGGAGAAGATGATCTGGTTGTAGAAGGGATCGATCACCGTCACTTCCAGTGTATCCGGATCGTGATCCGACGGCCCGATGCCAGGACGGTTGTATTTGTATTCCTGATCCAGCAACCCTTTATGATAAGCGCGGAGGCCTTCACATTCAATGATGACTTTACCGCCGGGACTGGCGTCACCATGATGTTCCGACAGGTAGAGGGTAACATCCTGCCAGGATGCCGAGAGGAAAAAAGGGGCATTGTCCGGACGGTGCTCCCAGTCGATCTTAAAGCCCAGCCAGTTCACATAAAACTCCTGTACTTTATGATAATCAAATACCCGGAAGATGGGGATTACTTTTGCCATATGGTGATTATTTTTTCTCTACCAGGTCGCGGATAGCCACCAGTATGGATTGCCAGCCGCCGGCCTTCACGGTATCGTCATAACGTTCCTGCCCTTTTGCTACCGTGGCATAGTCGCCCTGCGTAGTAGTGAGCGTGGTGCTGCCATTATTTTCCGTGAGCTCGTAGGTGACGGTGAGGTAATTTTCCGGCAGGTCCGGTATATCTGAATTAGGATCGAGCACCGTGTACACCAGTTTTTTTCCGGGGATGATCTCTACCACATTACCTTTTACGGCTATCACTTCCACACCGTCGAAAAAGCCTTTCCAGAGGAGCGGACTGCCGGGCTGCCAGTCGGACAGCGCCTCGCAACCGAACATATATTTTTTTGTTTGTTCGGGGTTTACCAACATCTCCCACACAGTGGCAGCAGGGGCCGCAATGGTAATACTGTTCGTAACAGTCAACGGATTACTCATGAATAATGGATTGTAGAAGTAAAGGTAATAATTTAATATTCTCCTATCTTTATCTACATAAGAAAAAATGATGAAGACAAATATACGGGGCCGGTATATCAATATCACCTTGCATGTGCTCATATGGAGCACGCTGTTGTTGCTGCCTTACGTAGTATCTACAGCCGCCAATGGTTACCGCATCGGGCCTATCCCCGGCACTTTCTTTACCATCGCGGGTTTCATTCATATGGGCATATTTTACGGCAATGCCTATTGGCTGTGGCCGCGTTTGATGAACCGGCAATATTGGTGGCTCTATGTGATCAGCGCATTGCTGTTGATCATCGTGTCGTTTCAATTGAAATACCGCATCATGCAGGCGTGGTATCCCGTACTGATGATGGATACCGCTAATTACCGCCTGGTGTTCGCCCCCTCGGTGGTAGTGTTTGTGATCAGCGTGGTTTACCGCCGCGTGCTCGACAAGATCGTGGCCGAGCGGGAGCAGAAAGAGAAGAAAGCGGAAGCGCTGGCCACGGAACTGAAGTTCCTGCGCTCGCAGGTAAGCCCGCATTTCCTTTTCAATGTGCTCACCAACCTGGTATCGCTGGCGAGGAAAAAGTCGGACCAGCTGGAACCCGCGCTCATCATGCTTTCCGACCTGATACGTTACATGCTGTACGACTCGCAGGTGAAGAAGGTATCACTTGACAAGGAAATCACCTATCTCGAAAATTATATTGAATTACAACAACTCCGCTTCGGCAATGATGTAGATATCCATACTGAAATGTTATTGGACGACAGCGCGCAACAGGCCACCATCGAGCCGATGCTGCTGATCCCTTTTGTAGAGAACGCCTTCAAGCACGGTACCGGCTATACGGAGCGGCCCTTCATCCGTATAGCGCTGACATTGCAGCAAGGCACGCTTACCTTTGATGTACAGAATGGTTTCGACCGCGAGCAGGATAAAAGCAAGGACGATGCATCGGGTATAGGGCTTGCCAACGTAAAGTCAAGACTACAGCTGCTTTACAAGGAGCGGCACCGGTTGGTGATCACGGAAGATGAGCACCTTTTTCACGTAAAGCTAACTTTGAAACTCATATGATACGCTGTATTGCAGTTGATGATGAAAAGCTGGTGCGCGACCTGCTGGAAGATAATATCCGGCAGGTGCCCTTTCTGCAACTGGTGGCCACCTGCAAAAATGCGCTGGAGGCCAACGAGGTACTGCAATCCGAAACGGTAGACCTGATGTTCCTCGATATCCAGATGCCCCGCCTCAGCGGCTTGCAGCTGTTGCAAAGCCTTATGCATCCGCCGCTGGCGATACTCGTTACCGCCTACGAACAATATGCCCTCGAAGGTTTTGAATTACAGGTGGCCGATTACCTGCTCAAACCTTTTTCTTTCGAACGTTTCCTGAAGGCCTGCAATCGCGCCAAAGACTTGCTGCGCCTGCGTGAGAGCAAGCCCCGTGAAGTGACCGATTTTTTTGTGAACGTGGAATATACCCTCGTGAAGATCGTGGTGGCAGATATTGAATACATAGAAGGATTGAAAGATTATATCAAGATCTATCTCAGCTCCGCCCCCAAGCCTGTGCTCACCCGCATGACGATGAAGGCCATCGAAGAAAAGCTGCCCGCCACCGGCTTTATCCGCACGCATAAATCTTACCTGGTGGCCGCCAGCAAAATCACTACTATCAAGCGTGACCTGGTATGTATCGGTGAAAAGGAAATACCTGTCAGCGAATTTTATAAAGAAAATGTGACCCGCTTGCTGAATGGCTGACCCGGGATTTCGTCGCTACACTTTCCCGTCTTGTCTACTCTCCGTTAAACGCGCTTTGCTTCCCCAGTAGCTTTGTTACAGAATCTGGAAGCAATGAAACTACTTACATATATCCTGCTGTGCTGCGGCTTTGCGGCCTCGGCGCAGCACCGCATCAGCGGCCATGTGAAAGACAACAGCGGCGCGGCTATTCCCGCTGCCAGCGTGTTGCTGAACAGAACGCCTGCGGCTACTACAGACAGTGCAGGGCATTTTCAGGTGAGGACGAATGGGAGGGTGGTGCTCGGCATTTCTTCCGTAGGTTACCGCAGCTGGAAACAGGAATTACCAGCTGTTGATACCAGCATGGATATTGTATTACAACCCGATGCCCGCGGCCTGCAAATGGTGACTGTGAGTGCCGGCGCTTTTGAAGCGAGCGATAAAGCCAAGGGCGCCTCGCTCACCCCGATCGACGCCGTAACGGTAGCCGGCAGCAACGCCGATATTACACAGGCTTTGCGCTCGCTGCCCGGCGCCCAGCAAATCGGCGAACAGGATGGCCTCTTCGTAAGAGGCGGCGCCAGCGATGAAACCAAACAGTTCATCGACGGCGCCCTGCTGAAGAACCCGAACTATCCTGCGGTGCCTGGCATCACACAATATGCGCGGGTAAATCCTTTTCTTTTCAAAGGCATTCTCTTCAGCACCGGCGGATACTCTGCCCTTTATGGCCAGGCCATGAGCAGCGCGCTCATCATGGAAAGCGTAGACCTGCCGGAGAAATCATCCGCCAGCTTCAGTTTATTTCCCGCTAATATGGGTGGAGGAATGCAGCACCTCGCGGCAGATAAGCGTAGCAGCTATGGCCTCACTTTGCGCTATAGCGATCAAAGCTGGTATAACCGCATTGTGCCGCAACAGCCAGACTATTTCGCCGGCCCGCGATATTTTGAAGGCGATGCCAATTTCCGCATCAGGACAGGCAAAACCGGTATGCTGAAATTCTATACCAACTGGAACAGCAGCACCGTAGGCATGAACAACCCTGATATTGATAGCGGCGCCTTGCGCGATCATTACCAGGTGCGGGGCCGCAACAGCTATAATAATCTCAGTTACCGCTCCGCCATTGGCCGCCATTGGAAAATGGAGCTGGCACTGGCTTACAGCTATAACCGCAACCATGCCACCAATCAACTGATCGATAGTAATAATGCCGCTGTGATCATCCACAAAACACCTTACGATTACAAGCATTACAGCAGCTTGATCGATAATAATTTTGCGCAGGGCAGGGCGGTATTTACGTATAGCCTTCCACGTGGGCAGGCGCTGCGTTTCGGGGCAGAGCATTTTTATTCGCATGATCAGGGGAAGGTCAACGACACGGCGGTAGCTGTCACGGATCATCTCAGCGCAGCCTTCGCCGAAGGCGATATTTATCTTGCCAATAACCTCGCTGCCAAAGTGGGTATCCGGCTGGAGCATTCGTCGCTATTGCAACAATGGGTTGCCGCGCCGCGCATCAGCCTGGCCTACCGCCTGCCGGACGGCGGACAATTCAATCTCGCCTATGGCATCTTTTACCAGGAGCCGGCCACCGCGTATCTCTATCATGTCCGCGGGCCGGGATTCTCCAGCGCTACGCACTACGTGCTCAACTATACGAAAAAAGCCAATAACCGCTTCTTCCGCGTGGAAGCGTATTATAAAAAGTATGCGCACCTGTTGCGTACCGTGCCCGAGCTGAATGACAACGGTGACGGCTATGCGAAAGGGGTGGAGTTCTTCTTCCGCGATAAGAAAAGCATCCGTAACCTGGATTACTGGATCAGCTATACTTTCCTCGATACGAAGCGCACATTCCTGGATTACCCGTATGCTTTGCAACCAACGTTTGCAGCGCCGCATACGGCCACTATCGCTATCAAGAAGTTCATCCAGTCCATCAG
Source organism: Chitinophaga vietnamensis (assembly GCF_902167635.1). GTDB lineage: Bacteria > Bacteroidota > Bacteroidia > Chitinophagales > Chitinophagaceae > Chitinophaga > Chitinophaga vietnamensis. Next base: position 83,394 of record NZ_CABHMS010000002.1, read on the forward strand.
CACCAGCGTGAACGTTTCTTATGCTGTAGCTGCCGGCAGGCCTTACTATGATATCCGCTACGATGGGCGGCTGGCCAACCAGGGTACCACCAGGCCTTACAGCGTGATGAACCTGCACGTGGCTTACCTCGCGGGCTTCTTCAAACATTGGAAGAACAAGGATTTTTCAGGCATCGCGTTCGGGGTCAATAACATCTTTGGCAATAAACAGGAGTTTGGCTACCGCTATAGTTATGATGGACGATACAAGACGCCGGTAACGTTGCCGGCTGCACGTAGTTATTTTCTCGGGGTGTTCCTGAGTTTCGGCATCGACAGAACAGCAGATTTTCTCAACAATGATCTATAAAAACAATTCTCTCATGAAAAAATTAATGACAGTCCTGCTCGTATTACTGGTATCGCACACCTTTGCGCAGGGCAACGGAGACGCTTTACAGCAGGCGGTTACACGCCTCGACCAGGCAAAAACGGTGAAAGATTATGAAGCGCTGGAAAAAACTTTTACGGGTATTGCAGGCGGCAATAACAATTGGCTGCCTTACTATTACGCGGCGCTTTGCAATGCCCGTATCGGCTTCCTGCTGCAGGATGATGGCGAAAGGATAGAGCCTTATAGCAACCGTGGCGAAGAGCAGGCGAAGAAAGCAATATCCCTGCTGGATACCGCCAAACAGCGGCAGGAAGCCGCCGAAGTGTACACGGTGATGAGTATGGTGTACCGCACCAAAGTGTTCATCAATCCCATGACTTACGGCCGGCGTTTCGGCCCCTTGTCCGATCAGTACCTGAAACTGGCGCGGCGCTTCAGTCCTGATAACCCGCGCGCCTTGTATTTGGCGGCCTGGACGAAATACTACACCCCCAAACTCTGGGGCGGCGATAAAGATGAAGCAAAGCGATTGGCGAGAGAGAGCCTGGCTAAACTCGGTAACAGCAGCGGCGTAGCGCCACATTGGGGTAAGGCAGAAGATGAGGCCCTGCTGGCGAAGTAAATTATTTTTCCACTTTTAAAAATGTACAAAATGGGTTTCGCAGCAATCATTATCATACGCATACTCTTTGCAGCGTGTATGGTATTTATTATCGGATATATTTTTGGTGGCTTTAGCAAGAGCCCCGTCCTTACCGGCTTCTCGAAGGCCGCAGCCATACTGGTGATCTTCCTGTTTATTGGTGCAAATGTGTTGCTGATGCGCTTCGCATGGCAGCATCATGGATGGAGCCGTTTCGGATGCCACGGCGCCGATACGGTGTATAAGGAACAGCGTATTCAACAGTAATGGCGAAGAGGCAAGCGATGTGTGTGACGCTTGCCTCTTTTGTTTTTATATGCTGCTGTTGTTATTGTTTGATCAGGCGATGATAAGATACATAAGAGCCGATCAGGAGGGCCAGCGCGATCAGCGGGAAGATGGCCTGTCCGCCGAAACCGTCTACTGCGGTATGTCCTACGAAGGCGGAGATAAAATTGATACCGAAGCCTACATAAGCCCATTCTTTATAACGGGGAGGCACCATGGGCAATATCAGCAGGAGGCCGCCGAGCACTTTACCTATGGTGAGCTCAATGCGGAAATAGTCCGGATAGCCCAGGTGCGCAATACCTTGTTTGGCCAGTTCGGTATTAAAAGTGAAAGCAGGTATGACGGAATCCAGCAGGAAGATGAGGCTGGTAAATACCCAAAACAGGATCTTGTCTCTTTTTGCAGTTTTTTGCAGTGTTAACGTAGTCATAGTGGTAGTATAAAGGTTTAAGAAATATTGTTTCGTGTTGTTGATGATGTAAAATTAGTTCGCGATGTCAGGAATTGTGGTCCGCGTTAAGGACAAACTAAGGGGGGATTTTGGCAATTTTTTCCCGCTAATTCCGCTATGGTAGGAGATTGCGCCAAAGGAGAGGGGCGATTGCGTCAGAAAAATAATTATAGACAAATTTGTCTATAATAAAAAAATGACTATCTTTGTATCGTTATGGCAAGACCAGGAAATCCAAGAGAGAAGATAATGGCCACGGCGGCGCGGTTGTTCTTTGAGCAGGGCTACCAGGCAACGGGCATCAACCAGGTGCTGGAAGAGGCGGGTGTGGCGAAGGCCAGTTTATACACGCATTTCGGTTCCAAGGAAGAGCTGGGGCTGGCCTACCTGAAAGAGGCCAGGGTGGCATGGTTTGCCGGCATCACGGCTATGGTGGATAAGAAGCAGTCGCCGGCCGAGAGGCTCCTCGCCATTTATGATTTCCTCGAACAAAGCATGCTGGCGAACCAGTTCAGGGGTTGCCGATTCATTAATATGCTGGCGGAACTGGGAACTGAGGGCGCAGCCATGCAGGAACAGATACGCGAGCATAAGGAGCAGCTGCGCCGCTACGTGCGCAAGCTGGCCGCCGCGGCCGGGCAAACGGCAGCCACCGGCGATATCGCTTACCTGCTGTTCGAAAGCGCCATCACGGAATGTAAGATCTACCGCGACCTCTGGCCCGTGAAAGCTGCTAAAAAACAAGTGAAACAACTATTGTCTCAATAAATATATTTTTTTATCCAATTATAGACAAATTTGTCTATAATCACCAACACCAAGTATATGAACAACATTATTCCGCTTCCCGACAATGAAACCGCTCCTGTTGCGAAAACCGTATTGGACCATGTAGCCCGCAAAACCGGCCGTGTGCCTAACATGTACCGCGTAATGGCGCAATCACCCGCCGTTCTGGAAGCTTACGACGTCTTTGCTACCACCTTAAAAAAAGGACATATCGGCGCCAAATTAAGCGAGCAGATCGCCATCGCCTCCGCCGCCTACAACGGTTGTAACTATTGCCTCTCTGCGCACACCTTTGGCGGCAGCAAAGTAGGACTGAGTGAAGAAGAGATGCTCAAAGCCCGCAGCTTCCACGCCAGCGATGAAAAGAGCAATGCTGCCCTGCAATTTACCGGCAAAATGCTGGAAGCCCCGCAATCACTTTCTCCGGAAGACCTCACCGCACTGCGCGCCCAGGGCTTCACCGATGGCGAAGTGCTCGAGATCATCGCCAACGTAACCCGTAACATCTTCACCAATTTCCTGAACGTAGTTGCCGCCACACCGAACGACTGGCCCGCACTCGCCACACCGCTTAATACCACCAACCATGAAAAATGATCACCGCAGCCTGTTACTGACACGCCCTTTCGACGATGCCCTGCAAAACGCAAAAGATGCCATCATTCACAGCAACTTCTTATTGCTTCATGAAATCAATCCGCAACAGATACTCGCTAAGCACGGCTACGAGATCGGCCGCATAAGACAACTCTTATTTTTCGATCCCGCCTATATGTACGATCTCGTACAAAACGATCCCGAGGCTATTATAGAAGCCCCGCTCAAGCTCCTGCTGCGAGAAGTATCGCCGGAACAAACCATCCTTCAATACTTCCATATTCCCACTCACTTCGAAGGCTATACGCAGATAGAAAAGGTAGTGAAAGACATAGCAGAACGCCAGGATGAAATAGTGCGAAGCTTGTCTTAGCTCAGGATTATAATGATTGAAAGGATTAACAGGATTTTTTTTCAGGATTTATAAAGATTAAAGGAGATTGATGAGAAGATCAACAAGGGTCCAGCCCTTGAAGCGCTCAAAGCGCTTCAAGGGCTACCATCGCAAATATCTTCCCGTTAATCTTTTTTAATCTTTATAAATCCTGAAAAAAAATCCTGTTAATCCTTTCAATCATTATAATCCTGAGCTAAGACAACCTTCGCGTCAAGCAATTCATTATCTTGCGGATCAATTCTACAAAACTCTATGCAATACAACAAACTGGGTAGTACCGGCCTGATCGTGTCCAGGCTTTCCTTCGGTGCGATGACCTTCGGAAGTGATCCTTCCATTCCTTCGATTTATAAAGTAAATCAGGATGATGCCCGGCAGATGGTAGACCGCGCGCTTGCTGCCGGTATTAATTTTTTTGATACGGCGGATGGCTATGCTAACGGGCAATCAGAAATAATGCTTGGTCAATTATTGAAAGACCGCCGTCATGATGTGGTGATCGCTACCAAAGTAGGTTTCCGCACCGGTACGCCGGTAACGCAGGCAGGCCTTTCCCGCAGGCATATCCTCTATTCCTGCGAGCAGAGCCTCCGCCGCCTGGGTACGGATTATATCGATCTATATATCCTGCACAAAGAAGATCCTTACACTCCGCTGGAAGAATCGCTCGAAGCGCTGGATACCCTGGTACGCGCCGGAAAAGTACGCTACATCGGCTTCTCCAACTGGTCGGTATGGAAAGCCGCACTGGCATGGCAGATGCAGAAAGATAATGGCTGGGCTACTTTCTGCAGCGGACAAATGAACTATTCGCTCGTGGGCCGCGATGTGGAACACGATATCATTCCCTTCATGCAGCACAGCGGTATCTCTATGAACGTGTGGAGCCCGCTCGCCAGCGGTTTCCTGAGCGGTAAATATACCCGTGAGAACCTGAAAGATGAAAGCAACCGCCTCTCCGGCTTCGACCTGTTCCCTTTCGATAAAGAATTTGGATTCAAAGTAGTGGAGCAGCTGCGCGGTATCGCGGCAGCGCATAACGCTTCTGTAGCGCAAACTGCGCTGGCATGGCTGCTGGCAAAGCCTGTCGTATCAAGCATTATCGTAGGCGCCAGCAAAATATCACAGCTGGAAGATAACCTGAAAGCAATCGACGTAAAACTCGATGCTGCTGAAGTGGCCGCCGTGGACGAGTTTACGAAGCCCGTAGCGCTGTACCCGCATTGGTTCAACGCCAATCTCATCGATCCGGTACACAAAGAAATACTGCACTAAAACATACTATTCGGTACGCAGGCTCTTCACCGGGTTGGCGAGGGCCGCGCGTACCGATTGGTAACTAACCGTGAGCAAAGCGATCATAATACAGGTAAATCCTCCGATGGCAAACATCCACCAGCTGAGTTGTATGCGGTAAGCGAAATTGCTCAGCCACTTGTTCATCGCCCAGGCCGCTAAAGGGAAACCCGCTATCATCGACAGTCCTACCAGTTTGATAAAATCTTTCGACAACATCGCCACAATGCCCGGTACGCTGGCGCCCAGCACTTTTCTCACCCCGATCTCACGGATACGTTTGCGGGTAGTGAAAGTGGCGAGGCCAAATAATCCCAGGCAGGAGATGATCACAGAGAGCAGGGAGAAGATGTTGAACAGCTTACCCATTCTTTGTTCGGAAAGATATTGGCGGGAGATGTCCGCATCCAGGAAGTCGTAAGAGAAAGGCGTATCCTGGTATATCGCGCGGAAAGATTTTTGCAGGTCGCTGATCGTTTGTTGTGCCTGTGCAACGCTTGTTCTCACAACGATAAATCCTGGATTGCCATTCAAATCGCCATACTGGCCGTTTTTGAGCACCAGCGGTTCCACCTTGTATTGCAGCGGTTTGAAGTTGAAGTCCTTTAGCACACCAATGATCTCGCCATAACGTCCATTCATCGTGATATGCATGCCCAGCGCATTTTCCGGCGTTTTCCCCATTACCTTCAAGGCTGTTTCATTTACCACAAAGTTTTTCTCATCTCCCTGGAAATCTTTCGAAAAAAATCTGCCGGCCAGCAGATTCGCGCCCATCACCCGCTGGAACTGGTTATCTACCCACATCTGCGGGAAAATAGTTTGATTTTTGGGATCTTTCCCCGGCCAGGAAATGGAAGTAGTACCAGTAGAAAGGAAAGACGGCAGATGGCTGATAATACTGTAGCGGTCTGCTTCCGCTTGCTGATCCAGCAATGCATGCAGCGCTTTGGTGCGCTGTATCAGGTCGCCGCCCGTTGGCAGCGGCACGTACAAGAGCCCTTCTTTATTAAACCCGATATCACGGTGACGGATATACTGTAATTGATAATACACCACCAGGGTACTGATCAGGATCACCACAGAGATGGTGAACTGCGCCACCACCAGGCCATTGCGGAAGAAGGCGCCGCCTGCCTGCATCATCTTCATACCTTTCAGCACTTTCACTGGCTGGAAGGAAGAAAGGAAGATGGCCGGATAGCTGCCGGCGATGAATCCGGCGATCAGGGCGATGCCCAGTAAACCGGCCACCATCCTGATGTTCAGCAGGTGGAAAGAAATGTTTTTATCCACGATATGATTGAAAGCGGGCAACAGGCAGGCTGCCACGACTGCCGCCAGCATCATGGAGATCGTAGCGATCAGTAATGATTCGCTGATGAATTGCCAGGCCAGTTGCGCGCGTGTAGCGCCGATCGCCTTACGCATGCCTACTTCTTTGGCTCTTTCTCCCGATAAGGCAGTGGCCAGGTTCATGAAATTGATACAGGCGATCAAAAGGATGAACACTGCTACCAGTGAAAAGATACGCACATATAGTATGTTGCCTTGTCCGGCCGGATCGAACAGGAGATTGGATTGCAGATGTATATCAGGCAGGGCTTGCAAACTAAAGGCGCCTTCAGTAACGCCTGGCGAGTACTTGAAGCGCATGGCAGTGATCTGCTTTGAAAGATGCTCCAGCGCTGTGGGAGAGGCTTTGAACGCGTCGTTCGTCTGGAAGTAAGTATATACATCAAAATTGTTCCACCATTCGTTAGGATCGTTCTGGGCCAAATACATGGAGATCGGCAGCAGCATATCAAATTGCAGGTGGGAATTATGCGGAAGATCCTGGAGTATAGCCGTTACCGTTACATTGTTGCCCTTGTAATCATTCATTACGTTGAGCGTTTCACCCATGGCCTTATCTGCGCTGCCGAAATATTTGATCGCTGTTTTCTCTGTAAGCACGATCGTATTAGGCTGTGTGAGCGCTGCGTTGAGATCGCCGCGCAGTAGCGGGAAGTTGAACATGCGTAGCAGGTTGGAGTCGGCATAGTAGCCGTTCTTTTCGTTATAGCGGGTTACGCCGTTACCCACTACACATTCGAGGGGGGACAGACGGGTCGCCATTTTTACGCCCGGTATCTCCGCCTTGATGGCCGGCGCCATAGCGATCGGTACGTAGGCTACGTCAGTGCCGGAGAGATGTGTGATGACCCGGTAGGTATGATCCGCATGTGGATGGAAGCGGTCGTACGACGTTTCATCCTGTACCCACAAAAATATAAGTATGCTACAGGCCATGCCGGTGGCCAGTCCGAAGATATTGAGCGCAGAGAACAATTTGTTCCTGCGGATATTGCGCCAGGCGGTTTTGATGTAGTTTTTGAGCATGATGGGAGCCTATCCAACACAATGCCGCATTAACGGCCTTTTTAGAATGAAGGAATTTATATATTATTTAAAATGATAAATTGTTCGTTTCCGGTCAGGCCTTGTCCGTATTTATGCGGTAGAGCACATGTGTTTTGAGGCGGTGGCCATCGGGGACGCGCGGATGTTCGAACTCGCCGGTTTTCTCCATGCCGAGTTTGATCATCACCTGCTCCGAGCGTTTGTTGAGCATGCTGGTGAAAGAATAGATGAGCGGCAGGTGCAACACATCGCGGGCATATTGCAGGCAGCGGCGTGCGCCTTCGGTGGCGTAACCCTGGCCCCAGGCGGATCTCCGCAGGCGCCAGCCTATTTCCACACAGGGCGTGAAATCCGCTTCAAAGCTGGGATGATTGAAACCAATGAAGCCGATGAACTGTTCATCATGCAGGGTATCTACCGCATAAAGGCCGTAACCATGCTGGTCGAAATGCGCTTTGACCCATACGAGCATCTGGGCTGTTTCTTCGAGGTTGAGCGTGGAAGAGAAAAACTCCATCACCTCGGGGTCGGCGGTGATAGCGGCGAATGGGGCGAGATCGGCATCCTGCCATTTCCTGAAGCCGAGGCGCCCGGACTGGAAGAGATAATTTTTCATCTCACAAAGATAAAGATAACGTTAACAGATACCCCATCCGTCACAAATTACTGTTTGATAGGAGGAACGTGCAGCGGCATAAATACACCGCGTGTTTGTCACGATCCGCCTTTATCCAAATGGAAGGAGGAAAGTAAGTTTGTATTGTTAAATGGAGTGCTTAAAAAAAACGTTATGAACAGCGAAGTTACCGAGTACATGGAGAAGTTACAGCCCTGGCAGATGAGCATCTGCAAGCCTTTGCGGCAAATGGTATTTGACACGGTCCCGGATATAGAAGAACGCCTGCAATACGGCAAGCCTCATTACCTGCTCAATGGCCGTTATGCCTGCGTGATTAGTGCAGCGAAAGGCAAGATATCGTTCATGATCTTCAACGCCACCGAGCTGGCGGAGATCAAAGGATTCTTTACCTCCAACGCAGGCCCCGACCGGAAAACCGCCACCATCCTGCATGGCCGCCCCGTAGATTATTCGCAGCTGGCAGCGTTGCTGAAACAGGCTGTCAGTACTTTATAAAAAAACTTCAAATTTTTCAAAATGAGAAAGCTGGTGTCATTTATGCACGTCTCCCTCGATGGATTCGTTGCCGGCCCTAAAGGCGAAATGAATTGGATAAAAATAGATGAACCCATGTTCGATATGGCCGCCGAACACACCGATGTTGCCGATACGGCCATCTATGGCCGCGTTACCTGGGAGTTGATGCACAGTTATTGGCCTACCGCCGGCGCAAAACCCAATGCCAGCCGCCACGATAAGGAACACAGCGCATGGTATAACAAGGTCGAAAAATTTGTGGCGTCACGCACGCTCAAAACAGCGCCCGATCCTACCATCTCTATCATCAGTCATGATTTTACCGATAAAGTACAGGAGATAAAAAACAGGCCTGGTGCGGAAATTATTATGTTCGGCAGTCCGGGCGCCAGCCATGCCCTCATGCGCGAAAACCTGATCGATGAATACTGGATATTTGTGAACCCCATCCTCCTCGGCGCCGGCATCCCCTTGTTCAAAGATATCAATGAAGTGATCAAACTGGACCTCATAGAGAGCAAAGCCTTCAGCAACGGCGTGGTTTGCCTGCATTACAAAACAAGATTTTGATTTAGGGATTTACGGATTTATGGATTTACGGATTTGTGGCGAATCCAAAGACCGCCACAAATCCACAAATCCGTAAATCCGTAAATTCCTAAATCCGTAAATTCCTAAATCAAAAATTCCCTAAATTTATCCCCGATTGTCAGGATACCTACCCTGCCTCATAACCATTACTCAAAATAAAACCCATGAAAAACAACTTCCTTTGGAAACACCCGCTATTGCTGTTATTGGTATTATCCGGCCTTACACTGAGCAGCTGTCACAAAAACAATGACGATACCCCTGCTCCCGTATACAACAACGACCAGTTGTATGCCGCTGCTATCAAAGATGCTATGGTGGCTGATAGTTCGGAGATCACCAACACGTTATGGCCTATCTCCGATGCAGATACCCAGCTGAAATGGAAAACCATCAATGGCCAGAAATATGTGCTGATGGCCACTTTCATGCGATTCCCTTCCAGCTATCCCAGCGGCGATTCCATCACTACCACCTGGGGCGAAGCCTGGCTGTTCATCCCTGCACAAATGAAGCAGAAGCTGGCCAAAGCTTTCCAGCCAGGATCAGACACCATTATGCGCGTATGTCAGCTGCTGGGGCTTCCTCCCGTGAACCCTAAAACCAATACGCATATCGCGGAGATGTGGGTGAATGCCAGCAGGCTATATCGCCCGGCAGGCAATCCTGATATCACCACTACTACCACGGGGCCGGTATTACTTAGCACGGTGTCGCAGAGTTATGCTACCTGGTTTAATAACTATATTATTTACGCTTACTATCATACCCTGCAGAATGCGAATGATTACCACTATCCCTGGACCCGCCTGGGCTATACGTACGACTGGGCGCCGGGATCGCAGCAGCATATTGGTCTCAGCGAATACGTGATGCAGGCTTCTTCCGGCTGCTGGGTTGAAAAAGTGAGCCGCGCGGCAGACTATTTCAAAAACTGATGTTGTAAAGGCCCTGAAATATACATCCCTCTTTCGTCTTCAACGGAAATGAACCACGCTGTGGCGCCAGCTGGCGGAAGAGGGATCTGTAATTGTTTTTTGTTGACCTTCACCTCCATACTTTTCCACTGCGCCGCCACTCCGGCCGTATCTGTTGTATAATGCATGTCTGATTTTAATATAGGCGTGCCCGTAGTAATCAGGGCGCGATAATATCCGCCATGCCTGGATAGCTGGCCGATGGCCGGCAGCGGCAAGGAATCATTGACATAGCTGTTGATGAAGGCGCTGATCTCGGCATTGGCCCAGCCGTATTTGTGGCTGTGCTTCATGCCCGGCTTGATGCATTGCTGCTGATGTTTCACCAGTGCGCAGGTGCGGGCATAGCTCTCCATTTCAAAATGAGGGTCGTTGGTGCCGTTCACAAACAGCATGGGCATAGCTGCCTTGCCGATATATTGCGAAGGGTCGTATTGTGTGAGCCAGGTATGGCGTTGTGCTTCCGTAAGGGCCTTGAGTTGTGTGCGCATACGGCCGCTTTCGCCGAGGTAGCCGCAGCCATATACGGGAACGGCTGCACGAAAACGCGGGTCGAGGCCCGCTACCGTGCAGGTGATTACGCCGCCCCAGCTGATGCCGGTAAGAGCCGTACGGTTGGTATCTACCGCCGGAAAACTGCGCAGCAACTGGTGGGCGAGGAGCACGTTGGCCACCGCATGATACATCCATTGTTCTTGTAAGGGCAGTGTGACATCGAAATAAGGCGTTTCATTTCCTGGTTCTTCAAAGCCGAGTGGCAGGTGCTTGCGGTCGGGCCCATTGCCGCGGAGGTCCATCGCGATGGCGGCAAAGCCGCGCTGCGCCCACATGATGGCCCATTCTCGAAAGGCGGCGCCGCCACCGCCATGTACCAGCACGATACCGGGCAGGTGATGGTCTTTACTGGTATCGCCGCTGAGCGTGCCGGGCGTAGCGTACCAGGCAAACACTTCCTGCTGGTGGCCATGGTAGGGTAATCCCTGGTATACAAGGGCAATGGCCGAATCCTTTTGCAGTACACGGCTGGCCGGCGCACGGTATAATGCAGGTATATCCCAGAGGGTGCCTTGCAGCGACTGTGCAAGCGCGGCATTGCTCCATGCGGTCAGCGCCAGCAGCAGGAAGAAGTTTTTCATCACGTTCATATCTCCCAAGATAATACGAAATGTTAATCAGTAGTTAATCAAAGTGATCATTGTACGGCTTTAATGTGCATGCATCTGGTAAATTGTTATTTACAGGATCAAATTGCCTGTACTATGAATAAGATCATGGAGTTGATTCTCCTGAAACTGAAGAGAAACAAGCAACGGGAACAACCGCAGCGCCGCAGGGGAGCAGGCCAATGGAACAACGAGATCAACAGCTACCTGGAGAACCAGGACAAAGCAATGATCGGTGAACTGGGTAACTGTCTGCAGCGATTTACCTGTACTGTGCAAAAAGTCAAGGAAGAATTGCGGAAACAGATCATCCATTATCAGTCTACCAACACGAGAGACCGCAAGGCCTGCGTGCGCCACCTGCGCATGACCATCATCGAGCAATATGCCGCGGTAGGGCATAGCCTCAGCAACACGCCCTTCGGCAGGTATGCGCACCTGATCAAAACAGACCTGCTGATGATCATCCTGCTATTGGAAGTGCCGCAGGGGATAGATAGTCAACACCTGATGGAGATCATGGAACGGGTGTCGCAATATGAGCAGCGGCTCACCAACAGTATTACGCAGCTGCTGTATTATTTCCGGGCATCGCTAGTGAAGGATATTGCCAGGAATTAGAGGCTACCCATATCGCATCTACCAATATATCGCCCCTGCGGGGCGTTTGTGTTGGTGGATAACATTGGGCTACCAATATATCGCCCCTCCCGGGCGCTTGTGTTGGTAGATAACATTGGGCTACCAATATATCGCCCCTGCGGGGCGTTTGTGTTGGTGGATGCATTGGGCTACCAATATATCGCCCCTGCGGGGCGTTTGCGTTGGTGTATACATTGGGCTACCCATATATCGCCCCAGCGGGGCGTCATATTGGTAGATAAAACGGGTTCCCCGGATTATCGCCCCGTAGGGGCGTTATATCACTTGAAAATGCCAATTCTCTTTTCTAAATTCAGGAATGCGTTCCCTCGTTCTCTTCCTGCTCCTGCTGGCCTGCCACGCGCAGGCACAGTCGCTACGTATAGCCGTAGCCGGTATTTCCCATGCACATGTAGCCTGGATACTGGGTCGCCCCGATAAGGGCGATATCAGCCTGGTGGGTATTTACGAAACAGATACGGCATTGTCGCACCGCTATGCACACCGCTATCATCTCCCGGAAAAAATATTTTATACCAGTCTGACGAAAATGTTGGATGCCGTGAAACCGGCAGCAGTAGTGGCTTTTGGGGATATTGTAAGTCACCGTGCGGTGGTGGAGGCCGCTGCGCCGCGCCATATCCATGTGATGGTGGAGAAGCCGCTGGCTACCACCGTTGCCGATGCGCTGGCCATGCAAGCGCTGGCGAAACAGCATCAGATACAGCTGCTCACCGACTACGAAACCAGCTGGTATCCATCCGTGGCTAAAACGTTCCAGCTGCTGCATGATAGCGCCTATGTCGGACAGGTGCGCAAAGTGGTGATCAACGACGGTCACCAGGGACCCAAAGAGATCGGCTGCGGACCGGAATTTCTCGCCTGGCTCACCGATCCTGTGCGCAATGGCGGCGGCGCGCTGATGGACTTCGGCTGCTATGGCGCTAACCTCATGACGCATCTGGTAAAAAATCGTATACCCGTTTCCGTTACAGCGGTAACGCACCATTATAAACCGGAGGTATATCCGAAAGTGGAAGATGATGCCGTGATTATCGTGGACTATGGAGATATGCACGCCCTGATACAAGCCTCCTGGAACTGGTCGTTCAGCCGCAAGGATATGGAAGTGTATGGCGATAAAGGCCTGCTGCTGGCGCCCGACAAAAACACGCTGGTACTGCGTAACAATGAGCGCGCACCGGCACAGGTGCGGCATATAACGGCAACGGATATACGCGTATACGAAGATCCGTTTACCTACCTGGCAGATGTAATACATGGCAAAGTGACAATGCCGCCCTATGGCCTCTATGCGATTGAAAACAATGTGATCGTAGTACGTATCCTGGAAGCAGCGCGGGAGTCTGCCAGAACAGGCAAGCCCGTGAAACTGATTTGATCATCTTCCTGATTATCGCTAATTTTCGTAAAACGTTATGGCTATGGATACACTCACTATCAAAGCAGCGATCCAGGTGTCGAAGCCGGCAGCAACAGTGTTTGAAGGCATCGTTGATCCTGCGCAGCTATCGAACTACTTTATCTCGGAAGGCTCCGGCCGCATGGAAAGCGGTAAAGAGGTGAGCTGGAAGTTCCCTGAATTTGACGAACGTTTCACTATCAAAGTGTTGAAAACCGAGCCGGCATCGCTGGTATCTTTCCTGTGGGGCGGGCCTGAAGGCAAACAGACGCAGGTAGATATCTCCCTGGAACAACAACCCGGAAACAGCACGCTGGTAAGGGTTACAGAGGGCGCCGCCGAGAATAATGAAGCCGGCATTAAATGGCTGATGGGCAACACCGAAGGATGGGCTAACTTCCTGGCCTGTTTGAAAGCCTGGCTAGAATATGATATCAACCTGCGCAAAGGCGCATTCGACTTCATGCGTAAAAAATAATTGTCATTTTTTCCCCTGTAGAATGGCCTGTAACAGTGCCTTTCAGCAAGATGCCAGTTGGTAACTTTATCATAGTTTCTATCACCTCGCTAAAAATAAAACTATGGAAAAGAAGATCAGCAGCGGCAAAATTTCACCGAACTTATGGTTCGCCACGAATGCAGCAGAAGCCGCCCAATACTACACGTCTATTTTTAAAAACTCCGCTATCGGCCGCACCAGCTACTATGGCAAAGAAGGCTTTGACGTACATGGCATGCCTGAAGGTACCGTGCTCACCGTAGAGTTTCAGATAGAAGGCCAACGCTTCGTTGCGCTGAATGGCGGCCCTTTATTCCAGTTCAATGAATCCATTTCATTCATCGTCAATTGCGACACACAGGAAGAAATAGATTATTACTGGGAGAAACTCGGCGCCGGTGGCGACCCGAAATCACAGGTCTGCGGATGGCTGAAAGATAAGTTCGGCGTATCATGGCAGGTAGTGCCTACGATAGTTACCGGGATGATGTCCGACAAAGATCAAAGCAAGACGGAGCGCGTGATGGCGGCGATCTTGAAAATGAAAAAGATCGATATCAATACGCTCGTATCGGCATATGAACAAAAATAACAACAGCAGATCATTTTTTTCAATGCAACATTATTGCAGTGGCTGCATGTAATTTCATTCGCATCATCCTGTTAAGCAGGGGGTAAATTTAGTTTTAGTTTTTCGCCCTGCCGTTCATAGCGGCAGGGCTTTTTGTGCAGCTGAATCAAGAAATCCGTACATCAAAAAATCCGTAAATGTCATTTTATCCCCGCAGGAAAGTCATATTCTCACGCGGCGCGAATGTTGGTGAATAGCTAACTTGGTATCCTCATCAATATGCATTACCATGTCTACAGTCAAACAAACACATCCCGCGGGGCCGCTCAACAAACAGTTCAGGGCTACCTTGCTTAAAAGCCCTTCCAAGGGCGGCTGGACTTACCTCATCTGGCCGGAATCTGTTGCCTTCTTCGGTACGCGTGGCCTTGTGAAAGTGCGCGGTACCGTAGATGGCCTGCCTTTCCAAAGCTCTTTTATGGCGCTGGGCAACGGTACTCACAAACTGCCTATCAAAGCAGACCTTCGCAAAGAGATCGGTAAAGACGCCGGCGATACGGTTACCATCAAACTGGAAGAGCGGATAGCCTGATCCCTTGTTATGATGTTTGAATATCATAATTTCGGAGGATGAAATCCAGGGAAACCATCAGCGAATTTTTTGAACAGCATGGCAGCAGGTATGCGCCGGCCTCCTTCAGCGTGAACCGCCAGGAAGAATTTGGCTGCGGCGATACCAGCCTGATCGCCAATCGCCGCGACTTCTACAAGATATCACTCATCATCAAAGGCAGCGGTCTCCTGTCTTTCTCTGATAAATCCATTCATGTACAAGGGCCCTGCCTCTCCTTCATGAACCCCATGATCCCTTATTCCTGGCAACCCGATGTGGATACCATGGTGGGATATTTTTGCCTGTTCACGGAAGACTTTATCGACGCCAATCTCAAGAACGGCGGACTGGCACAGTCGCCGCTGTTCAAGGCCGGCGGCAATCATATCTTCTTCCCCGACCAGGAGAAAACAGCGCTGCTGAGTAATTTTTTTGAGCAGATGATCAACGAACGTGAATCCGGGTACGCCAATAAATATGACCTGATCAGGAGTTATTTACAGATCATCATGCATGAGGCGATGAAATTGCAGCCGCCTGAAACCTGGCACCAGCAAGGCAATGCAGCGCAGCGTATCAGTGAGCTGTTCCTGGAACTACTGGAACGCCAGTTCCCCATAGAACCGCCGCACCAGGTGATCCGCCTGAAAAATGCCAATGAATTTGCCCATCAGCTCTCCGTTCATACCAACCACCTGAACCGCGCCCTCAAAGAGGCGACAGGCAAAACCACCACCGAGTGGATCACGGAAAGGCTGGCCACCGAAGCAAAGGCGCTCCTGCTGCACAGTAATAGAGATGTAGCTGAAATAGGCTACTGCCTTGGCTTTGAGCATGCCTCTAATTTCAATATCTTCTTTAAAAAACAAACCGGTACCACGCCTAACCAGTTCCGTAAACAAGTTGTTTCTATTTCATAATAACCTGTTTGATTGGCATAATCCGCGTGCTCTACAGGCGGCTATCTTTGTGTCATCAAAATGAAGCATATGACACAAACATCGTTAAAAGACAAAGTAGCACTGATCACCGGTGGTACTACCGGCATAGGACTCGCCGCTGCTACGCTTTTCCTGCGTAATGGCGCAAAAGTAGTGATCGCGGGCCGTCGCGAAGCAGAAGGAAAAAAAGCGCTCGCCGAATTGCAACAGATCAGCCCCGACGTACATTTTATTGCTGCCGACGTATCCGGCGCTAAGGCTGTAGCTGACCTGGTATCCGCTACTGTAGCGCGTTTTGGCCGACTCGACATAGCTTTTAATAATGCCGGCATTGAAGGTCACTTCGGCGCCATCGAAGATATTACCGAGGAAGAATATGATCAGGTGATGGATATCAACCTGAAAGGAGTATGGTTATCCTGCAAGTATGAGATCGAACAGTTTAAAAAGCAGGGCAGTGGCGGGGCGATCGTCAATACATCTTCCTGGCTGGCACGCGGCGCTTTCGCCGGTTCAAGCGTATATTCTGCTACCAAGGCAGGACTGGATGGTATGGCGCGTGCGCTCGCCGTGGAAACCGCCGCCGCTGGCATCCGTGTCAATAACGTGCAACCGGGATACATCCACACTCCGATGTTTGAACGTTTCTTCCCTGATGCCGCCGCCGCAGAACCCTACCTGAAACATGCGCCCATCGGCCGTTTTGCCAAACCGGAAGAAGTAGCGGAACTGGTGCTGTGGCTGTGCAGCCCGGCTGCGTCTTTCGTTACCGGGGAGAGCATCCTCGTAGATGGTGGTTTGTCTATCGGCGGCCAGCGCAACTAACGGTAAAGGCTACACGCCGGTTGTCAGTATCGACACTACGCTGAATAATTTCTTCTCACAATCATATTTAAAATTGATGGTCATGCCTCCGCTGTTCACATAGCGGAGGCCTCCCTTTTTATCGGGGCTTATGTTGAAAGGCGTGATGCTGACGGAAAACACGCCATCGTCGAGCTTCATGGGCGCGATCCGTATCACCTGCAAGACGGGCGTTTTCTTCAGATGCTGCACTATTGCAGCGGTACTCACTTTTTCTACCGCATATCCGTTTACGCTGGCAGGAATATAAGGACTGGCATTGCCATCCTCTTCGAGCAGCAAAGGTTTGCCGTCTTTCGGCGCCTGCTGGCTGCAATATACCTGTAATGCCTGGTAGTAGATATTGGCGCTGTCCTGTGGAGCAGCCACCTGGGCCTTTGCGGCCACCGCGCTTCCCAGCAGGCAGTAGCAAAAAAGGAGTACTGATTTCACAGATAAGGTTTTAGGTGTTGGATAAATGCGTTACTGAATTTACAACATTTTGATATCTTTCAGTATGACGAAACTGAAGCCTGCTTTCTACCTGCAACCGGATGTAACTGAAGTGGCCAGGCTACTGCTGGGAAAAACATTGGTGACCCGAATCGATGGCGTACGTACATCGGGTATCATCGTGGAAACAGAGGCCTATGCGGGAGCGATCGACCGCGCCTCCCATGCCTGGGACAACCGCCGCACCAAACGTACGGAAGTGATGTATCAACCGGGCGGCCTTGCCTATGTGTATCTCTGTTATGGCATCCATTATCTTTTCAACGTCGTCACCAATGTACGCGATGTGCCGCATGCCGTGCTGGTGCGGGCTTTGGAACCGGTAGAGCATATTGAGCTGATGCAGGCGCGGTGCCGGCATAAAAATGCATCCAGGATTACTGCCGGTCCTGGCATATTGAGCAAAGCCATGGGCATCACTGCCGCGATGGATGGCGCCAGTCTTTCAGGACAGCAGATATGGATAGAAGATGCGCCGCCATTGCCTGCCGCTATGATCGTGTCCGGCGCCCGTGTAGGCGTACAGTACGCAGGAGAAGATGCTTACCTGCCTTACCGTTTCTGGGTCAAAGACAACCCCTGGGTAAGTAAAGGAAAAGGATTGGAAAGGCCCTGAAAACGGACAGGCAGCTGTATTAAAATCGGACATATGATACATATGATTATATATAATGTATTTGTGATGATATGCGGTTGCTGGTGGCACTTTATTGGCAGGGCCCATCACAAATATGGAATATGCTCAAGAACTACCTGAAGATCGCCTGGCGCAATCTTAAAGCCAACAAAATATATTCACTGATCAATATTTCAGGGCTGTGCATCGGCATGGCGGTGGCCTTGCTGGCAGGTCGCTGGATATTCGATGAGTATACGTTCGACCGCCAGCACGAGCACTATAGCAGCATTGCGCGGGTAATGCAACATCAGGTGATCAACGGCGAAAAAAATACGTACAAGGCTGTACCTGCCGTATTGGGTGAGGAGCTGCGCAATAGCTACGGGGGCAACTTCCAGCAGGTAGTGCTTTCATCATGGACCAACCCGCACCTCTTATCTTTCAAAGATAAACATCTCTCTCTTACAGGTAATTTTATGCAGCCCGGCGCACCTGAAATGCTTACCCTGCACATGGCCGCCGGTACGCGCGAAGGCCTGAGAAGCCCTGCTGGCCTGCTATTGTCGGCCTCCGCAGCGCAGGCGCTTTTTGGCGACGCCCACGCTATTGGCAGCACCATACAACTTGATACCGCTACGCTTACCGTTACTGGCATCTATGAAGACCTGCCCTATAATAGCTCTTTCGCCAATCTGAAATTTATAGCGCCCTGGGACCTGTATGCTGCTACGCCGGAAGTAAAAGAATCAAAAGACGACTGGAACGCCAATTCTTATCAACTCTTCGTACAACTCGCACCGGCAGCGGATTTCAACAAAGTAGCCGCCGCCATCAAAGATGTGAAGCGGAGCAAATTGCCGGCCGATCAGGCAGCATTGCAACCGGAAATATTCCTCCATCCGATGAGCCGCTGGCACTTGTATGAAGAATTTAAAAATGGGGTGAACACCGGCGGCAACATTACTTTCGTACGGCTTTTTGGTATCATCGGATTATTTGTATTGTTACTGGCCTGCATCAATTTTATGAACCTGAGCACAGCACGCTCCGGGAAAAGAGCCAGGGAGATCGGTGTCCGCAAAGTAGTAGGCTCCCGTCGCAGCCAGCTGGTGACGCAGTTCTTCATCGAATCCGCCATGATGGTGGCCATCGCCTTTGTGGTGGCATTGCTTATCACAAAACAATTGTTGCCTTTATTAAACAGTCTTACCGCAAAAGAAATGACGATGGGCTGGGGCAGCCCACTGTTCTGGGTGGGAAGCATCGGCTTTTGTTTTATCGTGAGCCTGGTAGCAGGCGCCTATCCTGCGTTTTATTTGTCTGCCCTGCGGCCGGTGAAGGCGCTGAAAGGCACGTTCCGCGCGCAATACGCGGCATTGTTTTCCAGGAGGGCATTGGTGGTATTGCAATTTACAGTGTCTGTAGTGCTTATCATCGGCACCATTGTGGCCTACCGCCAGGTGAGGTTTGCCAGGGAGCGCCCGGTAGGATATACCCGCGCTGGACTGGTGGTAGCGCGGCCTTATAATACCGATATCCATGATCATATCGATGCTGTAAAACAGGATCTTTTACAGAGCGGCGCCGTTACCGCTATTGCAGAATCAGGTAACACTATTACCCGCGGAAGCCGCAGCAGCGGCGGATTTGACTGGACCGGCAAAGCGCCGGGCGCCATGGATGATTTTACTACTGTATCCATTTCGCACGACTATGGCAAGGCTACGGGCTGGCAGGTGGCAGCCGGCAGGGATTTCTCTCCCGCCTTTACCACAGATAGCTCCGCCATCGTATTGAACGAAGCCGCCGTAAAATATATGGGGCTGAAAAATCCGGTAGGAGAGATCGTCCGCTGGAATGGCCGTGCCTATCATGTGATCGGCGTGATCAGGAACATCATCATGGAATCACCCTATGCACCAGTAAAGCAGGCGGTGTACTTTTTGTACAATGGCCCCGGTGTGCTGAATATACGCATCAATCCCGCCCGCAGTGCGCCGGATGCACTGGCGGCGATAGAAGCCATCTACCACAAATATGCGCCGGACCAGCCTTTCGATTACCGCTTTGTTGATGAAGAATATGCCCGCAAATTCGGGATAGAAGAATACATTGCACGGCTGGCGGCCATCCTGGCTGTACTGGCGATCTTTATCAGCTGTCTGGGCCTCTATGGCATCGCTGCTTTCATGGCGGAACAACGTACCCGCGAAATAGGCATCCGTAAAGTAATGGGCGCTACAGTAGCGAACATCTGGCGCCTGTTGTCGGGCGAGTTCCTGCTGCTCGCCACCATCGCCTTTGCAGTGGCGGCGCCCCTGGCCTGGTACGCCATGAGCCGTTGGCTGGAACATTACACCTACCATACGGCCATGACCTGGTGGATCTTTGCTGCCGCAGGCGGCGGCGCCATGCTCCTTACATTGCTCACCGTGAGCTTTCAAACAATGAAGGCTGCATTAATGAACCCCGCCAGGAGCTTAAAGCGCGAGTGATTTCACCGCTGTCACCACCAGGTCTTTGGACATGCTGCCGTCTAAATGGCGTATATCTATGGCCGTTAGATGGTTGGCCTTCACCGCATCCAGGAGGTAACCCTCTTCATGAAAATAGAGGAACACTTCATCTCCCTCAGGCTTGCGGTACAGGTAGGATTTTTCGTAGTCATCTTCCATGGTACTGAAATACAATGCCCCGCCGGGTTTCAGCTGTTGAGCGGCATCTGCAATGAACTGTATGGCCTGCTCCTTGGAGAGGTAAGGCATGCCGAATCCGCAGACGATACCATCGAAAGTGCGGTCCATACGAGGGATATCCCGCATGTCCAACAATGCGAGGGCGACGTCCGGATTGTGTTCCCTGGCCAGTTCCAGCATATTCGGGGCGAGATCGGTTGCCAGGATACGCAAGCCCGGCTTTTGTTGCAGCAGGTAACGGGTGATGTTACCGGGGCCGCATGCCAGTTCCAGCACTTCCCCCTGCTCCGGCAGGAGCTCACAGTAGCGTGTGAGGCTGTCATGATAAGGCCGGATGTCCATATTCTTCGCCTCATATTCCTTGGCGAATTTGTTGAAAACGTCCACAGCCTGTTTGTTACGATCCATACGTGGTTTTTTAGTAATTAAATTTACTGGTATTATCCGGGATGGCATATTACCTTCGCGCAAATCTCTCTTTTTTCATGAAATCATTCCTGTTGTTCCTGGCGCTGGCAGGCGCTGCGGCTAACGTGTACGCACAAACGATTTACAGCAAGACCTATGGCAGCAAGGGTCACCCGCCGGTCATCTTTATTCATGGCGGCCCTGGCGGCAACGCCGTACAATTTGAGGCTACCACCGCGCAAAGGCTGGCGGATAGCGGCTTCTACGTGATCGTATACGATCGCCGCGGAGAAGGTCGCTCTACGGATGAAAAAGCCACTTTCACCTACCAGGAAGCGATCGAAGATCTCCAACATATCTACCGGCAATATCATCTTAAAAAAGCTTGTATCATCGGGCATAGTTTCGGTGGATTGGTAAGTACCCTGTTTACCGAAAAGTACCCGCAAAAGGTACAGGCGCTGGTGCTGGCGGGCGCCTTGTTTGCGCAGCAGGCGACCTATGATCATATCCTGGATTCGGTAAGTAAAATTTGTAAAGAAGATACTGCTTGCCTGGCGAAAATAGCCACTGTAGCGCAACTGGACCATCACAGCGCGGCCTATCGCGCCGGGTGCTTTGATATCGCCGGCGAGCATGGCTTCTTCAAGCTGTCGCATCCCGATGCAGAAGCGCGAGATATTTATCATGCTTATAAAACCGGCAGTTTGTATCAAAGCAATTTCCGCAACCGGCAGGCGCCCTTATGCTTCTATCAAAATGAAAAACGCACCAATATCGATGTGCGGCCCGTACTGAAGCAGCTGACGCAAAAGCTGGATATTTTTGCCGTCTATGGCCGTCAGGATGCTATCTTTTCGCCAGCCATGCTGGCTACTGTGGAGCAGATCACTGGGCGGGAGCATTTCCTTTACCTGGATAATTGCTCCCATTATCTGTATGCCGACCAGCAGACCCCTTTCCTCAGCGCTATCACAAAATGGCTGCGGGCGGAAAAGATGTCGCATTTGTACTATTGAGCAATAGGCCCCAGCCATTAGCTTTACATCCGAGTATTGTTGTTAATTCAATCTCCTGCTATCGCCCATTCTCAGCCAGACTTTCATGTGAGAAACCCCTTACCAAGGGGGAAGCATCGTATGGGCATGGTTTGTACATTCCGCTGCATCGTTGATAGATTGACTAGATAGACCCTGAAACAAATAGACTTGCGATCCCGCAGGTCTTTTTTGTTTGATGGCGCTAGTTCAGGGATCCGGGTTGCTGGTTCATGCTACGGGCCAGGGCTATCTCGGTAGCATAGCCGCTGGCGACGGCTTTTGGCAGGGCGATGCCGCGCCGCGCCGGCCAGGGCAAACGTGCCAGGGGCCAGTTGCATTGCTCTTTGAAGCGTTTCCAGGCTTCCGTTTTTTCGCTGGTGATCTTATAGGCATCGCACCAGAAAGCATTGCCGAGGCGGTGGTTGTTGTTGAAATCCTCGTAGCTGTCGAACAGTTCAAAAGCATAGGCCGCTGCCTGCAACATATCTTTCCAGGCTTCCTCCTCTGTGATGATGCCGGCCATAAAGGCATTGCGGGCCACCACGATGAGGCGCCAGTATTCATAGCCCCAGATAAGCTTCGGCGGCCGGCCATCAGGGCGCTGTTCCAGGCATTCTGTTATATAGCTTTCCGGCAAGCTGGTAAGATCGGCCAGGCGCTTGCGCCGGGCATGATTCGTATCCTGAACGGAAAGCACGACAGCAAAAGGTTCGGCATGATAGCCCTGTGAGAGCAGTTGTTTGGCCACCCGGCGGTAATCTTCTGTGCTGAGTATGCCCCAGTCCTGATCCAGCGATTTGCGGTAGCCAAGCGCTTCGTCGGGACGAAAAGCATGGTATTTCTCATTGCCCGCGAGCGCCGCCAGGGGATAGAATTCCAGCGTTTCGCTCCAGCAGCCGTGCTTGAACGTATCCACCAGGTGCAGGCGCAGCGCCTGTCGTTTGCCTTCCGGCAGCAGGGTAGCGCCACTGTGGCGGTAATAACGTTGTTGTTCCCGCACAGGCAGCAAACACAGGTGCCGCGCGGCCGCGATGAAGATACCCGTGAAAACCAGGAAAACCAACAAGGGTAATATTTGTACACCTTCCTTGCCTTCGGGCAGCTCATAATGGCGATGCGCCAGCGTTTGCAGCTGTATGATCAGGAAGAACGCAGTCAGCAGGGCAATGGTAAAAGAAAGTATGGCCACGGCATATACCAGCGGGCGTGATTGTTTGCCCTTCTCAAAATATTTCCATTTTGCGCTGGCCGGAAAGCTACGGTCGTTCGGGTGATTCTGTAACAATGGTTCCATTAACGAATACGATTGAAAGGGCAAACTTAAAACATCTTTCTTAAAAATTTTATCTTTGGGAAGTAACCTCAAAAATGCTTGCCCATGGAACACAGGGATTGGAACGAATTCCGCTTCAGGGATTGCCGTCAGGCAAGAGATGAAAAGAAGACCACCTACTGTCAGGAATACCTGCAACCCTCCCTCTTCTTCACGGTATATATGGATTATACCGACCCCGACGGAATGCTCGATTTTTATGAACGCTGTCTGCAGCTGGCAGGGCCGCTGTTCACGTATCACAATGGTGGCGCCACTTCCGGCGAAAAGAAGATCAGCAACAAGGAGAAAGCCTATCAGCAGTTTCCCGATTTTCTCCATTCAAAGAAAACATTTTTATGGAGAAGATTATCGAACCGCGGAGATGTTGGTAAGAAAGATGATCTGGGTGGAGTGGGAGACGCCACCTTTGAATGCTGGATACACAAGAACTTGCCGGATGCCGGCAAAGCTGCCACCACGGCGGCGCGCGTGGCAAGGCACCAGGAAGAGCTGCGCTCCCAGCAAAGCTCCCTGCTCCGCACAGGGCTCACCATTTCCCTGATGCGCATCCACCTGCCGGTAGATACTTTCCCTACGGCGCAGGCGCTGCTGGAGTGGGTGAGCGGTTTCCGCCTCCTGCGGGAGGGTAATTTCTTCTCTGCCTCCGCCGGCTATGCCATGGACCTCTATGAAGGTTATCAGCATCCCGGCGCAAAAGAAAAACTGGAACACATCCTCGCCGAATATCCGGGCTTCGATTTCGAACCGGGCATCGGCGATACGATGGGACGCCATTTCTCTATCGAGCAAAAGCAGTTTGTACCACAGCTGAAGCGCATCAACTGGCTGAACATCATCAATGAAGACGGGCTCGCTCTCCTCGGCGGAGATGCCGGCCTGATACGCAGTGTAGGCGGCAGCCCCTCTGTATTCATTCACGAACCCGGCAAGGCCCGCATCATACAGGCTGGCGCCGCACCCGCCATCGGCGGCGGCGGAAAAGCGCCGGCAGCCTACTATGCCGCCGCCAGGATATTACAGCCTCTCCTGTATGTACCGCATGAAAAGGATACGTATAGCCGTATCCGTGAGGAGGCAACGGAAAAGTGGCTTTATCATTTTCAATCTACCCCAGCCTGAATAAAAATGGCGGAAATTGCCCCGGAGAATTTCACAAATTACGACCCTGCTTCATCAACAGAGCAGCTAATTTTGAGATTGATAGCAATTTATACATCAACATCAAAATTTTAAGTGATGAAAACGAAAAAAATCTGGGCCAATTTCGCTGTGCAGGATTTAGCGCGAACCACGGCCTTCTATAAGCAACTCGGGTTTCAACAAAACGGCGAGTCGGACCAACTGACCAGTTTTTTCTTTGGCGACGAAAAAGTGATCATCCATTTCTTCTTGAAGGATATACTGGAACCCGCCATGAAAGGGCCAATAGCGGATACAAAAGCCGGAAATGAAATCATATTTACCCTCGCTGCCGAGACCAATGAAGAAGTAGATGCCTGGGAGAAAGAGATACGGCAAGCCGGAGGCACGATCGTTTCCCCACCGGAAACATTTGGCGCAGATTATTACGGCTTCGTGTTTGCCGACCCTGATGGCCACAAGTACAATGTATTCCGGATGTAGGCAGATAAAAAAAGCTCCCCGTGATGAGCGGAGAGCTTTTTCATCTTATGGCTGAAAAAGACTAGTACAAAGTGAATTCTACGCGTCTGTTCTGCTGACGGCCTGCGGCTGTTTTGTTAGACGCAATCGGCTGCGTAGCGCCATAACCGGTAGCTTCGATCCTGGAAGGATTTGCTCCTTTTGATACCAGGTATGATTTGATCGCTTCCGCACGTTCTTTAGACAAGCGCATGTTGGTAGCGGCAGAACCGGTGTTATCGGTATGGCCAGCCAGTTTCAGGCTGAAGTTCTTATCTACCAGCAGCTTCGCTACTTTGTCGAGGCTGGCGTAAGAATGCTCACGGATAGTGGCTTTACCCAGGTCAAACTCCAGGTTGTCGATCGCATCTTTCACCACTTTTTTATCTGCATCTGTTACGATGATCTTTTCTTTCACTACCTGTACAGGCGTTGGCAGCGGGCAACCGGCGCCATCTACTTTTGTGCCTGCCGGTGTGTTCGGGCATTTATCCAGGTAGTCAGGAACACCGTCGCCATCAGAATCCTGTTTCATGCTGCTGATTTCGTTCTGCATCTGCGCGATGGCTTCTTTGTTGCGTGCATCGCTTTCTGCCAGTTGATTTTTCAGTGCGGTATTTCTATCCCAGAGGTCCATCGTGGCTTGTGCCGCAGGATTTACAACGGCGAGCTGAGGTTTCTTTTTGTTGCCCAGTGCAAACTCAAGCCCTAAGCGCGCGGTAGAGAATTTGTCTTTGCTGCCATTATCTACGCCGTCAAATACTTTGCTGTTCACAAAGTTGAGGGTATAGCCCAGGTCAATGTTCACACCGCGTGCTACTACAAACTTGGCGCCTACGCCTACCGGAATAAATAATTCGTGGTGAGTGGCGTTGCCGGCAGAGTTGAGCACTGCTGTTTTACCCGCAGCCGTTTCTACAGAAGGCTTGAAGGCCATCGTACCGGCGCCGGCAGATACGTAAGGAATAACAAAGCTCTGTTTGTTGATCCAGTTGATAGAGCCGAGGCTGAGCACACCGCTAAGGGAGGCCGACCAGTTAATATCAGTAGAAAAAGCGTTGATACCATTTACCAGTGTCTGGGATTGCTTGGTAGATCCTTTCACCTGGCCGCGCATGAAGTCTGCCTGCAGGCCGAAGTTGTGGAATATCTGTTTCTTTATATAACCACCATACACCAGGCCAACGTTATTGAAGTCGAAGTTATTGAAATAATAAGGACCGCCGAAAGGGCCGAAGGCTGCTGATCCACCGCCCCATACACCTACAGACCAGGTACGGTAATCTTTCACACCATTAAAGGGCGTTACACGATCTACTTTGTGTGTATTGGTGCTATCTTGTGCAAAGGCTGATCCAGTGATTGCTAACACAGAAGAAGCCAGTATCAGGGTCTTCCCACATTTCGTAAACATGCTCATAAAATATGAATTGGGTTAAATAAAATAATCAATGCTCTGCGTCTTCAATATACCGGTATGAGATGTAGAACTTTGATGGGCCTGTTTACAAAGTCTGTGCCAATATCTTTTTATGGTGATTTAATAAATTGTATTTCAGGTAGTTATGTTCATAACGTGAACGCCTATGTTAGGATAGCGTACCGAATCTTCTCTCTTGTATCTTGTCATATTCTTTTACATAATCCGGATGTTCTGTTCCCATCACCCTGTCCCATATACGAAAATAGAGACCGTAATTTCCTTTGAATTTATTGTGATGCAGATTGTGATACACCGAAGTGTTTACCACTTCAAATAACCAGCTATGGCGAAAACCGCGGGGCATCAATTCATAACCGAGGTGGCCGTAAACATTGATGATAAAGGCAGCGATGGTGAACAGCAGTACCGATAAGGCATGCATCGGCATGATCATCGTGATGAACAAAAGCACGCCACTTTCGGCTACGGCTTCCAGCAAGTGAAAGCTATAGGAAGTCCAGGGAGAAGGATTGGTACTTTTATGATGCACCAGGTGCGTGAAATTGAATAATTTTTTGTGATGCAGCGCGCGGTGCATCCAGTAAAAATAAGTATCATGCGCAATCAGCCCCAGTGCTACAGATACGGGAATGTACCACAAAGGGAAATCATGCAGATGGTCGTAGAGCTGCGTGTAATGTTTCAGCGGCGTGAAGAAGATCAGCGCAGTGACGAGCGTAAATACCAGCGTGCTTTGCATGGAGTGCCAGATCTCGCGGAAGAAATCCTTGCGGGAAGCCAGCCGGAGCTGTATTTTTCGCCGCGACATCTTCCCCGGAAAAAATAAATAAAACAAGGCGAATGGGATGCCTGCGATCAGAAAATACCTGACAGCGGAGGCAGTGAAAATTTTAATGGTTGCATCAAAAGTGCTGGCGTTCATATCGTGTTACGGTTCGTTGATGCAACAAATTTAACAGCGCCAGTCCGTGTTCGGGGTTAACAAAGGATAATAAATGGCATTAACAAAAGTTATTTTTTTCCTTTGTGGTGGATGCGTTTCCGGATGCGGGAAAGCGATACCGGCGTGATGCCCAGCATGGAGGCGATGTATTTGTCGGGCACCCGGTTAAGGATATCCGCGCGGTGATTGACCAGTTGCAGGTACCTTTCTTCCGGCGAGAGGGTTACAAAGGTTTCCAGCGCCTGCAGGGCTTCTGCCAGCATCTTCATTAAAAAATAATTGCGCAGGGGTTCAAATTCAGGATGCGCTTTGAGCACGGTTTCTAGTTTATCATAGTCTATTTCCAGCAGCGTAACGGGTTCCAGGGCTTTGTAGATGAAGCGGGAAGGTTGTAGCTGGATGATGGTATCATGCGATGCGATGAACTGCCCTTCCCATCGCAGGTACAGGGTGGCGTCGTCGCCGCTGGGTTTGATGGTGTAGGCGCGCATGATGCCGTGCTCTATGAAGGCCAGTTTGCGGGAGGTATCACCCTCACGGATATACGTTGCTCCGGCCTCGAGTTGCAGGGACCGGGTCATAGAGAAGAGGGGCGCGGTATCCGCCGGTAATACGCCACTAAGGCTGCGTAACAGCTCCTGTAAAAAATTGATCGAAACAGACATGAAGGCAAGATGCAAAAAAAATGCATGAAAAAGGCTGCCCGGAGGCAGCCTTTTTGCGATGTGTGAACTGACGCAGTAATAATACTGCCTCGTATCTGGGTTTGCTCATGCTTCACTGTTCTACAAATTTCCATTGTTGTGCCACTGTTCCGTTCGAGGTCCATATCTGGATTTTGTTGCCGTTAGCGGTACCCTGGGCGTTGTCGTCCAGGCTGGAGCCTGGCGCGCAGGCAGGGCTGAGGTTATAGTAACCGCCGCCGAGAGAAGTGATCTTCCATTTTTGCGCGTTGGTGCCGTTATCGGTATAGATCTGCACCTGTGTGCCATCGGCGGTGCCGCTGGCGCTAACGTCCATCATTTTGCCCGGCGCATTAACTGGCTGGAGTTTGTAGTAGCCGCTGCCAACATCTGTTACGATCCATTGCTGGTTAGTGGAAGAAGGGGAGTTGTTGCTCCACAGCTCTACCTTGGTACCATCGGCAGTGCTGCCGCCGCTTACATCGAGTACGCTGGTATTGTTGACCGCGGAAAATATTTTATAGGTATGCCCGGAAGTGATGCCGCTGGAAGTGCCGCCGCTGGCGGGGTTCATGATCTGGATCGCTTTGCGGGTAGCATTGAAAACAGGATTGTGGTTATAGTCGCGGCTCATGCGGTAAGCGCCCACTCCCACGCCGTTATTAGCCACTACCCATTGTGCATAGCTCCACAGCGAGGTGCTGGGCACATCATTGAGATTGCTGCCATCGAAGTTGTCGCCATTCACGAGGTAGATCAGCTTGTCGGAACCATACAGGCTGACGAGCGGCCCGAAATCCGCTGTGCCGCTGCCAGACCAGTAGTGGCTGCCACTGGTATAAGACTGGAACAGCACATAATCGTAATTGCTTTTGTAATTGGTGTAGATAGGACCATCGCCTACGCTGCCATCGGTATCGAAGAAGAACACCGGTTTTTTGCCCATCACGGTGAGGGCGGAGGTGGAATTAGGACCGAAATATTTGGCCACTGATTTCAGCAGGCTGAGGAGGTTGGTGCTGTTGGGTACGTCGCCGCCGAGCGTGCCGCTTTCAATGTCCAGGTCGATACCATCGAGCGAATCGGCCACGATATGCTGCTGGTACATATCGCGGGCCCAATGGTCGTAGGTGCTGCTGGAAGTAGGGCTGCTGCTGCCTGTGCCTGCCGGTGTGGACGGATCTTTTACAGAGCCATCGAAGTAGGCATCAGATACAAAGTGGCATACCACGATGCGGGTGCCTTTGGCCTGTGCTGCACGCCAGTCGCTGCGTTGCGGATCGCGGCCCGCGAAGAACTCGAGGAAGTCCACGCTGTCGGGCGCATTGGCGGGATTATATGCCGGCACGGGATCAGCGCCATCGGCAACGAGATAGCCTACAAACAATTTGTGGGAGCTGTTCTTGTAAGCCACCAGGCTGCTGGCGGAAGTGGCGGCGCCGGCAATGGCCGCAGCTTTGCCTTTGAGGGGTTGTAGCTCTTGTTGGTTACGGGTACAACTAAATAAAAGGGTAATAAGGAACAGGTAACATACTTGTTTCATGAGTGGAATTAATTTAGCAGTTAACATTGATAACGGTAGACCGATACGCACGTAATACACCCCGGCCCCTTGGACCAGCTACTGCGCTCTCGTGATTTTTGGTTGTTCGACTGATACTCCTTCCTGTTAGAGAAGTGGCTCTACCTTAAAGACGGGCGAGCGAAAGAAATGGACACCTTCATCATGAAAATTTTTTTTGAGCGCTTTTTTTTACCTTTAAACAAAGAAAAACTGATGGAAAACAGAGGGTTGCTTTTCATCCCTGATATCAGTGGCTTTACCCGTTTTGTAAATGAGATAGAGATCAGCCATAGCCGTCATATCATCCAGCAATTGCTGGAAGTGCTGATCAACGCCAACGAAACAGGGCTGGAAATATCGGAGATAGAAGGAGATGCCATCCTGTTTTACAAATTCGGCGCGCCGCTGGAACTAGAGGCTTTGTACCGGCAGGTAGAGAAAATGTTCTGCGCATTCCACCGTCATCTTAATGCCTATGACCAGCGCAAGATATGCCAGTGCCATGCCTGCGTATCCGCGGTAGACCTCACTTTGAAGGTGATCACACATTATGGCGAATTTACCACCTACCAGGTGAAGCATTTCAATAAATTGATCGGGAGGGATGTGATCATAGCGCACCAGTTGCTGAAGAATGATATTGCGCAGCATGAATACTGGCTGGTGACCGATCAGTTGTTGTCGGGCCCGCCGCCGGATCTCGCCCGGTGGATGATATGGGACGCCAGCAGTAAAGAAACAGAAACCGGCAGCATCCCTTTTCATTATACCCAGCTAAGCGCATTGAAAAACACCTTGCCCGAAACGCCAGTGGTAGCGGACCTTTCCGGGAAAGTGAAAGTGTTGTCGGTGTCAAGAGAATATGATACAGATATCAAAACGCTCTGCTTCACCGTGATACATTTTGAGTATCGCCACGAATGGCAGGAAGGTTTGGAGGCGGTGGATGAAGTAGAACATTTTCTGCCGGGCGTGGGCAGCCGCCATCGCCATGTGATGAAAGACGGCCGGCGCCTGTTGTTTTACACCAGTAACTTTTCCTACCGTCCTGATGAACAGATCGTATTATGTGAAACAGAAGAGCAGCGTAAGGATACCACTTGCTACATCATGGAGAAAACAGCCAATGGAAAAACCCGGCTCACCGTAGATATCTATCAGCCACGGAACCCGCTGCGGCAGCTGCTTTTCGGCCTCCATGCCAGAAGCGGCAGCAGGGCGGGCTGGCAAAGGTCGCTGGATATGCTGGCGCCTGTTGTGAAAAAAATGGTGCTGCCCGTAGAATTTTGATCTTATCGCCTGAAAAAATAATCACTATGAAGTATTACCCTTTATTCATCCTGCTGCTGCTATCGCAGTATGCCTGTAAGCCGGCCCACAAAAAGATCAATGACCAAGGCGTTGACATCGCGTACAACGACAGCGGGCTGGGAGATACCACCTTACTTTTTGTACACGGCTGGTGTATCAATAAAACTTATTGGGCGCCGCAAACAGATTTTTTCCGGCCGTATTACCGCGTAGTGGCCATAGACCTGCCCGGCTACGGCGAATCCGGCAAGAACCGCAACAGCTGGACGGTAGAAGATTTCGGCCGCGATGTATCTTCCGTTATCCAGCAACTCGATCTGAAAAATGTGATCCTCATCGGGCACTCCATGAGCGGGCAAATCATCGTGGAAGCGGCCAGTCATAACAAGGACCGGGTGATCGGACTGGTAGGTGTAGACAATTTCAAAAATGTGTGGGAGCCTTCTTCCTCCGGGCAGGATACCGCTGCCACGCGTTTTTATCAGGCCATTAAAAACCACTACAAAACAACTGTAGTGCCGCTCCTGGAGAAAGAGCTGTTCCTGCCTGCGACAGATACTGCTATTAAAAAGCGGGTGATCGACGATATCCTGCATGCGGATACAACTATTGCGGTAGCAAGTCTGGAACAAGGAGATCAATATCCCGGTATCAGGCGCCTGGCTGCGCTGAAGCGGAAAATATTCCTCATCAACAGCGATGCGACACCTACGGATACTGCCGGCCTGCGGCAGAAAGGAGTGAACTTTGAAGTGTTGTATGTGCATCAAAGCGGCCACTATCCTATGTTGGAGAAGCCGGTGGAGTTTGACAGTTTATTGAGGAAAGCAATTGGGAAAATATCAAAAGGAGAATAAATGCCGCTGATTTCGGAGACCGTTAACATTGCCGCATCGCCCGCAGAAATATGGCAGGCGATCACAGAACCCGCTACCATGGCCCGTTGGATGGGAGAGCCGGAGATGGATATAAAAGTGCATACCAGCTGGGAGCCTGCCAGCCCCTACGTGGTCACTGGTTTTCATCATGCCCGCTTTGAAAATAAAGGACAGGTGCTGACCTATGACGCGCCACGCCAACTTTCGTATAGCCATTTCAGTTCTATATCCCGTTTGCCGGATGTGGAAGAAAATTATTCCATTATAGCCTTCACGCTCACTCCCGGTGAAGGCTATACGCAGTTGGCGCTCACCATCCGCAATTTCCCTACGGATGTTATTTTCAGGCATCTTCAGTTTTATTGGAGAACCACCATCATCAAGATCAAACAACTGATAGAAGGCGCTTAAACTGATTCCACAGTGATGTTCTTCGCGGCCAGGGCAGCCTTGATCTCCGGAAGATCTTCGGAATAGAAGAGGTTCATATAGCGCAGGTTGGAGAAATGTTTTACATCCTCGAAATTGCGGATGTTGAAGCTATCATCTTCTCCATCCCAGAAGCGGAGCATATGGCCATAGATGTCGTCTCCGCCATCCTGTGTGATATGAGTGATCTTGTCGGCGAACTTTTTATCGATCTCCAATGATTTGAAATAGGCGCTCACCTCTGGTATGAAATCATAGCCTTCTTTCTCTATATCGATTTCGCGTGCCTGGTAGTTATCGACAAAATCGTAGAGGTTGAATTTGGGAGTGATTAGTTCCTGGTTGTACATCAGTTCCTGTATCACGGCGAGTTTGAAGTTAAAATCTGCAAACTCGATCTTCTCTCCGTCGATGGGTTTGTAGTGGTATTTGTCGGAATACACTTTTGCCGGCGGCGCTTCATACTGGCTCAAGCCTATGGAGGTGAGCACATCGTCGTCGATGTTGAACCATACCTGTATGTCGCCTGCGATGAGCGATCGGTCGTCGCTGTGTTTGGAGGCTTTGGGAAGGTCCTGTTTGTGCTGTTGCAGGTATTCCCGGAAGTCGGTGCCATCAATAGTAAACGGCGCAGTGAAGAGCTTTGCGGGCGACAGGTCCATGTCTTCGGGAACGAGGTCCAGGGAAAGGCTTTCTACCTCCTGGCCTTTTTTGGAATAGGCGATGATGCCGTGATCGTCCCAGGTGTACACATGGTTATATTTTTTGGGGAGGTACCGGGCCTGGCCCAGTACGGATTGCAGTTGCTGGATATCAAGCGGGAACTGCATTTCAACGTTGTTGATCGCAAGTTGATGGTGAAGGATGGATAGTTGCATAAACGCTTTATATCTATTCTATTTTAAAAAGTCGCCATCGATGATCAGCAGGGTAGTGCCTTCTGCGGACACCGAGCGGTGCGAGCTGAGGTTATCAGATACAATGTAACTCATTCCTTTGGTGAGCGTAAATTTTTCGCCGTTTTCCAGTTCGCTCACGAAGCTGCCTTCGATGCAGTGTACGATATGGCCTTTCTGGCACCAGTGGTCGGCGAGATAGCCGGCGCTGTACGTAACGATCCTGACACGTAATCCGGGGAACTGTAAAGTTTGCCAACGGGCTTCGCCCGTTTCGCCGGGATGCAGCGTGGCCGCAATGGCCGGCCAGTTAATCGTCTGAAAATTGATGTTGCTTACCTGAGACATAGGACAAACAAATGGTTTCGTAGTGGAAAGTTAAGTGATAATTGTCAGAGTTTGTCCCTGTTCTTTTCTATCGCTCGTCCTATAATAAAAATCATCATGACAAAAAACAAGATCATCGGCGGGGCGCTGCTGCTGGCGCCTGCGCCGGGATGGATGAAGGAGTGGGCGTATGCCGGACTGGCCATCAACATCATCTCTGCTATTATTTCTTTCAGCGCCATTCATGCCGCTGCCGGCAGTTATATATGGCCGGTGGCGGCTTTGCTGCTGCTGGTTGTTTCTTACGTTTATTCAGGCAAGCGTGCGGGCCAGCTGGCCAAGCTGTTTTAATTTCAGCTGCAGCTCATTGTTCCAGGGCAGGCCGATGCAGAGCCGCATACAATTTTGATATTGGTTTTGCAGCGTGAACATCCGGCCGGGCGCGATGCTGATATGTTTTTTCAGCGCGAGGTCGTACAATTCAGTGGTGTCGATCTGCTTGCTGAACTCCACCCAGAGGGCCAGCCCGCCCTGCGGGCGACTTGTTTTGGTGCCTTCCGGAAAATAGCTGGCGATGGCGCGTACATAGTGCTGGTAGTTGTCGTGCAGCGTACGGCGAAGCTGCCGCAAATGATTTTCATAGCGTCCCGTTTTGAGAAAATTACCGACTGCTTCATGGATGATGGGGGCAGAAGAGATGGCATGTACCAGCTTGAGCTTCATGAGCTGCTCCTTGTATTTTCCCGGCGCCACCCAGCCGGTGCGATAGCCAGGGGCCAGTGTTTTGGACACCGAACCGCACCAGAGCACATTGCCTTCCTTATCAAAAGACTTACAACATACCGGGCGTTTGGCGCCGAAGTAAAGATCGCCATAAACATCATCTTCTATCAGGGGGATGTTGTGCTGCGCCATCAGTGCTGTAACGGCGGCTTTGTTTTCATCCGGCATGCAGCTGCCCAGCGGGGTGTTGTAGTTAGGCACTAACAGACAGGCTTTGATCTTGGGCAACATTTTTTTCAGCGCATCGATATCGATGCCGCTGACGGGATGCGTAGCTACTTCCAGTACCTTTAAATGCAGACTGGTAGCCAGTTGCAGGATGCCGGGATAGCAAGGGCTTTCTATAGCGATGGTATCGCCGGGCGTGGTGAGCGCCATCAGGCAATAGGATAAGGCATCCATGCCGCCGCTGGTGGTGATGAGATCATTTTCTTTCAGTTTGCCGCCCCAGCCTGATGAGCGCACTGCTACCATCCGCCGCAGGGTGGCGTTGCCTTGTACGGCGTCATAGGCGGTGCCGCCATCTCTCAGGGTGCGGGTGGCGTGTACGATTTCTTTTTTGAGTTTGGCCAGTGGCAGCAAAGCGCCGGCTGGCGCGCCGATCGATAGCAGGGTGAGATCATCGCGGCCCATGTTCGCAAATACGCTGCTGATGAGTTCATCGGGCTCTTTGCCGCTGGCTACCGGCGAAGGCCGGCTGGTGGCGGGCAGCGGCAGGTGCAGCAACGCTAACTGGTTCACGAAATATCCTGATTGCGGTTTGGAATAGATGAGCGATTGCGCTTCCAGTTCAAGAAACACTCTTTTGGCGGTATTGATGCTCACCTGGTGCTCCTGGCACAAACTCCTGACAGAAGGGAGGCGGTCGCCCGCTTTCAGCACGCCGCTCCTGATCTGCCCGGCGATACTGCTCGTGATGGTATGATACAGAAAATCTTTTCCCATA
Organism: Chitinophaga vietnamensis; assembly: GCF_902167635.1. Classification (GTDB taxonomy): domain Bacteria; phylum Bacteroidota; class Bacteroidia; order Chitinophagales; family Chitinophagaceae; genus Chitinophaga; species Chitinophaga vietnamensis. Next base: position 118,510 of record NZ_CABHMS010000002.1, read on the forward strand.
CTGCAAATATAACTGTGTCCATTGAATTTTATGAAACTGGGACTGTGTCTGTTGAGGCCTGTCTGCTAATTTTGCATAAAAAATCAAGCGATGGGTAATCAAGCAGTAATACATCAACCGGCGGGCGGCATCACCAGCGGCTGGATCAATGGTTTCATTGGCGTATTGGTATTCAGTGGTTCCCTGCCTGCCACCAGGCTGGCGGTGATCGGGCTGCCGCCTTTTTTCCTGACGGCTGCGCGGGCTTCTATAGCGGGTTTGCTGGCATTGGGCGCCTTGTTGATATTTAAAGAAAAGCGACCGGCGAGGGAGCAGCTCTTTCCTTTGTTGGTGGTGGCGCTGGGCGTGGTAATAGGTTTTCCTTTGCTAACGGCGCTGGCTTTGCAGTATGTAACCTCGGCGCATTCTATTGTTTTCGTAGGTACTTTACCGTTAGCCACCGCTATATTTGGCGTGTGGCGGGCGGGGGAGCGCCCGCGTGCGGCCTTCTGGATATTTTCTGTGCTGGGAAGTTTGTTGGTGGTGGGCTATGCGCTTGCACAGGGGCTTGCTGCCTCTCCGGCCGGAGATATGCTGATGTTGCTGGCGATCCTTTTATGCGCGTTGGGATATGCAGAAGGGGCGCGCCTTTCCAGGACACTGGGCGGCTGGCAGGTGATTTCCTGGGCGCTGGTGCTGGCCTTGCCGCTGATGCTATTACTGGCGGTGTTATTGCGGCCACCTTCATTCGCCGCGGTAAGTACATCGGCCTGGATGGGATTGGCCTACGTATCTTTCTTCAGTATGTTCATCGGTTTTGTATTCTGGTATCGCGGGCTGGCGCAGGGCGGCATTGCGGCGGTAGGACAGTTGCAATTGCTGCAACCCTTCTTCGGACTGGCGCTGGCGGCCACTTTGCTGCATGAGCAGGTGAGCGTGGGCATGCTGGTAGTCACCATCGGCGTTATCCTTTGTGTAGCGGCTTCAAAGAAATTTGCAAAGTAGGAATGGCAAAATTTATCCGATTGAATTTTAGTATATTGTGTGTAAGCAGAAACAAACGATGAAATAGTTTTTTCCTATTTAAAAATAAGATTAATTGATTTTGCTTATATCCCCAATGCTTTAATTTTACGGATCAAGCATGCATTCATTCCATACTCAAAACTTACACAAATGGAAAAAGAAGTAAACGACATCAGTAAATGCCCGTTTCACAATGGGAGTATGAAGCACAATATTGGAGGCGGCGGTACCCGCAACACCGACTGGTGGCCTAACCAGTTAAAGTTGAGTATCCTGCGGCAGCATTCGTCCTTATCCAACCCGATGGAGGAAAATTTTAATTATGCCGAGGCTTTCAAGAGCCTTGACCTGGAAGCGGTGAAGAAAGATCTGCATGCGCTCATGACCGACTCACAGGATTGGTGGCCGGCGGATTTCGGGCACTATGGTCCTTTGTTCATCCGCATGGCATGGCACAGCGCCGGTACGTACCGCGTGAATGATGGCCGTGGCGGGGCAGGGGCCGGACAGCAACGTTTCGCGCCGCTGAACAGCTGGCCCGATAACGTGAGCCTCGATAAAGCCCGCAGGCTGCTGTGGCCCATCAAACAAAAATATGGACGTAAACTTTCCTGGGCCGATCTGCTGATACTTACTGGCAACATCGCACTGGAATCAATGGGATTTAAAACATTCGGTTTTGCCGGCGGTCGTGAAGATGCATGGGAAGCAGATGAATCTGTGTACTGGGGCTCGGAAACCACCTGGCTGGGCGGCGATATCCGCTATGGTCATGGCGCGCCGGGCGTAAAAGAACATCATGGCGTAGTGGTAACAGATGATGATAGTACGGCAGACGGAAAGCATTCCCGCAACCTGGAAAGGCCGCTCGCAGCGGTACAGATGGGCCTCATCTATGTAAACCCTGAAGGCCCCGATGGCAACCCTGATCCGGTCGCTGCTGCAAAAGATATCCGTGATACATTCGGCCGCATGGCGATGAATGACGAAGAAACTGTAGCGCTGATCGCCGGTGGTCACAGCTTTGGTAAAACACATGGCGCCGCACCTGCTACGCATGTTGGTAAAGAGCCGGAAGCAGCCGGCATCGAAGCGCAGGGCCTAGGCTGGAAAAACAGCTATGGCACTGGCAGCGGCGCTGATACGATCACCAGCGGCCTCGAAGTGATATGGACCAAAACGCCTACCAAGTGGAGCAATAACTTTTTTGAAAACCTGTTCGCCTTCGAATGGGAACTCACCAAAAGCCCTGCTGGCGCGCATCAGTGGGTAGCGAAAAATGCGGATGCTATTATCCCTGATGCATATGATGGCGCGAAGAAGCACCGTCCTACCATGCTCACGACAGACCTCTCTTTAAGATTTGATCCGATATATGAGAAGATATCCAGACGTTTTCTGGAACATCCGGATGAATTTGCAGATGCCTTTGCACGCGCCTGGTTTAAATTAACCCACCGTGATATGGGCCCGCGCGCACGCTATCTCGGCGCGGATGTACCGAAAGAAGAGCTGATCTGGCAGGACCCTATTCCTGCAGTGGATCATCCTCTGATCGATAGCAATGATATCGCTGCGCTGAAAGCAAAAGTGCTGGCATCGGGCCTTAGCGTATCGGAGCTGGTATCCACCGCATGGGCGTCTGCCTCCACTTTCCGCGGTTCAGACAAGCGCGGTGGCGCCAACGGCGCACGTATCCGCCTGGCTCCGCAAAAATACTGGCAGGTGAACAACCCGCCGCAATTGCAGAAAGTATTGGATAAACTGGAAAGCATCCAGCAAGAATTTAATGGCGCACAATCAGGCGGCAAAAAAGTATCGCTGGCTGATCTGATCGTATTGGCCGGTGCCGCCGCTGTAGAGAAAGCGGCGAAAGACGGCGGACACGCCATCACCGTGCCTTTCACGCCTGGCCGCATGGATGCCTCACAGGAACAGACCGATGTGGAATCGGTTGGCTACCTGGAACCGCTGGCCGACGGCATGCGCAACTACCGCAAGTCTAAATTGCCGGTAGCTACAGAAGAACTGCTGATCGATAAAGCACAGCTGCTCACCCTCACCGCGCCTGAATTAACAGTGCTGGTAGGCGGCATGCGCGTACTGGACACTAATTTCGACGGCTCCAAACACGGCGTTTTCACTGCACGACCAGGCTCCCTCACCAATGATTTCTTTGTGAACTTGCTGGATATGCGCACCGCCTGGAAAGCTGCTTCCGAAGACAGAGAACTGTACGAAGGCAGCGACCGCAGCACTGGTAAAGCAAAATGGACCGCTACCCGCGCCGACCTCGTATTTGGCTCCCATGCTGAACTGAGGGCTATTGCAGAGGTTTATGCTGCGGCTGATGGCCAGGAGAAATTCGTGAAAGACTTTGTGGCTGCGTGGAACAAGGTGATGAACCTCGACCGTTTCGATCTCGCTAAATAATCCTCTTCACTAAATGATCATACAAAAAAGCCTCCGCCAGCGGAGGCTTTTTTGCGCCCTGATTTGTGATTGACCGCATATGCTCATATATTTGTCAATTATAACTAATTAGAATATATGCGTTCGAATAGAACAATAATTGTCGTATTGATATCCGTGATCGCTGCGGCGCTTTTTATTCCGTTCCTCGGAAGGGTACATTTATTTGACTGGGATGAGATCAATTTTGCGGAATGTGCAAGAGAGATGATCAAAATGGATGACTATACCCGTGTGTACGTGAACTTCAAACCCTTCTGGGAGAAGCCTCCCATGTTCTTCTGGATGCAGTCTACCGCCATGAAAATATTTGGCGTCAACGAGTTTGCAGCGCGCTTTCCCAATGCCCTGTGCGGCATCGCTACGCTGATCGTAGTATATCTCTGTGGCAGAAGGATCCACGACAGCAAGTTTGGTATCCTCTGGGCGCTGGCCTTTGGCGGTTCTCTCTTCCCGAACATGTATTTTAAATCAGGTATTATCGATCCCTGGTTCAATCTCTTCATCTTCCTCTCCCTGTATTATTTTATCCTGTATACCTGGAAAAGGAATGGCATTGATAAAGATGGGCTGCGCTCCAAGCCGGTCACCTATGCGGTATGGTCGGGCATTTTCATGGGCCTTGCCATTCTAACAAAAGGACAGGTGGCGCTGATGATATTCCTGTTGGTAGTAGGCGTTTATTTTATTTACAACCGCTTCAAATTTTATTTCGGATGGGGCCATGCGCTGTTGTTCCTCGTGGTAGCTACGCTGGTAACGGCCACCTGGTACGGTTATGAGACCGCCAAGAACGGCACCTGGTTCATTACCGAATTCCTGAAATACCAGTATCGCCTCTTCACCACGCACGATGCAGGCCAGGAGGGATTCTGGGGTTATCACTACGTAGTGTTGCTGATCGGTTGTTTCCCCGCATCCATATTTGCCATCCCTTCTTTCTTCCGTGCGCATTATAACAGTCGCCACGATAAAGATTTCAAAATGTGGATGCTGATCCTCTTCTGGGTGGTAACGATCCTGTTCACCATCGTGCAATCACGCATCATACACTATTCTTCCATGGCCTGGTTTCCGGTTACTTACCTGGCCGCCTATACGTTTTACAAGTGGGACCGCAAGGAGCTTAACTATAAAAAATATGCGGGCGTGCTGGTAACCATCCTGGGTGCGCTGATCGCCTTGCTGCTGCTGGCTGTGCCCATCATCGGCATGAATGTGAAGCGCCTGATACCTTATGTAAAAGATCAGTTTGCGCAAGGTAACCTGGCCGCAAATGTAGTGTGGACGGGCTGGGAAGGCGCCGTAGGCATCATCATGGTGATCACGCTGATCGCCGGCCTGATCCTGTTGCGCAAAAGGAATTACTGGAATGCAGCCTGGACCTACTTCGGCGGAACCGCCATCGTGATCTTCCTGGCCGCCGCCGTGATCGTGCCTAAAGTAGAACGCTACTCACAGGGCGCCGCGATCGATTTCTTTGAAGAAAGACAGGGAGAGAATTGTTATGTAACCGTATTGGGCTACTGGAGCTATGCGCCTTTCTTCTACACAATGAAAGAAAAGCCTACGAATCCCAACTCATACGACGAAAAGTGGCTCCTGGCAGGCGATATAGACAAACCCGTATATTTTGTAACAAAGGTAGACCGGGTGAATGATTATGCGCAATACAAAGACATCAAAGAATTATACAGAAAGAACGGTTTCGTATTTTTAAAACGAGACATCCCGAAGAAATAATTGGGGGATTTTGGGATTTACGAATTTACGGATTTACGAATTTACGGATTTGAGAATTTACTGATTTGAGAATTTACTGATTTGTCTAAATCCGTAAATTCTCAAATCCGTAAATTCGTAAATCCCTAAATTATTTCTTGCGGGAAAGGAAACGCAGGAATTTACTAACGTATTTATCGTTGGAGCCGAGCATTCCTTTGATCTTGGTGTAAGTGGCCACCATCAGGTTGTCCAGCTTCACCATGAATTTTTTATCTTCTTCACCGGGCCTTGCCTGGTAGTAGGTAGCCCTGCGGAACGGATTGGCTTCTTCTGTATAATAGTAGAGAGCGATGGATCTTCTGTTCTCATTCTCAGGACAGGTAGTAGGCACGGGGTGGCCATGGTAGGAGTCCGCATCTGTGTTGAAAATTACGCAGCGGTTGAATACCGGTAATACTTTTCTTTCACAGTTTTTCATTTCTCTGTCCCACAGTTCGAGTTTACCGCCCCATTCTTCCTGCCAGTCTTTATTGAGGTATACGAGCACGTTCACGCGGCGTTGCCAGTTGCGGTGATGCGGGTGCACGGTGAAATCGGCGTGTACGTTGAGGTAGCCGCCACGTTTAGACTGATGGATACCGCCGCCTTCCAGCATATCGTCTTTCATCAGGTTTTTGATGCCGGTGAGCTTGCTCAGGAATTCCAGAAATTCAGGAGAGTTGAGTTCGTTGATGGTGCTTTTGATGGTAGCAGGCAGCAGGTCCAGTTTGTTGAGGCCCGCTTTTCTTTCGTTATAGTGAACGTAGTTGATCCAACCATCCTCTGCATTCAGTTTATCAAATTCGCGCACGCATTCATTCAGGATCGCAGGATTCACAAAATCCTCCAGCACGATATGAGGGTAAGGACTGGCTTGCTGGTACTCACTGCTGATGACAGGCAGCTGTGCATTCCAGTATTCATAGTTAAATAGCTGTTTTGTTTGCTGAGAAGTTTCCACTTTGAGTGTTTTAACATGACCTAAAAGATTCATGAAGATAAATCAAGATTCAATATTATACCAAATAATATTTAAAATTAATATATATCGCTTCTTCGATTAAAAATCACGATCCCCCGCCACTGTACTAGGGGGGCGGTTTGAATTCTACGTTGTAACAGGAAGAGATATGTCAGCAAAGAGAATAAATAATCTGCCCATGCTGTTGGGCAAGTGGACTGTCAAAGGCTGGTTCCGCACTGCTCCTGACAGGTTTGTTTCCGGGTGGGAATCTTACAGATGGCTGAGGGGAAAACACTTCCTCGAAGGCCGCTGGCGGCTGGTGACCACAGATATTGGCCTCAGTGAAGTAAGTGAAGGTATCATTCTCATCGGCCCCAATAAACAGCAGGAAGGCTATATCGGCCGTAATTTCGACAGTAATGGCAATAGCAGCGAGTTCAGGTTCACGATAGATGAGCAGCATTTCAATATCGAAAATGAATACATGCGCTATCTCGGCACTTTCAACAAAAGAGCAGATGTGATCACCGGCGCCTGGCAGATATTGGACAGCGCAGGAACAGGTACCTATTGGTACGACAAGCAAATGATAAAAGTTAAATAACTGGTTGATTCGCTCTTGCTTCCTTCTGAAATATTTTCGGCGGTTTGCCGATCGTCCGTTTAAAGGCAGCGCTGAAGGAGCTTTCAGCATCATATCCGGCGGCAGTTGCAATATCGTACATGCTGTGATCGCCTGTTTTCAACATTTCACAGGCAATCACCATTCTCCAATGTGTCAGGTAATCCAGCGGCGAATAACCGGTCAGTTGTTTGAATTTTAAAGCAAACCCCGAACGCGACATGCCCGCGATCTTCCCTAGTTTCTCCACCGTCCATTTCTTTTCCGGGTGAGCGTGCAGCGCCTGTACGGCTTTGGCAAGCTGCGGGTTTGAAAGCGCAAACAGCCAGCCGGCGGGCCTGGCATCAGGCGAGGATAAATAGATCCTGAGTGTTTGTACCAGCATAATGGGCGCCAGGTGCTCGAGGATGGTTGTTCTCCCTAACTGATCTGCCCGAAACTCAGTGGTAAACCGGTCGAGCCCCCATCTGAGCACAGCGGCATGATCGAGCTTTTCGGGTACATACACAACAGGTGGCAAACTGCCGAATAAAAATTTTGTCTGATCTTCTTCAAAATGAAAACGGGCGCCGATCAGGAAGAACTCTCCTCCACCATTACAAGTGGCTATGCCATCTTTCACCTTATCGTAGATAGTATTTGATTTGATCTTTTTTATTGAGAGGTCGTTCCCTAATACAAATGGACGGCCACTGGTAAGCAGGAAGCAGTCGCCCGGATGAAGGCGGTATTGTTTGCGTTCGCCTTCTACCTGCAAAATGCAGGTTCCTTTCAGCACTGCATTGAACTTAATGCCTTCGTGGCGGGGAAATTGAATCGCCCACTTTCCTCCGGCATTGAGTCCGGCCGAAACAAATGTGGAGGGCTTCAATAATGAAAGAACATTGGAAAGTGGATCCATGCGTATGTTGATATTGGACGATTGAATAAGAAATTTGGACAATCCATTATAGATCATCCAGGTATGTGTGCGTAACTTGGACGCGTAATAAAAGTAAGAAAAATGCATCAACAAGCACCCATACACTCGCCATTCAATGAGCGCAGTACGGCCAGTGAAGTTTTAAAGGGCCTCGATCTACGCGGCAAATTGGCCGTGATCACCGGCGGTCATTCAGGTCTGGGACTGGAGAGCAGCCGTGCGTTGATGGCCGCCGGCGCCCATGTGATCGTTGGGGCCAGAAACGCCGCTCAGGCAAGCAGCGTGCTGCCAGATGTGGAGGTGGCAGAACTGGACCTGGCCGATATGCATAGCGTTCGCCGCTTTGCCGCTGGTATCGTGGCATCCGGCCGGCATGTGGATTTCCTGATCAATAATGCGGGTATCATGGCTTGCCCGGAGCAGCAAATAGGTACGGGAAAATGGGAATCTCATTTTGCCGTCAACCATCTGGGGCATTTCCTGCTTGTGCAAGCACTGTGGCCGGCATTGCAGGGCGGGTCGCGGGTGATTTCCGTTTCTTCCGCAGGTCATCATTTATCGGATATCCGTTGGCGTGATATACATTTTAACACCGGCTATGATAAATGGATGGCCTATGCACAGTCAAAAACGGCCAATGCACTCTTCGCTGTTCACCTGGATACTATCGGGCAGGCCGATGGCATCCGTTCATTTGCCACACATCCCGGGAAGATCTTTACGCCCTTGCAACGTTTTCTGACAAGAGAAGAGATGATAGCGCAGGGCTGGCTCGATACAAACGGAAACCCTGCGGACCGCAGTTTTAAAACAACGCCACAAGGCGCCGCCACACAAGTGTGGGCCGCCACCTCGCCACTCTTGAATAACAAGGGAGGCGTGTATTGTGAGGACTGTAACATCGCTCCGCTTAGCGCGCATGATGAAGTTACTTTTGCCGGAGTGAAGGCATATGCTATAGATCCGGTGCAGGCGCAGCGGCTATGGGAAATTTCTGTTGAGATGATAAGCGAGGCTTCTTAGTGATTAACTTTATCCGGAATCTACACAAAAAATAAAATGACCCATTGGCATTCGGCAGTTTGCGAATCAAACAACATCCACATTCATTATACCAGAACAGGTGGCGACAAGCCGCCTCTGATTTTGCTGCATGGGCTCATGACGAATGGCCTGTGCTGGACGGACCTGGCGCGCAGCCTGGAACAGGCCTATGATGTGATCATGCCGGATGCCAGAGGGCATGGCTGTTCCAGTGCGCCTGATTCAGGATATCGATATGAAGATCATGCGGATGATGTGATTGGCTTGATAGCGACGCTGACGCTTCGTAAACCCGTGCTGATCGGGCATTCCATGGGAGGGATGACAGCCGCGGTGGTGGCCGGCCGCCGGCCCGACCTGCTCCGTGGCCTGGTACTGGCTGATCCAACATTTCTGCATCCCGAAATGCAACGCGAAGTATTTGATAGTGACGTGGCAGAGCAGCATCGTAAAGCGTTGGATATGCCCTTGGAAGCATTGGTGGCAGCAGCGCGCACCAGGCATCCGCAGCGATCGCAGGAAAATCTTACCCTGTTTGCCCGCGCCCGGCTTCAAACCAGCATGGCAGCTTTTGAGGTACTGAGGCCGCCCAATCCCGACTACGAGGAGCTGGTGCGCAAGATCAACATTCCAAGCCTGCTTATATCGGGCGACAAAGGTGTGGTATCTGCTGATGTGGCCGCGGCGCTGCAAAATCTTAATGCCAGCTTGCAGGTGGAGCTAATACCCGAAGCAGGGCATAGCTTGCACGTGGACCAGCCGCAACGCTTCGCAGCTATCATCAAAACATTCCTCGCTTCATTGATGGCATGATCCCAATGCCACCTGGTTCCATTTCTTTCCTAAAAGTAAGTATCACACAAAAACGTATAAAAGACCAGGTGCAGCCAATAGCCTCCAAATTTGCGTGAAATAATTTTTAGCAATGGAGCAATTAAATTTTCCCGCATTCAGGCAAGCACTGGAACAGTTCACGGCAAAAGACGCCGCAACAAAAGACCCGGTTATCCAGGTGGTGACGGATGAAAGCATCAATGAGGAACTACGGATACGCATATACCGGAATCGACCTGTTGAAACGAAATTGCCGGTGTTTATATTCTTACATGGCGGTGGCTGGGTCAGGGGCAGCCTCAGCACACATGATTACGTGTGCCGGCGCCTGGCCGCTGATGGCGCATTTGCGGTCATCGCTGTTGATTACCGGCTGGCGCCGGAACATCCTTTCCCTGCGCCATTGGAAGACGCCTTCCAGGCGCTGCGCTGGGTGATGGAACATGCGGCCGATATCAACATAGACACGAATCGTATAGCCGTTGGCGGTGACAGCGCCGGCGGAAACCTGGCGCTGGCCCTGGCACTGAAAGCCAAAGCGCATGCTATACCGCTGAAAGCATTGGTGGTGGCTTATCCTCCGGTAAACTACGATTTCTCTACACCGTCTTATCAGAAGTTTGCAACAGGCTATGCATTAACCACCAGCCTGATGAAAACATTTTGGGATGCCTATGTACCCGACGATAAGCGCCGCCTGGATCCCTTGGCGTCTGTCATCAAAAATGATTTCACCGCATTGCCGCCTGTCCTGATCATCGGCTCTGATACAGACCCGCTGCATGATGACGGAAAACTGTTGCTGGAAAGATTAATGGCGCATGGCGTGCGGGCACGTTATTCTTTTTATCCCGGCGCCGGTCATGCCTTCCTGTTGATGATGGCCACGGAAGGCCCTGCCGTACTGGCGAAAGAAGAGATCGTTGCGTTTTTAAAAGCGCAGTTATAGCAAAAAAAAAGAGGGACAGTTATCTGTCCCTCTTTCCTGTATTAAAGATTAGGTAATTCGTCCGCAGGCGTAACCGGCGTAGTATCTTCCGGTTGATCTGCGTCTTTTTTGCGCCCGAATAATCTCTTCACAAATCCCACCACTGCGGCGAATCCGAGGAGGATGAATTTCCAGCCGGCAGCCAGGAACTTCGCGATGATGGCAAAGAAGCCTACTTTCGCGAGCACTTTACCGGCTACCAATCCGCCGATGGTCCATGCGGCTACATTATCGACCTTCGGATCGAAATCAAAGTAGGTATTGCCTTCTGTGAAAGTGGCCATGTGCAGCACTTTGCCGATATCGGCCTTTACGAGAGGCAGTTCATGCATGGTGCATACCGCATTCAGCGACAAGATGCCATGACGGCCAAGGATACGGATCTGGTAATTCAGTGTGTTAACGCCATCACGATCGCCAAAGTGAATTTCCTTGGCCCAGTGCAATACCTTGTTTTGTTTGTCGTAGTACGGCGTTTGCGCCCATCCTACCAGGTGAATGCTGGGATAGCCTTCTTTTAAACGTTGCGCGTTTTCTTCTTTCTCCTCTTTCTGTATATTTTTCAACATCTCGTTGTAGTCGATCTTTTCGGCATCATCATCTTTTACATAGCCGATATCTTCATACTCCACTACAAAGGCATAGCTGCTATCGCTGAATGGGTCTGTCTTTTCAGGGAAGATCATCCCCAGCGTATTGGCGGCATTGGCCTCGGGATTGCCCCATAGCTGCGTTAAAACGTATTTACTCTGTTCCTTGTTCAGGAACTTGAACCCTGCGGGTATCTTGATCTCCGCCTTTCCGCCCGGGAGTTTGATCACGCCGGTTTCATACTTTTGCGCCTTGCGGATAGAATCGATGATTTTGTTTACCTGCTCTTGAGAGATGTCAATAGAATCACGTACAGGGGCTGCTTTGATACAAGGGGCCAACAGCAGCAAACTAGCCAGATATAGGTACTTTAACATAACTGAGTGAATATTTCAGGCGATAAAAATGCAATAAATATTTTAAATATGAAAGCTGGTATCTTTGTCTTGTTAGAGATATAATATATGGATGCAAAGATTATCGGTGAAAAGATTGCCAGGGCGCGGAAGGCGACAGGCTTATCACAGGCGCGTTTGGCGCAGCAGTTATTTATCAGCCCGCAGGCAGTAGGGAAATGGGAGCGTGGGGAATCCATGCCGGATATCACAACGTTCAACCGCCTTGCGGAGATACTGGGTGTAGACCTTAATTATTTTTCCGAAAGCGAACCCGCTGTTATAAAGGAAAGCGCCGACCCTGGCCCATCGCAGGCGAGACAGGTACCAATAGACCTCACGGCGGCCGACCTGCAAAAGAGCGATTTCGCGGGCGTTGTACTGCACAAAGGAAAGTTCAAAGCTGCTTCCCTGCGTGGCGCTAACTTCGCCGGCGCTGATTTAAGCGGTACTTCATTTGAGATAGTAGATGCACGGGAAGCGAATTTCGATGGCGCTAATCTGACTGACTGCCATTTCTCTATCACTGACCTGAGAGAGGCGAGCTTCCGGAAATCCATCCTGGTGCGCACTACGCTGCATATGTCTGGACAAGGGGCGAAGTTCAGAGACGTAAGTTTGGTAGATGTTCATCTCAACAAGACAGACCTCAGGAACACCCTTTTCGAAAACTGTACTTTCCGTAATGTTGATTTCCATCATTGCGATCTGCGGGGTAGTCGTTTTGCCGGGCAAACCTTTACTGGCGTGCGGTTCGACAGATCTTCGCTGAAAGATGCATCGTTCAGCGGCGCCACGCTCCGGCAGGTGTCTTTCAAATTGCCTTTTTCCTTAACGAACAAAGCATACCTCGCTTTCAAAACCGTTTGCTTCGATGGCGCCACGATGGATAAGCTCACCTACGCCGCGCTGACGGGTTTACGCGTTGCCGATCTGTCGAAGGTGACAGTTATATAATACAGCGCCGGGCATCCTGCGGGAAAAAAGAATTACCTTCGTTCCCTGACCATAATAGAAATTAATATACACCCGGACCGCTATGCATAATGCCCTCAGCAAAAAAGTTGCATTAAAAGTATTAAAAATTATATCCATCTCTTTAGCCGCGATACTTGCGCTGTTATTCCTGCTTCCTGTTCTTTTTCCCAATGCGATAGCCAGCAAGATCAAGACCTGGGCGAACAACAGCATCAATGGCGAGCTCAATTTCTCCCAGGCCCGATTATCTTTCTTCAATCACTTTCCTGCACTAACGTTAACCCTATACGATTTCAGCCTGAAAGGCGGCGCGCCTTTCCAGCAGGATACGCTTGTAGCGGGCAAGGAAGTAGCATTGGGCGTAAACCTGAAAAGCATATTTTCTGACGCCGTTACCATCGACGAGATATACCTGACCAAGGGCAAGATCCACATCATGGTAGATTCCACGGGGCATCCAAATTACAACGTATATAAAGCGGCGCCGGCCAATCCCGCCAGCAAACCGGATAGCGGCAGCGCCTCCATGAAAATTGAAAGGATACAGATCGAGCATTGCCATCTCATCTACGACGATCAATCGCTCCCCATGTACGTGCAGGCGAAGGAAGTGAACTATGTAGGTAAGGGCGATCTTTCCAAAGCCATCTTCGATCTCTATTCTAAAATCGATATTGGCTCACTGGATTTCACTTATAATAACACCTCTTATATGCTCTCCAAAAAATTACAAGGAGAGTTGATCACGAAGATCAATACCAACTCACTGGATTTTGTTTTTGAAAGAAATGATCTGAAGATAAATGAGCTGCCGGTAAGATTGAAAGGCGCTTTCACCTTCATGAAGAATGGCTACAAGATGGACTTCCGCCTTAGTTCCAGGGAATCCAGCCTTCATGCTATTTTCGGCGCACTGCCTCCTGAATATCTCACCTGGATGCAGCATACCAACGTAGAAGGCACGGCAGATGTAAATGCCAGTTTGATAGGAGAGTACATTGCTGCAACCAATACCCAGCCTGATCTTACCTTTAATATGCAGGTCCGCGATGGCGTGATCAGCAATGCCAAAGCGCCGGCGCCCATTAAAAATCTCTTCCTGAATTTTCAGTCCAGGCTTGTACAATTGAATACCGATAGTTTATATGTTAATGTAGATTCTATCTTCTTTAATATTGATAAAGATTATTTCAGCTCCGTGATAAGGATAAAAGGGCTCAGGACGCCGGATATCCATCTCAAACTGAATACAGACCTGGACCTGGAGAAATGGAACAAAGCCATGGGCTGGCAATCTTTTGACCTCAAAGGCCGCTTGCAGGCGCATATGCTGGCGGATGGGCCTTATGCTACCCGCATCATCAACCGTGGCCCCAAACATCGTCCGGACACGGTTATCAGCAGTATTCCTGCTTTTGACCTGGCGGCCAGTTTCCGGGATGGTTATTTCAAATTAAAGTCCCAGCCGGAAGCGCTTAAAAATATCAGCTTCCAGGTAAAGGCGGATTGTCCGGATAACGATCTCGCACATACGCACTTTAATATTGATAACATCAATGCCAACCTGCTGAGCAATTATATCAAAGGCTATTGCCGCTTCAGCAATGCACAGGCGCCGGTAGTAGACGCGCAACTGGCTTCTGTACTGCAATTGAAGGATATCAAACAATTCTATCCGATGGATAGCCTGGATGTAAGCGGCGCATTGCATATTGATGTGAATACCAAAGGCAGCTATGTGCCCGCCAAAAAATTATTCCCGGTTACCACGGCCAAACTTACGATGAGCGATGGTTCCCTGCAAACGAAATATTATCCCAGGCCCATTCAGAAAATTAATGTGGATGCCACCGTTACCAATACCACCGGCACGCTCAGCTCCATGAAGGTAGATGTAAAGCCCGTATCTTTTGAGTTTGAAGGGAATCCGTTCCTGCTGAAAGCCGATCTTAGCAATTTTGATAACCTCCGGTATAATATTACTTCCAACGGAACCCTTGACCTGGGCGCTATCTATAAAGTATTTGCGATACAAGGCTATGACCTGAAAGGTTTCATCAAAACTAACCTGGCGCTCAGCGGCACCCAGGCGGATGCCGTAGCCGGCCGCTATGCCAAATTAAATAACCGCGGTACGATGACCGTGAAGAATATCGTGCTTCACTCGGATATGTTCCCCTTGCCTTTTTATATCAGCAATGGCATATTCCGTTTCGATCAGGACAAGATGTGGTTCGATACTTTTGTGGCCAGCTATGGAAAAACGAAGCTCACCATGAATGGCTTTCTGAGCAACGTGATCGGCTATCTCACACAAAAAAATCAGACATTGCATGGCGCCTTCGATTTTAAAAGTAAGGATGTGCTGGTGGATGAACTGATGACCACTAACAGTGCTGCCACCGCTACTACCGCTAAAACCGCTGCGCCTTCCGGCGTGATCATGCTGCCTTCCAACCTCGCGCTGAGGCTCAATGCAGCTGCCGACAGGGTCCGTTTCAAAGGCATGAACATCGACAGTTTCCATGGGCAGGTGGTGCTGGACAGTGGCAGGGTGGCGCTCAACAAAACCGGTTTCAATATCATCGGCGCGCCGGTGGAGATGGATGCCCGCTATGCCTGTATCCAGCCACAGCGGGCTACTTTCGACTATCACATCACGGCAAAGGAATTTGATATCCGCCGCGCGTACAATGAAATCAAGATCTTCCGCGATATGGCCAGTTCCGCTGCCAGCGCCAGCGGCATCGTTGGCCTGGATTATCGTCTCAACGGAAAACTGGATGGCAATATGAACCCGGTATATCCTTCTCTGAAAGGCAGCGGTGTACTGTCTGTGAAGAAGATCAAGCTGAAAGGTTTCAAGTTGATGAACGCGGTGAGCCAGTCTACCGGCAAATCAGAAATGAAAGATCCGGATGTTTCCAAGGTGGATATTAAATCCAGCATCAGCAATAATATCATCACCATCGAAAGAACCAAACTTCGTATAGCCGGCTTCCGTCCGCGCTTTGAAGGGCAGGTGAGCCTGGATGGTAAACTGAACCTGAAGGGCCGTGTAGGCCTGCCGCCATTCGGCATTCTGGGCATACCATTCAATGTTACCGGAACGCAGAGCAATCCTAAAGTGCAGCTGCGCAGAGGTTCAGACAAGGATCAGCTGGAAGAAACACCCGATACAGAAGAATAACCTGTTTAACTTAAAATACGATTCCGCATGAACGAGCAATTGACCACACTGATTGGAAAGTTAAAAGACCATAAGCTCTTGTTTAAAGATGTGATTGAGCTGATAGAAAGCCAGTACCGCCATCAGCCTGTTGCCTTTAAAAACGGGGATGCTTATAATGAGGCTACACAAAACCAGGGTAGCGCCAAAGTTTTTGCTTTCGCGCGATTGAACCATCTTTCCAAAGAAGATACGCTTTATTTATTTGCAGAACACTATCAGGCAGTATTGAAAAACCCTGATGGAACAGATCATCAGAACATCCGGCAGTTTATGGCGCATGGATGGGATGGCGTGGCGTTTGAAGGCCAGGCATTGGTTTAAAATCATCTCCATGCATAAGGTATTAAACAGTGTCGATGTGCTACTGGCCCAACAGCCGCACTGGAAGCGCAAACGCATAGCGCTGGTGACCAATCATGCGGCCACCACCCATCAGTTTGTGCCATCGCGGGCGGCATTGTTACAGCAGGGATTTAATATCGTGAAATTGTTTTCACCGGAACATGGTCTTGATACGACCGGCGCCGACGGGCATGCGATGGAACATTCAACAGATACGCTTACCCGGCTGCCGGTGACCAGTTTATATGGCGGGCAGCTGGCGCCTTCCCGCTCCGACCTTGCAGATATTGACCTGGTATTATTCGATATTCCTGATGTTGGCTGCCGGTTTTACACTTACTTGTGGACACTCACACATGTGCTGGAAGCCTGCGCTGCTTGCAATGTCCCTTTTATCATTGCCGACAGGCCCAATCCTTTGTCGGGGAATCTGATGCTGGCAGAAGGCCCCTTGCTTGATGAAGTGCATTGCAGCAGCTTTATCGGCCGTTGGCCGATACCTGTAAAACATAGTTGCACTTTGGGAGAACTGGCGCAGTACTTCAACAGCGTCAGGCGCATTCATTGCCAGCTGGAAGTGATGCCATGTGCCCATTGGCAGCGGCAACAGTTTTATGCCGACTGGAACCCCTCATTTGTGCCTTTATCGCCGGCCATCCCTGTTTTTGAATCGGCCTTGTTATATCCGGGGCTTTGTTTCCTGGAAGCCACCAATTGCAGCGAGGGGAGAGGAACAGCCGTGCCCTTCCGCGTCGCCGGCGCTCCCTGGCTGCTGGCGGAAGAAACGGCGCAACTGTTCAATACGATGGTTCCTGCTATTAGCGGCAGCGTATATGCGAGACCGTTAGTGTTCACACCCGCAGAAGGTAAATACGCCGGACAAACCTGCAACGGCGTGATGCTGCATGTGACAGATCCTGCCGCTTTTCTCGCCGTAGCCGCCGGCTGGCTATTGATCAGGATCATCAAAGCGCTGCATCCGCAGGATTTTCAATGGGCTGCTTACCCTACGCATGTAAATCCATCCGGTAAAAAACACCTGGATCTTTTGTCGGGCATCCCGCATGCGGAAACGCTCTTTGATACGGCATTGCCGGACTTTATTAACGCGGTAAAGCCGTATCTTCATCCCGGCGATTGGGCCATGCGTATGCAGCCTTTCCTGATATATACCTAACGTTCAACAACAAGAGATGCAAACAATCGAAGACGGCGTATATGTGGGATGCAGGCAACTGCAAGTTACCGATGACGACAAGCATATTTCGTTCCCGGTGCTGATACAGTATCCCACTCATACTCCCGCTGTGCCGGTGAGCTTTGGCCCTTACGAGATGGAGGTAAGCATGGATGCGCCCATACTGAGCGGGCGCGCATTTCCACTGGTGCTGATCTCGCATGGCAACAACGGCTCCCACCTGCTTTACAGGACCATCAGCACTTACCTCGCGAAAAATGGTTTCATTGTTGCCATGCCTGAACATTATGGCAATAACCGCAACAATACCAGCCTGGAAAACACCGTGGAGAATTTGCAACTAAGGCCCCGGCATATCAAGCTCACCATCGATCATTTATTGAAAGAATCTTTTTTATCGGGCAGCATTGCGGCTGATAAGATAGCGGTGATCGGTCATTCTATTGGTGGCTACACAGCGCTGGCGCTGGCCGGTGGCGAGCCCATCACAAGAGCGGGCGATCCTGTGGAAGTGGAGCATGATAACAGGGTGAAAGCCATTGTGCTGCTGGCGCCGGCCGCCGGATGGTTCAATCATCCCGCTAATCAGATCTCCTGTCCTGTGCTGCTGCTAACCGCAGAACATGATCCTGTTACGCCTGCCTGGAATGCGGAAATTATTTTAAGAATAGCCACTGATCCTTCATTAGTCAGCTTTACCAAAGTGAAAAATGCGGGGCATTTTTCTTTTCAGAGTCCTTTCCCGGCTGCGATGAAAACGCCCGGTTTTCTTCCTGCTACCGATCCGCCCGGTTTTGACAGAGTAGCCTTTCACCAGCAGCTCCCCGGCGATATTCTCGATTTTTTAAAACAAAATTTTGAAAGCAGCCTTTAGCCCGGAAAGCCTTTCCGTATGGTTTTCAGGTAACCTGGCCGGTTGGTTTTTTTGAAGTCGATGTTCCGGCATTGATTGAATTGCATGAAGGTTTTCAGCGACTGAATAATTTTTTCAATAACGGTTTCTTTGAGATCAAGGTTTTCAAAGTGCAGGTTATGGACGATCAGCACTTTTTCTTTGCGGTCGGCTTTGGCATCCATCCGTGCAATAAAGGTATCGCCATACAGCACTGGTAGCGAGAAGTAGCCGTACAGGCGCTTGGGGGCAGGTACAAAACATTCCACCTGATAGTCGAAATTGAAGAAGTCTTTTAACCGGTGACGGAAAACATTGAGGATATCAAAGGGAGAGAGGATGAAGACATCGTTGGACAATTTGATATTCACCTCCTGATCCGGCAGCATATACATTGGTGCGCCTTTAAGTCCTTCTACCGCTACCAGCTTTACTTCGCCGGCAGCTACCATTTTTTCCAGTTCTTTTTTTACCAGGTTTCCTTTTACGCGCCGCGCCCGCCATGCGATCTCTTTCACATAGGCGATGCCCAATGCGCCGAGTGTGCGGCGGATAATATACCTGGCAAATTCTTCTTTTGAAGGCATGCGCAGGTCTGTTTCCGGTGGTAATAAGTTCAGGGGCAGATCATATATTTTCTGGAAAGTTTTGGTGCGGCTGATCATTAGCTGCCCTTCCATGTAAAGCCGCTCCAGCGCTACCTTGGCGGGGCGCCAGTCCCACCAGCCGGTGCTGGCCTCCCGCCGGTCGTTTTCGAAATCGCTCACCATCAGCGGCCCTTCGCGTTCTATACGGTCCAGCACAACGGCCATCAGCCGGATTTCTTCCGGCGTCATCGCTTTCCGGTTATTGACATATGCTTCCTTCACAGGGAGGGAATAGCGGAAGTCAATATCCGGAAGATAACCTGAATCAGAAGTGAAGTATTCAAAGATGCGGCCTTCGTCGCAAAGCTCCTGCAGCCAGGCTGTTTGATAGCCGGGAATGCGCGTGGCCAGCACGTGATGATGCGCGCGCTCCACCACATAGTTCGTATCCAGTTGCAAAAAACCTAAATGGTTGATCAATTGATAAACGGCTTCGATACCCGTGCCGAACGGCGCTTTCCGGGCAAGACCAGCCGCATGGAGAATAATCTTGCGGGCTTGTGCCTGTGTAAACACAATAGATTCCATGATACTAGATTGAAGAGATTGAAAACGAGTTGGTGGTCCTTGTTCCCAGCCTCCGGCAAGATAATTTAAAACCTCTTTCCTCACAAACATTAATGCCCTGAAATAGCTGTCGCCAGACCGAAGTGAAACTTCAGCCTGGCGACAACAACGATTTATTTGTTTATTTATTTATCAGAAGAAGTACCTTACTCCTAACTGCACCTGGTAAGGATCTCCACCTGGCGCTGCAATACCGCTGGTATTAACAGAATAGTTGTACGAGCGGGTTTCTTTGCTGAATGAAGAAGCACGGTATAAGGCGGTATTACCGAAGTTATGGCTGGCGCCCCATTTCTTGTTCAACAAATTTGCGAAGTTGAAAACATCTACAGAAAGTTCGAAACCACTTCTTTTGGTAACCTTGAATGACTTAGCCAGTTTTAAATCGAAGGTGCCGTAGAAACCATTGATACCACCGTTTCTTTCCGCAATTTTACCCTCTGATTTTTCAACATATTTTTTGAAGCTGGCGCCTGCGTCTGAATTTAACAGCTTGATCAAACCGTCTCTCAAAGCGGCAGGCGTTGAGGGATCACTCGGGTTGAATACATAAGCCAGGTCGTTGGTGCCGCTTACGAAATCCTGGTTGCTGTTTACGCCAGACAAGAGGCTGTAACGGGTGCCGCCGATGCCGGAGAAGCGCACGCCGAACACAAATCCCGCGAAGGAAGGCGATGTACCATAGAATACTACCTTATGACGGAACTGTAAATCGGAGTAAGTCATTTTACTCAGGTTGCGTGGATCATCTGCTACCGGTAAGCTTAAAGTAGCTGTATTGGCAACGTTACCATTGTAGGAGGAATTATCTTTGGAATCGTTCCAGGTATAGCTGGCGGTGATGCTACCATCTTTAAAATAACGGTAGTTGATGTCATATACGAAAGTGTAGGTATTGTTCTTACCGGTGCTAACCAGTTCCAGCACCCTGCCGAAAGCCTTGCTGATCCTGCCATCCAGGTAGTTGCCGCTGCCGCCGCTGGTGTTCATCTTGTCTAAAGGAATATATACGCCGCGGTTGGCCTCACTCGGCATCGTGAAGAAAGGTGTTTCCACCATGTTCTTGTCTATGTAGAAATAGTTGTTGCGGCCATAGGTGAGGTAAGCGGAGATACCCATTCTCAGGCGGCTGGTGATATATTTGGTGTAGTTGATATTCGCCTTGTAAACAACAGGTATTTTAGCGTCAGGGCCTGTGTAGTTGATAACTGGCAGCTGGTACTGCGTAAAAGCAGGTACGGTAGAAAGGTCTTTTCTGAATGCCGCGAAATCAGGAGAAGGGATACTTACAGAGCTGGCGTTGAGGTTAGCCGTTCCGAAATGTTTGCCATCAAATGTCAGGTTGTTGATGAGCATATAGTTGTTGATATCGGAGCTGAATATACCTGCGCCCACTTTGATATAATCCGTATGCTGCTGGTTCACATCCCAGGTCAGCTGGAACCTGGGTTGTATTACAAAAGACTTGATACCATTGTTGGTGCTTAAGTTCAGTGCATTATACAGGTCCTGGTTGAATGGAGCCTTGGGATAAGTAGCCATGTCGAAACGCAGGCCGGCAGTGAGGCTCAGGCCTTTGCCCAGGTCTGTTTGCAACTGGCCATAGATACCGCCATTGAAGATATTGGAAGTTACGCTGGGATCGGCTACCAATGGTACTTCGCGATAGAAGGCGTATGGTGTGTTATTACGGAAAGCATCCAGGCCTCTGTACACATATCGGCCGTTTACCTCGCTGCCATACAGTGATTTGGCGTGTGTGTACATCAGGTCGATACCGAAGGTATAGTTAATTTTTTCTGTGTTGTAGTACAGGTTGTCAGTCAGCTGGAATACGTTGTTGGTAAATCCTTCCTGGCCAAAACGATGTCCTCCGATCTGAATGTTGGTAGACTTGGTAGATCCGTCAGACAATACAGAGGTGACGTTTTCAACGATCGCTCTTGGAAGCGGGCCAGGTAATTCATCATTTTGTCTGCTCGCTTGCCAGGTGTACAGGTGCTGTAACTTTAACTCGTTGGTAACTTTAGCGCTCATGGTAGACCGCAGCGTTACCAACAGGCTGTTATCTTTGTTGAAATCGTTACCGGTAGACTCATACAGGTCGATGGCAGTATTATCGATCAGTCCGAGTTTGTTGACATCATTAGTATAGTTGTCGCGGATGGTCAGCAGGTTCTTATTATCGATCTGCCAGTCCAGGCGCAGGAAGCCGGCATCAGACTGACGTGTTTTTCCGAAAGAGCCATATTGCGCATGGTTGGAAACGCCATACTTTGTTCTGGCGATATCCACGAATGTATCCAATACGTTCCTGGTCACATTATACACCAGCTGGTCGGAATTAGATTGTACATCTGCAATTACGAGCGAGCGGTTATCTGTTTGATGATCCCATGCAAAGAAGTAGTGGAGCTTATCTTTGATGATAGGGCCGCCGATGGAACCTCCGAACTGGTAAGTAGAGTAGTCGTTGTTCCTTTTGTTGCCGCGTATATCATAGGGGCTGGACAACCAGTTAGCGCGGCCATAGCCGAACACCGAGCCGGAAACCGTGTTGGTGCCTGATTTGGTAACAGCGCTTACGGTGCCGCCGCCGGATCTGCCGAGTGTAACATCATACTGGTTGGTAACCACTTTAAACTCGCGTACTGCTTCAATAGAGATAGAATAAGGCGCACCGCTTCTGGAGGTAGTAGGGCCGGCAGAAGTAGGGTTCTTTGCCGTCATACCATCGATAGTATAGTTGGTACCAGATCCGAGCTGTCCGCTGATGCTACCGCCGTTACCGGTGAGCGGCGACAGCGCCGCCAGGTTGGCGAAGTTTCTTCCGTTAACAGGCAATCTGCTCATATCAGTAGGAGTGATGGTAGTAGCAGCGCCTGCATTCACGATCGCTTTTTTATTGGAGGTGGAGACAATGGTAACAGCGTCAAGGTTTGAAACAGATTGCTCCAGGTCAAAATTTACCTGAAGCACATCTCCCTGGTTCAGGTTATAGTCCTGCTTTTTCTGGGCGCCAAAACCAATTGCAGATACCGTAACGGTGTAAGGACCGCCGAGTGGCAATTGTTTAAAGGTGTAGTGGCCTTTGGTATTTGATTGGGTCCTGCTGGTAAAGCCAGTGGATTCATTCCTTACAGTAATGGATGCACCTGGGATCAGGGTGCCGTCCTTTGCTTTTACTTGACCGTTCAGATCTGCCAGGGTGGACTGTGCAAATCCCTCCGAACACATCAGCATGCCTAACGTAATACAGAATAACCAGATAGCGTGTTTCATCATTTTATGATGGTTTAAAATTCAAACAGCAAAATTACCTGTCTGTAATTTATAGAACATTAATGCCATGTTAACAAAACATTATATCTATTTTTCGTATAGATTGGCCTGACTCCATCCTTTTTATGCCTTCATGATAACTTTGTCAAAATGATTTTTTTTATCGATGATTATCGATTAATATTGTTGTATGAATAAGCGTGTCAACAGCAAAAAGCTGGAGCTGATGGGTAGGGCATTAGGAGACCCGTGCCGTCTTAAGATAGTGGAAGCTATTAGAAAGAAGAATGACTGGATGGTGTGTATGGAGTTGATAGAAATGTTTAATCTGGCGCAATCCACTGTTTCCCACCATTTGAAGCAATTGGTGGATGCCGACCTGCTTTTTTTTGAGAAAGACGGACGTAATACCAAATACAAAATCAATAAGGAATCATTTGGTGAGTATGCTTTTTATCTGAACAGTTTTTTGTATTAATAACCATCCGTTTTATCGATCGATTTTTTTTTCTTAATTATTAATCGAAATTTATCGATTTATTTTTTGTCTGATCAATCGATATATATCGATTGATCAGGTACACTGAAAAAATATAACAGATATTTTATGAAAACGATTGCTTTTACGCTACCATGGGTGGTAGTGCTGCTATCTGCATGCTCATCCGGAGAGCGGACTGTTGACTCAACAACGATACCTTCGCTGAAAGTGGCCAGGGTGGGTAGTGATACCGTCACTATCCGCAATGAATACCCTGCCACCGTAGAAGGCGGTGCAGACGTGGAAATAAGGCCGCAGGTAAACGGGGTACTCGAAAAAATTTACATAGATGAAGGCGCCTTTGTGGCGGCTGGTCAGCCACTCTTCAAGATACAGGATTTCACTTACCGCGAACAGCTGAATAAGGCCAATGCCGCACTGCTGGCTGCGAAAGCCACCCTGGCCAATACCGAACTGGAAATAGAGAAAGTGACCCCGCTGGTACAGCACAAAGTGGTGGCCGGGTTGCAACTCAAAACAGCCACTACAAATCACGAGCTGGCTCAGGCCAGGGTGAAAGAGGCGGAAGCCCTGGTGGCAGACGCCAGGATCAACCTGAATCATACGCTCATCAGCGCGCCGTTCAGCGGCTATATAGGGCGGCTGAATAAAAAAGCCGGCAGCCTGCTGAGCGTTGGCGATGCGGGCGAATTAACAACGTTGTCGGATATACGAAATGTGCATGTCTATTTCTCTCTCAGCGAAAAGGAACTGGTAACACTCAAGCAACATCTTCCAGGTAACAGCATAGAAGAGAAGTTGCGCAAGGCGCGACCTGTATACTTCATACTGGCTGGCGGAGAAGAATATACGTCGCCGGGGCAGCTGGATATGGTCAATAGTGTGTTTAACAAGACTACCGGCGCTATCACGCTCAGGGCCAGTTTTCCCAACCCGGAGCATTTGTTGCGCGCTGGCAACACCGGGAAAATAAGACTACAGTTTACCGACCCGCAGGCGCTTGCTATTCCGCAGGCCGCCACCCTGGAAGTACAGGATAAAACATTTGCCTTTATTGTAGATGATAGCGGCCGGGTACATAAACGGGAGATCACTATTTCCGGTACTACCGGTAACCATTACCTCATCAGCCAGGGCCTGGACAAAGGCAGCAGCATTGTGCTGGAAAACCTGGAAACCCTGCAGGAGGGGGCGCATATCCACCCGCAAGCGCAATAGCTGTTTATCTCCATAAAATCATATTGTAAGGAATCCTTCCTATTTATGCAGCCATTTATTGTTAAAAAAATATAAGATGTTTAGAAAATTTATTGAAAGACCTGTGCTGGCCACAGTTGTTTCTATTCTTCTGGTGATACTGGGTATAGTGGGGCTGAAAAACCTGCCGATAGAGCGTTTCCCGGATATCGCCCCGCCGATGGTGCAGGTGAGGGCCTATTATCCCGGAGCGAATGCCGGCACATTATTACGTTCGGTGGCGCCGCCACTGGAAGAGGCTATCAACGGTGTGGAAGATATGATCTACATGAGTTCATCTTCCAGTAATGATGGTACGCTGATCATCACCATCTATTTTAAACTCGGCACAGATCCCGATATGGCTGCTGTAAACGTGCAAAACAGAGTGGCCTCCGCTATCGGCTCGCTGCCGCCGGAAGTAGTGCAGGCGGGCATTACCACCCGCAAGGCACAGAACGGGCTGGTGATGGTGCTCAACCTCTACGGGGATGAAAAGAAAGGATACGATCCTACCTTCATGACCAATTACGCCCAGATCAATATTATTCCTGAAATACGTCGTATAGCCGGTGTAGGTGATGTGGACGTATATGGCAGCAACCACGACTATGCCATGAGAATATGGCTGAATCCCGCGCAGATGGCCGCCTACGGCATTACGCCGCAGGAAGTGATGGCCGCAATCCAAAGTAAAAACCTGGAAGCTGCGCCGGGCCGCCTGGGAGAAAACAGCCCTGTTGCCTTTGAATATGTGATCGGGTACAAAGGCAAATACAACAGGCCGGAAGAATATGAAAATATGATTATAAGGTCTAATCCCGATGGCTCCCTGCTGCGGCTGAAAGATATCGCCAAAGTAGCATTGGGCTCCTATACCTATGGCAGCTTTAATATGCTGAACGGTATTCCGGCCGGCGTTACAGACAGACCAGCCATCACCTTCAGGGTATGGCAGTTGCCAGGTTCCAATGCCCGGGAGATACAAATAAAGGTAGAAGAACTCATGCGAAAAGCGGAGAAGAAATTCCCTGAAGGACTACATCATCAAACCTTGTATTATACCAAAGAAATGCTGGACCGGTCGATAGACCAGGTAATACATACACTGGTGGAGGCTTTCATACTCGTGTTTTTGGTGGTGTTCCTGTTTTTGCAGGACTTCCGTTCTACGCTGATCCCTGCTATCGCGGTGCCGGTGGCCATTATCGGGACTTTCTTCTTTATGCTGGTATTTGGTTTTTCCATCAACCTGTTAACATTGTTTGCGCTGGTGCTGGCCATAGGGATTGTGGTGGATGATGCTATTGTGGTAGTAGAAGCCATCCATTCAAAGCTGGAACATGGGGCGCTGTCGCCCCGTCAGGCCACCTTATCGGCCATGCATGACATTACTGGCGCTATCATTTCCATTACCCTTGTGATGGCGGCTGTTTTTCTACCGGTAGGATTCATGAAAGGCTCTGCGGGCGTGTTTTACCGCCAGTTTGCCTTTACGCTGGCTATCGCCATTTTCATCTCCGCCGTGAATGCGTTGACATTGAGTCCGGCCCTGAGCGCATTGTTCCTTAAAAATACGCACGCCAACGGGCAGGCTACCACTTTTCAACAACGTTTCTTCACCGGTTTTAATATCGCATTTGAAAAGCTGACCAGGCGCTATGGACAAGCATTGCGGCAGATGATAAAACATAAATGGGTCAGTCTTGCCGGATTGTTGCTGGTGATAGCAAGCACGCTGATACTGATGCGTAAAACACCCACAGGCTTTATACCATCGGAAGATATCGGCTTTTGCGTGATAGCGGTAGACCTGCCTCCCGGCTCTTCCCTATATAGAACGGAATCCGTGCTGAAAGCTGTTTCCGCAGCGATCAGTCCTATGGAATCGAGGAAAGTGTTTAACATTGTTTCAGGGGTCAATATCTTCACGGGCGCCAGCAGCCCTTCTTCCGGCGCCGCGTTTTATGTACCTAAAAAAGATGGGGAACGTGGCCGTAATAACAACATCAACGGCATCATGGACGAGATCCGTCAGCGTCTGAAAGCCGTGAAAGGAGCGCGCTTCATCGTTTTTACGCTACCTACGGTAGCTGGCTTTGGCAATGTAGAAGGTCTGGATTTTGTGCTGCAAGACAGAACAGGTGGCGCTTTGGATAAATTTGGCGAAGTATCTGCGAAATTCCTCGAGGCGCTTAATAAAAGAAAAGAAATCGCGATGGCCTTTACTTCTTTCCGCGCCGACTATCCACAGCTGGAGATGCGGATAGACGAAGACAAAGCGGCGCAGTTGCAGGTAAGCGAGAAAGATATACTGCAAACAATGCAGGCGTATTTTGGCAGTGTGCAGGTATCAGATTTCAACCGCTTCGGGAAATATTTCAGGGTGATGGTACAGGCAGGGAAAGAAGACCGCTCGGAGCCGGCCTCACTGGAAGGGATATACGTAAAAAACGCCCTTCAACAAATGGTGCCTATCCATTCGCTGGTAGATCTCCGGGAAGTGATGGGCCCTGAAACCGTTACCCGGTATAATCTTTTTAACAGCATTGGTGTGATGGCCATGCCCAAGCCCGGTTATAGCACCGGAGATGCCATCAGGGCAGTAGATGAAGTGGCGCAGCAATTACCTGCCGGCTTCGGCTATGAATACTCCGGGGTGACTAAAGAAGAGATTTCATCTGGCGGTCAGGCCATTGGTGTTTTCCTCTTATCGTTGTTGTTTGTATATTTCCTGCTGGCGGCCCAGTATAACAGTTATATCATGCCCTTGGCGGTGTTGTTGTCTGTTCCTGCCGGTGTGATCGGTGTGTTTGTGGCGATCAGGCTGGCTGGCATTGATAACAATATTTATGTACAGGTGGCTTTAATTATGTTGATTGGTTTGTTAGCAAAAAATGCGATCCTGATTGTGGAATATGCCATACAACGCCGGCTGGCCGGACAATCGTTAGTGTCAGCGGCCATACAGGCCGCACGGGTGAGAATACGGCCTATCATTATGACTTCTGTAGCTTTTATAGCCGGCATGATTCCGATGATGCGCGCCACAGGGCCTTCAGCGCAGGGTAATCATTCCATCAGTATCGGCGCCGCCGGCGGGATGCTGAGCGGCGTAGTGCTGGGGCTTTTCATTATCCCGGTATTGTTTGTAGTGTTCCGTTATCTGCATGAGAAAATTACACCTGTGACAAGGAAAGGTGAACATGGTTGGCAGCCGGTGGCGGAGGTTGGTAATTAGTTTATGAAAAGGAAATAAAGAAATAAAACCCGCTCCCGGCGCGGGTTTTATCGATTAAATGTGATCCCGCCAGGACAACAGAAGTCGGCCTTCGACCTTACTGATATCTAAATGTCCACAATGACTACTGCACATACTAATGCCAGTAAAAGATGAACCCGCTTCCGGCAAAAAAAATTTCTGAAAATCTATATGTGGTTAAAACATGGACTGTAAATTTTTATATTATCCTTACTTACGAGGCCGTCATTTGCATTGATGCGGAAAATTTACAGAAGTAACGCTACATCTTGTAGTTAGCATCACAGAAACCGGGGTTATGCAAAAGGAACTCAGCTAAAAAAACAAAACCCCGCGCCATGCGCGAGGTTTTAAAGATTCTCTGTGATCCCGCTGGGACTCGAACCCAGGGCCCATACATTAAAAGTGTATTGCTCTACCAACTGAGCTACGGAATCATTCCCGTGAAGGGAGCGCAAAAGTAGGAAATTATTTATTACCTCCAAATTTTTTTCAAATAAAATTTGGAAAGCCAAGCTGCTGGCCGGCTTGGGGTACTAACGCAGACGGATATACGTTATTGCCGATACGGTACACCGCTGTTTCAACGTGCCGCGAAGCCACGATGATTTCCGTATGGGCTGCATCGCGGCGGAATAATTCCAGCACCAGCTCGGGATTGTTATTGTCCTGCGAGAGGTGGGAGAGGAAGAGGTGACTCATAAATGCCGGCCGGTGCGCTTTGAAAAGTTCCAGCGCCTGCGTATTGGAGAGATGCCCCTGGCCGCCACGGATGCGGTTCTTCAGGTAGTAGGGGTATCGCCCTTTTTCCAGCATCGTTTCGTCGTAATTGGTTTCGAGGAAAGCCGCATGGCATTGTTTGAAATGCCGCACCAGGTGCTCGCAGGGCGCGCCGATATCCGTGAATACGCCGATATTTACATCGTCAGCGCTGATCATAAAGCTGTGCGGCTCTACGGCATCGTGGAATTTCGGAAATGCCGTGATCGCTAATGCGCCTACCTGTACCGGCTCATAAGCGGTAAAGGGCCGTGCCAGCGACTCCTGCAGGTCCAGCCTGCCGTGGATGCGCGTGCTTTCCGTAATATATACCGGCAGCTGATGCTTGCGCGCCAGCACCGGGATACCTTTGATATGATCAATATGTTCGTGTGATACAAAGATGGCCTTCACCCGCTGCATCGACAGCCCCAGGCGTCGCATGCGGCGCTCCGTTTCCCGGCAGGAGATACCGGCATCGATCAACACCGCCTCGGTCTCATTCCCGATATAGTAGCAGTTGCCGTTGCTGCCCGAATTCAATGATGTAATGTAAAGTGACATGACAATGCAAATAAACCTGTTTTTACCCAAAACAAAAAAAGAAAGCCAACACGCTAAGATTGCCGCAGTATCAGGCAAGATCGCATCAGTTTTATGCCCGCTTTATTACGTAATTTGCCGTTTTGGGAACTTTTGCTATAACGATTTACTATGTTCAGAAGAATCAGGATCATCGGCGCCGTCATATGCGGCACCTTGCTGGGCGCTTCCATGGCGGAGGCGCAGGAAACGACCACACGTTATCATCTCATCCCTTATCCCCAGGAACTGATCCCGCAAACCGGGACCTTCACCATCACCCGCAACACCAAACTGGTATTGCCGGCAGACGCCCGCCGCTTTTTCAATGAAACAGCACAGCTGCAATCATTGATAGCACAAGGGCTGGGCGCCACTTTGCCTGTCGCCGCCAAACCCGCTGCCGGCGCCATCGTCCTGAAACAGGACACCCAGCTGCCGGGAGAGGAAGATTATACCCTGCAGGTGGGCGCACAACAGCTGCTTATCACCGCTAAAACGCCAACAGGCATGTTCCGCGCGGTGGAAACTATCCGTCAGCTGCTGCCGCCCGCCATCGAAGGACAACGCATGGGCAGCATGAGCAAACTGGAAGTGCCCGCCGTGATCATCAAAGACCATCCCGCCTTCGCCTGGAGAGGTATGCATCTCGATGTATCCCGGCATTTCTTCTCCGTCGATTATCTCAAAAAATTTATCGACCTGCTCGCGCTCTACAAAATGAACAAGCTGCACCTGCACCTGAGCGACGACCAGGGCTGGCGCATCGAGATAAAGAAATACCCGCTGCTCACCGCACAGGGCGCCTGGCGCGAATTCAACAACCAGGACTCCGTATGCATGAGCAAGGCGAAAGAGAATCCTGACTTCGCGATCGATCAGCAGCACATCATCCACAAAGATGGTAAAACACTGTATGGCGGCTTCTATACACAGGCGCAAATGCGCGATGTAATCGCCTATGCGGCCGATCGCCATATCGAGATCATCCCGGAAATTGATATGCCCGGTCACATGATGGCTGCCATCAAAGCCTATCCCTACCTGGCTTGCAGCACTGAAACCGGTTGGGGCAAAACTTTCTCCACACCTATCTGCCCCTGTAATGAAGCTACATTCAAATTTGCAGAGGATGTATATACGGAGATCGCTGCCCTGTTCCCTTCTCCCTATATGCACCTGGGAGCAGATGAAGTGGAGAAGAGCAGTTGGGCGCAATCCGCTGCCTGCAAGGATTTGATGCGCGCGCAGCACATTCAGAATGTAGAAGAGCTGCAAAGTTATTTCGTAAAACGTATGGAGAAATTCTTTAACTCCAAAGGCAAGAAGCTGATCGGATGGGACGAAATACTCGAAGGCGGCATCAGCCCCACCGCGGTGCTGATGTACTGGCGCTCCTGGGTGCCCCAGGCGCCTGTAACCGCTGCGCGCCATGGCAACAAAGTGATCATGACGCCCGGAAACCCGCTGTACTTCGATTATACGCCTGATCGCAATGCTGTATACAACGTATATCATTTTGAGCCGGTACCCAAAATGCTGACACCGGAAGAAGGCAAGGCGATCATCGGCGCCCAGGCTAATATCTGGACAGAGTGGATCCCTTCCGAAAAACGTGCAGACTACATGTTCATGCCCCGCATGACCGCTCTCGCTGAAGTGCTGTGGACACATCAGCAGCATTACGACGACTACCTCCAACGCCTAAACGAACATTTCACCCGCCTGGACCGTCTCGGCGTACACTACCGGCTGCCGGACCTCGACGGTTTTGCCGAGGATAATGTGTTTGTAGATAGTGGTCAATTACTGGTGAACAAGCCACTACCGGGCCTCAGCGTGCGTTACACCACCGATGGCTCATTGCCTGATAGTCATTCACCGGAGCTGCCGCATCCGCTCAATATCACCAAGCCCGTAACGCTGAAGGTGGCGGCGTTCAGCGCCGCCGGCAACCGTGGCGATATCTATACGCTGCGCTACCGCCAGCAATCGTACCAGGCGCCAGTGGCGGCGACAGGCACGAAACCCGGCCTCCAGCTGGGCTTCTACGAGGGCGCTTTCAAAAGCGCGACCAAGATCAAAGCCAGCCCCGACAGCATATTACATACTGCCAATGCCAGCATCCCGGAGGCGCTGGGCCGCGGTGGTAAAGCCTTTGGCGCCAAACTGGATGGTCATATCAACATCCCGGAAACAGGCATCTACAGTTTCTACCTCACCTGTGATGACGGCGGTATCCTCTATATCGGCGGCAATGAAGTGGTGAACAACGACGGCTGGCATGCGCCGGTAACAAAAAGCGGACAGGTAGCCCTGCAAAAAGGACAGCATCCCTTCCAGATCGTCTTCGTGGAAGGTGGCGGCGGGTTCACGCTTAAACTGGAATACAGCGTGAATGGCAGCAAGCTGCAACCCGTGCCGGATGAGTGGTTTTCACACAGAGATTAATTGTGTGATTTCCGCGCAAATATGTATTTTTGCGCTCCTCCAACAACATTCATAAAAGAGATGTAAGATACGCGTAGATCCGGTATCGTACTGACAAGGCTTCTCAGGGCCTCCAAGGCGATACGCAGGGTCTGCGCTTTTTTTTAGAATTTATTGATCTTCGGAAAAGCGTCCATAGACGGGCCAGGCGTATAACGGGTTTGTTGGAGTGAACGGGCAGAGTCGTTCCAGGTTTTCCAGGCGCCGGCTTTTTCATTCTTCAGGCGCACGCCCTGTTCGCGGATATTGCCATCGCAATTGTACCAGGTGGTGAGGCCATAGCCCTCGTTTTTATAGAAGATGCCTTCAAAGGCAGGCTGCCCGTTCTCGCATAATTCTCTTCTCCACTCAAAATCTCCCTGCTTGCTGTAATAGATCTCGTATTGCAGGTTACCCTGCTGAAAGCCGCGCGTGATCAGCAGATGTTGCTGGTGATAGTCCTGAATGATCTTCCGGCTGCTGTCGGCATTGAACGTATACGCCACGCTGTCGGCCTCCACAGACGCCTGATCAATGATCACTGCCTTGGTATTATTGTACCACATCTCATGCGCTACCTCTGTTTGCGGCTGATGGCAGCCCGTACATAGCAAAGTACCGGTCAGCAAGCGTATCACTGTTCTCATCTCTGTAAAATTTGTGTCCAAATTATATCTTTTTATATCAACGGTTATGATTCCACGGGGAAAATTTCTAGTTTTCGTCAGACTAGACAATTCCATGTTATGAAGAAATTTCCGGCACTATTGCTCCTGTTGTTACCCGGTTTGCACTTGTTGGCCCAGCAGCAGGCGCCCGCTTATCCGTTGATCACGCATGATCCTTATTTCAGTATCTGGTCGGTCAGCGACACGCTGAACGCCAGCGCCACCTGCCACTGGACCGGCGCGGAGCAGTCGCTCACCGGACTGGTGAAAGTAGATGGCGTGACCTATCGCGTACTTGGCGCTGAATCATTGACCTATACCAGCGTTCTGCCCACAGCAGAAACACAGCGCGCATCCGTAAAGTATACCACGGAAATGCCCGCTGATGGCTGGATGCAGCCCGGCTTCAAAGATGCTTCCTGGCAACAGGGTTTCATGCCTTTCAGCGACCAGGCCATTCCCGGTGGCACCCACTGGAACAGCCACGATCTCTGGGTACGCCGCAGCTTCGACCTGGCGCGGATTCCGGCAGAAGACCTTGCACTGCGCATTAACCACGATGATAACGTGCACGTATATATGAATGGAGAAGAGATCTATGCGCACAAAGGATGGTTATCGAAATACCAATACTTTCCCATCAGCGATGCCGCGAAAAAGCGACTGAAGCCCAAAGGCAATGTGCTGGCCATTCACATCGAGAACACCGCCGGCGGCGCTTTCCTCGATGCCGGCATCTACCACTTGCAAAAATCCGCCGGCGCACCTATACAGGCCGCTGTACAAACCGGCGTAACGATCAACGCCACCCAAACGATCTATCATTTCGACTGTGGCAAAGCAGCGGTATCACTCACGTTCACCTCTCCCTTGCTGCTGAATGATCTCGACTTATTATCCCGCCCGGTATCTTATATCAATTATGAAGCAGTATCGAAAGATGGCGCGCCGCACGAGGTGGCCGTATACTTCGGCGCCAGCACCAATGTTTGTGTGAATCAGCCTTCGCAGGAAGTAGCGACCGCACAAGCCACCAGTGGTAAACTGTCGCTGCTCAGGGCCGGCAGCAAAGAGCAGCCCGTATTGAAAAAGAAGGGAGACGACCTGCGCATCGACTGGGGACAGATGTATGTGGCCACAGCCACCGCTTCCCATCCGCAACAATGGGTGGCGCCAGCCGGTATTGCCATGCAACTATTTGCGCAGGGCAAGCCCGCGCCGGCAACTGCATCGCGCAAGGATCTCGTGCTGGGTACCAGCGTATTGCTGGGCAAAGTAGGAGCGAAGCCTGTAAGTCAATTATTCCTGTTGGGATACGATGATATTTATGCCATCGAGTATTTCGGGCAGCGACTCAAAGCCTGGTGGAAGAATGATCCATCGCGCACGATCGAACAGCAGCTGAATGCCGCTGCTGCCGGCTATCCGGAGGTGATCGCCCGTTGCGAGGCGTTCAACAAACAATTGCATAACGATGCGCAGCGCGCCGGCGGTGAAACTTATGCCAAACTATGCGAGCTGGCCTATCGTCAGAGTATTGCCGCACATAAGCTGGTACGTGCCACCGACGGCACTTTGCTGTTCCTCTCCAAAGAAAATTTCAGTAATGGTTGTATCAATACCGTTGATGTCACCTATCCATCTGCCCCCTTATACCTGCTCTATAATCCTGAACTGATGAAGGGGATGATGAATGGCATCTTCTATTATTCTGAAAGCGGCCGTTACACCAAACCCTTTGCAGCGCACGATCTCGGCACTTATCCATTGGCCAACGGGCAAGTTTACGGAGAAGATATGCCGGTAGAAGAATCGGGTAATATGCTGATCCTCGCCGGCGCCATCGCCCGTGCGGAAGGCCATGCGCGCTATGCAAAGGCACATTGGAAAACTTTGAGCACCTGGGCGGAATACTTGCTCACCGCAGGTTTCGACCCGGCCAACCAGCTTTGCACCGACGATTTCGCCGGGCATCTTGCACGTAATACTAACCTGTCGCTGAAAGCGATCGCCGGTTTGCGCGCCTATGCCATGCTTGCGCAGCAGCTGGGAGAAACCGCTACTGCCGCACGTTTCACCGATAGCGCCAAAGCGATGGCCGCCAAATGGACTGCTCTCGCCAACGATGGCGATCACTACTCCCTCACCTTCGAAGGCCATAATACCTGGAGCCAGAAATACAACCTGGTATGGGATAAGGTACTCGGCTTCCACCTTTTCCCGGAGGAAGTGTATCAGAAAGAAGTGGTCTACTACCTGCGGCATCAGCAGGCTTTCGGCTTGCCGCTCGATAGCCGCAAGACCTACACCAAATCAGACTGGATACTCTGGACCGCCGTGCTGGCCAATGACCGCGCAGCTTTCGATGCGCTCATTGAACCAGTATATCGCTATGTAACGGAAACGCCTACACGCGTCCCACTGAGCGACTGGCACGAAACGACAGACGGCAAAAAAGTAGGCTTCCAGGCGCGTAGTGTGGTAGGAGGCTACTTTATGAAGCTGTTGGAAGAAAAATTTAGCAAACGCTGAAACTCGCTGCTGTAGCCCGTTTGAAATGCATGCAGTAAAACCCGCAGAGGTAAATAATTAGAAATGAAGCAAATAATATTTGGAAGAGAAAAAATAATTTCTATCTTTGCACTCCCTTAACGAAAGGGAATGATTCCGTAGCTCAGTTGGTAGAGCAATACACTTTTAATGTATGGGCCCTGGGTTCGAGTCCCAGCGGGATCACTGGCATTTTACAAACCTCGTGCAAACGCGCGAGGTTTTTTATTTTTTGATATACCCCATCAGTTCGGGCAATTATTTTACTTATCTTCATTACCATAATCCCTCTTTATGCGTCAATTAATCCTTTCTCGTTATCTGATGCTTATTATCTGTCTTATCTTTCCTCTTATATCCAGTGCGCAGTCATCAATGAGCGCTGCAGTAGAAAGGCTGTTTAACAAAATAGAAGGCGACATTCTTTCTTCTGCAGAAGCGATGCCTGAGAGTAAATACAATTTTACACCAGAGGAGCTGCGCATCAATGGCAGCAATTTTAAAGGTGTTCGTAGTTTCGCGGGACAGATTATGCACCTGGCGACGGATAATATCCTGATCTGGAGCGCGGTTACGGGAGATTCTGTCCGTGCTGATATTGAAGATGTCAATGGGCCTAAAAGTATTACCACTAAGAAAGAAGTCATCGCATACCTGAAAAGTTCATTTGCTATTGGTCGTAAGGCGATAGCTACTATCAATGACCGCAATGCCATGGATATGATGGAGTTCAGGTGGCGTAAACTGCCACGTCTTGATCTGATCTTTTATGCACTCACCCATGCGAATGAACACTATGGCCAGATGGCAATATACTTGAGGCTCTGCGGCATAATACCACCTCCAACAACAATTGAAAAATAAAAGTAGATTAGAAATTTGTTTTGATAAAAACCAGTTTTATTTTATGACTTCACTCACAAAAATGACAGGAATGATATTAGTGAAGTTTACAAAATCTGCACGAATCGCATCTCTATTCGGAGTGATCACCGCTTGATAATCACTCAGGCTTTTTACATAATATGTGCCAATGGCTATAAAGGGTAAAGGCTGGTTGGGAACACCATCGGGAAGCCCCTTTTCAACAGTATATTTAACCAGATTTGACCCTAAAACACGCGCTACCATGGGCATGTGCTTAGTTTCATAATACTCCATATTAAAGGTTTTACCCTCGGCATAAGGATACATCACGGATATCTTAATTAAGCCTTTCTCAGTAATAGTCATGTCGTGTTTTTTTGATTTTTCAGATCTCTTGTCTTGACTAAATGCAACAAAGCAATTAGTTAAAAGTAAGAATGATACGATCAGTTTGAAATTCATGATTAGCGAACTTTAAGTTAAATTATCAGTTATTTCTATCGCGCTTGATAGCTGTTTTAATAATTATGTGTTCAATTCTATAATGTCGAAAACCTGAAGTATATTATATAATGCATTTGATCTCCCAGATTGTAAATTATGAAAAAAATTAAGATTACCTTAATGTGTAGATACATTATGAGTCCGAGATCTATTTTCTTAACGGCAATTGCGGTCATTATTCTCATGACGATATCCTGCAACCGGCGTGATAAGAATAGTGAAGTGGTATTGGAGGGCCGTGTTAAAAATTTGCCAGACGGCCAGTTGTTTTTGAGTGATATCTACCATCCTAATGTAATAATTGATTCCGCTGTAGTTAAAGGAGGAAATTTCTCTTTCCATCTTAAGGTGAATGAAGAATTTGAACCATTATTTGCTCAGTTGTATTTCAACAGACAGGGCAGGATTGAGCCATTGATGTTTGACTCGGATACAGTTTTGGCTCCAAATGGAAAACCTTTTTCTACGAATGGCTTTATGCTGGAAAGAGACTCGATCAGGATTTCAGGAATTTATAACGGGTTCTCACCATTTCCACATTTAAAGGTAAGCCCTTTGCGCATTTCAGGAGGATTGCAGAACAGGTTATTGTTTATAGTTAAGGGGGCGGAATTTATGTTGAGCAATTCTCTTACGTTATTTGAGAGTCAAAGGCAGCTGACTACTTCCTATCCGGAATCGTATTACCTTTTACGATTGCTTCAGGAAGATCGCAATCAATATAGCGAGCAAGAGTTCCACGACCTGCTTTCTTGTTTTAAAGGACGTATTACCAAAGGGAAAGTATTTACGGAATTATCCTTCTTCGAAAAGTCGATGAAAGAAGTTTCTGCGTCTCACCTGGATGATATATTCTGGTCGCCTGACGGAAACAGTTCCACAATCAGGGATAGTTCATCCAGGTTAACACTAATTGTCTTCTGGGCATCCTGGTGTGGCCCGTGTAGGGCCGAAATTCCAGAGATCAGGAATATACACGCGAAGTTTTCTTCCAGCCGCTTGAATATTGTGAGCGTTTCCATTGACGAAAGCCGGACGGCATGGTTAGCAACTTTGAAGAAAGAGAACATGCCATGGAAGCAACTCTGGGTCGACAGTTTGCACATTGATCAGGTGAAGGACAGATATCATATAGGAAAGATACCGTTGATGGTGTTAATGGATACGCACAGTCACATCGTGTATAGTGCTGCTGGTTTGACGGATGATTCAAGTAGTAAGAAGAAATTTATTGAACTAATAAATGATAAGCTCACTGAATAGGTAACCTATTTGTATTTCACACTGCGTCATTGGTTGATTGATGAGCGTGACCTGGTGGCCTTCCTGCACCAGTATCTCTGCGAGTGGTTTGCTGATATTTCCGAGCGATCCGGTCAATACGATTTTCATTTGCCATGATTTTATGTACAACAAAGTTCCTGCGTAATGCCCCGGCAAAAGTGTTCATATCTCTGTAACTTGTATGAAAATATATTTCGTATTCTTATAAACGAACAATCACTGTATCGAAAGCGCACACATATTATTTTTTGTAAAATCATATTTTGTTGGTTTTAAAATAGAGGATCAGATGGCACTTTTCTTGGCGCCCTGGGCAGGTTATTCTTGCTGAAAGCAAAAAAACGGTTACCACTATGCTTAAAAATTACCTGAAAACCGCCTGGCAAAATTTACGCCGTCATCAATCCTATGTTGCCATCAATACGATCGGGTTGGCAGTGGGCATTGCTGTTTGCCTGCTCATCTTCCTGTTGATTCAATACGAAACCAGCTTTGATAATTTTCATCAGCGCAAGGAGCGCATATATAGAGTGGTGGCTGCCACTAAAACACCGAACGGGATGAGCTATTCAAAAGCCAGCGCCTATCCGGTGGCAGAAGGGCTGCGAATGGATTATCCGCAATTGGAACAGGTGGCCCGCATCTATGCAAGGGCGGAAAAGCAAATCATTTTATCGGATGATAAAATAAATGCATCACAGAAAAAATTTAAGGAAAGCGTGTTTTATGCAGAGCCTGAATTTTTCAACATATTCAATTTCCCTTTTCTTGCAGGCGATCCAAAAACAGCCTTGTCGGAACCCAATACAGCCGTACTCACAGAGGAGATAGCCACAAAATATTTTGGAGATTGGCATACTGCCATCGGTAAATTCATCAGGTATGATAATAACCAGGTTTGCAAGATCACCGGTATCCTGAAGAATGTGCCTGTCAATACGGATTTTCCCCTGAAGGTGGTACTGTCTTTTAAAACTTCCGAACATGAAGATATGATGAGGGATTGGGTAGGACAGGATGGATCTTTAAACACCTTCGTTGTGCTTCCCCCGAACATGCCCGCGCAGCAATTTGACAATGACCTCAAAGATTTTGTAAAAAGGCATACCCCTGTTGAATATGCGAACCAGGGCTATATACTGCAGCCCTTGAGCAATATACACTATGATAGCAGGTTCGGGACGTACAGCGAAAAAACATTCAGCAAAGAACTGATCACCGCATTGAGCCTGATAGGTTTGTTCCTTTTAATTATTGCCTGCATCAACTTTATCAACCTGGCGACTGCACAATCTGTGAACCGATCAAAAGAGGTGGGCATCAGGAAGGTGCTGGGCAGCAGCAAACAGCAATTGGTGATCCAGTTTTTGAGTGAAACATTTCTTATTACGCTGGGCGCCGTTGTGGTGGCTATAGTGCTGGCTTTCGCCGGACTGCCCCTGCTCAATAACCTTTTGCAAACATCGGTGGCGATATCGTTCAGTTTTCCGCTGCTGGCATTTTTATGTAGCATCCTGGTGGCGGTTACATTGCTGTCTGGCTTCTATCCAGCCATTGTATTGTCTGGCTTCCATCCCATATCGGTACTGAAGAATAAATTGACGAACAAAGCGGTAGGCGGGCTTTCCATGAGAAAGACCCTGGTAGTTTTTCAGTTTACCATCGCACAAACTCTGATCATCGGAACGCTGATCGTAGTGAGCCAGATGAATTTCTTTCAGCATGCAGATATGGGCTTTGATAAAGACGCCATCATTACGGTGCCCCTTGCCAACGATAGCGCACGTCAGTCTGAAATGGAAACATTGAAAACAGCATTGCAACAACAGGCCGGTATAAAAAATGTGAGCCTGAGCGCCTTCAGCCCGATGGATAAAGCACATTGGGATGGCGATTTCAAATTCGACAATGCCGCAAAGAAATCCGGATTTCAGGCTGATTTTAAATGGGCCGACGCTGATTATTTTAAAACGTACAACATCCCGTTCATTGCTGGTAGCCCATATCAGCCTGCCGATACCGTCAATGGGTTTGTGGTGAACGAATTGATGGTGCGGAAACTGGGCTTTAAAAATCCGGAGGAGATACTGGGTAAGAAGATAAATTTTGGAGATGGCAGCATCGTTGCACCTGTGGTGGGCGTTGTGAAAGATTTCAATGGCAGCTCTATGAAAACAGAAAGGAATGCTATTGCCCTGGGTTCATTCAAAATGGTGTACCGCATACTCAATATAAAAATACAACCGCAGGGCATACCGCAAACGTTGGCGGCTATAGAAAAGATCTGGAATAAAACAACGCCTGATTTTGTTTTTGAATTCCAGTTCCTGGACGACAAGATCGCCAGCTTCTATGAGCAGGAACGTCAGCTTGCCCAGTTGTATAAGGTGTTTGCAGGCATTGCCATTTTTATTTCCTGTTTGGGATTGTATGGCTTTGTGGCATTTATGGCAGTGCAGCGCACCAAAGAAGTAGGCATCAGGAAAGTACTGGGGGCATCAGTGCTGCATATCGTTTACCTGATCTCTAAAGAATTTACATTGCTGATTGGCCTGGCCTTTCTGATCGCTGCTCCGCTGGCCTATTATTTTATGCATCAATGGCTGCAAAATTTTGCATACAGGATTCATATCGGCGCCGGCATATTTCTATCCACTATTTTGATAGCCGAGGTTATCGCCTGGCTCACAGTAGGCTACCAGGCGATACAAGCGGCCATGGCTGATCCGGTGAAGAGTTTGAAAAGAGAATGATGGCTTCAGCCTTTTTTCTGCGCTAAAAATACTGGAGGACGCATTCCGCGTCCTCCTCAAAATATCACCCCCTGATCTGCTTCAGCATGATCTTCCTGTACTCTACCTTCATCGGGCCGCCTACGTGGCATTGCAGGCCCAGCCAGCCTTTGCGCTTGCCGTTCACCTGATCATTGTCAGTAACATCACTCATAAGCACATCGTTGATGTAATGTTGCAGGTGATTGCCTTTTATGATGAGATGGCATTTGTTCCAGTCTTCTTTTTTGATCAGTGTCTGGAGAGCTTCTGCACTGCCGAGTGAGCCGGTAACGATGGCGGCCGTCCATGCATTGTTTTTGATGCCATCCTGCAAGCTGGTGGCGGGGGGCGGGATGGTAGTGCGCTGTCCGCGATAGGCAAGTGTAGTGCGGCCTCTTTCTTCGTAGTTCTGGCCGGTGTAGCGGTTGGCGCCGTCGATGTCGGCCTGGTAGCCTTTGAGGGCATGCGGTACATCGGGGACAAGTTCGCTGCGATAGTTGATGCCGCTATTGCCGCCGGCGCTGATACGGAACTCGCAGGTGAGCTCGAAATCCGCTGGCTGACCGCCTTTCCAGATAAGAAAGGTGTTGGTCTTTAGTAAATTGGAAGACGTAACTTCTCCTACAAGATGGCCGTTTTCGGCGCGCCAGTGTACGGAGTCGCCTTCCCAGCCACGGAGTGTTTTACCATCGAAGATGGATACAAATCCGTTGTCGTAGCTGGTGCTGCGGCTTGGGTGACTGATGACCAGCAACAATGCTGCGATGAGTGAAAGATAAAATTTCATACGATTAGCAATTAAATAGTTTTCCATGCGCCGCTGGCGGCGGAGTCCAGTACGGCCTCGCATACCTGTTGCGTTGCCAGTGCTTCCCTGAAAGTGGGAGAGCAGGAGGCGCCGCTTTCCAGGCTTTGCAGGAAATCGGCTACCTGGTGGACGAACGAATGCTCGTAGCCGATGCCCAGGCCCGGCACCCACCACCTGTTCATATAAGGCTGATCGCCATCGGTGACATGGATGGAACGCCAGCCTT
Source organism: Chitinophaga vietnamensis (assembly GCF_902167635.1). Taxonomy (GTDB): domain Bacteria; phylum Bacteroidota; class Bacteroidia; order Chitinophagales; family Chitinophagaceae; genus Chitinophaga; species Chitinophaga vietnamensis. Next base: position 159,740 of record NZ_CABHMS010000002.1, read on the forward strand.
TCAGCGTAGAGGCGTCACCGTTATCAAAGAACTCGAGGCGGTTCAGGTCGTGGAGGTCCCAGCGGATAGAAGCATGCTCGCCGTTGATCTCGAAGGTATAAAGCGCTTTGTGCCCGCGCGCATAGCGCGTGGATTCAAAGAGGCCGAGCGAACCGTTACTGAAGCGGCAAAGGAAAGAACAGGCATCATCGATGTGCACTTTTTCCACTTTGCCGCTGAGCTGGTGCAGGCGTTCTTTCACAAAGGTTTCCGTCATGGCGGATACTGTAGTGATGCTGCCATTCAGCCACAGGGCAGTATCAATGCAATGCGACAACAGATCGCCTGTCACGCCTGATCCGGCTACGGCGGCATCCATGCGCCAGAGGCCCTCGCCGCCTTGTGGCAGACTGGCATTGATGGTCCAGTCTTGCAGGAAATTGGCGCGGTAATGAAAGATCTTTCCCAACTTACCGGAGGCGATGATTTGTTTGGCGAGCGTTACTGCCGGCAGCCGGCGATAGTTATACCATACGGTGTTGGCAACGCCTGCCTGTTCTACGGCGCTTACCATGGCTTCCGATTCTGCCAGCGTGCGTGCCAGCGGCTTTTCGCAGAGGATCATCTTTCCTGCCGCAGCGGCGGCAATGGCTATTTCGGCATGTGTATCGTTAGGAGTGCAGATATCGATGGCATCGATATCCGGGCGGGAGATGAGTTGACGCCAATCTGTTTCTGTGCTTTCATATCCCCACTGCGCGGCAAAGGCCCGGGTTTTTTCTGCGGAGCGGGAACATACGGCTTTTAATACCGGCCGGTAAACCTGTTCGGGAAAGAAGTGCGGCGCCTGCAAGTAGCCATTGGAATGTGTTCTGGCCATAAAGCCGCAGCCGATCAATCCGATCCTCAGTTCTTTTTTTGTTGTCATAGTCTGCACTATTTAAGGTATTCTATGCCTGCCAGCCATGCTGCTGCCTTACAGCGATCATGGCGGCGAGGATATCATTCCAGGTACTTTGTTGTGTCATCACGTTGTTGGGGAACATACAGCCATCCCAGCAGATATGCTTACAGGTTTGGGTAAGTTCGCCCTGCTCGTTGCGCAGCCAGTGACCGGCATCTGCGGCGATATCGAGCTTGCCGTCGGGGTCCGTGGGCAGGCAATGCCGGCCTGTTTTATCGTGCGAGCCGCTGCCATATACGGTGCCATCATTTTGAGCAACGTGAAAATCGATGGTCCAGGGGCGCAGCGCATGCGTGAGGGTTTGCAGTCCGGCTGTTAATGCCGCACGGTCGTTCCAGTTGAAATCTGCCGGCAGGATGCGGTCTTCGGGCCGGTTGTATCCCAGCAGGTATAACAAGGTGTGCGACATATCCGCCTGAAAGCCAATGTTGGCGCGGTTCACGCCTTCCAGCACTTCCAGCATGGTTTTCCAGCTGTGCATACCGCCCCAGCAGATCTCGCCTTCGGCGGCGAGTTGTTCGCCATAGTCTGCGGCTACATCACAGGCTTCGCGGAATGTTTGTATGATCAGTTGCGTGCTGGCGGCAGGACTCAATGCCCAGCTCTCCGGTGAAGAGGCCGAGTCGATCCTGACTACGCCATGCGGCCGGATGCCTGCTTCGCGCAGGTATTTTCCAATGCGGCAGGCCTTGCGTACCTGTTCCACAAAACGTTTGCGCTCCTCCTGGCTGCCCATGGCTGAACCGCCCTCTGGTGGCCAGATGGGCGCTACAAGACTGCCTATCTCCAATTGATGGCGGGCTACTTTTTCTATCAGTCTTTTTAAATCATCTTCCTTACTGTCTACTGCTACATGTGCATCAAACAAACCGATATCGATGCCATCGAATTTAGTGCCGTCTACTTGCGCGGCGGCGGTCAGTTCCAGTAAGGTATCGAACGGAATAATGGGCTCCGCATCGCCGCCCTTGCCTACAATGCCCGGCCAGGTGGCGTTATGGAGCTTCGGATAATTGTTGTTTTTCATAAGGTCGCGTTTAGATGTTAACCAGGTCCGGGTTGTCAGGACCGAAATGTTTCAGCATCACGATGGGATCGGTGGCAGAAGTGTTCACGATCTTTACACCGGCCATGGCGGCGGCTTCGCTCACAAAGTATTCATCGTGGGTAAGCTGCCCGTAGCGGATGAGCGCAGGCGTCTCTATCTCCCATACCCCCATGGTGCCGCGGCCCTGCATCATGATCATGCCGTAGGCGGCATTGTCTTTTATCACTACGCTTGCGCCGGGGGCTACCGTCAGCTCTTTGGCGCTGAAGGCGGTGGATTTATAGCAAACCCATTTTTCCGTATAGCCGTCTCCGTTAGCAGCGGTTATGGGTGGCATATAACGATGCTGGAACAGCAACGGATCCACGTTCAGGTCCCAGTCGATCACGTCCAGCAGGGCGTCGTAGTCGCCGATGCTTTCTTTGGGAGTGCCCTTCCACAGCAGTTCTTCGGGGATGATGGCTTCATTTACGAGCGACTGATACATCGCAAATACATCGGAGGCTTTTTGCGGCTCGTAGGTGCACATGCTGCCGGGAGCGTGGAGCAGACCTGGCGGCACATCCCATCCGGTGCCGGGTTCCAGCCGGTAGGCTTGTGAATAATTGGTGATCTTGTTATCGCCTTTGGTGAAATTGACCAGGCATTCGCGGATCGTTTCGCGGGTGGTGCCGGGCGCAATGCCCATGAACGTATAGGGAAAGTCGCCACCGTGATTGTTCAGCTGCGGCGGAAAATAATAGGCTTCCGGTTTGCCCGCCTGCCCGATCAGCGCGGCTTTTTCATCGTTATGATGGATATGATGAGGGAGCGGTCCCATATTATCGAAGAATTTGGAATACATGGGCCAGGCGCCATAGGCGTCCCAGAGCCGTTTCCCGATCAGCTGATCTTTCAGTTCGCTGATCGCATCTTTTAACAGGAACTGTTGACCATCGTTGCCTACTACCATGCTCAGGCCTTCATGCTTGCCGGTTAAAGGGCCATTCTGTGCAGGGGTGGTGGACGACAGCCAACGCTCGTCGATGCCGCCCCTGATGCCGCCCAGCACATAATAATCATCCGGGTGCAGTTTGATCCGCCGGCCTGGCACGCAGAAAGACCTGGGCACCCAGGTGGGCGCCAGGCGCAGGATGCCCTGTCCTTGTTCGAGTGCTTTTGCTGCAATACTTTGTTTTTCCATGAGCTTGAGTTATTGAAGGTCTGTGAGAAATTGGTGTATCTTTTCGCGTGTATGCATCACCGTTATAAGCAGTTCATACTGCCGGCTTTCGCCGGGTTGCAGGAAGAGGAGCGAGCCATCGCGCCGTGCTCTGGCCTGGCCTACCGGCGCATGGGTGCCGGGTTCCAGCCCGGTCACATATTCTCCTTTTCCCCAGTGTTGCCAGTTGGTGAGCACGGGCAGCTGGCTTTTTTTGAAGCGTAAAGAGAGCGCCAGCGGCAGTGCGGCATTATGCACGCCGCAGGTGCACCAACCATCAGGGCCGGCATCGATGTCGATGACGGCAGCTTCTTCGCCGCTACCGGCGTGGCTTTCCAGGGGCGCCATACATTTTTTGTAATCATGGCCCGGCCGGAAAAGCTGGTCTGCATTGCCCTCGCGCGATAACCAGCTTCCTTTCCAGCAGATATCAGCGCCTTCGTCTACCAGTGGCCAGCCGAAGTTGAAATGGTACAACAACATGTGCGGCGCGATGGTGTTGCCTTTGTTGATCACTTCATCGTGCACGCGGATCATGGGCTCGCCCAAAGTGCCTGCTATAGTACGTTTCAGCAGCAGCTTCACACCGAGCACGCTTACCTGCCGGATGATGCCGGTGATACTCATTTCCATATTGCCGCCCAGGGGATCGGGTTGTATGATGGAAATGATTTCGGCAGATGTATTACTGACAGGGCCATGCAGCCCGCGTTCTCCATACTCGTCTGTTTCCGGGCCGCCCACATGTGTGAGGCCGCAGGTGGTCATCAGCCCGCCGCCGAAAGTGCGGAGCCAGTCCAGCCCTTTATCGGCAGCGTGATCAGGGAAGGTGATGCCGGTATGGCTTAGCCAGGCCAAACTATATTGCTGATAAAACGCATCTGCAATATCCATCGCACGGTCAATGACCACTTTGTATCTCAGGCCGGTACCGGTATTGATCCACGCGATGCGCGTGCCACGCCCGGGGCCATTGTCCAGCACCGCAGTTTCAATGCCGCCGAGTTGCGCATGATGGGATATTTTATCCTGCCAACTCATTTGGCGCCCAGTTTTTTATCGGCCACAAAAACGGAATCCTGTTTGTTGCCACCTGATTTCAGGTAGGCCATGAGGTCGCGCAGCTCATCGGGGTTCAGGCGGTTGATGAGGCCGGGCAACATCACGGATACATTAGATACTTTGGTGCCGGCCACTTCGCTTTTGCGCAGCTCGCGGTGTTCCTGCGGTGCAAAAGGATTTTGCGAGATCACGTATTTTTCTTTGTCCTGGCTCACCATGCGACCCAGCACGGTGCTGCCGTTCTTCAAAGTAAATACCGTAGCGGCATATTGATCGGAGATGGTTTTGCTGGGATCGATGATGGCTTCCAGTATATCTTTAGTAGAAAAGCGTGTACCCAGCTGCGTTAGATCGGGACCTGCTACGCCGCCTTCTCCGCGCATGCCATGACAGGAGCTGCACAGGCAGGAGGCGAACATGGCGCGGCCCTGATCAAAGTTGCGGTGCACCAGGCCGCTGTCTACTACTTTTACGGCTTCGTCCAGCGTCCAGCGGCGGCCGGGGCCTTTCGGCTGCGGGAAGCCCTGAGCAAGGTTGCCGCTGTTGTTGATCAGCGAGTCGCCGGAGAGTTGGTTGAAGTGTGCGAAATCTTTTTTGGAAACATTGGCCAGCGCGTCTTTCCGGGCGCTGTTGATAAAGCCTACGAAGCTATGCCCGCCTTTAAAAGTGAAAGCGTTGTAGAACCATTTGAAATATTGTTCCTGCAAGGCGGGCGTCCAGCCGCTCTTCACCTGGCTCAATGCCGTGGCATACCATGTTTGCTGTAAGGGCGGCATGTGCGATAACATATTCGCGATATCCAGCCCGTATTGCGGGTTACGCAGGATCAGGTCAGCGGATTGTGTGGCGGTTTGATTAGCAGTGGTATCATCTTTTGCGCTTGCCAGCAGGGCCATCGTTTTTTCTACTACGTGCGGTGCGTCGAGATAGGCCAGCAGCTTGCTGAGCGAGCGATTGAGATCATTGGCGGGAGCAGGATATTGTTTGTCGAGATAAGCGGCCACCTGTGCGCCGAGAGCGCCTGTGGGCTTGCCCATGCGTACAAATACCAGTTCAAAGGCGCGCAGCAGGTCGATCTGCTGATCGGGCGACAGCTTGCTGTAATCGATGTGCATCAGCTGCGGTAATAATTGTTGCTTCACATCTTCCTTACCTTGTCTCGCGAGTGCAATAGCGCCCTGGATCAGCGTTTCAGGATCTGTTTCCTGTAACACTTTCTGCTGCCACTGGCTCAGCGGTTGATTTTCTATGGCTACCCTTGCGGCAAAACGGATATAGCGGTCGGCATTGTTCAGGTAAGGCCAGGCAAAGGCAACGGCGCCCGCTTTTTCGCCACCATGGTAGCTTTCCAGCTGGCGGCGGATCTTCGCGCCTGCTGTAGGTGCAGCTGCCGCCAATGGTGCATTGCTTTCTTTGTTGTCTTTGTAATATACACGATAGAGATCCGATTCCAGACGGCGGCCACCGGTCAGGAAATACAGCGCGCCATCAGGTCCGATCACGCCATCGGTCAAAGGCAGCGGCGAGCCGGAAAGAAATTCTTCTGCGGTAGCTTTATAGGCGGCGCCATCGGGTTGCAAGTGAATGGCGTAGATGATACCGAAGCTCCAGTCGAATGCAAACAGCGCCCGGCGGTACTTTTCAGGGAAGCGCGCATTGCCGCCATAGATCAGGTTAGTGGGAGAGCCTTGTCCGATGTTGAGCAGCGGCGGCAGGTTGTCGGGATAAGCGGGCGACCATTTTTCTGTGCCGGGGCGCCAGCCGTATTCACTGCCACTGGTAGCCAGACAGATACGCGTTGGGCGGTACCAGGGCGTGCCGATATCCCATTCCATATCAGAATCGTAGGTGAACATATCTCCTTCATCATTGAAGGCGAGATCAAAAGGATTGCGGTAACCGGAGCTGATCAGCTCCCAGTGCGCGCCCGTAGAGTCCAGGTGCGCGATCCATCCGCCGTGGATATTCACCGTATTGTCGTGACCGTTAGGGTCTTTGATGAAAGGGAACACATTGTCTATGTTCCAGGAAGGGCGTGCCTTGTAGCTCTCCATCTCCGGTATCTTCGTAAAATTACCGGCGATGACATAAAGCGATTGTTTGTCGGGCGATAACACAATGCTATGCGGGCCGTGTTCTCCCTCACCATCCAGCGCTTTGATAAGCGTTACCTTATCATACTGGTCATCGCCATCGGTATCTTGCAGGCGATACAGGCCGCTGCCTTTGCTGAAGGTGCTGTCGCTGTTATGGTTCACCATCACATACAGGCTGTTGAAGGCATACAGCAGCCCTTGTGCAAATCCCATGGATACTTTGCTGGACGTGTCTTTGCCGATGTTCAGCCTTTCAATTTTCAGCCTGGAAGAATCTTCTCCGATAGCGGGCAATTGCAGGCGGTACAAGGCGCCGAACTGATCGGATACGATCATGCGGCCTTTGTTGTCGAAGGTCATAGCTACCCAGGAGCCCTGTTTATTATCACCCGGACTATAAAGCCGTTCTGCTTTGAAGTTATCAGGTAGTTTGAGCCCATCGATTTTTGAATTGCCGGTGGATGTTTTGTTGTTGGCTTGCTGACAGGCAGTTCCTCCGGCGATGATGGCGGTAACCAGCAACAGCAGCGGGAATGATCTTGGTTTGAATGTGAACATAATATAGTTTTTCGGGAGATGATACGTGGTTTGCGTGGCTGATAATCGTTACCTTAAAATAATAGTCGTTTCGCGGTTTTTTTTCTTTTTTTTACCAACCAGGATTTTGATCAAATTTATTCAGCCTCACTTCCCGTTCCGGAATCGGGTACAACAGCTGGTATGGCTGGATATTATAAGACGCGGCGCTGAGCCTCGACAGCCTTTTCTTTTCTTCGATGCCGTGAGCGGTCATCACGGCTACGGCCCTGCCGGTGCGCAGCAACTGGTACCAGCGTTGGTCTTCAAAAGCCAGTTCCACGCGCGTTTCGTGGAAGATGGTATCGCGGAGCGCGGCTTGTCCGGCCGCCAGTACCGGGTCCAGTCCGGCGCGTTTGCGCACCTGGTTGAGATACTGCAAGGGATCGCCATTACCGGTTTCGTTGATGGCTTCCGCCAGCATCAGCAGCACGTGGGCATAGCGGTATACCGGCCAGTTTTCGTTGGCGCGTCCATCCAGTGCATAAGGCGGATGATAGAATTTTTTGATGAGCGGTAACTTGCCGCCAAATGCCACGGATTCCTGAAAGGCCGCATTGCCAGGGCTGCTGTACATATACACGGAAGCATCTTTTCTTTTATCGTTTGGTTCATATGCATTCACGATGCTGGGCGTAGGCATGTTGCAGCCGCCCAGGTTACCATTGAAGCCGGTGAGATCTTTTTTCCCATTGCGCGGGCCGAATACAAAAATGAAATTGCTGCTTTCTGTTTCCAGCCCTGAATTATATTGTACGGCGAAGATGGATTCGCTGTTGTTCTTTTTGGCGGGATCAAAATTGTCAGCGTAATCCGGCACCAGTGAATAGTTCAAGGTGAGCACCTGTTGCAGGGTGGCGATGGCTTTGGCAAAATCTTTCCGGGTCAGGTATACATCGCCGAGAAGGGTGAGGGCAGCGCCTTTGGTGGCCCTGCCGGTTTCGCTGGCGGCATAGGTGGCGGGCAAACCGGCCACTGCATCGCTCGCATCTGCGATGATCTGCGCATACACTTCGTCAACAGTGGCGCGTTTGGGCGTGAGCGCGCCTTCGGGGCTGGTCACTTCTTTCACGATCAGCGGCACTGCGCCGAAAAGCCGCACCAGGTGGAAGTAGTAGAGGGCGCGCAGGAATTTCGCTTCGCCGAGATATTGTTTCTTGGTGGCGTCATTGGCAAACTTCACGGCATCTATCCTGGTGATGACCACATTGGACTGCTGGATGTTGCGGTACAAGCGGCTCCACACAGCATTGACATAGTTGTTGGTGGAGGTGATGAGAAATTCATCTATCTCTTCCCGTTGCTGCGCGCCGCGATCGCTTCCATCATATTGATAATTGGTATTGTCTGCGCGCATTTCCGTCATGGCCCAGTAGTCGCTGGTGTAGAGGTTCTGTAATTCGCCATAGCAGCCATTTACAGCGCGTTGTATCTGCGCTTCGGTATTGTAATAGTTGGAGCCGCTGGAAAAAGATTCGGGTTTCACATCGAGCATGTGGTTACAGCTGGCGAGGGTGATACCGAGGCATATGATGGTAGAGAGTGTAGCTTTCATGTGCAGATTTTTTTAGAAGGTGAGATTGGCGCCGAGAGAGAAGATCCTGGGCACCGGGTAGTTGGAATAGTCGATACCCGGTACCAGCGCGCCGCTGCCGCCTTTGCCGAGATAGTTGGTCACTTCCGGGTTGCCGCTGTATTTGGTGAACAGGATGGCGTTCTGCACGCTGGCGTAGATCCTGGCGCTCTGTAAAAATCCTTTGCCAGGGAAACTGTAACCAACGGTGATGTTCTTGATCCAGGCGTAATTATTTTTTTCTACCGTGAGCGAGCTTACATCGCGGTACATCACCCTGCCACGACCGGAACCATTGGTGGTAGGCACTCTGCCGTTACCGGGATTGGATTCCGATCTCCAACGGTATTTTACATCTTTCCGTACATTGAAAACGCCGTCTATATTACCGTTGTAGTCGTTGGTGGCATGCAGGCGATCGGCGCCCATGGAGCCTACCACGAGTATGCGCAGGTCGAAGTTTTTGTAGGTAAGCGTATTGGTAAGGCCCCAGTTGAATTTGGGATAAGGATTGCCGATGATGGCGAAGTCTTCACGCGGGTTGATCACCCCGTTGCCATTGATATCCTTGTAGCGGATATTGCCGGGGATGGCGCCCGGAAAGGCAGGCCCCTTGTCCACTTCCGCCTGGTTCTGGTAGATGCCGTCGAAAACATAGCCGAACAACATGCCCAGCGGCTTGCCTACTATCGTGATGTTGGTAGGATTGCCTTCACTGCTGTTGCCGGAGTAGATGGGCGCATTGTCTGTGCCCAGCGCCAGTACTTTGTTCCTGTTGAAAGAGATGTTGAAATTGGTGGTCCAGGTGAAGCGCCTGGTTTCAATATTACGGGAGGAGATGCCCAGTTCGAGGCCACGGTTTTCCATATCGCCCTTATTTTCTGTAACGGTCCCAAAGCCGCTGCTCTGGGGGATTTCCACGTTCAGCAACAGGTCCTGCGTATTGCGTTTGTAGATATCGGCAGTGAGATATACGCGGTCTTTCCACAGACCTACATCGATGCCGATGTTCAGCTCCCGCATCTTTTCCCATCCCAGTGCGGGATTGCCGAGTGTATTCATTACACGGCCGCCGGCCAGCGCGCCATTGAGCACATAATCGCTGGTACCGATATTACTCATGTAAGAGTAGTTGCCGATGTTGAAATTTCCGGTGAAGCCATAAGATACTCTCAGTTTAAGATCGCTGATGGTGGCAGATGATCGCATGAAGTCTTCCTGCGAAATGCGCCACCCGAGCGCCACGGAGGGGAAGGTGCCCCAGCGGTTCTGCGGACCGAAACGTGAGGAGCCATCGCTTCGGATCGTAGCGGTGACCAGGTATTTATCTTTATAAGCATAGTTGATTCTGGCGAGATAGGAGAGCAGCACCCAGTCCATTTTGCTGATCCCGTCGGGGATGGCAGTGATGGTGGCGGCAGCGTTGAGCGTTTTGATATCATCGTCCGGAAAGTTGCGGCCATTAAAGCCGTTGTATTGTTCGTGTTGCGATTGTATGGTATAGCCAAGCAGTCCGGTAAAGGCATGACCGCTGCGGCTTGTGTATTGATAGGTGAGCGTATTTTCGTTGAGCCAGTTGAGGTATTCGCCGGTAGTGTAGCTGCCGCTTGGAATGCTGGGTGGCGCTGCGTTTTCATTGGCCAGCGTAGAAGGCCGGAAATATTCATTGCTGCCCTGCTGGTAGTCGACGTTGAAAGTAGATTTGAGTTTCAGATTTTTGACAATTTCAAATTCGCCGTAGGTGTTGAAGAGGATACGGCTGCTTTTACTTTTATTCACCGTTTCTTTCCGTACCATTACGGGATTGGCAAGACCAAAAGTACCCGGACTTTGAATATACGCATTGTAGCTGCCATCGGATTTATATACCGGTTCGATGGGACTGGCCGTACCAAAAGTTTCCGATCTGCCTTCGCCGCGGGCATCGCCATTGCGCAAAGTATAGGTAGGCGCGATGTTGAAGCCTAGTTTGAAACGGTTGGATAAAGTGGCGTCTACATTGGTTCTTATGCTGAAACGCTGATAGCCGGTGTTGATGATCACGCCATTCTGGTTATAGTAACCGGCGGAAACATAGGTCCGTACTTTTTCTGTGCCGCCGCTAACACTCAGGTTGATATCCTGCATCGGGGCTACGCGGGTGATGGCGTTGAACCAGTTGGTGCCTTCGCCGATCAGTTCCGGATGGCGGTATATTTCCGGTATATCATTCAGTGTTGGTTCCCGGTGTTCGGTAAAGCGGATATTATCTTCAATTGCTTCTTTCCTGAATTGTGCAAACTCCTGGCCGTTCATCAGGTCTGGCCTGCCTTTCTGCGGAATCGCCTGCAGGCCGTAGTTGGCAGATAATTGTATCCTTGGCAAACCGGAAGTGCCTCTCCTGGTGGTGATCAACACTACGCCGTTGGCGCCTCTTGAACCATAGATGGCCGTAGCAGAAGCATCTTTCAATACGGCCATCGATTCTATATCCTGCGGGTTGATGGTGTTGATCGGATCATTCACCTGGTCGGAGGTGGAAGAGAGCGGGTAGCCATCCACTACGTATAGCGGCTGACTGCCAGCGCCAACGGCGCCGATGCCGCGTACCTGCACCTGTGGCCCGCCGCCGGGGATACCGTTGGAAGTGCTCACCTGTATGCCGGCGATCTGTCCGGCCAGGGCCTGGTCGGGGCCCGCTACCGGCATATCTTTGATGTTCTTCATCGACACCGTTCCTACCGATCCGGTTACATCTTTTTTCTGTTGTGTGCCGTAGCCTACTACCACTACCTGGTTCAATACTTTGTTGCCAGGTTCCAGTGTGATGCTCAATTTGCTGCGATTGCCCACATACACGGCGCGTGTAGTATAGCCTACCATGCTACAGATGAGTGAGTCGCTGGCATTTGCAGAAATCGTGAATCTGCCGTTGGTATCGCTGAAAGTGCCTTTGCTGCTGCCTTTCACGCCGATGCTGACACTGGGCAGCGGCGCGCCGGTGCTGGCGTCTGTAAGCTGGCCGCTGATGGTATTGGTTTGTGCGTAGCTGGCAGGAGAAAATAGTAACAGTAAATAAAGAAGGGTTCCATAACGTATAAGATGATTCATAACAGGTGGAGTTTAGGTGACGAAACGACTATTCTTTTCTTTACGAAATAAATTTAGTCGAAGCATCAAACATTCCTGTCCTGTTGCATCCTGTACTGTCCTGTGCTGTCCTGCTTTCTACAACGATGCGCGCATCTTCACATAAAAGGGCACTTCTATCTGCGCCCTCGACTGATCCAGTATCAATTGTGCGGCCATTTCGCCCATGGATTTGAAATCAGTGGAGATCGTGGTGATGCCGTTGAGAATAAATTTTTTCAGCGGCGTTTCGTTGTAGGAGATGATACCTACATCTTTGCCTATTTGAAGGTTCAGGGAGATGATATGTTCTATCAATAATACCAGGTCGTTCTCCCGCAGGTTGATGTATACATCTCCCGGCTGAATATCTTCTTCCAGAATTTCGTTTACCTTCTTGCTGTTGAAGGCATAGTTCTGGCAGAACTGCATGAAGCCCTGGTAGATCTCTTCAGGGTAATAAGTATTTTCCGGGTAGATGATTTTCAGGGTATGATAGTGTTGCAGTTTCTCACGGGCTTGTTCGAGTGCGCCATAAATATCGTCCTGAAAATTTTCGTATACAGCGCCATACTCGCCGGTAACGCCTTTCAGCTTTTTATCCAGCAGGATCAGTTTCTCTTTCGGGATGGTGTTGATCACTTCATCCACATGATCCCAGCGTTCCCGGAAATGGGGGAGGATCACCACGTGCGTGTATTCGTTGAGGTTTTGAGAAAGTAATTTTTTGAACAGGCTGAAATCACTGTTGTAGATGTAGAAATCGATGCTGGCCTGCTCTCCGAGCTTTGCGGCAAACGAGTCATAGATCACTTTCTTATGTTCGCTGAGTTTATTGAACAGCAGCAATATCCGGTACTGCTGGCCAAGGTTGCTTTGTTGCACATAATACCCTTTGCCTGGCACGGAACCCAGGATGCCGAGGCCTTTCAGGTATTTATAGGCTTTCTCCGCCGTATCCCTTGATATTTCGAAGTTGTGGCTTACCTCATTGATAGAAGGCAGGATATCATCCTGCTGTATCTTCTTGTCTATAATGGCTTTGATGATGGAGTTGGCCAGTTGATAATATTTAGGTGTGGCGGCATAGTCGTCGATAAAAAGATATTTGAATACCGGATGTTGTTTCATAGCGTGTGAGTTAGAGTCTGGACAATGATAGTAATTTAATTTGGCATTAAGCAAAGAAGCCCTTGAAGCGCTCAAAGCGCTTCAAGGGCTGGAACCGAAATAGCCATATGCTAACCATGACAGTACATGACAGTTAGAAATACTACATGCTTTACTTTTATTACAACGTTAAAATTTATTGTGTATGTCATTCAAGCATGTCAGTTATTTATGGGATAATACGGTGGCCGCTGGTATGGAAGGAGATGAAGTAGCCTTGCTGATCTACCGTTCCAACCTGCTGGGGGCCGATCTCCGGCTCACGAACTACGGTGGTGGCAATACCTCCTGTAAGGCCATGGCAAAGGATCCTGTGACGAACGAAGCGGTAGAGGTGATGTGGGTGAAAGGCTCTGGCGGCGATCTGGGAACACTGAAAAAAAGCGGGCTGGCGGCCTTGTATGTGGAACGCCTGCAGCAACTTAAAAATATATACAAAGGTATTGCGCAGGAAGATGAGATGGTGGCGCTCTTCAACCATTGTATCTACGACCTCCATTCCAAAGCGCCATCGATCGATACGCCGTTGCATGCGTTCCTGCCTTTCAAACATATCGATCACCTGCATCCTGATGCCGTGATCGCGATTGCCGCTGCGAAAGATGGCGCGCAGATCACGCAGGAATTATTTGAAGGCGCCATTGGCTGGGTGCCCTGGCAGCGGCCAGGCTTCGACCTGGGGCTGCGGCTGGCACAGTGTTTAAAAGATCATCCGGGTATCCGCGGTATTATGCTCGGATCGCATGGATTGTTCACCTGGGGCGATACCGCCCATGCGTGTTATGTGAATACATTGGAAGTGATAGAACGTTGCGCATCATACATCGCTGAACGTACAGGCCGTGATAAACCGGTTTTCGGCGGAAAGAAAATAGATGCCTTGCCGGCCGAACAGCGCGCCAGTCAGGCCGCAGCGCTCGCGCCAGTACTGCGCGGGTTTTGTTCTTCCGCGCAAAAAATGGTAGGACATTTTACAGATGATGCCATCGTACTTGAGTTCATCAACTCCCGCGATCTGCATCGCCTCGCGCCGATGGGCACCAGTTGCCCGGATCATTTCCTGCGCACAAAGATCAGTCCCCTCGTGCTCAACCTGGCGCCGGATGCGGATCTTCAGGAGGTAACAGCCGTGAAGGAATTACTCGCGCCGCTATTTGCCGGCTACCGTGATCAATACGCCGCCTACTATCAGCAATGCAAACATGCGAATAGCCCTGCGATGCGTGACCCCAATCCCGTCGTGATCCTGTACCCGGGCGTAGGGATGTTCACGTTTGCGAAAGACAAACAAACCGCCCGCGTGGCAGCAGAGTTTTATATCAATGCCATCAATGTGATGCGCGGCGCAGAAGCCATCTCGGAATATGTTGCGCTGCCCCGGCAGGAGGCTTTTGATATCGAATACTGGCTACTGGAAGAAGCCAAGCTGCAACGCATGCCCGCACCGAAAGCGCTCAGTGGAAAGGTAGCGCTGGTAACCGGCAGCGCTGGCGGCATTGGCAAAGCCATCGCGAAAAAGTTTGCAGAAGAAGGAGCGGTGGTAGTGATCAATGATAACGATGGGCAGCGACTGAGCCAGGCCGAAGAAGAGTTTCATCAGCGCTTTGGTAGAGATGTATTCATCGCCGCCTTGCTGGATGTGACTGATGCCGCCTCTATCCGGCAGGTGTGTAACAAGGCCGTGCTGGCCTTTGGCGGCGTAGACATCATCGTTAATTGTGCCGGCATCTCTATCTCCAAACCACTGGAAGAGCATACGGAAAAAGATTGGGGCCTGTTGTATGATGTGCTGGTGAAAGGACAGTTCCTGGTAACGCAGGCAGGGCTTCATATCCTGCGCAAGCAGGACATCGGCGGCGATATTGTAAACATCGTCAGTAAAAATGCATTGGTATCAGGTCCTAACAATGCCGCCTATGGTTCTGCCAAGGCCGCACAGCTGCACCTGAGCCGGCTGAATGCCGCCGAGCTGGGAAAAGATCGTATACGCGTGAACGTAGTAAACCCCGATGCCGTCATCTCCGACAGTAAAATATGGGCCGGCGCATGGGCAGAAGGCCGCGCCAAAGCCTATGGCGTGAAGGTAGAAGAGCTGCCGGCCTTTTATGCCCGCCGCACCTTGCTCAATGAAATTATTGTACCGGAAGATATTGCCAATGCCTGCTTCGCCTTTGTAGGCGGACTGCTCAACAAAGCCACCGGCAACGTATTGAATGTGGATGGCGGCGTGGCGATGGCCTTTGTCAGGTAAACTTTCGTTTGTAACTTAAGCTGTGCTATGAAAAAAATTCCCGTTATCGCCATCTTCGATATTGGTAAAACCAATAAAAAACTGTTGCTCTTCGATGAACAATACCGCATCGTTTTTGAATACGCCACCCGTTTACCTGAAACAGCGGATGAAGATGGCGATCCCTGCGAAAACCTGGAAAGCCTTCGCCACTTTGTGTTTGACACACTGCAACAAATACGCCGGGATGAAAATGTGCGCATAGCGGCCATTAACTTTTCTGCCTATGGCGCCAGCATGGTGCATATAGATGAGCAGGGGCGCGCACTTACGCCCTTGTACAATTACCTGAAACCTTACCCGGCAGCACTCAGTGATCAGTTCTATAGCCGCTATGGCGGCAGCGCGGCACTCTCTTTACAAACGGCGTCGCCGGTGCTGGGGAGCCTCAATGCCGGCATGCAGTTGTATCGCCTGAAATATGAGCAGCCGCTGATATTCCGGCAACTGAAATATGCGTTGCACCTGCCGCAATACATGAGCTACCTGCTAACGGGTGTTGCCTGTTCCGATAAAACCAGCATCGGCTGCCACACCCATCTATGGGATTTTCAGCGGAATGATTATCATACATGGGTAACAACGGAAGGCGTGAAAGACAAGCTGGCGCCCGTTTTTGCCGCTACGGCAACGATGATGTCCGATAATGGTGTTATCGGTGTTGGGCTGCACGACAGCTCCGCTGCGCTGATCCCTTACCTGGTGACGTGCTCCGAGCCCTTTGCCCTGATCTCCACCGGCACCTGGTGCATCTGTTTAAATCCTTTTAACAACATTCCTTTAACTACCGAAGAACTGGCCGCTGACTGCCTTTGTTATCTTTCCTTCGAAGGCAAGCCGGTAAAGGCTTCCCGGCTGTTTGCCGGTCATGAGTATGAGCAACAGGTGAAACGGATCGCCAATCATTTTCACCAGCATACTGATCGTTATCAAACAATGGAATATAATGATGAGATTATACAACAATTGAAAGAAGCCCCGGTGTTAGATAAAGACAGCGGGCCTTGCACCGTATTCGAACAGCGCCATCTCGATTCATTTGCATCAGATACGATTGCCTATCATCAACTGATGATGGATATTGCCAGGGAGCAGTACATCGCCGCCATGCGCGTGCTGAAAGATACACCGGTAAAACGTATATACGTTGACGGTGGATTCAGTAAAAACCGGCTCTATATGCAACTGCTGGCCAATATGCTCCCGGAGATGGAAATATTTGCCGCTTCCATGCCGCAGGCAACGGCGATGGGCGCGGCATTGGCCATACACGAAGCCTGGAATCATCAGGCGGTACCTGCGGACCTGGTGACGTTGAAGCCTTACCGCGCAGCCAGGTGTGGGTAGATCATATTAATCCGTCATTCTTAATATTTATTTTTATATTTTAGTCAGCATGAAAACACTGCTGGCTCTTTCTCTGTTCTTCTTGTCTGTTGCAAATGCCAACGGCCAATATCTCAACAACCGCGCGCCACTCCGGCCCAATCCGTATATGGAGCTGCCACCGCAGGCAATTCAGCCGCAGGGCTGGCTAAAGGAAATGTTGGTTCGTCAGAAAGATGGCGCCACCGGCCAGCTGGATCAGTTGTATCCGCTGGTGATGGGGCCGCGCAATGGCTGGCTGGGCGGCGATGGCGACCAGTGGGAGCGTGGCCCCTATTGGCTGGATGGACTTGTGCCGTTGGCGTATATTCTCAACGACAAAGCACTCATTGCGAAAATAAAACCCTGGATAGAATGGTCGCTCAACAGTCAGCAAGCGGATGGCTATTTCGGTCCTGCCAGAGACTATGGCCCGGAAGATGGCATCCAGCGCGATAACAGCCACGACTGGTGGCCCAAAATGGTGATGCTGAAAGTGCTGCAACAATACTATGAAGCTACCCATGATCAACGGGTGATCACCCTTCTCACGAAATATTTCCGCTACCAGCTGAAAGAGCTGCCCGCCAAACCGCTCGACCACTGGACCTTCTGGGCCCGCTACCGCGCCGGCGACAACCTCATGGTGGTATACTGGCTCTATAACATCACCGGCGATACCTTCCTCTTGCAACTTGGCGATCTGCTGCATCAGCAGGCCTTCGATTTCACTAAAGCATTCGCACAGGGAAAGATGCTGACCACCATGGGCAGCGTACATGGCGTAAACCTTGCGCAGGGCATGAAAGAGCCGCTCATCTACTATCAACATCATCCTGAGTCGCAATATATCGATGCCATCAATAAAGGCTTTAACGATCTGCGCACCTTCAACGGCTTTGCCAATGGTATGTTCGGCGGCGATGAATCACTGCATGGCGGCAACCCTACACAAGGCGCCGAGCTGTGCACCGTGGTGGAAATGATGTTCACACTGGAACAGATACTGAGCATCACCGGCAACGTAAAATATGCCGATCATCTTGAAAGGATCGCCTTCAACGCACTGCCCACACAGGTAACGGAAGATTTTACGGCAAGACAATATTTTCAGCAGGCCAACCAGGTGATGGTGACAAGGCATTTCCGCAACTTTGATATCAACCATCACGGCACTGATATCTGCTACGGCCTCCTCACCGGCTACGCCTGCTGCACCTCCAATATGCATCAGGGCTGGCCAAAGTTTACCCGTAACCTCTGGTATGCCACGCCAGATAAGGGTCTGGCGGCACTCGTCTATTCTCCCTGCGAAGTAACGGCGCTGGTGGCCGGCAACAAACAGGTGCATATTAAAGAAGAAACAAATTATCCTTTTGCAGAAACGATTAAATTCAGGTTCACTACCGCCGGCAATAAAGCGACGGCCTTTCCGCTACAGCTGCGCATCCCCGAATGGTGCGACAGCGGCGCTGTGACCATCAATGGCATCCCGCAACTGAGCGCAAAGGGCGGCCAGGTAGTGACCATCCGTCATGAATGGAAAACCGGCGATGTGGCAGAACTGCGGCTGCCAATGAAGCTGTCCACCAATCGCTGGTATGAAAATGCAGCATCGGTAGAACGCGGGCCCCTGGTATATGCATTGAAGATCGGCGAACAAACGAAGCGCATCAACAACGATAAAGACGCGAAAGATTACGGCAGCACTTACCAGGAGATCATTCCCACCACACCCTGGAACTATGGCCTTGTGAGCACCCGCCAGAAAGATTATACGGTAGAAGAGAAAGGAACCTTGGCGGTCTATCCCTGGAATGCGGACCAGGCGCCCATTCTGATTAAAACGAAGGCAAGGCGCATCCCTTCCTGGCAATTATATAACGAGATGGCCGGCCCCATTCCTTACAGCCCCATTTACCAGATGGAACTGGGAAAAGAAGAGGAGATATCATTGATACCTTATGGATGTACGAAGCTGCGGATTTCGGAATTTCCGGTTACAGGAGGGGAATAGCTCTCCCAAAAAATAACTAACGTTAACGGATATACGAATAACAATATGCGATCCTTCAAAATGCAACACGAAGAGTTCGCGCCGCCGGAGGCGCTTCAGGATGCCATCAGATGTTTCTGGTACAACCGGGAAGATTTTGGCGCCGCGTCGGTCAGCTTTGAAGTGGTGCCGGATGGTTATGCGGAGATTATTTTTTATTTCGGCGAGATGACGCGTGGCGCAGCCTTGCAGCCATTGCCATCACCTTTTATCATGGGCTTGCTCAATCAGCCCGTGGTTTTTCATGCAACAGGTCTTCTGGAGATCATCGGCGTGCGATGCTATCCCTGGACGGTATTCGATCTGCTGGGATTGCCCGCCACTAAAGACGGTCTGCAGATATTTGAACATCCGGTTAGCCGCCTGCAATCCGTTCTAAATACGTATATGCGTGAGGGTAAGATAGCAGCGGCGCTGGCGCAGGTGAAAGCATATTTCCTGGATGCGCGCATGCACATCGCGGCAGATACCATGCTGTTCAAAGCAGGAGCGGCGATGAGAAAAGCAAATGGCGCCATGCCCGTAAGCCAGGTGGCCGCCGCGGCGCATACCACCGTGCGCACATTGGAAAGGAAATTCAAACAGTCTTCCGGTCATACCGTGAAAGACGTATCAGGCCTTATACGCTTTGAACAGGTACGCAATCAACTATGGCATCATCCTGATACCAATATCGCAGGCCTGGCGCAAGAACTGGGCTATGCGGATCAGGCCCACCTGAGCAAGGAATTTAAACGCTACAGTGGCACTACGCCAGCGGCATTCGCAAGAAATGCGAAGAAAAGCAAAAGGGATTTTGTCGCGTTTGTACAAGAATAGCGCCGGCGCATGACAGAATTTTGTGCTACAATGATATTATATGAAAGCACAGAACCATGCTACTTACGATGTGATTATTTCCGGCGCAGGGCCTGTAGGCCTCTTCCTCGCCTGTGAACTGGCCTTGGCGCAATGCACGGTGTTGATACTGGAGAAAGCGGAACAGCCGCAATCACCATTGAAACAACTTCCCTTTGGTATGCGCGGCCTTTCTGCGCCTGCTATTGAAGCGTTTTACCGCCGTGGCCTGCTGGATGAACTGACGCTTCACAAGCGCATCAAAAATCCACATCACCAGCCTACACCGCCGCCACGCCCCCAGGGTGGCCACTTTGCCGGCATCCCGTTTTACCTCGATGAAGTGGATACTTCGCAATGGCCCTATCAATTGCCCGGCGCTATCGATACCAGTTTATTAACGGAGATGCAGGAACTGGAAACAGTGCTCACCCGCCGCGCCGCCACCCTTGGTGTAGAGATACTGCGCGGCCTTGCTGTTAGCGGCTTTCATCAAACCGCAGATGATGTGAGGGTGCAATGCGGTGATGATGCTTTTACCTGCCAATGGCTCGTAGGTTGCGACGGTAGTCGCAGTGCCGTGCGCAAGGCCGCTGGCTTTGATTTCGCGGGCACCGAGCCCGAATTTACCGGTTACACAGTACAGGTGGATCTCGCCGGCGCGGAGCAACTCAAGCCCGGCCGCAACCTCACGCCACAGGGCATGTACCTGCAATCACAACCTGGCTACATCGTGATACAGGACTTTGATGGCGGCGCCTTTCACCAGTCGGATAAGCCCATCACGCGGGAACATGTGGAGGAAACGCTGCGCCGCATCTCGGGCGTTGATGTAAGCATCAAGGCGCTGCATGTCGCCAGCACCTGGACCGACAGGGCGCGGCAGGTAACAGCTTACCGCAAAGGGCGGGTATTGTTAGCCGGCGATGCGGCGCATATTCATTCGCCGCTCGGCGGCCAGGGGCTTAACCTCGGCCTCGGCGATGCCATGAACCTCGGCTGGAAACTCGCCGCCACCATCCGACACAAAGCGCCGGAAGGCCTGCTGGACAGCTATCACACGGAACGATATCCCATCGGCGCACAAGTGCTGGACTGGTCACGCGCACAGGTGGCCATTATGAAGCCTGATCCGGCCGCCCGCGCACTGCACGCGATCGTACGCGATCTGATACATACACGTGATGGCGCTACTTATATGGCCGGCAGGATACGCGGCGTTTTTATGCAGTATCCGCTGGAGGGGCATCATCCGCTGACAGGCCGCACTGCGCCTGATTTTGAGCTGGAAGATGCAATCCGAATTGGTGAGCTGATGCACGACGGTAAAGGTATATTGCTCGACTTCCACCACCATCCTGCACTCCAGGCACTCGCCGCTGCATACGGTCAACAGCTGAAATATATTGCCGCCACGCCAAAAGACAGCCTGGGTGCGAGCGCCCTGCTGATACGCCCCGACGGGATCGTGGCATGGGCCACTGATACCGATCCGGATCGCGATGAACCGCAACAGGCTATTGCCCGCTGGTTTGTTGCTGAAGTACAGGATTTGTACAGGTGATACCAGGATTCATACAGCCAGTTGCTGCGGAAAGCGGGCAATTTTGCAAGAAACAATTATCCAGATGATCAACAATCTCATTTGCTGTTTCTTTGCCGGCTTCTTTTTTGCCAACGGCATCCCGCATTTTGTGAAGGGTATCACGAAAGAAAACTATCCCTGCCTTTTTGGTAACAGGCCCATTCCCAATCTGCTTGCCGGCTGGACCATGTTGCTGGTATCACTGATCGTTTTCCACTTTACAGTTATCACCAAAGACGACTTCGCAGCGCAGGCTGCGGTGGCGGTGGGCGCATTGTCGATTGGATTGTTCCATGCCGGTCCTGGCGCCTTCGGTGCAAAATCGTAATTTACTTTCATGAGGAAACCATCTGGCGCAGTGCTCAATACCACAGGGCTGCTCAAAGCCATCTCACAACATCCGGTATTTCCGGTAATAATCGCATCGTCGCAACACCCCATGTCGGCGCCTGATGTAGATGTAGGCCATGCTACCAGGCCACGCCGGCTCGCCGCTTACCTGCTCATTTTCCTGGTAGAAGGAAACTCCGTACACAACCTGGATTTGAAACAGGTGCAGCTGGCATCAGGACAAGTGTTGCTCGTGCAGCCGAACCAGATCCACCAGTTTCTTTCCAACTGGCAGCAGCAACGGCGATGGTACAAGATCGGTTTTGATGAACAAAGTCTTGCCTTGCTGCCACAGTCATTCGATTTTCTCTCCAACCCGCTCAACAATGCTATCCTGCAAGTGGAGCCGGAAGAGCAGGAACGGCTTACCTGCAATTTCGAGTGCCTGGCCCAGTTACTACGGGCAGCACAGAAGCCGCCAGCAGGGCTTATTCTGGCGTATATGCATACGCTGTTGATGGAATTGAATACGATCTATTTCAAGATATCTATGAAGAAACAAACGCCGGGAGAAGCCCTGGAGCTTTATCTCCGCTTCCGGAAACTGGTAGAAGGAGAATTTACCAATCAGCCATCGGTCCAGCAACTGGTCGATGGCTTATCGGTGTCGGAGAACAAGCTGTACGCCGTGGTGCGGCAATTTGCCGGTGTCTCTCCTAAAACCTATCTGCTCAACAGGACCATGCTGGAAGCGCAACGGATGTTCTTTTACGACAGGCCATCTGCAAAAGAAGTAGCATACGAGTTAGGCTTTAACGATCCCGATCATTTCTCCCGTGCCTTCAAACGGGCTTCCGGTAAAACGATCACACAATTCCTTCAGGATATTGAATGATCTTATACACGGTTCCTGTAGATCCGCATCGCCACGGCATAAGCCACCAGCGTGATACCGGCGCACCATGCCATCGCCACCCAGATGGTATTGCCTATCGGCTGGTTGTTGAGCAGCGCGCGGATGCTTTCTATGATCGAGGTTACAGGCTGATTTTCGGCAAAGGCACGCACACCTGCAGGCATCGTTTTGGTAGGCACAAAAGCAGAGCTGATCAAAGGCAGGAAGTGAATAGGGTAGGCTATTACAGCGGCGCCATCCACCGTTTTGGCCGTGAGCCCGGGAATGACGGCCACCCAGGTGAGCGACAGCGTAAACACAGAGAGTATTCCTATCACCGCCAACCACGACAACACGCCTGCCGGCGAACGGAAACCCATGATGAGCGCCACCAGCACAATGATCGCCACGGATATTACATTAGATACCAACGAGGTCAGTACATGCCCCCACAACGCGGCGGAGCGCGCAATGGGCATGGAATGGAAACGTTCAAATATGCCGCGTTGCACATCGGTGAACAAACGGAAAGATACATAACCGATGCTGTTGGCCACTGCCATGAGCAATACGCCCGGCAACAGGTAATTGACATAATGATCCGTGCCGGTATGAATGGCGCCGCCCAATACATAAACAAATAGCAGCATCAGCGCAATGGGCATGATGGTAATGGTGATGATGGTATCCATGCTGCGGGAAACATGGCGCATAGAGCGTCCGAGCATCACGCTCATATCTGCGAAGAAATAGGTCCTGATCGTTTTCATATTATTTTGTTGTTTTTGTGCCTACGATAGAAAGGAATATTTCCTCGAGCGTAGGCTGTTTTTCAATATATTCCACCTTTGCGGGCGGGAACAATTTTTTCAGTTCTGCAAGCGTGCCGCTCACGATGATCTCTCCGTTATGAAGGATCGCGATCTTGTCGGCGAGTTGTTCGGCTTCGTCCAGGTACTGAGTAGTGAGGAATACCGTGGTGCCGCTGCGGGCAAGGGTTTTGACGATCTCCCACACCTCGATGCGCGCCTCGGGATCGAGGCCGGTAGTTGGTTCGTCCAGGAAAATGAGCTTGGAATTGCCCACCAGGCTCATGGCAATATCAAGCCGGCGGCGCATGCCACCGGAATAAGTGGATGTGCTGCGGTTGGCCGCATCCGTTAACCCGAAACGATGGAGCAGGTCGTCCGCCACCTGGTACGGATTGGGAAGATGCCGCAGCTTTGCGATCATCACCAGGTTTTCACGGCCGGTCAGGATCTCGTCCACAGCGGCAAACTGGCCGGTCAAACTGATCGATTGCCGCACCTGTTCGGGGGCCGACAATACATCAAATCCATTGACGATGGCGGTTCCGCTGTCTTGTTTCAACAAGGTGGTGAGTATCCTGACGATCGTTGTTTTGCCGGAGCCGTTGGGGCCGAGCAGGGCGAAGATGCTGCCTTCTTCTACTTCAAGATCTACGCCCTTCAATACATGGAGGTGCCTATAGGACTTGTGCAGCCCTTTCACCTGGATGGTCTGGTTTTGCATGGTTTAAATAATTGTAACGTTTGATAAATCCACTACCCGTAAGCCTTTGAGGGCAGCGTAGGTGAGCTTGTCCATCATCGCGCCATCAAAGGAGATAGTTTTCATAGCAAGATGTGATCTGTTGGTAACGGAGAATGGCGGTATGAATGAGACGTTCCGGAGCGTGGCGCCTCTGAAAGAAGCATTGTTCAGTGACGATCTGTCGAACCGGGTATTGGTAAAGGTTTGCCCGTCAAAACAAACATTCCGCAGATCGCAGTACGTGAAGTCAACGCCGTTAAAGCTGCATTGCTCAAAGGCGGCTTTTCTGAGGTCGGTTTTGGTGAACTTCACGTCTTCCATATTTACTGCTGTGAACCTGGCGCTTTGGCCCGACAGGCTCATAGTGGTGCGCACCATGATAGACTGGTTGAAGCTGGCGCCCGTGAGGTCCATAATAGAAAAGTGGCAGTCGGTCAGATCAGCGCCGTCGAAATTGGCTTCGCGTGCATCACAAACTTCAAAGGTGCTGCCACGCAGGTCTGCGCCGGCGAAGTTAGCGCCGCGCAAAGGGCTGGCTTTGAATTTTCCCTTGTGTAAAATAACGCCTGCAAAATCGCTGCCTTGCAGGTCAACCGCAGAGAGATGAAGGCGTGGCGGGCGCGCCGCTGAAGGGGAGGGGTCGGCGTCTTCCAGCGCTGCTGGCTCATCTTCACCGGCGGTCGTTTTATCGTTTACAGATGAAAAGTTGGCGGAGAAATAGTTGAGATCAACGCCGAGAATCTCCGCGAGCCGGTTAATGGTAAGAATATCGGGAACAGATTCTCCGCGTTCCCATTTGCCCACTGCCTGCGGACTGATAAATAAACGCTGGGCCAGTTGCGCCTGAGACATATTAGTCTCTTTTCTTGCCTGGGCAATTTTATTGCCGATCAGATTGGTATCCATTTGTATTGTTTTTTGTTTTTTTGTGACAATACAAAGGTAGATGGGGAAATCACCACTATCGCTAAAAGTGGCGCTACTGTTGGTTGTATGGCCGCTACTACCTGTTGTTTTTTGACAACTGACAGTTGTTTTTGATCAGGAGGCCTGTTGTTTTACAAAAAATAAACCGATCGCCCCGCTTACCAGGCCCTGAAATGGCCCCATGTAAATAGACGACTCTTTCATTAATTGCAGCAAGGGTTTGTTGGTAAGTGGTTGCAGTAAGATCATCAGGATGATCACGCCCAGGTAGAAGATGGACAGCCCTATGGTGATCCGGTAATAGAAAATATCGACAAAGGATCGCTCGGGAGCTGCGGCTTTGATATCGAAAAGGAAAACGCTCAACATGAGCGTCAGGTTAGGCAGGATGGCAGAAGTGACCCATCCCCAGGCTTCCTGGCTATTGTCTTCAAACTTGCCGCCAAGCGTTTGAACGAATACGATAGTGAAAATGATAGCAGAAACAACAAACCAGAAAATAGCGATCTTTTTCTTGGCTTCGGGAAAACTGGTATTCATATATTTATTTTAATCCGTCGTAAATCTTGTTTTTGATCAGTTGATTCCGGCCAGTGACGGGCGATGGAACGATCATGCTCACCGAAGTGTCTGATTCATTCTTTTTAAACTCGTAGATCAGCACGTCGAGGGAATGATTTTCGTTGAAGGGTATCTTGCCTATTTCGGCTGGCAACCTGTTGATGCCGGATGCAAGCCATTCGTTTGCCTGTCTTTCTGTTGCTTTATTCTCCGAGTAATGGTAGTATCTGTCGCTGACTACAAATACAATGCACCGGTAATAGCCAGGATTGGCAAATAATAGCCTGGTGAGGTAATTCTTCAGGGAGAAGCTCTCCTGGTCTTCTTCCTGTATCCATCGTTCGTTCTCTGATTTTACCGTCCGGTCTTTATTGATTTTTTCCAGTTGTGTTACTAATACAAAGCCGTTAGGCGCGCTGAAATAGCTTTTCCTGACATAGCCGCATTTGTCCAGCGCGGCGGATAACCGCGCGTTTACATCGCTGAGCGCTTTGCAAGTGGCGAAATAGGACCGGGAAATTTCATCAGTGGCCGAGGGCTGTGGCGGCGGGAAAGGAAATGCCGGAATGTAAATGGCAGCAGCGCTGTCTGGAACCGCGCCGCCAAAGCCGGATTCAGATTTCCTTGACGCGCATCTGGTAAAGAATGTGCAGATCATAAATGCACACACAGGGATAAGAATATAGGAAGATATTTTATTCATGGCCATGAGTTTGGGGCGTGAATAATTATTATAGCAATAAGGGATGTTGAAATTTGGGGTCGTATGTCTTTAATTGTCTTTCTGTATCTATTATTGGGGCTATTGCTTTGCTACACTAATATAGGGGATTTTCCGGAGTGTACCAATGTTTTCTCTTCCTGCATTAAAGATACCAGGTGCTATCCTGCAAAAAAATGTATTATTGTACCGTATGAAGCAGAAAATTTATCCGATGTGCTGCTTGCGTTACCGCTGGATATTGTTTCTACTGCTGCTTTCCAAGGTACTCAGCGCTCAATCCTATTCTTTCAGAAGATATGAAACAGAGAACGGATTGTCTAATAACACTGTGCAATGTATCGTGCAGGACCAGCAGGGCTTTATGTGGTTTGGCACAAAAGATGGCCTGACCCGCTTTGATGGCTATCACTTCAAGGTGTTCAGTTTGAACGACAACCCCGTGATCCCCAATGTAAACTATGTGAATGTGACAACGGTGGACAATGAGGGTACGCTATGGGTCGGATCTACGCAGGGCATCTATCGTTTTGATAAAACAGCGGCGCTGTTCCATCCTTTTCTGGATTCCCTGCATGGCATTGCGGCCCTGCATTTCAGCCGCAATGGTGATCTGTGGCTCACTGCCCGTGGTACCGTTTACCGTTATGATTTTCACACCGGGCGCCTCACGCGTTTTCCTCCTGAAGAATATTTTTGGGTGACAGCCATCTGCGAATGGAAGGGCTTTATCTGGTGCGGCACGCCTGATGGTCAGCTCAAAAAGATGGACCCTGCTACCGGCGCGTTTACTTCTTATGATATGTTTGCGCAGTCAGCAGTGGCAAAAGGAGAGCGGTCGATCGAAACCATCCTGCCGGATGATAGCGGCGGAATCTTTGTGGGCTACGTGGCCGGGCTGAAGCAATTCAATACCGTATCTGGCGCTCGTAAAGACCTGCTCCGCTACGATACCGGGAACTTCACCATCTTTACCCGGTCTATTCTCAAGGCCAACGATACGGAGTTCTGGTTCGGTACAGAAAGAGGATTGTTCATATATAATACGGTGACAAAAAAATTCAGGCACCTGGAAACGGAACGTTTCAATCCTTATTCCATTCCTGATAACGCGGTGTATGCGGTATACAAGGATAGTGAAGGAGGCATATGGGCAGGCACCTATTTCGGAGGAGTTTGTTACTATAACGGGCACGCCTATCCTGTTTTTGAAAAATATTTTCCGGGCGAAACACGGAATGCCATCAGTGGCAATGTAGTACGTGAAATTTGTGAAGACCACGAAGGCAATATCTGGATGGGGACGGAAGATGCCGGCCTGAATAAACTGAACCCTCTGACCGGCGAGATACAGCAGTTCAGGCCCAGCGGCCTGCCCGGCAGTATTGCTTATCCCAATATTCACGGCTTGCTGGCGATAGGTGATGAACTGTGGATCGGCACCTTTTTTCATGGTATAGATATCATGGATATCCATACCGGTAAGGTGAAGCGGCATATCTCCACGGGGGAGGTACAGTTCACCCTCTGCATGATGCAAACGAAAAATGGAGATGTGTACCTGGGCGCTCAATCTTCCTTATACAAATATGACCGCAGCAGCGGCGGTTTCACCCGGCCTGCGGCCGTGCCGGCAAGCACGCCGGTACTATGCCTCACGGAAGATCATGCCGGAACAATATGGGCGGGCACCGTAAACGGGGTGTATTATTTCAATCCGCTTTCCGGCGCCAGCGGGCATTTTATGAACATCGCCGGTAATGAAAATTCACTGAGCAACAACAAGGTGAACGCCGTCCTCGAAGATACGGAACACCGCCTCTGGTTTGCCACGGAAGGCGGCGGCCTGTGCAGGCTCGATGAAAGCAGGAAGAGATTTGACCGCTACGCCACCAACAACGGACTGCCCGGCAATTTCGTTTTCAAAATAGTAGAAGATAACTTGCGAACACTTTGGGTCACTACCTCAAAAGGCCTGGTGCGCATGGATCTCACCGGGAAGATAACAAACGTTTATACACACGCCGATGGCCTGCTCACCGATCAGTTTAATTACAATTCAGGATTCAAAGACCGCAGCGGTAAATTATATTTCGGCTGTATAAAAGGTATGATCGCATTCCGGCCAGACAGCATCACGCGCGTTAATGACAACAAGTTCCAGATCTATATCACCAGTTTTGAAGCCAACAATAAAGAACTGAAAGCCGGAGCCGGCGAGCTGTTACAGCGTTCCATCCTGCTCGCCGGTAAAGTTGAGCTGCCGTATAACCAGTCATCTTGCAGTATTGAGTTTGCCGTGCCCAATTATACATCTCCCGCAGCGGTAAAGTATTCCTATAAATTGGAAGGCGTAGACAGAGACTGGGTTGAACTGAAGCAAAACAGGCGTATCTATTTTGCAGGCCTGAGCCCTGGTACTTACACGCTGCATATCCGGGCTACCGCGCCATTCTTCATCGGGCGCGCCGAGAAGCAATTGATCATCAAAATACGGCCGCCATGGTGGTTTTCAGGATGGGCATACCTGTTGTATGCGGTCATACTAACGGTCTTGATCATTTATATCATCAGAACACTTCGCGCAAAACAACGGGTGAAAAAAGAAAAAGAAATATATTCAGAGAAGATCAACTTTTTTACACAAGTTGCCCATGAAATAAAAACGCCGCTCACCCTGATCAAAGGGCCGGTAGATAATTTAAAGGAGTGGACAACAGATATCCCCGAGATACTTGTGGATGTGAAGATGATGGAAAGAAATACAGACAGGCTGATCAACCTGGTCAACCAGTTGATGGATTTTAACAAGATCGAAGCCAATGGATTCAGCCTGAACTTCCATCCCGTGAATGTTAGCGAGCTCCTTGCAGAAACCTTCAGGAATTTTGAAGAACTGGCCAGGGCGAAATCGCTGCACTATTCGCTGCAGATGCCGGCTACGGACGTTTATATTGCGGCAGACCAGGAAGCGTTGCGCAAGATCTTCGACAACCTTTTCAGCAATGCAGTGAAGTATGCAGCCAGCAAGGTACTTTGTGAGATGACGGAACCGGATCCGTCAGGCGGAATGCTGATCATCACGATCAGCAACGATGGCAAGGTGGTGCCTGCGGAGATGCGCGAAAAAATATTTGAACCCTTTTTCCGGCTCCGTGAAACCAGCAAGCAAAGGGGAGCCGGCATCGGGTTGGCGCTTGCCCGCTCGCTCGTGAACCTGCATAAAGGCTCGCTTTATATGAAACAGGAGGAGAGCAGTAAAAATATTTTTATCTTAAAATTACCTTTTAAGTAGAACCACCATGCTACCTGCGCTTTTATTAGTTGATGATGAAGAAGAGATACTGGACTTCCTGGAACGTGCGCTGGAGCCGCAGTACACCGTTTTCAGGGCCGACAATGTACCGGATGCCTTGCAGATACTCGAAAAGGAAGCCATTCACCTGGTGATCAGTGATGTGATCATGCCGGTAACGGATGGCCTCGAGTTTTGCAGGATCATCAAATCTACATTGGCGTTTTCGCACATCCCTGTAATTTTGCTGACCGCCAGGAATACCCTGCAATCCAAGATAGAAGGCCTTGAGCTGGGTGCGGATGCCTATATCGAAAAGCCTTTCTCGAAGCAACACCTGTTAGCGCAAATAACAAGCCTGCTCCATAACAGGATGCGGATGCAGGAATACTTCTCGGGCGCTTCCCCTATGCCTATCAAGCATCTCGGCTATTCCAGGCTGGATGAGCAATTCCTGGAATCGTTGAATGAGCTGATCTTTCAATATATGGAGAAAGAAGAGCTGAATGTTGATCTGCTCGCGAAATCCATGAACATGAGCCGTCCTACCTTGTACCGGAAAATAAAGATGGTGAGCGGAATGGCCCCCAGTGAATTTATCAATATCACCCGCCTGAAAAAGGCCGCCGAGCTGCTGGTGCTCGGACAATATAAAATATACGAAGTAGCACTGATGACCGGCTTCGGCTCGCAAAGCAATTTTACCCGCAGCTTCAGCCGGCATTTCAATATCACGCCCACCGCATACCTGGCGGCAAAGCGAAATGCGTAGTTTGATCAGCTATGTATAGAAAATGATCAACAGTGAATAATCCTGCTTACAGCCTTGCATTAATTTAGCCCAACCCCGGCACTGTGGCCGTACATATCATGGAGATAGCGATTATACCTAAGTTTTTAATAGTAAAGACGACAATAATGGATAAATCAACCTGGCCGCTCCCGGCCGGGTTTTCAAAAAGATCATTACAAAAATTCACCACGCAAATGAAATATAAAACACTGTTCTTGATCATCAGCGCTTTTTGTTCGCTGTCAACATCGTTCGCACAATCAGGCCTTTGGACCAAAGAAAAGGCCAACAAATGGTATACAACACAGCCCTGGCTTACAGGTGCAGACTACATTCCCAACAATGCCATCAATCAGCTGGAAATGTGGCAGGCAAACACTTTCAGCCCGCAACAGATCGATAAGGAATTTGCCCTTGCAGAAGACATCGGGTTTAACACTATGCGGGTATTTTTGCACAGCCTCGCCTGGAAACAGGACCCTGCCGGGTTTAAGCAACGTATCGATAAATTCCTGTCCATTGCGCAGCAACATCATATCCGGCCGCTCTTCGTTTTCTTTGATGATTGCTGGAGAAAAGTTCCCCAGGCCGGCCGGCAGCCCGATCCGCAACCAGGTGTACACAATTCAGGCTGGGTGCAGGATCCCGGCGATCCTGCTTCTATGAACGAAGCGAATTTTCCCGAACTGGAGAAATATGTGAAAGATATACTGAGCAGCTTTGCGCACGACAAAAGAATACTGGCCTGGGACTTATATAATGAGCCGGGTAATGAAGGGAAAGGCATCAAAACCCTTCCGTTGCTGAAAGCTGTTTTCTCCTGGGCAAGGGTGGTAAACCCCGACCAGCCTATCACGGCCGGTTTATGGAACTGGTCCTCCGGTTTCAAAGAGCTGAATGAATTTCAGATCGACCATTCAGATATCATCACCTATCATTGCTATTCGCCGGCAGATGAACATCTGAAAATGATATTGTTTTTGCAGGCATTGGGCAGGCCGCTCATCTGCACGGAATATATGGCACGTACAAGAGACAGCCGTTTTGCCACCACTATGCCGATACTGAAAAAAGAAAAGGTGGGCGCTATCAACTGGGGATTTGTAGAAGGGAAAACCAATACGATCTATCAATGGGGCAAGCCTATTCCGGATGGCAGCCAGCCGGATGAATGGTTCCATGATATTTTCCGGAAAGATTTTACGCCCTACCGGAAAGATGAAACAGATCTGATCAGGAAACTGAATAAAACAAACCCTTAAGCTGTACTTTGTTCGCTGTAAAAAGGGTGTGTCAATATGATATTGACACACCCTGCTTGTTTCCGGAAAAAAATTATTTACTGCAAGCTGCTCACACCATAGTGTGTATAAGTAGTGAAGCCCAGGAACGTATTGTCGTTCGGCACGCCCAATGGCGCCTGCAAGCCTCTCAGATAAGCCAGGTTGCTGGTTTGATAATGATTGTATGCTACTTCCACGCCGGGGAATACCGGGCTGGAAGTGGAACAATAATTACAGGTAGTGCTTTGGCCATAGGCGGCGCGCATGTAATCATAACCGGCGCTGAGGCGGTTGCTGCTGGCCGACCACAGCGAATTGTCGCCCTGTATACTGGCCAGTTGCGCGGCATAGGCAAAAGCAGTCAGGGAATATTGAAAGTGCACACAATCCTGGCGGTTACAGTATTCCGGAATATCGCCATTGGATTGTATGATGATGGGCAGATAAGTGGTGATCAGATCATACCCGTTCTGATACACGCTGGTGCTGTTCAGAAAAATACCGATGGCCATTTTCGCATAGCCCTGTGAGGCATTCCAGTTGTTATTGTACACCGGCATGTTGTTGATGTAATTGTTCTTTACATTATTGAGATAATTGGAGAACTGCGTAATATCTGCAGCGGCCCATCCTGAGCCATGACCATTCACCTGGTAGTAGCGCATGATCTCTGCGGCCGCTACAAAGCTGGGCGTGGTCCAGGAGGCTTCCAGGCCTGGTTGATTGGGATTGGTGGAGGCATCCAGCAGGGCATAGTTCTGGAACGTGTAAGACCAGCCGTTCAATATCTGGATGCATTTGTCGGCCCAGCTCTGGGTGCCGGTTTTAGCCCATCGTAACGCTAACGCATATGCGAGTTCTGCATCTTTCCTGATCTGTGATTTCGACGGAGAGGTAGCGCCGTTTGATCCTACTACTACGGTAGCATAGAAGGAGGTAGGTACGGGGTGACTGTCTACATAATCGATCACTTTTTGATAAGATGCGCTGCGGGCCGGATCGCCGCCGTTTACCTGGCCGCCTGCATAGTCAAGGCTGGCTTGCGTGTTCAACACGCCGGGATGTACGAAGGACGTGATCTGCGCTGTGGCGGCAGTGTTGTTAGCCGCTTTGTTGCCGTTGTTTAAACTGTCTGTCAGTTGTTGTTTTCCGCAGGCAAATAGTAAAGCAGTGGCAGAGAGGATGCTCACCGTGAGGTAATAAAAAAGGGTGTTCTTTTGCATATCTGAATTTTGTGATAATAAATGAAGACGGCCGGAGTACGAGGGTTTTCGGCTGTTTAGTGCAAACGTTTGCATGAAGATAGGAAAAGTGCGCATACGAATCGTTAAACGATCAAAATATAGAAATCTTCTAATAAGTGTAGAAAGAACGTTTTCCGCTGGTGTAAATAAGCCATCGCCGGATAGAAAAAACAACTACATTAGTTGTTATCATTAACCCCCTTTATATGCCAAAGTATATCTCTATCCTCTTGCTCATCTATGGCTACACCTGTTGCCATCCCGCGGAAAGCAAGGCCCAGGCTTATTCCGGCGATATCGGTAAAAATAACTGGAAAACAAATGAACTAAAAGGACGTGTGAAAACATTGGAAATTTCCACACAGTACCTGTTTGCCGGCAAATCGGAGATCAGTAAACAGGTGCTCACCTTTGATCCCGCTGGTAATGTGGTGGAACTGACGAGCAACGAAAAGGATGTGCCACGCCAGACTTTCAGCTACAATACCAAAGGGCATATGATCGCTCTCTCTTACATCCGGAAAGACACGCTGGTAGAGGGAAAATGCAAGATCAGATACGACCGCCATGGTAATATAGTTGAACGCATCTCCCTCACAGATACGCCACAGGTCACGCGGTATAATAATATCTATGACCACAACGGCCACCTGAGACAGGTAGATTTCATGCCGCCATTTGATACATCCTCGCTTGAAAAAATGATCAGCATGACGCTGCAATTCGATCCGCAGGGCCGCTTATCGGAAGAAACGATCTGCCTTGCGGGCGCTGTTTTTACGACTACCACCTATTACTGGGATAATCATAACCGGGAAACCGCCCATGTGAAGCTGTCATTCCACGATACTACAAGAGTAGAAAATGAATACGATGCCCACGGCAATAAAATCACCGAGCGGCAAGGCGTTTATAGCGTTATCATCAATAAATATGTTTACGATGCCCATGGTAACTGGATCAGGAAGGAAACATATCTGAATGATAAGCCCAACAGCGTGATAGAGCGGAAGCTCACTTATTTCTGAATAAAGCCTCCGGTTATTTCCCCGTCAACTTATAATTCCCTTGTTCATCTTTCACCAATGTATAGCCATCATTCAGTTCCAGTGTCCAGCCATCACCGCTTGCTTTTTTGTTGGTAATATCAGTGGGAGCGGAGAGGGTGATCATATTCCAGGAAGGATTCATCAGGGCGCCTTTGGTAACCGTGAGGATGCCCCATAGATCGGTTACGCGCATCGTTGGATAAACCGTACCTTTATCTTCCAGTGGAACAATGATGCTCGGATTAAAGGAGATATTCATTTTCTTCAGCGCTATGGCGGTATGTGGCGATTCCACAAATGTTTTTTTGTATGCCGCCACCAGTTTCTGCGTAGCTATTTCCCGGTCTGTTTCTTCCGCGAGTATCTGTGATCCGTTGTAACTGCCGGAAAGCTTGTCTGTAGCGGTTTTCAGGTCGGCGGGAACCGTTACGTTGAATGCTTTCAGGAAATAAGCGGTGAGGTCGGTATGATTGTCAATGTGATGATTCCAGTAGGGCTGCTGTTTGCTCAACAGGTATCCATATGCAGGAATGGTTTGATAGGCAAAGGAGCGCACAAAAGTAGGATAGCTCACATAATGTTCGATGCTGCTGGTAAAGTGAGCGATGTTTTGTTGTTCGTTGCGGCCGCAGGTCATGGCGCCGGTAAATTCCGCGAGGCCTTCATTCAGTTCCAGCTGGTTTTCGGTGGTGTCGGCGCCGGGATAAAGCTGGCGGCGGTATTCCCGGAAGAGCAAGGCACTGGTAACATGCTGCTGCACTTCCGCTGCTGATGCGGCTTGTATGGCTTTCTTGAGAGCTTCCAGCTCCAACCTTAAATAAAGACGGCCCTCTTTTTTGTTCATATGCGGATTGTCGGGATCGGGCTGAATGAAGCCCAGCGCAGGTTGCGCGCGGTGAAACATTTCATGCGACATCAGGTTCAGGCGCTCATATTTATCTTCCGGTAAAGGCAGCAATATCATGGCCCATCGTTTGCCGCTCCAGTTCACCGAGGTATTGGCGATATTGACATTGTTAGGCAGCTGGCCGGCAAACACGCCATCAGGGCGCTTCTTTAATATCCCTGCGCTATCTGCTTCATTGGCCACCACGGCTCTTGTTTGCGGATCTACTAATAAAATAGCAGTGTAAAGGTCTTTGTTCCAAAGCTGGCGGTGCTGCCTGGTAACAGTGCGGATCTCGTTGAAAGTGGAAGGATAATTAACAGGTGTTGTTGGCTTGTCCTGCGCCATTGCTGCGATGGACAGCGGTAAGAGGAAGAGGGAATATATTTTTTTCATAGTGTGTAAATAAACAATGTTGTTGTATAAATCTATCGCTCCTACGGAGCTGGATGTAGACGGATCGCCTTTTGATCCCCGGGTTTCACCCGGGTCTACCGGGCTTTCGCCCCTACGGGGCTTGATCAATACGGTTGTTACCACCCCGTAGGGGTGATACATTGTTGGTCATACGTTCATCCAATGCAAACGCTCCGCTGCTATACGCCCCGTAGGGGCGAAAGCCCGGTAGGCCCGGGCGTCAGCCCGGGTTTATGCGATAACCCAACAACGGGTTTATGCAATAACACCAACAACGGGCATTGTGCAACAACGACCAATAAACAGTAAATTTAACAATACTATGCGGAAACCGACAAACAAATCAACGCGGCAAAGTGAAGTGATCACACAGGCCTACTTCGCTTTCCTGGACAAGCACATCGAAGACGTGATCAGCGGCCATGCGCCCGCTTTTATGGAGCTGAACCAGATCGCCAGCGCCTTGTTCATCTCTCATGCACATCTTACTGATACCATCCAGCAAACAATGGGGCGCCATCCCTGCCATTTTTATGATATGAAGATCATCGCGCAAGCGCAAAGGATGCTCACAACCACCGATGAGCCGATTGCAGCAATCGCCAACATCCTCACTTATGATCCTTCCAACTTTTCCAAGTTCTTCAAAAAGCTCACCGGCCAAACGCCCGGCGAATTCCGGGAAGCGATGAAAAAACAGCCCTGAAAAAATTCCGTAAAGTTCACCATGATGAGGGCAATGCTTTGTAAGACCTTTACATCATTGCGTAATTTATTTAAACAACACATCATGGCACGTAATGATTTAAAAGGAAAAACAGTACTGATTGCCGGGGGAGCAAAAAACCTGGGAGGCCTTATCAGCAGGAACCTCGCGGGCAAAGGCGCTAAAGTCGCTATCCATTACAACAGTGAAAGCACCAAGGGCGATGCGGAGAAAACCCTCGCCGATATTGTCAATGCCGGCGGCGAAGCATTGCTGTACCAGGCTGACCTCACTCAAACCGCTAACATCAAAAAGTTGTTCGACGAAACAAAGAAACAATTCGGCGGGATCGATATTGCCATCAACACTGTAGGTAAGGTATTGAAGAAACCTTTCCCGGATACTACTGAAGAGGAATACGACAGTATGTTCAACATCAATTCAAAGGTGGCCTATTTCTTTATACAGGAAGCAGGCAAGCAATTGAATGATCATGGCAAGATCTGCACGATCGTCACCTCTTTGCTTGCTGCATACACCGGCCTGTACGCTACTTACGCAGGCGGTAAGGCCCCCGTGGAACACTTCACCAGGGCGGCTTCCAAAGAATTTGGCGATCGGGGTATCTCCGTAACGGCGGTGGCGCCCGGCCCGATGGATACGCCTTTCTTCTACGGACAGGAAACACCGGATGCCGTAGCATATCACAAGTCTGCCGCCGCACTTGGCGGATTGACCAACATCCGGGACATCGCGCCACTGGTAGAGTTCCTCGTTACGGATGGCTGGTGGATCACCGGACAAACTATCTTCGCCAATGGCGGATACACCACGCGCTGATCAGCGGAAATGATCCATCAGGTCGCGGCGATAGGTATTGCCCACCGGCAGCACATGGCCATTGTCCAGCTGCACCTCTCCGGGCGTGATCTTCTGTATATGATTCAAGCCTACGATATAGGATTTGTGGATACGCTGGAATCCGCGACCATCGAGCTTTTGCTCTATCTCGGCCGTGGTGAGCGGACTTAGATGCACCTGATCTGTCGTGTGCACTTTCACGTAGTTGCCCCAGCTCTGCACATGCGTGATCGTGTGCAGATGCACTTTAATCACTTCTCCGGCTACTTTCAACATCAGGAAAGCAGCGGCAGGATCTGTTTCCTGCGGCGTGGACACCGCCGGCCGGTAACGTTTGAATACTTTATCGATGCTGGCGGTGAACCGCGGGAGATCAATCGGCTTCACCAGGTAATCCACCACCTGGTATTTATAACTCTGCAAGGCATATTCGCTGTAGGCAGTGGTAAGCACCACCAGCGGCGGATTAGACAAGGCTTCCAGCATATCCATACCGGATACGCCCGGCATGTTGATATCCAGAAAGATCAGGTCTACCGGTTTTTTGTGGATATATTCCATCGCCTCGATGGCGTTATAGAACGATGCGCGGAGCGCCAGGCTGCTAAAGGATTTCAGGTAATGGCCCAACACCAGGTGCGCGCCTTCTTCATCATCGATGATGATACAGTTCAAGGGGGCTGTCATCTCAAAATGGGTTTAATTTTAACGTGAGGCTGGTCTGGTATTCCCGCGCAGTGGCAGCCGTTTCAAAATGATATCTTCCCTTATATAATAATTCCATCCGCTCAGTGATATTCACGAGGCCAATGCCCGTGGAGTAATGTTTGAGCGATTCATCGGCAATAGAATTGACGATATGCAATTGCAGCGTATGGTTCACCACTTCCAGCTGAATATGTACAAACCATTTGTGCAGGATGGTGAGGCTGTGCTTGAACGCATTTTCCACCAGCGTAAAAAGGATCATGGGCGCAATCTTGTGCTGACAAACAGGATCCGTCAGCGCAGGGAAGCTGAAAGATATCTCGCAGCGCTTGCCGATCCGCTCCTTCTCCATGATAATATAATTTTCGATGAAGTGGATCTCATCATGAATGCTGACATCCGTTTTACGGGCGTTCTCCAACTGGTAACGCATCAGGTCCGACAGCTTCAGGATCAGCTCTGGCACGCGTTGCGGCTCGGTAAGACTTACGCCATACAGGTTGTTGAAAGTATTGAAGAAGAAATGCGGATTCATCTGCGCATGCAGGAATTTCAGGTTCATCTCGCTCAACAACAACTGCGCTTCATTTCTCTTTTTTAATTCCAGCGAATATTTACGGATCAGGAAGAAGGAGAGAATAGCCATGGTGCTGATGATGCACAAGCCAAAAAGATAAATGACGCCAAGTACGGCATCGCCCTGTTTGTACAGCTCCGGCTCAATGTAGTAGTAATCCGCTGCAAACAATATCAGTGTGCCCGCCAGCGTGGAAACGAGGCTGGACAAGGCATACGCCAGGTACTTTTTATTCAGCAGCAGGGGGAAGATAAAGAAGCGGTGAAACTGCGCCTGTGCATACAGGATCAGGAAGAAGCCCAGTCCCTTACCAATACTGATGAAAGTATCTACCTGCATCATTTCGTGCAGCATCGTGAGGATGTACATCGATATAAAAAATACCACTTCCACAAACAGGTTGCTGTGATACCATTTGTCTTTTTCAACTACGCTCATCAGGCTTCTTTTTAGACTTGTCAAAGAAACAACATTTCCCTACCGCCGGCAAACATTAAATGATGAACTGCGTTGGTCATCTTATTCCTGCATTTGCTCATTTAAATTTTATCCCCATCCGATCCCGGTTTTTCTTTGCAAAGATTTAATTCATTCAACGGAAACGGACATGCTTAATCGAAGAACTATCCCCGCCGGGCTGATCTCCCTGCTGCTTTTGCTGGCCGCCAGCGCCTATGGCCAGACGATGGTTGTCAGGGGGACCCTGGTGGATTCAGCTACAAAATCTCCTATTTCTTTTGCAACAGTAGCGATCACCAAACCGGATAACAAAGCATTACAAACGGGATTTACAGATGATAGCGGACATTTTTCATTAAAGGCGCCACTGGCTGCGGAGCTGCTGTTACATATTTCTTATGTTGGCTATCATACTTATTCAGCCAAAGTGCATCCGGTGGCGGGTGTGGCAGATGTTGGCATCATCCGCCTTTCCGCCCGTACCGGCGTATTAACGGAAATTGTGGTGAGCGGTCGCAAGCCCCTGATCCAGAGCAGCGGCGATAAACTGGTCTATAATGCGGCCGCAGATATCGGCAACAGGTCGGGATCGGCTTCCGACGTGCTGCGCAAAGCGCCCATGATCACAGTAGGCGCGGATGGAGAGGTGAGATTGAAGGGAGACGCTAATATCAAAGTATTGCTGAACGGCCTCCCCTCGGGCATGATGGCCAAGAACCTCAAAGAAGCCCTGAAAGCAATACCGGCCAGCATGATCGAATCCATCGAGATCATCACTTCGCCATCTGCCAAATATGAAGCGGAAGGCGCCGCCGGCGTGATCAACATCGTCACGAAAAAGAAATTGAAAGGCGCTGGCGGCAGCATCGATCTCAGTGCCGGCAACCTGGAACAATCCATCAACGGTAACCTGAACGCCACGCAGGGCAAGTTCAGCCTC
Organism: Chitinophaga vietnamensis; assembly: GCF_902167635.1. Taxonomy (GTDB): domain Bacteria; phylum Bacteroidota; class Bacteroidia; order Chitinophagales; family Chitinophagaceae; genus Chitinophaga; species Chitinophaga vietnamensis. The sequence continues at coordinate 198,856 of NZ_CABHMS010000002.1, forward strand.
AATCTCAATGTAGAAGGCAGCATGGAGAAATCGCGCACCGTATCAGCAACGAACAGGACATCATCAAATGAAGGCCACCTTTTTCAACGCAACGATGAAACCCAGCGCTTCAAAGGCGTCTTCAGCGAACTGGCGCTCGAATACCGCCCGGACTCCTCACAGAAGATCGGGGCCAACGTTTCTTACTGGACCGCGAAATGGCCTTCCGCCGCCGAGATCTATAGCCGCTACCAGGACAAACAAAACATCAACGAATACAATCAAAGCAGCGACCAGGGCGGGAAAGCGAACTTCGTTGAGTTCTCGCTGAACTATCAGAAAAAATTCAAGCGTCCGGAACAAGAGTTGCAACTGATCAGCCAGTACAACACTGGTAATGACCGCGCGCAATACCTGACCAACCAATCGGATATGAACGGCAAGTCGTACTTCCGGGAACGCAGTCCCAATACAAGCAACAGCCGCGAGTTCAGTTTCCAGGCAGACTATACCCAGCCACTGGACCGCAAAGGCAAGCAGCTGCTCGAGATAGGCGGCCGTTACAGCCAGAATAATTCCGGTAGCGACTATACGGTCTTCAACAACCGACTGACGCCGGGCAGCGATCAGCTCACAGAAGATACCAGTCGCGCTAACAGGATGACCTATCACCAGCGCATTGCGGCAGGGTATATAAACTTCCGCTTCAAATTGCCGAAGGGCTGGGGAGCAAGGCTGGGCACGCGTTTCGAGCACACCAGTCTGGGCGCCGATTTCAAAAGCACACAGCCTTCGTTCAACACGCAGTTCAGTAACCTGGTAACAAGTGCATTGCTCAGCAAAAAGATCAATGATATCCACGAGCTGAAACTGAGCTACGCGGAGCGTATCCGCCGGCCGATGATATGGGACCTCAATCCTTATGTGAATGCCAGCGATCCGCGCAACCTCACTTCCGGGAACCCCGGGCTGCGGCCGGAGATCAACCGCATGCTCGAACTCGCGCATGCATATGTGGCGCCATCCGGTTTCAACCTCAACAGCAGTCTCTTTTATCATGCGAACAGCAACGCCATCGAACCGCTGCGGACAGTAGACAGCAGCGGTGTTTCAAGAACCAGCTCGCAGAACATCGGCGCCAGCAGGAGTTTCGGCGGCAACGCCTACAGCATGCTGCAATTCAGTAATGAATGGACAATGATCCTGGGCGCGGAATTGTATCGCGTATGGTATAGGAGCAAAGCCCTGGATGCCCGCAATGCAGCTACCATCTACGAGCTGAGCCTGAATAGTTCATATGAGCTGCCGAAAGATATCATCTTACAATTCTCCGGTGATTTCAGCAATGCTTACGTTACCCTTCAGGGTAAAACCTCCGCCAATTACAATTATCGCTTTTCCGCGCGCAAAGAGTTCTGGAACAAGCAAGCCGGCATTACGCTGAGCGTCAACAATCCTTTCCAGCAGCGGCTTATGCAGCGCAATACCGCATGGGGCCCGTCTTTCAGCAGCAATACTACCTCGTGGTACTATAACCAGTCTTTTTCCATTGCCTTCAATTGGAAATTCGGCAAAGTGAAAGCAGCAACGGAAGAGGAGCAGCCGCAAAGCGGCAACGATAAACATATGCGGCAGCCGCAGAACAAAGTAGCGCCTGGCCATTAACCTGCAACTGGATATATGTAGGCGTGATGCCCCAATGGCAAAAGTAGCCGTTCATAATGGCAAAACGGAAGTGCGTTTTTCACACCTGGGCCTCATGCCGGCCAGCGAATGTTTTGACGCTTGCAGCAACGCCTGGACCGGGTATATCAACAACAGCCTGCAACGCCTGATCGCTACCGGGGAAGGGCTTCCCGATAAATGAAAATGATTGTACATTTGGATATAGCAATGCCAAACCATGCATATCCTTTATCAAAGTAATACCATCATCATTCGCGAATTTTTGCCGGAGGAGATAGCCTTATTCACAACGCTTTTTGAAGATGAAGATGTAACCCGCTATCTGCCTTACCGCTCGCCCGAGCAATATGTGGAGCTGTTCCATCAGTCGCTGGAAGACTACCGCAATGGGCCTTTCAGCCGCTGGGCCATATTCGACGCCGTCAACAACACCTTTGCAGGCATGTGCCTGGCGCGGCATTTCGCGGATGTGCCTACACAGATCGAAATCGGTTATATACTCAGTAAAGCCTACTGGGGAAAGGGCCTTGCCACGGAAGTGAGCAAGGCCCTTGTGCATTATTGTTTCAGCCGCAGCGATACCAATGAAGTGGTAGCTGTAACGGCGCCGGGTAATACCGGTTCGCAAAAAGTGCTGGAAAAAGCCGGCTTCACGCGGCTGGCAGACCTGATCCGCCCCGATCGTGGCGCCTTCGCCTATTTTATGATTCAAAGAACCTGATAACCGCAATCATCCTGGTATGCATCCTGTCTATTTCTCACCGCACCCGCTGTTGAAAGGACTCATCAGCACCTTCGGCATACTGTATGCAGATTTTGAGCAGGTCAATATCTCCCCGAATTATACTTTCCCCTGGTCGGCGCAGATGCGTCTTAATTTCACCTTACAGGGCGCGCCTATCCGCGTGAAGAAAGATAGCGCATCACATTTTAACAGGCTGCCGCTTGTTTCGCTCATCGGTCCGCAGCTGTCCAGCAGCGCCTTGCAGTTCGACCGCAACGGTGCAACGGCCTGCGTATGCTTCCACCCTGGCGGGTTTTACCGGCTTACCGGTATTCCCGTACATGAGCTGGTAAATCAGGAACTGGATGCCGGCTTCGTATTCGGTCCGCAGGTATGGGAAATTGGCCGGCAACTGCAAGATGCAAAAGACACCTCAGCGGTGCAGGAAATAGTGGAAGGTTTTTTACTGCAACGGCTATACGAAAAAAACAGGGACCTGCGGCCTTTCGATCATGCCATTTTGCAACTGATCAAAAGTAATGGTAACCTCTCCATCAGCACCGCCGCCGCAGCAGCCTGCATGAGCACGCGGCATTTTGAACGCCTGTGTAATGAATACCTGGGCATCTCTCCCAAGCTCTTCGCCCGCCTGGTCCGCTTTTCCAGGGCGCATGCACTGATAGAAACGCAGGGCGGCAAAAGCCTGTCCAGCATCGCATATGAATGCGGGTATTATGATCAGATGCATCTCATCCACGACTGCCGGAAGTTCTCCGGCGCCACGCCACGGATGATCAACCAGGAGCTGGACCGCTCGCTCAAGCTCCTCAGCATGCTGGAAAACGGCTGAAGAAAGAAGCGCCTGCGACAGCTGCCGCAAGCGCTCTTCCAGTAATCGTTAGTTTTTGTTTAACAGTTCACAAATGTGGGCACACAATCGCCACAGGTGTTGTAATGTGTAGGAAAGCATCCTGCCGCCTGTGCGGTAGGGCACACAACAAGCAGGCTAACATCTTTGCCGGCATGCAGCTGCTGGCTGTTGAGACGGGCAAGTTTCAGTTTGCCAAGGAGCAGTTTTTTCTCACTGGTTTTTCTCATAATGGATTTGTTTTAAGATGAGTGATAAGAATGAAGGGAACTCGGATAGCGCTTATACCATCGGGCTTCCACGGGAAAACAAGTGTCGGGTGCATGGTCTGCTACAGGTAATTATTTCGATGTATGAAAATACACAGAAAATATCAGTATGATGATCACAGAAAACCGTGATTTTTCAGCCGGTAAAATCACGGTTTTACGTGATTGCTGTCCTGGGGAATTAGCTGTAATTTTTTGCCGTTGATTTCAACCTGTTCTTCTAAATGTTCAATTATGAAAAAGAAAGTCAATCTGACCAAACTCAGCCTGAGCAAGAAAACGCTGGCTCACCTGAGTGCACAACAACAAGATGGTGTAGCCGGTGGCAAACTGTTTTCTGATCCGCTGACAGAAAATCCCTGCGATCCTACTCCCAGCATGATTTACTGCGCCACGCGAAAAAGTTGCTAACACAACACTTTGAAATTTAGGGATTTTTTGATTTACGGATTTCTTGATTTGATGGAAATTTCAGCTTCCCTCCAAATCAAGAAATCCGTAAATCAAGAAATCCCTAAATTTTTATATCTAATTTTGTGCTCCGGAACCATCAGCTTATATAACATGACCAACGGCACTGTTAAATTGAAACGGATCAAGGAGCACCATACGGGAATCGCTACACTGCTTGCCTTTGCCATGATCCCGATGTCGGGGTTTGCAACGGATATCTATCTTCCTTCCCTACCCGGGATGACCAAAGCCCTGAACATCACCAGCAGCCAGGCACAGCTCACGCTGAGCCTCTTCCTGATCAGCTATGGCTTATCGCAATTGTTTATCGGCGGACTGCTCGACAGTTATGGCCGCTATCGCATTGCCCTGGTATCTATGTTCGTTTTTTGTTTGTCGTGCGGCGTGATCGCCAACACCCACAGCATCTACGTGATCTATGCCATGCGTATCCTGCACGGTATCACCATCGCATCGATGGTGGTGAGCAAGCGTGCATTTGTGGTGGACCTTTACAGCGGCGACAAACTGCGGCACTACCTGAGCTTTTTTACGATCATATGGTCTACAGGCCCTATTGTAGCGCCTTTCATCGGAGGGTACCTGGAAGTGACCTTCGGTTGGGAATCCAACTTCTATTTCCTGGGCGGCTTTGCAGCCATATTGCTGTTGCTGGAGATCTTCTTCAGCGGTGAAACGATCAAACAAACCACGTCCTTTCACCCGGTGAAAATAATCGGCATCTACTGGAAGATGCTCCGTACCGGCAGCTTTATTTTAGGTATCGTGATGCTCGGACTGGCCTATTCCATGGTGATGGTATATAATATGTCGGGGCCTTTTATCATTGAACATCACTTTGGCCTTTCGCCGGTGGTAACGGGCTATTGCTCGCTGGTCCTCGGTTTCGCCTGGATGGTGGGCGGGTTTATCGGCAAGGCCATGATCAACCGGCCATTCCTGAAGAAGATGGGCATGAACGTGCTGCTGCAATTTATTTTTGCAGGCGCCTTGCTGCTCACCTTTTTATGGACCGGCCAGCTCTGGACTATCCTGGTATTTGCCTTCCTGGTACATGCCGGCGCGGGCTTTACATACAACAACTATTTTACTTTCTGCCTGCAGATATTCCCTGATAACGCCGGGATCGCCGGAGGCCTCACTGGCGGCCTTTGTTACGTGATCGTGTCTATGCTGAGCTATGCATTGATATTCGCCATGCCCGCCAGCGATGGCAAACATCTTTCGTATAGCTATCTGTTATTGATAGTAGGCAGCGCCGTGGTGATGTACCGCGTATTTTTACTGGGAAGAAAGCAGGTGAATACTTTATCTTTGTAAAATGACCCACACCACTGCATTGGTAACCGCCGCCCGTCGTTATTGTGATGAGAATTATTCCTATTGGGCCATCCGCTACGCGCAGGAGCGCACCGGGCTGGACTTTCCGGACTACACCTACACTGACAATGACTATAACATTTTCCCGCGTTATAATATATTAGGCGCTATCCGTGCGGAAGTGGAAACGCTGACCGCGCAAGCCTTCAACAACCTGGACACGCTCCGGGAGAAGCTCATTACGATGGCGCGCGCCGCCACAGCGCATTTCAGCGATACGCCGTATAATGCTATCGAAGCGGCAGCGATCGAAGATGAAAAGAACAAATTTATTCATTTCATCAGCGCCATTACAACAGCGGAGCTGGAGCAAGAGCCGCCATTGCCGCACCGGCGGCGCATTACCGGCGATGAAAAAATAAGGGTGATGCAACAATTGTTACAACGCTGGAATTATGACGCTGATTATTGGGACCCCGTTGAACCACGATGCGCTGCTGAAACCTTGTTCCTGCCGATGGAAAGCCTTACCCAGGAAGACCTGGCAGCATTGACTGCTTTCCTCCGCAGCTATGGCGAGCCGTACCTGGTGGAGATAGAAGAAGACAGGGAATGTACCGAGATAGAATATAATATATTCACCCCAACGAAAGTAGAAACCGCTTGCTTTGATCATACGTATCGCTGGCTCATCTATGGATCTCATGAAATGACCGTTACCTTTGCAGGAGCGGAGCTGCTGGCCTTTATCCGGCAACAGTTTGCCGGCAGGGAAGCGCTCTTCAACAGTTTTCCGGCGTATCAGGCATAAACTGCTTGCATAGCTGAGATGGAAAATATATCTTCCGCTTTTTTTACCGACAAAATTATTGCTTTCGCCGAGAAGGAAATGATACTAACCGGAAGCCGCTTCATGATCGGGTAAGTCAGTGTTATCTTTGATCGCATATTAATACCGTATCGTCTTAACAATTTCTGATCCGCTGGTGTGGGCGGTTCAGCACCAAGTCTATCCATCCAATATATAAACACTATGCAAACATCTAGAAAAGCAGCTATTGGCTTTATCTTCGTCACATTGTTGATCGATGTGATGGGATGGGGGCTGATCATTCCGGTAATGGCCGACCTGATTGCTCAGCTCAAACACATCCCGGTTAACCAGGCCAGCACCTACGGCGCTATTTTGTTATCTGTTTTTGCGATTACGCAATTCCTCTTCGCTCCGGTGATCGGCAACCTGAGCGACAAGTACGGCCGCAGGCCTATCCTGCTGATATCGTTGCTGGGCTTCGGTATCGACTACATCATCCTGGCATTGGCGCCTGCTTATGGCTGGCTGTTCATCGGCCGCGTTATCGCCGGCATCACTGGCGCGAGCTTTACCACTGCCACCGCTTACATCGCGGATGTGAGCACCGATGAAACATCCAAGGCCAAGAATTTTGGTTTGATCGGTGCGGCCTTCGGTCTTGGCTTTGTGCTGGGACCCGCACTGGGCGCGCTGTTGGCGCAATGGGGCATCCGTGCGCCTTTTTATGCCGCCGCTGCCTTGTGCCTGCTCAACTGTGCGTATGGTTATTTCCTGCTGCCGGAATCGCTCAGCAAAGAAAACCGTCGTCCCTTTGATTGGAAGCGTGCCAACGCTTTCGGCTCGCTCAAGTTCCTGGCAAAGCACCCCGAGATTGGCGGGCTCGCCTTTGCGTTTTTCCTGATCTATCTCGGTGCACAATCCGTACAAGGTAACTGGAACTTCTTCACCATCTATCGTTTCAACTGGAGCGAGAAAATGGTGGGCATCTCGCTGGCGGTAGTGGGCGTGCTCGTAGGCGCTGTACAGGCGGGCCTTACGAGGGTGATTACACCAAAGCTCGGCAATGAGAAAAGTATCTATCTCGGCCTTTCCTTGTACACATTGGGTCTCGTGCTCTTTGCATTTGCCACGCAGGGCTGGATGATGTTCGCTTTCCTGGTGCCGTATTGCCTCGGCGGTTTGTGCGGCCCTTCACTGCAATCCGTGATCTCCGGCCATGTACCTGCCAACCAGCAAGGCGAGCTGCAAGGTGCGCTCACCAGCCTGATGAGCCTCACCACTATCTTTGGCCCGCTGCTGATGAACGGCACCTTTGCTTATTTCACTTCTGCGAAAGCGCCATTCCATTTTCCGGGCATACACTTCCTCATCGGCGCTACCTGCATGATGTTGAGCATTATCATCATCAGCAAAGTGCTGAACAGGGAGAAGAAACAAAGCCCCGAACTGGCGAAAGTGATTGAAGGAAGTGGTAGCGTGAATGAGACTATTATGCATTAATGGCTTTTCATCAAGGCATCATTTTTGGATAATGTAGGTGCTTTACTTTCTATCAACGACAAAAACAGTATATGAAAACAAAAGCTACTACATTAACGACAGAGATAAAGGACAAACTGTATCAATGGAATATGTACTCTGAGGAAGAGCTGGAAACACTCGTTGCCGCCTTTGAAAAAATTCCCAGAGAAGCCGTATCCAGCGCCTATGTATCTTTGCTGGCAGATGACGTATTGGCAGAGAAATTAGTGGAGATTGGCAGGGCCTACGAAAAAAATACAAACCTTTTATGTAATATCATTTCCGCTTTGGGAAATATGATGAAGCGATATAGCCTCCGCCCGCGCAGGCATATTTTCGATTTTTTTGTAGCCGCCACAAAGAACAAGAAAGCTAATTTTTATGTGTCGCTGTTCCTGTCTTCTTTCCCGCAATACAATCAATGGAATGGGAGATGGGGTTATCTGACCTCTATGGCCAGCATCGCACCGCGTAAAAAATCGATCACCAATTTTCATACGGAGATCAAGCGGGTAGTGAAACATCATAACGATGATATTCCTTCCGACACCAGGATACAGATCGTACGGATACTCGACACTTACCGGAAATCCGGTGTGCTGAATGAAGACGACCAAAAAGATTACCTGAACACACTTTATTTACTGGTAGACTAATATTTCGTCAAAAGAAAATGTTCGATTGCGCTGGCTCCCCAGAGGAGACCAGCGCAATTTTTTATTCAAAATTTTCCTTACATTGGGATACTGGAATTTTGTTACCCTTTCTGTCTTTATTGAAAAAATTAATCCCGTATGCTGGTCACCAACAAACACTTTACGCCGGTCATAGGTTTGGACATACATATTGTTATCCTGTTTGGTTTTCCCATACCATTGCCACATCCGTATATCGGGCTGGTGGTAGATCCTATGGATTATGTGCCGTTCATCGGCGCTTCTACGAAAGTCAATCACGTGCCGTGCGGCAAGAGCGATACCAATGGCAGGATCATCATTCTTTTCCATATCCCGATGGGCGGGCCTTTCCTGCTGGCGCCGATGATCGGGCATGATTCCGTTAATTTTTTTGGTAGCAAGAAAGTGAAAGTGGAAGGGAACCTCATGAGCCCTGCCGGCCATATGCTGATGACCTGTAATGATATCGGGATACCACTATCCTTGCAGCCAGGCAAGAAATTCATTCCCATCCCCAGTTTATATCTCCCTACATCTTACTCCATCCCGGTATCTTTCGGCAAACCCGTGATGGTTGGCGGTCCTTTCGTTCCTGATTGGGCCGGCGTGCTGATGAACCTGATCATGTCGTACGGATTTGGCGCGCTCATGAAAGGTTTAGGCAAGGCGGGAAAAAAAGCCATGACCAAATTTAACAAGGCGCTCAAAAATAAACTGGGCAGTAACAAACTGAGTAAATTCCTTTGCAAGAAAGGCTTTGAGCCGGTAGACCTGGTGCAGGGCATCATGATATACGATGGTGTCGATTTTGAACTGCCAGGCCCCATTCCTTTGAAATGGGAACGCTCCTGGAACAGCGATAGCCGCTTCCAGGGCTTGCTCGGCCATGGTACGCACCTGAGTTATGATATGCGTGTATATGAATCGCCGGAAGACGAGGCCACCGTTGTATTGCTGGGAGATGGCCGCAGTGCTGTATTTGATCCACTCTTATTCAACGGCGAAAGTGACTACAACCGTCATGAGCACCTGCGTCTCACGCGCACAGCTGCTGATGAATTTGAACTGCACGACTATAGCAACCAACAAGATTATACATTCCGCAAATTACAAGGCAGCCGGGAGTTCCGGCTGGTAGCCATCCGCGACCAGGCGGGTTTCCTGGTATCCTTGCACTATGGCAGCCATGCGCGGCTGCTGCGCATCATCGACAGCGCAGGCCGCCACCTGCATATTAGCACAGACACGGAAGGCAGGATAACGGCCGTGACCGCGCATCACCGCGGCCAGCAACAAACCCTCGTGCGCTATGCCTATAACGATGCCGGCGATCTGGCAGAGATCACCGATGCGCTGGGGCAAACAACGTATATGCAGTACCGTGACCATCTCATGGTAACCAAAAAAGACCGCAACGGGCAATCGTTCTACTGGGAGTACGACAGCCACCAGCGCTGCATCCACACCTGGGGCGACGGCGGCCTGCTGGAAGGGCGCATCAGTTATCATCCCCGCGAAGGATATAATCTCGTGACTGACTCTCTCGGCGCCACCACCACCTACTACTATACTCCTGATTTTGTAGTGCACCAGATCAAAGACCCGATGGGCCACTCCACGTTCTTTGAGTATACAGCACATATGGAGATCTATCGTGTGATCGATCCGGAAGGTAACGTGAACGGCTATACGTACGATGAAGATGGCAACACCACCGCTATAGTACAACCTGATGGAACGGAATATACATTCGCCTATGATGCGCAGCAGCGGCTGGTGCTGGCAAGCGATCCGGAAGGCGCCAGTCGCACGAACGTTTATTATAAAGACACCGGCCTGCTGCACACCGTTACGGCCGCCAATGGCCGCATACAGATCTTCCGTTACAATGAGCAGCACCTGGTATCAGCGATAGAAGATGAACAGGAAAACCTTACCCGCTTCACTTATGATGAAGATCATAACCTGCAAACGCTCACGCTGCCGGATGGCGGCGTGGCCTCCTGGCAATACGATGCCTGGGGGCATTGCACTGCCAGCCGCAACCTGATGGGACGGGAGCAGTTATTCCGCTACGATGCGCTGGGCCGCGTAACAGAAGTGAAGTTACCAGACAACAACCACATACAGCTGCATTACAATGCTTATGAAGAAGTGCTGCGCATGACTGACCGCCACTATGATATCCGTTTCGACTATACGCCGTTGGGCAGTCTTAAAACAAGAACGGAAAATGGTAACAAGATACACTTCAATTATAATTCAGCAGAACAGCTTACGGCTGTTATCAATGAACATGGCGAGCGCTATGCCTTCCGCCGCAATGCTTGTGGTGATATCATCCAGGAAACAGGCTTCGACGGTATCACCCGTACCTATGAGCGGGACAGCAGCGGTAAGGTGACGCGCATACACCGTCCCGGCCAGCGATGGACCGAATATGAATACGATGCCAATGGCAGCATTACCCGCGCCGCTCATCATGATGGCAGCTGGGAACTATACAGCTACAACCGCAATGGCCAGCTGATAGCGGCAGAAAATGAACACAGCAGCGTCACCTTCACCCGCGATACGAATGGCCGCATTATACAGGAATGGCAGGATGGGCACATCGTGGAACGCAGCTATGACGATGATGGCCGTTGCATCGGTATCCAGAGCAGTTTGGGCGCGGCCATCCGCATGCAGCGCAGCAAGACGGGATGGGTCACCGGCGTAGAAGCCGCTAACACGGCGGATGCCGGCACATGGACCGCGCACATCCTGCGGAATATGATGGGCCTCGAAATAGAACGGACACTACCCGGTGGCGTGAAAAGCAGCTGGGCTTATGACGCCGCAGGCAATCCCTTGTCGCACACGGTGCAGCGCGGTAGCCGCACCACCCGCAGCCGTCAGTATCATTGGGATGCCAACCAAAGGCTCAAACAATTTATCAATCAGGTACAACATGGCAGCACGAAGTTTGGCTATGATGAAGTAGGTAACCTCGCCTGGGCGCAATATGAAGATGGACAATATGATTACCGCCTGCCGGATAAAGCCGGTAACCTGTATAAAACATCTGCAAGGAATGATCGCAAATACAGTGCTGGCGGACGTTTGCAGGAATCTGCCGATGCGCGTTACCAATACGACGAAGAGGGTAAGCTGCTGAAGAAGATCGTATATACGATGCCTGCCGGCGTCGGCATATGGGAATACGAATGGTATGGCAACGGCATGCTCAAACAAGTGACCCGTCCAGACCGTCAGGTGATCGCTTTTGAATATGATGCGCTAGGCAGGAGAATATCAAAGCGCTACAAAGGCCGCCTGACGCGCTTTGTGTGGGATGGCAACGTGCCGCTACATGAATGGCATTACCCGCTCTCCGACAAGCCCGTGATCACGATGGATGATATGGGCAGTCTGCGATCCAGTCACCCCGAACCGGTGCCGCCGGAAACGCTCGCCACCTGGGTGTTTGAAGACGATGCTTTTACGCCGGCTGCCAAGATCATTGGCGGCAAACAGTACTCCATCATCACCGATCATCTCGGTACACCTGCGGAGGCCTATGATGAAAGTGGCGAGCTCGTATGGAGCTGTGAGTTGGATATTTATGGCAAGGTGCGTAAATTGAGTGGCGACCGCGAACTGGTGCCTTTCCGTTATCAGGGACAGTATGAAGATGTAGAGACAGGTTTGTACTATAACAGGTTCAGGTATTATGATCCGGATGAGGGGGTATATATTAGTCAGGACCCGATTGCAATACAAGGAGGTTTGAATGTTTATGCCTATGTGCATGATCCCAATAGTTGGATAGATGAGTTTGGGCTGAGTTCCAATCCAATATCATTTACGGATAGCACAGGGTTTACACTCGACGTAAGCGGATATACGGATATCAGCCACATGAGTGATGATCAGCTGAAAGCGTTATATTACGCGAATGATAATGCGTTGAAAGGAAAAGGCTTTGGTTTGTCCGGTGTAGACAAACAAGGAAACACAATTGTATTGCATCACTATAAACAGAACCCTAACGGCCCAATAGTGGCGCTGCCAGGGAAACACCACGACAAACCGCACGTCAATCCCGGACAACACCCATTTGGAAAGAAAAAAGGCGGAGGCCTGACAGCAAGCCAACGAGATGCCTTTAACAAGTGGAAACAAGAATATTGGAAGAGCAGGGCGGAAACAGAATTGAAAGCAAGAGGTATTACCTGTCATTAAAAAAATAGCCATTTATATGAAGCAAGAGCTAATAGCGAGACTGAGTTCCTTTTTTGAGAAGAATCCTACATTAAAGGGAAAACCAGCCACCGCAGAACAAATAGACAATGCTGAAAAAGACCTCAACGTAAAAATGAGTGAAGACTATAAAGACTTTATTCAGCATTTCGGAGGTGCTTATGCAGGAATAGCCGTACATGCTTTCGTCAACGGTTCGTCGGTTGGAAATGAAACTGTAGTAGAGCTGACAGATCGCGGTCGCAAACTTTTCAATGATGCCAACCTGTTCCCTGAAATTAACGATAGCATTGTAATTGCAGATGATGGCTCCGGCAACCCGATTGCTATAGAGCCTACTGGCGAAGTGGTATTGTTTGATTATGATACTGAAGAAAAACAAGTATTGTCCGCATCCTTCGGGCAGTTTATCGAAGATAACTTTGCAGAATGGTGAAAAAACTCATCGCTTCGATAAACGAAGCCGGAGTGAATGTTGACAGCATTCAAAAGTTAGTTGATCTATACATCAATCATGAAAAAGAAAGAACATTTATCAGCCATGAAATCTTAACAGCGTAATTGAAATTTCATCTGAGAATGCAGCCGCCCAATTGAAAGAATTCTATGACCGGCCTAAAGGAATGAAGTCGCTTAAAACAATGGGGATAAAAGCAAGAGTTGAAAATTCAAAAATAGTGTTTGAACCAGATACGCCTGCATGGCAAAAATAAAAATGTAACGCGATGAAGAACGCGGCATATTAAATGCCCTTAGTCATCAATAGCTATGAACAAGGAAGATATCGCACAACTGCAACAACTAAAAGCCAACATAGAAGGCGTACACCGCTTTAACGAAAATGGTAACCACTATGGCCTGCTAATAATAGCCAGGGGAGAGGCGCTGTTCTTTCAGGAAAATGATAAAGCCTTGTTCTGCGACGTATCTGCCCGGTATGCACTCATCCATCCAAATACCATCCAGCAATGGGACAATGGTAACAAGATATCGGATGAAGAGAGGGAGCGGATCATACAGCAAATTGTTCATCTGTATAAACTCGCTTACCGCGATGATCTCAAGGTATTTCAGGAATAATATTTTCTAACGATCCGGCAAGATAATAAAGTTATTTACCATGAAAATACCCGCTTTCCCGGAAGAATATCAACAAGTGATGCCTTACCTCGTTATGCGCGATGCCAAAGGCTTCATCCGTTTCATGCAAACCGTTTTCGGCGCTACTGAAAAGATGTGTTTTATGAGAGATGAGCACACGGTAGCCCATGCCGAAGTAGCCATCGGCCGGAGCGTGATCATGTTCTCCGGCGCGGTAGACGAGCTGCAAACCTGTACCGGCGGCTGTTTCGTATTTGTAGATGACGCCGACGCCGTATATGAAAAAGCGCTGGCCGCCGGCGCTACTTCATTACAGCCTGTACAAAACAACCCCCGCGGACGCAGCGGCGGCTTCAAAGACCCCTTCGGCAACAGCTGGTGGGTGAAAACACATGATCCACATCTCTGATATTTATAATACATTCGCAGGATAATTTAACAGTCATGGCAAAGCGTCAAACGGAAACGCCACAGTTACAAGCGTCGAATTTAAAATTCCTGGAACAACTCAGTGAACACAACAACCGCGAATGGTTCAACGAACATAAAGACCGCTACCTGCTGGAGCTGGAACAAATGGAAACCTTTGCAGAAGGCCTGCTGTCCATGCTTTCCGCGCATGATGTGATAGAAACGCCTTCGGGAAAACAGAGCCTGCAACGCATTTACCGCGACACCCGTTTCTCGAAAGATAAAACACCCTATAAAACTCATTGGAGCGGCGGCTTCCGGCGCGCCACTAAATTCCGCCGTGGCGGATATTATTTCCAGATACAGCCCGGCAACAAAACCTTTGTGGGCGGCGGATTCTGGAATCCCAATGCAGAAGATATCAAACGTATCCGGGAAGATATCGCCTTCGATCCGGCGCCTTTACGCAAGATACTGAACAGCGCTAGCTTCAGGAAAACATTCGGCGTCTTGCAGGGCGAGCAGCTGAAAACCGCGCCCAAAGGCTTCGATGCGGGCCATGAAGCCATCGACCTGCTGCGCTACAAACAGTTCCTGCTCATCAGAACCTTTACCGATAAAGAAGTGCTCGACGCCGGTTTTATGAAAGAAATGAACCGCACTTTCGAAGCCATGCGCCCGTTCCTGGATTACATGAGCGATGTGCTCAGCACCGACGAGAACGGCCTGTCTATATAAATCTGAATAAAAAAATCTACATCATGATCTCCCGTAGAATCGCTATCCTGTTGTTGGTATTATCCTTTTCTTTTCCTGCCATGGCACAAAATTCCGTGGCTTCGGTAACCGATGTTACGCCAGCCATGGTGGCCTGGGCCAGGCATGTGGCCAGTGATTACGATAAGTATTTCAAGCCGGAAAAAGCGGCAGACCTGAGCCAGGCGCTGGGCATGCTGAAACAGGAGCTGGGCGCCTATATAAAAACGAGGAAGAAGCTGGCCGACAGCGTTTTCCGCAGCAACATCACGAAAGGCAAAAAAGACCCCGAGGGCCTCGAATCCCTGAAGAACCGCATGACCACCGTGATGGAAAGTATGCGCAATGTGACCGACCTAACGAACAAGGATATACGAAGCGAAGGAGATAAACTGAACGAAGAGATCTACAACGTGCTATACGGCAGCGAACCTCGCTACCTCTCGCACCTGGAAGCCTTTCTGGATGGCAATGAAGTCACCAAAAAAGACCTGGCCCTCGATGGCAGCATCTGTTATACCCGCCTGAGCGAATGCCTGGACATCATCAGCAACCTACTTGAGAAAACAAAAAAATATTGACGATTTATTGATTTACGGATTTACGGATTTAATTGAAGCGGAGATAAACAATGCCCTCTCCGCTTCAATTAAATCCGAAAATCCGCAAATCCATAAATCCGCAAATCCAAGTTAATTTACTACCATTAAGGGTGAATCCACCATACATCGTGTGTTGAAAGAATCATTAATTTAGATGACCACGTTGTATGAACAAATATCAACCAGATTATATCACGGCATTAAGAGGGGGAGATACTGCTTCTTTCCGGCTCCTGGTAAGGGATTTCGGTACTGCCTTGCATTATTTCGCCTGTAGCGTAACAGGGGATGAGCTGGAGGCGGAGGAGATCGTATCAGATGTTTTTGTGAAGATATGGCAGCAGCGTGCGGCATTGCCCGGGCCGGAACATATCCGCTTCTATCTTTTCAGGGCGGTGAAGAATACCGCACTGAACTACATTAAAAGCAAAGGGCGCCGCACAGAACGCCAGGCCGAATGGGCCATACAGGTGCAGCCGCCTGCCGCACCCAACCCCGAGGAAATGATGATCAGCAAAGAACAGGTGAATAAAATCCAGCAGGCGATACAATCCTTGCCGCCACGCTGTCGCCAGATATTCATATTGGTAAAAGAAGAAGGCCTCAGTTATGAAGAAGTAGCGCAACTGCTCGACCTGTCCAAAGCAACAGTGAATGTTCAAATGACGCTGGCCACCAAAAAAATATGGGCCGCTTTATCTTCAGCGCTCACCTTCTCGCACTCTTGAAAAAATTTTGCAAGGACTTAATTACTTTTCTTTTTTTAGTTGTTTTTATTACTGGTAATTATCATTGAGAGATGACACAACGATTTTGGGAGCTGCTGTCGCGATACTGGAGCGGGGATATTTCCACGGAGGAGCTGTCCGAGCTGGAATCTATGATGGTGGAACATCCCGATGCCTGGCTGAAATCGGGCCTCGTCAATCAGGTGTCGTTTCGCAAGGAGCCGCTGCACAGCGCCGGCCTCACTGACCGGTTGATGGAAAGGATCGGGGAGAAAGTTACTGCGCCGCCGCCACGTAAACGACTGCAAGCCGTAGCAGCGCCGCTATGCATATTGCTGGCCTGTGCCGGACTGTTTTTATTGTACCATTTCTATTACAAAGCCAACAAAAACTATAAACAGGTGGCCACAGAAATGGGAATGAAAACAAAGCTGCGCCTGCCCGATGGCAGCACCATCTGGCTCAATGCCGGCAGCCGCCTGCGTTATCCCGACAAGTTCAGCAAAAGCAGCCGGGAAGTGTATCTCAGCGGAGAAGGCTATTTTGATATCGCTCAAATGGCAGACAAGCCATTTATCATCCACACAGATAAAATGGATATCAAAGTGCTGGGCACCGCGTTCAATGTGCGCTCCTATGATGATGAAGACTACGCAGAAACCGCAGTGGTAAAGGGCGCGGTGGAAGTGACCATGAAAGACGAAGCGCATCCCGGCAACATTCTTTTAAAACCAAATCAGAAAGTGGTATGGCGAAAACAGGAAGCAACACCTGCTGCCACCGCCCGCCAGCAAAAAACAATCGTGGTGGAACGCCAGCCACTGTCGATGATCGGCGGCGACAGCACCCTTACTGAAGAAGTGGCCTGGATGAGCAACCGCCTCGTATTCCACAATGAAACAATGGCTGCCCTGGCGCACCGCCTGGAACGCTGGTACGGCATGAAAGTGCTGATACAGGACAACGAACTGGCGCAACGCCGCGTATCTGGTCGCGCCGATAACCTGCCAATAGAAAAACTATTGGACATTCTTCAGAAAATTGCACCATTTGAATACCGCATCGAAGACAACACCGTAATTATTCAGTAACAAATATGTCGTCAAACATGTGAATAGGTTATGGGAGCGCCTCCCCTGACAAGGATAGCCGTTCCCGTTAGTAAGCCATCATCTTATCGCTCTAAAAATTCCGTACAGGTTATGAATCAACACACATCACAGGTCAGTCTTGTGCTGATCCCGCTTGCCCACAAGTGGCTGCGCACCCTCCGGTTTTCCTGTTTGCTCCTGCTGCTTTTCTTTGAAGCATCGGCTGCCAGCTTCTCGCAGAACAGGTTTCCCCTGCGCTTCGACAAGGCAGAAACAGAAAAGATATTGCAATACCTCGAAAAGAAATCGGGATTCGCCTTCTATTACAGTAATAACGAGATCGAAGGACTGCCGAAGTTAAGTCTTCATATGCCCGCCGCTTCGCTGCAGGAGGCGCTGGACAGCATCTCCCATCTCACCGGTCTGCATTACGTTATCCTCGAAAATAATACGGTGGTCATCCGCAAATCTGCCGGTCATCTCCAAACAAAAAAAATAAACGGTAAAGTAAGCAATGAAAAAGGCACGCCCTTGCCCGGCATCACCGTAATGGTGAAAGGCGGTACCATCGGCGCTGTTACCAATGTAGAAGGCGCTTTCTCGCTACAAGTGCCGGATAACAGCGTGCTGGTGTTCACCGGCGTAGGTTTTCTTCGCCAGGAGATACCGGTAGATGATCGCGGTACCTACAATATCGTGATGAAGGAAGATGTGGCAGGCCTCAACGAGATCGTGGTCGTAGGTTACGGCACACAGGAAAAACATAAGCTCACCAGCGCCGTATCCACTATTTCCGGTACAGAGCTGAACAAGCGCGTGGTCACCAACCCGGTAGCGCTGCTGCAAGGGCAGCTGCCCGGCCTGCAGGTAACGCAGGGCTCAGCAGAACCAGGCAACGAAAACCTGCAGCTCCGCATCCGCGGTGTGAGCACCTTCAGCGGCGCCGGCAATGATCCGCTGGTGATCATCGACGGACTGCCAGGAAGCCTGAGCATCCTCAATCCTAACGATATCGAATCGATCTCCGTACTGAAAGATGCCGCCTCCGCCGCCATCTACGGCTCCCGCGGCGCCAACGGCGTGATCGTAGTGAAAACGAAGAAGGGGAGGCCCGGCGGCTTCACCTTGTCTTATGGTTATAATATCGGCATCTCCAAAGCAGCCAAGCTGCCCAGCGTGATCAGCAACTCCGCAGAATACATGGAGCTATCTAACGAAGCACGCAAAAACTCCGGACTGGCGCCACTTTACACGCAAGCGCAGATCGACCTTTACCGTAACGCTACCGACCGTACGAAATATCCCAACCACAACTGGCTGGATGATATCTTCCAAACCGCCTATACCCAAAATCATTATCTCAACATGAGCGGCGGGAAAGACAATACTACGTATAGCCTTGGTCTGGGCATCAGCACACAGCCCGGCGTAATGATCGGCTTCGACTACAAAAAATATACGCTCGACCTCGGCCTCTCTTCCCGTGTAAACAAAAGGGTAACTGTAGGTACCAATATACAGATGCGCTATGCCGACCGGAAATATCCCGAGAATGGCGCCGGCGATATGTTCCTCTCCGCGCTCGCCCAATCCCCTTTATATCCGGCCCGCTCCAGCGATGGCCGCTGGATCAAACGCGCCTATCCTAATGAAGTAGGTAACAAAAATCCCGTGGCAATCGTAGCAGAAGATATCCGTGTGCGCTCAAAAGATTACTATGCACAAGGCAACCTCTCGCTGGATGTGGATATCATAGACGGGCTGAAATGGGAGAACCGCGCCGGTATGAACTATGATAATGCCAAGTACAGCGATTTCCGCCCCGTGATCCAGACCTACTTTTTCAGCGACATGAGCAGCGCCGGCCTCCTCGATGATGGCTCTCCCGGCTTCACCACGGGTAATAACGGTAACGTATATACGGTGTTGTACAGTCAGCTGACCTACAAGAAAAAATTCGGTCCGAACAACATCTCCGCACTCGCGGGCTATCAACAGGAGCACAACAAGGCCGACAACATCGATGCCGGCCGCAAACAATATCCTACCAACCTCCTGCGGGAACTGGATGCCGGTCCCGCCGAAGGACAATGGAACGACGGCACTTCCAGCGAATGGGGCATCCGCTCGCTCTATGCTAACGCCAACTACGACTATAAAGATAAATACCTGCTGGGCGGCAGCCTGCGCTACGACGGTACTTCCCGCCTGCCTTCCAACAGCCGCTGGGGCCTGTTCTATTCATTGTCGGCCGGCTGGCGCATCTCGGAAGAAAATTTCCTGAAAGGCGTTTCCTGGATCAACGACCTCAAACTGCGTGGATCACTCGGGCAGCTGGGGAATCAGAACATCGGTACTTATCCCTATCAATCTACCCTCAATCAAAATTCTTATGTGTTCAACAACAACAATGTGATCGGCTTCACACCCGGCTCATTGGTAGATCCCCATCTCACCTGGGAAACCACGCGCGTAGTGGACCTGGGCATGGACTTCACCATCCTGAACAACCGGCTTACTTTCATGGGCGACTGGTTCAATAAATATACTTTTGATATTCTCCGCAGCTCCCAGGTGCCGCTGTGGCTGGGCGTTGGCGCGCCTACCATCAACAATGGCGCCGTGCGCAATACCGGCGTGGATTTCAATATGCAATACCGCGATGTGATCGGCAAAGAATTTAACTACAATGTAGGCGTTACCTTCCAGGCCTATAAGAATAAGCTCGTGCACTTCGGTAAAAGAGAGATCAGCGATCATACCATCCGCGAAGAAGGAAATGAACTCGATGGCTATTATATGTACATCTGGGATGGTATTTTCCAGAGCGCAGATGAAATTGCCAAATCGCCGAAACAGCCGGTGACAGCCACTCCCGGCGATATCAAAATTAAAGATGTGAATGGCGATGGCGTGATCGATGATAAAGACCGCACCTATGTAAAAGGAAAATATCCCACTTTTCAATATGCCTTCAACCTCGGCGCCTCCTGGAAAAATTTTGACCTGAGCGCACAGCTTTTTGGTTCACAGGGGCAGAAGATATATGTGAATGGATGGGGCATTGAGCCTTTCCGTCAGGGTTCTATCCCCACTACCGATTGGCGCAACCGCTGGACACCGGAGCATCCCAGCACTACCATGCCCAAGATATATGTGGCAGATGGCTATCAGCCGATACAGAACTATCCATCCACCTACTTCCTGAAAGACGCTTCCTTCCTGCGCCTGCGTAATGTGCAGATCGGCTACAACCTGCCACAGCGGCTGATCAGCAGGGCAAGTATGAAATCGCTGCGGGTGTATTTTGCGGCCGACAATGTATTCACCATCAGCAAGTATCCCGGCCTCGATCCGGAGCGTATTGGTGATGGCCGTTACGTAACCTATCCGCAGATCAAAACCTACACCTTTGGCGTGAACGTACAGTTTTAATCATCTCTGAAAAAACACCGTTATGAAAAGATATATCAGCTATATGACCATGACCGTCCTGATGCTGGCATTCGCTGCCTGCAAGCGCGGTTTCCTTGATGTAACGCCACCCGCGAGCGTATCGTCGCAGGTGTTCTGGAAAACGCCCGCCGACGCCGACGCCGCGCTCACCGGGCTTTACAGCTACCTCTATGCCGGCAGCGGCGGTTATGCCACCTCTCAATTTACAGTTACCTCCTGGGATAATTTCTCCGACGACTCTTACGGACAATACAAATATGGCGGTGGTATCAATGTGCCAATCACGCCACAGGCGGGCGATTTCGTTTACAGCTATTATGCTAACAGCTATCAGGCTGTTGCCGGTATCAATACATTCCTGGCCAATGTAGGCAAAGTGCTCTCCGGCGACAAGCTCGCACAATACCAGGGCGAAGGCTATTTCCTGCGCGCCTTCAATTATTTCTGGCTCGCCCAGCTCTATGGTAATGTGCCCATCGTTAAAGAAGATCCTTCCACCATCGATTTTAAATCCACCCGGGCAAAATCTACCCGCGATGAAGTGCTGGCCTTCGTGGAATCTGACCTCGACAAAGCCATCGCCGCATTGCCTGATGTAGCTTATGCCGACGGCCACGCTACCAAAACTACCGCTATGGGCTACAAAGTGCGGGTATTGCTGTTTGAGAAGAAGTTCCCGGAAGCCGCAGCCCTGGCCCAACAGATCATCGCCGGCAACAAGTATATGCTCAATCCTAACTACATGGCTAACTTCTACAAGCCGGATCAGAATGCCAGCAAAGAGATCATGTTCTCCGTAAAATATCAGCGCCCGAATGTGCTGCACCAGGATGTGGCCTTCGCCGTACACCTGCAACGCTGGAAAGGAGAGCTGGGCACACAAGACCTCATCAATGAATACGAAGCTGCCGATGGAAAAGATACTGCCTCCTCCGCCGTCTATGTAAAAGGCAAACCCTTCGAAAACCGCGACCCGCGCATGCGTATGACCTTCTTCTTCCCCGGCGATACCAAAGCGCAGGGCTGGCCTTTCACCGGCGACCTGGCCATCGCCACACCTGGTAAAGACTCCTGGATCCTTGGTTACTACGCCGTAAAGAAATGGCTTGACCCCTCGCTCGTAGATCCTGATTACGGCACCGTTGACGATGGCGATTTCGTATTGCTCCGCTACGCCGACATCCTGCTGATGTATGCCGAAGCACAGAACGAAGCTGCCGGCCCCGATGCCTCCGTATACGCCGCCATCAACCAGGTACGTGCCAGGGCCAATATGCCAGCTCTTGCTGCGGGGCTCTCCAAATCCGCCATGACAGCCGCCATCCGCCATGAACGCCGTGTTGAGTTCGCGCTGGAAGGCCTCCGCTACTTCGACCTCAGAAGATGGGGCATCGCCGAACAGAAATTAAATGGCTTCGTGCAAAATCCTTTATATCCTAACATCAAAACAAGTTACCTCCCCGCTTACGCCTTCTGGCCTATCCCCCAAACCGAGATAGACCGCAACGCGCCCGTACTGGTGCAGAACCCCGGGTATTAAGGATTTACGGATTTATTGATTTACGGATTTACGGATTTAATTGAAGCGGAGAGGGCATTGCTTATCTCCGCTTCAATTAAATCCGTAAATCCGTAAATCAATAAATCCGTAAATTTTTCTGATTGCCTCCTTCTTCATGCCTGCAGGTGCACTACTACTATTGGGTCTGGCTGCCTGCCAGAAAACATTGACCACTCCGCAAACAGCGGAGGCGCCCAAAAAAGCGAACACCGAAATGGTGGGCTCGCAGGTCTGTATCGCTTACTACATTACTGATGGAAGAAACCCTGGTTTCAAGCTGAAGAACATGCCCGACAGCGTGGATATGGTGATCCTCTTCGGACTGAAGTACTGGAGCTTGCAGGATACCACGCAACTGGCTGCGGGCACGGGTATGATGGGTAGCTTTACTTCTTACCAGGATCTCTACGCACAGATCAGACAATTGCAGGCGCGTGGTATCAAAGTGTTGCAGAACATCGATGACGATGCCAGCTGGCAAACGAACAACCCGGGCGGTTTCGCTTCTGCCAGCGCTTTTGCCGATACGCTGAAATCCTTGCTGATAGACCGTTTACAGCTGGATGGTATCAGCCTCGATGTAGAGCATTCCGGTACGGCGCCCAATCCCGTCCCGAAATTCCCGGGATATAATGCTACCGGTTATTATGGCTGGTATGGCGGGATGGCAGCCAATGCGCAATACCTGGCGGTGATAGGCGCTTTCACCAAATATTTCGGCGCCGGCACCACTAAACAATTGCAGATCGCTTCCGGTATCGACATATATGCCTGGAACCCTATCCTGAGCAATTACGGCAGCAAGTTCAACTATGTATCTCTACAGTCCTACAACCGCGATACCAGCAGTTTGCGCCTCTCTATGAACTATGTGGTGAATACGAACAAGATACCTGCTAACCGGGTGGTGTTCGGCGCTTACGCAGAAGGTGGTACTAACCTGAACAATGATATCGTTACGGCTAAGTGGATACCTGTGCAGGGCAAGAAAGGTGGTATGATGATCTACACCTACAACTCCAATGTGCCTTATGCAGAGGCCGTGAAGCGCGCTACCAAATCATTCTAAAAAAGAGAAGCTCCTCACGTCGCCGTGATGGAGCTTCCTGTTCGCCAAACCTTCATTTGTCTACCGCTGAAATTCTTCGGAAGGCTTCCTGGTACAGCCGGAATTTAGTGGAGGTGCTGCCCACATCGGGTTTATCCACCGGCTTGCCAACGTTATCCAGCAGGAACGACAGGTCCGTGCCGAGCCTTAACTGTGCGGCGCCATGGCATCCCTGGCAGCCTCCCATCGTATATTTATGCCCGTTAATGAACGTGTTCTCACCGCCATTGTACGGTGAATCAATAGAGCTGCCCCTGAAATTTTGCAGCACACTATCTGATTCTATGACGTAATTGGCTAAATAGAAATTGGGCGAATGCGTGTCGTTGGTGGGGCTATGTTGCACGCCTACCAGCCGGTAATTCAGCCATACGGAATTACGGTTTACTTTGGCGAGCTGCTGGTGCGCCGCATCGGTGGCATTTTTGGTGATCTGCAGGATAGGATGGTCCCGGACATACGGCCTGATGCCGCCGGTTTCTACATCATTCTTCAGTAATGCATAGCCCATATCATGATATTCCACATCCATCTGTTCAAAGGTGGCAATGATAAAATCAGGATAGTTAGTTGTTTTGTGAATGATATGTAACCCGATGAGGGCATATTCATCATTTACCGCCCTGATGCCTTCCGGCGTGTTGCGGTAAGTGAGTACCCTACGCATGAAGAACCTCCTGCGATCCTCTCCTGGCGTGAGTTTGCGCCAGGCGGTCTTTACCTCGATGGCGCCTTCCTGTCCCGGGCCTCCACAGGGCAGGCAGATCACTTTCTCTTTCGGATCGCAGTTGCAGGAAGAAGGATGCCCTTTGTAATAGGCATTGAGTTTCGAGATGTTGCTTTGCGTTCTGGCGGTTGCATTCTTTAGAGAATCCTTTTTATTGTAGTAGGTCAGGATGTAATTATATTCATCACGGTTTGTTTTGGCCTGGTAGAGCACCTGGTATTGCCGCTGGTAGTGTGATACAAACGCATACAGGTTACAGGAGCCTATTTCGCTGCTCTCATCCAGGTTGTTGAAGGCTGTGGTGTCGGTGCCTGGGGCGATGGGATAGGGGTGGTAGTAAGAGTATACCGGCGCCTTATCGAAGGGCAGCATGCTGTCGCTTGCTGGCCGCAGTTCCACCCGGTGATTGTAGGTTTCCCATACGGTAAGATCGGGATAGTTACCGGGACTTTTGGCCGAGTTGTAGCTCCAGTTCAGGTCAGGCTTGCCGCGCCAGTGTTTGATGGTATTGTAGTTGGAACGATAGTTCAATGCAAAGAACTCGTTCCAGGCAAATTCCGCGAAATCGGCCTCTGTGGCGCTCAGTGGCAGGTCGTGCGGTATGTCGCTCGATAACGGGAACGAATACACTTTTTGTTGCCTGATAGCCCCGGCCGGATTTTTCCATATCACGATGGCTGCTGCCGCTGCGATCATCACCACGATGATGAAGAAGAAATGTTTTTTCATGATAGTAATTTTGAGGTAGAGAGTGATCTTGTTGGAGCAATACAATCCCGGTATCAATACTTTGATAGTATGATACACTGCATGACGATGCCTGCAAGCGGGGCGGCAGGTTATCCAGTCATAGAAAAGCCGGGAAAGGATGTGCATGTAACGCTGGAAATGCCTTTCCATGCAAGGTTACAGGGGTTCCACATAGATAAGTCTTTAACGCGTGAGGTAATGGTGCTGATTGAGGGAATTCATAGTCCGGTCTGTCGTAATTAGTTAGTCATCCTTACTATATAATCTGCAAACACTTTGTTTCCAAAGATAAAATTTTAATCATAAAAACAAATAAATTTTTGAAAAATAATAAATCATATAACGTTAACAGCTATACGAAAAATTTACGGATTTATAGATCTGTCCCCACAAATCCATAAATCCGTAAATCCGTAAATCCATAAATCCGTAAATCTTACTTCGTATTCATGCTGGTGATCAGCGCTGCCAGCGTTCCGGGAGAAACGGGGCTGGGGTTGAATTTGAAGGCAACATAGTTCTGACCGGCCGGCGGTGCGGGGATGGTCACATCCTGCTGGTCTGCATAGAACACGCCACCGATGGAAGAGATAGCGAGGAAGGTGCCTTTCAGCCCAACAGGAATTGTGTTCTGATAGCTCAGGAAACCCTGGAAGCCTGCGGGCGCATTGAAGATCGTGTTATAGAACTTGATGATCGTATTCTGCCCGGAGGGTTTGAAAAAAAGCATGCTGGGTTCTTCGCCGGTGAAGCTGGTAGCGGTATTCGGGTTGTAATTGCTGGTGAAATAGCCCAGCACCGTGGTTTTCGGGCTGCTGCCCGGATTGAGGCGGTCGCAGTTGGTCCATTTGATGAGGCTGTCCAGGCGGATATTCAGGTTCGTGCCATCGAACAAGGCATACGCCGAAGCCGGGTTGGTCACCTGCTGCCAGTCGATCCCTTTGTTAGCGCTCACCTGCATGGTCACGGTAATATACTGGTTGATGTAATTGTAGCCGGAGAGGCTTGCAGTAACAGTGGTGTCGCCGTTCCACATAGGGATCTGTTTGATGTCTGTTTGTCCTGCGGGTACCTGTATTTTTACGGCGCTGTCTTTACGCAGTTGAAGGTCTATGCCGCCTTGTGTGGCGCGCACAAAGTACTCGCCGTAAGACGCCAGTGGTATGCCGGTGTTGGTAGCCGTCTGGCGGTCGGCAAAGATCATATTGGCCGGGGTGCTGATCTCTTTCACGTACACGGTTACCGGGCCTCCAACCGGGCTGCCATCGGGCATTGCCAGCGAGTTGTGGGAGATGGTGTAGATATTGCCTGACCGCGTCCGGAAGAGGCCATCTTCCTGCGCATTGATGGTGAAGGTTTCGAAAGCGGGGCCACTTTTGATCAGAAACTGGTGCAGCGCCGCGCCGTCGGGGTCAGGAGCGGAAGCCTTGATAGTCGCATTGGACAAGGGTTTCGCCGCATTAGCGGGATCGTCTTTCATTTGTTTGGTACAGGCGCCAAACAGCAGCAGCGCTACCAGGCTGCCGGCAACGCAGGAATGTGCTCTCATGGGTTCGGGTTTTAAAATAATAAAATAAAAAAATGATAAAATATGATGGGATTGGGTGACAGCTAAATTAATCGTCGTGCCTGCAACCGGGTGGCATAAATCCCCTGTCCGTTAACAAACTTCAAATTTCTCTCAAAATTCCCCCGTATTTTAGTCGCATGAAAGTACTGGCAGTAGAAGATAACAAGGAAATAGCCGATAGCATCCATAATTTCCTGTGCAGGGAAGGTTACATCTGTGAGCTGGCCCATAGTTATGATGAGGCCCAGGAGAAACTTTTGCTCTACACATATGATTGTGTATTGCTCGATATCATGTTGCCCGACGGGAACGGACTGGAACTGCTGCGCCTCATCAAGGCGCAAAAGATACAGAGCGGCGTATTGATCATCTCCGCGAAAGATGCGCTGGATGACAAGATACGCGGACTGGAAGACGGGGCAGATGATTACATCACCAAACCTTTCCACCTGCCGGAGCTGCATGCCCGCCTGCGCGCTATCTACCGCCGCAAGAAGCTCTCCGGTAGCAATATCATCAGCTTTAATGAGATCACCCTCAATACCGATACCCTGGAAGCCACTGTTAATGAGACGGTGCTGGATATCACCCGCAAAGAATTTGATCTGCTGCTCTACCTGGTGGTCAACAAAAACAGGGTGCTGTCGCGCCAATCCATCGCTACACACCTCTGGGGCGATTATACAGACAATTTAGCTAATTTTGACTTCGTATACCAGCACATCAAAAACCTGCGTAAGAAGATCAGCGCTGCCAATGGAGCGGATTATATTGATACCGTATATGGACTGGGATACAAGTTTAATGCTTCCAAATCATGAAACTGGTTGATAAATTTACTTTGTGGTTTATCGCGGTGATCCTGCTCACCACGCCGATCACGGCTTATTACTGCTATTATAACCTGGAAAAGCACATCGAAGATACGGAGATCGCGCGGCTGAAAGGCATCAATGAAGAAGTGGCCGCCGGCCTGCGTAAAGGCCAGCAGCCTGATAATCGCGTTAGCAGCACCGTTACCACCGCACGCGAACTGAGCGCGCTGCCGGCCAGCAAGAGTAATGTACAGGTAGAAGCTGATCCGGTTCATCACGAATCCCGCATGACCGTCCGTTCCTATTACCAGGTGAACGGTAAAAATTATGAGGTCGCCTCTGCCAACTACGTACCTGCGCATGAAGAAATTGCCGGCGTAATCCTCAAAACGGTGTTCTGGAAACTCTTGCTGCTCGTGGCTTGCATGGTTATCACTGCCAGGCTGGTATCGCAATGGATATTATCTTCCTTCAAACAAACCATGAAGTTGATCCAGTCGTTCCATGTCAAGAAGAAAGTGGAATTTGTACAGAGCAGCACCCGCGAATTTCGCGAACTGAACACCTTCCTGCAAAAAATGACCGACCGTATTGTGGATGAATATGCCGCTGTAAAAGAATTCAGCGAAAATGCCTCTCATGAGCTGCAAACCCCGCTGGCCGTGCTTCGCAACAAACTGGAACTGCTCAGCGAAACCAATATTGAAGAGTGCCAGGCTGCCCTCATCGAGGATATGCAGAATGCCGTAGAGAAATTATCGAAGATCAACCGCCTGCTCATCCTGCTCGCGAAACTGGAAAACAACGAATACACCGCCACCGAAAACATCCGCTTCTGCCGCGTCGCCAAAGACGTACTGGCCATGTACGAAGATCGTATAGAGATCAAACACCTGATGGTGACGAAAGATATCGACAAGAATATTTTATTGAGAATACACCCGGTGCTGGCGGATATGTTGATGAACAACCTCATAGGCAATGCCATCCGCCACAATGTGCCCCATGGTATGATCGATATACAGCTGACGCAACGCAAGCTGATCATCAAAAATACCGGCATGCCGCCCGCCTTCCCGGCAGAAGAGCTGTTCCTGCGCTTCAAAAAGGGCAACCAGTGCAGCGACAGCGTAGGGCTGGGCCTCGCCATTGTAAAACAGATTTGCGAAGTGTGCGATTTCAATATCACCTATCATTACGAAAACAACCTGCACGTGATACAGGTGGATTTTCAGGGAAAACTGCACCGGGAAATATCAAGGGCGCCCGCGCTTGAAGCGATCTAGGCGCTTCTTCGCTTTAATACCCATTTACCGCTCATCATAAAAAAAGGACATTTTTTATACAGTTCCTGCCTACTTCAAGTTTACTTCAAAATCCTGAAGTCATTTTGCTATGAGATTAATTACCGAAAGCCTTAGCAAAATTTGATATTCATGTTTGACAGACGATACTTATTGCTACTCCTCACATTTATCCTTGCAAATACTTGTCCTGCCAGCGCTCAGCAGCTGCTGACGCTGAAAGACGCTATCAGAACAGCAGTAAATAATTACGGAACCATCAAGGCCAAGGCCAGTTATGCAGCAGCATCAGCCGCCACGGCCGTGCAGGCAAAGCGCGATTACCTGCCCAACCTGAACCTGTCGGCACAACAGGATTATGGTACCATCAACGGGCAAAACGGCCCCCTGTATGGCTTTGGCGGCTTTGGCGCGGCCTCTTCAGGCGCGCCGCTGCCCAACCAGAACTGGAACGCCGCTTTTGGTTCGCTCTATCTCGCTAACGTAAACTGGGACTTCTTCGCCTTTGGCCGCGCCAAAGAAAAGATAAAGACAGCACAGGCGGCTGCTATCAGAGATTCAAAAGATTGGCAACAAGAAATTTTTCAACAGGAAGTAAAGGTAGCAGCCACCTATCTTAATTTACTCGCTGCGCAAAGGCTCACCGAGTCGTACCGCAAAAACCTGAACCGTGCAGACACTTTCAGGAATATTGTCGTTACCCGCGTAAAGAACGGCCTCAATGCCGGCGTGGATTCCGCGCAAGCCAATGCCGAAGTATCCAGCGCACGCATCGCGCTCACCCGCGCCGTGGATTTCGAGCAAACGCAGGCCAACCAGCTCGCACAGCTCATGGGCGTGCCGCCGCAGTCATTTACACTGGATACCATCTTCGTACAACACCTGCCCAACTTCTTCAGCGACTCTGTCGCCATCGCCAATCACCCGTTGCTGCAATGGTACAAGAGCCGCATCGCGGTATCGGACGAGCAGGTGAAATATTCGCGCACGCTGAACTACCCGACCTTCTCGCTCGTGAGCCTGATCCAGACAAGGGGCAGCGGCTTTGAACCTACCTACGGCGCACAAAACCCCGACGCCTACAGCCATAGCTGGTGGGATGGCGCCAAACCTACGCGTACCAACTATCTCATCGGAGTAGGCATCAGCTGGAACTTCACGCAGCCCTTCCGGATTGCGCAGCAGGTGAAAGCACAACGCCTCGTCAGCAAAGGCTTGCAGGAAGAATACGATCTCCTGAACCAGCAGCTGGTAGCGCAAAAGCAACTCTCTGATACCAAGATCGCCAACGCGCTGGAAAATTACCGCGAAGTGCCGGTACAGGTGAAAGCCGCATCAGACGCCTATTTGCAGAAATCGGTGCTCTATAACAACGGCCTCACTAACCTCGTGGATGTAACACAGGCCCTGTATGCACTCACCCGCGCAGAAACAGACCGCGATATCGCCTATAGCAACGTATGGCAGGCGCTCCTGCTGAAAGCCTCTGCCAGCGGCGATTTTACGCTGTTTGAAAAAGAATTGTAACGTAAGCTCAAGTATAAATCAAAAGTATGAACCTAATCCGATTCGCCCTTCGTAAGCCCATCACCATCCTGGTATTGGTGGCCGGCTTATTCTTCTTCGGTATCAAAGCGGTCAGTACCATCAAGATCGATATCTTCCCGAAGCTGGATATGCCGGTGATCTACCTCTCACACCCCTTTGGCGGATATACATCTACCCAGATGGAATCCTTCTTTGGTAAACAGTATATCAACATCCTGCTTTTTGTGAACGGGGTGAAGAGCATTGAAACAAAAAATATTCAGGGCCTTACCCTTATCAAAATAAATTTCTATCCCGGTACCAATATGGCCCAGGCGGCAGCGGAGGTGAGCGCCTTCTCCAACCGTATCCAGGCGATATTTCCACCCGGTTCCAACCCGCCTTTCATCATTCGTTTCGACGCCTCCACCTTGCCGGTAGGGCAGCTCGTGCTTAGCTCCGACAAACGCAGCAACAACGAACTGCTCGATCTGGCCAACGTGTATGTACGTTCTTCTTTCGTATCCATACCCGGCCTGGTAGGCTCCACACCCTTCGGTGGTAACATCCGCACCGTGGTGATCAAAGCCGACCCCGAACTATTACGCTCGCACAACATGACGCCCGATCAGCTGGTAGAAGCGCTGCGCCTCAACAACCAGACAGCGCCCTCCGGTAACGTGCGTATCGGCGACAAAAACTACATCACGCCGGCCAATACAACGATCAAGACTATACGCGATTTTGAAAATATACCGCTGTTTAAAAACGGCGTGCAAAACCTCTACCTGCGCGATGTTGCCAGTGTGGAAGATGGCGCCGACGTGAGCACCAGCTATGCCCTCATCAACGGCCGCCGCTCCGTATACATCGATATCGCGAAAGCTGCCGACGCCTCCACCTGGGAAGTAGTGCAGAACCTGAAAAAAGCAATGCCCAAAATACAGGCGCAATTGCCGGAAGATGTGAAGCTGAGCTACGAATTTGACCAATCTACTTATGTGATCAATTCCGTGAAAAGCCTGCTGAGTGAAGGCGCCATCGGCGCCTTGCTGACGGGCCTCATGGTGGTATTGTTCCTGGGCGACCTCCGCGGCGCGCTCATCGTTATCCTCACCATCCCCACGTCGATCATCTCCGGGGTACTCTTCCTCAGTCTCTTCGGACAAACGATCAATATCATGACGCTCAGCGGCCTGGCCCTGGCCATCGGTATCCTCGTGGATGAGAGTACGGTAACGATAGAAAATATACACCAGCACCTGGATCTCGGGAAACCCAAGACCCTGGCCATCTGGGACGCCTGTAAGGAAATCGCTTTCCCGAAATTGCTGATCCTCTTCTGTATCCTCGCGGTATTTGCGCCGGCCTTCACCATGGGCGGCATCCCGGGATCTTTGTTCCTGCCGCTCGCATTGGCCATCGGTTTCAGCATGATCGTTTCCTATTTCCTTGCACAAACTTTTGTGCCGGTAATGGCTAACTGGATCATGAAAGCCAAACATCACAAGAAAGCCGACGGCAGCAACATGAGCGATGCGGAAGAATTTGCCGCCGCCGGCCTGAATACAGGCGGAGAGGGCGATACCTGGGAACAGAAGAAAGCGCTGGTAGAAAGAAAAGACAGCAACCGCGATGGAAAAGTGAGCCGCTTTGAACGTATGCGCGCCCGCTACCTCCGCTTCATCAACCGTATGATGCCTTACCGCAAAGTGATCGTGAGCGCCTATCTCGTGCTCGTATGCATATTTGTATACTTTATGATCAACGGTATTGGCCGCGACGTACTGCCGAAAGTGAATAGCGGCCAGTTCCAGCTCAGGATGCGCGCACCCGATGGTACGCGTATCGAAGAAACAGAAAAGAAAACGATACAATTGATCGATGCGGTGAATGATATCGTGGGGAAAGACAATGTATCCATCACCTCCGCATTCGTAGGTCTTCACCCGCAACTGTTTTCTACTGCGCCCATCTTCCTCTGGATGGCAGGTCCGCACGAATCCGTGTTGCAGGTGGCCCTGAAAGAAGATTATAAAACCAACCTCGATGAGCTGAAAGACAAGATCAGGGACCGTGCGAGGAAAATCGATACGTCGCTGCAATTGTCTTTCGAGCCCATCGAACTCACCGATAAGATCCTCAGCCAGGGCTCGCCCACGCCAATAGAGATCCGTTTCTCCGGCAGGAATAAAAAGGTGAATGAACAATATGCGCAACGCATCATCGATAAACTGAAACAGATACCTTACCTCCGCGATGTGCAGTTAGGTCAATCTATCAAATATCCTGCGCTCAACATCAATATCGACCGTGTGCGCGCCGCCCAGCTGGGCGTGGATGTAGGCGATATCTCCCGCTCTCTCATCGCCAGTACTTCTTCTTCCCGTTTAACAGAGAAGAATATATGGGTAGATGAAAAAGCAGGATTGAGCTATAACGTACAGGTGCAGGTGCCGGAGAATATGATCCGTACGCAGAATGATATTGGCGAGATACCTTTGCTGAAGAATGCAGCGCGGCCTATCCTCAACGATGTGGCTACCATCACACCGGATGTGACCTATGGCGAAAATGACAACGTAGGTTCGCTGCCGATGCTAACGGTAACGGCTAACCTGAATAAGAAAGACCTGGGCGCTGCTTCCAAAGATGTGCAGGCAGCCATCTCCTCTCTGGGCGAGCTGCCCCGCGGTCTCAACGTAGAGTTGATTGGCCTCAGCAGCACGCTGATCGATACGCTGAGCAGTTTGCAAAGCGGATTGTTGGTGGCGGTAGTGGTGATCTTCCTCATGCTGGCGGCCAATTTCCAGTCGTTCCGCGTATCCGCGATCGTGCTGGCTACTGTGCCGGCAGTATTGTTAGGC
Source organism: Chitinophaga vietnamensis (assembly GCF_902167635.1). Lineage (GTDB taxonomy): Bacteria > Bacteroidota > Bacteroidia > Chitinophagales > Chitinophagaceae > Chitinophaga > Chitinophaga vietnamensis. Next base: position 231,807 of record NZ_CABHMS010000002.1, read on the forward strand.
TCACTGGCCCTGCTGCTGATGTGCGGTTCTACGCTTAACTTGCAGTCGTACATGGGTATGATCATGTCGGTGGGCGTGTCCATCTCCAATGCGGTGCTGCTGATCACGAATGCGGAGCAGTTGCGCAAGCATAACGGCAATGCGCTGATGGCTGCGCAAGAGGCGGCAGCGCTGCGTTTGCGCCCGATCGTGATGACTGCACTCGCGATGGTGGTAGGTATGATACCAATGGCCAGCGGGCTGGGAGAGGCCGGCGACCAGTCGTCGCCACTGGGCCGCGCCGTAATCGGCGGACTGGTCGCCTCTACGATCGCTGCCCTGTTCATCCTGCCGCTGGCATTTGCCTGGGGCCAGGGTAAGGCCAGCACTCAGAGCGTATCACTGGATCCGGAAGATGAAGAAAGCATACACTATATTCCTATCAAGAAGCATTAAATCAGCGATATTGACAGTATTATCAGATAATAAAAAACATTTTATGAAACCAGCATCAAACTTTATCGCTATACTTTTGCCGATAATGGCATCGGCGGTGATCTTGCAGGGCTGCGGCGCTACAGAGGCCAAAGATGAAAAGAAGAAAGAAGAGACCACTGCCGCACCTGCCGGCATAGACGCCTTCACCCTCAAGAAGAACGACCTTACCTCCGCGATCACCATTCCCGGCGAACTGGTGGCTTTCCAACGGGTAGACCTATACGCTAAAGTGAGCAGCTTTGTAAGAAAGCTGTATGTAGATGTAGGCAGCGAGGTAACGCAGGGCCAGCTGCTCGTGACCATGGAAGCGCCCGAGCTCAGCTCGCAGCTGGCTGGCGCCGAGTCCAGGCTGAAATCGCAGGAGGCGTTATATCTTTCCAGCAAGGCTACCTACGACCGCCTGCTGCAAACGAGCAAAACGCCAGGTACCGTTTCACAGAACGATCTCGATATCGCCTTCGCCAAACAAAAGTCTGACCTCGCACAGCTCGATGCCGCCAAAGCATCTTACCGCGAGATCGGCGACACCCGCAACTACCTCGAGATCCGCGCGCCCTTCAGCGGTGTGATCAGCAGGAGGAACGTGAGCCCCGGCGCCTATGTAGGCCCTGCAGGCAAAGGTTCCGACCTGCCCATCTTCACCTTGCAGGAACAGAAGAAACTACGTTTAGTCGTGAGCGTGCCCGAAGCATACACCAGCTACCTCAGTAATGGCAGCGAAGTGAACTTTACCGTTAAGTCATCTCCCGATCAAACCTTCAAAGCCAAAGTGACCCGCCTGTCGGGCGCACTGGATGAGCGTTTGCGCTCACAGAGCATCGAGATGGATGTAACCAATACCGACAAGCGCCTCTTGCCCGGCATGGTAGCGGAAGTATCTATCCCGCTGAGCGGCAGCAATACCAATGCTTTTGTGGTGCCTGCCAAAGCGGTGCTCAACTCTACCCGCGGCGTATATGTGATCCGCGTGGTGAACAACAAAGCCAACTGGACACCTGTAAAAACCGGTCGCAGGGTAGATGATAAAACAGAAGTATTTGGTCCGCTCAAGCCGGATGATGTGATCATCAAAGTAGCGAATGAAGAGATCAGGGATAGTTCAGAGATCAAACAAATACATATTACAGAGAATAAACCGGCAGGATCAGCACAACAGTAGAATTTTCAATGGTTAGATACAATAGAGAGTGATGCAGCCGCAGGTATATACCTGCGGCTTTTATTTTTAATTGGGTATTTTTACATCATGATCCATACTACGCGGCTTTTGCTCAGGCCTCCCGCAGCAACCGATCTGCCATGGCTATACGAAATATACAGCGATCCTGCCACCAATGTGTATAATCCCGCTGGCCCTTATACCAGCATGGAGAAAGTGGAATTCCTTTTACAGACCTGGCTGCAACATTGGAAACATCATGGTTTTGGAATGTGGGCAATCGAAGAAAAAGACCATCCTGGTGTGGTGATCGGCTTCGGCGGCCTCACCTGGAAAATGTATGGCGATACCGAACGCCTCAACATCGGTTACCGTTTTGCGCCCGGCGCCTGGGGGAAGGGTTACGCTACGGAGCTTTGCCACAGCGGCCTCGCCTACGCCTTTCACGAATTACAGCAGCCCGTGGTATACGGCCTGGTACGGCCACAGAACAAAGCATCTGTGCGGGTATTGGAAAAATCAGGCATGCTGCGCTACAGCACTCTTAACGATGTGCCAGGGCAGGAGGAGAGCTTCGTATACCGCTTGCTGGCTCAGGATTTCGGCGGGTAATCGATACCACTTTCTATCACCAGCTCATAACCATATTTGATGATGGTTTCTATCACGGGGATGGCTTTCAGGCCTTTCTCCGTGATGGTGTATTCCACTCTGGGTGGCACTTCTGCATAGGTTTTCCGGGATATCATACCTTTCTCTTCCAGCTCGCGCAGCTGGGAGGTAAGCATCTTGTGCGTGATGTGCGGGATATCTTTTTTCAGTTCTCCATACCGCATGGTATTTTTCTGTAAACGCCACAGGATGGGCATCTTCCAGGTGCCTCCAATATGCTCCAGCGCAAATTCGATGGGGGTATAATATAGTTTGCGGTCATGAAAAAACTCGGGCATCGTTCAAAATGTTTATGGTGGCATTACTCACGTAAAAGTAAGTATCGCACATAAAAGTGCCTGTCTTCTTTTCGTTATTGCCACACTGCAAATTTGCCGAAAATTATAGTAATGAAAAAAGTGCTTTACGTTTTGGCATTAGGAATTTTCGGCATTACCACAACAGAATTTGGCGTGATCGGTATATTGCCGCAGATAGCGGCGAGCTTCGGGATTAGCATCGACAGGGCTGGCTGGTTGCTGGGCGCTTTCGCTTTGATCATCGCATTGTTTGCACCGCTCATGTCTTTGCTCTTTGCCCGCATGAACCGCAAATGGGCTATGGTGCTGGTATTGGCGGTATTTGCCTTGTCCAACATCATCTCGGCGGAAGCGAGCACTTTTCCTATGTTGCTCATCGCGCGGATGTTGCCGGCCTTTCTGCATCCGGTGTATTGGTCGATAGCGCTGGGAACGGCCACCAGCACTGCTGCACCGGGCAAGGCGCCACAAGCCGCGGGATTGGTATTTGGCGGCTTTACGATCGCCAGCGTGCTGGGCGTGCCACTCGCCACCTGGATGGCGGCCCTTTTCAACTGGCAGGCATCCTTTGTGATGTGTGCTGTCTTCAATGGTATAGCGGGCATCTGTCTCTTATGCATGTTACCTTCGATGCCGGCAGATAAAACCATTTCCAGCCGCGATCATCTCAGCATCTTCCGCAGCCCGCTCCTGTGGCTGCACCTGGCGTTGGCCTGTTTGATGATCGCCGCCATGTATTCCACCTACGGTTATCTGGCGGCCTACCTGGGGCAGGTAACGAAAATGAATGGCGGCGCTGTTAGCCTGATGTTGCTGTTATTCGGTATTGCCGGCATCGGCGGCAACTGGCTTGCCGGAAAGTTATTGAGCCGCAACATACGGCAAACCACTATCGCCTTCATCGCGTTGCTGGCGGCGGCGCATGTACTGATATTCCTGGCCGGTCATTATTTCATCCCGATGATCATTGTAATCATGATCTGGGGATTCATCCACACCGGCGGCTTCCTGATCAGCAATGTGAACGTTACTACAGCGGCTTCGGGTTCTCCTGAATTCATCAACAGCGTCTTCACCTCCTGCGGCAACCTGGCCGTAACACTCGGCTCCCTCATTGGCGGCTTCGCCATCGCGCACATCGGCATCCACCAGGTGGTATGGACAAGCGTTGTATTGTTGATAGGCGCGGCGATTGTCTTGCTCAGGATTATAAAGATTTAAAGGATTAGCAGGATTTTTTTACAGGATTTATAAAGATTAAAAAAGATTGATGGGAAGATATTAGCGATGGTAGCCCTTGAAGCGCTTTGAGCGCTTCAAGGGCTGGAACCTCGTTGATCTTCTCGTCAATCTTTTTTTAATCTTTATAAATCCTGTAAAAAAATCCTGCTAATCCTTTAAATCTTTATAATCCTGAGCAAGACAACCTTCGCGGCATTACCAGCCGGGGTTTTGCGACAAGTTACCGCCGGGGTACAGCGCGATCTGGCCACTGGGGATGGGTTGCAGGTAGTTCTTGGGATCGATGAAGGTGCGTTGCGCGGTGGCGGCGGTGTAAGGAGTGATATAGCCCTGGGCATCACGCAATACTTTGCCATTGTCCGGCACTTTGGCGCCGCGCCAGATGTCTTTGTTGCTGGTGTTCATGTAGCTGCCTTTGGCCCAGCGCATCAGGTCATAGAAGCGGAAGCCGTCGAGCATCAGCTCTGTTCTGCGCTCTCTTCTGATTTCCCAGATGAGGGAAGGAACATCGGCATCTTTAGCGGGATCCGTATAGGCGACACCGTTAGCCGCTACCTGTTGGCCGCCCTGGTATTGCAGGGGAGGCAGCGCGGCGCGTACGCGCAGCAGGTTGATGGACTTGTCGAGGTCGGCCTGGGAGAAAGCGTACTGTCCGAGATCATCCAGTTCTGCGGCGGCTTCGGCATAGTTAACGAGTACTTCGGCGAGCCAGAAGATAGGTGCATCGGTATCGTTATATGGCGCCAGGATATTGGCCACGGCGGGTTGCAGGAATTTGGCCGGACGGTAGCCGGTGCTGCTGCTGCGGCCAGCTACCAGGTTACCATTGTAGCACAGTACCGTATCGATGGACTGCTGCAGGCGTTTGTCGCGGTTGCTGCGGGTGTTCTGGATATTGTCATCTCCTTTATATAGCGGCGATAATTTGATCGGCAGTCCGTCGGAGCAGAGGAACGCATCGATCGCCGATTTCGTAAGGCCCGCCATGGGCGTGCTGCTCGTGAGATAGCCGATCAACGAATGGGTCAGGTATCCCGGCAGGTATTTTTTATAGAGCAATACTTCTTTGTTGCCGCCGAGGTCGATGGAATTATAGGTGGTGGTATAATCGGCATTCAGTACGTAGCCGGCGCCCATCACTTTTTCTGCGGCGTCTTTGGCGGCGGCGAGGAATTTGGCCGCATCCGGTAATGCGGGCACTTTGTGGTATTTGCGCCAGGTGCCTTCAAAGAGGCATACCCTGGCTTTCAGCGCCAATGCGATGTTGCGGTTGATGGTATTGTCCTGGTCTTTCACGCGGATATTATCTACGGCGAAGTTGAGATCGGCCAATACGCTATCCATCACCAGGGTGCGCGGATCGCGGGATTTATAAATATAAGCGGTATCGCTGATATCCATGGAGTGACCGAGCCAGGGCACATCGCCATAATCTTTTACTCGGTTGAAATAGGTGAGGGCGCGGAAGAAGCGGGCCACGCCTTTCCAGTGGTTCTTCGCCTCGGCGGACATTGGCACACGGTCAACGCGCTCCAGCATGATATTGGCTTTGCGCACGTAGCTGAAATCCCAGCTGCCAGCGCTGGCAGGTACGTTCTGCGTGAATTTGGCAAAAGAAGTACCTGCCTGGTCATCGCTGAAGGAGGTGAAATAGAAATCGCCGAAGCTATTGCCATTGCCATATCCGGCAAACATCTCGTAGAATGGCCAGGCGTAGAGGCGCACATTGTCTTCCGAGCGCCAGAAGCTGTTGTCGTCAAACTGATCGGGCAGGCCTTTCTCCACATATTTTTTACAGCCGGTGGCTGCGATCAGGCAGGTTAATATAACGGGTAAGAATATACGCTTTTTCATCTGTTAATAATTTAAAGGGTGACCTGTAATCCGAATGACCATGTTTTCTGGAAAGGCCATGTTCTGCCGAAGATGTTGCCTTCGCCGGTGGTGATCTCCGGGTCCACGGGTACGCCTACATTAGAGATGGTGGCGATGTTCTGGGCGCTGCCGTATATGCGTAACCGTTGTAAGTGGATCTGTTTGGTCAGGCTTTGTGGCAGTGTGTATCCCAGCGTAATATTTTTCAGGCGGAGATAGGCGAGGTTGAGCAGATATTTTGACTGTGGGTAGAAGTTGTTACCGCCGCTCAGCAGGCCGGCGATCTTGCCATTGGCATTGCCGGGATAAGGCCGCGGATAGCGGGCGTTGGTATTGGTTTCTGTCCAGTAGTCGAGCTGGTGCTGGTACATGATATCACCTGCGCGGTAGAGCGGCAGGGTGAGATCGCCGAGGCCCCAGTAGTTCATCTTGCCTACGCCCTGGAAGAGCACATCGATATCGAAGTTGTTCCAGCTGCTGCCCAGGCGGAAACTGTATTGGTAGCGGGGCATGGAGTTGCCGATCACTTTCAGGTCGCCGTGGTCATTGAGCGTAACCTTGCCGGCATCGATCACGCCGTCGCCATTCAGGTCTTTGTATTTCACGTCGCCAGGACCATAAGTGAAGTTGCCATCTGCGAGTTTGGACTGACTGGGCAGCTTGCTCATATCATCGTCTTTGGTGAAATAGCGGTCTGTTTCAAAGCCCCATATTTCTCCCAGCACTTTCCCTTTGTAGTTCTGTGAAAGCAGCATGGACGGGTTGTTCCAGGAGGTGATCACAGTTTTGTTGTCCCAGAAAGCCACGGAGCCGTAGAAGTTCCAGTCTTTCGTGATGTTGTAGTTCACATCCACGCCGATCTCGTAGCCGCGTGTGCGCAGGGCGCCATTATTCACGCGGGGAGCGTCGGTGCCGAAGGAGGCGGGCACGGCCTGGTTGGTGAGCATGTTATCGGTATTGCGTTCATACCAGTCAACGGTAACGCCTATATGATTATTCAGCAGGCTGATATCGGTACCGATATCGAGGGTGCGCACCCGTTCCCAGGTGAGGGATTGCGCTACGGCGCGGGGCGCCGACACGCCGGAAGCATAGTTGCCGCCCACCATCCAGTTAAGTTGTGTAGAGGTAGGCATGGCAGGCACGTACCATTTGCCGCCCATATCCTGGTTGCCGAGCGTGCCATAGGAGGCGCGCAGCTTCATATCAGAGAGCCATTTGCGGATAGGGTCCATGAATTTTTCTTCCGTGATGCGATAGCCCACAGAGGCAGAGGGGAAGAAGGCCCAGCGATCTGCTGGCGGGAAGGCGGAGGCGCCATCGTAACGGCCATTCAGTTCCAGCAGCCATTTGTTTTTGTAGCCATAGTTGATCCTGCCGAAGAAGCCGGCATAGGCATTGGCGAGGTGACTGCCATCTACCAGCTGGTCGCCGCTGGCGAGCGATAATTCAGCTTTGGAAGGATCGAGCGGTGTGCGGCGGTAAGCGCCGAAGTTGATGGTATCTTCATCTTCCGCATTCACACCGGCGATCACTTTCAGCTGATGATCGCGTCCCAGCTTTTTATCATAGGTCGCATACAGGTTGAAGGTATTTACTTTGTAACTGCCGTTGCGATAGCCTACTACATCCTGTGATGCGGTGGCGATATTGTTGAAAGGCAATCCTGCCGCCCAGAAGTCCCATGCCATTACCTTTCCGCCGATCTCATGCCGAACGAGGTTGTCGCGGCCGATGGTATAATCGCCACGGATGCTCAGCTCTTTGGTGAGCTTGAGGGTAGCGCCGAGGTTCACGCGGGAGTAGTTGTCGGTGAGGGTGTTGGTATTGGCATTGGCGAGATAGCCGGGCGTGTGATGGAAATATTTACCCTGGTAAGTACCGAAGGGGAAGTAAGCGCCCCAGCGCCACATGTATTGAAAGTAGTTCTGATATTGATAAGGGTAATCGTATTCAAAGTTGCGGTACATCATGCGAAGGTCGAGGTCGAGCCATTTGGTAACGCTGGCGGCCACGCTTCCAGTGATGTTATATTTCTTTACGTTGTCGGGGTTCATCTTCATGATACCGCCGGTGTTGCTGTATCCGCCGGACATATAATAAGAGACCTTCTCGCTGCCGCCTTGCACGCTGATGTTCTGTATCTGTTGTGGCGTCCATTTTTTGAGCATCATATCTTTCACGTCCCATACGCGGTAGAAGTAGGTAGGTCCGCCGTTAGGGTCTATCTCGAAATCCTCGCCAGGCACCATTTCTATGCCTTTGCGGTTATTTGCGTATTTCTGTTGCCAGTTCTTGATGCCGTCGCGGAGTTTCAGCAATTGCATGCCGAAGAGTTCGGGCGAGGTGGTGCCGGCGCGCACGTTGGCGTCATAGAGGCCGGTGAGTTCTTTTACAGGGTCGGCGAAATCGGGCAGGGAAGTGGGCGTGCTCCATGCGAAGTTGTTGGAATAGGTAACGCGGGTGGGCATGTTGCGCACGCCGGATTTTGTTTTGATAAGCACTACGCCGAAAGCCGCGCGGGCGCCATAGATGGAGGTGGAGGCGGCGTCTTTCAATACGGAGATGCTTTCAATATCATCCGGGTTGATCATGGTGAGGTCGGGTGTTTCCACATTGTCGACCAGTATCAGCGGACGGCTGCTGCCGTTGGTGGAGCCGATGCCGCGGATATTGATGGCAGGGCCTTGTGTGAGGCCGCCGTTGGAATAGGAGATGTTGAGGCCCGGAACGATGCCCTGCAAGGCTTTGGACGGATCGGTGACGGGGCGGCTCTGCATGGTTTTGGCTACGTCTACGGTGGTGACGGCGCCGGTGAGATTGGCTTTTTTCTGCGTGCCGTAACCTACTACCACCAGTTGTTCCAGCGAGTGTTCATCAGGACTGAGCAAGATGCTGTAGCTGGTACCATTCACCGGTACGGTTTCCGTTTTATAACCGATGAAGGTGACCTGGAAGGAGGCTGCGCCTGGCGGCAGCTGCAGGGCGAACTTTCCGCTGCCATCGGTAACGGTGCCATGTTTGCCCACGATAATGGTGGCGCCTATCACTGGTTCCTGGGTGTTCTTGTCCTTGACAGTGCCGGATATGCGGGTCTGCGCCCAGGTACCGGTGTAAAGCAACAATAAGAGGAAAGTGATGAGTAACTTTTCTTTCATGTCGGGAGATTTAGAGTTGGTTGTATTAATTCAGGTATTTATCTGGCTTTCACTAACGATTCATGCGGTATACAGGTTGATATCAGTTTTACATGCTTCCACAGTACCTTTGCAGGTTTGTGCGTTTTCGTGCATGAATATAGGGTGTAATTTTCGTAAATCATATTATTTATGCGTGAATTAGCGTTTTTATAAAATAGTAAACCAGCTAAAACACGCATAATCAATTTGGATTAGTTTTTTTTAAATTTGTGCAGCTATAAATTTTCCGGGAATGTTGAAAGAAGAACGCCAGGCTTTTATTATGAAGCAGATCAACCTGCACAACAAGGTGTTATCAACAGACATCAGCAACATGCTGAATATCTCGGAAGATACCGTACGGCGCGACCTCAAAGAGATGGCCGAAGACGGGAAAGTGGTGAAGGTACATGGCGGCGCGATCGGCAAATCATTTCACTATCCCTTCAATGCCAGCAATACGGTATATGCGCAATCGGCCAAGCAACAGATCGCACAGAAAACATTACGCCTGTTGAAAAATGATATGGTGGTGCTCACTGGTGGCGGCACTACGATGATTGAACTGGCCAAGAGCATCCCCGACAGCCTGCGCGCTACTTTTTTTACTATCAGTCCGCTGGTGGCGCTCGAATTGGTGGAACACCGTAATCTTACAGTGATCAGCATTGGCGGCCAGTTATCCCGCAGTTCGCATGTTCATATAGGCGCCAGCGTTATAAACCAGCTGGCGGATATTAAAGTGGATATTTGCCTGATGGGCGCCAATGGCTGCTCGATCCAGGATGGCATGACGGATTCCGACTGGGAGGTGGTGCAGGTGAAAAGGGCCATGATACGGGCTTCGCAGAAACTGGCTATCCTCAGCATCGCGGAAAAACTTAATTCTTCCCAACGCATGAAAGTGTGCGACCTGAACCTCATCAGTTACCTCATCACAGAGCTGGAACCGGATAATCATTTCCTCCGGCCCTACCAGCAACTGGATCTTGAGTTGTTCTAGTTATCTTTATATCATTCACCTCAAAACTGCAATATGAAAAACCTCCTGATCGTATTACTGCTCTCCGGCTATGCGACTGTGGCCAGCGCCCAGTCTGATGATGTGGCCGCACTCAAAAAGCTGAATGAAGAATGGATACATGCCTATCCGAAAAAAGATACGGCCACCCTTAACCGGATACTGGCCGATGATCTCACCATGATCACTTCCAGCGGTAACCGTTTGAGCAAGGGTGATATTATCCGCAATGCCGCTAACCCGGCTACACCGCTCACTTCATCGCGGGTGGATTCGGTAGATGTGCGGGTGCTCGGCCAGGTAGCGATCGTGATGGCGAAGGCCAGTTTTGTATCAAAGATGGGCAAGCAACAGGCGAGCGGGCAAACCAGTTACATGGATATTTATGAGAAACGGAATGGCAAATGGGTGGCAGTAGCAGCGCATGTGACCTCCTTGCCCCGTAAGTGATGTAAAGGTTTTGTTAAGTGAATACAATCTATTGATTGCCAATTTATTGATAAAAAAATATAATTTCTTCGGCCTATATATTATTAATCTCCCTATTGTAGATTGATTATCAGTCTATTGTGAGTAAAATATTAAACCTGTACTTTCGCAAGTATCGGGTTGTCACCTTCGGCAGCGCATCGCAACTTTGTGGGTAGAAAAACATTTTTTATGCATCAAGTGAGCGAACCTGCGATCCTTTATTTTGGTACCCCGGTAGTATTGATCAGCACTTTGAATGAAGATGGTGATCCTAACCTTGCACCGATTTCATCGGCGTTCTGGTTGGGCTGGCGTTGCAGCATAGGCATTGGCGCCAGTTCCAAAACAGCTGCGAACCTGTTGCGCACCCGGCAATGCGTGCTCAATCTTCCCTCCGTAAATGAAGTGAGCGCCGTAGACCGTCTGGCCCTCACCACCGGCGCCAACCCGGTGCCGGAAATCAAGCAGCGTCGCGGTTACCGCTATGAGCCGCGCAAATTTGAAACGGCCGGCTTCACGCCGCAAGCCTCCCAGATGGTAGCGCCACCCCGCGTGCTCGAATGCCCCGTACAGCTGGAAGCCAAAGTGGTGGCTGTTCATCCGCTGGCGGAGGACGATCCCGCACAACAAGGCCGGCTGCTCACCATGGAGCTGACCATATTACGTGTATACGTAGACGATAGTATCCGGATGGATGGGCACCCTGACCGTATCGATCCGGATAAATGGCGGCCGCTGATCATGAGTTTCCAGCAGTTCTATGGCCTGGGCGCGCAGGTGCATCCCTCGGCTTTGTCGCAGATACCTGAGCAGCTGTACGCTACCCCCGACCGTGAAAGGGCCAGGCTCGTATCCTGAACATGCTGGCCTATCGGCTTTCTGTTATCTGGACTATAAAGCATCTTTCCCGCACAAATAATTTTGTGGTATCAACAAAAGATGAAAAGATATGGAAACATTAGCCAGTAACAAGATGATGAGCAGTGAAGAGTTACACATGATCGCGAACCTCTACGATTTCTGGACCTTTGTAGGGAAGCATTCCCGTAAGATATTGACCACGCCTGACTTTCACGCCATTCAGCCCGGTGATTCCGATTGGCCGAAGCGGGTTTTCGATCCCGCCCATCAGATAGATCCCGGCAGCGCCGTATTCAAAAGGATCGCTGATGCGATGGCGGAACAGGAGCTGCCCAAGATGCTGGCGCTTTCGGAATCGGTGGCCACTCGTTACAAGAATAGCATACAGGAGGCGGGTTTTGTTCCGCAGCTGCGCCAGCTGGGTATGATCATCCATCTGCCCGCAGCTGCGCTGCCAGCGGCTCCGGAGGCCATCAGCTTCCGGCTCGCACAAAGTGAAGCAGATGCCATAACCTATGCCGCTATTGCTTCCGAAGCTTTCGATTACCGCGTGGACCCCGCCATGCTGGCCTGTTTGCTGCCGCACACGGAGCATATCCGTTTATTTATTGCTTATTATCATGGCGAAGCCGCAGCCTGTGGCCTCGTATATTTTGACCAGCACGGCTATGCCGGTTTACATATGATCGGCACGCTGCCAGCCTTCCGGGGCAAGGGCCTCGCGGCGGCCGTCACCATCCACCTGATGCAGGCGGCTATTGATGCCGGTAAAACCTGGTGTGTGCTGCATGCTTCCGCTGCCGGCGAGAAAGTATATACGAAGCTGGGCTTTACGCCGGTGAAAGAAGTGAATACCTTCCTGTTATCCTTGTAAGCGTTCCAGTTTTTTTTGAAGGACCTGTTTGTCGGCATTCGTTTTGGCCAGGGCCAGCGCCCGTTCCAGGTGTTGCGTTGCCAGCTGATTATTGATGCCGGCATACAATTCTCCCAGCAAGGCAAAATAGAAATGATTGTTGGTGAGCTGTAGCTTCTCTGCTTCCGCGATGGCCGCGCTTTTGCCATTGGCGCGCGACAGGGCATAGGTCCTGTTCAGCGCTGCCACCGGCGTGTAGGCGATCTGCAGCAGCTGATTATAGAGTTGGAGGATGTGTTCCCATTTATCCTGCGTATCTTCTTTGCGGGTGTACCACCAGGCGATGGCGGCTTCGAGGTGATAGGTAGATAATTGCCGGCCGGTGCTGGCGCAATGAAGGAAGTAGCTGCCCTGGCTGATCAGGTCTGCATTCCAGCGGCTGGTATCTTGCTCGTGATAGAGTATCAGTTCGCCGTTTTCGCCGATACGGGCGTCGAAGCGGGAAGCGTGGAAGCACATCAGCGACAGCAGCGCATTCACTGGCGGTCGGTTGGTGGCCGGACTTTCAACCAGCATATTACAGAGGCGCATGGCTTCGAAGCATAGCTCACGGCGCAGGGTGGTATCCTGGCTGACAGAATAATAGCCTTCGTTGAACAGCAGGTAGATGGTGGTGAGCACGGCGGCCAGGCGTTTGTCGATCTCCGTTTGCCCGGGTAGCGCGATGGGCAATTGCAGCTCGCGGAGTTTTTCTTTGGCGCGGAACAGGCGTTTGTTGATCGTGTCTTTGCTGGTGAGGAAAGCATCTGATATCTCTTCAATGCCGAAGCCACAGAGGATACGCAGGGAGAGGCCGACCTGTGCTTCGGGTGGAATCGCGGGATGGCAGATGGCAAACATCATTTGCAGCTGGCTGTCGTGGATGTTTTGTGGCGAGAGGTCGATATCGGCTTCCGTGGCCTCCTGGCTATCGTGTTGCAATGCCGGCGCGATCTGCTGATTGAAATGTTGCGTTCTCCGCAGGTAATTGACGGCTTTATTTTTAGCTACGCTGTGCAGCCATGCGGCGGGGTTGGGTGGAATGCTGCCCAGCGCCCAGGATTGCGCCGCCGTCAGGAAAGTATCGCTGGCGATATCTTCCGCTGTTTCGATTGCTGCTATCCCGAAACGTTTACACAACACCGCTACTATCTTCCGGTATTCTGTACGGAAAAGATGTGGTATTAATTCCTGCTGTTGCATAAAAATAAAGGCCCCGGTAAAGATAGGCAAAGAACCGGGGCTTTACCTGTGTTAACGTATGTCTTCACCTTTGATGATCTTCCGCACCTCTACGCTGTTGCCGTCGCCTTGTAAGATGGGGCAGTCTTTGGCAAAGGCCACGGCTTCATCTACCGATGCTGCTTTGACGGTGATATAGCCGCCGATGGTTTCTTTGATATCGCCGAAAGGCCCGTCGGTGACCACTTTGTTATGCCATACTACTTTGGCGCCGTCGAATGGGAGGCCGGTGCCGCCCACATATTTATTTTGCGCTGCAATGCCGCCGATCCAGTCCATGGTTTGTTTCATCCATATTTCGATCTGCTCGGGGGAGGCGATCTTGTTACCGTCTTCGTGTCTGAAGATAAGCATGAACTCGTCCATGATAAATGGTTTTAAGTGTGAATTTATGCTTTATATCAAACGGGGAAGGAGAAATTGGACAGGAGAGAGAAAACTTTGTATCACATGGAAGTGGTATTTCATGAGCTTGTATTTATTGACATCTTTGTACGGATAACTACCTGTACCTGTTGTTTTAACCACCAGTATCAATAGTGATCAATAAAGAAGACCAAATCTGAATGTTAACTGTATAACTGTCGGCCGTCACCAAGATTTTAATTACATGAAAGTAACTCGATTAATTGCCAGCGCCATCGTGTGCCTGCTGGCTGTGGATGTGAATGCGCAAGTGCATACCATGTCTGCTCCTAACCCCACCGCCATGGTCGGTTTGCCCCAATTGATACCGGCTTCTCCCGAGCCGTCGGCATTTGTGAAATCGGGGGTAGCGAATGTGAATATGTCTACAGGAGCGCTATCAGCGTCTATTCCTTTATATGATATCAAGATAAAGGATTTTACATTTCCGATTGCGCTCTCTTATTCTACACAGGGTTTAAAGGTAGATGAAGCCAGTTCTAGAACAGGATATGGGTGGATATTGAATGCCACCGGTATGATTACCCGTACCGTAAAGGGCCAGCCGGATGAGTTGACGACGAGGATGACTATTCCGGCAGATTTCAATACAGGAACTGATGCGGTTTACAACTACTGTGTAAATGCGAGCGCTCCGGATAACCCGAGTTGGGATTCCCAGGCAGACGAATTTATGTTCAACGTGAACGGCTATACGGGAAAATTTGTATTGGATTCCAATAAAATCGCGAGGGTTACGGCCCAGCATAATATCAAAGTAGATGTATCTGTTGGCAGTGGAGCTATTGGTTCGATTGTCATGACCACGCCAGATGGTATAAAATATAAATTTGGAACCGCTTTCGAAGTAACCACCACACACAATGTGCAGCAATCTACGGTTTTCAAAAACCGGACGGTGACGGCCTTCTTCCTTGATCGTGTGGATTTGCCAACGGGAGAGTATATCCTGTTCAGCTATAGTCCTATTCATACCTATCACTCAGCCGGTATTTCGCAGACCTTGCAACAGAGCACTGGTGGCACTTCTACTGGTCCTTGTCCGACCTGTGCTTCCATGGGAACGCAATATGTAACCCAAACGAACACTATTGAATACAATACACAATATCTGAGCGGTATCACTACCTCCACAGGACTTAACATCAGCCTGGGTTATGAGCCACGTAAGGATTCAAGTCATGATAACCGGTTAAACAGCCTGGTGGTTGGCGGATTGAAAAACTATTCTTTTTCTTATTATGATCTTCCTTCTGGTTATAGCGCTACGGGAAGATTCTTTCTTACCAAGGTAAAGGAACTCGGAACAGACGGCACCGCTGATTCCGCGCATAACTACGTTTTTACTTATGATCATATGGAAGAAACGCCGGTGCCAATGAGCTTTTCACAGGACTATCTCGGATTTTTCAACGGAAAGCAGAACAGTGCATTGATCCCCGCCGCATTCAACGGCCCCAATAATACTATGGATTTCAGTTATCGTAATCCTGACTGGACCTATGCCAGAAAAGGAACGCTGATAGCCATACAATACCCCACCGGTGGAAGAGAGGAATATACTTATGAGGCCAATACCGTTGGCGCATCTCAAACAATTGTACCAGGTGTAAGGATCAAACAAATCAGATACACTGACCCTATTACTTTCTCCACACATAGCAAGTATTATACTTATGCTGCGCTGAGTAATCTGAATGTATCTACAGGCAGCTGTCTCCAACCGGTGTTCAAGTCTGCATCGCAAACAAAAACTTATTGTAATCTCCCTTCGGCGGATGCCTCTTTTTGCGATCAGAATATCTATTCTTCCAATACCACGCAGGATGTATATAATTATGCCGGTAGCGGCAGCTGGATGTATTATGATGCTGTTATTGAAAGTGATGATCCCAATTTTAAAAATGGCGGCATTGAATACGCCTATTTCAGCAATGATGGCGGCAGCAACTACCTGCTCTTGTGGGGCAGTGATGTACCTTACCTTTCTGCGGGACAGTTTCCTACCCTGTCGGGGGTAGTGAGCAGCATTCGCCACTTCGATAGCAATAAACAGGTAGTGAGAGAAGAAGGTGATGTTTATGAAATGCTCATTGATATGGCCAACACGGTGCCTTCGGTATATGTACGCAGGAAATATGCCTCCGTGGTTAGCGATCCAGACCGCATGAGCGCATTTGATGTATTAAAGAGTTTTTATAACAGCACATGGATAAGGTTGAAGACCAAAACGGTAAAGACCTATGACGGCACGAATGCGCTAACGGAGCAAACCAACTATACCTATGGATCATCTGCCAATATTTTACCGGCAACGGTTATTACGACAGATAGTAAGAACAACACGCTTAAAACAGACAAAAAATATCCGACGGATTTTCCCACTGATCCCAATTATAGCAAGTTGGTAGCTAAAAACATGATCACAGATGTGGTGCAGGAATCCTATTATGTCAATGATTCACTCTTCCAGCAACGTAAAACCTCGTATAGGGACTGGTTTGGGGATAGCCGGATCGTGAAGCCGGAGATCGTGCAGGTAAAGGAATCGCCCTCCGACGTATTGCACGACAGGCTGGTGTTCAGTCAGTATGATAATACAGGTAACCCTCTGCAGTTGAAAAAGGCAGATGATATGTCCATCTCATATGTATGGGACTCCGTACATGCGTTGCCGGTAGCCGAGGTCAAGAATGCTACCGTTGATCAGATCGCATTCACTAACTTCAAATCACCGGTAAATTATGGCAGCTGGCAGCTTGGCGCTGGCGGTGTGAGCGACACCACAGGATTGTTCACCGGCACGCTTACCAAAAATATAAGCACGGCGGGCGTTTACAGCGTGAATGCCTGGGCAACGGGCGGCGTAACAGTGAATGGAGCAGGAGGTACGCTGGTAAAGACTTCCATGGGAACGAACTACTATGAATGGACGCTTACCAACCCCTCCACTGTTACTGTTCAGGGAACCAATTTATCTGAGCTGCGTCTTTGTCCGCAGAACGCGATGATGAGTACCTATACCTATCAACCATTCGTGGGCGTAACCAGTGTTAGTGACGAGAAAGGGAAAACTGCCTATTATTTCTACGATGGATATAGCAGGTTATACCTGGTAAAGGATCAGGATTACAATGTGCTCAAAAGCATCAGTTACCTATATGCAGGGTCTATTCCGCCAGTATACTTCAACGCGGCAGCATCACGTCTTTTTACCAGGAATTGCAGCGGTGGAATGATGGGCAGCAGCGTACTGTATACCGTTCCGGCTAACAAATATGGTTCTGTTATCAGTCAGGCAGATGCCGACCAGCAGGCGCAAAATGATATTGCAGCCAACGGTCAGAACTATGCTGATGCCAATGGTATTTGCGCCGCTCCGGTAAGCATCACTTGTAGTAACATGACGGGACAAAATGATTTTTATGTACAATATACCAATACGGCGACGAATGCGCAGGCCTTATTTTCCATTTCGTCTGCCACAGGTACGCAGGCCTTGGGCACCTTACCGGCAGGAACCTATAATGTGGTGGTAAGCAAACAGAATACTGCAATAGCCTACTCCATCAGCGTATGCGCTACCGGTGCGGTAGTGGCGCCTACCGCCACATTTACCGGTGTGACGGTGAGCCCGACTGCTTGTAATAATATTACTCTTGATCTGCCTTAATCTTACCTATGAAGCAAATGATAAGAATATATATATGCCTGGCAGTAATGTGCTTTACACTTGCAGCAAGCGCCCAGAATGTACCTGTGAGCAATGCGCCGCAGCCTGCAACCGCTGTTGCACCTCCGGCGGCTTATGCCAATGCGGGTGTAGTGAATTACATCCGTACACTGGAACCGAGCATGCCCTCCACAGATCCGGCAGTGATCAATGATCCTGCCCGTTCTCTCAAAGAAGTAAAACAGACCACGCAGTATTTTGATGGATTGGGAAGACATATACAAACCGTCGCCAAAAATATGAGCGACAGTGGAAAGGATATTGTGACGCCCGCCGTTTATGATATATACAACAGGGAAATATATCAATATCTGCCTTACGTGCCGAAGGCCGGCAATACAAGAGATGGTAATCTCAAAACCAATCCCTTTGCGGATCAGCAAGCCTTTTACCAGGATGCTGTGCTCAATCCCGGTGTAACAGCTGAAAATATCTACTATAAGCAAACAGATTATGAAAGTTCGTCCCTTGGCAGGGTACTGGGTACTTACGCAGCCGGTAACAGCTGGGCCAAAGGGAACGGGCATGGCGTGATGGCACAATATCAATTGAATACTGCCAGCGATTCCGTGCGACTTTGGAATATGCCTTTGAGTGGCGGCTTACCCGCTACCACGGGTATTTATGCTGCCGGTCAGCTGTATAAACAAGTCACAACAGATGAGAACAGGGGGCTGGTGGTTGAATATAAGGACAAGGAAGAGCGGGTTGTGCTGAAGAAAGTGCAACTGTCGGGAACCAATGGCGCCGGCCATATCGGATGGCTTTGCACCTACTACATCTACGATGATGCGGGTAATCTTCGATTTGTGATCCCGCCGCTGGCGGTTGAGAAGATCACCGCCAACTGGGATGTAACGCCGGTGGCAGCCGAATTGTGCTTCCAATATCGCTATGATATGCGGAACAGGATGATTGTAAAGAAAGTGCCCGGCGCAGATTCTGTAGAGATGGTATATGATGTGCGCGACAGACAGGTTTTTATGAGAGATGGAAACCTGAGCAGGAATGGCCAGTGGCTTGTTACTTTCTATGATGCGCTCAATCGCCCCCTGGAAACGGCTTTGTACAATTCCACCTCTTCGCGCGATGCCTTGCAAACCGCTATGAATGCCGTATCCGGTACTACTGCTACAAGCACCTACAGCGTACCCCGTGTTACGGACCTGGTAGTTGCTACCAATGACCGGAGTCTGTATGAAGCAAGTATCAGTGTTTCGCTGGAGAATGGTTTTGACACCGGCAGTGGCGCCGAGCTGGAAGCACGTATCAATACCTCTCCCAGCACAGATATCATAAGCGTCACTGCTAACAATCCGCTGCCTGGTATTCCCGACGCTTCTCTGACGCCGCTGACGTATACATTTTATGACAACTATGCTTTTCCAGGTAGTAAGGCTGCATTGACAGCCGATCTGAGCCTGCCCGCCGCTACCGGTGATTATTACGAAGCAGTAACTACCAGTAATGCCGTTAAAGGAATGGTAACGGGAACGCGCATACGTATTTTAGGTACTGATACCTGGCTTACAACCACCAACTATTACAATGACAAAGGTCGCTTGTCGCAAACGATCAGCGATAATATTGCTGGCGGACAGGATGCTGTTACCACGCGTTATGACTTCAGCGGAAAAGTACTGAGCACCTGCCTGCGGCACAGGAACCCACGTAGCGGTAACACGCCGCAGGTGACGGTACTGACTACGATGACGTACAATGACGCAGGCCGCCTTGTTAGTGTCAGGAAAAAGTTGAACGACCAGGACAGCCTTGATAGAACCATCGCCCTTAATAGCTACGATGAGCTCGGCCGCCTGAAAAAGAAACAGTTGGGTATTAAAGGTACCGGCGCTCCCATCGAGCAATTGTCATATGAATACAACATCCGTGGATGGCTCAGGAGCATCAGTAAAGATTATCTCAATGCTGGCGCCGCTACCTCTCACTTCGGACAGGAGTTAAGCTATGACTACGGTTTCAGGGATACTACTTTCA
Source organism: Chitinophaga vietnamensis (assembly GCF_902167635.1). Classification (GTDB taxonomy): domain Bacteria; phylum Bacteroidota; class Bacteroidia; order Chitinophagales; family Chitinophagaceae; genus Chitinophaga; species Chitinophaga vietnamensis. The sequence goes on from NZ_CABHMS010000002.1 coordinate 251,354, forward strand.
ATGGCAATATCTCCGGGATCAGGTGGAAAGGCTGGAATGACCAGCTGCCCAGGGCCTACGGCTATAACTATGATAGCGCCGGCCGTCTGATACGCGCAGCCTTCAGTCAACAGAATACCACAGGAGCCGCCTGGACAAAAGACAAGATGGACTTTTCTGTAGACAGATTAGCATATGACGCCAACGGTAATATAGGGAAGATGATGCAATTCGGCATGGACGGCGTTACACCCACCCGGATAGATAGTCTGAATTATACATATCGCGCTAACAGCAACAAACTCGCTGCCGTTTACGACAGCAGCGCATTTGTGACACCGCTGGGCGATTTCAAAAACGGTACCAACGCAGGCGACGACTATGACTACGATCCGATGGGAAACCTCACCAAAGATCTGAATAAGGGCATTACCGCCATCACTTATAATCATCTGAATCTTCCCGTTGATATTACCATTCCTGGCAAAGGCGTGATCAGCTATCAATATGATGCCAGCGGCAATAAACTAAAAAAGACGGTAACAGATAATACAAGCGGCGCCTCGAGAGTTATTACTATCACGTATATCGGCGGGTTTGTGTACCAGAATGATACTTTGCAATTCGCATCGCATGATGAAGGACGTGTAAGGTTGGTATATCGCAGCGGTCAGGCTCCTGCTTATGTATACGATTACTTTGTAAAAGATCATCTGGGTAACACGCGCCTGGTACTTACTGAACAAACAGATCTTACGGTATATGCCGCCACCATGGAAACGGCTGCTGCGCCTATGGAAACGGCCTTGTTCAGTAATATAGATAATACCAGAACAGCCAAGCCGGTGGGGTATCCTGCTGATGAAAGCGCCGGGAAGAATGAGTCTGTATCCATGCTTAATGCTACAGGTAATGGTAAGAAGATCGGGCCTTCCATCGTATTACGTGTCATGGCCGGAGATACTATCCAGATTGGCGCAAAAGCATTTTACAAATCTGCCGGCCCGAACAAGAAAGCCGACAGCAATCCCGAAAACATGCTGGCCGATCTGATAAGCGCCTTCGGCGGCAATGCCGCCAAGGATGCCGGTCATGGCGCTGCAGCCGGGCAGTCTACGCCCTTTAATTCCAACTTCTATAACAATGACTACCGCCGTCTGAAAGAAAAAGACCCGGACCAAAACAGGAACGACAAACCGAAGGCATATCTGAATTTTGTTTTGTTTGATGATCAGTTTAACTTGGTGGAGGAGAACAGCGGTGTGAAACAGGTGCAGGGTGCGCCAGACCAGCTGCAAACGCTGGCCCGGGACAAGATGCCGATCAAGAAGAGCGGCTTTCTGTATGTTTATACCAGCAACGAAAGTCCGCAGCCTGTGTACTTTGATAACCTGGTGGTAACGCAGGCCAGTGGTCCTGTGTTGGAAGAAACGCATTATTATCCATTTGGGTTGACGATGGCGGGGATTAGTTCGAATGCGTTGAAGGGGACAAGTTATGTGGAGAACAGAGTGAAGTATAACGGAAAGGAGTTGCAGAATAAAGAGTTTGGAGATGGGAGTGGACTAGAGTGGTATGACTATGGAGCAAGAATGTACGATCAGCAGATCGGAAGGTGGCATGTGGTGGATCCTCAGAATGAAAGTGGCCGGAGGTGGAGCCCTTATGGGTATGCTTTTGACAACCCTGTTAGATTTATTGACCCCGATGGCATGTGGCCCGACTGGCCCACTTGGAATGATGTAAAGAAAGCAGGTAAGGCTGTTGTTGGGGCCGTTGGAGGGGCGGTAGTAGGTGCATTAGATAATATAGGCGGACAATCATTTCGAAGTGCGGTGGCGCCTACTATTTCTGATCCATCCATTGCGACAGGATGGAATGCAGGGCTCGACGTGGCCGATGTTGGTAGTATGTTGGGGGGCGCTTCCGAATCAAATACCGGTGCAGGTATTGCGATGGGGGCTGTTGCGATTACAGCTGGATCAGGTGGTGTTGCCGTTGAGGTGTCGGGACCAGCCTTGTTAGGGGGGACTGCGTTGGCGTTACATGGGGCCGCAGTGGTGAAAAATGGTGCGGTTAATTTGATGTCTCAGAATGGTAGGGTTAATATAGGAGAGTACAGTCATGAGCAATCCCAACGTGAATTACCGCGAGACTCTCGGACTGGAGAGCCTGTTCCTGATCCACAAGCAACCGGTCCACACACGCAATTAGGGTCGAAGGAGGGAAGAAAGGGTACCTACAATCAGGCTCGCGAATTTGATCAGAATGGCAAGCCGGTTAAGGACATTGACTTTACGGATCATGGACGACCTGGCAATCATGTTAATCCTCACGAGCATCCATATGTTCAGAATCCAACTGGCGGAACTCCAATGCGTAGTAAACAGACGCAACCTTTAAATACAGATTATCAAAAATATTTACCATGGCTAAAACAAAAGTAATTATACAAGGTTCATCCTCTGAAATCTTAGATGTACAACTATCAGATATATTGAATTGCATTGAAAATGGAGATCGCTTTTTGTGGTCATTACAGTGGATTACAGCCGTAGGTAAGCCTGAGGATGAAGATGTTTTATCCTTTGAAAAATCAGTAAATAAATCTTCCAATGGGCTTTTGTATAGTTGGAGTGAATTACTTGATTTATCAAATCGCTTTTATCAAATGATAGAGCTACTTGTTTGTGGCGATCAGAATGAAGCATCTCTGAGGAGATATGAAATAGATGAGGAAATGGTCTTAAGCTGTAGTTATGTGTTTGAGTTGGTAGACTCTTCTTATTGGCTTGTTAGTAGTGGTGATAAGGATGCTATATTGCGTATGCAGCGTGAACTACCAGGAGTAACAGTATGTTAAAAAATAATAAATTAGATAGAGCCGTATGCTAATGCTTAGATATAAGATAGTGTCCACTGATCTAACTCAGCGCCAATAGTATCTTAACTAAATAGATAAAGCCGGTTTCAAGCCGGTTTCAAGCCAGGATAAAGTATGGTTTGTCATGTCGTAAAAAGCGGTAAAATAATATCAGCAGCAGCTGCCGTGGCAGAGAGATACCTGAAGATACATAAATTATAGAAAAGAATACCGAACTCATTTGTAATAACCACTACTTGATCTGACAGTACAGGGATTTTTGTAGGATCAAGTAGTGGTTAAATATAGCTCATTTATTTGTTTGTCCTTAGCAATATGCTTACTAGCAAGAAAAGTTTCCATCGGCGTCTTACCAAAACAGTATTTGCCGCTATGTGGTCTTTGATTATTGTAGTATTCGATCCACTTGTCCAGATCTTGCTGTAGCTGCTCCATGGAGGTATAAAGTTTTTTACGGAATGCAACGGTGTAAAACTCTTCCTTGATGGTCCTGTTCAGCCTTTCGCAAATGCCATTTGATTGAGGGCTCCGTACTTGGGTTTTGGTGTGTTCTATTTCCTCAATGGTCAAGTACAGCTCATAATCATGATGCTCATATTTACCTTTGAACTCAGAACCGCGGTCTGTTAAAATACGTAACATAGGCACCTGGTGCTCTTCAAAGAATGGCAGTACCCGGTCATTGAGTATGTCAGCTGCAGTAATCGCATTTTTCCGATCATAGACTTTGGCAAAAGCAACACGGGAATAAGTGTCAATAAAGGTTTGCTGATAAATCCGTCCAACGCCTTTGATATTACCTACATAATAGGTATCCTGCGCTCCCAGATAACCAGGATGTTCTGTTTCTATCTCCCCCAGGGCTTCCCTTTTTTCTCTTTTTGATTCCAGCGCTATCAGCTGGGCATCTGTAAGAATGATAGCCTCTTGGGCTACTTTGGCTTCCAGGGCCTTTAAGCGCTTCTCAAATATCTCCAAATCATGTCTTTGCCAAACACTACGCACACCGCCTGAAGAGATAGAAATTCCCTGTTTCCTCAACTCATTGCTCACCCTCATCTGACCAAAAGCTGGATAATCAAATGCAAATTGAACCACTGCTGCTTCAACCTGAGCCTCAACGCGGTTTTTGATAAGAGGCTTGCTTCGGCTGATCTCTTGCAAGCCAGCTTCTCCGCCAACATCATAAAGTTCTTTAATCCGATAGAAGCTATCACGACTGTATCCCATTACCTTACAGGCTTCAGATACATTGCCTAATTTTTCTGCCAATTTGAGCAGACCTAACTTGGTTTTGATTAACTTGTCGTTACTTTTCATTTCTGACAGTTTAAAGGGGATTAATTAATAAGTGTGGTTACTTAAAGTTAATCCCTTACTGTCAGATTAAGTCGTGACTATTACAACTCATTTTCGTACCCCCATCCCCGTTACTCATATCTCTTTCATAAAGATCCGCGAAGATCATTTCGAATTGATCTCCGCAAATCTTGTTTTAATCCTGACAAAAAAATCCTGCTAAATCCTTTTAATCCTTCAATCCTGAGCCAAATTTCACGCGAGCGAAGCGAGCACCCTACTAGAACTTCCAGCGGAAACCTGTGCTCACAAAGAGATTGGTGGCCAGGCGATGCCTGGGTTTCTCTGCAAACATCTCCGAGAGCTTCCTTTCTTTGAAGGTGATATCGTTGAAGAGGATACTACCGCCGGCTACTACAAAATCGAAGTGTTTGTTGAGGTGCCAGGTATTTTCGAGGCCGGCGCTCAATTCTGCATAGCCCATCAGGCGCTGGTTGCCCGGATGTTTCTCTACATCGTAAGAGGCGCCGCGCATGCGCAGGGCCAGTCCCAGGTCGGTGTAGGAACTGAGGGCGGTAGTGATGCTTAGCTTCTCCGGGAAATTAATATCTATCCTGAATTTATTGTCTGTCTGCCATCTTACCATGAATGCCGGTAAGATCATGGGTGTGCCGAAAGTATTGCTGAGCACAGCGCCCAGGCCATAGGAGAAGCGACGGCTATGTTGTTTGATGAATAATAAGCCGCCGGTAACAAAAATATCCTGCTGATCTACCTGCTTCATATCTGTGAAAAGCCCTACGGATACGATGCCTGCGAGGCCCCACTTCGGATTGCGCAGACTGCGGTAATGCAGTAGGGTCACCTGTGCATCCAGCAGTTCATCCGGAAATACCTGGTGTGCGGCATCATAATCTTTGTTGGTGAGTTTGGTGTAACTGCCGCCTGCGTTGAGGGTCCAGGTCCTTACTTTTTTGGTGGCGGTATCGATGTGCTGGCCCAGCAGGAAGGAGGCGCCAAAATTATACCGTTGTTGTGCCGTAGTAGATGTTGTTTTAACGCTGTCTTCCGGCCTGATATAACGCGAGGCGGGAAGATAATCCACGCTCAGGCCGAGGCCGGGGCCATTGAGAGATGCGGCGCCGAGCTGCGCCCATAGCTGTTTTGCGGGCATGAGGGTGATGAGCAGGCATATCGCCGCCTGCCACTTTTTTGTTCCTGGCATAAATAATTGTTGATTCGCATTACCGACACGATGCGCAGCATATACCCCTATGCGGCGATAAAAATTATATCTTTAACTTTAATATTATGATCAGAACAGAACCTATCATCGGTGTGAAAAATGTGGCCCTGAGTGCGGCCTGGTATGTCGCTTTGCTCGACTGTGTACCACAGCATGGCGGTAACGTTTTTGAAATACTGGCGGATAAAGACGGTACGGTGATCCTGTGCCTGCATCATTGGGGAGATCATGATCATCCTACTTTGTCGGACCCACGCATCACAGCGGGCAATGGCCTGATCCTGTACATCCGGGTGGACGACCTGGGCGCCTGCTGGAAAAATGCCCTTCGGCTGAAAGCCAATGTGGAAGCGGCGCCGCATCTGAACGAAAATTCGGGTTTGCAGGAGTTTGCTCTTCGTGATCCCGATGGATATTATTTGATCATCACAACTTTTTAATATGAGTATAAGCCTTGACCAACCTGAAAACAGTGTTACCTGCAAGCAAGCCTTGCATTGGGTAGATGATGCCATGTATGTGATCAGCGGCAAGTGGAAACTGCGCATCATTGTGGCTATGCTGGATGGTCACAAACGTTTTAATGAACTGCAACGCAAGGTGGAAGGCATTTCCGCGCGCGTGCTGTCGAACGAGTTGAAGGAACTGGAGATGAATGATATTGTGAGAAAGATCGTTTATGCGGAGTCTTCGCCGGTGATGGTATCTTACGAGCTGACGGAATATGCAGATACCCTGCAGCCGTTGCTGCGTACATTGGCAGACTGGGGAGCGGCGCACCGCAACAAGATTATCAAAGGACAGGCGGTTTTATAAGAGATATAGCGCGCCGGCCACCAGTGCGGCAAACAGCGTATTGAGCAAATTGACGGTATTGTTGCCGATCACCTGTTTACGCTCAAGAGATGCGCCCAGTATAGAATCTGCGAGATTACCCAATATGCCTGCTGCTGCGATATATAATATGCAGATGTTTGCGCCAAAACAGGCAGCATATAACAGCGCGATGATCAGCGCGCCTGCGGCGCCCAGCAGGGTGCCTTCCATGCTCACCACCCCGTCGGGGCCGGGTTGCTCCTTTTTAAAACTGAGGATATTGTAATGGCGGCGGCCATATATGACGCCTAGTTCCGACGATAAAGTATCGGCGGTGGCGGATGCCAGGCTGGCGGCCATCATCAGCGTGTAGGCGTTGGCGTGAGAAGTGTCGAGCCAGGCGAGCAAGCTCGCGATGGCCGCTACGCCGCCATTGGCCAGTACCTGTCCGGGTGTTCTGCGTTCAGGATGCGTGGAGGCGCCTGCCAGCTGTGCCTTTCGCGCTTTCTGGTGGGAGGTGGCGGCAACGCCCATGATAAAAAAGGCGCCCAGCAACAGCAGCCCGCCATAGCCTGCACCCAGGTATACGAGCAAGCCCACCGCCCCGGCCGTGAGTGAGGCCGCAGCCGTGAGCTTACGGGTGAGGGTACAAAGGATCATCACGATGATCAGTACCAGTAATACAATACAAAATGATACGAGAGATATTGAATGCATATGATCGGCAAAACTATGCAAATATAGCGTCCGTTCATGATGCTTGTGTGGCCAGTGCGATCAGTTTGTCGAGGCCCTGGCTCCAGCCTTCGCGCATACCGATTTCGAAAGAAGCGCCGGCTTCGCTGGTGATTAGCGCTACTGCATGCAAAGTGAGCACGGTTTTGTTATGGACGCTGGCGAGGGTAACGGTATTACGCATTTCCATGCCGGTATCGCCCTGGCTGTCTTTCATGATGGTGGTGAATACAATGCGTTCCGGCGGCACTACTTCATGTACCTTGCCGCTGCAATTGACGATGGCGCCATCGGGCCGTAACATCTGAATGCGTATATCGCCGTCGGGCCTGGGATCAATGAAACATTCCGGCGCGCTGAAGCCATGAGGCCCCCACCATTGCGCGAGCAGTGCGGGCTCGGTCCATAAACGGAATACCAGCTCGCGCGGTGCGTCAAATTCGCGCACGATGGTTACTTCGTGCTGATTAGTTTTTGCGTTTGTTGCTGCCATGTTTTTTATCTTTTGATTGTAATTGTTTCAAAACGGCTTCCATGGCATCGAAGCGCTGATGCCAGTACTGGCGGTATTGTTCCAGCCATTCGTATACTTCTCCCAGTTTCTCCATCCGGGCTTCGCAATAGCGTTCGCGTCCCTGTTGTTTGATCACTACCAGCCCGCATTCCACCAGTATTTTCATGTGCTGTGATACAGCGGAGCGGGTGATATCGAATTGCTCCGCCACAGCGTTGAGGTGCAGCGGCTGCCGGGCTACCAGCCCCAGTATGGCCCGCCTGTTCGGATCGGCGATGGCCTGGAATACGTCTCGTCTCATCTGAATAAATATGTAAGTAATCGCTTACAAATATATGCGTAAGTGATTGCTTACGCAAATTTTTTTTCAGATGACATCCGGAAACATTAAATTGGAGGAGTACTGTCAATTTATCAAAGAGGAAAAATAGCGGAACCTATGCGAATGAAGTCCTATATTCCGCATCCATTGTTGAGAGATTTTATCAGCGCGATCACATTGTATGCGGAAGATTTCACAAAGCCCGATGCAGGCATCTCCAACATCTACCGGTTTGTACCCACCTACCAGCGGTATATTATGTTCTATATAGAAGACCCGATCAAAGTATTGCGGGTATACAACAACGACTTCCAGTTGAAGTCGGCCTCCCTGACCGTAGGCCCGCTGGAGCAGGCCGTTACACTCGATCTCGGCAGCCATCACCTGGCGCTGGGCGTGGCTTTCAGACCGGGAGGCCTGTTTCGCCTGCTCAATATACACATGACGGAAATGCGCGAACAGGACTTCGACACACAGCTGCTGATGGGCGGTGACATCCGGGAGATCAACGAGCGTTTGAAAGAACATACGCATGACTGGGACGAGATGGTGCGCATCGTAGAAAGTTATTTACTGAAAAGGGTGGCCCGCCTGAAACCCTCGCTGCCAGTGGATATTGTGATGGATCAGCTGGTACATTACCATGGCAACCTGTCTATCGAACAGATGGCGGCCGATGCCTGTATGAGCCTGCGGCAGTTTGAACGCAAGTGCGTGGAACGTACGGGCATGTCGCCCAAACGCTATGCCCGCCTGATCCGCTTCTGCAAAGCTTATCATCTCAAAGAACTGAATCCCGCTGCTACCTGGACCAGCATCGCACACGCGAGTGGCTATTATGATCAGATGCATTTTATCCGCGACTTCAAAGAGTTCGCGGGCATTACGCCTTCCTTCCTCAGTGAAGAGGAACTGCGCGCCACCATCCGTTTGCATAGCATCATGTAAAAGATGTCGCATTTGTACTATGCGCCAGTTTACAAACAAGATAATTTTGTAGCTGGCAGTATACATGTGCTGCTGCATTTCCTTCCGCCATACTGGAAATTTATGACATGAAGGCCCTCTCGCCAACTGGCAGGAGGGCCGTCCTATTTAGCGCGCCATCCGCGCCCTTGTAAAGTAGGATACCGCCAGCACCCCTAAAAATATCAATGGCATCAGGCGGTTGGCAATAGGGTCGCCCGCGCTGCTATGCGCCACAAATGCGGCGATGAAGGTGAACGTAAACCCGGCATAGGCCCACTCCCTGAGCTTGGCCGGCGCCGGCGCCAACAGCAATACCACGCCAACGATCTTGGCAATCGCCAGCTCTATCCTGAAATGATCCGGATAACCCAGATGCTGAAATCCTTGCTTTACCATATCGCTGGTAAGATAAACAGATGCCGAATACAGCATCATCAATGCTATCAGTGTGGTGGCAATCCAATACGTGATCTTTGTTGCTTTCATGTGTGATTTTTTTGAGGCAACAAAACTATCTACATCTTACAGTGCCAGCGTCAAGCTATACTTGTGGTTAGCGCTAACCTTTTAGTTAGCGCGCCACGCAGCCATCTTTCCGACGCGTATCGATCACATACTGGATCTTCCATCCTGTATTGGTTCGCAGGAGCTGGAATGAATTGGCGCCGCAATGATGCAGCCGCCCCTGGTAGTAGAATTGATAAGGTGTCCAGGCGCTGGCCAAGGGGCCATCGATCCTGATCATATCAAAGGTGATCCGCTCATCAGCAGCGCCTTTCGGCAAGGAGCCGATCCGCGCGGCGAAATCGCTCACCGGCGAGGATTTCACAGCGGTGTTACCATCTTTGTCTGTCACAATGGTTTGCATCACGGCATCGGGTGTGAAGCTGGCGTACAGGGCTACGGTATCGCCTGTACGCATAGCCGTGAAAAGTTTGTCCACCGCCAGTTTCACGGAGTCGGTGGCTGTTTGCGCCTGCGCTGCTGCGCAGCAGCATAATAAAAACAGGGTGTAGCAAAAGGATCGCATTTTTTTATACTAAAGTAAAAGCATTTTATTTGATTTGATGGAAGATTTAAGTGGCGGCAATAACCATCTTCCAGATAATCTCCGCTAATCTTTTTAATCCCGATCAAAATCCCCTTATCCTGTGCTATCTTCGCGGAAATTTTAACCATGCCCAAACTATCTATCTACGCGCTTTTGATTACATGCCTGTTCACTGCCTGTAGCAAACACGAAACAACGAGTGATGCCGACGGTCCACCAAACGTGTTCACAGCAACGATTTCGGGAGATGTGAATACAAGGATCACCAGAACAGGGAAGGATGTGAGCATCGGGTATGTTACTTTCAACAAAACAGCGATTGCCAACTTTGCACTGGGCGCCGACCTGGATTCTGCCGGCAAGAAATATTCCGTTACCGCGGGCTCTTTATCGATCAAACTGGTGACAGGAGAGCAGGTGCTGGATGGAACGCTCAACACCGGCGGACTTACCAGCATAGAAACCAATGGCAACAGGCGGGATTACAGTGGCAGCATGTATTTCCTGTATTACGACACCGATATCAACCGCGCCAACAGCAAGGTACATTTCACTTTAACGGATATCACCGACACCGGCAAGTACCTGCGCCTTACCGGTAATTTTCATTACAATGCCGCTTATGCCAGTGCAGATCTGAGCCAGCCCTGTATCCAGGAAATGCTGAACCACCCGGGCCGCCAGCCGGCTTATAACCCGCAGGTATGCGGCGCCGCCGCAATCAAAGTGAATGCCTCTTTTACCGTTTATATCAATAAGACCGACAAATATTTAGATTTCTCTGATTTAATGATTTAAATATTTAAGGCCCCCGCAGTACTGCGGGGGCCTTAAATATTTAAATCATTAAATCAGGAAATTCCTAAATATTTATTATATTTATCTAGCAGTAAGCCCTATTTTTTGTCGAGCACAGTTTTGTGACTGCCCACTTCGAAGCGCAACCAATATCTAGTATCCACTTATAATTCACAACCAGTACAATGAAAAAGCTACCCTTTTACATGTTCTTATGGTGTGGCGTGTTGTTGACAGGCCTGTTGTTTTCAGGCGTCCGTTCATCAGCACAGGAGCACGCACGCCAAAGTAATAAAGACCCTGAATGGATCAAAATGATGGATGATCCTAATGTCAATTTTTTTGTGATCGAAAAATCTTTCAACGACTTCTGGAAAGGCAAGGAACTGCCGGTAGAAGAAGACGAGATGCTGGACACAAAGAATAATTCCGAGCGCAAACGCACGTTCCTGGGGCTTTTCCGCCGCAAAGACAAAGAAGCCGAAGAAAAACGGGAGACACAACAATACGCCTTCGCCTACAAAAAATACCAATGGTGGCGCAGGCAGGTATTGCCCTATGTACAACCCGACGGTACGATCCTCAACCAAAATCAACAGATACAGATCTGGCAACAACAGAAACAGTTGAAGCACAACATCCACGAAAAACAGGAACAGGACCGTCAGAACAAAGAGAAGAAAGATAGCGGCCAGTCGCAGCAATCCTATTGATTGATCCATCATTTTATCCTCACCCTTTACTACTCACTGAAATGTATATACGTAAATACCTTTCCCTGATACTCGCATGCCTGCTGCTGCCTGCCGCTGTGCTTGCGCAGAATTATGGCAATTGGCGGAATATTGGCCCGGTGCTGTTTCCCGTCAATTCCTCCGGCCAGATCAACGGTATCGGCCGCGTTACCCAAATGAAATTTCACCCGAGCAGCGCTTCCACCATTTATGCCACCAGCGTTTGGGGCCTCTGGAAAAGCACCGATACTTCCAATACCTGGCAGCTCATGGGCACAGACGATCTGCCCAAAGCCACCTGCGCTTCGGTATGTATCGATTATACCAACGATAACATTCTTTATCTCGGCACCGGTGATCCTAACTATTACGGCACCTCGCTCGGTGTATACAAATCCACCGACGGCGGCCAAACCTGGCTGCCTGCCAACAATTCCATCGGCACCCGCATGGCTGTGGAACTGTTGATGTCGCCCACCGACCATAACACCCTTATCGCCGCTACGAATGATGGTATCTGGAAGACAAAAAATGGCGGCACCTCCTGGAGCCAGCAACTCGTGGGCGGCCAGTTCACCGATATGGTGTTCAAGGCGCGCACCAATACCACTACGATCTTTGCCGTTACCATGGCAGGCGCCTATTATTATTCCAATGATATGGGAGATACCTGGACGGCCGTTACCTTACCTTCCATGCCCGCCAGCGCCAACGGTACGCGCCTGGCCGTAAGCCCGGCGGATTCCAACCGGGTGTACATCGGCATGGTAGGCTCCAACAGCGGCGCCAATGGCGGCGTGATCTATCAATCCACCGATGGCGGCCTTAGCTTCACGCAAATGAAAGGAGATGTGTCGCCTAACCTCAACGGCTATACGAGCACTTCCTCCGGCCAGGGTAACTACAACTGGGCACTCGGCGCCGATCCCACCAATGCCAATACCGTATACGCAGTAGGGCACCTGGTATGGAAAAGCACCAACAGCGGCAGCTCCTGGACACAGATGGAATCCAGCTGGGCCGTGATGATCCATACTGACATGCATGGCATCAAAGTAGACCCTTACAATACTTCCAAACTCTTCGACTATAACGATGGCGGCGTATGGCTCAGCACCGACGGCGGCACCACCTGGGTGCCGAAAAGCAACGGGCTGGCCGGCACAGAAGTATATCATGCTTCGAATAGCCCCATCCGGCGCGATATGATCAGCATCGGTACACAAGACAATGGCGAGCTGTATTATAAGTATGCTGTCAACCCCTGGTTTACCAACAGGGGCGGCGACTGGGGCTCAAAATCCAATTTCGATTACAACACCAATAACCAGGTGTATTATTATAATGGCAAACGCAGAACGGTAACCGGTTCCGATGCCTCTTACAACCTGCCTTTCACCGGTTCCAATAATGCCGTGTTAGAGTTCACTCCTAATAATGTGAACATCTGCTTCGCCGGAGATACAGGCCTGTGGCGCAGTTCCAACATCACCGCCGCTTCGCCCTCCTGGACGAAAGTGGTGAACAATACCGAAAAGATCAACGCCTTGCAGATCAGCAATGCCAATGCGAATGTGCTATTCTATGTTACCACCAACCAGAAGGTATATAGCACGCGCAATGCTACTGCCGCCACGCCCACCTTCACCAGCGTAGCCGCTCCAGCCGCTACCAGCGTGGCTGCCAGCGTTACCACCATCTCCAGCGATTCCAATATTGTGTATCTCGCCTGTGGCAGCCGGGTGTACCGCTCGGCCGACAAAGGCGCTACCTATACGGATATCAGCGGTTCATTGCCGCTGGTAAACGTGATCAGGTTGCTGGAAGACCGCTACGCCACCAATGAATCAGTGTACCTGGCCACCGCACGCGGCGTGTACTATCGTAACAAGAATATGAGCGATTGGTCGCTATACTCGATAGGACTCCCCACTGTGGCGGATATCACCGACCTCTTTGCTTATAACAATGGCGTGGCCGATAGCAGCGAACTACGTGTAAGCTTCTACGGTAGAGGCGTGTTCGGTACCAAATTCAATAACCCGGTCACGCCGCTGGTAGCCTTCGATGCCACCTCCATGAATACCACAGCGGCGGGCGCCAATATATCCGGCTGCCGACCTTATACCGATTATACGTTGAATGTGACGGTAAGTCCGGCCCCCACTGGCAATGCCAATGTGCAGCTCACCGTAGGGGCAACGTCGTCGGCTATACGTGGAGTGGACTACGACCTCACCACCAATGGCAACTTTGCCGCGCCGCAAGACACGCTGGTACTGGCTTCCGGCTCATCGGCCCCGAGGCCGGTCACCATCCGGGTATACGGCAGCAGAACAGATCCTGCGAGCAAGTCGATCCTGCTCACTTTCACGGTGAGCGGCGCTACCAATGCGATGGCCAACCCGTCTGCACAAACAGCCCGCATCAATATTACTTATCCGGATGCTTCACCAGTAGGAGATACCGCGCTGGTAAACCTGCCTTTCGGCAATGGTACTACCGGCGGCAGCGCTTCCAGTCCGTTCAATGGAACGCAGTCCGACAAGAAAGCACAAACCATCTATCCTGCTGACGAGCTGCGGGCGGCAGGCTTCCAGAAAGGGTATATCTATTCACTGTCCTATCACGTGATATCCAGGACAGTGACCACTGCCAGCACTTTCTCCAATTTCAATATGGCGCTCGGCGGTACTACGCAAACGTCTTTCACCAATACCGCGTTTGATAATAGTCCGCTCACCACTGTGTACAGCGGCACTTACACCGTGCCGGATACCGGATGGGTGACCATACCGTTCTCTACGCCGTACTATTGGGATGGATATTCCAACCTGCTCGTACAAAGTTGTTATGATAACGCAGATGGAACGAACCAGGGAGATAATCTCGTAGCGTCGATCTCTGTGAGTGGCGCTAACCCCACCGCATTCCAGCGCCAGACGAGCGGCTCCGGCTGTACGTTCAATGCGCCGGGATACGGTTCTACCAAACCTAACCTGATCATCAATACACGGCCATCGGTGACACCGGTAGGCAGTACGCTGAACCTCAGCACCACGCAGTATTTCGGGCCGAATGCCACTATTTATTTTGCAGATACCAGCGGGCAGATCATCGCGAAGATCAAGAATCTCTCCGGCTTTGATTATGGTTGTACGACGGTGAAGATAGACCGTGCCGGCTCCAGCGCCTCACCCTTCTGGGACAGCACCGCCGCACATTATGTGGCATCGAAAACGGTGAAGGTGATACCAACAAATAACAATGCCGGCCAGATCAGCGTAACGCTTTATTACACCGCCGCCGAAAAAGCCGGATGGGAAGCCGCTACCGGCCTGATATGGGACACCGTGAAAATGGTGCGCGTGCTGAGCAACATCAGCAACGTAACGCCAGCCAATCCTTATCCTGACGGTGCAGGCACCATCGATATTGCGCGCGACAGCAGCGGTAAAAAAGGCAGCACGATCTATTATGTATCCGCTACCTTCAGCACCGGCCCTGGCGACTTTGGCGTAGGCATACCAGGCACGCCACCTGCAGCTCCTGCCTGCAATACCCCGATACCACGTACGCAGCTGCGCGTATCCAGCTTCGACAGCCAGGAAACCGTGGGCGAAAACGCACCGGCCACCAACGCCATCGACGGTAATACCGCTACCTACTGGCATACGCAATGGTACAATACTACCGCACCCATGCCGCATTATATCTCCATCTACCTGGGTGGTGCATATAATCTCAGCAAGCTGACTTACACACCGCGGCAGAGCGGCGTGAATGGCCGCATCAACGCCTACCAGGTGCAGGTGAGCGCCGACAGCATCAACTGGACACAGGTAGCTACCGGCAATTTCGTGAACAGCACCACGCCACAGGATGTAGTGTTCAGCCCCACCGTGAAAGCGAAATATGTGAAACTGATCGCTACTTCCGAAGTGAATGGTAACCCGTGGACCTCCGTAGCGGAACTGTCGTTCACCGGCTGTCCCGACAGTACAGCGCCTTCAGCGCCTGCGAAACCATTATTGAGCAGCACGATCAGCGTATATCCGACAGCGTTACATCCCGGCGCCGCCATCAATGTGAGGAGCAACAAGCCAGTTACCATGCTGTTACGCCTCTATGATGCCAAAGGCAAGCAGGTGAAAGCAGAACAGATCAACAGTATTGGCAGTGTGAATACCAGTGGCCTCCCGGCAGGTATCTACTTCTATCATCTCTTTAACACTAAATCTGTTAACGGCAAACCGTTGCAAACCGGTAAGATTGTGCTCATCGGAGAATAAGATTCCATGTATATTAGCAAAGCAAGGGCCCACCTCATGCAGGTGGGCCCTCGTTTTTATTAAATAATATTTATGAGATCACTATTTGTTTGTATGATGATGCTGGGCTGCCTGGCCGCATCTGCACAGCGTTCCAGCGATTTTGTACTGGGTAAGACCGATCGTATATCTTCTGTTCAGTTGAAAGAAGACCGGGTATTGAATATCTATCTTCCTGAAAATTATCACCAGGATTCCGCTACTGTTTTTCCGGTGATCTACCTGCTGGATGGCGCTGCCAATGAAGATTTTATTCATATAACGGGCGTGGTGCAATTTCTCACCATGATTCAGGCCATGCCGCCTTCTATCGTGGTGGGCATTGCCAATGTAGATCGCAAACGTGATTTCACTTTTCCTACCCGTAATAAGACCGATCGCGAGAAATACCCCAGCACCGGGCATTCTGCGGCTTTCATTGATTTTTTAGAGAGAGAATTACAGCCCTATGTGCAATCGCATTACCGGGTGGGGCGCCGTACGATCATCGGGCAATCGCTGGGTGGTTTGCTGGCAACAGAAGTATTGTTGAAGCGGCCCGCTTTGTTTGATGATTATGTGATCGTGAGCCCGAGCCTGTGGTGGGATGATGAATCGCTGCTGGCAGCGGCGCCGGAGCTGCTGAAAAAGGCTGCCACCTTGCCTTTGAAGATCTATCTGGCCATCGGTGAAGAGGGCGCGCAGATGAAAGATGATGCCGCGAAACTGGCGCAACTGATCGGCGCTGCGCCGGATAAGCAATACACATTACATTATGTACCTTACCCGGCGGAGAACCATCTTACTATTTTGCATCATGCGGTTTATGGGGCATTGACAGTCTTGTATAAGAAGTGATATGCATTATCCGTGGTCAGCATTTGTTACTGTGTTAAAGGAAAAATTACATAAATGAGGTATTGTTTTAGTTAACTTTAAAAGTTATATTAGCATTAGGTTTCAAAATCTGTAGAGATAAAAAGACACGAATCAACCAATTTACAACCAGAGTATAAAGAGATATGCGTTCGTAAGCATGAGGTTTTCCCAAATTAGACAAGTCTCTAGATTAGTTGATAATTCATTTAATCAAAAAAAATAACAATGAAAAAAAAGTTATTCAATTTTTTGCTCGTCGGCGCTATGGCAGTAATTTCTGCTTGCATGTTTTCGGGATTTGCAACAGGATCTGTTGATTTGGCAACTAACCCGACAGATACCAGCAAAGTGCCTAAGGTGCCACCTCAATGTTACAATGCGACATACATCCCTTGCTATGAGGGTGGCCTTGCTTGTACCTGTTCATTTACCGGTCTTTATGGCTCACCCTATTCTTGTACTTCGACTTATTGTGATGTTCCCACCTATTCAACTAGGACTTGTGTTCTTAAAAATTAGGCTGTGAGTTTTTTTAAGTTGATCTACCAGCACAATATGAATATATTGTGCTGGCATGTTTGTTATGCAAATTAATGAATGTGGAGTTTGCAGGCAGCTGGCCGCATTGCACCTGCTTTGCTGAAAACTATTTGTAGGAAATCTTTTCCGATTGTTAACTAAATATTGAATGAAATCCCTGGTTCTTTCAGATAGCGAAATCAGCTATTCATGCCTTGAATAAATTATTTATGCCCTGTATGAGCCTGCATTATATACACTGCATCAATATATAAGGTGTAGGGTATAAGAATAATTTTAACGGCAGTTTTATAAACTTTGTATTGCAAATCTTCCAATTCCCAAATCACTAACCAATACCTACACAATTCATGAAGCAAGAAATGATAGCATTTACCTTTAACAGATATGCAGAAAAAATGTATTCCTTTTTTGGATTATGGTTTATGATAGTTTTTTTATTTTCTTGTTCAAGCAATCAAAATCAGGAAATTACTGACAATTCTAAAGAGATACATATAAATAATAGCTCAATGCCCGATACGTTGGATATTTCACCACTTGTTGACACTGTTGAATTGCTGAAATTGGCCGACGCCCCCCATAAACAGATAGGATACATTGGTCAATTGTATGCTTTGGGAGATATCTATATCGTTAATGATCCTATAACTACCCAAAGGATAAATGCCTATTCGGCTGACGGCAATTACATAAAGACCATCATGGAAAATGGCGTGGCTGATTCCAATGCGCTAAATGTAACAGATTGCTATGTTAACGAGAAAAAAGAAGTTGTGGTTTATGACTATGCACAGATGAAACTAACCATTTTTGATTCAAGTTTAAATCGGAAAAAAGACATAAAAGGAGGAAAGTTATACCACTATAATCATATTGCATCAATACCTGGAAGTGATAATTTTGTAGGTTATGCGAGTTATAATAGCAATAATACCTATCTGCAAGATGGAGATCCATCTAATTTAGATTTATTAAGCGACACGTTGGGTATATTTAAACAATACCTGCGCTATTCGAAGAAATATGAAGATATTGCAACAGTTACATTGAATAAAGTTTTTGCCACGTTTAAAGATAGTTTACTTTTTTTTCGCGCTCATGATCCTTATGTCTATAGCATCAGTAAAAATGGTGTTCAACGACAATATAAGATAGTCTATTCTAAAGGAAACTTCCCAGCAGATTTTTTAGAGTCAATAATAAAACCACATTTAAGTGAAGCTAAGATAAGTGGGCATAGTACATCCTCTCTTAAGTCAATATACCAATATTGCAATGGTTATACAAGTCAAAAGAACTGGTTAGAGTCAGATAGCTTCATCTATTTGTCATCTATCAGTTTTAAGGAGCAAAGTACGGTTGGATTTGGATCGATAGTACCAAAAAAAGTTGAGACATCAGGAGTTTTAAGCGCCAAATATTTCGCAGAGACGAAAAGATTCAGGTTAATCTTTCCGGAATTTAATGAATATGACAGGAAGCGTAATCAGTTTATTGCCTTTTGTACTGGAAATGGTTTAAAAAAGCGGTTATACAAAGATAGCCCTTTAATAAAATTGATTGATATCATCGATGATTCTTTTTACCTGGTTAAAGTTAGATTTAACTCTAAGGGCAAGTTGTAAATTATGCACTGTAATATATCTGCAAGAAACATGAAGATCGATAAAGTAATTATGTATTTGTCTTTTTTTGGGGCTGTATTTTTTCTTTCACAGACATTAATCAATACTAAAAAGTTTGAAGCTGAGAAAAAAGCCAATGCCATCCTGAATGATAGCATACGATATGTGAATGGTGCAAACCGTTATTATTCAGATTTATTGGAATTTAAAATAAAGTACTCGAATTCCTTGATCAATAAAGTCGGAATAAAGGCGTATGATATTTCAGCAGATACTGCTAAACTACTACAGACAAACATTCATTCTCTGATAGTGCGAAGCAAGTGCAGCTTGTTTTTAAGGTACACTGAAATTGGCTGCAATGAATGTTCAAACTTAACAATTGAAAAATTGAAGGTGCTAAATCACGCTCACCCTGAACTTCCAATATACATATTGGTAGATTTTACCAATTATGATGCTTATCTTCAATGGAGAAAAGTTGCAGATGTAAACTTCCCTGTTTTTTTTGTTAAAAAAGGAGAAATTGCTTTTGATGAGGGTTGCAATAATTATTCTTATCTATTTTTGGCAGATAATAGAGAAACTGCTTATAATTTTTTCATTCCCAATAGCCGAATGCCTGATTTACTGGACTACTATTTGAAAAATGCATACAAACTAACTACTGAAAATTCTCTTTAATGGTGGATTTTAATCCTTTTATGAAAAGACTATTGTTATTTACCGTAATTGTTTTATTTCGAAACTTTCTGTTTGCGCAACAACAGCAAATGTCAGATACCAGTATTTTGAGAATAGATCCCAGTAGTGCAATGGGGGGCAATTGCAGTAAAATATTTGATAGTATAATCTATGTACCCTTAGAGAATAGTAAGCAATGTCTGATAGATGAAATTAGTAGATTGGAAGTAGTTGATAAATATTTTATTGTTCTTGACGGAGGTTTAGATCAAATCGTTATTTTCAACAGGGATGGCTCATTTCATGCAAAATGTGCTAATATTAAAGGCTTCCGGAAGAACCCCAATACGCGACGTAACATATTTCGCGACTTCTCCATTAATCAATATAAAGATCAAATAGTTGTAAGGAATGGCCTGGACCCTGAAAATTTATATTTATTCAACTATAATGGGGATGCTGTTGGAAGTATATCATTGAAGGATATTGGTAACTTTAAAGGATTAAATGGCCTGGCTTATTTGGATAGCAATACTTGTGTGTACGCCATTTCATCCATTTTCGCCAATCCCGATACCAGTAAATATAAGCCTTATGAGCTATTCATTGCAAATAAGAATTCATCAAGTATCATAGGTGTAATTCCTTACGATCCGAATGGGATCGCCAACGCAAAATGGATGGATATTCAAATAGTTCTTTCTGGTCCGCTGTATCAATCAGGAAGAAAGGGGGTATGTTTTTTCACAAGGGCCTACGATTATAATATTTATGAGATCAATAGTAGAGGTGTCTCTAATGTATTTAAAATAGTTCTTCCTATTGATTTTAGCCTTCCAGTAGATTTTTTAGTAAAGGAAGAAAAATATAGAGGTAAAAGGCTTGAATATTTAGCTAATAATAGAGAAAAGGTATTTGTAATAAGTAATGTTTATATGCTGGAAGATAACCTTTTGTTCACACTGAATAGTCGTCTCTATCCCAATACCAACAAAATATTTTTATATAATTTAAAAAGACATTCTCTTTTTAACCTGCTACGAATATCCCCCGACAGCTCATCCTTTTTTCTACCAATGATCAGCGATCAATATTCAATACAGGCCTGCGACGGGAAAAATATTTATTCTTCAGTATCATCGTTACAGATGTTTAACTACTTCGAAGCAACCAGGGATAAGCATCTTAATTTTCCGATCGATTTACAAAAATACCTTGTCACTCAAAATCGCGAGAGCAACCCAGTAATAATTCAACTAAAACTTAAGAATAAATTTTAGTAAATGAGTTTGTTATGTCGGCCAATATTCTTATTTCTATTACTTTTAAGTATTTGTGGCGCTGGCAGTGAGGGCTATTCGCAAGTAAAGAAAGATTCAATTGGGATAGGCAAAGTGTTCGGCATTGTCCGTGATTCGACACACGACTATGTGTTGCCGTTGGCTTCTGTTGCTGTGTACAATGCAGAGGATTCCAATCTCATTAGTTATCAACTCAGCAACAATTTTGGAGAGTTTAATTTTAAAGGAATGCCAATTGGCACTTTACTCAGAATTATTGTTAGCTATACTGGTTATAAAAGCATAGTAACAAAGTTTACTATTCCAAGAGGGAGTAAAGTTGTTGATTTGAAGAAACTCAATCTCGAAAGGAATGCCCATGAATTACAAGAGGTCATTGTAAAATATGTACCACCAGTGCGTATGAATGGAGATACACTCGAATTTAATGCAGATGCTTTTAATTTGAACAAAAACGCTGTAGGTGAGGATTTGTTGCGTAGATTACCAGGTGTAACGATATGGGGAGATGGCACCATCACTGTCAATGGCAGAGAAGTAAGCCAGGTATTGGTTGAAGGTAAACCTTTTTTGAGTGGGGACACCCGTGTGGCAACACAAAACATTCCTAAAACGGCCATAGACAAAATACAAGTATACCAGCAGATCAGAAATCCACAAAGCCCATTAGATTCCATTACTCAAATAAACATCAAATTAAAGAAAGGAAAGACCTTGGGATATTTCGGTAAGATTTCGGCTGGATACGGCACAGCTGATCGCTACGAGAGCGACGCAAGTATCAATTTCTTCAATAAGAAAACACAGCTGGGGATTGTGGGGGCAAGCAATAATATAAACAAAATAGCAAATGACGTTAGTACATTGATGCGTAATAGTACCTACAAAGGTATTGGTGCCAACATAGAGTATCAACCCGATTTTAGGATGCAGGGCACTAACCGGCCCAGCTCCGGCGGAGTGATCTTTCAACATGATTTCATCGCCAATCCTGATTATTATGATAACAATCGTCTGTCGGGTAATTATTTTATTAAAAATAACGTCAATGCAATTGCCAACACTAGCCACGTAATTACCACTATTGATAAGGCGAATTCACAGACCCAAATGAATACCGGCCTTATTGAATCAAGCAATACAAGCCAGGTATTGAACACCCGCTACGACAAGCGTAAGGATAATTTTACCTTTTATACTTCTGCAACATTACTTGCCAGCAGTGGACATAATAAATCGGATAATCAAAGTCGTACTTACGGAACAATGGGTGCACTGGAAAGTACTAATAACATGGATAATGAAATCACATCCGATGGTAAAGACATGCTTGTTCAAATGGGGCTAAACAAACAAAAAAATGTCAGGAAAATGAATCGACTACCTGGTAACTTGGATGTAGTTTATACGCTTGATGTGGGGACTAATAACAGCCACCAGTCAAATATAACTTCCTTCACTTCTGTCATTGATCCTCTTAATAATAGAAAATTTGATCGCCTTTATAAGAAAAGCAGTGATGACGTGAAACAGCATTTGTCCTTGAGTTTGGGAGATATTTCCGGATTGCTTTTTGGTAATAGAGGATTTATGGGGATTTCAATGACCCTGCAAAATGCTTTGAAGGTAGATATACATAAAGAAAATAATCTTGTTAAAAACAGAGACACTATTACAGGTAACTACAAAATTGATGCGTACCTTTCTAATAGAAACAAACTTACGATCGTCAACGAAATGCCTACATTAGCCATTAGTAGAGTATTTACCAGAGGACTGGTTAACAGATATGAGAAGATTTTGTTTTTGGGCCTTGATGCGCGGGCGCAATTTTATCATCAACAAAACAGTTCTATACAACCTTTTCAGAATTTCATAAGAAGATATCAGCGCTTCATCCCGAGCGCTTCCATTAGTTATACAAATAGTCATTATGGGAATTATGAGGATAATTATCGCCTGAACTTTAGCACAGAAAATAAATACCCTACAGTGGAACAATTGTATCCATTAGTGGATAGTATTAACCAATATTATATTCAGCAAGGTAATTCTCGTTTAAAAGAAGCCACCGAAAGGAAGATAAGTTTTAGTATGCAACATAGTAGCCAGCAGAGAGAGAATACTTTTAAATATGACTTGAATATAGCAGTCGGAATAATCAATGATAACCTCTCCGACAGTAGTATAATAGATAACCTTGGACGTAGTGTACACTATACAATCAATGCAGGAGATAGCAGATATTTAAGTATTTCTGGTACTGTGAGTAAAGCATTCAAGTTTGAGAAGAATCAATTGCAGGTACAATTTTTACCTATGTTATCTCTGAATCGAAATCCCCAATATATCAATGGTCAACTCAACTTCTCCAATAGTTTCTCAAATAGCAATTCGCTGAACATCTATTATACGCTTAGCGATTGGTGGGCCATTAACCTACAAGAATTATTGCTATTATACCGCTCTAAACAGACTGGTGCAAGTAATAGCGAATTTAAAAATAGTACGCAGTCTACTGTTCTTAGTACAAGCGTAAATTTTACAAAAAGGTTAGGTATCGGTAGTAATATTTCGTACAACTATACTACTTCGAGTGGTTCGAAAGCAGCCACTTTTACAATTTGGAATGCAAACGGTACTTTTCGTCTGCTTCCTGGCAACATCCTGGAATTAAAAATAGCCGCGCTAGATTTACTTCACCAGAATACCAACATTATCAATACAGGGCTAAACAATACCCTTACACGGGGAACTACTAATGTGCTACAGCAATATTTTATGTTTACAGTATCTTATTTCCCAAGGCAATTTGGAAGAAGGGAAAAGCTAAAAGAATAAGAGGCCTAGAAGTATCTCTATCTTGTTTAAAGACGGAATAAAAAAGGGATGCCTCTTGTTTTGAGGCACCCTACTTGTTTTTTAAAATTATATCAATAGCTGAGCGTGATACCGGCGCCAAATCCCATGTCGCTATCGTAGTGGGTAGACAAGGCAAAGTTGCGGGTAACGATATACCGGAAGCCGGCCATATATTCCTTGTCGGTATTCACCATGAAATTAAAGCGCAGGCGTTTGGTGATGGGCACATCTTCCCTTGACAGCTGGAAGCGCACATTACCGGTATGGTCGATAGAGGCATCGGCTACGATGAGCATTGGCAGCGTGTATTCGACACCGATATGAAATACCTGGCGGAAGTCTTTGGTGTTTTCCTGTCCGAACAGGTTCTTTTCCGGCCCGTGCATACGGCGGTAGCGTACGTCCCATCCGACGTAGGGGAAGAGCCATTGCATCTTGCCGAAGTAACGTCCGAAGTGGCTTTCGGTTTCATAGCCATGTTCGGGTGTGAGGCCGGCGCGCCATTCTGCGGAGAGGCGGTAGCGGGTATTGGCGAGCATGATATCACCATCGCTGCCATTGCTTTCCAGGCCTATGCGGCCCATGAGGTGCAGCATGCGGTCGTCGCGTTTGAGCATGCGATAGGCCATCGCAGGATCCGGTACATCCGGGTTGGGAGCGCCGTCCTGGTAGCTGAACACGCGGCCCATGCCACTCATCATGTGATAGAGGATATGACAATGGAAGAACCAGTCGCCCCCGTTTTCTGTGGCGGCAAATTCGATGGTATCTTTTTCCATGGGCATGATATCCAGCACGGTTTTGAGCGGGGCCTTATCGCCTTGTCCGTTCAGCACGCGGAAGAAGTGGCCATGCAGGTGCATGGGGTGGCGCATCATGGTATTGTTGTACACGATGATGCGTATGTTCTCTCCTTTTTTGATAAGTATCTTGTCTGTTTCAGAAACGGTTTTATTGTTGACGGTCCACACGTAACGGTTCATGTTACCGGTAAGCTCGAAGTTGAGCGTTCTCAGGGGGCCGGCGGGCAGCGTTGTTGGCTGCGGCGCGCGGAGCATGCCGTAGTTGAGGGTAACGATATCACCTGCGCTGCTGTCCATATTCATATTCATGTTCATATGCTGGCTATGGTCCATGGGGGCGGCTTCGCCGCCGTTGATTTCAGGGTACATCACAGTGTTCATATCCATTGCCTGGTTGGCCATCTGCATGCCATTGCTGGTATCGAGGTTGCCGTCCATGCGCATCATATCATTCATCATCTTCATGCCCTCAAAATATTTCAGCTTGGGCAATGGTTTAGCAGGTATCTCCATACCATCGCCGAGCCAGAGGGAAGTGGTGCCGGTGCGGTCTTCTGCGGTGGCGAGGAACTGATAGCGTTTATTGTCGGGGATGGTCACCACTACATCGTATGTTTCAGAAACGCCTACGATGAGGCGGTCTACTTCCACCGGTTCCACATCTTTACCATCGTTGGCCACCACGGTGATCTTGCCGCCGGCCCAGGTGAGCCAGAAATAGGTGGAAGAGCTGCCGTTGATGACCCGCAGGCGTACTTTGTCGCCGGCTTTGTAGGCGGGCTGCACATCTTTGGGCTGGCCATTGGCGAGGAAGCGCTCGTAGTACACATCGCTCACATCCATGGCGTTCATGCGTTTCCATTCATTGGTGATCTTGGTGCTGAAATGTTTTTTCTTCACGGCTTCTGCATAGCTCTGGGTAGAGCCTTTTTTGATGGCGAACCAGTCGTTGGCATTGTGCAGGTAACGGTTCACGGTGTGCGGGTTCATGTTGGTCCAGTCGCTGAGCAGCAGCGTGTATTCCTTTTGTGGCGGGGCATTGCGCGGATGGATGATGAAGGCGCCATATAGGCCGCTTTGTTCCTGGAACATGGTATGGCTATGATACCAGTAGGTGCCGTTCTGCACAAGCGGGAAGCGGTAGAGATGTGTTTGCCCGGCTTTGATAGGTTTGGTGGTGAGATAAGGGACGCCGTCGTACTGGTTGGGCAGTATGAGCCCGTGCCAGTGAACGGAAGTTTCTTCTTTGAGGGTATTATGCACATAAATTTCGGCGGTATCGCCTTCCGTGAAATGCAGTGCCGGCCCGGGAAGCTGGCCATTCACGGCCAGCGCGTGGCGGGTTTTACCGGAGTAGTTAACGGTGGTGTCGCTGATGTAGAGGTCGTAGCGAACTGTTTTAGGAGCGGTACCTGCCGGCGATTGTGCGGCCAGTGAGCCGCACAATGCCAGAAGCAGGAGAGATATAATGGTCAGTTTCATGTCTTATTTGATCGTGTCGCTCACTTTGCCGCAAGAGAGCATCTGGTTGCCGAAGTAAGGGTTTTTGATCGTGGCGGAATTACTCAGCCAGTATGCCTTTTTCATGGGGCAGTATTCCTGGTACACCGGTGCAGCAGAGAGTTTCACGCCTTTGGCCAGCGTATAGAAATGATCAGAGAAAGTTTTGAAATATTCTCTTTGCTGCGCGATATCTTTGGCGGCGGCAATAGATTTTGCATCGGCGATCAGCTGTTGTTGCAGTGGCGCAAATGCTTTTTGTTCTTCCGGACTGAGTGTGCCGGCATCTATTGCGGCAGCGGTTTTGGCAAAGTCGGCCGCTTTAGTGGCGGCATTGTTAGCATTGCTGCCTACCAGCGCATCTTTCACATCCATGTACAAAGTGAGTGCAGGCGCGAGTTTGGACGTTCTGTCCTGTGCGATGCTGTTTTGTGCGAAGGCGCCGAAGATAAACGCCGCGGCTAAAAATATCTTTTTCATCTTATAACAACATTTAAATTACTGGATGGTTGCTTTGTAACCTGCTTTTTCGATGGCGGCTTTGATAGCGGCGGCATCTACGTTATCGGCAGATACGGTCAGTATTTTATCGGGCGATTGCAGGTCTACTTCCCAGTTATCTTCACCGGCAGTAGCATTTAAAGAAGGCGTAACGGTAGCGATACATCCGGAGCATTTGATATTTGTTTTGAATTGTATTGTTTCCATGGTGATGATATTTTTGTTTTGTTTGATAATGTAAAGGTACGATGATGATGGCGGGCGGCTGTTATACAATTGCCATAAGGTTTTATATAATTTCTATGGTCACGTTGCTATCCAGCGGATGGCTCTGGCAAAGCAGCACCATACCGGCTTCCAGGGCTTCTTTGCCGAGCGCGTATTGCTGTGCCATGTGCACATTCCCGCTTAATAATTTAGCGGCGCAGATGCCGCAGGTGCCCGCTTTGCAGGAGTAAGGCAGCGCTATTTTGTCTTCCAGCGCCGCCGCCATAATGGTCTGGCCGGGCTTCACTTCCAGCAGGTTGCTTTGTTCATAGAAATGCAGCAATACTTCCTGTGCGCTATCCGGGAGTGTAGGCGTTACCGTTAGCGGCTCCGGCTGGAACCATTCGGTAGTGATCTGCTGCGCCGGTATATTGAGCGCCTGCAAAACTTCCAGGTGCAGCTTCATCAGGCCGGAAGGGCCGCAGATGAAGTATTGCGCGCGTTCGGCCGGAATGGCTTTGATCAGTTTCTTCGCGATGATGCGGTTAATGCGTCCGCCGTTTTCGGAGAGCATATAGTGCACTTTCAGTTGCGGGTGCTGCTGTTGCAGTGCGTGCAGTGCGTTGCGGAAGATGATATTTTCTTCATTGTGGCTGGAATAGATGAGCGTAACATTTGTGCCGGGCGATTGCTGCAACACCTCATTGGCCAGTGAAAAGAGCGGCGTAATGCCGCTGCCGCCGCCGAGCAATACCAGTTCATCGCAGGGCTGATCCAGCGTAAAGGCGCCATGAGGGCCATTTACGCGCCACTCTTTGACATAGGCGGCATGATCATGGAGGTAGTTGCTCATGATGCCACCGGCCACTCTTTTGATGGTGATGGCCGGTGATGTTCCCGCGAGAGGAGCTGAACTGAAAGAATAGGAACGGGTGATAGTGCTGCCGTCGATATCCACGCTGAGGTTGATGAACTGGCCGGCTTTGTATGCGAAAGGCGCGCCGCCGGTATCAAAAACGATGGTGATGGTATCTTTTGTTTCTTGCAGGATGGCGGCAGTACGCCAGGTATGATTGGCTTGCATGTATATTAAATTTTAGCGGCCTTCAATCGCAAGCTGTTGCTGACCACGCTCACGGAACTCAGGGCCATGGCTGCTCCGGCGATCATCGGATCGAGCAGGAAACCGTTGAAGGGATAGAGGATGCCAGCTGCCACCGGTATACCGATGATGTTGTAGATGAAGGCCCAGAACAAGTTTTGTTTGATGGTGCGCACTGTTTTGCGGGAGAGCTTCAACGCTTTCGGAATGCTGTTGAGATCGGAAGTGATGAGCGTCATTTTAGCGACATCTATAGCGATGTCGGAGCCTTTGCCCATGGCGATGCTCACATCGGCCTGTGCGAGCGCGTGAGAGTCGTTGATGCCATCGCCTACCATGGCTACCACTTTGCCTTGCTGTTGCAATGTTTTTACGAAGTCGGCCTTGCCGGAAGGCATCATGCCGGCTTTGTAGTGGCGGATACCGGCTTTCTTCGCAATAGCGGCCGCAGTTTGTTCATTGTCGCCGGTGAGCATGTACACGTCGATGCCGCTTGCTTGCAATGACTGTACCGCTGCTGCGGAAGTAGATTTGATCTGGTCTGTGATAGCAATCACGGCGAGCGCTTTTTTATCGGCGGCAAAGTAGATCACCGTTTTGGCGGCGGCCTGTAGTTCTGCTGCCCGGGCGCTCAGTGCGGCATCGGGCACGATACCGTTGGCGCGCAGCAGTTCGATGTTGCCGGCAAACCAGCTGCGGCCATCGTATCGGGCGCTTACGCCCTGGCCGGTGATGCTGCGGAAGTCTGATAGCTGCACTGCCTTGCTGCCATTGGTTTTGAGCCAGGCGGCTACGGCTGCGGCCAGCGGGTGCTCAGATTGTTCCTCCAGGGCATAGAGCACCGCTCTTTCCTGCGTATAGTCGTTGGCGTTATCGGCCCATTGTTCGTCGCTCACCACCGGTTTACCTTCCGTGATGGTACCGGTTTTATCGAGGATGATGGCATCTACCTGATGCGCCAGCTCCAGGCTTTCGGCATCTTTGATGAGGATATTATTTTCGGCGCCTTTACCTACGCCTACCATGATAGCGGTAGGGGTGGCGAGGCCCAGCGCACAGGGACAAGCAATCACCAGCACGGTGACGGAAGTGAGCAGGGCATGCGTGAAGGCATTATCGCCGCCGAAGATCATCCAGCAGATAAAGGTGAGTATCGCGATGCCGATCACCACCGGCACAAAGATGCCTGCGATCTTGTCTACCAGCTGCTGCACGGGCGCCTTGCTGCCCTGGGCTTCCTGCACCATTCGGATGATCTGCGCCAGCAAAGTATCGGCGCCTACTTTCTCCGCTTTGAAACGGAAGCTGCCTTTCTGATTGATCGTACCTGCAAATACAGGCGCACCGGCGGTTTTGAGCACCGGCAGCGGTTCTCCTGTGATCATGCTTTCATCTACATAAGATGTTCCTGTGCTCACCTGTCCATCTACCGGTATCTTCTCTCCGGGCTTTACCAATATGATATCAGCCACTTTCACCTGCGAGATGGGAATTTCTTTCGTAGAGCCGTCACCGTTAACCAGCAACACGGTTTTGGGTTGCAGCCCGATCAGTTTTTTGATGGCGGAAGAAGTATTGGATTTGGCCTTTTCTTCCAGCAGCTTGCCCAGGGAGATAAATGCGATCACCACCGCGGCGGCTTCGAAGTACACATGGGCGTGTAAGCCGCGCTGGTGCCAGAACTCAGGGTAGAGGGTGTTGAAGGCGCTGAACAGCCAGGCGATACCGGTGCTGAGCGCTACCAGCGTGTCCATATTGGCTTTACCATGACGCGCCTGTTTGAAGGCGTTCACAAAAAAACTGCGGCCCAGAAAAAATACGACGGGCGTAGAGAGGGCCATCATGATCCAGTTGGCATAAGGCATATCCATGAAGAACATGCCGATGATCACCACGGGCACAGATAAAACAGATGCCCAGATGGTACGTTGCAGGATATGGCGATAATGCTTTTGTTGTGCGGCTTCTTTTACTTCGTCCTGGTTTTCTTTGTCGATCACGATATCGTAACCGATGGCACGAACGGCGTCGCGCAGTTTTTCCGGTGTAACGGCGTGTGCATGATAGGCGACCCAGGCGCTCTGGTTGGCGAAGTTGACGCCGGCATCTTGTACGCCGTCTACCGCTTTCAGCGTGGATTCTACGCTGATGGCGCAGGCGGCGCAGGTCATCTCTAATACAGGGAAAGATTCTTTTATAAGGGACATATCATTTAATTTTTTACAAAGCTATGCGCTGGTGAAAGGGCAGGCTTGCAATATTGGCGGAGAATTGTATATAATTTCAATCGTGATGGCGCAGGGCGTCTTTGGATGCCTTGATCTCCTTATAGTAAGATGGATTGAGGCCTGTCTGACTTTTGAACTGGCCCGACAAATGTTGTGCGCTGCTGTAATTGAGGCGGAAAGCAATGTCTGATAAAGAGGCATCACTATATACCAGCATTTCCTTGACCTTTTCAATGCGGAACGCGATGATATATTTTTCCAGGGTGATGCCTTCAACAGCAGAGAAGATGCTGCTGACACGCTTGTAATCCTGGTGCATTTTTTTCAGGACGAGATCGGAGAAGCGGAAGTCTTCGGGGAAATCGTAGTTGCCCGCATATACATCGGCCACAAGGGCTTTGACGCGGCGTACGAGCTGGATACGTTTATCTTCCAGCAGGCTGAAACCCAGGCGGCTAAGCTGTTCCTGCACTTGTTCCAGGTGTGCTGGCGTGAGGGTGGTAATGGTGGTAACGGCGCCGAGATGCACCTCGGTAACAGGGATATGCAGGTGGCTGAATACGTCGCGTACAGCGATGATGCAGCGGTCGCATACCATTCCTTTGATATATATTTTATAGCCGGTTTGCATAGTTCGGTTATTTTAGACAATGCAAAGTTGGCACAATACTATCGCCGGGGTGTTATACAATTATCTGAATGAATTATAGAATTATGAGGGCTCAGATGGGGCGGCGCATATTGAGCAGTAGTCCGCTGAAACCGGCCTTTTCATAAGCTTTCACGGCGGCGGTGTTCAGGTGGTACACATCGAGGCGCAGTTCTGTGACGCCCCTGCTGCGCGCCCAGTTGGCCAGTTCTTCGATGATGAGGCGGTTCACGCCTTTGCCGCGATGGTCGGGATGCGTGTACATAAAGCCCAGGTAAGCGTGCTGTGCATGTTTGAGATAGGGTTTCACATTTTCGATGCGGGCATATCCGGAGCCGATGAGCTGGCCATCGAGTTCGGCCACCAGCACGGCTATATGATCCGCCTGGATCATGGCGGTGATGTCGTAATAATGGATCTCGCCTTCCTTCAATGTAACGTCGTAGGGGCGCTCTGCTTCAATGATGCCGCGCTCGAAGCCCAGCAAGGTATCCAGTTCTGATAATTTTGCCTGCCTGATGATGATCTTTTCCATGCGTTTTTTTGAACAGCTAATTTATCGAAATTTTTGAAGGCTGCTGACATAGGGTTGTCACTTGCCACTTGTTGCTTTGTATCAACAAACAAAAAAAACTATGGCAAATACTATTACTGCAACACCTGTTGTGATTACGCCCGAAGCCTTGCTGAAGCACTGGCAGGGCCACCGCCAGCTAACCCGCCGGATGATCGAGGCTTTCCCGGAAAAGGAGCTGTTTAATTTCTCCATCGGCGGCATGCGCACATTTGCCGCGTTGGCGCAGGAGATAATGAGCATTACAGCTGCTGGCATCAGAGGTATTATCACGGGGCAATGGCCTACGTTCGCAGAGATGGGCGGCGAAGTGCTGCCCGCTAACCGCGAAGCGCTGCTGCATGCGTGGGACAAGATCACCGCTGAGCTCAACGTGCTATGGCCGCAGATACCTGGAGAACTTTTCCAGCAAACGATGAAATCTTTTGGCCAGCTGGAAGGGCCGGTATGGGGGATGATCTTTTATTATATCGATAATGAGATACACCACCGTGGGCAGGGATATGTATACCTGCGTGCGCTGGGCATTGAGCCGCCTGCATTTTGGGACAGGCCGCAATGAGGATAATACCTGAAGCATGCAAGCTCCTGAAGCGCTCCGCGCGCTTCAGGAGCTATTGCGCTTTTTTGCTAAAAAATAAAATCATCTTTCTTACAATAATATCGCGGAGATTCTTCACTCACCACGCAGCCGCCGAGCAGCAGCTTGCCTGCCTTGGCAAGTGCAAAGTCTTTAGGGCCGGGCAGTCCGTATTGAATGGGGATGATATGCTTGCCGGATGCGCACACCGGGCATTTCCGGGCTTTTTCAAATGGCGCGTAATAGGCGACATCCGGCAGTACAAAATCTATGATGCCGGTGAGTGCCGCATCTTGCGGCATGCGGTAGAGCCTTGTTTTCATGCTGCCCCAGGCGAAATAGAACAGCTGGCGCCCGGCCAGGTCGGCGTGAATAAGGCCGGTATCTTTGCGGGCTACAGAGTCGCGGGTGAGCGGATATACTACATAGCCCAGGTCTTCGGTTTTAGCGTGGGTATTGTCGGGGAAGAAGATCGTACGGCCCTCGATGCGGGCGGTATCCATCTTACCATTAAAGTTGAGCAGGATCACCGGCCTGCCGGTAATCTGGCCTTGCTGGCTGCTGGCGCGCAGGCCGCAGACAAGCATACTTAAGATCAGCAAACAATGTTTCATATCGGGTTATTTACAGGGCACTGACAAGAGCGGAACGCTATCGAATTTCAGCTGTGAGGGATCATCGCTGAAAACAGGCTGGCCGGTGGTATCTATTTCGTTGGCGAAGGCTTCAAACACTTGCTGGCCGCGTACTTTAAATACTGCGCGCCGGCTGCTCTGCACGCCTTCGCTCATATATTGATACGAGGCCCGCAGCAGGCTATCGCGCAGGATACCGCTGATGGCGCCGCTGTTCCGGTCTTTTTCAAAATAGTGATAAGTGAGATGGCCGGTTACGAGGCTGTCGTTCACATTCAGTTCCAACAACACAGTGTCTTTTCCGCTAACCCGTTGAAAGCAGCCACCAGCAAAGGCAGGCGAGGGGTTGTTAGCGGCGTTCACCAGTGAATCGGCCTGCTGATCATGGCGTGGCGCTTGCTGACAGGCCAGCGCCACAATAAGCAGGACTGCATACAGTAGAAGGGTTTGTTTCATATCCGAAATTAGGTATTTTAAATTTTTAATGCGATGATCAATTCGGTTCCAGCCCTTGAAGCGCTTCAAGGGCTTCTTCGCTCCAATCCGCCACCGTCAATCTCCGCGTTAAATCATGAAAATCTTATTAATCCGTTTAATCCTGGTTCAGACAATTTATACCGTCGAATGCCTGACAATCAACCGCGAGGGCAACACCATCGTTTCTACCTTCGGCAGCTGCTTGTGCTTCAATGCCCGGAATAAGGCCGTGGCAGCGGCTTTGCCCATATCGAAGGCGGGCTGTGTGATGGTGGTGAGCGATGGATTAAGGTAAGGCGCAGCAGAAAGATTAGAGAAGCCAAGCACCTTGATATCTTCCGGGATACGTTTTTGCAGTTCGGCACATACGCCATAAACGATGGTCGACAGGCGCTCCACGCTCGCGATCACGCCATCATAGCCGCCCTGTTGCAGGGCCTCCCGGATGAGCGCATAGTTGGCCGCTTCATTGTTGCAGCAATGCAGCACATCAGCTGCTTCAAAAGGTACATGATGTGCGGCCAGCGCCTGCTGGTAGCCTTCCCGCCGTTTGTTACTGATCCACAGGCTGTCGGACACTGATAGCAACGCGATCTTTTTGCAGCCGCATTGCAACAGGTGCGCCGTGGCCTTATAGGCGCTGTCGCGGTCGTCGGTCATGATACAGGTAGTATCTACCTCGTCCAGGATACGATCGAAAAGCACCACGGGGATGCCTTTCTCCTGTAATTCCCGTACATGCTGTGCACCGGGCGTTTCAGCGCTTACAGATAAAAGGATACCATCTACACGGCCGCCCTGGAAATCGCGCAGGATAAACTGTTCCTTTTCATAGCTTTCATGCGTGAGGTAGATGAGCACATGATATTTCTTTTCCTGTGCAATGGCTTCAATACCGTTGATGGCCTGCGCGAAGAAATTATCCGCTACTTCCGGGATCACCACGCCAATGGTATTGCTGATCTTTTTCCGCAAGCTGCCCGCATAGGGGTTGGGCACATAGTTGTATTCGGCGGCCAGCGCCAGCACGCGGCGGCGCGTATCTTCACTGATCTCGTGGCTGTTGTTCAGCGCCTTGGATACGGTGGCCGCAGAGAGTTGCAGTTTTTCTGCCAACATCCTGATCGTTACATTCCCCATATTGTAATAATAGGACTAATCGGTGAAAATTGCTACGAAAACGGTTAAGTAAATAAAATCAATGCTCTCGAAAAAAATTCGCAACTTGGGAAAACAGGCTCTGATTATTTCACGTTAAAAAAGTATCGCCATGAATACCAAACCCAATCAGGACAATCCGGCACCTTTAACATCATTGGATCAGTGGGAAGATGATCTGCTGGAACGTTACCCTGATCCCAGCAATATCGCCACAGCAAAGGATACCAGCGAATACCGCAATTATGAGGCTCCTCCCAGGGATACTGTTCGCGAATTTTATCGTCTCAACCATAAACATCAGTGTTATAATTTCGTATTGGAGAAAGAAAGAGAGTTTCTCTCTTTTAACAAGAGGGAGATGTCTGTTTGGGATGCCTTCGACTTCCTGAACCAGCTGGTAGATGATTCCGACCCGGATACCGATCTCGATCAGTTCCAGCATCTGCTGCAAACATCAGAGGCGATCCGCGCGGATGGCCATCCCGACTGGATGGTGCTCACCGGCCTTTTCCATGATATGGGCAAGGTGCTCTGCCTGTTCGGAGAGCCGCAATGGGCGGTGGTTGGCGATACCTTCCCCGTAGGATGCGCCTATTCCGACAAGATCGTGTTCTCAGAATTTTTCAAGGATAATCCTGATATCAACAACCCGGATTATAATACCAAATATGGCGTGTATGAGCCCAATTGCGGCTTGCGCAATGTGCATCTCAGCTGGGGGCATGATGAATACATCTATCAGATGATGAAAGACCATCTGCCCGAACCTGCGCTCTACATGCTGCGCTATCACTCTTTCTACCCGCAACACCGCGAACATGCCTACGATCACCTGATGGATGATCATGACAGGGAAATGTTCAAATGGGTGAATCTTTTCAACCCTTACGATCTTTATTCCAAAAGCCCTGTACCGCCCGACTGGAAAGTATTGCGCCCGTATTACGAGGACCTGGTGGCAAAATATCTTCCTGCTACGCTTAAATTCTAATAGTGTTATTTCATAGTCCAGCGGCCCGGCAGGGGCCACTGGACTGATTACTCCCACGTTTATGAACAAAGAGCTTGCATTTGGCGATTACCTCGTATTCGTTATCTATTTCATTATCATCAGCACCTACGGGTATTGGATCTACAAGAAGAAAAAGAAGGGTGGCAGCAGTGATACAAAGAATTTTTTCCTGGCAGAAGGATCGCTCACCTGGTGGGCGATCGGCGCTTCTATTATTGCCTCCAACATTTCAGCGGAACAGTTCATCGGCATGAGCGGCGACGGTTTCTTTGCCGGTATTGCCGTATCGGTGTACGAGTGGCTGGGCGCGGTGGCGCTGGTGATTGTCGCCATCTTCTTTATGCCCGTGTATATCAAAAACAAGATCTACACCATGCCGCAATTCCTCACCACCCGCTACAATGGCACGGTGGCGCTGATCATGTCGGTATTCTGGCTTTTTCTGTATGTATTTGTGAACCTCACAGCGATATTATATCTCGGCGCACTGGCCATCAACGGGCTATTGGGCGGCGAATACTTCCATCTCGTGATGGTGGCGCTGGCAGTATTTGCGGTGCTCATCACCCTCGGTGGCATGAAGGTGATCGGTTATACCGATGTGATACAGGTGGCGGTGCTCATCATCGGCGGACTGGCCACCACGTATATGGCGCTCACTTATGCCAGCGAGAAATTCGGGCTGGGCAGCAGCGCCATCGCGGGTTTCAAGGTATTGCTGCAACAGGCGCCGGACCATTTTCACCTGATGTTCAGCAAACCGGCAACAGGCGCAACGCAGGAGTATGTAAACAAATACCTGATATTGCCGGGCTTCGGTATGTACATTGCCGGCCAGTGGATCAGCAACCTGAACTACTGGGGCTGTAATCAGTACATCACACAACGCGCGCTGGGCGCGGATTTGCAGACAGCGCGCACGGGCATCCTGTTTGCCGGCTTCCTGAAAATACTGATGCCGGTGATCGTGATGTTGCCGGGCATTGTGGCGTATGTGCTATACCAGAACGGTTACCTGCCGCAGCTGGAAGGTGGTCATAAAGATGGCGCCTACTCTGCCATCCTTGGTTTATTGCCCGCAGGGCTGAAAGGTCTGGCAGTGGCGGCGCTCACGGCAGCCATCGTGGCATCGCTGGCAGGTAAGGCCAATAGCATCTCCACCATTTTTACGCTGGATGTTTATAAAAAATACCTGCGCACCGGCGCCAGCGAAAAGCAGCTGGTATGGGCCGGGCGGCTCACCATCGTAACGGCGATGCTCATCGCGGTGCTCTTTACGTGGAATGATATGCTGGGCATCAGCGGCGCGGGTGGATATACGTTTGTACAAAAATATTCCAGCTTTATCAGTCCGGGCGTATTTGCCACTTTCCTGTTAGGCATGTTCTGGAAGCGCACCAGTGGCGCGGCGGCGGTGGCGGGCATCATCTGCGGTTTCCTGCTCTCTTTGTTTTTCAACCAGTTTGCGGTGAATATTTTCGGAGATGAAACCTGGCTCTACTCTGCTTTCCGCAATGCGCAGGGCGTTTTTGAGATACCGTTCTTCATCAGCCTGGGATGGTCTTTTGCGATCACTGTGCTGGTGATGGTAGCGATTAGCCTCGCAGGGCCGGCAGTGAGCACGAAAGCATTTACGATCGATAAAGAGATGTTCCGTTTAAAACCTTCTTCTGTGATACTGGCAGTAACGATATTGCTGCTGCTGTCTGCCATCTATGTGCGGTTCTGGTAGCGGTTTCCAGCCCTTGAAGCGCTCAAAGCGCTTCAAGGGCTTCCATTTCAAATACGTAATAATTAATTCAGCTAGACTATCTTTGCCGGGCAATAATAGTTTATGAGCTTTTTACAGGTATCGGATATCAGCAAGCGGCTGCAGGGTGCGGTGGTGGTGAACCACGTGAGTTTTACGCAGCAAAGGTTCCAGCGGGTGGCCATTGCAGGGGAAACAGGTTCGGGCAAGAGCACCTTGCTCCGGATCATTGCAGGACTGGTGCAAACAGATGAAGGTAAAGTAACTTTCGAAGGCAAAAGGGTAGAAGGGCCGCTGGAAGTGCTGATACCAGGGCATCCTGGCATTGCCTACCTGTCGCAGCATTTCGAGCTGCGCAACAATTTCCGCATGGAAGAGATATTGGATCGTGATAACAAGCTGATAGACGAAGACGCTGCCAAGATCTATGATATCTGTCGCATCTCCCATCTCCTCAAACGTAAGAACGATCAGCTTTCCGGCGGCGAGCGGCAACGTGTGGCGCTGGCCCGCCTTCTCACGATGGTGCCACGTTTGCTGGTGCTGGACGAGCCTTTCTCCAACCTGGATATGATCCATAAGTCGATACTGAAATCAGTGATCGAAGATATTGGCAAGGAGCTGCAGCTCACGGTGCTGCTCACTTCCCACGATCCGCAGGATGTGCTGTCCTGGGCCGATGATATCATCGTAATGCAACAGGGCAGTATTATTCAGCAAGGCACGCCGCAGCAGGTGTACAACCAGCCGGTGAATGAATATGCGGCGGCGCTCTTCGGGAAGTATAACCTGCTCAAACCCGCTGCTGCCAAGGCATTTAAAGAAGTGCTCCCTCTCAACGGTAAACAATTATTCGTACGGCCGGAGCAGTTACAGCTCGTTGCCGATGATACGCATGCCCTCAAAGGTACGGTAACGGCTACCGCTTTTTTCGGCGGTTATGAGGATGTAGTGGTGAAGGCAGGCAGAGAGCATATCACCGTAAGAACCGCGCCAGGCGCGGTGAAGCAGGGTGATAAGGTATTCGTTTCGCTGCGCCATCCCCGGGTGTGGCTGCTGTAGTTATTTGAGATGCAATTGTTCCAGGTCTACATAATAGATATCTCCAAGACCATTGCCGGCACTGTGCAGGCGCTGGTATAAGGCAGCGGCATTTTCTTGTCGTGCAGGCGTGCCCGTTAGTTTGTTCCGTGTACTGGAAAAGAAAAAATACTTATTGTCCCTCGTTACCTTGGGCGAGTACTCCGATTTTTCAGAATTGAAGGGCGCCGGCAAACGTTCGGCTGGCGTCCACTGGCCGTTGCGGCGATAGCTGAGGAACAGATCGCCCTTGGCGGTATTGGGGCGGGTGGCCATGAAGATGAGGTATCGCTCATCGGGCGCGATGAAGGGTTCGTATTCATCGTCGGCGGTATTGATATTGTCGCCAAGGTTTTCCGCCTGGCGGTATTGCCCGTTTTCCAGCGGGCAGCGGTAAATATCGGTGTTGCCTTTTCCGCCATCGCGGCCGGAGCCGAAATAGAGGGTACCATTATCGGCCATGGTGGGATAGTATTCGTCTTTGTTGCTGTTGATGGGCGCTTCGAGATGTATGGGCGCGCTCCATCCCTGCGGGGTGGCTTCCACTTTCCAGATATCGAAATCTTTGGGCGGCCCTTCATTGCTGAGCGGGCGGTTGGAGATAAAGAACAATGTTTTACCGTCTTTGGTGAAGAAGGGATCGGCATCCATGTATTTGCCGGAGAAGGGCGCCACTTCAGGGGTGGACCATTGCCCTTGTTTGAAATAGGATACTACGATGGTCCAGGTGCTGAAGTCGGGCGCACACTTCACAAAAAAGAGCGTATCCGTGCCCGGTGAGAAAGAAGGATGAGTGTCGTAGTCGCCCGTACAGATGCTACCTTCTGCAAACATGACCGGCTCGCGCAGCGGCCGGCTGGAATAATAGGAAGGATGTTGCGCCTGCAATGCAGCGCTGCTCAGTAACAGGATAAAAAACGGCAGGCATTTCATAAGCGATATATTGATGGAATAAAATGATGTGTTGTATAGATCGATCCAGATCACGTTGTTGTAGATCACGTTGTCGTCAATGCCGTTGTCGTCAATGCCGTTGTCGTTGATCGCGCCCCCGGGCTATCGCTCCTACGGAGCTGATCAATGCGATGGCTACCGCCCCTACGGGGCGGCATATTGGTAGATACGATGCTTGCTACCAACATGTCGCCCCGTAGGGGCGATATATCGGCGTTCATATTTTTCATCTACCAACATAAACACTCCGCTGCCATACGCCCCATAGGGGCGTCAGCCCGGGATATACAACAACAATGCGGAATAAAATTAGCAGATAGCGCCACAGCAGGCCCGGTGAAAATTGCTTTTTGTCTCCTCAAAAAAATCTTTGTTTATAAATTTTATTTTCTATCTTGACATCTGGATAGATATCCGCTTTCAACCATAATCGAAAATTATACGGGATTCCAGTCAATTGAACATTGAAAAAAGTATTCACTAAGGCTTTTCCGGTTATTTAATGCAGCAGCCAGCAGATACAGAATTGGTCCAACGCCTGAAGGATGGCGACCATACCGCGTTTGATGCTTTATTTGTAAAGTATTACAAACTGCTGTGTCTGAATGCCTATTGGTTCCTGCGTCATGAACAGGAATCGAAAGACCTCGTGCAGACGTTTTTTATGGACATCTGGGATAAAAAACTATACTTGTATTTCAATGGAGATATAAAAGGCTATCTGCATCAGGCGGTGAAAAACCGTTGTTTGAACCACCTGAAGAAACAGCGCGTCCACCTGCAACAGCAGGTGGCGTTTTCGCATCACCAGGAAGAAGGCGAAGAAGGAGAGATGCCGCAGGATGGCGTAACAGATTATTATAAACAGCTGAGCACCACCCTGGATGATATGGCAGGACAGAAGCGGGTGGCCATACAGATGGTATACCTGCAAGGAAAACGTTACCAGGAGGCGGCCGATGAGATGGGCATCAGCATCAATTCATTTAAAACACACCTCAAGCGGGGGCTGAAGCTACTGCGGCTGGCGATCAATAACAAAGCACAATAAATGGAACGGCAGGAAACGATATTTCAATTATACCTTCAACGTTTAACAGGTACCTTGAGCCCTGAAGAGGAATCGTATGTACAGCAGCTGCTGGCATCGGACCCGCGTTTCAGGGAAGAGTGGGCGCTGTTGGAAGCGGAAGATAAAAAGAATGATATCGCTGCTTACCTGGATCATATTGACACCGATGCTGACCTGACCTACCTGCATTACCGCCGCAGCCGCGGACGGTATGCGATCCTGAAACGCGCTGCCGTAGCGGCAGCGGTGCTGCTGGCCGTCAGTGCCGGCAGCTGGTTCCTGTTGCACAAAACCTCCAGGGCGCCACAAAATAATATAGCCGCTATCGTTAGTAAAGCCAAGGCGCCGATCACTTTACAGATGGCAGCAGGACAGGCGGTTACGCTCGATAACGACAGCAGTCATACCATCACCGTAAATAAAACAGTGCTCAACAGCCAGCATGGTACACTGGCCTATACTTCGGAAGATACATCCCGCAACTTGCTCACCGTGCCCGCCGGCAATCACTACAAACTGCTGCTGTCCGATGGTACGGAAGTATGGCTCAATGCAGCCACCACGCTGCGTTTCCCCTTCCGCTTCGGCAAAGGCGCGAGAGAAGTATATGTAAGCGGAGAAGCCTATTTTAAAGTAGCAAAAGACGCCGCCCGCCCCTTTATTGTACATACGCCGCTCACCACTACTGAAGTGCTGGGCACCGCTTTCAATATCAATACCTACACTAACGGTACCGTATATACGTCGCTGACAGAAGGCAGCGTGGTTAATCATGGCCCGCATGGCGAGCGCCAGGAGCTGCACCCGGGGTACCAGTCGGCCTACGGCCAGGCAGGTTTTTCTTCGGCCCGTTTTGACACCGACGACGTGCTCGCCTGGATGAATGGCGTATATTATTTTCACAAGATGCCGCTGGCCACCCTGGCCGCGGAAGCCTCCCGTTTTTACGGCGTAACCTTTATCATTGATAAGCCGGAAGCCGCCACCAGGGCGGTAACAGGGCTTATGGACCGCGACAAGCTGCCTGAGTTCCTCTCCGACCTGCACATCACCGCGCAGGTGGAATGCCATCTCTCCGGAAGTGAAGTACATCTGAAATAAAAAAAATTTTTGCTTCACCCTGTCACCCGATTTTGATTCCTTATTGTAGTTGTATTGAAAAACAATTCCTGGATTTTCGAATTTTCGAATTTTTGAATTTTCGGATGTCAGGAGCTATGCCATGTAGTCTGGCGAAACCAAAATCAAGCAATTAAGCAATCCGCAAATTCTAAATGATTCCCGCAATGAAAAAAAGTCTACGCCAATGCCTGGCGGGCGTACGCGGCCTGTTGCCACTGCTGCTGTTATGCAGCTTGTTGTGCACCCATTCACCGGCTGCATCCGCACAGGCGAACGCACCTTCCCTTCAGTCAACTGTTACCTTAACCGGGAATGATGTATCGCTGCTGCAAGTATTCCGCGCGATCAAGAAACAGACCGGCCTGACGCTCGTGTACAGCAATCAGCTGCTCAACGACGCAGAGAAAGTGACGCTCAATTTCCACAACGCCAAACTGGATGATGTGCTGGCCTTTATGTTCAAAGATAAAGGCATCAGCTATGTGATCCAGCGGAACCGTATTGTGCTGGACCGCAAAGTTTCAGATGCTGCGCCGGCGCCTGCACAGAGCGCACCACAGCAGGATAACGAGATCACCGTTAAAGGCCTCGTGATGGATGTGAACGGCGATCCGCTCCCCGGCGCTACTGTAACAGTAGAAGGTTCCACCAAGGGGATGGTCACCGACGTGCTCGGCGCCTTTTCTGTAAAAGCAAAGAAGGACGACATCATCAAAGTAGCGATGATGGGCATGAACCCCGCAGAAGTGCGGGTGGCCGACCGCCGCACCTTGAAAGTGACGCTCACCGAAAAAGTGGACAAGCTGAATGAAGTAGTGGTAGTGGGCTTCGGTAACCAGCGTAAAGTAACGGTAACCGGCGCGGTATCCACCGTGAACATGCAGGACATGAAAGCGCCGGTGGCTTCCCTCACCAATGCGCTGGTAGGTAAAGTATCCGGTATCATCTCCATGCAAAACGCCGGCGGCGAACCGGGTTACGACAACCCGCAGTTCACGCTGCGCGGGGTGGGCACCTTCCAGGGCAGCACCTCGCCGCTGATCATCGTGGATGGCGTGCAGCGCGATGATGTGAACAGCACCTATGGCGGCGCTTTCAACAACATCGACCCGGAAGATGTACAGAGCATCTCCCTGTTGAAAGACGCCTCTGCCACCGCGGTATACGGCGCAAAAGGCGCAAACGGCGTGATCATCATCACCACCAAACGCGGTGTGGCCGGCAAGCCTAAAGTGTCTGCCAAAGCGGAAACCGGCTTCACGGGCCTCACACAGATGCCCAAGATGCTCGACGGGGTTACCTATATGAAACTGTATAATGAAGCCAGGCAAAACGATGGCCTTTCACCCGTTTATTCTGATGAGGTGATCAAGAAAACAGCCAGTGGCCTTGATCCTTATCTCTACCCCAATGTAAACTGGATCAAAACTATCTATAAAGACTGGGCCTCCATGACCAATGCCAACGTGAATGTGAGCGGCGGTGGTGAGTCCATGCGCTACTATGCCTCCATGTCTTTTTACGACCAGGACGGACAATACAAGGTGTCTAACATCAACGACTACAACCCCAACCTGAATTTCAAGCGTTATGATTTCAGGAGTAATGTAGATATGAACGTTACCAAAACAACTTTACTATCGCTGAACCTTGCTTCCATGCTGGTAAATGCCCGCTATCCGGGCTATCCGGCGGGCGGTATCTGGTATGAGGCTTACGCTACCAACCCGATCGCCTTCCCTGTTAAATACCCGAACAACATGTGGGCAGGCCCGCGCAACAATGGCGGCGCCAACCCTTTCAATATGGTGCAGAACTCCGGTTACAGCACCGAGTTCAAACCATCTATTCAATCTGTATTATCGCTCAACCAGAAACTCGATGCGCTCACACAAGGCCTGACCGCCACCGCACGCTTTTCTTTTGACACCTACGCAGAATTTGACAACAGCCGCAAAGGCACTAACGACCTGTGGTTCGCAAGTTCGCGCGATGCCAATGGCAACCTTGTAATGGAACGTGTGCGCACCGGCAGCACTTACCTCGGTTATGGCAGCAGCTCCAGCGGTGAGCGCGTCATGTACCTCGAAGGTAATCTTGCCTACGATCGCAATTTCGGCAATCATACCTTCGGTGGTTTGCTGGTAGGATCTATCCGTAACAGGATCATCGGCTCCGCCGGCGATCTGAAGTCCGCGATTCCTTATCGCAACCAGAACGCGGCTGCCAGGGTTACTTATTCCTTCAAGGATAAATATCTCGCAGAGTTGAATATCGGCGCCACCGGTTCAGAAAACTTTGAGAAAGGAAAACGCTGGGGTTATTTCCCCGCCGCATCTGCGGGCTGGGTGATCTCCAAAGAAGATTTCTTTCAGCCGCTCACACAAACCATCTCACTGTTGAAATTGCGCGGCTCTTACGGTACTACCGGTAACGACCAGATCTCTGGTAACCGCTTCGGTTATCTCACGTATATCGATAACAGCGGCGGTATCTCTTTCGGCGCTAACCCGCAATGGTATGGCGGTATCGCGGCCAACGTGATCGGTACGCAAAACCTCACCTGGGAAAAATCTGCTAAAACGGATGTAGGCCTGGAAGTAGGTCTCTGGAATAAACTGACCTTTATTGTAGATGCCTTCCAGGATAAACGCAGCAAGATACTCGTGGCACGCGGCACCATCTCGCCCATCGCGGGTTATGGAGATGCCGTGGTATATGCCAACCTCGGCGAAATGCAGAATAAAGGGATGGATGCCAGCGTAGAGTACAACGATAAATTCGGTAAAGACGTAACGCTTCGCATTTTTGGTAATATCACCTACGCGAAAAACAAGATCATCTATGCTGATAACCCCAAAGCTATTTATCCCTATCAGCAATTTGAAGGTTCCCGCTACGGCGAATTTTTCGGCTATGTGAGCCAGGGATTATTCAAAGACCAGGCAGATGTAGAAAAGAGCCCGCGCCAATCCAGGCCTGTGTTTCCCGGCGATATCAAATATGCCGACCTGAATGGGGATGGACAGATAGATGCCAACGACGCTACCTTCCTGGGTAAATCCAGCTTCCCCACCTGGTCTTACGGTTTTGGTTTCAATGTTGGGTACAAAAGATTTGAGCTGTCTGCCGTATTTGCCGGCGTGAAAGATGTAGGCATTATGGCGAACGGGCAAGCTATCGGCTTCAGCGACTATGGCGCCTCCGGCGTAGGCGTAGTGCCTTTCACCGGTATCGGACAGTATCCGGGTAATGTCATTGAACAGGTCACCGACCGCTGGACGAAAGACAATCCCCGCCAGGATGCATTGTATCCGCGT
The DNA here is from genome assembly GCF_902167635.1 of Chitinophaga vietnamensis. Lineage (GTDB taxonomy): Bacteria > Bacteroidota > Bacteroidia > Chitinophagales > Chitinophagaceae > Chitinophaga > Chitinophaga vietnamensis. The sequence goes on from NZ_CABHMS010000002.1 coordinate 295,632, forward strand.
ATCACCATCGCCAGCACCAATGATAACAACTATCTGAACAGCAGCTGGTGGCTGAAAGACGGCAGCTTCATGCGTTTGCGCCAGGCCACGATAGGATATTATTTCATCACACCGGAAATGAAACGCCGCGGTATCAGCAGCCTGCAATTATATGCCAACGGTACCAACCTGTTCACCCTCACAAAATTCAAACTGTGGGATCCTGAACTCGGCAGCAACGGCGCCAGGTATCCGTATCCAAGAACTGTGACGATGGGCCTCAGAGCTCAATTTTAATCAACAAAAGATTTTTGTATGAAGACAAGTAAATACCTGTTACTTACCTGCTGCGTTATGATCTCGCTGGGACTGGCATCCTGTAGCAAGTACCTCGATAAAAAACCGGATAATCTCCTCACCGAAGATCAGATCTGGCAAACCCGCGCCAATGCGGAAGCCTATCTGTATAATATTTATGGTTATGTAGATGGATATGGCGCCAGCACCGATGGCGCGGTGACTATCTTCGGCAGCGCTGATGAATCAATTGTAACGATCGCCACCACCAATGTAAGACAGATGGCGGCCGGCAACTGGAGCTCTTCCGATTGGTACGGCTACATATGGGGGTCCATGTACACGGCTATACGAAAAACGATCATCTTCGAAGAGAATATTGATAAGGTGCCTGCTTCCCAGCTCAGCGATGACCTCAAGCGGCAATACAAATCAGAAGCATTGTTCCTCCGGGGATATTACTACTGGCTGCTGTTGCGGCAATACGGCCCCTTCGTGAAGCTCACCACCACGTTGGGCACCAACGACGACTATAACAAATATCCGCGCGCGCCTTTCGATACCTGCACCGCTTACATCAACGAACTGATGAACCGTGCAGCTGCCGGCTTGCCGGCGGAATGGGCTTCTTCCGGTAACTATGGCCGTCCCACCAAAGGCGCTTGTATGATGGTGAAAGCCAAGATCGCGCAGCTGGCTGCCAGTCCGCTCTGGAATGGCAACCCTGCCATGGCCGGCTTGAAAAACCAGGATGGTACTGCACTTGCGCCCGCCGGCTATGATATCAACAAATGGAAGATCGCTGCCGCCGCCGCCAAAGCCATCATCGACTCCGGCCACTATCGCCTGTTCACCAACCTCGATAATAACGGCAGCACCTTTGATCCATACCGCTCCGTACGTGATCTCTTCCTCACCAACTGGAACAATGAGATCATCTTCGCCCACGTAAACTGGTATAAATGGGGTTACACCAAATGCGTATCTCCCGGCCCGGGCGGTTACAACATGTACAACGTGACCCAGAACCTGGTGGATATGTTCACCATGAACAACGGTCGCACCATCGATGATCCGGCTTCCGGATACGTGGAAACAGGCTTCGCGCAAACCGATGGCGCCAATGCCTGGGAACAGAAGCGAGGCGACTGGAACATGTACGCCAACCGCGAACCCCGCTTCTATGCCTATGTGGCGTATAATGGCCGTCCTGTAGTACCCGCCATCACCACCGACGACAGAAACTATTATTCTTCCGATGCCAATGCAGATGGAAGGGGCAGGGTAGAATTTTATTACAACGGCAAATCCGGTCAGAAAACCACTACCAGTGGCACGATCACGGGTTACCTGCCGTTGAAGTATGTGAGCCCGAACGACAATATCCGCGCCGACGCAGTAAGCAATCCCGCTCCGTATATCCTTTTCCGTTATGCCGAAGTATTGCTGGATTATGTAGAAGCATTGAACGAATATGATCCCGGCAATCCTGATATCGTCACATACCTCAACCAGGTGAGAGCCCGCGCAGGCCTGCCCGGCATCGAAACAGTATATCCCGGCGCAGTTGGCAGCAAAGACCTCATGCGCAAATATATCCTGCGCGAACGCGCCGTGGAAATGTGCTTCGAAGGCGGCGACCGTTACTACACGCTGATCCGCCGGCTCATGATGGGCAACCAGGAGATGACCAACATCTACGGGTTGAGTGTAGACCTGAATGATAATGGGCTCGGCTTCTCTTTCACTGATTTCTATAAAAAGAAATTATACCAGAAGAGATATTGGGATAACAAGATGTATCTCTTCCCGATCCAACAGAAAGATATAGAGAGAGACCGTGCGCTGGTGCAAAACCCCGGCTGGTAAGCTTTTCATCGATCACTAACAATTAACACACTGCTATGACCAGGCATTCATATATTCTTGCAGGCGGTCTTCTCCTGGCAGCCCTCGGCGGTTGTAAAAAAGACAATACAGGGCAGCACGATAGCGGCGCGCCCATGACCATCAGCGATTTTACGCCCGCTGTCGGCGGCGGCTCCACCTCTGTGCTCATCACCGGCAGCAACTTCACTTCCGATACCTCGCAACTGCATGTGACCATCAACGGGAAACGTTGCGCTATCGTGGGCGCCAACAATAACCAGATCATGGTGGTGGTACCAAAAAAATGCGGCAGCGGCAACCTCGTGGTGAAAGTAGGTAGCGACAGCATCGCCAGCACTACGCCATTTACTTACATCTTCACACGTACCGTTACAACCTTTGCCGGTAACGGCAAAGCAGCCTTTGCAGATGGCAAGGGTACCGATGCCAGCTTCAATTTCAACGGGCAGGCATGGTATAGAAGCATGGGGATTGTGGTAGATAATAATCTCAACGTGTATGTAGCTGATCCAGGCAATGCCTGTATCCGCAAGATAGATAGCAGCGGTAACGTCACCGTGCTGGCCGGCAGCCCCGGCAACGGCGGATACGCCGATGGCAAAGGTACAAACGCCAAATTCAGCCTGCCTTATGACCTGGATATCGATGCCGCTGGCAACATCTACTCTGTAGATCCGGGGAACTATGATATCCGCAAGATCACGCCTGATGGTACGGCTACCACCATTGGCTGGGGCAAACAATCGCCCTGGAGCATTGCGGTAGATAAAAACAGCGGCACCGTATATTATTCCAGCTGTAGCAGCCCTGGCAGCATCTTTCAGCTGACGGCTACCGGCACTACCGAGATCGTTAACGGCCTCAATTATCCCGCAGGCCTTGCCATCGATAAATCGGGCAATCTCTATTCCGCGCTCAATGGCGATCATATTGTGATGCGCTTCGCGGCGGGTAATTGGTCGGCCTCCACGCTGGCAGGACAGAAGGGTAGTTCCGGTTATGTAAATGGCGCGGCCACCGTAGCCCGCTTCGCGTTTCCCTGGGGCATTGACGTAGATGCCGCCGGCAACCTGTATGTAGCAGGCAATGGCACCTGGGATGGCGGCGCCTACAATCCCGATCAAAGCATCCGCTTCATCCTGGCCAAAACCTGGGATGTGAGCACCTACGCCGGCAGCGGCTCTTCCGGCTATTCCGACGCCATCGGCGATGCCGCTGCTTTTGCAGCGCCTACCGGTGTGGCTGTGGATAAAAATGGCGTCGTGTATGTGCTCGACAAAAATAATAACAGGATCAGGAAGATCGTATCAGAATAGATATTGCGCCCCGATGGGGCGCATGGTTGTGAGATCGCATCGCATGCTACCAATATGACGCCCCTACGGGGCGCAGCCACGGTGGATCGATTACGCAAGCGCCCCGTAGGGGCGCAATATTGGTAGCCCGGCAGGGACGGGGTGTTGTAACGGAAATTGATGAATGCTGCCCGTACCAACATTTGCCTCCCTGCCGGGCTATTGTTTTAAATAACAGGTTGATGAAAACGCATTACATGAAACTATCCACCATCGCATGGCTGCTGGCCGCATGCAGCAAAGGCTCTGTGCCAGATGCCGTACCTGATATAAAAGTAGCTGCCACGCACACCTATTATGTTGCCACTACCGGCAGCGATGCCAACAAAGGTAGCATCGACGCGCCTTTGCGCAGCATCAACACGGCGCTGAGTAAAACCGTCCCCGGAGATTCCGTGATCGTGCGGGATGGTATTTACAATGAACAGGTGAAGTTCAGCAAGTCTGGCCTGTCGGGGAAACTCATCACGCTCAAGGCCTATGCGGGCGAGCAGCCGGTGATCGATGGTACGGGCATGTCTGTTAGCGGTGCGCAGGCATTGGTGACCATCAGCAATACCAACTATGTGGTGCTGGAAGGTTTTGATGTGCGCAATCTTACCACCAGCACGCCAGGGACTGAAGTGAACGGCATTGTGGCCAATGCGGGATCAGGTAATATCATCATCCGCCGCAACAGGGTATACAACATCGCCTCCAACCTCGCGCCTGCTGATGGGCGCAGCGGTCATGGCATCCTCATCATCGGCAACACCGCAGATGTGATGAAGAACATTGTGGTAGAAGATAACGAGATACATGATACCCAAACCGGGTATAGCGAAAACCTCACTATCAATGGTTATGTAGATGGATTCACGATCCGCAGGAACAAGATCTATAATACAGAGAACATCGGCATCGATGCGGCCGGCGGTTATGCTGCCAATGCCAATCCCGCTTTCAACTATGCCCGTAATGGCCTTATTGCAGAAAATGAACTGTACAATATCGATATGACGCGCGGCCCTATAGGCGGCATTCACGGCCATGGCGCTATCGCTATCTATGTAGATGGCGCGATCAATATCACCATCGAAAGGAACAGGATACATGAGGCAGACAGAGGGATCGGCATCGTGAGTGAAACAGATGCTTTCCCTACCAGCAACTGCATTGTCCGGAATAATTTCGTGTACAACTGTGTGCGCACAGGCATCTACCTGGGCGGTTACCTGGGCTATACTACCGGCGGTACAAAAAATTGCTATGTTGTAAATAATACATTGTATTTTAACGACAAGGAAGCAGGGGCTTTTGGAGAGATAGAAGGAGAGATCCGCCTTACAGAGCAGTGTTTCGATAATGTGATCAGGAATAATATCGTATATGCGCGGCCGGTAGATGTGATCATACACAAGTACAGCAATTCGGGCTCCGGCAATGTGATCGATAACAACCTGTATTATACCGCCGGCACGCCGCAATGGATATGGAACAGTACTAACGGCGCTCCCTATACGAAATTCTCCGACTGGCAAGCCGCTTCCGCCAACGATGGCGCCAGCACCTATGGGCTGGACCCTATGCTGCTGAGCACCGCCACCCCGGATCTGCATATCAGTCCGGCCTCGCCCGCAAAAAATACCGGGCTGGTGATCTCCGCAGCGGTGAATGGTACAAGTGACATCGACGGCAACGCACGCATCATGAATAACCAGATCAGTAAAGGCGCGCAGCAGGTTCCGTAACAAAACCACGTTATGATAAATCGAAGTATCTCTATTTTAGTTTTATTACTTGTTTTCTTTCATCACTCATTTTCACAGGGCATGCAATGGTGGAATCCCGCTGCAAGCCCTTTTCGCGTAATAGAAGGACAGGGATGGCAGGAAGCCGGTCAGCCGCCCTACGACCGCTTTCCGCCGCGTGCGCAGCAAGGCATGAACCCTAACGTATGGAACCTTTCGCATAACAGCGCCGGTCTTTATATCAAGTTCCGCAGCGATGCCCCCGATATCGTGGTGCGTTATGTGGTACAGGGCAAAGGCAACTTTGCCTTTCCGCATATGCCGGCAACAGGCGTGAGCGGGGTAGACCTCTACTCCCTTTCGCTGGATGGCGCCTGGCAATGGGCGCCGGGCCACTACGCTTTTGGCGACACCATCGAATACCGTTTCCCGCACTTACAGGCCGATCCCAACTTCAAGAACCGCGCAGTGGAATACCGTCTCTATCTGCCTTTGTACAATACGGTGAACTGGATGGAGATCGGCGTAGCCAGCGGCAAACAGTTCGCGCCGATGCCTTTGTCGGCCGAAAAGCCCATCGTCGTATACGGCACCTCTATCGCACAAGGCGCCTGCGCTACGCGGCCGGGGCTCGCCTGGCCCGCCATCCTGAACCGGCATTTCGACAGGCCCCTGCTCAACCTCGGCTTCTCCGGCAACGGGCTACTGGAGCCACATGTGCTCAGTCTCCTCGCAGAACAGGATGCAAAGATCTATGTGCTGGACTGCATGCCGAATCTTAGTTTACCACAATTCAGCAATGATACCGTTGCCGCGCGCATCGTTACTGCCGTGGAGATGCTACAGGCCCGCCACCCCGGCGTACCTATCCTGTTCGTAGAACATGGCGGCGACCTGCCCGGCAACCTGATGGATACCACCCGCATCAACGAGTATACGAAAGTGAACCGCGTGTTGCGTAAAACCTTCGCGCAGCTCATCGCCAGCGGAAAGAAAGGCCTGTACCTGCTTTCCGATAAAGAGATCGGCTTCGACATAGAATCAACCGTTGATGGCATCCATCCCAATGATGCGGGTATGCTCCAACAGGCACGGGCATACGAAAAAGTGATCCGGAAGATATTGAACGAATCATCCGGCAGCATCAGCACTACTATCCCGGTAGTGCAGAGCCGCGACGGTTTCTACGACTGGCGCGCCCGGCACCAGGAGCAGTTGCTGATGAACAAGACCCATCCGCCGCGTAACCTGATCATGGGCAACTCTATCATCCATTTCTGGGGCGGCGAGCCGAAAGCGCCACAGCCAAGAGGCGCCGCCGCCTGGGAGCAATATCTCGCGCCGCTCGGCGTGCGTAATATGGGCTATGGCTGGGACAGGATCGAGAATGTGCTCTGGCGCGTGCAGCACGACGAGCTCGATGGCTTCGATGCGCAACATGTGCTGCTCATGATCGGTACCAATAACCTTGAAGGCAATACCGACGATGAAATAATGACGGGCCTGGAAAACCTGGTACAGGCTGTAAAGCAGCGGCAACCCAAGGCCGGTGTGATCATCAGCGGCATCTTGCCACGTCGCAATATGGAACCACGCGTGGCCGCCCTCAACAAACGTATTGCCGCCATGGCCGCAAAACAGCAGATCCGGTATATCAACCCGGGAACGGTATTCCTGGGAAAGAACGGTAAGATCGATGAAACGCTCTTCAGCGACGGGCTTCATCCTGTAGCGGCAGGCTATGAAAAATTGGGCAAAGAATTACAAGCGGCATTGAAGTAAGATAGTATTTACCGAACTTGCCGGTAAAAGCGCTTTATGCTCAAACTGGCCCAAGCCACTTATCTCGGCAATAATACCTTCAGCTGGCAGGGAAACGGTATCACCGTCAGCGATACAGAATACCGCCGGAAGGTATTCGAAGGTTGGCATTGCCATGAGCATCATCATATCACTTTCGTTGCGCGGGGCGGTAACTGTGAACAGCGGAAACGCCAGGAAATACAGGCCTCCCCGGGCAGCGTGCTGTTTTACCAAAGCGGAGAAGTGCACCGTAACCGTCATGCCCTGCATCCTTCCCGTAACATTAACCTGGAGATCTCGGACGATTTCCTGCGTGCGCATGATCTCCGCATCGATCATCTCTCCATACATCATCCCTGGATAAGATCGGTGATCTGGAAGATACAGCAGGAGAGCCGCATCAACGATGCCGGCACACACGACAGCATTACCATGTTGTTGCTGTCGCTGTTCAATCATGACGACCAACTCTCAAGGCCGCCATGGGTGCAGCAATTGCGCGATATCCTGCACGACCGCTGGAATGAAACCCCGACCTTGCAGGAGCTGTCGGCCATATTGCAGGTGCATCCTGTCACCATCTCCAAACATTTTCGTCGTTATTTTTCCTGTACATTGGGAGAATATATGCGGCGCATCAAAACGGAACATGCCATCACCCTGATACGGCAGGAGGAGATATCCCTCACTGATATCGCCTACCAGTGCGGCTTTGCGGATCAGAGCCATTTTATCCGCACCTTCAAAAGGTTCACCGGCGTGCTGCCCAAAGCGCTGCGGGCGCAAGGCTAATTTCATACTATTTTTACCGGAGCGGGCAGTAGATATTTGCAGCATAAAATTGTTTTTATGCGTTGGATGAATATCTGCTATGCCATGCTGTTCCTATGCTTTCAGGTAAGTGCGCAATCCGGCGGCCGGATGGCGCAGGCGGTGAACAAGGTGGCGGAGCAAATCCGGGATCATTATGTGGATTCCGCCAGGGGCGCAGCCATTGCCGCCAATTTCCGCGAGGCCTATCAAAAAGGCGTCTTTAAAAATGTTACTTTGGAAAAGGGCTTCGACTCCCTTGCCACCGCCGTGTTGCGCAACTACAGCCATGATGGCCATCTGTACGTACGCATCGCCCCCGATGCCGTGGCGGAAATGAAAGAAAAAAAAGACACCACCGGCGTAGATATTTTCTTTTACGGCCCGCAGGCCGAGTCCAATAACTTCGGTTTCCGCGAGGTGAGCGTGCTGCCCGGCAATATTGGTTATATCAAATTAAGTCAGGTCAATATCTCGAAGAAAAGCCTGCCGGTGCTGTATGCCGCTATGCAGTTGGTAGCCCGCACCCGCAGCCTGGTGATCGATCTGCGCAACAATGGCGGCGGCGGCAGCGACATCGGCGCTGTATTTGAAAGCTGCTTTCTGCCGGCTGGTCTCCGCCTGCTGACGTCCACTGATAGAAAAGGAAAAGCAGAAACCGATACCACCCTGAACTGGCCCGAGATACCGCATTACCAGCAGCCGGTATATGTATTAGTAAATAAGAAAAGTGTTTCCGCCGCCGAAGCCTTCGCTTTTGTGTTGCAGGCGCAACACCGCGCCACCGTGGTAGGAGAGCCTTCTGCCGGCGCTGCCAATATGAACGAATGGTACCCGGTGAATGATGAGCTGATCGTTTCTGTTTCTATCAGACAAACTGCCTTGCCTGGTACCAGCCTGACGTGGGAAGGGAAAGGCGTGCAGCCGGATATCCTTACCCCCGAAGCCGGTGCGCTGCAATACGTGCTGGACAAGCTGAAATGATTTACGGATTTATGGATTTATGGATTTACGGATTTACGGATTTTGGGATTTGGGGATTTGTCTTTTCCATGTATTTTCCCGATGTTCGTAGCCACCATTAAAACATTTATGAAGAAATACCTGCACATAACGCTGCTATTGCTGCTGGCAGGAATGGCAGTTTCCGCACAGGAGCTGTACATGCCCCGCAATATCAGGAACGCCTATACGAAAGGAACCCGCGATACCAGCGGAAGGCCGGGAGCCAACTACTGGCAGAACAAAGGCCGCTATGATATACAGCTGGCCGTGAACCCGCCATCGAGGACCATACAGGGACAGGAAACCATCCGCTATATCAATAACAGCCCGGATACCCTGCGCTACCTGCTGATACGGATGCTCACCAACCTGCACAAGTACGAAGCGCCGCGCTCCGGCTATCATGATAAAGATTTCCTTACCGCCGGCGTGACCATCGACACAATGATCATCAACGGCAAAGGGGTGCGCTTCAATAACGACGTAGGCACCGTAGGCCCGGTAAAACTGCCACAGGCGTTGCTTTCAAAAGACAGCATACAGTTGCAGATCAAATGGCATTACGACGTGTCTGTACAAAGCGGCCGTGAGGGGATGATAGACAGTACCACCTTCTACTTGGCCTATGCCTATCCGCGAGTATCCGTGTACGATGATTACAACGGATGGGACGATATTCCGCATACCGACCGCACAGAATTTTACAGTGATTTCAACGATTATAATGTGACGGTAAGCGTGCCGAAGAACTTTGTGGTATGGGGCACCGGCAACTTGCTCAATCCCGACGAGGTGCTGCAACCCGCTATCGCGGCGCGTTTGAAAGCTTCTTTCACAGCAGACAGCACACAGCATATCGCTACTTTCGCGGAAATGCGTGATGGTAAAGTAACCGCGCAGCAGGCCACCAACAACTGGAAGTTCAGCGCCACGCACATCGCCGATGTAACCTATGGCGTGAGCAACCACTACGTATGGGATGCCGCCAGCACGGTGGTGGACAATACCACCGGCCGCAGGGCCAGCATACAGGCGGCCTACAACGATACCGCTTCCGATTTCCATCATTCTGTGCGCTTCTCCCATTATGCGCTCAACTGGTTCTCCCATCACTGGCCGGGCGTAGCTTATCCTTTCCCGGTAATGACCGCCTTCCAGGGTTTTGCAGATATGGAATACCCCATGATGGTGAATGATGGCTCGGTAGGTGATGATCTGATCTTTGCACAGCTGGTGCAGGATCACGAGATCGCGCATACGTATTTCCCTTTCTATATGGGTATCAACGAAACCCGCTACGCCTTTATGGATGAGGGCTGGGCCACCACTTTCGAATATCTTATCGGTATCGCCGAAAAGGGAAAGGAGCAGGCCGACCGCTTCTATAAAGCGTTCCGCGTGCGCCACTACATCAGCGATCCTTCTACAGAAGAAGATATGCCCATCATCTCCATGTCTAACCAGGTAAGCGGTATGAGCTATGGCAGCAATGCTTATGGCAAACCGTCGCTGGCCTACCTCGCATTGAAAGATATGTTGGGCGACGAGCGTTTCAAAAAATGTCTGCATGCCTATATGAACAATTGGCATGGCAAGCATCCTATCCCCTGGGATTTCTTCTATTCCTTCAATACCGCCGCAGGTGAAAACCTCAACTGGTACTGGGATAGCTGGTTCTTCAGTCATCATTACATCGACCTGGCGCTGTATAACGTGCAGGCATCTACGAAAATTGCCGGTTTAACGATCAACAACGTAGGCGGCTTTCCCATCCCGTTTGATGTAGTGCTCACCTATGCCGATGGCAGCACCGATACCATCCATCAAACGCCGGCCGTATGGAAGAAAAATCCGCGGCAGCTGAAACTCAGCATTCCGCTGAAAGGCACGCTAACAGCTGTAAAGCTCGATGGCGGCCTGTTTATGGACTATACGCCAAAAGATAATAATTGGAGTAGGTGAGAATGTAAGAATGTGAGAATGTGAGGATGTGAGAATTTGGTGGGAACTTCAGTCCGCCATAAATTCTCACATTCTTACATCCTCACATTCTTACATTCAGATTATTTGACGTTTGATATCCCGCCATCTACCAGTAATTCTGCCCCATGTACATAAGAGGCATCATCTGATGCGAGGAAAAGCACGGCGCTCGCTATCTCTGCCGCTTCGCCGAATCTTTTGAAGGGGAGCGTAGGAATAACGCTGCCGATGGTGGCATTGATTTCATCCGCTGTAAGGCCGGTATTGTTGAAGATATTGGTATTGATATACCCCGGGCTGATACCATTTACCCGTATACCTTTGGCGGTACATTCCATGGAGAATGTTTTGATAAACGACTGCACCGCTGATTTTGCGGCTGTGTAAACAGAAAAGTTTTCGATGCCGAAAGCCGTTACAAATGAGGTGTTGAAAATAATGCTGCCACCGGACGATATCATGGGAAGCAGCTGCCGTACTGTAAAGAAAGTACCTTTTACCAATACGTTGAACAGTTCATCGAAATGTTGTTCATCAGCTGCCTCGATAGGGGCAAATTTGCCATAGCCGGCGTTGGCGAACAGGATATCGATGTGTGGATGCTGTTGTTTGATCTGTTCCGGCAATGCCCGTATGTGCGCCATGTTACCCGCATCAGATACCATGCCTGTCGCCTGCGGGCCGAGTGCTGCCACTGCCTTGCTGACACTGGCCTCGCTTCTCCCTGTAATGATCACCCTGGCGCCCTCCCTGATAAAAGCTGCTGCTGTAGCGAATCCCATACCGTTGGCGCCACCGGTGATGAGCGCTGTTTTGTCTTTGAATCTTTGCATCGTTCATTAAATTTATGATGCAAAGTTTTGGAATGTGCGGCAGGCAGAAAACCCGGAACTTGCGATTATTCTTCTACCACAGTTGCTGTAGGAGCATTCTTTTTAACAGATTCAATACCATTATCCCTTCCGGAAGTGGCCTCGTACATTTCGCTGGTACCAATCACCTGGCCATTTGCCGCCTTTAAATTGAAATAGTGTTGGCCATTTTTGGCAACCAGCTTTTCGTAATGGTTGTCATTGGGAGCATTCTTCTTAACGGAATCGATTCCGTTATTACAGGCGCTTTTAGTAGTATACATTTCACTCGACAGGATAGTTTGGCCATTTTCAGCCTTCAAGTTAAAATAGTGCTGACCGTCTTTAGCGATTTTGATAACGAATTTACCCATAAGTGTTTGGAGTTTAGTGGAGTTGGAAAATTTATGTTGCAGTTTTAAAAAAGCTATTTTGAATAGCTATGTAATGAAACCATATAATAAAAAGATTGTTCAATCAAAATGAAAATTTCACAGCAAATAATTCCTGAGCACTGTTTTGTCTTTGAATTTTTGCGCCGTTCATTAAGTTGATGATGCAAAGGTTTGAAATATGCTGTAGGTGGAAGCCACGGAACTTGCGATTATAGTCCGTCTTTAAATTTGATGGCGGCATGGGAGCCGTCGCAATAAGGTTTGTTTCTCGAAGCGCCGCAGCGGCAGAGGGTTACGCGGTTACGCACTTCATAGGCTTTGCCGTGAGCGTCGTGTATGGGAATGCCGCCCTGGATGTAGAGTGGCCCGCTCACTCCTTGCGCCGGATCTTCGATGACGCCGATAGCTGGCGCCAGTGCAGGTTCTATGGGTGTTTGTGTTTCGCGGTCCCAGGCTACGAGGCGGCCGGAAGGGCATTGTCCTACCTGTTTGATGAATTGTTGTCGTACGGCAGGATCGTCGGTATTATCTATCATGGCCCATACCTGTCCGTTAGGATCGCAGAAGCGTGCGAAGGCGCAGAGTTGCTGTGCATCGGTGAGCAGGGCGGTGGGGCCTTCCATGAGGTCCGCCTGGTTAACATAAGGTTCATGGCCAGCCGTTTCAGCGCCATCGAAATGCATCTTCAGGTGGGTACTATCGCAGAAGGGCTTGTTGGAAGAATGGCCACAGCGGCATAGATAGAAGGGAGTGCCTTCCGGCTTGAAATGCTTGCCTGGCACCCATTCTTCAGATTCGCCGTCTTTGTTGGCGCCGATGGTCTGCATTTGAACAGGGATATCGCCTTTTATTTCATAAGGGCCGTTAGCGATCACTTTGATCGACCAGCCAGCTGGCGCCTGCGGACGTTGTTCCATATGCATGATGTTTTCATAAGCAACAACTGATGCATCCGGATTGTTGCGTCTTTGTACGCTATTACCAAATATTCTTACCACAATATTACCTCTTTGATTTGGGAGGCTTTTTGGTTCAATAATTTGTAGTTGTTTTTTATGAACCAGCAAATGAGTTCATATGCAAGGTTCTGATGTTCGAATACCAACTTGTCTGGTTTGACGTCTGATTGTTATCTTATAAAGAACCTAACTTATCAAAATATATTTTTTTAAGTTCTTTTCTCGAAGCTTCAGCGCCAAGCTCCTGACGCCTGTCGTAGATTGCCTTTGATTTTTTTCCTGCAAAATAACGTAACTGGTCTTTGTTGTCAGTTGCTGCTTCATAAATCACGTCAGCGATTTCTTCAGGCGTGGAATCGGGATTAATCATACCCAGTATTTTCGTTTCAACCGCATCGTAAAACGAAAGTGGCGTCTTATCCGAATGGTGGCTGAATAATTCGGTTTGCGTAGCACTGGGCGACACGGTTTTAACTTCTATATTAAACATGGAGAGTTCGATCGATAAACATTCGCTCCATCCCTCCACTGCCCATTTTGTGCCGTTGTAAACGCTGGTAAAGGGAAAGCTGGTATGTCCGCCAATAGATGTAACATTAATGAACATGCCTTTTTTTGCTTCCCTGAACCAGGGGATAAATTCACGGGTTACCAGTACCGTTCCCAAAAAATTCGTCTCCACCTGACGCACAATATTTTCATCAGAAAATTCTTCTAAAGCACCCATAAGGCCATATCCCGCATTATTAAGCACCACATCTATATCAAATAAGGAGTTTGCTCTTGCGACTGTAGATTTGATTTGTGCCAGGTTGGTAACATCTAAAGGCAAAAGTGTTACATTTTCCAACTGCGAAAGTTCGGTTTCGTTTTCCGGTTTGCGCATGGTAGCTATAACATTCCAGCCCTTAGCTTGAAACAATTTTGCTGTTGACTTCCCTATTCCGGATGAAGTTCCGGTAATGAATATTGTTTTCATAAATTTAGATTACCTGTAAAGACACAAAAGTAACCAGGGAAAAGTATTAATTTGATACCTGTATACAAAAGGATACTTACTATGACCTCACAGAACCAGAAAAGATTTCATGAAAAGATACGCGCGATACAGGATACGATGTTTGTGATAGGCGGAAAATGGAAAATTCCTGTTATTCTTTCAATCTACAGTGGGAATAGGCGTTTCAACGATATTCTGGCTTCTATACCCAGGATCACCAATCGCGTATTGTCTAAAGAGCTGAAACATCTTGAGGAAAATTTACTGATTAGCAGGACAATCGTCAACGAATACCCCGTAAGGATCGAATATGCGATAACGAAGTATTGTTTGAGTATAGATAAAGTAGCCAAACCGATGGAAGAATGGGGCAAAGCCCATAAAAAGAAGATCAGTAAATTTTATTAAGATGTCATTTCGGCTTTACCACTTTGATCATTTCATAAATATACAGCGGCACCGACCATCCCAGCCAAAAGAAAGAGGGGCTTATCTCTTCAAAGCTGCCAAGACTGTTTACCAGCGGGGTTTTCAGCAGCAGGCCCGATACCACAAACGCCAGTGTTATGAGATAGCTTCTGATCATCCAGTCTTGATGCTGTTTGAATCGCCCCTTTACGGCCAGCCACCAGGCTACAAAGGTGGCGGTGATCCAAACAGATACCCACACCTGCAACGAAAAGGCATAAGCCCAGTTGATAGCATACGCGGTTGTGGAAGCCAGCACTACGGCGCAGATGCTGCTGCAAAGGATTGCGAGCAGGTACAGGTAGCCGACCACACGATGCAGCTTCGTATGATGCTGAAGTCTTTTCCAGAACTGGAAAGGGCCTAATACCAGCGCGCCGCCGCCGGCGGTGATATGCATCAGTAGAAGCCATTTCACCGGCAGATATTTCCCCAGCGCTTCAGGGGTGAGTGCAAGGAATCTGTCGGCGCCGTGCATGAATGTCCATGTGATGAACAGGATGCCCAGCCAGAGCAGTATGTAGAGGATGTCTTTTGATGTAAACGGCCTGTCGCTAATAATTTTATTCATATACTATACGGATTTGTTAAGCACAAAATTCCGTATCCCGAAGGCCGCAGTCAATAACCGAAAAATTATTCGGTATAGATGCTGGCAGTGGCTTCTCTTACCTGTTCGCCGTACTGCCTGCCCCATTTGTCCATTGCCAGGATAAGCGGTACCAGCGAGAGGCCCAGGTCGGTCAGCGTATAGTCTGCACGGAGCGGGAATCCCGGCTGCACCTGTTTCTCCACGGCGCCGATAGCTTCCAGCTCACGCAGTTGCATATCCAGCACCCGCGGCGTGGCCTCTTTGATGGCCTGGTGAATTTCACTGGGGCGGCGGTATCCTTTGTAGATAGCATCTATGATGCAGGGTTTCCATTTGGCGCCCAGTACCGCCATGAATACAGTGATGCCGCAATTGAGATCAGGCGGTATTTTACGTTCATATGTCAGCATGGTACAGTCGTTTTATAGGTTTATCGTTTCTTAAAGGTACGTGATGTACACGACTAATTTACTGCTGTTAAAAGTAATGTTGCTTGCCATCACCTTGATCGATCAGCCAGCCGGCACTTGCGGATGTTGTTCCATGTGTATGATGTTTTCATAAGCAGCAGCTGATGCATCCGGATTGTTGCCGAAATCATATCTTCAGGCAAAAAAGCATCATGGCGTATATTATGGTAGATGTTGAGAGCGACGGGCCGATACCGGGAGATTATTCAATGATCTCTTTCGGCGCTGTGCTGGTAGATGAACAGCTGGACAAGACCTTCTATGGCCAGTTACGGCCGGTTTCAGATAAATTTATTCCCGAGGCGCTGGCGGTGTCCGGTCATACCCGCGAAGCATGCCAGCAGTTCCCGGCGCCCTCACAGGTGATGCAGGATTTCGATCAATGGATACGCAGCGTAGCCAAAGACCGCGCTGTTTTTGTCAGCGATAATAATGGTTTCGACTGGATGTTCATCTGCTGGTATTTTCATCATTTCCTGGGGCATAATCCTTTCGGCCACAGCTCGCAGAACCTGGGCAGCTTGTATAAAGGGATGGTGAAAGATACTTTCGAGAACTTCAAACACCTGCGGCGCCGGGCACATACCCATCACCCGGTAGATGATGCGATCGGCAACGCCGAAGCGCTGCTGACCATGAAAAAGGAGATGGGCCTCCGCATCAAGCTTTCATAAGCCGCAAAAAAAATTTTGATTTACCATTTTCCTGCTGACATAGGGTTGTCACTTGCGCATCGGTACTTTGTATCAACAAACAAAATTTACCACTATGCAAATGATTCCCGTACTCCTGAGAGAAATGCAGGAAGAAGCCCAGACCACCCGCAAGATGCTGACCCGCGTACCGCTGGACAAGTACGACTGGAAGCCTCACGAAAAGAGTATGTCCCTGGGCCGCCTGGCCGCGCATGTCGCAGAGCTGCCGGGTTGGGTATCCATGGCACTCAATACCAGCGAACTGGATTTTGCGAAAAGCGGTTACAATACCATGGTAGCAAAATCTACCGAAGAGCTGATGGACTATTACGAGAAGAATCTCGCTGAAGGCTTGCAAAGCCTGCAAAAGGCCAGTGAAGCCCAACTCGAAGATATGTGGACTTTGAGAGACGGCCCCACCGTATACAGTACCCGTTCCAAACTGGATGTGATCCGTATGTCGTACTGCCAGACTGTGCATCACCGCGCGCAGCTGGGTGTGTACCTTCGTCTGCTGGATGTGGCTATTCCGGGGAGTTATGGGCCGAGCGCGGATGAGCATTAGACCAGGATTTAGAGATTTATAAGATTAACAGGATTTTACGGGGAGATCCTCAGGAAGATATTTTTCTATCTTCCTGAGGATCTCCCCGTAAATTTCCGGCGGGCGGAAAGCCTGATCCATAGAAGCGATGGACACGTAGATTTTCAGAAAAATTTTGCGGGGAAAAATATTTTTCTATCTTTGCGCTCCCTTTACGGGAATGATTCCGTAGCTCAGTTGGTAGAGCAATACACTTTTAATGTATGGGCCCTGGGTTCGAGTCCCAGCGGGATCACTGGATTGCAAAAAGGCGCCAACTTTGGCGCTTTTTTCGTTAACAATGCTGATCCTCACTTCTGACATTTCCACGTCGTAACAACAAATCAAAGTATAGAATAGACCAGTAAAATAGGATAGCTATGCTGCTGGTATACTTCGAAATAACCCATACATTCCGTATCTTCAACAAAACAGGCCAGTTAATATGATCAGCTTTATAACAGATAAGGACATTGTGCTTGTCGAGAAACTTTCAAAGGCTCATTACCCAACCAAAGGATTGATAGCTACAGTTCCTAGAAACGAAATTAGTGAATTACTGGAACTAAGGCGTAGGTTGAAAGCTATGTCAGATTTTTTTAAGCAGAAGTATGACAATGATTTTGGCATATTTCGCTCGGAACACTCGACAGGAAATCCAGTAGGTCGGGGTGGTAATTTAAGGAGAGCCTGGTCTGGTATCTTTAAAGGCTCGGATAATAAGCAGTATGCTGCACAAATCAGTTTTGTAATAGATGGCAAAAAAGGTTGCATGGATGTGGGGTTTTATTTCGGTAGAGCTTCTGCCTTTCGTATGAAAAAGGATGTGAGAAATATCCATGAAACTGAGCTGAAAGGAGCTGGAGAGCTTTTAGTTAAATCTCTGAATGATGATGCTGAATTAAAGAAAAGATATTACGATCTTTTTGAGATAGGATTCCGGGCTGAAATAAGGGACGCAATTGTAACCCCGGAGGAGTGGCTGAGCAACGCCGCGCAGGATCCAACATACTCTTCTGTGACCATTAGCTTATACCCCAATTCGCTCGGCTATATCGATCCGGAAACCATAGATTTTCATGTGGCCCTGGTAATCCCTTTGTTGGGCATCATTCCTGAAAAAATAAGCACCCCTGCTCCTTCCAAGAGGAAATTAATTGCGCTCACACCGGAACAAAGAGCCCAAAAAGCGCAAAGACTGGCACTTATTGGCCTTAAAGGAGAAGAATATATCATGGGGATTGAACGGGAAAAGTTAGCCGCCTTGACGGACATAGAAAAGAGAAGCCCTACTCATGTTTCTCTGGAGTCAGACAATGCTGGCTATGATATTTTAAGTTATGAACAGGATGGGAAGGAAATATACATAGAGGTGAAAACAACTACATATGGTAAAAATCATCCCTCGGGTAATACATTTTTTCTTTCTTCTCCGGAATATGAGTTTTATCAGGCTAACAAAAAAAGCTACAAGCTGTACAGGGTTTGGGAAGTTTTTGGAATTCCTTCCTGGGAAGAAGTTGACCTTCAAAACGTGGACCTGATCAACGACGGATACAAGGTTATTATCAAAAATGAAAACAGATGAAATAGCCTTATGAAATGGATTCAATATAATTGAACTACTAGAGAGGTCTTCACATGAAAATATGGAATGCCAGCCAAGATTGCGTATTTCTGAACCCTGTAAAAACGAGGCGGACAATCATCAGTTTACCGTATCCTTTTTCTCGAAAACGTTTACCAGTAGAAGGTTTTATACCAATGTGCCGCGGGTTCATTGCTTTGATGAACTGGATGTAGAGCAGACGGTGAACTATTGGGGGAATAATTGTAATGTGATGGGGGAAATACTTTTATCCCGGTATGATCTATTTATTTCGAATAAGATGATTACTCATGTGACGACGAATTTGAACAGCCAGGAGTTGGAGGAAATCTACGGAATAGGTTGAGGAGTAGGATGCGGACGATGTTGAACCTCATTGTATTCAATTCGGATTCCCTTGATAAGCGAATATGAAATGAATATTTCTTGGTATAATTGCTTAGGGTTTAATATAAGTTACCAAGTCTCTAGTTTTAAATGCTGAAACAAGTGGAAGATGCCCAAAAAAAAGAATCGTATTTGTTATATGTGTGGTAATCCTGCTACGTCAAAAGAACATGTCCCCCCAGCCTGTTTGTTTCCAGAAAAAAAGGACATAAGAACATCTGCTTTTCGGAATAATTTGATAACGGTTCCGTCATGTGATTTACATAATTCCAAAAAATCTAATGATGATGAGTTTTTGATGGCATGTATAGCAGGTGTTGTTGGAAACAATGTTATCGGTTTTTTTCACTTTCGTACAAAAGTTAAAACGGGCACTTGAAAGGAACGGCAATTCGCTAGATTTGATAATGAAGGATCAAATATTCGATAGTTTCACAACTGCTGATGGAGCCAAGTTCCCCATAATTATTGGGCGTCCAAATATAGAGAGGCTACATTCCTGTTTTCTTCATATAGCATCCGGGTTGTATTATTATAAATTCGCTAAGGTATTTAAAGGTGAATGCAATTTAATCATGGATTTTGTAACGTATCAAGACAGTAAAACCGAGGCATTTAAATTACTTTGTAGAAAGCTTTTTCAGATAGATATTGAGAACTTAAATAGTGAAGGGAATAACCCAGACATATTTAACTATAGATTTCTTGAACCAGATCAGTTTGGCTTAATTGCCTTAAGGTTGACATTTTATGGAGGGGCAAATGTATTTATTGCATTTAAAGGGGAAGACGCCAAAGAACCATATGACTTAATTTCAGCTTCTATAGACTCAGGAATTGAAACAATTATCCACTTTGATGATGGCTCAAAATTTGAATTTAATAAATAATCACAGCTATCAAATACCTAGGTAAATAGTTTGATCAGGGGACAGTTTATTATTAGTCGTTTGTATTTCGTGCTGTTGAATTCCAATTCTACCATTGAACCATTCGCGCCAGACTATTCCCAACTGAGTTAGAAAAAGTAGGAGAACGTAATACATAATCATTTCTCCCCTATATATAGAAAGCCGTAATCGCTACAGGTCCTCGTTAACCTTTACCGCGCCCTCGGCGGCGGGTGGTAATAAAAACTGTTGACGATCGGCAAGGTTTGATATAGCTTTACAGATGAAAAAAGCCTTGGAGAAATATGCAAAATATGGAGACTTCCGACTACTATAATATGATCCTCGACCATGTATCCGCACGGATCACCTTAACTGACGATGAAAAGCAACGTTTCTGCGATGCGCTAACAATACGGCATTTATTGCCCAGGCAATATCTTTTGCAGCGAGGTGATATTTGCAGGCATGAAATTTTTTTGTGTAAAGGGTTGTTGCGCTCTTTTTATATAGACGATAGGGGAGATGAACATACCTTGCATTTTGCGTTAGAAGACTGGTGGATAACAGACCTGCAAAGTTTTATCCGGCAGGAGCCGGCTACACGCAATATTGTTGCCATGGAACCTGTTACCGTATTGCAGATAGACAAGCAGGCAAGAGAAGCCCTGTTGAAAGATATACCGGCGCTCGAACGTTTCTGGCGTATCCTCAATGAAAATGCCTGCGCCGCACAAGATGAGCGCATCTTGAATAATATCGCCCTTACTGGTGCGGAGCGATATATGCAGTTATTAAAAAAGTATCCTTCCATAGATCAGCGCATGCCTTTAAAGCATATCGCTTCTTACCTGGGCATTACGCCTGTATTCCTCAGCCAGATCAGGAAAGGCAACCTGAAAAAATTAAAATAGTTTAATTCCATTTATTATAATAGTTATACGTGCAACAGTAGCGCGTAAAATACTTTTGTGTTCATATAAACATGCATATGGACACAACAAAACATCCAATATTTCAACCGTTGCAATGGCCGGGGCATTGCCTGAAAAACAGGTTGGTGGTAGCGCCTATGTCGCGCGTAAGCGCTACTGCCGAAGGACTGGCCACCGCCGAGATGGCGGCCTATTATACTGCCTTTGCAAAAGGAGGCTTCAGTATGATCATCACTGAAGGGAATTATACAGATGAGGTATCGAGTAAAAGTTACGCTCATCAGCCCGGGCTCATCTCTCCTTCACATGCAGCAGCCTGGCAGCCGGTAACAGCCCAAGTAAAAGCACATGGCGCGTTGATCATCGCGCAGTTGATGCATGCAGGTGCGCTATCACAGTACCTCCCGGAAACGCTGGCGCCTTCTGCTATACAGCCGGCAGGCGTTAAAATGCTGCAATATGGTGGCAATGGCGCTTATCCTTTTCCCAAGGCCATGAACCTGGAAGATATCGAAACTGTTAAAGAAGGTTTTGTAAATGCCGCGAAAGTGGCTCTACAGGCTGGCTTTGATGGCGTGGAATTACATGCTGCCAACGGCTACCTGCTCGATCAATTTCTTACGCCGGAATTAAATGTTCGCGAAGATCATTATGGAGGCAATACCTGCAACCGTTTCCGCATCACCGCTGAAATTATTAATGCCATCAAAGCCGCCGTGCCGGCGCATTTCCTGGTAGGCATACGCCTGTCGGAAGGGAAAGTAAATGATCTCGGCTACCGCTGGAGAGACGGTGAAGCCATGGCCATAGCGGTGCTGGAAGAAGTGAGGAAAGCGGCGCCCGATTTCATCCATATCGCGGTGCAAAGCGGAGAGTGGGAGCGCGACAGCTTTTACAACAATGACAGCTCTTATGCAGCATTGGCAAAACAAATAACTGGCAAGATGATCATCGCTAACGGCGGAATGAACCAACTGGCAAGGGCAGCGCGGGTTATTGAAGAGTCGCATGCCGATCTTCTTTCTATCGGAAAGGCCGCCCTGGCCGATCCTGCCTGGCCTTCGCATATAATGAATGGCGCATCGCCCCTTGCTTTCCATCCTGATATGCTTTGGCCCGAAGCCACGATCAGGCATACAAATGAAATAATCAAATCAAAACATCTCACTATCTCATGAGAACACTTTTTTTAATGCTCCTCAGCTTATACAGCGTACATGTTTTTGCACAATCAAACAAATCCAATCACTCGTTAAAAAGTAATAAAATGAAAATCTCACAGATTAAAATCAATCCGGATCCTTATCAACCCTTCCGCCTGGCCCAGGGCTACCGCGTGGGCGATCTTTTATTCATCTCCGGACAAACAGCGATCGATGATCAGGGTCAGTTAACTGGTATCGGCGACTTCGACCAGCAGGTTGCCAAAGCTTTTGAGAACCTGGAGAAAGTATTGAAGGCAGGCGGTTCCAGTCTTAAAAATGTGGTAAAGGTAACCATACTGTTAAAGGACATGGGTAACTTCAACAAGATCGTGGCTTTGAGAGGCAAGTATTTTACGGCGCCCTATCCGGCAGATACCATACTGGAAGTATCTTCCCTTTATTCTCCCGATGCGCTGATAGAGATAGAAGCCGTGGCTGTAGCGGATGACGCGGCAGAATGGAAACAGTAAAGCGCGGGCTTGTCCGGATCACCATGCGATCTTGTCCATTTTGCATGCTATCAGGGTTGTCATAAAGAAGTACTTTTGAAAAAACGATCTGTTATGGCAAATATCTTACATCGAATAGGGATCAAGACTGCATCGATCAACGACGTATACCGCGCACTGACCACCAGGGATGGCCTTGCCGGCTGGTGGACCAGCAACACCAAAGGAGAAGGCGACCAGATAGATAACATCATTGAGTTCCGGTTTGGCGCCGGAGGATTTGATATGAAAGTGAAGAAGCTCGATGCACCACGCCTGGTAGAATGGGAAGTAACAGATGGACCCGACGAATGGGTGGGCACCGCCATCAATTTTGAATTGAAACAGGATGGCGATTATGTTATTGTGCTATTCCAGCACCAGGGCTGGAAGGAGCCGGTAGAGTTCATGTATCATTGCAGCACCAAATGGGCGATCTTCCTGATGAGCCTGAAATCATTGGTAGAAACAGGAAAAGGCAATCCTGATCCGATTGATATCAAGATCGATAACTGGAATTAAAGGCGTGATACCACACGCGCTATTAATAAAGAAAATTGAAAGGCGGATGATGCAGATCATCCGCTTTTTTTTCCGGCGTAAGTACGTATCATAGGGTGGCTAAAAACTCAGTTCACCTGCGTATTGCCAGGAAAATACCGGCTGGCCTGTTTATTTTTTTCTTCTCTCCACTTCACAAACATGATGTGTTGTACAAATTCCAGGAATTGGTAATCATCTATCAGTGTATTCAATGACATCCCTTCCGGGCGGGCAACACGTGTGCTGCGGGCCTGTTCAAGGAAAGTGAGTTTCTCCTGTAAGGCATTGGTAAGTGATCTGACCAGTTCGGGGAATGCGGTAAATGCCTCCTGCATAATGCGCTGACCCTCGGGCGTTTGTTTCAACTCCTGGATCCGCTGATGCGTTAAAGGAGGCAGGGTCACACCGTTGGGCTGAAAATTTTGGTCTTTAGTCATTTTTTTAGATAGTTCGGGTTAATAGTCAGGCCTTTATAAGGCCTCTTTATTGGATTAGAGAACAGATTTCAAAAAAGGTTACAAAATGTTGGCATTTTTTGTAACTTATTTTCAGCTTAACCATCTAATACCTGAATGAATGACTATTACTCAGCCTATTGACACGCTTACCGACAATGAAATTATCGCCAGGGTACTGGCAGGAGAGAAACGGTTGTACGAGCCACTGATGCGCCGCCACAACGCCAGCCTGTTCAGGCTTGGGATGACATTCCTGAACAACGACATGGACGTGGAAGACGCGATGCAAGTCACCTACATCAATGCCTATCAGCACCTGAGCCAATTCCGGCAGGAAGCCGCCTTTGGCACCTGGCTCAAAAGAATCCTGATCAATGAGTGCCATCAGCAACTCAAAAGACGGAAGAAAGCAGCCAGTGAAGATATTTCAGCGGCGGAGCATCGTCAGGATATTCCGAAAACTGAAGAAACGCCTGTGGACACCGTTATTAACAAGGAGTTGGGTAAAGTGCTGGAACAAGCCCTGTTGAATATTCCAGAGAAGTACCGCGCCGTTTTTGTGCTGCGGGAGATGGAACAGCTCAGCGTGGCAGATACCAGCAAGGTGCTCGATATCTCCAGGGTGAATGTGAAAGTCCGCCAGATACGGGCCAAAATGATGCTGCGGGAACATATCAGCAACTTCTACAAGAACGATGTGGTATTCCCGTTCCACCTTATCCGGTGCGACAGGATCGTCAACAATGTGCTCCGCGAACTGGGTATTCAATAATATATTTAAGAGAGAAGACCGGCCACCAGTGCCGGTCTTCCTGTTATTATTCCTTCCAGGGAGAATGGAGGATGCAATCACAGAAGTTCTTCCGCTGGAATCCCGGGATCATATAAGCGCAAACATCGGCCTTGATATTGCCGAAAGTGGTGTCTGTCTTGTGTTCAAAGCCACCAAAGAAAGTGGGGATGATCCGCTTCTTGAAATCTGTTCTTGGAAACGCATGGAGGATCTCATCGCGATGTGCTTCACTTAAATGTTCATAACCTTCTCCCATCACATCCAGGCCTACGCCGGAATACATCAGCGCTACTTCTGCTTCTTTATGTTCGGCAATGCCAATCGTGGTATGCAGGGCGATGGTATCCCAAACCAATTGCAGCGCTTCTTTTGGTAAGCCATGGCTTTTGAGGAAATCGCGCGCCGCGTTGGCGCCATCTACTTCAAAGCGGAGATCAGGGCTGCTGTAGTGCGGTACCAGGCCCAGGTCGTGGAAAACGGCGCTGACATATAGCAGCTCGGCGTCGTACTTGATCTTAAACCGTTTGCCGTTCAACGAAGAGAAAAGAAACACCCGCAGCGAGTGGTTGTAAATAAATTCAGTGCCATGTTCCAACAATAGTTCCGTAGCTTCCTGTGCTATCTTGCTCTCGGGAATGGCGATTCCCGCCACTGTTTTTAACCTGTTTACTGACATAAAATAAATTTTTATGCAGCAAAACTAAGCTGGTGGCGCTGTTGGGGGAATGTCAGAAAGTGTGGTTCATCTGCCAATATTTACGAAGATATGGCGATAGTCTGCCGGTGAAGCATGGGTAATCTTCTTGAAAAAATGACTGAATTGTTCCGGCGTTGCAAAGGCAAGATCGTAGGCGATCTGTTTGATGGGTTTCGTGGAAAATTGAAGCGAGCGTTTGGCTTCAGCGATCAGGTAGGTGTTGATGATCTCTTTTGCGCCATAGCCGCTTTTCTGTTTGCAAACATCGGAAAGCTTGCGGGTAGAAACAGCGAGCATTTTGGCGAAGTCTGATACTTCGCGGGTATCGCGGAAACGGGTACTTATCAGTTCAAGGAATTGCTGGTACAGCCGGTTATCGAAATCATTCAGCTCACAGCCGGATGCAGCAAGGATGTTGGCCAATTTGATCATAATGATTTTCAGAAAAGCGGCCATGGCATCGAGTTGGTTGGGATAGTCCGCGTTGGCATATTCCTGCAACAGCAGTTCGCAAACCGGGAGGAGGCTGGCAGCATCATTTTCAAGCAAGGGAAGCCTTTGGTGCAAGGCCGTATGATTGAAGAGTGCAGCCTTGCAGTTGGATGCGCTGGTGGGTGTCTTCTCCCAAAAACAATCGCCAAATATGATCTCAAATCCGTTCAAGCGGGTATCTGCTGTAAATGCAAATACTTGTCCTTTGGCCACCAGGAATACTTCCCGGCCATTGACGGGATGATCTTCCTGATCTATTTGTATAGTCCCTTTTGCTTCAGAGAGAATAAATATCCGGTGGTAGGCAACGCTTACCAGTGCGGTGGTTCCCATGCTGGTATTGGATAGCCTCGACACCTGGAATGAATCTTTTATCTCCCTGTCAACAATCAGCTGGCGTTGCATATGCATGCCTAAATATAAAAATAAAATAGTAGTAAATTGGCTCCCATGCTAAGGATTTACGAATTTGAGGATTTACGAATTTACGAATTTGAGGATTTACGGATTTATCAATCAATAAATCCGTAAATCCGTAAATCCTCAAATTCGTAAATTCGTAAATTCGTAAATTCGTAAATCCATAAATTCTCACATCAATTCACCACTTCATCAGCTACGATCCTGAAATCAACGGGGATGTCGCCATTGGGTAATGCGCCTACTAAAACAGTACAGCCGAGGTAGGATTCACCTCCTGAAGGAACTGTTACGATGATTGTTTCCACGTAAGGCTGGGGATAATCCGGGTTTTGCTCAGTACGTTCAACGGTCACTTTGTGGGTGTGGGTGTCCTGGTTCTCTACATAGGCGCTCAATGCATTCCAGCATTGGCCGGGTTTCTTCTGGATGAAGGCGCTGATAGCCGCTTTCTTCGCGGGTTGTTTACCAGTTGCCTGCACCTGGAATGTGCCTGAAAACACCAGGCCTGTAGCGAACAAAACAATGAACTTTCTCATGGTCATTTAATTTTTCTGTTAACAAAAATTGAGGTTGTTTACACGAAGCTAGGGGAGCAATGTGACTAAACTGTTAACTGAGCTTTTGAAGGGAATAAAATTTTTGAAATCTCGTGCACTTAGCGCCAAATTATTGACACAGCGCCTGTGACAGAACCAACTACAGTATTGCATTACGACCTTAAAGCACCGACACCTCCACCACCGATAACCTGCTATTCAGCTGCGCGAGTATGCGGCTATCTTTGAATATCTTCTTTGCCTGGTAATACAGCAGAATATCTTTCTCTACAAACAGGATTTCATTTAACTCAAGTTCCTGTTGCAGGTGCTGCTGTTCCTGGTCTGCATCTGGCTTGGTGTCCATTTGCCGGTAGGCCGCCACGGTGATCTCTTTTGAGATCTTGTCCTTGATTTTCTCCTGTTCTTCTTCCGACAGCTTCGCAATGATCTTTTTTGATTGCGCGATCAGCGGAAGGAAATCTTTGACGGCTGCGGGCTGTTCTGTTTCCAGGTCATAGGTGACATTCACTGTTTTGTTTTGTAAGATATTGATCTTGCCTTTGAGCATGCTGCCTTCCAGGTGCGGGGCGGAAATAAAATCGTCCGGCAGGGCAACGGGCTGCGCCGCCGCCACGGGGGCGGATGGCGTGAAATGGAACAGTTCCTCCAACTGTTTTTTATGGGCTTCGTTGTTGGAGACAAAATAGAGGATCTCTTCATTGTTATCTACCAGCACAAAACTCTTGTAGCTGTCGTTGATCCATACTTTGAACGGATAATCCACATCTTTACAGAACAGTTCAAAATGTTCCCTTAAAATGGGGTATACGTCAAACCCTTTGTGGCGGAGGCTATGCGCGGATTGCGCAAAGAGGTATTGCGACAGCTCCGTTAATAAAATGATAGACGATGTGGCAAAGTATAATACCGGTTTGTTCTTTTTGATAAAATACAAAGGAGGATCTTCTTTATGGAAGTCCGCTTTTTTTATGAGGAACTGCTGTTGTTCTTTTTTATAGAAAGATAGATAGATACCGTCTTTGTCTGTCCTTGTGTGAACGAATGATGGCAGGGATGCCAATACTGCAATGCTTTTCGGCGCTTCCGCAGGCTGTGCAGGGGAAAGGGACTGATCAAATATCTGCAACAGTTTCGTCAGTTTGTCTGTATATTCTTTGTACGGTATCATATCAATTACATTTTATCTTGGTCCTTCTGCCTGTTTCCATGTTGTATTTGTATTTCGCTTTCACCTTGCCTCTCAGGCTTTCTGTCTGGATGAGGTGCTTGTCGCTGATCCTTTCCCAATGATAGGTTCTGCGGGTAGAGGTAGCGTAGTAGCTGGCGGTAACTTTATTGGCCATCACGAATTTCCTGATGGCGGGCTGACAGCCAGGCCGGCAAGGATTCAGGCGGCCCCGCATCTGCAGGTGATCGCCGGGTTTTACGATATCGTTTGCATCCGAGAGGAACTTGCGTTCGGTGTGCGTAAGCAGCGCTTGTTGCTGGTTCGGCGCGCCTTGCCCGGTAAACATGCCTCCACTCGTATAGTTCTTGCTATGGATCGTATCCGTGCCCCGGATGATCTGGCCGCTTAGCCCGTGTGGCGCAAGCCCCAATATATCTACCCAGGCATTGGGATCGTGCACATAAGCATAGAAGGCCAATCCGCCGCCAAGGCCTATCGGGTCCTGGCTGATGTAGATGCCTTCCTGCGGACTGTAATACCTGAAACGGTTGTAGTACAAACCGGTTTCAATGTCCTCATATTGCCCCTGGTAGCGGAACGGCACAAAATCTTTCGGGCCTTCCAAATTACGGACATTCCCATAAATATCCAATTCACAGGCCCATACACGTTCGCCATTTTCATCGTAGGCTTCGCAGGGCGTGCCGAGATGATCGGTGATCACCGAGTAGGCGTGCCCGTTATATATCTTCGCTGCCAGTATGGAGCTGTCGCCCTCAAACACCCAGGTGGTAAGGGTTTCACGGGGTACTGGTTCGGGATGGCTTTGCTGTATCTCGCCATTTTCATCGATGGTGATATGCGGCCGGTCTTTTTCCGGGTAGCTCCATTCGTGCAAGGGGGTATCGCCATTCCAGAGGTAGCGGGTAACCTGTCCGTTGAAAGTCTTTTCTATCCTGCGTCCGATGGCATCATAGCGGAACTGCACTATCTTCTGGTCGGGACGGCGCACCTGTTTCAGCAGGCCGTTGCCATACCATTCATATTCATAAGTGACCGGAGAAGTAGAGGTGCTTACAATTTTCCGGATAAGATTTCCCTCCTCGTCATAGACGAACCTTGCGGAATCGCTTTCCTGTAAACGCCCGCCGGCGGCGTATTTGCGGTCGTTGCGGAGCTTGGTGCGATAGAGGTTGCCGGCCTTGTCGGGCAAGCGGTAATCGTAGTCGCCGTTTTCGTATTGCGCCCAGGCGAGATTGCTGAAGGCGTCGTAGCCGAACTGGCGCGTGCCGCGGTGGAGCTGATCGATCACCTGTTTGAGCTGCTGGTTGGCATCCCAGCGGTAATGGCGGCTTCGTTTGATGTTACTGCCACTGCTCACGGTATGTGTAGCCGGCGTGCCGCTTTCAGCGCTGCCGGCAGCATAGGTCCAGGCGCTTCTGATGCCGCCGGGCAGGGTACGCGCTATTTCCAGGCCGAGCAGGTTGTGTTGTATCTCTGCACGCCAGGGCTGCGCGCGGCCGGTGCCGGCGGTGATGGTGCTGAGGTCGCCTGTCAGGCTCCATTGGTGTTGGGTGTCTGCACCCAGACTGCTTTTCAGTGATATGCGTTCGCCATCGCTGTTATAAGTGCTGCTGATGGCGTAGTCGTCCTGTATTTCGTGGAGAAGGCGGCCCATGTTGTCGCGCTCCATCCGGATGCTGCCATGCTGGTTGCTGGCTTCTATCAGGAGGTCGGCGCCATTGTACGTATAGGCGTCCCAGGTACCATCGCTGTGTTCTATGCGGGTAACGAGATGGCTGGCATTGTATTCAAAGGAAGTCCATTTGCCGCCGGGGCGGTGCACTTTGAGCACATTGCCGTTGCTGTCCAGCTCAAAGTGACGGGTGATGCCATCGAAGCCGGTTTCGGAAATGATATCGCCGTTGGCGTTGCGGGTAAAGCGATAACTTTCACCATGTTCATTCACCACGCCGGTGAGCTGCTCATCGCGGTTGTAGAGGAAATGCACTTTCACGCCGTTCTCTTCGCGGTACTGCATGCTGCCCAGCGGCGTATAGCCGAAGCGTACCTGGTAATGTTTATCGGTAACAGCGGTGATATCGTCGTAAGCATCGTATTGTAAAGTGACCTGGTTGCCATCGGGCAGGCTGATTCCGATGACGCGGCCCAGCGCATCAACCCGGAAGTATTGCTGCTCGCCGGCAGGGTTACGCAGTTGGAGGCAATTGCCCCAGGCGTCGTACTGCCAGCTGGATTCGCTGCCATCGGGCAATTGCATGCTGCTGATGTTGCCGTCTTCATCATAATGAAAAAGGGTGAGATGTTCTCTCTCATCTTCTATCTTGCTCAACAGGTTTTTATCATTATACCGGAAGATGGTGATATGGCCGGCGCTATCGGTGAGCGTGTGCAACAGGCCATTGTCGTAATACGTGTAGGTGCGGCTGTTGCCGTCTGCTTCGGCACGACTGATCAATTGTCCTTTATCGTTGAAGCCGGAGACGCTCTCCGAGCCATCAGCAGCGGTGATGGTGGTGCAATTGCCCATTTCGTCATACGTATAGCCGGTAACGTTACCTTCCGCATCGATCTCCCGGTATACTTCCATCTCATCAGTATATTGGTAGAAGATGGAATTGCCCATCGGCTCTTTGATCTGCGTTACCACAAAATCGGGTGTATAATAATAGGTGGTGGTATGGCCTTGCGCGTTGGTGATGCGGTTGAAGCCTTCCCTGGGATGGTATTCCAGGAAGCCCTCCAGCAGGCCGTTGTCGCCGGTGGTATGGATACAGCGCCCTTGTTTATCGTAGTTCCAGTAGAAGCTGTTGCCGTTGCGGTCTGTTTTCTTTAACATGAGGTGATCACGGTAATGGATATACGTTGTTTTACCCAATGCGTCGGTGATGCCGCTAAGGTCGCCATCTTCATTATAAGTATAGCTTACCATCAGCCTTTGTTCGCCGCGGTGCTGGGCTGTTACGCTGAGGATGCGCCCTTCGACGTCGTTTTTGATATGCAGGTGGCGGCCGGCGCTGTCGATCACGCGCAGCAGGTGGCCTTGTGCATTGTAGTGGAAGCTGATAAGGCAGGCGGCTTCGTCATGAATGCTTACGAGGCGGTATTGCCCGTCCTGCGGATGTAATTTCCGGAAAGTATAAGTTTGCCGCACGTCGTAATCGAAGAGCGTATATTCGTTGGCGTGAGTACGGGTGAGGAGCAGTTGTTCATGCCGGTTATAGTCGCTGTTGCCGGGGAAGGGCAATGCCTCAAATACGGCGCTGCGGCCGTCTCCCAGCAATACTACGGTGGCGTCTTCAGCAATAAATTCCTGTATGCGCAGGTCGTAACACAGGTGTGTGCCGTGGCCGAGCAGACCTTTAAAGGGGCTGTCGCTGTTCCAGGAGCGTTCCCATTTCAGCGGCAGGGGACCGGCGAGTTCAAAATCGGCGCCATCGTAGATGACGATACCCTGCACGAGGTCTACCGGCTCAAAGCCTTTCTTGCAAAGGGCTTTGCTGAGTTTATTACTGCCAAGTTTATTCTTGAGGGCATGATTGAATTTGGTGAGCGCTTTCTTTCCGGCCTTGCCCAATCCTTTCATGAGGGCGCCAAATCCGTAAGACATGATCAGGTTCATGAGCACGCCGGCCCAATCCGGTACGAAAGGACCGCCCACCATCACGGGTTTGCCGAAAGACAGCGGAATAGAATAGGAGGTAGGGAGATATAAACTTGGGATGGGAATGAATTTTTTGCCGGGCTGTAAAGAGAGCGGTATCCCGATATCATTACAGGTCATGAGCATGTGGCCGGAAGGGCTCATGAGATTACCTTCCACCTTTACTTTTTTGCTGCCGAAGAAGTTCACGGAATTATGACCGATCATGGGCGCCAACAGGAAGGGGCCGCCCATCGGGATGTGAAAAAGGAACACCAGCTTGCCGCTGGTATCGCTCTTGCCGCGTGGCACATGGTTTATCCTGGTACTGGCGCCAATGAACGGAATGTAGTCCATCGGATCAACCACCAGCCCGATATACGGATGCGGCAATGGTATGGGGAAACCGAAAAGGATAACAATATGAATATCCAGTCCGATAACGGGGGTAAAGTGTTTGTTGCTGACTAACATCTGATATGGTTTGGGCGTGTTATGGCCAGGTTAAACAATACAGATTAAAAATAACCATTCTGATCGGAAAACAAGCGAAGTCAGGAGTTAGTAATCCGAACCAGGATATTTTTCATGGCTATACGAATTTTTATATTGAATGATATATATTTGCAGCCAAAATTAACCCCTCCTTTCATGCTTTGTATGAAAGGCAGCCTGTATAAAATTTATAATTAACCCATGTCTTTGTACACCACGACCTCAGTGACAATTGGCGATCATGTCTTTTCTTCTTTTCAGTCGTTAAAGATAGATCAGCGCATTCACGACCACCATCAGTTTGAACTACTCATCAGCTACGATTGGTTTAACCGCATTGGTAAGGGGCTTTTTGCCGCCGGCAAGGAGTTTCTGGGCAAAGAGGCTCATATTTCCATCACGCCGGTACTGCCGGGTACAGGCTATGATCCGCTTGTTTTTAATGGCATCGTTACCAGTGTTCATGCCGGAAAAGAATGCGATGGCACGCATGGTTTCTGCATCATCAGGGGGAGCAGTCCTACCGTGTTGCTGGAGAATGATCCGCATATCTGCACTTTTGAATCGCAGTCCCTGGCGGATATCGTATCTGCCACCGTGAAACTGGCGGAGCCCTTCTGCCGTAACAATACCATCTCTCCATCTGATAACGTCCAGCTTAAATATACCGTGCAGTATAAAGAAACGGCCTATGACTTTCTGCGTCGCCTGGCGAGAAGGCATGGGGAGTGGTTCTTTTATGACGGGCAACAGCTGGTGTTTGGCAGGTATACGCCGCGAAAGGTAGTGCTGACGCATCTCACCGACCTGCTCGACTTTGACCTGGCTTTGCATGTAAAACCGAACAATGCCACCCTTAATGGTTTCGATTACCGGCAGGATGCCGTAAGCGGCAACCATACCGGCCGGCCGGCGGAAGGCAGCATGAACAGCTATTCCCGTCATGCGGCGGATATCAGCCGGAAACTATACCGCAAGCCATCTTTGTACAAAATGGATTATCCCTTTGGCAGTAACCTGCGCCAGCAGGTCGATAAGCAATCGGAGCTGCAATACAAAGGCCGCCTGGCTACCATGGTAACGCTGAAAGGCACGAGCAAGCACAGTAGCCTGCGTATAGGCGATACCGTAGGTATCAGGGAGCAATTCCTTGGCAGCGCTGATCATGGCGAATATGTCATCACCCAGCTCACGCATACCTGCACCAGCAGCGGCGAATACCGTAATACCTTTGAAGGCATCCCGGCGGATGTGGCCATGCCCGAGGTAGCGGTAGACGCGCATCCCCTCTGCGAGCCGCAGAGCGCCCTGGTGGTGGACAATAACGACCCGCGCGGCTTAGGCCGCGTAAAAGTGGCCTTCCGCTGGCAGGAGCAGGGCAGCACGCCCTGGCTGCGCATCGTAGCGCCGCATGGCGGAGGCAACAAAGGCTTTTATTTTGTGCCGGAGATAGGGGAAGAAGTGTGGGTCGACTTTGAAGGCGGCAACCCCGAAACCCCTATTGTGATCGGCGCCACCTATAACGGTAACGCACCTGCGAATATCGGCGATGAACGTAACAACGTAAAGGCCATCCGTACCCGCAGCGGCCACACGCTCGAGTTCAATGATGCGGGCAGCGGCACGCACCTCATCATCCGCGACCCCGGCGGCAACGAGATCTTCCTCGACACCGCCGGAAAAAATATCACCATCACCGCCCCCGAAACCATGACCTTCCAGGCGCGCAACATGAACATCAGTGTAGCGCAGCATATGGAAGTGAACGTAGGGCGTAATACCATGATGAGCAGCGGGCAACAATTTATGGTAAATGCCGGACAGCAGTTACTCATGAACACGCCATTCCTCCAACAGATGGCCACTTCCTTCATGCACCTGCAATCCGCCAAAACCTTGATCAACTCCGGCAATGAGATCAAGATAGAATCGCCGAAACTCTTTGCTGCCGGCGCCAGTCAGCTCATGCTGCACAGCGATGAGAAGATCACCGCCAACAGTAAAGGCACCCTGCACCTGAAAGGACAGGAAGGCAACAAGCATAGCAACAAAGCAGAATCTTACGAAACCGTGAAGCCCGTCATCGATGCAAAATGTATCGTCAGCTTCCGCCCCGGCAGCAGCTGGCAGGGAGAAGGCTATGGTATCGACTGGATGCGCAATGGCGATACCGGCAAAGGCGGCGATATCTTATACGAAACCAGCATGGGCAAATATTATCTTGATGCTGCCTTCACACAGGTGAACCGCGACATCAACAGTGATACGCCCTACCAGAAGCCCGATGATGCGATGTACGATCGTCTCAAATCAAAATATCACGTGCATAGCATCCCCTGGAAAACAAAAATGAAAAATGGCAAAGA
This sequence comes from Chitinophaga vietnamensis, assembly GCF_902167635.1. Taxonomy (GTDB): domain Bacteria; phylum Bacteroidota; class Bacteroidia; order Chitinophagales; family Chitinophagaceae; genus Chitinophaga; species Chitinophaga vietnamensis. The sequence goes on from NZ_CABHMS010000002.1 coordinate 329,670, forward strand.
GGTGCCGGAAGAATATTTCGTGGCCTGGCTTAGCCTCTATCCCAAATCCGTAAAAGCCACCAAAGCGGTGCTGTCGCTGGATGTGGAGGTGAAGGAAGAACCCGAATGCCTGAAGTTTGAAGACAATGAGCATTTCACTATTACGCCGAAGGAGATCTCCTCCAAATCTGTCGGTAATCACAAGCTGCCGGATTTTGTAACGATAGAATGTATCAAAGAATTTAAAACGGACCAGACGATCAAAGTACTGGCGGTAACGAAAGGCCCGGATGGTAAGGAATCCACGGCAATAGCCGGCAAGATATGCGTGTGGGCCAACGATGCTACCAGGCGGAAAAAGAAGAATATCCTGCTGGTAGAAGTGACCACTTCTCTCAACGGTAATACCGTATCCGGCAGTGCGGCAGGGCAGGAGGACCTCTTCCGTCATTCACTTAACCAGGCTTATATTGATCCGCATGTGGAGACGACTACGCTCAACCTCTCCGCAGATGCGTATTTCAACAGCAATTATACAAGTGGTGCAAATATTGTATCTTTCGATGATAGCAAATCCACGAAGGATATGTCGGAATACCTGAACAGTGTATTGAAGAAGATACCAGGCTTTGGTACAAAGTACGATCACTATTTTAAGGCCTTCTATCTTGGCGGCAGCGGTGGTGCGATGGAGAGCGGGCAGATGAAGTTGCTGAACGGTTATTCACTGGGCGATAAGGTAGTGTTGTTTAAAAGTGCGATTGCTTCCACGCCGGCGCATGAATTTCTGCACTCCCTGAAGCTCCCGCATACCTTCACCAATGCGGAAGCGGATGCCAATGCCCTGTTCACGTATAAGTCAAAACGAACGGATAACCTGATGGATTATTCTCATTGGAATAACATCACCCGTTATACATTATGGTACTGGCAATGGAGAATTGCCAATGCCCACGCTGATAAAGTATAAACAACACACACGATGCGTAAAACATTTCTGGTATTTATTTTTTTGATTCACGGCGTAGCGGCCTGCCACGCGCAAGGCCCGCAAGCATCGCAGCCATCGCTTGTAAAAACAACAACTATGCAATCACAGGAACCTCTGATCAACGATACATTTGAAACCCTCGACCTTAAAACTTTACAGGAGAAAGGCCGTAAAACACAGGCTGCAGTGGCTCGCCCCGATGGCAAGATGGTAAGCGGGACATCATATTCTTTGGATGAAACCAATGACAAAGGCGTCCGGATTGTTATTTTTGGAGATGATGTTGCCGGATATGTACGCCGGGAAATGTTACCCGACAGTTATTTCGAGATCAGCAAAGAGTTTTATCCGGATGGAAAAATTAAGGCGAAAGGCCTTCGTTTTGTTCGCGGCGGCTTCACAAAAGGTACCTGGTATTATTTCGGGACCGATGGAAAGCTGAGCAAGTCCATCAACTATGATACCCCCTTCAGATACACGCTGGAAGACGTTTTCCGTTTCCTTACCAATGAGCGTATCCCCATAGAGAAAGGACCGGAAAAGCCAAATGAGGGAATGAAGACGTCTATATTCAGAACCTCCGATACCCTGGGGCCATTGTGGAAAATCTTATGGTTGAAAGATAGGAACAGCATGCCTAACATCGTCGAAGAGATCACCATCGACGGGGTAAGCGGTAAAGTGCTGAAACGTGTAGACCGCAAATACAACAATAGCTGATCATGCCGCATATCGTTACAGAAACGGCGCAATTGCGCTGCGACAAAGGAGCGGCGCCCGCTTCACTGAAGGTGACCAGCCAGCATTATTCCTGTTACGACGACAAGCCCATTGCCACAGAGCAGGACAAAGCGCCGGAAGCGAACATCCCTTCTTTCGGTACCTGCATGATCACCCGCTCACGTTGTACGCCCGCACCACTGGCCTGGGACAGCCCCGCAGAAAAAGAAGAGATCGACGGCATGCGGGTGCTGTTGTTATGCAGCACTTGCAAATGCGCTGTGGGCGGTACTATCAGCATAGCGGACAAAGGGCATTCGTGTGATGCGGACATCCAGTGATATTTACGGATTTCTTGATTTACGGATTTTTTGATTTTATCAGAGCGGAGATGATAACATCGTTTATCTCCGCTCTGATAAAATCAAAAAATCCGTAAATCAAGAAATCCGTAAATATTTAGTTCTATTTTTGCCGAAAATCCACGACTATGAACTCCCAGGTACAATACATCAATCCAGACGGGCTTTCTAAAAATCCCGCATTTTCGCAGGCAGTTATCACACAGGGAAATGGAAAAACTATTTATATTGGCGGGCAAAACGCTGTTACTGCGCAAGGAGAGATCATTGGTAAAGGAGAGGTAGGCGAACAAACAGAGCAGGTGATGAAAAATTTGCAGACCGCCCTGGCCGCCTGTGGCGCCACTTTCGAGAACCTGGTGAAACTTACGATTCATATTGTACAGGGGCAAGACCTGTATAAGGGATTTCAGGCTTCGCAGAAATACCTGGGCGGATTGAAGAACCCTCCCGCTATTACCGGCTTCTTTGTGGCCGCCCTGGCCCGCCCCGACTACCTGGTAGAAGTTGATGCCATTGCCTTTATTCCGGAAGTGTAGCTATTAAAACTATACGTTATGAATCCAAAAGTTGACAAGTTCATTGGCAGGTCCACACAATGGCAGGAAGAGTTTGAGCAATTGAGAACGATTGTACTGGATTGCCAGTTGACCGAAACATTGAAATGGGGCGTGCCCTGTTACACCTACCAGGAAAGCAATATCGTGCTGATGCACGGTTTCAAAGACTATTGCGCGCTCTTGTTCTTCAAAGGCGCACTGATGGCTGATCCTGAAAGCATCCTGGTGCAGCAAACGGAAAACGTGCAATCGGGCCGCCAGCTCCGCTTCACCAGCCTGGCGGAGATCAAAAAAAAGGAACGTATCATCAAAGCATATATTCATGAGTCCATTGAAGTAGAAAGGGCAGGACTGAAAGTAGATTTTAAAAAGAGCTCGGAATATCCTGTTCCAGAAGAGTTCCAGCAGCAGCTGGATGCAAAGCCCGCTTTGAAGGCCGCCTTCGAAGCGCTGACGCCGGGTCGTCAAAGGGGATACCTGTTGTTTTTTGCAGCGCCTAAACAATCCAAAACCCGTAGCGCAAGGGTGGAGAAGTATACGCCACAGATTCTCGATGGAAAAGGATTGAATGATTAAGATATTTATCATTTCGTTTTGTGAAAGCCGCTGTGATAGCGGCTTTTTTGTTTTTCGAAGGCGTTGTAAATCTATCGCCCCTATGGGGCTTGGTATTGGTAGCTTGTATTTGATACCCGGATACCGGATACCGGATACCGGATACCGGATACCCGGATACCCGGATACCCGGATACCCGGATACCCGGATACCCGGATACCCGGATACCCGGGCTGACGCCCGGGCCTACCGGGCTATCGCTCCTACGGAGCTGAATGCTGCGTAGCCTACGTTTTATCTACCGGGCTTTCGCCCCTACGGGGCGATATATTGGTAGCCGGCATCGTATCTACCAATATGCCGCCCCGTAGGGGCGGTATCAATCGCATTGATCAATACACGCTTCGATCAGCCCCGGTAGGGGCGTCAGCCCGGGTATCAAAACGGATACAACCCGGATGCAACCCATGCGTCAAAACGTGCTTCAACCTGTGCATCAAAACAGATGCACCCGTGTGTCACCTGTGCATCAAAACATTTGTACCCCGGGTATCAAAACATAATCTACACAGCAATCAGCTCCGTAACCCACCAGCCTCAAAAGAAAAATTTGCGTAGTTAAATGACTACACATATATTTGTAGTCAAATGGCTACATGATGGATAACGCACAAACCGATTTCATAACATCCCTCCGCCGCATGTGGGACAACCGGTTTAATAAGCTAACCGCCATCATGAGCAGGTATCCATCCAAAAAACAACACACTATGAAAAAGAGAAACAACATCATTTACTGGATCGCCACGCTGTGGCTGGCTTTGGGCATGACCGCCACCGGTATCTCACAGTTATTCAGGGCACAATCAGATGGAGCGCTGGCGCCTCCGGGGGTATATGGCATCGTTCATTTGGGGTATCCTGTTTATCTGCTCACCATCCTGGGCGTATGGAAAATATTGGGCGTAATTGCATTGCTGGTACCACGGTTCCCGCTGCTGAAGGAGTGGGCATATGCGGGCTTTTTCTTCCTCACGTCCGGCGCTATCGCTTCACATATTGCGGTGGGGCATCCGGCGGCTGAAATATTTCCTGCCTTGTTATTGCTGGTGCTGACGCTAGTATCCTGGTATTTCAGGCCGGCAGGGCGGAGGCTGGCTATTCCAGCACACGGCGCAGGTAATTTACCTGCCCGAGGTGATAGTTCAGGTGTAATAACAACTGCACCAGCACATAGCTGATGGTGGTATGTGGCTTGTCGAAGAATATCGGGAACTCGGCCTCCATATCTTGCGGTGTGAGAGGCCGCAGTGTGTTGCTGATCAAGGGAATCAAGGCTTCCAGACCGGCCACCAGCTCCTTTCTGGCTACCCCCTTCTGCGTAAATTCCTGATCACGATGACGGATATACGCTGTTTTGGCCAGCGTGGCGCCAATAAGGAAATTGGTACCGCCGATGATATGTAATACAAGATTACCGCTTGAATTTTTCACGGAGCCTTGCGTTTTCCACAGGTTCTCTTCCTGTTGGAACAGGTTGATCTCTGCGATCAGCTGGCGAAGGTCGCGTTCGTAGAAATCGGCGAGGGTGTTACCAAGCATATTTACAATTCAATTTCATTGATCGGATCCCAGAACAATTGTTGAAAATTCACCACCTTGCCATTCTTCACTTTCACGCCTTCCGCTTCCAGTTTCTTCTGGCGGGCGCCGTTGTCGCCGCTGAGGTGGCCGCTGCTGTTCACTACACGCTGCACAGGCACCACAGGCTTTTGTCCGCTGGTAAAGGCCATAGCACGGCCTACCATCCTGGCGCCGGATTTCAGTCCCATCGCTTTGGCCACCGCGCCATAACTGGTTACGCGCCCTTTCGGAATGCTGCGCACAATATCGAAAATGCCTTTGTAGATGGCTTCCGTATCAGTTATTTGCTGTTTCATGAATATAAGATACGAATTAATAAAGAATCTGCCAGCGATCGCCATACGGCTGGTAGATCGTATACCCCTTACCGTTATTCTTCCTCTTCCTCTTCGCCATATGCCAGTGCCACATCGATGAACTGGATGAACAGCGCGCATATTTTATCGTCTTCATCATAACCGAAATACACCGGGTAGGCGCCGTCGCCGAAGCCGGTGGCGAAAATAGGCATCTTGTAAGCAGTGCCGGGCACCGTCCAGGATATCCAGTCGCCGCCACTGCGCTGGTATTCGGGATATTGCGCATAGCTATCTGCAAACAAGGCGGCAAAGTAATGATCGTAGATATTGCCATCGGGATGCTCGCGATGGAACTGGTCTTTAAAATCGCAATAGGCATCTCTCGTTTTGATATCTGCGATAGTGGCGAGGCCCGCATCTACATTAAATCCGAAGAACTCGCCCGGCGCCATATTTTCCAGGTCTTCAATACCCACCAGGGCTTCTTCCAGTCTTACTGTACGCCTGCCGGTGAAATCCACTTTTGCGGCAGCGTAACGGGCGCAGTCGCCCTCCGCCATCGTCGCTGCAATGGTCACATTAAATGTTCCCTGTGGCGCCTTGGTAAGATAAGGCTGGTCGTCGCGGCGCATCCATGCCAGCGGATCACGCACGAGGAGCATGCCGCTGGGAAGCGATACTTCGCCAACAGAAAAACGCCGCAGCGGGATGCCGCTGATCTCCTCTTCTTCAAAATAAGTTTCGAGATTGTAAGGCGGAGTTAATTTGCTTTTGTTCCTGGCGTATTTTTCCAGCCATTGTTGATCGGGTGCCATGTATTTCCTTTTTATCGTCGGGTTACAAGGCCAAAGATATAAAACTATGCTCTTCCCCAGGCGATAAACCCTGCAACAAAAAAGCAGACGATATTGAATCCGATCACCTGCGCTTCTCCACGTACGATGTGAAAGATGCTGGCGGCCACCATCAGCAGCATTACGCCGATAGCTGCGTAGCACGTGAGTTGAGGCCTGATGCCCAGCAGTCCGGGTAGTATTAGTCCCAGTGCGCCGAGCAGGTCTACAAAACCGGTAAATTTCAGGAAGGCCACAGGCGCCTGTCCCATCCAGGGGTATTTGGCGGCGAGCGCTTTAAGTGGTTGAAAGAATTTCATCCAGGCAGCCCAGCCCAGAACGCCCGCCAGCAAAGCTTGCGCGATCCATAGGAAAATGTGCTTTATCATTTCTTTTTTGTTAAGGCGCCAAAATTAGCTAGGTTTGTTGGGCTCACGCGCGGCGCTTTCCTCCCGGATAGCACTTTCCGCTGAGATAGTAACGTTTACGCACCCACGCTCAAACCTGTCAATTTATGCTGAATGGACAAAGTTGCCCGGCAACGATGCGTTCCATCAAAGACGCGCTGGAAGCACTCGAAGGGAGATGGAAATTATTGATACTGTTCTCGCTTTCGTCCGGGCCGAAACGCTTCCGGCAACTTTCAAAAGAGGTAGAAGGTATTTCCGACAAGATATTATCCAAAGAACTAAAAAGCCTGGAAACCAATAAGCTGATCCACCGCGAAGTGCAAAACGCTTTTCCAACATCGGTGGAATATTCCATCAGCGCCCACGGCCGCTCGCTGGAAAAGTTGATCGCTGAACTACACTACTGGGGCCTGGCGCACCGGCAGGCGATCATCGGAAAATAGCATAAACTGCTTAATGAATTCTTAACATAGCACCTATACCCATGTAAAGGCAACTATTTTACTTTTGTTCTGCTCATGGAATCTTCAACAAAATACCATACTGCTGACGAGCGTTTGTTCAAAGACATCTATCTTACCTATTGGGATACCCTTTACCGGATTGCCAATAAGAAGATCGGCTACACGCAGGATGCAATGGATATTGTACAGGATACCTTCACTTATGTATGGCAGCAGTGGCCTACCCTGCAGCTCGATACGCCGAAAACCCGCTCTTTCCTCATCACCTGCCTCTATTACCGCATCTTCGGCTTCCTGCGCTCCAAAGGACTGAACGAAAAACATCTGCAACATTTCCAGGCATATCTTGAAAACGAGATCGCGATATCACCCGATTATAATGCACAGGATATTGAAGCAGAGATAGAAGCCATCAACATCGCCATCATGGGCGCGCTGGACCGCATGCCCGAGCGCATGAAACAGATCTTTATCCTCAGTCGTTATGAAAATAAATCCATTGAAGAGATAGCCACCCTGTATGCTATCGCCCCCAAAACCGTCAAGAACCAGCTGAGCGATGCCATGCGCCGGCTCAAAGACTTCGCCGATTCCTATCCTGCCACCGCGCTGTTACCTATTATCCTCTTCCTGCTGGAAGATTAATCTCTGGTAATAATTTCTTAACATCAAATACCCGGGACTTTTTTCACTCCGTGCTCTAACGCTATGTATGGAACCGGAAAAACAAATACCAGTAGCAATATTGGAACGCCTTTTTAAAGGCACTGCCACCAAAGAAGAGGCGGAGATGATCCGCCGCTGGATCCTTTTCATGGACATTGCTGATGAACATTTATCAGAAGAAACTTTACAAGCGGAGAAAATGGCTATGCTTTCCCGCATCATGGAAAGCAAGCCGGAAGCCATGGCGCCGCCGCACCGCCGTTCTGTGATCACTATCTGGAGAGCCGCCGCCGCAGTAGTGGTAATAACGTTTGCATCCTGGTTCCTGCTGCACCGCCATCAACGCCAACAAGCACGGGATCCGCAATACACCACCATTGCCGCTACCGATAAAAATGCCAAACATATCAAACTGCCCGATGGATCGGATGTGTGGCTGAATGCCCGTTCGAGATTGGAATACATAGAAGATGAGTTCAATAAAGAGAAACGATGCGTACGACTGACCGGCGAAGGTTATTTCGAGATCGCGAAAGATGATGCCCGTCCATTTATCGTGGCATCAGAAAATATTGAAACAAAAGTGTTGGGTACTGCCTTCAACATAGAAACCTATCCCGGCGAAGCCGAGATCAGGGTGGCGCTCGTACATGGCGCCGTAGCCGTGAAAGATACGCGCACTGACAACTATACGCTGCTGCATCCGAATGAAATGTTACGCTATTCCCGGAACAATAAAAAATGGGGCGTGGTGCCATTCGCCGCCGGCATGGTCCGCAACTGGATTGATGGTCACCTGATCTTTGAAGAACTGCCACTGGCCGATGTGCTGGACCGCTTCGCCTACAAGTATGGCATAACGCTGCAATACAGTAAAGAACTGGTGAAGAACAAAAGAGTAACCGGCGATTTCCAACCCGGCAACTGGCAAACAGTATTGGACAATATCCTTTTCATTCACAAACTGACGTACACTACTAAAAATGGTATTGTATATATAAACAAGCGGTAAACAACCCTTTTCAACAAGTTTAAAAATGGATCATAAGATTAAAAAGAAATTGGCGCCCCGCCGGTTCCTTCAGGCTATGCTATTGTCTTTACTGCTCCTGCAACTGGTATCCGCCAGCTATGCACAGATAGGCAGTTTAAAGCAAAGGGTAGACCTCAAACAGGACAAGACGACGGCGCTGGCTATCATCACTGCACTGGCGCAGCAATCCGGTTGCTCGTTTTACTACACCGCCGCTGAACTGGGAAGGATCAAAGTGGCCAGCTTCAGTGCCAGCGGCACTTTGGGCGCAGCGCTGCAAAAGCTGAAAGCCCTTGCCCCACTGGATTTCAAGGTGTCTGGTAATAATATATCCGTGCAGGTAACCAGCAACATGCCGGCATCCGGCAACGATACTACCGGCCTGCACACTTTCAAAGGACATATCACCGATGCCAAAACAGGCAAGCCCCTCGCGCATGTAGAAGTGTATGCACAGGAAGGCCACGGCGCTACCTCCACCGATGCCAACGGAAATTTTTCACTGCCAACAAAAGCAGCGCAGGACCTGCTGGTATTTTCCCACGCAGGCTATGCCAGCCAAGTGATCACCGCCAATACGCATATCCCGCTGGACCTCCGGATGGTGGCCGATAACAGAACCTTATCCGGCGTAACGGTAGCCTCCCGCCGCAATCTGAATAATGAAGCGTCGCTGTTAAGTGAAAGACAACGCGCTGCTACGGTATCTGATGGTATCTCCGCAGAAAATATTGAGAAGACAGCGAGCATCACCACCACACAAGCTTTGCAAAGGGTGTCCGGCGTTACCGTAACGGATGATAAATATGTTGCGGTGAGAGGTCTCGGCGACCGTAGCGTGATCGGGCAACTCAACGGTATCCGCCTCTCTTCCTCTGATCCCGACAGAAGCACCATTCCACTGGATCTTGTACCTGCTAACCTGCTCGATAATATTGTGGTATTCAAAACCATGACGCCGGATAAACCGGCAGATGCTTCCGGTGGTATCGTGGAATTGAAAACGCTATCTATCCCTACCAAACAAACACTCAGCTTTACCGCGGAAACAGGCGCCAATTCCAACATCGGGATAGGCGGCAAGGTGAATAGTTTTTACAACAGCGATATGGGATTTTTCGGCGGGAAGATAAAGGAACATGACCTGCAACCCGAATTCCTTCATCTCGACAAACGCTTTCCCGGCGGCCTTTCACAGATACAACAACTGGCGGCTGCCGCTAAAAATGATCCGTCGCTCCTCGCGCAGATCAACGATGTTAACAACATCATGCATCGCTTTGATCCCATACTCACCACGCGTTACAAAAAAGCGCCGCTGAATGGCATCTACAATATCACTTACGGCAATTCTTTATCTCTCTTCAAACAACATAAACTCGGTATTATCCTCAGCGGCAGTTATTACAACCGCACCACTGATGTGACCGACGGTGCGCTGAATCAATACAGCATCTACCAGGGTGTGATGACAGGCAATTCATCTATCGACGAATCGCGCAATGTGCCGGCCTACATTACCCCTAACACGCCTAACCTCGGAAAATATGTTGGTTATAAAGAGAACACTGGCACGCAAACGCTGAACTATGGCCTGTTAGGCGGCCTGGCCTATCGTTTCAGTCCTGAACATGAGATCAGTTTTCAATACATGGGCAGCTGGGGCGGAGAAACGCAGGCGACCAGTCTTACCGGGCAATACGCTTATGTAACGGGCCTCAACGGACCGGTATACAGCAACATCTATTCTCTGAAACAAACCTGGCGCACTTTCAATACGCTCAACCTGCAAGGCGAACATAAATTCGGTACCGGCAAATACGCGCCCCGCCTGAGTTACAACGGCGCCTCGTCGCGTTCCACGCAGGATGATCCGGATTACCGTTTCGTGAACCTGGCCGACTACCGTCCTGCCGGTGGCGGCTATTACCAGTTGCCTGCACCCGATGTGAATGGCGCACGTTATATGGCCGTTACGGATTATTACGCGCTGGTATCCGGCTATGTGAATGGCTATGGCCCCTATGGCAAGATACAGGCCGATCCCAATGGCCGCCGCTTCCGCGATATGAACGAAACGAATTACAACTACAAGGCGGATGTGACATTGCCATTCGGCATACGCGGACTGGATCAGGCTTTCAAGGCAGGCGTGAACTACCTGTACCGCGAACGCCACTTCAATGAGAATGTGCTCTCCCTACCGGGTTCGAGCTTCTCAACCTTGAAGCAGTATCCCTTGTACCAGGTATACGGCAATCTCGACAGGCTCGTAGGATACGACCAGGTGGGCATTCATTTGCCTGGCAGCAGCACGCCGGAAGGCATGCCACTGGCCAGCGGATTTTTGTATAACATCAGAAAATCTCCCAACAACTACATCGGTTTTTATGAGACCAACGCTTTCTATGGTATGCTGGATCTGCATCTCCTTAAAGATCTGCGTCTCACTGGCGGGGTGCGTTTTGAAAGGACCAATATTCAAAGTAAAGTCGACACCGCCGGCATTTACATCGACCCATCGCTTTCGGAAGGAGGGATAAATCTCGTATATCCGGACCCGGTATCCCGGTACACCACCGGCTACAAACCTTACTACTCGGCCAATCTCACGTATTCTTTACATGATATGATGAACTTCCGCCTCGCCTACAGCACCTCGCTGGCGCGGCCCGAGATACGCGAGCTGACCAGCGTGTTCGAATTCGATCCCTTTCAACAAGCCCTGGTAGTAGGTAATCCGCACCTGGTGAACCAGCAAACCAGGAGTTACGATTTCCGTTGGGAATGGTTTCCGCATAAAGGAGAAGTGCTGGCTGCTTCTGTTTTTGCCAAAGAGATCAACAACCAGCTCGAAAAAGTTTTTATACAAAACTCCGACGGCGTAAATGCCACCTACCCGGAATTCCCCACAGTGGCCTATCAGAACAATCCTAATACCGGCCATGTATGGGGGATAGAGTTAGAGATCGTGAAGAACCTCGGCCTGCTCTGGCGCCCGCTGAATAATTTCTTCCTGGGTTCCAACCTCATGATGGCATCGAGCAATGTGCGCAAGAACCGCGAAAGACTGGAAGCCGCACGCATCATCGACCGGCAGTCGCCCGAAAGAAGCCCCTTGTTTGAACAGGCGCCTTATTCAGTGAATGGCTTCCTCAACTATACCAATAACAAGTATGGCACCGATGTCACCCTCACTTTCAACCTGGTAGGGGAGCGCCTGATACAGGTAAATATGGATGGCGCGCCTGATCTCTACAGCCGGCCGGTGCCCTTGCTGGACTTCGTATTCAGCCAGAAGCTCGCCAAAAGGCTCGTGATAAAGGGCTATGCCAAAAATCTTTTCAACAGCGCTTTTGAAGAAGTATACAGCAATCCCGGAACAGGCGGAAAATATTATGGTACAAAGTATATCAGAAGAAGTTATCGCCGTGGCACGGAATATATGCTGGGACTCACTTATAACCTGTTCTGAAAAAATGGAAATTATGCATCACACCACTACAAAAGTTTTTTATCATACCGCGATGGCCTGCATCCTGCTGCTGGCGGCCGCCTGCAGCAAAGACAAATCAGACGTGCGCGCAGGCAATGAGCCGGATTACAGTAACATGGCCAAATCTACCGTGCGACTGGTAACCTTCACCAACAGCGATGTAATGGTGAACGGCGTTAAAGTCACCAGCTGGCATTTCAATCCTGCTAATAGTTCCCTGCCGGACGTGCCTTACCCAACGCCGTATTTCCCGAGCACCGGCAAATTAAGCGGCGCCTGGTTCCTGCCACAGCAATTCCTAGATGGCAAAGGACAGGCCACCATCAAAACCGGTTTGCCGCAAGGCGCGCCCGCACCGGATATCATGACGGATTCGTTCCAGGTGCAGGATGATTACAATCATCCCTGGGATTATTATCTCGGCACCAGCGCAGAAGCGAAGAACGGGATCTACACTGTCAGCCGCGTACCGCGCACCACTGTGTTGCCGTCTGCACCGGATCATATCCGGATACGACTCGTCAATCTCTGCACCGCCTTGGGGAATGGCGGTAGCGGTACACTGTCGCTGGCCTATGCTGATGGCACACCGGTGAGCAACACTACCTCCGGTATCGGAAATCATCAATGGTCCGATTATATAGAGCTGCCATATGGTACCTATCAGTTTAAAGTGCTGATCGATGGCAGCAATTTACAGATACCCGGCAAAACGCCTACGCTCACCGAAGCCACTTCCGAAGATAACTTTTCATTGAAAGGCACACAGGTATATTACAGCCCGGTGCAAACGTTCCAGCCCGGCGGCGTGTATACGTTAGCGGTAGGAATAGGCTTCGGCGCTTACGGCTATAAGGAATATCCACTGTATCCTAATTGTTTTACTGTCATCACCGATATCACGCCGGCTGTTAATGTCACCTATGGCCATGTGCAACTGGTGAATGCTTTTGTAGATGGAAATATACAATGGCAGGTAGATGGCGCGAACGCCTCCACCGCAGCCTATGGAAAAGGCGGCAGCAACAGCACACTGGTGACTGGCGCACACACGATAAAAGTGATGGACGCGACTGGCAAAGTGCTGGTAGAAAAAAATATAGACCTCAAAGGCGGCGATAACCTGAGCCTCTGGGTGTACCCGGATGTCAGCGGCAATGCCGCCATCACCGTAGTTGCCAACAATATGGGCGGTATCAGGGTGCAAGGCGCCAACCCTGATGGATCAGATGCCGCCAACAATATTTACGATCCGCTCAAATTCAATATGCTGGTGCAAACGCGCTTCCTGAACCTGTGTCCTGACCTGCCTTATGTCACCTTCACCGGTATCAACGGCGCGCTGTTCCAGGACGGGATGTTCTCTGCCGCCGCTGCCGCGCAGCAATTGCAGCCGGGGCAGGCGCCTGCCGCTACTGTGGCGCCTTATCCGTATGTGGACCTGAAGGTCATCACCGGCGGCAATGTACAGGCCTATCGCTCGCAACCCGGTGTGATGCCCGGCGACCGCCTCACGGATGTGCCGGCGCTTACCATTATGGATTTCGTAAGGATGCCAAACTATTATTTCTACAATGGCAACTACGGCGCCGAGCCGGGTGTGTACACGGTAGCGCTGATAGGGCGCAGCAAGGCGGGGCAGCATCCCAAGATGATCGTGATAAAACATAACCAGTAACAAACGACAAGCATTTATACGATGACACGTTTTCATAACATCCTGTTTTGCTGTTGCCTGCTCATCATGGCGGGCTGCCGCAAAACTGAATACAATGTGATACCAGAGGCGGCCTACCTGCGGGTGTTCAACAGTTTGAACTATGAGGTGAACGTTACCACGAAAGACCAGCCGCCGCCATTTCTGACGATGGTGATAGACCCGGAATACGATGCCGCTGGCTTGATCACCGGCGGGAAAATTATCGGCGATCACCTGGATCGCCGCAGCCCTTATGCAGCGCCATATCCGGCCAATGCAGGCAGCACCTCTTACAAGAACACCGAATATCCGGGTAACAAAAAAGTGCTGGTAGCGCCGATCGTGAACGGTATCAATTTGTCCAGCTGGGCGCAGATACCTTCCGGCAAACACCGCGTGGTGTTTTACAGCCGCCCGATCAGCGAGATGCCTTTTTTCGATTTGCAGGAACGTGAGCGCCGCAGCCTGTTGGTAGACAGTACCATTGACTTTAAACCAGGGGAGATCTACACCATGGAAGTGTTGCAGAAAACGGTCTCCACGCAATATCCTTTGCCCATCACTTTATACCTGCGCCAGGAGCAGTTTGCCAAAGTGCCTTTCTCGGATTCGATGATGTATGTCAATTTTTACAACCTGAGCGCAGCAGGCTATGCCGCCAGTGCTCCATCAACGTTCGGTGTGCAGTCGTATTACTACGCCAGCAACAAGTGTACGCCTTTTGGCGATACCATGAATATCTTCTACTCACTGTATAAAGACGATTGCGCTTATCCCTATGTCAATGGCGCCACTGTTGGGAGCATGTTGATCCCCGGCTATAATAATATATCGCTTGGAACGCTTGTCAGGTCGCATGTTTCAGGCGTGGCGCCTTATCATCCTGTGCCGATGTTTGCAGCGCCGGATACTACCGGCGGTATTCTCAGCACGCAGTGGGAATTGTTTGTGCTGATGCAACCCGGCCTGACGCCGGTTCCCGGCCAGGTAGCGGTAGATGATAACGGTGGTATGGCCACAGCCAACCCGCAATATGGTGCGATCGGCTGCGGCAATGTAAGCAATGATGGTAGAACGCCGCCCCAGGGTATTGCGAGAAGAAGTGTTCCCAGGGTAAATTTCACCAGCTATATCGCCAGCTGCTGGCTGCCTAACCTGATCAAATACACCGCTTCCGGCCCTTACCCACAGCGCTCTTTCGCTACCATCAGCACTATTGAGATCATCAATGGACAGGTGTACCTCATGAGCGTACAACGTAACTATCCGCCACCGGCCAAGTGAAATACTTTATCGTCAAACATAATAATACGATGCAAATGAATAAACATATATACGCCTGCTGGATCATAATCGCATGGCTGCTGGCCGGGAGCTGCAAGAAGCCGGACTTCGAAGCGCAGCAACAGGCACAGGCCGCAGGCACCATCAGTGATTACCTGAGCAACAATTTCGATTTCTCGCTCTTTGCTGCCGCCGTGCGCAAAACGGGCCTGATGGATACATTGAACCAGGCTAATAACGCATTGACCGTGCTGGCGCCCGTGAACAGCGCTTTCAATAAAGACGGCGTATATAACGCCGCTGATTTTGACGCCTGGCCGGCAGACAGTCTCCGTTATTTTGTAAGAACACATATCATCCCCGGCAAACAGTTCTACAATACCATTCCCTTATCGTCCGATAACCGTTACGATAACCTGAACGGCACACGGCTGTATCTTTCCCGCAGCAATGCAGATCCTTCGGCGGCCTTCACTATCAACGGGGTGAATGTACAGAAGCAACCCGTGCTCGGCAATGCTACAACGGCCTCCTATGGCGCTACACAGCTGAATGGTATTGTTTATCCCTTGTCCAACACCTTGAAAGTGCTGCCGCAAACGGTACAGGCTTTCCTCTCCGGAAGACCGCAATTTTCGCATCTGGTAGCCGGACTGAAAAAATTCGGCTACTGGGATCAACTCAATGCCGACAGGCCTGTCACAGTGTATGCGCCCATGGATTCCTGCTTCGAACGCCGCGGCATTACGCTGGATAGCATCAGTCGCATGGATACCAGCTACTACGATCCTGTGCTGTTCGGTGGTTATTTTCTCACCCCCAACCACTTGTTTGTGCTGGATATCACACAACTCCGGAACGGCGCTATCTATCTGCCTTTTCAATTACAGGACCCGAAATATAAACTGATTATGTGCCAGCAGCCTTTTGGTTCCGGCGTGGGCGTAGTAACCAATGCATCTATAGCGATCAATGATATGAAATCGGTAGGACCCTTGGCTGATATGCCTTACGGCTTCCAGGGCGTTGCCTTCACCGGTGAAAGTAATAGCCTCATTTTCCTGTACACCCTGAACGGCACTTATATCAACTACACCTGTACCAACGGTGTGGTGCACCTGATGTCTGACCTGCTGGTGATGCCTGACAAAGTGATGAAGCAATAACGTTAACGAATAAACGAAAAAGAAGATATTTTTATGAATAGAGATCATAACAGGTGGAAGATGCTGGGGCTAGCCCTGCTGCTGATGCTGGCTGCCGCCTGCTCCAAAACAGAAGAGCCGCCCAGGCCGGTAGGCAACAAGCTGCCTTATACCGGCGTCACTAAGAGCTTGTCGCAGTTGCTGGATTCCATACCGGAAGCGTCGATCTATCGCACGGCGCTGGGCCGCACACAGATCCAGCAGTATATGGACAGCCTCGCGGCCAACAGCAGCAATGCGCCCTACACGCTGTTTGTGCCCACCAACAAAGCGTTTCAGGCTGCGGGCTATACAGCCGATAATATCAATACGGCGCCAGTAGCCGTGCTGGATTCCCTCATCCGCTACCTCATTATTCCCGGTGGCGTGGCAGCCGGCGTTACTGACATGAGTGGTGAAAATACTTACTATCCGCTGATGTACCCCGACAGGGACATTACGCGCTCGCAGGTACCCTCGCCATTTCAGGCAGCTTATAATGCTTACTATTATTACCGTTTGATCGTGGGTTTGTCTAAGGGTACATTGCGTTTAAACGGCCTGCCGGTCAGTAAAGCGCCCGCCATCCCTGCTACCAATGGCGCCCTCTTCCTGATCGACACGCTTATCGTCAAACCTTTTTATGAAAGCTACCAGGTGCTGAGCAGCGATACCAGTTTCAGTTTTTACATGGCGGCATTGAAGAAGAGTAATACGGTGTATAGTGAGAATGGTACATTGGGCGTATTCAATGATACTTCAGCATTGGTGCTGGCTATCGGCGCATATGGCGAATCCGGCCGCGATCCTTTTGCCATCGTATTTGCGCCGGAGAACAATGCATTCAGGAAAGCAGGCTTCAATAGCATCGATGATATCAATAAATATATCGACGGATCAGCCGCCGCCTCCGGTAGCTGGGGAGCCACCAATATGGATTCTATCCTGGTGAACCATATCCTCTACAGCTGGTATAACTTCAATACCAACCCGGGTTGGAGCTATCTCTATTCATTTGATCTGCGTTATGGATTGTATAAAATAAATCTGAGCAACAGCCCGGCGCCGGGGGCATTGTTCGTGCAGGTTAATAATGGCCAGGTGATCCTGCATCGCCAGGATGCGCCATCCGGGCGGGGCGCGGCCATCATCGGCCCTTCCGATATCACTACGCTCACCGGTGTGATACACCGGGTAGATAACCTGTTATTACCCACGCCGTAAAAGAAATGACGCATATGCTACATAAAAGATTTTTTGCCGCTATAACAGGGATCGCGCTGCTGGCGGCCTGTACAAAGGATAAGATATTGCCGGAAGATATCTACGCGAAGAATGGCATCACCGCCGTGGTGAACAGTAATTTCAGTCTCTCCCTGTTCAAATACGCACTGGTGGCCACTACCTATAACGATACCCTGAGCACGCCGGGGCCTTATACTTTGCTCGGTCCTTCCAATAATGCGTTCACGGCGGCGGGCTTTACCTCCGGCACCGCCATCATCCGCGCACTGGATTCGATGCGCGCTATCGTACCTTATCATATCATCCGGGGAAGGGTGCGCCTGGATTCCTTGCCACTGGCCTTTAACCAGCTGTTCACCACTATGAGTGGCCAGCCGCTTTATATCACCCACTGGATCAACAGCCGCGATACGGCCGTGGTGGTGAATGGCGTCCGCATCAGCATCTACGATAAACCTGCATCCAATGGCCTCGTGAATGTAACGGATGGTATATTGAATCCTGTGGTGTATAGCCACATCCAGCAGGCTATCTCCGGCGATCCGCAGTTGTCGCTCTTCAATGCTGCCGTGATCCAAAGCGGCCTTGCCGCGGAATACCAGGCTGGCGGCCCTTATACGGTATTTGCACCGGTGAATAGCGCCTTTGCGGCCATCGGCATCAACACTACCGACAGCATCTACCACATGGATCCATCGGCCTTGAAAAGCATGGTACAAGCGCATATCGCCGCCGGCAGGAATTTCACTTACGATTATATCCTGAAAGCAGATGTGCGCAGCAACCGCTTCATAGAACATATGTTGAACGGCGCGAATGCTACCATCACCCTGGCGCCGGATAATACGCAGCCCGGCCGCTTTTCAGGCATCTATATACAAAATGCTTCACTCTCCCGAAAAAATATACTGGCTGCAAATGGCGTAGTACACAGTATTTCGAGGGTATTAACACAATAAAGCTATGAACAAAGGCATTCATATTTTTCTGACCGTGGTATTATGGTGCTGCTGCGCCATCTTCCCGGCCAGCGCGCAACAAACGGATGGCAGTCTTACCGGACGTGTTACCGACAGCAGCCGGCAATCGCTGCCCGGTGCTACTATCGTTGCCATTCACCAGCCATCCGGAACAAAGTACAGTACCCATGCCGACAAAACCGGCGGTTTCTTCCTGCCAGGCCTCCGCATAGGCGGCCCTTACACGGTCACAGTAAGTATGGTAGGAAGAAAAACCGCCGTGATGGACCAGCTCACCGTAAGGCTCGGAGAGCCGCAACAGCTGGTGTTTATACTGGCAGAAGAACAAAAACAGCTCAGCGAGATCGTGATACGTTCCACACCCGCCACGCATCGTGCCAACACCTATGGCGCCGCGCAGAACATCACGCGCTCACAGCTCAACAGCCTGCCCACCGTGAATCGCAGCCTGCAAGACATCACGCGCCTGGTGCCACAGGGTTCCAAAGACAATTCTTTCGCCGGTACCAATTTCCGATATAACAACATCACTGTAGATGGCGCGGTCAACAATGATGCGATCGGCTTCAGTCCCTCTGCCGGCGGTATCACCGGCACTTCGGGCACACCCGGTTCCAGCACCCGCAGCAATGCCATCTCCCTGGATGCCATCGAAGATATGCAGGTATACCTTGCACCCTATGATGTGAAGATCGGTAACTTCACCGGCGGCAGCATCAACGCCGTTACCCGCAGTGGTACCAATACGCTCACCGGCTCCGTATATGCCTATGGCCGTAATGCCGCCATCACCGGGAAAGACAGGATAGGATCACTGGGGAAGATGAACAATGATTTTTACGATTACCAGGCAGGTATTCGTTTAGGCTTTCCCGTTATCAAGGATAAACTATTCTTTTTTACAAATGAAGAGATCAGCCGCCGCCAGGACCCCGCACAGCTCATGGCCGGACAACCGGAAACGGCGCAGATCTTCAGCGCCAAAGATGCAGATGATATCCGCAACTTCACATTGAACCACTATGGTAATATCTTCGATCCGGGTACAGCCGGCGCTTATAACAGCTATGCGCGCTCGGAGAAATATTTTAACCGTCTCGACTGGAACCTCAATGAACACAACCAGCTGTCGGTACGTAATAACACCGTGCTATCACGCGCGGTGAATATGGACCGCGACCAGATGGATTTCCGTTTTAGCTCCATGGCTTACCGCCAAACCAACAACCAGAGCTCTACGGTAGCGGAGTTGAAAACACATTTCAATGGCGGCTTCTCCAACAGTTTGATCCTTGGCTATACCAGCATCCACGATTACCGAGATCCGCTGGCAGATCCGGCTTTGCCGCAGATACAGATCATGGGTCGCACGCCCGGTACCACCATCTACCTGGGCACCGACAGGGAAGCATCTATCTTCAACATGAAACAACGTACCTGGGAGATCACCGACAACCTCACCTGGCAGCGCGGAAAACACACACTGTTGCTTGGTACGCACAATGAGCTGTATCATGTGAGCTATGGCTTTGTAAATGCCTGGAACGGCAGGGTGGATTACCTCAGCATCGAAGATTTCCTCAATGGCAATCCTTATCGCGTAAGAGGCAACTACAACTATCATAACAACTCGCGTGATTATATTTTATCGCACCCCGAAGCTGTATTTGATGTGAACATGCTGAGCGCCTATTTCCAGGATGAAATCCGGCTTTCCGACAGGTTCCGTATCACACCCGGTATCCGCGTGGATTACAGCTTTGTGCCGCACAAGCAGCCTTTGAGCGAGCAAGTGAGGACCGCCTATACCGATAGCTACTTTGGTAACACCTACGACTATACGCCGATGCGGCAGATCACTAACAACTACCTGGATCGTCCGCAGGTATCTCCCCGTATCGGCTTCCGTTATGATCTTAGTCGCGATGGCCTGCTGGTGTTGCGCGGCGGCGCGGGCCTGTTTACCGGCCGTATACCGCTCGCGTGGCTCGGTTACGCCTTTTACAACACCGGTGTGAATTATGGCGCCTACGATCAGAAGGCCGACCAGCAGCCTTTTGCACCAGGGTCAGACCCTGTGAAACCGGGACCGAATGGTATGGCGGATTTCATCTCTCAAAACGGTGTAGTGACCAATAATCCGCATGCAGGTAAAACGCAGGTAGATCTGATAGATAATCACTTCACCCTGCCTAAAGTGATGCGTGCCAGTCTGGCGCTGGATTACACCAGTAATGCCGGTTACAAGCTGGGGATAGAAGGTTTGTACACCAAAACCATCCACGACGTTTATTTTCAGCAGGTGAATATCATCGATAATCCGCGTTACTATGGTTTTGATGCATCGCATCAAATGCCGGTGTACAGCGGCACAGTAGACCCCCGTTTTGCCAATGCGTATGAGTTGAGCAATACCAGCCTGGGATACCGTTTCTCTGTTACTGCTACTGCCAGCAAACGTTTCAGCGGCGGCTGGAATACGTCCCTGGCCTATACCTATGGGCAATCGAAGGATGCTTTCAACGGCATCCGTAACTCGATGGAAAGCAACTGGCAGCTGAACCAGGCGCTGAATCCCAACAATGCGGGCCTGGCGTGGTCCAACTTTGATATACGTCATCGTATTATTCTCAATATCGGCTATCAGCATGCCTGGAACGAAACCTGGACCACGAATGTGAATCTCTTTGTGAGTGCGCAATCGGGCAGTCCGTTTACATATGGCATTGTGAACAACAGTATACAGGGATTGCCGCAGCAGGTAAGTCTGGCCTATATTCCCAAAGAAGAGGAAGCGGTGCATTTCTTCCAGGATTATACCGATGCTGGCGGCGCTACGGTTACGGCTGCGCAGCAGGCGGCGGGTTTTAATCGCTATATTGATGGCAGCAAGTACCTGAGTGGCCGCCGTGGCCAGTTTACGGAGCGCAATGCGGGCCGCACGCCCTGGAATACTACAGCCGATCTGCATGTGGCGCAGGAGTTCCATTTTGCGGGGAGCAGCCGTTTCATCACGCTTACGCTGGATGTGATGAACATTGCTAACCTGATCAACAGCAGCTGGGGACAGGTATATTTCTCTCCCAATACTTTCAACTCTACTGCCAGCGTAGGTCTTGCGCCGGCCTTGTTCCCGCCGAAACAGAATATGGGTAACTATCCTGTGTTCAGGTTTGTAGATCCGGGGAAAGCCTGGTCTACAGACTATTTCAGCTCGCGGGCGCAGGGGCAGTTGGGCTTACGTTATTCATTTTGATTTTGTGTGTATCTTAGGGGCTATTATCAATGTTTAATAGCAATAAATGAAAAAAAGAACATTAATAATAGTAGCGCTTGCCACATCATTCAGTGCTGGTTTTGCATTCAATTCAGTATTCACTAAAGCAACCCTAAAACACAACAACATGAAACGAGTAACAGGTATCGGCGGTATTTTCTTTAAGTGTAATGACCCCGAGAAAGTTAAACAATGGTATCAGACCCATCTTGGTTTCGGGGCGGATCAGTATGGGACCAAGTTTGAATGGCGGCAGGCGGAGGATTCAACGAAGAAGGGATATACGGTATGGAGCCCTTTTGCCGACAATACCAAATACTTTGCGCCTTCAACAAAGGATTTTATGATCAATTACCAGGTGGAGGATATTGAGGCACTGGTAGCGGCTTTGAAGGAAGAGGGTGTGACGGTGCTGGATAAAATAGAGACGTATGACTATGGGAAGTTTGTTCATATTCTTGATATAGAGGGTAACAAAATTGAATTATGGGAGCCAGCTAACAAATAGCTGTTTCTTCAGAAAAAAGTGCGGACTGGCAGGCGCCGGTCCGCATTTTTTTGTAAATAGGTAGCTACTGACGTACCATTGTAAAGGTTATTCTGTCGCCGATTGTAAGGGCATTGTCTATATAATACACCAGTGTTTTGCAATCGTAGCTGCCGATGGTGCCATGCAGAACGCCGTCGCTGGTGAGGGTGTTGCCGCTAACTTGCCAGGTGCCGTGATCGGTGGCCTGGTCGGTGCAGGGAGTGCCGGCATCGCTGTATTGATAGGTGCCGTCGCTTTTGAGGGTAAGGATATCATCTTTTTCGCAGGCTTCCATTTGCGCGTAATAGTCGACCGGCGTGGCGGTGGCGCTGGATCTGTACTGTGCTGCGATCAATTTGTAGGAGCCGGAAAGGCCTGCCAGTGTTTTGCTGCAGCTGCTGCCATTGTCGGCGCTTTTATCTTTTTTGCAGGAGAAAAGCAGGATGCCGCCGCTAACGATTACGAGTAAAGCCCATTTCATAGACATTGTTTTCATACTATTCGATTGATTTGAGTGGATAAACTTTGTGTTGATAGTAGTACCCTCAAAAAATGCCGATGGTTGGGAGAGAAGAAAAAAATATATTTTTTTGAGGATACCCAACCTTTCCCGAAAATCAGGGGTACTACATAAAAGGTCCGCGCTGGCTGGCCTGAAATAAATAAGTGGAATAAATAAATTGCAATATCAATCTGTAGTATGAAGAATCAGGTATTAGTAGTATTGGGCATCGCTTTTCTCACGGCTTGTGGTACTTCCATGAAGCTGGCCGTCCCGGAAACATTCAGGCAACAGGCTACCATGCAGCATGTAGCGGGCGCCAGGGGCAACAAAATGTCGTTTGCCAATTTCAGCACTTCCAAAATCAAAAGAGGGGCGCATGTCAGTTATCCCGGCTGGGGGCGTACCCGCGGCTTTTTCCTGGAGAACCTGGTATTGAATAAAGTGGGCGTACAGGTAGGAGAGACGATCGAGAACGAGAAAGCGAAGTTCCGTTATACCATCACGGACGGTAAAAATTATGCCGCGGTATATGCGAGGGAAAAACAGGTGACCAAAAAGCTGGAGATAGAGATGACGCGCTACCATGGCCTGTTCAGCAGTTTCGAGCAATTGCAGCATTATAACTATGTGTTTTCAGCATGGATCAGTGCGGACACTACGCAGGACAGTAAAGACTGGGAGCTGATGATGACGAATATCTACGATCGTGAGGCGGAGCGCGACCCTAATCCGTTTACCTTTATCAAGCAGCAGGACGCGGGCCTGGCCACCAATGGCCGCGATACCCTCTTCATCCATCCGCTGAGCCTCCGGAAAACGGAATTGTCCAATGGCAAAACAGGCCAGCTGCCGTTTAAATTATTGTCGGGCTATGAACTGAGCACCAGCGCCGGTGTGGTGGCCATCGTGGACCTGATCGACCGGAACATCTGGTTCTATAATGAACTGGACCCGGCAGAGAAACTGAACATCAGCGCCATCGGTACGGCGATACTCGCCAGGAAAGTAAACGACGCTAAATGGTAACAGCGCCCCGGCGTTGGTGACGGAACATTATACAGGATAAGCACTGGAACAGGATTTAATCCATATCATCGAAGACTGCCGCAAAGGCAACAGGAAAGCGCAGGAACAGCTGTACCGGCAGCTCTATGGCTTTGCCATGTCCGTTGCCATGCGCTATGTCGCCGATGAACATGAAGCCGGCGATATCCTGGCCCAGGCCTTCGTGAAAATGTTCCGCAGCATACAAACCTTCGATGCCACAAAAGGCAATGTGCACGGCTGGCTCAAGAAGATCGTGATCAACGAGGCGCTGGATCATATCAAACAACGCAGCCGCTTTACCAGCCTGGAGCTGGAGGCGGCGGAAGAACCGTTTGTCAATAACAGTATCATAGAAAAAACAGATGCCGCAGCGATCCTGCAGCTGCTCAGGCAATTGCCGCCCGCCACCCATGCGGTCTTTGTCCTGTACGCTGTCGATGGCTATACCCACAAGGAAATAGCCACCCAGCTGGGTATTAGCGAAGGCACCAGCAAATGGCACCTGAGCGAAGCAAGAAAGATACTTCAACAAAAAATAAATGCGATAAAAGTCTAGTCCTTGGATACTAACACACCATACGAACAATTAATAGCAGCAAAGCTGGACCAGGTACCTGTGCCCGATATGGCAGACAGTATCTGGGCCAGCATTGACGCGCAATTGGATGCGGTGGTGGAAGATGTACCTCAACCTCAACAAAAAACAACGCCCACATTCAAAGGCAAGATCTGGCTCGCATTCGCCGGCCTGATGATCATCATATCTGCACTCTGGTGGCACCTCAGCCATCAGGCGCCTGCACCTGCCCTTGTTCCCAAAGTGCCGCCCCTGGCCCCGGTGATCAAAGAGCCGCCACCTGCGGCGCCCAAAAAAGATACCCTGCTGCGGCTTCCTCAAAAGCCTGCACCCGTATCGCCCATCATCATCTCGGAAGATACCCTGCAAACAAATGACAGCACTACTGCCGATTCAGTAGTGGAAAGGATCTTGCCCATCATGAAAATGGAGCCGCCACTAAAGTATCACAAGCCTGCGCCGGATAGCGCCACCGTGGCGCCCGCGCCCAAAGTGAAGCCACCTAAAGGGGTGAGCGGCATCACCAGCGACGATTACCGCATTGGCGTGGAAAAGGATTCTACGAAGAAGAAGGTTAACTAAGCTGGTTCGTTTGCTGCTTCCGTTTATACCGCATCCTTATCAGCCCAGGCAACACAATCAGCAACAGCGGCAGCGCCAGCAGGAAACCACCGATCACCGCGATGGCCAGCGGCTGGTGCAACTGTGCGCCTGTACCGATGCCTAGGGCAATCGGCATCAACGCGATCACTGCGCCCAAAGCCGTCATCAGCTTGGGCCGCAGCCTGGTGGAGATGGCATAGATGATCGCCTCATCCACATTTTGGGAATGCGCCATAGACTCCCGGAATTGCAGGAAAGTGAAGATACCATTCTCGCCAATGATACCTACGATCATGATCAGGCCGGTGTAACTGCCCACGTTCAGCGGCGTATGCGTGAGGAAAAGCGCCGCATAGCTGCCCCCGATGCCCAGCACCGCCACCAGCAGGATGATCAGCGCATCAATGAAATCGCGGTAGAGAAAGAGGATCACGCCAAATACGAGCAGACTGGCCGTGATCAGGATCAGCAGCAGCTCCCGGAAGGATTGCTGCTGGTCGGCATAGGCGCCGCCATAAGTGATATTGTATCCCTGTGGCAAACTAACCTCTGCGCCTACACGCTGCGTGATCTCTTTCATCACAGAGCCGAGATCGCGGTTGTCGAGGCGGGCGGTTACAATGCTCATGGATTGCAGGTTTTCGCGGGACACTTCCGCATCGCCGCTATTGATCTTGATATGCGCGAAATCTGTGAGCGGGCGCAACTTGCCGCCGGGCAGGAATACTTGTAAATGTCCTATATCCGCTACCGTTAGCCGGGTATTACCCGGGTATACCAGGCGTATATTCGCCAGCTGTTCTTTTTCAAATACGGCGCCCGCTACATTGCCCTCCAACGCTGTTTGCAGCTGGTATTGCAGGTTGGCCGGCGTGATGCCATATTGCGCCAGCATGCGCATATCCGGTTCCATACTGATGGAAGGGCCGGCGATCACAATACCGTCGAACACGTCGGCGGTGCCGTGCACTTCGCTGATGACGCCGGCTACACGTTTGGCCAGACTGTGCAATGTTTCAGGATCATTGCCGAATATTTTCACTTCTACAGGTTGTACCGAGGTCATAAGATCGCCGAGCATGTCGCCGATCACCTGCCCGAAATCGACGCGCAGCGAGGGCTGCGTGGCTTCTATCTGTTTGCGTATCTTATCGATCACTGCATCGGTGGAGAGCTGCCGGTCTTTTTTCAACTGGATCAGGTAATCACCCTTGTTAGGTTCTGTGATGAAGAAGCCCATCTGCGTACCGGTACGGCGCGAGTAGGCCGCTACTTCAGGTGTGTGGGTGATGATCTTCTCTACCTCTTGCAGGATCCGGTCGGTCTCTTCGAGCGAAGTGCCCGGTGGAGAGCTGTAGTCCAGCACAATGCTGCCTTCGTCCATCTCCGGCAGGAAGCCGGTTTCCAGCCGCGGCCCGATCACGAGGATCAGCGCCAGCATCAAAGCAATGATGCCCAGGCTCACCCATGGCCGCGTGATAAACCATTTCACCCAGCGCTGCGGTTTCACATCATGACCCGCGGTATGCGCCGCGATAGCTTTCCGCTCTTTCTTCCTGTTGGTGAGAGCGAGGTAGATGACCGGCAAGCCCAGCCAGGTAACGAGGAAAGAGCACATCAGCGTAATGATCATGGTATTGGTCATCACTTTGAAATAAGCGCCGGCAACGCCAGACATCAGCAGGAAAGGCAGGAAGATAACGATGGTGCTGAGAGAGGAACCCAGCATCGCAGGGAACAGGTAATGAATGGCTTTTTGAATCAGGGCGAGGGTGGGCTCGTCGGGATGCTCTTCATGTGTGCGATGTATCTGCTCCACTACTACAATGGCATCATCGATGATCAGGCCGATGGCCGCCGCCATGGCGCCCAAGGTCATGATGTTGAAGGTTTCGCCGATGGCATATATCACGATCAGGGTGAGCAGGAGCGTGACCGGAATCGTAATGAGGATGGTAGTACTGGCTTTTAAAGACCGCAGGAAGATAACCGCAACAGCGATGGCCAGGAACAGTCCTATCCACAGACTGTCGGTCACACTTTTGATAGCATCTTTTACAAAATCAGCCTGTATATAGTAGGGAGATATCTTCACATCTGCCGGTAAAGTTTTTTTCAGCGCTTCCACTTTATCGCGCATCTTGTCCGACAGGTCCACCAGGTTGGCATTGGGCTGCTTGATCACGGCGATGAGTATGCCTTCTTTGCCATTGGCGTTCACCTTGATGTATTCTTTCGCTTCGCGTATCTCCACCGCTGCGATATCTGCCAGTGTGATCACGCGTTTGCTGTTGTTGCTGATCACCAGTTTCTCCAATTTATCTTTCGTATCTACTACGGCATCTGTAACCGTGAGATATAGCAGGCGATAGTCGGCCAGGTATCCATTGGATTTGATAAAATTCGTTTGTGCGAGGGCGTTATTGATCACATCGGGCGTAATGCCGAAGGTATTCATCTTCTGTACATCCAGCTGCACCCAATATTCTTTTGTTTTACCGCCGATGATCCTGATCTCGGCTACGCCATCCACTTGTGAGAGAAAGGGTTTGATGGTATAGGTGGCGAGATATTTCAGGTCGATGGGAGAGCGGTGATGACTTTCCAGCGTATAGCCGCTAACCGGTAGTATGGAGGGGTTCATTCTTTCTACCGTGATCTGTATATCCGGTGGCAGGTTATTTTTGATCTCCGCAATTTTGGATTCGATGCGTTGCTGGCTGATATTGATATCTGCTTTCCAGTCCATGAAGGCAGATATTTCGCAGCTGCCCCTGCTGGTGGTGCTGCGGATCGTTTTAAGGTCGGGCACCTGTTTGATGGCCAGTTCCAGCGGGCGTGTAACGGTTACCACCATCTTGTTCACCGGCTGCTGGCCGGCGTCGGCAATGATCTTGATCTTGGGAAAAGTGATCTCCGGGAAGAGGGCCGACTGTATCTTGCTATAGGCAAACAGTCCGCCGGCGATGATGATCACCAGTAATACTGCCACCGGGTTTTTATATGTCGTAAAGAAATTTTTCATGCCTTCATTTGTTAATGATGGAAACCTTTGCTGTGTCTGGCAATCCGTAGTTGCCGCTGGTGAGCACTTTATCCTGCGCACTAAGGGCGGGTGTCAGTATCTCTACTTTGCCATCTGTTTCCATGCCTTTGGTAACGATCACTTTTACAGCGGTGGTGCTGTCGCTCATTTTCATGATCCAGTATTCACGTTGCGCTTCATCGGAAAGTATGGCTGCTTTGGGAATGAATACTGCATTGGTTTTGACGGACCGGACCAGGTGCACTTTGGCGATGAGATTTTCGGGGATCACTTTGGAAGAAGCAACGCGGATCACATAGTTCTGTGTTTGCGCTACGGAATCCACGCTGGGCAAAGGCGCGTCCATGGCGCCGGGCAGCCGTTGGCCATCGGGGAGGGTAAGCGTCACTTTCCGGTTGCCGGGGATGAGTGAGCTGTATTCATATGGCAGGCTGAGAATAAAAGCGAAGCTGTTATCATCGGAGATGGTAGCCAGTTGCTCGCCATCCTGCACATAGCTGCCAGCTTGCATGGTGAGCTGCGTAATATAGCCGTTACCGTTAGCCCGGATCGGTATCAGGCCGGTAAAATGAAAAGAGGTATCCAGTTTGTTGATGGTATTGCCGAGGTTTTCAGCTTCTTTGGTCTTTAGTAGGAACAACACTTCACCTTTACGGACATGCTGCCCCTGTTTAACATTGGATGTCTGTAAAAAGCCGTTGGCCACTGCCTTTACATTTGTTTTCAGCAGGAATACGGCGCTGGCGTTGAGTTCTACGGAATCGCCCATCGTGCCGGTTTCCGGAGAGGCTACGGTAACAGGCGTGCCTGGCGTTTCTGCCGGTGCTTCAGCGGCCGGAGTGCTGTTATGACAGGATGCTGCGATGATCAGCCAAACAAGCAAAGTCGATGGGTATAATTTCATAGCGCTTTCAATTAGTACTGTTCCAGTAATTGATTTGATTGATCAGCTGATATTTGTTGATCGTATTTTGTGTGATTACATTTTTCGCATTCAGGTAATTGTTGATCGCAATTACATAGTCTGCTATCCTCACATCGCCATGTGCCAGCAGCAGTTTGTTGGCCTGCATCAGGCCGCCGGCGTAGCTGAGCTGTGCGCGGGCTTCTTCGATGAGTTGCTGTGCTGCGTTCAGTTGCTGCGCCAGCTGCTGTACCTGTTGCCGGTATTGGCGGGAAAAAAATTCCTGGTAATGTTTTCGGGTATCTTCCGAGATGGCGATCTTGTTATGTTGCATTTTACGTTGGCGGCCGTCGTAGATGGGTACGATCACGCTCACGCCCGCACTCACGCCTACATTTTTGTAAGGGTCTACCGCGAGGGTAGTATTGAGACCGCCATCTGCAAATACGTTGATGCGTGGACGGTAGGCCAGGTTGACGGCGGCATCTGCATTGCGTAGTTGCAGACTGTCTATCACAAATTGCCGGTAAAATACGGTGTTCTCCAATCCTGGCAATTGTTCCAGGCTGAGCGCCGGATCGGGCAGGGCCGTGAAAGCGGTGTCTGTTGTGCCAGAGAGATAATTCAGCTGTGCGTAGTCGTTAGCATATTGCGCTTTCAGCTGCCTGATCAGTAATTCCTGCTGCCGTAGCGTAACCAGGAAAGTGAGATAATCTATTTGTTTGTAGGTGCCGGTTTGCGTAAGTTTTTTCAATATCACTTCCTCTTCTCTCAGGATGTTGAGCACTTCCTGGTTGAAGTTGCACTGGGCCCAGTCGCCATAAGCGGTGATATATTGTGCGGTGATACTTTTCTTCAGTTCCTGCGCCGATATTTTAGCGGTATTGCGGGCGCCCTGGCTTTGCAGGTCGATGCCTTGTAATTGATTACGTAAATTTTTGAGACCATTTAATTCTTTGGAGGCGCCTACCAATGCGCTGACCTGCGCACCGTTAGTGATGGCATTGTCGTAGCCATAGCCATGAATCAGCGGGGCGTAGGTACTGTTGCTGGTGCCATTCACCTGTGGGCCATAGGCGGCCCGGAGCCGCTGGCTGTCTATAGCTGCTGCCCGCACCTGGTTCTGGTAGTCTTTCAACAAGGGGCTGTTCTGATTGGCCTGCGATAAGAAAAACGGGAGGTCTTTTTCCTGTGCTGTTGCGTAGAGGCAGCATAAAGCGAGCCATAGTAGCAATCCTGTTCTTTTCATCAGATCCGGTTTTACAGATGTATAACAAATGTAGTGGGTAAATCTGTTCAACTTCTGTAGTAAAAAAGACAGGCCGCCCTACCAATATGCCGCCCCTACGGGGCGCTATATTGGTAGAATATATTCATTCGCTACGTCATTGCCCCGATAGGGGCGCTACGTTGGTAGAACATATTCATTCGCTACGTCATTGCCCCGACAGGGGCAAAATATTGGTCGGGAAACATAAACGTCGCGTCCTCGCCCCGTAGGGGCGTCATATTATCCCAATCCTCCCACACGGCCCTCCCTGTACCCCAAAAAAATTAAACCCATTTTTAATTGTAATTATGACAATTATTTTGTTCTTTTGAATCGTCTTAAAAAGATAATTGTCAATTTTACAATAATAATGCAGGAATTCTACGTTATAGGTGTCGACTTCGGCACAGACTCCGTCCGCACAATCATAGCAGACACCCGCAATGGCGCGGAAGTGGCATCCGCCGTATATTTTTATCCACGTTGGAAAGAAGGCCTGTATTGCGATGCCTCCCAAAGCCGCTTCCGCCAGCATCCGCAGGACTATATCGACGGATTGGAAAATACCATCCGGCAATGCCTGCAACAGGCCGGCAGCCATATCGCCGCACGTATCAAAGCCATCTCCGTAGATACTACCGGCTCCACACCTGTAGCCGTGGACGAAAGCGGCACCCCGCTGGCTTTGCTACCTGCATTCGCCAACAATCCCAACGCCATGTTCGTGCTCTGGAAAGATCATACGGCCATCCGGGAAGCCGCCGCCATCAACGCCACTGCCGCCGCTTTCGGAGGCAACTATCTCCGCTTCGTAGGCGGCATCTACTCTTCTGAATGGTTCTGGGCCAAACTGCTGCACATACTTCGTACAGACGAGGCCGTTAGGAAGGCAACCTATTCCTGGGCAGAGCATTGCGACTGGATACCTTTCCTGCTCTCGGGTGGCAAGCATGCGCTTGAAATGAAGCGTGGCATTTGCAGCGCCGGCCATAAAGCCCTTTTCGCTGCGGAATTTGGCGGCCTGCCGCCGGATGCTTTCTTCACGGCCATCGATCCGCTGCTGCAGGGATTTACAGAACGGCTTTTTCAAACTACCTATACCGCCAGCGAAGCCGCGGGGCATCTCTGCCCGGAATGGGCCGACAGGCTGGGCCTCTCCACGGAAGTGGTGATCGGCATCGGCGCATTTGATGCGCACATGGGCGCCGTAGGCGGACAAATAGAACCTTATCATCTCAGCAAAGTAATGGGCACCTCCACCTGCGATATGCTGGTGGCGCCACTGCACGAAGTAGAACATACACTGGTGAAAGGCATTTGCGGACAAGTGCCCGGCTCCGTGATCCCTGGTATGATGGGCATGGAAGCGGGGCAATCGGCCTTCGGTGATGCCTACGCCTGGTTCAGTCAATTATTGTCCTGGCCCCTGCAACAGCTCTTACCTGCTGATGCGGCCCATCTGGCGCAAGAAGCCAGCAGCCGGATGATCACGGAACTCTCCGCACAAGCGGCGCTGATCACGCCCGATGCGCACAGCGAAATCGGTACCGACTGGCTCAACGGGCGCCGCACACCGGATGCGGATCAGTCGCTCCACGCTACTTTCACCGGCCTGCACCTCGCTACAGATGCGCCGCGCCTGTTCCGCGCTATAGCGGAGGCCACCTGCTTCGGCGCCAAAGCCATCGTGGAACGATTTGAAAGGGAAGGCGTGCCCGTGAAAGGCCTCATCGGCATCGGTGGCGTAGCAAAGAAATCTCCCTTCATCATGCAGATGATGGCCGATGTGATGAACATGCCTATCCGCATCCACCGCTCAGAACAAACCTGCGCCCTCGGCGCAGCCATGTTTGCCGCTACAGCCGCCGGCATCTTCCCTAAAGTGGAAGACGCTATGCAGGCCATGGGACAAGGCTTTGAACGTACCTACTATCCCGATGAACAACGTATAAGCCTATACGAAAACAGGTATCAACGGTATAAAGCCCTGGGCGCTTTTACCAGCACCTTCACCATAGATTGATATGTTATGTTACGATACCAGGATATCAGAGAAATGGCTTACGAAGCCAATATGCAATTGCCCGCACTGGGACTGGTGATCTTCACCTTTGGCAATGTGAGCGCGGCAGACCGCCAGCAGGGCCTGTTTGCGATCAAGCCCAGTGGCGTGCCTTACCAGGAACTATCTCCCGAAAAAATGGTGATAGTGGACTTCGACGGAAAAGTGGTAGACGGCCGCCTGCGCCCTTCTTCAGACACCCTTACGCATGCGGTGCTGTACAAACATTGGGAAGGCATCGGCGGTATTGTGCATACGCATTCCACCTACGCCACCGCCTGGGCGCAGAGCCAGCGCGATATTCCCATCTATGGCACCACTCACGCAGATCATAATACGGTAGACATTCCCTGCGCGCCGCCCATGAGCGACGAGATGATAGCGGGGGATTACGAATATCAGACTGGTTTCCAAATCATGGATACGCTGGCGCAAAGGGGATTGTCGTACCGTGATATAGAAATGATACTCGTGGGCAATCACGCGCCTTTCACCTGGGGCGCCACCGCCGCCAAGGCCGTGTACAACAGCGCCGTACTGGAATCAGTGGCGCAGATGGCGCATCTCACAGAAGCGATCAATGGGAATGCGCCCCGTCTCAAAGATGCCCTCGTCAAAAAACATTATGAACGTAAACATGGCCCAGGTTCCTACTATGGCCAATAAATTGTCCGATATGATCAATCTGAAAACATTAGAGATATGGCTTGTTACCGGTAGTCAGCACCTGTACGGCGAAGCCACCTTGCAACAGGTAGCCGCCCACAGCCAGGAGATCGCAAAAGCGCTCAACTCCGATCTGCGTATACCCCTTACCGTTGTATACAAACCAGTGGTAAAAACACCGGAAGAGATATATGCCACCTGCATGGAAGCCAATGCCAGCGCCAATTGTATCGGTATTGTCGCCTGGATGCATACCTTCTCGCCTGCGAAGATGTGGATACGCGGGCTCAAAGCCTTATCGAAACCCGTCTGTCATCTCCACACACAATATAACCGCGATATTCCCTGGGCCACGATCGATATGGATTTCATGAACCTGAACCAGAGCGCGCATGGCGACCGTGAGTTTGGATTCATGATGAGCCGCATGCGCATCAACCGGAAAGTGATCACCGGCCACTGGCGGGACGCCGCCGTGCTCGAAGAGCTGGGCGCCTGGACACGCGCAGCCGCCGGCTGGCACGACTGGCAGGGCGCACGCTTCGTGCGTTTCGGCGATAACATGCGCTATGTAGCGGTAACCGATGGTGATAAAGTGGAAGCAGAATCGCAGTTCGGTTTTGCTACCAATACCCACGGCATCGGCGACCTGGTAGCGATGATCAACCAGGTCACAGATAGCGCCACCGATACACTGGTGAAAGAATATGCAGATACCTACCGCATCTCCTCCGCTTTGTTGCAGGACGCTGCGTTACGCGATGCCGCGAAGATAGAGCTGGGATTGAAAGCATTTCTGGAAGAGGGGAGATACAAAGGCTTTTCTGATACTTTTGAAGACCTCCACGGCATGGTACAATTGCCCGGCATCGCGGTACAACGCCTGATGCACGCGGGCTACGGCTTCGCCGGAGAAGGCGACTGGAAAACAGCTGCGCTCGTGCGCGCCATGAAAGTAATGGGCAGCGGTATTCCCGGCGGCGCTTCTTTCATGGAAGACTATACCTATCATTTCGATCCGGCCAACCCGCTGGTGCTCGGCGCGCACATGCTGGAGATCTGTTCCTCTATTGCCGACGGCCAGGTTGCCTGTGAAAAGCATCCTTTGGGCATCGGCGGCAAAGCCGATCCGGTAAGGCTTGTATTCAATAGCGCGGCCGGTCCGGCCATCAATGCCTCGCTGGTGGATATGGGGCAACGTTTTCGTTTACTCGTGAACGTAGTAAACGCCGTTGCGCCGCCGCAGGACCTGCCCAAATTGCCCGTAGCGCGCGTGTTGTGGAAACCTTACCCGGATATGAAAACTGCCTGCACGGCCTGGATACTGGCCGGCGGCGCGCATCATACCTGTTACAGTCAGCAGCTGAATGCTGGTCATATGCAGGACTTTGCCGATATCGCCAACATCGAGCTGGCGCTGATCGACCAGGATACCCGCCTGCGTGAGTTCCGCAATGAGTTGCGCTGGAACGAGGCCTGCTTTTAATGCCAACAGCTAAATAGTTCCCGTATGAAAAATGTACTCTCTACCGGCGATGTGATCGTCTTCGTTATTTATTTCTGCATCGTAGCGGCCTATGGCTACTGGATCTATCAACGGAAGAAAAAGAGCAGCACCGATACCAAAGATTTTTTCCTGGCCGAAGGTTCCCTCACCTGGTGGGCGATTGGCGCATCGCTGATCGCTTCCAATATTTCGGCGGAGCAATTCATTGGTATGAGCGGTGACGGCTATTTTGTGGGTATCGCGGTGGCCGCCTATGAATGGATTGCAGCGGTAGCGCTGATTATCATTGCCGTGTGGTTTATTCCGGTGTACCTGAAGAACCGCATCTACACGATGCCGCAATTCCTTAAAACACGCTACAATGAAACAGTGGCCCTGATCATGGCGGTGTTCTGGTTGTTTCTCTATGTATTTGTGAACCTGACATCTATCCTTTATCTCGGCGCGCTGGCCATCAACGGGCTGCTGGGCGGTGAATACCTGCATGTGGTGATGATCGCATTGTCCATCTTTGCAGTGATCATTACATTGGGCGGCATGAAGGTGATCGGCTATACCGATGTGATACAGGTAGGCGTGCTCATCATCGGCGGACTGGCCACCACCTATATGGCCCTGGCATTGGTAAGTGAGCACGCCGGCTTGGGACGTAATGCCCTGGCGGGTTTCAATGCTTTGTTGCGCGATGCGCCGGATCATTTTCATATGATACTCGCCAAACCGGATGCCAGTTCTTCGCAGGAGTATATCAACAAATACCTGGTGTTGCCAGGTATCCTGATGTATGCGGCAGGGCAGTGGATCGTGAACCTCAACTACTGGGGTTGCAATCAGTACATCACACAACGCGCGCTGGGCGCGGATCTGAAGACGGCGCGGCATGGTATCCTGTTCGCCGGTCTGCTCAAGATGATGATGCCTGTGATTGTAATGCTGCCTGGTATTGCCGCCTATGTGCTGCAAAAGAATGGCGCATTACCTGGCCTGGCCAATAAAGACGGCGCCTATGCCGCTATCCTCGGATTTCTGCCGAATGGCCTGAAAGGCTTATCCATCGCGGCATTGACAGCTGCCATCGTAGCCTCGCTGGCAGGGAAGGCCAACAGTATCTCTACTATCTTCACCCTCGATATCTACCATCGCTATATCAACAAAGAAGCGCCGGAAAAGCAACTGGTATGGACAGGCCGCATCGTAGTGATCGTGGCGATGGTGCTGGCGATCTGTTTTACCTGGAAAGACCTGCTGGGCATCGGTGGTGCGGGCGGTTTTACTTTTATTCAGAAGTACACCGGCTTTATCAGTCCGGGCGTATTCGCGATGTTCCTGCTGGGTATGTTCTGGAAACGCACTACCGGCGCGGCAGCCGTGGCAGGTATCATTACCGGTTTCTCGCTTTGCGTATTCTTTAACCAGTTTGCACCGGCAGTGCTGGGGCATGAAACATTCTTCTATACGGCCTATCCCAACGGTAAGGGCGGTTATGAAATTCCCTTCCTCATTTGTATGGGATTGGCTTTTATGTTCACCATGATCGTGATGGTGCTGTTAAGTCTTGCCGGCCCGAAAGTGAATCCACGCGCTTTTGCGCTGGATAAGGAGATGTTTAAGGTGAGCCCGTCTGCGATGGTGATGATTGTGGTGACGTTGCTGATACTATCGGCCTTGTATATACGTTTCTGGTAAATGATTAATTAGTATTTTTATCGGGCTACCGATATGGCGCCCCGCCGGGGCGCATTATGTTATAGCTGTGTTGCTACCAATATAGCGCCCCACCGGGGCGCTGTGATTGATGGTCCGCGTTGTCGATGCCGATGTGCTACCGGGCTTTCGCCCCGGCGGGGCGTCATATTGGTAGAAAACGTGAGCCGTCATGTCATCGCCCCGTAGGGGCGAAATATTGGTAGCCGGAATGTAACCGCGGTCATCAGCCCCGTAGGGGCGACAGCTCGGTAGCCCCGGGTGGAACCCGGGGGCATGCGCCACACGCAATGTGCAATGTGCAACGTGCAATGTGCGACATGCAATGCGCAATGTGCTATGTACAACGTGCGACATGCCACACGATACGTGCCACACGCCACACGCAACACGCAACAAACCACTAATTCATCATTTATGAAAAGATATTCGCAGCAAACGAGAATACTATTTGCCGTTGATTGTATCATTTTCGGGTTCGACGGGCAAGAGCTGAAGCTGTTACTGATACAGCGCGGCTTTGAGCCGTTTAAAGGTAAATGGAGCCTGGTGGGGGGCTTTGTGCAGCCGGATGAAAGTGCAGAAGATGCAGCCGCCCGTGTGCTGGAAAATCTCACCGGGCTGGATGGCATTTACATGGAGCAGCTGCATGCATTCAGTGCGCCTGCCCGCGATACAGTGGAACGCACAGTGTCGGTGGCATATACAGCGCTGATAGATATTCAGCAGCTCAGGCAGCCGCTGAACAAGGACTTCCATGCAGTATGGTTTCCCATCAACCATTACCCGGAACTGATATTCGATCATCAGGATATGGTGAACCTGGCGAAAGAGAAGCTGCGTTACAAAGCGGCGCTGCATCCGTTGTTGCTGGAGTTGCTGCCGGGCAAGTTCACCATCCCGCAATTGCAGCAACTGTACGAATCTGTTTATAACGCTACTTTCGATAAAGGGAATTTCAGCAGGAAGATACTATCGACAAAACTGCTGGTAAAACTCGCTGATAAAGACAAGCTCGGCTCCCGGAAAGGTGCTTTCTATTATAAAGTTGATCGTAAAAAATACAATGCCAATTTTCACGCATTCCTCAACTTTGTGCCTGATCCACATTTGCGCTGAGCGCAGATAAAACAACCCGCTGATGAAAACAAGACCTATCGCGATGTGCATGCTGCTCATCGCTTATGTGTGGCCGCTGGCGGCACAACAGCCTTTGCAGCTCACCGTAAAAGCCGATGAAATAAAAGCCTCCGTATCTCCGCAGATGTGGGGGATATTTTTTGAAGATATCAATTTCGCTGCAGATGGCGGGCTATATGCCGAGCTGGTGAAAAACCGTTCCTTTGAATTCAATACCCCGCTCATGGGATGGCAGATACCTGAGCCGACTGCCGCCAATGGCAAGGCGCTCGTGGTAAACCGTGCAGCGGAAAACGCGGCCAATCCGAGGTTTGCACGGGTAACGGTAAGGGATACACGCAATTTTGTGATGACGAATGAAGGTTTCCGCGGCATGGGTATCCATGAAGGTGAAGTATATCATTTTTCGATGTATGCCCGCCAGCAGGGCGCTGCCAACGTGAAAGTGCGTATCGCCCTGATCGATGAAGGAGGAAAGGAGATCGGCAGTGCGGCTTTGTCGCCATCCGGCAAAAACTGGCAGCTTTACAAAGCCAGTTTCACCGCCAAAGCTACCACGCCTCATGCAAAGCTGCAATTGCAATACAGCGGCCCCGGCGTGCTGGACGTAGATATGATCTCCCTCTTTCCACAGCATACCTGGCAGGAGCGGCCTAATGGCCTCCGGGCCGACCTGGTGCAGCTTCTGGCCGACCTGCATCCCGGGTTTATCCGCTTTCCAGGTGGTTGTATCGTGGAAGGCCGCGATCTCAACAACCGTTATCAATGGAAGAAAACAGTAGGCGCTACGGATCAAAGGGAGCTAATCATCAATCGCTGGAATACGGAGTTCAAAGAGCGCGCGGCGCCGGATTATTTTCAATCGTTCGGACTGGGCTTCTATGAATATTTTCAGCTGGCAGAAGATATCGGCGCTGCGCCGCTGCCGATCCTCAACTGTGGTATGGCCTGTCAGTACAACAGCGGCGAAGTGGCTGCCATCGAGCAGCTCGACCCTTATATCCAGGATGCGCTCGACCTCATCGAATTTGCCAATGGCGCGGTGAGCAGCACCTGGGGCGCGCTCCGCGCGAAGATGGGACACCCCGAACCTTTTAACTTGCAGATGATCGGCATCGGCAATGAACAATGGGGACCACAATACATCGAGCGATATACCCTCTTTGCCAAAGCGATCAAAAGCAAACACCCGGAAATCAGGCTGGTAAACAGTCTTGGCCCCGGTCCCGACGGTGCACAGTTTAATTTCCTGAACGATACCCTGCGCAAACTACATGCCGACATACTCGATGAACATTACTACCGCTCGCCGGAATGGTTCCTGAAAAATGCCGCCCGCTATGATCAGTACGACCGCCAGGGCGCCAAAATATTTGCCGGCGAATATGCCGCGCACAGCACGCAGCATACGGAAGGAGAGCAACGCAGCACCTGGGAATGCGCGCTTGCGGAGGCCGCCTTCATGACCGGCCTGGAACGTAATGCCGACGTGGTGGCGATGGCTTCCTATGCGCCGCTGCTCGCACATGTGGATGCCTGGCAATGGGCGCCTGATCTTATCTGGTTCGATAACCTCCGCGCCTATGGCACGCCTTCTTACTACGTACAGCAGCTGTATGCCCGCAACCGGGGCAGCAAGGTAGTGCCCATCCTGCAAAATGGAAAAGCGCTGACAGGGCAGGATAGCGTGTATGCGTCGGCGGTAGTAGACAATAACGGCGATGTGATCGTGAAACTGGTGAACACTTCCGCCAGCGCGAAGCCCATCGTGATGCAGATACAGGGCGGCAGCGAAGGAGAACATGTGGCGCGCTTAAATACCCTGCAAAATGACGATTTACAGGCGCGCAATTCACTCGATCATCCTGTGCCGGTATCGCCCATGGAAAAATACATTGTCGTAAAGGACAATACCTACCAGGCGGAGATGTTGCCCCATTCGTTCTATGTGTTAAGGGTGGGGGGAATGAGACATTAAAGTGCTATTTGGCGCTTATTCTTTCACCATCCGGCAACCATACAGCGGTCCCGCGCTGTTATTGGCTTTGGGCACAAAGCGCACCTGTACGGTGTGTTTGCCTTTGGTCAGCTCCGCCGGAACAGGATAAGCCATATCATAGAATTTACTTTCCTTAAAACGATTGATGTCTACGGTGGCGATCAGCGTATTTTCTACGAAGATATCGAAGGTACGGCCGCGGTTGTCCATGCCCCAGTAGGTGCATTGCAGTGAATGCTTGCTCTCAGGCGATACGCGCATCGTAAAAGTGAAATGGCCGTCCGGCCCTGCCATGCGCCATTTGCGGCCATGTTCCTCTTCTGTGCTGATCTTTTCGCCGCTGAACTGGTGATCGCGCTCCGGCTGCATTTCACCCGGGCGGAAAATATCGGTGGTACGGGCATCCAGCTCCTGCTGCTTTCTTTTTTCTGCAGCATATACCGCCTGCTGTTGCTGCCAGCGTTCGGGAGAGAACACATCCCAGTACACGGTATAGTATTCGTTGCGGGTTTCGTTGAAGGGGATGAGCGTTACATCCTGCGGCTGTGCGGCGCCATGGGTGCGGAACGCCAGCGATGCGCCTTCGCTGCGCGCGATCCAGGTGGCGGGCGATGCGTTTGGTGTTACCAGCACCGGCACGCCCCTTACAGGGTCCGGCTCTTTGTTGCCCAATACCCCGGAAAGCAGCAGGGGACCGTAGAAGAGCGCCTGCCGCCCGGGATTGTCCGGCAGTGATACCGCGTAAACGGTGGCCGGCAAAGTAAGCGTAATGCGGTCATTGTTTTGCCATTGGCGTTGCAGGACGATGTAGCCGCTGCTATCTGTTTGCCACGCCTGCGCTTTGCCGTTTACCTGTAATGCCACGCCATCGGCCGCCCATGCGGGTTTGCGGATACGTATGGTAAATGACACCGGCCGACGTGCACTAACGGTAAAGGTTACACGATTTTCAGCAGGCAGCTGGCCTTCCTGTTTGATCCTGATATTTTTCTCCCGCCATTCCAGGATAGAGGGGATGAAGAGATTGACATACAAACTGCCATCTTTCCCGCGATAGTAAATGCTTTCGCCATACTTCACATGATTTTCCATACCTGAACCTACGCAGCAGGTGAAGGTTTCAAACTCATTGCTGTATTCTTTTCTGCCGCCCATGCGCAGCGGCACGAAATAGCACATCATACCGGTTTCATGATTTTGCGATGCCAGGATATGGTTGTACAGCGCTCTTTCGTAATAGTCCATGAGCCGGGCCTGCGGCGCAAGTGCAAACAGGTGCCGCGTCAGCTTCAGCATATTATAGGTATTGCAGGTTTCGGTGGTATTATCGCTGAGCGCATCATTGAGTTGCCGCGCCGGCCCGAAATATTCATAGTTGCTGTTGCCGCCGTTGGCATAGGAATGGTCGCGGGTAACGGTTTCCCAGAAGAAGGCGGCAATGGCCGCATCCGTGGTATCGTGCGTCAGCTCGTAACGACGGATGCAGGCGATAGCCTTTGGTATCTGCGTATTGGAATGTTTACCGGGCAGGATATCCTTGCGGGCCGCCAGCGAATCGAGAATGCGTTTATCATGGAAGCGGCGGGAGAGGGCGAGGTATTTTTCGTCGCCGCTCAAAGCATAAGTATTGGCAAGGGTTTCGGCCATGCCGCCATATTCGCAGATCAGCATCTGCTGCATCTGTTGTTCGGAGAGATGGCTCACTTCCGCTGCGGTCCAGTCGGCAAGGCCTTTATTCACTTGCCAGGCCTGCGCGTTGTGGCAATATAGCCAGGCATCCAGCAGTCCGGCCATGATCTTGTGCACGGTATACCAGGGCGACCAGCCCCCATTGAGATCGAAGCCGCGGGAGCGGATATCGCCGGCTGCTACTTCGGCCCATAATTTTTCATCATCCGGGAAAGCGCCGATATAGCCGTTGTGGCGCGCCTGCTGGCAAAGCGCCAGTTCGCTTACCAGGTAATTGACGCGTTGCAGATAGGCGCTGTCTTTTGTAGCGGCATAATGCATCGCGCAGGCCGAGAGATAATGCCCCATGGTATGCCCGGCAAGACCGCCCGTTTCCCAGCCGCCATATTGCCGGCCTTTGGGCGGAAGGCCCGCATTGCTGCGGAAGGCCGCCAGCAGGCGGTCGGGGTCTATTTTTAGCAGGTAGCGCGCATCCGCCTGCATCGCAGTTTTGAAAGGACCATCCAGTAAAGTCACGTCAGATAAAGGAAAGGGATAGGCGCGGATATCCACCGCCGGCAATACTTTCATGCGCTGCTCCTGCCACTCCGGCACATAGGATTGCGCAAATGCACTGCTACAGAGCAGCAGGGCTGTTATCAGTCTTTTCATACCGACAAGATAATACTTATTTTATAATTGTTTAAATGACAATTATAATTTACTATCTTGCCAGCCTATAACAATTAACACATGAGGCCATACTGGAAGGCGCTCTTTACCGGCGCCAGCATGTTGCTCTCCTGCGCTGCCGCGGCGCAATTGAAGAAAGATTACCCGATCCGGCCGGTGCCCTTCACGCAGGTGAAGGTCAGCGACCGCTTCTGGGCGCCGAAGCTGCGTACCAACACGCAGGTAACGATCCCCTATACCCTGGAGCAATGCCGGAAAACGGGCCGGATCGATAATTTTTTACGGGCAGCAGGCAAGCTGCCTGCCGATCATCTCACCGAATATCCCTTCGATGATACCGATCTTTATAAAGTGATCGAAGGCGCTTCCTATGGCTTGCAGGTACAGCCCAATCCTGCGCTGGAAAAATATCTCGACACCCTCATCAGTATCATCGGCGCTGCACAGGAACGCGATGGTTATCTCTATACCTTCCGAACCATGAAGGCCGCAAAACCGCATGAGTGGATCGGCAGCAAACGCTGGGAGAAAGAAGAAGACCTCAGTCATGAACTGTACAATGCCGGCCACCTTTTCGAGGCCGCAGTGGCGCATTTCCAGGCAACAGGCAAAAGGTCCCTGCTGGATATCGCGATCAAAAATGCCGATCTGCTCGTGCGTGTTTTTGGCTGGGGCAAGGAAGAGAAATTTCCCGGCCACCAGATCGTGGAAACGGGCCTCACGCGCTTGTACCGCGTGACGGGCAAACAACAATACCTCGATCTCGCCCGGTTTTTCCTCGATGTGCGCGGCCCGGGAACGCCGTATAGCCAGGAGTATAGCCAGTCGCACAAAAAAGTAACAGACCAGCATGAAGCCGTGGGCCATGCGGTACGCGCCACTTACATGTACACCGGTATGGCCGATGTGGCGGCGCTTACGGGCGATCGTCAATATCTCCACGCCATCGATGATATCTGGGAAGATGTAGTGAACCGGAAACTGTACATCACCGGCGGCATCGGCGCCACCGGCGCAGGAGAGGCCTTCGGAGCGGCTTACGACCTGCCGAACATGTCGGCCTATGCGGAAACCTGTGCGGCTATCGCCAATGTGTACTGGAACAGCCGCATGTTCCTGCTGCATGGCGATGCCCGTTACATCGATGTGCTGGAACGCACGCTGTACAATGGTTTGCTCTCGGGCGTATCGCTCAGCGGCGATCGTTTCTTCTACCCTAATCCACTGGCGTCTATGGGGCAGCATCAACGCAGCGCCTGGTTTGGCTGTGCATGCTGCATCTCCAATATGACCCGCTTCCTGCCTTCGATGCCGGGTTACATCTATGCAAAGAAAGACGATGATCTCTACCTGAATCTCTTTGTAGGAGATACCGCACAGATACAATTAAAATCGGGGAAGATAAAAATTATACAGCAGACAGATTATCCATGGGAGGGAAGAGATGAGATCACGCTGGAACCTGCGCGGCCGCTGCCTTTCACATTGCGGGTGCGTATCCCCGGATGGGCGCAGGGCCATCCTGTGCCGGGCAGTTTGTATGTAGAAGAAGACAGCGCCGCAGTGAATATCCCGCTCACGATCAACGGTCAGCCCTTATCTTATAAAATAGAAAAAGGTTACGCAGTGATCAAACGTACCTGG
Organism: Chitinophaga vietnamensis; assembly: GCF_902167635.1. Lineage (GTDB taxonomy): Bacteria > Bacteroidota > Bacteroidia > Chitinophagales > Chitinophagaceae > Chitinophaga > Chitinophaga vietnamensis. Next base: position 372,916 of record NZ_CABHMS010000002.1, read on the forward strand.
AAGAAGGGCGATAAACTGGTGATCGATTTTCCGATGGCCGTTAAGAAAGTATTAGCCGCTGCGCCTGTGAAGGCCGACAGTCGCCGCTTTGCGCTGGAGCGCGGCCCGCTCATGTTCTGCCTCGAAGGGCCGGACAACAAAGATGCGGTGGTACAAAATATCGTGGTCGATAAACAGGCGGCGGTACAAACCGTCTTCCGTCCCGAACTGCTCAATGGCATCCTGACCTTGCAAATGCCCGGCAGCGCCGCCAGCAGGCAATTGCATAGCGATAGTATAATTACCACGCAACAAACGGTAACGGCTATACCGTATTATGCCTGGGCGAATCGTGGCCCTGCTGAGATGACAGTTTGGATTCCTTACGAAACATCGGCCGCCCGCCCGAAACCTGCGCCCACCATCGCTTCCAAGAGCAAGGTGCTGGCATCGGTGAAGAATGAGCGCATGTACAAGGCGGTCAATGACCAATACGATCCGCAGGACTCTAAAGATAACAGCGCCGTTTACCTGCACTGGTGGCCTAACAAAGGCACAACAGAATGGATCAGCTATGAATTCGACAGCGTTCATACGGTGAGCCGCTCCCGTGTGTATTGGTATGATGATGGCCCTTTCGGCGGTTGCCGTATCCCTGCCGCATGGAAACTATATTACAAACAAGGTAACAGCTGGATACCTGTTAAGAACATCGTGCCATATCCTGTCACGAAAGACCGCTACGATACTGTCACCTTCGAGCCTGTGGCTACTTCCGCTATGAAGCTGGAAGTACAGCTGCCGGCCGATAATTCATCCGGGGTACACGAATGGACGGTGGAATAATCACCGTTATTAGTTTTCGGGGAAAAGATGTATTTTATCTTTCTATGAAAACGATCCGTTGCATTTACTTTTCCACGTTGTGGCTGCTGCTGTCGATGCAGCTGCCTGCACAATCCACGGTGGTGAATGGCCGGTTGAAACCCGGCATCTGGCCTGCCTCGTGGATCGCCTGTCCGGGCGCTCCCGCCAAAGCATATGGCGTGTATCATTTCAGGCGGGTTATTTCACTGCCTGTCAAACCCGCTACCTTCAAGGTACATGTAACTGCGGATAACCGTTACCGTTTGTTCGTGAACGGCAAAGCCGTTTGCAGCGGGCCTGCCCGCGGCGACCTGTTCAACTGGTATTACGAAACGGTAGATATCGCGCCATACCTGCAAAGCGGCAACAATACCATTGCAGCTCTGGTGTGGAATATGGGCGAGCTGGCGCCGGTGGCGCAGATCAGCAACCGTACCGGTTTTTTATTACAGGGAGATGGAGAAGAAGAGAACATCATCAATACCAACACGCACTGGAAGGTGTTGCACGACAGCGCCTACTCGCCCTGCTCCACCGACAATGGCCAGCGCCTGCATGCCTACATCGTTACCGGCCCCGGCGATGAGATACAGGGCAATGCCTATCCCTGGGGATGGGAGCAGCCAGGCTATAACGACAGCAGCTGGCACACCGCTATGACTATCGCCACCCGCGCCACGCCGGAAGGTTACGGCACCGATAATTTCTGGACCCTCGCACCGCGCAGCATCCCGCTTTTTGAAGAGTTACGGCAACGCATATACGTAGTGAGGCGTAGCAGGGGGATCAATATAAAGGAAGGATTCACAGATGGCGGTCATCCGCTCCATATCCCAGCGCACAGCACCGTGCAGCTATTGCTGGACCAGACGTATAATACAGTCGCCTATCCGGAATTGCGCGTGAGCAAAGGAAAGGGAGCCAGCATCAAACTCACCTACGCAGAAGCCCTGTTCGATGAAGCCGGGCAGAAAGGCAACCGCAATGAGATAAACGGCAAAGAGATCATCGGTAACTATGATCTCTTTCATCCCGATGGCGGCGCCGACAGGCAGTTCCGGCCGCTCTGGTTCCGGACTTACCGCTACCTGCAACTGGATATCACTACGGGCAGCGAGCCTCTCGTGATCAATGAGCTTTATGGCATGCGTACCGGCTATCCCTTGCAGCTCAAAGCGGACTTCAGCTGCAACGACAGCTCTCTCAACAACATCTGGCAAACCGGCTGGCGTACCGCGCAGCTCTGTGCCGGCGAAACTTATTTCGATTGCCCCTACTACGAACAGTTGCAATACGAAGGCGATACCCGTATACAGTCCCTCATCTCACTCTACACCAGCGGCGATGATCGCCTGATGCGCAAGGCGCTGATGGATTTCTATCATTCCAGAACGCCCGACGGGCAGCCGCAGGGCCGCTATCCCAGTAACCGTTTACAAGTAATACCCACCTTTTCATTGTTCTGGATATCGATGATCCACGACTACTGGATGTACCGCCAGGATGATGCTTATCTCCAGCAATTCCTTTCCGCCGTTAAAGATGTGCTGGACTGGCACGAGCGCGGCATCAACCCGCAAACCGGTATGCTTGGGCCTTTGAGCTGGTGGAGCTTTATCGACTGGGTACCTGGCCTCGACAATTTCGATGGCGGCGGCGAGCATAATACAGCCATCCGCACTTTGCATTATGCCTATACTTTATCACAGGCAGCGCAGCTGGCAGATTATTTCGGGCAGAAAGAAAATGCTGCACACTGGCGGCAGCTGGCAGCTATGCTCAACGCCCGCACCTATCAACAATGTTTCGATACTGCCAGAGGCGTAATGGCCGATGCCCCTGAAAAGCGCAGCTACAGCCAGCATGCGAACATCATGGCGGCGCTCAGCGGCGCTATTGATGGCAAAGAGATGCAACATGTTTTGCAAAAAGTGCTCAGTGATAGCACGCTGAGCCAGGCTACATTTTACTATCGATTCTATCTCACGCAAGCGCTGAAAAAGGCCGGCATGGCGGATGTGTATTATAGTCAGCTCGGACCCTGGCGGAATATGCTGAAGATCGGTCTTACCACTTTCGCAGAAAAACCGGAGCCTACGCGCTCGGATTGTCATGCCTGGGCGGCCAGTCCAAATTACGATTTCCTGGCTACCATTTGCGGCATCGTGCCCGATGCACCTGGATTCCGCAAAGTATTGATAGCGCCTGCTCCCGGGCCGCTAACGCAGGTGCATGGCGTATTACCGCATCCGGCAGGCAATATAACGGTAACGCTTACACGTAATGGAGCGCAGGGAATTAGTGGTACCGTGATATTGCCGCCAGGCCTTAACGGGCGTTTCAGCTGGCAGGGTAAAGAGATGCCATTACATGAAGGCAGCCAGCAGGTGAGGTTATAGAGAGAAGGACGCAACCATCTTAAAGGATATGATGAAACAATTATTCGTACTGCTTGTCTGCCTGAAAACCGCTACAGCCGCTGCGCAGCAGCAGTGGCCACTTTATACGGACAGTATCCCCAATTCAATTGCAGTGGCTGATGCGGAAGAAAGGCGGCCCGATGCCACCGTGGATACGCTGGTCCTGAAAGTATCGCGGCCTACGCTCACGGTGTACCCGCCCGCGGCCGGCAAAGCCAATGGCACGGCGGTGATCATCTGCCCCGGTGGCGGCTATCACCTGCTTTGTATCAAGATGGAAGGGGAGAAGGTGGCGCGGGCCTTTGCGCAACAAGGCGTTACTGCCTTTGTACTGAAATACCGCCTGCCCGACCAGCATACCATGCGAACGCCATCCATCGGGCCTTTGCAGGATGCGCAGCAGGCCATCCTGACGGTGCGGCAACAGGCAGCGCGCTGGCATATCGATCCGCATCGCGTAGGCATCATGGGCTTCTCTGCGGGTGGCCACCTCGCGGCTACGGCGGGCACACACTTTTCGCAAGGGTGCATTCCTAATCCCGCGCATGTTAGTCTGCGCCCCGATTTCATGCTGCTGGTGTACCCGGTGATCAGCTTTTCCGACAGCATCGGCCACCAAGGTTCGCGTACCAACCTTTTAGGCGCATCGCCGAAGAAGGCCGATGTTATTGCCTTTTCCAATGAATGGCAGGTAAGCAATGCTACGCCCCCTGCTTTGCTGCTGCATGCGGCAGATGATAAAGTAGTGTCGGTGAGTAACAGCATACAGTTTTATGAGGCATTGCGCAGGCATCACGTAGCGGCGGCTTTGCACATATATGAAAAGGGCGATCATGGCTTTCTGCAAGAGCCGCCCTTCGCGGATTGGTTTGGCCGCTGCCTGCAATGGATGCGTGGAAACAACTGGATACGCTAGGCCATTTTTCTCCCGGCGAAGCGGATCACGGCGCCTTTGCCGATGTGAGATTCCCCTTCATCGAGCCATACATCTGTATCTTCCAGTAAGAGGATATCATAGTTGCTGAAATCGCTGAGCAGCTCTTCGCGGGAATAGAGCATGTCTATTTCTGTGGGGCCGCCAACTTCAGGGTGCGCGCGCCTGTAATCAAGATGACGCTTGCTGAAGGCTTCGAGGAGAATGATACCGCCGGGGCGTAAACAGGCGTCCAGCTTGTGATGGAACAGGGATTTCTTCTCTGCCGCAAAATGCGCGTAGATCAGGCCTATGGCGTCGAACCGGGCATCGTCGAATGATAGTTGTGCGAGGTCGCCCACGATGTAATCGATAGATACGTTGCGTTCCCGGGCCAGTTGCAGGGCTTTGGCCTGCCCGGTGATGCTGAGGTCAAAAGCGGTAACGTCCCATCCTAACTGTGCCGCATATACGCCGTTGCGGCCTTCGCCGTCTGCCGGCATCAGGATCGCGCCGGGTGCGAACTCCGGCAGCCATTCCCGGAAAAATTCATTAGGCGCTTTGCCGAAAGCATAGGTAGCTTCCTGGTAGCGTTCCTCCCATTTTCTTTTGTAATCTTCCTCCCGGTTCATAAACAGCTTTTTTGCTGCAATTTAGCCCCCTGGCGACTTTGCGGAGCAGGACAAAAACGTAGTTCAACAGTACTTATCTGAAATGCTGCCGGTATTTCTGTGGAGCGTGACCGGTATGTTTACGGAAGAAGCGTACAAAATAAGAAGCATCTTCATACCCCAGTTGGCACGCGATTTCTTTCACCTGCGCCGGGGTGGCCAGCAGCAACCTTTTTGCCTCAAGGATGATGCAGTTGTTGATCAGCTCCGAGCAATTTTTCCCGGCGGCAGTTTTGGTAATGTTATTCAGCTGATAGATGGAGAGATGCAGCTGTGCGGCATACCAGGCCACTTGTTTGTGGTGGGAGAGGTGCGTTTCCAGTAAGGCGATCAGCTCATGATAACGTTGCTGTATATACGAATCGCCGGGTGCTGCCGGCGCTTGTTGCCGGCGCCGTAACAACCCGATGAAGAAGAGATCGAGGCTGGCGCGGATGGCATCCAGGTATTTGTCTTCCTGCTGCCTGTTTTCCTGGAATATATGTTGCAGCAAAGGATACAACGCTGACCACTGGCGGCTATCCAGCTGCCAGGCATTTTGCATGGAAGCCTCGCGCAGCAAGGGGCTATGATAAAAATCGGGTGTAAAATGCAGCAGGTAGCCTTCACAGGGTGAGTGTAATACAAGTTGGTGTACTTGTCCGGGCCGCAGCAGGAACACACAATGATCGTTCACAGTATAAGGCTCAAAATCAATCTCATGGCTGCCGCTGGCCTTTTTCAGCGCCAGCAGGAAAAAGAAATCATGCCGGTGTATGTCTTGTATCATATCACGACCGCCCATCATCTCCGCTACATCGCGGATGAAGAAGGCCGCCGGCATTGCGGCGATATGCCGTACAGGAATTGTTTGCATCTTGGCCATATGTAAAGGTAGGGAGTATGCCAATGATTAATATCTCCTTAAAAAAAATCTCCCCATGATAAATATTTCATTTTAGTTGTACCTTGCTTGCCGTTAATAATAACGGAACCAGTCTGAAGAACCGTGCTGTAGTCATTTGCCCAAAGCCTTGCTGTACTGAAGGAAGGTTTACACCCATGATGCATTTGTCAGTCAATTTGTTGGACGCTAAAGTATTTACCCTGGCCAAACCATGTCTGCCATGAATACCTTTGAAACCTTTATTCACCAAATTCAACTCCTATGAGAAAAACTGATCTATCCTTGCAAAAGCTCTGTGGATCTTTACTTCCACTATGTATCCTTTATTTTACCGGATGTCATAAACCTGATGTACTGGGTGGTAAAAATGACCACGGCGGATCAAATACCTCCGGTACCAGCGCGTGGCCGGCGTCGCCACCTGCGGAGGTTTGCGGCAACACGCAATTGTTGACGGGGCCTGCTACTGCGCCAGCCGGCGCAATCAGGGTGCCGGCCGGTGATAACCATAGTTTCGACTTTCATGTGAAAGGAGCCACTTTCTACCTGGAATCCGGCGTGCATACCATCGGAAAAGATACGCTTAGTCAGATCATACCGGCCGACAGTACCACGTTTATCGGTGCGCCAGGCGCCATCCTGGATGGCCAGCATATCAACCAGTACGCGTTTACACAACGGGCCAGTAACGTAACGATCCGTTATCTTACCATCCGCAACTTCATGGCGCCGCGCGACGAAGGCGTTGTGAACCACGATGCCGGCGACAGATGGACCATCGAGTATAATACCATCTCCAATAACAAAGGCGCAGGCCTGATGGCCGGACCTAATAATATTTACCGTTATAATTGTATAAAAGACAACGGTCAATATGGTATCAACTCCTGTTGTGGAACAGAGCTCAACGAGGTGGCCAATTTTGTATTGGATCATAACGAAATTACAGGTAACAATACAGACGACTGGGAGAAAAAGATCGATGGATGCGGCTGTACCGGCGGCGTAAAATTCTGGATCAACAAAAATGTCACCGTAACAAATAATTGGGTGCATAACAATAAAGGAGTAGGCCTGTGGCTGGATAATAATAACCGTGGCTTCCTGATCGAAAATAATTATATCAACGACAACGATGGAAATGGATTGATGATAGAAGCCGGTTATGATGCCAGCGTACGCTTCAATAATTTTAGGAAGAATGCGATCGTTGCTGGTATGGAGAGTGCAAGAAAAGGAGATTATTTCCCGGTGCCGGCAATATATATTTCCGAAGCTGGCAGCCCGCAGGGATATAATATGCGCACTTTTCCCATGCTGATCAGCAATAATAATTTTGAAAATAACTGGGGTGGCGTAGTACTGTGGGAGAATTCAAACAGGTATAGCGGATCCAGTGCCAACACCCACCAGGCGGGCACTATCAAGATGAAAAGCCTGTACGATGATTCTCCCTGTAAATCCGGTATATCGGATGTAATCCCCGGCAGTATTGTCGATAAATTTATCTGCCGCTGGTCAACAGAAAATGTGATAGTAGAGAATAATGATTTCAGGATAGACAAAACGCAGGTGGGAGGCGGCAACTACAGCGGTATCAACGGGATATTTTCCGAGTACGGTTCCTTCCCTGAATTTGCCGGCTACCAGATCCCCTGGCGGATCACCTTTCAGCAGGGTAATGTGTTCCGCAATAACCATTATTTCGGCGACTGGCAATTTGCCGGATTTGAAGTAACGGCGCCCGATGGCTCCCGTGTATCCTGGAAGGACTGGACCGCTCCTGCGCCTCCCGTACCCGATAAGCCTACCGCTGATAACCGCCCGGCAACATTCGGACAGGATCAGGGCAGTACTTATGTGAAATAACACTGTAAGCTGTCTGCATCTGGTGGAACTAACTTTGCTTTGTAAATCAGTATTGATTGCAACAATAAAATCCACCAATTATGAAAAAGCAATCGACTTCACCTAAGTTACAGTTGAAAAAAATTAAAGTAGCCAGTCTGAGCGGATGGACTACGGCCGTAAAAGCAGGGATCTGCTCATCGCCTGTACTTTCTGTTTGTGTGTGTGATACCGCAGGCAATCCCTGTCGCACGGATGGTTGCGCTACGGACAATGTTACTTGCTCCATCTGCGTGTTGTAGGTAATATTCAAATTATAAAAAAGCTGCGGCGCATGTGCGCCGCAGCTTTTTTATTGCTTATGTTTGCAGCATCGCCAACACCAAAACCGTTAGTTCATGTCGCGTCCCGGCTTATTCCACGTCAAGCGCCTGCTGGTGCTTATGCTGCTGTTGTTACCTGCCGGCCTGCTGGCCGCAGATCCTTTTGTGAAAGTGATCGGTATTGAAAATGGTTTGTCTAACAATGCCGTCACCTGTGTATACCAGGATTATAAAGGCTTCATGTGGTTCGGCACTTTCGATGGCCTCAATAAATTTGATGGCAGCCGGTTTACGGTATTCCGCAACAGGATCGGCGACAATGCCTCGCTGAAAGGTAACGAGATATATACCATCGCGGGCGATGGAGAACATAATCTCTGGATTGGCGGGAGGAATGGCATCAGCGTATATCACTCTGGCCGGCATTATTTTTCGTCGGCGCGTTACCAGCCTTATGGCGCGAAGAAAGCGGCAGATATCAATTTCCCTGTTACCAATATCCTGGCAGATAGAAAAGGTACGATCTATGCCGGATCGGAGAGAGGCGGCCTGCTCGTATTCGCCCCCGGCAGCGATACCGGCTATCAGATACCCCTATACGAAAATGGACATTATACCGCCAGCAGCCAGGTAACAGCGCTCACGCAAGATCAGCACACGGGCGTGATATGGGTGTTCATACAGGATAAAGGCCTCTGCACCTATCGGGATGGAAAACTAAGCTGTGTGAGTAACGTGATGCGGCAAGGCAACTGCCTGATAACAGATGCCGCCGGCAACCTCTGGATCGGTAACGACAATGGCCTGTATCACTACGATGTAAAAACGGCAGCGATTAGCAGCAATTATACCGATGCCAATCATAAAGTATCCTCGCTTTGCATCGATGCCAAAGGTAAACTATGGATCGCCTCTGATGGCCGGGGCGTTTATACGCTTGAAAAAGATGCCGCCAGGGCGCAACCCTTTGTGGCGGCCGATGGCGAGCCACTGGTGAACAGCAGCGCGGTATACGCCATCTATGAAGACCAACAGTCGCGCAAATGGATCGGCACACTGCGTGGGGGCGTGAACGTGATAGCGCCACAGCAAAGCCCATTCACCACAGTGCTCTACAAAGAAGAAAAGCCCGGTAACCCCAACCGCAATTTCATCCTCTCTTTCTGCGAAACACCCAATGGCGATATCTGGATCGGCACCGATGGCGGCGGCCTGCGCTGCTGGAACCGCAATCGCAATACGTACAAAGTTTACACGCATGACCCGCATAACAGCAGCTCGCTCGCCAGCAATTTTGTGACAGGCATCGTCAGCGATGCCGCACAACAACTATGGGTATCCACCTGGATGGGCGGCGTAAGCCGCTTCAACAAAGCCAAGGGCAGCTTTGTGCATTATACCTGCTTTAACACCCATACCAACAAGGAAGAAAAGAAAGTATGGTTCCTGTATGAAGACCGCCACAAGACGCTCTGGGCCAGCACCAGCAACGACGGCACGCTATACCGCTTCAATAAAAGCGCCGACCGCTTCGAGCTGTTCGACAAAAATATCGTGAACATACAATGCCTCGCGGAAGACCAGGCCGGCAACCTTTGGGGCGGCAACTATTCATCTCTCATAAAAATCGATACCCTCCATAAAAAACATATCGCCTATCAGATCGGCTACACGGTGCGCAGCATCCATGAAGACCGGCAAGGGAATTTCTGGATAGGCACCCAGGGCGGCGGCCTGCTGTTGTTCAACAGAACAACGGGAACGTATAAACGCTATGATGAAGATAATGGTCTTGGTGGCAACACCGTGCTGCGCATGCTGGAAGACAAGGCCGGTAACCTCTGGCTCAGCTCTTTCGCCGGCCTGCTGCGCTTTGATGCCCGCGAAGGAAAGTTCAGGAGCTTCTCCATTTCCGACGGGCTGCAAAGTAATCAGTTCAGCTTCAATGCCGCACTGGCGCTGCGTTCCGGCGAGTTCCTCTTTGGCGGCATCAAAGGCTTCAATATCTTCTTCCCCGACAGTGTGCGCACACAGGCGCGCCCGGCAGATATTTATCTTACCGGTATACAGGTAGACGGGCGCCCCCTCGAAACCAATAGCAGTTTTATCACGGAGCGGACATTGGAGAACGTGCACAAGATCACCATTCCATACAACCGTTCCGCTGTAGCGCTCAGTTTTGTAGCGCCGGAATACAGTGCGCCCGACAAGATCCGTTACGCCTATTACCTGGATGGCTGGGATAAACACTGGAATTACAGCAACAATATCAATACCGCCAATTACTCCCGCCTTGAAGAGGGCAGCTATGTTTTTCGTATACGCGCTACCGATGCCCTCGGGCGCTGGGGCAGCGAGGTGCAGGCGCTTCGCATCACGGTGCTGCCGCCCTGGTACCGGAGTTGGTGGGCCTACCTGCTGTACATCAGTATGGCGATGGGCGCCGTATGGCTATACACCCGCTACACCGCGCGCCAGCAGCGCCTTCAGTACGAAATAAAACTCACGCGCCTGGCCCGGGAAAAAGACAAGGAGCTGCATGAAAAGAAAATATCTTTTTTCACCAATATCTCCCATGAGTTCAGGACGCCGCTCACGCTCATCATCAACCCCGTGAAAGAGATGGTGGGCAAGCATACGCAGGTGGAAAAAGAATTGGGCACCATCTACCGCAATGCCCGCCGCCTGCTAAGTTTGGTGGATCAGCTGCTGCTGTTCCGCAAAGCCGACAGCGGTGCGGACTCGCTCAAAATATCCCGGCAGGATATCCATGCGCTCTGCCACGAGGTGTTCCAGTGTTTTGTGCAGCAGGCCAAAGCAAAAAATATTCAATATCATTTTATAGCTGCCGCCACGCCGCTGGAATTATATCTTGATCAGGAGAAGATAGAGATCGCGTTGTTCAATTTATTATCCAACGCATTCAAGTTCACACCGGAAGGCGGGGTGATTGAACTGAAGATACGGGAAGAAGAACAGCGGGTGATGATTGAGGTAGATGACAGCGGTTGCGGGATAGCAGGAGAAGACCGGCAGCGCATTTTCGAGAAATTCCGGCAGATCGCCCACAAAGGGCCACAGAAGGGCGGTTTCGGGATCGGCCTTTACCTGGTGAAACATTTTGTGGAGCAGCATCACGGCCAGGTAGTATGTACCGATGCGCCCGAAGGCGGTGCGCGCTTTACCATCACCCTGCTGAAAGGCGATGCCCATTTGCCCGCAGATCATATGGTGGAAACATCATCACTCAGCAGCTCTGGCCTGCTGGAAGAGCTGGTGGAAAATACCGAACAGCCCACAGCGCCGGAGACGATTGTGGTAAACCACAAAGGTAAAACCGCGGAAGAAGTAGTGACCAACAAAAAATCCATCCTGCTGATCGACGATGATCCCGAGATCAGCGCTTACCTGCGGCAGCTGTTCCATGCGCAGTACCTGCTGTACACGGCGGCTGATGGCATCGAAGGTTTCCGGCTGGCGCAGGAACATGCGCCGGATCTCATCATCACAGATATCAGCATGCAGGGCATGGATGGCCTGGAGCTGTGCCGCAAAATCAAACTATCGGAAAACCTCGGGCATATCCCTGTGATATTGCTCACCGGCACCACCGATGCGCAGGTAAAGCTGAAAGGCATCGAAGGCGGTGCGGACGATTACATCACCAAGCCTTTCGACCGGGAGCTGCTGCTGGCCCGCGTGGAAACGATCCTGAAGAACAGGGGGCTGCTGCAACGCTATTTCCTCGATAACATCACGCTGCGGGAAACGACCGTGAAAGTGCCCGCCGAGTACCGCGACTTCCTCAAAAAATGTATCGAGGTGATAGAAGCCAACCTGGATGCCGAAGATTTTAATATCAAGAAATTTTCAAGACTGATGGGCATGAGCCATTCCGGTTTATACCAGAAAGTGAAATCCATCTCAGGGCAATCGCTCAATGCCTTTATCCGGTCTATCCGTTTGCGGCGGGCGGCGGTGCTGATGCTCACCGATAACCTGAACATCGGTCAGGTAGCTTTCCAGGTGGGCATCAGTGATGTGAAATATTTCCGGGAGCAATTTGTAAAGCTCTTTGGAATGACCCCATCAGAATATATCAAGCGGTACCGCTTCTCCTTTAACCAGGATTGTAATGTAATTGCACAGCAGGAAAGATAAATGAGGGCCGCAAGGCCCTTTTCTGTTAGTTTGTCCCCCTTTTTTCGTGATTTACCCCCCTCGTGTTGCTGCCTGATCGGCCTATTTTGCGGCCAATGAATTCCATGGCAGGTGAAAGACTTATCCCGCCGCTGATGTCAACCAACACAAATTTTCAGACTAAAACCACGTCTTCATGAAAGGACAGTCACGTTCCTTAAATCCACGTCCGCTGCACCGTCATTGGTGCATGCTCTTATGTTATTGTATGCTGCTTTGGAGTGTGCCAGCGCTGGCACAGCAGCCCATTACCGGAACGGTAAGATCGGCTGATGGCCCCGTACCTGGCGTAACCGTTATTGTAAAAGGCACTAAAACGGCCACGCTCACCGGCGGGGATGGCAAGTTCGCTTTGAATGCCGGCGACAACGTTACGCTGGTATTCTCGCATATGAGCTATGCCACCAGGGAAGTGGCCATCACGCCGCAGCTGCGCACCGGGCTCGATATCCAGCTCGAATCCCGCAATGCCGACCTTGGCGAAGTGGTGGTAGTAGGTTATAATACCCAAAAGAAAGCCACGCTCACCGGCTCCATCTCCGTAGTGAAAGGCGCCGATATGCTTAAAAGCCCGCAGCCCAACGTATCTAACTCGCTGGCAGGGCGCTTCTCCGGCATCGTGATCAACAACCGCAGCGGAGAGCCCGGTTATGACGGCTCTTCCTTCACCATCCGCGGCCTCGCCACTACCGGCAACAATGATGTGCTTATTGTGGTAGATGGCGTGCCAGGACAGGTAGGCGGATTGGAACGCCTCAATCCAAATGATATTGAAAGCATCTCTGTATTGAAAGACGCTTCCGCCGCCATCTACGGCAGCAGGGCGGCCAACGGCGTAATACTCGTTACCACCAAGCGTGGTAAATCAGGCAAGCCGCTGATCTCCGCCAGCTTCAACCAGGGCTTTTCATCGCCCACCCGCCTGCCTAAAATGGCCGATGCGGCAACCTATGCCGCCATCAACAATGAGATCGACTACTACAACAATCCCGCTGGCGGCATGTTCCAGCACTATACTGCTGATGAGATCCGCAAGTTCGCCGATGGCTCCGATCCGCTCAATTATCCCAATACCGATTGGGCGCGGCAAACACTGAAGAAAACGGCGATGCAGCAGCAGGCGAATGTTTCTGTCTCCGGCGGTTCCGAGAATGTACGCTATTATGTATCTACCGGTATGCTGTCGCAGGATGGCCTTTACCGCAATGGCGCTACCAAATACAACCAGTACAGCTTCCGCTCCAATATTGATGCAAACATCACGAAAGATTTTCGTGTAGGCTTGTACCTTTCCGGCAGGGAAGAAGACCGCCGTTTCCCCACCACGGGCGCCGGTGATATCTTCCGTTCTATCTACCGCGCTTATTCTACCATCCCTGCGATCTATCCCAACGGCCTGCCATCCATTGGCATCGAAGGCAACAACCCCGTGATGATGGCCACAGATGCGGGCGGCGTGAACCGCAACCCCAAACAGGTGTTCAACGGCATCCTCAAAGGAAGCTATGATATCCCCGGTGTAAAAGGATTGTCGGTAGATGGATTTATGGCGGTAGATAAATCCTGGAACTTTGGTAAATCATTCGCTACGCCGTATGTGGTGTATTCTTATGATAAAGGCAGCAACACCTATAATCAAAGGATTGTAGGCGGCTCCTCCGGCGCAGCTACGCTCAATGAAAGCCAGGATAATATGTCGCAGGTAACCACCAACATCAAACTCAATTACCTGCGCAGTTTTGGTAAACACAATGTCAACGCTTTTGCGGGCTACGAACAGAGCACCATCAAACGCGAACAGTTTGGCGCTTCCCGCCTGAACTTCCCCACCACGCTCACTCCTGAGCTGTCGCAGGGCGGTACCGCTGCTACGGATAAAGATAACTCGGGCAGCAGTTATAATTTCACGCGCAAAAGCTACATCGGCAAGGTGGCATACGATTATGCCGAAAAATACCTGGCCGATCTGCAGGTGCGTATCGATGGTTCTTCTATCTTCCCGCCGGGCAACCGCTATGGTACCTTCCCCGCAGCATCAGTAGGGTGGCGCATTTCGCAGGAACCCTGGTTCCATGGCATCAGCTTCGTGGACAACCTGAAACTGCGCGCTTCTTATGGCGCGCTGGGTAATGATAACGTAGCGCTGTTCCAGTATTTCGATAACTATTCTTTCAATAACCAGTTTGTATCTGGTTCCAGCATCACGCCCGGTATTGATCTTACCAAGCTGGCCAATGCCAACATTCACTGGGAAGACGCGCGCAAGGCGGATTTCGGCATAGAGGGTACGATCTTCAAAAATATCTCCTTTGAATTTATCTATTTCCGTCAGCAGCGTTCCAATATCCTGGCGGTGCGCAACGCCTCTATTCCCTGGGTATCCGGCATCGTGAATCCTTATGGCAGCGATCCGCTGGTGCCTTCTGAAAATATTGCCAAGGTAAACAGCAATGGTTTTGAAGCAACAGCAGGGTATGATCATCGCCAGGGGAATTTCCACTACGGCGTTTCCGGCAACTTCACCTTTGCAAAAAGTAAAATTGTGTTCATCGACGAAGCGCCCGGCGTGCTCGAAAGTCAGCGCCAGACGGGCCGTCCGCTCAACACCTATCTCCTGTACAAAGCCATCGGCATCTATCGTTCACAGGATGAGATCAACAAATCTGTTCACCTGCCTGGCGCACAACCGGGCGACCTGATCTATGAAGATATTAATGGAGATGGAAAGATCACCGCAGATGACCAGATCAGAACGAAGTATGGCAACATCCCCGAGATCACTTATGGTATCAATTTGTATGCAGCGTATAAGAATTTTGACCTGTCGATGGTATGGGCCGGACAAACGCATGTAAGTCAATATGTGCTGCCGGAATCCGGTACTGTCGGTAATTTCTACAGCAGCTGGGCCGACAACCGCTGGAGCCCCAACAATCCGAATGGCAGCTATCCACGTGTGGATACCCGCGCCTCTTCTTCCGTGAACGGTGGATTGTACCCCAGCACCTTCTGGCTCAATGACGCTTCCTTCTTACGCCTGAAAAATATCGAGTTGGGCTATAACCTGCCGCCATCGCTGATCTCCCGCGTGAATATGCAATCATTGCGCGTATACGTGAACGCTTTCAACCTGCTCACTTTCACCCGTGTGAAAGACTATGACCCGGAAGGCAGCAGCGGCAGCGGGCAGTTCTATCCGCAGCAGCGTATTGTTAATATAGGCGTAAACGTTAGGTTCTGATCTTAAATAAATAATGACCATGAGAACATACCATATAATATATATCCTTGTTGTGATGATGATCGCGGGCAGCGTCACTTCCTGCAAGCGCGACTTCCTGGATATCAGTCCTACGGATAAGGTATCGCAAGGCTCGCTGCTATCGGACTCCCTGCTGTTTGAAGCCTTTGTGGTGAACCGTTACCTGGGCGTGAAATTGCAGGACAAAGAAGATATCCCCGGCTTTGGCAGGGGCTTTACCTGGGCCATGTGGAGCTCTCTCTCCGATGAAGCCATCTATAACAACGACGATAACACCTGGCTCATCGTGCGTGGGCAGCTGGCGCCCGAAAACCTCGGTATTGCCGGCACCGTATGGGGCAGGAGCTACCGCAGCATCCGCGAGTGCAACTACGCGCTGCAAAATGTCAGCAAAGTACCGATGAGCGAGGCGCACCGCAAGACGCTCACGGCAGAACTGCGTTTCATCCGCGCCTATCGCTACTTCGACCTGGTGATCAACTACGGCGGCGTAGTGCTGATGGGAGATAAAGTATACAATCTCACCGATAATCTCGCAGACGATGCCCTCTTCCAGCGCGCTGCCATCAAGCCTTGCGTGGATTATATCCTCGCCGAGCTGGATGCCGCCGCTGCCGGTTTGCCCGCTGCCAACAACGACAGCTGGAAACTGGGCCGCGCCACCAGCGGCGCTGCTATGGCCCTCAAAGCCAGGATGGCATTGTATGCCGCCAGCCCGCTCTATAATGCCGGTACCTGGGCTGCCGCCGCCGCTGCCGCCAAAGCAGTAATAGACCTTAACCGCTACAGCATCTACACCGGCGGCTATGCAAAGCTCTTCCTCACGCCGGATAATAATGAGATCATTTTTGAAAGACTGTATACCAAAAATGCATCTCACTTCCCGCTGGAAATTGCTTCCGCGCCTAATGGCTACGGCGCCTGGGGCGGTAATACGCCCTTGCAGAACCTCGTGGATGACTATGAAATGAACAATGGCAAACCGATCACCGATCCTGCTTCCGGCTACGATCCGCAGAACCCTTATAACAACAGGGACCCGCGCCTGGCAGCTTCTATCCTGTATAATGGCGCACAATACAGAGGCCGCGCAGTAGAAACATTCCTGCCTGGCGGTAAAGACAGTAAAGATGGTAATGAAAACTGGAACACCTCCAAAACAGGTTACTACATGCGCAAGTTTCAGAATGATGATTATCCGATCAACAATCCCTGGGATGTAGCTGGTTTCCAGCCCTGGATCTATATACGCTATGCAGAGATACTGCTTGATTATGCAGAAGCGCAGAACGAAGCCGCCGGCCCGGATGCTTCTGTATACAATGCGGTGAACCAGGTGCGCCAACGTGCAGGCGTGAACATGCCGCCGCTGCCTGCGGGATTATCACAGGCTGATATGCGTACCCGTATCCGCAACGAAAGGAGGGTGGAGCTGGCCTTTGAAGAACACCGCTTCTATGATGTGCGCCGCTGGATGATCGCGATGACGACTGAAAACGTGCCGGCCTACGGCATCGATGTAGCGAAGAACGGTACTACGTTCACGTATACACGAAAAGTGGCGCTCACCGGCCGCAGCTTCCAGCAGAAGCATTATTGGCTGCCTATTCCCCGCGCGGAAATACAGGCATCCAATAACAGGCTGACGCAGAACAACGGATACTAAAACCCACTTTATGAATAAGTTGTTTGTTTCTTTCCTGATCACCCTGTGCATCACAGGCTGCACTAAAAAATTGTCTGATACCAATCCGGCCGATGCCGCTAAACAAAAAAATACCGGCGCCCAGGTGGGCGTGCTAACACGCACGTCCACCGCGGATTTCCGGGGTCTCAACTGGGCCGCCCAAGGCGACAACTTCCAGAATGGGGCCGTAGTGCCCAGCGGCCTCGATTCCAATGCCAGCTACGCCGCCACCAAAGCGGCAGCCGGCAATATCATAGACGGCTTTATACAACGAGGGGCTAACACCGTTCGCATGCCGGTAAACCCATACAGCGTGGCCGGCAACTGGTGGAATGCCTACACCGCCGCCATCGATACCGCCACTGCCAAAGGTTTGAAGGTGATACTCGCTTGCTGGGAAGCCGCCAACTCCCGCGATGGCCTCATCGATAACACCACACAGTTCTATGCGATGTGGCAGACCATCGTGAACCGCTATGGCACTAACGGTAACGTATACTTCGAAATCTTCAACGAGCCGCATGGCTACAGCGCGTCGGCATTGACGAACCTGTATGCCGACTGGCTCTCCCGCTACCCGGCGGCCTCGCAGGACCACGTAGTGCTCGATGGCGTAGGCTATGCGCAGGACGTGAACACCGTAGGCGCCGATAGCCGCCTGACGAATTGTTTGCTGTCGTACCACAATTACACCTGGTTCAACAACAGCTTCAATACCACCGGCGATTGGGAATCCGCGATCGCGGGGATCAACTATCCGCAACGCACCGTGATCACAGAGGCGGGCATCCCCATGACTAACGGTAACGACTATCTCGGCGCACCTGGCACCAACCGGGATATCGCTTATTTCCAGGGTATCACCAACCGCGCACAGGCTATGGGCATCGGATTGGTGTACTGGCCAGGACTCGCCACCGGCGATGGTTACAGCCTGTTGTCGCTGAGCGGTACTGCGCTGGTGAATAACAATGCTTCCGGTTTGGCGCGACTGCAATTTGCCTGGGGCATCAACAGCATCACGCAGCCGGCAGGAAGTTTCGACAGCAATGCCTGGTACCGCATCACGTGCAGCCAGAGCAACAAATCGCTGGATGTGAATGGTTCCTCCACCGCCAACGGCGGCGGCCTTGTGCAATGGGATTATTGGGGCGGCAACAATCAGCAATGGAAGATCAACAGTTTAGGTAATGGCGTATTTTACATCACCAACCGCAACAGCGGCAAAGCCATCGATGTAAATGGCAGCGCCACCACGGGCGGCGCTTCCATCATCCAGTGGGACTATTGGGGCGGCGCTAACCAGCAATGGAAGATCATCGATATCGGATTTGGCGCTTATGAGATCATTAACGTAAACAGCGGTTTGTCGCTGGATGTAAACGGCGCTTCCACCACCAATGGCGCCAATATCATCCAATGGCCCTGGAGCGGTAATCGCAACCAGCAATGGCAGATCGTGAAGTTGTAAATATTTTTTAGGTAGATGAAGAGCAGGATCATACTGATGACCAGTCTGCTGCTGCCCGCATCGCTGCTGGCGCAGGAGCAGATACATATCATTACACACCCGGAAAAAACATATCAGCAGATAGATAATTTCGCTGCATCGGATGCATGGTCGGGCCAGTTCACAGGTAACTGGCCTGATACCAAACGCCAGGCTATCGCCGATCTTTTGTTCAGCGCGGATACGCTGCCGGATGGCAGTCCCAAAGGCATTGCATTGTCTATGTGGCGGTTCAATATCGGCGCAGGCAGCGCAGCGCAAGGCGATAATAGCGGTATCAAAGATGAATGGCGCCGCACGGAGTCCTTCCTGGATGCCCATGGGCAATACCACTGGAACCGCCAGCAGGGCCAGCTATGGTGGCTGAAGGCCGCCAGGCAACGCGGCGTGAAACAGTTCCTCGGATTCCTGAACAGCCCGCCCGTAGTATTCACCAGCAATGGCAAAGCCTTTGCCACCGACGGGAAATGCAATCTCGATACGGCTCACTATCACGCCTATACGCAGTTTATTGCCCAGGTGATCAAAGGCGTGCAGCAAAGAGCTGGCATCACTTTTAATTATGTGAGCCCGGTAAATGAGCCGCAGTGGGATTGGAGCGATGGCGGGCAGGAAGGCAATCCCTATAACAACGAACAGATTGCAGGTGTGGTGAAGTCTTTGAGCAAAGCCTTGCAGGCGGCGCATCTCCCCGCCAAAATATTGATCACGGAATCTGGTAAGATAGATTACCTGCTGGCCGATGGCGACAAGCCCGGCAAAGGCAACCAGGTGAATGCTTTCTTTCAGCCTGGCCAGGCTACGTTTGTCGGTAATTTGCCGCAGCTGAGCCGCACCATCGCTACGCACAGTTATTTCTCTACCTCGCCGCAAAGCGCCGCAGTGGCGGTTCGGCAGCAAGTGGCCGACCGGGTGAAAGCCATTGGCAACCTGAAAGTGTGGCAATCAGAATACTGTATCCTTGGCGATAATCATGGCGAGATCGATGGCAGCAAACGTGATACCGGCATGGCCGCCGCCTTGTACGTGGCACGTGTGATACACACCGATCTTACCGTGGCCAATGTTTCCGCCTGGCAATGGTGGCTCGCTATCTCTCCCTATGATTATAAAGATGGCCTGATCTATATTAATAACAAGAAGACAGACGGTCATTATTACGATAGCAAGATACTCTGGGCATTCGGCAACTACAGCCGCTTTGTAAGGCCGGGGATGAAAAGGATCGGCGTTACGCTCAGCGGCGCAACAGATTGCATGGTATCCGCCTACCAACAACCCGGCAGCAAAGAAACCGTGATCGTGGTAGTGAATCCCGGCAAGGCTACCTATGAATGCCCGCTGAAAGCGGCCAGCATAGCGGCTTACGTTACCTCTGCCACCCAGCGTTTGCAGAAGCAGCGCATCACGCAACAGCAAGTGACCATCGCACCGGAAAGTATTACGACCATGATAATGAGAAATTAATGCCTGGCTCAGGATTATGATGATTGAAAGGATTACCAGGATTTTTTTACCAGGATTAAACGGATTTATAAGATTTTCCTGATTTAACGCGAAGATCAACGAGGTTCCAGCCCTTGAAGCGCTTTGAGCGCTTCAAGGGCTTCTTCGCTTAAATCCGACACCGTTGATCTTCTCGTTAAATCCATAAATCCATAAATCCGAAAATCCCCAGCCAGGTGTTTCCTCTTAGTTTGCTATCTTTGGCCCCGTTTAGTTTTCGTTACCCATGAGTTTAACCAGATATCTTTCAACACCTGTAGCGGTCATCCTGTTCTCTACCGCTGCTGTTTCCGCCCAGAACGCCGCTACTACAGCGCAAGCATTGTCAAGGTTGATGGAAGGTCAGGTCCGCGAAGCCGCTACACTTGCCACCACGGCCATTAACAGCGATCGTAAAGATGCGATGGCCTATGCCGTCCGCGGCCGCGCCCTGCTGCTGGATAATAAAGTAGCTGCCGCCACCACCGACTGTGAAACCGCCGTACGCCTCAATCCTGGTAGTGGTATCGGCTATGTATTTGAGGCCATGTGCTATCAGTCGGAGCAAAAAACGGAACAGTCGAAAAAGGCTTTCGAGAAAGGTCTCAGCCTCCTGAACGCCGCCAAAACACCGATTGAATACTATGCCCGCGGCGCCGCTTATGAAAATGCGAAGAAGCCGGATGCCGCGCTGGCAGACTATTCCAGCGCTATTACTATCAATCCGCGCTTCGTGCTTTGCTATGTGAAGAGAGGAAGGCTCTATGATGATAATCATCAAAGCGATGCCGCCATCGGTGAATATAACAAGGCGATACAACTCAATCCGTCTTTTGCAACGCCCTATTTTATGCGCGGCAATATTTACTACGAGAAGCAGCAATACGATGCCGCCCTGGCGGATTTCTCCAAAGTATTGACACTTACGCCCGATGATATCGACGCGCTTTTCAACCGCGGCGTGATGTACAAAAAGAAAGGACAGTACGAGCTCGCGCTGGCCGACTATAACAAAGTAGTGTCGCTGAGGCCCAAAGATGGCGATATCTATGGCAACCGTGGTAATATTTACTGGCTGACCAACAAGATGGCCGAGGCTTACAACGACTATTCCAAAGCGATAGAACTCAATCCCGGCAAGGCTAATTACTATGTGGCCCGAGGAGATGTATACACCCGCTGGGAACAATATGATGCCGCCCTGAAGGATTATAACAAAGCTGTTTCGCTGGACAATACTAACGTTAACGCCTATATGGAGCGTGGCAATGTTTACCTCAACGGCAAGCAGCCGCAGTACGATCTTGCGTTGGCCGACTATCAGCAGGTGCTCCGTCTGGACCCGAATAACTCCAACGGACATATGAATATTGGCGTGATACATCACAACAAGCAGCAGTATGCCGAGGCGATCGATGAGTATACCAAGGCCATCACGGCCGATCCTAACAATATGCTGGCCTATCTGAACCGTGCCGGCGCATATGATGCCATCGGCAAACGCAAGCCGGCCACGGCCGACCGCAAAAAATATACGGACCTCGGCGGCGTGCTACCGCCTACGGGCAGCGATGATCACCGGTCGATCTACCCCGAAGGCACCTTCGATCCCAAGCTGGCGCAGGCCGCGCTCACAAGGGGCTTGTCGTCTATCGCAGGCCGCGCCTGCACCAAAAAGGATGGCCTGATCTTTTATGCCAGCGGCGTAAAAGTGCGCCTGTTCCCCGTTACGCCCTACCTCGAAGAATGGTACGAGCTGCGGGAAAAGAAAGAAGGAAAGAAAACATCGGTGTATATGTCGGACGAAGCCAACCGCTATTCCATAGAAGCCATTACCGGCCAGGATGGCCGCTTTGTATTCGAAGGCCTGAAGCCGGGTAAATATTTTATCCAGCTGATTCATAATTTCAATCAGCGGAAAACAGCGCAGATCTTCACCGGCTCCAATGTATGGCAGAATGGCCCTGTACAGGAGATCACCAATTATTATTATGACCAGGATTATATAGTGGAACGCTCGCAGCGGCTGGAGCGGTTTGTAGAGATCAAGGATGATGGAGATACGAAGAAAGTATCGCTGACCAATGCCGGCGGGATATTTAAAACCTGTGAGTTCTGATCAGGCAAAGACGCTGGAAGCCATATATCGCCCCTACGGGGCGGTGTGTTGGTAACTGTTCATCTACCAATATATCGCCCCTACGGGGCGGCATGTTGGTAGCAGTATTCATCTACCTGAATCCCGCCCCGTAGGGGCGGAATATTATAAAAAAAACAACAGCCCGGATCATCTCCGGGCTGTTTCGTATCTTCTCTCGATTTCAACTGTTGGCAACATAGGCTAGGATGGAAGGCCGGTCAGGATCATACAGCATGTTTCAGATTCTTCTAAATGGCGGGAAGGAGAGGGGCTGAGGGTTGCTATACGCGTTCCTGGAATCTCTTTTCTACAGGTTGATTCGAAAACAGCGCGCCGGCCGGTCCATACCACAGTACTGACAGATGGTTTTATCATGAAAAGATCATTTGAATACGAGGGCAAGATAGGAAGACCCTGATTGCGGGAGAAACCCCATTTTATATTTGCAGCCGATCTCCGATATTTGCAGCCGGCCAACTATTTTTTTTGATATAAACAGGATTTTCGTATTTTCTAACGAGTTTAAACCCATACCAGCAGGAAACCGGTGAGACGTAGCGTACCTATATTAGCTTTTTTATTATTCTTTCTATGTTCCTATGCTTTTCCGCAGGAACTGTCCTATACCCGATATACCCCTCATAACGGCCTTCCGGGTGCTACTGTTTACCAGGCGGTTCAAGATAGCAATGGTTATATCTGGTTCGCCACCAGCCAGGGTATCAGCCGCTTTGACGGCCGCACTTTCCGGAACTTCTCCAAGGAAGACGGTCTGCCGGACAATGACATCCTGAAATTATATCTCGACCGGAACAACAATATCTGGTCGGTATCGCTGGCGGGCATCCCCTCGGTGATCTATGGCCGCAGCGGCATGGTGCGCAAGTTCGAGAACTGTCCCGGCGTATACCGCATCAGCGAAAACTACCGCGGCGACTCCATCATTTTCCATGCAGATACCTATACCGGCATGGACCGGTATTTCTTTTTTTATCACTCGGCTAATAAACAGGGCCGGTGGAGCTTTGCGCCCACGAATAAAAATACCGGTCCCGCCGCCAGGGCCATGTATGTAGATTTCAGCACCCCTGGTATCAGCACCATCTTTCGTTTCAACCGCCTCCTCATCTCCCGCTATCACCTTACCGTGATCGATGGCAGGCATAACAGCGAGTATACGTTCCCGTTCAATGAAAATAACGGCAGCTTCCAGCAAGGGATCAAGAGCCTGTTTACGTATAGCCATGTACGTCAGTCGTTCCTGTTCCTCACCGATTCGCTGTACGAAGCCAGCAGCAGTGGCCTGAAGATGCTATTCAGCCTGCAATCCCTGCAACTCCGGTATATCGATGTCAATTACATCTTTCATGAGAACGACAGCACCCTGTGGCTCTGCACCCGCAGCAAAGGCCTGTTGCAGGTGAAGAACTTCCGCTCTCCCAACAGGCAGGTACGTTACCTCTTCCCGGATGCCTTCTGTACCTCCATCATAAAAGACCGCGAAGGCGCCTTCTGGGTCACTACCCACAACCAGGGCGTGTATCATGTGCAGGGCCTGCAATACTATCATATTCCCGGTACGGGCGATATCAGGAGTATGATCGTTACCCCGCAACAGATCATCGCCGGCAAAACCGACGGCAAGATGCTGGTTGTAGACAAGCAAACCATGAAAGCCACGCCCCTGGCCATTTATAACAGTAGCGGCAGCGATCTCAATAACAGGATACTGGATATACAGCCTTACAAACAGGGCAGTCTGCTGATCGTGAATGACCTGCACCTGCAAATCCTCACGAAAGATCATACCCTGAAAGAACTGGTATATTACGGCGGTATCAAAGGATGCCATGTGGTATCCGATTCCCTGATCCTGCTGGCTACCAGCGAAGGGCTGCGCTTCAAGCGGCCCGATGATAACGGTACGGGGCTCTTGTTCGGTACCCGCGCCACTTGTGTGAACGCCCTCGGAGATCAATACTGGTGGGGCACGCCCAACGGGCTGTATTATGTGCAGCAGGGTGTTATCCGGAAATATCCCGGCGTGGAAAGTTCCGTGAACCATATTGATATTGCGCCGGATTCCACCATCTGGGTATCCACGCAGCAGGGGGTAGCCGTGATCCGCAAAGGGCAGCTCACCATGATCGGCAAAGCGGAAGGGCTGCTGAGCAATATGTGCAAGCATGTGCTGCCCGACGGAGAAACCGCGTGGGTGGCTACCGACAAAGGCCTGTCGCGGGTGAGCTACCATCGCAGCCATAACGGGCCCGCCTATACGATATTCAACATCACCGAGCAGGATGGCCTCATCTCGCCGGATGTGAACCAGACGGCCATCTGCGGCAGCGACCTCGCCGTAGCTACCGACAGGGGCCTGTGCTTCATCCCGCGGAACGACCGCCTGCCGCCGCCACCGCCGCCACTGATCAACATCTCCACGGTAATGGGTGGCGATAACGAGCCGATAACCGGGGATACCGTCTCCATAGATTATAAAAAAAATAAATTATTTATCACGCTCGCGGGCATCTCCTTCCGCAGTGGTAAAGATATCCGTTATCTTTACCGTTTGCGTGATGCAGATACCAGCTGGACCAGTTCCGCCAGCGGCCAGATAGAGTTTGCAGCCTTGCCCTTCGGCACGCATCTCTTCGAGGCCGACGTGGTGGACCGCTGGGGCAAGCGCAGCGGGCAAGTGAAACAGCTCGTTATCCGTGTGCCGCCGCCCTACTGGAAAACCAACTGGTTCATCTGGAGCACCTACTGCCTCACCGCGCTGCTCGTAGGCGGCGCCGTATATGCCGTAGCCCGCGTACAGCAACGCCGGAAGGATACCATGTACCAGTTCCGTAAAAGGACCGCCGATATGGAACTGATGGCGCTGAAAGCACAGATCAACCCGCATTTCATCTTCAATTGCCTGGGATCTATCCAGCATTATATTATGGATGCGGACATCAAAAATGCCAATGCCTATCTGCATAAATTTTCGGTGCTTATGCGCAAGATATTGCAGCAAAGTGCCGTTAACGATATCAGCTTGCCGGAAGAAATAGGGATACTAACCCTTTATCTCGATCTCGAAAAGCTGCGGCTCGGCAACCGCATGGAGTACAGCATCAACGTGGCGCCAGGCCTGCGGCCGGAAGATCATTACATTCCGCCGATGATCATCCAGCCCTATGTGGAAAATGCCGTAAAGCACGGCGTGGCAGGGCTGCAAAACAGGCAAGGCTACATACAGGTGGGCTTCTGCCAGGAAGCTAACTATCTCGTATGTACGATCGACGACAATGGTCATGGCCGCTCCCGCACGGAGCGCGAAGGCGGCGGCCCCTCGGGCAGCCGCATCAATGCCAGCAGGATCAACGTCATCAACAGCATGCTGAAAGAAAAGATATCGCTTGAAATCATTGATAAGAAAGAACAAGGCACAGGTGAAGGAACGATCGTCCGTTTATGTTTTCCCGTTACAAATAACCTATTATGATAAGAACCGTAGTGATTGAAGATGAAGAAAAATGCAGACAGGTGATCTGCAAACTGATTGACCAATACCCGCAAGACCTGGAACTGCTGGGCACCACCGGCAGCATCGACGAAGGCGTAGCGCTGATAGAAAGAGAAATGCCCCAGCTGCTGTTCCTCGACGTACAGATCTCCGGCGGCACCGGCTTCGACCTGCTGCGGAGGCTTTCTACCCGCAACTTTGAGCTGGTATGCATGACCGCTTTCGATAACTATGCCGTGGAGGCCGTGCGCTTCTCCGCCATCGACTATCTCCTGAAACCCTTGGGGGAAGCCGATTTCGAGGCAGCCGTACAACGCGCGCGTAAAAAGATAAATGAAAAAAAGAACCAACGTATCGATACCCTGCTGCACAATATCGTACAGCAAAACAACCAGGACAGAAAAGTGAGCATCGCCACCGTTACCGGTTATGAGTTCATCGACGTGAAAGATATCATCTGGTGCCACTCTACCGGCGGCTATACTACTTTTTATCTTGCCAATAACACCAAGGTCATCTCTTCCCGTAACCTTGGCTTTTACGAGGAACTGCTGGGCAGCAGCAATTTCTGCCGCATCCATAATGAGTCTATCGTCAACCTGCGCTTTATCAAAAGCTATGTCAAAGGAAAAAGCGGCTACCTGATCATGACCGACGGCACCAAGCTGGAGATCTCGCAACGCCGGAAAGGCGACTTTCTGAAAATGATTTAAAAAAAATTTCCGGTGGGATAAGGGGATTTCATTTTTGAAGTGTATAGTAAGAGGAACGTCAGCATTGGAAAAAAAACCGGTTATTTTGAAGGATCAGGAAACCTTTGTGAAGGAAGTATTTCAGCTCTACTTTGAGAAGCTGCATCGCTATGCATTTACCATGCTGAAAGACAATGACAGCGCGAAAGACGCGGTGCAAGCGGTTTTCCTGAAATTACTGGAGAAGAAGATCGTGCTGGATGAAGAACGGTCCATTACGTCTTACCTCTACACTGCCGTCTATAATTATTGCCTGAATGCCAAACGCCATGAGAAAGTGAAGGAACAATACATTACTGCCAACAGTGGTTTCAAGGCGCAGCAGGAAGATCCGCTCGTGAGCAAAGAAACCTATGAGCGCATTATGGCGCATATCAATGAGCTGTCGCCGCAATGCCAGCTGATATTCCGTAAAAGCAGGTTTGAGGGAAAGAAATATGTGGAGATAGCTACGGAGCTGGGCCTGTCGGTGAAAACGGTAGAAGCCCAGATGGGAAAGGCTTTGCAGCTGTTGCGTACGCGCCTCTTCCGGTTGATGCTAATGGTATTATTGGCCGCCGGGTTCCCCGGGTTTCATCCGGGTCTACCGGGCTATCGCCCCTACGGGGCTGATTTGTTGGTAGATCACGTTATTACAACATCATTAATTCAATATAACGTATACGCATGAACGACAATGCTACACAACATAATGCCTGATAACATACCATATGAGCTGCTGGCGAAATATTTTTCCGGCGACGCATCGCCGGAAGAGGCTATGGCGCTGGATGACTGGCTCGATGCCTCTGCGGAGCATCGCCTCGTATTCAGCCAGGTGAATGCACTCTGGGAACAGGCCAGCGAAGGGCAAAGGCATCAGCTGCCCGATAAAGAAGCCGTTTGGAACAGCATCCGGCAGCAGCTGGAAGCCAGGCCGCCTTCCCTCAAAGTGGCGTCCAGGTACGGCTGGTGGTGGAAAGGCGCCGCCGCCGCTGTGATAGGGGCAACCCTGGCAGTTTTGTACTATCATTACCGCCCGGCTGCCAGCAAGCAGGTGGCCGCATTACCGCCGCTAACGGTAACAGCTGTTGACGCCATCCGGCGCGACACGCTGCCGGACCAGTCCCTGGCCGTGCTGCAACAACATGCCACCCTTCGCTATGCACGCGGCTTTTCCGGCAAGGAGCGCCTCGTGGAACTCAGCGGCGAAGCCTGGTTCGATGTGAAGCCGGCAGCGAATAAACCTTTTATGGTGAAAGCGGGCGATGTGAGCATACGGGTGCTGGGCACAGCTTTTAATGTGAAGCAGGAAGACAGCCTGGTTACCATAGCAGTACAGAATGGCCGCATCGCCATTACCAACGGGGCCCGCAGCCTGGAAGCAGGCGCCGGTGAACAGGTCACGTACCATGTGGCCCGCCGGGAGTTTGATAAAACAGCAGCGGTAACTCCTGCCAGCAAAGTGTTCAACTTCGAGAATGCCACACTGGGCGATATCGCACGCCAGCTGGAAAAGGCTTATGGAGTTACTGTTGTACTGGAGAACAAGGAGCTGGCCAATTGCACGATGAGCAGCTCTTTTGAAAACAAAGACCTCCACTACATTTTTCAAGTTATCGCTGTTACGCTGAACGTGCAGTACAGGATAGAGAAAGATCATATATATGTCAATGGCAAGGGATGCAGCTAAGCGTATAAGTTTGGCTATGGTGGCGCTGCTGATCAGCATGGCCGTTTCCGGGCAGCGCTCTGCTGTATTGTCGCAGAAAGTGGATATCACGCAAACGGATATACGTTTTGATCAGCTGATCCGCATGTTGTCGCGGCAAACGTCCCTGCACTTTTCCGTGAACACCCGCAAGTTCACCGTATCCCGGCGGCTGCCGGTGAGCAAAGGACGCCAAACGGTGGCGCAGCTGCTGGACGGGATCGAACAGCGTACCGGTATCGGCTACGCGTTAGTAGGCATGCATATCATCTTCATCGACCGTCCGCTGCATAAAGTTGCCGGGCCGCTGCCGCCGGCGATCAGCTGGCATCCATCGGTGTTTCATTCACTGCCTCCTGTTGTACCGCATATTGATACTGTTATATCCTGCCTGCAGGCAGCGCCACATTTTTTGCCGCTGACGCAGCAACATCCGCCGCTGGCCGATACCGCGCATGCCGCGCTGATCCTGCTGTTTGGCGGCAAGGTACCATTGCATACACCTGAAACCAATACGATCATCCCAAAGAAAAAAGATACTAAAACAGGTTGCGAGCCTGGCCGCCGCCCCTGGAGCGTGAAGGCGCCGCAACTATTCAGCCGTATTTTTCAATCGGGTGCGGAACGGCCTGTCACCGCGGGCGCCGGCTTTTATACGGGCGACAAACCCACCTTTGCCATATCGCCTTTTGTGCGCGCCGGCGTTTATGCCGATGAAACATTCTATCTCAATCCCACCTTACATGCAGGCCTGCCTTTCCTCTATGGTATTGTATCATGGAGCTACCGGCCGCACAATGCAAGGCCTTTCCTGGGCGCAGGCACTTCGGTGAAAGTGGCAGACAACTGGCGCCTGCACCTGCAAGCTACTTTCAGCAACACGACCCAGTCCTTCCCTTACTATGATACCATGCATGCAGTACATTACCAGCATGTAAATTCACAGATAATGAGAGGCGCCGTCACCGCAGATAAACGCATCGGCAAACGGTTCCGTTTTCAAGTAGGCGTTGCCGTTAGTAACATGCGCAGCAACTATCTATCTTTCAAACCGCCCTTTGTTATCAGCAAAAATGAACAGTCCGGAGCCGGTGAGGTGATCATCAATACCTGGTGGCTGGGCGCACATGCCGGTTTATATTATCAGCTGGATTTTTTTAAATGACCTAAGGGTTTTTAATTACCTGCGTGTATTAGTGAAGCATTGATTTTTCATTATTAAGTGCTACACTATGATCGCATTACTTAAAACAGCAGAACGGACCAGCCATGCTTCTTTCATTAACAATTATGTTTTCCAGCGTCATGTATTTGCCTATAAAATGGTGGCGCATCATCTCCTCGCCGGCCGCCGTGTATTGGAACTGGGCTGCGGTGAAGGTTATGGCATGATGATGCTGTCGCCCGCAACGGATACCTATATCGGTCTCGATAAACACAGTCCCTCACAGGAAGGATTACCGGAACAGGCTTCTTTCCGGCAATGCCAGCTGCCTTACCTGCAACATATCGAAAGCAATTCTTTTGATACCGTGATCTGCTTCCAGGTAATAGAGCATATCAAAAACGACCATGCCCTGCTGGCAGAAGCCAGGCGGGTACTGAAACCTGGCGGAACCCTCCTGCTGACTACGCCCAACAAACTCACCTCTCTCACCCGCAATCCTTTTCATATCAGGGAATACCGACCTTCCGAAATGATGGCGCTCGTACGGCAACATTTTCCTATATCCAGTGTACAGGGAGTGTATGGCAACGACCGGGTGATGGAATATTATGAAGAGAATAAACAGAGCGTGAACAATATGATGCGCTTTGATATCTTTGACCTGCAACACAGGCTGCCAGCGGCTTTGCTGAAAATGCCCTATAATCTGATGAACAACATTAACCGTTGGCGTTTATTGCGGAAGATAGAAGATACTACCGCCTCCATCCGTTACGACGACTTCTTCCTGGATGAGGTACGGAACGATTGCCTGGATTATTTTGTAACGGCGACTGCATAGTATAGGCGTTACCGTTATACCAGGTATTCTATAAACTCACTCGGCGTTTTACCGAAATGCTTCTTGAATTCTTTACTGAAATATTTACGATCGCTGAAACCTACCATGTAGGCCACTTCCGCGATCGTATATTTTTTTGTTGTCAGCAACTCAGTGGCTTTGCGGAAACGTATAGCTTTGATGAAATCATTTACCGACATGCCGGTGAGGGCATCCAGCTTTTTATATAATACGGGATGGCTCATGTTCACCTGCTGCGACAGCGTGCCTACGCCGAACTCCGGCTCATCGATATTTTCTTCGATGATGCGCACCACTTTTTGCAGGAACTCGTCTTCCAGGGGGAGCGGCATAGGCGCCACCGGCGCAGGCGTAGCGGTAACAGGCAGCGCGAGTTGCTGCTTTACCCATTCCTGCATGCGGGTACGCAATTGCAACAGGTTGTGAAGATGCAGCTGCAATACCTGCATGCTGAATGGTTTGGTGAGATAGATGTCGGCGCCCATCTTCAGGCCGCTGATATGATTCGCCTGGGTAGACATGGCCGTGAGCAGGATCACGGGTATATGGCTGGTGGCAGTATTGGATTTGAGTTGTTCGCATAGCGTGTAGCCATCCATCTCCGGCATCATCACATCGCTGATGATGATGTCGGGAAGCAGGGTGGTAGCCATTTCCAGGCCCTCGCGGCCGTTCGCGCTTTCGATGATACGGTAACCGCTGAGGGAGCGGCAGATGAAGTGGCGTATCTCGGCATTGTCTTCTACCAGCAACACTGTGCAGGCATGATCTTCCGTGGAAGGCGCAGGCGCAGTGGCGGATGCTGGCACCACCGGCGTCAGCAGAGTAGGAGCCGTTTCCTGCGTAAGCTCGCTCACCCAGGCATCCGGAAAATGTGCACGGCCTTTCGGCAAGGTTACTTTAAATACGGTTTTATCGCTGCTGGCGGCGCTGATGCTGCCCCGGTGCGTTTCTACAATGCTCTTCGCCAGCGCCAGGCCAATGCCATAGCCGGTATTCTTCGACTGGTCATCTTCCTGAAAATAATTACTGAATAACTTGTCGAGGTTTTCCGGTGCAATCCCTTTCCCGTTATCCGTGATGGTGATCACCACCGTATCCTTGTGCTCTTCCACCGCCATGCTGATATGCCCGCCCACCGGCGTGAATTTAAAAGCGTTCGACAGCAGGTTATAACATACCTTTTCCAGTTGCACATTATCAAAATACAAGCGGATATTATCAGCGGTAGCGCTGAAGTCCATGCTGATATTTTTAGCGACAGACAAGGCATGGAAAGTTTGGTAGATGTTCCGGAGAAAGGCCACCACATTGCCTGGCGACACATGCAGCACCAGGTGGCCGGTTTCAGCTTTACGGAAATCCATCAGCTCCGTGACCAGCTGAAGGAGGCTGTCGGCATTGGTTTTAATGGTTTGCAGCTGTCGCTGCGTGTGTTCGTTACCGTTATTGTTGCGCACCAGCTCATCCACTGGCCCGTTGATGAGGGAGAGATGCGTCCTGATCTCGTGGGAGATATTGGTGAAGAAGGAGAGTTTGAAACGGGTCAGCTCCTGGTCTTTCTTCAGCAGCGCCTGTAACAGGAAATACCTGACAATAAAAAAGATAAGGGTAGATGCCAGCAGCACGTATAAAGCGTACGCCCATACGGTTTTCCAGAAGGGCGGCCGCACTTGCAGGTGCAGCACGGCTTCGCGGCTCC
Source organism: Chitinophaga vietnamensis (assembly GCF_902167635.1). Classification (GTDB taxonomy): domain Bacteria; phylum Bacteroidota; class Bacteroidia; order Chitinophagales; family Chitinophagaceae; genus Chitinophaga; species Chitinophaga vietnamensis. Next base: position 404,795 of record NZ_CABHMS010000002.1, read on the forward strand.
ACACGCCATCGTTGTTGGCGCCTTTTACAAGAAACGTATAATTGCCCGGCGGCAGGTTCATGTAGGTAGCCGATGGCGTGGAGGTATAATTCCAGTCATCGTCGAAGCCGCTGAGTTTATACGCATAGCGGTTTTTGTTGGGGCGAATATAATTCAGTGCGGCAAATTCCAGTGTGAACGCATTTTGTTTATGGGAGAAGGTGAGATGATCGGTTAAACTGATATCCCGCTGTAAGAGGCCATCAGGGCCGCCGGCGCTCACCGGCTGGTTGAATACTTTCAGCCTGGTGATCACAATGGGCGGAGCCCAGTTGTTACTTTCTATCTGTGAAGGATAGAAACTGGTGAGGCCATTGAAACCGCCGAACAGCATCTCGCCGCTGCTGGTGCGCAGGCAGGAATTGACGTTGAAGGTATTGCCGCGGAGGCCATCGCTTTTATAATAGCTCTTGAACTCGCGCGTATCGATGTTGAATCGGGAGAGGCCATTGCTGGTGCTGATCCAGAGCTGGCGCCCTTCTCCAAGGATGGCCATCACATTGTTGTTGCACAAGCCGTTCTTCTCCGTAAAAACGGTGATACTGTCCTGATGCACGCGCGCCAGTCCGTCGTAATAAAAGCCCGCCCAGATATTGCCTTCCTCATCTTCATATAAACAATTGATATCATTGCCGGGCAGTCCTTGTTGCCGGGTCCAGGCCTGTAATTTTTTATGGAGATGATCGATGTGGTACAATCCCTCGGAAGTACCGAGCCAGATGCTTTGATCATGTGCCTGTAAAATGGCCTTGACGGCCTTTTTGCCGATCTCCTGCTGGAAAGGGAAGGAGAGGGCTTGTTGCAGTTTAGCGCCATTCTTTTTATAGATCAGCAGGCCGTTTTGTGTACCGATCCAGAAATTGTTGTCATCATCTTCGAGGAGCGACAGCACTTCAGAACTGAGCGTGAGCGGATCATTTTCCTGGTATAATAATCTTGCGAAATGATGTTGTTGCGGCAGGAAGAGGTTCAGTCCTCCGCCGTGAGTGCCCACCCAGATATTGCCTTCACGATCGCCATAGATCACTTTGATAAGGTTGGAACCCAGTGAGGACGGGTCATTCAGCTGCTGGCGGTACAATGTTACCTGGTCTTGCTGCCGGTCGAGGAAGTTGAGGCCATTGCCTTCGGTGCCTACCCATAGATTATGCTGGCGGTCTTCCCAAAGGGAGCTCACCACATTATTATTGATACCGGGATGGTATTTGCCGGCCTGGAACACATGGAACGAAGTGCCATAGGGCGCCACGCTGTTGATGCCGCCCCAGAAAGTGCCGATCCATACGGTGGCCTGATGATCGATGAAGATACTGTAGATAGAATTATGGCTAAGACTGTTCTTGTCTTCCGGATCATGACGGCAGTGGGTAAACTTTTGCTGTGCGGGATCGAGTAAGCTCAGTCCGCCCAGTGTGCCGATCCAGATGGCGCCGGTACTATCGCATTGCAATACGCGGATATTGTTGTTCACCGGGCCGGATGCGCCGGCAGATTCCGTGAAGCGGCTGAAAGTATTGTTATCGCGGTGGAAGAGGTTTACGCCACCGTGCAGGGTGCCCACCCAGAGGCGCTTTGCGGCATCTTCTGTGAAACAGGTAACGTAGTCGTCGCTCAAACTGTTGGGCGCATCGGTATGATGGTAGGTATGGAAATGATGGTCGGCCGTCATAGCGGTGAGGCCTGCGGAAGTGCCCAGCCAGTACATCCCTGTATGATCCTGGTAGATGCTGCGTACGTTGATGCCGCCGAGGCCGGCGATAGAATCGGGCAGGGGCAGCCGCACAAAGGTATCATGGGCATCCAGCTGGAAAAGGCCGCTGGCGGCCCATACCCAGATATGGCCTGCATGGTCTTCGTAGATGCAGGTGATAGCGCCGGCAGGGACAGCAGCCCTTTTGAAATTATCTGTTTCCGGGCAATAGCGGTTCAGGCCATTGCGGGTGCCTATCCACAGGCGCTGGTGGCGGTCCTGCAAGAGGCAGGTGATGTAATTGGAAGAAAGGCTGTTGCTATCGGCCGGCTGATTGCGGTATATTTTAAATCCCCTTGTATCATATTTATTAAGACCATTCTGGGTACCATACCACATAAAGCCGCGGCTATCCTGACAGATAGAGAGCACGGCATTTTGTGAGAGGCCGTTCTCGGTGGTCAGGTTATCGAAGAGAATATGTTGTGCGTGTAACACATGACATATCAGGCATAGCCCTATGAAAGATAGAAAGCGCGACATCTGCTGGTGTTATAATGTTTGCCGGTCTACCGCCCCTACGGGGCGGAATATTGGTAGCGCGATGCCACCTACCAACATTCCGCCCCGTAGGGGCGGTAGCTATGTAAACCGCATAATATTATGGCATATTTCTAAAATTACCCCTAAATAATTAAAATTTTACCCCTGTATCACCCGCTATTTCCGGCATTTTTGTTTGCAACAATCTTAGACGTTCCACTGACGAAAAACTGAAATCTATGTTCCCGAGAAGTTTATTTATCTGGGTATTATTATTTATCCCTGCATTATTATTTGCCCAGGAGAAAAAGATCAAAGGCACGGTGCTCGATGATGCGGGCCGCCCCTTGCCGGGTATCAATGTGTCTGTGAAAGGCAAGCGCCAGGGCGCTGTTACCGATAGCGCCGGTAACTTCGGCCTCCTGGCCGCCAAAGGCGATGTGTTGCGGTTCTCCGACCTTAACTATGAAGGCGATGAACAGTCCGTAGGCGAAGGCAGCACTTATATGGTGGCGCTTCATTCCAAAGTGCGCACCATCAATGATGTGGTGGTAGTGGGCTACGGCGTGCAACGCAAAAAAGACCTGACGGGTGCGCTCACCTCTATCTCTTCCAAAGATTTTAAAGACCAGCCGGTGACCTCCGTATCACAGATATTGCAGGGTCGCTCTGCCGGCGTGCAGGTAACGTCCAATGCCGGCGCGCCCGGTGGCAACGTATCCGTGAGGATCAGGGGGAACAACTCCATCAAAGGCGATAACAACCCCTTGTACGTGATCGATGGCTTTGTGGGGGCCGATTACAACACGCTCAATCCTGCTGATATCGAAAGCATGGAAGTGCTGAAAGACGCTTCTGCCACCGCTATCTATGGCAGCCGCGGCGCCAACGGCGTAGTGCTCATCACCACCAAACGCGGTAAGCCAGGGCAGTTGCAGGTGGAGTTCTCTCCCCGTTTCTCCTCTTCCCGTGTGATCAAAAAACTGGACCTGCTCAATGCCGCTGATTTCGCGGAAACAGCCAATGCCAATGCCGCGGCCAATGGCGTTTCCCCCATCTTCAGCGCCGACCAGATCGCGCAATTCAGGAAGAACGGCGGCACCAACTGGCAGGATGAGATCTTCCGCACCGCGCCCACACAGGAATACCAGCTGGGTATCACCGGCGGCACTGATAAAACATCTTTCTATGTGAGCGGCAACTATCTCGATCAGCAGGGGATCATCATCAACTCTTATTTAAAAAGATATGCGTTCCGTTCCAACCTGCAATCGCAGCTGACCAACAAGCTCACCCTGAACCTGAATGTGTCAGCGGCACGCCTGCAATCATGTAATACCAGCGGTAACCTGGGCCGTAACTCGCCCGTGACGCAGGCCATCGCCTGGTCGCCCACCTTGCCCGTGTATGATGCCAAAGGCAATTACACTATCAACGATCCAATCAGTTCCATCGTCTACAACCCGGTGGCCATCGCGAAAGACCAGAGCATGCGCAACGATAATACCGCTGCCAACCTGATGCTGGGCCTGCGCTATGAATTTATACAAGGCCTCACGCTCGATGTGAGCGGCGGCGTAAATTATACCAATGCACAAGGCCGTAACTACACCGGGCCGGCTGTGAGCCAGAACCTGCCATCAGCAAGCCGCAGCTCACTGGAAGGCATCGGCCTGCAAAGCACCAACAACCTTACCTACACACATCTCTTCGGTACTGCGCACCGACTTACCCTGACAGGCGTTTTTGAGGTGCAATCATTTACTTCCAATGGTTTCAATGCCAGCGGCAACAACCTCACGTATCCGTCTATGGAGGCTTACAACCTCGCGCTGGCGGCCACTTACGGCGTAGGTACCACCTATTCTAATTATACGCTGTATTCTTACCTCGGCCGGGTGAACTACAGTTTCAAGGACAAATATTTACTGACGGCCTCCCTGCGCCGCGATGGTTCTTCCAAGTTCCAGGGCAACAACCAATACAGCCTGTTCCCTTCTGCGGGCGTAGCCTGGCGCTTGTCGGAAGAGCCCTTCATCAAATCGCTGAACTTCTTTGATAACCTGAAGATCCGCGCCGGCTTTGGCGTAACGGGCAACCAGGCCATCAACCCTTATCAAACGCTTACTACTTACAGCAATGTATCGACCGCCTTCACTACGGGCACGGTTACACCGGGCATCGTGCTGGGCAATCCCGGCAACCCGAACCTGAAATGGGAAACTACGCAGCAAACAGATGTGGGCATCGATGCCGACTTCCTGCATAACCGCTTGTCTGTATCGGCAGATTATTATGTGAAAAATACCAGCAACCTGCTGCTGTCGGTAGCCGTGCCGGCCTATGCTGGCGGCGGTTCTATCCTGTCGAACGTAGGCAAGGTGCAGAATAAAGGGATCGAGTTGACGGTGAGCGGCACGCCCATCATGACGAACAATTTCAAGTGGACCAGCTCCTTCAATTTCTCCGTGCTCAACAACAGCGTGCAACAGCTGGTGCAAGGACAGGATACGCTGCTCACAGGTTCCAACGTAGGATCGGGCTTGTCTACACAGTCGGAGTTTGTGCTCATTCCCGGCCAGCGCATGGGTTCTTACTGGGGCCTCACTTACCTCGGCACCTGGAAACCTAAAGATGCGATGGAGGCAGCCAAATACGGCGCACAGCCCGGAGATGCCCGCTACCAGGACCTCAACGGTGATCACCTCATCAATGGCGCCGACTATCATGTGATCGGTAACGGCTTGCCCAAATACGCCTGGGGATGGAACAATACGTTCAGCTATAAAGGTCTTACGCTGAACATCTTCATACAATCTCTCTCCGGCTTCGATAAACTGGATTATACCTATGCCGCCGGCATCACCGCCAACTCCGATGTTAGACAGGCGACTATTGCGGATATCCGTAACCGTTATATTCCCGGGGTAAATGAAAATTCAGATATTCCTGCTTTCAGCAAAACGAACAAGAACTATACGCTCAGCACCCGCTTCCTGGAGAACGGCAGTTTTATCCGTTTCAAAAATATCAGTCTGAGCTACGAGCTGCCGAAATCGTTGCTGCACAGGCCCGGCATCACCGTGTCGCTGAGTGGTACCAACCTGATCACCATCACGAAATACAAAGGCTTTGATCCGGAAACAAACAGCGTGACCTCCGGCGCCGGCGCTGATGTGAACCAGGGCATCGACTATGGTTCCTATCCCAATGCTAAAACTGTGACCCTCGGCTTCAACTTTAAATTCTAAAAAAGATCGACCATGAAATATATCGCTATTATATCCTTGCTGGGCGCCCTTACTTTTTCCTCCTGCAATAAAACTTTGCAGGAAGATCCTAACGGGCAGCTTACCGGCGCAGGAGCAGTGAACAGTGTACCAGGATTGCAAGCGGCAGTGCTGGGGGCCTATCAGCCGCTGAAGAACGGCTATACGTCCGGTTTTGCATCCTCCGCTATCGTTGCTGTGCTGATGGGTAGTGACGACCTCACTACTCATCCGGCCAGTAACAAGCAGGAGTTGAGGGAGATGGACCAGTTTGCCGTGAACTCCACCAATGGCCGCTGTAACGTGATCTGGCTGGGCTGCTACAAGGCCATCCAGAATGCGAATAACGTGATCAACAACTATACAAAAGTGAATGGCGATCCGGCGGTAATCAATCCGTTGGCAGGGGAAGCCTACTTTATCCGCGCCTTCTCTTATTATTGGCTGGTGCGGCTTTGGGGCAATATCCCGCTGATCACTACCGCCGATTACAGCGCCGATCTGCTGACCGTGAAGAAGAGCACACCGCAGGACGTGTATAAATTAATAGAGAGCGATCTGCAACAGGCAGAGAAGCTGATGCCCAACACGAAAGCCGCGCCAGGCAGGGCCAGCGCAGGCACGGCCAAAGCGCTGCTCGCAGATGTGTACCTCACCGAAGGCGGCTGGCCCATCAAAGATGCGTCGAAATACGCACTGGCAGCGGCCAAAGCCAAAGAGGTGATCGATAACAAAGGCGCCTATGGTTTTGATCTCGTACCTGATCTGGCACAGCTCTGGTCTGGAACGCCCGCCAGCATTGGCACCGCGGAAGAAGTGTTTGCCTTCCAGTTCTGCGCCAGCTGCGGTAATGGTAACAGCGTATATGGCAAATCTTCCATGCCCTCCGATGAAGGCGGCTGGGATGATTATTTCACCGAAGTGAATTTCTACAACAATTTCCCCGCAGGCAAAAGGAAAGATGTGACCTTCTATACTTCTTTTAAAACATCCGGCGGAATGATCAGCTGGAAGAATGGCGCTACCAAACATCCGTACTACAATAAGTTCCGCATCAATACGCCCACGCCCGGCTATCTCACTTCCAGCACCAATATGTCTATCCCGATCATCCGCTATGCACATGTGCTGCTGATCTTCGCGGAGGCGCAGGCCCGCGCTGCTGCGCCTTCTCCGGATGCCTATGCCGCTGTGAACAAGGTACGTGCGCGCGCCGGCTTGCCAGACCTGGCCAATATGAGCGCAACAGATTTTGCCAATGCCGTAGTACAGGAACGCAGCTGGGAGTTTGCCGGCGAATATACCCGCTGGTTCGATCTGCAAAGGCTCGAACAAGTGGAGAGCGCTAACGCCAACAAAGACGCCAGCGACCTGCCGCCGCTGCGGCCCATTTCCAAAACCAGCTACTGGCTGCCCATCCCTTATGGCGATGCACAACTGAACCCCGGCATTAAATAACGATTGGATATTACTGATATGAGAATTTTTTTGCTGACCATTTTCCTGTTGACGGGCGCCTGCTGTTATGCACAGCGCGCCCGCCAGCGGATCCCCATCAACAAGGACTGGACTTTCCGCTTCGCCTATGATGCAAGAAAAAATGCACCGCTGCAACACGTACAACTGCCACACACCTGGAATGCAGGCGATGTAGCCGCGGGCAAGATGGACTACTACCGCAGCACCGGCATCTATAACAAAACCATCCACGCCGATCCCGCCTGGAAAGGCAAGCGCATCTTCCTGTTCATGGAAGGCGCCAACTCAGTGGCCGACGTGTTTGTGAACAAGCAACTGGTGACGGAACATAAAGGCGGATACACCGCTTTCTGTACAGAGATCACCGCGTATTTGCAGGAGGGGAGAGATAACCAGCTGACCGTGCAGGTGAGCAATGCCTATCGCAATGATGTGTTGCCGCTCTCCGGCGATTTCAATGTATACGGCGGTATCCACCGGCCGGCATGGCTGATCGTCACGGAACCCAATTGCATTACGCCGCTGGATTTTGCATCGCCCGGCGTATACGTGCAGCAGCAGCGGGTTTCAGCGAAAGAAGCGCAAGTGCAGGTGACCACGAAATTATCCTTGCGGCGGACCGCCGGTTTGCAATTGCGCACCCTCATCACTGATCCGCAGCAAAAAGAAATAGCAACTATTACAACACCAGTGCAGGATAGCATCGTGCGCCAGCCCATCACATTGCCGCATCCGCATTTATGGAATGGCCGTAAAGATCCTTATCTCTACAAAGTAACGGTGCAGCTCTTGCAGGATAAGCAGGTAATAGACGAAATCGTACAGCCCTTAGGGTTACGGTACTTCAGCGTGGATGCCGACAAAGGTTTCTCGCTCAACGGCGTCAATACCGCATTGCGTGGCTTCGGCCGCCATGAAGATGTGGCGGGCAAAGGCTCCGCTCTTGATCATGCCGACCAACAAAAAGATATGCAACTGATAATGGAATGTGGCGCTAACGCCATGCGCCTCACCCATTATCCGCATTCCAATTATTTCTATGAACTGGCCGATAGCAATGGCATTATACTCTGGACAGAAATCCCGCTGGTAGGCCCTGGCGGCTATACCGGCACGGGCTATGTCAACAGCGGCGCCTTGCAGCAACAGGCCCGCCAGCTGCTTACGGAACTGATACGTCAGCAATACAATCATCCTTCCATCTGCTTCTGGGGGCTGTTCAACGAACTGAAACTGGATTATGATGATCCGGTACCGTTTATCGATTCACTCAATGCGCTGGCCAAAGCAGAAGATCCTGCGCGGCTCACTACCTGCGCCTCTTTCCTCGACAACGGAAAGTTCAACCAGTGCAGCGATGTTATCGCCTGGAATAAATATTACGGCTGGTATGGCGGTCATTTTGAAGAGATCGGGACCTGGGCCGACAGTATCCATCACCTGTTTCCACATAAGCCTATTGCGGTGAGCGAATATGGCGCCGGCGCCAACATCGCGCAGCATACGGAATCCTTGCAATCGCCCGATCCTGGCGGCCCTTTTCATCCGGAAGAATGGCAAACCGCTTACCACGAAAAGAACTGGGAAGAGCTGAGCCGCCGCCCTTTTATCTGGGGAAAATTTATCTGGGCGCTCAACGATTTCGGCTCCGCCATACGCGATGAAGGCAGCATCAAAGGCCTCAACGATAAAGGACTGGTAACCTACGACAGAAGCACCCGGAAAGACGCTTTCTATTTCTACAAAGCCAATTGGAGCGAGGAGCCGGTATTATACATCACCGAGAGAAGGAATACGATCCGCAAACAGGAGAAAGCGAATATAAAAGTATTCACCAATGCCGCGGCTGCAGAGCTGTTCGTAAATGGCCGTTCGATGGGGAAGGCCACCACCGATACTTTCAGGCGGGCTACCTGGCAGCAGGTGCCCTTGCGGCCAGGCCAGAACCGTATTACGGTGCAGGCTATACGAAACGGACAGGTGCTGAACGATACTATCACGTTGGGACGTGAGTAATAATGGATGATGAAAATAGCCGCCGGTTATCGAACCGGCGGTAATTTCAGAAAGACAGGAGCGCTTATTTTTTATCAATCATAAATCCACATGTATGAAAACACTCGCAACACTGTTGTGCGCATTCATCCTCTTTGCATCCTGTAAAAAGGATAGCTCCGAACTACAAAAGCTGAATGGCCGGGCAGCCGGCGTTTTAGGTACCAGTCCTGGCGGTACTACCTACTACGTAGATCCCAATGGTAACGACAGCGCCAATGGCACCAGTCAAACCACTGCCTGGAAAACCCTTGCCCGCGTGGACTCCATGATATTCCAGGCAGGCGATAAGATACTCTTCCTTGCCGGTGGCGTATGGTCAGGCATGCTTGCGCCGAAAGGTTCCGGCTCCGCCGCAGCGCCTATCATCATCGACCAGTATGGCACTGGCAACCAACCCCGCATTGATGGCGGCGGCACGGCCAATAATTCCGCTACCGTATTGCTCAGTAACCAGTCTTATTGGGAAATCAATAACCTGGAAGTGACCAATACCGCGCCTGCCGGCACAGCCTATGCCCTCACAGGCATCAAAGTAACCGCCGCAGATTCCAGTCTGGCCTGCACGCACGTGTACATCAAAAACTGTTATGTGCATGATGTGAACGCTACCGGTTACGGCACTACGAATTATAACAAGGCCTCCGGCGGTATCCTGGTAAGTGGCACTTTCAACGATGCACGCGTACAGAATTGCCACGTGAAAAACTGCCAGGTAGAAGGCATCCGTACCACCTATACCAATAACTTATCTACCAACATCCTGTTCGACAGCAACCTGCTCGAGAATATTTACGGAGATGGCATCGTGATGTCGTCTGTGAGCGGCGGCGCGAAAATCACGAACAATACCGTAGTGAATGCCTGTATCACCAATGCGGCCAACTATGCCGGCATCTGGACGTACAGGAGCCATGGCACGCTCATCGCCAACAACGAAGTATATGGCCTCACCGGCGGCATGAATGATGGCCAGCCCTTTGACGCGGACATCAATACCAAAGGCGATATCTTCGAATACAACTACTCCCACGACAACAGCCGCGGATTCATGCTCTTCATGCCGGATGCAGATAGTATCATTGTACGTTACAATGTGAGCGCAAACGATACCAAGGGAGGCAGCAAAGTGTTCAACTACACCTCTACCAAAACCACCAACCAGATCTACAACAATGTCTTTTACATGACCAACAATGCGACGTATTTCTTCCAGACGAAATTCATCGGGTTGTTTGCCAACAACATCGTTTACAGCAGTGGTACCATCACTAATTTCTCCCAAAATGCGATGGACAATACCGCGAAGTTCCTCAACAACTGTTTCTATCCAGCATCCAATGTGCTTACCAACAACTGGGGCGGTTATCAGAGCAATAATATCACCAGCGATCCGCAGTTTGTGAGTCCCGCTACTTATGGCATTGGCCGCAGTACGGCATCTGCCTTCAATTTGCGGGGTACCTCGCCGGCCTATAATGCAGGCGCTGTAATGGCGGGCAATGGCGGCGTGGACTTTGCCGGCAATACCTTGCCGGCTACTTCGCCGGATATGGGCGCCTTCCAGCATGCGGTGTCCGGCACTTCTACCGTTACCATCGCCGATGCCTATGTGCGCGATGGCACCTATGCCAGCACCAACTATGGCACTGCCACTTCGCTCGTAGTGAAATCGGACGCTACCTCGTATAACAGGAAGGCCTATATGAAATTCGACCTCTCCACGCTGGGCGTATCGCATGTAAGTTCTGCGCTGCTAAACGTATATGCCAACAGTGTGAACACATCGCCCACACGCACCATCACTGTGTATGCCACGGCTACCAGCAGCTGGAGCGAAACCGGCATTACCTGGAATAACGCCCCGATGGATACCACGCTGGTAGGCACTTTTACGGTTACTACCGCTGGCGCCTATACGCTGGATATCACGTCCAATGTTAACAATATATTATCATCTACCAACAAGATCGTATCCTTGCTGCTGATGAACACTGGCCCCGCCGACTCAAAAGGCGACGTAAGTTTCAACAGCCGCGAAGCCACTGGAAACGTACCAAACATAGCAGTAGCATATTGATTTTCGGATTTTTTGATTTTTTGATTTTCGGATTTATTGAGCGGAGAATATATGGGAGATCGGCCCCGTAGGGGCCAAAGCCCGGTAGCCCCGGGTGGTAAGCCGGGGGACAAAAAACGCGGGAACAAAACACGGACAACAAACACCCCAAAAAAACACCAGGCAACAAAACCCGATCAATAAATCCGAAAATCAAAAAATCAAAAATCAAAAAATTCTCTTGGTATCTTTGCCTGGTATGCTAAAAGACCTTGTTGCACGTTATTGGAACTATGTAATCAATGTGGGTGTTACTCAGGGAATGTCTTTTATCGAGGCGCGGCGTACCAAGCTGCTGAACCTTCTGGCATTACCTTGTATTCCTTTTATGTTGGGCTATGCCATACTGAATGCCTGCCAACACCGCTACCTGCTTGGTGCGCTCAACTTCACAACCACGCTGATGTGTGTGGGGGTATTGCTGATGCATAAATATCAGCTTTATAAAGGCGCCAGGCTTGTGATGATCTTTTTCAGTGTGGTGATTTACACTTTTATGGGCTTGTTCTTCCATAACGGCGCACAATATTTCCTGCTCAATGTCCTTATCTTCTGTTTGCTCGTTTATGATAATAACTGGATCATGACCACACTTGGTGTGCTGATCCTGGCGGCTTTCCTGTGGGTGCTCTTCTGGCCGCTGCATTGGACGCTGGCCGATCCTGTGCCGCAGGAACGTGTATGGAGCAACGTAGCGGTATCCCTGCTGTTCATCATTATCTCACTCCGGGTCTTCAAACAGATACAATACGATTATCAGGCAGAGGTAGAGGAACAGCGACAGGTGTTGTCGGCGATGAATAAAGATAAAGAGAAGCTGTTCTCTATTGTGGCGCATGATATCCGCAGCCCCTTGGCAACGCTGGAAATATTGCTGGATATGTACCGTCGCGGCGAATATCCCGAAGAAGAGATGCAGGCCGCCACAGATGCGCTGTACCTGCGGGTGGCGGAACTGGGCGTGTCGGTTGATAATGTGCTGCGATGGAGTTCCCGCAATATCCGCGGTATCCGCTGGCGCCCGGAAGCCTTTGCCCTCGGGCCGCAGGTGCAGGAGGTGCTGTCCTTTTGCCAGCTGCTCATCCAGCAGAAACAGGTTACTATCGACCTTGACATACGCGATGATATCTGCCTCTATGCCGATCGTGACCAGGTATCGGTGATATTGAGGAACATCTGCATCAATGCCCTCAAATTCAGCCACAGTGGCGACAAAGTAGCCGTTGCTGCGCATCGCCATGGCGATACGGTGTCTATCATCGTAAAAGATAATGGGGTAGGTATGTCGGAAGAGCAGTTGAATAAATTATTTTCCGGCAACCCCGGCGGCAATACCAGCGGTACCCGCGGCGAATGGGGCACAGGACTGGGCATGCTGCTGTGCGTGGAATTTGCACAACAGAACAAAGGAGATATCGTTGTGAAAAGTGCTCCCGGCGAGGGAACGATGTTTACGGTGGTGTTGCCTGCGGCAGATGAAGAAGAGATATAATTTATTGAAGCGAATAAAAAAGCCCTTGAAGCGCTCAAAGCGCTTCAAGGGCACTATACCTTAATTGCTAAAGAAAGCGCGACTAAGGATGCGGCGCTTGAAGCGCTCAAAGCGCTTCAAGCGCTTTTACTTGCTTCCTCACTTCCTCCAGTATCCCTGCTATCAACCCCGCGTTATGCGAAATATATTCGGGGCTGAACATTTCCGGATGCAGGCCATCGCCCTGATGTACATAGAAGCCGCTTTCCGTGCTGGCGGCCCAGTCGCGGTTAGCTTCCGGCGTTTTCCATTCTTCTTTCGACTTCACGATATGCATCCTGGCGGCGGTAGTGCCGGTATCGGTTTTACCGTTCATATACCTGCAATAACCTTCGATCTTGCCCATGGTATTTTTCTTGATCTGTTCAAGATAATCGGGTTCTACAGAGAAGATGGACCAGTCCACGATATTGTAATAGGCGTTTATGGTGGCTTCTATTTCTTCCTCCGTTTTGGCTTTGCTTTCCCAGCGTTTGTAGCTGTCGATGAGGATGATGTCAGACACTTCGCGGCCGCGTGCTTCGAGGTCTTTGGCGATCTCGAAAGCGAAGTTGCCGCCGGCGGAATAGCCCAGCATCACGATCGGCTCGCCGGGCTGTAGTTCATCCATCACCTGGATGTATTGTTCCAGGCGGTCGTCGCTTTCCACGAAGTGGAAGCAGCAGATGTTGAAGTCCGGGAAATACTCTGCCAGCGCGGTATAGATGAAAGAGTAACCAATAGCGGGCGGGAAGCAGAAGAGCGTGCGCGGTTTTTTACCGCCGGCCACGGAATAAAATTCTTCTGCGGATACGCTGCCCAGTTCTTTGGCGATGGTGATCTTTTCTGCCAGCGCCTTGATGGTGGGATAGGTAAACGCCGTGGTGAGCGGCACCGTGATATCTACCTCATTTTTGATCCTGTTGAGCGCCTGTATCAGCTTGATGGAGTTACCGCCGATCTCGAAGAAGTTATCGCTGGCGCTGATGCGTTCCAGGCCCAGTACCTCTTTCCAGATAGCGGCGATGGTTTGTTGCAAGGCGCCCATAGGCTCTTCAAACGGGCGTTCGGCGGCTTCATGCTGCTGCGCCAGCTGATCGAGCGTTTTACGGTCTGTTTTGCCATTGCTGGTGAGCGGTATCTTTTCTACGCGGATGCAGAACAGCGGCAGCATGTAGCTGGGCAGCCTTTCGGCCAGGAAGCTGCGGATGGTAGAGTAACCAAATTCTTTTTCAGACTCGTAGAAGGCCGCGATCTGTTTTTCTCCTTTGATGGTGGTGATGATGGCGGCGGTCATGCCGATGCCTTCCATTTTGGCGAGCGCGCTTTCGATCTCTCCCAGCTCGATGCGGTAGCCGCGGAGCTTCACCTGTGTATCTTTACGGCCCAGGCATTCGATGCGGCCGTCGGGCAGCCATCTGCCAATATCTCCGGACTTATAAATTCTCTCCGTCGATAATTTTTCGTCTCTGAAATATTTCTCTGCGGTCAGCGCTTCCTGGTTGCAATAGCCTCTGCCTACGCCTGATCCGGCGATGTATATTTCACCGACAACATTCACCGGCTGTAACTGGCCATGGTTGCCGACGATGAACACCTGTTCATTGATCAGCGGTTTACCGATGGTAATACGTTCGGTGGTGGCTTCGTCGGTGGTGCTGTAGATGCAGGTTTCGGTAGGCCCGCAGCTGGTGAACACCCTCGTTTGCTTACAGCGGCGCAATGCCCTGAAGAGGCCCAGCGGCACTGGTTCTCCGCCGGTGATCACCGTTTTGATGCCCTGCAATGCACCCAAGCCTACGGTGTTGAGGAACAGCAGCAGGCGGGAAGGCGTCATCTGCAAGGTGTTCACTTTGAACTGTTGCAGCATCCCTTTCACTTTCGGGAAATCGTTCAGTTCTTCGTCGTTGGCCAGCAGCACGGTGACGCCGCAAAGCAGGCTGCATAATATTTCCAGCACCGAAAGGTCGAAGGTGATATTGCTCACCGCCAGTATCTTGTCGCCTGGCACGATGCCGTATACCGGTTCAAAGTTGCGAACAAAGCTGGTGACGTTGATATGCTCCAGCATGGCGCCTTTGGGCATACCGGTAGAACCGGATGTGTAGATGATATACGCGAGATCATCCGGCGTGATGTGCACCGGCGCCAGCGTTTCGCGGGCAACTGTTTTTCTCTCTGCATATATGTTGAGCAGCGGCAGTGAATAATGATAATCCTTATCTGCCACGATCATCGTGCATTCGCTGTTATTGAGTATGTACTCGATACGTTGTGCGGGGAAGGAAGGATCAATTGGCACATAAGCCGCGCCGGCCTTGATGATGGCAAGGATGGCCACGGGCATATCGAGCGTGCGTTGCAGCATCAGCGCCACTTTATGACCCGGTTTTACGTCATATATTTCTTGCAGATAGATGGCCAGGGCTTCGGAGCGTTGTTCGAGTTCTTCGAAGCTCATATTGCCGGCGGTGGTTTCTACGGCATTGCGTTCTTTCCATTGCGGGAAGGTGCTGCGCCACAGTGCCGGTATGGTGAGGCGCGGCGCATCTTTTTCAGGGCTGCCGCCAAAGGCTTTCAGCTCGGCGATTTCAGCGTCATCCAGCAAGTCGATATCTTTTAATACGATGGCAGGATGTGCCAGCACCTGCGACAACACCCGCAGGAAATGTTTGGCAAAACGCTGGATGGAGCCATCGGCGAAGAGGGCTTTGTTATAGTTGAGCACCACATCGATCTGTTCGCCGGATTGTACCACGAGGAAAGTGAGATCGAATTTAGCGACGCTGATATTGACAGGGAAGGGCTCAAACTTCAGCTGGCCCTGCTCTTCACGTGCCTGCCGGCTGACGTACTGGAACAGGATATCGAACACGGGATTTCTCGCGGCATCGCGTTTGATGCCGAGGGTTTCCACCAGTTCTTCAAAAGGATAGTCCTGGTTTTCGTAGGCGGCGAGCGCGTTGCGTTTCACTTCATCGAGGAACTGTTCAAACAGTTTCTCTGCCTTCGGCTGGTTACGCAGGGCGAGCGTGTTTACGAACATCCCGATCACCGGCTCTAAGTCGGCATGGGTGCGGCCTGCCACGGGCGTGCCTACGATGATGTCTTCCAGCGAGGTGTATTTGGAAAGAAGGATATTATACACCGCGAGCATGAGCATGTTCATGGTGATGCCTTTGCGGCTCACATAGCGGATCGCCTGCGCGGCCAGCTGCTCGTCAATACGGAGCGCGTGATCGGCGCCATCGAATGTTTTAGAGAGACCACGCGGATGATCGAAGGGCAGATCCAATACTGGCAGTTCGCCTTCGAGCTGTTGCATCCAGAATTGTTTCTGTTGCTCCATCGTACCGGCATAGGTGGGCGATTGCTGCCAGGCTACATAGTCTTTGTACTGGATGGCCGGCGCTGCCAGCTGTGTGCCGTAGTAGTGTTGCCACAGCTCGCGCACGAAAACGCCTACGGCTACTTCGTCGCCAATGATGTGATGCATGTCGGATATGAGCAGGTGCTTATCGGCGCTCACGCTTAACACAGCGGCGCGGAGCAGCGGCGCTTCGGCGAGATCAAATTTTTTGATGAAGCCGGCAAGCAGCGCTGGCGCCTCTTCTTCTGCGCCTTGCAATATTTGCAGCTGGAAATGGAGATGATCATGTATCACCTGCACAGGTTCTCCATCAACAATTTTAAAGGCGGTGCGCAAACTTTCATGACGGTCGGTCATGGTCTGGAAAGCGGCCTGCAGGCGGCTGATATCAAGCGGTCCGTGTATCCAGTAGGCATCGCACATGTTATGGCTGATCTCTGCGCCTTTGAAGTGGCTGATCACAAATACTCTCTTCTGTGCAGAGGAGAGCGGGTAATGTTCCTGCTTCGCGGTGCGCGGGATGGGCGTGTAGTGAGCGGTAAGACTGTTATCTATCCGGTTGGCCAGCTGGCGGATGGTAGGGCAGGAGAACACATCTTTCAATGATATCTCTACCGCCATCGCTTTTTGTACGCGGGATACGAGCACCATGGCGCGCAGTGACTGGCCGCCGAGTTCAAAGAAATTATCCGTTACGCCAATGTTGCTGCGTTTGAGCACATCCTGCCAGATGGCCAGCAGCGCGGTTTCTGTGGCGGTGGCCGGCGCGGCGGCAACGGTATTGTGCGTGTCGATATGTTCGAGCGGGTTGTGCAATGCCTTCTTGTCGATCTTGCCATTGTGCGTTACCGGCAGCTGCGGCAGCGCGATGAAAAAGGTGGGCACCATGTATTCCGGCAACTGCTGCTTCAACAGTTCTTTGAGCCCGTCGATGGGAGCGCCCGACTGGCTTACATACCAGCAGGCCATATCTTTTTCCTGTTCGGCGCCAAAGGTGGTGACGGCAGCTTCTTTCACTTCGGGATGTTGCAATACTACGTTTTCGATCTCTTTGAGCTCGATACGATAGCCGCGCACTTTCACCTGTTCATCGCGGCGGCCGAGGAACTCGAGGTTACCGTCGGGCAGCCAGCGTACCATATCGCCGGTTTTGTACACGCGTTCCTTGGTATGCGGACTGACGATGAACTTTTCTTTAGTGGTATCGGGACGGTTGAGATATCCGTTGGTAACGCCTTCGCCGCCGATCCACAGTTCGCCGGGCTGGCCGACGGGCAGCAGTTGTCCGGCGCTGTTGCAAACGTAATAGGTGTAGTTGAGCAAGGGCCTGCCGATAGGCGTGTTGCCCTGTGCAGGCAAGGCATCGATGGTAGTTTCGTAGAAGCCTGAATCGATGCAGGTTTCGGTAACGCCGTAGCTGTTGAGCACCCGGATGGCGGGCGCATATCTTTCGAGCAATGTTTTGAAATAAGGCAGCGGCACGGTATCGGAGCCCACGATGAGCAGCTTGAGGAAACTTACATCTTTTTTATGTTCCCAGGCATAGTCCATCAGCGGCGCGATGAGGGCCGGCGTAGATTCCAGTACATTGATGCGGTGCGTGGTGAGCAGCTCGTAGAAAGAAACAGGATCGAGGCGTGTTTCTGCCGGGCAGATGATGGCACGGCCGCCATTGGTGAGCATGCGTATCACTTCGCCGGTGAACACGTCGAAGGAGAAGCTGGCCATTTGCAGGGAGCGTGGCTCAAACTGATCCAACGCATAGGCGCGGCGCCAGGCGAGATCCACATTGCTCAACGCATGATGCGCTACCAGCACGCCTTTGGGCTTGCCCGTGGTGCCGGAAGTATAGATCACATAGGCCAGCTGATCCGGCGAGATACGTGTAGGCGGCAACGTTAGATCACCGGGTATCTCTTCCAAAATGATCGTATGTGCGTGCGCGTTAGCACCGGAGGCGTGGGTGAGCAGCATTTTAGCCTGACTGTCATTCAACAGGTAATCAATTCGTTCCTGCGGATAATCGGGGTCGATGGGCAGGTAGGCCGCGCCGGCGCGCATCACGCCCAGCATGGCGATCACCATCCACTCGGAGCGTTCCACCATGATGCCGATGATATCACCGGCGGCGGCGCCCTGCTGTTGCAGGTAGGCGGCTACCGCGCCGGAGGCCTTGTCCAGCGCAGCGTAGCTGATCTCCTTCTCCCTGAAAACGATCGCGATATTGTCCGGATGTTGCTGTACCTGTTCCTCAAATAATTCCAGCACATTCTTCACGGCTTTTTCACCGGGGTTTTTACTGAAATCCATCATCAGCTGTAACTCTTGCGGGGTAAGGTATTGCAGCTGTTGCAGTGGTTGTTCATCTCCCAGCACCTGCGTAACCAGCAGCTGCATTCTTTCCGTAAAATTATTACCGTTGAAGATGCGCTCATTGAAATCCAGCCTGATCACATAGCCTTTGTCCGGCTGTTCGGTTACGCGCAGTTCGAGGTGATTATCGATGGTGTTGTACACGCGTTGCAGGGGGCCCATGGCCATATCTGTGTCGGGCGTGGCATAGTGTTGATAGTTGTAGAAGAAAGACAATTCCTCTTCACCGATGATCTGGTTCTGTAATGCCAGCGAGATATGACGGAAAGGATTGGCATCTCTTTTCTGTTGTTGGAGATACAGGCAGAGGTCTGCAAAAGTTTTGTCGCCGCTGAAGAAGCGCTCCTGTACCAGCAATGGGAACACATAGGAGAATACGCCCATGGTGTGCAGGTGTTCTTCGCTGCGGCCGGCGATATTTTCGCGGATACAGAAATCATGATCCGCTGCGCAGTGGTATTTGGTGAGCAAAGTAAATATTGCCTTGAAGAAAATATGCGGCTTGATGCCGTGCGCTGCGCAGTAGTGGCTGATCCTGGCGGATTCTTCCGGCTGGATGCGCCATAATTTTGATACTTGTTTGTCTTCGCTGGCGATTGCGCCGGCATAAGAAAGCGGCAAGGTATCGGCCAGTTGCTGACGCCAGTAGTTCTCTACTTCCGGCGTATCGAAGCGGGAGAGATGCGCTGTAACGCTCTGCTGGTAAGGCGGGTGGCTTTCCTCGTAACTGCCGCCATTGCGGATGGCGCGGTAGGCGCGGGCCGTTTTTTCTGCCAGCAGTTTAAACGACGTACCATCGACGAAGAGATGGTGCGCGCTGGTGGCGGTGATATAATGCTGGTCATCTACCCGGAACAGGTAATGTTTATAATATTCCCGGTTGATATCCTGGTTTTCGTCGGCATACTTCCTCACGGCGGCCATGATATCTGCGCTTTCCTTGCTGATGTCGATGAAGCGGAAATGCACGGGGGCTGTCCTTCTCACGGCCTGATACACTTCACCGTGTTGATAGAACAGTTCGGAACGCATGCAGTCTTCCGCTGCGGTTACCATCTCCAGCGCTTTTTCCCAGTCGCTGACATTTATTTCTTCCCGGATATTGAACCAGGTGAGCGGCCGCAAGCTGCCACCCTTGGGGTTCAGCAGGCAGGTCATATAGATATCGCGCTGCGTGGTGTTGAGCGGGTATACGGCGGAATACAGCGTTTCGTCGTAGCCGGGCGCGCTGGCAATGGCTTCCAGCGGCAGTTCCGGCGATTGCGCCACGGTAGCGAGGATATCGATGTATTGCTGCACCATCTGTGCGATGGTGGATTCTTTGAACAATCCTTTTGAATAGCTGAAGAGCACCTGCATATCGCCGCCGGATTCGGTAACGGAGGCGGAGAGGTCGAACTTCACCTGTATATCTTTCATGCCCAGTCCCAGTGGTGTGAGCGACAGTTCCGGGGTAGACCAGGCCTGCACTTCTAGGTTGTGGTAGCTGAACATGGTATCAAAGAGCGGATTGCGGTTTTTGTCGCGCACCAGTTGCAGGTGTTCGGCCAGTTCCTCCATGGGGTAGAGCTGATGATCGAGCGCCGTGAAGAAAGTGTTGCGCAATTCCGTCATCAGATCGGTAAAAGAAGATTGCATATCCACGCTGCCTCTAACGGGAAGCGTATGTACGAACATACCGATGAGCGGGTCGAGATCGGGATGTACGCGGCCTGCCACCGGTGTGCCTACGATGATATCCTTTTTGCCGGTAAGTCGTGCCAGCAGCAGGTTGTAGGCCGCCATTGTGAGCAGGAAGAGCGTGCTGCCTTCTTTGTTGATGAGCCGTTTAAGGCCCGCTACGGTGTCGCGGTCTACCCTGGCGGCATAGAGGCCGCCTTCCAGTTTCTCATCCGAGCGGGGGAAATCGGTAGGCAGGTGAAGCGCTATTTGTTTGCCCTGGAAAGTATCCAGCCAGTATTGCTGGTGTCGCGCGAAGGCAGGCGTGTGTTTATATTGGTCCAGCCAGGTGCTGTAATCCTTGTATTGTATTTTCAACGGCGGCAGCTGCTCGTTGTGATAGGCGGCCATCATCTCTTTGAGGAAGATGCCCATGGAGATGCCGTCGGAGATGATATGGTGCATATCGAGCAGCAGCAGGCCGGAGGTATCGTTCTTGCGAACATACATCATGCGCAGCAGCGGCGGCTGTGAGAGATCGAAGGGCCGTACGAAATTGAGCAGGTATTGTTGTACGTCCGGGTTGGCATCCTGCACTACGGGCACTTCAAAAGGCAGGGCAGGTTCGATGTGTTGCAGGATCACTTCATCGGTGAAGCTGAAGCCGGTGCGCAAAGTGGCCTGGCGGCTGATCACGGCGCGCAGTGCGCGTTCCAGCTGCGGGATATCGATGGCGCCTTCCACTGCAAAGGCAGTAGGCATGTTGTAGTTGGTAGCGTGTTGATTGAGCAGGTAGCTGAGGTAGATGCCGCGCTGTGCAAAGGAAGCCGGCGACACGCGCGATTCCGCCGTTACCGGAATGTGGAACTGCACTGATTTTTCCGCCTGCTGAATATAAGCTGCTAACTGCTGGATGGTAGCATGCGAGAAGATATGCCGCAAAGGGATCTCTACATGCATATCGCGGAGGATGATGGTGGCCAGTTTCGCAGCTTTGAGCGAATGCCCGCCCAGTTCAAAGAAATTATCCGTGGTAGCGATCTGCTGCATGTGCAGCAGTTCCTGCCAGATGAGCAGCAGCCGGGCTTCCAGCTCATTGGCCGGCAGTTGTTCCGGCAGGAGGGTGCGTTCTATGGCTTCGGGCCTGGGCAGTTTGCGGAAATCTGTTTTGCCGTTGGCGGTGGCAGGTATTTTATCGATTGCCATGAAACGCGCCGGTATCATATATTCCGGCAGTTGTGCGGCGATGTATTGGCGCAGGTCGGCGATGGCGAGTGGCGCTGAAGGTACGAACCAGGCGCATAGATATCTGTTGCCTTTTTCATCTTCCAGCGGCGCTACCACGGCTTCTCTTACGGCGGGGTGGTTGAGCATCACGGCGGCGATCTCTCCCGGCTCTATGCGGTAGCCGCGGATCTTCACCTGGTTATCTTTGCGGCCCATGAAAACGATATTGCCTTCGGGCGTCCATCTGGCGAGGTCGCCGGAGAGGTACATGCGTTGTCCGGGATCGAAAGGACTGTCGATGAATTTGGACGCAGTGAGTGCTTCGTTGTTCAGATAGCCTTTGGTAACACCCGGGCCTGCAATGCATATTTCGCCGGGAACGCCTGCTGGCAAGACTTGCAGGGCATTGTCGAGTATATACACTTTATAATTGGGTATCGGCTTGCCAATCGAAACGTTTTCGCCGGTGGGCGGCAGCGGTTCATAAGAGAGCACGCTGGATATCACGGTGGTTTCCGTAGGGCCGTAAGCGTTAATGATATCGATGCCGGGTATCAGCTGGCAATAGTCATACAGGAGCGTATCTTTGATCGGCTCTACGCCAACGAACATACGTTGCAGAGCAAGGCCCTGTAGTGGCCGTAATTTGTCGTAGAGGTCTTTCAGTAACACAGGAGGCACATAAGCGTAGGTGATCTGCTCCTGGTGCAGGAATGCCGCGAGCTTGGCGGCATCGAACAATCTTTCTTTGTCCAGCACTACCAATGTAGCGCCGCTGCTGAGGGCTACAAATATCTCTGCGATACTGGCATCGAAAGAGATATTGGCCAATGCCAGCACGCGGTCCGTAGTGCTGAATGCTTTTTTGAAGACGGTTTTATACGCCAGCACAAAATTACTGACGCCACCCTGCGTGACCATAATGCCTTTCGGGCGGCCGGTGGAGCCGGAAGTATAGATGATGTAGGCCGTATCTTCCGCAGTAGTGGCCACCTGTATGTTTTGGGCGGCATCGCCTGGAATGCTGTCCAGCAGGGCGATGCGGTGTTGTTCGGATTGGAAGCAGGCTTGTTTTTCATCGAGCACCTGTTGGGTGCTGAGGATGAATTTAGCGTTACTGTCCTGCAAAATATATTGGATGCGTTCATCCGGGAAATCGGCATCGATGGGCAGGTAGGCTGCGCCGGATTGCAGGATGCCCAGCATGCCGGCGATCATGTGTGCAGAGCGTTCGCATATGAGCGCTACCACATCGCCCCGGCCGATGCCTTTGCTTTGCAGGAGGGCAGCTACTGCCTGTGCATCTTGCTGCAAGCGGCGGTAGGAGCGGCTTTCGCCCTTGAACTGCACGGCGGCTTGTTCAGGATGCAGGCGTGCCTGTTGTTCAAACATCGCCAATATGCTCAGGTCTTTCTCTGCAAAATCAAGCTGGCGGCCGTTGAAGCGGGCGATCTCCGCCTGCTCTTCTTCCGACAGCAATGCCAGGTTGCTGATCAGGCTATCCGGTTGTGCGGCTATCTGTTGCAGGATACGCTGTAAGTGGCCACCCATCTGCCGGATGAACCACGCGGCGTATTTGCTGCTGTACCAGATGTCCAGTTCAAAGGCATCCGCTGTGCTGCGCCATTCGAACGACAACGCGCTTTGCGTACGGAGATGGTTTTCGCCGGTCAGCGGCGTATAGGCGACAACGTAGTTGAAGAGTTGCGCTACCGGTCCTGTTTGCGACTGGTACTTCTGTGCGAACTTCTCAAACGGATAATCTTTATAAGGGTAGGCTTCCTTCATCGCTTCGCGGAGCGCTTCCAGCAAGGCTTTTGCCGTAGTGTCTTTGGAGATGCCGGCTGTCAGGAACAGTGGCGCCTCGCCGCCAGGAACGGCCAGCAGCAGGTTTTCTGCGCCATTGTACCGATGTGCGAGGATAGCCGTGGCCGCGCTGAAGAACACTTGCAGGGCCTTGTCCTGCTGATTGCATATTTTCCTGATCGCTGCGGTAGTGGCGGCATCCAGCAGCAGGGTATGCAGCTGATGCGTGGCATCATGCGGCGGCTGTGTGCCGCTTATTTCCGACGTTTCCAGTCCGCCTGTTTTTTCCAGCCAGTAATCAGTAGCTATTCTATATTGAAAACTCTTGTTCATGTCAGTAGGAAATATTTAGATTAACAATGGTGTTGTATAAATGGCCCGGGTTTCACCCGGTAGCGATACCATTCCCCATTTTAAAAATTAAAAGCAAAATCCAGCCCTTCCGGCGCCTGTACGGCTTCTCCGGCGAGATGGAAAGAAAGCTCGTGGATGCTGCGGGATGGATCGCTGATCACATCCTGTAACAAGGCCAGGAAGCGTTCTTTCATCAGGAGGATGGTTTCTTCTTCAAAGAGAGCGGTGCTGTATTCGATCTTTACAGGCCAATGGCTGTCGGCCAGTTCGTTGACTTCCATGACCAGGTCGAATTGCGCGGTGCCGGTATGCAGGGCACAGGGCAGCACCGGGATGCCGTCAAAATCCAGTTCGGGGATCTCGATGTTTTGCAGCACGAAGATCACGTCGAAGAGGGGATTGCGGGAAGGGTCTTTCTTCAGGTCCAGGTTTTCTACCAGCGTGGCGAAAGGATAATCCTGGTGCTCGAAGGCATTCAGTGAATTTTCTTTTACCTCCTGCAAAAACTGTATAAATGTTTTCTTGCGGGATGGCTGGTTGCGCAATACCAGCGTATTGACGAACATGCCCACCACATGATCGAGATCGGCGTGAGAGCGGCCTGCCACCGGCGATCCCACGAGGATATCTTCCTGGCCGCTGTATTTGTGCAACAGCACATTGTATACGGCCAGCAGCACCATGAAAGGCGTAGTGCCGGTTTGTACGGCCAGTGCGCGGATCTCCGCCGCTCGTGCGGCGGGTATGTCAAAAACGATTTTGTTGCCGCTGAAAGATTGAATGGCTGGCCGCGGCTTGTCCACAGGCAGGCGCAGCACCGGCAGGGGCCCGCTCAGCTGCCTGGCCCAGAAGTCGTGCAGCTGCTGCAAAGCGCCGTTATTGAACTGCTCCTGCTGCCATACGATCACATCTTTGAATTGCAGTTCCAGCGGCGGCAAGGTTTCGCCATGATACAATGCAATGAGTTCAGCGATGAACACGCCCAGGGAAACGCCGTCAGAAATGATATGATGCATATCGAAGAGCAGGAGGTGGTTGCCGTTGGGAAGCGGCGCCAGCGCGGCTCGCAGCAGGGGCGCCTTTGTGAGATCGAAAGCGCGGAGGAAGGTTTTCAGCACCGCTTCCGCCGTTTCGTATCCCTGCATATAGTCGATGGTGAAGGCGACTTCATCATGCACGATCTGTACTGGTTCTGCATTCCTTTCGTGGAAGCTGGTACGTAAACTTTCATGGCGCTGACATAGCGTATGGAAGGCGGCTTCCAGCTTGTCGAAGTCCGGCGCGCTTTCCAGCAGCAGCACGGAGGGCAGGTTGTAGGCCGTCATGTTTTCGTTGGCCTGCTCGATGAGCCAGAGGCGCATCTGTGCTTCTGAAATAGGGTACCAGTCCTGTTTCGCTGCCGGGCGTATAGCCTTATACGTTACCTGGCGGCCGCCTTTTGCCAGCAGCTCGTCTACGCCCTTGGCCAGCGCTCTCACCGTGGCGAAGGTGAAGATATCTTTGAACACCAGCTTGATGCCAAATTCTTTTTCGATGATGGAGATCACTTTGGTGGCCATGAGCGAATGGCCGCCGAGGCGGAAGAAGTCGTCGTCGAGCGAGAGCTCGTCCAGTTTGAGTACGGCGGTCCAGATGGCGGCGACTTTCTTTTCCGTGTCTGTCCAGTTGTTATGGAGAACAGGTTGCAGCACGATCTCCGTATGTTCGTTACCGTTAGTGGCGGCAGTAGTATGGTTGACTTCCTCCGTTTCCAGCGGCAGTGGCTCGCGCAGCCAGCAGCGTACCGGCTCGAAAGCGTAGGTGGGCAACGGTGTGCGGCGACCGGGAATAGTAGCGCCGAAACGTTTCCAGTCCATCGGGTATTGCTGCTGGTACAGTGTCTGGAAAATTTCCAGCGGCGATGCTTCGATGCTGGAAATGTGACAGAGCAGGTCTTTATCCGGAAAGTGCAGCTGCCGCAGGCCTTGGGAGAGACAGCCTTCCGGGCCCATCTCCATGAACAGCACGCGGGTATCTGCCGATTCGCGTTCCAGCAGGGCGCTGAGGCGCTGTGATAACCCTTCGGTATCTTCCGGTTCATCCACGCATTGTGCCAGCGCTTCTTCCAGCGTCATCTCGTTGAGCGCTACAGCCACTACGAGGTCGCCGGTGCCGGTGCCCAGCAGGTGTTCTGTCGTCAATCCTCTCTCTACAGCAAAATGGTACATAGCATATTGCAATACAAAACGATTGATCGCCGGGGTGGCTGTATGGTAGTATGCAGCGCAGGCGTCGGCATATTTTTTCAACTCAGGAGTGAGCAACTGGCGCAAGCGCTCATCACTCACGATGGCATCTCCCGAAAATAATAAAATCACCTTGCCGGGTATCTCTTTTGTCGTTTGTGCGTGGGCGTTATCTATCTCCTTGAATAATGTTGCCATGGAATCGGCGATCAGTGAAACCCTGTGCTGGTAATGCTTCCGGCCATTGGTGAGGGTATAGCTGATATCCGCCAGCGAAGCGTTTTCCGGTATGCCTGCGGCAAACTGTTGCAGGTAAGTGCGCAAACTGTTCGCGGTTTTTGCAGAGAAGTTAAACAGATAGTTGCCGTTGTCAACCAACTGTTTTGCTGTTGCCGGCGCTTCTTCCAGCACCACGTGGCAATTAGTGCCGCTCAGGCCGAAAGAGCTGATGCCGGCCCTTCTTGGAAAGGGCGCTTCCCAGGCTTTATATGCCGCATTGATATAGGTAACGGAATTTTTAAAATCGATGAAAGGATTTGGTTCATCGAAATGGATAGAAGGATACAGCTCTTTATGTTGTAATGACAGCACCGTTTTGATCAGGCCGGAAATGCCCGCTGCGCTGCCGGTGTGGCCGATATTGCTTTTGATGGCAGATACCGCACAAAAATGTTTTTCGCTGGCGATGCCTTTGAAGGCGAGGTCGATGCCGCTGATCTCGATAGGATCGCCGAGCTTGGTGCCGCTGCCATGCGCCTCGATATAAGTGATGGTAGCCGGATCGATGCCTGCTTTCTTCCAGGCTTTGCGGATCACCTCTGACTGCGCCTGACTGCTGGGGGCGGTTAAACTGCCCGACAGCTGCGCATCCTGGTTGGCGGCGCTACCTTTGATCACGGCATAGATGATATCATTATCTGCAAGGGCTTTATCCAGTGGTTTCAGCAATACGCAGCCGATAGCTTCGCCGGCGCCGGTGCCTTCCGCTTTAGCAGAGAAGCTGCGGGTTTTGCCATCGCGCGACATGATGCCCAGATCGGGGCCATCATTTTTTTCGCCGGGGAAGAGAATGAGGCGAACACCGCCAGCCAGCGCGTAGTCGGCATCGCCGGCTTGTAATTCCTGGCAGGCCATATGCACGGCCAATAAAGAAGAAGAGCAGGCGGTATCGATCATGGCTGCGGCGCCGCGGAAGTTGAAGCAGCGCGACACGCGGCCTGCGGTGGTGGCATTGGTATTGCCGGTGAGCAGGGTAGGATCGAAACGTTCTGCGAGGCGTGAATATTCTTGTTCGGTATCGCCGATGAACACGGCGGTTTCGCTGCCATTGAAATCATCCATATCATAACCCGCGCTTTCAATGGTTTCGTAAACAACTTCCAGCAGGAGGCGTTGATGAGGGTCCATATACTCTGCTTCTGCTTTGGAGATATGGAAGAATTTGTGGTCGAACAGGTCTACGTTTTCCATAAAGCCAAACTCCATCCAGGTTTTGCCGGGAGGCACCGTGGTGGCTGATTTACGCGTAGCGGAAAGCGTGCGTACGCTGTCTTTGCCCGCGAGCAGGTTACGGCGTAGGGCGGCGATGTTGGCGGCTTCGGGGAATCTTCCTGCCATGCCTATGATTGCGATGTCTTTCATATGTCAGCGGTTGAAAGTTGGATATATTCAGGATATTGGATGAATGCTGGCAGCGGGTGGGTGAGCAACACGCCGCCATTATCAAGTTTGCCCGCTTCTGTGAAGCCGGCGAATTTATAAGTGATATACATCATGCGGTTACGGTCTGTAGGCAGGAACTCGGCTTCCAGCCGGTATCCCTTGGCTTTCGCGAGGTTCATGATGTAGTTGAGCAATACGCCGCCTACTCCGCGCGACATCACCCGGCAGGACATGAGCAGCAGCTTGAGCGTCCAGGTATTGTCGCGGCGTTCTACCATCGCCACGCCGATCTTGCCATAGGAGCCGTATTTGTCGGTCAGCTCGGCTACAAACAAATGATGATCGGGTGATTGTATCAATGCTTCCAGCTCGTCGTAAGAGTAGGAATAGCCGGTGGCATTGAGCTGGTTGGTACGTAACGTCAGTTCTTCCACTCTTTGCAGATCGTGTATGGTAGCGGGTTGTATGGAGAAGGCCAGTTGTAGTGATTCCAGGAAAAGTTTGTTGTTGCCGATGTTTTGTTCTTCTTTATTACGGTGATCATCATCGATATACATTTTTCTTCTGGAAGATGATTCGGAGGTAATGAAGCGGGGCTTGCAGAGCGGCAGGATAGCGCTGAGGTCTGCTGCATCAATGCAGGTAACCTGTTCATGCATGAAGGCTACTTCATCGCGTTCAAAAGGTTGGTCGTCTACAAAGGCGATGGCATCGATGCCGATGTTCAGCTTTTCCCGTATGCGGTTGATGGAGCTGGATTTCAGGTCCCAGTTGATCTGCGGGTAAAGGAAATATTCCTGCAGGCCGAAGTGTTCCAGCATGCGCATCGCATCTTCATGATTATTCTTGCTGGCAATGGAATTGATCACGCCCCAGCTGTCGAGGGTTTTGATGATAGTCACCACCTCTTCTCTCAGTATGGGCTGGTCGTTTTCGGAGAGGATGCCCTCCCAGAGGGTGTGGTCGAGGTCCCACACCACGCACTTGATCGTCTTCTTTTTTGTATGGTTAACTACGCTTGTCATATCGGATAGATTGATGTTGTTTATGTTGTTGATCATTGCGTTTTCGTCCCGGTTTTTTGAACAACATGGGCTCCGTGGCATTCAGCCCCATGGGGCGATAGCTCGGTAGAAAAACGTCGGCTCCGCAGCATTCAGCTCCGTAGGAGCGATAGCCTTCTCTACACTTCAATAAGCACCGAGCTCCAGGCGGCTACGGGGCTGTTGTTCATGATGAGTACTTTTTCGCCTTTTTGAAACAGGCCCGACTGAATGCCGGTCTGATAATTCAGGAAGATATCGCCTGCGCCGAGATGCCCGTACTGACTGAGGTTCACGGCACATACAGGAGATATTTTTATATCGAAGGCCGACTGGTAGTATTCATACGCGCGGGTAGAGATGTTCTGTAACAGGAAATGGCTCACCTGTTCCCGGGCGATGGCATTACGTTCCAGCAGGGTGTCGTTGATTTCTTTGAAGCGGTTTTTACTTTCGATGGCCAGTTCAAAACCGTATTTCCTTACGTCGCTGCATTCTTCTTTGTACTGGTCGGCGCTTTTGTTGCGGTATTCCAGTTTGAAGAGATCCCAGTAGTGGCCATTGGTCTGGATCATGATGTCGGTGATCTTGTGATCGCTGCTTTTGCTGATGAGCGCCGCGATGCCGCCATCGCCCAGGATGGTGACCGGGTTGCGGAAGCGGTAGCGCGAAAAGAGTTTGTTGCCATAGCAGATGAGCACATTGCTGGCCCTGCGGTTGGCGGTGAGGAAGTCGCGCGCGAGTTTCAAAGCCATGGAGCTGTCGGCGCAGCCGAGGTTGGATACTGCAAAGCTCACAGCGTTGGTGGCTTTGATATCACGTTGCAGGCGGGTGGCTTCGGAGCTGATGAACTGTTCGGGCATGCGGCTTTGCAGGTAGATGATCAGGTCGATAGCGGCGGGGTCGGTACCGCTTTCCTGCAAGAGTTTTTCGCTGGCGCCGAGCGCCAGTTCATAACTGCTGATATCGCCGGAATCGTATACGGTATTGATGCCGCAGGTATTGAAATAGGAGAGTTCTGTATCGTTAAAAGTTGCTTTCTCCGGCAGCTGTGCGATGGCTACCGGCGTTCCGGGCGTAAAGGTGCTGATGTGTTGTATGCCTGTCATAAGATAGCGTTTAAATGGGCGAAGCTGTGATCGGCGATGAGCAGCTGTTGCAGTTCTGATGATCCTTCGATGATCTCCATCACTTTTGCATCGCGGAAGTAACGTTGAATGGAGGCGCTGTCGTGGCAGCCCATGGCGCCATGCAGCTGTACGGCTTCTGCGGCGGCGCTGTTGGCGGTGCGCGAAGCGTGGTATTTGGCCAGCGATGTTTGAATGATGCTGTCAGGATCTTTTTTATCGCGCAGGTAGCCGGCGTTACGGCACAGGAGGGTGGCGGCTTTCACCTCGGTGACCATATTCGTGATCTTTTGTTTGATGAGCTGATGATCTTTGATGAGCTGACCAAAGGCATGACGCGTTTTCGCATAAGCGATGCTGTCTTCCAGGCAGGCCCGCGCAATGCCGAGCGAGCCGCAGGCCACGCTGTAGCGGCCATTGTCGAGCGCCGTGTTCACGATCTGTTGCAGGCCCCAGCCTTTGCGGCCGAAGATATTCTCCGCCGGCACAAAGCAATCCTGTAAATGTATTTCGCCCAACATAGAAGCGCGGGTGCCGAGGATGCCATCCAGCGGCTGCACGGAAAGGCCCGGCGTATCCCGTTCTACGAGGAAAGCCGTGATGCCTTGCGCGCCTTGTGCGATGATCACGAAGAGATGCGCCAGCTGCGAAAAGGTGATCCATTTCTTCACGCCATTGAGCACATAGCCGCCGATAGTTTCGGTGTAAGCCGTTTGGATGGCGGCGGTATCGCTGCCGGCGCCTGGCTCTGAAAGGCCGAAGGCTGCCAGCTTCTGGCCGGTGGCGAGCAAGGGCAGCCACTTCTCTTTCTGTTCGCGGGTGCCCCAGCGCAACAAGGTTTCGGCGGTGAGGGAGGAATGCACCGTGATGAGGCTGCGTGTGGAGGAACACGCGCGCCCGATCTCTTCGGTGAGCAAGCCGTAAGATACCTGGTCCATCTCCCGCCCGCCATAAGCGGCAGGCAGCGTAGCGCCCAGGTAGCCCGCCTCGCCCAGCTGCCGGATCAAAGTATCCGGAATGAAGCCCTGCCGGTCGTAATCGTTGGCATACGGCTGCAAGCTGCTTTGCACAAAGCTCCTGAACTCTTCGCGGAGCGACTGCTGCGTATGATTTAATGCGAGGTTCATGATGGTTTATCCTTTCTTTTTAAGAATAAATGCGCTGAGATTATCGACGGTCCTGAAATTGTCCAGGTTGAGGTCTTCATTCTCCACCGTAATATCAAAAGCCTGTTCCAGGAATACGACCAGTTCCAGCGCGAACAAAGAGTTCACCAGCCCGAGCTCGAAAATGTCGTCACTATCGGAGAAATGTACTTCTTCACCGATACGTTTCTGAAGGAATGCCTTGATGGTTTGCTGCGGACTTGTTTGTGTGGTGGTTGTCATATCGTATATGCTTTTGTTTGTTGATGAATAGGATTAGTTGAGATCATATTTGTAGAAGCCTTCTTTGCTCTTGCGGCCGTGCAAACCGGCGTCCACCATCTTTTTCAGCAGGGGCGCTGGCCTGAACTTGGTATCATTATAACTCGCGAAGAGTACATCGAGCGTGTAGAGGATCGTGTCAAGGCCAATCAGGTCGGCGGTTTCCAGCGGTCCCATTTTGTGGCCGAAGCATTCTTTGAATATCCGGTCGATATCCGGTGTGGTGGCTACGCCATCCTGCAAAGTGAAAATGGCTTCGTTGATGGTGAGCATCAACACGCGGTTGGATACGAAGCCTGGCAGGTCGTTCACTACCACGCCTTGCATCTTTACGGCGCCCAGCAATGCCAGCGTAGCATCGATGGTGGCGGTAGTGGTATGGTAGCCCCTGATCACTTCCACGGTAGGTTTCAGGTGCACCGGGTTCATGAAATGTATGCCCATCACCTGTTGTGGTTGCGGCAGGAAAGAGGCCAGGCGCGTAACGGATACGGCAGACGTGTTCACCGCCAGCAATGCATGATCTGCTACAACATCTTTCAACTGACGGTACAGCGTTTCTTTCTGCGCTATGTTCTCGGTGATATTCTCGATGATAAAATCTGCTGCACGGGCGGCAGAGAGGTCAGCGGTGAAAGTGATCTTGTCCAGTACGTTCACGGTGCTGGCGGATTTATGCAGCATCCGGTCCAGCCGCTCGATGTTGCGTATCTCTTTTTTTGCATGCGCCAGCGCTGCCTCGGAGATATCGATGAGCAGGATATTGAAATCGTACTTGGCAAACTGGTAGGCTACACCCTGGCCCATTACGCCTGCGCCTATTACCGCTATTGTTTTGATCGTCATAGTGTGGTATTTAGAATTGTACTCGTTTTGCTTTGGATGGTGTTTGTTTTAAAGAGGTCTGTTGATGTTTCGATATTACGGCTGCTTGTTCTATGATCGTGGGCTTGTCGAACAGGTCGCTTACTTTCAGCACATCGCCAAAGGATTCTTTGATCATACTGAGCATGTTGATGATACGCAAGCTGTTGCCGCCGATCTCGAAGAAATTATCAGTGGTGCTGATACGGTTTGTTTCCAGCACGGTTTCCCAAATTTGAAGGAGCTTCGTTTCGGTGGCATTGGCGGGCAGTACGCGCTCATCTTTGTGTTGGGCGGTATCCGGCGCTGGCAGCGCTTTCCGGTCGATCTTCTCATTACTGGTGAGCGGGAATTTCTCCATCACAATAAAATAAGATGGTATCATATAAGCCGGCAAGGTGATGGCGAGATGCGCGCGTAAAGCCGTTGCATCCAGCGCTTGCGGGCTTACCACATATGCGCAGAGGTACTTGTTGCCGCTGCCGTCGGTTTTATCCATCACCAGCGCCTGTTTGATGTCCGGATGTTTCATCAGCCTGGATTCTATCTCACCGAGTTCTATGCGGAAGCCGCGGATCTTGACCTGGTGGTCTTTACGGCCGATGAACTGAATATTGCCATCAGGCATCCATCGTGCGAGGTCGCCGCTATGATAGAGTTTTTGCCCCGGCTCAAATGGATTGTCCACAAATTTTTCGCTGGTGAGAGCAGGGTTATGGAGATAACCTCTTGCCAGCCCTTCGCCGGCGATGCACAGCTCTCCGGGGATACCTTCCGGCTGCAATTGCAGCTGCTCATTCACGATATAGATACGGGCATTGCGCAGCGGTTTGCCGATGGGCACATTCACGCCTCTGGGGTTGCCCGGCTCAAAACGGTAGCTGGTACAGTCTACCGCCGCCTCCGTAGGCCCGTAACCGTTAATGATCTCCATCTTCTCATTCAGCGTCATGTACTGCTGCAAGGTGGTATCCTTGATAGGCTCTACGCCTACAAACAGTTTGTTGAGCGCAATGCTGCCATGGCCCGACAGCGCCTTGTACAGCGGCTGTAAGAGAGAAGGCGGCACATAACAGAAAGTGATCTGTTGCTCCGTGATCACGCGGGCGAGCGATTGTACGTCATATACATTGTCCCTTTGCAGCAATACCAACCTGGCGCCATGTACCAGCGGAATGAATATTTCGATGATGCTGGCATCAAAAGAAATGTTGCTGAGGCTCAGACAGGCATCGCCCGGGCCAAAGCCGCTGCGGTAGTTGGCCGCATTGGCGGTAATGGTATTGTAGAAGGAATGGTGTTCTATCATCACGCCTTTCGGCTTGCCGGTGGAGCCGGACGTATAAATGATATAAGCAAGATCATTAGGATTCCTGACGTTTTTATAAGTGGCAGCCGGCGCTACTGATAATTCGTCCAATAATACCACCTGCGGCATGTACGACAAGCCCGCGGCATATTGCTTTTCGGTGATCACCAGCAATGCCTGGCTGTCTTCCAGCATATAGCGGATACGTTCTTCCGGGTATTCCGTGTCTACCGGCATCCAGGCGCCCCCTGCCTTGATAATGGCCAGCATGGCGGCGATCATGCCAACGGAGCGGCCGGTGTGTAAGGCGATGATACTATCGGCACGACAACCTTTGGCTACCAATATATCCGCTATGCGGCTCACCTGTTGTTCCAGCTCCCGGTACGTGAGGCGCATATCGCCGGATTGTACGGCAATATGATCCGGGTAGAGGTCCACGCTCATCTCAAACAATGCATAGAGATCTTTTGCAGGCGATGGATGTGCAGTTTGATTGTATTGCAAAATTTTCGCTTTCTCCTGCTCCGTGATGAGCACAATATCTTTCAGCAGGATATCAGGGTCTTCACTGATCTGTTCGAGGATGTGCAGGAAATGCCCCGCCAGTTTGGCGACGGTAGCGTTGGAATACAGCCTGGTGGCGTATTCTATGCATCCTTCCAATCCGTTATTGTTGCCGCTGATTTGCAGCGAGAGGTCCATTTTGGAGATGGTATGTTGTACCGGTATGGCCTTGAGCTGCAAACCTTGCCATTGCATCGTATCTTCCGAAGCAGCACGATAAGTGAACAGGTGATCGAACAGCGGGTTGCGGCTCATATCGCGGGTGATATCAAGATCATCGAGCAGGGTTTCAAAGGGATAATCCTGGTATTCGAAAGCGCGCAGCGACAGGTCTTTGATCTCCTGTAAGAACGCGCTGAACTTTTTGTCTGCTGCCGGGAGACCACGCAGGGGCAAGGTGTTCACGAACATGCCTAGCAAGGGTTGCACATCGGCGCTGGAGCGGCCGGACACCGGCGTGCCGATGATGATATCTTCCTGCCCGCTGTATTTCGACAACAGAATATTGTAGGCGGCGAGCATCACCATGAAGGTGGTGGCGCCGTTGCTGCTGCTGATCTGTTTTATGGCATTGCTCACCTGCTGCGGAATGGCAAAGGGATAGAGCGCGCCTTCATAGGACCGCAGCGGCGGCCGCACGAAGTCCGTGGGCATGTTGAGCGGTGTGGTCTCTTGCTCGAACTGCGACAACCAGAATTTTTTGGCTGGCTGCACGGTATCAGCGTGTAGCCATTGCTGTTGCCACACGGCGAAGTCGCGGGTTTGTATCTCAAGACCGGGCAGCGCGGCGCCGTTATAGGCGGCGGTGAGCTCGCGGAGGAGATTATCTATCGCCACGCCATCAGCGATGATGTGATGGAGGTCGAGCAGGAAGTATTGCCCCTTGCCGGTTTGTACGAGGCAAGCGCGGAACAGCGGTGCGCGGGTGAGGTCGAAGGGTTGCACGAAATCCTGTACAAACCTTTCCAGCTGGGCTTCTTCGCAGTGATGTGTTTCCAGGTCGAAGTCGATATGCTCCTGTATGATCTGTATTACTTCCCCTTGCCGGATGGCGAAGGCGGTGCGCAGTATCTCATGGCGGCGTACGAGCTGACGGATGGCATTGGTGAGTTGTGCGCTGTCTACTTTCCCTTCTATGGCATAGGCCGCGGGGATGTTATAATGTATGCCGGCGCCATCGATCTGGTTAAGGATAAACAGGCGCTTCTCCGCAGAAGATGCCGGGTACCAGGCCGCAGGAGCGGCTTTCGGGATATGCCGGCTGGCAGCAGGCATACTTTGTTGCAGGAAGGCGGCCATCTCGCGCAGGCCCGGCGTGGTGAATATCTGGCGGATGCTGATATCGGTCTGGAAATGTTTGTGGATGAGCGCTGCGAGCTGCACTGCTTTGAGCGAGTGACCGCCGAGCTCAAAGAAATGATCGTTTAGCCCTACCCGTTGTACATGCAGCAGTTCCACCCACAATGCGGCGAGTTGCTTTTCTGTGGCGGTTTCCGGCGCTTCGTAGCTGGCGGCCGACAGCAGGGTATCTTCGGGCAGCGGCAGTTTGCTACGGTCGGTTTTGCCATTGCTGGTGAGCGGGAAATGATCCATCACGATGAAGAAGGCAGGCACCATATAATCCGGCAGGAAGGCAGACAGATGTTTTCGTAGGTCCGTAGCTGTTATATGGCTGCCGGCCGCTACGTAGGCGCAGAGGTAACGGTCGCCGGAGCGGTCTTCCCGGTCTATCACGAGCACATCTTTCACTTCGGGATGGGCCATGAGCTTGTTTTCTATCTCTCCCAGCTCGATGCGGAAGCCGCGTATCTTCACCTGGTGGTCGATCCTGCCAAGGTATTCAAACTCGCCATTGGGGAGCATCCTGGCGAGGTCGCCGGTGCGGTAGAGTTTTTGCCCGGGCCGGAAAGGATGATCGATAAAACGTTCGGCAGTGAGTGCCGGGCGGTTCAGGTATCCTCTGGCCAGTCCTGCACCGGCTACATGCAGTTCCCCTGCGGCGCCTGGCGGCGTCAGCTGACGGTCTTTATCCAGCAGCAGCATCGATAAGGTAGGAATAGGCTTGCCGATGTTGCTGACATTGGTATCAATTTCCTGTTGCGTAATTTCTTTATAAGTCACATGCACCGTTGTTTCAGTAATGCCGTACATGTTAATGAGGCGGCAAGCGGGATATTGCGCATGCCATGCTTTGAGCTTTCCGGGTTTGAGGGCTTCGCCGCCAAAGATGACGTAACGCAGTGCCAGCGCGGTATCCGGCTGTTCCCCTGCGGCGCTGATGAGTTGATAGAAAGCGCCCGGCGTTTGGTTGAGCACCGTCACCTGTTGTTGTTGCAGCAATTGTAAAAACTCCCGCGCATTTTGTGCCACCGTTTTCGGAATGAGCACCAGTTTGCCGCCATATAATAAAGCGCCATACATCTCCCAAACGGAGAAGTCGAAGCAATAGGAGTGGAACAGCGTCCAGGTATCGTTTTCGGAAAAGTCAAAAAGGTTTTTATCATTGAACAGCAGGCGCACTACGTTGCGGTGCGTGATCATCGCGCCTTTTGGCTGACCGGTAGAACCGGAAGTATAGATGATATACGCCAGATCGTCTGCTGACGTTTGCACTGGCGCAAACGTTTGTGCCGGCAATTGATCTACATACAGCCTGCTGCCCTGGAATGCTTGATCAATAGCAGAATGGGAGATGAGCAGCGGGGTATTGCTATCTTCCAGCATATAGCTGATACGGTCCTGCGGATAATCGGGATCGATGGGCAGGTAGGCGGCGCCGGCTTTTAGTATACCCATTAAGGTGATGATCATGTCCATGCCGCGGGGCAGCAATACGGCCACCACAGGATTATGTACACCCGGTAAAGCGGCTTGTATGGCGGCTGCCACGCGATTGGCTTTTTCGTTCAGGGTCTGGTAGCTCATCTCTTCTTCTCCCCACACCAAAGCCGTACGCTGCGGATGCCGCTGCACCTGTGTTTCAAACAGCTGGTGCAGGGTAGCCTGTTGCGGGTAAGTTGCATCGTTATCGTCACCCAGCAAATCCGCCTGTTCTGTTTTGTCCAGTATATTGAGTTGAGACAGTAACTCATCCGGCGTTGCGGCGATCGCCTCCAACAGGTTCCGGTAACGTTGCAGGAAACTTTCTGCCGTCGCGGTTTCGAAGAGATCGGTGCTGTATTCGAGGTTCAGGATGATATGCTCCTTCGTTCTGGCAGCATCCAGCAGGAGGTCGAACTTGGCGATATCGTAAAGGCCTGGTACTGGCTCCAGCAGGGCATCTCCGAGGGTGAGCGGCACTGTTTCATCATGGATGAAAGAGAACATCACATCGAAGAGCGGGTTGCGGCTCATATCCCTTTTGAGATCGAGTTGTTCGATGAGCAGTTCAAAAGGATAATCCTGGTGTTTGAGCGCTTCCACGCTGGTTTTGCTGACCTCCGACAAAAAGCTCTTGAACGTTTTATCGCCTGCCGGGAAAGTGCGAATGGCGAGCGTATTGATGAACACGCCCATGATGTTGTTCAGCTCTGCGCGGGTACGGCCAGCCACCGGCGTGCCGGTAATGATGTCGTTGTTACCGGCATATTTATAGAGCAATACGTTGAAAGCCGCCAGCAGCAATTGGTTGAGCGTGCTGCCTGCGGATACGGCCAGCTGTTCCAGCTGTGTGCTGAGGGCCGTATCGATGATATGATACAAACGTTTGCCATTGAAAGTTTTCTGTGCGGGCCGCGGGAAATCCGTTTGCAAACTGAGCACCGGCACTTCGCCGGCCAGCTGTTGCCGCCAGTATTGCTCCTGTTCTTTCAGCGCGCCTGTTTTGAGCAGTTGCTGCTGCCATACGGAGAAGTCCTTGTACTGGATCTTCACCGGTTCCAGTGGAATATCATTATAAAGGCGGATCAGCTCAGACGTGAAGAGGTTGGAAGAAACCGCATCGGAGATGATATGATGCATATCGAAGATGAACAGCTGTTCACCGTCTTCAAATTCGTATAGGTGTGCCCGTAATAATGGCGGCGCGGCCAGGTCGAACGTTTGCACAAAATCACGCAGCAGTTGTTCCTGTTCGCTTGCCAGTGCTTTGCTGTGGCCGATGCTGAAGGGAACTGCTGTTTTGATCACCTGTATAGGCGTGCCGTCTTTCATGATGAAGGCGGTGCGCAGGGCTTCGTGGCGCTGGATGAGCGCAGCAAAGCAGCGTTCCAGTTTCGGAAGGTCGATCTGCCCTTTGATGCGGAAGGCCTGCGGCATGTTATAGCTGTTCTGCGAGCCTTCGATCTGGTGCAGCAGGTACAGGCGCTTTTGCGACGATGATTGCGGGTAATGCGGCCGCGCCGGCGCTGGCAGCAGCGGGGTAGCCTGCTCTTTCTGTTGCCGGTCGATAAACGCGGCCTGTTCTTTCACGGTTGGCCGGGTAAAGAAGATATTGAGCGGCACGTTTACCTGGAAGAGCTGGAAGATGCGGGCTACGGCGTTCACTGCTTTGAGCGAGTGGCCGCCGAGCTCAAAGAAATGATCGTTTAGCCCTACCCGTTGTACATGCAGCAGTTCCACCCACAATGCGGCGAGTTGCTTTTCTGTGGCGGTTTCCGGCGCTTCGTAGCTGGCGGCCGATAGCAGGGTATCTTCGGGCAGCGGCAGTTTGCTACGGTCGGTTTTGCCATTGCTGGTGAGCGGGAAATGATCCATCACGATGAAGAAGGCAGGCACCATATAATCCGGCAGGAAGGCAGACAGATGTTTTCGTAGGTCCGTAGCTGTTATATGGCTGCCGGCCGCTACGTAGGCGCAGAGGTAACGGTCGCCGGAGCGGTCTTCCCGGTCTATCACGAGCACATCTTTCACTTCGGGATGGGCCATGAGCTTGTTTTCTATCTCTCCCAGCTCGATGCGGAAGCCGCGTATCTTCACCTGGTGGTCGATCCTGCCAAGGTATTCAAACTCGCCATTGGGGAGCATCCTGGCGAGGTCGCCGGTGCGGTAGAGTTTTTGCCCGGGCCGGAAAGGATGATCGATAAAACGTTCGGCAGTGAGTGCCGGGCGGTTCAGGTATCCTCTGGCCAGTCCTGCACCGGCTACATGCAGTTCCCCTGCGGCGCCTGGCGGCGTCAGCTGACGGTCTTTATCCAGCAGCAGCATCGATAAGGTAGGAATAGGCTTGCCGATGTTGCTGACATTGGTATCAATTTCCTGTTGCGTAATTTCTTTATAAGTCACATGCACCGTTGTTTCAGTAATGCCGTACATGTTAATGAGGCGGCAAGCGGGATATTGCGCATGCCATGCTTTGAGCTTTCCGGGTTTGAGGGCTTCGCCGCCAAAGATGACGTAACGCAGTGCCAGCGCGGTATCCGGCTGTTCCCCTGCG
This sequence comes from Chitinophaga vietnamensis, assembly GCF_902167635.1. Classification (GTDB taxonomy): domain Bacteria; phylum Bacteroidota; class Bacteroidia; order Chitinophagales; family Chitinophagaceae; genus Chitinophaga; species Chitinophaga vietnamensis. Next base: position 443,886 of record NZ_CABHMS010000002.1, read on the forward strand.
GCGCTGATGAGTTGATAGAAAGCGCCCGGCGTTTGGTTGAGCACCGTCACCTGTTGTTGTTGCAGCAATTGTAAAAACTCCCGCGCATTTTGTGCCACCGTTTTCGGAATGAGCACCAGTTTGCCGCCATATAATAAAGCGCCATACATCTCCCAAACGGAGAAGTCGAAGCAATAGGAGTGGAACAGCGTCCAGGTATCGTTTTCGGAAAAGTCAAAAAGGTTTTTATCATTGAACAGCAGGCGCACTACGTTGCGGTGCGTGATCATCGCGCCTTTTGGCTGACCGGTAGAACCGGAAGTATAGATGATATACGCCAGATCGTCTGCTGACGTTTGCACTGGCGCAAACGTTTGTGCCGGCAATTGATCTACATACAGCCTGCTGCCCTGGAATGCTTGATCAATAGCAGAATGGGAGATGAGCAGCGGGGTATTGCTATCTTCCAGCATATAGCTGATACGGTCCTGCGGATAATCGGGATCGATGGGCAGGTAGGCGGCGCCGGCTTTTAGTATACCCATTAAGGTGATGATCATGTCCATGCCGCGGGGCAGCAATACGGCCACCACAGGATTATGTACACCCGGTAAAGCGGCTTGTATGGCGGCTGCCACGCGATTGGCTTTTTCGTTCAGGGTCTGGTAGCTCATCTCTTCTTCTCCCCACACCAAAGCCGTACGCTGCGGATGCCGTTGTACCTGTGTTTCAAACAGCTGGTGCAGGGTAGCCTCTTGCGGATAGGCGGCATCGTTATCGTCACCCAGCAATGCCGCCTGTTCTGTTTCGTCCAGCACCTGTAACTGCGAGAGTAACTGGTTGGGCCTGGCCACGATGGCGCGCAGCAGCTGATGGTAGCGTTGCAGGACGCCTTCTGCCGTATCAGCGGTGAAGAGATCGCTGCTGTATTCGAGGTTCAGGAATATGCCATGACGCGTACGGATCGCTTCCAGCAGCATATCGAACTTGGCAGTGTCGTATATCTCGCTTTCCGGCTCCAGCAGGGCATCTCCCAATGTTAAACTGATATTGTCTTCATGGATGAAAGAAAACATCACGTCAAACAGCGGATTACGGCTGCTATCTCTTCTTATATTCAGCTTGTCTATCAATAATTCAAATGGATAGTCCTGATGTTTGAGCCCCTCAATGCTGGCCTGGCTCACCTCTGCGAGAAATGCGGGGAAGGTTTTATCGCCCTTCGGAAAAGCACGGATGGCGAGCGTATTGATGAACACGCCCATCACTTTTTCCAGTTCTGCATGGGTGCGGCCAGCCACCGGCGTACCGGTAACGATATCTTCATTGCCCGCATATTTATATTGCAACACCTTGAAAGCCGCCAGCAGCAATTGATTCAGCGTGCTGCCGAGGGATGTGGCCAGCTGCTCCAGACGTGTGCAGGTGGCTTCATCGATCGCACTGTAGCAACGCCCGCCCTGGAATGTTTTCTGCGCAGGCCGCGGGAAATCGGTTTGCAGGTTGAGCACCGGCACTTCATCGGCAAACTGTTGCAACCAGTACTGTTCCTGCTCTTTGAAGGCGCCAGTGTTTAACAGCTCATGCTGCCACACCGCGAAATCTTTGTACTGGATGCTCAAGGGCTCCAGCGTTTCGCCCTGGTATAGGCGCGCCAGCTCTTCGGTGAAGAGGGCGGCCGACATCCCGTCTGAAATAATATGGTGAATATCGTAGATGAAATATTGCTCGCCATCTTCAAATTCGTATAGGTGTGCCCGTAGTAATGGCGGCGTAGCGAGATCAAAGGTACGGACGAAGTCGCGCAGCAGCTGCTGTTTATCGGCCTTCAATGCTTTGCTGTAGCCGATCCGGAAAGGTACGGCCGCTTTGATGAGCTGCACCGGCATACCATCTCTCATCTCGAAAGCGGTGCGGAAAGCCTCATGCCGCTTGATCAGCGCGAGGAAGCTGTCTTCCAGCCTTTTCATATCCAGTTGCCCTTTGATACGGAAAGCACGGGGGATATTATAACTGTTCTTTGAGCCTTCGGCCTGGTGCAGCAGGTAATGCCGTTTTTGCGAAGACGATTGCGGATGGTAGTCCCGCTCCGGCGCTTTCGTGATATCCGCTACAGTACTGGATTGCCGCGCCTCCATCAGCGCAGCGATATCTTTTAGCTGCGCCGCGCGGAATACCTCGCTGAATAGCAGACGGATACCTGTTTTTTTGAAGATGAGGTTGATGAACTTCCCTACTTTCAAACTGTGGCCGCCCAGCTGGAAGAAATTATCGGTGATACTGATCTGTTGCAGCCCGAGCAACTGTTGCCATACTTCTGCAATAGCTTTCTCATAGGCCGTTTCAGGGGCGGTATAAGTTTTTGCCGTTTCTTCTTTTACATCGGCGAGCAGTTTGCGTTTATCTACTTTACCGTTGATGGTAAGCGGTATTTCGGATAATAATATAATACGATCGGGTATCAGGAAGTGTGGTACACGCACTTCGAGGAAGGCGTGGAGATCGGCGCCGGTAATGGTTTTCGCTGGTACTACAAAAGCATACAATACTTTTTCGTTGCGGCTGATCTCTTTTACCACCACGCTCACGTTCTGCACCTCAGGGTGTTGCGCCAGCACGGCTTCTATCTCTCCCGGCTCTATACGGTGGCCCCTGATCTTCACCTGGTCGTCGGCGCGGCCCAGGTATTCGATATTGCCATCGGAGAGCCAGCGGCCTACGTCGCCACTGCGGTAGAGGCGTTCGCCCGGCTCAAAGGGAGAGGGGATGAACTTTTCGGCAGTGAGCACGGGATTGTTGAGATAGCCTTTCGCCAGGCCGGCGCCGGCAATATATATTTCGCCGGGAACGCCATAAGGCAGCAGCTGGCGGTGCTGATCGAGGATATATACCTGCATGTTGCCGATCGCTTTACCGATCGGTACATTGCGGTTGATGTTGGCGGTTTCTTTGAAGACGGTGGTACATACCGAACACTCCGTAGGTCCGTAAGCGTTATAGTACTCCTGGTCGTCGCGCAGGTGCAGCTCCGAACGAGGGATGGCCGGCTCGCCGGCCGTTACAAGCGCCCGCACGGGCGCCAGGGCCGCCTTGTTCAGGTTACGCAGGTAGGAGGGCGGCAATATCAGGTAAGCAATACGGTGCGCTTCCAGGAAGCTGGCGAAGCTGTCGTAATCCGTGATGGTATCTTTAGAAACGGGGTACAGCGCTGCGCCGGAGAAGAGGGCGATGAATATTTCCAATACGGAGCCATCGAACGACAGAGAGGCAAATTGCAGACAATGTTCCTCTGGCCGTACCCTGATCTCCTGTTCATATTCCACTACTACGTTCACCGCGCCGCTATGCCTGATCACGGCGCCTTTGGGCTTGCCGGTGGAGCCGCTGGTGTAGATGATATAACTGATATCATCGGAAGTGTTCACCGGTTCCGGGTTCTGCACCGCGTGGGAATCGCCCTGCCATTCATCTATCATCCATACTTCTCCGCTGAATGCAGGCACGCCGAAGCGGCTTTCTGTGATCAGCAGCCTGGCGCCGGAATCCGCCAGGGTGAAGCGTTTGCGTTCATCGGGGTAATCGGGGTCGATGGGCAGGTAAGCCGCGCCCGATTTCAGGATGCCCAATATGGTAATGATGGCCGTATCTGATTTCGGGACCATCATCGCAATAATTTCGTTGGGGCGTACCCGGTAGTGTTCCCGCAGGTGATGCGCCAGCTGGTTGGCGGCCGCATTCAGTTCTGTATAAGTGTAGCGGCGGCCTTCAAATACAAGCGCGGGCTGATCGGGATATTGTTGCACGGCGGCCTCAAAGCGCGATACCAGCGTGCCGCTGTGCGTGATGCCGCCAGCGGGCTTGCGCAGTAGCGCTTCCCTTGTAGCCGGCGTCACTAAAGGCACTTCGCCGATCGCCTGCTCCGGCGCGCTGACCAGCGCGTGCAATAGTAAGCGGAACTGTTGCAGGAATTGATCGATATAATATTCGTCCCAGTGGCCGGTATTGAAATCAAAATCAATCTGGATGTCATCGTCCGACTGGCATTCTCTAACGAAGATGCCCAGCGGTGTTTTTTCTGCGCGGTGATGCAATCCTTTGACTTCCGTTTCAAAGCCGTTGAACAGAAGCGACTGGCTCTGTTTCTCAAACGACAGCGAGATATCGAAGAGGGTAAGTGTTTCCGGTTCTTTTGTCTTTACAATGCGGATGATCTCATCCATCGGGAAACGTTGATGGACAAGGTCTTTCAGGAATGTGTTCCTGATCTGCGGCAGCAGCGCTTTGAACGTGAGCGTGTTTTCAAACTGCATGCGGAATGGCATGATACCCACAAAATTGCCGGGTGTTTGTAAGAAAACATCGTTGGACCTGTTGAGTACAGGTACGCCCATTACGAGGTCGTCTACCTGTTGTATACGGGAGAAATAGACGTAGCATATACCGAGGAAAACATGGAAGGTGGTGACCTTGTTATCCGCTGCCAGCTGGCGTATGGATTGATAGAACGATTGGTCTATAACTTCCGTTCTGCGTACGCTTTGCAGCAGCAGTTCTTCTTTTTTGCCATCGCGGATACCGGCGGACAATGGCGGCGGGATGGTAGCAAATCTTTCCTGCCAGTATTGTTCGTCGGCTTTGAATGCTTCAGAGCGCGTATAGGCTTCATCTTCGCGGATATAGGCGGCATAGGAGCCGGCGGCGGTCATGGCAGCTGTTGCGCCTTTTGCGAGCGATTCATATATAGCCGCGAGATGATGTACCAGCACGGCGGTGCCCCATCCGTCGGTAAGGGTATGATGCACTTTGGCGTACCAGTAAAAGGAGTTATCTGCTTGCTTGAGTAATGTAAAGGCGTATAATTTATTTTCTGCGAAAGGCAGTGGTATGGCGGTTTCGCGTTCCATCCATTCCATGCAGGCCTGTTGGCTGTCGGGCTGTCCGGAGAGATCGATATACATGAGCGGATAAGCTTGCGCAGCATCATATGCAGGCATACTTAAACGGGGTATGCCATCAATTTCACTGAAAACGGAACGAAGGGCATCGTGCTGTGCAATCAATATGTTGAGGGCGTTCTCAAATAATGGCGCCTCAATATTTCCGCGTATATGTGTATAGAAACATACGTTATACAGGGCGGAATGAGGAAATAGCTTCTGATCAAACCAGATCACTCTTTGGTTAGCAGGAAGAAAAAACATAGCTTAATATTTGACACAATGACTTTAATGGTATACCTGTAAATGCATGGGCTGAAGTATGCAGTCAGCATTACGCATGAGTATTTCGTTGTTTAATAAGTTGACATTCACCCTACAAGAGGCGTTCAGCTTTCGTTGTAAACGGTATTAATTTTTCTCAATTAGCGAAACAGGGCATAGGTGCTAAAAAGGCGCTAACAACCGTATTTGTTCTCGGAACAAACAGGCATCAATTTAACATCATGATTTAAAAAATCTTATTGTAATGGTCTGTTGCTTTTGTGGGGGCAGCAGGCTGCTTACAAAAAGAGTAGAATGGCGTCGAGGTCCTGAATTACCGGGTTTCTGCTTTCATTCGTTGTGATTTTTGACAATAAAAGTTTCTCAAAATCTAAGTTGACCTTATGCTTCGTGGTGAGGGCAACAACAATCAACCTGCATGTCCGTTTTGAAAATAAACGCTTACCAAAACGCGGATAGTATTTTGCCGTTTAAAGGTATAATATTTTTATCGAAAAAAAATACCGGAGATTTACGGATTTTTTGATTTGCGGATTTTTTGATTGATGAGCACTGCTGTTGTATTACAAATCAGGAAATCCGTAAAACAAGAAATCCGCAAATTTCCTATGTTTGTAAGTCTAACTAACAAGTCTAATAGCGCATGTCGACAAAAGATTTAACTTCTTCCCTGCGAACGGTGGTGAGTGCCTTGCACAAAGCTTTGCGGCGGCAAACCACCAGCCTTACGGCTTTTTCCATGACAGAGCTGGAAACGATCGGCCTGCTGCACCGGCATGGCTCCCTGCTGGCGTCCGAGCTGGCGGAGTATACGCATATCACCACGCAATCTATGTCGCAGGTACTGAAGAAACTGGAAACCATGGACCTGATACAGCGGCAGGTTTCCGATACGGATAAGCGCAAGGCGCATATTTCGCTCACCGCCGCGGGCATGAAAGCGGTGGATATGAATCGTTATGAGCGCGATAAATATTTACAGGAGCGTATTGAAAAGGTATTGACGGAAAAAGAGATCGCCTTGCTGGAGAAAGTGATCCCGGTGTTGAACAAGCTGGCGGCGGTACAGTAAAAAATCAGGGGTAAAGAATTACCCCCGTTGTTGTAGTGCTCTCTTGGATTGGATCATGCCCGTTCAGCAAGCGTACCGTATGCTTACTGTTACGGCTATACGTAGTTGCTACAGCTATTGTCGTGTAAGTGTTTCTTCCACTACACGGCCGTTGCCGGCGGTGTTTACATAGGATGTTTTAAGATAAATCTGTTTTTGTGTATCGTCGTAGTTTACACTGATCACCTTGAAAGACCCTGCCGTGATCTGGCTGGCCAGGGAAGCGGAAGGCGCTACGGCAGTGATCTTTTTGGCATTGGCATCAAAAGAGAGGATGTACTGCCAACCTGAGCTGCCAAGATCTGCATAATCTACCGCATAGGCGCCGGGATAGGCCAGTGCAAGGGTTTTAACGCCGCCCAAAGCAACAGCGCCTGTTACTACATTGTTACTGATAGCTCCCGCATACAATGTTCTTTTGCCGCTGGATACATAGTTCCCGCTGAGATAATTATTTAACCGGAACAGGTTATCCGTGAAAGTGGCGGAGTCGCCGGCAGCGGCCTTTACCAGTTTGGCATAGCTGCCATTGTACTTTCCATACAGCACGATGCTGTCTGCCGATACATACCGCATTTCATATTCAAAATCTGCCTGCAGGCCTTTGCCCACTACTGCGCCAGGAACGGCGCCAGTAGGGTCGGAGAGCATATGCAGATAACTGTAAGTGTCAAAGATCAGCTCGGGTTGCATCATGGCCTTCAGGCGGAAACTGCTCTCCATGGCCGGCAGCGTGTCCATGCGCTCTATTACGCGATTCTGATTGTTGAAGCGCAGCCAGAAATAGAATACATATGGTTCGGATGTGTCGCCTGGCACTACCGTCATCTTCCAGCCATAGGGCGCGGCTACCAGCTTGGCCTGGTAATCGGCCAGGGTAGCGTTCAGGCGCTCATCGGGCGATTTATCGAATATTTTGTCGTCGCTGTTTTTGTTACAGGCAGTAAAGACAGCTGCGAGCAACAATATATATAAGCAGTACTTCTTCATGTTGTTTTGATTTGCAGCGGTTAATGGATCAGTTGTTGGATAGCTGCCTGCACGCGTGTTTGCAGGCTATAGAAATCAAGGCTGTAGGAATCTTTGAAGTATTGCACGATCAGCAATTCCTTCTTCCGCAGCTTGTTCACGCCATCCTGGTTCTGCGCCAGCGTTTCCGGGGTGGAGGAGGCCAGGAAATCCGCCAGCAGCTTCTCATAACGGGCTTTCCCCAATACCAGCATCCAGGATACCATCTCCGCAATATCTTCTCCCGGCTCCTTCCGCGCATAATTGGAGATGAAGCCGAGCGACAAAGGATTTTCCTGGGCTACCGTCCAGCCACCGGTGTAGCCGCTGGGCGTCACTGACTTGTATTCTATCGGATAGGCTTTCTTCTGGTTGAGGATATGGGTAAACTCATGATGGATGAGATGCGCCATATCGCTCACGGCGGATGAATCTTTTGGATTGAAAGTATTGATAGAGAAGAGCAATATTTTCAGGCCGCCTTCTGCCAGGCCCTGCACGGAAGTGCCGTCGCTGTTGATGGCCGGACTGCCCGACAACACGATCTGCTTGGGTGCATATTTTTTCATGAACATCACCGTGCCGGCTTCGGCATTATAGGTGTCGATCCACAAACGAAGCACAGATTGCGCGGCAGGCACCACCTGGCTTTCCAAAGGCGGCACCAGCGTGTATTGCATGTCAAATTCCGACTGATCCCATTTGTACTTTATTTCAATATTAGTTGGCACGGTAACAGAATCGTACAACCATTTGTCGATGGGCGTTTTAACCCAGGTATCGCCACCCAGCCCGGTGAGTGGCACATTGAGGTTGTCTTTCTTCTTACAACCTGTTATTGTTAGTATTCCTAATGAAAATAATATTAGTAGTTTTTTCATGTTGCCATTTTTTAAATGATGAAGCCATTAGCGCTGGTTGGCGGGTACGCCGGCCGCCTGCGCGGATTGTGGTATCTGTACAACCCTGCGCGGATCATTGGCGCTGAGTGTGATCACGGCGCCGTTGTTGTCGATATGGGTAACCGGCAGCTTGTAGCGCAGGATATCGAACCAGCGCAGCCCTTCCTGTAAAAATTCTACCCGCTTCATATCCAGCAGGGCATTGATCATGGCCTGTTTGGCATCTTGTGTTTTATAGAACTTCGTTGCTTTGGCAACGCTGAGGTCCTGCACGCCTTTGGAATAATTTTGCACGCGGGTGGCGATGAAGCTATTCAGATCAGTGAGCGCCGCATCGTTGTTGCCCAGTTGTATATTGGCTTCGGCGCGGTTGAACAGCACTTCTTCTGCGGTGAGCAGCGGCACGAAAATATAGGGGTTACCAATATCGGCACTGGTATAAATAAATTTCTCCAGGAATTTACCAGCGCCGCGCCTGTTCGGATCTGAGCCCCAGTAGTAGGTGAGGTTAGCATAAGTCCAGGTACCGCCTGTTACATTGGGACTGTACAGCATCTGCTGAACGAGCGCCTGGTTCAGCCCGAACTGGTATCCGCGGTCGCCCCGCGCCCATACTGAGTTAGCGGTGGCAATGAGGAGATTGGCTTTCTCCTGTGAACTGGTATACATGTTCTGGTATTCATTGAGCGTATAGCCAGTATAGGCTGTATTGAGTTGCCTGATAAAGCTGTTGATCGTGCTGCCCGGAAACGCCTGGTTAGCATGCGCCAGCACTTTATCATATTGTTTCATGAAGAGATAGAAACGGGTGGCAAAGGCATGTGCAGCGGCTTTGGTGAAATGGAAGGCCGGTACTTTATAGGCGTTATCATCGAGCAAAGGAATGGCCGCGGTGATATCTTTATCGATCATATCATACACATACGCTACGGTCTTGCGCTCGTAATGCCTGAACAGCGTGGTTTCCGGGGAGGTCACATACGGTACGCCGGGATCGTTGGCGGCAGTGGCCGGATCATAGGCTTTGGCGAAAAGACTTACCAGCATGAAGTGGTTGTAGGCGCGGGCCATCAGCGCCTCTCCTTTGTACGGCGTATAGCCGGCGGCGTTACCCGCCTTGTCGCAGGCATCGATGGCCTGGTTAGCCGCTGCGATGGCATAATAACAGGCTTGCCAGTACGAATCGGCAGAGCCCTGCGCATCGCTGGCGAAGTCGATATAGCGGTAAGGGTTTTCGTTGACGCGCAACTCGCCCACGGAGCTGGAAGCGGCGGATTGCCGGTTGCCGGAGTTGTCAGACATGCTTTCCATCAGCGTGATGTAATCCTGGTTGGGATAGGCGGCCGTGAGCAGCTGCGCTACCTTGTCGGGACTGTCGAGCTGCGTGCGGTTATCCGGCGCCTGCTCCAGGTATTTTTTACAGCCGGATGTCATCGCCATACAGGCGCTGAGGCAAAGGGCTGTGAAGATCGTTTTTGTATGCAGCAAATTATTTTTCATCTCTCGTTTTTTATAATCCAACTTTTAATGAGATCACTACTTGTCTTTGTAAGGGCTGTGCCACGCCGCCCGCATTGAAGAACTCGGGATCCTGGCCCTTCAGTTTTTTGTCGGCATAAAGGAGCCACAGGTTGGAGCCGGAGGCGGTGAGCGACAGGTTATTCAACCCGGTCCGTTTCAACAGGCTGGGCGATAGTTGGTAAGTGAGCGCGATGTATTTCAATCTCACGAACCCGCCATCAGCCACTCTTGCAGAGGAGTAGTTGTAGTTGTTGTATGGATAGGCGCCACCCATGCGGTAATTGGTGAGCGCATCGATGAGTGAAGGAATGTTGGTTTTGTTTTCATCTCCCGGCAGGGTCCATCTGTCGGTGAACTCGCGCGGTAAGGCATCCAGGTCGGAATAGGTAGGCTTGAACACAGGCGTGAGCCTGATCTTGTTGCCGGCCTGGTAGGTAAACAGCACGTTCAGCGAAAGGGATTTGTACCGGAAGGTATTGGACAGGCCACCGGTGAGCGTAGGATCTACCGGCCCTTCGTAGACGAGGTATTTCGTTTCTACGTCTTGCAGGTTTACGCTGCGGTTGACCTGTCCTTTTTCGTCAACGAACAATGGAATGCCCGTCTGTGGCTCCAGACCTTTGTAGTTGAGCGAGAAGAGGCTGCTAACCGGATAACCTTCCTTGTTGCCGCCTTCTGCCACTACCTGGTTGAAGATGATGGGCGTATTTTTAGCATTGGTGATCTTGTTTTTATTATAACCGGTGGTGAGGTTCACGCGCCAGCCCCAATCCTTTCTGCGCACCGGCTCGCCGCCGATGGTTACTTCCACGCCATGAGAGGTCATATCGGCGTAGTTGGCTTGTTTGTATGTTTGTCCGCCGATACCGGAAGTTTTGATATCCGCGATCAGGTCAAAGCCATTCTTCTTGTATACATCCGTGATCAAAGTAAGGCGGTTATCAAAGAAGCCCGCATCGATACCGATGTTGCCGATGTATTGTTTTTCCCAGGTGAGGTCTGAGTTTTCGAGATCCTGTATGTAGATGCCAGATTCGATATCAGACGTTCTTGCACGGATGGTGTTGGCTGTTTTGAGCACAATAGACGAGTTGGTAGCAGCGCCCATCGTGGCATTGAGGCCATAGCTGCCGCGCAATTTGAGATAGGTCACTTTATCGACGTTCTTCAGGAATGCTTCCTGGTCGATGTTCCAGGCGCCGCTCACGCTCCAGGTGGGCAGCCAGCGTGCAGTGCTGGATTCGCCGAGTTGGTTGGAGCCGTCATAGCGGAGGGCTGCACCGAAATTATATTTTTTATCGAAGGTATAATCTGCTTTGCCGAAGAAAGCCACATAGCGGTCGTAGTTGTTGGACATGCCATAGTAGGGCAGGTTGGCTTCGATGTATTGTTTGATAATACGGTAATCGATCAGCGGCGTGCCGCCATAATCGTACTGGTAGCCATATCCGTAGTTATATGCTGTTTGACGGTTGGCATATTTCACTTCCTGTCCGGCGAGGATATTGATATCATGCCGGCCGAAGCTTTGGATATAGTTCACGCTGTTCCTGAAGTTATAGTTAGTGAGCGCATTTTGTGTGCGGTTGTAGAAGCCGCCAGCGGGCAGCACTACTTGCGGCAATGCGTTAGGGAAATCGGGATCGGAATACAGGAAGCGGTTGGCGTTGGCGATGGTAGCATTGTAATTCGCGCGGTAGGCCTGCGCTTTATTCGAATGTTCGGTTACAATATCTTCCTGTGTGGTTTGTGCATATCTCAATGCGCCGATGAAATCGTATTGCAGGTGATCGGTGATCTTCCAGCTGAGGTTACCTTGCAGTTTCACATCTATCACGCCCAGCTTGATCTTGTTGTTCTGTAGTTCGTTGATGATATTGAACGGAGCAAAGTTGCGGGTGAAATATTCGAGGTTGCCTTTATCATCATATGCGGTGATAGTACGGTTGGTGCTCATCGCATAGTTGTAAGGGTTGATGTCGAAGTCGCGGCTCATTTTGCCGTAATACGCATCCTGTGTGCGGTTCACGGTGCCGGGCGCCTGCTGCTGCCTGACGGAGCCGGTAGCGATAAGGCTTCCACTGAGTTTATTGGTAAAGCGATAGGTATTTTGTGAGTTGAAGGTAAAACGTTTCACCTGGTCGGCGATAGTCCAGCCATTATCATTGTAGAAGCCGGCGGAGAAATAGCTCTGGAATTTATCAGAGCCGCCGGAGAGGCTGATGGTATGTTCCTGTATGAAAGAGTTCCTGAACAGGATATTGAACCAGTTGGTATTGGCGTGCGCATATTTCTCGAGGAAGGCCTGGCGCGCTTCCGGCGTGTTTTCCAGCGCAAATTTGCCGGTGGCGGGATCTACCTGTTGCAAGAGATCATACATCTTGCCGAATACGCCTTTATCTGGTGCGTTGCCGATATTGGAGAGATTGAAAAGCCCTTTTCTGTACATCTCCGAGAACACCGACATCTGTTCGGCGGAGTTCATGATATTGAAATTATTGTAGCTGGGGCGGAGCTGTGAGCTGAAAGTGCCGACGTAGTTGGTTTGCAGCTTGCCTGCGCGGCCTTTCTTGGTGGTGATCACCACTACGCCGTTCATGGCCCTGGCGCCGTACATGGAGGTGGCGGCGGCGTCTTTGAGGATGTAGATATCTTCCACATCGTTCATGTTAAGACCAGCTACGGAAGATGCCAGCAGGGTAGAAGGATCGCCGCTGGACAGCTGGTCGTTGGATACGTCGATCACGTCTTCCAGCACGATACCGTCTACCACCCACAGTGGCTTGTTGGCGCCGGTGAGAGAGGTAGCGCCCCTGATGCGCAGTTTGGGAGCAGAGCCGAAGGTGCCCGATACGTTCTGTACGGAAACGCCGGCGGCGCGGCCTTCCAGCATGCGGCTGATATCGGTGGCGCCATCCATTTTAATATCGTCTGCTTTCAGTTTCACGGCGGCGCCGGAGAATTTTGTTTTGTCGATCTGCTGGTAGCCGGTAACGATCACTTCGTTCAGCCCTTTGGTGGCGGGCGTCATGGTGATGTTGAGCGTATGGGTATTGCCGACGGCCTTCTCCAGCGTATTATAGCCGATGAAGGTGAAGCTGAGTTTATCTTCGGGGTCGGTGTTGATGCTATAGCTGCCGTTGTTGGCGGTAACGGCGTTCTTCTTGCTGCGTGCAGCGCGGATAATGACGCCGGGCATAGGCTGTCCTTTTTCATCCGTGACGAGGCCCGATACGGTGATGGTAGTATCGATGGCAGCATGCGCTGAAGGCGGCTGCTCCATGATGATGATATTTTTCTCTACCAGCTTGTAGGTCAGGGGCTGATCTTTCAAAGCTGCGTCCATGGCTTCTTTGAGCGAGGCCTTTTTCAGGGTCACGGCTATTTTGCTGTCGCTGTCGCTGAGGCGGTTGCTGGCATCGCCGCTGAACAGGAGCAGGTAGCCCGATTGTTTCGAGATCTCTCCCAACACTTTTTTCAGGGAGGTATTGTTGACAGACAGGGATATCTGTTGGGACAGTGCAGTAGCGCTGAGCTGCATGCAACCGACAAACATCAGAAAGGCAATCATTCTCATTACCACAAAGATTTTGGTCAATAGGCGCCCCGTTTGCCGCGGGGGCATACCATCTGGTTTAAAAAGCATACATTTGTGTTGTTTAGGTTAGTTCCGATAATCTGAGTACAAGGATTTCAGGCATGACCTGGACGCTGCCGGGGATGCTGCGAACATCTCCGGTTTATTTTTGCCCACCTGTGATTTTTCTTTTACGTGTTACTGTTCTATTCTTTCATTATAGCGATTTAGTTGATGACGCGTGTAACAGGATGTTTACTGTTTGATGATCAGCTTTTTTCCTTCCAGGCTGAAATGCAGGCCGGTGGCGCTGAGTACGGCCAGCGTCTGTTCCAGGCTATAGTTGCGGTATAGCTCTCCTGAAAATTTTTTGGTGATGGTTCCCTCGTATTGTACGTCGATGTCATACCAGCGGGCGAGTTGCCGCATGGCGGTGCTGATGTCTTCATTTCTGAAGAAGAAGATTCCGTTTCGCCAGGCGGTTTCTTCGTCGGTGTTAACATTGTTGACGCTCAGGCGGCTGTATTGGTCCAGCACGGCCTGTTCGCCGGGTTTGAGCACGAGGCTGTTGCGTTGATGGCTAACGCGTACGGCGCCATCTACCAGGGTGGTGCGGATGGCTTGTTCATCCTGGTAGGCCATGATGTTGAATCGGGTGCCGAGTACATCTACCTGCATGTTGTTGACCTGTACCTGGAAAGGCTTGCCGGGATCGGGCGCAATATCGAAATAGGCCTCGCCCAGCAGCCTCACCTGGCGCTTGTTTCCGTGAAACGATGCGGGGAACTCCAGTATGGAGCCGGAGTTGAGCCACACTTTGGAACCATCGGCAAGCGTCAGCTGATAGTGGGTGCCTTTGGGAACCGAAAGCGTGTTCATCGCAGTGGCAGTGAGGGTATCATTGCCTTGTTGTTCATAATACAATTCACCATTCTTCGTGTGTATGTTCACGTTACCTTGCCGGCCTATCGCCGCAAACGCGCTGCTGTCGAGCGGTACCACTACACCGTTGGATAATTGCAGGGTGGCTTGCGCATAGGTATGACCACGGGAGGCATGATGTGCCATGCCGCTATGGCCTGGCGGACCTTGCAGAAACAGGGCGCCACCTGCTGCCAGCAGTAAGCCGGTGATTGCCGCAGCGATGGCATATCGTTTCCATTTTATGATGGGTGGATGAATGTTGGTTACAGGCGCTTGCTGTATCTGTTGCAGCAACCGGTCGAGTTGTGCCTGCTGCTCGGCGGCCGTCCATCCGGATGCCTGGCCTGTACCCGTTTTCAGGGTATGCAGCAGATCCTCTTTCAGGTAGCTGTCGTACTGCCCGCTGGCCACCAGCTGCATAAAGCGCTGGTGGCTGGCATCATCCAGCTGGCCCGACTTAAAGGCCTGTAATAATAGAAGAAACTCCTGTTCTGACATAGTTTATGAATATACGTCCGGCGATGGTTGATATAGTAAAGACGTTCAGGAAGAAGGGGAGGACCACTCTTGCTAAAAAAAAATTTCCGGGGGAGATCAATCGGTATTCGCTTGCAGGAAAAGCCGGATGTAACGCAGGGCGCGTATCATCTGGTTCCTGACGGTAAGGGAGGAGATATGCAGCTGGGAGGCTATTTCAGCATAGCTGTGGCCTTCTTCTTTCGCCAGCTGGTAGATACGTTTGCGCTGCGGCGGCAAACTGGCCACAGCAGATTGCAGCAGCTGGCTGTACTGGCGCTCCCGTAACGGGTGATCGGTATTATCTATCGCATCGGTTTGCAGTTGCCGCATATTGTCATAGGCCGCCGCCTCTTTGGCCGCCTTTCTCAGCTGATCAAAAATAATGTTGCGGGCAATAATAAAGAGGTAATCCTGTAGTTTTTTAATTTCAGAGAGGGCGCTGCGCTTTTCCCATATACGCGAAAATACCTCCTGTACCACCTCATGCGCCAGCGAACGCTCCTTCAGGTATAGCATGGCGGCATCAAAAACCTGATGACTATAGTGCAGGTAAATAGATGTGAAAGCTTCGGCATCTCCACTTGCAACAGATTTTAACAATATATGCTCATTATGTAACGGGATCCTTTCCAATACGCATCGCTATGATGCAACAAAATAGAAATTTTTTGGATAATCGGGCAGATTTTTTTGGCGTAGGTTGTCTTAGCTCAGGATTATAGTGATTGAAAGGATTACCAGGATTTTTTTTATCAGGATTAAGAAAGATTAAAAAATATTGACGGGAAGATATTAGCGATGGTAGCCCTTGAAGCGCTCAAAGCGCTTCAAGGGCTGGAACCTCGTTGATCTTCTCGTCAATATTTTTTAATCTTTCTTAATCCTGATAAAAAAAATCCTGGTAATCCTTTCAATCACTATAATCCTGAGCTAAGACAGCCTACGCTATCTATATAATGGTGTCCGCTTCATCAGGAAGTTGATGTAGCCTTTCCAGATATCATCTTCAAATGTGAGTTCGGGGCCGAGGTCCAGTGGTTTAACGCGGCGCTGATACACCAGGCTGCCATCATTTTTGTAAACAGATACCTGTGCACTGATATTATAAGCGTCTTTATCGCTGGCGGTGGTGGTTACGGAGCTGTTGGAGCGGTCGCGCTCTGCGCTGGTGGTGGAGGTTTGCTGCCGTTCCTTAAAGGTTTTAAAAAGATCGAACATCAATATATATTCTGCGCCGGTCTTTTGCGCCAGTGATGCAATATCATAGCTGTTGATGGAGGTAGGGTCGATGCCGGCGCCACGGAGGCGCGCATTCACTACGCGTATATCCATGGGCGTTACCTTCATACGTTTCTGGTATTTGCGGATGAAGTCGGAGATATGCGATTGCGCCAGGTCGCTGAGGTCTTTGCGGTAAGCGCCTTCCTGTGTGAAATAGGGCGGCATGATGGCTACCGTGCCTGGTGTAACAGGGGGTACATCATTACTGGCAGGGGCGGGCTTTTCGGCCGCAGTGCCATTGTTGGCAGGTGCGGTGGCCGGCGCTGCATCCGATTTATTTTTGTTGAACTGCTGTTCGCGGCCGCTGGCAAAAACAATGCGGTTGATCTCACTGGTAGGCACTACATTTTCTACCGTCTCGCCCGGATAGCGGAAGCTGATAGAGCTGTTGGATACTTTGAATACTTGTACTTTAAGGATATCGCCATTTGTTTTAATGACCATATCCGTTTTGGCGTTGTTTTGTGCGCAGGCGAAGATAGCCAGCAGCAGCGAGAAGCAAAGGGCTGTGATATGTTTCATATGAAGAACGGGTTTGTACAGAGGACTTTGAAGATGGTTTCCGGCGTTGATGTTTAAATCGTGAGCAAAGTAAACAGATATCATCCAGCTAAAAAAATTTTTTCGGGTATTTTGCCTGTATTCCACTGCTGACGTGTTTTAGCAGTGATACGCCAAAAGTGTTGTTGTCACACATGTTTAGTATTATTGTATGATATGTTAGTGATACTAATTATGAAATGCTTCTTAATATTTTCTTAATGACCTTGCGGCTTGTAAATTTGGTTATATCCTGTTTTTTATTTTATTTTGATTCCAGATTGTTCGAAATACACGGAAACCGAACATTCGCTTACTGACTGCCAAGTTAATCCACCATAACTCAAAGTAGACCATGCCCCACGTGATGATAGTCAGTGCTCAAGTTTAGGACAGGGAAAAATTAGGATAGTATACACGGAATACTATGTTAGAATTTAATCTATCTGTTTTCATTTAACAAAAGACTTTTATCATGAAACCCTTTGTACGCTGTTGCTGTTAGTTTCGCTTTTGATTTTCCCCCGGATCTATGATAATACGTGCTGTAAAGGCATTGCGCTTTTGCAGTAGTGTAAATTTTTCATGGCATTGCTGTCTGCCGTACGCAATCGCTATGCCGCTATGGAGTAGTGTAACTGTCGAAATGTGCGCTCAACGATTATTATAGAACTGTCAAGAATGCCCTTAAAAAACGAACGATAGAGCCTTTTACAACATAACAGAGATATGAAAATCCGGATAGTAAATGTATACGTCGTGAAGCATAAAACGTGTAGTATGCCTAGCTGTCTTTGTGACCCACCGCCAGTCAATCTCTGCATTTATATATCGAGCAGATCGTTTGCCCCGCCTTCGGTGTTGGTGGAACATTGCCGTTGTGCGTGGTGATTTCAAACGTGTGCTATAACCCGTGCTGCGACTGCGAAAGCCGCGGCCAGGGAGGTGCTTGCTAAAACGCGCACAGCTTTATTTCCGTGAATAACAGCTGTCGCGTTTTAGTTCGGCATCCTGCCTATTGCATATTTAATATAGAACGAATTAACCCTATGGATAATATGATACCCGGAAAACCAGTGGTGCTGCTCTCAGAAATGTTACTGCGCTTGCAGCACGAAGTAAATAAAGGCATCACCTTCATCAAAAGTGGCGAACAGGAAGTGTTCGTAGCTTATGCACAACTCCTGCAACAAGCCAAACGATGCCTTTACTACCTGCAAAATGAAAGAGGATTACAGCCCGGCGATGAACTGATCATACAGGAAGATGATAGTGAGATCATGCTCACCGCCTTCTGGGCCTGCATCCTGGGCGGCATCATCGCCGTACCGGTATCCACCGGCAATAAGAACGAACATAAACTGAAACTGCTCAAAATACGCGAAACGCTGAAGCGGCCCTACCTCTTTACAGGTAATGAACACCTGCAAAGGCTCATCGCCTTCATACAATCCGATGTACCGCAAACAGATGTGCTCTCCCTGCAACACAGCACCATCGATGCGGCGCTGTCTTTCGATCATCTCCCCGATACCCCCGTATTACACACCGCTGCGGCGGATGATCTGGCCTTTATCCAGTACTCGTCCGGCTCCACCGGATCGCCCAAAGGCGTGATGCTCACCCATCGCAACCTCTTCTATAATACTACCGATATGGCCGAGCGCATGCAACTCAGCGCCGACGATAAAGAACTGAGCTGGATGCCGCTCACGCATGATATGGGCATGATCTGTTATCATCTCACCGGCACCCTCACCGGCTGCATGCAATACCTCATGCCCACCTCGCTCTTCATCCGCCGCCCGCTGCTGTGGATGGAATCCGTGAATAAACACCGCGCCACTATTTTATACTCGCCGAATTTCGGTTACGAATATTTCCTGGAAGCGCTGGACAACAAGCCTGCAACGGGCTGGGACCTCTCGTCTGTGCGCATGATCATCAACGGCGCAGAACCAATATCCGCGGAGGTATGCCGCCGCTTCACCACCCGCCTGCAACATTTTGGTTTATCACCCCTGAGCATACAGCCAGGATACGGCATGGCAGAGGCTTCGGTATGCGTAACGCTCAATGCGCCCGGCACGCCCCTGAAAGAGCTGCACCTGCAACGCAATGCCCTCGGCATCGGCGATGAAGTGATCAGCGAAGAAAATGCGCAGACCGGTACCATCGGCTTTGTAAACTGTGGTCTGCCCGCCAGGCATTGCCGCGTCAGGATCTGCGGCGATAAAGACGAGATACTGCGTGCCGGGACCGTAGGCCATATCCAGATCAGCGGCCTCAATGTAACAGAAGGCTACTACCGCAACGAAGCGGCCACCAATGCCATCCTCACGGCTGATGGATGGGTACGCACCGGCGATCTCGGCTTCCTGCTGCCCAGCGGTGAACTGGTGATCACCGGCCGGCACAAGAATATGATCATCCTGCAAGGACAGAACTATTACCATCACGATATAGAACGCATCCTCTTCGACGTGCCCGGCATCGCAGCCGGAAAGATCGTCGCCTGCGGCATTCCGGGCGATAGCAACGAGAAAGAAAAACTGCTGCTGTTCGTATTGTTCAAAGGACAGCTCAACGCTTTTGCAACGCTGGAAGAGATGATTACAGAGAAATTGGGAGAGGTGCTGTCGATCATTCCGGATCATGTGATACCGGTGAGAGAAGTACCGAAAACAACCAGCGGTAAAATACAGCACTACGAAATGTTACAGCGCTTCCGCAATGGCGAATATGATGAAGCGCTGCAACAATTGCGGGAGCTGTCGGCCCAAAACATTATCGCCGCCTGGAAAGACGCTACGCCAGCGGCCCAGGTGCGCCATATCGAATCATGGCTGCGGGAGCAGGCAGCAGGCCTGATCAAAACAACGCCGGCAGCCATCGACCTCTTGCAGCCGCTCACCGACCAGGGGCTGAAATCGTTGCTCGCCGTACAACTCAAAGGCATCATCGAACGGAAACTCAATATCACGGCAGGTATCGGCATCTTGTACCGGTATCCGTCCATAGAAAAACTGGCTGTATTCATTCACGGGCTGTTATTCCCGCCAGCTGCGGCATCGCCGCAAACGCCCGCTGAGGAAAGCCCGGCGCCCGAAGCGCTGCTCAACAAAGCAGCCGCTTTATCAGACGAACAGATTGCTTTACTCCTTAATGAAAACTTGTTATGATCACCCGAGATGAAAGAATAGCGGAACTCAGTCCGCTGCAGAAAGCCTATCTTAAAATTGAAGAATATAAAGCAAAG
Organism: Chitinophaga vietnamensis; assembly: GCF_902167635.1. GTDB lineage: Bacteria > Bacteroidota > Bacteroidia > Chitinophagales > Chitinophagaceae > Chitinophaga > Chitinophaga vietnamensis. The sequence continues at coordinate 463,729 of NZ_CABHMS010000002.1, forward strand.
CTGAACAAGCTGGAAGATAAAAGCCGCCACTACAGCGATGTAGCGGTAATCGGCATGGCTTTGCGTTTCCCGCAGGCGGATACGCCCGCAGCTTATTGGGAAAACCTGGTGAATGGCCGTGATCATATCCGTCCTTTTCCCGAACAACGCGCCGCTGATGTTACGGATTACCTGCGTGCCAGCGGCAAGCCGGCCGTGACTTTCCGCGAAGCGGCCTATCTCGACGAGATCGATCATTTCGATCACCGCTTCTTCAAATTCAAACAGAAAGAAGCCGCGCAGATGCACCCCCTGCAACGCCTGTTATTACAGGTGTCGTGGCAGGCAATGGAAGATGGCGGCTACCTCGATAACAGTGATGAACAGTGCCGCACGGGCGTATACCTTGGTATCTCCGGTGACATCACCTATAGTCAATACCTCGATATGATCGCTGCCAGCGATCCGCAGTTAGGCCCGCTTGCACTTACCGGTAACAACAATGCCATCAGTTCCAGCCGCGTATCTTATTTCCTCGATCTGAAAGGTCCGGCCATCACCATTGATACGGCCTGCTCTTCTTCGCTGGTGGCGATTCACCAGGCCTGCAAGGCTTTGATGAATGGCGACTGTGAAATGGCGCTGGCAGGCGGCGGCCGCGTGTACCTGGTGCCTGAAAAAGGGAGGTATGAAGTAGGCTTTGAATCGCCCGCGGGCAGAACAAAAGCATTCGACAATGCCGCTGATGGCGCTGGCGTAGGCGAAGGCGTGGCGGTGGTATTACTCAAACCGCTCGACAAAGCCATCGCTGATGGCGACCGTATACACGCTGTGATCAAAGGCTCCGCCATCAACCAGGACGGCACCTCTGCGGGTATCACCGCGCCTAATCTCGCCGCGCAGGAAGCCGTATTGAAAAGCGCCTGGCAAGCTGCGGGCATCACGCCAGATACGATCACGTACATCGAAACACATGGCACCGGCACTGCGCTCGGCGACCCTATTGAGTTCCAGGCATTGCAGGAAGCCTTCGGTACGCAGGCGCCTGCCGGACAATGCGCGCTCGGCGCCGTGAAAAGTAATATCGGCCATCTCTTTGAAGCCGCCGGTATTGCAGGATTGATCAAATGTGTGCTGGCACTGCAACACCGCCAGCTGCCACCGCTGATCAATTATCATACGCCTAACCGCGAAATAAAATTAGACGCTTCTCCTTTTTATATCAACACCACCAATGTAGACTGGAACCCGCCAGGGCTGCGCCGTTGCGGCGTCAGCTCCTTTGGTATCAGCGGTACCAATGCACATGTGGTGCTGGAAGAATATACGCCCGCATTGCCGCATACCAATGGCGCCGCGGTTGCGCCACAGTTGTTTGCTTTGTCGGCCGCCAGCCGGGAAGACCTGCTGGTACTGGCCGCAGCCTATGTGGCCTGGCTGGGCGCTAAAACGGATGCCGACCTCGAAAGCGTCTGCTATTCCACTAATACCGGCCGCGCGCACTATCCGTGGCGATTGGCGGTGGTAGTGGATTCAGTCGCGCAGTTGCAAGAGGCGTTGCGCAAGCCCGAAGCAATTTTACAGGAAGCGGCCAGTCGCTCTCGCATCAACGGCTATACGAATATACAGGAGCTGGCAGCCTTGTATATGGAAGGAGGGATGATCAAATGGTCGTTATTGTATAATGGCAAGAAGATACAGAAGATCAAACTGCCGCCTTATCCGCTCAACCCTGTGCGTTGCTGGGTAACTTACGACCCGTCGAAAACCGCGGTGACAGCAGCGCTGGCGCCAGCGGCGGCTATAACGCCAACGTATACACGCGAATCAGTGATCGCCGCCCTGCGTATCATGATCGCAAAAGATACCGACCTGCGGCCGGAAGATATACAGGAAGATGCAGACTTTTTCCAGCTGGGCCTCGACTCGCTCATCATCATGCAGTTGATACAGGGCATCCGCAAAGAATGGCAATTGCAGCTGGAGATGTCGCAATTTTATGAGAAGCTGAATACGCTGCGTTTACTCACCGATCATCTTCTCGCCAATGCCAATATTACAACAACAGCACCGGTGCAGGCCGCGCCAGTGGCGGCCAATACCGTAGCGGCCAAACCCGCACAAATCAATTACTACGTACCTTATAAAGAAGTACAGAAAAAATCGGATCATAATCTTACGCCGCAACAACAGCAGCACCTGCAACAGCTGGCAGCGCGTGTAAATCAGGCCACCGCGAAGAGCAAAGCCTCCACACAGCAGTATCGCAGCGTGCTGGCCAATAACAGGAATGTAGCCGGTTTCCGCCCCGAGCTGAAAGAGATCACCTACCAGATCATCGCGGAAAGCGGCAACGGCGCCAATATCACCGACCTCGACGGCAACCGTTATGTAGACCTCACCATGGGCTTCGGCGTAAACTTGCTGGGGTATAATCCAGAGTTCATCAAAGCCGCACTGATGGCCGAGTTACAGAAAGGCTTCCCCGTAGGCCCGATGGTAGAAACTGCCGGCAAGGTAGCCACGCTGATGCATGAAATGACCGGCGTAGAACGTGTAGCGTTTTACAATTCCGGCTCCGAAGCCGTCATGGTAGCGCTGCGACTGGCAAGGGCCACCACCGGCCGTAACAAAGTGGTGCTGTTCAAAGGTTCCTATCATGGTACTTTCGATGGCGTACTGGCGCTCGCCAGCGCGCTCGATCCGGCCTCTTCTATCCCGCTGGCGCCGGGCATTGCAGACAATTACGTGAGCAATGTGACCGTGCTGGATTACGCTACGCCGGCATCGCTGGAATTTATCCGCGCGCATGCGCATGAACTAGCCGCCGTACTGGTAGAGCCGGTACAGAGCCGCCGCCCGGATATCCAGCCGCGCGATTTCCTCCATGCTATCAGGGAGATCACCACAGCTGCCGGCGCCGCCATGATCATGGATGAGGTGATCACCGGCTTCCGCATCCATCAGGGCGGAGCGCAGGCCTGGTTTGGCATCAAGGCAGACCTGGTGACCTATGGCAAGATCACCGGTGGCGGCATGCCCATCGGCATCGTAGGCGGTACCGCGAAATTTATGGATGCGGTAGATGGCGGTATGTGGCAGTTCGGAGATCAATCCTATCCCGATAAGCCCACCACCTTTGTGGCAGGCACTTTCAACCAGCACCCGCTGGCCATGCAGGCGTCTTTACAGATGCTCACCTACCTCAAACAACAGGGGCCGGCCTTACAGGAAAATCTCAATGCCCGCACCGCTGCACTCGCGGAAAGGCTCAACAAATATTTTGCAGAAAAACGTGTACCCGTTAGCGTAGTACATTTCGGTTCGCTGTTCCGCTTTGTGCTGAAAGGCAACTGGGAGCTGTTCTACCAGCACCTGCTGGCCAACGGCGTATATGTGTGGGAAGGCCGCAACTGCTTCCTCTCCACCGCGCATACCGATGAACACATAGAGTACATATACAACGCCGCTGTGCGCGCCATCAATGAAATGCTGGAAGGCGGCTGGGTAAGCGCCGAACAAAACGTACAGGCGTCACTGTTAGCCGTGCCCTTTACGGAAGAACAGGAGCAGCTCTATGCCCTTGCGGTATCTGATCCGCATTCTTCCAGCGCCTTCAACGAAAACCAGGTGGCCTCCCTGCAAGGAACGCTTGATATTGCCGCCTTGCAGGAAGCCGTACAAACGGTCGTAAACCGCCACCAGGCGTTGCGTACCGTGAAAGTGAACGAGAAAGGGATGTGGATCGCGCCGAAAGTGGAAGCATCTTTCCACCTTGCGCAAGGGCCGGAACTGGCTGCCATCGCGGAAGAAGGCAAAACCGTTACGGAATGGCTCACCGAAAAAGGCCAGCAGCCTTTTGATCTGCAACAAGGACCTTTCATTCGTTTCCTCTTGTTGGAAGAGGGGCCGCAGCTTCATCAATTGCTGATGACAGCGCACCACCTGGTAGCTGATGGATGGTCGATAGAGCTGATCTGGAGCGAGATTGGACAGGCTTATTCTGCCATCACCGGTAAAGAGCCGGTATCCTTGCCTGCGCCCGTGCCGATCGCGGCCTTCAATCACTGGCAGGAACAGCAGCAGGCGCAACACAGCGCCAGCCGCGAGTTCTGGCAGCAAGAGTTTAAAAAAGATTATCCCGCCATACAATTACCTGCTGATCACCTGGCCGCCGCCAACAACGGCAAACAGGGCGACAGCTTCACCCTCACCATCGAGCCGGAACTGAAAAAACAATTGCAGGCATTTGCCCAACAGGAAAAGATGACGCTGTTCAACATCATGCTGGCAGCCTATAACATCCTGCTGTATCGCCTCTCCGGGCAAGACACTTTTGTGATAGGTATTCCGTCTGCCGGTCAGGCGCAAATGGGAGAGGCCTGCCTCGCCGGGCAATGCGTACGCATGTTGCCTTTCTATAGCCAGGTACAGCCGGATAAAAGCATCCGTGATTATTTACTGGAGATACGTACACGTTTGTCGGATATCATCCGCCATCAGCATTGTTCCTTCAATGCCTTGCTGGAAGCGGATACGCAGCTGGCGCCGCCGCGCATCGCTACCGAGATAGATATGAACAGCGTGAAGAATCATTTCCGTTTCCGTGATCTCGGCGTAGCCGTGTCTTTCCCGCCGGTGCAATATGTGAAGTATGATCTCAGCATCAGCATCATCGAGTTGGATGAACAATTGTATGCGGGCTTCTACTTCAACACCAATCTGTTCAACCGGCAAACCGTGGAGCACTGGGCATCGTGTTATACCAGCCTGCTCGCCGACATGGCCGCCGACCCCGCAAAAGCAGCAGGGGAGCTGGCCATGAACGATGAAGAAAGCGAACGTATTTTTTCTGCCTGGAACAATTTGTAGTGATTGAAACCCTATAAGCATGAACATCAGATCAGGAAAGATTTTACCTGCCGTAGCTGCAGATAAGATAGCCGTGATATATGGCGCTACCCGTCTCACTTATGGCGCATTGGCCGCCGAAGTGTGGAACAACGTAGTGCTCCTCAAAGTAACCGCCGGCAGGCCGGTATTCATCATCGCCAGCGATCCCGTGAAACGCGTAGTGCTGGCCCTCAGCGTGATAGAGGCCGGCGGCTATTGCTGCTTCCTTCATCCGCAGGCGGATGATACTTTCAAACAACAGGTGGCCGCCTGGCCCGACGCCGTGGTGCTCACCGAAAAAGACCATAGCGCGCAGCTGGCGCATCCCAACAAGATCATCTACGACGCACAGGGATACATTATCCCTTCCACTCTGGTGATGGACGAAGCTGCACCACCTTACGCCACACAGGGCGGCATCCTGCTGCGCAGCACGCATGCGGCGCCTGCGGCCTTCCTCGTGGAACAGCCTGCCCTGGCCGAACACCTGGAACATACCATCCGCGAGTTTGGCATCAATGAAAATGAACAATTGCTTACGGATACCAGGCATCAATACCACGACCTGCTGGAATGGCTGCTGCCGGCCATCGCCGCCAAAGCAACCATCCATTTCATGACGAATGAATGGCAGCCGCATAACAGCCAGGCATTGCTCAAACTCAATGTACATGCACTGCGCGAATGGCTGCATCATCCGGAAAGATATGCGCACATTGCTGCGCACCGCCTTGTGATCAGCAGCGATCGTAAAGTGAACCGCCATCTCCTCAAAGCCTGGCGCAAACAGTACCCGCACATCCCCGTGGTGTCGCATACCTGGCAACCCAATGGCCTGCCCATCTCCGTTGCTAGCGGCCATCTCGATGCGGAAGAAGAAAGCCACATCGCCGACAGCATTCCTTTGCACAAGCCTTTCGGCAAAACCCGCATCATGGTGCTGGACGAACAGAAAAGGGCCACGCCGGTGAATGTGAAAGGCAGCCTGCTCGTACAACATAATTGTCTCGTACGCCCGGTGATGTTCAAAGCGCACAATGCGCCGGCCGTACCCACAGGATACAATGCCCGCTTCGTTTCTGGCGGAAAGATACAGTTGATCAACCAGCAACACCGCGAGCTGCAACACGGCAACCAGGTATTTGCACCGGATGAAACAGAAGAAATCGTACAGGCGCACCCGTTAGTATACCATTCGGCCGTTGTACAATTTTTCCATGAAGGGGCCAGCACGATTGCCGCCTTTGCCGCGCCCCGCGCCGGCGAACGCCTTACGCCCGCAAGTCTGCGCCAGTGGCTGAGCGTGCACATCCCCGCGGCGCGCATGCCCAGGTATTTTGTGGTGCAGCCTTCTTTGCCGCTCCTGCCGGATGGCAATGTGGATACGGCTTTGCTGCAATTGCCGCCCGACCGCTACGATAGCCAGGCTGCCGCCAGCGAAAGCGAAAGCCGCATCATCGCCATCTGGAAAGAAACCCTGAAACTGGACAATATCGGCCCGGCCGATGATTTTTTCGCGCTCGGCGGCCACTCCCTGCTGGCCACCCGCACCATCGCTGCTATCAACGCAGCCTTTGGCAGCAGCTTGTCTTTAAAAGATATTTTCATTCATAGTACGCCCGCATTGCTTGCCGCCCGCATTGCCGCGGATACGGCACGCAGCAGCGCCGCCCGCCCGGCGCCACAGCCCCGCGAAGGACGGATACCACTGTCTTTTTCACAGGAGCGGGTGTGGTTCATCCACCGCCTGCAAGGCAGCATTCCTTTTCACCAGACCGGATGGCTGAAACTATCGGGCAAGCTAGATATCGCAGCGCTGGAACATGCCCTGCTGGGCATTGTACAACGCCATGAGGTGATACGTACGCTCATCACCGAACAAGACGGGGAAGCCTTCCAGCAAGTGATCCCCGCTGATGGCTGGCAGCTGCAATATAAGGATGCTGCGGGTTTCGACGAACGCCATTTGCAAGACCTGCTCAATGAATGCCTCCTCATACCTTTCGACCTGCGCACAGATTTCATGTTGCGCGCTACCCTGATCCGCCGCGCGGATGATGAACACCAGCTACTGCTGGTGATGCATCATATCGCCACCGATGGCGGCTCTTTCCCGGTGATCATGCAGGAGCTGGTGACGCTGTATGTAGCGCATACAGAACAGCGCGCAGCAGAGCTGCCGCCGCTGCCTTTGCAATATGCCGACTATGCCATCTGGCAACGACAGCACCTCAACGCTGCGGTGCTCGACCGCGAGGTAGATTACTGGAAGCAGCAACTGGCGGGCCTCTCGCCATTGGAACTGCCTACCGATTTTGCCCGGCCAGCCATCCAGAGCACGGCAGGCGGCATGGTATGCATGACCCTCGAAAAAACACTTTGCAACCAACTCAACCTGCTGGCGCGCCAGGAAGGCGTTACCCTGTATGTATTGTTGTTGTCTGCCTTTAAAATATTGATGTCGCGCTACAGCGGCCAGCAGGATATCTGTGTAGGCGTGCCCGTAGCCAACAGAACACATGCCGAACTGGAGCCGCTGGTGGGCTTCTTCCTCAACCTGCTCGCCATCCGTACGGATATGGACGGCAGTGAAAAAGTACACGACCTCTTACTAACGGTAAAGGATACACTGATGCAGGCCTATGCCCACCAGGAAGTGCCTTTCGAAAAAGTAGTAGGCGTGCAGCGCGACCTGAGCCGCAGCCCTGTGTTCCAGGTGCTGTTTACGCTGCACAGCGGCGGCGGCGCGGAACATTTCCGTATCAAAGACCTTGCCCTGAGCGAACTGGACATGGAAGAAAGAGCCATCCAGTTCGACCTCGACGTGGCGGTGGTAGAAACCAATGGCGCCTTGCAGGTGAATTTCGGCTATTGCAGCGACCTGTTTAAAAGAAGCACGATCCTGCGCATGGTGCAGCATTTCCGCCAGCTGTTGTTGTCGATACTCGATAATCCCTATGGCAAGGTAGCGGCGCTGCCCATGATCACGGCCGAAGAAACCGCACTGCTGCATAGTTTCAACGATAACGCGCTGCCTTACCCGCTGCAACAAACGATCGATGAGCTGATAGATGAAACGGTAGCACGTTATCCCAATGCAGTGGCTATCAAACATAACAATAACGTGGTCGACTATACGCAGCTGAAACAACATGCGGAGCAGCTGGCGCAACATCTGCTGCTCTCCGCGCAGCTGCAGGAAGAAGAGATCGTAGGCGTATTGTGCGACCGCTCGCCGCTCTTGCCCACGGCGGCTTACGGCATCTGGAAAGCGGGAGGCGCCTATCTGCCCATCCACCCGGAATTGCCGGAAGAGCGCATGAAAATGATCCTCGAAGATGCAGGCGTAAAAGTCATCATCTCCGAAAGAAAATATGCCGCTATCGCAGCAGCATTAGCTGTACAGGTGATCTATTGCGATGAGCCATTGCCTGCGGCAGATGATTTTAAGAAGAAGATCACCGGTGCAGACAATACCCGGCTGGCCTATGTGATCTACACCTCCGGTTCTACCGGCAGGCCAAAGGGCGCTATGGTGGAGCATCGCGGGCTGATCAATCATCAATATGCCCGTATCCGTTCGCTGGAAATAGATCACCGTTGCCGCATTGCGCAGAACGCTTCCCAGAGTTTTGATATTTCCATTTTTCAGATGTTCGCCGCCCTCTTATGCGGCGGCACTACCGTGATCTACAGCCAGGATGTTGTATTACGGCCGGATGAATTTTTACGGCGCGTATCAGCAGATGGCATTACCCTGATGGAAATTGTACCAGGCTACCTGTCGCTGATACTGGACGAGCTGCCGGAAAACCGGCAGGAGCCCCTGTTCCCGGCCTTGCAATACATGCTGGCAGGCGGGGAGACGCTGAAGAAAACGCTGGCGGCCCGCTGGTTTGCCGCCTTCCCGCATATTAAACTGGTGAATGGCTATGGACCTACCGAGGCATCCGATACCGTAACACAGTATATCATGCAGGAAACGCCTGCAACAGACAGCATTTCCATTGGCAAGGTATTACCCAACCTCAACGCCTATATCGTAGACAAGCACGGAGCGCTTTGCCCGCCGGGCGTTCCCGGCGAACTGTGGGTGTCTGGCGCAGGTGTGGGCCGCGGCTACGTGAACGACCCTACGAAAACGGCGCAATCATTTATCAAAGATCCATTTAATAAAGATGGGGGTCGCCTTTACAAAACGGGCGATCTCGTCAGATACCTGCCTGACGGTAATATTGAGTTTATAGGGAGAAAAGACCATCAGGTGAAGATACGCGGATACCGTATCGAGCTGGGGGAAATTGAGCAACGCCTCAACAGCTTGCCGGGCGTAAAGGAAGCCATTGTAATGGACAGGGAAGGAAACGACCGCCAGCTGGCCCTGTACGCTTATGTTACGCTGAACAGCGCCCGCACTACCGATGAACAAACCATGAAAGCGCAGCTGGGTAATAGTTTACCGGCTTATATGGTGCCTGCACATATCATGGTGCTGGATGCTTTCCCCTTAACGACCAATGGCAAGGTAGACCGCCGGGCATTGCCCATGCCGGATGCTGCCGATGCCGCCGTTAAAGCCATGGTAGCGCCCCGCAACCATATAGAAGCCGGCATGGCTGCCATCTGGCAACGATTGCTCAACATTGCCGCCGTCAGCGTTACCGCTGATTTCTTTGAGCTGGGCGGCCATTCCCTGCTGGCCGTGCGCGTGCTGTCGGCCATCCGGAATGAACTGGGACTGGATATTAGTATCAAAGATTTCTTTACGCATACTACCATCGAAGCATTGGCAGCGTATAGCCGTCACAGTGAGACAGCGGCGCTTGCCGCTCATCCGCCGCTGACGGTGCAGGAACGCGGCGTGTTCATCCCGCTGTCGTTCTCGCAGGAGCGCCTCTGGTTTATCGACAAATTCAAAGGCACGCAAGCCTATCACCTGCCATTCCTGCTGCAACTCAATGGCGTAGCAGATGTGAGCGCCCTGCAATATGCTTTACAGGAAACGGTGAATCGCCATGAGGTGCTGCGTACCCTCATCCGCGAAGAGAATGGTAAAGGCTACCAGCACATTTTGCCCCCTGGCGGCTGGCAACTGGAATTTGTTAACGCTGCGGCCTTCCCCACCGAAGCGGCCTTACAGGAATTTATCTATCAAAGTATACAAACGCCTTTCGATCTCGCCAATGATCATCCGCTGCAAGCCACGCTGATCAGCCGCGACAGGGAGGAACACCTGCTGCTCATTATCCTGCATCATATTGCCGGCGACGGATGGTCGATACCATTGCTCGCAAAAGAACTGGCCTTGCTGTACAATGCCCGCCTGCAACAGCGCATGGCGGTATTGCCCGAACTGGCCTTGCAATATGCCGACTATGCCATCTGGCAACGGCAGCATATCAAAGAGGAAGTGCTGGCCAAACAATTGCATTACTGGAAAGAGCAGTTGTACGGCGTAGAGCCGTTACAGTTACCTACCGATTTCCTGCGGCCGGCCGTACAAAGCAATCGCGGAGCGGTATTGCATTATCATCTTCCCAAAACCACGGTAGATGCGCTGGAGGCATTGTCGAAACAACAGGGCGTAACGCTCTTTACCACTATGCTGGCAGCATTCAAGGTATTGTTGTTCCGGCATAGCAACCAGGAAGATATCTGTGTGGGCATACCCGTGGCCGGCAGGTTACAGCCCGAGCTGGAACCGCTGATCGGCTTCTTTGTAAATACGCTGGCGCTGCGGAACAATCTCGCCGGCAACATATCTTTCGCGGAACTGTTGCAACAACTGAAGCAAACTACCCTCGACGCCTATACGAACCAGGACGTGCCTTTTGAAATGGTGGTAGACCAGCTCACCATCACCCGTGATATGAGCCGTAACCCTGTGTTCCAGGTGGCCTTCGGGCTGAACAACGTACCGGCGGCGAGCAGCGGCCTGGCGCTGGATCAGCTGATCGTGAAGGAAGTGGCGCTCGACCGCGAGCATGCGCGCTTCGATCTAACCTTCGAATTATTTGTAACAGAAGAAGGGCTGCAACTGGCAGTAGAATATTGCACCGATCTGTTTACGGCCACCACAGCGGCCCGCATGGCTGCGCATTATCAACAGCTGCTGCAATCCATCCTGCAAGCAGTGGATACGCCGGTACTGGCCTTGCCGCTCTTGCCCGCCGGGGAATTACAACTGTTACATTCTTTCAATCATACTTCAGCGGCTTTCCCGCTGGAAAACACTGCCACAGCCCTTTTCGAGGCAGCGGCTGCCAGATACGCCGCTGCCGCTGCCGTCGTGAATGGCGCACGGTATCTGTCGTATGCAGAACTGGATCGCCGCTCAAACCAGCTGGCACATTACCTGCTACGTATAGGCCTTGGCGTTGGTAAACTGGCAGCGGTTTGTATGTCGCGCTCCGAGCAGCTGGTGGTGAGCATTCTCGCCATCCTCAAGACTGGCGCGGCTTACGTGCCGGTGGACCCGGCTTACCCGCAGCAACGCATCGCCTATATCATGAGCGATACGGAAGCGGCCTTACTTATCCGCGATGATGCCTTTCAGCCTGCGGAAGGCAAGTGGCCACCGGTATTGCATATCAACGATGATTGGGAAGCCGCCATCGCAGCGATGCCGCATACCGCTACAGGTGTGGATATCCGGCCATCGGACCTGGCTTATGTGATCTATACTTCCGGCTCTACCGGCGAGCCTAAGGGCGTGATGGTAGAACATCGTTCGCTGCTGAACCTCTGCTATTGGCATACTGCCGCCTTTAATGTAACACCCGCATCACGGGCTACGATGTACGCCGGCATTGGCTTTGACGCCGCCGTGTGGGAGATATGGCCTTACCTGCTTCATGGCGCCGCGCTCTATCCCGTAGCGGAAGCCAGCAAACTGGATATCGATTATCTGCTGGATTTCTTCCGGCATAACGGTATCACCCATACGTTTTTACCAACTGCCATCTGCGAACAGCTGGCAGATCATCCGGCGGAGCGGCTGCCCCTCATCCTCACGGGTGGCGATCAGCTGAAGAAAGCGGGCCGGCATCTGCCGGTGATCAATAACTATGGTCCTACGGAATCTACGGTGGTGGCCACTTCTATTGCCTTGAGCGCCATTGCGGAAACGGCGCCGATCAGCATTGGCCGGCCCATCAGCAATACGCAAATTTATATTCTCAACGATGCCTTGCAACTGATGCCGCTGGGCGCTACCGGCGAAATCTTCGTAGGCGGCGATAGTCTCGCCCGCGGCTACCTCAAGCGCGAAGCGCTGACGGCAGAACGTTTCATCGCGCATCCTTTCCAGGCTGGCGCACGCCTGTACCGCAGCGGCGACCTGGGCCGCTGGCTGCCCGATGGTACCATCGAGTTCATGGGCCGCGTAGATCACCAGGTGAAGATCCGCGGCTACCGCGTAGAGCTGGGCGAGATCGAAAATGTGATGCAGCAGAGCGGCTATGTGAACCAGGCCGTGGTGCTGGCACGCGAAGATAATGGCGGCCACAAACAGCTGGTAGCCTATGTAGTGCCGCAAGGCACGCTGGATAAAGAAGCCTTCACCGACTACCTCAAAGGCAAGCTGCCGGCCTATATGGTGCCCGCTGTGCTGGTGCCGCTGGAAAGCCTGCCATTGACGCCAAACGGCAAGATCGACCGCAAGGCATTGCCCGCGCCTGACCTAACGGAACTTAACGGAAACGTATATACGTCGCCCCGCAATGAGCTGGAACTCACATTGGCAGGCATCTGGCAGGAACTGCTGGGCGTAGAGTGGGTAGGCATCCATGATAATTTCTTTGAGCTGGGGGGAGATTCCATCATCACCATACAGCTGGTGAGCCGGGCTAAACGTCTCGGCTATACGTTGCAAACCAAGGATGTGTTCAGCAACCAGACCATCGCAAGGCTCGCAGCCGTGATGCAGGAGCGTATGGCCGTGCAGGCTGCCTTCGAGGCAGAGCAAGGCTTGCTCACCGGCAATGCCGGGCTGCTGCCCATCCAGCAATGGTACCTCGATGGCGCGCCTGCCGAGGTATCACATTTTAATCAAAGCATTCTTTTGAATATCGATAAACAGGTAAGGCCTGCCGTACTCGAAAAGGTGATCGCGCAATTAATTGATCATCACGATGCCCTGCGCTTCGTATACACGCAGCAGGAAGGGCAATGGCAGCAGGCATATGGTCTCGCGCCGGAAGGCGTGCTGGTCGTGGAGCAGCTGGGTAAAGAAAATATCTCCCAACAGATCATCTCCCTGGAAGAAAAATACCAGCAAAGTCTTGATATCCATACCGGTGCTGTCATGCGCGTAGTGCTGATGCAAACACCGGCATCGGAGCCGTATAACCGTCTGCTCACCATCATCCATCATCTTGCGGTGGATGGCGTATCCTGGCGTATCCTGCTGGAAGATACCGAGCTGCTGATCACTGCGGCGATGAACAGCGAACATGCGGACCTGGGCCGCAAAACAGGCTCTTACCGTCAGTGGCGGCAATCGCTGGAACTATATGCCAATACCGCCAGGCTACAACAGCAGCTGCCGTATTGGGAGCAGGTAACGAATGCCTACACCGCATTGCCGGTAGATAAAAACTATACGAAGATGGTAACGGCAAAGGATATACGCAGTATTGCCGTATCGCTGGATCAGGCGCATACCCATCAGCTCTTGCAGGAAGTATCTAAAGTATACCGCACGGATATCAACGATATCCTGCTGGCTGCGCTCGCCGCCACCCTGGCCGATTGGAGCGATAGCGACCGCATAGTGGTAGGCCTCGAAGGGCATGGCCGTGAAGACATTGGCGGAGAGACAGATACCAGCCGCACAGTAGGATGGTTTACCAACCTCTATCCCGTATTGCTCGATGTATCCGGCGTTGACGGCGAGCGTGACCTGGTACGCAATATCAAAGAACAGCTGCGCAGCATACCTGATAAAGGCATGGGCTATGGCGCATTGAAATATATCCGGCAGACGGAAAGTCTGCATGGTAAAGACCCTTGGGATATCGTATTCAACTATCTCGGTCAGCTCGACAACCTTGTGAGCCACAGCCGCTGGTTCAATGGCATGGACGAAGCCGATTCTTCCAATGCCAACGTAAGCGCGGCTAACCGGGTAGGGGAGAAGATCGCGGTAACGGCGATGGTGGAAAATGCGCAGCTCACGCTGGTATGGAACTACAGTAGCCGTCATTACAAAGTGTCCACCATCCGCGAACTGGCGGATAGCTATCTGCGTGTACTCGTGGCCGTTATACAGCATTGTATGGCGCAATCGGGCGCAGTGTATACGCCATCGGATTATGGCCTCACCGCGGAGGTAAGCAACGAAGAGCTGGATCTCTTCTTCCTGCAGCAAGGCGCCACCGAAGAAGAGGACGATATGGATAGCATATTGAATTTCTGACTTTGGCAGATCAATGCGATGGCTATCGCCCCTACGGGGCGGAATAAGGGTAGACCATTCGTTTGCTACCAACATAGCGCCCCCATAGGGGCGGAATATAGGTAGATCGTTCATTGGCTACCAACATAGCGCTCCATGGGGGCGCCACATCGGTAGGCAAATATGTTCGGCGCCGGTCTCGCCCCATCGGGGCGATAGCCCGGTAGCCCCGGGTGGAACCCGGGGAATAAAAAATCGGGGAATAAAAAAACGGGCAATAAACCCGGAAACAAAAAATGGATAACAAAACATCAGGCAACAAATCCCGAACAACAAAAAATTCTAAAAACATCAAGAAATAAAAAAATGAGCATCCCGGAATTTGTAGCACACATTGAAAGTTTACATTTTTCACTGTCGGTGGAAGGCGATACCCTTAGCCTCAAAGCCAACAGGAAAAAGCTCGACAAACAAGAGATCGACGCTGTCAGGCAGAACAAGGAGATCATCGATTACATCCGCAGCAACAAGGATGCCTTGATGTCGTACCTCCACACGGCGAAGAATAAAAAGAAGGCAGAGGAAGTGGCTGCGCTGTACCGCCTCAGCGGCTTACAGGAAGGTATGTTGTTCTATGGCCTCTATGATGAAGGCACCGGTGCTTATATCAACCAGTTATCCTGCGACCTGCTGCAGCTGGACGAAGCAGCCTTCCTCAAAAGCTGGCAGCACCTGATTGCGCAGCACAGCATCCTGCGCAGCAGCTTTTATTACGATTCATTCAGCATACCGGTACAATGCGTGTACCAGGCCGCTGATGTGCCGCTGGTGAAACTGGATTACCGCCATCTCGACGAAGCCGCACAAGCCGCCGCTATAAAGGAGTTGGAGGCAGCAGATGCACGCCGCGCCTTTGATTTCAAGAAAGCGCCCGTGATGCGCCTTACCTTGATACAGCTCCCGGAGCAGCGCCACCGCTTCATCTGGACACACCATCACATCCTGCTGGACGGCTGGTCTGTATCCGCGCTGATGGAGGAGTTTGTAGCCGCTTACGAGCAACTGGCTGCGGGCCGCGAACTGCTGGAAGAAGCGGAAGACCGCTACGAAGATTATATCCGTTATATCGAATCAAGAGATAAAGAAGCTGATGAACGTTTCTGGCGTGATTATCTCCGCGAGATAGAAGAAGGCTGCCTCTTGCCCTTTGTGGCCACTACGGCCGAAAGGACCAAAGGCACCGGCACTTACGGCCTGGAACAATTGCAGCTGAGCGCCGCAGTAACCGCCAGCATCGAAGCCTATGCACAGCGGCATCATATTACGGTGAATACGCTGATGCAGGGCGTGTGGGCTTGTTTGCTCCGCCACTATACCGGGCGCGCAGGCGTTACCTTTGGCGTTACTGTATCAGGCAGGCCGGAAGAGCTGCCGGGCGTAGAGCACCGCATCGGTATGTACATCAATACGCTGCCGGTATTCACCACCTGGAACCCCGAACAAAGCGCCACAGAGTGGCTGCAACAAATACAGGCGGAGCAATCGCAATGCCGCGAGCATCAATATACTACGCTTAATGATATCCAGCGCTGGACGGGCATCCAGGGCGATCTGTTCGATACCATACTGGTATTTGAAAACTATCCGGTGTCTAAAGTTGCTGCTGCGGGGCAATCGCTGCAACTGGAAAATATTCATTTCCGGGAGCAGACTAACTACCCGCTCGATATCATGGTAGAAACTTCCGAAGAGCTGCTGATCTCTTTTAACTACAATGCCGACCTACTCGACGCTTTCTATGTAAAGCAGATCCGTGGCCACTTTGAGCAGGTGCTGATGCAGATGGTAGATGGCCGTGCGCAACAACTGAAAGATATCGTGCTGATCACAGCGGCCGAACGCCAACAACTGGTGCATGATTTCAACCAGACTGACAAGCCTTTCGATCTGAGTATTTCCTTTCATCATTATGTAGCGCATTTTGCGGCGCAAACGCCGGATAAAACAGCCATCATCGCCAATGAACGCTCCCTGACGTATAAAGAGCTAAATGATCGCGTGAACAGGATGGCGGCGGCTTTGGGCGCGCAATGCAGTATCCGGGAAGATGATTTTCTGGCCGTATTCATGGACCGTTCCGAAAACATGGCGGCGGCTATACTGGCCACCTGGAAACTGGGTGGCGCTTATATTCCTGTTGAAAAGAAATTGCCGGATAACCGCATCATCAACATCCTCGAAGATGCCGGCGTGAAAGCCGTGATCGCAGAAAGAGCGCTGGTATCGCCTGCGCTGGCCGAAAGGATATTGCTGTACTGTCCTTTGATCTATGTAGATGACCTGTTGTTGTATGATGGAGATGGTAGGATTCCTGACCATATTTTTAATCCGCATAGCCTGTCCTTCTCAGTATTTACCTCCGGTTCTACCGGTAAGCCCAAAGGCGCGATGAGCGAGCATATCGGCATGATGAACCATGCCCTGGCTACCATCGAATACCTCGGTATGGATGAGAACAGCGTGCTGGTACAAAATGCCTCTCACAGCTTTGATATTTCCGTATGGCAGTTCTTTACCGCCTTCGTGAAAGGCGGCACCACATTGGTGTTCGATGATGAGGTGGTGAACAATGCGGAAGAGTTCCTGCGCCGTGTGATGGCGCACAAGGTGACTGTATTACAGGTGGTGCCTACTTACCTGAACCTCCTGCTGGATATACTGGAAAAAGAACCTGCGCAGTATCCGCTGCCGGTGCAGCGCCTTGTTTGCGGAGGCGAGATATTGAAGCCCGAAACCGTGAAACGCTGGTTCGCCCTGTATCCCGGCACAGTGGTGGTAAATGATTACGGCCCGGCAGAAGCCTCTGATGGCACCTGCTGGTATGTGTTTGATCAACTGCCGGAGAATATGCAAAAGATACCGATCGGTACGTCTATCTACAACATGCGTACCTATATCGTTGACGACTATATGAATTTATGCCCGGTAGGCGTGGTAGGAGAGGTGTGTGTAGCGGGTGTGGGCGTGGGCCGCGGCTATATCGGTGATCCGGAAAAAACGGCCGCCGTATTTACCAACGATCCTTTTGCAGATACGCCGCAGCGCCTCTACAAAACCGGCGACCTGGCGCGTTACCTGCCTGATGGCCTGCTGGAATTTCATGGCCGCAAAGACTACCAGGTGAAGGTGAACGGTCAGCGTATCGAGCTGGGAGAGATAGAGGCCAAACTGGCCATGCTGCCCGGCGTGAAGGATGCCGCCGTTATTGCCGCGGATGATGCCAATGGCCGTAAATACCTCTGTGCTTTCATAGTGTTCCATGAAGGACAGGGATATGAATTGTCGATGCTGAAAGAGCTGTTGTCTAAAGAGCTGCCGCCGTACATGGTGCCGCGCCTCTTCCAGGAGCTGGGCGTACTGCCGGTGAATGCCAATGGCAAGGTAGACCGCAAGCTCCTGGCTCGGATGAATACCGCAACGGTATTCTCCGATAACGACTACGCCGCGCCGGAATCCGCGGTGGAACAGGTATTGGTGAATGCCTGGCAACAGGTACTGAAAAAAGAGCGTGTAGGCGTAACCGATAATTTTTACGAATCCGGGGGCGACTCTATCAGCGCGATACAGGTAGCCTCGCAGGTGTACAGGCATGGCTATAAAGTGGAGATCAAAGATATCATGAAGCTGCCTACCATCCGCAAGCTGGCCTATGCCTTGAAGCCGCTGAAGGCCAGCGCAGCGCAAGGCCCCGTAACCGGTACTGCGCCACTGACGCCCATCCAGGCCGATTTCTTTGCCATGCAAAAAGAAGTGCCGCATCATTATAACCAGTCGGTGATGCTGCGCTCCGCCAAACCTTTGGAAGAAACAGCGGTACGCAAAGCATGGTATGAACTGGTGAATTATCACGATGCATTGAGAACTGTTTTTATAGATGGACAACAACATATCCGGCCTGCCGGTATAGCCGCTCCACTGCAAACCTATGATTGGCGCGGGTTGACAGATACGGACAGTTTGCTGGAGACCACCGCCGACGCTTTACAGGCTTCCCTGGATATTGAACAAGGCCCCTTGTTGCAGGCTGCCTTGTTCCATCTCCCGCAGGGTGATCATCTCTTCCTCACCATTCATCACCTGTTGATCGATACGATATCCTGGCGTATCCTGCTGGAAGATTTTGCTACGCTGTATGAGCAAAATGCCTCCTTGCCGGCAAAAACAGACGCTTTCAAAATCTGGGCAGAACGCCTGTTGCGTTATGCCAACAGCAGCGATTTCCGGCAGGAGATACCCTACTGGCATGCCGTGCAACAGCAGGCGGGCAGCGCAATTCCGGCGGATACGGATGCACCGGCCATCATTGGTAACGTAACCGCCTATACGATCCGCCTGAACGAGATCACCACCACGCAATTGACGCGGCATGCGCATAAAGCCTTCAATACAGAAATCAACGACCTGCTGGTGGCTGCGCTGGGATTAGCTACTGCCCGCACTTTCGGGCTGCCGCAATTGTCGCTGGCGATGGAAAGCCATGGCCGCCCGGATATCTTCAAAGATATTTCCGTATCGCGCACGGTGGGTTGGTTCACCGCCGAATACCCTGTGGTCCTGCCTTTGCAGCAGGTGGACAACCTGCCACTGCATATCAAACAAACGAAAGAAATATTGCACAAGGTACCGAACAATGGCATCGGTTATGGGTTGGCCAAATACCTGACGACTAACAGCCCGCTGCGCCATGCCGCAAGACCGCAGCTGGTGTTCAACTACCTCGGCGCTACCGGCGACGACCTTCCCGATGGCGACCTGGTATTGCTGGAAGATGCGCCGGGCGCAGTAGAATCGCTCCGCAACCGCAGCGATTATCCGCTGGAACTGATCGGCTTCCTGCGGCAACAACAGCTGGTGCTCACGCTCTATTATCACCATACGCAATTCAAAGAACAAACCATCCATCGCTGGATGCAGGCCCTGCAACAGGCTTTGGAGGAAGTAACCGCTTTGTGTACCGGCGCCACCATACAGGAGCTTACACCCAGCGACTACGACTATAAAGATCTTTCCATAGCAGAACTGGATGAACTGAAATCCATCTTCGGCTAAATCCATAAATCCGTAAATCAAAAAATCCATAAATCAATATCCCATGTCCCGCTTTACAAAGTTTCACCTGGCTGAACAACCCAAGATAGTTACCCAAAGCATTCCCGGCGCTCGCTCACAGGAATTGTTGGCCTTGCAGCAGCAGATAGAAGGCAGCGTAGTATCCTATCCCCGCAGCAACCCCATTGCATTTGAACGCGCCAAAGGCGCTATCGTGGAAGACGTGGACGGCAACCAGTTTATCGATTTCTTCGCCGGCGCCGGCGTGGTAAACCTCGGCCACTCCAATGAAGAAGTGCTGGCTTATGTGACTGCACAGCAGGAGAAATTGATCCATGCGCTCGACTTCCCCACAGCCAATAAATTATCTGCCATACAAAAAATATTATCACACCTGCCAGAACATTTGCAGGATCAATATAAGGTGAGCTTTGGCGGCCCTACCGGCTCCGACGCCATAGAAGCGGCGCTCAAGCTGGCCAAGATCAAAACCGGGCGCGATACCATCATCGCCTTCACCGGCGGCTATCATGGCATGACCGCCGGCGCGCTGTCGCTCACTTCTGATACCGCTTTCCGCAACCGCCTTACCTCGCTCACACCCAACGTGCACTTTGTGCCTTACAGCTATTGCTACCGTTGCCCTTTCAAGCTCGATGAAAGCAATTGCAAGATGGCCTGTGTAGACTACCTGCGCAATGTGCTGGAAAACGGCCACTCCGGCATTCCCAAGCCGGCGGCCATTGTGATAGAGCCTATCCAGGGCGAAGGCGGTAACATCGTGCCACGTGAAGGCTATCTCGAAGCGCTGGTGAAACTGGCGCATGCCCATGATGTGCTGGTGATATTTGATGAGATACAATGCGGCTTCTTCCGCTCCGGCGAGTTCCTCGCCTGGATGCATACAGACGCCGTGCCGGATATCATCACCATCTCCAAAGGCATTGGCGGCGTGGGTTTGCCGCTGGCGGGCCTTATCTACCGTAAGGAGGTGGAAGCCTGGGGCCCTGCTGCGCATATCGGCACCTTCCGTGGTAACCAGGCTAGTCTGGCAGGTACGAACGGCGCTTTCGACTTTGTAGATAAATATAACGTGAACGAGCACACGAAAGAAGCAGGGGAGTACCTGATGGAAGGTTTACGCGCCTTGCAGGCAGACAGCGCCTACATCGGCGATGTGCGTGGCCGCGGCCTGATGATCGGCGTGGAGTTCGTAAAAGATAAAAATACCAAAGAGCCATATCCTTCGCTGGTGAAGCGTTTCAGGAGCGAATGCCTGCAACGCGGCCTCATCTTTGAAGTGGGTGGTCACTATAATAACGTCGTGCGTTTTGTACCGCCGCTGATCATCACCACCGCCATCATAGATGCGGCCCTGGCCGTGATGAAAGAAGCCCTGGAAGTGAGCACGGCTGCCCTGAAAGAAGAAGGCCGACTGGCGCTCATCTAAGCGTATAGCCCTGTTAAAATCTATCCCATGAACGAAAAAAACAATATCCAGAAAATATATCCGCTCACGGCCATGCAGGAGGGAATGCTGTTCCATACGCTGTATGGCGGCAATCATGCCTATTTCAACCAGGTATGCTACCGCACGGCCGGCGCCTTACAGCCCATGCTGCTGGAACAGGCCCTGGATATACTTTCGGAGCGGCATGATATCCTGCGTACCGCTTTTGTGTATGAGAAGAACGAACGCCCCATACAGGTAGTGCTGAAGAACCGCCGCATCGGATTTTCCCTCACCGATATATCCCATCTCGATACCAAAGCCGCTAATGCCTTTGTGGCGCGCTTCCGCCAGGAAGATATCGCCCGCAGCTTCGATCTCCTCAAAGATCCGCTGATGCGCCTGGCCGTGATAAAAATGAAAGGCGATGAATATGCCTTCATCTGGAGCCACCATCACATCCTGCTGGATGGCTGGTGCATACCGGTATTGCTGAACGAGCTGGTGACCATCTATCACACGCTGGCCGCCAACAAGCCACTACAGCTGCCGCCGCCGGTATCTTTCGCGACGTATATCCAATGGCTGGAAAAGCAGGATAAACAGGAAGCTGCCGCCTATTGGCAGCACTACCTGAACGGCTATACGAATATTGCCGCTGTGCCGCCGGTGTTATTCCCCGGCGACAATGCCCCGCACCAGGAAACCGCTACGGAAAAATTGTCCTTCTCCCCGGAAATCACCGCGCAGCTGGAGGCCCTCGCCCGCAAGGAGCAGGTAACCATGAACGTATTGTTCCAAACGCTGTGGGGCCTGCTGGTGGCGGCTTACAACAATACTACGGATGTAGTGTACGGCAATGTCGTATCCGGCCGCCCCTCGGATATCCCCGGTGTGGAAGAGATATTGGGCCTGTTCATCAATACCGTGCCGCTGCGCATCCGTTTTGAGCAAGCTACCCGCTTCAGTGAATTGCTGCGCCAGGTGCATCACGACAGTATCGAGAGCTTGCCCTACCATTATTCGCCACTGGCTGAAATACAGGCTGGCAGCGCGCTGAAGCGCGACCTGTTGCAACACATCATCGCGGTAGAGAACTACCCGCTGGAAGAAAGCATCAGGCAATCCGGCAGCAGCGGCGATATTTTTGATGTGAAGGAAGTGGAGATGTTTGAACAAACCAATTACCACTTTCATATCAATGTGATGCTGGCGGCGCAGATGGAAGTGATCATGTCGTACGACCCTTCCCGTTATACCGCGCCTTATATCAAAGGCCTGCTGCAACAGCTGGAAAGCCTGGCTGTGCAGGTATTGCGCAATGAAGATATCCCGGTGAAGCAGCTCCGGATCGAAGTGCCGGTGGAAGTTAGCGCCAGGCCCGCTTATCAGCAGGCTTATTGGAAAAGACAGCTGGCCGGCGTAGAGCCCTTACAGTTACCTACTGACAAGGCGCGCCTGCCCCTCGCTTCCAATCACGCTGCCATAGCGGATATCATCATCCCCAAAACGATCCGCGATCATCTGGCAATCCTTTCCTTCGACGAAAATACCACCTTGCCCATCACCTTATTGGCTGCTTTTCATGCGCTGTTGTACCGATATACCGGTCAGGATGCTGTGGCAACAGGCATTCCCGTATCGCGTGAACATGGGCTGCTGCCTTTGTGCACGCATATAAACGAAGCGCCCTTGTTCATCAACCTGTTGCAACAGGTAAAGGAACAGGTGCGTGAAGCCGCTGCACATCAGGAGATACAATTGCCCGCAGACAGCTACCGGGTTACTTTCAACTGGCCGGATGCCTTGCCCATAGCGGAACATACGGCATACGATCTGGAAGTGGCCATAAAAGACCAGGAAGAGAATATACAGGTACGCATCCTATACGCTACGGATCTTTTCACTGCCGATACCATCCATCGCATGCTGGGCCATTATCTCCGCCTGCTCGAAAGTATCAGCGCCGATCCTGCAAAGGCCGTTGCCTCCCTGCCGATGCTCAGCAGCGCCGAAGAGCAACAGCTGCTGGCCGCTTCCGCGGAAAGGACGGCCGGTTATCCCATAGATAAAACAATTGTTGACCTGATAGAAGAACAGGTGGCGTGCACGCCCGACAACATCGCCGTAACGATGGGCGCTGCACAGCTTACCTATCGTGAATTGAATGAAAGAGCCAACCGCCTTGCACATTATCTGCGCAGCAAGGGCGTTGGCGCCGATGCATTGGTGCCGGTATGCCTGTACCGCAGCATGGATATGATCATTGCGCTGCTAGGCGTCCTCAAAGCCGGCGGCGCCTATGTGCCCATAGATCCCGAATATCCGCAGGATCGCATTGCCTTCATGCTGGAAGATACCGCTGCACCGGTAGTGGTAACATCTGCTGATGTGGCGGCAGACATACAGACCTTTACCAATGCTGAAATTATTTTGATAGATGAACATAGAGAACAGATCCATCAGCAAGCAGCTGCAAACCCTTCGCCGCTGGCTACGCCGGCGCACCTGGCCTATGTGATCTATACTTCCGGTTCTACCGGCAAGCCCAAAGGCGTACTGATAGAGCATCGCAACGTAGTGCGTTTGTTTGAGACCGATGCGCCCTTGTATGATTTTACAGAGAGAGACGTATGGACCATGTTCCACTCTTTCTGTTTCGACTTCTCTGTATGGGAGATGTATGGCGCGCTGTTCTATGGCGGTCGCCTGGTAATGGTACCAAAAAATATTGCGAAAGACACCGCCGCCTTTGCCGCGCTGCTGGCCGATGAGGGCGTAACGGTGCTGAACCAGACCCCTTCTGCATTTTATGTGTTACAGGAATATATCACCGCGCAACCCATGCCCCTGCAGGTACGCTATGTGATCTTTGGCGGCGAAGCGCTTAATCCCGCCGCCATTCGTCCCTGGAAGGCACAGTATCCTGCCTGCCGCATGATCAATATGTACGGCATCACAGAAACCACGGTACACGTGACTTACCAGGAGATCAATGAACGGGAGATGGAAAGCAGCAGCAGCGTGATCGGCATGCCTATCCCTACGTTAGGGCTGTATATCCTCGACGCGCGCCTGCAACTCGCGCCCACAGGCGTGCCGGGCGAGTTGTATGTTTCCGGGGCCGGACTGGCACGCGGCTACCTGCACCGGGACGAGCTGACGAAGGAACGATTCATTACTAACCCTTACGACCATACGAAAACAGGCCGCCTGTATAAAACTGGCGACCAGGCCCGCTGGCTGCCCGATGGCAACATCGAGTACCTGGGCCGCATCGACAACCAGGTGAAGATCCGCGGCTTCCGCATTGAATTGGGCGAGATCGAAACGGCCCTGCAACAAAGCGGTTTCGTGAAGCAGGCCGTCGTGATTGCAGACACCGATCCCGCAGGCGCTAAAAGGCTGGTAGGCTATGTATTGCCTGATGGCCCTTTCCAGCGCGAGGCTTTATTGAGCTATCTCAAAGAACGCTTGCCAGATTATATGGTGCCGGCGATCCTCATCCCGGTACCCTTCTTCCAGCTTACCTCCAACGGTAAAACCGATCGCCGCGCCCTGCCGCATCCTGATACCGCCACGCCAGCCGTTACGGCTTATGCAGCGCCTTCCAATGACACGGAAAGCGCGCTGGCAGCCATCTGGCAGAAACTGTTGGGAGCGGAGCGTATAGGCGTTGACGATCATTTCTTTGAACTGGGCGGTCATTCCCTCTCGGCCATACGCCTCATTGCGGCGGTGAATAAACATTTTGATACTACCATAAAGGTATCGGCCATCTTCGAATATCCAACGGTAAGATCGCTCGCCAAACATATCGCGAAAGGCAGCGCCGCTTACCAATCCATACCAGTCGCGCCTTTGCAGCCGCATTATCCATTGTCGCACGCACAGCAGCGCCTCTGGCTCATATACCAGCTGGATGAGGAACGTAACAATTACAATATGCCGGTGGCCTTTACATTCAAAGGAGCTTTGGACATTGCTGCCTTTAGCGCCGCATTCAACCTGCTGGTGGTAAGGCATGAAATATTACGTACCACCTTCCTCACAGAAAATGGTGAGCCGCGTCAGCAGGTGCAGCCCATCGATGCCCGCTTTGCCTTGCAGGTAGCGGATATCCGGGGAGAAGAGGTGAATGCCAAAGCTGCGGCAGTAGCGGCTGCCGCCTTCGATCTCGAACAGGCGCCATTATTCCGCGCGCAGCTCTGGCAAACAGGCGATGCGGAATATGTGTTCCTGCTGGTAGTGCATCATATCATCACGGATGCATGGTCTACCGGTATTCTCCTGCGCGACCTGATGCTGTTCTATGGCGGCATGCTGCATCATGATAATCCTTTGCCGCCGCCGCTGCCGATACAATACAAAGATTTCGCTGCCTGGGACCTGGCACAGACGGCCCTTCCGGCCTATCAGCAACACCGCCGTTACTGGCTGGATCAGTTCCGTGAACCGGTGAACATACTGGAACTGCCGGCGGATTATCCCCGTCAGTCGTCTCCTCAAAAAGGGCAGCTGGTATATGATCATCTCTCCCCTGATCTTACCCGTCAACTGAAAAATATTGCCGCGCAGCAAGGCGTAAGCCTGTTTATGTTGCTGCTGGCGGGTTTCAAGGCATTGCTTCACCGCTATACCGGTCAGCAGGATATTGTAGTAGGCATGCCCTCCGCCGGCCGTGAACATCCTGACCTGGCAGAGCAGGCAGGGTTCTATGTGAATACTTTGCCGCTGCGCAGCCGCTTCGATGCGGACGCGCCGTTCACGCAATTGCTCGACACCGTAAAAGTGAATACACTGGCGGCTTTCGAGCATCAGCAATATCCTTTTGATACTTTGGTGGAAGAACTGGCCATCCCTCGCGAGGCCGGCCGCTCGCCTCTGTTCGATATTATGTTCGTATTGCAACAGGCAGATATCAAACAGGCGGAGCAGAGCGCTGGCTTCGACATCAGCCCATTGCCGATGCCTTCGCAAGGCACCAAGTTCGATCTCACCATCGAGTTGTGGGAAGAGGCAGAAGGGCTGCAAATGAGCTTTGAATACAATGCCGGCCTTTTCACAGCAGCCCGCATCCGCAGGATGACAGCGCATTACGCGCAATTGTTGTCGGCTGTTGTCGCTAACCTGCAATCGCCGGTAGCCCAACTGGAATACATGAGCAATGCCGAAAAGCATCACCTGCTCCACGTGCTCTCCGGCAAGTCAGACAAATTGCCCGCCGATAGTACTGTTACGAAACTGTTTGAAGCCAGGGCGGCACAATACCCCGATGCCACAGCCGTGGCGGATGAGCAGCGTTCCTATACCTATCAGCAACTCAATGCCAAAGCTAACCAGCTGGCGGCGTATATCCGGGAACGTTATACCGGCGGCGTAGTAGCGGTGATACTGCCGCGCAGCGTGGATTTTGTAGTGGCCATACTGGCCATCCTCAAAGCGGGCGCCGCTTACCTGCCACTGGAAACAAATACGCCACAGGAACGTATCGACCTGTTATTGGCGCAAACCAATGCCGCCCTGGTGATCAATGAGGCATTTTTGAGAGATACTAACGTAGACGGCTATCCGCAGAATAACCCTGTTGATGTGCCGCTCAATGGCGATTCATTGGCCTATATCATGTTCACCTCCGGTTCTACCGGTACGCCCAAAGGCGTGATGGTGAAGCATAAGAGCATTGTAAGACTGGTGAAGGATACTAATTACATAACCCTTTCTCCTGACGATAAAATATTGTTGACCGGCTCCTTGTCGTTCGATGCGGCCACCTTTGAAATATGGGGCGCGCTCCTCAACGGCGCGCAAGTACGCCTGATGGACCTGCTGCACCTGCTGGATACCGCGCAGCTGTCGCAGGCCATACAAACGCAGGGCATTACCACTATGTGGTTCACCGCCTCCTGGTTCAACCAGCTGGCGGACCAGGACCCTGCGCTCTTCCGCCCGCTCAAACATATACTGGCGGGTGGCGAGCAACTATCGCCGGCGCATATACGAAAAGTGCAGGCGGCTTGTCCGGGTATCCGGATCACTAACGGTTACGGGCCTACGGAAAATACTACTTTCTCGATCTGTGGCGAAGTGCCGCTCTTCCCCGAGAGCGCCGTGCCGCTGGGCCGGCCCATCTCGCACAGCACGGTATATATCGTGGATGCCCGCCTGCAACCCGTTGCGGTAGGCATTCCCGGCGAAATACTGTTAGGCGGCGAAGGCTTGAGCGCCGGTTATATCGGTGATGAAGTTCGCACGGCCAAACAGTTCATCCCGCATCCTTTTGAGGCGGGAGAGAAAGTATACCGTTCCGGCGACCTGGGCCGCTGGCTGGAAGATGGCACTGTGGCTTTCCTCGGCCGCAGCGACGACCAGGTGAAGATACGCGGCTATCGCGTAGAGCCCGGCGAGATCGCGCATGCCGTGAAACAGCTGGCGCATATCCGCGAAGCCTTTGTGTCCGTAGAAAAGAACCTGCAGGGCGACAAGCTCCTCGTATGCTTTTTTACCGCCAGCGAGCCGTTGCCTGCCGCTGTGCTCAAAGCCGCGCTCAAAGCCACTTTGCCGGACTATATGATTCCCGCATTGTTTGTGCAGCTGGAACAGGCGCCGCTCAACAAGAACGGTAAACTGGACAGAAATGCATTGCCCGACATTACGGCTTTATTACAGGAAGAGAAGGTAGAAGAGACGCCGGCTACCGCTACAGAAGCGCAATTGCTGGCCCTTTGGCAAGCGGTGTTGGGAAGAAAAGGCATCGGCATGCAGGATAATTTCTTTGAGGCGGGAGGCAGTTCTTTGCTGGCTTACCGCATCATCGCGCAGCTCGCCGAAGCAACCGGTAAAAAGATCGGGCTGGCGGCCTTCTTCAAAAATCCGGATATCCGTTCGCTGGCGCAATGGCTGGATGGCATGGAAGCCGCTGCCAGCGGGCCTATCCCCTTAGTGCCGGCAGCGCCGTTGTACGAAGCCTCCCGCGCGCAGCAACGTCTCTGGATCATGGACAAGCTGGAAACAGAAAAGAACGCTTTCAATATCACTGGCGCCTTCCGCATCGATGGCCCCCTGGATATTCATGCGCTGGAAATGGCCATCAACCAGGTGATCGCCAGGCATGAAATATTACGCACCGTTTTCGTAGAACAAGAGGGGCAGCCCTATCAGCGGATATTACCGGAAGCGGCGATCCAGCTGCCGGTAAGCATTGCCTCTGCCGGTACCGATATCAATCGCCTCGGCGCGGCCCTGCTCCGGGAAGAGGAACAACACATCTTCCGGCTGGATGAATGGCCCCTGCTGCGTTTCCGGCTGGCGACGCGCGAAGAAGAACATGTGCTGCTCGTCAATATGCACCACATCATCAGTGATGGATGGTCGCTGCAATTGTTCTACACCGAAACGCTGCAATGCTATCATCAGCTGGTAAACGGCATCCCTGCTGCTTTGCCGCCCCTGCGCATACAGTATAAAGATTTCGCGGCCTGGCAATACCGCCAGCTGCAACAGGCCGCACACCAGGATGAGCGCTACTGGCTGCAACAGCTGCAACGTGATAGCGTGTATCCTGATCTGCCATTAGATAAAGAACGTACCCGTGTTCGCAATTATAGCAGTCATACGCTGCGCTTTACCCTGGAGGAGGCGACCCTTGCGGCTTTCCGCCGGATAGCCGCCGCGCAGGACGCCAGTTTGTTCATGGTGTGTCAAAGCCTGGTAGTGGCTTTACTGCAACACTATCAGCAAACCAATGATATCACGGTGGGCGCCACCGCCACCGGCCGCGAACATCCCGATCTGCAACACCAGATGGGCTTCTATGTGAACGTGCTGGCATTACGTACCCGGCTATACGAAGATGATACTTTCCTTTCCCTGCTCGAAAAAGTAAAAGCTACCACGCTGGCAGCCTATGATCATCAGTTCTATCCTTTCGACCTGCTGATAGAAAAACTCAAACAGAAACGCGACCTGGGCCGCAATCCCCTGTTTGATGTGATGATCGCCTTCAACGACGGCTTTGAAGCGAAAGCGCCGGAAGGCGCCAGCACGCCGGTTTTCAGCGAGCTGCCACTGGAAAACAGGGAAGGCACGAACAAATACGATATCACTTTCTTTTTTGAATCCGGCGAGGCGGAAGGCCTCCACGTTGCGCTGGTGTATAACAAAGCCTTGTTCCATGAACATACCATGGAAACGATGTTGCAACGTTTCGCCGCGCTGGCCGCAGCAGCTGCCGCCGATCCCGGCAAAGCCTTGCTGGCCGGCAAGCCCGCCAGACAGGAAATAATTTCAATAGAAGACGATTTCAGCTGATCCTTTCATCACCCTATTTAACGACGTTGATTTATGAGCGAGATCACCCTACAGGAGTATACCACCACCAGTTACTGGACCGACAAGATCAAACGTGCCGGTGGCGCCTCCTTCTACAATAAACAGTTGTTGCCCGCCAGCGAAACCGCCCGGCAACAATACCGACTGCCGCTGGCAGCCGGCCTTTCAGACGCTGTTGTACGCACCTCCAAAGATAAAGACCTCAACATCTACAAACTCGCGATGGCCGCGCTGTACATCCTCCTGGGCAAATACAGCCAGCGCCCCGAGTTGCTGCTCACTACCAGCACCATCCGCCTGGATGCAGGAGTGCCTGCAAGTAATCCCGCATTGCTGTTCTTCACCGTACCTTATGATGATGGCATGACCGTGAGAGACTTGCTCAAACAGGTGCACGCAGAGCTGGAAGCCAATATCAGCCGGCAACAGTACGACTATCCGCAATTATATGCCACTTTACAGCAACGTACCGATTGGGCCGAATATGCTTTCTCTACCGCGTTTGCCTATGAGCCGGTGAGCATCTTGCAGGATGATCTCTATAAAACAGATATTTTATTTCTCCTCACCCGTAAAGACGACCAGCTCGAATGGGAGATCGATTATAATGCGCACCGGTATGATGAAGTGGAAGTGATGCTGCTTGGCGCGCATCTGACAAGGATCCTGGAGCAGATCAGCCATGATCTCTCCCTAAAGATCGATGACCTGAACTGTATCTCATCTCTCGATCATCATTATCTCTTCGGCGCTTTCAACGACACGGCTGTTTCTTTTCGTGAACAGCCGGTGATAGAACAGTTCGAATCACAGGCCTTGCTCACGCCCGATGCTATCGCTGTAAAAAGCGGGCCGGTAACGCTCACCTACCGCGAGCTGAATGAGCGCGCCAACCGTGTAGCCTGGCATCTCAAGCAGGAGCGGGGCTTGCCACATCAGGCCAAAGTAGCGTTGATGGTGAACCGTTCTGAAAAGATCATCATCGGCATCATCGGTATATTGAAGGCGGGTGGCGTGTATATTCCCATCGATCTCAGTTCGCCGCAGGAGCGCGTGCGTTTCTTCCTCGAAGATAGCGGCTGCCCCATCGTGCTCACAGAAAAATCGTTGATCGAACAAACGCCCGATGCTGCACAGCTGGGCTATGTAGCGATCGATGAGCTCAGCGACGGTTCGCCGGATAACCCGCTTGTAAACCGCGATCCGCACGAGCTGGCGTATATGATCTATACCTCCGGCACTACCGGTAAGCCCAAAGGCGCCATGGTGCATCATCTCGGGCTGGCCAACCACGTGAGCTGGTACCGCAAACGTTTCGCCATCACCCCGGCGGATAGCACCATGCTCATCAACTCTTACAGCTTTGATGGCTGCTATAGCTATATCTGGGCAACGCTCACTTCCGGCGCTACTTTGCATGTGCCAAACGATAGTTACTTCGATCCGGAAAAAACATTGCAATATATCAAACAGGAGCAGGTGACCTTTTTGAAGATGGTGCCTTCTACCTTCGGCGTGCTGGTGAACAGCGCCACCTTTGATGAAGACCCCGAAGTATGCCGCTCCGTGCGCATTATCAAGCAAGGTGGCGAAACCATCAACGTTAAAAACCTGCGTAAATATTTTGAGCGCTATCCGCATGTGGAGCTGGGTAATCACTACGGCGCCACAGAAGCTACTATCGGCTCGGTAGCACACTGGATCAATAAAGACACCATCGACGACTTTGCCCGCCAACCTGTGCTGGGCAAGCCTTTCGACAATCAGCGGGTATATGTGTTGAACAGTCGTGGCGAATTATTGCCCATCGGCGTACCGGGCGAGATCTGCATTGGCGGCATAGGAGTGGGCAAAGGTTATCATCAGCGGGAAGAGCTCACTGCGCGCAAATTCATCAATGATCCATTTACGCCGGGCGGGCGTTTATACCGCACCGGCGACCATGGCCGCTGGCTGCCCTCCGGCGCCCTGGAGTTTTTTGGCCGCATCGATAACCAGGTGAAGATACGCGGCTACCGCATCGAGCTCGATGAAGTGGCGGAGACCTTGAAGGCCAGTCCGGCCGTACGCGATGCCATTGTAATGGTATACAATAAAGATGGCCAGGACCAGCTAGCCGCCTACATCGTCGCCGATGAAACCCCCGACATCGCCGCCTTACAGGAATTTATAAAAAGTCGTTTACCGGAGTACATGATCCCGGTGTATTATGTGCCGCTGGCCCGTATCCCGCTCACGCCCAATGGCAAGATCGACAAGCGCGCTTTGCCCGATGCCAGCGAATACCGCGCGCAATTCCAGGGACAGGCCGTAGCGGCACGCAATGCCGTAGAAGCCCAACTGGTGGCCGTTTGGGAGTCATTGCTGGATATCAACGGCGTCGGCGTTACCGATAATTTCTTTGAGATAGGCGGGCATTCCCTGAAGGCAACGCAGCTGGTAGCCCTCATCCATAAAAAAATGCAGGTACTGCTGCCTTTGCGCGAAGTGTTCCTGCACCCAACGATCGAAGAACAGGCGCAACTCATTGGAACCGGCGAGCAGCAAGCTTTTGCGGATATTGAACCGGTGGCTTTGCAGGAAGACTATGCGCTGTCGCACGCCCAGCAAAGGATGTGGCTCATGGCGAGCATGGAGCAGGACCAAACGGTATACAACATTCCGCATGCCGCTATACTGGAAGGCGAATTGGATATCGCCGCTTTTGAAAAGGCTTTGCAAGCGCTGGTAGCAAGGCATGAAGTGTTGCGCACCGTTTTTGTGCAACGCGATGGCGAGCCACGGCAGCGGGTTTTACCAGCCTCCGGTTTTGCGCTCGCATATAAAGACCTGCAACATGCACCACAAAGCGAAGAGGCAGCCGCCGCCATCGCCGCGGCGGAAGCCAGCACCGTATTCAATCTGGAGCGGGGACCACTCGTACGCGCCGTGCTGCTGCAACTGGCGCCGCAGCGTTTTACTTTTCTCTTCACGCTCCATCATATCATCTCTGATGGCTGGTCTACACAGGTGTTCTTCTCCGAAATATTGCAACTGTATTACGCTTTCCACCGGAATGAATCTTCTCCGCTGGAAGCGCTGAAGATACAATACAAAGATTTCGCCGCCTGGCAGAATGCTTTGCTGGCGGGCGATGAGGGCCGCCGCCACCGCGACTACTGGCTGCAACAACTCGGTGGCAACCGCCCGGTGCTGGAGCTGCCGGCAGATTTCAGCCGTCCGCGTGTAATGACCTACAAAGGTGATTACATTTCTACTTGTCTGCCGCTGGCGGTGCAACAGAAATTGCAGCAGTATGCAGCTGCGAATCAGCTCAGTGTATACATGGTGTTGATGGCTGCGGTGAAAACCTTGCTGTACCGCTATACCGGCCAACAGGACCTGATTGTAGGCACGCCGGTGGCAGGCAGGGAACATGCGAGCCTCGCCAACCAGATCGGGTTTTATGTAAATACCCTGGCTGTGCGTACACAGATACCGGAAAATATTTCTTTCGATCAATTCGTAAAAGACGGTATCCGCCATCGCTTGCTGGAAGCCTATCAGCACCAGGCTTATCCCTTTGATCAGTTGATAGACGACCTGTCGCTGGAACGTGATATGAGCCGTTCGCCGCTGTTCAACGTGATGGTGGTGATGCAGAACAACAGCGCCACCCGCGATGCCCTGCTGGAAATGAACCAGCTGCGGGCAACGCCTTTCAGCAACCAGGCGCCGCAAAGCAAGTTCGATCTCACCATCGATTTTGAAGAAAGCAAAGATGGATTGGTGCTGGGTATTGAATATTATGCTGATCTCTTTGCGCGCCCGCGTATCGTGCGCATGCTCGGTCACCTGGCAAATATCATCACGGCTATTGCAGATGACCCGGGAATAATGTTGGAAGAGATAGATTATTTGTCGGAAGATGAACAGCGCGAGATCGCTTCCTTCAACGGACAGGTAACCCCGATACCGCTGCACCTGACTGTGCATGGCGTGTTTGAGCAGGTAGCCCGGGCAAGGCCGGATGCCATGGCCTTGGAAGATGAGCAACATGCTTATACCTATGCACAGCTGCATGCCTATACCGATCAATTAGCCACCCTGCTGCAACAGCGAGGCGTATCGCATGAATCTGTAGTGGCGGTGGTAATGACCCGCAGTGCCGACTTTGTAATCGGTATGCTGGCTACCCTGAAAGCAGGAGCGGCGTATATGCCCGTGGAATCCAATACGCCGGTAGAACGTATTGCACAATTGCTGCAACAGACCAACGCCGCTATTGTGCTCACCAATGATGCGCGCATCCGGCAGCATTTTGAACAAACCATCTATCTGCCGGAAGTTGAACTGCCGCTTGCCGCCATACAATCTTTTGCCAACGCGGATTCGCTGGCATATATCATGTTCACCTCCGGAACTACCGGCCGGCCCAAAGGCGTGATGATCACACACCGCAGCATCGTGAGCCTGCTCACTAACCCGCGTAATGTATACATCACCGCGGAAGACCGGATGCTGCAAACCGGCTCGCTCTCCTTTGATGCGGCCACCCTCGAAATATGGGGCGCCCTGCTCAATGGCGCCACCATTTATATGATGGAGCTGCAACGCCTGCTGGACCCCGCTTCCATGGCAGAGGTGCTGCGGGAGAAAGCGATTACCACCGCCTTCTTCACCACCTCCTGGCTCAACCAGCTCATTGATCATGATCCGCAGCTGTTCGCACCTATGCGCACCATTTACTCTGGAGGCGAGCAGCTATCGGTATCGCATGTACGAAGATTGTTAGCGCAATTGCCTGCACTGAAATTTTATAACATATATGGCCCTACGGAGATCACCGTATTTGTGACGAAGAACGCCGTGCATGAAGATGCCGAGGTAACAGCCACCATCGGTTATCCTGTTGAAAACGGGCAGGTATTTATTGTAGACCGCCACGGCCGCCCGGTGCCGAAAGGCATTCCTGGTGAAGCGCTGCTGGGTGGGGAAGGACTTAGCCGCGGTTATATAAACGACGAAGCGCGTACCCTTCAACAGTTCATCCGGCGCGGCACGCAGCGCCTGTACCGCTCCGGCGATCAGGCCCGCTGGCTGGAAGATGGCCGCATAGAATTTACCGGCCGTATAGACGAGCAGGTGAAGATCCGCGGCTATCGCGTAGAACCGGAAGAGATCACCAACGTGCTGTTATCGCACCCGGATGTGAAAGAGGCCATCGTAATAGTACACAAACAAGCCGACGGCAACAAGCTGCTCGCCGCTTACTATACCCTCACGGGAACGGCTACACGGGAGGCGATCCGCCAGTACCTCGAACAGCAGCTGCCTGCTTATATGGTGCCCGCCTCGCTGATTCAACTCGAGGTGATGCCGCTCAATGCCAATGGTAAAACCGACCGTAGCGCCCTGCCGGAACCGGAGCTGTCCGGCGCCGATTACGTACCTGCCCGCAACGAAACGGAGCAGCAGCTGGTAGGCATCTGGGAACGTTTGCTGGGCGTATCACGGGTAGGCATATACGATAATTTCTTCGCCCTCGGCGGCCACTCCCTGCTGGCTACCCGCCTCGTGTCCGCGATACGGGAAGAGATGCAGGCAGTTGCTACGGTGAAGGATGTTTTCCTGCACCAGACCATCGCCGCTTTCGCTCCGCTGCTCGCTGGCGCTGCCAAAGCAACATTACCGCCGCTTAGTCGCCATCACATAGATAAAGCGCCCTTGTCGTTCGCACAGGAGCGCCTCTGGTTCATCGATCAGCTGGAAGGTAGCGTGCCTTATCACATGCCGGTGCTGCTGCGCCTCAAAGGCGCGCTGGATACTTCCGCACTCGCGCATGCCCTGCATGCGCTCGTGGAACGCCATGAAGTGCTGCGCACCGTATTGAAAGAAGAAGGCGGAAAAGCTTACCAGCAAATCATTTCCGCCGATGGATGGCAACTGGATACCTCTACAGACATAAATATCGATCCTTATATTCATCAACCTTTCGACCTCTCGAAAGATTTCATGTTGCGTGCGCGCCTGATCGCCTTACAGGAAGATGAACACCAGTTGCTCATCGTGATGCATCACATTGCTACCGATGGCTGGTCGATGGGCATCATCATCCGTGAGCTCACTGAATTATATACCGCCTATACGGAACAAAGGTCGGCGCAGCTGCCGGAGCTGCCCGTGCAATACAAGGATATCGCCATCTGGCAACGCCAGTACCTTTCCGGCGAAGTGCTGGACCGCCAGCTTCAATACTGGAAGCAGCAGCTGGATGATGTAACGCCGCTGCACCTGCTCACGGATTATGTGCGCCCCGCGCTGCAAAGCACAAAAGGTGCGCACCTGCTCTTTAATATCGATCCGCAGCTCACGGCGCAGTTGCAGCAATTGTCGCTGCAACAGGGCACTACGCTCTTTATGACGCTGCTGGCGGCTTTCAAGGTATTGCTGCACCGTTACACCGGGCAGGATGATATCGCGGTGGGTTCGCCGATCGCGGGCAGAACGCAACAGGAAGCGGAGGCGCTGATCGGCTTCTTCGTAAATACCCTGGTGTTGCGCAGTCGTCTCGATGGTAATCCTTCCTTCACTGCCTTCCTGCAACAGGTGAAACATACCACTTTACAGGCCTATGAGCACCAGGAAGTGCCTTTTGAAAAAGTGGTGGACCAGGTGGTGACGAGCCGCGAATTGAGCCGCAGCCCGCTGTTTCAGGCTGTATTCGCCTTGCAGAACACGCCGCGTGCCGAGGGCGCAAGCTTAGGCCAGCTGCAATTGACAGAAGAAGATATTGATCAAACCACCGCTAAAACAGATATCAGCTTTTCGCTGGAAGAAACGCCGGCAGGCTTGCAGGGTAATGTGGTGTATTGCACGGATCTCTTTCGCCGTGAAACGATTGAACAGTTGCTGCGGCATTTCCGGCAATTGCTGCAAGCCATTGCAGCCGCGCCCGATGCGGCGATTGGCGCATTACAGTTCCTATCTGCCGAAGATGAGCAACAGTTCCATCAATTCAACGAAAAAGTACCCGGCTTTGAACTGGATATGCAGGCGCATATCGTGAGCCGCTTCCGGCAGCAGGTACAGGCGCAGCCAGCAGGCATCGCGCTGTGCTATGATAACATTACGCTCTCTTATCAAACATTGGATGAGCGCTCCAACCAGTTTGCGCATTATCTCCGCAAACTGGGCGTAGAAGGGGAGATGATCGTGCCCATCTGCCTGGACCGTTCACCGGAAATGATCATTGCGATATTAGGCGTGTTGAAGGCGGGCGGGGCTTACCTGCCCATCGATCCGGCCTATCCGCAGGATCGTATTCAATACACTTTGCAGGATAGCGGCGCGCAGTTGTTGATCACCACCACCTCCTGTGAAGCGCAGATCGAATGCCCGTCGCATATACAAGTGATCCGGATAGATACCGGCGTGTACCTGCAAGAAGAGACAAGCAGCCTGGATGCCGCGCTGGACGGCCATCACCTGGCCTATGTGATCTATACTTCCGGTTCTACCGGCAGGCCCAAGGGCGTGTTGCTGGAACACCGCGGTATCGTGAACCTGGTACAAGGGCATGTGGATGTGCTGCAGTTAAGGCCCGGCAAGCGTATGCTGCAATTCTCCTCATTTGGTTTTGACGCCTCCTGCTATGAAATATTCAACACGCTGTTGAGTGGCGGTACTTTGATATTGCCCAAACAGGAGGAACTGATGTCGGTAGATAGTTTTGAGGAGATGATCAACCGTTACCAGGTGGAAATGGTGGTGCTGCCGCCATCTTACCAGCATGCGATCCGCGAGAAGACGGGCAGCATCCGTACCATGGTATCCGCCGGCGAAGCCCTGCATGTAGACGATGCCCGTTACCTGCAGGAGAAGGGTATCCGCCTGCTTAACGGTTACGGACCTACGGAGAATACGATCTGCGCCACCATCTCTGATAACCCATTGCTACCGCACGCCGTTACCATCGGTCCGTCTATCGCCAATGTGCAGGCTTATATCGTAGACCGTTATAACAACCTGTGCCCGGTGGGCGTGGCCGGAGAGTTGTGTGTGGGCGGGTATGGCGTAGCGCGCGGTTATCTCAACCGCCCTGATCTTACAAAGGAAAAATTTGTACAAGGTATTTTCGATAAAGGCATCTGCTATCGTACCGGCGACCAGGCCCGCTGGCTGCCTGACGGCAACATCGAGTTCCTCGGCAGGATCGACGACCAGGTGAAGATCCGCGGCTACCGCATCGAGCCGGGCGAAGTAACCGCTGTGTTGCAACAATGCCCGCTGGTGAATGAAGCCATTGTAGTAGCCCGGAATAACAGTCGCCACAAGATGCGCCTCGTGGCCTATGTAGTACCCAAAGGACGCTTCGACCGGGAAGCAGTGGTGAGCTTCCTCAAGGGCCGCCTGCCGGAATACATGCTGCCATCGCAGTATGTAGAGATGAGCGCGCTGCCCGTAACTGCCAGCGGCAAGATCGACAAGCGCGCTTTGCCAAGTCCGGACGACCATGTAGTGGGCGCTTATGCGGCGCCCCGCAACGAAACAGAGCAGGCGCTGGTCGCCATCTGGCAGGAGTTGCTGCGCGTACAAGGGGTAGGCATATACGATAATTTCTTTGAGTTAGGGGGAGACTCTATCATCACCATACAGCTCGTGAGCCAGGCCCGCAGGCGCGGGTACCTGCTGCATCCGCGCGATATCTTCCTGCACCAGCATATCGCTGCATTGGCCGGCGTGGTAACCAGCAGCCGTGAGATACAGTCAGAACAAGGTATGCTGAATGGTGAGGCAGGAATCCTGCCTATCCAGCAGTGGTTCTTTGAACAGAACTTTGCCGCGCCGCATCATTTCAACCAGGCCGTGTTGCTGAATATCGATAAATCGCTCGATGCCGCGCAACTCAATACCGTGGCGGCTGCGCTGGCATCGCGCCACGATGCGCTCCGTTTCCGTTACCGACAGGAAGGCGCACAATGGATACAGGAATATGGCTACCTGCTGCCGGTAGTAGCACAGGAAGAAGCCGCGACAACAAACGAGATCACCGCCATCTGCGAACGCTGGCAACAGCAGCTGGATATCAACACCGGTGAACTATGGCATTGCGTATTGATCAAAACACCGCTGGCAGATGCTTACAATCGTCTGTTCATCGTGGTGCATCACCTCGCGATAGATGGCGTATCATGGAGGATATTGCTGGAAGATATTGCCGCCTTCCTGCCGGTAGCTGCCGCAGGGCAGGCTTTGCAAACGGCTCCCAAAACCACTTCTTACCGGCAGTGGCAGCAGGCCATCGCGCGCTATGCCACCGATCCGGCTACGCTGGCGCAGCTGGCATACTGGCAAACTACCGTGAAGGCCTATACGCCATTACCGGGAGCAGCGATCCACGTATTACGTAAAGACACGCAAACACATACAGTTACCTTGCCCGAGCAGGATACGCGCCTGCTGCTGGGTAAAGCGCAACAGGCATACAACACCGGCATCAACGACTGGCTGCTGGCGGCACTCACGCAAACTATCAGCAACTGGAGCGCACAACCGCAGGTGCTCATCACCCTGGAAGGGCATGGCCGGGAAGCCATCGCACCAGACCTGGATACCTCTCAAACTGTTGGCTGGTTCACCAATATGTACCCGGCGCTGTTATCGGCCGGTAATATCCCGGATATTAAAGAACAGCTGCGGGCCTTGCCTGGCAATGGTTTGGGCTATGGCGCGCTGCGCTACCTCCATCCTGATGCAGCGGTAAGGGAAAGTTTGCAGTTGCCCGCTATGGACCTGCTATTCAACTACCTCGGCCAGCTCGATAATATTATTCATACAGGCGTGAACGTTAGTCTGGCCGATGAGCCTACCGGCGAAGCCGTGAGCGGCAACAATGCCTTCGGCAGCAAGCTGGAAGTTACCGCCTCCGTAGCAGAGGGACAGCTCTATGTATCCTGGACTTACGCCCCGGCGCAATACGATGCCGCTTTGATCGCGCAGCTGGCAGAAAACTACCTGGCCTTCCTGCAGGCGCAGTTGCAAACAGCGGCAGCACTGGAAGCGCCTGTGCCTACGCCTTCAGACTATGGCCTTGGCGGATTGGTAACGCCATCCACATTGCATGATTTCTTATATGCGATGGAAGAAGGGCAAGCCCGCAAGTCCCTGCTGGAAAGCCTTTACGTGGCCAGTCCCTTGCAATACGATATGTGGTCGTCCAGTCAAAGCGCCCCCGATGCCGGTACCTGGATCATCCAGGTGAGCGCGGATATTCCATCTCTCGATAAAAAAATATTGCAAGAGGCCTGGAATGCCGTAGCTGCTAAACACAGCATTTTCCGTACTGCCTTCTACCAGCTCAATGATACGCTGGTGCAGGCCGTGTACCGGGAGATCAGCGTGCCGGTGTATGAGCGCGACTACAGTCATCTCTCCAACGAAGCGGTCAACATCTTCCTGCAAAAAGACAGGAACACGGATTTTGATATGGATACCGCGCCGCTCATGCGCATCACCCTGGTGCAGATGCATGGCGGCATCACCAAAATGGTGTGGACCGCGCATCATATCATCATGGATGGCTGGTCGATGCCCGTGGTGGTGGACGAATGGATGAAAGCCTATGAAGCGCTGCTGAAAGGCGACGCCATTGCGGATAGCCGTGACCGTTATGAAGACTATATCCGCTTCATCAACGCTGCCGGCAAAGACGCTGCTGCGGCCTTCTGGCGTGAGCAGCTGCAAGACGTGAGCGCGCCCATGTGGCTGCCTTTCGTCAACTATCGCGGCGATCGTAACCGCGTACCAGGCGCCTATAACGACGTACGCCTGGTGCTGGATGAAAGTCTTACCGCCGCCGTGCACCGCTTCGCACAGGAGCAGCACGTTACCGTGAATACCGTGATACAAGGCGTATGGGCAAGCTTACTGTTTAAATATACCCGCCGCCGCCAGGTAGTATATGGCGTAACGGTATCTACCCGCCCCGCAGAAGTGGAGCAGGTGGAAAGCAGGGTAGGGCCTTATATGAGCATTATTCCTTTGAAGGCAGTCATGGCGGTAGCACAGCCGCTGGACCAATGGCTGCGCGACTTGCAGGACCATCACAGCCAGGCGCGCCATCATCCGTATATCGGCGCGGCTGACCTGCGCAACTGGACGGGCATGGAAGAAGATCTGTTCGATAGCGTATTATTCTTCGAGAACTATCCGCTCGGCGATGTGACAGAGAAAGAAAACCCTGTGCTGGACCTGCAACAAGTGCAGATGCATGAGCACAACAATTACTTGTTGTCGGTATTTGTAGGCATCGGCGAAGAGATGGTAGTGCGCTTCAATTACAACAGCACGCTGCTCAGTGATACCTGCGCCAATATTGTCAGTCATCATTTCAGGGCGGTACTGTTGCAGATGCTCAGGAACCCGCAAACGCCTGCAACGCGCATCCGGTTAACTACGCCGGCACATCTGAAAAAAGCATTCAAACACACCGGTATCGGGCAGCGCAAGCGCATCCCGGCATCCAAAGTTCAAAACCACAAATCATAGCCATGGCACTGTTAAAACTGCTTCAGAAAAAATCGAAAGCGTTCTTTTGGCTGCTGGCCCTGCTGGGGCTGATCAACAGCATCTGGGGAAGCACCCTGCTGCTGTTGATCAACAACAAGATCACGAATACGCCTTTGCCCTTTGTAGGGCAGTACGACTGGCAGGTATACTGCGGACTGATCGTGCTGTCGTTCGTG
This sequence comes from Chitinophaga vietnamensis, assembly GCF_902167635.1. GTDB lineage: Bacteria > Bacteroidota > Bacteroidia > Chitinophagales > Chitinophagaceae > Chitinophaga > Chitinophaga vietnamensis. The sequence goes on from NZ_CABHMS010000002.1 coordinate 504,614, forward strand.
ACCGCCCGTTTTTTCCAGTCGTACATGATACGCCTTACTTATGATCTCGGCAATGATCTCGGGCTGTCTATCTTCGATAAACTGCGTTTCTCCAATTACGAAGAATACCTCAAGCTCGGCGATGAAAAAGTTCGTACAGCCGTTGCCGATGTCACCACTTTGCAGCGTTTTCCGCAAGCCTTCATCGAAACCTTCAACGCATTTGTGATGGTAGTGATCGGCGTGTTGTACCTCTATTACATCAACCCCGGCGGCGCCGCGCTGATCACGGTGATATTAGGTCTGCTCGCAGGCGTGTACTATTACCGCAACCTGGCTGTGCACCGGGATATGAGCACTGTGCGCGACCTCGCTAACGTATACCAGCAGAACGTGAACGACTTCCTCCGCGGCTTCCGCGAGATCAAGATGAGCACGCGCCGCAGCGATATCATCTACCATGAACATATTACCGTAAACAGAGGCCGGGCCAAAGACCTGACCGTGAAAACGCTGATCCGCCACATGGGCAATGAGCTGATGGGCAGTTACACCTGGTACCTGATGATCGGTATTATCCTCTTCCTGCTGCCCGCGCTGTTGCACACCACTGGCGGCGTGAACAGCAATTTCATTGTTACGCTGCTATATCTCATGGGACCGATGAGTATCATCATCACGGAGATACGCGAGTTTACGCTGATGCACATCGCGGTGAAACGGCTCGAAGAATTTGATACGGTGCTCAGCGCTTCTGAGGGCATTGCATTAGGGCATGGCCAAAGTGCCGATGCTGGCCCATTCCGCAGCATCCGCTTCGAAAATGTGACCTATGAATATTATGACGAGATCAGGTCCGAAACTTTCCGTTTGCAACCGCTCAACCTGGAAATCAAAGCAGGAGAGAGCATCTTCATCACGGGTGGCAATGGCAGCGGCAAGAGCACTTTTGTGCATCTGCTTACCGGTTTGTATATGCCCCGCTCCGGTCATATCTATTTCAATGATGAATTGATCACGCCGGATAACTATCCCTGGTTCAGGGATCAGATGGTATCTATCTATACCGATCATTGCCTCTTCTCCGAGAACTACGACAATTTCCCTTTGCATCGCGATAATGAGCAGCTGATGCACCTGTTGGACAAGATGCGCCTCACCGATATCGTGACCTTCAACGAAGGAAAGAACGTGATCAAAGCTACGTTGTCCAAAGGCCAGCAGAAGCGCCTGGCGCTGATCTACGCCTTGCTCGAAGAAAAAGAGATCATTGTACTGGATGAGTGGGCCGCGGAGCAGGATCCTGTATTCCGTGCCTATTTCTATAAAGTGCTGGTGCCGGAGATGAAGATCATGGGCAAGACGGTGATCGCGGTAACCCATGACGACGCTTATTTCGATTACGCAGAACGCGTGCTGCGCTTCGATTATGGCAAGATACAGAGCGACACGCGGCAGCCGGAATTAATTGTTAGTTAACAAGCCCGTTATATGCAGCAGAGTACAGCCTATTTTCATCAATATGTAAAAGAGCATGCGCGGCAACAGCAGCTGGTGGTGCAGCCGCGCATGGGCTTCAGCGACCGGTCGAAGATGCGCTTTGGCCTCAGTGAGGTGAAGCGCCTGGATGCGCCTACCATCGGCACGATCACGCTGGACAGCTTCACGCGCAGCGGCGATTTTCACAGCGCTGCCAGGGCCGTAGCGGAGGGCATGCAGCTCAATGGTTACCCGATCGTAAGTTATCCCCGCGAAGAGAATATGCAGCTCATCGAAGGCTTGCGCGAGCCGGGCTTTCCCGTGCAGATACGCCATGGTAGCCCTTTGCCCGTGGAGATATTCAAAGCCACCATCAACGCCGGCATCGATGCCATTGAAGGCGGGCCGATATCTTATTGTTTCCCTTATGGCCGCATTCCGCTCGCACGCAGCATGGAAGCCTGGCGCACCTGTTGCCAGCTCTTCGGCGCCGCCAGCGATGATCCCTGGCATATCGAAAGTTTCGGCGGTTGTATGATGGGGCAATTGTGCCCACCCGCAATCCTGATCGCCATCACCATCGCAGAAGCGATCTTCATGATACGCAATGGCGTGAAGTCTTATTCACTGAGCCTGGCGCAAGGTACGCACACCTCGCAGGATGTGGCCGCGCTGCATGCATTACGGCAGCTGGGCCTCAAATACCTCGGGCCGCAGAGCGACTGGCACATCGTATTCTATACGTTCATGGGCAAGTTCCCGCAGTCGTACCATGGCGCGAGAGCGTTGATAGAAGAGAGCGCCCGCGCCGCTGTGAAGGGAGGCGCAGAAAGATTGATCGTGAAGACGGTGAAAGAGGCGCACCAGATCCCTTTGATAGAAGATAATCTCAATTCGCTGGCCTGGTGCCATCAGGCCGCCACGGCGGAAAGGCAGCGCAGCGGGCTGCCGGAGGGCGTGGCTGCCTGGACCGCGCAGATATACGAAGAGGCCGACTTCCTCATCGACTTGTTGCTGAACCTCGACAGCGACCTGGAAAAAAGCATGGCGAAAGCCTTCAAGCGGGGCTATTGGGATGTGCCGTATTGCCTGCATCCGGATAACCGCCGCCTCACGGGCGCGCAGCTGGACGAAGCCGGATTTATTTACTGGTCGGACCCCGGCAAGATGCCCTTCACAGGCCATATCCGCAACAATGCCGTGCGACGGAAGAAGCAATTATCCTCCGGGGAGTTGTTGCACATGCTGTCTTTCAATCAGCAAAAGTATGATGGTCTTTATATCCCGGAAGAACAATTATCTACACCATAAATCTTTACCCTGTTAAAAATAGATCACATGAAACCTATCGCATTACTCACCACGATCCCTTCGGATTCGCACAACTGGAACCTGGTATATATCCAGCTCTTTTTGCAGGAGAATGGCTTTGAGGTGGTGAACCTCGGCCCCAGCGTGCCTTACGACCTGTTGTTATCTGCCTGTGTGCAGCATCAGCCTGACCTGTTGATCGTATCAACTATTAACGGTCACGGCTATATTGAAGGCAAGGAATTGATACGCCAGGTGCGCTCGCTGGACAGTATGAAAGAGAAACCCGTTTTCATTGGCGGCAAGCTGAGTACGGATGTTAGTATGTCGTATCTTTATGCGGTGGAGTTGGAAGAAGCCGGTTATAACAAGGCTTATTGCAACGACCAGGATATGGAAGATTTCACCCGTCGGTTGCAGGTGATCCTGCGGCAGTCGCCCGTTAGTAAACAAGTATAACAGATGAAGGTAAACCTGATCACGCTGCCGTATGCAGGCGGTAACAAGTACGCTTACAATGCATTGAAACCCTTGCTGCACGGCCATATTTCGATGGCGCCGCTGGAGCTGCCAGGCAGAGGCCAGCGCATGGCCCTGCCCTTGCTGGACGATATCCGGCAGATGGCGGCCGACCTGGAACAACAGATACAGCCTCATATACAACAGGAATATATACTCTATGGCCATTCGATGGGCGGCATGCTGGGCAACCTGCTGCTGCACCGCCTGAAGGCCGCCGGCAGCAAGCTGCCGCTACGTTTCATCATCACCGGATGTGGCAGCCCGAAAACAACGCACCTGCGCACTATCCGGCATGTGCTGCCCGACAAAGCGTTCCGCGAAGAGCTGCGCCAGTTGGGAGGTTTGCCCGATGAGATATTGGAGAATGATGACCTGATGGAATTTTTTCTTCCCATTATCCGGGAAGATATGAAAGCATTGGAGTTGTATCAGTACCAGCCACTGGGAAAATATGAAGTGCCCCTTACCGTGATCAGCGGTACCGAAGAGCCTATCACGGACGAGATGCTGGCCGGCTGGGCAGATGAATCGGTATATGCGCCTGAGATCAGGCATATGAAAGGTAATCACTTTTTCATCCTCGACCATTTTAAAGCATTGGCGGAGATGATCAATCATGAAACGGAGAAAGTTGTTTTTGGATGATCACGTATTCTTATTTTCTGTATAATCGTCCGCTGGATGAACGTTTGTATAACGCGCTGCTGCAGTGCGTACCGGAGCATATGCGTACGGCCATCGTGAAGTGCCGCCGCTGGGAAGACCGCCAGAACCGGCTGTTTGCCCGCCTGCTGCTGCGCGACCTGCTCTTTGCAGAAGGTTATGCCCCCGACTCACTCGAACGGCTATACGCCAATGAGTATGGCAAACTGTTCATCGACGACCGCGTGGATTTCAACCTCTCACATTCCGGTAACCTGGTGATGGTGGCATTGTCTACCTGCGGGCGTATCGGCATCGATGTAGAGCGGAAGGACGGTTTACAGGCGCAGGATATCGCCACTGCCTTGCGCAGTGATGAGCTGGAGATGCTCCGGCAGCCGGTATCCCAGGAGGCCGTGTATCATCTCTGGACAAAAAAAGAGAGCCTTGTAAAGGCAAGAGGGCAGGGGCTTTCCCTCGATGTGAAAGCCATCTACCTGTATGCCGACCGTGGCGTGCTGAAAACCGGCAACTGCCATGAAACCTGGTACTATCACCCGTTACAAATACATACCGATTACATCGCGGTGCTCTGTTCCGAGGCCGCCAACCCGATCCTGCGCTATGCCCCCGCAGAAGACCTGATAGACCGCGCCATCCGGCATTCGGGCATCGATATTTCGGAAACTTGACGCTTTAAAAAACCTCACAACAAGAAATTATAATGAAAGCCTTATTCATTGCTGCGTTGACAGTTTTGTTAACCGGAACCGTATTGACCGTCCGATCGCAGGACAACAGCGCCCGCCTCACAGGCAACGTAAAAGACGACGCCGGCCAGCCGGTCATCGCCGCTACCGTAGTGCTCCGCAAAGCGCAAGACTCCTCCGTAGTGAAAGCCGCCCTTTCCGACACTAGCGGCGCCTATGTATTTGAGCAGATACCCTACGGCAACTATTTCATCCATATCAGCAGCATAGGCTACCAGAGCGCCACGCTGCGCCCCGTAACGGTGAACAGCGCTGCTTTACAGCTGCCGGAAGGCATCCTGGGCTCGCATGCCAAATCATTGAAAGGGGTAACGGTAACGGGTAAACGCCCCTTGATAGAACAATATGCCGACCGCACCGTAGTGAACGCAGAAGGCGTGGTATCCGCCGCCGGCGGCTCCGCCATGGACGTGTTGGAAAAATCTCCCGGCGTGGCGGTAGACAAGCAAGGCAACATCACCATCCGCGGCAAACAAGGCGTGAAAGTGTTCATCGACGGCCGCGCCACCTATGTGAATGGCGCCGACCTCGCCGGCATCCTGCGCAACATGCAGGCCAGTCAGATAGACCAGGTGGAGATCATCTCCAACCCCTCTGCCAAATACGATGCCGCCGGCAACGGCGTGATCAACATACGCACCAAAAAGACCAACGTCAGCGGCTTCAACGGCAGCGTGGCAGTAGCGTATATACAAGGCCGTTATCCCGGTACTACGCAAAATATAAATTTCAATTACCGCAGCGGCAAATTCAATCTCTTCGGCAACGGCGGTTACAGCTATCGCAAAGGATTTGAAGACATCTACATCCTGCGCAATTTCCGCAAAGGTCCCGATGGCAATATCCAGACCATCTACGATCAAAACTCTTTCACCCGCAGTACCAATCAAAGCCTGAACGGCAAGCTGGGACTGGATTTCTATGCATCTGACCGTACTACCCTCGGCGTCGCGGTGAGCGGCTTTCACAACCCCGCCCGCTCCAATACCGACAACAATACCCTGCTGAAAAGCCCCGATGGTAAAGTGCAAACACAGGTGATCGCCCCCGCCGATATGGATGGCAAATGGGACAACTCCGAAGTGGACCTCTCTTTCAAACACCGCTTCGACTCTTCCGAACATGAGCTGAGCATCGATGCCAGCTATCTGCAATATAACACGACGAGCGTGCAGCACTTCAACAATAACTATTTTGATGCTGCCGGGAACCCGCAGGAACCAGCACGTATATTCATGGCCGATATGCCCGGCAATATCAAAATATATACTGCCAAAGCCGATTACGGCGTGCCACTGGGCTATAAAGGGAAACTGGAGCTGGGCGCCAAATACAGCTATGTGAACACTGATAACAATGCAGCTTACTTCGATCAGAAAGGCGGCAGCTGGATACCGAATGATTCGCTGAGCAATCACTTTCTATATAAAGAATATGTGTACGCAGGGTATATCAATTACAAGAAGACCATCGGCGATATAGAGCTGCAAGCCGGCATCCGTGCAGAACAGATGCAGATGAAAGGCCATCAGCTCAATGGCAATGCTTCCTTCGACCGCAGCTATCTTCAATGGTTCCCGTCTGCCATGATCGCCTATAGCCTCGATCCGCAGAATAAGCTCAGCTTGAGCTACAGTCGCCGCATCGAACGGCCCGATTACCGCAGCCTGAACCCGTTCCGCTTCTACCTGGATCAATATACCTATGAAGAAGGGAACCCGTACCTGCTGCCGCAATACAGCCACAACGTAGAGTTGAGCCATATCTTCATGGACGGCGCGCTCACCACTACGCTGCTGTACAACAAAACCAATGATGTGATACAGGAAGTAGTGCAGCAACGCAGCGCTACCAATGAAACGTTTATCCGTCCGGAGAATATCAGCACCCGCAGGATCGCCGGTATCAATACCAACCTGCAATTGCCGCTGGGCGATAATCTTACCACCATTGCCTATCTCGAATTTAATAACTACAAATATTCAGGTATCATCAACAGCGAGCCCTATTCGCTCAGCGCCAATACCTTCTCGGCGCAGCTGCGCCAGCAGGTGAAGCTCTCCGCTGTGTGGATGGTGGAACTGGCGGGACTCTATACGTCCCGCGCCATCGATGGTACTTTCATTCAGCGGCCGGTAGGCACTTTCAGCTTAGGCCTCCAGCGCGAGCTTTTCAACCGCAAAGCCACGCTGCGCCTCAATGCGGTGGACCTCTTCCGCTGGTATAAATATGAGGCTACCAGCCGCTATCAGAACGTAGATGTGTATGCCCTCAATCGCTGGCAAACACAGAACCTGCGCCTCATCTTCACCTACCGCTTCCGCAGCGGTATGAAACTGGCCGAACGTGCCGCGGATAGTGCCAGTCCGGAGAAAGAACGTGTGAAAATTAAAGAGAAATAAAACAGGGGGAGTTTTAGTTTAGATAGCCGTGCAAGCGTGAGCTTGTGCGGCTTGTTTGTTTGGAGGGGATTGGTGTTGTATTGGCTTTATACTGGCTTTATACTGGCTTGAAACAGGGAGTAAGGTGGGAGGTGGGTAGTAAGTGCGCTAATCAGATCGTTACAGGCAAAGGGAATCTATCCTTTATTTCATCCAGGTTTCTTTTGACAACGGTAATTAATTCTTCTGCCAGTTCCCATACCTGGGTGCTACCGGTTTCTGGAAAGTAGCCGATCGCTTTATAGTTGTTTTTCGCGTTACGGATAGCTGTTTCGATAACTGCCGGATGGTAGTCGGAGTTAAAGCCACCTTTGATCACACGTGGAATATGTGTTTTCCAGCTATTGCATTTGTCAATGTTATGAATCAGGGGTAGCGTATTGTATGCGTGGAAATACAACCAGACTTCGAAGCATGGGTTACTTTGAACGACACGCCAGTGCGTACGTGTGGCACAGGCTGTTCTGATACTATTGAGATGGGTTCTCCATCTGTCTGTATCGATGATAAACCAAACTTTATCTCTTTCGGCTGTTGCTGCGAGTTCCTCTTCTTTTTTTCTTGCTATATCGATTAGCCTGTCTGGAGAGCCGCCACCATCTTCACTGCTCACTGGAATGACTTTTACGCGTGGGGATATGCCATGAAAAAAATTAAAATAATGAGGTTCTCTATTTTGACCTTCGCAAACTATTATCAAATAAAATGCATCCCGGTAGGGGTTCTTTTTTCGTAAGAGAATTTACTTGGTTTTGGCATATTTCTCCCAGTTTAAATCGACAAAATTTCCCAGAAAGGGTATTGCACCGTATCTGCCGTTTAAGTATCCTTTTCGAATGTCGATAGTGTGATGTTCTTTAAATTCGCTCAGTGGGTATAGCTCTGTGGCGCCATGATTGTTTTTTTCGGCAAACCATATTTCATCAGGGCGAAAAATTTCCTGGTCCAGCAGGTTAGATTCATGAGTAGAAAATATTAATTGCCCCTTTGTTGCTGTATCGAGCGAAAATTTCTTAATTATTTCTTTGATCAGTAGCGGATGGATGCTTCTTTCTATCTCATCAATCAGAAATGTTTTAGGTTTGTTGACAATTGAATATAGCGCTGGCAGATACTCCATTAATCTTCTTGTACCATCTGATTCTTCAGAGAACATGAATCTTGCAGTTCCTTTATCTACATTGTGAGAGAACCATATGCTCTTTGCAACAGGTTTATTATCTTCCATTACAAAGATTACTTCTTCATATGCATTCCTTCGGGAAGCTATCCGCTCGGGGTTAGCTTTGAGGTTCGCGATGAATCTATTAGCCTCCTGGCGATCGTCCTCGCCAAAATATTCCTCGATGGGTACTGTTTCAATATGTATATGCTCAATGCCGGTATTGAATGACCTCAGTATATCAGTGGCGAATTTGAAGAAGGTTGCATCTTTTTCAAGTCGTAAACAAAGACCATGGGGGCGGGCCAATGGAGATATCATTTCAATGCCGTTTTCAAACCAGTTGGCTGCATTTTTATGATGCCCGAAAGCTTCATTTTGTCTACTTTTCATATGAAATAATACAAGCTTGTTGCGCCCGAGTATTTCATTCTTCAGAAAGGAGGAAAAGAAAGCAGTTTCTTTATTGTCTTCCACTTCCGGGGAAAATTGAAGTTCCAGGTTGTTCCCATCGACAGTGTCTCTTCGCGTAAATAGTATTTTGTCATCTTTGGTACCCAGGCCGCTGATGAATAATTCTTCCTCAATAATGATACCCTGGTTAATGGTAAGGCCATAGTAGTAAGGTGTTTCATCTTTGAAAAACTCTATCCCGATATAAACATCTTTGGTGCGACCTTTTTTATCAAATTTAAAGGTCTCCGTTATAAACTCTATTGGCATTTCACCATCTTTAACAAAATCTCTTAAAAGAGATAATGTATTAATCAGGTTGCTCTTTCCTGCCCCATTAGCGCCATAGATCACGCTTAACTTCAGTAATTCTACATTGTCGTGCGTTGAAACGTGATGAGCTAAACGTGAGAAGCGACCTGGAAGTAAGTTGAACTCCGTAAGGTCATTGAAAGAGTAAAGGTTTTTGACAAGCAATCGAATAATCATTGCGTGAAATTTTCACGTGAAAATATGTTTTTTTATTAAGATGGGGTGTATATTTATTGATTTTATATGTAATTCGTGTATTTTTCACGCGATGGACGGACAGGTTCGTGCGGCAGTATCCGTATTCAATTAAACCAATCTTTCTTTTTTTCTGTTAATCATACAATCAAACCACCTCACATGTCTCAAACCATCTTCATCACCGGCGCCTCTTCCGGCCTCGGTAAAGCCGCTGCTAAATTATTCGCCGCCAAAGGATGGCAGGTGATCGCTACCATGCGTACCCCGGAAAAAGAAACGGAGCTTACTAAAATTGAAAACATCACATTGCTGCCGCTGGATGTTACCGATAACACACAGATCGAAAACACGGTAAAACAGGCATTGCAGCGCGGCCCGGTAGATGTGGTGTTCAACAATGCGGGCTATGGCCTGTCAGGCCCGTTTGAAGCGACTTCCGACGAGCAGCTTACCCGGCAGATCAACACCAACCTGTTAGGCGTAATGCGGGTAACAAAGGCATTCATACCTGCATTCCGCGAAAGAAAAACGGGGCTATTCATCAACACCACTTCTATCGGCGGACTGGTAACATTCCCGTTCAATTCCGTGTATCACGCTACTAAATGGGCTTTGGAAGGATGGAGCGAAAGCCTGTCGTTTGAATTGAACCGGTTCGGGATACGGGTGAAGACAGTTTCACCGGGCGGGATATTAACAGATTTCGCTGGCCGCTCCCTGGAGCTGGTGGATCATCCGGCGTATACTGCATTATTGGAGAAGGTAAAGCAGGTATTTTTCAATCCGGAGCGTGCCGCGCTTTATTCTTCTGCGGGAACGATTGCGGACGTGGTGTATGAAGCCGCTACAGACAACAAAGACACGCTGCGCTACGTAGCCGGCGCTGATGCCAGGGGCATGTATGCCAGACGCCTGGAGCTGGGGGATGAACAATTCAGAAAGGAGATTGCCGTATCTTTCTTTGGTTGAGGATGATTGGCTCGCAGCCTTTTGGGATGAGCGGCAGTCCCAACCTGTTCGGGCGGGCTTTTCGCGAATACTAAGTATCTTTGGTGGGATCATCAAGCAGCACGTGCCATAGCAGGAGAGGATACATGCATCACTCCCGGGTAGTGTTGCTGTCTAAACCGCCATAGCTATGAAATTTATTTTGCCGCCCCAATTGCAACAGCGTGTTACTATCACACCCATCATGCCGCCTCACGCGGAAGATATCCTCATGACACATGTGCCAGCGAACCGTATCAGCGGCGCTTTTGGCGCCTTCGTGTTGCAGGAGATCGATCATCATGAATTTACCATCTACCAGCATGTTTTCCGGATGAAAATGCCTGTGGAGATAAAGGTAGCGCCGGAATATTCCATCATCACCCTCAGCTATGTGCTCAGGGGCCAGGTGCCTTGCACACTCAATGGTTTTGGGGATGCGCTCCTCTCCGAAGGATGGTATCATCTCTACTATGTTCCTGCGGGTGAACATACTGCCCGTCTCCCGCAGGGAGAGGCGGTCGTGTTCCAGGTGAACCTGCACACCGGCCTGCTCAGGGAGCTGGGCGTTAAATATCCTTCTTTGCAACAGGTGTGCGATAGTCTCAGCGATGGCAGCCGCAATGGCCTGCAGCAAGGCGCTGCGCGGATCACGCCAAGGGTGCAGGAAGTGCTGGGAAATATCTTCACCTGTTCACTGGATGGCGCCGAACGCGACATCTACATACGGGCACGCATATACGATTTGCTGTTGCTCTATTTGCAGGATCTCAATACCGTCAAAATATCTTCCCGTTATCATTTCTCTCAACATGATATCCTCGCTTTGCATCATGCGAGCGAGTTGCTGGTGCAGCAAGTAGATCAACCGCCATCACAAGCGGCGCTGGCGCGGGCTGTGCACCTGCATCCCCGGAAACTGGCGGAAGGCTTTCGCATGTTGTATGGCATGAATATGTCTGAATGGCTGCTGCAACTACGGATGCAAAAAGCGCGGCAGCTGCTGCGCGAGAGCGCGAAACCCGTGAGCGACGTGGCCTACGCCGTGGGGTATGATACTGTGTCGGGTTTTATCCGGGCCTTTAAAGGCTATGCGGGCTGCACACCGGCCGACTACCGCAAATAAATACCGGGCACAGATGTGCCCGGGCTGCAATTGCCATTTCGTTTGGCATCCACAGCTAGCAAGGGGCGTGGGCACGTCCCGCTATGATAGCCATGTGCCTTGAAGTAGGATGTTCGTTATACCCAAAATTGGTACCTTCTGCATGGATCGGATATGCCGCAGTGGATAAAAAATGTGCAGCAATGGAGATTATAGTGTGGTAATGTAGCGGTATTTATTCCGTTCCCGGGCTTTTTGCCGGGTATAATTCTGCCAGTTATCATTTTTAGAAGAAATTCAAGCGGCATTGTATTATTTTCCACGCTTATTCTTTTAAGAACAATGAAGAAGATAATATTTGTTTTGTCGATGCTCCTGTGCAGCGGCTCGCTGGCAGCACAGCACACCTTTACATTAGGCGATTCCACTTTTCTGTTGGACGGAAAACCTTTTCAGATGATCTCTGGCGAGATGCACTACCAGCGCATCCCGCGGGAAGCCTGGCGCTCCCGCCTGAAGATGGCCCGTGCCATGGGGCTCAATACCGTGGCCACTTATGTGTTCTGGAATATGCACGAGCCGGAACAAGGCCATTATGATTTCAGCGGCAACAACGACGTGGCTGCATTTGTCAGGATCGCGCATGAAGAGGGCCTGTGGATCGTGCTTCGCCCCAGTCCCTATGCCTGTGCGGAATGGGAGTTCGGCGGTTATCCTTACTGGCTGCAGAACAAGCCTGGCTTGCAGGTGCGCAGCAAAGAGCCGCAGTACCTCAGCGCCTACCGCAACTACATCATGCAGGTGGGTAAGCAATTATCAAAAATGCAGATCAACCACGGAGGCAACATCCTCATGACGCAGATCGAGAACGAATATGGTTCCTATGCCAGCGATAAAGATTACCTGGACATCAACCGCAAAATGTTCATCGCAGCAGGTTTCGACGGGCTGCTATACACCTGTGATCCCGGTGCGGATGTTGCCAAAGGCCACCTGCCAGGACTATTACCTGCCGTGAATGGTACCGATGATCCCGAAAAGGTGAAACAGATCGTGAGAGACAATCACAATGGCAAAGGGCCTTTCTATATTGCAGAATGGTACCCTGCCTGGTTTGATTCCTGGGGACAGGCGCATCATACCGTGCCTTATGAAAAATACCTCGCCCGTCTGGACCGTGTGCTGGCAGCGGGTATCTCCATCAATATGTACATGTTCCATGGCGGCAGCTCCCGCGGTTATATGAATGGCGCCAACTACGACGGCAGCAGCGCCTATGCGCCGGAGGTGAGCAGCTATGATTATGATGCCCCGCTCGATGAAGCCGGCAATCCTACGCCTAAGTTCAAAGCCTTCCGCGAGGTGATTGAAAAGCACCTGCCCGCAGGCACGGTGCTGCCGCCGGTTCCGACTGTGAAGCCCGCCATCAGCACACCGGCAGTTCAGTTCACCCGCAGTGCATCCGTACTGAGCAACCTGCCCGCACCCGTAAAAAGCGTACAGCCGTTGACGTTCGAAGCCCTGCACCAGGCCTATGGCTTTGTGCTCTATCGCACTACGGTAGAAGGAGGCAAAACATCATTGCTGAAACTGAATGAGCTGCGCGATTACGCCCTGGTGTTCATCAATGGCAAACGCGCCGCCATCCTCGACAGGCGCCTGAATCAGGACAGCATATCCCTGGATCTTCCCAAAGGCAAAGTAAGACTGGATATCCTCGTGGAGAACCTGGGCCGTATTAATTTCGGCGCGTATTTACTTAAAAATAAAAAAGGTATCACACAAAGCGTGACGCTTGATGGTCAGCCGGTATTGAACTGGCTGCATTATAAACTGCCTTTCAGCACGCAGCCTGCCGTGAAACCCGCTGCCAGCGTGCCAGACGCGCCAGTGCTAAAAGAAGGCGCTTTCCAGTTGACCTCCACCGGCGATACTTACCTGGATATGTCGCAATGGGGTAAAGGGGTGGTATGGGTCAACGGACATCACCTCGGCCGCTACTGGCAGGTAGGGCCGCAGCAGACTTTATACGTTCCTGCCGGATGGCTGAAGAAGGGGACCAATAAGGTAACGGTGCTGGAGCTGATCCGGCCGGAGCAGCAAGTCTTGCAGGGGATTGATCATCCGATACTCGATGTATTGAATAAATAAAAAAGAAGGCCTTACGATAATGTAAGGCCTTCTTTTTTTGATAGAAATTATTATTTTTGGCGTGAGTAACCAAGAGTATATTGCCCCTATATCTGTACGAAATTGGCCCGCAATGTAATTCTTCTATTTTTTTGTGAGTGTTAATCCTTAATTGTACTTGTACTTATGAAACGAGTTTGCATTACTGTAGTTATTGCATTGGCAATGTCTGGGCAACTGTCTGCCCAAGTTACCCAGGATCCAAGTGGGAACGTGAGTGTCGGTAGTAGTACCTTGCCTCAAGGCACCTTGGATGTCAACAGGGCTACCATTAATACCCTTTCTACTGTATTGGGTCGTCTGCCGGAAGGGAATGCTGCCAGTCCGGGTACTTATTTGGGTCTGCAAGCCTACAACACTACGCCGGCTGGTAGTCTTTCATTCGCATTTGAGCACAAATTCTACGGCGTGCTGAACAGTGCTATTAATTTCTATCGTGGATCGGCCAAAGATGATGGCTTTATGACCTTTACTACTGCTACTGGCAATGAGCGTATGCGCATTAGCGCCAATGGTAATATTGGTATCGGCACTACGACGCCCGCAGCTTTTCTTGATATCGGAAAGCCGGCCAATAATACTTTGACGGCCGTATTGGCTCGTATGTTGGAAGGAAGTCCGAATACTTACCTGGGTGTGCAAACCTATGCTACAACGCCGGTTAACAGCGTGTCATTTGCATTGGAGCACAAATTCTACGGTGTGCTCAATAGCGCCATTAATTTTTACAGAGGCTATTCAACCAGTGGAGGTTTCATCGCATTCTCTACCGGCGATGGCACCGAGCGTATGCGCATTGATCCATTCGGTAATGTGTGCATCGGCACTCCCAACCCGCAAGCCAAGTTGTCCGTAAATGGTGATGTTTTTGCCAAAAGAATAAAAGTAACACAAACCGGCTGGCCTGACTATGTGTTCACCTCCGCATATCAATTGCCATCCTTACAACAGGTAGAACATTACATCCATACCAACGGACATCTGCCGGAAATGCCTACTGCTGAAGAGGTAGAGGCCAAAGGTCAGGATGTAGGAGAGATGAATAAGCTGCTGCTGAAGAAAGTGGAAGAGCTGACGCTGTATATTATAGAGCAGAATAAGCGGATAGAGGCGCTGGAGAAGAAGGGGAAGTAGAGGAACCCCTAATATTTCAAAGATTGTAAGAACATGAAAAATAGCATATCGGTCTGGCTGAAGCGGGTATTGATTATTGCAGTCATTCATTGTACGGGCATTGAGCTTTCTCTCGGTCAATCTGACCAGTTAAGTACGATTATTCCGCCATCGCCACGCTCAAGAGAGTTTGAAAAATTCATCAATTATGAGGTTTCACTATACAACGGGTTACCTCAGATTAATGTCAATTTTTATACTATTGAACTAGGCGGTATAAAGATACCCATAGGTATATCTTATCACGCCTCTGGTATAAAATATGGCCAAACGAGCGGCGATGTGGGCATTGGCTGGGCCTTGGACCCTGGGTTCCGTGTGTCGAGGACAGTGCATGGCCGGCTGGATGAGGCTTACGACATGCCAGATATGAATAATTTTCCCGGCGGGCAGACGATAAGCAGCTACCTGAGTGGGTTTTCATCTTCGTACGACCGTGACCGGTACCTCGCGAGGTACATGCTATTACAACCAAATGGAGAGAAACCTGCCGTTTCTGCATCCTCAAATGACTACCTGGATGGGCAATATGATCAATTCACTATTGGCTTGCCAGGTAACAGTGGCAATTTCATTATCACGAACCGCTTGAGCCGCACTGTTACTATGCTGGATAATTCAGCGTTGCAAAAGATCAATTATTCAACCGGGGATGTTGGTATTACGGAATTTAATGTGACCGATGGAAATGGAATACAGTATAGATTTGGTGTTTCAGATGCTAATAATGAAAACTCACAGGTATATATCAATGGTGCATACCGAAAGTATAATTCTGCCTGGTTATTGGGCAAGATTACCACGCTCTTCAATGATTCCATTAATTTCCAATACCAATCATTTACTGAATCAAGTGAAGGGATGCCGTCTTATAGCAGGACAATTCTGGAGGGCTATGGCCCAACTTACTGTTCCCCGTTGTGTTACCCCTCGTCGGACAATAATCAAAGGGGACTTGAGCAACCTGCTACAATCAAGTATTATGATACGAAAATATTATCCGGCATCACTACTCCGAATGAGCTGGTAACGCTAACCCGGAACGCTAATGGCACAGTAAGTACTATCACGGTTACTAATAAGAAGGGAGCACTATTGAAAAAGGTGTCCTTCTTTTACAGTCTCTCAGGATCTTCTAATTTTCTGGATTCCCTTCAAGTGGCTGGCGCCGACAACGTGGCGGTTGAAAGGTATAACTTTGACTATACATCAAAAAATGTACGTTTCCCCAACTACGATTGCTTTGGATATGGAATAAACAACCCTGGCGGAGGATATAGTTACGCGAATTATTTTGGCAAGTTTGACTATACACAAGTAGGCAAGGATGTCTACACTACTAGTCCCGGTGATCCTGGCGCATCATCTGATGTATGTAACGGGAATGCGTTTCCTCAATCATATCCTCAATCGATCACATTTGACGGTACCGATAAAAGAAGCGTGCTCCCATTGGACGCTGGCATGTTGAAACGGATTACCTATCCTACGGGAGGGACTCGAACATTCAGCTACGAGTACAACCAATACAAAGTTTTGGTGAATGGTATTGCTTACGCCAGAACTGGCGGCGGTTTCAGGATAGCCAGTATTAGCAGCGATGATAAAGTGAAAGGTACTACCTTAACCAGAAACTATTACTATGGAGATGGCCAGCGTACTTTCGATCCCACAGATCCCCAGCTGGCAGTGAAAGAAAAAGCAGCATTGGCCTTGTTTACATGCCCCGGCGCTACCGTGAAGAAATTACGGCAGGTTACACAGGCTTCATCATTAGATGAAGAGTTGTCGGAGGCCATAGTGCAGGGCCAGGAGGGTTGGTACAGCGATGTTACAGAAAACTATGGCGCGGGGAAGATTACATATAAGTTCAATATTCCCAATACAACTGCGGGTTTAAACCGCTACATAAACAATGGTACTTCTCTGGCGAATCCATCCTATTGTTTGCAGACGTATAATCCCTGGAACAAACCTTATTTAGCAGAGAAAACGATTTATGAAACCAAACCTGTTACGGGTGACGTGATCAGGCAGAAGGAGAGCTATGAATACTATATACCTGCTCCCAACCCGGTATCTGAGGTATTTACCGGTTTGAAAGTGTCTCCTTACGGACTTGCGTACAAAGTAGATGTACAGAACCTTTCGACGCCAACATATGATTTGTACGCAGCCGGAATACAATCTGTGTTTAATTATGCTACATATAATCTGACTAAAGGGGATGTACTGTTGAAGAAGAAGATAACTACTGATTATGATACCCAGACAGGCAATACTACCAGTACAGTTGCTGAATACAATTATACCTATGCTAACCTGATGGCTAGTGAGAAAGCGACTAATAGTAAAGGAGAGGTGATCTTCACCAGTTATAAATATCCGCTCAATTATGCGGGTATAACCGCTACAGACGCTATTTCGGCAGGTTTGAAGAATATGCAGAATGTTAATGTTGTCAATCCCGTAATTGAAAAAAGTATCTACCGCGCAAATGTAGATATGACCAATAAGCGGTTGATGTCTTCTTTGTTCTTTACTTATAAGTCTATGGTCCCTGTGGCTGATAAAGTCTTCAGAACAGCGTTGGCGGCGCCCGTTACCAGTTTTGTTGAATCCAGTGTTCAGAGTGGCGCGGTAATAAAAGACAACAGTTATCTTGAAGATATCAGCTTTGATCTATACGATGCTAAGGGGAATATTTTACAGCGTTCCAGAACTAATGATGCCAAAGAAGTTTATTTCTGGGGGTACAATAACAATTATCCAGTGGCTAAAATTACGGGAAGTGACTATAATGCGGCGAAACAATATATCAGTCAGATCCTGCTTGATAGTGCCGCCAATTATACAGATGCAGCTGTTCAAGCCGAGCTGGGCAAGCTACGTACCAACCTGGGCGGGGCATTGGTATCAACGTACACCTATCGTCCGCTGGTGGGTATGAGTACCGCAGCCGATCCTTCCGGTAAGCTCTCGTACTATGATTATGATGCTTACGGAAGGCTGCAAACGGTGCGTGATAAAGATACCAGGATTGTAAGCCAGTTTGACTACAAATATCAGACTCCTATTACGCCTATATGGGGCAATAATTATAAGTTCCAAACGTTTACCCGCAACAATTGTACTGTTGGTGGAGGTACACCTGTGGATTACGCCGTACCTGCCGGAACTTATTATTCGGGTATCAGCCAGGCAGATGCCGACCAGATGGCGCAGAATGATATCAATGCTAACGGTCAGGCCTATGCGAACAAGTATGGTTGCTGTACTTACTTCAAGAATGCCGGTGCCAGTCAGTGGTTCATACGCAGCAACTGCACCGCAGATTCAATCGGGGGATGGATACTCTATAGCGTGCCGGCAGGAACTTACACTTCTGTTATTAGTCAAGCAGATGCCGATCAAAAAGCCACAAACGAAATCAATACTAATGGACAGGCTTATGCAAACCAATATAGTAAATGCCAGCCACCGGTATATGCAAAATTGCGTTTAGAGAACATTACTCAAACGCCTACGACTACAACGGGTGATGTGGTTGTACGGTTCTACAGTGATGATGCCTGTACGACGCCTGTTTCATTAGTAGGTAGCGTGATAGTAAATATCAAGATTACAAAGGTCACCACACCTGATAATACTACTACCATTACTAATGAAAGCTCCACCTGCAATGGCTCCTACCAGGTGCTTAAATCAGCCTTCCTTCTTTCAGAACGGCAATCACAAACACCGGGAGCCCCTGCCACCAATTATACTTTTACACTGCAAAGTGGTTATGGATACACCGTGCGTTAACCAATAAATAAGCATCAGCATGCAAAAGAGATTCTCTATACAACAAATTTTTTTTACGACGGTGTTATTGCTGCTAAATGCAGGGGTATGTGCGCAGTCGCCCGATGCCAGTCAGCGGCCCGCCGCCACAGCTGTTACGCCACCAGCGGCTTACAATAATTCCACTATTAACTATATCCGTACCTGGACACCCAGCATGCCCACTACTGATACCGCTGTGGTGAGCGCTGCTGCAAGATCGGTGGCAGAAGTAAAACAGGCCACGCAGTATTTTGATGGCTTGGGCCGGCCGATACAAACGGTTGCTAAAGGAATAAGCGCAACAGGCAAAGATCTGGTGACGCCTGTTGTATATGATGCATTCGGAAGGGAGCAGTATAAATATCTTCCATATGCGCAGCAGGACGCCAGCGATGGCAAATTCAAAACCAATCCTTTTAATAGCCAGGCATCGTTTTATCAGAATGCTGCACTGAATCCCGGCGCTAACGGGGAAAGTATTTATTATAGTCAGACAGAATTCGAGTCATCTCCGCTTAATCGCGTGTTGAATAACTATTCAGCTGGCAACAGCTGGGCAAAAGAAGGAGGGAACCGCGCGGTGCAAAATCAGTATCTGGTGAATACTGTAGCGGATTCTGTTCGCCTGTGGAGTATCAATGCTGTTATTCCGGTGAGCACTACTACCTATGCCGCTGGAACGCTGTACAAAAATATTATCATCGATGAAGCCGGCAACCAGTCGGTGGAATATAAAGATAAAGAAGGTCATGTTGTACTGAAGAAAGTGCAGCTGTCTGCAACTCCCGGCACGGCGCACGTAGGCTGGCTTTGCACCTATTATGTGTATGACGACCTGGGCAACCTGCGTTTTGTGATCGCACCGCGGGCAGTGGAATTGATTAGCGCCAATTGGAGCATCAGTGCAGACATGGCTGCCGAGCTTTGTTTTGCTTATCGCTACGATGGCCGTAACCGCATGATCGTGAAGAAGGTGCCTGGCGCAGATTCCACTGAAATGGTGTACGATGTGCGCGACAGGCTGGTATTCAGCAGAACCGGCAATCTCAGGGATCAGGGCAACTGGCTGGTGACATTTTACGATAACCTCAACAGGCCAACGATGACGGCCTTATACCGTTCCTCATCGAGCCGGGATGCACTGCAAACCAGTATGAACACGGCAGTATCCAATACTACCGCGATCGCCTATACGTTCCCAGGCACTGCCGACCTGGTATTGGGTAATTATGATGGCAGTTCTTTATACCAGGCCACTAACAGCATTACGGTACAAGATGGATTTGATTCCGGTACTGGCGCTGAATTTTCAGCAGAGATCAACGCTAATGCTAATAATGGCACTACATCTGTTACGGTAACGAACCCCCTGCCCGGAATTGCCAGCAGCGCATTAACGCCACTGACTTACACCTTCTACGATAATTACAACTACAATGGCAAACTCGATTATGTAAGTGGCGATATCACAAAGCCACAAGCAGGCAGCAATCCCTATGCAGAAGCCTTGCCTGCTTCCGCCAGCGCGGCTATCATGGGACTTACCACCGGAGTTAAAGTGCGTGTGCTGGAAACTAATCAATGGCTTACCACCAGCACCTACTATGATGATAAAGGCCGCGCCATTCAGACCGTCTCCAACAACAATACCGGTGGGAAGGATGTACTGACAACATTATACGATTTTAGCGGCAAGATATTAAGTACTTACCTGCGACAAACAAACGTACGCAGCGGCGCTACCCCTCAAACCACTTTGCTCACCATGAATCAGTATGATGATGGCGGCCGGTTGGTATCTATCAAAAAGCGTTTGAATGATAATGTAAGTCTGGAGAGAACAATCGAAGAGAATAGCTACGATGAGCTGGGACAACTCAAAAGCAAAAGGATAGGGGTTTCCAGCGCAAGCGCGCAACTGGAAACACTGAACTATGAATACAACCTCAGAGGCTGGCTGAAGGGCATCAACAAGAGCTTTGTGAATACAGCCGGCAGCACCAGCAACTGGTTCGGCCAGGAGCTCAGCTACGACTATGGTTTCAGCAGTAACCAGTTTAATGGTAATATCTCTGGCATCAAATGGAAGAGCGGTTCCGATGGTACGCCACGGGCTTATGGCTACAGCTATGATAAAGTCAATCGCATTACTATCGCCGACTTCAACCAGCAGAATACAAATGGCGCCAACTGGACGCGTGACAAGGTTGATTTTTCTGTAAGTGGTCTTAACTATGATGCCAATGGCAACATCCTCTCGATGACCCAGAAAGGGATGATAGGCATTACACCCTCTACCATCGATCAATTAACATACAGTTACCGTTCAAACAGTAATAAACTGATGGCGGTAGCCGATCCTATCAACACGTCCAGCGCGGGTTTAGGGGATTTCATCAATGGAACTAACGCTGGCAACGACTATAAATATGATACCAGCGGTAACCTTATCCAGGACCTGAATAAGGGCATCGCGTCTATCAGTTACAATCATCTCAATCTTCCGGATACCATTATCATCACGGGTAAAGGTACTATCACTTACTTGTACGATGCAGCTGGCAACAAATTGAGGAAAACGGTACTTGATAATACAAGCAATCCTGCCAAAACCACCGTAACCGATTATCTTGGGGGACAGGTCTATTCCAATGATACCTTGCAGCTGATCAGTCATGAAGATGGCCGCATCCGCCCGGTATTCAAGACAGGCCAGCCATTAGCATACGCCTTCGACTATTTTGTAAAAGATCATTTAGGAAATATCCGGATGGTATTAGGCACACAGAGTGATGCCAACCAATACGCAGCCACTATGGAAACCGCTGCCAGCGCCACAGAGAATGCGTTGTTCAGCAATATCGATGTTACCCGCGCACCCAAGCCGGTAGGCTATCCTGTTGACGGCACCACCAATCCTAACGACTACGTAGCTAAATTGAATGCTACCAACGGCCAGAAGGTAGGCCCGTCACTGGTTTTGCGGGTAATGGCCGGCGATACCATCCAGCTCGGTGTCAAAGCATTTTATAAAAGCACCGCTGCCAACACTTCCAGTACCACCAGCAGCGCGATGTTGGGTTCCTTGCTATCTGCCTTCAGCGGCGGTAGCGTAGCCGATGGATCACATAGCGCCACAGGACCGGGTTCACCAATGGCTACTACTTACAGTAGCGCCCTCTATGATCAGCTGAAACAAAAAGACCCCAGCCAAAACCTGCCGGATAAGCCCAAGGCCTATCTGAGCTACGTACTCTTCGACGACCGCTTTAATATGGTAGACGAGAACAGCGGTGTAAAACAGGTACAAGGCACGCCCGACGCCTTACAAACGCTGGCTACCGACAGGCTCACGATCAAGAAGACAGGCTTTTTGTATATTTATACCAGCAACGAAAGTGGTGCAGATGTGTTCTTTGATAACCTGGTAGTAGCGCATAATAGCGGGCCGCTGTTGGAGGAGACGCATTATTATCCGTTTGGGTTGACGATGGCGGGGATTAGTTCGAATGCGTTGAAGGGGAGCAACTACTCTGAAAACCGCTTGAAATACAACGGAAAAGAACTTCAATCAAAAGAGTTCGGAGACGGTTCAGGGTTGGAGTTATATGACTACGGAGCCAGGATGTATGATGCGCAGATAGGACGGTGGCATGTTCAGGACCCAATGGCAGACAAGTACATAGGCTATTCTCCTTATGGCTATGCTAATAATAGTCCTATACTCTTTGTTGATCCGAATGGAAAGGAGATTTGGATATATTATGGAGATAATCAGAAAGCTCGCTACAACAATGGAAGATTGTATAATGAAGATGGTAGTAAATATAAGGGGAAGGATCAGTTTGTGTCTACCGTAATGAAGACATTAAATCAAATGAACTCAACTGAAATAGGCAAGGAGGTCTTAACTACTCTTTCTGGCTCTGAGAATAAATTTGATTTTATGAATAAAACCCCTACGAAGGGAGGAAAAGAAATAGACGCATTACAGTTCCAAGAAAATGCTTCTGGTGGAGGTAAGATTTGGGCCGGAGCATTAATGAAAAATACTCCTGGTGCACAGAAATTAGAGAATACGGCGCATGAATTATTCCACGGTTATCAGCATGAGAATAAACAAAGCGGTGCATCTGTAAATAATGAAGTAGGGGCATACTTATTTGGGCAGGCAGTAGCAATGAATGCAGCACTAAATGGTAGTGCTAT
Organism: Chitinophaga vietnamensis; assembly: GCF_902167635.1. Taxonomy (GTDB): domain Bacteria; phylum Bacteroidota; class Bacteroidia; order Chitinophagales; family Chitinophagaceae; genus Chitinophaga; species Chitinophaga vietnamensis. Next base: position 527,375 of record NZ_CABHMS010000002.1, read on the forward strand.
GGGTGGTCTCCAACCTCCTGCAAGAATGGATAATAATGCGGGGGTAATGTATGGGCAGGCCTATAATTACTTATTGTATGATGCAAAAGGTGTCAATTATAATACTTATATTAATTATTTTAATGCACTTATGAGCTTCAAGAAAGGAAGCACGTCTAACGTAACAGGTCTTTATAATAACAACCCTATGTTACTGCCCAATCAACAAGGATCTGTTATATTTAAATTTTTCCCATTAATAAGAGAAAAATAGTACTCATGAAATCCGTAATAGCATTGATGATAGTAGGCTTTAGCTTTGGTTGTGTCCAATCAGGCAGAGAAGTCACAAATGAGGCAGCTGTAAAGAGTGGGGATACAATTATAGACCCAATAGTGCCGTCTCACTTTGAGATAGACTATAACCGAGTTGTCAAAGTTAGTCCTAATATCTTTCCTCAAGGTTCTAATGGTATTGGGGCAATTAGAATATTTATTGATACAGCGTCAAAAGTAGAACGGTTTGAAATTATTTCTGCCAGAATTAATGATGGAGGGAATACTATTTACAACTATGTATCTGATAAGGATAGCGCTAAAACACAGGAGTTAATTAATGCATTGAAGATATTGGTAAATAGTATTAAAGTAAGGAAGCTTGGTAATCCAATATTACATGGCCTGGAGCCGTATGATTTAGCTGTCAAATTTGAATAATAATTTTTATCTCATAACAGTAAAGCCGCTGGCGTGATGCCAGCGGCTTTACTGTTATCTTGAATATGCTTTTTTAGTTTTATTGTATGTAATGGCCATATCGATGAAGTAATAAATTTTTTCTTTTTCCTCCTCCGGTAAGGCTTCAATATCTTCAATGCGTTTAAGTAATTTTTTATCCAGTACCATGCTGGTAGAGCCGCCAATCAGGTAATCCACGGTCACGCCCAGTTCATCCGCGATTTTTTTAGCCATCTCGATAGAAGGCTTTATCTCGCCACGTTCATATCGGCCAATAATGGGCGCCGATGTACCCACTCTTTTAGCCAGTTCGTCCTGGGATATTTTAAGCTGCTTACGCTGCGTAGCAATGTGTTCACCAAAAGTCATAAAAAGGTACTTTAAATACCCTGTAAAAGCTGGTGTAAGTACCCCATCTAGGTAACAGCGATTAATTGGAGTTTCTTGATTTTTGCAACTCCGTTTTCCATTCGCAAGGCGTCATGTTCTTCAAAGATTCGTGGGGTCTTCTCTGGTTATATTCTTCGATCCAGACATCGGTTAATTCCCTTACCTGGTACAAGTCCTCAAAGATATAAGCATCCAGGACGGCTTCTCTGTAAAGACGATTAAATCGTTCGATATAACCATTCTGCATTGGTCGGCCTGGTTGAATGTATTGTAGCCTGATATCATGCTGATGGCACCACTGTTCAAAGTACGCGGAAGTGAACTCCGGGCCATTATCAGTTCTTATCGCGGCTGGTTTCCCTCGGTATTCAATAATTTTTTCCAATACCCGCACAATTCGGCATGAGGATAGTGAAGTATCGATTTCTATACCCAATACCTCCCGGGAGCCATCATCTATCACGTTAAATGTCCTGAAGCGTTTGTTTCCGGTCAGGCTATCACTCATGAAATCCATACTCCAGATGACATTAACATTGGTTTGCCGCTGCAATGGTTGTTTGATACGAGCTGGCACTCTCCGTTTGAGCTTCTTCCTCTTATTCAGTTTAAGCAGCCTGTATACCCGATATACTCGTTTATGATTCCAGTGGTGGCCGGCACGCCTCAAATAGGCAAATAGCTTGCGAAAGCCGTAGGAAGTATGCTTAAAAGCAAGGTCCTGAAGGGCATCAATCAGTACCTGGTCATTTCTACGACTACGATAGTAAAACTTCGAACGGGGAAAGGAAACTATTCGACAGGCCCTGCTCACAGAAACACCCTGATCTGCGACCAGTTCTTCTGCTACTTGTCTTTTTGTGGAAGGGCCCAGCCTTTTTTTGTGAATAGATCCTTCAGTATCTGATTGTCAAGGGACAGGTCAGCATACATTCTTTTGAGCCTGGAATTTTCTTCCTCCAGGTCTTTGAGGCGCTTCACATCTGAAGCCTCCATGCCTCCATACTTGCTTTTCCAGTTATAGAAAGTGGCTTCAGAAATGCCGTGTTCACGACAAATGTCCTTTGTGGCAAGCCCGTTCTCCTGCTGCTTCAAAATAGACACAATCTGGGTTTCTGTGAATCTGGTCTTTTTCATGATGGTAGTTCAGTTTAAATTTAACCTTTTTTATCTAAGTTTAAACTGTTACCAGAATAGGGATACTTACAACCCTTTCCAAAACTTAACCCAAACATAACACTGCTCATTTCTTAAACTTCCGGTAACATTAGCCTCCTAAATTAGCAGCATCAACCTCTGTGGATATGATGAGCATTATACTTCTGTCATGCATTAACCTGCAAGCCTGTGTCGCTATTTATTTGTTTAACCTCTTACGGCCTAAGGACCGCTTCGAGAAAACGCTGAACGCTTTCCTGATCCTGCTGCTGGCGCATCTGGGGGTGAAGTTATCTTTGCTGGTGGTGTGGAAGAGCGCCTTCCTGTATAATAACAGCCCGAGTGGTTTCAGCTTCGCCTATGGACCGCTCTTGTACCTGGCCACTTTATTTTACCGGGAGCGCAAAGTACGCACCCCGAAAATCCTGGCGCACATGCTGCCTTTATGTATCGGACTGCTGATGTTCCTGGTTACCAGTGAAGGGTACCTGGAAGGACTGATATCGCCCGTGTTCATGCGCATGTATGCGAAAGTCTATGAGATAGGAGCGATCGGGTCGCTGATCGTATACCCCTTATTGTGCTGGCGGATGCTGAAAGGCGGCGCGGATACACCGGCTGATCCCAAACGCAAGCTGCTGCTGGCTTTCATACGTACGATACTGGCGGCTATCTTACTGGGGCTGGCAGGCATGGTGGTATTCGGCATCAAAACGGGCCGCTGGGATCTCAACTTCTGGATATTACCTTATCTCTGTTATGTATGGCTGATCGTGATGATCCTGCGATATAAAATGGAATCTATTGCGGCCGTGAAGCCGGTGGCGCCGCCTGTAAGACAGTATAAAAAATCAGGGCTGGACGAGGAGCGCATGGATAGTTATGAAGATAATATCCGCGCCTTCATGCAGCAAAGTCGTATCTACCTGGAGCCGGAGCTGTCGCTGGAAGAGCTGTCGGAGCGCGCCGGTATCCCCAAACATCATATCACGCAGTTGCTGAACGAACGTTTCAACAAAAACTTCTACACCTTTATTAATGAATATCGGATAGAGCTGGCGATGAAGAAATTAAAAGATCCTTCTCTCGACATTAATTTATTATCCCTCGCCTACGATTGCGGCTTCAATTCCAAATCATCTTTCAACAGTTATTTCAAAAAGATCACGGGGGTAACGCCTTCCGTTTACCGGAAGAATAGCCATCAAAACATTCCGGTAACAATTCCGTAAGGATTAGGTAACATTGGCTAAATGAGCCATGGTGGCTGATGTTAGTGTGTGTGCCATACGGCTTGTACATTTTTTTGACCTTCCCGCTGGGCTTTGTCGTATTAGTTGGGCGGCATTTTCATTTTTGCGTCGGTTCCTATTTTATTACCAAAACCAAAATGAAAATGAGATTATTCACGCTACGCAGTACATTTCTCTCCCTCTGGCTGGCCCTTCTGCTGATTGCAGGTAATGCCATCGCACAGGACAGGATCATCAAAGGGAAGGTGACAGCGGCTGATGGCGCCGGTATCCCGGGCGCCAGCGTCAGGGAGAAGGGCAAGCCTGGTGGCGCCTTCACCGATACCAACGGCGAATTCACTATCAAAGCCAGCGGACCTGGCGCCGTACTGGTTTTTTCGTATGTAGGTTATTTATCCCAGGAGGTAGCCACAGGCGCCAATACCTTCTTCAATATCTCTTTACAGGAAGATCACAAACGCCTCGACGAAGTAGTGGTAACGGCCATGGGTATACGTAAAGAAGCCAAACGCCTCGGCTACTCCGTACAGGAAGTAAAAGGCGCCGACCTCGTAAAAGCCCGTGATGCCAACCCGATCAACTCCCTCTCCGGCAAGGTGGCAGGCCTCTCTGTAGGCGCCAGCCCCGAAATGCTCGGCCGCCCCGACCTCGTACTGCGCGGCAGCAAAGACCTCCTCTTTGTAGTGGATGGAGTGCCCATCAACTCCGATACCTGGAACATCAACCCCGATGACGTAGAATCATATTCTGTATTGAAAGGAGCTAACGCCGCCGCCCTCTATGGTTTCAGAGGTATCAACGGCGCCATCGTCATCACCACCAAACGCGGCACCAAAGCGGCCAAAGGATGGCAGGTAGATGTGAACAGCAGCACCATGTTCGAAAAAGGATTTCTCGCGCTGCCACAGATACAGGAAGAATATGGCCGCGGCACCAACTTCAAATATTCTTACGGCGATCAACTGTACGATAACAACCAGCGCCTGCCCGAATGGGGACCCCGCTTCGAAGGTCAGCTGGTGAAACAATTCGACAGCCCCTGGGATCCGGTGAACCGCGTGAGAACCGCCACCCCCTGGACCGCACGCGGTAAAGATAACTTCAAACGCTTCATGGAAACAGGCGTGATCAATACCAATAACATCTCCCTGTCCTCCGCCACCGACCGCTCTGATATCCGGATATCCGTATCCAACATGAATCAGAAAGGTATGAACCCCAATACCAAGCTGCATACCTATGCACTGTCGCTGAGCGCCGGCTACAAGATCACCGATAAACTGAAGATCGAAGCCAGCGCCAATATCAACAAACAATATTCTCCCAATATCCCCGATGTGAACTACGGGCCTAACTCTTACATCTACATGTTCCAGGTGTATGGCTCCGCAGATTATAACATCGACGATCTGAAAGATATCTACAAAGCGCCGCAGGGCGTGCCGGGCCTGATCCCTTACGCACAGGAATACGGCCGTGAGAACAGCGCCTGGTTCATCGCCAAAAAATGGTTGCGCGGCCATGATAAAACCGATATCAATGGTTATATCAAAGCCAGCTACAAGTTCAACGACGCGCTGGACCTGAGCCTCCGTACCCAGATCACTACCTGGAACCAGGTAAGAACAGAGCAGGTGCCTGCCGGTACTAACCTCAACACCTATACGCCGTGGTATTACTTCGGCTGGTACGGCGATTACCGCGAAGACCGCAGGAACCTCTTCGAAAATAATACAGACCTCATCCTGAATTATAATAAGAAGATCAGCAAGTTCAATATCTCCGGTCTCGCCGGCGCGAGCATGCGCTCTTTCACTTATAACTCACTCTGGGGTACTACCAAAGCGCTGGCAGTGCCGAATGTATACTCGCTCACCAACTCCAAAGAAGCTTATTCTTCTTTTACCTGGGGCTCTAAAATGCAGGTGTACAGCGGGTTCTATTCTATCGACTTCACCTACGACAAATTCCTGACCCTGTCGCATACCGGTCGTGTGGATCATGTATCTACGCTGGCAGATGGTTATAACACCTTCTACTATCCTTCGGTATCGCTCAGCTCTGTGATCAGCGATTATGCGCACCTGCCGGAATTTATCTCCCTGTTGAAGATACGCGGCTCTTACGCCAACGTGAAAGGCGCGCTCACTTCGCCCACTATAGCCTCTGCTTTCACCAGGGTAACAGGCCAGAGCACTAACGCCAAGCTGGGATATGGTACTGACCTCTATACTTCTTATGATGGTCCTACTTATGCCAACCAGATGGCATATAACAATAACAGCTATTACAATAACAACCCTTCAGTGGACTTCTCCAACGTGATCGCTGATCCTACACTGAAGCCTTTCACGGTGAGTTCTTATGAAGCCGGCGCCGACCTGCGCCTGTTCAATAACAGGCTGGGCGTGGACTTCACCTACTTTACGAGCCTCAATGGTCCGCAGATATTTCCTTTTGGCATACCGCCATCTTCCAGCTACGACAAACGTAACGAGAACGCCATCACTACCCGCAAGAAAGGTATAGAGATCGCGCTTACCGCTGCGCCGCTGCGCAATCCGAACGGCCTGAGCTGGGATATCGGTATCAACTACGCTACCTACAAAGAAACGCTGGACCGGATCAACGACCATGATGAAGCGATCGCGCTTAACAACCACGTTTACCACAAAGGCGAAAGGATGGATGCCATCTATGGCGCCGGCTTTGTACGCGACCAGAGCGGTAATGTAGTGTACAGTGGCGGTTTGCCGCTGCGCGCGCCTTCCGATATCAGCAACAACGTGTTCCTCGGACATGCCAATCCTGATTTCACTTTCGGTTTCACCAACCGTTTCTCTTATAAAAATTTCACCCTCAGCTTCCAGATCGATGGCCGCATCGGTGGCAAGATCTATGACGAAGTTTATAAAGATGGTATGAACGGCGGTACCGCGCTCGCCAGCGCCAGCGGCGACTTTGGCACTGCGCGCCTGGCCGACTGGCAGTCTACCAACGGTGGCACACAGGCGCCTTCCGGTCACTATATAGCGGATGGCGTGAAGATCACCAGCGGTACGCCCATCTATAAAGATGGTCAGATCACCAACTACAAAGACCTCACTTTCGCTAAAAACGATGTAGCCACCACCGTACAGAACTTCATCTCTTCCGGTATCGGTAACGTCACCGAATACTGGATGGTAGACCGCTCTTTCGCGAAACTGCGCGAAGTAACGATTGGTTACTCATTGCCCGCCAGACTGCTGGGTGGCAACCGTTTCATCAAATCGGCTACCTTCTCGCTGGTAGGCCGCAACCTGCTGTACTGGGCAAAACGTAAGGATATTGACCTCGACCAGTTTGCATCCGGTTATAATGATACCGACCGCTCACTCAACAATGGCGGCGTTCTCCAGAGCATGACTGCCAGAAGGTATGGCTTTAACATCAATCTCAGTTTCTAATTTCTTTAAATCATCAGTATGAAGATATCATTCAAATATATCGCGGTGGTAATGCTGGCAATCGGGTCGGTGATCAGCGGTTGCCAGAAAGGGGACTTGCTTTCCGATCCCAACGTGGCAGCAGAAAATGCGCCTGTGCCGGTATCCCTGATCCTCAATCACATCACCGCCAACCTGCTGCGGGAAGAGGAACCAGTGATCTCCACGGTATACCGTTACAACCAGAATATCGTTTCCAACTATTCTTATTATTTCGGCAGCAACGCCTACAACTGGTCCAATACCAATCATACCTACGATATGATCCGCTATTGCAACCAGCTGGAAATACAGGCGAAGCGCCAGTATAACAACACTACCAACGTGTATTTCGCGCTCAGCAAGTTTTTCAAGGCCTATGCCTATATCTGGCTGTCGCAGCGCGTGGGAGATATCCCGATGTCACAGGCGGGCGATGTGAACAACCTTGCACCCGCTTACGACAACCAGCATGATGTATACAAAAACTGCCTGGCCATGCTGGATACCGCCAATACCATGATGGGTACCCTGATGAACACGCCCGGCGTGCCTGCCAGCAAGGTAGACGCCAATGGCGACATCTTCGGTCTTACCTACCTGCAATGGCGCAAAGTGATCAATACTTACCGCTTGCGCGTATTGATCAGCCTGAGCAAACGTGCAGACGACAATGCAGACCTCAACATCAAATCGCAGTTTGCCACTATCTTCAACAATCCTGCACAGTACCCGGTAATGACCTCCGGCGATGATAACATGGTATACCGTTATACCAGTGTTACCCTGTATCCGCCAAACCGCTCTGGCAACGCGCCGTATAACAACTGCGCCAATATCAGCAAAACCTTCTTCAGCGTAACGGCGGCGTATAACGATCCGCGCGTGTTTGCCCTCACTATTCCTGCGCCGGCGCAACTGGCTGCTGGTAAACAGGTCAGCGATTTTACCGCTTATGTGGGAGAAGACAACGGGAAATCGCAAGGGCTGATGTCGAGCTTCTCTGCTGATGGAAAATATTCTTCGTTGAGCTATAACCGTTATATGTCATCTGCTTCAGGCGCCAATGCGGAGCCCTATATCGTGATCGGCTATACGGAGTTGTGCTTCAATATCGCGGAAGCAGCCTACCGTGGCTGGATCGCGGCGGACCCGGCCACCTGGTACCTGAATGGTATCAATGCATCGATGAAATGGTATGGCCTCTCACAGGGGCAAACACTCACCATCGGCAACGTGGATGGCTCCAAACCCAATCAGGGTACTGCCGTTGTTGACATCGCCGGTTTCCTCGCCAATCCTAACGTGGTGTACAATCCGGTGAATGGTCTCAACCAGATCCTGACGCAGAAGTATGTAGCCTTCTTTATGAACTCCGGTTTTGAGGCTTACTACAACTGGCGCAGAACAGGCATTCCGGCTTTCAGCCAGGGTGGCGCAGGCATCGGTACCGCCAGCAATATGATCCCGCTGCGTTGGCAATATCCGCAGGACGAGATCACCTACAATAACAATAACTACAAAGCGGCCGTAAGCAGCCAGTATGGCGGCACGGACGATGTGAACGCGAAAATGTGGCTGATTAAATAATTTACGGATTTGCGGATTTTTTGATTTACGGATTGAGACAAATCCGTAAATCAAAAAATCCGTAAATCCGTAAATAATTACTTTATGGAGAAACTATATCATATCTCTGAAGACCCGAAGATCAAATGCTTCGAGCCGCGGGATCAGAAGGTGTTCGCTATTTCTGGCGAGCTGTTACACAACTACCTGTTACCAAGGGATTGCCCGCGCGTAACCTACTATTGCGGCCCGCAGACTTCCGCCACTGACCGTGCCCTGTTCTTTGGCTATAGCACCGCTAATTATATTGTGGCCGTAGAATCGGCCTGGCTCAAACGGATACAACAGGCCATCATCTACTGTTATGAATTTCCGGCAGATGATTTCTTCCTCTTCGATCCCTGCGCAGGATATTACATCGCGCAGAAAGCGATCACGCCATTGCAGGTGAAGCCAATTTACAATGTGATGGAAGAGATGCTGAAACGCCAGGTGGAACTGCGTTTTATGCCATCGATCACCGGCCTCGCCGATGCGGTGAAACATTCTTCGCTCAATTTTTCGCTCATCCGTATGCAGTATGCCAAACAAGCCTGAGTCACTTTAACATCTGACGCGTTTTCAGCAGCGCCTCTTTATAGCGGCGGCTCATGTAGATCATGTGCCCGTTATTAAGCGTCACGTAATTCTCTGCGGTATTGATCTCTCTTACTTCGTCGAGGTTGACGATGAAGTTGCGGTGTATACGTTGAAAAAGCGCTGCGGGCAGCATATCCATCAATACTTTGAGGGAGTGGAAAACGAGGAAACGCGCATCGCGTGTGATAATGCTGCAATACTTGTCATCTACCTCCACAAAAAGGATCTCCTTCACGGGCACTTTCACCAGGTTATTCCCTTTCTTGATAAAGAACTCCTGTTGCGTAACGGCGGCAGCGGTTTGGCTGGTGGTGAACAGGCCAGGCTGCGCTACCAATTTTTCTATGGCCAGTTCCAGGGTGAATTGCAGCTCTATTTCATTGAAAGGTTTTACCAGGTAAGCAAAGGGAGTGGTTTTCTTTGCTTCCCCGAATGTTTGCCGGTCGGTGATGCTGGTGATGAAGATGAAAGGCTTGCGGAGCAAGGGATTTTCGTTAATGGTTTGTGCAAATATAAGTCCGTCTGCCGCGCCATTCAGCAGGATATCGATGATCACCAGGTCGGGCGGCGCTTTGTAAAATTCCTGCAAGCCACTGGCGAGAGAGCCGGCTACGGCGGTAACGAGGTAGCCGTTGCTTTCCAGTAAGCTGCGGAGATAGTTGGCCTCGCGCTGGTTATCTTCTATGATGAGGATACGGATCGGTTCCATGGTGTTCAGGCAATAGGTAAAGTGATCAGGATGAGGGCGCCTGTATGGGAGGCAGGGGCGGTAATGCTGCCCCGGTTCATTTGCAAGAGGTAGTGACATAGCCACAAACCGAGGCCAGTGGAGGGTTCGCCGGCGGTGCCGCTTCGCTGTTTCTTTTCATTGATCGCAAACAGGTTGGCACGTGTTTCCGGCGGAATGCCAATGCCGCTGTCTTGTATGCGGAGCTGTGCCATACCGTTTTCTTCGGTGGCGCTGATGCGGATGATTCCCTTGTTCGTGTATTTGACAGCGTTACCCATCACATTCCTGAGCACTGTTTTTACCGCGTTGATATCCGCGTGGATCATCAACTCCGGCGGGATAAGCGTTTCCAGCTGGTTGTGTTTGCGTTGCAATGCGGGCTTGAGATCATGCGCTACCTGTTGTACAATGGCTGCCAGCGGCAGTTGTTCCGGGTGAAAAGGGTAGCGGCCTGATTGTATCCATACCCATTGCATCAGGTTATCAAGGAGGTGCTGATATTGTTTCAGTTCCGCCTGCATGGTGTGGAGGTTCTCTTGTAATGCTGGTTGGTGGCGGTTTGCCAGGAGTTGTACATTTTCGTTGGCGAGCAGTTGCAGGGAGAATACAGGCGAGCGCAGATCATGCGCTACTACAGAAAACAGTTTCTCCCTCGTTTGCAATAATGTTTCCACTTGTGTTTTCTGGGAGAGGATCACGCGGTTACTTCTGACCTTCTGGCGTACGGCGAGCAGGCTGATGATACTAAGCGCCATGAAGGAACCTGCCGCCACGAGGAAGGTATTGCGCTGCCATCGTTTTTGTTTGATCTCGGCCAGCTGCAACTGGCTCCTGTGCTGCATGTTGACTAGTTCCTGCTGTTTAAGTGCGAGGGCGGTATTCTTCTCTTTCTGTGCCAGGTCCCATACTTTATCGCGGTTCCAGATACTGTCTTTTACCTGCAGGTATGCTTCGAGGTAGTTAGTGGCTGCATGGTAGTTGCCCAGGTTTTTCATGGCTACAAAAAGATTGTAGCTGGCATTCTGCTGCACGGCCAGGCTTCGTTGTTGCTGTGCGAGGGCCAGGCTTTTTTTCCAGTAAGGGATGGCTTTTTTATCGAGGTACTGTTCATAGTACAGGTCCCCGATATTGAGGTAGGAGGTAGCGATGCCGGTGGTATCGCGCAAGGCTGTTTCGAGCTGCAGGCTTTTCTGGTGGAAGGTTTCCGCCTCCTGATATTTTTCCAGGTACAGGTAGCACAGCGCGGTATTGTTGAATACCGTGCGTTGCAGGCTGGCGCTGGTATCGAAGCCGGGCATGCGTTGTATGGCGGCATAGCAGGTGAGCGCTTGCTGGTATTGCCTGGCATTGAAATACAATACGGCAAGATCGGACCGGGCTTCGGCAGCTAGTGGGAAACGTCGTTCCCTTGCAATGGCGATGGCTTGTTGTAAAGCGGCTGCGCCTTTCTGTGGCAGCTTGCCGCGCAAGTAGATGTTCCATTCTATCAGGTGCGCAAGATACAGGAGCGTATCGTCAGGCTGTTTTTCCAGTTGGTCGATCGCTTTGAGCACATGCGGCAGCGCCTCGTTGTATTGTTGTTGTGCCAGCAGGCGATGCGCCTGGTGGTACCGGGTGGCGAAGGGCAGCATACTGCCTTGCAGCGGCAGGAACAGCGGTGAGCGGCACACATAGCAATGCGCACGGAACTGCTGCTCCGCGAGCCGGGTATTGAGGTTGTTCTGCGCCGTCGCCGGTGAAATGCTGCCTAATAACAGGAACGTATAAACGAAAATCAGTGAGCGCATTTCGTTACAGATAGGTTATGAGCTGGAACCGTCTTTGGGCATGGATATAGTCCCGCGCTTCGGGCCACACTCGTCTGGCAGGTCATCCGTGACCTGTATCAGCTGAATGGTGGCATCTAGCTGTACGTCGAATGAAATCAGGTAAAGATAGTTGCCTGGAAGTACGTCGGGTACAGGAGGATTCAGTGGAGAGATACAAAAGTTGGCCGCGATCAGCTCCTGCGTGCATGGGGCATTGTCTCCCCGTGTGATATGGATATTATCGATATCTGCGATCGGTAAGGAACAGATAATATTCACGTGGCACGAATATTCTGCGCTGAGATACTCCGGCGGCAGTTTTTCTGCGCTCATACAGAGGACATTCACGGAACTTACCAGTGGACCAGACAAAGGCGTGATCTTGACGCCTTCAACAGTGGCAAAGGGCATAGGATAATTTTCCTACAATATACCACATTCCCATCACCTGCGCGCCATTGCTTCCACATTTTCCGCCACTTGCGGTAATAGCTGCGCCACTCGGGCCAATGCCGTCAATAACCATCTCTATGACCGATAATTTTGACTTCATGATCACCGGTGATATGTCTTAAACATTTCCTAACCACCTTTTAAACTTATTTTATGGCAGACATCAAACTGAATTTCGTGAACCGTTCCAACGACAGGAACAATTCCAGCATCGTTATTTTCCAGAAGAATGTAGCTACCGATTTTAACGAGGTCGCAGTGGCCTGGCGCGTGATTAAAAATTGCGGCCAAACCTGGAACCATCCTTTTACCTATCCGATGACCATGACTGTTTCCGCCAGCGACAGCTGGGGTAACTACAGCCCTCAACAGAAAGCTATCAATGGCCAGCAATTTCTGGTAGTGCAGGATAACAGCGGTGACATCCTGCGCCGTGGCTCTTTTGCCGCCAGCCCTAATGAAGTGGAAGTGCTCAACACCCTTGAAGTGGGCGCTATTGATGCCAATATCTACAAAGATGGCCGCCTGCTGGCCACCAAAACATCGATTGCTCCCGGCCAGAAGGCAGTGTTTGAATTTAAACCCACTATCTGGATCGGTGTGGTATCACAAGTGGAAGAGGGCGAGATAATGAACGCCGCTATCCTTTCGCAGGTGAATACAGAGCTGTCACTGTTCGGTCTTGTCAGCGCTGATATCGTGATGACGGGCGGCGGCCCTGGCCCCGATGCCACCGGCTTCCAGTTCACGTTGCAGAACCAGCAATACGCCTGAAAATAACGATGCCTTTTCTCCGGCAGGATACCGCAACGGTATCCTGCCGGATCACCTTCAAACAGCAATGTTATGGCTACATTTATCATCAATAACCTGATCAAGGTGATATCGCAATACATTCCTCCCTCACTGCCCGCAAATGAGGAAGGGATGGTCAGTTGCGGGATCTATTATCCGCTCAAGGCGCTGCATCCGCTGGTAACCGCATCGGTGGCCCTTCACCAGATGCAGGATATTGATACTTCCGCCGGCGATGGCTTCCTCATCAAAGGGAGCCTGTGTGTGATTGCCAAAGGAGAGGAGATCATCCTCACCGCCAATCTCTATTATGGCTATCACGAAAATCCCGCTATGCAAAATCATTTCGATGGCACGCTGGCTATCTTCGGCGACACGCCTCCCGATCCGCCTGCGCCTCCCGATTATAGCCCTGGTAGCGACTTCCCCGATGAAATAAATGTGGTGTCGCCGCTATTTCCGTACATCTACCTTGAGCCCTGGCCAGCGGTGGACGAAGCGCAACTGCGCCTGCATTTTGTACGTTACCAGCCTGCAACAGATCCACCGGATTCCTTGTACCAACGCATGAAGGCTGCATCGCTGCGACAGGAAAAGATAACCTTGTGCGTGGCATTCCTCAATGCCGATCCATCTTTCAAAGATCAATACTATAGCGGGTTACAGGACATACCTTTTCCATTTAATATTTTCCCTTCGCTCTACGACCAGCTCACAGACAGGATACCTCCCGATGTACAGGAATACCGCCAGATGATACTATCGCTCACCGGACAGGCTGCGGAAGAAGTGCTACAGCTGCCAATCTGGGCAGAGGTGCAATACCGCGTATGGCAGAACTATTTTGCGCTCGTAGTGATCAATGGCTTCCACATGCCCTTCCTGGTGGAGCTGAATAAAATATTGCTGATCCTGCATCTCATCGAATGGCTGGTTGCTGATCTGCCGGTTGACCCTGAACACCTTGATCGCTTGCTCACTGCCACCATTATTTTACCGGAGATATTTCCCTTGCCGCCCGCTGAAACGCAGCAGGATAGCGCCATTCAGCCGTATGCCGTTGGGCGCCTCAACATGGTAAAGTACCAGTTGTGCCGCTACCAGGCCGGCGAGATCGCGCGCATGGAAAATGTATTGAAAGGCGAATGTAAAAAGTTATTGCACCGCCAACGTCATCAGCAGCAGGAACATACTTCGGAGCATACCCTGCATCAACAAACCGATGCGGCCGATGTGCGGGAAACCACACAGGACCTGTTCATCGAAGCCAGGAAAACACTGGCCGATTATATCAAAAAAACTACCTACCAGGATTTTAAAACCACCTACGGACCGCCTACCGTGGCTACGCTCAACGGCTCATGGCAGGAAGAAATTACACCCGTGCATCCGGAAATGAAAGACACAGACAGTTTTGCCAAAGCGGTGCTGAATAAAACCCTGCACCGTATCAACGAACAGGTGAGCCGGAAACGTTCTTTCGTGCATTTACAGGAAGAAGAAGATGTAAGCGTAAGCGTGATCGATAACCGGCAGGCAACAACACATCTGCGCGCGATCTACCGCTGGGTGAATAAAGTGTATCGCATTCATGTGGAGAATTGCGGCTGCCGTTTTCTGCTGGAAATAAATATCGACCGGCCCGCTGCCGCCTACATTGCATCCCAGCAAACACTGAATGGCATTGACTTACGGGCTCCCAAAACATTGAAGGAGCAGCAAGTGCTCAGTTATAAAGATATTACGGAAGACAATTATGCCGCACTGGCAACGGAGTATGGCCTTACCGATATCCTGTTGCCTCCGGAAGAGGAAGTTGACGCCGCTGTATTATTGAAGCCGGGAGAAACAGAGAAGTACGTGCAGGTGCCGGCAGGCTATGCTGCCCGGGAAGCCCGGGTGTCGGCGGTCTTTGCATCGGATACACAAGAGAAAAGCATCGCAGGCCTGGTGAGCAGTTACCTCTTCTCCCTGAAAAGCGGAGATGAACCTGTTACTATCCACATGGGGCAGGAAACAGGATTGTTGCCGGTGGCTGCTGCTGGCGTGGTGTGGGCCACCGCGGGCAACGATTATATCATCACGGCGAAGATCACCTGCGAGTTGCTGGCTGGAAAAAAAGACGAGTGGAAAACGCGGGTATACCAACAGCTTTCGCTGGCATATGAAAAGAGGCAATCGGCCTATATAGAGGAGCTGTCGCGCATGACGAAAGAGAACGATGCTGTAAATCCTTTGCTGCTGCGACAGATAGAGCAAAGTGTTTTACGACAGGCTTGTACCGGGTTGTTGCAGCAGGTGGCGGTGAGCAATGAAGGCCAGTCTGCATTTACGGCCGATGCCAGCCGCTATCAGCAGTTCTTTGCGGAGGCGCTGGAATGGCAGGAGATGAGCTACCTGTTCAGCGACGCGCCCGCCGCCTTCAGTTATGCGCTGCAAGGGCGCGACGATTCGCTGCGGCCTTTCCTGCAGGCGGCCACCGCACGCGTATTTATACCGGTGCATCCAGCATTCAATTTCCAGTTCCTGTATTTTCTTGGATGTGGCGCCTTGTGGAATGGCCGCTGGCCCTTTGTTCCGCTAAATGATACGCAACACAACCGAAGAACGGCCTTGCTGCTGCAACAAGTACAACAAACTACAAACGCCATGCAGCCTGTACGTAGCTGGGAGCTGTCTCTGCCCACCACTATGCAGGTGATACAGGAAAGCAACCAGTTACCATCATTTATCGATCATTAAAAAATTTGTTATGCACCCTGCACCTGCTTACCCCCTTACACTGATGCCCGCAACATTGCCGCCAGGCGCGGTGGTGGCCTTCGCCGGCAAAGTAGCCGATACCGTTGCGCCCTTTGAAAGCATCATCGCCAGTTATGGCTGGCTCATATGTGATGGCCGTTCGCTCAAAATGGCCGACTATCCCGTTCTCTACCAGGTGATCGGCACATTATATAATGCTAAAGATGATCCGGCAGACAGCTTCCGGCTGCCGGATTATCGCGGCCGTTTTCTAAGAATGGCGAACATGGATGCGCCACCTGCCTACGGCGATCCTGATACGGCTGAACGCCAGTTGTATAACGGCACACAGGATAGCGGCATCGGTTCTTTACAGGATGATGCATTGCATGACCATACGCATTTTTATCCGCTTATAGGCGGCACGCCGGGCAAAACAGGCAAGAGCCCTGAGAAAGTAATACCAGTCAGCATCGATGTGCAGACAGATAAGGTAGATAATGAAAGAGGAAGGATAAAGCTGAGCCAACACGAAACGCGGCCCCGGAATATTTATGTCTATTATATCATCCGGTTTATCTGAGCAACAACTCCGCATAAAAATCAGGAATAGGGCTGGCCATGATACCCGCTGCCGTAGCGGCAATATCATAATTCACTTTCGTTAATTGATAATGTATCTCCTCATCGTTCGCAGTGATGCGCAGATAGGTAGCTTTACCGTCGCCTTCCTTGGTTCTGCCGCAGGAGCCGGTATTGATCACCAGGCCCTTTGCTAAAGTACGGATATAGGAATGGTGGGTATGCCCGCAGATCATCACATCTGCGTGATGGGTTTGCAGCATCGCTTGCAAGGCAGAGGCATCGTGGTTTTCATAGAGGTATTCGTCGTTGCTGGCCGGACTGCCATGCACCAGTAAAAAATTTTTTCCGCCCAGGCTGAAACGCATGCTGTGCGGCAATTGCGAGAGGTAGCTGCGGTGCGCGGCGTGGATGGTAGCCTTGGTATGGTTGATGGCGGCTATTCTTGCCTGTCGCTCTTCTTCGCCATGCTTTTGCAGCGGCAGGATGGGCAGGTCGAAAGCGATCCTTTCATCATGATTGCCCATGATGGTAGGGATGTTGCGCGCACGTATGAGGTCAATCACTTCATTATGCCAGGGGGCGGCATCGGTGAGGTCGCCCAGGCAGTAGGTCTCATCTGCGCCGAAGGCGCGTATATCTTCCAGTACTGCTGTTAATGCCGGCAAGTTGCCGTGTATATCGCTGATGATCGCTATGCGCTTTTCCATAGTACGAAAATACAATAAAGCGGATGGTATTATTGGCCGGTTTAACGGTACATTTTGTTTTTTTAGCGAAAAGGCTATCTTTGTTTTTATATGTTCATACATATGAACAAATAAAATTCTACACGCCTTTTATATGAAATACAGATTCCACGCCTTGTTGCTGGGCTTGTCGCTATGCGCCGCACAGGTGCATGCACAGGAAGAGCAAGCCAGAGATACGGTTGTTAAAGACATCATCGTCGTTTTCAAAACTCATTTTGATATTGGCTATACCGATTTTGCAGAGTCAGTGATCCAGAAATACAGCACCACCATGGTGCAGCATGCATTGGAAGTGGTGGACAAGAGCAAGGTGTTGACGCCTGACCGCAAATTTGTTTGGACGGTATCCGGATGGCCTATGGAACAGATGTTGCAACGCAGCGAGCCGGCCTTGCAAGCAAAAGCCTGGCGCGCCTTTGCCAATGGTAATTTCGCGGTGCATGCTTTGCCTTTCAGCATGCAAACAGAATCCGCCGATCCTGAAATGCTTGTGCGCGGCATGAACATCGCCTCTCATCTGTCGCGGCAGGCACATCTGCCACTGCCCCGCGACGCCAAGATGTCGGACGTACCCAGTCATTCCTGGGTACTGCCTACTTTACTTACACATGCCGGCGTAAAAATATTGCACATCGGCTGCAACCCCGCCTCGCAATCGCCGCAACTACCTTACCTCTTCTGGTGGCAGGGCCCCGACGGATCAAAGCTGATGACCATGTACTGGGCCAAATATTACGGTACCTCCCTGCTACCGCCCGCGGGCTGGCCGCATAAAACATGGATGGCGCTGATGCAAACCAATGACAACGACGGCCCGCCATCTCCGCAGGAGGTGGACAGGATCATCGCCGAAGCCCGGAAACGCGCGCCCAATGCCCGTGTGCGAATAGGTCGCATGTCCGACTTCTACGATGCCATCATGAAAGAAAATCCGCAGCTGCCCATCGTAAAAGGTGATATGCCCGATACCTGGATACATGGCTTTATGTCCATGCCGCGTGAAGTGAAAAGCAACCGCAAGGTGGGCGCCGATATCACGGCACTGGAATCCCTCAACACGCTTTACCGCTGTTGGACCAGCAAAGGCTACAGCCTGCATGCACCACTGCAACGCGCCTACGAAAATAACCTGCTCTTCAACGAGCATACCTTTGGCATGGCCATGAGCCACGCTGGCAGCGGCGCCTGGGCCTATGGCGATGCCTTTACACAACAACGCGCACAAGGCGTGTACGATGACCTGGAAACATCCTGGAAAGAAAAAAGTAACCGGGTGTTCATGGCAGAGAACAGCGTTACGCCTTATCTCCGTCGCCAGCTCCGCGAACTGGCGCAGGAATGCAAGGTGGCCGGCAAAAGGATATTCGTCTACAACCCGCTGCCCTGGCAGCGCAGCGGCCTCGTGACTTTACAAACAAGTACCGACTGGAATCCCGGCAATGCTGTGAAAGATATTGCCACCGGCGAGATCATCCCGGTATCCAGTCGTGATAACGTGATACAATTTATGGCGAAAGATATTCCGGCATCGGGATACAGTAACTACGTACTGCTCAATGATACGCCCGCCAGCACTGATTTACAGGTGAATGCCGCCACGCATACGCTGGAAAACGCTTACTACCGTATCCAGCTGGACACTGCCCATGGCGCCATCGCATCCATCATTGAAAAAAGCAGCGGCCGCGAACTGGTGAACCACAATAGTGAATATGGTTTCGGGCAATATGTTTACGAGCGCTTCAGCAAAGCCGACGCTGATAACTATACTGCACGCTATGTAAAAGCCTTTCACACCGAATGGGCAGATGCAGAGCTGGGGCGGCCCAAGCTCAGCGCGGGTCCGCATGTAACGGTGAAAGGCGGCAGCGCCAGAACCGCTTTCACTATCACGCCTGTAAGCGCAAGCGCCACCATGTTCTTTGAACCAACAGCGCAAATGCCGCACCGCTACAGCATTACCATTACCTTGCATGCCGGCTCGCCCGATGCGGAGCTGCTATGGAGCATCAACAGCAAGCCTGCGGAATCCTGGCCGGAGGCAGGCTGGATCAGCTTTCCATTGAATGTGGAACATCCTTCGTTTAAACTGGGCAGGCTGGGTGGCATCGCAGATCCTGCCACTGATTTTGTAAAAGGCAGCAATCACGACTACGGTTTTTTACATACCGGTATGGCGGTGATGGATAACAAGGGCGCCGGCGCCAGCATCTCTTCTCCCGATGCCCCGGGCCTAAGTCTCGACAGGCCCGGCCTCTGGCAATATTCCCCGGATTTTATCCCACAACAACCCAATGTGTTCATCAATCTTTATAATAACTTGTGGAGCACTAACTTCACGGAATGGGTGGAAGGGTCCTGGTCGGCCAGGATATACCTGCGCGGCATAGATCACTATGATGCCGAACAGTCCCTGATTACACCGGCAGCGGAAAACCGCTTCCCGCTGCAAGCCGTGCTGGTGAACAATAAGGGCGGCCAATTGCCTGCGCGTGAGCACGGCGTGCAACTATCCATGAAAGGAGTGATGATCACCGCCTTTGCCGAAAACCCGGATGGGGAAGGAACCATCCTGTGCTTATGGGAACAGGCGGGCAACAATGGCCAGTGTACCGTTACCTTACCGGCGCATCATCCTTTCAAGACCGCCTGCTATTGCGATCTGCGCGGAGAGCCGCTGGGCAAGCCTTTCGCGGTGAGCGACAAAATAACAGTGAACATACACGCCAACGAACCTGTCAGCATTTTATTGAAATAAACATATGAAGATCACTACACGCTTTCTTTTCTTTTTACTACTTGCTTGCTGTCAGCATGCATTTTCACAGGCCCGCTATACCGCCTGGGACTCGCTGGCGCTCACCCCGCCGATGGGTTGGAACAGCTGGAACTTTTTCGAGGCCCGCGTAAGCGAGCAGGTGATCAAAGATATGGCCGATGCCATGGCCGCCAACGGCATGAAAGCCGCCGGCTATCAATATCTCGTGATCGATGATCATTGGGTGGGTGGGAGAGATAAACACAATCAGCTCTATCCCGATCCGGAGCGCTTCCCGCATGGTATGAAATACCTCGCGGACTATGTGCACGGCAAGGGGCTGAAGCTCGGCATCTATTCAGATGCGGCGCCGCTCACCTGTGGCGGCGTTACCGGCAGCTACAACTTTGAAGAAGAAGATGCACGCACCTTCGCAGGCTGGGGCATCGATTTCCTGAAGTATGATTATTGCAATGCGCCGGAAGATGTAACTACCGCTTTCGCGCGCTACGCGCGCATGGGCGATGCATTGAAAAAATGCGGCCGCCCGATCGTTTATTCTATCTGCGAATGGGGCCCGCGCAAGCCCTGGCTCTGGGCGCGCGCCGCCGGCGGCCACCTGTGGCGCACCACCTGGGATAGCCGCGATGTATGGGAATCGCACAATACCAATCTCACCGGCATGATGGAAATATTCCGTCAACAGGAAAACCTCGCGCCCTATGCAGGCCCCGGTGGCTGGAATGATCCCGACCTGCTGATGGTGGGCCTGTATGGCAAAGGCTCCTCTTCCTCTGTAGACGGGCGTTTCAAAGGATGCACGACTACCGAGTACCGCACGCATTTTGCACTCTGGTGCATGCTCGCCGCGCCGCTGATGGTGAACATGGACCTCAGGACCATCGATGCGGAAACGCTGCGCCTCCTTACCAACAAGCAGCTGATCGCCATCAACCAGGATGCCTTGGGCAAACAAGCTACTACCGTGTTGAAGAGAGATAGTTTGCAGGTGCTGCTGAAACCCTTGCAGGGCCATGCTTTCGCGGTATGTGTGTTTAATACTGCCGCCAGTAATGCCGCTTTCGATATCCAGCTGAAAAAAGACCTTGACCTCTGGCAACCTTTCCGTATACAGGAAGTATGGAGCGGCAAAAATGTAAGCGCGCTGAAAGGCACGCTGGCGGCGCATGATTGCGCGGTATATATTTTGGAAGAGGGGCAAAAATAATAGTGGTTATAGTCAATTTAGTTGTTGTAGCGCGGTGATCACGGCGCTATCTTCGGAACAACAGTTTTTTCGATCACGCATAATTGGAAATTGGATGAATGCCGGACGTATTGTGCTGGGGACAGCAGGCCTGGGAGGCGTTTGGGGCAAGATAGATGCAGGGGCTTCTGTCCGCGCTATACTGTTGGCATTGGAAAACGGCATCACGGCGATGGATACCGCGCCCGCCTACGGCGATGCGGAAACATTGCTCGGACGGGCCTTGCGGCAATGGCGCGGCGCAGCGCCGCTTATCAGCACCAAGGTAGGCAGGCTGCGATCATATGCGGCAGATGAGGCGCAGTATGATTATAACGCAGCGGCCATGCTCAACAGCCTGCACAACTCCCTGAAAACACTCGGTGTAGAAGCCCTGGATACCGTGTTCCTGCACGATCCCGAGGCGATGCCGCCTGCATCGGCAGAAGGAGCGATCACCGTGTTGCAGCGGCTGAAGCGGCAAGGTCTCACGCGGCGCATCGGCCTGGGTGGTAATATCCCGGCATGGCTGGAATCCTATATTGCAGCCGGCATCTTTGATGTGATCATGGAGTTCAACCGCCTGAATGCGTGTCGGGCGCCCGCTTTGAAAGACCGGCTGCCGCAATGCCGCCAAAGAGGTATGGATTATTTTGCTGCCAGTCCGCTCAACATGGGATTGCTTGGCAGCAATTATACTGCCTGGCAGCAACAGCCGCCCGCCTGGATGGATGCCCGCACATTGGCCACTGCCAGGGCTTTGCAAAGTATCGCTGCTGCGCAGGCCATGCCGCTGTCTGCGCTCGCGCACCGTTTCCTTTTATCCGTTCCGCATGATTTCAGGATCGTGATCGGCGCATCCAATAGTGAGGAACTATCGGGCACGATGGCGGAACTGGGCCAGGGGCCGTTGCCGGAAACTGTTTACCGGAATATATTGGATTGTCAACATGCTAAATTGATGTAATTGTATACTATCGACCAACAGATCATCAACATCATCCGTGTGCAGCTGCGGGAGCTGAAACCCGCACCGGCAGTAACACCTATACAAGATGCCACCATGGGGCCTTTTCCTGCTTTTGGCCTGGCATTGATCACACTGGAAGACGAAGACGGATATATCGGCGAAGCGCCGGTATATGGCAGTTATAACAACATCCTTGAAAACTGCCTGCTGCCCATCCTGCTGCACAGCCACAAGGCGCCATATCAGCAACTATACACGCAGTTATATTGGTCTATCCGCAACGAAGGCTTCAGGGGGCCGGCAGCAGCGCTGGTAGGACAGATAGATCTTGCCCTGCACGATCTTGCTGCACGCCGCGCAGGCGTACCTTTGCACCGTTACCTGCACGCACAGCGCAACACTGTAAAAATGTATGGTAGCGGCGGCGGCACCAACTACACCTTACAAGAGCTGGAAAAAGAAGTGCGCCTTTTCACAGATGCCGGCATAGATTGCTACAAAATGAAAGTGGGCAAGGCTTTCGGCACGGTGATGAAAGAAGATATTGCCCGCGTGAAGTTCGTGAGAAGCCTTTTAGGCAAAGAGATAAGGCTGGCAGTAGATGCCAACCAGATATGGACCGGCGAACAGGCATTACAATTTGCAGAGATGGCGGGAGAAGAAAATATCGCCTGGTTCGAGGAACCGATCCACTCCGCCGCATTTGAACAGATCGGCATCCTGTGTAAAAACACTTCGCTGAAAATTTCCTTCGGTGAATCCGAACGTACATCCCGCCTGTTTCCTACCTTGGTGAGCATGGGCGTAAAGCACCTGCAACCGGTGCCCAATCATCTCGGCGGCGTGAAGGAGTGGATGGAAGTACGCGACCTCGCCGCAAAAACAGGAGTGGACTTTTCTTCCGGCGGCTACTCTTTATTCACCGCCTCGCTGATGGCGACGGCGGACGAAGCCTGCGAAGTGGAATACATGTATTCCATCATGCGGGGACTGGAACAATATTTCAGCGTATGCCCCGAATGGAAGAAAGGACATTTCGTATTGCCGGAAATAGCAGGCCTGCCTGTACGGGTCGACTGGGAGCGGGCGGCGCGCGATAATAAAATTGTGAAGCATTGTAATTGGGACAAGCAGAATGTCAAAAAATATTTGCCAATTGTATCATTATGATCTTTAAGTTTTGCCTGTGAAAGTATTACTCGCTGGTGTGGACTATACCGTGTTGATCATCTACCTTGTTGCCTTGTTCTCCTTTGGTTTTTACCTGGGCAAGGCCGGCCGGCAGGATATCTTCCTGGGTGGCCGTTCGCTGCGCTGGTGGCAGATCGGCTTTTCTATGTTCAGCGCCAACGCAGGCCCGACGATGCTCATCGGCATGACCAGCCTCGGTTTCTCCCACGGTGTGGTGGGCGCTAATTTCGAATGGCTGGCCTGGATATTCCTCTTGTTGCTGGCCATGTTCTTCCTGCCTAAATATCTCTCTGCAGGTATCAGCACTATTCCACAATATCTCCTGCACCGCTTTGGAAAAGGCGCGTATAATTTTCTCGTGATCTATAGCCTGGTGTCGATACTGGTGGTATGGCTGGGCAGCGCGCTGTATGCGGGCGGGCTGGTGATTTCGCAGGTGCTGGGATGCCACCTGCTATATGCCGTGGTGCTGATCGCCATGATTGCCACCAGTTACACGGCAGCAGGCGGTTTCAGGGCGGTGGTGCGTACAGGCATCTTTCAATCTGTCATCATCATCATCTCTTCGTTGGTAATGACGGTGCTGGCCTTCCTCCGTATGCAACGCGCGCCTGCCGCGGCGCATCCCTTGCCGCCGGATTTCTGGAAGCTCCTGCATAGCCCTGACGATCACGAATACTCCTGGATGGCCATACTGGCCGGTTACCCGGTGGTGGCTATCTACTACTGGTGCGCCGATCAAACGATCGTGCAGAAGCTGCTCGGCGCCAAAGACCTGCGGGAAGGGCAATATGGCGCGATGTTCATCGCGATGCTGAAGATCATCACACCGCTCATTTTCCTCTTGCCGGGTATGATCTGTTTTGTCCTGTATAGCGATATCACTACCGCCGACAATGCCTATATCACACTGGTGAAACAGCTGATGCCGGACGGCTTGCGCGGACTGTGCATTGCCGCGCTCATCGCGGCTTTGATCGATACCGTATCATCCGGTCTCAATTCATTCAGTACCGTATTTACGCTGGATGTGGTGGCGCAATTTACCCGCACCGATGAGCGTGCCCGCACGCGCATCGGGCGTGGGGTAACGGTGGCGGCAGCCTTGCTGGCCATCGGCGTAGCGGCGATCTTCATGTGTTCAGGCAAGGGCCTGTTCGAGATCACGCAAGGGATGGTGTCTATCCTTGCGCCGCCTTTATCAGTGGTATTTCTGGCGGCTATTTTCTGGAAGAAGACCAACAGAAGAGCCGTGATCACTACCTTATACGGTGGTGGTTGCAGCTGTTTGCTGATCGGCATCTGCTACCTCCTCAGCTTTCCCTACAAAGGTTTCTGGCCGCATTTCCTTGTGCTATCCGTTTATTTATTTGCCGGATTAGCAGCTTTATTGATAACTGTCACCCTGTGCACGTCACATTCAACCGTAGAAGATCACTTGCCGCCGGCAGCTGAAAACCTTGCTGGCGGCGCTTCACGGAAAGTGTGGATGGGATGGGCGATATTAGCGGTGGTGATGGTAATGATCTACCTGTTTTTGAAATAAATAAAAATGACGATGAGAACAGTTCTATGGATGGCTTTACTGGCTTGCCTTTGCAGCTGCGCTAAGCAAGGGGT
Source organism: Chitinophaga vietnamensis (assembly GCF_902167635.1). GTDB lineage: Bacteria > Bacteroidota > Bacteroidia > Chitinophagales > Chitinophagaceae > Chitinophaga > Chitinophaga vietnamensis. Next base: position 552,215 of record NZ_CABHMS010000002.1, read on the forward strand.
GAAGCTGGAAGAAAAAGTTTTTGTGGTGAACATCATGCCGGGCGAGCAAGCATTGCAAACCTATCTGCACTATCATCAGCAGGTATGGCCGGAAGTAGAAGCCGGCTTCAAAAAAGCGGGCTATCAAAAAATTACATTATACCGTTACGAACATTTGCTGGTGATGAAGATCGTAGTGCCCGCCGGCGCTAACCTGCAACAGATGGGCAAAGTAGCGGAATCATATAGTCCGCGTTGTGTGGAGTGGAACCGCCTCATGGGACAGTTCCAGCAAGGCGTGGCCGGCACAAAGGCAGGAGAGACCTGGGTAGAAGCGAAGCCCTTCTACGAGTTTAAGCAGGAATAGCCGCGGCCTGGTCCTTGTAACGCTTTATGAAATCGCGCGGCGATACGCCTTTGATATCTTTGAAATGTTTATTGAAATTGGAGATATTGTTATACCCGCTCAGATAGCAGGCTTCGGCCACATTATGGCGCCCTTCCAGCAATAGTTTGGCGGCATGACCGATGCGCACTTCCTTCACAAAATCAATCAGCGTACGGTTGGTTTTTCGTTTGAAGAAACGGCAAAATGCGGCTGAGGACATGGGTATCAGGTCTGCTATATCCTGCAGCACGATCTCTTCCCTGAAATGGCGGAAGATATGATCAAACACTTTATTGATCTTGTTGGCTTCACCGGAATTTTCTACTGCATTGAAATAAGGGGAGGAGAGCACTTCCGCATGCGGCGACTGCGACAATACATCGAGCAATTGCAGCATCAGCGCAGCTCTCGTAAGACCGGAAGCATAGAGCATCTGCTTCATGATACTTTGCGCCTGTAATACTGTAGCGCCGCTGAACAACACGCCTTTTGCGGCTTTTTCAAATAATGAGTTGAGCTGCCTGGCTTCCGGTTTTTCCAGCAGCTGCCGCCCGAGAAAATCCGGGAAGAAGTGGATCACCGTAGCTTGTGACGGTTCCTGCGGGTCTATGACGTGATAATATTGCCAGCAATGCGGCAGGTAACTGCCCAGCAGCACCAGTTCTGTACCTTCAAAATCATGGATGTGATCCCCGATAAAACGTTTGCCACTGCAATTCTCCAGCAAGGCGATCTCAAAGTTCACATGTGATTTCAACGCTGTGTGTTTCCTGATCTCCAGGAATTCTGACCGGATGGTAAAGGATTGGTCGGCAGGGAACGTGAAATTCTCGTAGATGTACTGCATAGCTAAAAGTAATACTTATTTAGCATTCCACCCGGCAAAAAAAGTATAGGTATTGGTCAAATAAGGGGTTGTAAAGGCTTTGCGCAAGTTCGAAATTTACATCATTGCTACATGTACCGCGATCGAGTTGTTGGAGACGTCTTCGTATTCACCACCTATTACAATTCTAGCTATGAACCAATCTAAATTGCTCATGTCGATACTGGCATTGCTATGCCTGCTGTGTTACGTCAGCAGCGCCTTTTGCCAGAACAAGCAGGCTACTGCCATCAAAATTATTATCACAGATTCCACAAGAACAGGCCTCCCTGGCGCCACCATCATGGAGATAGGCGGCGCTGGCAAACACGCCGTTGCCGATAACAACGGTAAAGCCGAGATATTGGCGCCGCTCGGCTCCAGATTAAAAGTAAGCATGACGGGCTATCAACCTCTTACCATCATCGCCAGCAACACCGTGATGAATATTGTGTTAAAGCAAGTAACCTCCGACCTGAAAGACGTAGTGGTGCTGGGTTACGCCACACAAAAGAAATCCCTGGTCACCGGTTCTGTGGCTACCATGAAAGTGAACGAAGAACGCCGTGATGCGCCCACCACCTCCATGGCCACACTGTTGGCCGGTCAGATGCCAGGCGTCAACATCGGCACGCCTTCCGGCATACCCGGCACTATGGCCAGCATCAACATCAGAACCGCCAGCTCCTGGAACGGCCAGCCGCCGCTGTTCGTGATCGATGGCGTGATCAGCAGCGCAAATGATTTCAATAATCTCAGTCCTAACGAAGTAGATAATATATCCGTATTGAAAGATGCCGCCGCCGCCGCCGTGTACGGCTCCCGCTCTGCGGGCGGCGTAGTAGTGGTAACCACCATCCGCGGCAAGAGCGGCATCCCCAAGATCAGCTACTCTTTTAATACCGGCTTTGATAAACGCGGACGCAATGCGCCGCTCACCAGCGCCATCGAAACCGGCGAGATCTATAACCGCATCAATCCCAATTCCAATTCCATCTGGACAGCATCCGATTTCGATTATTTTAAAAAGATCAACAACGGATGGGGTTACAGCCAGCTGGATGCCGTATGGAAAGATCCTTATATCCGCACGCATAACCTGAACGTGAGCGGCGGTACAGACAAAGTGAAATATTTCGTGGGCGGTTCCTACACCAAGCAAGGCGGCACCATGACCAACCTCACCTATGAAAAATATAATGTACGCGCCAACCTCACCGCGCAGGTAACAGACAGCCTGCAATTGTTTGCCGGTCTGTCGCTCAATAACAACCTCACCTACGGCCCGCCACAGTCCTCAGTTTCCTATGATGTGAATGGCTTGTACCGCAAACAATTGTTATGGCAACCCGAGCAACCCGTATGGACGAAGAACGGCAACCCGATCGATTATGGCTGGATCGGTAACGTAGGCGCAGAAGCCAGAGGCGATGGCGGCTACCTGAAACAGAACTACCTGCAATCCGCCGTGAACCTGAAACTGACGTACCACGTGCCGCATGTGCCGGGATTATACGCCAGCGCGCAGTATAACAAAACCTATAACAATTACCGCAGCAAGTACTTCGAAACGCAATATAATATGTGGGTGATGAAGAATACGGGCGTAAGACAGATCAGTACAGATGATGCAGATGTGATCGCGTTCAAGAGATCATCGCAGATATCCAAGAACTTCCTGGAAGAAGATTATAACTGGTATAACTTCGGGCAGTATAATTTCCAGATCGGCTATGAGCAAAGCTTCCGGAAGCACCATGTGCAAGGCATGCTGATATATGAAGGCTATGAATACAAAAGTGGCGGCGTACAGGCAGGCCGCGATAATTTCCCGGTGTATCTCACCGATCAGTGGTGGGCTACCAGCACCGATCGTATCAATGGTTATGTTGGCGGCAGATCCGAGTTGACGAATGGCAGAAGATCATGGGTAGGGCAGGCCTTCTATGATTATGCCGGCAAATATCTCGCTACCTTCGCTTACCGTTACGATGGATCTATGAACTTTGCTTACGACAAGCGCTGGGGGCTTTTCCCCTCGGGCTCCGCAGGATGGGTGATCTCTGAAGAACCTTTCTTCAAACATATAAAATCGCGCGTCGATTTCCTGAAACTGCGCGCCTCTGTGGGCCTCACCGGCAATGACCTCGTTGGCGGATGGCAGTGGCAGCAATCTTATCAGAATGGCAACAGCGCCTACTTTGGCACCAGCCCTGCTACCAATGCCGGTATCACCTATGGCCCCATCGTGAATGAGAAACTTACCTGGGAAAAATCATTGAGCTATAATGCCGGTGTAGACGCGCATTTCCTGGATCATTTCAACGCCACGCTGGAATACTATAATGTGAAAACATATGATATCCTCGGTCAGCGTATCGCGGCAGTGCCGCCCACTTTCAGCCGTTCGCTGCCCAGCAGCAACTATGGCCAGATGCGGGCGCAAGGAATGGAGTTGGTGCTGGGATATGAAAATAAAGACCATGCAGTGAAATACTATGCCAATATCAATGCATCGTATGGCGGCGCTAAATATGTGATCAAAGATGAGAACATCACTTATCCCTATCAAAAAACAGTAGGGCATGCCACTAATATGATCGTAACGCGCGAAGCGATCGGTATCCTGCGCGACCAGGCCGCTGTAGACGCTTTCCTGGCGGCGCATCCGGGCTATACCTATTACGGCATCACGCCCAAACCCGGACAGATCGTATACCAGGATATCAGTGGTCCGAATGGTAAACCTGATGGTATCATCGACGATTGGGATTTGAAAGCGGTGAAGCCAAATAATAACCCGGTATACCTCGGCCTCAACTTCGGCGCTGAATGGAAAGGCATCTCCGTAAGCGCCTCTTTCAGCGGCAGAATGCACCAGTGGCGCTTTGTGAACAGCCTGGTTGATGGCAACGTGGAATGGAACCGAATGTGGGAAAAATGGTACACCGATGGATGGACGCCCACTAATACCAACGCTTCTCTGCCGATCCGTTATTCCGCCAATGATGATACGCGCCGCGTTACCAACGACCAGAGCACCTTCTGGCTGAAGAATGCCGCCTATCTCCGCCTCAGTTTCCTCAGCGTGGGCTATTCACTGCCGGGAAGCGTGGTTAAACACATCGGACTGCAAGGCGTAAAATTTTATTTCTCCGGCTCCAACCTGTTTGTGATCAGCAAATTCAACAAAGCGTTCTATGATCCGGAAATGGTGGACGGGTTCTCTTATCCCATTATGAAAACCTTCAACTTCGGCGCGCACATAACGCTCTAACATCTAAATGTAACAACTATGCGATCCAATAAAAGATATATACCGGTATTCCTTTGCGCTGTGCTGCTGGCGGGCATTACGTCCTGCCGCAAGGGGCTCGACTATGTGAACACAGGCAACCTGAATCCGGACAACGTCTGGAAAGACTCTACGATGATCAAAGCATTCCTCAGCGATATCTACGGCGGCCTGATGCCAGGATGGCCCTTTAACGGCGACAGATCCGATGAAGGCATCTCCACCGCTAAATCCCTTTCTGATTATTTAAGAGGGATCGTAACAGTGTCCACCACTACTTCCAGTCTTAATTACAACAGCATCGACAAGATCAATTTCTTTCTCGACAAACTGGCTACAGTTCCAGCCGGCGTGATAGCGGATGGCACCCGGCAACGACTGGCGGGCGAAGCACGCTTCTGGCGCGCATGGTCCTATTGGAATATGGTGAATGCAGTAGGAGGCGTACCGCTCATCCTGCACACACAATCTGCTGCCAATATCGATTCTCTGTTCGTGCCGCGCAACAAAACATCGGAGTGCATGGCGCAGATCGTAAAAGACCTCGACAGCGCCATCCTCGTGCTGCCCGGCGCTTACCCGGATGCAGACTATGGCCGCATCACCAAAGTGGCGGCCATGGCCTTCAAAGGAAGGGTATTGCTGCATTATGCCAGCCCGCTCTTCAATCCTTCCAATAGCGCCGCCCGCTGGCAGGCCGCCTACGACGCCAACAAAGCCGCAGTAGATTATGCCGTAGCGCAAGGATATATGCTCCATCCTTCTTACCGTAACCTCTGGTACCAGAAACAAAATAAAGAGGTGATCATGGTCAACCAGTTCTTCTATCCCAGTCACCCGAATAATTTCAACGGCATTCGCCCGGAACCCTTGACCAAAGACGCTTCCAACAATAACCAGCCTTTGCTGTCGCTGCTGCTGGCATTCCCGAAACGCGACGGCTCGCCCATGCAGTTCGATCAGAACCAGTTGTTGGCGCCCGCCTATAACGCACAGTTCCTCACGGATTTTTATACCAACCGCGATGATCGTTTCTATACGACCATCTTCGTTGGCGGTACCCCGTATCCCGCTCCCGACGAGCTTGCGCCGATATATGTTAAAGGAAACAGTTTCTGGAATGTATGGAGATATGATGCCGCCGGCAACCGTTATGTCAATATCCTCAATGTGATACATCCCGGTATGCCCGGCAATCCCGGTATTACCGGCTTCTTCGATCGCAAAGGCCTGGATACTACGGTGACAGCCGGTTTGGGCGGACAGGCACAGATCGACTGGCCCGAGATCCGCTTCGCCGAAGTGCTGATGAACTATGGTGAATGTGCCAATGAAATCAATAAACCAGCAGAGGCCTTGCAGGTGCTGAAGAACATCCGCCAGCGCGCCGGCATCAGCGCCAACGCTGATGGTAACTATGGCATCACCGCGGCCGCACAGGCAGATATCCGCGAAGCCTACATCCGCGAACGACAGGTGGAATTTGCCTTCGAAAATAAACGCTTCGGTGACCTCCGCCGCTGGAAACGCTTTGATATCCTCAATAGTCAGGGCGCCCGGCATGGACTCTATATCACCCTCAAAGACGGTATGATGGTATCGCCAACCGATAATATCATGAGCGCCGCCGTGAGAGCGAAGTTTACCGCTAATTATATCGATAACCTCGATGGCGATCCCGCATTCAAATTCAACCTGGACCTCCACCACTGGTTCTATGCCATACCGCCATCGCAGTTGTCGCAATCTAAAAATGTGCTGCAACAGAATATAGAATGGGGAGGATCTTTCGATCCATTACAGTAAGGATAATTATTTTTTATGATAAAACGACGGTTTATAACAGTGATGATGATGATGGCCTGCTGTCTGCGCGTAACCGCGCAGCAGAAGGCTTTTCAGACGGCATATGCCACCATCGCCATCAATGCGAAAGGAGAGATTATCTCGATCAAAGACAAGAAGACGAAGAAAGAATATTGTTTCTCCGGCAAGCCATCTGCTTTGCTAAGCCTCTATAAAGGCAAGGCCGTACTCCGGCCACAAGCCGCGCAGTTCAATGATGCGCGCCAGGAAGTGGAACTGCGCTACGACGGTAATATCACCGCAAGGGTCAGCGTGGCGCCCAAAGATCGCTACCTGAAACTACAGCTCATCAACATACAACATGGGGAAGGTGTTGACAACATCGTGTGGGGACCTTATAATACCACGATCGCTAAAACGATTGGCGAGATCATCGGGGTGGTGAGAGATGATCATTTCGCCATCGGTATGATGGCGCTGGATGATAACACCACCAGCGGGCCGCCAACTGATGGCGATATGCCCGTTACCTACTATTACATCCATTCCCCCGACCCGGTGAAATACCCGCTGCCACCGCATCTCAGGGAAGGACAAACTTTCAAGATCGGTGGCGATGGTACCAATGATATTGCCTTCTATTCACAGCCGGAAGAATATTTCCGCATGAACTATGGCAATGCCGCCTGGCTGGAGCCTGCCTTCGGTAGCGCTATCTGTATGCACGCCCGCAACCGCCGGAAAGAACAGATGATCCGCTTCCCGGTATTGCCCGATAACCTCGACGGTGGCTACAATTCCGCCCGTTACCAGCTGGTATTGCCGGTGGATGCGGATTTCAAAGGAAGCGCCGTTGCCCTGTATGCTTGTCCTGATTCATTAGGACTCCAGACAATAGAAAAAATAGTATTGAAAGAAGGGCTGCCGCATCCCACGATGGAAGGCAAATGGATCAAGGATCCGGCATCCTTCCGGACGGATATCGCCTGGTGGGGAACGCACGACAGTCTTGCATCCTATGCTGCGCAACTGGGCGTGAAAGCGGTGCAGGATGAGGGCTGGGGCGAATACTATCCCAATCCCGCTAATCGCTGGGGGCATAAAAAGATCAGCCTCAATAGCGCTGCGATGACGATTCCAGCCTTCGGCGCCGCCATGCAAGCCAAAGGTATCCGCTATGGCTTGCATACCCTTTGCGAATTTCTGCAACCGGATAATAACAGCGATGTAGCGCCCGTTCCCAGCGACAGTCTCGCCATCATGCAACGAACGGTGCTTACGCAGGCGATCAGCGTAGCAGATACGCTGATCCGTGTGGCAGATACCGCGTACTTCAACGAGTTTGGCGGATGGGAAGGCAATCATACCAATGTATTGAAGATCGGGAAAGAACTGATCGGGTACAATGGCATCACCACTACTTACCCCTATACCTTTCAGCAGGTGAAGCGCGGCCTTTACGGCAGCGCCAGGAGCGCGCACCAGGCCGGCGATACCATTGTGAAGCTGCAACCCAACTGCTACCGCGGCTTTGCGCCGGATATGCACCTGCAACAAAACTATGCCGCTTACTATGGCCGCTGGCTTACCGAAGGCGGTATGGACTATATCGATTTCGATGGCCTGGAAAGCTGCATCTATCAAGGTCACGGACAATATTCTTTCAAACAGTTCTTCCGGAAATTATTCGATACCTATCATCAAAACGGCGGCGTCTACCTTCGCGTGATGGGCTCCTGCGTGTATGAAGGCAACTGGCACTATATGAGCGTTTGCAATGTGGGCGGCGGCGATCATATGTTTGATCCTGTGCACAACAAATGGGGCATTGAAGGGAAAGATATGCGTTATGTGTTCGAGAGCAATTATTTCCCCGCTACATTTGGCATCATCAATTTCTCTCCCGCCTGGAGCTTATATGACGGAGAGAATTTACAGGCCAAGGCCATCGGCTGGAACGCCATGTACATGCTGGGTTTGAGCCAGGAAACAGTAGAGCGCAGCGGGGAGAAAGCCGCTTTCTTCGATGCTTTCCGCACCTGGGAAGATGCCAGGGCGGCAAACATATTCACGCCTGCACTCAAAGCCAAATTGAAACAGCTCGACCGCAAGTTTCACCTGGAAAAGCACGGTAAGGGCTATACGCTTTATACCCTGAAAGAAGACCGGCTGGAACAGTTGCCGCTGGATAGAAATGGCCAACAGTTGCAGCTCCCCGCCAAAGGAAAACTGCTGGAATGGTCTATACGACTGCATTTGCAGAAAGGCACAGTGGTAAATAAATTGATATTGAAAAATGGCAAGCGCGAGATCGTGATCGATCAGCCACTGACAGATAAACAATTCATTATCTGCAAACAGCATCAGTTATATATCGCTGATGCCAACCGTAACAGCCTGAGAGTGATCCTGCCGGAAGCCCTGGATGGCCTGACAGCCATCGAAGCTACATATAGCGGTAGTGGTGGCAGCATGGAATGGGTACGCACTACGATCGCATCAACAGAGAAAATATAATAGATAAGGCAGATGAGAAAGTACGGCCTCCTGGCCTTGTTAGGCATTAGCACGAGCGGCATGGCACAACGAGGTAGCGAAACGCTCCTCGAAGATTTACACGGCGCCTTGCGCGTGAGCGTACGGCATTTTAAGGGCACGGAACTGATAGCAATGCAGCAGTTGCCGGCTTCCGGTAACGGGCCATGGCGGCTGAAAATAGCCAGTACTCCGGTGAAGGACGGAGCGGACATTGAAATGGTATGTACGCTAACAGCAGGCGCCGCCTCGCAAACGGCGCTGGCAGTATCACTGGATTTCAGCCGGTGGAGCCCGCGTAACTATGTGCTGGCGCCGGCCATCGTGTACAATGGTAATCGCTACCGCGTGATCGGTAATGGTTACAACCCGCCATATCCGGCGGATATGTATTACAATCCTGCCGTGCCGCTCACCATCTCCAACAACCCGCAGCTGTCGCCCGATAGCGGGCAAGCTTCGTGCATCGCCCTGCAAACGGGCAATGCAGCTACGCCGGCCATTTGTTTCTTCGCGCCAGCGCAGCAAAAAGGCTTCATCTTGCTGACTACCCAGCAAACACGTTTTGGCAACAGCGGCCTTAATATCATGGAGAACGGCAGAAAGGACAGCTGTACCATAGAGATAACGGCGCCGGCTGTACGAAAACTGGCGGCCGGTTTCGGCGATTTTCACCCGAGCGGCGACCGGGCGCCCGACTGGCAGGCGGGCGACAGTGTAGCGCTGCATTTCCGGATGCTGGTATTCGATGCAGTCAATATTCCTGCCTTGCTGAACAAATTCATGCAGGTGCGTAAAGCATTGAGCGCGCCCAACGATCCGCGTAATATCCTGCCTATGAGCCAGGAGCTGCAATCTGCCGCTGCCATCTGCAAAGGCAATTTCGTGAAGGCGCCTGCCGGCAGCTATTACAAGCCGGAAAACAACAACGATTTTCAGTTAGGGTGGGTGAGCGGCATGATGAATACTTACCCCATGCTCGCGCTGAACGACGCAAAGGAAAGACAACATGTAGCAGAAGAGCTGGATTTTGTTGTTGCAAAATTACAGGGCAAGAGCGGCTACTTCTATGGCGGTATCACCGCTGATGGCGCGCTGCGCCCGGAAAAGATGAATCCTGCCTTTCCCGCTTTGCAGGCCATGGTAAGGAAGAATGGCGATGTGTTGTTCTGGCTCATGAAGCACTTGCTGCTGCTGAAGGCGCAGGGTTATGGCAATACTATCAAGCCGGCCTGGGAACAGGCGGCACAGCGGCTTGCAGCAGCCTTTGCCAACAGCTGGGAGGCACATCACGAATTTGGTCAGTATATCGCTCCGGAAACGGGGGAGATAGCCGTATATAATTCCACCGCGGGCGCCATTGTACCGGCAGGACTGGTCCTGGCTTCCCGCTACTTCCACGTCAGGAAATGGACGACGATCGCGCAAGATGCGTCCGCCTTTTATTACCTCCGTGATGTTGAAAAGCAGGGCCTCACAGGAGGCGACTGCGGGGATATTTCGCAGGATGCCAATTCTGAATCGGCATTCGCTTTCCTCGAATCGCTCATGGCCATGTATTACCACAGCAAGGACCGTCGATGGCTGGAGAGGGCCGAAACGCAGGCTGCCCTTTGTGCTACATGGACGCTTTCCTATGATCCTGTTTTTCCATCCGGTAGCGAGATACAGCGCCTGGGCTGCCATATGGCCGGCGCCGTATTTGCCAGCATTCAGAACAAACACGCCGCACCTGGTATCTGCACCTCTTCCGGCGACGCGCTCTTTAAATTATTCCGCGCCACCGGCAATCCTGCCTATGCCGCACTGTTGCGCGATATCCAGCATGCGCATGCCGAAGCGGTGAATATGCCCGGGCATCTCACCACACGCTACCTCACCGGTTCCTCCATGGAGCGTATCCAGCCCAGCGATGCAGAAGGGAAGGGCGCTACGGGTAATTTCATCAATACCCGCAACTCCTGGACAGAAACCAATGGCATGCTCATGGCGCTGGAGATTCCCGGTATTTATATCAACACCGATAAAAAAGAAGTATTTGTTTTTGATCATGTAAAAGCAAATATGTTGTCGGGAGATGCCCTTGGCATGGTGCTGTCGCTTACCAATCCAAGCGCCTTTGACGCCTCCGTGTCCGTGATGGCGGAAACATCGCGGCAGGCGGCGCTGCCACTGGATTATACGGCATTCGTGCATTGGCCGCATGTGAATGTGCCGGCAGGGCAAAGTATAAAGGTGCGCGTTACCCCACAAGGTATTGCTACTATAAGGTGAACCAATGATTAAGAGATACGAGCTCAAATCCTCCTGCGGTTCGCCCGCGGGAGGTTTTTTATTTTAAATTTTTCCGGCTCGTAAAAAAGTAATATGTTCGCACATATGAACAAAATACCATTGTTGGATCACGACAGCCGCACGCCTTTGCATCAGCAGGCGGAGGAGCAGCTGCGCAAACTGATCCGCGATAACCACTTCCGCGAAGGCGACCAGTTTCCGAAAGAAACAGACCTGGCCAAACGTTGGGGCATCTCCCGCAACACCCTGCGCATGGCCATCGCCAACCTGGTGAAAGACGGTTTGCTCGAACGCAGGAAGCGCTCCGGCACCACCGTGAAGAAAAAGAAGATCACCACAGACCTCAGCAGCTGGTACAGCTTCACGCACGAGATGGAAGATAAAGGCATCCCGTTTAAAACGCTCAAACACAAGGTGAGCACCGTGAAAGCCAATGCCGATACCGCAAAGCAATTACAGATCGCGCCCGCCACCGCCATCGTATGCCTCGAACGTATACGCAGCACCGGCAGGAAGCCGATGGTATATTTCGAATCTTTCTTCCATCCACGCACCGGCCTCAGTGAAGCTGATGATTTCAGTCGCCCGCTATACGAAATGCTGGATGCCGAACATCATATCGTACCGGTATACTCACAGGAAGAGATCAGGGCCATTGCCGCCAGCGAAAAGATCGCCGCATTGCTACAGATCACCAAAGGCGCGCCTGTACTGGAAAGAAGGAGGGTAGTGCTCGACGCGGGCAGAAAACCGGTAGAGTTCAACATCTGCTGGTATCGCGCCGATTGCTTTACTTATAGCATAGAGATCAAACGGCCACAATAAGAACAGTGAACAATGAATAAGTACCGTATCGGGATGGATGTGGGTGGCAGCCATATCAGCGCGGCGCTGACAGGCATCAGCGGGCATAGCGTTACGCGGCCGGTCAACAGTCATGCGGATGCTGCCACTATTGTGGAAACCATAAAAGATTGTATCCATACGCTGCTGGCGCCCGGCTACCCGGTAAGCAGCGTTGGCATTGCCTTCCCCGGCCCTTTTAATTATGGAAAGGGCGTAAGCGCCATCAGCGGCGTAGGCAACAAATTTGAAAAAACTTTCGGACTGCACCTGAAAGCCGCACTGGAAGCCGCTTTTAATAACCGCTTCTCCATAGGCTTCGCCAACGATGCCCATTGCTTTGCCGCCGCTTGTCATGAAGCAATGCAGCTCGGCAACGCGCGCTGTATCTTCCTGACGCTGGGAACCGGCTTCGGCTCTGCATTCTACGCCGATGGCCAGCTGCTGCACGCGCATCCCGACATACCCGCACAGGCAGCTTTTTATTGCGAGCCATTTAAAGAAGGGATCGCTGATGATTACTTCTCCACCCGCTGGTTCCTACAGGCATTTGAGAGGATGGCAGAAGAAAAGGTGGCCTCCGTGAAAGAGCTGGTAACAGCACATCCACCAGCAGCGGCGCAGCTGTTTGATACCTTTGCGGCCAACCTTTGCGCATTCCTGCAACCATGGATCGAAAGGTTCCGCTGCGATACCCTGGTGATCGGCGGCAGCATCGCAAAGGCGCAACACCTCTTCGCTCCGCAGCTACGGCGGCATCTGCACACACAAATAATTTTTACGGACGATACAGAACAGCTGATCATAAATGGCGCAGGCATGATACCAACAGCACAAACAACGCAACAAACGCATTTCAGGAAAACCAACCAGCCCTTGCTGCCGGTGCACAAAACACCGGCCGGCGGCTATGATATCTTTCCCTCTTTTCATACGCCACAAGCGATCTATAGCGGATTCGATACGCTCGCCGCGCAGATCGCCCATGCAAAATATGTTGTGATAGACGGCTACGGCGGCGTGCTGTGGGAGCCTTTCCGCACACGGCTCGGCGCCGCCTTGCAGCAACAAGGCCGCACCGCTTATTGGTACGATGTGAGCGCCTGCCTGAAACCCGCTGCCAGCATAGACGAGATGCTGCAAGCATCGCTCAATGGCGATGATCCCGTATTCGGGAAAAAATTCACCGGCACGCTCCGCGATTTTTTTGACACGTCTAAGCTGGGCATGTTACATGCGGATGAAGCAGCTGATATCAATATCGTCTATGGTACCGGCGCCGCGCTGAGCGGCTGGGATGGCCTGCTCATCTATCTCGATGTGCCCAAGAATGAAATACAGTACCGCATGCGCGCAGGCAGCATCACCAACCTGGGGGCTGCCGCTGCGGATGATCCGGTGCAGATGTATAAACGTTTTTACTTCGCCGACTGGCCCGCGCTCAATGAGCACAAAGCCGGCCTCTTGCCCGAAATAGCTTTCATTGTAGACGAACAACGTGTGCACGATATCACCTGGACCACCGGCGCCGCTTTCCGCGAAGCGCTGGAAGCTATGCTGCATCAGCCTTTCCGGGCGCGCCCCTGGTTTGAAGCCGGCGTATGGGGCGGCCAGTGGATGAAACAACATCTCGCCGGGCTCGACCCGCAATCTCCCAATTATGCCTGGTCTTTCGAATTGATCACACCTGAAAATGGCATCGTGCTCGAACACGATGGTATCTTGCTGGAAACCTCTTTCGATTTCCTCCTGTACCACGATCATCAAAAGCTGCTCGGCAAAGCCGCTGCCCGCTTCGGTGCTGCCTTCCCGATACGTTTCGATTTCCTCGATACCTTCAACGGCGGCAATCTCTCCATACAATGCCATCCACGTACGGAATATATCCGTGAACATTTTGGAGAGTCGTTCACGCAAGACGAAACTTATTACATCCTCGATTGCGCACCGGATGCGGAAGTGTATCTCGGCTTCCAGGAAAACATCGATCCGCAGCAGTTCCGGCAGGCGCTGGAAGATGCGCAGGAACGCAGCATCCCGCTGGCGGCGGAGCAATATGTGCAGGTGCATCCGGCACAAAAACATGATCTTTTCCTGATCCCCAACGGCACCGTACATGCTTCAGGAAAAAATAACCTGGTGTTGGAGATCAGCAGCACGCCTTACATTTTCACTTTTAAAATGTACGACTGGCTGCGGCCCGGCCTTGATGGAAAACCACGTCCCATCAATATTACGCACGCTTTCAATAACCTGTATTTCGACCGCAAGGGAGAGAAAGTAAAGCAGGAACTGATAGCTAAACCGGAAACGGTAGCTACCTGGGAACAAGGGCGCAAAGTGCATTTGCCTACGCACCCGGTTCATTTTTATACGGTAGACCGCTACGAATTTACCGGCAGCATAGCGATACCTACCAATGGTCAATGCCACGTTTGTATGCTGGTAGCAGGCGATGCGGTAAGGGTGCATACGCCGGTATCTGATGAAATATTCCACTTTGCAGAAACATTCGTGGCGCCGGCATCGGCGCCCGTGTACAACGTTCACTACGAAGGGCAAGGCAAGGCCTTTCTGGTAGTGGCTTACGTGAAAGACGAATGTTGCTGATGATATGAAAAACTGAACTTATGACATCATCTGTCCGCAACGCCCGGTACCTGCGGTTACTAACGTTTACGGCTACACTGGGAGGCTTTCTTTTCGGCTTTGATACCGCGGTGATCTCCGGCGTGATCCCTTATGTACGGGTACTGTATAACATGGATGCCTTGCTGGAAGGCTCTTTCGTGGGATCGGCGCTGGCGGGTTGTATCCTCGGCGTATCCATGAGCGGATGGATGGGCAACCGTTTCGGACGGCGGCCGGTGATGTTGTTGTCGGCGCTGTTATTTGCTTTGTCGGCCATTGGCTGCACCTTCGCAGGCAATGCCTATAGTCTTATCTTTTTTCGGCTGATCGGCGGCATCGGCATCGGTGCGGCATCTGTGATATCGCCGATGTACATATCAGAGCTGGCGCCGCCTTCGCTGCGTGGCAGGATGGTCACCTATTATCAGCTGGCCATCACTATCGGTATACTCGCGGCTTATTTTTCCAATGCGATGATACAACCGTGGAGAGATAGCGAGGAGTATTTTTTATTCAGAGATGAGATATGGAGATACATGTTTGCCGTAAGCGCGATACCCGCATTGTTGTTCCTGGTGATGAGCGGCATGATCCCTGAAAGCCCGCGCTGGCTGGCCATGCAGGGTAACTACGCTGCGGCGCAGGCGATCACGGCAAAGATCTCCGGGCCGGAAGCAGCCATCGAAGAAATGGCGATGATCCGCAGTTCTTTGTCGGTAGCGCAAGTGAAACTGAAAGATATGTTCAGCGGCCATTACCGGCAAGCCTTGCTCGTCGGCATACTGCTGGCGGCCTTGTCGCAGTTCAGCGGCATCAACGCCGTGATCTACTACGGCCCTTCGCTGCTGGAACAGGCCGGCTTCGGGCTGGGACAGGCATTGGGCGGACAGGTCACCATCGGCATTGTGAATATGCTGTTTACCCTGGTGGCTACGTATAGTATTGACCGTTATGGCCGTAAACCTTTGCTGCTATGGGGGATCGGGGGAGCGGTGCTGTCGCTGCTGGCTACCGCAGCTTTGTTTGCCGGTCACCTTGCCAGCGGCTGGCTGGTGCTGCTGCCTATCATGACTTTCATCGCCTGCTTTGCCTTTTCGTTTGGTCCTGTTACCTGGGTGATCATCAATGAAATATTCCCGGTAAGGGTGCGCAGCGGCGCCATCGCGATAGCGACGATGAGCCTGTGGATCGCCAACTGGATCGTAGGCCAGTTCTTCCCGCTGTTGCTGCTGCATGGCGGCCCGGCGCTTACCTTCCTGCTGTTTGCCGCATGCAGCGCCTTCGCCTTCTGGCTGTCGTGGAAAAAAATACCTGAAACTAAAGGAATGCCACTCGAAGAGATCAGTGGAGTGGCATCATAAAATAAAAACGCTGTGTTATGAAAAAATATTTGCTGCTCGCCATCAGCCTGTGCTATGGTTTGCTGTGCCGTGCACAAATGGAAGTGCCCTACCTCGGGAAGATCAGCTGGCAGGCGGGCTACGCGCGCGATATCAGCGGCGAAATCATCAACTATACATCGGCCTATCCGCATTATGCCGCCAGCGCATTGCTGGTACGCTGTACCGACGGCAATAAAACGATGGCCTGGGAAACCGCGCCGGTGGCGGCATCCGGCAAGGATAAATATATTTATTTCAGCTGGCTGGCATCGCACTCCAGTGGTAGCAGCAGCGGCCAGCGCGATTTCGATCTTTATGTCAATGACCAGAAATTGTTGACTTTTTCAACCATTCCGAACAATGAAAAACCGGTGTGGACCTTTGCCGCGCCAGACAGTTCACGCCTGGTTTTTGTGCAGCTGCGCCAGGATGGCGGCCGCGATGCACATGGCCAGGCATTTTTACGCCTGCCGGCAGATAAATACCCTGCCGGCAAACCACTGAGATTGAAGGTCACCGGTCATGCCCAGCAGAGCAACGACTGGTACATGACCTTCCGCTTCGATGGCAAAGAAAAGCTGGATGTGGCGCCTGTACCGTTTTTGCTGCGCAACGGTCAGCAGCCGTTGGCCATCACCGTTTTACGTTTCGGCGGCCCGCAGGAACTGAAAGTGCAGATAGGGCAGCAGCAGTTATCTTTCACCCTGCAACATGGCTTCAACCGTTTTGAAGTACCAGTGGCCGTATCCGGCAAAACCGACAGCATCCACGTACAAGCCGGCGCCGGCAAGGATCTCAGGCTGGACCGCTATGTAATAATGCAGCCCGTCACTCCGCGCACCATCTGGCTGCTCCATCATTCCCATACAGATATCGGTTATTCGCACCTTCAGCCCGAAGTGGTGAAGATCCATAATAAAGATATTGATGATGCACTGGCGCAGATAGACCGTACGCGGAATCTCTCGCCGGCAGCGCGTTTCAAGTGGAACATCGAATCCCTGTGGGTGGTAGAGAACTATCTCTCGCAAGCATCTCCCGCGCAAAAAGAAAAATTTATACAGGCAGTGAAATCAGGCAGCATCTGCCTCTCTGCCATGTATGCCAATATGCTCACGGGTTTGAGCGAACCCGAAGAACTGTTCCACTACACCGACTATGCCGCCAAGCTGCGTAAAGACTATGGCCTGGATATCAGCAGCGCCATGATCTCCGATGTGCCTGGCTACACCTGGGCTACGGTGGCGGCGCTGGCGCATGGCGGCGTGAAATATTTTTCCAGCGGCGCCAATGAAACCGATCGTATCGGTCATTTCCTCCGCGATATGGGCGACAAGCCCTGCTGGTGGGTATCGCCTTCCGGCCAGGAGAAAGTGCTGTTCTGGGCCGCCGGCAAAGGCTATTCCAACTGGCACGGCTGGGAAGGCATCGCCAATGGCCATAATAACCAGGATGCGGCGCAGAAAATAGCCGCTTACCTGCGTGAGCTGGACCAGAAAAAATATCCCTACGAAATGGTGCAGTGGCGTTTCAATATCCATGCGGACAATGCCCCGATAGATACCACCGTAGCGGATTTCGTGGAAAGCTGGAATCAAAAATACAGCTCTCCCAAACTGGTGCTGGGCACTACCGCCGACATGTTCCGCGAATTTGAACAACGTTATGGCAAAACGATCCCCGAGATAAAAGGAGATATTACGCCTTACTGGGAAGATGGCGCAGTATCCACCGCGAAAGAAGAGGGGCAGAACCGGGTGAACAGCCTGCGCCTGCAACAGCTTACCACGCTCTACGCCATGCTGGCGCCAGGGCTGTATGATGCAGATAAATTCTATCATGCCTGGCGCAATGTGATCATGTTCAACGAACATACCTGGGGCGCGTATTGCAGTATCTCGGCGCCGGATATTTCTTTCACCACAGAACAATGGCGCATCAAAAAGCAGTTCATGGAAGATGGCGACAAGCTCACCAATGAACTGGAGCACGCCCTGCTACAACCCTTGCAGGACGAGGCTTCCGGCACGGTGGCAGTGATCAACAGCGCTTCCCGTGCGCGCAGCGGCCCGGTATTTTTTCATTCTGCGGTGAAAGGTAATAGCGTTACCGATAACAAAGGCACGCGCTATCCTTTACAACGCCTGCAAGATGGCCGCTATGTATTTATTGCCAAAGACGTACCTGCTTTATCAACGGCCGTTTACAAAATAACGTTACCGGCTATACGTAGCACGGCTGCCGTTACCATGCCCAATGATACTACCATGGCCAATGCGCAGCTGCAGGTATCCTGGAGCCCGCACAACGGCAGTATCAGCGAGCTGAAAAGGCGCGATGGCGGCAACGTTGCCGGCCGCTTCAATGGCGGAGGCCTCAACAGCTACTGGTATGTGCCTGGCCGCGATCCGGCTGCCGCGCAAGCGGCCCTTGCGTTCAGCGCCAGCGTGGCAGAGAAAGGCCCGGTGATGACCACCATCATGCTGAAAGGCGCTGCGCCCGGCGCCAATAGCCTGGAGCAAAGGATCACTTTATTTGCCGATGGCGGCGCTGTTGAGATAGAAAATGTCATTGACAAAAAAGGCGTGCGCAGCAAAGAGGCGGTGCATTTTGGCTTTCCCTTCCTGGTGGAACATCCCGGCGTATATGCCGATGCGGGCTACGGCGTAATGCGCTACCCGGAAGATCAGCTGCCAGGCTCCAATGCGGAGTTTATCAGCAGCCGTCGCTGGCTGGATATCGCCAACGAACAAAATGGCGTGCAGCTGCTGTTCAAGCAAACGCCCATGCTGGAGCCCGACTCCATGATCGATGAAAGTCGCCTGGGCAATGGCGGCAAGATATGGAAGGAAAGTGGGCGGTCGCCCGCCACCGCCACCTGGTTCAGCTATGCGATGAACAACTACTGGCATACGAACTATAAAGCAGATCAGCCAGGGCCGGCCGTTTTCAGCTATGCGCTGCGTCCGCATGCAGCCTTTGACTATACGGAAACGGAATATTACGCTAACGACTATACGCAGCCGCTGGTAGCCATTCCCTTACGTAATGGCGCGCAGCTGCCGGGGCCTTTGTTGTCATTGAGCAATAACCGTATCGTTATTACCAGCATTACGCCGGAGAAAAATAGTTATATGGTACGGCTCTACAATCCTGACCAGCAGCCGCAGGAAACGGAGGTGAAATGGAAAGGAGGAACGGTGAATATTGTCCGCTTGCCATCGATGGGCATCACGGAGATGCATATACGTTACTAACAGTGTACCAATGAAGCGCTTTATCTTATTGCTGCCAGCCTTGCTGGCAGCTTTTTCAGCATTTGCACAATGGGCGCCCGACAGGGGCAACGGCACTTTCGTAAACCCGCTGATGTGGGGCGATTGGCCCGACCCGGATATCATCCGGGTAAATGATCAATTCTATTTTATCTCCACCAGTATGCATTATGTGCCTGGCTGCCCCATCGCGGTATCGAATGACCTGGTGAACTGGGAGATGGCGGGTTATGCCGTGCCCCGCTATGACGAAGATCCGCGCTATGATATGCAGGGCGGAGACATGTACCTGGCGGGCTCCTGGGCGAGTACCATCCGTTACCATAAAGACAGTTTCTATGTAGGTTTCTGTACACCGGGAAAAGACGGGCAAAAAGGTAACTTCTCCATCTGCACCGCTAAAAATGTACAGGGCCCCTGGACCAGGACCATCTTCCCGGAGTTTATGTACGATCCCGGCCTTTTCTTTGATGAAGATGGAAAGGCGTATGTAGTACATGGGCAGCAAACCCTTTACATCACGGAGTTGCAGCCCGATGCCCGCTCGGTGAAAACGCCACAGCGCAAGATCTATGAGAACCCTGGATACCCTTACCTGGAAGGTTCCCATCTCTATAAAATAAATGGTAAATATTATATCCTCGGCACTACCGGTGGTACGAAAGGCCGGCAGGTATGCCTGCGCGCGGATAATATCTATGGTCCTTATGAATCAAAAGTAGTGATCCGTGATGATCATACTTATCCCGGCAATTACCTGCACCAGGGCGGCATGGTGCAATTGAAGAATGGCAGCTGGTGGTTCATCATCATGCAGGACCGCGGGCCAATTGGCCGCGTGCCCAACCTGGAACCGGTTTTCTGGGAAGAGGGCTGGCCCATGATCGGCAAAAACGGCAAAGGTGTGGATACCTGCGCCAAGCCCGATGTAGGCGGCAGTTTCCCGCTGAAGATACCCGCTAGCTCTGATGAATTTGATCAGCCGGAGTTGGGCCTGCAATGGCAATGGAACCATAACCCGGATAACCGCCGCTGGTCGCTCCGCGAGCATCCCGGCTATTTGCGCCTGCATGCATCTCCGGCCGCCAGGCTGGCCGGTGCGCGCAATACCCTCACCCAACGCGTGGAAGGCCCTTACTCCGAAGGTACCGTTGAAATGCATGCCGATGGCTTGAAAGATGGCGATGCAGCGGGTTTCGGCGTATTTCAATTCCCTTATGCCTATGTAGCGATTCAACAAGCCGGCACACAACGCCGGCTCGTGATGGTGAACAATGACAGTACCATTACCGCGATGCCTTTCAAAGGCAGCAAGATATGGCTACGGGCAAGTATATACGAAAAAGACTTCAGCGCTGCTTTCTCTTATAGTACGGACGGCCGGCATTTCGTCTCCATCGGCAACCGGCTGCAAATGGGGCTGGGCCTGGATTGGACGGCCAACCGCTTTGCCCTCTTTAATTTCAACAGCAAGGGCAGCGGCGGCTATGCCGATTTTAACTGGTTCAGGCGGGAGCGCCGGAAATAAAAACGTATATTACCAGTAAACCATGGTCATATGAAGTTCCTTTCACTCCAACCTTTTGTGCCCTCCGGTCCTGATTACGACAAGTCAAAGCAGCTGTTTCAGGAGCTGGGATTCAGCATCGCCTGGGATGCGGGCGACCTGACCGCATTTGAGAAAGATGCTTGCAGCTTTATCCTGCAACGTTATGATGATGAAAAATTTGCCAGCAACCTGATGATCAGTGTTGGCGTAGAGGATGCGGAGGCGTTCTGGAAAGATGTGACAGACCGGAAACTGCCGGAAGCCTTCGGCATCAGGATCAGCGGGCCGAAGCAGCAGCCTTATGGCATCGAAGTAAATATCATCGATATCGCCGGCGTATGCTGGCATTTTATACAGTGATATCTCAGCAATTGAACTGCCGGAGATGATGATCTGCATGTTTGTAGATCATCCGTCCAATCTGTTCTCTCTCCATCTTTCCAAAAAATGGATGTATAAATCCCTCATTGGAAAAGTGCGCATGCGATTCGATTAAACGCATCCAGGCCCTTTTCTCTCTTTCGATATCCGGTGCGCCGGCGCCTGTTACGATCAGCTCCGGCGCACTGATGGCATTGCGTGGCAAAGGATCATTTTTTTGGAAGAGACTGCGCATGGCCATCTTGCCGAAGAGGTAACCCATGAATATCCGTTTTGTTTTCAATCTGCCAACCACCATCTCCTCCCATAAGCGGCAGTGCATCAGCATCTGCCGTACATTCATCTTGCCCCACAAAGGGAGACTGTTTTCATGCAGCTGTTCAATGCGGATCAGGAGCTGTTCGCGCATCGCTGGATCGAAGGCTGTTTTCATGATTAGCTTAATTGTGCGAGTGAGAACCAGTTGCCGGAATCATCTTTGAAGATGGCTTCCAGGCCATAAAATTCTTTCTTGGGCGCCTTCGTAAATTCCACGCCTTTGGCGCTCAGTTCTTCATAGGTAGCGTAAATATCGCGGCAGGTGAAAATACCGATGCCGAAAGTGCCTTTGGATACGAGGTCGCGCAGCAGGGTCACCATCTCTTTACTGAACATGCCTTCCATGATGGGCATCAGTACGATCTGGAAATCCTGCATATCCGGCGGGCATACGGTGAGCCAGCGGTGTTCTTTGTTCATGGGCAGATCGGTGATAACCCGGAAGCCGAGCTTGTTGACATAGAAATCATGTGCGCTGTCCTGGTCGAGTACATACAGGCTGGCGTGCGTCATACTGGTGATCATAGTGCGTATGTTTTTTTGTTTACACAAAGAACCGCCATTGGCGTCATTTCCATTTCTTCAAAATTGCTATTCTTTGAGCCAGCCGTTCTTGTAGGCGAAGCAGGCGGGCACGAAAGAGAGCGGGGATTCAAGCATCTGCGATTTACGCCTGTCCTGCTGCGCGAGGTATTGAGAAGGAGTGAGGCCCTGCATACGTTTGAACAGCCCGCTGAAAGAGCTGATGCTTTCAAAGCCCACGGTATAGCAGGTGTCGGATACGCTATGGCCGGCCTTCAGCAGTTCCAGGGCTTTTTCCATCCGCACCGTGATCAGGTATTGATGGGGTGTTTGACCATAGATGCTTTTGAACTGACGGATGAAATGGAATTTGGAGAAGCAGGCTTCATCGGCGATGTTATCCAGGTCGATAGGTTCCGCAAAATGCGCATCGATGAAGAGTTTGGCCTGCACCAGCCTGCGATAGAAATATATTTTGGGATACTGTTCCTGCATAAGGCAAAGATACCCATTGCCCCTCGCTCCTGCGAGGGGTGATTGTGACGAACAAGCGGGGGGAACGGGCTATTTTCAGATCAGCAAACTGCCTTCCAGTATGATCACTGCCTGC
The DNA here is from genome assembly GCF_902167635.1 of Chitinophaga vietnamensis. GTDB lineage: Bacteria > Bacteroidota > Bacteroidia > Chitinophagales > Chitinophagaceae > Chitinophaga > Chitinophaga vietnamensis. The sequence continues at coordinate 574,889 of NZ_CABHMS010000002.1, forward strand.
GCAATGAGCAATACTTTATCGTCTTTTACTTCCAGCTGCATGGCGCCGGTGCGACTGGACGATTGAAAGGCGCGCAAGGAGTTTTGCTGTAATTTCTCTGCCCAGTAGTTGGCCATGAAAGTTTGTACGGCGCCTGTTACCGGATCTTCGTCAGTGCCTGCCCATGGCCAGAAGTAGCGGTAGTGATAATCATAATTGCCATCCTTTGCCGGGGCGGTTACCAACACGCCAGCGATGCCGGAATAGGACTGCACCAGCGCCTGGAAATCGGGTTGCAGGGCGGCCAGTTTTGCAGTGTCGCCGATCTCCAGCATAATAATATTGTTCTCTGCATTGTACCTGGCATTCGTTACTGCATCTATACCCAGCGCAGACAGCATTTCGGCGGGCGCCGTGGCTGCCGTGGTCTGGTACACCGGGAACTCCATGATGATCTCCTCTCCCTTGCGGCGAACGAGCAAGTCGAGGTGCCCGCCGGTGATGAAGTGCAGCGTGGTTTCATGGTGATCCCGGAAGATCACTTTGGCGGCCGACAACGTTGCGTGGCCGCATAAAGGGATCTCCTGTTTGGGAGAGAAATAACGGATATGATAAACGCCCGGTTGCGCGCCGGGGTGTACGAAAGCGGTTTCAGAAAAGCCGAACTCGCGGGCGATATCCTGCATCCTGGCGGCATCCTGCGCATCCGCTGAAAGGCATACTCCTGCCGGGTTTCCTTTGAATGCGGCAGTAGTGAAAGCATCTACAAAAAAGGTCTTCATCCGCTGAAGGTAAAACAAAAAATCAGGAGCATTGATATGCCCCTGATTATTTTTCTGATCTATGCCTGTAAAACGTAGTATCTTTTACCAGCCCGGGTTCTGGTCCATTGTGCTGTTAGGCACCTGTAGCTCCGACAATGGCAGCGGCGACAGGTAATCCCTTTTCACATCGAACTTGTAACCATTGGCCATAGCGCCAACTTTCTGGTATAATTCGATATAGCCGTTGGCATCCACGGGGTAACCGGCCAGCTGACTGGCAGGCACTAATGTTTTCCATTGATTCAGTTTTGCACCTTTCGGTTTGGAGCCGGTGAAGAGTTGTCCGGCAGCGCCCCAGCGCAATACATCATCTTTCCTGAAACCTTCGCAGGCCAGCTCTATGCGCCTTTCGCGGCGTACTTCATTGAGCACCGGGCTCAGTGTCGGGAACTTCCAGTTGGGATCGTTGACGATAGCGCCGATGTTCAGGGGAGGCATGCCCACCCTGGCTCTCAGCTTGTTGATCGTCATATCTACATCCGCCTGTGTGAGCGCGCCCATCTCTGCTTTAGCCTCTGCATAGTTGAGCAGCACTTCTGCATAGCGCATCAGGATGAGGGCGGTGGTGCCCACATCGCCGGCATATTGTTGCGCATAATCGGGATTATGCCCTTTGTACAACTGGTAGCCGGTAGCAGGTTTGTTTTCGTTGGCCGCAGAAAAAGTAGGCAGCTGGAAGATCATATTGGGCGCGCCTCCTGGCTGGTTGTTGGTAACGAGATGGTTGCCGTCAGGCACACAGATGGTTTGCACAAGGCGCGGGTCTCTGCCTTGCACCACGGTGGCGAGGGAGTCGTCGCCCTTGTACAGCGGGCTCACCGCGATAGGGTTGCCATCGAGGCAGAGGTAATCATCTACCAGGCTTTTGGTCAGGCCACGGCCCGCGCCGGAATTCGTATATCTGTGCCAGTTATGGGTAGGGCCGGTGGTAAGATTATACTGCCGCCAGAACATCACTTCCTTGCTGCCGCTGTAGTCGGTTTGATTGAAGAGCGACCAGTAGCCATAGTCTTTGCCTGTATTATCGAGCGAGAAGATGCCGGTAGCCATCACATTGCCTGCTACTGTGGCGGCTTTCTGCAAGTATTTAGCGCCATTGGAGCCGCTAACGCCGAAAGGGGTGCCATTCAGGTATTTTTCCCAGGTGCCTTCGTATAGGGCTACCCGTGAGAGGAAGGCCATCGCAAATTCTTTGTAAACCCTGCTCGGTTGCGCGGCGCCTTTGCCGGGCAGGCAGCTGATAGCGCTATCGAGATCGGCAATGATGGAATCGGCAATGATATTGCGCGCCAGCCTTTTGCTGTACAGCTCCGGCGAATTGGGCGTGAGTGGTTTGCTCACCCAGGGCAGCGCGCCGAACTGCTTCATCATCCCGAAATAAAAGTAAGCACGGAAAAACAAGGCTTCTCCTACATATGGTTTCACGTTGGTCCATGGCTCTCTCACCTTGCTGTAATTGGCCAGCAGGTAATTGACATTGCGCAGCGCGCTCCAGCTCCAGCCGCCGCCGGAGGAAGGCACCACGGTTTCGTCGTTCAGCCAGGTGTTGTAGCTCATGTTGATCATGTTATCACTGCCCTGGTCGGCATCCAGGCCATAGATGCCGATGGTGCCGTAACCGGTATAGGAAGGGAAGGCGGAATAAAAACTGTTGCAATATAATTTCAGATCATTGGATGTTTGCCAGTATTGTGCGTCGCTGATCACTGTTTCCGGGCTTCTGTCCAGGAAGTCTTTCTTGCAGGAAAAGAGGGTGAAGAGGATGACCGCAGCTGCCAGCAAGTGTTTATATAAGCGCATATCTTTCATGTTTGATGGATTAGAGGATGACGTTGATACCACAGGAGAAAGTCCGTTGCAGTGGATATATTTTGGCATCACTGATAGACAGTTCGGGATCCATTGTTTTGATCAGTTTGGTGAAGGTGGCCAGGTTTTCCACGTCGAAGTATAAACGAAGTCTCTGGATGCGCGCGCGCGACAGCAAACTGGCTGGCAGCGTGTATCCCAGCTGTACGCTCTTGATACGCATGTAGGCTGCATTTTGCAGGTACCGGGTCTGCACTTGTGTATTCTTGCCGTTCTCGCCGCTCATATAAAATTTCGGGAAATAGCCGTTGGTATTGGCAGGCGTCCATCTGTTCAGCTGCGCGGTAAATGGAGAGCTTTGCCATTCATCTCCTACGATGCCCCAGAAATAGTTGGAGCCGATCCAGGCATCTCTCTTGGCGATACCTTGCAGGAATATGTTGAGATCAAAACCTTTGTAGTCGAAATTAAGGCTCAGGCTATACTGGTACCTGGGAGTGTTGTTACCGATGATGCGAAGATCGCCGCTGCTGTCTGCCGTATTCTTGCCATTGCTGATGATGCCATTGCCGTCAAAGTCTTTATAGATCACATCTCCGGCGCGCCAGCCGCTTTTCCAGAAAGTAGCGGTAGGCGCTTTGGAAGCATCTGCATCGGTGGCGTAGAGGCCGAGGGTAGTGTAGCCCCATATCTCGCCTAAGGTCTGGCCTTCATACCAGGTATCGAGCGAGCGGGAAGGATTATTGTAGCGTACTACTTTTCCTTTGTAGTCAGACAAGGTTCCGCGGATGCCATATCCCAGCTGGCCAATGCGGTCATTCCATTGCAGCGTTAACTCAAATCCTTTTGTTTGTATTGCGGCATTGTTCACTTTCGGTACGCTTGTGCCGAGCAGTGCAGGCAGCACTTGTGCAGGACCGGCGAAATCATCGGCCTTGCGGATGAAATAATCGTAAGAAGCCGTGAGCCTGTGATCGAGGAAAGACATATCCGCACCAATGCCGTAAGAAGTAGTGGTTACCCAGGTAAGGCCTGTATTTACCAATGGCGGCTGGCTCACGGATGCCTGCTTGTTGCCGCCAAAGAGCCAGGAGGTATTATTCGGCGAAGTGGTCGCTAAACTGGGATAGAAAGGATAGTAAGTGCTGATGCCGGGATCGCCGAGGAACAGCTGATCGGGCGCAGCGCCGTAGTTGGCGCGCAGCTTGAAAGTATTCACGATCGTTTTGATCGGCTGCCAGAAATTTTCCCGGTCGAGGTTCCAGCCGGCAGACGCGCCTGGAGAGAATTTCCAGCGATGGCCGGTAAGGAAGCGGGAAGTGCCATCATAACGGCCATTCAATTCCAGCAGGTATTTATTATCATAGTTATAATTGAACCGGCCGAAAAAGCCTTCCACGGCCAGTCTGCGCACCTGGTCGCCCACAGTAGGACTGGTATTATACGTCAGGTTGAGGGAAGGTATATCGTTGGAATACAACTGGCTGTTGGAAGCATTGTATGCCGTGTAGTTGGTCAATTCGCTGGTGAAGCCGCCCAGGAGGCGGAAGTTGTGTTTGTTGAATTGTTTTTCGTAAGAAGAATAAGCATTTACGATATGATGCTCATTGCGGTAATTATTCCGGGAGAAAGAATTGGGAGAAGTACCGCCGGAAGGGGCGGTGCTGCCATCCGGCAGATAAACATATACGGTTTTGAGATGATTCTGCTGATCGTAGAAATCGCCGTCAAAGGTATAGTTGGCAGTGATATCCCAGCCTTTCAGCGGTGTGATGCGGAACTCGCCGGTGAGCACGGGCTGGTCTTCGGTGGACTTGTTACGTCCGCCTTGTAAATGCAGCAGCACATTGCTTTCGTCGGAGTAGTGGCCATCCGGATTGATCAATGAAACGGTCGGGAATTTACGCGCGATCTGGTGCATATAGTTACCGCCTGTTTGACCGGCATATACATTGGGTGTATTGAACAGGCTGCGTGAAATACTGCTGCGGAAATTAAAGGTCAGCCAGTTGGTGATATTGGACGAGAGGTTGGCTCTGACGTTGAAGCGTTTGAAATCGTCGTTACCGAAATTGTACATTCCCGCTCTGTTGTTATATCCTGCGCTGATAAAGTAATTGCTTTTTTCATTGGCGCCGCTGATGCTCACGTTATGCTGCTGGCTGAATGCAAACTTTTTGAAATAGATCTTGAACCAGTCGTTGTTGGCATTACCACTGTTCCAGTTGTTCCATCCGTTGGGAACATTCGGATTTTTGATGGTCTGTGTTTTGAGAGAGCCATCGAGGTAGGCTTTGATCCTGCCCATGGTTTCATCGTTGAAGAAGGGCGCCCTGCCTGCGTTGGCGAAGGCTTCGTTATAAAGGTTGGCGAAATCGAGCGAGTTGAGCATCTTCGGCAGGTTGATCGGTTGCGCCCACGACAGGTTGTTGTCATAGGTGATCCTGGTGCCTTGCCCGGCCTTTCCTTTTTTGGTGGTGATGAGTATCACGCCGTAAGGCGCGCTGGAGCCGTATATGGCGGTGGATGCGGCGTCTTTGAGCACGGAGATACTTTCTACATCGTTCGGGTTAAGGGCATTGATATCGCCGCCCTGGATACCATCGATCACCACGAGCGGGCTGCCGGTGGCATTGAATCCCGTATAGCCTCTCACGTTAATGGTCTGGGTAGCGTTGGGAGCGCCGCCATTGCCATTGGTGAGGATATTGAGGCCGGCCACCAGGCCTTGCAGGCCCTGGCTGATGCGTGTCATAGGGCGGTTTTCCAGTACTTTGCCGGACACTTGTGATACGGCGCCGGTGAGGTTCACTTGCTTTTGTGTGCCGTAGCCTACCACTACTACGTTTTCGAGCTGTGATACTTCTGCGATGAATTTCACTTCCACGTAGGAGCGGCCGTTTACAGGCACTTCCTGGCGTTGAAAGCCGATGTTGGTGACGATGAGCACCGCTTCGGGGCCTATGTTGGATAGCCGGAAATAGCCGTCTCCATTGGAGATAGCGGCGGCTTTGCTGCCTTTCACCTGTATGGTGGTACCGGGAACGGCATTACCTTTTTCATCCACGATGCGGCCGCGCAGGGAGTCTGCCACGTTCGTGACAGTGGCTGCGGGCGCCGCCACGCGGTTCAGCACAATCGTTTCCCGGATGATCTTCCAGGAAAGGCCCTGCCCTTTGAAACACAGGTCCAGCACCTGTTGCAGCGGTGCGTCTTTTACTTCTATGCTGATGTTGTGCGTGCCTTCCAGGTCGCCGGAATGGTACCAGAATTTGTAGCCGCTCTGCTGTTCTATCTTCATAAACACCTCCTGCAGCGGTTTATTTTTTTCTGCCAGGGATATTTTCTGCGCAAATCCTTTGGCACTGATCTGGCACAGGATGGCCAGCAAGAAGAATATAGATAGTCTCATGATCTTCCAGATTTTGGTCAATAGGCTGCTATGCCTGTTGTTGGTGATGTAACAAGCCATTGAATACATAATTGAATAGTTAATTGTAATAAGGAGTCCTTACTAAATAGAGATACGACTGTTCGGTTTACATGAAATTTAAACGTTCATAAGTGGTCATTGCAACTGTTGGCGGTGGCGCGTGTTATCAGGAGCTTATGGATGAAATGTGCATCAGGAGAGGCTTCCAATGCCCGCAGGTTTGGAAACGAAGATTTAATAACATAAATTTAGATTTAGGTAATAAAATGTCTTTTACTGTAGACCGTTTTGTTGCTGTGTTGACCGGGATATGTTAGCGCATACCCGGTTTTTTTCATTGTGGTGATCACTGTTTTTGCATGCTTGATAATTTTGGTTGTTTTAAATGACAATAATTTTTCTTCCCTCGACAGTAAAATGTATGCCGCTCTCTTCCAGTATGGATAATACTTCCTGGAGGCTATAGCTTCTTTTTATACTTCCTTCGAACCGCAGTTCGGGTATTTTATTTTTATAGGTTACTTCTACATTATACCAGCGTGCGAGTTGCCGCATCATGGCGGCGGTGCCTTCTCCATTCATGGCGAAGTAGCCTTCTTTCCAGGCTACGGCCTGCTGAATATCCTTGCAGGTGGCCACTTCCAGGGTGTGGTCTGCTTTCAGCCGGGCCTGCTGTCCGGGCTTGAGTGTAGTGGTATCGGCCTGGTAGCCTACGCGTACGGCGCCTTCCAGCAATGTTACATTGGCGCCGGGTTCTTCCGGGTATGCCATGAAGTTGAAGCGGGTGCCAAGCACCTGTACGGTTTTGTCGCCCGCACTTACAACAAAGGGCTGGCGGGCATTGGCGGCCACTTCAAAATAGGCTTCGCCGGTGATCTCCACTTTGCGTTCGCTGCCGCTGAAGCCGGAAGGGAAGCGGATAGAAGAGGCGGCATTGAGCCATACTTTAGAGCCGTCGGGCAGCAGCAGCTGGTACTGGCCTCCCGGCGGTGTGCTCAGCATATTCATAGCGGCGGCAGGCGGCTGATCGCCAGGATGGTAGGCTACCTGTCCGTTCCCTAATTGAATGGTGGCGCCGCCCTGTTGCAGGGTGCCATGCCCGGCGCTGTCGAGCACGATCTGCTGCCCGCTGGCCAGCGTGAGCACGGCCTTGTTGCCGCCCGGTTGCGGCGCTTGTTCTTTCAAGGCCAGCTCCGTAGGGGCGTTACCGTTATATTGCTTCCACAGTTTTTTACCGAAGAACCAACAGCAGGCGATCACGGCGGCGGCCGAAGCGGCTTTCGCTACCATCCGCAGCAGGCGGCCTTTTGCGGCGCCGGTATTTTCCCGGATACGCTGCTGCAGCAGCTGCGCCGTCGCCTGCTTGTCGCCCAGCAATAACTCATCCCAGTCAGCATCTTCACTGACCTGGTCCAGCAGCTGGTTATATCGCTCAATGTCATCTGCCGTAGCTTCGCCGTTGGATATACGTTCGGCAAGACGGGCAATTTCTTCGTGGATCACTTAAAATGGACGGTTTATAAGATGAAGGCACTTGAAAGAAAGGTATCCCCCAAAGGCGGAGAAAAAATTTTTTCAATAGAAGAAAAAGAGGCAGCAGATCAACAACAGGGAGTGCCCGATGAACAGGCGAATACGTCGTAAGGCGATGGTGATCTGGTTCTCCACCGTTTTGGCGGTGATGTTCAGCTGACGGGCGATCTCCGCGTGCGACAGCTGCTCATCACGGCTCAGGTGATAGATGGTGCGGCATTGCTGTGGCAACTGCGATACCGCCATCGATACGATCTTCTTCAGTTCGCGCAGCGTCATATCGCTGGCATCTACCGAAGTAGCGGTGGTATAACTGAGATTATTGATCAATGCCTGCTGGTATTTACCGCTGCGGATATGGTTGGCCATCTTGAAGCGGGTAGCGGCTTTGAGGTAATATTTCAGGGAGCTGATCTGCGCTTCCTCCCGGTGCTGCCATAGCCAGGTGAATACCTCCTGTACCACGTCCATCGCAGTATCCCGGCAACGCAGCGTGAAGTAAGCGTGCTTGTAGAGCGTTTCCCAATAACGTTCGTAAATAGCGTCAAAAGCGTTGCTATCACCTTGTTTCAGGAGATGCAAAAGTTCACTGTCTTCCATTTTCATGCAACGCGACATGGAATGTCATTTATAGCAATGCCAATGATTGCAATCTAGTTATTCTATTCAGCATGGAGTTGTACTTTTTAAACAAAGAGTGACTGAATCTTAGCAGTTATTGTCAGTGTTTCATAGTAAGCGGCAGAAGAATTTATTTTACTTTTTCATTACCGGCAGGGTAGTGGCATTGCCGCTTAATTCCAGTGCAATAACGGAACAGATGCTGTCGGGCATTGTGGCGGGCAACTGAAGCGTGGTACCATTGTCGTTGCTGGAAAACGCTAGGGGCGCGCCTTTCAAGAAAGCGGCCCGTTTTACTTTCAGCTTGCCTAAAGGCGGCAATACCAGTGGCTGCACGGGCCGACCAAAAACATGTACATACAAGGTGCTGCCTTTACGCGTAGTGGCAAAGATACTATCTGGTACGAAAGGGCCGCCCTGTGTGCCATAAATGCTTTCGCCATACTGATTCAGCCAGCGGCCCATCTCTCTCAAACGATCGATCTGGCGCTGCTCCATACGGCCGTCCAGCATGGGGCCTACGTTGAAGAGCAGGTTGCCGTTGCCCCCGGCGGTTTTCACCAGCGTTTGTATGCATTCTTTCAGCGATTTCATTTTATCATTCGGCTTCCAGGCCCATTGCTGGCAGATCGTGATGCAGGATTCCCAGGGATCTTGCATATTCAGCGCGCCTACTACCTGTTCGGGCGTGGCATAGTCGCCCACGGCGCCCTTGCCCAGCTCCGTATGTTTGCCTTTGCCCAGGCGGTTGTTGACCACCACATTTTTATCAATGCGTTTGATGAAATTATATACCTCGGTTCCGTATTCTTCTTTCCAGGGCGCTTCCCAGTTGCCATCGAACCAGAGCATGTAAGGATGGTAGCGGGTGATCAGCTCTTTCAGTTCATCTTTCATGCGCTGTACAAATACGCGGGTATTGCCTGTATAATCCGCATCGTGCCAGTCGAGCACTGTGAAATAGATACAGAACCTGATCCCTTGCCGGGCGCAAGCCGCGGCCAGCTCGCCTACCACGTCCCGTTTGAAAGGCGAGTGAGATATATTGTAATCGGAATAAGCAGTAGGCCAGAGGCAGAAGCCATCGTGATGTTTAGCCGTGATGGTGAGGTACTTCATCCCTGCATCCTTAGCGGCTTTCACCCAGTTATCAGCGTTGAACAATACGGGATTGAACTCCGTATACAGGTGGTCGTATTCGTCGGCAGGCACCTGCTGGCCGCGGCTCCAGCCAATTTCTGTACCGCGCAGGGTTACCGGCCCCCAGTGGATGAACATACCGAAACGTTGCGCCATGAAATCGTTCATCACGGCAGGCGGCGTTTTGTAAGGGATCTGCTGGGCAGCTGCTGTAAAGGCGTTAGTGAGACAAAGCAACAAGAGGAAGATATTTTTCTTTTTCATAGACAGTGAATATATAAATTTAATTGGAAGATGGCTATAGCTATAAGCGAACAGTAATGTTCGAAAGCGGACAATTTATCTCCCTGGCTTTATCTCTATCTTCCTGATGATGAAGGAATTGCTAAATTGGTATTTTCTTTGGCGCGTGCCGCTTGTTCATTCATCTAAAGGAAAACACATCTCATGTTTAAGAATTATTTCTACGTTGCATTACGAAACCTGTGGAAGAACAAAGGATTTTCAGCCATCAATATTTTTGGCCTAGCCATCGGCCTCGCCACCTGCTTGCTGATCATGATCTATGTAACAGATGAACTAAGTTACGACCGCTATAATGTAAACGCTTCCCGCATCTACCGCATGAATACCGACATCCACTATGGCGGCGAGCTGCACAATTTTGCCACTACGCCAGCGCCGCTGGCTGCCACCATGAAGCAAGCTTTCCCGGATGTGGAAGAGGTGACCCGCTTCCGGGTTTATGGTGGATTACAGGTGAGGAAGGGAGCGGACGACATCAATGAAGAGCATGTAGTATATGCAGATTCCACCCTGTTCCGGGTATTTACCTTGCCACTCATCGCCGGAGATCCGGCTACGGCATTACAGCTGCCGCGCCATGTGGTACTTACGGAAACGACTGCACGAAAATATTTCAACAGCACGGACGTAGTAGGCCGTACCTTGCTGGTGAACGATTCCGTGAGCTTTACTGTCAGCGGTGTGATGAAGGATGTGCCGATGCAATCGCATTTCCGCTTCACCTTTTTCGTTTCTATGGCCGGTGTGCCGGAGAGCCGCAACGACCAATGGCTCAGTAATAATTTCCAGACATACGTGCTGTTCAAGCCAGGCACCGATCCTGCGAAGGTGCAACAGCGCTTCAGCGGCATGGTCAGCAAATATTGCGCGCCGCAATTGTCTGCCCTGCTGGGTACTACTTTAGAAGATTTTGAAAAAGGCGGCGACTATTTCCGTTTCAGCATGACGCCGCTCACCGATATACACCTGTACAGTAACCGAAGCCTGGAGCTGTCTGCCAACAGTTCCATCCAGTACGTCTGGATATTCTCTGCGATCGCGTTGTTCATCCTCCTCATCGCCTGCGTTAATTTTATGAACCTTTCTACGGCGCGTTCTTCCAACCGTGCGAAGGAAGTAGGTATCCGCAAGGTGATGGGATCACAGCGCGGGCAGCTGATCACGCAGTTCATTGCAGAATCGGTGATGATCACTTTCATCGCGATGTTGCTGGCCATCGGTATTGCCAGCATAGCGCTGCCGTTCTTCAATCATCTTTCCGGTAAGGAGCTGAGCGCCGCCATCTTCCTGAAACCTTTGCTGATAGCGGGCCTTCTGGGAGTAGTGATATTAACGGGATTGCTGGCCGGCAGCTATCCGGCATTTTTCCTGTCGGCCTTCCAGCCGGTATCAGTGCTGAAAGGCGCTGCCAACAAGGGTTTTCGGGCAGGCATATTGCGCAATGTGTTGGTGGTGTTCCAGTTTGGCATCTCGGTATTCCTGATCGTGGGCACGCTGGTGATCTATAATCAACTTAATTTTATACGCAACAAAAAAATAGGTTTCGATCGCGACCAGGTGATCGTGTTGCATCATACTTCTTCTTTGGGCGGTCAGGCCGATGCTTTCCGCCAGGAAGTGCTATCGCTGCCGGGTGTAGCCGGTGGCACGGTTACCGATTATCTGCCTACCGGCGGCAACACCAATAGTGAACCTATTTTCCTGGAGCCATCGCTCGATCAGAAGAAATCCGTCGTGATGCAGACCTGGTCGGTAGATGATCAATACATTCCTGTGATGAGCATGCAGCTGGCCAAAGGCAGGAACTTCTCCAAAGATTTCCCTACCGATTCATCCGGCGTGATCATCAACGAAGCCGCGGCGCGCCTGTTGGGGCTGAACGATCCGCTGAACCGTGATCTCTACGAGTTGAATAATATGCATAGCCGCGAATCGACCCGCTTCCATATCGTGGGCGTTGTAAAAGATTTTAATTTCAGCTCCCTGCGCGACCAGGTGCAGCCACTGGCGCTATTCCTGCGCCCAAGCGATGGCAATGTAGCTTTCCGTTTCCATACGAAAGATATACCCGCCCTGGTAGCCAAAGTAGAAGCAAAATGGCGCGCCATGATGCCCGGCAAACCTTTCAATTATTCTTTTATGGACGACGATTTCAATGCGCAATATAAATCTGAAGTGCGCGTGGGCCGCATCTCCGTGATCTTCTCGGTGCTGGCAGTGTTGATCGCCTGTCTTGGATTGTTTGGTCTCGCCGCCTATGCCGCCGAACAGCGTACCCGCGAAATAGGCATCCGCAAGGTATTAGGCGCCACCACTACCAACATCGTTGACCTGCTGTCCAGAGACTTCCTGAAACTGGTACTGGTAGCGATATTGCTGGCATCTCCCATCGCCTGGTGGGCGATGCATCGCTGGCTACAGGATTTCGCTTACCGCATCACCATTGGCTGGAGCGTATTTGCCCTGGCCGCCGTACTGGCCGTACTGATCGCATTACTTACCGTCAGCTTCCAGGCTATAAAGGCCGCAGTGGCCAATCCGGTAAAGAGTTTGAGATCCCAGTGAGGAGGTTGTCTTTGCTCAGGATTATAATGATTGAAAGGATTACCAGGATTTTTTTACAGGATTGATAAGGATTAAAAAAAGATTCGCGAAGATCAATTCGAACTGATCTTCGCGAATCTTTTTTTAATCCTTATCAATCCTGTAAAAAAATCCTGGTAATCCTTTCAATCATTATAATCCTGAGCAAAGACAACCTCCGCGTGTTTAAAACCTTCCCGAGATACCTATATAAAAACTCCTGCCATCAGCTGGAATGATGCCTGGGCCGGGGTATTCGTCGGTTCTTCTGGTGAAATAGGCTTTGTTGCCAAGATTGTTGACGCCTGCTTTGAGGGCATAGCGTTTGAATTTGTAGGTGGCGCTGATATCGAATACGGTGTAGGCGGGGATGTATCCGGCTACGGGGTCTTCGCTGAAGCGGGCATTGGTGGCGTCGCCGTAGGCGTCTCCTACGTTGCTCATCTGGCAGGTGGCGGAGAAGTGGGTGTCGTTGTAGATGAGCCCTATGCGATGGATGTAGGTGGCGGCAGCTTCAACACGATTGCCTTTGAAGGCGCCGGAAGTGTATTTTGCGTCGGTGTAGCCGAAGGCGTCGAAGATGCTGAAACCCTTTCTGCTGCCGGGATGCAGGAATTTTAATAAATTAAATTCTGCGTAGCTTTCCAGTCCTTTATGTACGCTGTTAGCGACGTTTGTACGATAAGTATATTGTTGCTGGTTTTTATCGGTGATCAATACCGTACCGATCCGGTTGTTATAAGCAAGATAGAACAGGCCGATATCGAAATTGAGGTAGTTGGCAACGGTGCCTCTGTAACCCAGGTCGGCATTGAATCCTGCGGCATCTTTCATATGAGGGTCTATTTTGGATGTGATGCCGATGGGCGTGAGCTGGGCATAATCCACGGGGCGGTATGCCTGGCTGATGTTGGCGTAGACGTTGGTATACTCGCTGGTCTTGTATTCTGCGCCGATGCCGAACAGTGGTATGGTGCGGCTTTTACGGTCGTCGGTATATACGCGGGCGCTGTCGGTGATATAACCTTTGGCGGTGCTGCTCAGGTATTCCAGTCGGAAGCCGGGCGTGATAGACAGCGCGCTGCCGATATGAAAAGTGTTTTCGATAAAGGGCGCAATATTCGTGGTGGTGAAGTCGAGATCATATTCGTAGTCGCCTGTGATGCTTAGGTCGAAATCGCTGCCGGTGCTGCCTTCGCCGCCGCCTTGCCGTTTGAACCAGGCATAGCTGTAGCGCAGGCCGCCGGCAAGGGCGCCGAAGGAGTAGTGATGCAGCAGGCGGACTTCCGTAGTGGTGTTGTGCATATTTTCATTCTGCACTTCTCTGGGGATATAGTGGCCGGTAGCCGGATCGATGGTGTCCAGTGCGCCGGGGCCGCCATCTTCATTACGCCATACCAGCGCGCGGTTGCTGAACAGGTATACCGATTTGATGTTGAGAGAAGTGGAAGGGGAGAGATGATAATCGATCGTTGCCGCAAGCACATTCCACGGGCTTTTGAGCCAGTTGCGGGCGCGGAAAGAGGATTTCGGATCAGCGTTGAACATGCTGTCGTTAAGGCCTCCCGGCATTTTGATCCTGTTGCGCAGCAGGGAATATTCTACGCCTATTTTCAGTTTTTCAGAAGGAGCATATTGTACTTTTCCATAGCCTGAAAGCTGCCACTGCTGGCTGTTTGGGCGGTAACCCTGCAAGGTGCGGTATTGCAGGAAGCCGTAGTAGCTCCATTTGTTAATGGTGCCGCCGATGGAGTTGAAAGTATTGAAGAGGCCGAAGCTGCCGGCAGTTTCGGAAGTATAAAATTCGAAAGGTTTGTTTTTCGGTGGTTCGTTGATTACGTAGTTGACCAGTCCGCCGAACTGTGGTCCGAATTGCAGGGAGGCGGCGCCTCTCACCATCTCCACACGGCTCACGGCTTCCATGGGAGGGATGTAGTAGGCTTCATTGTAGCCATAGATATCCGAGCTGATATTGTAGCCATTCTGGCGGGTGTTCATCTCGATGCTCTGTGTAGGATTGAGGCCGCGCGTAGCGATGCCGTTGGCGGTGAAGCCACCGGTTTCGGTTTCCACGATGTTGAGGCCGGGGATGCGTCCTAATATCTGGCGGGTATTGTTGATGGCTTTGTTGGCATCCAGACTGTCGATCACCACTACTTCATTCTTTTTTCCGGAATAGATGATACCGTCTTTTTCTTCAGGCAGGTGGCCTGTTCCGCGTACGGTGCGGATGCCGCGGATATTTACATCTTTCAGATAACGGACCCTGGTTGAATCGGCATGACGCTGTGCGCCTGCAGCCAGTGGCAGCAATACAAAGGGCAGCCACGATAATGATTTGCTCATAATGTCAATTGTGTTGCAAAATTCGCAAGTCGTTGCAGGCGCCAATGATCAAAAGCGGAAAAAGAAATACGCGATCGGGAAAAAAGGCCGCCAGTATTAGAATGCGCTTAAATTCAGCTTAAAAAATGATTTTTTCTTACCTTAAAGAAAAAATAGCGCCGATCCATGAAGATAGCGACCTACAATGTGAATGGTGTGAATGGCCATTTGCCCGTTTTGTTACAATGGCTGGAGCAAGCCTCGCCTGATGTGGTATGTCTGCAAGAGCTGAAGGCGCCGCAGGAGAAATTCCCGGAGCAGGCGATCCGCGATGCCGGTTATCATCCCTTATGGCATGGGCAGAAAAGCTGGAATGGCGTGGCGATCCTCGCCAAGAGCGGCCTGCCGCAGGAGCGGCGGCGCGTGTTGCCCGGCGATGAAGAAGATACGCATAGCCGCTATATCGAAGCCGATATTGATGGCATGATCGTAGGCTGTCTGTACCTGCCTAATGGCAATCCTGCGCCAGGACCCAAGTTCGACTACAAGCTCGGCTGGCTCAAACGTTTTACCGCGCATGCAAAAGAGCTGATCACTTCTCCCACGCCTGTAGTGCTCACCGGCGATTACAATATCATCCCTACCAACAACGACGTATATAAACCCGAGAAATGGGTAGATGATGCGCTCTTCCGCCCGGAAGTGCGCGAGGCCTTCCAGCAACTGCTTGCCCAGGGCTGGACAGACGCCATCCGTCAATTCTATCCCACCGAAAAGATCTATACCTTCTGGGATTATTTCCGCAATGCCTATGGCCGCGATGCCGGTTTGCGTATCGATCATTTCCTGCTCAGCCCCGGGCTGGACAAGCGTCTTACCGCTGCCGGCGTGGACCGGTTTGTACGTGGATGGGAAAAGTCGAGTGATCATGCGCCGGTGTGGATTGAGTTGAAAGGGTAGATATTTTTGTTGAGAGGCTAAGAAGGGTTTGTGAGGGGTAATACTGAAAGCCTGATATCCCATATTTAAATCTTACTCTGATATTTATTTATCTTTTTTTATACAAAAAAGCATTATTTGAAATAGCCTTCGAGATATTCATTAAGAACAATATAAATTCGTCAGCTTGTTTTGGTCGGACGATATAGATTTTAATTGGAAGGTTAAATAACCAGATTTGAAATTCTTTTAGCTAAACAAAATTCAATCAATGTATTTTCTAAATAAATATCGGTGGTTTGTAATTGTCACTTTTTTAGGGGCGATATCTATATGGATTTTTTATCAACGCTATAATAATAGCTACGTAAAACTAAGGCCCCTCGACTTTAATACCACAATCGGTTTCTATGAGATAAAGCCAAATGATAGTATTCGAAAGTTCCTTCCGCAAGTACTGAACTACTATCAGGAGTCTTATCAAATAGATGACGATGGAAATATAATGGTCAAGCGGCGACTCGCTAATGATAGGGAGCTCATTTGGAATTATACGACTAAATCACTAGACACCGCATGGCTCAAAGATAATCTTCCGAAAAAATAGATATCGAATGCACGGTCTCACCGTGCATTCAATATCTTCCCTTTCTCCGCATCAAATTCCGCTTGCGTTAATATCCCTGCATCCAGCAATTCTTTCAGATCCATTAGCGCTTTCTTTTTATCTGTAACACCATTACCTGGTGTTTCTACTATGGGCGCGGGTTGTGGGCCGGTTTTAGCTGCCGGGGAGTGATAGCTGAGCAGCAAAGCGGCGATTTCGTTATAGCCTTTGATGGAGGCGTAGTCGATCGCTTTCTGTTCTTTGGTATTGACAACGGATACATCTGCTTGTTGTTCCAGCAGGTATTTCACGATATCTTTTTTGCCGCCGGAGGCGGCATAGTGTAATGCGGTGTTGCCGGATTCATCTTGTATGTTGATGTTGGCGCCGCGTTCCAGCAGTAGCTTTACCATGCTGAGGTGGCCGTTTTTGGCGGCTACGTGCAACATGCTTTCACCGCCATAGCTATAGCTGTGGTTGAAGCTGAAGGAGCTGCTAATAGAAAGGCTGTTGGCGCTTTCTACCCAGTCGAGGTAGCTGTTCATGCTTACGGTGTCTTGAGATAGCGGCTGACTGAAATTCACATCAATGCCTTTGTCGAGGAACATGGCTACGATCTCTTTCTGATTGTTGGCGCAGGCGTACCAGATGGGCGACAGGCCTTCTTTGGAGGTCACCAGCACATCGGCGCCGTGTTCTACGAGGAGGTTGGTGAGCGCGCGGTTGGTATCATAGCAGGCGATGAGCAGGGAAGACTCGCCGGCATGATTGGTATGGTTTACGTCGGCGCCATTGTTGAGCAGGGTGCTGGCCATGGCCGGGTTCTTGGCGCGTACGGCCACGATCAGCGGACTGTCACCGGATTTGTTGGTGGTATTCACGTTGGCGCCATTGTCGATCAGCAGTTGAGCGATGTCTTTGTTGCGCCATGCAGCAGCGATGAACAGAGGTGTTTCGGCCTGGTTGTTTTCCAGGTCTACGTTAAGGCCTTGTTGCAGCAATGCTTCCATCACTTCTTTCTGGCCGGTGCGGGCGGTGAGGTGGAGGAGACTGTTACCTTGCAGGTCGTTGATATCTGTTCTGGCGCCACGTTCCAGGAGGAAGAGGGCGGTTTGTTTCTGTTTCTGCAGGCAGGCAAAATAGAAGGGCGTTTCACCGTTATGATCTTCATAGTCCAGGTCGGAGCCAGCGTCCAGTAATAGTTTCACGAGATCGAGGTAGCCATGGTGCGCAGCATAGTGTAGTGCGGTCCTGCCTTTCTCGTCGGTATATTTTACATCTACTTCGTTATTGGCCAGGAGTATCTCGGCGATCTTTCTTTTGCCGCTTTCACAGGCAACAATAAATGACATGGACATGGTACTATGCTTTATGTTTTAATAATAACTCAACGGTCTTTGATTTGAGGTTGTCTTGCGCGGCGAGGTCCATCGGGCTTTGGTCCTGGTCGTTGGTGACGTTCGCGTCGGCGCCTTTGTCGATCAGCAGTTTCACCTTGCGGTATATTTGTCTGGCCGCTTCCTGGTCGTAGTTAACGTTGTAGGCGCATACTTTATGCAGGAGGGTATTGCCTTGGTTGTCGCGGCGGTGGATGTCCACTACGCCGGCGTCCAGCACGGCTTCCAGCATATCGGCGGGTTGTTCGGCCACCCAGTCGAGGGCGGCTTTGTCTACGCTATAGTAGGGCGAGGTTTGATAGATATCAGCGCCATCGCGGAGCAGGGCCTTGATGAGTTTTATGTTCGATTCCGATGCGCGGTTATGCACGCGCAGCGCGCCGCAGAGCAGCGTTTCGCCGTTTTTGTTGGTGATATCAAAATCGGGGGAGACGTGTTGCGCGAGCTTTTCATATACGGCGGTATTGCCCTGGTGTACTACGGCATAGTAGAATACTGTTTCGCCGTCTTTGCCGGGGAGATTAGGGTCGGCGCCATTTTGCAGGAGCAGGTCTACATATTGCTGTTTGTTCTTGCCCACGGCGAGGTGCAGCGGCGTTTCGCGTACGATGTTGCCGGCATTGGGGTCCAGACCTTGTCCGATCAGGTATTCCAGGTATTGTACGCCGGTGTCTTCCTTGATGCCATATTCCTGTATGATCTTGTACAGGTAATTCTCTTCATAATTATTTTTATAATGAAGATCAGCCCCTGCATCCGCCAGCGCTTCAATCTGCGCTACCGGCACAGAACTGTTGAATGCCAGTTCCAGTAAGGTTTTGTCGTTAACCGCGTCATTGATATTGTCGATCTTTTTGAGGAAGGAAGAGAGAAATTCAAGATCGGCAGGATCATCACGGAGAAAGCGGAAGATGCTTTCGAAGATGGAGCCGTCGAGTTTTTCGTATTCATAAAGATCGGTTTCGATGCCGCGGCTTTTCACCAATGCATCTACTACATCAAAGGCTTTGGCCTGCATGAGCTGGTCGTAGATATACCTTCTGTCGTAGGAGGGGAGGTCTTTCGGAAGTTTTTCGCCTTGGTCTATCCGTTGCTTTGCATCTGCCAGCAGGCCTCTCTTGAGGGCGTCTGCCAGTGTATTCACATCAGTCATAAAAAAAGAGGTGTGTTGGGTTACGGGCTCAAATCTAGGGCATAAAATCCATACAAGCAAAGTAATGTATCAGGAAGGAGCAGCGCTATGAAGAGTACAAAACTTGTTGTACATTCGTCAACAGCCAACCAATTAAGTTGATGTCTGATTACAAGCATTACAGTGATGATGAGCTGGTGGCGCTGATCCGGCAGGATGATCACAGGGCCTTCACGGAGATCTATTACCGTTATTGGAAGCGGCTGTTCACGCTGGCGTTGCATCGTTTGCATGCGCGCGAGCTGGCGGAAGATGTAGTGCAGGATGTATTGTCTGGCCTCTGGCAACGCCGCATGCACACGGTGATCGACTCGCTGGGCGCCTATCTCGCCGTGGCTACCCGCTATGCTACTTTCCGGCAGCTGGAAAAAATGCAGGCTACTATCGCCGCGGACGAGTTGCCCGAATCCCTGCATGGTACTACCGATGATCAGGCCGAACTACGCTTCCTGCAGCAGTCGATGCAGGAACAATTACAGCGTCTGCCCGAAAAATGCCGACTCGTATTTGACTACAGCCGTAACAAAGGATGGTCTAACAAAGAGATATCGCAGCAATTGCAGATATCCGAGAAGGCCGTGGAAAAGCATATCACCAAAGCATTGCAGCGGCTCCGCATGCAATTGAAGCACTACCTGCATTTCTTTTCTGTGCTCCCCTGAAAAAATTTTTTTAGAGAGAGGTAGGGGCGAAGGCCCTTGCCGGTACTATATTATTATTACCACCTGTAAATCTGCCCGCACGTATGGAAATGAATGAATTGTCTGTTCTGGCACGGAAGTATTTGTCCGGCGCCGCCAGCGAAGCTGAGAAAGCAGCGCTGCTGCGATGGTATAATGCCTACGACGAATCGGAGTTGATGGTGCATATCACTGCGGCAGAGGAGGAGTCGGAGGCTACGCTGGAAGCCCGTATGCTGCAGCGTTTGCAGCAGGCTACCGGCACCGCGCCGGTAACGAAAGTTCATTTCCTGCGAAGGCGCAGTACCTGGGCCGCCGCCGCTATACTGCTGGCAATGGTAGCAGGGGCCTGGTTCCTGTGGCATAGCGCCGGTATACAACAGGAATTTAAAACAGTAGCACAGGCAAAGCCGGGCAACAAAGCCGTACTGGTGCTGGATGATGGCACACAACTACAGCTCGACAGTACCGGCCAGGGCGTGTTATCGCAGCAGGGCAACGCCACCGTGGTACAGGCAGCCGGCAGCCTGGCTTATCAACCAGGCAAGCCGGAAAATACGAATGCCCCTCTGCGTTATAATACGCTGAGAACGCCCAGGGGCGGGCAGTTTAAAGTAGTGCTGCCAGATGGTTCCGGCGTTTGGCTTAACGCAGCATCCTCCATCACTTATCCCACCGCCTTCACCGGCAAGGAAAGGAAAGTGAGCATCACCGGCGAAGCCTACTTCGAAGTGGCCGCCAGCGCGCAACAGCCGTTCATCGTGCAAGCTATGAACATGGATGTACTGGTGCTCGGCACACATTTCAACGTGAATGCCTATGAAGATGAAAGCAGCATCAACACCACCTTGCTGGAAGGCGCCGTCGGCATCCGGGTGGGCGACCAGGCGCAGCACATCCTGCCAGGGCAGCAGATGCGCGTAACCGGCACACACATGGAACTGGTGAAACATGCAGACATCGCCGCCATCACGGCCTGGAAGAATGGCTACTTCTCCTTCAAAGATGCCGACGTGCCCGCCATTATGCGGCAGCTGGCACGCTGGTATGATGTGAAAGTGCATTATGAAGGCAAGATCCCCGATGGGGATTTCTCCGGCGAAATCGGCAGATCATTGACACTGGAACAAGTAGCCGCCTTATTGGAGGCAACGCGAATACATATACGAATTACGAACGGGGGAAGAGATATTACGGTAGTACCTTAAAAAAATACACCAACACATAGCAAAACATGCACTCCGCTGCGATCAGCCCCGGTAGGGCCGATAGTCCGGTAGGGCCGGCGGAGCTATGTCATCCATAAAAAAAACCTGGTGGTAAGATTGGCGTCTGCACCAGGTTTTGTTTCGGTTAACCTTTTCAGGAAAAGCTCTTGCACGGGCAGTGAACCCGTAGCAAAGAGGATCGTCAACCAAACCATACAAATGTATGCAATTAAAATCGTATTGCAGCGGGTGGCTGCGTGCAGGGAAATCGTCTGCAGCCGCCAGTGTAACCAACCACCAACTCCCTGCGCAGGCAACCAAAATCTGTCGGATCATGAAGCTCACAACGATTCTCCTGACTGTCTTCGCATTACACATCAGTGCCAGAGGTGTATCGCAACATGTCACGCTATCTTGCAGGAACATGCCCTTGCAACAAGTGTTCAGCCTGATCAAGGAGCAAACAGGCTATGTCTTTTTCTATCGCACGCAAGACCTCAAAGAGGTCAGTCCCGTGTCGGTACAGCTGAACGATGTACCGCTGAAAGATGCCCTGAAACAGCTCCTGCGCGAAAAGCCGCTGCTCTATTCCATCCAGGGCAATACGGTGGTCATCTCCCGACAACCAGTAGCTGCCGCCGCCCAGGAAGTGACGGCCAATGCCGCCGCTGCGCCACCGGCAGATATCAACGGCACCGTCACCGATGAAAAAGGTAACCCGCTGCCCGGCATCTCCATCCAGGTGAAAGGCAGCCGCAAAGCCGCCATCACCGATAAGGACGGGCATTTCATCCTCAAAGAAACAGGCGATAATATCGTACTGGTGATCACCAGCGTAGGCTTCGAAAGTCAGACCATCAGCACCAATGGCCGCGTCAACATACAAGTGATCCTTAAAAACAAAGTGGGCGAACTGGATCAATACGTGGTGGTAGGCTACGGCAGCACCAAACGTAAAGACCTCACCGGCTCCGTGGCCTCTGTAGATCCCAATGAAGTGAAGAATGTGCCCTTCGCCAGCATCGACCAGGCCCTCGCCGGCAAGGCCGCAGGCGTACAGGTAACGCAGGCCGACGGATCGCCCGGCGGCGTAGCCAAAATCCGCATCCGCGGCGGCACCTCCCTGCTCGGTGGCAACGACCCGCTCTACATCATCGATGGCATACAGGTGACTATCCAGAACAGATACATCCAGAACCAGGCAGAAGTAGTGAACCCGGTAGAACGCTTCGGCAGCGATGACCCCAACTCCTCCGTGGGCGGCTCTTTCGCCAGAGGCCTCAACAGCCTCGCCGGCCTTAATATCAACGATATCGAATCTATCGATATCCTCAAAGATGCTTCCGCCACCGCCATCTACGGCTCCAAGGCCGCTAACGGCGTCATCATCATCACCACCAAAAAAGGAAAACTCAATCAGAAACCTGTACTGGAAGCCAACTATTACACGAGCTTCAGTCGGGCGATAGCAGAAAAACTTCTCAACGCCGATCAATACCGCGCGGTAATGAAAGAAGCCGCCAAAAACCTGAACGATGCGCGCGCCGCTGCCGGCCAAGGTCCCAATCCCACTGCTACCAGCATCCTCAACGATCCGCATTTCCTCGGCGATGCCAATACCAACTGGCTACACGAAGTCTTGCGCACCGGCGTAACGCAAAATGCAGATATCTCCGTACGCGGCGGTGGCAGCGGCTCCCGCTACTATACCTCTGTCGCCTATATGAAAGAACAAGGCGCGGTCAAAGGCACAGATTTCAGCCGCATCTCCGGTAAGATCAGCCTGGACAATGACATCACCAGCCGCTTACGGGTGATCAACAACCTCGATTACGGCTTCACCAAAAACAATATCACCAACGGCGTGTATGCGCAGGCCATGTATGCGCCGCCCACACTGCCCGCCCGTAATCCCGATGGCAGCGTAAGGCAGTTCCTTGCCTCCGATCTCGGTGGTTATAATTATGAAGGTTACCAGAACCCGCTCGCATTGCTCAATGGCATCAATGAAGGGAAAACCGCTTCTCTGCTAGGTTCCCTCGCCCTGGAATACGACATCCTGCATGCTCTGAAATTCAGGAGCGTAGTATCTGTAAACTATAACAACTACCACCAGCTCAACTATGTGCCCAGCACCGCCGTGATCGCATCGCCCAACGGCGTAGGCAGCTCCAACGGCGGAACGGGCTCCCAGAGCCAGTCTGAAGAGGTGAACACTTTTTATGAAAATACCCTCACCTGGGATAAGCAATTCAATGAACACCACCGCATCAACGTAGTAGGTGGTACTTCCTGGCAGAAGTTCCGTTTCAGTTCGTTCTCCGCGAGCGGACAAGGATTCCCGGATGATAAATATCTCAACAACCTGTCATCTGCCGCCATCACCCTGCCTTCTACCGGTTTATCAGGACAAAACTCCCTGCTCAGCTTCTACCTGCGCGCCAACTACGCCCTGAACGAAAAATATCTCTTCACCTTCACCGGCCGTTCGGATGCTTCTTCCAAATTCCCGGCGCATAACAGGGTAGGGTATTTCCCTTCGGGCGGTATCGCCTGGCGTATCTCGGAAGAAAATTTTATGAAGAAAGCGAAATGGGTGAATGAGCTGAAACTGCGCGCCAGCGCAGGCTATACCGGTACGCAAAATATTGGCGATAATCTCTTCTACACGCTCTATACACCTGGCTCTTATGCCAGTAATAACGCGCTCGTACCTACGCAATTGGGCAATGATAAGATCAAATGGGAATCCACCCTGCAAAAAGACCTGGGACTGGATTTCGCCTTGCTCAATTCCCGCATCCGCGGCGTGATCGGCTATTACGAGAAACTGACCACCGGCCTCTTGCTCACCACCAGCCTGCCGCCCAGCTCTTCCTATGGCAGCGTGATCTCCAATCTCGCTACCATCCGCAACCGTGGCCTGGAAATAGATGTGCGCGGCGATATCATACGTACCAAAAATTTCCAGTGGACCAGCGCCATCAATATCTCCGGCAACCGCTCGCTGGTAAAGGATATTACGAACGACTTCACCAATCCTTCCGATAATCCGTCCGATGCGCAATATAATCTCGGTAACAGCATCGTACGCAAAAACGAGCCACTGGGGCTGATCTACGGCAAAACGTTCACCGGCATTATCCGCACGCAGAAAGAACTGGAAGCTTACAAGAAAGATTTTACTTACGCGCAATACTTCGCACGCTACCTCGGTATCGGCGACCCGATGTACAAGCTCGACAGCACCGGTTATTTTGGCCAGGATGTGATCGGCCATGCTGAAGCTAAGTTTTACGGCGGTTTTACGAATACTTTCAACTGGAAGAATTTCAGTCTTACCACCTTGCTCACCTTCTCCTACGGCGGCCAGATGCTATACCTCGCAGATGTGCAGAACCAGTACGTTTCCGGCCGTACCAACAAAGGCGTGCGCATCCTCGACCACTGGACGCCCGATAATCCCGGCAGCGACCGGCCACGCCTCATGCTCGGACAGAACAGCTATTACTACACCGCCAGCAACGATGTATTCGATGCTTCTTACGTGAAACTGAAATCGATAACGCTTACCTATACGCTGCCAACGGCAACGGCTACACGCTTACGTATACGCGATGCCGCCGTATATGTATCGGCCACCAACCTGTTCACCATCACGCATTACCCGGGCCCTGATCCGGAAGTGACGAACAACCCGTATAGCCTGATCAACAGCAGCAGCGACGTAGCCACCTACCCAACTATCAGGCAGTATAGCATGGGCGTCCGTTTCGGTTTTTAACATCTAAAAAGAAATTTATCATGAAGAAGATATTCCTATATAGCCTTTTACTGACGGCCATCTCCTGCAAGAAAGACCTGGGCAAACTGCCGGAAAATGCCAAAGTAGATGGCAATACCATCATCGATCAGCGCACCTCGCAGATCGCGCTCAATGGCGCGTACTACCGTTTTGCCAACGTGAACGCCAACAGCAATACCACCATCTGGCGCGATCATGAAGTGCTGCCCGGCATGTGCGATGGTTACCTGGGCTATGGTTATGGGCAGGATAACGCAGAGGACAATGACTACGCCAACTCCCAATATGTTGGCGGCCCGTGGTCGGAATGTTATAACCTCGTCAATGCCGCCAATGGCGTGATCAAAGGCGTAGAAGCCTTGCCGGATCAGGACTTTACCGATAACCGCAAAAAGGAGATATTGGCAGAAGCACGTTTTCTGCGCGCTTACGGTCATTTTAAACTGCTCAGTTATTATGGCGAATGGTACGATACCAGCAGTGCTTACGGCGCCCTGCTCCGCACCGATTTTGTGACCTTGTCCAACATCATGAAGAAACGCAGCACGGTGAAAGAAAGCTATGATCTCATTATGCAGGATATCGACTATGCCGTAGCCAATGCCGCCGCCACACAGCCGGGTTATTATGCCAGCAAATGGGCCGCTATGGCGCTGAAACTGCGTATCCTCATGAGCCACGGCGACTATGCCCAGGCCGTTACCCTCGCCGGCAGCATCATACAGGATGGCCCCTACCAGCTGGAAGCAAATGTGAAAGATATCTTTTACCTCAAAGGTATCAACAGCAAAGAAGTGATATTGGGCATCCAGCCGCAACAAAATCAGGAGTCCTACTATTATAATCTCAGCTCGCAGTATTATCCCGGCGCCTCATCGCTGTATGTGGCCAAGCAAAAGCTGAAAGACCTGCTGCAAGGAGATCCGCGCCAAAGCTGGCTGATAGGCAGCGCCAACAACAGTACGCCCGGTACTTACTATTTTCTTAAATATATTCCCGAAGGCGCCAAGGCTACCAAGATATCCGAAACTGCCTATGCATTCCGGCTCACAGAGGTATACCTCCTCAAAGCCGAAGCCACCGTGCGTAGCGGCGGCAGCTTGACCGATGCTAAAAGCCTTGTGAAAGAAGTGATGAAACATGCCGGTGTAACCGATTTCTCCGCCATCGACAATGCCGGCACGGCTGATCAGCTGCTCTTGCAAATCTATTACGAGATTTCGAAAAGTTTGGTGGGAGAAGACGGACAGGAGTGGATGGCCTTGCTCCGCCTGCCTTTCCCGACTGTACAACAGCTGAAGCCGGAGATCAACGACAAGATCAGGTACATCTTTCCGGTACCGCATGACGAGTTTATCCAGAACCCTGCCTTCGGGCCGCAGAACAGAGGCTACCAACAATAATCTTCATCTCTCAAACAATAATATTTATGAAAAGATCATTCGTATGTCTCGGCCTCCTCGCCGCCGCTGCCTGTAAAACAGGCGGCAGCGGGCAGGCCAGCATCACCGCGGATATCGCGGGATTGAAAGATTCCATTGTGCACATCATGGTGCCAGTAGCCGATTCCGCCAGAACAGATTCTGCACGCGTTACCAATGGCCACTTCACCTGGACCGGCCAGATCGGAGAACCGCAGAAAATTTATATCGGTACCTCTTCCCGCTACATTGAATTATATATGGGCGATGACGCGGTAAAGATCAAAGGCAATATCGACTCCATCGAACAATTGCAGATCACCGGTTCCGCGATACAGGATGAACACAAAGCCTATACGAATGCCATCAAAGATGTGACGAACCAGGAAGATTCGATCTATGCGCACTATGATGAATTAAGAAAGACCGACAGCGCCAAATCCGCCATGGAAGGCAAACTGGAGGCCTTGCGCGAACAGCGTCATGAACGTGCCGCGGCTTACATCCGCTCGCATCCCGAAAGTCCGCTGAGCGTGAACATGCTATCTGATATGGCCGTGATGGGCGAGTACGCACCACTGGATAGCCTGTATAAATCCCTGTCGCCTGCGATACAACAAAGCGCCACCGGTAAAAGGGTGGGCAGCCGCCTCGAAGTGCTGAAACGCAGCGCTATCGGGCAGCCGGTGATCAACTTCACACAAAATGATGTGAATGGCAAGCCGGTGAAATTCTCCGACTTCAAAGGCAAATATGTGCTGCTCGATTTCTGGGCCAGCTGGTGCGGCCCTTGCCGCGCCGAAAATCCGAACGTGTTGAAAGCCTATAATACTTTCAAGGATAAGAACTTCATCGTGGTAGGCGTATCGCTGGACGACAATGCCGACAAATGGAAAGCAGCCATCGCGCAGGATGGCATGCCCTGGATACAGCTGTCGGACCTCAAAGGCTGGCGCAATGAAGTGGCCCATGAATACGGCATTCAGGCCATCCCATTCTCTTTCCTCATCGATCCTGATGGTATCATCATCGCTAAAGAATTACGCGGCGCCAAATTGCAGGAAAAACTCGCATCTATCTTAAACAATCAAAAACCAGCTATATGAAAATCCATGCGTTTAATGTAGCGGCCCTGCTGTTGTCATCATCCCTGATGGCGCAGCAGCCGTTTACCATCAACGGAAACATCAAAGGCCTGAACAGCAAATTTATTTACATGAGCTATCCGACAGGCAGCATGAACTACCGCACCGATAGCGCCGCAGTGAATAATGGAAAATTTATCTTCAAAGGAACGCTCTCACAGCCCACACAGGCAAGGCTATACGTAGATAAGCAAAAAGCGATGTACGGAGAAGGGGAGATGCTCACCGTATTCATTGAACCTGCGGTGATGACGCTGAAAGGAGAGAACGCGCATTTTGATCAGCTACAGCTCACCGGTTCTGCCTCACAGCTGGAACAAAATGAACTGGACAAAGCCCGTCAACCGGTAGAGGTAAAGCTCAAACCCTTATCTGCGGCCTATTCCAAAGCCGGTAAGGCATATCGCGATGCCATCAAGGCAAAGAAAAGTGAAGCGGAATTGAATAAATTAAAAGAGGCGGCTGATCAAATCAAAGAGCAAATGGAACCATACTATGAGCAAATGGAGAAGATCGACAAAGCCTTCATCGATCAGCATCCTGCCTCTTATGTAGCTGCGAACCTCTTGCGCTGGCGCGTGAGCAGCATGCCCTTACAGGAAGGCGAAAGCTACTACGCCAAAATGCCGCCGGCGCTGCAACAGAGCCTTGATGGCATGGATATACGAAAAGAGCTCGATGGCCTGAAGATGGGCTCTCCCGGCAGCGAAGCGCATGGCTTCACCAAAACGGATATCAATGGTAATACTATTCACCTGTCCGACTTCCAAGGCAAATATGTGCTGCTCGATTTCTGGGCCAGCTGGTGCGGCCCCTGTCGCAAAGGCAATCCACATCTGAAATCATTATACGCCAAATACAAAGACAAAGGCCTGGAGATCATCGGCGTTTCTGACGACGACAGCAAGCCGGAAGCCTGGAAAAAGGCCGTGGAACAGGATGGTATCGGTATCTGGAAACACGTGCTGCGCGGCCTCGACTGGAATAAGCGCCAGGCCGGCGTTCCTAACCCGGAAGATATCAGCGACTACTACGGCATTCATTCCCTGCCCACCAAAATACTGATCGACCCGAAAGGCGTGATCATCGGCCGTTACGGCGGCGGCGGGGAAGATGATGAAGCAATGGATAAAAAGTTCTCTTCTCTTTTTGGTTCATGAGTGATGATGATGCACAACTCCGGGCGTCTTGCCCGGAGTTTTTTATGTAAATTGACGGGACTAATAACGGAAGATCATGAAAAGAACACCATGGTTCGAAAGAAAATTCCCGTTGATCGATGATAACGGCACTTTGCCATCCATCATTGAACGTTTGAGCGGCACGCCTGCGAGGGCAGAAGAGATCGCAAGCCAGCTCGATCCCGATATATTGAATATCAAACCAGATGGCAGATGGTCCATCAAAGAAGAAATAGGCCACCTCGGCGATCTGGAATCACTATGGTTCGGCCGCCTGGAAGACCTGGAAAACGGCCTCACTGAATTACGTGCAGCCGATCTCACCAACCAACGCACACACGAAGCTCATCACAACGATACCGATGTAGCCATCCTCCTGCAACGTTTCCGGGAACAGCGGCAGCGTTTCGTGAACCGCCTCCTGGCCCTCACCGATACACAACTGCAACATAGCGCGCTGCATCCCCGCTTACGCACCCCCATGCGCATCGTTGACCTGGCATATTTCGTAGCGGAGCACGATGATCATCATTTGGCGGCGGTGCGAATTTTGTCTTACTCAGGATTATAAGGATTGAAAGGATTACCAGGATTTTTTTACAGGATTAATAAGGATTTATGAAGATCATTTTTTGTGGGCAAGAATAAAACGGAGATCGGCCCTGTAGGGGCCGGAGCTCGGTAGCCCCGGGTGGAACCCGGGGAACAAAAAATGGGGAACAAAAAATGATAAAGTTATTTTGACACAGTTTATTTACACCTCCAAATATAGATTTGGGCAACAGCACTTTAATATACAGTCCTTCCTATAGATGCCGTAACGCCGTCCATTACATAAACTGGGTTTTTCATTTTTACACCAATAACTCCCTTTGCAAGCATTTCCCCCAAATCTTTAGCACTAATGCTTATCTGACAATATTGATCAGGAAAAATTGCAATTGGTAACAATATATTATAGTCTGCGTTTGGCTGTAAATCAAAATACTTGGTGGTGAGCTCCCTAATATTCAAACTAGCAAACACTCTTTTAACTTCATGTCGCAAGGACTGAGGAAAACCTGGAGAGAAAATAAAGCTGGTATCAAGAGCTCCCTTTTTTATAGAGATGCCTACCGCTCCAATGAAGGAAGTACACCTCATATCATCCGGCGCCCTAAGTTCTTTTAATATTTTTCGCGTTATTTCTGCCTTACCATTGTTTTCTTGCGCAAATAAAGGGAAACATACCGAAAAGGCAAGGAAAAGCAGCGATGTACCAATTAATCTTTTCATAGTTAATTACATTTTGTTCCTAAATCTGAAGTTTTATAGCTCTTATTCTTATTAAGTATGTCAATTGCTTTAAGAGGTGCGTTCCTTACTAACTCCGACCATGAGTAAGATTCATGCACTCCCCCCCAGGCGAGAGCAGTAGCATCTTCGTCAGATAGTGACGGGAAAATCTCCCTTAGTGCCGCCGACATTTTGTCAATATAAAAAAGCCCCATTTCATTATGATCAACTATTGGATTATAATTTTTTGCTGAAAAATAGGCGTGTAATACCTCATGCAGAATAGTAGCCACTATATACTCCTGAGAGGAGTGGAACTGTGTAACTAATTTTGAATTTAATGTGATGTCCATATTATAAGATATACTCGTGCCAGAAGAATTCGTAAAGGGCTTAGTATCTCCATCGATTGAGTCAGCCAGACTTGCTTCATAAAAACGAATGTTGAAATTGTCGGGCTGGTCAAAAATTCTACAGAGTATCGTAGAAACAGTATTCTTTAGGACACCGTTATTCACAGCGTGAACGCTATTAATCAAGCATGGAGACTGTAGATTATTGATAATATCGTACAATATAATGTTTCCAGTTCCGGTGCCGGCTCCCCCAGCACCACCACCGCCTCCACTGTAATCCGGTTCACTGCCTCCACCAGTTCCACCGCCTTCACCCGGAAATTCTTGGTCTATACTACAAACAGTTTCTGAACGTAGGTATGTTCTACCTATCATCTCGCCATCGCGGTAAACTTCTTGATAATAATCAGTGGTAACACAAATGCCTCTTTCAGTTTTCAGTTTGTTAGATTTGTAACCAATAGACACGTCTAATTTTCCAGCTTTGCCATCCTTATATCTATATCCTCGATTAACATTCCCCTCCCAATCTGTTACTAGTATATTGCCGGAAAATGCCTTTCCCGTTCTTTTTTCATCAAGGAATTTATAAACCACTTCGGCACGCATTTCTCCTTTCTTAT
The DNA here is from genome assembly GCF_902167635.1 of Chitinophaga vietnamensis. Taxonomy (GTDB): domain Bacteria; phylum Bacteroidota; class Bacteroidia; order Chitinophagales; family Chitinophagaceae; genus Chitinophaga; species Chitinophaga vietnamensis. The sequence goes on from NZ_CABHMS010000002.1 coordinate 605,271, forward strand.
CTTTGAAAATTGATAAAAAAGGGCGAACATTTATCGGCTGCATCGTTTTCCCTCCATCTTTTGAAACAGTAATTGTTTGTTTAAATTTCAACGGAACTGTCACAACTTCAAAAGATTGCAATTTTTCCACACTTGCATTCTGCCAATCCGTCTCAAGTTCAAAGGAAAATCTGTTCGCTTCAACACCTGTTTGTTGCTTTTGCAGTACCTCGGACGTGAAGTATTGTTTTGCAGCTTCAATTTGGCTTTTGGGTTGGGAGCTTTGGTCGCCCTCTTTTTTACAGGCGTAGAATGTAAGTAAGGCAACACACAATGATGCGGTTAACAAAACAAACTTTTTCTTCATGGGAATAGTGGTTTTAGTGGGTTAATCATAACAAACATTCACAAAACGTCAAAACGCAACCTTCAAATAGAAAATGCAATGAAAATAATGTAAAATTTGAATTTCGACAAAAATATACCTCCAAACAATAATTAAAAAGGCGGAGTCGATACCCCGCCCTTGTTCAACGTTTTCCTTTTTATTTCAAAAAATATTTCAGAAACAATGCTTGCTTTGAGTTCTTTCGAGGTAGTTTCTTTGCTGACCTGCGGATTACCTTCTGGATTTTTTTAATTCGATTCAAATACAGCCCGAGCAAAATAAATATAAGGAATAATTTTTCCCTTATAGGAAATTTCTTCCGCTATCGCAGGCGACGCGCTTAGGGCTTGCCCTGTTGCAGGATCAGTTGCACGGAATCCTTGTGCAGCCGTGCTTTGAGCCAGCGCTGCATTTTCTGCGCCTCTTCCTTGCCGGGCTTTTTGCTAACGTTTACCACTACTACGGTAACCGTGTCAGCGCGCGTACTGTCGGGCCGATGGAATATCATATCAGATGCGCCGTAATGCAACAATGGCGGAAACAATATTTTTAATTCGTCTGAAAGGTCCGGCCATAGCGGCTTTTCAGGCCCGGCGCTTTTTGACGTGCCGCTATCTTGCCGGAAAATATCTTCCAATATGCTCGCTTTGATCTGCGACAGATCAATCTCTTGTTTGGCATTCAATCCCTGGCGCACCACCAGTTTGGTATGCGGCAGGTGATAGGCGGGCAGGCGTTGGCTGATGGCTTTGATCACAGAGTCTTCCAGTTCCGCGCCGATGAGCAGCAGGTCTATCTCTTTACCTTGTGGCCGGAAAATAAAATTCTTGCTCACCACCTGCGTATTACGGAAATTAAATGCCTCTTTCACAAAACGCTGCGCATTGTTTTCAAAGATGCTTTTGTCTACAATGCGCCAGGCGAGGAACACGCTGGGCGTGATGGTGACCAGCGTGATGATGAGCACATAGCGCGATATCCTCTTTTCATACTGCTTGTCTTCAAATCGCTTTTTGCCAAAGCGAAGAAAACGGACGATGAGGAAAGTGCTGATGCAGATGAATACACTGTTGATAAAATAGAGATAGATGGCGCCGAGAAAGAAGAGCGGTTGCCCGTTGGCCAGCCCGAAACCGGCGGTACAAAGGGGCGGCATCAAAGCGGTGGCGATAGCTACACCGGGTATCACATTGCTCTTTTCTTTCCGCGTGCCGGCAATGATACCCGCAAGGCCGCCAATGAAAGCGATGAACACATCCCATACAGATGGTGTGGTGCGGGAAAGTAATTCTGATTGTGCATCATGTAATGGCGTAAGCCAGAAGTAACCCGCAGAGGTAGCGATGCTGATCAGGGTGGCGATGAGCAGGTTGCGGCCGCCTTTCTTCAGCAACTCATAATCGTTGATGGCCACTCCCACGCCGATGCCCATGATAGGCCCCATCAGCGGGGATATGAGCATGGCGCCGATGATCACGGCAGTAGAATTGACATTGAGACCTATAGAGGCAATGAGTATCGCGAAGATGAGCGTCCACAGGTTAGCGCCCTTGAACTCCGAATTTTTTTTGACAGCGGTGATCACTTCTTCTTCATCGGCCTTGTCCATGTGGAGGTTGAAGCGCCGTTGGATAGTGATCCTGACTTTCCTGAAAAAACGTGTTCCCTTTTGCTCCATAGCAGCAAAATACTGATTATAGCGCAAATAGAATAAAAGAGGCCATCTTCAACAGATGGCCTCTTTGCCCGTATCAATGTGCGGGCGGATTCATGAGCGCAATAGCTGCGCGTGTATAGTAGAATGGTCGGCCATCATTTTTGTTGGCATAATCGGTATCGATGCCGTAAGAGAATACACCGGCTTTTTTGCCTTGTGAAGGTTGCCACAATGCGTATTGATTGATCGGCGGATTGGCGCCGGCCCATCCCGATCCGTCTTCAAAGTCCACTCCAACGAGGAACTTGCCGGGCGTCAGGTAGGGCGACCATGCCGTGTAGCTGGTTTGCAAAGAAGAGGTGGGGCGCCAGTATGCCTGCAGGAATACATAATTCACTTTCGGGCCTGATTGCTGGAAGAAAGAAGATACAGAAGTGGAACCCTGCAAAGGTCTGTTGGTATCCAGTATCAGCCATTTACCACTGCTGGATTTAGGCCCGAAATAGGCGGAGAGCGCAGTTACCATACCATTGAATTTCGTGAGGGTGGCGCCGGTAGGATCTGTTTCTACATCCATATCATAACCATCAAAGCCGTAATAGTTCACGAGGCTGTCGCGCACATAGATCGCCCACTGGTTGTAAGAGGCGGTATTGTCGCCGGTGCCGGGGTGGTAGCTTTTCCAGTAGTCGAAATTGCCGGTGCCTTGTGTGTACACTACTTTGGTGCCTTTGGCATGAAGGCCGGGCACATAGCTGTTCTTCAGCATGGTCCAGTAAGGATGGCCCGCGGGCGTGTAGTCGGGGAACACGCACACGATATCCATGCTGTCGGGCAGGTTGTTCATAGATGGCAGGTTGGCCCCGAAGGTGCTGTCGCCCCAGGTGCGGTAATAGCCGGCCATCAGGCTATGCGCGCTGTTCTTGTACGCCAGCAGGCTGTCGAGATACGTGAGGGCCGCCCCGCTGGCCTTTGTTACTGTGGTGGATGGCTTGTTTGCTGGCGCTTGTGTTTGCAGATCTTTGCGGCAGCTGGCGCCCATTACAACCGGGAATAACAATAGGGCCAGTGCTTTCCATTGTTCATGCATTTTTTTCATAAAACGTATTATTGGGTGAACGGATTAACGGATAGAAGATGGGCATTGTTCACAGGAAAAACGGGCTCGTCTTCTCTAAGATAAGAAAAAATTAACGTATACCTGTCATCGTTAGATATTATAGAAATCCTATACCTTTGGCAGATCAAAAAAATAGAATGATGAAAGTGGCAAATCAAAAATTATACTGGGCGCTGATGCTGTGTGCAGCAGCCATTACGTTTGAAGCCTGTGGTAACAAGAAGAAAGCAGGTCAGGAAGAAACGGCGCAAACCACAAAAGATTCCGTTAGCACCCCTGCACAACAGGCGCCTGCCGCGGCTCCTGCAGCTTTTGATATTAATTCCGTACCGGTGACCGACAAAAACGTAGGGGCGTTCCCGTTCTTTACGGCGCCTACCAAATATGCTTACCGCAACGCTACCACCAAAGATTTTGACCGCGAATACTTCACGGTGAAAGGTAAGCTGCTGCCAATGGAAGGTAAAACTTACAAAGCCGAGATCGTTGACAAAGACAACAAAGGATCTTCTGCCTTCAGCGCACTGGAAGTAGAAAAGAGCTATGAACAGGCCATCCTGGCGCTGGGCGGCGTAAAAGTGAACGACGAAAAAGCGCCCCGCGCAGAAAGGGAACGCGTAGGCGACGACGAAATCTATAAAAAAGGCTATGGTTATGTAGTTGGCATGTCTGATGAAGTGATCAACACTTATGTGATCCGCACCAAAGATGCTGAGATATGGATCTCCATGCAATGCAACTCCGCTTATGGTCAGATCTGCATCCTGCAAAAAGGCAAGCTCACCGCCACCGTGGATATCATCAAAGCCGATGAATTGAAAAAAGAAATTGACGCCAACGGCAAGGCTGTCCTGCACATCAATTTCGCTACTGATAAAAGTGATATCACTCCGGAAGGCCAACAAGCGGTAGACGAGATCGTGAAGCTGATGCAGAACGATGCCGCACTGAAATTATCCGTGAATGGTTACACCGATAATACCGGCGATAAAGCCAAAAACCAGCAGCTGTCCAGCGACAGGGCCAAAGCGGTAGCTGCAGCTATCCAGAAAGGCGGCATCGCCGCAAACAGGCTCCAGTCCAAAGGTTTCGGCGCCGACAAACCCATCGCCGACAATACCACCGAAGAAGGCAAGGCACAGAACCGGCGGGTAGAGCTGGTGAAAATTTAGGAATTTTTTGATTTAGGAATTTCTTGATTTACGAATTTAGGGATTTAGTTTCCAGGAGAATTTTCCTGGAAACTAAATCCCTAAATTCGTAAATCAAAAAATTCCTAAATGATTTTAGATAATCCTGCCTGGAACGCACTCACAACCGTGCATGCCTGTTTTGCTGAAGGGGCGGCACATGCCAAAAGATATAATGCTGCCATTGTTTCCTTTATTGCCTGCGAAGATCCGTATAGTCAGCAAATGCATACCCTCGATGCATGGATCGCGCCGGGAGAATCATTTTATATTATTGGCCATTTGCCGTCTTTACCTGCGGGTTGGCAGGTAGCGAGCGAGCTGCCCTGCGCGCAGATGCTGTTGCCATCCGGCGCCTTGCCGGAAATTGCGATAAGGGAAAAGATCGAATTGTTAGGAGAGGAGGATGCACAGGAGATGTATGATCTCATCAATCGTATACAGCCCGGTTATTACAATATGAACACGCGCCTGATGGGCACTTATTACGGCATCCGCCAGGAAGGCCGGCTGGTAGCTATGGCGGGGGAACGTATGCGGATGACAGGCTACTCCGAGCTGAGCGCCATCTGCACGGACCCGGCATTTACCGGCCGTGGATATGCACAACAGCTGATTACACAATTATGCCGGCAGCACGCGGCCGCCGGCATCACTTCTTTTTTGCATGTGGCGGCTACTAATGAGCGCGCCGTGCGACTTTACGAACACATGGGATTTCAAACAAGCACCTTGATCAGCTTTTATCGCGTGGTCAAAGGTGTTTGAAGAAAATCTTCGAACAGGGCCACAGTGGCCTGATATACCTTCGGGTCGGTTTGGAAGAGAACCTCGCCGATACATTCGCCATGCCTGCCTGGCAGTATCATCAGGCGACCTTTGGGCAGCAGGCGATACATGGCGACGGCATGCTCGGCAAGGACGGCGTCCTGGTCGCCTACGGCTACTAACGTTGGCGCCTGTATGTTTTTAATCACGGCATCATCCCATCCTTTGAAGGCCACCATGCGGTTGCGGTCTTTTTCAAACATAGCGCGCAGGCCGGCGGTATCGCCGGGGTTGTCGTGGAGGAAAGCCTCCTGGTAAGGTTTAGGCATCATGTCGATAGTGGCCGTAGGCAAGCTTTTCCAGAGCTCCTCCGGCATACCGGAACAGTTGTAAGGAGCGGAGAGAAGGATCAATCTGTTCACCAGCTCCGGATGCCGGGTCGCAATTTCGATGCAGGTCATGCCGCCATTGCTGAAACCTAAGATATCAGACTTGCGGATGTGCAGTTGCTGTAATAGTGCAGCTACATCGTCGGCATCCTGTATAAACGAGGTGGGGCCTGGCCTGCGGCCGGTGTGGCCATGCGCTTCCAGTTCTACCGCAATTACTTTGTGATGCTGCGCAAACAGCGGTATCACTTTGGAAAAATTCGTCTGGATGGTGGAGCCGCCGCCATGCAGCAATACCAGCGGTTCTCCGCTGCCATGTATTTCGTAATACATCCTGATACCATTCACCGTGGCATAATGCCCCGCATCTTGTGCCGCTACTTTGTGAGTTGTCATAGCCAATAGTATTAAAAAGAACAGGTTTTTCATTTCCCTTTTTTGTTTTGATAAAATTACAAAGAAGGGGAGTTGGTCATATAGGCATATTACGACAATCTGCGGGTGAAATTATGCCAGCATTATTTTATCATACGCTTCTTCAGGTAATCATAAATTTCTTTCTCTTCATTGTTGTTGCTGCCTGGTTTGTACAGTTGTACATAACGTTTGTAATATTTCAAAGCGGTGGCGTCGTTCTTGTAAGCGGTTTCATAAATGCGGCCAATGCTGTATTGGTTTAGCGGCCGGTGGCCAATGTACCAGGCAGTGTCCAGGTAAGCGATAGCCGGCTTGAACAGTTGTAATTGTTCATAGTTGTGGGCGGCGCTGCTGTAGTAGTTTTCCAGGTTGGGCGATTTAGCCATGGCTATACATTGCTGTAACAGCGTATTACTTTCCTCATATTGCTTCAACGACGTATAGGCGAGCGCGGTATAGTAGGTGATGCTCTCCGATGCCGTGTTCGCAGCCTTGAGATATTCGTAGAAGAGTATGCATTGTTCATATTTTTTTGCCGTATAACCAGCCACCACTACATACAGAAAGATGCCCGGACTGGACACGTTGAGCGACATCAAGCGCCCTCCGATGGCGATGGTGCGCGCGTATTGTTTATTATAGTAAGATGTTTTGGCCGCTGCGCCCAACACGGCCACCTGTGAGGAATCGCTGGCCATAAAAGCATTGACAATGGAATCGGCCAGCGGGTAATTTTTTCGTTCTATCCATTCCTCTGCCAGGCGCGCCGTTACTTTCGGATCTTTGGCATTCAGGCGGTAAGCCTGTTGCAGCCATACAAAGGCAGAATCAGGCAGCTGCGCAGCAAAGGCGGCAAAACTGAGTTGCTTCCAGGCGGCTGCACTGGCGGGTTTCAGCTTCACGATACGTTGATCATAAGCCACCGCCTGCCGATACGATTCCTGTTGCATACTGATAGCCGCCAGGTATTGCAAGGCCGCCAGATGATTGCTATCCTGCTGCAATACCTTGTTGTACTGTTCCGCTGCTGCGGCCATATTGCCAGACTGATAATAGGTATAGGCCAATAAGGACAATACCTGCGGGTTACTGCTCTGCGCAAATGGAGCCAGGTAGTTCAGGGCTTCTTCATATTGCTGCTCTTGCAGGTAATCCATTACCCTGTTCCTGTCTGGCCCTTGCTGGGCATAGCTTTTAGCGGAGAATACGACCAGGCAGACGATCCATACAAAGTTTCTCATCGGAATTTATTTTCCATAAAACTAAATGATTAGTTTTAAAACTAAAAATTTAGTTTTACTTATACCGCTCATTATCTTCATACCAGGCCAGGTGCCCGGCGATGATCAGCTCCAGGTTTTGTACGTAACAATCCACAGCGGCATGGTACTCGCCGAAATCGGGCCAGTCGGCACGCAGCGCCAGGTAATCGCTTGTCAGCTGGTTGTGTAATTCTACGGCTCTTTCGAAAGCCTCGTCCTGGCTGCAACCCAGCTCATTTTGTATCACGCTCACCAGGTTCAGGGCTTCACTGTTGCGCAGCTCTTTGACAACGGAAAGGATATCATTGGCTGCGGTGGTGAGCTTGCTCGTAAAATAACGCGCCTGCTGGATAGCAGGATGGAGGTAGATTTCATCGGGTAAGATAAGACCGGTTTCTATTTCGGCGAGATCTACGAAAGGATAGGCGGCGCCTACTTTTTCTCTCAATAAACTAAATTCCCTGATCGTGGGATAAGTGAGCGGATATTTGTAACTGTAGCTGGTTTCATGGATCTGCCCTTCAAAAAAATAGGCCCAGTCGGCCGTAAAGCGCTCCATCCATGATTTGTTGACATACGGTTGCAGTTCTTTCAATGCGGTCGCAAATTCAGTGAAATAGGCTGTTTCGCCGGGATCGGGCTGATCGCCCTGCAACAGCTCCATCAGCCGGCGATGAGCGGTCCTTAGCAGGGGCAAAGGCTTTGAGCAATAAACATCATCGAACACAAATACCCATACCATCAGGCGGCCGCAAGGGATGAGCAGTTCCGGCGTTGCATGCGGATAGAAAAGGGCCGTGAGCTGATCGAAAGCAGATTGTTTCATGGCGTGGCCGAGCGATGGCGGCAATTGGTATTGATCAATCCACGCGCTTGTTTGGCGCTGCAACAGGGGCAGGTGTGGATTAGTTTGGTGACCAAACGGATACATGATCCGTTCGTGGAGCAGGGTTTTCATTTAACAGCTATTTTGAGTTAACCATGTTATAAATATAAAGAGCTTTTCCGAATCTGCGTCGCATGATGAACAAATCGGGCATGCAAGTTGCGGACAGGGCAGCATGAAAAGATTGCTTGTATCGCTTGTATTAGGGTGCTGTGGCCTGTCTGCATCGGCGCAATTCAATGACTCCACCCACTATTATCTCAAATATGCCTCTACCGGCGCCATCAACCGTACCAATAACGGCAACGCCTATCTGCTCAATAATGCCTTTAATTTCAAGGTGAGCAAAAAAATGATCGATCTCAATGCCATGGGCAGCTATGTGTACGGCAAGCAGAACCATGATCTCACCAACAACGACGTATCGGCAGCACTGGTGTTTAACCTGTACCGGGGCGATAAACGTTTTTATTACTGGGGACTGGCCAACTACGATAAAAGTTATTCACTCAAGATCAATAACCGCTTCCAGGGCGGCGGCGGCGTGGCTTATGATGTAGTGCGCAATAAAACTTTTACACTTAACCTCAGCGATGGGCTGTTATTTGAAACCAGCGACCTGTACCTGCAAGATACCATTCCCGATGTATACCACACCTTCCGGAATTCCTTCCGCCTTCAATACAAGCTCGTGATACAGGACATCATCGTGCTGGACGGCAGCAATTTTTTCCAGAATTCTTTGTCTAACGGAAACGACTATATCATAAAAAGCAATACCAACCTGTCGGTGAAGCTCCGTTCCTGGCTGAGTATCACAGCAGCGGTGCAGTACAACAAGTTAAACCGCACCGATCGCGAGAATTTCCTTTTTAACTATGGGGTGACGATAGAGAAGTACTTTTGAGTTTCCTTTGCCCGGCTGCAAAAAAGGCGATCGCAAAGTAAAGCAGCGACCAGGTCACATTGCATTCCAAAAAGAGCATGCCTGCCAGCGCCAGCGAGAGGACGGCAGTGGCGATCACGCTTTGCCGGAACGGCCGCCAGATATATAACAACGGAATAACCGCCAGTGCGATGTTCACTGCGGCATAGTGGCGCAAACAGCTTCCCATGCCCATTTGCAGGTCTTCTATCCGCGCATTGAAAGTGTAGGTGGCATTCATGATCAGGGTAATGATCAGCAACAAAGTACCTGCATAAGCCAGCATACGGTTGGACGTTTCCACGTAGGTATCCCTGATATTCCGCCAATTGCGGCTAAACAGGCTGATACACAGGAATAACAGCGATGCCAGCGCATAGCTGCACAACAACAGGCGTTGCAGGTGTGATAATATTGTCATGATCATATCAGGACCCATAATCCTCTAATATATTAAATTATCTGTCAACCGGAAATACTTTTTTAATAAAGAAAAGCCCGTCGAACACCTCCGGCCATTTGGCGCTCAGCGGGAAGAAGTCGGCAAAGGTGGCTATCTGCGGCGTCTCCACAGCTCCTTTACCATAGCGGTAATCCAGCCAGGCATTGGTGAAACCGGCAGCGGCGAGCTGTCCTTCTACGCTGGCGGGGGCGGCAGCGGGCACGTCTACGATCTTGCTGTTGGTATAATCCATGTAGCGGCCTTCGGCGCCACTGAAGCCGATACTGAAAGCGGCCTTGCCGAAATGCTGATGCACCGTAGTACCCATCGGTACATAGCTGGCAAAGAATGGCGGCACCGAGCCATTGGCGGACATTTGCAGTGTATTGGTCTTTTTGGAGATATGCACGTTATGCGCCCACACGATGATCTTCTTGCCCGGATAGGCTTTTTCCGCCAGCCAGATCAGGTTCAGCGCCATGTGCTCATCCCGCACCGATACTTCGTTGCCGCTCACCAGCTGCCAGTAACGTTTCGTTTGCGATTCGATGCTGGCGGTGATGCGGTACCAGAAACCGGCCGATTCGCTGAAATGCGCCGTGGCGGCAGTGTCCAGCTTTACGAGCGTAGCCTTGAGCTGGTCCAGCTGCTGAAAGAACTTTGTTTGCTCCGCCAAGGAAGGACGGTAATCGCGGGAGGCGAAAGTGGCTACAGATATACGTTTGAAAGCAGCCCAGCTGCTATCTTCCGGCAAGGCATGCCTGGCGCGCAGGTACTTTTCAAAATCGGGGAACAGTTCCTGTTGTGCTTTGAGGCCGCTATGCTGGCTCTCGAAACCCGCTACCACCAAGGAATCCGGGCGATGCGCCCTTTGCTGGATATAGTCGAACAAGGGATACATCTGACGACTGGTGGCCCACATGAAAAAGAGGCTGCCGATCACTTCCTGTTTAAACTGGCCGCCATTGCGCGTATTTTCCCAGATGCGGGCACAGTCGTACAAGCCGCTTTCAAAAGCCAGCACGTCAAAGCCCATCTGCTCGTGCAGGAACCTGATCAACCTGATCTTGGCCAGGCAGGTGGAACCCTCGCCATGCGTTTGCTCTCCCAGCATCACAATGCGCGCATCGCCTATCGATTGCTTCAAAGCCTGGAGATCACTGAAATCCGTATCCGCCGGATCGATGCTGCGCACGGCCACGGCTTGTTTGGCAACCACCGGCTGCGCGGCAACGCGGAAGGAAAGGCACAGGATGATCAACAGGATTCGTATAGGTGTCAACGTTATTTTCATTTTTATGGAAGATTTACAGAGATGTCGGGACAATACCACCGCGGTACCATCTTCACAAGCTACAATTTTTGTAAATTGTCTGCTGCATTTAAAATTCTCGTTTATGATCAGGAAAACCTGCATCGCCTTGTTGCTGGCGCTGGGCATCACCGGCGGCGTACGGGCGCAACACCAATACGATAAAGACGTACAAACGATCAAGGATTATGAGGCGATGTATGTGCCGCCGAAAAACCCGATCCTCTTCACCGGCAGTTCTTCCATCCGCAAGTGGGAAGACCTGGAGCGTACTTTCGCCGGCTATGTGGCCATGAACAGGGGCATCGGCGGGGCGGTGACTACAGACATCACTTATTTTGCCAAACAACTGATCTTTGCCTATCATCCACGCCAGATCGTATTATACGTAGGAGAAAATGATCTGGTGCAAGAGGGGATGACGGCAGATTCTATCTTCCATAATTTCAAAAGGCTCTATGCCGCTATCCGTCAGCAATTGCCGGAGGCGCCGCTGGAATATATTTCCATCAAGCCCAGTCCCTCGCGCGTGCAGTACATCAAAACCGCCGAAGCGGCCAACCGCCTGATCAGCGCATTCCTGGCCAAAGAGCGGCATGCGCATTTCATCAATATCTTCCCCCTGATGTTAACGAAAGATGGAAAGCCGCGCCCCGAGCTGTTTGTAGAAGACATGCTGCATATGAACGCCAGGGGCTACGCCATCTGGCGCAAAGCGGTGGAACCTTACCTGCTGAAACAATAAGCTATGCGCACCTATGATGTGATCGTGATTGGCGGCGGACAGAGCGCCCTCGCCACCGCCTATTACCTGCGGCGCAGCGGGCTGCGGTATGTGCTGCTCGACAAAGCGCCCGCCCCCGGCGGGTCCTGGCAGTATTACTGGGACTCTTTGTCGTTATTCTCGCCGGCGCAATACAGCTCATTGCCCGGCGTGCTGATGCCCGGCGGTATGACCTACCCTTCGAAAGAGGCCGTGCTGGCCTATCTGCGCGATTATGAAGCGCGTTATCAATTCCCGGTGATACGGCCGGTAGCCGTATCGGCGGTGCAATATGCGGAAGGGCAATTTCATTTACAAACATCCGGCGGCGATTATCATGCAAGCGCAGTAGTGAGCGCCACCGGCTCTTTTTCGCATCCCTATACGCCAGTGATCGCAGATCGTGCATTGTATAGGGGAGAAGTGATACATGCCTCCGAATACCGCCATGCTGCCGCCTTTGCGGGCAAGCGGGTAGCGGTGGTGGGAGAGGGTAATACCGGTGCGCAGCTGCTGGCTGAATTGTCGGAGGTAGCGCAAACCATCTGGATTACTTTGCAAGCGCCCTCTTTCTTGCCGGATGATATCGATGGCCGTTATTTGTTCGATGTGGCCACACAGCAATATGCTGCGAAGCAGCAGGGGCGCGATTTTACAGCGCCCTCCCTCGGGCGCATCGTGATGGTGCCTGCTGTAAAGGCAGCCCGCAGCCGCGGCGTATATGCCGCCCGGCCAGCCTTTGATGCCTTCTGGGAAAACGGGATCGCCTGGAAGGATGGCGCCCGTGAAATAGTAGATGCCGTGATCTTTTGCACCGGCTATCGCCCTGCATTGGAGCACCTGGCGCCGCTAGGCCTCCGCGATGCGAAAGGGCGCATTGCCACCAATGGCACGCGGGCCGTAGGACAGCCAGGGCTCTGGCTTGTAGGCTATGGCGAGTGGACCGGCTTCGCATCGGCCACGCTGATCGGCGTAGGCCGCTCTGCCCGGAAAACAGTAGAGGAGATTACAGCATTTTTTTCATCATGATATCCGTCTGCCTTTCATCGCCCAATTGGAAGGCATGACTGTCGAAAGCAATGAAGCCATTGCGTTCGTAGAATTTGATGGCCTTGTGGTTCTGGTCCCATACGCCCAGCCATACATAGGTTTTTTGCGCGCTTTGTGCGGCGGCGATCGCCGCTTCGTACAGCAACTGTCCTACACGCTGGCCCTGCCACTGCTGGTGCACATAGATGCGTTCTATTTCCAGCGCTTCCGGCGCCTTCAACTCCGTTTGTGCGTTACCGGTATTAATTTTCAGATAGCCGATCACGTTATCATCTGCAACCGCAAAAAGGAAAGTACTTTCCGGGTTGTCGAGTTCTGCCTGTACCTGTTCGTCGCTGAAACTTTTAGAGAGATATGCTTGCAGGTTTTCCGGTGTGTTCAATGGGCCGAAAGCATCTATGAAAGTCTGGCGGGCAAAAGTCTGTAAGTCGCGCCACTGGGAGCTTTCCACCTTTCTGATCTGAATTGTTTGCATGGTGATAGGTTACAGCGATAAATTTACAGAAATTCTTCCTATCTTGGGATGCTTAAAGATCAAACAATGCGTCATCATCTTTTCTCCACACCTCCGCCGGTTGCACTGCAGGCAAAATAACCTGTCAGCTCAGCTGCGTGAATAACATGTTTGACCGCGTCTGACGGCCTGGTTGTTTTTGCATGCATGTTTTCGAACCATGTATCTTCTTCTTAAAAACAACCGGAAAAATAAATGAACAGATATATCTGGATGGTCTTTGCCGGCGCATGCAGCTTCGGCATACTGTCAACTTTTGTGAAACTGGCCTATCGCCAGGGATATACGGCTGCGGAAATATCCGTATCGCAGGCGTTTACAGGCATGCTGGCCCTTGGATTACTGGCCTTGTTATTCGATCGTCAGCCGCAGCCTTTTTACCGGCGCAAGGTGCAATGGCCGCTGCTTTTCACGGGTATGAGCATCGGGCTCACCACCTTTGTGTACTATGTATCAGTGAAATATATCCCTGCTTCGGTGGCGATCGTGATCCTGATGCAGTTCACCTGGATAGGCATATTGCTCGACTGGCTCCTCTTTAAAAAGAAACCGGGTATGGGGCAGGTATTGATCACGGGGATGATACTGGCCGGTACGGCCCTCTCGGGCGGATTTACGGGCAAAGCCGCATCAGGACTGTCTTTGGTGGGTATCGGATACGCGTTGTTATCTGCTTTGTTGTACGCCATCTATATTGTGGCTAACAGCCGCACGGGGCATTCGGTGCATCCTTTGCGTAAAAGCGCGGTGATGATGTGCGGCGCTACGCTGGGTATCTTTCTCGTGAATAGCCCGGTATTATTAACCAGCACACATTTCAATATGGAGCTCTTGAAATGGGCTTTGTTCCTGGCTTTGTTCGGTACGGTAATACCACCGGTGCTATTTGCACAGGGTATCCCGAAAACCGGCGCTGGCACGGCCGCCATCGTGATGACGGCGGAACTGCCGGTAGCAGTGATTTGTTCTCACCTGGTATTACAGGAACAGGTAACGGTATGGCAATGGGTGGGAGTGGCAGTGATGTTGCTATCGATCGCGTTGTTGTATCGTAGCAAATAAAAAAAGGGCGCCGGATTACGGCGCCCTTTCAAATTTTTACTGTTTGTTGTAGTCAAAATTGACCATCCAGTTAACGCCGAATTTGTCCGTGAGCATCCCGAAATAGGCGCCCCATGGTGCATCGCTGATGGGCATGGTTACTTTGCCGCCGTCAGCAAGTCCGTTGAAGATCTGGTCCGCCTGATCTTTTGTATCAGGAGAAACAGCCACTGAGTAGTTGTTGCCAACATTCAGCGGACCGAAAGTTGAGGGGCTGTCGCTACCCATGAGAATGGTGTTGTTACCAATAGGAAGCGCAACGTGCATTACCAGGTTTTCTTCGCCCGGGCCGTAGTGTTCGGCCGGCATCTCACTGAAGCGTGACAGTGTGAGGAAATCGCCGCCGAATACGGATTTGTAAAGGCCGAAAGCCTCTTCGCAGGAACCTCCGAAAGTAAGATAAGGATTAACTGCCGCCATGTTGATGTGGTTTGAGATGTGAATGATTGAAATTAGCTTTGTAAAAATAGCACCTTCACTGCAAAAATACGCTGGCTGAAAGCGCCATTATCAGGGGGGATTAGGGTATTTAAGATTAATTTTACGTTAAAGCCATTATTGTGGACGCCGATATCCATACACGCTACCGCTCCGATCTCTATAACATCCTTGACTTCCGTTGCCGCTGCACGGATTGCAGAACATCGCGCCCGGAAACTTCGGCAGCTTTCTGCATCAGTTTCGTACGCAAAGGGAATTTTCTTTTCAACGTATTCCGGCGTTCGCTTGATTCTTACACAGGTTGCGTACTCATTACCAAACCGGAATATGAGCGCACCGTAACGCACACGCATGCCGTTCCGGATGAATGCACCATTTTTGAACTGAAGCCCGAAGGGTATGCCATGATCCTCGATCACTATGGCCGCACCAGTTTTTTCCGTAACCCGGACATCCATTCCACGCTGCATTTCAGCGATCCCGCACTGGAATATTTACATGCCTGTATCTTGTCGCTCGTGCAGGCAGGCAACCGCGACCGCCTCCATATTGATCAGTTGGTGATGGATATGATCCACACGGTATTGGGCAATATTACCGACTACCAGGTGAACGAAAAAGTGACGGCCCGCCTGAAGAGAAATCATCTTGGCACCATCGAAAAAGCGAAGGCTTATCTCACTGAAAATTTTGTGCAGGATATTTCTTTGCAGGAGATGGCTACGCATTGCCATGTAAGCCCTTTTCATTTCAGCCGTTTGTTCAAAGCATTTACCAGGGTATCACCGCATCAATTTCTATTGGCTGTGCGCTTGAAAAATGCCGCTGTCTTTTTACATAATACGCATATGCCTGTAGCAGATATTGGTTATGCTTCCGGCTTCAATAGCGTAGAACACTTTGTGGCGGCCTTCCGGCAGCATTATCATTGTACGCCTACGTATTTCCGTCAGCAAAATAAAATGAGCAGGATTTCTTAGTTACCTGCCGTTTACGCCAGCTAGTTTTGTGATACAAATAAATCATTAACGATGAAATCACAATTATTAAAAGCGCTGGAAAACTCCCGTCAGTACACGCTTGCAGTTGCCGCTGCCATGCCTGAAAAGCAATACCATTACAAACCGGTACCGGATGCCTTCAGCTTCAAAGAGCTGATGACCCACATCGGTTATGGTATCCACTGGTGGGAAGAAAACACCATCCGCAGCCAGGAATCCGCCTGGGAGCCACCTGCCGCCAAGAAGAAAACCGAGGCAATCCAATACCTCGACGAAGCCTACCAACACCTCCAACAATCCATCCAGCAACACGAAGCCACTCCCGCCCTGGTAGACGCTTTCCACAACACCCTCAGCCACATCACCCACCACCGTGGCCAGGCCGTCACTTATCTGCGCAGCAATGGTATCACTCCTCCGGAGTACGCGTATTGATGTTGCTCATGATTATATGATTAAAAGGATTACCAGGATTTTCGAATTTTTTGATTTACGGATTTTTTGATTTAATTGAAGCGGAGATAATAACATTATTCGTCTTCGCTTCAATTAAATCAAAAAATCCGTAAATCAAAAAATTCGAAAATCCTGGTAATCCTTTTAATCATATAATCATGAGTACCTACAATGCGCTATACACCGCCGCCTTGAACTCGTCGCCAATGGAGAACCAGGGCGATAAATATTCCTGTGTCATCAGGAGGCCGATGAGGCCTTCATGGGGATCGGCCCAGCCGTGGGTGTTGAAGGCGCCGCCCCAGCCAAAGGAGCCGATGGTGAGCGGGGAGCCATAATCATTGGCGGGCGTTTCGAGCGCGAAGCCAAGACCGAATGCGAAATCGTCGGGCTGCGGCGGGAGCGGAGAAACGTGCATGCGTGGCGTGAGTTGGTTGGTGAGCATCAGTGCAATCGTTTTTTTACTGAGCAAACGTTTGCCTTTGAATACGCCTTCGTTCAGGAACAGGGTGTAAAAATTGGAGAGGTCTGCCGCGGTGGAAACGATGCCTGCACCGCCGGAAAGATAGGTGCCATGCAGGTTTGGGAATAACGGGTCTACTCCTTCATAGATCGGGTGGGTGACCTGCTGAAGACCTTCAGGTGTGCTTTCGTACAAGGTGGCCAGGCGCGATTGTTTGTCGGCCGGCAGATGGAAATAGGTATCGTGCATCTCGAGCGGTGTAAATACCCGCTGTTGCAGGAATACGTCAAGAGGTTGGCCGCTCCATATTTCGATGAGGTATCCTAATAGATCGGTGTTGAGGCCATAGGTGAAAGCCTCGCCGGGATCGTGTTGCAGCGGGAGGGTAGCCAGCCGCTCCATCTTTTCTTTGAGCGTGGAGGCGGTGGTGCCGATGCCGGAAGGTACGCCAGCCTGATCATAGATATGTTGCATGATAGTGTCGCTGAAGATGGCAGCATAGGCAATGCCGGAAGTATGCCGGAGCAGGTCGCGCACCGTGATCTCGCGACTGGCGGACCTGGTGGTGTAGCTGCCTTGCTGCTGATTGTAAGATACCAATACTTTCGGATGCTTAAACGCAGGAATGTAGTTGGAGATAGGATCATCCAGCAAGAACTTCCCTTCTTCATATAACATCATTGCGGCGGTGGTAGTGAGGGCTTTGGATTGCGAGGCGATCCTGAACAGCTGGTTATCCTGCATACGTTTGCGTGCAGCGATATCGGCATAGCCGAATGATTTCTGATAGATGACTTTTCCATTTTTGATGAGCAGGGCAGTGGCGCCGGAAATATGCTGCGCCGCTATGTGGCGGTTAATCAGGCTGTCGATGAGCGCTGGTCTGCCAAGGCCTTTTTCCTGTGCAAAGGTGGTGGCGCTGATGAAGGCAGCGGCTATAATATTGACAATCGTTTTCATCTCTTTTTCGTTTTGAGGAAACAAAGTTGAAGGCTTTATTCGTATAAATAAAATAGAATGAATTATAGGAATCTATAAAATTATTTATAGTTTCGTGCTATGGTAAATCTTGAATGGTTCCGCACCTTTAAAGCGATCTATCGCACCGGCACGCTCACCGGCGCCGCGCAGGAGCTGCTGATATCGCAGCCCAACGTGAGTCAGCACCTGTCGTCGCTGGAAGCGCATGTGGGCAAACAGTTGTTTGAACGACAACCGCGCCGCATGGTGCCTACGGAGTATGGCAAATTGTTTTACAACCAGGTGATCAGCGCGCTGGAAAAACTGGAGAATGTGGAAGCGGAATTTCGCTATGTCAGTGGTTCTAATGTACCGCTCACCTGTATCGGCCTGCCGAAAGAATATTTCTATACTGTACTGGCGCCGGAACTTTGCCAGGCGCCGGCCAACCTGGTATTTGAGTTTGGCCACACCAAACAGTTGCTGGAAAAGCAATTGAAAGGTGCGCCGGTATTCGTGGTGGCCACGCATACGAGTAATGATAAAGAGCTGGTGTTTGAACCGATCCGCGAAGAGCGCTTTGTATTGGTAGGCAGCGCGCAACTCAATACCAAAGCGTTCGACAAACACCTCGCTGCGGGAGATATGGAGCAGGTGGAAGCCTGGTTATGCGCCCAGCAATGGTTTGTGTACAGCAGCGATTTTCCTGTCATACGGCGCTTCTGGCTGGCGAACTTCAAAAAACGGCCAGCGATCAAACCCCGCTTTGTGATACCGGATTACAATGCGATCCTTAAAGGCATCAGCTGCGGCACAGCGGTAACGATTGCATCGGATTACCTGGTGAAGGAGCTGGTAAAAGAAAAGAAACTGAAAGTGCTGTGGAAGGGAGAACAGCCCGCCACCAATACGCTGTATCTATCGTATAACAAACAACATACAACTACAGAACAGCTGGAGATGATGCGGAAATTGTTAAAGATTAAGTAAGTTCATCGCGGGTAATAGCGTGGAAGAGGTTTTGCAGCTGATGTACATGCGACAGTGGCCGGCCATAGGGCACCAGGCCAAGCGGACAATCCGTCATCGGTTGGAAGCTGCCATTCTTTTCAAGGCGTACATGCACGCTGTTAAGGCGGTTGTATTTCAGGGAGTATACCAGGGGATCTTCGTTGTGTGAGGGGTCGCCGGCGATGAAGCCGAAACGTTCCAGCCATGCGGTATCCAGCAATACGGGATTGGCTTTGCGGCAAGGTATCTTGCTCAGGGGCAGCCCGCTGTTATAGATGTAGCCTTGCCATACGCCTTCCACAACAAAGACGCTTTCGTCCATGTTGTAATCGAAATAAGCAACTAAATTGCCTGTGCGGATATCTGATTCTTCTATCATGCTGATAATATCTCCCTAACAAAATAATAAATAAAAGCGTTTTGATCATCACCCTTGAACTGGCGGCTGCGCAACAACAATATTTCAATGCTTTACGGGAACAATATTTCCCGGCGCACGCCAATTACCTGGATGCGCATATTACGTTATTTTACCGGCTGCCCGAACAGGAGCCGGCCATCCCTGCGATGTTGACGGATTTTGCGCGCCGCCCGCCCTTCGAATTGCTGGTAGACCAGGTGTACAGCTTTGGCCCTGGCGTTGCTTTCGGCTTGCTGAGCCCCGAGCTGATGGCGCTGCACACCGCCATGCAGGCGGCTTTCCAGCCATGGCTGCTGCATCGGGATCAACAGCCGCTGCGCCCCCATATCACTATTCAGAACAAAGTAACAGCCTTTAAGGCGCAACAGCTCTGCAGCCAGTTGCAACAGCATTTTACGCCTTTTCGTATAGCGGCTACCGGTATCGCTAGCTGGCGCTACCTCAAAGGTCCGTGGAAACGGTTGCATGATTATCCTTTTTATTTCAGCTGAAATAGATTATCTTGGATAGTATGCAGAGAGACTTTACCTGTCTTTTGATTGATGACGACCTGGACGACCAGGAGCAATTTGTGCTGGCGATGGAATCTCTCAGCCACAATATCCGCTGTGTGATGGCCAGTGATGGTGAGCAAGGCATCCGCTGGCTCAAGGAGCACCGTGAGACTTTGCCGGATATTATCTTCCTCGATCTTAACATGCCCCGCATGACTGGCAAAGAATGTTTGCGGGCCATCCGTCAGCTACCACATCTCAGCAGCGTGCCGGTGATCATCTTCTCCACCTCATCTGAACAGCGCGATATGCAAGAGACGCAGCAGATGGGCGCCGCCGGCTACCTCGTGAAATACACCAGCATGAACGCTCTCGTCACTGCCTTGAAAAAGGTGATCGAAGAGCAAGGCGTGCTGCGCATCCCGGAATAAATCAAACCGATCATATGAACCAGCTCGATCTCTTTGTTGCCACCGCATTGAAATCATGGCAGCTGCAAATAAGCAGGGCCACCCAGACTTTTGACAAGCTCACCGACAAACAGTTATATCTTGAAGTAGCACCCGGGCGCAACCGTGTGATCTATCTCCTGGGCCACCTCACCGCCGCGCATGATCACCTCTTTCCTTTGCTGGGCCTGGGCGACCGCCTGTACCCTGAACTCGAGCGCGCTTTCATCCGCACGCCCGACCGTACGGTAGACCCGCTGCCCGCACCGCAAGTCCTGCGCGATGCCTGGCGCCATGTCAATGCCAAGCTGGAGGAGGCCTTTCATCAACTGCCCGCAGATGCCTGGCTGGAACGCCATACCCAGGTGTCGGAAGACGATTTCCAGAAAGAACCACATCGTAACCGTATCAATGTACTGTTCTCCCGTATTGCGCACGTAGGCTATCACACCGGACAAATAATGTTGCTGCATGCAAATGAATAGAATCATGTATATTTGTTGAATAGACAGACTAGTCTGTCTATTCAACAAATATACATGACCATGGAACAGAAACATCCGCTTCCGCCGTTCACACTGGAAACAGCGCGGCAAAAAGTACAGCTGGCAGAAGATGCCTGGAACTCCCGCGACCCGCAACGGGTGGCGCTGGCATATACAACTGATACAGAATGGCGTAACCGCGACCGCTTTATAAATGGCCGTCAGGAAGTGATACAATTCCTCACCGAAAAATGGGAACGCGAACTGGATTATAAACTCCGGAAAGAATTATGGGCCTTCACTGATAACCGCATCAGCGTGCGATTTGAATACGAATGGCACGATGCCGCCGGTAACTGGTACCGTTCTTACGGCAACGAGCAATGGGAATTTGATGCCAATGGCCTGATGAAGAGGCGCTATGCCTCGATCAACGACCTGCGCATCGATCCGGCCGACAAACGAATAGTATAGTATGAAAGCAAAGGCGCATCCGAAAGATCGTATCCTGGAAACCGCTGCCAGGCTGTTTTATGAGCAGGGCTACCAGGCCACCGGCATCAATCAGCTCATCGATGAAGCGGGAGTGGCCAAAGCCAGTTTATATCAGTATTTTGAAAGCAAGGAAGCGCTGTGCGCGGCCTTCCTGCAACAAAGGCATGCGCAGTGGTTTGCAGGCCTGCGCGCATTTACAGAAAAGCCTCGTAAGCCGAAAGCGAAGGTGCTGGCGGCTTTCGACTTTCTGCATCATATGAACGAGCAGGAAAATTACCGTGGCTGCGCCTTTCTGAATGTGCTATCGGAGATCACAGAAAAAGAGGATAGCCTGTTGCAGATCATCCGGCAGCACAAGCAGGAGTTGAAAGATTATCTCGCTGCCTTGCTGGCCGGACAAAAGCCATCCCTGAAAGATCACGTGTACCTGCTCTTTGAAGCGGCGCTGGTGGAAAGCCAGGTATTCCGGCAGCAATGGCCGGTAACGGAGGCGAAGAAAGTAGTGGCCGGCCTGCTCGCTTAGGCGCTCTGTGCGGGCATTTCACGGCTCACGTAACCAATGAACTGCCAGATCTCCAATACTTCGTTCATATTTACGTTAAAAGGATCATAGGCGGTATTGAGCGAGTGCAAACGCAGCGTGCCGTCCTTTTTCATGTTATTATCTACCAGTTTAAAAACAATATCTTCTTCTCCACCGCGTAAGATCAATACGCAGGGAACATCTTTTTTGATACGGCTCCAATCATCTACGTACTGCGCAATCACATGGCTGCCATCAGGGATGGGCAGCATGCTGTCGCCGCTCACGGGGAACATTCGCACCGTTTTGCCCCTGGGCATGCCCGGCAGCGTGAAACGTGGCAGCTCCGCAATAAAGGCAGGATCGCTGAAACCCGCGCGGTAGCCCGCCTGCGCGCTTACCGGCACAAATTCCATGTTCTCTTCATTATCACTGTTTACCGTGATCGGTAAAATACGTATATGCTTGCCCGTTATATCCAAGGGACCAGCTGTTTCCAGTTCGAATAATTGTTGCTCATCCAGCTGTGAAAGATCGGTGCGGATCAGGTGGTCAATGGAGATGTTGAAATAGGCAGAGAAGCGTACCTGGTCGTCCATTTTAGGGTTTTTCGTTTTCCCGCTTTCCTGCGTATAGATCCTGCTTTGCCGGATGCCGGTAGCCGCTGCCAGCTGGCGCTGTGTCAGGTTTTTGCGTTGGCGTAAAAATCTCAGGTTAGCGGCCCAGCAGAAAGAAACTTGATCCATAATTTAAAATAGTAATATATAAAATGCAGGCGCAAATGTAGTGCAATTAAATGAAAGACCGCTGCTGGCCTGCTTGCTTATATGCCCGGAATTTTGTAATATTAGGTGTTAGTAACCCCAAAAAATAGACCCCTTTATGAGTTTCACTTCCATCCCCATTGTGGCTACGGCTATTGCCATTGTCATCAGCTGGGCGTTGTTCGCGATCCTCTGCAGCCTCATACAGGAAGGCATTGCACAGATCAAGGCAGAACGGGGCCGTTTCATGAAACATTACCTGCTGCAACAATTGCAGGATTTTCCGAACGGCGTCAACTGGGCCTCTCTGCTGTATTTGCACGGATCTGTTGACCTGCTGAGCCGCGCGCACAACAAACCCACCAGCGAAATCACCCCGCGCCTTTTTGCAGAAACACTGATCGACGTGGTTGGTAAATCGCAGATCGTTCAGAAAGACAGCAACCTGGTCAGCCAGTTCGTGGGCTATCAGCATCCAACGCTCGCCAGCTTCAAATCCGCCACCATGCTGCTCAATCCCAGCGATGTGGTCACCCTTTTCCGCCAGGCCCTCAACAGCGCCGAACTGAGCGCCGTGCCCAGAAGAGGAGAACCGCTTAACGAAACGCTCATCTACAGCAACCTGGTCGCCAACCTCGAAAGCTGGTATGCCGACTTCACCGGCCGGCTCAACATCTGGTATAAAAAGAAGACGAGATACTGGCTGTTTTTCATCGGCATTATCACCGGCACCCTCCTGAATGTAGACACGGTGCAGCTTTTCACCTACTACCTGCACGAGCCCGCGGCACGGCAGGTGATGATCTCCTATTACGAAAAAGATTCTTCCACGCTCACAGCATACGCGCAAAGACTGGACACTGCCGGACTTTCGCGCAATGTGGACTCCGTACGGAATGATATTAAAAACTATACCCACAACATGCAGCAACTCATTACGGAAGCTACGCTGCCCGTTGGCTGGGAATATAATATCTTCCATCAGGCGCGTTTCGTGAAGCCGGGAACACGTACTTCTTTTTATAGCTGGAAGATCATAGGACTATTGCTCACCGGCTTCGCGGCCAGTCTGGGCGCGCCTTTCTGGTTCGACCTCCTGCGCCGCGCCTATTCCAAAAAAGTTTAAATTCTGAACCTCATGCCTTACTATAATGTTCATACCCATATCTTCACCATGAACAATGCGCCACGCCGTTTCCTGCACCTCTACCTGCCGGATGCCGTGGCCGACCTGGTGGACAAGATCACCAATACTTCTTCCGGTACCGCCGTTGTGCAAAGGCTGCTGTCGTGGTTCGGCGGTAATGGTGGCAAACGCTACGCCAGCTTCCTGCAGATCGGCAAAAGCAAAAATCAGCGCGAAGTATTTGAAGATCTCAAACAACGCTACGATGACGATACCCTCGCTTTCATCGCGCTCACCATGTTCATGGAAAAATGCGGCGCCGATACTTCTGGCTCCGGCTATGAAGGCCAGCTGGAAGAGATCATACAGGTGAAACGCGAATATCCCGATCGCCTCTTTGTTTTCATGGGCATCGATCCGCGCTGGAAACTTACCGGCCACGAGCTGCGCACTACCGTAGAATCTTATTTTGAAAGAAAGATCAACGTAACCGCCACCCGCTCGGTATATCCTTTCATCGGCCTCAAACTCTATCCCTGCATGGGTTTCTATCCTTTCGATGAAAGATTGAAAGAGACCTTTGAATGGGCGCAGGATAATGGTGTGCCGATCATCAGCCATTGCAATTATCTCGGCGGTATTTACAATAATGATGAAAGTTATATCCAGTCGAGCCTCAACCCCGTAGATCCTTACAGCGGCAGCACTTACAGCGCGCCTAAATATATAAGCGATGCCAATCGTCTGAGCTGGATCATGGGCAAATACCGCTCTACCAACAACATGCGCTCCTGCTCTTATTTTATGGAGCCGGCCAGTTATATCTCCATGCTGAAGAGCTTTGAAGAGCGCTTCGAAAAAATGCACCTGAAAGATGACCTGAAGATGTGCCTGGCGCATTTCGGCGGTGGCAACGAGATACTCGCCAAACCTACCGATATACCTTACGGCGTAGCCGGTGTGAACTGGTACAACCAGGTGCAGGCCATGCTCACGCGCTTCCCACAGCTCTACACAGATGTATCTTACGCAATCTACGACAGCAAGATCTTCGATACCGTTTATGATGAGCTGAACAAACCATATGGCGACCGTATCCTTTTCGGCACTGATTTCTTCCTCACAGAAAGAGAGCAGCCGGAGAAGAGCACGTTCTCCAACTTCCGGAAATACGCTGCCGGCAAGCCTTTGACGAACCATAACAATGTAGACGCCTTTGATCAGATCGCGCAACATAATATAGAGCGCTTCCTGCAAAGCAAATATTTCTGAAACATACTGTTTAGCCGGGAATGATTACATTTGCCCGTCTAAACCAGATCCATGGCCCACCGCTATTTTATTGTGCATAAGCCGTACCGGATGGTATCGCAGTTTGTAAGCCCCGACAAGGTGCGGCTGCTGGGCGATCTCGATTTTGATTTCCCCGAAGGGACGCATGCCGTGGGCCGGCTGGATAATCATTCCGAAGGCCTGCTGCTGTTAACAACCAACAAAAAAGTAACGCAGCTGTTATTCCAGGGCACGGCGCCGCATACACGAACTTATCTCGTAAAGGCCAAGCATGTGATCAAACCGGAGAGCGTGCAGCGCCTGCGCGATGGCATCGGCATCCCTGCCGGGCCGGGAGAGCTATACCATACAAAGCCTTGCCATGTAGAGGTGGTGCCCAGGCCCGAAGGATTGCAGCTGCGCGAGGCAGAGATAGAATACAGTTCTTATGAATGCACCTGGCTGAAGATCACACTTACCGAAGGGCGGTACCACCAGGTACGAAAAATGCTGGAAGCCATCCGCCACCGCTGCCTCCGGCTGATACGGTTGTCCATCGAATCCATTGAGCTGGGCGACCTGTTGCCGGGAGAGGTAAGGGAGATGCCGGAAGATATTTTCTTCCAACAATTGAAAATAGATGATTACCGTTGATGAGATGATATGATGAGACGATTTTTATCCGGTTTGTTGTGCTGCCTCCTGCTGATGAGCGGAGCAGCGCGGGCCACGGACGAAAGACTGGCCTCCACCCTCGATTCACTGCAAGCGCCCCAGCGGGAGCTGCTTTACCAGTATGCTACTTTACGCCATTATGCACAGGCAGGAGATGCTGCGGCTTTTCTGCAACAGCACCGGCATGCGATGCCATCATTGCCAGACAGTGTGCTGGCGCAGCTTTCAGAAGAGCTGTTGCAAAACAGCCAGCTGGTATACGAAGTGAAGAAACCTTCGCGTATCCAGGCGCTGAGGGGCGTGTTCACCACTTCGCGATTGTTGCTGGGCCTTGCGGCGCTGGTGGCGGCATGGTCGCTCATTCACCTGTTATTACGTTACTGGGGCCGTATCCGCGAGGCGCTGATCCGCTGGTTTGCGCCCTTGTTCCGCATCCTTTTCTCACCTAGGCTGCTCACCTGGGAACTGCTGCTGCTGGGCCTCGCAGGCATCCTCTTTGGTTACCGTATAGCCGATACCGTTATACGCACCATTGTGATACATACCGGCATCTATGTATGCTGGGCGCAGCTGGTAGCGCTGTTTACCGGCCGCTATATCATCAATCGTTACCTGCAAAAGATAGAAGACACCTGGCGTGGCGGGCAGGCCCGGGAAATATTGCTGGAACTGAGTTTGCCGGCGCTCTTCACCACCGCAGCCATGGGCTGGGTGATGGCGCATTGTGCAGACAGCTGGTACGGTTACGAGATCGTGGCGCCGGCTCTCATTGCCTTGTGCAGCCCTTTAATGATCTACCCGATATATACTTATGCAAGCCGGGTATTACTGCCGGTAACCAATACTTCCAGGGAAGATTACCGGCGCTTGTCGGCAACTACGCTCGTTGTTTTGCTGATGTGGATGGCACTGGTTTATGCGCCGGTATTGTTGCCTGCGCCGCTCACGGCCCTGAGCGTGGTGCTGGTATGTTTATTAGTGGTATTGTCGCTGGACAAGATCAGCAATGGCCCGCGTTGGGTATATATTTACATACAGGCGTTTACGTTAGCCTGGCTGGCAGCCTGTATGCTGGCGGGTACGCAGCTGGGGCTTTCCCTGTTGAGCCGCATAGCGCTTGGCGGCCTGGTGATCTATATCATTTGCAAATACTGGGAAGTGCCGGTATTGTTCGGATGGAGCTGGCGGAACCGGAAGAGCTGGGGCACGCTCGGCATGGCCCTGCTCCTCTGGCTCATCGCTGCTATCATACGCTGGAAGCCCGAATGGTTTGTGCTTTTTTAAGCGCATCGGCTTGCAGGCCGCTGGCTTCGAGCATCAGGTAATGGAGGTCGGTGTTCTTCACAAAGGGGCGTAGCAATTCGCTGCCGGGGCCTGTCATGGCCAGTTCTACAAAGTCGGCCGTATGCTCCATGCCGCCCCAGTTAATAGACGTATAGCCGGCTTGTATCATGGCCAATTCGCGGAAAGGCAGCTTGTGCGGGTTGTACAGGCCTTCTTCACTGAGGTTGGCATAATTTTTCAGCAGGCTGGCGGCTTCAGCGTCGCTGATGGCAATGCCCTGTGCATAGTGGATGCGCTCTATCACGGCTGCCGGCGACTGGCTTTTATTAATACCTTTCAATATCCATTCATTCGTATAGCGATAGTGTTGCACCTGGTCGAAACGGTCATTGGCCTTATCGTTGTAATACAGGCCAGGATTGGCATTACCGTGATCGGTGGTGATGATCACCAGCGTCTGTTGATCTTCTTCCGCAAATTTCAGGGCTACGCCGATGGCATCGTCGAAGGCGAGCTGGTCGTACAGGAGTGCGCCGGCATCGTTGCTATGGGCCGCCCAGTCTACCTTTCCGCCTTCTACCTGCATCACGAAACCATTTTTATTTTGCTTTAGCTGCTGGATGGCGCATTGCGTCATTTCAGCGAGGGTGGGCACCTGTTGTTGCTGGGCTTTTTCCTGGTTGCGGTCCAGCGAAAAGGGAAGGCCATCATCGTGGAATACGCCGAGGATGGGGCGGGTATGTTGTGCCGGTAATTGCAGCATCTCGCTGCGGGATTGCACTACCGTGTAACCCGCGTCTGTATAGCTTTTGAAGAGATCGGTCTTGTCTTTCCGGGTGCTGGCGCTGAAATATTCGGCGCCGCCGCCCATCATCACATCAAAGCGTAAAGGAAGGTATTGGGTGGCTATTTCGGCCATATCGCCGCGGTGGCTGTTGTTGATGCAGAAGCCGGCCGGTGTGGCATGTGTGATAGGAACGGTGGTGACGCAGCCGGTGGCTTTTCCGGCGGCTTTGAATTGTTGGAGGATAGGAGTATGGGAGATGCCATCAGGGCCAACATTCAGGCTGCCATTGTTCACCCGGTGGCCGCCGCCCCATGCAGAGCTGGCCGCCGCCGAATCGGTTACCAGCGAGCTGGCGGAGGCGGTATCCATCAGGGCGCGCACGGCGCGTTGCTGTTCATACAATTGCAGCCAGTGGCTTTGTCTGCCTTCCATGCGGCGGCGCAGGAGGCTGGCCATGCTCAGGGTGCCGTTGCTCATGCCATCGCTCACCATAAAAATGATGTTCTTTGCCACCTGCCCTTTTTTCACAGCCGGAGCTGCGAGGCCGCGCAGCGGCGCTGCCAGCGTAGTGCCGAGCAAGCCTAATGAAGTGTTCCGGAAAAATTCTCTTCTTCTCATAATAATGTTTTCGTTTCGACGGAGTTTTTTTTCACGCAAAGACGCAGAGGAGCAAAGGATCGAAGCGGATTTTAAGCTCGCAGAGGACCGAAGGCCAAAATAAAATATTTATTTATCACATCATCTTCCCGCTCTGCGAGCTTAAAATACGCTTCGATCCTTTGCTCCTCTGCGTCTTTGCGTGAAAACCCTCCACTCGCTTTCATCCAACGAAACTAGCAAAAAGAAAATTAAATGCAACAAAGTTGCAAATTAATTTATTGTTATACCTTTGGCCGATGACAACGGGAATGATCTACTGGAATATTTCGCCGGAAATTTTTCGTATCGGCGGCTTTGCCTTGCGCTACTATAGCCTGTGCTTCATGCTGGCATTCGGCAGCAGCTATGTGCTGTTGTCGTATATCCTTGCCCGTGAGGGAAGGCCGAAAACCTTGCTGGACAGACTATTGATCTATGTAGTGGCAGGCACTTTGCTGGGCGCCAGGTTGGGGCATTGCTTCTTTTATGAATGGAGTTATTTCCGGCGCCACCTCCTGGAGATCATCCTGCCTTTCCGTTGGGAGCAGGGGCATATCGAGTGGACGGGCCTGCAGGGGTTGGCGAGCCATGGCGGCGCTATCGGCATATTGGCGGCGGTGCTTTTGTTCAGCTGGCGTTATCATACCGGCCGCATCTGGCTGCTGGACCGCCTTTCCATCGCGATACCGCTGGCAGGTTGTTTTGTGCGCATCGGGAATTTCTTCAACTCCGAGATCGTAGGATTGCCTTCCAACCTGCCTTGGGCCGTGGTATTTGTGCGCAAGGACCTGGTGCCGAGGCATCCCGCACAGCTGTACGAAGCGCTGGCCTATCTCCTCATCTTCCTGCTGCTCTTCTGCTGGTACCAGCGCGGCCTGGCTTTCCGCAGGCCGGGCGCCTTGTTCGGATGGTTGCTGGTGCTGGTTTTCGACGCACGATTCTTCATAGAATTCGTGAAAGAGAACCAGGAAGCATTTGAAAACGGCCGGCTCCTCAACATGGGGCAGCTCCTGAGTTTGCCCCTGATCGCGGCGGGCATCTTCTTTTTGTTCTATAAAAATAAAAATCATGGGAAAAGTGCAACCAATACGGGTATACCTGCTCACCGGTTTCCTGGGCGCGGGTAAAACCACCGTGCTGAACCGGCTCCTGCAACTGTTCCGGCAGGAGCGTAATATTGTGATCGAAAATGAATTCGGGAAAGTGAACATCGACACTTCGCTGGTGAGTGAAAAGCTCGATCGCATGTACGAACTTACCAGCGGCTGCATCTGTTGCTCGCTGGATCAGGAGTTGTTTGATGTGCTGAACGACGTACTGCTATTGGAACAGCGGCCGCATAACCTTTTCATTGAAACGACCGGCATCGCCGATGCAGGCAGCATTGTAGGCATGTTCCACCTGCCCGATGTGAAAAAACATTTTGAACTGGTGAAAACGATTGCCATCGCCGATGCGGAAAACGTGATCCGTCGCCTGGAACAGGTAGAAGAAACCGGCAAGCAGTTGGTGGCGGCTGATCTCATCGTGATCAATAAGATCCATCAGTTAACAGTGCCGGAATTGGTTGTGCTGCAACAACAATTACAACAGATCAATCCATTGGCGCTGATCACTACATCAAGAGAAGGGGAGATCAGCCTGCGCGACCTCCAGGCGCCGAATGCCGCCATCAGCAAGCCTTCCTTTGCCTTCAGGGGCGTGCAACAGCACAAGTTGAACACGGTGTTGTTTGAATCTGCTGAAGCATTTGATCTCAACCGCCTGCTCTTCGTGCTCGACTTCCATTTCAGCGTATATCCGGACCAGTTATACCGCATCAAGGGCTATGTGCGCATTGCAGGCAGTGAAGGGCGTTTCCTGGTGCAATCCACCGGCAAATACCTCAACATCGTGCCTGCGGGCGAATGGGACGGTCCGCCGGCCTCTGTACTGGTATTCATCGGGCGCGGGCTGAAAACGCCTGCCATACAGCGTATCCTCACGCCGGCATTGCAGACGGGCTCCCTGGCCTGATGCGCCGCTGCCACGATTTTCCTATCTTTACGGACAATCGTTGCCCGATCATCATGAATCCGTCTATCCGACTTTCCGAACTCACCAACAGGATACAGCAGGCGCTGAACAGTGCGTTTGCCGGGCAAACCTATTGGGTACTGGCGGATATCACCAGCCATAATTTCTATCAGCAAAAAGGCTATCACTATTTTGACCTGGTAGAGAAGGAAGCACATTCCACCCATATCATTGCCAAGGTAGCTGCAGCGGCCTGGGGCACAGGCGCACAGCGCATCCGCGAGTTTGAAACCATAACAGGGCAGCAGTTCCGCAACGATATCCATGTACTGGTAAAAGTATCCGTGAGTTATCACCAGGTGCATGGCTTGCAGGTGTCTTTGCTGGATATAGATACCAGCTATACCATCGGGCAGCTGGAACAGCAGAAGCAGCAGGTATTACAGCGCCTCTTGCTGGAAAATCCTGACCATATCCGCAAGGTGGGCGACCGCTTCATTACCCGTAACAATCAACTGCCTTTGCCCGTCGTGATACAACGCATTGCAGTGGTGAGTTCCGGCAATTCCGCCGGCTACCAGGATTTCAGGCATACCCTGGATCATAACGGTTTCGGCTATACGTTTATAATAGACCCCTATTTTACCGTAGTACAGGGAGAAGCCAACGCCGACCTGGTACAGCAGCGGATGGTGGATGTATATAGCTCCGGCAAACCTTACGATGTAGTGGTGATCATCCGCGGCGGCGGCGCCCAAACAGATTTCCTTTTGTTCGACACCTACCAGTTAGGCAGGGTGGTAGCGCGTTTCCCGATACCGGTGATCACGGGCATCGGTCACCAGAAGAATGAGACCGTGGCCGATATGATGGCGCACACGCCTACTAAAACGCCTACCAAGGCGGCGGAGCTGATCATTGCGCATAACAAGTTGTTTGAAGACGGCATCCAGCATTTGCAGCGGGATATCCTGATCCGTTCGCAACAGTTGCTGGCAACCCACAACAAGGCCCTCACGGCATTGCACAGCGTGGTGGTGAACCAGTCGCGCACCTTGCTGGCAGCGCATAAAGAAAACCTGCTCCAGCATCGCCATGTGCTGCGTCAGCATGCGCAGCAGCTGCTGTTCGGGCAACGGCAGCAGCTGTCGGAGCTGTCGGCCGCCATCGCGGCCAAACCCCGGCTGATAGTATCTAACAAATTGAATAATCTTTCGAATATAGTGGCCAATATCCGGTCTTTCAGCCGCAACCTGCTACAACACCGGCAGGCGGCTTTGCAACAGCAGGAAACACTGTTCCGGGTGATGAGCCCCGATAACATCCTGCGGCGCGGCTTTGCGATCGTATATCACGATCACCATATCGTGAACGATGCCAGCGGCATCAATGCCGGCAGCCATATCCGCGTGGAATTGCAAGACGCTTCACTGGAAGCCTCCGTTACTTCAAAAACAAATCACGATGAGCGAAGAACTGACATATGAATCGGCCTATAATGAACTACAGGAGATAGCCGCCGAAATCGAGAATGAATCCGTATCTGTAGACCTGCTCGCGCAGAAAGTGAAACGCGCCGCCATACTCATTGAGTTCTGCCAGCAGAAACTACGCGCCACCGAAACCGAAGTAAGCAACATCATCCGGCAGATGGAGAAAATTTAGGGATTTACGGATTTCTTGATTTAGGGATTTCTTGATTTGGAGGGAGGCTGAATTTCCTTCTAAATCAATAAATTCGTAAATCAATAAATCTGTAAATCCGTAAATCCCCAATGAAACCTTATACTTTACTGTGGCTGGCAGCCATTCCGGTGGCCATTCTGTTCTGGATATTTGTACCGGATACGGTTGATATCCATCTTTCCGATACGTATTACGTTACCGAACGCGGGCTGGTGCTGGCGGCACTATTGCTGTACCTGCTGCTATTCTGGTGTCTATACCGCCTTACCAGAAACTGGTTGTGGTCTAACTCACTGTCATGGATACACGTAGTGGCAACGGTTATTGCATGTTTCACATTTACTATTGCTATTACGGGATGGAACAATGAACCGCCACGCAGCTATGTGAATGTAAACGCTGATACAGTGTTACTTACTATCCGTGGAATCGTTTTCTCGCTGTTAATCCTCGCCCAGCTGCTGTTTCCTGTTAATCTGTTGCTGGGAATAATGAGGAAAATTTAGGGATTTATTGATTTACGGATTTTTTGATTTGAGGGATACTTCAGTTCCCCTTAAATCAAGAAATCCCTAAATCAAGAAATCCGTAAATCAAAAAATCCCTAAATTTTGTGATAGATGATCGTGTCTGATGCCAACTGCTCTACTTTATATCCGCCGGTATCGATCGCAAGTTTAGGCAATGCGCGCTGTAAATCCGCTGTGGTAGCGGAAGTGATGCCGGTTTGGTAGAGATATAGTTGTTGTAGCTTTTTATTTTGTTGTAATGCCGCCAGGGCAGCCGCATTTATTTTCACGCCGTTGAGATTCAGATAACGCAGCTCGGTGCAGCTATTCAGTTTGGCAAGGCCGCTGCCGTTGATGCTTGTATTTTTCATTTCCAGCCGTGTGAGCTGTGGCATCTGCGCAAGCGTAGTGAAGATATGATCCGTGACTTTAGTGCCGGAGAGATCCAGCCAGATCACCTGCGAGCGGATGCCAGCCAGCAGCGGCGCATCCTGGTCGCTGAAGGCCGCCGCATTGATGCAACTCACCTGTAGCATCGGGCTGCCATCAGCCACAGGCAATACTTTCACGCCTTTCTGCTCCAGCGCCTGGATATGCTGCGCGCTGGCAGCGCTTACCGTTGCCGTGGGAACAAATTCGTTATGATCCAATGCCCTGGCGGGTTGCATGCCTGCTAACACAGCCAGTATTCTTGGTGTTTTAGGCAGGTCTTTGACCGCTTTGCCTTGCGGCGCCCCCTGGCTGATCCACCAATAGAGCAGCTCCAGCTCCTGCGGCGTGAGGCCCGGCTTGCCTTTGGGCGGCATGCGGTGCTCATCGTTTTCGGAAAGGAGCAAACGTTTGAACAGCTCACTTTCTTCCGGTAAACTATCCTTCAACACCGGGCCATGCTCGCCGCCTTTGCGGATGAGAGCTACGGATTCCAGGCGCAGGCCGCCTTTCAGCTTTTGCTCATTGTGGCAGCCATAGCAACGGTTGGTAAGCACGGGACGCACGAGGTCTTCGTATAGCCTGGCATCTTCAATATTCGTATATGCGGCAGCGTTAGCCTGTACACTGGCATGACTGAATCGTTGCAGGGCTGGCGGCATTGCCTGTGAGAGGTAATCATCGCCATGAGTGAGGGAGCCGCCGTAATGGCCGGCAGCACTCAGTAACAGCAACATCAGCACAGCGAGCGGCAAACGGAAGCGGTGCAGCGGCGGCAACATCTCCGCCAGTAATAAAACAATACTACTAAGGGCCACGCCTATACCGAGCCACATGTGGGTAGATAACAAGCGCTCATCGTAGCCGCCATCGAGCGACAGCAAATACCCAGCTATACAGCTATACACGGCCGAAAGGGCCGACAGTAACAGCACGATACGGATAGCAGGCTTCAGCGAGGGGCGCTTGCGCGACAACCATATCAGCACGGCCGCCATGATCAGCATCCCGATGGGCAGGTGCACCACCAGCGGGTGCGAACGGCCCGCCAGCAGGCGCCAGCTGCCCCGGGCAGTGTCCAACAATAAATATAACGATGACATCATTTCTTGTTATAGCGCAATTTTAGCTGGTTCATCATATATACATTGATCTCCCATTGATTGGCCACCGGCTGCCGAGTGTAAGGCAAGGCAGGGAGATAATCCACCGGGCCAAATTCGGTCAGTACCGTCAAAGGCTTGCCGGCGGCCTGATGCCGCTGCACGATCTTATCCCACCAGCTGAAATGCGCTTTCACGGCCTGCTCCCATTCCGGCGCCCGCGGATCATTGACCTGCGGCCCTTCTGCGTGGCCGATGCGCGCATGGATATGTTCCGCGCGCTCCAGCGCCAGTGCAACCGTATCTGCCTGATCCTGCAACAACGACTCATGCACATTACACCAATGCGAAATATCCAGCGTGAGGCGCAGGTCCGGCTTTGCGCTGATGAACTGCCGCGCAATGTGCGCTGCAAACAACATACGGGAACGGTGCGTTTCATGATAAACAGGCACGCCCGATTTTTGCGAGATGCGCGTGGTCATATCGATGAGTGCAGCGTTCTGATCAAAACTGAAATAGTCGCGGCCCGAGTGGCAGTTGATATACAGCGGCTTGATGCGGCTCTGCGTGGTGGCGGCTTCCAGCGCCTGCTCAAACTGTTGCCGGTGTTTCGTATAGTCGTGATCGTAGCCGGCGCAGAGATAACCTACGGACAGCTGGTATTTCTCCAACGCTTTGAATAATTCTTCCTGTGCGGCCTTCTCGTTCGGCCACCATATTTCAATGCCATCATAGCCGGCTTGTTTGGCGGCATGGCAGAAATCATCTGTGGTGCCCGGGAAGCCCCAGTTGGTGGCCAGGATGATGAGTTTAAAGCCATCATTGACAGTAGTAGCGGCGGCAGCCTGGAAAGCCGGCAGAGTAGGGAGGCAGAGGGCAGATCCCAATAACGCGGTTTGTCTGATAAAATTTCTCCTGCTATTATCCATAAAAATTTAGCTCAAAATAGGTGTGATCACTTTTCCGCCAACGTCGGTAAGCCGGAAGGGGCGGCCCTGGAACTGATAAGTGAGCTTCTCGTGGTCGAAGCCCAGCTGTTGCAGGATGGTGGCATGAATATCATTGATGGCTACTTTGCCTTTTACGGCGGTATAGCCTATCTCGTCGGTTTCGCCCCAGCTGCATCCTTTTTTGATGCCTGCGCCGGCCATCCACATGGTGAAGGCATCTACATGATGATCGCGGCCCAGGAAGGGCATGTCTTTACCATCGCGGTTTTCCTGCATGGGCGTGCGGCCAAATTCGCCGCCCCATATAACCAGCGTTTCATCGAGCAGGCCGCGTTGCTGCAAATCTTTCAGCAGCGCTGCAATAGGACGGTCGATCTCGCGGCATTTGTTACGGAAGCCGTAATCGATCGCGAGGTTCTCATCGGTGCCGTGGCTATCCCAGCCCCAGTCGTACAGTTGCACAAAGCGCACGCCTTTCTCTACCAGCTTGCGTGCCAGCAAACAGTTGTTGGCAAAGGATTCGCGGCCGGGCTGCGTGCCATACATTTCGTGGATATAAGCAGGTTCCTTGTTGATGTCCATCACATCGGGAACGGATATCTGCATTTTATAGGCGAGTTCATATTGAGAGATGCGGGCAAGTGTTTCGGGATCGCCATATGCGTTATATTCTTGTTTGTTGACATCGTTGATGGCATCGATCGAGGCTTTGCGCAGGTCTCTGCTCATGCCGTCGGGATCATTGAGGAAGAGCACCGGTTCGCCTTTGGTGCGGCATTGCACGCCTTGATATACCGATGGCAGGAAACCGCTGCCCCATACGCTTTTGCCGGCATCGGGCGTTTTGCCGCCGGAGGTGAGCACCACAAATCCGGGCAGGTTGCTGTTTTCGGAGCCGAGCCCATAGGTAACCCATGAGCCGATGCTGGGCCTGCCGAGGCGCGCGCTGCCGGTATGCATCAGCAATTGCGCCGGGCCGTGGTTGAACTGATCGGTTTGTACGGCTTTGAGGAAACTCACCTCATCGGCCATGGTGGCGAAATGCGGCAGGTGATCGCTCACCCAGGCGCCCGACTGGCCATGCTGGCTGAACACGGCCTGCGGCCCTAACATCTTGGGCACGCCGCGGATGAAGGCGAATTGTTTGCCTTCGAGCAAGGAGGGCGGGCATAGCTGGTTGTGCAGCTTTTGCAGTTCCGGTTTGTAGTCGAACAGTTCCAGTTGCGAAGGCGCGCCCGCCATATGCAGGTAGATCACGCTCCTGGCCCTCGCCGGGAAGTGCGGCGCCCGTGGCGCCATGGGATTGGCGCTCGCTGCCAGCGCATCTTTACGGCTGCCGCAGCCGGTGAGCAGGGAGCCCAGCGCCACGGCGCCGAGGCCGGTTACACAGTCCAGCAGGAAATGCCTGCGGGTAATGTAACGAAGCGTTTCTTCATTTGCCTCGCGGATCAGTTTTTCGTACATACGTTACAGTTATATAAAGCAATCTGTTTATGATTTCATTAAAAATTCGTCCAGGTTCATGAGGGCATTGGCCACTATGGTAAGGGCTGCCAGCTCCGCTGTATGTGGCTGATCGGCCTTGCATTGCAGGAAGGCGACCGCTTTCTCCGGCGCTTTCTTATATTCTTGTAAGGCTTGCCCGTAGAGCT
This sequence comes from Chitinophaga vietnamensis, assembly GCF_902167635.1. Taxonomy (GTDB): domain Bacteria; phylum Bacteroidota; class Bacteroidia; order Chitinophagales; family Chitinophagaceae; genus Chitinophaga; species Chitinophaga vietnamensis. Next base: position 641,528 of record NZ_CABHMS010000002.1, read on the forward strand.
TTTGCAGGATATGCAGTTTCTCTTCCGAAATATCCTGGTACATCGCGGTATGATAACCCCAACGGATACATGCTGCGGCATCGTTGCCGCCGGCCTGCTGCATATGTGCGGCCAGCGCGCGGGCGGTTTCTATATATACCGGGTCGTTGAGCGTCACGAGCGCCTGCAAGGGCGTGTTGGTGCGGATGCGGCGTTGCAGGCATACTTCACGGCTGGAGCCGTCGAAGGTCAGCATCGACGGATAAGGGCTGGTGCGCTTCTGGAATACATACACGGCGCGGCGGTATTGGTTGCCGTCTTCTGCTTTCTTCCAGTATTCACCGCTCCACACGGTTTGCCAGATGCCTTCGGGCTGATAAGGCATGATGCTGGGGCCGTGCAACCGGGGGTTGAGCAGGCCGCTCACTGCAAGCGCCTGGTCGCGCACTTCTTCAGCGGTGAGCCTGAAATGCGGGCCCCTGGCCAGCCAGCGGTTAGCGGGGTCTTTTGCTGTGAGCTCCGGCGTGCTGCGGGAATCACGGCGATAAGCTGCTGATAGCACGATCTCACGCAACAATGCTTTCATGCTCCATTTATAATCGTGCATGAATTTATAAGAGAGCCAATCCAACAGCTCGGGATGCGAAGGCAGGAAACCCTGCGAGCCGAAATCTTCCACCGTTTCCACGATGCCGGCGCCGAAGAGCTGTTCCCAGAAACGGTTCACCATCACGCGGGCGGTGAGCGGGTTGCGCGTATCGGTGATCCATTCGGCCAGCCCGAGACGGTTGCGGGGCGCGCCCGCGGGGAAGGGGTTCAGCGAATGCGGCACATCAGGCGTAACGGCTTTGCCTTTCACCATCCAGTTGCCACGCTCGAATATATTGGTGACGCGCTGCATCACGGGCGGATTCTCCACCATGATGGGCACATCTTCCGGATTTTTATTGATCACTTCCATGAACTGTTTGTTCACCTCAGCATAGCCGGGCTGCCCTTTGCCGGGCAGCTCATCGCGGAAGGCGAACCACTCGATCATGCACACAGCGTCGGCTGCGGGGATAGACGGATTGCGGAATACCATGTACAGATCGTGCGTGCCATTGATGGCCGGCCAGGGAATGGCCACCGCCTCGCGGCCTTTGGTGGGCGCGAGTTTATAGGTGAGCAATGTTTTGCCTTTAAGGCTATCGAGCCGGAACTCAATGCTGCCGCCGGTGGCGCCGGTCCAGTAGTTGATGAGCAGCTGTGTTTTGCCGTCCATGGCCTGTTTGGGCAGTCGGCAGCTGCCGTTATTTCTTACGCCGAGGTATTTGGTGTCCAGCAGGGCGCCATTAATATAGTCGTCACAGTTATGAGCATGTACTTTAGGCTCCAGCGCTTTGAGGAAGAGATCCGTTTCTTTTTCGGCGGCTTTGTTACCATATTGTTTCACCCAGCCGCGGATATGATCGGCTTCGGCGGTACTAACGCTGTCGTATAAACGCAGTTTAGGATGTTCCATGTGCGTGTCCTCATCGCGGGTATTGTTGAGGAAGGCGAGGAGTTTATAATAGTCTTCAAAGCGGAAAGGATCGTAAGGATGGCTGTGGCATTGCACGCAGGCGATGGTGGTGCCTTGCCATACCTGCATGGTAGTGCTTACGCGGTCCATGACGGCGGCGGTACGGAACTCTTCATCTTGTGTGCCGCCTTCATCGTTGCTCATGGTATTGCGGTGAAAGGCGGTGGCAATGAGGTCGTTGTTGGAAGGCGCGGGCAGGAGATCGCCGGCCAGCTGTTTGATGGTGAAGCTGTCGTAAGGCATATCGCTGTTGAAAGCATTGATGACCCAGTCGCGGTAGCGCCACAGGCTTCTGCTGGCATCGCGTTCGTATCCTTTGGTATCCGAATATCGCGCGAGGTCGAGCCACATGGCGGCCCAGCGTTCGCCATAGTGTGGCGAATTGAGCAGTGAGTCGACAATTTTTTCGTAGGCCTTCGGGTCTTTATTGTGCTTGAAAGCCTCGGCCATGGCGGGTGTAGGCGGAAGTCCGGTGAGGTCGATGCTCACGCGCCGCAGCAGGGTGAGTTTGTCGGCTTCAGGGGCGGCCTTGAGCCCTTCTTTTTTTAGTTGCTGTGCAACGAAGTGGTCTATCTCGTTGCCATCGGTGCTGATATCGGGTACTGCTACGGGTTTCAGCGGTATATAGGCCCAGTGATCGCCCCATTCGGCGCCCTGTTCCACCCAGCGGGTGAGGATGTTGACCTCTTCTTTATTAAGGGGCGTGCCTTTCTGTGGCATGCGTTCCTTGGGATCTTTGCAGGTGAGGCGGCGTATAAATTCGCTCTTTTCCGGGTGGCCTGGGATGATGGCAGGTTTGCCGGATTTGGTATTGCCCAGTGCTTCTTCGCGGAACAGTACGCTGAAACCGCCGCTTTGTTTCACGCCGCCATGGCAGCTGATACAATGCTTGTTGAGAATGGGTTTTACTTCCATGCTGAAGCTGACCGGCTTTTGCCGTTCACAGGCCGCCAGCGTGGCGCCGAGGCCCGCGAGCGCCAGCAGGGCACGTGTTCTTATGTTCGTGGAAAAAAAAGGCATCACTGTTCTTGGTTGACTATTGTAAAAGTAAGCAGTGATGCAGGGATTGTTACTAGATGATATCCTGATTTTGATGGATTATATTACGATTGACTGCCTTTCTCGCGGTATTGATTGGGAGAGAGGCCCATTACTTTATTGAAGAGGCGGGAGAAATAATAGGGATCTTCGATGCCCAGCTGGGCGGCCACTTCCTTGATGCGCAGGTTGGTGAAGAGCAGGTACTGGCAGGCCTTCTGCATTTTGAGGTGATTGAAATATTCGATGGGCGGAAAGCCGGTATCTGTTTTAAACAGGTAGGAGAAATGGGAAGGGGAGAGGTTCACTGCTGTTGCCATTTGTTGGAGGGTGAGCATCTGATGCAGGTGTGCTTTCATATACTGGATGGCCTGATCGATGGCGTTGTGGCGCAGGTCAGATTTTTCCGGATGATAGATGCCGGGAAATATACAGGAGGCGAGGAAATACCAGAAGCTCATGTTGGCGTAATAAAGGTTTTCGTTGCGGTAACCTTTTTCCAGTTGCGCATAGATATGGTTAAAGAGATCGATGCGGTCGCTGGCATGTGGCAGGAAGATGCGCGGGCCGTTGTGTTGTTGCTGTGCCATGCTTACGAGCGCATCGGCCGTGTGGCCGGTGAAGTGCGCCCAGTAGATGGTCCAGGGATCGTTATCATCCGCGGCATACTCATGCGGCCATTTGCGCGGGATGAGGAGGCAATCGCCCGCCGCTACTGCATACGTTTCTTTTTTGATGCTGATGCTGCCCTTGCCTTCATGACAATAAATCAGAATATGCTGGTCCGCGCCATGGATACGTTTGCGGAAATGGAAGCGCGCTTTTGGGTAATAGCCGATATCGGTGATGTACAAGGGCGTGGTTACCGCTTCCCTGGCGCATTTGCTGTTGAGGATGTTCCTTGGTATCACGATGGCTTTCTGTCCCTGGAAGCCCTCTTTTTTCCGGATCATGGCAATGTACATTTTTCTAAAAGTAAGAAAATCCATCTTGAAAAGCAGGCACTTAATTTTTCCTGCCACAAGAATTTTCAGAAAATTTTGAAAATTCGGAAAGTTTGATTTAGCTTTGTTCCGGCAACAAAAAGCAATGGTATGAACATCCTCGCTTACAGTATCTATCTACTGATCACCTATCTGATCACGGTAAGAGTGGGGTGGTTGTTTTACCGCAATGGCCGGATATTCATACTGCACCTGATGCGCGGCGAAGCCGGCATTACCGATGCGATCAACCGCATCCTGCTGCTTGGTTATTACCTCCTGAACCTTGGCTATGCCACTTTGATGATCAGCACCTGGAACACCCTGCATAGCTGGACGGAATTATTGCTGACCATTACACAAATGACAGGACATATCACGCTGTTGCTGGCCGGCATGCATTATCTCAATGTAATGGTGATCTATCTCATCAGTAAAAGGCATCTTCAAAAACATCATATATGACTACCTCCTACAATTTTATCGCTTATCTCATTTACCTGCCTGTGGTAATTGCTGTCACCTGGTTTGTAGCGCACACCCTGTTTCGCAACAGCAAAGTATTTATGCTGGATATTTTTTCCGGCAAAGCAGATATCGCCATGGCCACCAATAAATTATTTGAAACGGGATTTTATTTACTGAACCTGGGCTTTGCTTTCTGGATCATGAAGATCGCGGACAATGTGAGCACCGACCGTAGCATGTTGGAGATATTGAGTGGAAAGATAGGCGGGTTCTGTATCTATCTCGGTGTGATGTTATTCTTCAATCTCTATCTGTTCTTCCGCGGCCGAAGAGTGGCGAAACAAAAAGTAAAGTTGGCCGCTGTTACTACGCCATTTTTCCCCAAACCGGAATAGGTGTTGTTGAAGAGACCGGGCAGCCGCAAAGCTGCCCGGTTATTTGGTTATTTTTTTATTTTTTCTGCCAAAAGGCAGTTTGTAACGGAAGATCACTTCTACCTGCACGGGCGCTTTGGGTAGCTTGTTTCCAATAGTGTCCGCAAGTTGTTTACTAACGGGAAAGGATGCACGTAAACCTGCCTGCCACTTGTTAGCATCATAATAAGTTTCCGCGGCTATGCCCCATTGCAAACGTTTCACCTGCGTGAATATATCTTTTTTATCTGCATAGTAAGTCTCGCGCTGCTGCATGCTGTCTTGCGTAAAACGCCTGATGGTGGCCTGTTGCCAGTACCATGCCTGGATACCGGCGGAGGCATGCCATCTTTCATACAGCTGGCGGTGGAATTGAATGGCAGCACTATGGCCGAATTTTTTCAGCAAGGAGGAATTGCCAGGCGGTGCGTTGTTGGTCATGTAGGGGCGGTCGGGGTATAGCTGTGAGGCAAAGGGCGTGAGGTCCAGGCTCAGCGCTGACCTGTTCAGTTGCCGTTGCAGCCGTATACCAGGATACAGGAGGCGATAAGGCTGGCTGCTGCCATCAGGTCCCATGGTGTAAGCGGCGGCGCCCTTGAAAGGGATGGGCCATTGCCATTGCAGCATTACCATCCATCCTTGCGCCGGCCTGGCCTTGATTTTAGGAAAATGGATGTTGAATGCTGCCGCTGCGCTGAGTGCCTTGTTATCCCTTTGCTTGAACAAGGGGAGTGTTTGCAAGGTATTGGCGCTGTTGCTGCTGTCCGCCGCTGTTGACGACGGGGCGTGGATCGGTGGTACGGCAGTAGCAGGCACCCCGGAAGATGCCGCCGCTACGGCAGTTTCCGGCGCCTTGCCGGCGTCCGGTTGCGGGGAGGATGATGGGTATATTGATGCTCCTTGTTGTTGATGTATCGTACTTATTGCTGTTGTATTGGTATTGTTTTGCGGAGATAAATTTCGCGCTCTGACAGTGATATTGGATCCGTGGCTGGTCGGCGTATCGGTATGTGTTGTTAAATTACGTGTATCCGTTTGCGTTATTTCCTGGGATACACGGTGCTGCGGTTCCTGTGGCGCCTGTGGTGGTACAGGTTGTGTCCGGGCAGGAGGAGCGGGGAGCCGATAGGGCCTCTTTTCAGGTTGCCGCAGCGAATAGAGGATCAGCGCAGCGCAAGCGGCGGCTGCGGCGGCGCCCAGCGCCAGCTTCAGGGTGGCGGCCCGCCCTAAGCGGCGGCCGCTACGTGTTACCGGCATGGCGGCATCCAGTTTTCGCCGCATGTTTTTCCAGCCCTCATCAGCCGGCGGGATGGGGATGGGCATTTGGCCCTCTTCGGACAGACTTTTACTGAAATCGCTTTCTTTCACAGCGGCTTATTTTTTAGATAGTATTGTTCGAGGATCGGTTTTAATTTGCTTCTTGTTTCACTCAGGTGCCATTTGATGGTACCGGTGCTCAATTGCAGCATTTCACTGATCTCGCGGATCACAAAGCCCTCCAGGTAATACAGGCAGCAAACGGCTCTGGTGGCGGGAGGCAATGCATCCAGCAGTTTGTAGATATCCTGTTGGTCCAGCTTACTCCAATGCTCTTCCGCCACCGCAGGGAAATCATCGCCAAGACCGGGATTCGGCGGCCATTTCTTCCTGCGTAGCTTGTCCAGCGCCGTATTACGCACCACCGTATATATCCAGTTAAAAAAATCTCCTTTGGCAGCACTATACCTGTCAAGATGGGTAAATACCTGCAACATGCCGTCGTTCAATACTTCCAGTGCTTCATTGTTATCGCTGAAGAATTTACGGCACAATAGGAATAACGCAGGATAAAACTTTCTGTAAAGCTTCTCCTGACTTAGCCTGTTATTGGCCATACACTCCGTAATCAGCTGTTGTAAGTCTTCCAAACGCTGGTTTCCTATTAGAGAGGTTAATATCCCGGTATGGATCATCCAGATGATCCATACCGGAAATCAAGGATGAATTAACTCCAATAATCGCTTAACTCAAAAATCAATTCCGGTGACCCGTCGAGTCGCCAGGCCAATGAGGCACCGTATCATGACGGGGAATGGAATCACCTGGCCAGTGAGGGATCGAATCATGACGCGGGATAGAGCCATGCGGGATAGAGTCATGCGGGATCGTATCATGACGGATCGAATCACGGGGATGGCCAGTAGAATCTTTCGCTGCCGCCTTGCCCGACAAAGGCTGCAGGGTGGGAGCATTTGCCATGTCTTTCCGGCATCCGAAGACAAAACATACCCCCAGTACAGCCATCAGTAGATAGATTGGTACAAATTTCATAGCATGTATTTTATACCAGAGTAAACGGGTGCGTATAAACGAAAGGTTGGGAGAGAAGAAAAAAAATTTCGGACGACCGATGTATCTCCCCCTACGCTCATCATATTTATTCTCCTGATTTAAAAAAATTACGCTTTCTTTAAGGCCATCTTATAATTCTGGATCGAACAATGAAAGCACGACTACTGGCGGCCGTCTTCAGCACCCTGCTGCTGAAAGGCTGGGCGCAACAGCTGCCTTCCGAGCTGCAAACACCGGAAGTGGTGTCAGTGAACAGGATGCCCATGCGCGCCTCCTCCTTTGCATTTGAAAACGCTACACTGGCCCGGCAACGCGATAAAGAGAAATCAGCGTATTTCATCTCGCTGAACGGTCAATGGAAATTTAACTGGGTGCAGGATCCGCGCAAACGCCCGCTCGACTTCTACAAAACCGATTTCAACGACGCATCCTGGGATAACTTCAAAGTGCCCGCCAACTGGGAAGTGAATGGCTATGGCCTGCCTATCTACGTCAACCAGCCTTATGAATTTACCGGCAAGGCGAAAGTAGGCGGTAACCTCAATCCGCCCTATGATATCCCGGAAGATAACAATCCCGTTGGCTCTTACCGTAAAAAGATCAACATCCCCGCCAACTGGGACGGCCGTCAGGTCTTCATTCATCTCGGCGCCGTAAAATCCGCTTTCTTCATCTGGGTGAATGGCCAGAAAGTGGGTTACAGTGAAGACAGCAAGCTGGCAGCGGAATTTGATATCACCAAATATGTGAAACCAGGAGAGAACCTCATCGCACTGCAGGTGTACCGCTGGAGCGATGGCTCCTACCTCGAATGCCAGGATATGTGGCGCATCTCGGGCATCGAACGGGAAGTATATCTCTATTCCACGCCGAAACTGGACGTGCGCGATTTCAAAATCGTCTCTACACTGGATAAATCATATACCAATGGCGTATTCAAGCTGGATATGGAGGTAGATAATTACCGCATCGATAAACGCACCAATCACAGCAAGCCCGATACCTTCGCCGTAACCATTGAACTGAAAGATGCCGCCGGCAACACGGTATACCAGGATCAAACCACTGATATCAAAAAGGTACTCGGTAATTATAAAACACCCATCTCTTTTAGCAAAGAGATCAGCAATGTACATACCTGGTCGGCCGAAACGCCCTACCTGTATACCTTGTACATCACGCTGAAAGACAAGAACGGACAAGTGTTGGAAGTGATACCGCAACGTGTAGGCTTCCGTTCCATCGAGCTGGTAGACCGCAATTTTCTCGTGAATGGTAAAAGGGTATTCCTCAAGGGCGTGAATCGCCACGAACACAATGCTACGCAAGGTCATACGCTCACCCGCGATGATATGCGCAAGGACATGGAAATGATGAAACAGCTGAACGTAAACGCCGTGCGTCATTCTCACTATCCTCCCGATCCTTACTGGATGCAGCTTTGCGACGAGTACGGCCTCTACGTGATCGATGAAGCCAATATCGAATCACATGGCCGTTACTACGATCTCGCCTATACGCTGGCCAACGATAAGCAATGGCGCGTGCCGCACCTGGAAAGGATCCTGCGCATGTATGAACGCGATAAAAACCATCCGGCAGTAGTGACCTGGTCGCTCGGCAACGAAGCAGGCAATGGCGTGAATTTCTATGAAGCATACGACTGGCTCAAGCAACATGATACCCGCCCTGTGCAATACGAGCGCGCCGAACATGATTACAATACCGATATCATCGTACCGCAATACCCTGATCCGGACTGGCTCGTACGCTATTCCAAACGTAATCCCGACCGTCCGCTGATCATGAGTGAATATGCGCATATCATGGGCAACAGCCTCGGTAATTTCCAGGAATACTGGACTGCGATCGAAAATAACCCTTACCTACAGGGCGGTTTTATCTGGGAGTGGATAGATCAGGGCATCGATACAGTAAAGAACGGTAAACGTATCCTGGCCTATGGTGGCGATTTTCCGCTGAGCGGCCCCGTGAATGAAACTTTCAGCGATAATAATTTCTGCGTGAAAGGCGTGGTGACCGCTCATCGCGGTCTTACGCCTATGGCCATTGAAGTGAAGAAAGTATACCAGCATATCAAAACCACGCAGAAAGATGCGCGCACCATAAACGTTCGCAACGGATACTTCTTTCGCGATCTTTCCAACTATCAGCTTAATTGGGAGATCAAGGAAGATGGTAAGGTGATAGCGCATGGCGCCGTGAAAGATCTGAACGTGGCGCCGCAGCAGTCCGTCGATGTGGCGCTGCCTGTGAAAACCGCTATCAAGGCCGGTAAAGAGTACTTCCTGGATGTACGCTATACCCTGAAAAAAGAAGAACCTTTCATTCCTGCCGGCTTCGAAATAGCTAACGCGCAATTTGCATTGAGCAGTACGCCTGCAAACGTTGGCACAGGAACGCATAAAGGCAAGCTCACTTTACAGGAGAATGGCAATGATATTACGGTGAAAGGCGGCAACTTCGCCATCACATTCGACAAGCAAAAAGGTATCCTCAGCAGCTATGTACTGCAAGGAGAGCAGCTGTTGCAAAATGGCCCGCAGCCTGCATTCTGGCGTGCGCCTACCGATAATGATATCGGCGCGGGCTTCAACCACTCATTGCGCAAATGGAGGAATGCCTATGAAGAAGGTAAGCCCGCTGATACCAAAGTGCGACAGGAAGGCGATAGCTACATCATAGAGATCAGGAAAGAGATTATGGACGGAGATGCAGCCGTGGCGCAGACTTTCCAGGTTTTTGGCGATGGCGCCGTGAACGTACATAACAACTTCAGCGCTATCAAAGGTAAATATCCCATCATGCTCCGCATCGGCAACGACCTGCAACTGAACAAGCAGTACGACCAGATACAGTGGTATGGCCGCGGCCCATGGGAAAATTATTGGGACAGAAAAACAGCGTCTTTGGTAGGCATCTACAAACAGGATGTGGCCTCGCAGTACTTCCCTTATGCGCGCCCGCAGGAGAGTGGTAACAAGTCCGACGTACGCTGGGTCGACTTCACCAACCGCAAAGGCAAAGGTTTGCGCTTCAGCAGTACCGACAGCCTGCTCAGCTTCGCTGCGCTGCCTTACAGCATGGACGACCTGGACCCCGAAGCAGATAAAAAGCAATACCATTCCGGTGAACTGGTAGCGCGCGACCGCATCTACCTGCATATCGACTGGCAGCAGTCGGGCCTGCAAGGCATAGATAGCTGGGGCGCCTGGCCGCTGGAAGCATACCGCATTCCTTTCAAGGATCATGCTTATAGCTACAGCATTCAACCGATAAAATAATAATGGCAAGCAAAAAGTATGAAGGCCGGTCGAGGAGGACCGGCTTTCGCTTTTCAGGTATGTGTTAAACATATACTAAAATCAATAGCAGTAAGGGGCTCGCATGATCTTTTCTTTAACTTAGACTGGCAAAGGCCCTGTACTGTCATATGCAATTGAAACAACAGCTTCCTGTAAGTTATTTACTATTCACTACCCGCGGACGTATCAATCGCCGCACTTACTGGATTGTCAGTTTATTTATCGTCACTACCTTTTATATTCTTTATACTGCACTGAATGCCGCGCTGGGAGCGGGCGCCACCTGGGCGTTATATCCCTTGTTATACTGGAGTCTGGCCGCCACTGCGGCGAAACGTTTGCATGACAGCAATCTATCCGGTAACTGGTTATTGGTAGTATTGTTGCCTGTTGCTGGCCCATTGTTGCTGGGCTTTCTGTTGCTCCTGAAGAGAGGTAATAAAGGGAATAACCGCTATGGTTTCCCCGCAGGCGTAGCAGCAGATTACCTGGTGAATGATAACGGGCAGGCCATACCCGGCATCAATGAAGCGCGCATTATCAATGACGTTACACAGCTGAATCCTGTGCAAGTGTCGTATGTGATGAAACCAGCCACAGTAGCCGATCTGTGTGATATTGTAAAGCGTACTTCAGGCAAAGTTTCCGTTGGGGGCGGGCGCTTCAGTATGGGCGGACAAACAGCCAGCACCGGCAGCATGCACATAGATATGCGCCACCTGAATAAAGTGATCGCCTTCTCCAAAGAAGACAGAACAATCACCGTGGAAGCAGGTATACGCTGGTGTGACATTCAACATTATATCGATCCGGAAAACCTGAGCATCAAGATCATGCAAACGTATGCCAACTTTACGGTAGGCGGCGCCCTGAGTGTGAATGCGCACGGGCGTTACATCGGATCAGGGCCATTGATACTTTCCGTGTTATCGATAGATGTTGTGCTGGCAGATGGCTCGCTGGTGCATGCCGGTCCGCATACCAACCCCGAAATTTTTTACGGTGCCATAGGCGGATACAATGCGCTGGGCATTATTGCACAGGTAACACTGGTACTCACTGATAATACCGCCGTCAAACGTTCTCATAAAAAAATGCAGGCCAGTGCCTACCCGCTCTTCTTCCGGCAGGAGGTGCGCGATAACAGCGGTGTTGTTTTTCATAACGGAGATCTCTATCCGCCTAAATTTACGCATATCAGGGCGGTTTCCTGGAAGCAGACAAGCGAGCGCCCTAATGAAAAACAAAGACTGATGCCGCTGAAAGATGCCTATCCGCTGGAACGTTATTTCTTCTGGGTATTCTCCGAAAGGCCGCTGGGCAAATGGTATCGTGAGCACCTGATAGAACCCTTGCTGTATCTCAAAAAGAAAATACACTGGCGCAACTACGAGGCCGGCTATGATGTGGCCGAACTGGAGCCACGTAGCCGGAAGAAAAGCACTTATGTGCTACAGGAATATTTCGTGCCAGTACAACAGTTTGATGCCTTCAATGCCGCTATGGGAGCAGTCTTCCAGCGGTACGGCGTAAATGTGATCAACGTATCCGTGCGGCATGCCCTGCCTGATCCCGGCAGCTATCTGGCCTGGGCCAGGGAAGAGGTGTTCGCCTTCGTCGTGTATTACAAGCAAGACACATCAGCTGTGGCGCGTAACAAAGTAGCCATCTGGACCCGCGAATTGATCGATGCGGCCATCGCAGCAGGAGGAACTTATTACCTGCCATACCAGCCGCATGCCACAGCGGCGCAGTTTCATCAGGCTTATCCGCGCGCGGAAGAGTTATTCAGTCTCAAACGTAAACTGGACCCACATTTCCGCTTCTCCCATGTATTGTGGGATAAATATTATAAACCTTAATAACAGTATATGTTTTCCGAATTTAAAACTGTATTCTCTTCTGTTAAAGGTAGCGATGATTTCTACCGCTTCTTGCAAGTGGTATATCATCTGTACCCCGAAGATAAATTCCATCTGTTGCTCCGTGATACCACCGCGCAGCTGGATAATGACGCTGCCATCTATCAACAGGTACAGCAAAAGTTGAAGGACATCAAGCCTTTCCTCTCTGAGCTTACCTTTGCACTGCCTGCATTGCGGAAACAGAAGGCAGAAATGACAAGGCAAACCATGCAGTTGCTCGGCTCACAAACAAGCATCAACGGATATCTGGAAATAGGCTCCACTGGCCGGTATTACAGCCGACTTAAAAAAAACTGCCAGATATCAGGACCAGTATACCTGATAAATGACACAGCGCCTGATAATTCACCCGCTGACATTATGGAACGTGGCCAGCTGTTTAAAACAGGCCAGTACCTGCCGCTGAACGATTATGCTCCACTAACGGCAACGGATATATGGAACAATAGTGTTGATCTGGTTACCTGCTATATCGGGCTACACCACGCGCCAGTAGAAAAGATCGACGGTTTTGTGCAAACGGTTGCTGATAAGCTCCGGCCAGGCGGCGTTTTTATTATTCGTGATCACGATGTTACCTCACCGGATATGGACGCCTTTTGTGCACTGGTACATACTGTTTTTAATCTCGGTACCCAGGTACCCTGGGAGGTGAACGTCCGCGAATACCGCCGCTTCCAGCCGATAGAGAAATGGAGTGAATACGTTTGCGGCTTCGGCTTTGAAGACAGTGGCGAACGCCTGCTGCAACAAAATGATCCCTCTCTCAATACTTTGATTAAACTGGTAAAACAGTAATGCTACGCCTGCGCATCCTTACATTGATCTCAACGGTATTGGCAATTGTTATCTTCCTGCATAATTACAAAACCCGCAGTACGCATACGATTGCATCGGAATTGCCACGTCAGCGCATATACGAAGATACGGTGGCTACACACTGCCCGCCTGGCGACCTCCGGCCACCGGACCAAACCTTCCTGACCTTTCCGGAATGGTTCCTGGTGCATAGTCCGGCCGAACAGGCCGACTGGTTCAATGCACATACAGCTACTACCTTTCCTTATAGCGGGCACATTGCACAGTTCTGGGGTAGCTATCACCTGATGTATAAGCAAATAGCACATCGCTATCCGTTCAATACCGGCTATCATGTGATGATCTGCGTGATCGGGGTCAGCACGACTGTCGAATATGGTTTCAAATCCTGGTACGAGACGATCGCAGGCCGCGCCACGGCGGCGCCTGGGCTCACAGAAGAAGACCGGTTCAATGCAGACTATACCAAAGACTACGTGGATTTCATCCGCGTCTCCCCCTGGTATGAATTTGACTTCAGCCACCAGCTGAAACAGTTGTGGAGTGAAGTATCCTTGTTGGGTGAACATCCCCTGCGGAAAGTGGAACGCCGCTACCTGCTCACCACAGAGCTGCTCACAAAATGGAGCTATGGCTGGTTGATCAGGCAGGCTACCCGTTCTGCATACGAAATAGCACTGCCTACTACCATCGTGGAAACGGACCGGGCGCCCGTATCCTTCAATGGCAAAGTGTTGCAACACCTGCCCGATAGCACGGTGGTGCTGGAATTGCCCAGGTATGAAGCATTTAAGACAGCGGCTGCACAAGTAGCGAATGAGGGAATTAACTTTCGAACAATTGCGGGTAACCGCTCCGAAATATTACTGACCATATTAACACGAAGTGATGCCCATCCTGCCTTGCCAGCTGGCTGCCGGGTGCTCTTCACACAGGATATTCTTACGCGGCCAGGCATACAACGTGTGGCCGTTACCGTTATAGTAGCGGGGCTGTCGCCCTTACTGCGCTTTCTGGAACAATCGCATATTCCTGTCGAACATATCTATGATTATTGACCGCTGAAATGTCTGTATCTTTGATCCTGCCCGGCCGGTGAATCATGGATAACAGCCAGAACAAATCATACAGGAAGATCATCCATATAGATATGGATGCATTTTATGCGTCGGTAGAACAACGCGATAACCCCGTATACCGTGGCAAAGCCATCGCCGTGGGCGGCTCGCCGGAAGGCCGTGGTGGCGTGGTAGCTACGGCCAGCTATGAAGCGCGCAAATTTGGCGTACGTTCTGCCATGCCTTCGAAACGTGCATTACAGCTTTGCCCGGAGCTTATTTTTATCCGTCCCCGCTTTGATGTTTACAAAGAGGTATCAAGAAAGATCAGGGAGATATTCAGCAGGTACACCGACCTGATAGAACCCCTCTCATTGGATGAGGCCTACCTCGATGTAACAGCGGATAAACAGCAGATTGGTTCTGCTATCGAAATTGCCAAGCTGATCAAACAGGCCATCCGCGAGGAGTTGCAGCTCACGGCCTCCGCAGGCATATCCATCAATAAATTTGTAGCCAAGATTGCTTCTGATCTCAACAAGCCAGACGGACTTACCTTCATCGGCCCCAGCGCCATCGAATCATTTATGGAGCAGCTGGCCGTGGAGAAATTCCATGGAGTAGGGAAGGTGACCGCCGATAAGATGAAAAAGATGGGGCTCTTTACCGGCGCGGATCTCAAGAAGTTATCGGAGAATGAACTGAAGCAACATTTTGGTAAGGTAGGGTCTTTCTATTACCGCATCGTACGGGGCATCGACGACCGGGAGGTACAACCACACCGCGAAACAAAATCATTGGGCGCTGAAGATACTTTCCCGGAAGATCTCACCGAAATCGCAGACATGCATGTGGAATTGGAGAAGATCGCAAAAGTAGTACACGAACGTTTGCAGCGTTATCAGCTGAAAGGCCGTACCATTACTTTAAAGATCAAGTACAGCGATTTCCGGCAGATCACCCGTAACCAGTCGTTTCCACAGCCGGTGGGAGATTTTCATACGATATTGGAAACTGCCAAACAGTTGCTGGCGGCCACTTTCCCGGAAGATAAACGCATACGTTTGCTGGGTATTACGCTTTCCAACTTTGGCGAGGCGGCAACCCATACGCCCCGGCAGGGTAATCCGGACCAACTCTCTCTCTTTGATTAAAAAATATTTTCTCGCAAAGACGCAAAGGAGCAAAGGATTAAAAAGATTCTCTTGATTTAACGCGAAGATCAATTCGAGGGTTGTAGCCCTTGAAGCGCTCAAAGCGCTTCAAGGGCTTCTTCGCTTAAATGATCTTCGCATTAAATCAAGAGAATCTTTTTAATCCTTTGCTCCTTTGCGTCTTTGCGAGAAAAAATCCGTTTCTGCGCGTAAATTATCTCGCGTACTTAGGCAATACCAATTTCTTTACAATGGTATGCGCAATGAGCGACAGTACCAGTACCAATACGATCAGCAAGGATGATTTCAGCGGCGTGTTGAAGGCGTCGATCACACCGGATACTTGTTTGCCGGAATACAGCAAGGTGATCACGCAGGCCAGTACGCCCGCGATCCACAGCGTAAGGTGCGACCACAGGTACTTTGTTTTCTGGAAACCCTTTTTACCGAAGGAAGTGAACAGCAGTAATACATGCGCTACAAAAAATAATAGGGTGAGGACTGAAAGCGTTGTGAGCATTTTGGTCTTTTTAAGGTTAGGATAAAGGTCTTCGTAAACCAATATACAACTTCCTTTTCAATAACAAAACACTCAGGCAAATACGCCTTCGCACAATTCCATATTGATCATGGCGCCGGCGCGGGTACCCGCTGCCACTGCATTTGATACGGAACGGACCGGTGTGGTATTGTCGCCCGCGGCGAATACGCCGGGTACGGTGGTCACTTGTACCTCATTCACTACGATCAGGCCATTTTCGGTAAGCTGGCATCCCAGCGCTTCAGGAATGCCGCAATGCTGGCGAATGGGCGGGCGGGCATACAGCGCGCTGAGCGCGTGCCGGCTGCCATCTGCCAGTTCAATGGCGTGCAGCTGCCCGGCCTCGTGCGTTATGGATGTTACCGGGGTATCGTTAACGGCTATACGATATTTAGCCAGCTGACTCACCTGCGTTTCGGAAAGTGTTACCGGACCATTGGTGAATATGGTCAGTTCTTTCGTCAGGTTGTATAGCAGTTGCACGATGTGCCAGGCCATATCGCCATTCATCAGGATACCAGTTGGTACGTTCGTATATTCGTAACCGTGGCAATAAGGACAGTGGATCACCGAAATGCCCCAGCACTCGGCAAATCCGGGGATATCAGGCAGCTCGTCGGTGAGGCCGGTGGCAAACAATACCTTTTTCCCTGCAAACGTTTCGCCTGCCTCGGTGGTGATGTAGAACAGCCCTTGCTCGTTCCGGCCGCTGATGGCTTTGCCGGTATGAAAACTCACGGAAGGGTAGGCGGCTACCTGCTCGCGGGCGATAGCCGCAATAGCTGCGGGCGTATTGCCATCCTGTGTAATGAAATTATGGGAATGCGGCGTCTGGCGGTTACAAGGGAGGCCGCTGTCGAGCACCAACACCTGCCGGTGCGAGCGCCCCAGGGCCATGGCGGCGGAAAGACCGGCATAGCTACCTCCTATGATGAGGGCATCATATCGCATGGTTCTGGACATATCTTCTTCTCTTTCCGGCAAAGATATAAAAATGCAACATTGTTGCAAATGAAATTTACAGCGACTGCCCCGCTTTTTCCCGGATATGCGAGATATGTTCTGCGATCATATGCAAACGATAGTAGTATTTTTCAAAGATATCATCATACATCAGGTGGCGGTTATGCAAAAAGGCGTTCAACGCAATGTAGATGAACTCCTCAAACGTAGTGTGCTCGCTCACTTTGATCACGCAATCGTTTACAGGCTCCATACTGGTAGCAAACTGTGTTTTTACCTGTATATCGGCCATACTGGTGATCAGGAGTTTGTGCAGCCCCGGCGCTTTGGCAAAGGGCGTATAGTGAATGGCAGTAAAACCATCTTCATCATATACATATTTGTTCACCTGCTCACCCAGCAGGAACTGCACCACTTCAGGATGATTATTATACCGCGTGGCCAGCAGGAGCGGGGTTTCCCTGCTGGCCAGCACAAAATCAAATTCAATGTTGTGAGCAATGAGCAGCAACAACATCTCGGTGATGTTGTTAAGACGATAATGCTGGAAGATATACGCAATGGCAAAAAGATAATCAGGATGCTCCACCTGAAGCCGGGCGCCCTTGGCAATGGCGTATTCCACCGCCTGCGGCTTGTTGGCGCCCACCGCGCAGAACACCACCGGGATCATATCCTCCTTCTTGTAATGAATATCCGCACCACCCTCTTCTATCAGCAATTCCGCCGCCTCAAAAAAGATCTCCTGGTTTTCCAATAACTCACAAAGCAACTCCGATAATTCTCTCCTGTTGAAATAGCGTAAATTAAATCTGATATACGTGATGATTTCATCCGGGTCCTGACAGGTTCTCAATTTTCTTTTTAACTCGTACAGCGAGATTCTTTGCATAATGCTTTATGAAATAATAATAAAGCGGGATCGAAGGATGAAAATATATGTGCAATTTAAATAATTTGTTTATGATTTTTTTAGGATGATTTTTACGAAATTGAGGCCGGATGCAAACGTATCTCTACACGAACCAATAACGATCATATGAAAAGCTTCCTCTTAAAGGCCGGCATGCTGCTGTCCCTCGCAGCATGTAGCGTTTCCGGGCTCTCTGCCCAGCAAACAAAAGCAGAGAAAAAAGCTGCCCAGGCAGCCAAGGTGAAAAGCTGGATGGATAATCAGAACTATACTTTCGTGGCACAATCAGCCTTGCCGATGGGTGGGCGTCTCCGGCAACTTACCTCGGAATATGATGTACGCGTCACCAAAGATTCTGTGGTGAGCTACCTGCCGTATTTCGGCCGAGCCTACACCGCACCGCTCGATCCCACCAAACTGCCGCTGGATTTTAAATCGAAAGACTTCACCTATACCATCACACCACGCAAAAAAGATGGATGGGATATCACCATCAAACCAAAAGATGTGCAGGACGTACAAAGCCTGCAGATCACCGTATCCAGCGATGGTTACAGCTCCCTGCAGGTGACCAGCACCAGCCGCCAGCCCATTAGTTTCAATGGCTATGTAACAGAAATAAGAACGAAGAAAAAGAAATAATCAATAGCAGCCCTGCTGCAAGCAGGGCTTAATTCAACTGCATGCAAAAATCAAAGATCACCACACTTTTCCTGGATATCGGCGGCGTACTGCTGACCAACGGATGGGACAGGAACGCCCGCAAACTGGCCGTGCAAACGTTTAACCTCGATGCCGCAGAAACGGAAGAAAGACATCACCTCACCTTCGATACTTACGAAGAAGGCAAACTCACACTGGATGAATATCTTGGCAGGGTTGTGTTTTATGAAGAAAGAAATTTTTCGAGAGAAGATTTCCGCGAATTTATGTTCCGGCAATCCGCACCCTATCCCGAAATGCTGGAAATGGTCCGCATTCTCAAAGCAAAATATCAGCTCAAGATCGCGATCGTGAATAATGAAGGGAGAGAACTCAATACTCACCGCATCAAACAATTCGGTATCGGGCACCTCGCCGATTTCTTCATCTCTTCCTGCTTTGTGCACCTGCGCAAACCGGATGCAGATATCTATCGCCTCGCGCTCGACATCGCACAGGTAAAACCCGGAGAGGTAGCCTACCTGGAAGACCGTCCCATGTTCGTTGATGTTGCCAACAGCATCGGTATCCATGGCATTGTGCATAGCAGTTACGCTACCACCGTAGCCGCACTGGCTAACCTGGGCCTCATACTCTGAGGCCCCCTTTACCGCTGGTGTAATTTTTTTATCGGGATGATGCTTTGTTCCGATTTATTTCTATTTTGTCAACTGTGTCCGATATATACACAATATTGTATTCCGCGTTTCGCTAGTTTTTTCAGCAGATAAGAAGGGAACAACCAAATCAATCGCACACATATAATATTAGCAGTTAGCAAAAACGATTTAGCATAACGATAAAAATTTTATAAAAACAGCACTATGCACAGATGGAACAAGTTCCGTCCAAAGCTCCGGGCCTGCATCCCCGGCACTTTGGTACTGTTGGCAACCCTGGGAAACACCAACTCCCTGCGGGCGCAGAACAAACTAGCCCTCACCGATCTCTCCGCCTTCCGGCAACCCGCCGCCAACTGGCGTTTAGCCGGCGCCGTTAGCGCCGACCTCCAGCAGCACAACAAGCTGGACATCACGCCAGGAAACGGTATCCTCGTGAACCTGCCAGACAAGGGCGCGCACGGCCAGGATCTCTACACCAATTTTGAACACGGCGATCTGGACCTCGAACTGGACTATATGATGTCCTACGGCTCCAACTCCGGCATCTACCTGCAAGGCAGGTACGAAGTACAATTGTTCGACAGCTGGGGCGCTACCGCGCCACGCGCCTCCGACAACGGCGGCATCTATGAACGCTGGGATAACAGCCGTCCCGAAGGCCAGCAGGGCTTCGACGGCCACGCTCCCCGGCAGAATGCCAGTCATGCTCCCGGCCTCTGGCAACATCTCAAGATCGCCTTCCAGGCGCCCCGCTTCGATGCCAGCGGTAACAAAATTTCCAATGCCACCGTACTGAGCATCGTCCTCAACGGCGTAACCATACAGGAAAACGTAGTGCTCTCAGGCCCCACCCGCGGCGCTATGCAGAACAATGAAGTGCCCAGTGGCCCGCTCCGCATCCAGGGCGATCACGGCACCATCGCCTTCAGGAATATTGTAGTCACCAACTACACCGCACCACAACCCGATATCAAAAACATTCAATACAGCGTATACAAAGGCAAGTTCAATAAACCACCTGACTTCAGTACGCTGAAACCTGCTATCAGCGGTACTTCCACGCAGCTTACGTCCAATATCCCCGGCCTGCCCGCCAACGAATTTCTCGTTCGTTATACCGGTACCCTGGAAATCAAAAAAGCCGGTAACTACACTTTCGGCTTGCATACCAGCGGTGGCGGCGGCATGATGAGCATCAACAACAAAGAGCTCTTCAAAAGCCGCGGCTGGGACGGAAAAGGTAGCATACAACTGGAAGCCGGCTCCTGGCCCATAGAAATACTTTATGCCAAGAACACCGACTGGGCCAAAGCTTCTCTCACCCTCACCGCCAAAGAAGCCGCCATCCGCGAGTTCCTGCTCAGCGATCCCAATGTACCCGCCGATGATCCGGTAGATCCCATCATCGTCAATGCTACAGAAAATACCGTATTGCGCAGCTTCATGGACCTGCACGGCGGCCCCCGTGTGGTACATGCCGTATCGGTAGGCAGCCCTGCAAAGGTGCACTACACCTACGATCTCGATAATGGCATGCCCGTACAGGTATGGCGCGGCGATTTTCTCAACACCACGCCCATGTGGCACGATCGTGGCGACGGCTCTTCCCGCCCGCTCGGCACGGTGCAACAACTCACCAACAAGCCCGCACTGGCCATACAGCAACTCAATACCACCGATGCTCCCTGGCCGAAAGATACCACGGGCAGCGGTTACCGCCCCAAAGGCTATTCGCTGGATGCCGCCGGCAGCCCCGTATTCCATTACAATATCTACGGCGCCGCCATCAGCGATTCCCTTGCTGTATTGCCGCAAAGTCAGGGCCTCTACCGCACCCTCACCGCACAACAGCCGGCAGAGAAACTATATCTGCGTATAGCCGTTGCCGATAGCATCACGCAAAACGGCAACCTTTACGTGATTGGCGACAAATCATATTATATCAGGATAGATGATGCACGCGATGCAGTGATCCGCAGCCAGGAAGGCCGCCAGGAGCTGCTGGTACCCGTGAAATCAAAAGTAGGCTATGCCATCATCTTCTAAAGCACATCTACACATCATGAAACTGAACTATAGAAATATTACAGCAGGAATAGCGGCTGGCTGCTTGTTATGCGCAACGGCCGTATTGCCTGTACGGGCGCAGGAATCGCCCAAGGAAGAGGACTTCTTCCGCATCGCCCGCATCAGCGCGCCTGAAGGCACCCTGCTGGAAGTGGGCGGCCTTTGCACCCTGCCTAACGGCGACCTCGGCGTAGCCACCCGCCGTGGCGATATCTTCATCGTAGAAAATCCTACCAGCAAACAACCCTACTTCCGCAAAGTGGCCTCCGGCCTGCATGAGGTACTGGGCCTGGCCTGGAAGAACGGCTCGCTCTACTGCGCCCAGCGCGGCGAGCTCACCAAACTTACCGACAGTAACATGGACGGTAAAATAGACCAATTCGAAACCGTATATGCGTGGCCGTTATCCGGTCACTATCACGAATATAGCTTCGGGCCGGAACTCGCGCCGGATGGCTCTTTCTTCGTGTCCGGCAACGTTGCCTTCGGCGACGAAGAATGGTGGCGCGGTGAAAGTCGCGTGCCCTGGCGCGGATGGATGATGCACATCACTGAAGATGGAAAGATGGAACCCTGGGCCACCGGTATGCGCTCTCCCTGCGGCCTCGGCATCATCGACGGGGAATTGTTTTATGCAGATAACCAGGGCGACTGGGTCGGCTCGGGCGGGCTGGTACACGTCAAGAAAGGCGTATTCACCGGCCATCCCGCAGGCTTACGCTGGACCAACCTGCCTAACTCCCCGGTGAAACTCAGCACTGAACAGCTGTATAGCAAGGTAGACCCGCGCTATCGCAAAGATGCCAATGGCCGCGCCATCAAACCGGAAAATGTGGAAGACGAAAAATTTGTGACGCTCTTCGATATGAAACAATATTTCCCTGAAGTGCAGCTGCCCGCGGTGTACCTGCCACACGGCGTTTTGGGCATCTCCAACTCACAGATCACCAGCATACCAAATGGTACGTTCGGTCCCTTTGCCAACCAGGTGCTGATCGGCGATCAGGGACAAAGTAAGATCATGCGCGTATTTCTGGAAAAAGTGAATGGCGAATACCAGGGCGCCGCCTGGGATTTCAGGAGCGGCTTTCAATCCGGTGTGCTGCGGCTTGCCTGGGCAAAAGATGGTTCGCTCTTCGTAGGTGAAACCAACCGTGGCTGGGGCTCTGCCGGCGATGCCAACGAAGGCCTGCAACGCCTCGTATGGAATAACCGCGTCCCCTTTGAGATGCGCACCGTGAGCGCCCGCCCTGATGGCTTCGAGATCACCTTCACACAACCCATCGATAAAAAAGCTGCGGAAGACCTGGCCTCCTATAACGTGGAAAGTTTCACCTACAAATATCATCCTGTATATGGTAGTCCAACCGTGAACACGGAAAAGCTGCCCGTGAAAGGCGTACAGGTGGCGGCCGACGGCATGTCTGTTCGCCTGCTGGTAGATGGCCTGCGCAAGTACTACATTCATAAACTAACCTTAACGGGTATACGGGAACAGGATCACTCCTATTCACTCGTACACCAGGATGTGTACTACACGCTCAACAACATCCCGGACGGCGCCAGGATGGCCCCCGGCGCCTACAGCACTAAAAACAGTGCGAAGGCGCCCGCCGCCAAACCGGAAAAAACAGCCAAGCCTGCCAAAGCCGCTACCACAGGTGCTTCCAAGGCGCTCACTTATGCACAGATACAACCGCTATTGGCCAAATACACCTGTGCATCCTGTCATAATGCAGAAAAAAGACAGGTAGGTCCTGGCTTCAACGAAGTGGCCAGGCGCAACTATCCTGTCACCAAAATACTTCAGCTCATCCGCAATCCCCAGCCACAGAACTGGCCGGGCTATGCTACCGCCATGCCGCCCTTCCCGCAGGTCCCGCAATCTGACGCATTGAAGATCGCGACGTGGATCAACAGCTTGAAATAGCTTAAAAGGATTAGCAGGATTTTCGAATTTTTTGATTTACGGATTTTTTGATTTAATTGAAGCGAAGACGAATAACGTTATTATCTCCGCTTCAATTAAATCAAAAAATCCGTAAATCAAAAAATTCGAAAATCCTGCTAATCCTTTAATCATGAGCCATCAATTCTTCGATCTCCTCCGCTTCCCGTGGGATCATCTCCATTAGATCTTCGCAGCCGTTTTCGGTAACGAGCAGGTTGTTCTCTATTCTTACGCCGATGCCTTCTGCTTCGCAGTAGATGCCGGGTTCGTTGGTGAGTATGGCGCCTGCGGGGATGGGCTCATGATGGTAGCCGGTGTCGTGTACTTCGAGGCCGAGGAAGTGGGAAACATTGTGGTAGCAATGCTTTTGGAGGTAGTGGCTGGCGCCGTTGCGGCGGATATCATCAGTGGTGCAGAGGCCGAGCTTCACCAGTTCCTCGATCAGGAAGGAATTGGAGGCAGCCCAGATATCCGTAATCAGGATGCCGGCGCGCACCTGTGCGCGTACCTGTTTGTGCACACGTAATACGGCATCATAGAACTCACGCTGACGGGGCGAATAGCGGCCATTGGCCGGGATGGTGCGGGTGAGGTCTGCATTGTACAATTGCCAGGATGCGGCGGCGTCGATGAGTACGAGATCGCCGTCCTGAACAGGTTTGGTGGTAGCGCGGTAATGCAGTATACAGGCGTCGGCGCCGGATGCTACGATGGGTTCGTAATCGGCCCAGGTGGCGCCGTATTGCATGTATTCGTGTATCATTTCCGCGGCTACCTGCAAGCCTGTTTTGCCGGGCTTCAGGAAGGGCAATACCCGGCGGAAGCCTGCGTTGGTGATCTCGCAGGCCTTTCTCATCAGCGCGATCTCTTCTGGTGTCTTCACGTTGCGTTGCCTTGCCAGCAAGGGATACAGCCTGCCGTACTGATGCAGGGGGTACGCTTGTTTGCAGGCGAGCAGCAGCCGGTCTTCCCTTGTCTGCGTTTCATTTTCGGAGCGTGCATGTTCGTTAGTATGCAGGAAGATCTGTTGCGCCAATGGTATCACGCGTTTCATGATCTGCCAGAATTCATCGGTATAAAAGATGGTGGAGATACCACTGAGCTCCGCGGCGGATGCTTTGCTGGCGCGGTGTCCCAGCCATTTCACATAGAGGTCGTTCGTGCGGCGGATGAACAGTATCTCGCGCATCGACGGATCAGGGTGGCCAGGGAAAAGCACGAGCATGGCATCATCTTCCTGGAACCCGGTGAGATAATAAAGATTGGTGTTGGGTGCATAGCGCATGGTGCCATCGGCATTGGTGGGAAAGATATCGTTGGCAGTGAGGATGGCTATGGCATCGGCGGGCAAGCTGCCGGCCAGCCGCTGGCGCTGTTTTGCATAGTTCATGATGAGGTGCGTTGTTTACGCAAACTTAGCAGGGGAGCGAGAAAAAACTGGTGTACAAATGCGACAATCTAATGGTGCAATTGGCGGCAGGCCTTGCGGAAATGGGAGAAATCACAATAGCCCAGCGCCTCCCAGTCGGCCTTGTAGCCATGCACAAAATATTGAGATACCGCTTCGCGGAAACGCAGGATGTTCAGGCATTTTTTAGGAGAGATATCGAGTGATGCGGAGAAATATCTTTCAAGCGTGCGTGGAGAGAGATAGAGCATGGTGGCCAGTTTCTTCAGCTGGTAGCCGCTTTGCTGCAGGGCGGATGTTTGTACGGATTGTAGTACATAACTGAAAGGTCTGGCGGCGGGGATTGCGGTATGACGGCGCAGGAACCGTTCCAGCAGGGCTTTTACGGTGTCGAGGTCCGGGGCTTCGAACAGTGCGTTTTCGAGGTCGTTGATATGTTGCAGGGCATCTTGGGCCAGCACTGGTTGCTGATGGATATCGGAACCTTTGATATGAAAGAGGTAATTAAGTGAAGCGGGTTTAAACTTGATGCCTACGAGGTAATTGTTGGCCAGGTGCCGGTAGGCCACCGGGGTGGCGTGATAGCCGATCAGCTCACTATGCCGTGAGGCATGCAGCAGGGCGCCATTGTGATCATATATCTCGAAAGGCGCGCCCAGGTTGAGCACCAGCGAGGAGTACATATTGGCCATGAGCAGCTCGCGGTATTCTTCCTGTTGCGGGCTGCGGGTGCGTAAGTCCAGCAGCCAATAACAAACTACATGCTCCGCCAGGTCGGGCGAAGGGGCCATGTAGCGGTACTGGCGCCAGAAATATGGCTGGTCTGTAAGCTCCGAGAAAAACATGCGCTCAAAGTTTAAACTTTTTTTCCTGAGTCCTGTTAATAAAGGTACAAGAAAACCCGTAAGACCCGTAGCTGCCTAATTGTATTATTTATTTTCATAGAAGTATCATATTTCAAGATAACGGTTGATAAACAGGTATAACATCTTGCGTAATCCGAGATGTGCAGGGGCGGGCTTTGTCCTTTAAAACGCCCGCCCTTATTCATTTTGGGATTTATGGATTTTGGAATTTAGGGATGTGGGGATTTAACGTGGATGCCTATACGAAATTATTTCGGATTGGTACGTTGTGCGATGAGGGTGAGGGGAGTGGCGATCATCACGATGAGGATGAAGGCATTGATGATGGTGGAAGTCCAGGTGAAGGGGACGCCTGCCACGCGGCTGAGCGGCAGTACGGCGAGGTTCATGACAGCCCAGTTGAAGAGCCCATATACCACTGCGATTACGCCTCCATTTTTAAAAGTACGGTGCAGGAAAGGATATACCTGGAAGAAGAAGATGGTGAAGGCGAAGGCGATCACATAGTGGAAGAAGAGGCCCCAGTAGGGCATGCCTTCTGCGGTGAAGGCGCTGCGGCCAAATACGCCGCTGGCTACAAAACGGAGTACGGTGCTGAAAGGGCGCCCCGTTCTGGCGGAAGTAATGATGCAGGCAGTCAGGATATCAAGGGTACCTACGAGGAGGCCAGCGAGGATAATGGTCCTGGTTGGCATTTTCTTATAAACTTGTTCTGTGGACATATTTTAAAAATTTCTTCTCTTAAGTTAAAATTTTTCTTTCTTATATCCGTCATCTTTGTGGTGAAAATGGCCCTTAAGCTCGTATCGTCGTGTTAAGCTTTCATTAACAGTTCTGCTTTTATCTCTCTTTATTGTTTGATTTTTGCTTTTATATAGATTATAAAAATAAAAATTTAAACAAGTGATTAAATAAATGATTGTTTAAATCAAACGTTTGTTTAATTTTGTTCCGTCAAATCAAAAAAGGAACATGGAAGATTACAGTGAAAAGCAGCTGGCGATCTTAGCAGTAGCGGAGCGGTTGTTTGCCGACAAGGGCTTTCATGGCACTTCGGTCAGGGACATTGCGCAGGAAGCGGATGTAAACATTGCCATGATATCCTACTATTTCGGTTCTAAAGACAAATTACTGGAAGCAGTATTCAGACATAGAATGGAGGCCTCACGTGCCTTTATTAACGAACTGGTACAAAACGATACGATGGCGCCTTTGGAGAAGATCTACAGTCTCATCGACCGTTTTATCAATAAAATGCTGAACGAACAATATTTCCAATGCATCATGAGCCGCGAACAGCTCAACAGAGAGAGGACCCCTATCAGGGAATTGATCTGGCAGCTGAAGCGGGAAATGTTAGGCCTGTTGGAACCCATCATCACCCATGCGCAGGAAGATGGCGTGTTCCACAAAGATGTAGATGTGATGATGCTGATCACTACCTTGTTCGGAACGATCCATCAGGCGATCCCGGCCCAGCATATCCTCCGGGTGGATGCGCCTTATGCAGAGATGCCGGACGATGAGTTCAGGGAATATTTAAAGAACCGGCTCAGCACCCATTTAAAAAAATTGTTTAAAGCAATCCTTACACATGAATTCTAAAAGCATATACAAACGTTTATATGCGCTTGCATCGGGAGTCCTGCTTACACTGGTGTTTCAGGCAGTTTCCGCACAGGAAAGCAACAAACCGCTTTCGTTAAATGAAGCCATATCGCTTAGTATTCAGAACAGCAAACAGCTCAAAGTGAGCCAAGCCAAAATTGATGAAGCCAACGCCAATGTAAGAACTGCCAAAGACCGTCAGTTGCCGGATGCCAGTATCTCCGGTGCTTACATGCGCCTCACCCAGCCCAATATCGATTTGAAACTGGGCGGCTCCGGGAACAGCGGCAGCGGCAGCGGCAGCAAACCAGCATCGCCGGATGTAAACTCCGCAGCTTATGGTATCGCTAACGTATCTGTTCCGGTATTCGCCGGCATGATGATACAAAATGGTAAAGCCGCGGCTCGTTACCTCGCAGCCGCCGCCAAACTCGATGCCGACAAAGACCGCGATGATGTGATACAAAACACCATCGGCGCTTACAGCAATCTTTACAAGGCGCAGCAAAGCGTGAAACTGATGGAAGAGAACCTGCGCCAGGCTACCCAACGCGTGAAAGACTTTTCCAATATGGAGAAGAACGGACTGCTCGCACGTAACGACCTGTTGAAAGCAGAACTGCAACAATCCAATTATGAGCTGATGCTCATGGATGCGCAGAACAGTTTCAAGATCGCTACCCTCAACATGAACATCATGCTGGGCCTGCCAGACAATACCAGCCTGCAGGTAGACAGTACCATCTTCAAAGCAGATCATAACATCGATCCGCGCGGCGCCGCAGAATTTGAACAGCTGGCCTATCAGCACCGCAAAGATGCTGCCGCCCTGAGTGCCCGCGAGAACGCTGCCAATTATAACGTGAAGAGCGTGAAAGGTGAATACTACCCGCAACTCGCTATCACCGGCGGTTACATCGCAGCCTACGTGCCGAATGTGATCACCATCACCAATGCTGTGAACCTGGGCGTGGGCCTGAAATACAACATCGCTTCTCTCTGGAAAACCGGTTCTAAAATGGCCAGCGCCAAAGCGCAACTGGCAGAAGTACAGGCCAACGAAGAGAAAGTGAAAGATGGCATCCACCTCGATGTGTATCAGTCGTACGAAAACTACCTCCTGAGCCACAAAAAAATGGATACCTACATCAAGGCGATAGAACAATCAGAAGAGAATTACCGTATTACCAAGAACAAGCACGACAACAACCTGGCTACCACCACGGACCTGCTGGATGCTGACGTGGCCAACCTGCAGGCGCATCTGAACTACGCATTCGCCAAAGCAGATGCCCTCGTTGCCTACAACAAACTGTTACAGGCCGCAGGTATCCTGGATACAACCATCAACAATAAATAATCCGATCACCAACAAATTTTTAAGCCGTGGAAACGCAAACAAAAGCTACTAATAATACTAATAATACAACCATGCAGGAAACATCCGCGCCTAAAAAGCGTAGCAAAGGGTTCGTCATCGTACTGGCAGTGCTGGTGTTAGGTGGCGGCGCATTCGGTATCAGCAAATACATTCACGGACAGCATCACGAAGAAACAGATAACGCGCAGATCGATGCAGATGTGAGCCCGGTGATCCCGCGCGTATCCGGTTATGTGCTGGAAGTAAGAGCGAAAGATAACATGCACGTGAAGAAAGGCGATACCCTCGTGATCCTTGATGGCCGTGACCTGGCCCTGAAAGTGCAGGCCGCTGAAAACGCCCTGCAAACTGCACAGGCTAACCTCGGCGCCGCACAGGCCACCACACAGGCGGCTGAAGCAGGCATCAGCAGCGCACAGGCCAATATCGGCACCATCGATGCACAGATCGAAGCGGCAAAGGTAAACCTCTGGAGAGCTAACCAGGACTACGAACGCTACAACAACCTGATCAAAGATCACTCTATCACGCAACAGCAATACGAGCAGGCCCTCGCTGCCAAACAAACCGCAGAACGCCAGCTCGATGTATTGCAACGTCAGAAAACAGTAGCTGCCCGTCAGACCAGCGTAGTAAGCTCTCAGAGCAGCGCTACCTCCAAACAGATCAACCTGGCTAACGCCGGCATCAAACAACGTGAAACAGATGTCGAAGATGCCAAGCTGAATCTCAGCTACACCGTGATCACCGCACCGGAAAGCGGCGTATTGTCAAAGATCTACGTGCAACCTGGCCAGTACATCACTGCGGGTCAGTCGCTCTTCAGCGTAGTACTGGACAACACCCCCTGGGTAGTGGCCAACTTCAAGGAAACGCAGCTCGACAAAATGAAGCTGGGCCAGAAAGTGACCGTACATGTGGATGCCTATCCCGGCAAACCACTGGAGGCGAAAGTGACTTCTTTCTCTCCTGCCACCGGCGCCAAATTCGCACTGCTGCCTCCTGACAACGCCTCTGGTAACTTCGTAAAAGTAGTACAACGCCTGCCCGTGAAAATCGAGTTCACTGACCCTAACAACGAACTGGTAAAACAGCTGCGTCCGGGCATGAACGTGCTGGTAGATGTACACCTCAACTAATCATACTGGAAGCGCTATAACCCGGAATTAATAATTAATGGGAACCATGCAATCATTTACCTGGCGGAAACCATTAGTACAATAAAAGAACTATAAACAGGCCATGCTCCGACATTAATTATTAGTTCCTGGTTATGCTGCTTTCATTCAAATAATATAGTGTTACATGCTGCAACAAGAATCATTGATAGAATACGGCTCGCGCAGGGTGATCATCACGATCACCGCTATCTTTTGCGCCTTGCTGGAGATCGTTGATACCACCATCGTGAATGTGGCATTGAACGATATGCGCGGTAACATGGGTGCTACGCTCAGTGAAATTGGTTGGGTGGTGACCGCCTATGCGATCGGTAACGTAATCATTGTACCGATGACCAGCTGGTTATCCCAGCAATTCGGCCGCCGCAACTATTTCGCAGCTTCCATCATCCTGTTCACTGTTTCCTCTTTCCTTTGCGGTAACGCAACGGCCATGTGGGAACTGATACTCTTCCGCTTTATACAA
Organism: Chitinophaga vietnamensis; assembly: GCF_902167635.1. Lineage (GTDB taxonomy): Bacteria > Bacteroidota > Bacteroidia > Chitinophagales > Chitinophagaceae > Chitinophaga > Chitinophaga vietnamensis. Next base: position 671,256 of record NZ_CABHMS010000002.1, read on the forward strand.
GGTATAGGCGGTGGTGCGCTGCTGGTAACCTCTCAAACCATCATCACAGAAAGTTATCCTCCTGAAAAACGTGGTACCGCCCAGGCCATCTATGGTCTTGGTGTGATCATCGGCCCAACCCTCGGACCTCCCCTGGGTGGATGGATTACCGATAACTATTCCTGGCCTTATATCTTCTACATCAACATTCCCATCGGTGTGATCGCTACACTGCTTACCCTGCAGTTTGTACGCAGCCCGAAATATGCAGAGAAAAAAGCCATCAACGAAATCGACTTCCTCGGTATCGCCCTGCTGGCGGCCTGTGTAGGCTCTTTGCAATATGTGCTGGAACGCGGACAGGAAGACGACTGGTTTAATGATCCAACAATTACTTTATTAGCGGTGACCAGCGCGCTCAGCCTCTTCTTTTTTATCTGGCGCGAGCTCACGTATAAGAATCCCATCGTGGAGCTGCGGGTACTCTCAAACGGTAACCTGCGCGTAGGTACGATATTATCGTTTATACTCGGCTTTGGTTTGTATGGTTCCACCTTCGTGATACCTTTGTATACACAGGGCATCCTGGGATGGACCGCCACACAGTCCGGTATGCTGATGATCCCGGCGGCGCTGACAACGGCATTCATGATGCCGATCATCGGTAAGATGCTGGAAAAAGGCATCCCGCAGCAATACCTCGTAGCCGCAGGTATGTTCCTCTTCTTCGTATACAGTTTCTGGGGCTATAAGATCATCACACCTGCCGATACCGGCTCTGAAGCCTTCTTCTGGATGCTCATTGTGCGTGGGGTAGGTATGGGGCTGCTCTTTATCCCGATCACCACCCTGGCGCTGTCATCCCTCAAAGGCGTACAGATCGGGCAGGGTGCGGCTTTCACCGGTATGATGCGCCAGCTCGGCGGTTCTTTCGGTGTGGCCCTGATCACCACTTTTATGGCACGCCGTAACATGCTGCACCGCAGCGACCTCGTGTCCAGGCTCGATACCAACAACCCGGATGTGATGAACCGCATCAACGGTATGCAACACAACTTCATGGGTAAAGGTATGGACCCCTCACTGGCCCTGAAAAGCGGCTACCAGCTGATGGATTTCAGCGTCACCAAACAGGCGGCGGTAATGTCCTATATGGATGTTTTTCTCTACCTTGGGCTGATGTTCCTCATCTGTATCCCCTTCGTACTGCTGGTGAAAGGCAATAAAAAACAAGGTAAGCTGGATCCGTCAGCAATGCACTAACGGGGAAGGCTATACGATAAAAGCTATTGTTGCAATAACAGTGTAACAGTTGTAGGTTTAGGTAAATAAACCCCGATATTCATCGGGGTTTTTTATTTAACGCATGTCTGAACCAGGATTAAACGGATTTATAAGATTAATAAGATTTTACGGGGAGATTTTCTGGAAGATCATATTTATTCTTCCAGAAAATCTCCCCGTAAAATCTTATTAATCTTATAAATCCGTTTAATCCTGGTTCAGACATTCGCGCTAGAAACTCAATGCTACTTTGGTAAACAGGCGGATGCCGTTGAAGCCCATCTGTACAGCGTCCCAGGGGCCGCCGGTTTCGCCGTCGTAGGCGGAGAGCTTGGCGCCGGGCACATAGCCGAGATCAGGATGAACGTTGAAGGCATTGTCGGCGCCGAGGAACCAGCTGATGTGTGAGTTGAAACGGATGCTGGCGTAGAAGTCGGTGACCAGCTTGCCCTTATAATTAAACTCTTCAGGAACGAGGGAACCGTCTTTGTCCAGCGCCACGAGCGGGCTGATACCGGTGCCTTCGAGGTTCGGATCGCCGGGAAGACCGGTACCTGTTTTAGCGGGATCGCCGGCATAGCCATAGCCGAGCAGCACGATCTTGCCATAGTACGTAAGACGTGTACCGATGCTGAATTTGCTGATACCGTATTCAAGATTGAGGCCCAGCTTGCAGGGTGGCGCAGATGCCAATACAAAATGTTGTTCGCGTTCGCTGAAGAACTCGCCGCGGTGCAGGTAGCTGTCGTCCAGTTTGGCGGGCACATTGATCTTGTCGATATTCATGTGCTGCACGTTGCCGGTGAACAATGCACGGAAGTGCTGGTTGCCCCAACGTTTGTTATAATCGATCACCATATCCAGGCCGGTATTGGTGGTGTTCACCGCATTGGCAAAGAACTGTGCATTGTCGATGTGCAGCTCTTTCAACTTGGCCTGGAATGCGGGATCAAGCGTGGTGTCGGAAGAGTTGAACTGCCCGGATAATACGATCCTGTCTTTTACTTTCACGAGATAACCATCCAGCGTGATCGTGAGCGCTGACACGGGTTTCCAGGAGAAGCCCAGACTGGCATTGAAAGATTTTTCCTGTTTAAGGGAAGGAATGCCGGCTGCCTGTGTGATAGGGTCGGTGTTGGGCGCGATCTTCACTTCCGTGATACGGCCGCCCTGTACGTTGGTGAATTGCGAGCTGTAGTTGATCTGTTGCAGCGATGGCGCGCGGTAGCCGGTACTAACGGAGCCGCGTATATTAAAATGTGGCGCCGCCTTGTAACGCGCTGCCAGCTTGTAATTGCTGGTGAAGCCAAAGTCGCTGTAATTTTCTGCGCGGATAGCCGCGCCCAGCAGGAATTTTGTGGTGATATCCCATTCTGCATCTACATAACCTGCAACATTATTACGGTTGGCGTTCACCACATCGGTGGGCCGGTAACCAGGGAAGCCTTGCGCGCCTGTAGCCTTGTTGAAGGTAGGATCATAGTTTTTATAAGATGATTCTTCGCCTGCATAAATTTTATAGTTCTCATACCTGAACTCCGCACCCAGCGCCAGGTTGAAGGCGGCGCCTATATGCGGGATGTCTTTGGTGAAGGTGAGGTTGGTAGTATTTTGCAGGAAGGCAAAACCGCCATCATTGAAGTGTGTGGGCGTGGTGCTGCCCAGCGATGCGTTGAAGGTTTTATCGCCGAAGAAATGAAAATCATTTCTGCCGAAAGTATTGCTTAGATCCCATTTCCAGTTGTTGTTAGTGCTGCCTCTTACGCCGGCAGCCAGTGATACATCTTGTATATGTGTTTGTATATGCGGGTTATACACGGTGTCCGGTACATCGCCGGGAGTAGGGATGCTCTTCATAATATCAGGGTAGAAGATGAGCAGGCCGCTGGCGGTGGTAGGGAAACGGTCGGGGTGACCGCTGGACAAGGGATTGGTGCCATGGAAAGTTCTCGTATAGGCGTAAGCGTCAGACGACTTATAGTTATATCCGCCGAAGGCGTATACGGTGGTGGAACTGGCGCCTACCGGCACTTCCATGTTGATCATGCCGCCGCCGGCTGTTACGGAGCCATCGCCGTGTGCGCGCCTGCCGGCGTTGATGGGCAGGCCATTGGCATGTGTGAGGTTGGTATCCAGCACCTGCCGGAATGTTTTTCCTTGTTTGAGGAAATTACCGGAGAAGTTGATGAAACCATTGTGTTTGCCGATAGGCACGCCGTAGTTGAGTCCTGCGCTCAGCGTGTTACCATCGATGCCATGGCCGTATTCATATTGTTGAAGATCGCGACCATAGTAGGTGTTGTATTTTTTGTCGAGATAACCGGCATAACCCGCGTTGAAAGAGAGTTTGTTGACATCTTTTTTCAGGATGATGTTGATCACCCCGGCGATAGCATCGGAGCCATATTGTGCGGAAGCGCCATCACGGAGGATTTCCACGCGGTCGATAGCAGATTCAGGGATCGCGTTAAGGTCGGTGCCGGAATTACCACGCCCGCGTGTGCCGAATACCGCTACGAAGGCGGTCTGGTGGCGGCGTTTACCATTTATCAGTACCAGTGTTTGATCAGGGCCGAGGCCGCGTAAAGTAGCAAGATCGATTTGGTCGGCGCCATCGCTACCGCTTTGTTTGTTGTAGTTGAAAGAAGGGGCGGCGGCGTTGAGCAGCGAGGTGAGTTCCATTTTAGCGCTGGGGAGGCCGGCCTGGTTCACGCTGATCACATCTACGGGCACGGGCGTTTCTGTTTTGGCGCGCCCGCCGCCACGGGTACCTACCAGCACTACCTGGCCCAGTTCTGCGACGGATGATAGCAATTTCACTTCTACATAAGTACGTCCGCCAACGTTGACCTGTTGTGTGATGTAGCCGATCGAGCTGACTTCCAGCACATCGTTGGCGCCGGCATTGAGCGTGAAAGCGCCGTCTTTATTGGTTTGTGTGCCTGTTGAGGTAGATTTGATACGTACCGTAATACCTTCGAGCGGCGTGCCGGTAGAGGCATCAATGATTTTACCGTTGATTTTCTGAGTTTGGGCAAAGGAGATGGAAATACAGAGCAGCAAGGCCGCCATGCAGCAAGGTAGAAGTTTAAGGTTCATACGCAGGTATTTTCCTTAATTTAAGAAAAATACTGCGCAATTTACAGCGGGATGCCTGCTTTTTTATAAATGAAGCTCATCAGCCAGGCGGGGCCTATCAAAAGAAATTGCAGGTCTTTGAAGAAGGAGGGCTTGGCGCCTTCTATTTTGTGGCCGATGAACTGCCCTATCCAAGCGGCAACAAAGATGGCGAGGGCTACTATCCAAACGGTAGCGCCGCTGCCGGCGATCAGGCGCCATAGTGCGAGGCATAGCAGTCCGAATACCAGCATGCCCGCTGCTAATGAAATAGATAATCTTATATAATAAAGTAATAGCAGCAATAAAGCTACATGCGCTACCGTGATCCGCAAACTGCCGCCCAGCGCAGGCAAGGGGATCGCATAGAGAAAGCCGACGATGCTGAAGAAGATTGCCGGCACACAGATCCAGTGGATCGTTTTGTTGGTATGATTGCGGTGACTGGCTCCGTAATCAGTCAGCCATTCCTGTATGGTTTTCATCGTGGAAGTATTTCAGTCTATGTAAATATAAACAATTTACTTCACGGGCATGGCTATACGTTGTTGGAGGGGACGGCGACATCATTCTGCGCTGCTACGCTTTCGCGGTGGTACAGGCCCCAGTCGGACAGATGTTCCAGCAAAGGCTGCATGGAACGGCCCAGTTCAGTGAGTTCATATTCCACGCGGGGCGGCACTTCAGGGTACACAATACGATGTATCAGTTGAGCGTTCTCCAATTCGCGGAGCTGCAATACGAGCACTCGTTCAGAGATGCCGGTAATAGATTTCCGGAGTTCGTGGTAGCGCATCTTGCCTTCTATCAGGCGCCACAGGATCGTGGGTTTCCACCGGCTGCCTATCAGCGACAGCGTATAGGCCATGTCACAATCGCCATTGAGGCGTCTTTCATTCACCGCGTTAGTGGAATTGATTTTACGCATACATTCTTCCTTTTTTAGGATCCGGCATAAAGATACAACTATCCTGACGGTGATCTGTTAATTATCAATATAAACTCGATCGACTATGAAAATTGTTGTACTGCTGGGGCGTCTTTTGTTCGCCCTTATCTTCATTCTTTCAGGTTACCATCATCTGATGGGCGCGGGTATTGATTATGCGGCCAGTGTGGGGGTGCCTTCGGCCTCTGTCCTGGTGCGACTGGCGGGCTTGCTTTCGCTGTTGGGTGGCCTCAGTGTACTAATCGGGTTCAAGGCGCGTATTGGCGCTATCCTGCTCATCATTTTCCTGGTGCCCGTATCTTTTTATATGCACCGCTTCTGGGGCCTTGCCGATCCCATGACTGCCCAGATGCAAATGGCCAATTTCATGAAAAACGTTGCCCTGATTGGCGCCTGCCTGATGATCATTTATTTCGGTCCAGGGCCGGTGAGTGTGGATAAAGCGTAGTTTGTCTGGCTCAGGATTATAAGGATTGAAAGGATTACCAGGATTTTTTTTTGGATTAATAAGGATTATAAGGATTCGCGAAGATCAAATCGAATTAATCTTCGCGAATCCTTATAATCCTTATTAATCCAAAAAAAAATCCTGGTAATCCTTTCAATCCTTATAATCCTGAGCCAGACAGCCTTCGCTATTGGCCTTCTTCTTTCTTCTTCGCTGCTATTTCTTCCAGCAATCTCAAGCCGAGGAGGCCGCTGATAGGGCCGTTGGCGCCGTCGCTGCCGCCGATGAGAACGTCGGGCATGATGCGGATGTGCTGAGCGCCGATGGCTTCCATCACTTTTAATTGGGTGAAGTTGTTGCCGCCCATGGCTTCCACAGCGAGTTTGTAGGACTCGGCGCTGGACTGACCGATGGCGAGGATCTTTTCTGCTTCCGCTTTACCGGTGAGGGAAATTTTTTCTGCGTCGGCTTTGGCGATCCATTCGGTGCGTTCCGCTTCTGCTTTGGCAAGGAGTCTTACTTTTTCCGCCTCACCGCCGGCCAGCAGTTTCATACGGTCGCTTTCGGCATTGGCCTGCAAACGTACGCTGTTGGCGTCACCGGTGGCTTTCTTCACGGATGCGTCGGCGATCTTTTCTGCGATCACCACGCCCTGGTCGGCCTTCACGATCTCTTTCTGCATGTCAGCGATGGCAGTTTCTTTTTCCAGTGTCTGACGGGTTTCCTGTGCGAGCTTTTGAGTTTCGTAGGTTACCTTTTGTTCCTCTGCGATCTTACGGTCGGTGAGCGTTTTCATCAAACTTTCCGGTGGTACGATATCACCGATCAGGGTATCTACGCCGAAAACGTTGTACTGGTCCAGCACATGGCCGATATGCTCTTTGGCGGAGCTTTGCCTTTCCTTACGACTGGTGAGGAAGTCGATCACATCAGAACCTTGTGCCGAGTTACGGAAATAGTTACCGATAGTAGGTTCTAGCACCTGCGTTACCAGGTTGCTCATGTTACCGAAGCGGGCAATTACTTTCGGCGCTTCGAGTGTGGGGATGTGGATGATCTGTGCCACGTCGAGGTTGAAGGTAAAGCCATCGCGGCTGCGCACGGTGATGGTAGAGAGGTTTTTATCCAGCTGGTGCGCTTCACTGCGGGCGGAGGCCCAGTTGAGCACGAGGTTGGTGGTGGGTACCAGCTCTACTTTCATGATGTAGGGGTTGACGGGATATTTACCGGGTCCTAACGGTTCCGCCCACACGCCTTTATAGCCTTTGGCAACGATGTTACCATGTTTAAATTCAGTGCCGCTGAGGTCTTCGCCTTCATTACCCACGAAGGAGATCACTACGCCTACATGGCCGATAGAGATTTCGGTCATCTTCACCATTTCCAGTTTAGCGAACCAGGGATTGATAAAGTAGGAGCCGGCGAGGATCACCTGTTCCTGCAAACCTTTGTAGCCGCCGCCTTCGAGGAAGGCGTCCACATCCTGGAAATTGTTGTGAGACTCGATGGTGCGGCCTGCGATAGCGCCGGTTTCGAGGGCTTTACCTTCCATGGTGGTGACGATGCCTACGGCGTTGTCAGGGATGGAGGTCATATCGGTGATCTCCACTTCAAAGAGGAAGGTGTTGATACGGTAGGAGCCGGGTGTGATGATGGCCGTTTGCCGGCCTTTGCGGCCGCCGTTCTGCAGAAATGCAACAGCGTCCTGGAAGGAGTCGCAGGGTACTTTCCTGGCGAGGATGGCGCCTGTTTCCAGTTCGGCGCCGTCTTTGGCGAGCACGAGTCCTATTTTACCGGTAGGGATGATGGTGAAAGGTTGGAAGGTAACGCTGTACTGCCAGATCCATTTACCAAAATATACGCCGGGGGCGAGGGTTTGGGCCTGGAAGCCGGCTTCGCCGTTGATGGCGAGGATGCGGCCTTCCGGCAGCGATTGCCGGCCCATGAGCTTGAATTTCTTGGTAACCAGCCCGATACGGTCTTCCGGTACGATGATAACGCCAAAGCATATACGAAGTATAACTTTGTACAGTAAAAGGCATAGTAAGGGCACGCCAATGAGCAGCGCCCATCTGAGAATGACGGTGTTTTCCATTGTGTTGTGTTTATTGTTGTTAGTTATAGGTTTGATGGAGAGATGCAGACACACGCGTGGCTTCGGGCCTGTGGTCCGCGCTTGGGTACGGTGGTGTCAACACATAAAGGTTCAGTTGAATGGGGGTGAAGTATTAAAATTGGTGGCAATGAAAGTTGTCAGGATGTTGCCGGAGCAATGATCGGAGTCCATTGTAAAAATGAATTACGATGTAAAAGTGGATATAATTTTTCATCCGTCAAAATATTTATGCTGCCGGCTATACGAACTTGTCCGGTGCTTTGTTCAATCCGCCGACGGTTTTCTTCAAACAAATAATATCAAAGCGGGCATTCCTTTTTGATTTATGAAAAAAGACCCTATATTGAGTTATAGTTTAACTAAATTTTTTTCTTGCTAAAACGATTTTTACAACTTTTATCGACCAAAACAATATATATTTGTCGGGAAGCTAAAACGATTTAGCCCAAAACCTGTATTTAGAATTTATGAAAAGTTCCATGGCATTAGGAATTGATATTGGCGGCTCACACATCACAGCGGCATTGGTAGATCTGGAAAGCAGGTCGATAGTTGAAGGTTCGTGGCGTAGGGAGCGTGTTAACTCACAGGGAGCTGTTACCGACATACTCAACGCATGGTGCGCTGTAATCAACGACGTTTTCGGCAGTGGCATGGCGGCAGATGTAAAATATATCGGCATCGGCATGCCCGGCCCGTTTGACTATGAGCAGGGGATCAGCCACATGAAGAACCAGGATAAATACGATGCCTTGTTTGGCCTGAATGTAAAAACATTGCTCGCCGAAAAGCTCAACATCGATGCGCAGCATATCCGCTTTATCAACGACGCCGGCTGCTTCCTGCAAGGCGAAGCCTTCAGCGGCGCCGCACGCGGCCACCAGCGCGCCATCGGCCTCACACTCGGCACAGGCCTCGGCACCGCTGTCTTCGACGGCCACCTCGCTAAAGACGCCGATCTCTGGAACGCACCCTTTCAAAATAGCATTGCAGAAGATTATATCTCCACCCGCTGGTTTGTAAAACGTTATACGGAGATCAGCGGCAACGTTGTAAAAGATGTGAAAGCCCTCGTAGAGCTCATGCCCACAGATGCCCGCATCAACGGCATCTTCGATGAGTTTGCAAAAAATCTGGCAGGATTCCTGACTGATTTTATCCGTAACAATAATCCGGAAGTAGTAGTGGTAGGCGGCAACATCGCTAACGCCGCGGAATTATTTTTCCCCTTAACGCAACAGGAACTGACCGCACAAAATATTCATGTGCCACTGCTCAAAGCCACCCTCGGCGAATCGGCCGCCATCATTGGCGCAGCCAGCGTATGGTTTGAACAAACAGTAGGCGCCTGATCAAGGCATAAAAAAGGCCCGCACTACGGCAATACCGGACAATTACATAACGACCATTGTACGAACCACCATAAAATAATCGTTTCCGGTATACCGCGCGTGCGGGCTTGGCTCCAAAAATAATCTTTCAATATCTCTCTCCCAAAGATTTTCTGCTATTCCACATCTCCCCGCCATTTATCATTATTTTTCTTCTCCACTTGCATAAGCCCCTGTCATGCGTTATCTTACCACCGCAGCATTCAACCAATTTCATCAACCTTATTTTTTATGTCAAAACAAAACAGTGAATCAAGGCGGGCGTTCCTCAGGAATACTCTGGGAACGCTGGCTGCTTTTACTATTGTGCCCAGGCATGTACTGGGGCGTGGTTATCTGGCGCCGAGCGACCAGCTTACGAAAGCAGTAGTGGGTACCGGCAGTATGGGCCGCGGCCACTTCGGCTATGCAGGCACACGGGTAGTGGCCATCTGCGATGTGGACAAGAGCCATTTGCAGCTGGCGCTGAACCAGCTGGGCGACAAAGCCCGCGGCGTGAAAACGTTTGCCGACTATCGTGAGCTGATCACACTGCCGGAAGTGGACATCGTTCACATCGCCACACCACCGCACTGGCATGGCATTATTGCTGCCGATGCCGCCCGCGCGGGAAAAGACATCTGGTGCGAAAAACCAATGACAGCCACCATCGGCGAAGGCAAACGCCTCGTGGAAGCTGTACAGCAACATGGGCGCATCTTCCGCCTCAACACCTGGTTCCGCTTCGAAGACAATTTCTACGGCATGGGCACCACCGTAAAACCCATCAAGAAACTGGTGGAAAGCGGCCTGCTAGGATGGCCACTGAAAGTGACCGTGAGCAAGCACACCGGCTTCGATTGGAAATTTTACTGGGTGGGAAAAACCAACCTGCCTGAAATGCCCGTCCCTAAAGAGCTGGACTACGACATGTGGCTGGGGCCTGCACCGTATCGCCCTTACAACCCGCACCGCGTGCATCAAACTTTCCGCGGCTATTGGGATTACGATGGCGGTGGCCTCGGTGATATGGGACAGCATTACCTCGATCCCATTCAATATTTTTTAGGAAAAGATGATACCAGCCCCGTTAGCGTAGAGATAGATGCGCCGCAACAACATCCGGATGCCGTTGGCACCTGGAGAAGGATCACCTACACGTATGCGGACGGCTGCCAGATCATTCTTGATGGCGAAGGAAAAGACGAGAACGCGGCTTATATCGAAGGCCCGAAAGGCAAGCTGTATCCGGGTTTCCGCTCGGATATCCCCGATCTGGAAAAGAAGCTCGCAGCATTCCCTGATCCTGCACCGCAACAAACAGATTTCGTAGAGGCGGTGAAACAACGCAAAAAATTTGCGCTCAACGAAGAGAATGGCCATCGCTCTGCTACCCTGGTAAACATGGGCAAGGTAGCGCTGCGCCTCAACCGCTCGCTCAAATTCGATCCCGTTAAGCAGGAGTTCATCAATGATGCCGGCGCCAATGCCCTGATCTATCAGCCCATGCGCGGCCCCTGGACCATTTAAAAACTATTGAACAGTCAATTATGAAAAAGATATTATACCTGATCATCGCGGCGCTGCTGGCCACGCCCGCCTTCCTGTATGCACAGGGGCCTGCGGACCAGCGCGCATTTCATACGAAGGTCGCGGATGTGCTGGCACTGATGCCTGCGAACAACCAGTCGCAGCTCAATACCAACATGGAAACGATTGCCGGTCTCGGCGAAGATGGCCTGGTGGCCATCGCTGGCATGCTGGCGGCTCCCGGCAAAGGCGATAACACCCAGCTGCAATATGCGCTCGCGGGTTATGCCTTCTATGTTACGCAACCCGGAAAAGAAAAACTGCGCCAAACCGCTGTGGCCGCGCTTTGCAAGGCACTGCCCAAAGCGACGGATGTGGTAAACAAAACTTTCCTCATTACCCTCCTGCAAACTGTTGGCGATAACAACGCTGTGAGCACGCTGCAACCTTATCTTTCCGATGAACAACTCTGCGATCCCGCAGCGCGTGCGCTCGTGAAGATCAATACGCCGGCTGCCCGGCAGGCTTTACTGCAGGCGCTTTCCGCCGCTAGTGGTAACAGGCGGCTCACATTAGTGGAAGCGTTAGGGGATAGCAAAACCACGGAAGCTGCTGCCGCCATCGCAGCGCTGGCAGTCAATGCCGATCCCAAAGTGGCCAAGGTAGCCTTGTATGCGCTGGCGCACATCGGCCAGCCGGCATCGGCCACGATCCTGTCGAACGCCGCTGCCAAAGCGGGTTTCAAATATGACGTTACTAACGCGTCAGCTGTCTATCTCACTTATATCTCCGAATTAAATAATAACGGCAACAAAGCGCTGGCCGATAAACTGGCTGCTGCATTGTTACAACAATGCAAGCAGGAAAACCAGCTGCATACCCGCACCGCCGCGCTCGCGCTGCTCTCTGATATCCGCGGAGATAAAAGCGCGCCGCTGCTGATGCAGGCCGCTGCCAACCCGCAGGCACAGTACCGCGATGCTGCGTTGAAACTGTTGGGCAAGTACATCAACAACCTGGATGTAACACAGCTTAACCAGGCGCAGGAAGTGCTGCGCAAGGCGGACAACGGCGGCAAAGCCGCTATGCTGGCCATGTTGGGCGATAATAAAGTATTATCGGCCCTGCCTGCGATGTATGTGTATATGAAAGATAAAGATGAAGCAGTGAGAACAGCTGCCATCGCCGCTGCCGGCAAAACCGGCGGCGTTGCCGCTTTGCCGGAATTGCTGAAAGCCATGAAAACGGGCGATCAGCACACCATAGCCGCAGTGAAAAATGCTTTGCTCATCATGCCCGGCGGAGAAGTGACCGAGCAGGCGGGCGCTTCGCTGGCGGCCATGCCGCCTGCTGCGCAGGCTGCTCTGATAACGGTGCTGGCTGCACGAAAAGCAGATACCCGCATACAGGATGTGTTGCCGCTGACCGGCAGTAAGGATGCCGCGGTACATGACGCCGCTATGGCCGCATTACCGGAAATGGCCACCAGGGCTAATCTTCCGCAGCTCTTTACTTTGCTTAACAGCGCCAACGATGCTACGGATATTCGTCATCTGCAATCCGCTATCATCAATACCCATGTAGCTACTCCCGATGTGCTCGCGCAGATGCAGGCTACGCCGGCGGATAAGCAATACCGCTTCTTCGCGGTGCTGGCCGGCCTGGGCGATAAATCCGCGCTTGCGCCGGTTGTAAATGCCTTCGATAACGGTGACGTACAAACGAAAACGGCGGCGATCAGGGCGCTGTCAGACTGGAAAGATGCCAGCGCTGCACCGGCGCTCTTACAAATCGCCCGCAACAAAAATAACAGCAGCTACCTCGAATCGGCGCTGCTGGGCTATACAGGTCTTGCCACGCATTCCGGTTATCCCGCCGATCAGCGGCTGCTGATGCTTCGCGATGCCATGGAACTGGCCACCACGGCCAATGTACAGCAACAGATACTGAAAGCGGTAGAGAAATGCAAAACATTTCCCGCCCTGCTTTTCGCAGGTAACTACCTCGATAATACCGCCCTGCAACAGGATGCTGCCATGGCAGTGATGAACATTGCGCTGGCAGATAAATCTTACAATGGGGCGCAGGTGCGTGCGCTGCTGGAGAAAGCAGCACAGGCGCTCAAAGGCGGCGATGCCGATTACCAACGCCAGTCTATCCGCAAATACCTCGCGGAAATGCCTGCCGGTGAAGGTTTCGTGTCGCTCTTCAATGGCAAGGACCTCAGCGGCTGGAAAGGCCTGGTGGCCAATCCCATCGAGCGCGCCAAGATGGATGCCAAAGCCATGGCCAAAGCACAAGCCAAAGCCGATGAGATCATGCGCAAAGGCTGGTCCGTAAAAGATGGCCTGCTCATCTTCAACGGCGAAGGCGATAACCTCTGCACGGAGAAGAAATATGGTGATTTCGAGATGCTGGTAGATTGGAAGATACAGAACAAAGGCGATGCAGGCATCTACCTCCGCGGCTCGCCACAGGTGCAGATTTGGGACACTTCCCGCGTGGATGTAGGCGCACAGGTAGGCTCCGGTGGCCTCTATAATAACCAGCAACATGAAAGCAAGCCCCTGGTGCTGGCGGATAACGCGATCGGTGAATGGAACCATTTCCATATCATCATGAAAGGCGATCACGTTACCGTTTATCTCAATGGTAAACTGGTAACAGATAACACGATCCTCGAAAACTACTGGAACCGCAACCTGCCGATCTTCCCTGAAGAACAGATCGAATTGCAGGCGCATGGCTCCTATGTAGCCTATCGCGATCTGATGGTGAAGGAACTGACCAGCGTGAAGCCTTATGATATCAGTGAGGAAGAGAAGAAAGCGGGCTACCGCGTGCTCTTCGACGGCACCAATATGCATAACTGGACCGGCAACACCAAAGACTATGTAATCGATAATGGCGACCTGGTGATCATTCCAACAAATGGTGGTCACGGTAACCTATATACGAAAGAGGAGTTCAAAAATTTCTCTTTCCGTTTCGATTTCATGCTTACTCCCGGCGCCAACAATGGCCTGGGCGTACGTGCGCCACTGGAAGGCGATGCCGCTTATGTAGGGATGGAGTTGCAGATACTGGATAACGAAGCAGATATCTACAAGAACCTGAACGCATACCAATACCACGGCTCTGTATACGGTGTGATACCCGCTAAACGCGGTTACCTGAAACCGGTAGGAGAGTGGAATACGGAAGAGGCGATCGTGGACGGTACCCATATCAAAGTGATCCTGAATGGCACAGTGATACTGGATGGCGATATTGCGGAGGCGAGAAAGAATGGCGCGATGGACCACAAAGAACATCCGGGCCTGAAGAATGAAACCGGTCATATCGGTTTCCTGGGACATGGATCACTGGTGCGTTTCCGCCATATGCGCGTAAAGACTTTATAAGTAGCGGAATAAGAAGTAGAGCCCTTGAAGCGCTTTGAGCGCTTCAAGGGCTTCTTCGCTTTGGTACGTTTCTATAAAATTTAATGGGCAGCAAATTAAGGAGTAGAGCCCTTGAAGCGCTCAAAGCGCTTCAAGGGCTTCTTCGTTTTAATGCGTTTTATTAGCAGGATCTTGTTGGAATATTTTCGTGAGCATCGCATATAATTCAGGGTGCTTCTCCTGCAACAGGTCTGGCCTTTCAAAAAAGTATTCCGATATCACGGCAAAGAATTCGGCTTCGTTGGTAGCGCCGTAAGGATTGATATCCGTATGCCCTTCAGACATCTGCTGGATGGTTTGGTGCACGAGCTTCATCCAGGGGATGCTGTAGCTGTGTTCCAGCAGGTTGCGGGGCATGCCGTCCACGATGCCGTCGGATTTGTCGAGCAGGTGTACAAATTCGTGTATGGCGGTATTGCTTTTGTCGCCCGTGTTGGCGAAGCCTTCCCGCAGTGCATGGCGGGAGAGGATCATCTGGCCATTGAGCGGGCCGCTGCCTACCATGCCGAGGATGTTACGGCGATTGCCTTCGTACTGGTAAGTTTCATCAAACGTATCCGGATAGAGGATCACGTTGGTGAGATTGAAATATTCCCAGTCTTTGAACCCGAAAATGGGGATGATGGCGCTGGCCGCCACCAGCACGCGGTCCAGCGGCTCTACGGCGGTGCCTACGCCTTCGATATGGGTGCGCCGGAGGAAACGTTGCACCTTTTCTTCAAAGCGGCGTTTATCCGTTTCCGTTAGTTGCTGATAATAACGTACATGTTCCTGTAGCAGCGGTTGGTAATCGTCCGGTACTGCGCTCTTCTTCAACTTTCTGCGGGTGTACAGGTTCCTGAAGTACAGGAACAGTATCAACCCGATCATCATCAATCCAAATAAAACCATTACATCGATTATTTTTTGTTCACGCAAAGCGGCATAAGCAGCAAAGCAGCAAAGGCATTTTTTGCGCGAAGCGCCCTTTGCGCCTTTGCTGCTTTGCGCCTTTGCGTGAAACTATTTCGCGCGTAGCGCTTTAAATTCCGATCCGGGCTTCCAGGCAGGGAAGCTGCTTTCATTGCTGAGGGTATAGCCTACGTCGAACAGGAAGCGGAGGTCTTCCACGGTACCGTCGAGCACCCAGGTATTGGGGTCGAACTCATCTTTCGGTGAGTGGTAACGGAGACGGTTATACGCAGCGATCTGTTCTTTGCCCCATCCTGCTTCGTGGCCGATGGCATCGGTGCCAGGGCCGATGTACAGGCCGGGAACGCCTTTCTTGGCAAAGTTGAAATGGTCGGAACGGAAGAACCATCCGCCTTCGGGATTAGCTTCCCTTACGGTGATACGGCCTTGTTTGGCAGCTGCGCGTTTGGCGTAGTCGTCCAGTTCCGACTGGCCATAGCCGATGACGGTGATATCACGCGTTCTCCCGAAAGAATTCAATACATCGAGGTTGATATCCGCTACGGTTTTGTTCATCGGGAAAACGGGATGGGCGGCGTAATATTCAGAGCCGAGCAGGCCTTGCTCTTCGCCGGTTACCGACAGGAAGAGGACAGAGCGTGCCGGCCGCTGTTTCAGTTTAGTGAAGGCTGTGGCCAGCTCCAGGAGGCCAGCGCAGCCACTGGCATTGTCCACCGCGCCATTGTAGATAGAGTCGCCGTTGATGGCTTCTCCAATACCGAAGTGATCCCAATGAGCCGAATATACCACGCATTCCTGCGGCCTTTTGGCGCCGGGCAGTATGGCGAGCACATTATGCGAAGTGGATCTTTTGATCGTATTATTCAGCACCACGGAGGCTTGCAAATGCAATGGCACCGGCTTGAAACCTTTTCTCCTGGCCTTGTCCATCACATCGGGCGACAAGCCGGCGAGCGCAAACATTTTTTTGGCGGCATCGAGGGTGATCCATCCTTCCATCGCAGTCCTGGACTGGCCATTGTCGGCCGTTTGCAGGTGCAGTTTAGAGCCGGACCAGCTGCTGCGTACCACTTTCCAGGGATAGCTTGCCGGGGCTGTTTCGTGGATGATGATCACACCGGCAGCGCCCTGGCGGGAAGCCTCTTCGAATTTGTAGGTCCAGCGGCCGTAGTAGGTCATCACATGACCTTTGAAAAGGGAGCTGTCGGCAAAGCCGGGATCATTGATCAGCACCACTACTGTCTTGCCCTTTACATTCAGGCCGGCATAGTCATTCCAGCCATATTCCGGCGCTACGATGCCATAGCCCACAAATACCATATCGGAGTTATTGACGCTCACCTGTTCTTGTATGTGGCGGGTGGCGGCCACGAAATCATCGAGGTATTGCAGCGCCAGTTCGCCTTTGGCGCCTTTGAAAACGAGCTTGCCGGCAGGTTTGCTGGCGATGTTCACCATGGGCACATCCTGGAAATAGCTGTTGCCATTGCCGGGTTGCAGCCCCAGTTGTTTGAACTGTGCCGCCAGGTATTGAATGGCGCTGTCTTCGCCGCGTGTGAAAGGTTTCCGGCCCTCAAAGGCATCGGAGGCGAGCCGGCTGATATGACGGGTATAGTCATCGGCATTGATCGCCTTGACAGCGCTGGAATCCTGTGCCTGCAAGCCTTGCAGGGATAGCGCGCCCGCCAGTGATAATAATAGATATGTTCTCAAAGCAAAACGTTTTGCGCAAAAATTAACAGAGTTAAGGAATATTTCCAAATCGGGTTTTGTGCAGATTTTTTTAGAATGAAGATAGAGAGATACCGGTTTGGGTTAATATCTGCGCATTATTGATCAATTCCGGCAGCGAAGCTGCGGGGCCGGCCGGTTATTTTTGTAGTATAAAAAATGACCGGACAATGGCACAAATAAACTGGCAAGGCGTATTTCCTGCATTGCTGACACCTTTTACCAATGATGATCGTATCGATTATGATCTGTTCGACAAAAACTTGCAGGCACAGGAAGCTGCCGGCGTGAATGGTATTATCCTTGGCGGATCGCTGGGAGAGGCCAGCAGTTTACAGAACGACGAAAAGTATGCACTGGTGCGTCACGCGGTGAGCCGCCTGGATGGCCGCATCCCGGTGATCATGAACATCGCCGAGCAAACTACCAGCGCCGCTATCGAAGTAGCGCAGGAAGGCAAGAAGGCCGGCGCCGCCGGACTGATGCTGCTGCCGCCCATGCGCTACAAAGCGGATGATGCAGAAACAGTAGCCTACTTCCTTGCGGTAGCCAAAGCCGTAGATCTGCCCATCCTCATCTACAACAACCCGGTAGATTACAAGATCATGGTAACCCTGGAGATGTTTGAACAGCTTGCCGCTGCGCCCAATATCCAGGCCGTGAAAGAATCCACCCGCGATACCACCAATGTGATCCGCATGACCAATCGCTTCGGCGACCGTTTCAAGATACTCTGCGGCGTAGATACGTTAGCGTTAGAGAGCCTGGCGATCGGCGCCCATGGCTGGGTAGCAGGACTGGTAGACGCCTTCCCGCGTGAGACCGTAGCCATCTACCGTCTCGCGAAAGCAGGCCGCATCGCAGAAGCGCTGACCATCTACCGCTGGTTCATGCCACTGCTCGAACTCGATATCCATCCCAAGCTGGTACAATACATCAAACTGGCTGCTACTGCCACCGGCATCGGCAGCACGCATGTACGTGCGCCGCGCCTGCCGCTGCAAGGCAGCGAGCTGGCCAGCGTACAGGCTATCATCGATCGTGCACTGGCGGCAAGACCAGTGTTACCCGAATATCTAAACCTGCCTTCATGAGTATTACCGGACAAAATATTATCGGTTACCAATATGCCGCAACAGGCAGTGAACAATTACGTGCATACGATCCCGTTAGTAACACACAACTGCCCGAGGCCTTTTCCATTGCCACTTCCGAAGAAGTGAACCTGGCGGTGGAAAAGGCCGCGCAGGCATTTCCGGCTTACAGCGCCACTACGCCGGAGCAGCGGGCTGTATTCCTGGAAACGATCGCATCAGAGATCATGGCCATCGGAGAGCCGCTGCTGCAAAGGGCTGTAGCGGAATCAGGATTGCCGCTGGCGCGCATCACCGGCGAGCGAGGGCGCACTACCGGCCAGCTGCAACTCTTCGCCAGCGTGCTGCGCGAAGGGTCGTGGGTAGATGCCGTGATAGATACCGCGCTACCACAAAGAGAACCACTACCGCGACCGGATATACGAAAAATGCTGGTACCCTTAGGGCCTGTGCTGGTATTCCCCGCAAGCAATTTCCCGCTGGCCTTTTCCACTGCCGGCGGCGATACCGCCTCCGCGCTGGCAGCCGGCAACCCTGTGATCGTGAAAGCGCACGAGTCGCATCCCGGCACCAATGAGCTGATCGCAAAAGCGATCCGCAATGCCGCTGAGAAATGCGGCATGCCCGACGGCGTATTTTCCAGCATCAATGGCAAAGGGCCTGTTACCGGTCAGCAGCTGGTGAAACATCCGGGTATCAAAGCGATCGGATTCACCGGCTCTTATAAAGCCGGCATGGCTATCTTCGATGCGGTGAACCAACGCGCAGCGCCCGTACCGGTGTATGCCGAGATGGGCAGCATCAATCCTGTATTGCTGCTTCCCGCCAAACTGGCCACTGCGGCCGAACAGCTGGCAGGCCAGTTAGCGGCGTCTGTTACACTGGGTACCGGGCAGTTCTGTACCAATCCTGGTCTCCTCATCGCATTGGACAATACCGACACGGAAACGTTTGCGCAACATCTGCAAACGCAGCTCTCAAACACTGCGGCAGGTACCATGCTCAATCCGGGCGTCTGTTATCACTATTATGAGAACAGGTCGCAGCTCTCCCGCAAAACGGGTGTGGAAACATTGCTCAGCGGCGAGAAGCTCGTGGCGCAAACGAAAGGCTCTGCCGCCCTGTACCGCGTGAGTGGGCGCCATTTCCTGGCTGATCCCGAAATGCAACAGGAAGTATTCGGGCCTGCCACCTTGCTGGTAGTATGCCGCGATGCTACAGAACTGAACGCCGTATTGCAGTCCCTGCACGGACAGCTCACCGGCACGATCATGGCAGAAGCTGCCGATCTGCAAGCGTTCGCACCAGCCCTTGGGTTGCTCGCCGAAAAAGTAGGCAGGATCATTTACAATAATGTGCCTACCGGCGTGGAGGTATCGTATGCGATGCACCATGGCGGCCCCTTCCCGGCCACTACGGATGTACGCAGCACCTCGGTGGGCGCAGCGGCCATCCTCCGTTTTGTACGGCCGCGTTGTTATCAGAACTGGCCCGAAACCTTGCTGCCAGCGGCTTTGCAGGATAGCAACCCGCTGGGCATATGGCGGAGGGTTAACGGTCAGCTTAGCCGGGAGAGCATTTAGTTATTTGATGATTTTATTATTGGGTTATTTAATTATTTTCTGGGGAGATGTCAACCAAAACATTCTTTTGTATAGATGCCCACACTTGCGGCAACCCCGTACGGCTTGTTGCCGGCGGGGGCCCTGTGCTGGTGGGCAATACCATGATGGAGAAACGTTTGCACTTTTTACGGGAGTACGACTGGATCCGCAAGGGGCTGATGTTTGAGCCGAGAGGTCATGATATGATGAGCGGCAGCATTCTCTATCCGCCCTGCGATCCTGCAAACGATACCGGCGTGCTGTACATCGAAACCAGCGGCTGCCTGCCTATGTGCGGCCATGGTACTATTGGTACGGTTACTATCGCTATCGAACAGGGGCTGGTGATACCGAAAGTGCCCGGCCAGCTGCGGCTGGAAACGCCGGCAGGACTGGTGCTCGTGAGCTATGTACAGGAAGGGCAGAAAGTGAAATCGGTGAAGCTCACCAACGTAAAATCATTCCTCGCTGCCGAAAACCTGGAAGTGGAATGCCCAGGCCTCGGTATCCTGCATGTGGATGTGGCCTATGGGGGCAACTTCTACGCCATCGTAGATCCACAGCCCAATTTCGCAGGACTGGAGCACTTCACCGCCGATCAGCTGATCTCCTTTAGCCGCATATGCCGTCAACGGCTAAACGAAAAATATACATTCGTACATCCCGAAAATGAGCACATCAAGGGATTGAGTCATATGCTGTGGACCGGCGCCACGATTAGTCCGCATGCCACTGCACGCAATGCCGTATTTTATGGCGACAAAGCCATCGACCGCTCGCCTTGCGGTACCGGCACTTCCGCGCGCATGGCGCAATGGCATGCCAAAGGAAAGCTCCGCAAAGGCGACACCTTTATACATGAAAGTATCATCGGATCAGTATTCAACGGCACCATCGAAGAAGAGACCACTATTGCCGGCAAACCCGCCATCATCCCCGGTATTGAAGGATGGGCAAAAGTAACCGGCTATAATACCATCTTCCTGGACGATGACGATCCTTATGTGCATGGCTTCCAGGTGATCTGAGCCCTGCACATCTCACAAAAAAATAACATGAAAGCAATCATCATCGGAGGAGGTATCATAGGATTATGCACTGCCCACTACCTGCGCGACAGCGGGTGGGAGGTAACGGTCATGGATAAACGTGATTTCAGGGATAACTGTTCTTACGGCAATCTGGGCATGATCGTGCCCAGTCACTTTGTGCCGCTGGCGGCGCCGGGCATCGTATCACAGGGCATCCGCTGGATGTTCAGCAGCAAAAGCCCTTTCTATGTAAAACCGGCCCTGAACAAAGACCTGGTGTCCTGGGGCCTGCAATTTATAAAACACGCCAAAGCGAATCATGTGGCGGCATCAGCAATCCCCTTGCGGGATATCAACCTCCTGAGCCGTCAGCTCTATGATGAGCTGGCACAGCAGCCCGGCTTTGATTTCGGTTTGCAACACAAGGGTATCATCATGTACTATAAAACGGCGGCTGTGCAGGAAGAAGAAGCGCACCTGGCGGAACAGGCGCGCGCCATGGGCCTCGATGCCGCTGTGCTGGATAAAGCCGCCATACAAGCGCTGGAACCGCAATTGCAGCTTGATGTGTTAGGTGGCGTGCACTATCGCTGTGATGCCCATCTCTATCCCAATCAACTCATGCAACAACTGTTATCATCCCTCAAAAATAAAGGTGTTCATTTCCTGCCACACACAGAGGTTACGCAAGTGGAAACCACGCAGGGGAAGGTCACTGCTGTTATCAGCGGCGACCAACGCTATGATGCAGATATGTTCGTGATGGCCGGCGGCTCCTGGGCCCCGGCGCTGGCGCGGCTTGCAGGCGAACGCCTGTTGCTGATGCCGGGCAAAGGTTACTCTGTTACTTTGGATGCGCCATCTGTCAATCTCAATATCCCCGCAATCCTTTGCGAAGCCAGGGTGGCGCTTACGCCGATGCGCGATAAACTGCGTTTCGGCGGTACGATGGAAGTAGCCGCAGTGAACGACCAGGTGAACATGAACAGGGTAGCGGGTATCGTGGAATCGGTGCAGCGTTATTTCGGTAACCTGCCTGTTCACATGCCGAAAAAAGAAGACGTATGGTTCGGGTTCCGTCCCTGCTCACCAGATGGATTACCATTCATTGGATTTTCAAAACGATACCGTAATTTGCTGCTCGCCGGCGGCCACTCCATGATGGGCCTCAGCCTGGGACCCGCCACCGGCAAGCTGTTGACGCAACTGGCCAACGGAGAGGAAACAAGTATGGATATTTCGCCTTTCAGTCCGCAACGCAACGGCGCTTAATTGATCAACGCAAAATCACAGCGAATGCTAAAAGCCAACAGCTACCCGGCTACAAACAGTGACAAGGAATGTGAACAGGCGTTTGCCG
Organism: Chitinophaga vietnamensis; assembly: GCF_902167635.1. Lineage (GTDB taxonomy): Bacteria > Bacteroidota > Bacteroidia > Chitinophagales > Chitinophagaceae > Chitinophaga > Chitinophaga vietnamensis. The sequence continues at coordinate 693,224 of NZ_CABHMS010000002.1, forward strand.
GTTTCTGGCATGAAATGCAGCAGAACAATGAACAGGGCTTATACAAGATCTATCATGAGATCTATGATAATCTCTATCATTACGGTGTGGCTGTTGTGCTGGACAAGTCGATGGTAAAGGAAGCCATCAACGATATTTTTGTAGAGATATGGCAGAAGCGCCACCAGCTGGATATGCCGGGCAATATCAAAGGTTATCTCTTCATCTGCTTCAAACGCAGGCTGTACAAGATACTCAGCAAAGCGCATAAAGAAGCCCTGCGCGAAGACAGTTTGCTCTTCCGCGAACCAGAGGAAAGCCCATACGAAGAAGTGCTGATCCGCCAGGAAACCGACCATCAGGTAAAAGAAAAGCTCGAACGCATGCTAGGCCTGCTCACTGCCCGCCAGCGGGAATTTATCAAACTACGTTTTTACGACAACCTGAGCATCGAAGAAATCGCCGCCCGCACCGACGCCACGCCGCGCACCATCTACAACACCATCCACAACGCCCTGGTGCGCATCCGCGAAGTGTATACCGATGCTACACTCATCGGATTATTTTTACTCATGATTAAATGATTAGAAGGATTAGCAGGATTTTTTTTACAGGATTTTAAAGGATTCGGGGAGATCAACCCGAAATGATCTTCGCGAATCCTTTAAAATCCTGTAAAAAAAATCCTGCTAATCCTTCTAATCATTTAATCATGAGTAAAAAAATCTCCATAATCCTTGGTAAAAATCCTCCGGCTTCTCCCTCTTTATAGAAAATGCCCGGTATGGACCTACAGCAGTATAAGGCGGAAGACTTTATCCTCAACGATTCTTTTGTGCGTTATTGCCTGCGCAGTAACGATTCTGATGTGCAGTTCTGGGAAAGCTGGCTACAGCGCTACCCGCATAAGCGTGAGGAGGCGGAGAAGGCCCGTGAATGGCTGTTCCGGCTGGGTTTGAAGCTTACGCCTGAAGAGAAAGAAGCGGAATTTGGCAAGTTGCAGCTGGCTATTGCGGCTGCTAATGACACAACCGCGCCGGCGCAGGAGCGGCCATCGCCGGCGGCGCGCCGCTACTGGCGTATAGCGGCGGCTGTGTTGTTGCCGCTGGCGGCAATAGCCTGGTGGATGAAAGCCGGGCAGCATAAGCCGGTAATAGCGGACAATAACGCTAACGCCTATACGGTATATGTAGCGGGCGACAGCGCCCGCCGCCCCCTGGTGCTGGCCGATGGCAGCCGGGTGATCCTCAACCGCCACAGCACCCTCCGCGTACCGGAAAACTATAACAAAGGCAGCCGCCACCTCGAACTGCAAGGAGAAGCCCTCTTTGAAGTGGCCCCCGCTCCTGAACAACCCTTCACTGTAAGTAGTCAGGGCGCGGAAGTACGCGCCCTCGGTACCGCCTTCAAAGTGCGCGCCTATGGCTTCGATACCGCCATGGCCGTATCCCTGCTGGAAGGACGTGTACGCGTAGCCGTTAGATCATCCGCCACCGAACTGCAACCCGGCGAGCAGGTGCTGCTCAAAGCAGATGCCTCCCTGTTTGATAAACATGGTTTTGATATGGCCCGCGAAGCCGCCTGGCGCAAAGGTTTGCTCGCCTTCAACAATGCATCCATCCGGGAAATTACCGAACAACTGCAATACTGGTACGGGATCAAAGTGCAACTGATGCCCGGAAAATATAAACCGATACGCTTCAATGGCGCCTTCCGGAATAAGCCGCTCAACGAGGTACTGGCAGCCATCTGCTTTGTGAACGGACTAACATCCACCATTAAAAATGATACGTTACTGATATCTCCTGCCAGCGCGTCACACTAGCCGGAGCTTACTATACCATTACAACCAAAATACGTTATGACTAAAACTTCCATTCAACGGGCGTGCATAGGCATGCTCCTGTGGCTGATGCTGCTTAGCTGGGTGCAAGCGGCCGAAGGCCTGAAAGACAAGATCGACGTAGGTTTCAGGCAAACAAAGGTATTGCAGGTATTACAATACCTCGAAAAAAATACCCGGCTGAAATTCTCTTATAATCTCGACGATCTCGAAAAATTAAAACCGCTGACGCTCGATAAAAAAGAACGTACAGTGGAAGGCCTGCTCCATGAGATCAGCCATGTTACTGCTTTAGAGTTCAAAGTAACAGATGATATCATCCTCGTGAAAGTAGGGAACAATAACAGCGTAGTAAAGAATGACGCTGCCCCGCAGCAACAGCCGCCGGTAAAAGGAAAGATCACTTCCAATACCGGCGAGGCATTGCCCGGAGTTAGCGTCAGGCTGAAAGGCACGACCAAAGGCGTACTCACAGATGTGAAGGGCGCCTTTGAACTGCGCGATCTGCCCCCAGGCGCCGTGCTGGAAATATCCTTCATCGGTTACGAAAGCGCGGAAGTGCCGGTAAATGGCCAGCAGGAACTGACCATCACCCTCAATACCTCTACGAAAGTGCTCGACCAGGTAGTAGTAGTGGGCTATGGCACCCAAAGCAAACGTAATGTCAGCAGCGCCATCACTTCCGTAAAAGGCAGCGAGATTGCAAACGTTCCCACCAATAACCCCGTTAATGCCCTGCAAGGTAAAGTGGCCGGTTTGACCGTAGTGAATACCGGCGGCGCTCCCGGCAACATGGCCGATATCAAACTGCGCGGCATCAGCACCTATGGCTCACACCAGCCGCTGTTCATCATCGATGGCAGCCCCGGCGATCCCTATTATCTCAACAACAACGATATTGCTTCTATTGAAGTGCTCAAAGATGGCGCAGCCGCTTCTATCTATGGCTCCCTCAGCGCTAACGGCGTGATCCTCGTCACCACCAAGAAAGGAAAGAAAGGCCCGCCAAAACTGGAATTTAACGGCTACTACAGCATCGTGAATCCTACGGGTAAAATGCATCTTCTTGATGCCGACGGCTATCTCAAAGTGCATCGCATGATGTATGATAATGCCGGTATCCCCGACGATCGCAAGCCCGCCTATCTCTCCAAAGGCGTTACCGCCAATACCAACTGGCAGGACGAGATCACACAACAGGCCACTGCACAGAATTATAGCTTGAGCCTCACCGGCGGCGGCGATTACTTCAACTATGGCCTCAGCGGCAACATCACCCGCGAAACCGGTACCTTCATCGGCACCGATTTTAAAAAGAAATCCATCCGCTCCCGCAACGAATACAAGAAAGGACGTTTGACTGCTGAAGTGAACCTCGTGTACGCTGAAACAGATCGCAGTGACCTGAACTACAGCACCAAAGATGCTTACTTCCAGTCGCCATTGCTGCCGGTTTACGACAAGAACGAAAAGTACGGCTATGCTTTACAGATCAACCAGCTGCCGAAATATGAAAATGCACTGGCCATGAATCACTACATGAGCAATTCCAATCGCGCGCAGTACTTCAGCGGAAACGCCCGCCTGTCGCTGGAGTTGATCAAAGGCATGAAATTCGTGACCAACCTTGGGCTGGTAAGCACCAACTTCCTCAACTATGCTTATCACCCGCCATTCCGCGGCAATGCCAACGATCCGCTGATACCTTATGCACAACTCACCGATGGCCGCTCCAACGACCGCCAACGTTTGATGGAGAACCTGTTGTATTACGATCGCAGCTTTGGTAAGCATAGCATCAACCTGCTCGCAGGTTATACGGCACAGGAGATATCCAGTAATAACATCACTACCATTGCAGATGGCAAGACCACCGTATATACTGTGGTAGACGGACAGATATCACCCAATATCCTGCCCGGCGGATTCCTGGATCCCGGCTTCAGCACCATGAATGGCGCAGCCGGCGGCTCTTTCAGCGCTACCGGTACCCGTCCGCAATATGACCGTTTGTCTACATTAGGGCGTATCAACTACGCCTATGACGGTAAATATCTTTTGCAGGTATCCGTGCGCCGCGATGGTTCTTCCAAGTTTGGTGAAAACCGCCGCTATGGCGTGTTTCCGTCCGTATCAGTGGGTTGGAACCTGCAAAGCGAATCTTTCATGCAAAGGTATGCATGGCTGAATCTCCTGAAGCTGCGCGCCAGCTATGGCGAGCTGGGTAATGAAAATGCGCTCGGTGAATATGATCACCAGGCTTTGATGACAATCTCCAACCGCCGCGGTGGTGGCTATGTACAGGGGAGTGGCGCCGCCGCCTGGCCGGGAGCCGCTGCCTGGGAGCTGAAAAATAAAGACCTGCGATGGGAGACCAGCATCTCCAAAAATATCGGCTTCGATTTTGGCGTGCTCAATAAACTCACTGGTTCCTTTAACTTCTTCAACAATGTTACCAGAGACCTGCTGATCCGGAAAGAACTGGCTGCCAGCGCAGGTTTGAATAATCCCGTGATGAACGTAGGCCGCATCGGCAACAAAGGCTGGGAACTGGAACTGACCTGGGCAGATAAAAAGAAAGACTGGAATTATAGTATAACCGGTACCCTTAGTCAGGTGAAAAATAAAGTGCTCGCCCTTGCCAACGAAAACCAGAAACTTGCCGGCACCGGCCTGAAATACGGCACTGGCCCCGTTCCCAACATGACGGTAGTAGGCAGCGAGATCGGCGCCTTCTATCTCTATGAGGCAGATGGCATCTTCCAATCCGATGCTGAAGTAGCCGCCTATAAAAACAAGAAAGGGGACCTCCTGCAACCCGATGCCAAAGCCGGCGATATCCGCTTCCGCGATACCAATGGCGACGGCGTGATCGATGAAAACGACAAAACCTACCAGGGTAGCGGCTTTCCGAAAGTGGAGTATGGCTTCAACTTCACCCTTGGTTACAAAGGTTTCGATCTGCAATTATTCTGGCAGGGCGTAGGCGGCAACAAGATCTTCAACGGCAATAAATACGAGCTGCAAGGCATGGATGCCGGCCGTAACTTCGATGTAAGCACCCTCAACGCCTGGACGCCGCAGAACAGGAACACCGATGTGCCCCGTGCTGTGCTGGGAGATCCGAACAACAACAACCGCGAATCTACGCGCTTCCTCGAAAGAGGCGATTACCTCCGCCTGAAAACCTTACAGCTGGGTTATGCTTTCTCCACCTCGCTGCTGCAACGCGCGAAGATATCACGCTTACGCATATACGTAAGTGCGCAGAACCTGCTCACCTTTACGAAATATACTGGCCCCGACCCGGAGATCGGCCGCGCCGACGTGCTCAACACAGGCCTCGACCGCTGGATGTATCCACAGAACAAAACATTTATGACTGGCCTGCAACTGGAGTTCTAACATTTTAATCATTCGGTTATGAAAAAATATTTGCGCTATACATCTTTGCTGGGAGTGGCTGTTGGCATGCTGATGACTGCCAGCTGTAATAAAGATTTGCTGAACCAGGTGTCGCCCGACAAGCTCACTACCGACAACTACTGGACCTCGAAAGACCGCGCGCTCACCGGCCTGGCATCTGCCTACTCACAACTGGAGAGCTTCACCGGCTGGGATAACTACGTGGAAGCGCGCTCCTGTCGCGAGTTCTACCGGGAAGATTATGTAATACCCGGCAGCGATGCCTATAACTATAGCTGGTGGATGGAGATCTATAACTTCAACTACAACTCCGGCAACTATGCTATCGACTTGCTGTGGCGCGACAATTACCGTGGTATCAATTTCAGCAACCAGGTGCTCACGAATGTAGCGGCGATGACCACTGCACAGATCGACGATTCCAGCCGTAATGTGATCCTGGCGGAAGCCCACTTCCTGCGTGCTTACTACTATTTCAAGCTGCTGAATAATTTTGAGAAGGTGATCATCCGCGACAAAGTACCGGAAGGAGAAGCGGACCTGCCCAAGGCGCCGGCAACGCGCGCTGAAGTATGGGACTTTATCATCGCCGACCTCAAAGCCGCGGAGCCTATGCTGCCGCTGCGCAGCGCACGCCCCGGCGCTGAACTGGGCCGCGTTACCAAAGGCGCTGCACAAGCCTATCTCGGCAAAGTAATGATCTACCGCGCTTCAGAAGACAAGGCCAACGCCACTGCCTTGTACACCGAAGCGGCCAGTTGGCTCGACAAAGTGATCAAATCCAACCAGTACTCGCTGGTGGATAACTACCTCGGCATGTTCAACGGCACGCTCACTAATTCCAATGAATCGATCTTCGAGCTGCAACAAACCAATGATGAAAACAACGGCGCGTTCTACAAATCACAGTTGAGCGATTGGGTAGCAGCGTCTGAACTGGGCGGCTATGGCGAGATCTATGGCACGCCGCGCCTGCTCGCCGAAATGTTGAAAGAAGGCAGGACTGCCAAAGATGGGCTTTACGATCATCGTGTATACAATACCGTATTTTTCCGCGATCCTTATTTTAATGATCCTGCGAATCCGCGTGTATACGGTAACGTATACGACTCTTTGTTCACCGGCAATACCATCGCCTTCCGCAAATGGATACCTTCCAAGCTGGACCTGCTGGGCAATCCGGTAGCCATTAACGCGCCGTTGATGCGCCTCGCTGATGTGATGCTGCTTTATGCGGAAGCAGAAAACGCACTGGGCGCTAACGACCTGGCCATGGCGCAGATCAATGCAGTACGCGCCCGCGCCGCCATGCCGCCATTGAACCTCAGCGCTACCCCCGATGTATTTGCCGAAATTGTACACGAACGTACCATGGAGCTTACACTGGAATGCAGCCGCTTCTATGACCTTCGCCGCTGGGGCCTGCTGGCGCAGAACATGCAGGCGGCCGGCCGCCAGTTTTCAGCAGATAGAGGGTTCTATCCACTGCCATTGAAAGAAACACTGAACAACCCTTTAGCAAAATAAGGCCAGGAGCCCTTGAAGCGCTTCGAGCGCTTCAAGGGCTTTATCCGCTTCAAGGGCTTTATCCGCTTTAATAAAACGTGGGACGATGAAATACATTTACTGGATGATACTGCTGCTGTGCTGCTCGCATACGTTTGCACAGCTCAACGACTGGGAGAACCCGCAGAAACAGGAAGAAAACACATTGCCGCCACACGCGCATTACCGGCCATACCCTGATGCGGCGCAGGCTTTGAAGGGAGCCGCCTCGCCGCTGATGCTATCGCTCGATGGTACCTGGCAATTTCATATCGCGAAAAATCCTGCGGCAAGGCCGGAAGGCTTCTTCAAGCCGGGCTTCGACGACAGTAAATGGAAAACCATCCAGGTGCCCGCCAACTGGCAAACAGCGGGCTATGCGCCTTATATCTTTACGGATGTAGAATATCCGTTTCCACCCAACCCGCCCTTCGTTCCCAAAGATGATAACCCCGTAGGCTCCTACAGGCGCAGCTTTGAGCTGCCCGCTGCCTGGAAAGGCAAGCAGGTATGGCTGCACCTGGAAGCTGTCAACTCTTTCTTTTATGTATGGGTGAATGGAAAGTATACAGGTCTGAGTAAAGACAGTAAAACGCCCGCCGAATTTGATGTTACGCCTTATCTCCATGCCGGCCGAAACGAGATCGCAGTACAGGTGTTCCGTTTCAGCGACGGCTCCTACCTGGAAGGACAGGACATGTGGAAACTCAGCGGCATCGAACGCAGCATGTACCTCGTGGCCAGGCCACCCTTATGCCTATACGATTTTTTTGTCCGCCCGCAACTTACCCATCACTACCGCGATGGCCTGCTGGACCTGGACCTCGCACTGAACAAAATCCCCGCTACTACGGAAACGGCTAAACGTATTGCCGTGAAACTGCTGGATGGTAACCAGGAAGTATTTACGCAAACGATAGCGCTTACCCGCGACAGTATCTATCATCTCGGTAAAGCACTGCCCAACATCAAAGCATGGAGCGCTGAAAAGCCCAACCTCTATACGCTGCTGATCTCATTGCTGGACGCGAAAGGCAATACCATAGAGTGTTTTGCACAGGACATAGGTTTCCGTAATGTTGAGATCAAACACGGACTGCTGCTGGTGAATGGCATAGCTGTGAAGATAAAAGGCGTGAACCGCCACGAGCATGATATGCACACGGCCAAAGTGGTGAGCCCCGAAGGGATGCTGCACGACATCCGCACCATGAAACAATACAATATCAACGCCATGCGCACCAGCCACTATCCCAACCGGGAAGAGTGGTATGCGCTCTGTGATAAATACGGCATCTATGTGGTGGATGAAACCAACCTCGAATGCGACGGCATGAGCATGCATCCGCTGCAAACCTTGTCAGACAAGCCAGAATGGCAAAAGGCTTACCTGCACCGCACCCGCCGCATGGTAGAGCGGGATAAGAACCATTGCAGTATCATTACCTGGTCGCTCGGCAATGAGAGCAAGTTTGGCGACAATTTCATCGCCACTTATCAATTCATCAAAGGCCGCGACCATACCCGCCCGGTGCAGTATGAAGAAGCCCGCAATACGCCTTATACCGATATTATCTGCCCCATGTATAAGCCGGTATCGTACATGATGGATTATGTAAGGGATTATCACGAGCGCCCCCTCATCCAGTGCGAATACGCGCATATGATGGGCAACAGCGGTGGTAACCTGCGCGACGACTGGGCCCTCATGCACCAATATCCGCAATTACAGGGCGGTTTCATCTGGGACTTTTCAGATCAGACTTTTTTACAACACGATTCACTCGGTCGCGCTATCTGGGCCTATGGCGCAGATATGGGCGCGGTAGGCGCCACCAGCGATACCAGCTTCTGTGCGGATGGTATGCTGGCATCCGACCGCACGCCGCATCCGCAGGCATTTGAAGTGAGGAAGGTATACCAGCCCGTAGATATGCTGCCGGTGGATTTCGCCGCAGCGCTGATCCGCGTAGAGAACAGGTATGATTTCAATACATTGGAGAATATACAGATACAATGGGAGATGAAGGGAGATGGCAAGACTGTGGCTGCCGGCCGCTTGCCTGAGATGACCGTATCGCCGCATCAACATACAGACGCCCCTTTATCCCTGCCGCCGCTTCAGCCACAGCCAGGCGTGCATTACTACCTGCAACTCAAAGCCTCGCTGAAAAATGCGGACGGCTTGCTGCCCGCCGGCTTTACCATTGCCACGGCGCAATACGAATGGCCGCTATATATACCCATGGAAAAACAAATCGCTGCCGGCAAACCTTTGCGTAGCACCAAAACAAACGACGGCTGGAAAATAGACAATGGCGTCTTCACTGCGGAGATCAGCAAGGGCTGGTTGTCGCAGTTCGTATATAACGGCAACGGATATATGCAGTCGCCATTACTGCCTCATTTCTGGCGCGCCGCTACCGATAACGATATCGGCAACAGTCAGCAGATCAGGTGCGCCGTATGGGAGCATGCAGGCGACAGCACCCAACTGCTGGAAGCCACGCTCACACAGCCCGACGAGCATACTATCCAGGTACATGCACGGCACTATCTGCCGCTGGTGAAGGCCGACTACCTTACCGACTATACGATTTTTGCCAATGGCGATATCAAAGTGGCGGTGCAATTCATCGCGGGTGATACCTCGCTGCCAGAGCTGCCCCGCATGGGCATGCGCACGGAGTTAACACCTTCACTTTCACAGGTAACCTGGCTGGGCCGCGGCCCCTTTGATAATTACGTGGATCGCAAATATGCCGCTGACGTAGACGTGTACAGCATGCCGGCCGATTCACTCTTTCATCCTTACCCGCGTGCACAGGAAAGCGGCTACCGCTCCGATGTGCGCTGGATGGCCCTGCACGATGCCAATGGCAACGGCTGGATGGCCCGCACCGATTCCCTGCTCAATATGGGCGTACTGCATTTTGATATGCGCCGCCTCAATTTCAACCGCCAGCATAATGTACACGGCGGCTCCATGTACAACCAGCCATTGATCTGGTGGAATATAGATTACCAGCAATCGGGCCTCGGCGGCGACAACAGCTGGGGCGCTAAACCTCATGCGGAGTACCAGTTGCCTTATCATAATTATCAATACAGCTTTATATTGCGGCCCCTGCAAAAAGACAAAGCACCGGCAGCGCAGGCCAGAGAACGATATGAATAAATTAAAATGGACAGCAGGACTGTTGCTGGGCTATCAGCTCGCAACAGCCCAGGAAGCAAGCAGGGAGCGGTTCCCGGATATTTTGGATGCACATTATACCGTAAAGGATACCAACAATGTAACCGGTACCTTCTTCTCGGACCAGGGCGCCTGGCATGCCTATGCCTTGCCGGCCAATGATACCACCACCGGCTTTACCGGACCCTTATTGATGGACATGAAAGGGGAGTGGCTTTCCAATGCCATATCACAGCTAAGGCTATACGAAAATGGCCGGCTGTTGGAGTTGAAGCGCGTATCTTCCCGTTATTATCCCGGCAGGATGATGCAAACATTTGCAGGACCTGGCCTGGAAGTGACGATGGAACTGATCTTCAGCGGTTCGCGCGAAGCCCTGCTGCAAACGGGTGTCAGGAATAAGCTGAACAGGAAAAGGCAATTGGTGTTGTCCTGGCAGGGAGAAATGCTGCTGAAACGCGCAAACGTTACCGCACAAGGCAAAGGATTGCACATTGCCATCGCAGGCAGCACACAAACATTTGATATTAACTATCTCTCTGGAGATCAATGGCAGACGGTCACTAACGGAAATGCCTATACGTCCAGTAAAGCTATTGCACTTGATGCACAGGCCATTTACCAGGACCTCCAATCGCAGCGTTTTACATTGGAGGGAGAGAAGGTAGACGTAACCAGGGCCTTCGCGCCCGCACTGGCGGCCAATCGCCAGCGATGGGATGCTTATCTGAAACGCCTGTTCACACAGGCGCCCGTGAAAGATCATTTCCGCCGGCAGCTGGCGGTAAAGAGCATGGTTACCCTGCTCAGCAACTGGCGCAGCGCCGCCCGTGGCATCAAACACGATGGCGTATTTCCATCCATATCTTATCAGGGCTTCTATGGATGTTGGTCCTGGGACAGCTGGAAACAGGCCGCAGCACTGGCTTATATCGACCCTGCGCTGGCTGCCTCCAATATACAGGCATTGTTCGATTACCAGGAAGGTAGCGGCATGGTGCCCGATTGCATCTACACCGATACCACTGAAAACAATCGCCGCGATACCAAGCCGCCGCTGGCTGCCTGGGCCGTCTGGCAAGTGTTTCAGGCTGGTCATGATACCACTTTCCTGCGCGATATGCTCGCACCACTGATGCTGTACCATACCTGGTGGTACCACGCCAGGGATCATGACCATAACAATATCTGCGAATATGGATCCACCGATGGTACCCGCATCGCGGCCGCCTGGGAAAGCGGCATGGATAACGCCGTCCGCTTCGACAAAGCCGCTATGTTATTCAATCATACTGGCGCCTGGTCGCTCGATCAGGAGTCTGTCGATCTCAATGCTTATCTCTATAAAGAAAAAATCATCCTCGCACAGATCGCGCGGGTATTGCATCAAGGGGAGATAAGCACTATGTTTGACAGCAGCGCCATACAGCTCAAAGCGCGTATAAACGAGTTGTTCTACGATACGGCCAGCGGCTTTTATTACGACCGTATGCTGAAAGGCGACCTGGTACGCATCAAGGGCGCCGAAGGCTGGATACCGCTGTGGGCAGGCGTCGCCAGCAAAACGCAGGCAAAGGCCGTAGCCGCAGTGATGAAAGATACCACCGTTTTTAATACTTTCGTTCCGCTGCCCGTTCTGGATGCTTCAGCAAAAGCGTTCGACCCGCAAAATGGCTACTGGCGCGGCCCTGTATGGATGGATCAGTACTATTTCGGGATCATGGGATTACTGCAATATGGCGACACATCCACCGCCAGCGCGCTGACCAGTAAATTGTGGCAGCACGCAGAAGGGATGCAGGACAACAAACCCCTGTATGAAAATTATCATCCGCTGACAGGCAAGGGCCTGAATGCGCCTAATTTCAGCTGGACAGCCGCACACATCATCCTGCTGCTGGCCGCACAACAATAACATTGAATGTTTGATATATGGAGAAGCTATTTACTGTTGCAGAGATAGAATCGCTGGTAGCGCAGCATTACGGTATGACTGCTACCGCAAAGGAATTGGAAGGCTACGATGAAAGTAACTTCCTGCTGAAAGATGATCAAGGGCATGCTTACATCTGCAAGGTGGCCGGCCCCGGCCACGATCCTTATTTCCTGGATGCACAGGTAAAGATACTCGAACATCTTGCGGCCAGTAAGGTACAACAACAGGTGCAGCGCGTACTGCGTAACAAAGCCGCAGAGGCGCTTACATCCTTGCCCGGCCAGCATTACATGCGTATCCTCACCTGGCTCGAAGGCGAGCCATTGGTAACAGTAACGCATATACGCCCATTGCAGCAAAGCATCGGCGCTTTCCTCGGCAATATGGATCAGGCCCTGCAAACCTTTGCGCATCCGGCTATGCACCGTCACATCAGCTGGGATATCTCGCAGGCGCTCGAAGCCAGGCAACATTTAATGCATATCAAAGACCCGGAGAAGAAACGCCTCGCCGCCTACTTCCTGCTGCAATTTGAAACAGAAGTAGCGCCAGCGCTGCCTTTCCTCCGCAAGGCTTATATCCATAACGACGCCAATGATTACAATATACTCGTGCAGGGACAGCAGATCGCCGGCCTGATCGATTTCGGCGATATGGTGCATACCGCCCTGATTAACAACCTCGCTATCGCCTGCACTTACCTGATGCTCGATGCGGCCGATCCGCTGGAAGCCGCCACCGCCGCGGTAGCGGGCTATCATGCCAGTTATGCGCTGACCCCGCAGGAAACAGACCTGCTGTACTATCTCATCGCAGCACGTTTATGCATCAGCGTTAGTACCTCGGCCAAACATGCGGCCAACAACAGTAACAACGACTTTCACTTCATCACCGAAAAAGCCGCCTGGAAACTGTTGTTCAAGCTCATCACCATTAACCCCATCGCCGCGCAGGACGCATTCCGCCAGGCATGCGGGTTCCCGTCTCTCATCCGCCAGGAAGAAAATTACCAGCACCTGCTCACGGAACGAAAAGCCCATGTAGGCCGCAACCTCAGCATCAGCTACAAGGCGCCGCTGAAGATCGTGAAAGGCGCCCTGCAATATCTCTACGATGATAAAGGCCGTACTTTCATCGACTGTGTGAACAATCCCAGTCATGTAGGCCACTGTCATCCCGATGTGGTAAAAGCCATGCAGCAGCAGATCGCGCGGCTCAATACCAATACCCGCTACCTGCATGATAACCTTGTGGAATACGCAGCCCTGCTCACTTCCACGCTGCCGTCCTCTTTGCAGGTATGCTATTTTACCAATTCCGGCAGCGAGGCCAACGACCTCGCTATCCGCATGAGCCGCCACTATACGCGCCAGCAGGATGTGATCGTACTGGATCATGCCTATCACGGCACTTCCACTGTAGCGATGGAATTAAGTCCTTATAAATTCGATGGTAAAGGCGGCTTCGGCAAGCCGCCGCATACGCATAAAGCGCTCAATCCTGATATGTACCGCGGCCCTTACCGCTATGATGATCCGGCCGCAGGCAGCAAATACGCTGCTGATGTACAGGCCATCATCAAAGGTTTGCAGGCATCCGGCAAAGGCCTTGCTGCTTATATCTGCGAAACTTTGCTGGGCGTAGGCGGACAAATACCCTTACCTCCCGGCTACCTCAAAGAAGTGTATGCCGCCGTGCGCGCGGCCGGTGGCGTATGTATCGCCGATGAAGTGCAGGTAGGTTTCGGAAGGGTAGGCGATGCCTTCTGGGGATTTGAATTGCAGGAAGTAACGCCCGATATCGTGGTGCTCGGCAAACCTATTGGTAACGGGCATCCGCTGGCGGCGGTAGTCACTACCAATGCTATCGCCGATGCTTTCAATAATGGCATGGAATACTTCAATACTTTCGGTGGTAACCCCGTATCTATGGCCACCGGCCTCGCCGTACTGAAAGTGATCCGCGACGAAGGCATGCAGGAACACGCACGCGTTACCGGCAATTACTTCATGGAAGGGCTCGAAAAGCTCAAGGCTAAACATGCCATCATCGGCGATGTTCGCGGTCATGGCCTGTTCATCGGGGCCGAGCTGGTACGCAATCGCGAAACCCTCGAACCTGCCGTGCCTGAAATCGACCAGATCGTAGAAGCCATGAAAGCCCGCGGCTTCCTCCTCAGCACTGACGGCCCGCTGCACAACGTACTGAAAATAAAACCGCCATTGGTATTTAATAAAATCAACACCGATGATCTGCTCTTCCATCTCGATGAGGTGCTAAGCGCGATGTAATGTGGATTTTCAATAAGGCTGATTTTATTTATGCCCCCGGGCATAAATAAAATCAGCCTTATATTTGCGCTATGCAAATCAATCCAGCAAAAAAAGCCGCTGCCGAGAAAGCAGTCACTTTCATTCAGCCAGGCATGACCATCGGCCTGGGAACCGGCAGCACGGCCTATTACGCCATTCTTCGTATAGGCGAACTCGTTAGAGAAGGCATGCCGCTGCGGGCAGTCGCCACTTCTGTGCAATCGGAAGACCTCGCACGTGAACAGGGCATCCCCCTGATAGATTTCGCCGCTGTTGACAAGCTGGATATTGACATTGATGGGGCGGATGAGGCAGATGCACAACTGCAACTGATCAAAGGCGGTGGTGGCGCATTGTTAAGAGAGAAGATCATTGCGGCCGCTTCCAGTCAGATGATCGTGGTGATCGATGAAAGCAAATTGGTAAAGCAGCTGGGGCATTTCCCGTTGCCGGTAGAGATCATCCCCTTTGCCTGGGAACTGACCTTCAAAAAACTGCAAACCCTGAAAGCCGCACCTGTACTGCGTAAGAAGGATGGGCAACTGTTCGTCACCGACAATGGCAACTATATCGCTGATTGTCATTTCGGGCAAATAGCGGATGCAAGTAGTTTGCATGCGCAGCTAAACGATATCCCTGGCGTGGTAGAGAATGGCCTGTTCATCGGCTATGCGAGCCGTATCATCATTGGCTGTGATAATGGAGCGCTGAAGGAGATCAGCCGCTAGTTTCATCTTTATCGAGATAGGAACTATGTTTGGTATCTCTTGAAAAAATATATACCAGCAAAGAGATAAAGATGCACAGCGTCACATACCAGTAATACCAGGGCTCATGGCCTATTTTCTTGCAATATAGCGCGATGGGTTCGGCCGTGCCGCCGAAGAGCGCCACCGTTACTGCATAGGGGAAGCCCACACCCAGCGCCCGCACTTCAGCAGGGAACATTTCCGCTTTTACCACCGCATTGATAGACGTATAGCCGCTGACGATCACCAGCGCTGAGAGGATGAGCCAGAAGGCCGTCCATTCCGAACTTGTTTGACTGATAGCCGTAAGTACAGGCACGGTGAGCAAGGTGCCGAATATGCCGAAGCCGATCAGCAGCGGCTTGCGGCCCCAGGAGTCCGATAGCCAGCCGAACAGGGGTTGCAGGCAGGCATAGATAAGCAGGAGGAAGAAAGTGAGGGTGGTGGCGCGCTCTATGCTGAGGTGCACTGTATTCACCAGGAATTTTTGCATGTAGGTAGTGTAGGTATAAAAGGCCAATGTGCCGCCCATTGTGAGGCCTACAACGGTCATCACCGCGCGTGGGTGCTGTTGGAAGAGCGCTTTGAGCGAGCCGCGTTCGCGGGTTTTTTTCTCTTGTTCAAAGGCTTGCGATTCCTGCATATTGCGGCGCAGGTATAATACGAAGAATGCCAGCAAAGCCCCGATCACAAAGGGGATGCGCCATCCCCAGTCGTGCAGTTGCGCCGGCGTGAGAAATACTTTTTGCAGCAACATTTGTACGCCGAGGGCCACCAGCTGGCCACCGATCAGCGTTACGTACTGGAAGCTGGAATAGAAGCCGCGGAGGCCGGATGTGGCTACTTCGCTGAGGTAGGTGGCGGAGGTGCCGTATTCGCCGCCTACGCTGAGGCCTTGCAGCAGGCGCGCCAGCAGCAGGAGCGCCGGGGCCATCACACCGATGCTGGCATGCGAAGGCGTGAAAGCGATGAGCACCGAGCCGAAAGACATGAGCAGTACCGACAGCGTCATGGCGGCTTTACGCCCGCTGCGGTCCGCGATGCGGCCAAACATCCATCCGCCGATAGGCCGCATCAGGAAGCCCACCGCGAAAATAGCCGCTGTATTGAGCAATTGCGCAGTGTAATTTCCTTTGGGAAAAAATACCGGCGCAAAATATAATGAGAAAGTAGTGTAGATATACCAGTCGTACCATTCTACCAGGTTACCCGCAGAACCCGTAAGGATGGCTTTAATGCGCCAGGACTCAGGATGTTTCATATAAAATTATCTATATATTTTATCGATTGTTAAAGTTAAAGTAAAAAAATTAGGAGAATATAACATTAAAGCCTATCTTCGTCCCGCTTCTTAAGAATATTGTATTTCAATTCTGTTAGTAATTACCTCTTACATTCAGCTTTTTCTTACATTTTTTCTTCTAGTCGCCCAGGTAGCCGCCTGTCTAATAATGGCGAGAACACGTTCACAATTAAATATTAAATAAATGCAAACAGGTGTAGTAAAATTTTTTAATGAAACTAAAGGTTTTGGATTCATTAAAATCGAAGGTACCGGTCAGGAAATTTTTGTTCACGTATCCGGTATTAAAGAAAGCATCGGCGAAAATGACCGCGTTGTATTCGACGTGGAAGAAGGTAGAAAAGGTCCGAATGCTGTTAACGTAAGACTGGCATAACTTATTGGATAATAGTTTTGTTAATGGGTCGATCAAAAATAATATTTTGATCGGCCCTTTTTCTTTTTAGGAAAGAAAGCTATCTTTCCTGTCACAAAGATTTCCAGACATGAAATCACTGAACTGTGTTGTGATCGAAGATTCCAGGATAGACAGGGCTTTATTGGAGGAATATCTGGGTAACTACGACTTCATCAGGATCGCCGGAAGTTTTACCAATCCCTTGGAGAGCTTGCCCTTACTGAAAAATACACAGGTGGACCTCATCATCACAGACGTGGGTATGCCCCTGATCAACGGTGTTGATTTTATCCGCTCGCTGCAAAAAGCCCCTGACTTCATCTTCGTAACAATACACCCCGAATATGCGATCGATGCATTTGAATTGCAGGCGGTCGATTATCTCCTGAAACCTGTACGGCCGGAAAGGCTGGACCGTGCCCTGAAACGCCTGCTGGAACTGCGCGAGATCCGCGAAAAAGCCCTGCAATACGATGTGCAGTTCGAGAAAGATTATATGATGATCAAAGAAGGCAACAGTATCAACCGTGTCAACCTGCAGGATATCGTTTACCTCGAAGCCCTTACCAATTACACCCGCATCATCTCTACACAAAAAAAATATATCACCCTTACGAACCTCAAAAACTTTATGGACTACCTGCCCGGCAACAAGTTCCTGCGTATACACCGGAGCTATGCCGTGTCGCTCGACAAAGTCAAAGGACTGGACGGCAACGAAGTACTGATCAGCGAAGAAAGGTTGCCACTGGGCAAAACATACCGGCAGGAAGTCAAGAAGCGTATCAGGGAAATAGGTTGATCGCATGCTTTTTTATGAAGGCAAATCGCTGCTTGCTGAATATTATACTCCTATGTACCCTCACAGGCATCCTGATGGCGCAGGCGCCTGTGAAAGAGGCCTACATGGCCAAAGTGAACCGCCTGCGTAATGCCGGCGCATTCGATAGCGCCTTGATCGTATTACAGGAATATCTTGATACCTCGCTGGCGCATCACGATTCACTGGGCATAGGCAACGCCTATAATGGAATGGGCATCGTCAAAGACCGCCAGGGCAAACTGGAAGAGGCGCTGAAATACTATTTCAAAGGGCTGGGCATCTATGAAAAAACGCATAACGATGCTAAAACGGGCGGGGCACTGAAGAATATTGGTAATGTTTATCGCTCTCTGCATGATTATTCACAGGCGCTCGCATTTCTCAGTCATGCACTCGAATTACAAAAGCAACGTCACGATTCTGCCAGCATTGGTAACGTGCTGAATGATATCGGACTAGTATACATGGATAAGAACAGCAACGACAGCGCCCTCTGGTATTTTGATCATGTGATACATGAATACAACTCCTATATCAGGGATGAAGTAAAAGCCCTGGCGCTAAACAATGCCGCTACTGCTAATACAGCGCTGAAGCACTATGATCAGGCTATATCGCTTTATCAAGCTAGTCTTGCGCTCATGCAGAAAAGAGAGGACCAATATGGAATTGCACTTGTATATGACAATATGGGCTTGTTGTATTTTAGATCCGATCGCCCACAGGAAGCTGTCAAGCACTATGAGCTGTGTGTAAAAATAGCAAGAGAGATTGCTGCCAACCATTTGTTGCAAGATGCATATGTTAACCTGGGAAATATCTATGCATCACTGCATAACTACGGTAAGGCCTATACGTATATTGACAAGGCCTACGCGATGAAGGATACCATCTACCAGGAGCAGTTGACAAAGAGTTACGCAGAGATGGAAACCCGCTACCAGAACGAAAAGAAGCAACGCGAGATTATCCAGCTGCAACAGGATAACCGGATCAATAGCCTGCGATTGGAATCACAACGGAGAACAAGATATTTTTTACTCGGAGGAATAGCGCTGCTGGCGATTATAGCAGTTACATTGTACCGAAGTTATCGCATCAAGCGTAACGCCAACGATGAACTGAATTTGTTAAACCGTCAGCTGAAAGAAGCCAACGCTTCTAAAACGAAATTGTTCAGTATTATCAGCCATGATCTGAGAAGCCCTGTCAGCAGCCTTTTCAGCTTCCTGGCGCTGAAACGCAGACAGAAAGAACAACTGCTGCCCGCCGATCAGGATACCTTCGACAAAGAGCTGACCCAATCGGCTGAACGTTTGCTGGATGCCATGGAAGATCTGCTCATTTGGTCAAAAAGCCAGATGGATACCTTTAAACCAGCGCCCGTATTGCTGAATGCCGCGGAACTATTAGAGGAGATCGTCACGCTGCACCATCACATGGCCACTGCTCGTCATGTCCGGCTCAGCGCTGCTGCCAGCCCGGGGATGGAAGTAATGACTGATGAAAATTTTCTCAAGATCATACTCCGTAACCTGGTGTCTAATGCAATTAAATTTACGCCGGAAGAAGGCACTGTCCGGCTCAGCGCGAGACAAGAAGCAGGCAAGAATATCTTCATAGTGCAAGATAGCGGACTAGGTATAGCCGAGGAGGAGCTGGCGCATATATTTGACTGGAACAGCATCCGCAGCGACTCTTCCGGGCTTGGACTCAAACTGGCGAAGGAGTTTACAGAAAAACTGGGGGGCGTTATTGTGGTATCATCTGCCTTGCACGCAGGTACTACTTTTACCATCACATTACCGGCGTAGATTTTCTCACTATATAAACCTCAATTTTATGACAACCAGAAAAAAAACTTCGTTTATCCTTGCAGCAGGCCTGATATCCAGCTTTTGCCTTGCGATCGCCTGCCAGCCCCAACAGTCCCAACAGCCCAAAGGCGGCTATGGTGGTTCTGCCCCTGACACCACAACTGCAAGTACCACTGCCACATCCAAGGCTACTACGCATGCCACTACTGTAGTGAAAGATTCTTTGATCAAAGACTCCTTGCGTAAACACTAGGAGCGGATTGTTTCACCCAAATAATAAAGAATATGGAAAAAAGAAAACTGCATCTCGGAAAAAAGATACTTGCCGATCTGGGAAGGTCAGAAAGTGCAGGCCCCGCACGTGGCAGGACTATGCCAGGTATCCTACTGGATATTATGTTGTCAGCAGATGGTCCTGGCAATGGAGCTTCATCACCAGAAACAACGGGACCCAAACCCCGGTCTTAAATTAAGAAGAGCGTCCCCCAAGGACGCTCTTCTTATTATCATCCGAAATGAACACCATGATACTGCACATTTCTCTTTTAGCCGTTTTGCGTATATTCGCAGTTTCAATTTTCAAGCGCAATGCCCCAACCGGACAATACAAATATGATCTTTCACCTGGCGGCAGATTTCATTAACCAGACACACCGCCACATCTTCCTGACCGGTAAGGCAGGGACGGGGAAGACCACATTTCTGAAATATATCAAAGAACACACCCGCAAAAATACCGTGGTAGTAGCGCCTACGGGCGTAGCTGCGATCAATGCGGGCGGCGTTACCATGCACTCATTTTTCCAGCTGCCCTTCGGGCCTTTCATCCCCGGCACCAAGCGGGGCTTCGCAGATGATGGACTGAGCGCGGCCGATAAACACACCCTTTTCCGGAACATCCGTTTTACCAACGATAAAAAAGTGATGCTACAGGAAATGGAGCTGCTGGTGATCGATGAGGTGAGCATGGTGAGATGTGATATGCTGGACGCCATCGACACCATCCTGCGTCACTTCCGCAATAAGCCTTTGCTGCCCTTCGGAGGCGTGCAGGTGCTCTTCATCGGCGATCTGTACCAGCTGCCGCCGGTAGTGCCGGATGCAGAATGGCAACTCTTGCAGGAATACTACGAGAGCTCCTTTTTCTTCCATGCCAAAGCCGTAGAACAGGCGCCACCGCTGTATATCGAGCTGAAAAAGATCTACCGCCAGAATGAACAGGCGTTCATAGATGTACTTAACCGCGTACGCAATAATGAAGTGTTGCCGGAAGATCTTCAACTGCTCAATCAACATTATCGCCCTGATTTCAAGGGCGACGACGAAGAATATATCGTGCTCACCACGCACAACCGCAAGGCGGATGATATCAACGCAGCCCGCCTCGCGGCGATGCCGGGAAAGATACATCGCTTTGAAGGCAAGATAGAAGGGGACTTCAGCGATAAAGCCCTGCCCACCGATCTGGTCATGCAACTGAAAATAGGCGCACAGGTAATGTTCCTCAAAAATGATGTGGCACAACCCCGCCGCTACTATAATGGCAAGATCGCGACCGTGAAGGAGATTGACGAGGAGGAGATCACACTGGTGTTGTCAGGATCGCATGAAGAGATGAAGCTGGGTAAAGAAACCTGGCGCAACATCCGCTATACCTGGAACCAGGAAGAAGGGCATATTGATGAAGAAGAGATCGGCAGCTTCACACAGTTCCCGATACGGCTGGCATGGGCCATCACCATCCACAAGAGCCAGGGGCTTACCTTTGAGCGGGCTATCATCGATGCGGGTTATGCCTTCGCACCCGGACAGGTATACGTAGCGCTCAGTCGCTGTACCTCCCTGGAAGGACTGGTACTCCATTCCCGCATCGGCTATGGCAGCATCAAAACCGATCCGCAGGTGATCGCCTTTGCCGAAAAAGAAAGCGAAGCCAATGAACTGGTAGTGCTGCTGGAAATTGAACGCAAAAAATTCCAGGCCACCTCACTGCTGGCATTATTCGATTGGTACCGCATGCAGGCATTGATGCGCAGTCATGCCGTATGGATCGAAGATAAAAAGATACCCGACTTCGACGCCGCCATCAAGTTGAGCCGCGCGCTCTCCGCCAAGGTGGCCCAGCAGCAAGAAGTGGCCGCCAGGTTCGTGGTACAGCTGCACCAGCTGCTCGACACTGCCGCACAAACCGGCGAAACGGGCACGCTGGAAGAGCGTATCACCAAAGCGGTAGGCTACTTCACCCAAAGCATATACGAAGATCTCATACAGCCCCTACAGGCGCATATCGCCGACGTAAAAAAGGCGAAAGCAAAAAAATACCACTTGCAGCTGCTTGGCGTGGAATCCGACTGCTGGCATAAGCTGCAACAGGTATGGGAAGCCAGCTACGGTGAGCTCCGTTTCAACAAAGGCCTGAAAGATTACCTGGCATTACGCCACGAAGCGGATAAAGCCGCTTTGCCGCCGCCAGCCAAAGGTAAAGTAGAAAAGGGCAGCAGCCGCAGAGGCACGCTGGAACTCTATCTCGGCGGCAAAACCATCGCCGAGATCGCCACCGAAAGGCTGCTGGCCGTAGGCACCATCGAGGGCCATCTCGCACAATGCGTAGAAGCCGGAGAGCTCGACCTCGAACGCTTTGTACCCGAAGCCACCATCAAACTCATCGTATCACATATCAAAGAACTCGGCGCCACCGCCGCAGGCCCCATCAAAGAAAGAGTAGGCGATGCCGCCAGCTTCGCCGAAATCCGCGCCGTACAATGGTTCCTGAAAAAGCAACAGGAAGAACAGATTATGAAGGATTGATAGCGGATGTTGTCTTACTCAGGATTATAATGATTGAAAGGATTACCAGGATTTTTTTTACAGGATTAAAAAAGATTAAAGGAGATTGATAAGGAGATCAACGAGGTTCCAGCCCTTGAAGCGCTCAAAGCGCTTCAAGGGCTACCATCGCGAATATCTCCCCATCAATCTCCTTTAATCTTTTTTAATCCTGATAAAAAAAATCCTGTTAATCCTTTCAATCATCATAATCCTGAGTAAGACAACATCCGCGCCGGGTAAAATCTAACCGCTAATAGGTAAAAAACTGTCAGTATTCTTACTATGCCGACCGTTAAATTTGCAAGTGATCATCTTAAATTACTGACACTTGAAAATAGGTCTATTTATTCCGTGCTATATCGACCAGTTCTACCCGCAGGTAGGTATAGCCACGCTGCAGCTGTTGCAGAAACTGGGCTGCGAGGTCCACTACCCGCAAGGCCAGACCTGCTGCGGCCAA
Source organism: Chitinophaga vietnamensis (assembly GCF_902167635.1). Classification (GTDB taxonomy): domain Bacteria; phylum Bacteroidota; class Bacteroidia; order Chitinophagales; family Chitinophagaceae; genus Chitinophaga; species Chitinophaga vietnamensis. The sequence goes on from NZ_CABHMS010000002.1 coordinate 715,839, forward strand.
CCCATGGCCAACTCCGGCTTTGAGCACCTCACATATGATTGTAATAACCTGTTCATAAAAAATTTCAGCGGATACGATTACATCGTAGCTCCTTCCGGCAGCTGTGTGCTGCATATCAAAGAACATCTTCATGATCCGGCAAAGGAGGCTGCCGCGGCTCAGATACGGGAACGGATATACGAACTCACCGAGTTCCTGACAGACGTATTGCAGGTCGCTTCCCTGCCCGGCCGCTTCCCGCACCGCGTGGGGCTGCACCAGAGCTGCCACGGCCAGCGTGGCCTGCACCTGGCGCAGATGAGCGAGCTGGTAGCCGCACCCTTCTCCAAGCCGCAGCAGCTGCTGCAGATGATGGAAGGGCTGGAATTGATACCGCTCGACCGTACCGATGAATGCTGCGGCTTCGGCGGCACCTTCTGCGTGGCAGAGGAAGCCGTATCCGTGAAGATGGGCGTAGATCGTATAGCCGATCACGTTAAGCACCAGGCGGAAGTGATCACCGGTACTGATGTGAGCTGCCTGATGCACCTGGAAGGCATCATCCGCCGCCGGCAACAGCCGCTGAAAGTGATGCATATTGCTGAAATCCTTAACTATGATGCCCATGAGTAAGCAAACCGGCGACCATGCCGCACTCGCAGCAAAGTTCAACGAAAATGAACCGCGTGTGAACTGGCACGATGAAACCCTGTGGTGGGTGCGCCAGAAGCGCGATCGCATGGCATGGAGCATCCCGGAATGGGAACAGCTCCGAGATACCGCCTCACAGATCAAGCGGCATGTGCTTGGCAACCTGCACGATTACCTCCTGCAATTCGAGCAACAGGCCACGCAAAACGGCGCTATCGTGCATTGGGCCGCGGATGCGGAAGAGCATAATCGCATTGTTACTACAATATTGCAACGCCATAAAGTTCAGCGCATGGTCAAGAGTAAGTCCATGCTCACGGAAGAATGCCATCTCAACCCGCACCTGGCGGCCCATGGCATCGAAGTGATCGATACGGACCTGGGCGAACGCATTGTACAACTTGCCAAAGAACCTCCCAGTCATATTGTATTGCCTTGTATCCACAAAAAGAAAGAGGAGATAGGAGAACTGTTTCACGAGCATCTTGGCACGCCCGCAGGCAATGCTGATCCGCAGTTCCTGACGGCGGCCGCCAGGCAGCATCTGCGTCAGGAATTCTTGCAGTCGCAGGCGGCTATTACCGGCGTTAACTTTGCCGTGGCCGAAACCGGCGAGATGGTAGTATGCACCAATGAAGGCAATGCCGATATGGGCGCGCACCTGGCGAAGGTGCACATCGCTTGTATGGGCATTGAGAAGATCATCCCGCGGCGCGCGCATCTGGGCGTGTTCCTGCGCCTGCTGGCGCGTAGTGCAACAGGGCAGCCGATCACTACTTATTCCAGCCATTTCCGCCAGCCGCGGGAAGGGCAGGAGCTGCACATCGTGTTGGTGGACAATGGCCGCTCACGGCAGCTGGGGCGTGAAGATTTTCTGAATTCACTCAAGTGTATCCGTTGTGGCGCCTGCATGAATACCTGCCCGGTGTATCGCCGCAGCGGCGGCCATAGCTATCATACAGCAGTAGCCGGGCCTATCGGCGCGATACTGGCGCCCAACCTCGATATGAAGGAGTATGCCGATCTGCCTTTTGCCTCCACGCTCTGCGGATCTTGCTCGAATGTCTGTCCGGTGAAGATCGATATACATCAACAATTATATAAATGGCGACAGGTGCTCGTGCAGGACGGACATGCAGGTGCAGGGAAGAAGATAAGTATGAAGATGATGAGCGCTACCTTATCCTCTCCCGGAAACTACCGCCGGGCGGGCAAGATGGGCCGTTGGGTGCTGCGTGCATTTCCAAAGATGGTCAATAACAAACTGAACCCATGGTACAAGCAGCGTGAGATGCCTGCTCCGCCGGCCATGTCGTTCTCGGAATGGTATGCAAAAAATAAACGATCAGATGAACAGCAGGGATAAGATATTGGCCGCATTGAAACAAAATCAGCCGGAGGCAAGCGTATTGCCTTCGCTGGAAGGGCTGCGCGGCGCTATGCCAAACGATGTGGCGGCATACAGGAAGGTGCTGGAAAGTCTTGGTGGCAGCCTGTTTGAGGTGAATAGCGCTGAGGAGATAAGGCCGCTGTTACAACAACAGTATCCCGGATTGAAAAGGGTAGTGGATGCCACCGCGCCTGAACAACGGGAATGGATAAACGAAGATCCGCATGCTTTGGAAGATGTAGATATGGCGATCGTACCCGGTCAATGGGCAGTGGCTGAGAACGGCGCCATCTGGCTTACGGAAGCGGATATGCGGGTGCGTGTATTGCCATTTATCTGCCAGCATCTCGCGATCGCGATCTCTAAAAGCCGTATCCTGTCTACGATGCATGATGCTTATGAAAAAATTGGCGCACCGCAAACGGGCTTTGGCGTATTTATTGCCGGCCCCTCTAAAACAGCAGATATTGAGCAATCATTAGTGCTGGGAGCGCATGGTGCAAAAAGCTTGAGTGTCTTTTTATTGCCATGATTTATTGCCGATCATTTTGCAGTTAATAATTATTTAAAGAGAAAGAGATGAACGTTGACTGTTCATCTCTTTTCTTTTTGATGCGATGGAATGCGCTACAGTATTGGCTTTTGAAAGATAGTTTGCTAAACTAACGAGATCGTTATCATATCATTTTCGTACTTGAAAAATTTTCAATTTTTTTTCGCTTTATTAATTACTTGACTAACTTTGCGCTCAGTTTAATGTAATTTTAATCAGGTTGGTATGGTGTTTGTTCCAGTAACGTCCTTTGAAAATCAATCTGTCCAATAAGTATAATAACCATATCGCAAGAACATCTTAGCTAACCAGAAAAAATTGAAAGACCATGTATTGTATTGAAACTTCGGAAGTACCGGTAGCATGTAAATTCTCAAGAGCGGTACGCTCGCCAAAACGAACTTGTTTTCCGGTTGAAAATTATTGTGTTGTCCTATCTGTGTGTAGTAATCGTTGCTGTTGCTGATTCCTGTACTACTTCGTTTAACCGTCCACGTTATTGTCTGTGAATAAAGCCACAGTGGCTGATCTTTGCTGATAATAACCCTTGACGGGATTGGTCATAGTCGCTCCTTTGAGCCGGCGCGGGAATGCTTTGTTCATAGTCACAAAAAAGTGGATAAATTTTTTCGCAAGTTCATGCTTTCGCAGTAGAACTTTTGAAATTAAATATTTACTTTGCAGTAACTTTGAAAACCGTAAGGATTGCAAACCTATTTCTAATAACCGGAAAATGCACTGGAGCTACTATGAAAACCGATAACAAGCGCAGTAGTCATTAGCCAGATAGAATAGAAACACATTAACCATATCTTATTATTGAACCTATGGTGCGTAAAACATCATGGATCACCCCTTCGTGGCTTATCCTGCTGCTCGATCTTGGGTGCTCTGTTATTGCCATCAATCTGGCCTTCCTGCTCAGACTGAACTTCGATTTTGCGGATATTGCGCCCTACCCCATGGAGCGCATCTCCCTGGCGGTACTGGGAATCAATCTCGTGTTGTCGTTACTGTTACGTACCTATCGCGGTATCGTCAGGTATACCGGCATGGCTGATATCGGCCGTATTGCCTGTATGAACATCTTCAGCAGTGCGTTTTTGCTAACCATGGGCCTCGCACATCTATTAAACGATGCACTCAACGTATTCCCCCTATCCGTTATCCTGATTTATTTTTTTATCAGCTCTTTTTTGTTGTTATCCTATCGTCTGCTGGTAAAATGGACTTTTAAATATTATAACAATTTCCGCGCAGTGAACAAAACGCGTGCAGCCATTTATCACACCGGCCATACCAGCCTGATGTTGCGCAAAGCCATCAGCGACGACCCCGCAGCGGATATCCGCATCGTGGCCTTCCTGGCCAATTCCAGCGCACATGCAGGTAAATCGCTCGAAGGACTGCCCATCTACTCGGGGCGCAAAGACCAGCTCTACAAACTGGTAAAACAGGAACGCGTGGAACTGCTGCTCATCCCCGAAGATCATCTGCATGTATCACAGCTTAACCAGCTCGTGGAAGAATGTATGAACCTCAACATCCGCGTACAAAAGATCATCCCCGTCAATCAATGGGTAGGCGGTTCTTTTAACAACAGTGTACAATTGAAAGATATTAATATTGAAGACCTGCTGGAACGTGCAGAGATAAAGATCCGCAACCAGCAGCTGAACAAAGAACTGAGCGGCAAAAGCGTACTGGTAACCGGCGCCGCCGGCTCCATCGGCAGCGAGATCGTAAGACAGCTTGTAAAGTACGAGCCTTCTGTGATCGTACTCTGCGACACTGCCGAATCGCCGTTGCATGAACTCGAACTCGATATCGCCGAACAAGGTACCACCGTACCCGTGATACCCTACATCGGCAATGTAGGCGACCGTGTGCGCATGCAGCAATTATTTGAAGTATATGCCCCCGCCATTGTTTATCACGCCGCGGCCTACAAGCATGTGCCGATGATGGAGAAAAACCCTTCGATTGCGGTGATGAACAATGTGCTGGGCACCAAGATAGTGGCAGAACTGGCCGCCGAATACCGCGCAGAGAAATTCGTGATGGTATCCACTGATAAAGCAGTGAACCCCACCAATGTGATGGGCGCCTCCAAACGCATCGCAGAAATTTTCTCGCAATCATTCAACAATCATCTCAACGAACAATACCTGCGAATGGGCCCTGTGTATGGCGCGCCGCCTACTCGATTTATCACCACCCGCTTCGGCAATGTGCTCGGCTCCAACGGCTCCGTGATACCGCGCTTCAAGCAGCAGCTGGAAAAAGGCGGTCCGCTTACCGTTACCCATCCCGAAATCACCCGCTATTTCATGACCATCCCCGAAGCCTGCCAGCTCGTGCTGGAAGCCGGCGCCATGGGACAAGGCGGCGAAATATTCGTGTTCGATATGGGCAAGCCGATGAAGATCGCCGAACTCGCCCGCAAGATGATACGCATGAGCGGCAAAGAACCGGGAAAAGATATACAGATCGTATATACCGGCCTTCGCCCCGGAGAAAAACTGTACGAAGAATTGCTTAATAACGCAGAAAATACCCTGCCCACCTATCACGAAAAAATTATGATCGCGAAGGTGAGGTCCTACGATTTTGTTACTGTCAATGATCAGGTAGACCAACTGATTGATTCCGCCCGCAAGCATTACCTGATGCCTACCGTGGCGCTCATGAAAGAACTGGTGCCGGAATTCATCAGCAAGAATTCCTCCTATGAAGAACTCGATAGAGGAAAAATTACGACCTAACCAGGCGGCGCCGGTATAACGGTAAGGCCTATATTAAAATTGACAAGGACAATGACGACGCTTATCAACAGGGAGCACCACACGCCAACAAGAGTTTTCAGCAGCCGGCGATGGCTGGTGAAATGCATGACAGGGATACTACTGATCATGGGATTGTTCTCCTGCTCTACGCAAAAGAACATCACCTATTTCAAAGACATCCCCGACACCCTGCGCAACGCAGCAGTAGCGCAGGCCATCTACAAAACGCCCTCCATCCAGGTGGACGACATTTTGCAGGTGACGATCCAGACGATGGATCCCAACGCCACCGCGCTGTTCAACCAGCAAGGCGTAGCCATCTCCCAGCAACAGCAAAGCATCAGCACCGCTGTGAATGGCTACCTGGTAGATAAAGACGGCAACATCGCACTGCCCATGATCGGCAAGGTGAACGTAAGCGGAAAATCTACCGACGCGGTACGCGACGAGATACAGGCCAAAGCCGCCACGCTCTATAAAGACCCTGTGGTGAACGTGCGCTTTGCCAATTTTAAAATCACCGTACTGGGCGAGGTGGCGCACCCATCCTCCTACATCATGCCCAACGAAAAAGTAACGCTGCTCGACGCACTGGGCATGGCCGGCGATCTCACCATCTACGGCAAACGTGAAAACGTACTGCTCATCAGGGAAAGCGGCGGCAAAAAAGAATTTGTACGATTCAATCTGAATAACAGCAACCTGTTCAGCTCTCCTTACTACTATCTCCGCCAGGGCGATGTAGTGTATGTAGAGCCTAACAAGAACAAGGTCGCCTCTACAGATATGCAGCAGGTGAAACGTATTTCCATTATTGCTTCAGTATTATCATTGCTGGTAGTGATTGCATCCAGAATAAACTTTTAATTTTTAAGCTTATGCAGGAGAATTTATATCAACAGATAAACGGCAAGCATATGGGAAACAATTCCCAGGAAGCTACTTTCGATCTGAGGAAACTGCTGGACCGCCTCATGCGCTCCTGGTACTGGTTCCTGCTCAGCGTAGTGCTCACCTGCACCCTGGGATGGATCTACCTCCGGTATGCCACGCCAAGCTATAAGATCAACGCGAAGATATTGGTGGAAGATAAACAGAAAGGCGTAGATATTCCCGGCGCAGAGATACTGCAACAGATGGAAGCGTTCAACAGCAAAAGCAGCGTAGATAATGAACTCGAGATCGTGAACTCCCGCTCTCTCATGGAGAAAGTAGTGAGAGATCAACAGCTCAATATCCGCTACCTGGTAGATGGCCGCCTCAAAAAAACAGAACTGTATGGCAAAGTGCCTTTCACGATGAAATGGCTCATGCAGGCCGACAGTCTCAAAATGATGAACTATGTGCTCAAGCCCGCAGGCGCCGACAGCTTCCTGCTCAGCAACCAGGACTGGAGCCGCAAAGCCGCCTGGAATGATACGCTGCAATTGCATGAAGGCCTGGTGCAGATGATCCGCAACACAGCTTACCCGATGGAAAGCAACGATTATACGATCGAAGTGAATTCCATTGATAAAACGGTAGTAGACTATCAACGCCAGCTCGATGCCGGTATTCCTAATAAACTGGTGAGCACCATCGATCTTACCTTGTCGGCAGATATTCCCCGCAAAGGTGAAACAGTGCTCAACAAGCTCATTGAAGCCTACCTGCGTGCCAGCGTGGAAGACAAGAACCGTATTGCCGACAGCACCATCGCATTCATCGACAACCGCCTCGTGATCGTGACCAGTGAGCTGTCGGGCGTGGAAAAGAATATTCAGCGCTTCAAGGAAGCCAATGAGCTGGCCGATCTTGGCGAACAGTCGAAACTATTGGTATCCGGTACCGGCGACTTCCGCAAGCAGCTGATAGACCAGCAGGTGAAGCTCAATGTGGTGCAATCGCTGGAGCAATATGTGAAAGATGAGAAGAATAACAAACGGGTGGTGCCTTCCGCTATCGTGGTGCAGGACCCGACCTTTGTGAGCATCGTAGAAAAATACAACACCTTGCAGCTGGAACGTGAGCGCCTGCTCATGTCAAGCACAGAAAACAACCCGGCGGTACGCAATATCGACGGGCAGCTGGCGGGCCTGCGCAATGACCTGATCAGTAACCTGGGCACCTTCAAAAGAGGGATCGAGGTGAGCATCCAGGAGCTGGAACGCAATGCCGGCACGCTTACGCAGAAGATCAGGCAGGTGCCTTCTACGGAACGTGTATTCCTCGATTTCTCCCGCCAGCAGGCCATCAAGCAGGAACTGTATCTCTACCTGCTGAAAAAGCGCGAGGAATCAGCGATCTCCAAATCTTCCAACCTGGCTATCGCCCGGGTAATAGATGCAGCGAAAAGTGATCCCAAACCGTTTAAACCCAAGGGTTTGTTTATCTATCTGATCGCCTTTATCTTTGGCATGGGGATACCGGCAGGTATCTTCTACCTGGGCGATGTGCTCAACAGAAGGATCAACAGGAAGGAAGATATCACCGGTCTTACGCCGGTACCCGTATTGGCAGAGATCGGGCATAAGCAGGACGACGATATCCTGGTGGTGAGAAAGGACGTACGAAGCCCCATAGTAGAGCAGTTCAGGGCCTTGCGCACCAACCTGCAATTCATTATGACCAGTCAACAGGAAAAGGTAATAGTACTTACTTCCAGCATGAGCGGTGAAGGTAAGTCCTTTGTGGCCACCAACCTGGCCGCTGTACTGGCCCTGTCGGGCAAGAAAGTGCTGCTGATGGAAATGGACCTTCGCAAACCGAAAATATCGGAGAAGCTGGGACTGAGCAACCACACGGGTTTCAGCACCTATGCGATCGGCAAATCACCGCTCGAAACAGTGATCAAACCCTCAGGCATACACGAAAACTGCTGGCTGCTCTCGTCCGGGCCTATACCACCCAATCCGGCGGAACTGCTGCTCCTCGAAAATACCGGCCTGCTCTTTGCTGAACTCCGCAAACAATTTGATTACATCATCGTGGATACCGCGCCGGTAGGACTGGTAACAGATGCGCAGTTGCTCGGCAGGTTCGCAGATGCCACCCTCTATCTCATGCGCCAGAACTACACCTTCAAGGAACAGGTGAAACTTACCAGGGAACTGTTCCTCCACAAGAAGATGCCGCGCATGAACCTCGTGATCAACGACGTGAAAATGGGCGCCAATGGCTACGGTTACGGATATGGCGGCTACGGTTACGGCTATACGGAAGATGAAGAAGTAAAAGGGATCAGGAAATTGAAAAAAGTATTCAGTAAATAATTATCTATAAAAGAAAACACTATGAACCAGGATATCAGAATCGGCGTTATCGGTCTGGGTTATGTGGGATTGCCACTGGCAGTGGAATTTGCCAAAAAGTACAAGGTGATCGGCTTTGATATTAATGCAGCAAGGGTACAGGAACTCAATGCCGGCAATGACCATACCCTTGAGGTGGCGCCGGCAGACCTGCAGGCCGTGCTCACGCCCGATTGTACCACTCCCACAGGATTGTTTTGTACCAACGAACTGGAGAAAATCGCATCCTGCACTTATTACATCGTTACAGTGCCTACGCCGGTAGACAAGAACAACCGTCCCGACCTCACGCCGCTGTTCAAGGCCAGCGAAACAGTAGGTAAAGTGCTGAAGAAAGGAGATATCGTGATCTACGAATCCACCGTATATCCCGGTGTAACAGAAGATGAGTGCGTGCCTGTACTGGAGCGCGTTTCAGGCCTGGTGTTCAATAAAGATTTTTTTGCCGGCTATTCTCCCGAACGTATCAATCCGGGCGACAAGGAGCATACGGTAGCCAAAATATTGAAAGTGACTTCCGGTTCCACACCGGCTGTAGCAGAAAAGGTGGACCAGTTGTACCGCGCTGTGATCACTGCCGGCACGCATAAAGCCACCTCTATCAAGGTAGCGGAAGCTGCAAAGGTGATCGAGAATGCACAGCGTGATATCAACATCGCATTTGTAAATGAGCTCGCAAAAATATTCAACCGCCTCGGTATCGACACCGATGAAGTGTTGCAGGCAGCAGGCACCAAATGGAACTTCCTGAAGTTCAGGCCGGGGCTCGTTGGCGGCCACTGCATCGGCGTGGACCCTTACTACCTCGCGCAAAAGGCACAGGAAGCCGGCTATCATCCCGAGATCATTCTGGCAGGAAGAAGGCTGAACGATGGCATGGGCGCTTATATCGCGCAGGAAGTGATCAAGCTGATGGTGAAGAAGGATATCCCCGTGAAAGGCGCGAAAATACTGGTGCTGGGCATCACCTTCAAAGAAAATTGCCCCGATGTGCGCAACACCAAAGTAGTAGATATCCTCAACACGCTCAAAGATTACGACACCAATATCACCGTATACGATCCATGGGCGGCGCCGGAAGAAGTAGCGCACGAATATGGCTGGAAGTCGCAGCAGGAGCTCAACACCGTTTGTGATTTTGATGCGGTGATACTGGCAGTATCCCACCGCGAGTTCGCGGAGTTGAACATCAACAAGCTGTGTAAGAACCGTGCAGTGATATACGACGTGAAAGGCTTGCTGCCCAAGGAACTGGCAGATGCGCGCCTGTAAAATTTTTTCTGATCTATCAAAAGTGTTTATGTACGAAAAACCATATCATATCGAAAACACCCTCAGCCAGTCTGCCTTCCTCATTACGGGAGGCGCTGGCTTTATCGGGTCCAATATCGTGGAGTACCTGCTGAAGTATGGTGCGCGCAAAGTGCGTGTGCTGGACAATTTCAGCACTGGCAGCCAGGAGAACCTGTTGCCTTTCGCCGAGCACCCTGCCTTTGAGCTGATGACCGGCGATATCCGCAACCTGGACGATTGCCGCAAGGCGGTGGAGGGGATGGACTACGTATCACACCAGGCCGCACTCGGCTCGGTGCCGCGCTCCATCAACGATCCTATCACCAGCAACGATGTGAATGTAAGTGGTCATCTGAATATGCTGGTAGCCGCCAGGGATGCGGGCGTGAAACGCTTCGTATATGCGGCCAGCTCCAGCACCTATGGCGATCATCCGGGACTGCCGAAAGTGGAAGACAAGATCGGCAATCCTTTGTCGCCCTACGCTATCACCAAGTTTGTGAACGAACTGTATGGCAGCGTGTTTTCACGCACCTATGGTTTCCATACGATCGGGCTGCGTTATTTCAACGTGTTCGGCCCGCGCCAGAACCCGCGCGGCCCTTATGCAGCGGTGATCCCGCTGTTCATCGAATCTGCATTGAAAGGAGAGGCGCCCTTCATCAATGGCGACGGCGAAACCAGCCGCGATTTCACCTTCGTGGAGAATGCCGTGCAGGCCAATATCCGTGCGATGCTGGCCGCAGGTATCAGCCAACATGAAGTGATCAATATCGCCTTCGGCGAACGTACCACGCTGAACCAGCTGTGGCAGCGCATTTCGGAGCTGGCCGGCATCAGCCTGCCGCCGAATTACCGCGAAGAACGCGCCGGCGATGTGCGGCACAGCCTCGCTGATATCAGCAAGGCCCACGCACTCATCGCATATACACCTGAATTTTCTGTATTGGCAGGACTCAAAGTAACAGTGGCCTGGTACGCGGCCAACCAGCCGCATAGCAAAGCAATATGACCCGGTAGCAGCAGCTATTGAAAAACCTTTTATGAGCATCACCATATCAAAGCTACGACGCAAGTGGATAGACACTGCCGTGAAATACCGGCTGCGCGCCAGAAAAGACATACAGGTCCTTCTCGGCGAAAATATCCGCTTTGTAGACCGCCCCATCATTAAACTGGTGAAGGGCACCCGGCTGCATATCGGCAAAAATGTGGTCATCAACTCCGACCGTATCGGCTACCACCTCAACATGAACGCTCCCTGCAAACTCTTGCTGGACAGGGCCGGCGGCGAAATACATATCGGCGATAATACCCGCATACACGGTTCCTGCCTGCATGCTTTTCAAAAGATCACCATCGGCAGGAACTGCCTCATCGCGGCCAACTCACAGATCATGGACGGCAACGGCCATGACCTTTCCTTCCCGGATGTGAGCCAGCGCATACATACCCGCGGTAGCGTGAAACCCGTTACCATCGCGGATAACGTATGGATCGGCACCAACGTGGTCGTGCTCCCCGGCGTCACCATCGGCGAAGGCAGCGTGATCTCCGCCAACAGTGTAGTACATAAAGACATCCCACCAATGTGCGTTGCCGGCGGCAACCCCGCAAAGGTGATCAAACAATATTGACCGTGAAGCGATTTTCGAAAGAACAAACTACATTGATCAGGAACTTCGGCGCGCTCTCCGTGCTGCAGGGGCTCAACATGGTGCTGCCACTGGTAACGCTGCCCTATGTGCTGCGCGTATTCGGCGCGGAGAAGTATGGCATCATCGTGCTGGCAAACTCCCTGCTGGCTTACTTCCAGAGCTTTACGGATTTCAGCTTCAATATCACCGCCACAAGGGATGTGGCCGTACACCGCCACAGTAACCGCGCGCTGAGCCTCATCTACAGCCGCGTGCTCTCCACCAAAGGAGTGCTGGTACTGGCGTCGCTGTTGCTGTTCCTGCCGGTAGTGATACTGGTGCCGCAGTTTGCAGATAACAAGATCGTGTTCCTGCTCACGTTTCCGGCACTGGCAGGTTATGCGTTGTTCCCGGAATGGTTTTTCCAGGGAATGGAAGAGATGAAATACATCACCATCCTCTCTGCCTGTATCAAGATCTTCTTTACCATTTGCATATTCGTTTTTATCCGCCACCAGCAAGACTTTTACTGGTACCCGCTGTTCAATGCGCTGGGCTATATCGGCGCAGGATTGTTTGCACAATACCTGCTCATCAGCCGTTACGGCCTGCGTTTTTCGTTCATCGGCTTCAAACGTATATGGCGGGTGCTGAAAGCCAATTTCAACATCTTTATCAACCAATTTCTTCCCAATCTGTACAACAACACCACTACTTTCCTGCTGGGCATTCTTACCGGCAATGCGGTAGTAGGGGTGTACGGCGCGGCCAAGAGCCTGATAGAGGCGGCCAACACTTTTATCAGTATCCTTTCCCGCGTCTTCTTTCCCTTTCTCAATAGGAATGGCGGGGCTTTCGACAAGTTCAAGAAACTGATGCTCAGCACCGGCTTCGTGCTGTTTGTGGGCATCTGTGCACTGTCGAAGCCCATCACCATCATCTTCCACCTGAAAGGGGAGCACGCGGTGTGGATGCTCTGCATCATGGCGCTGAGCGTGCCTTTCATGGCGATGTACTATTGCTATGGCACCAATTATTTTATTGTAAAACGGCAAGACAGGCTGGTGATGAAGAACACCATCTATTCGTCCATCGCGGGCTTTGTGATGGCCTTCCCGCTGATCCTGCTGTCGGCCGGCGTAGGCGCCGCGCTTAACCTCGCCACCGCAAGGGGCATGATGGGCGTAGGGCTATGGTGGAAATATAAAACACAGCAACGATGAAACTAGGCATACATCACACTCCCGGCTCTTTCAGCGAACGCTGGATCGCTTATTGCGAGGCCAACGGTGTCGCCTATACGAAAGTAGACTGCTACCGTTCGGATATTTTGCAGCAGCTGACCGACTGTGACGCGCTGCTCTGGCATTGGCATCATGCTGATCCCAAAGCCATCCTGTTTGCCCGCCAGCTCATCTATTCGCTGGAAGCGGCAGGCAAGAAGGTATTCCCCGACAGCCGCACCTGCTGGCATTTCGACGATAAGGTAGGGCAGAAGTATCTCGCCGAAGCGCTCGGCGCACCACTGGTGCCTTCCTTCGTTTTCTACGATCGTCGCGAAGCGCTGCAATGGATCGATACGGCTACTTTCCCTAAAGTATTCAAACTGCGCGGCGGCGCCGGCTCTTCCAATGTGAAGCTGGTACGCTCCGCAGCGGCGGCGCGCAAGCTGGCCAGAAAAGCCTTCGGACGCGGATTTGCGGCCCACGACCGTTTCAACCGTTTCAAAGATGCGGTTTGGCGGCTGAAACGTGATAAAAGTGCGGCCGCCGTCCTCGGCCTCTTCAAAGGCATCGGGCGTATCCTGATGCCCACGGCCTACGAAAAAATGCATGGCCGCGAAAAAGGATACCTCTATTTCCAGGAATTTATGAAGGCCAACGATTACGATACGCGTATCATCGCCATCAACGGCAAAGCCTTTGCCATCCGGCGTTACAACCGGGAAGGCGATTTCCGCGCATCCGGCAGCGGCCTTATAAAATATGAAAAAGAACTGTTCGATGAACGTTGCCTGCGCATCACCTTCGACCTCGCCGCAAAGTTGCAGTCGCAATGCCTCGCGCTCGATTTCATCTACAACGAACAACAGGAACCGCTCATCGTGGAAATGAGCTATGGCTTCGCCATCAAAGTGTATGATGCCTGTCCGGGCTACTGGGATACTGACCTGCACTGGCATGAAGGCCCCTTCGTGCCCCAGCACTTTATGCTGGAAGCCCTGCTGGAAGAAAAATCTGTGAATAAAATGATTGCTGTATGAAACCATTACCGGTAAAGATATTGGTGTCGATGTTCATCCTCAGCCTGCTCTTCCTCAACAAAGAGTGGCTGGTGATCTATGGTTGGGGTATCTCCGTGCTGATGTATTTCGCCTTCTTCCTCGACTTGCATAAACTGAAACATTTTGATTTCAGTGCAGACGTGCATGCTTACCGTCTCTTCTTCCTGGCCATGCTGGCCCTGTTGTCGGTGATATGGTCGCCGGATGGAGAGGCTACCCTGCAGCACACACTCGTGCTTTTCATTACCGTGATCAATAGTTTTGTCCTGTACTATTTCATTGTGCGTTACCAGCTCTTTAAGCTGGTGGTGGCATTGGTGCTGGTGTATTCGTTCATCAACTATTCACTGGCGGTAGGATTGCCTTTCTTCGGCTTCCTGGAAAACCACGACGAAGAGGTGACCCGCTTTATCGGCACGGAATTGAATCCGAACTATCTCGCTATCATGCTCATCTTTTCCATTTTCCTCAGCTTGCTAGAATTTCAGCACAAGCGCCTGAAAAGTGGATGGGCAAAGGGTTTGCACGTAGTCAATATCTTGCTGGCATTATATACCATCTTCCTCACCGCCTCCCGTAAAGGAATTGCTTTTGGTTTGCTGCTGATCGTGTTTTACTTCCTCTTCAATTTCAAACGGCTGATGGGCTCTTTTAAAACGGTGTTGCTGGTAGCGGCAGGCGTGCTGCTGGTATTGTTATTTGTGAAGATCGATTTCATCACCGATAACATAGCGCCGGCCTTTGAGCGCATCGGCAGGATGTTTTCGACGATTGGCGGTAAAGACAGCGAAGGCAGTACGGAAGAACGTGTGAAATTTATCCGTGAAGGATGGGAGCATTTCACCGCCAGCCCTTTGATCGGCTATGGCGCCGCGAGCTTCAAATACTACTATCATTTCTATGCGCATAATAATTATATAGAACTCTTGTTCGGCGTGGGTTTCCTCGGGCCGATCATCTATTACAGCATTCATCTTTCTATCCTCCGGAAATTGTGGAAGTACCGCACAGGTATCTTCCTCAGCGCTTTCCTTTTTATCCTCATGCTCATGGATATGGGGCTGGTGGCCTATTACGACAAACGCATCATGCTCATGCTACTGGTGATCATCATCATGGCAGAGCAGAAGATCAGGGAGAAACAACTGGCAGAAAGTTTTGAGATGTTCCCGGTAAGCATGAACTAAACACCATCAAACATGAAGAAGAAGATCGTTTTTATATTACCCAGTTTAAAAGGGGGAGGAGCGGAGAAGGTGGTGATGAACATCATCAATTCGCTGGATGAGCAGCGCTTTGAGATCATCGTGGTGGTGATCTGCCCGGCGTATGATTACCTTGAGCTGATCACCAACAAGATCAAACTGGTGAAGCTGAACAAGCCCAATACGCGCTCGGGCACGCGTGATATTTACAAAGTGCTCAAAGAGATACAACCTGATATTGTTTTCACCACCCTTAATCATATCAGCATCATTACCATCCTGGTGCGCAAGCTGAGTGGCGGCAAATACACGAGCATCGTGCGTTTGCCGACCCTGCCCAGCAACAATCTCGGAGCCGGTATGAAAGGCAGGATCGAACGTTTCCTGAACAGGCATGTGCTCAAGCATGCGCATCATGTGATCGCACAAACCTCCCGGATGAAATCGGAAGCGGAGCTATACTACAATATCCCCGCGAAGAAAGTGCGACATATCCCGAATGTGATCAACCAGCAGCAGGTGGAAACACTGAGCCGTGAGCTGATCAATGTATTCGATCATGAACATTTCAATATTGTGGCGGCAGGCACGCTGTATTCGATGAAAGGTTTCGACATCCTGATCACCGCAATGGCCCGCGTGGTCAAAGCCATGCCCCTGGCGCGTTTGCATATATTAGGCAAAGAGAATATGGAACAGGGCTATGCGGCTGTATTACGTAACCTGGTTGCGCAGCATCAGCTCGGGGATCATGTATTGTTCCATGGCTTCAAAGCTAATCCATATCCTTATTTCAGGGAGGCGGATCTTTTTGTACTGCCTTCGCGCAAGGAGGGGTTCCCGAATGTAGTGCTGGAAGCGCTGCTGCTGGGCACGCCGGTAGTGGCGACAGATTGCGTGGATTTTAAAGGCGTGATCAACGAAGGGGTGAACGGTCATGTGGTGCCGGTGGAAGATGAACATGCGCTGGCCACCGCCATCCTGAAAGCGCGGCATTTATCGCGCGAGAAATTGGCCGTAGAGAATTTCGATTATTCATCATTTTTTATGTCAGTGTGAGGTATGAACAACCGTAAGATATTATTTGTGATCAACAGTTTGGGATACGGTGGCGCAGAAAGCCAGCTGCTGGGCATCATGCCCGCTTTCCTGGAGCAGGGCTACCAGGTGTCGCTGGTAACGATTACGCGGGAGCTGAGCCTGGCGGGCCGTATCGACCCGCGGGTGAAACATTTCAACCTGGCGGCCGGCGGACTGACCTCCATCGTGAAAGTGTTTCGCCGCTTGTTGAAGATTGTGAGAACGGAAGCGCCGGATATTGTGCATAGCCACCTGTTCCAGGCCAACCTGCTGAGCCGGGTGATCAAGCTGCGCTTCCCGAAAGTGCGGGTGATCAATACCACGCATTGCAATTATAACCTGGCTACCCGCCGTTACAATCCATATCTCATCTATCGCCTCACGCAGCGCTGGGTGGATTTTCATACAGCCGTGTCCGTGCCCGCACTGGAAGCCTTGAACAAACAACACAGTATCGGCGCCGCACGTTCCGCCATTGTATACAATGCGATTGATATCAGCCAGTTTGCGCCGCCGGCCCAAAAGCCCGCCGGTGAAGTGTTCCGCTGGATAGCGGTAGGCCGCCTCATCGAGCTGAAAGACTACAAAAACCTGTTCGATGCCCTGCAATTGCTGTTGCCTCTGAACGTGAATTTTACGGTCGATATCGCCGGCGATGGAGAACTGAAGCATGAATTGAAAGCACAGGTAGAACTGGCCGGCCTGAGCCGCCATGTTAATTTCCTGGGCATCGTGAAAAATATTCCCGGCTTGCTGACTAACTATCACGCCTATGTGATTTCGTCGCGCAGCGAAGGCCTGCCGATGGCCTTGCTGGAAGCCATGTCTGCCGCATTGCCGGTAACCGGCACTGATGTTGGGGAGATCAGGTATATCGTGGAAGATGCCGGCGGCGGCAACATCGTGCCCGCCCGCGACCCGGTGGCGCTGTCTGCCGCCATGCTGCAAATGATGAAAATGGACAAAGGCCAGCTGGCCGCCCTGGGCCAGCGCAACGCGGACTTTGTACGTAATAATTTCGAGAAATCCATGATCGTAAAAACATGGGAAGCTATCTATGAAAATAACATGTCATGAGTAAACAGGAAAACATCTATAAGGCCTTGCCCAATTTCCTGCAAAACGGATTGGTCACCTTATTCGATTACCTCCAATACCGCAAGCGGCATGGTGGTAATTACAAGAAATGGTATGCCTGGTATTTTCATGCGAGGGGCCTGTCGCCCGAAGCGCTGAAAGCCCGCCAGTGGAAGCTCTTGCAGGAAACCGTGCAGGATGCGCGCGAAAAATCTCCCTATTATAAAAAAATATTGCAAGGCATCCCCGAGAAATTTTCTCTTGAAGAATTTAAACAGATACCCATACAATCTAAAGAAGATATCCGGTCAAACATAGATGATATTTATACCATTCCCGCCGCAGGCGCGATCCTTTCCAAAACAGGCGGCACCACGGGAAAGTCGCTACAGGTAAGGTATACGCATGATGATATGCAACATCGCTTCGCCCTGCTCGATTTTTTCCGTGCGGATTATGGCTATGCGCTGGGCGATAAAGTCGCCTGGTTCAGCGGTAAGTCCTTGCTCACCCCGCGCGATGAAGCAAAGCACCGCTACTGGAAATACGACTGGCTCTACAAGATCCGGTATTATTCTACCATGCACATCAGTCATCATACCATCAAGCACTATATCGATGACCTGAATCGTTTCCGGCCTTTGTTTGCCGTAGGCTTTCCTTCGTGTATGTACGAGATCGCCAAATGGGGACTGGCCAATAACTATCCGCTGAAATACCGCATGCGCGCCATTTTCCCGACGGCGGAAACTATCGTGGAAAGTGAAAAGCAAGTGATAGAAGCCTACTTCGGCGCTTTCACGGTGAATCAATATGCATCTTCCGAAGGGGCGCCCTTTATCCTCGAATGCAAAAATGGCAACCTGCACATGGAGCTGCTCAGCGGTTATTTTGAAGTGCTCGATGCCGATGGTAAAGATGCGCAGGAAGGCGAACTGGTAGTCACTTCTTTTACCACGCATGGCACGCCTTTGATACGCTATGCTATCAAAGACCGCATCCGCCTGTCGGATGCCGTATGCGGCTGCGGCAACCACAACCCGCTGGTAGCGCAGATCCAGGGCCGCATCAACGATTTCGTGTATTCGGAAGAGAGAGGAAAGATCAACCTCGGCAATCTCTCCAATTGCGTGAAGAAAGTGCAGGGCGTGGTGAAATTCCAGGTGATACAGGATACCAAAGAGGCCATCCTCGTGAAAGTGGTGAAAGACAAGATATATGCGGAGAAAGATGAACAATATTTCCGGCATGAACTGCGGGAAAGACTGGGAGAGCGGATCAGGATTGATTTTAGTTATGTAGAAGATATACCGCGCGAGAACAGCGGTAAATACAGGATCGTAAAGCAGAATATCGTTTTATAACATTTTAAAATGAATGATATGTACAGGCAATTCTGGATCAGCGCAGTGCTGACATGTGCAGTGTATATCGGCTGCGAAGCGCAGCAGGCATTCAACTACAGGAAAATACCTGCGGGCTATATCAGTAAATCCGGGCTGGACGCTTATCGCAAGGAGGCCGACGGGATCGCAGCTACGGCTTTCGACCTCACCAGCGCCTTGCCGCAAGGCTATGTGAAAGATGGCAGCGTGGACTATACCGATCAGCTGCAAACGGCATTGAGCGCGCATACCAACGTAGTGATGCCCGATTTTCCGGTGATGGTGAACGACAAAGGCCTGCAACTGAAAAGCAATAGCAACGTGGTGTTTCGGCCACACTCAGCCATCATATTACAGCCCACTGATAAAAAGAAATACGCCATCCTCAGCATCCGCGAAGCCGATAATGTGAAGGTTTATTTTCCGGTAATCACCGGCGACCGCGACCAACACAAGGGCAGCGAAGGCGAGTGGGGCATGGGCATCGATATTCGTTCAGCCAACAACGTTACCCTTGTAAACCCGGTGGTATCCAAATGTTGGGGCGATGGTATCTGCATCGGGCAGTCGGTGAAAACAAAGGTACCCAACAATATCAGCATCTATAATGCTGTAGTGGATTACAACCGCCGCAACGGTATCACCGTGGGCTGCGTGAAAGGACTGAAGATCGTGAAACCAGTAGTGGCCAACACTTCCGGCACCTTGCCCATGAGCGGCATCGACATAGAGCCGAATGGCAGTTGGGAGATGATCGATGATGTGCTGATCGATCAGCCGCTCACTTTCAACAATGCCAAATGCGGGATCGTGATTGGCCTGAGCCGCCTGCCCGGCGCGCAACCCAAGGATGTGAACATTACCATCAACAAGCATATGGATGACGGATCCAATGTAGGCTTCTGGATGGGCGGTACGGATGCTTCCTATGCGCAGGGCCTCGTGCCGCTGAAAGGCAGCATACAGGTGATCGATCCTGTCTGGAAAAATAATGCCACTCCATTCAGGGGAGCTAAAACATATGATTTTGCGCCGGTGAGCAAGTTTAAGAACATATCCATCATGAAAGCCGGTAGCAACAACGAAGTAGAAAAACTGAAACGGCAGCAATCGAACAAGAAGAATCTGGAGATCGAATAGCCGGGATAAATTTTAACCATATCTGTATGAAACTGTTTATTGTAGTGAACGTGGACTGGTTCTTCCTGTCGCACCGCCTCCCTGTGGCGTTAGCGGCGAAAGCGGCCGGCTACGATGTGACCATTGTTACCTGTGATACCGGCAGGGCCGATGATATCCGGCGGCATGGCCTGGGCTTTATTCATGTGCCCTTTGAACGCTCTGGTACCAACATGAAACACGAAATGCGCTGTTTGCGTATCTTGTACCGGCTTTACAAGCGCCATCAGCCGGATGTGCTGCATCATGTCACCATCAAGGTGGCTTTATATGGCAGCATCGCTGCGCGGCTCACCCGCATGAAAGGCATTGTGAATGCGATCAGCGGCCTGGGATATAATTTCACCGGCGGCCGGAAAGGCATCACACAGAAAGTGTTGATGTCTATGATGCGCTTCGGGTTCAAGGGAGGCAACCGTCATTTTATTTTTCAGAATGAAGATGATGTGAATGTGTTCAAATCTTTGCGTATTGTTCGGGATGAAGATGTAACGCTGATCAAAGGCTCGGGCGTGGACTTACAGGAATTTACCTTCGACGGCAAACCTGTTCCCAACGGGCGTATCAAGGTAGTGTTGCCGGCGCGTATGCTGCGCGACAAAGGCGTGATGGAATTTATCAATGCCGCCAAGCTGCTGAAGCCGGAGCTGATTGGCAAGGCGGTGTTCATTCTCGCCGGCGATGTTGATCATGAGAACCTGGCAGCGATATCTGCACAGGAGCTGGGAGAGCTTACAGACGGCGACTATATCAAGTGGATCGGCTATCAGAAAAATGTGCAAGCCCTGCTCAAAGAATGCGATCTGGTGGTATTGCCATCCTATCGTGAAGGGCTGCCCAAATCATTGATAGAAGCCGCTGCTGTGGGGCGCCCGATCGTTACCACCGATGTGCCGGGCTGCCGCGAATGCGTAGTGCCGGAATATAATGGCCTGCTGGTGCCGGCCCGCGATGAGCAAGCTCTTGCGGATGCCATGTACCGCCTCATCAGCAATGAAGGGATGCGCGTGGCCATGGGCGCCAATTCCCGCAAATTGGCGGAACGTGAGTTCGGGGTAGACCAGGTGATCGCTAAAACTTTACATATCTATAAATCACTGGCAAAAGTATCATAAATGAAAGTACTCATCAGCGGATATAGCGGCTTCGTAGGAAGCAACCTGCTGCGTTATATGCAGGACAAATGGGAAGTGCATGGCCTTTCCCGTAATGGCAATGGCACAGCGGGCCTGCATGCACAGGTAAGCTGGGAGCGGCTGTTGCCCGATGACCTGCAATCCGTAGATGCCGTAATACATCTCGCGGGCAAAGCGCATGATGTGAAAAACGCCAGCGACCCCGCGGCTTATTTTGAGACCAATACCAAACTCAGTCAGCGCCTCTTCGATCTCTTTCTCGAAAGCCCGGCGAAATGCTTCATTTACTTCAGCAGTGTGAAAGCCGCGGCAGACAGGGTAAGCGGCGAACTCACAGAAGAGGTGAAGCCGGATCCGCAAACGCCATATGGGCAATCAAAGCAACTCGCAGAAGCGTATATGCTTGGCCGTGAGTTGCCTCCCGGGAAAGCGCTGTATATCATCCGGCCCTGTATGATCCATGGGCCGGGTAATAAAGGCAACCTCAACCTGCTGTACCAGTTTGTAAACAAAGGCATCCCGTATCCCTTGGCGGCCTTCGATAACAAACGGTCTTTTCTCTCGGTAGATAACCTCTGCTTCGTGATCGCGCAATTGCTGGAAGCTAATGGCAGCGTGCCTTCCGGCATCTACAATGTTGCCGACGATGACAGCGTGGCCACCAATGAACTGATCAATATCATCGCCGGCACTACGGGGAAGGGCATACGAAAATGGAACATTCCCCGTGGCATGGTAAAAGGCCTCGCTAAAATGGGAGATGTGCTGCGCCTGCCGCTCAATAGCAGCCGCCTGCAAAAGCTTACGGAAGACTATGTGGTTTCTAACCGGAAAATCAAACAAGCGCTGAAGATCGACCGGCTGCCGCTGGCCACTGCCGCGGGGCTGGCGCAAACGATCCGCAGCTTTCAACAGAAATAATTATGCTCTATCTGATCATTACATTGATACTGTTTGCGGGCCTGCAAGTGTATTTCAGGCTGGCCGATCGTTATAACATTATTGACAAACCCAATCAACGCAGCTCGCACACGGAGATCACCATCCGTGGCGGAGGCATCGTATTCCCGCTGTCGGCGCTGCTCTACGGCATCTTCTTTCACCAGGTTTCTATCTACATTATCATCGCTATCCTCCTCATCAGTTTGATCAGTTTGATAGATGATATCCGCAGCTTATCCAACAAAGTGCGTTTGCTGGTGCACCTCAGCGCCGTATTGCTGGTGCTGTACGGCCTCGGCGCCCTGCAACACTGGCCACTGTGGATGATTGCCGCAAGTTGTGTGCTCATCATCGGCGTGATCAATGCCTATAATTTTATGGATGGTATCAATGGCATCACCGGCGTTTATAGCCTGGTAGCACTGCTTAGTTTGTGGTACACTACTGTTTTCGTATATCCGTTCACGGATGTGAATTTCCTGATCTGTCCCGCCATTGCATCGATCATCTTTCTATACTATAATTTCAGGAAGAAGGCCAGGTGTTTCGCCGGAGATGTAGGCAGCGTAAGCCTCGGCTGCTGGATCGCCACTTTGATACTGATGCTGGTATGGCAAAGCGGCGATGTCAAATACCTGTTATTCCTCGCGGTATATGGGGTGGATACGGTGCTTACCATCCTGCACCGCCTCTTGCTGGGCCAGAATATTTTTGAGGCGCACCGCCTGCATTTCTACCAGATACTTGCCAACGAGCGCAAGACGCCGCATCGCTGGATCAGCGTGGGTTACGGCCTCCTGCAACTCTTTATCAACCTGCTGGTGATCTATGCGGGCTGGAATACGGTTGTCACTTTTGTGGTGATCTGCCTGCCGCTGGCTATCATCTATGCAGGTATGAAAAACAGGCTGATGACAAAAACAGTTGCATTATGAAGCAAGTAGTGATATATGGCGCGGGTGGCCACGCCAATGTGTTGGCCACTATGATCAAGGAGCAGGAAGGAGAGGTATGTTGTTTTTTTGATGATCAGGCGGGAGAAGGGGAGACGATGAAACCCTACGACCGGAGCATTTTCCCGCAGGCGGCCATGCTGATCGGGATTGGCAACAATACTGCGCGGCAGCGGCTGGCGGGGCATGTAGGACATGCCTTCGGTACGCTGATCGATAAGGATGCCAGTGTAGCCGTTGACGTGAGTCCGGGCGAAGGCACGGTGATCCTCGCCCGGGCTGTGGTGCAGGCCAATGTGAAACTGGGCCGCCATGTGATCATCAATGCAGGCGCCGTGGTAGACCATGACGTGGTGATAGAAGATTTTGTACACATTTCGCCCAACGCTTACATCGGCGGTGGCGCGCATATAGAAAAGGGAGTTGTTATCGGCGCAGGCGCGGTGGTGTCGCGGTTTGCAAGGGTGAAGGCCAATACGGTGGTGCCGCCGCTGACAGTGGTGTGATGACGGGAATTATTCAGATGTAATCTATTACAATGCATTTAACACATTGGGTGGTGGCATTGGGCTTGAGTTTTACCATGTCTTTCCTGAAAACCTATCCCGCAGCAGCGCAAGATATTCCATTGCAGAATCCTTCTATTGAAGGCTCGCCGAGGGCTGGTAATGTGCCGCCACCGTGGATCAGGGCGTATAAATCGCCCGATACGCAGCCCGGCTACTATGGTGTTACTTTGCCTGCATCCGAGGGCAGAACCTACGCAGGAGCCATCCATGGCCCTACCTGGCAGGAGGGCATCTCCCAGCAATTGTCTGTTCCCCTGAAGGCGGGTGTCAGTTACCAGCTTTCTTTTGATCTTGCTTTTCCCGCCAGGTACGATACACTGGCGATGTGCGCCGGTTCTATGGCCATCTACGGCAGTAACAGCCCTACGGAAAGAGGGGAGTTGCTGTGGCAGTCGGGCGCCTTCACGCATGAGCAATGGCAACGTTATACCGTTACGCTTCGTCCGGCTGCTACCTGGTCGTATATCCACTTCCAGCCTTATCTCGACGGGACTTGCGGTTACAGCCGCTACACGGCTTGTTTGCTGGATCATATTTCTCCTGTGATATCCGTGGCGCCTACCGTACAATTGCAGGTGCAGCTTACCTGTCGGGGCCGCAGCACCGGCAAAGTGCTGGCGGTGGCCAGCGGCGGACAGCCGCCCTATACCTATCAATGGTCGTATAACAAGGCCACCACGGCGGGTATCGACCAGCTTCCGGAAGGAGACTACACCGTTACCGTAACGACTGCTACCGGCGCCAGCGCCACCGTCGCCACTCACGTTAACGGTTACACGCTACAGGTAAGCACTGCTAACAAACCGCCATCCTGCCATGGCGATCAGGACGGCAGCATCACGCTAACGCCGATCAACGGTGTAGCGCCCTATCTGTATAAACAGGAGAAAGACCAGGTGTTTCAGTCCAGCCCCGTATTCAGCGCACTACGGGCAGGCGCCTACGAATTTCAGGTCCGCGATGCAGCGGCCTGTGAGAACCGTACTGGCAGCACCTTACAGGAACCTGATCGGCTATTGATACAACAGGTATTCACAAAAGATATCAGCTGCTCCGAATCCATCGACGGGAAAATTGCGGTGCAATTAACCGGCGGCACGCCGCCATACGCCTATAGCCTGGAACCAGGGCCCTGGCAGCCAGATAGTATATTCCAGCATCTCGAAAGCGGCAACTACCGCTTCCGTGTGAAAGATGTTAACAGCTGCAGTACAACAGGCAGCGCTTCCATTCAGCGCATCGGGCGGCAATGCGCCGTATACGTGCCCACGGCCTTCACACCCAACAATGATGGCCGCAATGACCTCTTCCGCGCAAAAGTAAACGATGATGTTACCGGTTATCGCCTCGCGGTGTATAGCCGCTGGGGACAACTCATATTCCAGACCAACAGCCCCGAACGCGGTTGGGACGGCACTTTCAAAGGAAGTCCCGCCGCCGCCGGCGCCTACGTATGGGTGCTCACCTACACCGACAGCCGGCAGCAGGCGCGCAAGCAAACGGGGAGTGTGGTGTTGTTGCGGTAAGCGAAGGTTGTCTGGCTCAGGATTATAAGGATTGAAAGGATTACCAGGATTTTTTTATCAGGATTAATAAGGATTAACGAAGATTAATGGGAAGATCAACGAGGTTCCAGCCCTTGAAGCGCTCAAAGCGCTTCAAGGGCCTCTTCGCTTGAATCATCTTCGCGTTAAATCAGGAAAATCTTTTTTAATCCTGTAAAAAAATCCTGGTAATCCTTTCAATCCTTATAATCCTGAGCCAAACAATATTCGCTCATAATATACTATTCTTAAAAGGATACCGCTCCAGTGTATTCCTTAACTTTTTATCATTAGCAATACCTGCGATAGCCCGCAGGTGTTTTTCGTGATGGAGGTCGGTGCCGGTGAGATCGATCAGGCCTGCAGCTAGTAGCTTGTCGGCGGCTTGCTGGATATGCTTGCCATAGTAGCCGGTGGGGGATAGCAGGTTCATTTGCAGCAATACGCCGCGGTCTTTGATGGTGCGGTAGGCTTCAAAGTCTTTATGATAGTAGGCATAACGTTCAGGATGGGCCAGCACTGGCTGGTAGCCGGCGGCCTGTAATTCAAACAGCCATTGGAAAAATTGTGGAGGTGGTACCATAAAGGATATTTCCACTAACACATAGTTGCCGCTGATGGTGAGCAGCGGTGATTTCATCACCTGCTCGAAGGCTTCATCCATATAATATTCTGCGGCGTAGTGGAAGGGGAGATGTATGCCGGCAGCCACCAATGCCTGGCTAAGCGCGCGGTAGGGAGCTTCCAGGGTGTCGGTGGAGTTGGGATAGCGATCCATCATGATATGCGGCGTGGTGATGATCTTGCTGATGCCCATGGCTTGCAGTTGTGCAATATAGCCGATGGCGGTGTTGGTGTCGGGCACGCCATCATCCACGCCTGGTACCAGGTGCGAATGAATGTCTGTTGCCATAAAAGCAAGTAATGATGCTGGTATTACTGATTCACTTCTTTTCTTTCTGAAAAAAAACATAGCAGGCTTCTCAATAAAAATGAACAAATAATATCGTCCCGCTTTATATCAGAATTAGTGCCACAATTTCTTCCAGGAACTGTTGATCGGTGTGATCAAAATGATTCAGCAGCTCGCTGTCTACATCCAGTATGGCTTTCACTTCGCCGTTGCGTATCAGGGGTACTACGATTTCGGAGCGAGAGAGGCTGCTGCACGCGATGTGACCGGGAAATGCTTCAACATCCGGTACAATGAGCGTGGCGGCTTGTTGCCAGCTGGCGCCGCATACGCCGCGTCCCTTACGGATACGGGTACACGCTACGGGGCCTTGGAAAGGGCCGAGCACCAGTTCCTCGCCCTTGACGAGGTAGAAGCCTGTCCACAGCCAATTGAATTGTTCTTTCAGCGCTGCGGTGATATTGGCCAGGTTGGCCACCAGATCAGGCTCTCCCTCGATCAGTCCTTTGATCTGCGGGATGAGGGAACGGTATTGCGTTGCTTTGTCGCCTTCGATGATTTGTAAGTCTTCTGCCATTTTACAAAAATCCGAAAATTCCTACATCCGAAAATCAGAAAATGAATAATAATTTCCTGATTTTTCAGTTATTATTGTATATTTATTCAGTGACCATTAAAGCATGGAGTAACCATTCAAACGTACAGCCGGTGTGTTTTTACTAGCCCTTTTCTTTCAACTGAAATGACAAACTGCTGATCGCTAACAGTTTTTAAAAAGTATCTTTGCTTTGCTATGAAACATCCTGAAGTCATCCTGGTGAACGAATACGATGAGGAAGTGGGTACAATGGAAAAGATGGAAGCCCATTATAAGGGCATGCTCCATCGGGCATTTTCTGTTTTTATAATCAACGATGCGGGCGATTGGCTGCTGCAACAGCGTGCGCTCGACAAATACCATTCCGGCGGATTATGGACCAATGCCTGCTGCAGTCATCCGCTTCCGGGTGAAACTACTGTCGCAGGCGCTCACCGGCGCTTACACGAAGAGCTGGGTTTTGATTGTCAACTGGAAGAAATCTTTTCTTTTACTTACAAAACCGTATTCAATAATGGCCTCACCGAACACGAATATGATCACGTGTTCCTTGGTGTTTACAACGGAGCAATATTTCCCGATAAGGGAGAAGTTAATGATTACAGATATCTGTCTGCCAACCAGGTTCTGTCGTTAATAGAGCAGGAGCCGGACAGCTTTACCAGCTGGTTCCATCTGGCATTGCCAATGGTTTTGCAACATCTCAAAAGTTCCATGAGCGAAGCAAAAGTGTAACAGGTATTGTCTAATATCAGTTAGCCAGAAAGCACGCCACCGGCGTCCAGTATTGTTATGCCAACGTACTGCCTGCATAATTTTAGCTATATCGTTTTACTGTTAACCGGCTCACAACGGCCACCTTGAGGCTACAGGTCTTCCTATGCCTGTAGCAAACTATCCTAGCGGCCACGCCCAAGGGCGTGATGGGCATCCTGTGCATTTTCTGAAACCCGAAT
This sequence comes from Chitinophaga vietnamensis, assembly GCF_902167635.1. GTDB lineage: Bacteria > Bacteroidota > Bacteroidia > Chitinophagales > Chitinophagaceae > Chitinophaga > Chitinophaga vietnamensis. The sequence continues at coordinate 743,239 of NZ_CABHMS010000002.1, forward strand.
AGTAAACGTAAAACACTGACACATGAACACTATCCAAATCCCCAGGATCAAGTATCCGTTTCCTTCCCGTCTGAACCTCCATGTAAGCGCCGCACAACAACACATCACCGCATGGGTACAGGAGTATGGCCTTATCACTGATGAAAGGGCGCTCGCCCGTTTCGAGAGGGGCCGCTTCGCCTGGCTGGCTGCCCGCGCATTCCCGGATGCGGCACTCGATGAACTATGCCTGATCGCCGACTTCAACACCTGGCTCTTCATCCTCGATGATCAATGTGATGAAGCCCCCACCGGCAAACAAGCAGCCTATCTGCGCAGTATTATGGCCGGCCTGATGGACATCCTCCATCAGAACAAAATCGTGACCCTTGCCAACGGCGGCCCGTTGCCAGCGGCCCTCAGCAGCATCTGGGAACGTATGCGCGCCATCAGCACACCCGCATGGCGGCTCCGTTTCATCAGAAGCATGCAGGACTATTTCGACTCCTGCCTCTGGGAGGCCGACAACCGCGAAGCCCGCATCATCCCGTCTGTAGCCGATTACGTACGCATGCGCCCCTATACCGGCGCACTCTTCGCTGATGTGGAAGCCATCGACATCATCGAAAAGATCTACCTGCCCGACTCTCTCCTTCAACATGCCCTGCTCAAACGCCTCATGCTCGCCTGTAATAATATCGTATGCTGGGCCAATGATATCTTCTCCTGCCAGAAAGAATCTGCACAAGGCGATGTACATAACCTCGTACTTGTATTGCAACACGAGCAACAGCTGTCGCTGCAGGATGCGCTGTTTGAAGCCGCACGTATGCACAACGAAGAAGTAGCCATTTTCGCTGCGCTCGAAAAATTGCTGCCACTCACCAACACCGAACTGGACTATGAAATGCTGAGATATGTTTCCGTACTTCGTTCATGGATCACCGGTAACTACGACTGGAGCGTGCTCGACACCGGCAGATATGGTATGATGGTTAAACAGCCTGCGGCCGTTTAACGGCGAATTACGAATTACGAATTAAGAATTACGGATTTGTGGAGATCATTTGATCTCCGCACAAATCCGTAATTCTTAATTCGTAATTCGTAATTTTTCAATAAATTTAATGTGATTTGTCCCCCACATGTACCGCGCGAAGTGTGTTCCGTTTCTTGATCTTTATCCTGAAATGGTTGATCACCGTCAACAATGGGATAGAGAAGTAGCTCAGGTACTGATATGTAATGTTGTCGGGAAAAAGAAAATAGACCATTGCTATACAGGTGAAACCCGTAGCCATTGTCATGAAACCATATTTATACTTCTGATACAGTAGTTCTTTTTCTGTATGATGACCCGCAATGGTCAGCGCCGGATTTTTCTGGAAGATATAGTAAGATATCCAGAAAAGCCCTGCCAGACAGCCACCCAGGTCAGACAGATAGATGAACAACGGTAAAATGAAATGCGGCGTAACGTGTATAACGCCCGAAGCCGAAAAAGGAAAGGCAACGATAAAGAACAGAAAGAAGAGGTTGCGGTGTATCAACCCTTCATCATAGTGTTGCAGAAAACGACAAATTTGCAGATGGCGTTTCCAGAAGTTGCCAATAAAAAAGAAGCTGGCCGCAAATGTGAAAAATTCAATCATAGTAGGCCGCAGATACGTCATATAATCTTTAATAGGCGTATTGTCCGGGATGTGGGGCAGCTTGATTTCGATGATCAATAAGGTGATAGCAATAGCAAATACCGCATCACTGAAGAGGATTAACCGCTCCAGCTCAAATTCACGGTGTTCAGGTTTAGGTTCCTTGATAACAGACATTGACATAATAGGCGTAATAGCGTTTTAGCAGATAGCAATATACGAACTAATAGGAAAAGCAGAAAGCTGATCATCCACAGCCATTTACAACTTTTTCCTTGATTTGTTGTTAAGTATCTGTCAATCATCATATACTTTCAAAGTAACAAGTATGCGTTGTATCCATTTGCTGTTAAGTATGCTTTCTCTGTCAGGATTCCAGGCTGTTCACGCGCAGGCAGACACAACGCAGCAGGGGCCTTTTGCTTTCAACCTGAACGATTGTATCCAGTACGGCCTCGCCCATCATCATGATGTGGTAAACGCCCATCTCGATACCAGATTTTCGGAAGAACAAGTGAAAGAGGCCACTGGCAAGCTGTTGCCGCATGCCGTGATCACCGGCGGATTTAACGATAACCTGAAACTCGCCACCTCCCTGATCCCCGACATCGCCAGCGGCAACTATGATAAAAAGATCCCCGTGCAGTTTGGTACCCGTTTCTCTTCCAACGTATTGGGACAAGCCAATCAAACCATCTTCAACAGCGATTATTTCCTCGGCCTCAAAGCCGCCAGGGTATATACCGGCCTCGCCGAAAAATCGTATACCCGTACCGCTATCGATACCCGCGTAGCCATTACCAAGGCCTATTACGCCGTGCTCACCAGCCAGGAAAATATCCGCCTGTCGCAAGCCAATCTTGCCCAGCTCAGAAAAACACTGGAAGATACGAAGTCGCGCTACGATGCCGGCGTAGCCGAACGCGTGGATGTAGACCGCATCACCGTCTCCTATAATAATATCCTTACCCAGACAGAAAACCAGATCCGCCTTCTCGTATATACGGTACAGTTACTCAAGTTCCAGATGGGCATGCCGCAGGAAAGCCAGCTTACGCTCCGCGAAACCGTAAAGGACATCCCCCTGGAATCCTTTGTCACAGACACTTCCAACTACCGCGTGGAAGACCGTGTGGAATATGGTATCCAGTCTACCCAGATTGCGCTCAATGAGCTGAACCTCAAAAGCAAGCGCCTGGGCTTCCTGCCATCGCTGAACGGATTCATTAACTACGGCTATAACTATTTCTCCGACAAATTCGGGGACCTTTATAAAACAGGCTTCGGCGCCTCTACACTGGGACTGTCGCTGTCATGGCCCATCTTCAACGGCACCGAAAGGCTGCACCAGATAAGGGAGAACAGGATCACGCTGGAGAAATCAAAGAACGATCTGGACTACCTGGCCCAACAGATCAAGGTGGAAGTGAAGAACGCCAATGTGAACTATCAGAATAACATGGCCCTGTATGCCACCAACAAAAAGAATATGGACCTCACGCAGGGCATATACGAAAGGATCGTGCTGAAGTTCGACCAGGGCGTGGCTACCAGCCTCGATGTGATCTCCGCCGAAAGCCAGCTGTCGCAGGCGCAGAGCGATTACGTCAACGCCATGCTCAACGCCCTGATCAGCAAAACAGATCTCGACAAGGCCACGGGCCGCATCAGATAAGGTTTCTACCGTCATTCTTCATTCGTCAATCGTAATTGATACTTCATATGTATGTGAAAAATTACAAAGGAAATATTGTTCTGGTAGCAGCAGTGATGCTGAGCGCCTGTGGCGGCGGTAAAAAGGACCAGGGGCAGGCAGCGATGATGGCGCACATGAAAGCCACCGTGGTAGCGGTGCCTGTGCAGCCCGCATCCTATACAGTAGCAGAGAAATTCCCGGCCACCCTGCAAGCCAATAACATCGTACAGCTCCGCTCGGATGTTACCGGCTACCTCGAAGCTATCCGTGCGAAAGATGGCAGCAATGTGAGCAAAGGACAGGTGCTGTACGAGATCGATAAAAGCCGCTACAACGCCGCTTATGGACAGGTGGCCGCCACCCTGCAGCAGGCCGAAGCCGACCTCGCCCTGAAGAAACGCGACTATGACCGCTACAAAACCCTGCTCGATCATGACGCGATCTCCAAACAAACGGTAGACCAGGCCTCCACAGCCGTGCAAACATCGGAAGCCAATGTAGCCGCCGCCAGGGCCGCCGTAGCCCGCGCCGGCACCGATGTGAACCACGCCATGATGCGCGCGCCCGTAAGCGGAAAGATCGGCATCGTCCAGATCAGGGTGGGAGATATCGTGAACGCCGGCCAGACGGTGATCAACACCCTCGTGAATGAAAATCCTATGTATGCCGACTTCGACATCCCGCAGGGACGCTTGCAGGAATTTATGAAAACGCAGTCCGACAAAAAATTCTTTGTCCAGTTCATGACCGGCGAACGTTATCCGCAGCCCGGCAAGGTGCTCACCGTTAACAACGCAGTAGATCCGCAAACCGGCACCGTACGCGTACGCCTCGAATTTCCGAATGCCGAAGGCCTGCTCAAATCAGGCATGAGCGCCGTGGTGGTGATGCAATACGCTACGCCCGCCAACCAGCTTGCCATCCCGGCGAAAGCCATCATACAGAACCTTTCCGAAACCAGTGTATATACGCTTTCTCCCGCTAACGTGATCGTGCCGAAATCTATCGTGCCCGGCGCCGTCACCGATACCATGCTGATCGTTAACAGCGGTCTCAATGCAGGCGACAAGGTAGTGGTAGAAGGATTGCAGAAAGTAAGGCCGGGCGACACCGTGAATATTGCCGGCGCGGCACCAGGTAAACCATAAATCCTAAACAGCCTTCACAGCATGATCTCGAAAACATTTATAGAGCGCAAGAATACTACGATCGTTATTGCTATCATCATCGTGATTGTAGGGTTGATCTGTATGTTTAACCTGCCCATCGCGCAGTTGCCAGATATCGCACCGCCTGTAACAGACGTGAGGGCCAACTATGTGGGCGCTAACTCCACCACCGTGGAAGAAACCGTGACCACGCCGATCGAAAACCAGGTGAACGGTACCCCCGGGGCCATGTACATACAATCCGTGAGCGCCAACGATGGCTCCATGAGCATCACCGTTACCTTCAACCTCGGTACCGATCCGGATATCGCCACGCTGGATGTACAAAACCGCGTGAGCCTCGCATTGCCCAGTACCCCGGATGAGGTACGGCGTGTAGGCGTAACCGTTAAGAAGCGTTCCAATGATATGCTCATGGTGCTCGCGCTGAACTCGCCCAAAGGCACGCATACCCGTGAGTTTCTTGATAACTACGTCAATATCTATCTGAAGCCCGAGCTGGCCCGCTTGCCCGGCGTGGGTGATGTGAACGCCTTTTCGCAGGACTATAGTATGCGTATCTGGCTTAATCCCGACAAGATGGCCTCCCTCGGCCTCACCGCGAAAGATGTAGCCGCCGCCATCACCGAACAAAACCAGCAGGTGCCTGCCGGCATCATCGGCGCACCGCCCATGGGCAATTCACAGGCATTTGAATATACGGTAAGCGTAAAAGGCCGCCTCGCCACCTCAGAAGAATTTGGTAACGTGGTAGTGGCCAAAAGCGCCAGCGGCTCGCTTGTCCGGCTGCGGGATATCGCCCGTATCAACCTGGGCTCCTTCACATATGCGATCGAAGCCAAAGCGGATGGTAAAACCGGTAGCGGGATGGCCATCTATCTTGCCCCCGGCGCCAATGCGCTCGATGTGAACGACCGCGTGATCGCCAAGATGACCGAACTTTCCAAATCATTCCCGGAAGATGTGAAATGGCTGGTGCCTTTTGAAACCACCTCTTTCGTAAAGATATCTATCGATGAAGTGATCCAGACCTTCCTGGAAGCGCTTGCACTGGTGGTGATCGTGGTATTCGTATTCCTCCAGAACTGGCGCGCCACGCTCATCCCCATCCTGGTGATCCCCATATCGCTCATTGGTACTTTCATCTTCTTCAAACTCCTGGGCTTCTCCATCAATACCCTCACACTGTTCGGTTTTGTGCTGGCTATCGGTATTGTGGTGGATGATGCCATCGTGGTGGTGGAGGCCGTGCAGCATCATATTGATGCAGACCTGATGTCGCCGCGGGAAGCTACCTTCAAAGCCATGTCGGAAGTGCAGGCGCCGGTAATTGCCATTGCATTGATATTGGCGGCCGTATTTGTGCCGGTGGCTTTCATCCCCGGTGTGAGCGGGCGGCTATACCAGCAGTTTGCGCTCACGATTGCGTTCTCGGTATTGTTGTCGGCCTTCCTGGCCCTGTCGTTCACACCCGCGCTCACGGCCATTTTGCTGCGGCCTGCACATCTCAGCCAGAAATCGCATGGCCTCAACAAAATATTTTTCAAATTCAATGAATGGTTCGGCAGGGTGACCAACCGTTATGCCAACGGCGTGAAACATGCGATCCATCAAACGCCGATCATGCTGGTGGTGCTGGCGATCATCTTCGTGATCGCAGGATACCTGTTCAAGAAAACACCCACCACCTTTGTGCCGCAGGAAGATATGGGCGCGCTCTTCATCGCCGTGGAACTGCCCGATGCGGCTTCATCCGAGCGCACGAAAGCCGTTGTGGAAGAGATCAACCAGATATTGCTGGCCGACAGCGCCGTGAATCACTTCTTCGGTATCTCGGGTATCAACTTCGTGGCCAATGCTACCAAACCCAACTCCGGTACATTCTTCGTGAGCCTCAAACCCTGGGATGTGCGCTATCCGCATGGCGATAATATGGGCGCGGTATTAGGCCGCATACAAGGAAAAGTAAGCCGCATCATAGGCGCTACGATCATTTGTATTCCGTCGCCCACCCTGCGCGGGATGGGTACTTCCGGCGGTTTCTCTTTTATACTGGAGCAAAAGAGCAATCCCGACCTGGCCCAGTTCACACAGGTGATGGGGCAGTTCCTCATGGCCGCCAACCAGCGGCCGGAGATTGCGCGGGCATATGCTTTCTTCAGTACCAATACGCCACAATTCAATGTGGATGTAGACAGAGATAAATGTAAACAGCTGGGCGTGGCCGTGAGCGATGTGTTCAACGCATTGCAAACCTATCTGGGCGGATTGTATGTGAATGATTTCACGCGGTTCAGCCGCAGCTTCCGCGTGGTGATGCAGGCTGATTCGGCCTACCGTACCAGTATCGACAACCTCGCTACTTACTATGTACGCAATAATACCGGTACGATGGTGCCATTGAGCGCGCTGATCACTTCCAGGAAAGGCGCCGGCGCGCCGGTGATCAACCACTTCAACCTGTACCGCTCCGTGGAAATTGACGGGGACGCGAAAATGGGCTACAGTAGCGGTGATGCGATCGAGGCATTGAAAGAGGTGGCCGCTAAAACATTGCCGGCCAACTTCGGTTACGAATGGGCCAACGTATCCTTGCAGGAAATTGAAGCGGGCAACAAGAGCACCATGATCTTCATCTTGTCGATCCTCTTTGTATTCCTCCTGTTAACCGCCTTGTATGAAAGCTGGTCGGTGCCTTTGTCGGTGCTGCTGGCCGTGCCTATCGCGCTGTTCGGCTCCATTGTGGCGCTGTTCCTCAGCAAGCAGGCGAATAGCGTATATTCACAGATCGGTTTGATCACTTTGATCGGGTTGGCCGCGAAGAACGCCATCCTGATCGTAGAGTTCTGTAAAGAGCGTGTAGACAGAGGCATGCCTTTGATGGAAGCCACGCTGGAGGCGGTGAAGCTGCGTTTCAGGCCGATCCTCATGACTTCCTTCGCATTTATTCTGGGGGTGTTGCCTTTGTGCCTGGCGAAAGGCGCCGGCGCCGCCTCCCGTGTTAATATAGGCTTCACCGTAGTAGGCGGTATGCTGGCAGCCACGCTGCTGGCCATCTTCAGCGTACCGGTGCTGTATGTGCTGATCACGAAGATGTCTTATGGCAAGAAAAAGCTGGCCGAACTGGAAGCCCATGGTAATGAAGAAAAGAAACCCAAAGGGTTGGGAGAATAATTTATGAAGAATACAGAACGCTTCAGCAGCCGCGTCGATAACTATGTCAAGTATCGGCCGCATTATCCGGATGCGCTGATACCTTACCTGGAAAAAGAGGCGGGGCTGCTGAAAACAACGATAGTGGCCGATATTGGCGCAGGCACAGGCATCTCCGCATTGCCTTTCCTCCACAACGGTAACCCCGTGATGGCAGTAGAACCCAACGCAGAAATGCGCGAACGCATGATCTCCCTGCTGCAACGTTACCCGCAGTTTACCGCTATAACGGGAACGGCTGAACGAACTACGCTGCCGGATCATAGCGTAGACCTGATCGTAGCTGGTCAGGCCTTTCACTGGTTCGATGCCGCCGCCGCCAAAGCGGAATTTCGCCGCATCGCCAGGCCCGGCGCACATGTAGCGCTCATCTGGAACAAACGAAGCATGAGCACACCCTTTGAAAAAGATTACGAAAAACTGCTGCAACGCTTCGGTACCGACTACAAAGAAGTGAATCATAAAAACGTAGGGGCGTCGCAGTTAGCCAACTTCTTTGCGCCGCATCCATATATACACCATACTTTCCAGAATGCCCAGCTATTCGACTTCACCGGCCTCAAAGGCCGCCTGCTTTCCTCTTCCTATGCGCCAGACGAGCACCATCCGGCCTATACGCCCATGATCAAGGCATTGGAAGATATCTTCGAACAACACCAGGAAAACCGCATGGTGAAATTCCATTACGATACGCAGCTCTACCTCGGCCCCGTAGGCTGAGCGCCAATTTATCTACCGCTGGCTTTAACAAATTATTTCGATCAGGCGGATTATCTTCCCTGTAATAAATCCTTCGCGCTATGTACCAGAAGTTATTGATGGTATTGTGTACAGCAAGCTGTTTGCAGGCCGCTGCGCAAAATATCCCGGTTGTTACGCCCGCTTCGCTGGACAGTACCCGGCAATTGCCCGGCCATCCTGTAAAGCGGCTCAATGCGGCTTATCTCACCTTATGGTATCGTACTGATGTCAAAGACATCGAATGGCTCTACAATGAGATCGTGGTGCCACCCGGTGAAGATCCGCACCATACCTACTATTCCGCGTATTCGGGCGATGGCTTCTATGGCGGCATACAGGTGAACAGTGGTAAAGAAAGGCGCGTGATCTTTTCTGTCTGGGACGATAAATACGGGCACAACAACCGTAATGAAGCGGCAGAAGGAGATCGTGCAACTTTGCTGAAAAACGGGGAGGGAGTGGTCTATAACCGCTTTGGTGGCGAAGGTTCCGGTATGCATACCCACTGGGTGTACGCCTGGAAAGCCGGCGATACCTGCAAGTTCCTGTATCATGCGGTGCCAGACAGCGCAAAAAATCAAACGGTGATCAGTATGTTTTTTTATGTAGATCATCACTGGAAGATGATCGCGAAGATCAGCCGGCCAGGACTGCAGTACCTGCGGGGAATGGGGTCTTTCCTGGAAGATTTCAGCGGGTCAGACCAACACCGCCGTACCGGTTATTTCAATAATCAATGGCTGCGCAGCGCCGGCGGCAAATGGGAGGAGCTGCTCAAAGTCACTACCGACCTGCCTTTCGGCGATAAGAACCGCAGCGTGAAAGACTACGGTTTTGCCTATTCGCCCGACAAAGGTTTTATGATGAGCAGTGGCGGCGGCCGCAGTGATTACTACCTGCCGCCGAACACTAATATCATCCGCGAGGCTACCGGCACACCGCCGCTTAGCGTGATGCCGGTGGAAGAATAATTATTTCAAACTATTGAACAGTATCTCTACCGGATGCAGGGCCTTTACGCCGGTGCCGTCTTTCACCTGGTGGCGGCAACTGGTGCCGGGCGCCGCAATGATCGTGCCTTCGACCGCATTACGCACCGCCGGGAACAATACCAGCTCGCCGATCTGCATGCTGATATCATAATGTTCTTTTTCATAACCGAAAGAACCCGCCATGCCACAGCAGCCGGAAGGGATCAGCTCCACGGTATAATTTTGCGGGAGCGATAATATCTTCTTGCTGTGCAGGGCCGATGACAGCGCCTTTTGCTGGCAATGCCCATGCAGTTTGATATATTGCTTTTCAGTCGTGAATGCCGCCGCTGTAATAGCGCCTTTATCAATTTCGTTCGCCAGGAACTCGTCGATCAGGAACACATTTTTTGCCAGTTGCCGGGCATCGGTTCTTAATCCTTCTCTCACCAGGTCCGGGTACTCATCCCTGAAACTCAATATGGCAGAAGGTTCTACGCCGAGTAGCGGCGTTTCGTCGTTAATAACGGTGCTGAATATACGAACATTTTCCTCTGCCAATTCGCGCGCCTTGCGCAACAATCCTTTGGACATATATGCCCGCGCGCTTTCCGGATGGTCTATCATCTGCACATCGTAACCGAGGCGGTGCAGTAACTGTACCGCTTTGATACCGATGCTGGTATCATTATAATTGGTAAACTCATCGCAGAAGAGATATACTTTTTTGTTGGCCACGCCTTGTTTTTCCTGCGGCCACTTTTCCTTGAACCATTTCCGTAAGGTTGTCTTGTAAAGCCCTGGCAGTGAGCGTTTCGGCGCAAAGCCGGAAAATTTACGGATCAATCCACCGGTGAAGGAGTTATGAATAAGACCATTGTACAGGCCCGGCAGGATTGCGGCTAAGGCCGATAGTCTGGAGTAATTGCCGATCATCCTTGCGCGCATCGGTACGCCGTTGGCATCGTAATAATGTTGCAGGAACTCCATCTTTAGTTTGGCCATATCCACGTTGGACGGGCATTCCGACTTACACCCCTTGCAGGCCAGGCAAAGGTCCAGTACTTCGTAGATCTCCTGGTGGTCAAATTTATTTTCCTTCGTGGAGTTCGTGAGGAACTCGCGCAGGATATTGGCGCGTGCGCGGGTGGTATCTTTTTCGTTTCGGGTGGCCATGTAGCTGGGGCACATGGTGCCGCCGCTGAGTTGCGTTTTGCGGCAGTCGCCCGAACCATTGCATTGCTCCGCATGTTGCAGGAGGGTCTGGTCCGGGAAATGGAAGATGGTATTGAGTTTCGGCGCTGCCTTACCTGGCTCGTAACGCAGCATGCTGTTCATAGACGGCGTATCTACGATCTTGTTAGGATTGAAGATATTATCCGGGTCCCAGGTGTATTTCACCTGTCGTAGCAGTTCGTAATTGCGTTCGCCCACCATCTGTTTGATGAATTCGCCGCGAAGGCGGCCGTCGCCATGTTCGCCGCTCAGCGAGCCATGATATTTTTTTACGAGGGTCGCAATTTCTTCCGCGATGGTGCGGAAAAGTTGGTTGCCTGCTGTTGTTTTCAGGTTGATGATAGGGCGGAGGTGGATCTCGCCACTGCCCGCATGGGCGTAGTGTACGGCGTAGAGATCGTATTTTTTCAGGATATCGTTGAAGTCGCGGATGAAGGCGGGAAGGTCTTCCACGGCCACGGCGGTATCTTCAATCACCGGAACGGCCTTTTCATCACCGGGGAGGTTGCTGAGCAAGCCCAGACCTGCTTTGCGCAGGGCCCATATTTTTTTGGTGTCGTCGCCGAAGAGGAGCGGGAAATGATATCCGAGTCCGGCCGCACGCAGCGTGGCTTCCACGCGACTGGCAATTTCCGTCACTGCTTCGCGGGTGTCGCGGCAGAACTCCACTACGAGGATTGCGCCGGGATCTCCCTGTACAAAGAAACGGTTCTTGCTTTGTTCAATATTATCTTTCGTGCATTCGAGGATGTAATGGTCGATCAGCTCACTGGCGCTGGGTTTGAAGTCCATTACCAGCACATTCGCGCGCAGGGATTCATCGATGTTATTGAAATGGATGCAGAGCAGTCCTGTTTCTTTCGGCGGCAGCGGATCGATGTGTAGTTTGATCTCGGTGATGAAAGCCAGGGTGCCTTCTGATCCGGCGATGAGTTTACAGAAATTGAAATTTTCGGCGCCGGCGGTGAAAGGCGCTGTTTCTAACAAGAGGTCTACGGCGTAGCCGGTGTTGCGGCGCGGGATGCTCTTCTTCGGAAACTCACGGCGGATCTCTTCCTGGTGGCGGTAGTCGCTGAGCGCCGTCCGTATCTGTTTATAGACGCGGGTTTCGAGGGTATCAGGTCCTTCGCATTTGGCGTGGAACGCTTCGGTATCCAGCTCGCCGAAAGTAACTTCTTCACCATTGCTGAGCAGTGCTTTCACTTCCATCAGATGCTCGCGTGTGCTGCCATATACCACCGAGTTAGAGCCGCAGGAATTATTGCCCACCATCCCGCCGATCATGGCGCGGTTGGCTGTGGACGTTTCCGGGCCGAAGTAGAAGCCATGCGGCTTCAGGTACATATTCAGCTCGTCGCGGATTACGCCGGGCTGTACACGTACCCATCCTTCTTCTTTATTTAACTCCAGGATCTTTGTAAAATGACGGGACACATCGGTGATGATGCCATTGCCTACCACCTGTCCGGCGAGCGAAGTGCCGGCGGTGCGGGGGATCAGCGAAGTATGGTGAGTATTGGCAAAAGTGATCAGTGTTTTCAGGTCTTTGATGCCCGCGGGAATGGCCACCGCCAGTGGCATTTCGCGGTATGCCGATGCGTCGGTGGCATAAAGCGTCCGCATGGTATCGTCTGTATAAAGCGTGCCTTCCAGTTGTTGGGCCAATTGCTCTAGCTTGTCGCGCATGATGAATGTACCGGTTTTGAAAGGGCGAAAATAATATTTCAACCGGTCTTTTTCAACCCGGGGTTTACCCGGGTCTACCGGTCTACCGAGCTATCGCCCCTACGGGGCTGATCATAGCGTAGATCATATTTTGATACCCGGGCTTGATCAATACAATTGCTACCGCCCCTACGGGGCGGCATATTGGTAGATGCAATGCGGTCTACCAACATATCGCCCCGTAGGGGCGAAAGCCCGGTAGATAAAACGTAGGTTACGCTATGATCAGCCCCGTAGGCCCGGGCGTGAGCCCGGGTAATATGGCAATAGCATGCCCGGGTAATATATCAATAGCATATTAACAGCATAGATCAAGCCGGTATGCCGCCTGTTTCAAGCATGGATAAAGCCCTGATTAAAATACTCCAAAAAAAGATAAAATAATATTAGCAGTACCTGCTGTTGCGGGAAGAGTAATAAAGATAAATATTCTACTGCATTATTCCGCTACAAACTGCGGCTTTTTTACCGCCACGCCGCACACCTCTTCCAGCTTGTCAGCCACATAGGCCGCCAGATCGGGCGATAGCGCTTCATCATGCATGTGCATGAAAAAATATAGTTCCTGTAAACCTTTGTCCAGCCAGTATTTGATACGGTTGGCCCAATCGTCGATACGTGTATAATCCGTAGGATGCAGGCTGTTGCCAACGAAGCGGATAAACGCTTTTGGCACCGTGAGGTGCATATGCGCGCAATCCCTTCTGCCGGCGGCATCCGTGATCACGGCGCCGATATTATTTTTTTGCAGCTGATCAAAAAATTCCAGGCGGATGGCCTCATCTTCGAACCATTGCGGGTGTCGCACTTCTACAAAGAATTGCAGGTCTTTGGGCAGGGAGGCGATGTATTGATAAAGATTGTTTCTCCGCGACGGAGAGAATTTATCGCTTAACTGAAGAAAGATAGGGCCGAGATGTTTGCCGAATGCCAGCACGCCTTCCAGGAATTCTGTGGTGCGTTCGCCGGCATTGATCAAGGTGCTGTAATGGCTGATCGATTGCGGTACTTTAGGGCAGAAGCGGAAGTCAAGCCCCTTGGCCTTTTCCGCCCAACGCCGGATGGTGTCAGGGCCGTAGATCTGGTAGTGGGTGGCATTCAGTTCAATGCTGTTGAAATGTTTTACATACTCTTGCAGGAACTGCGTTTCCCTGGTGCCTTTGGGATAGATCTTGCCGATCCATTCCTTGCGGCCCCATTTGGCGCATCCGGAGTATAGCAAAGGTTTCTTTGCGCGCTTGCCTTTCAGCACTTGTTTGTTGAACTGCGGCTCTGCGGCGAGTTTGAAGTCTATTTCCGCTAATTGGGAAGAAGGAACACGACCGAAATCCATGAGCTTAGTTTTTACATGACAACCAATATTTACGCGAGGATACAAGCAATTTAAGAAAATTTTGTTTTGTTGTTTTTACACATTAACTTAATAAGCATTATCTAATTTATCAGCATGGAGATTTTACACGTCAGCGCGGAATGTTACCCGGTAGCCAAAGTAGGCGGACTAGGTGACGTGGTAGGGGCATTGCCCAAATACCAGCACCAGCTGGGCAGCATCGCCAAAGTGGTACTGCCGGCCTACAGAACAAAATTTTACGATACGCACGAATTTGATGTGGTACATCAGGCCGGCATGTGGCTGGGCCATCAATGGTATCATTTCAATGTATTGAAGGAAAGACACAATGTGCTCGACTTCGACCTTTATTTAGTAGATATCCCGGGTTTGCTCGATACGCCCGGCGTATATGGTTATCCCAACGATACCGAACGTTTCCTGGCTTTTCAGATTGCAGTACTGGACTGGATCAACGAGTGGCAGCACCAGCCGGATGTGATCCATTGCCATGATCATCATACAGGATTGATCCCTTTCCTGATGAGCTGGGGCTACAAATATTCCCGTTTGAAAGAAGTACCTTCTGTGCTCACCATCCACAATGCCCAGTACCAGGGCCAGTTTGGATGGGATAAACTCTACCTCATCCCTTCCTTCGATCTCTGGAAATCAGGATTGCTGGACTGGAACGGCGCCATCAATCCATTGGCTGCCGCTATCAAATGTGCCTGGCGTGTTACTACAGTATCGCCGGGATATATGGAAGAGCTGTATACATCGGCCAATGGCCTCGAGAGCCTGATCAGCAGCGAGCGCGCGAAAACGGTGGGCATCATCAACGGCATCGATGCAGTTGTATGGGACCCCAACACCGACCCCATGATCACTGCCAACTACAACACGAACACGATCGATAACGGCAAGCATGCCAACAAACAGGCCCTCTGCGAGCGTTTCGGGCTGGATACCTCACTGCCGCTGATATCCTTCATCGGCAGGCTGGTAGGCGATAAAGGCGCCGACCTGCTCCCCGAGATCATCAGCCGCAGCCTCCACGAATTGCCCGGCGAAGTAAACTTCCTCGTACTGGGCAGCGGAGAACCGCACATCGAATGGATGTTGCAGCAAACACGCGAGGAAACCGGCTATGGCTTTAACCTGCATATCGGGTATAACGAAGCATTGTCGCACCTGATATATGCCGGCAGCGACTTCCTGCTGATGCCCTCCCGTGTGGAACCCTGTGGCCTCAACCAGCTGTATGCGCTGCGTTATGGCACCGTGCCCATCGTGAGGAGCATTGGCGGCCTGAAAGACACCGTTACCGATTTTGGCGACCCCGGTGGATTTGGAATAAGATTTATTCAACCCTCCGTATGGGACGCGTGTTATTCAGTCAAACGGGCACTGGAACTATTCCACGATGAAAGCAAACTCCAGGAAGTCCGGCACATAGCAATGCAGTTAAACCACTCCTGGGGCAGCTCCGCGCAGCGATACCTGGACGTGTATTCCAGTATGAAATAAGCAGTGAATCAATTCTTTCATCTAAACCAATTCCATTATGTCCAACGCCGTTATGTCCATAATACTCGGGGGAGGTGCAGGCACCCGTTTATATCCCTTGACCCGCCGCCGCTCCAAACCGGCCGTACCACTGGCAGGAAAGTACAGGCTCGTGGATATCCCCATTTCCAACTGTCTTAACGCCGGTCTGAACCGCATCTTCGTGCTCACGCAATTTAACTCCGCCTCGCTGAACAAGCATATCAAAAACACTTATCACTTCAGCAATTTCGATAAGGGCTTTGTAGATATCCTCGCAGCAGAACAAACCCCCGATAACCCCACCTGGTACCAAGGCACCGCCGACGCTGTGCGGCAATGCCTGCATCATATGGAGAACTTCGAATTTGAATATGTGCTCATCCTCTCCGGTGATCAGCTTTACCAGATGGACTTCCACCACTTCATCGATCATCATATAGAAACCGGCGCGGAAATATCCATCGCCACCATACCCGTGAGCGCGAAAGAGGCGTCCGACTTCGGCATCCTGAAAACAGATGCCAGCGGCGCCATCGTATCGTTCACCGAAAAACCATCACAAGACGTACTGCCGCCATGGGCCTCAGAAGTAAGTGAAGAGATGCAGCACGAAGGCCGCATCTACCTGGCCTCTATGGGCATCTATGTTTTCAGCCGGCAGGTGCTGTTCGATATGCTCAACAACGAACCCGAGGCAGCCGACTTCGGCAAGCAACTGATCCCGCACGCCATCGAATCGCACCGCCGCGTATTCAGCTACCAGTACGAAGGCTACTGGACCGATATCGGAAACATCCCTTCGTTCTTTGAAGCCAATATCGGCCTCACAGACGATATTCCGCTGTTCAACCTCTTCGACGAATCCCAGACCATCTATTCCCGCGCACGTATGCTGCCGCCGGCAAAAATTTCCGGGGCCATGGAAAAAACAATGATCGCCGATGGTTGTATTATAATGGCAAGCCGCCTCGAACGCTGCGTAGTAGGCATCCGCACCCGCATCGGGAAAGGCAGCGTGATCACCAACGCCTACATCATGGGAAGCGATTATTACCAAACGCTGGATGAGCTCAACAAAGCCCGGGAGAAAGGATTCCCGCCAATGGGCATTGGCGAGGATTGTATCATCAACAATGCCATCATCGACAAAAACTGTAGCATCGGCAACGGCGTACATATCAACGGAGGCAAACATCTCGAAGATGGCGACTTTGAAAAATATACCGTGAAAGACGGCATTGTTGTTGTGAAAAAAGGCATGGTATTACCTGATGGATTCAACATCTGATAAATAGTATGTTTCCTGCGGCGCCGCCGCAGGAAACATACTATATAAAAATGCAACATGCGCTTAGCTATCGAACGGAAAAGCACAAAGATCTATCCTGACCTCAAAAGGGTAGTGGCCCGCTTCTTCTTCAACGGGGAGGCAAGGGCCAAATCGATCATCCAGCTGGTGGCAGCCATGACCGATGAAGAAGTAGAAGAAACCTTTACGCCCATTCTCCGCGAATTTTCCCGCCGGCACCGCAACATTACCCGCATCTTCGAACGCCACGCTGATAAAGTCAGCCATCTCTTCGCCGCTGTACAAGTGGATTACAGCAATCTCGGACTGAAAAGGAAATTGCTGATCGGCTCTTATTTTACCAACGAATACTCCATTGAGTCCGCCGCCTTCTTCAACCCATCGATGATGGAAGATATTGACCAGAGCGGCCTTGAAGAAGGAGAGAAACGTGTGATCCTCAGCTTCCGCGCCGTAGGTGAAGGGCATGTTTCCTGCATCGCCTTCCGCAGCGGCTTGATCAACAAACGCAACGAGATCAAGCTGGAGGAGGCCGGCAACTACATCGATGAAGCAGAACTGATCCGCAATTCCATCTACCATAAACAAAGCTTCTTCCAGAACGCCGTATCCATCAAGCTGCCCGATTCCGTGATGCAGGAGATACAGAACAGTTTGGGAGATCAGTTTGAATACCTCTCCCTGAAAAAAGTGATCCGCGAAATGCAGCAGCGCTACCAGGTGGATCATCTGCTCAAGAAAGAACTCGAAAGAGTGCTCTGGCTGGCCGATTCCTACTATGAGCTGAATTTCTCTCTGGACACGGACCTGTCGGACCGTATCATCTTTCCCTACTCCGACGCGGAAAGCCGCGGCATTGAAGATGCCCGCTTTGTGAAGTACGTTGGCCAGGATGGCGATATCACCTATTACGCTACCTATACGGCTTACGACGGTATCACCATTCAGCCGAAGTTGTTGCAGACAAAAGACTTTTACTATTTCAAGATCATGCCGCTCTATGGCGAAGGCGCGCAGAACAAAAACCTGGCGCTGTTCCCAAGGCAGATCAATGGCAAGTATGTGATGATCTCCCGGATCGACGGGATCAATTCATACATCATGTATTCAGACAGGATCAATATCTGGGAGAGCCCGCAGATATTGCAAACACCGAAGTATCCCTGGGAATTTGTGCAGGTAGGCAATTGCGGCTCGCCCATTGAAACGCCGGAAGGATGGCTCGTGATCACGCACGGCGTAGGCCCTATGCGCACTTATTGTATCGGGGCCAGTTTGCTCGACCTGCAAGATCCGCGCATCGAGATCGGCCGCCTGCGCGAACCGCTGCTGATGCCCAACAAAGACGAACGTGAAGGTTACGTGCCTAATGTATTATATTCCTGTGGTTCCATCATCCACAACAAAGAGCTGATCATTCCTTATGGTCTTTCCGATTACGCTTCCGGTTTCGCCACTGTCGACCTCGAAAAGCTGCTGGCCAATATCAAGGCCGATGGCGTATGATCAGCGTCTCATCTCTCCATAAATCTTTATATAGTCTTTCACCATCCGCTCCGTGCTGAAATTTGCTGCGGCATGATCATGGCATGCCTGTCGCGATAGCAATGGAATATCGGCTACCCGTGCGGCCGCTTCATGTATATCCCGCACGAGGAAGCCGGTGTGGCGGTCTTTGATCAGCTCCGGCATGGCGCCACGGTTATACGCAATTACCGGGGTGCCGCAAAGCATGGCCTCGGCCACGCTCAGGCCGAAGGCCTCGTTCATCGCGATAGGATGCAGCAGGGCAGCGGCTTTGCCGAGCAGCTCGCCGCGTTGCGGCCCGCCTACTGCGCCCAGGTATATGATCTGCTCTTTGTCGATATACGGCGCTACTGCTTCCTTGAAATAGGCCTCATGATGGATAATACCGGCTATCAGCAAGCGGCGGCCAGTCTGTTGGGCAATGCGGATCGCTTCATGTGTGCCCTTTTCCGGATGGATACGGGCATAGTACAGGAGATAATCATCTGCCAGCAATTGCAGCGGAAAATCGGCCGTGTTCACGCCATTGTACACCGTGGCTGTATAAGTGAGCGCCGGGTGACGATCTGCATTACTGATAGAAACATACTTCACATGGGCATTATACCGCTGGTATACCGGGATGATAACGGAAGAAGAAAAGCCGTGGATAGTAGTGATCATCGGCGTTTTCACCAGCTTCGAGTAGGTGAGGGGCAGAAAATCGAAATGATTGTGGATGATGTCATAATCCGCTGCCTGCTCCATGAGGTAACTGATATGCATACACTCATTTACCTTCGGATCGGCGGAGCGGTCTTCTTCCCAGCCATGGCGGCAGATGGCGGCGAGATGGCCACGGGTAAGAGAATCGGCGGTAGCGAAGAGGGTTACGTCAAAGCCTTGCTGCACGAGGCCTTCGGCCAGGTTAGAGGCCATCTGCTCCCAGGGGCCGTAATGCCGGGGCGGCGTACGCCAGGCCACCGGCGAAAGGATAGCGATCTTCATATCATCGGTTTGTTCAAAACTAAGACTAAAACACCCGTTTATCAACAAATGGATCGGGGAAACAAGAAACTGATTAACTTCGTACATTCAAAAATTTCGATGTATTCGATATTGATCATTCGTAATTAGTTAAATAGATGGAATATATTCCGTATGGAAAGACCGGTTACTTCAATCAGCTGGTCACCGATTTCTTGGCCGAAGATCCGCAGCTCAGACCTTTTTACACCTATTCTCCAATACATCCCGATTTTGCCGCCGCCATCAAAGCCAGGCAATCGTTTAACACGCCCAGGGCGGCCCTGGTAGCGGCGCTGGAGCAACAATACAGTTCGCTGTCGCCGGTAAAGGCCGTGCAGGATAATATCCGCCTGCTGGCCAATGATAATACCTTCACCGCCTGTACGGCCCACCAGCCCAATATCTTCACCGGTTATCTCTATTTTGTTTATAAGATATTACAGACCATCAAGCTGTGTACAACACTGAAAGAACAGTATCCGCAACACAACTTCGTGCCGGTATATTACATGGGCAGTGAAGATGCCGACCTCGACGAGCTGGGAAGCATCTACCTCGAAGGTCGCACGCTCACCTGGGAAACCAGCCAGCATGGCGCAGTAGGCCGCATGCAGCCGGAAGGCCTGCAAAAACTGATCGATGAGATACAACAGTCCGTTGGCTACGCGCCGCATGGCGCCGAACTGATCGAGCTGCTCCGCAAAGCCTACCTCGAACATGCCAATATCCAGGAAGCAACGCTCTTCCTCGTCCATGAACTGTTTGGCCGCTATGGCCTGGTAGTAGTGGTGCCGGACAGCCCCGCTTTAAAACGTTTATACATTCCCGTTATAAAGGACGAATTGTTCCACCAGCGTTCGCAACACCTCGTGAACGATACCCTGCAGCAGATATCCGCTCATTATAAGATACAGGCCAATCCCCGTGAGATCAACCTGTTCTACCTGATGGATGGCATGCGGGAACGTATTGTGCAGGAAGGGGAGCAGTGGAAGGTGCTCAATACCCGCATCACGTTTACCGCCAGCGCGCTGGAAGCCGAGCTGGAAGCGCATCCCGAGCGTTTCAGCCCTAATGTGATCCTGCGTGGCATGTTCCAGGAAACCATCCTGCCGGATATCGCTTTCATCGGCGGCGGCGGCGAAATCGCCTACTGGCTTGAATTAAAAAGTCTCTTCGCTTATTATAAAGTACCCTACCCGGTATTGCTCCTGCGCAACTCTTTCCTGCTGATCGACGAAACCGCGCAGCAACGCATGCACAAGCTGGAACTCGCTCCTGAAGCGCTTTTCAAAAGTACGGAAGACCTGGTGAATGATTTTGTACAAAAGCATACCAACGCTTCGCTGGTATTAAAAGAAGAATATAGCGCAATAGAAAAATTGTTCGACGAGCTGGAGGCCAAAGCCCGCAGCATCGATATCACGCTGGTGGCCACCACCGGCTCCGAGCGCAAGAAAGCGATGAAATCTATCAGCAAGCTGGAACACAAATTCCTGCGCGCCGAGAAGAAAAAGTTTGCGTGGCAGACAGACCAGATCCGTACCCTGAAGGCGAAACTGTTTCCCGCAGGGTCTTTGCAGGAGCGTAAAGAAAACTTCATTCCCTGGTATGCGCAGGAGGGGCCGGCCTTTTTCGACCGGCTGCTGGCGGCGCTGACGCCGGTATCAGATCAGTTTACGATTGTGCTGGCGTAGCGGGTTGCAGGGCCTTGCCCATATCTTTCAGCAGTGAGAAGATCGCTTGCAGCTGATCGTGTACCTGTTTCAGTTCCAGCATCTCATCGCGCACGGGGGTAGCGCCTTTACCCTCGTTGATCTCCTGTTGCCTTTCCTGTACCAGGCTTTCCAGCCGGCCATCCAGTTGCTCAAAAGCCTGTACGGGCGCGGGCAGCTGCGCATTGGCCCTGGTGGCGGGGTCCAGCAGTTGCAGGAGCTGGTCCATATAGTGCAGCAGGAACACGGTGATTTCGTTATACTCCGGCCGTGGGAACTGCACACCGTGATGCATGCTGTAAGCCGCCAGGGCAGCGGTATGCGAGGTGAGGGTATGGTTCAGTACCACAAAGTGGTACACGCGGGAGGCATTCTTTTGTTTGCTCTTCGGCTCCGACAACATACGCTGGAAAGCCGCCATCATATTGGCGGTAGCCACATAAGTATCTTTCCTGGCCAGCTTGAAATCCATAACAGTAACCGGCGTGCCGGCATATACGCCCATCACCTGCGCGAAGTAAAGGCGGTTGGCCTTTAACATTTTCTGCATGTAATCCGGTAGGAAATTATGCTCCCAGCTAGGCCACAGCACCATGTTTGCCACGAAGGCAAGGCCTCCGCCAATGAAGGTGTCGAGCACCCGTTGCGCGGCATTGTACAGGTCAGACGGATGCAGGAAATGCAGCAGGAAGATGATGAACGGCGTTACAAAAAATACGCTCAGCGTATAGCGGAAGCTCATAAAGCTGTAGGCGCCGAGGATACAGAGTAACATGGTTATAAAGATGACCGTGGGATTTTTGGTGAGATACAACAATCCTGCGGCAAACAAAGCGCCTGTAACGGTACCGATTAAACGTTGTATGCTGCGTGAGCGCGTAAGCCCGAAGCCTGGCTTCAGGATCACTACTACGGTCAGCAATATCCAGTATACACGATCGAGATGAAAGCTCATGCCCAGGATGTAACCCGCCGTGGTGGCCAGGCTCACGCGGATAGCATGCCGGAATATCTGCGACTTGAACGTGAGGTTGTCTTTGAAGGTCTCGAAATCATATTTCTGCCGCGTTGTAAATTTCGATAGTTCCAGCTTGGGATCGATGGAAGCGTCTTTCAGTCTTTCCAGGCGTGTAAGGCGGTGCAGGTTATAGATACGCTGCGCCATGTCCTGCAGGTTTTGCAGGATGTTGGTGAGCGGTATGGTCAGCGTTCTTTCCTTGAGGGTAGGGTATTGCAGTGTAATATCCGCGATAGCTTTCTTCACTTTCTCCATCTCATATTTGAGATTGGCGCGTGGCAGGGAACGTTGTCCGGCCGCTACCGCCAGACCTATCACCTTCAGCTCTTCTGCAAATTCCAGTATCAGCTGGTGGAATTTCTCCAATATATCTCTCTCCCTGAAATCCTCCTGTAAGGCATGATAATCTGTTTGCGATGCCATAATTTGTTCCTGCAAATCCACCATATCCAGGAAGATGAGCACCATACTTTTGTTGATGCTGGTAGTGCCTTGCTGGTCGGAACGGCGCTTCAGCAGCAGTTCCCGCACGTTCTCCTGTTTCTCGTTCACGATCACCTGCTGTGCCAGCACCGCTTTATAGTTGTCGGTGATATTGATACCAGGTATATAGAAATTGGCGCGCAGTTCCAGGTAGCGCGCTGTTTGCTGG
Organism: Chitinophaga vietnamensis; assembly: GCF_902167635.1. Lineage (GTDB taxonomy): Bacteria > Bacteroidota > Bacteroidia > Chitinophagales > Chitinophagaceae > Chitinophaga > Chitinophaga vietnamensis. The sequence continues at coordinate 765,734 of NZ_CABHMS010000002.1, forward strand.
ATACAATCACCGAGGGCCTGCTGTACATTGAGGTAAGGCCTGATTTGCCAAAGTAGGAGCGCCAGCATGGCGTACCAGATGCTGCCCAGCAATACCATGAAAGCATGCAGCAGCGTGGTTTGCGGCGTTTGCAGCGATTCTCCCAGCATCGACACCATCACTAACAGGCATCCCGTGCCAATGTTGCCGCCACGGTTACCATATACGAGCATCATCGCAAATACAAAGCAGCAACCGAGTATCCAGCCCGTCATCAGGATGGGGAAGCGCATGAGCAAACCCGTGCCCAGCGCGGTGAGGAAGATGAGGATAGTGCTGATGACAAGGCCGTTCCGTTTATGGATGATAGTGCCCGGCACATCGCTGAGGGCGGTACACAATGCGCCCATCGACATGGCGATGCCCAGCCCTAATTGCCCCATCGCGGCGAATACCAGTGATGGTATCACTACGCTGATAGTGGTACGCAGGCCATTACTGAAATGATAACTATAAAGGAAACGCTTGATATCGTTGATCAACTGTTCTGTACGCAAACTTATCTGGGTTTAGGAGCTGCAAAGGTAGCTATTAGCGCACAGCAAAAAAAGCGAGGTCTTATTTGCATGATAGTATAAATACTTGCGGAGGCTACCGAGCTATCGCCCCTACGGGGCTGATCGTTATGTAGATTGTATTTTAATCGGTACCGCCCCTACGGGGCGGCATATTGGTAGATGCGATGCGGGCTACCAATATATCGCCCCGTAGGGGCGAAAGCCCGGTAGATAAAACGTAGGATACGCTGCATTCAGCTCCGTAGGGGCTGACGCCCGGGCCTACCGGGCGTCAGCCCGGGTATTAACGGGCGTAACCCACGCATTAATACGTGATGTACAACCTGCGTATCAAATTACGATCTACGCCATCATTTATTATCCCGCAATTTGCTAAAACGCCAGCTGAAGCCGATCGAATAAGAGTTACCGCGTATCAGTGCCGTAGCGGTCCGGTGAAAAGAGGCATCCCTCGTATCCGTGACCACGCTGCGGTTGGCCTGGAATGGTTGATTGGCGGACAGCGTCAGCGATGCCTTGTTCTTCAGCAGTTCTTTTCTCACAGAAAACCCGTAGCCGATATAACTACCGCTGGAGCCTTGCAGGTTCACGGTGCCGGAATTATAGTTGGCATTGATATCCGCGCGGAGGCCATGGCCGAAGTTATAATCTGTGCTCAGATAGGCGCTCACTGTAAAGCCGCTGTTGTCAATCGGCTGTGTGCCGTTACTTTTCATTCGGGCATAGGCGCCGCGGATATTGCCGCCCAGGTTCCAATTGCTGTTAAGCGGAATACGGCTGTTGACATTAAGCCCTGCATTCACTACGGCGCCGATGTTATCGTAGGTGGTGTAGGTAATGGTTTTGATGCTGTCGAGGCGTGTGATAGCCTGTATCTGGTCGTTGCTGAAACTACCGTCCAGGCCCAGGCTGAGGAATGTTTTCTTGAGCATGGCGTTGTAGTAGAGCCCGAAAGCATTGGTGAAAGAGGGTTTCAGGTCAGGGTTGCCATAGGTGATGTTACGCGGGTCGTTGTCATTTACGTAGGGGTTGAGGCTCCCGATATCGGGCCGCTCAACGCGACGGCTATACGAAAATGAGAGGGAGTTAAAGCCTTTCATGTTGTAATACATGCTGAGCGTGGGTATCAGGTTGGTGAACCGGGATTGAATGGAGGTTTTATTGGAGATGAAATCGCCTGTGAGGTTAGAGGACTCCATGCGCAAACCGCCTTGCACGCTGCATTTTTCGCCGATCTTGATGCGATAGGTCGTGTAAACTGCAAATACTTCCTGTCGGTATTTGAAGATATTGGCGCGGGCGGGGTTCTCTTCATAGATGCTATCCGGGTTGCGTACCAGCTGGTGGTAATCGTTATCGGCTTCATTGAAATTATACCGGATGCCGGCTTCCAGGCGTTGCCCCTTGCGCAGCGGCAGCGAATAGTCAGCCTGCGCAATGCCGCTTTTGTTGTTATAGTGACTATTATTCAGGTAGAAGCTGTCCCTCCCCGGGGTGTTATGCTGCTGATTATCGGTGCCGCTGAAACTGTTGCCATTATTGGTGCTGATGAAGGCGGACAGTTCATGTCCTTCTTTGTTAAACTTTTTGATATATGATAGCGAAAAGTCATAGCCATCGTTATGACTGTTGGTAATGCTGCTGTAGTGGCCTGTTTGGCTCAAGGCGCCGCTGCTGTCGAACAGCTGGTTGAACTGTGGCGCGATGTTGCGGTTGGCGCTCTTGTTGAAACTGCCGGTAAGCGTGACGGTGCTGGTGCTGTCGATATCATAGCTGAGTTCCAGGCTGCCGAAATAGTTTTTGTCGCGGTTGGAGGTAGAGGTTTCCTGTTGCAGGATATTTTTGTTGCCTGGTATCAGGCTTTCCTGGCTGGAGCTGTTGCCGATGCGGTTATAGGAGAAGTTGCCTGCGCCGAATGCGCCCAGTCCCCATTTGCCGGTTTTGGCATTGAAGGAGCCATTCAGGTTGGTGGAGCCGAGGGTATTGTAGGAGGCGGAGAGGCCGCCATTGTAACCGATGATCCGCTTTTGTGTGATGATATTGATAATGCCGCCAACGCCTTCCGCTTCATATTTAGCGGATGGCTCGGTGATGATCTCGATCCTTTTGATGAGATTGGCGGGAAAGGCTGCCAGGGCTTCTTTCGGGTTGCGCGTGACGATAGAGGTAGGCCGGCCATTGAGCAGCACTTTGTAATTGGTTTGTCCTTTCAGGCGGATGGTGCCGTCCGGACTTACAGTTACCATCGGCACTTTGCGCATGATCTCTGCGGCGGAGGCGTTGTCTTTGTCTACGTCATTCTCCACATTATAAACGAGGGTGCCGTCTTTCATTTCTATCAGGGGGCGCTGGCCGGTAACGGTTACGCCGCCGAGCTGGCGGTAGGCCTGGCTCAGGTAGCTCACGCCCAGGCGCTTTACGAGATGCATGGAATCAATATGGAAGGTGTCGATCAGGCGGGGCGCATAGCCCAGCATGGTGATGCCTACCTGGTAGGAGCCATAGCCGATATCGCTGAAACTGAAGCTGCCGTTATTGTCGGCCAGTACGTGTGCAATGGTTTTGCGGTCTTGTGCCTGCATCAGCACAATGGTGGCGTATTCTACGGGTTTCCGGGTAAGGCTGTCTACCACCTGGCCCACCACCATGGTCCGCTGTTGCGCTCTAGTGGCGAAGGCACTCAGGCAGAAAAGCAGGATAATAATGCTTTTATGCATGATCGATCGTTGGCATTTTTGAGGGACTTAGCTATTTAGCTATTTGTTTATTTGTTTATTTGTTCATTTACATTCGTTGGCAATGTCGCCGGGAGGCGCAATAATAAAATGCATAAATAAAAAAATAACCAAATAAAAAAATAACTAAATGATTAGCAATCTAACACTTGTTACTGCATTAAGGGAGCGGTCATGATAACAGGCGCTGGTTATTTTTAAAGGGTATTAAATTTTAATCATGCTTTTTACTATATTTATAATCAGAGTATTATAATTTCTGAAGATAAAGTCCCGATATTAAATTATTCACAATTGTGTATAAAAAAATAGGGGATATTATAGGTTCTCACTTAATTTACCTTTTCATTCGGGTAAAATTATATCTTTGACGCCTTAAAAAAACCTCGGAGTAAGTCGTGCGCTTAAAAACACTAGAAATTAAAGGCTTTAAAAGTTTTGCAGATAAGACCGTTTTGCAGTTTGACGAAGGCATTACTGGGGTGATTGGGCCAAACGGTTGCGGCAAAAGTAATATCATCGACTCAATCCGCTGGGTAATCGGAGAGCACAAAATCAGCAACCTGCGCTCGGAAAACCAGGCAGGGCTGGTGTTCAACGGCTCCAAAACCCGCTCCGCCAGCGGTATGGCAGAAGTTAGCCTCACGTTCGAAAATACCAAGAACGTACTGCCCACCGAATTTACTACGGTAACGATTACACGTAAATTTTACAAGAACGGCGACAGTGAATACCGGCTGAACGATGTTGCCTGCCGCCTTAAAGACATCCACAACCTGTTCATGGACACCGGTGTGAGCACCGACTCCTACGCCATCATCGAACTAGGCATGGTGGATGATATCATCAAAGATAAAGAGAACAGCCGCCGCCGCATGCTCGAACAAGCCGCCGGCATCTCCATCTACAAAACCCGTAAGAAGGAAGCCAAAGCCAAGCTGGACGCCACCGAAGGTGACCTCAACCGCATTGAAGACCTCCTCTTCGAAATCAATAACAACCTGAAAACCCTCGAAAGCCAGGCCCGCAAAGCCGAACGCTTCTACGAGGTGAAAAAAGAATACCGCGAGATCAGCATCGAACTGGCTAAAGCAGCACTGGAAGGGTTTAACGTTACTTTCAAAGACCTGTCCGACAAACAACAGGAAGAAAGCGACCGCAAATTGCAACTCGAAACAGAGATCACCACCGCGGAAGCCGCCGTGGAAGAGGATAAACTACACTTCGTAGCCAAGGAACGGGAACTGCAAAGCCTGCAGAAATCATTCAACGAACTCGTTGCTACCATCCGCACCAAAGAAAATGACAAGAACCTCGCTACGCAACAGCTTACCTACCTGCGCGAACGCGAGAAAAATATCAGCGACTTCCTCAACAGCGCGGAAGGCCAGCTGCAGGGCCTCAACACCTCCATCGAATTTTCAGAGAAACAGGTAGTGGAAGAAAGCGAGATATTCGAGACCATGGAAGATGAACTCGAAACCCTGCGCGAAATGGTGGATGAAAAGAAAGAGAAATTCCACCTCAAGAAACAGGCCCTCGAAACCCTGCGCAACGACCAGCAACGCTGGCAACGCCAACAGTTCGAAGCCGAAAAGAAAGTAGCCGTAGCCGATACTTCCGTGCAGAACCTGCAACGCAGCATCCAGCAATTACAGGAAGAAAAAGCCAGCCGCCAGCAACAGATCACCCAGCTCGAAACAGAAAAAGCCAATCTCCACCAAACACTGGAAACAGGCAAAAAAGAACTGGATGAAATGGTGCGCTTCCAGGAAGAAACCAAGGGCAAGATCCTCGCTACCCAATCCGATATCGAAGGCCTGCGCGATCAGCTGGTAGATGAAAACCGTAAACTCGATTCCAAAAAGAACGAATACGACCTGCTGAAATCACTGGTAGACAGCCTCGAAGGCTATCCTGAAAGTATCAAGTTCCTCAAGAAGAACGCAGAATGGAACAACGAAGCGCCCATCCTCAGCGATATCTTTTTCTGTAAGGAAGATTACCGCACCTGCGTGGAAAACCTGCTCGAGCCGTATCTCAACTACTACGTGGTAAATAACGCCGCAGAAGCCATACAGGCCATCCAGCTGCTGGACAGCAACAAAAAAGGGAAAGCCAATTTCTTCATCCTCGATCAGTTCCGGGTACAAACTGCCGGCAGCTATACGCCGCCAGGCACCATCCCCGCGCTGGACGTGGTGGAGATCGATGAAAAATACAAAGGCCTGGGCCAGTTCCTGCTCGGCAAAGTGTTCATCAGCGAAGATATCAGCCGCCTGGAATACAGCCAGCTGTCGGACCAGGACATCCTGCTCGTAGAGAAATCAGGCCGCATGCATCGCGGCAAATACAATATCAGCGGCGGTTCCGTGGGATTGTTCGAAGGTAAAAAACTGGGCCGCGCCAAAAACCTGGAAAAGCTCGAAGCCGAGATCAAAGACCTGGAAGCCGTAGTAGCAACGCTCCGCACACAGCTGCAACAGAAACACAACGAAGTGCTCGGCTACAACAGCCAGCTCAATGAAAATAATATCAATGCCGCCCGCGAGCGGATCAACCAGCTGAACAACCAGCTGTTTGGCCTCCAGAACAGGATCGAGAACTTCCACCATCTCATCGAGGCAGGCGATAAACGCCTCGCTGAAATGCAGCAGTCGCTCGACGCCAACCAGGAAAGCATCTCCGGCGTACGCGACGAACTCGAAAACCTGAACGACCGCGTGAATGAGCTGCAAGACAGCATCACCGCGGCCGACCGCGACGCGCAGGAAACAGAACAGCAGTTCAACATGGCCAACGTGCAGTTCAATAACCAGAACCTGCAACATACCCGCCAACACAGCAAGATACAGGCGCTCAAACAGGAACTGGAGTTCAAACGCAAACAACTCTCAGACCTGCACATCCAGATCACCAATAACAAATCACAGCTCGAAGATGCCGTAGCCAATATCGCCGCGGCCACTGAAAAGCTGAGCCATGCCGATGATGGCCTCGTAGAACTGTTCCGCCAGCGTGAAGAAGAAGAGAAAGCCCTGAATGAAAAAGACCAGGAATACTATAACTTCCGCAACCACCTGCAAGAGCTGGAAAGCACGCTGCGTACCAAACAGCGCGCAAAAGAACAGCTCGAACAACAGCTCAATACCATCAAAGACAAGGTGAACGAACTGAAACTGCAACTGGCCTCCATGAAAGAAAGGCTGAGCGTAGAGTTCAAAGTGAACCTGGATGAGATACTGGATGAACAACGCAGCTCCGATATGCCGGTAGATGAGTTACAGGCCAGCGCAGAACGACTGAAAAAACGCCTGGAAAATATGGGAGAGATCAACCCCACTGCCATCGAGGCTTTCCAGGAAATGAAGAAAAGATATGAGTTCATCCTCGAACAGAAAACAGACCTGGTAAACGCGAAAGACTCGCTCCTGGCCACTATCCAGGAAGTGGAATCTACCGCCAACCAGAAGTTCCTGGATACTTTCAATACCGTAAAGGAAAACTTTATCCGCGTGTTCAAAGCGCTGTTTACCGAAGAAGACCAATGTGATATGGTGCTGAGCGATCCGGAAAACCTCGCTGAAACCGGCATCGAGATCATCGCAAAACCCAAAGGCAAGCGGCCTGCGGCCATCACGCAGCTCTCCGGTGGAGAGAAAACGCTCACCGCCACGGCGCTGCTCTTCGCTATCTACCTGATCAAACCAGCGCCATTCTGTATCCTCGATGAGGTAGACGCTCCGCTGGATGACGCCAACGTAGGCAAGTTCACCAACATGATCCGCAAGTTTTCCGACAATTCCCAGTTCATCATCGTAACGCATAACAAACAGACCATGGCCGCTGTGGACGTGATCTACGGCGTTACCATGCAGGAGCCGGGCGTAAGCAAACTGGTACCCGTTGATTTCAGGAGTTTGAACTGACGGGGCCACTCGGTTGTTGTAACAAAAATGAAGTGAATTCTTTATTCAAAAAAAATAAAAAACTCTAAAGACTATGGGCGCATGGGGCACCAGGAATTTCGAAAATGATGGATCACAGGACTGGATTTTTGACATCATTGATAACAAAGATGGTGGTTCGGTGGCAGATGCGCTTGCCCGCATCATCAACAACATCGAAACACTGGAAATTTCAGACTGTGAAGAAGCACTCGCCGCAGCTGAAGTAGTGGCGGCATTGATTGGCCGTGCCAGCGAAGACTTTCCTGAAGTTCCGCTGGAGAAACTGGATATCCTGAACCTGATCGGCACGCGTGCCCTCAGAACGCAGGCAGTCAATGCAGTAAATAAAATTATTGCAGGTTCCGAAATGAAAAACTATTGGAGCGATGCGGGCCAGCTCGAAGCCTGGGAGGCAGTACAGGCGGGCCTCGTGAAGAGACTGGATATATAAAAGTAATGGATCATTCAGCAGGAAGGCCACTCAGGCCTTCCTGCTGAATGATTACATCAGGATACCTGCGATAGTAGCGGAAAGATAAGATGCTAATGTTCCGCATAGAAGGGCTTTCAGCCCCAGTTTCGCCAGATCGCTTCTTCTGTCTGGCGCCAGTTCACCAATACCACCAATCTGCATGCCTACACTGCTGAAGTTGGCGAAACCGGCAATGGCAATGGTAACAATAGCCACGCCCTTAGGCGACATCACCGGTACGGTATGGGTGGTCAGGCTTTTGAACGCCACAAATTCGTTGATGGTCAGCTTCTGACCAAGCAGGGTCGCTACATTATTTACATCGCCGGAAGGCACGCCCATGGCCCAGGCCATCGGGGTAAACAATTTACCGAAGATCCAGTCGAGGCTCAGATTGAAATCAGGATTGAAGAGATGCCCGATGTGAATGAGGCACCAGTCGATCAAGGTGATCAGCGCAATAAAACCGATCAGCATCGCAATCACGTTCATGGCTATCTTGAAACCGTCGCCAGCTCCATGAGAGATGGCATCGATCACATTGGTATAATTACTTTTCACTTCCATCTTCACACGACCCATCGTTACGCTTTCCTCCGTTTCCGGATATACGATCTTGGAGATCACCAGCGCGCCGGGAGCAGCCATCAAACTGGCTGTGATGAGGAAAGGCGCAATATCCATACCTGCCTGAAATCCCATGTTGGCATATACCACCAGGATACCGCCGGCAATACAAGCCAAACTACCGCTCATAGAGGCAATCAGCTCACTCTTGGTCATGGAGGAAAGATAAGGGCGGATCATCACCTGCGCTTCTACCTGGCCTACGAAAGCGCTGGCCACATTGCTCAGCGCTTCTGCGCCACTCACGCGCATGACATAGTTCATGGCGCGCGCGATCACCGCTACCACCCGCTGCATAATGCCGAAGTGATAAAGCACCGCCACCAGCACGCATACCAGTATGATCGTAGCCGTTACGTTAAACGCAAATACAAAACCGCCGGCGGCATAATCCGCAATTGAGCCATTACCCTGCGATACGCCAATACCGCCATACACGAAAGAGGCGCCCTGGCGCGCAAAGGCCTCCAGCTTGCCCATGGCATGACCCACCTGTTGAAAGAACCAGGTCACCGGTTTTACTTTAAATACCAGTATGCCGATCAATACCTGTAAAGCAATCCCGCTGATCACCAGCCGGTAGTTGATCTTTTTTTTGTTATTAGAAAATAAAAAGGCAATGCCCAAGATGAGAACAATGCCAGCTATGCCTTGAAAGCGTTCCATTAGATGCAAATAAATCGTAAAATGTATGCAATGAAGCGACGAAGATAAGTCTTTTTGCGGCTCAGCATCTGCTCCTGTAATTTTTCTTGCAAAAAAGGTATGGAAATGTATTTTTATCTTTTGTTGAATACATAAAGATGCGCAATCAATATCTGGTAATTTCCACGTTAGCAATGGCCCTGATGGCCTGCGGCCAACAAAGCAAGAAAGGCGGCCAACACGAAAAAGATTCCTTAGCCATGCGCGAGAAATTCGCAGCATCGCCAGTCCTTGATGCTAAAACTGCTATACAGCATATGGCGGTCGACAAAGGCCTGGAAGTGCAGCTGGTAGCCGCTGAGCCAATGGTAGTGGCGCCGGTGGCCATGAGCTTCGACGACCGCGGAAGGATGTGGGTGGTAGAGATGACAGGCTTTATGCCCGATACCAGCGGTACCGGCGAAGACAAACCCGATGGCAAGATCGTGATATTGGAAGATACTACCGGCGATGGCATAGCCGACACCCGCAAAGTGTTCCTCGATTCTCTCGTGCTCCCCCGCGCCATCTGCCTGGTAGAAAATGGCGTGCTCGTAGCCACCCCGCCACAGCTCTGGTTCTATGAGATCAAAGACGATAAACCCGGCAAACGTACGCTGGTAGACGATCAATACGCTGCCGGCGGCAACGTGGAGCACCAGCCCAATGGCTTGCTCCGCGCCATGGACAACTGGATATACAATGCAAAATCGGATAGGCGTTACCGTAAGGTGGGAGACAAGTGGCTGAAAGAACCCACTATTTTCCGCGGCCAGTGGGGCATCTCGCAGGACGACCAGGGCAGATTGTTCTACAATAACAATTCTGAAAACCTGCTGGGAGATTATTTCTCTCCCGGCCTTGGCGGCAAGAACCCGCACCAGCAGCGTACTGCTGGCTACGATGAAAAGATCGTTCCTGATAATCACGTATTTCCTGCCCGTGCCACTACCGGTGTGAACAGAGGATATATGAAAGGCGTGCTGGACGACAGTTTGCGCCTCGTGGAGTTTACCGCTGCCTGTGGCCCGCTCATCTACCGGGGCGGCCTGCTCCCCCTGGAATATGCCGGCAACGCTTTCGTGGCGGAGCCTTCAGCGAATCTCATCAAAAGGAATATATTGGAAGATAGCGATATAGTAGTGAGAGGAAAACAAGCCTACCACGGGAGAGAGTTCCTCGCCAGCACCGATGAGCGTTTCAGGCCGGTGAACCTGGTCGCCGGGCCGGAAGGCGCGCTCTATATCGTAGATATGTACCGCGGCATCCTGCAACATAAAACATATATCACCGGCTATCTCAAAAACGAGATCAAAGCCCGCAAGCTCACGCTGCCGCTGAATTGCGGCCGTATCTACCGCATCATTCCCGCTGGCCAGCATCCGGAAAAGATATTGCCGGGCATGAATACCAACAGCCTTGTGAAAACGCTGCACAACGGCAATGGCATGCTGCGCGATAAAGCCCAGCAGCTGATCATCGACCGCCGCCTGGTAGACGCCGCGCCTGCACTCCGTGAGATGTTGCCGGATTCCCTGCAACCCCTCGGGCAGCTGCATGCCCTCTGGACCCTGGAAGGCCTGCACCTCCTGAACTATAATGATCTGAATATCTGCCTCCGGCAAAATAGTGATGCCCTGAAACGTCAGGCGCTGGCAGCCTTGCCCTCGATACTGTCGCCCGCCAACCTGAAACCTGCACTGGCAGCGATCGACAGCCTCCTGCAACGCCCGTCGATGGCGCCTTCCGTAGCTTACCTCTTGCCGGCTATCGGCAAAATAAACAAAGCAGCGGCCGCCCAATTGGAGGCCACCCTGATAAAATCGTATGCGCGTGACCGTTATACTGCCGCCGCCTTGATCAACAATGCAGCAGGCCGCGAGGCAGCCATGCTCAAGCAACTCGAACACGACCAGCCTGATACCACCCTGGCCCTGCGCCGTCAGTTGTTGGCAGTGCTCAGGAATATCGATAGTGAAGCCAACGCCAAAAAGATGGAAGCGCTGCGCGCCAGCTACCCGAGAGGATACCGCATCTTCAACACCGTATGCCAGACCTGTCATGGCAAGAATGGCAATGGCATCACGTCTATGGCACCGCCGCTCAATGAGAGCGAGTGGGTGAATGGTAATAAAAATGCGCTCATCTCCATCGTGCTATACGGCCTCACCGGCCCGGTGCCCGTGCATGGTAAAACCTACCAGGCGCCGGAGATCAATGGCGATATGCCCGGTATCGGCGCCAGTGATGAATTCAGCAATGAAGACATTGCACAGCTGCTCACCTTCCTGCGCAGCGCCTGGAACAACAAAGCCGGAAAGATAACGGCAACGGATATACTGAATGTACGGCATCAATACAACGGCCGCCAAAAACCCTTTACTGTTGGGGAGCTAACAAAGCAGTAAATATTTTTGGATGTATGGATTTACGGATGGGAGAATTGGATGGGTGTTATGTTCTATGATGGAAGATATTAGAATATAGCATTCACCAATTCTCACATCATAAATCCCTAAATCCCTAAATCCCTAAATCCGAAAATATCCCCTATCTTTGTTTCACATGAACAAGGCAACAAATATATTTTCTTACAAAAACTCCTGCGCAAATGCTGGTGCATGCGGGTTTCTGTTGCCTTTCTTATCCTGTCCCAAAGACTTCAACAATTAAACCCGGGCAACTTGTAGCATCATAACAGTTGTACCCGGGAGGACAACTACCCATCCTTATTGGTATGTGTAGCCTGTTCCTGTAGCATTTTCCAAAACAATCTTATAAATCAGTTTTTATGAATCATCGGATAGCACGATGGGCGATTTACTTTTTCTGCCTGTTGCTGGATGTAAGTGTGGCTGCAAGCCTTTATCGCGGTTATTTAAGTGGATGGATATTACTACCTGTAGCGGTGGGCCTTACCCTGCTTACGTTGTACGATCGTTTACAACGCAAGCATGCCTTGCTGCGCAACTACCCGCTGTTGGGCCGTTTGCGCTATCTCCTGGAGCAGATCAGGCCGGAGATGCGCCAGTATTTCTTTGAATCAGATACCGATGGCCGGCCTTTCAACCGCCGTCAGCGCGCCGTGGTATACCAGCGTGCGAAAGATGTAAAACAGACCGTTGCCTTCGGCGCATTGGAAAATATGTATGAGCCGGGCTACGAATGGGCCTCCCATACAGCGTTTCCGGTGAAAGTGAAGCCGGAATCGCTGCGTGTGACCATCGGCAACGAACAATGCGAAAAACCATATGATGCCAGCTTGCTCAACATAAGCGCGATGAGTTATGGCGCCCTGAGTAAAACCGCGGTGCTGTCGCTCAATGGTGGCGCGCAGATGGGCGGCTTTGCGCATAACACCGGGGAGGGCGGTATCAGCCCTTATCACCTGCAACATGGCGGCGCGCTGATCTGGCAGATCGGTACCGGCTATTTCGGTTGCCGCGATGAAGCAGGTAATTTCTCCGCAGGAGAATTTGCTGCTGCGGCCGCGGCGCCTGCGGTTAAGATGATTGAGCTGAAACTGAGCCAGGGCGCGAAGCCCGGCAAGGGCGGCGTATTGCCGGCAGCTAAAAATACGCCTGAAATTGCGGCGATCCGTAAGGTGAAGCCTGGCGTGAGCGTGCTGTCGCCCGCTGCGCACACCGCCTTCCATAATGAGTATGAGATGCTCGCTTTCTTGCAACAGTTGCGAAAACTTTCCGGTGGCAAGCCCGTAGGTTTCAAGCTGTGTGTGGGCCGTGCTGATGAGTTGGAGAAGATCTGCACCGCTATGGTGAATACGGGCATCTATCCCGATTTCATCACCGTAGACGGTGCGGAAGGCGGTACTGGCGCGGCGCCGCTGGAATTTACCGATGCCGTGGGCATGCCTTTATACGATGCGTTGGCGCTGGTGGTGAACCTGCTGAAAAAGTACAACCTGAAAAAACATATCCGCATCATGGCCAGCGGCAAGATCATCACCGGCTTCGATATGATGAAGGTGCTGGCCCTGGGCGCTGATGCCTGCTACAGTGCGCGTGGTATGATGCTCGCCCTGGGATGCATACAGGCCTTGCAATGCGATAGCGGCAGTTGCCCTGTGGGCGTGGCCACACAAAACCCTTCCCTGTACCAGGGAGTGAATGTGGCCGACAAACGCGTGCGGGTGGCCAATTTCCACCGCAATACCATCTATGCCCTCGCCGAATTGATGGGCGCCTGCGGCTTTGCTACCGCAGGCGATATCGACCCTGCCGCTATGTTCCGCAGGGTAACGCGCACGGATATACGTTCTTATGCAGATATCTATGCACCGGGCCGCAGCAGCGCCACTGGCGCGGCATTGTACCCGGGGCCATCTATTCATAACTGATAAACCCGGTTATCATGAAAAAGAAACAGATCATTGTATCCCAACATGATTACGACATCCTGAAAACGCTTTGTCATCAAACAGCTGGCACAGCAAAGTTGAAAGAAGAGCTGGAAAGGGCCACCATCCGCAAAGGCAAGGTACCTGATGATGTGGTGCAGGTAAATTCACTGCTACAGTTCAGAGATGAACGAAGCGGCGCTGTCCGGAAAGTGCAGCTGGTATTGCCAGCTGCCAGTAATATCCAGCAAGGGCGATTGTCGATACTTTCGCCCATAGGCACGGCCTTGCTGGGCTACAGCACGGGTGATACCATTGATTGGGAAGTGCCGGCAGGCAAAACGCAATTGCATATTCTTCATGTGGAGCAATAGCGAAAATGAGAGAGGCGGCCTGCAGGCCGCCTCTCTCATTTTAACTTATATCTTTTTATAACTGATCTTATCGCCGTACCCGATGTGGTATTTATCGCAGAAGCCTCCGTTCACTTCCAGCACGTATTGCGCTTTCTTGAAAGAGGGCAGGCTTTGTTCAGATAAAGGGGTAGCGTATTTCTGGATAGATACGATCTCCATTTTATCATCTATGTAGATAATATCAAGAGAGATGTAAGTATTTTTCATCCAGAAGGAACGTTCTTCCATATCATTGAAGATGAAGAGCATGCCTTGATCGTCTGTCATGCTTTTGCGGTACATCAGCCCATCCTCGCGCTGCTGGTCGGTTTGCGCCAGCTGTACATCGATCTTGCGGATGGTATCGGCGCCTGATTTGGCGATGAATGCCAGGTCCGCTTCCTTCTTGAAGGCGATGCCGTTGGAGGTGCTGGCGCTTGCTTGTGTCTGTTCCGCAGGCGTAGCGCTGCTGGTATCAGTAGCGGTGTTGCTGTTGTTATTATGACAGCCGGCTACGTACAAACTGGCTATCAGCAGGTATTTGAGCGAAAGTTGCATAACAAGGTAGTTATTTGGCAAGCAGTTCCTCGTCGGAGAAAGCTACGTCAGTATAATCTTTGATCTCGTTGTAAACGGTATCTCTTTCCACGGGGCGTCTGCCGGCCTGGCGGATGAGCATCGCCAGTTGTGCGGTGCTCATGGAAGGGCGTTGTTCTTCTGCGCCGGCCATGGAGTATATTTTCGTGGTATCGTCGATCGTGCCGTCGAGGTCATTCACACCAAAGGAAAGCGTGAGCTGTGCTGTGTTTCTGCCCAGCATCGGCCAGTAAGCTTTGAGGTGCGGGAAGTTGTCCATGTACAAACGTGCTACTGCATATAGCTTCAGGTCTTCCACGATGGAAGATTCAGGAATGTCGGACATATCATTGCCTTTGTTGCGGAACTTCAGCGGGATGAAGGTATTGAAGCCATGGGTTTCATCCTGCAGCTGGCGCAGGCGCTCCATGTGATCGATGCGGTGCGCATAGGTTTCGATGTGGCCATACAGCATGGTGGCGTTGGTATGCATGCCACGCAGGTGTGCGGCGCGGTGGATGGCGAGCCAGCCATCAGCATCTACTTTATCATGGCAGATCTTGGCGCGTACATCGGGATGGAATATCTCTGCGCCGCCGCCAGGCATAGATTGCAGACCGGCTTCATTGAGGATGCGCATGCCTTCTTCTATGCTCACTTTGGCTTTGCGGAACATGTAGTCCAGCTCCACGGCGGTGAAGCCTTTGATGTGCAGGTCGGGGCGGTGCGCCTTGATCTGGCGGATCAGCTCCACGAAGAAGTCGAGCTGCATTTTAGGATGCACGCCACCTACGATATGCACTTCGGTAACGGGGTGGTTATCGTAGCCTTTTACGATGTCCATCATCTGATCGATGCTCAGTTCCCAGCCATCTTCGCGGTTTTTGTAGAGGCGCGAGTAGGAACAGAAATGGCAGGTGAACACACAAACGTTGGTGGGCTCGATATGAAAGTTGCGGTTGAAATAAGTTTTGTCGCCGTGCATGCGCTCGCGTACATGGTTAGCCAGCGCGCCGAGAAATCCAATGTCGCCTTTCTCGAATAAGGTCAGCCCATCTTCGGGCGTAATTCTTTCCTGTCGGAGGATTTTTTCTGCTATGCTTTTCAGCGACTGGTCCAGAGAGGCTTGCTGAAGGAGCGTTTGAACAGCCGGATAATCTTGTCTCATCGTCATCTTACTTTCAATAGTTTAATGGTGTTGGCCCTGTTCCTGTAAATTAATTTTACAAAATAAACACCATTTGGCTCATTTACCAAATTAAAGGTCATGCGGTTGCTACGGTTGATACCACCGGGTAACTGGCTGGTGATGAGCTGTCCGGCAGCATTGTAAATGGCGACCCTCAAAAGGTCTGTGGGCATCTCGTAAAAGGTGACCCAGACAATGCCATCTGTCGGGTTTGGATTCACCAATACCCCGGCTTTCTTCAAGTCGGGATTCACATCTTTCGTAACAATATTTATATTATCAATATAAATGTTATTCTCTGAATTTGAGACGTTTCTGAACGCTACCTGGAACTTTGATTTACGTATTGCGGCGGTCAGATCCACAGAATCGCGGCGCCATTCATTGGGTCCCGGCACGAACTCCGTAGTGATGGCAGAAGGGTGTGTGATGAGGTTCGGCCCCCATTTATTGTACACCATCGTACCGGTTTGATGGCAGTCTGTTGTCACCAGGATCTGTAATGAATCCCATACGTTGCCAACGGCACTCGGGTTGGTAGATACAGCGGCGGCTACATCAAAAAAGAGGAACACCGAATCATGACCCTGGGCATCCAGCACGGGCGAGATGAGATCGTCGATCTGGTTGTTGACATTATAACCGAGGTTACGCATGAGCGCAGAGGCATTGCTGTTGTGGCCTACATCGCGGGCGCGTTCCCAGGTGAAGCTCTTGTCGGGGTTATATATTTCCCAGCCGGGCGGCGGGAAGCTGTCGTTCTCAAAGCCTTCGCTGAAGGGCAGGGGCATCTCTGCATCATAATGGAACCGGGTAACAGCCGTATCGTTGGAAGGGTTGCCATCGGGCTGTCCGTTCGGTAACTGCGTATAGGCTTTGAGGTTATACATGCCTGCCTCCACTGTTGATGCCGGGAGTGTAACAACCGTTTCTGAAAGGCTGGCAAGGTTGCCGCTCCACTGGTAGTTGACCAGCGCGCCATTGTTCAGGCGATAGAGGATGGTAGCGGAGGTAAGTGGCTGTGAGCCTTTGTTGCGCAGCACTACCACTGGTGCGATGCGGTTGTCGCATACTTTGCCGGCAGGCGCCTCCACAGCCTTCAATGCAATATCGTTGGGCAGCAGCGTTACCGGTGTGCAGCCATTGGAGTTGAGCAACGAGGTGGTGATATTTTCCAGCACGTAGCGCATGCGGTTTACCTGTCCGTTAGTGAAGAGGTGCATGCAGGCATCGTCTGTATAGTCCATGTAGTCCATGAACAGGATGCCGGGCGGGTTAGGGGAGCAAAGGTCCAGTTTCGGAAAGGTGGGGCAGCCGAAAGTGTAATTGCTTTGTTGTGGCGTATCGGCGATACCATCGTCGCTGGTGCAGGTGCCGTTATTATCGGCCCAGGTGTGCTTGAGGCCAAAGTAGTGGCCTATTTCGTGGGTAGCGGTGCGGCCCAGGTTATAGGTGGCGCCTACGCTGCCGGTGGTGCCAAAAGCGGTGTATTGGATCACTACTCCCTCTTGTTCATGCGGATAGCCGATGCCCGGCGGGGCGGCTACACCGAGATAGCTGCCGCTCAGGCGCGTTACCCAGATGTTGAGATAACGGGAAGCATCCCAGGCGTCGGAGCCGCCGGTGGCGTTATATTTCACGTCGGGCGCCCCGTTATAGATGGGGTAGCTCTGTCCTGGCGCGGTTTTCACACGTACGATGCCGTTGGTTGGTTCGCCATCGGGCGTGCGTTGCGCCATACAGAAGTTGATATGCGTATCGCCAATGAGGGGCTGCCATACAGGCGGCACCTGGCTTACATCGGGATTGGTGGCGGTATAATCTTTATTGAGCACGGCGATCTCTGACAACACCTGCGCGTCGGTCACCAGGTCGGGATTGTCCAGTACGATATGCACGACTACCGGAACGGTCACTGTTTGTGTGGTGGCTTCTATATGTGTGCGTGATTGTCCGGCGAGAAGACGTGTTTCATATCTGTTCACCACAGTGGCCAGGGCAGGGTTTTCTTTGATCTTTTGTGCCAAAGCATCGGCGGTACCGCATTTGCGTTGTGCCAATGACGGAATGTAGAAGAATAAGGTAAGCAGGATAAGAATAGAATTGCGCAAAGGCTGAAATATTTGATGCATGTAAGATACGATGCAGATGCGAGATTTTGATGGAATAAAAAAAGCGGCTGTATCTGATGATACAGCCGCTTTTCATTTCACTCAGTTTATACTATTACAGGTTGGCCTGTATTTTCTTCTCGAGCACTGATCTTGGAACAGCACCTACTTGTTTGTCGACCACCTGGCCGCCTTTTACGAACAAGATTGCCGGGATGCTGGTGATGCCGTAGTTTACAGACAGTTGCGGGTTCTGATCCACGTTCACTTTACCGATGTTCACTTTACCGGCATAGTCTTTTGACAATTCTTCGATCACTGGTCCGATTGCGCGACAAGGACCACACCATTCTGCCCAAAAGTCAATGACAGTCAGTTTATCGGATTTGAGCACTTCTGTTTCGAAGTTGGCATCTGTGAATTCTAAAGCCATATAATATAATTTAAAATGATGTATAATGATTGTTTTGATTATTATTTCTATTTAATCAAATCTTGATCCGGGTGTAAATTACTGCATTTTTGACATCTTACTTATTGATTGTCTCTATGTACACATCGATGTCCGGCTGTTTCGCCAGGAACTGCGCCAACTCGTCATTCATCTCGATATTCCTGTTGAATGTATGCAGTTTTACCTGCAGGTTATCATCGCGGTCAATGAGCTGCATGTGCATGGCGCTATTGCCGGGGAAGCGGTTCACGTTCTCTACGAGGAAGTCCACTACGTTGCGGGTGAGGTGCTTGGGCATGGTGACCAGGAACACCTGTTTGGTATGTGTTTTCTTCACTTCCTGCAGCAGCTGGATGCTGTTTACTTTGAACTCGTATTCGTTATCGTTGAAGCGTTTGGATTTGAAGCCGCCGTTGATGAACAGGCAGAGGCCTGGTTTGAGGTAGGGGGCAAAGCGGATGAAGTCTTCGCTCCAGAGGGCAAATTCAAATTTGCCGGTATAGTCCTCGATGGTCATCACACCAAACTGGCGGTTATTGCGGGAGATCCTTTCCTGTGCATTGGTGATGTACACGGCGAGGCGGAAATTGCGCTCGCGTGCACGGCCGCCGGTGCTGCCGGGCGTAGAGATCTCTGTCTGGTATTCCAGCAGTTCCTGTACGGTATTGATGTTATAGTGTTTGATCTCGAAGCGGTAATCATCCAGCGGGTGGCCGGAGATATAGATGCCGGTGATCTCTCTTTCGTTGTTGAGTTTCATGATGAGCGGCCATGGATCGCAGGGCGGGATCTTGGGCGGTTCCACATCCGGCAGCTCTTCAGCGCCGAAGAGGCTACCCACCGTGGAAGCGCCGGCGCTTACCTGCTGACCGAACTTCACGATTTTGTCGAGGCCGGTCATGGGCTCGTTATCTGGTTTATGGAAGTATTGCGCGCGATGCAGCTCCGGGAAGCAATCGAAGGCGCCCGACATGGCGAGGGCCTCCAGTGATTTCTTGTTTACGGCGCGTTGATTCACACGTTTGATGAAGTCAAAGATATTTTTGAAGTTGCCATCTTTCCTGCGTTCTTCGAGCAAGTTCTCTACGGCGGCTTCGCCTACGCCTTTGAGGCCTCCGAGGCCAAAGCGGATCTGGCCTTGTTTGTTTACCGCAAAGCCTTTGAACGATTCATTCACATCTGGCGGCAATACGTCGATGCCCATGCGTTTACACTCTTCCATGAAGAAGGTGATCTTTTCAATGTTGCTGGCGTTGTTCAGCACTGCTGCCATGTATTCCGCAGGGTAGTGGGCTTTGAGGTAGGCCGTTTGGTAAGCAACGAAGGCGTAGCAGGTGGAGTGCGATTTGTTGAACGCATAGGAGGCAAAGGCTTCCCAGTCGGTCCATACTTTATCGCATACTTTAGCGTCATGGCCATTTTTGGCGCAGCCTTCCATGAACTGTGATTTCATTTTGTCCAGTACGGCCTTCTGTTTCTTACCCATGGCCTTACGCAGGATATCGGCATCTCCTTTGGAGAAGCCGGCCAGCTTCTGACTCAGCAACATTACCTGCTCCTGGTATACGGTGATACCATAGGTGTCGTTGAGGTATTCTTCCATCTCCGGGAGATCGTATTGCGTAGGCTCGATGCCATGTTTACGGCGGATGAAGGAAGGGATATACTCCAGTGGTCCCGGGCGGTACAAGGCGTTCATGGCGATGAGGTCATCGAAACGGTCGGGCTTGAGTTCGCGGAGATATTTCTGCATGCCGGGCGACTCAAACTGGAAGGTGGCGTTGGTTTCGCCTTTCTGATACAGTTCGTATGTTTTGACATCGTCCAGCGGGATATTGTCGATCTCTATTTTTACGCCATGGTTCTGATAGATCAGTTCCAGTGCGCCTTTGATGATGGTGAGGGTTTTGAGGCCCAGGAAGTCCATTTTGATAACGCCGGCAGATTCGATGATGCTACCTTCAAACTGGGTAACGAGCAGGTCAGAATCTTTGGCGGTAGATACGGGGATGAGGTCGTAGAGGTCTTGCGGCGCGATGATGATACCGGCGGCGTGGATACCGGTGTTACGCACGGAACCTTCGAGCACGCAGGCTTCGCGGAGCACTTCACCCTGGAGGTCTTCACCTTTGATGAGTTCACGGAGCTTTTTCACGTTCTCGATATCTTCACCGGCGAGGCCTTCTTTTTCGGCCAGGCTTTTTTCACCTTCGAGCGGTGCGTTGAAGATGCGATCCAGCTGGATGCCCGGCTTTTCCGGCACCAACTTGGCCAGGGCATTGGATTCCTGTAAGGGGAGGTCCATTACGCGGGCCACGTCTTTGATACTCATTTTCGCGGCCATGGTACCATAGGTGATGATCTGCGCCACCTGGTTACGGCCGTATTTCTGTACTACGTAGTCGATTACTTTCTGACGGCCTTCATCGTCGAAGTCCGTATCAATATCGGGCATGCTCTTACGTTCCGGGTTGAGGAAACGCTCAAACAGCAGGTTATACTTGATCGGGTCGATATTGGTGATGCCTACGCAATAGGCTACCGCAGATCCGGCGGCGGAGCCGCGGCCCGGACCGATGAATACGCCGAGATCACGACCGGCCTTGATAAAGTCGGACACGATGAGGAAGTAACCGGCAAAGCCCATGTTCTCGATCACCTGCAATTCAAAGTTGATACGTTCCTCGATCTCGGGCGTCATCTCTGTATAGCGGGTGCGCGCGCCTTCAAAAGTGAGGTGGCGCAGGTATTGGTCCTGCGTGAAAAATTCTTTTGGGATCGGGAAGTTCGGAAGCAGGATATCGCGTTTGAGATCGAGCAGCTGCACTTTATCAACGATCTCGTTGGTGTTGTCGATGGCCTGTGGAAGGTCATGGAACAAGGCACTCATCTCGTCGGTTGTCTTGAAGTAGAACTGGTCGTTATAGAACGCGAAGCGCCTGTTTTTCATGGACACTTCATCATCGGAGAACTCCTTCATGGTAGGCGTGCTTTTCTTTTCGCCGGTATTGATACAAAGGAGGATATCGTGCGCGTTGGCATCGGCCTGATCCACGTAGTGAGAATCGTTGGAGGCGATGATCTTCACGTTGTATTTGGCGGCGAAGCGCAGCAGCACTGCGTTTACCTGTTCCTGTTCAGGGATGCCATGGCGTTGCAGCTCTACATAATAATCTTCTCCGAAGATATCTAACCACCATTTAAATTCTTTCTCGCCTTCTTCTTCGCCTTTGCGGAGAATGGTTTTGGGCACAGAAGCGCCGAGGCAGCAGGTGGTAGCGATCAGTCCTTTGTGGTATTGAAGGATCAGTTCTTTGTCGATGCGCGGGTATTTGCCGTAAAGCCCTTCCATATAGCCGAGGGAGCAGAGCTTGATGAGGTTACGGTAACCTTCATCATCTTTAGCCAGCAGCACCTGGTGGTAGCGGATATCTTTCTCTTCGCGGGTGAAAGCGCGTTTGTGCCTGTTCTCCACGAGATAAAATTCGCAACCTACAATAGGTTTCACTTTCAGTCGTTTATCCTTCGGGTCGGCAGGGTTTAATTTATTATTATATGCTTCGGCCACAAACTGGAATACGCCGAACATATTACCGTGGTCTGTAATCGCGAGTGCTGGCTGGTTTGAAGCCATCGCTTTTTTGTACAGCGATTTGATATCTGCTGCACCATCCAGTAATGAATATTGCGTATGTACGTGTAAGTGGGAAAAAATCATCTGCTATATCTATTTCGTCAAGCAACAAAAATCGCAAATATTTTGGGATTTATGGATTTTGGGATGTGGGAATTTGTCAACTAAATTCTCACATCCCAAAATCCATAAATCGGAAATATTTACGGATTTATGGATTTACGAATGTGAGAATTTGTCAACTAAATTCTCACATTCGTAAATTCATAAATCCGTAAATAATCAATATTTTAGCAAAAAAAATTAACCAGTCATTTAATCATGAAGAGAGTAAAGAGGAATCTTTGGTTGAAATTATCTGTATGTGCCTTGTCGCTGAGTTCCTGTTCAACTCTTAAGAAAAACACTGCCGCCAATAACAAACCGGCGCCCGTGGAAACCCGCCACCCGCAATTCATTGATGGCATCGCTACCAGTCGCCATACGCGGAATACGCCCGCTTACAACCGGGACCTGAGCATCAGCAACAACCTCACCATGGCCAGCGCCAATCTTGAGAATGCGCAAAGCTGGCAATTCAAATATGCGCAGCTGCTGGATGTGCCGGTGGAAACGGTGCTGAACCAGCGATTGTACAGTTTTATCGAAGACTGGTGGGGCACGCCCTATCGCATGGGCGGCAAAACAAAAGATGGCATTGACTGCTCTTCTTTCGTGAATACGCTGATGAATACCGTGTTCCAGCTGAACCTGATCGGCAACTCCATGCAGCTGTTCAGCCAGGTGAAGTGCCTCAGCACGCGGGAATTGCATGAGGGCGACCTCGTGTTCTTCCGGATACATCACAAGCGTATCTCCCATGTAGGCATCTACCTGGATAATGATCATTTCGTACACGCTTCCACCAGCGGCGGCGTGATGATCAGCGACCTCAAAGAGCCTTACTGGAAAAGATATTACGCCGGCGGTGGCAGGTTATAATACCGCCCTCTAACGTAAACGGATATACGCGAACCGCATACGGTTCACTTATTACTGAATATTATAATTTTTGTACATCCGCAGATTATAGGTTTAATTTGCGGTTAATTGTTATATTATGGCTACACTGGCACCGATCATTTTGATGGCTTACAAGCGTCCGCACCTTGTACAACGTACTTTGGAAAGCCTTGCGGCCAACCCCGAGGCGGCCAACAGCGAGCTGTATGTATTTGCAGACGGCCCCAAAGCCGATGCCAACGAGGCGGATCGTGAACAGATCGACGCCACCCGCCAGGTGATCCGCAGCCGCAACTGGTGCGGTAAAGTGCATATCACCGAACGGGTGAACAATATGGGGCTGGCCAATTCCGTGATCAGTGCCGTTACCGAAGTACTGGAAAAGCATGGCCGCGCCATCATTGTAGAGGATGATCTCCTGTTATCTCCCTTCTTCCTGCGCTATATGAACGAGGCGCTGGAATTATATAAAGATGAACCGCAGGTGGCCTCCATCCACGGTTACGTATATCCGGTGAAGGAAACCTTGCCGCCTACCTTCTTCATCCGCGGGGCCGATTGCTGGGGCTGGGCCACCTGGGACCGCGCCTGGAAACAGTTTGAGCCGGATGGCCGCAAATTATATGATGCCCTGCGCCTCAAAGGAGAAGGCCGCGCCTTCAATTTTGATAATAACTACGATTACATGAAGATGCTGCGCAAGCAGGTAGAAGGCAAGAACGACTCCTGGGCCATCCGCTGGAATGCTTCCGCATTCCTCAAGAATATGGTGACCCTTTACCCGGGAAAGTCGCTCGTACAGAACATCGGCACCGATGCTACCGGCACGCACATGACGGAAGACGATGCCGTACACTTCACCGTACAACTGGCCGATGAGCCGGTGCTGCTGCATCCGATACCGGTGGCGCCCAGCGAACTGGCCACTACCGCCTTTATCGAATACTTCCGGTCTATCAAAACCAGCCTGTTCCGGAAAGTGATCAATGCAGTGAAGCGAAAATAGGCCACCACACTATTTTCCCGATTTTACGTATTTTCGGTGCCGCCTTTGACCAGCTGCCCTTATTATAGAAATTATTTGAAATGGGATTTTTCCAGCAACTATTACAAAAAGAGACCTTCAACCCGGGCCCGCTCGGGATGGTGATCAATCCGTTCTATATCGCGCGCCGCGGCCTCTATAAAGAAATGGCCCGCATGGGCCCACAGCTCTCAGGCCGCCTGCTCGATGTGGGCTGCGGCACCAAACCTTACCGGCAGCTCTTTAACGTAGACGCCTATACGGGATTGGAGATAGATACTACGTATAACCGCGAGAAAAAGGATATCGACGTATTTTACGACGGTACCGTTTTCCCGTTCGAAAATCATACTTTTGACTCCCTGCTCTGCAACCAGGTGCTGGAACATGTGTTCAACCCGGACGATTTCCTCCAACAGATCAACCGGGTGCTGAAACCTGGCGGCAAAGCCATCATCACCGTGCCTTTCGCCTGGGATGAGCATGAGCAGCCTTATGACTATGCCCGCTATTCTTCCTTCGGCCTCAAAAGCCTGCTGGAGAAAAAAGGGTTTGAAGTACTGGAACAACGCAAGTCGGTCGCGGATCTCCGCGTACTCACCGTACTGTTCAACGGATACCTGTACAAGAAAACCGTGAAATACCGCTTCCTGCGTATCTTCACCACCATCTGTATTATGTTCCCGAACAATGTGATCGGTTCCCTGATCGGACTGATCACCCCTTCCAACGAAGATCTGTACCTGGATAATATTGTATTGATCCGTAAAGTGAGGGAAGCCTAGCAACCGTGTTTGACATTATGAACGAAAGATATACTACATTATATTATTGCACACTGTTCGACAGTAATTACCTTTCCCGCGGACTGGCCATGTACGAATCGCTGGCGAAGGTGTGCCCCAATTTCCACCTGTACGTATTTGCATTTGATGATAAATGCCTGCAAGTATTGCGTGCTATGCGATTGCAGCATCTTAGCGTTATTTCGCTACAGGAATTTGAAGACCCGCAACTGCTGGCCGTGAAGCCCACCAGGAACCGCGCCGAATACTGCTGGACCTGTTCATCTTCCACTATTCTGTATTGTATCCAACAGTTCAAATTACCGCATTGTACCTATATCGATGCCGATCTCTATTTCTATAACGACCCGAATGTATTGATGCAGGAGATGGGCGATCATTCCGTGATGATCACCGAACACCGCTATACGCCGATGTACGACAAGAGTAAACTGAGCGGCAAATACTGCGTGCAATATATCACCTTCCGCAACGACCAGCACGGCATGGAAGCCCTGCAATGGTGGCGTAATGCTTGCCTGGACTGGTGTTACGACCGTCATGAAGATGGCAAGTTCGGAGATCAGAAATACCTGGACGACTGGACCACCCGCTTTAAAAATGTATGGGTATTGCAACATTTAGGCGGCGGACTGGCACTCTGGAATATCCAGCAATACGAGGTATTCATGGAAGGAGAGAAGATACGTTGCCGCGAGATCAGCACGGGTAAAGTGTTTGAGCCGGTATTCTATCATTTCCATTACCTTAAATATTTTACCGACGGCACGATAGAGCTGGGCAGAAGGCTCATTGCACCTGCGGTAAAAGAGATCTTTTACAAACCTTATATTCTGGCGCTGGAAACTGCGAAGAAGCAGATACAGGCCGTTGATAACAGCTTCGATCCGCATGGCAGCCGGCCAAGGCCGCAGGGCCTCAAAGCCGCGCTGGTGACCATCTGGCGGAAACTGAAGCATGTATATCACATTTATTCATTTCAAGAACTGGGCATTTAAAATAATTTTCCGTGGCGCATATCATCAATCTAACTACCCATAGCGATAAAAGAGGCAATCTTACCGTGATAGAAAAACAGATACCGTTTGATATCAAGCGTATCTTTTATATCTATGGCGTGGATGATTCCGTTCGTGGCGGGCACCGGCATCATCATACCATACAGGCCGCGATCTGCGTGCATGGCAGCTGCATTGTTTCCAACAACAACGGAAAAGAGAAGACTGATTTTGTAATGGACCATCCGAACAAATGCCTGATACTGGAACCGCAGGACTGGCACACCATGCACCATTTCACACCGGATGCGGTGCTGCTGGTGATGGCCTCTACCAGCTTCGATCCGGCGGATTATATTTTTGAACCTTACGATAATTGATATAGTGGCTATGATAGAATACGAAAACCTCGGGCTGCTCAACAAGCCTTTCTTCGATGAGATGAAAGCCGCCTTCAATGCCACCCTGGAAAGCGGTTGGTATATCCTGGGCAATAAGGTCAGGGAATTTGAAACGGCCTATGCTGCCTACCATGGCAGCAAACACTGTCTGGGCCTGGCAAATGGCCTGGATGCGCTTACGCTCAGTTTACGTGCATTCAATTTCGCGCCCGGCGATGAAGTCATCGTGCCTTCCAATACCTACATCGCTACCATTCTCTCCATCGTGCAATGCGGCCTCAAACCTGTGCTGGTGGAGCCTGACATACGTACTTATAATATTGATGCAGATAAGATAGAAGCCGCCATCACGCCGCGTACCCGCGCGATCATGGTGGTGCACTTGTATGGCAAGAGCTGCGAGATGGACAAGATCATGGCCATCAAACAAAAGCATCAGCTTGTGCTGATCGAAGACTGTGCACAGTCGCACGCGGCAGCCTTCAAAGGCCAGCTCACCGGCACTTTCGGAGAGTATGGCGCTTTCAGTTTTTATCCTACCAAGAACCTGGGCGCTCTTGGCGATGCCGGCGCGGTGATCTGTAACGACGATGCACTGGCCACAGCTATCCGCCGCCTTCGCAACTATGGTTCTGATGTGAAATATTACAATGAAGTGGTGGGCATCAACTCTCGCCTCGATGAAGTACAGGCCGCCTTCCTGTTGGTGAAGTTCAAATACCTGGAACAGATCACTACGCACAAACGCGCGCTGGCAGCCATTTACCACGAAGGTATCAAGAATGACTTCATCAAACCGGTGGTAGATCCCGATTATTTTGATGTGTACCACATCTATAATATCCGCCATCCGCGCCGTGATGCGCTGAAGCAATACCTGCTGGAAAAAGGCATCAAAACGGATATCCATTACCCGCTGGCGCCACATCGCCAGAAGGCCATGGAAGGCATCATCGAGCAAAAGCCTTACCCGATATCAGAAGAAATACACGCTACCACTTTGAGCCTGCCCTGTTCGTATTGCCATACACCGGCAGATATCGAAAGAGTGGTGGAAGTGATCAATCAATTCTAAAGTACTCACGGTGACGGCTACACTCTCTATTATTACAGTCTGCTATAATGCGGAAAAGTTTATCGAAAGCACCATACAAAGCGTGCTGTCGCAGACCTATCCGCATATTGAATACATCATTGTGGACGGCGCTTCGAAAGACAATACCATGGCGGTAGTAGCGCCTTACCGTGACCGCATCGCCAAAGTGGTATCAGAAAAAGACAAGGGCCTGTATGATGCCATGAATAAGGGCATGCAGCTCGCCACCGGCGATTACCTGCTGTTCCTCAATGCCGATGATACGCTGGCAGATAAGGATGTCATTTCAAAGATGATGGCTTGCTGTCCCGATGCAGACGTGTATTACGGCGAGGCCATGTTTGTAGATGAGGAGGGCGCCGATCTGGGCCTGCGTTCGCAGCAAACGCCGCACCAGGTGCCGCAGCAGCTCAGCTGGAAAAGCCTGAAATACGGCATGGTAGTGTCGCACCAGGCATTTATTGTGCGCCGCAGTATCAGTCCTTTGTACGATCTGCAATACAAGGTATGTGCGGATATCGACTGGATGATCCGTTGTTTGAAAGGTTCAAAAAGTAATTGCAATACGCACGAGGTGGTGGCGAAATTCAGGGTGGGCGGCACTTCCAAGCAGCGGCAACAGCTGGCCTGGAAGGAGCGGTACAGCATCCTGAGCAGGTATTACGGGCATCTCCCTAATGCTGCGCATCATCTGTTCATCGCGTTGCGATATATCTTCTCTAAAAAATATTGATCATAAAAAAAGCCCCCACGCTACGGCGTGGGGGCTTTTTTTATGATGCGCTTTATGCCGCTTCTTCTTGCTTCCTGCCTTTTACAGCTTCCCAGATGAATCCACCCAGGACGAATAATATGAGAAGGAAAGAAGAGATACCAGCGATCTTTTGTCCGAGATAATATGTTTTCGGTGCAAAGGTCATTTCGATCTTATGCTGTCCTGCCGGGATTTTCAGGCCGCGCAACGCATAGTTGGTGCGGATGATATCCGTTGGTTTGCCATCGATGGTGGCGCCCCATCCGGCGGGATAGTAGATATCGGAGAATACGGCGAAACCTTCCTGGTTATTGGAAGAAGCGTATTCCAGTTTGTTGAGGCCATATTTAGTGAGCTTCACAGCGGCGGCGCTATCGGCGCCTGGCTGGAAGTTGGCGCCCAGGGCAGGCTGGAAGCGTTTATCTACTACAGCGCTGTCTTTCACGTCGAGGTAGTCGAGCGTTTTCATTTCGGTGTTGGCATCCGGCGCCCACACAATACCTTTTACAAACCAGGCATTGCCATAGGCATCAGGGTTGCGTTGTGCTACCAGCTGGTTGTTCTGGCCGGGCACGATCAGGTATTTGGTGTTGAGCATATCGAGGATGCGCATATCCTGTTGGGTAGGACGGCCGGAGGCGATATCCTGGTATACGCGCATCAGCTGATGATCGATCATATCCTGGTAGATAGACAGTTTCGCCGGGCTGTAGCCACCGACATTTTTGTGGAAATAAGAAGGCGAGGCATCATCCAGCGGCGACATCAGGTTCCATACACGGTAGTAAGGATCAGGGTCTTGCTTGATCTGCAGATCGGCCTGTGAAGGCGCGAGGGTAGACATGAACACGTTGTCTTCTACAAAGCTGTCGGCATTGAGATAATTTCTATCTACCTGTAAAAGATCTATGGCAACAGCTACGGTGATGATAAGCGCTGTGGCGGGCCATTTGAGCTTGTCTTTGATGAAGGCCCAGATGGCGCCTGCGGCGATGGCTACAAACACCAGTGAGCGGATGCTATCTTTCAACAGGAGGCTGGCGCGGTCTTTCTCCAGTGCGCGGATCATCAGTTTACCATTCTCTTCGCCACCGAACATCTGTGAGTAGTTGCTGAGCATGGCGGTATCGTGATAGCTGGTGAAGTTGAAGAACATGCTGCCGCCAACGCCCACCACGAGGATCAGGCCGCCGGTGATATAGAGCGCATATTTCAGTTTCTCCATCAGTTCCTGTTTGGTGTGCTTGCCATTGGCTACCTCTTGTAATGCCCAGCAGGCGAGGACTACAAAGGTGAATGAAGGCAATACCAATGCCTGCGCAGGCGCACGGAATTTATTATACAGGGGGAGATGATAGAAGAGGAAATTGTTGATGACGCCGAAGTTCTTGCCCCAGGCGAGTATCAGGCCGATGATGGTAACGGCTACGAGCCACCATTTGTTCCAGTTCTTCACTAACAGTAACGACAGTACGAAAAGGAAGCAGATGATCGCGCCCACGTATACGGGGCCGGAGGTGCCTTTTTGTTGCGCGCCATGGTACAGCGGGAAGCGGGCCCTGTTCATATAGTCTTCTGCGGAAGCCTGTGGTACGCCAAGGCTCAGCATTTGTTCATAGACGTGAGAGCTGGTGCCCAGTTTCTGTCCGCTGGAATTACCGGAGAAGCCAGGAATAAGCATGGTAAAGGATTCCATGGTGCCGTAGCTCCAATCGTAGGCATAGTCGATATCGAGGCCGCCGGATTTTTTTTCTTTGGCGGCAGCGGAAGGCTGCTGGCCGGGGATGGGCAGCGTGAGTTCTGACTTACCGCCACGCATGGTGTATTCTGCATATTCACGGGTAACGAGCAGGTTATCCATGGAGGGCAGCGCGCCCAGCAGGGCGGCTATGGCCAGCAGGGCAGAGGCCTTCATAAAGGCAGGTATCTCTTTGCTTTTGTATGCATGAATGAAAGCGCCGATCACCAGGCAAATGATCATGATCAGCGTGTAGTAGATCATTTGCAGGTGATTGTTATAGATCAGCAGGGCGGTGGCAAGGGCGGTGAGTGCGGCGCCGGCAATGAGGCGGCCGCGGTAGGTGAGGATCACACCGGCCAGCACAGCGGGCATCAGGGCGATGTCGTACATTTTAGTGACGTGGCCTACATCAATGAGGATCACGTTATAGGAGCAGAATGTAAAGGCGATGGCGCCTGCAATACGTATCCAGAATTTGAACTCAAGTACGCAGGCCAGCACATACATGCATATCATGGCCAGGAACAACATATTGATAGGGTCTGGCAGGAAAAGGCATACAGCCCTGTTCACCAGTCCCATCTTGTTGGCGCTGGGGCCGGTATACGTCACATACGTGGGCATACCGCCAAACATGCTGTTAGACCATAAAGGGTTTTCGCCGGTTTGATTGTAAAAGTCCTTTGCCTCTTTAGCCATTCCCTGCACGTTCGCCATGTCGGACTGATTCACCACCTTGCCCTCCAATACGGGAGAACAATAGATGGTGGCCAGCAAGAGGAAAATACCAACTGCTGCCAGATGCGGAAGAATGGCTTTTAGCCAGTTTTGCTTCATCGGATATTTTTGATTTAGTTTTAAAGAAACAAAAATAACTGTAATTTATCCGAAATTTCAATATGCGCTGGATCCCTTTTCTGTTAAAATTTGTGTTTATCTGCAACCTGTGCTTTATTGCCGGCGAAATATTGCGTATCACCGCCTATGATCATTCCTGGGATACCCTCGTGAATCATGTGCTGGTATTGGGTGTGGGCATTGCCTTTCCGGTGAACCTGCTGTTAAGTATAATTGTGGCGGTATTATTATTACTGAAAAAAATAACATGGCGCGCATTGCCGCCATGGGTATATTTGTCGAACCTTGCTATCCTGGTATTTGAATTAATAGTCAGTTTTTAGATGATAAAGAATTTGCTCAACGACAAGCCCACAAAGATGTTTGTGGCTTTCACCGCTTTTTTTGTGGCCAATGCGCTGATCGCGGAATGTATAGGCGGGAAGATATTTTCGCTGGAGAAGTTATTCGGATTGCCCGTACATACGTTCACGTTATTCGGGCAGAGTGGTCTGGCCTTCAATCTCACCGCAGGTGTGCTTTTATGGCCCCTGGAATTTGTGATGACGGATATCGTGAATGAATATTACGGTCCCAAAGCCGTGCGCCGCATCTCCTATACCGCTGTAATATTGATCTCTTACGCTTTCCTGATGTTCCTCGTAGCGATTGGCGTACCGCCGGCGGATTTCTGGGTGAACAGCAGCGCCGCGCAAGGCGTGCCCGATATGCAGGTCGCCTTCAACAACATCTTCGGACAAAGCATGTGGATCATCGTAGCAAGCCTCACCGCCTTCCTCGTGAGCCAGATCGTAGATGTAACGGTGTTTCACCGCATTAAAAAGCGTACCGGTGAAAAACATGTATGGTTGCGGGCTACGGGTTCAACAGT
Source organism: Chitinophaga vietnamensis (assembly GCF_902167635.1). GTDB lineage: Bacteria > Bacteroidota > Bacteroidia > Chitinophagales > Chitinophagaceae > Chitinophaga > Chitinophaga vietnamensis. The sequence goes on from NZ_CABHMS010000002.1 coordinate 797,026, forward strand.
GGTATCGCAGCTGGTAGACAGTTTCATTGTGCTGTTCATCGCCTTCAAAGTGGGCCGTGGATGGAGCTGGCAGCTGGTATTGGCGATCTGCCTTGTGAACTATACGTATAAATTCATTGTAGCGGTAGCGCTCACACCACTCATCTACCTGCTGGAACACCGGATAGAAAAATACCTTGGCCATGAAACGGCCGCCCGCATGAAAGCTGCTGCCATGGGCAAAGAACACCCGCATGTGGCGCCGATCACCACGGATTAATATTTCGCTTTCACCATATCGGCTACCACCTTGTCGATCGGTAAAGTTACTGCTGCGGAAGAGAAATCATCCCAGTCGATCCACCGCGCACGCTCCATTTCATCGGTACCTTCGGGTACAATGAAGTCGAAGGGTTTGGTGATCACCTTGGCGGTAAAGGGCGACAGTGGCGTTACGAGGTAATAGATAGAGATGATCTGTGTTTCGTTGTCGAATGCAGATATCTGGAAGAAGTCGGTGGTATAGATATGCTCCACTACCTTCACGTCTTGGCCCAGCTCTTCCTGCCATTCGCGCACCATGCATTCCAGGGTGCCTTCGCCAAATTCGAGGCCGCCGCCGGGGAACTTGGTATAGTATCCGCCACGGATATATTCATCACTTACCAGTACTTGTTTTTTCTCATTGATCATGATACCGTACACCCGTACGTTGAATCCTGTTGTTGACATACCCGGATCTTTTTAAAATAGGCCGTAAATATACACAAGCTACAGAATAAGTGTAGTAGGGCCCTTCATTAAATGTTCCTTTCCATCAATGCCAATAAAACGCAGCAGGTAGAGGTAGGTGCCCGCATCCTGCAAGATGCCGTTGCAGCGGCCATTCCAGCCTTTACCGTTTTCTTTTGTATAGAATACTTCTTCGCCCCAGCGGTTGAATATCCTGAACTCCAATACCTGCTGCCCGTGAAAGTTAACCGGCCGGAAGATGTCGTTGCGACCGTCTCCATTAGGCGTGAAAGCATTGGGCAGGAATAGTTCTGCTACGCAAGCTGTTGCGGTGGTGCTGGCGGTAGTGGTGCCGCAATCGTTGCTCACTGCTACGGTATAGGTGCCGGGTTTGGTGATGGTGTAAGCCGCGCTGGTGCTGCCGTCTTGCCAGAGATAGGCGCCCAGGCCGATGCCGGGTGTAATGATGGTGCTGCTGCCGTTGAATACGCAGGTATCCGGCGGCAATTTGGCCAGCGGCGGATATTGGACGCTGAGATGCATGATCACGATACTGTCGCAGCCGGTGAAGGATACTAACGTAGACGTATATACGCCAGCCTTGGTAGCGGTATTGCCGTCCGGCAGCTGTTGTACTTTGCCGTCGCAGATGGTAGCGTACAGGTGCGTATCGGTAGGCGGCAACGTGAGTATGGTAGTGATAATGCTGTCGCAGCCATAGCTGCTTTTGAGCTGCGAGGTATAGGCGCCGCCGGTATTGACGATGCGGCCATCGGGCAGCTGGTAACTGCGCGTGCAGGGCGTCTTGTTTTCCGTAATATGATAAGGCGGATGGACGGCGAGCTGCGTGGTGATGATACTGTCGCATCCATAAACCGATACCAGCCGCGAAGTATAGGTTCCGCTGGCATTGGCGGTCCTGCCGTCAGGAAGCGTGTATGCGTTACCGTTACAGATGTCAATATTCTCTGTGCGGTTGTAGCGTGGCGCTTCCGTGAGCTGGGTGATGATGATACTGTCGCAACCCTTCCAGGTTTTGAATGCGGAACTATAAGTGCCGGCGGCGCTTACGCTGCGGCCATCGGGCAGGAGATAGGCGCTGCCCTGGCAGAAGGCGGCATTGATATGCGCATCAGCAGGGGGCAGCATCAGCTGGGTAGTGATGATGCTGTCGCAGCCATAGATACTTTTCAATGACGAGTTATAAGTGCCGCTGGCAGTAACGGTACGGCCATCGGGCAACAGGTAACTATGCGCGCAGGGCGCCTTGCTTTCCGTGATATGATAATCCGGATGGAAGGTAAGCTGTGTAGTGATGATGCTATCGCAGCCATATACAGATAAAAGCCGTGATGTATAGGTACCGCTGGCGCTTACGACGCGTTTGTCCGGTAGCGTGTATGCGTTGCCGTTACAAGCATCCACCACTTCGGTACGGTCATATCTGGGCGCTTCGGCGAGTTGTGTGATGATGGTACTGTCGCAGCCTTTCCAGGAGGTGAACTGCGAGGTGTAGGTACCGGCGGCGCTTACCACGCGGCCATCGGGCAATTGGTAGGCCGCGCCCTGGCAGAAGCTTTTGTTTTCCGTTACTTTGGAGCCGCCGGCTGTAACGGCGTATACGATGGAGCTGTCGCAACCTGTGATGCTCTTGAGTTTCACGGTATAGGTACCGGCGGCGCTCACCACGCGGCCATCGGGCAATGTTCTGGTTTCGCCATTGCAAAGGCCGATCTGTTCCTGGGTGGTGTATACCGGCATGATGTGAATGGTCCTGCTTTGCGACTCCGAACCGCAACTACGTGTAATCGTTAACGTTACCTGGTAGCTGCCGGCATTGGTATACTTGTGTTGTGGCGCGTAATCAGTGGAGCTGCTGCCATCGCCAAAATCCCAGTTCACACTGCGGATGCCATAGGTATTGTTGATGCGGAAGCTGGTATTGCTGCCCTGGCAGGTATCTGCGATGATCAGGTCGAAAGGGTTGTAAAAGATATTGCCCATGAAGGTGGGCAATCCCAGCAAAGTGCCTTTGGGAGAGAGGTTGAAGCCATCGCCCACGAAGTTGCAACCATTGCCCTGAACGTTGGGTTTGTTAATGACGCCGAGGTATTGATAGGGCACATTGAAGCCGTTTTCAGCGGCGGCATATATCTTGCCATCCGGCGCCAGTTGCAGCGAACCGTACATCAGCGTAGGATGACTGGCGATCTGGAATTTCGAGTTATTGATATTGGAAACGGTGCCCAGATCATATTGAAAGATGCCATGGCCTTGCAGGCAGGAGATGTACAGCATGCGACCATCAGGCGAGAACTCGGCGCCATAGGGCATGATGAGGTTATCGAGCGTGGCGGCCAGCCCGCTGATGATGCCGGTCTGGTTATCGAAATACACCAGTTCCGCTACGCTGGGATCAGTGGGCTGGTTGGCGCCGCCGATGGTTTGTACGATGATGCGCCCGTCGGGAGAGGCTTTCAGCGTACCTACCGCTTCCCATCCATTGCTGCTCGTAACGCGGCCTACCGGATAAGCTTTGGCTACGCCGATACCTGCATCCGTAACAGGGAATACGCGATAGTTGTTGTCGTCGCGGGTATGTGTAATGAGCCAGTAATCGTGCCCGTTACAGTTCCTGGTCACCATCATCTTCTCTGAGCTCATGCTGCTGTTGTACAGCTGCGTGTTTTTGGTGGCGGCAACGATATCTCCTTTGCCGCCATTGAGCGACATATCCACTACCGACCAATGCATGCCATTGCCGCCGGATGTGGTCACCACAAAGTATTTGCCCGGCTGCCCGGGATAAGGCATCGCGATGGCCGATTGGGAGCTGGAATTATCTCCCAGCAAGCCATACCCATTGGGCATTACGCCATGTGTGTTATCCCATATCTGGGTACCTTCTGTATAGAATAAAAGCTGACCATTTTTATCGGAGATGGTGGCTACCCCTTCACGGGTGTTGAGTTTCCCGTCCAGCAGCAAGGTGGGCGGAGAAGTGCGGAAATCCAGGCCGGCATTGGCGCCGAAGTACCAGACATTGCCTTCTTTTTGTGCGTGTACGAGCACAGGCAGGCAACACAGTAAGAACAGGGCACAGGCGTATAGGGAATATCTCATGGCGAATCAATCGTCCAAATATAGATATTTTTATAATAAAAGGATATCCTTACTGCTGGCGGGTGTGCAGGTGGATAATTTTACGTTTATGATTTTGTCCCCACTCAGCCAGTGCAGACACAATGTGTTTAAGTGTGTGGGCGTATTCAGTCGGCACATATTCTACCACCACAGGTATGGCATCCTGCTGTACCTGTCTTTTTATCAAGCCATTCAATTCAAGCGCTTTTAGTTCACTGGAAAGTACCGTTGCAGAGATGCCTTTTACGGTGCGCTGTATTTCGTTAAAACGCGTATAACCGCTTACGAGCGCTATCATCACCCTGAGTTTCCATTTGCCTCCCAGCACATATAAAGCATCTTCAACGGCCGATAAGTTTTTAGCGCACTGTACTTCGGTATATAATTTCTTGCCTGCTTTCTGCATCGTTTTTCTTTTTAACTAAGGTAAACCTTACTACTAAGGTAAAGATAACTACTAGTAATTTATTAGTTACGGGCGATAATTTTGTAGTACAAATTTTAGCGATGAAAAAAGTATTGCACATCATGTCAAGTCCCCGCGCAGCGGAGTCTATCAGCAGGAAGCTCGGAAGTGCCATTATAGATAAGATCAGAGAGAAATACCCGGATAGTATCATCAATGAATATGACCTGGCTCGACCTGTCATTCCTCATTTGGAAGAAATGCATATCCACTCATTTTTCACGCCGGTTGAAGACCGGCAAGCGGCGCAGCAATTGGCCATCAGCACTTCTGATGAAGCTATTAACGCGCTACAGGAAGCAGATACGATCGTGATAGAAGCGCCGATGTATAACTTTACGATCACTTCCACTTTGAAGGCTTATTTTGATCAGATAGCGCGGGTGGGTATTACTTTCAGGTATACTGGCAATGGCTTGTTGCCGGTGGGATTATTGAAAAACAAGCAGGCTTACCTTGCTATTACATCCGGCGGCGTTTATTCGGAGGGTGAGTTAAAGCCTTATGATTTTATTGAGCCATATCTGCGTTTTCTGTTAACGCTGATGGGCATAACAGTAGCGGGTGTGTTCAGGGCGGAGGGGCAGGCGGTTGTTGGGGCGGAAAAAGCCTTGGAGAAAGGGGTGGCGGATATTGTGATCTTATGATCTATACTCCATGTATCAGTTATCAGGCTGATACATGGAGGTACGTCTTTTTATATCATCAGCGTTTGATATCTCCTTCAAACACCAGTGTGGCGGGGCCGCAGAGCCAGATGTTGTGGAAGCTGCGTTCACCGGTTTTGGTGAAGCGTACTTCCAGCTGGCCGCCGAGGGTTTGTACGGGTACTACATATTCGGTTTCTTCTTTGCCTGCGAAGGTGAGTGCGGCGGCGGTAACGCCGGTGCCGCAGGAGTAGGTTTCATCTTCCACGCCGCGTTCGTAGGTGCGCACGAAGATGCCGTTTTCGAAGGGCTGGACGAAATTGACGTTAGTGCCTTCCGTTGCAAAGCGGTCGTTGTAGCGGATCTGGCGGCCTTCGTTGAATACGTCGGTGGATTGTACATCGTCGACATATTTAACGAAGTGGGGAGAGCCGGTATTGAGGTAGAAGTAGACGGGGCCATGTTCCACATCATCTACATCCTGCATTTTGAGGTTTACCCAGTTGTCGCCATCGAGGGTAGCTTCGTGAGGGCCATCGATGGCGATGAAGGCTACTTTGCCTTTACCGATGCCCATTTTATTGGCGAAGGCGACAAGGCATCTGCCGCCATTGCCGCACATGCTGCCTTCGCGGCCGTCGGCATTGTAATATTTCATCGCGAAATCATAGTCTTCGCTTTTGTTGAGCAGCATTAATCCATCTGCGCCGATGCCGAAGCGGCGGTCGCAGAGTTCGTGTACCTGTTCGTCTGTCAGCCAGTTGTATTGTCCTTCCCGGTTGTCCAGGATTACGAAGTCGTTGCCGGTTCCCTGGTATTTATAAAAGTGGATCTGGTTCATGTTTCAAAGATAGAAATATCCTGTATTTTTTTGTTGGTTAATCTGTCGCCCCTACGGGGCTGAATGCGGCGTAGATCGCGTTTTGATGCGCGGATGATCAATACAATTGCTACCGCCCCTACGGGGCGGCATATTGGTAGATGCGATACGGGCTACCAATATATCGCCCCGTAGGGGCGAAAGCCCGGTAGACAAAACGCAGGCTACGCCGCATTCAGCTCCGTAGGGGCGAAAGCCCGGTAGGCCCGGGTAGATTTATGCAACGTCTATATTTTTTCTATAATTTCCAGTCCGCGTGTGATGAGTGCAGCAACGGCGGCGGCGCCGTCTTTACTGAATTCCTGGCGGATGCGGTTGGCGACGATGGCGCTGATGGAGAGGCATTGATGGCCGAGTACGCGGCCCATGCCATAGATGCCGGATGTTTCCATTTCGAAGTTGGTGATGCGGTGATGATCGTAGGAGAATCCGGTGAGGTTATCGATCAGGTCTGGATTGGAGAGCTGACCGCGGAGCACGCGTCCTTGCGGGGCGTAGAAGCCGGGGCAGGTAACGGTGATGCCTGTATGAAAACCATCGGTGAAATGTTGAAGCAGGTCGTTGGATGCTGCAAATAAAGTGGGCGATGCGCTGCCGGGGTAGAGGGCTACTTGTCCGCGGAAGGCTTCCAGCAGTTGTTTTTCGGCGGTCGTATTTTCAAATGCATAGAAGGGCAGGAGGTTGTCGAGCCCGAGGCCATGTGATGATACTACGAAGCTATCTACGGGGATGCTGTCCTGTAATGCGCCGGAAGTGCCGAGGCGTATGATCTTGAGGGAGCTGAGCTCGGGTTTCACGAGGCGTGTATTGAAATCTATATTCACCAGTGCATCCAGCTCATTAAAAACGATGTCGATATTATCTGTGCCGATACCGGTAGATACTACGGAGAGGCGTTTGTTGCCGATGTAGCCGGTATGGGTTACAAATTCGCGATGCTGGTATTGGCCTTCAATTTTATCGAAATGTTTGCTTACCGATGCTACACGGTCGGGATCCCCAACGGTGATGATGGTGTGTGCGAGTTCTTCCGGCCTCAGGTCCAGGTGGTATACGGCGCCACGGTTGTTGATGATCAGCTCTGATTCTGCAATACGTTTATCCATGATAATAATTTTTGTTTTGGCGATTTGATGATCCGTTTTTCCAGCTCAATATTCTAACGTTCTGCTTTATTATCAAAATATTTTTCAGATAATTTTTGAATAATATTTGGTAGATAAGAGATTTTTCCTACTTTTGCAATCCCGATGAACGCCGGGACATCCGCTACAGGCAAGCAATGGCGGGTGAATGAAGCAAGATGGTTCCGTGGCCGAGTGGCTAGGCAGAGGTCTGCAAAACCTCGTACAGCGGTTCGAATCCGCTCGGAACCTCTTCAAAGTTAAAAACCGCTGCTTTTTGCAGCGGTTTTTTTATTTATACCTGCTCTAAATGTTGTAAATTGCTCTTCCCGCAAAAGTTTGCGTACAACAGCATTTAAACTATCAGTGGTTATGACAGAGATTATAAAAGTAACCGCAAACGATGCCCGTCACCTGGAGCAGGTGAAAATACTTTTCCGCGAATATGCAAACTGGTTAAATGTTGACCTGAGTTTTCAGCAGTTTGAAGAAGAGATGGCCCAGTTGCCGGGCGCCTATGCAGCGCCTACCGGCGCATTGTTTCTAGCCCTGGCAGATGGCCAGGTGGCAGGTTGCGTAGCAATACGTCCGTTTGATAATACTACCGCCGAAATGAAGCGGCTTTTTGTAAGAGATGCCTTCAAAGGCCATGGTGTGGGAAAAGCGCTGGCCGGCGCTGCAGTCGCCGAAAGCAAAGCATTAGGATATAAACGCATCCTGCTGGATACCCTGGCGCATATGCGGCCCGCCATCGAACTGTACAAATCGCTTGGCTTCCAGCCTATCGCCGCATATTACGATAATCCGCTGACGAGCGCGGTGTACTTGTCGTTGAATATTGAATAGGAGGTTGTCTGGCTCAGGATTATACTGATTAAAAGGATTACCAGGATTTTTTACTGGATTATAAAAAGATTTGCGGAAAATATCTTGAAGATATCTACGAAGACAGCCCTTGAAGCGCTTTGAGTGCTTCAAGGGCTGGAAACTTGTTGATCTTCTCACCAATCTTCTTTAATCTTTATTAATCCTGTAAAAAAATCCTGGTAATCCTTTTAATCAGTATAATCCTGAGCCAGACAACCTTCGCTTATAATTCTCTGATCCAGATATTGCGATAGCTTACGGGATTGCCATGATCCTGGAGGAAGATGGATTTGGCGCCATGCTTTTCGTAGTAGGGCTTGCCGATGTAAAGGGTTTTGCCCTCGAGGGATACGTTGTTTTGTACCAGTACGCCATTTTGTAATACCGTGGCGCGTGCGGGCGATTTCAGGGAGCCGTCGTCATTGAAGCGGGGCGCTGTCCAGATCACATCGTAGGATTGCCATTCGCCGGGTTTTTTGCAGGCATTTACCAATGGTATCTTTTGTTTATAGAAGCTGCCTGCCTGGCCGTTGGAGTAGGTGCGGTTGTTGTAGTTGTCCAGCACTTGCAGTTCATAGAACTCCTGCATGAAGATGCCGCTGTTGCCGCGGCCCTGGCTTTCGCCTTTCACTTCGGCAGGTGTGCGCCATTCGATGTGCAGCTGAAAATCTTCAAAATTCTGTTTTGTTTTGATCATACCCGTGCCTTTCACAACCGTCACGGCGCCATTTTTCACTTCCCATTTTGCGGGGCCACCCTTTTCAGATTCCCACTGGTCCAGGTTTTTACCGTCGAACAAGATGATGGCATCGGAAGGTGCAGTGAGGGTTTCTTTGCCGGGTGTGATCACTTTAGGCACGGGCTCCCACACTTCGGTGTCTTCCGGTTTGCCCTGCTGGCTGTTCTGCGCCATGGCGCTGAATGAAAGCATGGTACATGCTGCTATAAGTAAAGTACGCATTGTGAAGATATATTTTCGTTTAGGCTTTGATGTTAGGTAGATGATAACCGTTGTGATAAGTGGCCGCGAGGTATTTGTTGGCGTCGGCATCGGTGAATTTTTGCTGTTGGGCATCCCAGTAGATCTTTTTGCCGGTGCGGTAGGCGATATTGCCCATCTGCGCGGTGGTGGCAATGAGGGCGCCTGCTTGTACGGGCGCGTGCAGGTCGCTGTAGCGGCGGGATTTCACCACTTCTACAAAATTCTGGGTGTGGAGGTCGAGGCCGTTGTCTACTTTGGGTCTTCTGGCTACGGCTTCCATTTTGCCTTTTTCGGGGATTACTTCCCATCCGCCGCGGTCGAGCACCAGCGTGCCGTTGTTGCCGATGAAGGCAATGCCGTGATCGCGGCCATAGGGGCCGCCATCGATGCCCAGGGCCTGTTCCCATTGTATGTTGAAGCCATCGAACTCATATACGGTGGTAAGTGTATCGGGTGTTTCGGTGGCATCGTTGGGGTAGGCGAACTTGCCGCCTGCGGCCATGATAGCGCGCGGCGATTTGGCCTTCATGCCCAGCAGGGCATAGTCGAGCAGATGCACGCCCCAGTCGGTCATAAGACCGCCGGCATAATCCCAGAACCAGCGGAAGTTAAAGTGGAAGCGGTTTTCATTGAAAGGCCTGGTGAGGGCGGGGCCGAGCCATGCCTTGTAATCTACGCCGGGCGGCGGTGTGGAGTCGGGCTTCACCGGGATGGATTTCATCCAGCCCATATAGGCCCAGGCCTTGACGAGCCTCACCTGTCCTAACTGGCCTGCATATACGAAATCGATGGCGTCCTTGAAATGTTGCTGACTGCGTTGCCACTGGCCTACCTGCACCATGCGGCCGTAGCGCTGCTGTGCAGCTACCATGGCGGCGCATTCCACGATGGAATTGCCGATGGGCTTTTCTACATATACATCTTTGCCGGCCGCGCAGGCGTCGGTCATCATGAGGCAGTGCCAGTGGTCGGGTGTGCCGATGATCACTGCATCGATGCTTTTATCTTCCAGCAGCTTGCGGTAGTCGCTGTAAGCCTTTACGCTGATGCCTTTCTGTGCCAGCTCGGCTACTCGTTTGTCGAGCACATTTTTGTCGGCATCGCAGAGCGCTACGCACTGCACATCAGGGTTTTTAAGCATGGAGGTCAGGTCAGCCCAGCCCATGCCATTGATGCCGATAGCCGCTACACGCAGCCGGTCGCTGGGGGCTACCGCCCGGAGCGGTAACGTGGATAACAGCCCGGCGCCCGCTACCAATGCGGATGCCGAACGGATGAAGTTTCTTCGGGAGTGATTCATGTAATAAAACGTTTTGTGGAATTGTGGAATGGAAACAAAATAGGAAATTAATTACGAATTACGAATTAAGAATTACGGATTTGTGGGGAGATCATGTGATCTCCCCACAAATCCGTAATTCTTAATTCGTAATTCGTAATTAATTCTCTTCTTCTTCCTCTTCGCCGCTCATGTTGAAATTCATCATGGTGCCGAGGAGGTCGCTGAAGCGGGTATCATTTTCGCCGATCTTCTTGCTGATGAGCGAATAGGCGGCGAGGCCGTGCAGTACGAACTCCATGAGCAGGAGGGCTTCGCGGGCATGGGCGCGCGGGAAGCGGTCTTTGACGAGATCGCGCAGGCCATCTACTTTATTGAGAGTGGTTTCGTATTGTTTGTCGCTGATATCTTGCAGCAACTGGATGGTATTGCCTCTGTCGAACCACTGTATCACGCTCCTGTAGGGGTTTTCAGCGGGTACCGACTGTTTCCTTTTTTTGAAGGAATCGGGATTGGGGAAGTAGTTGGCGAAGGTGGTGCGAATGGATTTCTCCAAGAGGTTGTGCGCTACCTGCAGCGGGCCTTCCTGTTCGCCTTCATATACCAGTTCAATTTTACCGGTGATGGCGGGGATGATACCTTGCAGGTCGGCGATGCGCACCTGTGTTTCCTTTTCTTTGTTGATGATGGCGCGGCGTTCGGCTGCGCTTACAGCGTTCTCGTATGCCGCAATGGTGAGGCGGGCGGATACGCCGCTTTTTTTATCAACGTATTCGCTGTTGCGCGCTTCGAAGGCCACTTGTTCAATGAGCCTTTTCACGAGGTCGGCGATATGTACTTTGCCGGCCTGGTCATCGTGTATGTCAGCTTCCTGTTCGGTGATGAGCAGGGAGTTATCGATGTTCTTGGGATAGTGGGTGATGATCTGGCTTTCGATGCGGTCTTTCAGTGGCGTAACGATGGCGCCGCGGTTCGTATAGTCTTCCGGGTTAGCGGTGAATACGAAGAGAATATCCAATGGCATCCTCACTTTGAAGCCGCGTATCTGTATATCGCCTTCCTGCAGGATGTTGAACAGGGCTACCTGTATACGTGCTTGCAGGTCGGGCAGTTCGTTGATGACGAAGATGCTGCGGTTGGAGCGCGGGATGATGCCGAAGTGGATCACGCGTTCGTCTGCATAGCTGAGTTTGAGGTTGGCGGCCTTGATGGGATCGATGTCGCCAACGAGGTCGGCTACGGAAACGTCCGGTGTGGCGAGCTTTTCGCCATAGCGTGCGCTGCGTGGTATCCAGGCGATGGGCGTGTTGTCGCCTTTTTCTTCAATGAGGTCGCGGGCGTAGCGGGAGAGCGGATGAAATGGATCGTCGTTCACTTCGGAGCCTTCCACTATGGGGATGTATTCATCGAGGAGGTCTACCATCTGGCGGGCCATGCGTGTTTTGGCCTGCCCGCGTAAACCGAGGAAGAGGATATTATGCCGGGAGAGTAGCGCCCGCTCGGTATCTGGTATTACGGTATCATCATACCCTACGATACCGGGAAAGGTGATCTCTTTGTTTTGCAGCCTGGTGATGAGGTTCTGTCTGATCTCTTCTTTTACTGTCTTGGGTTTATAGCCGCTTTTCTTCAGCTGTCCCAGTGTTTTGATTTTAGTATCCATGCCGGTTAATTACGAATATGTTTAGAATAATTTTCTTTTTCCGTTCTCAAAGTCATAGAAGAGGAATTGCCCGAGGCGATCGGTGCCGGAGAAGAAAGCCTTGCCGTTATTGGTTTCTGTGAACTCCTGCACAAATTTCTGCAACCAGGGATCGGTGGCCACCATGAAGGTGGTGATAGGTATTTTCAGTTTCTTGCATTGTGCGGCCAGGTTGAGGGTACGGTTGAGTATTTTCCTGTCGAGGCCGAAGCTGTTCTTATAATATTGTTTGCCTTGTTTGAGGCAGGTAGGTTTCCCGTCGGTGATCATGAAGATCTGCTTGTTCGGGTTGCGTCGCCGGCGCAGCAGGTCCATGGCCAGTTCCAGCCCGGCAACGGTATTGGTATGATAAGGGCCTACCTGTAAATAGGGCAGGTCTTTGATCTCTATCTGCCAGGCGTCGTTGCCGAAAACGATGATGTCGAGCGTATCTTTCGGGTAGCGGGTGGTGATCAGTTCACTGAGTGCCATCGCTACTTTTTTGGCGGGTGTGATACGGTCTTCTCCATATAATATCATGGAGTGCGAGATATCGATCATCAGGGCAGTGGATGTTTGTGTTTTGTAATCCGTTTCCTTGATCTCAAGATCATCCTGATCGATGGAGAAACTTTCTATGCCGTGATTGATCTGGGCATTGCGGATAGAGGCTGTTACATCGAGCTGGTCGATGCTGTCGCCAAATTCGAAGGGGCGTGTTTCTGCATTGAGTTCATCGCCCAGCCCTGATTTACGGATATTATGATTGCCGGTAGTTGATTTTTTCAACTTGCCGAAAATCTCTTCCAGCGCGCTTTTGCGGATGGTCTGCTCAGTCTTCGACGTGATCACGATCTCCCCGTTCTCTTCCTTCTCACGGATATATCCTTTATCTTTCAGCTCCTGGATAAAGTCGCCTATGCCGTAGTCGTTGTCGGTAAGACCATATTCTTTATCCAACTGTGTGAGCCACTGAAAGGCTTCGGATACATCGCCGCTGGTGTAGGTGAGGAGTTGGGTAAAAAGGTCCAGCAGTTTCTGGAAGGGTGGTTTGTTGTTTTCGTCCGGATTGAATCTGGAAAATATATAACCTCTCATAGCACTAGTTCTGTACTAAAATTAAGCAAAAAACGACGAGGATCATATAGATTTTAGTGATGAGTGAGATAGAAGTGGAATAAGGTTTGCATTTTATCATGAAACCTATTACTTTCAATCATCAAAAAAATAACTATATGAAAAAACTGAGAAATGCCTGGATGCTGGCAGGCGGATTGGCGATCGCATTATTTTCGCAGTCGGCCTTTGCGCAGAGCAGGGCAGATGCATTAGGCTGGAAGTTAGGCGCACAAGCATGGACCTTTAATCATTTCACGCTGGAACAAGCGCTGGACAAGATGGACAGCTGCGGCATCCAGTATGTGGAAGCCTTCCCCGGCCAAACGATCGGCGGCGGTATCGAAGGGAAAATGGACTATCATATGTCCCCCGAAAAACAGGAGCAGGTGAAGAACCTGATCAAAAAGAAACACAAAGTGCTGATGGCTTTCGGCGTAGTAGTGCCGGAATCTGCCGCTGAGTGGAGAATGCTGTTCGATTTCGCTAACCGCATGGGTATCCAGAGCATCACCACAGAGCCGCAACCCGAGTACCTGGACCTGATCTCCCAGCTCTGTGATCAGTATAATATTAAAGTGGCGATCCACGATCACCCGAAACCAAGCCACTACTGGCATCCCGACAGCGTACTGGCTGCCATCAAAGGCAGGAGCAAGCTAATGGGCGCCTGCGCTGATATCGGCCACTGGGTGCGTTCCGGCCTCGATCCGGTAGAATGCCTGAAAAAACTGGATGGCCATATCATCAGCCTGCACTTCAAAGACCTGAATGAAAAATCACACGATGCCCACGATGTGATCTGGGGTAACGGTGTATGCCAGATCGGCAAAGTGCTGGAAACATTGAAACAACAAAAATTCAAAGGCCTGTTTTCCGCAGAATACGAATACCACTGGGATTACAACGTACCTGAAGTGAAAGCCAGCGCCGCTTATTGGAGGCAGATGGTGAGTAATTTGTAAGCGAAGGTTGTCTTACTCAGGATTATAAAGATTAAAAGGATTGCCAGGATTTTTTTATCGGGATTATTAAGGATTAAAAAAAGATTCGCGAAGATCAATTCGAGATAATCTTCGCGAATCTTTTTTTAATCCTTAATAATCCCGATAAAAAAATCCTGGCAATCCTTTTAATCTTTATAATCCTGAGTAAGACAACCTCCGCTAGAATTTAAATGCGACACTCGCTGAAATGCGCCGTGGTTGCTGTCTTTCGAGGGTGGTCCAGCCGCCGAAGTATTCTTTGTTGGCGAGGTTGTCTGCTTTGAGGGCGAGGCGGTAGGCTTTAACGTTATAGAAGATGCTGGCGTTGAGGATGGCGTAGGAGGGCAGTGTGAATTGGCCTACTGTTGCGTCGTTTGCGATCACATTTTCGCTGGCGTAGTTACCGCCGATACCGAAGCCGAGGCCATGCAGTTTGCCGCTGGAAGCGGTATAGCTGAGCCAGAGGTTGGCCAGGTTGGCAGGGCCTGCGCTGGTGGGCCGGCGGCCTTCTATGCTGGCATCGGCCTTGCGCATTTTGCTGTCGTTATAGCTGTAGCCTGCGATGATATTGAAGCCTGGCAAGGGGTTGGCGGCGATATCCAGTTCCACGCCCTTGCTCTTCTGTGATCCGTCCTGGATCGTATAGTTATATTCTTTTCCGTCTTTTTCAATGGAGGCGCCGCGGGTCATGTTGGTGACGAGGATATCGTAATAGCTGGCAGTGAGGCTCAGCTTATGTTGGAAGGCATCGAGCTTTACGCCGCCTTCCCACTGGTTGGCTTGTTGCGGTTTGAAGTTGCCATTCAGCTCGGGCAGCGGCTGCGTTTGCGGCGCTACGTTCTGAAAGCCGTTCATGTAGTTGGCGAAGAGGCTTACCTGATCTTTCACTACCTGGTATACCAATCCGAATTTCGGAGATACGGCCAGCTGGTTGTAGTTACCGCTGCGGGTGTTGGTACCGTAATCTTTCGTGCCTTTGTTATCGAAGTAGTCAACGCGCAAGCTGGCCATGGCCATGAGCTGATCGGTGATGTTGAGCACATCGGATACGTAAGCGCTGTATGTATAGGACGAGGAAAGATTCTTTACCCGGTCGGAACCCTTTGCCGTGGCCAGTTTGGCGTCGGCGGCCTGACGGGTGAGGTTCAGGTAGCGCGGATCGCTATTGTTGGTAGCGTTCAGCTGATCGAATAGCATATAAGGGAGATTATCGTTAGATGTTTCCTGTGCGAGGAAGTCGAGACCCGCTACCAGCCTGTTGCGCAGCACGCCTATACGAAAATCGCCGATGAAGTTCTGCTGGATATCTGTTGTGATGGAGGTACTGTTCTGATAGCTCACGAAGCGACTGAGCAGCGTATCGTTCGGCGTAGGCTGGCTTCTATCCAGGAACATCATATAGGTGTAATAGCCATTGCTTTTGCGGGTATTACGGGAGATATTGGTTTGTGAAGTCCACTGCCCGGATATTTTGTAGGTGGCCTGCCCGAAGATGTTGGTGGACGGCGCTTTGTACGTAAGATCATTGTTGGTGAAAGAGCGGGTGAAGTCGATGCCCATCTCCGCCGGCGTCTTCGCCACAAAGGGGCGCCTGCGGTTCAGGAAGAAGAAAGTGGCATTGGTGCTTTCACCATTATAAAATTCTGCGTTTACGAGGAAAGAGAGTTTGTCATTCACCTGGTAAGACAAGCTGGGCGCGAGGAAGAAAGATTTCTTGAAGCCTGCATCCTGAAAACTGTTCTCATAGTGATAGGCGGCATTGGTGCGCAGCACTACCGAATGGTCTTTGTTGAGCGGTGTGTTTACATCGGCGGTAACGCGGCTCAGGCCATATTCTCCGCCGGTATAGCTGATCTCTCCGCCAAAATTATCATAAGGTTTTTTGGTAACGATATTGATCAAACCGCCGAAGGAAATGAGGCTGCTGCCAAACAGTGTGCCGGATGGGCCTTTGATGGTTTCGATGCGTTCGATGTTGGCAGGGTCCACGTTGCTGTTGGAGATGGCGGCAACGCCGTTGACCATAGAAGGCTGCACTACGAAGCCACGCATGGAGTAGTAACCTGCGCCATCGCCGGGGCGGCCGGTGGAAGACCAGAGCCTGTTTACGCCGGGGGTATTCTTCAGCGCATCGTCGAAAGAAGTGATCACCTGTTCTTTCATCAGCTCTTTACTCACCACGTTATATACCTGTGGATTTTCGAGATTTTTGATGGGCAGTTTGGCGATGAAATCACTCTCTTTGTTGGTGAGTTTGTTCTGTGAGCCTTTGATGGTGACTTCACTGAGCTGACTGTTGGATACCTGCAGGTGGAAATTGATATGTGTGGTTTGTGCTGCTGTTACCTGCACGGTTTCTTCTTTGGGTTCATAACCGATCAAAGATACGAGCAGCGTGTATGCGCCGGGTTCGAGCTTGCGAAGGGCGAAGTCGCCTTTGGCGTCGGTAACGGTGCCTCTGCCGGTACTTTTAATTTGTATGCTGACGAAAGCGGCGGCTTGTCCGTCGCTGGTGGTGATGGTGCCTTTGATATTACCTGTGTTACTTTGCGCTGCTACTTTACCTGCTATCAATAGCAGTATCATTATTGCCGTGGTTAAATGCTTCATAAGTTTCCGTTAAATGTGGGTGCAAAGTTCCGGCCGTGCGGCTGGCTTTGTGTCTCCAATCAGGAAAAATACTTACGCATTCGGGAAATGTTTAAAATCATAAAGCACCAAAGCCAGGCGGAGCCTGGCTTTGGTGCTTTATGATTTTAAGAAATTATTTAGTAGAGTCCGTGCTTACCTGCAGGCCGCCTTCCTTGTTGGTGTGGGCGCCGGGGCCAAAGTCTACACGCATACGTTCGAGCCATTGGATCATCTGTGCGGCGGTTTGGCCGTCGCGTTTCAGATCTTCTGTGATCTTGCTTTCCGGCAGTGATTTGTAGTAGCTCATCTGCTGGTTGCAATCTTTGATGATCTTGTTGGCGATCTCGTCTCCTTTTTTGGCGTCGCCTGCGATGTAGTAGGCATAAGCTGTTTGGAGGGAGGTGTAGTTATGCATGTTGCCCGGAGAGGTCATGGCATACGGGAAGTTGCTGTCCAGTATGTTTTTGTCCATGTGGTTGAGGGCTTTCAGGGCGCTGTCTTTTTTGCCTTCTTCGCTCATGGCTACGCCCAGTTTCGTATAGGCCTGACGGAGATACTGCAACAGTTTCCTGTTAGGCTCATCGAAATAGGTGCCGGGTGTTTGTGCACCGCCAAATTCAAATTTGGTCATGAGGTTGTTGTACATCGTGTTGATGTTGGCGTTCACGTCCATGCCGATCGGATCGGTGGATGGTTGTTTGGCCAGTGGCACGAGGTGATAGGCCAGACCATCTGCCTGGAGATAATCGTTCAGGCCGAGATCAGTAGGGCTGGTGAAATAGATCGGGCGTTTCCAGTTATTGGTAGCGATGATATCGTACACGGCCAGGTCATTTTTCAGCAGGTAGTTCTTACCGATCTTGAAGGTCACTTGCGGCACGATGCGCGCGCTGTCGGCAGCGCTTACTACGCCGTCTTTCAGCACCTGTGCTTTATCAACCGGGATGAAGAGCTGGCGGGTAGGCAGGAAGTTGATAGCGCCTTCGCCTTCTGCGCTAACTTTGGCGTTGGCTTCATCGCTGCCCATGAAGGCCACGATCTCTTTCAGGTTGAAATATTTATCCGCAGGGATATTTCCCGGATCGAAGAAACGGATGTAGTTGCGGGTTTCGCCGCGGTATTTGTCTGGTGTCCATGACATCGGCACGCCTTCGCTCTTGTTCACCATCTGGCGTTGCTGATCGATGTACCAGTCCACACCCAGGAGGCTCAGGTTGATCACCCTTACATCGGGGCGGATGCCTTCTACTTCCTGTGCGTACCACAGCGGGTAGGTATCGTTATCGCCTACGGTGAAGAGGATGGCGTTGGGCTGACAGGATTCGAGATAGTCTTTGGCTACGTCTCTGGCAACGGTTTTGGTGGAGCGGTCGTGATCGTCCCATTCCTGGAAGGCCATGAGCATGGGCACTGCTACCAAACACAGGGCGGTGGCCAGTATGGGCGATGCGGCGCTCTTTGTTTTCTGTTTCAGGAAATTGTAGATCGGCAGTACGCCCAGCCCGATCCATACGGCAAAAGCATAGAAGGAGCCTACATAAGCGTAGTCACGTTCACGCGGCTGGTTGCCGGCCTGATTGAGGTACAATACGATAGCAAGACCGGTGAAGAAGAACAGCAGGGATACTACCAGCGTATCTTTCCGGTGATGGTTATATTGATAGAAGAAGCCAACGACACCGAGTATCAAGGGGAGGAGGAACAAGGTATTGTGGCCTTTGTTATTCTTCAAACTATCTGGCACCATGCTTTGATCTCCATAAATGAAATTATCGAGGAAGGGAATGCCGGAGATCCAGTTGCCATCGCGTACGTTGCCATAGCCCTGGGTATCGTTTTGTTTACCGGCGAAGTTCCACATGAAGTAGCGGAAGTACATGAAGTTGACCTGGTATTGCAGGAAGAATTTCACGTTATCGCCGAAGCCTGGTTTTTCGCCTTGCTGTAATCCAAGCCAGGAACGGTAAAAGTCGGCATGGCCCTGATCGTTGCTGCCATCCCATACGCGCGGGAAGAGCATCATATCATCGGCGGCGTAAACGGGTTCCATCTTCTTACCGGACACTTCATATTTTTTAGCGCCGCGGGCGTAGATGTTACCGCCTTCTTTATATTCAGTAGGGCGTGCAGTGAACACCTGACCGTAGATCAGGGGGAAGTCGCCATACTGTTCACGACCGAGGTAACCTACCAGGGATATCGGGTTGTCCACGTTGTACATATCTACAGAAGGATTGGCTGTAGAGCGTATCATGGTGGTGATATAGGTAGAGTAGCCGAGCAGCATGAACAGGATGAAAGCGATGGTGAGCTGGCTGAAGTGTGCGATCTTGCCGCTGTTGAGCTTTACGCCGAGCACTTTCAGCAGATAGGGTATTGCGAGGAAAACCGCTGCCAGTAAGAACTTCATGAAGATGGTGCCACCGGAAGTATCGTTGAAAGCAGGAATGATGATGATGGTAGCGATGACGATCAGCGGGGCATACAGGCCGAATTTAGGCTTGCGGTAGCCGATGATCAGTAAGGCGGTGATGAGTATGAAGTAGAAAGTAAAACCGGAGAAGAAGCCCATTCCCAGGGAGTTTACGAAGAATACATCCATATAGCCGGATGCTTTGATCGTGTCCTGGATGAGGTATTTTTGTACGATGCCGGTGATGGCGCAACCTACTATGAAGGCCCAGAAGGTGCCCCAGCCGGTAGCTTTGTATTTTCTGAAATAGTACACCATTACCATTGCGGGGATGGTGAGGAGGTTGAGCAGGTGCACGCCGATGGAGAGGCCGAGCAGGTAGGCGATCAGCACGATCCAGCGGTCGGCATAGGGTTCATCCGCTTCATGTTCCCATTTGAGGATGGCCCAGAATACGATGGCGGTGAAGAAGGAAGACATACCATATACCTCGCCTTCTACCGCGGAGAACCAGAATGAATCAGAAAAGGTGTAGGCCAGTGCGCCAACGGCGCCGGCGCCCATAATGGCGATCATTTTCTCGCGGGAGATCTCTTCACCGGCTTTTACCATCAAGCGACGGGCAAAGTGCGTAATAGTCCAGAAGAGGAACAGGATGGTGAAGCCGCTGGCCAGGGCCGACATGGTGTTAACACCGAGTGCGGCCTGTGAGGGTTTCAGGAACATGCTGAACAATCTTCCGAGTAATACGAACAGTGGTGCTCCGGGAGGGTGAGGGATCTGTACCTTGTACGCACTTGAAATAAACTCGCCGCAGTCCCACAAACTGCCGGTAGCCTCCATAGTCTTGATGTAAACAAAGCAGGCGATCACGCAGATGATCCACCCGACGATGTTGTTGGTCCTTTTAAAATTCATAAGGTTGTTTTAAGGTCCGACAAAAATAGAAAAAGTAGCAAATTATGCTAATCTGCCGAACAGTTTTAACTTTTTGTAAATATCTTTTTAATTGGTATGCTGAAGCTCCGGCAGAAAGGCATTAGAATGGCCTTAAAAACACCGTTGCAGGATGCCTTTTCCGGGCGCGGTTATCAGGAGGCGGATACCGGTGAAACGGTCCATGCTGCTGGTTTTGCGGAGAAAAGGACTTTGGTGGCGGCCCATGTTTCCCGGAACAGTTGGGAATGGCGGTAGGTTTCCAGGGCCGCTTCAGACTCCCATTGGCTGAATGTAAAAAAAGTGTTGCCGGAGGCCTGGTGTTCCCACAGTTCGAGGTGCAGGCATCCGGGGAATTGCCGGATCTGCTGTTGCTGGCGGGCGAACAGTTCCCGGAAGGTGTTGGTTTTTTCCGGATCGAATTCCATTTTAACGAGTCGGTTGATCATTGAAAGATTATTCTGACAGTTTGGTAGTACGACAGTTGTTGGTATCCGGCGGGCTGTGTGAGCTGGTCGCGGCGGAATCCCTGGAGGCCGAAGAGGCCGGCGGCATTTCCTTTATTGATGGCAATTTCAAGATAGCCGGCGGCGTTGAACAGGGCCAGTTTGGTGCCTTCGGGTACGTCGGCGTATGTTTCGCTGATGGTGCTGATCACTTCATCGCGGCGGAAGAAGATGCGGAAGCTGCGGTTGCGGCGTTGTGCATCAAATTCGCGGCGGGTGATGTTGACCACTACGTTCTCGAAGCTGTCGATGTGGATGATCTGTCCTTCGATGAAGTCTTCTCCTACGAGTGGTTGCAGGTTGTTCTTCACTACGATCTGCTGGGTAAGCGGTGCGAGCTGGCCTAGCACGGCGCCGCGGCTCAGTTCCCGTGCGGCCGATGCCAGCAGCTGGATGATGGTGAAGGTATTTTTCGGCGCATCTGGCGGCAATGGCAGCTTGATCACCTTTTCAGGCATGCCGCCTGCGATCATGGTGAGGAGGCCGTTGTCGGCGCAGCCGATGTACTGACCGTTGTGTTCCGCTACCAGCACATGATCGGGCCGGCGGTCGAAAAGATTGATCAATACGAAGTGGAAGGTACCCAGTGGAAAATAGGCAAAAGCGCTTTTGCAGATGTAAGTCGCTTGCGGCAAATTGAATGGGCTGATATGATGCGTGATGTCCGTAACATGACATTCCGGGCAGTATTGCCAGAGCTGCCCTTTGATGGCACCTACCAGGTAATCCTGCAAACCAATGTCTGATGTTAATGTTATAATGGACATGCCAGAAAATCTAAATCCCAATCACTATGCTTGATCCTTCGCCGCTAACACCCGTCATTCACACGTTTGAACGGCATCTTAATTGAGTCGCTTTCCTTTCAAAAAAGATGCCATGGGGGTTATTTCTTCAACCTGACTGCAAAGAAAGATAAAAATAACATGCGATGTTATTTTAACAGGAACTTTTTGCAGTGATATTTATATACTAACGTTAACGGCTAAAGGTAGTTAATTGTTTATCATCGGGAGGCGCTCCATATTAAAAAAGCAGGTTCACCATTTTAGCGGTGAACCTGTTGCAGCATTCGTTTTCTATTTTTGAGTCTTTACTCCAATACTAATTCCACTACTGGTATTTCTACTTCCGGTTTTTTGTCGGGCAATATGATGGCGAGGTCTTTATCATTCGCAGTAGTGATCTTTACTTCTGAATCATCATGCAGCAGTTGCGCATACTTCACTCTACCTTTGTAACCCGGCAAAACCAGTCTGGGCGTATATTCCATAAGATGTACATATAAGCGTTTGGCGGCGGGGTTATAGGTGAGCCTTGTGTTTTCTGGTGTTTTAAAATCATCGGGCGCAAATGTGCAGCCGTAAATGGCTTCGCTGTTTCCTTTCATCCATTCGCCGATATTGGCCAATGCCTTTTGGGCGCGGTAGTCGAAGTTGCCGCGGGCAGTGGGGCCTACATTGAGGATCAGGTTACCGCCGCCGCTAACTGATCCGATGAGCAGTTCGAGCAGTTCATGTGTGCTCTTCCAGGAATTTTCATCGCGGTAGTAGCCCCATGATCCGGAGAAGGTTTGGCAGGTTTCCCATGTTTTGCCGCGGTACTGCGCCAGCTCGGCCACTTTCACCTGTTCGGGGGTGAGGAAATCGGCGCCATCTTCATATTCATCGAGGTTCAAACGATTGTCGACAATAATGCCGGGTTGTAATTTACGGATCATCTTCAGCAGGTTCACGGCATCCCAGTCATCTTTTCCTTTGCCGTATTTACCGGGATAGGAGAAGTCGAGCCAGAGGATATCGATCTTCCCGTACTGCGTCAGCAGCTCTGTGAGCTGGTTGCGCAGGTACTGGCGATATTTGTTCATATCCCTGCCTTTGTTGAGTTGCGCATAGGTATTGCCTTTGTCGGTATCTACGCGTTGCGGATGCACATCGTCGATGGTAAAATCCGGATGGTGCCAATCGATCAGAGAGTAATAGAATCCTACCTTGATGCCTTCTGCGCGGAAGGCGTCTACAAACTCTCTCACGAGATCGCGTTTGGCGGGCGTGTTGGTGGCTTTGTAGTCGGTATACCTGGAATCAAAGAGGCAAAAGCCTTCATGGTGTTTGGTAGTTAGTACGGCGTACTTCATACCGGCGGCTTTCGCCTGCTTTGCCCAGGCTTTAGGATCGAATTGATTGGGGTTAAATAAGTCGAAATAAGTTTGATACTGTTCGTTGGTAAGTCGCTCGTTATGTTTTACCCATTCATGCCGGGCGGGAAGGGCATAGAGCCCCCAATGGATAAACATGCCGAAGCGGTCGTGCGTCCACCAGGCCATGCGTTTCTCTTTCTGTGCGGCTGTTTCCTGGCCGATCTTTTTCTTCTCCTGGCCATGCAGGGATGGAAGGCTGCCAGCTATGAGCAGCGCCACGAGTAAATGTTTCAGGTGCTTTGTCATCATGCTTGTTATTTGTCTCTTATCAGTAATACTTTATTGACGCGGATGGTTTGTTCTGCGGGCGATTGAAACGTTCCGGTGAAGCCCACAGTAACGGTGGTAGCGGCGTTCAGGCTGAATGCTGCCGAGGCATATTTGTTATTGTTGTTCAGCAGTTTTACTGCGCTGAGTGCCGAGCTTACATTGCTGATATCAGGTAGCGCATTGCCTGCAGCTACGAGCAGATAGGTGTTTTCCAGGGTATTGTCGATATTGGAAATATCTGCTTCAAACCTGTAAGAGCCGGCGGGCAGTGTAAAGGTCTGGTATATTTTTCCATTGGTGATGGCGCCATTGTCCCATATCCAGAGGGTGAGGCGGCCTACGCCGCCGATATTGTCGTAAGTGCCGTTCCTGGCGGCTTCGCTGTTATAGCTCCAGCCGCTCAGTTGTCCGAACCTGCCGCCAAAGGGCTGGCTGCTGTCTCTATTGAAAGGGCTGCCGGGATTTAGTATATACGTGCGCGTTATATCCTCTTTTACATTCGTAGTTTGATACGCGGTGTAGAAAGTGTCTACAGCGCTGCGGTCCGGCAGGTAGAGCGTGCGGTAACGGAAGCTGCTCATGGAAAGATAGTTTGCGAGGATGGTAACCTGCTTGAGCGGAATGGCGGGTATTACGGTATCGTGCGCGATATGATCGCTGGTGGTATATTGCAGCTGCATGCCGATGATGCCGCCGGTGGTATCGATATTGACCCATGATATTTCAGCTTGCCCGTTTTTCATTTCGGCATTGCTGAAGGCGCGCGACAGCAAGGCGTCTTCATAGAGGCTGCCATATACGAAACCGGTGGCTTCCGATTTCACGGATATGTTGCCGTCCTTATCAAAGTTATACACTTCAAATGTATAGGCTCTTTCTTCCAGGTTCTTTATAACATACCGGATGGTATCTACGCCGGCGGATCGTTTAATATCCAGTGTGGCAGAGTCTTTCCGGTTGTTCCAATAGATCTTTGAGCGGCTCACTTTCGGATCGGCGATCAGGAGCCAGGAGAGTTGCACACGGTTGCGGCCCGGCTGTATGCGCAGGGAGTCGGCCTTGCCGGTATAGATGATCTCTCCGTTCCTGATATATTTTTTATAGTCGTCCTGTTTGCTGCAAGCGCTGATGATGGCGAGTGATAACAGGATGCCTGTTATGAGACTGGTATTACGCATAAAGATTTTTTTGGTAGATGATGGATCATTTGTCGTTACCCCAGAATTTCATTTCCTGTATGTTGGCAGCATAGCCGCCGTCGGTCCAGGTACGGAGTATTTTTATCCTGATATATCGCACTTTCGGTGCATCGAGCGGCACGTTCATTTGTTCGCCGGCGATGGCGGCATCGATATCGTCCTGGGTCTTTTGTCCTACGGGTAGCCCGGAAGGCTTGATCACCGTATGTTCCAGCAGTTTGGTCCAGCTGCTCCAGCTGCCATCTGATGCGGGATTGGTGGAGCCCCATATTTCAAATTCGCGCACATTATTTTGCAGGTATATCCATTCGTTGGGGCGTTGCCACAAGCCGATGCGGCTTAGCTGGGCTGTTACGCCAAGATCGAAGGTGATCCACATGGGCATGCCATCGAGCTTGTCTGCGGAATGCCACAGGGCGCCGTTCCAGAGATTGGGAATGGGCAGTCCCCAGCCATAGCCAACATCTCCCGGCAGGTCCACCTCTCTGAAAAGATTTTTATCCAGCAGCTTTTCAAAGATGGGTGTAATATCCATGAAGAGGGTATCCGACTGATTGCCCCAGTGGTCGCGCACATAGAAGCCGAACTTCCTTTTTTCGGCAGCGAAGCCTCTCGCGGAATAGTTGCCGGCTTCCAGTTTGGTGTAGTGAATATCGGCAGGGCCGAACACGCCCAACGAATCAGTGGTGAGCGTTACGATGGCTACATCCGCAGCGCCGGGATTTTTGAATTTGATATTGATACCGCCGAAATCCGCTTTTACCTCCAGCGATTGCCGGACAAGGAGCATGGGCGGCGACAAAGGCTTAACGGTTGTTTTTACAGGATCAGATGCCGCTTCATTGCGACTTACCACATATAAGGCAATTTCGTGGGTGGCTGTATCGCCAAAGCCATCCACCACGAGGAAATTATTGTAATAAGATGATCGTATCTCCCGGCGTGCGCCAGACTGTATGGCGTATACGGCTTTCACGTAGAGGATATCTTTGTTGTCCGGCAGGTTATAGGAAATTTTTGCAGCGCCGGCCATATTAGTGACCACCACATTTTTTACTACGTCCGGTTTTTCGCCGGAGGTATTCACGGGTTGGTGGGTTTCCTTTGAACAGGCTGTTATCAGCATGATGGCAAGGAAGAAAAGCAGATGATATGATTTCATGTTATCAGCAATTGAAAGATGGGAAGATGTTTACCAGCCAAAGTTTTGCACCAGTTTAGGATTGTTGAGCAGGTCCCAGTTGTCGAGCGGCCAAAAGTAGTTGCGTACCTGGAAGCTTTGACGGTAGAGGGTTCTGACCCGATAGTAGAAGACGGGATCAGATTGTCCTACATCCCATCCGGCAACTGGTTTGTTGAGTTCGTCCATACATTTTTTCCATCGGCGGAGATCCCAGAAGCGGGCGCCTTCCATGGCCAGTTCTATCTGTCGTTCCTGTTGGATGATCTGCCGTAATCCGTCCTGTGTCTGGCATTTCGCTGGCTGGCGGGAGTAGTTGAGCCAGGATGTTTGCACGCCTGGCAGTCCGGCCCTGGCCCTTACTTTATCGATATACTGAAATGCTTCCGGCCCTGGCCCTGCTACTTCATTCAATGTTTCGGCGTAGAGGAGATAGAGATCAGCGAGGCGCATTTCAGGCCAGGCATAGGATTCAATGTATACGCCTTGTCCTTCCAGTATTTCATTTTTCCAGTTGATCAATTTTTTGGCGAAGTAGCCGGTAACGTTGT
The DNA here is from genome assembly GCF_902167635.1 of Chitinophaga vietnamensis. Classification (GTDB taxonomy): domain Bacteria; phylum Bacteroidota; class Bacteroidia; order Chitinophagales; family Chitinophagaceae; genus Chitinophaga; species Chitinophaga vietnamensis. Next base: position 822,795 of record NZ_CABHMS010000002.1, read on the forward strand.
TATCATAAATATTTTTTCTTGTTTGCCATTGTCCGGCTTTGGATTCGATGTGAAATGTTTTTTTCTGCATCATCCATACGGCGCCATCAAATGCGAGGTCGGCATAGAAGCGGGGCTCGCGGTTGAAGTGCAGGGATGCGGTGGTATAGCCTTCCTGTATCAGTTCGCCTTCGGCATGTGTAGCGGTTCTGAGTTGCAGGCGGCCGGCGTAGTCCCAGGTTTTATCTTCTGTGATGGGAACGCCTTTATCGGTATAGAACAGTTCCGCCATTTTCATCGTGGGGGCTACGCTGCCTACTACCGATTCGTTGGCTATCCTGGCGGGATCGAGGCGGGGCATGGCTTGCCGCTGCATTTCGCGGGTGTTGGTGTTGGGATTGTTCCAGATGATTTCCGGGTTCCATTGTTCACAGGTGCTGTTGCGGATAGACATCTGCCGGGTCATGGTATCGGAGAGATTAAATCCCAGCTGGTTGAATGAATACAATACCATGCCTACACTTTCACATTGCTGGATAGCGGCTTTGCAGGCGTCGGCCGCTTTCTTCCATTTGCCGGCATCATATACGGGATTGAACATGGCGGAGCCGTCGTAGTTTTTGAACCCGTTATAATCGGTGTTGCCGTTGAAGAGCGGACTGGCGGCGGTGGCAAGCACGCGGGCTTTGATGGCCAGCGCGATGGGCCGGGTGATGCGTCCCAGTTCGGTGGATCTGTCGGCGATGATCTCCGGCAGGCCGGCAGCGGCGGTATCCAGCAGGTTGCTGATATAGTTGAATACCGTATCCACATGTTGCCTTGGTATCTGTGTTTGTGCGGCGGTGCTGGATATGGGCAGATTCTTGTCAATAACGGGAATAGGGCCATACATGCGCAGCAACACAAAATGATAGTAGGCTTTCAGGAATTTCACTTCCGCCACCCAGCGGTTTATTTCCGAGGGGCGCATGTCTACTACCTTATGGATATTATCAAGAAAGATGTTGCAATCGCGGAGCGCCTTGAAGTAATACGACCATTGCGACATATACACGTTATTCGCATTCTGGAATCCCTGCGCGATCTGCCAGGGCACTTCGCTGGTGCTGTAGGGGCGTACCATCCAGAACTCGTCGCCTGCCAGCAGTGCCGGGTTTCCGCTGAGGTCTGCGGAGGAGGGCAGATAAGAATAACAGGTGAAGAGATATTTCTCTGCTTCTGCGCGCATGGTGAATGCATTATCGATCGTGGCAACATTATCCGGCACTACGTCGAGGAATTTTTTGCAGGATGCCAGGCAGAGCACAAGCGTGCATAACAGCCCCCATGGCATGATCCGCCGGAGCGGTGTATATAGATTTTTCATTGTAAGTGGAATTAAGCGGTTTATCAAAGTCCGAGGTTGATGCCCAGGTTAATCACGCGTTGTACCGGATAGCCGAGGCCATCGCCCGCCATTTCAGGGTCCCAGGTTTTGAACTTGCTGATCACAAACAGGTTGGAGGCATTGGCATAGATGCGCGCATTGCTCATGTGGATGCGGTTCAGCAGGCGTTTGGGAAACGTGTATCCCAGCTCTACATTTTTCATGCGGAGGAAGGCGCCGTTGCGCATCCACCAGGTAGAGGTCTGTATATTGTTCCATACAAAGTAATCGCTGAGGCGGGGCCAGAAAGCATAGAGGTTCCTGTTGCTTTCGCTCCAGTGGTCGTTGGCGATGGCCTGAAGTAAACCATGTTGCCCGCCGCCATTGAGCACGAAAGGGGATATCCGGTAGGGGTCTATCCAGAAGGAGGAACGGGCAGATCCCTGGAAGAAGAAACTGAGGTCCACTTGTTTGAAGCCCAGTGAAAAGCCAAAGCCATACGTGATTTCAGGAGTAGTGGGCAAACCGATCGGCACGGCATCGGAGGCATTGATGACGCCATCGCCGTTTACATCGTGGTATTTGATATCTCCGCCCATCACCGCCTGGCCCCAGTTCTGGTAGGCGGAGTTGGCCACCTCCTGTTCATCTACAAATAATCTCTCTGCTATAAATCCGTATACCTGGGAGAGGGAATGCCCTACGTGCGAACGGTATGCTTCGGGATAAGTGGGCTCTTCATTCACCAGCAGTTTGCTGGTGGCATAGGTGAAGTTGCCGCGGAATTGTACGAAGGAATTGTTATTGAAACTTTTCGTATAGTCGATCGCGATATCCACGCCTTTTCCTTCTGCTTCGCCTACATTGGCTTGTATGGGGGCGCTAAGGCCCATCGTGCCGGGGATGGTGCTCCTGGTCATGAGAATGTTGGTACGATGTTCTTTATACACGTCCAGCTGGATATTCAAAGCGTTGAAGAGGCCGAGTTCCATGCCCAGGTTGGTTTTGTAGGACTTCTCCCAGGTGATGTCGCGGTTTTCGTAGCGGTTTACGTTTACCCCTGGCCGTGAGTAGGCGTTTCTCTCTCCGAAGGTGGCGCCTTTGTCGGAGGCATTCATGTTCACGTCCGACAGATAGAAGAAGCGATCATTTTCATTACCGATCTGGTCATTACCTACCAGTCCGTAAGTAGCTCTTAATTTCAATTTATCGATGGTATGCGTAAGTGGTTTGAAGAAATTTTCATTTTGCATATTCCAGGCGATACCTGCGGAGGGGAAGAAGCCGAAGCGGTGGTTGCTGGCAAAACGTTCGGAGCCATTGTATCCGAAGTTCAGTTCAGCGAGGTAGCGGCTGTCGTAATCGTAAGTGAACCTGCCGGAAACGCCCTGATTGCGGTGTGGCAGCGATGTTTGCAGGGAGCCGGCATTAGCGGTGAGATAGCTGCGTATGAGGCCGATCAGCATCCCGGAAACATTGTGCACCTTGTTGAACTGCTGGTTGTAATTCAGGGCAGCTTCCATATAGGTGGTGGTGTTGAGTATCTTATCGCCCGGTGAATAGTTCAGGTATTCGGTACCATTGGTATTGAGCGAGCTTAAGGTAGGCGTTTTCGTGTAGGGGTCGTAGCGCAGGGTATAGAAATAGGGTTGATACCTGCGTGATACATCAAAATAAGAGTAGCGTTCCGTATATCCCATGGTACGCGCGGTGAGGCCTGGCAACAGGAATTTCAGGTCTTGCTTCAATTCTACCTGTACCAACAAAGTAGATGAATTATATTGTTGATAGCCTGATACAGAATTGGCGTAAGGGTTATTATACAAGTTACCGCCATCGCCGGGAATGCTGCTGGAGCCTGGCTTTACCGCATTGCCAAACAAGGGGTGTTTTAATTCCGGCGCATAGCTGGCAGGATATACCGCCGGAAACATAACAGGGTTGGCCCAGATCGTTTGAGAGAAGAGGCCTGCGCCGCCGCCTACGGGGCCGTTGTAATCATCGAACTGCCCGTATGTACGAACGATGGCCTGTGAAGTAGGCGTGAGGTTGATGTTGACATTCGACCGCAGCGAGTAATTTTTTAATTTGATATTACTGTTGAAGTTATTGCGTTTGTCGACATTCAATACGCCGTTATCTACGTTGTAGGTGCCGGCAATGTAGAACTGTGCCACCTTACCGCCGCCTTTCAGGTTGAAGTTGGTGCGCTGGTTGATGGTGTAGTCTTTGATCAGCTGTTTGACCCAGTTGTTATTGGGATATAGCAGTGGATCATCGCCGGCGGCAGTATGGTCTATCTTGGATTGCGAATACTGTACATCTTGCAGCGGGAACCTGGTGAGCACGGCTTCATTCGCCATTTTCATATAGGTAACGTTATCCGCGAATTTGAAGTTGCGGGTATTGCTGGAGATAGAGTTTTCGAATCGCACACCGAAAGCGGTTTTCTGTTCCACGCCGGATTTGGTGCTGACGAGCACCACGCCATTAGCGCCCCTGGCGCCGTAGAGGGAGGAGGCTGTGGCATCTTTCAGGATGGAGAAGCCGGCGATATCATCCGGTTGAAGGCGGGCGAGGTCGTTGGTGCTGGATTCCATGCCGTCGATCAATATGAGCGGATCTACCTTGCCCGTACCAAACGTGGTGATACCTCTGATAAAGAAGCTGGCATTGTCCTTGCCAGGTTCGCCGCTGCGCTGATAGGAAATAACGCCGGAGAGGCGACCGGCCAGCATCGTGGTAAGGTTGCTGGTAGGGCCTTTCAGCTCTTTGGGGTTGATGCTGGTAACGGCGCTCACCATGCTGGTTTTCTTTTGTGTGCCGTATGCTACCACTACTACTTCATTTACATCCGAAACCTTTTGCTGCATCACTATTTTAAGCAGCTTTTCATTTTTCACCTGTACGGTTTGCGACAGCATGCCCACCATGCTGAAGAGAAGGCTGTCGCCGATATTTGCTTCGATGGAGAACATGCCCATGTTGTCTGTCTGCGCGTTGGTATGCAGGTTTTTGTTCACTACCGTTACGCCTATCATGGGGGCGCCATTGCTTTCTGTTACCTGGCCTTTTATTTTGATACGCTCCGGCGACAGGGGCACCGTGGAGGCAATGAGCGGTTTCTTTTTAATAATAATTGTTTTTTTGATGATGGAATAGGTGAGGGGCTGATCTTTGAAAACCTCGTCCAGCACGTATTCCAGCGGGGCTTTGTTGGCCGAGCAGGTTACGGGCTTTGCGCCGTCTATCATCTGTACATCAAATACAAAAACATAGCTGGTTTGTTTTCGTATGGATTTGAATACTTCCGGCAAGGGCGCATCTTTTACGTGCAGGGTTACCTGCTGTGCAAATCCGCTTGCTGTGGCGTGCAGCGCCGCCAGTATCAGTAAGGGTAAAGTTAGTTTCATAAAACGCGTGAATTTTTGATGGGGAGGTACACACTGCTCCCGGTAATCTGGATGTTGAATTGGTTGCATCATTGTTTTTCCGGAGTGTTGATGAAAGTGATTGATACGGGCTGTACGGGCATAGCTACGCCATGGCGCGCCTGTCGCCCTTGTTTTTCTACAGACCCTGATCAGGAAGAAATGTTAAGCTGTTGATTTTGGTTGATGGTCTTCTTATTTCATAACATGAATTTGTAGGTGATTATGGACTTACGGTAACGACATTGTTTTTGATGTTGAAATGAATGCTGCCGGTTAATTCCAGTTGACGAAGAATATCTTCCAGGCGGTCATTCCGTGAAAAGCTGCCGGCATAGTCGTTGTTGGTTATTTTTCCTTCAAACACCACTTGCAGGTCATACCAGCGGGCCAGTTCGCGCATGATGCTGCTGATGTTGCCGTTAAATTCGAAGCGGCCTTCTTTCCATGCGATGGCGGCTTCTACATCGGCATTGCTGATGCGGATGTTATTATGTTCATAGGCTACCAGGGCCTGTTGGCCGGGGGCCATGCGTTTCACGACCGTGCCGCTGATGATATTGATAGCGCCTTCGAGGAGAGAGGTGCAGCTATTGTTTTCATCTTCATAAGACATGACATTGAATCGTGTGCCCAGTACGGCGATTTTCATCCCTTTGGTTTTTACAAAGAAAGGTTGGTTGCTGCGGGCCGCCACTTCAAAATATGCTTCGCCTTGCAGGGTCACTTCCCGGGTACTGTCGTTGAATGCCGTCGGGAAACGCAGCGATGACGCGGCATTCAGCCAAACGGCGGTGCCATCGGGCAGTATCACTCGGTAAGTGCCGCCCTTGTTCGTATATACGGTATTGATAGTAGGCGTGATGGTCTGGCTGTTGTTATAAGCCAGCTCGTTGCCATGATGGCTGGCGGCAAGGCCGGCCTGTATATTCACTGATGATCCTTTGTGTTGTTCCAGGTCAACGACTTCGCCATTGCCCAGTACGAGGCGGGCATGTTCGCTTTTATGGCCGGGAAGCGGCATACTGGCTGCCACAGGGTTGGTCTCTTTTTTATGCGGCATAAACAATTTATAAGCCGCAACGCACAATAGCGATGCTACGCAAGCGGCTATGGCCGCGCGTTTCCATGTATACAGGCGCCGCGGCCCCGGAGCGTTGGTTTGCATGATCCGCTTTAATATATTATCAGCGATATCATCCGGCATAGCGCTACTATCTGCTGCGTTCAGCAGCCGTTCGTCGAGCAGCTCCCGCAGCTCGTCATCACTGGCGGATTGTTCTACCAGCAACATAAACTCCTGTTGTTCTTCCGTTGTACAGCGGCCGTCGTAATAACGTTCAAACAAGTACCTTAACCGGGATACTGCCATGTAAATGAATTTGATGAAAGTGGCTAATAAGGAGACAATAAAAAAAAGCGGATGGGTTAGTGCTGCTCAAAAAAAATTAACTACAGATCCAGAGGAGCAGCAGGAAAGTGTTGAAATCCATTCGCGCCATGCAGAAGGCGCGGATAGAGCGCATGGCATTGGCCAGGTGGACTTTGATGGTTTCCGGGGATAGTTGCAGGCGGGCGGCGATTTCATTTCTTTTCAGTCCTTCTTCTTTGCTGAGCTTATAGATCAGTTCCTGTTGAGGAGGGAGCTGTGCGATGGCCTTTTGTAATATCTGTTCATATTCTTTATACACCAGCAGGCTGTCTTTTACAGGGGGCAAGTCGGCCTTACTCAGTTCGGACTCCATGCGTTGTTGCCGCGCTATTAATTTAAGCGAGGTGAAGATATGGTTGCGGGCAGTAGTAAAGAGATACGCTTTGAAGTGGCTGATCTCATGCAGTTCCTGTCGCTTCAGCCATATTTTCATGAAGATATCCTGTACGGCATCTTCCGCCAGGGAAGCGCTGCCCAGCAGGTGCAGTGCGATAGCGTATATGCGATGACGGTAGTGGTGAAAGAGCGGGACGAAAGCATCATCCTCGTTTTGGGCGAGCTTCAATAAAAGATTTCTTTCATTGTAAACAGTTATTTCCATAAAGTGGTTGCAGTACAACTAAGTTAGGATATTCGGCAAGACAGAGTTGGGCGTAAATTCGCCAGCTATGATATTATTTTATCCTTCCGCTATGCCTGCTCCGGATCTCTTTTTAACGGGAATGGCTATACGTGAGCGTCTTTTGAGGGTTACATTTATTTTCTGCCACGAATATTTGGAAGTTATTTTAGAATGATTACCTTTGCACACCGTAAAATAAAGACGAGAATGATTCCGTAGCTCAGTTGGTAGAGCAATACACTTTTAATGTATGGGCCCTGGGTTCGAGTCCCAGCGGGATCACAGACAACTTACAAACCTCGCGCTGGTCGCGGGGTTTTGTTTTTTAGTTGAGCGTTTAGTCGAGTTCCTATTGTATAACCCCGATTTCTTTCCCGTACTTTATACAGGTTAATCAGCTTTTACTAAGATACGAAATATCCTTATTGGGATTTACGCATTCCACTATGTTTGCTATATTTTTAGTGTTTAAGTAATGAACAGATAAATGGTTTTACATACTGCCCTAATTTTGTAAATTCATTGAAAATTCAATCTTGAAACATGCAGCAAGGAAATTGTAGACTTTGTACCAAATTTGGTCAGTTGACATATGAACATGTCCCGCCTAAAGTAACCTTTAACAAAAATACCCGATATAAAAGTGTTCCTTTTTTGGATTACATGAAGATGCCGAATCCTTTAGAAAGTAAGTTTAAAGGAAAGGTAGAACAAGGAGGTGTTGGTTATTATTCGTTGTGTGGTACTTGTAATAGTTTTTTAGGAAGTAACTATGTAAGATATTATCAGGAGTACTCAAATATGTTCATTCAGTTTGCAAAGAAAAAAGAATTTAACATGTTTGAATTCGCTATCCATAATTTCAATGCATTGAATGTACTGAAACAAATTGTGTCGATGTTCTTTTCTATAAATGATGATACGTTTTCCAAAAATAATAGGGAGCTTGCAGAATTCGTACTTGACCCCAAATCCAATAAATTCCCGAGCCAATTTAGAGTTTTTAACTACTTAAATACCGAGGGACAGCTTAGAAACGTCCCAGTGATGGCATTGGGTAATCTAAGTTCAAAAGGAGTGGTAGTAGGGACTGAATTAGCTTTTCCCCCTTTGGGACATATACTAACAATTGATTTTGACGGACAATTACCTTGCCATCAAGAGATAACTTCATTCAAGGATTATAAATTTGATGAAACTACTTCATTTGACTTCAAAGTTTACCGTCTACCGACATATCTCCCAATTTTACTGGACTATCGTGACAAAGAGACAATTAAGAAGTCAATTGATGGATCATTATAGCTGATAGCCATTGGATCTCTATTCTAAAAACTCAACTGACAATGTATTTATGGTGAAAAGTGATTTGAGAAGTATATCTGCTCCTACCTCACGGTAATTACTCCCCGTGATCTTAAAATATTCTATCGCCTTCTGACAGCTTTTGTTTGCATTGCTGAATCTATGTGCTATCATTCCTGATCGCAGATTTTGCAGGTGTCGTAAGAACTCTAGTATATCAGGATGTACTACTCCTTTACTTCTAAGAAATCTTTCAAGTTTGCTAATACCTTTCTCATTTTCAACTTTTTCTAGCTCTTTAGTCAGCATCCCTTCGTTTAAGCTATCTATAGTAAATTTTACAACATTTAGCATTTGGTCACAGAATTCACTAACACTTTCGTTTGCCGGTAGATGTAATGCTTCGAAATGCAACAAATCCGCTCCAACAGGAGTTTTGTAAAATTCCCATCCGAATTTTTTCACCCATTTTTTGTTGAATTCACTATATTCCTGTTTAAAACGGACATCAATAGCATCTGACTTTCGCGCCCAGTTCCCCATTATCATTGTATCGTAATACGAACCGCTAATTCCCATTTCTGGAGATGGCGGAATATTATAGTGCTTCCAATGAAGTTGTTCTTTTTGAGGCAGCATTCTAAGATCATTTAGAAATACAACTACATAGTCATTGTTATTGTTATCAATTTTCAGGCTTAGGGCTTTGGATGTTAGACTAAACCCATCTACTGTATACTTTTCGGGATTACTGTAGTATTTCTGAAGTACTTCTTTCTTAAAATAGACCGGTGTAAAGAATTTATGCTCTTCAGAATCGCATGGTACAGCTTTTTCTTCACCATCTTCATCATAACCTATTATAAAGGTTTCATGGTCAGTATTTTTATCATACCATGTTTTACCACTTTTTTTAGGGTCAAATGGTATTATTATTTTACCTAATATCCAACTTTGAAGATTTTTATTATCCAAATATGGAATATATCTTATCAAGTGGTTGTAATTGGCATCGTTTGATACATAGTCTTTGTCTTGATATTTAGCATCATAGTCGCTTGGGGTTCCGGTGGCCATTACCATATACTCAAAGCATATTGAGAAATGAAGTTGCCTTATGGAAATATATTCCATTAAAAATTTTTTCTTTATACGAACATTAGTTCCGGTAATTACTAATACTTCCTCAGTGTCACCAATTTCATTGAAAAAGATAAACGTCCTATCATTTTTAGAACCTTTTTCATACAATTGGAAATAGTTTACAAACTCCTCTGAAACATCAATGTATCTTTCGTCTATATGTGTGAAGTACTTATAATACAGAAAGGGCTCAAAATCTTTTTCCGAAAAGGATTGATAAATAGATTTCCACTCACCCTCTTCGTATTGTCCAATAATACAAGGTCTTCCTTCTTCGCCTTTGTGAATCCCCCATTGATGGCTTTTTAGATAATCTTTTAATGCTTCTGGTTTGACCAAGCAACAATAAAGACTATCATCTAAATCGCCCGGAGGTCTACATATATCTATCCAACCGTCTTTCGTAAATTTATTTTCAATTTCTTTATATGCTTTTATTAAATTAAAAGTGTCTTTTTCCATATATAAATTAATGATATATTATATGTACCAATGCAAAGTAGTACCCAAGTGCGCAGCATATCTGCGCATATATAAGTGAATTTAAGGCGTTTATTAGATATACTTGTTATATATGTCTATAATTGCATATGAGTCCAGAAATTTTTTATACGTCGATCAGTAGGTAAATGGCCTGTAATTAGTTGGTAATTGTTTATTGCTCCTATGATAAAGTCCTCAGCCTCAGATTGAAAATCGTGAGTAATATTATTATTCTCTCCTGAATCATTGTGTTTAAGCTCATTCTTTATCCTGTTTCGCCTCCTCTGTACTCTCCCAATGGACGGTTGCGGTCTTTTGAAATATTGAGCCAGTTGATCAAAAAAATACTTTTCATCAATTAAGGAGTTCCTGTTCGTTTGGTTTTTTGCTATTTGTCCGAGTATTTCTTCAGCTACGCCACCTAGTGTGATGGATGATATATAATCACCTTTGTTATATAGTCCGATGGATGCTCGCAATTGAACTAATGCTACACCGATTTTGGTTATGCTCTGTTTCATCTGGGAAAATTTAGGATGATATCAAAAACATGATCATTTTACCCTCTTATAAATAATGGGATTGAACTATAGCTGCTGTGTCTGTTATCCGACTAATATACGGGATATGATAATATTGTTAGGTATTCATTAACAAAAATAAGCGTTGGGATATGATCTTCAAATTTGTAAATTTATATGCAGTAGAAAAATTTTGGAATCTAAATAATAAAGGATATGAGAAGTTTGAACATGAAGCAGTTGAAATCCTTTTTCACCTTTGATCTCCCCGTTAAATACTGTAAGTACCCCATCTAGGTAACAGCGATTAATTGGAGTTTCTTGATTTTTGCAACTCCGTTTTCCATTCGCAAGGCGTCATGTTCTTCAAAGATTCGTGGGGTCTTCTCTGGTTATATTCTTCGATCCAGACATCGGTTAATTCCCTTACCTGGTACAAGTCCTCAAAGATATAAGCATCCAGGACGGCTTCTCTGTAAAGACGATTAAATCGTTCGATATAACCATTCTGCATTGGTCGGCCTGGTTGAATGTATTGTAGCCTGATATCATGCTGATGGCACCACTGTTCAAAGTACGCGGAAGTGAACTCCGGGCCATTATCAGTTCTTATCGCGGCTGGTTTCCCTCGGTATTCAATAATTTTTTCCAATACCCGCACAATTCGGCATGAGGATAGTGAAGTATCGATTTCTATACCCAATACCTCCCGGGAGCCATCATCTATCACGTTAAATGTCCTGAAGCGTTTGTTTCCGGTCAGGCTATCACTCATGAAATCCATACTCCAGATGACATTAACATTGGTTTGCCGCTGCAATGGTTGTTTGATACGAGCTGGCACTCTCCGTTTGAGCTTCTTCCTCTTATTCAGTTTAAGCAGCCTGTATACCCGATATACTCGTTTATGATTCCAGTGGTGGCCGGCACGCCTCAAATAGGCAAATAGCTTGCGAAAGCCGTAGGAAGTATGCTTAAAAGCAAGGTCCTGAAGGGCATCAATCAGTACCTGGTCATTTCTACGACTACGATAGTAAAACTTCGAACGGGGAAAGGAAACTATTCGACAGGCCCTGCTCACAGAAACACCCTGATCTGCGACCAGTTCTTCTGCTACTTGTCTTTTTGTGGAAGGGCCCAGCCTTTTTTTGTGAATAGATCCTTCAGTATCTGATTGTCAAGGGACAGGTCAGCATACATTCTTTTGAGCCTGGAATTTTCTTCCTCCAGGTCTTTGAGGCGCTTCACATCTGAAGCCTCCATGCCTCCATACTTGCTTTTCCAGTTATAGAAAGTGGCTTCAGAAATGCCGTGTTCACGACAAATGTCCTTTGTGGCAAGCCCGTTCTCCTGCTGCTTCAAAATAGACACAATCTGGGTTTCTGTGAATCTGGTCTTTTTCATGATGGTAGTTCAGTTTAAATTTAACCTTTTTTATCTAAGTTTAAACTGTTACCAGAATAGGGATACTTACACCAGGGTGCGAATATGAAATATGAGTATAGCCAGCTGTTTTGGTATTACCAAAACATAGCTGGCTATACCAATATATTGTTCTAATTGATCAAGATTTCACTTCATAAACTTCATGTAGATGATTCTCCAATCTTTCAATATGAGGGCGTAAAAATTCTTTACTATCAGAGTTGAAATCGTAAGCTAGTAATAAGAGGTCGCGTAATTGAAAGACCATCAGTACTATGCCTGTATTAATCTTGCTTATCCTGTTCTCTATGGGAATATCTTTGGATAGAGAAGTCCAATGGCTTAGATGATCATATTTCGAATAGAACGAATAAAGGTCATATACTTGGTCTTTTGTTATTAGTGAGGGGTGGGTTGATTCTTTATAAAGATCTTTAATAACGACTTTGTAGCCTCTTTTAAGTTTAGGTTTTGCAAGACTAAGGTCGAAAGCTTCAGGAAATAGGCGGGCAAATTTCTTTGCTCGTATTTCTTTGTCAACTTCCGTTAGGTTACCATTATTAAAGATCTCTGTTATAAAATTTTCTGTGCCATCACTTATAAATTTGTAACATAGATCATTTACCATACAAACTAATTCATTCCTATCTGTGCCTGAATATGAGAAAACACTGTTTTTTATTCTAATTACCATTAGTGAGTCCATCATCATTGACCTTATAAGAATACCTAATGGAAACTCCATTTCAGTGTCTGTATCAAGCTCATGATATAGTTTTTCTATAGCTATTGTAATTTTTCGCGCTTTTTCAACTCCGCAGAAAACAAACCGTAAAATGGTATCCTGATTTTTACTGGAAAAGTAATTCCGAGCAAGCAACGAGATACCTTTAATGATTGTGAGATGCTGAAGTGATGGGGTATTTACTTCCATTTATTCTTATTTAACATTAAGGAATACTGGAAGAAAACAGTGATCTATTAATAATTGTTTATTTTTATTAAAATGCTATGAGATGAATAGGTCCCTGGTTTGGCTTCTAAAGGGAATTCTAATTGTGTTGTGTACAATCTGTCTATTCAGAATGCCTTATGGATATTATGTTTTTTTTCGGTATGTTTCATTTGCCATATTTTCATTGTTTTGCATAGACACAATCAGTAGAAAACAAGTGAACCTTAGTATTGCTTGGGGGGTATCTGCTTTAATGTGTAGCCCATTTGTGAAGCTTCCACTGGGAAGAACTATCTGGAATAGTATTGATATAATATGGATTATTATTATATTTGGCTCTTTAATTTTTGACATTAGAACCCGAAAAGAGGAAAGATAATAGTATTCATTCCTTATATTTATATTGTTATTAATTTTATCACTTTTTGAAAGCACGAATATTGGTCAAATAATAAATATTAGCATTGCGGTTAGCAATAAACGCTCAGCATTATCAGACGCAGATCTTACAAGGCATTACGAAAATATAACGTGCTCCCAGCGGGATCACAGACAACTTTCAAACCTCGCGCTGGTCGCGGGGTTTTGTTTTTTAGTTGAGTTCCTTTTGTATAACCCCGATTTCTTTCCCGTACTTTATACAGGTTAATCAGCTCAACACATTAAATCTTTCCATTCTTGTGATTGTGCGCTGGATAGTATGCTGGTTGAAGTGGATGCAGTTGCTTTTATGCCACCATAATGGTTTGCGCCGGAGGATGTTGTCTTTCTGGACTAACAAATAAAAAGGGCTGCGTACATTTTTGTACGCAGCCCTTTGTTGTTGTTTCGAAACTTTATCTTAAGATAGAATATCTACTTTAATATATCCGTTGGCGATATCACTCGCTGTTACGGTATGAAATTTTGCCAATGGAGAATTTAGGGTGTTCAGGCGGATGATATCACCTTCCTGTACGGCCAGGTCGCATTCATAGATAGGGTCAAGTGAATCGGGAGTGGCTGTTGCGCCAGTGTTCATATTCGTTGCGGTATAGCTCAGAATGGGCAGTATGGTTTCAATGCCGGCAATGGTTTGTGAAACACGTATTCTTACGGTTACACGGGCAACAGAAGTTACATGTTGAGCCTGAGTGGTAGCAAATGAATTACTGCCGGTGATTGATAAGAGCATGAGCGTGGCGGCTAAAATAAGTGTTTTCATACAGATTGTTTTTAATGAGGGAATTGGGTTTGGGAGTAAAAATAGGTGGGAGTGCTGCGATGGGAAGGCTTTGGAGGTAATTTGCAGAAAAAAAGCGGCTCCGCTAGGGGGATAAGAAAATAATTGCGTAGTTATTGTGATATCCTGCTAAATAGCAATTTATAAAGACGAAGAGTAGATACGATCTTTAAATTCCGGAACAATAGTTTCTCACAGTTAACCTGTCACCCCTATTTTATTAACCATTTAATCTCTCCAAAAAATGAAAAAGAAAACCTATTGGCTCGTCACGCTTAACATAGCGCTAAGTCTCTTGTTTACTGCCTGTAACAAAAAAGATTTAACTCCACCATTACATCCTGATACATCGACGCAAAGAATAAAAGAGCAGCTGGATTCTGTTGTCAGTGTCTGGAACCCGCGCGCTACAGTAGATCTGAAGTTAAAAGGATATACGCTCCAGGGAACGGATATCACAAGCGGCAATATTGCTGACATTAAACGGCAGTTGTCAAACGGTAATAATATTGTTCCATATTTTGATGGGCAAAATGTATCTTCTTTCAAATTAAATACACTGCACCAAAGCATCGCTTTGCAACGCGCTGCCGAACCTGCCGCTTTGAACAAGCTGGATCAGGATGCAGACAGCCGGTTCTCACGGACCATCAATAGCATAGTATTGCCTGGTCAGCATATTGCTACATTACAATGGGAAGCTCAGGGGCAGACGTTTACTTCTTTATGCATTTATGATGATAAAGGGCTTGTGTATGATCATGTGCTGGCTAACATGTTTCTGGCAAGTGATAGTACAAAACCCGAAGGGGATGAATTAACCAGATTGTCTGACCAGCAAGGCCGCGCGCAGTCCCTGCAGTCTTATACGGCGCAGGTAGTGGATGTAACTATAAAATGGATATGGGGCAGCACACGGGGCAAGGTGAGGGTGTACCATAGCATTTTAGTAGATTGGAGCAACCGCAGTATTGTGAGCAATTGGGGCTCAAGTGATAACTACATGAGCATAGGCTCAGCAGATTCACGGCAGAGCGATTACGGTAACCATCGTACTTATGCGCTGCTGTCATGGGCTTATGGATGGGCAACGCCAACCGCCAGCTTCAGCTTTTCGCATGACGGAAGCAATAAATGGAGTGTATCCCTGAGTGGCGTAGGCTCCAAAGGAAGCGGACAAGGCATTCACAACTATTATCTGCAATAATTCCGGGGTTTGAAGGTCGTATCAAAGGAAAAGCCTCCATGTTTCGTCATGAAACAAGGAGGCTTTCCTTTTGATGTACTGCTAAGGAGTGATTCCTTGGATGGGCTGGTCAGAAATTTTGAAACCAATGGTTTTAGCGGGATAGCGGTCTTGTCCGCCGCGAGCCATAGGAAGGCCGCGGTGGGCAATGTACGGATCCCTGAACTTAGGAGGATTCCCATTGGTTCAGCAAGAATCTCTCACAAATCTATTTTTTTAAATGTCTTAGGAACTCCCAATAGCCGTGGGAATTTCATCTTTCCATAGCTTAACCTAATCTCCGGCGTAACCAACTTTAAATTAAAAGAACTAACGCTTCAATTCGGGCAGACTGATGAAAGAAAGTGTCTATTTAATGCTTTATCTTGTGGCAGTTGAATCGATTGCTATTTTTGATTATGTCTGTTAGATTTTTATTCCTCCTGATTGGTTTGCTTTTTTGTGCTCATACTGCGAAATGCCAGTATGGCTGGATTAAGCAGAAAGAAGAACTTTTGTTTGAGGCGCCTCCGTTTAAGGCCTGTCATGCTTCCACTATTACATCCATTGCCGGAAAACGATTGCTGGTAGCCTGTTTTGGCGGGGCGTATGAGGGTAGTAAAGATGTCGGGATCTGGGCCGGCGTGATTGGAAAAGACGGGAAAGTGATTCCAAAGGAGATAGCCACGGGGAAAGTGAATGATACCTTACAGTATCCCTGCTGGAATCCTGTGTTATTACAATTGAAAAACCGGCAACTGGTGTTGTTCTATAAAGTGGGGCCTAATCCAAGGGAATGGTGGGGGATGATGAAAACCTCTGATGACAATGGCCGGAGCTGGTCTGCAGCAAAAAAATTACCGGAACATATTGTGGGGCCGGTAAAAAATAAAGCGGTACTGCTGAAGAATGGAACCATTCTTTGTCCTTCCAGTACAGAGGCCCGGGATGGCCGATGGAGAGTGCAGGTGGAGAAAACGGATATCACTTTCCGGGATTGGAAAATCATCCCGGTAGACACAGCAGGCGCTTTTGATGTGATACAGCCGAGTATTCTTTTCTATGGAAAAGATAGTTTACAGTTGTTATGCAGAAGCAGGCAGGGGAATGTAATACAGTCCTGGTCGTATGATAATGGCGATAGTTGGTCAGCGTTATCACGCACCGGTTTACCGAATCCAAATTCAGGCACCGATGCAGTTACCTTAAAAGATGGGCGGCAGTTGATTGTGTACAATCCTGATTTACCAGGTAAAGAGTGGTTCAATGGCCGTGCCAGGCTACGCGTAGCTTCTTCTGTGGACGGTCTTCACTGGGAAGATATCATAACCCTGGAAAACGGTACCAATGAAGAGTTCAGCTATCCAGCCATTATTCAGACAGAAGATGGATTGGTACATATTACCTATACCTACGACCGTAAAAATATCAAGCATGTGATATTGCAAGAGAAGAAAAAATAGATTGACCTGTTTCATCTGCCCTTTTAAGAATTTCCGCTGATGAAGGAGTGTTCAATTGGAAACCTGCCAGGCCATTTGGGAGCTGGCTTAAAATGATCAAATGGAATTCCGGCGGAGTCATAATAAGGCTCCACCGAATAAAGTTTTAACAAGTAAGTATAGGGAAGTTGGCCATGCGCAAAAGGAAACTCCGAAGTAAAAGTCTCATGAAAAAATATGACGGCGTTCTGCCAATGGAAGCATCATGACCAGCTGCCTTTCCCTCCGCCAGTGCCGACACAGGTGGCTATTCCACCTCCTTGATAACTGCCCAGAAACTTGTGGTTCGAGTTAAAGAAATTAACATTCAGATAAACGCCGGCTCCGTTAAACTGGAACGCGTCTGTTGTTGACTGTAGCTCGTCTAGGGTTACACCGCTGGCAAGATAAATATCGCCATGTGTGGAGCCGCCGCCTGCGCCGCCAATAGCACCGGCGTTTCCGACGAACTGTTTACCATTGCAGTCTAAAGTAATTCTCCAGTAAAAAATGGCGCATACGAATGATCCCTTGGCAGGAACTGCATTGCTGCCTGATCTGATGGTGTCAAGGCAAGCATTCAGTTCAATATCACTGGTTTTCCCTTTAAGGAATGTACTTGCAGCAGCCGCGGCTGCATTTCTGTTTTCAGTTGTCATAACATTAATATTAGTTTGATTAAATTATTCCGGTGGTGCACACACCGAATGTTTTTGCTGTTAATTCTACTATTGTAAAATTCTATATTGATGATTAAACCCGGAAGGTGGAAATTGACTTTTCAGCGGGCGTCTTTTCAGGATAGGATAATGATGGTAAATAGAGTAGGGAAAAATAGATGGTGGCCTTACGTCCTTTGAAGAACAGCAGCATGAGTAAAACAACGCCATGAACCATTTGGGTGCTTTCGGGGAATACAGCCCCTGAAAATCAAAAATTTACTAAACCTTCTGCTTTTTTTATTGTTGTACTTTCTGTAAAACATACTATTGTAATGGGAGTATAGCCAGGTAAATAAAAAGGTATTTTCTTCTTCCACAGTTTTAAATGATTTTATAACCTGAAGAACACCGGAAAACGGCGCGCCAGCGTGCGTGCTGGGAACCCCTTTGCTGGATTGTCATATGTATGCTCGTTGGTCCCCCGGGTATAAACAGAATCATTGTTGCAATGACGGCAGGTCTGTTAATATTTTCTCCAAATATTAAAGCTTATGGTTAATAAGTTTACTAAGTTTTTGTGTGCTAAAATCAGTGGTTGTCAGGTCCGGAAAGGCAGGCGTAGCCTGTTGTTGGCGGGTGCTGTGCTCTTGCTCCAGTTGTTGGCCCACCCCTTGAGTGCGCAGCAGTGCACCGGTTCTCTGGGAGATCCCGTGTTCAAGGAAACTTTCGGCGCAGCGCCCACTGCTGCCAAACCTACGCTGGGTGGCCCTTTGCCCGCGGGGATCACTACTTATGCCTATTATACGCCCGTAGGCGCCAGCAGGCCTACAGGCCCTTATCCCGGACAGTATACCATCAGTAATACCACCCGCGGATATAACAATACCTACTTCGTAGACCGCCCGGATCATACCTCTACAGATGGTACCGGCTATTGTATGGTGGTAGATGCCGAAGCCAAACCAGGCAAGTTTTATGAGAGAACGATCACCGGTTTATGCGCGGGTACTACCTTCGAGTTTTCTGCCTGGATCATGAACATCAACCCGCAGCCCGGCGTGTCTCAGCCCAGTCTGCGCTTTGATATCGTGGATGCGAATAATCCCAACGGCGCGCCTATCACCTCTGTGTCTACCGGTATGGTGCCGTTTCAGAGCCCGGGCACCTGGGTAAGACAGGCAGGCGTTTTTCAAATGCCTTCTACCACGAGTTCCGTTATTTTAAGGATCTTCAGTAATACTCCCAGCAGTAATGGTAACGACCTGGCGCTGGATGATATCGCCTTTGCAGCCTGCGGGCCGCCCATCACCTTTACACAAGGCACAGGCGTGGTTTGCCGCGGCAGTAACAGCAGCCTGAATGTAAGCCTGCCTGTTGGCAGTTATTCCAATTATTATTTCCAGTTACAGAAAAGACCCTTAGGCACTACCGACTGGACCAATGAAGGAACGGTTGTCAATAATGCGGCGAATAACCAGTACACTTTCCCGATCACCAATGCGCAGGCAGGATTTGAATACCGGGTATTGGCAGCCGGCGGCAGCGCCGAGATCAATAACCTCAACTGCCGCGTTACTTCCAATCCTATTGAATTAAAAGTCATTGATTATTCCGTGGCCATTTCCGGCGCGCAAAGGATCTGTTATAATACAGCTACGCAACTCACGGCCAAGGTAACGCCCAAGGCTGGCACAGGTACGCCGGCTACCGGCTTTACCTATCAGTGGGAAAGCAGCGCTGATGGCAGCACCGGCTGGACCGTCATCGCCGGGCAAACCGGGGCTACGCTCAATACAGGAGCGCTTACTGCTTCCCGCTATTATCGTGTAACCGCCACCGTTAACGGATGTCAGGGAGATGGCGTATCCCAATCATTCCTCGTGGCTGTGAATACGGCGATCACCGCTACCGCAGGCCCTGTACCATCCATCTGCACAGGCACGGCGGTGTTTTCATTGCCTTATACAATTACGTCGGGCAGTCCGGATACCTATTCGATACAGGCCACCGGCAATGCGATGCCTGGTTTTGCACCAGTTACCGGCGCATCACTCACCGCATCGCCATTGAGCGTAACGATTCCGGCGAATGTACCTGCCGGTACTTATAATTTTACGATCGTATTCAGCAATACTTCCCTCAATTGTAGTTCGGTCGTGTATCCGTTTACGGTAACGATAGATCCGCCGCCTACTGCGGCCAGTGCAGGCCCCGACCAGGAGCTGTGCGCCGATAGCAGTACTACGCTCGCAGGTAATACCCCTGTAATCGGCACCGGTACCTGGACGCAGGTCAATGGCCCATCCACGGCTGTTTTTACAGATGCAAACAAGGGGAATACCACCGTGACAGGCCTGGTGCCTGGCACCTATATTTTCAGATGGAAGATTGTCAGCGGCGCCTGTGCGCCTTCAAGCAGCAATGTGCAGGTAGTGGTGACGCCCAAACCTACCGTAGCCAATGCAGGGCCTAATCAAACACAGTTCAATTCCGGCGTTTTCCAGATGAATGCCAATACGCCGGTAACCGGTACGGGCAGGTGGACGGTTAGCAGTGGCACGGCCACTATCGCCGATTCTACCAATCCTAAAACGTCTGTCACCATTCCGGCTAACTCCACTGCTACGCTCACGTGGACCATTAGCAACGGGGCATGTCCGCCGAGCACCAGCCAGGTAGTACTTACCTATACGAGCAGAGCGAGTATCAGTATCAGTAAAACCGTGCAGGAGTTCGGCCCTTACCTGGCCGGGCAAACGCTCACTTATCGGATCGTTGCAAGTAACCTGGGGCCCAGCAATGCCACCAATGTACGTATCACTGATGTGATACCTGCCGATTTTGTGGCGGGCAATATTTCATATACCACTTCCGGCGCTGCGCAGATACTGCAAAATAATTCTACGAATAGTAATATCGATCTTAATGCCGCTATTCCTGTAGGTGCAGCCAATGTTACCATCACGATATCCGGTCAGATCAAATCTTCTTTTGAAGGAGATCTTACCAATACCGCCAATGCTACGTCGCTGGCAGAGCCAGCGAATCCGGCCAGCAGTACTTCAGTGACTCCTGTAGTGCGCCGGCCTTATTTTTCAGCCGTGAAAACGGCGCCTTCCGTAGCAGTGGCCGGCGCAGCCATCAGGTTCTCTCTGGTGGTGGATAACACCGGTTTGGGAGATGCGCTGGGCGCAGTGATCACTGATACCATCTCTTCAAAACTGAATAACGTTAGCTGGACCGCCACGGCCACCGGCCTGGTGAAGATCACCGCGGGCGCTACCGGCACGGGCAACAATCTCAGACTCGTAGCGGATATGCCGGGCCACGATACCGGCAAGGTGTATATCACCATCAATGGTACGGTCAATGCCAGTGCTACCGGCAATTTCCAGAACACGGCCACGGTAACGCCAACAGAAACTGCGGTGGCGCCGCTGAACTCCAATACTACCAGTACGCTCATCAATAGTTCTCCCGGATTGTTGATAGATAAATCAAGGACCAGTTCCGTTATTGCGATTGCGGGAGAGGAGATAGACTATGTGCTTACACTGATGAATAATGGCCCCAGCGATGCGATCGGCACGGTGATCACAGATACCGTACCTGCGTTGATACAGAACGTCAGCTGGACCACGGTTGCACAGGGAAGCGGCGCTGTTACGGGCGGCGCCACCGGCACGGGCAACCTTATCCGTGTAACCGGTAATGTGCCTGCCGGCGCATCCAATCGTATAGTCGTGTACGTGAAAGGTACCGTGAGCGCCGACTATAGCGGCAGTATCCTGAACAGGGTAACGGCCACGCCCGCAGAACCAGGTGTACCGCCGGTTACAGACCAGGAGATAGCCACGGTGCAAAAATCTGTGAAGCTGATCATCCAGAAAAGCGGTCCGGCAAATGCTATTGCAGGAGAACAGATTTCATATACGGTAGATGTAAGGAATGACGGTCCTTCCAATACTACCGGCACGCTGATCCGCGATATTGTTCCTGTTTCGTTGTACAATGTTTCCTGGTCGGCCTCCGTGCTGAGTGGCACGGCGGTGATCAAAAGCGGCGGCACCGGCGCCGGCAATAACGTAGGCGTTACCGCAGATATAAATGCCGGCGCTACTGTGCGGGTCATCATCACTGGCACTATCCTGCCACCTACCTTTAACCCGATCAAAAACACCGCACAGGTCATCCCTGCGGAACCGGGCTTCCCGCCGGTCACTTCCAATGAAGTGGTAACGGCCATTCAGCTGAATGCAGTGCTCAGTATCAGCAAAACCGGCCCGGATACACTGAATGCCGGCGCTGATATCACTTATACCATCACGGCCACCAACAATGGCCCCAGCAATAGCAGGGGAGTGACCATCACCGATGTGGTGCCGGCTTCGATACAGGGCGTTACCTGGACTGCCCGCGCACGTGGCAATGCCACGCTTTCCAGCCCTGCTGCCGGTACCGGCAACAACATCATGGTAACCGGCGATATCGCTGTAGGCAGCACGAATATGATCATCATCACCGTAAGTGGAAAAATAAATTCTGCTTTCTCCGGACAGATAAATAACAAAGCAGTGATCACGCCGGTGCCGGAAGAAGGTAAGGGAGATTCTGCCGTCAAGATCACGACCGTTAACAGACTTCCGCAGCTGGCCATCACCAAAACGGCCGTCAGCGCGATAAAGGCCGGGGATACGCTTACCTATACCATCAATGTTACCAATACCAGCACCGCTGATGCACAAAACCTGGTGATCACAGATGTGATCCCCACGCAGCTCAGTGGCGTGCAATGGACGGCTACGGCCAGCGGCGCTGCTACCATCAGCGGCAGCAGTACCGGCACAGGTAACAATATCCGGCTCACCGGGTCCATCCCTGCCGGCGATGCCAATATGCTGACCATCGTCGTGAAAGGAAAAACTGATCCATCGCTGGATAGTACCATCTCCAACACAGCCACTGCTACGCCATCGGAAGCGGCGCCCCCAGTAAGCGCTACAGCGGTGGTAAGGGTGAGAAGGATACCCATGCTCACCATCAGCAAATCAGGTCCTGCAACCTTAGACGCAGGGGAACAGATCATGTACACCATCGCGCTGAATAATACCGGCAACTCAGATGCACAGCACCTGATAATAAATGATTTGATCCCGAATATGATCCAGCAGGTGAGCTGGACGGCTGCTGTCGTCGGCAACGCAACGATCGTCAGTGGCGGCGCCGGCACTGGTAACAACCTGAGTGTAACAGCCAATGTTCCGGGTGGTGGAAATAACGGCGTGATGATCACTGTGAAAGGTATCGTGGATCCTGCATTCAGCGGCACTTTCCAGAACGTGGCAGTATACCAGCCTTCAGAGGCGGGCGCTACACCGGGCACTTCCAACCCGGTGATCACAACGGTTACACAAAAGCCTGCCGTGCAGATCACCAAGTCAGGACCCCTTACCGCCAATGCGGGTGATCATATTACCTACACCTTGCAGGTTACTAACCTGGGACCATCCAATGCGGTGAATACGCTGATCACGGATCAGCTGCCAGCTATCTTGCAAAATGCCGTATGGACGGCCACCGCCAGTGGTGGCGCTACCATCAGCAGTGGTGCTGCCGGCGCCGGAAATAGTATATCCGTTACCGGTAGTGTGCCTGCTAAAACAGGCGTCATCCAGATTACCGTGAATGCTATGATCCCTGCTGGCGCCGCCGCCGGCGCCATACAGAACTTTGCTGTGGCCACGCCTTCGGAAGGCGGCATCCCGCCGGTAAATTCGGATACGGTGGTGACTACCATCCGGCAGAAATCCGGGCTGTTCATCAGCAAGATCGGACCTTCCACCGCCAATGCAGGCGAAGCGATCGTATATGGCATGAAGGTAGTCAATGCAGGCCCCAGCGATGCGCACGGCGCGGTGATCACGGATACGATCCCGGCCACCGTACTCAATGCCAGCTGGACAGCCGTAGCCCATGGCGATGCGCGGATCACCAACGGCATAAATGGTACCGGTAACCTGTTATATCTGGTAACAGATATCCCGGCAGGTGATGCGAACTATATTGACATTGTGGTGAATGGTACCATCAAAGATGATTTTGCCGGTCAGCTCACGAACCGGGCCACAGCCAAGCCTTCCGAGCCAGGACTGCCATCTGCAGTATCACAGGTTACTACAGTCGTAAGCAGAAAAGCGGTACTGCAGATACATAAATCAGGACCCGTAAGCCTTGTTGCGGGTAGCCGTATCCGTTATACCATTGATGTGATCAACAGCGGACCTGGCAGCGCCAGCAACGTCGCTATCCAGGATGCGATCCCGGCAGGGATACTCAACGCTACCTGGACTGCCGCCGGTTTAAACGGCGCCGTGATCACCAGCGGCAATACCGGCACGGGCAACATACAACTGAAAGCAAACATACCGGGTAATGCACTTGCAAGCGTACATATAGAGATCAACGGACAGATAGATCCGGGCTATGCACTGCCTACTATCCTGAATAAGGCAGTGGCGTTGAATGATCCGGCTATTACGCCGGCAGGCGATTCCTCTTCCGTGCTCACTTCGGTAACAAGACAAGCCAACCTGAATATTGTGAAGAGCGGCCCTGCCAATGCTGCTGCCGGTGAGCCGATACAGTATACGCTGCGCATCCGGAATGCAGGACCTTCCAACGCCATCGGGGTTGTTATCAATGACCTGTTACCGGCAGGACTTCTCGCTACCCGCTGGACTACCAGCAGTAGCGGCAATGTGCAAAACATCAACCCTGCCAGCGGTAATGGCAATGTGA
Organism: Chitinophaga vietnamensis; assembly: GCF_902167635.1. Taxonomy (GTDB): domain Bacteria; phylum Bacteroidota; class Bacteroidia; order Chitinophagales; family Chitinophagaceae; genus Chitinophaga; species Chitinophaga vietnamensis. Next base: position 846,845 of record NZ_CABHMS010000002.1, read on the forward strand.
ATATCACCGCAGATATCCCGGCAGACAGCAGCGTGCTGACGGTAACGGTAACGGGTATAGTCAGTCCGGCCCTGATCAATGGTACCAACATCATCAACACTGCCACCGTGGGCTTCCTCCCCGGTAGCACCATCGTAGATCCGAACCCGGCGGACAATACCAGCACCGTCACTGCAACGGTAGACAATGATCCGGTGGTACGGATTACGAAGAGCGGCCCTGCCGTTACGCATGTAGGGGATTCGATTGTTTATCAGATCATCGTTACCAATGGCGGCAGCGGTAATATTACCGGCGCACAGATAGATGATATTGTGCCATCAGCTGTAACCGTAAGCGCCTGGACCGCGACCGCCGTTGGCGGCGCTGTGGTGACGGGCGCTACTTCCGGTAACAACAATACCATTCATACCACCGCTAATATCATGGTGGCGGCTAACACCAGTATTGTGATCGTTATCCATGGTGTGGTGAACAATACCGCAGGTACCAGCATCACGAATACCGCCACTGTTATTGCCGGCGCGAATAAAACAAGTTCAGTGACCACTTCTGTGGACCGCTCCGCAGATGTGAGCATTGTGAAGAGCGCGCCCCAGCAACTGGCTGCAGGAGAACCTATCACATACACTATGCAGGTGTTTAACGCAGGGCCCAGTGATGCCGACAGTATCACGATCACTGATCAGATACCGGCGGATATCACCGACGTATCCTGGTATGCCATCGCCACGGGTAATGCGTCGGTAATGGGCGCATCGCGTGTAGACAGTACCGGTAATACCATTGGCTTGCCAGCCAGGCTGGCCGCGGGTTCCGCTAATTACATCACGATTACGGTGAATGGCGTGGTCAGTGGCGCTACCATTGATACCGGCGTCACCAACATCGCCCAGGTAGCCGTATCCGGCCTGGTGGATTATAACCCCGCCAACAATACCAGCAGCGTTACTACGCATATTGGCAAGGTTACCGGGGTGCAGGTGCATAAGAGCGGGCCTGCACAAGCCGTAGGCGGCAATGCCATTACCTATAACATCATTGTTACCAATAGCGGTCCTTCCGATGCAACAGGTTTGAATATTAAAGACCTGGTGCCGGCACAGATACAAAACGTGAGCTGGGTAGCGGCTGTAAACGGCGCTGCCAGCATCACCGGGCCGTTCTCCGGCACTGGCAATAATATCAGCACTACCGCCAATATACCCGGCGGCGCGGGCAATAACGTAACTATAACGGTAACGGGTACACTGAATAATGACCTGGAAGGCACCATCGTGAATAAAGTGAATGTAAGCGGCACAGGTATTCCTGCGGTGAGCGATTCCGTAAGTACTTTGGTAAACAGGCAAACAGGATTGAACCTCTACAAAGATGGCCCGGCGCGCATTACCGCGGGCGATAAGGTAACTTATGTGATCACGCTCACCAACAGCGGACCAGGATATGCCCGCAATGTGGCCATTACCGATACTATTGATGCCCGTATCCAGCAACCTGTTTGGACTACGCAAGTAACCAACGGCGCTGCGGTGCTGTCGGGCGCCACCGGCAGCGGCAAATTTGTAATGGTACATGCAGATGTGCCACCGGCTGCAGATGCTACTGTAGTAATCACTGTCACCGGCACTCTTGCGCCGGATGCCAGCGGCTCATTGAGCAACACCGCTACGGTAACGCCGCCGGATGTGATCAATCCGCCAGTGGTAACGCCGCCAGTGATCACGCCGATCGTGCAGCACCCGATGCTGCTCATCACCAAGAATGGCCCTGCCACCGCCAGCGCCGGCCAAACTGTTCACTATCTCCTGCAAATAAATAACGCGGGTATCAGCAATGCTGTCAATGCACTGATCAAGGATATAGTGCCTGCCATGATCACGCAGGTGCAATGGAATGTGCAGAATACCAGCGGCGGCGCCGTGATCAAATCAGGCAATACCGGTACCGGCAACAACGTACAGCTTAGCGCCGATATGCCGGCAGGAGCGGCTGTGGAAGTAGCGATCACCGGAAAGATTGATTCCACATTTGCCGGCAATATCATCAACAATGCCATCGTAATACCGGCAGAAGCTGGCAATACGCCGGATACCAGCAAGGTACAAACAATGGTATCGCTGAGGCCTGGCGTGTCTATTTCCAAAACAGGGCCCGGACAGTTGCATGCAGGCGATCATATCAACTACACGATAGTGGCCACCAACAACGGCCCCAGTGCCGCTACCAATGCGGTGTTGACAGATGAAGTGCCGAATGGCATAACACACGTGGTGTGGACGGCTACCGCTGCCGGCAATGCCGTAATAAATGGCGCGGCCACCGGTACGGGTAATAGTATCCAGCTGCTGGGCAACATTCCGCCGGGCACAGGAAATACCATCACGATAACTGTCAGCGGTCAGGTAGATCCTGCCTTCCGCGATACCCTGCATAACAGGGCTATCATCACACCTGCGGAACCTGGGGCCAAGGCTGATTCTTCCGATGTGGTACAAACCATCGTAACAGCCATGCCGCAGCTGTTCATTGAAAAGTCAGGCCCTGCCACCATTGTAGCCGGTCAGCCGATCAGTTATACGATCAGCGTAAGCAATGAAGGCCGCAGCGATGCATTGAATGCCACGATCAGCGATCTGATACCATCCACCATTACCGCGGTGCAATGGGAAGCCGCTACCAAGGGGCGCGCCAGCATCATTGGCCCGGCTACTGGCACTGGCAATACCATCAGCCTGAAAGGAAATATTCCTGCTGCCGATTCCAATTTGATTGTGATCACCGTGAATGGCATTGTGGCTAACGATGCCAGAGGTACGATCCTTAACACTGCTACGGTAACGCCGGCAGAAGCAGGAGCCACACCGCAGCAATCCACTGTAAATACGGCTATCACGGTGCAATCGCTGATCAGGATCAACAAGTCAGGACCGGCCACTATGATCAGAGGAGACAAGGCCACCTACATCATCCATGTATCCAATCCAGGTCCCAGCAATGCCAATAATGTGGATGTAATAGACACCATACCAGCTGTATTAACCAATGTAACGTGGACGGCTACACCGGTAAATAGCGCCGTGATCACTGCTGGCGCTACCGGCACAGGCAATAACATAGAAGTAATCGCCAATCTGCCTGCTACAGATACCAGCGGCTTAATGATCGTTGTAACGGGAACCGTGTTGCAAAACGCGCCGTCCGGAACAGTGACCAATATTGCCCATGCGATCCTGCATGAAGCCGGCAGTGTGGATATTCCGTCCGGGCCAGTGGTGAGCACCATCACCGGACTCACCGATCTTAATATCAATAAAACAGGCCCTGTAGCAGTATACGAGGGCGGTACGGTTACTTACTTGCTTACCGTTAACAATGAAGGGCCTTCAGATGCCAATGGCGCTGTGGTAAATGACGCACTGCCGGCCGGATTATCGAAACCGGTGATAACAGTAGTGCAGAATGCCGGCGGCGCTGCCAATGTACAAACATCTATCACAGGCAATACTGCAATGGCGGTATTAGGTACGTTCCCCGTGGGCGCACAAACCATCTTGCAGATCACTGGCGTAGCCTCCTCTCCGGGCGTCCTGAGCAATGTTGCCGTAGTGAATACGCCTGCCGGCTTACCCGATGCCGACAGCAGCAATAATATCAGTCAGGCCGTGATCACCAATGTGCTGGCGAAATCCGCACTGAAGGTGGTGAAAACGGTGAGCCCCGCTGCCGGCCCGTATACGATCGGTCAGCAGCTCACTTATACGATCACTGCTATCAATAGCGGTACCACCGCTGTGAACCCGGTGGCTGTGATGGATCAGCTGCCGGCTGCTACGATAAGCAGTGATCCGGTATACAATGCGCCTGCAAAAGGAACGGTGGTCTTCAACAGCGCACAGCGACAACTGAGCTGGAACATCGGTTTGCTGAATGGCGGAGAAACAGTTGCATGGAGTTATAGCGTCACCATCAAGGCCGCAGGCAATGTGCAGAATACCGCTATCATTAGCGGCCCGCCGGATGTAAGCACGCCAGATACTTCCGTGGTGACTATTCCGGTAGCACAAATGACTAATTTATCTATCACCAAAACCGGCCCTGCAACAGTGTTCCAGGGTGGTACAGTTACCTATCTGCTCACGGTTAAAAATGCAGGACCGCTGGCGGCAGATGGCGCTACTGTAAAAGATGTGTTGCCGCCAGGTCTTACACAGCCGGCCATCAGCGTGCAGCAAAGCACTGGCGGGGCCGCAGGCGTGCAAGCCACTATTACGGGCAATACGGCCAATGCGCTCATCGGTACTTTCCCCACAGGCGCGCAAACGATCCTGCAGATCACTGGCGTAGCGCCATCGCCTGGCGCGCTGAGCAATACGGCGATCGTGAATACGCCTCCGGGATTACCAGATGCCGATAGCAGCGATAATATCAGTCAGGCCGTGATCACCAATGTGCTGGCCAAGTCTGCACTGAAAGTAGTGAAAACGGTGAGCCCGGCTACCGGCCCCTATAGCGTGGGGCAACAGCTCGCCTACACGATCACGGCTAGCAACAGCGGCGCCGCTGCGGTAAGCCCGGTAGTGGTAACAGACCAGCTACCGGCTGCAACACTGGTAGGCGATCCGGTTTATACTACACCATCAAAAGGCAGCGTGGTATTCAACAGCAACAGCAGGCAACTGCAATGGAATATCGGATCACTCAATGGCGGCGAAACGCAAACATGGAGTTACAGCGTAACCATCACTGGCGCAGGTAAGGTACAGAATACAGCCATCATCACCGGTCCGCCGGACGGAAGTACGCCGGATACTGCCGTGGTGACGATCAATACCGATAAATATGCTAACCTGAGGGTGCTGAAAAAACTCACTACGCAGCCGCCGTTGAACGTAGGACAGGTCATGCAGTTTGTGGTAACGGCCATCAACAACGGGCCGGATCATGCTACCGGCGTAGTGGTGAAAGATGTGTTGCAAAGCATGGTAGACAGGCCTATTACGCTCATTACCAGCAGGGGCGATGCCACCTTTGATCCTATCAACAGGACCATTACCTGGCAACTGCCTGACATGGCTAACGGCACACAGGAAACACTAACGTTTACGGCTAAACTGATCAGCGGAGGCAAGGTAGATAATACCGCTACCATTGCCGGTAATGAAACGGATATCGATCTCTCTGATAATACCGCTTCCATTAGCCAGGAAATCACCGGTGAAGATATCCTGATACCCAATGTGATCACGCCGAACGGCGATGGCAAGAATGATTTCCTGGTGATACCCGGATTGGACCGCTACCCGGGATCTACGCTGCTGATCTATAACCGCTGGGGCAACCAGGTGTACCAGAACAAGAATTACGACAACAAATGGGATGGTCATGGCCTGAATGAAGGCACCTACTTTTATATCCTGAAGCTGCGCACACCGCAGGGAGAAAGGAATTTAAAAGGTTGGATAGAGCTGTTGCGATAACAAAAACTTACTGACATCTTAAAGAAAATATGGTATGAGCATAAGCGTGAAATCAAAGTTATTGCTGCTGTTAATATTATCTGTACCGGGATATGTACACGCGCAGCAAAACCTGCAGTTCAGCCAATATATTTTTAATATGCTGAGTGTGAATCCTGCCTATGCAGGCTACAAGGAAGATGTATTTGCCAATGCCATCTATCGCAAGCAGTGGGTGAATTTTCCGGGTGGCCCGCAAACCGGCGGCGTTTCGGTAGATGGCGCACTGAATGCATCCAAGGATAATCGCGTGGGATTGGGCATGCAGGTGATGTATGATAAACTGGGGCCGCAGGATGCTACTTCTATTTACGGGATGTATTCCTATCGTATCCCGATGAATGAAGACGGCGACAAGCGGCTCTGCCTGGGCGTGGGAGCAGGCGTTACACAATACGCGATTGACGGCACCGCGCTCGTTTACAATGATCAGAACGATCCCAGCATCCCGCTGGGAAGGGCTTCTACCTGGATACCGGATGCGCGCTTCGGCGTGTATTACTATACACCGAAATTTTATGTAGGCGCATCTGTCATGGATCTCTTCTCTCTCTATACTGATCCTACCCGTTATTACTGGAAAGGATATCAGTATAAAACTATCCGCAAAACACAGCATTTGTATGTAAATGCGGGAACGGTATTCGATCTTTCAGAAAACCTGAAATTGAAACCGTCTATCCTGATCAAAGAAGATTTTAAAGGTCCTACCAACGTAGATCTTACCGCTTTGCTCTTCATTGCAAACCGGCTGTGGGTGGGCGGTTCCTACAGGACCGGCGTGAAGTTATGGAGCAAGCCCGCACTGGAAAGCGATCTGGAACAACTGGATGCAGCGAGTGTGCTGGTGCAATTTAACATCAATGAAAAATTCAGGATAGGATACGCCTATGATCTTACCATTAATAAAATGGCCTCTTCTCAAAGTGGATCACATGAAATATCCATCGGGTTTTTATTCCCCGGTAAAAGGGCAAGGGTAACCAGTCCCCGGTACTTTTAATGATGGTTAAATACGTACTATGAAAAAATATGCAGGAATAATTTTACTCGTTTTATCTGTACAGTTATCGCTGGCGCAGGAGCAGCTGTCGCTGGAAAAACAGGCTGCTGCTTACTATGACAGGTACGACTATGCGAGGGCTGCTTCGATGTATGAACGGATCGCTGCAAAGAGAAAAGAAAAGACTTCAACAGAAATACTCGCAAGGCTGGCCAATGCCTACCGGCAAAACAACCGCTATGGCCCGGCCGTCAACTGGTACGCCAAACTGCTGGCCCGTGCGGATGCGCCGCCCGATGCCCGCCTGTACTATGGCGATATGCTTAAAAGCCTGGGCCAGTACGCCGAAGCAAAGGCCGCCTACACGCAGTATGCGCAAACCGGCAATGCCGAAAAGGTTAAAAACCGCATCGCCGGCTGCGATGCCGCCCTGGAATGGATGCAATCGCCCACGCCTGTGCTGGTGCATAATGTAGCAAGACTGAATACCGCCAAATCCGACTGGGGCGCTACGCCTTATCCTGGCCGCATCGTGTTCATGTCGGATACCTTGTACCGCCAGCAGCTGGAGAAGGGCAGCCGCTTTAACCGCAATAAATACAGACGCAGTAACCGGGATTACTATAAATTGTATGAGACAGATACCGGCAGTTACGGTAACGTATATATCAAGGATTTCTCGCCATCAGTGAACTGGTCGCGCTATCACGTAGGGCCAGCTGTTTTCGACAAAAGCTATCAGGTTATTTATGTAACCATGACGAACCCCCGCAGGCGTATCCCGGGCGTGAAAGAACATCGCGTGAAGTATGGATACCGCCGGCTGGAATTGTATACATCAGAAAAAGACCATAATGGCAAATGGGGTAAGCTGGTGGCATTTCCTTACAATAAACCGGATGAATATTCCCTGGGGCATGCAGCCCTCAGCAATGATGGCAATACCCTTTATTTCGCTGCGGATATGCCTGGCGGACAAGGCGGCACCGATATCTGGTATTGCGATCGTCAGGCAGATGGAAAATGGAGCGCGCCGGTTAATTGCGGCCCTTCCATCAATACCAGCGAAGATGAAGAGTTTCCGACCATCGCGCCCGATGGCAGTTTGTATTTTTCCAGCAAGGGCTGGCCAGGTATGGGCGGCTTTGATCTCTTCCGCAGCAGCGGCAGCAAAGCGCAATGGAGCACGCCGGAGAATCTCCGTTATCCTACCAATTCTCCCGGTGATGATTTCTATTTTGTCAGCAGCGGCGGCGCTACCTATTTTGCCTCCAACCGCCCCGGTGGAAAAGGGGGCGATGATATTTACAGCATCACTAACCCCGACGTATACACGCTCACAAAAACGCCGGTAGCACTGGTGATCCCTTTTATCGCTACCATTTGCCCTACGCTCGAAGGCGCCTGCATCTACCTGTATAACCGGCAGCGGGGCATTGGCTGGTGCTTCCTGGGAGAGCGCGGGAGAGAGATCAATATGACGCTGGAAAAAGAAACGGACTATGTAATCCGCATGACCTATGCAGGGCAGCGCAGGGATTCCATTGAATTTAATACACGTGGTATGAAAGACGGGGAGACATTGAAAAAAGTGCTTTGCCCGGAGAAACGAGGGAAGTGAATGCTCCGGACAAATTTCCTATTTTTAGCTACGCTGCTTATCCAACAGCGGAAGCTTATGAAAACATTCCTGATCGTACTGGCCCTGTTGACAGGCATCGCCGCCCGGGCGGCGGCGCCCGAAGAGGTGGATATCTGCGTGTATGGCGGCACCTCTGCCGGCGTGATCGCCGCCTATACTGCCCGGAAGCTGAACAAGACCGTTGTACTGGTATCTCCCGACAAACATCCTGGCGGCCTCACTACGGGTGGCCTCGGTTATACAGACATTGGCAACAAATCCGCCATCACCGGCATTTCCAGAGAGTTTTACCGCAAGATAGGCGCTCATTACGGGCGCTTTGAACAATGGATATTTGAGCCGCACGTGGCCGCGCAAATCTTCGACTGGTACCTTCAATCCGCCCAGGTGCCGGTGTTGCCATCGTACCAGCTCGATCATGTGGAGAAGGTCAACAACGCTATCACTGCTATCACAGTAACGGGAAAGGATACACGCACTATCCGTGCGAAGATGTTTATTGATTGCTCCTATGAAGGCGACCTGATGGCTAAAGCCGGCGTAAGCTACATCGTAGGCCGTGAGGCCAATAGCCAGTATAATGAAACTTATAACGGCGTGCAAATGAGAGACAAGCACCAGTTCCCGGATGGCGTTGATCCCTACAAGATACCAGGTAAACCGGAGAGCGGGCTGCTCTGGGGCATCAGCCCGGAAACGCTGGCTGCTCAAGGTTCCGGCGATAAGAAGGTGCAGTCCTATAACTTCCGTATCTGTCTCTCCAATGTACCGGAAAACCGTATTGCCATCACGCTGCCGGAAGATTACCAGCCGGAGCGCTATGAATTGCTTCTCCGGGTGCTGGAAAAGATCAAGGCGAAAGATCTGAATGCCATCCTTAAAATAGACAGGATGCCTAACGGAAAAACAGATATCAATAATAACGGTGCTTTCTCTACAGATATGATAGGTATGAACTATGCTTACCCGGATGGCGATGCCGCCACCCGCAGGCGGATCATTCACGATCATGAGGTATATACCAAAGGCCTGTTGTATTTTATCGGACATGATCCGCGTGTGCCGGAACAGTTGCGTACGGAAATGTTGCAATGGGGCTATCCTAAAGATGAGTACACTGATAATGGCCATTGGTCGCCACAGCTGTACATCCGCGAGGCGCGCCGCATGGTGGGCGCCTATGTGATGACGCAAGCCAACTGCGAAGGCCGCGAACAGGTAACAGATGGCATCGGCATGGCGGCATACACGATGGATTCGCATAACTGTCAGCGTATAGTCGTGAACGGTATGGTCAGGAATGAGGGGGATGTGCAGATCGGCGGCTTTGGTCCTTACCCGGTTTCCTATCGTGCTATCATCCCGAAGAAAGAGGAATGCAGCAACCTGCTGGTACCTGTTTGTTTGTCGGCCTCACATATTGCCTATGGCTCTATCCGTATGGAGCCGGTGTTCATGGTACTTGCACAGTCTGCCGCCACGGCGGCGGCGGTAGCCATCAACGATGGCGCCACCGTGCAACAGGTTGATGTAAGCAAGGTGCAGCGCATGCTGAAAGAGAACCCGCTGGCAGATAATAGTACGCCGGAAATACTGGTAGACGATAACGACACGCAGCATGTAAGCCGGAAAGGGGAGTGGCAAACGGAACGCCATAGCGGCTATGGGCCTACACTGCTGATCAGCCGTGACGGCTTCGGCAGCGTACGATATTCACCTGAAATAAAGCAGGCTGGCAGGTACCAGGTATATGCCTATATGCCCAGGCTGGCAGGCCAGGCGCCGCATACCGCCGTAGTGGTATATGACGGCAGCCAGCATCATGATACCAGCATTGATGCCGGCGCTGTGAAGGTAGAAGGACAAACATCGGGCGAGTGGGCGCCACTGGGCGCTTATCAACTTACGCGAGGCGCCTGGGTGGAGATCCGCACCGGGCAATCATCCGGCGCAGTGGTGGCAGATGCCGTGTTGTTCAGGCCTGTGCAAAGTAAGGAGTGATTTACTACTTATACCGTTACCGCTGCGGATGTAGCAGCGGGTTATATTCATGTTAGCGTAGTTTCCTGATTGCGGAAATATTTATGGTACAGATAATCCGGGAAGAGATGCATCCCGGATTATCTATGGGGATCATATCTGAGGGCTGTCTTCCCGATCATGCGCTTCCGGTACAGGCGGCAGCTGAAAACTGGCGTAATGCAAAGACAGCCGGTATGTTTCATCTATTTTCCCGCTTTGAGCTACATCCTGCGCGCGTTGCCAGTATGTTTCTGCGGTGGCGCTATCGCCTTGCAGGTGGTAGCTCCAGCCAATATAATAAAGCGCCTGGTGCCAGCGTGCGGTGCTCACTTCTTCTACTTGTTCTACTGCTGCCAGTTTTTCCTGCGCCGTAGTATACTGCTTGTCAATGATCAGGCCAAGGCCCCATAACAGCAGCAGAAAGTCGGTGTGAAAATGATCTCTTTCTTTTTGAAAGAGCGTTTCAAAAACAGTGGTATAATGTTGATAAGGTACATAGGGGTACAAGCCGCTTTCTGCTGACAGCACTTGTAGGCACCTGTTTATATCACGCAACTGTAATGGCACAAATTTGATATTGTCCGCATCCCTGTTAAGGGCCAGGTTGCAGACGCTTTCGCTGCGCATGGCCATCGGCACATATTCCAGGGCACTGCCATAATCCTGCGAGCAGGCGATCTCACAAAGTTGTGGCGTAATAAATGTTGCCGGTACGAACGCAAAATCATAGGAGTCCCTGCTAACCGCAACATCACAGATCTTTTGTGTAAGGTATTGATGTGGCACCTGGTAGATACGTTCCGGTTCTTCTGCATTCAAGGCATTGATGATAAAATCTTCATCCCAGAAACAGGCCCACACGTTATCAAATGTATCGCTATGGAACTGCTGTATGTCTTCATCCGCTTCATTCGCTCGTTCGTCCCAGCCGAAGGCTTTGACGTTTTCCTGAAACGCCGGCAAATGGCCCAGATGCTTTTCAAAATACTGATAGCTGTGTTGATTGATCTGCGAAGCGTGCACCTGTTCGAAGATATCCATACCATATTTCCGCAGCATTTTCCCCATCCGCGCTATATCTGACGGCGAGCCATAGCGCCAGCTTTGGCGGTCGTGCCGCTCCACTATAAAAGGCCATTCTGCTTCATTCCCATATTTATTTTCCAGGTACTGATAGATGGATGTATCTATCCATCTTGCCGGAATATGTTCTATGATCTGAATACCCAGATCAATAGCCTGCCTGATATATTCATTACTATGATATTTTAAAGGCAGGTCAATACCCGATGAGCTGCTCAATGCGCCGCCGGCGATGAGCGCAATGTTCATTCGTTCATCTTTGAATGTTTCCGGGACATAGTTATAATTGTATTGATTGCCAGCCACCGCACGGAAGCAAAGCTCGTAGGTCATTTCTCCGGCAGGAACGGGGGAGAGGTCTATCCCATGCGGATGGGTGTTAAAAACGTCGGCATTGAGTTGTGCAGGCGGGATATGATCGTAGTAGCAGGGTTCTTCACGATTTATCGCCAGTAGTACAGTTTCCTGATCTATCAGTTCTGGTTTAAAGTATTGCAATACGTTCCCATTCACATCGTATTCCCCATTCGTCTGGTGCGTCATTAGTGCCTGTAGCATCCTGCTGTTGCGGTATTGTTCCGGTATGATGTTTAGTTGCCGGCTGATCCAGTGATAGGGTATCTCTCCGGTTCGCCTGTACAGATCTGGTCCGTATTGTTGCAGCGTTTTGTTAAAGAATTCATCCCAGTAGGGTTGATCTTTTATGGCAGCTTGCTGTTGCACAGTATCCCAGTCGACCGTAGTTGCTTCGCCGTAGAAATAAGTCAGATTGGTTTGTTCGGTATAAGGTTGTGCCTTGGCGTTTTTGTCGCGCGCGGATCTGTAATATTTATCTGCTTTTTTATGATCTCCCTGAAGATAGTATACGAGCCCTAACAACCAGCAGGTGGTAAATATCTCCGACAGCGCTGCTGATTTTTCCAGGCTGTTTTTAGCCTCGTTCAGCTGCTTCATATACAGATATGCTTCGCCTTGTACCCGCCATGCAAAATGTGAATTGGCATTTTTCTGTAAAGACATTTCAGCCCATTCGAGGGCTTTTGTATACTCGCCGGTACGTATGGCGCAAAGTGCGGCCTGTTCCATGCAGGCGGATTCATATGCTATCTTTTCGGGCGTAAAGGGAATGCCGGCGGCAAAGCGCGTCATCGCTTGTGCAAAGGCCTGTTGTTGCCAAAGGCATTTACCTGCATAGAAATGTGCCCAATAATAAGAAGGGGAGATGCTTACCGCTTCTTTGAAGCATTGGTAAGCTGCTGCCAGGTCTCCCTGGTTTTTCAGGCGAATGCCCTGGCGGGTGCGCTGAATGCCTGCTGCCGTTACGCCATCCAGTAGCACCGGCTGGTTGTTTTTCAGCGCTTCGCAGATCTTGTCTGTATAGACAGTTAAACTATCGTGATGACTTTCGCTGACCGGGCCATAAAATTCCGGGCGGAAAGCGCAGGCATAGTCATGCCATTCCAGCAGGGCATTAGATGTTTTATAAGCGGATAGTTCATCGCTGTTGTATAGTGCGGTGATCAAGGTATGCGGCGCAAATTCAAAACAGTGGAGATCATAGAACCAGGAGAAAAAGAAAGGCGCATCGATCTTTCTGTCGGGCATGGTGTGCACCACTTCGTCGTCCTGCCCCCATGCGAGTGCCGTATAGCGGCAGGTTTCTTTTCCGCCCGTTTTTTGGAAAAGACCGAGGTACAGGCAATCGGCGGTGGTATTGCCGCTCACATAATAGTGGGTGGCTTCGCCATAGGAGGAGTCTATCTTTCCGCGGACGTTCATATTGCCGTTTACTACCAACAGATCGAAATAGTCGTCCGGTATCTTCAGGTCGCCGTCTATTTCCATATCTCCTTCGCAATAATATATCCGGTTGTATTGTTCAAAGTATTCCCTTTCACTTTCATATTCCTCTGTATAGTAGCTATAAGATTCATGTGCATCATCGCCCGTTTGGTCCCAGTAGTCGAACAGGCTGTTAACGTGTAGCCGTTCCAGTATGTCCTGGTATGTGAGCAGCTGGAGGCGGTGTTTCTTGAGGAATGCGGCTGTAGCCGGGTTTACATCTTCCTGATCCATGTTTGTTGAACTATGTTTCATCTGTAATATATATTTTCCGGGGCATCGGCCTGGTGGAAAGGCCGGGGTTAATCAGGCCCGGAGCGCGGCAAAAATAAATGGAATATTTGATAAAAAAGATGGCATCAATAAAACGGGGGAGAGAAGGCGGTATGCCGGTTTGCTTCTTTCAGAACGCCCTGTGTTTTGATGGTCTCGCGGGTCGAACTTTTCTTGTCAAATAAAACACCCTACATATAGTTTAAAAGGATAATAAGGTTTAAATTTGTATATTCAAATTATTATCTAGCCCCCCGTTTGTAGCCATGAAAAAATTTTACACGAAACTACTTATCACAGGTTTAATATTGCTCTTCTTTCTTCCGCTGGCGGGAAGGGCTTCTATTAAGATAATTATCAACTCTCCTACAAGTGGCCAGCACCGCGGCGAAGACATGAACGTTGTTGCTGCTGCGGTATCTACTTATGCGGTGGATACTTTCCAGGTAACAATTGCCGGCATGACCAGACCATTTGTTTATAATCCTCTGTATATGTATTGGGGAGCCGGCTTTTCCTTGAGAGGGCTCCCACAGGGGCCTTACTGGGCCGTTGTATACGTGCGGGATGTGTTAGGGAATACACAAAAAGATTCCGTTATGTTCATACTGGATTATCATCCGGTGATCCATATCGAATCACCTGTGCGGGGCGGCGCCTTTCAGGGAAAGATACATATAAAGGCCTCTGTACTGGACTCCGGCGCTGTTAATTGTGCTGGTACAGTAAAGATTGGCTCCGGCGGTGACCCATTGCCTTTTGTGAATAAAATCGATACATTAATTGATGAATTTCCCAAACAGGACCACGGCGTTACAGATATCATCTTTTCCGCTACCGACAGTATCCAGCAAACCGTCACGGCCACAACGAGTGCTTACTGGGACAGAGGGGCATACCTTGTTCCGTATTTTGTTGGTGGGGGCGGCATATTAGACTTTAAAGATAATCGGGTACTAACGTGGCTGGATAGTTTTCCCGGTAACAATGCTGCGTTGGTTAGCACGCCTACTTTCAATATTACCAACATTAAAGATGGTACTGTTACCACTATTCCATATCCGCCAGGTGCGCCAGACAAAAGGGATATGTATAAGTACGGCTTCCTGTGTAATGGAGGGGCTGCATTATCAGCAACCACTCCACCAGATAATTTAAACAGATCTGAATCGCGGTTATATCTGTGGAGAAACGATTCCCTGATAAATCTTCCGCAACGGCTTGGGGCTACCTTCTCGAGTTCAGGCTATGATATACAAGCCAGTGGCAATTACCTGCTTTGGTATAGTCTTAGCAGCCTGGGTAATCCTCAAACAGCCGTCACAGATCTTACTACACTCGCTACCGTTTATCTACAAGCTGACGCTAACAAAGATTCATATTTAAGCCCTGATGGAGAAGTGCTGTATGTGTTCAACGGTCGAATTTATAAGTATACTATCAGCAGCGCCACCACGCAAGTGCTGAGCCCCGGGCCAAGAGACGCAAAACCTTTTATCGACAAAGGCGACCTCGCTTATGTGAACCCCGGCGCTTACAGCTTGTCACCTGATACTTTGCATCTGATACAAGGCACTGTTAACTATAACCTGGGGCCTACCATGAGGTTCATCATGAAAGACCATTACCTGTTTTATAATAAACCGGATACCACCCCTGTTCAACCGGGTGTAGCAACGAAGAACCATATGTGGATGAGGTATCCCGATAAAACCACCAAACAGGTAAGCTTCTTTTCTCTCACCGAAAGTCCTGTGGCAATAGGCGACAGAGGGAGAGTGCTGTATGGTACCGGCGATTCTTTTTATAACAGTTATGCCTATTACATGGATAGCTTAACCGCGCCTGTGGCGCCACTTTCCGGAGTTTGGAACAGCGTATACAGAGATGCCGACAGCGCATTTTATGCTATCATTGGTAATACACTGTTTCGCTATAATACACCTTCCGCTATGCTCCAACCTGTCATCAATGGCATTACACCTGATTCCGCAGGAAAAGGAGCAACGGTAACGATCAAAGGTAAAAATCTCCTCAAAGTAAGTGCGGTCAGCTTTGGCGGCACACCGGCCTCTTCTTTTACAATGGTCACTGATTCCGTTCTCACCGCCGTAGTGGGAGCTGGCGCCAGCGGCAGTGTAGCAGTTATCACACCGGGAGGAACAGCAACATTCTCGAGCTTTACGTTTATACCTGCCCCTACTATAACGAGCGTGAGCCCGTCTAATGCAACAGTAGGCACTACTGTCACCATCACTGGCGCCAACTTCACCGGAGCCAGCAGCGTGACTTTCGGAGATACCGCCGCCGCCTCGTTTACCGTTAATTCTCCCACCAGCATTACTGCGGTGTTGGGCGCTGGCGCCAGCGGCAATGTAGTCGTTACAGCAAAAGGTGGCGTTGCCACTTATGCCGGATTTAACTTCGTATACTCCCTGCCGCCTACCAATTTCAAGATCACTAATACCAGCGCTACCTGTAAAGGCGTAAGCGATGGTATGATCAATATACAGGCAACGCAGGCGCTGAATTATACGGTTACCATTACCGGTAATGGACAAAACGCTTCCTATCCCTTCACTACCACACAGGATATCAAAAACCTCGCTGCAGGCACTTACACCATTTGCCTGAAAGTAGCCAACCAGCCTGGCTATCAGCAATGTTTTACCGCAGTGATAACAGAACCCAAAGACCTGACAGCGTACATTGCAGTGAGTAAGGTAGATAGGGCCATCACCTTATCATTGGATGGCGGCGCCTTGTATCACCTGGTAGTGAACGATTCTGCCATCACCACAGATAAAAACCAGATCATCCTGCCACTTAAAAATGGGGAGAACAAGATCGTTGTGAGCACCGACAAATACTGTCAGGGCCAGATCACAAAGCATGTCAATCTTGGCAATGATATCCTGGTATATCCCAATCCTTTCCAACATACCATCAAGCTCGACCTGGGCGAAAACAATATCAGGAAAGCGCTGCTGAGAGTGTATGATGTAAGGGGGAAAATGGTATATATCCGTGAATATGTGAATCAATCCGGTGTAATGTCGGTAGACCTTTCCGCCTTGAACGACGGCCTTTATATGCTGCGGCTCAATACAGATAATGAAGAAACAGTATTTAAATTATTGAAAAAATAATGCGATGAAGAGATATCTTTTTTTGTCATTGATGATATTGGGCGTTGCATGTGGAAAGAAGGATGATCCGCTGCCTCCCGGAAAAGCAACACTCATATTCCCTGCGCAAAATGCTGCATGCACCAATGGCGTGGTGATATCAAACACACAAAGCGCCATTGTATTCAGCTGGAATGCATCCAGTAATACCGACAGCTATGAACTGCATATTAAAAATCTTTTGACGCGGGATTCTATCAGCCAGACAATTACCACCAATCGCGATTCGGTTGTTTTATTACGGAATACGCCTTACTCCTGGTATGTGGTTGCCAAGTCAGGTAAAACATCTGCTTTCACTGCAAGTGATACCTGGAAGTTTTATAACGCAGGCCCCGGCACTACTTCATATGCGCCTTTCCCTGCCGCTATTACGGCGCCATCGTTCGGCCAGAGCCTTACTGCTACGGGCGGACAAATTTCGCTCACCTGGACGGGCAGCGCGGTAGACAAAAACATCACCGGATATGACGTTTACTTTGATACCAATGCTACTCCCGCTTTGTATAAGAGCAATGTTACAGATATGTTTTTGAATAACGTACCTGTTACTTCCAATACAACGTACTACTGGAAGGTCGTCACGCATGATGCCAACGGCAATACATCTGATTCAGGAACTTTCCAGTTTAAAGTAAACTGATCTTAAAATAAAAGAAGCGCCGGAAGGCGCTTCTTTTATTTTATTAGAGATGATTTTCCAGGTTGGTCTCGCCCATTTATGAAAAGCCTGGCATGTGTATCAGGTGCTATCTTGAACTACTGAAAGGATTTTATAACTATACCCTGGAACAGAAAGAAACGGCCTTTGCAGGCCTGGCGCTTACTGTGAAGCAGAGCCGCTATGTAGTTTGGTCATCTACGGTAGCCATTGGAGCATTACTTTTGACGGCAGCAATACCATGGTCCCGTCCAGCAGCACTTTCGTACATCTGACTGGTGACAATTACCTGGCCATTTGTAGCTTTCAGATTAAAATAGTATTCGCCATTTTTGGCGGTTTTCTTTTCGAATCGTTCATCATGCTGGGAATTGGTTCTTACTGATGCAATCCCGTTTTCGCAATTCGCTTTTGTGGTGTAGCCTTCGCTGACGAGAATTGTTTCTCCATTGCCGGCATTGAGTTTGAAACGAAATTCTCCATTGGTGCTTTTGGTGATAACAAATTTTCCCATATTAAGATTGATTTGGTGTATCTGAAGATAAGTGAATAATTGTAAACCTCATGAGGGGCTCATAGTAATAATATGCTACTCTATGCCTTATACTGCCTTGAAACAGGGAGTATCCTGCCTTGATCCATACAATATGCATTCACAGGGTGGCTATCAATTCAGGTGATTCTGATACAATCGGTATGGAAATTTCTTTCTATAAAAATACTGGTATAAGTTTGTATTGATTGCAATCCTAACTATATCATCGCGCAGATGTGAGCCTGACGGGCTTGGCTATGAAAAAGCCCTTTTTGTTAACCTGAAATTGTATTGTTATGGCAAAACAAAGTGGAATCATTCCTCTTAAAGGCACGATGGGTAATATCACCTTCTACAAGTCCAAGGTGGGGCATATGGCACGTGAGAAAGGCGGCATTGACGCTAACCGTATTGCCACTGATCCGGCGTTTATGCGTACCCGTGAGAACGGGGCCGAGTTTGGTCGTGCTGGTAAAGCCGGTAAGGTGTTGCGTACTGCATTTCGTATGTTGCTGATGAACATCAGTGACTCGTATGTTACTGCAAGACTGACCCGCGAGATGATGCGGGTGATCAAGGCGGATGCTACCAGTCCACGCGGACAGCGTAACGTGATCGATGGTGAAGCTGAGCTGTTGAAGGGTTTCGACTTCAACGGCAACAGTCCGCTGGCCACTACGTTGTATGCTCCGTTCACTGCTTCCATTGACCGTGCGGCAGGCGTCCTGAAGGTGGATATACCTGCATTCACGCCGGCCAATAGCCTGGTGGTGCCCCCTGGTGCTACGCATTTCAAAATGCAGATTGCTGGTGCGGAGATCGACTTCGAAGCCGAGACCTCAGTGAATGGCGTTGCTGCAACCGCTGAACTGCCGATCGATGCCAAGCCTACAGCGTTGGTGAGCCTGTCCACGAATGTGACGGCTGCTACGAAAAAACCATTGTTCCTGGCTTTTGGGATTGAGTTTTATCAGCAGGTAAATGGTGCGTTGTACAGCCTGAAGAGTGGCGCCTACAATGCGGCGGCCCTGGTAGAGGTTTCCGGCGTTCCTGCGTAATCACGACCGGCCGGTCCTGTCGATTGTTTAACCCCAAAAAACGTATATGAAGCTCATAGCACGTTTTGCAACGGCTACACCGCCGTTTTTTCAGCAAGGTGCGTAACATAGGCTTGCTGCTTACCGCTATCAGCGGCGCTTTGATGGGAGTTCCGGCGGTGGCGGTCATCATAGCAAAAATCGCCGGATACCTGGCTGTTGCCGGTATGGTGATGAGTGGCGTTAGTCAGGCTGCTGTTCAGGAAGAAAGCAGTTAGGCGTTATCGTTCCCGTTGTTTGAATTGACAGGCATCCGCATGTAGCGGGTGCCTGTCAGTTTTTACTATCCGTGTAATGATTGGAGTTTGGCTTTGGTGAGGAATGCATCCAGCACGGCGAGCAGGTGTGCTTTATCTTCTGCGGGCAGCTGATCGAACTGCCGGAGCTTATTGGCTTCATCCAATGTAATTGGCTTTGCTGCGGGGTTTATGCCGTTGACGAGATAGTCGATGGATACATTGAGCACTTTTGCAATCTTGCTTGCGACATCTATGGAAGGTTTGATGAAGTCTCGTTCGTATTTACTGATCACATTGGCGCTCGTATCAATCAGTTCGCCAAGTTCTACCTGATTAAGGTTCCGTTGCTTTCGGATAGTGGATACTCTGTGTCCGAATGTCATAGTTGATCTTTTGGGTTACTTCAAGTAAATATTTAACAGATTCAAAGCTAATGAAACCTGTTGATTCTTAAATTGCCAATACTAAAATATTTGTTAAAATACTAAATATTTTAGTATTTTAAAACGCTTATAAGTATATTGTGGAATAATAAGCGTAGTTATGAAAAACCAACACCCAACCAGACAGTTAAAAGTAAAGTACTTACATCAAGAGCGCAGATTTGAACACAAAATCGTTTCCTGCATATCCCTTGCGGGAGTTTGGCTGGAGCAGGCCGGTTTTCAGATAGGCGATTATGTTGAAGTGCAGGTCAAAAACAACCGTTTAGTTATCAGTAAAACCAACGCAACACGCACCTAGATGGCAGGCTGGTGCACCTGCTCAAAAAGTATAAGCTGATATGCTTATTGTTTAACCCGGAAGTATCAGGCATCTCCGCCTGATATGTTAACCCTTTCCTCTCATTTTTTAATTCTTATGTTCATGTTGAGTGTTTACGCGGATACCTCCGTGATAGGAGGTTGCTTTGATATTGAATTCATGGAATTCAGTAATGTATTGTTTGAAGAGTTTAAGACTGGCATAAAGCGCCTGGTAATTTCTGATGTGGTAGAGCAGGAATTGGTAGGAGCTCCAATAGCTGTGCGCCTAAAGCTGTTTGATGTGCCAGATGATTTTAAAACGCGGTACAATGGCACAACGCAGACCGAGACGTTAGCTGATGCCTATATTGCGGCTGGTGCTTTGAGTAACAAGAGCTTTGATGATGCTCATCATATCGCCATCGCTACGTTAAGCGGGGCGAGGGTATTGGCCAGTTGGAATTTCAAGCATGTCGTTAATTTGGATAAGATAAAGTTGTATAATTTCATTAATTTACAAATGGGGTATCCAACCATAGAAATAAGAACACCAAGAGAAATTTTAAAACCTGTCAATTATGAAGAAAACCAAAACGTATGATGCTGTAGCCGAAGTACGTAAAATCAGGGACGAATGGGGCCTGAAGCATTACAACGACCGGGAGTTGTTACACCGCCATCTAAGAGAAGCTCGTGAGCATTTTCAACAATTGGCTGAATCCGTCCGTGCTGAAAGAAAACAAAATGATGTAAGCCGGGATGGTTCTGGTCTATGATTTCATCAATACTTTACAGATGGGTTTCCAACCATAAAAACCAGTATACCAAGAGAAATTTTAAAACCTGTCAATTATGAAGAAAGTCAAAGAGTATGATGCCGTAGCAGAAGTACGTAAAATCAGGGACGAAATGAGCCTGAAATATTGGAACAACCCCGAGCTAATGGCTCATGATTTGAAAGAAGCCAGTGAGCGTTTTGAAAAAAGGATGGCGGCTCTAAGCGAAGCAAAATTAGAAACAGCACGAACCACTACAATACCCGCTACGAAGATAATCAAAGAATATGACGCGGTAGCGGAAGTGCGCAAGATCAGAGATGAATGGGGCCTGAAGTATTACAATGACCGGGAGTTGTTACGCCGTCATCTAAAAGAAGCCCATGAACGTTTTCAGCAATGGGCTGAATCTGTCCGTGCTGAGAAAAAACAATCATGACATAAGCCGGTATAGTATCCACCTGATGTACTCATCAGGTGGATTTTTTTGTAGCACTTTTCCTGAGCATTCCAGTGTTCAGCATGAGCAAACGCCGTTTTGTACAGAGCATTCCGGGTTTCAGCTAGTTGGATGTTATCGGCGTTTGTCGGTGCTATCCGGTTCGAATGCCACCAGGTTGAACATGGCCCGCATCCGGCTGCGCAGTCGATTGCCGTAGATAGCTTCCAGTTCCTGACTGTTGAGATTGGTGGTAACATGTGTGAGCATTTTTTGTGCAACGAACAGATCGTAGCGGGAGAGGAGGATCTCCGCCATCACATTACAATTGTTTCCCCAGAAGGTAATATTGGTTTCCAGGCCGAGATCATCAAAGCAATGTACACGTGGCACATCAGAATAGGGAAAGAAAGCCCGGCTGCTGTATTTGCTGATGGCGTCAAAGCCATTGCGGCTGAATTCAAATGTTACTTCACGACAAGAAACCATATGCGGCCGGTAGATATCATTACAGAGTGCCCGCAACAGTGTGATCAGAGAGGTTTTTCCGCAACCAATGGGGCCCATCAGCAAGATGCCTTTATTGAGATTTAATGCTTCGTTGGCAGCGATGGCCTCATCACGGAGAAAGTAGGCCATTAGTTTGAGAATGAGCGGACGGTCTTTTTCCTGCACCTGGAAGTGTTTGCCATAATAAGCCTGGCCAGCTTCTTCAAAATGGCAGATCAGTTGATGATAATCATAAGGGGTCTGTATAACTTTTGTTTTGGTTGCAGTGGAGCTTTGTTGCAGCGGGAGTGTATTGTTCATGACCTTTGGGTTTAGTTGGATGAATGTTGAGTACCCATTTGTGTGCGGCGGCCTGCCAGTTGGTGATTGGCGCGCGGCCGCCCTGGCGCCAGCCGTTAGCTTCATAGTGATGAAAGAATTTACTGGCCTCTGTTTCCGGGTAGGCGTTGGCGTTAAAAAATGCTTGCACCTGGGCCAGCGGGGGAGAGAGCGCTTTTTTTTCCTCCTGTTTTATCTTGTTTATTTGTTTATAATAAATGTGTCCCTGATCCGGGACCGACAGGGTCTCTGTTCCGGGACCCTTCAGGGTCTCAAATATAGGACACATGGAAATGGTGGCTGGCGCAAAAAGTTGAGCTGCCTGCTGATAGCAGATATACCCACAGGCATGCAAATGTTTCATGCACATTGTGTAAGTGTTGCGGGAACCAATACGGCTAAGCCTCATGATTTCTTCGCGCAGGACGGGAAAGGAAGTATGAAAATGATGCCGGTTCCAGGTATAGAACAAGGCCATGTACAGGCTGATGTGCTGCGCATGTAGACGGTGATCCTTCCTCACCTGTGCGAAGAAAGCATTGAGGTGCCTGATATAATTAATGCGTACAGGAGCGGAAGCCATCATCTTATATTTTTTAAATGTTGCTTCCTGCTTTCCATCAGCTGGACAATATCGGAATAGTCATAGAGAACGAGGCCTCCCATCTTCGTAAACGGAAGCGTGCCGTTAATGCGCAGCTGCTGTAGTGTGCCGGCGGAAATGCCCAGCATATCACGCACCTGGTATGATTTAATCCACCGGCGATCTGGTGTGGGCATGTTTTTAATGAGGTGTTGCAGCTCATGCAGCAATTCCTTTTTGAATGCGATCAGGTCTTCTTGTGTAAGCATTGTTGCCATAAAGTTTGCATTGATGAATAGCAACAAAGAAAAAAATCTATATGACGCGAGAACAGTCACAGGGGTAACAGTACCCTTTGTATTATATTGATAGTCAGTTTTTTATTTTGATAAAATTTCGGGCTTGTACAGCTGGTTGGCGAGCCTGATCAGGATATCGCGTACGGATCTGGAAACAGATGCATCTTCTTTATAGAAGTTAGCCCGGAGACTGGTGGCAGAAACGTTGTCCTGTTTTACCGTAGTGAAGAAATAGGAGAAGAAATCGAGTAATTCTGATTTGTTTTTATTCTGGTACAGTTCTGTTTCCAACAATAACTTCAGGATGTTACCGAGCTGCGGGACGGAGAAGGTGGTCAATACTTTGAAGTCTTTCCAGCGAAGGAGCTCGTCCGGCGCTGTGGTATTGCCTAACAATGTCTCTTTCTTCTTCAAATACTTCATTTCAATGCTCAGCCAGTCCAGCAATGCTGTTTGCAGTGAGGGGTGCGTTTTGCTGTAAGCGGTATCAGGCTTTACGACTATTTGACGAATGTTTTTTTGTAACCATATTATTCTGTTCATTTTTTCCCGGATAGTGGGGTATCCGTCCAGTTCAGCGGAGATGCCATTGATAGCATATTGTACATAATGTACATTGTTGAAATTGATATAATGTAATAGCTGTTCCAATTCTGCTGTCAGGTCACTATGTTGCATTGTCAATAATACCGACAACTGCCTGCGGTAGGTTTGAAGATACAAGAACTGGTGGTAGCTTACCTGATCTGCATGGATAACATCCAGGAATGGCTGTAATGTTACCTGCAGGAGGTCTTCATCAATACCATTATTCCTGAAGTTATCAAACAGGTACTGGTAGTTTGCGGAAAGATCGGGGATGGCATTGCGCAGCCGGGCGGCCGGTATTCTACAATCGGGGTTCAGGTAGGCGGGGAATTCTGATTCCAGAAAAGTGAGGAATCTTTCGAGTGAGTCATAGACGACCTTTGCCAGGTTGGGCCAGCACAGGGCATCAGGTATGATTTGTAGTTCGTTAATATCAACACCAGGCAGGAAGGAGGCTATTTGATCCATGAGCGATACCAGTTGTTGTTGATGCAACTGGATGTACCAGGTCATCTGTTCCCATCCACCCTGATCGTAAAGGTGATTACCAAAACTTCGCCATATTCCCTCGTTATGGTGGTTAATATCGGAGAGCGCAGTTGTGTAAAAATTCTTGCTGGGCTGGTTTTGTTTCCCTATTCCTTCTTTTAGTTCAGTACAGATAAGTTTGTCGAAGAAAGATAATTGATAGTGCAGGGGCATACAGTATGGTTTTTCGAGTGCTTATAATACAGTACCGAGGCATGGTGTTACAAACATGCGGGTTGGTTTTTGGGTATGGTTTACCTGTCATCAACCCATAAGGGGCGGTTTTAGTTGTATGGAAAATGTTAATCGCTGGTTAAGTTATTGCAGCGCGCACCAGTCGCCGCTTCTCTTATGATGGTTTTCACAATGAATAAATTGGTTTATTCACTTTTGGTAATACGGAGATTTCTGAAAAAGCCTTCCGTGCCAGAGTTTTTACCCGGCCTTTTTGTTATTATTTCAGAAAAGTAATTAAATTGTAGCAGTTCGTTATAGCCTACTGTAGCTGGATCGGACGTAACCCAAACAATATCATCCTACTAAAACTTTTATTCACATGAGCAAGAAGTTGGTTTTGTTAACCGCATTGTTATGCGTAACCGTTTTTGTATTTTATGCCTGTAAAAAAGATGACAGGCAAGCAAACAAGTTTCAAAACCTCATAGAAGCTGCAAAAGAATACTTCATGTCCGAGGTACAGCAAAAGAAACAAAAGGGTATTGAGGCAAATCAATTTTCTTTTCAGCTGGAAACGGATTGGAAAAATGCAGATGTGGAGAAATTGCAGTCTTTTGAAGTTGTGATCGTTCCACTAAAATTTAAACAGACAATAGCTATTTCAAAAGATGGAGGGAAAACGATACGGCCGCTCCATGTTCGCCCTTTTTTGTCAATTTTCAAAGATAAGAAAGGAGAAATGCGTGCCGAAGTTGTTTATAAATTCCTTGATGAAAACACAGCTGGAAAGGCATTTTCCGGCAACATCCTAGTAACAGATTGGGCGGGAAATGTTAATAGAGGATATAGATATAAGGATGGCAAAGCCTGGAAATTAGACGTCTCTATTGGTTACAAATCTAACAAACCGAGAACTGAGGGCGTCTGTATTACAACAGAGTACTGGCAGGAAGTTTATCGTGAAGGCCAGTTAATTGGCACGGAGTATCTTGGCTCAACGACCGTTTGCACGAGAGACACAGAATTTCAGGGCGACAGCGGTGGAAACAGTGGAGGTGGCGAACCTGACTACAGTGGCGGTGGTGGAGGCGTTAGTAGCGGAGATACGCCAGGAGTTGCTGTAAGTGATGTCATCGATTTATTAGAAACGCCATGTTTCAAAGCAACGTTAAGTGATATGCAAGGGGCATCGTCGAACGATTTTGTTACGAATATTTTAAATAAAATGTTCAGCACCTCGGAAAAAATGGACCTTATTTTCCAAGAGGGAGTTCTCGATCCAAGTGAGGATGGAAAGACTACTAGTAGTAATTCAGGTAGCTTTCTCAAAGAATACATTACTTTGAACTCGGGCGTATTGAAGGAGTATATAGCAGCCACTCTTGCTCACGAAATTATTCATGGATATTTCAATGTAAGGGGTATAGACCCTACAGTTGATCAAAACTTTGTTCAACATCAGGAAATGGCTGGGTACTATGTAGATGAAATGGCTACAATGCTTGTCTAAGTATATCCAAGTATGCCTAAAGATGACGCGGTGGCACTGGCTTGGGGTGGACTACAGAAAAGTATTGCGTGGCAGACCCTTTTGGCAACTGATCCAGCGAAAGCACAGGCTATTGCGATAGTGAACCGTGACTACAGGGCAGGGAATAAAGGTATAAAATGCAATTAATCATCAATAACTAACATTATAAAACCGCTGCATATGGCAAGATTAATGATTCTAGTGTTTGCAACAATGATATGGATGAATAACAACGTTTATGCCCAGACAAAAATTGAGCATAATAGTGAAGTCGAAAGAATATATGGTAAAGTGTTTAAGGTGATAAATCCCTCCCCCAATTTTATGAAAAGTTGCAAATCTTTGTACTCAACTATTAAAATAACGGTAACTAATAATAAGATCGACTCATTGGTTTTTATCGATGAAATTCCAAAGGGACTGCTGAAATCAACGGATACTTTAAAGAAGGTTTTCTCAAAAATGGATTGGCAGAAGGTACTTCCTGCAAGGCACCTTAGTGATAGATTTGAGGTATTTATACCATTTCTCTTTTCATTTGAGATGAGAGGCTGTGATGATAGAATTGACGAGAAAAAGATAAAGTATTGGTTTAATAAAGATGTTGATGAAAGCAAAGCCACTCGGTATGTTGAACTTGAATTATTAAAGGTGACTATGGCAACGGTAGTAAATTAATGGTTTGTAGCGATTGTTGATTTGCAGAAATCGGCGAGGAGCTAACATAGCAGATTTATGGCCCGGCAAGCGCCGGGCTTATTATTTTTAAAAATTCGGGGGGATTTAGCGAAAATGTCATCCGAAAAGTGGACATTTCGCTTTTATTTTTGGGACGTTTCGTTTGCCCGATTATAGTTTGTTGAACTATTTTTCATCTGTAATATATATTTTCCGGGGCATCGGCCTGGTGGAAAGGCCGGGGTTAATCAGGCCCGGAGCGCGGCAAAAATAAATGGAATATTTGATAAAAAAGATGGTATTAATAAAACGGGGGAGAGAAGGCGCTGGCAGCAATTATAGTTTTCACAATGAATAAATTGGTTTATTCACTTTTGGTAATACGGAGATTTCTGAAAAAGCCTTCCGTTCCAAACTCCACCCATAGCCCGATACCGCCAATAACATCAGCGCCTAGCTTCAGGTCATTCACAATAAGGGAAGGTTGGTCTTGCCCGTTTATGAAAAGTTTGGCATGAGTATCATGTACTATAATTTTTAACCGGATCCATTTGTCAAGCTCCATATCAGCGTAGGATTCATATTCTTCAGGAAATTCTTTTCGCAGCCGGTCGAATTTATAATCAGGAAAAGAGAAATATTGTATGGAATGATTGCGCCTTACCTGGTTCATCACACGAGCGTTGGCTGGTCTGAGGTAAATGCTTTCAAAATGCGAGTTGTCCGGAGTTATCCGGAACGCCACGCCTATAAACCCCCGGGCTGATTCCGGAGCGTTCGGCAATATGCTGCTGCGCACATCAATTTCGATCGTGCCATTTTTAAATTCGAGATTTTTGATCTTCACAAATGTTGGCAGGTCGAAAGTTGTGATAGCGCTATCTTTCACTACTCTGATTACTCCATCTCCCATAGATTTCTCAAAAGAAAAATTGACCAGGTTGCCTTCAATATTTTCTTTAGTGAACGCAATGCGCTGTGCGAAGAGCGTTGAAGCAATGAGCAGGCATAATGCCAGGGATAATAATTTCATGATGGTATTCAATTAAGGCAATAACACAAAGTGGATTATTAAAGGAACGTTTCATCCTGGCAAAAATTGCCGGTTACGCTGGTAAGGAATGCATCCGGCACGGCAGGCGAGGCAGCTTCAAGCTGCTTTTTTGTTGGAATCTCTCGCAGATCTATGATTCTTAATTCTTAATTCGTAATTTGGCATCAGAGATGCGCGCACCCAATTTAAGTGAACATTGCCAACCAATAACCCAACATATGATGAAGAGGCACTGCTGGTGAGGATTGCAGCGGATGATGAGCATGCCTATAAATTGCTGTTCGATCACCACTGGAACCGGATCTATCAGGTGGCACTCTCTTTCCTGAAAAATCATGAAGAGGCGAAAGACGCAGTACAGCTAGTCTTTATCCGGCTATGGGAGAAAAGGAGCCATCTTCCAAAGGTGCATGATTTTAATCCATGGCTGTTCATCATGGCGCGCAACACCATCATGAATCAGCTGAACAGGCAGGTAGCTACCGCAGGTCAGGTGGAAGATGTACTTCCGGAAGATTATCTTACTCCCGAGGCGATGATGGAATATAAACAGACTGCCCAACTGATAGCGGAAGCCGTTGCCCTGCTGCCACCTCAGCAATCACTCATCTTCCGGCTCAGTCGTGAACAGGGGCTTACCCATCCCCAGATTGCGCAGCAGCTGAACATTGCGCCGGCTACAGTAAAGAGCCATATCATACGCGCGCTTAACACATTGCGGGAGTATGTACGTAAACAGGGGGGATCAGCTTTGTTGGTCATCTGGTTACTTGCTGATACCATGAGATAAAAAAATTTCTCTGCGCACTGCACCTGTTGCCTTTTTTTCGTGTCTTTAGTAATAGTGACCAATACATCATCTTCATGCAAGTGCCGGATCAATTTCAGCAATTGATGGATAAATACCTGACCAATGCTGTAACAGCAGCGGAAAGAGAGCAGCTGTTCGCATTGATCAGGCAGGGCGATCAGGAGCCCCGGCTGGCACAGATGATAGACGATGTACTGCAATTGCCCATCGAAGGCGGCGAAGACCTGGACCTGAGAGAAGAGATCTTTGCAGCCTTGCAGGCCCGCAGGAAACCGGTGAGAAGGTTGTTGCCGTGGTGGCGCATCGGCGCTGCCGCAGCGGTGTTGTTGTTGCTGGGCACTGTATATTATTATCAGACGCATAAAGCAGCTGACACCACTTCTGTTAGAACAGTGAACTTTTCCCTGATCCGGCCTGGTACGAACAAAGCTGTGCTGACCTTGGCCGACGGCTCCAGCATCGCGCTGGACAGCAACGGGCATCAGGTGATTCAGCAAGGGCAGGCCACCATATCGCAGCAGCAGGGGCAACTGGTATATAACAGCCAGGCAGCGGCAGCAGCAGGCACCAATCTGTTGCAAACACCTCGTGGTGGCCAGTTTCGCCTGGTGCTGCCGGATGGCACGAAGGTGTGGCTCAATGCCGCATCGTCCGTTACTTATCCTACCGCTTTTACCGGCACAGAAAGAAAGATCAGCGTCACCGGAGAAGTATATCTCGAAGTAGCGCCACATGATCAGCCGTTCATCGTTGTGACGGCGGATCAACAGGTACAGGTGTTAGGCACGCAATTCAATATAAATGCATACGAAGAGGAAGCAGCTACTCGTACTACGCTGCTCTCTGGAAAGATAAAAGTGATGAACAGCGTATCAGGCGTAGTCCTGAAGCCCGATCAACAGGCGTTGGTCATGCACCAGGCATCTCCCACCATTCCCGTCAGGGAAGTAGATGCCGGACAGGTCATCGCCTGGAAGAACGGCTATTTTGATTTTGAGAACGAACGGCTGGACGCCGTACTGCGTCTGCTATCGAGGTGGTATGACATCGACTTTGACACAGACCCGGCTGCTGCCGGCCTTAAATTCAGCGCAGTGATGGCACGTACCTCCACATTGGAACAGGTATTGTCCATGCTGTCGGCTACCGGTGCTGTCACATTTTCAGAAGAGGGCCGCAAAATAAAAGTTCATGTGAATAAATAGCGGACTGTCGAGAGCATTTTTATCACCTGCAAAGAACAGGCAGGAAAGAGGCTAGCCTTGCGCCACCAGCGGGCGATACGATACATTTATTAACCAAAATCTCACAGATGTGCGCATTTGTGAACAACCTGCATGCCCATAGAGCCGGGCCGGTCAGGAACCAAACCATTAATGAGTAGTATGCGATCCAGGATTTTCTTTTTGCTGATCGGCTGCCTGCAGCTGACTATGATCACCTATGCCCAGGTCACGCTATCCGGAAAAGGATTCACCTTTGTCCGGCTTTTTAAAGAGATCAGAAAACAGACCGGGTACAGGTTTATCTATAACAACAATATGCTGCCGGAAGATGCACGAATGGATATTGATGTAAAAGATGCACCTGTTACCGTGATCCTCGACAGATACCTGAAACCAGCCATGCTGGCCTATGAGATCAGAGAAGACAAACTGATCGTGATCAGCCGCTTGAAACAGCGGGAGCAACAGGAAGGACCAGCTGCGCAAGTGATGCGCGGCAAGATCACAGACAGTAATGGACAGCCATTGCCTGGCGCCACTATCGTGATAAAAGGCACGCGACAGGGCGCCACCGCCGATCAGAACGGCAATTTTGAACTGCGACTGCCCGATGAAGATGTGATCCTTGTGATCTCCTTCGTTGGCTTCAAGCCCGTAGAAATGACAGCATGTTCCTGCATCAGGACCATACCGCTGCAATCCGCAGCGGTAAACATCAGGGATGTGACCATCAGCACCGGGATGTTCAATCGTAACAAGATCACCTTTTCAGGCGCCGTGGCTTCTTTCACAGGAAAGGAGTTGCGCCGCATAGGTAATCTGAACGTGTTACAGAGCCTGAAGACACTCGACCCTTCTTTTATCATCGCCCCTGACAACATGAAAGGATCCAATCCTAACCAGTTGCCGAAGATAGAAGTAAGAGGAAAGACCAGCCTTTCATCCAACACCGTAAGAGACCAGTTTTCTACAGATCCTAACCAGCCATTATTTATTTTGAACGGGATGGAAACCACCCTGCAGCAGATCATCGACCTCGATATCAACAGGGTGGCGTCCATCACATTGCTGAAAGACGCTGCTTCCACAGCATTGTACGGCTCCCGGGCCGCCAACGGTGTAGTGATCGTAGAAACCGTACAACCCAAACCCGGAGAACTGAATGTATCCTATACCGCTGATCTGCGCTTTGAGATCCCCGACCTGCGCGACTACAATATGATGAATGCAGCCGAAGACCTTGAATTTCAGCGGCTGGCGGGCCTATACAAGCCTTCCTCTTCCATGACCTCCACCCTCGTAAATGATAACTTGTATAACAACCGGCTGGCCGCTGTACGCAGTGGCGTAAACAGCTATTGGCTGAATGTGCCGCTACAGAACAGTTTTACCAACGGACATTCCTTGCAGGTAAATGGAGGCAGCGCCGAATTTCAGTACGGCATCGGGCTCAATTACCGCGGCCTCAATGGCGTAATGATCGGCTCCGACAGGAAAACATGGGGCGGTATCATTGATCTTACCTATCGGAAAAACAAACTGAACATCTCCAACGAACTTTATGTAAATGGCGCCAATGCGAATGAATCGCCTTATGGTTCCTTCAGTGATTTTGTGAAGATCAATCCTTACTACCGCAAGAAAAAAGAAGATGGCAGTCTTAATACAGACCGGTATCTGGAAACCTATCTGCTGAATACCAATTCTTTTATTCCGGATACCGTGAAGATCGGCAATCCTATCTATAATGCCCAGCTGGGATCGAAGAACAATAACAATGCTTTCACGTTGCAGAATACGATCAACCTGATCTATGATGTCAGCAAGGAATGGCGGGTATCGGGCGGTTTGCAGGTAAGCAAGAGCAGCGCTACCGGCATCACCTTTATTCCCTCGGCTAACACCATGTTTGATACGGTGGGCGTATACAGGAAAGGCACTTATACTGAGTCCCGTCAGGACGGGTTGAACTACCAGGCCAACCTGATGCTTACCTACCGCAAGGTGATCAACAAGGTACATAGTCTTACCGGTAATGTCCGTTCAGAGATCCAGGAGCAGGGGCAAACCATTACGGGCTTTACTGCTACCGGATTTCCGGATGGCGTGAAACCCAATCCGGCCTTCGCTTACGGCTTTCAGCAGGATGCCAGGCCACTTTACCAAAAGTCGAAAGTACGCAGGGTAAATGCGTTGGGCAGCTTCAACTATGCCTATAACAACCGTTATTTCGTGGATGTGAATTTCAGGATCGATGGTTCTACTTCGTTTGGCAGCAATAATAAATATTCTCCGTTCTGGTCAGTAGGCGGGGGCTGGAACATCAGCAGTGAAAAGATGATGGAAGATATTGCCTGGCTGAATATGCTGCGGGTCAGGGCCAACGTAGGCACCACCGGCAACCAGGCGCTGGGTAGCTTTGCTTCCACTTCTGTATACGGATATGAAAACAACCTGAACATCTTCGGACAGGGATTGTATATCACACAGCTGGGCAATCCACTGTTGCAATGGCAACGTACGCGCAGCACCAGTGGGGGTATAGATGCAGTGCTTTGGGGCGGCAGGCTCGTGGCGACCATCAATGTGTATGAAAAATTATCGAACCCGCTGATCGCTACAGGCTCGCTGCCGGCATCATCAGGCGTATCTACTTATGCACTCAATGTAGGCAGCTTGCGTACACGTGGCGCAGAGGCGATCATCCGTTTCTCGCCTGTTTATCATCCTGATAGAAATGTACTATGGACACTCGGTTATACCGGCAGTTTGTATAAAAGCCGCTATGAAGGTTTTTCCAATATCCTGAAGAACCTGAACGACGAAGCACAGCGATCCAGCTCTTTGCAGCGTTACCTCGATGGCTACAGTCCGGACGAGCTGTGGGCGGTTACCTCATTGGGCATCAGTCCTGCCACCGGGCAGGAGGTGTTCCGCAAAAAGAACGGAGAAGAAACATTAGTATATGATCCGGCGGACATCATGCCCATCGGCGACGGGAAACCCTTAATAGAAGGCGTGATAAGCTCTAACCTGAATATAAAAGGATTCCTGCTGGGGATCAATCTCCGATACAGCATAGGCAAGTACCTCTTTAACACAGCGCTTTATAACAAAGTAGAGAATATCAGTTATAATGACCTGCAGAACAACCAGGACAAACGCGCGCTGGAGCAGCGCTGGAAGCAAGCCGGCGATCATGCGGAGTTCAGGGCGATCGATATCAGCGACAAGACGCCGATGTCGTCCCGCTTCATTCAGAAAGAAAATTTTCTCACCGGTGAATCTATCAACGCGGGATATGAATTTCATGCCGCGCAACACCACTGGCTACAGCGCCTCGGATGGAAGACCATCCGGCTGAATGCATACATGAATGATATTTTCCGCCTGTCCAATATCAAGTCGGAGCGGGGAATCGATTATCCTTTCAGCAATGCCGTATCCTTCAGTGTTAATGTCTTCTTCTAAAAAAATGATTATGCGATATATTTCAGCTGTCTCCCTGCTTGTCATCACGCTATCGTTCTTCTCCTGCAATAAATACCTGGATGTGCAGCCTGAAGACAAGTTCCTGGAGAATGATGTGTACGACAGCCGCACGTCTATCCGCAATGTGCTCAATGGTATTTACCTGAACCTCGCCAAGCCGGCTGCCTACGGAGAGAACTTTACCTGTACCACGCTGGATGTGATGGCGCAGTATTACGACTGCAGCAGCAGCGGACATGTTTTTAATACGCAGGCCAACTATAAATATGCAGATGCCGCTGTAATGGACCGCACAACGGCGATGTGGAACAGCAGTTACACGGCGATACTTAATCTCAATCTATTTATCAAACACCTCGGGCCGGATAACAAGGTGTTGACAGATGATGAAAAACAGCTGATGCTGGGAGAAGCTTACGGCTTGCGGGCATTTGTGGCATTTGACCTGTTGCGGCTTTTCGGCCCGGTGTATGCCACCGATTCATTGAAAGCAGCGATCCCTTATCCACATGATCCCGAGTCGAAGATCCAGGCACTCCTGCCGGCCAATACCGCGATGCAAAATGTGCTGGACGATATCGCCACCGCAACGAAGTTACTGGATAAAGATCCGGTACGCAGTAAGGGGGTGCAGGCTGTTAGTCCGGGTGGCGACAGCTACTTCAGTTTTCGTAACCGCCGCATGAACTACTATGCTGTGCAGGCATTGCAGGCGAGGGCGCTGTTGTACCGCGGAGATGTTGCCGGCGCTAAAGCTGCGGCAGACAAGGTGATCAGAGAAGCATCCGCCTGGTTCCCCTGGAGCCCTTCCGCACTTTCTGCTCCCGGCATCGTTAATCCTGACCGCATCTTTTCTTCAGAGGTGATCTTCGGGCTTGAAAATGCCGACATGTATAATACACAAACGAGACGGTTTGCCGCCAGTCTGACCGCTGATAATATCCTGATGCCGCTGGCACAACGGCTCAATGATATCTATGAGCGAAACAGCAACGATTACCGCTTCCGCATCAACTTTGATGTAGACCGTACTTCTACAAGAACCGATAAAACATTTTTCAAGTATGCCGATATCCAGAATAAGAACCTGATGTACCGCAAACTGCAACCGCTTATCCGCATTGCCGAGCTGTATTACATTTCAGCAGAGGGGGAGCCGGATGACAACAACGCTGCCCGGCTGCTGAACACGGTGCGCGTTAACAGGGGATTGCCACCACTTATCCTTAACGGCGACAAGCAAACGCAGCTCGGCAAGGAGTACCAGAAAGAGTGCTGGGGTGAAGGTCAGCTCTTCTTCTATTTTAAACGAACGCAGCAAATGGCCATCAGCAGCGGTGCTTCAGCCAATGCTGTCATTACGATGCCGCCCGGTAATTATGTGGTGCCGCTGCCACTGTCCGAAACATCTTTCAGATAAAACATGCATTCATGAATAGGAACAAGCCTCTTTTTTTTAGCCTGCTGCTCCTGCTTTTGGGTAGCGCCTGCACCAAGAGCAACCTGTTGTCATACCAGGGGAGTACTGATATCTATTTTTCCTATAGGGATAATTACCAGAATACAGATACTATTCATTACAGTTTTGCCAGAGATACCCTTACGACAGATACGTTAAAGATCTATGCGAAGGTGATAGGAGAGGTAGCCGCTGTGGACCGCAGTTTCAGCATGGTGACGGTCGATAGCGC
The DNA here is from genome assembly GCF_902167635.1 of Chitinophaga vietnamensis. Taxonomy (GTDB): domain Bacteria; phylum Bacteroidota; class Bacteroidia; order Chitinophagales; family Chitinophagaceae; genus Chitinophaga; species Chitinophaga vietnamensis. Next base: position 881,396 of record NZ_CABHMS010000002.1, read on the forward strand.
CACCACTGCTGTTGCCGGCCAACATTACCGCCTGCCAGTGGCCGACAGCCTGATGATCCCCGCCGGAGCAGTCAGTCGCCTGATCCCTGTTGTGGTACTGCGTCCTGCAGCGCTTTACGAAAAATCGGTGACATTGACCCTGAAGCTCGTGCCCAATAATTATTTCAAAACCAATATGCAGGCATATGATTACAAGGCGCCTTATGTGGCGTCGGCAGTAGTGATGAAGATCGTGATAGATGATATCCTGCCGCAGCCAGGGTTGTGGGATGCCAATAAAGACGCGCTGGGAGCCTATTCCAGATTGAAGCTGGAGCTGATGGTGAAAGTGATGTTGCTGAAGTTGCAGCGTTTTTACAATGCGCCTGTCTATTCACCTACGCAGCTTACCAGCTTCTCCAGGCAGGTACAGCAATATCTTAACCAACAGCAACAGGCGGGCTACCCGGTGAAAGAAGCTGATGGCAGTAATATGAAAATGGGGCCTGCAGTACAATAAATTTATTTCATTATGAAAAGATATATCAGCTTTATAGCGATGCTGGGAGTGTTGATAACAGCCTGTATGAAAGATAAGGGGAATTATAGCTATACTACCGTGAAACGGGTGCAGATAAAAGGGATTGACTCTTCCTATATCATCAATTACGGCGACAGGCTCACCATCAGGCCTGCGCTGGAGCTGACGGATGGCCAACAGGAAGATACCGTTAACTATTCCTATCAATGGACCGTGGATCACTTGCTCGGCTATACGATGGAGCCTATTCAGCTGTCCACGAAGCGCGACCTCGATACCGTGCCAGGCCTTGGCTTCGGCAGTTATTACGTGTATTATCGCGTTACGGACAAGAAGACGGGCATATTCACAGACAGCTATTTTTATCTTACCGTAAGTGCTGCCAGTTATGAAGGCTGGCTGCTGCTCTGCGATACAGAAGATGGTAACAGCCGCCTCGATATGATCTCGCGCATAGGCAGCCATGATACCTTGTATACAGATATCCTGAAGAAAATGCATTCGGCCTATGTGGCCGATGGCCGGCCGGCCTATGTAGCCACCGGCTTTTCCTATATCGGTGGCCCGGCGAATGGCACGGTGGCTATCTTCGTTGCCACCAGCAAGAAGGCCGTGTTGCTGGGGCTGGATACATTGGAATATCTGCCATCGTATGATATGCAGACCGTGATGAGCGTATCGGAACCATTTACCGACTGGAGCAGCGCTAACCTATATCTGGAGCAATACAGCGGCATGCTGTACGCCAACAGGAACCTTTATCAGGTGGGAGGGCAAAGCATCACTGGTCCGGTGAATACGAGGGATGGCGGCACTGTGTTGTTTCAGCCTTCGCGCTGGATAGGAATAAACACCGGCGGTTACCAGGATAATTCGATCGTATACGACAGCGCCAGCAGCACCTTCCTGCGCTATCCGGGATTTGGCAACACCTGTCTTACGCTGCCGGCCGGCGATCTTTTCAATTTCACCACCGGCATGGAACTGTTGTATATGAACTATGTGCCTTTCAACGGCGGACAGGTATTTGCCGTGTTGCAAGACAGCAAAACCAGCAAACGTTACCTGGCCGGGTTTACCCTGACGGGTAAACAGCAATATTATGCGGAGATCATCGGAGAAGGCATTGCCGCTGCCACGCAATTTGCTGTGAGCCCCGATCTGGGCTATCTCTTCTACAACGTTGGCGGCAAGGTGTATGAATATGATCCTACGCTGAAACAAAGTTTCCTGATGCAGGATTACGGCGCCGCCACCATCTCCCTGATGAAATTCCAGCCCTTTGCCAGCACGTATGATGCTGCGCCCAATGCTGTTTACTATAAGAGCCTCGCCAGGAAACTGTTGGTGTGTACTTATACCAAAGGCGCCGGTACACTGGATCTCTATACGGTGCCAGAGATCAACGGGCAGCTGCAATTATATCGTTCTTTTCCCGGTACAGGAAAAGTAGAGAGCATTGCCTACAGAGAACGATGATCATTCATTAAATCAAAAACTATGATACGAAACCATTTTTATTTCCTGCTATTGCTGCTGCTGCCTGTTGCAGCGGATGCGTCAAAACCTTTCCGGATTACCGGCAACCTGCACCTGCCCGACCATCCTGCATGGGCACATCTTTATTATGCGCTGGATGGCCAACAGGTGCATGACTCCACACGGATTGTCAACGACAGATTTACATTTGCTGGTGAGCTGGATGAACCGGTGATGGCGTATCTCGTCTGGACTTATCCGCCTGCGGAAGAAAAGCAGGCCAGGCCTGCCGGCGGCCGGTTCTATCTCGAGCCAGGTAACATCACCATCACCAATGATGCGGATAAGCATCTTGTTGTACAGGGCTCTCTGCTCAATGAAGAGAGCGCAGCGCTGCAGCAGGAGATGAGGGCGATCGGGCAGCCATCCAGCGAGCAAGATCAGCAAGCGATGAAGGAAAAATATTTACAGGTGCAGAAAGATTTTATATCGAAACATCCTGCTTCATTCATCAGTCTTGAACTGCTGAAAGGATTTTATGACTATACCCTGGAACAGAAGAAAACGGCCTTCGCAGCCCTGGCGCCTACAGTGAGGCAGAGCCGCCCGGGTAAAGCGTTTGCAGAGAGTCTGGAAAATCAGCGGCGGGTGCAAATAGGCGCGCCTGCACCCGACTTCACAGAGAAGGATACCGCCGGCATTGCCGTTTCATTGAAAGACTTCCGCGGTAAATATGTGCTGGTAGATTTCTGGGCCAGCTGGTGCCATCCTTGCAGAGAAGAGAATCCCAACGTGCTGAAGGCATATAATAAATACAAAGACAGGAACTTCACCGTGCTGAGCGTATCACTGGACAGATCAAGGGCCGAATGGATCAAGGCTATCACGGCGGATCAGCTTCCATGGAAACATATTTCCAACCTCGACCCGCAGCAGGCCACTGCTGCGAAACTGTATGCCGTTGAATTCATCCCGCAAAATTTCCTCATCGACCCCGAAGGAAAAATTATTGCGCATAATCTGAAAGGAGCAGCATTAGATAAGCTGGATACGCTGCTGCGATAACGCTAATGCGCATGCTAATAAATACCTCATTCGTGCAGCGCGGTGAGCATGTCTTCCAGCGAGGCGCCTCGCTGGAAGACATGCTCCATACAGGAACGCATCTACGCTGTTCTGGAAACAGCGAATATGATCTTATCTGGCAGATATCACTATTTTGCAATATCTTGCACCGCCGCCGCATATGCGATTGTCAAAAACGTGAAAAAATATCTTTGTTGCTGCCTATTGGCGCTGCTCATGTTGCAAGGCAATCTCAACATTGCCCATGCACAAGCAGCGGGAAACCTGCTTTTAGAAAAGCATTATACTGATGATAACGGCCTCCCGCAGAACAGCGTGAAATGTATCATCCCGGACCAATACGGATTCCTGTGGCTGGGAACAGAAAACGGTATCGTTCGTTTCGACGGGAAAAATTTCCGCCTGTATAACAGCGTGTCCCTGGGAACTACGTCCGACCGGACCAACTACATGTTTGCAGATGATCATCACCATATCCACGCTTTCATTGAAGACGAGGTGATCGATATCGACCAGGGCGCCGTTGGCTCCCGCTACTGGAAATGGCTGCCGCCCTATAGTTTCCACGAATACGCTCTGCGGTATAACAAAAGCCTTTCTTTCCCCGCTTCCAGCCTGCCTAATCTCTACCAGGGATATCTTCATCTCAGCGAATACATCATCCCCGGTGAAGATGATCAGGCATATATCATCGGAAGGGATAGCATCACCCTGCGTAAAAATCAGCAAACGCTGAAAGCAATTGCTTTTGGTTATGGTGATTTTCTGTCTTTCTTCTTCCTGGAAAAAGAATTGTATCATCTGGATCACCAGGGCCGGCTCACCGGGTTTCACAACATGCAGGCGCAGCAACAGGCGATCTGCGGCGATATTACCGCACATCCCTCCTGGCAAACAAAACTCAACAGGTCAGCATTATACTGGAACCTGGCCGCGGATCAACTGTTCATCTATCTCGACAGTACCCTGTACCTGGTAACCCGCCTGCCCGGCGGCGATCTCAATACCCGGAAACTATTATCCCACCTGGATTTGCCAGGCATCAGCGCTGTAACGCTTTACTATAATACTGCGGACAAGCGCCTGTTTATCGGCAGTCAAACAAATGGATTGTATGTATTCGGGGAAAAGAAATTTACCACCTTCGGCGATGAGCCCGGCGTAGATGCAGTATATTATGCGCAAGCGCCATTTGGCGCGCATGGCGTAATAACTCCCACCGGCAACGCATATGACAGCGCCTACAAAGCCACTGCCATCAAAGGATTGCGGCAGGCCTATACCAGCGACAAACGCCGCGATAAATACAGCATGCTGCGCGACTACCGCCAGCATATCTGGTACAAAACGCAGGGCTACCTTAGCGAGCTGGATGCCACGGGTAATAATATATTGCATCAGTATCATCTGTCGGATGCCATCACACAGATTTATGAAGATGATCACCACCGCCTGTGGATCGGCACCTACAACCACGGTACCTGGTACCTGGATGAAGGCGAACAACAAAGCCTGAAGGTATTTCATCCCAATCTTCACCACGTGATGTATTTTCAGGAAGATAAGGATGGATACTTATGGGTAGCGCCGGAGAAGGGATTATTGCGCGTCAACATCTCCAATCGCCATACAGATACCATTCCCGGGCTCGAACACATTTGTGTGCGCAGCCTGTATGTGAAAGGGCCGCATGAAATATGGATCAGCACTGCCAACCACGGCTTTTTTCTGTACGATGGTAACAAGCTCACAGCCTTCCCGCTGGATGCCCGTCAGTATTTGTCGGTCGTGCATTGTATCATTCCCGATGAAGCGGGCTATCTATGGCTTAGCACCAACAAAGGATTGTTCCAGGCGGCCAGGAAAGACCTCCTCGAATACGCCCGCCAACCGCAGGGGAATATCTTTTACCTATATTACGCCAGGGACGCGGGTTTCAACACCAATGAATTTAATGGCGGCTGTGAGCCCTGTGCTATAAAACTGGATGATGGCCGGATATCGCTGCCTTCGATGAACGGACTGGTAGCGTTTTCTACCAGAGAGAAAATAGCAGAGCTGCCTGATAAAGCATTGTTTATTGACAAGATTACCGCAGGCGAACAGGAATACAAAGACCGCGATACGATCTGGCTGCCACATCATTTCAAGCCATTGAAACTGGAAATCAGCACGCCCTATTTTGGCAATGATTATAATCTGCAGATAGATTACGCCTGGCTGTCTGGCGGCAAAGACACGTCCTGGCTGGATATTTCCGACAATCAAACGCTCACCTTTTCTTCCCTGCCTTCCGGCGCGCATCAGCTGGTGATCAGGAAAGCGAACGGCTTTGGCAATAACAACTATACCTGTCGCAGCCTGGTGCTGATGGTGGCGCCAGCTTATTTTGAAACCACCTGGTTCCGGTTGTTGATAGTGATGATCGTGATCATTTGTGTTTACGTATACATCCGCCTGAGAGTATATTATCTGAAGAAGAGCAATGCCCAGCTGGAGGCTCACGTGCACGACCGTACGAAAGAGCTGGCCACCTCCGAAAGCCGCCTGCGCGCGCAGATGCAGATGCAGGAGAAACTGGTAGCCGCTATCTCGCATGATATCAAAACGCCTATGAAATACCTGGTGCATGGCGCCGAGCGCGTGATAGACAGGAACCTCAGCTACAACGAGATGAAAGAGGAGGTAGGCATGATCTACGATACCGCTTACCGCATGTATTTCCTGCTGGATAACCTCGTCGGCTATGTGAAAACGCACCTGCTGGCCGGAGAAATAAGAATGGAAGAGATGGACCTGTATGAACTGCTGGAAGAGAAGAAAGCCATTTTCGACCTCGTGGCGGCTGCACGGGATACTGCCATTGTGCTGCAAGAGCAGCGGCCAATGAAGATACATAGCAACCCGCTTATCCTGGGCATCATCATCCATAACCTGCTGGACAATGCCGTGAAGTACACCGAGAACGGCCAGGTGCTGCTCTCCGCGCACATGCGCGGCCAGTGGGCAGATATCACGATTACAGATAAGGGTACAGGATTTCAGCCGGAGATATTGGCGTGGGTGCAAAAAGCAGCGAAAGCGGCTACAGAGGCGGAACGGCCTGCCAGTGTGTTACACTATGGCATTGGCTTGTCGATCGTATTGGAATTACTGCCGCTGGTAAACGGGCAGCTGGATGTGCAAAGTGCCGTTGATAAAGGAACAACGATCACGATATCAATTGCTGTATAACTTCACTTTTTCTGTTAGCTCAATAATATTGGAGATCTCCAGCTTCTCAAATATCCTGTTCTTATAAGTACTGATAGTAGTGACCTGTAAATTCAATGTTTTGGCGATACTCATATTGTTATTGCCTTTGATCAGCAGGGAGAGCACTTCTTTTTCACGGCTGGAGAGGCTGTGAAGCGGGTTGGTATGGCCATTGCGCGATTTGCCGCCGATGCGCTGCACCAGCTGTTCTTTTACATTGGCGCTGAGATAAGTATCATTATTCAGTACGGTGATCAGCGCCTTCCTGATCTCTTCTTCCGGCGCATCTTTATGCAGGTAGCCATTGGCGCCGGCCTGCACGTAATTGATGCCGAACAGTTGTTCGTCGTAGCCGGAAAACACCAGTATCCGGATACCAGGCTGCCGCAAGCGGGCTGCATCAATCATCTTCAGGTTATTCCCCCCGGGTATATTGATATCCAGCACAAGCAGGTCAAATGAACGCTGGCCCAGCAACTGTATGGTTTCATTGAAATTGTCGGATTCGACGATATCCACCTGTCCCAGCAGGTGCCTGATAATGGCCATGACCCCCATTCTCACGATCACATGGTCTTCTGCTACTAAAATTGATTTCATAGGTATCAGATAACGTATATACGGCAAAGTTAGGCCTTATCTTGACAAATTTATGTAGTAAAAAAACTACAAAACAATTATAAATATTACTACAGTGCCAGCCGGAGGGTGTTGATAAATTTGTTGCGAGATGCAATGTTGTTGATTTGCAATGCATTTGACGAATCTGTGATTTAACCATAAAATGTGTTCCTATGATTAATTTTACACACCGCCATGTTACCAGCCAATTTTTGCCATGTGAGGGCGTGGTATCGTCATTATTCTGATCAATAGCATCTTTCAAGCATTTTTTTCCAGCGATTCTCAGGCAATTGGTGTTTGCTTTACGGCAAGCCCGATGTGTCCGTGTTTTACCCAAATAGCACAGGTATGTTTCAGCCGCACAAATTGTTTTGCAACCGTTATTTTCGTTTCACTACCAATATCCTGTTTCGACTAACCGGTGGCGGTCGTTGGTATTTGCGCCTAATGCTCCTGCTCTTGACAGGCCTGTTATGGCAGCAAACAACAATGGCCGCTTCATTTGTAGTAACCAATACAAATGATGCCGGTACTGGCTCACTCCGCCAGGCCATCCTCGATGCAAATGCCGCAGGGGTAGGACCGCATACCATCACGTTTTCGGTATACGGACAGATAACGATCCTCACAACAATGCCCACCATCACGGCAAAGAAACTTACTATCGACGGGGGGAACAAGATCACCATCAACTCCTCCGGGGTGAACACGGTCACCAATCCTTTTATCATTAACGCAGATAGCGTGACGGTGAAGAATTTCACGCTGACGAACGCCGGAGATATTTATTTTACCATCCAGCCCAACACCACCGGTGTAACGGTAGATCATATCACCACTTACAGCACTACTGGCAACTATCTGAATTTATTTATGTCGGTAAGCGGAAATTCTACCGGCCTTACTGTCAAAAATATTTACACCAGCGATATCGAACCTTGCAATAGCGCCAATCCTTTGCTGATCGGACGTGTATTCCATTTCATGGGCGGTACGCAAACCAACCTGGTGATGGACAATATCAACATCAGCTCGCAGGGCAATGCCAGGGGTTGTGAGGGGATCGTGTTCCGTGGCGCGTCTGTCAATGGTTTCACGCTTACCAACAGCCGCATCACCGGCGTACAGAATGCGATCTATTTTGATAATAATGGCGGCCCCGTACAAACCGGTAATAATATTTTACTGGACCATGTTACCGTGGATTCTGTTGCAAATGGTGTATCTACCGGTTTCTTTTCTGCTTTTAACAACACCAATGTTAGCATAAAAAACAGCTCCTTCACGTTCACGCGGTCTAGCACCGACAATGGCGATTATGCGATCCGTTTCCTGAACAACAGTGATGGCATTACGATCGATAACTGTACCATTAAAGATGCAGACCTGCGTGGCATTATGTTCGATGCAACGGCCAGCAATGTTACGATCAGCAATTCCAAAGTGATGATCCCCGGGGTGTTGTACTCCAATACCGCCGCCGATAACCGCATGATATTCCTGCAAGGGAACGTTAATACGCTTAATATCAGCAATACGATACTGGATGCGGATGCAAAGGGAACGACACTAGATGGGGGATGGGGTATTTACTTCGGGACAAATGCCACTGTCAATAATGTGACGCTCAATAAAGTGGCGATCAATAACGCCGTTGGGGATGGTATCGCGGTATGGGGGACCGTCAATGGTTTCCAGCTACAGCAATCGAAATTCAACAATTGTTATGATGGTATAGAGTTCTATAACAACGTGGCCAAAACAGGCGTCGTCGTTAACAATTCCAGTTTTATCAACAGTACCCGTTCAGGTATTGTTTTCTCCGTTAGTACCGGTGCGCTGGCTTCGGATGCGAGTTTCACCGGTGATACGATCGTGAATGCCGCATCGAATGGTATCTGGTGGTATAGCAGTACGGGAAGCGCCAATAACGCACAGGTAACAGGTTGCGTGATCCACGATTGCGGCGGCGCTGGCGTGTACAGCGATAACCCGACCAATATTGTGATCAGCAACAATGCCATTTATAACAATGGTACGGCGGGCATCAAATTCGCCAATGCAGGTAATTGCAGTTATACCAATGCCGGCGCTAAAGTGCCAGTGTTGCTTTCTTCCACCACATTGGGCGGCGGGCAGTACCAGCTGAAGATCAATATCCCGAATATCACCGCCGGCGCTACCTATTCGGTAGATATCTATGCTAATGATCCGGGTATCTCCAGCAGCAGCGGACAATATTATGTAACTACGCTCAACGGGCTATCCGCCGGTGTGAACACGCAAACGATCACTTACAATACCGGCCCGGGGGCCACTGCCAGCGGCTTCTGGACGGCCACGCTCCGCATACCGGCTAATACCTGCGGTACTTCAGAGTTCAGTAGTATGTTGCCCATCACGGTAAGAGGACCGGCCGGCGTCAATGCCGGCATTGCTGCGTGGTACCGTGGCGACCAGGGCTTGAGCAGCGCGCAATGGAGTGATTTCAGCGGCTACAATATCAACCTGCCGCAGGCCAGCGCCGCCGCGCAGCCAGCCGTGCAGCCCGGTGGCATGAACTTTAACCCCACCGCCGTTTTCAACGGCGCGCAATATTTTGGTAAGCTGAATGTAGTAGATCCTGCATCTTCCGTATTTGGTAACGGTAGCCTGCAGAACATTGCCGTCTTCGCCGCGTCATCTTCCGCTGCGCTCAACGCCGGCGCTATATTTGACCAGAACACAACTACCAACTACGGAGTGATCACATGTCCTTCTTATACAGATGGCAACGTGTATTTCGACGCGCCTTACAGCTTCCGCGCCAATGCGCCCTGGGGCGGCGCCATCGGCAAAACGAATGTGTGGAGCTTCACCAAAACGACTACCAACATGAGCGTGTTCCGCGACCGCGCAACGGTAGTGAGCAATAATGGCAGTTATGTTTTTGGCGGCAATGCGGGCAACTACGCGTCCAACCTCGGCATCTGGTATGGCGGAGCGCTCTTCAACGGAAATATCCCCGAAGTAATTATATATAGTGATATCACCGCGCTCAGTGCTACTGATCGTCAGAAGATAGAATCTTACCTGGCGTTTAAATACGGTGTAACGCTCGACCAGACCACGCCTACAGATTATCTCGCCAGCGATGGCGTAACGAAGATGTGGTCCGCTGATCCGGTATACAAGAAACGTGTAACCGGTATCGGCCGTGATGATGTATCTTTCCTGCAACAGAAACAATCGCTCAGCGTAGATGATGGCGTGGTAACAATCGCCGCCGGCAATGCTGTGATGGCCTCCAATGGCGCCAATAACAGCACGATCCCCAATGATAAGAGCTTCCTCTCTTTCAGCGATAACGATGGCGCTGTATTGTATAATATCCCGGTGAATGGAACGAAAGCAACGCAGCGCATGGCGCGCATCTGGAAAGTACAGCGTACCAACTGGGCAGATCAATCTATTACCCTGCGGTTCAATAGTGGCAGTAAGGCCAATTACCTGCTGATCAGCACGGATCCTGCTTTTGCTACGCTGAACCAGGAACTGGCGCTGGATTCCACCGGCGCGGTGACTATCAACTCCAGCCTGCTGAGCAATGGCATTTACTTTACTACCGGCGCATTGTTAAGAGGCCCGGCGAATGTGAACAAGGGAATAGGAGCATGGTGGAGAGCGGATGCAGGCGGCAGCAGCAGTTTGATCATTGATTATAGCGGTAATGGAAAACCTCAAAGACAGCCTGTTGCCGGTAGTCAGCCAACATTCCTGTCCAATGGCGCCAACTTCAACCCGGCCCTGTACTTCAATAGTAATACTTATTTGTCCAGCAACTCCGTATTTGGTACAGGCAGTATCCAGAACTCCAGCGTATTGGTAGTGGCAATGCCAACTACCAGCGTAGCGCATGCGGAATTTGCAGAAGCAGCCAGTAACGGGAATCTTTATCGTGGTTATACGCCATACTCCGACGGACAAGTATATTTTGATGCGCCTTATAGTTACCGCATCAATGCGCCGTGGGGCGGTACCTACAATACGCCTTCCTTGTTCACCTTCAACAGAAGGGCTAGCGGCACCACGATGGATGCGTCTGTGAATAATCATCTACTGGCCATGTGGACAGGGCCGCTGGCTAACTATAACGGTGTTAATGCGCCTTTCTATTTTGGTTCCGAGACAACGGGAGCCGGGTTTAACGGTAACGTAGCGGAGATGATTGTGTATACAGATAATTCCGCGATGACCAGCCTGGATCTTCAGAAGATACAATCTTATCTCGCGCTTAAATATGGTATCACCATTAACCCGGTAACACCGCTTGCGTCTCCGGATTATGTGGCCACTGATGGTACCGTATATTGGAGCGCATCGGCCAACAGCGCTTATGCGGCGCATATCACCGGTATTGGCCGTGATACAATCACCGCGCTGGATCAGCGGCAGTCGCGCAGCGCAGATGCCGGTTACGTAACGCTGGCACTGGGCAATAGCATCTTCAGCAATAATAAAGATGTGAATGCGACGATCACCAATGATAAGTCTTTCTTCGTGATCAGTGACAATAACGGTACGATCAAATACACGCCCATTAACGGTTTGACGGGTGTGACGCATAGGCTCGGCAATACCTGGAAAGTACAGAAAACCAATTGGGCAGATCAGAACATTACTTTGTTGGCAGACACCACTTATACTTTCTCTGCCCCCAAATACCTGCTCATCAGTAATGATCCCACCTTCGCAACAGGCACCAGCATATTGCCGGTTGTCAATAACAGGATCACGCTGAACAGCAGCCAGCTGGCCAATGCCAGCTATTTCACTTTTGCGACGCGCTTCAACGGACCTGCCGGCGTGATTAAGGGCATTGCCGCCTGGTATCGTGCAGATCAGGGTTTGAGCCCGCAGCAATGGAATGATTTCAGTGGCACGAATATCAATATCCCGCAGCCCAGTGTGGCCAACCAGCCTGGCATAGCGGCGGGCAGCATGAACTTCAATCCAACCGCCACTTTCGCCGGCGTACAATATTTCGGGAAAGCGAATGTAGTAGATCCTGCTTCTTCTGTATTCGGCAACGGCCCGGTACAGAACTTCGCGGTATTCGCGGCCTCTTCTACCAGCGCGCTGGCGGCCGGCGCTAACGGCGGTATCTTCGATCAGATGACCACCAACAACTACCCGGTGGTAACTGCTCCTTCACAAACAGATGGTAATTTCTACTTCGATGCGCCTTATGGCTGGCGCCTCAGTGGGCCATGGGGCGGTACCCTGGGTAAAACCAATGTATGGAGCTTCACCAAAACGGTGAGCAATATTAATGTATTCCGCGACCGTACCACCATGGCTACCGCTACGGGCACTTTTGATTACTCTGCCTATAATGGCGGTAACTACGCTACCAACCTCGGTGTATGGCATGGCAACGGTTACTTCAATGGTAGCATTCCGGAAGTGATCATCTATAATGATATCACCGCACTCACTGCTACCGACCGTCAGAAGATAGAATCTTATCTCGCCCTGAAATACGGTACCACGCTCGATCAAACCACGCCAACGGATTATCTCGCCAGCGATGGCGTAACGAAGATGTGGGCCGCTGATGCCACTTACAATAAGCATATCACCGGCATCGGCCGTGATGACCTGTCTTTCCTGCAACAGAAACAATCGCAGAGTGTAGATACCGGTACCGTCGCTATCGCATTGGGCACAGGTATCGCTGCATCTAACCAAACAAATACGAATACCATTACCAACGATAAATCTTTCTTCTCTTTCAGTGATAATGGTTTAACCACTGCATATGCAGCACCGGTAAGCGGTGTAAGCAGCGTGAATGTGCGCATGGGCAGGATATTTAAAGTAACAAAAACAGGATGGGCCGATCAAACGATTACCCTAAAAGTGGCCGGCGGCAACAGCAAAACTTACCTGATGGTGAGCGCAGACCCCACATTTGCTACCGGCAACACCTTGTATAAAGTCAAGGCCGATAGCACGGTAACGCTGAACAGCAGCCTGCTGGCCAATGGCGCCTATTTCACTTTTGCCAGACCGGCCGTAGGACCTAACGGCGTGAATAACGGCGTTACCTTCTGGTTACGTGCAGATGATGGCGTGTCCGGCGGCAGCGCATGGAACGACTATAGCAATTTAGGCAATACTGCCTTGCAGCCTGTAGTGGCCAGTCAGCCAACTACTGATGCAAAGGCGCTCAACTTCAACTATGGCCTGCTGTTCGATGGTGCGGCTGATTTCATGGATATTAATACCACGCGCATAGACCCCACAACAGCAACCATTTTTGCGGTGGCCAGTGGTTCAGGCTTTGCTGCCGTTAGAGAGCTGGTAGGCAGCGGCGCCGTAGGCTCCGCTCACGGTATGGAGTACCGGGTGGTTAATAGCGGACAAACACAATACCTGGAGAATGCAGCGTCAGTATTGGCTGTAACCGGTAGCGCCACCGCTTTACCTGGTAAGCCTTATATCTTCAGCGCCACGCAGGCCAGCAATACGCCCAACGGCATACGTATGTTTGAAAACTATACGTTGGACAACCAGGGTACGATCAATCTAACGCCACTCACCGCCAATCTCGTTTCCATTGGCTCCCGTACCATCGCCGCCAGAGGATTTTACTGGATGGGTAATATGGGAGAAGTGGTCGCTTATAACCGTATACTGTCAGATGCCGAACGCCAGTCGGTAGAATCTTACCTCGGTCTTAAATACGGTATCACTATCAACAATGGCGCTACTGATTACCTAGCCACCGATGGCACGAAATACTGGAATGCCGATGCTGTTTACAAGAACAGGATCACCGGTATCGGCCGCGACGATAGCACCGCTTTAAATACCAAACAGTCTTTAAGTGTAGACACTGGCTTCATCACTGTTGCATTGGGCAATAACATTGCTATCACCAATAGTGATAATACCAATACCATCACCAACGATAAATCTTTCCTTGTTTTTGCAGATAATGGCTTGTCTGCCGTTGGCTACCCGGTTGTAGCCAGCACGCCGCTGATGCCGAGCGTTACCCGCCGTATGGCCCGTGTATGGAAGATGAGGAAAACGGCATGGGCAGATCAGAATATTACCATACAAGCCAATATTAACGGCACTTCCAAATACTTGCTGGTCAGCAATACAGATCCCAACTTTGCGCCGGCTAATATTACACAGGCGATACCATTTAATGGCAACCAGCTCACATTCAACAGCAGCAATATTCCTGATGGCGCTTACTTCACCATTGGGGCTGTATTGAAAGCGCCGGGAGGCGTGACCAATAATGTTAGTATGTGGGTGAAGGCAGATGATGGCATTACGCAAAGCAGCGGCAATGTGAGCAACTGGCTGGATCAATCAGGTAACAATACCTTCACGGTGTCTGGAACCGCGCCCACTGCGCCTTTGGCGTATGTGAACTTCAACCCGCTGGTACGCTTTGGCGGCGCAGGTAAGTTGGTAGGCAACACCAGTATCGATATGGCCGAGGCATTTACTGCCAATGCATGGACCGGCGCGCCTGCTGCCAACCGCGGCGCTGTTGTATCGCCCACTACCAATGCCGGCGATGCTTCTTCCCGGTATTTCATGCATAGCTTCAGCTCACTGGTGTACACGGGCATCAGCACGGCCGGTCCTACGTCTTATATGACAGCGCCGGCGCCGCCCTCCGGAGAATTTGATGTCTGGAATAGCGGCGGAACAAATATCTATCGCAGAAATGCTACCTCTGTTATCACCGGTACCACAGGCGCCGTCATGACCGGCATACCGCAAATTGGCGACCGCTCCACTGCCGATGGTAAAATGACCGGGGATATTTCAGAGATCGTGTTATATAGCGCAGCTAATAATGCGGCAGACCGCAACAAGATTGAAACTTATCTCGCTATCAAATATGGTATTACTTTAAACAGTAGCTATACCAATACTGCCAACAATGTTATCTGGGATACTACTGCCAATACTGGCTTCAACAACAATATCGCCGGTATTGGCCGGGATGATATCGAAGATCTGCAACAGCGGCAATCGCGCAGTATCAACAGCGGCACACAGGTGGCCATTGGATTGGGCAGCCTGGCAGAAACGAATAAAGGCAATACCAATGCCTTTGCTGCCAGTGGTCATTACCTGGTGTGGGGAGATGATAACAATTCCCTCAGCTTCAGAACGGCCGTAACAGGCCACCCGGTGGTGAACTATCGCATGAGCAGGTTGTGGAAAGTAGCGCAAACAGCCGGCATGAACAGCCAGGTACAGGTAGCGATTCCGTATACCGCCTTGCCGAATCCAAAACAGTCTTACCTCATCGTGAGTGATGATAACGTGATCAACGGCGCGGACCAATTCATTCCTTTGCAGGTCATCACCCTCAATGGCGTGAAACACTATGCGGCCAATGTTACCTTTAATTCAGGACAGTACTTCAGCTTCGGCGGATATATCAAATCACCGGGTGGTATAGCCGGTACCGCGCTGTGGCTGCGTCCCGACTATGGTACTTCTTCATCCGCTGATAATACCCCTATCGATACCTGGACAGATTTCGCTTCTTATCTGAACAACGCCTTACAGCCTGTTGCAGCATCGCAGCCGAAGTATGTCAACAATACAACAGACAATATCAACTACAACCCTGCGCTGAAATTCAGCGGTTCCAATTTCATGAACCTGGATGTAAGCAAGCTGCCTACTGGTACCAGTGCCAGAACGCTTTTCGGCGTAGGTAAAACAAATACGCTCAGCGGCAATGGTTATTTCATGAGCTGGGGCGCTAACGCCGCTTCACAAGGTAGCGGTATCGCCAGCATCAGCGGCGCCGCCTATTTTGTAGGTATTTCGGATGATGTGCCTTCCGCCGGTTTCTGGCAAACTGCGCGGCCTGATGAGATGGCCGCCGTATGGGCTGGCGCAGGCGGTACTGCCACTTTGTACAGCAAAACCAAACAGCTGAATGCACTGAACAAACCAGGCTGGAACACTGGCACTGCCCTGGCGAAAGTGGGCTCCTTCCTCTCCACAGCGGAAAACTGGAATGGCGCCATGGGCGATCTGATCGTATATCCGTTCGCGTTAAACCCGGGTCAGCTCCGCAAAGTGGAATCTTATCTCGGCATCAAATATGGTTATACATTAGATCAGACCACGCCGGGTAATTATCTCGCTACCGACAGCACCGTGATCTGGGACGCTACTGCCAATGCCGGCTACAATAACAACATCGCCGGTATCGGTTATGATGAAGTGGAAGGGCTTAACCAGAAGCAGTCGCGCAGCATCAACGCCGGCGCTATCCTCAGTGTGGGCCTCAATTCCATTGAAACAGACAACATCACTAACACTGCTACTTTCGGCGCTGATAAAAGCTATATGATCTGGGGCAGTAACAGTAACCTGTTGACGGCTATCAATACCAACCTGCCATCGGGTAGCTGCGTTAGCCAGCGCCTGTCGCAACAGTGGAAAGTACAATACAGCAATTTCAACGCTGCGCAGCTGTTGGCCATGGCCTTCGATTTGAATGGCGTTACTTATGCCGGTAAAGACATCAGCGATTTCTCCCTGTTGATAGATAATGATGGCGATGGCAACTTCGCCACCGGCACTATCACAGAAATAAAAGCCAGCGCTTACGACAGTACCAATAAAAAAGTGCTCTTCAACGCCGTCAGCAATATACCTGCCGGCGCGGTGTTCACGATCACTACCAGTCACCCGGTACGCACTGCCAGCCTGGTAGCGGATGGCGCGGCCAAAACGGCTGCCAGCATCTGTAAGGAAGGTAACTGGATATACTTCATTGATCCGGCAGATGCCACTAAATACATCGCGGCCATAGACCTGAATGGCAACACCGCTAATGCTACAGACTTCGGCGCCGCCATCGTGGATGTTAGCAAAGCGCAGAGCGCCCTGGGCGCCAGCAACGGTACCAACTATGGTATACAGCTGATGCGCCGCCTCTTGCAGATCTCTTACACCGGCGCACCGCTCACCACTAACGGCGGCGTGAAACTGCGCCTGCTCTGGGATCCTGCCGGCAAAGACAGCGCCAGCACCTATCTGTCCGGCACTCGCAATGTATCCGCGCCACAACAATGGACCTGGTTCAAACATACCGGCGATATCGCCGCCACCATGGCCGATATCACGCCGGAAAACCTGAATAACATCACCGCGCTTACACCTGCGGCTTCCGGTACAGTTGACGGCGTCAACTATGTACAGTTCAACAACCTGCAGAACTTCTCCGTCTTCGGCGGCCTTGTTAGCGCCAACCAGGTGCTGAGCATACAGAAAGCACAGGATGGGGCAGAAGGTGGCGCCAACGGCGCTTTCACGATCAGCTTGCCCACAGGTATCACTGCTACGGAAGATATCACGATCAACTACAGCGTAGGCGGTTCCGCTACCAACGGCGCTGACTATAATACTTTAAATGGCACGGTAGTGCTCAAGTCAGGCGCACAAAGCGTTTCACTGCCGGTACTGGTGATTGACGACAAGATCATCGAGAATACAGAAACCGTAGCGGTGACGCTCACCGGCGCCAGCGGCCTTACTTCTGCCAATCCTTATGGTATCAGCAATACGCAAAATACCGCTACGCTTAATATTACGGATAATGATCTCTCACAGGCGGTACTGAGTATCCGGAACCTGTCAGACGCGGCGGAGCCGGCCACCAATGGCGCTTTCGTGATCAGCCTGCCTGCAGGTTATACCTCTTCAGAAGATGTACCGGTTAACTATACGGTAGCCGGTACAGCCACTAACGGCGTCGACTATACGGCATTGAAGGGTACCGTCGTACTGCCTGCCGGACAAAACGGCGTACCACTGCCCGTGAATGTGATCGACGACAAGATCATCGAAGGCAACGAAACCGTGACCGCCACCCTGGTAACGGGTAAGTCTGCCAGTTTCACTTTCACCAGCGATCCTGTCTACAACAATGCTACCGTAAATATCGCCGATGATGATAATACGGCCGCCAATGAAGTATTGAGCATCACCAAAACGGCGGATGCTGCCGAACCGTCCACCAATGGCGCTTTCAGCATCTCTTTGCCCGCCGGTATCACCTGCGCGCAGGATATTACTGTGAACTATACCCTTAGCGGCACGGCCACTAACGGTACCGACTATACTACTTTAAGCGGCAGCGTGATCCTCCCTGCCGGAAAGAGCAGTGTATCCGTTCCCGTGAATGTGATCGATGACAAGATCATCGAAGGTACCGAAACAGTGGTGCTCACACTTACGGGCGGTACCTCTGCCGTGGGCAGTTTCACGCCGGGCGCTACCAATGGCAGCGCCAGCCTGGATATTGCAGACGATGATAATATCGCTGCCAACGAAGTGCTCAGTATCACCAAAACCGGCGATGCAGCGGAGCCCAATACCAATGCAGCATTTACTGTCAGCTTACCCGCCGGCGTTACCGTATCCGAGCCGGTGACTGTTAATCTTGCGATCAGCGGCACAGCTACCAATGGCACCGACTATACGACAATTGCCAACACAGTAGTGATCCCTGCCGGAAAGAATAGTGTATCCGTTCCCGTGAATGTGATCGACGACAAGATCATAGAGGGAGATGAAACGGCGATCGCTACCATTACCGGCGGCGCCTCCACCAGCTTCACTTTCACCGCTGGCGGCGCTACTGCCACTTCCACCATGGTGATCGCAGACGATGACGATACCGCAGCCAACAAAAGCGTGAGCCTCGTTAAAACCGCCGATGCGGCCGAGCCATCTACCAATGGCGCCTTCACCGTAAGCTTGCCCACCGGCATCACGGCTGCATGGCCTGTTACCGTGCATTATCTGGTGAGCGGTACCGCTACCAAAGATGTCGACTACCAGGCCCTGAGCGGCGTGGTGGTGATCCCCGCCGGTCAGAACGGCGTGCAGATACCGGTGAATGTGATAGACGACAAGATCATCGAAAATAAAGAAAGCGTAGTGGCTGATATCTCGTCTGTAGGCGCGGCCGCCGTACCTTTCTATATCAGCAGCCAAAAAACGGACAGCGTCATAATTGCGGATGATGATAATATCGCCGCTAATGAAGCGCTGACCATCACTAAAATCGCCGATGCCGCCGAACCCGCCACCAATGGCAGTTTCAGCGTAAGTCTGCCTGCGGGCATCACCGTGAGCGAAGATGTAAGGGTGAACTATGGTATCGCCGGCACGGCTACTAACGGCGCCGACTACACGACACTGAGCGGCAGCGTGATCATTCCCGCCGGCCAGAACAGTGTAAGCATCCCCGTGAATGTGATCGACGACAAAATTATCGAAGGCAACGAAACCGTGGCGCTCACCCTGAAAGGCGGCGCCTCCACCAGCTTTACCTTCACAGGCAATAACAGCGCAACGCTCAATATTGCCGACGATGATAATATAGCAGCTAACCAGGTAGTGAGCGTAGCGAAAGCCGCCGATGCCGTGAAACCTTCCACCAATGGCGCTTTCACGATCAGTCTCCCGGCTGGTTATACCAGCAGCGTAGCGGTTACGGTAACCTATACCGTATCTGGTACGGCCACCGCAGGTACCGACTATGCTACCCTGAGTGGCACTGTGGTGATCCCTGCCGGCCAGAACAGCGTGAACGTACCGGTAACGCTGTTGCCTAATCCAACGATCAAACCGGATCAAACGGTGATCATGGCCCTTACCGGCGGTACTGCTCCAGGTTTCGGCGCGTTTACGCCCAGCACTACGGAGAGCAGCGCTACCGTAGTGATCAGAGATCCCAATAATATACCAGCTAATAAAGTACTGAGCATCACTAAAACCGCCGATGCCGCAGAACCGGCCACCAATGGCAGCTTCAGCATCAGTCTGCCCACAGGTGTTACCTACTCGCAGGATATCACCGTGAACTATACCATAGGCGGCACGGCTACTAACGGTACCGACTATACGGCATTGAGCGGCGTCATCACCATCCCTGCCGGCCAGAACAGCGTGGCATTGCCGGTGAATGTGATCGACGACAAGATCATCGAAGGCGATGAAACCGTGGTGGCAACACTCGTAGGCGGCAGCTCCGCCAACTTCGGCGCATTCAGCCCCGGCAGCAATGGAACCGCCACCCTCACCATTGCCGATGACGATAACACGCCTGCCAACCAGGTACTGAACATCACTAAAACCGCCGATGCGGCGGAACCGGCTACCAACGGCGCTTTCAGCATCAGTTTACCTGCCGGTATCACCGCTGCGCAGGATATCCAGGTGAGCTATACCCTTGCCGGTACTGCTACCCCGGGGAAAGATTATAGTACCCTGTCAGGATCAGTGATCATCCCGGCCGGTCAAAATAGTGTATCCGTTCCCGTGATAGTGATCGACGACAAGATCATTGAACCGGTGGAAACCGTGATTGCTACCATCACGGGTGGTACCGCTGGCAGCTTCAGCTTCAGCGCCGGTACGGCCACGGCTACCGTGAATATTGCCGATGACGATAATACCGCCGCCAATAAAGCGCTGAGCATTACCAAAACTGTCGATGCCGCAGAACCGGCTACCAATGGCGCTTTCAGCATCAGCCTGCCCGCTGGCATTACGGCCGCTGAAGATGTGACCGTGAGTTACACTGTAGCGGGCACCGCTACACCGGGTGCAGACTATACCACCCTCTCCGGTACTGCCGTGATCCCTGCCGGACAAAACAGTATATCCGTTCCCGTTAACGTGATCGATGACAAGATCATCGAAAATACCGAAACAGTGGTCGTTACGCTGACAGGCGGTACCACTGCCAGTCTGGGCAATTTTACTGCCGGTGCAGCGAACACCGCTACCGTAAATATTGCAGATGATGACAACACCGCCGCCAATGAAATGATCAGTATCACCAAAGTGAAAGATGCGGCAGAACCGTCCACCAATGGCGCCTTCCTGGTAAGTTTGCCCGCAGGTATCACCGTGGCGGAAGCCGTAACGGTGAACTATACCATCAGCGGCACTGCCACTAACGGTGTCGACTATACTACGCTCAGCGGTAGCGTAGTGATCCCGGCAGGACAGAACAGTGTCAATATCCCGGTGAATGTGATCGCTGATAATATTGTAGAGGGAGATGAAACCGTGGTGCTTACCGTAACCGGTGGCACTTCTGCCAGCTTTACCTTCACACCGGACGCCGTGAATAAATCCGCGACGGTGATCATTGCAGATAATTCCAATACCGCTGCCAATAAAGTGCTGAGTATCACCAAAACGGCCGATGCCGCGGAACCCGCTACCAATGGCGCCTTCCTGGTAAGCTTGCCCGCCGGCGTTACCTTCAGCGAGGCCATAACCGCTACCTATACTGTGAACGGCACGGCTACTAACGGTGTGGACTACACGACCCTCAGCGGCAGCGTGGTGATCCCCGCTGGCCAGAACAGCGCGAGCATCCCGCTGAATGTGATCGACGACAAGATCATCGAAGGCAACGAAACAGTGGTGTTAACGCTCACAGGCGGCAGCTCCGCCAGCTTCGGTGCGCTCAGCGCCAGCACTACACAAGGTAGCGCTACTGCCAATATTGCGGACGACGATAACACCGCTGCTAATAAAACTTTGTCTATTTACGAAACGGCCAATGCCGCCGAACCAGCTACCAATGGCGCATTCACCCTGCAATTGCCTGCTGGCGTCACGGCCGCCGAAAATATCACCGCTACCTATACCATCGCCGGTACCGCTACTAACGGGGTAGACTATACGACCCTGAGCGGCGCCGTGGTGATCCCTGCCGGCCAGAACAGCGTGATCATCCCGGTAAATGTGATCGACGACAAGATCATCGAAAACACAGAAACCGTGATCGCTA
Organism: Chitinophaga vietnamensis; assembly: GCF_902167635.1. GTDB lineage: Bacteria > Bacteroidota > Bacteroidia > Chitinophagales > Chitinophagaceae > Chitinophaga > Chitinophaga vietnamensis. The sequence continues at coordinate 903,223 of NZ_CABHMS010000002.1, forward strand.
CACTGACTGCCGGTACTTCAACTTCCTTCAGCTTCACCGCTGATGCGGCGCATCAAAATGCTACCGTTACGATAGCGGACGATGATAACGTAGCGGCCAATAAAATACTGAGCGCCACCGCGATAGCCGATGCCGCAGAACCAGCCACCAATGGTGCTTTCCGCATCGCATTGCCTGCTGGTATCACCAGCTCGGAAGATGTGAGCGTTACCTACGCGGTCAGCGGTACCGCCACTAACGGGGTGGACTATACGACCCTCAGCGGCACGGTAACCATCCCGGCCGGACAAAACAGTGTATCCGTTCCCGTAATTGTGATCGACGACAAGATCATTGAAGGCGCCGAAACCGTGATCATGACCCTAACAGGCGGCGCTTCCGCCAGCTTTGGTTTCGCCGTTAACAGCACGCCTGCCACGGTGAACATCGCTGATGACGATAACAATACCACCAACAGAACACTGCGCATCGCTAAAACGGCCGATGCCGCAGAACCGGCCACAGATGGTAATTTCCGCATTACGCTGCCAGCCGGTATCACTGCCGCCAACGATATCACCATTAATTATACCATAGACCCGGCCAGCACAGCCACCAGTGGAGCGGACTACCAGCCGATCACCAGCAATATTATCATCCCTGCCGGTCAGAATGGTGTGAACGTACCGGTGCACGTGATCGACGACAATATCATCGAACCCACCGAAACCGTGATCATGCATATCAGCGGCGGCAACGATGCCTTGTTCGCTTATACTGCCGATGCCACCAGTGCGGCCGCCACGGTAAATATCTACGACAATGACTTTGGCCCCAACAGCAATGTAGTGCTGGTTACCAAAGTATCCGATGCCGTAGAAGGCGGCGTGCATGGCCAATACAAAATATCCTTGCAGCCGGGCGTAACCGCTTCGGAAGATGTTACCATTCATTATACGATGGGAGGTAGCGCTACTAACGGTGTCGACTATCCGCTGTTGAATGGTGTGGCTACCATTCCTGCCGGCTCCAACTTTGTGCTGATCGATCTCGCCGCAATAGATGATCAGCTGGTGGAAGGCCCTGAAACAGCCATCCTCACAATGACCAGCGCCGCGTCGCCCAGCTTTGCCTTCACCATAGCGCCGGGCTTTGCATCGGCTACCGTGAACATCATTGACGTAAATGCCGCTGCCAGCACACCTATCAGCATTGTGCCTGCCGGCGATGCCGCCGAACCGGCCACCAATGGCAAGTTCACCATCAAACTCAATGGCGCTGCCTCCAGCTATGATATCACGGTAGGGTATAGCCTCGCCGGTACTGCCACCGCAGGCCTGGATTATTCCGTGCCCGCACAGGTGGTGATCCCGGCCGGACAAACCAGCGTAGATGTAACGGCTACTGTGATCGACGACAAGATCATCGAAGGCACAGAAACCATACAGATGACAATCGTTTCAGGCAGTGCCATAGATGCGTCAGGCAATACCTATATCTTCCCGGCTGATCCGGCCGCCAACCAGGCTTCGATCAATATCCTGGATGATGACAACGTGGCGGCTAACCGTACCCTGAGCGTACAGAAAGTGAAAGATGCCGCCGAACCCAATACCAACGGCGCTTATATGATCAGTCTGCCCACCGGCTACACAGCGGCTACCGATATCACGGTCAATTACGCTATGAGCGGTACCGCCACCCGGAATGCGGATTACACGATTGCCAATGCCGTTACCATCCCCGCAGGTCAGAACAGTGTACAATTGCCATTGAACGTGCTCGACGACAAGATCATCGAACTCACGGAAACGGCTATACTCACCATCACCAATGGTACTGACGTAGCCGCCAACCCTTATACGCCTGGCGCGCCTGGCAGCGCTACGGTGAATATCGCTGATGATGACGCCACAGCGGCCAATCTGCAGGTATCTGTTACTAAAACAACAGATGCGGCGGAACCAGCCGCCAATGGCCTCTTTACCTTCAGTTTGCCTGCCGGCGTAACCGTAGTGGAACCTGTTACCGTGAACTACACCGTTAGCGGCACCGCTACGCCAGGTGCAGATTACACGGCCCTCAGCGGCACAGTGGTAATCCCCGCCGGACAAAATAGTGTAGGCGTGCCCGTGAGTGTGATCGACGACAAGATCATCGAAAGCACGGAAACCATTATTGCAACCGTGACAGGCGGCACTTCTGCCAACTTCACCTTTGCACCCGGCGCGAACAAAACAGCGGTGATGACCCTGGCCGATGATGACAACACTGCCGCCAATCGCGTACTGAGCGTACAGAGAACCGCCGATGCCGCGGAACCGGCCACTAATGGCAGTTTCGAAGTGAGCCTACCCGCAGGTATTACCGCCGATGCGCCCATTACTTTCAGCTATACCCTCACCGGTACCGCTACGAGAGAGGTGGATTATACCGTGAACACCATCGTGCTGCCCGCCGGCCAAAACAGTGTGCCCGTTCCCGTGAATGTGATCGACGACAAGATCATCGAAGGCACTGAAACGGTGATCATGACGCTTGGCGGCGGTACAGATACTTACAGTAATGCCTATACGTCCAATAGTGCGGCCACCGTCAATATTGCCGACGACGACAGCACCGCTGCCAATAAGCAATTGACAATAACGAAAGTAAAAGATGCCGCAGAACCGGCTACCAATGGCGCTTTCAATATCAGTTTGCCCGCAGGTATCACCGCCGCCGATGACATTACGGTCAACTACAGCGTAAGCGGTACCGCTACTAACGGGGTAGACTACACGACCCTCAGCGGCACCGTTGTTCTACCCAGGAACCAGCAAAGCGTAAATGTTCCGGTGAATGTGATAGATGACAAGATCATTGAGGGAGATGAAACCGTGATCCTCACCTTGAACAGTGGCACATCTGCTGCCCTGGGCGCTTTCACGCCGGCAACAGGCGGTAACACGGCCACCCTCGTCATCGCCGATGATGATACCATCGCCGTGAACAGGTTACTGGGCGTAACCCGCATAGCCAATGCAGCGGAACCCGCTACCAATGGATCTTTCAGTATCAGTCTGCCAGGTGGCGTTACCAGCGCAACAGATATCACCGTGAACTACACCATGAGCGGCGTGGCGATTAACGGTACCGACTATACGATGCTGAGCGGCGCCGTAGTGCTGCCTAAAGGCCAATCGTCCGTACCGGTAGTGGTCGCAGTAATAGATGATAAATTAATAGAAGGAGATGAGAGCGTGGTGCTCACCCTGAGCGGCGGCGCCTCCGGCGCGCTGACCTATGGCGTAGACCCCGCGCTCGGCAACAGCACATTGATCATTGCCGACGACGACAATATACCTGCCAACAAGGTGCTGAGCGTAGCCAAAGCTGCCGATGCCACAGAACCTAATACCAATGGCGCTTTCACCATTTCATTGCCAACAGGCGTTGCCGCAGTGGAAAACGTGACGGTACAGTATACCATCAGTGGCACGGCCACTAACGGTGTTGACTACACGACACTCAACGGTACCGCTGTGATCCCGGCCGGACAAAACAGCGTATCGGTTCCGGTGAATGTGATCGACGACAAGATCATTGAAGGCAATGAAACCGTGATCATGACGCTCAATGGCGGAGCATCCGCCAGCTTCGGCAGCTTCACAGCCAGCGCCACTAATGGTATGGCAACGGTGAACATCGCGGACGATGATAACGTAGCGGCCAACGAGCTGCTGTCCGTTACCCGCATTGCCAATGCGGCGGAACCGGCTGCCAATGGCGCTTACCGCATCAGCCTGCCGGCGGGCGTGACCGTTACCGAAGCCGTGACCCTACACTACAATATGAGTGGTACCGCTACCAACGGTGTTGACTATACGTTGTTAAATGGCACCGCTATTATTCCGGCCGGCCAGCAGAGCGTAATAGTAAACCTGAATGTAATCGACGACAAGATCATAGAAGGAGATGAAACGGCGATCCTGACCCTCAGCGGCGGCAATTCCGCTTCCTTCACCTTTGCGCCGGACGCTACCGCGGCCAGCGCCACCATCACCATCGCCGATGACGATAATACGATGCTGAATAAGACCCTGAGCATCACCAAAGTGACCGATGCCGCCGAACCGGCTACCAACGGCGCTTTCATGGTAAGCCTGCCAGCAGGGGTGACGGCCGTGGAACCAGTAACGGTTACTTACACGGTAACAGGCAGCGCTACCAGCGGCGTGGACTACCAGGCCCTGAGCGGTACGGTTACCATCCCGGCCAATCAACAAAGTGCGCTTATCCCGGTGATCGTGATCGATGACAAGATCATTGAGCCTACCGAAACCGTGATCGCCACTATCACCAAGGCAACAGCGCCTACTCTCGGCGCCTTCAATGTAAGCAGCAACGTAAGTGCAGCTGTAGTGGATATCCTGGATGATGATAATGTAGCCGCTAATACCGTGATCAGCATCACCAAAACTGCCGATGCGGCGGAACCGGCCACCAATGGCGCCTTTACCGTTAGTTTGCCAGCTGGCGTAACAGTAGGGCAAGATGTTACCGTGAGCTACACCATCAGCGGCACGGCTACTAACGGGGTCGACTATACTAAACTTAGCGGCACCCTTACCATCCCGGCTAACCAGAACAGCATACAGCTGCCGGTGCAGGTGATCGACGACAAGATCATCGAAGGACCGGAAACCGTGGTTGTGACCCTTACCCAGGGCGTAGCAGATGGCCTGGCCACCTTCACGGTTAACAATACAGCGAATACCGCCACCGTGATCATTGCAGATGACGACGATGTAGCCGCCAACAAAGTGATCAGTATCGCGAAAGTATCCGATGCCGCGGAACCCAATACCAATGGCGCCTTCAGCGTAAGCCTGCCTGCCGGCTTCACGGCAACAGAAGACGTTACCGTGAACTATACCATCGCCGGCACTGCTACTAACGGGGTGGACTATACGACCCTCAGCGGCAGCGTAGTTATCCCGGCGGGCCAGCACAGCGCCAGCATACCGGTAACCGTGATCGACGACAAGATCATCGAAGGCACGGAGACAGTTAGTTTGACCCTAAGGGGCGGCACTACCGCTACCTTGGGCAGCTTCACCGCCAGCAGCACCCAGGCTACCGCTACGCTCAACATCGCCGACGATGATGATGTAGCTGTGAACAAAGTGATCAGCATCACCAAAACCGCCGATGCTGCGGAACCAGCCACCAATGGCGCCTTTACGGTAAGCTTGCCCGCAGGCGTTACCGCAACAGACGCCATTACCGTAAACTACACCGTCAGCGGTACGGCCACTAACGGTGTCGACTACACGACCCTCAACGGCGCCGTAGTGATCCCGGCCGGCCAGCACAGCGTGCAGGTACCGGTAACCGTGATCGACGACAAGATCATCGAAGGCACAGAAACCGTGATCCTTACCGTCACCGGCGGTACGTCCGCCAACTTCGGCAACTTCACGGCCAGCGCGGCCAATAACACGGCCACGGTGAATATCGCCGATGATGACGATGTAGCCGCTAACAAGCTGATATCCGTTACAAAAGTGAGCGATGCGGCAGAACCAGCCACCAACGGCGCTTACCGCGTCAGCTTACCGGCAGGGGTAACCGTTACTGAAGACGTGACCGTTCATTATAATATGAGTGGCACCGCTTCTAACGGCGCCGACTACACGACACTGAATGGAACCGTGCTGATCCCCGCCGGCCAGAACAGCGTCACAGTAGACCTGAAGGTAATAGATGACAAGATCATAGAAGGAGATGAAACGGCGATCCTGACCATCAGCGCCGGTAGTTCTACTTCCTTTGCCTTCACCGCGGATGCCAGCGCCGCCAGCGCTACCATCACCATCGCAGATGATGATAATATCTCCCTGAATAAAACAATCAGCGTTACAAAAACTTCCGATGCGGCAGAACCGGCCACGAATGGCGCCTTCAGTGTAAGTCTGCCTGCTGGCATCACCGCAACAGAAGCCATTACCGTGAACTATACCATCGCCGGCACTGCCACTAACGGTGTAGACTATACGACGCTCAATGGCACAGTCGTGATCCCTGCCGGACAAAACAGTGTAAGCGTGCCCGTGAACGTGATCGACGACAAGATCATCGAAGGCACCGAAACAGTGATCCTCACGGTTACCGGCGGCACAAGCGCCAGCTTCGGCAGCTTCACGGCCAGCGCTGCCAGTGCCAGCGCTACTGTCAACATCGCCGATGATGACGACCTAGCTGCGAATATGATGATCAGCATCGCCAAAACCGCCGATGCCGCGGAACCCGCCACCAATGGCAGCTTCAGGGTAAGTCTGCCGGCAGGCATCATCGTAGCGAAGGATATTACAGTGAACTACGCCATCAGCGGCAGCGCCCTTGGCGGGAAAGACTACCAGGCATTAACAGGCTCCGTGCTGATCCCCGCCGGCGCCAGCTATGCCGATATACCGGTAGTGGTGATCGATAACCTGATCGTGGATGGCACGCGCACCGTACAACTCACCATCACCGGTGGTACGGCCGGCAGCCTGGTATTCGCGCCAGCGGCGGCGAACACCGCTACGGTAAGCATCACCGACAACGATATGAAAGGTTTCGATACCTGGAAAACCGTTGCCCTGCCAGCTGCCAACACCGATGGAAAAGTGCATCAGAACGATCTGCTCACTTACACCATCTATGTACGCAACACCGGCAATGTGCCTACTTCCTTTACCATCACCGATCCGGTGCCTGCCAATACCAGCTATGTAAGCGGTGGTACGCTCAGCGGCGGCAATGTTACTTTCAATATCAGCAACCTTGCAGCAGGCGCTGTTGCCAATGTCACCTTCGTCGTGAAAACAGCGCCAGACCTCACTGGCGTAACAGAGATCATCAACACCGCGCAGGTGAATGACGGCACTAATACCAAAGCCACCGGCAGCTGCGATCCCCAAGCCGCAGGATGTAGCCTGGTACCTGGCACCAAGATAGGCGTAAGCCTTATCAACGGCGACCTGGCCATCACGAAAGCAGTGGTAGAACCTCTGACGGGCCCTTACCGCATGGGACAGGATATCACTTACAGCATCCAGGTGAAAAATACAGGCAGCACGCCTTACACCAATGTGCTTGTGAAGGACAGCCTGCCAGCCGGACTGGATATACCTAAATCGATCCTCGCGCAGCGTGGCACTACGCAGGCAGATGCCGGCAAGCTGACCTGGAACATCGGACAGCTGGGCGCAGGCGAAGCAGTAACGCTCACTTACATCTGCCGCATCATCGAAGGACATGATGTAACCAACACCGCCAGCGTGAGCGCCACAGAACCGGAGAAAGACTATACCAATAATACCGCCACCGTTACATTACAGGTAGAAGGGCAGGACCTGATGTTCCCGAACGTGATCACCCCGAACGGTGACGGCAAGAACGAAAGGTTCGTGATCGGCGGGCTGGAAAAATATCCCGGCTCCGCGCTCTACATCTATAACCGTTGGGGCAATATGGTGTATCAATCCAAAGATTATCATAACGACTGGAATGGCAGCGCTCTGAACGACGGTACCTATTACTACATACTGGAAGTGAGAACAGCGCAGGGTACCAGGAAATATAAAGGCTGGATAGAAATATTAAGATAAGGGCCGCATAAAATAACAATGAATGTTATGCACAAGAAACTAGTTACATACCTGATGATCCCGCTGCTACTGGCGGGATCTCTGGTAAAGGCACAGCAAAATGTACAGTTTAGCCAGTACGCGTTCAATGGTTTAACGGTGAACCCCGCTTATGCGGGCTATAAGGAGGAGTGGTATGCGAATGCCGTGTACAGGCACCAGTGGGCCGGGTTTCCGGGCGCGCCCCGTACCGGCGCTATTTCTATCGATGGGCTCACGCCTGCCAGCGATAAAAAAGTAGGCGTAGGCGCGCAGTTCCTCTTCGATAAACTGGGACCACAGGATGCGCTCTCGCTCTATGGATCTTATGCTTACCGTATTCCGCTGGATGATGAGGATACCAAACGACTTTGTTTGGGCATCGGACTGGGCGTAACGCAATATTCCATTGATGGTACCGCGTTTCGCTATGTGGATAATAATGATCAGTCCATCCCGGTGGGCAAAGTGAGCAAATGGACGCCGGACGCGCGTTTCGGCGTATACTACTATAGCCCCTCTTTTTATATAGGCGTTTCCGTTATGGACCTGTTTTCTTCCTATACAGATATCAGCCGTTATTCCTGGAAAGGCTATAGCTATGAGGCGATCCGTAAAACGCAGCACCTTTATCTCACGGCGGGCACGCTGGTGAACCTCTCGGACGACCTGAAACTGAAGCCTTCCCTGATGATCAAGGAAGACTTCAAAGGGCCTACCAGCGTGGACCTGAACGCCTTCCTGCTGATCAGTGAAAAGCTGTGGGTAGGCGCCTCTTACAGAACCGGTATGAAGTTATGGGGGAAGAACAACCTGCCTTCCGACTTGCAGCAATTGAATGCAGCGAGCGCGCTGGTGGAGTTCTATGCCACGGAACGCATGCGCATCGGCTATTCTTATGATCTGAACATTAATAAGATGGCGGGCTACCAGGGCGGATCACACGAGATCTCCATCGGCCTCCTGTTCCCTTCCAAAAAGTACAATGTAGTAAACCCCCGTTATTTCTAGACCATAAATGAAGAAGATGTTGAAATACGCTTTTATCAACCGACTGGTTTTGCTGATGGCCGGCATCGCTATGGCCAGTGTGTTGCAGGCACAGGAACAGCCAGGCTTGCTGGAAATGGCGGAAAAGGCATACGCCCGCCAGGAGTATGCAGTAGCGGCAAAGTTGTATGAAAAGATCGTGAATAAAAAAGGGCGCCGCATGCCGGTAGCGCAGCTGCTCAGACTGGCCACCTGTTACCGCGAAACCGGCGCCTTCGATAATGCCGCCGAATGTTATAAAGTAGTGGTAGCGATGCCCGGGAGCCCGGCTTCTGCCACCTACGCTTACGCTGAAGTATTGCGCAATCTCGAACGTTACGATGAAGCCAAAGCGCAATTTCATTTGTTCAACGCCACCAGTGCCGATAGCCTGCAACGCCGTGAAACCGGCCTGCAAGGCTGCGATAGCGCGCAAGCCTGGCAAGCCGCCAGCGACCTGGAACTGAAAGCACTGGCAGGACTGAACACCGGCAACTCCGAATTTATCAGTGGCGTAGCTGCCAAAGCCTTGCTGCTGGTAGGCAATGGCTATGATCATATGCAGCTGGCCGGCGCTGTCAGCCGGCGGGCGGACGAAGATAAACGCATGGAACAACCTTATTACAAGGCCTACATTTATCGTCAATATACCACCGGAGATTCCAAAAATTACCTGGAAGAACTGTATCCCGAGCTGCTCGGGAAATATGCATATCATGTAGGCCCGGTATGTTTGAGCAAGCATGAAGATACCCTGTATTTCACGGTGAATGAACAAGGGCATAATGGCAGCCGGAAACCTGGCGTTGTCAACAAAAGAAAGCTGGTGATTTATCAGTCGGTGAAGCAGGGCAACAGCTGGGGACCGCCCGTATTGCTGCCCGGCATTAATATCGACAGCTTTTCTGCCAGCCATCCTTTGCTGGCAGAAGGCGGCAGCGTGCTTTATTTTGTTTCCGACCGCCCCGGCGGATATGGCGAAACAGATATCTGGTACTGCGAAAAGCAATCAGACAATTCCTGGGGGCCGCCCCTCAACTGTGGCGCCAACCTCAATACGATCGGAGCGGAAGCCTTTCCCACGCTCAATGAAGAGGGCGTACTTTATTTTTCCAGCACCGGCTATCCCGGATTGGGCGGCTATGATATCTTCCGGGCAAGGGGTAACAGATCTACCTGGGAAAAGCCCGTGAACATGCGCCGCCCCTTCAATTCCGGCGGCGATGATATGGGACTTATACTGAAAGATAATGGCTATGAAGGTTATCTTTCCTCCAACCGCAAAGGCGGTATGGGCGCAGACGATATTTATACTTTTATGGACGCTCATTATTTCAGCCGCGTTAATCCGCCCGCAACGAATACCGGGAAAGATAGCGTTGCAGGGAATGATAATGATGGGAAGACGGGAACAGATCAACATCCGCAGGGTGGCAATTCCGTGGCTACCAGGGTGGTGCCTGATCGCGCCAAACTCACGCCTGAAGAGGAAAAGGACAAACAGGTGCTGGATAACCTGAAGATCTACTACGATTATAACAGCGCAGAAATTCATACAGAATACCGTGTGATGCTGGAAGAACTGATCGCAGTGATGAAGCGCCATGCCGACTGGAAGCTGCTGGTGATCTCTTATTCCGATTCAAGGGGAAGTGTAGCTTATAACAGTGATCTGTCGTCTCTCCGTTGTTATGCTGTGATCAACTATCTGGCCAGCAAAGGCATCGATCCGAAGAGATTATATTATCGCAACAAGGGCAAGCAGGATATTGTGAACGGTTGTGTGGATGGAGTGCCTTGCACAGATGCACAACATAAACTGAACCGCCGTTCTACATTCAAATTGATTTTCTAAAGTAAGGCATACGGCAAATGAGGCGGCGCCGGTCTTTTGGCCGGCGCTTTTTTTTTGTAGAATTTATACTACAACCAAAATGATGTGCCCAGCCTATATTTGCGGTTGATAAAAGTTTTTTGGTTTTTCATAGGATATGGTAAAAACAAGGGTTGCTAATCATAGCAACCCGTTTAATTTTGTGAATCAGGAAGGGAAGGCATATACTTCCGATATCCAGTTGAAACCGTCTCCGTTCCTGCTTACATGCCCTATTCCCGGCCAGGGGAGATGGTAAGCAAATATTTTCTTCTTTCCGTCGGCAAGTACGCCCAGCACGCGTTTGCGGGTAGCGGCGGCCTGGTCGAAATCGGTATCGCCGTAGAAGCCCCAGTCGGGATGCGGCGCCAGCAGCACATCGGAGTGCAGGAGGTCGGCGATATGCACTATTTCTTCTTCTCCCGAAAATACATGTACCAGCGTATGCCCCGGCGTATGGCCTGCCGCCAGTTCCAGCCGGATACAGCCAAACAGTTCCGACGGATGATCAAACAGGTGCAAGCGCTTGCCCAGCGTAGTGATGGCCTTTTGCGTAGCCAGCGTGAAGCGGTGCAGCAGCTCTTTCTCTTTAAAACGGCTTTTGGAAAAGTCTTGTTGGTTGGCCATCCAGAAATCGTGTTCTATGCGCGACATATATACGTTGGCGTTAGGAAAGGTAAGCCCGCCCTGCGTATTCAGCAGGCCGCCGATATGATCGGGGTGGCCATGCGTGATCACGATGTCGGTGATAGCTGATAGCTGAATGCCGGCATCCGCAAGGGTAGTGGTGAGCCATCCGGCCTGTGGCCCGAAAGCCGCGCCACATCCGGTATCTACAAGGATGTACTGTTTATCTTTTTTGATCACCAGCATATTCATGCCCAGGTCGATCTCTTTGCTGGAGCGGAAGCTGTGCTGCAAAAGACTATCAACGGTGGCGGCAGGGATATCCGGCGCAAAAGAAGGTTGCACCGGGGCCATTACAATGTGGCCGTCTGTCACCACGGTTAAATCGAGCGTACCCAGTTTGAACTGATGAAAAGGACGTTTGTTGGGGAGGGAATGGAGGCTCCCGGCGAGCAGGCGTTTCAAGGGCAGCGCCGCTGTAACGCCCAGCACCACCAGGTTTTTGACTAATGTTCTTCTTTCCATGGCTAAATATTTGCACAAATATATTGCATACCATGGGTAGGGCCGTACACACATTTTTGTGCGTAACCCCAATTTAACAGACCAGCCTATGCCTTTTCATAGATCAGCTGTACCACGCCTGATTTGAAAGTATTAGCTTTCACGAGTCGAAGGTTCAAACGATTTTGCAGGTTTTCGAATAATGGTTTTCCTTTTCCCAGCGCAACAGGATGTACCGACATTCTGTATACATCGATCAGGTCATGCTGGATGAACGTTTCAATGAGTTTGGCGCCGCCATACAGCCAGATGTCTTTCCCTGTTGCCTGTTTGATAGCCGCAACATGGCCGGCAATATCCGTGGAGATGAAGGTAGCGTGGCCGTCTTCACGTTGCTGGCTGGAGAAAACGATTTTTTTCTTCGAGTGCACCGCTTGCCAGATGGCCTTTTCCGTGGCGCTTACTTCTGCCGGCGGCTGAAAATTGCCCCACATATCATAACTCACTCTCCCGTAAAAGATGGTATCGATGCTGGCGATAAATCCTTCCATGTCCATGTCATCATCCATGATGCACCAGTCTATTTCGCCGTTAGGGCCTTCAATGAATCCGTCGAGTGTAGTTGCTAAGTCCAGAATTATTTTTCTCATATAGTAATATGTTGGTAAGAATTTGCAAACATACTAAACGTTTTTTTCTTTGTATATTTGTTATGCACCCCAAAATATTCCTCCTATGCGTTCTTCGGAAAAAACAACCAGATCGCTTACCAGGCCAGCTGCTGCGCGTGAGTCTTCCGGCACAGCTGCCACCTCTTCACCTGTTATGTCAATGCCTGCTGTTACGAACGGTACGGCCGCATTGCTGGATAGCACCAAAGGCGGTGGCGAGCCGCTGCCAGACCGCACCCGCAGCTGGATGGAACAGCGCTTTCAAAATAATTTCGGACAGGTCAGGATTCATACCGATGCCCCGGCGGTGCAGCTCAGCCGCGATCTGCAAGCTAATGCATTTACATACGGCCAGGATATTTATTTCAATGCAGGAAAATTTGCGCCCGATACCCGCGAAGGCCAGCACCTGCTGGCGCATGAGCTGACGCATGTAGTGCAACAAGGACAAGGTGCACAGATACAAAGACAGCCGCAACAAAAGACGCCTGTACAAAAAGAAGAACAACTTAAAACGAGGAAGGCGCTGGATGCAGAAGCTAAATTCTGGCAAGACCTTCACCAGTGGTTTCCCGACGATGGCCGGAAACTCGCCGGTACCGGCTATGACGACGCGATCGATTATCTCTCCGCAAGCTTTGATACCAATACCGGCGATCCGCAGGTGACGCGCAGCGTGCCGATAATGAATGTAGGAAAGAAATACCTGGACGAAAAAGATGACAACATACGCCAAACCGCGATCAAAGCGGAACTGGACAAAGTAGATGCCTACCGGTTCGACAATGCGCTGATCGATGATGAAGATATGAAGAACAGCACGATTACAGGCAAGATTGATGCATTGAGCGTATTCCAGAAGCGCGACTATGTGGCGAAATTAGGCATGCAGACGAATGTGGCTAATAAGAAGATGTGGGAGTTCATCCGCCGGAAGCTGCCATCCACGCCGGTTGCAGACGACGGGAAAGCCAATGCCAGCGGTGGCGTCGACTACCAGTTCCAGAATATCAAGATCGTATTGCTGCCGGATGATTATGATTCAAGCAAGGCAGATGATGATGGCGGGCTAACTTCCATTGACCGTACAGATACCAGCACTTTTATGTCGGCCCCCGGATTCCGTTCAAAGGGCGGAAAAATCACTTCTTTCGATCCTACGCCCGTACCGATGCTGGTTTACACCATACAAACACATTACGGCGTAAAGAGCGGCCCTGACGCAACTTCAGGCTATGGCGTAGGTACGCGCCCCGAAGACGCCGCCGATCGTACCTTGCGCAAACATGAAGGCACACATGGTCTTACCTTCATCAACTTTATCCGCAACAACATTGCAGCAAATGCTTTCCCGGTTTTCTCCGGTCAGGTCGGTGATGATGTGGCCGCCTTCCAGGCTAAAATAAACGCCTATACGCCAAAAGAAAAAGCATTTGAAAAATTGCTCAGCGACGCGCTGGACGCCAGTATACAGGAAGTAGACTGTGTAGGCAAGACGATTGAGCAATTCAAAGCGGAGAGGAAAGAGACCACTAAAGTAAAATGCAGGAAGAAGTAAGTCTTATTCTGCCGCCTGTATCGACAGGGCATGGTAGAAGACATTCAAAGGGTCCCATTGCGCTTTCACGCGTTGCAGGCGTGGATAGTTCTCCTTGTAATAAAGTGTATACCACGGAATGTCCGACTGGTTCCATTCTGCCGTGGCGAGGTCTGTATCCGGATGGTTGATCATGCTGCCATCGGTTTGTTCGTTAGGCAGGGGTACGCCGCCAGTGTGGGCGAACAGGTCTTTGTAAAAGTTGCGCACCCATGATAAGCTGGGCGCTTCGCCTTCCGGTGTGATCCAGCCCGTATTGCAGGCTACATCCATGATACAATCTCTTTGTGCAGATGCCGTGGCATCCGGCGCGATGGTATTCACTTTGCCGCCATAGGTAGCCATGCCCAGCATGCCGCCGATGGGGGCATTGGCGGTAAGGTAGCGGTAAGCGGTGGCAATCTGTTCGTTGCTGAGCGGGCGGCGGAAGAAGGCGTCTTTTATTTTGGCTTGTACATTATCGAAGCCCGGTTGGAATAATTCAGGAAATGGGTTGAGCGCAAAGCGCAGCCAGGGGCTTTCTTCCAGCTGTGCGCTGTAAGGCGCGCCCACAGGCGCCGCAACGGCGGCGAGGTGTGCATTGATCAGCGCTGTGGCATTGGCGGCGGTGGAGAGGCCTCTTATTTCCAGTTTGCCGATGTTGCGGTGATTCAAAAATAATATGCTGAATAAAGAATTGTAAGGAGAGTCTTCATTCTTGTGTTGCAGGCACCATTCGCCGAAACCCTGTGCCAGCCGGGAAAATGCGGCCTCGTCGATAGCAGGCCAATCCCAGGATACACGAAAAGTAGTGATGGTGGCTGGCGCCTTCGGAAGGGCGGTATAAGGATCTTTACCATCTGTTCCGGGAGAGCGCAGCCAATAGCGGGTAACGATACCGAAGTTACCGCCACCTGCGCCGGTATGCGCCCACCACAGCTCGCGGCGAGGGTCATCGGCTTCGCGGGTGGCCACCACACTGTGTGCTTTGCCGGATGCATCTACGGCCACCAGTTCTACCGCATAGAGGTAATCGGCCGCCAGTCCATATTCCTTGCAGAGGAAGCCGAAAGCGCCGCCCAGCACATGCCCGCCCATACCGATGCCCGGATGTTCGCCGGCAGGGAGCACTACGCCCCATTGCAGGAACAGTCTGCGGTACATCTCGCCCACCGTAACACCGGCTTCTACGGCGAAGGCAGCTTTGGCTGCATCATAGTAAAGACCTGTCATCAGAGAAGTATCGATCAATACCTGTGCGGCAGGATCGCTGACAAATCCTTCAAGACAATGGCCACCGCTGCGCACCACTGGCCGCAAATGATTGCTCACAGCGGATTGTACGGCTGCTATCACCTCTTGTGTAGAGGTAGGGAGATAGATGTATTCAGGCTTTCCGGCAAAGCGTTTGTTGAATCTTTTGCCGGAAAGGTCGGCATAACGTATATCCTTGGGCGTTATCTTTTCCATGTATTAAATGTAAAGAATTGTTGCCGCTTGTGATGAAAAAGTGTTATTCACTGCTTCAGATAGCCAAGCGCGGGGCCTACCACTTCGAAGCCGTGGGCTTTGCGGAATGCGGCCCTTTCTTGTTCTGTCATATTTTTGGTAAGGCCTTCGCTGATTGCCCTGAAATTTTCTTCCATCTTTCCCGCCGGCTGGAAAGTGATCATGATCCTGGCGTTCCCGTCGTTGATCTTGGCGAAGGCATGTGGCACCATTCTCGGGCCGAATACGCTATCGCCCGGTTTCGCATGAAAAACATCTTCGCCTACTTTTATCAGAAATTCACCTTCCATCACATACCACCATTCATCCTGCTCATAGTGGAAATGCAGGGGAGGGCCGCCTTTTTTGTCGCGCGTGGATTCAAATATATACAGGCTTCCGTTGGTGTCTTGCGTGGATACTTTGGTATAGAAGGTATCTCCTTCGAACAGTGAAAAAGCTTTATCGTGGCGGTCTTTCCCGGCGGCAACAAAAAATCCTTTGCCGGTGATATGCCTGGTGATCCATTTAGCAGAAGATACGAGTGGAAGCAGGCACGCGGACGAAGCGGCAATAGCGCTTTTGATAAAATGACTGCGTTTCATAGCTGGGGTTTTATAGTTAAAAATTACAGTTTTTTATTGAAAAGGACGGAAGTGAATGATTGAAGCGTAGATCATATTTGGTAGCGGGGTTTGATGAATGCGGTTGCTACCGCCCCTACGGGGCGGCATATTGGTAGATGCGATGCGGGCTACCAACATATCGCCCCTATGGGGCGGCATATTGGTAGATGCGATGCGGGCTACCAACATATCGCCCCTATGGGGCGGCATATTGGTAGATGCGATGCGGGCTACCAACATATCGCCCCTATGGGGCGGCATATTGGTAGATGCGATGCGGGCTAACAACATATCGCCCCGTAGGGGCGAAACCCAATGTAATCGTGTTGCATCGCCACAATCAGCCCCGTAGGGGCGATAGCCCGGTAGGCCCGGGCGTCAGCCCGGGTATCCCGCGTATCGGGGATATCCGGAGCATCCCGGGATACCCGGGTATCAAAAAAAATATGAGCGCTAGCAAAACATACAAAAAAGCCTCCCGCTATAACCGGGAGGCCAAAACTAATAACTACTACGGATATACGTTGTTAGCATACCCATTGGGTTTCCCCACAGCTGATGAACCGGGTGGTCACCAGGGAACGTTCTTTTTCGTTTTCGGGTACCGGTTTGCTGAGTGCGCAAACCTTGATCTTGACGAGCTTCAGCCTGGAAGTGTTTTTCTTTTTCATGATGTACAGATTAGGTTACCTGAAATTTACAGCAATCATCCAGGTCTATCAATCACGGAAAAAGGGGATTTATAGCGGGCTCAAAAAAAATATTTTTCTTCACTGTAACATTTTGAAAAGGTTGGTATCTAAAAGGCAAAATAAATTCATTGATATGAAAAACATATTCCTTGCCTTTGTACTGGCGCTGCTGTCTACCACTGCTTTTGCTGCTAAAAGCGCTACTGTTTATCCTTTCGAAGCAAAGATTTCCGGTCATGGCCGTCAAACCATCCTGTTTATTCCAGGTTTCACCTGCTCCGGTGATGAGTGGAATGAAACACGTGCCCGTTACGAAAAGGATTTCCGTTGTATCACCCTTACCATGGCGGGTTTCGCGGGAGTGCCTGCACAGCCGGGCGCCTCTTTCGCCAACTGGGAAAAAGCGATTGCTGCATATATCAAAGAACAAAAGATAGATCAACCCATCATCGTAGGACATAGTATGGGCGGCGGTTTGGCCTTGGCCCTGGCTGCAGACTACCCCGAGCTGTGCGGCAAAATAGTGGTAGTGGACGCCCTGCCTTGCCTGATGGCCATAACCAATCCCGCTTTTAAAGTGAAAGAGAACAATGATTGCAGCCCTGTCGTAAAACAATTTACCGTCATCAGCGATGAGCAGTTCTACAAAATGCAGAAAGGCGGTGTTGGCCGTCTGTGCGCGGATACCAGCAGGCAGGCCCAGATCGTGAGCTGGAGCATGAAAAGCGACCGTGCTACCTTCGCGCAAATGTTCTGCGATTTCAGCAATACGGATCTAAGAGAAAAAATTGCTAATATTAAGTGTCCGAACCTGATACTATTGGAAGCTTATTTTGTAAACCTGATGCCACAGATCGCAGCGCAATACAAAAAGCTGGATGGCGCCAACCTGAAATACGCCACCAAAGGCTTGCACTTTATCATGTACGACGATACAGACTGGTACAATCAACAACTCGACAGTTTTATTCACTGATGGATTTTAAAAAGATTTACGCCGAATACTGGCCCAAAGTATTTCGTTTATGCATGGGGTTTGTGAATGACAGCGAATGGGCGAAGGATATTGCGCAAGACAGCTTCCTGCTTATCTGGCAGGCCTTGCCGAAGTTCAGGAATGAATCTGCTATCGGCACCTGGATATTCCGGATCGCCACTAACCAATGCCTGCGGCAGATCGAAAGGGCGAAGCGCCTCCCGGGCTCGGAACTGCCGGCAGAGGTGCCCGAGCAGCCTGTTTCCAACATCGAAGAACAAACAGCATTGCTGTACAAGTATATCGCTGCGCTGCCAGAGACAGACCGTATCATTATCTCATTGGAGCTGGAAGATGTGAGGCAGGCTGAGATAGCCAATATCGTAGGTATCTCTGAGGCGAATGTGAGGGTGAAGGTCCACCGCATCAAAGAAAAGTTAACCGAGAAATTTGCAAAGCATGAAGAACGAGTTTGACCTGAAAGCGTTATGGAGCCGGCAACCCGCCACCACGCCAGATTTTGAGGCGGTGCTGCAAAAGGCCCGCTCGGTGCGGCAGCAGCTGCGGAAGAAGGCCATCCTGCTGATTCTTTTGCTGGCAGCCACCTTGGCCGCTGTAATCTGTATCTGGTGCCTGTCTACCCTGCACTTCGCCAGCACCAAAGCTGGCGTGAGCCTGCTGATCGTGGCTATTGTGATCATGGTGGTGAACCAGCTGCGCTTTGTGCAGGCCATCGGCGCGGATCAGTCACAAGCCAGCACCGATTATCTCCGCGCGCTCCTTATCATCCGGAAGAAACAGGAATACACTTCCCGCACGATCATGTCCGTCTATTTCCTCCTGCTGACGGCCGGCGCCGCCTTATACCTGTTCGAGCCATTATCGCACAAGCCCGCCGCATGGCTGTTTGGCGGCTATGCCCTCACTTTTGGTTTCTTTGCCTACATGTGGTTTGTTGTAAGGCCAAAAAAAATAAAGGAACAGCAATCGGAGCTCAACAGCATCATCTCACGGATAGAGGAATGCCAGGCGCAATTGAGGGATGTGAGCATTTCTTGATTTACGGATTTTTTGATTTACGGATTTTTTGATTTGAGGGATACCTCAGTTCTCCCTAAATCAAGAAATTCGTAAATCAAAAAATCCGTAAATCAAGAAATCCGTAAATTTTCTTAGCTTGGAATGAATGTTTAGAATGGTTTATCTGCGAAAGTTAGTCACACTGCTGTTGTTATGCCTGTTATGCCAGGCCCTTGGCGCCCAGGTGCGCATCAGCGGTACGGTGTATGAGCGCACGGCCCGTATGGGCTTGTCGGGCGTGAGCGTGCGATCCGCTTCCGGAGCAGGCGCCGTCACCGACTCTATGGGACGCTATTCCATCAATCTGTCGAAAGAAGATACCATCTGGTTTTCTTACCAGGGGAAGCCCACCAACAAATTTGCCGTATCCGAGATCAATATACACCGCCCGCTGGATATCAAGATGCAGGTAGATGTACAAGTGCTGCGCACAGTGGAAGTGTCGTCCAGGAAGCTGAAAGACTACTACCGCGACTCCATCGAGAACCGGGAAGAATACCGCCGGGTATTCGATTATCAGCGTGAATATTTTTCCAATAGCGGGGGAGTGGCAGGCCTCAACCTCGATCTGCTCTTCGGCATCAAGAAAGCCAAGCGCATGGAGGCTTTCCGCCGCCTGCTGGAACAGGATGAACGCGACAAATATGTTGATAAGCGCTTCAACCGCGCTCTGGTGGCCCGTATCACCGGCCTCGTGCCTCCGGACCTCGACGTATTCATGGTACGCTATCGCCCTAGTTACGAGATGTTGTTATACTTCGCAAACGATTACCAGTTCTATGAGTACATCCGCGATAGCGGCGAATATTTTAAGGCGAACCGCCGCAGGGGCAAATAAGATTTTTTAGGTGGAAGCCATTTATTAGTCCTAACTTTAACATAGATAATCCCGATAGCACATACCCCCAAAAACAATGCATCGTAGTAGCCGACCCCGAATGGCTTGATATTCCCTCATTAAATACCTGATGTATGAAAGTCGTCATTATCCTCCTCATCCTCGGTCTGATCGTCATTTTTATTATCTGGCTTTTTTCTGCCGGACCTGTGGTAGCTGGCGCCTGTGGCCTGGTACGGCGTACCATCAGAAAAGACTATTGCAGCGGCAGCTGCGTACCTGGCGCTTTTTGTATTGTTACTGCCACGCGTTCCTGGGCTATCTTCGGTACGCAGGCAGCAGCCTGTAAATGTGCGTTTATCATCATGCCTGATGGCAGCCTGTATGAAGGCGGCGGCCTGCCGCCAGGATCGGGTATTGAAGAAGGCGCCATCCCTCATGGCGCCGATGTTATCTATATTGATTCGGGCCATTGCCTCGAGCTATGCCTCAGCATTAAAGTGGCTACCGACGCGCAAGGCAATCCTGTGATCGACGACAATCGCGTGAAGCGCGTGATAGATGGTATCAACAAGATCTGGGGCTGTGGCGGCACGGGCCAGTGTTGCCTGCGCTTTACCATCTCGGAGATCAAACATATCCAGATGAAAAATTTCATTGACCCATACGCTAACAATAAAGCCGATCTGGAAGATACGCTCAAGCTGTCGCGAAGCCAGACCTGCTACAATCTTTACTTCGTGGACAATATGCTCGCCGGTACGCCCGGCATCACGCAGTTCGGTTCCAACAACGATGGCTCACTAGTACGCACCAACGGTTATCCGAATGATGATACACTGATCACCATCGGAGCACATGAACTGGGCCATGCACTGGGCCTCGCAAGAGATACCAATGGCACTGACGATGTGGGCGTAGTGCACCACAGCAACCATCCTAAAAATCTGATGGGGCCTGTTGCCAACCTGCAAGTGGAACTGAACAGGATGCAGTGCCAGAAAGCGCGCACAAGCCAGCTGCTGAATGATACCAATACACCTTGTACCGAACAGGCACAGGAAAAATGAACCGGCTTAGATGTTGGTAGATCACTTTGGGCGGAGCTGATCGCATTAAGCCGCTGCAATCAGCTCCGTAGGAGCTAAAGCCCGGGTATTGTCACCCGTTTTTCCTGTTTTGTTGTAGTTCAGGTATGACCACGCAAATATTAAAACTCATCACCCTCGCGATACTGGCCGCTGCCTGCAGCAAGGGAGGACAGCCAACGCCAGATAACAATAGCAAGAAAGCGCATACCTACTATGTATCGCCACAAGGAAATGATAATAACAGCGGCGCGCCGGAGCTGCCGCTAAAAACCATGAAAGCCGCATTGAACAAGGCGATGGCAGGAGATACCGTGGTAGCCCGCGGTGGTATTTATTATGAGCAGCTGGTGTTTCCGCACTCCGGTACCTCCGATGCGTGGATCACGGTAAAGGCCTATCCGGGCGAAAAGCCCGTGATAGATGGCAGTTATATCACGGTGGATGGCTGGAAATCCCTCGTCGCCATCAGCAATACCCGCTATCTTTCTCTCGAAGGTTTTGATATCTGCAATCTCATCTCCAATGCTTTCAATACCGATCCGGAAGGCATCGCCATCAACGGGGATTCTCATCATATCAACATCAAAAATTGCAATATTTACAATATCAAGAACGGAGCTACCTTGCAGAACTGGCGCAGTGCGCACGCCATACTGGTGATCGGCAATGGCAGCAGCGCTATCACTAACCTGCTCATCACCGGCTGTACGGTACACGACACCTGGACCGGTACGAGTGAAAACATCACTATCGGCGGCAATGTAGACGGATTCACGATCAGCCATAACAAAATATATCACACAGAAAATATCGGTATCATCATCGCGGATGGCGGCGGCCTTAACAAAGGCGGCGCGCCTGCTACCAACTTCGCGCGTAATGGCGTAGTGAGCGATAATGAGCTGTATAATGTGTCCATGAGCAATAGCGTGGATGTATGGGGCGCCAACAACTACGGGGCCATCGCTATCTATGTTTGCGGCGGTACTAATACGGTGGTGGAACGTAATATTGTACATGATTGCGACCGGGGCATCGGCATGGTCAGTGAAAATGATCTCTTCCCCACGAAAACAACGATCGTACGTAACAATTTTGTATACAACTGCTGGCGCACTGGCATCTATATGGGCGGTTACCTGAACTTCACGTCTGGCGGCACTTACGACTGCCAGGTGGTGAACAATACCCTTTTTCAGAATGATAAGGCAAGCGGCGCTTTCGGGGAGATAGAAGGAGAGATACGGCTTACTGAAAATTGCTTTAATAACGTTATCCGGAATAATATCGTATATGCGCGACCGGTAGATATCTTCATCCATAAATATACCAATACCGGTTCTGGTAATGTGATCGATAACAACCTGTATTTCACTACCGGCACACCGCAATGGTTGTGGAACAGCACTAATGGCGCTCCCATCGCAAGTTTTGATAGCTGGAAAACTACCAGCGGCGCGGATGCGGCATCTACCTACGGTGCAGATCCGCTGCTGGTAAGCACTTCACAGCCCGATCTGCACATTCAGCCATCCTCGCCTGCAAAGAACAGTGGCCTGGTGATCAGCGATGCCGTGAATGGCACAACGGATATCGACGGGAATCCGAGGGTGCAATCCGGAAAGATCAGCGAGGGCGCGCAACAATAAGCCAGGTAGATGATGTACTAACTAGCTGCGCATCACGCTGTCGTATATCTCTTCAAACCCTTGTCCTTTGTGGCTTTGCCAGCTGCCGGTAAATTTTGTTTCCACGCCTTTGAGCAGCTGGAGGGCGAGTTGTTTATCGTCCTCGCTGAGGTCGTGCATCATCATTTCTGCGAGCTGGCTGATGCGCTTGCGGCATTGTGTCATCACTTTTTCTCCCTTCCCGGTTACTTTCAGGCGCTTGGATCGCTTGTCATCCGGATCATCGTATTCCTTGAGGTAGCCCTGCTTCCTGAGGCGGTTGAGTTTATCGGCGCCGGTAGACAGCTCTTGCAGGGCGGCATAGATCGCTTCTGTTTTGCGGGGCTCATGTAGCAACATGATCGCATTGAGCAGGGCGTATTCGTCAATATTGGCGATGCCAGTGCCTTCCAGGGCGGCGGCAGCGTAGATGGTGTGTAGTTTAAAAATGCGGCCGATGGTCCGCATGAGCATGCCCGCACTGGTATTGGGCTGGTATTTGCCGGGCTTTGCGGCCGGCGGCTGTTGTTGCTGTGCGAGGTAGTGACGGCAGAAATCTTCAAGACTGGCTTCCGGGTGCTGCGTATCAAATGCGCCCCAGGCGGTGATCAGTGTAACAGCTTTGTTCATATAGTTATTGCGTTTCCGAAGTAAATTTACAAAAAGTACTTCGGAAATTTGGATATTACTACTGAATCGTTATATCTTTGTGTAGATTACTTCGGATCTGTTATACCTTCCTGTTACATCTGTTCACTTAAAAACTGAAATCAGATGTCTACACAAACCCTTTTTCAAAGCCTGTTGCTGTTGCATATTATCGGGCTATTACTGTTTGCCGGCACCACTGTGGTGGATGCGGTTATCTTCCGTCAATTCTGGAAACAATATGACCGGGGCAGAGCCGGCGCCGGTATTGTATTACAGGCGATGTCGCCATTTATGTTGCTGATGCGTGCAGGCATTGGCCTGATCATTCTCACGGGCGTAGGCATGATGGCGATGACCCATGGCGTATTTGGCGAGCAGCTATGGTTCCGTATCAAGTTCGGGCTGGTGTTGTTATTGATCATCAACGCACTGGCTTTCGGCGGCAGACAGCGCAACCGCTTGCAGAAAGCCATGGCAGCAGGGGATAGCAATACCAACGATATGGTACTATTGAAAGGCAGGCTCAATACATTTCATATCGTGCAGCTGGCATTGCTTTTTGTCGTGATATTACTAAGTGTTTTCAAATTTTCCTGATGCCTTACTTCATCAACTCCTGAAACGCATCTGCAAACTGTCCTACCTGGTAGCCATCTACCAGTGCATGATGCACATGTATGGATACCGGCATTACGCGCCGTCCATCTTTCTGGCTCATCTTGCCAAATGCGATCTTCGGGCAGCTGTCCGGGAAGGAGAAGCAACGCGCATGGGATACCGACGTGAAATTGAGCCAGGGCATGGCGCTGTAGTGGATCACATTTTCGCCGCTGGTGGCGGGCACAAGGCCGGTGCTTTGCTGCACCTGCTCAATCTCTTTACTGCTGTGTTCCACAAAGGTTGGCAGGTGGGCATGATAATTCATGTAGGCAAATCCGAAAGTGCCATCGGGCCGGTTGATGGTAGGCGAAGCATGTACTTCATCGTATAGCCACACCTGCCCCTCGTTGATGCGATAGCGGAACGCGGGGATGCTGTTAGCCGCCACCAGCGAGGCATGCAGGTAGTACAGGAAAAACGAAACGTCTTGCGCCTTCGCCCGTTCATAAGCGCCGGTACAATCTATCTCTATACAAACGCCAAAAAATGGTTCTTCAAACTGGCGGAAGAAATGGAAATGATCTTTTCTTGCCCAGGTATCTATATTCAGCAATTGTTTCATGATATCAGGTGTGGAAGGATGTCGGCAATGGCGTCCACTTTGAAGAATTTCGGATCTTCTACATTGTGGGTCACCTCTTCGTGTATCCAGGTGATATGATAGGGGATATGTATCGCATAAGCGCCGAGGGCCAGCACGGGCAGCACGTCAGATTTAAGGGAATTACCCAGCATCAGGAATTCTTCCGGCTTGCAATCGAGGTGGCGCAGCAGTTTCCGGTAGTCTTTTTCTTTTTTGTCGCTCATGATTTCGATGTGATGGAAATAATGAGAGAGGCCGGATTTGGTCAGTTTCCGTTCCTGATCCAGCAGATCGCCCTTGGTAGCTACTACCAGCTTGTATTTGCCATGCAGCGCCTGTAACACGGTTTCTACATGGTCCAGCAGCTCGATGGGTTTGTTGAGCATCTCCTGGCCGTATTCGATCACCTTTTGTATCAGCAGGGGATTGGCCGTATTTTCCGATACCCGCAGGATGGTTTCTATCATGCACAGCATCAAGCCCTTAATGCCGTAGCCATACAGCGGAAGGTTTTGCATCTCTGTTTTGAAAAGCTCCTGTGATACGCTGTGGTGCGGGAGATAGTCTTCCAGCAATTGTGCGAATTTGTCTTCTGTTTCGCGGAAATAAGGTTCATTCACCCACATGGTATCGTCAGCATCAAAAGCGATTACTTTAATATGGTTGATCATCATTATTTTTACATTTAAGGAGCTACAAATTACATCCCGTATGATTGAAAAGCGGGAAATTTGTCCCGGAGACAAATATGCTTAGAACAAATCTACCTTTATTATCTTTTATGGAGCAGTTCTCCGTTACGGCGGGGGGCAATACCATTTACCAGAAAACCTTTACGGCGGGATCGCTGTTTATCCGCCAGGGCAGCCATATACAGCATGCTTATGTCATAATGGATGGCATCAGTAAGTGTTATATTTCGGAAGATAACGGTAAAGACTATATTTTCGAATTTCTTGGCAAAGGAGAGATCGTTGGCGACCTGGAAGGCCTGCGTGGAACGCCCTGTCTCTGCAATGTGGAGGCAGTAACAGACCTCAGCGTGTATGTGATCCGTCAGGATGTATTTACCGCTATGGTCAATACCGAACCCGCTTTTAACCGTTTGCTGATGGAGAGCCTTGCCATCCGCTTGGGACAGACCTGCGAACGCGCTTCCTATCAACAACTCTATCCCATTGAATACGGTCTGCTCCGCCTTCTGATGCTGGCCGCCGATCAGCAAATTTCTTTCTCCAAAAAGGACCTTGCAGATTACCTCGGCATCACCGTCCGCAGCTTTAACCGCACCATCCGCCAGCTCCGCGAAAAAAACGTCATCAGCCTCGCCGGCTTGCGTATTGATATCGGAAAACGCGAGCTGGAAGCGCTGTTGAAGGCGTACGCGGAATAGCGCGAAGGTTGTCTGGCTCAGGATTATTTTGATTGAAAGGATTACCATGATTTTTTTTGCAGGATTAATAAGGATTAAAAAAGATTTTCGGGTAGATCTTCGCGAATCCTTTCTTAATCCTTATTAATCCTGCAAAAAAAAATCATGGTAATCCTTTCAATCAAAATAATCCTGAGCCAGACAACCTTCGCTTGTATCTTCTTTTATTTTTGCGTATCATTAAGTATTCCTATTTCACGTTATAAAGCAATACTTCATGAGAAAACTAAGTTTGTTCCTATTGCTGTTTGCCTTCACGCAGGTGCGTGCGCAGCAGGCGGGGAGCTTCAATGGCCTGGATATGAATCTGGGCAATATATTCCGTCTTTCTGATGCGCAAACGCGGTCCATTAGTCCGGAGAATTTTACGGGGGAGAAGGGCAAGGGCGGGATGGCCCGTCCGGAAGATCAGTCGAAGCCGAACCAGGCCAATGCGGCAGGCGCCGCACGCGAGCTGGGGCAAGGCTGGAAGGTGAATCCTTTTATCGTGATCAATCCAGGGCAAACGGTGACGCTCGCGGAGATCGACGGCCAGGGCGCTATTCAGCATATGTGGATGACGCCTACCGGCAACTGGCGTTATTCTATTTTGCGCATCTATTGGGATGATGAAAAAGAACCTTCCGTGGAAAGCCCTGTGGGCGACTTCTTCGGCATGGGATGGGGCGAATATGCCTTGCTTACATCCTTGCCGGTAGCCGTGAATCCTGGCAGCGCCTTCAACTGCTACTGGCCGATGCCCTTCCGGCGGAAATGCCGCATCACCATGGAGAACCTCGATAAAGACGCGATGCGCCTTTACTACCAGGTGGATTATACCCTCACCACTGTGCCGGACGATGCCGCTTATTTTCATGCGCAATTCCGCCGCAGCAATCCCAACACTACTTCTAACTATGTGATCGTTGATAACATCAAAGGTAAAGGCCAGTACGTAGGCGTATACCTGGCCTGGGGCGTTACAAACAATGGCTGGTGGGGAGAAGGAGAGATCAAATTTTTCATAGATGGCGATAACCGCTTTCCCACGATCTGTGGCACCGGCACCGAAGATTATTTCTGTGGCTCCTATAATTTCGACAGAGAAGG
Source organism: Chitinophaga vietnamensis (assembly GCF_902167635.1). Lineage (GTDB taxonomy): Bacteria > Bacteroidota > Bacteroidia > Chitinophagales > Chitinophagaceae > Chitinophaga > Chitinophaga vietnamensis. Next base: position 930,010 of record NZ_CABHMS010000002.1, read on the forward strand.
AAAGTATACGCCTTTCTGCACGCCTTATTCCGGGCTGCCGCAAGTGTTGAAGCCCGATGGTACGTACCGGTCGCAACAGCGCTTTGGCTTGTACCGCTGGCATATCATGGACCCGGTGCGTTTCGGCAAAGATCTGAAAGTAAGCATCCAGGACCTCGGCTGGCGGCACGACGGGCGCTATCTGCCGCAGCATTCTGATATCGCCTCGGTGGTATACTGGTATCAATCGGAGCCGCATCAACCTTTTCCGAAGCTGCCTTCAAAAGATATGTTGGAAGTGAACTGATAAAAAAATCCCCTCGCAGCAGCGGGGGATTTTTTATAATGGGATAGTGAAGTAGTTATATTAAAACCCCCAGCTGCGCATGGCCTTGAGGTCTTCTTTTGCGCTGGCCAATGGTGTTTTATCCTGATACGATTCCTGTTCAATGATGAAGTATTTGGTGCCGCCGGCTTGCAGGCCGAGCTTGATGATATCTTTCACGGGGATGATGCCTTTGCCCAGTACGGTGCTTTCATAGCCGCCGCCCATCTCTCCTTTGCCGGAGGATTTAATTTCATCTTTCACATGCATCAGTTCAAAGCGGTTGGGATATTTTTTGAGGATATCCATCGCGATGCCGCCGGCGTGGTACATGTTACCGATATCCAGCTGTTGTGCTACCAGCGATGGATCGGTATTTTGAAGGATCAGGTCGAAGAGCTTCCGGCCATTGAGTTCCGTGCTGAATTCAAAGTCGTGATTATGGTAGCCGAATTTCATGCCGGACTTTTTACAAAGTTCACCACATTTATTGAAAACGTCCATGTATGTTTTGAAGTCGTCGTAAGTTTTGCGCAAACTTTCATCGAGCCATGGGCTGATCACATAGTGCTGGCCCATGGCGGCGGCATCTTCTACGGTATATTTCCATTCGTCGGTGAAATCTTTTTTAGCGGCATCCCAATGTTGCGGGCGCAGTACGGTATGACCACTCGGCATTTTGAGGCCGAGACCCTTGAGCAGTTTTTTAAATTCCGTGGTGGTATAGCCATAGAATTTGCGGTTCACATAGTTGGCATGTTCTACGGTGGTATAGCCCATGGCGGCGAGTTGTTTGAGGGTGCCGGCAGGGTCTTTCTTCATATCGTCGCGAACAGAATACAGTTGGATGCCAGTGATGCCTTTGCCTTTGAAGGCCGCCTGCAAGGTAGCCGGGAGCAATGCCGCGCCGCCGATGGCGAGGCTGCTGTACTTCAGAAAATTTCTTCTTGATTCATTCATGAGCATGATAATTAAGATCGTGGAATTTATGATGGGTCGTTTACATCAGATTTAAATTTACGCATTAAGCGCCGGAATTGCAACCGGCAGGCAATAAAAAAATCCCGTCTTTACGGGATATAAGGCACGGGAAGAATGCAGTAAATTCAGTTATATTTTTAAACCCTGTAATACCCACTCACAATGAAGCACACAAACAGCAAAAAACTGCAATTAGGAAAGATCAAAGTTGCCACCCTGAACCCTGCTGCCACTGCCAAGCAGCCTAATCAGTTCATTAGCAACTCCAGCTGCATGCACGTTTGCCCTACCATCTGCTCGCAGCGCTGCCCGACATTTGACTGCTTCTGAGACGCGAAGCTTGTCTTGCTCAGGATTATTTTGATTGAAAGGATTACCATGATTTTTTTTGCAGGATTAATAAGGATTAAGAAAGGATTCGCGAAGATCTACCCGAAAATCTTTTTTAATCCTTATTAATCCTGCAAAAAAAAATCATGGTAATCCTTTCAATCAAAATAATCCTGAGCAAGACAAGCTTCGCGTTTTGTAATTTAAACGCACTGTATTATTTTCACTATGCGTTTAACTGATACTGCCTTTGCTCCACGATAATGAAAAGGATCTGTTGCTCTCCATTGCCAACGGAGATGAGCGATGCTTCCAGGTGCTTGTAACAAGGCACTGGCCGCAGGTGTATGGCACCGCCCTCCGGCTTACGCGCTCGCCGGAACAAGCCAGGGACCTGACACAAGATATCTTCATCAAATTATGGAGCCATCGCGCGCAATTGCCCGCAGTGGAGAATGTACCTGTCTTCATCTATGTATGTGCACGTAATCTCATCATGGATCACCTCCGCAAAAAAGTGCTGCATACTGATAATATCGACTCACTGATCGACCAGTTGGCTGACACGCCTTTCAGCAATGCGCAGTCGGGACTGGAATACAAAGAACTCGAAAATGTACTGATGCGCGCCATCGAACACCTGCCGGAAAAGGTGCGGGAAGTATTTGTGCTGCACCGCTTCAAAGGGATGAGCCACCAGCAGATTGCAAAGCAGCTGAATATTTCGGTGGTCAGCTCCCAGACCTATATCGTCCGTGCCTTGAGAAGCATACGGGAGTACCTGCAACGCCATACAGAAATTGTTTTTGCCCTGCTGTTGCTGCTTTCAGGGCCTTTTCAATAATTTTTTAAATTTTACTGTCTTACCCCCGGTCATGCTTCCGTCCTTATGTATGGAAGGCCGATAATTCCACTGTGATATGTCTGATACCACTTTCGAAACATTATTCAAAGGCTATATGAATGGCACGCTGGATGCCGAAGGTATCCGCCGTTTCCGGGCGATGGCCTTGCAAAGGGAATACCAGCAACAGCTGTCGCAATTGCTGGAGGCGGCTTTCAGCGATCCGGCCTATATAGAGCGGGGAGATGTGGATGCCGCCGAGATGGCCCGGGAGATCACCGCAAAGATCCGCCAGCAGGATGCCGCGATCGAGGAACTGCGCGCACCACGTAAGCCGCTGCTGCTCCGTTTCTGGGCGCCTTATGCCGCCGCAGCGCTGCTCTTTCTGCTGGTGGCTATAGGTACTTTGCTATGGCTGCCCATGAAACGCCGCGCTGTGCGCACTGCCGAACCGCCTGCATTGGCCATGATCACAAGACCCACGCTCACGCTGGGCGATGGCTCCAGCATCGCGCTTGATAGCCTCGCCAATGGTACCATCGCACAGCAGAACCATACCAGCATCGTGAAGCAAGGCAACGGCCAGCTGGCTTACCAGGCCAGCGGCAGCGATAGCGGCCTGTTGTTCAATACCCTGCAAACGCCGCCCGGTACCACCTGGCAGATCACCCTGCCCGATGGCTCACGGGTATGGCTAAACGCTTCTTCCGCCATCCGCTATCCTGCTGCCTTCACGGGCAAAAACAGGAGCGTGGGCCTCACCGGCGAAGCCTTCTTTGATATCGTGAAAGATGATAACAAACCCTTCATCGTCAACGCCAAAAATGTACAGACGCAGGTGCTCGGCACCGCCTTCAACGTGATGGCCTATCCTGATGAAGAGAGCGTGAACACCACGCTGGTACAAGGTTCCGTGAAAGTGAACAGCCGCCTCTTACAAGCCGGCGAACAGGCGCAGGTGAACAAAGAGGGCGGTCTCCTCATCACCCGGCCCAGCCTGGAAGAGATACTCGGATGGAAGAACGGAGAGTTCTATTTCCGCAACACCAATATCCGCAATATCATGCGCGAAGTAGCGCGCTGGTATGATGTAGACGTGAAGTATGAAGGCGATATGTCGGAGATCACCATGTCGGGCATCGTTTCCAGAACGGCTGAAATCACACAGTTGCTGAAAGCATTAGAAATGACCAAAATCGTACGGTTCAGGATAAACGGGCGAACAATTACTGTCTTGCCTTACAAGGCCGGCTGATCATTATTTTTTTAATTCGGAAAAGACTGCTGAGAACCGCCGGAGGCGCCGCCGGCAGGGCATCCTATGCAGTGATGAAAAACAGGTTTCCACGTTGTTATGATTGCTTCATGTAAAAAAAATCCACGACTGAAAAATATGAAATTCTTCCTGACATGGTTGCTGGCCGCGGCATTGCTGCTCACAGGCCCGCTGGCCTATGCACAAAAAGTTTCCGTGGCGGTAAAGAATATGCCGCTGGAAAAAGTATTCTCCCTGCTCAAACAGCAAACGGGCTATTCCTTCATCTGGCGCGGCGAACAACTGCCGTCGTCTTTAAAAGTCACACTTGATTACAAGAACGCGCCTTTACAACAGGTGCTCGACGCCTGCCTCGAAGGCCTTCCACTCACTTATGAGATCACCGACAAGATCGTGGTGATCACCAGGAAAGAAAATGCACCAAAAGAAAATCTGCAAACCACCAAAATGGCGGTGAACGGTATGATCATGGACGAAAAGGGCGCTCCGCTGCCAGGAGTAAGCATCCGCGTAAAAGGCACTACCACCGGCGTTACTACCGATGGCAATGGCAATTACTCCATCAGCGTGCCTTCAGAGAACAGCGTGCTGCAATGCTCTTATGTAGGCTTCGAATCCCGCGAGATACCTGTGGCCGGCCAGCGTACGATCAACATCGTGCTGAAACAAAAGAGCGCTTCGCTGAACGACCTGGTAGTAATAGGTTATGGCGTACAATCTAAAAAGAACATGACCTCTTCCGTATCGTCGATCAAGGGCAGCGAGCTGACCGGCATCGCCGTAACCAGCCTGGACGCTGCATTGCAGGGCAAGGCGCCCGGCGTGCAGGTGGTACAGAACTCCGGCGCTCCCGGCGATGAAACGTATATCCGTATCCGTGGTAACGGCTCCCTCTTCGGGGAGAACAGGCCGCTGTATGTGATCGATGGCGTACCGATGAGTAATCTCCCGGCCGCGCAGTATGGCATCTCCGGCGATGGACAAAGGATCGCGACCACCAATAACATCAACCCGAATGATATACAGTCGGTAGAGATATTGAAAGATGCCGCCGCCACCGCCATCTACGGCTCCCGCGGGGCAAATGGCGTAGTGCTCATCACCACCAAAAGAGGAGCGGAAGGCAAGTCGAGATTTAATTTCAGCATGTACACCGGCGTGGCCAATATCCCGAAACGCCTGCCATTGCTGAGTGGCGACCAGTTCGTGGACCTCTTCAACGAATCCCGCACCAATGCCAACCTGCCGCTTGATCCGGCCATCGTGAAAACAGGCCGTAATACTGATTGGCAGGATGCCATCTTCAGAAATGCGCCGGTATCGGATTATAACATCTCTGTATCTGGCGGTACGCCTAAAACATCCCACTACGTATCACTGGGCTATCTCGATCAAACAGGTACCATCGTGGGCGTTCAACACTATAAACGTTTCAATGGCCGTGTGAACTTCGATTTTGCCGCTACCGACAAACTCAAAATAGGCGTGAACCTCACCGGGGTGCACAGCATCAACAACCGTATGGACAATAGCTTCTCCGGACAATCTGTACTCGCGCTGGCATTGATCGAAAATCCGAATGACCCGATCTATAATCCTAACGGTAGCTACTATACGGACCCTAACCGCCACTGGACCAACCCGGTGATGATCGCCAACAACCTGCGATTTCAGTCGATCGTGGATAGTTATATCGGCAACGTGTATGGCGAATACACCATCCTGCCTGGCCTGAAATTCAGGACCAGCTTTGGTTTCGATAACCAGCATGTAACCGACGACCGCTATCAGTCCAAACTGGTGAACAACGGAACTGCCGCCAGCGGCTTTGTATCTGTGTTCTCTCAATTCCTCTGGATCAATGAAAATACTTTGTCGTATGCGCCGGAGTTGAAAGGGAAACATAAATTGACGATCCTGCTGGGCGAAAGCTCACAGGAGGCGGCTGTGCGCAGGATCGGCGTTTCCGGCAATACCAATTCTACCGATATCATACAGGCGGTGACGGGCTTCACTACTTTGTCGTCGCCGCTGGATTACCGCTCGCAATGGGGCCTGGTATCTTATTTCGGCAGGGCTTCTTATAACTATGGCGATCGTTACCTGCTGGAAGGCGTGCTGCGCACAGATGGTTCGTCACGCTTCGGCGCCAATAAAAAATATGGCTTCTTTCCTTCCATATCAGCGGGCTGGCGTGTGATCAATGAATCTTTCATGAAAGGACAGCATATTTTCACCGACCTGAAACTCCGCGGCAGCGTGGGGGTTACGGGTAATAACGAAGGATTGGGTAATGACTTCCCTTCACTTGCTACCTATTCTACCGGGTACAATTACGGTAATGAAGCGGGCATTGCTGCTACCTCTTTATCGAACCGCGACCTGAGCTGGGAAGCTACCACGGCTACCAACCTTGCCCTGGATATGTCTTTCCTCGATAACCGCATCAACGTAACAGCGGAAGTATACCGCAAGGTCACCAACCGCCTCATCTTCAAGCTGGACCTGCCTTATACGTCGGGCTTCTTCCGTACCAATGGCGCAAATATCGGGCAGCTGATGAACAAAGGCCTGGAGATCGGCATCAATACAGAGAATATCCGCGGCGCCTTTACCTGGAACACGAATTTCAATTTATACTTCAACCGCAACAAGATTACGAGCTTACCTGAAACGGTGGCAGGAGATCCCTCCAGCTCCGATTTTACTGAAAGTTTGCCTGGCTCTTTCAATACCAGTTTGCCTACCAGCATTTTTCGTGTAGGTGAGCCCGTTGGGTCGTTCTTTGGTTATCGTAACAAAGGCGTGGACCCGGCTACAGGAAATATGATCTATGATGATATTAATAAAGATGGCAAGATCACGGCAGCAGACCGGGTGATCCTTGGCAATGCCTTACCCGATTTCACAGGCGGCCTCACCAATACATTCGGCTACAAAGGTTTTGATCTGAGTTTCTTCTGGTACTGGTCGTATGGTAACAAGGTGTACAACCAAACCCGCAGCATGCTGGAACGCATGAGCAGTTACAATAACGGTGACGCCAACACGCTGAGAAGATGGACGGCCGCCAATACCCATACAGACGTGCCCAAGGCGGTTTTCAACGATCCAGTTACGCCGGGCAGTTTAACGAACGGAGAAGTATCGCAGCGCTTTGTAGAAGATGGTTCTTTCCTGCGGATGAAGAATATCACCTTCGGTTATTCCCTGCCTGCCGCCTGGCTCAAACATGTAAAGATCAGCAGTGCGAGGGTATATGTGAGCGCGCAAAATCTCTTCCTGATCACCAACTATTCCGGTTATGATCCGGAATCACAGAACCAGTCTGTGAAGAACTCGCAACTGGGTATCGACTGGGCCGTACAGCCGCAGCCACGCACATTCCTGGCCGGTTTAAACGTGAATTTCTAAAAGCAGCACCATGAAAAGGACCACATTATTTTTGATAGCATTGGCATTTGTTTCCTGCACAAAAGTGCTGAACCAGGTGCCTGAATATACGATCGCAGACGAGAATTTCTGGCAAACCGGCAACGACGCCGAGAGCGCCGCAGTGGGCATCTATCCGGCAGTACAGAGCATTGCCATGCAGTTCCCGGTGGCATTTGACGCCGCCTCCGATGCGGCTACTGCCTTGCAGATCAACTATGCGCCTTTTAGTCAGCATGGCATCCCGGTGGATAATCCCGTGGTGGCCTCGTACTGGCAGAATAACTATACCGGTATCGGTCGGGCCAACGATCTGCTGAAACATGTGCCTGGCATGCGCGACAGCCTCTTCATCGGTAACCGCAAACAGGAGCTGATTGGCGAAGCCCATTTTTTGAGGGCCTACTTTTATTACAACCTGGTAAAAGCATTTGGCGCGGTGCCTTTGGTGCTGGAGCCATATACTTCTTTCAATGCCGACTTCACCATCGCGCGTACTGCTGTAGATTCCGTTTACAAACAGATCATTGCCGATCTGCGCATCGCTGAAACCAGCTTGCCGCCTACGTTTTCCGCTGTGGTAGATACCCGTGGCCGTGCCTCGCAGGGCGGCGCCAAAGCTTTGCTGGCAAAGGTATACCTGAGTGTGAAAAATTATGATTCTGCCGCTGCAAAAGCATTGGATGTGATCAACAGCCCGGTATACACATTGGCGAGCGGCGCCGCTGCTTACAGCAATATGTTTTCTGTGAATGGCAAGAACAGTTCCGAAGCTATTTTTGAAATACAATATGTCAATGCCGCGCAACAAAGCAATGGGCTTTTCAGTTTGTATATGCCCGTAAACGGTATCCCGGCTGCAAAGCAGCAGGGTAGCTATCAGATTGCACCTACCACGAAGATCATCAACCTGTACGAACCGGGAGATATCCGCAAGGCGGCGGCTTTAGGCATGAGCACCGGCAATCCCGCCGTGCCTTATGTCAACAAGTACGGCCGCCTTACCAGTGGTACCGAACCAGATATCATTGCATTACGACTGGCGGATATTATGCTGGTGCGTGCAGAAGCCTTGAATAGTCTTGGCCGCCAGACGGAAGCTATCGATCTTTTGAACAGGATTCGCCGTCGTGCCTTTGCCTTGCCGCTGGATGCGCCTTCTGCGCATGACTTCCCCGCCAATGGTGAAACAGATCTCGCATTAGCGATCGAGAACGAGCGTTTCAAAGAGCTGGCTTTTGAAGGCCATCGTTTCTATGACCTGGTACGTACCGGCAGAGCAAACGCCGTACTGGGCATTAGCAATGATCAAACGCTGTGGCCTATACCTTTACGCGAGATCGGACGTAACCCGCGGCTGGTGCAGAATCATGGTTATTAACCCGCCGGGCTACCAATATATCGCCCCTACGGGGCGAGGTTGGCGGTATCCTGCATTTCGGCTACCAATATTATGCCCCTACGGGGCAATATGTTGGTAACAAAACATTTGATCCGCCATATTGCGACCCATCGGGGCGATATATTGGTAGCAAAACATTTGATCCGCCATATTACGCCCATCGGGGCGATATATTGGTAGCAAAACATTTTGATCCGCCATATTGCGCCCCATCGGGGCGATATATTGGTAGCAAAACATTTTGATCCGCCATATTGCGCCCCATCGGGGCGATATATTGGTAGTAGCAAAACATTTTGATCCGCCATATTAGGCCCCATCGGGGGCGATATATTGGTAGCAAAACATTTGATCCGCCATATTGCGCCCCATCGGGGCGATATATTGGTAGCAAAACATTTTGATCCGCCATATTGCGCCCCATCGGGGCGATATATTGGTAGCAAAACATTTGATCCGCCATATTACGCCCCATCGGGGCGATATATTGGTAGCAAAACATTTGATCCGCCATATTACGCCCATCGGGGCGATATATTGGTAGTAGCAAAACATTTTGATCCGCCATATTAGGCCCCATCGGGGGCGATATATTGGTAGCAAAACATTTGATCCGCCATGTTACGCCCCATCGGGGCGATATATTGGTAGCAAAACATTTTAATCCGCCATATTACGCCCCATCGGGGCGATATATTGGTAGCAAAACATTTTAATCCGCCATATTACGCCCCATCGGGGCGATATATTGGTAGCAAAACATTTTGATCCGCCATATTACGCCCCATCGGGGCGATATATTGGTAGCAAAACATTTTGATCCGCCACATTGCGCCCCATCGGGGCGATATATTGGTAGCAAAACATTTTAATCCGCCATATTACGCCCCATCGGGGCGATATATTGGTAGCGAAACATTTGATCCGCCATATTACGCCCATCGGGGCGATATATTGGTAGCAAAACATTTTAATCCGCCATGTTACGCCCCATCGGGGGCGATATATTGGTAGCAAAACATTTTAATCCGCCATATTGCGCCCCATCGGGGCGATATATTGGTAGCAAAACATTTTGATCCGCCACATTGCGCCCCGTAGGGGCGATATATTGGTAGGGGTGAAATAACAAAATCTTCATATCGCCATTTTAAATACGAAATCTTTTTATCAGTCTAAATTTTAAAAAGATGAAAAAAATTCTATCCCTCTATTTGTTGCTGACAGCGTCGGCAAGTACTATCTATGCCCAGTACACTACTACCTGGGTGGGAAATACCTATCCCGATGTAGCCAACCACGTAGGCAACTGCGCCCGTTCCATGTGGGTATCGCCGGAAGGCGTGGTATATACGGCCTCCCTCTGGGATGAAAAGGCACGTAACATTGGTATCTATCAAAATGGCGCTGTTCTCGGTTCGATGGGCGGCAACAAAGACTCGCAAGGCAGTGCCATCGGTGGCGATGACACTTATATTTTTACGGCACAGCAGGCGCCCAACAGCGGCAAGATCGGGCGTTACAACCGCGCTACCAAAGTGCGCGATCTGCTCTTTGCCGCCAGCGCCGGCACCGTGGATGCGGTGCGTGGTATCGCCGTATCCGCCGGCCGCGTGTTTGCGACAGATTCTGCGGGCAACCGTGTTGCGGTGTTCACCACCGGCGGCGTATTTATCCGCCAATGGCCGGTGGCCAATCCCGGCGCTATTGCGGTAGACAGCTCCGGTAATGTATGGGTAGCGCAACCTGCCGCCGGCGCCGTGCTGCAATTCGATTCTACCGGCGTGCCAGGTGTTAGCATCGCGATGGGCGCCAGCGCAAGGCCTTCGGCCTTGTATGCAGACAGCGCCCGCGGCGAACTGCTGATCGGCGACCAGGGACCTGACATGAATATCAAAATTTACAATAACCTAACGGGAACGCCTGTACTGAGTAGCACCTTCGGCGATACCGGCGGTTATCTTAATGAAGTGACTGGCATCCGTGGCCAGACCGGCCCTAAACGTTTCACCCGCGTAGTGGGCATCGGACGTGATAAAGCCGGCAATCTTTATGTGCTCAACAATCCCTGGGGCGGCACCTGGGACCTGGGCCGCAATGGCGCTACCGACATCCATTGTTACAATGGCGCCGGCAATTTACAATGGACCCTGCAAGCCCTCAACTTTGAAGGCAATGCTTCCGCCGATGCCGGCACCGATGGTCAGGACCTCTACAGCGGTAATATCATTTATACTTACAACGGTACCGATGGCGGCGTGTACAAAGCCAATACGGTTGATCCTTACCGCTATCCGCAGGATGCCCGCATCCAGTGGAGCGATCATTCCCGTGGCGAACATTTCGGGCATCTCGCGAATGTAGGCGGTCATAAGATACTAGTGGCCTGTAACCAGAATGCAGACATCTTCTATACTTATTATTTCAACCCCGCCACAGACGGCTATATCGCTATCCCCGGCGACACCATTTCCAAAGTGCGCAATGGCTTCTGCCTGGATTCTCTCGGCGGCCTCTGGGTTTCGCTGGATAAAACCAATGCAATCCAATATTATCCGCTCACCGGTTTCGCGGCCAATGGCAAACCAATCTGGGGGCCGGTGGTATCTACGCCAACACCTGCGTCTATTGCCAGGTTGAACCGCATTGAATACATTCCCGCGAGCGATGTGATGGTGCTGGCCGGCGGTAATACCGACTGGACGCTGATAGGCAACAGGATCGAAGTATACCGCGGCTGGCTGGCCGGCAACCGCACGCCCAACCTGGTGATCACGCTGAGCCGCGCACAGGCCAAGTCCATGTCTGCCGCAGGCAATTATCTTTTTGTAGGTTATTATGCTATTCCTGATATCGACGTGTTTGATCTGACTACCGGTACGCTGGTGCTCACCATGACCTCCAGCAACGCCGTGTATGTAGGCAACGACGTGGATTCTGAATACGGCATCAAAGCGTATCATCGCAGCAATGGAGAATATTACATCACCAAAGATGATTACAATGGCAACAAGATCGTGCTGCATCGCTGGACGCCGGCAGTGGCGCCGGCGGCGGCCGACAGCATAGCGCATCCCGCAGCTACGGAGGCCAGGTTACTGGTATTTCCAAACCCCACGACTGATGTATTGCATATCACACTCAAACAAAGCAAGGTGCAGCAGTTGCGATGTAATATCTACGATCTCTCCGGTAAATTGATCAGCACTACACATCTGCAAAATAACGGGCAGTTGCAGGTAGATGTAAGCCGTTTGCCCGTAAACGCTTATGTACTCATACTTTCAGACGCTGCCACCGGCAAGGTGGTAGGACAAAGAAAATTTATCCGACAATAATTTATGAAGAGAGGTACCGGTATGCTGATGCTCGCGATGATCGTCAGTTTCAATAGCATGGCACAGATGAAAGCGCCACAGGAATGGGTGAATTATGAACAGGTGTTTGGCGTGAAGAATAATCAGCGGCAATACGATTATGATGTAACGGTGATCCGTTCTTCCACGCACAGCAATGTGCTGTGGCCGGGAGAGCAGCCATCTTACACCTTACAGATAGTGAACCATCTCAAAGCGCCGCTGGTAGCCGATGGCAGGATAGACGTGATCAGCTATGGCACCCGCGGAAGGCCTGGTGATATATGGCTGCCCGAGGTGGTGAAATTAAAGGAGATAGCATCGATACCGGTAAAGATAAAGATAGCGGCAGATGGATATGTGAACATCGATCAGGCGCCGGAGATACCCGATACCTTTGGTGGTTATGCGCTGGTGATGGACCTCGGCCGCTATGGCCGTCGTTTGGTGACCAGCCTGGTGCGCACTTATGCCGCCTCGCCCAAAAGGATACAGTATCCGAAGCAGTCGCTCGATGACATGGGCGCCGACTTCCTGCAACGTGTAGGCGTACAGGCGATACGTATGGGCGTGGATTATACGCCTACTACCGCCGACGACTATACGCAAAAGATGCAGGAGATAGACCGTAAGCTGAAAGAGTACCAGTCGAAGAACATCACGGTATTGCTGATGTTCGGCGCTGGCAGCGCTCCGCAGCCGCTGGGCCGGCCGCGCGCTTTCCTCGACTCGGCACATGTGATGAAGAAGACCAAACAGGATTATGTGTGGCTGCCTTCGTATGATGATGATTTCCGCCGTTTTGTAAACCGCCTCTGTACACAATACGGATGGCCCAAAGGGCCTGTAACAGCTGTGAGCTTATGGAATGAGCCATGGGAAGGACTTTCCATCTCCGGCTGGCAGGCTGATATTCCACGTTATCGCGAGATCTATAGAGCGATGGCAAACGCGGTACTGGATGCCCGGAAAACAGGAGCCGACGTGCTCGTAGGTGGCGGCGATTCCAATTCCAATGCCTGGGATAAACTCTTCGCAGATGGCAAGATGACCTTTCTACCCATCTTCGATTTTTGTTCTATTCATTACCAGGGAATTGAATCGCCGGCTATCTATCCGGAATGGATACAGCGGCAATCGCCCCGTGGCCGCGTGAAAATATGGGACACCGAAAGCTGGGTGGGTAATACCGATGATCGTATAGGCCTCAGCGTAGCCACCTGCCGCTCCGCCGGATACGACCGCTCCATGGGCATTTACGCCGGATATATGTACACCGGCGGCCGTGGCGGTGAACACTTCACGGTAAAAGAACGTACGCCATCCGGCATCAGGGAGATCGACCGCATACCTGATACCTGGTCGCCCGCTGCGGCCCTAGGCGCTGTGCAACACCTGGTAGGAGAGCGTAACTTCAAAACATTACTTTTTACCAAAGGACTGCCCTGGATCATGGTGTTCGATGGCGAACAAGCCGCGGATGACGGCACTGCCGTAGTGTGTGGAGATATTGGAGAAGCTTTCGGCCCGGAGCATGTGCTTTTCCGCAATGTGCGCGGCCTGTCTGAAATCGCGGCGAAGGAAAAGATCAGGGCCGCCATCGCCGCAGGAGCGCCGGTGAGCGATAGCCTGCAACAATTACTCAATAGCTGGCAGCCGCTGAGCGGGGGAGAGCTGACCCTGCCCGACGACTCACGGTTCCGGCTATACGATTTTTATGGCAACCGCATGCCGTCTGCCAATGGCCACCTGCGCGTTCCGCTCAACAGTCAGGGATACTACCTGCGTACCGATGGCTCCAAAGGCTCGTTTGCCGCTTTGCTATCTGCCCTCAAAACCGCCCGCATCAAGGGTTATGAACCGGTAGAGATCATCCCTAGAGATATGACCGCCCGCATCAGCGAATCGCCGGTGATGCCGCTGCAACTCACGAATATCCTCAATCGTCCGATACAGGCGAAATTGCAGGTGTCCTTAGCCGGCCTGCAAACCGATGCACCGGCGAGTATTACACTGGCGCCGCATGAAACGAAAACCATCCCGGTGAAGATCACCGGCGGCACAGCCGCTGCCAACAATACCTATCATCTCCGTGTGCACCTCGATGCCGGCGCCGATGGCATCGCCGTACAGGAAGAAGATATGCATGTGAACACGATATCACGCTTACGCATATACGTAGATGGAAAATTAGACGACTGGGCAAGCGCCCTGCCGCAAACCGTGAGCAGCAAAGGCGCCGCGGTGGTGAGCCTGACCGAGGCGGCCTGGTATCCGTTTAAAAACTTTGATACCAAAGCTACCGGTTATGCCACCGGCTATTTCGCCTACGACGAACATAATTTTTACTTTGCCGCGAAAGTGGCCGACAGCACGCCGCATCCGGGCGCCTATCGTTTTGAGCAGCGCCCGGACGACGAGTTCTTTTATCCCGATACCGCCTATGCGATGGATATGCAGCGTGCCCTGCTCAGCAAGGAGAGCGCTGTGCCAGTCGCGATGCAGGACAGCTCCGCATTGCAACACCCGCAGGGCGATGGCCGTATCCTGCGCTATCTCGAAAACGGCGATAACACGAACAGCTTTGGCATTAGTTTGCAATTGCCGCCGGGCCGTGTTATGCAGGCAGCCCTGTACCTGCCCAACCTGCGCGTATCCGGTGCAGCGATGGAAGTGTATGACAGCAGCGGCCGGCAACTGTTGCAAAGGAATATCGGAAATCTCTGGAATGGCGCCTGGGAAGTGTTGCGCCTGTCAGGCAAAGTACGTATCGTATTGCATAGCTATGGCTGGTGGTATACTGTTAAGCTCGGCGCCATACTGCTTGATGACTTGCCCGGCGAAGCCAGCGGCAATACTGCCTCTCTGATAAAAGAAGATTTCGACACGCGCGGCAACTGGAAAAACGTATATGGCCGCGCGGGATATTATTTTCCCGGCTTGGCCACACAACTGCCGTCCGGTGTGGCTTTGCTGCCATTGCAGGAAGAAGTGAAATGGCCATTGATATGGCCGGCAGGCGTGCGGCATTTCACTTATCAGAAGAATCCCGTTACGCCGGATAATTCCGGTTTGGGTTATGCCTACGACAATGTGCTGCTGGCTTTCAACGTGCTGCCTGAAGGCCAGGATGGTATGCTGGCTTGTCCGCCCGGCACGATGCCGCGCTACACAGGATATAAATGCACTGATTACGAATACGCCCTCAATCCCGTAGCGGAGCGTTATGGCGGCGGAACGGAGATCTGGCGCCTGCTGGCGCCGGGCATGAACCGCAAACACTTTTTCCCGCGGCAGCCGAAG
This sequence comes from Chitinophaga vietnamensis, assembly GCF_902167635.1. Taxonomy (GTDB): domain Bacteria; phylum Bacteroidota; class Bacteroidia; order Chitinophagales; family Chitinophagaceae; genus Chitinophaga; species Chitinophaga vietnamensis. The sequence continues at coordinate 945,238 of NZ_CABHMS010000002.1, forward strand.
TCGGCACAGGAAGGTCCGGTGAAGAAGGGGCAGCTGGTTATCCGCCGTGAAGGCAACACGGTTATCACCGAATGCGCCATCCCCTGGGAAGAGCTACCCGACGTGAAAGCCGCGCTGGATGCCGGTCGCCGCGTGAAGCTTTCCTTCCGTGTGAATGATAATGGCGCCCCTGGCAGCTGTATGGAACTGGCCAGGGACCGGAGTGTATCTAAACTGAATGCACGTGCCTTTCATCCTGACTGGAAAGTGCATTGGGCGAATGAGGTGGAGTTTGAGTTTGAGAAGAAATGACGGATAATCTGCTTTTTATTTTATGGATTTGAGGACGGACGATTTGCTTCAATCAGCTCACGCCAGGCATCGCCTTTTTCTTCAGAAATGATTAAGCCAGTCTTGGTGATAGGATCAAAGTAATTCCTATACCATTTGTTGAGATAAAAGATTCTTTTGCTTCCATCTTTAAAGGTAATAATCATTGGGAAGGTCGCGCCTGTCCAATAAAATGGGGCAGGGCCCTTTAGTATTTGAGTTGTTCTCAGGATATCCAGCGTCTCCTTCAAATCCAATTTTTTGCATGGCTGTTTTCTAATATCGGCTTCTTTAAGTGTGATGATCGTCTCATCAAACCTGATCCACTGAAATAGTTCTATAGAAGTTGCCTGATCCCAGTCCGGTATCGCTGATTGATTTGGAGCGGGCTTTAACATCATGAAGGCTGCAATAATTACGAAGATATTCATATGTAAGATTTTATTTGCAATTTCCAGTGTCGCTTGGAGCATTGCCTGGCGATTTATTTGCACCCGGCGTTTTTCGTATATCCTCTCCCAAATCTGCCGGATTACAACCAGGGAAAATTGATCCCTTTGTATATGGAAGATTTAGTCCAGCTGCATTGGCAACATCCAAAGCAAAATTTGTGCAATTATAACTGTAAAGATTGTACATTGATGGCGCTGAGTACGCAACATTCAGGATGGCTGATAACTGTGTTCCTGTAACATTGGTAGAAATGCTAACACTGAATGCATGTGCCTCGTCAATTCCAAATGCCTGTATATCGCTAGGGTCCAATACACCAGCATGATTCTTAGGGTAAAAACCAAATGTACGTACAACGGTTCCCGAAGAAGTGGTCTGTTCAATCGAAATAAACGCATGTCCTACTCGCTGCTGTCCAAATATGCCATCAATTACCACCCTGCTACCGTCCTTTGGTTGTTCTGCAAAAATGGTCACCTTAGCGCCACTGGTAGGAACAAAACATCGCAGATATTCCTTGATGTTAGTAATAGGATGCGCCGGCGCAACCATTACGTAACCTTCCAGGGCCGGGTTGCTTCCACCGGTCCCTCCTGGGTCTGTTGGAAGAGGATTGGGATTGGGATCAGGATTTGTATCTGTGCAGTTGCTCGTCTCTGTGTTAGTCAGTTGCCACCCTGACCCGGCGCCAATTGTTCCGCAGTCAATGACCTCCGGACCATCTTCGGGATATGGACAGCTTGCGCCCGCCTCGCCTACTGTAACTGTCACATTTGGCCCCCTTTCACACCATTTGGTCCAGGTACATTCATTATCACAAACAATACTCTCTGTTGTTGTTCTGCCAGCAATAGTCTTTTGCAGTTTGCCTGCCTTGTAACGATAAACATGAATCCCGTTAACAAAATTATCCAGGAGCATTTTGCCCGAGAAATCCACGAACCTGAACTGACTTGAAGCGGTTTTACTTTGGGTTCGAACGTATCTCGCTTTGGAAAAACTAAACACTTCTGACCTCAGTTTTACGATTAGAAAATCTTTGTACCCCACCTGATTGACCAGATACCAATGTGTGGAAGTAGATAGCATGCTCACAAGAGGAATATAAAAGAATGTAGTGGTGTCGTTTTCGACCTTTTGAGTCAGGTTTTGCCAGTCGGGTATTTCGTGAATAGTAAGTGAGTCTTTAAAATAGCGCGATAACCTGCTATTTATTCCTTGCTTTTCAAATGCTGTTTTTATCTTGTCAACCGGGATGGTTGACGGTTGCCCATGCTGAATGTTGAAGGCTTCCCTTCGACATGCATAGATGGTACATAGTCCTAACATGACAATAATCAGGAAAAATCTTGTTAGTTTGGTGGGTAACATATTTGGAGTTGTTAATTACTAAACAGGGTTAATTGTCAAATCGGACATCAAAATAAGATATTCTGAACAAAGTGCAGGTTAAGGTTTTATTGTCATAGAGAAAAATTTTGTACCTTCATTTCTCTCCCCGCTACAGCCGGAGCTATTGATGAGTATAGCTTTTTCCCGGAAAACTCCGAGATTTGAATAACATAAATCATCTCTTATGAAAGAGTTCATGCTGCTGATCCGCAACCAGGGCGATGCCAAAGCGGCCCTGCCAGCGGAAGAACATACTGCCTTCGTCAGGCAGTGCGAAGTATACATCAATGCGCTGAAAGCCGCAGGGCAACTGATTTCTGCGCAGCCCCTCTTGCGCGAAGGAATGGTGCTTTCCCGCGCCGGTGGCCACTGGGAGCAAAGGCCGCTTGCTACCAGCGGCGAAGTGCAGGTAGGCTACTATCATATACTGGCCGGGAGCCTGGAAGAGGCCATCGGCATCGCGCAACGTAATCCTGAATTTGACTATGTACCCACTGCGAGCATAGAAGTGAGGCCTATCAAAACAAAAGAGGTCGCCACCGGTTTTGAATATCCTAATAAATAAGACTAGCCCCTCACTAAAGGCGCGGGATTTTTTAATTCATTGTTATGCTTATCCGAATATTAAACACCGCATTAATTCTCTTCGCCGTATACATGGGCCTCAAGCAAGGCTGGGCCATGTGGAGCGGCAAACCTGAGATGCTGGAGATGTTTGAACGCTGGCATTTCAATAGCGGCGCAGTAAAGCTCACCGGCGCTATTACGATGCTCAGCGCCATGTTGATACTCTGGCCGCCCACCTTTATTGCGGGTAACTTCCTGATGGCGGCAGGCATCCTGCTGATCATCTGTTTGCAATTGTCGGTGCAATCGCTCAAAGGAGCTGCCATCGAAGTGCCTTTCCTGTTGCTCAACCTGTTGATCATCTACCTGCAACATCCACTTTCAAAAACAACCCCGTCATGAATACTGCTTTGCTCACCAACGCTGCCGTGAAAGCCGCCATAGCGGCCTTACAGGCGGGCGACAGCCACGCATGGTATGCCTGCTTCACGCCAGATGCGACGCTTACTGACGATGGCCGTCAGATCAATTTTCATGTGTTTTTCGATCAGGCATTAGGACATGAAAAATTTATTTCTATCGACAAGGTAGAAGAGCATGGCCTCGCCGTTTACGGCCGCTATCACAGCGATCAGTGGGGCGAGTTCAAAACATTTTTCCGTTTCCGTACCAATGGCGCGTCATTGTTTTCCGGATTGGAGATCGGGCAGGCAAACTATTAATCCCCTCAGGCTCCTGGCCGCAGAATAACCTTGATAAGAAGCATCATCTTTTGGTGGATCATCTCCCTGTTATTGCACTATCTTTATATCTAACCTGTACCACTATATGAAAAAAATAATGTTGTTATTGCCGCTGCTGGCCTGTCATCTTGTAACCCTTGCCCAGTTTGATTTTGGCATTAAAGGTGGCTATACGCTTTCCAACATCCGTTCTTTCTTCAAGCCGATGGCAGATGCACCACGGGTGCGGGAACGCTACGATGTGCTTTCTACTTTTCATGCAGGCTTCACGGTAGATATTCCTTTGTCGGCTAATTGGTCAATGCATCCGGACCTGTTATATAGCCGGAAAGGCTATAAGGGAAATGGAATCACCACGCTTGACGGTGGCGGAACAGTGAGTTACACGACCAGACTGGGTTATATTGAGCTGCCAATAAATGTGTTGTACAAGCTGAAAGCCGGATCAAACAAATTTTTCGCAGGGATGGGGCCATATCTGGCTTTCGGTGTAGAAGGAATGATCAAAGCCAAAACCAGCAGCGGGCGCAGGATTGAGGAACATATCAAGTTCAGCAAACAAACAGATGCCAACGATGTAGCGCCTCACTACCGGCCTTTCGATGCCGGCGCTAATTTCATAGCAGGCTATGAGCTGCACAGTGAATGGGTCTTCAGTGTCAATTACAGCCTGGGACTGACCAATATTACTTACTCCGACATATATACAGAGAAGAACCGCTACCTCGGCGTAAGCGCCGCTTATCTGCTCCGCAGAAAGAAATGATAACAAAATCCCCGATTATTACTATATCTTTGCCGCGCAATGGTTCGCTGGCGTCCATCCCGGATGCCGGTGATTAAAAGGGAACTCGGGTGCAAATCCCGGACAGTCCCGCTGCTGTAAGTCTCGCAAATGCACAGGCCCTCATACAGGCCACTGTTGGTTTTCAATGGGAAGGCCGCCTGTCGCAGAGATAAGTCAGAATACCTGCCATGCATGTTGGTTTTCGAAGCTTTCGTGGAATGAAGCTTGGAAATAATCATATGGCAGGCATGCCCTGCATACTTATTATTTCATATTGATCTTTCCTGAAACGAAGGCCGTTGATATTTTATCAAACCGGTTAGCATGATGCGTTTCCATGAACGGGGATATTCGTTTATAAAAAAGGTCAGCGGCTTGTTGCTATTGGCCGCCACTGCACAGGCGCAGCAGCAAGACAGCCTGCAGCTCACACACCTGCGCGAAGTGTCGGTAACGGCGCCCCGCAGCGCCCGTGAGGTGATGCCGGGACAACAGCTTCAGGGCGCCACTTTACAAAGACTCGGCAGCCAGTCGGTAGCTGATGCCATCCGTTTTTTCTCCGGTGTGCAGGTAAAAGATTATGGCGGTATCGGCGGCCTCAAAACCGTGGATGTACGTGGCATGGGCACCAGTCACACGGGCGTATTCTACGATGGCATCCAGCTCGGCAACGCGCAGAACGGACAAATAGATCTCGGGAAATTCTCACTCGATAATATGGAGTCCATCACGCTGTACAATGGCCAGAAGAGTAATGTGTTCCAGCCCGCGCGCGATTTCGCCGCTGCCAGCGCCATCTACCTCAGCTCCCTGAAACCGCATTTCGAAGAGGGCGTCCGCACGCACCTGAGAGGTACCCTGAAAACCGGCTCCTTCGGGCTTTTCAACCCCTCTTTGTTGTGGCAGCAACGCATCAGCAAAAAGGTATCCGCCACGCTCAGCACCGAATGGGTAAATGCCAACGGGCGCTATAAATTCCGCTATAGCAAAAAAAATGGCTACGATACTACCGCCATCCGGCTGAATGGCGACGTCAACGCCGTGCGCGTGGAAGCAGGCCTCAACGGCGTGATCAACGGCGGCGAATGGAGCGGCAAAGCGTATTTTTATAATGCCGAACACGGCCTCCCGGGATTTGTAGTGAACGGGGTTTTCGGGCATGTGGACCGGCAGTGGGACCGCGACATCTTCGTGCAGTCGAGCTTCCGCAAGGATATCAGCAAACATTACAGCCTGTTGCTGAATGCAAAATACGCTAACGACTATACGAGATATCTCGCTCCCGATTCCACCGCATTATACGTAGATAACCACTACCGGCAGCAGGAAGTTTATTGCTCTGCCGCTAATCAGTTCACCATCACCTCCTGGTGGAATGTGGGGCTGTCGGCCGATTTCCAATGGAACCGCCTCGATGCCGACCTGGTGAACTTTGCCTATCCCCGCCGTTATACCACGCTGGTAGCCGCCGCTACTGCTATCAATCTTACGAAGTTCAGCGCCATGGCCAGTTTGCTCGGTACGGTGGTGAATGAAGACGTGCAACGCAAAGTGGGCGCGCCTTCACAGCAACAGCTTACGCCAGCCGTATTTGTGTCATGGCAGCCTTTCGGCCCCGCCTGGCGCCTGAAGGCTTTCTACAAGCGCATCTTCCGCATGCCCACATTTAATGATCTCTATTATTCAGAGATCGGCAATGCTTATCTCAACCCTGAATTTACTACGCAATACGACCTGGGCCTGTCCTGGAACAAAACTTTCACCGGCAAAATATTGCAGCAGCTGAACATAGAAACCGACGCTTATTACAACCATGTTACCGACAAGATCGTGGCGATGCCCACGGTGAGCCAGTTCCGCTGGACGATGATGAACCTCGGCAAGGTAGAGATCAGAGGGGTAGATGTGAAAGCCGCTGCCGCCTGGCAGATCGCCAATGCTGTAACATTGAACACACGCCTCACTTATACGTACCAGCACGCACAGGATTTTACAGACCCTAAAAGCAGCTATTATGGCGACCAGATATTATACATCCCCTGGCATAGCGGTTCCTTCATCCTCGGGGCGCTGTATGGCAAGTGGGACGCGAATTACAGCCTGATCTACACTGGCGAGCGGTATAACGGCAAAGCCAATATACCGGAAAATTATGTGCAGCCCTGGTACACCAGCGATATCGCTTTGGGGCGGCAACTGCAATGGCGTAAAACCGCCATACGCCTCTGCGCTCAGGTCAATAATCTGTTCAATCAATATTACGATGTCGTGCTGAATTACCCGATGCCCGGCAGGAACTACAAGTTCATCTTCACTATCAATATCTGAAAATTATGTGTATGAGAAAATCGTTTATGCGTTACTGTTGGATGCTGCCCCTGGCCGCCTTACTGTTGCATAGCTGCCGTAAGGAAGATGCCATCGTGGCGCCGGTGGAAACGCCCTTGCAGCCGCCGGTGAATAACAGTATCCGCGGCTTCTACCTGCTCAATGAAGCGAACATGGGCAGCAACAAAGCGTCTATCGACTTCTTCGACTATACCACCGGCATCTACCGGAAAAATATCTATGCTACCGTCAACCCTAATGTGGTAAAGGAATTGGGCGATGTGGGCAATGATATACAAGTGTATGGCGGCAAACTGTATGCGGTGATCAATGTATCCAACAAGGTAGAAGTGATGGATGCCGCCACCGCCAAAAGGATTACACAGATAGATATTCCCAACTGCCGTTACATCACCTTTGCTAACGGTAAAGCCTATATCAGTTCTTATGCCGGACCGGTAAAGATCGATCCCAATGCGCCCATCGGCGTGGTAGCGGAAGTGGATACCGCCACCCTCCAGATCACCCGCAGCACCACCGTAGGCTACCAGCCGGAAGAAATGGCTATCGCAGGCAACAAACTATATGTAGCCAATTCCGGCGGCTATCTCGTACCCAAGTACGACAGCACCATTTCCGTGATCGATCTTGGTACTTTCAAAGAGATCAAAAAGATCAATGTGGCCGTGAACCTGCATCACCTGAAGGCCGACAGCTATGGCGATTTATATGTGAGCTCCCGCGGCGACTACTTCAAAATACAGCCCGATATCTTTGCGATAGATACCCGCACAGACGCTGTGAAAAAGCGTTTCGGCGTACCCGCCAGCGATATCTGCATCTCCGGCGACACCGCTTATATCTATGGCTCTGCATTCAGCTACCAGACCAGCGACTGGAAAGTGACCTATTCCATGATCAACGTAAAAACAGAAACAGCGATCAACAATAACTTCATTACCGATGGTACCGAGCTGCAGATCAAAATGCCTTATGGCCTCGCAGTGAATCCTGTTACAAAAGATATTTATGTAACAGACGCCAAAGATTACGTATCGCCCGGAACCCTTTACTGCTTTGATAAAGGCGGTAAGAAGAAATGGTCGGTGACCACCGGCGATATCCCCGCACACATTGCATTTCTCCCCAGGTAATTATCAACACAAAAAATAAAATATGAAGCAGAGACATTTACTCGTGATGATGTTGATGGGAACAGCATTCGCCAGCTGTTCCAAGCACGACGACACCCCCGGGGTTGCTAAACCGGAAGTGAGCATCACCGTGCCCGGCGGCGGTTTCAGCGTAGACCAGCTGCAATGGCTGCGTATCAATCCCGTAGTAAAGAACGCCGACAAAGCGCAATTCTACTGGACGATGGGCAATGATACCCTGGCGCTCACACAAAACCTGGCAGAGGTATTCCCGAAAGCAGGTACTTACACGCTGGTGTTCACCGCCGCTAACAGCGCGGGTTCCAGCAAACAGGAAGTAGTGGTGAATGTAGGCGCTAAAACCTATCGTAACGGCGTTGCGAAAGTATTCGATTACCAGCCCGCACCCGGACAGTTCGTGCATGAGATGCCAAGCTGGAATTCCGGCGACAATGAAGCGGCCATGATCAAACGTGCTGACAGCACGCTGGTGCACGATGGCATTATCCACCTCGGCGGCTTCGGCGGTTATGTAGTGATGGGCTTCGATCATACCATCCGCAATGTAGCCGACAGCTTCAGCTTCACGGTAAAAGGCAATGCCTTCACCAATTGGTCGGAACCCGGTATCATCCAGGTATCTTACGATGCCAATGGCAATGGCTTGCCCGATGATGAATGGTATGAGATCGCCGGCTCTGAACATGGCAAACCCGGTACGATCAGGAACTACCAGATCACTTACTACAAACCCAACGAAAATAAAACGCCTGAAACCAGCGATAAGTATCCTTACTTCTCTGATACCAGCTATATCCGCTGGAAAGATAACCAGGGAAATAAAGGGTATCTGTCGCGCAACGTTTTTCATAGCCAGCCTTACTATCCGCAGTGGAAGGGCGATAGCATTACTTTCACCGGCACGCGTCTCTCTGCTGAAAACGTGAAAGACCAATCCGGTAATGGCAGCTATTTTGTGAGCACGGCCGTGCTTTTCGGCTATGCCGACAACTGGGCCAATAACGATGATAAGGCCAGGATCAAGATCAGCTGGGCGGTAGACAAGAACGGGCAGCCGGTAAAACTGAAAGGCGTAGATTTCATCAGAGTATATACCGGCGTACGCGCAGAAGGCGGCTGGTTAGGGGAGATATCTACAGAAGTAGCGGGAGTGCAGGATTTGAATTTGTAATTAAACAAAGAAAGCCCTTGAAGCGCTTTGAGCGCTTCAAGGGCGGTAGCCTTAATGCGTTCCACATTATTACTAATGTAGCATAACTGCGGTTAGAAGGCCTTGAAGCGCTCAAAGCGCTTCAAGGCCTTCGGCATGAATATCTCCCCATAAATCCGTAATTTCATCTTCATGTATCTCGATCAAACATTCGACTCTGCTTCCTTCTCCGCTCAATCCTTTTCGGAAGAAGAATATGAAAACTGCCAATTTGTACGATGCGATTTTTCAGACAGCGATTTTGTTGCCTGTAAATTTATTGACTGTACATTCGAAGGCTGTAACCTGACGATGATGAAGATGAAGGGCACTACGCTGAACAATGCACAGTTCAAGGATTGTAAGATGATCGGCATTCATTTCAATACCTGCAATGATTTTCTCTTCGGTGTGGCCTTCGATAATTGTGTATTGGATTATTCCTCTTTTGCCAGCAAGAAAATGCCGAAAACGATCTTTGCCGGATCATCATTGAAAGAAGTAAATTTTATGGAAACGGATCTTTCGGGCGCCGTATTCCGTTCCTGTGACCTGGCGGCGGCGAACTTTGCACAAACCAATCTTAGTGCCACAGACTTCAGTACGGCCGTGAATTTCGTGATAGATCCCAATAATAATAAAATGGCAAAAGCCTGCTTCTCTGTATTTGGTTTGCCGGGGCTGCTAACGCAGTACCAGATCAAAGTTGTTGACTAAAGCAATTACAGCGTCAGCACTTTGGTCCATAGTTTTGTGAACCCGGTTTGTGTTGCTACTATTTCTATTTCATAGCCGATAGATTGCAGATAGGTGCCCCATGCTGCATTCACAACGGTGCTAACGCTAACCCTTGCGGCGGAGAGGCCCGCCTGTCGCGCAGCCTGTATGGCAGCCTGTTCAAAGGCTGCCGCCATCAGCCGGCCCAGGCCTTTGCCTTGCGCCGTACCCCGCAATGTGTTTTCAATAGATAAGCGTGTGATGCGCAGGGTGGTGCCTTCCACGGTGGCTTTGACGCCGCCGAAATTAACGCCTTCCACTGCGATGCTGTCTTCCACGCCAGGATTGGCGATCAGTTTTGTGAAGAACTGTAACAGTTTGGGTATGGCCCTGGCGCTTACAGCGTCTACGGTGGCGGCGCCTGCACCGCTGCCGATACGGCCTGCACCCCTGCCAAGGGTGCCGCTACCGCCGCCCGTGCCCAGCGTGCCGGGCGCGCCGGAAGGCAGGAAGCCTCTCAGGATAATGATCGTCTTCAGTTTTTCCAGTATCTGCACCATTCCTTTGGCTACGGCATCAAATTGTTTGATCCACTCTACCTCCGCCGTGCGCAAGGTTTCGCAGAGGATGGGCGCCGTAACGCTGTTGATGATGGTGGGCATGATACGGCGACTGGCAGCATCCACATGGAAGGTGGCCCGCTGCCGCGCAAACTGGATCACGTCCTGCGCGCTCATGCCTGGCGCGGGTTTGATCTTCCTCACGTTAGGCACAAAGTCAACACTGCCGGTTTGCCCTGGTTCGGGGACCATCTGCGCATGTTCGCTCCTTACGGTATGGTAGTCGATGCCTTCCAATGGCGGCTTCACCCAATCGGGTACCAGGCCTATTAACAGGTCGGTGCCGTCGTTATAGTGGATGGTGGCCTGTTCGCCGGCCCAGTAGGTAAGGCTTTTGATATTGTTATCGATATAATTATCATCCCGCATGATGTCTGCGGCCGGTGTGGCAGCCAGTTGTGGCTCATCGATAAACCTTTGCACCTTTCTGGCGGCGCCGCCGGACTGTTGCAAGGTATGTGCGAGTTCATGTGCCAGGAGATGCTTGCCACTGGCTGTTTCCGGCTCATATTTCCCTTCGTTGAAATAGATGTCATTGCCAACTGTAAAGGCCTGTGCCTGTAAGTCGCGCGAGAGCGCTGCCGCCTCCGCATCATGATGGATGCGTACCTGGGAGAAATCCGCCTGCATGCCATTTTCCATAAAGCGCCTGGTATTGGCGGGCAGCTCATTTCCGCCGCCCCGGCTGCTGTTGATGGCGGCAGTGGTGCTGTCGCTGACAGCCTGTTCTTTCCTTTGAATAAAAGGATCGGAAGGCCGCAAATGGATCTGTTCCTCTTCCTCCTGGCAATGCGCGCATTTGCGTTGTATTATTGGCTGTTCGGGCATCTGCATGATTTGTCCGGTGCTGGCATGTGGGGCGGCCTCTGTGGCAGGTGTTTCAGCTCTTTCAGTTTTTCTGATAAGCGTTTGCATTTGTTTCAATTCAAAATGTCAACAATTGGGGTATACTATGATGGGGTTACGTTTATCCAAGGTAGCAAAAATTGATGGATTTTCAAACAAATGCTGGCATGATCAGCGCCCTATGTTGTCATGATTTCCCCGTATATTTTATGGTAGTATGCGGCAATTTTGTATCATTAACCTATAAAACTACATGTCATGCCCAACAAACAATTCTCTATTCTCATCAATGCCCCGCGCAACAAGGTGTGGGACGTACTCTGGACAGATGACAGCTACCGCCAGTGGGCGGCTATCTTCTATGAAGGCTCTTGTGCAAAAACAGACTGGAAGAAAGGCAGCAAGATACATTTCGTGGACAGTACAGACAGCGGCATGGTAGCCGAAGTAGCAGAAAGCATCCCTGGAGAATATATGTCTATCCGCCATCTCGGCACCGTAACCAATGGCGTGGAAAATTATGAAAGTGCAGACGCGCAGGAATGGAACGGCTCCCTGGAAAACTATACACTGCGCGAAAAAAACGGACAAACAACGCTGGAGGTGCAGATGGATATCGCACAGGATTACCTGTCTTATTTCGAAGATACCTGGCCCAAGGCCTTGCAAAAAATAAAGGAGCTGGCAGAGCAATAGAATTTAGGGATTTATTGATTTAGGGATTTATTGATTTGATTGAAGCGGAGAGGAGCAATGCCGCCATCTCCGCTTCAATCAAATCAATAAATCCGTAAATCAATAAATTCGTAAATCCTTCTTAGTTTTACTTCATGAGTAACTTCTGGGATAAGGCAGCGCGTTATCATCCGCTGTCGGCGGAGAGCCGGCAGGCGTGGGAAGGGATTATTACAGAGCGTATCTACAAACGGCATGAAACGCTGGTGGCAGAAGGGCAGGTGCCGCGGATGGTGGCTTATGTGGTGAAGGGATTGTTCTCACAATACTATACGGCCCCGAATGGCGATGTGGTGATCAAAAGGTTTTTCCCGGAAACATTTTTCGCCGCATCTGTGAGTGCCATGCTCACCAAAAGCCCCAGCCAGTTTACGATTAAGGCATTGGAAAATACCACCGTGCTGGAATATCATTTTGATGAATTTAAAAAGCTGACCACCATCTATCCTGATATGGCGGCGCTATATATCCGCTACCTCGAAATACATTGGGTGATAGAAAAAGAACCACAGGAAATATCCCTGCGCTATGATACCGCTAAAAGCCGCTATGCCGCATTCCTGGCGCAATTCCCCGCATTGGAACATCGCTTGAAACAACACGAGATCGCTTCCTATCTTGGTATTACTCCCACGCAATTGAGCCGTATCCGCGCTGAACTATAATTTTTTTGAAGTATCAACATTTGTAAATGTTTTTCGTGCTGGCTTGCCGGAATTTTGTCTTCATAAAATTTAAATATTATGAAACAGATAGATTACCTGGAAGATCAACTCGCCAATAACGCTACTATCCATCAGCCCGGCGCCGGAGAACGTATAGGCGTGGGCGGTATATCCTTTACTTTCAAGGTAACCAGCGAAATGTCCAATAGCCGGCTGGGCGTGTATGAGATCGTGTTGCCGCCGCATACGGTGGGCGCCAAATTGCATTATCACCGCTTTATGGATGAAACGTTTATTGCCAATAAAGGTACGCTCACGGTATATGCCGGCGATGATACCCATTACCTGCAGCCCGGATCAGTAGTGTATGTGCCGCGCTTTACGCCGCATGGCTTTGCCAACGATAGCGATGAAGAAGTAGTGCTCACGCTCATCTTCAACCCCTCAGAGAAAAGAGAAGGCTTCTTCCGCGGACTGGTAGACATTTTCAGCGAACAGCCGGTAGATCCTTCCAAATTCCTGAAGCTGTACAACAAGTACGACAGCTTCCCGGTTGATCTCAATAATATGGTACCGGGAGCGAAGGACTAATAAGTAATCAAAGATCTTCGCGAAGATAGCCCTTGAAGCGCTTCGAGCGCTTCAAGGGCTGGAACCTCGTTGATCTTCCTGCTAATCCTTTCAATCAAATAATCCTGAGCCGACAATCTTCGCGTTGTCGGTTTTATTCTATTTTCCCGGTAGGAGCCGCGGTACTTTTGTTTCAAATCAATACAAGCTATGAAACACTTTATCGCGCTCTCCATACTGATGGCCTTTGCTGTAGCGGCTTTCGCCAATGATAATGATCACGACGCCAAAGAAAAGGCTTTCAATATCCTGAAAACAAAATGCAATAGCTGCCATGTAAAGATGAACCCTTTCCGGGTGTTTAACCGTAACAATATGATGCGCCATGCGCCGGCAATTTATGAAGAAGTGTTTGTGAAAGGCCGCATGCCGCTGGGCGATGAGGTGAAGCTGTCTGAAGAAGAACGGCAGACCCTGAAATCATGGCTGGTGGCTCAACAGCGGCGCTAGGGCGGTAATTTGCCGGGTGATGCCCCTCCACGAAGCGTGGAGGGGCATCACTTTTTTTACTTACTTGGTTCTATCTATGTATATAATAATTAAGAATTATAAATAATACGAATTTAATTATTAAATAATAATATTTGTTACTAATTTATACCTCTGAAAACACAGCCATTGTAAATGGGAAACCCGGCTTGTTCTAGCCATATAATATAAATTATATTCCACGGTATGATTTATATAAAAGAAGCGATATGAATATAAACGATGCTGAACTGGTTGTACGGTTGCAAAATAACGATGTAAATGCCTTTGATAGCCTGTACTGGAAATATCATCAGGCGGTGTACCGCAACATATTCAAGTTTGTGAAGGATGCTGTTGTTACGGAAGATATACTGCAAGAGGTATTTGCGCGCCTGTGGGAGAAGCGCGGAGGGATCCGGTCAGACCAGTCTGTCAGTGGCTGGCTTTTCGTGATCAGCTTTAACCTATCGGTCACGTATGTACGAAAAAAGCTGCGGGAACAAGAGCTGCATCGCAGCTTCCTCTCCCTTGAAACAGACGACCCGCCGGCTAATCCCCGGATGAATGAAGAACAATATAACCTGCTCGTAAAAGCGATCGAACAGCTGTCTCCAAAGAAACGAACGATTGTTACCCGTTGTAAGCTGGAAGGTAAAACCTATGATGAGGTAGCCCATGAACTGAATATTTCCCGCAATACCGTAAAAGAACATTTATCTGCCGCGATGTCTATGCTCAATGATTATATGCAACGAAACGGAGATCACCGGTATATTTTGTTACTGTTGTTTTTCCTGAACTATCATGACGGTGGTTGAAATTCGTATTATGATTAAATTAATATGAAATTTTTATTAAAAAAGATGAAAACCCACCCACCCATTTTTTACACCTAAGCGTATTTACAATAAACCATCGCGATAGTGTATAACACAAAAGCATATCTCAGGCAACTGTTACATCAGGAAAAATGGTCTGCAACGGAGCAGGACTGGATGCGGGCTTATCTCGATGGCGAGGACCTGTCGGACCTGGAATCCGTGGCCCGGGAAGATTTCCGGTCGGACCTTGAAGGGATGCAGGAGCAGCTGGACAGGCGCCTGTCTGAGCGCTTGCTGAGCCAGATCCACCGGCGTGCGGGCATTGGCAGGAAAGCATTTAGAGGAACATTCAATATATATCGCCGCATAGCGGCAGCCGCCGTGGCTGTGATCGTGCTGAGCACGGCCTGGTACCTGGTGGCACACCGGCAGGTGAAGCAGCTCGCCATCCACACGGTGAGCGAAAGGAAAAAAGTAGCGCTGCCCGATGGCTCGCTGGTATTCCTGGAGAAAGGCTCCAGCATCAGCTACCCGGAGAATTTCGGGAAAGCCTCCCGCAGGATCACGCTCAGCGGCGAAGCCTTTTTTGATGTGAAGAGCGATGCCTCACATCCTTTCGTGATCTCGTCTGCCCTGATCAATACCACCGTATTAGGTACTTCCTTCAATATGGAAGTGCGCGACGGGAAAGCCGCCAGGGTAGTGGTGGTATCAGGAATGGTACAGGTGAATACCAGCGCATCGCAACATCCGCTGGTGCTCACCGCCAACAAAGGGGTGGTGCTTCATCCCGGATCACAACAGCTGCAATTGCTGGATGGTACCGACGATGCACGCTTTTTCGAACAACGCCGCAATGGCAGGTTCATCTACAAAGGCCAACCCGTAGCGCAGGTGCTCAACGACCTCCAGCGGTATTACAACGTACCGGTAAAGGTGTCTGCTAAAACAGGCCAGTGCGGGTTTTACGGAGATTTTAGTACGAACGATGATTTAAATAAAGTGTTAACATTGATTGCCGTAACGTTAAATGCCAGGATCGAAGAGGAATCTAAAGGAAACGGCTATACGATAGTAGGTGGCAACTGCCAGTAGTCAACCAGAATTATCTGTTAACCATCCCTGCAATGCCGGAGATCCTTGTATTGCAGCAGACAACACAACCGTAGCGTATGTAGTATTACCGGAACTATCCTGCTGACTTTATTTGCAAGGTTTTTCATGCCCGGTTTTCTCATGCATGGCCAGATACCTGTATCAGCCAGCAGGGCTACCTATTGCCAGTATTGTTTCAAACAAAGCATTTATCCGTTTTTATATCAACCGAACTAAACGACTTATGATGACAACAACTATATTCCTTTCAGGTTAATCCTGCTGCTGTTTTTATTGCCCTGAAGACCCATGCTGCACCGCAGCCGGCCTTCTGTTGCCCGGTTCCGCCCTGGAACCGGAACGGGACTCCTATTTCCGGTACCGAACCCATAACATTTATTTATGTCCAGAACAACCCGTTACTATGTCTACGTCTTCCTGCTGCTGCTGGCATCCGTGCAAGCGCAGGCCGGCACGCAGGATGCGCTGGATAAAAAGATCACCCTGCAATTGCATGATGTGCTGTTGAAAGACGCCCTGGAGAAGATCGGTAACCTTGCAGAAGTATCGTTCGTTTATACCAGCAATGAAGCCCTTACGGTCAACAAAGTGAGCATCAACGCCCATAACGAAAAAGTAGGCGACCTGCTCAGCAAGCTGCTCACGCCCTATTCGCTCTCCTTTAGTGTGATGTACAACCGTATCGTGATCAAACAGGATAACAGTCACAAATCATCACTAACGGTAACGAATACACTAAAACAGCACCATCCCCACATCCTGGACATCAAAGGAACAGTGACCACCGAGAAAAAAGAACCGCTGCCCGGCGTAACCGTGATCGTGAAAGGCTCTTCCCGCGGCACCACTACCAATGCCAAAGGCGAATTTGAACTGAAGCGCATCGCCCCCGATGCCGTACTGGTATTCAATTTCACCGGTTACAGGATGGAAGAGATCAGTTCCTCACAATTCCGGAGCGGCATCCTCAACGTGATCCTCCGTGAAAAACCCACCCGCCTGCAGGAAGTGGTGATCACCGGTTTCCAGAACATCGACAAGAGCAAATTTTCCGGTGCGGCCACCCGCCTCAAAGGAGAAGAAGTGAAGATGGAAGGCCTCACCGATGTAAGCCGCATGCTGGAAGGCCGCGTAGCCGGCGTAGCGATACAGAACGTATCCAGCACCTTCGGCGCAGCGCCCAAAGTGAGGATACGCGGCGCCACTTCCATCAACGGCGATAACAAGCCCTTGTGGGTAGTGGATGGCGTGGTGCTCGAAGATGTGGTCAACATCTCCAACGACCAGCTCTCCTCCGGTGATCCCACCACCTTGCTGGGCTCCGCTGTGGCCGGCCTCAACGCGAACGATATCGAGAGCTTCGATATTCTCAAAGACGCCGCCGCCACCGCCCTGTACGGCGCCCGCGCCATGAACGGCGTAGTGGTGATCACCACCCGTAAAGGGCGTATAGGCAAGCCCGTTATTGCCTACAGCGGTAACTTCAGCACACAGCTGAAACCCGATTATCGCAACTTCAATATCATGAACTCCGCCCAGCAAATGTCTGTGCTGGCGGAGCTCGAACGCAAAGGCATCCTCACCTCCGATATCCTCTCCCGGGGCGATATCGGCGTTTTCGGCAAATTATACGAACTGCTCAACGGCGACGAGAACGGCAACTTCCCCGTACGCAACGATCCCGATTCCCGCAAAGCCTTCCTGCTGCGCTATGCCAACGCCAACACCGACTGGTTCGGATTGCTCTTTCGCAACAATTTCGTACAGGAACATTCGCTGAGCATCTCCAGCGGAACAGATCGTTCGCAGTCCTACTTTTCTACCAGCTTCTATAGCGACAACGGCTGGACGCTGGCCGATAAAGTAAGCCGCTATACCCTCAACTACCGCAACACCTACCGGCTCTCGGACCGCCTTAGCACGGGCTTCTCCGCCCTTGCCTCCGTACGCCAGCAACGCGCGCCCGGCGCCCTCACACGGAGCAGCAACCCTGTGGAAGGACAGTACGACCGCGACTTCGACATCAACCCCTTCAGCTATTCATTGAACACCAGCCGCACTTTAACAGCCTACGACACACAGGGCCAGCTTGAGTATTTCAGAAGAAATTATGCGCCCTTCAATATCATCAATGAGCTGAAGAATAACTACCTCGACCTGAATATGATGGACCTCCGCCTGCAAGGCGACCTCGCCTGGAAACTCACGCGCCACCTGCGTTACGAGTTCACCGGCGCCATCAGGTATGTGAAGTCGTCCCGCGAACATCAGATCACCGAATACGCCAACATGGCCAATGCCTATCGCGCTGCCGGCAACGCCACCATCGCGGCACATAATAAATTCCTCTACCGCGATCCGGCCAACCCCGACGCGCCGCCCATAGTAGTGCTGCCCGCCGGCGGATTTTATAACCGCACCGAAGATCAGCTCATCAACTACGACTTCCGCAATGGCCTGCACTATAGCGATACGTTTGCTGTTAAACATCATCTCAATGTGCTGATAGGCCAGCAGGTGAAAGCGGCCGACCGCCAAAACGCATCCAGCACGGGCTATGGCTACCAGTACGATAACGGCGGCGCGCCATTCGTAGACTATCGCATCCTGAAACAAACGATCGAAAGCAATTTCCCTTACTATGGCATGGGCCGCGATTACGACCGCTTTGCCGCCTTCTATGCCACCGGCACTTATGCATACAACAACAAATACAATATCACCACTACCGCGCGCTATGATGGCTCCAACAGAATGGGGCAATCGAAACGCGCACGCTGGCTGCCGACCTGGAGCGTGGCCGCCTCCTGGAACATAGACCAGGAGCCATTCCTGGCGAAATGCCGCGCCATGGATTACCTCACGCTGCGCGCCAGCTATGGCCTCACCGCCAGCATGGGCCCTGCCACCAATTCCAATATTGTATTTCAAACCGTTAATACCAACAGGCCGCACTTATCGGAAGTAGAATCGGTGATCCGGCTGGCGCATCTGCAAAATGATGACCTCACCTGGGAGAAGCTCTACACGGCTAATATCGGCGTAGATGGCGGTTTCTTCAACGGCCGGCTCAACTTCGCGGCAGACGTATATCACCGCCGCAGCTTTGACCTCATCTCCCTCATCAAAACATCCGGTATTGGCGGAGAGATGTACAAAGCAGCCAACTATGCAGATATGGAATCGCATGGCGCAGAGCTGATGATCGGCGGCGATCCGGTGAGAAAAAAACACTGGGGCTGGAAAAGCAATATCACCTTCGGTTACAACACTAACCGCATCACCAATGCCCGTAACATTCCCGGCATCTTTGACCTCGTGGTGGCCGAAGGCGGCAACAAAGAAGGCTATCCGGTGCACAGCCTTTTTTCCTTGCAATACAAAGGCCTGGATGCCAAGAACGGCGCGCCGCTCTTCATCAACCAGGATGGCGCTACCAGCCCGGATGTATTTCTGCAAGGATTAAATACCAGTCATCTTGTTTACGAAGGCCCCGTTGATCCGCCTGTTACCGGCGGTTTCTCCAACACCTTCCGTTATAAAGCATTTTCGCTGAATATATTTTTTACCTACCAGTGGGGCAACAAGATCCGCTTGTATCCTGCCTTTAAAACAGGTTACTCCGATCTCGATGCGATGCCCAAAGAATTTTACGACAGGTGGATGATGCCGGGAGATGAAAAATATACGTCCGTGCCTTCCATCCTCGACGCTTATGAGCAGCAGCTCATGCGGGGCGCTTATCCTTATAACAATTACAACTACTCTACGGAACGAGTAGCCAAAGGTGATTTCATCCGGCTCAAAACGGTATCGCTCACCTGGCAGCTGCCGCCCGCGCTTACGCGCAGGGCCAACCTGAATAATGTGACCATCACAGGCGCGGCGATCAATCCCTGGCTGATCTATGCAGACAAGAAGCTGCAAGGGCAGGACCCGGAATTTTTCAATGCAGGCGGCGTGGCGCAGCCCATTCAGAAACAATTCACCCTTTCCATCAGAGTAGGTATTTAAACAACCGATATGAAACAGCGCACTATAACGATCACGTATATACGTATGGCGGCCCTGCTGCTGACGGTCGCGGTATTGCTGGGCGCCTGCCGCAAATACCTCGAACAGGCGCCGGACAGCACCTGGACCGATCTCAACACGCCTGCCAAAGTATCTAAATTGCTGGGCACCGCCTACCCGCAGGCCAACTACATCGCCATGTGCGAGGCCATGACCGACAACGTGGCCGATAAAGGCATCGGCATCATCGACCGTGCTAACGCCGACGCCTATACGTTTAATGACATCGCCTCCATCCTCGACGATTCGCCGGAGGCATACTGGAAAGCTGCCTATGCCGCCATTGCCGCTGCCAACCAGGCTCTGAAAGCCTGCAACAAGCCCGACTCCGCCAGCTATCGCCCTCAGCGCGGCGAAGCGCTCGTAGCCCGGGCATATGCACATTTTATGCTGGTAAACCTCTTTTCAAGATCATACGATTCCGCTACCGCCGCCACCGATCCCGGCATCCCTTATGTGACCGAACCCGAAACGGTAGTGGTGAAACAATACGACCGCAAAACAGTGGCCTATGTATACGACAAGATAGAACACGACCTGCTCGAAGGCCTGCCGCTCATCAACGACGACGCTTATGCGGTGCCTCATTATCATTTCAACAGAAGCGCCGCCTGTGCTTTCGCCACGCGTTTCTATCTCTATAAAAAAGATTATCTGAAAGTGAGCGCCTATGCCGATCTCGCTTTTCCCAACAACGACGTGGCCGCTCATATGCGCCCCTGGAATACGCGCTACAGCTCCATGTCGCCCGCACAGTTGTTCGATACCTATGCCAACGCTTCGGAAGATGCCAACCTGCTGCTGGTGGAAACACCCTCGCAGTACGGCCGCTATGTAGGCCGCTATCGCTTTGATATGGACTATGCCCACCAGGTACAGATCCTGCGCCACAACGTTACCGGCGGCCTTTGGTGCTACCCGGTATATTACTACGGCTCGCAGGATTACCTGGTGCCGAAGCTGACGGAGTATTTCGTGAAATCTTCTGTGAACGCCACCATCGGGCAGGCCTTTGTGATGGTGCCGGTGTTCACCACCGAAGAAGTGCTCTTCAACCGCGCCGAAGCCAACGCTTACCTGTTGCATGCCGACGAAGTGCTACGTGACCTGAACCTCTTCGCAAGCAAACGTATCCGTAACTATAACGCCAACGTACACACGATTACGCTGCAAAGCATCCGCAACTACTATGGCATTAGCGATGTGAAAGCCGGGCTGCTGCAAACGGTGCTCGATTTCAAGCGGGCGGAATATGTGCAGGAGGGAATGCGCTGGTTTGATATCATGCGTTACAAGGCGCCGGTAACGCATCGCACCGCAGACGGCAACGTATACCAGCTGAAGGCCGACGATCCGCACCGGGTGTTCCAGATACCGGCATCAGCGGCTATGTCGGGCATAGCGCCAAACCCGCGGTAGGACAGCATTTGCAGACATGTCAACCAAATATAAAAATCTAAACAACGCATTATGAGATCATTTTTATTACTCATCCCGCTATGTTGCCTGCTGGCCTGCAGCAAGCAGTCGGGCATAGACAGGGTGGATGATATTCCCGGACTGGGTGGCGACACCTGGGTGAGCAGTCCGCTGGATAAATGGTTATATGATTCCCTTACCGTCCCTTTTAACATCGCCGTAAAATACAAGTGGGACCAGTTCGAGTTTCAGCTGAACAAGACGCTGGTGCCGCCGAAAGAAGAACAGGTAATACCTGTGATGACAGCCATCCGCCAGGTGTGGGCGAACACCTATATCGCGGAGGCAGGGCCGCTTTTCTTCCGGAAATACTGTCCCAAATTTTTCATTCTCTCCGGCAGCGCAAGCTGGAACCCGGATGGCAGCATCACCCTGGGCACGGCAGAAGGCGGCCGTAAAGTGGTGCTGTATCTGGTCAACGATTTCCTCACCAAAGGAATGCCCGGTTATGAACCGAAAGACTCTGCCATCGTGAAACAGCAGTTCCGTGTGATCGAACATGAGTTCGGACATATCCTGCACCAGACCGTGATGTACCCGGTAGAATACAAACAGATATGCGCCGGCTTGTACACCGCCAACTGGAACAATATTTCCGATGCAGCCGCCCGCCGCGACGGATTTGTAAGCGCCTATTCCATGAGCGGCTATGATGAAGATTTTGTGGAGATGATTGCCGTGATGTTGGTAGAAGGAAAGGCTGGCTTTGACCGCATCGTGAATAGTATTCCACCGGGTATGAGCGACAATGGCGTGCCGCAGGCCGAAGCACAGGCGCGCCTGCGCAAAAAGGAAGCGATGGTAGCGAGCTATTTCCAGACCGTATGGCATATCGATTTTTATCATCTGCAAAGCCGTACCAGGAAAGCAATTGATCAGCTGCTTTATTAAAACTGCCGGTATGAAAAAGATACGCTGCTGTTTAATACTGTTATTGATGATGGTGTATGCCTGCAAAAAGGAGACGGACGCGGTGTTTATAAAATCGCCGGACGAGCGTCTCAACGACACTTTGCACAAATACCAGGACCTGCTCACGGGCGCGCCCTATGGCTGGAAAGCCTTGATATATCCCGCCGGCGCGCCGAACAGCGTGTTCGGGTTCTATCTCCGTTTCAATGATTCGAACCGCGTGCAGATGTTGTCCGATTTCGATGCCGCATCGCTGCAAACGTTGCGGGAGAGCAGCTGGCGGCTGAAAGCCCTGCAACAGCCCTGCCTCATCTTCGATACTTACTCTTACATCCATGTGCTCTGCGACCCTGACGGCAGCCATAACGGCGGCCAGGATGGGGTAGGGCTGGGCTCTGATTTTGAGTTCGCGATCGATGGCCTCTATGGCGATACCCTCGCCCTCAGCGGTCGCCTGCATAACAGCAAAGCCTTGCTGGTAAAGGCTTCGGCAGAAGAGCGCGACAGCTATCTGCAACACCGCATCAGCCGTGACATCGACAGCATACACACGATGCTCACCTATTTCAAGAAGCTGGTAACCGCCAACAACCGTTACGATGTGCGCGTGAACACCGCCCTGCACCAGGTCAACTTCACCTGGGTGGTTAGCGGCAAAGCCAGGTCCGTAACTACCGGTTACTACTATACGCCCGGCGGTATAGGGCTGTCGCCCGCCTTCGACGACAGCAGCAACAATATCCTGCGCGCCATCAGCCAGATACGCTGGAACAAAGGACAGCTGGACTGTAGCGTGAACGGTATTCGCGCCGTGATCGCTGAAACAGTATACCCCGTAGCCATTGATGTAAATGCCGCAAAGCGATGGTACCAGACGGCGCTCGCACAACAGGCATACTGGTTTTCGTTCACAGGCTTCCATGTGAACGGTGTGGACGATGGCTACGGCATTCAACGCCTGCCGCATTTTGCCGGGATCACCTACTGGCCCAGAACATACGGGCCTAACATCGACTTTGATATGCTGGGCTTTGTACTGAAGTACGGAGGAGAGAGCGCCCAGGTATACTACGGTCCCGGCTATACGGCGCCCACTTTCACCACCGACGGCCGCGTCGTGTTCAATGATATTGGTCTTTATGGCGACAGCCTCCCTGCCGATCTCGCGCCAGTGCTGCGTTCACAGGCACGCATGGCCGATAAGCAAGGCTTCTTCATCATACAGACCGCCGCCAACAAATACGATATGGTCAGCGCCAGAGATGGCAAGGCATGGATATCCTGGCAACGCTGACGATTGACATCCCAAAATCAATGCACATGAGAAATTATACTTTTTCTGTTCTGTTAAAAAGCGCCTGGCTCGCCAGCCTGTTACTGATGCTGGTAGGCCGGCTATCGGCACAATCGGATATCAGGATAGGGAACGACACCTCGGGCAACAGCTCCACCAGTTATCCTTGTCCCTTACAGGATTACTACGAAGGAAACCGGGCACAGTACCTGATCCTGGCTTCCGAACTCAGAGCCGCCGGTATGAACACCGGCGTGATCAGCGGCATCAGGTTCTTCGTCAAGAACCTCAATGGCGCCGATACGCTCGAACAATACGCCATCAAAATTGGCAGCACCACCGCCACCACACTGGATGCCAACTCCTGGCTGAGTGGCGCCACCAACGTGTTTGGGCCCGTAGACTACGGCCTCAAAGCCGGTAACAACTCCTTCACGTTCTCTACTCCCTTCTTCTGGAACGGGACAGATAACCTCGTAGTAGAAGTGTGTGACGGCTCACCCAACTCTACTAACGGCGACTACTATACGTATAACGCCGAAGTGCCTTATACCACCGGCCTTTCGTTCAATGCATCCCATACCTACCGCGCAGATAACCAGGATAACCTCTGCGGCACCACCAGTACCACCAACTACGGCAGCATGACCACCCGGCCCAATATGATACTGGTGTGGACCGCTGCCGCGCCCTGTACCGGCATGCCCACTGCCGGCACCGCAACTGCTAACATGACCACCGTGTGCCTCAATGCACCTTTTACGGTCACGCTCAGCGGCACTACGGTGGCCTCGGCATTGTCGTATCAATGGCAACGCTCCACCGACAATGTCAACTGGACCAATATGCCCAACGATACGGCCAATGTGCTTACCAGTACGCAAAGCGTTACTTCTTACTACCGTTGTAAGGTCACCTGTGGTACCTCCGGCGCATCGGCCTTTTCCAACAGTGTGTCCGTCACATCGCCGGCCCTGATCTCCGGTACCTTTACCATCAACAGGGCGCAACCTACGGGCGGTACCAACTTCAAATCTTTCAACGACGCCTATAGTTATATCAAATGTGGTATCAACGGCGCCGTTACATTCAATGTAGTGGCGGGCAGCGGGCCATATAACGAACAGCTGGCGCTCCAGCCAGTTCCGGGCGCCTCCGCTACCAACACCATTACCTTTAACGGTAACGGTGATACGTTGATGTTCAACTGTACGTCCACCAACCGCGCTGTAATTAAAATAGATGATGGTGACTACTTCACTTTCAAAAACCTGGTGATCAAACCGCTGGGTACCGGTAGCAGCGGCTATGGATGGGGCGTGCATCTCATCAACGATGCAGATTATAACAACATCGTTAATTGTAAGATACTGCTCGATTCCACTTCTACCGCTACCAACTATGCCGGTGTTGTGATCAGCAGCTCTACCACTTCGCCCACCAGCACCGGCGATGCCAAGTGCGATTTCAACACCTTCGATGGCAATACCATCAATGGCGGCTACTATGGCGTGGTGATGGCAGGCAGTATCAACTTTGCCAATGGTAATAACAAGATCATCAACAACAGCATTACCAACTTCTACAACTATGGTATCTATATAAATGGTTCCTTCAATGCCCTCCTGGAAAATAACCTCATCAGCAGACCTACGAGGGCCAGCGTCAGTACTTTCTATGGTATCTATTTTACCAGTCTGAGTACCAAGGCAAATATCACCCGCAACAGGATCTTCAATCCTTTCGGTGGCAGTCCTAACAGTACCAGCGCTGCATATGGCATCTATTTCAGCAGTACGCGCGCTTTGTCGCAGCTGGAGAATGTGGTGAGCAATAACCTCATCTATAATTTTACAGGTAAGGGAGATGTTTATGGTATCTACAATTCCAGCTCCGACAACGTTTGGTATTATCACAATACTATCGCGATAGACGGGGTGGGCAGCAGTTCTACAGCCTATACTGCGCGTGGTTTTTATCAAACCACGAAAGCAGACGGTATTGAGTTCCTGAATAACCTGATCGCAGTAACCCGCGATGGTGGCGGCGCTAAGTATGCCATCTACCTGGGCACTACTACCAGCACCATCCACTCTAATTTCAATGACCTGTATGTTGCATCTGCCACTGGCAGCAACTATGCCGGTTACTATAACGCCAACAGGCCCAGTTTGCTCGACTTCCAGACGGCGGCGCAGCAGGATACCAATTCGGTAGCCTCCAATCCCTTGTTTGTAAGCGTGGCTACCGGCAATTACCAGCCAGCCAATGCCTCTATCGACAATAAAGGCACGCCGGTAGGTATCACTACAGATATCAACAATGCCGCGCGCAGCGCTACCACGCCGGATATCGGCGCCTATGAATTTACGCCTGGTCCTTGTGTAACGCCGCCTACGCCCGGCAATGCGCATGTAAACATCACGCCGGTGTGCGTGAACCGGAAAGTGGCGCTGACGCTGTCGGACAACAGCATTGGCCTCGGACAAACCTATCAATGGCAATGGTCCGCTACAGCTACCGGCACTTATGCCAATATCGGCGGCGTGCTCACCAACCCGGATACCGCAATAACGGCTACGGCTACACGCTATTACCGCGTGGCAGTAACCTGTAGCGGCAATACGGCCTATTCAGCGCCGGTATTGCTTACCGTAACGCCGGCTTTCCCGGGTGGTACCTATACTATCAACAAGGCACAGCCTACCGGCGGCGCCAACTTCGTGAGCTTCAATGCTGCCAAGGCGGCCATGGAGTGCGGTATCGCAGGGCCTGTGGTATTCAACGTAGTACCTGGCTCCGGCCCTTACCTGGAACAGCTGACCCTCGATTCTATTGCGGGCGCTTCTGCGATCAATACCATCACCTTTAACGGTAACGGCAATACGATCAAGTTTGCACCTTCCGATGGCAATGAAAGAGCCGTGATCAAGCTGAGAAGCGCAGATCATGTTACCTTCGACAGCCTCACCATCAACGCTACCGGCGGCGCCTACGGCTATGGCGTACAACTCTGGAATAATGCCGACAGCAATACCATCAGCAGGTGTAACATTCTCACCGATGCTACCAGCTCTTATTCAGATTACAATGGTATCGTGGTGAACGGGGGAGATGGCAGCGCCACTACTTCCACCGCCAATCTCTGCGATGGCAACGTGTTCCGTGGCAACAGCATCACCGGTGGTTATTATGGCATCGTTATTTACGCGGATGGTAATAGTCCTGCTACCGGCAACAGCATCCTCAATAACAAGGTGCTGGATTTCTATGCAGATGGTATTGACCTGAACAGTACGGTAAACACTGTGATAGATCATAACGATATTTCACGCCCCACCCGTAACAATGAAAGCTATTATCTCTATGCGATAGAGATAGGAGGAAAAGGCGATGGCATCACGGTAAGCAATAACCGCATCCATAATCTCTATGGCGGGCATCTGAGCAGCACTTCCAGCACTTACGCACTGGAGTTCTCCTATGCCAGCGCTACTGCCGCAGCGCCTGCGCGCGTATTTAATAACATCGTTTACGATATCCGCAGCGCGTCTTATATCTATGGTTTCAGCAACTATAGCTCGGCCAATGTGCAGTATGCGCATAATACGATCGTGCTGGATGATAGCAAGAATACTTCCAACAGCACTACTTCCGGCTTCCTGCAATCCGGTAATGTGGGTGGTATCACTTTCTACGATAACATCGTGGCGGTGACCAGGGCTGGTGGCGGAGATCGTGTCGGTCTCTCCTTGTCTACCAACAGCACCATCCTCTCTGATTATAACGATATCTTCGTGAAGAGCAGCAGTAACAGGGCTTACACGGGCCGTTTGGGTATCAACTCCATCACCCTGGCCGACTGGCGCGCTGCTACCAAACTGGATAGCAATTCCATCGCTGTAGAGCCGGTGTTTGCAGATCCTGCCAATGGCAACTACGCTCCGGTGATCTCTCCGCTGGATAATACCGGTCATCCCGCAGGTGTGGCGAAAGATATACTGGGTGTCACGAGAAGCGCTACCACACCGGATATGGGCGCTTATGAAGTGGACATCCCCAATTGTACCAAACCCGTGATCCCGGGTACCGCCACCGTGAGCCCGAATACGTCGGTGTGCATGGGCTCACAGATTACGCTGGACCTCAGCGGCAATAGCAAAGGCGGCACACAAACCTATACCTGGCAACGTGCAGCCAGCGCCAGCGGCCCATGGGACAATGCCAGCGAGGCGCAGTATGTAAGCCTCTTCTATACAGAGCTGGGCGCGAAGAAATACTACCGCTGCATGGTGATCTGCGGCGGCACTGATACTGCCTATTCTACGGTAGTAATGGCCAACCAGAACCCGCCGCTGCTGGCAGGTACCTACACCATCAATCCTGCGCTGCCCGCCAGCACCACCAACTTCCAGTCGTTCGCCAGTGCGGTGGCCAAACTGGAATGCGGCATCGCCGGCGCCGTTACCTTCCTGGCGGCCAATGGCACCTACAATGAACAGGTTACCATGCACCACATTCCTGGCGCTTCCGATACCAGCCGCGTTACTTTCCGTAGCGCCGCAGATACGGCGTCGGCGGTAACGCTGGCCTGGAAAGGATCTTCAGCCGCTAACTATGTACTGTTGCTCGACAGCGCAGACTATATTAGCTGGAGAACCATCACCTTCCAGCCGCTGGATACCATTTATGCTAGCGGCGTGGTGTTCAACAAAGGCGCTTCTTACGACAGCGTGATCAATTGTACCGTGAAGATGCCAGTTACCCTGAGAACAGGCACGAACATGAGCGGCGTATATGCGTCTACGTTAACCGGCGTGAAAAACGTGGTGAAAGGCAATACCATCCTCAATGGTACCAATGGTATCTATATGAGCGGTTCCTATAGCCAGTCGGTACGCGCAATGGCGCTGGATAGCAATACCATCACGGGTCCGCATGATTATGGTATCTACGCCTATTATGCAACCCGTCCGTTCCTGAACAAGAACAGCATCTCGCTGTCTGGCAACCTCGCCACTTCGGCATATGGTATCTATCTGTCTAATTGTGATTCGCTGTTTACGGTTACACGTAACAAAGTGAAGGCCGGCAATACCGCTTCAAAAGTAGAAGGTATCTATCTCTACTATGTTGGCGCGCAAGGCCAGAAAGGCGTGGCCAACGGAAATGAAATATACCTGAGAGGCGGCCTCACAGGAAACGTGTATGGCCTGCATCTCTACCAGGTATCCTTTGCAGCCGTAGTGAATAACGTGATCAGCGTACAAACCACTGGCAACAATGCATACGGCCTGTACAGTGAAAGCAGTAACAATATCAATTACTACAACAACAGTGTGCTCAACAGCGCTACCAGCACCGGCAATAACTATGCGGCTTATTTCTCGCATACCTATTCTGGTTATGGTAATATCAAGATCAAGAATAACATCTTCGCGTCAGATACCAGCGGCCGTGCGATGTACATTGCCATGCCGGATTATCTGAAGAGCGATTACAACACCCTCTATACCAAAGGGACGGTGTTGGTAAGCCAGAATGCAGGACCGGCGGGCAATTTCGCCACCTTGCAGGATTATCGCAATGCCGATACGCTGGATATTAATTCCATCGTGTACAAACCGGCATTCGTGAGCGCTAACGACCTGCACCCCGATATTGCCGCACCGGATGTTTGGGCGATCCATGGCCGTGGCGTGCAGATAGAAGGGAACGACAAAGACCTCAATGGCGACAGCCGTCCTACCACGCTGAAAGCCGGCGTACCGGATATGGGCGCCTATGAGTTCCTGCCCAGCTCCGTGCCGCCTGTGCTGCCTGCCTTCCCGGCAACGCCTGCCCCTGGCGTAACGCAGCGGTTCATGTTCGGTACGGATACCGTGAGCAAGATCACCTGGAACCCCGGTACTACCGTGCCTTCCGATATCAAGGTAAGGCGCTACTCCGGCGTGAAACCGCCGAACCTGGCCACTGGCGCCGATTTCATGTACTTCTATGTAGATGTGGACGCTACGCCATCTTCCGCAATTTATAATTTTAACATCCAGCAATTCTATGTGGATTCCTGGCAGGGTTATATCAAACGTCAGCGTGATATCCGCCTGGGCAGGACCGACAGCCTGAACACCTGGCATGTTGACTCTACCAGCAAGGTGAATGAGATCGCCAATGTGATCACCGACAGCACCCTGCATTATCTCTACAAATTCACCGGCCTCAATGGCGGCGATAGCAGCAGGCAGCTGTTGCAACCTTCCGACAGTTCCAACCGTGGCACGCGCTTCTGGGTGGGTTATGGCCACCACCAGTTCTTTGCGCAGGACAACTCGCAACAAATGGTGCTGTACCTCAATGCACAGGATTCTGCCAATGTAACGGTGCGTATCAATGGTACTACCTGGGAGAGGATTTATCATATCCCGGCGCATACTACCATTACCACCGAGATCATACCGAAGACCGGTTTGAACGATGCCCGTTTGACCGAAGAAGGATTATCAGATAAGGGTATCAGCATTGAAAGTGACGTGCCCATCGTGGCCTATACGCACATCTATGGCAGCGCCTCTTCCGGCGCCACCATGCTGCTGCCGGTAGGTACCTACGGTTACGACTATAGTACCTTGGGATCACGCCAGTACTATGGTTCCAACAATTGCTATTCCTGGTTCTATGTAGTGGCAGATTATGATGATACGAAAGTAGAGATCACGCCTTCTGTGCCTACGCTCGGCGGCAAGCCTGCCAATGTGCCTTTCACCGTTACCCTTAACAAAGGAGAGGTGTACCAGGTGCTCGGCGCTATGCAGCCCGATGGCAATGAAGGCTATGATATCTCCGGCAGCCATGTCCGCGCCGTGCTCAACGATGCCGGCAAATGCTATCCCATGGCGGTGTTCAGCGGCAGCAGCCGTACCGCATTAGGTTGCGGCGGCAGTTTGGGTAGCTCCGGCGATAATGCGATCCAGCAGAACTTCCCGTCGCAGGCCTGGGGCCGCAAATACCTCACCGCGCCCACTTCCAACAGTACTGCGGCCAACAGCCTGATGACGAATATTTACCGCGTGCTGGTAAAAGATCCTACGGTACCAGTGAAAAAGAATGGTACGGCATTGACCGGCTTGATCAACAACCGCTTCTATCAATTTGAAAGCAATACCGGCGATGTGATCGAATCTGATGCACCGGTGATGGTGGCGCAGTTCATGTCTTCCGAGGGTGATTGCCCCGGCACCAATGGTTTGGGCGATCCTGAAATGATCTACCTCAGCCCGATAGAGCAGGGCGTCAAATCAGTAGGACTGTACCGCACTACGCTGGAAGCGATCACGATCAACTATCTCACCCTGATCGTGCCTACCGGCGGCGTAAGCTCCCTGATGATCGATGGCAGCAATACCTTCGACTACACCTATCCGCATCCTAACGCAAACGGATATACGATTGTAGTGAAGAGATGGTCTGCTTCCAGGGCACAGTGTAATGTTACCTGCGATTCTGCCTTTACCGCCACTACCTATGGCCTTGGCAGCGTGGAAAGTTATGGTTACAACGCGGGCACGCTCGTGAAGAACCTCAACATCCTGCCTTCGTTCAACAACGTGTTGAACACCACCGGCAGCGTCAACACCTACACTTGTGCCAAAACGCCTTTCCGTTTCTCCCTGATGATACAGGTGAAACCTGTTACGCTGACCTGGAAGTTCAGCGAAGTGGCCGACCTCGCACCCAGAACAGATGTGTTGCAGAACAACCCTGTGCCAGTGGATTCTGTGGTGGTGAACGGACGTACCTACTACCGCTTTGAGCTGAAGGCCGATTACATTTTCGCCAAACCGGGCATGTACTATGTGCCCATCCAGATCACGCATCCGGATATTGAAAGTTGCAGTAACTCCTTTGAGAGCATCCTGCCGGTGAAAGTGATCCCGGCGCCGGTGGTGGACTACACCGTGAGCTACAGCGGCTGTCTTAACGACCAGGCTACCTTCAAAGGCAGCGCCACCACCAGCAATGGCGCTGGCATCAACAGCTGGCGTTGGGACTTCTCCGACACCACTTACAGCAGCGCCAAAGATACTGTGAAAACGTTCCACCGTCCGGGCATACACAATGTGAAACTGGGCATCGTAGCGGCCGAAGGCTGTATCGGTGATACCACCAAGCCTGTAGAAGTGTACGACCCTGCTACCGCCGCGCTGGTGAAAGATTCCATGACCGTATGTAACGGCACCGATGTAACGTTCACCGTAAAAGACCCGCAGCCCGGCGTGCTGTACAACTGGTACGACGCTGCCAACGGCGGCAACCTGCTTCATACCGGTAACGACTATACGATTTCCGCGATCACTGCCAGCGGCACTTATTATGTGGAAGCCATCACGCATGGCTGTCCGGGCCCTGCCCGCGCCAAAGCCCTGGTGCATGTGCTGCCGGTGCTGGTGAAACCAGTGGTAACGGTAGACAGTACAGGCGTGAACCTCATCCGCTTCAAATGGTCGCCGGTACCTAATGCCACCGGATACGAAGTATCCATAGACGGCGGTTTGAACTGGACTGCGCCATCCGGCGGAAGGGAAGGCCTCGAACACGTAGTGACCGGCCTGCAACCTGTACAGAGCGTGAAGCTGCTTGTAAAAGCCAAAGGCTGCGAAGATAAAATATCCGACCCGGCAGAAGGAAAGACGCTGCCGGATGGTATCTACATCCCGAACACCTTCACTCCTAACAACGATGGCAAAAACGATGTGCTGCTGGTATATGGCTACATCATCCAGCAAATGCATATCGCCATCTTCGACCAGTGGGGCGAAAAAGTGTTCGAGTCCAACAACCAGCAAAGAGGATGGGATGGCACTTACAAAGGCAAGGCGCTGCCTTCCGGCGTGTACATCTATGTATGTCACCTCACCCTCAAAGATGGCAGTACCGTGGAAAAGAAAGGAGTGATCAACCTTATACGATAAGTGATATGAAACATTTTCTCTTGATAATAACCGCAGGTGTAATGCTGCACGTGGCTTCGGCCCGTGCAGCCGCACACTGCCCCCGGCAAGGGATTGACAGCCTGCTGAACCGCCAGCGGATCTACGTATATCCGAACCCGGTAGCCACCGCGCTGAAGGTAGAAACGGTGAAGCTCATCAAAGAGATGGCCATCTTTTCTGCCGAAGGGCGCCTTGTAAAACAACAGGGCAGGAGTGGTAACAACAGCCTGTTGCCCGTGCCCGAATTGCCGCACGGGGCCTACATCCTGCGGATCGTCTTTGAAGATGGCACCCGTGCCTCGAAGATGATCATCAAACAATAATCCTGTCAACCAGCAAAATTGAACAAGATGTTAACCAGCATATTATCACAGGCCTTTTGCCTTGCTGCACGCAAGGGCAAACCTGTAATATCCTTGTTAGTGTTGCAGTTCGTAGCCCTGTATGGATTCGCCCAGAATCTTTCCAACAAAGGGAAAGATTTCTGGGTGGGCTACGGACACCACCAGTTTATGGAGATGGGGGGAGATAACAGCCAGAACATGATCCTGTACCTGAGCGCGGAACAGGCGGCCACCGTAACGGTAACCATCAATGGTACCGCATGGACCCGCACCTATAATATCCCCGCCAATACGGTGATCGCCTCTGACCTGATACCCAAAGCTGGCGCCTTTGATGCTCGCCTGTATTCACTGCCGCCTTCTTATGGCGGCACCGGTGGGGAAGGCGTTTTCACCAACAAGGCCATACACATACAAAGCAATGTGCCCATCGTGGCCTATGCGCACATCTATGGCAGCGCCTCTTCCGGCGCCACCATGCTCATGCCCGAAGAAACATGGGGTTATTCTTACATCTCAGTGAACAGCCAGCAGAACTATTCCGATAACTGTTTCAACTGGATGTACGTGATCGCCAACCAGGACAATACCGTGATAGAGATCACGCCATCCGTGCTTTCCCGCAACGGGCGCGTGCCGGGCGTGCCATTCACGGCTACGCTCAACAGGGGCCAGATCTACCAGCTGGTAGGCGGTTCCCTCGGCGGCGGCAAGGGCCGCGAGCTGACGGGCACCACTATTAAATCGATCGCCAACAGCGCCGGGCAATGCTATCCCGTAGCGGTGTTCAGCGGCAGCAGCCGCACCTCTATCACCTGCAATGGCAGCGGCAGCAGCGGCGATAACGATATACAACAGGTGTTCCCCTTCCAGGCATGGGGCAAGCGTTACCTGACAGCGCCCTTCTCGCAGGATTTTACGCCATCTACTTTTCAATACAGTATTTACAAGATCGTGGTGAAAGACAGGACTACTAACGTTAAGAAGAATGGGGTCCTGATACCACAGGCAAGTATGAATCCCGCGGGATATTATGAGTATGTCAGCAATACGGCGGATTATATAGAATCTGATAAACCCGTGCTGGTGGCGCAATACATGTCGTCGTCAGGGGCATGCGGCAATACTAACTCACTCGGCGATCCGGAGATGGTCTATCTCAGCCCGATCGAGCAATCCATCAAGCGCGTAGGCTTCTACCGTAATAACCGCGAGTTTATCACTGTTAATTATCTCACGCTCATCATCCCGCAGAAGGGACTGGGTTCTTTGAAGATAGATAATTCGGCACTCTATGATTATGCTTACGATCATCCCAATTTACCCGGCTATAAAGTGGTGATCAAGAAATGGGATGCCGCGCCCGCGCAATGCGTGGTGACAAGCGATTCGGCCTTTACAGCGGTTACCTATGGCATGGGTAGCGTGGAGAGCTATGGCTATAATGCCGGTACGCTCATCAACAACCTCAATGCAGTAGGAGCGATCCATAATACTTATGATACTTCAAAATCTGTCAATGACTTTACCTGTACAAATACGCCGGTAGAGCTGTCGATATTGATGGCTTACCAACCCACTAAAATGGTTTGGCAGCTCAGCAAGCTGGGAGCGGCCGTAACGCCTAATGCAGATGTGACCGTGAATGCACCGGTAACTACCGGCGCAGTAGTGGTGAACGGCATTCAGTATTACAAATATACGCTGCCCGGTACTTACACATTTGCCAACACCGGTAACTACGATCTCACGGTGATGTCTACCCATCCGAGTATAGAGAACTGTACCAACACCGAAAAGGTAGGTTATACCATTGCCGTGAAAGGCAAGCCCGGCGCGCATATGAACTATGCCTATACCGGATGTACGCTGGACACTGTTTATTTTAAAGGAGATACTTCGAACAAAGAAGCAGTGATAGACAGATGGAAATGGGAATTCCCCGGCGCCGTGAAAGACAGTGGGGTAGCGGTGAAGAAAGTGTTCCCTGCCGGTACCGCCGCAGTAAGGCTTACCGTGATTTCGAAAGAAGGTTGCGTAGGAGATACCGCCTTTAACGTAACGGCCTTCCCCAAGCCGGTAGCGGCTTTCACAGCCGATCAGGCTTCGCTTTGCCAGGGAGGTACCGTTACTTTTACAGATAATGCTACTTACGGCGGCACATCGCCTATCAAATCCTGGTACTGGAATTTCGGCAACGACTCTGTGCTCAATGCCACTACCAATACAGGCCCGAAGATGCAGTATCCGCAACGCCAGGGCTATACGGTGAAACATGTGGTAAAGGTGAGCGACCTTTGCATCAGCGATACCGTGAGCTTGCCGATAACCGTGTATGCCACGCCCCATGCGGATTTCAGCTTCCCGGCCAATTGCCTCCCGGTAACTGGCGCCGTACAATTTACCAGCACCGCTACCGTGCCGGATGCGCAAACTTTCACCACGCATGCCTGGAACTTCGGAGATGCCAATGCCACGCCGGCCAATCCTAATACCGCATCTACCCAGAACCCTGCGCACAACTATCCTTCACCGGGGTCGTATGCCATCAAGTATTCCGTTACTACCGATAAAGGCTGTACGAAAGATACTACCATCACGGCTAACTTCAAGCTGCAACCGTCTTTGGCCTTTGCCGCACTCACAGGCGTATGCGTGAACGTTACCGGCAGCATCAAAGTAGATAAAGCCAGTTTGTTGAATGGCGTAGCAGGCAAAGGCTACTACCGCGGTCCTGCAACAGATTCCAGCGGCAATTTCAAACCCGCCGCCGCGGGCGCCGGTACACATACTATCTGGTATGTTTATAAAACAGATAGCGGCTGCGCAGATTCCGTATCTACTAGCATCGTGGTGTATCCCAAGCCGGTAGCGGCATTCAACGCTACTGCCTCCATCTGCCTCGGACAGACGGTAAATGTAAACGATCAATCTACCGGTACCATCAGCAGCTGGCAATGGGATCTTGGCAATGGTACACAGGCCACCAACACCAATAATAACCCGTTCACGATCACATATGCAAAGGATTCTACGTACAAAGTGAGCCTCGTAGCCATAAGCGACCACCAATGTACCAGCGATACGGCTACCGCCAGCGTAGCCGTACATCCTTTGCCTGTAGCGGATTTCAAACTGCCCGCAACGGTTTGTATGCCCGATGGCAGCGCACAGTTCACCAACCTCTCCACCACCAAGGACGCATCGGCCCTCAGCTACCAGTGGAGCTTCGGCGATGGCAAACCAGGCCTCAGCGATAAAGACCCGCTGTACCACTACCAGGCCTATGGTCCTTTCGATGTGAAACTGACGGTGACTACCGCCAACGGCTGTACGAATTTTACCACTAAAACGCTCAGCGCCTTCTTTGGCCAGCCGGTAGCGGCTTTCAAGGTAAGGCCCGACACGCTCTGCCAGGGGACCGACAATGTGTTCACCGACCAGAGCACCGATGCCACCAGCGCTATTAACAGCTGGACCTGGACCTTCGGCGATGGCAGCAGCTCCACACAACAAAACCCGGTGAAGAAGTATACCGCGCCAGGCGAATACGCCGTGCAACTGGTAGTGACCAACAAAGCCGGCTGCGGCTCTGCGGCCTTTAACAGCAAAGTGATCGTGTACTTGCAACCCGTGATAGATGCCGGTCCTTCGTTCGTAGTGCCACAAGGCACCGTGATACACTTCCAGCCGCTGGCCAATGATTCGGTGAACCTCAGCTTCCGTTGGGAACCGGCGGCCGACTTCCCCAACCCGAGGATATTGTCGCCCGTGATCACCGCCATGCACGACCAGCAATACACGCTCACCGCCATTGGTAAGCATAACTGTACCGCCAGCGATGTGATGTCTGTGAAAGTGTTGAAACCCGTATCGCCGCCCAACGCCTTCTCACCGAATGGCGACGGCATCAACGATACCTGGGTGATCCGCAACCTGAGCGATTATCCCGGCAGCACGGTAGAAGTGTTCAACCGTTATGGCCAGCGCGTATTCCGCTCCGATGGCTACGAAACGCCCTGGGATGGCTCCTTCAAAGGGAATATCCTGCCCACCGGCACTTACTATTATGTCATCAAGCTGAAGAACGGCTTCCCGCCAATCACCGGCTATGTGGCAATCATCCGATAAAATCCATCATTCACATAAAATATACTGCGTAAATGAGAACCAATATTGCTGCACTGCTCCTGACGCTGATCGCCACCTTTGCCGGTTCCCGGCTGATGGCGCAGGCCGATCCGCACTTCTCCCAGTACTACGTATATCCGTCATGGTTAAACCCTGCCCTCACCGGCGCCTTCGACGGAGACTACCGCGTGGCGGCCATCTACCGCACCCAATGGGGAAATATCAGCCCGTTTAAAACGTATGGCATCGCCGCGGAAGTGCCTACACAAAAGAACATCCACTTCGGCGCCAGCGTATTAAACCAGGCCGCCGGCGATGGCGGATATAACTATACTACCGGTTATGCCAGCGCCGCTTACACCGGCGTGAAGCTCGATGCCCGTCACTATCATCAGCTGGTGTTCGGCCTCCAGCTGGGGTTTATGCAACGCCGCTTTGATCCGTCCAAGTTCACCTTCGGCGAACAATGGAATCCTGTTACCGGCTACAATCCCGGCAATCCCATTACCGACGGGCTCACACGCAGCTCCGCCGCTTCCTTCGATGCCGGCGCCGGCGCGCTGTATTACGATGCTACGCCGGGTAAGTCGTATAACATCTACGGCGGATTCTCCGTGATGCACCTCACCAGGCCCACCGATCAGTTCAGTCCCAGCGGCGATGCCCGCTTCCCTATGCGCTTCAATGTGCATGGCGGCGTGAAACTAACGTTGTCGGATATACTGAGCATCACGCCCAACTTCCTGTTCATGCAACAGGGATCGGCACAGGAGAAGATGATCGGCGCCTATGGCCAGCTCAATGCCGCCACCGGCACCGATGTGATGCTGGGCCTCAACTACCGCGTCAATGATGCCTTCGCCACCCATGCCGGCTTCATCTACAAGAATATGATGCTCGGCGTGAGCTACGATATCAATACTTCCGACCTCGCCCGCATGGCGCATGGTTCCAACAGCTTTGAGATATCGCTCACCTTCATCGGCCGGAAACGTGTAAGAACGCCGGAAGTGGAATTTGTTTGTCCAAGATTGTAATCAACCCCTTAACATCAGCTCATGAAAAAAATATTTTTAACTTCCGCTGTATTGCTGGCTGCTACTATATCTTACGCGCAGTTCACCTACGATTACCTGCGCGCGGCAGACCAGTACTACCGTAACGAAGACTATAACTCTGCGGCGCAGTACTACGAAAAATACCTGGGCTCCCGCAGCAAAACGCTGCGTCCCGAAGGCTATAAGCCTTATGCCGCCATCGGGCCGGAGAAGAAAAAAGCCACGCCTGCCAGCAATGAACAGCAGGCCGTTTACAAGCTCGCCGAAAGCTACCGTAATCTGCATAATTACCAGAAGGCTGCACCCTACTATGAATCCGTGCTGGAATTTGGCAAGAACAGTTTCCCGCTGGCGCCTTACTACTACGCTGTTTCGCTGCGTGCATTAGGTAAATATGAAGATGCCGCCAAAGCCTTCCGCAATTTCCTGGACAGCTATACGGCGGTAGACCGCTACAGCCGCGCGGCTACACAGGAAGTACGTAACCTGGACTTTATCATCGCGCAGCTTGCGCGTAAAGACCAGGACCAGTACCAGTTGCGCAAAGCGCCGCCGGCCCTCAACACCACCGGCGCCAGTTATGCGCCGGTATGGGCTTCCGGCAATGCGTTGCTGTTCACCTCCACGCGGCCGGATAGCTCCTTCCATAAAAATCATACTTACATCAACCGCCTATACACCGCGGACTATGCCGATGGCCAGGCCAGCAACATACAGCTGCTCGCGATGGCGCAGCCCGAAGCGCTGCACCAGGGCGCTGCCTGCCTTTCGCCGGATGGACAGCTGCTTTACCTCACCCGTTGGCATATCGATCACGGCCACAAAATTTCCAGTATCTGGTATGCGCGTAAAAATAATAACCAGTGGAGCGCGCCGGTGCAGCTGGATGCGATCGTGAATGCGCCCGGCGCTAACG
Organism: Chitinophaga vietnamensis; assembly: GCF_902167635.1. Taxonomy (GTDB): domain Bacteria; phylum Bacteroidota; class Bacteroidia; order Chitinophagales; family Chitinophagaceae; genus Chitinophaga; species Chitinophaga vietnamensis. The sequence goes on from NZ_CABHMS010000002.1 coordinate 984,000, forward strand.
CCCAGCAGCCTTTTGTATTGCCCGATGGTAAAACATTGGTGTACGCGAGCGACCGGCCCGGCGGTTTTGGCGGTTTCGATCTCTGGTACGCTACATTGGACGATGACGGCAAACCCTTGAGCAGCGCCAATCTCGGCGAGGTGATCAATACGCCCGATAATGAGCAGGCGCCTTATTATCATGCCGCCACGCATACCCTGGTGTTCTCTACCGATGGCCGTACCGGCATGGGCGGCTATGATTTCTTTGCCAGCAAGGGCAACGTAGGCAACTGGCAGGAACCGCTGAACCTCGGCTATCCCGTGAATTCCATCAAAGACGATATCTATTTCGCCAGTCGCAGTAACAACCGCAACCTGCTGGATGATGTATTGATCGGCACCGACCGTGCCGCAGAGTGCTGCCTGGAACTGTTCTTCCTGCATAAGGTGCGGCCGCCGCGCCAGCTCAGCGGCATGGTGGTGGCTTGCGATAACAATACGCCCGTTTCCGGCGCGGCCGTGCAGATCATCGATACGGTGCACAATAAGGTGATTGCTACGCGGAGTACAGGGAGCGATGGTAAATATGATTTTACAGTAGATGAATACCTGCCCCTGAAAGCCATTGCTAACGCCGACGGCTATACGGCAAATACCCAACAGATCGCCGTGCCTGAAAATGAAGATACCGCCGCTATCGCCGCGCCGGTGCTCTGTTTGGTGAGGATCGTTGCGCCGCCGTCGCCGGTAGTATTGGAAAATGTATACTACGATTTCGATGTAGCGACGCTGAAAGAGGAATCTTTCGCTTCGCTGGATAAACTAGTACAGCTGCTCAACGAGCATCCAACGATGGAGATAGAATTGAGCGCGCATACCGACAGCAAAGGTACGCCCAGGCATAACCAGCGCCTGTCGGAGGCCCGCGCTAAAAGTTGTGTGGACTATCTCGTGAGCAAGGGCATCGACCCGAAACGCTTGTCGTACAAAGGTTACGGCGCAACGCAGCCGGTGGCGCCCAACACTTTGCCTGACGGCAGCGATAACCCGGAAGGGCGTCAGCAAAACAGGAGAACGGCGTTCACGATCCTGAAACAGTAAAATTTTGAGCCATGAAAAAGTATGTGTTAACAGGCCTGGTGATGTTGCTGATGACGGCCGCCCGTGCGCAACAGCAGCCGCACTATACGCAGTATATCATGAATCCCTTTATCATCAATCCTGCGTTGGCGGGCATTGAGAATTATTGGGACCTGCGCCTGAGCCATCGTCATCAGTGGGCGGGCCTGCAGGGCGCGCCGGTAACCACCTACCTTTCGCTGCAGGGGCCATTGCGGCATTCGGAATATGCGAATGCTTCGCCCACGGGTTTCAGCCCGGAAGGCGAGAACCCGCGCGGAAAGGCCTATTGGCGCGATTATACCACGCCGCCGCCGCATGCCGGCGCGGGGCTGGTGATACTCAACGACAAGGCCGGCCCGCTCAACCGCTTTTCCATCCAGGGCGCCTATGCGCATCATATCAACCTCTCGCCACGCACCAGCGTGAGCGCCGGGATAGGGCTGGGCGTGCAGCAGGTGAGCCTCGATGCCAGCAAGGTGAATTTCCTCGATCCTTCCGACCCGGCAGTAGGCGCCGCCGGCGTGCTCAACAGGTGGCGGCCCGATGTAAGCGCAGGACTGTGGCTCTATTCAGCAGATTATTTCGCAGGCATCTCTGCCCAGAATATTATTCCGCAAAAACTTGGATTTGATAACGGTAAACTGGTGGGAGATTCCGTTTACCATGGTAAAATGGTTCCCCACCTTTTTTTCACTACCGGCTACCGCTTATGGCTAAACGAAGATGTGAACGTGATCCCGTCTGTGATGGTGAAGTTCATCACCGCGATGCCGGTAAGCGTAGATGTGAATGCCCGCTTTATGTTCCGCGACCGCTTCTGGGCAGGCGCCTCTTACCGCCTGCAGGATGGCGTAGCAGGCATGTTCGGCGTGAATATCAGTTCACTGATCAATATCGGTTACTCGTACGACTATACGGCATCTTCGCTGAATGCCGTCAGCAAAGGATCGCATGAGATCATGATCGGTTTTTTGCTGGGCAACAAGTTCGGAGATACCTGCCCCCGGAATGTGTGGTAGTCTGTCCATCTATCTCTTTACCATTTAACAAACATCTATAAACATCAAACCAAAAAATCAAAATTGATTATGAAACAATTCATGCGTTGCGTGCCCTATGCACTGGTGCTTTCTGTAGTAATGTTGTTCGTTGCCTGCTCTAAAGATGGCGCCCAGGGCCCTGCTGGCGCGCCGGGTCCTGCCGGTCCTGCTGGTCCTGCCGGCCCGAAAGGCGACTCCGGTGTTGCCGGCAATGCCAATGTTATTTACTCCGGCTGGCTCGATGTGAAGTATAGTCCGGCTCAAACCCAGACGCGCCCCGACGGTACGATCGATACGGTGTTGTATGGCGCTGTGATACCGGCAGCCAAGCTGGATTCTGTGCTGTTGGGCAAAGCAGATGTACATGTATACCTGAACCTGGGAACGCTGGCCACACAAAGCGTAGTGCCCTTACCGTATGTAGATGAGAACGGGTTCCTGATCCGTTATGTGGCAACGCCCAAAACCATTACGCTGCTGGCCAATGCGCCCATCAGTACTGTCACGACAGCGGCAGGCAAGAGATACCAGTACCGGTATGTGATCACGCCGGGTAGCGCAGCTGCCCGCGGCGTCGTGAACTGGGACGATTACAATCAGGTGAAAGCCTTGCTGCACCTGCAAGATTAGCAATTAATACTCAGCATAGATGTGAAGGGCTTCCCTTTCCAGGGAGGCCCGTTACTACCAGCTCCGTAGGAGCGATAGCCCGGGGTGCACGGGGCGGTAGATATTTATATAACAGCAGTTATAAAAAGAAGACCAAGCATATGAACAAGTATAGCGATTTCACGGATCATGAGCTGATCCAGTTATATGTGGCCGGCGATAACCCTGCTTTCACCACCCTGGTGCATCGCCATAAACAAAGATTGTTTACCACCATTGTATTGCTGGTGCGCGACCGCGACCTGGCGGAAGATATTTTCCAGGAAGTATTCATCAAGATCGTCAATGCCCTGCGCGCCGGCCGCTATTCAGACAATAGCCGGTTTTGCGCATGGGCGGTGCGCATTGCGCATAACTGTTGCATCAGCTATTTCAGGAAAACAGGCACCTGGTCTAAAACCGTGGCCACCTATCATGATGAAATGGGCGAGCGGCTGGAACTCACCGAGCACAGCGCCGAACACCGGCTGATCAATAATGAGATCAGTCATGAGATAGGGGAGATGATCGACCAGCTGCCCGCCGTGCAGCGCGAAGCGCTCATCCTGCGTTACTATGCGGGCCTCAGCTATAAGGAGATGGCGCAAACGGTAGGCGTAAGCATTAATACTGCGTTGGGGCGTGTACGTTATGCCCTGATGAACATGCGCAAATTAATGGACCAAACAGCCGTAATGTGATATATTTGTTTCCAAAAAAAGTACCATGCCATTTGTACAGGTCTATCATGGAAACCATTTTTCCCAATCAGAAAAGAAGCAGATCTCCCTGGCTATCCATAGCAGTTTGGCCGATCATTTCAATGTTCCTGAGAACGACTATTTCCAGGTGTTCCGGCAGGTAGCGCCGGAAGATTTTTTCTTCCCCGACAGCTTCCTGGATGTGCCACATACGGCCAATTTGCTTTACGTCCATATCACCGCGAGGGCCGGCAGAACGCTGGAAAAGAAGCAAGCGCTCTACCAGGCGATTGCCAGCCGGATCGCTGCCGCTACTTCGGTGAAAGTGGAAGACGTGATCATCATATTGGTAGAAAATGACCTCGCCGGTTGGTCTTTTGGCCGCGGGCAAGCCCAGTATGTTATTTAGGGATTTATTGATTTACGGATTTATTGATTTAGGGAGTTTGAGGATTGCCTGATTTGATGTCTTCAATTTATTTAGGGATTTATTGATTTACGGATTTGTTGATTTATGGAGTTTGAGGATTGCCTGATTTGATGTCTTCAATCAAGTGATCCTCTAATCTTCCAATTCTCACATTCTCACATTCTCACATTCTCACATTCTCACATTCTCACATTCTCACATTCTCACATTCTCACATTCTCACATTCTCACATTCTCACATTCTCACATTCTCGTTGTTGAAAACCAGTCATTTAGTGTGTTGAAAATTTGTCTAAATTAGCTAAGGCGCGGTGTGATCGCGCTGTAATAAACCAAATTTGTAGCAAGTTATAACATCTTTTTCTGTCAAGATTTGGAGTATTAGTATCTGTCGAAATGCTACATGTGTGTACCGGGACCTCGCCTTATATCGTGAAAACTTATTTGCATACTGACCGCTTGAGTATAAGATCTATACAGTACGGAGTTTAACATCGATGAAAAACCTATGTGAATTTCCTGATCTTAATAAATTATAAATATTAGTAATATATAATTGCCATTTCGTTTTCAGATTTCCATTTCAATAACCATTTAAATTTTCGATTATGCCAAACCTCGTACATGCCTGCGTAACATTTCCAGGCAATTCAGACATCAGCGGATTTTATGAAGATGTACAGCAGAGCACTTTGCAGTGGGCGCAAAAGTTTGACCTCGCCGGTACGCCTAAAGCCGTGAAACAATTGAACAGCGCCAAGTTCGGCTGGTATGCCGCCCGGGAATACCCGGAAGCCAGCTTCGATGAGATCCGTATGGTCAGTGATCTCATGACCTGGCTGTTCACTGTTGACGACATCGTAGACCGCGCCTCCATCCTGAAAGATGAGAGCCGGACGATCAAAAAAATGTTGTCGGGATTCATGCACATCCTCGATGGCAACGAGCAGGCAGGCTATGAGCATTTCCTCAACGAAAGCCTCAAAGATGTACTGGACCGTTTTATCCAGGTAAGCCCACCCTTTCTTTATCACCAGTTCATTACCTACATGAAATGGTACATTGAAGAATGTGGCTGGGAAGTAGAAACACAAAAGAACGGCTACATCCCCACCATCGGAGAGTACATGCGCATGCGGCCTAAAACAGGCTTCCACATTATGTTTCCACTGGTAAGCATCTTCGGGAAGATAGACCTGCCCGACGAAGTGTATCAACATGAACTGGTGCAGAAAACAGAGCTGGTGCTCAACCTCACCGCCTGCCTGGCGAATGATATCAATTCGCTGGAAAGGGAACTACATCTCTCTACCACAGGATTCAACCTGGTATTCATTTTCAGGGAACACCTCAGCATGTCGATCCCTGCGGCCGCCCGGATGGTGGAAACGCAACACAATGATTACCTCGATCTGTTGGATTACAACCGGCGCCACATGCCGAATTTCGGACGCCGTATCAACGAGCAGCTGAGAAAATATATAGATGGCCTGTTCACTGTGATCAAGGCGTGTTACGACTGGAGCGTGCTGGATACCACACGCTATACCCAGTTCTCCGCATGATGCGCTTCACAGAGGCATTTGCTTAACGCAATATTCAACTCCCGGAACGAGATAGGCTTTGTAATAAACTCATTTGCTCCTACCCGCAAAAGCTCGTCATTGGTCTCCTTGAATGCATCTCCACTTATAATAATGATCGGGATATGCTTAAGCTCCTCCAGTCCTCTCACTTGAATGCAGACCTCCTTACCGCTTACCTTGCCGGTATGGAGGTCTGATATGATCGCCGCAGGCCTTTCACTCTTGATTATTTCCAGTCCTTTCTCCCCGCTCTCGCTCAGAATAGGCGTAGCGCCCATGGTTGTGAGCAATGATTTCAGCATGAAACGGGTAATGGAATCATCATCGATCACCAATATCTTTTTCCCTTCCAGATAATTACCCGGCAACAGCATCGGTTCCTCCTGCGGGATATCTTCCGGACGCGGCTCCAGCAGCGGGATGTAGAAGGAGAAGGTAGTGGAATTGGTATAAGGGTCTGCATCTACGTTGATGTTGCCATCCAATAATTCCACCAGCACTTTCGTGATGGACAACCCAAGGCCGGTGCCTTCAAAACTGGTATTCCTTTCGGCGGTGAAGGGCTCGAATATTTTAGCCGCCTTCTCCCGGTTGATCAGGCCCTGGTTGCGTACCTGTATATTCAACTGTTGGTATTTCACGAAAGACTTCAGTTCCACGATACTGTCTTCCGCGCCAAATTTCATGGCGTTGGACAAGAGGTTGTTGATGATCTTCGTGAGCATCAGTTTATCGCAGAGAATATATTCGGGGAGATGATGATCGAGTATGAGTTTTATTTTGAGATTGCGGGAACTGGCCACGTAACGATTGATGGAAGTGCAATGCTCAAGGAACTCCTGGAGATGTATCACTTCGGTATTGATCGTGTCCAGTTTGCCGGCTTCCAGTTTGGAGAGGTCCAGCACATTGTTGATGATGCTGCGGGCCGCATAGGCCGCCACGTTCAGGTCATCTATCTGCCTTCTCTCATCTTCAGAACGATACTGTTTTTTTCTTAACTGCATCAGTTGCGCTATGCCGTAGATGCCATTGAGCGGCGTGCGCAGCTCATGATAGGTTTCGCGCAGGAAAGCGCTCTTGGTCATCAGAATATTGTTAGACGCATTCAGCGCAGAAATCAATCCATCTATCTTCCTGATATAACCCGACATGATCAGGAAGATAAACACGAGCATCGCTCCGGTAGTACACCAGCGCATGATCTCGCGGGCATGCGGGTCCAGGCGCAGCGGCGGCACCAGCTGGTAGTGAAAATTGATCTGTATAAATACCATCAGCGCCCCGGAGATGGCCAGGCAGGCAATGCGCATCTGGCGCTGCCGGTAAATGAAAAATGAACCGCATACCAACAGCACAAAAAGAAAGGCAAAAATAACCTCCAATGGCATCGCCTCCCCGAAGGTGACAGACCAGTACACCACAAAGAAACTATGAATGATGAACAGCCACAGATTGGCCGCCGTGTACTTTTGGAGGCTGTTGACGGCGATCACGGTGAGGAAAGAAAATCCTTCGATCAACATCGGTATCACAAAACGCATGTTCTGCGTCAGCGTCAGAAAAAAGGCTCCAACGGTTAAAACAATGGCAGATGATAATAAAGAAAAAGAATTGATGGTGATAATAGACTGCTTGTTGCTAAGATTCACGACACCCTGGGTGCCAGTGTGTATGATCTGCCGGTAAATCTTTCTGATCTGCTCAGATAATGGTCTTTGATCAGGTTTCATACATGGTTTTTGAGAGATAGTTTTGGTAACAAGGGGGCTTTCGTAACAGCACTTCTAAATATAAGATAACGTTTATTCAGCGAATGGAGTATGCGAGAGATTAACAATTGCATAACCAAATTTTAATTCCTGCTTTCTGTCAGGGTTTTGCTGGTCAAAGGGCATTACCCTGATAAGAGCTATGTAACAAATATATCGTCTTTTCTTATAAACGCAGCGCAGTCGCATGAGCTTTTCAACAAAGTAAATTTGAGCCATTGAACAAAGCAACGAGGGGGGCGGGTATCCGATCTTTGTGTTACAAAAACAAAAAAGATCATGGCAAAAGTTTGGTTCATTACCGGTAGTTCCCGCGGCCTGGGCCGCAGTTTAACCGCAGCCGTGCTGGCGCATGGCGACCAGGTGGTGGCTACCGCCCGCCACCCGCAACAGCTTCAGGCGTTTACCGACCAATATCCTTCGCAGGTGCTGGCCTTGCCACTGGACGTTACCGACAACGCGCAGGTGCAATCGGCCGTAGCGCAGGCCATCGCTCACTTTGGCCGCATTGATGTGCTGGTGAACAATGCCGGCTTCGGTATCATCGGCGCCTCAGAGGCTTTCACTGAAGAGCAGGTACAAAGTCAGCTGGCCACTAACCTCTATGCACCGATCAACATCACCCGGGCAGTGTTGCCGCATATGCGGCGCCAGCGCGCAGGCCGTATCCTGCAGATCAGCTCCATAGGCGGCCGCGTAGGAGGCCCCGGGCTCACTATCTACCAGGCCGCCAAATTCGGACTGGGCGGCTATACCGAAGCATTGCGCAATGAAATAGCGCCACTGGGCATCTTTGTAACATCGGTAGAGCCGGGCGGCTTCCGTACCAACTGGCATGGCGATTCCATGTCGTATGCCCCCGCCGTAGAAGGCTATGAAAATACGGTAGGACTGGTAAAGGAAACCTTCTCCAGCGGCGACTTCGTGCCCATGGGCGATCCTGATAAAGCTGCCAAAGTGATGATCGACCTCGTGGATCACCCGGAACCGCCCACACACCTGATCCTTGGCAGCGAAGCCGTAGGCATGTTAAGAAGAGCCGAAGACCGCAAAATGGCCGACCTCGAAAAATGGCTGCCAGTCAGCAATTCCACCGATCACGACGATGCCGTCAGCTTCTTCGACTCAGCCGCCGGCAAACGCCTGATGGCGATGAGAGAGAAATAAAATTTGAGAATTTATTGATTTATGGATTTTTTGATTGGCAGTAAATCCATAAATCAATAAATTCATAAATTCTCAAATCAAATGCAGTTATTATACTCTTGTTATCACACCCGCAACCGGGAAGGGGAACAGTTTGTAGCGGATCATGTGCTTGCCTGTCAGGTGTCGGGCACGCTGCTGGTGGACGATGGGCGTCGTGTACAAACATTTGAGCCGGGTGATCTTCGTTTGTCGCGCCGCAACCATCTGCTTAAATTTACCAAGCTGCCGCCGCCCGGCGGGGATTATCTCAGCATGTCTCTGCGCTTCGACCAGGAAACCCTGCGCCGCTTTGCCATGGCCTATGGCTATGAGGTGCAACGTCACGAACCCGGTGAAGCCATCGTGGTATTGCCGCCATCGGCGAGGCTCAGGAGCTTTATGGATTCTTTATCGCCCTACCGCGATACACCGGCGGCCGGCGATGAAGCCCTGCTGGCGCTGAAAGCGCAGGAGGCCATCCTGTTGCTGCTGCAAACCATGCCCTCGCTGAAAACAATATTGTTCGATTTCTCCGAACCCGGCAAGATAGACCTCGAAGGTTTCATGAACACCAACTATCATTTCAATGTGGAGCTGAAAAGATTTGCTTATCTCACAGGCCGCAGCCTGGCTACTTTCAAGCGCGATTTTGAAAAAGTGTTCCATCTGTCGCCCAGCCGCTGGCTGCTGCAACGCCGCCTGCAGGAAGCGTATCGCCTCATCACCGAAAAAGGGAAAGCCCCTTCAGATGTATACCTGGATGTAGGCTTTGAAGACCTCTCACATTTTTCATTCGCCTTCAAGAAGCACTACGGGGTGGCGCCTTCAAAGGTACTGGGCGGTTGAGGTCTGTCTGAAAGTAGATATGAAAGGAATACCGAAAGAAGGTTTCCACGGCCACTACCGAAGTATAGGTGTGCAGCAAATCCTGGAAAGTGACTGCTTTAAAATAGGTGACCAGCGCCGGCCGGTGGTTCAGGTACACATATTCCCGCCAGTCGAATTTAGGGGCTTCCTTGTAGGTAAAACGTTTATCCGTAGGCGTTATAGATACCAGCTCAAATCCGTATGCCGCCAGCATTTTGCGTAGACGTTTTTGAATGAAGATATCCGCGAGCCACATACCCGTAGAGAAGAGGATGATCAGGATGATGACGAGGGGGAACAACAGGAGTACAAGCGATTCCATGATAATGTAAAAATATCCCCGTAATTTAGTGAAATATCCTTTACCATGATGATCACATACAAACGCCTGCTTCTTTATTGTATGCTCTGCATAATGGCCATGGCGGCTCGTGCGCAGGAAATCACCGTTCCCCTTACCCTGAAAATTTCCGGCGAAGTGAATAAGCCGCTGACCCTCAGCAGGGAAGAGCTGGCCCGCATGAAACATGTGACCGTGCACCTCAAAGATCACGATGGCAAAGAGCATTCCTACACCGGCGTAACGCTGCAAGACCTGCTCTCCCTGGCCGGCGCGCCCATGGGCAAGCAGTTGCGTGGCGAAAATCTCGCCAAATACCTGCTCGTAAAATGTGCAGATGGCTATAAGGTGGTGTTCTCCCTCGCGGAGCTGGACAGCGATTTCTCTACCCGCCCTGTTATACTCGCCTATGAGATGGAAGGCAAGCCATTGCCTGCCGACAAAGGGCCCTTCCGGGTAATTGCAGAGGGCGATAAAAGGCCCGCCCGCGCCAGCTTCCAGGTGATTGAGCTGGTAGTAGGCGCTGTAAAGGATTGACAAGACAAGCCGCTTTTACTATCTTGCGGGCAGAAAAAATGTTTAACCCGCATGAACAGAACCGTATCGCTTGTATTCAACATCTTCCTCGGCATTGGATTGATCATGCTGGGTATCGGCAGTTATACCTGGTACAGCACCAAAAGTTTTACTGATAAAGCCGTCAGAACATCCGGCAAGGTAGTGGATATACTTGCCAGCAGGGGCTCTAAAGGCGGGCTCACCTACAAGCCTGTTGTGATGTATGCCGATGCGAGCGGCACGCAACACCGTTATATTCCTGCCTTCTCTTCCAACCCGCCCGCTTACGAAGCAGGTGAAACCCTTACCATCTGCTACGATCCGAATGATCCCGATAAAGCCAGGATCGCCGGACTGGGAGAGTACACCGGCGCATTGATCCTCGGCGGCATGGGTCTGGTGTTCAGTCTTATCGGCGCAGGCTATTATACCTATGTGATCGTGAAACGCCGCCGCGATGCCTGGCTCCAACATCATGGCCGGCAGATCAAGGCCGATTTCATCGAAGTGAAGATCGCCCGCTCGGTAAGGGTGAATAATGAAAATCCTTTCTATCTTCTCTGCGAATGGAAAGACCCGCTCACAAAGAAAAAGCACCGCTTCAAAAGTAATTTCATCTGGTATGATCCTACGGCGTATATGCATGACCGTAAGCAGCTGGAGGTACTGATTGATCCCGATAATCCCGGCCGCTACCAGGTAGATATCTCTTTCCTCGATAATGCAGTAGCCACAAAGGCTTCATAGCTGCGCCAGCAGGAAGGCTGCTCGCGCTTCTACGCTGCCGAAAGGGATTTCAATGGTATCATATCCATAATGTTGATAGGTATGTACCATCAGCTGGTAAGTTTGTACGGCCTCTTCCCAACTTTGTTTTCGCTCGGTATCCGTGGTGTAGATCGCCCGCCAGGGCGGCAGCAGGAATACTTTGCGGTGATACCGGTATTTTTGCGCGTAGTAATCTTCAACGGCAGCGCCGGTGAGCTGCGCATAACACAGCGCATCCGGAATACCGCGATCGAAGAAGATGACCTGCGGCGGCAAGGCTGCCGCCTGCTCGTAGGTGTGTATGCCGGCCTGCAACATGCGTTGCAGGAACTGCTGCCGATCTTTCCAGGGCAAGGCATTGCTGCCGGCGGCCACTTCTTCCCGGATGATGCGCCGTGCATCTTCCGGCATACACTTGTACTGACGGCGCTCCAATTCGGCCAGCAGCGTGCTTTTCCCGGCGCCAGGACCGCCGGTGATCACATAAAATGTATTCATCTTGATAATAAATAGAAAAATAAATAAATGGCTGAATGTTCAAAAGCGGACGCAATTGTTATAAAAGCGGACAATGATAATGGCAGAATATGAGTGTAAGCGATTGAGAAGAAAGGATTTAATAAAACGGTACCCTTTTGGTGAGTGGGAGAGTACTGCAAAAATAAAGTATTGTCGTTATGATCAGAAATTATTTCCGCGTAGCCTGGCGCAACCTGCTGCAAAACAGGGTGCTGTCGTTCATCAATATCTTCGGCCTTGCCTCCGGTATCACTTTTGCCCTGCTGATAGGTCTGTGGATCCAGTATGAAATGAGCTTCGATGATTTTCAGGTCAACAGGCACCGCATCGCGAAAGTGATGAAACATACCTTGTACAATAACGAAAAAAATACGCAGGAGATCACACCCATACCAGTATACTACGAATTGAAAGAGCATTACCCCGAAGTGGAGGCTGCCAGCCGCATGACGTACAGTTATGATGCCAGCCTCATGTACGGCAATAAACGCCTCCGGAAAAAAGTATGTTTTGCAGACCCCGCATTTTTGCAGATGTTCAATTTTCCCGCTATCGCCGGAGATCCGCATACTGCCCTTAAAGAAGTGAACGCAATAGCGCTCACCGCCTCCGTAGCCAGGGCTTTATTCGGAAACGAAGATCCTCTGGGCAAAACAGTGCGCTTCAACGGGCATAATGATCTGCAGGTTACCGCTGTACTCAAAGACATCCCCGATAATTCATCCATTCAGTTTGATATGCTGGGCAGCTTCGACTTTGTAATACAACAGGATGCCGGTATCAGGGATAACCTGCACAACTGGGGCAACAATTTTATGATGAATATCGTGGAACTCAAGCCTGGCGCCTCTATGGAGGCACTGTCGGCCAAGATTGGCCCCTTGCAGATGCAACGTGATAATACCGCCAAAAACCTCACGCTGTTATTGCATCCGATGGACAACTGGCACTTGCGCAATGAGTTCCGCGACTGGGTAAATACCGGCGGTCGCATGCAATATGTACGCTTGTTTTTCGTGATCGGCATTTTTGTATTGTTGATCGCCTGCATCAATTTTATGAATCTCACTACTGCCCGTTCAGAGAAACGTGCCCGCGAAGTGGGCATCCGCAAAGCTATTGGCTCGCGCCGCCGCCAGTTGATCGCGCAGTTCATTACGGAATCCATGCTCACTACTTTCCTTGCTTTTTTGCTATCGATAGGGCTTTGCATATTGCTCCTGCCTTACCTGAAACACCTGGGCTTTGAACATGTGCGCCTGCAATGGAGCAATGGCTGGATGCCGGGCGTCATGCTGGGCATCTGCCTGCTGGTAGGGCTGATCGCAGGTAGTTATCCTGCCCTTTATCTCTCCTCATTCCTGCCCGTGAAAGCGCTGAAAGGCGCGCTGAAACAGGGCTGGCAGGCCATCGCTTTCCGCCGTGGCCTGGTAGTAACGCAGTTTGTGATCTCTTCGGTGCTCATCATCAGCACCATCATTGTATACCAGCAGGTCAAATATGCGCAGTCGCGCGCCATTGGATATGCGCCCAATAATATGTTGTCGGTCATAACCACGGAAGACCTGAAGAAGAACCGTGTGCCGCTGAAACAAGACTTGCTGAACACGGGCTACTTTACGGCAGTGGCACAGTCTTCTCAACCCATGACCGCCCTGTACAACAGCTGGGGGGATTTCTCCTGGGATAACAAAAACCCGAATGATGATATTGCGATCGATGTGATCCTTACGGAATGGGACTTCGAAAAGGCCGCCGGGCTTACGTTTGTGGATGGCCGCCCTTTCTCCCGTGATTATCCGACTGATTCCAATGCAGTGATATTGAACCAGACCGCTGCAAAAACGATTGGCTACGATCATCCGGTGGGCCGCAGCATCCGGCTCGGCAATCGTGTGCTGACCATCACAGGCGTGATATCTGATGTATTGCTCACCGATCCTTTCAAACCCATGCGGCCAATGGTGATACTATTCGACGCCTGGCACATGAACAATATGTTATTGCGGCTGAAACCCGGCGCCAGTGTGCCTCAGGCGCTGGCGGCTATACAACCGGTATTTGAGAAGTACAACCCCACCATGCCCTTTGATTACTCTTTTGTGAGTGATGATTTCAAACGGAAGTTTGATACAGAACAGCAAGTGAGCCAGCTGGCGGGCAGTTTCGCGGTACTGGCCATCTTCATTTCCTGCCTCGGATTATTTGGCCTGGCAATGTTTGTAGCAGAACGCAGAACACGCGAGATCGGAATACGAAAAGTGCTGGGCGCCTCTGTAGCGCACCTGTGGCTGCTTTTGTCGAAAGAGTTTATCTGGCTGGTATTGATCGCTTCCCTGTTAGCCGTACCACTGGCTTATTGGCTGATGCACAGGTGGCTGAATAACTACGATTACCGGATCACTATCAATGGCTGGATATTCGTGGGGGCAGGACTGATGGCCTTGAGCATTGCATTGCTGACAGTAAGTACACAGGCTGTGAAAGCCGCGCTGGGGAATCCTTTGAAGAGCTTAAAAACAGAATAGGGCTTTCCGGAGAGAAACAAACGACAGCACAACGAGGATGTTGTACTGCCGTTTTGTTGCGTGTTTATCTAATCAACCAAAACTTATCTCGCTGATTGGTAAGTGAACTTCTCGTGGAAGTAAGTTCTCGGTTTCATCGGGGAACTTACACTTTGTGTCATGATATAGCTCACCTCAATGTATTGCACCTTGCCATTGGCAGCGAAAGTAACTTTGTTTACACCGGTAGGATCGAGCACGGCAGAACGTTTGTTGGCGCCGGATTCCTGGCCATAGTAGTTAGTAACGCTGGTCACTTTGCCGGTGTTGTCGAAGAAGAATACCGGGCTGAAACTACCGTAGTAGCTCAATGTTCCTGCGTTGGAGAAGGGATGCGCGTAATTTTTGATGTTCACCGGATCGTACAGGGCCACAGAGTTGCCGGTGTAAGTGATCAGGTTCATCTTCAGCGGATACAGGCCGGTAAAGGCTGCGTTATTCAGGTCTACCATCGGCGCGGTAGCATCCATCGTATATACGCCATCGTAGTTGTTACGGGCAGAGAAAGAATACACTGCCTTGCCCAGGTTATAACTGATTGTTCCGCTGGAAGCGCTGGTGATGGCCAGCGGCAGGCCGTAGTTCTTGTTGAAATCGAAACTGCTGTTGTTGATGATCTTCACCAATGCCTGCGTTTTGCGCGTACCTTTTTTGATCACCACTGATGTCGGGAACTGGTAGATGGCCGCTGGCGGAGCGTCATAGCTGGTGCCGTTCTCGGTATTGAAAAGGCGCAGCATGGCGGTATCCAGCGCGATCTGCACGGTGATATCGGTGGGTGCATCGTTGGCGCCTTCGTAACCCACGTTGAGGTTGAAGGCAACAGTATCGCCCGGCTTTACGACGCCCAGGTCGGTAGCGTAACGGGAGTAGGTGGAAGAAGCAGTGGCAACGTTATCACCGGTATTGTCAAAAGTGATGATGTTGCTGGTTTTGGCCGGATTCAGACCGATCATATCGTTGGTCTTCAGGCAGGAGCTCAGGCTGCTGACGATCAAAGCGCCGGAAATAATTGTTTTTATGCTGGCTGTTCTCATGTTTTAATTTTTTTTGGATGACAATCACAATGCCCAGAAGATCAGGGAAGAGTATGGACTGATGTTTTTAGGCATGTTAGACGTATTGTATGCACCTTCTGAAGAAGGATACAGTATCCTGGTGGGCAGCCTGTCGGGGCGGGTGCTTTCTGATACAGAAGACGCGAAGGTTTGTGTACCATCGGCGCCAGCCGCTGTGCTGATCGTCGGGAAATGAGTACGTCTGTAGTCGTTCCATCCTTCCTGGCTGTTCACGAAATTGAGCGCGATATATTTCTGTGTGATGATTGCTTCCAGCTGTTTGCCGTTGCTTACTGCCAGTGCATAGTTCACGAGCGGGCTGTTGGAATTGTCAGCACGGTATTTGCCGGCGTCGCCAATCGGATCGCCCATGATAGTGCCATCAGGTTTCGAATAGAGATATTGGAAAGAAGCGTTGATGCCACTGTTGAAAAGCGCTGCTGCATCTGCGCCGGCGATAATACCGCGGAAAGCGCCTTCTGCCTGCAGGAAATAACTTTCAGCAGCAGTGATCAGCGGGAAACCGGCGCTTGGGCCTTTGATCACACCGATCGTATCTACGGCTGAAGTACCTTTACGATTGAAAGCAGGATACCAAAGACTGCCGGAAGGGCTGGGGGAGATGCTGTTGTTTTCTACGCCCAGCCTGTTGGTACCGGTTTTAGGGAACTGGTAATAGATCGCAGCGCCACGGTAAGGATCGGATAATTTAACGCCGTTATAGAAGCAGAATACAAAAGTGTTGGGCATCCAGGCTTTGTTGGCGTCGCTGCCGGTATAGCTGTACACCCAGCTGTCCCATTTGGGATTCTGTCTGCCGTTATCCTTCGTATAGCCCGGGTTTACGAGCGCGTCTTGCGTCAGGAAACCATCTGCGCTAAAGCTGCTGTTAGCAAAGGTTACCTTGCCAAAGCCATGCAGCAGTATTTTTAATTTGACGGTGTTGGCGAGTTGTTTCCACTTGGTGATATCTCCTTTGAAGATCACATCATTGTTGCCTAATGGCGTAGCGCCGGGCGTTTTATCGCCTGTGTTCAGGTCGTTGATGGCGCTGTCCAGCTGCATAGCGATATCCTTGTAGATTTCTTTCGCATCGGTGTACTTGGGCGTCAGGTTGTCGGCGCCTTTCAATGCATCTACATAAGGGATGTCATTGTAAGTATCTACCAGCAGCTGGAAATTGAAGCTGCGCATGATCTTCGCAACGCCTGCATAGTAGCTGTAGTTCACTTTCCCTTTGCTGAGGTTGATGATGGTCTGGTAATCTTCCAGGTTGTGATACGTACCGTTCCACAAACCATTGAAGAAGGTAGTGGAGAAGTTGTAGGAGATAGACTGGCCGAAACCGCCGTACCCGCCTGCGTTGGCGGCATATCCACCTAATTGCGAGCCGTAGGAATTGAACTGGTTCAATGATCCTGCGGTGGCGGTCAGCGCCTGTGGCATCAACAGCTCCGGTGTGGCAAAGTCGGCAGTGCCCGAGTTCGGGTTAGCATTTATATCAAGATATTTCTTACAGGAAGTGGTGAGTACCGCTATACCCATAAAAAACAGGAAACTGATTTTTTTCATGATTTCTTTGTTTTAATTGTCTTCATCAATGATTAGAACTTCGCAGATACAGTGGCGCCGAAGTAGCGTGACGGTGGCGTTTGGCCAAGGCCGGTCAAGCCGATACCGTTGCTGCTGTTACCTGCATCACTGTATTCAGGATCGGTGTAGAAGTTGTCTTTCGCCATCCAAACGAACAGGTTACGCGCCTGTGCACTGATGGTCAGACCTTTGATGAATTTGGTTTTGGAAAGGATGGATTGCGGTACCTGGTAAGAGAGCGCGATCTCCCTGAGTTTCCAGTAATCGCCAGAAGTAACATAGTTGGAAGTAACATCGCGGTTGATGCCATCTGTCCAGAAACCGTTGTTACCATTGCCGTTTTTGATAGCCACGTTTGTGTTCGGGATATATTTGCCCGGGTTGTTGGGATCGGCGATCACAGAGTTGGGAAACACGAAGCTTTCACGATTGTACAAGGCGGTTCTGTAGCCGGTTCCGGACCAGTCCATTTCCGGGCCCATGCTGTTGTATACCTGGTAGCCGCCGCGGTATTCGAACAGTACGCTGAGGGTGAAGTTCTTGTAGCGGATCTGTGCATCGAGGCCCAGCTTGTGTTTCGGGTTGGCGTTGCCAAGTACGGAGATGGTGTCTGATTTGGTAGGCAGGCCTGTTTTGCCGTCTACGATCACTTTGCCATCAGGCGTGCGGTTGTAGTCGAAGCCCATGATCACCGGGAAAGTGTGGCCAGGCAATGCATAGGAGCCAGGGCCATCAGTGCCATATGTAGCCAGTGGCAAGGTAGGCAGCGCAGCGCTGATGAAGTTTACCTGGTTGTTGAGGTAAGCATAGTTACCGCCTACCGTAACAGAGAAATCGTTGCTGCGAACCGGTGTAACGTGCGCGGTTACTTCAATACCCTTGCTCTGTGTTTGACCGGTATTGGTGCGCAGGTTGGTGAAACCGGTAGCCGTAGAGATACGTGTGTTCACCGTCTGGTTATCGGTTTTGGTATTGAACCAGGTGAAGTTCGATACAAATCTGTCTTCAAACATGTTCAGGTCAAAGCCGGCTTCATAGCCTTTGGTGATCTCAGGTTTGAGGTCTTTCGCCACCAGTGTGGAGCCCATGGTGTAGCCGGCGAGGCTGCCATAAGGGAAGCCGCTGGCCGGGCTGATGGTGGGAGAGAGGTAGTAGGCGCCGAAGTCGTCGGAATTACCGAGGTTCACCTGACCTACTTTAGACCAGCCTGCTCTCAGTTTCAGGTAGCTGATCGTTTTGCTGTCGTGAATAAAGCTCAATGCATCGGATGCGATGAAAGACAGGTCCACAGAGGGATAGAAGAAAGAGCGGTTTTCCGGTGCGAGGATGGAAACCCAGTCGTTTCTGCCGGTAGCATGTAAATACAGATAGTTGTTATAGCCGATGGTTACGCTACCATATGCGCCGATCTGGCGTGCCTGGTAATTGCTTTCAGTAGCGCCGGGCGTACCTACGCCATTGCTGACGTTAAACAGGCCGGGGATCACGAGGCCGTTGGCGCTTACGCCTACGTATTTGGCGTTGTCGTTATGCCATTGTCCGCCGCCGAGCAATTTCACGTCGAAGTGTCCGAACTTTTTGGAATACTGTGCAAACAGGTCGGTGAGCAGCAGCGTTTTGTAGTTGTTGTAGTCAGACACAGTAGCCGCGATATCCGCTTTGGAACTGGATTCTGTGTTCTTGGCGTAGTCGGTGTATTTGAAAGCGCCTTGTGTGTATTTACCGTAGTAGGTTCTGGCTACGATGCCTTCACGTGCTACGAGGTCGAGACCTTCCACCGGCGTCCATTTCAGTTCGAGGTTACCGGTGATGTAATCATTTTTCTGATTCAGGCGGTTGTTATCTTTCGTAAAATACGGGTTGAGATACCAGGGATTGTAGAAGCCGTTCGGGTTGGCGAATTTATCGGTCCGCCAGTTTTTGTATTTGGTGATATCCACGTTGCTGGGCATGTTCAGCATGTTAGTGTACATGGAAGAAGTAGCCGAAGTGATATCGTATTTGTTCTGTACATAACCCACTGCATATGTAACATTGATGCTGTTGCCTACTTTACGGGTACCGTTGAGGCGGAGGGTAGTGCGTTTGTATTTATCATCTGGCGTAGTACCGGAGGCAGACAGATATTGACCGGAGAGATAGAGTGTTGATTTATCATCACCGGTAGATACGGAGAAATCTGTTTGATTGGTGACACCGGTTACCCAGAATTTATTATGGCCGTTGTTGAATGCGTATACCGCAGAATCCTGTGAGCCATCTTCGAGCGGTGAGCCTAAGGGTCTTTTAATACCATCGAAAGCAGGGCCATAGGATTGGTTTTCCAGGTAAGAGAAGAGCGGGTTGCCGTTTACATCGGTGCCATAGGCAGTACCGCCGGCGCCGAATTTTTTCTGGATCTTGGGAAAGAAGGCTACTTGTTCCGCTGTAGTGGTTTGTGCAATGTTGATGGTGGTGAGGCCGCGTTTACCTTTTTTGGTGGTCACGATCACCGCGCCATTGGAGGCTTGTGAACCATACAGTGCTGCGGCGCCTGCGCCGTTGAGCACTACTACGCTTTCCACATCTTCAGGGTTCAGGTTACCGAGAATTTCTGTTGTTACGATCACGTTATCCAGTACTACCAGCGCCTGGTTATTACCGGTGAGGGAGCGCTGGCCTCTCAAGATCAGGCGGTAGTTGGGGTTTACGCCACCACTGGTACCGCTTACCTGCAAGCCGGCCACTTTACCTTGCAGGCCGCCTGCGATGTTGGGAGATTTACCTGCCACGAGCGCATCGTTCTTGATCACAGAGTTGGCATAACCCAGCTCTTTTCTTTTAGACGTTACGCCACCGGCAGTAACGATCACTTCATCGATCGTTTTGGAAGAGGTGGCCAGCTTCACGTGGAGCTCTGTTTGTCCGTCTGTTACTATTTCTTTGTTCTTGAAACCGATGGAGGAGAAAACGAGCGTCGCACCGTTCTTTACATTCAGTTTGAAATGACCGTTTACATCTGTAAGGGTACCGGTAGTGGTTCCTTTGATGTATACGGTGGCAGCGGGTATGGCTGCGCCATTCTCATCTGTTATGTATCCTGTAATGCTTCGGGTCTGCGCAAATGCGAGTGTACCTGTGAGCACCAGCAATACAATCAAGGATGCAAGTTTTTTCATTTTGATTTGTTGTTTTTTTTAGATGTAGAGATGTGTTTTCCCTTGGTGGGAGCGGATCCCGGGAGGACATAGTATGGCCCTTGGCCTGACAGTAATGTGTCAGGCCTTTGATGCAGGAGTAGCGGGTCAGACAAAAACATCCCCTTGCGCGCCATGCGGAAGCATTGCACGACAAAGGATTTTGTCTTTTTCTCAGACAAAAAATCCCCTGCGATATAACAAATCGCTTGTTATATCATGATCATACTTGTGAGCTTGAATGAGTGCAGCCTTTTTCTCAGATTCGTTGGAAACGCACTAGAAAATCGTTTTTGCACACATTTGAATACTTCGGGAGCAGGAGCGGACGCGCACGGCCGCAAGGTAGATGTTTAAGCATTGATCAGATTTTGGTTTATATTAGATTTATAAGGTGCTCTTTCAGCATTACGGTTTCTGTAAAAAACAGATACCTTCCAGGGGAGCGTTGGATGAAAATTGACTAAACTATAACCCTTCTGCGTTCTCGGTAAAATTGTGGTGCGTAATTCGTACTATCAGTTGTAATACATGCTGGATGCTTCAAGGTAGATATATTATCTATAGCGTGCTAGGCTGATGCTGGTAGCAATTGATCAGATTTTGGTTGCTTTACATGCTGGCATTAATACAAGTGAACAGTCCTATTTTCTCAAAAAACAAAAAACCAGATTACTCTTTTTTTCGTTGTTCAGAACAAATATATGCATTTCAACGATATGCTCACAAGATAGCTATCTTTTTTTTAAAAAAAAGTATTTTTCTCAAAACGCTTGCAAATACTGATGTAGGCCATCAGTAACATTAACTATATTAAGAAGTACTACGGTTTTCAACGTTTGATGGTGATCGTATTGCCAAGTGTAATCGCATATTCCTTCCCGTCTTTGTCTACAAAAACAGAAACAGAAGTGATCGTGACCACTACGGAATCTCCGGTCTTTAGTTTGGATATATCTACGCCTGCCGGCAGTTTGCCGCTCATGATACCTGCTATGCCGGTGCCGTCCATATTGCCCAGGACATAAGTGCTGATAGTTTGCCCGCTCACTTTCTTACCAATGTGCATGATCTGATATTTCTTCGCCGGTATCTTGCTGAAATCTGTTTTCGCGGCAAGGTCTTTCAGTTCGGCCACCAATTCCTCTTTCGTTTTGCCGGTAGCAGATGGTTGCGCCGTAGAACTGTCGCCTGCTGCGGCATCGCCGCTGGCGGCGTCTTTTTTCTGTAAGTCGTCGATACCTTTCTTCAGCGCATCCATGAGCTGGTCGAGCGTTTTGTCCACAGCCGCCGTGAGCTGGTTGATCAATGCATCCGCCTGTTCCTTGGTGAGATTGAGCGGCACGATGGAAAAGAATTTTGATACGGCATTATCATCCAGTGACACGCCGCCGGTGATGCCGCTGGCGAAAGCCTTGAGCAGTGCGGCTACCGGAGCAGGAGCGCTTTTTATCTTCTGCTTGCTGTCGTCATTTAACTTGGCGAATTGTTTGTCTGCGGGTTGCTCCGCGGGCTTGTCTGCCGGCTTATCTCCCGGCAATCCACCTGTGTTGGGCGTACCTTGTTGCGGCGCTTTGGTCTCATCTTTTCCTTTCTCCTTTTTATCTTTATTATCGCCTTTCGTGGCAGGGTCGCCTTTTCCGGGCTTATCGCCTTTGGCGGCGCCGCCTTTTTTATCTGCCTGTTGTTTGAGCGCTTTTTTCAGATCTTCTACATTGATGTCCTGTTTGGCGTTTACGCCCACTGCGTCTGTGGTGCTCAGCAGGGCTTGCAGTTCTTCGGGTGTAAATTCATCCATGTGTTGATTGAGATAGTCCATATATTTTTTGGCCAGCTCTTTTTTAGCGTCGCTCAGGTTGCCTTTCTTGGCGGCATCTATGAGGGATTGTTTCAGTTCGGGGTTGCTGTCGATATAATCTCTGAGTTCTTTCGGAACGTCTACGCCATCTTGTTCCATTGCTTTGTAAAGCGCCACCAGCGGGTCGTCGCCGTCCAGTGATATTTTAGCTTCTGCCTTGCCGGATATCAGCAGGATGATGAGCGCTGCTGCGGTGGCATAGGCAAAGGCTTTGCCGGCGGCGCCGCCCACGAGTTTTGTCACCAGCTGTTTGGCGGCGTCGCCGCCCAGTTTGCGGGCCGCGGCGGCGGCCAGTACCAGGGCGGAAAATTCCAGCAATGAGGGGCCGCATTTTTCTGTCATGATGGCGATGCAATTGCGCAGGGCTTTGCTGGCCTTCGCAATTTCTTCCATGTGTTCTTCATATTTTGGATCGCCGGGAGAGAAACATTTTTGTTGCAATACGGTGCGGGCATCTACGGCGCCGTATCCTGCGGCTACCTTGGCGGTGGCGGATTCGCAGGTATCGTAGGAATTGCAGGAGCGTTCCTTGTCGTAGTACTTGTGCATTTCTTCTACCAGCTTGTCGATCACGTCCTGCGGGCATTTGGGCGCGCGTTGTATCAGCGCGGCAGCGCCGTTCTGTTGTATGGTATGCGTGAGTTCATGCGCCAGCAGGTGTTTGCCGCTGTCGCTGTCGGGGCGGTACTCGCCGCTGTTGAAATAAATATCGTTGCCTACGGTGAAAGCCCTGGCCTGTAGCTGCTCCGAGAGCTGACCGGCTTCATGGCCGGTGTGGATGCGCACTGCTGAAAAATTGGCGCCGAAGCGCTCTTCCATGAAACTGCGTACCGGCGCATCCATGCCCTGGCCCTGTCCGGCGCTGTGGTGGAGACTTTCAGCGATGGCGCTATCATTACTTTGGCTTTGTGCAAAAGAGCTTTGTGGTTTCAGTTGCACTTTCTTTTCTTCTTCTTCACAATGTGCGCATTTCCTTTGTATGCTGAAGGGGGCGGGGGAGCGGAGCACTTTGTCGGCCATGGTATCGGCTTCTCTCTCCATAGGATCATCTACTGCGCCCACCCTCAGTTTGGGCATGATGAGCAAAAGGCCGCTGCGGGCATAAGGGGCAGTGATGGCGGCATGATGGGCCGCTGGCCGGGATTCCGCTTCGGGAGCGGATTTTGGGGTATTTTGTTTCATCAGAAAAGTATGGGGTGCCTATGTAAACTTTCTGCTGAATAAATATACATAAAAACCGGCACATGGTAAAGGGAGGGAGCAGGCATTATTTCCCCCTCAGATTGTCGCTTTTGCCGCCAGCAAACTGCCAGGATTCGATTTATTTTTACATCGTCAACCTACAACGATATGGTAGAAGTATTCAAAACAAATGTGCAGTTCAGGGTACATGCGAACCTGTTGCTGGCGCAGATCCACCGGGCATTTGCCGGCTACAGGGCTAACTTCGACCTTGATGATTGCGACCGTATCCTGCGGGTGCAGTCTTCCACCGGCGATGTAGCCGCCGCTGAACTGATCGGGTTCCTGAAACCTTTCGGCTGTGTAGCCGTGGTATTACCGGATGAAGTGCCTACAACAGTTTCTTCGCCGCATCTTCCCAGTTGAGTATCCGTTCATATCCTTCGATATGGATATTGTGATGCCCGCTGAAAAGGTAAGGTTTCCCTTTAAAGTGCTCGAAATTACGCACCAGGTCATCGATCATGATATCGGTACCTACTACGGCTTTGTCGCCGCAAAGGCAGTACTGGCGCCAGGTGAGGAAGGGCAGGTTATCCTGCAGCCAGTCGAACTTGTCGCGCAATGAATCCGGAAACTCCATCGCTGCCGATACGATATACACTTTATATTTCTTGTTCAGCTCTGCAATGACTTCCTGCGCATGCGGGAACATATCGAGGTCGCGGAAAAATCCCGGCGTATTCAGGTATTCCTTGATCTTGTGCCTGTGTTCCGGCGGCACAATATCAGCCAGTGACTTGCCGTGTAATTCTGCTGTGGTAAAGCTCCGGCCGTAATCGCGGTAGTACCATTCCCTGGCTTTCTTGATAGGGTCCGCAATGGTTTCATCCATGTCGATAGCGATTGATTGCATCTCTTTTTAATTTTTTTTCAAAATACAAATTAAAGCGGAGAAGCCCTTGAAGCGCTTTGAGCGCTTCAAGGGC
>NZ_CABHMS010000003.1 GCF_902167635.1 Chitinophaga vietnamensis
TTGGGGATGTGTATTTTTAGTATCTTAGGAGAATGTATAAGGGGGCAGGCCTCGCGATATCGCGGGGCCTGCCCCTTTATACATTCTTGCTTCGGTTATTTGTCCTTTTGTTGAAGCGCTGTCAGGATCGCTTCTCCAACGCCCTGCGCTGATGCGGGGTTCTGTCCTGTGATCACTCTCTGGTCTGTCACCACGTGCTTCTGCCAGAGGCCAGACTTTTCAAAGATGGCTCCCCGTGCGATTAATTTATCTTCGAGGAGAAAAGGAACAACGTCGTTTAGCTTTACCGCCGTTTCTTCTTCATTAGTGAATGCATTGATCTTCTTACCAGCTACCAGGTATTTGCCATCGCTCAGCCGGATGTTCACAAGGCCTGCGGGGCCATGGCAAACAGCGCTGACGATGCCGCCTGCTTCATATATCTTTCCTGCGATATCAGCGAGCGTAGTATCATCTGCAAGGTCCCACATGGCGCCGTGTCCGCCGGCGTAGAAAATGGCGGCATACTTTGAAGGATCTACTTCACCGGGTTTCATGGTATGCGCTGTTTTTTCACGATAGATGGGATCATCCCAGAATTTTTTGTTGACAGGATCTTCAAGATTGAATCCATCCACAGGCGCTTTGCCGCCTTTAGGGCTGACGAAATCAATTTCATATCCCGCTTGATGAAGCACCTCCCAGGGATGTGATACTTCTGCAAGATAGTAACCGGTGGGCTCCCCGGTTTTGCCTTTTTGATCATGGCTGGTCACCACAAATAAAATTTTCCTTTCCATTTTGTTTACATGTTTTTTCGTTTGTGCCGCCGCCGGATGCCAGATAGTGGCAGCCATAGCGAACAAGCCAATTGCAATAGATAACATTGCCTTTTTCATACATTTGAATGCATTGATTTGACGATGTAAAAATCTTTACAAATGGGATAGTGGCACAGGAACCAGGTCACAAATTTGGTGTGAGGTATGTCACACTACCTGGAAAGGCGACTCAGTGTTTCTCTCGAAACACCTAAATAGGACGCGATCAATGTCTTCGGTACTCTTTGGAAAAGCTGCGGGTAGGTAGCCAGCAGTTGATGGTAACGTTCTTCCGCTGAACTGTTCAATAATGACAAGATCCGCCGCTGTAGCGATACATAGCCGGTGGTCAATTTTCTCCTGAAAAAATGCTCGACTTTGTGCAGGTCTGCACATATTTTTTCTCTGTTATACAATGACAGGCAGAGCACTTCTACCTCTTCGATGCAGTCGATGCTCAGACTGGCCTTTGTTTCATTGAAATATGCCTGGTAGTCCGTGATCCACCAATCCTCCCAGGCGAATTGCAGGATATGCTCTTTGCCATCGTCAGGATTGGTGTAGGATGCTTTCAGGAGCCCTTTGGTAACAAAAAATTCGTTAGATACAAGCTCGCCTTCCTGAACGAGGAACTGATGCTTTTTATATTTTTTCGCAGTAAAATGTGATAAGATATATTCAAACTCGCTGTCTGTGAGCGGGGTGATTTTTTCAATATGTTGCCTTAGCTGTGCGCTCATTTTTAGTCTCGTTAATTCAGCCTTTTACAAGGCTGATGCAAAGAGTGCAAGATATGGAAATATTACATCACTTTTTTGCTGATGGCGGCATAGAAAGCGGTTTTATAATGTTCTCCGATCGGTACGGGCCTGATATTGCCGCCAAAATGTACGGCGGATTGTTCAATCGTTATGATCTTCGAAGCGGCTACAAAAAAACTTCTGTGTGCCCTGAGTAATAAGCCTGGCGGGAGTTTCGATTCGATATCCTTGAAGGTGCCTCTCACAATTAATTTTTCATCGCGATGAAAAATTGCCACGCAGTTTTTCATGGCTTCGATATAATAGATATCTGAAAAATTAACTTTAAATATCCGGCCTTTGGCGCCAGCCTGGACAAACATATATTCTTCTTCCTTGGGTTTTTCCCGGTTGAAGGGCGTCATCACTTTTTCTACAGCCATTAAAAATCTTGAAAGCGGGATAGGTTTCGCCAGGAAATCTACCACGCCGAATTCAAATCCTTTAATGGCATACTCGGTGTAGGCGGTAGTGAATATGATCTTGCACTTGTCATGGACGATCCTGGCTATTTCCAGGCCAGTCATTTCCGGCATTTGTATGTCCAGGAATACGAGGTCGAATTCCCCTTGCTGAATGAGCGATAAACCTTCCAATGCGCTAAGCGTACTGCCGGCCAGCTGCAGGTTTTCCGTTTTGCTGATATGATGCGCCAGCACATCTATGGCGCTTTTTTCATCATCGATAATAAGACAGCGGATCATCGTTCAAAATAGTTTAAGGTTTAACATGGGATGGAGAGGCTTACACTGAAGAAATCTTCTTCGCTTTGTACATCGAGATTATATTCATTCCCGTATTCAATGGCAAGACGTTTCCTTATATCTGATAGCCCTATCCCCGACGACTGCCAGTTGGGCCGCGTCGCTTTTCTGTTGGAAATCAGCATCTGTAAATGGTTTTCTGTATTTAGAAAGAGGTCTATTTTTAATGGACTTTGAGGTTTTATATCGCCATGCTTGAATGCATTTTCCACCAATGTAATGAGGAGGAAAGGGATCACTTTCTTTCTGTAACAGGCAGGATCTGTATTGAACTGAACGTCGATATTATCGTTAAATCTTAATTTATTGAGGGCAATTAATTTGTTGATCTGTTCAACTTCTTCGCCAACGTGTGTTTTCCCGTCAGCATCCGAACCTGTTGCTGAATATCTCATGAAGTCAGCCAGGGTAATGATATTTTCCGCCAACTCCTGCGATACTCTCAAGGCTTGCGAATAGAATACATTGAGCGCGTTGTGCAAAAAGTGCGGATCTATTCTGGCCTTCAGGTAGGCGTATTCCATTTTGAGCCTTTCGTTTTCGATGTTCGCCCGCTTTCTTTCGATGGCGGCGGCTTCTGTTGCGTACCAGAACCCCAAAGCAAATAAAGTATAATGAAACCACCACCATAAGTGCATCGCAAAAAAAGAAGGGATATCATAAGGCAGGGGAGGGTACCCGAATCTGGGGTATACTGTTTTGAATAGCATATACTTGATGCTGAAGGTGGCAACCAACACCAGGATGGTGAAGATGGCAAATAAAAAATATTTTTTCTTTGCAAGATAATTGGGTAGTAGCAATAATGCACCTGCATAGAAAATCATGATGGCAGTGGAGTATTTCACGAATGCGTCGAGCAGGCTAACGCCTACGCCCTTATTCTGGACATAGAGGATAAGCGTGTTAATGGTGACGAATGCTGTCCAGAATGTTGTATGTAACACAACTGTTGTCCCCTTTGATATTTTTTTTCCGGTCATCTCTGTTCGTTATTAGAAAAGTGGTTGTTGATAAATGCCGGCCAGGCGTTTATTTCATAGCTTGGTTCTATGTCAGGCTTAATACTTTGGTCAGCTTAAATTAAAATTATCCAAGCTGTTTGAAAAAGTCAGACAAAAAAGCTGAATAGGGTTATTCTCGGGACAAACGCCATTATTCTCATGTAAAACTTGTTAGGTGCAACAGAAATGTTGTGTAGCAATAAATATAAATATTTTATTTCATATTGATTCGCGGTTCAAACCTTTTGTAGCAAGAAACGTTGGCTATTTCGAAAGCATGGATGGGCTTCGCGCATTTTCCGCAAGCCCGAAAATATCGATGGACAAATAAATGCAGTGCAACTACTTATTTTCATCAATGATACATACCTATTATCGTACTTAAACCCTTCACATGAAAAAGTTATTTGCTATCCTGATCCTTGGGATCATACCTGTTTTTTTCCTGACCGCCTGTATTAGAAACGATGCTGAAAACCTGAAATTAAAAGACCCTTCCACTGATAAAAAGAACGTAGCTAAAGATGTCGCCATTTTAGGAACCTGCGATGCGGAAAGTTTCGGTGTATATGAGGGCGGACCAACAGACAGGCCGGCTAATTCCCTTGGTATACAGATCAACAGTACTGGCTGGTCTTCTGCGGTAGTGGGATATAAAGAATATAATTCTACCGCTCCGTTTACAAATTATACCATCGCGGCGCCCACCAGCAGTATCATTACCTTTGCTTCTGGTATAGACGCTTTGAAAACATGGGATGTTCAATTGACGCTCACCTGTTCAGACGGATCGGTCAGCACATCTTCCCTGCATCATGATGTGATGAAAGGTTATGATGTAGGACCCAGCGCCAGCAACAATGTTACCCTTACTCAAACCAGCTCGCCTTCAGGAACGATCACCATCAAGAATAACTTTAGCTTTCCCATTTATTCCGGGCTGACATCTTATCCGTCTAACACTATACTTTATCCGGCGCAGATGATCGCGCCAGGGGCACAGCTTTCTTATTCTTCACTGGCTGCCGGAAGATATGGCGTGTTACTGAATAAGTTTACCACTTTCCCGGGGGCACAGGCTTTTACAAGAGTGCTTACCCTTTGATCAGTTGATCACAATTTTTTGATCACCAATATCCGCAATGGCGGAAAGGTGCTGAAGTAATTGGGCCTGTAAGCCGTTGTTTGCAGGCCCAAAGCTTCAAAGTTGTCTTTATATTCTTTGCCATGCCTGAAATCGGAGATGATGCCGGTGCCGCCTGGCTTCAGTACACGGCTGATCTCTTCGCAGGCGGTGCGTCTGCCTTCTTTGTTGTAGATATTATGCAAACAAAGATTCGAGAGGATCACATCGAAAGTGTTATCGGCAAAGTTCATCTTCATCACGTTCTCATTCCTGATATCTATCTTTTCTGCAACACCTTCGATGGTGGCATTCTTCCATGCATTCTGCTGATGGTTGCCGGTGAGGTCTTCCGCATTCCAGATATCTATGCCGATGGATTTGCCGGTGCGCAGTCTTTTAGCGGCGCCGATCATCAGCAAACCTTTGCCGGTGCCTACATCCAGCACTTGTTCATTGCCTTTCCAGCTGATCTTGTTCAGCATGCGATCGCGATGCGCAAATTTGCCATATAATGAATAAGCAAGCATCAGTATCGCTTCCAGTATAAAGATGATGCCGGGAAAGATCATCCAGCTAACATAGATATAAGGAAAGAAAAATGGTATGATAAAAAGGATCGCACCGATAATAAAAAGATTTCTGATCACATTGGGCGCATCGATGCCGTAGTTTGTTTTTTGTGAAGAGGTCATGAAATAGGGGTTTAGGAGGATATGAAGTTACATCTTGTAAAGCGTTTTTCCTTTAAAATATATCGGCCTGTGCGCATTGAATGGGGTAGACAGAAAAAAGCCTTACAACTCAATGTTGTAAGGCTTCTCCCTTTGTTATAAGTTTTATTGATTTTTACACTTGCAAAATCCGGCGCTCAGAATATCCGGGTTCACATTGCCGCCAAGTTTCTCCAGTAAATATTGGTAAACTGGTAGCTGGTGTGCGCAGCCGGCGCCGGTGGTCACATTTTTGTCGTTTGTTGAATCCACTACAGAGCCGGTGGCTACCTGGGTATAGATGTTAGTTTTGTTTTCAAACCATTGCGGAAGGTTGGGAACATTATCCGGGATATTAAATATCCGGTAGCTTTTCGGGATGTTCTTGTTGAACAACTGGCTAAAATTGATGTCCCCTGTCATCGGCGATGCATAAGTATACACACTAAGGGATATCCCTTTGCCCTGACCAACAGAAACTGCCGCAGCATAATAGGTAGCCAGCGTGGCCCCCAGGCTATGACCTGCCACCACAGTGCTCACCTTTGCCGCGTCTTTCATATATGCTGCCGGATTAGCCGCAACAGTTTTCAACAAGACAGGATTACCAGAACCAGCAGGTGATACGATCTGGCATGTTTCATAAAGATTGTAGAACCCGCTTGGCACTTGCGCGTTGTTGTTGAACTCATTAAAGGTTGTTGGAACGATAAAGAAGTCTGAACCCCATTCAGCCTGGCTTTCTGTACCGCGGATCGCGATCACATAATCTGAAGAGCTCTTATGCTGCGCTATAAAACCAAAATAGACAGGGATTTTATTCTCTATCGCCTGTACATTGTACAACACATTGTAGTTGGTCAGAAAGTCTTTGTCTATCAGCAACTGGAAGGCCGAATTGTTACAGATATCCTTATACGCCTGCAGGGATGGGTTTTGCTGTGTGGCCGTATCATTATTGGCCACGGCCTGTTTGTAAATAATGTCTGCCAGATCGACGAGTTTGGCGTACTTGATGGCTGCTGGCAGGGAAACGGACACGGACTGGACTTGGGTTTGGGCTTGAATTTGAGCTTCCATAGAAAAATGGTTTTTGAGGATGAAGAATAAATTGGTTATTGAGGTATAAATTGTAAGGACTGCAAACTAATGTATTTTTCTGATCCTGCGCAATATTTTTTTGCATAGATTTTTAATAATAAGGGACAGTGCTGAGAGATAATAATGTAAATTACCGGCGATAAGAAAGAACTAAACAAATTTTAATCGCCTTTATTTAATGGGACTTCAGCATTTAGACATAGATAGCTATATTAACTGGTACAAGGAATTATCATACAAATTGGAATTTGCAACAGATAATGAATGGCGGATTAACAGGTATTTTCAAACCGCCCGGGATCTATACGAACGTTACGCGCGTGATCAAAAAAATATAAGGTCAAAAGAATTATCAGAGTGGCTGACGGCGGAATCAAATACCCTCTACGGGCGTGTGCAGGAAGTAAGAAGATATATGAAAAGTGACGATCTCCCTGATCTCTGGTACGTGCCGCCAGTATCAGCGTGGCTTGACTTTGACGCCGCACTGGATGATCTTGTCCATTCATCTACCGACTTCACAACAGGCGGGGTGCAGTCTTTAAAAGAAGAACTGAAGAGAATAAATGAAAAAGAATGGGTATTTACTAACAGCGTGCTTATTAATCATCCGTTCTATGTACTTGAGATAGAAAGAGCAGGGGAGGGCTGGGTAAAGCAATTGGCCCTGTTTGTAAGGGATTGCCATTTGGCTAAACAGTTGGCCCGCCACATATCAACACTGGAAACTCCCGCACCTGAAAATTCCGGCAGGCTGCCATGGGGAGGAACTGCGGCGGATTTGTCGGAATTGATAAAAGCCCTTTCCCTCACTGCACTGAAAGATGTTCCGGAAGCGGAAATAATCAGTATGCTGGGGCCTGTGTTTGATATCAACGGTGAACCATTCAATGAGGAAGCGTATCACATACATGCCAACGAATGGCAGGATAAGAAGCCGGAAGATATGTTCACGGCCCAACTGAATAACGCCGTCAACAACTTTTTGATGAATGAAAAAGCCTCGCAGTAATGCGAGGCTTTTTAGTATTCGTGTTGGTTTATTGCAGTTCCTGACGATAAGAGACCTTATCCACAATCTGCCATTTACCATCTAACTTCACCAGGTTAAACCGGTCGATAAATCGGAAGGTGGCAAAAGTCAATTGTACGTAAGCTGATCCGGTATCTCCATCCCAGGAATAGGAAAGCAGTTCAGGCTCGCAATCCTGTAATGCTGCCTGGGCAACCAGATCGAGGTATTGCGGCACTGTCCATTGAACCAGCTTTCCATCTACGATGGCCCTGATATTTGCGTCGGGGTGAAAGGCGGCCCGGAGTCTTTCGATGTCTTTTACCGGGCGTCCCTGAAGATAATTGTTGAGTGTCTGTTGGATCAAATGTTTTTCTTCTTCTGATCCGATTTTACTTGCTAGGGTTTCCATGGTTTTTTTGCAAATCTACAAGTATTGTTTTCAAAACGCCAAATATTACCTGCAAAACAAAATTATGGTAGATGTATAGTATCAAGATTGCCGTCTTGTGAAATGCGATGTAAGCCATCTCTCATAGCAATAATTTGCCAGAGCAGGGAATAAGTATTTTTTTTTGATTATTGAAAAAAATATATTGTTTATCGATAAATTTTTATTATTTTTGACTGTCGTTCCAAAAATTCAATAATCATGTCTAAAACAAACAACTTCGTATTTTGGGGCCTGTATATCGTGGCTTGGCTCATTTTCGTAGGCTTGTCTATTGAAGCAGGAGGCTTAATAGTAAATTTCTTTTTTAGTTTGTATAAGCCTGAATTTATCCAAAACCTTTATCAGAAGCTGGACTTAACTGAAATGTATAAGAACAGTAGATTAGCTTTTTTTGGTATCTACAGTTTTATTCTAATCATTTCAATTTTGAAAGCTTGTTTATTCTACATAGTCATCAGGCTAATGCACAAAATAGATCTGTCAAAACCGTTTAACGTTTTTGTTGCCAGGCAAATTTCCCAAATTAGTTATTTCACCCTTTCAATAGGCCTCTTAAGTTACATTGCCAGGCAATTGGGCGAAAATTTAGCGCGTCAGGGTTTCGTTACCGACAACCTAAACCAATTTTGGGCAGACAGCGAAGCGTTTATTTTGATGGGAGCTGTAATTTATATTATTGCTACGATTTTTAAAAAAGGAGTAGATATTCAAAACGAAAACGATCTAACTGTTTAAGCTATGCCAATCATTGTAAACTTAGATGTAATGATGGCCAAGCGAAAAATGTCGCTTAATGAGCTGTCAGAAAAAGTTGAGCTGACACTTTCTAATCTTTCTATCTTAAAAACCGGAAAAGCAAAAGCCATAAGATTTAGCACCTTGGAAGCTATTTGTAAAGCACTTAACTGTCAGCCAGCGGATATTTTAGAATATGTAGAAGAAAGCGAGAACTAATGAGATTGTGAAGCGATATTTATATCGTCGGTTTTATTACTGCTCTGGTGTAAGCGCACAAAATGACAAAAGCGTCATGATTTAATCTGATTTCTGCTTCACCAGTTATGGTGAAACCCACAGTTTAGATCATATCAACGAAAAGCCCGCAATCATTGAAGATTGCGGGCTTTTTCTGTCGGGACGACTAGATTCGAACTAGCGACCCCTTGCACCCCATGCAAGTGCGCTACCGGGCTGCGCTACGTCCCGAAAATTTTCCGGTGTGTTCCCGTTTGACGGGGATGCAAAAGTAGGTAAATATTTGATTTTTAAAAATTTTGAACACATTTTCTTTTAAAAAAATTTCAAATCAATCAACGGCAAAAAAATTTGCAGTTCTGAAAATAAATAACCAGCTTTAATCCCCGGGATTTTATCAACCAACATAACAGCATGAAAGAAGCGAACGCCGCTCGTACAAATATGCAGGTCGTGGCCGCCCAGGCCGCCCTATGGGCGCGTTTCCAGCAAGGCGACCGCCAGGCGCTCGCAGCCATCTATGAAGCGCATGTAGATGACCTCTTTCATTATGGCATGCACTTTTGCCAGGATAATAACCGGGTGAAAGACTGCCTCCAGGACCTCTTCCAGGATCTCTGGGCCAGCCGCGAACACCTCTCCGCCAATATCCAGAACATCCGCTATTACCTGATCAGCAGCCTCAGAAGACGGCTCCTGCGCTCATTGCAGCACGATCGCCGCTACCACCATCACCACAACTGGGACGCCTTCGAATTTGATCTCTCACAGCCCAAAGAAAATCAACTTATACAGGAAGAGACCATTGCGGAACAACAACGACTGCTCCAACAAGCCCTCAAAGCGCTGTCCAGAAGACAGCGCGAAGCCGTCTACCTCCGCTTTTACCAGAACCTCAGCTACCAGGAAGTGGCCAACGTGATGGCCATGCAAGTAGATTCTGTCTATAATACCATCTCCAAAGCCATCGCCATCCTCCGGAAAACGATCAGCCTGCCCATCCTCTTCTTCCTCCTCGGAAAATAATTTTTAAAAAAGTGATGAGATTTTTCACATCTCCTGCTCTCTGTTAAAAAGCATACACTTGGCAGCCAGGAACTATCATCTGTACAATGCCAGCGAACTAGCGCTGGATGAGGATTTCCAGGAATGGGTGCTCCATCCGGAAGCGCATCATGTGTTCTGGGAAAACTGGCTGCGGCAGTATCCTGAAAAAGAAAGTACGGTACAGGAAGCCCGACGCCTCGTAGCATCGATCCGCTTCCGTGATTACCAGCTGCCGCCAGAGGAAAAGGAACAACTGTGGGAAGCCATCCGGGATGGCCACGAATCAGTAGCGGCCAGGCCCTCGCAACACGGCCACTGGCGCCAGTGGTGGAAGTATGCCGCCGCCGTGATCATCGGCGCCGCCATCTCCGCAGGGTGGTGGTATACGCATCCCGCGCAGGAACCGGCGCTCTTCAGCACGCATACCAGCCTCGGCGAAACCCGCACCTGGATGCTGCCCGATAGCTCGGAAGTGACGCTCAACGCGGATTCCAGGCTGCTCTATACGGATGGTAAAACCCGCGAAGTATGGCTCGACGGCGAAGCCTTCTTCCACGTAAAACATAAATCATCTCAACAAAAATTCATCGTCCATACTTTCGATCACCTTAGCGTGGAAGTGCTGGGCACACAATTCAACGTCAACAGCAGGGGTAAAGATATCAAAGTAGTATTGCAACAGGGAAGCATCCGCCTGCATATCGAGGCAACAGCCGGCAAGAAAGAAGCGGAGCTGTCGCTCGTACCCGGAGAGATGGTATGCTATAACAAACAGGATGGCGACTATACGAAAAGTTCTGTAGATGCCATCCGCTACACCTCCTGGCATACGGGCAAGCTGATCATGGAAGACTTTACCCTGGCGGATGCCGCCGGATTCATGCAGCAGGTGTTCGGTAAAAAATTCATTGTACAAGACTCCGCCCTCCTGCGTTATAAGGTGTCTGGCTCCATGCCGATCATCTACAACGCTGATACCATGATGGCGCAACTCGGAAAAGTGTTTCCCATTCACTATCGTCAACAGCAGGATGATATCTGGATACAAAGAAAATAAACAACCAAAATACAGCACTTGTTGCTGATCGTTATTCTTCATCGTTAAAACCTGTTCACATGAAAAAAGGTTTACGTGTGCTGCTAATGCCATCATTAGCCCTGTACTTCCTGTGTTATAACGCCGCCGCGCAAGACCTCGCTGCTAATGCCGACAAAGGCCCTGCGGATAAGCATCTCGCGGATATGCAGCCAGATGAAACGTCCCTGAAAACAGTATTGCACCTGATCGAAGAACGCTTCAGCGTATCGATCGCTTACAAAAGTAACCTGGTCAAAAGTAAAAAGATCCAGGTATCGGTAGCATCGTTTCAATCGCCGGAAGAAGCGCTGCTGAAAGTGCTCGCGCCCTTCAACCTGCACTTTGAAAAGATCAGGGAGCATTTTTATATGGTGACGGAGAAATCGCCATCGCCCGCCGCTGCGGCGCATCCATCGCCCATGCAGCAACACCTGCTTAAAGGAGTGGTGAAAGATGATAAAGGCAATCCCCTCCCCGGCGTAACGGTGAAGATCCCCGGCACCAGCATCGGCACCGTTACCGGCCCCGATGGCGCCTATACGCTCAATGCCCCCGGTCGCCCCGAAGAACAGATCGAAGTATCTTTCATCGGGTTTGAAACACAGCGTATAGCCGTTAACGATAGACCGGTGATCAACGTCACCATGAAAGAAGGCGCCAGCGCCCTCAACGAGATCGTAGTAACCGGCTATACCACCCAGAAAAAGAAAGACCTCACCGGCTCCGTTGCGGTTGTGAATATTGAAAACCTCGTGAAGCAGCCCAGCGCACAGGTAACGGAACAATTGCAAGGACAAGTATCCGGCGTTACCGTGATAGGCTCGGGGCAGCCCGGAGAAACGCCACAGGTGCGCATCCGCGGCGTTAACACCTTTGGTAATAACGCGCCCTTGTTTGTGGTAGACGGCGTGCCCACCACCGATATTTCCGATCTCAACCCCAACGATGTGGCCAATGCACAGGTACTGAAAGATGCCGGCGCCGCCTCTATCTACGGCGCACGCGCCTCCAACGGCGTGATCATCATCAGCACCCGCCGCGGCCAGGGCAAGATATCTGTAAAATACGATGGCTACTATGGCCGCCAATATCCCAAACATGGCAACGTATGGAATACCCTCGATCCGCAGGAACGAGCCAATCTCCGCTGGCTGGCCTATAAAAATTCCGGCATGGACCCCAGCGACGCGCTCTATGGTAACGGCCCGAAACCCGTGCTGCCAGACTATATCCTGCCAATGGGCGCCAAAGAAGGCGATCCCGCAGTGGACCCCGCCAAGTATTATGTGAACCCGGATTATACTGATCTCAACGACTATAATAATTTCTACCAGATCGTGCGAGCCAACAAGGCCGGTACCGACTGGTACCACGAAGTGTTCCGCCCGGCGTCCATCACCAGCCACAACGTAGCGGTATCCGGCGGCGGCGAGAAAGGTAATTATCTCTTCTCCCTCAGTTATTTTAATCAGCAGGGTACCCTGATGAATACTTATCTCAAGAGATATACTGTCCGCTCCAACACACAATATAATATCCGCGATAATATCCGGGTAGGAGAGAACCTGGCCTTCTCCATGACTGAAAACCCTTCTGTAACCGAGCTTTCATCGGATGCGGTGATCGGCCACGCCATGCGTGAACAAACCATCATCCCCGTGTATGATATCAAAGGCAATTTCGCCGGCTCCAAACCCGACGACCTCGGCGATGCCTTCAACCCCGTAGCCATGCAATACCGCACCCGCAACAACAAAGGGCTCAACACCCGTTTGTTCGGTAACGTTTTTGGCGAAGTAGATTTCCTGAAACATCTTACTTTCCGAACCAGCTTCGGCGGACAGATATCTTCCGGCTGGAATCATTCTTTTACCTATCCGCAATACGAAAATAAAGAGAACGCTAACGTCAACTCCTATACGGAGAGCGCTACTAACAACTACGACTGGACCTGGACCAACACGCTTACCTACCATCAGCTCATCAACCGGGTACATGATGTGAAAGTGCTGGCAGGCTATGAATCCTACGATCATCATAGCCGCGAGGTAGGCGGCACCACGAAAGATTATTTCACCTTCGATCCTGATTTTCCGGATCTGAGCACCGGCACCGGCACGCAAACCAATTACAGCCTGCGTTCCAACGATGGCCTTACTTCGCTGATCGGCCGGCTGGACTATTCCTATGCGGATAAATACCTGTTAAGCGCCACCATCCGCCGCGATGGCTCCTCCCGTTTCCTCAGCGGCAACCACTTTGGCTGGTTCCCCGCAGTATCGGCAGGATGGCGCATTTCACAGGAAGAATTTATGAAGAAGATCAGCTGGATCTCCGACCTGAAACTCCGCGGTGGCTGGGGCATCATGGGCAACCAGCTCAATCTCGGCGTTAACAATGGTTATTCTTTGTATGGCGGTAAACGCAGCTCTTCTTACTATGATCTCAGTGGCGTGTCCAACGGTCTTACGCCCGGCTTTGCAGGGCTGCAGATCGGCAATCCCGATGCGAAATGGGAAAGCGATGGCAATGCCAATATCGGTATCGATGCTACTTTCTTCCACGGGCATTTCGATTTCACTGCCGATTATTACCGCAAAAATATACGCGACCTGCTCTACAACCCGGAACTGCCGGGCCTTGCAGGCACTGCCATCCCGCCGTATGTCAATATTGCGAGCATGCAGAACGATGGCTTCGACTTCTCCGCAGGCTGGCATTCCGATTTGACCAAAGATCTCAAGCTGAGTGTTTCCGGTACCTTCACCACCTACCGTAACAAGATACTCAAGATCGCCGATGGCGTAGATTATTTCGATTCAGACGCCCGCCGTTTCGGTGGCAGCAATATCATCCGCAACGCCGTAGGGCACCCGGTTTCCTCTTTCTTCGGTTATAAAGTGATCGGCTTCTGGAACAGCGCAGCAGAGATAGCGGCAGCCGATGCACAGGCGCAAAAAGCGATGAACGATCCTAACGCTACCTACCAGACAGACGAGGGCCTGGGAAGATTCCGTTATGCAGATATAAACGGCGATGGCAAGATAGACGCCAACGACCGTACCTTCCTCGGTAACCCTAACCCCGATTTCACCTATGGCATCAACATCGGCATCACCTACAAGGCTTTTGATTTCAGCATGTTCCTCTTTGGCACACATGGCAACCAGATATGGAACAACGTGCGCTGGTGGCGCGATTTCTATGCCTCCTTCGAAGGCGCAAAAAGCAAAACTGCTTTGTATGATTCCTGGCGTCCCGACCATCACGATGCCAAAGCGCCCATCCAGGAAGTGAATGGCTATGCCAGCACCAGCGGCGTGCCCAATTCTTATATGGTGGAAAATGGCGCCTATCTCCGTTGTAAAAATATGCAGCTGGGATATACGCTGCCTGCCAGCGCATTGAAACGTTTGCATATCGAAAAACTACGTGTATACGTGCAGGCGGCCAACCTCTTCACCATCACAAAATACTCCGGCCTTGATCCCGAGATCAATGGCTCCGGCGTAACCGACTTCGGTGTGGATGAAGGCGGATATCCCAACCAACGCCAGTTCCTCGTAGGTGTGCATCTGGGTTTTTAATAATGGTATCACTTAAAAACGAACGATCATGAAATCTCTTCATATATTATTCAGCGCAGCAGTAGTGGCCGCTATCACTTTTTCCAGCTGTAGTAAAAGTTTCCTCGAACGTCGGCCACAATCCGCGCTTGACGAAGCGCAGCTCACCAGCAAGAAAGGCGTGAACACCTTGCTGGTAGGCATTTACGGGGCTATCGACGGCCAGGATTTCGTTAACGCCGATATGGTCAATCTCTCCGGCGGCAGCGGCTACGTGGTATCTCCTGATAACTGGATCTATGGCAGCGTATGCGGCGGCGATGCACACAAAGGCAGTTCTCCCGATGATGCCGCCACGGCCCTGTCTATCGCCATGTTTGCCGGCATCCCCAGCAATGGCTTCTTCAATGATAAATGGCGCGTGAACTATGAAGGTATCCGCCGCTGCAATTTCGTATTGCACCTGCTGCCCAATGTAAAAGATATGAGCGATGGGGAGAAGAAAGAAGTGGCGGGAGAAGCCCGCTTTTTGCGGGGTCATTTTTATTCAGACCTGAAGAAGATGTTTAACAATGTGCCATGGATGGATGAGACCAATACCGACTTCGCCCACCTGAATGCAGACCAGTACAAGATTCCGAACGACAAGAACATCTGGCCGATGATAGAAGCGGATTTTAAATTCGCCTACGAAAACCTGAACGAAAAACAGAATGAAGTAGGTCGTGCCAACAAATGGGCTGCTGCGGCCTATCTCGCTAAAACTTATCTCTACCAGTACAAATATACCGACGCCATGCCGCTCTTCGATGCAGTGATCAACAGCGGCGTAAACACCAAGGGCGTGCCTTTCAACCTGGTAGCCAATTTCCATGACAACTACGATGCCGCTACCAAGAACAACGAAGAATCGGTGTTCTCTGTACAATACAGCGCCAACGACGGTTCCGGCGGCACGGCCAATGCCAACCAGGGCGATATGCTCAACTACCCTTATGGCGGGCCTTTCAGCTGCTGCGGCTTTTATCAGCCTACGCAGGACCTCGTGAACTCTTACCGTACCGATGCCAATGGCCTGCCTTATCTCGACAACTACAACCAATATGCGGTGAAGAATGATATGGGCCTCGCCAGCACCGATCCCTTTACGCCGGATAATGGTAACCTCGATCCGCGCCTCGACTGGACCGTAGGCCGCCGTGGCATTCCCTACCTCGATTGGGGCAACCATCCCGGCGCCACCTGGATCCGCAGCCAGGGCTCCGCAGGACCTTATTCCCCCAAGAAAAATGTGTATATGCAGGCCACCCAAAATAAATACTACGATCCCAGCGGATGGGCGCCCGGCAATGCGATCAACTATGTGATGATCCGCTTCGCCGATGTGCTGCTGATGGCCGCCGAATGCCATGCACAAACCGGCGACCTCACCGTTGCACAACAATATGTAGACCGCGTGCGGGCCCGCGCCATGAATCCTGCCGGATGGGTGTATATCTATACCGATCCCGCCAATCCGCTGCAAGGCTATACGAATACGCCGGCCGCCAATTATAAAGTGTCTACCTATCCGGCAGGTACTTTCGCTGCCAAGGGCAAAGACTATGCACTCAAAGCCATCTACTTTGAACGCAAGCTGGAACTGGCGATGGAAGGGCACCGCTTCTTCGACCTCGTACGCTGGAAACTCGCCGCCACCACACTCAACAGCTTCTTCGCATACGAAACTACCATCACTTCCGATCTGAAAGGCGCCAGCTTTACCGCCAACAAAAATGAATATTTCCCCATTCCGCAACGCCAGATAGACCTGAGCGTGAAGAATGGCGTATCGGTATTGAAACAGAACCAGGGCTACTAGCCCTTGAAGCGCTCAAAGCGCTTCAAGGGCTTCTTTCGCTTTAATGGCCAAAGCAGCAATCATGACAAAAAACTATTTATATCTCACTCTCCTGACCGCCCTCGCCCTGCCTGCAAAGGCGCAACAGCATTGGCTGGTGGAAGACAGGACCCTCGACCGCAACTGGAAAATACGTACATCCGTTGACGTGAGTGAACCGGTATCCGTATTATCCGGCCCTGCCTTCCCCGCCAAAGGCTGGTATCCCGCGGCCGTACCCGGCACCGTGATGGGCGCCCTCGTGGCAGACAGCGTATACAAGGATGTGTTCTTCGACAACAATATGGAACGCATCCCGAAAGAGCCATTCAAGGCGCCCTGGTGGTACCGCACGGAATTTGACCTGCCCGCCCTTCCGGCCGGACAGGTAGCCAGCCTGCGTTTCAATGGCATCAACTACCGCGCAGATGTGTGGGTGAACGGGCAGCTCATCATACAAAGCGATTCATTGCGCGGCGGCTTCCGGCGCTTCCTGCTCAATGTAAGCAAAGCCGTGCATCCCGGCAGGAATATCCTGCTCGTGAAAGTGACCGCCCCCGGCCCCGGCGAACCTACACTCGGTTTCGTGGACTGGAACCCCGCACCGCCCGACCGCAATATGGGCATCTGGCGCGATGTACACCTGCTGCTGAGCGGCCCGCTAGCCATCTCGCAGCCCTTTGTGCAAACCAGCGTGGATACCGCCACCCTGAAGCGTGCAGCCCTTACCGTTAGTGCGCAGCTTACCAATCACAGTGATCAACCCAGGAGTGGCGTATTGGAAGGGGAGATCGGCGCCGGCATCCATCTCTCTAAAAAAATAACTTTATCTCCCCATACCACTGAAACAGTTGTCTTTGATAGCATAACAATCGATCATCCCCGCCTCTGGTGGACCCGCGACCTCGGCAAACCGGAACTGTACCAGCTTACCCTGCATTTTAAAGAAGGACTAACGGTATCGGACCAACGAAAAATACGTTTCGGTATCCGTACCGTTGGCGATTACATCAATGCACAGGGGCACCGCGGCTATACGCTCAATGGTAAAAAGCTGCTGATCCGCGGTGGTGGCTGGACCGACCGCATGCTGCTCGATCCCACACCAGCCTATGAACGCGCCGGCATCGAATATGCCGTGCACATGAACCTCAACACCATCCGCATGGAAGGCTTCTGGGGCGGCAACCAGCATCTCTATGATCTCTGTGATGAAAAAGGTCTGCTCGTAATGGCTGGATGGAGCGCCGCCTGGGAATGGACCAATTACTTCGGCTCCGAAGCCGACGACTACGGCGGCCTGAAAAGTGAGGAGCAGATGAATGTGGCCGTTGCCTCCCTGCAAGACCAGGTGATCTGGTTGCGTAATCATCCTTCGGTATTCCTCTGGGTATATGGCAGCGACAAACTGCCAAGGCCCGCGCTGGAACAGCGTTATCTTGATGTCCTCAAAAAATATGACCCTACGCGCCCCGCGCTGGCCTCCGCGCATGATAATACCAGCGCCCTCACCGGCCCGGTGGCCGTGAAAATGCGCGGCCCTTACGACTATGTGCCGCCGGATTACTGGTACATCGACGAGCGCAATGGCGGTGCCTTCGGCTTCAATACAGAAACAGGTCCCGGTCCGCAGGTGCCGCTGCTGGAGAGCCTGCGCAAGATGATACCGGCAGATTCTTTATGGCCGCTGAGCCGCCCCTGGATGTACCACGCCGCCCGTGGCGAATTTCATAATCTCAACTATTATAACAATGCCATGGATCAGCGATTAGGCGTTGCCGTTAGCCTGAACGATTACCTGCGCAAAGCTCAATATCTTAACTATGAAGGCATGCGCGCCATGCTGGAAGCTTTTGCATCCGCGAGACCCTATGCCACCGGTATCATCCAATGGATGTACAATGCCTCCTGGCCCAAGCTATGGTGGCAGCTGTACGATTACTACCTGCTGCCCACGGGCGCCTTCTATGGTGCCCGCAAGGCAGGGGAGCCGCTGCACATCGCCTATAACTACGGAACAAAAGGTGTGGAGGTGATCAACAATACCGCCGCCGTCAGCGGGGCGCTCACCGCGCGGGTGCGCGTGCTCGATACCGCGTTGAAAGTGTTGTCGGATCAAAGTTTGCCAGTGCCTGCGGTGGCCGCCCAGGGTGCCTTCCGGATGCCGCTGGCTGCCGCCACGCCATCCGCCGGTACCTGGTACCTCGATCTCCGTTTGCAAGCCGGTCAGCACGAAATCAGCCGTAACTTTTATGTGCTCTCTGTCCGCGCCGATCTGCTCGATACCGCCAAAACCAATTGGTATGTAACGCCGCAAACACAATTCGCCGATCTTACCGCGCTGCAACACCTGCCGGCCGTGTCATTGGCAATGAAAGAACAGCTGCGCCAGCATGGCGATACCACCCTGGCTACCCTCACCCTGCATAACAACAGCCGGGAGCTGGCCTTTATGGTACATGCGGATATCCGCCGCCAGCGCAGCAAGGCAGCCGTGGTACCGGTATTCTGGGAGGATAATGATATCACCCTGCTGCCGGGAGAAAGCATCACGATTAACGGATACGTATATACGAAAGACATTGCCGGCGACAAGCCACTGATATCCCTGAGTGGCTGGAACATCGTACCGGTGAATATGCCAAAATGATCCTCATGAAAAGAAGTTATTATACCGTTGGGCTGATCATGCTCACATTTTTTGTGATCTCTTTCCTCACTAATGTTACGGGGCCGCTGATACCGGATATCATCAAAGGGTTCCGGCTGAGCCTCACGCTGGTGGCCCTCTTGCCCTTTGCTTTCTTTATTGCCTATGGCGTAATGTCGGTACCGGCGGGCATGTTGATAGAACGTTATAAAGAGAAGAAGATCATGATCGCGGCCTTTGTGGTGGCGTTTATCGGCTCCCTGGCTTTGTCGCTTTTCCCGAACTACCTCACGGCGGTGATCTCGCTGTTCCTGATCGGTTGTGGCATGGCGATGTTGCAGGTGGTGATCAATCCGCTGTTACGCACCGCGGGAGGAGAGGAGCACTACGCTTTTAATGCTGTGCTGGCGCAACTCATTTTCGGGCTGGCTTCTTTTGTGAGTCCGCTCGTATACTCCTGGCTGGTGCGCAGCATCCATGAGGGCCGTGCGCCGTTGCTGGCGGGTCTGGTGCCGCCGTCTTTGTCGTGGATATCGTTGTATTGGCTGTTTGTGTTGATCTGCCTGGCGATGGTCCTGATCATCGCCTTATCGCGCTTTCCGAAAGTGGAACTGACCGCGGAAGAAACGGCGGGCCCGCTCAAAACGCATATGGACCTGCTGCGGCAGCCGGTGGTGGTCCTGTATTTCTTCGGTATCTTTTGCTATGTAGGCACAGAGCAAGGCATTGCCAACTGGATATCCCAGTTTCTCTGGGAGTACCATCATTATGATCCGCAAACCACAGGAGCTAATACGGTGGCCTATTTCTGGGGATTGATGACAGCGGGCGGTATAGTGGGATTGTTATTACTGAAGATACTGGACAGCCGCAAAGTGCTCACAGGGTTTACCATACTGGCGATCCTGAGCTTAACTGCGGCCTTGTTCGGTAGCGGCAAAACCGCGCTGGTGGCCTTTCCGCTAACGGGTTTCTTTGCCTCGGTCATGTATCCGGTGATCTTCTCCCTGGCCCTTAACTCTGTATCATCGCACCATGGCTCGTTTTCGGGCATACTGGTGACGGGCATCATCGGCGGGGCCATCCTGCCGCTGGTTACCGGCTGGCTCGGCGATCACTGGGGATTGCGTACCGGCCTGTGTTTCCTCTATCTTACGATGGGATATATCTGTAGCATTGGCATTTGGGCAAGGCCCATCATCACCAACAAAACCATCGATCTTAAATCGAAGGGATAGGATAGTGTTCAGACCAGGAGAGGCCTCCGGGCAGTTGCTGGTTGCTGAATTCGATATGCACTACGCGGCGGTTGCGGCCATTGGTGCTGCGTGAAGAGGCATGCATCAGCAGTGGCCGCATGATCATGATACTGCCGGCAGCTACCGGGCAACTGGTAGCCGGTGTGGCATGCAGGTCCAGCGCTTCGGGCCTGCTGATACCCCAGGCATGAGAGCCGCTGATCACTTTCAGTGCGCCATTGTGCTCGTCGGTATCGTCGAGATGTATGCGGATGGTATAGTTTTGCTGAAGCAGCGCCAGGGGCGGCTGCACAGCGTACTGTCCCTGTTTGGCCGTCCAGGGGCCGAAGCCATCTACCGGCAATTGCCGGTCCACGGAAATGCTGAGGTCCTGATGCCAGGCCACCAGCCAGTTTGATTGTCCTGGCTTATCGAAATAGATTGCCTTCACAATAAAATAATCCTCCCCGAACAATTCCCGGATCACCGACCGCAACGCTGGTGTGAACAAGTGTGGGCCAATGCCGGGTATCACCTTCAGCAGCTGGCGTATCGCAAAGAGATCAGCAGAGCGACGGAACTCAGGCCCCTGGCCCTCTTCACGGCTGATCAAGGAGATGATCTGCTCACAGGCGTCCGTATCATAAACCCCCGGAATAACCGTAAAACCATCACGGGATAATGCTTCCCGGTAAGAACACAATGACTGATGCATTCGCAAAGATTACAATAAATATTGAGTATATTGCATACGGGAAGAATACACCAACCTTTACAC
Source organism: Chitinophaga vietnamensis (assembly GCF_902167635.1). Taxonomy (GTDB): domain Bacteria; phylum Bacteroidota; class Bacteroidia; order Chitinophagales; family Chitinophagaceae; genus Chitinophaga; species Chitinophaga vietnamensis. The sequence goes on from NZ_CABHMS010000003.1 coordinate 20,983, forward strand.
TGTTACAGTTACATCTATGGAAAATAAGCTATTGGCAGTCCTCCCTCTTGAATAAATAACCGATGATTGTAAATTCAATCAGTAATGAATGTAAACGCTGTATTTAAAAGTATACGCGAAACAGGTGCAGCCCAGGTGAATGACGAAGATAAAAAGAGGATCGTTCTAGTTAATACCCTGAGTTTCTTTACCGGTTTTTTCGCATTGACGCTCGGTCCCTTACTGGCCGTCATCACCAGACAAATACTTATTTTATATCCGGCTCTTATTGAAGGCATCAGCTTCATGTTCGTGATCTATCTGAACAGCCGGAGACTGCACAGGGAAGCCAGCCTGGTCATGTTGATTATACAAAATCTGTCTGCATTATATTTCGGACTGATCTTCGGCGGAATTGCCGCTTCCGCATTAGAATTGCTCATGTTATGTCTGGTAAGTGCATCTCTCCTTATTTTCAGAGATCTGAAGATCAGGGTATTCACCATCACGATCGCCATCGTGTGCGTGTATATATTTGAGTACAATTTTTACCATCAGGTATTTACCCCGCTGGATTTTTCCATCGAGAACCAGTATTTGATCCGCTGGTTAGCGGTAGGCGTTATCTTTTTTCTGAACCTGGTGGTGATCGTGCATTACGCCAAGCAAACGGATAAAACGAAAGACCTGGAAACAGCCAATGTATATAAAACGCTCTTCCTGCAAGAAACTTCGCATGAGATACGTTCCCCATTGGATGCCATTTTTGGCATCAGCCAGCTGCTGATGATGCAACTGGAGAAAGCAAAAGAAAAGGGCCAGGTAGAAGTGCAAGCCATTATGCCCTTGGCGGAGCATTTGTATGCCGCCAGCTACAGTGTAAGGGGGATCATCAATAATATTCTCGACCTGGCCAAGATACAGAAAGGGAAGTATGACGAAATCAGCAAGGAGCATATCAACCTCGCGGAATGGCTACAGGATATTATCAATACACATACCTATAACGCCAAACGTAAAGCTGTAGCCATCACGCTGGAGGTAGCGCCCGATATGCCCGCCATTATTGTGACTGACGCCGTAAAGCTCAACCAGATCGTCAATAACCTTTTGTCTAACGCCATCAAGTTCACTCCGCAAAAAAGTACGATCAGCGTCCGCGTATTGCGGGAGGCGAATACCTGGCGCCTCAAAATAAAAGACCAGGGAACCGGTATCAGCGCTGAAATGAGGCACAAAATATTTGATCCGTTTGTTTTCAAGAAGGTGGATTTCTTTGAAAGCACCGGGCTGGGATTATCCATTGCCAAGCGTTTTGCGGAATTATTACAGGGAGAATTGTCGCTGGAGGAGAGCGGGAGAAATGGTTCTGTATTTTCGCTCCTGCTCCCGCTGGAAGTGGGTAACAAGCAGAAAGTAACGCCACTGCCACATCTTGTCCCGGCCGCAAGGGATTACAGGGATGTGCATATACTGGTGATTGAAGACAATCCTATGAGCCAGCTGGTGCTTAGCAAGTTTCTGAAAGAGCTGCATTGCAGCATCTCACTGGCGAATGATGGCGCTGAGGGCCTGGAGAAAGCATTAAAGGAAAAACCGGATATTATCTTCCTCGATACGCATATGCCGGTACTGAGCGGCCTGGACACGCTCAAAGCGATACGGGAATCTGCCGTGCTACAGAATATACCAGTGGTGGCCGTTTCCGGCGATGCTTTCAAAGAATCCATCGATGAAGTGATGTTAGCGGGCGCCAACGATTATATCACCAAACCTGTAGAGTTCAGGCAGCTGCACTCCGTGCTCGATAAATATTTTTAAGAGGCTGCACCTGCCCACAAGCGCAGCCTCTGTGATCTAGTTGTTGAAATCAGCCCCTGGATGCCCACCTTTTTTATACCTGGCAGTATTTAATTCAAGCCACTGAAGATGCCCGGTGATCATCAGTGTCAGGTTCTCGATGAATTTGTTGACCGTTGTATTCCATTCTTTAAAATCCGGTAGTGCCGTACGCAATACAATGAACTCCTGTATATCCTGGTTATGGATCGTGATGGCTTTACTGTATGCTTCATCCAGTGTGCAATTGTTTTCGTGCCGGATGATGAGTACCAGGTTGAGCACATCATGCCCGTCTTCCAGTGGAGCAGAATAGAAGTCATTGGCCCATGCCATGATGCGGCATGTCAGCTGCGCCAGCCGCCGGATGATGGGGTGCAGGGCGATATCGTCTGGTAGCACGGTGCCGGTTTCCAGTTCTATCAGGTCCACCAGCGGATACACACAGGCCGCTATTTCGCGGATCAGTTTATACTTCTCCAACCGGGGGTATTGCTGCATATTGCGATAGGGTATCTCCAGCAACATCCCTTTGAAATAGCTGTCGATGCTGTGTGTGAAGCGCCTTAGCCAGGATGGTGAGGCGAGTTTCAACAGCTCTTTGCGTAAAACGGGTAATTGCAGATTATTGGCGATGCCTGTATCTGAGGCAACAGGCCTGCCTTGCAAGGCGGATATCACCTGTAATCTGATCATCTCCAACTGGTCAGCAGTACATCTTTCGTATGCATCGTCGTTAATGAAGGCCCACAGTGAAAAGCGGCATATGGAAAGCAGGCCGTCGTAGCTGGTATTGGGGAATAGCCGCGCGCCTACATACCCAACGCCGGTATGCTCATATTTGCGCCTGATCTTTTCCGGCAGGTATCCATATTCCTGCTGGAGCCATTTTCTGATTTGCGTCTCGAGATTGTCTGCGTAAGGACTGATTGCATCCGGGAAAGGACAATAGATGTCCCGGTAGGTGAGTGTTTGCATTTTCTGTGTTTTTAAGTGTGATGACAATTGCTATTTGTAACGATTAATAAGCTGTAAAGCCCTGACAGCAGGCGTTGCACGACGCCCGACAGCAGTGTGGGAATATGGTCTTACCATCGTTCACATGACATAAATAGCATCAGGTATAGATTATGTTTTGTAAGCTGGCTGGATTTCTGCATACTAAAGATATTCAGAAAAAAAATTGTTATAAACAGGAGAAGATGGAAGAAAAAAAGCCATCTCTTCTTTTGAGATGGCCTTTCACTGAGGTTTCGTACGTACATGAACGTTAATGACCATTGCGGTTGGTTTGTCGTTTCATAATTTTAAACAAACGCTTAATTTTAAATACACCTAAAACAAACATACTTATGGCGCATTTATTTTCCCCTTTGCGGCTGCGGGATATCACGCTCCGGAACCGCATTGCGGTATCGCCGATGTGCGAGTATTCTTCGGAAGACGGCTTTGCGAACGACTGGCACCTGGTGCATCTGGGCAGTCGTGCAGTAGGAGGGGCGGGACTGGTATTGACGGAAGCGGCTGCGGTATCGCCGGAGGGGCGTATTTCGCCGCAAGATCTTGGCATCTGGAAAGACGAGCACCTGCCGATGTTACAGCGTATTACGGCCTTTATCAAGGCGCAGGGCGCGGCGCCGGGTATCCAGCTGGCGCATGCAGGCCGTAAGGCCAGCACCTACCGCCCCTGGGAAGGGCATCGCGAAGTGCCGGTGTCTGCCGGCGGATGGCAGGTCGTAGCTCCCAGCGCCATCCCTTTCAATGAGGTATACCCTATGCCCGCAGCCCTAACAGAAACGGGTATACGTAAAGTGATAGATGATTTCAGGGCGGCGGCCATACGCGCCGATAAAGCCGGCTTCGACGTCATCGAGATACATGCCGCACATGGTTACCTGATACATAATTTCCTCTCGCCGCTCAGCAACCACCGTACTGATGAATATGGCGGCTCTTTTGAGAACAGGATACGCCTGGCGGTAGCCATAGCGGCAGCCATTCGTACGGTATGGCCTGCCGGAAAGCCGCTGCTGATGCGCATCTCCGCTACCGACTGGGCTGATGGCGGCTGGACATTGGAAGAGTCCATCCAATTAGCGGGCATCGTGAAAAACAAAGGCGTCGATCTGCTGGACTGCTCCTCCGGCGGCCTCGCTGCACATCAAAAGATACCGGTAGGCCCCCTTTACCAAACCCCTTTCGCCGAAAAGATCCGCCAGGAAACCGGCATCCTCACCGGCGCCGTAGGCCTCATCACCACCGCAGCAGAAGCCAACTCCATCATCACCTCCCACCGCGCCGACCTGGTACTGATGGCCCGCGAACTCCTCCGCGACCCCTACTTCCCCCTCCGTGCCGCCCACGAACTGCAAACCGACATCCAATGGCCCGTGCAGTACGAGCGCGCCAAGCGAAGGTAGTCTTGGCTCAGGATTATATGATTGAAAGGATTACCAGGATTTTTTTATCAGGATTAATAAAGATTAAAAAGGATTCGCGAAGATCAAATCGACATGATCTTCGCGAATCCTTTTTAATCCTGTATGAAAAAATCCTGGTAATCCTTTCAATCAGTATAATCCTGAGCAAAGACAAACTACGCTAATATCTCCTCTATCTCCCGCAGTTCTTCTTTTGCGAACTGCACGTTCTGCAGGGCGGCGAGGTTGTTGTCCAGCTGTGCTACGGAGCTGGCGCCAATGAGGACGGTGGTGATGCGTTTGTCTTTGAGTATCCAGGCGAGGGCCATCTGTGCGAGGGATTGGCCACGGCGCTGTGCGATGGCGTTGAGTTTTTTTACCTTTTCGATTTTGGCAGGCGTGATCTCGTTTTCCTGCAGGAAGCCGCTGGGCTTGGCCGCGCGGGAATCTTCCGGGATGCCGTTGAGGTAACGGTCGGTGAGCAGGCCCTGTGCGAGCGGAGAGAAGGGAATGCAACCTACGCCATTGGCCTCAAGCACATCCAGCAGACCGCCTTCTACCCATCTTTCAAACATGCTGTATTTAGGCTGATGGATCAGGCAGGGCGTGCCGAGCGACTTCAATACCTCTATCGCTACTTTTGTTTGTTCGGCGTTGTAGTTGGAGAGGCCCACGTAGAGCGCCTTTCCTTGCTGCACGATGCTGTGCAGCGCACCCATGGTTTCTTCGATAGGCGTTTCCGGGTCAGGACGGTGAGAATAAAAGATATCTACATAGTCCAGTCCCATGCGTTGCAGGCTCTGGTCCAGACTTGAGATCAGGTATTTACGGGAGCCTTTGTCGCCATAGGGACCAGGCCACATGAGGTAACCGGCTTTGGAGGAGATGATCAGCTCATCGCGCAGGTGACCGGTAAAATCTTTTTTCAGGATGCGGCCGAAGTTCTCTTCAGCGCTGCCTGGCACCGGGCCATAGTTGTTGGCCAGATCGAAGTGGGTGATGCCTTTGTCGAAGGCGCGACGTACAATGTTGCGGCCATTCTCGAAATTATCGATGGAACCGAAGTTGTGCCATAGACCTAAAGAAACGGCGGGCAGCTGTATGCCGCTCCTGCCGCAACGGTTGTATAACATACTGTCATATCTGTTGGTGGCCGGTGTGTATTGCATAATGTTGTGTTTTTTCAGGCGGACAAAATAGTAAAAAGAATTACGAAATACGAATTAAGAATGACGGCCCGCCATGCAATCTGCACGGCGGGCCGTCATTCTTAATTCGTATTTCGTAATTCTTTATGCGGACGCGCGCATATCTTTCCCATTCATATTCTCGATCCTGTTCTTGATCTTGTTACTGTCTTTCACTTTCGCAGGAACAGGTCTGATCTCCCATACAATACCGAGGAAGCCCAGTGCTTTGATCACATAATAGGTGATATCAACTTCCCACCAGTAGAAGCCCTGGCGTGCAGCGCTCTGATAGTAGTGATGGTTGTTGTGCCAGCCTTCACCGAGTGTGATGAGGGCGAGCCAGATGCTGTTACGTGATTGATCGCCGGTTTCATAACGCTGCTTGCCGATCTTGTGCATCAGGGAGTTGATGGTGAAGGTACCATGATACAGGAAGATGGTGCTGAGGAAGAAGCCGATGAATACGGTAGAAAGCCCGGCAGTCCAGTCGAACCAACCGGCGCCATTTACTTTGTTACCTACGAAATAACAAGCTACCATCAGTACCAGCGCAGGTACCATGTGGTATTTATTGAGCCAGAACAATTCGGGATGCTTGTGGTCTTTGATCAGATCGTAGCGGGTAGGCTTGTATTCAGGGCCCATGATCCAGCCGATATGCGCGTACCAGAAGCCGTACACGTTAGCAGAATGCGGATCTTCAGGCGTATCGCTGTGTTTGTGGTGGATGCGGTGATTGGCAGACCACCACAGTGCGCCTTTCTGTAAGCTGCTCTGGGCGCCGCCCGCCAGGATGAACTGAAAGAAGCGCGACGTTTTAAAAGCACGATGCGAGAAATACCGGTGATAGCCGGCAGTTACGAAAAACATGCGCACTACATAGAGCGCCCCACACAGGATCCAGTCGAATGCTGTCGTGCCTGTGAAAAATGCCAGTAAGGGCACCAGATGTATGCCCAGGAAATCCACTTGATGCCACCAGTTGGGTGTGCCTCGCTGTTGCTTTATCGCCTTATTCATTTCACAAAGATAGTTTCCACTTTTTGTTTAAGCTATGATTAAAATCATTCCTTGCAAAGGTAAGGGCTTTTCATTGGTTTGAACTGAACTTTTTCTCTCTATGAGATGTTAGGAAGTACGGACAGTCAACCATTTTAACATTAAAAATTTAATTATGTCACAACTCATCTCTACCATTCGCAGTAATGTAAAATATTGGTGGCTCTATTTGCTCAACGGTATCATCTTCCTCCTGGCCGGCATCATCGTATTCCGCAATCCTTTCAGCAGTTATGTATTGCTGAGTATATTCTTCAGCGTTACCCTTTTTGTGACAGGCCTCTTCGAAATATTTTTTGCCGCCGGTAACCGCAAAGCGATGTATGGATGGGGATGGTCGCTGGCATCCGGCATCATCGATGTGGTGATCGGCTTCATCATGATGATCTATCCCGCCGTGAGTATGGCCGTGATCCCGCTCTTCCTCGGTTTCTGGTTCATGTTCAAAGGTATCAGCCTGATCGTCTTCTCTATACAACTGAGCATGGAAAAAATTCCCAACTGGGGTTGGCTGCTCTTAGGCGGCATTGCACTCATCATGGCCGCTGTAGTGATCCTCGATAACCCCGCCCTGGGAGTGGCTACCATCCTGGGTTTGGTGGCAGCGTCCTTTTTTATCACCGGTTTGTTCAGCATCGTTTTTGCCTTCCGCCTGCGCCATTTTAAAAAGGAATTTAAAAATCTGGTAGGATAAAATCTCGGGATGCTTTGTATATTTAGGTACTACCAAATCTGAATTTATATCTCATCCCACATGAAATTCAACAAGATCTATCCGCTGGCATCCTTGCTGCTGGCCGCTTTCCTGCAACAAGGGCAGGCACAGTCGCAGTCGCAGCCTGTGTCGAAGTATGACCAACATGAGGCCTTTGCGCCCTTGTTCTACACCACCAATGGTAATGAATACCGGGCGGCTGATGGCGCCCCTGGCCCGAAGTATTGGCAAAATGCGGCCGATTACCACATCAACGTTTCGCTGGATACGGCACAACATCGTATCAGCGGTACCGTTATCATCAGCTACAAGAACAACAGCCCGCAACAGTTGCCCTTCCTCTGGCTGCAGCTCGACCAGAACGTGTTCCGGGAAGATTCCCGCGGTACGGCCACTGTGGCCTCTACCGGCGACCGCTTCGCCAACCGTGCCTTTACGCAGGGCTTTGAACTCAAGTCGGTGAGCATAGTGAACAATGGCAAATCATCCGCTGCCGATTATCTCGTCAACGATACCCGTATGCAGGTACGCCTCAGCGACGCACTCAAAGCCGGCGGCTCCCTGCAACTGAAAATTGAATACGCTTACACGATCCCCGAATACGGTACCGACCGTACCAGCCGCATGAAAACACGCAATGGATGGATTTACGAAATTGCGCAGTGGTATCCCCGCATGGCGGTATACGATGATGTGCTGGGATGGAACAACATTCCTTATCTCGGCGCATCGGAGTTCTATCTCGAATATGGTAACTTCGATTACACCATCACTGCACCGGCCAACATGCTGGTAGTGGGCTCCGGCGAACTCGCCAACGAAGCACAGGCGCTCACCGCCACAGAAGCGGCCCGCCTTGCCAAAGCCCGCAACAGCGACCAGACGGTGATGATCCGCGATACCACTGATTTCAGCGACAAAGCCGGCGGCAACCGCACCTGGCACTTCGTCTGCAAAAATTCGCGCGACGTGGCCTGGGCCGCCTCCAAAGCATTCATCTGGGATGCCGCAAGGATCAATCTGCCCAATGGCAAAAAAACGCTCGCACAATCTGTATACCCCGCTGAAAGTGCCGGCCCTAAAGCATGGGGACGATCCACAGAATTTGTAAAAGGATGTATAGAACTGTATTCCAAAGAATGGTTCGGCTATACCTATCCGGTAGCTACCAACGTTGCCGGTTTGGTAGGCGGGATGGAATATCCCGGTATCGTATTCTGCTCCTGGCGCTCCACCCAGGGCGGCCTCTGGGGCGTTACCAATCACGAGTTCGGCCATAACTGGTTCCCGATGATCGTAGGCTCCAACGAACGTAAGTTCGCCTGGATGGATGAGGGCTTCAACACCTTCATCAACGGCATTGACAGTAAAGTATTCAACAAAGGCGAATTTGCACAACCGCAACATAATCAGCGCATGGCGCCCATGATGTTTGGCAGTTATGCCGAAGCGATCATGAACACGCCGGATGTGGTCAATCTCGGATACAATGGCGTGGCCGCTTACTTCAAACCGGCCATGGGACTCAATCTCCTGCGTGACCAGATCCTCGGTCCGGAAAGATTTGATTACGCCTTCCGTGAATATGTGAAACGCTGGGCTTTCAAACATCCAACGCCGCAAGACTTCTTCCGCACGATAGAAAATGCCGCCGGCGAAGACCTCAGCTGGTTCTGGCGCGGCTGGTTCCTCTACAGCTGGAAGCTCGACCAGGCCGTGAAAGGTGTGAAATATGTAAAAGATAATCCTGCCAACGGCGCCATGATCACCATCCAGAACCTGGAACAGCTGCCCATGCCAGTAGTGGTCGCCATCAAAGAAGAGAATGGTAAAACAGATACCCTGCGCCTGCCGGTTGAAATATGGCAACGCGGCAGCACCTGGTCATTCCCGTATCATTCTACCTCCAGGTTAATCAGCGTAGTGATCGATCCCAACGGCGATTTTCCCGATATAAACCCCGCCAACAACACCTGGAAAAGCGAGAGCGGAAAACCGGTTCCTGCTGGTGTAACGGCAACGGATATACTGAAAAATTATATCAAAGCCATTGGCGGTGAAGAGAAGCTCAACAGCCTGAAAGACTATTCAATTTCCTACGAAGGCGATGCACAGGGCACACAGATAGAGATCAAACAGCGCTACAAAGCGCCCGACAAACTGACCCAGGAAGTATTTGTACCGATCATCAACCAAACCGTGATGCGCATGGTGGTGAATGGTAACGATATTACCATGATGAATAATGGCAAACAGCAACAGCTGCCAGCTACAGACAAGGCCATGTTCAGAGAACGCATATTGCCCTTCCCGGAATGGCGTTTCCTGAAAGCTCCGTCCAGCACCAAGCTGGAACTGGCGCCCACCACGGAAGATATCAATGGCACTGACGCTTACGTAGTGTCTATCGGCACGTCCGACGGTCTCCTCATGAAAAACTACTATGATACCAAAACCGGTCTGCGCCTGCGTTCCGTTACCCTCGCCGGCCAGGAAGGCAATAACAGTAATAACACTACCACCGACTTCTCCGACTACCGTGCGATTGGTGGCGTGCTATTTCCCTACACCCAACGCACCAATGTCGGCGGCTACGATACCGGCCTGAAACTCACGAAGGCCGAAGCTAACACGGGATTGGGGGATGACTTGTTCAAGTAGCAGGGGGCTCATGATTATATGATTAAAAGGATTTGCAGGATTTTTTTACAGGATTAATAAAGATTAAAAAAAGATTGACGGGAAGATATTAGCGATGGTAGCCCTTGAAGCGCTCAAAGCGCTTCAAGGGCTGGAACCTCGTTAATCTTCTCATCAATCTTTTTTTAATCTTTATTAATCCTGTAAAAAAATTCTGCAAATCCTTTTAATCATATAATCCTGAGCAAAGACTACCTTCGCGGAAAACAAACCATGCGCAAACAACTCCGGCCCATTATGTTCGCAGGTACGGCCTCAGATGTAGGCAAGAGTGTGATTACGGCGGGCTTTTGCCGCATTTTCAGGCAGGATGGTTTTCATCCGGCGCCTTTCAAGGCGCAGAATATGTCGCTGAATAGTTATGCCACGCCGGATGGCTTCGAGATTGGCCGTGCGCAAGCCGTACAGGCCGAAGCGGCAGGAATACCCTGTCATACGGATATGAACCCGGTACTGCTGAAACCCACTAATGACACTACTGCACAGCTAGTGCTGCATGGCCGGCCGGCAGGGAATCAGTCGGCCTGGGAATATTTTATGGCCAACGATCGTCAGCAACTTTTTAATGAGGTGACTATGGCCTTCGACCGGCTCGCGGCACGCTGCAATCCTGTAGTGATGGAAGGCGCAGGCAGTATCTCGGAAATAAACCTGCGCCCGCGCGATATTACCAATATGCGCATGGCGCTGCATGCGCAGGCTGCCGTATACCTCATTGCGGACATCGACCGGGGAGGCGTCTTCGGCAGCGTATATGGTACGCTCGCCTTGTTGCCACCAGAAGAGAAAGCGCTCATCAAAGGGATTATCATCAACAAGTTCCGCGGCGATATCCGCCTCTTCAATGAGGGTCGCTGGCAGCTGGAAGCTCTCACTGGCGTGCCGGTAACAGGTGTGCTGCCTTATTTCCGTGATATTCATATTGAGGAAGAAGATGCCGTAGCGCTGGAAATGAAACAGCGCAAACCGGTGTCGCATAAGGTGAATGTGGCGGTAGTGCTGCTTCGTCATCTCTCTAATTTTACAGATTTTAATGCGCTGGAAAAAGACCCGCGTGTAAATATCTTTTTTACGGATAGCCCGGCGGATATTTTAGCCGCCGATATCGTGATCCTGCCCGGCAGCAAAAACACCCTGGCCGATCTGGTGTCGATCCGGAATAACGGTGTGGCTGCCGCTATAACGGAGGCGCATAAACGAAACAGGATGGTGATCGGTATTTGCGGCGGCTACCAGATGATGGGAATGCACATCGCTGATCCGCATGGCGTGGAAGGCCCTGCCGGCAGTTTGCCCGGGCTCGGCATCCTGCCGGTAAGTACGGTGCTGGCAACGGAAAAAGTAACGCGGCAGCGCCGCTTCCGCTACCGCGATAGCGCTACAGTTTGTGAAGGCTATGAAATTCATATGGGCGATACCGTTAGTGCGCAGCCATCGCCCTTGAATATCCTCGATGACGGCCAGCCCGAGGGTTTCCTGCTGAACGAACGCTGCTGGGGCACTTACCTGCATGGCATCCTCGACAATGCCGCCGTGGTGAACGATCTGCTGGCGCACTGCGGCGCCAGCGCCAGGGATTTTGATTACCGCAATTTCAAGGAACAACAATACGACAAACTCGCGGCGCATATCCGTGAACATCTGGATATCTCCGCTGTTTATAAGGAACTGGAAAATTGAGTGTATTATGATACGAGGTCATGGCGATGATGGCTATCTCTTCAAACGCCCCATAGTGGCGGATTTTAGCTCTAATGTATGGCATGGCGGACTGCCGCCCGGCTTGCAGGCGCATCTGCAGGCGAAGCTTGGCGGCATCAGCCATTATCCGGATGCGGGCGCCAGCAAACTGCAATCGATGCTGGAAGAACAGCTGCGACTGTCGCCTGGTACCGTGATGGTTACCAATGGCGGCACCGAAGCCATCTATCTCATTGCGCAGGCTTTCAGCGGCGCTACCACCACCATTGTGGCGCCCACCTTCGCGGAATATGCCGACGCCTGCCGCATCCACCGGCATCAACTGCAATACCTCCTGTGGGAAAAACTAAGCCCGGCGCTTACTTTCAGTACTGATCTTGTTTTTGTTTGCAATCCTAACAATTCTACAGGTGATGTGATGGAAGATAAAGACCTGCAACAACTCATACAAACCAACCGTCACACCATTTTCGTGATCGATGAAGCCTATATGCCATTTACGCTGGATGCCGCCAGCATGCTGCCGCATCTGCACCGCATGCCCAACGTACTGGTGCTGCGTTCCATGACTAAAACCTGCTGCATCCCCGGTCTTCGCCTCGGTTATCTCGCCGGCCAGAAACACCTGCTGGAGCGGGTGAGCGCCTTTCGCATGCCCTGGTCGGTGAACAGTCTCGCACAGGAAGCGGGCGAATACATCCTCACACATCCGCATGGATTTGATATCCCGCTGGAAAGCTTGCTGGCCGATACTTTTCACCTGCGTAATGCGCTTAAACAGTTTCCGGAGTTGAAAGTATATCCCAGTCGCACGCACTTTTTTTTGTTTGAAACGCTTACCGGCACTGCCGCCGAGCTGAAAGCCTGGCTGGTAGAGCATTACGGCCTGTTGATCCGCGATGCTTCCAATTTTTATGGTTTGGAGCAAGGGCATTGCAGGGTAGCTTGCCGTAATGCAAACGATAATCAATTGCTCATCACTGCCCTGCGCAAATGGACGCATATTTAGCATTTATCTTACCCTTACTTTTGGGTTACGCAGCAGATCTCTTGCTCGGAGATCCGCGCGGGTGGCCACATCCTGTAAAGTTGTTTGGCCGTCTTATCAGCACGGGCACACGCTGGCTCAACAGGGGAGGAGGGCGTTTATTCAAGGGCGCTTTGCTCACACTGTTATTATGCGCAGGTACTTTTTTTATTTTCTGGTGGATAGGGAGATGCCTGGAACGCTGGCCTCTGGCCTGGTATGCCTTCACCAGCCTGTTCGTATTCTTTGCGCTGGCCAACAAAAGCCTGTTGCAGGAAGGGCGGGAAGTATTTGATACGCTGCATACGCAGGGTCTTGAAGCGGGCCGCCAGCGCCTTTCCTGGATCGTAGGGCGCGATACTTCGCAGCTGTCGGCGCAACAGGTACGCATCGCGGTAATGGAGTCGATGTCGGAAAACCTCAGTGATGGCGTGATAGCGCCCTTGTGCTTTTATGCGGCGGGCGGACTGCCAGCCATGATGCTGTATAAAATGATCAATACGCTCGATTCTATGATCGGCTACAAGCGCGATCCATACTGCTATTTCGGGCGGGCGGCTGCTCGTCTCGATGATGTGGCCAATTTTATTCCGGCAAGGCTCACCGCGATACTGATGGTGATCGTGAGCGGTAATGCCCGTGCCTGGCGCTTTATACGGCGTTATGGCCGCGCGCATGCCAGCCCTAATGCCGGGTATCCGGAAGCGGCAATGGCAGGTATCCTGAATACCCGTTTCGGCGGACCTAACACGTATCATGGTGTGCTGGTGGTGAAGCCGTATATTGGTGAAAACGATAGAACCCTCCACCATAAAGACTTTCGCAAGGCGGTGTGCATCAATCACGGGGTTACTTTACTGATGATCATTTGCATGATCGTGATCAGTATGATATTCAAATTTCGATTTGATGAAATCAGTAAATATTTTTTATCTTCGTTGTGATGGCATGTGATAGCGGCTGCCATTGATTTCCATATAGCATTCCGGTTTTTACTAATGATCCTTCATGGTCTCTGTGTGAGACGCATGATGTATCTGCTTTATGGAGTATAGTAAATTATTGTCATGGAGAAAAAAGGGATTAGCATCAGCATCCTCGGGTGCGGCTGGCTGGGAAAACCGCTGGCCTTGCACTTGCAGGCGAAAGGATATGATATCACCGGTTCACGGACCACAGAAGAAGGGGTAAAAGAACTGGCACACCTGGGCATCAAAGCCATGCAGGTAGTAATGAATGAAGAGCAGTTGGAGGCGCCTGCTGCATTCTGGCAGGCAGATATATTGATCGTTAATGTACCGCCGCGTATCCAGCGTGGCGCTGAGGCCTACATAGCAGAAACCCGCCTGCTATGTACGCAGATCCGCAGCGCCCGTATCAAAAAAGTTATCTTCGTCAGTTCTACATCTGTATATCCCAACATCAACGACCGCGTTACAGAGGAATGTGCCGATCCGCCGGAATCCGCTAATGGCGAGGCTTTGCTGGCAGCGGAAAAGCTGCTGTGCGGAATGCGCGGCATTAAAACTACCGTGCTGCGTTTTGGTGGCCTCAGTGGCTACGACCGGATACCGGTTGAAAAAAGCCGTAACAAGCTCCCGCAGTATGTACCCGTGAACGTTATCCACCGCGATGATTGCATCGGCATCATCGAGCGCGTGATAGAGAAAGATGTTTGGGGGGAGATCTTCAATGCCTGCGCCAGCGGTCATCCGCTCCGCTATTACTATTTGCAGGCCGCCGCAGAAGCCAGGGGACTGCCAAAGCCCCGCCGCAAACCCCTGGGCGATGAAGAGAGCTACAAGATCGTTACCAATGTGAAACTGAAGAAAATACTGGAGTACAAATTCTTGTATGACGACCCCCTGAAATTCTTTTGACCGGTACAAAAATTTTTCTTGGAGATATATAAGGGATTATATATATTGTAATCACCTTTGCCAATATCAACCAGGAGATGTAATGGTCATCATCACATGCTATCCTATATACTAAACAATATCTAAACAAGAAAAACTGTGTACCTGTTTTTATTATCCGCCTGTGCCGTATTTCTTTTCCTGACCATTCTCATGTACAGAACCAGCTTCAGGAAGAAAACCGCCATCCCTGTTATCATCAGATCCGCCGATATTTTGAAATTCAACAGCTATAAATCCTATGGCATCATGGCCCTTGTACAGTTCAAAGACGAAGGCCTGCCGCAGATCGGCGAACGCATCATGCAGGAAGGCAGCACCTACAAGATCACTGGTGTGGTGAACGACAAACCCGCGCCAGCAGCGCCCAGGAACGAAGGTATCTGGGAATGTAAACTGGAAAAGATCTGATCATATGGAATATTTCAAAGTATCCTGGCTTCATCAGTTCGACGATGAGCCTGTGCTACTTTACAGCGAAATCGATGCGCAACGCTTCGAAAGCCGCAAAATAGAGATCTATCCCGACGGCAGCTTCGGCATCGCCAACAGCCAGTTCAATTTTGGAGGCACCTGCCTCAGTGATCATGTTATGCCCATGATGGAAGAAATCAACAGCGATGACCAGGTAATCCCTGAACATATTTCAAGGGAAGAATTTGAAATGATCTGGAATGAATACTACTATTTCCTGGCATGAGCCGCAAATGCGGCCAGATATTTATCAATATATTCAGCTTTCGTTCTGGAACGGTACTGCATCACAAAACGCGGATGCTCCAAGGGTACCACAGCTTTGAAGAAGCCTTCTTTTTTGTTCAGCTCACGGAAAAAATTATAATTCTTGCCATTGCCCATGATGTAGCAAACATCGCGGTCGATGGGCCATTCCAGTTGCTGGCGCATGCTGTGGATAATGAAAGGCAGCGTCGCTTTGGTGAGTGCGGCACTGTCGTAATAATTGTAGTTGATCTCTTTGCCGCCGGCCTGTATGGCCGTAAATCCGAGCGGACAAACAGAAGAGATATAGAAATGCTGATAGAACTTCAGCGGCCCGCCATAGGCATTGATCATGTCGTAGATAAAAACGGAAGAAGGTTCATGCGTTTTAAATCCTTTGATGGTGATGCCGCATTGTTCTTCCATGCGTTTGGTATCGGTGAAAGGCACGCCGGTAGCGCCGGAACCGAGCCTGCCCGGATTGATGCCCAATATGATCTGCCGGGTATGCGGGTCATGATAATATTTTTTGTAGAAGCGCGTCATGATATCCATGATCTCATCGCGTTCACGGAAGGGGTTCATCACACGGATGCCTGTGGGCAGTTTGCCTTCGAAATGCAGGCCACGGTTGAATTGTATGATATGATCTGCCAGTGTCAAGGTTGAAATATTTTGACCGGCAATATAACGTAATTAAACGAGCAGGCCATGGGCGCTGATCTTCTCCAGTATGTCCTCTTCGCGGTAAGGTTTGATCACACAATCATTGAAGCCGGAGCGGAGATATAGCGCGATCTCTTCATCGAATGCATTACCGGTGGTGGCGATGATCACGATACCGGCTTTTTTGCGGTCGCTCATCTGTCGGATGCGGGTAACCAGCGTAATACCATCAATGCCTGGCAGCTCTATATCCGAGAGGATCATGTCAAAGTCTTCCTGCTGGTAGATCTCCCAGGCTTCTTCTCCGCTGGCGGCTATACGGAACTGCACCTGTAGCCGGTTGAGCATGAGCGACAGGAGTTGCTGGTTCAGGGCATTATCTTCCACTACCAGCAGGCGCATGCCGGCAGGAATGGTTTTGATGTTGCTGGCTGCGGGCATGTTTACGGGTACAACGATCTTGGTGGCAGGCTGTTGTATCACGGCAGGATACCTGATCTCGAAGTAGAAAGATGAGCCCTGGCCGTGCACGCTTTTCACTTGTATCTTGCCGTCGTGCAGGTCGATGATCTTTTTAGCGATATGCAGTCCTAGCCCGCTGCCTTTGGGCGTTTCATGCCCTTGTTCTTCCGCTTGCGTGAAGGCGTCGAAGAGCTTGGGCAGGTCTTTGTTATGAATGCCGATGCCGGTATCGGTAACGGTTACATGCAGCAGGGTGTGTTGGTCGTCGGTTGCCCGCGTGCCTGCCGTAACAGTGATGCCGCCTTTATCGGTGTATTTGATCGCGTTGGCCACGAGGTTTGTCAATACCTGTTTCAGGCGGAAAGCATCGCCGGATACCTGCAAAGATGTGGGGAAGTAAATATTGACGGTCATATCCAGCGACTTCATCTCTGCCTGTACCATCAATACGCTGCAAACCTCTTCTATGGCGGTGCGGGGAGAGAATTTCTCCTGTTTTAATACGAGCTTGTTGGCGTCTATCTTCGTATAGTCCAGTACGTTATTAACGACAGATAGCAATGTTTCGGCAGAATGGCGTATAGCCGATAACGTTTCTTCCGATTCCGGATGCTGTTCTAACTGCCGTGAATAGCCCAGCAGGGAATGTACCGGCGTGCGCAGCTCATGGCTCAGCGTGGCGGCAAATTCTTCTTTCTGCCTGGCCTGCCTTTCTGCCTGTTGCTTGGCGCGCAGCAAGTCCAGCTCATAGCGGTACAGGCGCATGATAGCGTAGATGATGATGCCCGCCAGCAGTAATATCAGGGGAATCTCCCAGATACTATGCTGATCGATCGCTATCAAAGAACGGCCGATATCGCCGCTCAGTTGCCGCCGGCGCCGGTCGGTAGCGGCTTCCAGCTGCTGCCGCATAGAGGAGAGCTGCGTTTTGAGGTGACTGAACAAGCGCTCGTTCGACATCACCAATTCATATTCCTTGCGGTTCAGGTTAGCATGACTGCTGCCTGCTTCTTTCAGAAACTGGTTATAAGTATCGCGGATATGTTGTAATTGAGATTGGCTGAAAGCCTTGCTCACCGTGTCGGGGCTGTGTTTCACCACTTGTACCTGGCGGCTGGTTTGCTTGCTGGCGGGCTTATTTGCCAGCGCGTCACGAATGCGCCCGAAGAGTTTCTTCTTACTTTTTTTAGTGGTGATGGTAGCGATGGTGACGATCGTATCGGCCTTCTGTGGCGGCTTTACCACCGTTTGTTGCAATTGCTGCAAGGGGAGGGGTATATGATCATCGCGCATCGATTGCGTGAGCGACAAAAGGGAATCCACGTAGCGTTTGCTGTTGAGGAACAGTTCCATTTTCTGGGCTTTGTCCGCCAGCATGCGCTCGGTGGCCTGCTCTGTGGAGGCGGATTGCAAAGCCGTATCGAGGTGTGCACGCACACGTCTCAACTCGTCGATATATTGGTTCAGGTAGTGCCTGTCGTACGTAAGCGTGTAAAAACGGAAATTATTATCCGCCTGGTAAAGTAACTGAATCGCATCGTCGATATGGCTGGCATCTGTTTTTACAGTAACAAAATCTTTTACTGACGTGCCTAATTGCTCGGAAGCCCTTTTCCTCAAAAAAATAATCAGGAAAAAAGAAACCAGCGTTACCACCATTAAAACCAAAATAGCAAAGCGCAAAAAAGTTTTTCTCTCAAGATTATTGTACATCGTGATCTAAAATTGGAATATTGGCTACATGGTTACCCTTTTCAGTGGCTGCGTAAAAATAAGCAATTTTAATTGGAAGAGTATGATTTACAGAAGGTTAGATGGATTTATGTGCAGTGTTTTGTGAATAAGTAAGATATGTATGAATACTATTAATGTATTTTTAATTTCGGTAATATATTTTTAATCGACGAAGGAAAAAACGCTTGCAGAGGTTCTGATAAAAACGGCTTATTTTTCCAGGACGTAAATCATCACTATGTACTTTCTGAAAAAATGCCTGCTCATCATTTTATTGATGATGGGGCTGTCAGTGCAAGCGCAACTATCTTATCCTGACCCTCATTACAATTTTCTTCACAGCGCCAGCGTGGTGCAGGACAGGAACTTTTATCTGTTCACCTTATTGGAGCAGATGCCCGGCGTGGCGGCGGCAGTGGCCAAAGCGCCTGCTTTGCGGAAGCTGGCAGATGAATACCGCCAGCGTTTGTCCGTCAACGTTAGTAGCACGGCAGATGCCGCAGTAGCGCCACTGATGTTTTCAGATGAAGCGATCGCTGAAGTAGGCAAAAGTCTCCCGGCCGTCCTGGAGCAACAACAACAGCTGGCGCCGCTCATGCAGGCGATGCGCAGCAGTGGCCTGTTCCAGCTGTATGAAGGCGATAGCGATACACTGCTGCTTACCCGGGCCTGGCAGGATGCGGCCCATGGCGTAAACTATATCCTCAAGGCATATACCACCAACAAAGGTTTCCGCTATCCTAATATCGATTCGGCCGCTTTTTATGTCAGATCGCCGGCCTATGCGCAATCTGTGCAGGAGCTGTTAAAAAAAGCCTATAGGCGCAACAAGCGCGCGTCGCTCTTCTTCCAGCCCTCGCTGGATGCGGCCATCGCGCTCCTGCTCCTTAACCGTCATGATGAAGCCGCCCGCTATGAACCTTTATCTGTCACTAACAAGGATGCCTATACGAAAATTAAAAGTATTGACTGGACACAGCAGCGATACAGCGCCATCCTCATATTGGGCGCCGGCCCCGGCAATGGCGATAATATCAGCGATGCCGGCAAACAGCGCTGCGCCTACGGCGTAGCCCGGTACCGCAAGGGCGAGGCGCCGTTCATTATCGTATCGGGCGGCCATGTGCATCCTTTCGGCACCCCGTTTTCTGAGGGCGTGGAGATGAAGAAATACCTCGTGAACGTGCTCCACGTACCCGCCGACGCCGTGATCGTAGAACCCTACGCACGCCACACCACCACCAATATCCGCAATGCCGTCCGTATCGCTTTCCGCAGCGGCCTGCCAATGGACAAACGCATGCTCTGCGTATCCGACGCCATGCACCTGACTTACGTGGCATCGCCCATATTCGACAAACGCTGCACCGCCGAACTGGATTACCTCCCCATGAAGGAGATAGCAAAGGAGGAAGATAACGTGCTCTCGTTTGTGCCGGATATCCGCTCCTTGTTTGCGGATGCGCGCGATCCGCTGGACCCGTGATGCAATGGGGGGTATTGGTACACCGGAATATTGGGAATATCGGGAATATTGAAAATATCGGAATATCGAAATATCGGGAATATCCAGAATGTCGGGAATATCGGAATATCCGCAATACCCGTATACCCGGAATACGCGCATACCCGGGCTGACGCCCGGGCCTACCGAGCTATCGCCCCTACGGGGCTGACGTAAGCGGATATACGTTTTCTACCGGGCTATCGCTCCTACGGAGCGAATATTAGCGGGTTTCTACCGGCTACCAATATTACGCCCCTCCGGGGCGATCTACCCTTCAATCAGCCCCGTAGGGGCGATAGCCCGGTAGGCCCGGGTGAACCCCGGGTATGCGGGTATTGCGGGCATTCCGCATAACATCAGCCCCGTAGGGGCGATAGCCCGGTAGGCCCGGGTGAACCCCGGGTATTGCGGGCATTGTGGGCATTCCGCATAACATCAGCCCCGTAGGGGCGATAGCCCGGTAGGCCCGGGTGAAACCCGGGTATTGCGGGTATTGTGGGCATTCCGCATAATATTAGCCCCGTAGGGGCGATAGCTCGGTAGGCCCGGGCGTCAGCCCGGGTATACGGGTATACGGGTATACGGGTATACGGGTATACGGGTATCCCGGGCATTCCGGGCATTCCGGATGAAACCCGGGCGCCCCAATGCGATCCACATAACATCTAACCTCATGGGGCGATACACATATTGTTGATGTATATTTAAACAAGAAAATTCCACTGATGAAACACATACTACTAATCCTCGCTATAGGCGTTACCGTTAGTATTCATGCACAGGTGAAAACCCCCAGAACTCTTTACCCTGGGCTGTTTGAAGCGGTGCAGATGGCGCATATCTATCCTGACGGGAAAACATTTCCGGATATGATCCCGAAGGAAAGCCCGGAGCGGATCATGCAGGATTGGAAGATGGAAAAAGATAAACCGGGCTTTAACCTGAAAGCCTTTGCCGACGCACATTTCGAGCTGCCGGCATCACATGCGGTGGATTATCATAGTAATATTGCGGCTGGTGTTCGTAGTCATATTGATACTTTATGGACAGTGCTGCGCCGTGATCCGGAGCCTTCTGCCAGTCCGTCGCTGATTCCTTTGCCGGAGCCCTATATTGTGCCTGGCGGGCGTTTCCGCGAAGTGTACTATTGGGATTCTTACTTCACGATGCTGGGGCTGAAGGAGAGTGGCCATACGGACCTGATACGCAGCATGATCAACAATTTCGCCTGGCTGATACATACCTATGGTTTCATTCCTAATGGCAACCGTACTTATTTTCTCACGCGCTCACAGCCGCCTTTCTTTTCGATGATGGTGAGGCTGCTGGGCGACAGCCTCCTGCTGCATTACAAAACTGCTATGCTGGAAGAATATGCCTTCTGGATGAAAGGCGCATCGCAGCTGGGGAAGCGCCAGGCGGTGCTGCGCGTGGTAAAGCTGCCGCATGGCGAAGTGCTCAACCGCTACTGGGATAACAGCGATCTGCCACGTGAAGAATCTTACCGGGAAGATGTGGCTGCAGCCAAAACATCGAAGCAGCCGGCGGCACAGTTTTACCGCAACATCCGGGCGGCAGCGGAATCCGGCTGGGATTTCAGCAGCCGCTGGTTCAGTGATCCCATGCAATTATCGACCATCAAAACCACTGATATCATTCCGGTAGATCTGAATGGATTGTTATACCAGCTGGAGATGAATCTCTCGCGTGCCTATGATCAGGCCGGCATGCAGGATTCTGCTACCGTGTTCCGGCAGCGGGCCAGCCGCCGCAAAGCCGCCGTGGTGCGCTATTGCTGGAATAACAAAGCAGGATGGTACCATGATTATAACTGGCGGCAGCAGCGTCAGACAAGGGCTGTTACGATCGCTGGTTGTTTCCCGCTTTTCTTTGAGATGAGCGATGACGACAAAGCCGCGAGGGTAACGGCGTATATCCGTCAACGCATGTTGGCGCCGGGAGGCGTACATACTACCCTGGTAAGCAATCATCAGCAGTGGGACGATCCTAACGGATGGGCGCCGCTGGAAGCCATGACCATCCTCGGCCTCCGCAACTATGGCCAGGTATCGCTTGCCGATACCATCGCGCAGCGCTGGATCGATCTTAATACGGCCGTCTTCAATAAAACCGGTAAGCTCATGGAAAAATATAATATCAGGGATATGCACCTCGATGCCGGTGGCGGCGAATACCCGCTGCAAGATGGTTTCGGCTGGACCAACGGCGTACTGTTAAAATTATTGCACCTGACTAAGCAATGAAGATTATCGTTATCTTGCGATAACTTTCACCAACTGTTCATACTAATCTTCTATGTCAGACCAATCTATGCAACCCTTGTACACGATCCTGGGCGCAGGAGGCGTGATCGCCAATGAACTGGCCACCGAGCTGGTAAAAAATGGCAAACGTGTAAGGCTCGTTAGCCGCTCTCCTAAAGCATTTGCAGGCATCGATGAGCTTTTCCCGGCCGATATCACCAACGCAGAACAAACCATGCAGGCCGTTAAAGGGTCTTCCATCGTATTCCTCTGCGCCGGCCTGAAATACGACCGCAAACTATGGGCTACCGCCTGGCCAGCTATCATGACCAACGTCATCAATGCGTGTAAAGCCGCCGGCGCCAAACTCATCTTCTTCGACAACGTGTATTCGTATGGGTTAGTAGACGGCCCCATGCTGGAAACTACGCCCTATCGCCCCTCATCGAAGAAAGGAGAGATCCGCGCCCGCATCGCCACACAACTGATGGACGAAGTAAAAGCCGGTAACATCACCGCCACCATCGCCAGGGCAGCGGATTTCTACGGCCCCAACGCCGACAAAACAGGTTTCCTCAACCTCCTGATCATCGACAAATTCAAAAAGAAAAGCACAGCCATGTGGCTCGGTCGTGATGATATGACCCACAGCTACACCTATACGCCCGATGCCGGCAAAGGCCTGTACCTGCTCTCACAGGACGACAGCACCTGGAACCAGGTATGGCACCTGCCTACCAGCAACCCTGCGCCGGATGGCAAAGGTTATATGCATATCATCGCCACACAAATGGGCGTAAAACCCAAATACATGAAACTGGGTAAATTCATGATCGGCCTCTCCGGCCTTTTTGATGGCACCATCAAAGAACTCGGCGAGATGCTTTATCAGAACAACTATCCATATATCTTCAACTCTACAAAGTTTGAAAAACACTTCAATTTCAAACCAACTTCCTACGAAGAAGGCGTGAAAGCCACGCTGGCAGCGGCAAAGCAATAAATCTCTATTACTCTACTAATTTTGTAGGAAAATAATTTGGTGGATTGGATTTCTGTTATATCTTTGCACCAGTTCTTACAATAGCTTATCAAGAAAGGAGGAGGGACATGGCCCGATGATACCTTAGCAACCATTACCGCGCAAGCGGTGAAAGGTGCTGCATCCATCCTCAGCCACTGCTGAGGGAAGATAAGTCAGAAAATATTTGCGGATTTTTTGATTTATGGATTTTCAGATTTTAAATCCGTAAATCGTAAATCAAAAAATCCGTAAATCCCAAAACTCTCCCATCTTCCCCCATCTTCTTGATTTGCTTCTTTGCTGAAGAACACTGTTTAATCAATTTTTCATCAAACTAAAAATCAACGCAAGATGAGTACCATTACTGAACTGATCCACTCCATTCCCGTAGATCCGCAAACCGGCGCTATTGCAGTGCCCATCTATCAAACTTCTACTTTTGTACAGGAAGCGCCAGGCGTAAACAAAGGCTACGACTATGCCCGCAGCAACAATCCTACCCGCGAAGCATTGGAAAAAATAGTAGCCCAACTGGAAGGAGGCGCCGCGGCATCTGCCTTTTCCAGCGGCCTCGCCGCCATCGACGCGGTATTGAAACTCCTGAAATCCGGCGACGAAATTGTAGCAGTAGATGATATCTATGGCGGCGCTTTCCGTCTCTTTAATAAAGTATATGAAAAATTCGGTATCCGCGTAACGTATGTAGATACTTCCGATACACAAGCGGTATTCAACGCCATCACGCCGGCCACCCGGCTGATATGGCTGGAAACGCCTACCAATCCCACTTTGAAGATATCCGATATCGAAGCGATCGGCCGCATTGCGCGGGCGCATAATATCCTGTTCTGCGTAGATAATACTTTCGCATCGCCGGTGCTGCAAAAGCCGCTGAGCCTCGGCGCCGACCTCGTAATACACAGCGCTACCAAATATCTCGGCGGCCATAGCGATCTGATTGCAGGGGTCGTGATCAGTAAAACGGAACAGCTGGGACAGGAAATTAAATTCTATCAAAATGCCTGTGGTGCGGTATTGTCGCCCTTCGACAGTTTCCTGTTGATACGCGGTATTGAAACATTACACCTGCGCGTGAAACAACATGGCTTCAATGCACAAGTACTGGCCGAATACCTTGAACAGCATCCTGCTGTAGCAAAAGTGTATTATCCCGGATTACCTTCCCACCCGGGGCATGAGCTGGCAAAGCGCCAGAGCAAAGGATTTGGCGGTATCATCTCCTTTACTTTAAAAGATGATAACGAAGCGGCAGCCACAGCTTTTGTGACCAGCACAAAATATTTTAAACTGGCAGAAAGCCTGGGCGGCATCAAAAGCCTGCTTTGTCATCCCGCAGCGATGACCCACAAATCCATTCCAGCAGAGAAGAGGAGAGAAGCGGGCGTGAGTGATAGCCTGATCCGTTTGTCGGTAGGACTGGAAGAAGTAGA
Organism: Chitinophaga vietnamensis; assembly: GCF_902167635.1. GTDB lineage: Bacteria > Bacteroidota > Bacteroidia > Chitinophagales > Chitinophagaceae > Chitinophaga > Chitinophaga vietnamensis. Next base: position 45,360 of record NZ_CABHMS010000003.1, read on the forward strand.
CGACCTGCTCGCCGATCTGGAGCAAGCCTTTAAGAAGTTGCCGGAACCTGTTTATGCAGAAAACGTGCAGTGAGCATAGCGGCAACATTATCGCCGGTGGCATTGAGGATGGTGGCCAGCGGATCTACCAGGGTGCCGATGATCATCAGTGGCGGCAAGGCTTCCGGCGGAAAGCCATAAACGCTCATCACCAGCATCTCGCCAATATAGCCGCCATTGGGCACGCCGCCTTCCACAATACTTACGATCACCGTCATGCCCAAGGCCGACAGGATCGTAACGGGATTGTCGAAATGCTTGCCGAACATCGCAAACACCACCGCCATTTTGATGATAGAGGAGATGCTGGAACCATCTTTATGCAGGGTAGCGCCCAGCGGCACCACTACGCTGCCCACTTCAACGGGCACGCCCATACGTTGTACCGCCTGTAAATTGGCGGGGATGGTGGCGATGCTGCTGCCCGTGCCCACCGCGGTAAGCGTAGGAATGATGTTGTGCTTCCAGAAGATCTTCACGCCGGGGAAACCACCGGCAACAAATGCGTAAAAACTGAAACCAACCAGAAAATAAACAATCCCAAAGCCGTAATAGATGCCCAGCGAATGGGCATAGGTCCCGAACAGCTGCGGCCCTACGGTGCCTACCTGGTAGGCAAAGTAGGCGCCCAGCCCAATGGGCCCGGCTTTCATGATGAGGCCCAGCAATTGTATCATCACCTCGTTGCCGGATAACAGGAAGCTCCGGAAACTGGCGCCTTTCTCTCCCGCCAGGTGCGCCGCAAAGCCCGTGATCACCGAAAAGATGATGAAAGGCAACATATTCTTGCGCGATAGCAATTCATAAAACTCGCTGACCGTCAGCAAGCGTACCAGCTGATCGCCCCAGGTGCCTGCCTGTGCTATCTCTTCAGGTTTCGATAACTGTACTGGTTGGTGTATCGGAAATATCCATATGGTGACGATGGTGAAGAAAGCAGAGATCAGGATGGTAGAGAGAAATACGATCGACATTATGCCCAGCACCTTTCCCAGCTTGCTGCCTTTGTCGATCTGTGCGATGGCCGAAGCGATGCAGAAAAATACCAGCGGGATCACCGCCGTGAGCAGCAGGTTGATGAACAGATCGCCGAAAGGCTTGAGTACAGCCACTTTAGCACCAAGCGCCAAACCGGCAATGCTACCGGCAACAATACCTCCCAGCAGCCAGAACATGCTGCTATACGTTTTGATGAATCCCATACGGAAATTTTTTCCTCTTACAATTATAGCGTAATTCTCGATTCTGATCAGTAATTTTAGCGCCACGTTAAAAGTGAACAATGAGAAAAATGATCGCAAGAGGTGTGTTGGCAACAGCCCTGATGGCTGGCCTGCTCACCGCCACTGCCTTTCACGCTGAAGCCCAGTACAGGCTTCGCTTCAATGGCGCCAGTAATTTCGTGGAACTGAACGGTAAAGACCTCCAGCCACCCTACACCGTAGAGTGCCTCGTGAGCCGTAACAAGGTAAGCACCTATTCCTCGCTGCTCACCAGCGGCGACTATGAAAGCGGTATCCGCCTGGAACAGTACAATAATACCAACAAGATAGGATTGACGAAGAAAGGTAAGTTCGATGTGCTGTTCGACTATGAACTGCCGGTGGGCAAACTCACGCACATCGCACTGGTGGCCGATAGCGCGCATACTTCGTTGTTCGTGGATGGCAAATTCATTCAACGCATCGATAAAAGTATTCCGCTGCCGCTGTCGCAGATCGGCCTTGATGCCGACGGCTTCGGTACCCTCAACGCCACGCTGGATGAGATGCGCATGTGGGATATGGAACTGTCGCCCGAAACCATTGCCCGCCTTGCTTTCAAAGAGGTGACCAGCGAGGACCCGGCCCACGGCCACCTGCTGCATTACTATAAATTCGATGAAGGCAGCGGCAACGTTGTTAAAGACCACAAAGGCACGCTCAATGGGAAGATCTTCCTGGCCAGCTACGAAAAAGTATATCCGCTGGATATCGCGCTCACCAACGTGGTAACACCGCTCAACGGGAAAGATAAATTCTCCGCACAAGAGCCGGTGACCATCCGCGTTACCAACCTCGGCACACAGGCCGTGAATGAACCGGTACAGCTGCAATACACGCTGGGCAACGGCGGCGCCGTTAAAACAGTAACGGTGCCCTTCAACACCCAGCCCTTGCCGCCTTACGCCATCCGCGATGTGCTCCTCGAAACCGCCAACCTCGGGAGCAAAGGTATCTGGCCGCTGGAAGTGAAAGCCATCCTCCAGGGAGATGAGCATACTGCCAATAATCAATTGTCTACCCATCTCCTGTTAAAAAAAGTACCGCTCACCCAGATCATCAAGGTGAGCAAACAGCCCAGCAACCTGCTGTTCACACTCGGCAATGCTTTCGTAAAACTGCAATTACTGCAACCCGACATTTATCGCATACAAGTGAGCAGCGACGGCAAGTTTGAAGATGCCATGCAAAATGGTATTGTTGTGTGGAATGGCGACGCAGCCGTGCCTTACGAGCTTAAAGAGCATCCGTCTTATTATGATCTCAATACATCCAAAATAACACTCCGTATTCAGAAATCCCCTTTTCGTATAGCCATGTACGATAAACAAGGGAAGAAGATCATGGAAGAGACGGAACCGATCAGTCTTGGCGAACATGCCACCGCCGCGCTGCAACGCGGGGCCAATGATTATTTCTATGGCGGTGGTATGCAGAACGGTAATTTCTCGCATCGCGACAGCATCGTGAATATCCGCAATGATTTCGGCAACTGGGGCGCTAACACTACTTCCAATCCGGCGCCTTTCTTCGTGAGCACCGCAGGTTACGGCATCTTCCGCAATACTTTCAACAAAGGTACCTATGCCTTCAAAGACACGGTGCTGCTGCAACACGAAGGCCACGAATACGATGCCTACTACTTCTACGGGCCTTCTATCAAAGCTGTGCTGGAAGAATATACGCACGTAACCGGCCGTCCTTTTATGGCGCCGCGCTGGGGCCTCGAATTTGGCGATGCCGATTGCTACAACAAGAAAGGCGTTACCGGCGATGTGATTAAAAAGGTAGCACAGGTATACCGCGATCAAAACCTGCCTGGCGGCTGGATACTGCCCAACGATGGCTATGGCTGCGGCTATCAGGGCCTCGACACCGTAGTGCAACGGCTGCATGCTCTTGGCTTCCACACCGGCCTCTGGACAGAGAACGGCGTCGAAAAGATCAAAGATGAAGTGGGCCGTCTCGGCACCCGCTGCATGAAACTCGACGTAGCCTGGGTAGGCCCCGGCTACAAATGGGGACTGGATGGTTGTCGCGCCGCCTTCAACGGTATCGAGCAAAATGCCGATGCCCGCGGCTTCATCTGGTGCGTAGCCGGATGGGCGGGCACGCAACGTTACTCCACCATCTGGAGCGGCGATCAGAGCGGCAACTGGGAATACATCCGTTTTCACATCCCCACGGTGATCGGCAGCGGCCTTTCGGGTTTCAACTATGCCACCGGCGATGTGGATGGCATCTTCAAAGGCAGCGCCAAAACCTATGTGCGCGATATGCAATGGAAATGTTTCACGCCGGTGTATATGGCTATCAGTGGCTGGGCCAAGGCCAACAAACAGCCATGGGCGCAGGGAGAGCCGTATACAAGCATCAACAGAAAATATATGATGTTGAAAATGCGTCTCACGCCATACATGTACTCTTACTGCCGTGAGGCGTATGAAACCGGTACGCCTGTATGCCGTGCCCTCGTGCTGGAATATCCCAATGACCCGGTTACCTGGGGCAAAGCCACGCAATACCAGTTCCTCAGCGGCGAATACCTGCTGGTGGCGCCGGTTTACAAAGATGAAGAAAAGCGCGACAGCATCTACCTGCCAGCAGGTACCTGGCGTGATTATGATAATGGCGCCATCTATCAGGGTAAGCAATGGCTTAACAATTTCGCCGCGCCGCTGGACAAGCTCCCTTTGTTCGTGAAAAACGGCGCCATCATCCCGAAATATCCTGCCATGCTGTATGATGGTGAAAAGCCCAAGGATACCCTCACCCTCGAGATCTATCCCGGCGCCAACGGCCATTTCAAGCTCTATGAAGATGATGGCGCTACGCTGGCCTACCGCACCAGTAACGCCTTCGCCTATACGAACATTATCTCACGCGCAATAAACAATACTACTACGATCCTCGTAGGCGCCACCAGCGGCCATTACAAAGGCCAGCTCGAAAAACGCAGCCTGAAACTGGAAGTGTTCATGACCAAAGCGCCTGCCCGCATTACCCTCAACGGCAAAGCCCTTACCAGCTGGAAATACGACCCCGCCTACAAAAAAGGTTGTGTGTTCATTGATGCCGGTGTAGTAGACGTGAGGAAGGAGCAAAAGATGATGGTTGATTAGCGCGAAGGTTGTCTGGCTCAGGATTATAGTGATTTAAAGGATTACCAGGATTTTTTTATAAGGATTAATAGAGATTAAAATCAAGATTCGCGAAGATCAACTCGAAAATCTTATCTAATCTTTATTAATCCTTGTAAAAAAATCCTGGTAATCCTTTAAATCATTATAATCCTGAACCAGACAACCTTCGCGCGAACAATCGCGCTATCAATTTGTTTATCACGAATGGAATCAATCCATTCTTATGAAAAGTTTGCTGGTTTGTTTGTTACTCTTTGTGGCGGCGGTCTATAGTCCGCGCCAGGTGCGCAGTTATACGGTAGGGGATGTGCTCAGGCATGCACGGCAGTTGAGTAATGACAGCACCACCGTTAAGATTAACGGTTATATTACGAAGAAAGTAGGCAGCGGCGTATATCTCTTTGAAGATCGTACTGCTGAAATATACCTGTATGCAGAAGATAAATATCTCCCTGAAAAACCTTTCGATGAAAGAGTGGCGCTGGTAGTGCAGGCGCTCGTACAGTATGAATACAACAAGCCCATCACCCTGCGGGCGAATAAGACAATTACCAGCGAATAAAGACAAGACTAGAGCACTTTCACGACGAAACCGTAAATGCTTTTCAGGCTCACGAGTATGACGATCACCGCTACGGCAACCATAATGGTTTTGGCCGAGATGCGGTTGGATACCCTTGCCGCGATCGGTGAGGCGATGGCGCTGCCGATCACCAGGCCGGCAACGGCGTCCCAGTGTACGTGAGCGAGCACCGTTACGAAGGTGAGGGAACTGAGCATCGCGATGAAGAAGCGGCAGAGCTTTACGGTGCCAAGGGAGAAACGCGGATGGCGCCCGCCCGCAATCAGCGCCGACAGCACGATAGAGCCCCATCCACCACCGCCAATGGCATCGATGAAACCGCCGCCGAAGCCCAGTAGCCCGATACGTTTGATCTTTTTAGGTTGCCTGTGCTTACGCCTTACGTTGATGGCGCGCATCAGGATGATGGTACCCAGGATCAGCGTATACAGCGATACCACCGGTTTCGTGTATTGCGCATAATGTTCCAGTGAGGAAAGAAGGTATGCACCGATCACAGCGCCGGCGATGCCGGGGATGATCAGTATCTTGAAGAGACGTTTGTTGATGTTACCCATGCGGAAGTGCATCCACCCGGCGATGCCGTTGCTGAGGATCTCGGAGATGTGCACGGCGGCGCTGGCAGAGGCAGGAGGGACGCCCATCGACAGGGAAAAGGTAGTAGAGGTGATGCCATACGACATACCAATGGCGCCATCTATCATGGCGAATATAAATCCCGCTACCAGGAAATAGTAGAAAGTAGGAGGAATGATTTCTACATAAGTACTGAACGAAGGCACCCACCACCATAATGCCGAGAAGATGGCCGTCAGTGCCACAATGCCTGCTGTCCAATATAGCCACTTCCTGGTGTTGGCTGCAGCTACGCTGCCGTTGGCAGGCGCTTTGCCGCCATATCCTGTAGATGCTGTAGTTACCGCTGCTGGTGCAGCTACGGGTGTAATAACTTTCTCCATGTTGATCGTTGCCAGCCTAATTTCTCCACAAAATACATAAACTCTATGAAAATAGTAGACTATTGAATAAAAAAATAAGAAAAAGAGACGGGGTGGGCAACAGAGAAATAACAACGCATCAAAATTGATTTACCTATATTTGAGCTTGCGAACCAATTTGTCTTATTCATGTTTTTGCAAGTTCTTGGAACTATTATTCTCGTATTATTAAATGGATTTTTTGTAGCGGCGGAATTTGCCATCGTTAAAGTCCGCTCTTCTCAAATAAACAGCAAGGGAGGCGCTGCTTCCAAAAGGGCCACCAAAGCGGCCAAACACGTACTGGGTAACCTCGATGGTTACCTCGCTGCCACACAGCTGGGCATCACGCTGGCCTCGCTCGGTCTTGGTTGGGTGGGAGAGGCAGTGGTGTCTACTCTCATGCTCAACGTGATGGGCGCGCTCAACCTGCCCATCAATGCTGCCACGGCACATGCCATCGCCCTGCCGGTGGCCTTTTTCGTGATCACCGTGCTCCACATCGTATTTGGCGAGCTGGCCCCCAAATCCGTGGCCATCCGCAAACCGCTGCCCACCACGCTCATCGTGGCAGCGCCGCTGCGCGTGATCTTCGTCATATTCCGTCCTTTTATATGGATGCTTAACGGCCTGGCCAACAGTATCCTGCGTTTCGTAGGCATCACGCCGGCAGGCGAATCGGAAATTCACTCGGAAGAAGAACTGAAGCTCATCATCTCCGAAAGCCAGGAAGGTGGCGCCATCGCGGAAACAGAACGGGAACTCATTCAGAACGTATTCGAGTTCGACGACAGCCGCGTGAAAGAAATACTCACCCACCGCAAGGATATCTCTGCACTCGATATCTCCCTGCCATTCGATCAACTGGTAAACCAGGTGATCACAGATGGCTATTCCCGCTACCCGGTGTATAACAATTCGCTCGATGAACTCAAAGGAGTGATCTACACCAAAGACCTCGTGAAAGGAGTCCACGAAAATAAACTCAAGGATATCCGCGAAATTCTGAAACCGGTATTTTATGTACCGGATAGTATGAAGATCAAAGACCTGCTCCGCACCTTCCAGGGGCAGCGCCTGCAGATGGCCGTTGTTACCAACGAATTTGGCGACACCGAAGGTATCGTTACCATGGAAGATATTCTCGAAGAGCTGGTAGGCGATATTCAGGACGAACATGATCACGAAGCGCCCATTGTGGAGCAGCAGGATGAACGTACCTTTATCGTTAATGCCCACGAGCAGTTGGCAGATATCAACGAACTACTTCCTGTACCATTGCCGGAGAGCGAACATTACGAAACGCTTTCCGGTTTGATCAACTACATTCACGGTAACATACCCAGAGAAGGCGAGATCGTAAAACTTGATGATTACGATGTGCTGATCCTGAAAATGTTCCGTAGCTCGGTAGAAAAAGCCCGTCTGAAGCTGACCCGCTGAGTATCTTGTCGCGAATGAAACCAGTTTTATATGGAGAAGAAGATTTTGCATGTATTGGAAGGCCGTGAAAAGAAGATCACCGAAACAGAGACCGTAAGGCAGTCATTGCCTACTATGGCCTTCCGTTTCGCCAGCCCTTTCATTGTGGTGCATCATATGGTACCCAAATATTATGCGCCCGGCGCGCCGGAAGAAAGGCTGCATCCGCACCCGCACCGCGGCTTTGCGCCGGTGACCTTTATGTTGCAGGGCCAAGGCTATCACCGTGATAGTGCCGGTAATGCCATGACCGTTAGCGCCGGCGATGTACAATGGATGTTTGCCGGTAAAGGCATCTTGCACAGCGAAGGTCCCAGCGCTGAATTTCTGGAGAAAGGCGGCGACTACGAACTGCTGCAACTCTGGTTTAATGTACCGGCGGCACACAAAGGAGAAGATCCCTATTATCAATATGTAAAGGCTGCAGACATGCCGTCAGTGGCGCAGGAGCCCGGTGTGCGCCTCACACTGATCAGTGGTGACTACGAAGGCAAAACAGGCCCGCTCAAGAATTTCACGCCTATTACCGCCATCTGGGGAAAACTGGATAGCGGCAGCCAGGTAACGCTCACGGCTACACGTAATTACTGGACTTTGCTCTATATCATCGATGGAAAAGTGCAAGTGAATGGCGTGGAAACGGAAGGGTACCATCTCATCGTCTTCGATAAAGATGATCCGGCTACAGACATTCATATCCAGGCGCTTGAAAACACCCGTGTGCTCTATCTTTGCGCCGAACCGATCAACGAGCCGGTAGCGGCAAAAGATAATTTTGTAATGAACACTGCAGAAGAAATAGAACAAGCCTTCGCAGACTACAAAGCAGGGAAATTCGGCACACTTGAAAAATGATTTTCGGATTTATGGATTTAAGAATTTACGGATTTACAGATTTACGAATTTGTGGTGAACCTCAGTATCGCCACAAATCCACAAATCCATAAATCCGTAAATTCTTAAATTCACAAATCCGAAAATCCGAAAATCTCTAAATCAACGTATCGTGTCTGCGAGTTGTATCTCTCTTCTTCCATTCTTTTTTCTTCATGTGCTTGGGTGTAGAAGTATCACCGGCACTTGGTGGCGGGAAAGTGTCAGGCGCTACCAAAGTTTGATCGTCCAATGGCGCAGCCTGCACGTCATGCATGGGTTTGCCCTGGAAGAACATGAATGCGATGATGATCATCAAAACTCCCAGGGTGGCTGACAGGTTTTTCATACAATAAAGTTTTATGGTACAAAGCACAAGGGCCAATAATCGTGCAGAACTGAAAGCGATTGATTATGCGGCATGCATCCCTGTGCATTGTGGAATGGCGCCGCCAATTGGGGGAAGTTTGGATACAGCAGCAGCGCCGCAGCAGTCCCTCATGACAGGGCATCGCTTTTGTGGCTAAAACTATCAAAGAAAACCTAAAAGGAAATGATCACACGCCTTTGTCTCATCTGTCTGCTGCTTGGCCTGATGGCTTGTAAAAGTAAGCCGGATAGTAACAAGAAAGACAGCTCGCAGGTGGCAACACCTAAACCACGCGAGGAAGCGCCTTTCAAGAAAGATACGACCATCGCCGGCTATCGCATCAGCGTATCTTCCCGCGGCAACGCCGGTATGCGCAATATGATCGTCTCATTTGGCAGCGCCAAAGACACTACGCATGCCGACAGCATCATTGAGCGCGATATCAAAGGGGCGCCGCAACGCCTGATGGCAGCGGATCTCGACAACGATGGCATACCTGAAATATATTGCTATACGCTCTCTGCCGGCACCGGCAGCTATGGCAGCATCTACGCTTTCACCTATATCGATAACCACATTTTCCGCATCAACACCACCGCCCTCGATTCCATGGAACGCCCCGAATACAACGGCAAAGATTCCTTTTACATCCGTGGCAATAAACTCGTCCGCACCTTCCCCGTAACGCCCGAAGGCCGCAGCACGGCCGTTAAAGCGGAGAAACACGAGACGATAGAGTATGGCTTGCGCGGAGGTCGTCTTAGCTCAGGATTAAAGGATTGAAAGGATTAGCAGGATTTTTTTACAGGATTAAAAAGATTCTCTTGATTTAATGCGAAGATCAATTCGAGGGTAGTAGCCCTTGAAGCGCTTTGAGCGCTTCAAGGGCTTCTTCGCTTAAATGATCTTCGCATTAAATCAAGAGAATCTTTTTAATCCTGTAAAAAAAATCCTGCTAATCCTTTCAATCCTTTAATCCTGAGCCCCAGCGTGTGTAAAAATACTGCAAGGCATTTTTAAACTGCGCGAAGTTCTTCTTTGCGGGCGGTGTCCAGCCGTCTTCGGCGTAGGCGGCAAGGCGGGGAAAGACCTGGTGGTTCATGGTTTCTTCATTAGGGATCCATTCGCCCCACATCTGGCAGCCGCTGCCAAGGATTTGTTGATGATATTTTTTTTCGAGGCCATCGGGGATGGGATCAAAGCTGTAGGCTTTTTCCAGAGAGATGGATTTGTAATCGTAGTCGAGATAAGTGAAGGCATGATAGGAATTCACTACATCGTATCCTTTGGAAACCGCGTCGGTGATGAGTTTGAGGTCGCCCTTCCAGAAGTGGACGATGGTGCCGGGCGCCAGTTTCTCCTTCGCGGGAACATCGTTGGCATCGTTGTAGTCATGCAGTTTCACGCCCATGATCTCGTTCCAGCCCATCATGCGGCGGCCTTGTTCCGAGAGGTAGTGAGAGATGTTGTTGGTAAACGCTATCTGCAGATCAGCGGGAGAGCTGATGTGATGTTGCTCCATGTAAGCCTTTACATCGGGCGACGCTTTCCATTGATCGTACTTCACTTCATCGCCGCCGATGTGTATCACTTTGGAGGGGAAGAGCGTCAGCACTTCCTGCAGTACATCCTGCAGGAAGCTGATCACCTTGGGATCGGTGACATTGAACACATCATAATGTACGCCGAAAGAGCCGGGCACGGCTATTTCCTGGTGAGTGGTGCCCAGCCAGGGATAGGCCGCGATGGCGGCGCTGGAATGGCCGGGCATCTCTATTTCAGGGATCACTTTGATATGCCGCGCGGCAGCATATTGAACGATCTCTCTGATCTGTTCCTGTGTGTAGAAGCCCTGGTGTACCTGGTGGTCCCAGGTGCGGCTGTTCCAGGTACCGATCTGTGAAGAGTCGCGACGGCCGCCCACTTTGGTGAGCAGCGGATATTTGCGTATCTCGATACGCCAGCCCTGGTCGTCGGTGAGATGCCAGTGGAAGGTGTTCATTTTAAGCAAGGCCATTTCATCGAGCAGGCGTTTTACTACTTCGCCGCCTTTGAAGTAGCGGCCTTCGTCCAGCATGAAGGCGCGCCACGCGAAGCGGGGCTTGTCTTTCACTTCAATGGCTGCTATCGTGTAGGCGTTGCCGTTAGCGGCGACGAGCTGGCGCAATGATTGTATCCCGTAAAACACGCCGGTGCTGGTAGGCGCCGCGATGGTGATAACGCCGGGTTTTACCTGCAAGGTATAGCCTTCTTCTCCCAGTTGCGCAAGGAGGTCCTTGCGTAGTTCCAGTTTGATATAATCTTTGGCGGCCGATGCTTTCAGGGGCAGCTCCAGGCCGAAGTCCTTGCGGAACGCCGCCTGCAGGAAATTAGCTTCTTCAGCGCTGGCGCCTTTGATGATGGCGGTGCCGCCCGACAAATTAAAGGCGCCTGGCAGCTCTTTTACTTCAGCAGGCTGCGGAATGATGTTCACTGCATATAGCCGCGTGGTAGCGGATGCCCATAGCAGTAATCCGCCTGCTACGACAGTGGATAGTTTTAACATATGTGGATTTTATCAGTTTTGTATAAGAGAGATAAAATACAAATAAAATCCGGTTATTAATAGTCCTGCGCCAGTTCCATTTTGCCACGCAGCACGGCGATGTCGTTAACCGCTTCTGAATAGAACACCCGCGGCACCTGGTGTAAAGGTAGCCGCTGGCCGGGCTTGTTACGGTCTGCAAAGTACAGTTTGCCCAGTTTATAATGTATGCCGGCCTCGCGGTAGATGCTGCTCATCTCTATCACCGCATCGAGATGCTGTTCATCATCGGGTTTGTGCCATGCATAGGTGTAATGGCCTTCGGTGCTGAGTTTCCAGCCTCTTTGTTCCAGGTGGATGCTGAGATGTTGCTGCTCCATCACAGTATCTTCAAAGTCGGAAATGGCGGTGGCGAGTGCATCTGCCGGAGAGATGACGGCTACAGGCCGCTCCAGCTGCGGGAATACGGGTAGGAGGTCGAGCGTGCTGCATTGTTGTTGCCATTGCAACAGGGTTTCGGCATCCAGGCATAAAGGATGTAGCAGGCGCACGGTGGCGTATTCAGGTAATACGATCGCATTGCCTTGCAGGTTGAGCAGTTGTCCGTTGGCGAGGCAGCGGAAACTGTTCATGAGTTGTCCTTCTTCGTCGTAGAGGGCCCACAGGAGCCGGTTGGCAAAGGCAAACATTACGGGGTTGCGCAGAAAAAACTGTTCCCACTGTGCGGTGCGCCAGGAGCGCTGTATTACAAGGAAATGTTCCAGGCGGGCGGATTGTGTGCGTACTACTTCAGCGATCTCTTTTTGTACAGATTTGAAGAAACGTTTCGTGGCGTCGGAAGTGGCTGCCGGCATGGCTTTCAGCTGGCGGCCACGGTCGTTGAAGAAGATGAGCCGGAAATTGCGGTCTACCGATGCCCGGTAAATATCTCCCTTTACTTCAAAATTCCTGTATAATCCTTTGAACCCGAAATCCGGCACAATGCGGTCGCCCAGCTCATGGGCGCTGATGCCCAGCTCGGTGGCGGCCTGTTGCAGCGCCACTAACGCTGCCGCGCCTACGTTTACTTTGCGGGTACGGTAGCGGCGAGCGTACCAGTCTACCGCGCGCAAGGCTTCATTGCTGCCATGGATGGCGAGCGCGCCTACGCCCAGTTCGGCGAGCTTCAGGCGTTTGTCTTCTATCCATTGGTTGATAGACAGGTGCAGATGTATGGCAAAGGCCTCATCGCCGGTAAGCGCCGCCAGTGCCAGCAGGTATTTCAATTTGGCGTCGCCGCCGTTGTCGAGGAATATTTTAAAGAGATGTGCGGCAAAGTCGCCACTGCGGGAGCGGTCTACCAGCTGCAATAAGGCTTTGGCTTCGGGATCGGAGCGCAGCGCTTTCACGCGCGACATACGGTATATCAGGAAGCGCACCATTTCCAGCGTAAAGGTGCTGCCGTCGTGGTGATAGAGTGGGGGCAGACTGGTATCATCCAGCCATTTCTCGATAGGGCGCGAGAGCTTGCCCCGCTTTTTGGCGGCGACCACCAGCGCTTCCGGCGTGTCGGTAACGGGGTAGCCCAGCGTTTCCATCATGAGGTCGCGGGCATCGTCGTTCACTTCCTGTTGCAATGTAGTATGCAGCAGCTCATGTGCTTCGTTGCTATTGATAGAACAGAGTATCTGTACGGCGGTGGTGCGTTGTTCCGCTTTTTTGTGCAGCAGCAGCTCGCCCGCCCTGGCAAGCGCCTGCGGGTCTTTGGCGAGTATAACGGCTACGAGCATACGAACAGATTTCAGCTTGTGCAAGGTATAAGGCCAGAGCTGTTCGATGAACAGAGAAGGATCGAAACGGTCTATCAGCGGCAGCAGCACTTTGGCATCGTAATCTTGTGCCAGCGCGGAGAGCAGCATGGGCAGGGCTTTTTCGTGCAGGGCATCTGTCAGCTCACGGAATACTTCTTTATGCAGATAACGTTTTTCCCCGATGCATTCCTGTACATGCCGCACTGCCTTGCTTTGATCATATGTCAGCAAGGCGCTGATAGCGATCACGCTCAAAGGCAGCGGCATAGCGGGTTCCGGAAGGATGGTCCGGTATCCCTGGAAGGTATCGATGGCGCTGGTGTTTTCATCGATGTAGCGTTGTGCGCTGGCCAGCAGTAAAGGCTGATAGGCGTCGGGCGTGAAGGCGTGCAATACCTGGTATCCGCTGAGTTGTACGGCTGTAGCGCCTTGCTCCGTCATTTGCCGGATGAATGGCTCATACTTGCCTGTATTGGATTTGAGCAGGGCGGTGGCTACAGCGTAGTGGAAGCAGCGCGCCTGTTCTGCCTGTAAAATTATTTTTTCGAGATAATTATTTTCCAGTTCCGGCGCTGCTTTGATCAGCAAACGAAAAAACAAGGAATTCCATGGAAGCTGCTGCCAGCGGGCCAGGTAGGCGTTGATGGCATAAGGTTCGGCATTGCGGAGCAGGTCTTGCAGGAATTTACGGGTAGGGGAGAATTTTAATGGAGAAAGATCGTAATTACCGAATCCATCGGTGGCATGCATGATCAATATAGAGCCGATTTCTTCCGGTGTGAGGCCGCGTTGTTGCAGATAGCTGGTGAAATAGCTGAAGCGCAGTACGATGGAGGCGGAAGTGGCCGGGGCGTCGAGCATGCGGATGATATGTGCATAGAAGGTTTCTTTTACACTTTCCCATGCTGCCGGCTGGCCGATGAGTTGCAGGAGCAGCCGGTCGTTGTCGCCCCACAGTTCGGGTATCTTCAGCAACTTCACAAAAGAGCCCAGGTGAGCCGCTATTGATTTGTCATCGTATATAGGCGCAGGAAATATTTTCCCGGTAAGATAGTCTGCGGTGGCTGTAATGGCTTGCTGAGAGTTTTCATAGTAGTAATGCTGTTTCAGTTCTTCAACAACAGGTAGTATCGCTTCCTCTGAGTATGGCATAAGGTTTATAAAAATAGATTCATTATTTTTTCAGCACGATGTCTTCTTTGGCGGCCCACTGCGCGATATCCTGCTTGCTGAGTGCCATGGCCATCATGTCCGGGAATTTGTCGGGCGTGCAGGCAAACACTGGTATGCCTAGCTCCGACAGGAACTGTGCGTTGTGGTGGTCGTAAGAAGGGGCGCCTTCATCGTTGAGTGCAAGGAGCACCACCACTTGTACGCCGGCCATCGCCAGTTCTGTAGCGCGTTTGCGCATGCCAGCTTCGTCGCCGCCTTCAAACAGGTCGGTGATCAGCACCAGCACGGTGTCTGTCGGGCGACTGATGATCTGCTGGCAATAGGTCAGGGCGGCATTGATATCCGTGCCGCCACCCAGCTGTACGCCGAAAAGCAGTTCCACCGGGTCTTGCAGCTCTTCGGTAAGATCGGCTACCGCGGTGTCGAATACGACCATTTTCGTTTGTACGGCAGGGATAGAGGCCATCACTGCGCCAAAGATACCCGAATATACAACAGAAGTGCCCATAGACCCACTCTGGTCGATACAAAGCACTACATCTTTCAGCGAGGAGCGCTTGCGGCCATAGCCGATCAATGTTTCGGGTATCACCGTTTTATAGTCCGGCTGGTAATGTTGCAGGTTTTTTTTGATGGTGAGATGCCAGTTGATCTCATTATGCCGCGGCCTCCGGTTACGGATGCTGCGGTTCAAACTCCCTGTGATAGCCTGCTGTGTGGGCTGCGCCAGTTTTTTGATCAGTTCATCCACTACTTTTTTCACTACCTGCCTGGCGGTATCTTTTGTCTTTTCCGGTATCACGCGGCTGAGCGACATCAAGGTAGCTACCAGGTGTACATCTGCCTCTACGTTTTCCAGCATCTCTTTTTCAAACAGCATCTGTGTGAGGTTGAGCCTTTTCAATGCATCCTGCTGCATCACCTGTACTACGGATGACGGAAAGTACTGACGGATATCACCGAGCCAGCGGCTTACATTGGGCGATGAAGGCCCCAGTCCGCCCTGGCGGGTGCTGTCGTACAGCGCTTCCAGTGTTTTATCTATCTGGAGGTCTTCCTTGTTGAGCATGATGGCGGTGCCATCATTTTTTTCTCCCCCCAGTATTAACCGCCATTTGCGTAAATGTTGCTCCTTGTCCATGTTATTATTTTTTAATCGCATACCCGGGTGAAACCCGGGGAACGGAATGCGACCCGCCAATATTCAGCCCCGTAGGGGCTATACAATCATCATCAATCATCAATACCCCAACAGCTGCATCACCACCGGTATCCCGCTGGCGGCGCGGCTTTCATCGATTCCTGAGATGGCGGTGGCAGCCGCTGCCAACTGGCAGCCGCCCGCTTTCACTTTTTCTCCCAGCTTGCGGCGTTCCGCAGGGGCGAAGTTAGAAAAGGTACGGCGTAATAACGGCAATACCTGTACGAAAATGTCATTGTCGAGCTGCTGCACCCAGTTGTCTACGATCTGCCACAGCTCTTCATCTACGAGCAGCAGGGTGCCGCTGCCTTTCAGGAAGCCTTCCAGCCATGCGGCGGCCCGGGCCGGCGGGTTGACTACGGACATGGCTACACTGAAAATGTTGACGAGCATTTCGCCGCCGAGCACTTTATGGTCCAGCAGCAGGCGGGTGGCGTATCCGGCGATCACCGGCGCTGATTGTTCATTGCGGGAGATGGCCTGCAAGGTCTGCTGCCAGCTACTGCTCAGGCTTTCATGTTGCAGCAAGAGAATGGCCTCATTCATGGAAAAGAAGAGGTCCAGCAGCGCTTGTGCGGCATCATCGGCCAGGGCGGTGCAGGCGGCGGGCAGGCTCACACAGATGCGGGTGATCATGCTCTCGAGTATGCCCATCACCAGGTCGGCATCGGTTTTACGTACGTTGCCATAACGTGTGATGTTGACCATGGGCGGTATCACCTCCATCAGCTGTAGTACGTCGCCCGAGGCGGCGGCGAGGTTGTTGATGCGGTGAATGAGCGCATCCACCGCTGCGGGCAATTCCGCCGGGATGGCCTCTTCCAGCATACGGCATACCTGCGGCAGCGAGGTGGCTTCCTGTGCAGTATGGCTTACATATTTGACGGCTGCTTCTTCAACGGTGTTGCCCCAGCTGCCTTTCTCGATGATATCTACAGAAAATGAAGGGTCCCATTGCAGGCGCCATTGTTCCTTGAAAGTACCTTTCCCGCTGGCGGCGAGTTTCTTGCCCCAGTGAACGCCCAGCAATGCCAGGCGATGCAGGAAGATACTGCGTTCCAGGTCGGTATCTTTACGGAGGTCCAGCTGAAGGTCTTTATAGTCGGCCGTTTGCGGCATCCGCAGCTTTTTCTGTAGCTTCTCGATATCAGCTTGCAGCGGCGGTTTGGGCACGGTATCAGGCACTTCTCCGATACGGTTACTTACGATCAGCTCATCGCGGATGAGCTGCATCAGCAGGGGCTCGCCATTGCAAAGTATGCTGAGGGTGGCCTCGTTCAGTTCCTCCAGTCCGGGGCGGGAGTAGTGCCGCAGCGAGGCGAGCGCGTTGGCGAGGCGTACGGCCTCCATCACATGCGCTACGGACGTATCTTTTTGCTGTTCCCTGAAAAGCTTTGCTACCAGGGCCATCCAGCGGGTGCCATCATCGCCGGGATAGTGCCAGTTGTGGTCATACCATCCCGGTGAGGGGATGCCGGCGCCATAGCCGCTTTCATAACTGAGACGGCTATACGTCCAGGGTATCCAGGTGCAATCTACTTTCGCTTTCGGCAGGCCTTTGAGCAGTTCGTTATCGTCTTTGGCTTTGGGCATGGCGGTGAGGGCCGGCGCATGCCAGGCGCCGCATATCACGGCAATGCGCTGGAACATTTCTTTCTCTGCCTGCCGGATCATCTTGCGCATCCAGGCTTCGCGGAGCTGCTCCATATGGCTCTCGCGGGAGGGCAGCTCTTGGCGGAGGGCCGCCATGGCGTCGTGTACGGCATCGAATACCTGCTCCTGCTGCTGGCGGTATTCGAACATATGTTCCCACCATTTTTCGCCGTCGGCATAACCGGCAGCTTCGGCGAGGTACAACATCGGGTCGTGGTAGATCTTCACCGGTGTAAGCGTATCTTCTTGCTGCGTTGCTACCTGCACTGCTTCTGCTTCCATCTCCGTAGGTACGTCCACGTTAGGCGCTTCTTCCGTAGGTGCGTTATCGTTAGCCAGCTGCTCCAGGGCGGCGGCACGTTCATTGTCGATCCCGAACACATGCGTCAGGGGCAGGTCCATGAAACGCAGGTGGATATTATGTTGGCGGGCATACAGCATGGCTTGCCACTCCGGGGAAAAAGTGGCGAAAGGGTAGAAGGAGGCGCGCTGCGGCTGATCCGGCTGGTAAGTCAGGATCGCCACAGGAGGCTGCAGGCCTTCATGGCCTACCCATTGCGTCAGCGGATCCGCTTCCGGCGGCCCTTCTACCAGCACAATATCCGGTTGCAGCTCCTCCAGGAATGCTTTCACATTCCTCGCAGAGCCCGGGCCATGGTGCCGGATGCCTAATATATGTACAGACATAAAAATTTGGGAATGTAAGAATGTGAGAATGTAAGAATTTGGGAATGTGAGGATTTGGGAATGTGAGAATTTATGCTAACTCAGTGCGTAACTAAATTCTCCCATTCGTAAATCAATAAATTCACAAATCTCTACAAGCGCGGTACACATCTTTCCAGTCTTCACGCGGTTTCACTACTGTTTCAAGATATTCCTGCCATACGAGTTTGTCCTGCACGGGATCCTTTACTACTGCGCCGATGATGCCGGCGGCGAGGTCGGCGGCTTTCAGTTGTCCGTCGCCGAAGTAGGCGGCCAGTGCCAGGCCGTTGTTCACCACGGAGATGGCTTCTGCGGTGCTTAGCGTGCCGCCGGGTGATTTGATTTTTGTTTTGCCATCCAGCGTTACGCCGCTGCGCAGCTCGCGGAAAATGGTTACGATCCTGCGGATCTCTTCCAGGGCGGGCTTTTCCGCCGGGAGCTCCATCACCTTCTCGAAGCTCTCTACTCTTCTTCTCACAATATCGATCTCTTCTTCCATGGAATCCGGTACCGGCAGGATCACGGTGTTGAACCTGCGTTTCAGCGCGCTGGATAATTCGTTCACGCCTTTGTCGCGGTTGTTGGCCGTAGCGATCACGTTGAAACCTTTGGCAGCCTGCACTTCTGTGTTGAGCTCAGGGACCGGCAATGTTTTTTCCGAGAGGATGGTGATCAGGGTATCCTGCACATCGGCGCCAATGCGCGTCAGCTCTTCGATGCGGGCGATCTTGCCATCTTTCATGGCGCGCATCACCGGCGTTTCCACCAACGCATTTTTAGAAGGGCCTTCCGCCAGCAGGCGGGCATAGTTCCAGCCATAGCGGATGCTCTCTTCGCTGGTGCCGGCAGTACCCTGCACGATGAGCGTAGAGTCGCCGCTGATCGCTGCCGCAAGATGCTCGCTCACCCAGCTTTTGGCGGTACCGGGCAGGCCGTACAGGAGCAGTGCGCGGTCGGTGGCCAGCGTGGCTACCGCGATCTCCATCAGGCGCTTGTTGCCGATATATTTGGGCGTTACTTCAAATCCATTTTTCAGTTTGCCACCAATCAGGTAGGTGACTACCGCCTGCGGGGTTAAGAGCCAGTTGTGCGGGCGTGCGCCGCTATCTTGCTTTTTCAGTTCTTCCAGCTCCTGTGCAAAGAGCTGTTCAGCATGTTGGCGTAAGATGTCTGACATATCGGATGATTTTTACTTTTAGTGATTGGAAAGTTGCAGTTGATTCACCAGCTGCTTCGCATGCAACAAACGCGATAAAGAGTTGCAGGTAGACTGCCAGTAGCTTTTATACATATCATTGGGCGCTTCGATCTTCGCCAGCTCAGGCTCAATGGCGGCGGGTATCAGCCGGATCCATTCCGCCAGATATTGCTGGTTATATTGATAAGGATGCGCGGCGCAGAACTTCATCACTTTCTGCGTAAGCTCCAGGCTCCATTCCTGCTTGAATTGCGGGATGTATTTGATCATCTTTTCCGGCAGGTCATCAAAGAACTTGTTGCTGTAAAAAGCCTGTTGATCGGCCGGTAACAAGGGCAAGGTATCGATGTAGAAGATGTGGCTGGTGTTCATCAGCGTGATGGCCCACTCGCGGTCCTTGAACCTGGTAACGGCGCGCACCAGCGCGGGCAGGTACATTTTAAACGTTTCCTGTTGGAAAGTATTGATCACGCCTGTTGCATCGACGTTGAAATGCTGCATCCATTTCGAGGGATGCACCCGTTCTATCAGTTGCAGGATGATGACCTGCTCATCGCTGATCTCTTTGCTGCTGCTTAGTTTCTCGATGCCGGAAGCGAATATGGTTTCATCTATTTCTTTCGGCAGTTCTACGGTGATGGTAGTGCTGCCCAGGAATTTTTTCTTCAGCTGGAAAGTGGCGGCCAGCACGGCCCAATATTTTTCATGGAGCGTGGTGCCGGGAATGTGCGTCAGCAGCGAGGTAGCGGCTTCTTTCACCTGCTTGCTTTTTTCGTTGAGCAGTGACTCCAGCCAGGGCGCATCGCCGGCATTGAGGCCGGTATGGAGTGCGGAGAGCAGCTCTGTTTTGGCAGCGGCATTTTCTTTGGGCCAGGTGGCTTGCAGCCAGGAGAGCGCCTTCGCGGGATCTGTTTCGCGAACGCTGCGGAGCAGTTCCGTACGTTGCGTAGTGGTACCGTTCTCCCATTGATCTTCCGGTGATGCTACCACCACCGAAAAATTCCAGTCGTTGTTATATTGCCCGAGCCATTCGCCACGTTTGCCACAAGCCGCTGCCAGCAAGGTGCGCAGCGATTTATTTTTTACGCCTTTCTCCAATAAGAGAGGCAGGTATTCGGGCAACAGCACGTAACCTGCTTCCACACAGCGTTCCAGCCACATCACCAGCAGCGTCTGGTTTTGTGTGTCGAGCACTTGTTTCAGTGCGTTTACAAATGCGGGAGGGGTATAAGGTTTGTCGTCTGCTTCGCATACGGTGATGATGGCGCCTTTCACGGCAGCGGCGCTAACGCCTGCCTGGCGATAGTTCCAGGCAAGGGAGGAAAGCCGCAGGAACTGCTCTTCTTTGTCGAGCGAGGTATCGCCGAGTATCTTGTCTGCCGCATCCTGCAATGGTCCGCTGAAACCCGTAGTGTCAGCGGGTTTGCGGCCGGTGCCCATCAGGGCGGTATTGATGATGGATTGCCAGAACTGCATTATAATAACTTATATTCCTGTTGATGCCATACGCCTATCGGCTCGTATTGCGTTTCTTTCCCGGTGACGGCCATTGGCAGCGGGCGCCCGCCGCTGAGGGCCAGCAGTTTCCAGATGCTGCGGAAACCATCCGCGATGCGCATCAGCTGCTGTTCACTGTCTTGCAGCCACCACTGCCCCTGGTACTGTACCGGCTTCAGGTCTTTTATCGTATATACCTGACCGTTATACATCGGTAAGGTAGCCTGTATCTGTGTTTGTGCCGCCGTCACTTCCTGCCAGTTACTATAGCCATGGAAGGCCGTTTCGTTGGTAGTGCTGTGTAATTGTCTGATGATAGCGCGCAGTGGTACGGCGGAGGGGAAGAACACCAGTTCGCCCCGGATGCTGCTGCCAGGCGTGAGCGGCAGCATGGTAGCCGGCTGATTACGTACATAAAATTGCAGTATCAATGCGGCGCGGCGGGTATGAACGCCGTATAGCCAATACCGTTCGGTGATGAGACGATCTTCTTCCGTTACCTGTTTGCCCAGTACCTGCCAGGTATCGCTGATACCGGCCTGGTCTCTCAGCTCGTCCTGCTGCTGCGTAAAGCCGATGAGGCTGCGGATGTCCTGCTGTAGCGCTTCCGGGAGCTGATCGATATGTTGGTAGCCTTGTATGGTGAGATAGATGCGCAGCAGCTGATCGAGGAAAAGGCTTTGCCAGCCTTCGCGGTAGAAGGGGATATTGCCCAGCTCGCGTACCATGTTGGCAAGACCGGCAGCCTGTGCATCCACCATCCTGCGGGCCATGTTTTCCCAGAAGGCGCCATCTTTTTCGGGGATGCCCAGCAGGCCGTTACGGATAATATCTTTGATCCACAGCAACAGCTCTGCGGCGCCTTCACTTACTTTCTGCTGCCTTGCCTGCTGACGCTTGGCCTGAGCGGCTTCATCTATAGGTTTGGCGGCTTGTGTGGCCTTCTCTGTTTTCTTTTGTTCATTGTCGGCGCGTTTCGTCAGCCACTCGCTTACCCAGGCGGGAGGCTCCTGCAGGGTAAAGAGCGCCGCCTGCCTGGCGTGCAGCAGTAACAGGCCTAAACCATGTTTACAAGGGAATTTACGGCTGGGACAACTGCATTTGAATGCAAGGTTGCTGGTATCGATCTGTGTCTGATAAGGTTTGCTGCCGCTGCCCTGGCATTCGCCCCACAGGGCATTTTCGCTGATACCCATGCTTACCCACTTGCCCGGATTCGCGAGATCCTTACCCGATTTGCGGGAAGAATCATCCGGCGCCATCGCCAGCACCTGTTCTTCGGATAGATTCAATGGATTAACGTTTTAGAGCACAAAATAAAGATTTTTGAATTTTTGAATTTTCGGATTTACGAATTTGTTTCAAATAAATAAATACTCATCTCCGCAAATTCTTCCATGATCACGCACTGTATTTGCGGAATGAAAAAACCCTTCAGGCGCACCAAACGCCTGAAGGGCCATATTAAATAATTTACGGATTTACGGATTTTGGGATTTATGGATTTGAAACAAATTCGTAAATCCGTAAATCAAAAAATCCCTAAATCACAAAAAGCCTAGTTCTAATTTAGCTTCCTCACTCATCATATCTTTGTTCCAGGGTGGATCGAAAGTGAGGTGTACGTCTACATCGGATACGCCTTCTATGTTTCTCACCTTTTCATCTACCTCCCGGATGATATCTCCGGCTACCGGGCATCCTGGTGCAGTCAGCGTCATGTCTATGCCGATGCGGTTGTTCTCTTTGATCTTGATGGCGTATACCAGCCCGAGTTCGAGGATATTCACCGGAATTTCCGGATCGTATACGGTACGGAGCTGTGCTTCTATCTGTTCTCTTAATGTTGCTTCACTCATGACTGATTGATTTTAGCCTGGTAGGCGACGGCATACAGTTTCATTTGTTTGAGCATGCTCAATAACCCGTTGGAACGGGTAGGAGAGAGATGACTGCGCAAACCGATGGCATCGATGAAATAAATGTCTGCTGATGCGATGTCTTGTGGCGTATGACCGGAAAGCACATGGATCATCAGGCTTACCAGTCCTTTAGTGATCACTGCGTCGCTGTCGCCGCTGAAGAACAGTTTGCCGTCTTTCAGCTCGGTGTGCAGCCACACGCGCGACTGACAGCCTTTGATCAGGTTGTCGTCTGTTTTATATGCTTCGGAGATGAGTGGCAATTCTTTTCCCAGCTGGATGATATACTCGTATTTATCTTCCCAGTTGCCCATCACGGCAAAATCTGATATGATCTCTTCCTGTATTTCCCTGATCGTCATTATCGCCTGTTTACAGCAGCATGGCAGCGGCCCTTTTGATGCCGGCTACCAGTTTGTCTACTTCTTCTTTCGTATTGTAAAATGTAAGCGAGGCCCTTACGGTGCCTGGTATCTTGAACCGGTCCATCAGCGGCTCGGTGCAATGATGTCCTGTTCTCACAGCGATCCCTTGCTGGTCCAGCAGTTCACCCATATCAAAAGGATGGATGTTGTGTACCAGGAAAGAGATGGCGCCGCATCTTTCCGCTGCATCACCGATAAAGCGGATACCGTCTATCTGTCGCAGTTGTTCCAATGCATAGGCATTGAGTTCCTCTTCCCATTGCTGGATGGCCGGAATGCCTGTCTGTTGCAGGTATTGGATGGCGGCTCCCAAACCGATGGCGCCTGCGATATTCGGTGTGCCGGCCTCAAATTTATAAGGCAACACATTGTATTCCGTTTTTTCGAAGGTCACGGTTTTGATCATGTCGCCGCCGCCCTGGTAGGGAGGCAGTTTATTCAGCCACTCGGTGGTGCCGTACAGTACACCGGTGCCGGTAGGAGCGTATATTTTATGACCGGAGAAGACGAGGAAATCGGGTTTCAGCTCTTGCACGTTTATCGGGATGTGCTGGATGGCCTGTGCGGCGTCCAGCAGCACGGGGATATTTCGTGCATGCGCTAACGTGATGATGTCTTCCACCGGGTTGATGGTGCCCATGGTATTGGAAACATAAGTAACGGCTACGATCTTCACAGTATCGTCCAGCATGGCTTCGTAGGCATCCATCAGCAGTTCGCCACGGTCGTTGATGGGAATCACCTTGAGGGTGGCGCCATTATCTTCGCAGGCGATCTGCCAGGGTACAATGTTGGAGTGATGTTCCATGGCGGAGATGATCACGCTGTCGCCCGCTTTCAGGAAGCGGCGGCTCATGGCGTTGGCCACGAGGTTGATGCCATCGGTGGTGCCTTTTGTGAAGATCACTTCATGGGAATGCGCTGCGTGGATGAAGCCGGCCACAATATGACGGGCCTGCTCATATGCATCGGTTGCTACCTGGCTGAGGTGATGTACGCCCCGGTGCACATTGCTGTTGTAAGTTTCGTAATAGCGGGCCTCTGCGTCTATCACTACCTGTGGCTTCTGCGTGGTGGCTCCGTTGTCGAAATACACCAGTGGCTTGCCATGCACCTGTTGTTGCAGGATCGGGAAATCTTTCCGGATCCTGGCCACATCCAGGGTAGCGGGTACTATGTTAGCAATATGTTCCATCGTCAAAAATTAGTTGTTCATGATCTCCGCGATCGTTTCCTGCACATAATGTTGGAGGGCAGGTATTTTAATCTCGTCTGTGATATCATGTGAGAAGGCGTTTACCATCAGCGCTTTGGCAGCTTCCTCGCCGATACCGCGCGAACGCAGGTAGAACAAGGATTCTTCGCTGAACTGGCCGGCGGTGAAGCCGTGGCTGCATTTCACATCATCTGCATAGATCTCGAGCTGTGGCTGCGAGTTGATATCTGCTTTGGCGCCGAGCAGCAGGTTGTTGTTCTGCTGGAAAGCGTTTGTTTTCTGTGCTTCCTGGTGCACATGGATACGGCCGGTGAACACGCCATTGGCATTGTCCAGCAGCACGCCTTTGTACAGTTCGTTGCTGTTGCAGTTCGGCATGAGGTGATCCATGAAAGTATGGTTATCTACATGCTGGTTGCCGGTGGCAATGTACAGGCCATTCAGATTGGTTTCCGTATAACTGCCTTGCAGCGCTACGCTCAGGTTGTTACGGGTGAGCGGCGTTTGCGGCAGGGTGATATTGAAATGGTGGTAGCGGCTGTTGGATTGCTGTTGTGCAGCGGTGGTGTTCACCTGGCGGAAGTTGTCTGCTCCCTGTTGCAGGTTATAATGCCACAGTTCCGCATTCTCTTCGATCACGGTTTCGGTAACGCTGTTGGCAAAAGCAACGGCCTCTGTGGCTGGATGTACCGTAGTTTCAATGATGGTGGCCGCTGCATTTTTATGCAATACCCACAGGTGGCGGGGTTGGATAAAAGCGTGGCGGTCTGTCGTATATACGTGTACGATATGAACCGGTTTGTCGATCACGGCATTGGCCTGCAATTCAATATAGAGGCCATCTGCAAACAGGGCGGTGTTGAGGGTCGCGAGCGATTCGCCGGCCAGGTGCTGCTGTTTGTTGAACCATGTTTGGAAGCCGGGGGCTTCTGTGTTGGCGCTCAGTGCGCCGGTATTGATACCTTTGCCGGAAGGCAGGGTAGAGAGGTCTGCCTGGAGGTGACCGTTCACCAGTACTACGCGGTAGCAGTCCAGCCCGGGAATGGCGGCCTTGTCCACGATGGCGGCATCTACGGTGGTAGCGCCGTTCAGCAGTTCATATGGATACTCTTTCAGGAAACGTTGAATGTTGGTATAACGCCATGCTTCCGTTTTCAGCGTGGGGAGGCCCAATGCTGAAAAACGTTCCAGTGCCTCGCGGCGGATGGCATGCAGGCAGTCCTGTGCGGGTGCCGAAACCTGCGCCGATAAGGCATTTACGTCTTCCGTTATTGCCTGGTAAAAAGGTATCATGATATCGCTTGTCATAATTATTGCCGTAATTCTAAATGCTTAATTCGTAATTCCACAAAAACCTTACACCGACTCTTTCAGGTGCTCGGCTTCTTTCAGCCAGTCGTAGCCTCTTTCTTCCAGTTCCAGTGCGAGCTCTTTGGTGCCGGTTTTGATGATACGGCCATTGTACAGTACATGCACGAAATCAGGGATGATGTATTCAAGCAGGCGTTGGTAGTGGGTGATCACCACGAAAGATTTTTCGGTATCACGGAGTTTGTTGACGCCGTTGGAAACGATGCGCAGCGCATCGATATCGAGGCCGGAATCCGTTTCATCCAGGATCGCCAGCTGCGGGTCGAGCATGGCCAGCTGGAATATTTCGTTACGTTTCTTTTCGCCGCCGCTGAAACCTTCATTGAGTGAGCGGTTCATCAGGTTGGCGTTGAAATCTACGAGTTGTTGTTTTTCTTTGGTCAGTTTCAGGAACTCCCTGGCTTCCAGCGCGGGCTGGCCTTTGTAGGCCCTGATCTCGTTCACGGCTGTTTTCAGGAAGTTGATATTGGATACGCCAGGTATTTCTACCGGGTATTGGAAAGCGAGGAATACACCTTCACGAGCACGGTCTTCAGGAGAGAGATCCAGCAGGTTTTTACCATTGAACCATACTTCCCCTTCAGTAACGGTATAGTTGTCGCGGCCCGCCAGCACGGATGCCAGAGAGCTTTTACCGGAACCGTTGGGCCCCATGATGGCATGCATTTCTCCTTTGTTTATTTCGAGGTTGATGCCTTTCAGAATTTTCTTCCCTTCTACTTCTGCGTGCAGATTTTTAATCGTCAGCATGATTGATTTATTTCGTTCTGTATGAGTAAACTGGATAAATGAATTATCCTACGCTTCCTTCAAGTGTGATAGATAATAATTTCTGTGCTTCCACGGCAAACTCCATGGGTAACTGGTTCAGTACTTCTTTTACGTAACCGTTCACGATCAGGGCTACTGCCTTTTCGGTGTCGATACCGCGGGCGTTCAGATAAAATATCTGGTCTTCCCCGATCTTGGAAGTGGTGGCTTCGTGTTCGATCATGGCGGATTTGTTCCGGGATTCGATATACGGGAACGTGTGTGATCCGCATTGGTTGCCGATCAGCAGGGAGTCGCACTGGGTGAAGTTACGGGCATTCTCTGCGCGGGGGCCAACGGATACGAGTCCGCGGTAGCTGTTGTCGCCATGGCCGGCAGAGATACCTTTGGAGATGATGCGGCTTTTGGTGCCTTTACCGATGTGGTGGATCTTGGTACCGGTATCGGCGATCTGTTTGTTGCGCACTACTGCTACAGAATAGAATTCTCCTTCAGCGTAATCGCCTTGTAAGATCACGCTGGGGTATTTCCAGGTGATGGCAGATCCGGTTTCTACCTGCGTCCAGGAGATCTTGCTGGCATTGCCTTTACAGATACCGCGCTTGGTCACGAAGTTATAGATACCGCCTTTACCGTCTTTATCGCCGGGGTACCAGTTTTGTACGGTGGAGTATTTCACTTCTGCATGATCCAGTGCTACGATTTCCACCACCGCTGCGTGGAGCTGGTTCTCATCGCGCATGGGAGCGGTACATCCTTCGAGGTAGCTCACATAACTGTTATCATCCGCGATGATGAGCGTGCGTTCAAACTGGCCGGTGTTCTGCGCGTTGATGCGGAAGTAGGTGCTCAGTTCCATCGGGCAGCGAACGCCTTTGGGAATGTACACGAAAGAGCCGTCGGAGAACACGGCAGCGTTGAGCGCCGCGAAAATATTATCGGAGTGGGGTACTACGCTACCCAGGTATTTCTTAACGAGTTCGGGATGTTCCTGTACTGCTTCACCGAAGGAGCAGAAGATCACGCCCATTTCTTTCAATTTGCCTTTGAAGGTAGTAGCTACGGAAACGCTGTCGAATACGGCGTCTACGGCTACGCCTGTGAGGGCTTTCTGTTCGTTCAGCGGGATGCCCAGCTTTTCGAAGGTGGCCAGCAGTTCAGGGTCTACTTCATCTAAACTGTTCAGCTGTTTCTTCTTTTTAGGCGCGGCATAGTAGGAGAGTACCTGGAAGTCGATATCCGGCATCTCGAAATGCTGCCATTGAGGGAACTGCTGTTTCTTGAAGGCCTGGTAACCTTTCAGGCGCCATTCCAGCAGCCATTCCGGTTCATTCTTCTTCGCCGAAATAAAACGGATGATATCTTCATTCAGCCCGGGAGGCGCTATATCCATTTCAATATCGGTGGTAAAGCCAAACTCATACTCCTTATTGGCTATATCATCTATTATTTCGTTACTGTTCATCATCGCTAGTAGAAATTTTTGAGTGGTGGAAGGCAGTTATACTGCGAAACTCTCGCCGCAGCTACAGGTCCGGGTGGCATTCGGGTTGTTGAAGAAAAGCCCCTTGCCGTTCAGGCCATCGGAATAGTCCAGCTGCGTACCGTACAGGTACAGCAAACTCTTCATCTGTACTACTATCTTCACACCCTTATCTTCAAATATCTGATCGCCTTCTTCTTCTGTTGATTCAAATTTCAACACATACTCCAGGCCGGAGCATCCGCCGCCTTTCACGCCTACGCGTACAAAAGTGCCTGGTGTATGGTGTTCTTTCACCATCAAGTCCTTGATATATTCGCTTGCTTTCTCTGAAACGGTTATCATGGTCAGTACTTTTTAAATAACTGTAGCCGGTTGCCCGGCAGAAATATTGTATCCATCCTTGTTAATAGCAAAGGGTAAGATAATACCCACGTGCTCAATGCTTTAGTTGCGACATTCACGGCGTTGCCGTTTATCCGGGAGAGCAAAGCTACAACCTTTCTACTTAAATAATATGGACGCCTCCTCTGCATGTCAGCACCTTCAAAAATCTTTTTTTTCGCTCTTACAAAAGTACGTACATTTGATAATAAAACAAGTAATAACTTGGAAAATTATCCATCACGAACCAGGAATGCCGCAGACAGGTTGTTGACATTGCTCAAGACCCGGGGCCCGCTGTCCGCTGCTGATCTGGCGCTTGAGTTGGGTATTACCAGCGAGGGCGCACGCCTGCACCTGGTACGATTACAGGAAGAAGGCCTGATACAGGCAGAAAGCGCCTCCAAAGGCGTAGGCCGCCCCGTACAAATATGGAGCCTTACCCAGATGGGTAACGCCCGCTTCCCCGACACACATACAGAACTCACCCTGCAGCTCATCCAGACCATCAAAACGGTACTGGGCCCGGAAGCACTGGCCAATGTAGTCAGCGCCCGCGAAAAGAACCAGCAGGACAAATACCATAGCGCCCTCGCCGGCGTAAACGGACTGGAAGAGCGCCTCGCCGCCTTCGCCGCCATCCGCACCACGGAAGGCTATCTCGCCGAATGGAAAAAAGAAGGGGATATCTATTATTTTATTGAGAACCATTGCCCCATCTGCTGTGCTGCCGCCTCCTGCGACAATATCTGCACGTCTGAAATGAACACCTTCGTGAGCATCGTAGGCAACGAAGTACAGGTAACCCGCCTCGATCACATCATCAACGGCGCCCGCCGTTGCGTGTACAAGATCGTTCCCGCTGCGGTAACGGCGTGATTGGTTATTTATCTATTTGTTTATTTATTTATTTTATTTCAGGATCAGTACCAGTGCGCCTGAGATGATCAGCAGCGCGCCTATGGCTGTTTTCCAGGTAATGGCTTCATGGAGGAACACCGCCGCCAGGATAATGGTAAGCGCCACACTGAGCTTGTCTACCGGCGCCACCTGCGATACCTTGCCCACCTGGATGGCCTTGAAATAAAATATCCACGACAAGCCCGTTGCCAGGCCGGAGAGCACCAGGAAAGTGAGGCCATGCCGGGAAATGCCCGTCCATCCTTTATATTCTCCCCTTGCCAGCACAATGCCCCAGGCCACCACCAATATTACCACAGTGCGGATGGCTGTAGCCAGGTTGGAAGGAATATCCGTTACGCCGATCTTGGCGAAGATGGCCGTGAGCGCGGCAAAACCCGCAGATAGCAAAGCATAGATCCACCACATAGTGTTGTGTTGTTTTGTTTTAAGTAGATATTAAGGTAGAAAGCCCTTGAAGTGCTCAAAGCGCTTCAAGGGCTTCTCCGCTTTAATCCCTAACGCTTGATTTGATATCCCAATATCTTCAGGCTCCTTTTCACACCATCCAGCACAGCAATATCAGGTAAATGTGCCCATTCGCTGAAACCCATAGCAGTAAACAGTTTCAGGCTGGGAATGTTGTGTGCGAAAATAAAACCGAGTAAAGTATCGACATGATATTGCGGCGCCACGTCGATCGCATATTGCAACACCTGCCTGCCAAAGCCTTTGCCACGGACATTTTCATCGAGATAGATGCTCAGTTCCACCGTACCATTATAGGCCGGACGGCCGTAAAAAGACTGAAAGCTCATCCAGCCGATATTAACGCCTTCCTCGTCGATCATCCACAGGGGCCTGCGTTGCGGATCATGCGCATGGAACCAGGCCTCCCGGCTTTCAACGCTGACGGGGCTGGTATCGGCCGTTACCATGCGGCCGGCAATAGTGGTGTTATAAATGTCGACGATCCTTGGAAGATCCTGTATCCTTGCGAGCCTGAATGCCAGCATAATTTTTACGTTTGATATTTTAATTTATTGCCAGATCGCTTCCCTGGCATGTTCCTGCTTCAACAGGCTATAGATTTCCGCATCCACAAATTTACCTTTCTCAAAAAAAGCATCCCGCAGCAGGCCTTCCAGGCTGAAGCCCAGTTTGCCCAGGAGCCTTGCTGAAGCCACATTCAAAGGATCTACAAATGCTTCCACGCGGTTAAGTTGCATCTCGTTGAAGCCGTACGACAGCAAGGCGGTAATGGCTTCTGTCATAATACCTTTGCCCCACAATGAAGGTTGCAGGTCATAGCCGATTTCGGCTTTGAAATGATTTTTCTTCCAGTTGTGAAACCCGCAAGTGCCGATCAGCTCCCGTTCTCCACGGAAGGTGATGGCCCAGCGCATGCCGTCCTGTTTCTCCAGGCTCTCGCGAAAGAAAGCAATGATCTGCGTGGCTTCACTGATATGTGTGAAGGCATCGATGTCCATAAACCGTGTCACTGCCTGATCGGAAAAATGCCTGAACAGGGCCGCTGCGTCGCTGTCTTCGACAGGCCGCAACGTTAATAAATCAGTGCTGATAACGGGTAAGTACATGATGGATAGCCCTTTTAAGTAGATGTGCAAAGCTAATTGTTCTTGCGAAATTGTTAGGTAGAAATACAACCCGCACGCCTCTACGAAGCAAGGTATTTGATTTTAATCTACCTTTAATCATCATCTCTGTAAACAATACTTAATTTTGCGGGTGAGTAAAACAGCTTATTATATTTATTCCTTATGAAGATACTGGTTATTGAAGATGAAGCCAAAGTAGGCGCTTTTATTAAAAGGGGTCTGGAAGAGCATCATCACCAGGTAGAGATCGTGACAGACGGTCTTTCCGGCCAGAAAGCAGCCATGGAAGAGGATTACGAGCTGATTATCCTCGACGTTATGCTACCTGGGGTCAATGGATTGACCATCTGTAAAAACCTGCGGGCGCAGGATGTGCAAACCCCCATCCTGATGCTCACTGCACTGAACGGCATCCATGATATTGTTGACGGCCTCAATTCAGGCGCTGACGATTATCTGGCGAAACCCTTCCATTTTTCTGAACTGGTAGCGCGCGTGAATGCACTCTCGCGCCGCAAACATCATTTCAGGCAGGAGAAAGCGATCCTTTCCCTGGCCGACCTGCAACTGGACACGAACACCAAAACTGCCAACCGTGAAGGGCAGGAGATCATCCTCACCGCAAAAGAATACGCGCTGCTGGAACTCTTTTTGAAAAATACCGGCAAGGTATTGTCGCGCGCACTCATCTCGGAAGCCGTATGGGGCCTGGAGTTCGACACCGGCACCAACACCATCGACGTGTATGTGAACTATCTCCGTAACAAAATCGAAAAGGGCTTCTCCGGCGAAAAACTGATCCACACGGTAGTGGGCATGGGCTATGTGATGAAGGTGAAATCGTAAGCCATGAAGATCCGGCACCGTTTATCATTGCAGTTCACGTTGATATCAGGTATCATCCTCATCGCCGTATTTGCGCTGATATATGCGTTGTCTGCCCAGTACATCCGCAACAGCTTCTACAAGCTGCTGCAGGTGCGCGCCATGGCCACGGCGCAGGTATACCTGGAAAAAGATGAGGTGACCAAAAAGAAATTCCTGGAACTCGAAAAGAGCTACCGCCAGAGCATCCCGGATGAAGCCAGCAATATTTATGATAAAGACAACAAGCCCGCCTTTATCGAAAAAGTAAAATACAACTGGCCGGGAACCCTGCTGGACGCCATCCGCGTGCATAAAGAGTACCGCTTCCGTTTCCAGGATAAGTATGGTATCGGCATCTTTTACCCGGACAACCAGGGCGATTTTGTTGTGATAGTAACCGCCCGCAATACAGCCGGCGCACAGCAATTGCAATACCTGCTCTGGATACTGGTGATCGTGTTGTGCGTAGCGTTGCTGGTCACCTACCTGGTAGGCCAATGGTACGCCCGCAGGGCTTTACAGCCGATCAAGAGTATCAACAGGCAGGTGAAGCGCATCCGCTTCAGCAACCTGCATATGCGCGTGCGCCGCGGCAAGAACAACGACGAGATCGACGAACTGGCCACCAACTTCAACGAGCTGCTCGAACGCATGGAGCATGCCTTCGAAATGCAACGCTCCTTTGTTTCCAACGCTTCGCACGAACTGCGCACGCCGCTCACCACCATCATCGGCGAAATAGAAGTGACCCTCCACAAAGAACGCTCCTCCCAGGAATATATGACCACTCTCAGCACCGTGCTGGATGAATCGGAAAAGCTCAAGATCATTACCGACGGCCTGTTACAGCTCACCCGTGTAGACATCCTCACTACCGGCAATACCGACGAGATCCGCCTGGATGAACTGTTGTGGGAGATACAGGAACACTGGCAGCAGAAACAACCGCCCCTTACATTGGATGTGCAGCTGCTCAATATGCCCGAAGATGCGACCCGCCTCGGCATCCCGGGGAACAAACCCATGCTGCACCTCGCGCTGGATAACATCGTCCGCAACGCCTTCAAATTTTCGTATAACCGCCCCGTTAGTTGCCGCCTGAACTACTCGCCCGATGGTGTCACCTTGTCTATAAGCGATACGGGCGTGGGCATTGCGCCGGCCGACCTGGAAAAAATATTCCTGCCCTTATACCGTGGCAACAATGCCCATTCATTCGGTGGCTATGGCATAGGACTGGCCATGAGCAAGAAGATCATACAACTGCATCATGCAGGCATTACTGTTAGCAGCGTGTTGGGCGAAGGCACTACTTTCAATATTTTCTTCCCGACCACACATAAATTCTAATTTCCTGCTAATATTTCTCTAATTTTAATCTCATTTTAATTTCATTCTAATATTTCACTAATAGCCTATTGTCATCTTTGCAGCGAAAATTTAGTTGTATGATCAATAGACTAGCTACCAGCTTATTTCTTGTACTGTTTGCGGCCGTTTTCAGGCTTTCTGCCACGGCTCAATCAGTGCCCGGCATTCAGAACGATACCTTGCATCTTACGCTCGACAGCGCGGAAAATATATTCCTGCGGCAGAATCTCCTGCTGCTCGCCCAGCGCTATAATATAGAAGCACAGAAGGCACTGATCATACAAGCCAGGCTTTATGCCAACCCTAACCTGAACGTGGCGCACGGCATCTATAACCAGGAAGCCAAAACATTCTTTGCGTTCGGCGACAAAGGAGAAACCTCCGCGCAATTATCACAGCTGATCTACCTGGCAGGCAAAAGGAACAAACAGATCAAGATGGCCCAGGCCAACGCCAGGCTCTCTGAATACCAGTTCTACGACCTGTTGCGTACCTTGAAATATACCCTCCGCTCTGATTTTTATAATATCTATTTCCTGCAACAATCTGCCAAAACCTACAACGATGAGATCACATCGCTGGAAACAGTAGTAAAAGCGTATGACGAACAAAAAGGCAAAGGCTATATTTCAGAGAAAGAATTAGTGAGAATCAAAGCGCAGCTATACAGCCTGCGCAGCGAATACCAGGGCCTGCTGGAACAGATCAACGACCAGCAGAGCGAAATGCGCCTCGTATTGCAGGTGAAGCCCGTGTACATTGATCCCATCGTGAATGAAGCCACCATCGCGGCGCTCAACCCTTCGCAATACCCGCTGCCTACGCTGCTGGACTCTGCTTACAACAGGCGCAGCGACCTGATGATCGCCAAAGCAAATACCGACATCAGCAAATTGAACTATAATTATCAGAAAGCGCTGGCCGTGCCGGATATCACGCTGGGCCTCGCATACGACCAACAAGGCAGCTATGTGAAAAATTTCAACTCGCTTGGCGTAGGCATCGACCTGCCGGTTTTTAACCGCAACCAGGGTAATATCAAATCTGCCAAAGCGATGATCGCGCTGAACGCCGCTACACAGAAAAGTACCGAAGCCACCGTGGAAGAACAGGTGTATCGCGGCGTACAACGCGCCATAGCAGCCGATAAACTCTATAAAGGCATCGATCTCTCGTTCTCAAAAGATTTTCAACGCCTGGCGCATGAAGTATTGATCAACTACCAGCGAAGGAATATCAGCATGCTCGATTTCCTGGATTTCTACGACTCATACAAGCAGAATACCCTGCAATTAAACTCGATTCAATACAACCGCATCAACGCACTTGAGGAACTCAACTTTGTTACGGGAACCAACTTTTTTAATTAAGAATAAATCTACAGATTGTATGCAAAACTTCGTGAAGATAAGTTGCACCAGCAGTTTCATCTTTTTATTAGCCGGCGCTTTTTTTATCCAGAGCTGCGATGCTCCATCACAATCAGCCGCCAATGAAAAGCAGAAATATGTGATTCCCGACTCCGTGCTACGTACCCTTGAAATTGACACCGTACAAAACTGTCAGTTAGTGAATGCACTCACGCTTACCGGTAAGGTGACTTTCAACGACGACAACGTTTCCAAGATATTCCCGATGGTGAGTGGCAAGATCGAAGATATAAAAGTGATGCTGGGTGATTATGTAGAGAAAGGCCAAACCCTCGCCGTGATGAAAAGCTCTGAGATGGCGGGTTTCAGCTCCGACCTCGTGAACGCACAGGAAGGCCTGAAAGTAGCCAAGAAAAATATGGACGCTACGCAGGATATGTACAACAGCGGCATCGCGTCGCAGAAAGACCTGCTGTCTGCACAGGCCGACTACCAAAAAGCGACCGCAGAATTGAGCCGCGTCAATAAAGTGCTCAACATCAACGGCGGTAACACACAAGGCGCTTACCTCGTGAAAACACCGATCAGTGGCTTTGTGGTGGAAAAACAGGTGACCAACAATACCATGGTGAGGGCAGATAATTCTTCCAGCCTCTTCACCATCTCCGATCTTAAAAATGTATGGGTAATGGCCAATGTATACGAATCCAACATCGGACAAGTGCACCTAGGCGATAATGTAGATGTGACCACTTTATCCTATCCCGGAAAAGTGTTCCATGGTAAAGTAGACAAGATACTGAATGTGCTGGACCCTACGAATAAAGTGATGAAGGTAAGGATCGTTTTACCGAACGATGATTACGCACTGAAGCCGGAAATGTTCACCAGCGTGCAGGTAGTGTACAAAGATGGCGGACAGGCACTGTGCATTCCTTCCAAGGCGCTCATCTTCGATCACAGCCAGAACTATGTGCTGGTGTACAACAGCAAGTCTGATGTGAAGATCACGCCTGTTCAGGTGCAGAGCGCTATTGGCGACAAAACATATATTTCTTCAGGCGTGAAAGCCGGCGATAAAGTGATCGCTTCCCAGGCGATCCTGATTTATGATGCATTAAACAACTAGCGTAGATGAATAAGTTTCTCAGAAAGATCATAGGCTTTTCGCTGAAGAATAGATATTTCATCTTCTTCGCCACATTTATTTTGCTGGTGTCGGGTATCATATGTTTCAAGAATATGCCCATTGAAGCATTCCCCGATGTCACCAATACAGAGATCAGTATCATTACCCAATGGCCGGGCCGAAGTGCAGAAGAGGTAGAGAAATTCGTGACGATCCCGATCGAGATTGCGATGAACCCGGTGCAGAAAAAAACGAGCCTGCGTTCTACCAGTATCTTCGGGCTGTCGTTCATCAAACTGATCTTTGAAGATAAGATAACAGATAATGAAGCCAGGATACAAGTCAATAACCTGCTGGCCAATGCCAATCTCCCCGATGGGGTAAATCCCTCTGTGCAGCCACCAACGGGGCCTACAGGGGAGATCTACCGTTATACATTAAAGAGTTCTTTCCGGGATGTGAGAGAACTGAAAACCACGCAGGATTGGGTGATCGACCGCCAGATCAGGTCAGTGCCCGGCGTAGCGGATGTGGTGAGCTTCGGCGGTATGGTAAAAACTTATGAGATCCGCGTAGATCCCGGAAAGCTTACCACACTGGGCATTACGCCGCTGGATGTTTATAATGCCGTTGGCAAAAGCAATATCAATATCGGTGGCGATGTGGTTATCAAAAATGACCAGGCCTATGTAGTACGTGGTATTGGTTTGTTGAATGATATCAACGAGATCAAAAATATTATCATTCAGAATGTAAACGGCATTCCTGTATTGGTGAAAGATGTGGCGCAGGTGGAGATTTCCAACCTGCCCAGGCTGGGCCATGTAGGCCGCTCCGACGCGATCGTGGATGCGAACGGCCGCCGTACCATCACCGATGAAGATGATGTGGTGCAGGCCATCATCATCATGCGTAAAGGAGAAAACCCTTCCGAAGTAGTGCAGGCAGTGAAGGAGAAGATCAAGAAGCTCAACAGCACCGTACTGCCGGCTGATACGAAGATCATTCCGTTCTATGACCGTGAAGACCTGATACATTATGCTACCGAAACGGTGATGCACAACCTGATAGAAGGTATTCTGCTGGTAACATTGCTGGTATCGATATTCATGTTCAACTGGCGCACCACGCTGATCGTATCTATCGTGATTCCTTTGTCGCTCCTGTTTGCCTTTATCTGCCTGCGTTTGATGGGAATGTCCGCTAACCTGCTCTCATTGGGTGCGGTGGATTTTGGTATCATCATCGATGGCGCAGTGGTGATGGTGGAAGGGCTATTCGTCGTCCTTGACCACCAGGCGCGGGATGTAGGGATGGAGCGTTTCAACAAGATGGCCAAGATGGGACTGATCCGCAAGAACGGCGCCCAGCTGGCCAAAGCGATCTTCTTCGCCAAAGTGATCATCATCACTGGTCTGATGCCCATCTTCGCCTTCCAGAAAGTAGAAGGTAAAATGTTCTCGCCGCTGGCTTATACACTGGGCTTTGCATTGCTTGGCGCTTTGATCATCACGCTCACGCTGGTGCCGGTGCTGATCAACCTCCTGCTGAGAAAGAACGTGCATGAAAAACATAACCCGATCCTGCATTTCCTCACCGCCGTGATGTTGGGCGCTTTCGCGTTCACTTACAAGCACAAGAAAACAGCGGTATTTACGTCTTTCATCATCATTGGTATCGGCCTCTATTCCTTCAAGTTCCTGGGCACGGAGTTCCTGCCGGAGCTGAATGAAGGCTCTATCTGGCTGAGGGTGCAGTTGCCGTACAGCGTATCGCTGGACAAATCGGTGGAAACATCAAAGCTGGTGCGTGCCTCGCTCATGTCCTTCCCGCAGGTGAAGAATATCGTATCTCAAACCGGCCGCCCGGACGATGGTACCGACGTTGCCGGTTTCTATAATAACGAGTTTGACGTAATGCTGTACCCGGAGAAATCCTGGAAACCGCATATCACCAAGGAAGAGCTGATAGAGCAGATGAATGCTAAACTATCTGTGATACCCGGCGCCTCGCTCAACTTTTCACAGCCGATCATGGATAACATCGAGGAAGCTGTTTCCGGTGTGAAGGGCTCGATTTGCGTGAAAATATTTGGCGACTCGCTCAATTATATGGAAAGCCAGGTAGCCCGTGTGCACGATATCCTGCGGACGGTAAGAGGTATTGAAGATCTGGGCGTGATCAAAAATACGGGCCAGCCGGAACTCAATATAGACCTGGATCAGCAGAAGATGGCGCTTTACGGTGTAGCCACTGCCGATGCCAATGCTGTTATTGAAATGGCCATTGGTGGTAAAGCAGCTACCACGCTCTATGAAGGTATCCGCAAATTTGATATCCGTTTGCGCTTCCCGGAAGAGTACCGTAAAACGGCTGATGATATCGGCAACCTGATGGTGCCTACGCAAAGCGGCTCCAAAGTACCGGTGAAAGAGATCGCGAAGATCGTGATGAAAACAGGTCCCTGCCTGATCTTCCGCGATGCGAACGAACGTTATTCCGCTGTGAAGTTTTCCGTGCGCGGCAGGGATATGGGTAGCACCATTGCAGAAGCGCAGGAGAAAGTAAATAAAGTGGTGAAGCTGAAAAACGGCTACACGATGGTATGGCAGGGCGATTTCGAGAACGAGCAGCGCGCTACCAAACGTTTGCAACAGGTAGTGCCTATCAGTTTGCTCCTCATATTTTTACTGCTCTTCGTGATGTTTGGTAACCTGATGGATGCGGGGCTGGTGTTCCTCAACGTGCCATTTGCCATCATTGGCGGCTTGCTGGCGCTGCATCTTACGGGCACTAACTTCAGTATCTCCGCAGGTATCGGCTTCATCGCCTTGTTCGGTATCTGTATACAGGACGGGGTGCTGCTGATCACGGTGTTCAAACAAAACCTGGAAAAGATGCGGGGGCAGAATGCTTCCCTGTATACCGCGATCCGCTTAGGGGTGAACTCCCGTATCCGCCCGGTGATGATGACCGCGCTGATGGCGGCGATCGGCCTTTTCCCGGCAGCTATCTCACATGGTATCGGTTCCGAAAGTTCCAGGCCGCTGGCCAGGGTCGTGATCGGCGGTATCCTCTGCGCGATGGTGTTCTCCCTGTTGATCTTCCCGCTGATCTTCGGATGGGCATACCGGAAGTTTGATACAAAACATCCTGATTAATAATTACGGATTACGAATTAATAATTACGGATTTGTGGGGAGATCATTTCATCTCCCCACAAATCCGTAATTATTAATTCGTAATCCGTAATTATTCTTTGGGCGCCGGTACTTTTTTCTCTTTCTTCGTTTTAGCTTCTTCTCCCAACAATATCGCCCAGGGCTGCATCACGTCTATATTCTCGAACATGATCTTCAGGATGGCGATGATCGGGATGGCGAGGAACATGCCCGGGATACCCCATAACATATTACCCAGTACTACGCCGATAATAGTTACCAGTGCATTGATCTTTACTTTGGAGCCTACAATGCGCGGCAGCAGCACGTTGCTGTCCAGCAGGTGCACGAGGAACAACGCAATGCCCACCTGCAAAGCGGCAATGGGCGTGCCCGTTGTGAGCGTTACCAGCATGCTTAATATCAGCGCCGTGAAGATGCCGATATAAGGAATGATATTGAAGATCGCGGCCATGATACCCAGCAGGGTGGCGTATTTGATACCCAGTATCCAGAACACGCTGCAGTTGAGGACGGCCACTACCAGCATTTCTATCATCAGTCCGCCTACATAGCTTTTGATAATGTAACGGGTGCTTGAGATCACGCCCAGTAACTTCTCCCGGTGCTTTTCCTGGAACACCCGCACCAGGAAGCTGATGAGCAAACGGCGGTACAGTAAGATGAAGAAAGAATACAACAACACAAAAACAATGAAGATCAGGAGAGAGGAGAGGGAGAGGAAAGTTTGGCTGATGAAGGTGGTGGCAGTGCCCAAAGTGCCCATGGCAGCCTTTTCCACATAGTTCAGCTGCATGCTGCTGTTGATGTGGAACTTTTCGTATATCCATGCCTGTAAGGAGTCGATTGTTAGCAGCAGTTTCTTTTGCAGCTGCGGAAAATCGGAGATAAACGATTCCATTTGCTTCGTCAGCAGCAATAGCAAGGATAGCAGCAGGATAATAAATACCAGCACGGACACGAATGCTGCAAGTCCGCGGGGAAAGCGCCAGCGTTCCAGCAAATGCGCTACCGGCAACAGCATGATCGCGATCAGGAACGCGAAGATCAGCGGGATAAGTATCTCGCTGCCAATGCGCGCGATATACACGATCAATACAATCGAGAACAGCGTATACGTTAGCCTTGCATTGAACGGAAGTTTGATCTCACTCATGGATATGATGTTTTAATCAAATTTATAAAAAGAAATGATGGTGGTTGTTGCCAACATTTATTATTTTGTTTGTCTCCTGATTTAAAACCCGCAATTATGAAAAAAATATTTCCGCTGTGTTTCATACTGCTATTCATCTCCATTACTGGTAAAGCCGCATTACCACTGGATTCCCTGCCGGTGAGAGGATTTTGCATTGCGGCGCCGCAAGCCTCGCACCTGGCGCCTTTCATCCGGTTCATCAAAGAGGAGCTGGCGCCCCGTCATATCAATACGCTGGTGCTGCGCGTCGATTTCAATTACCAGTATCAATCGCACCCTGAGCTGCGGGATTCGGGCGCTTTATCGCAGCAGCAGGTAAAGGAGATCGTAAGAGTATGTAAGGAACATCATATCCGTTTGATCCCGCAGATCAATCTACTGGGGCATCAGTCCTGGGCCGGTTTCACAACGGCCCTGCTGCGCGTGTACCCCGACTTTGACGAAACGCCCTGGGTGAAGATGCCGGCGAAATATGTATGGCCCAATGCCGATGGCCTCTATTGCAAAAGCTATTGCCCCTTGCATCCGGGTGTACATAAAGTGGTGTTTGATTTGGTAGATGAGATCTGTGATGTATTTGAAACGGATGCCTTCCATGCCGGGATGGATGAGGTATTTTATATCGGTGAAGATAAATGCCCGCGCTGTGGCGGCCGCGACAAGGCCGAACTGTATGCCGGCGAAGTGTGGACGATCCGCAATCACCTCGCGCAAAAAGGCCGTGAGCTCTGGATCTGGGGAGATCGCCTGCTGGATGGCAAAACTACCGGACTCGGTATGTGGGAGGCCAGCTTCAACAATACGCATCGTGCTATTGACCTGGTGCCGAAAGATATTATGATCTGCGACTGGCACTACGAACGCCCGGATAAAACGCCGGCCTACTTTGCGATCAAAGGCCTCCGTGTGATCACCTGCCCCTGGCGGATGCCCGCCAATGCTGTGTCTCAGCTGAAGGATATGTATGAATACCGCCGCTCTGCCACCGCAGAAATGAAGCCCCGCTACCAGGGCATGATGCAAACCGTTTGGTCTGGTGCCGAATATTTCCTCGACGAATTTTATGGCCGCGGCAAACCGCAAAAAGATACAGTGAATACCAGCGCCAACTGCTTCCGTGCTGTGTTTGAGCGTTAATAATGTTTCCTTAGCAGGGGAATAAATATCTCGCAATACCGCGGTTGTGCCAGCGAAATAAAGAAATGATTGCCGCTCATCTTGAAGATGCCTTCTTTACAATTGCGCGAAATGAAATCGTACATGGGGATGCCGGCTGTGGCAAAGTCCATAGGCACGGGCAGTTTCAGGTAGCTGCCTCCGGGCATACGTTTGCTCATGAGATAGGAGAAATTGTTGCGCAGCTGCTCATGCGCATGGACGGCCGTATTGGGAATACAGATGCCGGCATACATCGACAGTTTTTCGTAGTCGGTAACCGGTACAGAGTCCAGCGTGCCGGTAATGATGCGGCTTTGCGGCAGGTCAAAGAGCGTGCGCATCTTCTGAAAGATGCCAAAGAAATGCGTCATCTTCGCGATCATTTCACCGATAGGATTCTGTCCGCGGGAGATGAGGGAATAATACAATATGCTATCTCCTACGGTTACCCTTTCGCAGCGTTCATAGCTGAAGAAGCTGCTGATAAGGTCAGCGCCGGCGCCGGCGGTGATCGTTTGTGTGATCTGTAAGGTGCGCTTTTCGTTGGGTAGTTCCAGTATGCGGCGGAAGCTGAGCGGGCTTTCGCCGAAATGCTGTTTGAAAGCTTTGCTCAAAGCGGCGGTGGTGGCGTATCCGCACATTTCGCTGATCTCGCCGATATTGTAACCGCTGTGCCGTAGCAGGCCTGCTGCAAGTTCCAGCCGGTGCCGCTTCACATAGTGCCAGAACGGCTCGCCCATGAAATCAGAAAAATTGTGGTAAAAGTAAGAGTAGGAGATACCCAGCCGCTCTGCTACTTCTTTGATGCTGAATTGGTCGCCGACGTGGTCGTCAGCAAAGCTGAGACCCTGCAAGGCAAGATTCTCCAGCTGCTCTTTAGTTAGACTGGCTGACTTGAACATAATTCCTTTTTTGGTTATTTCACGGGGATCAGGTACGATAAATTGCTTTCCAAGGGGCTTTCCCTGAACATCTCTACTACTTACAATATAGATTTTTTCATCTTCATAACAATAAATTTTTAATAATCATTTTTTCATATTGATAATCATAGATATATAATTATAATTTAAATATAAGACTGGGGGAGCGAGCGCTTTTTTTCAGGAAAAATGAAAAAAAGCTGAAATGGACAAATTCGTTTCAAGCCGATTGAATAACTTTAGTCAACAACCTTTCCAGATGTAATCAACGGATTTACCTGATTGTTATGTGATCCTGTTAATGTGAGTGATCAGCCATTTTATTTAAAGAGATTTAGTCCTATCAAATCCTATTTGTGGTGTTGCGGTGGCCGCAACACCATTTTTGCCAGAAAACACCACAATTGGAAAATTATGTCAGATACGATTTATTATTTGATTGGATTGATGATCATTGCGGCTTTCGCGAGCCTGTTTTACCTGGGTTGGCAGGTATTGATGCGGCTCCGCAAACAGTTGCAGATAGCGCATGTGAGCCTGTTGCAACAGGAGATGAAAGAGATGACCTTACTACAACGCCTGCACGATGTGAATGAGCGGTACCGCAAGCTGGAAGATAAGTTGCGGGAAGCGCAGGGAGAGCTGCGCCGCCGCCAGGAGCAGGCATAACAGCCCATTTTATCCCTATTGCCTGCCTGTTGATACCGTTGTTTCCCCTATATTTACAGCATGCAAGTTGTTTTTCAGATCACATCTGCAGAAGCGGATGCACATAAAGCCATGCTGGGACAATTGTTTAACCTCCTTGCAGATTTCAACAGCCGCCAACAACGTATAGCCGTGGAAGTGGTAGTACATGGCCTGGCTTTTCCCTTGTTATATCACGCCCCTCATCCTTTTGCGGAGAAGGTTGTTGCTTTGCAGCAGCAGGCCGTCCGGTGGCTGATCTGCCGCAATACCATGGATAGTCATGACATCAAGGCGTCGCAGCTGTTTCCTTTTGTGGAAGTGGTGCCTGCTGCCATTGCGCACCTGGTCACACGCCAGCACGAAGGATGGGCCTATATCCGCTGTTGATGAATTGTTGATACAGAATCCATTTATTATTTTATTTTTACATTTTAATAATAAAAATTTATACGGGAAACGTATATGGATGCGCGTTACCGGGCATCGTTACCAAATAAAAACGGGAGTATAAACGTTTAATACAGGAC
Organism: Chitinophaga vietnamensis; assembly: GCF_902167635.1. GTDB lineage: Bacteria > Bacteroidota > Bacteroidia > Chitinophagales > Chitinophagaceae > Chitinophaga > Chitinophaga vietnamensis. The sequence goes on from NZ_CABHMS010000003.1 coordinate 88,339, forward strand.
TAACCTCTTAAAAAACAGAAACCTTGAAAATCAGAAAATCTACCGGAATACTGTTGTTATTCATGGCAGTTCCTTTTATCAGCCTTGCCCAGGATTGGCACGTGGGCGCTTTCCTTGGTATCAGTAACTACAGCGGAGATCTTACCGAAAAAAGAGTAGACCTCAGGTACACCCGTCCCGCGCTGGGACTGTTGGTGAGAAAGGATGTTAACCGTTATCTGACTATACGCGCCGCATTGACCTGGGGCATATTGACCGGCGCAGACAGCACCGCGACCGACAAATCGCTGAGAGCCCGCAACCTCAGCTTCCGCACCAATGTACTGGAAGGCAGCCTCATTGCAGAACTGAACTTTTTTGACATGGATGAAAGAGGATATACTCCCTACGTATTTCTCGGCGTAGGCGGTTTCGGCTTTGATCCGATGGGGAAAGACCGCTCCGGCAACTGGGTGCGTTTACGCCCGCTGGGTACGGAAGGACAAGGCCTCCCGCAGTATCCCAGCCGGCAGCCTTATGATCTCTTTACTTTTTCCTTTCCTTTCGGCGCCGGTGTAAAGGCCAAGCTCAACGACCGCTGGACCCTCGGCTTCGAGATAGGCCTGCGGCCTACGCTCACCGATTACCTCGATGATGTGAGCACCACTTACGTAGATAAAAATACCTTGCTGGCTTATCGCGGCCAGGAGTCGGTAGATATGGCCTATCGTGGCGACCAAGTGAACAGCAAAGACATTCCGCCCGGCACCTATCCGCCTGATGGAACGATACGCGGTTCCTCCAAACATAAGGACTGGTACTCTTTCTCGGGCTTTACGATCACCTATCGCTTTGGCGGCGATGGCGGCAACAGGTGGGGTAAACAGAAATCCCTGCGCTGCCCGGTGCTGAGATAACCGATACGGCTTTTTTCAAATAATTAATTTGAAATATCTAAATAGAAATTAACGAATTGGCATAGTGTTTGGGCCAATGGGCCCAAATTCAAGCCCCCGATAAAGTCCATTTATAAATTGTATCCCTCCGCGCATGCGGGGGGATTTTTATTGGCACAGTTGTTGAAATTGACTGTTTAAACAGGTATTGATGCAGCCACCAGCTTAATACTGGCGCGGATTTTACGAATCGCGGAGAGGAGTGAAGGAGCAACAAACCAGCACATTAAGTTGGTGTGCAACAACCTGTAGGTTTCACGAAAAATATAGTGCCATGAAGAAGATACTAGCTTTGGCCGCTGTTATTCTGATAGCTGGAACCCTTGCAGTGAACGCACAACATAGACCGCCAGCACCGCCATTACCGCCGGCGCCACCACATCCGGCGCATTTACCACATCCGCCGTTACCACCTCATCCACCGTTTCCTCCAAGACCTCCAAGGCCGCCACGTCCCTGGCATCACCATGGAAGACATTACAGGCCTTATCACCCAAGACATCATCAACACTACAGGAGGCACCATCGATATGCCATCAACAATAGCATGGTACCATTCCCGGGAGCAGAAATGACCACAGCAGCCGCACATCAGCTGTTTGTACTGTCTTGATAAAATAAACACGATTTGATTTTTTAACCAACCAATCTTGAACTAAAAACCACACAACATGAAAAAAGTACTGCTGATGATGTTGCTGATGGGTGGAGCCGTACTCACCACCTATGCGCAAAGAGGATATGACCGTGGCTGGCATGGCCGTGGCAACGGATGGGGCCATTATAAACACGGGGATTATGATGATGACGACAGATGGGAAAGACGCCGCTGCGAACGGGAACGTTATCGCGACTGGGATGATTGCGAGCGCCCGAGAAGAGTAGTGTATTACAGAAGGCCCTACTACGCGCCTGTAGTGCCCGTACCGGTTCCCGTTCCTGGCCCGGTATATTACCCGTCCAGGCCAAGAGTAGCCTTCCATGCAGGTGTTAGCATCGTGAACTAATAAAGAAGGACACAATAAATAATTTGGGGATTTTTTGATTGACGGATTTTTGAATTTAATAGCGGACTTGGTAGTCCAAATTCGAAAATCCGTCAATCAAAAAATCCCCAAATTATTTATTGTACTTTTGTTGATTGGTTAACAACTCAACGAACAATGGCTTATAAAAATCTGAGGCATTTTATAGATACACTGGAACAGGCCGGAGAACTGGTGCGCATCAAAACCTACGTAGATCCGAAACTGGAGATCGCCGAGATCACCGACAGGATCAGCAAATCACCCGGCGGCGGAAAGGCCCTGCTGTTTGAGAATACGGGCTACGACTTTCCCGTGCTCATCAACTCCATGGGCAGCTATCGCCGCATGTGCATGGCACTCGGCGTACAGGAACTGGACGATGTAGCCCGTGACATTGAAGCCTTGTTCAAGCTGCTCTCAAAGCCGAAAGAAAGCATCCTCGACAAACTGGCCATGCTGCCCAAACTGGGACAGTTCGCCTCCTGGATGCCCAAAGTGATCAGCGGAAGAGGCGCCTGCCAGGAAGTAGTGATGAGCCATCCCGACCTCGGCAAACTGCCGGTCATGCAATGCTGGCCTAAAGATGGCGGCCCCTTCATCACGCTGCCGGTAATCCACACCAAAGACCCGCTGGCCGGCACCCGCAACGTAGGCATGTACCGCATGCAGGTATTTGAAAAAGACCTCACCGGCATGCATTGGCATAAACATAAAGTATCCGCCAAACACTTCATGGAATACAAGAAGCTGAATAAACGTATGCCCGTTGCCGTTATACTCGGCGGCGATCCGGTATATACTTATTCCGCTACCGCGCCCTTGCCTGAAAACGTAGATGAATACATGCTCGCCGGCTTCCTCCGCAAGAAGAAAGTAGAATTGGTGAAATGTATCACCCAGCCCGAGATAGAAGTGCCCGCAGATGCGGACTTCGTAATAGAGGGATATGTTGATCCTTCGGAAGACCTTATCTGGGAAGGACCCTTCGGCGATCATACCGGCTATTATTCCCTGGCCGACTGGTACCCGAAATTTCATGTTACTGCCATCACACACCGTAAAGATGCCGTATATCCGTCAACGATAGTAGGCATCCCTCCGCAGGAGGATGCCTGGATAGGAAAGGCTACCGAACGCATTTTCCTGGCGCCCATCAAAATGACGCTGGTGCCGGAGATCATTGATATGGAAATGCCCGTGGAAGGCGTATTCCACAACCTCGTGATCGCGCAGATCAAAAAAGATTACCCCGGCCAGGCACAGAAAGTGATGAACGCCATGTGGGGCGCCGGACAGATGATGTTCAATAAAATACTGGTGGTGAGCGACGAAGGCGAAAACATCAACGACTACCGCAAGCTGGCGCAGTATGTTTTCCGCAACCTGAACCCCGCCACAGATATCTATCTCAGCCAGGGGCCGATGGATGTATTGGACCACTCCTGCTCCAAAATGGGCTTCGGCGGCAAAATGTGCATCGACGGTACCCGCAAGCACGATGAAGAAACTGATAACCATTACCTGCAAACGCCCGCGCCGAAAACATTGGATACCGCCGCCATCCGGCAACAGTTTCCCGAGATCAAAGATATCAATGCCAGTTTGCTCGCCATGGATATTTCCTGCATACTGGTGGCGGTAGAGAAGAACCGGCCCTTCCATGTGAAAGAACTTACCGAACAACTCTACACCTTGCCCGTGCTGGCAGGGGTGAAGATGATCCTCTTCGTAGAACATACGGTGGATGTAACAGACCTTGCGTCTGCTCTCTGGCGCTTCTGCAATAACCTCGATCCCAAACGCGACAGCTTTGTGATCAACAAGCCGGATGCCGCCAGCGGCAAGTATATCGGCGGCATCGGTATGGACGGTACGCTCAAAACCAGGCTGCTGGACAATTTCGAGCGCGACTGGCCCAACATCATCGTAGCAGACGACGACACCATCCGCAAGATCGACGCCAAGTGGCAGGACCTGGGCCTGGGGCCCTTCCTGGCATCTCCTTCATTGAAATATAAACAACAGATCTATGGCGAAGAAGCAGTGGTGGAACAGTAGCATCTTATTTTTCCTGCTGATAGCGTGCAGTAGCCTCCAGGCTGCGGCGCAGGCCAGGACAGCGGATTTCAACTATCTCGACCGGCTGGAGGGCACCTGGAAGATGGAGACCAAACGCAGCACCGTAGTTGAAACCTGGACACGCGTGAACGACTCCACCTGGCATGGTCGCACCTGGCGCGTAGTGGGCGCCGACAGCGCCTTGCAGCAATCAATACAGCTGGTGCGTCATTACGATGGCATCTACTTTATTCCTGCTTATACCGGCAGGGAAACGTTTGCACCTATACGATTAAAACTGCGCGTACTCAAGCCCGTTGGCTTTGTGGCGGAAGACCTGCAAAATGATTTCCCGCAGAAGATCACGTACCGCTTTGTTTCGGGCAGTCAGCTCGATGCGCGCGTACAGGGCAAGCGCGATGGTACTATTGAAGAATATATCTTCCATTATACGGCGGATAAAAAATAGACCAGGATTTAACGGATTAAAAGGATTAGCCTGATTTAACGCGGAGGTTATTTAAGCGAAGATTATTTAACGCGAAGATCAGCAGCAGTAGCGGATTTAAGCGAAGGTTATTTAACGCGAAGATCAGCGGTAGCGGATTTAAGCGAAGAAGCCCTTGAAGCGCTCATAGCGCTTCAAGGGCTTTTGAGTTTAAAGCGCCTATGTTTTTATTGTTTGTGTATCTCTGATGTGAAGTTGAATTGTATATCCGGATTGTTGGTACGTTCGGTATTGAGGTACCATTCTGATTGCGCGAGATATACGAGGTGGCCGTCTTTATCTTCCACGATGTTGGCGGATTTGAAGCGGATGAAGTCTTCCACTTTATTTTTTGGTCCGGTGATCCAGCAGGCTTTGTAGAAGGGCAAGGTATTGAACGCGCAGGCGGCGCCATACTCTTGCAGGAGGCGGTACTGGATTACTTCAAACTGGAGGTCGCCCACGCAACCGATGATCTTGCGGTTACCGCCATGCTGCGTGAAGAGCTGCGCTACGCCTTCATCAGTGAGCTGGCGGATACCTTTTTCCAGTTGTTTTGTTTTCATCGGGTCTTTGTTCACCAGCTCCTTGAAGAGTTCGGGAGAGAAGCTGGGGATGCCGGTGAAATAGAAGTTCTCGCCTTCGGTGAGGGTATCGCCGATCTTGAAGTTGCCGGTATCGAAGAGGCCTACTACGTCGCCGGGGAAGGCATCGTCTACCACGTTCTTTTCGCGGGCGAGGAAGCTGTAAGGGTTGCTGAACCTAACGTCCTTGTCTAAACGAACATGATGATAGAACTTGTTGCGTTCAAATTTGCCGGAGCATACGCGCAGGAAGGCGATACGGTCGCGGTGGCGCGGATCGAGGTTGGCGTGTATCTTGAAGATGAAGCCGCTGAATTTATCTTCCTGCACATCGATCTCGCGGGTGCTGCTTTCGCGGTTGCGAGGAGTTGGCGCAATATCTACGAAAGTATCGAGCAGGTCTTTCACGCCGAAGTTGTTCACTGCGGAGCCGAAGAAAACGGGCGCCAGCTGGCCTTTCAGGTAGGCTTCATTATCGAAGGTATCGTATACGCCTTCGATCAGTTCTACGTCGTTGCGCAGCTGTGCGGCATCCTGTGCGTTGAAGTGCTCATCAATATAGCTGCTGCTGAGATCTGCGAGCGGCACTACATCTTCGTCGGTTGCTTTTTTATTGGGGAGGAAGTTAACCAGGCTTTTATCGTAGAGATTATAAACGCCTTTGAAATCCTTACCCATATTGATCGGCCAGCTGAGGGGCCTTACGCGGATGCTGAGTTTTTCTTCCAGTTCATCGAGGAGGTCGAAGGGGTTTTTACCGTCGCGGTCCATTTTATTGACGAAGATGATCACGGGAGTGTCGCGCATGCGGCATACTTCCATGAGCTTTTCGGTTTGTGTTTCCACCCCTTTTACACAGTCGATCACCAGTACAACGCTGTCTACCGCGGTGAGGGTGCGGTAGGTATCTTCAGCAAAGTCTTTGTGGCCGGGGGTATCGAGGAGGTTCACGAGGGTATCGCGGTATTCGAAGGTCATTACCGAAGTGGCTACGGAGATACCTCTCTGCCTCTCGATCTCCATGAAGTCGGAAGTCGTATGTTTCTTGATCTTATTGGATTTCACCGCACCGGCAGTCTGGATGGCGCCGCCGAACAGGAGGAATTTCTCCGTGAGCGTGGTTTTACCGGCATCCGGGTGCGCGATGATGGCGAAGGATTTTCTTTTATTGATTTCGTTAGCGTACTTCATAATTGTAATGTCCGAAAAATGGCAGCAAAGGTAACTAAATTTTTTATCCGGCTATATTTCGTGTTTATTGGTGCAGGAGATGGGCTTAAATACGCTAAATTTGGAATATGATAGCTACCCTGAAAATTTTATGGAATAGTCTGAAGATGGCGCTGCAAGAGCTGCGAGTGAACAAGCTGCGTACTTTTTTGTCGCTGCTTGGCGTCACCATCGGTATCTTCTGCGTGATCGCGGTGTTTACCCTTACGAATAGCCTGGAACGTAACGTGCGTAATAGTTTGGCCGACCTCGGCGAAGACGTGATCTATCTTCAAAAATGGCCCTGGGGTGGCAATGGCGAATATGCGTGGTGGAAATATATGAACCGTCCCGAGCCGGAATACAAGGAGCTGAAGATCATCCAGGAGAAGGTGCAGAGCGCCAGCTATGCTTCATTCAACTTTGAATCGGGCGGCAGAAAAGTGGAATACCGGGATGATTATATGGAAGGGGTGACGATGATGGCGGTGACCAATGATTTTGACCAGATACAGGCCTTGCAGATACTGGACGGCCGTTTCTTTGCCAATACAGAAAGCAATGCCGGTACGAATGTATGTATCCTGGGAGCTACCGTATGGGATGGCTTGTTCGCCAGCCCGGAAGCCGCTATAGGCAAGATTGTGAAGGTAGCGGGCCGCGATACCAAAGTGATCGGCGTGCTGAAAAAGAAAGGGGAGAGCATGATCGGCGCCAGCAGCTACGACAATGCCATCATCCTGCCTTATAAATATGCACGTACTTTGATCGACGAGCGCCGTTTCGCCGATCCGTATATGCTCATCAAAGCCAAGCCCAACGTATCGCTCGAGCAGCTGAAAGATGAGCTGCGTGGCGTGATGCGCGCGGCGCACCGGCTGAAGCCCCGCGAGGAAGACGATTTCGCGCTCAACGAGATCAGCTCGGCCAATGAGAACCTGAACGCTATGTTCGGCGCCATCAACGTGGGTGGCGGCTTCATCGGGGTATTTGCGCTGATCATCGGGGCCTTCGGCATTGCCAATATTATGTTTGTGACCGTAAAGGAAAGAACAGCGATAATCGGGCTGAAAAAGGCCATCGGCGCGCGCCGCGGCATTATCCTCATGGAATTTCTGATAGAGGCGATACTGCTTTGCCTTATCGGCGGCTCTTTGGGTTTGTTGCTGGTATACCTGGTGACGATCGTGATCAGCTCCTCCGGTTTTCAGATATTGCTTTCTTTGAACAATATTGTCATGGGACTAAGCATATCCGCCGTGGTAGGGATATTGGCGGGTTTCATCCCGGCGTATTCCGCAAGTAAGCTGGACCCCGTGGTGGCGATCAGGAGTAATTAAAAGAAGCAAAGAAAGATATTAAGGAAGGAAGCCCTTGAAGCGCTCAAAGCGCTTCAAGGGCTTCTCCACTTTAATTCGTAATTTCGCAGGTTATGGCAGTAAAAATATTAGCGATAGAGTCGTCGTGTGATGATACAGGTGCGGCAGTATTGGTAGATGGAAAGATATTATCAAACCAGATCGCCGGGCAGAAGGTGCACGAGCAATATGGCGGCGTAGTGCCGGAACTGGCTTCCCGCGCGCATCAGGAGAACATTGTACCGGTAGTAGATATTGCCCTCAGGCAGGCGGGCATCCGGAAGGAGGAGCTGAGTGCTATTGCCTTCACGCAATCTCCGGGGCTGATCGGTTCTCTGCTGGTGGGCAGCTGCTTCGCCAAATCGATGGCGATGGCACTGAATATCCCGCTGATAGGCGTGCATCACATGCAGGCGCACGTGCTGGCCAACTTCATCGACGATCCCAAACCTGATTTTCCTTTTCTTTGTTTGACCGTTTCCGGCGGCCATACGCAGATCGTGCTGTGCGAAAGCCCCTTGCAGATGCGCGTGATCGGCGAAACGCTGGACGACGCCGCTGGCGAGGCTTTTGACAAAAGCGCCAAATTGCTTGGATTGCCTTATCCTGGCGGTCCTCTGATCGACAAATACGCGAAAGAAGGCGATCCGCATCGTTTTAAATTCCCGGAGCCGCGTATCCCCGAGCTGAACTTCAGCTTCAGTGGCCTGAAAACAGCCATCCTGTATTTTCTGCAGGAGCATCAGCAACAAGATCCTGATTTCATCAAAAATAATCTCGCCGATATCTGCGCTTCTATACAATACCGTATTATCAGTATCCTGCTGAATAAAGTGCTGAAAGCCGCGCAGGAAACGGGTATCCGGGATATTGCCATCGCTGGCGGCGTGAGCGCCAACAGCGGACTGCGTAAGATGCTGGAAGAATATGGCGCAAAATATCACTGGCGCACCTTCATCCCTAAATTTGAATATTGCACAGACAATGCCGCCATGATCGCGATCACGGCGTATTATAAATACCTTCATGGCGATTTCGCAGGACTGGATGCAGTGCCTACGGCAAGAGCAGCGTTTTAGATTTGGGGATTTTCGGATTTTCGATTTTGGAATTTGAGTGTTTGAGATTTGTGCGGATGGAAATTACCCGGCATGATCGATCAATCATAAATAACAAAATAATAAAATAAATAAATAAAACGATTTAGTTTTATGCCATTCACGTAATGGCATTTTTTATTTTATGAAGAAGATATTGATGGCTATACTGGCCGCAGGCTTGATATCCGGCGCCAGCGCACAAGAGACGGCTTCCCTTAGCGCCTGGAAGAACCAGAAATATTCCATGTTCATACATTGGGGCGCGATCTATTCCACGCTGGGAGGCGTATGGAAAGGCAAACCGGTGACGGTGGGTTATAGTGAGCAGATACAGGCGCATGCCGGCATTTACAGTGATGTGTATGGAGAAGTAGCAGCACAATTCAATCCTGCTCACTGGAACGCAGATTCCATCGTATTGCTGGCAAAGGCCGCAGGCATGAAGTCTGTGGTGATGACTTCCAAGCATCATGATGGCTTTTGCATGTTCCATACCGCTTATACTGATTATAATGTAGTAGATGCCACGCCGTTTAAAAGAGATGTGCTCAAGGAATTGTCTGATGCCTGCCAGCGGCATGGCCTCAAGTTCGGGATGTATTTTTCGCTGATCGACTGGCACTTTCCGCAGGCCTACCCGATATCCAGTACCAATAGCGATCCTATTACGCCGGAGCATCATGAGTTTAACAAGAAGCAGGTGGCCGAGCTGATGACCAACTACGGCCCGGTGTCGGAGATATGGTTTGATATGGGCTCCCTCACGGCGCAACAGAGCCGCGAGCTGGCCGATGTGGTGCATCGCCTGCAACCCGGTTGTATGGTGAGCGGCCGCCTCGGTAACGATGCCGGCGATTTCTGCGTGATGGGGGATAACCAATACCCTGATTACAAAATAGCTTCGCCCTGGCAAACGCCAGCCTCCGTATACGATGAAACCTGGGGCTACCGCTCCTGGCAAAAACACGGCAAGGCCGAAGATAAAGCCCATGAAAAACTGGAAGGCCTCATCAAAGTGGTGAGCCGCGGCGGTAACTATCTGCTTAATATCGGTCCGCGTGGCGATGGCTCCGTAGTAGATTTTGAAAAAGAAGTGCTGCTGCTCAATGGCCAATGGCTGCAACGCAATGGCGACGCCATTTACAGCGCCCATGCCAATCCATTTGATACCACCTTCGCCTGGGGAGAAGTAACTTCCAAGCCCGGTAAACTGTACCTGCATCTGCTGAAAGCGCCCGCGCAAAATACCATCGTGCTGCCGGGATTGAACAGCCAGATAGCGCAGATCAATCTGTTAGGAGATAAAAAGAAACTGGCCTGCAAAGTAAGTTACCGGGACGGTGCGGCTGTAATACAGCTCCCTGGCGGTTTCCAGGTAGATGAGCATATCCCTGTGCTGGAAGTGATATGTAAAAAAGAGCTGGACATCACGCCGCTGCACCTGCTGCAACGAGCCACGGTGCTCAACCGGGACAATGCCACCAGTTTGTATAGTTTCTCCGGGGTAGATTATGAAAGCTATTATCGCAGTAATGTAGGCGAGAAATGGGCCTTCACTGCGCCTGCTGACGCAAAACTGCAATTGGTATATAGCGCCGCTGAAAAAGGCCGCAGCATTACGTTTGCGCTGGATGGCGTTAGTAAGGAGATCAAGCTGGATGGCGCGGCACAGGCGCTTAGTCGTCAGCCTGGCGCATTGCAATGGGGCGCCATTTACAGTGCAGGCCCTTATCGTGCCGCCCTGGCCGATGAGCCGCTGGATGCCGCCCGTATCGATCTTTCCAGCGGATGGACCGCACATCCGGAGTGGCATAACGGGCAGGTATATACGCTCGACAAGAACAAGAACATTACCTATCTCTACCAGGAGATCACGGCTGCGCAGGCAGGCGATTACCTCATTGGCCTGACCAGCGGAGATGGTACTGCCGTATATTTAAATGGCGAACAGCAGTTGTTGCATAATAACCCGGAAAGAGGCGCTACACAATCGGAAGTATTGTTGCTGCCGCTGAAGCAAGGTAAGAACCAATTGGTAGTGAAACTGTACAACCGTTTTGGCAAACAGCTGCAATGGGCCATCAACAAGGATGTGGAGCAAACGATGTACACGCAAACGGTACCTGTTGCCCTCACTAACGCCAAGGTACATACGCTGGTGGTGAGAGAAGCGAACCCGGTATCGGAGCATCGCAATCTCAGGATGCCTAACCTCTCTGTGCAAATATCAAAATAAGTCATGGCTAATTCCTATTTCAGGTTTAAGGAGTTTACCGTTCACCAGGAACATTGCGCTATGAAGGTGTGCACGGACGCATGCATCCAGGGTGCCTTCACGGCGCAATACCTGGCGTCTGGCGATCTAACGGTAAGGGCTATACTGGATATAGGCGCCGGTACGGGGCTGTTGAGCCTGATGCTGGCGCAGCAGGTAGCCGCGGCCATCACGGCCGTGGAGCTGGATGCCGGAGCCGCCTTGCAGGCACGGGAGAATTTTGCTGCGTCGCCCTGGGCGGCGCGGCTGACGCTGCGCGAGCAGGATATACGCAGCATGGCGGCCAGCGAGCAATATGATGTTATTATTACCAACCCGCCGTTCTACGAAGCGGCCCTGAAGAGCGGTGATACACAGAAAGACCAGGCCATGCATGCGACCACCCTCAGCTACCGGGAGCTGATCACCGCGATAGCGGCGCATCTGAAGCCGGAAGGGGTTTTCTCGGTGTTGTTACCCTATGTGCAGTTCGGGGAGTTCCGCCAGCTGGCGGAGGCCGCAGGATTTCACCTGCGCCGCTTGCTGGAGCTGCGGCAAAGCGTAAAGCATGGCTATTTCCGGGCGGTAGGCATCTTCTCAAAAACAGGCGGGGAAACGGATCGCTCGGAGTTGTCTGTTTATGATGAAAATAACGTGTATACGTTACCGTTCGTACATCTCTTACAACCTTATTATTTATACCTCTGAATCTACATAATCTTGCAGATAGCTGAATTTCTCTGTGAGCTTGCCATTGCTGGCGATGGTGGCGTTGATGATCATCTCGCTATCTCCCTTTAATAATTCTTCGAAAACATATTTCATCAACTGATCGCCGAAATACTGGGAAGCGTCGCGGGGCAGCTCATTCGGGAGGTTGCTGACGCACATCATATCTACGGTACCGGGGAGATAGGGTTCGGTGCGCGTCATATCTGATTTTATCACCCCATAGACCGGGTCTTCGATGGTGCTGTCGCCCAGGTTGCAGGGCACAGAGCCGTGTGTATCGTCGGTGATATCGGCGATCACCTGTATACGGAAATTGTCTTTTTGCAGGTCTTTCGGCGTGAACAGCGGCGGGATATTATGATCCCAGTAGATGCCGTTCATGAGGATATCGCTGACGGCCACATAGGGCAGGAAGCGGCATTCGTAATTTTCGGGATGTGCGTGAAAATCAGTACGGCTGTAGGTTTTATCGTTTTTCCGGAGATAAAGTTCACCCGCTTTGAGCTGTGTGTAAACAGGGTAGCCGTATTGGTTCATGAGATATTCTTCCGGGGGCATGTATTTGATGCCGAGCAATCCCATGATTTCGAGCACGCCTGCGGCCACGCGGCCGGAGCCGGTGATCACGATCTTGAGCGGCGGCAGTTTTACGCCGAAGTAATGCGTGATGAGTTCCTGGAAATCGTGACAGGTATGAACGGGCTTGAAAGAAAACTCTCCTGTTTTGCGGCCATAGGCCTGTAATCCGTTGTGGGCGCCCACTACACCGGCAAAGAAGCCAAAGCCGAGGATGCGTTGCCCGTCGGGATGCACGAGGCATTCGTAATCCACGAGGGTGATTTGTTTTTCGAGGATAGTCTGCAACATATGGCGGTTATGCGGCTGCTTCTTTTTCGTATGACTGAAAAAGAGATAGGTTTTGCCCGGCAGCAGCTGATCCGCCGGCACTTCCTTGATGCCCAGCAGGATGCTGCAATGTCCGAGATCTTCTTCCAGTGTAACACCGGCTTTTACATATTCTTCATCCTTGAAACACCGGTGGGGCGAGGGTTGTACGTGTATGCGCACCTGCGGGAAATGATGCATGATCCACAGGCATTGTTTGGGGGTAAAGGCCACGCGGTTGTCGTGGGGATGTTTTTCTTCCCGTATCAATCCAATATGCGTAGTGATTTCCATCTTTCAATTTACTGTATATTTTTCAAATGGATTATTTTACAGCCCGACTGTATCGCCCAAAAAACGAAGGAATAGAGCATGCAAATACCGTAGCCGCCGATGCGTGCACGACTATACGAAATTTTTATACAAGCAAGGGGAGATACACATTTTCAGCGATGTGGACGACGATGAAGCAGCATTCGAATATACAGGTAATTATATCGAAGGAGTGAAGAAGAAGGGCGCTGCGCCTGAATTGGGTGAGATATTACAGATGATGACGTAGTGCGGGAGCATTGCAGGGGAAGAGAATATATTAGTTGGTATATCCCTTATACCTTATGCAAACCTATCATATTCCTTTTATATCAACGTGGAACTCTGCATTGGCGATACTAGTGGTGCCGCAAATTATATTATTAATCATGGTTTTTCATATACATCTTCCGGATTCTGCTATTTTATTTACCGGGATTTTCCTGGTCTGGGCGGCGTTGTGCTATTATATATTCATCGTACTATCCGTTGGAAAAACTGTCTGGACGGCTGATGACGAGGGTTTGCGCTTGTATTGGGCGAGGCGGTTTCCTTTTCATTCCCGTAAAAGGGAGTTCTATTTCAAATGGACAGACATCAAGCAGTTCAGTAGTAGTAGTGACGGGCGCGGTAACAAGTTTCTGAAAATATGGTCGGTGGCTGGTGAGCATTTGAAGCTGCTTCATGTAGATTTGATAGGCTATAGGGATGACTATGCAGCATTTATTGAGATGTTGAAGCAGCGGGTTCGTTGTATCGATTATAAATGGAAATAGTATGAAAAAGGCTGCAGGAATGCAGCCTTTGTTATTCTCAGTCATTTTTAATTTAAAACCCCTTTTCTAGCGATCATAAAAGCGTTATTAGTAAATATATTCAATTTGCAACAATGTTGCAAATATATTTTTTGTACAAGAGACCTGCTGTGGTAGGGCGGCAGCCGGAACTGGTTATTCCGGCTTGCTGTAGGCGGCCACTTCTTCGGAGGTGAGACCGAAGATGGGTGGTGTGGTAACGCCGATCATGTTAAGGTAAAGATAGATTTGCGCGCGATGATGTATTTCATGTTCTACCATAGCGCGCAGCCATTTCCAGGTGGGAATGAGTGCGTTGCCGGGTGTGAGGCATTTACGTTGGAGGTCGTTGTTGGAGAGCGCGTGGAAAATGGCCAGTGATTCTTCGTGTTTGAGATCGAACCAGGTCATGACGGCATCGTATCCATCGGCGAGGTCTTTGCCGCAGCCGCGGTAGCAGCTGGGCTTTCCGGCGATAGTTTCTGCAAACATATATCGTTCGATGGCGGCGATATGCCGTATCTGATCTGCGATGGTGAATTTACCCGGCATGTAGGCCCAATCGAGTTGCTCTTTGGGTATAACGGCAAGCAGCCGTTTGGTACGTTCCCTGATATTGTGATAGTAGGAGAGGAAGCTGTCTATATTTGTGATTTCCATGTTTATCTTTTATTTATTCTCATCATTGTCACCAATGCGGTGGCGGCATGCGTTTCCTGTTCACCGTTGCGGGTGAAGATGTCGGCCTGCACGATAGTGAGCGTGGCGCCGGCTTTGATCACTTTTCCTTTTCCGATGAGGAGCTCGCCTTTGGCCTGGTTGAGGAAGTTGATCTTAAATTCTACCGTAACGAAGTATGGATCTTCTGCGGGGATGGTGGTGGCGCTGTATCCGGCCACTACATCGGTGACGCCGGCGATGGCGCTGCCGTGGAAGATGCCGGATGGCCGCAAGGTGATATCACTGGGTGGCATACTGATTTCGAAATATCCTTTCCCTATGCCGGTGATGGTGGCGCCATACATGGCCATTAGTTTTTGTCGCCCGAAGCTGTCTCTTACCCTTTGTTCTATTTCCGGTGCCAGCGGTGTTGTCATGTATTGTAATGTTTGATCGTTTCGAAATGATGCCGGTAGGTATGCAGCCATTTTTTCTCGTTATCCCATAGCAGGTCATATTTCTGATGGCGCAACAGTTCGTACAGTTTTTTGATGGGAGGGTGTTCAGGAGCGTATCGTACCAGAAATTCCAGTGCGATGATGATCTCCGTTTTACCGCTGCTGTCGATGGCTTCTACTGCGCGTTGCTTTGCCAGCAATTGTTTCACCCGTTTGATGATGGGAGCGATGGCGCTTTCATTGCCGTATCTGACAACGCCGGTTAGTGCGGTGAATTTATTTTTGCCTTGTTCCAGTTGACTGGTGAAGAAGGGCAGCAGTGAGTCGTCTGACAAGGCGAGGATGGCATGGAGCGCTGTGCCGGACACTGCTTGCTTTTTATGGTCTACTAATTTCATCAGAGCGGGGATACACGCTTTGTTACCGCTGGTGGCGATGGCGGCATTGGCGTATATCAGGTCGTATTCGTCGTGACTGTTTTCGATAATTTCCAGTAGCGCTTGTGTAGCTTCATCGCTGTTACAGTTGCCCAATGCTTTGATGGCGCTCTGCCGTACTTGCCAGGTGCTACTTTGGGTGGCATTGATCAGCGGTGAGAGATCAGTGCCGGCGGGCTTTTCCAGTGGCGCGATCATATCCAGCAGGGTGGCGCAGACATATCTGTTATCTTCCTTCACTATGCGGCTGATCAGAAAGGTAGTGATATCAGTATTGCCGGTATTCCTGGCGATATGCCCGAGTATGAAATAGGCCCGGTCCCTCTTTTGTGCTGTTTTCTCTGACCCGATGAAATGTGTCAGCAGCGGGATAAAGTTAGTATCGCTTATTTGCTCTGCTTCCCGGAATGCTGCCCAGGAGGCGCTCTCCGAGCTGCTATGCCCGGGCGCCAGGGGGAGGTCGCGGCTACCATTCATGCGATCGATAAGGTCCTGTAAATAATCTTCCATTATCTTCAAATATAAGGGGATAACATGGCATACAGAAAAAATGATACATAGAAGACGAGGCGTTTGGCAACGCCAACAGCTGCCCGCTGTTTTTTTGTAACGAGTAAAACTGTTGCAAAGCAGCGTCCACACATACAAGCGACGTTATGTTGAACAAGCGCCATTGTTTCTCTACACGGCGCTGCCGTGCCTCGTCTATTTCACTTGGAGTTTTATGGTTGGTTTGACAATAATTGTTAAGGGTTATTAATGTCATCATTATTTATATACTTCCAGACGTGGAGGCCGAGGAAGATCAATACTCCAACCAGGTTTAAGAGATACATTGTCACCATTGCTAGTTCCATGATATACAGGTTAATTAATTGATCATGTAACAAAGCTACGGGTGTTATTAATGTTTTCGGGAGAAAGTAGCCAGAAAGGGAAATGCTCGGTACAAACAGGCTTTTGCTCGGTAAATTTGTGCTAAAACATCTTGTGTTTCATTTGTGAAAGGAAGTGTTCTCTGTAGTGATAACCGATCGGTATCTGCGACATCCCTTCACCCAGATTTGCCGTTTCTGCATCGATTGATATGATCTTTTCTGTAGCGATGATAAAAGACCGGTGAATGCGCAGGAAGGCCGGCTGCGGCAATTTAGGTTCGAAATCCGCAATGCTTCCGGCTACCAGTGTCTTTTGTGTACCATGATGGATTATCACATAGTTCTTGACGTTCTCCAGGTAAAATATCTCATGCAGGAAAACCTTTATCATCCGGCCTTTGGCGCCACTCTTTACCAGGAAGAACTTTCCTTCTCCGCTCCGCGGCGTATTTAACAGATCCCGTATCCGCTCCATCGCCTTCAGGAACCTCGGCAGCGAAATGGGCTTCAGCAGGAAATCAAGTACGCCAAATTCGTAACCGTC
The DNA here is from genome assembly GCF_902167635.1 of Chitinophaga vietnamensis. Lineage (GTDB taxonomy): Bacteria > Bacteroidota > Bacteroidia > Chitinophagales > Chitinophagaceae > Chitinophaga > Chitinophaga vietnamensis. The sequence continues at coordinate 105,052 of NZ_CABHMS010000003.1, forward strand.
GAAGGCGTATTCCATGTGGGCAGTCGTGAATATGATCTTACATTTGTTATTGATAAGACGGGCCATTTCCAGCCCGGTAATGTCCGGCATCTGGATATCGAGGAATACCAGGTCGATCTGCTCCCGCCGGATGATGTCCAGCCCTTCGATAGAGTTTTGCGTGGCAGCTATCAGGGATATATAATCCACTTTTTTCACATGGTGCTGCAGTACTTCAATAGCTGATATTTCATCATCAATAATTAGGCTCTTGATCATGTTGTATGGTTTTTGGTTTTAACTTAACAGGGGATTGAAACATCGATGCTGAAATTGTCGGCCTCATCACGTACGTACAGGTTGTAATTGCTGCCGTATTCGATGGATAACCGTTTCCGGACATCGGCGAGACCGATGCCTTGTGAGCGCCAGTTGGGTTTGGGGGCTTTTTTGTTGGAGACCTGCATCCTCACTTTGCTCCCTTCTGAAAGAGACAAGTTAATGACGAGTGGGCTGTGTCTCCTGATTTCACCGTGTTTGAAAGCATTTTCCACCAATGTTATAAGGATGAATGGGATGATCCTTTTATCATGACAATCAGGCGCTGATTGAAAGTCTACGTCTATATCATGCCGGAATCTCAATTTGTTGATAGCAATTAAATTGTTTATTTGTTCAATTTCTTTCCTTACCAGCACCTTGCCATCTGAATCAGGTTCGGCAACAGAATATCTCATTACATCTGCAAGTATTATTATGTTATCCGCCAAATCTTCTGATACCGATAAAGCCCTTGAATAGAATATGTTGAGAACATTATGCAGAAAGTGCGGATCCACTTTGGCTTTGAGGTAAGCATATTCAGTTTTTAGCTGTTCGTTTTCTAAACTAACTCGCCTGTTTTCAATTCGAACTGCTTCTTTCGTATACCAGAATCCAAAAGCATAAAATGTGTAGTGAAGCCACCACCAAAAATTCATGGCAAAAAATGCCGGGTATCCGTAGTAGAGCGGAGGAAGACCAAAATGAGGAGATATCTGAGTGTAAAATACTACCTTAATTGCAAAGGATAAAATAAGTACCAGTATTAGCAGTGTTGCAAATACAATATATTTTTTGGGCGAATAGAATTTAGGGAGAATGAAGTAGGCAGTGCTATAGAAAATTGCTGCTGCGACAGAATATTTTCCGAATGTATCCGCCAGATATACATTTTCTCCTTCGTTTTGAATATAGAAGATCGAATAGTTTATTGCAACGAATACAATCCAGAAAATTAGGTGGTAGAATAATTTGGGGACATAGAGTTTCATAGCTTTAACTTGGAATATTGATTTCTGGCTTTCATATGGTTCAGAATTGAGGGTTAAAAATGATAATTTTATTTACAAAATAAAGCTACAGATTCATCTCAACCCCTCCTGAAAAACTAGCTAAAAAAGGTTTTGCGCATGCCAGAAAGGCATATTCTCAGTAATTATCCCTCCCTTCAGCATCCCGGTTCATACTAATATAAAGAAATTTTTAATAAGCCTCCACCGAAAAGGGGAAGGATACCATCAATACGCTATCCATGCTCTATACAGGGAGCAAACAGGGAGCAAACAGGAAGCAAACAGGAAGTAAACAGGAAGCAAACAGGAAGCAAACAGGCAGCATCCCCTCACTACTCCTTCGCCGCCGGCACCCAATCCGGCGCTGCGCCGATCGCCTGCCGCAGCATCATATTCAACTGCCCTGCATGATGCTGCACATGCCGCATATTATATAACAGCAATTCCAGCATGGCGAAAGTTTTGTCGCCATCGATCTCTATCCATTTGTCGGCAAGGATTTCGGGGTTGAGGCTCATGATCAGCTGATGGCATTTCTCACGGCTGGATTGCAGGTAAGCGAGCAGCTCCTTTTTGGTGTAGATACGGTTCGGCACAATATCGTCGACGGCTTCTGCCGGGATCGCGCTTTCAGCGCAGAGCGTGAAAGACAGGGGAGAGGAAAGTGCTTGCGCAGGATAGCTAAGGTAGTAATCCAGGAATATAAGGGTATGATAGGCGATATAAAAAAATCTCCTGCGGGTATCCCAATGTTCATCGGGGTACATGGCGATGGCGTTGCCAAGCATATCTATGCTGGCGCCAAATTGTTTCCAGAGGGTTTCTTTGAGGAACGTGATCATATTTCATGGAATTATTACACGTAGAAGATAGCTCATTTCACCCGTATTTGGCCTGTTTTTAAAGAAAGATTAAAACGGGATAATGACGAAATTAATAAGCAGTTAGAAAACGGTTATAATTCTTTTAATGTTTATTAAGCATTATTCAATCCTTCTAGTTTTGTGTCGAATTCATTACTGATATGAATATTTTATTGCTGGAGGGAAAGCTCAATCTCGCCGAGTCTATTATCAAAAAATTGGAGGCGCAAGGCTACAGCGTTGATTTTGCCCGTGATGGCATCAACGGCAAGAAGATGGCTTTAACCAATAAATACAACCTGATCATTTTAAATGCCGAACTGCCCGGCATCAGCGGGCTTGAAGTGTATAAGAGCATTCGCAGACTGAAAATTGAAAGCCCTGTGCTCGTGCTTTCCGACAGACAAAAAGAACATCTCAGCATGTTGCAACATATCAGCGAACCGGATAACTACCTCGTCAGACCGTTTCACCTGGACGACCTGCTGATGCGGGTGAGCATCGCCTGTAAAACGCAGCCACCGGAAGATGCAGACAAGAGCGCACACCTGGAAATCAACCGGCAAAGCCGCTCCGTGATAAGATCCGGCGTTGAAATATTCCTGACCAATACCGAACTGGCTTTATTGAAATGTTTCCTGGCCAATAGAAACAAAGTGCTTTCCCGCGAAGAGATAGCACGGAATGTTTGGGGGGCAGACTTCGATAACCGTACCAACCGGGTGGGCGTATATATAAAATACCTGCGGGATAAGATAGATCGCGGATTTCCGCAGCACTTTATCCATACCGTTGTAGGAATGGGATACATCTTGAAAGACGATTGATACTTCGTTTCATTATTTATTTTTTATGCTGATATCTAAGAGAATGATGTCGGGCGGTAACCTCTTGTCAGTGGGCTGCCTGATAATGATCATGCTATTACCTGTGAAAAGGGCCACTGCACAGGATTTAAAGCAACAAGACCTGACACTGACGCTCTCCCAGGCAGAAAGCATGTTCCTGCAAAAGAACCTGCTGCTGCTCGCCCAGAAATATAATGTAGATGCCGCCAAGGCACTCATTTTACAGGCACGCCTGTGGCCCAACCCGAACTTCAACATCGCACAGGGCGCCTACAACACCAACACTAAAAAGTGGTTCGAGACCGATAGCGCCAATGGCGAAACGGCCATCCAGCTGCAACAACAGATACTGCTGGCCCGTAAGATCAACAAACAGGTGAAGATCGCCAAAACCAATTATGAGCTGGCTCAGTACAATCTCTTCGATCTCCTTCGTACTTTGAAATATGTGCTCCGCAGCGATTTCTTCAACATCTATTATTTACAGCAATCGCTCAAAGTATATGATGAAGAGATCAATGGATTGATGAGAGTAGATACCGCCTTCTTACAACAGAAGAGCAAAGGTTATATCGCGGAAACAGAAGTGATACGCATCCGCGCGCAACTCTACAGCCTGCAAAGCGAGAAGAATGATCTGGTGAACCAGATAGAAGATAAACAGAGCGAGATGCGCGTGATGCTGCTGCTGCCGCCTACTGCGCACATCGTGCCCACGCTGGATTCGGAAACCGTGATCCGCCAGAACCCGATGGGATATCCGCTGGCCACCCTGCTCGATTCTGCACGTCAGAACCGTACCGACCTGATGATCGCCCGCACCACCCTTACGCTCAGCGAACAACAGTACGCCTATCAAAAAGCGCTGGCTGTTCCGGACCTCACGCTGGGACTGGCTTATGACAAGAACGGCAGCTATATCCATAACTTCAACTCAGTGGGCGTAGGATTCAATATCCCCATCTTCAACCGTAACCAGGGGAATATCCGTGCTGCAAAAGCTACCATCGAAAATAGTAAAACACTGTTGGAGAATACCGAGAAAACGCTGGATGAACAGATATTCCGGGCCATGCAGAAAGCCATCGCTTCAGACAAGCTGTACACCGGCATGGACGCCTCTTTCCAGAAAGATTTCTCCCGCTTGTCGAAAGCCGTTTATGAGAACTATGTGAAACGCAATGTGCAGCTGATCGACTTCCTCAACTTCTATGATTCATACAAACAGAACATCGTTCAACTGAATTATATATCATTTAACAAGGTCAATGCCCTGGAGAATCTCAACTTTCTCACCGGCACTAATTTCTATAACAAATAGCTACTTCAAAAGACGGAACATATGAAAACGTTATACCAGGCAGCCGTTATTGTTTGCACGCTCGCAGGAATGGCCAGCTGCAGATCCGGTGAAAAAGCGGATAACAACAGCAACGCAGGATTTACGCTGTCAGACTCCCTTTACAAAACGCTCAACATCTACACGGCGCAATCAGTGGAAACAGAGAACCTCTTGCAACTGAATGGAAAGGTCACTTTTAACGACGATAAGGTGATCCGCGTGTACCCGCTCATCAGTGGCACCGTGGAGTCAGTGAAAGTGCAACTAGGCGATATCGTTCACAAAGGACAGGTGCTCGCCGTGATGCAAAGTACAGAGCTGGCGGGCTTCAGCAACGATCTCGTGAATGCCAGAACCTCCCTGAGCGACGCCAAGAAAAACCTGGACGCAACAGAAGATCTGTATAAAAGCGGTATCGAATCCGCCAAAGACCTCCTCGCTGCGCAGAACGCCTATGCCAAAGCGCAATCAGAACTGCAACGCGTGGAAAGAGTATTACAGGTGAATGGCACCAACGGCAATACTTCACAGTTTGAAGTGAAAGCTCCCTGCGATGGCTTCATTGTTGAAAAATTCGTGACAGATAATATGAAGATCAGGCCCGACAACGGTAATAATCTCTTCACCATCTCCGACCTTAAAAAAGTGTGGATCATCGCTAATGCTTACGAATCCGATATCGCAAAGGTGAAGATGGGAGATAAGGCCAACATCACCACGCTCACTTATCCTGATAAAACATTTCCAGGCACGGTAGACAAGATCTTCAACGCATTGGACCCGGTGAATAAAGTGATGAAAGTGAGAATGCAACTGGATAATCCAGGATACCTGCTTAAACCGGAGATGTACACCAACATCATGCTGGCCAGCTCCGTGAGCAGGGTGAAACTGCCCGCTGTTCCATCTAAAGCCATCATCTTCGATAACAGCAGGAACTATGTATTGGTGATAAAAGACAAGAGCAATATACAGATCAGGGAAGTGAGAACCGGGCAGACGATCGATGGCAGCACCGTGATCGTCAGCGGCGTGGCCGACGGAGAAAAAGTGATCACCAATAATCAACTCTATATCTACCAGGCATTGAATATAAACGGTCGTTAATGGCTGCGAATTACCTGAAACTATTAATGGCTCTTTATGAAAAAGATTGTTGGACGGCTGATAGCGCTGTCGCTAAAAAATAAGGTCTTCATTTTCTTCTGTGTGGCGGTGCTCGTGGCGGCTGGCATCTACAGCTTCAAAAGCACGCCCATAGAGGCATTCCCGGATGTGACCAATACGGAGATCACCATCATCACCCAATGGCCGGGCAAGAGCGCGGAAGAAGTAGAGCGCTTCGTGACCGTCCCTATCGAGGTGGCGATGAATACCGTGCAGAAGAAAACAGATGTACGTTCTACCACGCTCTTTGGCTTGTCGGTAGTGAAGCTGATCTTTGAAGATGATGTACAGGATTTCTTCGCACGGCAACAGGTGGTGAACGCATTGCAGAGCGTAAGCTTGCCGGATAATATCAACCCGCAGGTACAGCCGCCTACCGGCCCTACGGGCGAGATCTATCGCTTCACGCTGCGCAGTAAAACACATTCGGTGCGCGAGCTGAAAACATTGGAAGACTGGGTCGTGGAACGGCAGGTGCTTTCCGTGCCTGGCGTAGCCGATATCGTGAGCTTCGGCGGCGAGGCAAAAACTTATGAAGTAAGCGTAAACCCCAAGAAGCTCGCGGACCTCAATATCACGCCCTTGCAGGTGTATGCAGCATTGTCGCGCACGAACCTCAATGTGGGCGGGGATATCATCGAAAAAAATTCGCAGGCGTATGTGGTACGTGGTATCGGTCTGCTGAACAATATACAGGAGATCGAAAATGTGATCGTCGATAACCAGAACGGTATTCCTATCCTGGTGAAGAACGTGGCAGAGGTGTCGGAATCGCACCTGCCGCGGCTTGGGCAGGTGGGCCGCGATACCGCGGATAATGTGGTGGAAGGTATCATCCTGCAAAGAAAAGGAGAGAACCCCAGCGAAGTAGTGAAGAATGTGGTAGAGAAAGTGAAAGAGCTGAATGAAAGCATCCTTCCGAAAGATGTGCGGCTTGATACTTACTACAATCGTCAGAACCTGATCGATTATGCCACACACACGGTGTTGCATAACATGATCGAAGGTATTATCCTGGTAACGGTAGTGGTGTTCCTCTTCATGGCCGACTGGCGCACCACGCTGATCGTGGGCCTCATCATTCCTTTGTCGCTCTTGTTTGCCTTTATCTGCCTGCGTTTGAAAGGAATGAACGCTAACCTGCTATCGATGGGGGCGGTAGATTTTGGTATCATCATAGATGGAGCGGTGGTGATGGTAGAAGGGATATTCGTAGCCCTGGACGAACTGGCGCATCGCGTGGGCATGGAGCGTTTCAATAAATTATCGAAACTGGGCCTCATCAAGAAAACGGCTGCCGATTCCGGTAAATCTATCTTCTTCGCCAAACTGATCATCATCACTGGCCTGATCCCCATCTTTTCTTTCCAGAAAGTAGAAGGAAAAGTATTCTCTCCTTTGGCTTATACGCTGGGCTTTGCCTTGCTGGGCGCGCTTTTGCTCACGCTCACATTTGTGCCGGTGATGACCAGCATTCTGTTGAACAAAAATGTAAAAGAGAAACACAATCCTTTTGTGGAGTATGTGGTGAAGGGGCGTTTGTCGATGTTCGACTGGGCGCAGCGGCATAAGCGGCTCTCTTTGCTGATCTCGGGATTTGCATTGTTGGGCGGCCTCTTCGCCTTCCGTTTCCTGGGCACGGAGTTCCTGCCGCAACTCAATGAAGGCGCTCTCTGGGTGCGCGCTACGCTGCCCATGAGCGTTTCGCTGGACGAGTCGGTACAGGCAGCCAACCGGATGCGCGGCATTCTCAGGGAGTTCGATGAAGTGAAACAGGTGGTATCACAAACAGGGCGACCGGATGATGGTACAGATGCTACCGGTTTTTATAACATAGAGTTTGCGGTGGATCTTTATCCGAAAGATGAGTGGAAGCGGAAAGAAACGAAAGAAGACATCATTGCACGGATGCAGCAACGCCTCGCGATCTATCCCGGCGTAGTGCTGAACTTCTCGCAGCCTATCATGGATAACGTAGAGGAAGCGGCGTCGGGTGTGAAAGGTTCCATCGCAGTGAAGGTGTTTGGTGAGAATATCGATACCATCGCCAACCGTGCTACGCAGGTTTACAACCAGTTGAAGACAGTAAAAGGTATCGAAGATCTTGGCGTGATACAGAATATCGGTCAGCCGGAACTCAGGGTGGAGCTGGACGAGAACAAGATGGCTACTTACGGCGTTGCCACTGCCGATGCGCAGGCCGTGATCGAGATGGCGATCGGTGGTAAAGCGGCTACGCAGATATATGAAGGCAACCGTAAGTTCGACCTGCGGGTGCGCTACATGCCGGAATACCGCAAAACGGAAGTGGAGATCGGCAAGTTGATGGTGCCTACCTTGCGCGGCACACAGGTGCAGTTGAAAGAGATCTCGCGCATCACGATGAAAACAGGTCCTATCCTCATCTTCCGCGAAAAGAACAGACGTTATGCCGCTGTGAAATTCTCTGTGCGCGGCAGGGATATGGGTGGCGCCATTGCGGAGGCGCAGGAGAAAGTGAATAGTCATGTGAAACTGCCGCCAGGCTATCAATACAAATGGGCGGGCGATTTCGAGAACCAGCAACGCGCCACGGCCCGATTGCAGGTGGTGGTGCCGATTACGCTGGTCATCATCTTTGTGTTGCTGTTCATTCTCTTCGGTAATATCAAGGATTGCAGCCTGGTATTGCTGAATGTGCCTTTCGCTACCATTGGCGGTATCCTGCTGTTGCTGATGCGCGATATGAACTTCAGTATCTCTGCCGGTATTGGTTTTGTGGCCTTGTTCGGTATCAGTGTGCAGAACGGGGTGATACTGATCACGAAGTTCAAGAGTAATATGCAGATCAAGGGGATGTCGTTCCCGGAGGCGATACGAAACGGTGTGCAGTCGAGGATCAGGCCTGTTATCATGACGGCAATGATGGGCGCCATTGGTTTGATACCAGCGGCTTTATCGACCGGCATTGGTTCCGAAACCTCCCGGCCGCTGGCTACCGTGGTGATCGCAGGTTTGATAACGGATATCATCTTCGACCTCTTTGCGTTGCCGGTGATCTTCTATTATGCTTACCGCAATACTGATAAAAAACGATTATCATAACATAGGCTAGCAGAATAACCCCGGGGAGGCATGTGCTGGTCACGTGCCTCCTTTGTTATTTTAAAGATGCAACCATTTTCTATGGTGGGTGTCTTTGGTGTATTTTAGTAGATTCGCGCCATGAGAAAAATATTTTTTTTGTTACTGTTAGCACACCAGGGCTGGGCACAACCCATGATGAAACCCGCTGGCGACAGTCTTGTTACTTTTAACCGGCAGCTTCAGCCCAACGAAATGAAGCAGGACCTGCAAGTACTCCTTGATATTCGTAAACAGGCCAATTCCGGTTTGTATACCTACCGGAGTAAAAAGGAGATCGATAGTATTTACAAATGGGCTTTCGGGCAGGTACGGCGGCCGATGGGGACCATCGACTTTTTTAAGATCATTTTGCAGTTGACAGATTTTGAGGGCAGCTGCCATAACTACACGGAGCCATCGGCCGAGCTGGTGGCGTATCTCAACCGCCAGCGTGCTTTCTTTCCTTTTGCGATGAAGTATATCGAAGGGCAGATGATCTTCAACAGCAAAACTGACCAGATACCGGCAGGATCACGGGTGCTGAGCATCAATGGAGTAACCGATAAGGAACTGATGTCATCTTTTTATAAATACAACACCACAGACGGTTATAACCAGACGCAGAAATGGTCTGCCAGTGTAAACCGGAGCTATGGCCTGCGTTACCTTTATGAGTATGGTTTGCAGGATAGTTTTGCAATCCGTTTCACGGCGCCGGGGGCTACGAAGGTGCAAACGGTAACCGTGCCAGCGGTGTCGCTGGACCAGCGGAACAAGAACCTGCTAGCGCGTTACAGTGCACCGGTGGACAGTCTGATCGATTACAAGGTGCAGCCTAAATATAGTTTCAAAATGGTGAACCCTTCCACGGGCTTGTTGAGCCTGCGGATATTTACCATGGCCGATGATGCTAATGATCCTGCTTTCCCGGTATACGTATCGTTTATCGACAGCGTATTCAAACTGCTGGATACTAACCATGTTCCTCACCTGGTACTGGATATCCGCGGTAATCCCGGTGGCAGTGATCCCAATTTTGAGCAACCAATGATGTACCTCACAGATACCAGTTTCAAAGAGAACGTGATGGCCTATACGATTTTTGGTAATGATATTCCTTATGAAACATATTTCTGGGGCACTGCTACTGCTACAAAGATGGATTCTGCTGCCAAGGCAGAGGGGAAGCGGACTTTGAAAGATTATTTTCCCGCATTCCACGATGGCCGGAGCATACAGGATATTAAACACAACCCGGTGTATCAGCCCAAACGCCCGGGCTTCAAAGGAAAGCTGTACCTGCTGATCGATGAAGACGTAGCTTCTGCGGCATCGCACCTGGCTTCATTAGTGAAGGCCTATGCACGCAATGTGACTATTGTGGGCGTGGAAACGACAGGAGGGTACTATCGCCACAACGGGCATATGCCATTGGTATATGAACTGCCGCATTCAAGGATAAAAACGAAGTTCTCCATTGTGAACGTAACGCAGGATGCGCCGCTGAAGCCTGATCAGCCGCAAGGAAGGGGCATTATTCCGGACTATACGGTATGGCCATCCTTCACCGATTTTATGCAGCAACGTGATACACAGATGGAGTATGTGTTGAAGCTGATTGCTGAGAAACCATAAAAAAGAGCTGACCATTGTTCAGCTCTTTTTTAACGGACAAACAGGATGGAGAACGCATGCTCTCCCTCCTGTTGTGAAGATTTAATAAGTTATTTTTTTGTGCACAGTACCATTTTCATCGTAGAACAAGATCTCTGGTTCATTTTTGTCGTTCACGATCATCTCCAGTCTTAATTTCCCTTTGTTGTCGCGCAGGAAAACGCCCGTACGTTTGTTGTATTGCCCGGCAACCATACGAACCGTGCCGAATACGCCTTCTTGTATCAGTTTGTCAAATGCTTTGCTTTGTTGGGCGGAATCTTTTATATGGGCGCGAATGGAGTCGATGGTGGTCATGGTGATATCAATCGGGTAGTCAGCACGGTCATAGACAGTTAGCCCCTTGTATTCATTTCCATTCTGTTGCTCGTAGGCGAGCTTGACGGTCTGGTCCTGGTTGTATTTGTCCAGGGTCATGCCCAGGTCGCTTTCACCATTGCCATCTTTTCCTTTTTTGCCTGAGAAGGTAAGGCCACCGCATTCTATACCTTCTGTGTTGTAGAACATCAAGCCGGCGCCAGTTGCTCCCTCGCGGCTTAGTTTTTTGCCCCTAACGATAGCCGGTGGTATGTTTTTGCTGTTGAACAGCGCAAGACGGACGGTGCCATCTGCTTCTACAATATCAATTTTCTCAGCGCGTAAACTTTTAACGATATCATCTTGCGATTTGCGAAAGCCGAAGCCGATAAAGGCAAAGATCAGTACAGATGAGACAATGGCGTATATACGAAAATAATTCATCTGGCGACGAAGCTGCAGTACTTCTTGCTGTAATTGTTGCATGGTGAGGATAAGTGTTTTTAATGAAAGGTCCGGCAAGTTACAGCATGACTATATTTTCGGCAAAGGCGACATGAAAAATCACGTTTTTCCGTTAGAAAAACAACTAGAATAGTTGAGTGGATATTGCCGAAGATGCCCCGGATGCCTGTATGGCCGAAAATTGAAACATTTTTTTATCCCGCAATAAAAAAATTGTATTTTAGAAACAACGACAATGAAAATATTTGTTTGCAGCCTTCAACACGTTAACTCAAACCCATGAACGCTATTATCCTGGCGGCAGGGAAAGGAAGCAGGTTATTGCCCCTGACCACGCACACGCCGAAACCCTTGGTAAAAGTAGGTGGCCAGCCTATCATTGAAAGACAAATTGAATTTCTACTGGCAAGAGACGTTTCAGAAATATATATTGTGACGGGCTATATGCACGAACGGTTTTCTTATCTGAAAGAGAAGTACGGGGTACATCTGGTGTATAATGATGCCTATGAACAATGCAACAACATCTACTCGCTCTGGTTGTGCCGGGAGTATCTTTATGAAACTTATATTATAGAAGGTGACGTTTATCTGAATAAAAATTTCCTTCAGCAGCATCTTACTGGATCGGCTTATTTCACGGGTATTAAACAAGATATTGCCAGGGAGTGGGTGATTGAATTTGATAATCACGTTTATAATATTATCAATGGTAATCTCACCGAACTCGGCGAAGCCCGGTGTAATGCAGGAGATTATATTATGTCGGGTATATCGTTTTGGAATGCGGAAGCTACCGCTTTTATAAAGAAAGAGCTGACGGACAGGATAACCGCCTATTTGAGCGGGGTTGCTCCTGATATCGGAAATCAGTACTGGGACCAGATTGTGATAGATAATATTCTCCTGTTACATATCGCAGTGATAAAAATTGCCTCTGATGATTGGTTTGAAGTGGATAAAATAGATGACCTCAAATTGGCAGAAAATAATCGAATCACATCAGTTGTAACGCTTAAGTAGTTTCCCATGCAATACCCGTTTCCTATTCCAACGTATATTATTCTCAACGAAAAAAAGTATCCTGGTATTGAGGCATATGCCAGAAATACATTCGCCGACCGCAACGAGTTTGCAGTGACGTTTTGCAACGAGCGTGAGAGTGAAGGGTGGTGGAACACCGTAGCCCGTATCCTTCGCGGCTTGCCGGACGATGGACCTGAACTGGTGCTGATAGGCGAAGGCGATCATCTATTTACTGCCGATTATTCTCCAGCATACCTGGCTGAGAGTATCAATGCTGCAAAGCATATGGATGCCGATATTCTGATTGGCGGCGCCAGCAGCTTTGATAATGCGATAAGGGTGGCAGAACATTTATATTGGGTAGATGGTTTTGATGGTTTTCAGTTTATTATCTTCTTTCGAAAATTCTTTCAACCGGTATTGGCAGCTACCGGCGGAAGTGGCGATGATGTTAACTTGAAAGCATACAGGCCTCAGGGACGCAAGCTGCTCGTTCATCCATTTGTGTCTATTCGCCGCGATACAATAGACGCAGGAATAGCCCGCAACATGTTTGAACACAGCGCCGCCAAGGTAGATAGCATTAACAAGATTTCCAATTATTACAGGCTCTTATCACGTACTCCGATCGGACTGAGTACAGAAGATATGGAGCAGGTTTGTATCCCTACATATGTTATCAACCTTCCCGAAAGAGTAGAAAGGCGAGAACATATCAGGAATGAATTCAATGGAAGAGACGAATTTGAAGTGACGATCGTTCCAGCCTGCAAACACAAGATCGGCGCTGTTGGCCTATGGCAGACCATCAGGAAAATATTGGAGATCGCTTCAGCTGGCGATGACGACATCATTATTATTTGTGAAGATGATCATCAGTTCACAGAATCCTATTCGAAAGAACTTTTTCTCCGGAATGTGGCAGAGGCCTATAGTCAGGGCGCCGGGCTGCTGATAGGAGGGATCGGACACTTTACACAGGCGATACCTGTTACCACCACCCGTTACTGGATTGATGTTTTTTGGTCAACACAGTTCCTCGTGCTTTTCCGAAAGAGCTTCGACAAGATTTTATCCAGTGAGTTTGACGACACCGTAACCGCAGACGATTTTCTTTCTGAAATCATCGATGAGAAAATGGTCTTTTTCCCCTTTATATCCATTCAGAAAGACTTTGGGTATTCCGATATTAGCAACAGGAATGAAATAAGGGAAACTCCAGATATTTTTACGCGTTGCGAAAACCGTTTAAGACATACGGTACATATTCACGAAAAGCATGGATTCGTTCCGGAAACATAAATACCCGGTTGATCCTCCAGGAATTTTGAACATTATGCTTATATATAAAATACGTCAGGAGCGTGTAGATGGCTTGTCCCCTATACCGATTCATGGAATCAAGTTGATTGATGTAAACAAAGTAGCGTTTGTTCCGGATGATCCGCTTCACTTGGATCGCGATTTCATGCGCAGCAAGTATGGATTCAGTATCTCGGGATATGAATGCGAATTATTTGCTACTCATTATCATATCTGGCAGCAGTTTGAACAAACAGATGCCCCCTATTGCCTGGTGATGGAAGATACAGCACACTTCGCTGAAACGTTTGGTGAACAGTTGAACAACATCCGTGAGATGCTTGAAGAAGACGGAGAATGGGATGTGCTTTTCCCATTTGAACCGGGTGAAGAGGGGAAAGTACCTAATCCACATTATCTGCTCGGATATTACTGGGGCCTGCAAGCCTATTTTATAAGCAGAAAGGGAGTGGCTGGATTGCTTGGCATTAAAGAGATCAGGCAGCCTGTTGATGAAGAGATATTGACAATGTCAATGGAAGGCAGACTGGAAGTGGATTGTACGCAGTTGGATTGTTTTGTTTACTCGGAAAATACACATCAGCTGAAGCAGAGGAATGATGCACTGAGAGAAGCGGCATTTATGATGGATGGGTGGTCGGTGTTGCATAAGCAGCAGATAAGGGAGATGATGCAGATCATCAGCCGTATTGCCATGGATCATTCAATAGATCTGGTTTTAAGTGATGGCTCTTTGCTTGGGCATATCCGGCACAACGGCATTATGCCATGGGATGATGATGTAGACCTGGCTCTGGACAAGGCTGCCTATGAGAAACTGCAGGCTTTGATAGCAGCCACGAGTGTTTTGAGGACAGGTTTCTTTTTTTGGGGAGATGAGCAAGTGAGATATGCAAAGATATGGTCTGATGAGGGAGAAGATATACCAGGTTTTTCCTATAAATTTCCTTTTGTAGACATCTGGTTTTATGAAGAAAGAGAGAAACAGATTATTTTTGAAAGCGGAACGGTTTATCCCCAAGAGATATATAAACCATTTAGTACAGCGGTGTTTGAAGGCGCCAGCTTTAAAATACCGCAAGATCCGTTGAAGTGTCTTGATATCAGCTATTCTCATTGGAGAACTAAAATTATTGTGTACCCATGGTCTCACCGGTTAGAGCGGGAAGACTTCAATCCCTTGCTGGTAGATATCTCTACAGACAGCTCGGGGAGAATGATATGGTAGGTTATGAAGCATGCAAAGATCAAAGTAAAAGTAACTTGTTTCTGGGAAGATAGCGTATCGCTGATGGAGGCTATCAAGCTCTTTTCCTTTGGCACTGGTAGCTGGAAGAACATCGAATTTGTGACGCACGACAACTATGATCGTCTGATTATATTAACCCATCCTTATCCCGGCTACGATTACGACCCTGCCCGGGCTATCACGGTATTAACGGAGCCACCGGATTCCAGTCATCATATTCCGCATGCTTCATCGGCGGTATTACCTGTGTACCTGGCGCTTCCATTCTGGAGTTGCATAGCGGCCAGACATCGCAATAAAATTGAGCGCTTGGGCTTGCGCAAACGGGAATTGTTTTCTGCTGTAACGAGTGAGCTGTACACGATGGAAGGGCATAAGCGGCGCCTGGAGCTGGTGTGTTTGCTGGATCATGCCATAGCGGCTGGTTTTAGCTTGTGGGGACGACCTTGCGGCATGGGACTGTTACCTCGCCTGCAGGCATATAAAGGTGAAATTATTGATAAGTATCAGGCATTATGGAATTATAAATATCATTTTGCGTGTGAAAACTCTTTCATCGATAATTATTTTACCGAGAAGTTTGTTGATCCTGTTATTGCTGAGTGCCTGTGTTTTTACGACGGATGCACCAACCTGGAATCTTTTGTTGATTCGAGAGCCTTTGTACGGATAGATGTGAGAAATCCGGAACAGGCGCTGGACGTGATAATCAGATCGATCAGGGATGGTGAGCGCGCTAAGAGGATCAGGTTTGTGAGAGAACAAAAGACACGGTTATTGTATCATTTAAATCCTTTGAATATTATTTGGATGGTAATAAATGAGCAGGATGTTTATAAAGCTTGTTTGCTCTGATCTGCTTGCAGCCACCATTTATTTGTTGGCAGCTGCCCGGAGATTGGCGTTCTCTTTCCGATAACCGGATGCAGTATTTTGATCACCGTATATTGGAGCGCTTTTTCCAGTCTGAGTATAGGCTCCTGCCACGGATGGAGTGCCAGTGAAAATCGTCCCCAATGAACAGGAAGCAGTATCTTGCTTTTCAGGTCTGCGGCGGCCATGGCCATTTGTTCAGGACTCATGTGAATATCTGGCCAGTTATTTCCATATTGTCCGCATTCAAGCGCCGCCAGGTCAAAGCTGCCAAATTGCTTTCCAATTTCCTTGAAATGGTTGGCGTATCCGGAGTCGCCACCAACAAAGATCTTATAGCCATGTATTTCAAGTACAAAAGAGGCCCAAAGTGTTTTGTTATTCGTGAGCCCTCTGCCTGAATTATGCCTTGCCGGTGTAGCGGTAAGTTTGATCTCCGGGGAGTGCACAGCTTTTTCCCACCAATCCAGCTCTATGATCCTACCAGGTGGAATTTTTAATCGTTCAAGGTAGGCGCCAACACCCAGCGGCATATAGAAGCTGGGGCCACTCTTAGCTAATCTCTTGATGGTGTTGAGGTCCAGGTGATCCTGGTGGTCGTGTGTGATAATCACCACATCAATAGAGGGTAAGTCATCAATATTTATTGAATCAGTTCCTGCAAATTCTCTGATCCTTAAAAGAGGAAAGAAAAAAAGGTTGTTGCTAAAAACTGGATCTACTAACACATGGCGTCCGTTCACGCTGATCAGGTACGATGAATGACCAAACCAGGTGATTTCCGGATCATGATGACCGTGTGTAGCAAGATCTTCCCGGACACGCAGGATAGGGTATGCCGGTTTTCTTGACTGGTGTTTTTTCAGGTACAGATAAATGAGAGAAAAAAAATTGGTGCCTTTAATATAAGTGTCAGTGGGGATCAGGTTCTGGAAGCGGTTATGCCGAAAGTTGCGGGAATTGTTTATTCGCTGCTGCCTTTCCCGTCTGGACTGAGTCGTATAATTGGAAACTATTCTAAGCATGAAGATTATTTATTTTAAACAGAAATAGAGCACCGCCGGGGGAATGCCTATTACTGCAAATTCTGTGCGTACGGAATTGAATACGCCATTGAAATATTGTGGAAAGTACAGAAAAGAAAGCTGGCGGAAGATGCCATCCTCTTTCAGCGCAGTATGGCAATCCATGATGAGATGGTTTCTTTCTTCAGGTTTGATAAATGAAAGCGGCAAGGTAGAAATAATCAGGTCAACAGAATTTTTTTCGACATAGCGAAGTAAGTGTACAGCCGAGTCATTGATGATTTGCAGCCTGGGATCATTGATCTTGTGCAGTACGTTGGCAAATCCCGGTTGGATCTCAAAGCATAGAAGTGAAGCGTCTGGCTGCATTTTTGAGAGGATACGCCTGGATACTTTTCCTGTTCCTCCTCCAAGTTCCACAATTGTTTTAGCTCTTTTGAAAGTATCATCATTAGTAAGTTTGTTAATTGCAGTTCGTGATGAGCTGATGAATGTGCCAGAAGTGCTGTAGCTCTTTAAGTACTTAATAAGGGACATAGTTGTGTAATTTGAATTTGATTAAATGCAGTAATATGCTGAGATTGCCGAGCCCTCGATGGTACCTGTTTGCGCCGTAGTTACCGAAGTTGGCGCCGAAGTGTACTTTCACTGCAGACCATAATGACCACAGAATATCCTGAAGCGCCTTGAAGAGCAGCATATTTTGCAGGTCTACATCTGCTATCGGCCTTGAGAGATATATATACAGGAATATTTCTTCTTCTTCTGTACTCAGATTGTTTTCTATACAATAAGAGGCGAGATCCCAGAACACATGGTTCATGCCTGCGTATTCCCAATCGATCAGATATGCTTTGCCGCGTGGTGTTAGCAGGATATTCTCAGGCACAATATCATTATGACACGGTACCAGCTCGGCAGAAGATGTAGGGAGAAGATGGCGGCAGATAGATGCAAGCTGCTGTTTGACGATCGGGAAATCATGGAAGAAAGGGATGTGATAATCGATCAGTACACTTTCGTAGAAGGATATCCTTTCCATAGGGTCAAATGTGTTTTTGAAAGTAATTCCGGATGCATGAAGGCGTTGCAACATTCCAGCTACGAGCTGCGATCTTTCTATAAAAGGACAACTTGATAGGGGGATGTTTTCTACGAACCTTGTTAGTTTAATACCGGAGATGGATTCATAATATATCGTCTCTACGTCAATACCAAGAGAGGAAATCTGCTGCAGCACATCTTTCTCTTCTTTCCGATCAATCAATAAGTTGGCGCCACCACCAGGAATTCTGTAAACATATGCGTCCTGTATAGTACATATTTTATAATTGAAATTGGTCATGCCATGCGGAAGCCTATCACAACTTACTACTTCTTCCAGCAGTATTGATTGTACCCGCGTGATAATGGTATCGGGGGAGAATGTGTTTGTAGTCATAGGAGATATCTGTTTTCGTGGGTTTCATTGTTCTGATTTGCGGGTGATCTGGGCTAATTACAACAATTTTTTTGGGTAAAACGTGCTTTATAAAAATAGAAAAATTAATGAATAGTTTTCCGTTTTTTTTTGCTTCTTATCTTACATCATTCACATGTGATTTCCCTGTAACCATTGATTTATATGGTGTTTGACAGATCAATTTTCCTTGAAAAAAAAATCAGCGCCAAAAATGAAATTTCAATATTATTTCACTAATTTCATTTTACTATCATGAAATAAAGATAAACCCGAAGAATCAAACCCTTAAAGAAATCAAATTTTATTTTTGACTTAAAAAATTGAAGTTGTCTTGTTACGAGCCCTGTGAAGACTGTAATCCATGCAGAGTGACCATTGAGACGGACCTTGTATAACCCGATCTACTTCATTAATAATATCATTAAAGCAGGTGATCGCACATTGTTCCTGAAAGTAAAGATAGCCGAACAGTGAAAATAAATAGTGAGGATAAGAAGGCCTTTGCATTATAACCTTTTGCCTGTTTTCATTTTCTTGTTTTAAATATTGTTTACGCATGAAGCGTCTCAGAAGCTATGCCTTATTGGTAAGTACATTGCTGTGGTCGACGTATGCCTGTGCACAATGGGATGTGCGCGTAAAGAAGGTAAGTCGGGAGACGGCAATAGACTTGACACATTTTCTGAAGTGGCCGTCAGGTAAAGGTTTTACCTTCTTTGGGCCTGCTTTTGATCTGCATGAGCAGGTTGAAACAACCGGCTACTATCCGGAGAGATCTTCTTTTCCTGGTGCAATGGACGATACTATATGTAAGGCTTCCTTACCAAATTGTATCCATCTGGATAAAAGAAATTCATTCCTGTATATTAATTGTTATACAGACAATATTTCGGAATACACCATCGGGTTTGAGGATGAGAGGGGGCAAGTGTATGCCCGGTCGGTTAAGGTGACATGGGATCAGTATCAACAACCATTGGAAATACCTTTGATGCAACAAGGAGCTGATAGTGTTGCTGTTAGCAGGCTGTTTGTGAGTATAAAGAAAAAGCAAGCACATGACCCCTGGTCGTTTGTTGTTGGCGAGTTAAGGTTGTATACGCACCGGGTACAGGATGAACCAGCGAAAGGATGCTTTTTCTACCAGTTAACAGGTGATGCCGCAAATGCGGCGCCTTCCTATACTATTGCTGAAATAGGCAACTGTTATCCCTTGTCAGCGTTCACTATCTTCAGAGATACCTACGCGCAGGCATTTGCTTTTCAACCAGCATTTCCGTTATCAGGAGAGCATCTTGAAGATAGCGTTATTGCATTGTTGCAGCTGATTATTCATAAATATCCATATTATAAAGAACATCACCTGGATAAAAAGCGAATTGTGTCTTTTCTCGATACGCTGGGGAAATCAGGCGTGTCTTTTGACCGGAAGCTATCTGTAATTGACAGCCTGGCTAGCTCTTTTTCTGATGGACATTTTTATTTAGAGAAAAAATCTCCTGCGCTTAACAGTGGCCCTGTTTACGTCAAGAGAATCAATGGGCGCCTGGAAGTCATTGCTGTATTTGATCAGGCGCTGCAGGGTAAAGTGAAGCCCGGTGATGAACTTTTGTCGGTAGATGGCGTACCTGCCAACAGCTATATGAAAACCATCTCCATGCGTTATTATGGTGGCGAACAGGAGCGGGAGAATATGGCGGTATCGCGGCTGTTGTATAAAGCGCAGGGCGATTCTACTACTATAGAAGTGATGGATGAAGGGCAAAGAAAGATGGTTAGTTATTATTACAATAAAGCGATTGCTATCCCTGATAATTTCAAGCCGGTGCATAGAAAGATATCCTGGAAAGATGATGCGTGCTATTACCGCCTGAATAGATGGGATGCGGGCGATTGGCTCTACTTTTATAATCACCGCGAGCGTATTAGTAAAGCCGGCGCTATCATTTTCGACCTCAGAGGTAATAGCGGAGGACTGGAGGTAGAAGCATTTAAAATGCTCTCCTGTTTTCTGAAACAGCCTATATTGATATCCAGGAGCTCCTATGCTTACAGCGACAGTTGTGAAGTGGAAGGCCCTAATGTAGTAGTCCCGAATCAGTTTTTGAATCTTTCAGATAAGAAGGTGCTCATACTCGTAGATAATAACACTGCCTGCGCATCGGAAATTTTTACCAGCACACTCAGGAACTATGCCCGGGCAACAGTGATCGGCAATGAGAAAACTGCTGGCTCCTATGCAAGTGGCGATATATTCTATCTCCCTTTGAATATTACTATGCACGTGAATATCCTGAACAAATTTTCGCTCAATAACAAGATGGGTGGAAGTATAGAAATGAGAGGGATCAACCCGGATGTCCAGGTTCCTCTGGAAAGTTACCGGGACCTTTATCCTTATGATGATAAAATACTCAGCGTAGCATACAGCTTGCTCTCAAAAGAGCGCCAGGCGACCGTTCATAGATGAATTGCATGCGGTACGCAGGTTTATCCATTGGTATATATCATGTCGATATATAGTAAATACCTATTCTTTCACCATTCAATGTTTTCTTTATGGACAACCAGAAAAAAGAAAATCAAAAGAAAAAAATGAGGGACCTGATCAAACCCCAAAGAATTGATCTGACCCTCACAGGTTCAAATGAGTACAGGAATCTGGTGATTCCTTATTGCAACAGCGGCTACAGCAACACCAGCAGTGGCAGGACCTGCGAAACAGGCTACTCTTCAAATGCCTGGTGCGTAACCAGCCCCACAGGTGGAGATGAAGTGCTGTTCTGATGTGTTTTACCAAGGGTCATTGCGGAGCTTTCTGTTCCGTAATGGCCTTTTTTCTCACGCCACAAAGTTCTGTTATGATACCCGATCTTAAATTAAGCTATTATAATTTCTTTATTCCGCACCCGACAAGGAACATTTACCTTGTCTATAATTCCTTGTCCAACTCGATGATTGAGCTGGACTGGGAAGTAGGGCTCCGCTGTTCCAAACTGAACAGCATGGAAATCCATTACCTGGATGAAGATGTAATTGAGATGTTGATGAGCCATCAGATGATTATTCCAAGAGAGGTCAATGAATTTGAATTGGTGCGTGGCCGGGCCGCCGGCAACCGGAAGGTATTTGACTCGTCAGATACCTTGTTCATGGTGATCTCTCCTACCAATACCTGCAACATGAATTGCCCCTATTGTTATCAGGGAGATAAAACCGGTGATGATCATGATGTGAAATACCTCGGTAAGGAGAATATGGAGGCATTGAAACTATTCATGAAAGAAAGGATCATACATCCGCATGCTGCTCCGGTAAAACATATCCGCATTGAATGGTTTGGCGGAGAACCGATGATGAGAAAGAATACCATCGAGGAGTTTTCCACTTATGTGATAGCATTGGCCGAAGAACACGGCATAGATTATTCTGCCTCCATTATTACCAATGGTACCTTGCTGGATGAGAAAGCATTTGCATTGTTGGAAAAGTGTAAGGTAAGCAACCTGCAGATTACTGTAGACGGCAGCAAACGTATGCACGACTCTGTACGTTATTACCTGAATGGAAAAGGAACTTATGACAAAATACTTGCCAACCTCGTAGCCATGCCGGCTGGTAAATTTAAAATAACGATACGCATTAATGGAGATAAAGCTGTTTTCGATAACCTGACCGAAATGTTTGAAGACCTGGAAGCAAGTGGGGTGTGGCCTCAGCGTGCCAATGAAGTAGATTTTAGCTGGGCCCCGAAATTTTACAACTTTCTTGGATATAACCAGGATAAGGATGTTTACTACACCAGTTACGAATACCAACGATCAAAAGAAGAATTTACCCGGTTCAAGATGGAGCGGTATAATAAGTGGGCAGAGAAGAATAAACTGCCACCCAGAAAGCTGAATTTCGCTTATCCAAGTTTTGCAGAATTTTATTGTGGAACAGTAGAAAGCCCTAACTCTATTTCGGTGGATGATGGCGGCTATATCCACAAATGTTACAATACTATCAACGACAAAACGAAGCGTATACAGCATATCGGTGAATTCGATCCGTTGAAGGAAGAGCTGGATATGTACCGGAAGTTTGATAAAACAAAGCAACCAGATTGCCAGACCTGCAAGGTGCTTCCTATCTGCGAGGAGAATTGCAATATGCGGTTCATCTCGAATGCAGAAAGCAAAATATGCTCTGCCTGGAAATATTTTATGGAAGAAAGGATGGCAGCTATTTACGAGTATAATTTCGCAGGAGAGCAGGAACATGCATCAAAAATAGTTAGCCGGAACGGAACCGTTGAAACATGTTAAAAGTAGGAATAATTGACAGTGGCGTTAATCAGTCGGGTATTAAGATACCTTCCGACAGGATAACGGGTGTGCATTTTTATAAAGATGAAAATGGACAGATAATATCTGATGAGGATATTAACGATTTGCTGGGGCACGGAACTGCCTGTGTGGCTACGATATGGCAGTACAGCAATAATATACAGTTTTATATGCTGAGGATTTTTGATGAACAATGGAAGGCTGATCCGGATATCCTGGTAGCGGCGATCGCTGAGTGTATTAGTCAACAAGTAGATATCATCAATGTAAGCCTTGGTATTGAGTCAGATCAGATCAGTGCGCCGCTTTATGAAATTTGCCGCCAGGCTTATAACCGGCATATACCAATTATTGCCGCTGGTCGCCTGGATGATAAAATATGTTTCCCCGCATGCCACCCTGAGGTGATCGGCGTGGGGTGCCTGGATTTATCCGCAGCGGTGGAACTGGTATACATGGAACACGCCGCCATCGACTTCTATACAAAAGGAGAAATTACGTTTAATGGGCAGCTCTATTTCGGAACAAGCTTCTCTTGTGCAAAAGTAACCGGCGAAATGGTAATATTGATGGATCGCTTGCCTACACGCAATGTCAATCATCTTAAAGCTGCTCTTGCCAGCAAAGCCAGCCAGGCAGCGTTTCGCTATCCGCTTAAACTGCCTTGTGCTGTTCATGCCCCCGGCTATGAAAGGAAAGAACAAGTTATTGAAAAATATTTTGCACCGCTTTTGCGATACGATTTTGCTCAACGGGTGCTCGTTATGCCGCTCTATGACGAGGGCATGAAAGCTGTTTTTGCGGCTGGCGTAAAAGCATGCAGGGGATTGATCTATCAATATTGGCAACATAGTTATTTTGCTAATGAGGTGCCGTCTTTAATTCCGCCTCCCGAGTTGTGCGCAACATTTGATACTATCGCGCTGGGAAGATTAAGTTCGCTTTTAACCGCTTATAACAGCGGGCCGGTATACCAGCAGATAAAGCTCCTGTTGAAGAAAGGAAAACATTTTATTGTATATGATGAGGCAGACTATGGCCTGCTGCTTGAACTGAAAGCCGAAACCAAGACGCCGGTGCAAATAGCGTTATCGCTATTGCGCAAAGAGGACCTCGATGATTTCCGGTGTTTCGATGATATACAGCCGCTGGAAATACCAGTGGTAGCAACAGTTGGTACCAGTTCAGGGGAGATTGTTTCGCTCCAGGCCAGTCTTTACCGGCAGCTCAATAATGAGGGCTATGATGTGGCATATATTGCTCCGGTAGCACAAGGAGAACTATTGGGCGCCGACTTTTCCTATTCTGTGAATGATGCGCACTTATCCGACAATGATATCGAAACCGGGAAATCACTCCAATGGATATTAAAAGCAGTGCAACATTGCCGGCGTCCTGATCTTATTCTTACGGGCTTGCCAGGAGCAGTGGTGCCAACTGATGCACCTGGAGGATCCTCTCTGGCCGGACTGTCTTTCCTGAAAGGCATTCAGCCTGATGCACTGCTGATATATGTTACGGAAGAAGTACCGGTAGAACGAATATGGAGTAACTATCATACTGCCATCGGGCTAAGCGGTATCAGGAGATGTTGCTTTTTACTGGCTGGCACTGAAGGAAATCATCGCCTCGCCGCGTTGTACGATCTGTTGACCCCTTTCGGGATCGTGCTCTTTCAGGATACCTCAGGCATGTACCCTGGCCTTGAAAAGGTCATCAGGTCTTTTTTTTCATTACAACCAATACTTGAAACAACATAGCTGTTTGATCATGAAATGGAAAGACTACCAGGTATTTTTTTCTTATCTGTATCCCTTCTGGGTCAGGGAGTTGTTGTTGTTTGTATTGATGATAGCTGGTACACTTGCAGGACTGGCCTCTCCCTATGCGCTAAAGCTCATCATTGATCAGTATATACCAGGAAAGGATTATGCGGGATTGCTTGCTGTATTGGGAGTGTTGATCATCATTTACCTGTTGAGGATGTTGATAGGGTTCTGGTCGGATTATATAAGCACCTGGATCGCTAACAAAGTGGTGCATAATATCAAGCAAAACCTTTTCAGTAACCTTATGCGGCAGCCCTATGCTTATTTTGAAGAGAATAACCCAGGCGATATTATTCAGAAAGTAAACCAGGAAGTACATAAGATACAATATTTCCTCACCAATAGTATTTTAAGGCTTTCCTATAATATATTTTCCATTGCAGGCCTTTCGTCCATGCTGTTACTGCTCGATTACAAACTGTTCCTGGTAGCGTTGAGCGTGTTCCCTTTTTCTATCATACTCAACCGGCTATGGAACAGGAAAATAAAGGTATTAGTAGAAAAGATATCTGTGGCAGAAGGAGGGATATTTAATTTTTATATAGACCGGATACGGAACATGAAAGTGATCAGGACATATAACGCAGCAGGAAAAGAATCTTCAGCGCTTGAGGAGAAACTGGATCAATTATTTTCGTTGTATCGAAGATCTGGCATTTACTCATCGCTAAGCAGGAACGCATCTTCCTTCTTCCTGATGGCAGGTCCGCTGATAATGCTGGCGTATGGGGGATATCGTGTTATGTTGGGCGCACTTACCACCGGCACTCTGGTGGCATTCATACAATATATGAACCGCTTGTACGCGCCATCGAATGATATCGTCTTTTTCTATGTAGACTATGTAAATGCCAAGGTATCAATGAAACGGATACTTCCCTTGCTCGGTAAATTCGGCAAGTTGCCCTCTGGCAGGGATAGTGTTTCGGAGCAAGCAATTGCTTCTCTGCGTTTGAATAAAATTTGTTTCCGCTATAACCAGACTGAAATTATCAGCGCGCTCTCATTTGAGTTTGTCAGCGGCAAGAGTTATGCGTTGGTAGGCCTTAACGGATCTGGTAAAAGCACCCTGCTAAAAGTTATAGGCCGGCTGTATGATCCGCAGGAAGGAGATATCATTGTCAATGATACGCAATCGCTCGCAGAGATACCCGCTGCGGAGTGGTACGAGCATGTCAATATCATTCACCAGGAACCTTTGTTATTTATGGAAACGATCCGGTTTAACCTCGATTACGGTGGACGAGGCGCTACTGATCATGAAATGTGGGAAGCCCTGGAAGCAGTAGGCCTACGCTCCTTTGTTGAACAATTACCAGCGGGGCTGGATACTGTTTTGGGCGATGGTAAGACCGGTATTATTCTCTCGGGAGGGCAGCAACAGCAAGTGGTCATCGCACGTGCGCTATTGAGAGGAGGACAGGTGCTCATCCTCGACGAGGCTACATCTGCCATCGATTCTTACAAGGAACAACTCATTCTGCAGAATATCATCGACCGATATCGCTCAAAGATCGTTATCGCTATCAGTCACCGCCTCAGCACTGTCAGGGACCTTGACGAGATCATTGTATTGCATCAGGGCCGCATAGTGGAGAATGGAACGCACCATCACCTGGTAGCGAAAGAAGGACAATATTGTGCGATATTCGAAAGTCAGATGAAAGCAGCAGAACAGGTATCTATATAAATACTTTTCCCAAAAGAAAATCTTATGAAAGAATCTTATCTGTCACTCGTAGAGAGTTTTAAATCCTCCAAGGAAAATATTCAACAGAAGCATCCATTTTATTTCGACCTGGAATGGGAAGGCGAAGATGTATACAAGGATGTATGTATTGTGGGTGGCGGGCTGGCAGGATATCTGACCGCCATTGCTTTCAGAAAGTTTTTTGATATACCCGTTACCGTTATAGAGCCTTCCGGTATCCCGCCGATTGGCGTAGGGGAGGCCACCACGCCTTTATTGGCGGATTACCTGTTTGGCGCCCTGGAGTTGGATAAACAGGAATTCCTCAAGATGGTGGAGCCTACCTGGAAATTAGGCATCAAATTCTTCTGGGGGTTACCCGGTGACTACTTTTTTAATTATCCCTTTGATACGAAGGATATACTCTCCGCCTATATTCACGATGGAGATATTAACCGCTGTTCACTGAATTCAATGCTCATGTCCGAGGACCTGAGCTTCGTAGCAAAGATTGAAGATCACAAAGAAGTCAAGTACCATTCTCTTTCCAAGTCGCTAAAATATGCGTATCACCTCGATAACCGGAAATTTATTGATTATTTGAAATTTCAAGCGAGGAAGGCGGGCGTCGTGTTCCTTGACGAAGAAATTGTGGATGCCGTAACCGATGAAAAAGGCGACATCTCATATCTCATTAATAAAGAGGCAGACAAGTTTCAATATGACCTTTATGTGGATTGCTCCGGTTTCAGATCTCTGTTGCTGGAAAAGAAGATGAAGGTCCCCTATATTTCTTTCCAGGATAGCCTTTTCAACAATAGTGCAGTTACCACCGTGGTGCCTAATGGCGGGCACATCAAGTGTTATACCTATGCCGAGTCTATGGATAATGGCTGGTGCTGGAATATCCCGCTGAGGCATGAAGATCACCGGGGATATGTTTTCTCCTCGGATCATTGTTCAGACGAGCAGGCCTATGAAGAATTGCTGAGGAAGAACCCGGATATGGACAAAGATGTTAAGTTCATCCGCTTTCGCAGTGGCAGGCATGCCGCATTCATAACGGGCAATGTAGTAGCGATCGGGAACGCCTATTCTTTTGTGGAGCCCCTTGAATCAACAGGCGTTCACATGATTATCGATCAGATCATCGTGTTAATGAATAATTTCATCAACCTGAAACGTAATCCCACACTGAAGAAATTGCTAAACGACAACATGAATGAGCATTGGGAATACATCAGGTGGTTCCTTTCCATACATTTTAAGTTCAACAGGAAATTTGATACGCCCTATTGGAAAGCCTGCCGGTCCAACGCCAATACGAAAGGGTTCGACAAATTCATTTCCCTGTATAAAGAAATTGGCCTGCTCACCAGGCAGGATACCACTGTGCAGGATATGATCCGCCACGATGTGAGGGATACGATCTTTGACCTGTACGGGATCGATCATATTCTTTTCGGGCAAGGGGTGTTGCCGGATCGTATCTCCAGGATCAGCCTGGATAACAAAGAAGAGTGGAGCAGGATGACCAGCACCTGGGAGAAAATAACGAAATATACTATACCACTGAAAGATGACCTGGATGTATTATTACGTAATCCGCAATTGCTTTGATTTCGTATCTTTATAAATAGCTGAAAAGCATGTTGTTATAAAAAAGATGACTTTTTTGGAAAATAGTGTAACCTTTTTTTGCTGACATTGATCTAAAAAGGGTATTGTGTAATCATAAACTATTTAAGGAATGTCTGAACAGCAAATTTTTGCAATTGCGATCATTGTTTTTGTGGTATTGGGAATGTTGATCTTATTTTTTTATATACGGATGCGGCACAAAGAAAAAATGGAGCTGATAAAAAAGGGAGATTACGGTTTCCAAAGCAATTACCTGGAAAACATGAAGTACAATGTTTTAGGGAAGAGTATCGTTCTTATTGCCCTTGCGTTAGGATTCGGTATTGCCTTCGGGATAACGCAGCGCATGGAAGGTACGGCGGTAGTAGTGATTTACCTGATATCATTGCTGAGTTCCATTGGTATTGGTTTGTGCTGCTTTTATTTTATTATAAAAAAGGCACTCAAATAAGATGCCGGCAGACATACTTCAAAGCGCTATAGACGGGGATAGGGAAGCTATGAACCAGCTATTGGAAAAGCACCGTGATCTCGCTTTTTCAATAGCGTTGAAATATCTTAGAAATGCTGACGACGCGGAAGATATTGTTCAGGAGGCCTTCGTGAAGATATTTTTAAACATCAGGAAGTTTCGCAATGAATCAGCTTTTTCTACCTGGCTTTATAAAATAGTTTACTACGAGGCTTGCAGGCATATTGGCAAACAACGCAGGATATTGTCTATAAAAGAAGAAGTGAAAGACGAAACAGCGGTGCATGAAGATGTGGTATTGTTCAAGGATGAGCGAACCAATATCATCAGGCATTCCATGCAATGCCTGTCGGCCAATGAATACTTAGTCATGAACCTGTTCTATCTCCTGGAGAAGAGCATCACCGAAATACAACAGATCACTGGACAGTCGGGCGCGAACATAAAAGTATTGTTGCACCGGGGAAGAAAGAAGATAGCGGCATATCTGAATAACAGCGCAGCCACCGGCGAAATATAACGGCATGGCGAATTTATTAAATTATTAAAAAAATAAGATGAACGAAGAAGATATAAGAAAATTCCTGGGTGATGGTATCGCGCCTGTTAGTGCCCGTAATTTTAACGAAAGGGTACTAAGCCGGATACCTATGAAAAAAGAGAAGAAACATTTTATTTCTTTCGATGTAGTATTGGTTTTCTTATTGTTTTTTGCCTCAGTTGCAGCAGTTTGTTTATTGTTTTTCATGCCGGCTATGCAGGAGATCACCAGAACAGCGATCTTGCTCATTGCCACTGTAGTGGCACTTTTGGGTGTATGTCTTGTGTTAGTTAACCTGGTCGTTTCAGCGAGATATAGACTGATGGCTGATCAGCACCCTGCCTGATAACCCGTTTATCCGGATGTTTTATGCTCTAATAATGAATCGTCCGATGCGGACAGGGCTTGCTGTGCGCATTGGTGAAGCTATAACCTAATAACGGCTGATCATGAGAACGGCAATTATTTTCCTGGCATTCTTTTGCCTCACAGTTTCGCAAACCTTCGCTCAAACTACCGTTCGTGGTGTGGTGAGAGATAGTTTACAACGTGAGCATATGGCCGATATTGTTGTAGTACTAATGAATAGTAAAGATTCAATGCTGGTTAATGCCACGAGAACCAATACTAATGGTCATTTCGAGCTACAGGCAGATACCGGCTCCTACATTGTGCTGGTATCATCTGCTGACTATGCTGATTATACGGATGTTATTCATATAACCGGGCAAGCAGCACTGGATCTGGGTAATATCAACATGATTACACGATCCAGGCTATTGCAGGAGGTAGTTGTAAAAGGAGCCGTGGCGGCTATTAGCATCAAAGGAGATACCACTGAATTTGTTGCAGACAGCTTTCATCTTCAGCATGGCGCTTCGGTAGAAGAACTGTTGAAACGCTTGCCTGGACTTAATGTCGATAAAGATGGCAAAATAACAGCACAGGGAGAAGCAGTGAAAAAAGTGCTGGTGGACGGAGAAGAGTTCTTTGGAGATGATCCTACACTGGTAACCAGGAATCTTCACGCTGATATCATTGATAAGGTACAGATCTATGATAAGAAATCTGACCTCGCAACTGTCACAGGTATTAATGACGGGATTAAAGACAAAACGATCAACCTGAAATTAAAGGAAGAAGGCAAGAAAGGCAGTTTTGGAAAAGTAGTTGCTGGCGGCGGATTGCAGGGGTACTATGAAAATCAGGCTATGTTCAACTTGTTCAAGAATAAACGAAAAGTGTCTGTTTTTGGGACCTGGGCCAATACCGGCCGGGTAGGATTGGGTGCGCAGGATGATGAGAAATATAGCACGGGCAAGAACGAGTCTGTTACAAAAGATAATGAGCTGGATACCTGGAATGGCGCTTATGATGGACAGGGTATACCTGTTGCCCGCACAGGGGGCGCCCATTTTAACGATAAATGGAATGAAGACCGTCAATCAATAAACCTGAACTACCGCGTGGCAGGGCTCACGGTTGAAGGGGAGAACAATACCATTACACAAAATAACCTGCCCGGTGAAATCATCATTTCGCATACCAGCCAAACTTTTGCCAACAACAGCACCAGGAACCGGCTTACAGGGGAATACGAGATAAGGCCGGATTCCAGCTTGTCTATTAAGCTGAATGTTGCTGGTGGCTTGCAGCATACCACCACAGAAAATTTCTATATCACCAATACATTACGTGCAGACAGCGTCCTGCTCAATAATGGCGAGAGGCACCTGAACAGCGCCGGAGACCTGCATAATATGAATACCAATATTTTAATGGTGAAACAACTGAGGAAAAAGGGAAGGAGTATCTCCCTTCATCTGCATAATAATTATATCGACGAATCCAACAGGGGCTTCATCAGCAGTACAAACCATTTTCATATTGCCTCCGGCGATAGTGCGGCAACGGTGAACCAATACAAAGCTGATCTGTCAAGGTCCCTGTATCTCGATGGTAAAGTGGTGTTCACAGCGCCTTTATCGCGTTCCATGGTAATGTTGTTGAACTATAGCTTCTTTGCCAATAGCAGTCAATCTGATCTGGCTACTTATAACAAAGCCGGAAACGGCAAGTATGAGGAGATAGACAGTGCGCTGAGCAGCAGGTATCAGTTCGATCAGCGGATACACCAGGGGGGCGTCGCATTCAGCTACGACCACAATAAAATCCATCTCAATTATGGTTTGGATATGGGCTATGCCAATCTTCTTCAGCAGCATAAAAGTACAGGCGCGACACTCAGCCGCAATTTTGTGAATTGGTACCCGACGGCCGAAATTGCCTATGTGATCAGATTGCAGAAATCTGTTGGCATATATTACAAGGGAAATAACCAGATGCCAACCGTTAACCAGCTGTTACCGGTACCGAACGTGAACGATCCGCTGAATGTTTATATCGGCAATCCTGCATTGCGGCCTTCCTTTAGCCATGTACTGGGTGTGAAATACAATTCATATAAAACGGCAGCGCAACAATACCTGTTCAGTAATTTTAATTACGCCTTTTCCAATAACCAGATTGCCATTAATACCCTCACTGACACCGCCGGTAAAAATGTATACAGCTATGCCAATGTGGGCGGAAGCAGCAATTATTGGGGATACCTGGGTATTGGAAAGAAGATGCAGCAATTGGATATGAATGCAGGTCTGAATGTAAACATCAATGGCGGGCGAGGAGTGAATTACAGTAACCATATTAAAAATGTCCTCAGCTACAGTCGTTATGGAGTGGAGGCATATGCCAATAAATACCGGGAAAAATGGTTTGATGCCAGCCTGAAATTATCAGCTTCGTACAATACCAATCGATCTTCCTTACAGGAGTCCGCATCTGTCAATTATTGGCTGTATATGATTGGTCCTGACCTTACCCTGTTTTTACCAGCAGGATTCAAGATACATACTGATTTTAGTTATCAGCACCGGCAACGTACTACTTTGTTTACCGATAACCTGGATGTTTTGCTATGGAATGCCTGGCTGGAAAAGCGCCTGATCAGGGACGGCAGCCTGCTTGTTCGCTTGTCGGCCAATGATCTGCTAAATCAGAACCGTGGCTTCAGCAGATCGGTAGCCAATAATTTTATTATACAAAACAGCTACACAACTATACAACGGTTTTTCCTGTTATCTGTGAGCTGGAATTTCGTTCATAACAATGATTTAAACAGTAATAAATAAATCATGATAAAGCATTGTTTTTTGACTATCTGTTTTGCTGTAACAGGCTTGACAGGCATGCCATTTATTTATGGACAACAAGCACCGGCTATCAGAGAAGGGAAGATTTTGTACGAGAGAAGGGTGAATGGCTATAACCTGATGGAGGCCATGACAAAGGCCGGAGGCCTCACGCAAGCAAAGCTGGATGCCTATAAGCACGATAATCCAGCTTTTAATACCAGCAGGTTTGTATTGCAATTTAAAGGAGGTCAAATGGTTTATCAACCTGATGTGAAAGGCATCAGCGCCCCGGCGTCTATTGACGAGTGGTTTAGTATGGTAGCCTACGATAATGTGGTTTGTTCCGATCTGGATCTGCGGCAGACGGTTGTGCAGAAACATGTTTTTGGTGAGCTGTTTACCGTTGCCGACAGTGCCAGACAAATAAAATGGAAGATTACCAGCGAAACCAGGAAGATAGCCGGTTTTCAATGCCGGCGGGCCAATGCGGTGATGATGGATTCTGTTTATGTGGTTGCCTTTTATACCAATGAGATTGTTCCCCGTGGCGGACCGGAATCTTTTGGAGGACTGCCCGGAATGATCCTGGGCATAGCTTTACCACATGAGCATATCACGTGGTTTGCCCAGGAGGTTTATACTACACCTATAGCCGGGCAATTGAAATGTGTGATCCCGGAAAATAAGAATCGTATCGATAATAAAAAATTTGCAGAGCGGCTCTCCGGTATCACCCAGGGATGGGGAAAAATGGCCTCCATGGTGATCACGAAAGCAGGGCTTTAAAAAAAATAATAGTAGCGTCTATGAACCCGATCCCCACATTTGTTATTAACCTGAAAAGGCGGCCCGACCGCAGAGCGCATGCGTTGGAACAATTCAAAAATAAAAATGAATTTGATGTTTCCGTGATAGATGCGCAAGGACATGAAATAGGTGCGATAGGCCTATGGGAAACCATTAAGCTGATTATACGACAAAGTATTGATGCTGATGCTGAATACATTATTATTTGTGAAGATGACCACACTTTCACCGTCGACTATTCGAAGGAATTGCTCGCAGAAAGCATTGCGGAAGCAGCCCGTTACCACGCGGACATGCTCAGTGGCGGCGTTAGCTGGTTTAGTAATGCTTTCGCGGTTACAGAAAATGTGCTATGGATAGAAGGGTTTACAGGCTTTCAGTTCACCGTCTTGTTCCGCCCGTTCTTTGAGCGGATCATCTCTGCCTCTTTCGATGAGCATGATGCTGCCGATTTTAAAGTATCTTCTCTTTCAGCAAATAAATTGCTCATCTTCCCTTTTATTTCTGTACAGAAAGAATTTGGATACTCCGATGTCACCTTTGCCAACAGTACAAAAGGGAAAGTAGAAATGCAATTCACCAACAGTATCAAAAAAGGAGCGCTGGTCAGATCGATTTATGGTTATATGAAAAAACAACAGGAATGGCAGCTGCCGGCGCTGGCTTCTCCCGCTGGTGAAATTACCTTTCCTGTTTATATTCCCCTTCATCGGAACGATGTGGACGGATGGCTGGATATTAAAAAAACGTTTGAAGGAAAAGATGAGTTTGAGGTGATTGTAATGGAGACAGAAGAGGAAAATACAAATGCCGGTATCACCTGGAAGTCCATCAAACAAGCGGTCGAAATGGCTGTAGCAAACGATGATGATATGATTATTCTCTGCGATAAGCGACACAGGTTTTCTTCTCAATACTCGAGTGAATCATTTTTCAGGTATGTCATGGAAGCTTATTACAGAAGGATTGAAGTGCTGTCTGGTGGCCTTAGTGATTTTGATATCGCCATTCCTGTAACTGAAAACCTGGGCTGGGTCAACATATTCTCATCCGCCGGACTGCTGGTTTTAAATAGCAGCCTTTTTCAGCAGATATTAGCATATGATCCGAAAGATAAGCAAAAACCGGATGAGGTATTGTCAAGATTGACCAGTAGCAAAATGTTCATCTTCCCCTTCATTTCTTATTTGGAAGATAACGGCAATCAATATGTTCACACATTGCCCGCTGGAGAGCGTATCCGTGTGGCACAGTGCATGTTAAAAAAATATAGTCAGCATGAAAAGTAATATTTGTTGTGTGCTGCTGGAATACTGTGGTGGCAAACAAACGGATGCCCTTTATACAAGACTGGCCAAATGGAACCCTGGTTATAAGATCAATGTGCTCGACAATGCCAGCAACCAAAATAAAAGCAGGTTTATTACCCATCAGAATATGGTGAACTCAGGGATAGGCGGAGGGATCATCGATGCGCTGCGCATCGCAAGGAAAGAACAGGCTAAATACCTGTTACTACTGGTGAATGACATTGTTCCCATAACCAGGATAGAGATCAGGAATTTCGAATTGATACTTGCACAATATCCGGAGGTAGTGCAGTTGAGTGCATCCATAACAAAACATTCGGATCAGGCCGCGCATTACCCCTGGATGATAGACCAGGCGCAATGGCAGAACAGGGTGGTGCCACATGCAGATATTCTGTGTTGCGCAATGGATATTGATTTTATTCAGGAGTTTGGCGGGTTTCCAGATTCCAGGAGTGGTTGGGGGTATGACCTGGAACTGGCTTATCAGGCGCGCATCCGGCAACGAAAGATCGTTGTCAGCGATTTCTTTAAGGTGAGACATGTCAATGATAAAACAGGAGCCACTACCTCCGCGGAAAAGCGCGCAGAGTTGGAAAGGGTGTATGATGCCCGGTACGGATCATATAAGGTCATATTTGAACCAATCAACTTTTAGTATGGAAGTCAAGCGTATTTACGAACTAATTTCACGCGAGTTATCCAATGAGATCACCGCTGAGGAAAGGATAAAACTGAACCAAATAGCAGCCTTGCAACCTGAAATTGCCGCAGTGCTGGCCTTATTCCGACAACATTGGGCATCTCCACATCAGGAAGAAGCTGCAAAGCAGCGGCTGCTCCGTCATTTAAATCGTTTGAAAGAGAAAGGCCTATTGTAATACCCACATTAAACAAAGATCATGACGCTCTACGAATTTTATTTTGATAACAAGTTGGTATGCATCCTCAGGAAAGGTGACCTGAGTGTTATACCTGCAATTGGTGACAGGATACAACTGAAACTCCGTAGCGCATATGCCAGCAGGTATGGGAACGATAGTTGGTGGCTGGTTTTCGAAAGATCCCTTTTGCTGGAGCTGGATGAAAATAACCATCTGGCAAATGAGACGATCCGTTTTAACCTGGCCCGGGACTTCCATAATAAAGATTGGGGAGATTGGGCACTTGCACAACAACTGGGATAGGAAGAAGATCAGATTTTTTTTAATTCTGCCAAACCTTCCCTGACATCAGCCAATCCTCCAATTTTCCCGATCGATGGTCCGATTTTCTCTATAAAAGGCTCTACTGTTCATGGGGCTGCTGCTGTAATGCCCCAAAGGCCCGACTGGAAAGGATTCCAACTGATTTTGACGGGACGTATAACTGAAAGGGGACAGGCGTATCTGGCTTTCTCCTTAATTATTTATATCTTATCTTTAAGATCAAATCCGTCGTCAAAAGAGCAGCTGAGATGATAAAACAAATGTATCATTTAAAGAAGACAAGAAAGACAGGAGTAGCCCGCAAAAGTTTGATACCGGGAATATTTCTTTTTATTGTTGCTCAGGTGGCCTACGGTCAGCAGATCAATAATACGCCTGCCTCTTTATCGCTTCCGCAATGCATTGACTACGCGCTGCATCATCAGCCCGGCTTACAGCAGTCTTTAATTAAAACAAATATCGTCAGGGCTTCCAATGCCGTGAGCCTTTCCGGATGGTATCCGCAGGTGGGCGTTACCGCCAACTTAAACCATTATTTACAACGCCCTACCTCGCTGTCCAATATCAATGGCGTGGAAACGCCCGTCAAAACGAGCGTGATCAATACCTCCACGCCAGGTATAGGCGTTACGCAGGCCATCTTTGTGCCCA
Source organism: Chitinophaga vietnamensis (assembly GCF_902167635.1). GTDB lineage: Bacteria > Bacteroidota > Bacteroidia > Chitinophagales > Chitinophagaceae > Chitinophaga > Chitinophaga vietnamensis. Next base: position 140,758 of record NZ_CABHMS010000003.1, read on the forward strand.
GTCTCGTATATGCCGCCAGGGTGGCGCCGCTCAACCTGAAGGCTGCCCAACAGGGCGCCGACAGCGCCCGGATAGAACTGGTGGCCAGCATCAGCAAATCATTTTATAGCCTGCTGCTCACCCTGCAACAGATCGATGTATTGAAAGAAGATACTGCCCGCCTCGGCGAAAGCATGCGTACAGCCTATCATCAATATGTAGGCGGTATTGTAGATGAAACGGATTATGAACAGGCCTCCATCTCCCTCAATAATTCCATGGTGCAGCTGAAACAGGCCAGCGAAAGCATCTGGCCGCAATACGCCACCCTCAAGCAAATGATGGGCTATCCAAGCGACCAGCAATTCAATGTGAGCTACGATAGCACCGAAATGATGAGGAGCATCGAGATCGATACCACCGAGCAACTGCAATATGAAAAACGGGTAGAGCTGAAACAGCTGGCCGTGCAGAAAGACCTGCAACATCAGCAGACCAACTACTACAGGAAGTATGCTTTCCTGCCCACATTATCTGCCTTCTATAATTATAATGGCGCGTTTCAGAATAATGAGTTTTCCAAACTATATAATACCGCCTATCCCAACTCTATGATAGGCCTCACCCTGAGCCTGCCGGTGTTTACAGGCCTGGCCCGCATACACAACCTGCGCCGCTCCACGCTACAGGAGCAAGTGCTGGATTGGAGCGAGAAAAACCTGAAGTCAAATATCTATTCGGAATATGCCGCCGCTTTGTCGAGTTACAAAAGCAGCATCTTTAATATGCGTCAAACGAAAGACAATGTGGCGCTGGCCAGGCGGGTGTACTTTGTGGTGGACCTGCAATACAAGCAGGGCATCGTACCCTACCTGAATGTGATCACGGCCGAAACTAATCTGAGAACTTCGGAGTTGACCTACCTGAATGCCTTGTTCCAGGTGCTTTCCAGCAAGATCGACTGGCAGAAGGCGATGGGGGATATTCCGTATTAATTTTATTTCTGCAAAAAGTAAAATCTGCTCCATGGGTAGAGTCATTGTATGTATCGCTTTAGTAAGCTGTGCGGCGCTTTTTTCCTGTCAGCAAAAAACGCCGCCCGCACAGCCGCCCACTCCTGTGAACTTGTACACTGTGAAGCGTGAGCGGGTCCAGTATTTCGATCAATACCCTTCCACCACACAGGCCCTGAGCCAGGTCAATATCGTGCCCACGAACGTACAGGGATATGTTACCGGCATCTTCGCCGCTGATGGTAGCCAGGTACACAAAGGACAGCTGTTGTACGAGATCGATAAAAGGATCTATCAATCTACTTATGATCAGGCCTTAGCCAATCTCAAAGTGGCAGAAGCCAACGAGAAGCAACAGCAGCAGGATGCAGACCGTTACGTATATCTGAATAAATACAATGCCGTAGCCAAACAGGCATATGACCATGCGGTGATTGCGCTGGAAACGGCCAAAAGCCAGACCAAGGCGGCACAGCAGGCATTGAAGACCGCACAAACCAACCTGAACTTCGCCAGCATCTACGCGCCTTTCGATGGCACCATCGGCATCAGCGCCGTAAGAGTAGGGAACGTGGTAGTGAGCGGACAAACCATCCTGAACACCATCTCCACCAATGACCCGATGGCAGTGGATTTCCTGGTGAATGAAAAACAATTGCTGGCCTTTGAGCGATTCAAGAACGATAGTAAAGGCATGCCGGATTCGCTCTTCACCATGCAGCTGCCGGATAATTCACTGTATCCCTTTCCAGGCAAGATCGCGGTGATCGACCGTGCCGTAGACCCGCAAACAGGGACCATCCGCGTACGCCTCGTATTTCCCAATCCGCAAAACCTGCTGAAGGTGGGCATGAGCTGCGTGGTGCGCGTACGTAACCTCGAAACCACGCCGCAGATCGTGGTACCTGGCAAAGCAGTGGTAGAACAGATGGGCGAATATTTCGTATATGTGGCGAAAGATACGGTGCTGGCTGAAAAGACCGGCGCCGCCAAAGTCGCGCCGGCAGAGGAACAGCAAGGCAAAGGACCCAGGCTGCACGCCATCCAGAAAAAAGTGAAACTCGGCCAGACGATCGGCGCCGACGTGATCATATTATCCGGCGTGAGTGATGGCGAAAAGGTGATCGTAGACGGGATACAGTCTATCCACGATGGCTCGCCCATCTCGCTGGGAGCCAAGAAAAACAAGCCCGGGAAAGATAGTACACAACAAGGAAAATAGCGCAAAGATACAGGCAGCCCATGATTGCAAATACTTTCATCAAAAGACCGGTAACAGCCATAGTGGTATCCATTGTATTGGTACTAACGGGCACTGTTTGCATTCTCAACCTGCCTGTGGATCAATATCCTGATATCACGCCGCCCGTGGTGCAGATCAATGGGCAGTTCATCGGCGCTGATGCACAAACAGTGGAACAAACGGTGGCCACGCCCATAGAAGGACAGGTGAACGGTACGCCCGGCATGGAATACATGCAAAGCAACAGTACCAACAACGGCGGCATGCAAGCCACTGTTACCTATGGCGTTGGCACAGATATCGATATCGCTACGCTGGATGTGCAGAACAGGGTGAGCATTGCTACGCCACTGGTGCCGAGCGCCGCCACCCGCCTGGGTTTGACCGTGCGCGCCGTCAACCCCAGTATGCTCATGATGGTGGCCATCTACTCACCCAAAGGCACACACGATATTACTTTCCTCGACAACTACACCAACATATTCATACAGGACGCGCTGCTGCGCGTGCCCGGCGTAGGCACCATCAACAGCTTTGCGGATAATTTCAGTATGCGCGTGTGGATGAATCCCGAGAAGATGGCCGCCTACAGCATCACGCCGCAGGATATCATCACGGCGCTCAACAGCCAGAACGTGCAGGTGGCGGCAGGTTCCGCGGGCGTGCCGCCGCAGTCCAAGGCACAGACCTTTGAACTGGGCATCCTGGTGAATGGCCGCCTCAGCAAAGTATCGGAGTTTGAAAATATCATCATCAAAACCATCCCTTCTACCGGTGCATTGGTATACCTGAAAGATGTGGCCAGAGTGGAACTGGGCAAATTCAGCTTTTCCAGCAATTCCTTTGTGGACGGGCATCGCGCGTCGTACCTGCGTATTTACCAGGCGCCGGGCAGCAATGCCCTGAAAACAGCCGAAGGCATTTATAAAGAGCTGGAACAGCTGAAGCAGTTCTTTCCTTCAGATGTGGAATATAAAGTACCCTTCGAATCCGTGACGGTGGTAAAAGTATCCATGAGCGATGTGGTGATAACCCTGCTGATGACATTGGCGCTGGTGGCCATAGTGGTATATGTGTTCCTGCAAAACTTCCGTTCCACGCTCATTCCGGTGCTGGCGATACCGGTGTCTATCTTTGGCACTTTCTGTTTCTTCATACCACTGGGCTTTACCATCAACACCCTCACCATGTTCGGTTTTGTGCTGGCCATCGGTATCGTGGTGGATGATGCTATCATCGTGGTGGAGGCGGTGCAGCATTACATGGATGAAAAGGGGATGTCGCCCAAAGAGGCCACCTATCATGCCATGCGGGATATTTCCGCGCCGGTGGTAGCGATTGCGCTGATACTGGCGGCCGTGTTTGTGCCGGTAGGTTTCATTCCCGGCATTGTGGGAAGGCTGTATCAGCAGTTTGCGATCACCATTGCCATCTCTGTTATTATCTCTGCCTTTGTAGCATTGTCGCTCACGCCTGCGCTTTGTACACTGTTATTGAGACCTACTGATCCAGATAAGCCGAAAAAGGCCATGAGCAAGGTGTTTGAGAAATTCAACGCCTGGTTCGACCGTGTCACGAAAAGTTATGTGCGCGGCGTGGACAGGAGCATCAAAGCCAAGCGGCTGATCATCTTCTTACTGATCCTGATCTGTGCGGCCGCAGGATATTTATTCATGAAAAAGCCTTCGGGCTTTATTCCTTCGGAAGATGACGGCAACCTGTATGTGACCTTCCAATTGCCGCCCGCATCATCTACAGTACGTTCTGTGCAGGTGATGAACAAACTGATGAAGGTAGTGTCGGAAACGCCTGGCGTGGCGCATTACGCGGCATTGTCCGGATTGAATGTGATCAACAACGCGTCTAATTCCAACTGCGGCACGATCTATCTGCAACTGAGCCCCTGGGAGGAACGTTCAAAGAAGACGGAACAGGTGCCGGGCATCATCACGGAACTGCGTAAACGAATTTCAGACGCCGGCATCAACGATGCCAATGTAGAAGTGGTGCAACCCTCGCCATTGCCGGGCGTAGGCGCCACCGTGGGTTTCAGCTTCCAGATAGAGCAACGCAGCACCAACGACGACCTGCATGCTTTTGAAAATGTGGTAAAGAAATTTGTGGCGGCCGCCAACCAGCACCCGGCGATATCCGGCGCCTATAGCTTCTACAACGCGCATACGCCCAGCTTCAGCCTGAACGTGAACCGCGAGAAATGCGAAAAGCTGGGCGTGGATGTAGGCGATGTATTTACCACCATACAAGCGTTTATGGGCAGTATGTACATCAATGATTTCACGACCTATAACCGCACCTTCCACGTGGTAGTGCAGGCCGATACAGCATTCCGCAACCTGATATCGGACGTCAACAAATATTATGTGCGCAACCAGGCAGGGCAGATGCTGCCACTGGGAACGCTGGTTAGTTACCAGCCGGTAGAAACGTCGCCGCTGATTTCGCATTTCAATATTTTCCGCTCCGCGGAGATAGACGGCACGTCTGCCACAGGCTACAGCACCACAGAAACTATACAGGCCTTGAAAGACGTGGCCGCCAAAGTGCTGCCACAAGGCTATGCCTACGAGTTTTCAGGCTTGAGCCATGAAGAGATCAAGGCCGGTTCTACCACCATCTACATATTCATCTTCTCCATCACCTTTGTATTCCTCTTCCTGTCGGCCCTGTACGAAAGCTGGTCGGTGCCCTTCTCTGTGCTCTTTGCCGTGCCGGTGGGCGTTTTCGGCGCAATACTGACCCTGGTTTTTGTGCCCGGGCTCACCAACAACGTATATGCGCAGATCGGTATGATCACCTTGATCGGCCTTGCCGCGAAGAATGCCATCCTGATCGTGGAATTTGCCAAAGTGCGTGTAGACAGGGGAGAGGATCTTATCCAGTCCACGCTGGAGGCCGTGGGCCTGCGTTTGCGGCCGATCGTGATGACTTCCATGGCCTTTATTTTAGGCGTGTTGCCGCTGGTGCTGGCAACAGGCGCGGGCGCCGTATCCCGCCGTACTATTGGCTATACGGTATTGGGCGGCATGATCGCCGCTTCTACCATTGCTATCTTTATCGTACCGGTATTATTTGTGGTCATCACAAGATTATCATATGGCAAGAAGAAACTGGCATGGTTGAAAGAACATCATGAGAGCCTGATGGAGAAAGCGCGGAAAATAGAAGAACAGAATATTGATCCGGAGCTGGAATTTGAGATTCAAAGATCCCGCGATTTTAATAAACCAGAGAACGGATGATTGCCAATACCTTCATAAAGCGGCCTGTCAGCGCAATTGTAGTATCTATCGTACTTACAATTTCGGGGCTTATCTGTATGGTAAATCTGCCCTTGGATCAGTTTCCCAAGATCACGCCGCCGGGCGTGGGCATCTCGGCCAACTATACCGGCGCCGATGCGCAAACAGTAGAACAAACGGTGACCATCCCCATCGAAGAACAGGTAAATGGCGTGCCCGGCATGATGTACATGCAGAGCACCAATACGCAAACGGGATCGGCCAGTATCAGCGTGTTGTTCGATGTGGGCACTAACGTGAACGTAGCTACGTTGAATGTGCAGAACCGGGTGGCCCTTGCCGCGCCGATATTGCCGTCAGTAGTAGGGCAGCTGGGCGTAACCGTGCGTGCGCGCAACCCCGACCAGCTGATGAACATCGCTATCTTTTCGCCGAAAGGCACCCACGATATCACTTTCCTGGACAACTACACCAATACCTTCATCGTGGATGCGCTGTTGCGCGTGCCCGGTGTGGGAGATGTGCAATCACGCGGCAACCCCTTCAGCATGCGCATCTGGATGGACCCGAAGAAAATGGCCTCCTACAGTCTCATGCCGGTGGATGTGATCACCGCTTTGCAGCGGCAGAATATGTACATCGCGGGAGGCGCAGTGGGCGCGCCTCCGCAGCCGTCTACCCAAACAAATGAATATACGATCCTTGTCAATAGTTTGCTGCGCAAACCGGAAGAATATGAAAAGGTGATCGTGAAAACGAAGCCCGGCACCGGGGAGATGATCTACCTGAAAGATGTGGCGCGGGTGGAACTGGGCAAATTCAATTATGGCAACAAAGGCTTTGCAGACGGCAAACAGGCCACCACGGTGATGGTGTATCAATCGCCCACCAGCAACGCATTACAGACCGCGGAAAATGTTTACGCCGCACTCGCCGAGCTGAAAAAATCTTTCCCGCCCGATGTGGATTATGTGGTGCCTTTCGAAAATGTGACCATCATACGGGTATCCATCAACGAAGTAGTGAAAACCTTGTTCGAGGCGCTGGGCCTTGTGGTGATCGTGGTGTTCCTCTTCCTGCAAAACTGGCGCTCGGCGCTGATCCCCATCATCGCCATACCGGTATCTATCATTAGTACTTTCATCTTGTTCATACCCCTGGGCTTTACCATCAATACCCTAACGCTCTTCGGTTTTGTGCTGGCGATCGGTATCGTGGTGGATGATGCGATCATCGTAGTGGAAGCCGTGCAGCATTTCATTGACCATGATCATATGTCGCCCAAAGAGGCCACCTATCAGGCCATGAAGGAGATCTCGGCGCCGGTGGTAGCCATTGCCCTGATCCTCGCTTCAGTATTTGTGCCGGTAGGTTTCATTCCGGGCATTACCGGAAAGCTGTATCAGCAGTTTGCGATTACCATCGCTATATCCGTGATGCTGTCGGCTTTTGTGGCGCTGTCGCTCACGCCGGCCTTGTGTACCTTGCTGCTGCGGCCTTCGCATGTGGGCAAGCAATCGAAACATCTCAATAAATTTTTCTATCGTTTCAATAGCTGGTTCGACCGGATCACTGGTAAATATTCCAATGGGGTGAGGTATTGCATCCGGCAATCGAGGCTGGTAGTGATCATGCTGATCTGTATTTGCCTCGGCGCGCTCCTGCTTTTCAAACAAAAGCCGACGGGCTTTATTCCTTCGGAAGATGGGGGCAGGGTGATGATCGGCATCCAGCTCGCGGAAGGCACGGCTACCACGCAAACAGAAGAAGTGTTGCAGAAGATCATGAAGATCGTGGCGGAAACGCCTGGGGTACTGCATTACAACGCCATCTCCGGGATGAACGTATTGAGTGGCGGCGCTACCTCCAACGGCGCCAGTATCTTTTGCATGCTGAAACCCTGGGATGAACGCAGCACGCCGGAAACGCAGATACCTGGCATCATGACGGAGATCAGGAAACGGATCGCTGCCGCCGGTATCAAAAATGCCAGCATCACGGTGAATGCCTCGCCCGCTATCAGGGGCCTGGGAACCGCTGCAGGCTTCAGTATGCAGATAGAGCAAGGTAATACCAGCGATGATATTCACCAGTTCGAAACGGTGATGAACAAATTTGTGGCGGCTTTGAAGAAAGAACCGGCTACCGCTACGGCCTACTGTAACTATGCCGCACATACGCCGGCATTTGAGTTATCGCTCGACCGTGAAAAATGCCAGAAGCTGGGCGTGAATGTAGCAGATGTGTTCAGCACTTTACAAGGTTATATGAGCAGCAGGCTGGTGGGCAATTTCACGTTGTATAACCGCACGTACCGCGCCATTGTGCAGTCGGACACCGCTACCCGCGCGCTGATCTCTGATCTTGAAAGATACTATGTACGTAATTCCGCCGGCGAGATGCTGCCCATGAGCACATTGGTGAATTACCGGCCTATCTCCACGGCGCCGCTGATCACGCATTTCAATATCTTCCGTTCCGCTGAAGTAGATGGCTCAACGCCGCCCGGCTACAGCACAGGCCAGAGCATTGAAACGCTGAAGAAGGTAGCTGCACAGGTATTGCCGCGGGGATATACTTACGAATTTTCAGGATTGACTTACCAGGAAATAAAGGCTGGCTCCATGACCGCTTATATTTTCATGTTCTCGATCGTCTTTGTTTTTCTTTTCCTTGCTGCATTATATGAAAGCTGGTCGGTACCTTTCTCGGTGATGCTGGCAGTGCCCATCAGCGCTTTCGGCGCCATCTTCGCGCTCACTACGATGCCGGCATTGTCCAATAATATCTATGCGCAGATCGGCCTGATCACCTTGATTGGCTTGTCGGCAAAGAACGCGATCCTCATCGTTGAATTTGCCAAAGTGCGGGTAGACAGGGGCGAGGACCTGATCCAGTCCACCATTGAGGCCGTGGGCCTGCGTTTGCGGCCCATCATCATGACTTCGCTGGCTTTCATATTAGGCGTAATGCCGATGGTGCTGGCTTCCGGCGCCGGCGCGCAATCGCGCAAGACCATCGGCGTTACTGTACAAGGCGGCATGGTAGCTTCTTCCTGCATCGCTATCTTTATTGTGCCGGTATTGTTCGTGTTGTTCACCCGCTTGAGCTATGGTAAAAAGAAGCTGGCATGGCTCCGTGCTAACCATGAATTGTTGATGGAAAAAGAACGGAAGGTAGAATCACAGAACATCGACCGCGAACTGGAATATGATATCGCGCAGGCGCGGGCAGCGCATGAGCGGGACCGCGAGGAGCGCCGGGAAGAAGGGAATTAATTCAACAAAGGCCTCGGATCAAAGAGCACTTTGAAATGCCTGATCCTGCCGTTTTCCAGCTGATACCAGCCACTGCTGAAGATGCGTTTGCCGCCGATCAATATGTTGTAAAATACGGCCACATCATCGCCATCTTCCAGTACTTTTTGCACGTCGTACTTCAGTTTCATTTGTTTCATTTCTTCGATGTACACATCGGCGCCATCGCGCGCGCCGAGCACGCCTACAAACGAGAAGTCATCCTGTAACAGGCTTCTGGCGGTGGTGAAATCTTCTTCGTTGAGTGCATTGATAAATCGTACTACGGTTTCTTTAGCCATTTTTATGATCGTTTTGTTGGCACAAAGATAGCTAACTGGCAGTATCCTGGCCTGTGACGATCGTCACAATGTTTGATTTGCGGATTTTTTGATTTACGGATGTAAGAATTTGTGGCGGGCCTGAAGTCTGCCACAAATTCTTACATCCGTAAATCAAAAAATCCCTAAATCAAACTACTGAACTTTGACCTGCATAGATTGGGACGCCTGTTTTACTTCTTCTTTCTTCGGAAGTTTTAACTTCAGCACGCCGTCATCATAATGGGCCTCTATCTTGTCCAGCTGCACGGTTTCCGGTAACGTAAAGCTGCGGGAAAAGCTGCTGTAGTTGTATTCCTGGCGACTATATGTTTTTTCTTTTTCTTCTTTCGTTTCTTCGGATTCGGCGCTGATGGTCAGTACTTTTCCATCTACATCAATCTTCAGGTCTTCTTTTTTAATGCCAGGGCAGGCCATTGATACTTTATAACTGTCTTTGTCTTCGCTGATATTTACAGCGGGAACGGTTAAGGGCGCCAGCGCACGGCCGCCATTAAAATCTGTTACCCATTCTTTCCAGGGTTTGAAGAAATCATCAAATAAAGATGGGAGAAAGTTGTTTGTTTTGGTTACAGCTTGTGTAGACATAGTTACCTCCTTTTTTTTATAGTTAGTGATATTTATAAACTTCGAACCATAAGGTGCCAGCCATGCTTACGGCGAGGCATAGCAGGAACGACGGCAGGTCGATCGCTGCCAGACCGAACAGGGCTCTTGCTGCCGGCAGCAGGAGCAGGCCGGCGAGAAACAGGACGGATGCCAGCAGTATCACTGGCGTCAGCCGGTTCTTGTAACGGACAGTATGAAAAATATTTTCAGCAAATGAACGATTGGTGAATGTGAGAAAAATATTACTGATCAGCAGTATCGTAAAGACCATCGTTCTGGTAGTGGCGATAGATGCCTGTTGCATGGTGTAGTAGTAAACGATGAGCACCGCCGCGGTGACGGTCAATCCCAGCGTGACGGTGATGAGGAGCTCTCCGGCGCCGAACAAGCTATCTGTTCTTTTGTTGGCCGGGCTGCGCAGCACTTCGGCATCCACCGGTTCTCTTTCAAAAAAGATAGAGCAGGTAGGGCCCATGATCAGTTCCAGGAAGATGATGTGTATTGGCGTGAAGATGACCGGGTATTTCCAGTTGAGGATCAGGGGGAGGATAGCTGTAAGGATAACAGGGATGTGGATGGAGATAATATAGCGGATCGCTTTTTTCAGGTTGCTATAAATTTTTCTTCCCTGGAGTATCGCTTCAGGTATCTTCTCAAGATTATCATCTGTGATGATGAGCGCTGCGGCGAGGCGTGCTATTTCGGTGCCTTTCTTTCCCATAGCAATGCCTATATCGGCGGCTTTGAGCGCGGGGCCGTCGTTTACGCCATCTCCCGTCATCGCCACTGTTTCGCCGGATTGTTTCAGTGCGTTGATCACTTTCAGTTTGGCGTCAGGGAACATGCGCGCGAAAACGTTAACACGGTGTACAATTTCTTTGAACCTGTCTTCATCCATCGTCATGATTTCTTCGCCGGTTTTTACGTTGGCGCCATCGAGGATACCGGTTTTGCGGGCAATATCCGTTGCTGTTGCCTGATGATCGCCGGTGATAAGTTTTATGTTGACGCCTGTCGCGTATAATCTTTCGATAGCGGCGGCGGCATTGGCTTTGGGAGGATCATAAAGACTAACGAAGCCTTCAAAGTGCCAGTTGAACTGATCCTGGTGCTGAGGCAGTGCTCCTTCATCAGGGCGTGCGCTGGCCACGCCCAGCACACGCTGGCCGCCGGAGGTCATTTGTTGCAGGATATGCTGAAGGCGCAGGGCTGTATCTCCACTGATGCCGCATGCCTGCAATATGCGCTCCGGGGCGCCTTTTGCGGCAGCTATCCGTCCTTTTTCCGAAGGATAAATATGCGTCATCATTGGCGGGCGGCCTTCCAGCGGGTATTCATATATCATGGCTGGCTGGCTGTCGTGTACGCCGCTTTGTGTTTTGTAGGCGCTTATAATAGCCTTTTCCATGCTGTCAAAAGGATCGTGCTCACTTGCAAGGAATGCGTAGTAAAGTACCGGGATGCTGTGCTGCTGAAGTGTTTGTTCAATATCTGTCAATGTTCCTGTAACATGGTTGTATACGGTTGTTACAGTCATCCTGTTTTCTGTGAGCGTGCCGGTTTTGTCCAGGCAAAGCACGCTAACGGCGCCGAGGTATTCTATGGTTTGCGGTTGCCGGGTGATGATACCTATCTTCGACATGTAAAAGGCGCCCATTGCCATAAAGGAAGAAAATGCAACCGGGATTTCTTCGGGTATGGCCGCCATGGCCAATGTAAGCCCGAGGAGGATACTTTCCGGCAGGTGATGGCTCCGGATATAATGCAGCAGGCAGATGACCACAAAAGCAAGCACGCCAAATAATGTGAGCCTGCGCACGGTGTTGTTCACCTGCTGTTGCAACAGTGTGCTTTGCTGGCTGATTGTTTCTATTGCTTTGCCCAGCTTGCCTAATGTTGTCTGGTTGCCAGTTGCCGTTACGCTTACAATACATTTGCCCCTGTCGATGGTGGCGCCCTGGTAAAGCAGGTTGTTGCCCGGCAGGGCGTCTTTGTCTACCGGCAGCGCTTCGCCGCTGATCACAGATTCGTTTACAGCGAGGTCATTGGCAGACAGTATCCGCGCATCGGCGGGGATCTGGTGGCCTTCATTCAACAGGAGGATATCGCCGGGAACCAATTCCACTGATGGTATTGTTTTTTCAACGCCATCCCTGATCACAGTAGACAGCGGCGCGGTGTATTGCCTGAGCGCTTCCAGGGCGCGTTTGCTTCTGGCTTCCTGGTACAGGGAGATGGCGCTCACCAATAATGTGGCGATGAGCATCATCCATCCTTCGGTATTATTGCCCAGTATAAAATACAACAGGCAGGCGGTGAGCAGCAATATCAGCATGGGGTCTCCGAAGATGCCGGCTAGTACAGGTAAGAACCTCCGCTTGCCGGACTTCAGAATATTCCAGCCGTATAACTGGCGCAAACCGGCTACGGCTGCCTCTTCCAGCCCGGTGTAGTTTTTTATGTCCTGTATGCTATTCGATTGGTTCATATGCTAACCACTTGATGGATGAGTTCATTCGGACAAGGTTCCTGCATTTCCCAATGCCGCAAGTTGCTGAATGTAGTGGTGGCAATATTCAACAAGGCTTCCTGTGTTGCAAATGCCTGGTGCGGCGTGACCAGCACATTCGGTAGCTGCAATAGCTGGTCCAGAGTTTTGTCGACCGGGGTATTATTACGCAGGTCCTGAAAGAAAATACCTTTCTCATGTTCATATACATCCATGCCAAAATAGCCTATACGGCCATCTTTCAGGGCGTCAAGGACGGCGGCGGTATTGACTACTGCGCCGCGTGAAGTATTGATCAGCATCACGCCTTTTTTCATCATCCGGATCATTTCCATATTGATCAGGTATTTACTCTTGCTGGTCAGGTTGGTGTGTATGGTGATGATATCGGATTGGCTGCACAAGGTTTCGAGGTCGGTGTATTGCAGGCCGAGATTGGCTGCCAGGCTGGCGTTCGGCGCTATATCATATGCCAGCAGGCGGCAACCGAAGCCGCGTAGTATGGTGGCCACTACGGCGCCTATTTTCCCGGTGCCGATGATGCCTGCTGTTTTGTGGTGCATATCGAATCCGATCAGGTTGCCGATAGTGAAATTATACTGATGCACTTGTTGATGGGCCAATATGGTTTTCCGGTTCAGCGCCAGCATCATGCCAATGGCATGTTCAGCAATGGCGTAAGGCGAATAGGCCGGCACGTTGGCTACGCGGATGCCCTGCTGTGCCGCTGTTGCGAGGTCGATATTATCATAACCGGCAGCACGGATGGCGATGTACCTGATGCCCTGCGAAGCGAGTTTTTTTAGTACCGGGCCGCTGGCGTCATCCGAGGTGAAGATGGAGATACCATCACATCCTTCCGAGAGGGCAGCTGTTGCTGCCGTGAGTTGCCGGTGGGTGAACCGCGTATCCTGATGTTTTTTGTTGGCGGCTTCGAGGTAGGGCTGTTCAAAATCCTGAAGACTATATACTAATATTTTCATCATCCGGGTATTGAGTAAGTTATTCATCAATTGGGGTATGTTATTCATCAATTGGTTCATCAGGCCATGCAAATGGCTGTGGTTCTGCCGCCTGGCCTTTTGCATTCAGCTCTTCCAATGACCAGTTATCGGTGCCGGTGGTTTGTAGCCATTGCCCGCCCGACTTGCGGAACACCTGTGCATACAGGCCATAGTGATGCCGAAGGTCGTGCTCAACAGCGGCAGCCGTTCTGAAATAGCTGACATCCAGCCAGCCGGGAGAGCGGAAGGGAGTAAGGGCTTCCACCGTGGTATCCGGTGATGGCGCTTCATCCGGGTCGTATTTTTCTCCCTTTGCATGCGGCTTCCTGGAGAATACGAGGCGTAACCTTGGATAGTCAGTGTGAAATTGTTGCTGGATATCACTTACAGTGGTGTCGCGGCCAATGTATATCTGCATATAATATCATTTTTCAGTTAACACTATTATAGCTGCGCTTCACGATGTTGCCTGCAAATTTCTTTCCCGACGAGGTACAATAATTCTATATCGCTTATTGGTAAGCCTGCAGCGGGTTGCAGGCTATCGTGGTAGGCATCCTGCTGGTACAGCACCGCCGTACCATCTATCAGGGCGGTGATCCTGGTTTCATGACCAATATTTTCTATGAAGACCGGGACACTTTTTATGATGCCTTTATGAGCGATGGTGATATCAAATTGTTCCGTTCGCATAGCAGTGAATTTGATATAAAATTACATGGCCCCACACTGCGAAACACTGATCAGGATCAGGCTACAGCATGATATTCGTTTGAGTTACTGGTATTGTATATATACCGGAGCGGGAAATAATTGCAGCACTTCTGCCGGTGTCATCAGGTGTTTTCCTATGCTGACATCATTTCCATAAAAGAGTTTGAAACCGGTGTATTGCACGGGTTGTCCTGCTATCCATGCGTTGTAGCTGTCGCGCTTCAGGGCGGGCCCTCCGAAGCCGTCCATATTCATCACTACCTGCACTTCAGGCAGCGGGCGTATGTTTTTATAGTTGGTAACCATGTCCTGTGTAAACCGGTGTACGACGAGTATTTTAGGAGGCAGGTGATATTGCCTGACCAGTTCGGCGAGATAGTTAATGGCATAGTTAACATCAGCGGCATCATAGGCGCCGATACACGTACAGGGTACCTGCTGGTTTTTCATGGAATATTCAGGGTCGATGCCCAGATGTACCTGCTGCATGGCCAGATATTTTTCGAGGTGCGGCAGCTCATCCTGCAAAGTGCTGAGCCCTACCTGTACATCCAGGAATACGATGGCATGCGCCCGTGCGGCCAGTTCCAGGGCTTTGTCGATTTGTGCCGGCGGCATCTGCGCGCGGTATTTGCTGCCTGTTTTCTGCGCCGTTACAGCGATATAATGAATGGCTGGCTGCACCGGTAACATGGGGTCTGCTGCTTGCCATTGCTGCGCTTCCTGTTGCAGGCGCGACAACATGCTGTCTGGCGCCAAAGCGCCCAGGATGCCCATTTGCGGAGAATAGAAATTACCATAGAACGCCACAATTCTTTTATAAGGCAACAAAGATCCCGGCAACGGCACAGCAGAAGGCAATGGCCATTTGCTATCAGGGCGGTGATGCAGCAAATGATCCCACACCTGTATATTCCGCAGGCTGTCTGCCGTGCGCTGTGCTGGCAAGGCTTGCGGGCATAACAGCAGCGCCAGCAATAGATTCAGCCATGACAGCGAATGGCGGCCAGCAATTGCATTTGCTGCCTGTTCATGTACCAGCGCATATTCCGCCAGGTTATTGATGGTGATGATACCGGAAAGACGATTATCGGTCAATACCGCGAAAGCCTGTGCAGGATTGGTTGCCAGCTGATCCACCACATCTGTCATGGGCATATCTGCCTGCAATATCGTTTTGTTGTTTGCGGGCAAATTCCTTAAAGCATCTCTTTTGTGCCCCTTTGCAATCGCCTGGAACACATCATGGCGTGTAACGATATTGGGGGCGGCAGTATCATCCACGATCACAAAATAGGGATCTGCATTGCGCAGCAACACCTTTGCGGCGGTCTGTAAAAGCAGGCCGCCCGGAAGTGTGACAAAGTCGGTGGTCATAACATCCCTGATAAGCAGTCCTGTTGCGCGGTGGCGCAGGTAAGTGACTGTTTCTTCCGCTTTTCCGCTGACCATAATGAAAAGACCGATAACAGGTAACAAGAGGTTGAAGGATAACAAGCCGGCAATGATAAACAACACAGCGATGATACGCCCGGTAAGTACCGCCATGGAGGTGGCACGCGTGTAATTGTTATACAAGGCCAGTATCCCGCGCAGGATACGGCCGCCATCCATCGGGAATGCCGGTATAAGATTAAAAATGGCCAGTAAGATGTTTACCGTATGCAGGTACAGCAAAAAATTATTGCCGTTGAGGTTTGTAAAAGCATCCTGGTATTTCCAGAAGGGGATATAGTCAGCAATGAATGGCAGCAGTGCGCCGGCGATGATCACATTCACGAGAGGGCCGGCGGCGCTGATCTTGATCTCCTCCACCGGATGTTCGGGGATGCGTTCCATACTGGCCATTCCGCCTATGGGCAGTAACAGGATACGCTTTGTACGGATGCCATAGCTCGCGGCGGTGAGCGCATGCCCCAGTTCATGCAATATCACACAGCTGAAAACGGCCACCACACCCAGCAGCGCCCATAAGGTACTTGCAAGGCTCTCGCGTTGAAGAGCCATGATGAGCATTATCCACGCAATGATCAGCGGAAAAGACCAGTGAATGGAAATATCAATCTTGCGGACGCGGAAGAGGGTGACTGCATTTTTCATATTGCCAGGTTTACCCGCAAGCTACCAACAGGAGCACAACCTGGAAATGATGGCGGTCAATACGCTGCGTGACTTCCATCAGCGCCGAAGATCAGCACGCTACATGATCGTGGTCATGTATCTGCCGGGGCAACACTGTTAACTTTATCATCGTTCTAAATCCTGATATTATGCAGACCGTTCAATTTGAAACGCGGCTTAACTGGCTTGAATTGAAAAGAGGGATCATTACTTCCGGCGAAGTGAAGGATCTGATAAGGGTAGCTACGCCGCCGGCTTTCGGCGGTGATGGCGAAGAGTGGAGCCCCGAGCATCTGCTCATCAGCGCCTTGAGCAGCAGCTTTATGAGCACCTACCTGTATTATGCTTCACAGCTAGGTTTCGATATCTCCCATTTTGTTTGCAAAGTAAAAGGAGTGATAGCATTGTCAGAAGGCCGGTATGTTTTCAGCCAGATACATTTGTATCCCAGGATATATGTGACAGATGATGCATGCCTGGGCAAAGCCAGGGAGGCCCTGGAAAAAGCAAAGGCCAATTGCATTGTGGCCAATTCACTGAAAGCGGCTATTATCTTCAACAGTGAAGTGGCCCGTGATCCTCATCCACGGCCTGCCTGATCACTTTGGAGGAAATGTTTCTTCTATTTTAGAGAGCAGCCGCGTGCCGGACCAGTTGCCCGCCACTATCATCCTCCTGATGGTGAAAATCGGTTCCTGGCTGCTTTGCGCGTTGCTTAGCTGAAAGGCTGCCAGAAATCCATGCGCTTTGATCTCTTCTATTGCCGCCATATTCCATTCTCCATACGGATAGGCAAAGTAATTCACTGGTCTACCTGTTATCTTCTCCAATACCGCTTTGGGTTTGGTCAGCTGCTGCTGCCAGTTGATATTGCCAGATGCCAGCGGCTGATGATCCCAGGTATGACAGCCAATCACATGACCCTTGTCTGATAATGCTTTTATTTGTGCTGATGACAAATATCCTTGCTTGCCGATGGTAACGGTCATTACGAAGAATACGGCTTTGAAGCCGTAACGCGCCAGTATGGGAGCGGCCAGGGTATAGTGTGTTGCATGGGAATCGTCAAAAGTGATCATCACCGGCTTGGGAGGCAATTGTTTACGGCCCTGTATCCATGCCAGCAGCTCATCGGGAGATATGCTGTGGTAGCCGTTTTCCGCCAGCGAACGGAACTGCTGATCCAGCTGATCAGCGCTGATGCGCAAGGGGCCTGGCGTATAGCTGTTGCCGGTAAAAATGTTGTGATAGCAAAGTACAGGCACTTCCTGGCATACGGGCCTTGCATATGCCATCACGCAAAAGATCAATAGTAACACGCGTTTCATCTTTCTTGTTTTTTTTATTCTACATCACTGGGGTATTGCCTTTCCAGCACTTTCGCTTTTTTCATGCGTTGCACAATGGCTTTGCCATAACGATGGCTGAACTGCCTTGCGGAATTGATATCCAGCGAAGCTGTTTGTACTGAGTAAACAAGTTTTCCGTTCAGCATATCGTATAAATTACTTTCCCAGTAGTAAGTGGTATGATCGAGATCATAGCTGGGGATGGCATCCAGCGCTAACGCCGAATTAAGGTAGTCTGGCAGAAAATTGTAATCGGGATCGAGCAGCGAGTAGTCGAATATCCACGGAATATAAAAGTGCGCCGTTGAAGTGCTGCGCAACGTGATCGTGAGCACGGCATCTACTTCGGCCTGTTGCAGCATGGCAATGGCTGTTTTTTCATCCTTCCCTTGAAATGCGTTATTGTAGGGGATACTGGATGAAGTGACGGTGGTATAACCCATTGTGGCAAGGTCGTTGGCAAGATGCGTTTCCAGTTCCTGCCGCCAGGATTGTTCTGCAGCAGGCAGCAATGCAAGCACCAGGATACGCCGGTACCGGTATGGATGGATATCCGGCGACTGCCACTCGCTGGTGATATGGGTGGCTGTGCAGCCACCCAGTATCAACAACAGGAAAAACCACGATCTGAATCGTTTCATTTACGGCGTATTTAACGATGCGCAATGAATACCGGAATGCGGCGGTCACTGATCACATCTGAGGAAAAGCTCTTTTTGAACAGTTGTGACAAACCCGACCTGTTGAACGAACCGCATACCAGGATGGGATGTCCTTGTTCATTGGCCCAGGTATCGAAATATTTCCGGAGAGTGGCGGGCAGCACTTCAATATCGAGCTGGGGAAAGTGCCTGGCGGCCAGCTCCTTGATGTATTCGAGGTCCGGGATCTCTGTATGTCTTTTATTGGCTGCGTATAACAATACCGATTTCATATTGCACAACTCCGGAAACAAGGTAGCGAATGCTTTGATGGCATACGTAGCGTCTTCGCTGCCGTCATAGGCCAGCAGCACGGTGTCGGGGAAGCTGCCGGACTCGGGAGTGATGACGACCGGGCAGGATGTGTCATGCAAGGCGATCTTCAGATATTCATTGGAGGCCGTTAGTCCCATTTGTTCGTAGAATTTTTCACTGCCCAGTATCAGCAGATCGGCGAAGCGCGTTTCTTTCTTCAGTTCCCACAACGCGCCATCATAAAGGTGTTGATGTACCCTGTATTCAATATGCTCCCTTACGCAGGCGTTTTGAAATCGTTGGATGTTCTCTTCTATTGCTGCTGTGGTAGCGGTTTCGATGAGCGGGATATAAGGGCCGCCACCGGGTGCGGCATAACTCCAGGCGAGAGAGAAGTCCGTCTGTGGCAGGAATACGCCTGTTAACAGAATAGGGGAAAGCTCATTCAGCTTGCTGGCAAACTCGAAGGCTCCCCTGGAAAAATTCGGGCCATCAAAGGCGATCAATACCTTTTTCATAGTTTGTTTTTTTTGTGAAGCTAGTGGCTGGAATGCTGTGGAAAAATGATCTGCGGCAAGCGCCAGGATGATGATGATCAGTGACGCAGATCAGCAGGATAGCTAATCAATATCATTGCAGTCGGCGGCTTGCAACATTAATTTTACATAGCGTTGTTGCATAAGTCTACCGCTCCTATGGGGCGGCATATTGGTAGATGTGATGCGGGCTACCAACATATCGCCCGGTAGATAAAACATGAGCTACGCCGCAGGAGCGATAGGACAACGCCATTTTATACACAGAAATCATTGTTATGGAAAAATATGCGCCGGTATTTGTAACAAAGTGGAGCGGAGAAAAAAGACCTTTCTCGGACGAGAAGGTGAGAGCCTCGCTGAAGAAAGCGGGAGCGGCAACAGACACTATTGACAGGATCATGGAAGAGCTGTATCAGCAATTATATCCGGGTATTCCTACACGTGTGATCTACCGGATCGCCTTTGACTTGCTGAAGCACGCATCGCGCCATGTAGCGGCGCGGTACAACCTGAAGCAAGCCATCTTCGAGTTAGGGCCATCCGGTTTTCCTTTTGAAAAATTTATTGCTGAACTGTTTGGCAACACTGGCTTTACCGTCACCACCAACGTGATCATGGAGGGCCATTGCGTAAAGCACGAAGTAGACGTATTGGCCAAACAGCTGAAGCATACGCTTATTATAGAATGCAAATACCATCAGCAGGGGGGAACCTTTTGTGATGTGAAGACCCCCCTTTATTTCCACGCGAGATGTGAAGATATTGCGCAGAATACCGCCCGGTACAGCGGCCCTTTTGAAGGATGCCTGGTCACCAATACACGGTTTTCTGCAGACGCCTTGCAATATGGTAATTGCGCAGGCTTGCAGCTGCTTTCCTGGGATTATCCGGCCAACAAAGGGATCAAGGACATCATTGATCGTTCCGGGCTTTATCCGCTTACTTGTCTGACAACTTTATCGAGAGCGGAAAAATACCGGTTGCTGGAAAAAGGGATTATCCTCTGTAGTGCATTACAAGCCCATCCCGCTTACCTGGATGAAGTAAAGGTATCGCCGGCCCGGCGCGGGTTGCTGATGGCGGAAATAGACGGACTTTGCAAGAAGGACGAATTTACAGTACCACACTAAATATCACAGTCATGAATAATCTGGTAATGCCTTCGGGCAGATTATTATTATGGGATGCCGCGTTGCTGGGCCATGAACTGCAACGGGCCATGATACAACTTCCTTCAGTAGAGAAGGTGGCTATGGCGGGAAGCCTCAGAAGGGAGAAGGATACCGTGAGAAATATCGACCTGGTGCTACAGGTGCCAAGGTCAAAACGGGCCGCCGCAAAGGGAGAGCTGTCGCAGCTGGCGCAGGTGCAACATGTGATCTCCAGCGATGAGCATCATCTGCATATCCTGGGTTATGCCGGCGAAGTAGTGGATGTGTACATGCTGGATGCAGCCGAGTATGGCGCAGGCCTGCTTTATTACACCGGCTCCGTTGCCCATAATCTGATGCTGGAAAACCTCGCCGCCGCCAAGGGTTTCCTGCTGAATAAACACGGCCTGTTTGACAGGAAGAGTGGACAATATATAGCGGGCAAAACAGAAGAGGATATCTATCAGCATCTCGGGATGCAATTTATTCCGCCAGAGCTGCGGGAAGACAATGACGTGATAGCAGCGGCACAGCGCTTTCAGTTGCCTGCACTGGTGAGCTTTAACAAGATTAAAGGAGATATGCATATACACAGCGTATGGGGAGATGGAGAGCAGAAGATATCCGCGCTGGCACACTATGCCACGAATGCTTTCCCGCATTATGAATATATCGTGGTGGCAGACCATGTGGCGGGAACAGGCTGCCCTGGCGGCTTGCAGCCTGGCGATTTCCGCTTCCAGTTCAAAGAGATCGATGCAGTAAATGAATCCATGGGGCAGCATTTTGTAAAGAAGGGCGTAGAGATAAGCCTGCTGGAAGATGGAACACCTGAATTGCCCGATATGTTATTGGAAAAATTTGATTGGGTGATCGCTACTGTTCGTGGTACGCATAAAGATGATAATACCGCCCGTTTACTGAAAGCCTGCGATAACCCGCATGTGCACTGCATCGGGCGTATCGGCCCCGCCAGGGCGGAAGGACTGAATGCCTTTTCGGTCGACTGGCTGCGGTTATTTGAACAGGCTGCCATCACTGGCACTGCGTTGGAGATCAATGCCTATCCGGGGCAGCTCGCGCTGTCGGACCAATTGCTGAAAACAGCGGTGGAGAAAGGCGTTTACCTGGTCATTGGTACAGATGCGCATACGCTGGCACATTTTGACTATATGCAATTGGGAGTCGGGAAAGCCCGCAGGGCAGGGTGCAGCAAGGAGCATATATTAAATACATTACCGTGGAGTGAAATGGCAACGTTCAAACGCCGCAAGAAAAATGCATAACATCTTTAACCGATGTTATTGCGTGTTTGCGGCGCTTGAATAAAAAAAACGGCTCAGAAATAAGAGCCGTTTTTTTTATTACGATGGAACAGTTAGTGGCGGATGTGGTATGGATTGTCCAGCTTCTGCGTTCCGGATATTCTCGATGCCCTTCAGTAGCGCATCGGGGTTGAAGGAGATGCTATCGATGCCATGTTCTACCAGGAAGCTGGCGAATGCGGGAATATCGCTGGGGGCCTGTCCGCAAAGGCCTATCTTGGCGCCGGCTTTTTTGGCATTTTGCAGCATCATGCTGATCATGCGCATGGCGGCAGGATCTTCTTCGTTGAAGAGATTGGCAATCAGCCCTGAGTCGCGGTCTATGCCCAGCGTAAGCTGTGTGAGGTCGTTTGAGCCGATAGAAAAACCGTCGAATATAGCGGCGAATTGCGCTGCATCTAATACATTGGATGGTATCTCGGCCATCACATATACTTCGAGGCCATCTTCTCCCTGCTTCAGCCCACAGGACGACATCACCTGTAATACCTTGCGTCCTTCTTCCACCGTTCTGCAGAAAGGGATCATCGTTTTTACATTGGTGAGCCCCATATCATTCCTTACCCTTTTTACGGCGGCACATTCCAGTTCAAAGCCCTGTTGATACAAGGGGTGATAATAACGGGATGCGCCACGGAAGCCCAGCATCGGGTTTTCTTCCCTTGGCTCAAACTCTTTGCCACCCAGCAATTGACGGTATTCGTTGGTTTTGAAATCACTCATACGCACGATCACGTCTTTGGGATAGAATGCAGCAGCAATGGTGGCAATTCCTTCTGCAAGGCGGTCGATGAAAAATTGTTCCTTGTTACGGTAATCTGCTGTGAGCGATGCAATTTTTTCTTTCGCGGCCAGGTCTCTGAGCGCATCATATTTTACCAGTGCCATTGGATGGATACCGATAGCATGGGTGATGATAAATTCCATGCGGAGCAGCCCTACGCCGTCATTCGGCAGCAGCGCCAGGCGGAAGGCTTTTTCGGGATCGCTGATGATGAGCATGGCGGCGGTGCCTTCCGGCATTTTTACCTGGCTGTAGTCAAAAGTTTTTTTCTCGAACGGGATCGCCTCTTCATATACAAATCCTGTTTTACCTTCACAACAAGACACTGTAATAGCTTGTCCATCTTGTATCACGGCGGTGCCTTGCTGCGTGCCGGTAATGGCTGGCACGCCCTGTTCCCTGGCAACAATGGCGGCATGGCTTGTTCTGCCGCCGCTGTCGGTAACGATGGCTGCGGCTTTTTTGAGTAGCGGATCCCAGTCCGGGCTGGTATTGGTGGTGATGATGATCTCGCCGGCTTTCAGGCGGGCGCCATCTGCCGGTGATGCCAGCACACGTGCAATGCCGCTGGCCACCTGGTCGCCAATGGCTTCGCCAGACACGATGCAATGCCCTTTCCTTTCAAGCTGGTAGCTGGTAACCAGCTGCGGCCGCTGGCGCGAATGGATGGTTTCCGGTCTTGCCTGTATCAGGTATAACTTTCCACTGATGCCATCTTTGGCCCATTCAATATCCATCGGGCATTGATAATGGCGTTCTATGTCTATTGCCCATCTGGCAAGTTGCATGACCTCTTCGTCAGACAATACATACTGCGCTTGTTTGTAGGGAGGAGTAGCGATGTTTGTGGTAGTTGTTGTATCGCCATAGATCAGCATTTGCGCTTTGCTGCCTTTTTTCCGTTGTACAATAGCTTGTTTGTTTTGATACAGGGAGGGTTTGAATACATAGAACTCGTCTGGTACTACGGCGCCTTGTACGATATTTTCGCCGAGGCCCCATATGCCGGTCAGCAACACGATATCACGGAAGCCGGATTCCGGTTCAAGGGTAAATCCTACGCCGGAGCAGGCGAGATCGGCGCGCACCATTTGTTGTATCCCGGCGCAGAGCGCCACTTTGCTGTGTTCGTAGTGATTGTCTTCGCGATATTTGATGGCCCTGTCGGTGTATAAAGAAGCGTAGCAGCGTTGTACTGCCGCTATCAACGCGGCGGGGCCTTGTATATTGAGGAAAGATTCATGCTGGCCTGCGAAGCTGGCCTGTGGCATGTCTTCGGCGGTAGCGCTGCTTCTCACGGCAACGGCGGCAGGCGTATCGCCGGAAAGTTGCTGATAGGCGGCGAGTATCGCCTGCCTGAGATCATCGGGGAATGTGGCTGTCAGGATCATGTTGCGTGCCGCATTGCCGATGGCTGCAAGGTTGGAATAGTCGCGCCGGTTCAGCGTTTGCAACAATGTTTGCAAGGGACTGGCAAGCTGGTTAACATCGAGGAAATACCGGAATGCTGCGGCGGTAGTGGCAAATCCGTCAGGCACGCGGATGCCTTTATCCTGTAGCCCGGAGATCATTTCTCCCAGGGATGCATTTTTCCCGCCCACTTCCGGAACATCGGTCATCCGGATGGCGGAGAATGGCTTGATGAAAGTGTCCATATACTTGAGCTTTGTACAATTTTCTGTAAAATATTACGGGCATCCTATGATATACATCACAGGTTGCCGTGACAGGCATCATAGCTCTTTTGGGCCAGGAGCAGGAATTTGGTGGTAAATTTTCCGATATGATCGTATTACCCGGTAATGATACCTTGAAAGCGCCATCACCCAAGGCCGGCGATGAGAAATATTTTCTGGAAGGACCGCGTTCAAGGCTGCTTGAACTACTTTTTCTTTTACGTACGCTATGGGAATTTCTGCGGGGTTTCCGGGTGTTTCACTTTGCCGGCCCTTGTATTGCCGTATTCGGATCGGCGAGGGTAAAGGAGGATACGCCCTGGTATGAAGATGCCCGTAAAATGGGCGCCGGCATTGCCGCCATGGGCTTCAACGTGATGACCGGCGGCGGCCCCGGCATTATGGAAGCCGCGAGCAAAGGCGCCAGCGAGGCCGGTGGCAAAGCATTGGGCTGCAACATTATCCTGCCGAAAGAGCAACAGCCCAATCCCTGGCTCAGCAAAGTTTTTAATTGCCGGCATTTTTTTGTCAGGAAAGTATTGATGTTTAAATATTCCTATGGCTTCGTGATCATGCCGGGCGGCATGGGCACAATGGATGAATTTTTTGAGGCGCTAACTTTGATACAGACGCATAAAATCCTTAACTTTCCGGTGGTATTGATGGGTAAAGATTACTGGGAGCCGGTGATGACATTGTTCCGGCATATGCTGGCAGCCACCATGATAGATACAAGCGATCTTAGATATATCCTGTATACTGATTCCACTGAAGAAGCATTGGCTCACCTGAATAAACTTGCTTACGAAAAATATCGAACCAGCAGACGTAAAACTTTTAAGCGTTTTATTTTGTTGGGTGAATGAAAGATTTCCCTCGACTATGCAAATAAATAATAACTATGAACACTCCGGTGACTAACGCGGATATTTCAGCACAACTGAACGTATTCAATGCCATCATAGAGAAAGTACCAGGACTTACCGGGATCAGAAACCTGGAGGATGACAGCCTCGTTTACCTCAACTTTTACGCGATGCCAATGCTCGATGGTATAGACCAGCAAGCATTGTGCTCTTTGGTGAACCAGAATAAATTCGGCTATCGTCAGGCACTGAACCAGGAAAGGAACCAGCAGGAAGAAAGAGAGTGGACCGGCCCCACAGGGCAAAAGATCGCCGGTATTTACGAAGAAATCTTCTTCCGGTATAATGAAAACGATTACTGCCTTTTTCGTATATCCGATACCGCAGCTGCATTTCCTTACCGGCAGCGTATCGACAAGGAACTGCAACGCTTTGGCGCCCTGTTTAACTATGCGAGCGTAGGTATCCTGGTATCCAATGCGCAAGGCGAGATCATCATGATCAATAATTTTGCGCTCAACCAGTTCGGGTATCAGCGGGAGGAAGTGCTGGGACAGAAAGTAGAGATATTATTGCCCCGGCGCTTCAAAGATAAACATGTAGGCCATCGCCAGCATTATAATGCACATCCCCAGAACCGCCCTATGGGCATCGGTATGGACCTCTTCGCCATACATAAAGACGGCGCTGAATTTCCTGTTGAGATCAGCTTGAGCCATTATAAAAACGAAGAAGGCGCTTTTGTGATCGCCTACATCAACAATATTACAGAGAGAAAGAAAGCAGAAGAAAAAATCGAGAAACTGAATAATGAACTGGAACAGATGGTGGAAGAACGCACCATCCAGCTCAGGAAAGCATTGAAGCAACTGGAAATATCAAAAGAAGAACTGACCGTGGCGCTCAGCAAAGAAAAAGATCTTGGCGAACTGAAATCGCGCTTTGTTTCCATGGCTTCGCACGAATTCAGAACGCCCCTCAGCACGATCCTTTCGTCTGCATTTCTGGTGAAACAATATGCCGCCGAAGAAGACCAACCCAAGCGCGACCGCCATCTGCAGCGTATCGTATCTTCTGTAGATATGCTCACCGATATCCTGAATGATTTTCTCTCCCTCGGAAAAATAGAAGAAGGAAAGATAGAAGTGCGCAACAACAATTTTGACGTGCATACGCTGATCCATGACGTGACCCAGGAAATGCAGGGCGCGATGAAAGAAGGGCAGGAGATCAGCTACCGCCATGAAGGACCGAAAGAAGTGATACTGGACCCTTCGCTCTTCAAGCACATTATCATGAACCTGCTGAGCAACGCCATCAAGTTTTCACCGGAGAACAGCCAGGTATTGTTACACACAAACGTAAATGAACACCGCTTGAAACTGGAAATAAAAGACCACGGCATCGGCATGTCGGAAGACGACCAGCAGCACCTGTTTGAGCGGTTCTTCCGCGCCGCCAATGCCAGCAATATCCAGGGCACCGGCCTTGGCCTGCACATCGTGAACAAATATGTAGAGCTGATGAAGGGAGAGGTATCATGTGAAAGCACGCTGGGAAAAGGCACTGCATTTACCGTTATATTACCCATAAATTACGAACCAGGAAATGAGTAAGAAAACGATCCTGTTGATTGAAGACAACCGGGAGATAAGAGAGAACACAGCAGAAATACTCGGCCTTTCCGGCTATCAGGTATTGACAGCCGATAACGGCAAAACCGGCGTGGAGCTGGCTTTGCAGCATCGCCCCGATCTCGTGGTATGCGATATCATGATGCAGGTGCTGGATGGCTATGGCGTGTTGCACATGCTTCAGAAAAATGCCGTTACACAGGATATACCTTTTATCTTTCTTACAGCAAGGGCCGAACGCGCAGATATGCGCCGGGGCATGGAAATGGGCGCTGACGACTACATCACAAAACCTTTCAGCGGTACGGACCTTTTGCAGGCGATCGAAAGCCGCCTGAAAAGATCTACACTCAGAAGCCATCACTTTCCGCCTAACCTGCAAGGGCTCAACAGGCTGATGTACGAGGCCACCGGCAAAACGCCGCTACAAGAGCTGGCTGAAGGGCGCAATATTGACCGGTACAAAAACAAACAGGTGATCTACCAGGAAGGTAATCACGTCATCCGCCTCTTCTACATACAAAAAGGTAAAGTGAAAGTGTTCAAACGTAACGACGACGGTAAAGAGCTGGTGGTAGACCTGTACAAAGAAGGCGATTTTTTCGGGTATGTGCCACTGCTGGAAAATACCGTGTACAGAGATTCTGCACAGGCCATGGAAGAATGTGAAATCGCGCTGATCCCGCGGGAGGATTTCGAAGAACTGCTGAATAATAACCGCGAAGTAACCGTTCAGCTGATCCGCATGTTGGCAGGCAGCGTTACCATGAAAGAACAGCAATTGCTGGGACTGGCCTATAATTCCCTGCGCAGGAAAGTGGCGGAAGCATTAATATTCCTCAACAAAAAATATAATCTCAAAAAAGAACCGCCCTTTATAATTGATATCAGTCGTGATAACCTGGCCACCATCGCAGGCACCGCCACTGAATCCGTTATACGCACCCTCGCAGATTTCCGGGAAGAAAAACTGATCGATATCCGCGAGGGTGCGATCGTATTGCTGAATGAAGCGAAACTGGGCAACATGTTGTATTGAGTTACAGATAAACTTGCCGGAGGTAGTCGTGAAAAGAAACCCGGAGTTTGTCAAAATTCTCCTGAACAATGATCATCTTTACTTCCAGCCGTTTCTGCTGCTCCATCGCCTTCCGATAGCTGGTACCTTCGTCCTGTAGCAAATGAAACTGTTCCCGGAGCTCATGGCGCAGCAAAATAATCTGCTCATCCATCTTGATAAAGCGGTTCTGGAAACTTTCGAGATGATCCATCGATACGTTTGCCACACCTGTTTTCAATATGCCCACCAATTGGTTTTTGAATTGTATGTTCTCATCCTCCAGCTGCTTTACCTGGCCTTTCCAGGATTCGTTCTCTACGATGAGGCCTTTTAATTTGAAATTCATCTATTATTCTTTTTACTGGCAAAATCACTGTTAGTGGTGCGTGATAAAAACTGGTTGACTGATCAGTCGCAGCACAGATGTTGCATGGCTGGGTTTGAACAGATTGGACAATGCACTGCGGCCATAGGCGCCCATGACGATAATAGCGTTTTTATTGAATAGCAGGTATTCCAGCAGTTCAGGCTTGGTGCTGCCTGTTCTTTCAATAAATTCCACCTGATGATAGTGGCTATTCAGCCATTCCTTCATATGGTACTTGTCTTCCGCATGCGGCGCGTGCCCGCTATCTACCGTTACCACATATACTGGCTGTTGTTCCAGTTCCGGGAAAAGATAGGTGAACTGTTTGATCGCAAATACGGCAGATGCCTGTCCGTCGTAAGTGAAAATGATTTTCTCGATCCCTTCAAAATCAACAGGGGCAATGATGACAGGGCATTCAGCATCTCCCAGCACATCTTTGACCAGCCGGGTTGGAACGTATTCCCGATCGGCCGCGAAAGAGGTTTCTGCATCTATGACCAACAGATCTGCGTAGCGGCTTTCCTGGATGATCTCATCCAGCGGGCGGCCTCTGTCGCGGTGAAAGTTAGCATTGATGCCTCTGCTTATACAGGCTTCCTTGAAATGGCGGATATTGTTTTCGCAGCACTGTAATTTCATTTCATGCGTGGCGGTAGCAGTAACGGGGCCGCTTTCGGCAGTTTTTTCTTTTAGCACCGAAGCCGGCCGCTGCTCGTATTCCAGGTTTTCCAGGAATACGGCGGTGAGCCTCGAATGCGTGAGGTTGCAAAGAAATGCAGCGAAATCGAGCGCATGGTAATTGAGCGACATAGCATCCGTTATGAAGAGTATCTTTTTCATACACCAGGTTTTGTATCCTAAAGGTATGGCGGCGGCTATCGCTTTGCCATGACGATTATCATGTCAATAGCTGATTGTGAGCGGTTGATGATAGTCAGCCCCGGGTCTGATACCGGTCATTGGCGGATTACAGCTGCCAGCCTAGTTTTACGGGCATCAACGTGATTGCTATGAAAACTGTTCTCACCATTACATTCAATCCGGCCATCGATAAAAGTACCAGGGTGGCCGCGTTGGTGCCTGATAAGAAGTTGAAATGTTCGCAGCCGGTATTCGAACCTGGCGGTGGCGGCGTGAATGTGGCCCGGGCTATTGTGAAGCTTGGAGGACAGGCTACTGCCGCATACTTTGGCGGAGGATATACCGGCCAGTTTTTTACTGCGCTGCTCGCGGCCGAGCAGGTGCCGGCAGTGATGATGCCGATCGCGGGCCATACCCGCGAAAACCTGATCGTGACGGATGATACTACCCGTCAGCAATTCCGTTTCGGCATGCCAGGGCCGCAGTTATCGGCAACAGAATGGCAACAGGGACTGGCAATGCTCGATAAAGCGATGGACCAGGCCTCCTTTGTAGTGGCGAGTGGCAGCCTGGCGGCTGGTTTGCCGCCAGACGCCTTTGCGATAGCCGGTCAACAGGCAAAGCAGAAAGGGCTTCCTTATGTGGTAGATACTTCCGGCGAAGCGTTGTTACGCGCGGCGCGCAGCGGCGCTTATCTGCTGAAACCCAATCTCTCGGAACTGGCTACACTGGCCGGTAAGGAACAACTTACCGGTGACGAGGTGGCGGCTGCCGCCAGGTCGATAATAAGCGCAGGCGATTGCAAGTATATCGTAGTATCATTGGGAGCAACAGGTGCAATGCTGGTAACAAATAAAGAGGTGCTGCGTGTGCAGGCGCCGGTAGTGAAGCGGCTAAGTACGGTGGGAGCAGGTGATAGCATGGTAGCGGGCATGGTGCTGCAACTGGTTGCCGGCGCGGATATTGCCACCGCGGTGAAATATGGCGTGGCATGCGGTAGCGCCGCCACTATGAATGCCGGCACTGCATTGTGTCGCCTGCAGGATGTGCAGGCCCTTTATCAAAGTATGGATTAGATAGCCCGCGTTCATCTGAGATCATGGTCGTCCGTTTTCTCAGGCAAGGGTATTTCCGCAGGCGATACTGGCGGCGCAGGTTCATGGATCGGGGCTATCACTGGCGCTTCCGTGCATTTGCCGGGGTTTTCAGGCGTAGTTGGCGGCGTGGTATCCGGCTCCCGTGGCGGAAATATTTCTTCACCGGTCTTATCTGGTTTCATATCTGTCTGATTAAAATGAAAAGAAAAATTAGCAATACTAAATTCTTTTCTTTCCCGCATACAAAGAATGACCAGCATCAGGCCATCCCCTGATCCCGCTCACACTACACCGTATGATCAATATCATCCTGCATTGTAACCAATGTCATTTTCTTCGCTGGTGTATAAATGTAAGTTTGGGACAAGATTATTCACCGAAAATTTTTTGTTATGCAGATATATATCAGCGAAGAAAGTATCCTGCGCGAAATTCAACAAAAGTTCAGCGAAGTTTATCCTCATCTGCGGCTGGAATTTTACAAGAACCCGCACGAACGGGGAGATAGTTGCCCGGAGAAAGAAAAGCTGGACAATCATCTTGCTGTAGATGATGTGCGTACCATTCATACATCCGCCTGGGTTGACATTGGCGAAAACGTCATCACCGGCGATATGGAACAGGCATTCTATGATCTGCTGGGCCTGAGCGCACAAGTGTTCAGAAGGGCGGGGAAAGTATGGATAGAAACTACTTCCACAGACGTATGGACCCTTGCCAAGCAGGAAGCAATAGCCCGGCAGGAATATGCCAGGGCCGCAGTGTTGGTCAAATAATCCCTGTCAAACATGTTCTTATGAAAAAGATATTACTGGTTGCAGACAGCATGCTGCTCACCAAAGGAGCTATGAAGTATGCTTGCTATATCGCCAATATGACCGGTTCCCGGCTTACCGGCGTTTTTGTAGAAAATGAGCCCTCCCCGGATATACCGGCGCTAACGCACGCCCCTGGCCAGCCTTACGTTAAGGGCAAAGATCATAAGCCCGTGCGCACCATGGAACAGCTGCGCAACGTTGATAGCAGCATACACGAATTTTTGATGGGCTGTGAGAAAGAAGGCACTACAGCTACCGTTTTTCGTGGCAGCGCCGTAACGCCTGATGAAGTGATTGAAGAAGCGAAATTATCTGATCTGTTGATTGCAGATGCTACCACTTCGCTGGCGGAGGAGGAAGAACCCGTTCCTTCCCGCTTCATCCGGCATTTGCTGGCAGGCGCCACCTGCCCTGTGTTGATTACCCCGCCGGTATTTGAGGCGGTGGAAGAAGTGGTGTTCTGTTATGATCATAGCGATGCCGCTATTCATGCAATGAAACAATTTTCCCTGCTGCTGCCCGTATTCAGCGAATGCAGAGCTACTGTACTCACGGTAAATAAAGAAGGCGTGATACTGCCGGAAGAGAAGAGGCGCCTTCGCGAGTGGCTCTGCAAGTATTACGACAATGCTGAATTCAAGGTGCTGGAAGGAGATCCCGATACGCAATTATTTACTTACCTGATGAAAAGCAAGCGTACCCTGGTAGTGATGGGAGCATACGGCCGTTCCGTAGTATCCAGGTTCTTTCACCAGAGCCATGCCGATCTGCTGATGCGATCCCTGGCCTTTCCTGTATTCATCGCGCACACCTGATTATTGATCCTGTAAATGATTTATCTATGAACACAGACAAAAATATTATGGCAGCCGCTGGCCGTGCCCTTAAAGCCTATGCAACCTTACCTTCTGATCATATTCACATAGTGGTGATAGACGGCTGGCTTACACTTGGTGGCGAAGTAAACTGCGAACAGGAACGCGAGATGGCCGAAGCTGCCGTTAAAGATCTCGCCGGCGTAAAAGGGGTAACCAATTTCATTCATGTAACTAAAGATATTATCAATATTTAGGGATTTTTTGATTGACGGATTTTTTGATTTGAGGGAGCTGAAATTCCCCTCAAATCAAAAAATCCGTCAATCAAAAAATCCCTAAATATTTACCGGTGGGCAATGAACACTGGTATCCTGTGTTCGTTCAATATCTGTGCGGCAAAGCTCTGCTTTAATAAGCGGGAAACGCCCGTTCTGCCGTAGGCGCCCGTTACCAGTATTGGCAGCTTGATATCTCTCAGCCAGGTATCAAAATATTTCTTTGGATTAATGTCGAGCTTTTGAATGGTCAGATCAGTGAAGTGTTGTTTTACCAGCTCGGTAATATTTTCTTCTTCAGGCATGCTGCTTTCTTTTTCGTTGCAATAGATGAGTATAGCCGGTTTGTTACAGAGATCAGGGAACAGGTAAGCAAAGCTCTTGATGGCGAAAGCCGAAGCCGCGCTGCCATCGTAGCTTAGTATCACACTTTCCGGAAAGTGATATCCTTCGGGTGTTATCACCACCGGGCATTCTGATTGATGCAGGGCATTGCTCAGCATTTCATCCGGCCCCGCTATCCGCAGCTCATCGAAGAACTTTTCTCCGCACACGATCAGGAGATCGGCAAAGCGCGTTTCTCTTTTTAATTCCGCCATAGCATAGGCATGCAGGTTTTTATGCACGTGGCATTCGAGGCCATTGTTTACGCAGGCTTCCAGGAACTTCTCCACGGCCGGTTCCACAGAAGCGGCCGCGTATTCTTCTACCAGAGGAACATATGGAGAAGCGCTTGCAAGCGGATAAGTATAATCCGGCGAAGGCAGGAAGATGCCGGTAAGCAGCACGTGCTCACGTTCATTCAGCTTTCTGGCAAAGGCAAAAGCGCCTTCAGAGAAATTATTGCCATCAGTGGCCAGCAGTATCTTTTTCATAAAATAATATTGTCAGGATAATTGAATCGGCGGCGCCGTTATGACGGCCGGTAAGCGCTTGTTTGGTTTTTTTGCGTGATGGCCATACAGCAGGCGTTTGGTGACTTCCGCACAAAAGAGGTATACGATCACTACTGCGCAGATGTATAGCATGATATGCAATGGTAAAGGCTCGAAGCCTATCACTGCCGCAAAGGGCAGATAGGGCAGCAGCCAGCCTGTGGCAAGGCATACCAGCGTGCTGATCACCAGCGGCATTGCGGGCCTGCTTTGGATGAATGACAGTTTCCTGGTACGTATGATGAACACTACCAGTATCTGTGTAGCCAATGACTCCATGAACCAGCCTGTTCTGAACTGGGCCTCTCTCACCGGAAAGGCATGATACAGGAGGAAGAATATTACCAGGTCGAATACAGAGCTGAGCAATCCGAATATGAGCATGAAGTTGCGGATGATAGTCATATTCCAGCGTTGCGGATGATAGAGGGAGTCCGCATCGTTATTGTCCGCCGGAATGGTGATCTGTGCTGTATCGTACAGGAAATTGTTAAGCAGTATCTGTACCGGCAGCATGGGCAGGAATGGCAGGAATACGGCGGCAGCGGCCACGGAGAACATGTTGCCGAAATTGGAGCTGAGCCCCATCAGGATGTATTTCATGGTATTGGCAAAAGTTTCTCTGCCTGCCATGATACCATCACGAAGGATAATCAGCTGCTTGTGGGTGAGGATGATATCTGCTGCATCCTTGGCTACGTCGGAGGCGTTGGCCACGGAAATGCCGATGTCGGCTGCTTTCAGCGAAGGGGCGTCATTGATGCCGTCGCCGAGGTAACCTACTGCGGTATGATGTGCTTTCAACGCATGTATCACCCGGTTTTTCTGATCGGGAGAGAAACGTGTGAAGATGCTGATGCTGCGCACTTTTTCCTGCAAGGCGGCATCGCTCAGCTGTTCTGCCTCAAAGCCTTGCAGGATGCCCTTTATCGGCAAGCCTATTTCCCTGCATATTTTTTCTGTAACGAGATGGTGGTCGCCGGTGATGATCTTTACTTCCACGCCGATCTTCTCCATTTCAGCGATTGTAGCGGCGGCATCTTCACGCGGTGGATCGAGGAATACTGCCAGTCCTTCAAAAGACAGCTCATTTTCATCACTGGCCTGCAGGCCTTGGCCACCTGGAAGCTGCTTCGATGCGATGGCCAGCACCCGCAGGCCATCCTGGCTGAAACCTTCATAAAGTTGTTGTATCCGTTGGCTGACGGCGGCATCTGTACGGCATACTTTCAGTATTGCTTCGGGAGCACCCTTGCAGATCAGGGTAAAGCCGCCTTCCTGTTTCACCACTACGCTCAGGCGCTTGCGGTCGAAATCAAAGGGGATCTCATCTGTTTTCTCGAAGGCTGGCAGTTGGGGCCGCTGGCTGTCCAGCACCGCCTGGTCGAGCGGGTTGGCGGCGCCCGTTTGCAGCAGGCTGTTGAGATAGGCAAGGCGGAAAACATTGGCTGATGGCGCTCCTTCGATATCCACGCATTTCACGAGCTGCATCTCGCCGGTAGTGAGGGTACCTGTTTTATCCGTACACAACACATCCATGCTGCCGAAATTGGGGATCGCGGCTATTTTCTTCACAATGGCGCCTTTGCGCGCCATTTTCATCGCTCCCCTGGACATGGCCACACTCATCACCATCGGTAATAATTCCGGCGTAAGCCCCACGGCGATAGCGATGGCAAACAGGAAGGATTCAAATACCGCATGATGGCTGATCGCATTCACTACGAAGATAAACACTACCAGGGCAAGCGTTACTCTGGTGATCAGCAGGCCGAATTGCTGCATGCCCCGGCCAAAGTCTGTTTGCTCCTGCCGGCTGTTCAGCTCATCGGCTATCTTGCCCATCATCGTGCTGCGGCCTGTGCGTACTACGATAGCCCGCCCTGTGCCGGAGATAACGCCGGAACCCATGTAACACATATTCTCCAGCGATGTGTCGTCAGCAGCACCGGCAGTGACGACAGCATGCTTTTCTACCGGGAAGGATTCACCGGTGAGCGACGACTGGTTCACAAAAAGATCGCGTGCAGTTATCAGTCTCACATCTGCCGGTATAATATTGCCGGCGCGCAAGGAAACAAGATCGCCGGCGCAAAGCTGCGCGGTATCTATATTGTAGCTGATGCCACCCCTTGTGACCATCACTCTGCTGATCAATGTTTTTTTCAATATCGCTGCCGCATTTCTGGCTCCTCTTTCCTGCAGATAATCGAGCGATATACTGAGCAGGATGATGAAAAAGATGATAAGTGCATTGGCTGTTTCTCCCATACCTGCGGAGATGCTGGCCGCTGCCAGCAGGATCAGCACGAGCGGATTTTTGAAGTGGGAGAGCAGCTCGCCTAATTCTGTGATATGTTTTTTACTGTCGATCACATTCAGCCCGGATTCACGCAGGCGGGAAAAGGCAGCCTGCTCTGTAATGCCGGTATCCACGCTGGTTTTCAACAGCCGTTCGATCTCCTCACAAGACATCGATGCCACCTCTGATAATTTGAAATCCGGGACAGATGACATATACAGATCATTTACTGTGTGCGATGAATAAAGGCGCGCTGGTTTCTTCTACCAAAATATCGGCCATGCTGGGCCTGAACCAGCGGGAAAGGCCGCCCCGGGTGTAAGCGCCCAGCACCACGAGGATATTAGTGCTCATTTTGTTGATATATTCAACGATCTCGTCTTCCGGTATGCCTTTCAGCACGGTATAGCTGGCATCCGGGAAATGACGTTTCATAAATTCTTTCATCAGTTTATTATCCGGCAGGTGATAATCTTCGCGCTGGCTTTTTACTGTGATCACTTCTACAGGCAACTGTTTCATGCCAGGGAACAGGTAGTCGAACATCCTTACTGCCTGCACAGATGGCGGCGTGCCATCATACAGCAAAACGATTTTACCGATAGTTTGATACGGGTCCGGCACCATCAGTACAGGGCAGGCCACATCGGCAAGGAGGTGACGCATAAAGCGGGAGGGCGCCTCTTCCCGCAGGCGGTTAAAGGATTCGCGCGCATCGATCACCAGCAGGTCGGCGTAGATGCTTTCGTGCAGCAGCTCTTCTATGGCAATGTTTCTGTCGCGGTGCACCGAATAATTCAATCCCGCATGCTGACAACTTTCTTCAAAGCGAAGCACAGCGCCATCACGCATGCTTTTATCATGGCCGGACATGGTAGCTATCTTTTCATCTGTCACTGCGCCTGATTCGTCCACTAATTCATAAATGCCGTAACTGCGATAGCTGAAATCTTCCAGGAAAACGCCTACCAGGTGGGCCTTTTCGCTTTTGGCGACAGCGATAGCGTAATCCACCGTATTCTGACGGAAACGCAAACCATCCAATACTACGATGATCTTTTTCATATACATTAATTTAAAAGATGACGAACAGGATAGAGTACATGATGTATGCTCAGGCGCTTCGCCTTGAACAGCAATATGACTGCCGCAATCGCCAATATCACGGAAGAAGGGAAGGCGGCGCCGGCGCCGAGTGGAGCAATCGCCAGCAGGAAAACGATGGCGATGGTCAGTCCCACTTTCATCAGCTCTCCTCTTGCAGCAATAGCGAAGGATGTAAACAACTGAAGAAAGGCTATGCTGAGCACAAATGTGGTGATATTGTTTTTGAAAGCGCCGAAGATAAAATCTTCATAAACCGGGAACACTGCCAGCCCGCCCAGTACCAGGTAGGATTGCGGCGCGCGCATGATAGTATCCACATTGTAAAGTGCGGCAACGAAGAAGAGGGAAGAGAGCAGGAAACGCGCCAGCCCCGGCCATTTGATGGCGGCGACCAAAATAAAGATGCTGGAGAGATTGGTAACCAGGTAGGCGATGGAGAAAATATTTGCAGGCATACCATATGGATTTAGTACTACTAAAGTAGCCTATCCGCTATGCCTGCCGAATGATAAGGGTCAGTGCGCAGGATGATTTATGTCAGGGATGAAGAAGAGAAAATAAAACACGACCAATGTTGCTATCACTGCCGTAATCAGGAAGGCTGCACCTGCGCCGAACTGAAACCATATCCAGCCGGTAATGGAACTGGCCAGCAAACTGCAGATGCTCTTCAAGCCGGTACAGGTGCCTATGGCGGTTGCTGTATCTGCTTTCGCTGTAATGTTGCTGATCCATGCGCTTGAAATGCCTTCTGTTGCTGCGGCATACAAGCCGTATAACAAGAAGAGTCCTCCATAAAAGTACGGACCGCCGGTAAACATCATGCCGGTGTATACCAATACAAACAAACACAATCCTGCAATAAATATTTTCTTCAGGCCGATCTTGTCTGCCAGTATCCCCAACGGAAAAGAAGCCAGCGCGAAAACAAGATTATAAAAGATGTATACGCCGATAGTAGCTGTGTCATTCAGCCCGGCCTGCTTTATTCTCAACAGAAGAAAGGCGTCAGAACTATTGCAGAGCGTAAAAACAAGCAATCCTGTTACCACCTTCCGGTAGATAACGGGGCTCTCTTTCCAGTAATGCAGGAAGGAGAAGAAAGAGACGGTGGTATTGTCTTTCCTGTGGTCTGTTCTGTGGTCTTTAATTGCCAGCGACAACAAGATGGCGAGCAATCCTGGTAAGAAAGCGATCAGGAACAAAGGACGGTACTGCC
The DNA here is from genome assembly GCF_902167635.1 of Chitinophaga vietnamensis. Lineage (GTDB taxonomy): Bacteria > Bacteroidota > Bacteroidia > Chitinophagales > Chitinophagaceae > Chitinophaga > Chitinophaga vietnamensis. Next base: position 177,989 of record NZ_CABHMS010000003.1, read on the forward strand.
CGGGATGGAAATGCAGGTAAATGAGCGCCAGTGCGGGTCCTGCCACAGCGCCTACTGTATCCATCGAGCGGTGAAAACCGAAAACGCGCGCCTTGGTGGCGGTTGTGGCTTCGTCCGACAGCAGCGCATCCCGCGCGCCTGTACGGATGCCCTTTCCCAGCCGGTCTACGGTACGGGCAAGGAATATCCATAACGGATATACGAAAATGGCCATCATCGGTTTCGACAAGGCACTCAAAGCATATCCCAATTGCACAAAGGGCGTACGTTTGCCGGTATGGTCCGACAGCTTGCCGAAATACCCTTTGCTCAATCCGGCGGTGGCCTCCGCCACGCCCTCCAGTAGGCCGATCAGCAATACGGTAAAGCCGATGCTCCTCAGGTAGATCGGCATCACAGGGTATAACATTTCGCTGGCGGTGTCTGTTAACAGGCTGATGAGCGATAATATCCAGATAGTGCGTGTGAGGTATTGCATCAGGTATAGTTTTTAACGGCCCACACGAAGATAATGATTTTAAAAAGCGTTGTGACGAGCATCAAGCAGGAGTATGATGAGCATCATTCTTGTTGGCTGTAATATCATGTTACTTTGATCACCTAAAACAACCGCTTATGTTACCAGAAGATCTGATCAGGATAGGGGGAGAAACAGGGCAACCCTGTATATCCCTTATTGTGCCTGTATTACAGCCACTGCCAGAAGAAAAGAAAGCTGACAGTCAAATGTTACAGGACGCTATACAAAAGGTCGGCGACTTCCTGAAGGAAATGTATCCGGCCTCATTAGTAGAAAAATTATTGGTATCACTACGGCAGTTGAAAGAAACACTCGATAAAGACAACAATCCGGCCATAACAGGTGTTGGTTTATATGTATCGCCGGACAGACATGCTTGTTTCAGCTTCCCTTTCCCGGTACAGGAAAAGATAAGCATCAGCAATGCTTTTGAAATAAGAGAATTGCTGTTCCTTCAACATTACGCCATCGACTACTTCCTGTTAGAGATCAACGGAAAGAAAATTTCGCTGTACAAAGGCGGACTCAATAAGCTCGAAGAAATAAAAGACGAGCATTTCCCCAGGCATTTCCACGATGATTACGAATACAGCAAACCAGCCAGGGGGCTGTCTTCCACCGGTAATTCCGTTGTGCAGAGCTTTGAAAAAGATAAATCCACCATGATAGCGGACCGGCTGAAACACTTTTACCGGGAGGCTGATGAATGGCTGGCCTCTTATGTCGGGAAATCTCCCCTGGTGGTAGCCGGGCCAACGAAAGACCTTGCACTGCTGGAAGAAATTTCCAGTCATAATAAAAACACCATTGGCGCCATTAAAGGCAATTATACACATACAACGCTACAGCAGCTGGCTGACAAGGCATGGGCCTTGGTTCACAAATGGATAGATGACCAGGAGCACAAGGATATACTGGAGCTGATACAGCAAACAGGCAGGCGCCTGGTAGTGGAAGGCATAAAGAATGTCTGGAAAGCCGCTAATGAAGGAAGAGGGCTCAAACTGTTGGTGGAGAAGGATTTCGCACGCCCCGCCTTCATAGACGCAAAAGACAGGTTGTTCCTCAAACCGCCCAAAGTGAAACACCGCATCACCATTGATATCATCGATGATATCATGAAAAAAGTAGTGGAAAAAAATGGAGAAGTAAAATTTGTGAAAGAGGGCGTATTGCTGGAACAGCAACATATTGCGCTGATCACGCGGTATTGATATCGCTGCTTGAGACTGCTCCCTGATAAAGATCATCCGGCAGCCTAATGGTAGTCATAGTTGCGTGCTTGCCGCTGTCATAGCTTTGAATCAATTTTAATGACGATATCATGCCGGCACCCTATAAAATACAAACGCATTTTGACGGCGCTTTTATGAACAACCTGGCGGCTGCAACAGGCAGGGAATACCTGCTCACCGGGGCGCAGGGAACTTATACCGCGTCCACTATATGCGGGTGTAATACCCGCAAGTACCACGGGCTGTTCGTTGCGCCTCAGCCGCAGATAGACGGGGATGCGCATGTGTTGCTGTCTGCACTGGATGAAACAGTTATCAGTGAAGACGGCATATGGGAGCTGGGCATGCACTGCTATCCCGGTGTATACTATCCGCAGGGATACCAGTATATACGCGAGTTTGCCACACAGCCGGTTCTCCGCTGGAAATACCAGGCCGGCGCAGTGAACCTGGACAAAGAACTGTTACTGGATCATAAAACCGACCGCCTGCTCATCAGGTATACCGTTACAGCAGCGCCCGGCCCTTTTACGTTGCGCCTCCTGCCTTTGCTGGCCTTCAGGAATATGCATACAACCGGCAAGGCTAATTCCTGTATAAACGGGGATATCCTTTCAATGCCGGATGGTATAAGCGTTCGGCTATATGATGCCTATTTACCCTTATACCTGCAACTATTCAGCAATGCTGCCTTTGTACCTTCGCCCGCCTGGTATTTCAATGCAGAATATCCTGTAGAACGGGAACGGGGGTACGAATTTCAGGAAGACCTTTATACACCAGGATATTTTGAAGTCGGCCTGCAGGCAGGGCAATCAGTTATTTTTTCTGCCGGCCTGAAAGCTGCGCAAACGGCGGATGTTTCCGCCTTTGACCCCCAGCCGGATCTCCGGCAAGCGCCTGCTTCACTGGATGCATACCTGCGGCGTGCCGCCCGGCAATTTATTGTCAACACCAACGAGGGTACGATCATAAAAGCCGGCTACTATTGGTTTGGCGTCTGGGGGCGCGATACCTGTATTTCATTACCCGGGCTTACCCTGCTTAACGGCGATGTGAAAACATTTCAGTCGGTTGTAAATACTTTGCTCCGTGGGTTAAAAGACGGGCTATTGCCGAACGCAGTGATAAACGGGCATCCAACATATAATACGGCAGATGCCTCCCTCTGGCTGATATGGGCATTGCAGCAATATGCACAGCGCTATCATGCCCGTATAGCCGTGTGGAAAGAATACGGCGCCGCCATGCAATCAATACTGCATCATTACAGGCTTGGCGCCAGCTTCGGGATCAGGATGGAAGAAGATGGCCTGATATACGCAGGGGAAGAGGGCTATGCGCTCACATGGATGGATGCCGTTGTGAACAACCGTCCCGTAACGCCGCGCGCCGGTAAGGCAGTAGAAATAAATGCCCTCTGGTACAATGCTGTTTGTTTTTGCCTGGAACTCGCCACATTAGCGGGAGATAAATACTTCATCGCCAACTGGAGCGAGTGGCCGGAAAAAATCTGTTTGTCATTTCTGCAATGTTTCTGGAACCCTGTTGAGCAATGCTTGTTTGATTATGTGAACGGCGCGTTTAAAGATGCGGCAGTACGGCCTAACCAGCTGCTGGCAGTATCATTGCCGTATTCGCCGCTAACGCCCTATATGCAGCAGGCGGTGACGGATAAAGTGCGTAAAGACCTGCTTACACCAAGAGGCCTGCGTACGTTGTCGCCCAAGGATGATCAATACCACGGGCACTTTGGCGGAGACCAGGCTACCCGCGATCATGCTTACCATCAGGGCATCGTGTGGCCCTGGATGCTGGCGCATTTTGCGGCGGCATATCTCAGGGTATACAAATACGAGGCACTACCCTTGCTGCAAGAACTTTACAAGGGCATGGCGCATGCACTGGATGAATATTGCCTTTACTCCATAGCAGAGGTATTTGACAGCGATGCGCCCTATAAGGCCGGCGGAGCCGTGGCGCAGGCCTGGAGCGTAGCGGAGCTGCTGCGGATGAACGATCTGATCCATCATTTTCATATACCGGTACAAGAAGAGATCATTAGAAAAAAATAACAACAGATGAAAGTGCTGATGTTCGGCTGGGAATTCCCACCACATATATCGGGCGGCCTGGGCACTGCCTGCCATGGTATCACCAGCGGTCTTACGGCCAGCGGAGTAGAAGTGTTATTCGTGGTGCCGAAGGCTCACGGTAACGAATATACGGAGAAAATAAAACTGCTGAGCGCAGGAGATATCCCGGTGCCTGTTGTGCCCGGAGCAAATATCTCTCCCGCGCTCACTTTCTTTGAGGTGAACTGCCCGATTGTGCCCTATCTAAGCCCGGATGAATTTGCAAAACACGGCGCCATCGCCGCGGAACAAGCCGCCGGCGCTGAAACCGAGGCAGGCGCGCCCGCAGTACGCTATGCATTCAGTGGCGGTTATGGCAAAAACCTCATGAAAGAAGTATGGCAATATGCGCTGGCAGCCGCAGAAATTGCCGCACATCATCATTTCGACGTTATCCATGCACACGACTGGCTTTCTTTTCCGGCAGGCATCATGGCCAGGGAGATCAGCGGCAAACCCCTGGTAGTGCATGTACATGCAACAGAATTTGACAGGGCAGGAGACCGTATCAACATGCAAGTGTACGAAACCGAAAGGCAAGGCATGTTGCAGGCCGATGAAGTGATAGCAGTGAGTGAATTGACACGGCAAACTATCGTCCACAAATATTTTATCGACCCGAAGAAAGTGACCACCATTCACAATGCGGTAAGCGCTGCAACGCCGCCGCCGGTAACGGCTGTCAGCCCTTTCCGGGAAAAGGTGATCACTTTTATCGGCAGGATCACCTGGCAGAAGGGGCCGGCCAGTTTCATAGAAGCCGCCGCCAGGATATTGAAGAAAGACAAGGGTTTCCGTTTCATCATGGCCGGCAGTGGCGACCTGCTGCCATCGATGCTGGAAATGGCGGCCCGCTTGCGCATTTCTTCCCGCATGCATTTTACCGGCTTCCTCAGCGGTCCGCAACGCGATCACCTGTTTGCCCGCAGCCACGTGTTGGTGATGCCTTCGGTATCAGAACCTTTTGGCATCGTGCCGCTGGAAGCGATTAAAGCAGGCCTGCCGGTGATCGTGTCCAAACAATCCGGTGTGCAGGAAGTGCTGCAATACGCGCTGAAAGTGGATTGGTGGAACATCGATGCCATCGCCAATGCTATCTACGGGCTCGCCCGCTACAGTGGCCTGTCCGGCCTCCTCGCCCGCGAAAGCGGAAAAGAAGTGGCCGCGCTGCGTTGGGAAAAACAGGCGCAGCTTATCAAACAGCTTTACAGAAAATTACAGCACCCGTGAATCCATTTTCATTATGCAATTTATCTGCCTTTATTTCCAGGTACATCAGCCTTTCCGCCTACGTCCATTCTCCTTTATGGACATAGGACAGGAGCTGCCTTACTTTGACGACGCCATCAATGATGCCCTGTTACAAAGAGCCGCCCGCCGTTGTTATCTGCCAGCGAACCAGCTGCTGTTAACGCTGATCAGGAAATATGGCGGCCGCTTTCGCGTCAGCTTTTCTATTTCAGGCACTGCCCTGGACCAGTTTGAAAGATATATGCCTGAGGTGATCGACAGCTTCCAGGCCCTGGCGGACACGGGCTGCGTGGAATTCCTGGGCGAAACCAGCGTGCATTCATTGGCGGCATTGGCGAGCGATACAGCATTTACGCGACAGGTAAATGCACATAGCAAGAGGATCACGCAGCTGTTTGGCGCCAGGCCGCTTACCTTCCGCAATACTGAACTGATCTATACAGACGCGATCGGCGCAATGGTCCACCGCCTGGGGTTTACAACCATGCTGGCGGAAGGCGCCGCACAGGTGCTGCATTGGAAAAGCCCCAATCATATATACCGCAGCGCCGCTAACCCCGACCTGAAACTGTTGCTCAAAAACTTCCGCCTGAGCGATGATATCGCTTTCCGTTTTGCAGACCGCAACTGGTCCGAGTGGCCGCTCACTGCAGCTAAATTTGCCGCCTGGCTGCATCATATGCCGCCACAGGAAGAGATCGTGAACCTCTTCATGGATTATGAAACATTCGGAGAACATCATGCACGGGAAACGGGTATCTTTCATTTCCTGGAAACATTACCCGAAACAATATTGTCGCAAACCCGCTACAGCTTTGCCACACCGGCTGAAGCCGCAGCCATTTTGCCTGCCTTGCCCACCTTGTCCATGCCGCAACCGGTTTCCTGGGCAGATGAAGCACGCGACCTCTCGGCCTGGCTGGGCAACGATTTGCAGCAAGACGCCTTTAACGCCCTGTATGCATTGGAAGAAAAGATACAGGACTGTAACGATGAGCCGTTACAACGCGACTGGCTATACCTGCAAACCAGCGATCACTTTTACTATATGTCCACCAAATCCTTTGCAGATGGCGATGTGCACAATTATTTCAGTCCCTATGATACGCCCTTCGACGCTTTTATGAACTATATGAATGTATTGACCGATTTTACGCTGCGCATAGACCGATGCCTGGAAAAGAAAAAAATAACCACCAATGACCGATACGCTTTTAAAACCGGATTACATTTTTGAGGTAAGCTGGGAAGTATGCAACAAAGCGGGCGGCATACATACCGTGCTATGCACCAAAGCGCGCCTGCTGCAACAGGAATGGAACGACCACCTGATCATGATAGGACCCGACCTGCACACCGGCACTGGCATCATCCCCGAATTTAAAGAAGATAAAACGCTCTTCACCACCTGGAAATCACATGCGCTGCAGGAAGGACTTCCCATCAGGGTAGGGCGCTGGAACATCCCGGGAGAGCCATTGGTGGCGCTGGTGGATTTTACGCCGCTCTATCAGCAGAAGAATGCCATCTTCTCGGAGCTGTGGGTAAAGTTTCACCTGGATTCCCTGAGCGGACAATGGGATTATATTGAGCCCGCCATGTTCGGCTACGCCGCTGCAAAAGTGATCAACAGTTTCTATCAATGTCATCTCAATTCTACCGACAAGATTATTGCACAGTTTCATGAATGGATGACTGGCGCCGGTATCCTGTATATCGAAGACCAGGTGCCGCAGGTGGCCACTGTGTTTACCACGCATGCAACAGTGCTTGGCAGAAACATTGCAGGTAACGGACAACCTTTCTATAGCCGTTTTGATACTTTCAATGCAGAGCAGATGGCCAGGGAGATGAATGTAGTGTCCAAGCATTCACTGGAGAAAACCGCAGCAGGCATAGCGGATTGTTTCACAGTGGTAAGTGAATTTACGGCGAGAGAATGTGAAAAGTTTCTGGGCCGGCAACCGGATCTTATCACCCCCAATGGATTTGACGCTTCCTTTGTACCGTCCGATGCCACGTTCACGGATAAACGTAATGCCGCCCGCAAAAAAGTACTGGAGATAGCTACTGCATTGTTACAACAATCATTGCCTGAAAACAGCCTGCTGGTCGTGAAATGCGGCCGCTACGAATTCAGGAATAAAGGCATCGATGTTTTTATTGACAGCCTGGCCTTGCTGCGTGATGGAACGCCGCCAGACAAAAATATCCTGGCTGTCATATTTGTGCCTGCACGCCAGACTGGCCCGAGAGAGTTGTTGCTGCACAGCATGCAACAACCCGATCTTGCTCACCCCAGAACCGGCGAGGTGCTCACCCATCACCTGCTGGGCGCGGACACCGATCCTGTCCTGGACCGTATTCATCAATGCAGGCTTGATAATGCACCCGGCAGCCAGGTGAAAGTTTTGTTTGTACCTACCTATCTGGACGGAAATGACGGCATCTTCAATATGAGCTATTATGATATACTCATCGGCTTCGATCTCGCGGTATTCCCTTCCTATTATGAACCCTGGGGATATACGCCATTGGAAAGCCTGGCGTTTCATATACCAGCCATTACCACCAGCGTGTCCGGTTTTGGCATGGCAGTAAGCCAGCTGCCGGATTTCTCCGGACAAGGTATTTACATCGTGGAAAGGAATGATAACAATGAAAAACAAGCGGCCATCACTATTGCAGATATCATCCGCAACTATGCCGCACAATCTGATGAAACAGTAACGCAATACAGACAGGCAGCCTATGTTATCAGTCAGAAATTTTCATGGGAGCATCTTATTGTCCGGTATAAAATGGCCTATGACTTTGCTTTACAAAAAAGTGCGGAAAGGGAAGCGCTTTTCCGGGGAAAACCGCAAGCGATGCCGGCGCTGATGGTACACGGTATACCAGAGCAGCAGCCTGTTTGGAGGGCCATCGAAATAGAGGCGGCCTTTCCCGCGGCATTGAAGCCTTTGCAAAAAATCGGCGGCAACCTGTGGTGGTCATGGAACAGCGAAGCCAGGGCGCTATTTGAACATATAGACGCCGCATGCTGGCGGCAATGTCAGCACAATCCGCTGAAAATGTTGAAAACATTAGGTCTTGACGCTTTGCTGCAATTGGAAAAAGATAAAGACTTCCTTGACAGGCTGGCGATAGCAGAGCAAAAGTTTGATGATTATATGCAGGCGGCGGAGCACAAGGCAGGGCCGCTGATAGCCTATTGTTGCATGGAGTATGGCCTCTGTTCCGGATTGAAATGGTATGCAGGCGGCTTGGGCGTTCTGGCGGGAGATTACCTGAAAGCCGCCAGCGACGCTAATCTGAATATGGTAGCGGTAGGGCTCTTGTACCGGCAAGGATATTTTTCACAAAAAATAACATGCCAGGGAGATCAGCTGGCAGTGCCCGAAACCTTTGATCTGAACAGTCTGCCCGTGTATCCCGTGAAGAATGCCGATGGCCGTCCTTTGTTGCTGCCGCTGGCATTTCCCGGGCGCATGGTTTCGGCAGCTATCTGGAAAGTCGCGGTAGGACGTATCACCCTCTACCTGCTCGATACTGATGTTGCCGGCAACCAGGCAGACGACCGGCAGATCACGGCGCAGCTATACAATAGCGAACCGGATATGCGTTTGAAACAAGAGATATTACTGGGCATCGGCGGCGCGCGGATGTTGGCCCTGCTGGGCATCCGGCCTGATGTTTATCATATCAATGAAGGCCACGCCGCTTTTGCGGGCCTTGAAAGGATACACGCCATCATGCAGGAAGCCAACCTCCCTTTTGATGCCGCATTAGAAATAATACGTGCCAGCACACAATTCACTACGCATACCGCAATGCCTGCGGCGGTTGACCTGTTCAGCGAAGAGTTGCTGCGCGCCTATTTATCATACCTGGCGCGGGATTTTAATATCAGCTGGGAACAAATAATGGCGCTGGGGAGAAAAGATGCTGCTGATAAAGAAGAGCGATTCTCTATGTTGTACCTGGCCGCACGGCTGTCGCAGGAGATAAATGCCGTCAGCAAGTTGCACCGCCAGGTGTCTGCCAGGATGCTGCAGGTATTGTGGAAAGACTTCCGGCCGGCGGAGCTGCATCTCACCGCTATTACCAATGGCGTGCATGTGCCTACCTGGCTCGCTGAAGAATGGAAAAAAGCCCAGGGTAGCACAGGCAGCATAGCGGATATGAAGGATATAACGGTATGGGGTATACGAATAGAAGCTAAGAAAGCATTGATGCGGATCATCAGGGAACGCGTGCGCGAAGCACGCATCGCCAGGCATGAAAGCCCCGCAAAGATACGCCAGGCGCTGGATAGCATCAGTGAAAATGCCTTGTTCATAGGATTTGCACGACGTTTTGCCCCCTATAAGAGAGCGGGCTTGCTCTTCACAGATATACAAAGGCTGAAACGCATCGTACAAAATAATGCCCGTCCTGTGCTGATACTACTTGCCGGCAAGGCGCATCCCAAAGACGAAGAAGGCATCGTCATCCTGCGGCAGATCATGGCCGTCACCAGGATGCCGGAACTGGAAAACAAGGTACTGTTTCTGGAAGACTATGACCTGGAACTAGCCGCGATGCTCGTGCAGGGAGTAGATGTATGGCTTAATACGCCCCGATTAAACACCGAAGCCTCCGGTACAAGCGGCATGAAAGCCCTGTGGAATGGTGTACTGCAATGCAGCACAAAAGATGGCTGGTGGGCGGAAGCGTTCCGCGAAGACCTTGGATGGGCACTGGATTCCAGCATCTTTTACGACAAAGAAGAACAAACAGATGAAGAGGATGCGGCGATGCTGTATAGCCTGTTGGAAAACGAGATCATCCCGCTTTTCTTTGACCGTAATCCTGCCGGTATCCCGGAAAAGTGGATCAGCAGGATAAAAGCGGGGATCAGTACCCTGGCGCCGGATTACAGCATGCAACGGGTAGTGAAGGAATATGGCAGTTGTTATGATAAATTATATAACAGAAGCCGGCAACTCAGCAGGGACCAATACAAATCAGCAATAGCACTGGCGGCCTGGAAGAAAGATGTGCGCGCCAGCTGGGGGCAGCTGCATGTGATGGAAATGGAACATCCTCCCGGTGATCAGCCCCTGCAAACGCTGGCCACCACCTTTCATACCAGGGTAGTGCTTTATACCGGCGAGCTGCCCGCAAATGATATCGGCGTGGAGATCGTATATGCCCGCAAAGACAATACAGACAGCTATGTACTGGTACAGGAACTGGCGCTTGCCGCGGTAGAGGGCAGCAGGGCTACCTTTGCCTGTAAAGTGCCGCTGGCCTTTTCGGGATCATACGTCTACAGTTTCAGGATATTTCCCAAGCACGCGCTTTTACCACATCGCCTGGACTTTCCACTTATCATGTGGATCTGATCATACTAAAATTTTAAAACTATGTTAGGTGTTTTAATGAAAGAGGACATTGACCAGGTACTGACCCGGAATATTACCGGCAGGCTGGGCTGCACCGATGGCGAGAAAGTGTACATCGTGCCGGTGAGCTATGCTTTTAATGATACTTACCTGGTGGCGCATTCCCGCGAAGGAATGAAGATCGACATCATGCGGAAGCATCCGCATATATGCTTCCAGATAGATGAGATAGATGACCTGTCTAACTGGCGCAGCGTAATTTTATGGGGCGATTATGAAGAGGTGACCGACCCGAAAGAAAGATACTATGCTATGAAATTCCTTGTCGGCCGCCTGATGCACATACCTGTGAGCGAAACCGCCGGCGTGCATGAAATGAGCCAGGAACTGGAACATTCGCCTGCGGAGCCTTCCATCGTAAGACCGGTGGTTTACAAGATCAGGATCAGGGAAAAAACGGGCCGCTTTGAAAAAACTGAATAGCCATTTCAGCTTCCTGTTTATGACAAGCGCTCATTTACATCCTGCGGCTGCGTATACGACTGAGCGTTTCGCGGGCAATGCCCAGGTAGGAAGAGAGCTGGCTGAGCGACACTCTTTGCAGTAGCGCCGGATCATTTTCTTCCAGGTATTCATAGCGCTCCTGCGCTGTCATGAGCTTATAGAGCGCCGCATGTTTTTCCTGTTTGGCGGCGATCAGTTGCAGGCATTTGCGGCCCAATACCTCTATCTGCGGGTCTTTCACGGCTACCTCCCGCAATAATTTTTTATCCAGGCGGATAGCTTCCACTGGTTCGAGGGCCTGTATAGCAAACCCGGACTTTTCCCCGGAAGCAAAACTGTTGATGTTGGTAGCGATATCATGTTCAAAGAAGAAAGCGGTATTGATATCCTGCCCGTCTTTATCATAGAAGGCCCTGCAATGGCCGCTGCTGATAAAGAAGAGGGCATCGCATACTTTGCCGGCTTCCAGCAGGTAGCCGTTTTTCGGGAATGATACGGCTGTCAGGGCCGGAGAGAGCGTTTGCCAGCTTTCCGCAGAGAAGCTGGTGAGCGAGTGGATATATGCCAGGAAACTATTCATCCGCGCGAAGGTAGCATATTAACAGGATAACGTGCACGGCTATACGCTTTATCTCCCGGGGCTTTTAACACGAGTTTAACAGCCGCCTGGCGGGTGAGCGATAGGAAGATGCTTCAAGGGCCTGTTTTATTCTCGTAAACGGGCGGTTATCAGACCGGCTGATATTTAAATAACAAAAAAAAACAGCATCATGAACTACAGGTCCATTCTTACAGCAGTGTTGGTAACTGCCATCACCGCAGTATCAGCAACCGGCGCAATGGCGCAGAATCCATCTAAAGAACACCGCAAACCAGCAGATACAGGCAGGAAAGCGCCGGTGCATACAGCAACACCAGCTCCGAAGCCAGGATTCAAGGCAGATACTGCAAAAAAGCCGGTTAAAAAACATCTCTAGCGTTAGCTGTTAAGCGCTGGATACAAGGTCTCTTGCTTTGGCAGAGGCCTTTTTGTGTTAGCGCTTTATTTGTTATCGAAATAGAGGGAGAAAAGGAAAATCCCGTCTCTAGTTAAATATACGGGGCCGGCGGTATGGCCTGTAATGCGCGCCACGAGTCGCATCAGAAGTACAGTAGTATATTTTATTAAAATTTTTGTTTGTGCGTGCAGATGGTCTATATGAACAGTTCCGGCTGGTATTTGAAAGGTTTTACAACCCCCTTTGCGGGTACGCGAACAGCTTTGTGAAAGAACAAAGCATATGTGAAGATATTGTACAGGAGGTGTTTATCCGGATATGGGAAACCCGCAGAGACCTGCTACAGTCCGACTCCATACGGTTTTATCTTTTCACGGCGGTGCGTAATAATTGTCTTACGCATCTCAGCAGGGAACAGAAACGGGCGATATACAGCCTGTCTGACCTCGACCCTGAAGATGAAGATGGCATCGCCGACGCGGAGCCGCCGGCAGGCGAGGCCGTTAATTACCAGGCTTTGCTAGGCGCGGGCATCGAGAAGCTACCTCCCAAATGCAAGGAGGTGTTCCTGCTCGCCCGGATGGGAGAGCTCAGCAACCAGCAGGTGGCCGATACCCTCGGCATCTCTGTAAAAACGGTGAACAACCAGCTGTGGAAGGCTTTGAAACTATTAAAAGCTTTCGCAAGGAGCGTTAACAGCTGGCTATTATTTTTTTTATGAAACAGATAGGAATATGGCGGATGATCCTGTTTTGTCAAGTAGAGGAGGACGGAAAATATGACGGTAATACCCGATAACATACAGTACATTATTGTAAACAAATTACAGGGGCTCGCTACGCCGGCAGAGGAAACGATGCTGGAAGCATGGCGATTGGAAAGTGCGGCACATGACGAGGAATTGCAGCACTACTACAGCTTGTGGGCCGCCAGCGGCTGGGCATTGTCACATGCAGATTTTGATACCGCCCGTGCCTGGCAGCGGGTGGACAGTCGTTTGCGACGCAGCGCCTCACCACGCATGGTCTATCTCAAAGTGGCCGCAGCAGCGGCTGTGGCGCTGCTGCTCGTCTTTGCAGGCTGGCAACTGTTTAACCGCCAGCGCGAAAAGGTGAGCGAAGAAGTAGTAGTAGTGGCACAAAATACCAATATGTATGTGCGCCTGCCCGACAGCTCGCTGGTATTGCTCCGCAAAGGCGCTACGATCCGCTATCCGGCTACTTTCGGACGCCGCAACAGGCAACTCTCGCTCAGCGGCGATGCCTACTTCGACATCGCACAAAAAGCTGACCTGCCTTTCCAGGTACAGACAGACCGGTCCCTGGTGAAAGTACTCGGCACCTCCTTCGTGATCAATACCAGCGCGAAGAACGACCATATCGTAGTCATCACCGGAAAGGTAATGTTCTCTGCCAATGCAGACCCGGAGCAGCATTGTACCCTTGCCGCACAGGAAGAAGCATCTTATAACGGAAAATCTATCGAGAAGAAAAAAGTTAGTGATGCTAACTATCTGTCATGGCAAACGGATGCGCTTTCCTTTACCAACGCTCCCCTTGAGGAAGTAGTAAAAGACCTCTCCGCCTATTACAAACTGACGATTAAATTGAATGATACACTGAATGCAGCCGGTGTAAAGGTTACTGCCAGCTTCCGTAAACAACCCTTACGGGAAGTGCTGGACGAAATAACCGCCATCACCGGCCTGCATTATCACAACTTAAAAAAAGATACGCTGATCATTTACTGAATCACCAAGAGTGAGTGGCCACCCCGCTACGATATAAGAAAGCAGGACTGAGATTTTTTTTATCGCTGATGATCCTTGTCACCGGCAGCCGATGTGTACTTGCACAGCAGCGGCTGCTGGAACGGCGCTTCACATGCCATGCCGCCAAAGGTTCCGTACCCTTCCTGCTGGCCAGGGTCAGCGCCGACAGCCACGCAGCCATTGAATATGCCGCGCAGTACCTCGAAGGCGGCAGCCCCATGGAGCTGAAGGAAGGAGAAACCACGCTGGGCCAGGTGCTGAATGGCTTGCTGGCAGGCAGGAAAGTGAAGGTAGATGAAAGGAACGGGAAGATCATGCTCATCCCCGCCGACCTTACATTGGCCGTCACGAAAGTGGATGACCATTATAACCTGTTCGGCTATACGAAAGAAGAGAGCAGCCTGGAACCCTTGCCCTATGCGGTGATCACAGACCTCGAATCCGGACAGGCCTGCCAGTCGAACATGTTCGGATACTACAGCCTTCGCCTCACACAAGGCATGCACCATGTAAAGATCATGCAGGCTGGCCGCCCGCCACAGGTGGCTGAAGTATTCATCAGTGGCCCCACCAGGAAGAACTTCACTTTAAGCCCCACATTATTGCCAGAGGTGAAGGTCAGCTCCGGCAACATGCTACAAAAGGATGGCGGTTCCAATATGGAGAAATATCTTTCTTCTACCTATAATAATATGCTCGGAGAGAGCGACCCGGTGCGGTCTTTATACCTGATGCCCGGCAACATCGAATCGCAGGAAACCGCCGGCCGCCTGATGGTGCGCGGCGGAGACCCCGAACAAAGCATATTCCTGCTGGATGGTAACCGCGTATTCAATCCCACCCACTTGTTGGGCGAGATATCCATCATCAATGAGAGTTCACTGAAATCGATCCGGCAATTTAAAAATGATTTCCCTACGCGCTTCGATGGCGCTTTATCGTCTGTAACAGAGGTGAACACCAAAGATGGCAGCATGGACAAATGGGGCGGCGAGCTGAATGCCAGCCTGCTGGCCGCTGCGGCCGCCATAGAGGGCCCGCTGCAAAAGGGGCGTACCAGTATGATGGCTTCATTCCGGCAAAGCTGGTCCAATCCTTTGTTGAATGTGCTCGATAGTAATTATCGCCTGCGCTTCCATGATATTCATTTCAAGGTCACCCACCTGTTCGATAATAACAACAAAGTGATGTTCAGCGGCTACCTGGGCGGCGACCGTTTACAACTGAAACAGGAAGGCTTGCAGAACTTCCAGGTGTGGGGAAACCGGCTGGCAACCATCAACTGGAATCATGTGATAGGCCCGCGCGCCTTTATGAACACCACGTTGAATGTAAGCAACTATCACAATCTTGCCGGCTTTAAACTAACTTTTGTAGACGACTCCACCGGCGAAGTAAAAGAATCAAAAGCCTACAATAACTATGCATCTATAGCGCGTTACGAGGCGAAGACGCAGTTTGAGTTCAATGCATTTGCCCGCACGCAGTTTCATTTCGGAGCCAAGGTGCAGCGTATGGTGATCCGTCCTTTCAATACCAATATTTCTTCTGAATTGCAGGAAGAAACCGGTGGTTACAAACCGATGGATCGATTGCCATTTACAGAGATGTCGCTGTATTATGAAAATGAGTTCCGGCTGGGCCGCCGGCTGCTGATCAGGCCAGGCGTCAATTTCAGTACCTATTGGTTCCGGGATTATCGCTACAGCGCTCTTCAGCCGAGATTCTTTGCAGCCTACCGCATCAACAAATACCAGCAGCTCACTTTCGCCTATGCGCGGATGGGGCAGTACCTGCACCAGGTGTCGAGCCCGGCGCTCGGTGTGAACAGTGAGTTGTGGGTGCCCAGTACATCCATATTGCAGCCTGCGGAAAATGACCTGTTTGACCTGGGCTATCATCTCCACAACGACAAAGGCATTTTATTATCGGCCAATCTCTACTACAGGAAGATGAACAACGTTACCAACTTCGCCAACAAGGGGAACGTTTTTTATAACCAGGATACCTGGGAGCAGGACATCACCACTGGCAAGGGCTGGAGCTATGGTGCAGAACTGCTGGCCGCAAAAAGAATGAAGCGCTGGCAGCTGCAACTGGCTTATACGCTGTCCTGGAGCTGGCGGCAGTTCGATGATGTGAACAATGGTGAAAAATTTCCATTCCGCTACGACAGGCGTCATATCCTTAGCCTGGCGGCTAATTACCGGCCCGACAAACACTGGGACCTCGGCATGATATGGCTGTTCAGCACCGGCGACTGGATACCGCCACAAGTGGGCACGCTGCCAGATATTGAAGGAGATAATAATGCCGGTAATTTTCAATACCGGGGATCTTCCTATTATGATCGTCGTGCGCCAGCCCGCCATCAGCTTAACTGTAATGTGAATTATTATTTCAACACGGGTACATTGAAACATAAAATATCTACCGGCCTGTATAACGCCATACACTCCAGAGCCAGCTACCCGAATGAAGTGTGGAATGTAGATAATGGCAGTTTCACAGTATCAGACAAGCATGTATTTAATCTCACTTATTATCTCTCTTATACATTAAGTTTCTAAACGCGTAGGAAGAATACCTCATTTGCTGTTTTATGATTGAATAGAGTACTGTACCATTCATTCAATAAATAATCAGCACATATGAAACAAGTAAGAATGTCTCTGAAAGGCATTGCCTTTACACTGTTGGCTGGCGCCGTATTTACTTCCTGCAAGAAAAAAGATGATCCGGCTCCGCCTCCTACGAAGACTGCCGCGATACAACTGGTGCACGCTTCCCCCAAAACAGGTGAATTGACAGCGGAGATCAATGGAAAGAAAAGCCAGGACAAGCTGGTGTTCCTGGGCCAGCCCAAAGGCTATGTGAGCGTGTCTGCAGACAAAGAAGCACAATTGAAATTTTCGCTGGATGGCAACAAAGTGGTACTGGATGGAAAGTATACACTGGAGAATAAAGGAAACTATTCTTTGTTCCTTTATGATACGCTGTCGAACAGCAAGATCAGGGCTTTGTTGTTGAAAGATGATCTGGGTGATCCGGGAAAAGGAAAAGCTAATCTGCGTTTTTTGCACCTGTCGCCAAATACTGCCAATGTGGATATTGATGTATTCAAGGCGAAAGACAGTGTGCGGCTCGCGAGCAATGTATCTTATATCGGCGAAAGGCCGGATGCAGTGGCGCTTTCAGCGTTCAAGTCTATTGCTGCCGGCGATTATCGTGTGAAAATTAAAACCAAAACAGGAACGAAAGTGACGACTATTGTGGATATTCCTTCTGTTAAACTGGTAGAAGGAAAAGTTGTGACGCTTTACCTTAGCGGGTTAACCAACGCTATAGGAGCCACAGGGGTGGGGCTTCAGGCATGGCAACACAAATAGATGGTAACAGGAGTCATGAAAACGAAGGCCGCCCGTAGAGGCGGCCTTTATGTTTTGTTATTATCATCAGTCCGTACTTTCTCATGCTGGATAAGATTGGAAGCGAATTTAATGCTGTTTTAATATGCGTATTTAGCTTGTACTGACAGCGATTTTTATCGTTGTCGTTTATCATTAACAAAAACGCACTTGTTTGAAATACGAAAAATATCCTATATTAGTTTAGGTCTTGCAAGCACTTACAGGATTAATCCTATTTACATCTAATTCGGTCGCGACGAATAGAGAAGCATCAAACCCTGTGCATTCCCTAGCACGCTAAAAATTGGACGCTGAACATCCGAACCATGGCGAGAGACAGGAGAGGTATCCTTCTAAAATTCTCATTATGCAACAAATGACCGTTCTTCAAATGGAAGAAATTCAAGGTGGTTATTCTGCCAAGCAAGCTATTCTCTGCGGCTTAACAGTGGCTGGCTGGGGATTGTCGTTGGCCTCTTTAATAGCTGCCCCCAATCCACTTAGTGCTGTAGGCTATTCAGTAGCAACAGCAGGATTGGCTGGATGCTTTGTATAAATCTCTAACCGGGCGGGAACCCATACCCGTTCCCGCCTTATAAATCTAAAGTTATGCGTAAATATTTTCTGCTTCTTGGAATTGTTGCATTAACCATTGCAGGCCTGATGCTTATTCAGGTGATAAACAGGTATAACGCCTTTGGCGCCGACAAGTATTTTGTTTTTTACGTATGCGCTGTATTAGGTGCTATGATTGCGGGTATTAATTTTATTATGGCTGACAAAAAACTTAAAAAGGCTAAAAACTAATTTATTGCGATACGATGATAAAAGGCTGAAGAGTATTGTGCCTCGGGAAGTTTGTACCCTTTTTGAAGATGATCAATGGGATTTGATAGATGGTTCCATGATATAACATGTCTGTTAATATATACAGTTGATAGCCCTTACCAGAATTGTTTTAAAATCGTCCCCCAACGATGCTGCATAGTTTGTTGTGCTGCCTATTACCTCTTTTTTCAAAGAGTGCCTTACGAACAACTTCTTTACCACTACAAGATCTTTTTTTAAATAAAAAGTTGGCAATATGTTGAATGACGTGCTAAAAGATAATAAGTGGTATTATTTGGGTGCAATAGTATTGATCATTGCCCTCGCCACTTTTTATTTGAATACTTATGTATTGACTGACAGTCTTTACTATAACAGTTTTTCAGGGAAGTTAACTGTTGAGCAAATAGAAAATGCACTTGGCATAAAGAAAAGATATTTGTGGGCATCTCTGCTGATGATCCCTGCATTACTTTTTATAAAGATCACATTTAACAGTACCGCAGTATATACCAGTGCTTTCCTGCATAACTGTAGTGCGGGTTTTAGCGGGATATTTGATTTGTGCGTAAAAGCAGAATTGGTTTTTATTGTTCCGCTGGTATTGAAAATATCATTACTGACTTTCTTTAAAAGTCCGGAAACACTTGATGACTGCAACATTATGCCGTTATCGGTTCACTCTTTGCTTCGTATGATACATTTGCCCAACTGGTCGGTTTATCCGTTACAGTTTCTGAATGTTTTTGAGGTATTTTATGTGCTGTTGTTGTCAAAACTATTTTCCATCAGGTTCGGGATGTCATTTCGTAAGTCATTTAGTATAGCTGGTATCGGTTATCTTTCAGGCATGGCATTGTGGATACTTGTGGTTGCATTTCTTACAATAACCTATTTGTAGAATGAAACGTATTATAATCGGTATACTTATCGTTCTGGCGGTTGCCTCCCTTATTACCGCTATATTGTTGAAAACGAATAAGAAGGAAAAGCTGGCCCAATTATCACTTTTTGATGATAGCATCAAACTCAGTTATCTTTCAGGAAGCCCCGCATCATTTGATGCTGATACCTCGAAAGGCACCATCCTGGTGATTTTTAACTCAACTTGTGATGACTGCCAGAAACAGATAGGAGAAATATCCAGGTATGAAAAGGGAAGTGCTAATTATCGTGTAATCTTTGTATCAGATGAAGATATTGAAGTGTTGAGGAAGTTTAAAGCTGGTATGAACGCGGCTGAAGGTAAGGGAATGGAAATCCGCTACGATATTGGTAATTCGCTCACCCGTATGTTTGGTATTCATCATTTTCCAACATCCCTGATCTTCGACAGAAATGGAAAATTACTGAGAAGAGTAGATGGGTTACATGCCGCTGAATTTTTGTTCTCTAGCCCTCTATAGTATGAAACCATTTATTATAACACAGCAGGATCAGTCAGATTGCGGGGTTGCCTGTCTTTCCACTATTATCACCTTCTATGGTGGGAGCGTAAGCATGGAAACCTTGAGAAGAAACAGTGGAACTTCACGTAGCGGAACAACGCTGCTTGGCCTATTTCAGGCGGCTAAAGACTGTGGTTTTATATCCAATAGCTACGTGGCAAGCGTGGATGCCTTAAAAGAGCAGCTTGCACCGGTGATCCTGCATGTTGTAATCGACGGACATTTACAACATTATGTGGTATGCTTTGGAACGAGGAAGGAGAAGGATGGCGGCTATACCTTTATTATCGGTGACCCGTCGTCAGGGATGGTTTATATGCCTGCTGAAAAACTCGATGCTATCTGGCGATCAAAAGTATGTTTAACATTGGAGCCTGATAATGATAAGTTCAGAAAGGTGAAAGATATCAGAAGCGAGAAAGTGAGGTGGATCAGAAACTTGCTAACTGATGATATTGCCATTTTAAGTATCGCTGCTGGTATAGGCGTAGGTATTGCTGTATTGGGGTTGTCTATGGCTATTTTCTCCCAACGATTGATAGATGATATCCTTCCTGGGAAGAAGGTCGATAAATTAATACCAGGTATTTTGCTCCTCTTTTTTGTACTTATTGCAAAGGAAGTATTAGCCTTTTTTAGACAATATTTTCTTATCAGCCAGTCCAAAGGATTTAATACCCGTATCACTGATATCTTTTATTCGCGGTTGCTACACTTGCCTAAACCTTTTTTTGATTCCCGGAAGGTTGGCGAGCTTACGGCGAGGCTGAATGATACCACCCGTATTCAGCGAGTTATCAGCCAACTCGCCGGCAATACGCTTATAGATGTGCTGGTGGTGATAGTTACCACCGGTTTTCTATTCTCCTATTCTATTTCAATGGGAGTCCTCTGTATAGTGATATTGCCAACATTCTATTTTATTGTTTACCTGCATAACCGTCCCATATTGGAAGGGCAAAAAAAGACAATGGTAGATTATGCCAATACGGAATCCAACTATATTTCTACCCTACAGGGAATTGATCCCATCAAAAACCATAATCTGCAACAGATGTTTGCATCGGTAAACAAAACTATTTATCAACGTTACCAGGAATCGATATTCAAACTGGGGAAGATACAGATACGGCTGTCATTCCTGGCTAACAGCCTTGGCGTATTATTTCTCGTAGGAGTGTTATTTTACGGAAGTAAGTTGGTGTTGGCAGATCGTCTGAAGACAGGAGAATTGATAGCAATTTTATCTATGTACGGCACGCTATTGCCGTGTATAGCCAATCTTGCATTAATCAGCATCCCCTTGAGTGAAGCGAAGATCGCCTTTGATCGCATGTTTGAATTTACATCAATAAGCCCGGAAAAGGATGAGGAAACTGAATTGGCAATAGAACAACTTATATCATTAAAGGTTGAACAATTATCTTTCCGGTTTGCCGGCAGAAGCCAGATATTAAAAAGTGTATCTTTTGAAGTAAACAGGAGCGAAATAATAGCGATAATGGGAGAGAATGGTTGCGGCAAGTCAACCTTGGGGCAGGTCTTATTGAAACATTATTTTCCGGAGCATGGAACTATTATGATCAATGAGAGATATTCATTCGGGGATATCAAACTTGATAAATGGCGGAGTCTTTGTGCGCTGGTGCCACAGAGTATTCATCTTTTCAATGGAACAGTACTGGAGAATATTGCTTTTGAAGATGCTGTCACAAAAACACAGGAGGTGATATTCTTTTTGCAGCAGTATGGCTTTGCACCTTTTCTGGATAGTTTGCCGCAATCTGTAATGACATTGATTGGTGAGGAAGGCGTCAGCTTGTCTGGCGGGCAAAAACAGATGATAGCGCTGGCAAGAGCTTTGTACCGGAAACCGCAACTGCTTGTACTCGACGAAGCCACTGCCGCCATGGATCGGGAACACGAGCGCTTTGTGCTTCGCCTGCTGCAACGGCTGAAGCAGGAGATGGCCATTGTTTTTATAACACACCGCCTTCATGTGTTGAAAGCGTTTTGCGACAGGATATATATATTGGAGAAAGGAACGATAACAGCAGCAGGTAGTCATGATACGCTGCTGAAGACAGATAATCTTTACAGTATTTACTGGACAGATATGGTTTCCTGAAGAACCCTGCCGGATGGCAACACCCGACAGGGTTTGCAGGGCCGAATTGCCGGCGCAAGAAACATCAATACCCCGGGTTCTGTTTCAATCCTGGCGCGGCATTGAGCACATTCTGTCCAATGGGATATATGGCGGTGTGCTGATCTGCATCCGGCTTTTTATCCCACCAGGCGCCTGTATTGAAAACGCCCCACCGTACCAGGTCCGTTCTCCTTCTGCTTTCCACCAGGAACTCTCTTCCCCATTCATCCAGCATTTCATTGTCGCTGAGCTGGCTGCCATCAGCCTGGTATAAACTCGGCGAGCCTGCCGGGTAATTGCGCTGGCGCACAGCATTCAACAAGGCGGCTGCACCGGCTTTATCTCCTGCTCTGTATTTGCATTCCGCATAGGAGTAGTAGATTTCGGCGAACCTTATTTCCGCATAGGCGGAAGAGATCTTGTTGGGATCATTATTGGGATAGTATGGATATTTTACCGGAAAGATACCGGAGTTATGATCGCCGTGATTCATATCGGACTCCTTATCAGTGATCCTTGTGCCTGGCGGCGCATTCAGGAACATGCCCACCTGGTCGCGGAGGAATAAGGGATAGGGGCCTTTGTTGCCTCGCACCGTATCCGCATTGCCGGCCGCATTGATATAAGGCAGATAGCCGAAGAGGAACATGCCTTCCCGTGTGCTGTTGCCGAGATTCTTGTATTTACGAAGACGGAAATCATCGGGATAGTGGTAGAATTTTATCAAAGGCTTTCCTAACGTGAACGCATACTCGACGCTGTCCACATCCCTTCCTGGCTGCAAGGCATACTTGGGATTGGCCTCGCCGAAATCGGTGAAGCCGAAATAACGGGTGGCCTGGTAGGGCATCATCCAGAAGTACATACCACCATCATATTGCCAGTGAGTGAGACCGAAGCTGCCGGGAAATCCAAAAACGGTTTCGGGGGATTGACTGTTGTTATAGTCAAAAGGGGCATCCCACCTGGGTTCCAGGGCATAGCTGCCGTATTTGCCATCGATCAGGTCTTTACACATGGCGGCACAATCGGCGAACCGGTCTTTGCCGGTATATACCTTTGCGTTGAGATACAATCTTACGAGCAGGGCGGCAGCGCCGCCTTTCGTCCAGCGCCCGATGGCGTTCTGGCCGAGCGCATCGCGTGTTGGAAGTGCAGGGATGGCGTCCTTCAATTCTTTCTCTATAAAATCAAATGCTTCCTGTGGCGTTACCTGCGGCCCCGCTTTGGTTTCGCCTTTTACTTTTGTAACGATCACGATGTTGCGGTATAGATCGAGCAGGCGGATATTGAACCATGCGCGCAGGGTTTTCAGTTCTGCAATAAAATCGTCCAGCTGTGCCTGCGTAAGATCAAACCTGCCGGGATCTTTGATGCCTTGCAGGTCTTCGAGAGAGTTGGTAGCCAGGTTGACGCCCTGGTACAGCGCATTCCAGGCATCGCTGGTATATCCGTCGTTCGGCGTCCAGGTGTGATAATGCACGCGTTGGTATTGACCGCCATCGTACCAGTCGCCCTGGCGGTTCAGCGTCATCAGTTCATCGGTGCTGTTTTCCTGCAGCATGAAGGTGGCGCCGCCCTGGATGCTCCAGTAGGCGTGTTCAAAGGGGCGGAGGAAATCCCGTACCACATCGGCTTTTGTTTGCAGGAAATTGCCGGATGTGATCTTGTCGTATAACTGTTCATCCAGCTTGGTACAGCTGCTGCCGAGCAGTATCAGCAGGAGGATGAAGCGGATATTTATGTGGTGTTTCATGAATGAGCATTTAGAAATTAACCTGGAGACCAAATAATAATTGCGTGGTGGATGGATAATAAGACAAACTGTTGTTCACGCCCGGATACAGGCCATTCACGGGGATCAGGTCGGGATCGCCGCCGGTGAACCTGGTGAAGGTATACAGGTTCCTGGCCGTAGCGTATATGCGAAAACGTTGTACATACTTCCATTTCAGCGGCATGGAATATCCCAGGCTCACATTGTCTATCTTCACGAAGCTGCCAGGCTCGAGGAAGTAGTCAGACAGGGCCGATGCCGTGCCGGCATTGGTGAGCTTTGAATAACGGCTACCATTATACGCAGATGTGAGCACATTGGCATCGGCTTGTGTGGCGGGCGTGCCGAGATAGAACGCGACGGTGTTGAATACCTTGTATCCGAAGGCGCCGCGCAGGAAGATGCCCAGGTCCCAGTGCTTGTAGCTGAAGTTGTTGCCCAGGCTGGCCGTGAATTGCGGCAGCCCGTTGCCCACGAATTGTTTGTCGTCATTATTGGCTTTGTCTGCGGTGATCACTTCTCCTTTTTTATTATAGACGAGCAAGGCGCCGTTGGCATCTACGCCCGCAGATCTCAGGGCATAGAAGCTGCCGATGCGCCTTCCTTCCTGCAAGCGTTGCAGGTTGCCCGGACTGCCGGGCGCCGGCATGCCCACCACATCGATATAAGTTTGCCCCTGGAAGAGATCATTGGAAAAAGAAACAAACTTGTTGCTGTTAGTAGCGCCTGCAAAAGAGAGACGATAATCGAAATCCTTTTGCTTTACCACGGCTGCATTCAGTTGCAGCTCGAGGCCCGCGTTCTTCATCGTACCCACGTTGGCGTAGGTTTGCCCTTGTATATTGGGAGGATTGGATACGGAATAATATCCCAACAGGTCTTTATTGGTACGTATGTAATAATTGATACTACCGCTGATGCGGCTGTTCAATACTTCAAAGTCCAGCCCTGCATTGAAGTTGAGCGCTTTCTCCCAACGCAGGTCGTAGTTGGTGTTCTGGCTGGGGCCCCACACCTGGTAGGTGACGCCGTTGAAAAGATAATACCCGTATCCGCTGTAAGTATCGAGCGACAGGTAATTGCCGAAGTCCTGGTTGCCGGTTACGCCATAGTCGGCCCGTAACTTCAGTTCATTCAGCCAGGGGATGCCTTGCAGGAATCTTTCCTGTGCGATGCGCCAGGCAACAGCAACAGCGGGGAAGTTGCCCCACTTGTTGTTACGCCCGAACTTGGAAGAGCCTTCTCTTCTGATGCTGGCAGACAGATAATACTTCTGATCAAACTCATAATTTATCCTGCCGAAAAAAGCGATCAGTCTGGAGCTGTTCTTTTCTGATTCTACCCCGTTCTGTCCTTTCTCCAGGTTCCAGAGGCCGGAGCCGAGATTGTTGTAGGTGAGTACATCAGAAGGAAAATTTTCATTGGAAGCTTTCAATCTTGAATACACAAATTGCTGATAGGAGTACCCGGCGAGCAGTTTGATGGCGTGTTTGCCGGTATTGATCCCGTAGTTGCCGATCCATTCGAAGGTCTTCTGATCATTCTCGCTATATTCCTGCGAGCCGCTGTTACGGCCGGTTCCACCATTGCTGACGGATACATTGGTGTTGGTGCTGGGCGTGAAATTCATGTTGTGAAAAACTGAATTTACCTGGCCTACTGTGAGGATGGTATTGAATCCTTTGAACAGATTGGCTTTAAAGGATCCATTGATATCAAGGTATTTGATCTCTTGTTGCGAGAGCACTGTTTTCGCGGCTTCCAGCGGATTGTTGGCAAAGAAGCCTGTTTTGATATAGGCATATCTTCCTGTGCTGTCAAAAGGAGAAAGCGTAGGATTGAGTGTCAGCGCATAATTGAAGGCGGAATAATCGGCGAGATTGGTTTTGGCCATACGTGGCGCTACGTTCAGCGTTACGTTATAGAGGCCGTTTGCCGCGTTGTGATTGAGGTTCAGCCTTGCGCCATATTCTTCTTTGGAAGAACGGTAGTCGATCCCGTTGGCTTTCCGGTAATCGGCAGAAGCCATATAGTTTGTACGTTCGGAGCCGCCGGAGAATTGCAGGGTATGTTTTTGGGAGATGGCAGGATCGCGGCTGACGGTTTTCAGCCAATCCGTATTCCCGCCGAAATCTACGCCACGCTTATGTTCCAGGAATTGTTCCCGGCTCAGTACATGCAGCTTGTTGGTGATAAAGTCGAGGCCGAGGTAACCATCATAGAAGAGGCGTGATTCGGCCGTGCCTCTTTTGGTGGTGATCACAATAACGCCGTTGCTGCCACGCGTGCCGTAGATGGCAGAAGCGGCGCCGCCTTTGAGTACATCGATGGATTCTATATCGTTCTGATTCAGGTTATCGATATTACCGCCCGGAACGCCGTTGATCACGTAGAGTGGCCCCAGTCCGGCATTGCGGGAGGATACGCCGCGGAGCTGTATCACCGGCGTGGAGTTAGGATCTGCGGCAGCTGTATTGGAAACCGTGAGACCGGCCACCTTGCCTTGTAAAGACATCAATGCGCCATTGCCGCCAACAGAAAGCAGGTCTTTGGCCGTGATATGCGTGATGGCGCTGGGTACTTCTTTTTTATTCAGGGTACCATAACCAACGCTGACGACATTAACGCTCCCCAGGCTTAGACTGGATGGCGGCAGCGCTATATCAATGTACTGGCGGTTCCCGACCGTTATCGACCTTTCTGTATACCCGATGAAACTGACGATGATGGTGAAAGCGCCAGCGTTGCGCGGCAAGGCAAATTCTCCTTTTTCATTGGTGACCGTACCTTTGGTGGTTCCTTTCACGGTGATCGTTGCGCCGCCGAGTGGCAGCCCGGTTTCATCCGTCACCCTTCCACGCAATATGCCTGGCGGCTGCGTGGTATCTGCGGCAATGTTGTTGCGCGCAGGTTTGATGAAGATAACTTTGTCGCGGATCTCGAATGTGAGCGGCAATCCTTTGAGACATTGATCCAGCGCGCTGTTGAGGCTGGCCTCATGTATTTCTACGCTTACCCTGGTAGATTTATCCACCAGCGATTCATTCCATAGAAAGGAGAAGCCTGTTTGCGCCTCGATCTGCCTGAAGATCTTTTCCAGTGTAACGTTCCGGGCTACGATGGTGACGCCCTGGGAATACCCTGCCGCACATACGTGAAGCGCTCCTGCGAGCAGCAGTACAACGGTAAGTTTTGCAGTGGGAAAGAGCCGGGTGATGACGTGGAATTTGCTGGCAATAGCTTTGCCATACGCATGAAGTTGCATACTTTTGTTGAATTGGGTTTTGAAAGTTAAACAGTCGTCTTTACTAGAATCTGGTTGAATTAGCTGACAAACCTGCTTGCAAAGGACTCTGATAGCCGTCAGGGTCCTTTCTGTTAAGGCTTGTCTGCCTGGTAGCATTATCTTTTCATAACTGGTCTGTATTTACTTTTTTTGAATAACGTGTTTACGGGAATATCGTCACTGTTTTTCCGCTGGCCTGGTAATGGACGCCGTTCTCTTCCAGGAACCCGAGCACGACAGACAGGTTAACATTGCGGTGCAGGGAGCCGCCGATCCGCAGTGCTGGCACTTTTCCGGCATAGACAATATCTACGTCGTACCACCTGGAAATGCTGCGCATTAATCCCGCGAAATCCTCGTTGCTTAATATCAGCTTATCTTTTGTCCATGCGATGACTGGTTCAGTATCTACTGTTTTGGTTGATAGCGTTCCCGAGCTTTTGTCGATAGTGGCCTGTGTTCCGGGGCTCAGCACTACTGCCTGGTTGCCGGTTTGCAGTTTTACGGCGCCGGTTAATAACGTGGTATTGGTATTGTTTTCATCTTCATAGTCGGCGATATTGAAATGTGTGCCCAGCACAGTGATCTTGCTGCCGTGAAGTTGTACGATAAAAGGAGCTGCCGGATTTTGCGCTACTTCAAAATAGGCTTCGCCACTCAGTTCCACTTTGCGTTCTTTCGTTGTGAAGCCGGTAGGGAAGCGGATCTTGCTGCCTGCGTTCAGCCATACCTGCGTGCCGTCGGCCAGCGCCAGTTTGAATTGCCGGCCTCTTGGCGTTGATACCGTATTATAAACAGTTGCTTCCGTAACAAGATCGCCTTGTTGCTGGTAGCTGAGTTGGCCGCTTGTTTTTTGCAGGGTGGCTTGTCCCTGGCGTGTGGGCAGGGCGGCATCCATGCTATCCAGCTGTACCTGGCGGCCATTGGCTAGCGTTAGTATGGCGCCATTTTTTCCTGGCGGCGCATCGAAGACCGTGGGCTGGGGCGCGCGTGCCGGCCGTAAGATAACATAAGCCGTTATCGCGATCAGCAGCGCCACCGATGCCGCAGCAAGGCTTTTCCAGAAGGGGAAGGCCCGCTTGCGGGCTTGCATGTGTTCCTGCATTTCCGCAAATACGATTGCGGGATCATAATCATTGGCCGCGCTGGCATAAGCTGGATCGTTAAAAGTTTCATCCAGCCATTCATCCATCACATCAGCATGGCGCGCTTGCCCGATGTATTGATAAAGCAGCGGAATGTCATGCGCATCCAATGTGCCATCTCTATATTTCCGTAATAATTGCAGGAACTCATTTTTCTCCCGGGCATTCATTTACCAAGCTGTTTATTGTTATAGACGGATGAGTAGAGA
Source organism: Chitinophaga vietnamensis (assembly GCF_902167635.1). Taxonomy (GTDB): domain Bacteria; phylum Bacteroidota; class Bacteroidia; order Chitinophagales; family Chitinophagaceae; genus Chitinophaga; species Chitinophaga vietnamensis. Next base: position 206,045 of record NZ_CABHMS010000003.1, read on the forward strand.
AAAGGAAAACATCTTTTTTAAAAAAAATGAACAAAAAAATAGCAGAGATACAAAAGCGTCATGATAAGCCGGTAGCTGGGTTCATTCATCAGCGCTTTCCGGAGCAGGAGGAGGGCGCGCACCATATAGGTTTTGGAAGACAGGGGAGAGATGTCCAGTCGCTCGCCGATCTCTTTATGGCTTAGCCCTTCGAGATGCGCGAGGGTAAATACCTGTTGCAGTTTCGGGGGGAGGCTGTTGATGGCGCTCATCAAACGGTTGTTCAGTTGTTTGTGTTCCAGCATCTCCTGCGGTGAGCTTGGCTGTCCCGAGAAATAATGCAGCAGGAACTCTTTGTTGGATTCGCGGAATACCTTGGCCCTGAGATCGTCTCTTACCATATTGCGGGCGATCGTGAAGAGATAAGCGGTGAAGTTCTTCACTTCTCCCAGCTTATACCTGTTGTCCCATACTTTGAGAAAGATATCCTGGCTCAGGTCTTTGGCCAGTTCGGGAGATTTCGTCAGATAGAGGCAGGCGCCGAAAATCTGCTTCCAGTGAATGTTGAACAATTGCTGAAATGCTTGCTGGTCGCCTTCTGCCACCAGCTGTAATAATTCCTGTTCTGTATTTAAGCGCTCGTTATTCAAAAGATTTCCAGGTACTGACCAATCAAAAATAAAAAGTCCTTTCAATAGAGCGGACATTTTTTTGAAAATACAAAGCCCGGCCAGATCATCTCCGCCCGGGCTTTGTATTTTCAAGGTGTTATTATTTAGACAAGGCGCGGAATACCGTATTCGTATAGTTGGAATCGAGATTAGCGGCATATACCATGATACCTGCCTTTTTTCCGCTGGCTGGTTGCCATTTCGCGGCGGCCGTATCGTTCGCGAGATTTTTGAACTGGCTTTCTGCTGAAACGCCCACCATCACTTTGGATACGCCTATGTAGTTCGACCATTGTGTGAAACGGGATACATAGTCGCCCCAGTAGCCCATGTCCTCTACAAAGTTGACATACTTTGCCACGCTGGTATCCTTGCCGATGGCGCCGCCTTCAGGCGCTCCGGAATAGATGGCCGCAGTGTATAATGTAGCAGGCTTGTTAGACAGCGGCCCGAAATATGCGCCCAGCCCCTTCAGAAGAGCGCGATAGCTGGCATTGTTGGTAGCACCGTGCTCAATGTCCAGGGCAATGCCGTCCAGTTTCAGGGAATCCAGTACGTACCTTTTTGTTTGCGAGATGAACTGGGTATTATTCAGCACGACGCCGTTGTACGTTGTGAAAGGCTTGTTGGTGCTCCATCCGGCGTTATCGTCTACATTCATCAATACTTTCACGCCCCTGCTTTGCAGTATCCGTACATCATACATCACGGCGCCATAACTTTTGTAATACTGGTTGCCGAAGATGATATCATTGCCGGTATATTTAGTACTGTCAACGAAGCGCCATTCATGCGCCTCGAAGAGCACGACTACAGTGGCTTCGCGGGCAAAGTCGATCAGGCGCGGGCCGCCATTGTCGAAGGCATAATAGGCGACTTTGTAGGGTGGACCAGCGAGTAATTCGGTGCTGGCAGTGGAATGGGAGGGGGGCGTGCTTATCAATGGGTCCTGTTTTTTGCAGGAGAAAAGGGCTAACGCGGCTAACAGCGGTAATACTTTTTTCATAACAGATGATTTAGGGTGATAAAATATAGGATGCCAAACTAAAAGACGGACGAGTAGAAAAAATGGACACCTTTAAAATAAAAAAGGCTTGTAAGCAGCTGCTCACAAGCCTTTCGGAGTATTTAGCGAAACTGAGTTACTTGCAGGGACCGATCGCGTCCTGTTTTTGTGCGGAGAACAGGCTGGTCAGCAGTGCTTGCCGGGCCATTTTTTCTACATAGGCTCTTCTGGCATCTGACGAAGCGGTGGCCAGGTTGCCCTGGATATCTGCGCTGGCGATGGTTGTCATGCGTTCAACGCCGTTTATGTCGATCTGCCAGGTGCGGCCTCCTCCGGCAATGGCGGCTATTACTTCAAGCCGGACGGTCCCTACGTCGATCCGGAAGGGCGGCAGGCGCCAGATGTCAAAAAATGTCAGCTGTGCAATTGCTTTCTCTGCATCCTGCTGCTGCTGGGAGTTGGGGCTTTGATAGTTTTGAACAGATCCTGCTGCTACAATGTTGATGACACAATCGGGGTCATTAAATGCCGCGGTAGCAGACGCGCCGGGCGTGCTTTTTTCCTGAGGATTCATAAGATAACATTTAAAGGGTAAAAGAATAGCATGATGGATTCCGGGGGCAAAAACGGGGATTGTTTCAGGCAGAGATATGAAGATACTATTTTTCTTCTTTCAAAGAACGACGCACATGTTTTTCTTTGTCGGGCATAGCGCGCGCCGGATAATGGAGTGGTTTACTTAGTGGGAGACAGCTTTGTATTACGATGAGTTCTTCTCATCTCTCTTCTATATAATACAAATCCTATTGGCATGGGCAACCAAAAAGACAATAGCCGGTAGAGCAGTGTAACAACAACAGAGGCGCCTGCGGGCATGCCCAGGTGAACAAAAAAGAACACCATACTGCTTTCATACAAAACAAGCGATCCGGGTGAAACGGGCAGGATGGAAATGATGCGGGTGCTGATAAATGCCAGTATCACCACGAAAGGAGCAGCGCTGATGCCCGTTCCGCGGAACAATGCATACACGGTAAAACTGTCGGCAGTCACCATCAACAGCTGAAACAGCACGCTCACCATTACTTTGCGGCGATGTGTTTTCAGGAAAGTAAATTCCCGTCCGCCGCTTTTGGGGAAGTCGAACGACAGGTGCTTGCCGATAAATTTTATCTGTTTGATTTTCTTAAACAGGTGAACGATAAATTTTTTCCTGCTGGCAAATATGATCAAAGCGCCCAGCAGCAAGAAGATCAGGATGCCGCCAGTCAAAACGCCTTTGAACAGTTGTGGTGTTTTGTAAACAAAGATGCAGATGAAGAGTGAGGAGATGATCAGTATTTCCAGTGCGCAATAATAGCATACCAGCTCTATCGCGATCAGCGAGATGCGGTCTGCTGCATGCATTTTAAATCTTTTCAGGAACCTGAAGATAAAAGTATTGCCGCTGATGCCGCCGCTTGGCACGGCCTGGTTAAAGAACAGGGATATAAGGCTGGCCTTCATCATTTCCCATAGCGGAGGGTACCGTTGTAATGGAAATGATTTCATTAGCAGGCGGTACACCAATGCGGCGAAGAGATAGGTCAGCAGTTGTGAGCAGATGGCCATGGCGAGCCAATAACCATTCACTTTTCCGAGGAGCAGTACTTCTTTTTTGATATCAGGGAAATAATGGACGATCAGCACCACTGCGAAAACAAGGAATACAAGGGACCATACCCAGTAAGCCGGTTTTATTTTTTCTTTTGAGGAAGTCATTATTTGAATTGCTCATGATGCAGCCTCCAAAGGCCGTGCCTATTGGTACGGCAGGGTTCCTGTGCCGCCAGATTTGCTGGAAACATGAATTGTTGTCCCGCAAATGCGGTGCCGTAAAAAGTATGTTATTATCTAGCAATTAGAATAAATCTCTATTCATTACATTTTTTCTATTTTCATCCAACTAATCATCAACGAAAATAACCCACATGCGATACTTATCCGTTATTGGCAGCCTAGCACTGCTGACCTTCCATGTAACAATTGCCACCGCACAAATAAAGGCCCTCAATGGAAAGAGCATTCCGGATGAAGCAATGGACCGGTTTCTGAAAAAAGCAATGGACTCTTTTCATATACCGGGATTATCCATTGCTTTTATCAATAACAGCAAAATAGTGTACCACCGTGCACTAGGTTATGCAGATATCGCTTCAGCAAAAAAAACGGACGACGAGAGCTTGTTTGAGGCAGCCTCTATGAGCAAAACTGTTTTTGCCTTCTTTATTCTCAAAATGGCGGAAAAAGGAGTGATTGCGCTGGATACCCCTTTGTATACCTATCTTCCCAACCCTGATCTTGCTTATGATGAAAGATACAAGCTTATCACCGCCAGGATGGTGCTGGAGCATACTACAGGTATGCCCAATTGGCGTGAATACGATCTGGCAGACTCTTCCCTGCATATCAAAAAAGGCATGCTTTATCTCAAATTCAAGCCGGGAAAGACTTTCTCCTATTCGGGGGAGGCATATCAATACCTGGTAGATGTGATCGCGCACTTATTGCATACCAGCGTTACAGACCTTGGTGATATTGTATACCGCGAAGTTTGTGCGCCGCTGGGAATGAAGCACGCCTATTTTTCCTGGAATGATTATGTGCGACAGCACCGCGCCACCGGATACCGGCTTGAGCATGATAGTATTAATACTCCCGGCGAGTTGAAAAAATTTGAAGCCTTCAGTGCAGCAGGCGGCTTGCGCACCAGCGCGCTGGATTACGCAAACTTCATCATAGCCTTGCTGGAAAAAAGGGGGCTGAAGAAAAGTTCTTTCCGGGAAATGTTGAAGCCTGGCGTATATCTAACGGATACGGCCATGATAAAAGACACCGGAGAAGCGTGGGGGCTTGGGCTTGCCATCAAACATACACCCTATGGCGTAAGATATATGCATAGCGGGAACAATGGCGACTACACCGCATATTTTGTTATCTACAATGAAAAAAGATCCGGATTTGTTTTTCTTGTGAATAACAGTGAGGCCGGAGAATTATTCGATACGCTGCTGCCTTTGTTTACAGATGGTGTGTCTGGAATAAAGAGTAACTAACATAAAGCGTCGCAGGCTGCCTGCTACGGCGCCAGCGTTTTATAATGGTATTCAAACAGCAAATTCATCTCCTTAAATTCCTGCGTTTGTGCGTAGCCGTTACCCAGCATGGTGTACGTTGCTGCCGAACTTAGGGGCGCCGCATCATTATGGGTGTACCGCAGGAATGAAACGTAGTGCTCACTGCCCAGGAAAGGGTACATGGCATTGCGGGGGAGAGGAAACACCTCGCCGGCCAATGATCGCAGTAGTAAGGGATTCCGCGCTACAACGCGGAAAAGGGGATTGGTATAAGGACCATATTCCATATCATACTGCAACTTTTTTTTTACCTCCGGACTGTTGAGGACAAGGAAATAATTGATATCCTGTAGCCGGCTGATATCATTTTCTTTGAAATCGTATTGCAGAAACATCAGGGATTTCAGTACAATAGCGCCCAGGTGCCTGATGGTATCCCTTGTTCCGGCAAGGTTTATTTGTTGTTGTGCATTCAGTTGGTAAAAGGAAGTATCGCGGCCGGACATCTCAACGCCATAGGCGCGGTACATTACGCTATAGATGACCATTTTGCCTGCCAGCCAAACTACAGAATCTGTTTGTGTAAGGTCGCGGATATTGGCCCGCAGTTCGCTGAAATACCCTGCGCCGGTAATATAGCCATTGGCGTTATAAGTATACCTGGTGTAGTTTTGCCAGTGATGATAGGTTTTCGTATAGTCCCATTTTTCAATTACCTGCCCAAGACTGTTATAGACCAAGCTGTCGCGCGGAACACCATTCAGATAAATGGACACCACCACTTCCTGCTTATCTGGCGGCCGCGGGGGATTTGCAACAGGATGATCTTTACGGCATTGCCAGGAAAGCACGGCCAGCAACAGCATCGTGAAATGGTATGTAAAGGGTTTTGTAAACAAACGCATATCGTTCCCGGTTTAAATACCTGGTACCAGTTAAAGATACGTCTTCGGCATGCGGGAAGGTTGGGGCGGCAAACCATCATCTTTCAGAAACTTATCCAGGTATGATACACTGCCCGTCAATATATCATACCTGGATGAGGGTGGCGCTATTTTTTTAAAGAAGGCAGCAGTTCGGCCAGCTGGTCGAGACCCATGGTGAACCCTTCTTTGAATCCCATCTGGATCATGGTTTCCAGGTGGGCCACATCTTCGTAAGTGATGAGTATATCCACCAGTGTTACAGCATCTTTTTCCGTGAAAGTCAGATTCCATTTAGATTGGGGGAAATCTTTGTTGATGTTGCCGTCGGCATCAGCGAAGCCGCTACGGCAGATAAATTGCTTTTGTGGCTGAACGCTTTCAAACTCGGCGTAGCTCCAGTGTTCTTCGCCCTGAGGCCCTACCATGGCGTAGAGCCAGCGGCCGCCGTCCCGGAAGTCCATAGATTTTGTCCTTGCTTTCCAGGGCTTGGGTCCCCACCATTGGTCGAGGATCTCGCTTTTCGTATAGGCGTCCCACACTAAAGAGCGTTCAGCAGCAAACTCTCTTTTCACATGAATGGATTTGTTCTCCTTATTTACAGAGAAGTCAAATGCTAAATTGTTGTTCATTTTCATTGCTTTTTTATAGTTAACAAATATATCTCATGATTAATTGGCAACTGTTCGGTTGCAAATATAAAAGCAACCAATCAGTTGCGCAAATTTATTTTTGTGTTATATGTAAGATTCACGGAAGTTTGGCTTTCTGTAAAAAAGGAATTGTTATGCCCGTTAAAAGAGGATTGTTATTGATGGAAATTGATCACTTTGCCTGGCTGGAATATAAAGACAAGGACCAATGCTCCATGTAGACCAGCTCATTTTTGATTACCTGAAAGATAAAGACCTGATAGATTAGAAAATTTGAGCGTTTGGTCTTGGAGATAATGAAATTCGTCGAGCATTTTAATGCCGCTTACTTCTTTTGCTTAACTTGAAGCTATTGTTGAAACCCGGTTGACAAATTTTATTCTGTACTTTTTTATTCACCCAAAACCCTTTCTCATGAAAAAGAAACCCTCAAAAAAACTTCATCTCGTCAAAATCAAAGTTTCCAAATTGTCTGCAGCAGATGCCAAAGACGAACCTGTAACCGGTACTACCAGACCAACATTGGGAATTGCCTGTAGTATTCTTTATTGCAATGCACGATAAGAATATTAGCGTTAATATTGAGAGCCGGCCAGCCGGCTCTCAATATTTTCATAACAAGCATAATAACAATATTGCAGCGATGGTCATCAATATGAAAGTAAATGCGCCCAAAATATTTTCCCATTTTTTGTTTGTCTTATCCTTCATGATCCGCTTATTATTGCAGATGTGCAATATTATCAGCAACAGGACGGGGGTTGTTAATCCATATAAAACTGCTGTATAAAAAAGCCCCTGTATGGGCGTGATCCCGATATAATTAATGGCTATGCCCAATACCAGGGAAATAGCGATGATAGTATAAAAGACGGTGGCTTGATGGAACTTTTTATCGAGCCCTTGTTCCCACCCGAATGTTTCCGCTAAAATATATGATAAGGAACCGCTGAGCACAGGTATTGCCAACATACCGGTGCCAAATACGCCTATGGCAAACAGGTAATAAGAGAATCTTCCGGCAATAGGCCTTAGCGCACTCGCTGCCTGCTCTACAGTCAGGATATGGCGTATGCCGTGCGTATATAATGTGCTGCCGCAGGTGAGAATAATGAACAGCATAACGATGTTGGAGAAGAACATGCCTGTGGTCACATCCTGCCAGATATCGGCCAGTATATGTTTGTTAACAACAACCCGCCGCGTATAATGTTTTATGTTTTCGGCTTCCATATTGGCCTGCCAGAAAAAGAGGTAGGGAGACAGGGTAGTGCCTAAAATGGCCACCAATACTTCAATGTAGTCTTTGGAAAATGAGATTTGCGGCAGGAAGATAGCCTTTATCGCTGCTGTCCAGTCGGTATTTAACAGGAAGGGAACGATCAGGTATGCTATCAGTGTCAGACAGGTATATTTAAGTATACTGGCTATCTTCTGATAGGAAAAGAAAATCATGCACAGCATAATAAGAACACTGAAAAGGATACAGAATACGTAAGCGGGGATAGCGGGTATGATCAGCGTAGCCACGGCGCCCATGCCTGCTATATCCGCCCCGATATTTAATACAATAGCAGGGAAACTTGTCAGTATCACCAGCCATAGTATCCATTTGGGGTAGTGCTGCCGCAGTACGCCTGTCAGCCCTTGTTTTGTTACCACGCCTATGCGGGCGCACATGCCCTGCACTGCCACCATCAGCGGGAAGGTGACCAGGGCTGTCCATAAGGTCATAAACCCGAATTGCGCCCCGGCTTGTGAATAGGTAGTAATGCCAGATGGATCATCGTCACTTGCGCCCGTTATAAGCCCGGGGCCCAGGATCTTGAAATACCTTTTCATATTTTTCATGGTGAACCGGGTCCCGGGTGCTGTACACTTTTTTTTCATGTGGGGTAAATATATCCGGTTTACAGGAGCAGAAATCCGGCCAAGGCCGGATACCCTGAAGAATGGCCGCTTATCAGGCACTGTAAGTTTAAAACTGCGGAACTATATACTCATTTGATGGGGAATTATAGCATCATTGTTTGCAGGCCTTTTAGCCGGCATTGTCGTATAGCCGACGACGTAAGGCGCCCGGGCGTGGCATAATAACAAAAAGATAATGTGATAGATGATATCCAAATATAGTATTATCTACTGTGATCAAGACAACAGTCAGTATACCTAACTTTGAATGACCCTGCTGTCATTATTGTAAATAATAAATTAAAAAATACTTTCTATGAACGCCCCTGATAGCAAGTCCTGTCCTCATTTGCATGCCAGGAGAGATGAAGATGTGCATCACCCTTATATGTGCGCTGCTGAAATAATAGCGCAATTTTTCCCGCCAAATATTTCCGCATCAGCATTTGGCCTCTCAGATACTATCACTGCATTTTATGGACTGGTGCTGCAAAGAGCGGCACTGCTGAATGGCCCCGGTATGATAGATGCCTTATCGCAGGCCGCTATTTATGAGCTGGGCAAACGCAAAACAGCCGAGGCTTTGGATGCCTGTCCTGACCTGGATAAAGATGCACGCAGTGTTTTCCTCATCCTGATCATCGCTTTTTTTTCTTCCAGTACTGAATGCAAATTTAAAGTGGTCGAATTTAAACCGGAACTGGTCAGAGTAGTCATTAAAGGAGTAGACCACTACCACAGGATGGCGACTGAATTAAATATAGTAACGCATCTTACATGGCCGGTCTTCCTTCCATTTCTCAGGGGAGCCATCGATATGATCTCATCACAGCTGTTTGTTTACGCGCAGATAAATCAACTTGCGGATGATAGTAGTTGTAATTATGAGTTGACGATCCGGCATGAGGTGGAAAGCCGGCAAGCGCCCATATCGCAGATCGCGATGACGCCTCCCTTCTTCACACTGCCCGAAGGGAAAATAAGTAGTTATGGTCATCTGTTATACGCCCCCATTGGTCATGCACATGATTTCGAAGCAGCTGACTTTGTAAATCTGATAAAAACGCAAGTGTCTATGGAGGCTTACAATAATGAAAGGATACATCAACCCCGCAGCACGCAATATATGTCGGGGATATCGTTCAGAGCCATCAGGTGCGGCGCTTTTGAAAGGGACACGGAGTTTAATATGCTGGTAGAAAGCCAGCTGGTAAATAACCGCAAGCGAAAAAGCACTGCGAAGATATTGACTGACCGCGGCGAACAGGTCTATCAGCTTCTCTTCCATTATTATTCACTGGATGAAACAACATTCCAGGAAAAATTTGAAACGATAAAAACAACCGAACCTGTCATACCGGCAACAGGCGAATTGCCTTTGCCGCGCATTAAGCGGACAAACTTTACAGATCCCTACGCTTACCGCGCGGTGCTGTCTCCTTTCGAATATGAACATTGCGCCGGGCACTTTCCTGGCTATCCTCTCGTGCCGGTATTATTGGTGTATCAGTGTATGGCAACGGAAGATGAAAAATGGTTGAGAGAGCAGATAGAGATACCATCTTCCATAAGGCCGGTGGTGGATAATATAGAAATGTTCCCGGTGAGGATAATGCCTGTCAAAACCGTTTTTCTTGTTGATATATCTGTGTACCGCTTATCGAAGCAGGTCTTCAAGTTTGTACACAAGGTCATGGCCGTAGAAGCCCCTGCAAAATTGCATGCGATCATTACGATTGACATGGAAGTTCCGCCGCTAAGCCAGGCATAAGCCCCGTAGGGGCGAAAGCCCGGTAGGCCCGGATGCCGCGACAGATGCACAACCCTATTTTCAAACGTATATTCTTTTGCCTATGCAACTAACTGATCTATCTTCAGCAGCGTTCTTACAACATGTAGAAGAAACGCTTCGCAGTTTTGACTGCTATACTTATCCATATGAGAACATGCCCAGGGCCGACTGGCAAAAGTTGGTGAAGGCAGGCATTGTTCATCCCATCATCCCCCGCGCATACGGTGGCAGGGAAAGCCATGAGGAAATGGTGCGGGTGATGGAAAGAGCGGCTTATTATAATCTCTCGCTGGCGATGTATGTGCTTACGCAGGATGTCATCGTTTGCCGCAATATTGCCGCTTTCGGGCACGATGACCTGCAAAGGGAAGTGTTTGAGGATATCCTTGTAAACGGCGCGCTGACAGGCTTTGCTGTGGTTGATCCCGATGCGCCTTCCGGCATTTCCACTATGAGAACTTTATATGAAACAGTAGAGGGAGGATATCATATCTACGGACGCAAACACTGGCAGGGATGCAGCGCAACAGCCAACTGGTGGCTTACCCTAGCTAAAAACAAAAGCGAAGGTATAGACGGCGACAGAATGGACCTCTTCGTTCACAAGGCAAATAACGGAGCATGGCGCACTACTGAAACCTACACGCCGCTGGGCTTACGGCTCATTGATTTCGGGATGAATGAAGTGGATGCGCTGGCGCCCGGGCATGGAAAGCTGAATATCGGCCACCTCAATTTTGAAGGAGTGCTGAATCTGATAGGAGGTACGTGGTCGCAGTTCGCTGCCATGGGCGCCGGCTTTCTGCAACGCGTGCATGAATCAGCCACTGCATACGTCACGCAAAGGCAAACACGCGCTGGTACGCTGTTTCAGCTTGGTTATGTTCGTTACAGGCTGCGGGTCATCGCTGCCTGCCGGGATATATGCCGGACATTGTTTCATTATGTGCTGAACAAAACCGACATGCGGCAACCGCTAATAGCAGACCTGTTCATTCAACAGGCGATGAAGACATGCTGCGCAGACCTGATGTTCACCGGCGCCAATCATTACCTGGAACTCTGCGGTGCGGAAGGCTACCGTATCGGAGCGGCGTCCAACTTCGCCGCCACGGCGATGTTGGACGCGAGGGCATTCAGTATCCTTGGCGGCGCAAACGATCTGCTGTACGCGATGCTAACGCAATATAGTCTTCGTGCAACAAAAGCCGCAGCAGGCACGCCTTTTCATGAGGTGATCAAGCAGTTTTCGCATACTGCCGATGCCGCTGATCTTATTGAAGATAAACGGGAACTATTAGAAAAATATCCGACAGATAACCTGGAGCAAGTAACATACGGCAAAATATTGGCCCGCCTGTTTGCAGTATCCCTGATAAGAGCCTTTGGTATTGAAGCAGGACTATCCGAATCAGAACAGGCTTTTGCGATCGCACGATGTAAAATAGAGATCGACGAGGCGCTCGATGCCTTGACTTTCAGCCTGCATGCATTTACATCGTAGCGCTGATGCGCACATAAAATTGATCAAGTTAACCATTAAAGCACGCTAACCATGAAAAAGATCACTGCTGCCATTACAGCTGTAGGGGGCTATGTGCCCGATTATATCCTCACCAATGCCGAATTGGAACAGATGGTGGATACTTCCGATGACTGGATCACAGCACGTTTCGGGATTAAGGAACGGCGTATCCTCAAAGGGATAGACAAAGGGACTTCTGAACTATGCGCTCCCGTAGCATTGGAAATATGCCGTAAACGCGGCATACGCCCGGAGGAGATTGAAGTGCTGATATTATCTACCGCTACACCCGACAGGATCACTCCCTCCACTTCCCTGATCGTTATGAATAAGATAGGCGCCAACAGCGCATGGGGCCTCGATATTAATGCGGCTTGTTCCGGCTTCCTCTGTGGTTTGAACATTGGCGCCAGCTTTATTGAGAGTGGCCGCTATCGGAACGTGATGGTGATCAGCGGAGATAAAATGAGCGCCGTCATTGACTATAAAGACCGCAGCACCTGCGTCCTCTTCGGAGATGGCGCCGGAGGCGTGCTCCTGGAGCCAAGCGAAGGCGGGTTTGGCATAATGGATGTGCTGTTGCGCAGCGATGTAAGCGATATAGACGGCTTGCATATCAAAGCCGGAGGCTCTGCCCGCCCTGCCACCAGCATTACGGTAGATAACCGGGAGCATTTTGTGCAGATGAATGGCAAGACAGTCCTCAAATATGCCGTCCCTGGCATGATCCAGGCCGTACAGGATATCCTGCATCGTAATCAGCTAAGTGTTGCAGATATCGACTGGCTTGTACCACATCAGGCCAATAAACGCATCCTTGAAGTGGTGGCCCGGGAACTGGGCATTCCCATAGAAAAAGTAATGATCAATATACACCGGTACGGCAATACCTCCGCAGGCACCGTTCCGCTCTGCCTTTGGGATTATCGCGATAAACTAAAAAAAGGCGATAAACTGATATTGGTCTCCATCGGTGCAGGCTTTATCTGGGGAGCGAGCTACGTGCGTTGGGGCGAGGGTAATTAATTACAAACCATCCAGCATGAATAACTATGAAAAAGATAACAGCAGCCATTACAGCGGTAGGCGGTTATGTACCGGATTACCTGTTAACCAATAGTGAATTGGAGACCTTTGCGCCGGTCTCTGATGAATGGATTGTATCCCGTTCTGGTATCCAGGAACGGCGCATTCTGAAAGGAGAGGGGAAGGCCACCTCCGATCTCTGTGTACCCATTGCAGAGGAGATCTGCCGTAAACGCGGTATCACTCCTGAAGAAGTGGAGGCCATTATTGTGGCGACCATTACGCCAGACATGCCCATGCCCTGCACCGCCAATATTGTAACAGATAAAATAGGCGCCCGCAATGCCTGGGGGATCGATGTAAATGCAGCCTGCTCCGGTTTCCTTTATGCGATGGATATAGGCGCCCGCTTCATCGAAAGCGGGCGTTATAAAAATGTGATGGTAATAGGAGCCGATAAGATGAGCGCTATCGTTGATTATACAGATAAAGTCACCTGCGGTATTTTCGGAGATGGCGGTGGCGGCGTACTGCTGGAGCCTAATGACGAAGGCTATGGCGTATTAGACAGTATCCTGCAAACAGACGGAAGTGGATGGAAACATCTCAACGTGCGTGCAGGCGGCTCCGCACGTCCCGCCAACGCTGATACGGTGGCGGAACGTGCGCATTATATTTACATGAACGGAGGCGCCGTCTATAAACATGCCGTTTCCCAATTGGAAAAGGTGGCCAGAGAGCTGATGAACAGGAACCATCTCAGCGTGGCAGATATCAACTGGCTGGTACCGCACCAGGCTAACAAACGCATTGTGGACGTCGTGTCTCAACAGCTGAGTCTCGACGCTGATAAGGTAATGCTGAACATACACCGCTATGGTAATACATCCGCGGGTACCTTGCCATTATGCATCTGGGATTATGAACAGCAGTTGAAAAAAGACGATAAACTGTTGCTGGTTGCTTTTGGAGCGGGTTTTATGTGGGGTAGCAGTTATATCAAGTGGGCTTATGATGGTAATACGGTTAGTGAGAAAGGTATCCGCCATCAATAGGATAATAGGAGCCGTTCACGTAGGATGCAGCAGGGCTGCTTAACCACAATACCAGCTCTGCTACTTCCGCCGCTTTTCCGAAGCGGCCCAGCGGATGCCGTGGCAGGAGGAAGTCGAGTTGTTCCTTGGTGAAATTGTTATCTACCATGGGCGTTTCAATGATGGCTGGACCTACAGCATTGATACGGATGCCATTTGCGCCATACTCCAGTGCCGCCGTTTTGGTAAGGCCGATAATCGCATGTTTGCTGGCGGCATAAGCGCTGATCCCGGGAAAAGTGATCTGTCCCGCAACAGAAGACATATTCACAATCACTCCTTGTCCTTGTGGCAGCATGGCTTTCAGCTGGTATTGCATACAGTAGAACGTACCATTCAGGTTCACATTGATGATATGCTGCCACAGGTCATGGTCAAAGTCTGCAAGGGGCACGGTGGCATGAAAGATGCCTGCATTATTACAAGCGATATCCAAACCAGAGAATGTGTCGATGGTGCGGCTCACCAGCATAGCGCATTCTTCTGCCTTGCCAACATCTGCTTTTATAAAAACAGCCGTGCCGCCTTTGTCGTTGATTTCCTGCGCTACTTCTTTTCCACGGATTTCATTGGTTCCGTTTACCACTACTTTCGCGCCTTCGCGTGCGTATGCGATTGCAATGCTTCTTCCTATGCCGGAAGTGGCGCCTGTTACCAGGGCAACCTTGTTTTGTAATTGTTCCATAAGATAGTATTTTGTTTGCGCAAAAATAGGAGGAGATGATGTAAGGAGGCGTCAGTGAGGAATCCATATGAGAATGATGATCTAAACTAAAAAGACAATGGCGGGTCTTATTTCAATATTAAAACAGAAAGTAAAATTATTAAAGCAGGAATGCCATGCGCTTTACCTGGCCTACCGGCATCCCGATACGCCCTGGTATGCCAAGGTATTGATTGCATTCACGCTTGCTTACCTGTTAAGCCCCGTTGATCTGATCCCCGACTTCATACCCATACTGGGATACCTGGATGACCTGCTGATCGTTCCTTTACTCATCACCTTATCCGTCCGGTTGATACCGATGCCTGTAATGGAGCAATGCCGGAAGCAGGCAGGTGAAAATCCCGTAACCTTGAAAAAGAGCTGGCAGGGAGCAGTGGTGATCATTATGATATGGCTGGTGCTGTTGGTGGTGCTTATCAAATGGGTAGTATACCGGGTATGAATAAACGAAATGATGGCAGTACCCATAGTTGTCTGTATCAACAATCTCATTCGAAGAATTTTAACAGCTGCCATTACTGACAAACAGGGCCTGTATTTTTGAAACTCCCTAAAAGTTTCATATTATGAGAACGCAAACCTGATTTACAGCGTTTATCATAATTTTATGAAATGGATTACCCGTGAACGTCCTAAGATAGACAGGCTCGCCTGCCCCTGGCTAATCAAAAGATTTGTAGATTCTGCCGCAGAATTTATCTATGTGCCTTTTGATCAGGTACTCATCAGAGCCAAGGCGGAAGGCGCTATCCCTTTCGATGTTACAGGCGTGGAGTACACGCATTATGATGACCTGTGTACTTTTGATTATATTATCAGGAAGCATAAGATAGAGGATGCTGCCGTCCTGAAAATGGCTCCCATTGTTCGCGGTGCTGACACCGACCGGCATAAGCTGGCGAGCCAGTCATCGGGGTTATGGGCTATTTCCGCTGGTATGGCTTATAATGAACCGGATGATCAGGTTTTATTGGAAAAAGGCATGCTGTTATACGATGCCCTCTACAGCTGGGCTAAGTATCTTCAGCAGATAAAGCATACGCAACAGCCGTTTGAAAGCCAATTGCTGGATATTTTCAAAACATTCCTGCAACAGGAAAAGGATAGCCGGAAGATACCTGTATGGGCAAAAGAATTAAAGGAGATCATCCAGGATCAGATCGATACCAACTTAAACCTCAGTCTGAAGGGCCTGTCAGAAACATTGCAGGTACATCCGGCTTACCTGTCACGGGAGTTCTCCAAATATTTTGATGATCTGTCTTTCGGCGATTATGTCCGCAAGCTGCGAATTGACAAGGCAGTTCAGCTCTTAAACAGTACTACTCATTCCCTCACTGAGATTGCTTATCTCACCGGCTTTTCCGATCAGAGCCATTTTACCCGCATCTTCAAAAAAGTAATGGGAAAGAGCCCTTCCGCCTATAGAAAAGGTTTGTTGAAAAAGTAAAAAATAGACTAAACCTTAGCATTCATTCTATTTTTTAGTGACACAGAGCGGGAACTTGCGGGTGTAAATACATCTTTTATGACTCGTACTATTTTATGTGTACTTTTTTCTGTCTCTGTTGTCATATTGACAATGTCAGCCTGCAATAATTCCATACAACCCGCCACCAATGCAGATAGCAGCAAACGCACCAATATCCTTTGCCCACCGGGAAGCAGTAAACTGGATGTGCAAAAAATTGAGCAGCTTACCGGTATGAAAGGAGCCGCAAAGAATGGTGAATACAAAATAACCGTTCCACAAAATGACCTGAAGGTAGTGGTAGACGGATTCAGGATCATTCCACCTATGGGATTGGGAAGCTGGGCCGCTTTTACTCCCTGTGGCGACAGCGTGATGGTAATGGGAGACATTATCGTAACCGAAACTGATCTGGCTCCGGTGCAACGCGAAGTAATACAACAAGGCTTTACCATTACTGCGATCCACAATCATTTTGTACGCAATCATCCAAACGTGATGTACATGCATATCGATGGCAGCGGCAAGTTAGAGAAAGTATCGGCCAGTGCCAAAGCTATCTTTGATAAAGTGAAAGAAGTGCGTGGCAAGGATCCAAAGGGAAGTCCGGCAGATAGCGTACAGAACACCATCAACATTGCCCGTCTGGATTCCATTATCGGGTATAAAGGAGAACGAAGCAAAGGAGTCTACAAATACACTATCGGCAGGCCGGATATTGCATTACAGGAACATGGTATCCCGGTGAGCGCATTTATGGGCTTTAATACCTGGGCTGCATGGCAGGGCACAGATGAAAAAGCCGCAGTAGCAGGGGATTTCACCATGCTGGAGAACGAAGTGGAACCTGTTATCAAGGCATTGGTTGAAAACGGCATCGAAGTGGTAGCAGTGCACAATCACATGGTGCATGAACAGCCCCGGATATTTTTCCTTCACTACTGGGGTGTTGGCCCTGCTGGAAAGCTGGCAAAAGGATTCAGGGCCGCACTGGATCAAACTGGAGATAAGCAACACAAAGTATTGTCAATCTGAAAAACATTCCTGGAATCCTTCTTTATCTGTAACAAATGAAGAGCAACGAAACAACTGTTCCGTATAGCCTGCGGAATATGATTATATACTTCCTGAAATTAGGCGCCTGGGGATTTGGCGGGCCAGTGGCCCTCGCAGGCTATATGCATCGTGACCTGGTTGAAAATAAACGTTGGATTAGTGAAGAAGACTACCGGGAGGGGATGGCATTGGCCCAGTTGGCACCGGGACCGCTGGCTGCACAACTGGGTATCTATATGGGGTATGTGCATTACCGTCTGTTGGGCGCAACACTGACCGGACTGGCATTTGTGCTTCCCTCATTCTGTATGGTGCTGGGTATTGGATTTATTTACACCCGCTGGCAGGGTATTGCCTGGATACAAGCTGTTTTTTATGGCGTGGGCGCTGCCGTTATCGGGATCATCGCCATGACTGCGTACAAGCTCACGCGGAAGTCATTAGGAAATGATAAGATGCTGACTGTTATCTATGTTGTGGCTGGTATCTATACTGTTTGGCAAGAAAGCGAAAACATCTGGTTATTCCTCGGCGCGGGAACCCTTTACTGGCTAAGCAAAGCGCCGCCTGGCAGGTTTTCTTTCTTACGTAATCGCGCTGTCCATCCAAAAATGTTGGTAGTTTCTGTATTGCTGAATAATAATATTACAGCCAATGCTTCGGGAAAGACACTGTGGCAAATATGCTGGTATTTCACTAAGGCAGGTGCATTTGTGTTTGGAAGCGGTCTCGCTATTGTTCCATTTTTGTACGGTGGTGTAGTAAAAGAATATGGCTGGTTAAACGAACAACAATTTGTAGATGCCGTAGCTGTTGCCATGATCACACCCGGTCCGGTTGTGATCACCGTAGGATTCATCGGGTATCTTACGGCAGGCCTCTATGGGGCTTGCATAGCAGCATTTGCCACCTTTTTTCCGTGCTACCTGTTCACAGTATTACCGGCGCCTTATTTCCGAAAATATGGTAAGCACCCTGGCATCAAGGCTTTTGTTGACGGTGTTACCGCCGCAGCCATAGGAGCTATTTCTGGCGCGGTGATCGTGCTGGCCAAACGGACGTTAACAGATGTGTACACCATAGGAATAGCGGCGGTAAGTGTTCTCATTCTATGGCGGTTTAAAAAAATTCCTGAACCGGTTATTATATTGGCAGCGGCAATTACAGGACTTTTATTGAAGGCAGTATTTTAGCAGCAGGCGAAAAGTTGTAGATGAGTTTTATCTGGCGCTGGAAATAATTCGTAATTATCGAAATTGTAATCGTAATATCGCGATATAGGTATCACGAAAATACTATGCAAATAACAGCAATGTTGCCAGACTACTGGCCCGATGTGAAAAACATTTATGAAAGCGGATTGGCTACAGGTAATGCATCATTCCAAACCAGTGCTCCGTCCTGGAACGAATGGGATCAGTCTCATCTCCAGCATAGCCGTCTGATTGCTCTGGATGGGCATGTAGTTGTCGGATGGGTGGCTCTCACGCCTGTATCTGGCAGATGCGTATACGCAGGTGTTGCAGAAGTAAGTATCTACATCAGTGATGCTTACCGTGGCCGCGGTGTAGGTAAGGCCTTGCTGAAAGCGCTTATCGCATCCAGTGAAACAAATAATATCTGGACGCTGCAAGCTGGTATTTTTCCTGAGAACGTGGCCAGCGTGAAACTCCATGAACAAGCTGGTTTCAGACAAGTAGGTTGCCGGGAAAAGATTGGCAAGATGCGTGACAGGTGGCGGGATACTTTGTTATTGGAGCGCCGAAGCAAAGTGGTTGGTGTTGATGGTGTTCGGCAATCGTAGAAGAATAATTTAGAAATCCGTGCAGCTTTGTTTTTTATTTGATAGCACAATAGCACACAACGATTCCTTATAACAGATGTGCTCAGAATTCTGCGAAAATCGGATACTGGTATCTCTGCACCCATACTAAAATCTCTGAAGTCGTCATTGAAAATAGTACGCATTAATCATTCAATTTCCTGCTGGAAAAATAACTCCTGTCTAATTTGGGTTGATTGGACATGGAGAAACCATAAGCCTGGGAAATAAGGTGGTGTTCCTTCCTCTCTACGCAATTTCCCTATATCGACGCAAATCTAATGAAAAATCCTTATTCCACTGAGGCACTTTGGGCGGGTAAAAAGAATATTCTCGTTAGCGCTATTAAATAGAAATCTGTTTTTCATTTATCTCAATACCGTGTTAAGTAGCTTTTAACAATATTTGTCTCCATTATACTGATATACATTTTCAGGGCATGCGGTATATTTTTGTAATAACGCCACAGTATTAACCCGACAGCACTTTGGACCCTATACTTATTCGCACCTGATCAACAACCTGTACCTATTTAATCATAAAATGCTAAAATCCATGAAGAAATTCTATTCAGTCGAAGGCAATATGCTGCTTTCATTAGCAATTTTCATTTTTTGTCTTTCATTTCCCGGTAAATTGTCTGCTCAAGTCTACGCTAACAGTCAAACAAATGGTGTTACAGGGTTATGTCTGTTGTGTGGCGTAGCAAATCCGGATAATGCTGTTAACACCGACCTTACTGATTATTCTACTTTTAATATTACAGCTGGTCTGCTGGGGACAACAGTACAGCAAACGCTGATCTTTCCCGCTATAAGTAGTACTGGCTGTGATTCGCTGGTCATAAGAGTAGGAAGCGACAACGCGGTATTGTCAGTCAATCTCTTTGGTGGCGTCACCGTACAAACTTTCAATGGCAGCACGGCCAACAATGATGCACATGTTGTAGATAGTGCATCATTGCGTCTTTTGCAGAATAACACACAGGCGTTTGTTGTGTTGCATCCTACTCAGTCATTCGACCGTGTGAAGATTACATTAAACAGCAGTTTGCTCGGGCTGTTGAGTGGGTTCCGGGTATATTATGCTTATCATAATTCCGGCAAGCCATCCAATCCCGTTTTTGCCGTACCACAGGGCAATACCTGTGGTACACAGCTGTTGCCTATAGTCAATCACCGACAGGGAACTAATTATAATGTCCGACTGAAATACACAAATGTGTTATCACAAGTCCTTCTTGATACTTCTTTTTCCATCATTAATAATGATACCGTTCATGTTCCCGGCATAGTTTCTCCATTGAGTGTGCAGGTGAACGTTTATCTGCAGGCTGTCAATCCATTCACTGGCTGTGTTTCAGATACTGTGCTGATGGCATTTATTGCCGGTGGCTCAGGGGGGCTGCCACAGGTAGACGCAGATAGCATCACTATCTGCAAAGGCAACAGTGCAACACTACATGCATTTATTCCTGGCAATACCTTGCCAACGATGAGATGGTATAGCGCTCCATCTGGTGGAAATTTGCTATACTCAGGTAATTACTTTACCGTTTCGCCAGATTCTACTACTACCTATTATGTTACCGCGCTGCTTGTATGCGAATATCCGGGCCGTAGACCTGTTAATGTAAAAGTTACTAAATTGCCAGACCCTGTTTACCAGGTCCCGCAAGGCTTTGTATGTGGTAATGCTTATCTGCCGGTACAAAACCACGTTAATGGCATAAACTATTACGTAAGGATCAAGTATGTCCCTAATGTAGGGTTGCCATCCTCCGATACGTCTTTTACAGTAATTAATAAGGATACTATTATAGTTCCTGGGAAATCTCTTTTTGCCGTCACAACCACTGAGGTGTATGTTCAGGCATTTGATCCGCTGTCTGGCTGCAGATCAGATTCTGTGCATCAGACGCTTACACTTGGCCCTACAGGCCCTGTCCCTAATGTAGACGCAGATAGTTTGAATATTTGTGATACGGATAGCGTTACTTTGCATGCTTATACTCCCGGGGCTGACTTCCCTCAGATTCGCTGGTATGATGCTCCAACGGGAGGGAACCTGTTACATGTCGGTAACTATTATACCGTCAAACCTGCCACAACGATGACTTACTACGTGACTTCGGCTATCAGCTGCGAAAATCCGGTTCGCAGGTCTGTTATTGTAATTGTTCGTCATTGTCTGAATACAAGTACATCACCCCACATAGCAGCCAGTAAGACGCCAGCCCCGGCTGTTACTACATTGGCATTCTATCCTAATCCAACGCATGGGGAAGTCAGGTTCACAGCTGACAAAGACCTTACAGGTAGTATTCTTTCCATAAAAGATGTAAGCGGCAGAGAAGTACAACGTGAACAATTAAAGTCGAACGGATTCAGGATAATCAATCAGACATTGAAAGGCATCTATATTGTGGAAGTAGTAACTAAAGAAAGGCAAGTGTACATTGGTAAGATAGTGCTGCAATAAATTAATAAGAGTGCCGATCTTAAGTGTAATAGCCTCAGATGAATATTGGTTGAAGAAAGCCGTCTCAAAACAAGAGACGGCTTCTTCAGTCAATCATTCCTGGAAATTCATGCGCACAAATTTTTCGGAGACAAATAAGGTATCATCAAAGTGCGACTGTTTATTTATTAATAACAATCGAAAATTTAATTACTGAAAAAAAATTGCAGGATCAATTATTATGTTTGTAATATTAATTCTTTCGCTGTATCCCCCGGAAGAATGCGCTATGCCTGGCTATTGCTATCCCGCTTCCATCAGATAACTACATTAGTCGTTAAAATAAATTTCCCATGGTGGAGAAAATGGCGACAGGTTTGTCCTTAAGAGATTTCATGTATCAGTATTCCTTTATGGATGCGCTGTTGGCTGGCGTGTATGATGGAAACTTATTTTTACGTGAACTTAAAAACTGGGGGGACTTCGGCATAGGCACTTTGAACGGTTTGGAAGGAGAGCTGATTATTTATGAAGGAAAAGTGTTTAAGACTCAGGAAAATGGCGCTATTAAAGATTTTGCCGAAAATGATCTGACACCTTTTGCTATCGTGAAATATTTCAACAGGAGTGACTCGTTTTTTGTTTCTATTGACTCCATGGACTATCACACCTTGAAAACGGAGATTGATAAGCGGGTAATAAAAAATAAAATGTACGCGGTCTGTCTCCGGGGAACTTTTTCCATGATCCATGCAAGGTCAGTAACCCTCGCCCGGCGGCCTTATCTGGAAATGGCAGCGCATATCAGCAATGGAGGGCAAAAAGAATATTGGTATACGAACATTGAAGCAATTTGTGTTGGATTTCTCCTGCCCCAGCATATCGGATCGATCAATGTTCCCGGATACCATCTTCATTTTATTTCTGAAGATCTACAAGTAGGAGGTCATGTTTTTGATTTCAGAGCCGATAAACTGGAAGTATCTTTGGACTCCGTTAAAGGATATATCATAGAGTTGAATACTCATCCTGATTTTTATCGGACTGATTTTTCGAAAGACCGGAAATCAGACATGACTGAAGTAGAAGCACGATCAAAGAAAATCAGAAATGAATGATGTCTGTTTGTCTTTGAGGAGTAATTTTTAACCCTTAATATTTATTTTATGTCAGAATTACAAGGCAAAGTAGCTATCGTTACAGGTGGTGGTACCGGAATAGGAAAGGCAATTGCCGAGATCTATGCCAGCAATGGTGCAAAAGTAGTGATTGGCGGTCGCGATGAAAAACGTAATCAATCAGTGGTAGATGCAATCATGAACAAGGGAGGTGAAGCTATATTTATCCAAACGGATGTAAGCAAGCGACAGGATTGCGAAAGGCTGGTAGAAAAAACCCTGGAAAAATATCAAAGGTTGGATATTGCCTGCAATAATGCTGCAAAGATCAGCCCGTTGACATCCGTTGGAGAATATGATATCGATGAATGGGAGAATGTTATTGATACAAACCTGAATGGTGTGTTCTATGGTATGCGTTATCAGATACCTGCTATGCTGGCTTCAGGCGGAGGAGTGATTGTCAATATCGGGTCTATAGCATCACAGGTGGCTGTTCGGGGCCTGGCGGCTTATGTTGCCGCCAAACATGGATTACTGGGCCTGACAAGGGTTGCCGCTGTGGAATACGCCGATAAGGGGATCCGGGTTAATGTTATCGGCCCTGCCTATATACGTACTCCATTGCTCAATGATATTCTTTCCGATGAAGGGATTTCTGATCTGGCGGACATCCATCCCATTGGCCGTATCGGTGTACCGGAGGAAGTTGCTGAACTGGCACTTTGGCTAAGTTCAGACAAGTCTTCTTTCGTTACCGGAAGTTATTATACGATTGATGGTGCATACACAGCCCAATAAATATATCAACCATTTTATCCCTGAACAATACCCCTGCGTTTTATAACCAATGTCTCCCGTAGGTTTAACCCGTTCCACAGCACGAATAAATTCTTCCAAAAATGCCCTACCTGAAATTATATGTTCTGACTGGGCTTTCGATTGCAGGAAATGGTCGCCTAAGAAAATTGTTTGTTTAATTAAAATCGAAAATAATGAATGATATGAGTGAAGGCAATGTGTTTGCGCCAGCAGCGCAAAAAGAACCTGTTGCCGTTATAGGCATGTCGTGCCGGTTTCCTGGTGCTGCTAATTTAGAGGAGTTTTGGGATATATTGTATTCCGGGAAGGATACAGTGGATGCGATTCCACCAGATCGATGGAAGATGGAGGACTATTTTGATCCAGACCCCTATGCTGACCAAAAAACCAATCAACAGCATGCTTCCATGCTGAAAGGCATTCATGACTTTGATCCCTTATTTTTTGATATTTCTCCGGCCGAAGCTATAGAGATCAGCCCTTCTCAAAAGTTGATGCTTGAATTGGCCTGGGAAGCAATTGAGCATACCTGTATTCCATTGGATCATTTCAGGCAAGGAAAAACGGGCGTGTATATTGGAAGTACCTGGAGCGACTTTGAGCATTTCAGGCGAGAAAGGAATTCTTCTATAACAGCTCATTCTGCATTGGGGCAATCCCCCAATATCATTGCCGGCAGGATATCCTATAAACTAGGATTGACAGGCCCCAGCCTTGTTGTAGATACCGGGTGTTCTGCTTCATTGGTGGCCCTGCATCTCGCTTGTCAGGCTTTGCTGGATGGAAGTATTGATGTGGCGATGGTGGGAGGCGTTAATCATCTGCTTGATCCGGTCCAGTATGTTTTTCTTTCGAAATTCGGTGGCCTTTCTTCCAGTGGCAGATGCAACGCTTTTGATAGCAAGGCCGATGGTTTTGTCAGAGGAGAAGGTGGGGGGATCATCATTCTGAAAAAACTATCTAACGCAGTGAAGGATGAAAACAGGGTTCTGGCCCTAATCCGAAAAACCGGCGTTAACAACAATGGGTTTAATGTCAGCCTTCCAGCTACCAGCCAGGAAGGTCAGTTGAGGTTATTGGAAGATACTTATAGGGACAGTGGGGTTGATCCAAGTCTGGTGCACTATGTGGAAGCACATGGCACAGGAACCGCTGTAGGAGATCCTGTTGAAGCGACTGCACTGGGGATGTTTTTTCGCCGGGGTAGAGAACAGCCCCTGAGCATAGGGTCAGTAAAAACGAATATCGGGCACCTCGAAGGGGCTGCAGGTATAGCGGGCTTCATTAAAGTGGTTTTGTCCATGAAGCACAGGGTACTTCCTTCAAATCTTCATTACCATCAGCCCAATCCAGGAATATTGTTCGATGAACTTATGCTTACTGTACAACAAAAAAACAGCCCATGGCCGGTATTGGATGGAGAAACTTTTAAAGCAGGGATTAACTCATTTGGTTGGGGAGGAACTAATGCTCATGCGATTCTGGAAGAGTATCCCGCACAAACGAATGTACAAAGAGAGCCGCCTGCACTAAATTATTATTGCTTACCCTTGTCTGCCAGGGCTTTGGGCGCCCTGAACGAATACGTTGAAAAATATATCAGGACCATAACAACCTGCTCAGACGATAGTTTCGTGGACATTTGCATAGCTACTGCGCTTGTCAAACCATCTTTTGAATACAGGGCATTATTTGCGGGAAGAGACAGAAATGAAGTGTTGAACAATTTGAAGGCATTTAAAGAGAATACAGGTACAGCCCCTCTTAATGACTGTATCTCTTCAGGTGGCAGGACCGTTATGGTATTTCCCGGTCAGGGATCACAATGGAAAGGAATGGGGCAGGAACTGTATCGACTGGAACCGGTGTTCCGGAAAGTGATCGATACCTGTGACGAGGTTTTTAAGATTTATTCCGATTGGTCATTGAAAGAGTTATTGCTATCTGACAGTGAACGATCAAATAAAAGTCTGGAAGAAATTAACGTCATTCAGCCTGTTCTGTTTGCGGTAGAATTGGCGCTGGCACAATGGTGGCTATCAATAGGAATACGGCCTGATGCAGTTGTCGGCCATAGTATGGGAGAGGTAGCTGCGGCCTTCATTGCAGGGGCCCTTGATCTGGAAGATGCGGTAAGGATAATCTTCATGCGAAGTCAATTGATGAGAAAGGTTAGTGGAAAAGGAGGAGGCATGTTGGTGACCGAATTATCCTCTACTGACGCTGCTGGCTTCATCCTAAAATATCCGGAACTATCTATCGCTGCCATCAACAGCCCAAGATCCACTGTACTGGCGGGTAACCAAAATTTACTTGGCCATGTCCAGTCAGAGCTGGAATCCAGTGGATTATTTGCCAGACCAGTAAAGGTGGATGTTGCTTCGCACAGCAAACATATGGATAGCCTGACAGAAGAATTATCTAATACCTTGCAGGGAATCATTCCTCATCCTCCTTCCATTCCATTTTACTCCACGGTGATGCCGGGTTTGGTTGAAAGTGCAGATGCGGCATATTGGGTGAAGAACTTGCGGCATACCGTTCAGTTTAGCCCCGCCATACAACAATTGATAAGCACAGGGCATACTAATTTTATTGAAATAAGCCCCCATCCGATCCTCGTAAATGCGATCCGGGAATGTGCGGAAGCGGTTGATGGACGCGATATTCATTGTATCCCTTCGCTATTTCGGGAAAGCCCTGAACAAAGCTCGTTATATGCTAACCTGTGTCTGGCATATTCGTATGGCTGTCCAGTGGATTGGATAAAATATTACCGGACGAAAACAGCTCCGGCTATTGACCTTCCTTCTTATCCTTTTCAGAGAGAACATCTTGAACTGGAGGATAACTCGCAACTATCTAAATTATGGAGACCGGAAAAAGGTCATTCAGAACGCAAGGTAGTAATACCGTCAACTCCCCTGGCCGTCAACCATAAGGAGCAAGGCCAATCGCCGGCAAGGCTTCCACAAAGTCAGCCTGAAATGCAACAATTGCTGGCAGGAAAAGTTGCTTCTATAACCAGAGTGCCTTATTCCAGGATCAGGCTGAATATCACCTTAAAATCAATGGGGATCGATTCTTTGATGATGGTGCAATTACAAAGATCTATTGAAAAGGACCTCTGTATGCAAATCCCAAAAAATATCATCCAATCGCATTTGCGATTAGACAGAATAGCTTCAGCCTTATTCCAATTCATAGAAGGGAACCATGTAATTGATAGTAGTTCCTGGTATACCATCCCCATTCCCGTACCTTCTGCCAGCTACCGGATTTTCTGTTTCCATGATGCCGGAGGTTCTTCAAATTTGTTCTTTCCTCTCGCAGAATTTGTGGACAAGGATACAGAGCTGGTCTGTATTGACTTGCCCGGAAGAGCCAATAGCCCTCATAAAAAGATATATGAGCATATCAATGATCTTATCACAGATATGTTGCCTGTGATGGCGCCTTTATTTGATAAACCTTTTTTATTTATTGGTCATAGCATGGGGGCGCTGGTGGCATTTGAACTCACCCGTGCCCTACGAAGGAATAACATGCCTCAACCTATAAAACTCATTACCTCTTCCATGCCAGCCGTAAGCAGGTATAGAATGCCGGATGCTTATACTGCCCTTGACGAAATGGAACTGGCAAAATTATTCCCCTACCTTGATAAATCAAGGATGTTGGACGATGATTCCCGGCAGATGTTTTTAGAAGTACTCAGCAACGACCTGAGATTGATGAAGACTTATCAATACACGAACGATGATCCACTCGATATAGACATTATTGCTATTTATGGATTGATGGATGATCGGGTAAATGAAGAAAATGCAGCACCCTGGTCTGAAGAAACGACAAAGAGTTTCCGCTTGGTGTCACGTCCCGGCGGGCACCAACTTACAGATGAGAACCTGGTATTTCTTGTTCCCCTGATCAATATTTCTTCGTATTCCCGGTAGTCGTATTTTACTAACTGCAAAGCTATTTCGTGGCGTAAGTGTAGTTTTACATGAAGAAGATGCATCTGTACATCTATCCTTGTTTAAGATCGATTAACAATGATAACCCTTAATCTGAGTGATCTTTTTTATGTTCCCTGAAAACATACCCCATAATCATCTGATAAAAATTATTTTATGCAGGAGTTTATCAAAGAAAAAATTATCGGCGCCTGGCAGCTGCTGTCATGGACATATAATAATGACAAAGGTGAAACGATTCATTACTTTGGAGAGAATGTTATGGGAATAATTATTTATGACCGAAGCGGTTATATGAATGCTCAGATCATGAAGGCGTCACGTCCGCTTTTCAGTACTTCATCCCTTAACGCCGGAACCCCTGAGGAAACGTTTTCCGCATTCAGCGGCTATCTTGCTTATTATGGGAGGTATGTTGAAAATAAACCCGGAGAATTGGTGCATATTATCGAAGGTAGTCTCTTCCCTAATTGGATTGGTAATGGGCAAGTAAGGTATGTAAGCATTGAGGACGACCGGTTGACGATACGCACTCCCCCCATTTTGTCAAAAGACGGGGAGGTTGTCTTCCACCTTGCGTGGAGAAGGGTTTCATGCTAGGCTTGTCGTCTGTATATGTAATTTGGTCTATAAAATCCCAACAGCAGATTGTGTTGTTGGGATTTTTTTAAATACAAATTTAAAATTTCCTCCTGCCAAGTAATGGCAATGTCATTTTTTTAAATCATATTTTATCCTGCTTGTATATAGTAAGGAATGCAAACATATTTTTTGTTAAAATAAAATAGCCTATTCTTATTAATTAAAAAAATGAAAAATAATTAGGAACTGCGTAACTTGATATTCTCAATCAAATAACCATAACTATATTTTCATAACCCTGTTCAACTCCAGAGATAACTATATTTTCAGGCTTCCCACAGTTGTTACTTTCAAAAGTGTATTATGAATATTGTCCATGTGCACCTTCAAGGGTTCTACCATCCTTCCGGCGGTATTCGTGACGGCATTGATACAGGCGGGCAAACACGCGTGGTGCACGAACTGGCGCGCGCGCAGGCGCAGCAAGGACATACAGTCACCGTTGTAACACGGCTGATCAACGAGGCTGTTTCGGGATCATTAGAATCAATGTTGCAAAGGCAAACGTATCAACAAGGAACTGATGCTCCTTATTTTATCCGTCGTATTTCATTCGGTGACAGCCTGAAATTTATCCGCAAAGAGGATATGTACCCGCTGGCCTCTTTAATTGCCGATGCTATCTTCAACACATTATCACAGGAACTTGAGAAAGTGGATATTTTAATAAGCCACTATGCAGATGCCGGCTTGACAGCCGAGTACTTAAAATACCTTTTGTATCAACAAAACGGACGTATTATTCCACATATCCATGTTCCGCACTCCATGGGATATGCCAAACTCAAAAGTATGCCCGCATATAGTGCAGATGAAGGAACATCAGCATACAATTTCAATGACCGGATTGCGGCGGAGTCCTATATCTATCGTCATGCAGATCTGTTAGCACACTCATCTCAAACCCAGGCAGAACTGGGACAGCGGTATCCCTACTGTGCTGCTACTACTCCTGTGTTGGTGGTCTGTCCTGGCTATAATAAAAGTGTGTTTTATATGTCGCCGCAATCCAAAGAGCAACGCATACAACAATTGAAAGCATCAGGTTTCACAGGTCTGGGGGCAGATGATTTTATTATTTGCATGGCTGCGCGATTTGTTCCGGAAAAAGGTTTTTCCCGTCTCATTAGTGCATTACCTTATATTTTGAAAGAGAAACCCCATACCAAGGTGTTGATAATTGGAGGGAGTTATACCGCAGCGGAAAGAGCGCTGTTAACCGCATTGCAAACCCAAAGCAGAATGAATAATAGCGCGCACATCATCAGCTGGCATAAAGGATTGCCACAGGAGAAGCTGGCCGCTGTTATGCGGAACATTGATGTATTTGTTGCTGCCCGACGCCATGAACCATTCGGGATGGCATCACTGGAGGCGCTGGCATGTGGTGCATATTGCATAGCTGATAAGACCAGCGGAATAGTGGAAATGCTGCCTGATGGTATGATTACCGCTTGCAATACTGATAATCCCCAAGCATTGGCACGAGCCATTATAAACGTTCCGGCACTACGTAGTGAAAATGTTTTTGAACCTGCACTTGCCAATTATACCTGGGATGTTATCTGCCAGAAATTTGATGCAGCAATAAGCACCATCAATCCCAGGCAGCCTTACCCGGTTTCCACCATAGATTATTTAGTAAATAACAGCCACACGATTCAATACGGCCCATAAAATTTCTATGCTAACAAATATTTATAGCTATCACTGACTTGGCAATTCATTGTGCCATGCTACCTTCAGGCTGTATGCTGATCCGCAGGGATTTAATATTACAGGAAGTGAAAAAAGAAAAGCTGAATAGCAGTGCTTTCCGGCTGGAAGGTATAGATGGCCTATATCTGATAAGAATAATTACCCGCGAACGGATAATATATCAAAGCCAAGATTATATTACAAAAGTGATAGAAGTGTTTGAAATCACGGAGCACATTCATTTCGAAAATGCGCTCCGTAATTCTACTCTTAATGTTCCGTCCTAAAATAGCTATGCAAAAAAAGTTAAACGCATTAAACTAACCGCACTGCAAGATGATTTCAATATGCTGACTTATCTTTAATTTAACTGTTTCACGCCAAAATCCAATTCCACAATGATTAAAACAAAGGCATATGCCGCACAAAGCGCGAACGTACCTTTAACACCATTTGAATTTGAACGAAGACCTGTTGGAGATCACGACATTCTGATTGAAATACTTTACTGTGGTGTATGTCATACAGATATTCATGCTGTGCGCAATGACTGGGGAGGCACCATGTACCCTATTGTTCCCGGGCATGAAATAATAGGGCGCGTTATTCAGACAGGTAAGGCTGTAACCAGGTTTAAGATAAACGATATTTCCGGGGCCGGTTATTTGTACGACTCCTGCCGGCATTGTTATCAATGTGCCCACGACGCCGAACAGTATTGCGAAAACGGCATAACACCTATTATGGGCGGACAGGAAAGGGAAACCGGAGCGCCTTTATATGGTGGATATGCCTCCAAGCTGGTAATAGATGAACGCTATGCGGTAAAGGTACCTGCTGCACTTCCATTGGCTGCTGCTGCCCCTTTATTATGCGCCGGTATAACTACATATTCCCCCCTTAAATACATCAAGGCCGGGCCGGGGCATAAAATTGGTATCGCAGGTTTAGGAGGCCTCGGGCATATGGCGGTAAAATTCGCCAAAGCACTGGGAGCAGAAGTAACAGTTTTAAGTACCTCAACCGCTAAAGAACAAGATGCGGAAAAATTAGGTGCGGACCATTTTGTGTGGTTGTCAGACCTGGAAGCAATTAAAACATTATATGGACATTTTGATTTTATTATTGATACAATATCAGCGCCGCATGACTATAACATTTATGTGAACCTGCTTAAAGTAAATGGTTCTTTAATACTTGTAGGTTTGCCAGGTACCCCTTTGCAGTTGGATGTTTCGGGGCTTATCTTTAAAAGGCGAAGCATAAGCGGTTCTTTAATTGGCAGCATCCATGAAACCCAGGAAATGCTGGAATTTTGCGCAGAAAAAAATATTGTAGCTGATATAGAGATTATTCCTGTCAGCCGTATCAATGAAGCCTACGAACGGATGATCAAAGGGGATATAAAATATAGATTTGTGATTGATATGGCGACCTTGTGAAGACTGTATACCGGTCATGCTACAATGATGGTACGATTTTCTTTTAGCTGGTCTAAAAAAACGTCTATTTTCTCCCGTATTTTGTCATCAAAACTCTTCGGCAGGTCGTCGATCAGTATAATTTTTTTATCGCTCAATAATGCTCTTGCAACCAGTAGTTTTTTATACTGCGAACCGGATAAGTGGCTTGCATTTTCCCCGATTCCGGTATCCAGGTCAATGATATCATTACTATTGTCATTTGAAAAATGAAGTGATCGTAATAATTCCACTGCTCTTTGCCGTGCACCGGCATCAGTTTTCAGAAAAAGACATTTTGAAATGGTGTTGCCATATAATGGAGCTTTATCGGAAATAAATGCAATATGATGCCGGAAAGATTTTTTTAATAAACCTTTGGCATCACTGCCATCAAATAGTATGGATCCGCTATCGGGGGTGTAAATACCCAGTATTAATTTCAGAATAGTGCTTTTGTAATTGCCATGAAGTTGATTTATTGCTCCTGGCCCGCATTGAAAATTCAGGTTATTTAAAATGGTTTCCCTGTCGGAGTAGCTAAACGACACATCCCTGAATTCAATGATGCCTTTTACTGGTTGATATTCCATCTTATCTTCCCCATACTCTTCCAGTGGAAGATTAAGGATGGAATAAATTTTTAAAAAAGCTATGTTGCCTGCCTGCCAAATGCTACTCACTCCTAAAAATCGTTTGTATGTAGGAAACATTAAAATAACAAGGATGATGAATGGAATAAACATACGTGCCGGATCCGGGTTATTTTGCCCTGCGGTGTATGGCATATGGCCAATAAAAATCAGCAAAAGCGAAAAGAATAAAAATGCCGGTACGATGGCTTTGTTAAAGCTGTTCAGCAATAAAAACCGCCTGCTGGTATGCTCCAGTTTTTCCATTTTCCTTTTATAGCTTTTTATTACAGCATACTCCTGGTTGTAAGCCTTAACAGTAGTTAATGCCTGTAAAGCGCCAAGTACAAAATGCAAATTGGAAGAAAGCATATCCCTGCGTTGGGATTGTATATGGCGGAGTTTTCTGTTAATGCTATTCAAAAGCAGAAAGCCGGCTATCAGTGTTGCTATTGTTGTGAGCGTTGTTGTTGTATTAATACTTAGTAAAAAAGCTAATGAAATCAACATAAATATGCAATCGGATATGAAACGAAAAATACCTTTAGAAACATACTTACGAATGCTGGCCATGTCGCCACTGTAGCGGAGCAGGTATTTGCCCACCGGTTTTTGTATAAAATCCTTTGTATCCATCCGCACCTGGTGACGAAACAATTTTTTTTGCAGCGATAGCGAGATTGTTAGCGCTATCATTTCAGAATAATAGGTTTCCAAGAAGTGTAAAATCAGCTTACATATAATTACAGCTCCAAAAACAGGAAAAAAAATAGTTGGATGATGCGGCAGTTCAATATGCAACTGATGTAATAACCGGCTCTTGTTTGAATGGTGCTGACTGAGCATCTCGTAGTATACCCCTATGCTAAGCGAAAGCAGTACAGTGATGCAACTGTTAATTACACCCAGTAGCACAATCGCAAAACATGCGATTACTCTTCGCTTAAAGTGGCTCTTGATGATATCCCAATGTTTCATTGAGCATTTATTATTACACTATGCATATTTCACCATAGGCCATTTGAACAGGTGGTTAAACTTCCCTTCCATCCATTCTGCAATTGTTACTACCGGTATTTGTGTTTGCCCTTTTACTTCTTTTACAAGCAATGGACTTGCAGTAAATAAGCCACTCAGTGCTGTAGGGTAAATATCTATTTGTTTGAGTGTGTCAATTCCATATAAAGCACTCAAACTATCGCAACAGGAAAATATAACCTGACCAATCAGCGACATAAAGTGTTTATTTTCCAGCAACATTTTGGTTTCACGCTGCAAAATGCCATCAGCAATTTCCACCACCACATGTTCAGCGCCATCTGTCATTACATCTTGCATAAGAGATTCAAACAGGTCAAGCAATTCCTGTTCGGGGCACATATAGGTAGACGGGAACCCGAAATCGGAGAAATCGGCAGTTATATCCGCTCCACAATCATAAACCATATCCCTGTCTTTTGTATAAACGGTTCCAGTAAGTTTTATAAATGCGACTTTGTGCCCTTGGGTTTTCAATCCCCTGACTATGTAAGCTGCGGTGGTAGTTTTGCCGCTGTCCATTGAAGATCCTATTGAAAGAATAATATTACTTCTTTTTGTTGCTATGCCGCTGAAAGGAATGAGTGACCTGCTAATCTTCCTGGTATTAACTATGTTTCCCATCTGGTTGGTCACATAACCAACTATTCTAAGCACGGTGGGGCCCACGTCACTAAAAGAATCGTGCATGCTTTCAACAACTCCAATGGTTCCACCGGCGCCAAGTATATGAAAAGTATCCCGGCAATCAGCTGGCACATATCCTTCAAATTGAGCAGAAGCATAGCGTGTACCAAAAGCTCCCATAATCAGGTCGCCCGGCAGGATGAGAACATTTAGTTTATCATCAGCCTGAACCCGTTTATGTTTGCCAATAGAAATGATTTCAAAAATGGCCACGTCCCCAACCTGCGGAATATAATAGTTGATTTTTGATTTATTGATTGTGCACCTTTCCAGATCAACATTTTTACAAATAATTGTTTTCTTGATTCTTGTATGCATAGCGGCAATTTTATAGTCAGCAGATTAAAAGACTTTAGCATTAGTCTTTACCAAATACAAATTGAATTGAAAGCCCGATTGCATTAAAATTGTCATAGGCTTTTGAAATTTTACCTGTAGCTGGATTTACAACATTGATATTCCGGTTAGGGGCAGTGAACAGATTGAACTCCTGTTGGTTTATATAAAATAAACTCAGTCTGACATGTTCGCTAATTTTAGAATTGAGTGTTATAAATAATCTCCCCCTGTGAAAACCATCGGGTGTTTGTGAAGCAATGGGCTTTCCGGCTTCATCGTAGTATTGTACTCCTGTGCCCCCCACATTATAATATAGCCAGTATGAGACAGAGGGTCGTAAACGCGGCGCAGAAAAACGTTTCCTTAAACTCAGACCATTAATGAAGATGATTCTTTGAGAATAGCGATGCTCGTTTTTATCATGAACTTCAAACTGAAGGCTATGTTCTGCTTTTAACATTTTATCAAGATTGTAGTCGAAAGTTCCTCTCAGATAAATCCTGTTTCGCCATGATCGGTTGCTATCAGGAATATAGTTTACCTGGTCACCCGCACGTAGCGAAAAGTTCCTGCTTATTTTATAGTTTAAACCAAAATGTGTTTGAGCAAAATTGAGCTGGAAATTATTGGCAGGGGAAAATGAGCCTAATTCGCTTATATGAAGGTCTGTTTTTTTACCTAATGAAATTTTTGCGCTAATTGAATTCCAGTTCTGCAGATCATTTTTTTGTGCAACTGCTACCAGGCCGATGCTGAAAATCAGAAAGAAAATGCAAACTTTCATAAAGAAATTAATTTTCTAAAAATGCTTGGGATTGATACTCGTAGCAACTGACTGTTAGTATTTTGCTATTCTGGTATAATCCTATATTAGGAAGACATCAAACTTCCTATTGTTCCTACTACTATATATTTTTTCTGTTTTTTTTAACATTATGAAGGGGGAGCCTGTGATAAAATAGGTGTTTGAAGAAGTAGTGAGAGGGATATATAATATGATCCTCCCATGAGCCCATTATTACGGCCGGGCTAATCAAGGAAGTGCGAGATATTTTAAATGGCCGAAAAAGAAAGTTCCCCTCAAAGCAAACGGCAAAGGAAGAACTGCTGCTAAGAGGATATTTGATATGCAAACAATATGGTGGAAAAATAACCGGTGTCTGAAAATGAGGAAAGTTTCGAATTTTCGGAGCTTTCCAATCTGGTGCCCTGAAAGGAAAAATGAAACGGCGCAGCTGTTGTTTCTCAGTGTAACGTTTAGCCGCGTTCCTTTTGTATAACATCCACTTCTTTCCGGTGCCGGGATAGCTCTTTTTTTACATCCTTTATCTGACAGAACAGCATCAGCGCTGATGAAAGCAAAAAAATAAATCCTATGCCCGGCAGCTTTTTTTGTAATGTCTGTCTCGCTTTGGTGAAATGGTATTTGATAGTATGAAGGCTGATGTTCAGCCGTTGGGCAGCTTCTTTATAGGACAGTCCTTCTTCCTGTATAAGTTGATATACCTGTCGTCTTTTATCAGGGAGCAAGCGTACGGACTCCTCATATCCGGCTATTGCTTCTTTCATGTCTAATATTTCATCTGCTTCACAGGTGGTGCGCCGTTGCTCATAAAACACGGCGCTTCTTTGTTGGTCACTCGCCGCTTTACGCAAGACATCTATTGTAACGCGCATCACAATGGTACGTAGCAGGGGAAGTATCTTCTCATCATCCTGCAGGTTTTCAAGGTGTTCCCATAACCGTATATAGCTGTCTTGCAGAATATCTTTGATGGCATCGTTCTCCTTTACATATCGCTTGGCAAACAGGTACAATTTATCATACGTAGCAGCGTAAATATTTTCAAATCTTTTGATCAGTAACTGTTGGTTTGGAATAGCATTCATAACCACATGTCAGTGTTTTACGGGATATAAAAGTAAGCTGGCCCGGGCTGATCCTGTGTTAACTTAATATTAAGTCGCATGATCGTACTACCCATTTCTTTTAACTGTTTCGTGTAGTATAGTATGATAATAGGTAAACCACTGATCCGGAAATTCCTGGAAGGAAAATGTGATCCGGCAGAGAAAGAAAAGATAGTAGCTTATTTGTCTGATGGAAAGGCAGACCTCACGTTATGGTATGAAGTGATGGCGGAGTCATGGGAACAGCTACCAGATGTGGCATTGCCTGAAGAACAAGCCGCAAAAGCGGCGCTACTGGACACACTGCGCCAACAGCTCTATCCTGAATGGAACACAACAGTAACGCCCGCTAAAAACCGTTTAAGGCACTTATGGTATAAGATAGCCGCATCCATCCTGGTGGCGGGCATTGCTGCATGGTGGCTGATGAGCAGTTACCGTACTGCTTCACATCAACAACTGGCGTCAGTTGTTCCTGCTATAAAATGGGATACGCTTTTCAATAAGAGCGCTCATGTAAAGTATGCGGTATTGCCAGATAGCACCAAAGTATGGCTGCATCCAGGTGGCAGACTATCCTTTACCATGCGGGACAGCGCCGCCCGAAGGGCCATTTGTTTGCAGGGAGAAGCTTTTTTTGATGTGAAGCGGGATGAAGCACATCCATTTATGGTATATACGGGCGATATCGCTACCAAAGTGCTGGGCACCGCCTTTAATGTGGAAGCTTATGCAAAAGAGGCTTCTATCAGGATTTCATTGGTAAGCGGAAAAGTGTCCGTAGAGCAGGTTGCGGAGAAAAGGAATGCAGCGCTGTTACACGCAGGAGAAATGATAGACTATAATAAAGAAAAACATAGTGCAGCTACCTCTCCCTTGAAGATCCGCAGTATGGAGGAATGGACCAACGGCTATCTCGTATGCAATGATCTGCTGATAACAGATGCATTGGAGAGAGTAGCTATCAGGTATGGTCTGAAAGTGGTATATGATAAGGGTTTGAACCTTGATGGAAAACGGATCACTACTGTTTTCAGGCAGGAAACCGTACATGAGATACTGGATATTATACTATTTGTTTCGAGATGTAACTATACCATAAAAGGATCAATACTGGAAGTGACCAGGAAATAACCCCACATCCAAAGAGACAGCTATCAAAATCAAAAATCTTATGATATTTATTTACACACAGGCAAGAAAATATGCTTGTTTTCTTTTGCTGGTATGGTGGGTAACCATCTCCATTCCATCAGGAGCGCAGGATAAATTTTCTCCGCTGACCGCGAAGGTCAGCTATACGGCCAAAGCCGCCAATGCCGCAGCGTTGCTACAGGTATTGCAACAACAGACCGGTTATACTTTCTCATTTAACAAAGCGGAGATGACCGCCATCACACTGCACAATCTTGAATACAAAGATGTGCCCCTGGGCAATGTGTTGCGGCAATTGCGCGACAGAGAAGGTCTGTCCTTTTTGATCACGGGAAGAAATATCGCCGTTATAAAGGATAATACTATAAAAAGACAGTTGCCACCGCAGGCGACAGAGAAAGGCGTTATCAAAGGTCGTGTAGTGGATTTTGAAACCACGCAGCCTATGCCCGGTGCTACTGTGCAATTGGCAGAAACAGGTACCGTTGCGCTGGCAGATGAAAAAGGTTATTATGAGTTCAAAAATCTTTCTGCAGGAAAATATACGTTGCGTGCCAGCTTTATAGGTTATCAGCATAATATCCT
The DNA here is from genome assembly GCF_902167635.1 of Chitinophaga vietnamensis. Taxonomy (GTDB): domain Bacteria; phylum Bacteroidota; class Bacteroidia; order Chitinophagales; family Chitinophagaceae; genus Chitinophaga; species Chitinophaga vietnamensis. Next base: position 243,341 of record NZ_CABHMS010000003.1, read on the forward strand.
GCCCGGTATTGTTTTGGCAGATGGTAAAACGGTGATATCTGATGTAAAAATGGAAGGCGGACGTTCATTGAGCGAAGTAGTAGTCACCTCTGGTCCCCGCCAGCTGAAAGCGGTCACCCATACTACTGACAAACAGCTGATCAGTGAGATACGCACTGCCAACAGCGTTGTCACTGGTATCTCCAGCGAACAGATCAGCAAAATGGCCGACCGCAATGCTGCCCAGGTGATACAGCGTACATCTGGCGTAACGATCAGGGATGATAAATTTCCGGTGATAAGAGGCATGGATCCCCGCTATAATGTTATTTATCTCAATGATAATATTGCTCCCTCTACAGAGCTTTACAGTCGCGCCTTCGCGATGGATCTCATTCCCAGCCGCATCCTTGACCGCATTATGATTTATAAGTCTCCTGCGCCGGATATTTATGGAGATATGAGCGGCGGCGCTGTAAAAATATACACCAAAGACGCCAAATCGGTGAAACATCTCGATATAGAAATAGTAGCAAGCGACCATGTGGGTACCAGCTTCAAGCCCCTGCTTACCTACGCCGGCGGCAAGTATGATTACCTCGGCTTTGACGACGGTACCCGCAAATTGCCCGCAGGTGTACCGGGATTTGGCGATCTGCATAAAGCATCACTTACACAGCAGCAATATGTGCAGAATTTTTCACCCATATTGCAATATCGCTACAAGACGGCACTTCCGGACCTGCAGGCAACCCTGAATGCCTACAACTCATTCAGGATAGGTAAGGCCGGCATCTCTTCCCTTACAGCGCTTAACTATCGCTATGAAGCGCAACGGAACGACATCTACACGCAAACCGGGAATACCAACACACTTCCCCATGGGTATGGCTATGATAAAATAGGTAGTGAAGACCAGAACATCGAGAATACACAGATGAACCTGTTGCAGAATTTCAGCATGAAGCTCAAAGACTCCAGCAAGTTGTATTTCCGGAACTTCTTACTGGAAGACGCTTCCAAATCCGTAGTGGTGCGGTTAAATCATGATAATGTCCTTCCAACAGCGGGCCCGCTTAATTATTTCACGGCCATGCGTAAAGATAATATTCTCTCCTTCACCCAGCGTTTTCTGTATGCAGGTAACCTCGGTGGTATCCACTACCTGCGCCGGCGGCAGCGCCTTAAATGGAACCTGGGCTATACCTATAGCCGTCAGGATATTCCCGACCAAAGGGTTATTCGCCTGCAACACCGTACCACCACCATGTATCCGGATGTATATACAATGCCCGATGGTGTAGCACGCGCCGCAGAGGGGACAGGGCTTGGCTGGGAGCCTTATTACCGTGGGCAGTCATCTGAAGTAGACTATCAGCCTACCTATGGGATGATCACCCGTTTGTGGTTAAAGAATATGGAAGGAGTATACAATGCCACGGCAGATTATGATGTGCGCCTGCGTTCCTGGATGACTTTGAAAGCCGGCACTTTCCAGCAATGGAAAGAAAGAAAGGTATACCGCAAACAATTCAAAGTGAATGACGGACAGGAACAGTTAAGTAGTTATCCGCCGGGATACTACAGCTATGCAGACTGGAGCAGGATAGGCTTTAAAGAGCAGGACCTGTCCAAAGTATGGAGCAATGATTACCTGCGCGATGATGGTACAGCCCTGAAAGTATACGACAACACCCAAACACAGGATAGTTACATCGCCACTGAACAACTGAATGCCGGTTACCTGGCCTTACTGGCGCAGCCTGCGAATAGCCGGCTGGATATTTACGGCGGCTTGCGTGTTGAATACGATCGTCAGAAGCTGGCAGCAGCCCCCGGCGATGTTAGCGGTACCACGCCTATATTGGTGAACCGCCCAGTATGGTCCTGGTTGCCGTCTCTTAATATCAGTTATCATCCTGCAGATGACTTGATAGTTAGGACTGCTTATGGACGTAGTGTAAACCGGCCTGAGTTCAGGGAAATAAGTCCATTCTCCAACCTGGATTTTATTTCCAATGAGCTGATCTTCGGTAACCCGCTGCTGGTAAGCGCCAGGCTGGATAATTTTGATCTACGCGCAGAATGGTATCCCAAAAGCAGCCGGCAGGATGAAATGATCACCATTGGTGGATTCTATAAAGCATTGAAGAATCCGATTGAGCGCATCCGCAAGCAGGCCGCGGTGGGAGAGGATCTTACTACCATCAGCTTCCAGAACGCAGATAAAGGAACCTTATACGGCCTGGAAGCAGAACTGCACAAAAACCTTGGCTTCATTCCCGGCCGCTTCTTCCGCAACCTGTATATCATTGCCAATGGAGCCTTGATCCACAGTGAAATAACCGTGCAGGACACTGTTCGCCTGGGCGGCTATCAAAGTAATGGATATAAGCGCCCGCTGCAAGGACAGGCACCCTATACAGCTAATGTGGGCTTATTCTATGATAATGCCGGTACCGGTACGCGCGCATCGCTATCTTATAACGTAGCCGGCACACGCATCTATGCTGTTGGCTACTTTGAGCCTCTGGGGGGCAGTATATCACAAAGCGTTTACCGGGGCAGTATTCTTGAGCTGCCACGCCACCTGGTGGATTTCAGCATTACACAACGCATCGTCCGTTCCTTGCAGGTGAAGCTGAGTATACAGAATCTGCTGAATGAAGCAGTGACCTATGTAGAGGATAACAATTTCAACTATAAGTACGATAAGGAAAAACTGACGCCCCTATACCGGAGCGATGGAAGCCCGTTGCTGAACCCAGACGGTTCACAGCAAACAGCTTATAAGGGAGATAATATCTTTCGCAAATATTATCCAAATAAGTATATCAGGGCAACGTTCACTTATTCTTTTTAAAAAATGCAACCAGAACAAATTATGAAACGAAATAAGGGGAAAATAATTGGGGAGATAATAGCGTGCCTGTTCCTGCTGGTTTATACTGGCTGTAAGAAAACCGACAACTATTACGGACAACTGAGTAATACGCCGGAGATCTATACCAGTCTGAAGCTCGATTACAGCAGGGACGATCGCGGTGTTGGCCGTCAGTATCATGTTGGAGATACCTTGCGGATAAACGGCCGCTTTAACGCTGCACCGTCTCAGGTGAATGTGCAGATAGGGAAGGGGGATGCAACGGTAATTGGTATAGATAGAACAGACAGTATTACTAACGCCGATCAGGTGACATATAACAAATCAGTAGAAACGATCCGCATCGTGCTTACAGCAGCCATGGGCACTGGCCGGCTCTCGGTAAAGGTTAACTGTCGCGGATATACGCTGGAAGGCCCATTGCTGTTCCTGGTACCTAAAGGCAACTTGCCGCCGGTAACAGATACGTTGGTATGGAAACAGCAATTGTGTTTCCAGGCTTTTTCAAATATCGCTTCCAATCCCTTGATAGATTCTTTTCTGGCCCACCCGGTATTCTATCCTTCCTACTCGGGTACCGGCAATGTGTTTTTTAGTAAAAAAAGTAAAATACAATTACTGCGTCCAGATGGAAATATAGTACCTGTTACCGACCTGCAAAACCTCAGCGATGCCAGGGGACCGTTCAGCATTATTAAAATGTACAACGGCGCCGTTGACCAACAGGAGCATACCCTGTATTTCTCTGCGCTCACCAGCGACCATTACAAAACTCCCGGTACGCCAGGACCCGCCGCTGATGCAGACAGCAACTGGATTTTCCGCTATTGCAAACTGGATATGCAAACAAAGCTGTTGCAGGTAGTGAACCGTACAATTGTTCCCATTTACCAGAATAGTGTGAATGCGCTTGGATCAAGTATCCAGTTACAAACATTGTATACCGGTGAAGGACAGGCATCGCAGGTGAACCTGTTGCCATTCTCCCAGGCCTGGGCTGATAACCAGGGGGATGTTTATTTTACGCCCATCGGTTTAGTTTTCAACAGATGGGGATTTGACGCTACAGGCCGGGTCAGCGCCTATCCCCAGGTGTATAACGGTACCTTATACCTGTTGAACGGATATAATTACCTGGGTAAAATTACTCCCGACGGAAAGGTGCAATACCTGATGAAAACCAGAAACGACTGGCCCGGTGGCGGCGCTATCAAAAACACTATATTATCACTGGATCCTGTGAAGGGGATCATGTTTACCAAAGCCAGTATCGGCGGCAATCTGCAAATTACTTTATATGATCTCAACAGCCGCAGTATAATCTCCCAACTATATCCTACCATTATGGGCGGCGGCCCTACCGGGCCCTTTAACCTGCTGGATGCGATGACGCCCGCCAGTAATGCCACTTATAGTGCGTTAGGGGGAGAGAACGGGCGCCTGGCGCCCTTGCCTGGCAGCGCTAACCGTTTTCTCGATGATCTCGCAGGTATTGTATATGATTTTACCGGTCAGCAGGCTTACTACTATGCACCTGTTATAAAGGACAGCATCGGATTTCGCGCACCCGCCGGCGCTTATGACCAGTTTACCGGCACGCGGGAAGATCTGCCTGCTATATTACTTAACTATGATCAGCAGGGCAACCTTTACAGGATTGCTCCTTTTTATAAAGTGCTGTTGCCAGCTTATGCTTTTTATTATGATGTGCGCCGCACTTATGCTTTAAAACACTAATCAACTTATGCCAATGAACCAGTTGAATAATAAATATGTAAAGATTACCGCCTTGGTGCTTGGGTTGCTGAGTCAGTCCTGTACCAAAACCGGTCATTCCATAGATGCCCCGGCTTCCACTTCCATTAATGTTTTCAACGCATCTCATGTGTATGATTCCATGGCCGCAGGCACAACCAGGCCAAGACTTGTATGGATGTCGGGCTTTGATACTGCTGGTACACTATTGCGGACGCAATTTTCAGCATACGGCAATTATGAAATTCCAGACGACGGGCCGCAGGAAGCCATCCGCCGGGATCGTTCTATGCGCTATTATGATTTTATAGCCGGCAGTCAGCGTGTACGCTTCGCCGATACAGCCGGCATTATTGTAGCAGATACTATGCTTGATTTTTCATCCGGCAGCTACAACAGTATTTATCTGGCAGATGATACCACCCATGTGAATGCAAGTACCAGGAGTGGTTTGTTCCGCGTATTCAGCTTTCCTGAAGAGAAGACCAGTACGGCCGGAAAAGTAAGGCTGCGGTATATTGACCTAGTGCTGGATAAAGACACCCTCAATGGTTATATCTTTGCCTCGAACGGGCGTAAGTTCTCCAGCAATGCCACACCTCATGCGCTTACCTATGGCACTGCCAGCAGTTATTATGACCTGGATACCGCCGGGCTGGTGATAAACGGAGAAATGCGGTTGCGGATATTCCCGAAAGCAGATACAACAAGCGTAATAACGCAGGTGCCCATACCTGCTACGCCCGGCCGCACCTATACTGTCCTGCTCTTTGGTCATGTTAATACATGGAACTGCAGATTTGCTGTGAAACAGCCGGATGGCAGTGTCATGCAAAGGCTGGTGAGTTTTCCCGGCAACGTCAGGGGCTGCGTCAGAACGGTCAATTAACTGTTGAACGATGATTTTAATGACACACAATTTTTCGTCCAGCGGCAATCGACGCGCTTTTTCCATTTGTTTCAAACCATATCTCAAAGTGGAGGAGGCTATGATTTATTGCAATCTGGGGCGGACACAGTTTGCAAAAAGATGTACCGAGAGTATGGTGTTCAAAACTGACGGCGGTTATTATATACGTGAGGAATTGAATAGAATGATGGCCGGCGGAAAAACAGATGCCAGATAGTTTCAGGGTTTTGCAATGTCGTTATGCGTTATATCCAACACAAAGAAGAGGTGCCAGCATGTTCTTTGTGTTGGATATTTTTATTTGATTCTTATATGTTATGGGAAATATCGTCAGGACAAGGAAGAAGATTTATTGATTTCTTCGCGTCCTTGGGCCTTATTCTTTTATAATTCGCGAGCACATATTTTGGCGTCGTATGTCCCATTAGAAGTGCTACTGTTACGGCTTCCACATTTTTATCCTGTAGCAGTATGGAAAAACTCAGCCTCGCGCAGTGCCAGGTGATATGGCTTTCTATACCAGCATTCTTGCACCACACTTCCAGCGCATAGTTGCATGCCCGAAGAGATGGTAGTCTGAAAATGGGCCCTTTTCTTTTCTCCGGGGGAAGACGCTGGTAACGTCTGGAAAGTATTTCGATGCTTACCGGGTGGAGTGTAATTGATAATGGGATGCCGGTTTTATTCTGTGTGAGTTCTCCAAATCCTTTTTCTAAAGATATAGTTTCCCAGGCAAATGGGGATACGTCGCAGAACCGGAATCCCTGGTAACAGGAGATGATGAATGCTTCACGGATATCCTCATTGAAAAGAGGTGTACGAAGCAACTTTAAATAGTCCTCTGCCTCCAGATTAGCTTTGACGCGCTTGTTCTTTTTTTCCTTTCCTTTAACATCTTCAACCGGATTATCGACGAAGTATCCTGCTTTGGTGGCAGCTTTGATCATTCTCCGAAAGGGCCTGAAATAGTTGGCCGGGCATTCTCCATTCAAGCGCTCCAATAGATACTGGCGATAGTCTTTACATAATTCCTCGGTGATCTCCTTCGGAGAGATATATTCTACTTTGATAAAGTTCTTGAAATGATATAAGCTGTAATAAAGGTGCTTATTATTATCCTTTTTGTTCTTCTTCACGTAGTCAGCATAGTAGTCCAGGAAATTTTCCTTGAACTTGTGCTTCGGGATGAACGGTGTGCCAATCGCCTGTTTCTCGAGGATCGCCTGAGACTTTTTGACTTCGAGTAACTTGAAGGTTTCAGCATTGTGCATACGCTGTTCGGCAGTCTTGGGTTTTACATAGGTAAATATTCCCGTAGATGGACGTTGACCTTTTTCCCGCCCGAGATCATAATAGTAGTAGATCTTATCACCTTTTTGATTCAATCGCTCCAGGAAGTTCATACACACAAATTTTTAAGTGACAAATAGGGTGTCATCAAAACCAATGCCCGGACGCGCCTGGCTTGATTGCTCAATAAGCAGCCGCATGTAAGTGGTAAAATATGAGCAAAAGAATTTTTGCTCTTTCCTTTGTTATGACATGATGGCTGGCAGATTACGACGGTAACCCAGTGTAGCTGTTTTCTTGTGAGAAACTTGCATCCGAATTTTTCAGGCCGATCCCATGAAATCAAGTGTGGTAAACGGTTTACACGGAATTTAGTGAGTGTCATTGTGAGTGTCAAATGAGTGTCAACAATAGTGGGAGAAAGCAGTAAAAACCGGGAAAATTTGACACTTACCAAAAACAAAAAGGCTTGTAAGTTAATTACTTACAAGCCTACTCAGTGCCCAGAACAGGAATCGAACCTGCACTCCGTTGCCGAAACAAGATTTTGAGTCTAGCGCGTCTACCAATTCCGCCATCTGGGCAACTCATTGATGTGAGCATCATCCGCGTCAATTGCGGGATGCAAATGTAGAAAATCTTTATTTAAAACCAAGAAAATATTTAATTTTTTTTGAAAGATGCCGTGTGGCCTGCATTACGGAAGAATTTCTTATCTTAATTTTCTGTAACATTGAAGAAGGTAAGAACAATCTCAATCTATGAAGCGATTATTTGATTTTGCGGAAGCACAGGCCAGCAGCCGCCCCAACGGCATCATGCTGGCATCTAAAGTGAACGGTGAATGGCGTACTTTGTCCTGCGATAACGTAATGCAACAAGCCCGTAACCTGGCCGCCGGCCTCCTGGAACTGGGGATTCATAACGAAGAGCTGGTACCGGAAAAACAGGATAAGATCGTACTGGTATCACCCAACCGGCCGGAATGGATCATCACCGATCTCGCCGTACAACAAACCGGCGCCATCCTCACACCGATCTATCCCACCATCAGCCCGGCCGAATTTGCCGCCATCCTCAACGAGGCAGAAGTGCGCATCGCCATCTTCGCCAACAAAGAGCTGTACGACCGCTTCCAGCCCGCTTTTCAGGAGATACCTACCTTGCAGCGCTTCTTCACGTTCGATGAAGTGCCCGGCATACCCGGCTGGAAAACACTACAGCCCACCGCCGCCGGCGAAGAAAAAAGAAAAGAAGTATGCAACCGCATCACCGAAGCCACCATCGCCACCATCATCTATACTTCCGGCACCACCGGCGCCCCTAAAGGCGTGATGCTGAGCCATCGTAACATCGTGAGCAATGTGCTCGACTGCATGCCCGTGTTCCATTTCGCCCGCGTAGATGACCGCGCACTGAGCTTCCTCCCGCTCAATCACATCTTCGAGAAAATGCTGTCCTATCTGTATATCCATGCCGGTATCAGCATCTACTATGCGGAAAGCATGGACACGATCGGCGACAACCTCCGGGAGGTGAAGCCCATGGTGTTCACCTGCGTGCCGCGCCTGCTCGAGAAAGTATACGAAAGGATCATGGCCAAAGGCCTGGAGCTCACAGGCATCAAGCGCGCTCTCTTCTTCTGGGCGGTGAACCTCGGCAAAGAATACGACAACATCAAGCGTGGCTCGATATTCTACCGCTGGCAGCTGGCGCTGGCGAATAAACTCATTTTTAATAAATGGAGAGAAGCCCTGGGAGGCAGGGTAGAAGCGGTGGTGAGCGGCTCCGCAGCCCTGCAGGAAAAGCTGATCCGCATTTTCTCCGCGGCCAACGTCACCATCATGGAAGGCTATGGCCTTACAGAAACATCACCAGTGATCTCCGTAAATCGCCTCGAAAGTGAAGGACGGCGTATCGGAACGGTAGGACCGGCCATCGACAACGTAGAAGTGAAACTCGCGGAAGACGGCGAAATCCTTTGCCGTGGCGCTAATGTGATGGTAGGCTATTACAAGAAACCCGAGCTCACCGCAGAAGTGCTCACACCCGATGGATGGTTCCATACCGGCGATATCGGCGCCTGGATCGAGGGTCGCTTCCTCAAGATCACCGATCGCAAAAAAGAAGTGTTCAAAACCTCCGGCGGTAAATACGTAGCGCCGCAGGCCATCGAAAACAAGATGCGCGAAAGCCCCTTCATCGAACAGATGATGGTAGTAGGGCCCGGCCGCAAATTTGTGTCGGCACTGATCGTGCCCAGCTTCGCACAGATCAGGACCCGCCTGACTGCACAAGGCGTACAGCTGCCGGCAGATAATAAGGAACTGATCAAAAATCCTGCGGTGGTGCAACTCATCCAGGAGCAGGTCGATAAATACAACCCCCTGTTCGGGCATGTGGAACAAGTGAAGAAATTCACCTTGCTGCCTTCGGAATGGACGGTGGACAATGGCATCCTCACCCCTAAATTATCTGTCAGGAGAAAAGTGATCGAGCAACAATTTGCGGAGGAGATCGAAGCCATGTATGCCGCATAAATAAAGCATTTGCCGATGGTGTAGTTTTCATTAGCAGGCAATTTTTTTGCACTAGCTTGATCTCAAATTCCAGGCAAAAATTTTATGGGTATCACCAGGGTATTACGCCAGCCGGAAGCCTCTCCCAAGCTTCACGGACTGGATCATCTGCGCGCATTCGCGATCATCTTTGTTTTCATTTATCATTATGGCCGTTTGTTCGGATCGCCGGAAAGGGTAACGGCCATCGGCAAGTTCGGCTGGACGGGCGTCGACCTTTTCTTTGTGCTGAGCGGCTACCTCATTGCCTCGCAGCTCTTCGCAAGGATCGCACAAGGAAAAGGCGTAGCCCTGAAAGAATTCTTCATCAAACGTTTCTTCCGTATCCTGCCGCTGTACTGGTTTATACTCGGCCTGTACTTTCTGATACCCGCCGTACATGAGCGGGAAGGCCTGGCGCCGCTATGGAAATACCTTTTTTTCGTCCAGAACATCGGGCTTGATCTCCGCGTTCATGGCACCTTTTCGCATGCATGGTCTTTGTGCATTGAAGAACAGTTCTACCTTGTGCTGCCACTGGCGCTCACCGCTTTGCTGTATTTCAAATCGCTGCGCAAGGGCATCTTTATTATCCTGGCGCTTTTTGTAGCAGGCTTTTTCATCCGCTCGCTGTGCTGGGACTACTATATGTACCAGAACGCGCACACCGATAGCGGCTGGGCTTATTGGTATAGCCTGGTGTATTATCCTACCTGGTGCCGCCTCGATGGCCTGCTGGCAGGTGTGTTCATCGCTGCCGCCTACCAGTTCAAACCCGCGCTGAAGGCGCGCGTGGAGCCTTATGGCAATGCCTTGCTGCTGCTATCGCTGGCAATACTTACGGGCGCTTACTTTGTTTGTGTGCAGGAGCGCTCTTACGGCGCTTCGGTATTTGGTTTTCCGCTGGTGAGCATCGGTTATGCGGTGATGCTGATGGGAGCCATCAGCCCGGCGAGCATATTATACCGTTTCCGGTCGCGGATAAGCGCCACCATTGCGGCTTTGTCGTATGGCATCTACCTGAGCCATAAAATTGTATTACATCTTACACAGGATTATTTCTCCGGATGGAATATTGATAGGAAGAGTATGTTGATGTTCGGTATCTGTTTGATCACTTCTTTTGCCGCCGCATGGGTGTTGAACAAGCTGATCGAAAAACCGTTTATGCGTGTTCGTGACCATGTGCTGCGGAAGGGCCGCCAGGCGGCCATGGAGGTATTGCCAACAGAAAGCCCCGCGGATAACCGCAGGGCTAACATGGGCTGAAAACACGTGACAGCTAAAATCTTAATGATAATACTTTGATACCAATGTTGCTGCCGGTTTGCTTGCCGGTTTCGCTATCGAAATCGTAATGAATGCCGCCATACACCCTGGATATCGCCGCTTCATCCACCATAGCACTGAAGCTGCTGAAGGAGCGGGGCGCAAAGCCGGCCGGCACTTTCTGGTAGTCGGTGAAGGAGAAGCCGTTGCCGAAGTTGGCGGCGAGTATCTGTCCTGCCGCACCGCTGAAAGTCGCGTGGCCGGAAGTATACGAAGGGAAAGGCGGCGTAACGATCAGCGGCAGCCAGCTGCTGTCGATACGGTCACGGATATACGAAACAGGACGCAGCAGGTTGTACTTGTATTTGTACTTCCAGCAGACGATGCCTGCATCATTCAGCCCGATGCCGATCTGCGCAAACAGCCTGGCTGCTTCATTCAGACTGAGGCCTTCACTCATGGCCAGTTGCGTGGCGATGGCCAGCATATGTCCCGGCGGCGTAAAGGTACCACCGCCATCGGCCCAGTACTTTGCGATAGTGACCTGCTCCGGTGTGGCCGTTTTAGAGATCTGATACACACCATAAGCAGATTGATAGAAGGCGCTGCTGGTGTCTGTAGAATAAGACGGCGGTAAAATGTTGCCGGTATCCTGCACGCAGGACCTTACCATCAGGCGGTTGTTGCCCCAGTAGGGCAGCATGGCGCGCTGAAAGGCAGGCGGGGTGGGCGTCCACAGGCCCGGACCTACCGGCGGCACATAGTCGGTAGGGAAATTGTTGAGGTAACCATCTTTACCGCCATCGCCGAGCGACCATTGATAGATCGCTGACGCGATCTGCTGGCCGAAGCTCACCGAGCGGGCAGCTACATCGGCGGGCACGGTGGCGGCAAGGGAGTCGTGGTTGCGGACTTCCAGCTGCGCGATCAGGGTGTCATTGGCTGCACTGGCATTCGGGAACAGCTGCCGGATAATGGCGGCCATGGCGCTGTTGGCGGCAATGGCCCAGCTATAGGTTTTGCCGCGGTCCGGCGCCGGCATCTGTGAGAGGCCGTTCAACTGGCCACTCAGCGTAGGATAGCCCCAGATGCCATTTACCACTGCCTCATGCAGGGTAACGCCGGTATAGGCGATCGCACGTGCGGCCACCGGTGGCGTGAAGCCCGGCGTTTCCGTGATCAGCTTCAGTTCCAGCTGATACCAGGATACCGGCACGCTGGCATTACCTGAGGATAAAGATTCTGTCAAAGCCCGGGATGATGGAGCTGGCTGTGGGGGCGTGTCCTGGCGTTTGCAGGCAAACAACACGCATGCAAACAGGAACAACAGGAGGAATTTTGTTGGGGTTTTCATAATCACTATTATTGGTTAACAAATATGGCCTGCAAGATAAGCACCGTCACCAGAAAAAATATTGCAGTATGAAAATTACGCCGCCGCTATTTATCTCTCTGTTGATCAGTATCTCTTTATACGCGCAGCAAAATGCGATCAGGGATTCTATCTATTCCAATATTTTGAAAGAAAAAAGATACATCAATGTTATAATGCCGCAGGAACCGCCACAGACGGGCGTTACGGAGCATGATGCCGTTTTCTGCCTGGATGATGTATTTAATTTTCAGAAAACAGAAACCGCCTTTTTACAGGGGGAAGGTTTTATCCCGAAAGACCTGCTGCTGATAGGCATTCCCAATATGGAGCATGATGGCGTCTTCACGCGCGACAGAGATCTCACTCCCACTGGCAAGTTGCCCCGGAATGGCGGCGCGGATCAATTCATTTTATTTTTGAGAGAGGAGCTGCTGCCCTATGTACATGAGCGATATCATGTGAAGATGAAAGGGAATACCCTCTGCGGAGGCTCACTGGCAGGGCTTTTTACTGTATATGCTTTCTTGAAGTCGCCCGATCTTTTTACTTCATATATTGCCGGCGATCCCAGTTTATGGTGGGATCAATTTGCTGTCAGTCAACTGGCAGCGCATTGCTTTGACAGTATCAGGAAGATGAACAACACCCTGTTCATCACGGGCAGAGAGGGGGCGGCCTATCACTACATGGGCATCGACAGGATAGACAGCGTGCTACGCGCGAAAGCCCCGGCAGGACTGGATTGGAAGGTGATGCTGGTAGATAATGAATCACATTTCTCTACCAACTTCAAATGCTTCTGGGAAGGCATGAAGTTCTCCTACGGCGGATTCTATGCATCTGCCGGCGGTTATAATACCTCACGCGATATTGTGATCAATCCGGACAATGGCATCATACTGCCTGGCAAACCCTTTACCATGACCTGTTACAACTTGAACCCCGGCGCTATTCATTATGCCATTGGCGATACGTTAACAAGTACGCCGCTGGCAGGAGAGGAGACGCCCATTACGCTTAGTAACAGTGCTACCATTACTTTTACTGCCGTTGGCAAGCGCCCGGAATACCGGCGTGTATTGCAAGCCCGCTTTGAAGCCGGGACTCCCTTGCCTGCCGCGCCTAAACCTGCTGCTGTTATAGCTGGCGGCCTGCGCTACCGCTTTTACAAAGGCGACTGGAACACGGCTACACGAAAACCGGATGATACCGGCAGGATAGACAAAGATTTCAATCCGGCCAAATTCTCCCGGGAGGCCGATTTCAGCCTGGTGGCGGAGGGCTGGCTCGAAATAACGACGCCAGGATACTATACGTTTGAGATCGGTAGCAGTAACGACTATACGAAAGTATCTATCGGCGGCAAGCAGGTGCTGGGCCTTCATTTCAAAACCGGTACCGGCGAGCATTTCCTGCTGCCATTGGAAAAAGGTTTCTATCCCTTGCAGATCATCTATAATTATAAAAAAGGCGGCAATGATCCCCAGGCCGTCTACATCAAACCAGATGCTAAGGAAGACTACCCACTTCCATTGGAGCATTTATATAGCAGGTGATTTCGATTGCAGCATGATTGTTGCAGCGTGCGAAAAATTTTTTTAAAACAGATGGTACTGTAGACAAGTTCGCACGACTCCCCAGCCGGAGCCCGAGTACCTGTGCCGTACCGTTATGAAGCCATATTTATTGAAAACCGGAAGCATCTGAATGAAGAGCATATTGAGCCTGTAATGGCCTCGCGTGGCCGTAAATATTGGTAGCCCGGTAGCATTATCACAATCAAGATCGATAAACCCTTTATTAAAACCTAACGTGTATGAAACCCGTCTTTACTCTCAAACATGGCCTATCGTGCCGCATCATGATGGTAAGCTGGTTGCTGTGTCTGTGGCTGTACAATAACGTGCAGGCGCAGGTGAGCCCCACAGTGCCCGCTACTACCAAGCAACACAACAAGCAGGTGATTGGTTATATCACCCAATGGGATGCCTGGAAAAATGTTTCAGGTATTGTGCCCGCCGGTGGTTATAATCAGTTGAATGTAGATTATTCACAGTACACCATCCTCAATTTCTCTTTCTTTGGTGTGGCGGTAGATGGATCGCTGCACAGCGGCGACTACCGCAACAAAAATATCTACCAGGTTGGCGCCGTACAACAGCCCGCAGCGCTGGTGGACTCAGACATCTACAGTAGCTGGGATATGTACCTGCTGTATGGAGAGCTGGATATCCTCTACTATGTGCCGGATAACAGTTACGCCTATACGCTGGGATACCGTAATTCCGGCAGTGGCTGGAGCAATGTGAACACGGGTCAATCCGGCGCTTTTCCTTTGTCTGTACCCAAGCAGGGCGGCGCTCCCGGCGTGATCGACCTCGCACATCAGAAAGGGGTGAAGGTACTGGCTTCCATCGGTGGGTGGAGCATGTGCAAACATTATCCCGAAATGGCCGCCGATACAGCCAAGCGGGCCAGGTTCCTCGCCGGCTGCCGCCAGCTGATGAGCATGGGCTTCGATGGTATCGACCTCGATTGGGAATATCCCAATGATCCCGGTATGAACATTGAACACTACAGCGCGGCAGATTATACCAATTTTGCAGCTTTGGTAGAAGCGATACGCGCCACCATCGGCCCCGGCAAACTCATTACCTCCTGTTTCTCTGCAGCGCCAGGAAAACTCCCGGGCTTCGACTGGCCAAGGCTGAACAAGACGATCGATTTCTTCAACATGATGACCTACGACTACAATGGCGGCTGGTCCAACAAAGCAGGGCACAATGCGCCCCTGTACGATTATCCCGGCGCCGAGTACAGCAACTTTTCGCTCGATGCCACTGCCCGCGCCGTGCGCGCCCTCGGCGTGAACATGAGCAAAGTGAACCTGGGCGCGCCTTTCTACGGCCGTGGCGTGATCACCACCGGCGCCGCCGCACTCAATGCACCCACCACCAAACGCGCAGAAACGGTACAACCCGATGGCCCCATCCAAACCTGCGCCGACTATACCAACTGGGCCAAAGATCTCTGGGATGGTACGCCTAACTATAGCTATATCTTGCAACAAACCGGCAGCGGCTCCGGCTGGACCGACAACTGGGACGATGTAGCCAAGGTGCCATACAAAACAAAAGGTAACTTCTTCCTGAGCTATGATAATGAAAAGTCTATCGCCGCAAAAGCCCAGTACATCAAAGACAATGGCCTCGGTGGCGTAATCATCTGGCAGGTATTCGGCGATATGCTCAATATGACTGCCAGCACACAGGCCAAGGGTAAACTGATCTATTGTCCCAATACGACCTCTCCATTGGTGAACAAGATCAATGAAGTATTTGCCGGCGGTAGCGGCACGCCCGCCAACCAGCCCCCTGTGGTGAGTATCACGGCGCCCGCCAACAATGCTGTTTTCACGGCGCCTGCCGCCATCAACATCACAGCCGCAGCCAGCGATACCGATGGCGTGGTGAAGACCGTGAAGTTCTACAGTGGCGGCACTTTGCTGGCTACTGATTCCACTGCGCCTTATACTTACAGCTGGAACAATGTGCCCGCAGGTACTTATAGTCTTACCGCCGTAGCCACGGACGATAAAGGAGCAAGCACCACTTCTGCCGCAGTAAACATCACCGTGAATACTTCCACGCCTGTGGTGATCGATTCCGGTAAAGTGATCGTAGGCTATTGGCAGAACTGGGGCGCTACTACAGATGCATCTCCGTATATCCCTCTCCGTAATGTCAATCCTAAATACAATGTGATCCAGATCGCCTTCGCGATCAGCGGTACCGACAAAGCCACTATGAGCTTTGTGCCGGAGAATACCACCGCTGCGCAGTTCGCGGCCGATGTGCAATACCTGCAATCACAAGGAAGAAAAGTGCTGTTGTCAATAGGAGGGCAGAACGGCACGCTGGATCTCAGCACCGCTGCGCAGAAAACGGCCTTCGTCTCTTCCATGGAAGCCTTGCTCGATCAATATAATTTCGATGGCTTCGACCTGGATATAGAAGGCGGCACTAACCTGCAACTCAACAGTGGCGACAATGATTTCACCAATCCCACTACGCCTAAAGTGGTGAACCTGGTAGCTGCTGTAAAAGAGATCATCGCTTACCGTGCCGGCAAAGGAAAGAAATGCTGGCTCACCATGGCGCCGGAAACCTATTACGTGCAAACCGCGTATGGGGCTGCATATAGCCCGCTGGTAGGCGCTTATCTGCCCGTGATCTATGGATTGCGCAATGAACTTACTTTCATCCATCCGCAATATTATAATACCGGTTCTGTGATGGCGCTGGACAATGGCGTTTATAACCAGGCAACGTCCGACTTTATCGTATCGATGTCTGAAATGCTGTTACAAGGCTTCCCGGTATCCGGTACCGGTAAAACCTTCCCGGCATTGCGCCAGGACCAGGTAGCCTTCGGCATCCCGGCATCTGCCAGCGCCGCCGGCGGCGGATATACCACGCCCGTCAATGTGAAGAAAGCGCTGGATTACCTGATGAAAGGCATTACTTACGGCGGCGCCTATACGCTGCGTAAACCTTCCGGCTATAGCGGTTTCCGTGGCATCATGACCTGGTCGGTGAACTGGGATAAAGCCAACGGCGATGAATTTGCCAATAACTACTATGATTATTTCTTTGGTTCCACACCGGTGAACAAACCGCCGGTAGTGAGCATCACCGCACCGGCCAACAACGCTACATTCGCAGCGCCTGCCAATATCAATATCACGGCTAATGCCAGTGATTCCGATGGCGTAGTGAAGAGCGTGAAGTTCTACAATGGCAGCACCTTGCTGGCTACCGACTCCACAGCGCCATATACTTATAGCTGGAACAATGTGCCAGCAGGCACTTACAGCCTTACGGCAGTAGCCACGGACGATAAAGGCGCCAGCACTACTTCTGCGGTGGTAACGGTAAAAGTAAATGCGCCCGGCAACAAACCGCCGGTGGTGAGTATTACATCGCCAGCAAATAATGCCAGCTTTACCGCGCCGGCTACTATCAATATCACGGCGGCCGCCAGCGATTCCGATGGTGTGATCACCAGCGTGCAGTTCTATAATGGCAGCGCTTTGCTGGGCACTAGTACTGCTGCGCCTTATACCTTCAGCTGGACCAACGTACCCGCTGGCACCTACAGCATTACCGCCAAAGCGACAGATAACGGCAACGCATCTACGACATCTGCTCCGGTGAGCGTTACTGTAACAGGCGGCAGCGGCGGTTGCAACGGCTTGCCCGTATGGTCGGCCAGCACGGCCTATGTAGGCGGCGACCAGGTAGTATATAATGGCAAGATCTACAAAGCCAAATGGTGGACACAGGGCAATCAACCGGATCAGAACACCGGCTCGGGCCTGCCCTGGGAATACGTGAGCGATTGTAGCGGCACGCCGGGTAACCAGCCGCCGGTGGTAAACATCACTGCGCCAGCCAACAACGCCACTTTCACCGCGCCGGCTACCGTGAACATCACGGCCACGGCTACCGATAGCGATGGTACCATCAAGTGGGTACAGTTCTACAACGGCAGCACCTTGCTGGCAACCGATTCTGCTGCGCCGTATGCCTTCAGCTGGACCAACGTACCAGCAGGCACGTACAGCATCACGGCCAAAGCGACAGATAATGGCAATGCCACTACCACATCGGCGGCGGTGAGCATTACAGTAGGTACCGGCGGCGGAAGCAGCTGTAGCGGCTTGCCGGCATGGTCGGCCACTACGGCCTATGTAGGCGGCGCCCAGGTAGTATACAATAGTAAAGTGTATAAAGCCAAATGGTGGACACAAGGCGATCAGCCGGATATCAATACCGGCGATGGCAAACCATGGCAGTACGTACAGGATTGCACTGGCGCTACTTCCAGTATGGCGGCGGCGAGTAAAGCGCCTGCCTTCTCTGTTGTTGCTTACCCGAATCCGGTGGCAGGCAATGATTTGCAATTGCAATGGCAGGCAACTTCCGGTGAAAAACTGCTGATAGAAGTATTGGGCGTAAGCGGCCATGCGCCTGTGTTACAGCAGGTCTTCATCCCTTCCGGAAAAGGACGGCAACAAGTGAAACTGGATATGCGCAGCGTGCCGGCAGGTACATGGATCATCCGTGTAACCGGCCAGCAGAGCGGAATATCCGGCAGCGCCAAAGTGATGAGGATACAATAATTATAATACAATGAACAGGCGCGCAGCAGGTAACCCTTGCTGCGCGCCTGTTTTATGGCATCTTGCATAAAACACGTATCATACGTACTTCTACGGAAGTATCAGAAAAAGTCAAAAATTATTTTTTTATGTGCATTCTTTTTTGCTAAATTTGAAATCGAATTGTTTACCTCAAAGATTGTTTACCTCAAAAGCACGGTTATCGGAAAACGATGATGTTAAATTCCCTCGGTCGGTTTTATTAGCGTTTAATTTGTCTGTCTGATTAATGTATCGTTTGTGTTGCAGTTAACGCTGTAATAATAGTTGTCTATGGCTGCGAAGGCCTGTGGTAGCTGATTACACGCGTATCTACTTCAGCTTGTCGTATTTGTATTGGTATTGGTATTGATAATCGATACAGGCGTAACTTGTTTGTTTGCTGGAAATGCTATGCCCCAATGCTCCCATTTCCTCTTATGTCACATTAGCTAAAAAGAAATAATATTTCTTATTGGAAAACTGTTGCCGATGATGAAAGCAACATGACCATTAACACACTATTGAGATGATACGCACTGCTTTGGAATTTATTAAAAAGGAACTGGAATCCTATATAGTGGAAAGAGAGCAGGACCCTGCTACCTATTACGCCGGCGGCGTAGTGGACATCAAGCCACTGGCACTTCCCAATGGTACCATCAATCTCGACGACACGATGCATGTTACCATCATGCTGGTAGGCGTAGAGGAGTTGAGGAGAGAAGGGAAGCGCCCCTATTATATTCCAGCCGATGATAAAAGCTATTACCGTTTGCAGCCGCCGATAGAGCTTGAGCTATCGCTGCTGCTGGTAGCCAATTACAAGAACTATGAAACTTCCCTGCGCGAT
The DNA here is from genome assembly GCF_902167635.1 of Chitinophaga vietnamensis. Taxonomy (GTDB): domain Bacteria; phylum Bacteroidota; class Bacteroidia; order Chitinophagales; family Chitinophagaceae; genus Chitinophaga; species Chitinophaga vietnamensis. Next base: position 262,416 of record NZ_CABHMS010000003.1, read on the forward strand.
CTGTCGGATGTAACGGCGTTCTTCCAGGCTAACCCCATCTTCGATGCACAAACATACCCGGCATTGAACGCCAGCGTAACATCTCCCGATACCAAGCCATGGCAATTGATAGACCGCCTCAGCTTCCGCCTGTGCAGCCTTTCATTCGAAGCGCAGAATAACCTCTGGGGCATGCTCGGCGTGAAATACCTGCCCAATGCCGTATACAAAATGAGCCTGCTCACCGTATTCGATACTAGAGGCAAAGACAAAGCAGGCGCTGTTACAGAAGTTAACTATAAAGAAAACTAGTATTGTTATGAGCGGTTTGCAAATCAAATATGATCCATTGCTGCAAGTGGGCATACAACAGCTTTATTACAAGAATAATGTTTGCCCCAAGTATACCGTCACGCCGGAACTGGATATCCTCTGTACGCCTACTTCGGAGTGCATTGCACTGATGAATAAACTGGATATGGTATTCCGCCCTTCCGGTATCAGCGGCGGATTTGCAGTGCTGGCCAGGGTTTCAGGGAAGAACGGAGGCGGCAGCGACCTGCTGCGCTTTGCTCCCGGCGCATTCGCCAAGCTCTCCTTCTGGATGTTTGCCAGCAATCCCGAACTGCTCAACTTCAACGACCTGCCCCTGCAACCTGCTTCCAATCAGCTTTATTATTTCAGCAATGGCGTAACGGATAACGCTGCGCCAAGGAATAACCTGCACATCACGGTAGATAGCGGCGGCGTGAAAGGCAGCAATGATCTTGTCAACTATTCCGGCGCCAGCTACTCATTCCGCAACAGCGCGCCCGTAGTGCCGGGCACCACGAAAGTGAAGCATCGCCTTACCGGCGCGGAACTGCAGCCCACGGCCATTCTCAACGATCTTACTTTCGGAGATGTAAAATATAACCTGCTGCCCTTGCCCTCCGGTATCTGTGATCTCTATATCGGCGGCATCGTAAAAGATACTTTTTATTATGCGGTGGGATTGCCTTCGCAACCGGTGTTGGGCGTGATCGAACTGTCGCTTTCCAGTCTGCTGCCAGCCAACTACCGCGTGGTGGAACCCGACCGCTCATTGAATGCGCCGGCGCCGCAATATATGATCAGCTTCAACCGCCGCAAAACGCGCTGGCGCTACACTTTCAGCATGACGGCCAACAGCCCGCTGGCACTGGAAATGGCGGCATTGTCGCCCGCCAGCAAAACTGATTTTCTCAGTAAACTGAATGTAGTCAGCAATGATACCGGCATCACCTTCAAGCAGGGCCTCGTGTCTGATACCGCGATAGAATTTATTTCTGTCAATCCCTTCGACCTGCAGGAAGTGTATGTATCTGCTTCGAGTCCTACCCACGATCAGCTGGGGCTCTCGCTGAAAAAATATATTGGCGATCCGAAAGAGGCCGTGGTACGGGCTGATCTGCCATATCCATCTACCAGTACCGTCAATAATCTGCAAGCTCCTTTTATCTATTCAGACATATTTCTAACACTTTAACTTTTCAAAAATGGCAACTTATCGTTCCCCAGGTGTTTATGTAGAAGAAATATCACTCCTGCCACCCTCCATCGCAGAAGTGGAATCGGCTGTCCCGGCCTTTGTGGGTTACACTGAAATAGCCACCTCCATTGTTACAGATGATCTGCTCAATGTGGCAACGCCCATCAACAGCTGGGGCGATTTCAAGCAACTCTACGGTGGCCCCGCACCCGAAGATCATTCTCACATCACCATCGCAGTGGATGAGATCCGCCCTGCTACCGTTACTACCAGCTACAAAGTGACCATCACACCGGATTACAGCAACATGTCGAAATACCTGTTGTACTATGCTGTGCAGAACTTCTTTGCCAACGGTGGCGGCAGATGCTACATCGTGTCCGTGGGCAAGTACAGCACGCCTATCGCAGAAGCAGACCTGGAAAGAGGTTTGAACCTGGTAGCGCTGGAAGATGAACCTACCATACTGGTAGTACCTGAAGCAGTGCGGCTCGGCGCTACAGACTATACCAAGATCGTACAGCAGATGCTCAACCAGGCTTCCAGCCTTGGCGACCGCTTTGCCATCCTGGATACCCTGCAAACAACCGTACCTAAAACCACCACTTCTATCGCTGCCGATGTGAAAACATTGCTGGATGCAGTGCCCATCGATGAAAATATCCGTCGCTATGGGGCCGGTTATTATCCGTTCCTGCAAACAGTGTATCCACTGGGCTTCGCATTTGCTTCCCTCACGCTCACCACGCATACGATCAATGGTGGCGCGCCCGGCGCAGAAGACAAGACCGGCAAAACCATGGATCAGCTGAAAGCTACTGCTTCCGCCATGTATGCTGCCATCCAGCAGGAATATGGCAAGTACACGATGGTACTGCCGCCATCCGCCGCTATGGCAGGTGTTTATAGCCGTGTAGATGCCGACAGGGGCGTATGGAAAGCCCCCGCCAACGTGGGTTTGATGGATGTGGTGAAACCACTGGTATCTATCTCACGCCCTGAACAGGATCTCCTCAATATCAATACCGACACCGGAAAATCTGTGGATGCCATCCTCAGTATTCCCGGCGCAGGCACCGTGGTAATGGGCGCCCGCACACTGGACGGTAATAATAATGAATGGAAATATATCAACGTACGGCGCTTCTTCAGCGTGGTGGAAGAATCTGTGAAGAAATCTTCCAACTGGGTAGTATTCGAACCCAATACCTCCGCTACCTGGACCAAGCTGCAATCCATGATCGAAAATTACCTCTACCTGAAATGGCGCGATGGCGCACTGGCCGGCGCAAAACCGGAACAGGCCTACTTCGTGAACATCGGGCTGGGCAAAACCATGAACTCCGTGGATATCCTCGAAGGCCGCCTCATCATAGAAATTGGTATGGCCGTAGCAAGACCTGCGGAATTTATCATCCTCCGTTTTGAACAGATGTTACAAACATCCTGATAAACGAACCCCGTAACGCAATTAAAATTCTTTTTATCATTTAAACAGCAAATACAATGGCAAAATATCCTTTACCGGTTTTCCATTTCACGGTATCATGGGGTGGAGACAATATAGGATTCTCAGAAGTAAGCGGTCTTTCGCAGGAATTGCAGTCGATCGATTACAGAGACGGACTGATGTCCGGCACTACCTTACCGCTGAAAAGGCCGGGGCTCAAGAAAGCCGGCAATATCACCTTGAAGCGTGGTTATACCGAAACGAACAATGACTTCTATAAATGGCTGAACAATAACGGTAACCCGAATGTGGAACGCCGCGACCTGGTGATCTCTTTGCTGAACGACGAAGGCGCACCGGTATTTATCTGGACCGTTACCCAGGCATGGCCCGTGAAGATCGACGGCCCCGGCCTGAAAGCTTCCGGCAATGACATCGCGATAGAATCTATCGATATCGCGCATGAAGGAATCACCCTTAAAACACCATAAGGAATGCCTACCTATTATCCGCCGACCTGTTTTCATTTCAAGGTGGAATTTGTTGGTGTGGATGGCGCGGATTCCGACACAGAGCAACGGTTCCAGGAAGTCAGCGGGCTTTCCTTTGAAGTAGAAACAGAAGAGATGCGCGAAGGCGGTGAAAACCGCTTCGTGTACAAACTGCCGAAAAGGGCCAGGTATCCCAACCTGGTGCTGAAACGCGGCCTGCTGAAAGGAACCAAACTGCTGGACTGGTTCAGGAAGGCGATGAACACGTATTTCACGGTAGTGGTATATGATTTCAAGCCGGCAGATATCACGATCACCTTGCTGGATGAAGCCGATCAGCCAGTGGCCATCTGGAACGTCGTACAGGCGTACCCGTTAAAGTGGAGCACCTCTGATCTCAAAGCCAGCGAAAATGGCATCGTGGTAGAAACCCTCGAAATGGCCTATCAATATTTCGAACGTAAACTGTAAAGCTATGCCGGTACAGATCAATGAAGTGATCATCAAAACCGTGATAGACCCGCCAGGCAACAGCAGCGGCAGCGGCACACCCGTGGCATCGCCGCAACCCAGCGGTAAAGACACGGAAGTGGTGGAGAAAGTATTGGAAATTATCAGGGAAAAAAATGAAAGATAATGGATACGCAAAGCGCAGCCAAACTGCCTTTTAACCTCAAGATCATTCCTGTCAACGACAGCCTGATCCCCATCGGGGTGCCATTCCTGGCCATGTTCAACCCCGATTCGGTGGCGATCAAAGAGGATATCGACTGGATACCCGCCTCCGCACCAGGAAGGGCCGGCACCGAACATAAATACCAACGCACCAAGGCCCGTACCTTCTCGCTGGAATTTACGATCGACGGCACCGGCGTGAACACCAACGGCGTCAAGATACCCGTGTTTGCGCAGATCGCGCTGTTCAGAGCCGCCACCACCGTGATGAACGGCCTGCTACACCGCCCCGCATCCCTGCTGGTACAGTACGGCCTCTTCATCTGCAATTGCGTGATGAACAGCTCCACCGTCACCTACACCATGTTCGACCTAACGGGATTGGCTATACGCGCTAAAGTGAGTGCATCATTCACCGAAGTAACGCCATCATCTTTAGGCAGCATCCTGGGCATGCTCTCTTCTCCCGACCTTACCCACCGCAAAATAGTGAAAGAAGGAGATCTGCTGCCATTGCTCACTTACCAGGTGTATAACAACCAGGACTATTACCTCCAGGTTGCCAAAGTAAACAAGCTGAAAAATTTCAGGAAGCTGGAAGCCGGCGCCACGCTGGTATTCCCGCCGATCGGAACCAAGTGAGCCATTTCAATATCGCAAACAAGCCATCGCATGTTAGACAGTTTACCTCCCGGCACCGCAAAAGCCACCAACCAGGTGACCAGCAAAGTATTGCTGAACGGCACGGAACTGAGTGGTGAAATACTGCTTACGCAGATCATCATCAACCGCTCGTTCAACAAGGTCGCCTACGCGAAAGTGGTGCTGCTGGACGGTTCCGCCTCCGGCAGAGATTTTCCGCTCAGCAACGATGACCGCTTCAAACCCGGCAGCGAAATAGAAATACAGCTGGGATACATGGGCAGCGCCGACACCGTATTCAAAGGCGTGATCGTGAAACACGGCATCAAAATATGGCAGGAGGGAACATCCGTGCTCATGCTGGAAGCAAAAGACAAAGCCATCAAACTCACCGGCGCACGCAACCGCCGCTATTTCATCAACCAGGCCGACAGCGACGTGATCAGCACGCTCGCATCCGAATTCTCCGCTGATGTAGATAGCACCAACGTTACGCACAAACAACTCGTACAGTTTGACGCCACCGATTGGGATTTCATCGTTACCCGCGCAGAAGCCAACGGTATGTTTGTGCTCACCGACGATGGTAAACTGGTGGTGAAGAAGCCTGCCCCCGGCAGCTCCGTGCTTACCGCTACTTACGGCGATAACATATTCGAGTTCGAAGCGGATATGGATGCCCGGCGACAGATACAACAGGTCACGAGCCAGTCGTGGGACTATACGAAACAAAGCGCTGAAACCTCGCATGATGGCAGCTCTTCCTTCTCCGACAATGGCAACCTCTCTGCCGATGATCTGGCATCGGTACTGGGCGCTACGCTGTTGCTCAGTCATACCGGCCATCTCAATCAGGATCAGCTGAATGATTGGTCCGATGCCTATGCATTGCGCAACCATCTTTCAAAGATCACCGGCCGCGTACGGATCGAAGGCAACGCACAACTCAAGCCAGGCAGCGTGATCACGCTGGCCGGCGTGGGCGACCGCTTCAACGGCGATGTATTCGTAACTGGCGTGTTGCACCAGTTCGATGGCAACTGGCACAGCGATGTGCAATTCGGCTGGCGCGAAGAGTGGTTTTATAAAAAAGAAGACGTGATGGACAAGCCCGCATCAGGCCTGCTGCCCGGCATCAACGGGCTACAGATAGGCGTGGTGCTCGATGTGAACGATACCGATGAAGGAGGGCAGTATCGCGTGAAGGTACATGTGCCGATGATCAACACCGGTAATGAAGGCATCTGGGCAAGAGTATCTACGCTGGATGCCGGACCGCAACGGGGATCTTACTTCCGGCCACAGCCCGCTGATGAAGTGCTGCTTGGTTTCCTGAACGACGATCCCCGGGAAGCTATTGTGCTCGGCTATCTGCACAGCAAAGACACGAACAAGTCGCCTTTGCCGGAGCAGGACGGACAAGAACAATACGGCTTCGTTACCAAATCAGGCATCAAGCTGGTATTCGACGATACCAACAAACGCATGACACTGTTGGTGCCTGGCGGGGACGATGGTAAATCTTTTATCATCAACAATGATTCCGGTGCGATAGAAATCAAAGATGATCATCAGAACAGCATCAAGATGGATAGTTCCGGTATCACGATAGAATCCGGTGCTAACGTTACCATCAAAGGTCAAAAAGTAATGATCAATTAAAAAAACGATAATGCCATTTGCAGCAAGAGTAAACGATAATCACGTTTGTCCGGCATCAACCGGCACGGTAGCGCATGTAGGCGGTCCGATACTATCACCGGGTGTGCCTACGGTATTGATCGGCGGGCAGCCTGCTGCCACCGCAAATAGCCTGTGCACCTGTACTGGCGCTACAGACAGCATTACGACAGGCTCCCAGACGGTATTGATCGGCGGCCTGCAAGCAGCGCGGGTGAATGATCCTACCGCACATGGTGGCTCCATTATGACGGGATGCGAGACGGTAATCATTGGCGGATAACATTTAAAAAATGAAAGACATGCAAGATATAGACAGATCTTTTTTGGGAACAGGATGGAATTTCCCTCCCACCTTCCGCAGGGAATGGTATGGCGTAGAAATGGTGAGTGCAGAAGAAGATGTGCATAACAGCATCAGGATCATCATCGCTACCATCACCGGCGAAAGGGTGATGCTGCCTGCCTACGGCTGTAACCTGCAACCGCATGTATTTGACCAGATGAATGTGCCCAATGTGGCGATGATCCAGAAGATTGTGAACGATGCATTGGTATATCATGAGCCGCGCATCATCGTGAACAGCGTTGATGCAGTGCCCGACCAGCTGGATGGCGTGCTGAATATCACCGTGGAATATACCATCATCACCACCAACACCCGGTACAATTACGTCTTCCCGTTCTACATGCAGGAAGCCACCAATGTTGCGCACTAGTACTTTGACGGCAGCAAAGCCATAAAATAATTTTTGAGATGAGTAATTGTCAATGTCATACAGAAGTTACCCGCGATGGTTCAGGGCAGCTGGGCCGCTACCTGGCGGCGCTGGACCCTGCCTATGCTGCCATCGATGCCCGCAGCACGGAAGACCTGCTGGTGTTTGCCCGCAAATATGCGGCACAGCTGCGCTTTTATGATGTACCCGAAAGCAATGTACCGGATAGAGAAAATACGCCCGGTACCGCAGCCGATAAAGTGAGCTGGAAAGAATTCTTCCGCCGTGATATGGCCGTGATAGCCGCTGCCATCGGCACCTTTGACCCCGCCAGCATCAAGAAAGAATATGATGAAGTGCGGACCGCGCTCGACCTCCATCCTGATACCGCCGGCTTTGAATCCCTCTTCAAACCCATCATCGGCATCATGGTGAAACTCGATGGCTGGTATACCCTCGCCATCCCCGATAACCCGCTGCATGCCGACCTGCTCCTCGCCATTCAATCCATACTGGCCGGACAAGTGAAAAGAATGATCGCCTACGCGGAAGGATACCGTACAGTAGACGTGAAGAAAACAATTACGCTCGACTTTACCGATATCGAAAACGATAATATCTGGAAAGTCAATGACCCCGTAGAGGCAGACGATACCATCTTTACAGGCGATACCATGGAAGACAAGATCCGCAATGGCGCGCTGTATATTGATGAGATCTTTCTCAGCTTCTTTGGTGTGATCACCAACATCATTCATAACGGTGACGGCTATCTGAAATTTGCGCTCGAACAATACCCCGCGCATCAGCCGCATATGGGACTCTTCATCGCTTTCCTGCAATTGTTCAAACTTGCGCAGGAACAGATGAACGGGCTCACGGCTAAAATGCTGGATTTCTATTATCGCGATGTGCTTCATCTCACAGAGAAACCCTCTATCCCGGACCGCGCCCATGTGGTGTTTGAGCTGGCTAAAGATGTGGCGGAATATGCGATCGCCCCGGGAACCGCGCTGCTGGCAGGGAAGGACCCCGGCGGCAAAGATCAGGTGTATGCCACCGAAAACGGCATTGTCATTAATCAGGCTAAAGTGAAGGAGCTGAAGACGATCCACGTCTACAAAACTCCCGACGATATAAAAGACAATGGTAATAACAAAATTATAGAAACCATCTATGCCCGCCCCGTGGCTAATTCGCAGGATGGCATGGGCGCCAAGTTCACCGATCCCTATCCGAAGTGGCCTACCTTTGGCGTGGGGCAGTCGCACCCGGACCAGTTCACGAACAGCGCCTGCGATGTGCTGGACAATACGCTGCCATCAGGCGGCCACAGGTCGGACATAGCCAATATCGGTTTCGCGCTTGCCACGCCGGAACTGGTGCTGCAAGGCGGCAAACGTATGGTGGCCATCTATTTCAACGGAATCGACCGACTGATCCAAGCCATGACGAAAGACACTGATGCGCCGTTCGATATATGGCTCACCACCGATCAGGGCTGGTATCATGTTGATACGAGGAACTCAAAACAAACGGTATATACCAGTCGTACCACCACCGGTTTGTTCCCGACCACCAGCGATGCCAATGATGCTTTTTATGATTTTGTAGACGACAAACAGCAGAACCGCCAACATATTGTTGTATACCTGCCAGTAACCGCACCAGCGGTCATTGGCTTCAATACCAAGCTGCATGATGGCGCTGTATACAATACTCCTTCACCGGTAATGAAGATCTTGCTGAAGTCAACGATCAACCTTTCTAAGGAGGATTACAACGGCTTTCAGCTCAACAACCTGCGGCTGGAAACCTGGGTGGGCTCCATCAGTCCGGACCCCGACCCAACTTCAGAAACGGGCCTGCAGACGCCGCCTACACGCAATTACGATGGTCTGAAAACATTGGTGCTGGAAACAGAAAATGGATTGCAGGCGATAGGCAAAACATTTTCACCGTTCACTTTTTTCCCTACGCGCGGTAAATCTTTTTACGTGGGTAGTGAAGAAGTGTTCAACAAGAGCCTTAGCGCGCTGGCGGTGAATATCAAACGGACTAATGAGATAGACGGAGAAACCGGAAGTATCGATTATAACCTGCCCACGATCTACTATGGCGCAAGTATCCGCCAGAACAGTGAGTGGGTAATGCTCACTGTGAATGGTAATACTTCACACAATGCTTTTTCTCCAGAAGATCTTTCCCGGAATATCCTGAAGAATCTGCCGGAACAACCATCCTGTGATAAACTGCCTTTCTGCCGTTATCCGGTAATGCCGGTAACCACATTTAAAGGCGATACCATCAAAGGCTTCATCAGTATCAGCAATCGCTACGACGCCTACCCGAGAGGCGGTAGCTCCGGATACTATAATGCCAATTCCGCAGTAGATATTAATAATATACAGCTGGCGCAATATTTTGAAGTGAAAGAACTCGCTGTCAGCTATTATTCCGTTCTCAGCAAGCTGGAAAAAGAGGTTGACCAGTTCTTCCACGTGTATCCTTTCGGTATCGTTGAAGTAGATCCAAACACATCGGGAGGGAACTTCAAGACAGATATTGTAGTGAAAGATGATGTCAAAACATTGGCGGCTGCCGGCAATATAGTGGCAAGCAAACCGCTGATCAACCGGAAAGTGGTGAACTTTAATAGCCTGCTGCCAGGGCATTTCCTTGTACAGTCCAATCCTTTGCTGCCGGCACATGACAGGATCGTGGTGGATGGCCAGGGATTGCTGTTACCGCAGTTTACTTACAAGGATCCGTACGACAGTTTCGATGATACCGGATCAGAAAATGTCGGCATCGCCAATGATGCCAATACTGTACGCTCATTGAGAAGAACCAACGATCTCAAGATGGGGCGCATCCTCCTGAACCTGCGTGGCCTGGGGCCCGACAGTCAGCTGAATCAATACTCCGGCGAGTTCCAGGAAGAAGGCATGTTGTTCATCGGGCTGGAAAATCTGCAACCTTTACAAACTTTATCATTGTTGTTTGAATTTGCAGATGGCACCGCAGAAGATGATCAGCAGGAACCGCCACCCATCCACTGGTCGTACCTCACGAATAACGAATGGCGGCCGCTGAAAGGCGAAGCGATCGTATCCGATGGCACCTTCGGTTTGCAAACCACCGGCATCGTACAGATAGATATACCGGAAGATATCACTACCAACAATACCATTATCACCAGCGGGCTGTCGTGGCTATGCGCCAGCGTTACCTGGTTCTCCAACACCTTACCGCAGCTGATCAACATTGTAGCGCAAGCGGTAGAAGTGCGGTTCCAGGACAACAACAACGATCAACGGCATTTCGATAAAGCCTTGCCAGCAGGCAGTATCAACAAGCTGGCGGTAAAGGTGGCCGAAGTGAGCAAGGTAGATCAACCATTCGCTTCTTTTGATGGCAAGCATAAAGAGGTAGGCCGCGAATTTTATACGCGCGTGAGTGAACGCCTGCGCCACAAGGGCCGCGCTATCACCGCCTGGGATTTTGAACACCTGGTGCTGGACCGCTATCCTTCGATCTACAAAGTGAAATGCCTGCCGGATGTAGACCCCGACTGCGTTTGCTGGGATTCCGCTACCGAGACGGATGCCAATGGCAAACCATTGTGCTGCGGCCCGCAAAAGGCGCCAGGCCATGTGCTGGTAGTGCCGCTGGCCAACCTGAAGAACAGGACCGCTATTAATCCCCTGCAACCCAAAACCAGTCGCCGTACCCTGCTGGAAATGGAAGCCTACCTGCAAAAACGCACTTCGCCGTTTGTAAAAGTACATGCCCGCAACCCCGTGTACGAACAGGTATTGGTGCGCTTCCGCGTGAAGTTCATCGCCGGCGCCGACAAAGGTTATTACCTCAAGCAACTCAACTCCGAAATCGTGCAATACCTTACCCCCTGGGCGTTTGACGACCAGGCAGAAGTGATCTTCGGACAAAAAATATATGCATCTGCTGTGATCAATTTCATAGAAGAAAGACCTTACGTGGACTTCATCACAGACTTCACCATGATGGTATGCCTGAAAGATTGTTGCCATGGCAGCAAGCATGAGACGAATGATAATAACTACAAGGATATCAAGATAGAAGATGTAAGGAACTGCGATGACCTCGAAGCCAAATTTGCACTGGATGCGGCTACCAGCGGAGTGATAGTGGCCGTTCCGTCTACTCCCAGGTCGATATTGGTATCTGTACCGCAACATTTCATTGCTCCCTACATTGAGCCCGATAAGCCTACGCCTTGTGAGGAGGCGGCAGCAAGGGCTACAATGACAAATGTTGGCAAGGCTACCGCAACAGGTGGAACCCCTGTGGCCATGGCTCCTGCGCCGGCCAATACCATCGTGAAGATGCAGCCGGCCGAAATAGTCAAGCCCGCAGAAGTAACAAAGGCGACAGAGATAAAACCGGCCACCAACCTGCCGCCGCCGCCAGCACCACCAGATCCAAACGCCAAGCCCTGAAATAACTCGTAATGACTAAAATATTTTCTCCATGCAAACGCCCGTTTCATTAAATAAATCCAATCCGTTACTGCCGGCAGAAGATTATAATGCGCTGCGCAAACAAGGGATCAAGTATATTGAGATGTTGTCGAGCGACATCTGGACGGATTATAACTTTTCAGATCCGGGCATCACCATACTGGAGGCCGTATGTTATGCCATCACCGATCTGGGCTACCGTAGCGGCTTTGAGCTCGGCGACCTCCTCGCGCCCGAACATCTTGCCGATGATACCTGGAAAGAGATCTTCTATACCGCCCGCCAGATCTTACACAATAATCCGCTTACGATCACCGACTACCGCAAGCTGTTGCTCGATATCAAAGGCATCCGCAATGCATGGATAGAGCCGGCCAAAGAGTATGAAGTGCCGCTGTGGATGGATTATAACACCGTCTCTGTAAAAGAACATCATTGCTCCTGCGAAGGCGATGCGCCGGAATTATGTTACGGAAAACTGGGCGTTACCGCCGTTACCGCCGACCAGGTGCAGGCTAACAGAACCAAAGAAAAAACTGATTTCGATCAACAGATCACCAGGATTGATGGCGAGCTTGCCAGGCTACAGCAGCGCATTGCAGACCTCAAAGTCGCCCTGAGCAACCACGATATCGACCCTACCACTCGCGCTGAATTAACACAGAAACAAGCAGACGCGCAAAAGGAAGTGGATAAACTTAATGCACTGAAAGAAGTGTTGCAGCGCGCGGAAAATTATCTTACCGCCACCGTCGCGCCGCCGAAAATAGTAGAGCTGGAAGGCTTGTACAGGGTGATGATAGAATATGAAGAAGATGTGCTGGCAGAAGATCATCGCGAGAATATCCGCACACAGGCGATGGACCGCCTGCTGCGCCACCGCAACCTCTGCGAAGATTTCCTGTCGGTGGACGCCGTGGAATACCAGGATGAAGGCCTGCAGGCTTACATTGAGCTGGAAGAATACGCCGACCCCGACGAAGTGGTGGCACAGCTGTTCTTCACCGTCTATAAATATTTCTCTCCGTCTATTCCCTTTTATACCATCGGGCAGATGATCGACAAAGGTTTCCAGGTAGATGAGATCTTTGAAGGCCCCGCCCTGAAACATGGATTTATGGTGGATGCAGATGTAGAGAATACAGACCTCTTCCGCGATATCCGTTTGTCGGATATCATCAATGAAGTGTCGGAGATCAGCGGTGTGAAAGCGATCACTTACCTGCATATCCCGGCAGATGAGAAAAGTGGTAAGGATAGCCGGTACTTTGCGGATTGGGTAGAAGCCCTCGGGCGCGAACGCAAGATCGCGCGCATCAGGCCGGACCTCTCAAAAGTACTGTGCTGCAAACAACGCGACCTGATCACCTACAACATGGGCCAGGCCAGCGATCGCCGCCCGGCGAGGATGCTCAAAATATTTGAAGACCTCAAAAAACTGGAACGCAAATACAAGCTCGAAGGCCAGCAGGTAGACTTTCCCGTGCCCGCCGGAGAATACATGGAACTGGAAAATTATTATCCCGTTACCTACTCATTGCCCATGTGCTACGGCGTTAGCGACCGCGCCGGCCTGCCAGGCAACGCCACCGAAAAGCAGAAGATACAAGCCTTGCAGCTCAGAGGCTACCTCATGTTCTTTGAACAGTTGCTGAAAGGACATCTTGTGCAGCTCAATCACCTGCGTGATCTCTTCCGCTTTGACAATACCGTAAAACATACCTATTTCACCAAACCCTTGCCAGCAACGGAATACCAAAACCTCGCCGATCTGCTGATCAATTTCGGCAATCATCCTGCTGATCATAAAGATGATATCATCAAGGATTTTGCCGGCGCCCTGCAAAGCATTACCGAATCACCGGAAACTTTCCTGCAACGCCGCAATACCTTCCTCAATCATATGCTCGCGCGCTTCAGCGAAGACCTCACCGAATATGAAACGCTTACCCGCTGGCTCACGCCCGCACACGTGGATGAAAAGCTGATCAACGACAAGATACGCATGCTGCAAAATGGCGAATACATCCACATCAGCTCCGACCGCGGCAAAGGATATAACTATGCCGACCAGACAGTCTGGGACACCGCCAATGTTTCCGGCGCCGAAAGAAGGGTGAGCCGCCTGCTGGGCTTTGCCAATGCCAATCGCCGTTCGCTCGCGCCAGACAGCATTACCAGCGAACCGGTGATGGTGCCCAACGAAAAAACCAAAGTGCCCGAATGGAAAGTGAACAAACGTGGCCAACATATAAATGTGGTCAAGTTGGTAGACACTGAACATAACAATACCGTGCTGCTCACCAGCGTGGAAGTAGCCGATGGCTGCTGCACCGATGAGTTGATGAGCGATATCCTGGCTAACGCCGATATCCGCCTGCATTACCGCTTTCACGACGACCTGAAACAACGCAGCCGCAAAACAGCCGGGCAGCTGGGCTCCTTCTGGTTTGAACTGTACGATGGCCCTGATCCAAGTACCGCGGTATTGCTGGCTACCGGCGAACGCTTTGAGAATAAAAACCTCCGCGAGGCTGCCTTCAAAAAGATCCAGCAACTGATCGCCAGGATCAATGCTAACGAAGGCCTGCATCTCGTAGAACACCTGCTGCTGCGCCCGCGCATCGATGTGATGTACAACGATGGCGATCCTGCTACACAGATACAACCCAGCCTGCTCGATACCTGCCTCGGTCTCTGCGACGTGAATATCGGCACGGATGAAAACACCGGCAAACCCGTGTACTGGAAGAAGATCACACGCATCCCGGCAGAAAAATGCTACGACAAAATGCCGTGGGTACTCGAATATTACCGGCTGCGCAAGAATAAAACATCCGGCAAAGATGAGCCACTGTCCGTGCTTTTCCAGGAAACATTCACAGACGAAAAGCAACTGCCTCACCTGCTGAAGTTCAGGCTGTATAGCAACATGACCCAACGCATCCTGGACTTGCAGGAATTTGGTTCCGAAAGGATCAATTACGAAATCGTGTCCAATGGCAAGGATGAATCCACCGGCGTGAAATATAAATTCGTTATCCATGGCGCCAAAGGTGCTGTGCTGGCGCAAAGCGCTTATCTCTATAATCAAAAAACGCAGTTACAACAGCAACAGGGCGTAACGATCGATGATGATATTGAAGACGAGATTGCAGGATTGATGACCTTTTTCAGTTATGAAATGGATTGGTACTGCAAGGCCAATCCCTGCGACAACGACGAAGATCCCTATTCTTTCCGGACCACCGTGGTGCTGCCTTGCTGGCCCAAACGCTTCAGGGACCTGACTTTCCGCAATTTCGTGGAAAAGACCATCCAGACAGAGTTTCCCGCTTATGTGCAAACGAAGATCGTATGGGTGGGCATCAACGAGATGAGCAAATTTGAACAAGCCTATAAAGACTGGCTCCTCGAAATGGCGCAAACAGAACTGCCTGGTTATGAAAAAACAAATCCATTAGTGGACGCCATCAATAACCTCGAAGGCTGCGGCGCCTGCGACGACAATTGTGATTAACCCGATAAACCATTACTATGTCTTTACACGTAGTGAACCGGCTGCAATTCATGACCAACTGCTACGATGAAGAGCAGGCGCTGAACCTGCGGCACAACTTTGCCCTCACCTTACAGGATCAGGTGATGGCAGCGCTGGACAAAGTTTGTTCTCGCTACGTGGGGGATGATGAGTTTATCCGGATCGACAAACTGGAAATCGACCTGGGGCATCTCAGCGCGCATGCTTTCTCGCGCGATTTTGAGCAACTGTTCACCGCTCGCCTGGAAGCCGCTATCAGTAAGGAATTGGCGGCTATGCCGGCAGGAGAGCGGAGCGCGGCTGCGCAGCTATCGCGCATAGAGATACTGCAATTTTTCCTTAGCCAGGGCGTGTTGCCCTGGTGGGCCGAACAACCTGATTTTCGCTTGCCTGACGTAGCCGCCACCGTATTGCTACAGCAGCCGGCAGCCATGAAACAGTGGCTGGGCGCACGCCGCAGCGAACAAAATATATGGACGAGGATCACCTGGCAACTGCCGCAGGAAGTAAAATCACTGATCATTTTTCAGATGGAAGAACTGATCGCCGCACAGGAACAACTGGTAGCCACCCTGGTACAAATGCTGATACAGGCCGCCGCCAGCGGCAAGATCAGCATAAACGGCACGCCTGCGCTGCTGCAACAACAGATCATCGCCGCTGCCGGCCCGCTCCTGGACGATATCATACTGGCAAACGCAGTGTACATCTTCCAAACATCTTCCATTGATCTCATCCAGCAAAAAATATTCAGCACCTATGCCCAACCTTTATTTGCAGCATTGCCGTTTACTATTCCGGATGCATTGATCGCGGAGCTATTGCAGGCATTGCCTGTGCCCGCCGCTGGTGATGTATCGCCTGAAATGCCCGCTGCACCGCTTCCTGCAACAACAGGCGCCGACGATTTGTTAAATAATTTATTCCGGCAAGATGAAGAGGTGATAGAGAAGATCGCGGTGCGGCATGCGGGTGTGGTATTGCTGACGCCATTCCTCAAGCAATTGTTCAGCACCCTGTCGCTGCTGGAAGGAAAGGATTGGAAAGACAAGGAATCGCAATACAAAGCCATACACCTGTTGCGTTTCCTGGCCACCGGCGAAACGATGGCGCCGGAATATAACCTGGCCCTGGAAAAGATCTGCTGTGGTTTGTCGCTCGATGAGCCGATACCCCTGGAAACCGCGCTGGACGACAATATGAAGGCAGAAGGGGAGGCGCTGTTAAGTTCGGTGATCGAGCATTGGCAGCTGTTGAAAAATACTTCTGTGAACGGGCTGAGAACATCGTTCCTGTGCCGCGACGGGCTGTTGTCGCGCAAAGATGGCGGCTGGCTGTTGCAGGTAGAACAGAAAACGCTGGATGTGCTGCTGAGTGGTATCCCCTGGGGATACTCCACGATCACGCTCTCCTGGAATCCTTATCTGATTTATGTAGAATGGTAAAATAACGTATATGGAACAACGGACAGGTAACCGGATCAATATGAATGCACAGAGCCTGGCGCTGGAAATCGCCTGGTTTGCCCGCGTGGTGAATGCGCGGCTGCGCACCTATTTTGGCTCGCAGCAACTCACAGATGTAGCGGTAGTGGGTGGCGGCAAATCCATCATCAACGGTAATGTGGTAGCAGAGGAAGATCTTACCCCGCCTGACTTTACGAATGATCAATCTGTATACGCGGAATTTGTACAATACTATAAACTCACCCGCGATGAGCGCCTGTTACTGATGCTCACCATTATCCCGCATGTGCAACCGCACCTGCTGGATGTATTTTTTTCTGTCAACAAAGCGCTTGCGCGTGGCTATACGGAGTTTGGCGGCATCAAGGGGAGCCGCCACAGTGGCTTCATCCCAACGGTAGAAACGGCGCTCTTCGTACTGGCGGGCAATGACCTGGCTGCCAGGTTTGCCTTGTACCGTCTCTTTGAACCAGATCACATCTTCTCCGCACATAATATTATCGCTATCGATAACAGTCAGGGAACAGAACCCTTTTACAGCAGTGTGATCAGCCTTTCGGCAGAATATGTAGATTTTTTTACTACCGGCAACCTGCGCAAACCGCAGTTCAGTCTTGAGTTTCCGGCGAGGCGCCTCGTTACGCGCATGGACTGGGACGACCTGGTGGTAGATGACCTCACCGCATTACAGCTCGATGAATTGCGTATATGGCTCAAACATGGTCATACCCTGTTTGAAGACTGGGGCATGAACCGCAAGCTGAAACCCGGCTACAAAGCGCTTTTCCACGGCCCGCCCGGAACAGGCAAAACGCTCACCGCCGCACTGCTCGGGAAACTGTATAATCTCGATGTGTACCGCATCGATCTTTCGATGGTGATATCAAAATACATTGGCGAAACAGAGAAGAACCTCGAAAAAGTATTTGCCAAAGCAGAAAACAAAAGCTGGATACTGTTCTTCGATGAAGCAGATGCCTTGTTCGGCAAACGTACCAGTATCAGCGATGCGCACGACAAATATGCCAACCAGGAGATCGCTTACCTGTTGCAAAGACTGGAAGACTATCCCGGCCTGGTAATCCTGGCATCCAATATGCGCAATAATGTAGACGAAGCATTTGTGCGTCGTTTGCAGAGTATCATTCATTTTCAGAAGCCACAGCCACGGGAGCGCCTTCGCCTCTGGAAGAGCGCTTTCAGCAAGGAATGCATACCGCCCGACGATCGCGCTATGGAGCGTATTGCGCACCAGTACGAGCTTTCCGGCGGCTCCATCATCAATGTGGTGCAGTTCGCCTCCTTGCAGGCATTGAACCGGCAGGACAATAAAATTACTGTTGAGGATCTTGTACAGGGGATAAAGAAAGAATTCAGGAAAGAAGGAAAAACCGTTTGAGATATGTCAGCACACGATACCGCCGCAATGCAGCCTGCATCCCCCGTGCCGGCTGCGCAAGCTGTTACAGAAAGCAAGCATGAACTCGGGCAGGAACCGCAGATGATGCGGCTGCCCTTGCAGTTCCGGTTGTCGGTAGGCGCCGTCGACGATCCGCTGGAAGCCGAAGCCGATGCGATGGCCGACAAGGTCATGCGCATGCCCGATCCCATGTTGATCCAGCGGAAGTGTGCGCACTGTGAAGCAGAAGAGCAGGTGCAACGTATGCCTGTGGCTAATTTCATCCAGCGTAAATGCGCACATTGCGAGGAAGAAGAGAAGACCGTGCGGCTCAAGCCCATGGATAGTTTCCTGCAACGCAAATGTGCGCATTGTGAAGAAGAGGAACAAAAAATACAGCGCAAAGCAGATGGCGGCGACAGCGTGGTGAGCAATGATACCGGCAATGCCATAGCGGCCACGCGCGGCCTGGGCAGCGCCCTGCCCGATGATACCCGCACTTTTATGGAAACCCGCTTCGGTACCGGGTTTGAAGATGTGCGCATCCATACCGGCGACTATGCCACAAAATTATCAAACGAATTAAGCGCCCAGGCCTTTACCATCGGCAATGATATTTATTTCAATAGCGGCAAATTCTCTCCGTCGTCAGATAGCGGTAAACACCTGCTGGCGCATGAATTGACGCACACGATACAGCAGGGGGGTAGCACTGCCCGCCGGAAGCCTGGTTTTCGTACATCCGGCGCCGTTATACGGCGTACACCGCTGGCGCACTCATGTGACTCGGCAGATATAATGGCTGCACCTGCACCGGTGCGTGAACAGAACTATTCACAACCGCAGGAGACAGGCTGTG
This sequence comes from Chitinophaga vietnamensis, assembly GCF_902167635.1. GTDB lineage: Bacteria > Bacteroidota > Bacteroidia > Chitinophagales > Chitinophagaceae > Chitinophaga > Chitinophaga vietnamensis. The sequence continues at coordinate 281,329 of NZ_CABHMS010000003.1, forward strand.
AGAACCGGCGCAGAGCAGTTTTGCCGAATATCACAGATGGGCAAACGGAGACTACGCCCTATGTTATCCGTCTGTTGGTAGAGTGTCCTTGCCGTAACAGGGGAACCGCTGCTACAGGCACTTTCTGGGACCCTGATGCGAATAATTTCGCCATTGCTTTCAGTTATTGCCAGGGGCGAGGCAGAGCGGATCTTTATGCAGGGCTGTCAAATCTCGCCAACTCACTGTCGAGCGGATCAAGGCTCGCCGTTACCGGAAGAGCAGGCGTATCCGGTACCGTTGCCACGCGGCATATTACTATTAACGCCAGAGGAGAGGCGCAGGCGACCAACGAAGGCGCTGGAAGTATTCCTGAAGGAACGCCAGGTGTAGGTGGAATGCTCAGTTTTTCTTTCGAGCAGCAAGATGGCGCACAGATCCATGTTTCCGTGAGCATTGCTTATATAAGAAGATTGGGATTGCCTGATAATGCTGATCCTAACGAGGTAAGAGGCGCTTTGCTAATCGGTAATCCTCAGCTTCAGTTTCAGCTGGGCGTTACGCACACAGGTAATCCAGGTGGTGATAACCGGCGCGACAACAGCGAAACTGCTATAACGGGTGGACTCAGTGGAACATGGGAACATATACAACGTCCTGACTGTTACAATTGTAAATGTCCGCCGCCACATGCAGTATATGAGTGTATTGACTTCGTACCTGACAGAGAGGTACCGGATGAAGATTATACTATACATCCATCTTCTGATATCAATATATATTTTCACTATGATAGTATCGCTGCACCGGAAGAAAGCACCTTGCAACAGGAGAATAACCGCAACCTCCGCCTGATAAATGATCAGGTGCGGGCAGGCGCGCGGCTCTTGCTGATCCGCGGTTTCGCTTCGCCGGAGGGAAATGAGCGGGATCATAACCATGATCTTTCCGAAAGAAGGGCCGGAAGAACGGCGCAGTTGGTGAGGGAAACGATCAACAACCCGAACGTGTTCATCCCTGTTCCATATGCCGGAGATGAGTTGCTGGGGCACACCCCTGCCGCAACACCCAACAGCAGGTTGGGGGATATTATCACGGCCAATGGTTTCAGGTCAGCAGAAGATCTGTCGATGCTATTGACAGGGCCTGAAATAGCCAACAGGGATCTGTCTGCACAGTTTCTGTCCCTGTTCAGGGCTATCCCTGATCCGGATGATCGCTTAGCGCTTTTCGGTCTGAGATCCGATAGTCCGATTGCGCGCAGGGTACTTACTTCCATCACCGCGTTTGAAGCATCCGGCGGACGTGGTTATCGGCCATGGGAAAATGTATTCAGGTTATTGAGAGTGGGTATCGTACGCGTAGAACGTACAGAGGTAGTGCATCCTACTACCACGCATACGCAACGAGGTAGTGTCAGTGAGCCAGGGCGCTCGGTTTGTGATGAAAGAGCCAGGCAGGCGGAGGCCCGGAACTTGTTTGGCCCGATAGGAACTTCCCGTAAAACAGATGCAGAAGCAAGAGCTGAATGCGCAGAGCGGGGTGGCGATGAGCCTGAAGGCTGCAACTACCGCATGGGAAGGCCGCGCTTTACTCCCGGCAGATTGCCGGCGCCAGTGTTGTCTCCTTTCAATCCCGTCCCGATCGGACAACCAGCACAACAATAAAAATATCATATCATGGCGGTACAACTCACACCAGCCTTGGCTGGAGAATATCAGCAGCTCTTCGATAGCTGCATCATTACGGCCAGTAAGTATTCCACTGTGGATAGTTTGCTCGACAGGATGATGACGGGGAAAGACCGTTATGTGACGGTAGGCGATCCCCTGGGCATTCCCTGGTATTTTATTGGCATCCTCCATTGCCTGGAGGCGGGCTTTAATTTCAATACGCACTTACACAATGGCGATCCGCTGACGGCGCGTACCGTGCATGTGCCGAAAGGCAGGCCATTGGTGGGCGATCCGCCTTTTACCTGGGAAGAAAGCGCCACCGACGCGCTCACCATGGAAGGTTTTGTGGGGCAGCAGCAATGGGGCGTACCCAATATGCTGTATGATTTTGAACGTTATAATGGCTTCGGCTACCGGGCCAGGGGCATCAACTCACCTTACCTGTGGGCTGGCTCGCAACATTATACGGCCGGCAAATTCACTGCTGACGGCGTTTTTGACCCGAATGCCGTTTCTACACAGATCGGCGCCGCCGTACTACTCCGACGTATATACGAAAGACAGTGGGTACAATCGCAAACCGATGTGGTATCGCAGGTAAAGGCGCTGGGTGCACAAGTGCCTTTCGATCCCAACACCTACAACGATCAGGCATTGCAGCTGCAATCGTTGCTGAATACCCTGGGGATGAACCTGCGTGAAGATGGCTATGCCGGCAACAGAACATCCGGCGCTTATCAGCATGTTACCGGATCATATTTGCAGGGTGATCCGAGGAGCAATAGTTAGGCGCCTCCGATTACCATCAGCGGGATGGTGGTGCTATAGGCCAGGCGTTTGGTGACGCTTTTGTGGAAGAGGTCTTCAAACAGGCCATGGTGGCCGGGCAGGGCGAGGAGCATATCCGCTTCCTGGCCGCTGGCAAAAGCAAGGATATCTTTTGCTATATTTTTTTCAGGGATGGTATGATAGCTGATATCAGGCAGCTGCAGCCACTGTTGTAATTCCTGGCGCGCGGCGGCGAGGTGGCTGTCGGCGCCTGCATGTACCACTATCAGCCGGGCGCCGAGGGCTTTCACATGGGTATTGATCGCGGCCGCCTGCCTGCTGAGGAGCGGCTGGCGGGAGTTATAGGCCAGCAACACTTTACGGACGGGCTTCCAGTTGGCCTTTTCCGGAATGATGATAACGGGAACGCTTATACGCTGTGCAACGGCCAGGGTATTGCTACCTATGAGATGCTGGCCGATAGTGCCTTTACCGGTGATGCCCATCACCACCAGCTGTATGCCCTGTATATCGATGATCTGCTCCATGCCATCCACCAGGGGCAGGGCATCCGTTTCAAAATGAATGGTGGTGCTGTCGGGCACCGTGCCGGAAAATTTGTCTTTCGCCGTCTGCATCTCCTGTAGCACGTTATGACGGAAAGCGCTGTCGTCTTCCGGCAGTATCGGCATGGGAATGCCGGTCACCATCGACGTATAGTAGGAGTGATAGCAAATGATGGTGGCGTCGGCATATTGCGACGACAAGCTAACAGCATATTGTGCCGCATTGAAGGCGGTATCGGAAAAATCTGTAGGAACAAGTATTTTCATGATCAGTTCAGCTAAGTGCTTTCGTTGTTAAACAAAAGTACTCGTGTGAAAGTTCATCGCCGCTGATATTCCGCAGGAGATAGGCTGATATTTATCAGGTCATTTCCGTCCATGCCTGCCGGCCTTTGGCAGTGAGGTAAGGGTAGAAGAGATGGCAAAACAGGCGGTGGTAGTGCTTTACGGCCTTCTTGCCCTTGAGGTTGAGTTTAACTTCGTTGTGCGAAAGCCAGAAATCTGCCACAATATATAATACTTCGGTGATCAGTTCTCTCCATATCTCCTCAGGAATATCTTTCCTGAAAATGCCTTTGTTGCGGTAGATATTGAACAGGTGCATCAGCTGATCCTGCCGGATCTTGTCGAGATTGCTATACTCGGTTTTGATGGCAGGGATGCGGCGGGTGATCTCTACAAAATGCAGGAAGATGAAACGGTATTGATAAAAGGTGTCGAATACCTGCTCTGTTTGTTCCATGAGCCGGCGGAAACTATATTCCTGTTCCAGCGTCATGTTGTTGATATGTGCCGACATGGCCTCTATCAGCTGCCTGAACAGTGCGGTGATGATCTCGTCGTTATTCTTGTAATGATATTGCAGGTTGCCGTGGCTCATATCCAGCGCCTTGGCGATATGACGGATAGTGATCACATCGATGCCCTGCTCGTTGAACAGCTGCAGGGCTGCGTCCAGTATTCGCTCTTTTGTCGTCATTCGTAAATGTTAAAATTAGTACAAATGTACTATTTTATCTTTTTTTCCCGTTTATATTTGAAGCTAAACCTTTTGAGATGATAAACGACAGAGTCAAGATCAGCAAAACGGAAGTGTTGTCGGACAACTGGTATACCTTGCGGAAGGTGACCTATGATTACCTGAAGAAAGACGGCAGCTGGCAAACACAGAGCCGTGAAGCGTATGACCGGGGTAATGGCGCGGCCATACTTTTGTATCATCCGCAGCAACATACGGTGATCCTTACACGACAATTCCGCTTACCCACTTTTATCAATGGCAACCCGGACGGCATGCTGATCGAAGCTTGCGCGGGCCTGCTGGATAAGGATAATCCGGAAGATTGTATCCGCCGCGAAACTGAAGAAGAAACCGGTTTCCGCATCAGCGATGTGCGCAAAGTGTTTGAAGCGTATATGTCGCCCGGCTCCGTTACCGAGATACTTTATTTTTTCGTAGCCGCCTACAATGCCGATATGCAGGTCCATGACGGCGGCGGCATTGCACATGAACAAGAGGAGATCGAAGTGCTGGAGATCTCCATCGACCGGGCGATGCAGATGATCGACAGCGGCGAGATCCGTGATGGCAAAACGATCATGCTCCTGCAACATGTGAAGCTCAAAGGCCTGGTATAGGAAAAAATAATGCATGTTATTATTTTGATATATTTTAATTGAATTGCTTAATTTTATGACCGTTATTCAGTAGTTTTCAGGTGCAGCAGCGATGAGCTGCTGCACTTTTATGGAGGTTGGATACAACCGATTCCTATATCCCTATGAGGCCGATCCTGCTTTTTATCTTTGTATTGATGCCACTGGCTGTCTGTGGACAGGCAGCGCCGCCGGCGCCGAAGAAAAAGAAGTATGAAACGGAATTTCAGATGAAAGAAGGCAGCTATCTTGCCTTTGCGCAGGTGAACCTGAGCCTGGGGGAGATCGGTTTCAAAGTAGAAGTAACGAACGAGCATAAACAGAAAGGCTCCCGCCTTGAATTTCGGATCGACAAGCCCAAAGGCAAGATCATCGGCACTTTACCTATTCCTTATACCGGCGATACCACTTATGCGCTGAAGCTCACCGGCAACCTGCGGCATGCTGAAGGGGTGCATGATCTCTACCTCGTAGCCAAAGGCAGCGTGCCTTTCAGCATCACTTCCTTCAGCTTTATTTATAATTATTAGTATAGCCATTCCCGTTAGTAACAAAATTTTTTTGGAGAATTGAAACAGGTGCTTATCTTTGCGCTCCTGAAACACAAAACCTGTTGCCCAGATGGCGAAATTGGTAGACGCACTGTGTTCAGGTCGCAGCGCCTGCAAGGGTGTGCTGGTTCGAATCCAGTTCTGGGCACGTTTCTACAAAATGATCAAAAAAGGCTACAACTGTAGCCTTTTTTGCGTTAATAGCATCTCTGCTTTATAATAATTATTTCTGCTGAAATTTAATTACTTCAATGTACTGTTTGTTAAGATGATCAAAGTCGCTGTCAATTGTGAGAAGCTTTGCTTTGGCTACATAAGCAGTAGCCGCGATCCAAAGATCATTCTTGCCCATTGTTCTTGCTGATACGTTGTTTATAGCATTACTTGGAAGTTTCCCTTTGCTATATGCATCAATTGTTGAATATGCATCTAAAAGGTCAGCGTCACTGGAGTTAATATCAATGACGATGATTTTATTGATTAGCCTTTGAATTTTATGTTTTTTACTATCTCCCCAGTTGTTCTGCTGAGCAAAAGATAATATCTCCCCATACGAAACAACAGAAATCATAGGCATACAATCTTTTGCTGTTAAATTTTCCTGGGCTTCAATATCTTTATATAAATTGCTTTGCCGGGCATAATGCACAAGTATCCCCGTGTCTAATAGATATCTTCTCATTAATCAAGCGCCTTTAATATTTCATCAATATCTTCTTCTCCTGGCCACTGGCCAACAATTTCACCAAGATGGTTACTGTTTTTTAGTTGTCTTTGTTGTCGGGAAATCTGTTGTTCAACGGTTTCTTTTTTGGAGGCCTTTGAGAAGTATTTATCGGCTTCGGATGGCTCAAATATTTTTTCGATAAATATGAAAGATAAGCGTCCATTGGGCTGGTAATGTGCCTTGCCTGAAATTGTCAGATTTTTTCCCCAATACTTTGAAATTTCTTCCGGTTCAAGAGCATCATTTAATATACCATTAACCAGGCCGTCTTCGGTTGCAATATTTACTCTTGATTTTGAATATTTGAGTTCATCGACGATTCCATTAACGATAATCTCTTGCGGCTCAGGAATACTCTCTTCTAATTTTTGGATTCTTTTAATATCACTTCGTTTTATCTGCAATTCTGGTGTGCTACCTTGGTTTGAAAAGATTATAGACTCATTTTCTTCACAGAAAATTTTTTCAAAGCTTTTAAGTTTTTTTAGTAACCCTTTATCTAAATAATTTGTGCCGTTTTGATAATTAATGGCATGTCTGAAAGACTCAATAACCAGCGTCATAGGCGTCTGTTCAGGTAATACATCAAGAATTCCCGGATTGAAAACATCACCTTGCTGTCCCGCTAATGTATCTTTAAATGTATCACATTCTAATTGTAAAATTGTTGATCCTTTTTTTAAATCAGCCAAATGTATTTTTATAGCATTGGAGATTCGTTCATTTTTTCTTCCACTTGCAAAACTTATCCCTGTTAATCTGATTCTTAACGCACCACTTGCGATATCGGTAATAGCTTGGGCCAAATGTACCAGCCTGTGCAGCTCTATTTTCCCGTTATCTTCATTCGCGCCGGAAAGTTTAATTTCATATTTCATGAGAGGGTTATTAAAATCACACTAATGTATGCATTCTATACTCTTGTAAGAAGGCCACCATGCCTAAATTACATAAAAAGATTCAAATGTGAATATTTCGATTCATGCTGGAAAGTAGCCACCTGATGAATTTGAGAAATTTATATTGAAAAATACTGTTTAATTGGTTGACACATCTTTGTATTGCAAACCCATCAGCTCAGTTATTAATCCAGATTACCCCCAATTCTTAATATAGGTTATTGACGATATGGGTTCAAAGCTTGAGTTTTGCCTTGTCTTCAGCATCATTGGTAAAACAATCCCAACCGCATGCTGGTTAATTATTCATTCCATTATTCACTGTCAATTAAACTCAAGCAACATGAACAAGATCACTGTTAAAGACGGCACCGAAATTTACTACAAGGATTGGGGCACAGGTCAACCCCTCGTTTTCCATCATGGCTGGCCATTATCAAGCGATGATTGGGATGCGCAAATGATTTTTTTCCTGAACCAGGGCTTCCGGGTGATAGCCTTCGATCGCAGGGGCCATGGGAGGTCCAGCCAAACAGCTATCGGACATGATATGGATACCTACGCAGCAGATGTAGCGGAACTGGTGACTGCCCTTGATTTAAAGAATGCCGTACATATCGGGCATTCGACAGGCGGGGGAGAAGTGATCCGTTATGTAGCCAAGCACGGAAAAGGCCGGGTAGCCAAGGCGGTGCTGGTGAGCGCCGTTACGCCGATCATGGTACAGAATGAAAACAATCCCGATGGCGTGCCGCTGTCGGTATTCGATGAAATCCGCGCCAATACTGCCGGCAGCCGTCAGCAGTATTTCCAGGATTTTACGATTCCATTCTATGGCTACAACCGGGAAGGCGCTAAAAAATCACAAGGTATTATGGACAACTGGTGGCGCCAGGGAATGATGGGAGCCATTAAAGCCCATTATGATTGTATCAAGGCTTTTTCAGAAACAGATTTTACGGAAGATCTTAAAAGCGTTGATATTCCGGTATTAGTGATGCATGGCGAAGATGATCAGATTGTACCTTTTGCAACCACCGGTGTGAAGGCCGCCAAACTGCTGAAGAATGGCCGCCTGATCTCCTATCCGGGTTTCCCGCATGGTATGCCCACTACCGAAGCGGCTACCATCAATGCTGACCTGCTGGCTTTCATAAAAGAATAGTCGTCAACGTTATCATTTGAAAAAATGGCCGGGAATTATTCCCGGCCATTTTATTTCCATATGAATTATTTATCCTGAGAAAATATCATGAGGCAACCCGCGTTAATAATTTACCGTATATTTAAAATTGTCATTTTAACATTTATTTTAATTGAATAACCTGTGAAATTTATGAACATAGGCGCCATTGGAGGAATCCTGCTTTTTTTCCTGGTAGCATCATGCAGAAAAGAGATGGTCAATGCTACAGGAAGACAGACCTTGAACAATCATGATACTGTTTTTGTGCATCCCGGATTATTGCACAAACAATCTGATTTCGATCGCATGAAAGCCAAAGTGGGCGCGGGAGCGGAGCCCTGGCTATCCGGCTGGAACCAGCTGACCGCTAACCCGCACAGCGCCCTTAGCTGGCAGCCTAACGCGACAGATACTATTTACCGGGGCGATGATGGTACCCATCATCAGAATTATGGTCAGCTGTATAACGATGTTGCCGCTGCCTACGCTACGGCATTGAGATGGAAGGTCTCTGGCGATAAACGATATGCCGATAAATCGATACAGATCATGAACGCATGGTCGGCCAAACTAAAGCGCATCGGCGGTAATAACGACGCCAATCTTGCAGCAGGGCTTTATGGTTATCAATTTGCCAACGCGGCAGAAATAATGAGAACGTATGAAGGTTGGGCGCCAGCGGACTTCTCCAGGTTCCAGCAAATGATGCTGCATGTTTTTTATCCGATGAACCATGGATTCCTCACGAGAAGGGAAAAGTGTATGAGCCATTTCTATGCAAACTGGGATCTCTGTGTGATGAACTCCATCCTGGCTATCGGCGTATTGTGCGACGACCGGGACCTCTATAATGAAGCGATCAACTATTTCAAGTATGGCGCAGGAAACGGCGCTATCACCAACGCCGTTTATTTTATTCACCCCGACGGCCTGGGCCAATGGCAGGAAAGTGGCCGTGATCAAGGACATACCACGCTCGGCATTGGTTTGATGGGCGCATTTTGTGAAATGGCATGGAACCAGGGCGATGATATGTATGGTTACGATGACAACCGTTTTTTGAAAGGAGCGGAGTATGTAGCTGCCTATAATCTCGGCGATTCGGTTGCTTTTAAACCCTACACCAATTGCGTGGGTGTTGTACAAAATGTTATCAGCAGCGGCAGCCGGGGAAATACCCGTCCTGTTTGGGAATTGGTATATAATCACTATGTAAACCGCAAGGGATTGGCTGCTCCGAACTGCGCGCGCTTTGCCCAGAAAACACGCCCCGAAGGCGGCGGCGGAAATTATGGTCCCAACAGCGGCGGCTTTGATCAACTTGGTTATGGAACGTTAACCTGCTCACTGAAATAAAACGCATGGCCGGATATGACGCCTTGTTGTCCTTCACAGAAAGGGCAACAAGGCGTAATTTTGCGGGATGACTAAAAGAATTATTTTCATCCTGCCTCCGTTGGTAGAGCTCCTGGATCTGGCCGGCCCGGCCCAGGTATTCAGAGAAGCAAGCCTGATGGGGATTCCGCTTGACATTGCATTCTATGCAGTAGATCAGCGACCTGTCAGCGCCGCCGGCCTGCCTTTTGGAAAAATCAGCCATTACCGGAAAGCCATATTAAAGGAAGGCGATTTTATCTTTATTCCAGGCTTCTATTTTGAAGGCCTGAAAAGACGCCCCAATATTGAAACCTCATTTTTTCGCTGGCTGAGCGACTGTGCTGCCCGGAAGATCAATATCTGTTCTGTTTGCAATGCCGCCTTCATCCTGGGCAACGCCGGCCTGCTGGACGGCCGTGAATGCACCACGCACTGGAGAAGCACTGGTCTCCTGCAAAGCATGTTTCCCGCTGCCCGCGTACTTACTGATGTATTGTTCGTAAAGAGCGGAAATATCTATACCAGCGCGGGCATCAGCTCCGGAATTGATATGGCTTTATCTATCCTGGAAGAATGGGAAGGACCATTGGTAGCTAACCAGGTGGCCAGGGGACTGGTGGTATATCACCGCAGGAGCGATAAGCATCAGCAACAGAGCATCTATCTCGATTACAGAAATCACATCCACCCGAAGATTCACCAGATGCAGGATTATATGATCAACCATCTGCATCAGTCTTTGACGGTAGAAACATTGTCTGAACGTTTCAATAGCAGCGTTAGAAACCTCACCAGGATTTTTAAAGAAGCCACCGGGGTAACGATCAACGAATATCTTACCCTGCTCAGGGTAGAGAAAGCAGCTGCGCTGCGCAATAACCCGGATTATACCATCACAAAAATAGCTGCGGAATGCGGATTCAAGTCTGCCCGGCAATTACAACGCATATTAAAAAAACATGGCAAAAGTGAGCAATAGAAAAGTAACGTACGGCATCCTACTGATGACCGGCATGGCAGTGATCTGGTTTTTTTACGCCTGCGCCCCCGTGCGGGAGTTTATGAGATGGAAAACATTTGAGGGGCATGCCAGCTTCAGCCGCCAGGGGCCAGGCTTTGACGCTACCAAAGAAACTGTGATACTGATCGCAGATAATGAAGGAACGGAGATCTTCGACCTGATGGCGCCGTATTATCTCTTCAGCGCTACCGGAAAAGCAAATGTATATGTGGTGGCCATGAGAAAAGAACCCGTTATCATACGAAAAGGTCTTTTCCTGTTGCCGCATTTTTCCTTTGATGAATTTGATTCCACCGGCATCAATGCCAGGGTGATCGTTATTCCTAACTTGTCGGCGATGGATGCCCGCCACCAGCATCCCGGGATCGTTAATTGGATAAAAAAACACTATCACGATACAACTATCATGCTTTCTGTTTGTGATGGCGCCTTGACGGCAGCAGCCACCGGCATCTATGATGGACAGCCGCTTACAGCCCATGCATCTGATTTTGCAGCCATCCGGAAGCAGTACACCCAACCACTATGGGTGAATAACAGGCGCGTAACCCGCAGTGGAAACCTGTATAGCACCGCCGGCGTTTCCAACGCTACGGATGGCGCGCTTTCCATCATTGATACCCTCTTCGGCCGTCAAACGATGTTGCACGTAAGCGGCTTGATCAACTATAACGTTTCTCCTCAACAAACAGCGCACAAGAGCATGCCCGTTGACTTCGGTGATAAAATAGCCATCGCCAAAAAAGTATTGTTCGGGAAAAACAGGAAGATCGGCGTATTATTACAGGATGGCGCCAATGAGCTGGAACTGGCTGCGGTATTGGATACGTATAACCGGACTTTTCCCCGGTCACTGGAAAGCGTAACATTGACAAATAACAGCATCATAACAGGCTATGGACTTACATTATTGCCCACCGCCAGCCTGGATAAATTCCATCCGGATGAACTGCATGCCCTGCACCCGGTTCCATCCCTGTCGGCAACTGCTGTAGTCGTTAACTATGACCGCCCAAAGCCCCGGTATATCATAGATGCTTGTCTGGAAAGGATTCAGCAGCAATACGGCACGCGATACACCGAAGTGGTGAAACGATTGCTCGACTATAATTAATGCATTTAAAAACCCATTGCATCCACCTGTTTTTTGTAATTCCCCGGCGATATGCCAGTAATTTTTTTGAAAATTTTGGAGAAGTAAAAAACATTTTCAAAACCTGTTTGTGTGGCAATTTCGGTGAACGTCATCTGGGTCGTCACCATCAGGTATTGCGCCCGCTCAATTCTTTTCTCCTGTATATATTTTACGGGCCTTTCTCCGGTATGTTGCAAGAAAAGACGGGAAAAATAATCGGTATGCAGGTTGGCCCTTTTCGCCAGCACGCCTACCGACAGATCGCGATGTAAGTTTAACTGGATATGACTGATGGCATTCAGAATTTTTGCAGGCACCTGCTGCGTATCGTTGTATTTAAACGTGCTTCGCGTCAGAAAGCGTGAAACCAGTTGGAGCAGGATGCCATGCGTTTCCGTAAATGTGGACATGCTTTGCCGGTTGTTAAGATCCTGGTAGGCTTTGTAAAAAGTATCCTTTTCGTATACCTTCGGATTGTCGGAACCATTGATGCCCCTGCCCGGATTAATTTCCAATAGCCGCTTAAAGTTAAGGATATCAATTTCCGTTGCTTTTACCTTCGAAATAGATCTGTTGTTTTCAAATAGTGAAATACCATCCGAAGACTCTTCAAAAAACTGGACAAAATACTGGCTGAGATAGTGCGGGCATAGCAGGTTGCATAGCGTGAAGCTCGGTATGATATACAGGAAGCCGGGCTCCAGGCGTGTTTTTGCGGCCGCATCCCATATCTCTCCGGCTCCGCCGTCAATATAGTATATCCTGAAATACGGGCTGATCACATTTTTGTAATTCCATTTGGAACCGAGCTTCACATGATCGACGTTCAACAGCGTGAAGGTTTGTTTGAGTGTTCTTTTGATCATGCTTAAATAATTGTTAGCATCGCAATGATAATAAAAAGTCGGATTTGTATAAAAAAAAGTCTAATTAAGCTAAATGTTGGGCAGGTATTTCAGAGTAAGTTTGACGGATCAATGAAGGCGCGCTGTTGCCGGTAAAAAATAAATTCCATGAAAAGAAGAACGCTGATAAAAGGGTTAGCTGCGGGCGTATCCTCCCTCTATCTATCTAATCTTTATGCACGCAGTATATTAAATGCCCAATCCATTCCACGTTTGGCGCCAGGTCCATTTCAACCTACCTGGGATTCATTGGGTCAATACCAGGTGCCCGACTGGTTCCGGGATGCAAAGTTTGGCATCTGGGCGCACTGGGGCCCGCAATGCCAGCCCGAGCGCGGCGATTGGTACGCCCGCGGCATGTACCAGGAAGGAAGCGACCAATATAAATATCATCTTGAGAAATACGGCCATCCTTCGAAGTTTGGCTTCAAGGACGTGATCCATGAGTGGAAGGCAGAGAACTGGCAGCCGGAAGAGCTGCTTGCCTTATACAAAAAAGCCGGCGCCAGATATTTTATGGCCATGGCCAACCACCACGATAATTTCGACTTATACGATAGCAAATACCATTCATGGAATTCGACGAAGCTTGGTCCTAAAAAAGATCTCATAGGGGGCTGGGCAAAAGCAGCCAGGAAACAGGGCTTGCCGCTTGGCGTGGCCGTTCATGCTTCTCATGCCTGGACCTGGTACGAAGTGGCGCAACGCTCCGATAAAAGCGGCCCTTATGCCGGCATCCCTTATGATGGCAAGCTGACTAAAGCCGATGGCAATGGCAAGTGGTGGCAAGGATATGATCCGCAACAGCTGTATGCACAAAATCATGCACTGAGCAAAGACAGTTTGAATGATAACAGCATGGCAGGCTACTGGGATTGGGGCAATGGCGCCAATGTGCCCACTAAAGCTTACTGCGACAGCTTTCTAAACCGGACCATTGACCTCATCGATAAATATGATCCGGAACTCGTTTATTTTGATGACAACGCCTTACCGCTTTGGCCAATAAGCGATGCGGGATTAAAAATAGCTGCGCATCTCTATAACACCAGTATCAAAAAATACGGAAAATTGCAGGCCGTCCTGTTCGGAAAAAGGTTGAACGAACAGCAACGCAAATGTATGGTATGGGATATTGAGCGCGGACAAAGCAACCAGATAGAACCACTGCCCTGGCAAACGGATACCTGTATCGGCAGCTGGCATTACGACCGTCGCCTGTTTGATAACAAAGGCTATAAGAGCGCTAAAACAGTCATACATTCATTGGTGGATATCGTCAGTAAAAATGGTAATCTCCTGCTGAATGTTCCGGTACGTGGAGATGGTACAATCGACAGCGAAGAGCGTGCAGTGGTGGAACAGGTGGCCGACTGGATGAAGGTCAACAGTGAAGCCATCTACAGCACACGCCCCTGGAAAATATTTGGAGAAGGCCCCGCCACGGAATCGGTAACTGCCCTGAACGTTCATGGTTTCAATGAAGGAAAAGGCAAACCATTTGTAGCGGAAGACATTCGCTTCACCACCAAAGGGAAAACCTTGTACGCAGTGATGTTGGGCTGGCCGGCTAATAATACCATCACCGTAAAGGCCCTGGCTGAAAACAACCAGGTAGGGAAAGTGAGCCAGGTAAGCCTGCTCGGGAACGACAAGCTGCATTTTCAGCAAACATCCGATGGCCTGAAAGTACAGCTGCCGGAGCAAGCACCCTGTAAAGAAGCCTTTGTATTGAAAATTGAAGGAGCGATCGTCTGAAAATAAGTGGTATGGAACAACTCAAATTTCCGGAAGTGATTTTTGGCACCAGCGGACTAGGAAATTTATACGTCGCCCTCCCGGATGAAAAAAAGTTATCCATTGTTAACGAATGCCTCGCGCATTCGCAACAAGCAGTTATGTTTGATTCGGCCGGCAAATACGGCGCCGGCTTGGCTTTGGAGGTATTAGGCCGGAGCCTGAAACAATTACAGGTCCATCCTGCGGATGTACTGATCAGTAATAAACTAGGCTGGTATCGTACCGCATTAAAAACGCCGGAACCCACTTTTGAACCAGGCGTATGGCGAAATCTGCAACATGATGCCGTTCAAAAAATAAGTTATCATGGCATCCTGGAATGCTATGAACAAGGCAATGAATTATTGGGTGATTATCCTGCGAAACTGGTATCTGTGCATGATCCGGATGAATACATCGCCGCATCGGAAAATGAAAGAGAACGGCAACAACGTTATCAGGACATACTGGATGCTTACCGCGCCTTGCATGAATTGAAAAAAGTGGGCAAGGTCAAAGCCATCGGCGTAGGAGCAAAGGATTGGCGGATAATTGCGAAAATAGCAGCAGACGTAAAACTGGATTGGGTGATGATCGCCAATAGCATGACTGTTCACAGTCACCCTGCCGCTTTGGTGGATTTTATGATAGAGCTGGAGCAGCAAGGGATAGCCATTATCAACTCCTCTGTTTTTAACGGCGGCTTCTTAACAGGATCTGCTTACTACAATTATCAATTAACAGACCCCGTGAAAGATAAAGCGCTATACGATTGGCGGGAACGCTTTCACCAGTTATGTTTCGAATACAATATAAAGCCGGTGGCAGTCTGTGTGATCTTTGGCATGAGCGCGCCGGGAGTCAGGAGCATTGCTTTAAATACTACACAAGCGGAAAGGGTGGCGCAAAATGTTGCCTTGCCGCATGCCATTATCCCTGGCGGGTTCTGGGAGGAGATGGAAAGAGAAGGATTGATCGATCCCGTCTATGCTTCCAGTTATTTGTAAATACTAACAGACAAAATGAATGAAGATGAGCAGTAGATGTTTATTTATTTTGATATGGATGATCATTGGTCATACCTGCCTGGCAAATGCAGATACTATACCCACTTTTGCCGAGCCGCCGGCCGGATACAATGCGGTGAATAATAATATTCCTCACGGAAAATTAACCATCGTTCAATACAAGTCTGCATCACTTGGGAAACTCCGTGAAATGAGCGTGTATACGCCTCCGGGATATACGGCTGATAAAAAGTATCCTGTGCTATACCTCTTGCATGGCATCGGTGCAGACTATCGTCAATGGACGGAATGGTGCCAGGCAGATAACGTTGCAGATAACCTGATCGCGGCAGGTAAAATACAGCCCCTGATAATAGTTTTCCCTAATTGTGATGCAAAGCTGACGGTAACAGATACAGCTGCCGCCAGTCGCTCCGGAAGGGCAGACGGTTTTGAAGGTTACAGAAAATTATTTGAAAGAGACCTGTTAGAAGATATCATCCCATACATCGATGCACATTATGCTACCATGAATGACCGCGAACATCGCGCCATAGCGGGTTTGTCGATGGGCGGGGGACAGTCGTTAAATATCGGCCTGCATCACCTGGAAACGTTTGCCTATGTAGGCGGATTTTCTTCAGCGCCTAATACGAATAAGTTTGGCGGCATGTATAACGACACTGAATTTATTCCGGATATTAAAGCGGCCAAAGAAAAGTTGAAACTGCTATGGATCGGATGCGGAAATAAAGACGGCCTTTTCGGTATCAGTGAAAAGGCGCATCAGTACCTCGAGGAAACAGGGGTTTCACACATCTGGAATGTAGATACTAACGGGCATGACAACAAGGAGTGGGATCGTAATCTCTATCTGTTCTCTCAATATATCTTTAAATGACAGGGCTATTGTTCAGATAATATTCTATCGTCATAGTCAACTGAAAATTGGATGGAGGGATGTTTTATCATTTTTCTGAATGTTGATGGCGGGATAGATTTGTATTTCAGAAACTGTTTATTAAAATTCGCCAGCGTATTGAAACCGCTTTCGAAGCATATTTCAATCACGCTTTTGTTAGTATCGTTCAGGAGTTTGCAGGCATAGCCTATCCTGATTTCATTCAGGTAATCGATATAGGTCTTTTTGGTACTTCTGCGGAAATACTTACAGAATGCAGGTATGCTCATGTTCACGACCGTCGATACTTCGCGGAGACTGATCTTGTTCCGGAAGTTGTTGTTGGTGTATTGGAGTATCAAATCTATCTCTTCCTGATTTAAACTGGACACAGCATCTGGCGCGGGGGAGGACAGGGGAATATAATCTGCCGATTCAGCCATCATATGCAGGCACTGAAACAGGCTGATGATGCGTGCAAATCGCTGTTGATTTTCCAGGTCGCGGATAATGCCAGCCATTTTTTCCCTGCAATGCCCGGTGATCTTCAAACCCTGTGTGGCAGCCTGCAAAAGATGTTTCACATATATGCCTTCCGGTAAATTAATCAGATCACTCCCGGGGAAGTCGGTGGAAAATTGAATCACCACTGCGCTGGTGATCATATCTCCGGACTTCTGAAAAGTATGCGGCAGGTTAGGCGCAAGGAAGAAAATATCTCCCGGCCTGAAATCTCCAATATAATCTCCTACAAAAGCAGATCCTTCTCCTTCCAGAATCAGGATGAGCTCATATTCCTTGTGTTGATGCCAGGGTACTTCAAAGTGGGGAGTACGGTATGTTCTGGCTACAAAAGAAGTATTTTCTGATAACGTGAGTTTCTCTATTAGCGGCTTCATGATATTCGTGCACGTAAATATTGAACTAAGATATGACTTCTCAGTAAGTTATAAAAAACAGGCTGTGTATAATAGTTTATGTTTTGTAGATGATAGGAGTGGTTGCGGGAATCGCCGCCACGTACCTTTATCCAATTGAATCAAATTAACGGGTATGTATTTTATTGGTTACGATATTGGTTCCTCTTCCATAAAAGCGGCGTTGCTGGATGCGGATAGCGGCAAGTGCATGGCGTCTGCCACCTGCCCTTCCAGGGAAATGCCGATACAGGTGCCTCACAAGGGATGGGCAGAGCAGGACCCTGAAAGCTGGTGGCAGGAAATCATCGCTGCCACCCGCTTGCTTAAGCAACAAGCGCAGATCGATTACGCCGCTATCGGCGGCATCGGTATTGCCTATCAGATGCATGGCCTCGTTTGTGTAGACAAACAACAGCAGGTATTGCGCCCGGCGATCATCTGGTGCGACAGCCGTGCGGTGGGTATCGGTAACAAGGCGCTGAGCGCATTGGGAAAAGAGTATTGCCTCGGTCATCTGCTGAATTCTCCCGGAAATTTTACAGCGTCGAAATTACGATGGGTATACGAAAATGAACCGCATATCTACGAGCGTATCGACAAGATCATGTTGCCGGGAGATTTCATTGCCATGAAACTTACGGGCGAAGCGCGTACTACTGTTTCCGGCCTCTCAGAAGGCGTGCTGTGGGATTTCAAAGCCCATGCGGTGAGCAGGGAATTACTGGACTATTACAAGATAGACGAGAACCTGTTACCCGCTATAGTGCCGGGTTTCGGCTTGCAAGGGGTGCTGACTGCCGCCGCTGCGGAAGCCTTGCAATTGCCGGCGGGCATCCCTGTTACCTATCGGGCAGGCGATCAACCGAACAATGCATTATCGCTTAATGTGCTGAGACCGGGAGAAGCGGCTACAACTGCCGGCACCTCGGGAGTGGTGTATGCCGTGCACGACCGCCATGCCACCGATCTGCAAAGCCGCGTCAACACTTTTGTGCATGTCAACAATGATCCGCAGCATATCCGCAATGGCGTGCTGATGTGCCTCAACGGCACCGGCATCGCCAACAGCTGGCTGAAAAATATGTTGGGTGATGTTGACTACACCGCTATGAACCATGAAGCCGCCACCTGCTCTCCCGGTGCGGATGGCCTACGGGTATATCCTTTTGGCAATGGTGCGGAGAGGGTATTGAACAACAAAAATACCGGTGCTTCTATCAGGCACCTGGATTTCAACCGGCATGGCCGCAGGCAAATGTTCCGGGCAGTGCAGGAGGGCATCGTTTTCGGTCTTAACTATGGCCTGAACATCATGGCCGACATGGGCATCAAGATTCACCGGGTAAGAGCCGGCAATGCCAATATGTTTCTTAGTCCGCTATTCCGTGAGATATTTGCCAATACCGCTAATACTGTTATCGAACTGTATAATACCGATGGCGCCCAGGGCGCAGCGCGTGGCGCTGCTATCGGCGCCGGGTACGTGAATACGGAAGATGCCTTCCGGGGAATGGAGCGGCTGATGGTGATTGAGCCGGAACAGGCCCTGCTGGCGCAATACCAGGATGTTTACAACAAATGGCTGACGGAATTACGTTCGAAATTATAAAAGATATATCATTTTAAAATCCACCTTTTATGAGCATTACATTGGGAAATCACGAATATTTTAAAGGGATAGGAAAGATCAATTACGAAGGGCCGCAGTCCGACAACCCGCTGGCCTATAAGTGGTATGATGAAAACCGGATCATTGCAGGAAAATCCATGAAAGATCTTTTCCGCTTTGCAGTCAGCTACTGGCACACCTTCTGTGGCACCGGTGCGGATCCTTTCGGGCCAGGCACTAAAAACTTTCCCTGGCTCGCATCCACAGATCCGGAACAAAGCGCGAAAGACAAGATGGACGCCGCTTTTGAGTTCATTACCAAATTAGGATTGCCCTATTATTGCTTTCATGATATAGACCTGATCGATGAAGGCGCAGACCTGGCCACCTATGAGAAACGTATGCAGCTGATCGTGGACTATGCCCGCCAGAAGCAGGCTGCCAGCGGCGTTAAGCTGCTCTGGGGCACTGCCAACGTATTCAGCCATCCAAGGTATATGAACGGCGCCGCCACCAATCCCGATTTCACCGTAGTGACCTATGCCGCCACACAGGTGAAAAATGCGCTGGATGCCACCATCGCATTGGGCGGGGAGAATTACGTATTCTGGGGAGGCCGCGAAGGATATATGACCTTGCTGAATACAAACATGAAAAGGGAGCAGGAACACCTGGCGCGCTTCCTGGGCATGGCCCGCGATTACGCGCGCAAACAGGGTTTCAAAGGAACATTCTTCATCGAGCCTAAACCCTGCGAACCTACCAAGCATCAATATGATTTCGACAGCGCCACCGTGATCGGTTTCCTGCAACGGTACGGACTGGAGAAAGATTTTAAACTGAATATCGAAGTAAACCACGCTACCCTTGCAGGCCACACCTTTCAGCATGAGCTGCAGGTGGCTGCAGATGCCGGTATGCTGGGCAGCATCGATGCCAATCGCGGCGATGCGCAGAATGGCTGGGATACGGATCAATTCCCGACAAACCTGAACGACCTCATCGAAAGTATGCTCATCATCCTCGAGGCTGGCGGCTTTTCCGGCGGCGGCGTGAACTTCGACGCCAAAACGCGGCGCAACTCTACCGACCTCGAAGATATATTCCATGCGCATATTGGCGGTATAGATACTTTCGCGCGGGCCGCTGTTATCGCAGAAAAAATACTGACGCAAACAGCGTATAAAAAATTCCGTCAGGATCGTTATGCCTCCTTCGACACAGGCCAGGGCAAAGCATTTGAAGAAGGGAAGCTGTCGCTCGAAGACCTCCGCCAGCTGGCACTTGCAGGCGCTGCGCCCGCGCAGATCAGCGGCAAACAGGAATGGCTGGAGAACCTCATCAACAGTTGCATCATTTAAAGGATTTTCGGATTTTTTGATTTTCGGATTTATGGATTTGATTGAGCGAAGATGAACAATGTTGCTATCTCCGCTCCAATCAAATCCATAAATCCGAAATCCATAAATCCGAAAATATAAAACAGCGATCCATGCGGATAATTTCTTGCATCGAACCAGGGAAACTGGAATACAGTGATGTGCCGGAGCCGGTATGTTTGCCTGGTTATTCTATCATAAAGATCCGGCGTATCGGGATATGCGGTACGGATATCCATGCTTTCGGCGGCACGCAGCCTTATTTTACCTATCCCCGTGTGCTGGGCCATGAGCTGGCAGCCGAGTTTGTGGAAGGCGACGCACCGCACCTGCGCAAAGGGGATATGGTCACTGTTATTCCTTATCAGCATTGCGGCAACTGTATTGCGTGCCGCAAGGGCCATACTAATTGCTGCCAGCATATGAAAGTGATCGGCGTGCATGTTGATGGCGGTATGGCGGAGCTGCTCATGGTGCCCTCGCAGCTGCTATTGCCGGCCACAGGATTGGACCCCGACAGGCTCGCACTGGTGGAACCGTTTGCCATTGCAGCCCATGGCGTGAGGCGCGCAGCGGTATCGCCAGAGGAAAATGTGTTGGTAGTGGGAGCGGGGCCTATCGGGCTGGCTACCATGGAAATGGCCGCCATTGCCGGCGCCAGGGTATTAGCGATCGATATGAATCATAAGCGGCTGGCCTGGGCCAAAAAGATAAAAGGTGTGAAAGAAGTCTTTCATGCGCAGGACGAACAATTGGAAGCACAGCTGAAAGAAGCCACCGGCGGCGATATGCCCACCGTGGTGATCGATGCTACCGGCAGCCTGCATGCCATCAATAATGCATTTCGTTTCATGTCACATGCAGGCAGGTATGTGCTGGTAGGGCTGCAAAAAGGCGACATCACTTTCAGCCATCCCGAGTTTCATAAACGCGAAGGCTCGCTGCTCAGCAGCCGCAATGCCACGAGAGAAGATTTCGACTGGGTACTGGAAAACATCCGCAGCGGCAGGATCGCTCCGGAAACATACATCACACATCACCTGCACTTCAATGATACCGTGGAAGAATTTCCTGCCCTGATCACCGACCCGAATATTGTAAAAGGAATGATCAGACTTGATTAAATGACGGGTATTGTAACAAATAAGCCCCTTAATTGAAACAATAGAGGACCATCAATACGGCTGCGACCTCTTATTTTTACAATACTTAATCCACGTGTATGAAATTTGAACTGTTACAGGGCTGTAATGGCCCGGGGCAGCCTATTGCGCTATTGAAAGCATTCGTTGTCCCTCTACCTGTATTGGATATATTATCTATCCCTTCCTCATTTTCTGAAGATATCGCCGGACGGTGTTTTGTTCCCGGTAAAGATGCGGTTTACCGGGAGCATCCGGCGCACCGCCGACGATCATTTCAATAAAGTCTCTCGCTACACAATAATACCTCTGATTTCTCGAACATTGATACAATCGGATTTCCATCCGGTTGTTGTGGGGTATTCGCATGTGAACACCAGGAATTTTGCCATCTAAAAAAATTATTATGTACTCAACCAAAACTAATCGCTTTCATGCAAAGCTGTCTGCATGGCTGTTGTGGGCGCTCCTGATCAGTACCTATGGCTTTGCGCAAACTGCCAGAATAAGCGGTACTGTCATTTATCAGAAAAACGCTGCCCCTGTTCCGGGAGCGTCTGTCACCGTAAAGAATACCGACCGCCGCGCTGTTACCGATGCCGCGGGACGCTTTTCTATCGAAGCATCGGCAGGAAATGTATTGATCGTTTCCATGATGGGATTTCAAAAGAAAGAAGTAACGCTCACGAATACTGGCAGTATCATCGTGCAGCTGACAGAAAATATTTCGCAGCTGGAAGATGTAGTAGTGATCGGCTATGGTAAAACAAAACGTAAAGATGTTACCGGCGCGATCTCTTCTATTACAGGAGATGAGCTCCGGAAAACGCAGCCGGTCACCTTCGATCAGGCGCTCCAGGGCAAGGTGCCCGGCCTGGTAGCACAACAGATCTCCGGCCAGCCCGGCGGCGCTGTATCCATACAGATCCGTGGTATTTCTTCTTTCGGGGCCACCACTCCGATGTATGTCATCGATGGGGTCATTATCGGCAACACAACCTCGCCAGGCGCCGGCACCAATCCGCTTGCCGGTATCAATCCTTCCGAAATCGAATCTGTTGATGTGCTGAAAGATGCTTCTGCTACCGCTATCTACGGCTCCCAGGCCACCAATGGCGTGATCGTTATTACCACCAGGAGGGGACTGATCGCACCACCCGCCATCATGTACGATATGTACACCGGCTTTCAACAGTTGCCTAAAAGACTGCCATTGATGAACCTGCGCGAGTATGCCACTTTCATCAATGAACGCAACAAAGCCCTGGGATGGGGCTTCGATACCCGCGAAGAATTTGCCAACCCGCAATACCTGGGCGATGGCACTGACTGGCAACATGTGCTGTTCAGAAATGCGCCCATGTACAATCACTCCTTGACTGTTAACGGCGGTGACGCAAGAACGCAATACCTGCTGTCTGGCTCCTACTTTAAACAGGAAGGCATTGCGCTGGGCTCCGATTTTAAACGGCTCTCGCTGCGCCTTAACCTCGACAATAAAACAACCGACTGGCTGAAGATCGGTACCAGCCTGCAATTGATCAATATCAAGGAAAATGTGAATGCCACCAGCTCGAATGTTATCAATACCGCGTTGAGCCAAACGCCGGACATTGCGGTGAAAAATACAGACGGCAGCTGGGGCGGCGCTTATAATCCCAACGGATGGGTCAACAGCACCGTCAATCCTTATGCGATTGCACTGATCAATAAAGACCAGGTAAACAGGAACCAGCTCTTTGGAAATTTATATGGTGAAATCTCTTTCCTGAAAGACTTTGTGCTGCGGAACGAAGCCACCGTGAGCTTTTCCATGGCAACGGAAGATCGTTTCAATCCTTCCTATACTTTCGGGCTGGTAAAAAATATCAATAACAGCGGCGCCTATATCTACAATCAAAACTTGTTTACCACGGTCAGGAACTTCCTGACCTATGCACATCTTTTTAAGAACCGGTATAATGTAAATGCGCTGCTGGGACATGAAGCGCAGTTAAGCACCAGTGAAGGCAGCAGCGCCACCCGCTCCAATTTTCCCTCAAACAATGTGCAGGTAATCAGCAGCGGAGATCCCACCACGGCTGCCAATACCGGTATCAAAGGCCAGAGCGCACAGGAGTCTTACTTCGGCCGATTGAATGTTGGCCTGTATGATAAATACCTGTTTACCGCCAACGTACGTGCAGACGGCTCTTCCAAATTTGCGCCGGAAAACCGTTGGGTAACTACCTGGTCTGGCGCCTTTGCCTGGAAAATGAAGAACGAAAATTTCTTGCAGCAGTGGCAACAGCTGAATGACCTGAAGCTGAGGTTAGGATACGGATTAACCAACAATCAGAACATCAGGGACTACGCTTATACCTCTACGCTGAATACAGTTGCCACCGGCCTCACCGGCGTGGCGCAGCTCACCGTGAATATGGGCAATCCATATGTGCAGTGGGAGAAAACGAAATATGCGAACATCGGGCTGGATGGAACATTTTTCAACTGGCGGTTGAATTTCGCTGTCGATTTTTATAACCGCAGAACAGACGGACTGGTGATGCAGATACCCTTGCCACTGTATTCCGGAACTGCCATCGGATGGGCTCCCGGCGCGCTGGACGCTCCTTTCGTGAACATCGGAACGGTTAATAATAAAGGTTTCGATTTCAGGATCAGCTCCACCAATATTAAAGGAAAAAATTTTACCTGGAAAACAGATGTCACTGTTTCGCGCAATATCAACGAAGTGATCAAACTCAATACCGATGGCGCTTCGCTGACCAGGCCATATAGCAAAACGGTGGTAGGCAGATCGATCGGGGAATTTTACGGCTATGTGGTGGATGGCGGCGTATTTGCCACCCAGAAAGATTTTGAAACGCATGCACTGCCGGTGAAGAACGGTGTGCGCCTGCCGGTAGGCGCCGCCGGCGGCAGCATCTGGTATGGTGATCTGAAATTCAAAGATATCAATGGCGATGGCATCATCAACGAACTGGATCAGACCTTCCTCGGATCGCCGATCCCCAAATACCAGATCGGCCTGAATAATACTTTCTCCTATAAAAATTTCGATCTCAATATTTTCTTCAATGCCAACATCGGCAATAAAGTATTTAACCAGCTCAGGATAAATGGCGATTATCCCGGTACCAGCTTCGGTTATCTCCGTTCGCTGATGGACTATGCACAGCTGGCGCTGATAAACCCGCAGGGCTCTGCAACGGATATCAAGAACGTATATGTGAAAAATCCGGATACCAGGATCGTTGGACTGAGGAACGATAATACCAACGATAACAACCGCACTTCAGACAAGTTCGTGGAAAGCGGCACTTTCCTGCGATGCAAGAATATTTCCCTGGGATATACTTTGCCGGAATGGTTGCTCAGCAAGGTTCGTATCCATTATCTGCGGCTCTATGTCAATGTGTCTAATGCATTTATCATTACCAGGTATTCAGGCATGGATCCTGAAATAGGCTCATGGGATCCCCTGACCGCCGGCGTTGACAACGGATTTTATCCGCAGCCGCGGACATTCACCATTGGCGCCAATGTAAAGCTGACCAAATAATTCATTCACGCTAATCCAGATCATCATGAAAGCTATCATAAAAATATTATTCTGTCAGATCATCGTGATCCTGCTGGCGGGATGCTCCAAAAGTTTTCTCGATCGTCCGCCATTGTCTCAGATCAGCGCGGATAATTTCTATCAATCCACCAACGACCTGCGACTGGCCACAGCAGCGCTGTATGCGGGTTCCCCCTGGGGCGACTGGAACTACACTTGTTACCTGCCCGTAGGAGATGTGCTGAGCGGTAACCTGGCTGTTGGTTATTGGGGAGATGCCGTGCAACTGAATACCTTCTCCGTTACCGGAATGAACAGTATCATGGTTTCCAACTGGAAGTCGATGTATACCATCATTGCGCATTGCAATGTAACGATCAATGCTATCAAACAAAAAGCGCCGGACAGCATTTCCGCCGCCAACAAAAATGCCGCCATCGCGGAAGCAAGATTTATACGCGGCTTTGCCTATTATAACCTGGCCGTGCATTGGGGCGCGGTGCCGGTTATTGAAGATAACAGCAAACTGGTGATTGCTCCTTTGGTTAACCGGGTAAAGACAGAAGACGTATTTCGTTTTGCGATCAAGGACCTGACTTTTGCAGCGCAAAACCTGCCACCCGCAGATGTGGCGGGGCGACTGACCACCTGGTCGGCGCAGGGCATGTTAGGCAAAGTATATCTGACCCTGGCAGGACTCAATCATACCGGAAGTCGTGATCAGGCATTGCTGGACAGCGCCCGGAAGTACGCCGGCAACGTGTGTAAAAACAGTGGCCTCTCTTTGCTGCGTAACTATGCAGATCTTTTCAAAACCCAGTTCAACGATAACCCCGAATCATTGTTCGCTTTACAGTGGGCGCCCGGTGTTGGATGGCTGGAAGGAAATATGTTGCAGATCTATTCACCCGGCGGTGCGGAAATATCTGCCAACGGTCAGGCAGGATGGTTCAATATCCGTCCTACTGTGGAACTGTATAAAAGCTATAGCACAAAGGATTCTGTCAGGCGTAAAGCAGTTTTTATGTTGAAGGGAGATTATTATCCCGAGCTGAATGCAGCCGGCGGCGGTTATCATTTCACCGGCGACTGCGGATTAAAAAAACATATCGTCGGAACGAACAAAGATAATAATGCGCCCACCATGACGCTGTCATCTTCTCCGGAACACAATGCATTATTAAGATTGGCAGACGTGTACCTCATCTATGCGGAAGCCGTGCTGGGCAACAATGCGTCTACCAACGATGCGGATGCACTGCTTTATTTCAACAAGGTGCGTGAAAGAGCAGGCGTAAACCCGGCGCCCGCTATAGATGCCGACAGCGTGCTGATAGAACGCAGGATTGAACTGGCGGCGGAAGGGCAGTACTGGACAGACCTGGTGCGCTTGTCGTATTACAACCCGGCAAAGGCCATCAGCAAATTGAACGGAGAAACGCGCGTAACATTTTCTTATACCGGTGGTGTGGTAACTCCCGCTGATCCTTTCGGCGTGATCACGCCGGCCACCATCAACAGCTTTTCTTTTCCGCTCCCTTCTTCTGAAGTGACCGCCAATCCTAAACTGCTGGAGCCTCCGGTATCTTATTACTAAACATGTAAATCTTCTTCCCGTGAATAAATTAATCTCAAACTCAGTCAGCAGGTTATTGTTATGGGTACTCGCCGGGATGATGGCGTTGTTGCAGGCTGCCTGTAAGAAAGATGGAGACGGCGGCGGCCCGCTGATCACTCATGTCAGGAATTATGCGGCCACGCCAGGCGATACGTTGTTGACGTCGGTGTTGCCGGGGCAGTGGGTAGTATTGTGTGGTCATCATCTACAAGGCGCGCTGGCAGTAACTTTCAACGGTGTGCCCGCCAGTATTAAAAGCGTGATGTTTTCTGATACCAGCGCCGTGATGCAGGTGCCGGCAGTCATACCTTTTCCATCTATCAGCGCTGATAATATGAATGTTATCCGCTACGTCACGTCACGGGGCACGACCACTTTTAAATTCAGTATTGTGGCGCCGCCGCCCGTCATCACTGGCGTTTCCAATGAAAATGCCAATGCCGGCGATTCAGTCTACATATATGGCACTAATTTCTTTTTTACACAGCAGGTGATGTTTGCCGGCCAGCAGATCAATAATTTCACTGCCGCAGGAGATGGGGCATCCATCGGTTTTATACTGCCGCAATTGAGCCATAGCGGCAAAGTTACAGTGATAACAAAATCGGGAGCAGATTCAACGGCTTACAATGTAAACGACCTTAGCACCGGTATGCTCTGCAACTTCGACGACATCAATCCTTTCAGTTGGGGCACTAATCTCGAAAATACAGGAACAGATTTTCCCGGCAACAAAGGTAATTACGCGGTGCTGAAGAACGACGTGCTCGCCGGCGGCGACGGCAGCTGGTGGAACAACCAGCGCAGCATCAATACCAACGAAGTGCAGTGGGTACCGCGCGATAGCCTCCAGGCGCCGTTGGATCGCTACGCGCTGAAATTTGAGATCAATGTACCATCGGCCTGGAATGGCACCACCTTGTATGTGGTCAGGAATTACAGCAGGGATTATATGGCCCGTTATGAGCCATGGCAGAGCGCTACAGGCACTGCTGCCAACTACGTCACCAAAGGTTGGCGTACTGTGACCATCCCCTTTAGCAGCTTCCGCTCCAACGACGGCAAAGGCGTGAGCGCCGCTGACCTCACCACATTGCTCACCAATACCGGCGCCGGCCCGGTAAATATCCAAACGGCCAATTTCTCTGCATCGCCCACCGCTACAGGCTTCTATGCCGCCATCGACAATATAAGGGTCGTCAAGATCAAAAGATAGTTTAATGATAAAATCGAATAAATGAAGAAACACATTTTGTTGTTATGGTTATTGATAACGTTCATCACATCGCAGGCATTTTCCCAACAGGACCATCCTTTTTTCCCGGCCCGGCGACTGATCACAACGGGCATTTATTATTATCCCGAACATTGGGACCCGAACCTCTGGGAACGCGATATCAAACGGATTTCGGAGATGGGATTCGAGTTTGTGCACCTCGCAGAATTTGCGTGGTTCAAGATGGAGCCGGAAGAAGGAAAGTTTGACTTTGGCTGGCTGGACAAAGTAATGGACCTCTGTGCAAAGTATCGCCTGAAAGTGGTGATGTGCACGCCTTCTGCCACCACGCCTGCATGGATGCGCCATCAATACCCGGAAACTTTCCTGATGAACAGCCAGTATATCCGCGGCGAACATGGCACCCGTGGCCTGGGCGCTATCGTGAACCCGGCGTATCGCCGCTTTGTGGAGATCATCGTCACTAAAATGGCGCAGCGTTATGGAAAAAATGAAAACATCATCGGCTGGCAACTGGATAATGAACCAGACGCAAAGCCCGATTTCAGCCCTTCTTCGCAGGAAGCATTCCGGCAATGGCTGAAAGATAAATACCATAGCATCGATACGCTGAATGCCGTATGGGGCAACGCTTTCTGGAGCCAGTGGTACAGCAGTTTTGATCAGGTCATCATTCCGAATGTGAACCTCGTAGGCTGGTGGGGCAGCAACCCGCACGCCGTGCTCGATTTCAAACGATACCTGGCGGATGCACAGGCGGCATTCCTCGATTTTCAGGCCCATACTTTACGGAAATATATTTCGCAGCAGCAGTTCATCACTACCAATTACACGGCAGTATGTACCGGCGCAGATCCGCGGCGTACCAAGGCGCTGGACTTTGCCACCTACACTGCGTATCCGAACGGTGGAACTTATAACATCGGCAAACAGGGCTTCCGCCTGGGTAACAGCAATGTGATACTCTTTGCCGCCGAATATTACAAAGCAACAGGCGGCTTTAGCGGAGCAATGGAAATACAGCCGGGAACGGTCAACTGGGGCAATTTTACGCCCTTGCCATTGCCGGGCACGGTGCGCATGTGGCTGTACCACGTTTTTGCGGCGGGCGGAAAGCTGGCCTGCTCTTATCGTTTCCGTCAGATCAACTATAGCGCTGAACAATATCATTCCGGTATTATGCTCACCGATGGCGTAACGCCCTCGCCAGGCGGAAATGATTATATGCAGTTCATGAAGGAGATGAACCTGCTGCGGAAAGAAGCTGATGTGAATGCGCCCTTACCGGAAAAACTGGCGAAGCGTGCTACCGCCATCCTCTGGAACCTGGAGAACTACTGGTCCTTCGATCAGCAGCGGCAAACCAGGCAGTGGGATACCTGGAATTATCCGATCAAGTTTTTGCAGATCGCCAAATCTTTCGGCGCTCAGGCTGATGTGGTTGCTGAAACAGCCGACCTGTCGAAATACAAATTTGTGATCGTACCGGCATACGAGCTGGTAGACAGCGCGCTGATAAAGAAATGGCAGGCATACGCCGCCAATGGCGGGCATTTGATCATCACCTGCCGCACGGCGGCCAAAAACCGTGCAGGCTACCTCTGGGAAGCTGGCTGGGCTGCTCCCTTGTCTTCATTGATCGGCGCCCGTATCAGCGCCTTCGATATGTTGCCGGATCAATACTACGGTGACGTACAAACGAAATCAGGCCACTATAGCTGGAACAATTGGGGCGACCTGCTACAACCGGATAAAAACACGGAAGCGGTGGCCATATACAACGATCAGTTTTATAAAGGCGCTGCCGCTGTAGTAAAGCGCCGCCTTGGCAAAGGCGACGTTACTTACATCGGCGTAGATACGGACGATGCAAAGCTGGAGAAAGATGTACTGCGTGATGTCTATACGGCGGCAGGCGCCACCACGGAGGATTATCCGCCGGGCGTGTTTGTCTATTGGCGCGATGGTTTTTACGTGGCAGTGAACTATTCGTCTGATGATTACGCCATGAACATCCCTGCATCTGCCAAAATAATGATCGGAGAAAAAACTGTAAAACCAGGCGGCGTGCTTGTCTGGAAAGAATAACTTTAACCACTTTGTTATGCCACGTACCAATGTTCAACACCACGTTCCCACCTGCATGCGCATCGCGGTGCAGTTGTTAATCCT
The DNA here is from genome assembly GCF_902167635.1 of Chitinophaga vietnamensis. Taxonomy (GTDB): domain Bacteria; phylum Bacteroidota; class Bacteroidia; order Chitinophagales; family Chitinophagaceae; genus Chitinophaga; species Chitinophaga vietnamensis. The sequence goes on from NZ_CABHMS010000003.1 coordinate 311,104, forward strand.
GCTTTTTGCAAGTCTGTCAATGTCAGCCCAATTACCTACAGCCCAATCTATCGCCGGCAAAATGAAAGTGGGCTGGAACCTCGGCAACACGCTGGAGGCCATTTGCGGGGAAACCGCCTGGGGCGGCGCGCTCACCACGCAAACTACGATCGATGCCGTGAAGGCTTCCGGATTTAATGCCGTACGACTGCCATGCTCATGGGATTGCCACAGCACCAACGGCGTGATCGATCCGGCCTGGATGGCCCGTGTAAAGGAAGTGGTAGACTACTGTCTGCGCGACAGTCTCTATGTTATCCTCAATATACACTGGGACAACGGCTGGCTGGAAAATAACGTTACAACGGCCGCGCAGGCGCAGGTAAATGCCAAACAGCAAAACTACTGGACGCAGATTGCCAATTACTTTAAAAACTATAATGAGCATCTGCTGTTCGCCAGCGCCAATGAGCCGAATGTGAACGACGCCACCGGCATGTCTGTATTGTTGTCTTACCATCAAACATTCATCAACGCTGTACGGGCTACGGGCGCCAACAACAGCTCCCGCACCCTGATCATCCAGGGACCGGCTACAGATATAGATAAGACGAATACGCTGATGAACACCCTGCCAACAGATCCCATTGCCAACCGTTTAATGATGGAAGTGCATTACTATAGCCCTTCCCAGTTTGCACTGTTGACAAAAGACGAAACATGGGGGAGCATGTTCTATTACTGGGGCGCCAACTACCATTCCACTACCGACGCTTCGCGCAATGCCACCTGGGGAGAAGAGAGTTATATGGATGCTGAATTGAACCTCATGAAAACGAAGTTCATTGATAAAGGCATACCGGTGATCATCGGAGAATATGCGGCCATCAGAAGATCGCTGAATCCTCCTTCTGATCAGGCTTTGCACAATGCATCGAGATGGCATTACTACGATTATTTCGTGAGCGCTGCCAGGGCAAAGGGATTCATTCCTTTCTGCTGGGATATCAATAAAGAGATGTACGATCGCGGTACCGGCGCTGTGCTGGACCAGGAAACGATTTCCACTATCATGAAAGCCGCCGGCAACGCTCCCGGATATGTGAAGCTGGTGAACCGCGCCAGCGGCCTGCTGGCAGATGGTATGTACAGAAATACCAATGGCGCCAATGCAGGGCAGTGGAGCAATAGTGGCAGCGATGCGCAACAGTGGGCTGTGGAAGCCGCCGATGGCTACATCAGGCTGAAGAACCGCGCCACCGGGCTGTATCTCGACGGGATGGGAAGATCCTCCGACGGGTCGGTTGCCGGTCAATGGAGCCTCAGTGCCAGCTATAACCAGCAATGGAAGGTGGAGGTAACAGACAGTTATATCAAGCTAAAGAACCGCGCCACAGGGCTGTATCTTGACGGCTTGGGGCAAACGGCCAATGGCGCTGATCTGGCGCAGTGGTCGGGCAGCAGCAGCTATAATCAACAATGGACCATGACCGGCGTTGCGCTGGCGGCAATGGCGGCAACAAGCTCCACTATGGCCCTTGCCCACCCGTCCGCCAATGAACTGAATGTATACCCGAATCCCTTTACCTCTACTTTCAGCATTAAAGCAGATAAACAGGATAGCATAGAACGTATCACCATTATTGACGCCTCGGGGAAAATGGTGGAAGTAAAAGTGCGCCCATCAGCTTCAGACCTTTTGTCTGTGGGCGCAGCGCTGAAAACAGGCGCCTATGTAGTAGAAGCGAAGGGGAGAGGCTGGACAAAAAAATGCAAGGTGCTCAAGATCGTTCAGTAGCGGTAGCAAAAATTACAATTGTAAATTTGACAAATATGTGTCGTTCCTTCAGCTTATGAAATTATCTATGAAACGGCTGCACCATACTTCCGGTATTGTGCTGGCCTCTTTTTTACTGCTGCATATAAGCAATCATCTGTTTGCACTCGGCGGGCCGCAGTGGCATATAACGGTCATGAATATACTAAGACATATCTACCGGTTTTGGCCGCTGGAGCTGGTGTTGCTGTGCTGCGTGGGGTTTCAGGTGATCAGCGGTATCAGTCTGGCGGTCAGAAAGGGATTTGTTCGCCAGCCTTTTTATGTAGTGGTGCAGGTATTAAGCGGATTGTATCTGTCTTTTTTTATGATCTATCATGTACAGGCGGTATTGCGCGGGCGATTCCAGTGGAAGATGAATACCGATTTTTATTTTGCCGCCGGCGTGGCTAATCATTATCCCGAAAAATTATTTTTCATTCCTTATTATACGTTATCGCTGGTAGCGGTGTTTGCGCATATCGCTGCTGCGCATTACAGCAAGAGGATGGAACAGCGGCCCGACGGGCATCTTCAACGCAGCTATAAAAAAGAAACGCTTGGTATTTGTATTGCGGGAGGGATAGTTACCCTCCTGATCATGATCGCTTTTACCGGCGTATTATACAAGATTTAAAACAGGCGTTTCCGGTACTCACAGTACCGGAAACGCCTATACGTTACAGGTATTTCCGGAGCTTGCGCTTGAAGAAATCAGCGCTTTCGCTGATACTGTCCATCGCGTCGCCGGTGCGGAAGTTGCCGCCTTGTTCCAGGAAATAATATTGCATGCCTGCCATATTGAAATCCGACAGTATTTTCGTATAGTCGATAGCGCCTCTTCCTAACTCCGTGTAGTCGGCTGTTTGGCGGTCCATATCTTTAATATGCCACATCACAAAGCGGCCGGGCTGTTGTTTGAAAAATTCAACAGGCTGTTTTTTTGCGGCGCGCACCACCCAATACATATCCATTTGTAATTTCACCAGGTCGGGATCTGTTTCTTTCATGATGATCTGATAGCCGTTGATGCCGTTGTGGTCAACAAATTCAAAGTCATGATTGTGATACGCAAAGCCCAGCCCTGCCGCTTTTATCCGCGCCCCGATCGTATTCAGTTTGGCGGCCAGTAGTTTAAATTTATCGATGCTCCTGTCTTCCGGCGCCAGCCAGGGCCAGGTGATATATTTTTGATCCAGTTGTTTAGCGCCGGCGATGCATTGGTCAACATAGGCGAGGAGTTCCGCTTCTGTTGCATTCAGGTATTTATACAGCTCATAGTGGCCGCTGGCGGTACTTAGTCCATTGTCCCGCAGCAGTTGGTTAAAGTCTTTTGCGCTGCGGCCATAGTAGCCGATATGCACAGGATCGAATCCGTATGTTTCTACATCCTGGTAGCCCATGCCAGCAATTCTTTTCAATGTGCCGGTAACATCTTTTTCCATGGCTTCGCGAATAGTATACAACTGCAGGCCCATTTTAAACCTGGGTTTGGACAATGCGCCAAAAGCAGAAGGAGAGAGGAGAATGGCCGCTGCAGCCATGCCGGACTGGGCGAGAAAGTTGCGCCGGTTAATGGTGTTCAATTTCATAGATCACAGATTAGGTTATTAAAATAAAAGTAAGCATAAATAATTGTAAGAATGACAATTTTTTATTTTCTTGCAGGTAGATAGGATTCCACGTGATACACACACAAATTATTTCCCTGCAAATGAAAAGATGGATGATGATACTGCTGGTCTTTGCTGCCAGCGCAAATTTATTGTACGCGCAACAATTGACTATACAATCGCCTGACCGGAAAATAACGGTGGCGCTTTATCCCAAACTAAAGGCAGACAACAGTGAGTGGTACCTCAATGCCGCTTACAATACGGATGGCAAAACATCTGTCGTCATTCCTCAAATTGATCTGGGCCTGGTTCGCAGTGATCAGGATTTTTCTAAACACCTGAAATTCCTGCAAGCGGGTAAACCGCGGCTGATCAATGAAAAGTATACTGCCCTGCATGGAAAGAAATCGCTTTGCACCAACCAGGCCAATGAAGTGGTGGCCGCTTTTGAGAATCCGGCCAAAGAAAAACTCAATGTGATCATCAGGGTATATAATGATGGCATCGCCTTCCGTTATGAATTTCCTGAAAAGAAAGGAACATTTACCATCAAGGATGAATTGACCACCTATTCCATTTCGCCGGCAACCATGCGCTGGATGGAGAAATGGAATGCACCCAACGAAGGCTATTATACCGCCATGAAAAACGAAAAAGTGCTGAAACAGGAATGGTGCTACCCGGCGCTGTTTCAGCCGGAAGATAAATCCTGCTGGTTCCTGCTGCATGAAGCAGATGTAGACCGCAACTACTGCGGCACTAAGCTCAGCAATATCGCCGACTCTTCCGGATATAAAATCACTTTCCCCGATCCGCGTGATGGCAACGGCATAGGAGCCGCCGCACCGGTGATCACACTGCCATGGAAATCGCCCTGGCGGGTGGTGATCATGGGCAGCCTTGCTGATATTGTGGCGTCTACGCTTGTGGATGATGTATCGTCTCCTTCGGTCATTCAAAACACAGACTGGATCAAACCAGGCATTGCATCATGGAACTACTGGTCCCACAACCACGGCACCAAAGACTATAAAATTGTCTGCCAATTCACCGACCTGGCCGCCGCCATGAACTGGCCTTACACGCTGTTCGATTGGGAATGGGATGCCATGAGCAATGGCGGCAACCTGGAAGATGCCGCAAAATATGCTTTATCGAAAGGCGTGAAACCTTTGATGTGGTATAATTCCGGCGGCCCGCATACCAATGTTGCCGCCACTCCGCGCGACCGCCTGCTGACGCATGAAAGCAGGATGGCGGAATTTACCAAATTAAAAAAGCTGGGCGTGGCAGGCGTGAAAATAGACTTCTTCGAAAATGAAAAACAGGATATGATCAAATACTATCTCGATATCCTGGAAGATGCCGCCCGCGCAGAGATCATGGTATACTTTCACGGCTGCATCGTGCCGCGGGGCTGGACGAGAACATATCCCCATCTCATGACCAGCGAAGCGGTGCGCGGCGCCGAATGGTATAACTATGGCCCCGACTTTACCATATCGGCGCCTGAACATAATTCCATCCTTCCTTTTACAAGAAATGTAGTGGGCGCGATGGACTATACGCCAGTGACATTCACCAACGCACAGTTTCCGCATATCACCTCCTACGGGCACGAGCTGGCCCTGAGCGTATTGTTTGAATCCGGTATACAGCATATGGCCGACAGGCCGGAAGGCTATCAGGATTTGCCCAATGCCGTCCAATCCTTTTTGAAATCAGTGCCCGCCGCATGGGACGATACCAAACTGCTGGACGGATACCCCGGACAAGATGTGATCATTGCCCGCCGGAAAGCGGATACCTGGTTTATCGGAGGGATCAGCGCCGGACAAGGAGCGAAAAAGAAAACGATCCATTGCGATTTCCTGAAAGAAAATACAAAGTATAAGTTGACATTGATGGCAGACGGTACGCACGACAAAGCCTTCAACATCCAGTACAGCGTCGTTGACAAGAACAGTACCGTGGACGTACAACTGCTCCGGGCCGGAGGTTTTGCCGCCATGATCGCGCCTGTACCTTGATTTGCAACATTTGATACCCTAGAATGTAACATCTGCTATCCCTTGCATTCGCGCATATTCTTCAATTTTACGTCATTATTCCACGTAAGATTTTCAACGCGTTATGAAAGGGACGATAACTGTCGCTTGGCTTTTGCTAATGCTCGTTTGCCACGCTTCCATGGCTGGCACGCCGTTTTATTCACAAACTAAAGATGGGGTCATTGTTTATACCGACCCCTCCTTTACAGGTTCTTCCAACATCGTCCGGCTGTATGTAATTACCGATGATATTATCAGGGTTGTAGCCGCGCCGGGAAAAGAGCTGCCGCCGCAGCAAAACCTGATGACGGTCAATATCAACAGGCCAATGCCTGAATGGAAACTGACCGCCTCCAACGAATCCCTTACACTTAAAACAAAAAAGCTGACGGTTCTTGTAAAATTGAAAACAGGCGCCGTTGCTTTCCTGGATGCCGCAGGCGAAAAAATACTGGCGGAGAAACCCGCCGGCGGCCGGGCTTTTGAATCCGCTGTATTTGAAGGCCAGCCTTATTATCATCTTACCCAACAGTTCGAAGGCGCCGCTAATGACGGCTGGTATGGGCTCGGACAGCACCAGGATGGCGTATATAATTACAAAGGACAACAGGTCACTTTTTTTCAGAACAATACCGAAGTAGCCATTCCTTTTCTGATCTCTCAAAAAAATTATGGTATCCTCTGGAACAATTACTCACTAACAACAGCCGGGGATGTGCGGCCTTTGCATCCATTGTCTGCTTTGCAGCTGTTCTCCAAAAACGGTGAGGAAGGATGGCTCACTGCCGTCTACGCCAACGATGCCCGTAAGCCACAGGAGATCACGGCTACACGGGCGGAATCAGCGATTAACATGGAATTTCTGGGAGATTCAAAAGCTGTGCTTCCGCAAGGGTTCACACCGGCCACGGGCATGACATCGTGGGAGGGAAGCCTGGCCAGTCATGTTTCCGGCTTGCATCAACTGCGGTTTACTTTCGGCGGCACCTTGAAAGTATGGCTCAATGGCAAGCTGGTACTGGATCACTGGCGCAAGGCATGGAATCCCGCGCCAGCACTGGTGCCCGTCAATTTTGAAAAAGGAGTGAAGGTGCCCGTCAGGATTGAATGGAAGCCCGAAAGCACCGAGTCCTATCTGTCGCTGAAATGGCAGGCGCCACTGAGCCAGGAGGAACAGCGTTGTTTTGGTTTCTCTTCGGAAGCAGGCCACCAGGTAGATTATTATTTCGTGCATGGCGGCAATATGGATGAAGTGATCGCCGGATACCGCGAACTCACCGGTAAAGCGCCCATCGTTCCAAAATGGGCAATGGGCTTCTGGCAAAGCCGCGAGCGATACAAAACGCAGGACGAGATACTCTCCACGGTAGCGCAGTTCCGCCAAAAGAACATACCGCTCGATAATATCGTGCTGGACTGGAGCTACTGGAAAGAAAACGCCTGGGGCAGCCAGGAGTTTGATGCCGCCAGGTTCCCCTCGCCCGACAGCATGATCGATGCATTGCACAAAAAATACCATGCACAGATCATGATATCGGTATGGCCCAAGTTCTATAAAGATATCCCTGCCTATCAGGAATTTGATAAAAAAGGATGGCTCTATAAAAGGAATATTGCAGATGAACAGAGAGACTGGATCGGTAACGGTTACGTATCTACGTTTTACGACGCTTTTAATGAAGATGCCCGCAAAGGCTTCTGGGACCTGATCAACCGGAAACTATATGCCAAAGGCATTGATGCCTGGTGGATGGATGCCAGCGAACCCGACATCCTCTCCAACGTGAGCCCGGAAAAACGGAAGCAACAGATGACGCCCACCGCGCTGGGCCCTGCCGCCGAATACCTGAATGCCTATCCCCTGCAAAATGCCAAAGGTATTTATGAAGGCCAACGGCAAACGGACCCCGGTAAAAGAGTGTTCCTGCTTACCCGCTCCGGCTTCGGCGGCTCTCAACGCTATGCAGCGGCGATCTGGAGCGGCGATATCGGCGCCACCTGGCGGGATATGCAAACGCAGATAGTTGCCGGCGTCAACTTCTCTTTATCCGGTCTTCCTTACTGGACCATGGACATCGGCGGATTTGTAGTACCGGCAAAATTTGAAAAGCCCGATGCGGAAAGCCTGGAAGAATGGCGGGAACTAAGCACACGCTGGACGCAGTTCGGCGCCTTTGTGCCGCTGTTCCGCTCTCATGGCCAGTTTCCTTATCGCGAAATATTTAACGTCGCACCGGAAGATCATCCGGCTTACGAAAGTTTTCTGTATTACGACAAGCTACGGTATAGACTGTTGCCATACACCTATTCACTGGCCGGTGCAGCTTACCACGAGAATTATACCATCATGCGCGGACTGGTCATGGACTTTGCCAAAGATACTTCCGTGTTGAATATTGGAGACCAGTTTATGCTCGGCCCTTCCTTGCTGGTGAACCCGGTGTATCATTACAAACAACGCAGCAGGGAAGTATACCTGCCCGCCGGACAGGGCTGGTATAACCTTTACACCGGCGCCTGGAATGCAGGCGGCAAAAGGATCTCCGCGGATGCGCCGTATAACCGCATGCCACTGTACGTGAAAGAAGGCGCCATCATCCCTCTCGGCCCTGCGCTGCAATACGCCACTGAAAAGCCTGCCGACACCATTACATTGTACGTCTACACAGGCAAGAATGGCGCTTTCCGCCTGTATGAAGATGATGGCAGTTCTTATAACTACGAGAAAGGACAGTTCACTATTATTCCCATTGACTACAATGAAAACACAAAGACACTGACGATAGGCGACCGTAAGGGAACATACAACGAAATGCTGCAGCAGCGGACATTCCGGGTGATAAAGGTTGCTGCTGCAACACCCAAAGCACTGGACCCGGACGGAAAAGCCGATCAGGAAATACGTTATGAAGGAAAAAGAATAACCATCAAAATATAAGCGCAGGTTCATCAAGTACCAAAACCCAAATTCCCGTCTTTTATGAAAAAAAATAAAAAGCATACAGGACAGTGGCGGCTATACACATGGCTCATTGTCGTGCTACTGATAAGTCACTCCGTTATTGCACAAACGCAGCAGATAAGCGGCCGGATCACTTCCGGTAAAACAGCCGGAGCTGTTGCTGGCGCATCAGTTACCATTAAAGGAACAACTAAAGGCACTGTTACAGACAATGGCGGATTCTTTAAGATCGATGCCGCTCCCGGCGCCGTGCTGGTAGTCACTTCCGTTGGTTATGTGCCGCAGGAAGTAAAAGTGACCAGCACAGAAATGAGTCTGCAATTGCAGGAAGCTGTTACCCAGATTGAAGACATTGTAGTGATCGGTTATGGTGTGCAAAAGAAGAAACTCGTTACCGGCGCTAATTTGCAAGTGAAGGGAGACGACCTGCAAAAACAAAGCACCACCAATGCGCTGCAAGCCTTGCAGGGACAGGCGCCCGGCGTGCAGCTCACGAGCTATTCCGGTCAGCCCGGTTCGGCCATGAACGTGATCATCCGCGGTAAAGGCACCGTGGGCAATTTTGCTCCGCTGTATGTGGTGGATGGGGTACAGACCAATGATATCACTTACCTCAATCCCGCAGATATTGCTTCCATCGATGTATTAAAAGATGCCGCTTCTGCTGCCATCTACGGTTCTCAGGCGGCCAACGGGGTGATCCTCGTTACCACGCGCAGCGGCAAGATCAATCAGAAAGCGCAGGTGACACTGGATGTTTATTATGGTGTGCAGAACGTAGCCCGCAAAGCAAAGCTGCTCGATGCAAAAGAGTACGCAATTATCATGAACGAGGCGGCCGTGAACTCTGGTAAAACGCCCTATTTCACCAATGATGTGATCAACAACCTGCCGGTAAATACCAACTGGATGGACCAGATGTTTAAAAAGAATGTGCCTACACAGAACTATGTGCTGGGCGTACAGGGCGGCGGCGCCGGCTCCGTATATTCGTTATCGTTAGGTTACACCAGCCAGGGCGGCATTGTAGGCGGGGCCGACATCTCCAACCTGGAACGCTATACTTTCCGTATCAATTCCGAACATAAATTATATAAGGATATTGTCAAAGCTGGCGAACACCTGACCTTCAATTACCAGAACACTTATGGCGTTATGGTAGGTAACCTGTACAATAACTCGCTGCGTTCAGCCTTTACTACCAGCCCTTTCCTGCCGATGTATGACAACAATGGCAATTTCTTCGCTGCTGATAAAACAGGCTGGTATCCCGGAAAGCCGGATCAGGCCTGGAATACCGGCGAAGCCAATCCCTACGCGGTGATGTATTATTCCAACCAGAGCCGCAACAGCAGCCAGGGGCTCTTTGGTGATGTGTACTTGCAGGCAGAACCCATCAAAGGCCTGAAATTCCGTACCAGCCTGGGATTGAACTACTATGCCAATCAGAGCCATGGCCTCACGCCGGTATACCATCTTTCTATCTACTCCTTCAACGATACTTCCAGGGTAACGCAGTCGATGGGTAGCGGTCAGACCATACAGTTCGACAACTCCCTCAGTTATGATTTCACCCTTGGCAATGATCACAGTTTCACCGTGATGGCAGGTAGCTCTGCACTGAAAGCCACTGGCGTGAGCATGACCGGCAACAACCGCGACCTGCGTGTAGCAGATCTGTGGCATGCCTATCTTTCCGTAGCGCAGAACGTGAACAGGGGCGCGCCCTATATGAGCGTGAGCGGTGGTCCGTTCACCAATTCCCTGGCATCTTACTTCGGCAGGTTGCAGTATAATTACAAAGAAAAATATCTCCTGAACGCTACCTTCCGCGCTGATGGCTCTTCCCGCTTTGCGCCGGAAAACCGCTGGGGATATTTCCCTTCCGTTTCTGCCGGATGGGTGGCTTCCAAAGAAAGCTTTATGCAGAGCCTCCACTGGCTGGACTTCTTCAAGCTGCGCGCCAGCTGGGGCCAGGTGGGCAATCAGAACGTAGCAGCCTATCAGTACCTGTCGCCCATCTCTTTCAGTAATGCCGCTTACATCTTCGGACCGGTGGAAGGCGCCAATACGCAAGGCGCCTATCCCAGCAGGCTGGCCAATCCCAACGTGAAATGGGAAACATCAGAACAAACAAATATCGGCTTCGACGCTTCGCTCATGAAGAACCTGAGCGTAACATTCGACTACTATATCAAAAAAACAAAAGACTGGCTGATCACCGCGCCAATACTGGCTACTGCCGGCGCTGATGCGCCGCTGATCAACGGCGGTGACGTCAGCAACACCGGCGTGGAACTGGGACTGACCTATCAAAACAACATCGGTAAATCTTTCAATTATACCATCGGTATTAACGGCGCTTACAACAAGAACAAAGTGGGCAACATCCCGACGAATGATCATATCATCCACGGGAGCACCAATACGCTCTATTCAAATGCCCTCGAATTTTACAGGGCCGCAAACGGCCTGCCCATCGGCTATTTCTGGGGATTGAAAACAGCCGGTATCTTCCAGTCGGAAGCAGAAGTAAATGACTATAAAAGCAAAAATGGCAAGCCTATCCAACCGGATGCGAAGCCTGGCGATGTGCGTTTCGTTGATCTCAATGGCGATGGCGTTATCGATGCCAACGACAAAACCATGATCGGCGATCCCAATCCTCATTTCACTTTCGGCTTCAACATAGCGCTGGATTATAAAGGATTTGACTTGCAGATACAAGGGTCAGGCGTGGCCGGCAACAAGATCGTACAATCGTGGCGGGATCAGTCCGGCGCGTTTGGCAACTACTCCACGGCGATCCTCAGCCGCTGGCATGGCCCGGGCACATCCAACACGATGCCGAGGGTGACGGAAGACAATCGCAACTGGACACAGTTCTCCGACCTCTACATTCATGACGGCAGTTTCCTGCGTATCAATACCATCACGCTGGGCTATGATTTCTCTAAACTGATGCCCCACAGTTACACGGGAAAACTACGTATATACGCTTCCGTATTGAACGCTTTCACCTTTACGAAATATAACGGCATGGACCCTGAAGTTGGCTACAATGAAGGTTTCTCGAGCGGCGTCGACCTCGGTTATTATCCAAGGCCCAGAACAGTTATGATAGGCGCTAATCTCCGCTTCTAATCAAAATCTACAAGAAGATGAAAAAGCTACATATTTATACATTGCTCCTCGCGCTGGTATCGCTGGCGGCCTGCAGCAAAAAGTTTCTCGATACAGAAGATGTTACTACCGCAACAGAACAGAACTTCTATAAAACCCCCGGCGACGCTTTTAAAGCGCTGGTAGGGGTATACGATGGTATGCAAACCGTGTGGAATGGCGGCGTTTCATTTCCCATAGCATCGGAAATAATGTCTGACAACGCTTTCGGCGGTACCGGCAACTCCGATGGTTTCGGTTACCAGATGATCGATGAATTTGACAAGCTCCGTTCTCCTTCCGATCAGGGATTATACAGCGATAACTGGAACGCCTATTACAAGGCTATCTATCGCGCCAATATGCTGCTCACACATCTCGACCAGGTAGACTGGAAAGGCAGCGAGAACCTGCGCCCGGTGTATGAATCCGAGGCGAGATTTATACGCGCATACCTCTATTTTGATATGGTGAGATTATGGGGCAATGTACCGCTGCTGGCGAAACCCACTACCGATAATGTTCCGCAGGCCAGCCCCGATAGCGTGTATAAGCTCATTGCAACAGACCTGACGTTTGCCGTGAATAATCTTCCTGCCGTGAATTATACGAGCCAGCCTGCCGCTACACATGGCAGGGTAACCAAATGGGCGGCGGAAGCGCTAATGGGGCGCGTGTTCCTCTATTATACCGGTTATTACAACAAGACGGACCTGGTGGGTACCGTGTCTAAACAACAGGCGCTGACCTACCTGGAAGATGTGATCAGCAATGGCGGCTTCGGACTCGTGGAAAAATTTGCGAACCTCTGGCCCGCAGCATCGCTCGATAATTACGTGGGAGAAGATAACAAGGAAACAGTATTTGCCATCAAATACACTTATACCAGTGATTACAACGGAAATGCAGATGGCAACTACTGGATGGTGATGAACGGGCTTCGTGGTCAGAGTCTTTTCCCTTATGGCATGGGATGGGGCGGCAGCACCGTTAATCCGAGGCTGTGGAATGCTTACGCTGCCAGCGATACCAGGAGAAAGGCGACCATCATCTCCATTGCTGATGAAGGATTGGCGTTTACGAATGGTAAAGACCAGAGAGAATACACGGGTTATTATATGAAGAAATATACACCGCTGGTAGATTCAGCAGGCAACAGCCTCGCAGTGAAATTGGGCGGTACCAACTTTATGATCGGACAGTACCAGGATTATGTATCCATCCGTTATGCCGATGTGTTGCTGATGGCGGCAGAACTGGGCTCTCCCAATGCGCAGCTGTATTTCGACAATGTGCGCAAGCGCGCTTACGCTGAAAACTTCGTACAGCTGCCCGTTAACCAGGTGAATATTTTCAATGAAAGAAGACTGGAATTTGCCGGAGAAGGTATCCGTTACTGGGACCTGCTTCGTCAGGGCGTTACTGTTGCAGCGGCGGCCATCGCAGAAACAACCACGGTGAAAAACGGCGATGTGACTACCACCAAAACCATACAGGCCGGCAAGATCATTGAAACAAAAGGCCTGTCGCAAATTCCCTATTCGCAGATAACATTGTCGAACGGCGTATTGAAACAAAATGCAGGCTGGTGATCATCTCACAAACTTATAACTATGAACAAACTGTCATACCTGAAGCCAGTAACATTGCTGCTGCTCATCTTTATATCCGCTATACTTTCCTGTAAGAAGAAAGAATATAGTCTGCCGCCATTGCCCGATAAATCAGCCATCAACATGGAAGTGAAGCAAGACATGACGGTGGACCCGGGAGGCAATACCATCTATGTAATCAATCATACCAATGAAGTGATTCCCGTGTGGGATTACGGTACCGGCAGATCCAGCCGCCAGACAGACACTATTCACTTTGCTTTCAAAGGCGACTATGTAATCAGACGTTCGGCGCTGTCGGGCGGCGGTATCGTGCAGCTGGATTCTGTGCTGATCCATGTTACCGCCGATAACCTGAATTACGTCAACGATCCTTTGTGGAATGCGCTGACCGGCGGCGTGGGCCAGGAAAAGACATGGATATTGGATATCAAGGCGAGCGTTTTTGACGGACCGCTTTTCTTCTATGGCACAGATGCCGGCTGGGGTGGCAACTGCATGAAAGCCGGCGGCGATTGCTGGTCGTGGGCGCCCAAATATGCCGACAACACCTGGCTTATGCCAGGCGGCGATTATGGTACCATGACGTTCAGCCTCAAGGGAGGCCCGTTTGTGAAAGTGGTGCATACCCAAATACCTTCCCGAGGCACAGAGAACGGCAGTTTCTATCTGGACGCCAATAACAAAAAGCTCACCATGACAGATGCCACGCCTATCCACGATGCCGGCCGCGACGCCTGCGTATCCGCATGGGGCAATATCCGGTTGATCTCATTGACAGAAAAATCCATGCAGCTGGGCGTGTTGAGAACATCCTGCGATGGACCGGCGCTGCTGGTATATAACTATGTCGCGAAACAACAATAGGTAAGGATTTATGACGAAGAAATTATTTATCGGGACGATATTAAGTTGTCTCTTTTATACTGGCATCTTTGCGCAGATAACGATGCCCAAAGTATTTGGCGATAGTATGGTGCTACAGCGCGATCAGCCCATCCCCGTGTGGGGATGGGCTTCGCCGGGAATGCAGGTTACGGGAAAGCTGGGCGCAGCGCAGGCGAGCGCCGTAACAGGTAAAGACGGAAAATGGATGCTCCGTTTTCCGGCCCGTAAAGCCGGCGGCCCTTATACGCTGAAAGTATCCTCCAGGGGAGGCAATGTGGAATTTAAAAATGTGTTGATCGGCGATGTGTGGTTAGCTTCCGGTCAATCCAATATGGAGTGGCCGGTGAAAGATGCGAAGGATGCCGCGAAAGAGATTGCCGCATCTAATTGGCCGCAGATACGTTTCCTGGTTGTGGAACATAACAAAAGCCTTACGCCGCAACAGGATATTGTGAACGGAAAATGGAAAGCCTGTGATACGGCCAATACCGGCCAGTTCTCCGCGGTGGCATATTATTTTGCGCGCAAGATACACCAGGAACAAGGCGTTCCGATAGGCATTATACAAAGCGCCTGGGGCGGCACCCCGGTGGAAGCCTGGACCGGAAGGGAAGGCCTGCTGGCATTGCCGGCTGCCAGGCAGCGGGTGCTGGCCAATGATACCTTGACCACCGCTCATTTTGTACAGGACAGCCTCAACATGCAACGGTTCTGGGATATCGTATATCATCCGCAAAACAACACGGACCATGATATACCATCGGACACGTTTAACGACGCTGCGTGGCCGCAGATCCAAATGCCTGCGCTGTTCAAGGATTTCGGCGGCCCATACGAAGGTATTGCATGGATGCGCAGGAAAATTACATTGCCTGCATCTTTTAAAGGGAAAGACCTGACAATAGCCTTGGGGCGCCCTGAAATGAACTACTCCCTTTATGTTAATGGTCATGAGATCTGCAAAGCGGTATGGAATGGCGGCTCGTCTCATCGCTATACGGTTCCGGCAGCACTGCTGAAGACCGGAGAGAATGTTATTACGCTCAGGATAGCCATCCTATGGGGTGGCGGAGGATTGAACCCGCCGGCAGAAGATATCTATATAACGGACGGGGATATACGAATTTCGCTGGCCGGGCCCTGGCGGTATAAAAAAGACATTGAATCGCTGCCGGTAACACAGAACTATCACTGTTATCCTGCTGTGTTGTTCAACGCGATGATCCATCCCCTGGCGCCTTATGCGATCAAAGGCGCGATCTGGTACCAGGGAGAAGCCAATGAAGGCGCCGGTTTCGACTACCGGCAGCTGTTTCCCGGTTTGATCAAAGACTGGCGGCAACGCTGGCAGCAAGGCGCTTTCCCTTTCCTGTTTGTGCAGCTGGCGAACTTTAAAAAAATTCAGCCGGCGCCTTCAGAGAGCGGATGGGCCGAGGTGAGGGAGGCGCAGGCGATGACGCTGTCGCTCCCCAATACCGGTATGGCCTGCATAATCGACATCGGGGAAGCAGATAATATTCACCCGAAAAACAAGCAGGAGGTAGGTCGCCGGCTTGCGCTGGTAGCAGGCAAGCAAGTATATCATCAGCAGGGCATTGTATCAGGACCCTCTTTTGCAGGCTTTAAGGTAGATGCTCATCGTGTTCGTATCCGTTTCACCAATACAGGGAAAGGCCTTTCCACCAAAGACGGCGGCGCAGTGACCGGTTTTGCCATTGCCGGCGCGGACAAACATTTTTACTGGGCCACGGCCCTTATTGAAGGAGACGAGGTGATCGTTTATTCAGACCGCGTACTAACGCCAACGGCTGTACGTTATGCCTGGGCGGATAATCCGGTTTGTAACCTGGTTAACTCGGGTGGCCTGCCGGCCGTTCCTTTCAGGACCGACAGCTGGAAAGGAATAACGCAACATTGATATTTAACTGTCCGTTTCTTTTTTACGCGTGGTATATTGAGAAGGAAGTATCTTGAACTCTTCTTTAAAGAACTTCGAAAATTGTTTTGGATTGTTGAATCCCACTTTATAGGCAATCTCCGCGACGGTCATTCCGCTCTTCTCCAGCAGCTGTGCAGCACGTTTCAGCCGGATGGAGCGGATGAACTCCAGCGGCGATTTGCCGGTAAGTGCCAGGATTTTCCGGTAAAGCGTTACCCGGTTCATGTGCATCGCTGCACCAAAATCTTCTACAGAAAAATCAGGATTATCCATTTGTTTTTCGATCACATCCAGGGCATTTTGCAGGAAGGTCTCATCCACGGAGGTAACGGTTATCTCCGCCGGATTCACCTCTATCTGTTTCTGAAATCTTTTCTGTAACAGCTTTTGCTGGGCCAGCAGGTTTTTAATTCTTGAATCCAGTATTTCAAAAGTGAAGGGCTTGGTGATATAATCGTTTGCGCCGGCTGAAAAGGCCTGTAGCTGCCTGCCTTCATCGCCCACCGCGGTGAGCAGAATAACGGGGATATGCGCAGTGCCTGTCTCTGCCCGGATATTTTTGACCAGCTCTATGCCATCTGATAGCGGCATCATGATATCGCTGACCACCAGGTCAGGGCTGCATTGCTTCACTTTTTCCCAGCCTTCCCTGCCATTGGCGGCTTCTTCAACATGATACCGGCCCCGCAGGTTATCTTTAAGATAGAAGCGGAGATCTTCATTGTCTTCCACCACAAGGATGGTTTTTAATTTATCATTTTTTCGCGTTTTTTCAGACAGCATTTGTGTGGCGTCTTCCTCTGTTACCAGTGGCGTAGTGCTGCGCGCCGCAGGGTTGTACATTTTTTTTGCGGGGATACGAACGGTGAAGCAGGTGCCAATACCCGGCGTACTTTTTACGGTTATCAGGCCCTGGTGAAGTTTTACAAACTCCTTTGTGATGGCCAATCCTATGCCAGTGCCCTGGTTGGCCATATCTGCCGGCACATCTGTTTGGAAGAACCGCTCAAAGATCTTCTGCTGCTGGTTCTCGGGAATACCGATGCCGGTATCCTGTATGGCTATAACGAGCGTAGTATCTTCCTCCGTCCCGGAAGATGGTTCGCAGGAAAGCCGCAGCTCCACCGCGCCATTGTCCGGCGTGTATTTGAAAGCGTTAGACAGCAGGTTGAACAGGATCTTTTCAATCTTGTCTTTATCAAAATATATCTCAAGACTGTCGATAGTAGAGGAGAAGTTAAACGTGATATTTTTCTTTTCAGCGATATCCACAAAGGAGTGACTGATATCCCTGATGAACTGTATAATATCGCCCATGGACAGATGCAGCCGGATGGCCTGTACTTCCATTTTCCTGAAATCGAGCAACTGGTTCACCAGGTTCAGCAAGCGTTTGGCGTTACGGAGCACCAGGCCTAACTGCTTTTGTTGTACTTCGTCGCGGGTATTTTTGATGATGGTATCCAATGGCGCGATGATCAGGCTTAGCGGCGTTCGCAACTCATGGCTCACATTGGTAAAGAATTTTGTTTTAACCTGTTCTATCGCGTGCGCTCTTTCTGCTTCGCGGCGCTGTTGCTTCACTTCGTACCGCATGTGTATCCTGTCCAGCGTAATACGCCGTGCCAGCAATAGCAGGCCTACCGCCAGCAGCAGGTATATCACGAAAGCGAGGGGCGTTCGCCAGAAAGGCGGCCGCACGTGGATGTTCAGCGATATGGGATCGCTCCAGGAACCATCGTTATTGAGCGCTTTGACTTTAAAAACATAATAGCCCGGGTTCAGGTTGGTATAGGTGGCTTTGCGTTGATCGCCATCTGCGTATAGCCAATCCGTGTTGAAACCTTCCAGCGTATAGGCGTAACGGTGATGCGCCTTGTGCCCATAGTCCAGCGACGTAAACTCAATAGAGAAAACGTTCTCCCGGTATTCGAGGTCGATGCCTTTCAGTTTCGACAAGGATTGCGCCAGTACAATACGGCCGTTGACTTTCTCGCCCGGTTTGATCGTGTTGTTCAGTATTTGCAGGCCAGTGAAGATCAGTTTGGGATGATCATCCGGTTTGGCCGTCTGGCTGGTGTTGATGATATTAAAACCGGAAGGGCCTCCGAAGATCAGTTCTCCGGCGCTGGTTTTAAATGCGGCGTTTTCGTTGAATTCGCGGTTCTGAAGATTGTTGGCCTCATCGTAGTTGACAATGGAAAGGGAGATGTTGTTGCCTTTCTGTTGCACCGTGGCGCTACAAAGCCCGCTGGGCGTGGAAAGCCACAGCTTGTGCGTATTATCTTCCAATATATTGAGGATGATATTATCCGGCAGGCCATCAGCGATGGTGAACAACTCGAAGTTGCCCGTTTGCTCATTTAATAGCTGAAGGCCTTCATGTGTGCCTATCCACATCCTGTTGTGGCTGTCTTCCAGGAAGCAGGTAATATTATTACTGTTCAGGCTTTTTTTATCGGTAGTATGGGCATAGGTGGCCACAAGTTTTTTATCGCGGGAAAAAACCAGCACGCCGTTGGTGGTGCCAATCCACAAATTGCCTTTGTGGTCGTCCATCAGTGAGGAGATGTAGTTGGACGACAGGTTACCGGTCCTCTTGCGGTAAAAGTGCTGGAACCGGCCGGTATTGCGGTCAAACAGGTCCAGGCCCGCGCCCCAGGTGCCTATCCACAGGCGCTGGTCTTTATCTTCAAATATCTCCCATACTTTATCATCGGCCAGGGAGGAGGAGTCTTGTTCATGGTGCTGGTAACGGGTGAATTTTTTACCATCAAAACTGTTGAGCCCTCCGAAATAAGTGCCTATCCAGAGTATATTCTGATGATCGAGCCAGAGGCTCACGATCACATTATTGCTGATGCTGTTAGGGTTGCCGGCCTGGTGTTGGTATTGCCTGAAAGTATTGTTTTTTCTGTCGAAGTAAATTAGCCCGCCGCCATTGGTGCCTATCCAGAGATTACCTTGCCGGTCTTCCACAAAGCGGTTCACGTCATCATAGGGAAGGCTCGCGGGATCTGAATCCTGGTGGTGATAGTGCGGGAACCGCAGCACATTGCTGTTGAAGTAGTTCACGCCCTGCTTGTAAGTGCCTGCCCACAGGATACCCTTGTCATCTTTATACAAAGCGTTGATGCTGTTCTGGCTCAGGCTCTGCGGGTTTTTGGGATCATTGAGCAGGTAAGTGATATGGAAATCTTTCTTTTTATCTATGAGCGTAATACCGCCATGGTCTGTTGCGATCCAGATGATACCGTTGTTGTCCTGTACGATCTGGCTCACCAGGTTGGATTGCAGCCTGGCCGGAGCGGAGCTTTCGTTGAATGCTTTGATAGTATTGTCCTGCGGACGGAAAAGATAGACGCCGTAGTTAAAGCTCCAGAGCCATATGTCGCCGTCGCTGTCAATAAAAAGGTTGGTAGGGAGTTGATTGTTGGTTTGTTGTTGAATCGTAGTGCTGGTGAAGATAGTTTTACCGGAGAGGATATCATATTGCTGTAAAATGCCGTCCTGGTGCAGTATCCATGCCTTGTTGGCGCCGGCTTCTCTTACGGCGATGATCTTGTCGGCCGGGGCTAGCGTGATTTTTTTCGTTTGTTTGTTGGCGTATACAAACAAGCTGCCGTTCTCATACAGGAACCAGTATCTTCCGTTATCACCTTTGATGATGCTGTGCATCGCGCCATCCGGCAGCCCAATGGATTTAAGGTAAGCGCCGCTATTGGGGTCGAAGCTTTCTGTAGAGGAGTGATAGATGCAGGAGCTGGTTTTTGTAGCCACCCAGATTTTTTCATCCGGCAGTTCATACAGTGAAAATACATAGTTGTCGGCCAGCGAGGTGCTGTCGTACTGCTGGTTGCGCAATACCTTGCAGGTATGCCCGTCGTAGCGGTTAAGCCCCGATACAGTACCGAACCAGAGATAACCTTCCGTGTCTTTGAGGATAGCCGTGACCTGGTTGTTCGACAAGCCGGAATAGCTATCCAGCTTGGAAAAATTGTAAACGGCCGCCTGAGCAAAAACCTGAAAAGGTGATGCCAGCATTGCCAGAAAAAGGAGAATGCGCATCATAACGTGTTGACTTATAATTTATCGTTGCAGCATAGCCAAGTCCCGTAAGTTAGATATAATTGTAAAAATGACAAATAATATTTTAATGCGCCGCCTTCGCCCGGTAAAGGGCGAAGGCGGCGCATCACTGGTAAGAGTTGCTTTATTGCATTGAATATTTATGCTTTTGAGGCCCAGTTATTTTCTTCCAGGCTGTTTTGTTTTGCCCAGTTAGGCAGCGGGAAGCCTTTTCTTTTATATACTTCCACCAGGTATTCAGGAAATATTTCACGGGCGAAATTGGCTGCCGGTGCGGCCCAATCGCGGAACCATTCGGTGATCATTGCTACGGTATTGTTAGGAACAGCGCCGGCCTGGATCAATCGCATCACGGCCATGTCGTGCTCTTCTTTTGATCTGTCGCCCACCGCATCTTCTATGAACATCACTTCATAGCCTTCTGCCAGAGCTGCTACAGCCGGATAGGTAAGACAAACAGAGGTAACAATACCGCCCATTACCAGTTTCTTGCGCCCTGTTGCCTTCACTGCATTTACAAAGGCTTCGTCTTCCCATGCGTTCATGGTGGTTCTGTCAATTTCTTCCACGCCTGGCAGGGCCGCTTTCAGGGCGGGAATGGTGGGCTGTTCAAAGCCCAGCTTCACAGCTACGGTGCTTAAAACAACGGGTATGTTGAGCTTTGTGGCCATCTTTGCCAGGGCAACAGCATTCAGTTCTACCAGCTTCAGGTCCCTGTCGTGAATATTATCCAGCACTTCTGGTTGATAGTCGATTAATATCAATGCACTGTCTTCTGCTTTCCAGATAGGATTTGTTTTTGCGTTCATGATCTATATTTTTTAAGATGATAAAAAAGGATTATAATGTTGTTGCTTTGGTCAGTTGTACTTCGATATCAATTTGCACTTCTTCCCCCACCAGCATGCCGCCCGCTTCCAGTGCGGCATTCCAGTTCAGGCCCCAATCTTTCCGGTTGATCTTTCCTTCAATATTGAACACTGCTTTTTCATTGCCCCAGGGATCTTTTACGATGCCGTTGAATTCCACATACAGCTTTACCTGTTTGGTAATGCCTTTTATGGTAAGATCGCCGTAGAGGATATGATCATTGCCCTTGTCTATTTTTTCATAGGTATTTCCGCGGAAGGTGATCTCTTTGAATTGCTCCACATCAAAGAAGTCGGCGCTTTTCAGGTGCAGGTCTCTTTTCTCATCATTTGTGCTGATGGATGCGGGATT
Organism: Chitinophaga vietnamensis; assembly: GCF_902167635.1. GTDB lineage: Bacteria > Bacteroidota > Bacteroidia > Chitinophagales > Chitinophagaceae > Chitinophaga > Chitinophaga vietnamensis. Next base: position 332,440 of record NZ_CABHMS010000003.1, read on the forward strand.
GAGCCAGCAGTCAATTTCAGCGGTCAGGAAATCATAACCGGTGGTATAAATACTCGCCTCGTATTCGGTGAAATGCCCTCTCACATTCGTGAACATGAGATGTTTTATTTTAAAGCCAACCAGGCTGTGCATGGGATCGATGACCCATTTTGTTTTAGTAGTTGTTGCTTGTGTTTGCATGACAGATGGTTTTAATGTTGACTATATTCTATTTTGCCGTATTTGCCCTGGTGGAAATCCGTGTAGGCGGCAACGATCTCTTCGTGGGTATTCATTACAAAAGGGCCTTCGGCTACAATGGGCTCTGTGTAAGGCGCGCCGCCGAATACGATGATCTCCGCAGCGGCGCCGGAAGGATTTTTCAGTTCAATAGTGCCCTGCTGTGTATCGAGGAAAAGAAAGGCGCCATCACTGTACATCACATCATTGACGATAGTTGCGTGGGTGGGCAGGAAGATGGCATATTCAATACCTGCCTGGCCATGCAGCACAAATTCTTTTCCTGCTTCGAGATGAATATGATAGATGAACTGTTCGAGGTAGGAGGGGATTTTTGAGACCAGCTCCTCATAAGCGCCGGATACAACCTTTAACCAGCCTGCATTACCGGGTAAATTCTTTACGGGCATTTCATTCGCCTGTACAGGCAGGTAATCTGGTTTCTCTTTTTTATTTGCTGCCGGCAAGTTCACCCAGAACTGGAAGGCATGGGTGAGATGATCGCCGGTGTTGGGATCGGGGTTCATGGCTTCGTCGTGAATAACGCCGGTACCTGCTTTCATCCATTGGGCGCCGCCGGAATAAACGCGTGCATGATGGCCGTTGCTGTCGAAATGATCGGCTTCGCCATTGAGCACATATGTTAGCGTAGCAATTCCGCGATGCGGGTGCGCCCCGCTGCCGTTTACTACTTTGTGCGGCTCATCAGCGGCATGCAAAACAGGAGGCGCATAATCCAGGAAAACAAATGGACCTGCGGACCGTGCATAATGATTGGGAAATATACGGTAGATCTTGTACTCGCCTACATCGGCCCGGCGGCCCCGGGAGCTGAAGATGATGTTCTTTTTCATAGCATTTCTTTTTTTGAATTGACATTACAAAGATGCTATGATCAGGAGGCGGAAAACGATGATAAAAGCTATAAAAGCCTGTTGACATTTGTCAACAGGCTTTTATAGCTTTTATGATGGGAGATGATGAATATTTAGCGCTTACGCCTTACTCTACTGAGTGTTTCTTTGGTGATACCAAGATAGGAAGCGATCATATGTTGCGGAAACCGCTGCAAAAATTCCGGATAGGTTTTTTCCAGATCAGCATATCGTTGATCTGCCGGCAAACTGATGGCGGTCGCCTACCCACCAGTTTTCAATATGGAAACGGACAATATGTTCTATACCTTTGTTATCGACGGTATATTGCCGCATGGCTCCTTTTACGATAAACCCCATCTGTTTGCATACTTCGCCTTCCTGTAAAAAATACTGGCGCTTACGGATCCTGCGAGGCGTAAATATAGTTTTAACGATATCTATCTCGCTTTCCGAAAGCGGCGTTGACGTATGGGCATTGATATATTGAATAAGGGCGTCGTACATGTTTTTTTAAGTATGCTGTCGCTATTTTACAACAATTTCTATAAAAAAACAGTACAACCTTTTTTACCACTTGTAACTAATACCAAAAGACCAATAGAACTGATTGCTCAGTGGCTCCACCTTTACAGTGGATTCTTTTGTGGATAGTGTGGTGAGGGTCAGCACCGCGGGATGCAATGGCAGCGCATAAGTGGGCTCAAAAGAAAAAGTGAGCCGTTTATGAATGGTATAAGATATCGGTAAGCTGAACTCATAATCCAGTACGGTAAAATGGGAGGCATCGCTCATATCCGCTACCACCGTAGGCGGCTGACGTTGTTTTTTCTTCTTGCTCACTTTCACAACAGGGCTGAGACGGCGGTAGTTGTAGTAGTCGTCATAATAATGCTGTGTACCGGCATTGGCCGATACGCCGGGAATGATGCTCAAACGTTCCTTGAAGAGATCGAAAGGATGTTCCAGCGCAAATCTGACGGTGTAGTCGGTTTTTGATCCAAAATTAATATAGCCGTCTGCGTTAGCCGTCACAATGCCATTGAAATCATAGGCCGCGCTGGCATGCACGTCGCCATTTACTTCTGAGCGGATGTTATCACTCAGGTCGTTGTAGAAAAATTTGGAAGCGCTGATATCTCCGTCAAAATTGCCTTTGGTAAACATATACCCCGCGGTAAGTACGCCGGCATCTACGCGGGTGCCGTTATCCATTAACATGGAAGCGATGCCCTCTGCATATAAGCCCGATTTATGATAGTAGCCCAAGGTAGTGGACAGATACGGGATACGGGTAGCATCTTTTCTGCCCATATATACGTTGTCGCTCAGGTATTGCAAGCCAAGACTGAAATGCGATGGATGTATCTCCCTGGCTGTTATCGTTTGTTCATGACCGTTAGTTGGCAGTGAATCCCGCTGCTGCGCGAACATAGGTATTGCCGGCAGTAACAGAATACATAGAGATAGAACTTTCATGTGCTTTTACAGATTAAGAATGTATAGAGATGATAGACGCGTCTATCATCAAAAGGTTTAATCTGTAAATCGCTGTTGATGTTATTGGTGTGTTAATTAAAATGAGATTAGAAAGGCGTTAGTATCAATCTTCCTGTGCTCGCTCTTTTCTCCATATCATCATGCGCTTTTCCTGCCTGTGCCAGCGGATAGGCTGTTATGGCTACTTCCAGCTGCTTCGATTGTATCCATTGAATGATCTCATCGGCCCATTGTTTTCTTAGTGCCAAAGGCGTTGCATAAAGTCTGGAGCTGGTGATCGTCGTATTTGACATGATCACGCTTTGCAAGGTAACAGGGGAGGGCTGTCCTGAACTGTTGCCATATACGACCATCGTGCCGCCGCGCGATAATTGTGTGAGCAATGCTGAACCAATTGTTCCGCCAACGGATTCCAGTATCAGGTCTACACCGTTGTTGTTGGTGATGGCGCTTATTTGTTCCTGCCAGTCGTTTTGTGTATAAATGATCACATGTGTGGCGCCGAGGGATCGTATGTAGGGCGCTTTATCAAGGCTGCTGGTCAGGCCGATGATCATTGGAATGCCTTTTAATCTGGCTATCCGGACGGTGGAGGAGCCTACGCCGCCGGCGGCGGCGGTGATCAGCACAGATGCATAGCTTTTGGATGTATGCAAAAGATTTTGTGCTGTTAGATGCTGAATCATCATGCCTTGCCCCAATGGCAGGTCATCGGGCAGCACGGTCACTTCGCTTGCGGAGATAAGGGCGAACTGTGCATAGCCTGCATTGGAATAGCCGGTAACCCGCTGGCCGGGCCGAAGACCGGGCACATCGCTGCCAACGGTAGTGATCACGCCTTCTACTTCTCCGGGCATAAAGGCCGGGAATTGTTTCAGCACGGGGTGACTGCCTTTGCGAATGAGCGTGTCTACATAGTTTAATCCAACGGCTGCCACCCGGACCAGTACTTCATCGTTTTTGCAGTCGGGGATGGGAGTTTCGTGCATCGTTAATACGCTGGTATCGCCCGGATATGCTAATTGTATCGCTTGCATGTCTTGTTATTTTTTCTTTTGGCAATTTGCACATTCTTTCAGGTTCCATTGCTATGGGTTACCTTTAGGTAAGGGCGTGCATTAAAAGCACAGAAAACATTATGTCGGCAGATATTTGCAACAGCGGCAATATTGATTGGAAAGAAAGGTCCCTGGCCCTGAAAGATGCGATAGAGCTGCTCAGTGGCAAATGGCGTTTCAGCATCCTGAAAAACCTTGCGCATGGCGCATTACGCTTCACCGACCTGCAGGAGCGTTTGCAGATCAGTCCTAAAGTACTGACCCGCGAGTTGCAGGAATTGGAGCAAAACCTGTTGATCGTTCGCACGGTTAAAAATACGAAACCAGTGACGGTGGAATATGCCGTCACTACTTATGCGAAAGAGATAAGAGGGGTGATGGAAGCATTGATCATATTTGGAGAAAAGCACAGGAAGACGATCAAAGCGCAGATGAGGGCAGCCGCAGATCGCTAGCAGGAGATCAGCGGGCTGCCTGCGCATAGGCAACCTGCTGATCCTCAGGTTAATTGGAATAAGTGATCTGTAAGTAATTTCCCATTGCTGAGTTTTTCCCGATGCAGGAGAAAGGCGTGTTGAAATCAGCTACGGGAACGGCTACACGCCCTTCGCTGAAAGCATTTTTATCTACAAATATTCTCCAGTAAGTGTAGGGCGACAAGGCTTCCCAGCGGCCCATGCTCCAATCGAATTTCGAGCCGGAACCTACCCATTTGTCGGCCCCGCTATAGTTGTTGGACACATTTTCAAACGGGAAATGATAATTTGGTTTGCCATTGGGTTGTATCACGCTGGCAACGGGTTGTATGGCCATGTTACAGTTATATTTCATTTCTGTAATGGAATAATCCGCGTTATAGTTGGTCCAGCCAAACAGCACTTTCTTTTGTGAAGTGAAGAAAACCTGCATTCTATAGAAACAAAGATAGCCGTCTTTGTTGCCAAGTATCTGGTCGGAGATCGTGCCGTAATAAGGCTCGATATTGAAAGTTTCTACCAGCTCCAGCCAGAACTTGCGGTTGCTGCTGCTCCATTGATTGGTGGCGCGATAGGCTTCATAAGGCGCATTGGTAGTGCGGGCCATCTCCTGGTGGCTCCTGCCTTTATTGAAATTGATGACCGTAATATCGCTACCTGAGCGGGCATTGGTTGTATTACCGGCTTGCAGCAGCTCATCGGCGCTGGCAGTTTCGCTTTCATAGATACGGTCTTTACCATATCTCACCAGTTTCTTCCCGATCTTCACCATACCATCTTTGTTCAACAGGCTGTTGAAAAGCGCGGCGCCATTGATCAGGCGCAGGGTGCTGTCTTTCGTGTACTCGATTTGGCCTTCATACTTTTTCAGGAAGCGTTGGAACTGTTCCTGGTTGCCAAGTGCTGCAAATTCATTATTCGCCCGTTCGAAGAAAGTGTTGGCAGATTCAAAACCATAGCGACTTTGCAGGTCGGCCGCCGTGAGCTTGCCGGTAGCCATGTCATCTAATGTTTTAGAAAATTGCGCGGAATTGTTGAAGGCAAGATAACCATTTTCAACGCTTACTTCGGCTGGCTTCACGGCATTGCTGGTATCTGCCGTTACATCTTTTTTACAGGAACTTGCGCCCACAAAGGCGATGGCTATCAGTAGGGAAGATTTAAAAAAGTACTTTGACATAAATGCTGATTTTAGAATGAGGAATAACGTTGTTTGGGTCCGAAATGAGCCATGGAGGCGACGTGGAGGAGAAGCATAACATCATACAATTGTTTTTTTGGTGAATAGATACATGGCTGCTCCTGCAGGGTTCATGAAACCACAGTACAAAGAGGGAACAGGTATCCCCGGCAGCCAGGAAAACGGCTATCTGAACTATGAAGCAAGCAATAGCAAAAAGCTATCAGCTTATCAACAAGGGACTGAAGAAAATGAAAGGATGATACATTGAGCTGCGAATGGATAATAACATGGCGAATATAGGTTGTGTCTCAATCAGAGAGCGATTAACAATACGTTGTAAAAGTATTGAAAAATGTTCGAATGGAGATAGTCTAAATTATGCTCGATAAGATAATAAGGAATCCTGTCTAATAGATGATCGGGCATAAAAAAAGCGCCCTTTCAGGAGCGCCTTTTTATCAAACGATATTATTTATTGCTTTCGTTCTACCACATCAAAATTCACACTGCCTTTGGCGGCTACCTGGCCTTTATATGTCAGCGGCACTCTATCGCTGTTGCGGTTAACAGTGAATTGCTCATCGCTGACAGGTGGCGCTGGTGGCAGGTATTCATAGAAATCGCTGGATGCTTTGAATCTTGAATAGCTGACCTTCAGTTCTTGTGGACCAAAAGTTTCGCTTTGTGATGACAGCTTGGCCCAATCGTCGGCATTGAAGCTCACCGGTATGGAATGTGCGCCCAGTGCTACATACATGGTGTCGCCTTCGATGCGGTTTAATTTTACTAACATGCCATGATCGGCTCCTGCTGCATCGTCCCAGCGCGCTTTATAGATATCGCCGGGTTGCGGGTTGGCCAGCAGGGCGCGGTTATTGGCATCCCGGTGCCTTCTGCCGGCGCCGGCGAACCAGGCCACCGCGATCAGCAATAGGAAACACCAGCAGAGTGTCCAGGGATAAAGTAATTGCCATAAGCTGCGTTTATAGGTGCGCCTGATATCCGTAATGGCCGCGGCAATGGCAGGGGAGTACTGTTGCTTGGCAAATACAGATGCCTGTGGATTTTTGATCTCATGGGAACATAATCCGCAATGAACGCCAGTGCGTGTGCCCAATCCGAATACCGGCAATAATGCCGATATATACCGCGAATAAAGCGTTACCTGAACGCCGCCTTTTTTGCCGCATACAGGGCAAGGCTCGTCGGCCAGGACCTTTGATGTTAAAGGCTTTACAACAACCTGATAAAAAATTACCATAATGAAAATGATTGATTTGGATTAACAATTAATGATGATCTATCGATTGAAAAATAGTTCGCTTTAATTCCACCAGGTCATATTTGAGCAGGTCGGCCTCTGTCCATAACAGCGCCTGTTTTTTCCGGCATTGCTTCGCGAAGCGATCACGCTGGCCTGCATCGACTTTACTGATGTATTCATCGGGATTGGCAACGCCAATGAACAGGAACTTTTCATTGAACAGCCCGCCGGGCGCATCAAAGCAAGCTGTGATATCCGCCCATTTCACAACGCCGATTTCCCGGAAAGGCGCTTCTGTAAACGTGATACCCTCGCGCAACAAAGTAATAACAGGGCCGCTGTGTCGCAGCTGCCGCAGCTTTCTCGCCAACGTAATCAGCAAGCATATGATCGCAACAGGCATTATTACCAGGACGGCATAATAGATGCCTCCTTTGAAAAATCCCCTGCTACCGAATAGTCCCCAGCAAAACATGAGTAGAATGAGCGTATAGAGAATAATGGCAGTGCGGATAATTTTTTTGTTCTGGAAGATATAAATCGGATACATTGGTTAACATTGACAACCCGGCAAAAGTACATCTTGTAAATATAATATCCAATATCTCCCTAAGTATTTCTACTGAATTTAAACGGCGCATTTCATTATGTTGCCGTCAGTTGCTAATATTGTACTTTGTAACCCCCGATATGAGTACTTTGTTAACATCCCCGGCGCCCGCACAGCGGGCTACCAAGGCCGATGACAGCCCGTCTTCAAGGCCTGCTGCCAATACTGCACCCTTACATGTTGCCTGTAAACTGACTGTCGGCGCCATCAACGATCCCATGGAAGCCGAGGCCGATGCCATGGCCAACAAAGTGATGAACACTCCTTTCATCCAGCGGAAAGAGAACGGCGGAAATGCTACCGTGTCCGAAACCGCCAGCCGGCAGATACATGCTTCAAGCGGCAAAGGACAATCGATGGATGGCCATACGCAATCCTTCATGGAAAGCCGCTTTAATACCGACTTTAGCCAGGTCAGGATACATACCGATCATGAGTCGGCGCAGATGAATCGCGATTTACATGCACAGGCTTTTACTGTTGGCAACGACATCTATTTCAACAGCGGTAAATACGATCCGCAATCCGACAGCGGCAAACGCCTGCTGGCACATGAACTCACACATACCATACAACAAGGCGGCAGCACCTCCCTCATCCAGCGCTTTGCGGACGACGATCACCATGTAGTGGATGAAGCCGCCGCTGCCGGCATTTTCAGCGAAGAACAGCAGCGCAATGTAGAGAAAGGCAATACACGCCGCGATTACAGTCAAAGCCCTTTACCCATACTTAATGCCCTCTTCTTAGGACAGTACAACTTATTCGGAGGTTATAAAGATTATGAACACTTCGATAACTTCATTTGGGATAAAGAGAAAGAACGTTGGATCAGCAGGGTAGACTGGGACAAAACCTGGGACGATTACAGCAAGCAATGGGCGCCCAAACCCACGGCTGTGCCCAGGATAGGGCCGCCTAAAAAGACGCCGCTGCAATTTATCGAAGGAGAGCTGCTGGCAGCCGTGCAGGAAACGCCGCCATCCGCCGCCGGCTTCGAACGCATCGGCAATGCTTTTCATACGATGGAAGATTTCTTCGCGCATTCCAATTTCCTTGAGCTCACGCAAGGCGATTATTCCGCCGGACATGAGCTCTTCACCGGCTCTGTAGAACCAGGCGATAATACGGCCATCAACTCTATCCTCTCCAATGTTACCAGTGGAAGTGTGAGTGAACAATACCACGAGAAATTCCTGGCAGGACAAGCAACATTGCCTGCCACTGCGCATGCCAGGATAGCCAAGGATTACACCAGCAACAAAAATCATGAACTGGCCATGGTGCTGGCCGCACTGGTGGTGAATGAAACCGCGAAATCACTGAAAGATATATTCCAGATAAAAGATAAAGATGCCCGCATGGCTGCAGTGGGAGAGATCATGCAAAAACTCAGTCGTTATTTCCGGCCGCCATCAGATAAGGATAAATGGTGGGAAACATTGTTGCAGGGAGGCGGAAAAGCTATGCGGGAAAAGATCCGCGATATCCGCAACCGTACCATCGTTACACAAAACCAATGGGACTTTAGTCCCCTGCGTGGCCTGGAAGCCAACCGCCTCGGTGATGTACGCGCATTGGGCGCATTGTCGGTGCTGCCTGGCATCGTCGGTCTCGCGCTGCATGCGCCGGGAGCAGGGCTACCCATACCATCTCTCTCCGTACCGGTGGGCAGCGGCAATAAATCATTCCTGACACTCGGCGGCATGTTCCTCTTGCCCGGCGTGAACGATTTCGCCAATCAACCATTTATAGATACCCATCAGGCAAGGCTTTTGTCTGATATGCCAAGGCCGGTGCAACAAGAAAAGCCGCTGGGATTTACGGGTGCGTCTTTTGAAACGCGGTTTTAAATATTTTATTCCAGCCGTTTTATCCGCCGGGTATAGGTATAATCGCCGGTGATCTCTGCTTTATATTCCATTGCATCATCGAAGATGTAAGGATCGCGGTAATAGGTAGATACCGGCAGATAGCCCAATTCTATGCCACCGCCGCCACAGATGTTGCAGCCGCCGTCGCCGGATTTGAGGAATTGCTCGCTGTCCATCATGATCTCATAATGATAGGGATCATTGGCGATCACCAGGCCAAATTGATTGGGTGTGTCGAGATAGGGGACACTGTTGCTGTCCTCTGCCGTCATGAAATGATGATATTTCTGATCATGGTCGAAATGGTCGCCCCAGGGGAAAAGCGTGCGGGAGCCGCCACCACAGAGGTATTCCCATTCATCTTCCGTAGGTAGCCTGAAACCTTTACTGGTAAAGGATTGTATGATCTCTTCGTGAGAAGAGGGGAAATAGAGCAATGCGCGGATGGTGTCGCCGTCTTTTTCGAGACGGAAGCTGTTGTGTACCGTATACATATATTTTTCCCGTTCGGAAGATTGTACGGTGCGCAAAGCCTCTTCGAAATATTTGTCAGTCAGCAGGCGCGGATCATCCATAGCTGCCGGAAAGAAGCCGGTGCTCTGTACACAGCGCTCTACGATCATTGGGCCAATGGTGGCGGTGCGCAGGGGCGACATCCGTTCCAGGATATATTGATCCAACTCCGCTTCATTATTATTGAAGAAGCTGAGCAGGTTGATCTTGTTGTTTTCCGCTATGGACCAGCTGTTCAGCCCCAGGGTAACAGTATCGCCGGGAACGAATACAAATTCGCTGCCTTCATGATCCATTACGGCCGTGTAAGTATGCTGGTCAAATTTCCGGAATGTTTCAAAGCTTTTGATCGTAAAGCCAGGCAATTGCGTGGCCACCATATGTTGTAATAATTCCTGCGCAGCATCGTGCGATAGCGCGTTCCAGGTCTTGCGATCGTATATAGGCGTAGTATCCATCTCCTTTCAATTATCTGCTAAATTATGAATTTCCCGAATTGATGCTTAAATTACGGGCATAAACCGATGCTTAGATGAAACCTGGAAAAAATCTCCCCTCCGTAGTCACCATCTTCGGCGCAAAAGGGGATCTGACGAAAAGAAAGCTGATTCCGGCGCTTTACAACCTGTATACCGATAGCCAGTTACCACCCGGTTTCGCCATCGTGTGTGTGGACTTCCTCGCCGAGGAAGAAACGGCTTTCAAGAACGACCTGCTGGCAGGCGTGAATGAATTTAGCCGGAACGGACAAGCCAAGGAAGAGGAATGGAATGAGTTTGCAAAGCACATCAACTATTTGCAAGGCGATTTCATGAAGAAAGAAACGTTTGATAATCTGAAAACCAGGCTCGAAGCATTTGATGCGCAGAACAAGAAAGACAGCGTACACGTTTTTTATTTTGCTGTAGCCCCGCGTTTCATCGAGGTGATTGCAGATGCTTTATATGAACACGAACTCTGTGGCCGCGATGGGCTGGACCGCATCGTAGTGGAAAAACCTTTCGGTACCGACCTCGATACCGCCAAGAAGCTGAACCGCTTCCTGGGCAAGCGTTTCGCGGAAAAGCAGATCTACCGCATCGATCACTATCTCGGAAAGGAAGCGGTGCAGAACATCATGGCATTCCGTTTTGCCAACTATGTATTTGAACCTTTGTGGAACCGGAAATTCATCGATCATGTGCAGATCAGTGTGGCGGAAGAAGTGGGCGTAGGCAAGCGTGGCGGCTATTACGACGGCGCCGGCGCGCTGCGCGATATGGTGCAGAACCACCTTTTGCAGTTGCTGTGCATCATCGCGATGGAGCGCCCCGGCTTCTATGAATCAGAGCTGATCCGCGATGCCAAAGTGAAAGTATTGAAACATATCCGTCCTTATACTCCGCAACAGGTGCTGAAGAATGTGATCAGGGGCCAGTATACCGCGGGGAACGTGCACGGAACGCCGCGCCCGGCCTATCGCAAAGAGGAGCAGGTGCAGGCAGCGTCCAATACCGAAACATTTGTGGCAGCTCGTCTCTTCATCGACAATGAACGCTGGAAAGGCGTGCCTTTCTTTCTCCGCACCGGTAAATCCTTGCCGGTACAATCTTCCGTCATCACCATACAATTTAAAGATTCACCGCACAAGATATTCAAAGATGATATCACGCCAAACCGCCTGGTGATCAGCATTCAGCCGGAACTGGAGATCAGCCTGTTGTTTGAAGCCAAAGTGCCCGGCCTGAAGATGAAACTGAAACCAGTGGAAATGGATTTCACCTACCAGGACTCCTACACCGAAACGATCCCCGAAGCATACGAAGCATTATTACTCGATGTGCTGGATGGGAATCCTACCTTGTTCATGCGTGCCGACCAGGTAGAAGCCGCCTGGAAAGTGGTGATGCCGATCCTCGATACCTGGAAAAAATATCCCGCTAAAGAGCTGCATCTCTATAAAGCCGGCACCTGGGGCCCATCCGCCGCCACCGAGCTGTTGAAGCCATACGCCAAGGATTGGTTCCGCCTCGCCGCCCGCGGAGAAAGCATAAAATAATTTAGGGATTTAGGGATTTTTTGATTTTCGGATTTAGAATAAATCAAGCAATCAAAAAATCCCTAAATCCATAAATCTCTAAATCCGTAAATTCCAAATCCGAAAATCCGAAAATCCCTAAATCCGTAAATTATTAAGCAATTGTTACTAATGCGGGCATGATAAAATGATTACATGAGAATAACTATCTTCATGTTCTGCAAAAGTAAATCACATGACCCTGTTAGAGCAACTGTCTGATAAGATCGCCGGCATCTTATATTTCAGCGAATCCGAGTACCCACTTACCATTGAGCAATGGGGACCTTTGCCGGCAACCGAAGTAGCGCACAAGATCGCCGCCATTCACAACGTTGACCAGCATGTAGTTAAACCCGTAGACGCCAGCGAGTTTTTTGCCCAGATAGAAAGAAGCGCCGATCCTAACGACACACCGATCGTAGAAAATGCACAACGATTCAAGGCATTGCACCAGTTCTTAAACGACCATCTGGCCAGCATCCAGGTACACCGCGTGGAAAACGGGACCACCATCCCCGTGTATATCACCGGTAACCAGCCCGAAGGCGCTTGCATTGCCCTCGCTACCACAGCGATAGAATCATAAGCCCGCCAGCACTTATTTATTGAAACCTATAAAATCCAGATTATGAAAAAATTCCTCCGGCAATGCTTTGTCATTTGCCTTGGCGGTCTGTTATTCAGCGCCTGTAAAAAAGAAACTGATATACGCCCGCAAACCGGGAACACCCCACGGAAAGCCGCAACTGAAGCTGTTACCCTGCTCACCGAAGATTTTGAATCAGGCTCCAAAACAGCCTATGCTATTGGCTCTGTAAGCCTCGCCAGCGGCTCCTGGACCTTCGACGACGCCCTGATCGGCACACTCGCCAACGACCTGAAAAATGGCAGCAAGTCTGTACGTATCCGTAACACCGGATCTATCACCACCGACTTCAACATCACCGGCGGCACCGGCAACATTACAGTTACCGTAAGCCACGGAACCTATGGCGCCGATGCGCCCAGCAACTGGCAATTGTGGACCTCTGCCGATAACGGCTCTACCTGGGCACAACAGGGCAGCACCGTTACCACCGGCAGCACCTTGCAAACCGCTACCTTCTCCTTCCCGGCGATCGCCAGCATGCGCATCTCCATCCGTAAAACTTCCGGCGGTACCAACAGGATCAATATTGATGATATCAAGATCAGCAGCGCCGATACTACCGGCGGCGGCAATCCCGGTGGCGGTGGCCCCGTTCCCGGCGATGACGACAATATGCTGATGGGTAACCCCAGCGGCGCCGTAGCCGATGTGAACTATCCGCTCAACTATCTGATGGCAAAAACATACTACACATTATCGTATAACCGTGACCGTGGTACTCCCAATTGGGTGAGCTGGCATGTACAGGCATCTGACCTGGGCTCACTGTCACGCAGCAACGATTTCCGCGCCGATAATACCCTGCCCGCCGGCTGGTACCAGGTACAGAATACCAGCTATACCGGTTCCGGCTTCGATCGCGGCCACAATTGCCCTTCAGGCGACAGAACCTCGGACGCTACCGCCAACTCCGCCACTTTCCTCATGACCAACATGATGCCGCAGGCGCCTAATAACAACCGCAATACCTGGGCTAACCTCGAAAACTACACCCGTACCCTCGTAAACAGCGGTAATGAAGTATATGTGATCTGTGGTTCATACGGACAAGGCGGCACCGGCTCTCTCGGCGGCGTAACCACCACCATCGACAATGGCAACGTAACCGTTCCTTCCAACATCTGGAAAGTGATCGTAGTGCTGCCTGATGGCAATAACGACTTGAGCAGGGTCAATGGCAGCACCCGTGTGATCGCCGTGAATACGCCCAATGATAACAGCATCAATTCCGACTGGACACAATATAAAGTTACCGTTCGCGATATCGAAAGCGCTACCGGTTACAACCTGCTCTCGAACCTGCGCCCCTCGCTGCAAGACAGCCTCGAAACCAGGATCGATCCCTGATCGTCTTTTCTATCGCTACATAGGCATACATGTACGGCCCGCTCTCAGAGCGGGCCTTTTGTTTTTATTTATATTTGTCAGAAAATCAGGATAATGATCTCTACCCGCCACCTGGTATTTATGGAAGTAGCGCACCAGAAGAGCTTTTCAAGGGCCAGCCAGGTGCTGTTTATCTCGCAGCCGGCGGTCAGCACGCATGTAAAAGGACTGGAAGAACATTACAAAACCAAGCTGTTCGAGCGCAAAGGTTTGCAGATAGAGCTGACAGAAGCCGGGCGACTGCTGTATAACCGCCTGCTTACGATGCAGCATATCCAGCAGGAAACGGAGTTTGATATCTCCGTAATGCACGACAAACAACAGGCTACCGGTATCCTCAATCTCGGCGCCAGCACCACTGCCGCATTGTATATCCTGCCCAAAGTAATGTCGGCCTTTCACCGGGAATATCCGCTGGTGGATATTTCGCTGCTGAACCGCAACAGCGAGATCGTACTACAGGCATTGCTCGACAAGGAAATCAATATCGGGGTGACGGAAGAACGCGGGAAGCTCACCAATATCACCTACCAACCTTTCCTGAAAGACCAGATAGTGGCGGTTTGCAGCCGTCATAACCCGCTGGCGAAACGGAAAAATTATGCATTGAAAGATATCTTGCAGATGGAGCTGGCCATCCGCGAGCGGGGCAGCGGCACATTGGAAGCATTGAAGAACGGCCTTCAGAAAAGCCGTATACGCCTCAATGACCTGCAGATAAAAGTGCGACTAGGCGGCACCGAAGCGCTCAAAAACTTCTTGCTCGAATCTGGTTGTGTAGGGTTTTTGTCGACCCGCTCCATCGCCAAAGAGCTGCAGCAGGGCGAGTTGGCGGTGCTTCACTTCGAGGGGCTGCGTATTGAACGCAGTTTCTACTTCATCCAACGCAAAGGGGAAACGAGCGATCTCAATAAAAGGTTTATCAGGATGGCAAAATCTATTTATAATCTGAAATTATAGACTATAAGATTTTTATATAGCTTTTGTTATGAGTTGGGGCTTACATTTGATCTTCTTAATCTGCTAATATGAACATACTTTTTTATTACGAAGAATTGTTTGATGCGGCGATAGACAGGATGAACCGAATGGTAAGTCTGCCGGTGAATTTCAGGAACAGCCTGATGATCACCACAGAGGACATTGACCTGGTGGCACAGCGTCTTTTTGATTCGCTTGGCGCTGTGTTATGCCCGCAAGCGGCCGCGGAACTGGCTGGCATGGGCAAGCTGATAGAAATGGACCTGCCTGACAATGAATAAGACACCCACTTTGCCATAAAGCCCGTAAGCCGCGCCGGTCGCGGCTTTTTTGTTGCGAACAGACCGCCTATCTTTACCGTATGAAGCAGAACAAATACGACGATCCCGCTTTCTTTCTCCGCTACAGCCAGATGCCACGTTCCGTGGAGGGGCTCCGTGCCGCCGGCGAATGGCCTGTTTTCCGCAATATGCTGCCTTCCCTCGAAAACAAAAATGTGCTCGACCTGGGCTGCGGCTTCGGCTGGCATTGCCGCTATGCACGGGAGATGCGGGCGAAGCAGGTGACAGGCGTAGATATTTCTGAGAAGATGATCGAACATGCCCGCCAGTATACGCATGATCCTGCCATCAGGTACCTGGTGCAGCCTATTGAAGATATCCGCTTTCCTGCCGGCGCCTTCGATGTGGTGATCAGCTCCCTGGCCCTGCATTACATCGAAAACCTGCAAACTGTTTTCCAGCAGGTGTTTCATAGCCTTGCGCCGGGAGGCGCCTTTGTGTTTTCTGTTGAACATCCTGTCTTCACTGCGTTGGCAACGCAGGACTGGCATCACGATGCGGAAGGTAAGCGCCTGCACTGGCCGCTGGACAATTACCAGCAGGAGGGTATCCGCCACACGAATTTTCTTGGCAGTGAGGTGATCAAATATCACCGCACTATTGCCACCTTCATGAATACGCTGATCCGTACCGGTTTCCGTATCACCCGTGTGGAAGAGCCACAGCCGGATGCGGCAACGCTGGCGCAATATCCTGAAATGAAAGATGAAGCAAGGCGGCCGATATTTTTACTGATAGCAGCGGTGAAAGAAGGGGAGCGGGTATAAATTTCGTATAGCTGGCGCCGTTAGTCCTGTTTGCGTGCGCCCAGCCAGCTGCGGCCTGCGGCCAGGTGGTTGATGGCGTCGGCCATGCGCTGGATGCGGGCATCTGTTACGTTGATTTCCATCAACCATTGCATACATTTCTCTTGTTCTGCTTTGGGCATCGCCTCAAATGCCCGCAGGGCGGCCGGTTCGTCCCGGAGGCATTCCATGAAATCATCGGGTAGCACATCTGCTGTGGCCTGGCCGGCAGGATACAATACCAGCCTTACGCGGTCCCCGGCCTGCTTGCCGATCTGTTTGCGGATAGCGGCTTTTACCGGCAGCATCAGCACACCTTTTTTAAAAGGCATCAGGCTGCAAGGCGCCAGCTCATAGCTGTCGATGCTGCCATACACTTTACGCCAGCCGAAATGATTACGCATATCTTTCGGCACTTCGGGCAAACTGATGTAAGTCCAGCCGCCTTTGCCTTCAAAGCGTTCCAGCAATACTTCCTTATCAATGAGTGGAGCAGTTCCCATCAACCCAAATGTAGGATTTTCGAATTTATTGATTTACGGATTTATTGATTTATGGATTTATGGATTTACGGATTTACGGATTTATGGATTTAATTAGAGCGAGGATGAACAATATTGCCATCTCCGCTCTAATTAAATCCATAAATCCGTAAATCCATAAATCCATAAATCAATAAATCCGTAAATCCATAAATCCATAAATCAATAAATCCGTAAATCAATAAATCCGTAAATCTTACCCGGCGGTTCCTGTGAATGTCACTACGCTGTATGGCGGAACGACTACTACGAAGCTGCCATTGGATTGCGGAGCGATGGTGGCGCTTTGCCAGTGTGTGCTGGAGGCGTCGGAGGTGAGGTAGGAGCTGAGGTTGCCGGAGGCGGTGAAGCCGGAAAGGTTGATACGGCTATGTGTTTCGTTGGCGCCGGGGTTGATCACTACTACGCTGAATTTGCCGCTTACGGGGTCTTTGTAGGCAGATACTTTCAGGGTGGAGTTGCTTGCCAGGGCGGCGTTGAAATGATAGTAGCCCTGATGTACGAAGCGGGAGTACTGGCCCATTACGTCGTACATTTTGGGATAGTCCAGCGTACCGTCGGAATTGGTGCAGATGAGGGATTCGTTGTTGCGGATGGCCAGCATACCGAGCCAGTACACATAGGCGTTCACGTTACATTCGGCGAGGAACTTGTGCATGTTGGTGGCCAGTTTGAGGCCGCCGGTCATGGTGTTATCGTAGGTGCCGCTATCGTCGGAGGCTTCGGTCATCCATACGGGGCGGTTGCCGGTGGCATAGTTCCAGGTCACCTGGCTTTGATTGAGGCCGCGTTTGCCGAGAATGAGGTCGCCGATCTCAACATAGCCATGGCCTGCAAGGATATCGACATTGCTTTTATCCATGCTGGAGAGGAAGTTGTTGGCGGTGCCCCAGGCAGCATTTTCAGAGGCGATGATTTTCACGCCACTGAGGCCTTTGCTGTTGAGGGCCGGGCGGAGGTTATTGGTGATGAACTGGCCGAGGTGCGTAGCATCCCAGTAGGAGGAGGCCCAGTCGGAGAATACGTTCTCCGGCTCGTTTGCGGGCGATACGCCGTAGAAGTTGATGCCTTCGGTCTGATATGCCTGGGTGAATCCGGCGATATAGTTAGCGAAGTCGGTGGAGCAGCAATTGAAGTTGAGACCATTGAAATTTTTGGCGCTCACCTGGCTGGTGTTGGTTTTCATGTACAGTGGCGGTGTCCAGGCGCTGGCGAACATGAGCGGTACCTGGTAGCGTTCTTTTACTTTTTTCAGTATCCAGAGTTGCGCCAGTTGTGCTTTCTGATCGGCGTTGAGGGCCTGGTAGGCGGCGCTGTTCACATCTGTGGTTACATCGGTGCCGGCGGGTTTGATGGTGACAGTGCCGGTAGATTTGTCGAACGGATAGGTGTACATGATCTCGCCGCGGATGATGTTGAGCTGCAGGCCATCGCTGCCCCAGAGCTGTTTCATGATGCTGTCGCGCTGGTTCGATTCAAAGAAAGGAGTGGCGCGGCCGGCAAAGGCGCCGAAGCCTTCGATGCGTTGGTACACGGTGCCCCAGTTCAGGGTGATGTTGGCGGTATCGATCGTTACCGCGGCTGCGGTGGCGCCGGCTGCCAGTTGGCTGGCATTGGCTTTCAGGGCCTCGCTTTGCAGGTTCTTGGAGCAGCTGCTGGCCAGCATCGCTGCCAATACCGGAAAACAAAAGGATGTCAGGTTTTTTTTCATTGCGTCTCGATGTTGATAGGTGAAATGATTATAGAAACTAGAATACAATACATGGCCAGCTGAATTTTCATTCAGTAAAACGGGATAATGTGATCATTGGAATTGTACTACCGGGCTTCACAGCAACGTGGCATCAAAACAGGATTTGTTCACTCGTAATTCTCGCTACTGTCCAAAAATAAGTGATCTCTTCATTACAAAAAATTACACTGATACTATTCGAACTACATTTTTTCAGATTTAACAGAGAATGATTAAAAAAGATCACCCGCTATTTTTTATTGGCAGATAAAAATATCTTCCTATATTTACGTAACTAGTTACGTAATTGTATGAACTTATTTGAAACCATCGGCAAAATGGCCATCGGCAGCAGGTTGCGCCTGCTCACCGACAAGATCACCGAAGACGCCGAACAGATATACGAAATGTACGGCGTAGCACTCAAACCCAAATGGTGGCCTGTATTTTATGTGCTCTCCGGAGGAGAAGCCAAAACCGTGACCGAAATCGCCACAGAGATCGGGCACTCGCATGTATCGGCGAGCAAGATCATCCGGGAGATGGCGACGCAGGGACTGGTAAAAGAAAAGAAAGATAAAACCGACGGGCGGCGTAATATGGTCAGCCTCTCTGCCAAAGGCAAAGAGATCACCGGCAAGATACAGCATCAATACACCGACGTGAACAGCGCCATCGAAGAGCTGATGGCCTCCGCGCGGCACGACCTCTGGCAGGCCATCGGCGAGTGGGAGTTCCTGCTGGAACAGAAGTCGCTGCTGCGCCGCGTACAGGAGCAACGCAAGCTGCGGGAAAGCCAGGAGGTGCAGATCGTAGACTACAAGCCGAAATACAAACAGGCCTTCCGCGATCTCAACGAAGAGTGGATCTCCAAATGGTTCAAGATGGAGCCTTCAGATTACAAAGCATTGGATAATCCGAAAAGCTATATCATCGATGGCGGCGGCCACATCGCTGTAGCGCTCTACAATAATGAGCCAGTGGGCGTTTGCGCGCTCATCAAAATGAAAGATCCGGAATACGATTATGAACTGGCGAAGATGGCCGTGGCGCCAGGCATGCGCGGCAAAAACATCGGCTGGCTGCTGGGCAATGCCATCATAGAGAAGGCACGCGCGCTCGGCGCCCGCAATATCTATCTCGAAAGCAATACCATGCTGAAACAAGCCATCAGCCTGTATCACAAGCTAGGCTTCCAAAAAGTGGCCGGCCGCAAAACGCCATACGAACGCTGCAACATACAGATGGCGCTTATATTATAGTAAAGCGAAGGTTGTCTTGCTCAGATTATACTGATTGATTACCAGGATTTTTATCAGATTAATAAAGATATGGATTCGCGAAGATGACATCGAATTGATCTTCGCGAATCCTTTTTAATCTTTATTAATCTGATAAAAACCTGGTAATCCTTTCAATCAGAAATCCTGAGCAAGACAACCTTCGCTACATCTTCTCAAACAACACCTGCCCCCAGGTAACGCCTTTAAAAGGATCTTTGCCATCAGGCCTCAATAGCTGGCCCTTGTCGTCGCATTCAAAATAAGTGTGGTAGGTGCCGTTGTTGTCGGCTTCGGCAAAAGCGCCTTCCCGGTAAAGGAATCTTCCAGGACTCTCGCCATTCAATAAGGTAATCCGGTTGCGGATAATTGCCGCACGGATCGTTTCCCGCGGCGCCGTATTGTTCTTGCGATAAAACTTCATCTCCACATCACTCCCCTTGATCGTAATAACATAAGAGGTAGCCTCCCCATCAATGAACCTTTTGGTGCCGGAAAAGAATGCCGCGGCACTGGAATCTGCGGTGGATAAGGTTTTCGGCGACTGCGCATGCAGGGATAGCTGCATCGTCACCAGCAGGAACAGTAACAGTTGCTTCATATAGGATGATTTGGAGTACAATTATAGTAAATATTTTTATAATATATTAACGGGGATGGAAGATATTTTTCATTCATTTACTGATAGCTTATTCACCCTCACTCACAGCCCTGATGAATTAGCATTATCTTCCACAACACAAACTGATACTATGCGATATCTTTTCTTATCCGTCGTGATGATGGTAAGCTTCCACGTTCATGCACAACATTTTCAGCTCTGGTATCATCAACCTGCCAGCGCTACAGCGCCCGATAACGGCAATGCCTGGAAAGATGATACAGCCTGGCTACAGGCACTACCCCTGGGTAACAGCAACATTGGTGCCATGGTGTTCGGCGATGTGAACCAGGAAAGGGTACAACTCAATGAAAAGACCCTCTGGAGCGGCAGTCAGGCCGATAACGACAACCCCCAGGCGCCACAATACCTAACGCAGATCCGTCAATTATTATTTGAAGGCAAGTTCAAAGAAGCTACGGAGCTCACCAACAAAACACAGGTATGCAAAGGCGCCGGCTCCGGACAGGGTAACGGCGCCAATGTGCCTTTCGGCTGCTATCAAACCCTGGGCGACCTGCGGCTCGACTTCCATCAACAGCACGGCTATACGAATTACCGCCGTGCCCTGCATCTCGACAGCGCCCTCGTTACAGTGTCCTACGAACAGGAAGGCGTTACCTATACCCGGGAATATTTCACCAGCGCGCCCGCCAACGCGCTCGTCATCCGTATCACCGCCAGCCGCAAAGGCGCCATCAGCTTAGATGCCACGCTCGACCGCCCCGAACGTTTCACCACTGAAACGGCTAACAACGAACTCGTAATGAGCGGACATCTTCACAACGGTAAAGGAGGAGACGGCATCGGCTACATGGCCCGCCTCAAAGCACGCAGCACCGGCGGCACACAATCGTATAACCGTAACCGTTTGTCCGTGCAGCATGCCGACGAAGTGATTCTCTATCTCACGGCGTCTACCAGCTACCTGCCGGTATATCCTTCGTATAGTGGCCGCCGTTATGAACAACTTACCGCTGATGGCCTGAAGAAGGCCATGGCAAAGACTTACAAACAACTCAAACAGGAACACATCGCCGATTATCAGCGTTATTATAACCGCGTGTCCTTACAGTTAGGGGAGATGGAGGGAGACGATACACCGACCGACATACGCCTGCGCCAGATGAAAACATCCGGCAATGATAACTACCTTACGGCCCTCTATTTTCAATACGGCCGTTACCTGCTGATCTCTTCCGGCCGTGAAGGCACGCTGCCGGCCAATTTGCAGGGTATCTGGGCCAACAAGATACAGACCGCCTGGAATGGCGACTACCATACCAACATCAACATACAGATGAACTACTGGCTCGCGGAGAACACCAATCTTGGCGAAATGCATTTGTCGCTCACAGATTTCATCCGCGGCATCGAGCAGCCGGCCACACGTTCGGCATCTGTGCAGTTCGGCGCCCATGGCTGGTGTGTGAACCCCATCGTGAATGTATGGGGCTTTACCTCTCCGGGCGAGCATCCTTCCTGGGGCCTCACCTCCGGCGCCAGCGGCTGGATATGCCAGCATCTGTGGGAGCACTATGCTTTCACACTCGATAAAAAATATCTGCAAACAGTATATCCTGTTTTAAAACATGCTGCCCTCTTTTATATGGACTGGCTCGTGAAAGATCCCGTAAGTGGCCAGCTGGTATCCGGTCCGGCCTCTTCACCGGAGAATGGCTTTATCGCACCGGATAGCAGTCATGGCAGCATCAGCATGGGACCGGCACACGATCAGGAGATCATCGCAGAATTATTTGGCAATGTCCTGAAAGCCGCTGCCATCCTGCAAGACAAAGACCCTGTGCTGCAAAAGATCGCAGCAGCCAGCGGGCAATTGTTGCAACCGAAGATCGGTGAAGACGGCCGCATCATGGAGTGGGCGCAGCCTTTCCGCGAAACCGATCCCGGCCACCGGCATATGTCGCACCTCTATGCCTTATATCCCGGCTATGCCTTCAACGAGGCCAGCACGCCGGCTTTTGTGGCTGCTGCGCGTAAATCGCTCGAATATCGCCTCTCTCACGGTGGCGGCTATACGGGATGGAGCGCCGCCTGGGTCACCAACCTCTGGGCCCGCCTGAAGAACGGCGATAAAGCCCTGCAAGCCTTCAACACCATCCTACACAACAAATCGGCCGACAACCTCTTTGATCTGCACCCGCCATTCCAGATCGATGGCAATTTCGGCGCCGCTGCCGGCATCGCGGAAATGCTGCTGCAGAGCCACGAAGGACATATCACCCTTTTACCCGCCCTGCCTGCCTCCTGGCCCAACGGCAGCGTCAAAGGCCTCTGCGCCCGCGGCGGCTACATCATCGACCTCGAATGGCGCAACGGCCATTTACAGCAAGCTCGCATCCACTCCACCAAAGGCGGCCGCTGCGAGATAGTATACGGCCAAAAAACAACCACATTGCAAACCACTCCCGGCAGCACGCGAATGTTGTCTTACTCAGGATTATAAAGATTGAAAGGATTAGCAGGATTTTTTTTACAGGATTAATAAAGATTTTCTTGATTTAATGCGAAGATCAACGAGGTTCCAGCCCTTGAAGCGCTCAAAGCGCTTCAAGGGCTTCTTCGCTTAAATCCGCTACCATTGATCTTCGCATTAAATCAAGAAAATCTTTATTAATCCTGTAAAAAAAATCCTGTTAATCCTTTCAATCTTTATAATCCTGAGTAAGACAACATTCGCGTAACTTCGCTTTAAATCTTCGCTTATGCTCAAGCAAACTAAGGCATTCAGCAGTTTTTCTTCCAATGATATTCCGGCAGCGGCAAAATTCTATGCGGATATATTGGGGCTGGATGTAACGGAAACTAATGGGCTGCTCAAACTGCATATTGCCGGTGGTAACGATATCGTAGTATATCCGAAACCGAATCATGTGCCGGCAACGCATACTGTACTCAATTTTCCTGTAAGGGATATTGAGCAGACAGTAGATGAGCTGCATGCCAGAGGCATACAGTTCCAGCAGTATGAAGGGCCTTTGAAAACAGACGAGAAAGGCATCTTTCGTGGCGCTGGCCCGCTGATCGCGTGGTTCACTGATCCGGCCGGGAATATCTTGTCGGTGATACAGGAATAATTATCTTTTTATCTTCGCGCTGTGAACGATTTCTTTCAAACGCTGCAACAGATCATGCCCCTGTCGGAAGAGAGCAGGGACGCGCTTTCACAGGTACTGCAATATCGCGAAGAGAAAAAAGGCGTCATCCTCCAAAGGGCGGATGCGGTGTGCAGTCATGTGTTCTATATTGAAAAAGGATTAGCCCGCACCTATTATCTTAAAGATGGAAAAGATGTGACGGACTGGATCTCTACCGAGAAAAATTTTTCTACCTCCATACTCAGTTTTATCACCCGGCAACCTGATAGAAGAACGATCGAACTATTGGAAGACAGTATCCTCTGGGGCCTTTACTACTACGACCTCGAACAGCTTTATAAAAAATATCATGAGATAGAACGCTTCGGTCGCCTGCTGGTAAGCAATGGGCTGATACAGGTACAGCAACGTTTTGACGACCTCCATTTCGCCACTGCGGCAGAACGATATAAAAAATTGATGGATACCAATCCCACCATCATACAAAGAGTGCCCCTGGGCATGATTGCGTCTTACCTCGGTATCACGCCGGAAACGCTGAGCCGTATCCGTGCGCAACACAGTTTTTGATAAATGTCAAAGGACGGCGTGCAGCGCCTTCGCAACTTTGTGAAAAATCAAGGTTATGAATACTATACTGTGGGTACTGCAAGTGCTGCTCGCCGCTACCTTCCTCTATTCCGGCGTGATGAAAGCCACACAAAGAAAGGAATACCTGATGACTATCGGGCAAACCGGCGCGGCCTATTTAAGTTACCCGGCGCTGCGTATGCTGGCCGTGGCAGAGATACTCGGCGCTGCCGGTATCATATTACCCTGGGCCTTGCACATCGCGCCGGTGCTTACTCCTATCTCGGCCCTGTGCTTTGCCCTGATCATGGCGCCGGCGTCAAGAATACACTACAGGAGAGGGGAGTATAAGTCCGTTGCCTTTAATATCTTTCTGTTTGTGATCAGCATTTTTGTGGCCGTGCAAAGGTGGTGATAAACAGGTGTTCCCTTGAGACCTTGAAAGCGTCTCAGGGGAATACATATTACGAAACCGATTTCGTTGGCCTGCATGGCCGGATGGCAAGACTTTCCATCATCTGCCTACTGCAAAAAAGCAATAATTTTTTTTCTTTCTTCCATGTGAAATACTAATTTGGCGACAGCTGGTTCCACGTATCTTTTCGTCTTACAAAGAAATTAATTTTCGCATGGCATTCTTTCAGATGCTCTACCAGGAGGTGATCTCTTTTCTGGGTATAGAACAACTGCTGGAGATGTACAAGACGGGTAACTATCAGTCGTTGCTGACGCTGAAAGGCGTGCTGGCTGCGGTTTCTCCGGTGATACCTTTTCTCTTGCTGATAGAAGTGGTGCGGGCCCTGGTATATAAACGGTTTAAGATAGAAGATTATCGTATCCCTTTCTTCATCTTTATTGCAAACCGTTTTATATCGAGATTTATTTCTATTGCCGCCATTGCCTTTTGCATTGGCCTGTTTGAAAAATATAGTTTGCTGAAGACGGCTTTTACCTGGTACTGGCTGATCTATGGCTATATCGTGTGGGAACTGGCGCACTTTGTTTATCATTTCCTGGCGCATAAGGTGCGGATATTATGGTGTTTGCACGCTACCCATCATGCGCCGCAAGCCATGAACCTTTCTGTTACTTATGCACACTTTTTCCTTGAAGGACCCTATGCAGACGTGATCCGGACGAGTATCTGCATACTGGCAGGCGTGAATCCGCCCTTGCTGTTCTTTATTATGTTTATTGACGGTACCTGGGGAGCATTTATTCACGTAGGTGAAAACATACTCCCTGATGGCAGGATGGGATTCCTGCAAAAGTATATCCTTACACCCTCGTATCATCGTGTACATCATGCGCGTAATCCGCTTTATATGGATACGAATTTTTGCAACCTGCTCAATATATGGGATCGTGTATTTGGCACTTATCAACCAGAAAAAAAAGAATTGGAAATTGAGTATGGTATTTCCCGCGAGATGAACCCCGGTAATTTCTGGGATGTTTATTTCGGCGAAATCTATTGCCTGTGGCGGGATGTAGCCCAAGCTCCCGGCATCAGGAATAAACTGCTCTATATCATTATGCCACCGGGATGGCGTCACACAGGCGCGCATAAAACTGCACGCAAGGCAAAACAGGAATACCTGGAATCCGCCACAGCAAAGACTATCACAAATCGTTAATGTTAAGATAATAATCTGATAACACGATCCGCTATTAATTCAACAGCACCATTTTTAGTTTTACAGCGTAATTGTCGCGCATGTATCCATTTGACACAAAACGCTGAATACTTTACGCCTGGCGGTTTTCAAGCTAATGCATCTTCCATCAATGACAGCAGCCATTAACAATTAAAAAAAAGCTACTTAAAGATTGCTTTATGAACAAAATCTATGATCGTAGGTTTTCTATGCGGTTTCCTGCAAAACCGCTGCTTGCCTTCCTGTGCTGGATTGCCTTTATTTTACTTGCCTTGCCAGCTGCGCAGGCACAAGAAAAATACAAGGTGCAAGGCAGGATTACTGACGACAAAAACCAGCCATTGCCCGGGGTGAGCATCTCCGAAGCCGGCACCCGCAGCGGCGTAGTAACCGACGCCGACGGCAATTATCGTTTAGACGTTACCGGTAGTAATGCCACCCTGCACATCGCCTTCGTAGGATTTAACAGCCAGGATGTACCGGTAAATGGTACACACCAGGTGAATATATCCCTTACGCCGCAACTCAAACAACTCAACGACGTGGTGATCACCGGTTATGGTAAAACCAGCAAGAAGAACGTGATCGGCGCCATCAGCTCCGTGAACGCCGGCGAATTTACACAAGGCGTGATCGCTTCTCCTTCCATGCTGCTGCAAGGTAAAGTGCCAGGCCTCACCATCACGAAAAGCGGTAACCCGAACCAGAACCCGACCGTGATCCTGAGAGGCCCCTCGACCCTGCGTAGCGGCGCACAGGAGCCTTTCTACGTGATCGACGGCGTGCCGGGCGCACCGATCGACATGGTAGCGCCAGATGATATCGCCAGCATCGATGTACTGAAAGATGGCGCCTCCACCGCCATCTATGGCGCCAGAGCGGCCAACGGCGTAATCATCGTTACCACCCGCCGCCCGAAAACAGATCAGGTGCGCATCGCCTATAACGCTTATGTAGGTATGGAAAAAGTAGCCAAACGCCTGGAAGTGCTCACCGGCGACGAACTTCGTAAATACCTCGCGGATAATGGCCAGGTGCTCGCTGCCGCCAACAACGACGTATATCCCGGCACTAACACGCCCGTGAATACCGACTGGCAGAAAGAAGTACAGCGCAACGCCGTATCGCAGAATCATAACCTCTCCGTAATGGGCGGTTCAAAAAATACCAACTACGGTTTCAGTGTCAACTATCTCAATAATCCAGGCATCATCAAAGGATCCGATCTGAACAGGCTGGGCGTAAGAGCCAACGTAGAACAACGTGCATTCAACGATCGCCTGCGCCTCGGCATCAATATCTTCAATACCTCCACCAAACAGGACAACGTGCCGGATGCCGTGTTTTCAAACATGCTCAATTACCTGCCCACTGTGCTCGTAACTCGCCCTGATGGCTCTTTCACAGAAGATTATGCCGGTAATATCCGCGGTGGTTACAACCCGGTAGCGCTGATCGCTAACAATGCCGACCAAACGAAGATCAACAAGTTCCTCGCTAATGGCCTGGCTGAGGTGAAGATACTGCCCGGGCTCACTTATACGCTGAGCCTCTCCACCCAGCGCGAACAGGTGACCAGGAACGTATACTATAACAGCCTCTCCGTGCTCGCCAAAGGCGCCAATGGTAAAGCTAACCGCATGGCCTGGACCAACCAGCGCAATATCATCGAGTCTTATTTTAACTACGATAAAACCGTCGGTAAACATAACTTCAAAGTACTCGCCGGTTATTCCTGGCAGGAAGATCACAATGGCGACGGCTTTGGCGTGACCACACAAGGTTTCGGCAGCGACGCCCTGTCGTGGAACAACCTCGCCCTCAGCAACCCGCCTCCCGGTACCGTGGTATTCGATAACTCCGGCGCCACCACCCTTACCACCCTGCGCCTCATCTCTTATTACGGCAGGATCAATTATCAATATGCAGATAAATACTATTTCCAGGCCTCCCTGCGTAATGATGGTTCTTCTGCATTTGGTAAGAACAACCGCTGGGGTTATTTCCCCGCTGTATCAGCAGGATGGCGCATCAGCCAGGAGCCGTTCATGAAAAGCAATGGCTTCTTTGATGACCTCAAACTGCGTGTGAGCTATGGTATCTCCGGTAACTCGCTCGGCTTCGATCCGCTGGCCGCACAGCTGCAATACAGCACCACCGGCCGTTACTATGATAATGGTAACCTGATCAATGCCATCGCGCCCGTACAGAATGCCAACCCTGACCTGAAATGGGAACGCACCGGCATGTTCAACGCCGGTATCGATTTCGCCATCTTCGACGGAAGACTGAGCGGCGCCGTTGACTACTACGACAAACAAACTTCTGATCTCATCTGGAACTACCCGGTATCTACCACACAATACATCACCACTACCTTGCTCGCCAACGTAGGAAAGGTAAGTAACAAAGGGGTAGAAGTAGTGTTAAATGCAGAACCCGTGCGCGGCCGGGATTTCTCCTGGAAAACATCCGTGAACGTATCGCACAATACGAATAGCATCAGCGCATTGTCCAGCGGGCGTTTTACGCTGAAGGATATCCCTACAGCCATCCTCGGTGGTAAAGGACAATCCGGCAACTGGAGCCAGAAGATCATGGAAGGCCAGCCTATCGGCACTTTCACGCTGTTCCATTATCTCGGTAAAAACAAAGACGGCGTTTCCACCTATCAGAAAGCCGATGGTACTGTAACCACTTCGCCCAACATTGCTGACCTGATGCCGGCTGGCAACGCGCAACCCACGCTCACTTATGGCTGGAGCAACACCTTCACCTATAAAGGTTTTGACCTGAGCGTATTTATCCGCGGCGTATCCGGCAACAAGATCCTGAATGCGACCAAGGCAGCACTGAACACGCCAACAGACGCAAAAGTGACCAACGTGCTGAAATTTACACAGGGAGAGTCTTACAACGACAAGAACTCCTTCCTGGTGTCTGACAGATTCCTGGAGAACGGCTCCTACCTGCGCATGGATAACCTCACCCTGGGATATACTTTCAAAACCAATAGTCCTTTCATCAACAAACTGCGTGTATACGGTAACGTTAATAACGTATTTACCATCACCAAATACACCGGTATCGATCCTGAAATGGACCTGGGTGGCCTTACGCCGGGTATCGATGCAAGGAATTATTATCCTAAAACAAGGTCATTCATTTTTGGCCTGAATGCTATTTTCTAATCAACCTGTCCGTTAAATTTCAAGATATGAGATATAAACAAATCCTTTGCATTTTCCTGCTTGCCGCGATGGCGCTGGCTGCGTGCAGCAAGCTGGATGTAGATGTGGAATCAAAATATACGCCTTCCAACTTCCCCACCAACAGCAGCTCTTATGCCGCCGCCATTGGCGCCGTATACTCACAGCTGGCCTGCTCCAAATCAGGCGATGCCACGTACTGGATGAATGGTACGGGTTTCAGCTACGCGGTGGATTACTGGATGTTGCAGGAATTTTCTACAGATGAAGCGATCATCCCTGTACGCGACGGTAACTGGGACGACGGTGGCAAATACCGTTTCATGCACCTGCATACCTGGGGTAGCGCGCACCCTTTTGTGATCAGTACCTGGCAGTGGGGCTTCGGCGGCATCAACATTGCCAACAATGCGATCAACCTCGTGAAAGGCCTGCCCGCCAGCGATTACAAGACCAATGCCATCGCAGAACTGAAAGCCATGCGCTCCCTGTTCTATTTCTTTATGATGGACTCTTACGGCAATGTTCCTATTATCGATACTTTCCCGATAAGCGCGCCGCCAGCCACCAAACAACGTAAAGAAGTATTTGCCTTCATCGAGAGCACATTGAAGTCGGTGATTCCAAACCTTACTACCAAAGTAGATGGAAGCACTTATGGCCGCGCTACCAAATGGATGGCATTTGCCCTGCTGGAAAAAATGTACCTCAATGCGGAATACTATACCGGCACGCCGCGTTACACTGACGCCGTAGCCATGGCCGACAGCATCCTCGCGAATGCGCCGTATACGCTGGATGCAGACTATCGCTCTATCTTCAAACCGGATAATGGTCCGCAGATCAAGGAAACCATTTTTGCGATCCCTTACGATGCTAACCTGATCCCCGGTTGCCACTTCACCCGTTTCGACCTGCATCCTTTCTTAAAGGCGCGTTTCGACCTGCCGGATGCATTTGGCCCGAGTATCGCTACCAGCACCATTCCTGATTTCTATGCTTACTTCAATCAGCCGAATGATGTCCGCAACAGCACCTGGCTGGTGGGCAAACAAAACAATAAAGATGGGACTCCTAACATTGTGCATACCACTACCAAAACCCTCGATGCCTCTTATAGCGGCCCCGATGCACCGATCGACTGGTGGGTGGAGATCACCCCTGAGCTGACCCTGAAACCCGGATCAGAAGCGAAGCTCGATATTGGCAACGACCTGAAAGCGCAGCTGAAAGGTGTTCGCTCTATCAAATACTACCCTGACAAAAACATCAACACCACCACCCGTTTCGAAAATACCGATGTGCCGGTATTCCGTCTGGCCGATGTGATAATGATGAAAGCAGAGGCCATCCTCCGCGGCGCTGCGCCAACCGTAGTAAACGGCGAATTACAAACTGCCGATGTGCTGGTAAACAAGATCCGCACCCGCGCGGGCACCACGCCCTGGGCAGGTACCACCTTATCCATGCTGCTCGAAGAGCGCGCCCGTGAATTCGCCTGGGAAGCCTGGAGAAGAAATGACCTGATCCGCTTCGGCAAGTTCGAAGGTAAATGGGGCTTCAAACAAGCGGACAACGACGTTTTCCGCCGCGTATTCCCGATCCCCGCCATCGAACTGGCGCTGAACCCGAATTTGATACCCAATCCAGGTTATTAGCTCATGATTATATGATTTAAAGGATTAGCGGGATTTTCGAATTTATGGATTTACGGATTTCTTGATTTAAGGGATACTTCAGTTTCCTGCAAATCAAGAAATCCGTAAATCCATAAATTCGAAAATCCCGCTAATCCTTTAAATCATATAATCATGAGCTGAATTATCCTTCGAGGAATTTCTTCAAAGATACGCCCAGGATGCTGTTCCAGCCTTCGTTGAAGCTGGTGGGGGCGAAAGCCGGATCGGTAGCGCCGGGGAAGGATTCCAGCCCGTAGTGGGAGAGTTTGAGGCGGGTGCCGTTGCCTTCGGGGAAAAGCTCGAATGTAACGAGCGAATCGCCGGGATAGTCCCGGTAGCGCCAGGTGTAGGACAGCTTTTGGCCGGGCACCACTTCCGTTACTTTACAGTGGTGTACGTATTGTTTGTTTTTGTCGCCGGCGGTAAATTCAAATTCAAAGCCTACCTCTGCTTTGAAGTCGGCGATCTGGAAATACCATTGTTTCATTTGGGCATTGTCGGTGATGGCTTGCCATACTTTGCTGACGGGCACATGGTACACCCTTTCTACTACAAGAGGTTCCTTGGTCATATTACTATGTTTTTTAGAGGTTATTTTTTCTTTTTACGTGCAGTCTTTCGCTCTTCCTGTTCCAGGAATTGGCCTAATGCATCGAGCTTTTGTGTCCAGAAGTCGCGGTATTTTTCTGTCCAGTCTGATACTTGTTTGAGTTGTTGAAGATCGGCGCGGCAGTAGCGTTCGCGGCCCTGTTGCGTGATGATGATGAGGCCGCACTCCGTCAGGATGCGGACGTGTTTGGAGATCGCCGGCCGGCTGATATCGAAATTATCGGCGATGCTGTTCAGGTTGAGGGAATGATGGGCCAGTAGTTCGATGATCTCACGACGGGTGGGATCGGCGATGGCCTGAAATACGTCTCTTCTCATAGAAAATAATTATGTAACCAACTGGTTACAAATATAGGAAACCAGTTGGTTACAAAAAATTTTTTTTCTTCAGGGAGAGATCAGATTTTCCGGAACACTATAATACCATTGTGACCACCGAAGCCGAAAGTGTTACTCATGGCCACTTTCACAGGATGTTCCATGGCCTGTCCGAAAATGATCTGCAAGCCGGCAGGCAAGCCCGGATCAGGTTGGGTAGTATTGATCGTAGGAGGGATGATGCCTGTTTCGATGCTTTTGATGCAGGCGATCGCTTCTATGGCGCCGGCGGCGCCAAGCAGATGGCCGGTCATGGATTTGGTAGCGCTGATATATAACGGTGACGCCCCTACGCCGAAAAGTTTCGCGATGGCCGTCGTTTCACTGAGATCGCCCACTGGCGTAGAAGTAGCGTGCGCATTGAGATAGTCCACTTCTTCCTTGTTGATGCCGGCATCGGCGAGGGCCAGCTGCATGGCTTTCCAGGCGCCGAGCCCTTCAGGATGTGTGGCAGTCATGTGATAGGCATCGGCAGTCATAGCGGCGCCGGCCAGTTCGGCATAGATATGTGCGCCGCGGGCTTTGGCATGCTCATATTCTTCCAGTACGAGTGCGCCGGCGCCTTCGCCCATCACGAAGCCGTCGCGGGCCGTATCGAAGGGGCGGGAGGCGGCCGCGGGATCGTCATTGCGGACGGACATAGCCTTCATGGCGCAGAAGCCGCCGACGGAAGCCGCAGTGATCGGCGCTTCCGAGCCGCCGCTGATCATCACCTTCGCCTTACCCAAACGGATATACGTTAATGCATCCATCAACGCCGTGTTGGAAGTAGCGCAGGCAGATACGGTGGTATAGTTGATGCCCATCAGGCCATATTTAATGGAGATCATGCCGGAGGCCATATTGGTGATGAGCTTGGGCACAAAGTAGGGGCTGAAGCGTGGCTGGCCATCGCCTTTGGCGTATTCAGTTACCTGCTCTTCAAAGGTGAGCATGCCGCCCTGTCCGGAGCCCCAGATCACGCCGGTATCAAATGGGTCCATCTGGCTGAAGTCGATCCCGGAATCTTTGATGGCCTGGTCAGCCGCCACCAGCGCATATTGCGTGAAGGGATCGGTTTTGCGGACATCGGCCTTGTCGAGATGCGCGGCGGCATCAAAATTTTTGAGCTCACAGGCAAACTGCGTACGGAAGCGGGACGCATCGAAATGTGTAATGCGCGCCGCGCCGCTAACGCCGCCTACCAGCTGCTGCCAGAAGGTGGCAACATCGTTGCCAATAGGTGTAACGGCGCCCAGGCCGGTGATCACAACTCTTTTCATGGAATGTTACTTTATGGTTTCAGGTCCTGCATCAGCTGCTTGCTGATGCGGTCAAATACTTGCGTGCCAAGCACCCGCGAGAGGATCAGCGAAGATTGCAGGTTGGTGATGATCAGCAGGGCGCGATCATATGGGTCGCCATCGAAATGGAAACGTTTGTGCTTGCGCCCTTTCTTCAAACAATCACTTAACCACTCCAATATATTGTTGCCCATGGTTTGCACTTTCTCCTGCATTGGCGCTGGCAGCGTTTCATAATCCGGCGCCAGCGATCCCATCAAACAAATGTTCCCTTTTTTACAATGGCTGCCGAATACCTCGAATAGTTTTAATAGTTGTTTGTCTTCAGGCAATTGCTTCCATTGGGCCGTCTGCGCCAGGAATTTACCGATCTCGCGATCGATCACGCCAATGCCCAGATCGGCTTTGGCGGGAAAGTGATAATGCACCGCGGCGTTCTTTATTTCCAGTGGTTCAGACAGGTCTTTATAACTGAAGGCGTTGAAGCCCCGCGTACGCACCAGGCCGTCGGCCAGGGCAATGATCTTCTCTCTTGTTGCTGACATAACGATGCAAATATACTTACTTGGTAGTAAGTAAGCAAAAATAAAACAGCAGAAGGATATCTCCGTACAATCAACGGTCACGTCTATACTAAAATGTTAAAATTCCTGTTGGAAAAGGTTTTCGCCATCATATTTGGCTATCTTCATTCCAGCTGATCAGTAGCCGTCATCATCATGTTTAGCGCCATCACCAGAATCGCTGCCATCGCCGTTTTCCCGTTTTGCATGCTTTGCAGCGAAACGCTATCTGCACAACATCTTTTATCTGGAAAAGTTGCCGGTAATCTTGACGAAGTATTACAAAGCGTGACGGTGCGGAATACCACCCGCGGCAAAGTTGTGCTCACGGATGCGGAAGGCCGTTTTTCGATTAGCTGTCGTGCCGGCGATACATTGCTTTTCTCTATGATCGGTTATCGCGCCCAACGGTTGCAGGTGAGTGGAGAGTTGTTCAGCCTGCCCTCATTAAACATCACCCTGAACAGCGAAACAATCACCTTGCAGCAGCAATTGGTACGCGGCTCCAACTACAAGCGCGATTCGCTGCGTATGCGGGAAGAATACAAATCCCTCTTCCGGAAACGCCCGCCGATTCTGAAACTGCCTAAACTGGATTCATTGCGCCAAAACCCGCTCGGGCAGCTGGATATGATCAGGATAGAGCTGGATGCTCATGCTATTGCAGAGGCTTTATCTTTCGGGAAGAACGCCCGCCGCAAACGTTTCCGTGAACGTTTCCTGATGGCGGAAGAAGAGCGCTTTATCCGGTATTACTATGATTCCGCCACGGTGAGCAAACTTACATGCCTGCATGGCGATAGCCTTCACTATTTCATGGAACGTTATGCGCCGCCACCTTCGCTGTTGCAAAACAGTGCGCAATACGACCTGATGGTTTTTATAAAAAGCGCTTATCAGCAATATCTCGATAGCCTTCAGCGTTTGAAGAGATAATTATCTGTCGTGATGAAAAAAATGCTGATCCCTATCTTGTTTTTCCTGCTGGTATCCTGCACAAAGAAAAATGACCTTCCCGGTTCACAAACCTCCCTGGATTTCAGCGCCGTAGATACGGTGTTGAATGATTCGGTGCCGCTGCGCTTCAGCGGCCGCTGTTATGCGCTGATACATGTGAACGGACAAACGGTGTACAGTAAAAGCTATGGCGGCTATGATGGAAACACGCGCGTGCTGGTTGCCTCCTGTTCTAAATGGTTGTCGGCCGCCGTGGTCATGCGTTTGGTGGACGAGGGAACATTACGGCTCTCCGATACGGTGGGCAAATTCCTGCCATTGTTTACGAGTTATCATAAAGGTAATATCACCATTGCGCAGCTGATGTCGCATACATCGGGCTTTCCGGGTAACTCTTCCCAGGGATATGAATCCGATCCCTTGCTAACGTTGTCGCTGGCGGCAGACCTGATCGCTAAAAATGTAGCGTTGATCAATCCGCCGGGTACCGCATTTTATTATGGCGGCGTGAGTATGCAGGTGGCAGGCCGCATCTGCGAAGTGGCGACTGGCAAGAGCTGGGGCGCACTTGCAGCGGAAAAGATCTTCACGCCCTGCGGCATGACCAATACCGATTACGGCCTCTCCGCCAATCCGCTCATCGCCGGCGGCGGGAGGAGCACTGCTAATGATTATATCCGTTTTCTGGATATGCTGGCCAACAGGGGAGTGGCAACAAATGGTACGCGCGTATTGAGCAGCGCTGCTGTGGATGCAATGGAACAAAGCCAGACAGCCCATGTGCGGGTGGACTATTCCCCTTACCCTTTGGCATTGCTGCCTACACTTCCCAACTTCTACGGCATCGGCAACTGGCGCGATCTTGCCGCCACTAACGACGCCATAGTAGAAAGCTGCAGCCCTGGCGCTTTTGGTACGCATCCCTGGATCAACTACAATAAAAAGATAACAGGCATCCTGCTTACACTGCTGCCGGCAAATAACGAGGGCGCCACTGTGGGCGCCTCTCTGAAAGTTCGCAGTCTTGCAAGAAATATCGTTCCGTAAATCATCCCTGGTATGGGCCGCCGGTTTCGCCCCAGCCCCATTTGGGCATGGGTTCGTCTTTGCCGATCGGGTTTTCATCTGCCTGTGAATTGATCACCGCAATGCGGCTGCCCCATTCCAGGTAACCTACAAATGCAGAACGGAATTCCGGATCGCTGGCCATGCCGGTTTCGTCGGCCGCATCCAGCAACAGATCAATCCAGCGGCGGCGCATCTGCTCCGTGAGATGCTTGCCGAGATGATGATGTACCATCGTGGCATGACTGCCGCCATCTTCGCCAGTGTAGCGTTTGTCGCCCCCGAACACCTCGCCGATGAAATGCGCAACATGCCGGGCATGGTCCGGCGACATATGCGCAAATACCGGCCCTATCAATTCATCTTTCAAAACTTTATCGTAGAAATGACGGGTGAGCTTCTCCAGCGCTTCCCCGCCGCCAGCCCATTCATACAGGGTGGGCGTCTTTTTTTCTTCAGACATGGCATTGGTTTTCTGATCTTGAATGTACAATTTCTCCTTCATCTCCCGTAAAAAAATATAGTTGACAAAATCAACTAATTAAAATATCTTCGCTGTATGAATACCCGACAGATAGGCCAGGTGAGGGCCTTTAACCGTTTCTACACCAATGTGATCGGCCTGCTCAATCATTACCTGCTCCGCGGCCATTATTCCCTGCCGGAAGTGCGGGTAATGTATGAGATCACCCACCAGCGCAACTGCACCGCTAAAAGCATCACCGAAACTTTCGACATCGACAAGGGCTACCTGAGCCGCGTGCTGCTCAAATTGCAGAAGGCGCGCCTCATCACTACCCGGCCATCGCCGGAAGACGGCCGCTCCCTCATTCTGCAAATGACCGCACAGGGTGCTAAAGAATTTCATGAGTTGGAATGCCTTGCCAACGATCAGATCAAAGGACTGGTAAAAGGGCTTCGTAAAGAAGAGAAAGACGAACTAGTATATCATATGCAGGCTATTGAACGTATCCTGTCTAAAAAATAAAAATACCATGCAACTCAGCGATATCAGCATCAGGACTACGCTCCAATCCGGCGACCTGGGCTATATGGTCTATCGCCACGCGGTACTCTATCACCGCGAATATGGCTACGGCCTCTCCTTTGAAAGTTATGTTGCCAAAGGCCTGAACGAGTTTTATGAACAATACGACCCTTCACAAGACCGTATCTGGATAGCCGAACACAATGGCAATATTGTAGGCACGCTAGCACTCATGCACCGCCCCGGCAATGCCGCGCAGCTGCGCTACTTCCTGATAGAGCCCGCCTATCGCGGCGTTGGACTGGGCCGCGAGATGATGGCCCTGTTCATGGCCTGCTTTAAAGAAAGAAAATATACATCTGCCTACCTCTGGACTTCAGAAGAGCAGGAAACTGCCGCTTCCATCTACCTCCGCAATGGCTTCCAGCTCGCCGA
Organism: Chitinophaga vietnamensis; assembly: GCF_902167635.1. Classification (GTDB taxonomy): domain Bacteria; phylum Bacteroidota; class Bacteroidia; order Chitinophagales; family Chitinophagaceae; genus Chitinophaga; species Chitinophaga vietnamensis. The sequence continues at coordinate 368,941 of NZ_CABHMS010000003.1, forward strand.
AGAGGTAGATTCCACCTTATTCGGAAAGCCGCTGAAGGAGCGGAGGTATGAGTTAGCCATCGCTCAGGATGATGTTGGTTGAAAGGATGATCAGGATTTCCTCGTCAGCTTATACCGCAGGTGTGTGGTGAGTTCCGAGGGTATTACTTCTACAATTTGAATATCGTATTTGTCTTTGTCCATGCCTTCAAACAGCCGGATGCCACTGCCTAAGAAAAGCGGCGCAATGTGGATGAAAAATTCGTCGATAAGTCCTGCGTTGAGAAACTGCTGAATGGTATTAGCGCCGCCTTGTATTCTGATGTCTTTTCCTTTGGCTGATTGTTTCGCTTTTTCCAATGCGCTTTCAATGCCGTCGTTGATGAAGTAAAAAGTGGTGGTTCCTTTTTGCACCCAGGGCTCCCGCTTTTCGTGCGTCAGCACGTAAACATCTGCCTTGTACAGGTCTTCCGCCCAATGTACTTCACCTTCTTCAAACATTCGTTTGCCCATGATGTAAGCGCCTGTTCTGGCAAATACGTCATCGATCAATTTGCTGTCTGTGCCATATTCTTCACCGCCCTCCATATTGATGTTTTTCCAAAATGCTTTTTGTTTATACATCCAGTTATGAATGGCGGGCCCATTGGTGCCAATCGGATTACTTGGGCTTCTGTTATCACCTGCGAAAAAGCCATCCAGTGATATGCCGCTGTCAAAGATAATTTTGCTCATATTTTTGTGTTTTTTGGATCAGGACTTTTATCGTATATACTATACCGTTAGTGAATGTTTTTCAGGAGATAGTGTTGTGCTACCTGCACAAATGCCTGCACCTGCGCATCCTGCCAGCTGGCGTCCCGCTTCATTTCTGTGGCCATCAGTGAAGCCACGGCGGGCGCCATGTCGATGGCGGCCTGCGCATCGAGGAAGAGGGCGCGTAAACGCCGTGCCAGCACATCTTCCACGGTTTCTGCCATCTCATAACGTACGGCCCATATCACCTGCGCTTTGATATAAGGCAGCCGCGGATGCAGCTGCTGGCCCATTTCCGGGAACAGGGAGATGTAAGCCTGTAAGAGCGGCGCATCGCTGCCATACACGTCCAGCGGCGCTTCGCCGGATGCTTGTTGCTGGTATCCGTGAATATGCAAAGTTTTCGTTTGACAAGGCGCCTGTTCAAGGCCGCCGGTGATGATGGCCTGTGCTACGGTGTCTTCGGCCATCCTGCGGAAGGTGGTCCATTTGCCGCCGGTGATGGTGATGAGGCCCGATGGGGCTACAATGATCTTGTGACTGCGGGATATTTCTTTGGTGCTGCCGGTATCTTTTTGTGGCGCTGCCAGTGGCCGCAGTCCGGCAAACACACTCAGTACATCGCTGCGCAGTGGCGGCTTTGAAAGGTATTGCCCGGCTGTGCTGAGGATGAAGTTGATCTCTTCTTCCAGCGCTACCGGTTCCAGGCTATGCGTTTCCAGCGGTGTATCGGTGGTGCCAACGATTACTTTATTGTGCCAGGGCACGGCGAACAACACGCGGCCGTCGGCCGTTTTAGGGATCATGATGGCGCTCCGGCTTTGCAGGAAGCCGGGATCGAGCACTACGTGTACGCCCTGACTGGGCCGCACCAGGTTGCGTGCGGCGGGATTGTCGAGTTGCAGGATCTCATCTACAAAAACGCCGGTGGCATTGATGACCACTTTGGCATTGAGCTGAAATGTTTCGCCGGAGAGGAGATCCTGTGCCTGTACGCCGCTGACTTTATTGGCGGCATTCTTCAGCAGGCCGTTCACCTTAAAATAGTTGAGCAGCACAGCGCCATGCTCCGCGGCCGTTTGCGCGATGTTGATGGCGAGGCGAGCATCGTCGAATTGTCCGTCGTGATACACGATGCCGCCTTTCAATCCTTCCTGTTGTATGGTAGGCAAACGTTTGATCACTTCCTGTTTGCTGATGTGATGCGAAGGGCCCAGGCTTAATTTGCCTGACAGCATATCATATATTTTCAATCCAATCGTATAGAAAGGCCCTTGCCACCAGCGGTATTGCGGGATCACGAATTGCTGGTTATGGGCGAGGTGCGGGGCATTGGCGAGTAGCAGCCCTCTTTCGTATAGGGCTTCCCGTACGAGGGCGATATCGCCTTGCGCGAGATATCGCACGCCGCCATGTACCAGTTTGGTGGCGCGACTGGAAGTGCCTTTGGCAAAATCCGCCTGCTCCAGCAAGATAGTTTTATAACCCCTGGTAGCAGCATCCATGGCGATGCCCAGGCCGGTGGCGCCGCCGCCGATGATAATAAGGTCCCAGCGCTGGTTTTCTGCTGCCTTTAATTGTGCGATAGAGTCTATTCTCTTCACTTTCGTTTTGTTATGATTTGCAATAAAAAGAAACAATCTGAAACTAAAGTATAAAATAAAATGAAATACGCGCGTATTTTTTGATGTATGGAGAAGAAAATGAGATTAAAGAAATTAAAATACTGGTTTTCATAAATTTGCAATTGAGTATTCTAATTTCACTTTAAAATCAGGTCTTTCATATTATTTCAAAAAACGGGTTATCTTTGTTTTATGTCGATGATCAATATTGCCGAACGCCATAAGTTCATCCTGAACAAACTGCACGAGAAAGGCTATGTAAATGTGCTGGAGCTCTGCAAAGAGCTGGATGTATCGGGCGTGACTATACGAAAAGACCTGAAACTGCTGGAAGATAAATCTTTGTTGTTCCGTTCACATGGCGGCGCCACGGTGCAGAATCCGTATACGATGGACAAGCCCGTGAATGAGAAAGAGAAGATACGGAAAGAAGAGAAGGCAGGCATCGGGGAGGCGGCAGCGGCGCTCATCGCGCCGAATGATGCGATCATCATCGCCTCCGGCACATCGGTGCTGGCACTTGCAAAACATATTCATCCCAAAGGACATCTCACGGTGATCACCGGCGCGATCAATGTAGCGCTGGAACTGCTGCGCCGCCCGGAGATAGAGGTGATCCAGCTTGGCGGCCACCTGCGCAACAGCTCCACTTCCGTAACAGGACCCTATGCAGAAAAGATACTGGAAGATTTCTCCTGTAGTAAATTATTTCTGGGGGTAGATGGTATTGACCTGGATTTCGGGCTAACCACTACTAATATTATGGAAGCGCACCTGAACCAGAAGATGATCGCGACTGTTCAGAAAACCATTGTGCTGGCGGATTCCAGCAAGTTTGGCAAACGCGGCTTCGGCCGCATCTGTGGCCTGGACGAGATAGATGAAATTATTACCGACAGCGGCATCGCTGAACATACGCTCCGGCAACTGGAAGAGATGGGCGTAAAAGTAACCGTTACTCATTAGCCCCTCCAGACCTTGCGGCAGGCGCCGGGCGTAACACCCTTTACCTGTTTGAACAATCGCGCGAAATAATTGGCGGATTGAAATTTAATTCAAATGCAATGCTGGCAATATCCCTCGTAACGTTTTGCAACAGTATCTGGCTGTGCAGGATGTTCACTTCATTGATCCACTGCTTGGGAGGCTTGTCTGTAGCCTCTTTCACGCATTTATTAAGATAGTTTTCCGAGATGTTCAGCTTATACGCATAGAAGGCAACACCTTTTTCCCTGAGGTGATGTTGCTGACAGTCACGTTTTGTGCTAATCTGAATTGATGTATTGATTTTCGAATTTGGTATCACTAACTTCGGAAGTTCGTACACACATAAATCCAAAAATCTGTAAATCCAAAAATCCGTAAATATTATGCATCTAACTCCCCGAGAAACGGAAAAATTGTTGCTCCACCTGGCTGGAGAAGTAGCGGCCAAACGCAAGGCACGCGGGCTTAAACTCAATTATCCCGAGTCCATCGCGCTGATCAGCAGCGAACTGCTGGAAGCGGCACGCGACGGGAAATCGGTCGCGGAGCTCATGCAGTTCGGCGCCACTATCCTCACCAGAGAGGATGTCATGGAAGGCATCCCCGAAATGATCCACGACGTGCAGATTGAGGCCACCTTCCCGGATGGCACCAAGCTCGTGACCGTCCACAACCCGATCCGATAATTTTAAAACTGTCATCATGATTCCCGGAGAATATTTTATCGCCGATGGCGATATCAACTGTAACGTGGGGAGAGATACCGTTAGCATTAAAGTGATCAATACCGGCGACCGCCCGGTGCAGATCGGCTCCCATTGCCATTTTTTTGAAGTGAATCGCCAGGTGAGCTTCGACCGTGCCAAAGCATTTGGTATGCGGCTCAACATTGCCGCAGGTACTGCTGTACGCTTTGAACCCGGCGAAGAAAAAGAAGTGCAGCTCGTGGCCTTCGGCGGCGCCCGGAAAGCCTTTGGCATCAATAACCTCGTGAATGGCGACACCACGCAGGATGCCGCTAAAGCCGCCGCCGTAGCGAAACTCGAACCGCTCAATTTTAAAAACCAAGCACAATGACCCTGAAGATCAATAAAACCAAATATGCCAATATGTACGGCCCCACTGTGGGCGATAAAGTGCGGCTGGGCGATACCAATATCATCATCGAGATAGAAAAAGACTTCAATAGCTACGGCGATGAAAGTAAATTCGGCGGCGGCAAAACGGTGCGCGATGGCATGGCGCAATCCAGCACCGCCACCCGCGACCAGGGCGTGCTAGACTTTGTGATCACCAACGTGATCCTGCTCGATCACTGGGGCATCGTGAAAGGCGACCTCGGCATCAAAGATGGCAGGATCGTGGGTTTCGGTCAGGCTGGCAATCCAGATACCATGGACGGTGTAGCGCCAAACATGATCATCGGCGCCTCCACAGAAGTACACGGCGGCGATGGCCTCATCGTTACTGCCGGTGGCATTGATACGCATATTCACTTCATCAGTCCGCAGCAGATAGAAACAGCGCTCTTCAGTGGCGTCACCACCATGATCGGCGGTGGTACAGGACCGGCAGACGGTACCAATGCCACTACTATCACGCCCGGTAAATGGTTCATCGAAAGGATGCTGCAATCCGCAGAAGCATTTCCGATGAACCTCGGTTTCTTCGGAAAGGGCAACTGTGCTACAGAAGCGCCCATCGCGGAGCAGATAGAGGCGGGCGCATTGGGCGTGAAGATACATGAAGACTGGGGCGCTACGCCCGCCGTGATCGACGCGGCGCTGAAAGTAGCCGACAAATACGATGTGCAGGTAGCCATCCACACCGATACCCTCAATGAAGCCGGTTTCCTGGAAGATACCATGAACGCCATCAAAGGCCGCGTGATACATACCTTCCACACCGAAGGCGCTGGTGGCGGCCATGCGCCGGATATCATCAAAGCGGCGATGTATCCGAATGTACTGCCCGCATCTACCAATCCTACCCGTCCGTTCACCGTAAATACCATCGATGAGCACCTGGATATGCTGATGGTATGTCATCACCTGAGTAAAAATATTCCGGAAGACGTGGCCTTTGCCGACTCCCGCATTCGTCCGGAAACCATTGCTGCAGAGGATATCCTGCATGATATGGGCGTATTCAGCATCATGAGCTCCGACTCACAGGCCATGGGGCGTGTAGGCGAGGTCGTTACCCGCACCTGGCAAACGGCCGACAAAATGAAAGTACAACGCGGCGCGCTGGCGGAAGATGCCGCTAATAACAACGATAACTTCCGTGCGAAACGTTACGTAGCTAAATACACGATCAATGCGGCTATTGCACAAGGCATCTCCGAATATGTAGGTTCCGTGGAACCCGGCAAGATCGCGGATCTCGTGTTATGGAAGCCCGCACTGTTCGGCGCCAAACCGGAAATGATCATCAAAGGCGGCATGATCATCGCCAGCAAGATGGGAGATCCCAATGCGTCTATTCCTACGCCGCAGCCGGTGATCATGCGTAATATGTTCGGCGCTTTCGGTAAGGCCCTGCACAAAACCTGCGTCACTTTTGTATCACAGGCATCGATCGATAACGGTATGGTGAAAGAATATGGTCTGGAGAAAATGATACTGCCGGTGAAGAACTGCCGCAATATCTCCAAAAAAGACCTGATACATAACGATAAAACACCGGAGATCACCGTGAACCCGGAAAATTATGAAGTACGTGTAGACGGTACCGTTATTACCTGCGAGCCGGTAGCTGTGGTGCCTTTGGCGCAACGGTATTTTCTCTTTTAAATATACAGATCATGATCATCGACAACATCATCGGCAATATGGAAACGCTGGCGGTAAGCCACTTGCAGACCGACCTGCTGCAATTGGAGTGGTACGAAACCACGAAGCGCATACAGCGCAAGCATACGCAGCAGGGCATGGAGATCGCGGTGCGTTTCCTGAAAGAGGGGCAGCGTTTGCGCCAGGGCGATATCCTGTATATGGATGCGCAGAAGGCGGTGGTAGTGGATATTCTGCCGAGCGATGCCATCGTGGTGTCACCGCGCTCGCTGTTGGAAATGGGGAGTGTGTGTTACGAGATCGGCAACAAGCACCTGCCTGTGTTCATCCAGGACAACCAGGTGCTGCTGCCCTATGAAGAGCCGATCTTCCGCTGGCTGGTGGCCAGTGGCTACGTTACCGAAAAGCAGCATACCCGTCTCACGAACCTGCTCAATGCCAATGTGCAGCCGCACAGTCATGGCGGCGGCAGTTCCTTGTTTTCAAAGATCATCGGGATGGCATCCAAATAAAAACTGTATATGAATTACCTCGGAAGTCTGCTACACCTCAGCGATCCTACTTTGCCTATCGGGGCTTACACCCATTCCAACGGGCTGGAAACTTATGTGCAGCAGGGGATCGTGCACGATGCCGCTACGGCGGCGGATTACGTGCGGCAGATGCTTAGCGCCAATCTGCATTATAACGATGCCGCCTTTGTATGCCTCGCCTACAAAGCCGCTGCTGCACAGGATTTGCCGGCTTTGCTGCTGCTGGATGAAGAGGTGAGCGCCCTGAAGCTGCCGCTGGAAATACGACAGGCCAGCCAGAAACTGGGACAACGCCTCATTAAAATATTCCGGCGACAGCAACCGTTTGCGCTGGCGCAATCGTTTGAAGCCGCCGTGCAGGCCAGGAAAGCGGCGGGACATTATTGTATTGCCTATGGCGTATATGCGTGCCTGTTAGATATCCCGCTGGAGGAGGCATTATATGCTTTCTATTACAATGCCGCCGCGGGTATGGTCACCAATGCCGTGAAGCTGGTGCCACTGGGGCAGCTCGACGGGCAGGACATCCTGTTCCACATGCAGGCGGTGATCAAAGCGCTGATCGCACCAACGATTGCGCTGGACCGCGATCTGGCAGGCGTTTGCAATATCGGCTTCGATATCCGCTGCATGCAGCATGAACGGCTCTATTCCCGTTTGTATATGTCTTAAAAAAAATAAAACGTAAAAAATGAGCGACAGAAAATATGTGAAGATAGGCGTGGCCGGGCCCGTAGGTTCCGGTAAAACCGCGCTGATAGAGCGTTTGTCAAGGCAGCTGATGCAATCTTATAGCATCGGCGTGATCACAAATGATATCTATACCAAAGAAGACGCGGAATTTCTGACGAAGAACAGCCTTTTACCGAAGGAGCGCATCATCGGCGTAGAAACCGGCGGATGCCCCCATACCGCCATCCGCGAGGATGCCAGCATGAACCTGGAAGCCGTGGATGAAATGGCAGCGCGCTTCCCCGATATCGAGCTGATACTCATCGAGAGCGGCGGCGATAACCTCAGCGCTACTTTCAGCCCTGATCTTGCGGATGTAACCATCTTCGTCATTGATGTGGCGGAAGGCGACAAGATACCGCGCAAAGGCGGCCCGGGCATCACCCGTTCCGATCTGCTCGTGATCAACAAAATTGATCTGGCGCCCTATGTACATGCCGACCTGGGCGTGATGGAGCGCGATGCCCGCAAAATGAGGACCGGCAAGCCTTTCGTGTTTACCAACCTCATGTCGTTGCAGGGCCTCGACACCGTGATCGGATGGATCAAAAAATACGCCTTGCTGGAAGATGCAGCAGAGCCGGCACTTGTACGATAAAACAGCAACAGATGATTAACAGGCTAACCATCAACAGCGGATTTAAAAATGGCAGGTCGTACCTGAAAGATACTTTTTTCACCCGGCCTTTCCGGGTGGCGAACATCAGTGAACACCGCCGTGATCCTGCTTTGTACCTGATGGTGATGAGCTCTTCGCCGGGCATATTGGATGGCGATCATTATGATATTGAGATCACCGTGGAAACACATAGCCGTTTGCTGTTGCAATCGCAATCGTACCAGCGGCTCTTCAATATGCAGCGCGGCGCGCAGCAGGAGCAGCGCATCACTTTGCAGGAAGGCAGCGTTTTCAGCTATGTGCAGCACCCCGTGGTGCCGCATGAAAATGCCATCTTCAAAGGGCGCAATGTGATACGGCTGGCGGATCATTGCCGGCTTACCTTCGGCGAAATACTTACCTGTGGCCGCAAGCATTCGGGCGAAGTTTTCCGCTACCGGCAGTTCCACAACATTACCACGGTGTATCATCATGATCAGCTGCTGATAAAAGACAACCTGCTGTTGCAGCCGCAATTATTACCCATGGCGGCGATCGGGCAGATGGAGGGCTACACGCACCAGGCTACCTTGTTGCATGTAGACACCGGCGAAGGTGTGTCGGAGCAGATGGCAGACGAGCTGCATGCGTTGCTGGAAAACGAAAAGGATATTGCCCTGGGCATCTCCCGGCCTCATGCCTCTTCGCTGGTGATCCGCATCCTGGGCCATGGCGGCGAGCAGCTGTTCCGCTGCCTGCAACAGGTGGAAAAATATTGCTGGCAACAGCCTCACGTAAAACAAGCGGCGATATGAATATAGGATTGACCACTTTGGTATTGTCGGCCATAACGATTGCTTGCCTGCATACCGCTACAGGCCCGGATCATTACCTGCCGTTCATTGTGTTGTCGAGATCGAAGAAATGGTCGATGCCCAAAACCATCCTATGGACGGTGATCTGCGGCCTGGGGCATATCTTCAGCTCTGTATTGATAGGGCTGTTGGGCGTGCTGCTGGGATGGCAGCTGTCGAGGCTCACCTGGTTCCAGGATGTGCGGGGTAATTTATCCGGCTGGTGCCTGCTGGCATTTGGCGTGGTTTACTTGCTCTGGGGGCTGCGCCAGGCCTGGCTTAACAAGGCGCACAAACATTTCGATGTATATGATGGCGGCGATATCTATGTATATGAACACCGTCATGGCGATATTGTTTACCCGCAGAACCGGGTGAAAGTAACACCCTGGATACTGTTTGCCATCTTCGTGATGGGGCCCAGCGAGCCGCTGGTGCCGCTCTTATTCTACTCTGGCGCGCATCGCTCTTCCCTGGAAGTGATCGTATTGATCAGTGTATTTGCAGTAGTAACGGTGCTCACCATGCTCACGATGGTGTTGATCGGCTGCTACGGTTATTCTTTCATTAAAACCGACAAGCTGGAACGCTACGTACACGCCATTGGCGGCGCCGTTGTGACGATGTGCGGTATCGGTATGGTTTTCCTTGGATGGTAAAACCACGTTAAACATATGACTGAAAGGAAATCATTCCCCGGCGCCCGTGACAGAGCAGTGTTTCACGCCAGGGATGCCTTTTTATCTGAAAGTAGGAGTGGCGGCTAGATTTAGCGAATCTGTTTCTCGCAAAGACGCAAAGCAGCAAAGGATCGAAGCGGATTTTAAGGTCGCAGAGGAAGAAGGCCCATAATCTATTATATCGTCTTCTCTCTCCGCGACCTTAAAATCCGCTTCGATCCTTTGCTGCTTTGCGTCTTTGCGAGAAAAATCCGCTTACCCATGACATGGTGATCGTTGAAGGCCTGAAACCATTGCAGGGCAATATTTTCCAATGATGACATAAGCAGTGTATGAAGGGCCAAAATTAAAGAAAAGGGTGTTAATTCATTATTATGTACTTTTGCGCCCTTTGAAATATCAATAATGAAACGTGCTCACTTGCTTTTCCTGCTGCTATTGGCCGCAGGTAGCGCCGCAGCCCAGCAGGCGCCGGATACCGCCGCATACCTGCATCACCTGGATGAAGTGATCGTTCAGGAGAACAGGCTGGCCGCCCCTTTGAAACAATCGAACCGTAATATCACCATCATCAGTCGTCGCCAGATCGATGCGATGGCCGCCACCTCCATCAATGAAGTGCTTGGCTTTGTACCCGGCCTCGATGTGCGCCAGCGCGGCCCCGGCGGCATCCAGGCGGATATAGGCATTGATGGCGGCACCTTCGACCAGACACTTGTGCTGCTCAACGGTATCAAGATCACCGATCCGCAAACGGGCCATAATATCATGAACCTGCCCATCTCGCTCAACGATGTAGACCACATCGAAGTATTGCGTGGCGCGGCCGCCCGCGTATACGGCATCAATGCGCTGAATGGTGCAATTAATATCATCACCCGTAAGCCCGCAGCAACTGGCGGCGCCGTAAATGTCAATGGCGGCAGCAGCTTTCACCGCAATGAAAAAGACCAGCTGTACAACAGCTACGGCCTTGGCGGCAATGCCGCGCTGGTCAATGGTGCGAATACACATTCCCTTTCCGCCGGCATCGACGCGGGTAATGGATACCGTTACAACACTGCTTTCCAGAACTTCAAAGCCTTTTACCAGGGCGGGTTTCAGGCCGATAGCGCCCATCGCTTCGATGTGCTGGCCGGTTATGTAGATAATCAATACGGCGCGAATGCCTTTTATGCTGCACCTGGCGACAAGGAAGCCAAGGAATACGTGAAAACCGCGCTGGCGGCGGTAAGCAATACTTCGCAGCTCAACCGCAACTGGGTGATGACGCCGCGCATAAGTTACCGCTTCACAGAAGATGACTACCGTTACATTAAACAGACGCCGGATAAATTCAGGAACCTGCATAATAACCATATCCTCGATGCGGAGCTGAACAACAGCATCAGCACCAGTATCGGTTATTTTGGAGCTGGCGTGGAAGCGCGTTATGAGCATATCAACAGCTCTAACCTCGGCAACCATGAACGTACCAACCTGGGCGTGTATGGTGAATATAAAACGAAAGGCGACCGCCGGCTCAACTTCTCACTGGGCGGGTATCTCAACTATAATTCCGCCTATGGCTGGCAGTTCTTTCCCGGCGCAGATGTTGGCTTTCATCTCACCGATGAAATAAAAATATATGCCAATGCCGGAACGGCGCAACGTCTGCCCACTTACACCGATCTGTATTACAAGAGCCCTTCCATTATCGGGAACGACAAGCTGGGCGCGGAAAAGGCGTTCTATGCGGAAGCCGGTGTGCGTAAGTTCAGCGGGCATTTCTCTTTTACCGCAAGTGCTTTCTACCGTCAGATATCAGACTTTATTGATTACGTGAAAGACAGTTTGCCCCAGCCCTGGCAGCCGCAGAACTTCCAGCGGGCTGATACCAAAGGCTATACCCTCGGAACTGGCTACAGTACTCAATTGCGCGAGCATGGCGTCTTCAACAGTGTAGGCGTTAACGTTGGATATAACTATCTCTCGCCATCATTTAAGGGAGATGATACGCATAACAAGATCTCGCGTTATGTGATCGAGAGTTTGCGCCACCAGCTCACGCTGAATGCGCGCACGGAGCTGTTGCAGCACCTGAGCGTGTCAGCGTCTGCACGTTATAATATGCGTATCAATTACAAGGATTATACAGTGGTAGATGCCCGTATTGCTTACCATCAGCCACGGTTCAAGATATATATAGATGCCAACAACCTGCTCGACGTAAGCTATATAGAAGCAGGCGCAGTGCCGATGCCCGGCCGCTGGATGACGCTGGGAGCGAACATCCGGATATAATGATTTACGGATTTATGAATTTAGGGATTTAGATAAATCCCTAAATTCATAAATCCGTAAATTATTTAGCGGTAGCTACCAGTTCCACATTCAGATCAAACATATCATCGATGGCTTTATCGCCGATGCTGGCGAAGAAGCTCTTGGAGCCATACTTGATGTTATATTTGGTGCGGTCTACTTTGATATCGGCTTTTGCATTCAGCTTGTTGCCGCTAACGGTGATGGTAGCCGGGAAAGTGATCGGGTTGGTAGTGCCTTTGATGGTGAGGTTGCCGCTTACTTCGTAGTTGGCGCCACCTTTAGGCGTTACTTTGGTGATCACGAAATCTGCTTTCGGGAATTTCTCTGTAGAGAAGAAATCTTCGCTTTTCAGGTGACCTACCAGTTTACCGTTGCTGTCGGCATCGGTGATGTCGGTTACCTTGATACTGCGGGTATCCAGGGAGAAGCTGCCACCTTTGAGGGAGTTGCCATCCAGATCCAGTTTACCATCTGCTACATTGATGGTGCCGCTGTGCTGACCAGTCAGTTTTTTACCTGTCCAGCTCAATTTACTTTGTTGTACATCTACCTGGTAAGTAGTTGTTTTGGCTACAGTGGTAGTAGTTTTTGTTGCCTTGGCCTTGTTTCCTTTTTTGTCAGTGGCTGGCGCGATGAAAGACATCAGCACTACAGCACCACCGATAAAAACTAAAGATGCTAAACGTTGCATAGTAATGTGTGTTGAAAATTTTGGTAAATGTAAGGGATTTATATGTTATACCATTAATTGTCTGAACCAGGATTAAACGGATTAATAAGATTTCCCTGATTTAAGCCACGAGATCAAAGCGAAGATCAATGGTAGCGGATTTAAGCGAAGAAGCCCTTGAAGCGCTCAAAGCGCTTCAAGGGCTGGAACCTCGTTGATCTTCGCGTTAAATCAGGAGAATCTTATAAATCTGTTTAATCCTGGTTCAGACGTTGTATTTTTGCGGTTTAAATCACCTGGTTTGAGTAATTCTGTTTTTCTTATAACGCCGCCGTTTACACAGCTGAATACGCCTTATCCGGCCACCGCGTACCTGAAAGGATTCCTGAATACAAAAGGGATCAGCTCTTTTCAGGCCGACCTGGGCATTGAGGTGACTTTGGCGCTGTTCTCAAAGCAGGGACTACAGCAGCTTTTCGAATATATTCATGCAAATATGCCGGCAACGGTGTCGGAGAATGCCGCACGTATGCTGGCTTTGCAGGACGACTACCTGCATACCATCGATGCCGCGGTGGCCTTTTTACAAGGCAAAAACCCTACGCTGGCACACCTGATCGGCAAACGTGATTTCCTGCCGGAAGCCAGTCGCTTCGCCCAGCTCGACGACCTCCACTGGGCTTTCGGCTCCATGGGCAACCAGGACAAAGCCAAACACCTGGCCACCATGTACCTGGAAGACCTCTCGGACCTCATCATGGAATGCGTAGATCCGCACTTCGGCTTCAGCAGGTATGCCGAACGACTGAGCCGCTCCGCCAACACCTTCGATGAACTGTACGAAGCGCTGCAACAACCCTACACTTATATCGATAAAATATTGCTGGATATACTGGCGGTCCGCATGGAAACCGTACAACCAGCTATGGTAGCCATTTCTGTGCCTTTCCCCGGTAACCTGTACGCCGCCTTCCGCTGCGGACAATGGGTGAAACAACATTATCCTGCCGTGAAAATAGCCATGGGCGGCGGTTTCCCGAATACGGAACTCCGCTCCATCTCCGATGCGCGCGTATTCCAGTTCATCGACTTCATCACACTCGACGACGGAGAAGCGCCCGTAGAGCACCTCTGGGAGCATATCCAGGGAAAGAGGCCCATAACAGAACTGAAACGCACCTTCGCCCTCATCGATGATAAAGTAACGTACCTCAATAACAGCAGCTGCCGCGATTATAAGCAGTCGGAGCTGGGAACGCCCGACTACAGCGACTTCCTGCTGGACCGTTACATCTCCGCCATCGAAGTGGTAAACCCCATGCACAGCCTTTGGAGCGATGGCCGCTGGAACAAGCTCACCATGGCGCACGGCTGCTATTGGGGCAAATGTACCTTCTGCGATATCTCCCTCGACTATATAAAAATTTATGAACCCATTGCTGCCGCCATGCTCTGCGACCGCATGGAGACCATCATTGCACAAACCGGCCAGAACGGATTCCATTTTGTAGACGAAGCCGCACCTCCTGCACTGATGCGGGCATTGGCATTGGAGATCATCCGCCGCAAACTTACCGTCAGCTGGTGGACCAACATCCGCTTTGAAAAAAGTTTTACCCGCGATCTATGCCTGCTGCTGAAAGCATCGGGATGCATCGCCGTTTCCGGCGGGCTGGAAGTAGCCTCTGATCGCCTGTTGGGGCTGATCAACAAAGGTATCACCGTAGCGCAGGTAGCACGTGTGAACAGGCATTTCACGGAAGCAGGCATCATGGTGCATGCCTATCTCATGTATGGCTTCCCTACACAAACAGCACAGGAAACCATCGACTCACTCGAAATGGTTCGTCAGATGTTCCAGGCAGGCATCCTGCAATCGGCCTTCTGGCATCAGTTTACCATGACGGCCCACAGCCCCGTAGGACTGGAACCCGCCAAATTCAAGGTCCAGAAAGAAACAGAAGAAACAGGCACCTTTGCCAACAATGATATCATGCATATCGATCCCACCGGCGCCGATCATGAAACCTTCAGCTATGGTTTGAAAAAATCTTTGCTCAACTACATGCACGGCGCCTGCTTCGATTATCCGCTCAGCAAGTGGTTCGAGTTTAAAGTGCCAAAAACTTCCGTAGCGCCGGACTACATCACCAAAGCGCTTCTCGAAGAGGAGCCCGGTACCGTGAAACCCACGTCCAAAGTGGTATTCCTCGGCAAGCAACCTGCAATGGAGGTAGTCACCAAATCGAAAAAAGGCAGTACCTGGGAAATGGCTTCCCTCACTTTCCAGGGTAAGAAAGAAGTTTTTAATATCAAGATCGACCCGCCGCAAGGCATCTGGATGATGCACATGCTGCAAGAGCTATCCGCCTCCAATAACAAAACCTACACCCTGCAAGAAGTAAAAGACAGCTACGAAGCTGCCGGCCTGGAAGACTTCGAACTGTTCTGGGATAACAAACCTGTGAACACATTGTACAAGCAGGGACTACTCAAATTATAGGATTTACGGATTTATTGATTTACGGATTTATTGATTTAATTGGAGCGGAGATGAACAATGTTATTATCTCCGCTTCATTAAATCAATAAATCCGGAAATCAATGTTATTATCTCCGCTTCAATTAAATCAATAAATCCGTAAATCAATAAATCCGAAAATCAATTAACAGGGTTCAATACGCGCCAACCTTCGGATGTTTGGCAGGTAAGGAGCTGCTGGCGCGACTTTCCGCCGTCGGGGTAGATGCAGACCTCTGTTACGAGGCAGGTATGTTCGTCGATTTGTTGTTTTTCAGGAAAGGAGCGGAGCAGGTGTTTGAAGGAAGGGTAGCCGTTGTCTTCGAAGCTTTTCTCGAAAGCTGCCTGCAGGGCTTCGGCAAGACCGTTGACCACTTCTTCTTCTGCCTGCATCTCCGGAAATTTATCTTTCAACATGCGCTGTGCCTCTGTGATGAAGTCTTTGCAGGCAATTGCTTTTTCCATGTTTTGCTCTTCCAGTGCATCTTCCAGGCAGAGGATGGCGCCTTCGGGCGTGGAGAAATCGTGTGGAAAATGATCGGCGCCTTCGTCGATAAAGAAATGTAATTGTTTAGCGAGCGATGCTTTCTCCGGTGTGCTCATGCCGTCCCAGATGGCGCGGGTGGTATATCCGCCGATGAGGCGGTTGTTCTCCACGATCATCCAATCGGCGATCAGCGTGGGGTCTACACCGATCTGTTGTCCTTGTTTAACGGTTTGTACATATTGCGGCGTGTTGCCAACGATGCCATAGAGGTTACCTTCATCATCGAAAGAGGGATCGTTGAGCCAGATATATTCTACGGTGTCGCCATCGGTGATCCTGATCTTTGCGGAGAAGTTGTTTTGTCCGGGTTGCGGGGTGGCCACACTTGCCTTGAAATACCAGAGCGTAGTGCCGGCTTTTTCGAATGCCCGGCGCATGCGTTCATTTTCATTGGCCACCTGTACAACGCCCGGTGGCTGGCCTTCCGGGGGAGGGTTACTGTTCTTTTTGCCGAACAGTCTGGAGAACAAGCTCATGGATTTTTTTCCTAAAATAACAATTTTCATACATAGTTTATAAGCCCGTTTTGTTCGTATAGGGGGCGCCGTTAGTCTGTAGTATAGCGGAATGATATCACATGAATGATTTTTACATCTGAGCATTCCGGTTTCACCGGTTGTTCACGTGCTTTTACCGGAAATTCCTGTCGCCTCACCTTTTTATGTTAGCGGGAAATGGAGGCGGACGCTTATTTTTGGTCCGCAATCATCCAAATCAAATCTGTTTTATGGACAATCAACTATCAGCCCCAATACTGGAAGTAGACAAGGTAAGTGTGTTCTACGGCAAGTTCCAGGCTGTGAAAGAAGTATCATTTGATGTGAGGGCGGGGGAGATCTTTGGTCTGCTCGGCCCTAACGGTGCAGGCAAGACCAGCACGCTCAGTGCGATCGAAGGTTTGTTGAAACCCGATTCCGGCGAAATCACGGTAGCCGGCTTTAATGCGCTGCGTCAGCCTATGCATGCCCGCGCCAATATGGGCGTGCAGTTGCAGGCGACGAGCTTTCAGCCGGAGCTTACCATTGGCGAGATACTGCAATTGTTTGCCGGCATCTACGGTGTGCGCCTTGGTAAAGAGGAGATACAGGAGAAGTTAAGGGAGATCGGTTTGCTCGACTCGGCCGACAAACGTTTCGGCCAGCTCTCCGGCGGCCAGCAACAGCGGGTATCGCTGCTCATCTCCACCATTCATGATCCTATGCTGGTACTGCTGGACGAGCCCACTACGGGCCTCGATCCGCAATCGCGGCGGCAGCTGTGGGAACGCATTGAAGCGATCCGCGCAAAAGATCACGGCGTGCTGCTGACCACCCACTCGATGGAAGAAGCAGAAGCGGTGTGCGATCGCATCGCTATCATTGATCATGGCCGCGTGATCGCGATAGATACGCCACAGGCGCTGATCGACGCGCATCGCAGCGATCCGGAAGTGATCAGCGTATCAAGGAAAGGAAAGATCACATTGGAAGATGTGTTCATTGGTTTGACCGGACGCACCGTGCGTTCATAATCCCCGCACTATGGAAACAAGAATACCTAAAACCAGCGAAGTGCTCAGTGCCTTGCTGAGAGCCGATTTCACCACCCAGTGGCGTAACCGCCGCTCTGTAAGGCTGGTGCTGCTGGTGCCAGTGATCATCCTCATATCCTGGCGCGGCGTGGTAGACAGGATCGGCCCTACTATCGTATTATCATCTATACTCACCATCGGCCTCACCAGTATCGGTTTGATGGGCTACTCCAGCTCCATTGCCCGCGACCGCGACAAAGGCGTATTCCAGCGTTTGCGCGTAGGGCCGGTATCTTCCTGGACGATCATGATCAGTCGTTTGACCGTTCAGATCGCGATGATACTGTTGATGACTATTATCGTATTTGTTGTTGGATATTTTGTAGACAAGATCGTCATCTCTGCTACCGGTTATATGGCCGCTACCCTGATGACGCTCCTTTGCGCTCCTGAAACACAAAATCAGTTGCCCAGATGGCGAAATTGGTAGACGCACTGTGTTCAGGTCGCAGCGCCTGCAAGGGTGTGCTGGTTCGAATCCAGTTCTGGGCACACAAGAGGCTTGTAAGTAATTGACTTACAAGCCTTTTTTCATTTAGTCAAGTGTCGTTTTTAACGGTTTTTACCGCTTTCTCCCACTATTCCCGACACAAATTTGACACACTAAATGACACACCAAATTCTTGTGCCAGTACCAGCACACTACCAGCAC
Organism: Chitinophaga vietnamensis; assembly: GCF_902167635.1. Classification (GTDB taxonomy): domain Bacteria; phylum Bacteroidota; class Bacteroidia; order Chitinophagales; family Chitinophagaceae; genus Chitinophaga; species Chitinophaga vietnamensis. The sequence goes on from NZ_CABHMS010000003.1 coordinate 386,747, forward strand.
ACCCCACCCATTCCAACAAATGGAAAGTGTCAGTTTTTCCTGCTTTATAGCTTAGCTGACGACACACGGCAAAATGGCACTATCCAAAATTGCCAGCTTGAAAAAAGATTTATTCGCTTTTCGCCTCTTTCTCTCGCATGTGTAAATGCGATACATGCCACAACTGGCACGGCATACAGATTGATCACTGTTTGTTTCACTCGTAAAAACGGTGCTGTATGAATATATTGGAGAGATTGAGTAAGAAAGGTGATAAGATTATGTAAGTACCCCATCTAGGTAACAGCGATTAATTGGAGTTTCTTGATTTTTGCAACTCCGTTTTCCATTCGCAAGGCGTCATGTTCTTCAAAGATTCGTGGGGTCTTCTCTGGTTATATTCTTCGATCCAGACATCGGTTAATTCCCTTACCTGGTACAAGTCCTCAAAGATATAAGCATCCAGGACGGCTTCTCTGTAAAGACGATTAAATCGTTCGATATAACCATTCTGCATTGGTCGGCCTGGTTGAATGTATTGTAGCCTGATATCATGCTGATGGCACCACTGTTCAAAGTACGCGGAAGTGAACTCCGGGCCATTATCAGTTCTTATCGCGGCTGGTTTCCCTCGGTATTCAATAATTTTTTCCAATACCCGCACAATTCGGCATGAGGATAGTGAAGTATCGATTTCTATACCCAATACCTCCCGGGAGCCATCATCTATCACGTTAAATGTCCTGAAGCGTTTGTTTCCGGTCAGGCTATCACTCATGAAATCCATACTCCAGATGACATTAACATTGGTTTGCCGCTGCAATGGTTGTTTGATACGAGCTGGCACTCTCCGTTTGAGCTTCTTCCTCTTATTCAGTTTAAGCAGCCTGTATACCCGATATACTCGTTTATGATTCCAGTGGTGGCCGGCACGCCTCAAATAGGCAAATAGCTTGCGAAAGCCGTAGGAAGTATGCTTAAAAGCAAGGTCCTGAAGGGCATCAATCAGTACCTGGTCATTTCTACGACTACGATAGTAAAACTTCGAACGGGGAAAGGAAACTATTCGACAGGCCCTGCTCACAGAAACACCCTGATCTGCGACCAGTTCTTCTGCTACTTGTCTTTTTGTGGAAGGGCCCAGCCTTTTTTTGTGAATAGATCCTTCAGTATCTGATTGTCAAGGGACAGGTCAGCATACATTCTTTTGAGCCTGGAATTTTCTTCCTCCAGGTCTTTGAGGCGCTTCACATCTGAAGCCTCCATGCCTCCATACTTGCTTTTCCAGTTATAGAAAGTGGCTTCAGAAATGCCGTGTTCACGACAAATGTCCTTTGTGGCAAGCCCGTTCTCCTGCTGCTTCAAAATAGACACAATCTGGGTTTCTGTGAATCTGGTCTTTTTCATGATGGTAGTTCAGTTTAAATTTAACCTTTTTTATCTAAGTTTAAACTGTTACCAGAATAGGGATACTTACAGATTACTTAAAGTTAAGATTTTATCGGATGGTAGCTCAACTAACATTTATTGCTGAGCTCTCAATCCTACCATCCTAACCTTTACACAGTTATCTAAACACTACCCTAAATTTATTTCATCCGTTTTTTCTGTAAACCCACAAAGCGGCTTCATTACCACCGTTTGCCGGAACAGCCAGCAACAACATTTTCTGAGCGGGAAGCCACAAGCTCGTCCGGGCTCCTTTTCTGGTTGGTATATGGTTTATAAGCTCATAATCCTCTTGCCTTTTCCTGAATACATCGATAAAGCCTTCACCTCCGGATACAAACAGCAGGTTGTTATCCGCATCATAAAACACATCATCTGTATCACCGACGCAATGAAAGGACTTTATTTCCTTGCCTGTTTCTGTATTGATTACCCGTATTGTTGCAGGATGGCGATATCCAATAAAAAGCCGGTTGTTGCTCTTGTCAAATGTCATTGGGAAATTGGAAGAGGCACCTGCATTGGTCCAGTTGGCAACTACCTTAGACTTGGATAAATCAACCACCTGGAGTTTACCAGCATCCGGAACATTCACGTATAGCCGTTTCTTTCCATTGTCAAGCTGGAAAGATTCCGGATGCCCATCCAAATGAATAGAAGCGTTTATCTTCATCTGGATGGGATCAATTACACTGATGGCACCGTCCCCATAACCTACGTAAACCATATTGGCACCTGGATCATAGCGGATATTATCCGCATCACTTTTTAACGGTAGCCGTTTGATTTCATTATAATTTGTAGCATCATAGAAAATACAACTACCATCCCCACCATTGGCAACTACCAATCTTTGAAGAGAGGGGATATATAATACACCCTGTGGTTCATGAAGACCGGTTATTGTATGGACCTGTTTCTTTGAGAGAATATCTATAACTTCAACCGTGTTATTGCCCAATGCACAGACAAAGACAAGGTGATGGGCCTCATCAAAAGCCATGTGATCAATGCTGCCTTTTACAGCAGATAACGGGATTTTATCTGAAAGGGTCAGTACTTCTTTTTCAAGGTGTGTAGTATCTACCGCCTCATGACAGCTGAACACAGGACAACTAGCCCCTGATATAATACACATCATTGTACTGATGGCAAAATTTCGTAAGTGCATATAACCTCATTTAAAAGTTACTTTTTCACTATCCAGAAACCATTGCTGCCCGGTTTCCTTTCGTCAGTTGCTTTTTTCAACAATGTATCCCCTACAGCTATATTACCGAATATTTCAACTCCGGCATCAACTGTCATGCCCTGGCGAACGTCTACCCATTCTGCTTTTCCATCCTTTACCCGGATAACAAATTTCTTTTCCTGTGTGGTAGCAACCGATGAGAAGGGAACGACGAAAGATGGTGTGTTTCTTTCGAGTGGGATTTTTACATAACAGAACACACCTGCTTTCAACCGGCGATCACTATTATCCACTTTAAACTCCCATAATTCAGTCCGGGTGGTAGGATCAATTGTTTCAGATTTGCGGGTAAGAACTGCTTTAAAACGTTCCGTGGGAAAGGCATCCACCCTGAAATCAATATTTTTAAGCCCACCAGCAGCAGCTACATATATTTCGGGAACGGCTGCACGTAAACGCAGCACCTTATTGTTCTGTACTGTCAACAGCATGGCGTTAGTGCCCACCAGTGCTCCGGGATCGGCTTTACGGGCAGTAACTACGCCATCAAACGGCGCGACAATATAAAGGTACCCCAATACCGCCTTATATGATTGTGCCTGCCGGGCAGCAGCAACGAAAGTCGCGCTATCGGCCTTCATTTGATTGAGGCTACGCTCCAGGTCTACAGGTGCAACGATGCCCGGTGTATTGGCCTGCGATGCGCGGTATAACCGCTCATAATTATCCTTGCTGGATGCCCATTTAGCCTTAGCTGCCTGTACTGACGCCTCTGATTCAGCTAACTTACTGTTTACCTCCGGAGCTTCAATCACTGCAAGCACCTGGCCTTTCTTCACACGGTCGCCCATATCCACCTTCATCTCTCTTACAAAGCCCTGGACTTTGGCAAACAGGTCGGCACTTTCGTATGGTACCAGTTCGGCAGTAAATTCAGCCGTTTTCTTTAGTGTATCCTGTTTCAGGATGAATACAGGGACAGTATCTTTAGCCGGTGTATCAGCGCCGGCATCCGGTGCCTGCGAATGACTACTACAGGCTGAAATGATAAACAGTAAAGAGATGGAAGCGATTATCCGCATATGATTGTTTGATATTTTATGATTGTTTGTCATAGTGAGTGCTTTTTTCATCATCAGGATCAAGAGAAACATATTTGTATGGCCTTCTTCCAATCAACCATTGGTAAATATGCGGGAGAAAGAATAATACACTGACAGCAGAGAACAACAGACCTCCGATTACCGCAATACCAAGTGGTGCGGTCTGGTCGCCACCTTCCGATAGTCCTAACGCCATAGGAATCATACCCGCAATCATCGCGGCGCTGGTCATCAGGATAGGTCGGAGACGATTTTCAGCTGCATGTAATTGCGGTTTATCCTGACCATCTTTCCGGTAGTGTTCTGCATTGGTAATGAAGAGCACTGCATTGGCAATAGCTACACCCACCGCCATAATAGCACCCATGTATGATTGAATGTTTAATGAGTTACCTGTCACGTATAAAAAGAGTAGTGAACCTGAAACTACTGCCGGTATGATAGATAAGGTCGTGAAGGCCACCCTGAATGATTGAAAGTACACCGCCATCACAAGGAAGATCACCACAACAGCGATCAACAGGCCAAACTGTAAACTGGTAAGCGTTTCCTGTAATAAGGTAGGTTGCCCACGCAATATGATTTTAGCGCCATTGGGGAGTTGTCCCATACTGGTTATCGCATGTCTTACTTTTTTGAACACCGTTCCCAGATCCTGCTTTTGAACGTTAGCGGTGATGGTAATATACCGCTGCTGATTCAGCCTGTCAAACTCACCGGGAACTGATACTCGCTTCCAGCTGGCTACCTCGCTAAGGTAATGTGTGTTACTATTACCTCCGGAAATCGGTATTGCTTCCAGCTGGCTGGTGCTATTCATTTTAAACTCAGGATACTGAACTTGTACCTGATAAGCTGTACCTGTGGCCTTATCGAGCCAGTAGTTTGGTGTAGTAAACCGGCTGGATGAAGTGGCGGCGACTGTAGACCTGGTGACTTGTTCACTGGTAAGTCCCAACTGACCTGCTTTTACACGGTCCAGCTCCAACCGGATAGCTGGATAATCCAGCGGAGTGGCCATTTGAAGATCACGTAGGGATGAAATAGCAGACAACTTTTGGATTAATTGTTCTGCTGTCTTTTTACCTTCCGCCAAGTTTTTGTTGACCACGGCTATTTCTATCGGGTTACTACTACCGAGGTTCAATACCTGCTCTACGATGTCGCCTGGCTCAAATGACAATTTCGCACTGGGGATAGCGGCAACAGTTGCGGCCCTCAATTTTTCCCGGAAAGTGGCGATGGGCATAACACCCCATTTCAGCTTTATCTTTACTACAGATTCATGCGGGCCGCTTGTCCACAGGTGAATATAGTTTACCGGATAACTGGAGGGCTGTGTACCTACGAATGCAGAAGTAATTTCCACGTTCTGTTTCCCTACAATACTGTCTGTAAGCGACAACAGTTTCCGGGTGGCATCTTCTGTTCTTTCAAAGCGGGTGCCGACCGGTAAACGTAGGCGTACCTGCGCTTGTCCACTGTCGGTTTGTGGAAACAATTCGGTACCTGTGGATATAAAAAGCAGTACCACCAATCCTGCGGATACGAGCAGGAATAACACCGTGTCCAATCTGAAACTGGACTGGCGGCGTTCTCCGGCTGAAACATAACGTTGTTTTATCTTATCGAAAAATCCGCGTTCCTTCCTTTCTTGCTCCTGTAAAGATTCTTTGAATAACCAGTTAGAAACCACGGGTACAAATGTCTGTGATAAAATGAAGGATGCGATCATTGCAAAACCTACTGCCAGTGATAATGGCATGAACATCGCTTTGGGTATACCATTCATAAACATGGCCGGTACAAACACTGCCAGAATACTCAGCAGGATCAATAATTTAGGGCCTGCTATTTCCATACTGGCATCTGCAATCGCACGGGCTTTAATTTTCCCCAATTCCATGTGCCGGTGAATATTCTCTATTGTAACTGTGGCCTCATCTACCAATATACCAACAGATAAGGCGAGGCCGCCCAATGTCATAATGTTGATGGTTTGACCGGTCAGATATAATAGAATCGCCGATGAAAGCAATGCAAGCGGGATGGTCATGATCACAATCAGCGCACTGCGCCTGTCGCCAAGAAAGAGCAGTACCATCAGACCAGTGAGGATTGCGCCAAGGCCACCTTCAAACAACAGGCTTTTCAATGAATTAATTACGTAACCGGATTGGTCGAAGGCATAAGTGACTTTTATATCGGAAGGTATTGCTGCCTGCATGTCCGGTAATGCGGCCTTGACGCGCTGCACTACTTCCCAGGTGGAAGCGTCAGCTCTCTTTGTAACTGGGATATACACCGAACGTTTCCCATTAACCAGCGCGTAACTGGTAGTCACATCGGCGCCGAGACTTACGTTGGCAATATCCTTTACATATACCGTCGGACCAGCACCCAGTTGCAGGGGGGTATTCTGGAGATCCTGCATTGATTCAATGACGCTATTCTGGGGGGTAATGTAAGTGGAATCCCCCATACGTACATTACCAGCGGGAGATATTGAGTTTGATTTTGCTATGGCTTGCACTATCTGATCAGGTGCCAGATTGTAACTGCGTAATTTATCCGGGTCCACGGTAATCAGCACGGTTTTCTGGTTGCCACCGAACGGTGGTGGTGCGGATACACCAGGTAGTGTAGCAAACATAGGACGTACCCGGAATAAGGCCAGATCAGATATTTCACTCAATGAGCGGCTATCTGAACTGAACACCAGCTGTCCCACAGGCACACTACCGGCATCAAAACGGGTAATGAAAGGGGGTACTGTACCGGGTGGCATAAATGCCCTCGCACGGTTGACATATCCCACCACTTCTGCCATTGCCTGGCTCATGTCAGTGCCTTCATTAAATTCAATTTTGATAATGGCAGCCCCTTGTATGTTCTTGGAGTCTACCGATTTAACACCGGTGATATACAGGAAATGATATTCGTAGTAAGAAGTAACAAAACCTTCCATTTGTTCTGGTGACAGACCTCCATAAGGCTGCGCCACATAAACTACCGGTAAACCCAGGCGTGGGAAAATATCCACCTTTGCCTGCCGGATGGAGAGATAAGAGAAAAATACGATGGCAAAAACAGCTACCAGAATGGTAACAGGATGCCTTAATGCCGAACGGATTAGCTTCATGATGCTTGCTTATGTCGTTATTTCAGATTGTCTGTAAATGTTGTCAGCTGGCCGTTTGCCACGGCAATATCCAACAGGGACCGCCATGCTTGCAGATATGCTGCCGCTTCTCCCGTCTCCGCTTTCAGAAGATCGTATTGTCCCTGTATCAACCGGGTAAAGTCTACCAGTCCACTTGCATAACTCAGTTTTAAACCTTCAAAGGCATAACGGGCGGCCTGCGATTGAACAAGTGCCTGTTTAGTTATCAGCATATTCTGATCATAGCTGTACCGGGCTGTTTCCTTCTGTTTTTGCAGGTTTAAAGTCACCTGATCCAGCTGCGCTTCGTCGGCTTTAAGCAGGGCATTGTATTGTTTCTTTTTCAGGCGTACTTCTGAAAATTGCAGGATGGGGAAACTAATCTGCACACCAGCGCCATAGTTCCTACGTGAAAGAGACCAGCCATCTGCCTTATCCACAGAGCCATCTGCTTTAACGCCTGAGCCCCGCGCGTAAGCATTGGCCCACAAATCCAGCCTGGGCCGCCAGATGCGTTCGATTTCTTTCAGTGATGATTGTGTCACCTCTTTTTTCATCCGGTAGAATTGATAAACCGGGTTTCCGGATGGCCCGGCAGTGGTATCTGCCATCTGTGGTAACTGACTTAGTAGGGAAGTATCAGCCAGCCATATGTTTTCAGGCAGATCGGATAATCCAGTTAGCCGGGTGAGTTCTGATAGTTGCGCATAATATTGGCGCTGGGCAACCAACAAATCTGTTTTTGCCTGTGCTAATGCAGCCTGAAATTGGGTGGTATCTATTCCAGGGCGCAATCCTTCTCTGGTAAAGACCAGTGATTGTTGTAGTCCTGTATTAGTCCGGTCGATATTGGCCTGAAAAGTTTGAATGAGTTTTTGCAGATACACCGCATCCAGGTAGACTGATATGGCGGCATATTGCTGGCGAAATAGCGCGTCATTATATGTACTATTGGCCAGTTTATATTGAGCGGTGGCCTTTTCAATGGCGGCACTCCTTTGTCCAAAAGTAAGGGGATTCCATTTCACCATAGCACCAGCAGCAGTACCGGGCACCGGATCGTAAGTATTGCCGGCGGATGGCGGACCGCTGATCGGCAGGATCAATCCCGGATAGCTCATGCCGGTAATATTGTTGTAGGTGGCATATCCGGCCTGATAGCCGATATTTACATCCGGCACCATCGTATTCTTTGCGAGGTTTATGCCATACCTGCTGCTCTTTGCCTGTTCCTCATATGCCTTCATCTGTGGCTGTGAGGTTTGTACAAGCGTCAGCAGGTCTTTTATCCGGATTGTTTTCTGTTGTGCAAACACAGATAATGGGAATATGGCTGCACACCCAAAGATCAATATCTTCCTATAATAAGCATTCATTCATCAAATATTTATAACGAACTATATCCATTTTACAAAATTGTTCTTAGTAAAAGTCCTGCCGCTGCTGCCACTATAATGATGACAGGTTCAGGTACTTTTTTGAATCGCCACAGGATGAAAGCTGTCACTACAGCGATCCCGATAGTATAAATATCTATGAGTGACCGTCTCGCAAGAACAACTACGGCACCAGAAATAGCGCCTATAGCGGCTGCCGTAACTCCGTCCACGAAAGCCTTGATACCAGGGTTTTTGCCATACTTCCTGAAATACGGCGCTGGCAATACGGTGAACATATAACAGGGGAAAAAGGTGCCCAAAGCCGCTATGCAGGCTCCTGGAAGACCAGCTGTAAGGTATCCGATAAACCCAACAGTGATCACCACCGGGCCAGGTGTGATCATAGCTACCGCTACTGCATCCAGAAACTGCTGCTCATTCAGCCAGCCATATTCTTTGACTACGCCGCCATACAAAAATGGCACGATAGCCAACCCACTGCCGAACACAAATGCCCCGGCTTTGGTAAAATACAGGAGCATTTGCCAAAGTGTTTTTCCGGACGCTGCCGGGGTGATGTTCAACAATGCGGGCGGAATAAATAATTTGGTGACGGAGGTTCCTTTATGCAAAAAAGATAATTTGGTTGGTGGTGCTTTTAAAAGCCAGTAGAGTATTCCACCTCCGAGGAACACCCAGATACTTTCATTCTCCTGCCATATTGTGTATGCTGCTGTTACCAGGTAAATCGCAATCAGGGTTTTATCGTTGCCGACAGATTTACGGGTCAGCTTCCAGGCACTCACAGTAATAATACCTATAACTGCCGCACCCACGCCATAGAAAACCGCCTGCATCCAGGGAATGCCCTGCCAGCGAACATAGATAAACCCTAAACCCAACACCATAAGAAAAGAAGGAAGTACAAACGCAAGTCCTGCTAGTGTAGCCCCCAATAAGCGATAATGGACATACCCCATATAAATGCCTAATTGAGCGGCCAACGGTCCCGGGGCGAGCTGCGCCAGCGTCAGTCCTTCCTTGTAATCTTCTTCACTGATCCATTTTTTATCTTCAACAAGATCACGGTGCATATAGCCAGCCAGGGCCACAGGACCACCAAAGCCCCATGTACCCAGCTTTAAAAAATAAATGATAAGGTCGCGTAAGCTATACGGAACAGTTGTTTGGTTATTGTCCATTCTTGGATGAGGGTTGAGTCCAGGTGTGTTTTTCAGATTGGCGGTATTTAGCCCAACTGTAGAGGGCATCGTACATTTTCTTGCCAATTTCCAGCATCTGATAATCGTCTTCGTAGTTATACGACAAACCAGCGGAGATGGCCCAAAGCCCTGCTGCCTGTGGCACAAGATCAAATCGGTCAGTATCGGCTGCCCGAACTATAACAGCTAATTGCAGCAGGGCCGGATCATCCAGCTTATATTTTTTGATGAAGTAGTCAAATGAACAATATTCTCCCTCATGGGAATGCTCTACTCCTGGAATATCAAAAGGAATAGCGTCATACTCCTTTGCTTTTTGTATTACCTGATCCGTAGGTACATAAATAATCTCCGCATCCTGGTCAATAAAGCGGGATATCAACCACGGACAGGCAATACGGTCTATTTTAGGACGCTCGCGGGTAATCCATTTCATATAGTTTTGGATTTATACCTGCAAGTTCACATTACTGACAATCAAAAAATAGAATGAATCGTAAGGTTTGGTCTGATTTTTACTTTTAGCCTAAATTATTTATGACCTCCTGCTGTCTGATCCAGTGCTGCTTTGAAGCCTTTTGCCAGTTTTTCTGCCGGACCAACTCCCCAGTAGTGGAGGAAGAAGATACGGGGTTGTTCATGCACCATATGATTATGTACTGCAACAACTTCAATCCCGTTTTCAATTAATGCTTTGATGACAGGCTCTACTTCATTTTCCAGCATGGTAAAATCACCGGCTACCGCGGCCTTTTCATCGGTACCCTGCCAGGCGGCCCAGGTATTGAATCCCATAAAGCTGCTTACGGGAATACCATGCTCCTGTAAGGCAACGTCTGGTCGTCCAATAGTATATTTATATACCCCTTTGGCCATCTCTCCCTTATGTCCGATAATGCTATCAAGACGGGCAATATTGATGGTATTCTGAACGCTGTCAGCCTTGCTCTCTTTGGGATCTTTACCTCTTACTTCTTTTACTTTGTCAAAGACGGCTTTTGCGCTGGCAGCAACCTTCTCTACTTTGCCGCTGCCATCTAATGTGCATATACATCACATTGGGATGATTCCGGACGAAGTGATTATGAATGGCAGTAATCGTTAAGCCCTGCCGTATTACTTCCTGTTGAACAGGCGCCAGGTCTGTTTCTGTAACAATAATGTCGCCCATTAACATAACGCTGTCCGCGCAGGGAGTGAATGCAGCCCAGCTTCCCAGTCCCATAGGAGGGATGATCTTAAACCCGTCTACTACTACATTGAGGTCATTCTGCGGGACGGTTATTTTATATTCCCCATTTTTCGCAGTTCCTTTCATGCCAGTCACCTCTTCAATCTTCTGAATATCCAGTTTGCTGCTTCCCGGCGGGCATAATATGTTGTTACGTTTGCTGCTGTCTGCATTGGTAGCAGTTTGGGAAGGATTATTACAGGCAGTAGCCAGTAATGCGACAATCGATGCCGATGTAAGAAGACACGAAACAGTGCGTTTCATAACAGATGTATTACAAGTTTAATATGATGCAAGCCAATGTTTAAAACCGCAATTTCCAGCTCTCAGGTACCAAAAAATAGAATGAAAAATAAGGTTTAGTCTGTTTTTTACTTTTTTGTCAGGTCTTTTTTAAAAGCGGAGGGACTCTTTCCTGTAAATTTCTTAAAAATCCGGGTAAAATGGCTTTGGTCCGAAAAGCCGGTGAGGTAAGCGATCTCCGTCAGGGTGTGATCGGTTGTACTTAGCAACTGAACTGCCTTATCTATCCGAAGTTTGCGGATATAGTCACCAAAGGAAAAGTCATCAAAGTATTTTGAGAACTCTCTGGATAGATAAGCTGGATGCACCTGAAGCGTTTCTGATATGCCTTTCAGGCTAAGGTTGAGGTTTGTATCAATCTGATCCTGTATGATTTCTTTCAGTTCTTTGGCCCAGCTAGGTATCTTTCGGCTATCCTGTTCATGCTGAAGGAATTTTTTGAAAATATCGATCAACTGATTTTCAAATGGCTGCTGAGTGTGTTTTACGTGCTGGAGATACTTGGCCCAGCTGTAAAGGGCATCATACAGCAGCATACCTTTTTCCAGTAAAGCCTGGTCGTCAGATTCATTATATGCTAACCCCGCGGAAATTGCCCACAAACCAGATGCCTGAGTGGCAAGGTCGTGGCGGTCTGTATCTGCGCCTCTCACGATAGGGGCCATTATCAAGACGGCAGGATCTTCTATATTGTGCTTTTTTATTATATAATCAAAGGTGCACTGGTCCTCATAATGGGTGTATTCAACGCCAGCGATATCAAAGGGGATAGCACCCTCAGTTTCTGCCCTGGAAAGTACCTGGTCAAAGGGTACATAAATGAACTCTGCATCCGCATCAACAAACCTTTTGATTAGCCACGGGCAAGCAATCCTGTCTATTTTAGGGCGTTCACGGGTGATCCATTTCATATTTTCAGCAGTAAGTGCTGCAATTTAGTGCTGTTTGGGCAATTTACTCACGACAGGGTGTTTTCAACGTATAAAAACCTGCATGAGGATCATTATTGCAGTCGATCCTCAGAAGGGCAGCGAATCGCCGACATCTTTTGTATCTACTACCGACTTAGACAAGTTCCCTTCTATTTTCTGAATGAACTTGATAGCATTGGCAATGGTATTAACAATAAGAAGGCTTTCATCATAATTTAAAAGCTGATTATCGTGTGCAAGACTTCTATTGTTACGAATATCATTAAACGCATCAAGTAAGTTAGTGGCGTAGCGTAATATTTTCTCTGTCATCGCCGATTCGATCAGTTTATTCTTGACGAGGTGAGTTACATACTTTCCATATATTGCATTTAGCGATTCGCTGTTAGTAAATGAGATATTGTGTTTCTGACAAAGTTCGCGTATATACCTGATCATGAAAGTATGTAGGCGGTCCAGCGCATGTTCAGGTTCGTTTTTTTTAATGCTATCGTGTATAGTCTTTTCAAGCGCTACAAAGTCTCTATCATCCGTGGTCGCTTTAATTGCATCAATATCCTGAACAATGCCACCACGCATAAGGCGTTCACATATTTTCTCGCATTCCGGATATAACCCCCATTCCTCTGGATTATCGAACTCGGTTATATACCCAGCTTGCACTTTGGCCTGCCAGTAATCAAGTAAGCCCTAAGCAGTTTACCTACTACATAGTCGGGCTCCTGTTTGAAAAAAGACCTTAGTCTATTTGCTTTTGAACCAGAAGCATAATTGTACTTCTGATCAAAAATATCTATTCCAACTGTATCCGCTATAAACTCCTGAAAGGTTCTATCAGAGAAATCAATAACGTACCCAGTAGGCATCCGTAGAAATTTCTCCAGTTTTGTTTTCTCTATAATAGATAATTCTGCCATTAAGGTCTTATTAATATTTCAAATATATGAATAATTATCCGGGGGTAGGATTTGATGGTGACTGAATGGGGAAATCTAATTTAATTCAATAAATTTGCCCTGATAGGGAGAAAGAGCGCATAAACGTTTAAAAACGTGTTTCTTTCATATCACGACACAATTTTGACACACTTTACTTGTAAGATATTGAAAACCAGACTATAAAGAATCCAGTTCTGGGCACGTAAAAGGCTTGTAAGTAATGGACTTACAAGCCTTTTTTAATATCAACAACCTCTCTGTGTGGAGCTCATTTATAAATATGTTATCATTCAGGTTGAAACAGACAATTGAGAAGGTCATTTACATTAATCTTCTCTAATTCAGTTATAGCCTGGATAATTTGTTCTGCGTTACTTGTCTTATATCTGGTAAGTCGTTTGAACTTATCTATAACTTCTTCCCATGATAAAGGATCTGTGTAGTATCCTTTATAACCGTCTTTTTCGCAGACAAATTCTTCACCGCTTTTCATCTTAATAACCATGCGGCATTTCAGTTGTTGGCTGTATGACACCGCTAACCACAGGTATTCCACCAGCGCCTAATCAAGGTTGCCCTTCACCGCCATTTGCACCATATATCTGACCATTTGCGTAGCTGGCGTCTGTAGCGGCCAACTGAACGTAGATTGATGCCAGCTCAGCGGGTTGACCAGGTCTGCCCAAGGGTGTTTGTCCTCCAAAGTTCTTTAGCTTTTCCTGTGTGGAACCGCCACTTACCTGTAAAGGCGTCCAAATAGGACCTGGAGCTACGCCATTCACCCTGATTCCTTTTGGGCCTAGTTGTTTGGCCAATGACTTAACGTAGTTCATCGTAGCGGCTTTCGTTTGTGCATAATCGTATAAATCTGGTGATGGATCATAAGCTTGGATAGAGGTGGTGCCTATTATACAGGAACCAGGCTTCAAATATGGCAATGCAGCTTTTATAATCCAGAATGGGGCATAAATATTTGTCTTCATCGTCCAGTCAAATTCTTCGGAACTGATATCAAGGATGGATTGTCTACTTTGCTGGCGTGCGGCGTTATTCACTACAATATCCAATCCGCCTAATCCTTCAACGGCTTTAGCTACTAACTTGGTGCAGAATGATTCTTCTCTCAGATCACCGGGAATCGCAACAGCTTTGCGACCTTCCGCTTTGATTAACGCAATAACTTCCTGTGCATCTGGCTCTTCACTTGGAAAATAATTGATTGCCACGTCTGCACCTTCACGTGCAAAAGCAATAGCCGCTGCTCGTCCCATACCGGAATCACCACCGGTTATTAACGCCTTGCGCCCTGTCAATCTACCTGAACCTTTATAACTTTTTTCGCCATGATCCGGCCTGGGGTTCATTTGACTCGCCAGCCCTGGCCATGTCTGTGATTGTTCCGGGAAAGGTGGTTTAGGATATTTGACAGTTGGATCTTCTAGCGATGAGTTAACTAAATTAGACTTATTCATTGCGAAAGTTTTGGTAAGTGGACTAATAGTGGCCAGAGCGAAACTCGCGCAAATCCCGTTGATTACGGTTCGTCTGCTCACAATGGCTTTATCATTGTCTTTAAAGACAGGGTTCAGGTTTTTCATAAGTGATATTTATTGTTTGTATCTTATTTCAAAACCCGTGCTTATATTTTTTTTCCGTGTGAAGGCCAATATCTTATTACCATTTCGCGGTCCCTGTAGAAATATATCGTCAACATTGGGTACAAACGCAGCGACACAGCCATATACAGCATCATGCATAGCAATCCTAAAAAATCAGAACATTCTCTTCCCTTGCCCAGCCTGCTTTCATAAGCCTCAAATTATCTTTGCAATAAAGTATCTTTATATTTACCTTTATAGTAAAGATAATTATGGCCAAAAGAAAATCAGAAAATGCGGCCGCTGCCTATATGCAAATGATGCGGCTTTTCATGCGGGTAAGCGCCGAGTGGACCAACGCAGCCGCGGATTCATTAGGCATCAACGCGACGGACCTGATTGCCGCGACTTACCTTGTCGATGCCGGACCAATGACCGCAGGCGAGCTTGCTAAAGTAATGGACATCACAACCGGGGCAATGACAATAGCCATCGACCGGCTCGTGCAGGCTGGCTTTGCCATCCGTGAAAATGACCCTCAGGATCGTAGAAAGGTGATCGTCAAATCTTTGGAATTGCCCGCGAAATTGCTTGCCATGCGTAAATCAATAGAGAAGCAATTGCACAAGATTTTTTCGCATTATACAGATGCGGAACTACTGCAAATGAGAACCCTGACGCAGCAGGTTACCGAGGTATTTGAAAAAGAGATCTTTCAACTCAAAAGAAGCCAACGATGATATTAGTGTTTCATTTTTTAATCTAAAACAAATGAACATGGACAGCAAAACAATAACAAGCATCGAATCGAAGAGCGCCGTTGCAGGTGCGGTGCCCTCACCGTTTGCAACGCTCATTTCAGCAGTTGCATCGGAAGATATGGCGACTGTTGAATCGCTACTGGCTGATCTTGTAGAATGGGATATGATGCCAACCAGTGAAATCGTTCACGGAAAGGACAAGGTTATGCAATGGCTCAAAACCGGCTCCGCCGACCAAAAGGAACCAGCTGTTATTACCGACCTCGCCGTTGGAAACTGGGGCGTTTTTGAATACTGGAATATTGGAACGGTTAGTAAAGAACTCATTGCATTTGGTAATGAGGAAAAATGGCCCTGGCCAGTAGACCCGAACAGACTGGTTGGTCAAAAATACAAGGTCGCTCAATGTTTCCTGTGGAGACTGGACGCAGCTGGTAAAATAGATCTCATCCGCCAATATCTTGACACCAGAAGTGTTTGGACCCAATTCAAATAATGAAGGCCGCGAGTAGCCATTTCAAAGGCATCCATCAAATCAAACGAGCCATTGCTACGCCAATGGCTCATTGATATTCATTGAAAAATATCGCCGCTACTTCACAAATCACTACCAGCGCATATAAGAGCCATGCCTGCGGCTTCATGCCCATCCTGAAAAGCAGGTAAGTGGGGATCATGTAAATCAGGAATTTGAAAATTAC
This sequence comes from Chitinophaga vietnamensis, assembly GCF_902167635.1. Classification (GTDB taxonomy): domain Bacteria; phylum Bacteroidota; class Bacteroidia; order Chitinophagales; family Chitinophagaceae; genus Chitinophaga; species Chitinophaga vietnamensis. The sequence goes on from NZ_CABHMS010000003.1 coordinate 402,699, forward strand.
AATGTAAGGCAGTTTCAGTCTCCTGGAAGCAGTTGGCGCTGCCCATACGCCCCACAATACGATGATGAATACGAGCAAACCTGCCGCCACTGCGTATTTCAGCCAGGGGGTAACTATGATTTTGAAAGGAGCATACACGGCCACAAACAGCATAATGAGTTCCAGTGAAAATGCCAGTAAACGATTGAGTGATTTAAGCACGAACATTTGATAACAGGATTTAGTAGATAGAAAATCTGAGGGATATGTTAGCCCCGCCTGCGCTCTAAAGTATGGAAATTTATCACAAAAAATAAATAGGCCTGGTACTGGTACTGCGTAATAAGCTGTGCAGCTACGGAATTAAATGCTTATTTTAGTGTAATGCCAATTTTGTAGCCACGTTACTCATGAAGAGATTTATTAACATCAATCAATCCAAGCTGCGTTTCTTCGCCAAAGTATTGTTCCTTGCCTTTGCCATCCTTTTTGCAGGGCTGTATGTTATTCCTATAGCACACAGGCCCACAGCGCTTTTGCTGGTATTACTGCATTTTGGCCTGACGGCGCTCGCCACTGTTATAGCAGTCCTGATCATACTCCTTGGCGGCTATGAGGCCTACCGCCGGCAGCAGGCGCAATTTGCCAGCCCTTTTCTGGCGCCCTTGCTGGCGAAATACCGCTTTCAGCCCCTTGTAACGGACCCCGGTAACAATTGGGCGCTTAGTGGCGAAATGATGGCCGGCTGCATTGAATCTTATCCAGTTGCGATCTATAGCACCCTTGAAAAGCCCGCCATCGTACATGTGGCTATCCTGGTGGATCTTTCGCGGCACGACTTACAACATTATACATCGTTGCAACAAACCCTCGCCCAATATAAATTTCAGCTTGCCTTTAGTTGTGTGCTCAGGTCGGGATACCTGCATGAAAAGATGAATGAGGAGATCGTGCTGATGCTGGACCTGACCCGGCGAATGCAGCTACAGCCTTCGCCGGTGGCGGACTACCACACGGTTATGATGTAGTTTTCTATCTTCAGGAAATATAAAATAAAACTTTATGACTGCCCCGCGTATTGAATGCAATAAACTTTTTCCTACACTGCTCGTAGAGGATATCATGACCGCTGTTGATTTCTATACCAACAAGCTGGGCTTCAAGCTGCGCTTCACCTGGGGCGATCCGCCCACCTATGCAGGCGTGGACCTGGGAGAGGTAACCGTACATCTTGCGAAAGGGGAACAAAGCCACCGGGGCTTTGCCGAAGTGAATTTTATCGTGGACGATGCAGATGAGTTATATGCCTTTCATCTTGCACAGGGCCTGCAAATATTAACGCCTATCGGCGACCGTGATTACGGTATCCGCGACTATGGCCTGGAAGATCCTTATGGTAACCTCATTGGCTTTGGGCATTATATCTATACGCAAGGGCCGCCGGTGAAGATCGAGCGCGTAGAAGTGCCGGTACGCCTGGAAAAGCGGCTGGCAGCACTGTTGCAGGACCTGGCAGACCACAAGCACATGAGCGTGTCGGCCTGCCTGGAAGAAACCCTGCTCCACACTTTCGAGCGTGTAGGCGATACCGTAGCCAGCCCCCATACCACCCGCACACTTGACTATATCCAGGAGCTGAAGAAAAAACACGGTATCGACTACGACACGCACGATAGCTATCGCTTTGTGGAATAGCCTGCGCTATTTCAATTTCATTTTAGAAGAATCTGCAAACGAGGCCTTCATCTGCTGTATACGCCCGATGATAGCGCCGATGGTTTGTTTGTCCTGCGCAAAGGCATCCTGCATGCCTGAAGGCAGGTTATTGTAATAATTGAGTTGCTGGTTGCAGTCGCGCAGCACATCATTCGCGATGGCATTACCTTTTTCCGTGTTGCCTGCGATAAAGTAAGCGTAGGCATACTGCATGGAGGTGATGTTATGCCCGCCGCCATCGTTGGATACCATGCCATAGGGCAGGGTAGCGGATGGCAGCATCTGGTAGCCGTGATCCAGCACTTTGAGCGCGGAATCTTTCCTGCCTTCAGCCGCCAGTGTAACGCCAAGGGTGGCGAAGCTCCTGCGGATATTGAGCAATATGCGGCGGCCGTTCTCATCGAAATAAGTACCTGGGTATTGTGCGCCTCCGAAACGGAATTTGGTCATGAGGTTTTCGTACATCAAACCGGTGTTCACGTTGAAATCGGCGCTGGAATCACGCGCAATGGGCACCAGGCGGTAAGTGAGGCCTTCCTGCCGCATGTAGTTGTTCAAGCCAAGGCCGAAAGGTTGTGAGAAATAGATCGGCCGTTGCCAGTTGTTGGCCGCAATGATATTGAGTTCGGCGAGATCATTTTTAGCAAGGCCATTACCCGGCACGGTGAAATTTACCTGCGACAGGATACGGCTGCTATCCTTCGCCAACACCGTACCATTTGCCAGCACAGTTGATTTATTTACCGGCAGGAAAAACTGGTGTGTCGGGAAATAATTGATTGCATCGCCGGTAGCGGTCTGTAATTTATTCTTATCATCTCCCATAAATGCCATGATCTCATTCAGGTCGAAATAGCGATCCTGCGGGATGTTGCCGGGATTATAGAAGGGGAGATAATTGCGGTTGTCGCCGAGATATTTATCAGGCGTCCAGCTGAAAGGCACAGGCGCGCTCTGATTGATCTTGCGTTGCAGCTGGTTGATATCCCAGTCGGAGCCGATGAGGCTCGTCACGCTCACACGCACATCCGGCCGGATATTTTCCACTTCCTGTGCGTACCACAATGGATAGGTGTCGTTATCGCCACCGGTGAAGAGGATGGCGTCTTTTGCGCAGGAGTTGAGATAGTCGGAGGCGGCATCGCGGGCCAATGATTTCATAGAGCGATCGTGATCGTTCCATTCCTGCGCGGCCATGAGCGTTGGCACGGCCAGCAGGCACACTACGCCGGCGCTGAGCGCGGCTGTTTTACCAGGCAGTTTTTTCTGTATCAGGTCATACACGTACAATACGCCTAATCCTATCCAGATGGCGAAAGCATAGAAAGAACCGACGTAAGAGTAGTCTCTTTCCCTGGGCTGCGGGCCGTATTGGTTGAGGTAAAGTATGATGGCGATACCTGTAAAGAAATACAACAGGAACACCACTATCATGTTGTGCCGGTCGCGCTTCCATTGATACACCATGCCCAGGATGCCCAATAGCAGCGGTAGCATGAAGAGCGTGTTATGTGCTTTGTTGTTTTTAAGCGTGTCGGGCAAGAGACTTTGATCGCCCAGGCGCACATTGTCGATGAATGGAATGCCCGATATCCAGTTACCATCGCGTGCATTGCCGAGGCCCTGAAGGTCGTTCTGCCGGCCGGCGAAATTCCACATAAAGTAGCGCCAGTACATCCAGTTGAACTGATAGGTGAACAGGAATCGCATATGATCACCGAACGAAGGTTTCTCGCCAGGGGCAAGGCCTAGCCAGGATTGATAGAAGTCTACATTGCCGGTGGTGTTATCGCTGTTCCAGGCGCGCGTGAAGAGGTGGATATCATCGGGATTGTAATCGTATTCGAATTTCTTCCCCACCACATCATATTTACCGGTCTGGGTATTTTTATAATAGATGTTGCCTTTATCTTTTGTGCCGGTAGGTTTAGCGGTAAAGTCAGGCCCGCTGAGTATCGGCCAGGAGCCGTATTGGGAGCGGTCCAGATAAGCCACCAGTTCAATCGGGTTGTTCACCTGTTGCATATTGATAGCAGGATTGGCATTGGCGCGAATGAGGATCATGAAATAGGAAGAATACCCGATGAGGATGAAGGTGAAGCACCAGAGGGCCAGTTGGAGGAAGTATTTCCTTTTTCTTTGTGCGTATCGGATGCCGAAAAATATCAGCACGGCCAGCAGCAGGATGGCGAAGATGGCGCCGGAGTTGAAGGGCAGGCCGAAGTCGTTCACAAAGCGGAGATCGAACCAGCCGATGATCTTTACAATATCCTGTATCACCAGTATCTGAACGACGCCGGTGAGCGCGCATGCCACCAGGAAGGCCAGCAGTGCGCCTTTGCGGGAATATTTATAACGACGGAAATAGTAGGTCATCACGATGGCGGGGATGCTGAGCAGGCTAAGCAGGTGCACACCGATCGACAGGCCGATGAGATAAGCGATCAACAATATCCAGCGGTCGGCATAGCGGTCGTCGGCCTGCTCTTCCCATTTGAGGATGGCCCAGAACACCATGGAGATGAAGAGGGGCGATACGCCGAATACGATGCCTTCCACAGCGGAGAACCAGAAGGAGTCGGAGAAGGTAAAGGCCAGTGCGCCGGTGGCGCCGGCGGCGATAACGGCGATGGCCTGTGTGCTGGTGAGTGATCCGTCTTTCTGTTGCAGCAGGCGGCGGCCCATGTGGGTGATGGTCCAGAAGAGGAACAGGATGGTGAAGCCGCTACTGAGCGACGATAACAGGTTTACCTGTTGTGCCGCATGGGCATTGGGTCCTACGGCATCCCAGCTACCGCCGAAGAAGACGATGAACAACCTGCCGAGCATGATGAATAAGGGTGCTCCCGGGGGATGCGATATCTGGAGTTTATAAGCGCAGGGAATAAATTCTCCGCAATCCCAGAAACTGGCGGTGGCTTCGCGCGTGGAAATGTACACCGAGCAGGCGATCAGGCAGATGATCCATCCTGCTATGTTATTCATCTTTTTAAAGTTGTTCATTCTCGGATATTGTATCCGTTAAATTTAGGGGAGATTCCGCAAATAAGATGTTAAAAAAACGCCTGCAGTTTTAATACTGCAGGCGTTGTGAATTTACCGTTGGGTAGTGTTGCCATTAGCGTCCACTATGATTGTCTCTTCCATTCCATTCCCGTTTTTGATGGTACGTACTACATATCCATCATTGCCATTGGTACATTTGATCCGGGTGATATCGTAAAGATCCGCTCCGTACATGCTGTTCAGCTTATTGGTCACATCATCAGGTATCCAGTCTTCATGTACCGGCAATGCTGCTTTTACCAGCACGGTACTGTCGGCGTTAACAGGCTTCTGGGCATTACATGCCGGCCTGTAATAGATGCTGCCTGCGGCTACAACCATGCAAGTGATGCCGAGGCAAATGATCATCTTTTTCATGGCGTACGATTTATGTGAATAGGTAATGATGGAACCACAATTAGCTTACCAGAATGAAGCGGGCTATGCGTTGGAGGGAGAGGGCTTTAATAATGTTTTAATGAAGTTTTGACAATTCGCCGATAATACTTCCTTACATTTACCCCTATAAAACCATCATCGATGAAAACAGGATTTATAGGACTCGGAAACCTCGGCATTGCCATCGCAGAAAACCTGCTCGCCCGCCAACAACCATTATACGTTTATAACCGCACCGCTTCTAAAGCACAGCTGCTGATAGAGAAAGGGGCTATCGTCTGTTCGTCGGTACAGGAGCTCGCGGCGCAATGCGATGTGGTGTTTACCATTGTATCAGATGATGCCGCGCTGAATCATATTACAATGGGCGCTGAAGGGATCGCATCGCACCTGCGCAAGGGTGGTATTCATATATCGCTGAGCACTATTTTGCCGGCTACTGCTACGGCGCTGCATCAGCTGCATTCGCAGCATGGCAGCGAGTATATCGCCTGCCCGGTAATGGGCCGGCCGGATGTAGCGCGTGCCCGTAAAATTAATTTCCTGGTATCTGGCCATCATGAAAGCATTCAGCAGATAAAGCCTTTGTTAGAGCAGGCCGGGGCAGTGAACGTATGGGAATTTGGCGATGCGCCGGGCGCTGCCAACGTAGCGAAGCTGTGCAGTAACTATCTCGTGATCACCGCCATGGAGGCCATTGCAGAGAGCGTGAACCTGGCAAAGCGCAGTAACATTGATACGGCCTTATGGATGCAGATGCTCACACAAACTTATTTCAATGCGCCGGTGTATATCAATTACAGCGCATTGATCATGAAAGAAGCGTTTCTGCCGGCAGGCTTCAGCTTGCAGCTGGGCTTGAAAGATATGAACCTTATCCTGCAGCAGGCCGGTACCGTGAATGCCCGCATGCCGGTAGGGCACCAGGTGCAGTCTTTGTTGCAGCAATCGCTCGCAGCAGGACTGGGAGATCATGATATAACAGCAGTTGCTAAAACAATCGGAGAAAGCAGCAAGGCATGATCATTCAATCACTCGCACCTATCAAAGGAAATCCGGTAGCGCATTGGGGCCACAACGGTTATCGCTCACAACAGCGATACGATGTGGCCCTTGAAAAATATGCAGACGGCTTTTTGTTCCGCTTGCAACTCCGCCAGCTGGAAAACCCTTATATCAAAACATGGGTCACAACGGAAGATGATATCGAAGGCTATAATGAGGTGATCCTGGAAGGACATTCTGCAGGTATTTTTGAAGATGATAAATTGATCGCTATGATCATCTGCGGATACCGCGAATGGAATAACAGTTTCTTTGTAGATAATTTGCTGGTGGCTGAAAGCTTTCGTGGCAGAGGCCTTGGACGGCAGCTCATGCAATATGTGATCGACCGCGCCACACAGCTGCAATGCAGGCTGGTAGAGCTGGAAACGCAAAATACCAATGTGCCCGCCATTCACTTTTATCAACAGATGGGTTTTAATATTGCAGGTATACACACACGCCTATACGAAAAAGATAATGAACATGAAGTTGCCTTGTTCATGACACGTGATGTGTAAATGGTTTTATCATGTTATAAAATCTTGTTTAAATATTTTGATGGCGTTTTATAATTTCTAATTTTGCCATCGTAGTCCTGTGCCTATGAATGAATTGGATTCAGTTAGCCCAAGTAGGACTATGTAGCATTTGTGAAAAAAATATTTGTACTGACATTATTATCCCTATTGATCTTGCGTGCTGTAGCACAAGTAAAGCAACTGCCTGGCGAGCATTACTCCGGCGATACACTACATTTCTACCTGCATGGTAATGGTTGTAAAGTAATGATGCCTGTTCCGGTTGCCTTGTACGAAGGACCACGCGGAGATACGCGCTTGCCGAAGATCAGGCAGCGACTGCCCAAAGCAGCGCCTGTAGCGGCACATCAGCCTTTTCTTACCATACATGGTAATGTTACCTATGATGGTTTTTATCAGTCCAATACCGATACGCCTTACCTCGAAAAAGACATCTATCAACATACACTACAAACAAACCTGGATATCACGATCAGGGATCAGTATCCATTACATCTTTCTTTCAGTACCAGCAAAGGTAATTCGATGTTGTACCGCAACCTCACCGGTTTGAACCTGCGATACAGCAACCGCGATTTCAAGCAGATGCTGATGAACAAAGCCGCTGCCTGGGATGCCGGCAAACTCAAACAACTCCGGGAACTGGATAGCATCAAAGGGATGCTGGAAAATAAATGGGATGAGCTGAACCGCCTCCGGGCCTGGTTCAACGCACCACAGCAGGTGCAACGACTGATAGAAGCCAAGGAACACGACTACCGCAATGAAGCCACCAGCAAGATTCCTGCCTGGGAACGCCCGCTGGTGAAATGGCCTTATGTGTTCCCCGCATCTAAAAGGGAAGCGCCGGACAACGACAGCGCACTGCTGCGTTTCAAGGAAGAGTATGCGCGCCGCCAGCAACAGCTGGATTCTATGCAGCGCATCTATGGCAGCCTGGAAAAGCTCTTGCAAAAGAAACAACTGGCCTATGGCAAACGTAAATCCACCCTGCTGGACGCCTTGAAGAACAGCCGTAATGATGAAGAACTGAGCGCCCGCCTGTCGGACATGAACCTGCCCGACAGCCTGCTGCCAAAGGGTTACAAGGCTTTGCTGGCCGTCCGCTCTTTCGGCATCGGCAGAACGATGGTGGATTATTCAGAACTTACGGCCAAGAATATCAGCATCACCGGCGTACAGGCGGAGCTGAATCCCGGATGGTACCTCGCTTTCGCTACCGGCGCGGTAGATTACCGTTTCCGCGACTACGTAGTGAATGCTGTGCGCCCGCGTCAATACCTCAATATCGTGCGCGCAGGATTTGGCTTGAAAGATGGCAACAATATCATCCTGTCTTACTATACCGGGAAAAAGCAAGTCTATAATTTCAATACCGGCCCGGGAGGCAGCACTACTAATAATATCCTGCCAGACACCCGTATCATGGGCCTGTCGCTGGAAGGCAAATGGCAGATCAGCAAGCATCACTATATCATAGGAGAGGTAGCGAAGTCTTCGATGCCTTACTACGCCCGCGCCGCGGAGCATGAAGGCCTTGGCAGCAGCATGCTGCATTTTGGCCATCATTCCAATGAAGCGCTTGCGCTGTCTGCATTCTCCTATCTACCGGTAACGGATACACGTATTTCAGGGATGTACAAATTGATGGGGGCCGACTTTCAATCCTTCAGCCTCTATGCGTCCGGCGCAGAGCAGATCGCCTGGATGGTGAAAGTAGAGCAGCCTTTCTTCCGGAAACAGTTGCTGCTAACGGGATCGGTTAAACGAAATACTTATAACAGCGTGTTTGATCAGTCCAGCTTCAACAGCAGCACGGTTTTCAAGAGCATACAGGCCACCTTCAGAAGGAAACGCTGGCCGGTGCTGTCGGTAGGATACTTCCCTTCTTCCCAGCTAACCAAGATCAGCGAAGGGAAATACATGGAGAACATGTTCTATACCCTGATGGGTACCGCTACGCATTCGTATAGCGTCCGTGGTTTGAGCATGAACACGATGTTCTCCGGCACAAGATTTTACAATCACCAGGCAGACAGCAATTTTGTGTATTTCAATAGTACCAACCTGCAACTGAACCACACGGTGTTTGCCGGGAAGTTTGTGCTGAACGGCGGGCTGTCGTCCGCTACCAACACGGATTACGCGCTGTACGGCGCCGATGGCAATGTGCAGTACCGGGTGAACAGCTGGCTGGAGATCGGCGGTGGCGCTAAATATAATTATCAAACAAAGTTCCGTGATGAGCAGATCGGGTATTCAGGCAATGCGCGCCTGAACATCCCGAAGGTGGGCGAGTTTATTGTGATGGCCGACAAAGGCTTTATACCCGGCGTTAACAAGCAGCTGGTACCCAATAAAACGGGCCGGCTTACCTATACCAGGATATTTTAATTATTGTTTATGAAGAGGACCCTATACCTCGTACTGTTATTGTATTGTTTTCGTGCAGGCGCACAAGTGAGTATGACCGTGCAGCTGCCTTCCACCGGCGTGTTGCAGAAGGCGCAGCTCTGGAACATCGTGCTGGTATCATCGGCATCGTACCCTGTTACCGCAAGGATCACCATGCGTTTGATGGACGCCACTACCAACCAGCCTTTGCTCACCGGTCTTACCCGTGAAGTAACGCTTACGCGCGGCGCACGGCAATTGCAGGCCGGCGATCTGATGCCGGTGCAATATGAGTACCTGAGCAGCGCCATCGACCGGAACCCGGATGCCATGCTGCCTGCAGGCAATTACCTCGCCTGTTACAGTATGATACTTTCTTCCAACAAAGACAACCAGGGAGGAGAAGATTGCATTCCATTTGTAGTGGAGCCCATGAGCCCGCCCATGCTCAATACGCCTGCCAATCAGAGCGTGGTGGAGGGCGCCCAGCCACAGTTCACCTGGCTGCCGCCGGCGCCGCTCAATATGTTCACCGACCTTAATTACGATATGGTGGTGACCAATGTGAGAGAAGGGCAATCGCCGCAGGAGGCCATCCAGCAGAACATCCCGCTGTATCGCGGTACCTGGCTGAAACATGTTTTTACCAACTATCCTTCCGGCGCGCCCAGGTTAGATACCGGCGTCGTATATGCGTGGACGGTAACCGCCCGCAATGGCCGCCTGTTTGCCGCACAAACCGAGGTATGGACCTTCAAAGTAAATGGACCACGCAAAGCTTCCATCGACAGCGCCGGGGCCTATGTGCAGCTCCGCAAGGAACTGGATGGCGCCGTGATCAAAGGTGGCGACGTAGTACAGGTAGAATATATCAATGATGCCGACGATAAATCCTTGCCCTATGAATTATTATCAATGGAAGATAACCGCGCAATGTACAGCGGCACTGTAACGCTGGCGAGAGGCGCCAACCGCCTGAATATCCCTGTGGGCAAGCGTGCTGGCCTATCAAGAGGAAAAGTATATCTCCTGCGCCTGCATAACTCACGCAATGAGTACTGGCAGATAAAATTTATGTACATACAGGATTGATCCAAAGAAATACCCTTATACCAAAAATATTTGCAATGATGATTCTGGCTTTTGCTGAAAGGACGAAGAAAGCGATCTCTATCACCTTATTAACAGTGCTGTACCTGCAAACGGTATTGCCTGCCTATGCCTTCGGTGGCCGCCCTGCGCGCGTGGTGCTGCCACCGGCAGCGGCGCCCTTGCACATTCCGCCGCCGCCAACGCCTGCTGTTGCGGCTGAAAAGAAGATGGCGCCAGCCGCTGCCAAAGCGGCTTTCGGCGGCCCCACGCAGCCCGAGTTCACCTCATTCCATTCCGTGAGCAGCGATAACATGGTGGATCTCTTCACCGGAGATTTTAAATATAATATCCCTTTGCTGGATGTAGATGGATACCCGATCGCCATTGGCTACAACGGCGGCGTAACAATGGACCAGGAGGCCAGCTGGGTAGGGCTGGGATGGAACCTCAATCCCGGTACCATTGCGCGTAATATGCGCGGCCTGCCGGATGATTTCAATGGCAACGACAGCATCACCAAAACCATCAACATCAAAGAAAATAAGACCATCGGCGTAGATGCCAAAGCTTCTTTTTCTTTCTGGGATATTCCTATCACCGCTTCTGCGAACGTAGGCGTATTCCACAACACTTACCGCGGCTGGGGTATGGAGAGCGGCCTGAACGTAAGCATCCGTGCGGGCGCTAAATCAGCCGGCAGCCTGACCGCCGGGCTTGGGCTTTCCAACAACACGCAGGAAGGCCTTTCTGTCAGCCCTAACATTTCTCTTTCACTCAGCGAGAAAGATGCGCAGAACAAAGGCGGCTTTGGCGGTAACATCTCCGCCGGTCTCAGTTATAATACCCGCGGCGGTTTGAAAGCATTGCAGTTTTCCGGCGGATTGAGGATGATGGCTAATTTCAAGCAGGTGGCCTCGGAGCAGCTGACGATGATGCGATGGAAAAACCTGCGTAATGGTGGCGGTTATGAGCGCGAGATCAATAAATTATCAAAGCTGACAGGCGCGGCGCCACAGGGTGTGGATGGCACATTTTCCAGCAGCATCTCTTTTGCCTATCCCTCTTCTCTGCCTAACATGGAGATACCTTATACCAGCTCCTCTATCAGCGGCAGCTTCGATTTTGGCGGAGCCGTGTTCGGCGCCTATGGCGCAGTAGGGCTTTCCGGTTATGTTACCAAACAAGCTATTGCACCGGAAGACAGAACACGCCGTTTCCCTGCCTATGGTTACCTCAACTTTTATAATGGCGCGCAAAACCCTGTGGGCTTGCTCGACTATAACCGCGAGCGTGAAATACCGATCAAAGAATCGGTACGTAACATCGCTATCCCTTCCTATACCGCCGATATCTTCTCCATCAGCGGAGAAGGCACTGGCGGCGTTTTCAGGGCTTACCGCAATGACATCGGTTATGTGAATGATCACCGCATGACCACCAAAAGCAAATCGGCCAGCATCGGCGTAAACCTCGGTGTAGGCAACCTCTTTCACGTAGGCGCCGATGTTAACTTCAGCGATGCCTACTCCGAAAACCGCGCCTGGACTGATTATAATAACCTCGCCGCAAATACGCGCTTTACACAAAGCTCCAAAGATTATGAAGCCGTCTATTTCCGGAATCCCGGGGAGATGGGCGCGATCGATAAAAATTATTTTGATCGTTTGGGGGGAGATGATATTGTAGTACCGGAACTGTCCGGGCACAGAAGCCGCACCATCGGTACCACCGGCAACCTCCTCAAATACCGTGGCGGCGCGGTGATCGACAAGCTGCCTGTTACACAGGCAACCTCCGTGAAAAGCAGCAGGGCCAAACGCTCGCAGCTCATCACTTACCTTACTGCCGATGAAGCCAGCAAAGCGGGCTTCTCCAAGTTTATTGAAAATTATTCCGTTAATAAATATTTTCTCGGTACCTGTGATAATAGCATCCCCGATGACCTGGAAACGCCGCAGGGTTTCAAAGCAGAATTTTTCTGGTATGAGTTCATGGATGATTACCATCACCTCAGCTACCGTGATCTGAAAAATCTCAACTTTGATGATATCTGGCAGTTCCGTGGCAACAATGGTATCAACGATGTTATCAACTGGCACGAACCGGAAAGCGAACATAATGAAAATGCCTGGTTCTCCTTCCGCGCAAAAGGCCGTCTGAAAGCGCCGGTAACAGGTGTTTACAATATTCATGTTTCTGCGGACGATGGTTGCCGCTTCTGGATAAATGGCAACAGGCTCATAGATCTGTACTGGGGCGTTAATGAAGGGACTCACGAGACCACTGCCTCCGTGAACCTCGAAGCCGGTAAATATTACGATGTATGGTTTGACTATTTCAACGGTGAAACACATGCCGGATTTCAGTTTGATATGAGCTGCAACGGCGTAAAAGTAACCTGGGATAATTTCTCCGTACCGGAAACAGTGGATACCATGGCCGTAAACCCTTCACTGTCGCTGGAGAAGCGCGTCAACGCTTTCCGCAAACCCAATCACATCTCCGAGATCGATGTGCTCAATTCAGACGGACAGCGTTACGTATACGGCCTGCCGGTATATACCATCAAACAGGATGAAGCTACTTTTTCTGTAGACAGATATAAAGGAAATGCAGCAGAAGGTACGGTAGCTTATGTGCCGAAAGTAGATGACGATGTGACCAACACCCGCGGCAACGACCGCTATTTCAGTGGAGAACGTATCCCGGCCTATGCGCACAGTTACCTGCTCACTGCGGTGTTGTCGCCCGATTATGTAGACCTCACCGGCGATGGCGTTAGTGACGATGATCCCGGTAATGCGGTGCGTTTCAACTATTCCAAAGTAGCGGGCATCGCCAACCCTTACACCTGGCGCATTCCGTATGGCGATAAAGCCACCTATAACGAAGGCCTCAAATCAGATACCACCGACGATAAAGGCAGCTACGTATATGGCGAGAAAGAGCTGTGGTACCTCAATTCCATCGTATCAAAAAATATGGTGGCCACCTTTAAACTGGAAGACCGCAGCGATCTGGCGCCCATCAACAAGGCGGGTATCATTCAGCAGAACAGCGGCCTGCCGAAACTGCTGCGCGAGATCAACCTGTATACCAAGGCTGATTTCCTGAAATATGGCGCCAACGCCATTCCCATCAAAACAGTACACTTCGATTACACTTACGACCTCTGTAAAAATCCTGCTACCGGCACGGGTAAACTTACCCTGAAAGGCATCTGGTTCTCTTACAACGGCAACGTGAGCAAGAATCCCGACCGCGCCAGAAGAAATGGCTATGTGTTCTATTATAACAAGAACAATCCTTCCTTCGATACCAAATCCTTCGATCGTTGGGGTAACTATAAGGATATGACGAAGAACCCGAATTATACCACTGATAACCCGGTCACCAACGTCGAGTATCCGTATACGTTACAGGACAGCGCGGCAATGGCGTCAAATGTAGCCGCGTGGATGCTGGATTCTATCAAACTGCCTTCCGGCGGACGGATGAAGATCAACTATGAAAGCGATGATTATGCTTTCGTGCAAAACCGCCGTGCATGCGTGCTGACGCCGATTGCGGGTTTGTCGCAAGGCCGTCCTTCCAGTTTAGGAAATCTCTCCAATCATCTATATGACCGCGTCGGTAATGGCGTATACGATAATCTCTATGTATCATTCAATGTATCCAAGGCCGTAACATCCAGGGCAGAGATATTTAATAATTATCTCGCCGGATTACATGATACTTTGTTCTTCCGTCTCAACGTCAATATGCCGGACAACCGCGTAGGTAAAGGCAATGAATATATCCATTGCTATGGTTACCTCGATGGCAACGATTACGGTTTTTACAACAATGGTAAAACGATCTACGTAAAACTGAAATCAGTGCAGGTAGATGGAGATGAAGGCGGCGGATACAGTCCGCTGGCTAATTCCGCGATACAGTTCCTGAAAACAGCATTGCCCTCAAAAGCATATTCCGATTCAGATGTAGGCGAAACCCTCGATGGCGCCGCAGCGCTCAAACTGCTGGCTTCACTGGCTACCACCGTGCAGGATGAGATACGCGGATTTCCGCGTACGGCACGCCTCAAAGGCATGGCCCGCGATCTTGATCTGAGCAGGAGCGCCGCCCGACTGAATGAACCTTATTATAAAAAATATGGCGGTGGCCATCGTGTGAAAAGTATCCTGATCTACGATAACTGGAATGCCATGACCGGCCAGAAAGAATCACTGTATGGTACTGTCTATTCCTATACCACCGACAAGGAGATCGATGGAAAGCTCACGACCATCAGCAGTGGTGTGGCGGCTTATGAGCCCGTGATCGGTGGCGAAGACAATCCCTGGCATACCCCGCTGACCTACAAGGATAAACTGGGCAAGCTGGTATCCAGCGTGGCCAGCTATGTGGAAACGCCGCTTGGCGAATCCTTTTTCCCCGCGCCATCCGTGGGTTACAGTCGGGTGCGCGTATCATCGATCCATACGAAGAATGTGAAATCGCAGACCGGGTATTCAGAGAGCACTTTCTATACGGCCTATGATTTCCCCACGATCGTTACTGCGTCAGAAATTGTGGGCGACCAGATGAAAGCACAATACAAGCCCGCCTTTGGCAATATGTTCAAGATCAACGCCAGGAACTATTTGGGTATGTCGCAGGGCTTCAAGATAGAACTGAATGATATGCATGGCAAGCCAAGAGGAGAGTATGCCTACAAAACAGGCGATTCTCTTCCCATCTCTTCCAAAGAATTTTATTATAAGGTAGATAACGAGAAGAGCGAATTCCAGCACCTGAACAACACGGTACTGGCTATCGACAAACAAGGGAATATAGACAGCGCAGTGATGGGCCTGGATATGGAACTGATGATGGACCAGCGCCAGCAGCGATCCGTTACCAATGGTATTGTGGCGAATGGCGCGGTGGAAGGTTTCTATGTGATCACAGTGGTGTCGAGCTTTGCCGGCTTTGGCTACCCGCAGAGCGAAGATGTGATGTTCCGTTCCGCAGCGGCCACCAAAGTGATTAACAGGCGCGGCATCCTCGACAGGGTAGTGGTTTCCGACAAAGGCAGTGTAGTAACCACAAAGAACCTGTTGTTCGATGCAGAGAATGGCAATGCGCTGTTGACATCCGTTCAGAATGAGTTTGACGATCCTTTGTACTCCTTTGCATATCCGGCCAATTGGGTGTACGATGGCATGGGGCCGGCTTATCAGAACATCAACAATACCCTCGATCATATTGATGTAAGAGGCGGTAAGCTACTCACCAATATTGCGCCGCTGTCGCCCGCTACTTTCTTTTCTTCCGGCGACGAGCTGCTGGTATACACGCATCCGGGTGTGGCAGGTACTGACTGTAATGAAGCCCTGGCCACCTTCCCCAGCGCTGCCAGAGTATGGGTGGTGGATGCTAACAGCCTGAATGGCGGCCCGCCGGATCTCTACTTCATGCAACGCGATGGCTCGCCATTCACCGGCCTGGATATGAGCATCAAGATACTCCGCTCCGGCAGGAGGAACATTGCCGCACAGGTGGGCTCCGTCACGATGATGAAGAACCCGATAGAACAGAATGGATCTAAATACAAACTGGTGATCGACGACAGTAAGCAGGTAATAGATGCTTCCATGCAGGAATACCGCCAGAACTGGAAAGTACAGGATAAGAACCTGATGAAAATAGAATGTTCACTCAAATAAAAAAGATGAAAATGAAACTGCTGCATATACTGATGATATCCACGCTGTTGACGGTAGCCGGAAAAGCTGGCGCACAACAGGTTTCGGGTGAATGGAAATTACAACAGGTGAACCTGGAAACACATGATTTCTGGAGCAATGCCCTGATCAGCAAACAGGTGCTTACCGTGGAAGACGCGATGAAGATCAATGCACCGCTCTATAACAAGCTGGCCTTCCGTGATACGCTCTGTGTGATGGAACGTGGTAACAATATGGAAACATGGAGTTATCGCCTGAAGCCGGAAGAGCTGGAACTGAGGGACCTGCGTCCTTCAGGGCCTGATGCGCCGGTGAATAAACGTTATTTCCCATATGCTTCCAGGGCGGCCGGCTCTTTTGAAATAGGGCCCATGTCTGCCAGCTATACGGATAAAACAACCGGTCAGCCGGTGCGCATCGTCTACACCTGCCTGTACATACGTACAGCCGCCGGTAAATGATCCTGTTGAACTAAATATAATTATTGCAGATGCCTATTATCTCTTATATCAAAAGACCTTGCGCTGTACTGGTGTGGATGGTGTTGTTTTTTATATGTAGCAAAAATGTATCGGCCCAATGTGTGAACTGGTCGGTTGGCACTACGGTGGATAGTTCCCTGTGTATTGCCAGCGGCAGGATCACGGTGAAGCTCACGGGGCCTGATCTGGCGGGGATGGACAGTATTCAGTATTCTCTCGATCCGCTAACGCCGGGAGGAACGCTCATTGCCAAAAGCTCTTTCTCTGTGCTGGATAATATCCGTGCAGGAGAGTATAAATTGAAGGTGGAGGCCATGTGTGCCGGCAGCCCGGTGTTTAAAGAAGTGCCGGTAACCGTGCCGGGGAATTACAAGAATGACCTGGAATACAGTGGCGTGCAGTTCCGTCCTTACCTCAATAGTTGTATTCCCGGAAAGATACAACTGACCATCAAAGGAGGACGTACGCCTTATACGATCCGTATGCTGAAATCGCCTGCCGCATACACTGGTATCAAAACGGTGAGCACCTCGCAAACTACTTTCCTGTTTGATTCGCTGATTACCGGTCATTATGTATTTGATGTGATCGATGCCTGCGGATCGGCCAGGGATACGGTTCCGGTGAATGTGTCTCCTGCAAACATGTGGACCTATACCTGGGGAACGATCGGCCGCTGCGACACCGCCGTTTTCATGACCCTGATCAACCTGGATGGCTATCCGTCCGGCGAAGTAAGTATGTTGTATCACGGTCAGCTGGATGTGCTTAGCTCCAATACCAGGAAGGTGCCGGTAAATACCTATTTCATGGATACGGTGCCATTGCCGAAGGGTAAGAGCATGGAGGATTACAGCTCGCAGGTATATAAAGGCTTCACAGAAACTTGTGGGAGTACTTATCCATCCAGTGTAACCCTTGTCACCCCTTACATCTACCAGGTGGCGATCAGCCATAACTGTAATAATACCTTTTCCGCCAATCTCAGCATAGCAGGGTATGCCGGATGTTATCCGCTTACCGCCACGCTGATCAACCAGGATAACCCTTCCCAGACATATAGCAACACCATCAGCAATCAGGGGAACTTGCTCATTAAAAATGTTCCTTATGGAAACTATACACTGGAGCTGCGTTCTTCTACCGGTAAACTATTGTACACCCAGACGCTTAATCAGCAACCGATCAAAATAGATTTCACGATCAGCGTTGTCCGTGATCCATATAATGAAGGAGGCTATGACGGTATCGGCGTTGTACAGATATCGCCTGCTGCCGGCTTTCCGGTTGGAACGACCATTTCTATGGTATATCCAAGGGTAACGCAGTTATATACAGTTACGGAGCCTATTAACTATGCCTTGTCGTTCTATGGAGATCCACCCAATACCTACTATGGCCTGCCTCCAGGGTTTTATATATACAAGGTGGTAACGCCTTGCGACAGTTTTATGCTGCCTGTTACCATACGTGATGAAGATGTATATCATTTCTATGGCAGCTATGATGCAGTGCGTTCCTGCAATGGCCTGAAAGTGATACCCAAAGGCAATGCCGTGAAAGGCGCACAGTCGTCAAAGATCTATTTCCAGATAGCAGATGCCCTTGGCAAGAATATCGCGACCGGCTACGCTGGAGACACTGTTACGCTGCCACTGGAAGGCAATTACAAAATATCTTATGGTTACAACTATTCCTACAGTGTAAACCCGCAAACTATCAACTACAAAAAAACACCGATGGACATCAACAGCCGATACACCCTCGGCTTTGTTTGCCCGGGAAGGCCCGATAATGAAGGACAGATACGCATCCGCGCCATGGGAGGGGAATCTGGTAACAACAACTACACCTATTACCTCTCTGAAGTAGGAAATTCACTCAACGGCCCATACATAGATATCAATACCACCGGCGCTTTCAGAAGCACGACCTCCTATCAGCTGATGAAAGGTCATACTTATGAAGTGAGGATCAGGAACAGCTGTAACGAATCCATCGTACAAGCAGTAACCATCATGGATTTCGCCAATTTTCACTTGGCATCGGTAGATAAACCTTATTACTGCTATGGCGACAAGCTCACTTTCAAAGTGGTGAACCTGCCATCAGAAGCAATACAATACAAATGGTCAGGCCCGAATGTAAATGTGCTCACTAACGGTTCCGCCTCTACGCAGCAGCTGGTCATCCGGAATGCTACCAACCGCGATTCCGGCCTGTACAAAGTAGTGGTGAATACCGATATGTGCGACGCGCCGCTGATTGGAACCGTACAGGTGAACATGGCCCGCTACAACCCGGTGTGCTACAGCGCGCTCTCGGATACCAGCGTAAACCCTTACACCTATGGGCTGTTGGGCAACTGGCGCACCGAACGCAGTTATACTTATTACAGCACCCGTTCTTCCAATACGGTAAATGAACTTACCAATATCCGGAAAGATGGTACCATCAGGAATTTCATGCAATTCTGGCAATTGCAGGCTGGTAAATGGTCTGCGAAGTATGATACCACCCGCTGGGTATGGAATACCATGAGCACCATCTTCAGCAAAAAAGGATTTGAACTGGAAAATAAAGACCCGCTGGGCCGCTACAATGCCGGTATCTACGGTTATGACGAAGCATTGCCCGTAGCGGTAGTGCAGAACGCCCGCTACCGGGATGCTGCCTTCGACGGCTTTGAAGATTATTTCTTCCAGACTGCCGGCTGCGGTGATACCATCTGCCCCGTAAACCGTCATTTCGATTTTTCTGCCTATATCAATAGCATCGACAGTACACAACACCACACCGGTCGCTATAGCCTGAAAATTAATGCAGGCAAGGACCTTGGCCTCAATGCGCCGGCGGTGGATGATGATATCGCCTTGTCTGCCCCCACCTTCAACTACGGCAGCAATTGCGCCGGCACGGTGCTGAAAAGCGTGCGGGTGAACAAGAACGTGATCATCCCGGCATTCTCCCCGGTTACCGGCAAACAGATGTTGTTCAGCATCTGGGTGAAAGAAGAGCAGCCATGTAACTGTACCGTCTATACGAAAACGAAAGTGATGGTGTTCGTGGGCGGCCCAGACGAAGTACGGGTGATCGCAGAAGCCAAGCCCACCGGCGTTATCATCGACGGATGGCAGCGTTATGAACAGGTGGTGAAGCTCAGCAAAACCGCTACCTCCATGAGTTTTGTAGTAACCGCGCCATCCTCTTCCAATGTTTATATAGATGATATCCGCCTGCATCCCTACAATGCCAATATGAAATCATTTGTATACGATCCGCAAACATTGCGGCTCATGGCAGAACTGGATGAGAACAACTACGCTACTTTCTACGAATACGACGACGATGGCACGCTTAACCGTGTGAAGAAAGAGACGGAGCGCGGCGTAAAAACTATTTCAGAAACCAGATCAGGATTGATCAAAGAAGAATAGGAGGAAGTATGAAGAAAGTATTGCTATTGGCCTGCTGTATGCTGCTGCTGGCGGGCATTACACAGGCGCAGGTATCCACAGATACCGCCGCCTTGTTCAAAGAGATGCGGCAGGTGTATGAGGCCAGCAGACAAGCGCCCATCGCCTATGATGTGAAGACCTACTTCACGGATACTACCGGTCCGGCGGGCATACCGGATTCCATGTTTAGTCACGTGGAGTTGAATGGTGATAACATGCGAGTGACCAACGAAGTTACAGAAACGGTATACAACGATAAGTACCAGCTGGTATTGTTCAAGGAAGAGAAACGGATGATGATCGCGAGGCGGAACCGGGAACAGGCTTCACCGCTGGATATGATGAACGGCCAGCTGCTGGCAAAGGTAGCGGGCTCCTGGTCGAAAGCATCTGTGAAAGGGAAGGAGATCATTACCATCACCGGCAAGGAATCATCACCGGTGAAACAGATCATCATCACGCTGGATCACAAAACCGGGCATATGGAAGGTATCCTGCTGGAACTGCGGCAAGCGGAAGACGCCGGCCATCCAACGTATATGACTATACGTTATGCATTCAGCAATTATACCGCCCTGCCCGCAGGATATAACGGAACAGACGAACGCCGGTACTTTGTTGCGGGTGAGAAGGAATACCGGACCGCCGCAGCATACGCCGACTATCAAATATTTTTAGCATCGCCGAACCTATAGTCTACATGAAGTCCTATTTACAGCAATTATCCCTGTTTCTTGTCCTGTGCACAGGCTTGACATTGTTTGTTGCCGGGCGCACAGCTGCGCAGTCGGGCAAGGGCATCCTCATCAAGCGTACGCTGGATGGGGCCGCCGGCCAGCTCAAGGCTGATATGGCCGTGACGGTACAGGACAGCATCTACTTCGATGCGGCCCTCACCAGCAAGCTGGATACGCCCTACTATGTAAAGAACGTGATCACGTTCCTGATCAACGAATATTCTACGCGCAAGCTGCCCGCGAAATTTACGGCCACCGTCAATTTCCGGATCATCTATAAAACGCCTGATCTGCGCCTGGACTCTACTGATAAATCTTTGTCGGTAAGTTACGATACAGCTAATCCCTACAACCTGCGCAACTCCTTTATTTTCGCCAATGCGCATGAAGTGAAGGTGAAAGTGCTCAGCGTATCCACCGATGCTACAACCAATATCTGGCCTGCATTGCAGCTGGAAAATGCGATGGATATACATCCTTTGTTCAAGCTGTCGGCATCCGATGTGATCACTACCATCAATTTCAATAATAATATTAACCAGGATACAGACGATGAACTGCCTGTGAGCTGGCCTGCCATCACAGGTGCAGACGTATACGACCTGGAATGGGCTTATGTAGATTCCAGTGCGATAGAAGGCAACCGTTATGGCAATCCGATACAACCTGATCTGCTGTTCACTTACAGGTCTACCCGCGTAACCGTGGCGGGTACCAGCTATACGATTCCCTTGATGTACGACAAGGAAGGCGTGCTTTATTTTCGTGTGAGAGCGGTGCAGGAACGGAAGAATTACGGTAGAAAGGAAACCACCTGGAGCTCGGCCTACAGCGGCGGTTTAGGCGCCTTCGCTTACAAAGGTCACCAACGGCGGCTCAACTGGCAGGCATCTACTTCATTTGCCGAAGATGGCAAGCGGAAAGTAGCGGTGAGCTATTTTGATGGATCGCTGCGCAACCGGCAGGTAGTGACGAAAGATAATACTACCAATACGACGATTGTAGCAGAATCGATGTACGACTACCAGGGCCGCCCCGTGATACAGGTGTTGCCTGCGCCTACCCTGAGTAACGTGATCCAGTATACGAAAAGATTTAATACTGATATCAACGGCAACGAATACGACAAAGATAAATACGACCGCCTCAATACGCCGCTGGATCTGATCACTACCAGCGCCGAACCAATGGGCACGGGCAGCGGTACGAACCAGTACTATTCTCCCGCCAATCCCCAAAAAGATACTGGCTTCAACCGCTTCCTGCCTGATGCAGAAGGGTATGCCTATACCGAAACAAATTTCATGGCTGACAATACCGGCCGGCCGAGGCAACAAGGCAGCGTAGGTAAGCTATTCAAAATAAACGGAGGCCATGAAACCACTTATGGGTATGGGACTGCCGCCCAGGAAGATCTCTATGCTTTGTTTGGTACCGAGGTAGGTAATGCCAGTCATTATTTCAAAAACACAGTTACCGATCCGAACGGACAAATGGTTGTTACCTATCTCGATATGCACGGCCGTACCATCGCTACCGCACTCACAGGTAGCGGCGCAGATACGCTGCTGTCGCCACTTCCGGAGAAGCATCCCGAGATACATAATGACACCATCACTAATTATAAACAAACCCTCTTCCAGCCGCGATCCATGGTGATCCAGCATTCATTCAATGTAGATGAAGCCGGGTACTATGATTTCAAATACCAGCTGAACCCGCCGGTATTAAAGATGCGCAACTGCGCAGGTGATACGGTGTCTTACACCGGCGCTTATGAACTGCGCATCCGCCTCACGGATGATGTGATGAACCTCCGCCTCGGTGGTGCGCCAGTGGAGAAAGTAGTACGCAACTATAATCCCGATGACCTTCGTGCCGCCACCATCGTGGATACGCCTGTGGTACTCGCTTTCAGGCAATACCTGGAGAAAGGACAGTACGACCTTTCCAAAGTACTGACCATCAACCAGCAGGTCATGAATTATTATCGCGACAGCATCTTCCTCAAATCGAATGTATGTGTGTCGATAGATAAAACGATCGATAGCGTGAAGAAAGATATGCGCCAGCAGCCCTGCGGGCCCGATTGCGGCGATTGTACAGATTCGCTCCGCACGGAATATGACGATATGCGGAGCCTCATGCTCAGCGATATGAGCGCGCCCTTCGGTCAGTATGCATCTCTCGCAGACTCTGGTTCTACCTATTCTATTTTCTTCCGTGATAATAATATCCGTCCATCTTCTTTCTACACCCGTACGGATATGGTGTACAGAGATGCTGCCGGGCGCCAGGATTCCGTATTCCTGCCTGCCACCGGCAATAAGGTAATCCCGCAGAAATTACAGCCTTCCGACTTTGCAGACAATTTCCAGGAATCATGGGCCATTGCCTTGCTGGACAAACATCCGGAAAGAGACCGCCTCATACGTATGGGCATCTACCGGCAGTCGCTGTTGTGGGAAAAGAAATTTTCCGCGGTAGATACTTATGCAGAAGCCAAAAAGCTTGGTTACCTAAGCCCCTTGACTGCCGGTTTTGATACGCTGTTGGTGAATAGCAACGACCGGAGCGCTTTACAAAAACAGCTCGATGTATTCAAGACAGTAGATGTAAGAAGTGGTGGTGCCAATGTCCGCAAACAGGTATCCATGTTTGCGATGGCGGTGATCTCCGCTAAATGCGGCGGCGATAATGCCTGCATGAGCCGCTATGCTGGCTATCAGCCCTGGAATGCAGAAGCAGAATTTTGCACCGGCGACCTGGACATGATCTGGCGGATGTTCCGCGGACTGTATGCCACCGCACACCGTCAGCAGATCTTCTCCAAAGTGATTGTGGACAATGGCTACTTTAACCGCGACCTGGTGGCTAACAAGAAGCAACCGCGTTTCTTTACCAGCCAGGATGCCGCTGCTCAAACGGGTATCGACAAGATCGTGAATCCTAATGTGCCTACGGATGCCAATACCGCATCACAGGCCGTACAGGCAGCCATCAAACAGCAATACAAGGAAAATCTCGATAGTCTTTCCAATGTATGGATGCGTCAGCTCGCGCCTTGTAAGTATGATGTACAGGCATTGGCAGAGATCAAGAGCAAGCTGCTGCAGGTAGCGCAGAATGCGCAGGATGCTACGCACCCGTATGGCGCCAGCACCATCAAACCCAATACCTGGGCTTATTACAAGAGCTTCGAACAGGTGTTGGCCGAGTATAACAGTCGTAAACAGATCACTGATCCGTTTATCTGTAATGCTGATCTTATCACCTTCCCCAAACCTTATGATTTACAAAAGGCACAGGTGACAACCGTGTCTTATACCAAACCGAAAGATTGTGAGTGCAGTAATTTGTCTGCCCTCAACCTGGAGTATAATGCGAAGAAGAAAACACAGGATACTACTTTGTCGGCCTACTTGTACCGCGTACGCGGCATCAGGATCGCACAGGCTGATCTCGATGCCATGCAGGCAGCATGTACTAACGCCAACGCATGTACGTACCTGGAGAAACCGCTGAAAGTGCCGGCCTTTCTGCAATGCGGCATTGCGCCGCCCTGCGTGCCCTGCAAGGTGGTGGATTCTCTCTATACCAATTACATCAATATCTATAAACAAGCGCCTGTTTATGTAGATTCTACTGATCAATTACGCGTTGTAAATATTGCCTTTGAGAATTACATGAACAACAGGCTGGGCTTTAACAAGAAAGCGCCGGAATACCTGGAGTTCCGCGACAGCTGCGCCAACGGTCAGATGAAAGATCCTACAAGGGTTTGTGTGCCGGGCAGCAGTCGTAGTAAACAGATGGTGAACGTCTATGACAATGGCGGCGCCGATAATATCACCGATATCCATGAAACCAGCAATGGTTTTGTGATGGCGGGCAGCACTACTGGCAATAGCTTTGGTGGTACAGATGCGTACATCATCCGCACCAATAACACTGGTTCGCTGTTGTGGGCTAAAAACTTTGGTAGCAGCGCCAATGACGCCTTCCGGCGCATTGTGCCATTAGGCGATACAGGCTTTATTGCCATAGGCACCACACAATCTTTTTGTTATGATCAGGGCGCTATTTTCGTGGTGAGAACAGATGAAGA
The DNA here is from genome assembly GCF_902167635.1 of Chitinophaga vietnamensis. Lineage (GTDB taxonomy): Bacteria > Bacteroidota > Bacteroidia > Chitinophagales > Chitinophagaceae > Chitinophaga > Chitinophaga vietnamensis. Next base: position 427,427 of record NZ_CABHMS010000003.1, read on the forward strand.
CGGTAACCTGTTGTGGAACCGTGCTATTGATATGGGCAGCAACTTCGGCGCTGCCGGCAGCGATGTGCTGATCACTGCTTCGGGTAATATCGCTATCTCTGGTTACCGTACTACCAACGGACAAGCCACAGATTGGGTAACCGGCGTACTAACGCTGGATGGTGAGTTGAAATGGTTGAAACAACAGACCACCGGTCAGGGTGTAGATCATATTAGTTTGATGGAACGCAACGATACGCTGTACACTGCATCTGCGACCTATATCAGCGGCAGCTGGAAGCCGATGGTGATCAAACAGTCTATGGGGAATGGCGCCAATTATAATTTATCGCAGTTCAGTTTGCCGGTAGATGCTTCTGGTAATATACGCATGATGGCTACCCCGATCGGCTATACGTTGTCGGTGGTGAATGCCGGCAGTGGCGCTTTGCTGGATATCAACGGTGCTAACGAAGCGCCTGTGGCCAGGGTGATGCAGGGCCCGGGCGGGACGCAAGCGGGCGCCTGGTCGGCCGCCACTACCGGCGATGGCAGCATGATTACGGCACAATCCAATGGCGATGTATGGTGGCAGCGTATTACAAATGATTCCATCAGCTGGACCAACCATGTGCAGCTATCGGCCAATGAGCGCCTCTATGGTGTGATCCAGCGTAGCGACGCCAATTTCGCGGGCGCCGGTCTTTATAACAACAATGCCATGCTGATGCTCAGCAACAGCACGGGCAGAACAGGTTGTAACGATGCGCCGGCTACTATGGGCTTTCTCCCGATGGCCGTTGCCAAACAGGCTGCCAGCGCGCAGAACGAGCAGTTCCTCGGCACCTGGAATGTAAGCGAGTTGGGAATAGGAGAGCGGGTATTGTCCTTGCAGGTAACCAATGCTTCCTGTCCGGGTATCGACAGTTGTTTCTATGCCTACAACGGCATGATGTGCGGCAATGCTACCCCCAGCTACATGGAAGATCCGCTGAACATCACCCCCAGCTGCTCTGACAGCACCATCCTGGCAGAGGTGAAAGGGACGGAAGTGTTCAACTACCGCAGGGATTCTGTGATGAACACCTTTGAACGCGAGTACCTGAACACCGCATTCACGGCGCCTTCCAGGGAGATGTTCTCCATGACATATGCAAGTAACGAATATCATCATACGCTCTATTACTATGATCAGGCGGGTAATCTCGTGAAGACTGTACCTCCCGCTGGCGTAGTGAGAGACCGTTCACCGGAATGGATCGCGAAGGTGAAAGCGGCGGTGGCTAATGGCACTACGTTGACGCCAGCGCATAAGATGGTAACGGATTATCGTTACAATACACTTAATAAGATTGCAGAACAGAAAACACCGGATGCGGGTATCTCACATTTCTGGTATGATCGTTTGGGCCGCCTGGCGGTGTCGCAGAATGCGCAACAGCGTGTGGACGGCAATTACAGCTATACCTTGTACGATGGTATTGGTCGTATCACGGAGGTAGGGCAGATACATCAGGCTACGCCGATGACTGATACCGTGTCAAGAGATGAAGCCAATCTGCAAAGCTGGATCAACAGTCCATTGGCGGCGAGAACGGAGATCACAAGAACGGTATATGATATTCCATACCAATTTACGGATGGCACTGATTGGTCACCAACCAACCTGCGCAACCGCGTAGCGTGGAGCGCCGTGTATAACAGCATTGCGGACACCTTGCCGGGTAAGCATGCATCGGCTACTTACTACAGTTATGACATTCACGGCAATGTGAAATCGCTGATGCAGGATTATAACCCGGGCACTGCTAATAATCTGGGCAACCGTTTCAAGAAGATCAATTACGACTATGATCTCATCAGTGGAAAGGTAAATACTGTAAGCTATCAACCGGGCAAGATAGATGCCTTCTATCACCGTTATAGTTACGATGCGGAAAACAGGCTTACGAATGTTGAAACCAGCCGTGATAGTATCTATTGGGAAAACGATGCCTACTATCAATACTATAAACATGGCCCGCTGGCGCGTGCAGTGATTGGTCAGGCGCAGGTACAGGGTATCGACTACGCCTATACGTTGCAGGGTTGGCTCAAAGGGGTGAACAGCACCAGCGGCAAGTACGATATGGGTAATGATGGCGCTCAGGGTGGTATCACCGCCAAGGATGCTTATGGCTATGCCCTGCACTATTTCGGTGACAATGATTACAAACCTGTAACAACCGTACGTCCGTTTGCTGCGTCAGGTAATGTGTTGAAACCGCTGTACAATGGCAACATCGGCGCAATGAGCGTGAATGTGCCGAAAGCGGGCGAGCCTTTATTGTATGCTTACAAATACGATGTGCTGAACAGGATCATTGCTATGGATGCGCACCGTAACCTCGATACCGCAGCCAACGTGTGGACGCCAATACAAGTAGGTGATTTCCGCGAACGTATCTCTTACGATCCGAATGGCAACATTCTTACTTACCAACGTAATGGTAACAATACCTGGGCTGGCAAGCCGCTGGAAATGGACCGCATGGCGTATAATTATATGCCAGGAACAAACAAGCTTTCATGGATCAATGATACCGTGCCGGTTACGGCATATGATAATGATATTGATGTGCAGGCCGTAGGTAACTACCAATATGATTCGATTGGTAATATGACTCGCGATAGCGCGTCGAATATCAGGAAGATCGAGTGGACCTTATATGGTAAAATCAGAAGTATCACGAAAAATGACAACACTACTATCAATTACACCTATGATGTAAGTGGTAACCGTATCTCCAAAAATATAAATGGCAAAGAGACCCGCTATATCCGCGACGCCTCCGGCAAAGTGATGAGTGTCTATGTTTCCGGCGATCAAAACGTGAATAATGGCCTCCTGAGCCAAATCGAAGCGCATCTCTATGGAAGCAGCCGTCTTGGTATCAATACATGGACCATGCCAGTAGAGCGTGATAGCGTAATACCTACCATGCCGATGAATGGCCTGGGTTCAGGATTCTTTAGTACATTTAAACGTGGTTATAAGTTCTTTGAATTGTCCAACCATCTCGGTAACGTACTCGCCACTACGGGTGATGACAGGCTCAGTGTAGGCGTTAACGATAGTACCGTAGGTTATTATCTGCCAAGGATTGTATCAGCAACGGATTATGCGCCGTTTGGTATGCAGCTGAATGGTAGGAGTTTTGATGCAAGTATTTACAGATATGGGTTCAATGGCAAGGAGAATGATAATGAGGTGAAGGGAGATGGGAACCAGCAGGATTATGGAATGAGGGTGTATGATCCGAGGATTGGGAAGTTCTTGAGTGTGGATCCGTTGACGAAGGCATACCCAATGCTAACTCCTTATCAATTTGCAAGCAATAGGCCAATAGACGGGGTTGATCGAGATGGCAAAGAATGGGCTGCAAGTAGTTGGTTTGCGAATGTAGGTGACGCAGACTTTATGTTGGAAAATGTCATGACGGTAAAGATGCATGTGGTTAATGCGTCAAGAATTGTCACCGATGCAGCAGTAATACAGAGATATGCAGAGGAAGTTAGTCATCAAATGGAGCAGAATTTAAGAACGGAGTCTGTTGTATTTCTATATGGTATCCCATTCAAGGTACTATATAGAACAGAAGTAATTCTTGATTATAATCCGCCTACTTCAGATCCTAAAGATCCAAGAAACGAAGGTGTTTTAAGGTTTGATGACAGGACAAGTACTACGAAAAAGTGGACAACGGTAGAGGACGGGGTAACAACAAATCATACTGAAACAAGCTCTACTCCCGGGGACACCTATTTAAAAATTACCGAATTTTCCATGAGTGTTGGTATTACCATGGATGGAAAACAGGTGAAAATGGGGCCGGATCTTTACAATACAATGATACATGAGGGTTTCCATTCTGGAGGAGGAAGCCACCCTTGGGAACTATCTGATATTGAAAAGCTTTTTTTGCCAGAAATTAATCAATCGGAGAGTCCGGTTCCCAAAATTATTAAGAACAATTTTATGAATTCAGCGGAAAATCCGGATCCAGGACTTAAACCAAATCCTAAAGGCAACTGGCAAGTCTTGCCAAATCAGATTAGAGCTCTATTTAAATTGATAAAAGAGAACTCTAATACTACAAGAGATGCTTTAAAGAATACTGGAGGAGCGAGTAGTACAGGAACCCCCTAAAAACTAACTAACAATTTTATAATTAAATTAAATATGGCAAGTATCCTGATGTTGAAAACATATGCTAGATTGATCTCTATTGGTAGTTGTGCGTCCTTTTCGCTACTTGAAGCATCATGTGGTTTTACGCATAAATCTACAGATATGATGATGAATGAATTGGGGTATCAAAGAGACTCCGTACGTATTGGAGAAGGTTATTATGATAAACATCCCAATGCCACTCCACTTAATCCGGAGGACAGCTTGGTACTGGCATTCTTCGAAGTATTTGATGACAGTACTGCAGTTTATAATAACGGCCGAAAGATTGCTCAACTTTATATTAAAAAGGCGAATAACCCTTATACAAGTACTGGTTATTCATATAAGAATGTGGTCTTACATGGTTTGGAAAAAGATTCTAAGATTGTGATAAGGTTACTGACCAAAAAGAAGTATGTTGAATTTATACCGGATATTAGATATCCGGTATATAGCATTCAAAGATACAACGGGATTTGGTACATAAACCCTAGATATGGGATTTCATTAAAATAATTGCACTGCTTGGATTGGAATTTCGATGCGAAATATTCAATAAGTGCTTATAGTATAGTTGATCCGTGTATTTTATGAAAGAAATCTTTAGGACCAAATTTAGTAGGCATTAATATCACAAACACCCACACTATACCATGAAATCATTCATCACAGGGCTCCTCGGAGCCCTGTTGTTAACCAACATCACCTACGCTCAGAAACTCTACCAGATCCGCGCAGATACCGTCCGCATCTACAACGTATGCGATACCGCCGAACTGGTAATCGAAAACCATACCCAGGGCGTTTCCGGCTTTCTTTTCAACAAAGGCAAGGGCCGCACGGAATTCAGGCGGGTACGTTTACAGAAAATAGGCAGCTCGCAAATTGCGATCACTGGCCAGGACACGCTGGACCTCAGCACCCTGCCGGGCATCAGCGGTATCGACACCATTTACCGCGAAGGCGATATGCTGAAATATGTAAAAAGAAATATCACTTATTCGCTGAAGGCGCCGGTAGCTACTTTTCTCGATGTGCCCTGGGGCACATCGAATCCTGTGGGGCAATATCCCAGTCAGCAGGTGACGGGTTTTGCTGCCTATACTTCGCCGGATATGCCGCTGAAATCGGAGCAGTCGCTGGCTAATCCCACTGCGGGCAACAACTATTATATTGGCCATGCAGTGGTGGATACCGGCCGCGGTTACCAGTTTGCGGTTAATTGGGATGGGGAAGACAAAGGACCTAATGGCGCTTTCATCAGAACAAAGGACGATACACAACCGGCATGGTCATCCTGGCGGGAGCTGGTGTTCAAGGATTTTGCTGATGCCGCCTATGCGCGTAACGCCAATGTCTACACGAAAATAGCGCTCAATACACCTGGTGCGGCTACGGTGGCCTGGGGTAATATCGTCAACGCGCCATCGGAAGCAGATGACCTCACTTCCGTTACCAACCGCAGTAACCAGACGGCCAACAAGATACATGTCAACAATATCTATGGCCCGGGCGCGCCTACGATCTCGCTGGCGGTAGGCGATTATGATTCCGGTATCAACTCGGAAGGCGACGGCTCGCTCACATTACGGGCAAATGGCCTGCAGGTGGCCAATTGGCAGCCTTTCAGTTTCAACTTCAACGTTGATCCAAGCGTTAAAGGCAACACGATATGGCATGCTGGCAACGATGCCAGCATTATCCGCCATCGTGGATATATAGACAGCCTAAGCCTGGACAATATGAGTGGCAAGAACGGCGTATACGGAGTGGCCTATACCGGCTATACCGCGAGCCTGCTCAATTTCTGCGCCACTGGTACCAGCACCGGCACCTTCCAGCTATGGCAAAATTATGATGGCGCTCTCCGATTCCGCAACAAAACCGACGACCGTGTATGGAATCCCTGGAAAGATATCTGGCATAGCGGCAATGTCACCTTCGGCACCTACGGTCCTAATGTAGCATTGAAGCTCGATGCATCGGGCCAGATCAGTCACCGCAACTGGATACGTATACCCGATGGCTTTGGCTTATACACTGATGGCAATGCCTATTTCTTCAACAGCGCCCCCAATGCATGGGGCTTCCGGCCACGCACAGGCAGCAGCAGCATGTTGCTGGATATCCAGATGCCCGACGGCAACAGCAGGGGAGGCTTCTACGGCGATATTGATGGTAACATGGGCATCGTGAATGCTGGCGCCAATGGCTGGCGATTCAGGATGGATGTCAACAGCAAGGCTTACTTCTCCGGTGATGTCAGCGCCGCAGGAGGCAACTTCACGCAGGCAGTATATGCACCGGGATTTTATCAGTCCTCGCTGCGCAGCCTCAAAAAAGATATCCAGCCGTTTAACAGCAATGCATTGGCTATCCTCCAGCAGGCGCAGGTGCGCACTTTCCGCTACAAGGCCGACACCGCCAATTATCGCAATATCGGTTTCATCGCCGATGAAGTGCCGGAAGAAATGGCCACACCCAAACACGACGGCGTGAATGAAGCCAACACCGTGGCATTGCTGGTGAAAGCAGTGCAGGAACTACAGGCAGAGAATAAAGCCCTGAAAGAACAGATGAACAGGTTAGCATCTCAAATAGATATTATCCACCAGCAGAAAGAGAATAGCAAATGAAGAAAATATTGATCACCGCACTAACTGTATTGGGCTGGAATATGGCCATGGCACAGGATTTTTTAGCGCCGCACAGCTATATCATCCAGAAAGTGACACAGGGTTATTTTACCACCAAAGCTGGTGCTACCTTACCGAACGATAATAAATGTATCACCAAGGCGGAGGCGATCAGTTATCTCAACATTGATCAAAGCTTTCTGCCGAAAGATGATCGCATGCCCTGGTTCTCGGAACTGGTGCCTTGCACGAACACGGCCACATTCTACGAAATGGCCACACAAAACGTATATGCCTGCTGTGGTACCTACATCTTTGGCGCCGGTTTCAATCCTAACCTGGAACAGGCCTGCAACAGCAACAAGATCAACGGTAATGCGTTCTGGAATGTGAATGCATCGGAACAATCGCTCTGTGGCGTGGCGCCCTGTCATACGGCTACCTTGCAAAGCGCTATGATGAGAACGGCTGTTAAGAAAGATACTATCATGCCTGTAGCCGCCAGATCGATGATGATGGCGGCTGCCAGCGCTTATGGCGGCCCGTTCAACAGGGCTGGCATCTGGGCGCAGGTGCCGGATGGGAAATGGGTATCTTTTTCTGTGCGACAGAATTTTACCAGGAGCGGCATCTATTACCTGGGCATTGCAGCAGATAATATTTTCAAAGTGGCCGTAGATGGCGTACAGGTGGCCTATTACAGTTCTATCAACCAGGGCGCCTTTGAGATCTGGTATATCATCCCCATCAATTTCACAGCAGGTATGCATACGGTTACCATCTCCGCAATGAATGATGCCGGTCCTGCCGGCGTGGCGGCAGAACTGTATAACAACACAGAAACGGAGATACGCAACGCCACCAGCTATAGCATGCTTAACCTCATGTTCTCCACAAAAGATATGAGAGGGAGTGCCTCTACATACATGTGCTATTAAGCATTTACGGATTTTTTGATTTACGAATTTTTTGATTGATGGATAATCCGTCAATCAAAAAATTCGTAAATCAAAAAATCCGTAAATTTGAAATGCCCCATGTCACAGTCAACCATGATAGCGCCCCAGGCTATATCTGATGCCACCCCTGCTGCTAACAGGGAAATACTTCCGCATGAAACAGAGATGGAATTGATGATGCCTGTACCGGTATACGTTCAGCGTAAATGCGCTTGTGATGATGAAGATGAACCGCTGCAACGCCAGTCTATGGCGCCATTCACAGAAACCGTCAGTGCGGGCGCAGAACGGCAGATCAACGAAAGCAGGGGAGGTGGCCATCGCCTGGATGCGCACACCCGCTCTTTCATGGAAAGCCGCTTTGATGCAGACTTCTCCGAAGTGCGGATACACACCGGCCAGCAGGCTGCACAGCTATCGCAGGACTTGCACGCAGCTGCATTCACTGTTGGCAAGGATATCTATTTCAACGAAGGAAGATTTGCGCCCAATACCGCTGATGGCCGCCATCTGCTGGCGCATGAGCTTACGCATACTTTGCAGCAACCTGCGGCTACGCCTGCGATACAGCGAAGAACCATCCCGCAGGATTATGCTACTGCCGCTTTTGAAACCGGCCCGATCTGGGACGTGCACCTCGTTATTACCGGTGCGCCGGAAGGTGCCCGGGAAAATGTAACAGATTTTATCAGCGCCTGCCAGGATGGTATCATGGCAGCAGCCCGCGCTTTGGGCACGCATCCTGCCGGCGCTTCCCGGCGCATACGTGTACGTATTCCTTATCGTGCGATACGCCCCAATAGCACCGATTACGCCGATACGGAACAGGAAGCCTACCGCCTTGCATTAGCATCCGTGCCAGGGGCTGTGCAGCCAACACCCACACCCACGCCGCCAAGACCAGCTCCCGGGCCTGCGCCTGCTGCGCCGGGCGCCATCACGGTAGTGCCTTGTGCATCGTTTCCGGTGACTATCGGAAGCCGCGGTGGCTGCGGCACCGGCGATGACGCTACCACAGCCTATTTTCCACTATCGGCGGTGCCGCCCGCGCTTTTACCGAGCGCACTGTCACAGGATTCGATGCCCGACTTTTCATTACGCCTGCTGCCACAAGGTGTGCTCACTACCTTTGCTGGTAGCGATGGCTATTCTCTCTTCAGCGATTTCTATAACTCCTCCGCATCCAGCAGAACCTTTGCTGCCGGCTCCGATGTAGCTACCCGTGCACAGGCGCATGCTTCGTTCGTGGCAGCACGCGCTTCGGTGGAACATGAGCTGGCAGCCAATCTCGCATCACAAGCGGTTACTAATACGATCAGTTGCGGCAGCATCACGCTGGCAACATTGCCGGTCATCAGTTTCAGCGGCAGCGCCGATATGAAACTGTGGACACTTATCGGCGGTACGCAAGGCCTCGTAGTGGAATTAACCGGCATCACCATCCTGCCATATACCCGGAACTTCATTGCTGATGTGCGTTTCAATATCTGCGACGATTTCGGTGTAGATGTATCCGATCTTTCCCGCACGGGCTTTTCCGGCAGTATCCTCAACGAGCTGTTATTACCTTTCTGGATACTGCAACACCGCCGTAGCGGACATACGCCGCTTATCGTAAACGTGGTGCTGGAAGAGCATATCAGCGGCGCCTATTGATCATTTCCTGCGGGTTATATCACACAGCATATCTGAATGGATATTCAATCCAATGTTGGTGAGATTGTATAGATGCTCGCTGGCCACGATGTACACCACTTCACATATTTCACGTTCGGAGTAATGCTGCGCCATGCGTGCGAAGGCTTCCGGATCAGCTACCTTGTCTTTTGTAAGGGCGCTTACATAGTCCAGCAAGGCTCGCTCTCCTTCGCTGAAAAGCGGGCTGCTCGCGTAATTTTCCAATGCGTCAAATTTTGCCTGGTTCATGGATAGCTGTATGGTATGCGCACGTGCAGCATCGATGCAGAAGAGGCAGATGTTGAGCCGCGCCACTTGCTGACGTACCAGCATCACGGTTTCTGCGGGCAATTGCAGTTTTTTGTCGAGCTGCGATACTTTGCCATAGAACATGCCAAAGGCGGCCGGAAGGCGCGCTGCATGCACTTTCATCGGCATTAATACTTTCCCGAACTGGCGACGGGTAAAGAAATAGGCCAGTTTCATCATCAGCCCTGCGGGCTTCTCAATAGGTGCGAGTAAGGTATTCATAAACATCAATTTTTTGTTTTATACCCTAATAAGGACCGGACAATAAAAAAATGGACATCTTGGCGAAAAAAAATTTTCCCTATATTTGTAACCAAATGGTTACATTTATGAAAGATGCAATAAAAACACCCGTATCTTCTACGGCCATGCTCATCAGGAAGCCGGTAGCGCAGGTGTTTGAAGCCTTTGTAGACCCGGCGGTGACCACCCGCTTCTGGTTCACCAAAAGCAGCGGCCGCCTGGAAAAAGGCAAGCCCGTAACATGGACCTGGGAAATGTATAATATCAGTGCGGAGGCATTGGTAACGGAACTGGTGCCCAATGAAAGGATTGAGGTCAATTGGAATAATATGGGCAATATGATCCATGTGGTATGGACCTTTGAACCAATCAGCAAGGACACCACTTTCGTATCCATCGGTACCGACGGATTCAAAGGTGATGCCATGGAAATGCTGCAATGGGTGAATGATAATACCGGCGGCTTTTGCTGGGTGCTGGCGGGTCTCAAGGCTTTGCTGGAATTTGGTATTGAGCTGAACCTCGTGCGCGACCGCTTCCCGCAGGGAAAGTAGATCAGCGCGCTACGGGCACCGGGTTTTTGTGTTCATCTACCGCTACAAATACAAAATTGCCACTGATCGCTTTTTCACGGTCATCGGAATACATTTGTTCCATATACACTTCTACATGTACTTTCAGGCTGGTATGGCCTACGTGGTATACTTTGCCGATCAGCTCAATGATAGTGCCGGCGGGGATCGCCTTCTTGAAATCAATGCGGTCGGTGCTCACCGTTACTACGCGTTGGCGACTGAAGCGGGTAGCGGTAATGAAGGCCACTTCATCCATCAGGTGCATGGCGGTACCGCCAAACAAAGTATCGTAGTGGTTGGTCGTATTCGGAAAAACAGCCTTGAAAATATGTGTGGTGGATTGTGCGATCCGCTCTTCTGATGTGATCATTTACTTATTTTTTTATTTATTTATTTTCCGAAGCGCAGGCGCGAAATATTGGCCAGCCGCTCTTTGAAGAGCGCTTGATGCCATGCTGCCTTCATCGCTTGAATTTGGGATTTACGGATTTATGGATTTAAGAATTTACGGATTTGTGGAAACGGCAATATCCTGCTTTGCAATATTTCAGTTTCCACAAATCCGTAAATCCCTAAATCCGTAAATCAAAAAATTTATCTCAATTCTTTAGCCGCCGCCACCATGGCGCTCAGCGCCTTTTTGGTTTCATCCCAGTGGCGGGTTTTGAGGCCGCAGTCGGGATTCACCCATAGTTGTGCTGCGGGGATCACGGCGCTGGCCTTTTTCATCAGCGCTACCATTTCTTCTTTTGATGGTACGCGCGGTGAGTGAATATCGTAAACGCCCGGCCCTATCTCGTTCGGATAGCGGAAGTCTGCAAAGGCATCCAGCAGCTCCATCTGCGAGCGGGAACATTCTATCGTGATCACATCCGCATCCATATCGGCGATATGGCGAATGATATCATTGAATTCTGAATAGCACATATGCGTGTGGATCTGTGTCTGGTCCTGCACGCCGCTGGCGGCGATGGCAAAGCAACGTACGGCCCATTCGAGATAGGCGGCCCTGTTTTCTTGCCGCAGGGGCAGGCCTTCGCGGATGGCGGGTTCGTCGATCTGGATGATGCCGATGCCGGCCTTTTCCAGGTCAGTGGCTTCGTCGCGGATGGCCAGCGCGATCTGTTCACAGGTCACGCTGCGTGGCTGATCGTTGCGCACGAAGCTCCATTGCAGGATGGTGACAGGCCCGGTGAGCATGCCCTTCACCGGCTTGTTGGTGAGCGATTGCGCAAAGCGGCTCCAGGCAATGGTCATGGGCTCGGACCTGCTAACGTCGCCAAAGATGATGGGCGGTTTTACGCAGCGACTGCCATAGCTCTGTACCCAGCCATGCTGTGTAAAGGCAAAGCCATTGAGCTTTTCGCCGAAATATTCCACCATATCATTGCGCTCAAATTCACCGTGTACCAACACATCTATCCCGATCTCCTCCTGCCAGCGGATAGCGGCAACGGTTTCTTTTTCTATCAAAGCATCGTATTGCTGTTGATCCAGTTCTCCTTTTTTCAGTTGCGCTCTCCATTGTCTTACTTCGGCTGTTTGCGGGAACGAGCCGATGGTAGTAGTAGGGTAGAGCGGCAGCTGTAAGGCTTGCTGCTGCCGGGGTTTGCGGGTTTCGAAAGCGCTGTTGCGGCGGCAGTCTTTGTCGGTGATCGCGCGCTGACGGGCTTTCACTGCTTGATCGTGGATGAGGGGAGAAGTATCCCGGCTTCTTAGCGCAAGCTGGTTATCCCGATAACGGGCATCCTGCTCGGGATGCGCACTGGTGGCCAGTTGCTGCAAGGTCGCCACTTCTTCAATTTTCTGTTTCGCGAAAGATAGCCACTGCTTGATGGAGGGAGGAAGAGCTGTATCATCTTTTTCCAGGGAGAGATCGCAGGGGGCATGTAAGAGAGAGCAGGAAGGCGCTATCCAGATACGATCTGCTCCCAGTGCGGCTTTCGCTTTATTGATGAAGGCAAGCGATTGTGCGAAATCATTCTTCCAGATATTCCTGCCATCTACCACGCCTAAGGAAAGATGTTTATGGCTGGCGGCGAAATCTGTTTGCAGGATATCGTCCAGCTGTGAGGGGCATCTCACGAGATCGAGGTGCAGCGTATGTATGGGCAGCTGCAACACGGTAGCGAGATTGCGGCCATAGCATTCAAAGTAGCTGGCCAGTATAATTTGCAATTGCGGAAACTGTGTGGCAATTTGCTGGTAAGCATGTGTGATGGCGGTGCGGGCGGCTTCGTCCAGGTCGAGCGACAGGCAAGGCTCATCGAATTGTATATAGGTGGCGCCGGCAGCGTGGAGCTGCGCGAGCAGTTCAAAGTACACAGGCAACAAGCGGGGGAGCAGGTCGAGGCGATGGAAACCTTGTTCTTTTTCTTTACCTGATAACAGGAAAGTAACAGGTCCTGTTAATACGGGCTTGGCTTTGAAACCCAGTGCGGTGGCTTCTTTGAACTCGTCTGCTGCTTTTGTTGAGCGCAGCTGGAACGTTTGATTCGCAGTAAATTCCGGGACGATATAATGATAATTGGTATCGAACCATTTGGTCATTTCCATGGCGGTGATATCGTGTCCGTTTTGCTGGTAGCCTCTTGCCATGGCGAAGTAGAGATCGGTGTCGTTAAGTGCTGTGAGCGCATGATAGCGTTGCGGGATGGCGCCGCTCATCAATAAGGTGTCGAGCACCTGGTCATAGAAAGAGAAATCGTTGCAGGGGATCAGGGAGATGCCTGCTTCCTGTTGTAAGGCCCAGTGCTGGCGGCGGAGCTGTTGTCCGGTTTCCAGCAGTGCTGACAGCGGGCTTTTGCCGGCCCAGTAAAGTTCGGCTGCTTTTTTTAATTCACGCCGGCTACCTATCCTCGGATAGCCCAGGTTGTGCGTTTGCATGACTGATGCTTTTAAGATGATAAAACAGTTAAAAGCTCTTGACTATGCTTCGCAATGCGGTCGTGAAAAGGAGAAGGAGCAATGCAGGTGCACACTACTCCCCGTAAGGGTGAGCGGTGATACATCAACAGACGGTTGCTTCAATCCACGAAAGCATTGTCAATACGGTGAGGGCAGGTCTCCTGGCTTGTAACATTTTTACCGTCCTTCCCGCGTTGAGGCAGTGGACATGCAAGGGTAAAAACTTTGTTGGTTACTTACAGTTGCGGGACAGCTTGTGATTCGCACACAATTCCCTATTAATTTACATAAAGTAAAACCTTCTCCGTGTTGATAAAGAGAGATAGAAAAGAACTGACCGGGCAAATGTACAATAATTTCTCATTTTTCATTTTCGCTTCATTTTCGGGGTCTAGCTTTGTCGTGACAATAGCATTATTGAATAACCTAAATCATCAATGTCATGAAATCGAGTGCGCTTATTACTGCTGCCTTATTGCTTTCAGGAGCGGCTTTTGCCCAGCAGGCTACTGTAAGAACATCATCATCTTCTGCTGCTGCTGTTACTACACATACAGGTACGGCATCAATGCAAACATCGCATGAAGGCAATGCGTCTGTGAATGCCCAGCCGGCTGCCGATGCGGGTGCTAATGCGGCTACATCAGCAGCTGCCAAGGGTTCAGCTGCAAAATCTGCCGCTGCCTCCACTGCCGACAATGCTGCCAATACCGCTGTCAATACGGGCAGTCAGCTGGCAGGAAGTATCACAGCTCCTAACGCTGAAGCAAGCCACAGCAGCCAATCTGATGTACAGGCTACACCTGGCAACGTGTCGGAGCAAACAGCGCAACAGGGCAATGCGGCTATCAACACTTCTGCTGTCACCACTACGGCATCCGGCGCAGCCACTACTGTAAAATCCGCTACTACAGGCGTTGTCAACACTACTGTCAACACAGCGGCTCACGTTACAAATACGGTTAAAGGCACCACACAACACGCCGTTAATGCAGTGAAAACAGTAGTAACACCTGTAAAAGTGAATGTGGGCGCCAGCGGCGGGCTGAAAGCGGGTATCTTGTAATTTTCGGACCAGGATTAAACGGATTAATAAGATTACCCTGATTTAAGCCACGAGATCAAAACGAAGATCAACGGTAGCGGATTTAAGCGAAGCAGCCCTTGAAGCGCTTCGAGCGCTTCAAGGGCTTGAACCTCGTTGATCCTCGCGTTAAATCAGGAAAATCTTATAAATCCGTTTAATCCTGGTCGGATTTGCTACTTTTGTAACACATGGTTAAATTGCTGTCCTCCGGATTGATGCTGGTGCTTTTCCTGGCACTGATGCAGCCACAGGCTGGCTATGGGCGTGGCCCTGGCCTGACGCTGCCGGCAGACAGCGTGCCGCCGGTACGCACAAATCCGGCGGAGAAACCGGCAGAACCACTGTTACCGGAGATCAAGGAAGTACCTAAGTCGAGACGGCTCATCAAGCCGATGGCCATTCCTGCTCCGCTGCCCGTCAAAACAATAAAGATCATCAAACCAAAAATCATCACCCGCCCGATTATCGGGATCGGTGGGTAAAGAGAGCGTAATATGAGATATGCACTAATACTGCTCCTCACAGGGCTGTGCTATAGCACTGTGCAGGCGCAGACGCAGACTGACAGCACCAGCACGCAGACAGACAGCACACAGACGGAAAAACAGAAAGCGGTAACTTTTACACTGGGCGCGCAATATACTAACAATGCCAGCTACTACGGGCAAGCAGCGGCCAACAAGCTGCCCTACATCGCCGCCGTAGCCTCCGTACAACTGCGCTCAGGATTCTATTTCACCGGCACCGCCATCCGCCTGCTCAACGATTCAAATCATGTGGTATCCGCTTCGGCCGCCGGCGCCGGATTTACATTTCCCATAGGAAAGAAGCTGGTAGCGGATCTGAGCTATAGCCACACTTTCTACCCGGCCTATTCCGCTTTCCTGCAGGCAGCCAATCCGGATAATGCCGCCGCATCTTTGAAGTATAAATACTGGATGACCACCGGCATCAACGTAGATTATGCCTTCGGCAAACAGCAGGACATATTCGCTACCTTCAGCACAGAGAAACAGATACAACTGGGCAGCATCGCTAAAAATAAAGACCTGATCACACTCACGCCCGCCATCAGCGTCGTTGCCGGTACCCAGCATTTTTATGAAACATATGTACGGGAGAAAAGACTGAAAGATAGTTTGCTCGGACTGCCCATCCCCATCATACCGGGCGTTCCCGGCACTACCGAAACAGTAACGGCGGAGGCTACACGCTTCGACCTCTTGTCATATAACCTGAAAGTGCCGCTGGCCTATAACCGCGCGCATTATATGGTGGAAGTGGAATACCAGCTGTCCCTGCTGAGCGATAAAGCCCTGTCAGGCGCCGGCACTACCAACTCTTTTGTAACCTGCAGTTTTTATTATCAGTTCTAAGCGCATGAAAGTATTGATCGTAGAAGATGAAAGGGCTATGGCCACCGAAATGGAAGCATTTCTCAAAAAAGCTTTCTATCGCTGCGATCTCGCCGCCAGCGCGCGGCAAGCTATGGACAGGCTCGACGATAATCAATACGATTTCATTCTTCTCGATCTCGGCCTTCCTGATAAAGACGGCCTCGTATTGCTGCAAGAGATCCGTAAACAGCAACCCGAGGCCGCCTGCATCATCCTCACCGCAAGAGGGCAGCTGGAAGACCGTATCCGCGGCCTCGACCTCGGCGCGGACGACTACCTGCCGAAACCCTTCTCCCTGCTGGAATTGCAGTCGCGCATGCAGGCAGTGGCCCGAAGGAAATTCGCCCTGCAGGATACGCTTATCCCACTCGGCGATTTTCAGGTAGACCTGCAAAAGAGAAGCGTGTTCTTCGAACAAACAGAGATCACCCTCTCCCGGAAAGAGTTCGACCTGCTCAGCTATATGCTGCTGCACAAGAACAGGCCGCTCACCCGCATGCAGCTCAGCGAACATATCTGGGGCAATTATTCAGATGATGAATATGATTCGAATTATATTGATGTACATATCAAGAATATACGGAGAAAGCTGTCGGTCTACGCAGCGGTAGACTGGCTGCTTACCATCCGGCATGTGGGCTATAAAATAAAGATCTGAGCGTGAAACTATTTACCAAGCTGACACTGTTTATTACCTTGTCGAAAATGGCTATAGCCGTGCTTTTCGTACTGCTGTTGCCTGCATTGATCGGTGGGATCGCTTTCCGCTACAATGATTTTTACCTGCGCGAACAAAAGAAAAAAGTCATGCAGGAAATTCAGTTGCACGGCATCGATACCTACCTGCAAGGGGAAGAGACCTATGGCAGCTACACCATGCTCAAAGAAGAATACATCTCCCTCGAGCCCGCCCTCAAAGTGTTTCCTGATACTATTGCCACACTGCCACGTGTGGTGGAACAGGATACGCTGACCTACCGGGTGCTCAGTCATGTGTTCCATTACCAAAACAAAAACTACCTGCTCGAAGTAGGCAAAACGATGGCCACCATCAACCAGTACAACCGGCCTTTACAACGCGTGGCCCTATACGTACTGGGGGCGCTGATCGTGCTCACGATCCTGGTCGACCTGGTATTCACAAGGCTGCTGCTAAAGCCGCTGGACCTCATCATCCGCACACGGCTGTTGCACCGCCGCTTCCCTTTCCGGGAGCAGGGGCCGCCTGTGAAAACCTCCACCACCGATTTCAAATACCTCGACGACTCGCTGGTGGAGCTCATGAACAAAGTGAACGAAGCCTTCGAAAAGGAACGGGAATTTACCTCCAACGCTTCGCATGAACTGATGACGCCCATCAGTATCCTGCAAACAAAAATGGAGAACCTCATGACCGACGAACAGGACGAAGAACTGCAAAAGCACATCATGGGCATGATGCGCACCCTGCACCGCCTGAAGAAAATCGTACAGTCGTTACTGTTAATATCCCGTATCGAGAACGACCAGTTCCCGAAAGAAGACAAAGTGTCTATACCCGCGCTGGTGGCGGAAGTGATGGAAGAACTGGAACATCGCCTTGAAGAAAAAGGGTTGCAGTTTTCAGTGGAGTTCCCCAGGCCGGTAGAAGTACCGCACCTCAATCATGATCTTATCTTTCAACTGCTATACAACCTGCTCAACAATGCCATCCGCTATAACAAGGAAGGCGGCAGCATCCGGGTGAGCGGCCTTTTGCTCCCTGATGCCTATGAACTACGTATAGCCGATACCGGTATCGGCATACAGGCGCAGGAGCTGGGCACTATCTTTCATCGTTTCAAAAAAGTGGCGAGAACTGCTGAAGAAGGCTATGGGCTGGGGCTTTCCATCGCCAATACCATCGCGCAGTATCATGATATCCGTATCAGCGTGGAGTCGGAAGCAGGGAAAGGGAGTGTGTTTATAGTGCGTTTCCCTTACAATGAAACTCCCCCGCAGCCAGGCCACAGGGGAGCAAATGCAAGAATAAGGTAAATGATAAAATACTGTCCCCGTCACCGAGCAATGGCAGGGATAGTATAGGGTATATTATTTCTTCGGATAGAGCTTGTAAAAACTAACGCCATGAACATAATCCTTGGTACCCCGGCAGAAATATACCGCGCCGGATTTATCCTGGCCGATCAATCCTGCATCTGAAAAATTCACCCACTTGGCCAGCCCGGTACGCTGGTTTTGTGCGGAAGGCGCGCTGCTGGCAACGGTCGCCGCTATTTCAGTACCAGCATAACAATAAGCGCTGTTGTGCATAAGATCATAAGCCGTAAGTGAGGGATTGGCGCCCAGCAAGGTGCCGTCGTTCAGGCATAGCAGGCTGTTGAAGCGATAGAAAGGATCTGGCTGCGGGATGCCAATGTTGCCGGTACGCTTGTAGTTCGGATCGGTTTCGAAAGACTGGAATACAAAGGTTTTCTGCTGATGGCCGTTCTTTATTTGATTTACCATCACGATTTCTTCAATATCAAACTGGCCAAGCCGGTAGTTGTTAAGGTCAGGATTCGTATAGCCATACAGGTATTGGCCGGCAAAATCAACGAAGAAATAACCGAGGAAAACCGGTGCGCCGGGTGTAGGGTACTGGCTTTGCGCAGAAATGATGCCAGTGACCCTGTTGCCAGCATCCAGTTTGCAAACATAGTTGTAACAAGAGCTCTGGAACATGTCAAAGCCGTTAATACCAGAGATGATGGCGTTATGCCAATAGCGCCGGCTATAGGCATTGGAGACAGGTGAATAGTAATTGGTGAAATAAAGGTTATGGTTAATATCCGTTGTGAGGTTGCGCGCCACTATCTTCACCTGTGCCACAGGGCCTTCGTAATGAAGCCCGCTTTCCGTCACGTCGTTCCGCTTCATCACCAGTGTACGGCTGATAGTATTTACCTTTTGGGTGCGGAGGTCCATCTTGCAGAGGCGGAAGATGTAGCTGGCGGCGGTATCTGCGTTGTTCTCGCTGGTCTCCGCGGAAAAATACAGCAGGTCGCCATCATATGAAATGGTGCTGCCCATAATGGTACTGATACTGAAAGCCGTATTGCTGTCGTCGGTGAAGGCATCGCCAGGCTGTATCACTTTTTTTACCTGTGCATTGGCCATTTTGTAGATGCCATACGGGTTATCGAACCAGATATTGCCATTGCCATCACTATGTACGGAGCGCACCTGGAGGAAATTTTTTTGTGATAGCAGCTTCACATTTTCCGGTATCCAGTTCACCAGTGAGTCTACCCACAAGGTAGTATCCGTGCGTGCATTACCGGCCTGGAAATAGGTGATGTTCAAAGGAGGACCATCGATCGTAATGCCGTTAGCAGTAAGGCTTACCGGCCTGCGTGCGCCGATGCCCATATCTTTTGTGATCACGAAGCGAACCACATCCACCTCCGGTTGCGGATTATAGGTGGTGTATATTGCCGCTACCTTCATGGTGTCGATGATCGTCGCCGGCACGCCGCCTATTTTGATCGCAGTGCCAGGCAGATAGGGAAACAGGCGTCCCACAAAGATGGCTGTATCGCCTACGGCCAATGAGCCAGGGTAGGACCAGTTCAGCCGGCGGCTGTTGAGATGATCTGCCAGCCAGGGCTGGTTACTCACCATTGTGGCGTGGTCGTCCACCTTCTTGCAGGCAGGCGCAATAAGTAGCAACAGCAGAATATATGATAATAATGGTTTCATAAATTGGGATTTAAGCAAAAACTCCCCCGCAGCAGGGTGCGGAGGAGTGTATAGGTTATCAACGTTTTTTGGGATAGAGCTTGTAAAAGGTAACGCCATTGGTGTAATCACTGGCACCCCGGCAGTAATACACAACACCGGATTTGTCTTGACCTATCAGCGAGGCATCTGAAAAATCCACCCACTTGGCCAGCCCGGTATGCTGGTTTTGCGCCGGTGGCGCAGAGCCGGTCGGATCGGAGCCCGTTTCGGTACCGGCGTAACAGTAAGCGCTATGATTTGTGAAATCATAAACAGTGAGCGAGTAATTAACTCCCAGCATGGTACCGTCATTCAAGCATATCAGGTTGTTGAGGAAAGTCGTAGGATCGGGCGTCGGAATACCAATGTTGCCGGTCAGCTTGTACCTTTTGTCCGTTTCAAACGACTGGAATACAAATCCTGATTGCTGGAAGCCATTCTTTTGCTCGCTCACCATTCCGCCTTCTACGATATCAAACTGGCCAAGCCGGTAGTTGTTAAAATCGGGATTCGTATAGCCGTACAAGTATTGGCCGGCAAAGTCGTTGAAGAAATAACCCAGGAAAACCGGCGAACCTGGCAGCACATAATTGCTCTGTGCAGAGATGATACCCGTGATCCTGCCGCCTACATCCAGTTTACAAACATAGTTGTAGCAAGATTGCTGGATCAGGTCAAATCCCATGGCACCCGTGATAACGTTGTCGTGCCAATAAGGGCGGTCATACTGGTTGGAGGCCGGTGAGTAGTAATTGGTGAAATAGAGGCTGCCATTGATATCTGTAGACAGGTTGCGCGCCACTATTTTCACTTGCGCCACCGGGCCTTCATAGTGAAGGCCGCTTTCCACTGTTGCGCTCTGTTGTTTCAGGACAAGGGTGCGGCTGATAGTACTAAGCTGTCGTGTGTTAACATCCATTTTACAGATCCTGAAAATATAGTTGGCCACGGTATCCGCGTTGTTTTCACTGGTTTCTGCGGAGAAATAGAGCGTGTTGCCATCATAGGAAACGGCGCTGCCCAGTACTGTCAATAGTTTGAAAGCAGTGTTGCCGGCATCGGTGAGGGCATCGCCAGGCTTCAGCACTTTCTTTACCTGCGCATTGGCTACTTCGTATATGCCGTAAGGGTTATCGAACCAGATATTGCCATCGCCATCACTATGGATGGAGCGCACTAGCAGGGAATTGTTTTGTGATAATTGATTCACATTATCCGGTACCCAGTTTACCAGTGGATCTGCCCACAGGGTGGTATCTGTGCGCGCAGTACCTGCCTGGAAATAAGTAATGTTCAGCGGCGGCCCGTCGATTGTAACACCATTAGCGGTAACGCTTACAGGCCTGCGGGCGCCAACGCCCATGTCTTTTGTGATCAGGAAGCGGATCACATCCACTTGCGGTTGCTGTTGGTAGGAAGTATAGATTGGCGCTATCTTCATCGTGTCGATGATCTTCACGGGTATGCCGCCCACCTCGATCGTTGTACCAGCCTGATAAGGAAACAAGCGTCCTACCAATACGGCGGTATCGCCTACGGCTAGTGAAGCGGGATATACCCAGTTCAGCCGGCGGCTGCTGAAATTGTCTGCCAGCCAGGGTTGGCTATTCACCATGGCTGCATGATCATCTACCTTTTTACAAGCAGGCGCAATTAGCAGTAGCAAGAGGAGATATGATAATAATTGTTTTGCCATGTTTAGAAGTTTTTGATCGGAGCGATGGAGAAATTACTGGAGATGCCCACCGTACGGCCGCTCGCACGGTCTTTATAACTGGCCGGCGCCCCGCTGCCATAGCCGCTGATCACCAGCGTATAGGCATGACCGGGCACTACTTCTACTGATGTGCGTGCCAGGAAGTGGGAGGTGTCTCCCGGCTGATAAACTTTCACTTTCAGTGTATCCATGCGCGTTATATCCAGCGGAATGAACGGCGTATGGTCGCCATAGTGGGTGCTGGCGGGCAATGCAGCAGGTATCGTCTTATTGATCGTGATGAACACATCGCCATCAGTAGGGTTCAGGTTCACGATGCGCAAACCAATTTTGCCATCGGCAGGCGTGAAGGCATCGTTGACCATCAGCATACGGTAGCTGCCCAGACTGTCGGCATAGAACACGGTGGCGGCGCGGTCATTGCTCAGTTGCACAGCGCTGCTGTCCAGGATGGTTTTGGAAGTATCCAGCAGGTAAAGCCGGTGCGTACCGGCAGTGAACCGCATATAGCTGATCCATTGTGTACGCATGGCAAGCGGGTATGCGTAACCGTAGTTGACAGGATTCCAGAAGTACGGATATTTTGCATCCTGCATATCGATGCGGGGCGTATAGGTCGTGTCGCGACTATCGACCAGTATCATATTGCCGCGCGGGTTGACAGTGGATTGTCCGATCAAAGCATAGGACGCATTATAGAAATTGATCTGCGCAGCTGCTTGCTGCTGCTCCCAGCCCATGTCTACCTCTTTTTTGCAGGCGCTCAGCCATAGCAGCAGGCAACAACACCATCCTGTTATTTGAAAAAAACGCATATGATATTGATTAGAATGCATAAGTGAATTGTAAGAGCAGATACCTGCCCGGTTTATATTTTGTGTAGATATTATCACCTGCGAAATATGTCAGGTTATTTGATCCGGTCAGGGGATATTCTTTGTCGTAGCGCTGGTTATAGTTATGATCTTCAATGATGCGGTATTCCTGGTCCAACAGGTTTTGAATGCTGAGTTTCAGCTGCAGCGATTTCACGAGCCTTTGCGTGATGGAGAGATCCAGCAGGTGCATGGGCAGCTGCAAGAGGTCCGGACGGGTATACGCATCGGTGGCGGTGGTGTCGGAAGGCGTGCGCGTGCTCTTGGCATAGATGCGCGGGCCATTCACGTTATACACCAAGCCGATCTTGGTGCCGCTGGCAACGTTTTCATAAAAGAGACCGGTGTTGAAGATGTAAGGCGACTGCCCCTGCAGCGGTCCTCCAGGCTTGTGTAAAGTATCGGTAGCGTAATCGTTGTTGAATTTGCGGCGGATCGTTTCACTTTTGATAACAGAGCCATTGAATACGAACGACAGATGGCGGAAGAGATTACCTGGAATAAAAGAGAGGCTCTTCTTTACTTCTGCCTCCAGGCCCCACAGGCGGCCACTGACAGAGTTGTCATACGTAATGTTCGTGAAGCTGAAAAGATCGGCTACGGTGCTGCTGGTAATTTCGTTGCGCATCTTTTCAATGGGATGATCGAGGTATTTGTAAAATGCGCCGATGTTGAACATCTCACTGTGGTTATTGCGTGGATAGAATTCTGCACGGAGGTCGTAGTTGTCGATCACCGCGGTCACCACATGTGCATTACCTGTGATCACTTCGTTGTTCAGAAAATCAAAATCACCATAGGGCGTGAGCTCGCGAAAATCGGGGCGGTTCACGGTACGACCGTAGCTACCGCGTATCACGATGGTACTGTCGGGCTGATAGCTGGCATTGAAGGAAGGCAGTATGATCGTTTTCTTTTTATCGATGTTCACTGCTTCAACGGAGCTGCCGCCTTCCGCGCCTGGCTTGGCGCCTGCAAGTCTCTGCCGGTCATATTCTCCGCGTAGGCCCACATTGAAAGTGAAATGCCTGCCGGCCTTCCAGTCGCCCATCAGGTAAAAAGCATTGTATTGCTCGCTGGCGATATAGGCGTCGGTAGGCGCGGTGGCGTCATACACCGCGAGGCCCGTGCCATCTGCCGGGAAATAATGCGTGGACCATACTTTCGACAGATCCTCCGGACGGAACTGCACCAGCGGCAGATTCGTATAGCCGTAACCGGTATTCCAGTTCAGATCGCCATAAGGCCCCTGGTATTCTTCCGTTGCCAGGCCCGCCCTGTTCACCCGGAAGAAGCGGCGTCCTACCTGCCGCGTCTTGAAAAGCTCATAGCCACCGGCTTTCAGGGTGAATGAGGGGGAGAGATGAAAGGTATAGTCAAGGGATGCATTATACACCTGTTCGAGGCTCTTGATAAAAAGACGGGAGATCATGCCGGAATGTATATCATCCGCGCCGCCATTGGAACCTAATGCTGTCCACGCAGTGCTGTCTACCGTAATGGGATACCGCATACCGAAATGACTGATACGCATATCGGGAATGCTTTGCAGGTCGTGCGTGTAGCCTATGTTCCATTCCAGTTGCTGCCGGTCGTCTTTCAACTGGTGTACGCCGTTCAGGTTGCCGGAATACAGCAAACGTTGCTGGAAGGAGAGGAAATAATCCTGTTTGAAAGTGCCTGTACGGTAATATTCCGGTAAGGTATTGGGCCGGGTATGGTCAATACT
Source organism: Chitinophaga vietnamensis (assembly GCF_902167635.1). GTDB lineage: Bacteria > Bacteroidota > Bacteroidia > Chitinophagales > Chitinophagaceae > Chitinophaga > Chitinophaga vietnamensis. The sequence continues at coordinate 451,471 of NZ_CABHMS010000003.1, forward strand.
GGTCTGTCTTTTCCCGTCATTCACAAAAAAATTCCGGAAGGAAATGCTGTTCTTGTCGTTCAGCTTCAGGGTGAGATTTTCCAATACGTTGATCTTGCCGGTTTCTGTCGTCTGCTCGCTGTTGGTGATGCGATTCTTGTCGCCAAATGCCTGCCCGGGATCGGTGAGGGTGATGACATCTGCATTGGTGTTGCCGCGCTGACGGTAGATATCAAAGGCCGTAGTTTCTTTGGTGTAGGTGAGAGAGGTGAGATCGTACAACCGCGCCCTGCCCAGTTTCCAGCTATTGTAATAGTTGGCAAAGAGTTGCAGGTCGGGCAGACTGTAGCGCTTACCGGGCGATAAGGTAGTGTTGAAACCTTTGAGATAGTCTTCGTTTGATACGCCATTCACCCGGCGGTTGCTTTCAAACACGCCAGGGGAGAAGGCCGGCAGCTTGCGACCGCCATCATCGAATCCCAGGAAATCATATTTACCGCCATTATAACTATTGATATTGGTGAAATGAGAACCCTCGCGGGCAGCCGCTTGTACGCCGATATCAAAATGTTTCACCGGCATCGCATTTTTCGTATATACTTTCACGGCGGCGCCGGCGTAATCGGCTACAAGGTCCGCCACCGGCGATTTGTACACAAGTATCTTGTCGATCACACTGCTGGGCAGCAGGTCGTACGCAAATGCCTTGTTGAATAATTCAGTGGATGGCGCAAGGTTGCTGTTGAGATAGGTGAGATTATATCGTTCATTCATCCCGCGTACCACGATGAAGCGGTCATCTACTACGGTTACGCCGGAAATGCGCTTTACAATTTCGGCTGCGTTGCGGTCGGCAGTTTTGGAGATCAATTCGCTGGAGATACCGGAAACCACGCCGGTAGCGCCTTTGATCTCCTGCACCAGCTGTTGCTCGGTACTGTGCGTAACGGCTCTTACCTTACGGGGGCCGCTACCTATAATCACTTCTTTCAAAGAGCCGCCGCTCTGCATCTTTACGTCATAGGCGGCTGTGCGGCCGCTCTCCACCTGCACTTTGGACAATACTGCACGTTGATAACCGATATAAGTTACCACAAGCGTGTACGTATTGGCGGGCACCTCCGGCAATTGGTAATAGCCTTTGTTGTCAGTAATGGCGCCGATGCTGGTGCCATCGAGTTGCACGGTGGCGCCAGGGAGGGGAGTAGCTGTTTCAAAATCTACCACACGTCCGCGAACCGCTCCGCTGCCTGCGCCAGGATGCGCCTTGGGACCGAGTTTCACGGCAATGGTATGCGCCTCTACCTGGTAAAGGATGCCGTAGGTCTGCATCAGCTCATTGAGCAACTGTTTGAGCGGCACGCTTTTCCAGTTGGCATGTTCTACCTTGATGCTGCTCAGGGAGGCACGGTCATACGAAAAGCTGTAATCGCTTTGCCGGTCTACTTCCGCCATCACGGCGGCAAGGTGAGTGTGTTGCATCACGATGGTGACCGGTTGTTCCATCGAGGGTGTTTGCGCCTGCGCATAAGTAGCGAAGAACAGCCATAGCAGGCATAGTAGCTGCCCCCATTTTCTTTTTGGATGGATTGCGCTGGTTTGTCTAAATTTGTTCATACGTAAACTTTAAAAACGATTGTTTTTGTGCCTCCGCCTGCCAGCGGGGGCATTTTTAATTTTGGATCAGAACAGTATCACCTTTTGTCTGGTAGCTGAAACCGTGAATGAAAGCCATGTTATGCAGGATCACGGCTAAGGGCGTTTGCTCAAAAGTGGCAGTAAAGCGCGCTTCGCGGAAGGCGCCCTGCGGCCAGATGATCTTCTTGTGGTAACGCGCTTCCAGCCGGTGGAAGGCCGCCTCCAGCGGGATATCGTCCATTACGATGGCGCCACGTTTCCAGTTGGTTTCATTGTCGGTAGAAAAATGCCGCGTAATAAAAGTGTGCTGTGTTTTGCGGTAAGTCAGTTTGATGCCCGGTTGTAAAATCATGGTGCTGTCGGCATGCTTCACGGCTACTTTCCCGGCAGACAGTGATACGCTCACGCTGCGTTCTCCCGGCCATGCTTCCATGTTGAAATGTGTGCCCAATACCGTCGTCTGTAAGTCGCCGCCATCAACGATAAACGGCATCGCTGCCGGCGCTACTTCAAAGTAGGCCTCTCCTGATAAGGCGATCCGCCGGTTGTGAAGATTGAAATCATCATCGAGCTGTATGCGCGCGCCCGGCGTTAGCCAGATATGGCTGCCATCCGGTAATGTGAGCCGCTTCACAGTGGTGGTAGCGTTGCTGATCTCACGGCTGGCAAGGGGAACGGGCGCATCGTGCGTGGCGATAGGTCTGGAAAACCGCCACCAGCCTGCGGCCAGCAGCAGTATCGCTGCGGCGGCGGCCCAGCGGTAGAATAATTGCCGCGTGCGGCGGCGGATTAAAAAGGGCGACAAACGATTATCCAGTTCGGCAGCCATCTGTGTTGGCATTGGTGGCACATGATCGTTCCAGCCCTCATCCAGCAAGTGTTCCAGCGCAGGGGCATCCTGTTCTTGCAGGTATTGCCATACCATCCTGCGCTCTTCCTCGGTACAGGTGTTGTCAATATATCGTTGTAGCATTTGCGCATCCATACTACTAGCACGTGAAACCAGTCGTTCACCTCAACGCAAAAAAGAAAGATCTGTTTGAATTAACAATTTGGTAATGTTGTACTACGGAGGCTCGCTGCCTATATTTGTAGCACTATGAGCCTCGCTGCTACGTATGATAAGGAAAGGGCATTCACAAGCCTGTACCTCGCCTCGCGCGACAGGCTGCATCACTATCTGCGTAACTATTCGCACGACGATCACCTGTTGCAAGACCTTATGCAGCAATGTTACCTGAAGATATGGGAGAGAATGGAAGAGGTGCGGGAGCCGGAACATGCGCTCCCTTTATTGAAAACGATTGCGCGCAACCTGCTGATCGATGTGATACGCCGCCGAGTGAAAGAAGATACCACCTGGCTCGAAACCATGAAAGAAGAAGTAGAACAGCTGGTGACCATGCCGGCTGAAAGCCCCCGGAAGCCTCTGCAGGCACTGGATACCGCTATCAGCCAGCTGCCGGACAACTGCAGGCGGGTATATATCATGCACCGCGAGGAAGGCCTCTCTTACCGCGAAATATCTCTTCGTATGTCCATCTCCGTTAGTATGGTGGAAAAACATATGAGCAAAGCCATCCGCCTCCTGAAAAAAGACCTCATCACCAACTGCGAGCTGCTATTGGTACTGGTGGCCGTAAACCGGCTCTTATAACCACTGATCAAATTTCCGTATATACCAGGTCTTGATCACCTGCGTCAGCACGCAATACCCGGTAAGTATCGCTATCAGCCATGGGAAATAAGCGATGGGCAAAGGCTGCATCTTCAGCGCCGGCGCGAGCGGAGAGAAAGGCAGGAAAATGCCTATCGCCATGATGAGCGTGGTGAGCGCCAGCACCGGCGCAGTGGCCCAGCTTTGAATAAAGGGAATCTTGCGCGTACGGATCATATGCACGATCAGTGTTTGCGATAACAATCCTTCAATGAACCAGCCACTCTGGAACAAAGACTGATGCTCCGGCATATTGGCCTTGAAAAAATAAAACATCAGCGCAAACGTAGCATAATCAAAAACAGAGCTCACCGGCCCTATAAATATCATGAAGCGCGCAATGCCCGATGCATCCCATTTGCGGGGCGCGGCAATATATTCCGCATCCATACGGTCCCAGGGGATGGAGATCTGGGAGATATCATACAACAGGTTTTGTACCAGCAGCTGCACCGGCAACATCGGCAGGAAAGGCAGGAATACGCTGGCGCCCAGCATGCTGAACATATTGCCGAAGTTGCTGCTGGCGGTCATCTTGATGTATTTGATGATGTTGCCGAAAGTTCTGCGGCCATAGATCACGCCTTTGCGCAGCACCATCAGGTCTTTTTCCAGCAGGATAATATCGGCGCTTTCTTTAGCGATATCAGTGGCGGTATCAACGGAGATACCAACATCGGCATCGCGGAGGGCTGCGGCATCATTGATGCCATCGCCCATGAAGCCAACGGTATGGCCCTGCGATTGCAATATGCGCACTACGCGGCTTTTCTGCGCCGGGCTCAGTTTTGCAAAGATGCTCGTATGATCCGCGGCTGTAGCCAGCTCGCGGTCGTTCAGCTGATCCAGTTCATTACCCAGCATGATACGGTTTACAGGGATGCCCACATCGCTGCATATTTTACGGGTAACGGTTTCGTTATCGCCGGTGAGCACTTTGAGCGCTACGCCTAATTGCTGCAATGCCTCAATAGCCGGTCGGGCAGAGGGTTTGGCAGGATCGAGGAAGCCAATGAAACCCGTTAGCACCATCTCTTTTTCATCGGCAATGGAATAGGTCAGTGCACGTGGATCAAATTCACGGATGGCTACCAACAGCACGCGCAGCCCTTCGGCATTGAGTTTCAGGGAAGTGTTACGTACGGTATCGCGCATGGCGGCATCCATCGGGATGATACGGTCATTCTCTACATGCAGGTCACGGTTCTCGCCTGGCTCAAAACAATGGGAGCAGAGGTCCAGCACCTCTTCTACGGCGCCTTTACAAATAAGCAGGTGCTTGCCGTTGCGCTGTTTCAATATCACCGACATGCGGCGGCGCTGGAAGTCGAACGGTATCTCATCTACTTTTAAATAATGTTCTTCTACTTTCAGGTAATCATGCAGCTCTGCATGTTCCAGCACGGCCACATCCAGCAGGTTCTTCAGGCCGGTTTGGTGGAAACTGTTGAGGTAGGCCCATTTCAGCACTTCGTCGTCGTCATCGCCCAATACGTTGAGATGTCTTTCCAGCACAATTTTATCCATCGTGAGGGTGCCTGTTTTATCGGTGCATAACACGTTCATCGCGCCGATATTCTGAATGGCGTTGAGCCTTTTTACGATCACTTTGCGTTTGCTCATGTTCAGTGCGCCTTTGGCGAGGTTGGCGGTAACGATCATGGGCAGCATCTCCGGCGTAAGGCCTACGGCTACTGCGATGCCGAAGAGCAGCGCTTCTATCCAGTCGTGTTTTACAAAACCGTTGATGAGGAAGATGAGCGGCACCATCACGAGCATGAAGCGGATGAGCAGCCAGCTCACGCTGTTCACGCCTTTGTCGAAACTGGTTTCAGCGCGTTTGCCGGTGATGGATTTGCTGATGGCGCCGAAGTAGGTCTGGCTGCCGGTGGTCACGGCAATGGCAGTGGCGGTGCCGCTTACCACGTTGGTGCCCATGAAGCAGATGTTCTCCAGTTCCAGCAGCGGTATGGTGAGCGCATTGGCGATGGTGAAGCCGTTCTTCTCTACTGGCAAGGCTTCGCCGGTTAATACGGCCTGGCTTACAAAGAGGTCTTTGGAATGTAATATCCTGCAATCTGCCGGTATCATATCTCCTGCGGAGAGGAAAAGGATATCGCCGGGAACCACCTGTTGGATATCGGTTTCCTTTTTGCCGGTATCTTCCCGCAGCACCAGCGTGGTGGTGGTCACCATGCGTTTCAGTTGTTCTGCGGCCTTGTTGCTGCGGAACTCCTGCCAGAAGCGCAGCAGGGAGCTGAGCATCACCATCACGGCTACTACGGTCACCGTCTTGTAATCGCGGTCGGGAGCGGCTTGCAGCCATACGTCTGTAATGAGGGAGATGACGGCGATTACGATGAGCACACCGATGAAAGGATTGATGAAGGCCGATAGCAGCTGCCGGTACCAGGCCGGCGCTTTTTCATGCACCAGCTCATTCGGGCCGAACAATTTCAATTTGGCCTCCACCTGCTGCGGGCGCAGCCCCAGCTCCTGGCTGTCGAGCATGGCCATGCAGAACGCTTTATCGTGCCGGGATGCGTTCTTCAGTTTTGTTTCGGCGTCTGCATCAACGCCGCTGGAGGCAATGATCTGGGTGATGGAAATACGTTTCCTCAATTTTCCCGTTGTAGCTTTTATCATCTCCGCTGTTTTTGGGTTCCAGCAGCAAATGTAGCATGGGCGCGGGAAGGCCTCAGTTAGAGATCTCTTAGAAGCTTATTAGAAATTTATTAGATGGCGGGCGCCCTGTAGCCGCCGTCCACACCGCCTTTCGACAATACTACCTGCCAGAGCTGACTGCTTCGCGAGCGGAAAGTGGCGGCGCATGACAGCAGGTAATACTTCCACATGCGGAAGAAATCTGCGCTGTAGCGGTGCTTCAGCTGGTCCCATCCTGCGGTGAAATTATCGTACCAGGCCATCAGCGTTTTGTCGTAGTCACTGCTGAAATTCTCCCAGTGTTCCATCACAAAAAGTCCTTCAATGGCTTTACCGATCTGGCTTACAGAGGGCAGCATGCTGTTGGGGAAAATGTATTTGTTGATCCAGCGGTCGGTAAAAGTATGCGAAGTATTGGACCCGATGGTATGCAGCAGGAAGAGGCCATTTTCTTTCAGGCTGCGGTGCACGATGCGCATATATTCCAGGTAGTTCTTATAGCCTACATGTTCAAACATGCCGATAGATACGATAGCATCGTAGCGGGCGTTGAGGGAGCGGTAGTCCATCAGTTTGATATCTACGGGCAGGCCTTTGCAGCGTTCTTTGGCAAGGGCGGCCTGTTCTTTGGATATCGTGATGCCGGTAACGTGTACGCCATAACGTTCTGCTGCGAAGCGGGCAAAACTGCCCCAGCCACAGCCGATGTCCAGCACCTGCATACCGGGTTCCAGCCGCAGTTTGCGGCAGGAGAGATCGAGTTTGTTTTCCTGTGCTTCATCCAGTGAATGAGCACCCTGCCAGAAGGCGCAGGAATACACCATGCGTTTGTCGAGCATCTGCTGGAACAGGTCATTGCCGATATCATAATGCCGTTCCACATTATGAAGCGATCGGGTAGTAGTTTGCAGGTTGAACAAACGGGAGAACAATACATGTAGTTTGAGGGAGATGTTATGTCCTGCCTGTTCATCGAGATGGGCGCGCAATATGCGGGTGAAGAAGCCATCGAGCTGTGCGCAGTCCCACCAGTTGGCTACATATGATTCGCCGATTGCGAGGGAGCCGCCTTGTAAGGCCTGCTCGTAAAAATGGTCATCATGAACCTGGATATCCCAGGGGTTCTGGCCGTTAATGGTAACGCCGGCGGAGGATAGCAGTCGGGTTACAATGCTTTTTGATTTTTCCGTTCTCATAAGAAAAGCCTCCACTATTTGATAACTAATTTACGAAAATTGTCGCGAAGATTGTCTTGCTCAGGATTATGAGGATTGAAAGGATTAGCAGGATTTTTTTTACAGGATTAAAAAAGATTCTCTTGATTTAAAGCGAAGATTATTTTTTTGTCCCCGGATGGAACCCGGAGCTACCAAGCTCCGGCCCCTATGGGGCCGATCCCCGTTTTGTTCTGCCCCGTAGGGGCTAAAGCCCGGTAGCCCCGGGTGGAACCCGGGGACAAAAAATGATCTTCGCTTTAAATCAAGAGAATCTTTTTTAATCCTGTAAAAAAAATCCTGCTAATCCTTTCAATCATTATAATCCTGAGTAAGACAACCTTCGCGTACCGTCCACGGCGTATCTGCCACCGCCTTGTATCAGCAGGGCGATGCAGATGCCGAGTACGAGGAGATGGTATTCAAAGCCTTCCTTGCCCGCGGGCATGACGCCGAACCAGTTCACGAAAAATCCGTTCTGCCCGTGTTCTACGGCGATCATGCCGATGAAGAGCCAGAAAAGGCTGAAAGCCGCGATGCGCGTACCTGCGCCAGCGATCAGCAGGATCATGCCGGCGCATTCTACAAATATGGCAGATGCTGCAACAAAGGCCGGCAGTTTCATGATGGCGGTCATATAGTGCATTTCACCGGAGATGCCCGGCCCGCCGAACCAGCCAAACATCTTCTGCGTGGCATGCGGAAAGAGCACCAGCCCTAAGGTGAGACGGAGAACAAAGCCGGTCCAGTTACTGTCTGTCGAGAAGATCCTTTGCATAAATGATTTGTACATGTGTGTCGTTTTTTGCTGCTACAAAATTCATACGATGTACCTGATTTATACGTGACCTTTGATAAAATAAAATTGTGACATTTATCACAACAGATCCCTGGATTGCTTTGCCTGCTGGCTTTTCAGGCGACTGAGCGTTTCCCGGGTAATGCCCAGGAAAGAGGCGATATGCTGCTGCGATACCCGCTGCTCAAACCAGCTGTAATGTTTGATGAACTCAGCATAACGCTCTTCTGCGGGCTTTTGCAGGTAAAGGATGCGGCGCTGCAAGGCGGCATAGGCCTGTAGCAGCATCGTGCGGAAATAGCTGTCGAGCGCCGGTATTTGGGTAAACAATTTTTCCAGTACGCTCTTTTCGATCAATATCACTTCGGCATCTTCCAGCGCGTCGATGTTGTAGATGGTAGGGGTGCCCGACAGGATGCTGTACCAGTCCGACATCCACCAGTTTTCAAAGGCAAATTGCACCACATTTTCGCGGCTGTTATCGCTCACTTCATATTGCCGCAGGCAGCCGCTCACCACAAAATAATCATAACGGCAGATCTCTCCTTCCTGTAAAAGGTATTGGCGCCGCCGCACTTTCTTGTATTGCAGCGCTTCACAGAACAAGCGGGTTTCTTCCGGCGTGAAAGTAACATAGCGGGCAATATGTGCAAGGATAGGTTCGTACATAATATGTGTACGAAGGTACTGCTATTTTTTACTACCTTGTGGGGCAAAAATTTTTTGCGATGATACCCTTACATCAGCTCCTGCTCTTTATCCTGGCCGCTTTCGTGATGGTGATCACGCCCGGCCCGAACATGATCTACGTGATCTCCCGTTCGGTCACGCAGGGCCGCAAGGCAGGCCTCATCTCTCTCGCCGGCGTGATATGCGGCTTCCTGTTCCACATCCTGCTGGTATCTTTCGGTCTTACCGCGGTGCTGATGGCCGTCCCTTTTGCTTATACCGTGCTCAAAACCGCGGGTATCATCTACCTGCTGTACCTGGCCTGGAACGCCATCAAGCCGGGTGGCAGGAGCGTTTTTGAAAACAGGAAAGACCTGCAGATCGACGGTCCGGCCAAACTCTTTGCCATGGGGCTGTTCACCAATATGCTCAATCCCAAGGTGGCCGTGTTCTACCTGTCGTTCTTCCCGCAGTTCATCAAACCGGAATATGGATCTGTGTTAGCGCAAAGCCTTACGCTGGGTTTTACACAGCTCTCTGTAAGCCTTTGCATCAATACCCTGATCGTGCTGATGGCCGCCCGCGTAACGGGCTGGTTCAATGCCAATCCCCGCTGGATTGCCGTACAGAAGTGGTTTATGGCCAGCGTACTCACGGGACTGGCTATACGTATGGCCTTCGATAAAGGCAAATGAAGGTTTCATCTGATACGGTCCGAAATTTAATTTTTGCATCTGTTTTTGGTTTGAAAATTATGTCACTTTTGTAAAAAGAATTTTCATGCAGATCAGATTTTTCCAGGCAGATGCTTTTACACAGCAGCCATTCAAGGGCAATCAGGCCGGCGTATGTTTGTTGGAAGAGATGTTGCCAGATGAAACGCTTCTCCACATTGCCGCAGAGAACAACCTCTCGGAAACCGCTTTCCTGCTGCGTCAGCGCGATGAGTACCTGCTCCGCTGGTTCACGCCCGCAGTGGAGGTCGCGCTGTGCGGCCACGGTACGCTGGCCGCGGCGCATGTGCTCTGGCAAACGGCTGCCGTCCCTGCCGATGAAATGATCCGCTTTCATACCCTCAGCGGCCTGCTCACCGCCAAACAGCAGCCCGGCGGCTGGATCGGGCTCGACTTCCCCGCACGCGTCATCGAAGAGGTGGACGCTCCGGGGGCGCTCAAAGCCATCTTCCCCGATGCCGTTCAAATTTCGTATAGTGTTGACCGTTATATCATCGAGCTGCCGGACGATGCCGCGGTACGCAACTATCAGCCCGACTTCAACGCCCTGAAGCCTTACCGTACCGTGATCACCGCCCGGGGCAAAGCGCCCTACGATTTTGTATCCCGCTACTTTGCAGGCCCGGTGGGCATTAGCGAAGATCCCGTAACAGGAACGGCGCATTGCAGCCTGGCTACCTACTGGGCCGCCCACCTCGGTAAAAATGAATTTTTCGCTTACCAGGCCTCGCCCAGAGGAGGCGAGCTACAGGTAGAGCTGCAAGGCGACCGTGTGCTGCTGCGCGGCCAGGCCGTTACCGTCATCGATGGTTATTTTCATTGCTGAGGTGTCAGGGATTACGTAAATTCGGCGTACAAAGTCTCATATGAAACGCCTTATCTTCCTGCTCAGCATCTGCTCGCTGCAGGCCCTGGGCCAGCAACTGCCCAAAGTGCATGTGAATCACCTCTTCCTGGTGCTTGATACCGCCGACCTCGCCGCTATCAAGAACGCTGGATTCGTGAACAAGGAACTGGCTGCCGTCAACAGCCACACCACTACCGCCGACAGCGGCGAAACCTGGACAGGCACCTATCTCTACGGTTCAGACAACTACATCGAACTGTTCGATAGCAGCGGCATCAAGCTGCCAATAGGCATGTCAGGCTTTGGCCTCAGTGTAGACGGCGCCGGAGAACTGAAATCGCTCGACGGCTCACTGCACACGCAATACAAAACATCCAACAGCGTCCGGCAAAGGAAGATGAACGAAACTACCATACCCTGGTTCAATGTGCTGAGTATTGACGACTCTACTTTTTTTTCTCAATCGCACATCACCTGGTGGGTGATGGAATACCTGCCCGCTTATTTCGACTATAACCACTGGGAACATAATGGCAATGGCCTTACCCGCAATGATTACCTGCGGCACGTCAGCGGCGAGCGTAGCGGCAAACTGCTGAAACACTTTACCGGCGTACTGTTGCGGGTAACGCCAGCAGAGAAAGAATATTTCACGAAACTCTTCACCGCCTGCGGATATAAAAAGATCGGCAACAACGAGTTGTTGTCGCCTGATAATTTCTCCATCCGTTTCCGCGAACGGAAACCGGAAGACCGCTACAGCATTGCCGCCATCGCCTTTGAAAGCAGTGAGCCGCGCAAGGAAGTGGTACCCTTATCCGACCATGTAAAAATTGTATTTAACAAGAAACACGGCAACATCGTTTTTCAATAGCATAGCTTATGAACAATTACGAAAAATTCAAACAATTGCATGCGCAGGATACTCCGCTGCTGATCGGCAACGCCTGGAATGTGCGCGCAGCACAGCTTTACGAAGAACAGGGATTACAAGCGGTGGCCACCACCAGCTCGGCCATCGCGGAATCTTTAGGGTATGAAGATGGAGAGAATATCCCTTTTTCAGAACTGCTGTATGTGGTAGGCCGCATCGCCAAAAGTATCAAAGTGCCACTCTCCGCCGATATCGAAAGAGGCTACAGTAATGACATCAACCAGGTATTGCTCCACCTTGAACAGCTGCACGACCTCGGCGTAGTGGGTTTCAATATCGAGGACTCGTATATGGATGGTACGCTAAAACTATTGCCGGTAGCGGATTTCAGTCAGAAGCTGGCCGCCATCAGGAACCACATCGACAAAAAAAATCTGCAGCTCTTCATCAATGCCCGCATCGATCCTTTCCTCGCGAAAGTAGCCGATCCGCTGGCCGAAACGCTGCCCCGGCTGGAAGCCTTTGCCAAGGCCGGCGCCGACGGCCTTTTCGTTCCCTTCATTAAGGAGCCTGAACATATCCGCCAGGTAACGTCCACGGCTACACGCCCCGTTAACGTGCTGGCCATGGCTGGCCTGCCCGACTTCCCCGAACTCGCCGCCCTCGGCGTAAAGCGCATCAGCGTTGGCGGCAGCGTATACCGCGCCACCTACGCACACCTGTCGCAGGTAATCACCTCGATACAGTCCGCCCAGTCAGTGAGCGGTTTGTTTTGAACGCGAAGGTTGTCTGGCTCAGGATTATACTGATTTAAAGGATTATCAGGATTTTTTTTACAGGATTAATAAGGATTAAAAAGGGATTCTCGAAGATCAAATCATACATTCGAGACGATCTTCGAGAATCCTTTTTTAATCCTGTAAAAAAAATCCTGGTAATCCTTTAAATCAGTATAATCCTGAGCCAGACAACCTTCGCGCTTAAAGAAATAAATCCGGATACAATTTCCCGCCCGGTGTTACCGCGTATTTGTCTAAATCTGTGATGCCGGCGGATTGCAGCACTTCTTCGTCCAGCAGGGTGTGGCCGCTGTAAGTGTCGGAGGGTTGGCGGAGGATGTAGTGGACGGCATCTGCGAGGATGTCGGGGGTGCGGCTCATGCGGATGAGGGCATCACCGCCGAGCAGGTTTTTCACGGCTGCGGTGGCGATGGTGGTGGCTGGCCAGAGCGCGTTGGCGGCGATCTTGTAAGGGGCCAGCTCGGCAGCCCATCCGAGGGCCAGCATGCTCATGTTGTATTTACTGATCGTGTACGCTACGTGAGGCCCTAACCATTTCGGGTTAAGGGTCACTGGCGGCGAGAGCGTGAGTATATGCGGGTTCTGGCCTTTCTTCAGGTGGGGGATGCAATGTTGTGTAACGAGGAAAGTACCGCGTACATTGATATCATGCATCAGGTCGAAGCGCTTGGCCGGTGTCTGTTCTGTGTTGGTGAGCTGGATGGCGGAGGCGTTGTTGATCACTGCGTCGATGCCGCCGAAAGTGTCAACGGCTTGTTGCACGGCAGCAGCGATCTGTTCTTCTTCACGTATATCTACCTGTACGGCCAAAGCCTTGCCACCGGCGGCTTCCACCTCTTTGGCGGCGGAATAGATGGTGCCGCCCAGTCGCGGGTCTTCTTCCACGCTTTTAGCGGCGATTACAATATTGGCGCCCGATGCAGCCAGGCGCAGGGCGATCGCCTTTCCTATGCCGCGGCTCGCGCCGGTAATGAAGATAGTACGTTGCTGAAATGTCATAGCTCGCTGCTTTTTTGGTGATAGAGTAATTTAAGCAAACTTTCTATGACGGCCAAAAGCCGGGTCCTCCGGCAACTTGCGGCGATACGACACAAATATAACGGTGGCGGCTATACCCACTACGCCCTCAATACATACCGTGAGGCGCGGCCCCAGGTAGTGCGACATCAGGCCCGCCAGCAAGCTGCCCACCGGGATGATACCCTGGTAAGCCATGATGTAATAACTGATGGCGCGCGCCCGCATCTCGGGCAGCGCATGCGTTTGTATGTAAGTGTTGATGGCAGAAGTTTGCGCCATCATACCCACGCCGGAAAAAGCCATGAACAGCAAGGCTACCGGCAGCCATCCGGCGTACGACAATAAAATGAGACTCAAAGAAAAGATCAGGCTGGCGGTGATCAGTATCTTCACCAGGTCGCGGCCTCCTTTGAGGCGGGCCATATAGATCGCCGAAGCGATAGAACCCAGTCCGGCAGCGCTTTCGAACCAGCTGAACGTACGTGCGTCACCGTTAAAGATATCTTTAGCGAATACCGGCATCAGGGTGTTGAAGGGGATCACAAACATGCTGCTTACCGTCAGCATCAGTAACAAAGAGGAGAGGTCTTTGTCGCTGGAAATATAGTCAAAGCCCGCCCGCAGCTCCGTCCAGATGCTGCCCTCTGTTTTTCTTGTTGCCGGCGTATCCAGTTTCATCATCCACAGCGAAATCAATACAGGTATATAACTCAGGAAATTGCTGGCAAAACAGATATCCTCGCCAAAGGCGCTGAGGATAATGCCCGCCAGCGCCGGGCCGGCGATACGCGCGAAATTGGCCATGGTGGAGTTCAGCGCGATGGCGTTCGGCAGGTCGTCTTTATGCGTTACCATTTCTACCATGAGCGATTGCCGGCACGTTACGTCAAAGGCGTTGATGATACCTTGTACGAGGGTCAGGAAGATGATAGCCGGAATATGGTAGATGCGCAGCAGTATCAGCAAGGCCAGCGCGCCGGCCTGCAACATCGAGATCACCTGCGTGATCACCAGGATACGGTAACGGTTATGACGGTCGATATAACTGCCCGCATAAGGAGAGAGGATCAGCGAGGGAATTAAACTGGCGAAGCTCACCACGCCGAGGAGCAGCGCCGAATTGGTAAGACGGTAAACCAGCCAGCATACAGCCGTTTTCTGCATCCAGGTGCCTACCAGCGATACGGATTGGCCAGAGAAAAACAAGCGGAAATTGCGTGACTTCAACGAGCGAAAAACATCCATCTGAAAAAATCTTTAAACACAGCCTTTAATTAATCACGGTGCAAATTTCGCAATATCCGGTATATTTGTAAAATAGATTGTTTTAATGATTTCGATTAGAAAAAACGATTGATCAAATGGAGCTCCGTCAATTGTCCTACTTCGTGAAAGCTGCCGAGATGGCGCATTTCACCGCTGCCGCGGCGGCATTGTACATTACACAGTCCACCTTGTCGCAGCAGGTGAAGCAGCTCGAAGAGGAGCTGGGCATGTTATTGTTCGACCGCGTAGGGAAGCAGGTCAGGTTAACCGAGGCAGGACGCGTATTCCTGGACCATGCGCGCCAGGTATTGCTGGAGGTAGATAAAAGCAAACAAGCCATCCAGGATTTGCAACAGCTGCTCACCGGCGATCTTCGTATAGGCGTTACGTATGCCTTTACTTCTTTGTTGCTGCCGGTGCTTGCTGCTTTCACCGCAAAGTATCCGGGCATTCATATCAATATCGACTACGGCTCGCCGGAGGAGCTGGAACGCAAGCTGCGGGCGGCCGAGCTGGATTTTGTACTGGCCTTTCATACCACCAGTGAAGAAAAAGACCTGGTGATGCAGCCGCTGGTCACTTCGAGGATCGTGATGGTGGTATCCAAGCGGCATCCGCTGGCGCAGCGCAAGGTGGTATCTTTAAAGGAGCTGGAAAGTACGGAGATGATCCTGGCTACGAGAGGTTTCAGTTCCCGCGATTTTCTCGACGAGATCTTCCACAAACATAAAATGGCGCTCTCCGTAAAAATAGAATTGAATGATGTACACTCTTTACTGTCGCTGATAGAAAAAGGGCATTGGGCCACGCTCCTGAATGAGCGGGCGCTTACGGGGTGGCGCAACATCGTGGCGATCCCGGTGGAAGGCCGCGAGTGGCTGCGCCGCTCCTACATCTTATGGCAAAAAGGAACTTACCGGAAAAAGGCGGCGGCGCTGTTTGTGAAAGAACTGTTGCGGCAGGTGGCGGCAGAATAGCCACTATTGCGCATTGCGCAGTTCTATCGGATCACAGCCAAAATATTGTTTGAATGCCGCCGTGAAAGCGTCGAGCTGCGTATAGCCTACCCCTTGCATAATATCGCTGTAGCTGTCGGCGGTTTCCATCAGAAGTACAAAGGCACGCGCCATTCTCTCCTGTAAAATCAATGCTGGTAAACTGATATTGAACACCTGTGAAAAAGGCGCCTGTAACAATTCGCCACTGATATTAAAATGATGGATCACGGCGTCTGTGAGGTCCTGCTGGTGCAGGTTTTCGAGGATGTACGCCAGGATGCGGCCAAACAGTTCCTGTTCGTCGCTGCTCATCATGATGGTGCGGGGGCAGGAGAGCTGGTGCAAATAATTGGTGAAATAATCCACGGCATTGCGGCGGAACCATGCATTGGCGGCATGGCCGATATAGTTGCATTGCAGTATCCTGTCTTTGACCATGGCGCTTACCTCGTTGAGCTGGAACGGAAAATCGTTCAGGGGGCCGGTGACGGTTTTGGCCGGAGAGCCCATCAGGCAGCGGAACACGGGGAACTCGCGGGCCAGCAGCGGGAGGGAAGAAGGTTCTATGTTGATGTGGAAGCTGTCGGCATAATCGTCCATGAGCATGGCCTGATGCGGTACCGGCATCACATTGAAGAGACTGAGTTCTTTATGACGAAGGGCTACAGTATCTCCTTCATATGTTTCAACTGGAATATTATTGGAAACGTGCAGGGCATATACCTGGTGCGGGGCATACGGCTGCAATTGCACGCCTGGCATCATTTTAACCTGGTGTTGCCAGATGGAGAACTCGCCGGCCTGTATGTGCTGGTCGAGGATAAAGCCATCCCTGTCCTCATAATAGTAGTAGCGGGCATGAGGGATGAGAGCGTCTTGTAACTCGCGGGGTATATCACCAAATTGCGTACAGTCGTCACCGTTACGTTCGATGAACAGTGTTCTGGTGTTATTGCTCATGGTTATCAGATTTATGGTTATTGGTTCATTTGAAGTGTAAAACGCTATCAGCTGAGTAATAGTAATTGATGGTGGTAGTGGCTTTGAGGTCGTCCAGGAAAGTGTTGAGCGGTTTTTTCCTGTCGAGGCGACCGGTGAAGGCTTCCTGGGCGATGGCCGGATTGTCTATCACTACGTGGATATTGTACCAGTGGGGGATTTGCTGGCAGATCTCTCCGAGACTGGCATTTTCAAAATATTGCAGCCCTTGTTGCCAGCTGAGTTCGCGGGCGGCATCGAAGGGGCGCTGGCGGATGGCGCCCTGATGGTTGCAGATGGCCTGCATGCCGGGGCTGAGTTTGATTGATTGTTTGGCGGTGGCTACGCTTACGGCGCCTTCTACCAGCGATACGCGAAGGGCGGCGGAGTCATAGCTGTTAATATTAAAGGCGGTGCCAAGTACTTTTACCGTGGTGCCGGCGGTATGTACGAGGAAGGGCCTGGCGGCGTCGGTGGCTATTTTCATATAGGCTTCACCGTTAACCGTCACTTCGCGGGTATTGCCGTTGAAGGTGGACGGGAACTGTACGGTGGTGGCGGCATTGAGCCATATTTCGGAGCCGTCTGGCAACTGGAGCTTATAATCGATGCCGGCGGGTACCCGGAGGGTGTTGATACCGGCTTGTTTGTCTTTGCTATCGAAGGTGAGGGTATTGTTATGATTATGGAGCAGCAGCTGTTCTGCGCTCACATCGCCGGTATTGCGGGAGAGGTTCACCTCTTGGCCATTGGCCAGTTGCAGGCTGATCTCATGGCTGTTAACCGCGGCCAGTGCAGGGCTGTGTTGCCGCATGGAGAGGAACCACCAGGCGCCGAGGCTGATGCCGGTTATGGCGGCCGCGGCGGCTACCCAGCGTGTAGGGAAGCGGCGTATGCGCGCCGCTTCGCCTTGGCTGAACATTGTTGTAATATCCTCCAGGTCGGGCTTTGCGGCGAGCCGGGCAGCTTTTTCTTCCCAGTCATGGCGTTGCTTTTCCCACATTGCGCGAACGACGGGGTCTTGCGCGATCAATGCGTCCAGCCAGCGTTCCTGCTCAGAAGTGATAAGGCCCTCCAGCTTTTCCGTTATTAATTGATGTATGTCGTATGAGTCGTTCATCAACTATAAAACAGATTTTTTGAGACGGCGGGTTACTTAACAAAAAGATATTTTAAAGAAGTTCTTAAACTTTTCAATGCGCTGGCCAGTTGTTTCTTGACGGTTTCCTCGCTGATGCTCATGGCGATGGCTATTTCCTTGCGGGAATGCTGTTGTTCGTAGGCCATTTTAAATACCTGGGACTGTTTAGTGGGGAGTTTGCTGATGGCGGAATCCAGCTGCTGCCGGAGTTCGTTGTTCTCGAGGTGGTTACTGGGAAGGGTATAGTCGTCCGGGAGTACCATGCTTTTGTAGCGCTTTTTTAATGTCTCGTTTTTGGCGATCCTGTTAAGGCAGCGGTTTTTGATGGTAATGAAGAGATAATTTTTGAGAGAAGAGGTGCTGTTGAGATCAATTTTCTGGTAGAGGGCATTTTGCCACCAATCGATAAAAAATTCTTGTACCAGTTCCTTGGCTTCTTCTTCGTCATTTAATATAGTCGCTGCCGTTAGTATCAGCCAGTGGCGATAGAGGAGATAGAAGTGCCTGAATGCCTGCAGGCTGCCAGTTTTCAGCTGTTCCAGTAATTCAATATCGTTGTGAGCGGCATTCATGCTGTTTGAAGAGCTGGTATATCGTTGTTAAAAATCGGCATTTCAGGCAACACCTATAGTGGCTCACTCGAAGATATGGATCATACCTTTGTCAGTTGTGGCGCGGTCAGTAGATGTCGGGTGTGTAAGTTCTCAGCGAACATTCTAATGGGTATATTCGGATGGCAGCTGGAAAAAGTTTTCATATTTTGTTAATCGCTTGTTAATTAGCTCAATTGTGCGTACAGGTAAGGCTTTAAGACAGATTTTTTTATTTTCTATATCAAAATGATCGGGGAAATATCTCTTTAAAAAAAATTACGCTGGAGAATAACCCGCCGGTCCGGAAATCCGGTTATTAGGAATAGCTAGTATATAGTTAGGTACAAATACAGGTAATGCGTCAACCAGATCAACTTATGATATCAACCCGTAAAAGGGGCTTTCCTATGGCATACAGCAGGTGGCTGTTGCTCCTTCTTTTCTCCCTCATTGCCTATTCCTCATTCGCGCAAACACCCGCCCTGCCGGACGTTACACTGAAAGTAAACGGTATGCCGCTGGGTAGGGTGTTCAAAGCTATCGAAGAACAGACCGGTTACTATTTTATGTATAACACCCGCCAGGTGCAGGAAGAAGACAAGGTAACCCTGCACCTCAGCAAAGTGAGTCTGGACAAGGTGCTCCACCAGTTGCTCGACCAGCGCGGTCTTACCTGGGAGTACCGCGATAAGGCCATTGTGCTGCGGCAAAAAAAAAATGATGCTATCTCCAATCAAATACCACCATATCCCGTAGAAGCTATATCACTGATCACGTTGAGAGGCAATGTAACAGATGAAAGTGGCGCACCGGTGCCGGGCGCCACTATTCTTGTAACAGGCAGCAACCGGGGCACCACTACTGATGCCAATGGCGCCTTCTCCCTCGCGGAAGTGCGCAAGGATGCCGTAATAGTGGCCAGCAGCCTGGGTTTCCAGCAGGAGGAATTAAAGCTCAACGGTCCGGCGCCGGTCCTCATCCGGCTGAAGCCTGCCATCTCTTCGCTCGGTGGCGTGAAGGTAATGTCCACCGGTTATGAGTGGGTGCCGCCTGAAAGGGCCACCGGTTCCTTTTCTTATATAGACGCCAAACTGGTGAACCGCCGCGTGAGCATGGATGTGTTGAGCCGCCTGGAAGGCCTGGTGCCTGGCGTGCTCTTTAACCGTAATACGCAAACCAACAGCCTCGGTCAGCTCGATATCAGCATCCGGGGCCGCAGCACGTTATTTGCCAATGCCAAACCGCTCATCGTCGTGGATAATTTTCCTTACGAAGGTGACCTGAACAATATCAACCCCAATGACGTTGCCAGCATCACGATATTAAAAGATGCAGCGGCCGCCTCGATCTGGGGCGCCCGCTCCGGCAACGGCGTGATCGTGATCACCACCCGGAAAGGCGCCCGCAACCAGCCACCACACGTAGATGTGAACGCCAACCTCACCATCGGCGAAAAACCTGATATCTACTATGATCCCCGGGTGATCAAATCCACCGATTTCATCGATATAGAAAAAAAACTCTTCGGCATGGGATACTATGATGCCGATATACAAACCGGCTACAAATATCTCTCCCCCGTAGTACAAACATTGCTCGACCAGCGCAATGGCCTCATCTCCGCCACAGATGCGGATAACCGCATCAATGCCTGGCGCAACAATGATGTAAGGCACGATATCAGTAAATATTTTTATCAGCCTTCCGTATCGCAACAATACGCTGTAAGCGTGCATGGCGGCAGCGAAACCAGCGACTACTATCTCTCTTTCGGCTACGACCGCAACCGCGGCAGCAACAAAGGCGACCGCGGCAACCGCGTTACACTTGATTCCCGTTATAATGTTAATCTCACGAAGAAACTCGATTTTAATGCAGGCATCAACCTGGTGCAATCTAAACAGGTGACGAACGGGCAGGCGAATCAGATTGTGACTGACCCGTTCAGGGTTGGTAATATTTATCCCTATGCCCAATTAGTAGATAACAAAGGCAATGGATTGATATTACCCCGGGGATATGCAAGAGATTATCTCGATACCGTAGGGCAGGGCAAGCTGCTCAATTGGCAATATAATCCGCTGGATGAAATAAAGTATGCAGATAATATAGGCCGCCTCAATGATACGCGTGTTGATCTCAATTTGCGTTATAAATTCTTTAATGATCTCAATGCGGAAGTGTATTATCAGTACGAGAAACAAGATGTTGCCCAAAGAAATTTTTATGATACTACCACTTACTATACCCGTGACTACATCAACCGGTTTGCGCAGATCAACACCAATGATGGAACAGTTGATTACGTAGTGCCATTAGGGGGAATAGAGAAGGAAGACGACAATGCGCTGGTAGCGCATCGGGGCCGTTTGCAGCTGAATTATAGCCATAGTTGGTATAGCGATCACGAATTTTATGCGCTGGCAGGTGCAGAAATCAGTCAGGCCGAAATTAATAATGATGGCCGTACACTTTTCGGCTACAGCAAGGAGACCAACCAGGACCAACCGGTGAGTACGCAGCAGTATTATCAGATCAGACCGATTGGTTATGATGTAATCTATCATCCCACAACCAGGTCGCACTTTACAGACCGTTATCTCGCTTATTATGGCAATGCGAGCTATGTCTACAAAAAGCGCTATGTACTTACAGGGAGTGTAAGGGTAGATAAATCCAATCTGTTCGGTGTACGAACTAATCAGAAATCACTGCCACTTTATTCTGCTGGCTTTTCATGGGATGTTAGCAAAGAGAGTTTCTATCATATTAATTGGCTGCCATTATTCAGGGTAAGAACTACTTACGGTTATAATGGTAACATAAACAAGAATGTATCCGCATATACTACACTCTCTACCGCAGGAGCAGGCATTACACCTTATTCTGCAGATGTCTTCAATGTGGTGAACAATCCTGGTAATCCCGGGCTAAGGTGGGAGAAGGTAAGGGTGCTTAATACAGCATTGGACTTCGCGCTGCGTAATAATAGGTTATCCGGTACTATTGAATACTATAACAAAAAAGGGTTGGACCTTTTCGGAAATTCTCCTCTGCCCGGCTCTTCAGGGATGACGACCTATTTTGGTAACACAGCATCGAATAAAGTACATGGTGTAGATATCAACTTGTCATCCGTCAATGTACACAATAAACAATGGGTGTGGCAAACCAATTTTGTTTTCTCCTATGCCACTGACAAAGTCACCAAATATGATGCGATCATAGCAGGACCTGGTTACGTCAATAGTAATAATTTTAATATTCTGCCAATGGTCGGCAAGCCTTTGTTTTCGGTTTACAGTTACAGATGGGCAGGGCTAGATCACAATACAGGTGATCCGCTTGGATACCTTAATGGCAAACCAAGTAATGATTGGGTAGGTATTATTGGCAATACATCAGGTGACAGTCTTGTTTACAATGGTCCCGCAAGGCCTACGATATTTGGATCATTAAGAAATACATTTACCTGGAAAGGGTTTTCACTGTCTGTAAATATTATCTACAAGTTTAACTATTATTTCAGGCGTCCCACTATAAGTTATTATAGCCTCTTTAGCGCATGGGGTATGCACAAGGATTATTATAGCAGATGGCAACATCCTGGTGATGAGCAATTTACTAATGTTCCTTCCATTAGCTGGCCCCCAATTGCAAACATGGCTAGAGAAACCTTCTATCAAAATGCCACACCGCTGGTTGAAAAAGGAGATCATATCCGCTTACAAGATATAAGCCTTGTTTATGATCTGGACCGTGTGCGTTTCAATGGGCTACCCTTCTCCCATTTGCAGGTATACGCATATATCAATAATTTAGGTATCATCTGGAAAGCCAATCATGCGGGGTTGGATCCGGATATCTATATGGGAAGTTTACCTTCGTCTCGTAGTTATTCGCTGGGTATGAGAGCTAATTTTTAAATTGTTGGATAATGAAGATGCATTTTTCAGTTAGTTTGATAGCACTATTATGCATGGTGGCAGCATGTAGCAAGGAGAAAGAATATCTGAATGAAAAACCTGATCATAGCCTTTCTACGGTATCGACATTAGCCGATTGTCAAGGGTTACTAAATAACGAATTTGTCTTCAATTTCCTGTCAACAACAAACTTCGGCACAATTACGGCAGATGAGTTTCATGTACAGGATGCCAATTTACTCACAGTTTCAGCTATTGCCCGAAATACCTACCTGTTCGCACAGGACATCTATCAAGCGCAATCCGACAATGGCAACTGGAACAATCCTTACCAGGCAATTTATTATACTAATGTTGTGCTTGATTTCCTGGATAATTTCCAACCTGTCGCCAATCAACAGGTAGTGCGCGACAATATTCGCGGCGCAGCTTTGTTCCTGCGTGCCTATTTTTCTTACTGCCTGTTGGAGAACTTCTCATTGCCCTACGACCCGGCAACAGCAAACATAAACCTTGGAATTCCGCTGCGGCTGACTTCCGATCCAGCTGCTCATTCTACCAGGGCTACTGTAGCGGAATGTTATAAACAGATATTGGCGGACCTTATGCGAGCAAAATTGCTTTTGCCACTTACTGTATCTATCCAGACAAAACCCTCAAAAGTGTGTGCCTATGCTCTGTTGGCAAGAGTTTACTTGGGTATGGCAGATTACCAGAATGCCTTGTTGTACGCAGATAGCAGCCTTCAGCTCAATAATAAACTGGATGACTACAACAATATTCAACCACTTGATAATAGCATTTCAGGTACATTGCTTTCTGAGGATATCTTTCATACTACGTCCGTTCCCGCAGAAGTATTACAGGTACAAGTTACATTAGTCGACTCTTCACTGTTTAATCTTTATACTGATAACGACCTGCGTAAACAGCTTTTTTACAAGGATATAAATGGACCGGTGTATAGGGGTACTTATGATTATAGGGGTATGATATACTCTGGTCTGGCTAATGATGAAATATATCTGATACGGGCGGAGTGCTTTGCACGCAATGGGGATGTTGCCAATGCCATGGCCGACCTAAATACTTTATTGAAGCAACGCTTTGTTAGAAATACATTTGTACCATACGCCGCTGCGAATGGAGATGATGCATTGGCTAGCATATTACAGGAGAGAAGAAAGGAACTGGTGTGCCGCGGGCTTCGCTGGACAGACCTGCGTCGCCTGAACCGCGAAGGACGGTTTAAGACAACTTTGGTACGAGTGGCGTCCGGACAAACATACACATTGCCGCCAGGAGACCCCAGATATGCAATGCCATTCCCACCGGAGGAGATCAAATTGAGCGGTATTCCACAGAATGTGAGATAAAGCATATAATTTTCTTTTATGAGATGGTTGTCATGTTTTTTACTTTTGTTGTTGATGCAGCATCTATCAGCAAATGCTCAAAAGCATGCGAAAATATCCGGACGGATTGACGGCTTGAAAATTGGAGATACTGTGCAGTTGAAAGTTTATGACTATGGATATTATGAGTTGAGGTTTCTTCAACAAACCTTTACTGCTGTGGTAAAGAATGATGGCTATTTCTCTTTCGATATCTTAAACCTGTCATATCCGCATTATATACAAGTGATTCCATCAGTTGCATCATTAACGTCCGATAAAACGATCCAAGCTTTGCTGGAAAGTGGTGATAGTATTGTTGTGACAACTAACGCCAACGGATATACGTATTCAGGCCGGGGTGCTGCAAAATTTAGATATGCTCAAATGTACCATGCTAAGTATTATCTTTTTTGGGGAGATGCAAAAGAGATGCGCTATGGATTTGAAAAGATGGATAGTACTAATCGGGTGCTCCTGCGGTATTTGGAAAGTCATCGTGCGGACTTTAGTGAGGCCGCATTTACCATGCTGATTGCGGACTTGTTAGGTGCAGCTGAAGTGGATAAAGGTATCTATGTTTCTTTCCGTGATATACCAAATGACAGTTTGTATCAGTGGTTAAACGGATATAGTAATGATAATGGCATCCTGTTGCGCACCTATCCTTATCCCCAACCGGCTGTATTACAGTATAGTAGCCTTTTGGGGCCTGGTATTATTCAGTACTTCCAGTTGAATAACAAGATAATGGGCCATTCATCACCTTCGGTGCAAACTATTTACGATAGCTTGGTACACTATGCAGAAGGCGGCTTAAGGAGCCGCCTTCTCAGTTCATACATATATCAGTTGAAAGATGTGGGGCAGGATGTTAGCAACCTTGTCAATGATGCGCTTTCCTATATTACTACCGATAATTGCCGAACGTTGATTGAGAACATCAAGCGAACCAGGGTTAGAGGTGAGCCGGCTTTCAGCTTCTCCCTACCCGATACAGCTGGCGTGTTCCATCATCTGGAAAGCCTGCGTAACAAAGTGGTGGTGTTGGATTTTTGGTTTACAGGCTGTTACTCTTGTCAGGAGTTGGTCCCTTACCTGAAAATAGTCATGGATAAATTTAATAATGGAGAGGTTGTCTTTGTAAGTATTAGCATTGACGCAGATCGAAATAAATGGATATGCAGCGTTCAGGATGGTAGGTATGGACCATCGAACGCTTTACATCTTTTCACGGCAGGCATGGGGGGAGAGCATGAAGTGATCACACAATATAACATTACCGGTTACCCAACGTTGTTAATAATAGATAAAAATGGGAAACTAGGTGGTATTCCTAAAGATCCTCGCTCTGATAACGGTGTGGGAATGATCAACATGATCAACCAGGCATTATTGAAATAAATTCTCATCGAAATATTGAACCTGGATTTTTCACCGCTACATAAGTCGCAGGGTATTGATCGGTAAGGGGAAGAACAATAGACGGAGGTTCGTTGGATGCAATAATACAGGTATATTTTGGATCTGCCGGCAAGCAAGACTTTCCTGAAGGTAGGCTTAAACGCCATTTCATACCGTCTGTTGTCAGTTCACCAAAGTAAATATAGGCGGTATCTGTTGGCTTACGAAAAGCAAAAATAACACCACACAATAATATTAACATAAATAAGCCATGTTGTCGAAGGAAATTCTTTCTCATAATGGTATAGTTATGGGTTACAAATAGAAGCGGGTTTCACTTAAAGAGAAAGGAAGTTAGAGATAACTACTGCAATAACGTTGCATAGATAAATAAGATGCCGGAATACTATCGTAGAAGCATTCCGGCACATAAGTACGACTAATTATAGATGAAGGCGTTACCGCTTATGATCGTATAAGTAGCCGGAAATGAATTGGTCAGAGCCAATACTGTCGACTGCGGTTCACTGGATGAGATAAGGCATGCAAACGAGGAACTGGTACTGCAACTTTTCCCGGAGGGTGCAGTGAGCTGCCATTTAACTCCAGAAGTAGTCCATACGCCATAGTAAAATGATGCCGCACGCGCTTTTTTTGCATCTGCAAAAGCCCCGCCAATGCCAATGAGCATTATGAGGCAAAACATTGAAAGATTTGTCTTTGTCATGGTTATAATTTATTAGATTAAAGAATAATCACGCTTTTCCCGCGTAAGGAGAGTAACAGGCCATCGGATGAAAGGCCCTGGAAGTTCATGGTGGGTAAAAACAAACTGGCACCTGCAAAAGCAGATGAGACATATGCATAGGGGCACCACGGAGAATGTGGCATTTGCTAGATGACCGGTTTTCATTCAGATACTCTAAGTTGGCAAAGTTGGTATTCTGTAAAAACCATTACCACAGCACTGCTGTGGTAATGGTTTTAATGTGTTAGTTGTAAATAAAAGCATTGCCACTAACGATGGTATAAGTGGCCGGAAATGAGTTGGTCAAGGCCAGGACCGTTGCCTGCGGCTCATTTGAGAAGATAATACAGGCAAGAGCAGATGCGGTATTACAGGATTTTCCACTGGGAGGTGCGAGTTGCCATTTCAAACCGCCGCCAGTAGCAGTGCCATAGTAAAGCGTGCCACGTGCACCAGGCCTCGCCTTCGCAAACGCCGCCCCAACGCCAATCAGCAATACCAGCAAAAATAATCCGGGTTTTACATTTTTCATGGATCAAAGGTTTTATGGGTGAATAATAAATTCCTTCTTCCTCTCAATAAAATACCCCACCAACGCCGCCACACATCCCCCTCCGCTCAGCAGCAACTGTTTCGGCCACGACTCCAGTTTAATGATACCACTACAAGAGCAAGGCGTTCTCGGAAAGAGATGTAATAATATCGCAGCGGCATAAGCCGCATACAGGAATAAGAGGCCGGCAGCCGCCAGCAGGGCGGATTTGCGGAACCTGTCGTTGGTAAGAAAAAAGGCGATGATCAACCCCGCCGGCGGCAATACCCAGATGAGCACGGATGATAGTAATTTAGGCACTGGTTGCGCATACATATCGTGTTGGTATATCTCCCACTCAAACCACCTGCTGAAGCAGGCATATACGAAAAAGAGCGCGATCAATACAGCGATGCCCTTGGCATAGTATTTCTTCATAGAGTTTCCTTCAAATTGCGTACATACCGCTTTTTTCCGCAAGGTAATCGCATCGACTGCGACCCCACTGCGTTATATATGCAGTACCTTATTAACAGTAGCCCAGTTGCGGGTGGTAGCCACCGTTTTCAGTTTCTTTTCTAAAAACATATTGGTAAATACCGGCTTCTCCATCTCCTTATGACTGGCAATGTATACTTCCCGGTTGTGGAAATAAAAGCGTTCCTGCTCTGATTGAAACGCCAGGAAGGCTTCCTGCAGCGCCTTTGACGGCGCCTCATGCAGAAAGGCAATATAAAGTTTACGATCTTCCGAGGGCTGGATAGTACCATAAGGATGATGCGCCACTACCGCCTCCATTTCGGCTGTGCTGCGCAGAAATACGTTCACCGCATATCCCAGGTCGCGCTCCAGGCGCGCATGTATCTTTTTCAGAAGCAGCTGTTCATCTGCCTCCGGCGACTCAAAAATCACGTTGCCGCTTTGGATATAGGTCTTTACCTGCTTGAATTTAAGGGCCTCGAACATGCCGCGCAGGTCCTCCATTTTAATGATCTTCTGCCCGCTCACATTGATACCTCTCAACAGCGCGATGTACCTCGTCGTCATAGGATGTACTTTTTACGAGGCTAAAAATAAACAAAACCATTAGAATGCCACAGGAGATCAGGGCAAAATATCCGAGGGTGTGCAGACTCCTATCGTTCACGCCTGTACGAAAAACACTGTGCAGCTGCGCGCCCGCCACGATTGCGCCTATATAGCCAAAAGTACGGTAGAGCCCGAAGGAGATGCCTTTCTGCCCGGCCGGCGCAGCTTCATTCAAAGCCGCCTGGTTGGCAATGATATTGGTACCGATGGCAAGGCCCAGCCATACGATCACGATCATTAATAAATACAGGGGCGTGCTGCTGTGCAGCCATACGAGGGCCAGACTGCCCGGAATAATGGTGCACAGCCCCCACAAGGTTTGCCGGGTAGTATTGGCGCTGCGCGATATCACCATGGCCACCACGGCCGAAGTGAGCGACATCGGCAACAGCATCAAACCGGTATTGGCGGGTTTCACATGGCGCATGGTCTGTATCCATTGCGGCAGCGCATATAACAGCTGATATAATACATAGTTGGTTGCCGCGGTGCGCAGATAAACGAGCAAGATGCCCGGCCGCTGCCGGAACAATGTGAGCACACCGCCGGTTTCCCCGGGCGGCACGGGAAATAACGTAGAGCCGTTACCGTTATCTTCCGGAATAAAACGGGAACTGTACAAGCCAGCCAGCACCCAGGGGATATTAATAAAGAAGATGCCTTTCCAGCCCATGTACTGCGAGAGAAGGCCTCCCAGCACAGGCCCCAGCACCATGCATACCTGGCTGGATACGGCAATAACGCCCAATACATTACCGGGCACGCCCCGCCCTTCGGCGGCATAACGGCGGTGAAGAATGGCCATGGCAGAAGGGTAGGCAGCAGAAGTGCCCAGGCCCAATATCACTCTCGACACCACCAGCCATCCGAAAGAAGGGGCCGCCATACCAACAACAGCGGCCGCCAGCACTAACACAAAACCCAGTGTGTTGATACGTTTGGGAGAATATAGATCGGCCAGCCAGCCCATGACTGGCTGTCCGATCATAGCAGTAATATACAGCGGCGTTACCAACAACGCGCCATCGGCAACATTCCGGGCAAAGGCATTGCAGATGGTGGTGAGGGCAGTGGCCAGCATGGTGGAGTTGAGCGGGTTCATCATATTGCCCAACACCAGCGGCGTCATGAAACGCAGGGTAGTGGCTTCCGGACGGCGCATGACCTAAAGTTTGGCAATGATATCGGCGGCAGTGCCCAACTCGCCGAGTTTGGGAAATATAACCT
The DNA here is from genome assembly GCF_902167635.1 of Chitinophaga vietnamensis. Taxonomy (GTDB): domain Bacteria; phylum Bacteroidota; class Bacteroidia; order Chitinophagales; family Chitinophagaceae; genus Chitinophaga; species Chitinophaga vietnamensis. The sequence goes on from NZ_CABHMS010000003.1 coordinate 479,722, forward strand.
GCATGCTGCTCTCGTGCGCCTGCGCGGAACGGTCTGTGATAGCGTCTGTGGCAAAGCTCACATGGAAGGCGCGCATGTGCGCATCGCGCGCTGTGCCTTCCACGCCCATGCTGGTGGCTACGCCGCCAAGCACGATCTGCGTGATGCCTTTTGCGCTTAATATTTCCTCGAGAGGGGTCTTGTAAAAGGCGCTCCAGGCCTGTTTGGTAACATAAATATCGTCCGGCCGAGGGTCCAGCTGGGGCGCTATCTTAACGAAGGAACCATCCTGCATCATCTGTATCATCTGCGGTGGCAGCGGCTGGCGCGGCTCCTGCGTGCGCGCCTGGACCCAGGGAGCGCCGGCGCTGTTCACACTTACAAATACTACCGGGCGTTGCTTGCGACGGAATGCGGCCACCAGGGCGGCGGCGCGGTCCAGGATACCTTCAATTGGGTGTAGGGCAGGCAGGCCTAATATCGGCGCCTGCAGGTCTATCAATACCAGGGCGCTGGTGCTGTCAATTGTGGTGATCATCTTGTTATAATTATTTGATAAAGTAAACTACTAAGTTTGCCTTACAAAATTATAACTTCTTTTTTAGATGAGAAAATAAAAAAGCGGATGTATCTTTTGATACATCCGCTTTTTTTAAAGGGACCGATTTATATCCTTATCTTTTCTTTGGTTTACGCTTTTTCGGCTTACCATATTTCAGCTGCATCTTTTCTTTATGGCTGATCTTGCGGTTCACCTTTTTATTTTTAGCGAGCTTCTCATGGAAGGCGGGGCCTGCGTCTTCGCGCTTGGGCGCCTTTACGAGCGTGTTGCGCATATGCACTTTCGGTTGCTCGTCTGCGGTGAGCACATCAGAGATCACCAGGCCTTCCGGCAGCGGGGCTTCCGGGATATTGTAATTCATCAGCGACTCGATAGCCTCCAATTGCGGTATTTCGGAATCTTTGGTAAGCAGGATGGCGATACCTTTCTTATCAGCACGACCGGTACGGCCAATGCGGTGGATATAATTTTCCGGCGCCTCCGGCGTATCGAAGTTGATCACATGGGTTACTTCAGCGATGTCCAGACCTCTCGCGATGATATCCGTTGCAATGAGGAAACGGTAAGCGCCGCTCTGGAACTGGTTCACCGTATTGAATCGGTGATTCTGTTCCTTGTTTGAATGGATGATGCCCACCTTCTCCGGAAAGCGCGCGCTGAGCGGCTCATAGAGGTCGTCGGCCAATTGCTTGGTGCTGGCAAAGATCAAAGTTTTGGTCATGCTCTCATCAGTCGAGATAAGCTGTTCCAGCAGATTGATCTTGGTATTGAAGTTCGGCACGCGATAGATGCGCTGGTCGATGTTTTCCAGCGGGGTGCCCGCCGGCGCAGCTTCTATGCGTGCAGGATGATTGAAATGCGTGTTGATGAGCTGTTCCACTTCTTCCGTAATAGTAGCGGAAAAGAGGAGGTTCTGCCGGCGCTCGGGCAGCAGATCAAGTATATTGGTGATCTGTGTGCGGAAGCCCAGGTTCAGCATCTCATCTACCTCATCTATTACCAGCCGCTTGATAGATTTCACTTTCAGTGCGCCGCTGAGGATAATATCGTATAGGCGTCCGGGTGTGGCCACCAACACGTCTGTTTTATTTTGCACAGCGGCCATCTGCGGGTTCATGTTCACGCCGCCGTAAACGCCCAGCACTTCCACATTCATATAGGTGGTCAGTTGCTTCACTGCCTCCACCACCTGCACCACCAGCTCGCGGGTAGGCACCATGATCAGTATCTGGGGATGTTTCTCTTTGGTAAATTTCCACAACCGCAGCAATGGCAGCAGGTAAGCAAAGGTTTTACCGGTACCGGTTTGCGCTATGCCGCACACATCCTGGCCGGACATAATCACAGAAAAGGCGCGCTGCTGGATGGTGGTAGGCTGTTGAATGCCCAGGTCGTCCAGCGCATTCAATAAAGGTGTATTCAGATTTAATTCACGAAAACTCATACGCAAAGGTAGTTACGAATTACGAATTAAGAATTACGGATTTGTGGGGAGATATTTTGCGGAAGAAGCAATAAGTGAAGCATGTTAAGGCTACCGCCCTTGAAGCGCTTCGAGCGCTTCAAGGGCTTCTTCCGCAAATATCTCCCCACAAATCCGTAATTCTTAATTCGTAATTCATAATTATTTTTACAGCATAAATATCTCATATGGCGCTCCTGAAACACATTAACCCTTTTTCCAAACAGAACAATGATACCGGCTTCGGTGTGAATGCTACCGGCTATGGCGGCCGCTTCATCAACCGCGATGGCACTTTTAACCTGCGCCGCGAAGGGCGCCCGTTCTGGGACCGTTTCAGCGTATACCACATGCTGCTGTCGCTGCCGGCCTGGCAATTCGCCTGTATGATACTGGCCTTTTATTTTTCTATCAACCTGTTCTACACCGGCATCTACTGGCTTATCGGGCCGGAACAGCTGCAAGGGGTGATCGGCAAAACCACCTGGGAGAAATTCAAAGAGCTGTACTTCTTCAGCACGGAAACCTTTACCACCGTGGGTTACGGACGTGTTAACCCCGTGGGCGACGGCGCCAACTTCGTAGCGTCGATCGAAGCCATGACCGGCTTCCTCTCTTTTGCAATCGCCACGGGTCTTATCTACGGGCGTTTTTCCAAACCCCGCGCACACCTGCTCTTTAGTGAAGACGCCCTCATCGCGCCCTTCAAAGGCGCTACAGCACTGATGTTCCGCGTGGCCTCCTACAAAGAGCATCACACGCTCACAGATGTAACGATACAAGTCAATCTCGCCCTGCTCGTGGAAGAAGACGGCAATTTCGTATATCGCTATTATGATCTTCCCCTGGAAAGAAGAAAGGTGGAAAGCCTCTCCATGAACTGGACCGTGGTGCATCCTATTAACGAAGAAAGCCCGCTGCTCGGGCTTTCAGAAGAAGATATGAGGAACGCAGACGTGGAAGTATATGTAACGGTAAGAGGATTCAATGATATCTATTCCAATATCGTGCAGCAACGGACCTCCTATACCTACCACGAGATCCGCCACAACCGCAAGTTTGTACCGATGTACCGCGAAAGCGATAATGGCCGTACCACCATCCTCGAGCTGGACAAAATCAGTCTCTCCCGGCCCGTGGAATAATCATTAGTGCTGACGGTCCAAACGGCCGTCAGCACTGATGATCAATAAACCGATATACGTAAATACCCCGTTAATGATCAGCAGCTCCAGTCCGATCTGGAACTGCCCAAAAAATACCGATTGGTATTTATCGAGGATAAAGCAGAGGATCGGCGATATCACGCATACCACCGGCACCAGCCGGTCCTTGACCTGCCGCTTCGTAAGTATACCAAATGCAAATAAGCCGAGCAGCGGACCATAAGTATACGCGGCCACTTTCAGGATCACCCCGATCATGCTCTGGTTATCGATCCATTCAAACACCATCACAAAAAGCAGGAACACGAAAGCCATACCTAAGTGTATGCGCTGGCGGATGCGTTTCTGTTGCGCCGGCGTCCAGTCTTTCCGGCGCTGCATACCCAGGATATCAATACAGAAAGAAGAGGTGAGGGCCGTCATGGCGCCATCAGCGCTGGGGAACAGCGCAGAGATGAGCGCAATAATGAAGATCACGGCGATCACCGGCGGCATATGATGAAGCGCCAGCTCCGGGAAGAGCTTATCACCTTTGGCGGTCACCTGCTGCTGCGCACCGTACAGGTGCAGCAAACCGCCGAGGAAGAGGAACAGCCCGATCACCGCCATCATAATGAAGGCCAGCGATACCATATTCTTTTTGGAATCACGCAATGTTTTTACGGAGATGTTCTTTTGCATCATCTCCTGGTCGAGGCCCGTCATCGTGATGGTCACGAAAGCCCCGGCCAGTATCTGTTTCACGAAGAACAGGCTGCTGTTGGGATCTGTCACAAATATTTTGGTGAGGCCCTTTTCCTGCATCGCGCTGATGCTCTCGCCAAAGCTGAGATGCATGGTATGCAGGATATAAAATACACAGATCACCAGCCCGGCCAGCATACAGGTGGTCTGTAACGTGTCCGTATATACGATTGTTTTTACGCCGCCCTCGTAGGTATACACGAGGATCATCAGGAGGATGATCAGGGTGGTGACTACAAACGGCACATGAAAATTCTGGAGGATCGCTTCCTGTAATATTCTCACCACGAGGAACAGCCTGGCAGTGGCGCCCAGCGTGCGGGAGAGGATAAAGAAAGAGGCGCCCGTTTTGTAGGAGGTCATCCCGAAACGGGTGTTGAGATAATTATAGATAGAGGTTAATTGCAAACGGTAATACAATGGTATCAGCACAAAAGCAATGGTGAGATAACCGATACAATATCCCAGGGTGATCTGGAAATACGTAAAGGCCTTGGTGCCTACGTCGCCTGGAACGCTTACAAAGGTAACGCCGCTCAAAGAAGTACCGATCATCCCGAAGGCAACCAGCATCCAGTTACTGTTACGGTTGCCAATGAAAAAGGACTCATTGTTGGCATTGCGGCCGGTGTACCAGGCCACTATCAGCAGTATGACAAAATAGGCGACTACAAATGAAAATAACAAGGCTGGCGACATATATCCAATTTAATGAAGCACCAAATATATGGAATAGGATTTATCTTTTCTATCATTCTTCCCGCCAGTAAAGTATTTGCTGTGGTCAAACAAATAATTTGCTTTTGTCAAATTATATTACAATTTTTGTTGATAAACAAATACCTATGAATTCCTTTCACGATGTGGCGGGAGAGATCCACCATTTCAACCGGTTTTATGCGGAGGTAGCCGAACGGCTGGATGATCATCTTGCCTCCGTTAAATTATCACTGACAGAAATGCGGGTGTTGAAAGAATTATCGGCCATTGAAAAGTGTACGGCGGGTCAACTGGCGGCTGCCACCCGTACCGATGGCGGGTACCTTACCCGTGTAACGCGGGCGATGGAAAAACAAGGGTTGATCTCACGGCAGCAATCACGGATGGATGCGCGCAGCTTCTTTTTACAGATCACAGCGGAAGGGCGGCAGCAACTGGCCATCGCGGAACAGGCCACCGGCGCCGGCATACGCCGCCTGCTGGAGCCCTTGCCCGAACCAAAGCAACAACAGCTGGCTGCCTCCATGAAAGCCGTGAGACAATTGCTCTCGCCGGAAACGGCCGCCCTGCCTGAAGTACACTTCCGTTACCAGTTGCAACCCGGCGATGCCGGTTTCCTGATCCATCTGCATGGATCGCTCTATGCCGCTGAAACCGGCTACAATCTTGCCTTTGAAACAGATACCTGCAAAACGGTACATGAGTTCCTGTCGAGCTATTCCCCCGCGAAAGACCGTATCATCCTGGCAGTAGCCGAAGGTCGTATAGTCGGCACCGTAGCCGTGCTGGCATCCTCGCGCCACCTGGCGCAGCTGAAGTGGCTGCTGGTACATCCCGATTTCCGGGGACAGGGACTGGGCAAACGTTTGCTGTCGGAAGCCATCTCTTTCTGTAAAGAAAAAAACTACCAGCATATCTATCTCATGACCACCAGCCTGCAAGCCAGGGCCATCGCGCTGTACAAACAGGCGGGCTTCCGCCGCAGCGGCGAAAAGTATATGCAGTTATGGGGACAGCAGCTCTATGAGCAGCGTTATGATATGGATCTCAGCGGCGCTTAATAATATTTATGCAATAGCACGATCTGACCGAGATGATAGGCATCATGCTCGCAAAGGCCCTGCAGGTAATAGATCGCGCGGTTATCGGTGCCGGGGAAGGTCTCGAACAGCTTATCCTCCGGGAATTTCCGGATGGTGTCTGTCACCGTTTTAAAAGAGTGATCCAGGCGGTGCAACGTAGCCTTCCAGTTCTCCTCTCCATGATTATCGGGCATGTAGAAATCCGGCAGGTCGCCATCCTGCTCCGGCGCCTCATTATAAATATAGCGCTGCACGCGCTGATGCCAGTAAACAACATGGTTCACGATCTGCCAGATACAATTCGACCCTTTGACGCGTTGCACAGCCTGGAAGGAATTAATACGCGTGAGATGCTCCTTGTAAGTCACGCCGATCCAGGGCTCCCCGTTATAAAGACTTTCCAGTGAATCAGCGATATGGTTTGTAAATGACATAAATTGAGGTTTGGAATTACGTTATTCGTAATTTACAAAATAAACATCGTTATGAATCAACAGGAACTGGAAAACAATAAAAATGAAGATGCCATCCGGATGGCTATCAGTACAATGAAGCAGCGCCTGGGAGTGATAGAGCAGGGCGGCGGAAAGAAGAGCCTCGAGAAAGTAAGACAGCGGGGCAAGCTCACCGCAAGGGAGCGTATCAACTACCTCATTGATAAGGACAGCACCTTCACCGAAATTGGCGCCTTCACCGCCTATGATATGTACCCCGAATACGGCGGATGCCCCGCCGGTGGCACCGTTGGCGGCATCGGCTATGTAAGCGGCCGCCAGTGCATGATCGTTGCCAATGACATGACTGTAAAGGCCGGGGCCTGGTTCCCGCTCACGGGCAAAAAGAACCTGCGCCTGCAGGAGATCGCCATGGAAAATAAATTGCCCGTGATCTACCTGGTAGACAGTGCCGGCGTATTCCTGCCCATGCAGGATGAGATCTTCCCCGACAAAGAACACTTTGGCCGCATATTCCGCAACAATGCCCGCATGAGCGCCATGGGCATCACACAGATCGCCGCCGTGATGGGCAGCTGTGTAGCCGGCGGCGCCTACCTGCCTATTATGAGCGATGAAGTGCTGATGGTAGAAGGTAACGGCTCTATCTTCCTCGCCGGCCCTTACCTCGTGAAAGCCGCCATAGGAGAGGACGTAGATGCTGAAACACTCGGTGGCGCCGTTACGCATACCGAAATATCCGGCATCGCGGATTATAAATTCAAGACCGATGAAGAGTGTCTTGATCGCATCAAACAGATCGTATCGAAGATAGGACATGCCGCCACAGCGGGTTTCGACCGTATCAAGCCGGCGCCGCCACAGAAGCCGGTAGAAGAGCTGTACAGCGTGCTGCCTGCCGATAGTTCCCGTCCTTATGATATGCTGGAAGTAATCACACGTATCGTTGATGATTCTGTTTTTGATCAATACAAGCAAGATTATGGCAAGAGTATCCTCTGTGGCTATGCCCGCATCGATGGGTGGGCAGTAGGTATCGTTGCCAACCAACGCAAGATCGTGAAGAGCCGCAAAGGCGAAATGCAGATGGGTGGCGTGATCTACAACGACAGCGCCGACAAGGCCGCGCGCTTCATCATGAACTGCAACCAGAAAAAGATACCCTTGGTATTTTTACAGGATGTTACCGGCTTCATGGTGGGCAGTCGCAGCGAACATGCCGGCATCATTAAAGACGGCGCCAAACTGGTGAATGCCGTATCCAACTCGGTAGTGCCGAAGATCACGATCATCATCGGTAACTCTTATGGGGCGGGCAACTACGCCATGTGTGGCAAGGCCTATGATCCGCGTTTCATCTATGCCTGGCCTACGGCCAAGATCGCGGTGATGGGTGGCGAACAAGCCGCCAAAACATTATTACAGATCCAGGTGGCCTCTCTCAAAGCCAAAGGAGAAACCATCACGCCCGAAGCAGAAAGCAAGCTGCTGGCCGAGATCACAGAAAGATACAACGCGCAAACCACCCCTTATTACGCCGCCGCCAGGCTCTGGGTAGATGACATCATCGACCCGGCAGACACACGCTCACGCATATCCGAAAGTATCAAAGCCGCCAACAACGCACCCATAGAAAGCGCATTTAATGTAGGCGTATTTCAGGTGTAAATATTTATGGATTTATTGATTTACGGATTTATGGATTGTATTGGTGTTTTGTTGTTTTGTCGTTTTGTTTTTTATCTTCACACCCTTAAACAATAAAACACCAATACAATCCATAAATCTGTAAATCAATAAATTCATAAATATTTTGTCGGAACTAATCATATACACAGATGGGGCCTCCCGTGGAAACCCCGGCCCGGGCGGATATGGCGTTGTGCTCATCTGGGGGAACATCAGGAAGGAACTCTCGCAAGGCTACCGTAAAACTACTAATAACCGTATGGAGCTGCTGGCCGTGATTGTGGGGCTGGAAGCGCTTAAAAAAGATGGCGTGCCTCTCACCATCTATACCGATAGTAAATATGTAGTGGACAGCATCGAAAAAGGATGGCTGTGGAGCTGGGTGAAAACCAATTTCAAAGACAAAAAGAACAAAGACCTCTGGTTACGTTTCATACCATTATACCGCAAGCACCGCGTGACCATGAAATGGGTGAAAGGACATGCCAGCAACCCTTTCAATAACCGCTGTGATGAACTGGCCACTGCAGCCGCCGACAGCGGCAACTGGCTGATCGACGAAGGTTTCGAAAGCGGTAACGCCTGAAATTTTACAGAACCATTCCACCCGGATATTTGTAGTATATGCGAAACCTTATTGCTCGCTTATGCTCACCTGGTTGATCGCTACATTACAGAAATATCCGGAAATAGCCGTGATGCTCACCCTCATGATCGGATTCCTGATCGGCAAGGTGCATATCAAAGGATTTACATTGGGCACCGTTACGGGCGTGCTGCTGGTGGGTATCGCCATCGGCAGTTTTCATATAGCCATTCCCGGTAGTGCCAAATCTATCTTCTTTCTTTTCTTCCTCTTTTGTACCGGCTACGGTATCGGGCCGCAGTTTTTCCAGGCCCTGCGGAAAGATGGCCTGCCACTGGCATTGTTCTCTTTCATCGTCTGTTGCAGCAGCCTGCTCTTTTGCTGGGGCATCGCGTCGCTGCTGCGTTTTGATGTAGGCACTTCCGCCGGACTGATGTCCGGCGCCAATACCTGCTCCGCCATCATCGGCGTGGCATCCAATACCATCAATGATCTCAACCTGGCCGCAGATGAAAAGACAAGGCTGATAGACCAGATACCCGTGGCCTATGCCGTCACCTATATTTTTGGTACTGCGGGCACCAGCTGGTTCCTGTCGGTGATAGGTCCCTGGTTTATGTCGGGCAGCCGTGCAAAGCTGATCGAGCAAACAAAAGAAATGGAAGCGCAGATGAATGATAATGCCGCAGAGGAAGAGACGAGCATCAGCAATGCCTACGACCAGGCGGCTTTCCGGGCTTACCTGATCAATGGAGAGTTGGCCGGCCGCACGGTGCGCAACGTAGAGCAGATGTTGCACGATAAAAAAAGAGCGCTTTATATTTTGCGGATACGCCGAGCCGGCGCCCTCATGGAAACCAGTCCGGACTTCATTTTGCAAACCGGCGATATCATCGCGGTAGGAGGGCAGCGCATCTCTGCTATCGGGTCCGACAACCTGCTGGGAAAGGAAGTAGCAGATGTAGGACTCCTTACTTTCCCGGTGCAGGATATTACCGTGGTGGTCACTAATAAAGCGCTGAGAGGCCGGCCCATTCATACCCTGGTCAAACATCCGGATTTTCATGGCATCAGCGTACGTAAGCTCACGAGGGCCGGCATTGAAATTCCTTTGTCTTATCTCACCGTGCTGCAAAAAGGAGATGTATTGCAACTGGTGGGCATCCAGGAGGAGCTGGACAAAGCCGTATCGCTGCTGGGTTACAAAGAACGCTCGGGAGTGGAAACAGATATCGTTTATCTCGCCGGAGGTATTGTTGCCGGTACCTTGGTGGGCGCCTTGACCTTTCACGCCGGCAATGTGCCGATAGAATTAAGCACCAGCGGCGGCGCGCTGCTGGCGGGCCTTTTCTTTGGATGGCTGCGCGGTTTGCGGCCCACGTTTGGATATATCCCGCCCGCATCGCAATGGGTGCTGACCAAACTGGGCCTGCATGTGTTCATCGCGATGGTAGGACTTACCTCCAGTGAAGGCTTCCTGACAGGGCTGAGAGAAAAAGGCCTGACACTTTTCCTGGCGGGCGCGGTCCTGAGCTTATTACCCATGGTGGTGGCGCTTTTCCTGGCGAAGTATGTTTTCAAATTCCATCCGGCAATTGGATTGGGCGCCTGCGCAGGCGCGCATGACGAGTCGGCGCCATTGCTTGCGGTACAAGATGCCTTGAATAGTAAAGTGCCCGCGCTGGGCTATACGGTGGCGTATGCCGTGGCCAATATTACGCTCACCACGAGCGGCGTTATCATTGTCCTGCTCATGTCCCGTTCATAACAAATCGATTAAATTTTTAACTTTTCTTTTGTAGATTGAATCCTATCCACTAGCTTTGCGTCCCATTAGTCTATAGGAATACTAGAGTATAATTGAATCACATGAAAGGAAGCCGTTTTATGACATGTTTTTACCAACCAGTCCACATCTGCCAGCAGCTTTGTTGTTGTAGCTTCATCCGAATGTGTAGCTGCTGATTTTACTGCGTACTGTCACCAGGAACAAGAAAAGTATTAATGGGAATCATCGCTAAATACCTGCATCAGCAGGTACCTGTTTCGTTTTGCCATTTTCAGAATAAACCAATCATCTTCAACACCATCTTATGTTACAGAGATTTATTATCCTCTTATGGCTGTTCGGGCCGCTGGCTGCATTCGCGCAGACCCGCACGGTAACCGGCACCATTTTATCCGCCAAAGAAAAAGAACCGCTGCCCGGCGCATCTGTGGTAGTAAAGGGAACCACCAAAGGCGTTGTATCCGGCGCTGATGGCAAGTTCCACTTAGAGATCACCGATCCCGCCGCCACTACGCTGGTGGTAAGTTACATCGGCATGCAATCGCAGGAGCTGCCCATCAGCACGGCGCCGTTGACCATCTTATTATCTTCTTCCGGAAAAGATATCGATGAAGTAGTGATCGTCGCATATGGCACCGCGAAGAAAAATTCCTACACCGGTTCGGTATCGCAGATCAAAGGAGAGGAGCTGGCCAACCGCCAGATCTCCAGCGTATCGAAAGGCTTGCAAGGCCTTGCAGCCGGCGTGCAGAGCTCCTCTGCCAGCGGCCAGCCAGGTACAGACGCTACGATCCGCATCCGTGGTATCGGCTCTGTGAATGCCTCATCTGATCCGCTGTATGTGGTAGACGGCGTGCCCTATGGCGGTAATATCAATGCCATCAGCCCCTTTGATATTGAGTCTATCAGTATCCTCAAAGACGCCTCTTCCAGCGCATTATACGGCTCCCGCGGCGCTAATGGCGTGATCATCATCACCACTAAAAAAGGAAAGATCAATGGCACCAACATTGATGTGCGCGTAAGCCAGGGCTTTTCCAAAAGAGCCGTGAAAGACTATGCACAGGTTAGTACCGACGATTACTTCCGCCTCTATTGGGAATCGCTGCGTAACACCGCCTTGCTCAATGGCCTCTCCGCCTCTGCAGCTGCGGCATCCGCCAGCAGCAACGTAGTGAGCGACCTTGGCATCAACCCTTATGGCACCGCTTTTCCACAACCGGTGGGCACCGACGGCAAACTGGTATCCGGCGCACATGCGCTCTGGAACGACGACTGGAACAAAGCCATGCAACGTACCGGTCAACGTACCGAAGCAGATGTAGCCATCAGTGGCTCCACTGAAAAAACACGCTACTATCTCTCCGGTGGTTATCTCAATGATCAGGGCATCTATCTCGGCTCCGGCTTCAAACGTTATAACGTGCGCGCCAACTTTGATGTGGATGCAAAGAAATGGCTGAAAGTAGGCCTCAACCTGGGCGGCGCTCACTCTGATCAACAAGCGCCTCCATCTGAAGATAGCCGCTCCGATAACTATATTAACTACGGTCGTTTCACACCTTCATTCTACCCGGTGTACCAGCGCGATCCCGCCACTGGCGCATATTTGCTGGATGCCAGCGGGAACAGGATCTTCGACTACGGTGCTTACCGCCCCGATGCGATCAATCCCAGAACCAACCTGGTACAAACTTCCGGTATTGATAAACATAACCAGACCCGCGATGATATCTCCGTACGTGCATACGGCGAAGCTACCATCTGGCGCGGTCTGAAATTTAAATCCAGCTATAATGCAGATTATGCGGCCCGCCTTACACACGACTATACGAATCCGCTGCTCGGCTTCGACGCCGCTGTGGGCGGTACTGTAGACCGTGCCAACTACCGCACTTTCAGCTGGACTTTCAACAACCTGCTCACCTATGAGCAGCTCTTCAATGAGAAACATCACATCAGCGTGCTGGCCGGACAGGAAGCCTATAAATTCACCTACACTTTCACAGATGGCAGCCGCTCCGGCTTCCCCGTGATCGGCGTGGATGAACCTGCAGATGCCTCCCTGCTGCAGGATTTCACAGGCTACTCCGATAACTATACGCTTTCCAGTTATCTCGCCAGAGCAGAATATGATTACAAAGGAAAATATTTCTTCTCCGGATCATTGCGTACTGACGGCTCTTCACGCTTCGCACCAAACAGGCGCTGGGGAACCTTCTGGTCGCTCGGCGCTTCCTGGAAAATTACAGAAGAAGACTTCCTCAAAAATTCTTCTTTCTTTAATCTCCTCACGCTGAAAGCCAGCTACGGCGCACAAGGTAACGACAACCTCGGCAGTTACTATTATTACATGCCGCTGTTTGTAGTGAACAGCAACCTGGGCGAAGGCGGCGTATACCGTAACAAGATCTACAACAAAGACCTGAAATGGGAAACGAACCTCAACCTCAATGTGGGCGTGGATTTCGCCATACTGAATAACCGCTTGAGCGGTACCGTGGAATTTTTCCAGCGCAGCTCCCGCGATCTGCTGTTCTCCCTGCCTAAGCCGCCATCTACCGGTTACGGCGCCATCGATGCCAACATCGGCGCACTGAGAAATACCGGCGTGGACCTCACGCTCCGCGGCGTTCCTGTACAGACGAAGGATTTCAGCTGGGTAGTGGATTTCAATATCTCTCATTACAAAAACAAAGTGACCTCGCTGCCACAGGGTGATATCATCGTAGGTACCAAGAAATTATCTGTCGGTCATTCTATCTATGATTTCTACCTGCGCGACTGGGCAGGTGTGGATCCGCAAACGGGCGCACCACGCTGGTACACCACCGGCGCTGACGGCAAACGCACTACCACCGGCACTTACAGCTCTGCTACACAGTACTATTCCGGCTCTGCATTGCCCGATGCGATCGGAGGTTTGACCAATACCTTCAGCTATAAAGGCGTGTCGTTGTCGTTCCTCTGGGCTTACAGCCTGGGTGGTAAAATACTTGACAACGATTACCCCTGGCTGATGCACCTTGGCTCTGCAACCGGCCGTGCATGGTCTACCGAAATACTCGACCGCTGGCAGAAACCGGGCGATGTCACCAATGTTCCCGCGCTCAGCACTAATACCAGCACCTGGACCAGCGCGTCTACCCGCTGGCTCTACGACGCTACCTATGCCCGTCTCAAGAACCTGAACCTGAGCTACACCTTCCCGAAATCACTGATGCAACGCGCGCACATCCACAATCTCGTGGTGTACGTACAGGGAGAAAACCTTATCACCCTGTATAAACACAAAGGGATGGACCCTGAGCAGTCGATCGATGGTGTTACCTATTATCGTTACCCGGCTATCAAATCTTTATCTGCCGGTATTAACCTGAGCTTCTAAAAATAATATCATGAAAAAGAACAGATCAATCATACTCACGATACTTTCTGCTACGCTGTTGTCGGCGTGCAGCAAGGACTTCCTTGACCAGAAGCCTACCAACGCCGTTACGCAGGATCAGGCATATGCTACCGCAGATAACGTAGAAACGGTGATCAACGGTACCTGGGCTTATATGATGGAAACATTTTTCACCTACTCCGTACCAGGATATACCTCCATCGCCCGCGCCAGCGATGCGATGGGCAGCGATGTGGCAGTGACCACCAAATACGGTTTGCGGGATGCTTATACATTTGTGGAGATGGCAGACCCTACTAAAAACCGTGTGAACGCTTACTGGACCATCCTCTACAAAACGATCGATAACTGCAATGGCATCATCGCCAACGTAGATAAAGCTACCGGCGATGAAAGCCGCAAGCAGCGCCTCAAAGGCCAGGCCCTGGCCTTACGCGCCAACAGCTACCTGGTGCTGGCGTCCTTCTATCAGTTCGGTACCATCGTAGATCCGAATGCGAAGGCAGTGCCCATCTACACCGAGCCTGCTACGGCTAACACGCCAGGCAAGCCCAGAGCTACTATCAAACAGGTGTACGATCAGGTGATCGCCGACCTGCTGGCCGCAGAACCGCTGCTGCAAGGCTATCAGCGCGATCCCGGCAAAAAGCATAAGATCGATATCAATGTAGTGGAAGGCCTGCTGGCAAGAGCTTACCTGCAAACACAGAACTGGAGCAAAGCGGCGGAGAAGGCTGTACTGGCCCGCGCCGGCTATCCGCTCATGTCGCAGGACGACTACCTCAAAGGATTCAACGATGTGAACAATGTAGAATGGATCTGGGGGCATGCGCAAACGCCCAACCAGAGCACCGCGAGCTACAACTTCCACTTCCTGGATGTGTCATCTCCCGGCTCTTACTACTACAGCTTCATGGCCGATCCTTTCTTCAAAGATTTCTTTACTAACGGCGACGTACGTACGAAATTATTCCAGTGGGATACCTTGCCATCCAGGGAAGGTTACCTGCGTTACCAGAAGTTCCGCTTCCGCGACCAGCAGGCATTGATCGGTGATTTTGTGTTGATGAGAACAGCGGAGATGTACCTCATCGAGGCGGAAGGCAATGCCCGCGCGGGCAACACCGCCGCTGCGGTAACCAGTCTCAACACGCTCCGGCAGGCGCGTGGCGCCTATCCTTATGTACAAGGCAGCGGCAGTCTTGTTGATACCATCCTCGTTGAAAGAAGAAAAGAATTATGGGGAGAAGGATTTTCGCTTTCAGATATCATCCGCACCAACGGCACCGTGGTACGCAAGCCATTCACTTCCTGGAATGGCGGCGATAGCACTATCGTAATCCCGAATGGCGCCGGCGGTAAAAGGATCAGGATACGCGGTCATCGTACCCTCAAATTCCCTGATGGTACGGCTTTCAAGCCACAGAGCCCATACTATCTTTTTAGTATTCCAGTCAGCGAACAACAGAATAATCCGAATTTGAACAAGTAATAAATATTTAGGGATTTTTTGATTTACGGATTTATTGATTTAATTGAAGCGGAGATGAACAATGTTATTATCTCCGCCTCAATTAAATCAATAAATCCGTAAATCAAAAAATCCCTAAATATTTAATATGGTCGATAGGTATATGTGTAATTATAAGTAGCTGTAATTACATTTCCGTTATAGTCAGTATACTTGAGCATTTCCTGTACAGGGTATCCCCGCTTATTATAGGTTCGGTTGTAATCTAAATTGACTACCGTATTACCTTTTGCATCTTCTTCCACTTGTTTGGATATCATGTTCTGGGAAAGAGAGCCTCCATCGTTAATGCCTGATAGTCCGGTTTTGAGGAATAGTGGGTTGGTACCTGCCTCAAAGGTATATTTATATTTATTCGTTAATGAAGTTGCCGTTCCTTGCCTGACGTAATTCAATCGTCGTTGCTCTATAAGATTATCTCCGCTCCAATCATATTCACTTATCTCTGTATACACGGTCGAGGTGTCTTGTATTTTTTTAGCCCTCATTAATTTATTGAGCCTGTTGCCTTGATAGAACAGTGTATCAAATCCGGTATATTGACCATTATTATACCTGTAAACTTTTGACAGAAGCCCAGTGCCCTTGTCATACTCATATTGAATAGATGACGTTTCTTTCATAGCGCCGTTCTCAATATCATAATTTGTCTGTTTGGATATTCTGCTATTAGTATCCCAGATGTTCTTTATCACAGACATTACACGATTACCGCTTAATAGATATGTGTTACGGATAGAGTCGCAGTGGCCATCGCTTTTTAGATACCAGGTGATGGTATCCGTTGCGGATGTTTGAGAAACAGTGCTTATCGGTAAATTGGCATTGGGATCATTTTCCGATATAGCAGAGTCTTTCTTGCATGCAGTCGTACATAGGATGACGATTAACAAGAAGGTCAGGTTTAGTCTCATTAAAAAAGTAATTTAAAAAATATAGGAAAGTGCAAAAGTAGGCGATGGGATCCAATTTCCTAATATATCCATGGCAATACACGTTTGGTTGTCCTCATATAATCACTGTACGCTTCCCCAAACTGCTCCAGCAACATTTTCTCTTCTATATTCATCCGGTAAATAAAAGAAAACAATACCGGTACAAATGCTACCAGCAGGCCAATCCAGTTGTTGAGGGAAAGACCGAATCCGAGGAAAGACAGCAGGGAGCCGGCATACGCGGGATGCCTGATCAATTTGTAGAGACCATCTTTTTTAATGGTATGTCCTTCGCGGATGGTGACTACCACCGTGAAAAGCCTTCCCAGCGAAGCGATGGCAGCATAACGGAATAGCATGCCGGCGATGATGATGGCGAGGCCAATATAATGCATCGTGCGTCCATCGTGTACAATCGGGTAGGAGCTGAATTGTGTGATCACGACCGCTATATTCAGGCAGATGATGAGGACGATCCAGATCAGTGCGAGGCTGCCACGGTCCTGCTTTTTCTTGTCGCTGCTCTTGCCGCCGCGCAGCAGGCGATGTAACAATATTTCCGACAGTAGCCAGGCGAAATACACAATATAGGAGATAAGGCTCATAGGGGTGCAAGTTTTGCAAGCAGATTTACGCATTTTCAGGGATATATGCAAGTTGCTGAAAAGTGTTTACTTTGCAGGCGGACTAAAACCGTGCGCTATGGAAAATCTGCAAACTATCCTGCAGTCGGCTACTCCCGTACTGATCGATTGCTTCGCTACCTGGTGCGGGCCTTGCAAGATGGTGCCGCCGATACTCAAAGATGTGAAAGCCAGGCTGGGCGATACGCTCAGGATCGTTCAGATAGATATCGATAAAAATCCCAAGCTGGCTGCGCAATGGCAGATCGCCAGCGTGCCCACGCTCTTGTTATACCGCGAAGGCAAGCTCCTGTGGCGCCAGAGCGGGGTAGTGCCTGCTCATCAGCTCATTCCGCTGTTAAACAGTTATATTCAATCCTGATCAAAGATTGCTGTAAAAGCTGCGCAGGTCGCGCTCTAATTGGTCATAGATGGGCCGTGTAAACTCCATGAACAATGTTTGCGGTGGTGGCGGTGGCTGGTCTATACCGCCGATCAGAGCACGGTCTTCATTGCTGAGCGCACGTGAATCGCCGCGATAGGTACCAAACTGGTTCAGCCAGGTATAGCTGCCTGGAATGCGGTCCTGGCGCAGCACCTGGCCGTTATTGGTGTCGGAGATGCGGTAATCGAGCAAGCCTTTAGACACCACGGTTTTCTTGGTGATGAACAGTGTAGCCCTTACTGTTTCATATACATTGATCTCTCTTCCGGTAGTATCCTTGTAGGTATTTACAACGATCTCCTTTGAAACATCGCGCTGGTAGTGGTCTACATAGGTCTGGCCTACAATGAAATCGTAGAAGCGCAGTTCGAGGTATTGATCGGCGCGTACATTTTCATTGCGGGCTACGCGTTCGTCGAAGAACTGTACAAAGCGGTTGATATTGCGTTGTTGCAGGCTGCGTACGAGATAGTCGCGGAACTGGTCGGCGCTGAACTGATAGTAGGCGGAGGCTACATCTATCTGGCTGATCACAACGTTTTCCACGCCTTGCTGATAGGCTTCGCTCATCAGGTTATTGGCGTCGCGGTAGCTGGGCACAATTTTGAGCGCGGCGTAGAACTCGTCGTAGGCGCGGCGTGCGTCGGCTTTATCGCCTTTGTTGAGCAGCGATACGCCCATATTGTAGCGGACTTCAGCGGCATTTTCCTGTGCGCCTATGATGGCATTGCGGTAGTCTTTGGGTTGTACCACAGTGAGGGCGGCAGGAGCGCTGTGAATGGTGTTATAGAGATTTTGCAGTACGCGATATTCATTGCGTACAGATTCCCATTTGAGCGGATTGTTGGAACGCAGGTATCCATTCACGCGGTCTTCATGTTGTTGAACAGCGTGGTTGTAGGCCTGCGGCAATAGTTGCAGGGCGGTGGCATCGTGCGGGCGGCGCTGTAATTTCTTTACGAAGGCGGCCACGGCTTCATCGTAGCGGCCTTTGTTGTAGAGCTTCTCCCCGGAACGGCAGGAGAGTAGCAGGGTACAGGCGGCCAGGCACAGTACGGTCAGGTGCTTGCTGAAACTGGACAAAGTTTTCAAAGGGGATCTTTTTAAATATGTGGTGTATTATTTAAACTGCCTTCTCAGCTCACGCTCGGATTCACGCTGTTTGATAGTGTCGCGCTTGTCGTGTAACTTCTTACCCTTGCCCACGCCGATTTCCATTTTGGCCAGGCTTTTTTCGTTGATGAACATTCTCAGCGGGATGATGGTATAGCCTTTCTCTTTGATCTTGTTCTCTATCTTCTTCAGTTCGCGTTTAGTCAGCAACAGCTTCCTTTCGCGGAGGGGATCGTGGTTGGCGTAGGTGCCGTGGGAATATTCGGCAATGTGCAGGCTCTTAACAAACAATTCTCCTTTGGAAAAATAGCAGAACGCATCGTTGAAACTCACCTTGCCTGCACGTATGGATTTGATCTCTGTTCCTGTCAATACCAGTCCGGCAATATATTTATCTTCTATTGCGTATTCGTAATATGCCGATCTGTTTTTTAATTCTGCCATTTCTTTTAGATGGACAGCCCCTGAAGCGCCGGTAGCACTTCAGGGGCATGACACTAATTTATTAATGCTTGAACAGGCTCAGCACGGAGGCGAGCCTGGTCTTTAATTCTTTTCTATCCATGATGAAATCCAGGAAGCCTTTTTCCAGCAGGAACTCTGCGCTCTGGAATCCCGCAGGGAGGTCTTTTTTGATTGTTTCCTTGATGATCCTGGGACCTGCAAAACCAATGAGGGCGCCGGGTTCAGCGATGTTGAGGTCGCCGAGCATCGCGTAAGATGCTGTTACTCCACCGGTGGTAGGGTCGGTCATCATAGAGATGTAAGGCAGCCTTGCATTGGCCAGCTGCGTGAGCTTGGCGGATGTTTTAGCCATCTGCATCAGTGAAAATGCACTTTCCATCATACGGGCGCCGCCGGATTTGGAAATGATCATCAGCGGCATCTTGTGTACAATGCAATAGTCGATGGAACGGGCGATCTTTTCACCCACCACAGAGCCCATGGAGCCTCCGATGAAGTTGAAATCCATACAGGCTACTACCAGGTCATTACCCGATACTTTACCCGCGCCTACTGTCATGGCATCTTTCAGGCCTGACTTTTTCTGTGCTTCTTGCAGCCTTTCGCTATAAGGTTTCAGGTCTTTGAAGCCCAGGAAATCGGTGGGATAAATATTGGGGAACAGTTCTTCGAACTGGTTGTTGTCAAATATGATCTCAAAATACTCGGCGGAGTTGATACGATTGTGATAATTACATTTGTCACATACGTAGTAATGCTCCCTCAGATCCTTTACAGTGGTGGTTTTCTTACAGTTAGGACATTTATGCCACAACCCGTCCGGTGCTTCTTTCTTTTCACTGGTAGAGGTGGAGATGCCTTGTTTAATTCGCTTAAACCAGCTAGACATATTTTGCTATTAGATTAGAAAATAGTGGTGCAAGATACGAATTATAATTAATTACGGATTACGAATTAAAATTACGGATTTGTGGGAGGATATTCGCGAAGAAGCCCTTGGAGCACTTTGAGCGCTTCAGGGCTTCTTCGCGAATATCCTCCCCCTAATTGTTCAATGTAATCCTAATTAATATGCGTTCCTGTTGATGCAGTTCAGGTCCTGGAAGGCTTCTTCCAGACGCTTTACAAAGGTTTCTTCGCCTTTGCGCAGCCATACGCGAGGATCGTAGTATTTTTTGTTGGGCTTGTCAGCACCTTCAGGGTTGCCGAGCTGACCTTGCAGGTATGCTTTTTTCGCTTCGTAGTAATCGTGTACGCCTTCCCAGAATGCCCATTGCATGTCGGTATCGATGTTCATCTTGATCACGCCGTAGGTGAGGGCTTCAGCGATCTGATGTTTCGGAGAGCCGCTACCGCCGTGGAATACATAGTATACCGGTTTGGCTTTGGTACCAAATTTCTGTTGGATATATTCCTGGCTGTTGTGCAGGATCACCGGGCGCAGTTCCACATTGCCCGGGCTGTAAACGCCGTGTACGTTACCGAAAGCAGCAGCTACGGTGAAACGACTGCCCACTTTCGACAGTGTTTCATACGCAAACGCTACATCTTCAGGCTGGGTGTACAGTTTGGAGTTGTCTACACCGGAATTGTCCACGCCATCTTCTTCGCCACCAGTCACGCCCAGCTCGATTTCGATGGACATGCCCAGTTTGCTCATACGCTCGTAATATTTGTGAGAGATCTCAATATTTTCGTGCAGCGGCTCTTCAGAGAGGTCCAGCATGTGAGAGCTATACAGGGGCTGGCCATGCAGCTTGAAATACTCTTCACCAGCGGTGAGCAGGCCATCGATCCAGGGCAGCCATTTTTTGGCGGCATGGTCTGTATGCAGCACTACGGGCACACCATAGTATTTAGCTACTTCATGTACGTGCTTCGCACCGGAGATACCACCGGCAATGTTCGCCTGCAGCTTGTCATTAGGCATGCCTTTACCAGCAAAGAACTGGGCGCCACCGTTGGAAAACTGTATAATCACCGGTGAATTTACTTTAGCCGCTGTTTCCAGTACTGCGTTTACGGAGTTAGTACCCACTACGTTCACGGCAGGCATAGCAAATCCGTTGTCTTTGGCATCGTTATACAGCGCATC
The DNA here is from genome assembly GCF_902167635.1 of Chitinophaga vietnamensis. Classification (GTDB taxonomy): domain Bacteria; phylum Bacteroidota; class Bacteroidia; order Chitinophagales; family Chitinophagaceae; genus Chitinophaga; species Chitinophaga vietnamensis. The sequence goes on from NZ_CABHMS010000003.1 coordinate 500,572, forward strand.
CAGCTCTTCGCCGAATAATACGCCAGCTCTGTATTTTCCCATACGCTTGATATGTATTTTAATTTTTAGGAAAGCAAATATAAGGACTTAAAAACAAGATTTATAACGATTTTTAGACCAGGATTAAACGGATTAATAAGATTTTCCTGATTTAAGCTACGAGATCAAAGCGAAGATTAATGATAGCGGATTTAAGCGAAGAAGCCCTTGAAGCGCTTCGAGCGCTTCAAGGGCTGGAACCTAGTTGATCTTCGTGTTAAATCAGGGTAATCTTATAAATCCGTTTAATCCTGGTCAGGAGACGGTCAATGTATTTCCATTGATGTTGATAGCATAGGCCGCCAAAGGCGTAGTGGCCGGGCCGTTGCTCACGGCGCCTGTGGTGGTGAAGCGGCTGCCATGGCAATTGCATTCGATCAGGTGGGATGTTTTATTGTAGTCGGCAACGGTACAACCCTGATGGGTACACGTACTGGACAATGCCACGAAATCCGCTGTGGTATTGCCTGTGCCGGTGCGGATCAGGATCACGCCACCGGAAATTTTATAATCTCCTACGTTAGGTAGATCGCTGGTGAGATTAGCGGTGAGCTTTGCATTGCTGCCGCCGCCAGGGTTCGGATTCGGATTAGGATTATTATCGCTTCCTTTGCTGCAGGCCGCCAAACCCGCTGTACAGGCCAATGCCAGGGTAAGACCAATGTTAGTGACAAAGTCTCTTCTTTCCATAAAGATGATTGTTTATTCATTTTTACGGAGCATCAGGCGGAGAGGTTGCCTGTATCAAAAAATATTTTCCAGCAGGGAATTAAAATAGGCGGGCGCTTCGAGCAGCCGGCTGCCATACCAGGAGAACATCTCGCCGTCGACCAGGCGGATGGCGGCTTCCGGCACTATGGCCTGCAATTCAGCGATATGTTTTTCTTTGAAAGGATAAGGCTCTGACGATAACAAAACCAGTTTGCATCCGCTGGAAGCCAGGCTGGCAGCGCTAACGGCAGGATAACGCAATTGCGCGCCGAAAACATTTTGCAGGCCGCAGGCTCCCATCATCTGGTGGATGAAGGTATCGCCGCCGGCTACCATCCAGGGTTCGCGCCAGATGAAGTAGGCCGCAGGAACCGGCGCCGGCAAGGGTTTCAGCCGGGTGAAATTACTTTCTATTTCACTGATCAATGCTGCTGCTGCGGAGGAGCGCTGTGTAATCGCACCTACGCCGGCGATCATACCGTAAGCATCTTCCAATGATTGTACATTGCTCACCCACACAGGGTAGTGCGCCATCAGCGCGGTGATATCCTGTTGGGTGTTCTCTTCTTTATTGGCGATGATGAGGTCGGGTTGCAGTTCGCGGATCACATCGGCATGCACGTTTTTGGTGCCGCCTACACGGGTTTTGCTGCGGAACCACGTCAACGGATGTACGCAGAATTTGGTGATGCCCACCACTGCTGCATCCAGCCCGAGACTATACAGCAGTTCGGTCTGGGAAGGCACCAGCGAAATGATCCGCCGTGGCGCCTTCTCCAGCACCACACTACGTTGTAACTGATCGGTATAATGCATGTTTATTGTCTTCCCAGTGCCTGGATAATATCGTATTTGGTGATGATGTGATGATCGCCGCTTTCATCGCGGGTAAGCACCGCACCATTTTCCTTGTTGATATAAACTGCGAGTTTTTCAATCGGCGTATCTTCTTTTACCAGCGGGAAGGGCGCCTGCATGACCTGCCTGATGAGGGCATCTTTCAGGTTGGCATCATCAATGAGTTTGTTGAACAAGCCGCTTTCTGATACGGAGCCAATGATCTCGTTACCATTCTTCACGGGAATATGTTCGATGTCGAATTTCTTCATGCGCGCAATGGCTTCGCTCACTTTCTCGTCGGCGCCGATCGTTACCAGTGGCTGGTTGCGGCGGCCGTTCACCACGTCTCTTACCGTTTTCACATCCAGGAATCCGCGTTCCATCATCCATTGGTCGTTGTATACTTTGCCTACATAGCGGCTGCCATGATCGTGGAAGATCACCACTACCAGGTCGTCCGGTTTGAGCTGCGCTTTCAGCTGTATCAGCCCTGCCAGCGCGGATCCTGCGGAGTAGCCTACAAAAATGCCTTCTTCCTTGGTGATGCGGCGGGCCATCACGGCGCCGTCTTTATCGGTCACTTTCTCGAAGTGATCGATCACGCTCATATCGTAGTTCTGCGGCACAAAATCTTCACCGATGCCTTCTGTGATATAAGGATATACCTCGCTCATATCGATTTCTCCGGTCTCGAAATATTTCTTCAGCAATGATCCATAGCTGTCGATGGCCCACACTTTTATATTCGGGTTTTTCTCTTTCAGGTATTTACCGGTACCGGTTATGGTACCGCCGGTGCCTGTGGCTACTACGAGGTGCGTGATTTTGCCATCGGTCTGTTCCCAGATCTCGGGGCCGGTTTGTTCGTAGTGCGCATCGCGGTTGGCGAGGTTATCGTACTGGTTTACGTAGAAAGAATTGGGTATCTCGGTGGCCAGTCTTTTCGATACAGAGTAGTAGGAGCGCGGATCTTCAGGCTCTACGTTGGTAGGGCATACAATCACTTCGGCGCCTACAGCCTTGAGGATATCTACTTTTTCTTTGGATTGTTTATCGGTGGTGGTGAAGATACATTTATAGCCTTTGATCACCGCGGTGATGGCGAGGCCCATGCCGGTATTGCCGGAAGTGCCTTCAATGATGGTGCCGCCGGGTTTGAGCAGCCCTTTCTTTTCCGCTTCTTCCACCATCTTCAATGCCATACGGTCTTTGATGGAGTTGCCCGGGTTAAAGAACTCCACTTTGGCAAATACGGGGCAGGGCAGGGAAGCAGCCACACGGTTCAGTTTTACTAATGGGGTATGTCCGATCGTTTCGAGTATGTTTTGGCAATATTTCATAATAAAAAGGTTGTCTACGAAAGTAAGGGATTTCCCAAATATCATGACAGGCTTTATACTGGCTTTAAACTGGCTTGAACCTGCCTTTATCCATACAGCAAGCCCATAACTATCTGTAAAAACGATTATTGCCTTTATATTTGCCCCGATGAACAACTACATCTTTATTACCGGTATTGGCACCGGTGTGGGCAAAACGCTGGTGTCGGCCATTGTGACCGAAGCGCTGCAGGCCGACTACTGGAAGCCGATACAATCCGGGCTGGTGGATGGAACTGATACGGCCACCGTACAGGCTTTGCTGAGCAACCCTTTGAGTGTATGTCATGAAGAGGCTTACCGCCTGCAGGAGCCGGCATCGCCGCACCTGGCGGCACGGATGGAAAATGTGGTGATCGATACCAGCCGCATCGTTGCCCGGGCGGCGGCTTTGCAGCCCCGCAACCGGATGCTTGTGATCGAAGGCGCCGGCGGATTGATGGCGCCGGTGAACGATCAGCAGTTCACCATCGACCTGATCAGGGAATTGGAAGCCCGCGTGATCATCGTCTCGCAAAATTATCTCGGCAGTATCAATCATTCCATGCTCACCGCCCGCATGCTGCAACATACAGGCGTGCCCGTTATAGGATGGGTGTTCAGCGGCGCGCATCATAGCAATGAAGAGGAGATCGTGCAATGGAGCGGCATTCCGCGGATAGGCAGGGTGCCGCAGGCCGCGGCTGTCGATAAGGCATTTGTACGCGAACAGGCACAGTTGTTGTCGGCTTCGCTCAACAGTTCGCTGTCATGACCACGAAAAAGGATATACGAAAACGCTTCCTGGAGTTGCGCATGCAGCTTTCCACGGAAGCTATCGCCAGCATGAATGCCGCGCTGCTGGCCAATTGCAGGCTGCTCAACTATTCGGATATCCACTGTGTGCACGTCTTCCTGCCCATCACGGAAAAAAGGGAGGCCGATACCTGGCCCCTCATCCGCTGGATGAAAGAAAAGTACCCGCACCTGCAATGGACGCTCTCAAAGTCTGACATGGCTTCCGGCGAAATGACACACTACCTCTGGGACGATACCACCGTGCTCGTAAATAACAAATACGGCATCCCGGAACCGGCAGGCGGCATTCGTATCCAGCCGGCAGACATCGACCTGGTATTTGTACCTTTGCTGGCATTCGACCGCCAGGGGCACCGCGTGGGCTATGGTAAAGGCATGTACGACCGCTTCCTGCAACAGTGCCGCGCAGATGTACGGACCATAGGCCTTTCCCTGTTTGAGCCGGTAACGCTCATCGCGGATGCCGGCGAACAGGACGTGATGCTGAAAACCGCTATCACGCCCGATCATATTTATCATTTTACAAAATAAGAACAAGTGCTGAGATACCTGAATTTTCTCCTATATCCCTTCTCATTGCTATACGGACTGGTGATGTGGATCCGTAACAAACTATACGACCGTGGCCTGCTCACCGCTGTGGAATTTGATATCCCTACCATCGCCGCCGGCAACCTCTCCGTAGGCGGCACCGGCAAAACGCCGCACGTGGAATACCTCATCCGCCTGCTCAAAGAGGAATACAAGGTGGCTACCCTCAGTCGCGGCTACAACCGCCGCACCAGCGGCTATATCCTGGCCGATGAACACAGCACCGCCGCCGATATCGGCGATGAACCCATGCAGTTCCATGAGAAATTTCCGGATATTAAAGTATGTGTGGGAGAGGAGCGGATGCTCGCCATCCCGCAACTGTTGGGCGATGAGCCCGAAACGCAGGTGGTGCTGCTGGATGATGCCTTCCAGCACCGGTCTATCAAACCCGGCATGAATATCCTCATCACGGATTATAAGCGCCGCTTCACCCGCGATCATGTGGTGCCTTTTGGCCGCCTCCGTGAAGGCCGCAAAGGCTATGAGCGCGCCGGCTGCATCATCGTTTCCAAGTGCCCCCCCAACCTTTCCCTTGCGGAAAAGGAAGCCATAGAAAAAGAAATTCGCCCGCTGCCGCATCAGCGGCTCTTTTTCACTACCTTGCAATATGGTGCGTTGTATGATATGGTCAGTCACGAACCCGTAGCACTGCCCGCCAACGCCACCGTACTGCTGGCCTGCGGCATCGCCAGGCCGGAGCCATTGCTGAATGAATTGAGAACGCGCTACCAGGAGGTATTCCTCCTGCCTTTCCCGGATCATTATTACTATTCAGAAAAGGACGTGGCTAAAATTAAAAAAGAACTGAACGACCTGCCCGGACACGAAAAGATGGTCATCACCACCGAGAAAGACGCTGTCAGACTGCACCTCCTGCAAAAAACACTGACAGAACAAAACCTCCGCGTGGCTGTTATGCCTGTTGAAGTCTCTTTCCTGTTCGGGGAAGCAAGTTCATTTAATAACTTTATTTTTGATTATGTAGGCAGATCACTGCCCACCTTCAATCAATGATAACTCCAATGTGTCATGAGTAAAAAAAAGAAAGATAAAAAACACGGCAGCCAGAAGAAAACCTTCAGAGGCGTTGTGGAAGTAACCCGCTCCGGTATGGCTTTCGTGATCGTGCCCGGTCTCACCAAAGACATCATGGTAAAGCAGAAAAACCTGCATACCGCCCTCGATAAAGACGAAGTACTGGTGGATGTGATCAAGCAGGCCCGCAACCAGGGCCGGATGGAAGGCGTTATAACGGAGATCCTTAAACGAAATAAAACCGAATTTACCGGCACTCTCCAGGTGAGCAAAAGTTTCGGCTTTCTCATCCCGGAAAAAGGCATGTTCATGCCTGACATCTATATCCCCGCCAACTCGCTCAACGGCGCCAAAACAGGCGATAAAGCCGTTGTGAAGATCGTGGCCTGGGGCGAAAAATCCCGCAAACCGGTAGGGGAGATCATCGAAATTCTCGACGCCAGCGATACCAACGACCTGGCCATGAAAGAGATCCTCATCGAAGCCGGCTTCCCGCTCAACTTCCCCAAGGAAGTGACCGATGAACTTGCCCACCTCGAAGAAAAGATAACGGATACGGAAGTACGAAAAAGAAAAGACTGCCGCAAGATACTCACCTTCACCATCGACCCCGTTGATGCGAAAGACTTTGACGACGCCATCTCCATACGTCCGCTCAAAAACGGCCTGTATGAGATCGGCGTGCACATCGCCGATGTAAGCCATTATGTGCTGCCCGGCACCGAGCTGGACAAAGAGGCCGATAAACGCGCTACCTCCGTGTACCTGCCCGACCGCGTACTGCCGATGCTGCCGGAGAAAATATCGAATGAGCTCTGCTCACTCCGCCCGCATGAAGATAAATATACCTTCTCCGCCATGTTCCAGATGAATGAGAAGGGAGAAGTAAAACAACACTGGATAGGCCGCACCGTGATCCACTCCGATCACCGTTTTACGTATGAAGATGTACAGGAGATCATTGAACAACGGAAAGGACTATACGAAAAAGAGATCCTGCTGCTGAACAAGATCGCCCAAACCCTGCGCCAGGAGCGTTTTAGCAAAGGCGCTATCAACTTCTCCTCGCAAGAGGTACGCTTCAAGCTCGACGAGGATGGCAAACCTGTAGGCATCGTGATCAAAGAAAGCAAGGAAGCCCACCAGCTCATCGAAGAGTTCATGCTGCTGGCCAATCGTACCATTGCGACGTATGTTGCCAAGCTGCGCGTCAACAAACAGCCGGTGCCTTTCCCGTACCGCGTGCACGATACGCCGGACGAAGAGAAGCTGAAAGTATTCTCTTCCTTTGCTGCCAAATTCGGCTACAAGTTCGACCTGAGCTCGCCGGAAGGCATTGCCCGCTCTTTCAACAAAATGTTGCAATTGGTGCAGGGCAAGCCGGAGCAACATGTGCTGGAAACCCTGGGGATCCGCACCATGGCCAAGGCCGTCTATACGGTAGATAACGTAGGGCACTATGGGCTTGGATTTGAAGACTACTGTCACTTCACATCGCCCATCCGCCGTTACCCCGATGTGCTGGTACACCGCGTGCTGGCCGAATGCCTGGCCAACGATATTCATCCCGACAAACAGATGGAGAAGAAATGCAAGCATTGCTCCGAGATGGAACGCAAGGCCATGGAGGCGGAGCGGGCCGCCAACAAATACAAACAGGTGGAATATATGCAGCAGTTCATTGGCCATACCTTTGAAGGGGTGGTGAGCGGGGTGGCGCATTTCGGCTTCTGGGTAGAAACCGTGGATACTAAATGCGAAGGCCTTGTGAGCGTACATAACCTCAATAAAAAAGAAGAATACGTTTTCAATGAGTCGGAATACGCGCTGGTAGGGCTTCACAGCGGTCGCCGTTTTCGTATAGGCGAGAAGGTGAATATCCGCGTGGTGGCCGCCAACCTCGCCAAACGCCAGCTGGATTATGAGCTGGAAGATGAATTGCAGGCAGCGCCAACAGCTCAGCCGCACAAGAAGAAAAAAGAAAAACGTGGCGCACAGCAGATGCCGAAAAAGCAATGGCGCCCTGAGCGGGAACATGTTATCGTCGCGGCCGATCAGCCGGAGCTGTCGCATTCCGTGATCACGCCTGCCGAAGTGCCCGAAGCAGCCTTGCCGATTTCCACTGTTACCGCTAAACCGGTAGCGCCGCTGGAACCCGTACCGGAAGCGCCTGCCGCACCGGTAAAGAAAACCAGGAAGGCGGTGAAAAAAGAAAAAGAAGTAGTGGCAGAAGAGAAAGCGCCGGTGAAAAAAGCGCCCGCCAAAAAAGCAACGGCTAAAAAAGCAGCCGTGCCGAAGAAGGCAGCTGCAAAGCCGAAGAAAGCCGCCGCTAAAGAAGCGCCGGTGAAGAAAGCGCCGCCCGCTAAAAAAGCCACGCCCAAAAAGGCCGCCACCAAAAAGAAAAAGAAATAAACGACAAAACTGCCCGCGCCATCGGTGCGGGGCAGTATAAAACCATCTACCAGAGATGCATTCATTTAAAGAGTTAATAGTACAGTTTAGCCAGCAGTTTGAACCACAGCAGTTTCCGGCAACGCCGCAGCGTTTGTACAATGCCGCAACCCACATCCTCGAGATCGGTGGCAAACGTATCAGGCCTGTGCTTTGCCTGATGGGCAATGAATTATTTGATGAGCTGCACCCCGACGCATTCCAGGTAGGCAATGCAGTGGAGCTGTTCCACAACTTCACGCTCATTCACGACGATATCATGGACAAGGCGCCCCTGCGCCGCAGCCAGCCTACCGTGCATACGATCTATGGCGAACCCGCGGCCATCCTGGCCGGCGACGTCATGCTGATCTCCGTGTACGACCGCCTCAATAAGGTGCAATCGCGCTACAAACAAAGAGTCATCTCCGTTTTCAATAAAGCTGCCATCGAAGTGTGTGAAGGCCAGCAACTGGATATGGACTTCGAAAGCATGGAGCCTGAAAGTGTGCAATATCACGACTACGTTAATATGATCGGCCTGAAAACCTCCGTGCTGCTGGCTGCCAGCCTGCAACTCGGCGCCATCATCGGCGGCGGCAGCGATGGCAACCAGGATCATATCTACCAGTTCGGCAAAAATATCGGCATCGCCTTCCAGATACAGGACGATGTGCTCGACGCCTTCGGCGATCCGGAAAAATTTGGGAAACAACAGGGGGGAGATATCCTCGTAAATAAAAAGACCTTCCTGCTCCTCAAAGCGCTGGAACTCTGCAACCCCGCCCAGCGCACAGAGCTGAAGCGGCTCCTGGCCTCTTCTCCGGATGATAAAGTAGCCCGCGTGCTGCAACTGTTCCGCGATTGCAAGGCCGATGTATGGGCCGAAAAAGAGAAGGAAAGATTCCAGCAGCAGGCCTTCCAGAGCCTGGATAGCATCGCGGTGCTCTCGGCCCGCAAAAAGCCGCTGATGGAACTTGCAGACTATCTTTTAGACCGCCAGCAATAGTTTTTATTTCTAAAATCCCATATATTCGCATACCACAAATTATTGATGAATTTATGGATTTGCAGATTTACGGATTGTATTGATGTTTTGTTGTTTATCTTCGCAAACTTTACAACAAAACAACCATACAATTCGCAAATCTGTAAATCCATAAATCCAAAAATCCACTTATGTCCAATTCGCTGTTTCGAAAAAAATCCCTGTCCACAATTTTGAAAGATGCCAATGATGGATTGGCGGATGGCCATGAAACAGGCGGATTACATAAGGTACTGAAAGTGAGAGACCTCACCGCGATGGGTATTGCAGCGGTGATTGGCGCAGGTATCTTCTCCACCATCGGGGAAGCCTCTTTTCACGGCGGTCCGGGCGTGTCTTTGCTGTTTGTGATCACCGCTATCACCTGCGGCTTCTCTGCCCTGTGTTATGCTGAATTTGCCTCCCGCGTGCCGGTATCCGGCAGCGCCTACACTTATTCTTACGTTACCTTCGGGGAGCTGGCGGCCTGGGTCATCGGCTGGGCGCTCATCCTGGAATATGCTATCGGAAATATTGCCGTCGCCATTTCGTGGAGCGGTTACTTCAATAACCTCTTGAAAGGCCTGGGGCTCAGTTTGCCCGACTGGCTGCAAAGCAATTACGACAGCGCTACGCCCGGCGTGATTGCCAACGCGCCGCATATTGGCAATATCCCCGTGATCCTCAACCTGCCGGCCTTTATCGTAGTAGTGCTGATCACCTATCTCGCCTATGTGGGTATCCGCGAAAGCAAGCGTAGCGCCAATCTCATGGTAGCGCTGAAGATACTGGTGATCCTCTTTGTGATCGTCGTAGGCTTCTTTTATGTGAATCCCGGTAACTGGTCGCCATTCATGCCGAATGGTTTCTCCGGTGTGCTGAAAGGCGTATCCGCTGTATTCTTTGCCTATATTGGCTTTGACGCGGTAAGTACCACTGCCGAAGAATGCGCCAACCCGCAACGAGATCTGCCCAAAGGCATGATCTATTCCCTGATCATCTGCACCGTGCTCTATATCCTCGTTTCGTTTGTGCTTACCGGTATGGTGCCGTTTTACAAATTGAAAGTGGAAGACCCGCTGGCATTCGTATTCAACGAAGTGCACATGCCCTGGATCAGCTACCTCATCTCGGTGAGCGCAGTGGTGGCCACCACCAGCGTATTGCTCGTCTTCCAGATCGGGCAGCCCCGTATCTGGATGAGCATGAGCCGCGATGGCCTGCTGCCAAAGCGTTTCAGCAAGATACACCCACGCTTCAAAACGCCTTCTTTTGCTACTATCATCACCGGTATTATCGTAGGTGTGCCGGCGCTGTTCCTGAACCTCACCATCGTAACAGACCTTACCAGCATAGGTACCCTCTTTGCCTTCATCCTCGTGTGCGGCGGCGTACTGATGTTGCCGGAGCAGGAGAAAAATACCGGCGACAAACGTTTCCGCCTGCCGTATATCAATAGCCGTTATATCGTGCCGGGCCTTGTGATCCTGCTGATCCTTGTATTCCGTGGAGAACTGGCCAGCAGGCTCTCTTTCAGCGGTGGCTGGGAGGTATGGAAACACAATATTCCCTTCTTCTTCTTTGTGATCGTATCCGTAATCGTAACCTTCCTTTCCTTTACCCGCAAGCTGTCGCTGATACCAGTGCTCGGCCTGCTGAGCTGCTTTTACCTCATGACAGAGATCGCCCTCAAAAACTGGATCGTGTTCTCTGTATGGCTGGTGATCGGGCTTACCATCTACTTCCTCTACAGCTATACGCACAGCAAGCTGCGGAAATAATTATTCTTCGTAACTTCAGGGTAGCTCTTTGATCTTAAAATCATATTTTATGAACATGCTACAACGAATTGAAAGTTGGGGTGATGCACATCATCCCAAATGGCTAAGTGTGTTGCGTATTGGTCTCGGAGGCTTCCTGGGGTGGGTAGGCGTGCTGTTCGTAGAGAACAGGGATGCGCTCACCACGATGATCAATGAAAATCCAGCACTTACTACCCTGTCTTTCTTTCTTGCGCACTATATCGTTTTCGCGCATATTGTAGGCGGGTTGTTCATGGCGGCAGGCCTGTATACCAGGCTGGCGGCTGCGGCCAACATACCTATTTTGCTGGGAGCCGTGTTTTTTGTGCACTCCCGTACGGGTCTGTTCAATGTTTATCCTATGTTAGGCCTTTCTATCCTTGTGCTGTTCCTGTTGATCTTTTTCCTGATCGAAGGCAGCGGCCCCATTTCTGTTGATGAATACATGCGCCGCCATCCTGAAAAGAAAGACCGCGACCGCTATGCGCCCTGACCGCTAACGACGCGCTTTCATATAGCCGTACCTGTGAGTATCACCATTTTTTATGGCACAGGAGAGCTGCGTGCCCGCCCGACTCTTCTTCCCTGTTAAAAAAAATTATAATTTTGCAGGTTGAAGAATGCAATTATGAAATACGAAATAGGTGACAAAATACTACTGTTGAGCTCTAAAGAAGAAGGTACAGTAGTGGATCTTGTGAATGATAATATGGTGATGATCGAAATAAAAGGTACAGCTTTCCCCGTGTACCTCGATCAGATAGACTTCCCTTATTTTCATCGTTTCTCCAAGGAGAAACTGGTGCAACCCAAGCCCAGGCTGATTCCTGGCGATGAGATAAAAGTAGACCGCAGCAAATACGAAGTATTTAAGACAGATAAAGGCATGTTCCTTTCCGTGCTGCCCGTGTACCAGTTTGATGGTTTCGACGAAACGGTGCGGCTCATGAAGTTTCACCTGTTCAACGATACGCCGCATGCCATGCGCTTCTATTTCCAGATATGGCTCAACAACCAGCTGGACCTTGAGATCAAAAACGAAATACAGCCTTACAATCATTTTTACCTCGCCGACCTGCTGTTTGAATCGCTGAATGATAATCCGCGCTTCGAGTTCACCTTCTTCCTGAAAGAACCGCAACCCAAGCTGGCCGCGTCTGTACAGAAGACCTGGAAGATCAAGCCCAAACAGATGTTTACACAATTGGAAGAGCTGCGCACCAAAGCTGAAGCCACGCTGTCCATCCCTTTGTTCGATAAATTTCCGGAGAAAGCGCCGGAACCGCCGGTCGCGCCACAGCAGCAGGCGGCCAAAAAGCCAGCGATCACCAAACTGGGCTCCGGCAACTTCGCCAGTCTGCTGAGCAAAATAGAACTGCAGCCGGAAACCACCCTCGAACCCAAACAGGAAGTGGATCTGCATATCGAAGCATTGGAAAAGAACTGGAAAGGCCTTAGCAACATCGCCATACTGGCCATCCAGCTCAATGCCTTCCAACGTTACCTTGATCTGGCCATCACCCACCATCAGCACAACATGGTGGTGATCCACGGAGTAGGCAAAGGCAAGCTGCGCGATGAAATACACAGCATCCTGCGCCGCACGCCGGAAGTAGCTAACTTCGTCAATCAATACCATGGCAAGTATGGCTATGGCGCTACTGAAATTACGTTTAGGTAATAAGGCTCAAAGCCCTTGAAGCGCTTTGAGCGCTTCAGGGGCTTCCAACCCTTGTATTCTCAAGTATTTCCGGTATTTTTGTCGTTCAACTACAAACCGTGCTATCGTTCCTGTGACTTGAGCGCAGGGAAGGAAAGTCCGGACAGCGCAGAGCAACGCACCACCTAACGGGTGGGGCTTCCTTCGGGAAGTACAGCCAGTGCCACAGAAAATAACCGCCGCGCAGGGGCATGCTCCTGCGGGGTAAGGGTGAAAATGTGGGGTAAGCGCCCACGGCATAGGCAGGTAACTGTTGATGCGGGTAAACCTTGCGTGCTGAAATGCCATGTAAACGGTCGTTTGAGGGCTGCTCGCCCGATGACCGAGGGTAGGCAGATACAGGTGGCGTGCGAACGTCATCGAAGATAAATGATAGCATTCCGTCGCAAGGCGGAAACAGAATCCGGCTTACAGGTTTGTAGTTTTTTTCTTTCTACCAGGCTATCGGCCCTCCGGGGCTATTGGTAACAATATATCCTTAATCTCTATTTTTATGAATCAAAAAGATGAAAGAACCTGGGGAACGTTCATACACCTGGGAGGTATCGTTGGTATGATGATCATACCAGGGGTGGGCAACATCATCGGTGTGCTGATCCTCTGGCTGATCAAACGCAACGAATCCGCATTTGTAGACGATCAGGGCAAGGAAGCTATCAATTTCCAGATCACGCTCAGCCTGATTTCCGTTCTGCTCGGTATCATCGGCTTTATCTCTTTCGGCTTATGGTCGCTCGGTACGTTCTGGAGCAACCGTCACGACATGTTCGATTTTCACTGGGGCTGGAGCTGGATGGGCTTACACGGCATATTGTGGATACTGAACCTGGTATTCTCTATTGTGGGAGCCGTGAAGGCAAGCAACGGGGTTAGCTACAGATATCCCTTCAGTTTGCGGATCGTAAAATAATTTAGGGATTTCTTGATTTGGGGATTTTTTGATTTGATCAAATCAAAAAATCCCTAAATCAAAAAATCCCTAAATCAAAAAATTCCTAAATATCTCTAGTTCTTCTTTACTGATTTCATCTTTGCTTTGTGCTGCTTCTTCTTCACGTTCTCTCCTTTGATCGTTGCAGCTACTTTCAGCGCTTCATAAGCATTTACGATGCCTCCGGTGGCCGACAGATCGGCGAAGGGCACCTGTACATCGCTGCTGCCAGGTTTATTGACCATGGTAGTGCCATCCGGTAATGGCTGCGCGCTTTTTTCCAATACATATTTCAGCTGGCGTGCACTCAGGTCGGGGTAGTAGGAGAGCACGAGCGCAGCTACGCCTGCCACTACCGGCGAAGCCATACTGGTGCCGCTGGCGCTGCCGTATTTGTTACCGCCCGGAATAGTAGAGTAGATCTGTACGCCCGGAGCGAAGAGGTCTACTTCTTTTTTGCCGTAGTTGGAGAAGTTGGCTACTTTATCATTGCCTCTGCCAGTGCTGCTGGCGCCCACGGTCACGAAGTTGGTGGCGCGGGTACCATCGAGATAGAAGGGATTGGGATAGTTGGGGATAGAGTCGTTGTTGTTGCCATCGTTGCCGGCAGCATGTATCAGCAATACGCCTTTCTTCTCGGCATAGCGCACGGCATCGTCTACCCAGTCCTTATGAGGGGAGTAGGGCTTGCCAAAGCTCATATTGATGATTTGCGCGCCATTATCGACCGCATAACGGATGGCGAGGGCAATATCCTTATCGCGTTCGTCGCCGTCAGGAACGGCCTTTACAAACATAATACGAACATTGTCGGCCACGCCATCCATACCGATGCCATTATTGCGCAGGGCGGCAATGATACCGGATACGTGGGTGCCGTGGAAACCGAACTGGCCCATCACGTCGTTGTTACCGTAATGTTTGTCGTTGATATCTTCGAGGTTATCGCCTACGATGCGCTGACGGTTGGCATTGGGCAGCACGTCACCGCTTTCTGCCTTGCGTTTCAGGCTGTTCATGTATTCGTCGAATTCCATTTTGAAGTCGCTGAACGACAGCGGCTCATCGCCGGTGCTCTTCAGCAGGCGGCTCATGAAATTGCGCGCCAGCAGCACGTCCTGGCTGGTGGTTTGGATGCTGTCCAGCTGTGCTACTGTGAAATCATCTTTATGTAAATATCCTTTGAGGATGGTTTCGCATTTGTTCAGGTTCTCCTGTAGCTTGGTCATGTTCTTGTAGGTGACCTTATCCTGCGAGGTAGGTTTCTCTACTTTCTTTTGCAGCTGCTGCCAGGTAGCGTATTCTTTGGAATCCTTGTTCAGTGCGGAGTCTGGATTGCCGTAGAGGTGCTTGTAGCGGTAGTATTCGCGGGTAGCTTCGTCAGAGTCTTCCTTTACGCTGCCGCCGTCTTTACCACCGAGAAAGTTCCAGCCATGGATATCGTCCACATAGCCGTTCCCATCATCATCTTTGCCATTGCCGGGGATCTCTCCCGGGTTGGTCCATAAGATGCCGCGGAGGTCTTCATGCAGCGTATCGATGCCGGAATCGATCACAGCTACGATCACGGGCGTGCTTTTCTTGCCCTTGAGCAGTTCTTTATAAGCTTTTTCGGTAGCAGTGCCGTAAACACTGTCGGTGTCGTAGCTTAACAAGTGCCAGTTCTTTGGAAGCGGGGTTTTTCCTTGTGCAACGGTTTGTGTGGTAAATGCAGTCATCAATGCAACACATCCTGCCAAGACTGCCATCTCTCGACTAAACAATTTCATGTTTCGTTTTATTATAAGATTTTAATATCATGATAAAGTTAAAGGTATGAAAAAGCGGTATAACACGGATCATATTAATGATAAACGCACCACTTTCCGGTTTGGTGGTTATGTGTTATCGATTTTCGTACCAATTAACCAGTTCCTTTACCAGCCGTCATAAAATATTTCTCTGTACTGCCTGCATCTGCTACATTCGCAGTACATCCATCTTCCTTCTATACCAGGAAAACCATCTGCCATTATCTACACGGGATTAATGTCAATCACCTTATTGCATCATCTTTAATTTTAAATTATCATGTTGAAAACAGCTATTTTATCTGTGCTGCTGCTGGCTGGCATCCGGGCCTTTGCGGCAGAGCCGGAAACCACTATTATTTTTGTGAATGCGGCGGAAACGGAAGCCACGCCCTCGCCTGATCCCGGATTGAGCACAGAGGGCCAGCAGGAGGCCGCGGCGCTTACCTCCGCCCTTCGGGATATTCCGGTAGACGCGATCTACACCATCTTCCAGAACCGCGGCGTACAAACGGTTACACCGCTTTCCACTGCTAAAAACTGCCACCTGGAATATTACCGCCCCGCCCCCGATGCGGAAGCCCTGGAAGCCATGATGGGCAGTCTTGTAAAGCAAAATGCCGGCAAAACCATCGTTATTTGCGGGGACCCGGAAAATATTCCGGCCATGTTAAGGCAACTCGGGGTGAAGGCTAAAGACCTGAAAACCCTTTATGATAAAGGATATGGGCAGGGTTTGGTTGTCAAGGTATCCGGTCGTAACACGGTAGTAGCACAAAAGTTGAATATGAATATTCAAAAAAATGTCTAATATTTATAGCTGGAAGAGTATTTGAAAGCACTCTTTGCTTCAGATATTTTTCTCATAAGCATGGTTTCCGTTTAACGAAAAGCGGGGTTCTCTAACCTCGCTACTCTTTTTGAAATTTTAAAACCATGTTCGTCGGTGTATGTAGAAGGGATCGTAATAGACAGAACGGTAAGTAGCTATAACGATTTAACACAGGAATTTTATCAACCGCTTTTAAAAATCTGATCGGGACACGTAACCTGAAACGAAAATTAAAAGCTCCGAGGCAAGGGCCTCGGAGCTACGAAAGTCTCAAAACTGTTCACACACTTTTTTACAGGTCAAACTTGATCCCCTGCGCCAATGGCAGCTTGGTGGAGTAGTTGATGGTATTCGTTTGCCTGCGCATATACGCTTTCCAGGCATCGGAGCCGCTTTCGCGGCCGCCGCCGGTTTCCTTTTCGCCGCCGAAAGCGCCACCGATCTCGGCGCCGGAAGTGCCGATATTTACGTTGGCGATACCACAGTCGGAACCCGCATGGGAGAGGAATTGCTCTGCCTCGCGCAGGTTCAGCGTCATGATAGCGGAAGAGAGGCCCTGCGGCACATCGTTCTGCATCGCGATCGCTTCTGTGAGGGTCTGGTATTTCATCACGTACAGGATGGGCGCGAAAGTTTCATGCTGTACGATATCGTAAACGTTCTCCACTGCCGCTATACAAGGTTTCACGTAGCAGCCGGATTCGAAGCCCGGGCCTTCCAGCACGCCGCCTTCCACGAGGAAGGCGCCGCCTTGCTGTTTCACCTGCTCGATGGAATGGAGGTAAGCCTTCACGGCATCTTTATCGATCAGTGGTCCTACGTGGTTGTTCTCATCGAGCGGGTTGCCGATGCGTAACTGGCCGTAAGCTTTTACCAGCTTGGATGTGAAGCTGTCGTAAACGCTCTCGTGAATGATCAGCCTGCGGGTGCTGGTGCAACGCTGGCCGGCAGTGCCCACTGCGCCAAATACCGCGCCGATGATGGACATATCAAGGTCGGCATCCTGCGAGATGATGATGGCGTTGTTACCGCCCAGCTCCAGCAGGGAGCGGCCCAAACGTGCGCCCACAGCGGCGCCTACGGCCTTGCCCATACGGGTGGAACCGGTAGCGGATACCAGCGGTATGCGGGTATCGTGCGATAGCCATTCACCGGTATCGCGGGCGCCGGTAACCAGGCAGCAAACGCCTTCCGGTACGCCATTGGCGGCGAATACTTCTTCCACTATACGCTGACAGGCAACCGCTGTTACCGGCGTTTTTTCTGATGGCTTCCAGATGCAGACATTGCCGCAAACCCAGGCCAGCATGGAGTTCCAGCTCCATACAGCTACCGGGAAGTTGAAAGCGGAAATGATACCGGTGATGCCCAGGGGGTGCCACTGTTCATACATGCGATGGCCCGGACGTTCAGAGTGCATGGTGAGGCCATGCAGCTGACGTGATAATCCTACGGCAAAATCGCAGATGTCGATCATCTCCTGCACCTCGCCAAAGCCCTCCTGGAGGCTCTTTCCCATCTCCCAGGATACCAGGCGGCCAAGGTCTTTTTTATGTTTGCGCAGCGCTTCACCGAGCTGGCGTACGATTTCGCCGCGGCGTGGAGCGGGCCACAGGCGCCATTCTTTGAAGGCTTCCTGCGCTGTGGCAACCACGGCATCGTAATCTTCGCGGGTAGCGCTTTTGATCGTAGCGATGGTTTTGTTATTAACCGGAGATACTGAAACAATATCCGCGCCGCCTGCTGGCAGCCAGTGTTTGCCGGTGCTCACACCGCTCTGCGTGGCGGTGATGCCGAATACTTTTAAGATATCTTCTACCATGGTGGTGTATTGAACTGACTAAATTAGGAACTTTTTTTTGTTTGGGCAGCGTAGGTGCTTTCGAAGATCTTGTCGGCATTGCCGGCTTCGAAGCCTTCGCGGCGATGTTCGCGCCTGATCTCGCCCGGGGGGAGATGGATGAAGGCCGGTAATACTTTGCGCTCTGCGAATTCAACATAAGAACCTGCGATCTTGTAATGCTCGTTGCCTGCAAATTCCGCTTCGATCATGCGCGCTACGGTGGCGCTTTGCAGCAGGTTGCCATCGGGGCTGGTCTTGATCTTGCCGCCCGCATCATTCAGCAGGAAGCCGTTGCGTTCGAGGAAAGCGTTGAAATCCGCCACTGTATTGTATCCTGCGGGCAAGTTATGTACGCTCACCGTGAAGTGATTCAGGTAGTAACGGTTATAGATTACCCAGGCCGCGTATTCGCTTTCTGCTGCCAGCGTCTTGTAATCCGCCAGGGTAGGGGTACGCCATAAACCGCTGTGCAGGAAAGTATCTACCGCAGCAGCATCGTCTAATGCAAGTTGATCTACCGGATCGGCCGTTACTTCGTTGGTATAGCTGTGAATGATATCCTGTGCGGCTTTGCTGAGATCGTTCACCCGCAGCTCGCTGATGAAGATACGCGGATATTGTGGCGCCGGCGGTGCATACCACCAGGCATCCAGCTTTTTGGCAGCGAAATGGTAATGGTCTCTTTTCGTATAGCCGTAGTGGAGAAATATTTTCTCCAGCGACTGTACGCCGAGGTGAGGCACGCCCATCGTCCTGAAGGCGATATGATCGTTCTCAATATCGTTGGCATTACTGATAATGCCTTCCTTTACCATAGCGGCGATCACGGCTGCCACATCCGGTACCCGCTCCTGGTAGCGGCTCATCAGGCCTTGAAGAATGTCACTTAGCATGTTGGAATTTGGTTATTTTTTTATTTTGATATTTAGTTATTTCTACCGGGCTCCCGCCGCTACGGGGCTTGATATGGCCACCGGTATTTCGTTGTTAAGCCCTGTAGGCGCGTCAGCCCGATAGTACACAGCAAAGCGGTTGTTGATCAGCTCTTTGAAGGAAACGTCTTCCTGGCGCAGGAAACCGCTGGCGGGCAGCTGGCCTTTTGCGTGCAGGTCGATCACCGCGCAGGCAGCGCCTGCAGTGGTGAGCTGTATAGCGGTGAAGTCTCTTCCGGCAATCTCCTGGTTATAGATCTTGCGGGAATAAGAGCGCTGCACGGAACGGCCCTTGATGGTGCCGGACACGGAAACGAATACCAGCACTACATCCTGCGGTGTGAAAGGTATGCTATCTTCCATAATTTCTTTCAAAACATCTCTCTTTTTATTAAGCTTGAGCTCATTGAGCAATATCTTCATGAGTTGGCAATGGCCGGGATAACGCACGGTCTTGTAATCGAGGTTATACACTTTGCCATCGAGGATTTCCGCCAGGGCAGAGAGGCCGCCGGAGGTGTTGAAGGCTTCATATTCCACGCCATCGAGCGCAAAGCGTTCATAGCCTTCGAGGGGCATTACTTCCTTGCGTTCGCCTTCGTAGATGGCATCGCAGGGATTGCAGTATTCGTTGATCAGGCCATCGGTGCTCCAGGTGAGGTTATACATCAGGCTGTTGGTGGGGAACTGCGGCAGTGCGCCTACACGAAGTCTCACGGCATCGAGGGTGTCAAACTGTTTGGCGATATCATAAGCGGCGATACTGATAAAACCCGGCGCCAGCCCGCATTGCGGCATAAAGCTCACACTTGCTTTTTGTGCGATCTCCCGGATAGCATTGGTGGTGGCCACATCTTCTGTAAGATCGAAATAGTGCGTATTGGCTTTGGCGGCAGCGGTAGCGATCTTCACGTTCAGGAAGAAGGGGCAGGCGCTGAGTACGATGTCCTGCGCTTCCAGGGCCTGTTGCAGCGCGCCGGCATCATTCACATCCACCTGGATTTTGTGGATGCCGGGCTCCTGGCATTTATCGAGGAGCGAGGGGTTGTTGTCTGCCAGGGTTACCTGGTAATCGCCGGACTGTTGCAGCAGGAAAGCGGCTGTTTCGCCGATCTTGCCGGCGCCGATAATCATTACACGTTTCATAATCTGTGAGGAATTATTAATTATATGCACCGCCTTTGCCGCGGTGCGGATCAGTGAATAAACAAATACCATCACTGCTGAACCGTATGGACATGACACAGCCATTCTCTGATATAAGAGGCCGGTATGCAACAAGATTTACCAAACAAATCATGCTGCCGCACAGTAATTATAAAAAATAATTACCACGCAGGTCATACGTATCACAGTAAAAAAATAAGGAAGAGATTCACCTCATGCCTATCATGGCACGTGGGAGCAGGTGCTCCGCAGATAAGAGAGAAGAGAAAGCTGTATGTTTAACAGGTGATTCATCGAGGAACGAATGTAAAGAAAAAATTACGAATTGCGAATTAAGAATTACGGATTTGTGGGGAGATATTTGCGAAGAAGCACTTTGAGCGCTTTAAGGGCTTCTTCGCAAATATCTCCCCACAAATCCGTAATTCTTAATTCGCAATTCGTAATTAATATTGTTCGTTTTCGTTCGGAAAATCTTTGGATTTCACATCGTGAATATAGGCCTGTGTGGCGTCGTAGATCTGGGTGTAGAGATCAAGGTAGCGGCGGAGGAAGCGCGGCTTGAACTCTTTGTTGATGCCCAGCATATCGTGCATCACCAGCACCTGGCCATCCACATATTTACCGGCGCCGATACCGATGATAGGTATCTCCACGATTTCTGCTACCTTCTTCGCGAGTTGCGCGGGGATTTTTTCCAGGACGATAGCAAAGCAGCCTGCTTCCTGCAACAGTTTGGCATCGTTGATGAGTTTATTGGCTTCCGCTTCTTCGGTAGCTCTTACAGCGTAAGTGCCGAATTTGTAGATGGATTGCGGGGTAAGGCCCAGGTGGCCCATTACCGGCACACCCGCGGAGATAATGCGTTTCACCGATTCGATGATCTCTTCTCCACCTTCTATCTTGATACCATGTGCACCGGTTTCTTTCATGATGCGGATGGTGGAGTTGAGCGCTTCCTTGGAATTACCCTGGTAGGAGCCGAAGGGCAGGTCTACGATCACGAAGCAACGCTTGATGGCGCGCACAACAGAGGCAGCATGATAGATCATCTGGTCGAGCGTGATCGGTAAGGTGGTTTCATGGCCGGCCATCACGTTGGAGGCAGAGTCGCCTACCAGCAATATATCTATGCCGGCATCATCAAAGATGCGGGCCATGGAATAATCATAGGCGGTAAGCATAGAGATCTTTTCGCCGTCTACTTTCATCTTCTGCAGTATATGCGTGGTGATGCGCTTGATTTCTTTATTCACTGACATAGCAGTTCCTTTTGCGTTTAGCGCAAAGGTGGCGATATAAACAGTAAAAAGGAAATGTTTTTTATGGCTGGCTAACGGTGGCCGCGATCTCTTCATACAGCGCATGAATAAGACCATCTGCCAAACCGATCTTCGGCACGTATATCTCCGGCGTATCTGCCCAGCGCATTACATTCACATAGATCTGTAGTGCCGGCACAATTACATCTGCACGGTCTTCGCGCAGGTTGTAGAGATGTATGCGTTCTTCTACGGTGAAGCTGCTGAATTCTTTGTAGTAGTCTTTCAGCGTTTCGAGCGACAAGGGCTTGCCTTCTTTACGTTTGGAGAGCGAGAATATTTTGTTGATGTTACCGCCGGAACCGATGGCGATTACAGGGCCGCTGCCTTTGAGCTGCGTTTTGAGGAAGTCTTTCATTTGCTGCCAGGCGGCTTCTGTTACCTGGTTGTGCAGGAGCCGGATGGTGCCGATATTGAAGGACTCTTTGAATTTGAGTTGCTTGTTGCTGAAGAATGTAAGTTCAGTGCTGCCGCCGCCTACATCGATGTAGAGATAGGATTTGGTGGCATCCATATGCTCTGCTACATGGTTCTCATAAATGTAAGATGCTTCTTCCTGTCCGGTAATAATCTTGACATCGATGCCGGTCTGGTTCCTTACTTCCTGTAAAATTTCAGGGCCGTTCAAGGCATCGCGCATGGCTGACGTAGCGCAGGCTTTCAGGTATTTCACTTCGTAAACGTCCAGCAGGAGCTTGTAAGCCTTGATCGTATTGATCAGATGTGTGGCCCTTGATTCAGAAATAGTGCTGTTGGCAAACACATCGAAGCCCAGCCTCAGTGGTACCCTTATGAGGTTCACCTTGGTAAAGTCCATGGCGCCTGCACTATTGGGAGATGCCTCTGAAATAAGCAACCGGGCAGCATTTGAGCCTATATCTATCGCAGCTAGCTTCATCTGATCGTTTTGGTTAAAGAGGCAAAAGTATAAAAATTACGGATTACGAATTAAGAATTACGGATTTGTGGGGAAGATATTCGCGAAGAAGCTCTTGGAGCACTTTAAAGGCTTCATCGCGAATCTTCCCCACAAATCCGTAATTCTTAATTCGTAATCCGTAATTTATCTCAATCATATTTTTTTTCATGGAGATATTTGTATATCTCTACCTGTGTTCTGATCTTTTTATCTCCTTCTTTCTTATACTCGTTCTTCTGTTCGTTATCAAGAATACGCGCTTTTACGTTACCGCTAAGCTGTATCTGCATGATATCGGCGAGTTCTTTACGTATAGCCGGATCCGTTATAGGCACGGCCGCTTCTACGCGGTGATCAAGGTTGCGTACCATCCAGTCGCAGGAAGCGATGTACACCTTTTCCTGTCCGCCATGATGGAAAATGAATACCCTGGCATGTTCCAGGTATTCGTCCACGATGCTCACCGCTGTGATATTTTTCTTCCACTTTTTATTTTCGGTATAGGCGCAGCAGATACCGCGGATCACCATTTTCACATCTACGCCGGCTTTGGCGGCCTCGTACAGCTTGCCGATCATGATGGCATCGGAAAGGGAGTTCATCTTGATGATGATGCTGGCCTTCTTCTTATGACGCGCATTCTTGATCTCGCGGTCTATCAGCCGGAGGAAAGTATTGCGCATGTTGAGCGGGCTCACAGGCAGGGTTTTACATCCTTCCAGGATCTTCACATCATGCCGCGGACTTTCGAGGTACGCGAAGATACGGTTGATATCTGCGATGATAGTGCGGTTGGTGGTGAGCAGGCAATGATCGCCATATACGCGGGCTGTTCTTTCGTTGAGGTTGCCGGTGCTTACAAAACCGCACTGGATGGTTTTGGTGCCGATCCGTTTTTTGATCACGCAGAGCTTCGCGTGCACTTTCATATCCGGGATGCCGAGGAACACTTTCACGCCTTCTTCTTCGAGCCTGGATTTCCATTCCAGGTTGGCCGCTTCATCAAAGCGGGCGCGCAGTTCCAGCACCACGGTAACAGACTTGCCGTTGCGGGCGGCATTCACCAACGCATTCACGATCTTGGAATTACGGGCAAGCCTATACGCAGTTATTTTGATAGACGATACATTGGGATCGATGGCCGCTTCACGCAGCAGGTCGATGATGGTATCGAAAGAATGGTAGGGGAAATGCAGCATCACATCCTGTTGCTGTACCACGTGCATCACGCTGGGGGCATTCAGGAAAAGCGGATGGATAAAGGTTTTGCGGTGCAGGTGTGGCGGGAAGATGGATTCCGGAAAATCCATGAAGTCTTTGAAATTGTGGATACGCGCGCCGGGGATCAGGTTATCCTTGCCGGATAAGCCCTGGCGCCGCATCAGGTATTCCAGCAGCAGCGGGTCGATATCTTTGTCGTATACAAAGCGTACCGGCTTGCCTTTGCGGCGGTCTTTCAGCCCCTTCTCGATCTGGTGGATCAGGCTGTCGGAGATATCGTTATCGATATCCAGCTCCGCATCACGTGTTACTTTGATGATGTGGGCAGAAAATTTATCATAGCCGAAATAGGAGAATACATTTGGTAAACAGAAGCGGATCAGGTCTTCCAGCAGGATGATATCATGCTCGCCTTCCTTGGCCGGCAGTACAATGAAGCGGGGCAGCACGGTGGTCGGGATCTCTATCAGCGCAAATTTCTGTCGTACGGAGTTGTCCTGCCGCGCCAGTACTACCGCAAGATAAATGGATTTATCACGCAGGATAGGGAACTGCTGGATACTTTCGATCATCAGCGGAATGATGGCTGTGCGCACCTGTTCATTGAAGTAGTTGAGCACAAACTTTTGCTGTTCCTTGTTCAGTTGTTTTTCAGTCCGGAGGAAGATATGCTGGGCTTCCATCTCCGCCACGATATCTTTCCATACCCTGTCAAACTCGCGCTGTTGCTCGATTACAGTGCTTTGTATCTCGTCCAGTATTTTATCGGGGTTCTCTTCGAGATGCATTTTGGCAGATTTGCCGAAAGACATCATGCGTTTGAGTGTAGCCACCCTTACGCGGAAAAATTCATCGAGGTTGTTGGAGAAGATGCCGAGAAAGCGGATCCTTTCATGGAGGGGAACAGTAACGTCAGCGGCTTCCTGCAGCACCCTGGCGTTGAAGGCCAGCCAGCTGATATCCCGGGCGATCATCTTCTTTTTGGCTACGGGCGCCTTTTTCCGGGTCGCTTTCTTTTGTGGTATAACAGCGGGTAATGTCATAATGTTTTCCAGGTTCTCACCATTCTGCAAACGCATACAAACTAATTTACATTCAAAATATTCACATCATTGAAGATACGATGTTACATTTTTAGATGAACATATCGTATTAAATTAAAGTTAATGAATTGTCGGCTGTTTTTTAAACTTATAAAGCAAATACAGGAGCACAAAGAGGAACAGGGGGATCACCTGGAAGCGGAAGCGCATATTTTCGCCCAGTTCCAGCAGGTTGCCTATGAGCAGGAAGAACAGGATATTGAAGGCGGCATAGCTCACCGCGGTTTCCTGCCAATGCCAGCCGGTGGCGGATTTCCGCCGGCGGTATAACTGTAACGCCAGTACGGAAAACGCCAGCGCATAAAGCAGGGCCAATACGGCGCTGGACACGAAAACATAATTTTTGTAGATAGGGTGTTGCCCCAGGTTGAACAATTTCGTATAGCCGGCGATCTTGTTGCGATTAGCGGCCAGGTGAAAGTATTCGCTGGCAGGCGCGAAGTACAGCGCATGGGCGGTCATCACCAAGCTTGCATAGTTACGCGGATGCGCCTTCAGTTCAGCCAGGGAGGCGGCTTTGAAGCGCTGCGCGATCCAGATGCATTGAAGGTGGTTAAGGTTACAGGTGCCATCGGGCTTGGTCGCTTCGTGCAATGCAGGAATATCGGGGTAGCGGGCGTCTGCCGGCAGCCAGGGGGCATAGTCGCTCACACAGTGAAAAGGGCCAATCGCCGCAATATGCCGCGTAGTATCATCTTTAACAGCCAGCGGCGCCGATTTCGACACCGGCAGCATGATGCGTGAGATGTTCATGCCCATCCAGGTGGAACCGGTAAATTCGCCAAAGAGATAATCGTTCTTACCATACCATCCCGCTACCACCAGTAATGGGAAAATGGCTGCCAGCAAGGTTTTCCGCCACAGCGCCTTTTGCAGGAAGCATAAAAGCAACACTACCAGCAGTATCCAGCCCAGGTGGAACATGCTTACCGTAAGGCTCAGCATTGCCAGCAGGCCGAATAACGCGCACGCCCACACGAATTTTTCTGTTTGCAGGTAGCGTATCAGGCACCACATGGACCACGACAGCCCACACATGGCCATCATGGCGTAAAAATACCAGCTTTCATACAGCAGGAAAGCGGGGGAGATGCAGCAATAAGCCGCAATGGCGGCCGCCAGCCAGCGGCGCGTACAGAGCTCATACAGGGAGCGGTACAGCAGCCAGGTTTGCAGGAAGCCCATCAACATAAACAGGTACTCCAATGCCAGCGCATAATGTACGGGAAAGCATTTCAAGGCAAGGCCCGTGAGCAGGTTGAAGAGCGGCGGCTGGCTATGCAGGTACCAGAGACTTTGCAGCAGCCTATGTTGCAATAGCTCC
Source organism: Chitinophaga vietnamensis (assembly GCF_902167635.1). GTDB lineage: Bacteria > Bacteroidota > Bacteroidia > Chitinophagales > Chitinophagaceae > Chitinophaga > Chitinophaga vietnamensis. The sequence continues at coordinate 526,331 of NZ_CABHMS010000003.1, forward strand.
GGTGAAAGCAGCTGCCAGCCCATATGCACATGGGCCGCATCAAAAGTGATATGAAAAAAATACCTGACAATAAACCGGCTCAACAAAGTAAGCAGCAACAGGAAAACGAAAACGGGGCGATGTAGGCTAGGTATAAGCGGGCGCATTATTTTGATATTTTGCTATTTTGTTATTTGGATATTTCGCCTCGAAGAAATATTTCCCGAATGCTAAATAACAAAATATCCGATTAACAAAATATCCAAATAACAAAATATCAAAATAATCAAATAGCTAAATTTTTCCCTGGCGGTTCTTGTTGAACAGCGGCAATGCGATGAAGCTGCCAAAGCCGAGGATCAGCACCAGCAGCGTTTGTGCGGCCCATATGATCCAGCCGAGCGCAAAACCTACGGCATAGTGGATGCCATATAATTTAAGGGTGCCTTGTACGAGCGGAGGGTAAGCGCCGATGCCGCCAGGCGTAACGATCATGCCCAGGCTGCCGATCATCAGCACGGCTAATGCGGCAGCAATGGTAAGATGACTGGTTTCCTGCAAGCAGAAAAATCCGATATACACTTGTGAGAGATAGCAGCCCCAGATGAGGATGGTTTGCAGGATGAAGGACCATTTATTTTCCATCTTGCCGATAGAGAGGATGCCTTCTACCACGCCTCTCAGCAAGGCTTTCATGGTGATGGCAGCTTTGGAGCGCGCAAAGCGGCGCAGCAGCCAGATGAGGACCAGTACGCCCGCTATTATGATGGCGGCCAGCAGCAGGAGTTGTTTGGCATCTGCATGGGACAGTTTGTCCTGTATCCTGGAAAAAAATTCACGGTTCACATAAGCGCCGAGCACATCGATCTGTGTGAGGATGGTGAGCGCGATGAGAGAGATGAGACAGAGCAGGTCTACCGCTCTTTCCGCGATCATGGTGCCAACGAGTTTGTCGGCCGGCACCTTTTCGTACTGCGCCAATACGCCGCAGCGGGTCACTTCGCCGAGGCGGGGTACGCCGAGGTTGACGAGGTAGCCGATCATCACGGCGAAGAAGGTGTTGAAAGTATTGGGTTGATAGCCCAATGGTTTCATGAGCAGCTTCCAGCGGGTGGCGCGGAGCCAGTGGCTGGCGATACCCAGTATGAGTGCGGGGATGATGAGCCAGTAGTTGGCGCGGTGAAAGGCCTCGTTGATGTCCACCCATTGGGCCGGACTGATCTGACGTGTTACGAGCCAGATCAGCAGCACGCCTATGCCGAAAAAGCAAACAAACTTAATAATGTTCTTAAGCAATTTGGGCATAGCCAAAAAGAGTTTAGGATGATACAGTAATCAGTGACTGCCGGGATTATAATTTGTTTCCTTCTTTCGGGAAGATGGCAACAGGTTTATATTTTTTGGCTTCTTCGAAGTCCATGGTGGCATAGGAAATAATGATCACAATATCTCCCGGGGCAACGAGGCGGGCTGCGGGGCCGTTCATACAGATCACGCCGGAGCCGCGTTTACCTTTGATAACATAGGTTTCCAGGCGTTCACCATTATTGACATTCAGTACCTGAACTTTTTCGTATTCTATGAGTCCTGCGGCGTCCATCAGATCTTCATCGATAGTAATGCTTCCAACATATTGCAGGTTAGCTTCCGTAACAACCGCGCGGTGAATCTTACACTTTAATATTTCAATTTGCATAACTGTACAATGCTCTTGTGAGGAGCGTCTGCAAAGCTATGGAATATTTGAGGATTTTTTGATTTACGGATGTGAGAATTTACGGCGCACTTCAGCTTGGCCATAAATTCTCACATCCGTAAATCAAAAAATCCTCAAATATTCCCCCGGATGATCATGTTATCAATCAGGCGAACGCCGTCGAGCCAGGCGGCGATGGCGGCAACGATGGTGTCGTTGTCTGCTGGCGGCTGGTTGAGCGGGTGGAGGTTGCCATCGGGATCGAGGGAGAGGATATCTACGTATTCGGGATCGAAGCCTTGTGTTTTGAGATCGTCGAAGGCATCGTGGGCGCCTTCGAGGAAGTGAAGGCCTTTCCCGAATTGTTGTTTGAGGTGTTCGAGTGCCTGGTAGATGGCGACGGCTTTTTTACGTGCGGCGGGCGACAGGCGGGCATTACGGCTGCTCATGGCGAGGCCGCTGGCTTCGCGTTCTGTGGGGCAAACCACTAATTCTACCGGAGAGTCGATGATTTTCAGTAATTTACGTACGATAAGGCATTGCTGGAGGTCTTTCTGCCCCATAAACAGTTTAGCGGGTTGAACGATATCGAGCAATTTGTGTACTATTTTGCCAACGCCCTGGAAATGGCCTGGCCTGAATTTGCCTTCCAGTATGGTTTCGAGATCGCCAAAGTCATAATGGAGGCCGCCGGAGAGGCCTTCGGGATACATTTCATCTACAGAAGGTAAAAAAAGTATATCTGTTGATGCATCGTTCAATTTTTTGATGTCTTCTTCGATGGTGACGGGATATTTTTCAAAATCTTTCGGATCATTGAATTGGGTCGGGTTGACGAAGATGCTGCAAACGGCAATATCATTTTCTTTTTTTGCCGCCTGAATAAGTGACAGATGCCCGTTGTGCAAGGCTCCCATAGTTGGCACAAAACCAATGCTTTTGCCGCTTTTTCTTACCAGGTCCAGGTGCTTTTTCAGGTCATTACTGCGCTTAAATAGATACATAAAACATTGCTTAAAAGGATGTTAAAACTGACAGATTGGCCAATATTCCGTAAAAAATCCGTAATTTTGCAAGCCAAATTAAAAATTACTGCATTAATAATCAGCGTTAAATGTCCACAAAGAAAAGAATTCTTTTTATTGCCCAAGAGATGTCGCCTTACCTGGAACTGAGCGAGTACGCGGCGATGGTCAATAAAATGGCAATTAAGTCCAATGAGGCCGGCTTGGAAGTGAGAGTGATCATGCCTAGATTTGGAATTATTAATGAGAGAAGACACCGTTTACACGAGGTGGTAAGGTTGTCGGGTATTAACATTGTGATCGACGGGGATGATTACCCCCTGATCATCAAGGTGGCTTCACTGCCGAATGCCCGATTGCAGGTCTACTTCCTGGATAACGAAGATTATTTCAAGCGTAAGACTGTTTTTGCCGATGAGAACGACGAGTTCTTTGACGACAATGCGGCCCGTGCCATTTTCTTTTGCAAGGGCGCCCTGGAAACCGTGAAGAAATTCGGATGGCCTCCTGATATCATCCACTGTAGCGGCTGGATGACCTCCCTCATCCCCATGTATCTGAAAACTGCCTACAAAAAAGAACCCGTTTTTGCGAACAGCAAAATCGTATATTCACTTTCTCCCAACACCTTCAAGGAAAAACTGGGAACAACTTTTGTGAAGAAAGCCACCATCAGTAACCAGATCAAGGAGAAAGACATGGAGCTGTTCAAAGACGGAACCAACACCGCCCTCAACAGAGGCGCCGCTAAATATGCAGATGCGGTGGTGCTGGCCGCCGACAAACTGGAAAAGAAAGTAGTAGACGAAGTAAAGGCTGAAAAGGGTAAGATTATCCTGCCTTTCAAAAAAGATAATGAAGATCTGGCCGATTACCTGGCGCTCTACAACCAGCTGTTAGGTAAATAGCCATTTATTAACGATTGTCCGGCCACACAATTAAACACCATAACGCGTGAAGATCAATTTCAGGAACCTCAGCTTCGTAGCAGCCTTTTTTACTGTATTGTATACATCCTCCGGGTGTAACGAGTCTACCATTCTCGGTAACAACCTTATTCCTCCCGGCGACTTCGTCAATGCAAAAGATACTACCATCAATGGTATCATTGCCAATAACATCCTGACGTACGACTCATCTATCATCAACGGATATACGTATTTCAAAAGGATCCTTGGATCTATCACAGCCGACCAGGTATTCGGTAAAACAACAGCTGCCTTGTACATGCAGGTGGGCCTGCCTTCCAGCGGTTTCACTTTCGCAGGTACCGGCCAGACACTGGATTCCGTGGTGCTCTCCGTGAGCTATATGGGCTACATCGGCGACTCTGCCTCTTCGCAGACCTTCCGCGTGTACCGCATGAACGAACCTGGTTTCAAAATCGATTCCAACTACCGGTATAACAAGCCACTGAGCTATAACCCGGGCGAATTGCTGGGTACTGCTACCGTTACGCCCCTGGGCCTCCGCGACTCCGTAAGCATCTACGGCACTAAAGAGACCGCGCAGCTGCGTATCAAACTCAGCTCCGCTTTTGGTAACGACCTGCTGGCACAAACAGCGGATGGCGCTTTCAAAAACGATTCCGCTTTCCGTGCTTACCTGAAAGGCTTCGCCATCATGCCCGACACCATGTCTGCCAACAACAAGAACATGATCTATGTGGACATGAACAATGCGAACACCAAGCTGACGGTATTCTACAAGAACAGCACAAAGGATTCCCTGAGAGCAACCTTCGCGTTCAACAGCTTGAACAGCGCGCACTCCACCTTCTTCCTGCGTAACTACAACGGTTCTGAAGCCAGTAAATATATCAACACCAATAACCCGGCAGGCGACAGCATCCTGTTCCTGCAAACCAATCCGGGCGTATTTACCCGCATCAAGATACCAGGCCTGGAAAATTTCCCGAATGCTTTGATCAACAAAGCCGAGCTGGTGATCACACAGGTAACGGTAGGGCAACCTGACAGAAATGATATTTTTGTTGAGCCAAATACCTTAACTTTGAGACAATACACTAACGGAGACTCCACCAAACTCCCGGTAGATTATAGCGGCGGTTCCGATTACTTCGGCGGCAAAAAGCAGGTTGTTACTAATTTTGGCGGTGTAATGATTGCACAGTACAAATTTAACCTCGCCCGTTATTTACAATTGCTCATTAAAAAGACTGAAACGAACAATGGGTTCAAACTGGAAGGCTATTCACCACTGGTGATGGACGTTCCCCGTGTGAAAGCGGGTGGCAGCGGCAATTCCCAGTATAGCATCAAGTTGAGAATCATTTATACTAAACCATAAAACTGCTAATCCGAGTTTTTTATGCCTTATTTATTTACATCTGAATCGGTTTCAGAAGGACATCCTGATAAAGTAGCAGATCAGATATCAGACGCGTTGATTGATCATTTCCTGGCATACGACCCAACCTCTAAAGTAGCTTGTGAAACACTGGTAACCACCGGTCAGGTGGTGCTGGCAGGTGAGGTGAAATCTGAGGCATATCTGGATGTACAGGATATTGCCCGTGAGGTAATCCGCAAGATCGGGTATACCAAGAGCGAATACATGTTCGAGGCAAACTCCTGTGGTATCCTGTCTGCTATCCATGAGCAATCACCTGATATCAACCAGGGTGTTGACCGTAAATCTCCGGAAGAGCAGGGCGCTGGCGACCAGGGTATGATGTTTGGTTATGCTACCCGCGAAACTGAGAACTATATGCCGCTGGCACTGGACCTGGCACACAAGCTGCTGCTGGAACTGGCTGTACTGCGCCGCGAAAACAAAGATATCACTTACCTGCGCCCCGATGCGAAATCACAGGTAACCATCGAATATTCTGACGATAACAAGCCTTTAAGGATCGATACCATCGTGATCTCTACCCAGCACGATGATTTTGATGCAGACGATAAGATGCTCGCCAAGATCAAAGATGATATGATCAACATCCTGATCCCGCGCGTAAAAGCACAGCTGAAACCTGAACTGCAAAAACTGTTCGAAGGTTTCGATATCCAGCATCATATCAACCCGACCGGTAAATTCGTGATCGGTGGCCCGCACGGCGATACCGGCCTTACCGGCCGCAAGATCATCGTAGATACTTACGGTGGTAAAGGTGCACACGGTGGTGGCGCTTTCTCCGGTAAAGATCCTTCCAAGGTAGACCGCTCTGCGGCTTACGCTACCCGTCATATCGCCAAAAACCTGGTAGCTGCCGGTGTTTGCGACGAAGTACTGGTTCAGGTATCTTACGCGATCGGCGTAGCTAAGCCTTGCGGTGTTTATGTAAATACTTACGGCACTTCCAAAGTACAACTGAACGACGGCGAGATCGCGAAGAAGGTAGAAGAGATCTTCGACCTGCGCCCTTATGCGATCGAACAGCGCCTGAAGCTGCGCAACCCGATCTACAGCGATACTGCCGCTTATGGTCACATGGGCCGCGAACCACAAACCGTTACCAAGGTTTTCAACAGAGGTAAGAAGAATGAGAAGAAGGTAGAAGTGGAACTGTTTACCTGGGAGAAACTGGACTACGTAGATAAAGTGAAAGCTGCTTTCAAATTATAAGCAACTTTAGCATATTGAAAAGGGACCGCGATTCGCGGTCCCTTTTTTTGTTTCATTTAATTGATCGATCAATTAAATGCTAATAATGCTTTCTGAACATGATCATCCATTCATAAATATTCATATCGCCTTCGCGATAGTCGGGCGTATAGAACTTGTAGAAACCGCCATGCCCCATGGCATGCCTGGTAAACCTTGTCAGGCCTGGTTTGTAGTGTTTGGTGCTATCAATATAAGCCTCTGCATTCTGCAGGAATAAGGTTTCTCCGGTGCCCGCAAAATACCAGGCATGCACGTTGTTCTCTGCCGTTACTTTAAATTGTTTTACATGCTGCTCATCGATCGCGGAGGGCGACATGGGCACGGCAGCGGCTATACGCGGCGCCACCGCCGAATCGGTGATGGCCATCATCGAAGACCAGCCACCAGCGCTGTAGCCTGTTACATACATACGTGTGGAATCGATGGGGAATCGTTTCAACACATCGTTGAGGATGCAGTTGAGGCCATCGGCGGCAAAGGACCAGTTTTCCGACAAGGGCGTCATCACAATAAATTTATACAGCTTGTGATCGATGCGGTTATAGGCCTCTATCTTTTTCCCTTCTTTGATCTGCCGCAATACGCCTTCACGGAATACTTTAGTAATATCATGCCCGGCGCCGCTGCGGCCATGGAATGAGATGATCAGCGGCAACCGCGGCGCATTATAGCCCAGCGCCTCTTTAGGCAGGTAAATGATAGCGGGCGACTGATGCCCGTAAATACTATGGGTAACGATCACTTTATGGAACTCCCCATCATTTGTTTTGCTGTAAAGTGTTTGCTGCTGTGCTAACGTGTACAGCAGTACGAAAAGTTTCATGAATGTCATGCTTGCTGTCGGGTTATGAGGGCAGGAGCGGCGGTGAGCTTGTCTTTCAGCTGTATAAACCATTGTTCAAACCAACGGTAACTGATATACGAAACAGCGTACACCACCAAAAAGAATACAATAAAATAGAGATATTTAAAGGGGCCTTGCTGCCTGTTGAGGAAGGGCTGCCACATCAATTCCATGATGATCCAGTGATAAAGGTACATGCCATAAGATACCTTTCCAACGGCCACCAGCGGCCGGCTTTCGAAAAGGTGTTGCAAGGCATTGCGTAAAGGGTTCCGGTACGGCGATACCATCAGCAGCAGGAGCGCGCCTGCCAGCGGAAAGAAAAAGCAATTGTACCATACTTCCTGCCAATGGCCGCTATGCCGCATGATAAAGCCTAACTGACTGATATACGGCACACTGGCGCTGAAGCTGTCTTTGATACTGAGATAATTGATGCCGCCCGCCAGCAATGTAGCCGCAAGGACGCCGGCGAAGAGCCAGTGGGGCCGCTTCACACGTGCAGGCAGCTCAAAGAGATGGATGGCGGCGCCTGTAAAGAAGGCATCCAGGTTGGAAGGCGTGCTCCAAAAAACAGCATCATACACGACAGTATCGCTCTGTCCCATGTGCCGCAGGTAAAGTGAAAACAACAAACGGTACAAAGGGCCCGCTACCAGCATGGCGATGGTGAGTTTTCGTAGCTGCGATACCCTTAGTAGCAATACGGCAGGCGGAAAGAAAAGATAGAACTGTTCTTCCACGCACAAAGACCAAAAGTGGCTGTACACCGGGCTGAAAGGCACGCCATGAAAGGCGGTATAGTTATACGTGTAGGTGAGCAGCCAGGGCAGTTCCTGTTTGTAATCTGCCGGATAGCCCCATACGAGGAATATCACTACAAACAACAACAGGTACCCATAATATAATGGGAAGATGCGCAGGGCGCGCCTGATCCAGAATTTTTTCAGCTTGGCGGCGAGGCTGTCCGGGCGCTGCTTTTCACGGAGGAGGATACCGGAAATCAGATAGCCCGACAGCACAAAGAAGAGCGGCACGCCCACCCATCCGAAGCGGAGGATATCCCAGTGGAAGAGCATCACCCCGGAGATAGCGATGGCCCTTACGCCGTCCAGACTGCGTATATACGGGTTATTGGTCATGTGCAAGGGTATTTTGAGCGAGCACCGTTTGAGGCAGTTCCTTTTTGAACTCGGCCAGCCGCTGTTGCAGCAGGGGCGCGTCTTTCGGGTCCAGTGCGTAAAAGGTGACCTTATCGCCGCCACAGATCACATTGTCGGAGATCGTCCAGCTGCCGGCTTCCGTCCATTTGCCATAGAGCGCCGGCTCATACCAGTCGTTATAGATCACGGCTATCTTCGTATGCTCCTGTTGTAAGAATTGCAAGAGCCAGGCAGCGGAATAATCGCCTTTGAGGCGGCTTTTAGCAATGGCGTTGTTGCCGAGGCCCCAGATATCGATGATGCGGCTGCCAGACAAAAAGCTCACGGCGCCTACATCGTTGGCGGCCACAGTTACACCCGGATAGTATTTGTTGAGGAACAGCCCCATCTGGTATTGTTGCTCATAGATATTGCGGCAGGCGCGGTGCATGAAGCGGTAACCCGCGAGGGTTCTCACGATGAGCGGGCTGCAAACAAAATACACGAGCGCCAGCAGTATGATCCTGCGCGGCCATCCGAATTGCCCTATCGTGGCTTTATATACCGGCCATTGTTGATACAGTAATATGGAAGAGATGATCAGCGCGAGACCGATGAGATAGGCTTCATAGCGGAACATCCATCCCACGGCAGCCAGCCCCAGGTGCAGGATACAGCTGATGCTGAAGATCACGCCCATGATGATGGCGCCGCCGTTTCGTTTATCATCTTCCTTCGTCTTCGCTAATAATACCAACAATGGCACGATCACGATCAACCGTACTACCGCCGTACCGGATATGGAAGGAATGCCGGCGAATAATTTTTCTTTCTGGAAAAGATTCATCATGGTATTATTGCCATACATGAGGCGGTATACCAGTATCTCTTGCAGGCGTTGCCCCAAACCTGCGCTGCCACTGCCTTTCAGGAGCACGGAGTTGGGCAGGATCGCACCGCCATGCAACACAGACAACAACCCGAAAAGACATAGAGGAGCAATTGCTATTACGCCGATGATCACAGCGGGGCGCCATTTACGGTAGTAACACAACAAGAGACAGGCAGTACCCAACATGAACAGTCCCTCAAAACGGGCGCTCACCATCAGGGCCGCAAAAGCGCTACAGGCAAGTATCTGGCGCGTAGTAGCTTTGGTAGCCTGGGCCAGTTCCGCTACGCTTTGCAGAAACAGCAAAGCAAACCAGAGATGCAGCACATGTTCCATACCGGTGATCACCAGCACTTGCAGCGGCAACAAAAATATCAGCAGCAGCAGTACGATGGTGCGCGCGCGGGAGGGCATGTTATATTTTTCCAGCAAGCGGTTGACAGAAAACAATAGCAGGAAAGCCGCTCCCACATTGATGAAGAGGGCTACCAGATAACTGTGCACGCCTATACGAAAAAGTAATGCCAGCAACACCGTATACAGTGGTGAAGAAGAAGCAGAGCCAAAGGCATCGGGCGTGATGCCCCAAACACCGTGCAGCCCGAAGTTTTTGGCAACGGCCATGTGAATGAAGGCATCATCCAGCGAATAACAGAACATGCCGCCGGTGAGGCGGCTGATCCGGTACCAGGAGAACAGCATCAGCAGCGTAAAAACAGCGGATGCGATATAGAACGGAGAAAGAGATCTTTGCTGTTGGTGATTCATCCGGTTATTGTTTCAGTAGTTGCAGCGCGGCCTCCAAAGGCATATTGATGGCGCCTTCCAGGTCTATCTTGGATTCGTTCATATTCTTGGCCAGCACTACGTTCTGTACCATTTCGGCGTTATAAACGCGGTAGGCGCTGTTGTATATTTCGATGGATACTTCGCCGGCGGAGAATTTCTTTTCCTGTGACTGGTAATTGCTGTAGGCATCTTCCAGCAGGGGCAGGTGTAGCTCAAACAATTTTTTGTTGGCGATATAGGTCTCGTACTGTTTTAATACATTCGTGCGCGCATCGCGGAGATCCTTTTCCTTCAAGGCTTCTATCACTTCGCGGTTAGTTTTGGCGATCTTCACATTGTTGGGAGTGGTGAGCAGGTCGCCGAGAGAGATACTGAAGCCGAGGTTATATTTCGGGTAGTAGTAGTTTTGTCCGTTGATGGTGCTGCTGTTCTTCAGACTATATTCGTTAACGTTAGCGGCGGCCATGAAGTGATTGAGCCAGGCGGCTTTGGCATTTTGTATTTCATATTTGTTGATCTTTTCTTTGGCTTTGTAGCCATCCTGGTTGGGGTTGTTGCGTGCCAGCGCTACCAGCGTTTGCTTGAAACGGGCTTCCAGTGCGGGATTGCTTTGTACAGTGGCCAGGTCGATAGAATCTTTCTGTTGTGCGCTTGCCATCAGAAAGGTGGTGAGGGATAAAACAAAAAGTAACAGCTTTTTCATACTATCTCATTTAAAAAATAATTACAGAAGATATTTTGATTTGATGGCGATACCTGCCAGCACATTCGTGAAGAAGGCTGATTCCATCAGGCCTCCGGCTTCCTGCGAGTACATAGAAACGGTAACGGCAAAGAGCATACAGGTGATGCTGATATGCAGCAGTTTGTCGAGCTCCTCTGTGGCACGGAAATAATTGCTGATGGCATAGCTGAGCAGCACGCAATAATAAATGCAGGTGAGCAGCAACATGATCCAGCCGAGTTCCAGCGCTACGCGGAGGTAGCCGCTATCGGGCGGAAAGCCTGCCAGCGGGTGTCCGGGGTTATAAGTTTTGCCTTCGCCGCCAGCCGTGAAGATGCCGCCGCCGATAGGATGCGCATAGATATAAGGTTGTATGTGATGGCGGTTCACCTCACGTACATTGAGCGAAGCATCCTGCGTACCTACAAAGGCGCTGCGCACGCGGTTGATGGTGGCATTGCCATAGAAAGGACCAAACAACAATGCCGCGCCAAAACAACCGAATATCATGGCCGCAATAATGGCGTTACGTTTGTGCAGGTTCACCAGCAGGAATACCAGCATGCCGGCGGGCACCATCACGAAACCCGTGCGGGTGCCGGAATACGCGCAGGCCAGCAGATGCAGCAGGAGGGATATCGCCAGCCATATTTTTCTTTTGGGAGAAACAACGCTATTGCTGGCAGTGAGCAGTATTAAACAAAGGATCGCGCCCAGGGCCATCATCAGCCCCATCACTGCGGGGTCCGACATGGTGGAGAAGATGCGCATATGCCCGTTGATCAATACCGTATTCAGCGCCTCCGGCGTGCGCAGGAGGAAGGCCAGTTCAAAAGGCATAAGGCCAAACCATTCCTGTATGCAGCCATAGAAGGCCACAAAGGTGGACAGCCCCAGCCAGTAGCGGAAAAAACGCCGTACGTCGGTCATGCTGCGGAAAACCTGTATCACCAGCACGAGGAACATGAGGTAACGTATCATCAGGCGCATATACAGCACCCAGGTTTCTTTGCTATAGCTGTTGGGATTGAACACCTGTATGATATCATAGAGGAACTGCACATAGAGCAGCAGCATGATCGGCTCTTTGAGGAAGTTCATGCCGCTCTTTTCCCGCGGGCCTTTCCGCAGCATCAGGCCAATGATGGAGCTGCCCATCATCAGGTCGGTGGCGGCGCCTACGGGCAGGTCTTCTCCATAAACCCTCGCAAAAAAACGTACCACGATCACCGTGGTGATGGTGATATAAAATCCCAGCTGCGGACTGCGAAAGCAAAGCACGCTGAGCGCGGCGCCCAGGATACCTGCCAGCACCAGCACGCCGGATTTGAAATCCTGCGAGGATACCCAGGAAATGGCCAGCACGGCTGCTATCAGCGCCAGCGCCCAGATAATATTGGTGGTATGTTGCCTGGTGATCTGCATAGCTACAAAAACATGATTTTTACAAACATCATCGTCATCACCAATACAAAAAAGATATTGATCAGCAGTTTGTGATATTTCGCGTTGATATTTTTACTTTCTTTCTTCATACATTAACGGTATAGGCTATACGTTTTGCTGGCAATGGCCCCTTGAACAGGAAACCCAGTTTTAACTGTATACAGGTTTTATACACCAGCACCGACAAAGGAATGGAGGTACCGATGAGCACCAGCAGCAGCAAAGGCACATTGCTAAGCAGGTCACTCTTCAGCAGGGCATAGCGGATCATAGAAGCCAGCATCACATGCAGCAGGTAGATGTACAGCGAATAGTGGCCGATCGCCGTTAACCAGCGCAGGACGCGGTATCTGGCCAGCCAGGCCGACAGCATCACCATAAATAAACTACCCGCCAATGCAATCAGTGCATATAGGTAAAGGTTCATCTGCTGATGATACAGGAAGTACCATTGCGACAGCACAAACAGCGGCAGCAGCAGTAATAATCCCGCTCCTGATGCAAGCCGCTCCTGTACCTGTTCCTGCATCAGCAGCGGCGCCGCCAGGCAGCCGGCGGCGAAGAAGACGTAATGCAGGCAGATATCATAGCATGCGCTCATTTGTACTACCAGCGGCGCCAATGCCAGCAAACACAGGCCGGTAAATAATTGCAGACGATCGTTGCATTTTAGCACCACACTGGTGAAGAGGTACAGCGCTGTTACATTGAACAATGCAAACAGGTACCAGAGCTGGTCTAACGCGCGCGGCTGCACGAAAATATCCAGGTAGCTGTGCCAGCTGCGGTGCGCATTGGCATAGCGGGCAAAAACGATCTGCAAGGTGATCTGTATCACGGCCCATAACAGGTAGGGATACAATAAGGTGTTTACCTTGTTGGCCAGAAAGCCTGCGGGGCCGCGTTTGCGGAGCCCCGCCCGGAAGAACAGGCCAGACAATGCAAAGAACAAAGGCATCCGGAAACTGAACAAGGCATTGTTACCATCCACGATCCACTGCGGCACCACAAGGCCCCCATTTTGCAAGCCGAACAACATATGCCGGTACACCACCAATATGATGGCGATACCTTTGGCATAGTCGATCCAGCTCTGGCGCGCAGTGGTTATCGTGTTGGCAGTTGGCATGGGTTATAATTCAAGATAGTCTTCCCTTACATTGTTCAATACGGCGCCGAGGCATTTATCGCCCAGGCCTTGCAGGAACTGTATAGATTCTTTGTCTTGCTGATTGATCGTAGTGCGTGAAGAGAAGACGGCGATCACGCCTTCTACCTCATTCACCAACTCTTTACTATCGGTGTAATCATTGAGGGGCGCGCCTTCCAGCAGAATGAAATCGTAGTGTGCCTTGAGATCCGGCAGGTAATTCAGCAGGTTATCTTTCGGCAGTATCTCCGACGGCGTATAGTCGCCACCTTTACATCCAATCACCTCCACGCCGTCGATCGCATAGGTGGTAACGATATCGTGTATCTTATCGAAGGAATATTGTTCCCTTGGCAGCGAAAAGCCTTCCAGCGTGGGTTTGGCATCCAGCTGCACGGTGAGGTCGTTATTGCAGAAATTGGTATCGATGATCAAAACTTTGCGGTTGCTAAGACTGAGGCTATAGGCCAGCGCTTGTGTGAGCGTGGTTTTGCCCTGTTGCGATTCCGTGCTGGTAAAGAGGAATACCTGTTTGCCGCTGTGCTCTACTTCGTAGCGCAGTTTGCGCAGCAACTCGCGGAAAGTATTTTGCCGCTGTTTCTTTTCTTTCTTCGGTTCATCTTTCTTCTGTAAGATCTCCAGGATGCTGTACCTGCGAAGATCTGCGTGATTGATGGTGCTGATCAGTTTCAACGGCACCGACCTTTCAAAGATGGAAGGTGATTTTAAAGAAGAGTCGATAAATTCCAGGAAGAGGATACCCAGGGTAACGAGAAAGAATACGGATATGCCGGAGAGGCCCATTACCATTAATCTTTTGGAGGATTCCGGTTTGATGGCGGGCTGGCCCACCAGACTCTGTTTAAAGCCATCCTGTGGCGCGGAGCGGTTATCAACGGCAGCGTTGAGCTTTTCTTTCAGCTTGTTGTAGTCTTCCTGCGCCATCGTAGCTTCTTGCTGCAAAGAGCTGAGGGTGGCTTCTTTGCTGGCATAGGAGCCGAGCGATCCGCGCAGGCTGGAGATGCGTGATTGCAGGTTGGCAATATTCTGTGTGGTGGCTTTGATCTGTGCTTCCAGGCTGCCTTTCTTCTGCCGCAGTTCGTCGATATTGGTGGTTTCGCGGCCACTGGCCACGGTTACATTGTCGAGTTTATTTTGCAGTTGTGCGCGCAAGGACTTTATTCTCGCGGCGAGCGCATCGTCGTTGGAGCCTTTCTTGATATATTCTTCGTTGAGATCGTTGATCTGTTTGCGCAGGGCGATGATATCGCCATTGCTGCTGGTATTGTATACCGGCTTACCCGCGCCGGCGATGCTGATCTGGTTGTTGATATTTTCCAATGACGCCTGTAAGGTGTTGAGGTTGGCCTTCTCATCAAAGAGGCTTTTGTCGAAACCCTTGATCAGCTCCATTTCGCTGCCGCTGGCCTGGTCTACGTTGAGGATGCGTTCGGAGGATTTGTATTCGCGCAGCGCTTCCACTTTCTGGTCCAGTTCTTTTTTCTTTTGCTCTACAAGCGAGGCGAATGTTTCTACGTTCTCCACGGTTTGCTCGGAGCGTTGCCCGCGATAGTAGCGGGTAAATTCATTGTACAGTTTATTGACCACAAATGCCGAGAGGTCCGGATGTTCGGAGCGGAAAGTGAAGTCGATATAATCAGTCCGGTTCAAACGGGCCACTGTCAACTGTTTGCGGATAGACTCATAATCGTAGCCATAGAGTTTGAGTATCTCTAAAATATTTTTTTCGTCTGTTCTGTAAGAACTGAGCATCTGGAGCGAATCATATTTCTGGCGGCATATCCTGATCACGGATTGTTTATCCATGCTGCGGTATGCCGGGTCTCTGAGCTGCGTTTCCTTGAGAGTGCGGAAGGGCGTGGCTTTGCCATCCATGTCATGCAGCAGCAGATCATAGGAGAGGAGGGAGATGACGATGGGAGAAGTGATGGTGGAGGTGAGCCCTTCAAATTTCTGATCTACCGCAAACATATCGATATGATCATCGCGTAGTTTGATCTGATCGGTGAGGGTAAGACCGGTTGACATCTGGGCAGTGGAAACAAACAACCTTGGTTTGTGCATGGTAAAGAAGAAAGCCGCCACCACAGCCATTGCAGAGCTGATGATGATCAGCCATTTCTTTTTCAGTAGTGCCTTTAGAAAATAGATTACATCCATATCGGTTAAATTTAGGAATGTGAGGATTTATGGATTTCTTGATTGGTGGCGGGCTTCGACCCTTCACAATCAAGAAATCCGTAAATCAAAAAATTCTCACATATTCATTTAGGAATGTGAGGATTTACGGATTTCCTGATTGGTAGTGGGCTTCAGTCCCTCGCAATCAAGAAATCCGTAAATCAAAAAATTCTCACATATTCATTTAGGAATGTGAGGATTTACGGATTTCCTGATTGGTAGTGGGCTTCAGTCCCTCGCAATCAAGAAATCCGTAAATCAAAAAATTCTCACATATTCATTTAGGAATGTGAGGATTTACGGATTTCCTGATTGGTAGTGGGCTTCAGTCCCTCGCAATCAAGAAATCCGTAAATCAAAAAATTCTCACATATTTTTAATGACCTTAAACACTTTCTGTTTACGCTGGTCGTCTGTTATTCTTAGCAGGTAATATCCTGCTACGGTTATTTTGTTGCCGGTATTGATCCTCAATGTAGACCTGCCTTGCGGCACGTGGGTGATGAGTTCGCGGTACAGCGCTCTGCCGTTGAGATCGAAGATTTCGAGGAACAGGCTGGACGAACGTTTCATCTCTATATCGAGGTTGAGTTGATTGACAAAGGGGTTCGGATACACGCTGGTTTCGCCAAAGGTTTCGCTGGCGGATTCCACAGGCGCTGCGTGCACGGGCGTGTTGCCGCCTGCTACCTTGGTTTGTTTGAGCGGCTGCAGGGTGCTGCCGGTGGTAGTGCCCACCGGTGGCGTATAGCCTTGTATCACGAGCGCGCCGAGCAGGCCGTAACTGGCGGTGGGGCCGGGGTTGACGGCGAGCGCGATTTCGCCGTTCTGGTCAGGCGTCACGTTGTAGATGGTAGCGGCGCCAGTGGTGTCCATAGAGGCGTTGAGCCAGGTTACGCGGTTGCCGTTGGCCGTGTATTGTGTGTTGAGATCGAGCCAGTCGATGGCGCTCGCGAAGAACGTGAGGTTGTAACTCATCGACTGATTCAGCCCGGTGATCTTCATGGTAGCCTGCTGGCCGGGGAAGAGCACGAGGTTTTCCTTCATCACTACATCCGGGTATATGCCTGCATTGCGGCCGCCGGTGGTCATGCCGGGGTTGCCATACATGCCTGCGAAATTGTTGATGATAGTGATGCCCACATTGGTGCGGTTACCGTTATCATCTGCGAGGTTGCTGATGTAAGCGCCTGTTGCCGGGCGTTTGCTGGTATTGTTCCAGGGCGCGGGAGCATAGGTGGTATCGCTGAACTTCACGTACAGGTTCAGGGCGAAGGTAGTGGTAGACGCCATGTTGCTGTAGTCAGACAAGGTGCTGCCTTTCACAGCTCTCACCCGGTAGAAATATTGCTGGTTGGGCGTGAGCAGGGAATCGATGTAGCTGGTGCTACCAGCGGGCAGGCTGGCGATCTGTGTTTCCGTGCCGGTAGCAGATGTCTTGCGGAACACCTGGAAGCCGGTTTCGCCGGTGGAGCGGTCGGCCCACATCAGCGCCACTTTGGTGCCGTTGATGGCGTCGGCTCTCAATCCGGCCGGACTTACCAAAGGCACGGTAGGCAGATAGGCTTCTACTACCATCGCATTGAGGTAGGCATTGGAATTGGCCAGCGCGTTGAGCGGTTTCTGCATCACGATGGACACTTGTCCGTTCGAAGGCGTGATACCATTGATCTGTACCGTTTTGCGGGTATTGTACATACCGTTGAGCGAAACGGTAGTGCCGTTGATGGTAAAGAGCGTGGTGGCATCGGAGCCATAGGCCAGGCTATTGAAGAATACGAAGTTGTAGCGTTTGTTGTTATCGAGGCCGCCGATCACGATGGTTCTGCCATTGGTACTGTTTTCATACCAGGATGTTTTGAGCACGAGATCGCTATAGATACCAGTGCTTTCGCCGGTGTTTACGCCGGTGCGTGCGGCCCAGGTCCAGTTTTCGTTGATGCTCCAGGTCATGCCGTTGGGCGTGCCGGTTTCATCGAGCGCATTGCTCACATAGGTGCCTGCATACGGATAGTTGTTGATATTGTTCCAGGGTGCAGGCGCCGGGTAAATTTCTGCAATGTTGAAATAAGTGAGCGTGGTATTGCGGTCGTTTACGAACAGGCGGAAAGTACGGCTGCTGCTGCCTCCGTGGTTATCGCTTACCCTCACGGTGATCACATACGAACCAAGATTATCATTAGTAGGACTGAAAGTGATGGTACCGGTGCCGTTACCATTATCGCCGAAGGCGGCGAAAGGAGGCAGGCCGGTAGCGGTGAAGTGCAGGGTATCTGTTGAATCGTCCACGGCGTGGAGGCTCACAGTAAATACATCCTGCGCTTTCATCTTCACATCCGCAATCGAATCGAGCACCGGTATCTTGTTGGGCACCGTGATCGCTGCGATGTTGCTGTAAGCAGAAGCGCCTGCATTGTTAACAGCTCTCACTTTATAGTAATAGCTGTTGTTGCCGCTGGCAGATGAATCTATGATGCTGGCCGTGTTAGGTACTGCCGTTTTCACGAGCGTGTATGCGCCGGCGCTGTCGGTGCTGCGATATACCTCATAACCGGTTTCATTGTAAGCTACATCGGTCCAGTTCAATTGTACGATGCCATTGGCCAGTGTAGCTGCCAGATTGCGCGGAGCGGCTGGCGGATTGCCATCGTCATAGTTAACGTCTATCTCCACACTGTTGAGATAACCCACAGCAGTACCTGGCGCGCGGTTGGCCACAAACGTGATATTGCCGCCGGCATCAGGTTTTACGTTATAGATGTTGGCAGTATTGGTCGTATTGTTCTGTACAGCCAGCGGTACAGTAGTATTGCCGATGCGGAACGTGGTAGTACCGTTATCTGCCTGCTGGTTCCAGATGCTGCTGGCGAAGAATTTAAATGTGTATGTTTTGGAAGTGTCGAGGCCGGTGACATTGCCGATAATAGAGTCAGGACCGCTGAAGTAGCCAGGCTTGTTACCGAAGAACAGGTATTCCTGCATCACGGCATCCGGTACTACGCCGCTGTTATTGCCGGTGGTTGGGCCTCCTGCATACATGGCATACCAGCTGCCTGGTATGTTCACGTTGATAGATGTGAGCGCACCTTTGTCGTTCTTCAGGTTGCTCCAGGTGGAAGACGTAACGTTGTTCCATGGAGAAGGCGCGTCTGTCCACAGTTTGAGGTTCACGAACACTTTACTGTTGGGGTCTACTTTATTCACCACCAGCGTAAATGTTTTGGTATCGAATCCGCCTTTGTTGTCGCTAACCTGCACTTTCACGTTGTAAGTGCCGGCATCGATATAGCCTGGTTTCAGGTTGAGGATGCAGGTGTCGTTATTGCTGTTGACGGTGATGAAAGCAGGGAGGTTCACGCCGGTCCAGGTGAGTGAATCGCCTGGATTGCGATCGGTAGCCGTAAGTGTGACTTGTTGTTTGTCGCCTTCATTCATGGTCACATTGCTGGCACTATCGATCACCGGGCTGTAGTTATCGTTGATGATGAGATTGAACACTGCCTGTGCGGAGCCACCATGGCCGTCTGTCACGATCACCTTGATATTGTAGTAAGTGCCTTGTTGTGAGAGCGCTGGCGCTACATTCAGGAAATAACCATTCGCATTTTGTACGAGCGTGATGAAAGGCGGCATGTTCACCAATGTATAGGTGAGAGAGTCGCCATCGGGATCACTGGCGATGACCGGTATCATCGAGCTTACATCGTAGCGGGAAGTCTGGTCGGGGATGGCTTGTATCACCGGCGGATTATTGAGCGCGGTGGCGCTGGCGATATTAGACCATGCAGAGTTGCCGCCTGCATTCAGGGCTCTTACCTGGTAAGAATATTGTTGATTGGCGAAGATGCTGGTATCGCTGAAAGTACCGCTGCTATTGCCTCTTGCAAGGGCGTTGGTATTGGCGAGGAAGCGGAAGCTCGTGTTGTTGCCTACAGAGCGCCATATCTCGAAGCCCGTTACGTTGGTGGCGGTATCTGTCCAGCTGAGGTTGATGCGCTGCGCTGCTGCGGTGGCTGTGGCTGCCGTCGGTGCTGCCGGTGGCGCCGGCAGCGTATCCGTGACGGCAGTGGGTACAGGATAAATATTGTCCCGCAGTTTAACGATATCGCTATCGCTCAGAACAGCGTTGATGATAGTGGTATAGTCAATGTTACCGGAGAAGCTCAATACGTTGGTATTGTCTGCAAAGGCATTCTGACTGATATATTTGCCGATGGCGGCAGCGTCGCTGCTGGCGCCGATGCTGGACGAGAAGGTAGTGGAGCCTGCAGGCAAGCCATTTACATACAGTTTCAATGAGCTGCCATTATATACGGCGGCTATATGTGTCCATACGTTATTGCTGATGGTGGCGCTGGCGGCAATTGTTTTTCTGGTGCTGCTGGAACTGCCTACCACTGCGCCTTCCAGCACATTGCCATTGAGGCGGAGGGCGATGCCGTTGGTACTGCCACCCATATCGATCAGGATGCGCTTGCCGGAAACACTGTTCGGTTTGATCCACATGGCCACTGTTCTTGCACTGAAGGCATCGTGGAGGAAGCCGGTAGTGCCGGCTGCGCCGATGCCTACATAACCGTTGGCAGTGCCATCGAGGGAGAGGCATTTGGCGCCTTCTTTACCCGGACTGCTAAAAGTAAGGCTGCTGCCAGCCGTACCATTGTTGCCATTGTAACTGATATCATTCACATCTCCATTGAAAGGCCAGATCGCGCCGTAAGGTGCGCCGGTGTTCAGGGTAGAGGTACCGTATTGATTGATAGATGCTACTTTATAGTAATAACGTGTATTGGCGTTGAGCAGGCTATCAGTAAAGGCAGCAGCGCCGGCAGCGGCCTGACCTACTTTGGTGAAGGCGCCGGTGGCGGTGTTGCCGCGATAAATTTCAAACCCGCTTTCATTGGTGCTGTTATCGGTCCAGTTCAGGTTGATACGGTTGTAACCGCCGGAAACTGCTCCCAGCAAGGATGGCGCGGCAGCAGTGCTGCCTGCGGGCGTGAAGGTATCAGCAAATGCAGATGCAGGAACGTTAACGTAAGTGCCACTGCTGCCTGTTTTCCATTGCAGGCTCAGGGCAGAACCGCCTCCTTTCTGGAAGTAAGCGATCGCGATGGGGTAGATGCCTGCATTGAGGTAGATGCTGCCGCTTTGCGCTACGGTGCCGTGCAGGCCGTCGTTGTTAACCAGCGGCGTGGCGCCATAGTTATAAGGCGTGTTGATATACAGCTTGCTGCCATCGTCGGAGCTGAGCTGGAAATAATAGGTACCTGCGGTAGTGATGTTGATATATCCTTCAAAGAGGAGACCGAAATTATTAGCGGCCCTGGCTACGCTCAGTGTAGGCGTTGGTGTTACTCCTACGTAAACAGGCGTCAGTGCGTTGAAGTCGGGCAGCATGTCCCAGGAGCTTTCGTAATATTTGTAGTTGAGACCATTGTTCACGCTGTTGGCAGATACCTGGTTGCTCGGCACGGATACGTTGCCGGAAGCATCGCGGGCTACTACGTAGAAGGTGTAGGTCTGGCGCGGTGTGAGGCCATAGGCAATGATGCTGCGGGTGGAAGAATCTACGCTGTAGCTTTTCACTCCGTTTACATATACATCATATCCGGCTACGCCTACATCGTCGGTGGAGGCCGTCCATGCCAGCGGTACGCTGGTGCGGGTGGTAGCGCCATTTACCACGAGGTTGCCGGGAGCGGTAGGCGGTGTGTTATCAGGGATGGTCACGCCTTTCACTTCTGCCGACAAGGGGCCGGCGGCGTTGTTGTTCACCGGACGGATGCGGTAATAGTAATTGGTGTTGGGTTGAAGATTGCTGTCGATATAATAAACAGTATCTGCGGGCGATTTGCCTACCAGCTTGTAAGGGCCGCCAGGCTGGGCGCCGCGGTATACTTCAAAAAATGTTTCGTTGTATTGGGGGTTGGCCTTGTCGGTCCAGTCGAGGCGCAACTGTGTTTTTGATATAGCCGTTGCCGTTAGTGCGCGGATGCCGTCAGGGCCATTGGGGCCATTGGCATTCACCACAAGGAAAGGTGCGGTGGGATTGCTGGAGCAGCCATATAGTTCTGTTACTTTGGCGGTATAGGCGCCGGCGGTGCTGGTGGTGAATACGGCGTCGGTATCTACTACGGTATTGGCTGCATTGCGCCATTCATAGTGCACGTAGCCTTTGGGCAGCTGCAAGCTGACGTTGGTATTGCCATCGGGGGCGGGTATCACATTGCTCATGAGGCCTGCGGTGGTGATGGGCGGCGTAACGGTAGGCGGCTTGAGGCCTACTACCAGCGGGGTGGGCGACCAATCGCTCCAAACGCCGTTCCGTAGCGCTTTTACGGCATAGGCGCCATATGAAGTAACGTTGATCGAATTACCGGTAGCGCCGTTGATGATGGTATCATTCCGTTTCCATTGATAGCTGTCGAACCCGGGCGTGATACCTACGGTGATGTTGATGGTATCTTCCGCGCAGAACTGCGAGCGGCCATACAGGGGATATGGATTGAGGATATTAGCGCGGTTCATGAACGGGAAGAAATCCGGTTCGGCCCAGGCGAGGTACCAGGTGCCGTGGCCTACGCCGGGATAAACGGTGTAGGTGATGTTCGCGCCTGCGGCTCTTGCATTGGCCACTACCTGGTCGGCGGTATACTGTGTGGGAGCCGCATCTACAGCGCCCTGGAACAACCATACCGGCGTGAATTTATAAGAATTTACCTGGCTGAGTTGGGCAGTGGCGGCTGCGCTCATCGGTAATGCGGCCGCAGTGAGCTGCGGGTAACGGTTGAGGAAATCCCAGGTGGCAGCGCCGCCGCTGGAAAGTCCGTTCACTATCACACGGGTAAGATCGGCCTTGTTATTGGCCGCCATGTAATTGAGGATATCGGCTACTTTGTCGTAGTCGAGCGTACCAAAAAAACCGCCCTGGTTCTGCGGATAGAGCAGGAAGCCATCGAAAGTGCCGTTCACAACGGCGCCACTGAAGATGTAGCCGCCATGATAAAGTTGTAGTTCATTGTCGGTGATAGGTCCGGCTTCACCGCGTCCGTGGAAGAATACAAAAACGGGATACTTTTTTCCGTCGTTGGCAGCGGGATTATACGATTTCGGAAATTGCAGGCGAAAGGCCATACCCTTGTAGATGTAGGCTTTCAGTGAATCGGTGTGCCAGTTGTAGGGCATGTTTTTGCTGAGGTCTGTACAGATCCATTTGCCGATCTGTCCATCCGGAGGCTGCTGTGGCAGCGTCATACCGGTGTAGTACCTCACGATGGGGTCGTAGGGGTTCAGTACACTCTGCGCCAGCGCCACACGGGCGGAGAGCAGCATAATACCGAGCATGATGTGTAAAAATCTTTGCATAAAATTCATGATTTATGGAACAGGGACAGTTAAAGCGCTGTTACGTATTTCGTTAGCGCGCAGGCATACGGTAATGGCTACACGATAACGCATGAATTTCAGAGGAGATGGAAAAAATCAGTGGGTGGGGATCGAAATATTCTCCAACCGGTTGTTGGCTTTAACGAAGGATAAGGCGTGAAATTATTTGGTAAGATATAACTGAAGTACCGTGGCACTTGACAATCACCTGCTGAATGATGGTCAACAGGTATTGGTATATCCGGTTTTGCCCGCTAATTTACAGCGGCTGCTGTAATCCAGTTGTCTTTTTAGGTAAACGGTCACTTTTTTTTAGTGAACGTTACGAAACAGATGGTGAAAGTGTTTTTTATCTATCGCCCCGGAGAGCGATAGATAAAATGTGCTTTCTGTCAGGCCATCGCGCGTTGCGAACGTTCCCACACGGCAGATTGCCTGCCTTGTATAAACCGCGCAAACCCTTTATATACGGCAATATTCATGAATACGAAATAAAAAGGTATATAGAAGTATTTCACTTTCAATTGCTGCTTGGCTAAAAGATAGCCGGTGAAGGCTGCGGCATAAAATGCCAGCTGCAATATGAAAAGTATCATATACGTATAGCCGTCGCCGTTAATTACCAATATGGTATTACTGATCAATAGCAGCAGCAGGCATAGCGGCGCCAGCGTCCAGCGCAGCACGCGGTGCGATACATATTGCCAGGTGATTTTCGGATAACGGAAAATATTCAGCAAGGGAAGCAGGCGGCTGATAGCCTGAAAGCCGCCGGCAGCAATGCGCACCTTACGTTTATATTCTTCCGCGAGGGAGGCAGAAGGTGTTTCCATGGCATAGGCCGCCGGTTCGTATTGTACTTTATAGCCTTGCAGGTTGATGTTGAAAGAGATGATAAAATCATCAAGGATGGTATCTGCGGGGATAGGCGCATAGGCGCTGGTGCGTATTGCCAGCAGCTCTCCGGCCGCGCCCATCACGCTGTACAGCTCTGCATCCCATTGTTTTAATTTGGATTCGTATTTCCAGTACATGCCTTCGCCGGCGCCCTCCGTGCCTGTATTGGCAGCCAGGGTCACCTTTTTTTCTCCCGCCACTGCACCAATGTCTTCCAGTGCAAAATGTTTGATCAGCGCTTTCACTGCCTCTTTATTCAATAAGGTGTTGGCATCCGAAAAAATCACGAAAGGCGTGGAAACCTGTTCCATGGCGCGGTTGATGGCGGCCGTCTTTCCATTGCGCGCTGGCTGGTACAACAGCTTGATCTTTTCATGTGCGCGGATGATGTCGTTGGTATTGTCGGTACTGCCATCAGTGACAAACACGATCTGCATCTTCTCCGCGGGATAATCCAGCGCTAAAGTATTAGCGATCTTCTGCCGGATGAAGGCGCTTTCGTTATAAGCCGCCACCATAAAGGTGACATGCGGCTCAAAGTCCTTGCCGGGAAAGGCTTTCGGCGGCGATATCCATCGCTTCACCTTTACTGCCATATATAACAGTAACGCATATCCGATGTAGGCGTAGCACACCGTAGCGAAACTGATCAGGCAAATTAGTTTCCAGTTGTTCATATTTGCATTGGTCTATCTGAATAAGAAATATGTTTCGAGTGATAATAATCCGATGCACATACCCACTGCAAACCGCAGGCACCTGTTATAGCTGATACGGTCGTAGCCCGCCAGCACCAACACGAAGAAGGGCGCGGCCTGCGCTACATAACGGGAACTGAACAAATGCGTTACCTTGAAGCTGGTGGCCAGCACCAGGATGCCTGCTGCCAGCAGGAACAGGAATACATTGTCCGTCCGGTGCAGCCATGCCTGCCAGGCGGAACAACAAAGAAAATACAAAGCCACCGTAGCCAGCAGGGGAGAGATCACATAAGGATATACCTGCATGAGCTTTACCGGCATCACCTTGCCCAATGCTTCACTTAAAGGCGCATATTCATAATGCAGCACCGAGATGTTCGCTATTAATAAAATAATATAAGCTGCGATCAATGCGAACAGGATGCGCCGGTTATATACGAACCACTGTGGCGCAATGATGATCGTGAGCAGCGCGCCATAGGCGAAGGCCAGGATGCCATGCCATGGCTTGATGCCGCCCGCGCTGATCACCGCTTGCTGCGGCGGCATCAGGCCTTTCCAGATGATGAATACCGGTACGCACATCGCGAGGGCGCAGCCGGTATATATAAGTATCAGCATCCAGCGCCTGCCGTCTTTGACATGATATAATAATAAGAGCGCACTGGCGGGCGCCATCATCAGGAAAGGAGAACGGCCCAATATCGCGAAACCCAGCGCCACGCCCGCCAATATCGCGAAAGGAAAGCTTTTCCAGTCGGAACACTGCAATGCCAGCAGCAGCCACCAGATCGACAGCGATGCAAAGAACATCGGCGGTATCTCTGTGAGCGCCATGCCGGCTACCTGCCATACCATCGGCACGGCCATGATAGCCAGGGCCGGCAACCAGGCATCCCGCAAGGGGATACGGCGGTAACGGGAAAGGTTATACGTTAATAATATTATCATCCCGCCCAGTAACACCGTATTCACCAGCCGGATACCCGGCGTTTGTAAATGTGTAAGCGGTTGCAAGGGATAATGTATGAACTGATATAAAGGTCCCGGCGCCTGGTTGTCTATCTTCACTAAAAATTCTCTCGATAACCCATATTGTTCAAAGAGATGTACGTTAGGAATAAACAGGGGCTCGTCGAATAACGGCGGTTGATGATGTAGACAGGTAATCAGCAATAGCAGCGCGTATCCGCCTATCCCTAGTGCTAACAGCAGTTTCTTTTCCATGACGGGCAAGAGCGTTTGGGAGTTATATAAATTGGCATCAGGTATTTTACGGGGAGGTAAAATTAGAGAATACATGGCATCATTTCAAAAGCTGAAAACCACTTTCGTCGAATTTTTTTCCGCTTTCTGCACTTACGCTTGATTTTGATGCATTCACGGATAAAAAATCAATCTTTACCAAAAAACTATTTTGCAGATAACAAAGAATTATAATTTTACGCTCGTTCTAACTGAATGACAAAAAAATCAGTAAGTTTGCCCTGGTTGTGACATGAACCATATAACAACCTGAGACCCTGAGATGCCAACTGTATCTCCGCAAGTATCCTCCGAAGAACCACCTTTAACCGAAGCCCGTTGCCTTATCCCATCTAAAACCTTCTATGGTTTATACACAGCATTTGTGTTGCACCATGCCAATTTTAAAACCGCTTAAAAAAGAAGGTGGAATGAAAAAGAAAGTATTGATCATTGATGATAGCATGCCTATAAGGTTCTTGCTGGAGGCTGTTTTCAGCAAAAATTATCATGTCGTATCAGCGCAGGATGGCCTGGTGGCAATGTCCTGGCTCACGAAAGGGAATACCCCCGATCTGATCATCACCGATCTGCAGATGCCTAATATCGACGGCTTCGAACTGATCAGTTTTTTATCTTCCAGTAATCTCTACCGGGATATTCCTGTAGTAGTGCTTACTGCCGCCAATGATGCGGAAACAACAGCGTCTATCAACCAACATCACAATGTACAGGCATTCTTCAGCAAACCTTTCGATCCTATGCAGTTGTCTGCCGTTGTAGCAGATATCCTCAGTGGTCACCTGGTAGCAGCGATGTCCTGAACCGCCTACATCATCATGCCAAATTGAAAGTATGGAAACGATTACACCTGGCTTTACAACTGCCGCTACACTGAAGCCTGTAGCAATAAAAAACGACAGTGCTGTTATACGGCAGCTGGGCCCCGAAAAAATTGTCATCTTCGTAGGGAACTCTTATGTGGATGTAAAAGATGCACCTGGTCACTATAAATACCTGGTGGTACCGGATATTCACGCCGCACAGTCGGCCATTTCCGAAGTGCTCAGCATCTTCCGCAAAATACCCGCGGTAATCATCTACCGCTTCAACAGTAATTATGAACTGGAATGTACGCAATGGGAACATTATTTCCGCGATAATCAGATCATGCGCTCTATCCCTTTCCTTTTGTATGCTGAACAGGTATCAGAAGAGTTGCGCGCTTTTGCAAAGAAACACCGTTTTATTGATGAGGTGATCACCCGCGACTGCCTCACGCAAACGCTCGATAGCAAGATATCCTTTATCAGTAAATATAAATACCTCAGTCACTTTACCCGGCAGGAGACCTTGGCCACTCCTGTGAAAGAGAAGGCTGGCAAGGCTTTCAGCCATTTCATGAAACGTACGCTGGATATTGCAGCTGCCGGCTCGCTGCTGCTGTTATTATCTCCCGTATTGTTGCTCATCGCTTTGTTGATCCGACTGGAATCGAAAGGACCTATATTTTATGCGGCCAAACGTGCGGGAAAGAATTACCGCATCTTCAAATTTTATAAATTCAGAACGATGGTGGCAGATGCAGATAAACAACTCCAAAAGCTCTCACATCTGAACCAGTATAACAACAACGAAGGCGGCGCCGTATTTTATAAAGTTAGCAACGATCCCCGCATTACCAAGCTGGGCGCCATTTTGCGAAATACCAGCCTGGACGAGATACCGCAATTATGGAATGTGATCATAGGAGATATGTCGCTCGTTGGTAACCGCCCCCTGCCACTGTACGAAGCGGCGGCACTCACTACCGACGACTGGGCGCAGCGCTTCAATGCGCCTGCGGGCATCACCGGCCTTTGGCAGATCAGTAAAAGAGGAACGAAAGATATGTCGGTAGAAGAGAGAATAGGATTGGATATCAGCTACGCTAACAGGCATTCATTTGCTTATGATATGTGGATCATGATGAATACGCCTTTTGCGCTCGTGCAAAAAGAAAACGTATAACATGCTGGTGCTTGAAATTATCATCTTCGCTTTCCCGGCCCTTTGTGTAGGATACAATTTGTATTTCTGCCTGGCGGCCTCGTTGGCAAAACGGCAGAAGGCGAACCCGCAGGAAGTAGCGCGTTACAGCCGCATCGCCATACTGGTGCCGGCTTACAAGGAAGACGCTATCATCCTCTCTACCGTACGGAACTATGAAAGTTTGCAATACCCCGCACTGTCATATGACATCGTTGTGATCGCCGATTCCCTGCAACCCGCTACCTTATTGGCCTTGCAGGATACCCGCGCCCGTGTGATACCCGTGTCGTTTGAAAAAAGTACCAAGGCTAAATCGCTGAATGCCGCCATGGACCAGCTGAATGATAACTATGACATCGCATTGATCTGCGATGCGGACAACCTCCTGCATCGCGATTTCCTGCTAAGGATCAACCATGCTTTTCTCAATGGCACACAGGTGTTGCAGGCGAGGAGAGTGGCCAAGAATATTGATACGCCCTTTGCTATCCTGGATACGGCGAACGAGATCATCACCAATCATATCTACCGCAGAGGCAACAGTGTGCTGGGTTTGTCGGCCTCCTTGATCGGCTCCGGCATGGCC
Source organism: Chitinophaga vietnamensis (assembly GCF_902167635.1). Lineage (GTDB taxonomy): Bacteria > Bacteroidota > Bacteroidia > Chitinophagales > Chitinophagaceae > Chitinophaga > Chitinophaga vietnamensis. Next base: position 554,696 of record NZ_CABHMS010000003.1, read on the forward strand.
TTCCCATATGCCTTGCTGAAGGCCGCCATCCGGGAAGTGGAAGCTACCGGCGGATTTGATAAAGTGTTGCAGCTGGTGATCGCCGACAGAAAAATATTCGCCGCTGCGCCGGGCATCCGGCCGCAGCCGATCAAATACCTCGAAGAAGCAATTATCTATGATGAGAAAGTAGATAACCCCGCCGCCTTCACCAACCAGCGCCGCCGATGGCTGGCCAGCCAGTTCAAATACCTGCGCCGCTATTGGGCTAAAGGCTGGAAAGCTTTGCTGCAGGGCAACCGCGACTACTTCAATCTCGCGGTTTGCCAGAACCTCATGCCGCCACGTATGCTATTGCTGGCGGCTATAACGGTTATGCCTATACTCTATTTGATATTTCAGCGCTTCCTGTTTATCCCTGCCCTATACTGGATCGTATTGTGGCTGATCAATGCCCTGTGCCTGTTGCTGCCCATCCCGCGGAAATTTTTCTCGAAATATTTTGTGCAGGCCCTGATCAGCCTGCCCCGCGCGATGGGCATCATGATCGCGCTGGTATTTCGTTTGAAGGGCGCCGATAACACCTTCATCCATACCAGCCATTCTAAAACCACCATCGATAACCCATTACTGGATGCAGAAGGATAATCACATATCGCCACTGGTGTCCGTGATCACGGTCAACTATAACAATGCAGCTGTTACCACTGCACTGCTCGCATCTATCCGGCAGCATCAATATCCGCGGCTGGAAGTGATCGTGGTAGATAATGCCTCACAGGAAGATGGCAGCGCTGATTTTGTGGCGGCATACCCCGAAGTGAAGATCGTGAAAAGCCCTGTCAACAGAGGATTTGCCGGCGGCAATAACCTCGGCATCGAAGCTGCCGCCGGAGAGTATTTCTTCCTCGTCAACAACGATACCGAGTTCACGCCCGGACTGGTATCCAGCTTGCTGGATATCTTCTCGCAGTATCCCGATGCCGGCATCGTGAGCCCGAAATTCCATTACTACTTTCATCCCGGCATCATCGAATATGCCGGATATAAAAAAGTAGATGTGCTCACAGGTCGCAACGCAATGATCGGCTGCAAGGAAAAGGATGAAGGACAATATAATGTTTTCAGTGCTACCGCCTACGCACACGGCGGCGCCATGATGATGAAACGCAGCGTGGTGGCGCAGGTAGGCCTGATGCCGGAGATCTACTTTTTATATTATGAGGAGTTCGACTGGTGTGCACAGTTCAAACAGAAGGGCTACCAGATTTATTATCAGCCGGAAGCGCTCATCTATCATAAAGAATCAATGACCACCGGCAAGAACAGCCCCCTGAAAACCTATTACCTCACCCGCAACAGGATACTGTTCATGCGGCGTAATGTACGATGGTATCAGCTCTGGCTCTTTCTTTTATTTTTCACCGTGTTCACGGTACCCAAACATACTTTATCATTTTTGTTGAAGAGAGAAAAGGCGCACCTGAAGGCTTTCTGGAATGGCATTGCCTGGCATCTTAACAACCTGTATTTAAAATCCGAAACATGTGCGGCATAGCAGGATTTGCAGATTTCTCCCGGCTAACGGGAACGGCTATACTTCAGGAGATGACTGATGCGATGACGCATCGCGGTCCTGATGATGCCGGCTATGAAGTATATCTTCCGAAAATAGCCACCGTAGGCCTCGGACAGCGGCGCCTGTCGATCATCGACCTCTCGCCGCAAGGCCATCAGCCGATGCATTTCGGCGCCTATACCATCGTGTTCAACGGCGAGATCTATAACTATAAAGAGATACGGCAGGAGCTCCTGCAACATGGCTATAAATTCAGTTCCGGTTCCGATACCGAAGTGCTGCTCAAAGGATTTCACTGCTGGCAGGAAAAAGTGCTCGATAAATGCATCGGCATGTTTGCCTTCGCCATCTATGATGAACAAAGGGAAGAGCTGCTGCTGGGCCGCGACCGCGCCGGCGTTAAGCCGCTTTATTACTACTGGAACGACAACCTCCTGTTGTTTGCTTCCGAGTTGAAGAGCTTCCACCAGCATCCCCGCTTTGAAAAAAAGATCGATGTGAACAGCCTGGCCTTGTTCCTGCAATATAGCTACATTCCGGCGCCATACACGATCTTCCGTCATACCTGGAAGCTGCGGCCCGGCCACCTGCTTAAGTTGCAGCTGGCCAAGCGTACCGTTACCGAACATGAATACTGGAGCGCCTTGCGCGCCTACCGCCAGCCACTCACCGATATGAGCGAACAGGAGATCATCGATGAAACGGAAAGCCTCATGCACAGCGCCTACAAATACCGTATGGTGGCTGATGTGCCGGTGGGTGTGTTCCTCAGCGGCGGTTACGATAGCTCCAGCGTGGCGGCCATCCTGCAATCCTCCTCTACCAACAAGATCAAAACTTTCACGATCGGTTATAAGGAAGAACAGTGGGATGAATCCCGCGAAGCCGCCCGTATTGCGCAGCACCTCGGCACCGATCATCACGAATGGATCATTGGTCCATCCGATGCGCTGGGCATCCTGCACCGCCTTCCTGAAATCTACGATGAGCCTTTTGCCGATAACTCCACTGTGCCTACTACGCTGGTAAGTCAGCTGGCTGCCCGTGAAGTGAAAGTGGCACTTTCCGCTGACGGCGGCGATGAACTGTTTGCCGGCTACAGTAAATTCGGGCAATCGCTGCGCTATACCACGCAGATGCCGCATGCGCTGCAAGCCTTGCTGGGCAAGGCAATGGGCCTGATCAATCCCGAAGCGGTACCGTATTTCAACAAGCAATATAATTTCGCCACACGGTATGAAAAAATGAAACTCATCTGGCGCAACGGGAAACCGGAAGCCGCCCTCAAATATATCAGCCAACATCTTACAGACACTGAAATTCGCCGTTATCTCACTGCCACGCCCATGCATTATAAAACGGCATTCGATCTCAATGGCGAACTGCAAACGGTCAACGATCCCCTGAACCGCCTGCTGGCTATGGATTACAAGACCTTCCTGGTAGATAACAACCTCACCAAAGTAGATCGTGCAACCATGTCCGTTAGTATCGAAGGGAGAGAGCCGATGCTCGATCATCGCCTGCTGGAATTTCTTGCACGCATACCGGCTTCACTGAAGATGAAGAACGGCATCAATAAATACATCCTCAAAACAATTGTTCACAAGTACATCCCGGCATCGATGATGGACAGGCCCAAACGTCCGTTCATAGCGCCTTTGCAGGTATGGTTCAAAGAAGAGCTGCGCGAACAGATGCAACATTATCTGGCGCCGCAACAGTTACAACACTCGGGTCTCTTTCATGCAGACAGCATACAATCGCTGCTGAACCGCTATCTCTCCGGCGAAAAGGTGAATCACCAGAAACTCTGGAACCTGTTGGTATTCCAGTTGTGGTACAGCCGCTGGATGTCACCGTTGTAATCATGAACATGCATCTGAACAGGAAAATAAGGGTATTACAAACGATCCATCAGGGAAAGGTAGGTGGAGGGGAACGGCATGTGCTGGACCTGGTATCCTGTATGGACAAGTCACGCTTCGAGCCTATTGTACTATCGTTCACCGACGGGCCTATGATCACTGCCTTGCGGCAGATGCAGGTACCGGCCTATATCATTCCCACCGAAAGGTCTTTTGATGTCCGCGTATGGCGGAAAGTGAGACAGTTTCTCATCGATCATCGTATCGACGTAGTACATGTGCATGGCTCCCGCGCCAATACTAATGTGCTGTGGATGGCCCGCTCGCTGGGCATTCCCACGATCTACACCGTACATGGCTGGTCCTTCCACAACGATCTTTCTTTCTTCACACGCCGTGCCCGCATGGCGGCGGAACAGTTCATCACACGCCGCACGATGGTAAACATCACCGTGTCGGAAGCCAACCGGCAAACCGGCCTTAAAGCCTTTGGCCGCTTCCGTTCCATCGTGATCAGGAACGGCGTCAACCTGGGCCGCTTTAACCCCGACAGTATCTCCGGGCATCGCCTGAGAAGAAGTTTTGGATTTACGGAAGATGATATTGTGATAGGATTTATTGTGCGGATGACCTTACAGAAAGATCCCCTTGGCATGATCCGCGCCTTTGCACTGGCAGCCGGGCAGGAGACCCGCCTCAAGCTGCTCATGGTAGGCGAAGGGGAGCTGAAACACGCTGCCATAGCGCTTGCGAACGACCTCGGACTGGAAGGCGCCGTGATATTCGACGACTTCCGCGAAGATATTCCCGAAGTGCTTAAAGCCATCGATATCTATTGTCTGCCATCCCTGTGGGAAGGCTTTCCCATCGGCGTACTGGAAGCAATGGCCATGGGCCGCGCCATCATTGCTACCGATGTAGATGGCACCCGTGAAGCCATTGATGACGAGGTGAGCGGCTTGCTCATCCCGCCGAAAGATACGGTGGCCTTGTCGGCCGCCATCCTCAAACTGGCGCACAACAACAGCCTCCGCGCACGCCTGCAGGAAGCCGCGCTCCGCAAGGTGCGCAGCGAATACAGCATCACCACCATGACCGAAAAAGTAGAAGCCGTATACACACAACTGTATTACCAAAAAAAGATTTTTGCATCAACATGAAAACAAGGAACCCTGCCTCACGTTTCGATATACACGTAAAAAAGCACGACCGCGTACTGGAAGTGGGCGGCGGCCACAATCCGCATCCACGCTCGAATGTAGTGGTCGACAAATACGCCGATGACAACACGCACCGCAGCGGCGATATCAAAGTGCTGCGCAACCAGCAGTTCCTTTCCGCCGATGGCGAGCACTTGCCATTCGATCATCATGCCTTCGACTACGTAATTTGCAATCATGTGCTCGAACATGTCGAAGACCCGCATGCCTTTCTGCAAGAACAGTTCCGGGTGGCCAAACGCGGCTACATCGAAACGCCCTCTTTGCTGGGCGAGCATCTCTATCCTAAAAAGTCCCACAAATGGGTACTGCTGGAAATCGACAACAAACTGGTACTGGTAGATAAACAACGTATAGGCTTCCCCGTTAACTTCGATTTCGGAGAGCTGTTCCAGGCTTACTTCCCTAAAAACTCTATCGGCTACAAAATGATGGAGCGCACGCATCCCAACCTGCACACCGTACGCATAGAGTGGGAGGGCAGCTTCGACTACCTCATCAACCCCGACGACGCTACCCTCATGCAATATTTCCTCGCTCCCTGGAGCGAAGAAATGGTATACCATCACTTCCCCAAACGCTCCATGGGCGCCGAACTCGCCGCCGCTGCCCGCGCCTTCGCGGATATATGCCGCAGTATAGTCAAATCCAGGCTCAGGATTACAGGATTATAATGCAGGATTACAGGATTTTTTTTCAGGATTAATAAAGATTAAAAAAGATTCGCGAAGATCATTTCGATTTGATCTCCGCGAATCTTTTTTAATCTTTATTAATCCTGAAAAAAAATCCTGATAATCCTTCCAATCATTATAATCCTGAGTAAGACAAAATTCGCTCATCAATCTTATCCATCAACTCCGGGGTCTTCGCCATATCGAACTTGCGGGCGAAGAATTTTCCTGATTGCATGATGGCTGGAAAGTCGCTATTGGTAAATGTTTTGGGATGCGATCCTTTGGTGCTCCAGTCGATGTATCGGTGGTTGTTAGGCACTACGGTGGCGCGCATGGCGGGATCGTTCATGATGAGGGTCTGGAATACGAATTCGTCGCAGCCCCAGGTGTAGCGGAAATATTGCATCACGGAAGGGTGTTGCCGGGCGAAGTGGAGGCAGAAGCGGGCGCACTCTTCGGTGATGGACCACCATGCGGATCCTCCATAGAAGCGCATCCCCAGGGGCAGTTTGCGCCGGGGCATGAGGCGGTTGAAGAGGTTGGTCAGAAAATATTTGCCTTTGAACTGGATGTCTACAAAATGGTAGCGTTCCATTTTGCTGCTGGTAGCGCGTACTTCTTCGTCGGGAAAGAGATCGAGGAATTGCTGGCCGCGGTGCTGGCTGTAGAAGGTATAGAGTTCATCCATGCTCACGAGCGGGTAACAGGCGCCGCTCAGGAGATTGATGGACATATATCTGCGTTCCGCTTCCAGGGCCACTTTGAGGCCGTCGAGCGTAGCGCGCACGGTGCCGAAGCCGGCCCAGTTTACACGGGTGCGCTTCGGCAGAAAGTATACTTGCGGCTGTTCCGCAAGCGGGAGAAAAGGAGCGATGTCTGATTTGGCATCGATGTGAATGTAACAGTCCACTTTGGGATGTGACAGCCTGCTGATCAGCCGTTTCAGCTGTTCAGGGTTGTTGTACGCAAGAATGATAAATGCGAGGCGCATGTAAAAGCTATTTTTTAACGAGTTGTAGTTTCAGGGATAATTTGCCAGTCATATTTCTGCATTCTGCCCAGCCTTGTTTTAGTATATCCGTTACCGTGAAGCGCACGTATCTTTTCAGAAAGAAGTAGCCGAAAGCCACGCCAGCCAACAGGTTCAGGAAAGATACTGCTGCTACGGCGCGCAGGTCCATGAACATCCAAATGAAAAGGATGTCGCCAACTATGTTGATGCTTACTTTCACCAGGTTCTTGTAAAAGTTGACCTGTGGCTTGTTGATCATATCCAGTGTTACGCCGGTGAAGCGGTCGATCGGGTAGAAGATGGCGGAACAAAGAAAGATGAGTACCAGCGGAGTGGCGTCGAGATAATTCTTTTTGGCAAGGATGATGATAAGGGGTTGTATGAGGATGATCAGCCCGATGATGAAGGGGAGGATGATGATGGTGACGGCGCCGGTATAACGGCAGAAGGCGCGCGCTACGGCGGGCCAGTCGTTGCGGTTCACGGCGGCCGACAACGTTGGTTGCGCGGTGGCCACAAAACTGCGCAGGATGATCTCTATCACTTCCATGAACTTTTGCGGGATGCTGTAAATGGCTACTGCAGCGGGGTTGATCATGGTGCGTATCAGGAAATTGTCGGAATAGGTGATGAGGCCGGAGCTGAGCATGCTGCCTACTATCAGTCTGCCATATACGAAAAGTGCATGCACCTGTTCCTTTGTTTTGAAGAAGATGCTGCGCAGCTCCGTCCAGCCCTGTGCCATGCAATACAGGCTGGTGGCCAGTTGCGCGAGGCAGTAGGCATACAGCACGGTAGGGATGCTCACACGGTGCAGGAGGTGTAAGGCCAGGAGGAACAGGAGGAAGCTGCTGTTCTGTATCAGGCGGATGTGCACGATCTTGTCGAACAGGTGCCTGGCTTGCAGCAGCCAGCTGGCAAAGTTGAGTGGGAGCGCCAGCAAAAAAAGGATGCCGATATGTGATAGCAGGAATATCCAGGTGGCATTAAAAAAGTGGAAGCCGGCCAGCAATACGATGCCGTTAATAGCCAGTGTGACCACTGTGAGCGCGATGGCCACATACCAGGCCGCCCCGCATACCTGGCGCGCTTTGCCGGGATCAGTGCCGGCATAGAAGCGGATGAGGCCCGATTGCAGTAAGGCTGTCCGCACCTGGTCGATGATATTGAAAGTACCCATGAATAATACCCACTCGCCAAAATCGCCCGCAGGTAATATGCGCACCAATACTGCAAAGGAAAGTACATTAAAGAAGGCAGAGATCACATTACCCAGCAAGGATTGAAAATGATGATTCCTGACCACCGACAACAACCTGAAACCCATAATAACATATGTTGCGGCAGGTATATGCACGATCATTCCGCATATGCCGGCCGTAGATAATAATAAATGTTTTGCTGGTTTTTATGGACAGGATATAGTTGAGGTTAAATGTGGAGATAAGTAGCTTTCCACGTAACAGGACGCAATATACAACCTTTTTTTATAAATAGATGAATTATTTATCTAATAAAAAATTAAAATAATATGTTGATGTTCTGTGAATTGAATATATTAAAAATTTATGCTTTATTTTTTGCTACTATATATATGAAAAAAAATTACTATTTGTTGAATAATTTGTTTTTACTTTGTAGCAGTAGAACAGTTTTTATCATTTAAAACGGTTTACTTATCTGAACAACTTTACCATACTTTTATGAACAACCTCGCGACTTTCAATGTAAGATTGAAATGGGTGTGTGTAAACGGAATGCGGCTGTTGGGTGCGATCATGATACTCCTTTTTACACAGGCAGCGATGGGCCAGCAGGGCCCGCTCACGCCCCGCACATTGAACTACCCCAATATGGGCGGCATGATGGAATCATTGCCGCAAGGCTATAACTCCGGCAACAACACTTATCCCTTGCTTATTGCCATGCATGGCATCGGCGAAGAAGGGGACGGCTCCGCACAACAGATCACCAGGCTAACCAATACCGGCATCCCCAAACTCATTAACAGTGGCGGGTTTCCAGCCAGCGTCAACGCCAACGGAAAATCATTTTCTTTCATCGTGCTTTGTCCGCAGTTCAACGGCATCCCGCAGGAAATACAGATGTGGCAACTGATCAACTACGCCAAACAACATTACCGCATCGATACCACCCGTATGTACCTCACTGGCCTGAGCCGCGGTGGTGGCGCCACCTGGGGCTTTTCCAGTCTTAATAATAAAGATGCCGGCACCCTCGCGGCTATCGTACCTGTAGCTGGTAACTATGATCCCGGTGTGCCCGTAGCGGATACCATCGCCGCCAACAACCTGCCCGTATGGGCCTTTCACAACGATGGCGACCCCACCGTGCCATCTGATTATTCTAAAAGATGGGTGCAATATATCAATGCTTACCGCCCGGCTGCCAACCCGCAAGCCCGGCTTACCATATTTAATGTATCAGGCCACGATGCCTGGACAAAAGCCTATGATCCCGCTTATCGTGAAAACGGAAAGAACATTTATGAATGGATGTTGCAGTACACCCGCGGCACGGCTGTGAGCACGCCCGCCACGCCCGGCCGCCGCATCACCCTGCAACCCAATACCGGCGCCACTCCCGGCTTCTATTATCCCAATGCCAATACTCAACTGGGTGTAAACCCCGGTGATACCCTTTGTATCCCGCCGGGCGATTATACCGGTATGATGCTCGGTAACCTCAGCGGCACCGCTGCACAACCTGTCGTGATCATCAACTGCGGCGGCCTCGTACGTTTCGGTATCAACAATACCAGCACCTCATACTCCACCACCGTTGACCTTGAAAACTGCCGCTACGTGGAGTTTGCCGGCACCGGCGCTCCCAACCTCGAATACGGCTTCGATATCCTGGGCAGCAACAGCAAAGGCGAAGGGATGTTTGCCATGTACTGGACCAATGGCAGCTCAGACTTCGACGTGCATAATATTTACATCCATAACGCCGGCATGTTCTTCGTGGCCAAAACCACGCAGGACTGCGCCACGCCACAGTATTGGGAAACCGGCGGCTATGTAATGCGCAACTGCCGCGTACATCATCTTAAATGCATCACCAGCCAGTACGAAGGTTTCTATATCGGCAACTCACACTACCTGCTCGATCTGCCCTGCGGCAATAACATCCGTTCGCATCACATCGAAAACCTGGAAGTATACGATAACTATCTCGAAAACACCGGCAGCGATGGCATCCAGATCGGGATGGCCTACGACGGCAACAACAAAGTGCATCATAATAAAGTGATCAACTATGGCACCCGTCATGATGATCTCAATGGTTATGGTATCCTCATGAACCCCGGCAGCCGCATGGAAGTGTACGATAACTATCTTAACGGCGGCTATGCCTCCGGCATCTGTTTCTTTGGCTCGGGCCTGAGCAAGGCCTATAACAATGTGGTGGCCAATCTCACCTGGGATGGCTTCACCGTGGCCGATCGCCCTGTGTTCGATTCCGTTACTGCCTATGTATATAATAATACCTTCATCAACGTTACCCGCGCAGGCACTGTATATGCTCCCGGCGTAGGTGAAGGCCATAAATTCTACAACAATGTATGCGTGTCGCCCTCTGGCGCCGCACAGGACAAGCCTTTCAACGGTTACTACATCGTAGGATCGGCGCCTATCAAATACGATTACAAGAACAATCTATATTATACCAATATCGCCGATGCGAAATTCGTGAACCCTGCCGCCGGCGATTTTCATCTGCAAGCTACTTCGCCCTTGATAGACAAAGGCCTCGATCTCTCCACTACGCTGGGATTGAAAACTGATTTCGACGGCGTGTCACGCCCGCAGGGCAAGGCTTTCGACGCAGGCGCTTACGAATACCGTACCGGTACCGGCAATATCCCGCCACAGGCGAATGCCGGTCCGGATATCGTGATCACGCTGCCGGTCAATTCGGTTACCCTGGACGGCAGCGCCTCTATGGACCCCGATGGCAGCATCGCCAGCTATAGCTGGTCCATGCTGAATGGACCTTCCACCGCAGTGTTTAACAATGCAACCATCGCCAAGCCAATGGTGTCCGGATTGGTAAAAGGCGTATATACGTTCCGGTTAGTAGTCACAGACAACGGCGGCCTTACCGATACCGCTACCACTACCGTAACCGTACAATCGTCCGCAGGCGGGAAAAAGCCGCCGGTGGCCATCGCCGGCGCTGCGGAAACCATTATACTGCCCAACAATACCATCAACCTCGATGGCAGCGCCTCCTATGATCCGGATGGCAGCATCGTATCCTATAGCTGGACGCAGATCGCCGGTCCGGCATCTACGATACTGGCGCCCGACAGAGCGCATACCAGCGCCCTGGTAGTGGCCAAAGGCGTATATACGTACCAGTTAGTAGTGAGAGACAACGACAGTCTTACCGGCACAGCCACCAAACAGGTAAAGGTCATAGACCCCAGCGATGTGCATCCGCCGGATGATACCACCGTCACCATCAGGTTGTATCCCAATCCCACGAGAGATCATGTGAAGCTGGAGATCAATAACCACGATATCAAGATGGCTTATGTAACCATCTACAATACCCGCGGCATGGCGGTGATCAAAGGGGCTTATGCCATTACCAATACGCTGAACATAGACCTCAACATTGGCAGCCTGGCTACCGGTATCTATTTCGTGGAAGTGAAGGGGGAGAATAATTTCAAATGGGTAGGGCGGCTGCTGAAGTTGTAAGGCTTTCAGCGGCCCGCTGCTGGCGCCATACGGCGGGCGTTACGCCCACAAAGCGTTTGAAGAACTTGTTGAAATTGGAAGGATCGAAAGTGAGGCGATAGGCGATCTGCGCTACGGACAAGTCGGAAGTAGCCAGCATCTCTTTGGCGATCTTCACCAGCTTGTCCTCAAAAAAGTAGCAGGGAGCATGGCCGGTTTCCATCTTGATCACATTGCTCAGATGTGTGGGATGAATATACAGCCTGGCCGCCAGGTCTTTGATATGGTACATCTCTACCTGTGTGCCCGCTTCAATCTCCTGCAGGTGTATATCTATCTCTTTCAGAAAATCCTGGAAGATCTCCTGGCTGCGGTTCATGATTTTTTTAGGCAGTTTCATATGGCTAAGTTACGCATTTAGGCGGAGAAGCCCTTGAAGCGCTCAAAGCGTTTCAAGGGCTTCTCTTTTCAAACGCTTCAATCGCCGCATAGATCGCTGCTACCGAATTTTCCCAGGTATGCGACAGCGCAAACTGCCGTCTGGCTGCGGCGAGGCGACTGTTATGTTCCGCGAGCGCTTTTTCTGCCTGTGAAAGATAAGCTGCGAGGCCATTGGCCAGGTATACATGTTCGGCAAAAAGTTCCATGGTAGGGGTAGCGGTGGCCAGCACCGGCTTACCCATCGCGAGGTATTCATCTACTTTCAGCGGATAGTTGCCGATAGTGAGGTCGTTCACCAGTTGTGGATTGATGCATAGATCAAAATGTTGCAGGTAGGGCGGCAGTTCCTCCATCGGTTTGGGACCGGTGAAAAATACATTCGGCAGCTGATGCAAGGCCGAGCGCCGGAAATCATCATCTTCATTACCCACCAGCACAAATTGCCATTGCGGCCTGGCGGCGGCCATCTCCGTCAGCAGCGGGATATCCAGCCGCAGGCTGGTGAGCGCACCGATATAACCAATGATGGTACCGCTGATCGGCTGAAGGTCTAACGGTTTCGCATACACTTTGTCGGGGTCGAAGAGGGAGAGGTCGCAACCCTGGCCCACATAATAACTGTTAGGGTTATACGATTTCATACGGTTGGCGAGGTATTGAGAGTTGGCCACACCTACATCCGCCTTGGCGATATGCTCCGGTTCCAGCTGCCGGCCGTGTTTCTTCCAATAGTCTACCGCTACGAGGTAGTCGCGGCTATAATACAGGTATACAGCAGGTTGTAGCAGTTCTTTGAGATAATAGCCGCGGAAGATATCGTTGTCGTTGAACAGGATGATATCCCTGAACCCCAGTTCTTTGATAGCTTGTTTGATGCAGGCGGCAAAGCGCAGGTTATTTATTTTATTGAAGATTTTAAACACCTGAGTAGCGGGCACCCAGTTCACCGATTCCATCAATGCTGGCGGAAAGAGGTTCCACATGTTTTCACTGATGCGCACGATGGCGGGTTCCTTGCGTTTGATCACCCGGCGGTGGTGCTGCACTTCCGGGTTGTGGTGCGCTTTGAGCAGGGTACGTCGGTCCAGGGGCATGTTCACGTATAACACGCGGTTATGACGCGCAAATTCACGTGCGATATTTTTGCAGTTGCTACCGATCTTGGTATGCCAGGGTTGCAGACCAATGATAACAATATCGCGGTTATGTACAGGCATAGTGCTGAATGAGCTTGGATAAAAAATGGCGGCTGCTCAGAGGATGGATGGGTAAAATCGGTGTGAGATGTAAAGTAAATGAAATATCCGCGCTGTAGCAAAAAAACTTTATTCGGACGAAATAGATTAACTTAAAGAGAGAATAATCATTGTGTTATGCCAGAAACAGTTGCTATCAGAAATCTTACAGCGGAAGATTATTTTGATCTGAAAGAATCAATGGTGTCTGCCTACCCGGATATGGCCGGCAGCTATTGGCGCGAGCCCACACTGCAACGCCTGATCGATATATTCCCGGAAGGACAGATCGCCGTAACGGTCAATGATAAAGTGGTGGGAGTAGCTTTATCGATCATCGTGGAGTATGATAAATTCGGTGATAATCACACCTATGAACAAATCACCGGTTACTATACTTTCAGTACGCACAATCCCAAAGGCGACGTGCTGTATGGTATAGAAGTGTTTGTGCATCCGGACTATCGCGGCAAGCGGCTTGCCCGCCGTTTGTATGATGCCCGCAAAAGTTTGTGCGAGCAATTGAATCTGGAAGGTATCGTAGCGGGAGGGCGTATCCCGAATTATGAAAAGTATGCCGACAAAATGTCACCACGCGAGTACATTGAAAAAGTGCGCGACAAAGAAATATATGATCCTACGCTTACCTTTCAGTTCTCCAATGATTTCCAGGTGAAGAAGATACTGCGCAATTACCTGCCGAATGATGAGGCTTCCAAAGGTTTCGCCACTTTGCTGAAATGGTACAATATATATTATGAGCCCGACCAGGATACGATCCGGTATAACAAGTCTACCGTGCGCATCGGCCTGGTGCAGTGGCAGATGCGCGACTATGGCGGCCTTGATGGTTTCCTGCAGCAGGTGGAGTACTTTATTGATGCGGTGAGTGATTATGGTTCCGACTTCGTGGTGTTTCCGGAGTTGTTCAATGCGCCGTTGATGGCGGAGTTCAACCAGCTCGATCCGGCAGGGGCCATCCGCGGGGTGGCGCGCTATACGGCTCAGATACTGGAAGTGCTGCGCAAGCATGCAGTGTCTTACAACGTGAATATTATTTCCGGCAGCATGCCGATCATCATCGACGAAGTGTTGTACAACATCTCTTATCTTTGCCGCCGCGATGGCACGCATGAACAGTATATCAAGATACATCCCACACCTGCCGAAGTGCAGGCCTGGGGTATCAAAGGTGGTTCCGAGATCAAAGTGTTCGATACGGATTGCGGCAAGATAGGCATACAGATCTGCTACGATATAGAGTTCCCGGAACCTTCCCGGGTGCTCGCACAACAAGGCGTGCAGATATTGTTTGTGCCTTTCATGACAGATACCCAACATGCCTACAACCGTGTACGTTTCTGCGCGCAGGCGAGGGCGATAGAGAACGAATGCTATGTAGCCATCGCCGGATGTATCGGTAACCTGCCGAAGGTGAATAATATGGACCTGCAATATGCGCAGTCTTGTGTGCTCACACCTTCGGATTTTGCATTCCCGGTAACAGGCATCAAAGCCGATGCAACACCCAATACCGAGATGGTAGTGATCGCAGATGTGGACCTGGTGTTGTTGAAAGAACTGCACACTTTCGGCAGCGTACAAACGATCAAGGATATACGAAATGATCTGTATGAAGTAAAATGGAAGAAGGAGTAAAACTGCGTATATACGTTAACGTTATATGGCTGATTTTTAGAGAGATGTAGATGGATGATGATACCATTGCTTGAAAGATAGTGTTTGCAAATAGCCTTGTTTTCCATCTATCTTTATAAAAATACCTTCCTTTCGCTTAAATCAATCCGATAAACAATCTTTGTAATGAATTAATAACCAGTAAATAATGAAAATGGATAAGAAGATCAATTTAGCCCTTCAAATACTGCCTTCTGTGCCTTCGGAGCAGGTATATGCCGTGGTAGACGAAGCCATCGCCGTGATAAAAGCATCCGGCGTGAAGTACAGGGTATGCCCTTTTGAAACGGTCATGGAAGGTACTTATGACGAGCTCATGGCAGTAGTGAAACAAACCCAGGAAGTATGTTTTAAAGCGGGCGCATCACAATTGCTGGTGTATATAAAAATGCAGATCAGGAAAGATGAGGATGTGACGATCGAAGAAAAAACCGCCAAGTATGATGCCGGACAATAAATAAATTTACCTACCTTTCTTTTTGATAACCAAACAGTATCACTCATGCGCTACGCCGCTACCATGGACAATACCTGCAAGCTCATCACCAACATCATCATCATGCTGGTATTGGCTATTGCTGTCCGCCAGATCACCGATATTTCCCATACGGCCGTCACTACCACCATATTGTTGTTCGTGCTCATCCCTGCGGTGCTGTTATCCTGGGGCTTCAGTCCGAAGTATTACCTGCTCACTGATGATGCTATCATCATGAAAGGCCGCCTGCACAGCATCAACATTCCATTAGCTGATGTATTGCGCCTGCGCAGCATCGATGAGGAAGAGCTGGGTAAGAGCATCCGCCTGTTTGGCAGCGGCGGCTTGTTTGGATACCTTGGTAGTTATCAATCATCTGAAATAGGTCGCTACAAACGCTGGTGCACCAATATGCAAAGCCTCGTGCTCATTGAATCGCAGGACGCCAAATGGGTGATCAGCCCTTCCGATCCCGGCGATTTTGTCCGGTCGGTCAACAAGATCATTAACGCCATTGAATAAAAAAGGTGAAGCATCGCTTCACCTTTTTTATTGCCCGCAGGGTTTATTGACTTTGATTTTTTATTGAAGTATATTTAAGCACTTTCTTACAAACCAAAATCTAAAGCTATGAAGCTTATCTACACTATGGTGATAGTGTGTGCCTGCCTGTTCCTTCCACATCAAATGATAGCCCAGGGCCGTGTGGTGACCGGACGCGTTATTGCTGCCGGCAGCAACGAAGCCTTACCGGGTGTGAGCATTCAGCTCAGGGGAAGCGCCAGAGGTACCATTACCCAACCCGATGGCAGCTTCCGCATAGAAGTGCCCGGCAGTAATGCCATTCTTTATTTCACCTTCGTAGGCTACCTCTCCAAAGAAGTGGCCGTGAAAGACCAGCAAAACATTCAGGTAACATTGGAGCCCGATAGCCATAGCCTCGACCAGGTGGTGGTAACGGCGCTGGGTATACGAAAAGAGAAGCGCGCCCTCGGCTACTCCGTACAGGATGTTAGCGGCGCAGATCTTGTGCAGTCAAAACAATCGAATGTAGTGAATGCCCTGCAAGGTAAAGTAGCAGGCGTGCAGATATCCAGCACCGGCGGCGCACCCGGCCAGGGTTCCCGTATTGTGATACGCGGCATCAACTCCGCTGACCCACTTCGCAATAACCAGCCGCTCTTCGTAGTGGATGGCGTTACCATCGACAATGATACCTATACCACTGGCGGCGCCGACAACCGCGGCATGAGTAACCGCGCAGCCGATATCAATCCTGATGATATCGAAAGCATCTCCGTATTGAAAGGTGGCGCGGCCACCGCCCTGTACGGCCTGCGTGCCGCCAACGGCGCCATCATCATCACCACCAAATCCGGCAAGGCCGGCCGCCTGCGCCTCAGCTACAGCACCTCCTACGGCTTCGACCGCGTAGGTAAAACGCCCGACGTACAAAGCACCTACACGCAAGGCAACATGGGCGTTTATGATAACCAGAGCTTCTGGCCCTCCTGGGGCCCCACTGTAGAGCAGGCCCGCAAACTGGATTCTACACATCCCGCGGAACTCTTCAACAACTACCGCCAGGCCTACAATACCGGGCAACAATTCCGCAACACCCTGAGCCTCAGCGGCGGTTCGGAAAAACTGGTGTATGCAGCTTCCATCTCTCAACTGAATCAAAACGGTATCCTGCCTTTCAGCAATTATAAGAACTACTCCGCCCGCGTGAGCGGCGATGCAAAGCTGAGCGACAAATTTCGTATGGGCGTTTCCGTTAACTATATCAATTCAGGGGGCAATCGTGCCAACCCCGACCGCTACGGTGAACAGATGATCTACTGGGCGCCCCGCTGGGATATGCGCGATTACATCAAGCCCGATGGCACACAAAAAACCTATGGCTCCACTGATAACCCAATCTATGAATTGTATACCAACCGCTTTGAAGATAATGTGAACCGCATGATCGGTAATGTGCATTTCCTGTATTCACCATTCAAATGGGTGGATATCTCTTACCGCGCCGGTACTGATTTCTTTACCGACGCACGCACCCACGCTGCGCCAGGTCCCAAAGGTGCGGTGGGCGAGGTGCCCAACGGTGATAACGGTGCAGGCTTTGTAGATGAGTACAATCTTAAAGTGCGTTCTCTCAGCTCTACACTCATGGTGAACTTCAAAAATAATATCGGCTCCCGCCTTAGTTCCGATCTGAAAATAGGCCAGGATATCTTCGACAAAAAAATCAAACGCGTTTCTACTGAAGCAGATACGCTCGATATCCCTGACCTGCTCATCTTACAGAACGCCAAGAAAGTAGTCACCGAACAATACCTCGAAAACTATTACCTGATGGGCTTTTTCGCAGACTGGTCACTGGCCTGGGATCACTATCTCTATCTCACCCTCTCCGGTAGAACAGATATCAGTTCTACCTTGCCGGTTAACCATCGCGCATTCTTCTATCCATCTGCCAGTTTGTCGTACGTGTTCAGTGAACACCTCAAGGCGCCAACGAATATTTTCTCTTATGGTAAATTACGTGTGTCGTATGCGAAAGTGGGTAAAGACGCGGTACCCTACAGTACCAACTCCGGCTTTGTACCCCTCACTGGTGGCCCGATTGGCAGCAGCGTGATCGGCTGGACACGTGCGGACCGGCGCGGTGATCCACATCTCAAACCGGAATTTACCAACACCTTTGAAGCAGGTACCGAATTACGTTTCTGGAATAATCGTATAGGCCTTGACGTTACCTGGTACACTTCCAAAAGTGAAGACCTCCTCATCCCGGTGAAACTATCCAACAGCACCGGCTACGATGAGTTATATACCAATGCCGGCTCTATCCGCAACCATGGCGTGGAATTGTCGCTCAGCGCCACGCTCATCCAGCAAAAGAAATTCAGCTGGGATATGCGCGTCAACTATTCTTCCAACCGTAACGAAGTGTTGAGCCTCGGCCGCGACCTCACCGAAGTACCGGTAGCCACACAAAGTGGATACGCAGGTTCCAGTCCTACGATGAAGTACATCCCGGGATACCCGGTGGGCGCTATTTTCGGTACCAGCTATCTGCGTTACTACGGCAGCGACAAAGAAAATCCGATCCTGATCGATTACAGCAAACCGGTGGTGATCGGCAACAGCGGCGCCAAAGCAGGATTCCCGCTGGTGAACTCTGCACAGAAGTACCTGGGCAACTCACAACCTAAATGGATCGGCAGTCTCTCTAATACCTTTAATTATGGTCCTTTGTCTTTGTCTATTTTGTTCGATACCCGGCAGGGTGTGAAAAAATATAACCAGCTGGCCAACTTCATGGCATCCTTTGGCGAATCGGCCATCACAGGCAATCGCGCCGACCAGGTAACATTCGGCGGTGTACATGCCGATGGTACGCCTAACACCACTAAAGTATATCTGCAACAAGGGGTAGGGCCTGATGGCCGTAATTATGGCGCTGGTTACTATCGCCTGGTATACCGTGCGGTAACGGAGAACTTTATCGAAGATGCATCGTGGATCCGCCTGAGGACGATCAGTCTCACATACCAGTTGCCGCCCGCTATGCTGGCCCGTACGCATTTCATCTCCGGCGCCACGCTTACGCTCACAGGTACTAATCTATGGCTGCATACCAAATATACCGGCTTTGATCCGGAGGCCAGCTCTTTCAATGCCGCCAGTAACGTAGATGCCTTTGCAGGGTTCACTTACCCTACTACCAAGGGTTTCCTCGCCACGCTTAATGTTACCTTCTAAAAACGGATGATCATGAAAAGAACACTCCATATATTATATAGCGCATTGCTGGTATTATGTGTTGCAGCTTGCAGCAAGAACCTGGATATCAACGACAATCCCAACCAGGCCACCAAACCGCCGATCAACGGATCGCTGGCGGCTACCACGTATAATACGGCTTTCAATATTTACCGGGTGAGCAATATCACCTCATACTATATGCAATACCTGGCTTCGCCAAGGGCCGCCAGCGCCGCCGACGTGTATGAAGCCACTGACTACAGCGGCACCTGGAAAAACCTGTATCACAACATGACCGACATAAAAGATATGATACAGCAGGGGAGAGACCTCGGCGCTGCGCAGCACGTTGGTGTTGGCGAAGTGCTGATGGCATTGAACCTGGAGATGGTGAACGACCTTTGGGGCAGCGCGCCCTATACGCAGGCTTTCAACGTGGAATACCTGCAACCCGCCTACACAGCCGATGACAGCCTGTACACATATTGCCTTCAGTTACTCGATGATGGCATCACGCAGCTGAAGCGCACCGATGCCAAATATGTGCTCGATCCGGTGAAAGACCTGCTCCACGGCGGTAACAGCGCTGCCTGGATCAAAACGGCCTATACGCTGAAAGCCAGGATTTTAAACCATATCTCTAAAAAATCGAAGTATGATGCAGCCGCTATCCTGGCCGCTATCGCCAACGGCTATACGAATAATTCAGACGATGCACAACTCACGCAGTTTCAGTCGCTCAGTCCCTGGAACCAGGCTGTGGTCAATAATAACAGTAACCTGCTCGACGGCTGGATGAGCGATCATTTCATCAAGGCATTGAACGGCGCCACCTTCGGCGTAGCAGATCCACGTTTGCCATTGATCACGGACACTACCATCTACGGCGACTACCGCGGCACCGTAAATGGCGCGGGCGGCACCAGCTCCAATACCGACGGCAAGCTGTGCTACCTCTCGGACAGAGGTTTCTATTCCAAGCCCGGCGCGCCGCTGATGGTGGCCACCAACGCAGAGTGCCGTTTCATTGAAGCCGAAGCCGCCTTCCGCAGCAACGACAAGGCCCGCGCCTACAGCGCCTACCTCGCCGGCATCAAAGCGCATATGGACAAACTCGGCGTAGATCCCGCTAAACGTGACGCCTATACGAATAATCCGATCGTTGCCGTAGGAGCCGCCAACATCACCCTCGACCTGATCCTCAAAGAAAAGTACGTCGCCCAGTTCCTCATGCCCGACGCCTGGAACGACGGCCGCCGCTACGACTACCAATACAAAAACTTCAACCTGCCCGTTGGCGCGCTGCTGGGCAACGCCTTCATCCGCCGCCTGGCCTATCCCGATTCCGAGAAAGGCCGCAACAGCAAAAACGTCCCCACCGTGCAGCTGACGGACCACGTGTGGTGGGATCAATAAGCTCATGATTAAAGGATTAAAAGGATTAGCAGGATTTTTTTACAGGATTAATAAAGATTAAAAAAGGATTCGCGAAGATCAAATCGAACTGATCTTCGCGAATCCTTTTTTAATCTTTATTAATCCTGTAAAAAAATCCTGCTAATCCTTTTAATCCTTTAATCATGAGCTCAATAATCATGAGCTCAATGGAAAAATAAGTAGCCCAGCAATATCGCCGATACGATACCGAAGAAATCCGCTATCAGGCCGGCAGCCAGGGCATAGCGGGTTTTCTTGATGTTCACGGAGCCGAAGTAAACGGCCAGTATATAAAAGGTGGTTTCAGTGGTGCCTTGTATGATGCTCACCAGGCGCCCAACGAAGGAGTCGGGTTTTTCGCGGGTCATGATCTCTACCATCAGGGCGCGGGAGCCGCCGCCGCTGAGCGGTTTCATGAAGGCTACCGGTAACGCAGGTACGAAATCAGTGTTGAGGCCGAGCCAGCCGAAGAATATTTTGAGGCCGTTCACCAGGTAGTCCATACAGCCGGTGGCGCGGAAGGCGCTGATCGCCACCAGTATGCCCACCAGGTAAGGGATGATGCGGACCGAAATATTGAAGCCCTCTTTAGCGCCTTCGATGAACACATCATATACATTGATCTTTTTGATGATGCCCGAACCAAGGAATATCACAACGATGGCGAAGATGATACCGCCACCCAGACTGGCCGTTTTAGGTCCGATCTGATCCGGGGGCATGCTCTTTACCCAGTAGTAAAGGCCCGTTACCAGTAAGGCGAAGCACCCAAGAAATACGAGCACCGGCAGTTTAAAGAGATTGATACGTTGGTAGATGGCCACGGTGAACATACCTGCGATGAAGGCGATAAAAGTAGAAATGAGAATAGGGATGAACACATCCGCAGGGTTGGCCGCGCCGGCAGACATGCGCAGGGCGATCACCGAGGTAGGAATGAGGACCACGCCGGCCGTGTTGAGTACGAGGAACATGATCTGTGAATTGCTGGCCTCTTCCGGATGCGGATTCAGCTCCTGCAACTCCTTCATGGCTTTGAGGCCCATCGGGGTGGCGGCATTGTCCATGCCCAGAGCGCTGGCAGAAAAATTCATCAGCATAGAACCCATAGCCGGATGGCCCTTGGGTATCTGTGGAAACAGCTTGGAAAAGAAAGGATTCACCAGCCTGGAAAACCTGGCGATCATGCCGCCAGCTTCACCTACCCGCATGATGCCCAGCCAGAAGGTCATGACACCAATGAGCCCGATAGATATCTCTGCGCCGGTTTTGGCGCTGGACATCATCCCGTTCATCACCTGCCCGAAAACAACCGTATCGCCGAGGAAAAATGTCTTGAAAGCCGCTACTATAAAGGAAATAAGAAAGAATGCCAGCCAGACGTAGTTAAGAGCCATGTGTTATTTTATTGGTGATCAGTTTTTATATTTTCAGTGAAGATAATCAACAAATAAGCATATCTTTGCGCAAATTTTTAAAAATGGCTTTGCAAGCAGGAATTGTAGGATTGCCGAATGTAGGGAAATCGACTTTGTTTAATGCGGTGAGCAACAGCGCCAAGGCGCAGGCCAGCAACTACCGCTTCTGTACAATAGAACCTAATGTAGGACTGGTAGACGTTCCGGATGCCCGCCTCCAGAAACTGGAAGAGCTGGTGAAACCGAATCGCGTAGTACCTACCACTATTGAATTTGTAGATATTGCCGGTCTTGTAAAGGGCGCCAGCAAAGGGGAAGGACTTGGGAACAAGTTCCTGGCCAACATTCGCGAAGTGGACGCCATCGTACACGTGATCCGCTGCTTCGAAGATGATAACATCCTCCGCGAAGAAGGCCCTATCAACCCGGTAGCCGATAAGGATATCATCGATACCGAGTTGCAGCTGAAAGACCTCGAAAGCGTAGAGAAGAAAATCTCCCGCACCGAGAAAATGGCTAAAACCGGTGGCGACCCGAAAGCAAAAAGAGAATTCGAAATACTGAAACAATGCCAGGCCCACCTGGAACAAGGCCGCAATATCCGTGAGCTGAACCTGAGCAAGGAAGACCGCAGCGCAATCGCCGATCTGTTCCTCCTCACCGAAAAGCCCGTACTGTATGTGGCTAACGTAGATGAAGGCTCCATCCACACCGGCAACAAGTTCTCACAAGCCTTGCAGGAAGCCGTGAAAGCGGAAAATGCCCAGGTGATCGTTATGAACAACTCTATCGAAGCGCAGATATCCGAAATGGAAGAACCGGCAGATAAAGAACTGTTCCTCTCTGAATACGGTCTTACCGAGCCAGGCCTCAACCGCCTGATCCGCTCCGCTTACGAGCTGCTGGAACTCATCACTTACTTCACCGCCGGCGTACAGGAAGTGCGCGCCTGGACGATCCACAAAGGCTGGAAAGCCCCGCAGGCCGCCAGCGTGATCCACACCGATTTTGAAAAAGGCTTCATCAAGGCAGAAGTGATCGCCTATGATGATTACGTAAAATACGGCTCCGAAACCGCCGCCCGCGATAACGGCCGCCTCCGCATTGAAGGCAAAGAATATATCGTAGCCGATGGCGATGTGATGCACTTCCGTTTCAACGTATAGCCGTTAACGAAGGTTACAACAAAAATTTAGGGATTTGAGGATTTACGAATGTAAGGATTGTATCGACGTTATATTTTAAACAACATAACATCCATACAATCCTTACATTCGTAAATTCTCAAATCCCTAAATTCTTACATCCCTAAATTCTTACATTCGTAAATTCTCCCATCCCTAAATTTCTAAAGGTTATAACCCAGAGAGGCGTACCATTGCGCACCTACGGTGGGGTTACCCCATGACTGTATATATGCTTTGTTGAGTACATTGGCGCCGCCAATCTTCAAAGTAGTCTTGATCTTCGGGAACAGTTTACTCACCTGTGCATCCAGTGTGCCATAGGCAGGCATATTGCCTTGCTGCATCACATTCACGATAGGGTTCACGAAAGTAGATTGCCAGAGGAAGGCATCCTGCCATCTCCAGGTAACGTTGAAGCCTATATTACTTTTCGCGATGTTGCGGTTGCCCACATACAGGTTGTAACGGATCTTTGGCGTGTTATACATCGGGATGAAACTGCCAAGATCTTGCTGGTCCAGCAATTCATTGTACGATACGTTACCGCCTGCCACGAAATTCGCTGGCAGCGAGTAATCCAGGCCGAGGGCCCATCCCCAGGATTTGATGTTCTTATCCAGACTAACCGGCACCGAAAAGATCGTATTGCCGCTGGCGCCTGGCTTCACCAGTATTTGCGGGCCATTGAAGTTCTTGAAGGTATTGTAATATACATAGGCGTCCAAGAGCAGTTTGTTACCGAAGAGGCCTTTGTAACCTGCTTCATACGCCTGGATTTTCTCCGGTTCGAAATCGCGGAAGGTGTATTGCTTGGGACTTCCAGCCTGTACAGATTCCAGCGTATATACCGGCCCCTGGTTCAATCCATAGCGATCGCGGAGGAAAGGCAGGCCGCCAATCAGGTGCGCCTGTGGCGTTACGAGGTCGATATATTGATCCTGGTTGGTAGGAATACGGAAACCCGTTTGATAAGATGCCCTGATATTGTGCGTTTCCAGGAACGTGTACACGGCTGATAAACGCGGGCTGAACTGGCCTTTGAAGTTCTCGTTCTTGTCGTAACGCAAAGAACCGGTGAGCTTCAGATGATCGTCTATCAAGGTTTTCATCAGCTGCACATAGCCGCCATATTCGTTGATGCGGAACTCATTGCCATTATCTTTCAGCGCAAACAGGGTTTTTTCAGAGTTAAGTGTATAGAGACGGTAGTTACCGCCAATCAGTATTTCAGCAAATTTCACCAGGTTGTGGAAATTGTACATAAACTCTGCCTGGTACAGATTGGTTTTGTCGGTGAAGCGTGCGCCTACGCCCGTGGCATCGCCGGGGATCGGTTTGTTTTTCACTTTATCGGCAGCGGCATCAAAGCCGGGAGTGCCGGGCAGCAAGCGACCGCTGTCGGCCTTGGCACGCGCGGCATTGGCGATATCTGCACGATGGGTGTTCATGAAATTCTGTGCGGCAGCATAGGCAGCATCGGGTGTGGCGCCGCCTGCGAGGGCCTGGCCATAAGCCTGTGCAAAGGCGCCGATGGAATTGGTGGTGTAATTACCGAAGTAATCGCCGTACCACTGCCGGCTGCTCTTCCAGGCTTCGTTGATACCGGAAGCCAGCGTACCAACGGCATAGCTGTCGCCGGATCTTTCCTGTGTGGTGTACAAACGAACGTAGAAGTCGGAACCTTTCAGCTCTGCCTTGTATTGTCCCATGCGGAAGTTCTTGATCGCATAACGGTCGGCGCCGGTGTACACAGTAGTACCGGTACCATAACTGCCTTGTATAAACGCTTCCAGGTTTTCATGGATCTTGTAATGCAGGGCGCCATTGAATTTCAGGTTCTTGGTGTTGTAATCTGCTACATCCACTTCATCATAACCTGTGCGGCTTACATAAGCGTTGTTAACGCCGGGCATGGCGGCGTCGAATATTTTCTGTGGCGTGATGGTATTTTTAAATACTACGCTGGAAAGGTATCCCAGCTGCTGTGCGAGCGGGCTGGCGGGGTTGGCTAATTGTGCGCCAACAGTGGTGTACATGTTCTCATAATGTTCATCGCCATAAGTATTGATACCGTTGTATCCTTCGTTATTGGCCCTGGTACCGTCTTGCAGCGTGTGGCCATTCAGCAGGCTCTGGTCGCGCTTATCATAAGCCTGCCAGTCTTTCGCTTTAATATAACCAACATTCAGTTTGAATGCCCATTTGTTATTGAATGCTTTGGCATAGCGTACGGCTACGTCGTAATAGCCGGTGGTGGCTTGGGTGCGGCCATTGTCGTTCAGCACGCCGGATTTTACGATCGCGCTCAGGCCCTGGTACTGGAAGGGATTTTTACTGTTGAGCAGCACGATACCATTGAGCGCATTGGGGCCATACAGTGCGGAAGCTGCGCCAGGTATGAGTTCTACGTTATCCATATCCAGCTCGGTGATACCAACGATATTGCCCACGGAGAAGTTGAGGCCGGGCGCCTGGTTATCCATACCATCGATGAGTTGCAATACACGGGTGTTCCCATTGGCGTTGAAACCGCGGGTGTTCACGGATTTGAAGGTGAGCGATTGTGTGCTCATCTCCACGCCTTTCATGTTGGCGAGGGCGTCATAGAAAGTAGGAGCGGGAGAGGCTTTGATGGCGCGGGAATCCAGCTTTTCGATGGACACCGGCGATTTCAGAATGCTTTCCTGTACGCGGCTGGCAGCTACTACTACTTCCTGCCCAAGTATTTCAGTGGACACCAGCTGCACCGTGATGCTGCTGCCGGCGCTGGTAACTTCCGTTTCCACTGGTTTATAGCCTACATATGAGAAAACCAGCGTGAGTGGCATGGTATGCGTGGTTTTGAACTGGAACCCGCCACCGCTGCCAGTGATCGTACCGGCGGTAGATCCTTTGATGCTAACGGTAACGCCGGGCATAGGAGTACCAGTGTTCTTGTCTGTTACAGTACCGCTAAGTGTTGTGGTTGTTGGAGTTTGTGCCTGGATTACCATCGATAGGGATAATAACAGTAACAAGGAGCCCAAACAAGCCTTGAGTAAAGTGCTTTTCATACACAGTGGAGGTTTAAGTTTTGTGTTTGATGTAGACCTTGGTTGTGACAGATTAAATATAAGGATTTTATAAATAAGAAAACGGCCCTGCGGTATCGCAGGGCCGTTTTTCTTATTTATTTTTTACCACCATTCGGTCAGTATCGCACCGATCTTTTCAAACTCGATCAGGAAGCCATCATGACCATAGGAAGAATCAATTTCGAGATAGATGGCATGGGGAAGATGCGCAGCGAGCAGTTGCTGTTCTTCAGGCGGACAAAGGATATCGCTGGTAATGCCGATCAGCAGTACTTGCTGTTTGATCTGTGATAAAGCTGTGGCAATATCTTCACAACGGCCGCGGGCGATGTTGTGGCTGTCCATCGCTTTCGACAGCAACCAGTAGGATTGCGCATTGAAGCGGTTCACCAGTTTCTCGCCCTGGTATTTGATATAGGAAGATGCTTTGAAATCATCTGTTTTTTCTTTGTCGGGGTCCGACTGTGTACGCACAAAGGTCTGATAGTTGCGATAGGTGAGCATACCGATGGCCCTCGCCGCTTTGAGGCCTCTGGCGCCGGCTTGCGGATGATCCTGTTGCCAGGTTTCATCTGCTTCGATCGCCAGTCGCTGCGCGGTGTGGATAGCAATACCCCAGGCGCTTTCCGCTGCGCCGGTGCTCAGAAGGAACAGGCGGTCGATGACGGCAGGCTCTGTGAGCGCCCATTCCAGTACCTGGTAGCCTCCCATGGAACCGCCGATGAGCAGCCCGATATGTTGAATGCCGAGATGCTGACGCAACAGGATGTGCGCCTGCACCATATCACGGATGGTGATAGCCGGAAAGCTGCGGTACCAGGGCTTTCCCGTATCGGGGTTTATCGTTTGCGGCCCTGAGCTGCCATAGCAGGAGCCCAGGATATTGGCGCACACCACAAAGTGCTTCGAAGGATCAATCGCGCGGCCATGGCCGATCAGGCCAGACCACCAATCCGCCACATCGCTGTTGGCCGTCAAGGCATGACACACCCACACCACGTTACGCCCGTCGGGCTGCATCGTGCCATAAGTGTGATAGGCGATATGAACTTCGGGTAATACCTCCCCGGATTCGAGGCGGAACGCCACTTTGCTATGAAATACCTTTGCCGACAAATCAGTAGAAATTTTCGCAAAGCTAATAGTTTCCCGCAAAGACGCAAAGCAGCAAAGCAATAATGCAGCGGAAACAGAAACGGATTTGCCTTCGCTGCATTATTGCTTTGCTGCTTTGCGTCTTTGCGGGAAACCCGTTATCTTTGACGTAAGAAATTTTTTTTATGAAGATATCATTACAAAGAATAGACGACGGATTCAATATGGAAGCAGTGGACGAAAACGGCCACAAAGTACTGATGGACTCCTCCCTCGAAAATGGTGGTAAGAACAATGGCGTCCGCCCCATGCAGATGCTGATCATGGGCCTTGGTGGCTGCTCCGCCATCGATGTAGTGATGATCCTCAAGAAACAACGCCAGGAGATCACCGACTTCCGTATCGAAATAGAAGCAGACAGGGAAAAAGGCAAAGAACCTTCTCTCTGGGAAACCGCTCATATCGTCTTCTATCTTTCCGGTAATGTAGATGCAGACAAAGCTGCAAGAGCCGTAGAACTCTCCATGAACAAATATTGTTCTGTAGCAGAAACCCTGCGTAAGTCAAACACCAAACTTACCTGGGAAGTGAAAGTGAATGCATAATTGAAGAAACCACCCATATTCATGAACCAGGAAAATCAATACCAGCCGGAAACCAACGCAGTAAGGATACAGACAGCCAGAACAGACCAGATGGAGCACTCCACACCCATGTTCCTGACTTCCAGCTTTTGTTTTGACGACGCAGAAGAAATGCGCGCCACCTTCGCGGATGAAACGGACTTCAATATCTACAGCCGTTTCAGCAATCCTAATGTAGACGAATTTGTGCAGAAGATGGTGGCCCTCGAAGGAGGAGAAGCCGGCTATGCCACATCTTCCGGCATGAGCGCGATCTTCGCCAGCTTCATGGCATTGCTCAAAGCAGGCGATCACCTGCTGTCGGCCCGCTCTATCTTTGGCTCCACACATACCGTGATCACCAAGTTCCTGCCGAAATGGGGCATTGAATATTCCTATTTCGATATGAACGATCCCGGTGGTATTGAAGCCATGATCAAGCCCAACACGAAAATGATCTTCGTGGAAACGCCCTCCAATCCTGGCCTTGAGATCATCGATATGGAACTGCTGGCCAATATTGCCAACAAACATAACATCATTCTCAACGTAGATAACTGTTTCGCTACACCGGTGCTGCAACGTCCTATCGCGGCGGGCGCCCACCTGGTAACGCATTCGGCCACCAAGTGGATCGATGGCCAGGGACGTGTGCTTGGCGGCGCCGTCATCGGTAAAAAAGAACTGATCAAAGAGATCTATACTTTCTGCAGAAGCACCGGCCCTGCCATGTCGCCCTTCAATGCATGGGTGCTGAGCAAAAGCCTGGAAACACTCTTCGTGCGCATGGAACGCCACTCTCAGAGTGCGCTGGCACTGGCGCAGGCGCTGGAAAACAATCCGCATCTGTCGACCGTGAAATATCCGTTCCTGCCCAGCCATCCGCAATATGCCATCGCCAAAAAGCAGATGAGCGGCGGCGGCGGCATCGTATGCTTTGAACTGAAAGGCGGCATACAAAGCGGCGTGCGCTTCCTCGATGCATTGCAACTGCTATCGCTCACGGCTAACCTGGGCGACAGCCGGAGTATCGCTTCTCATCCGGCCAGCACCACCCACGCCAAACTCACCGATGCGGAACGCGCTAGCGTAGGCATCACGCCAGGCCTCATCAGAATATCTGTAGGACTGGAAAACGTGAAAGACATTATCGCCGATATCGAACAAGCACTGGAAAAAAGCAAATAGAAATATTTATGGATGGATTTGTGGATTTACGGATTTGAAGAGATGATTCAAATCCGTAAATCCGTAAATTCGTAAATCCACAAATCCGTAAATTTTTATGAAATCCTTTGCCCATTTTCTTCTCATCCTGATACTTGCCTATGTGGCCGGTATGGTATTACCCTGGTGGAGCGCCCCGCTCGCCGCTTTCCTGATCACATTAATGTATCCCTTATCACCCGGCAAGGCATTCTTTAACGGGCTGCTATCGGTTTTTGTATTGTGGCTGGCACTGGCCTTCTACCTGGATGTCCGTAATGACCATCTCCTCGCCAACCGTATGAGCGAAACCATCCTGAAAGTAAAGAGCGCCCCGCTGATGGGCGTAGTGAGCGCCCTCGTGGGCGGCCTGGTATCCGGTTTCGCCGCACTAACGGCAGCGTATATACGTATTCCGAAGAAAGTAACAACACACTAACTTATCGTGTGCTGTTAAAGTTGTGATAAATGCGGAGTGGCCTTTCCGGTAAAAAAGCCATACTACTACTTTTGGTCTATGATGAAATACCTGATCACCCTGTTCTGCCTGATCGCTGCCGGCAGCACTTATGCCAATACTGTCAAGGGACGTGTTACCGACGATAAAAATCAACCGCTCCCTTATGCAACAGTGCTGATCAAAGGAACCACCAATGGCACTACCACCAATGCTTCCGGTCAATACCAGCTGGAACTGGCTCCCGGTCAGTATACCGTTGTATGTCAGTATATCGGTTTCCGTAAAACAGAACAGCAGGTTAACGTCAACGCACCTACGACGCAGCTCGACTTCCACCTGCAACCCGTCAACATGCAGATCAAGGAAGTGGTGGTGAAAGCCGGTGGTGAAGATCCCGCCTACGCCATCATCCGGCAGGCCATCAAAAAACGGTCCTTCTACCAGCAACAGGTAAAGGAGTATACCTGCATGGCCTACAGCAAAGGCACCATCCAGATGAAAGGCATGCCCGACCGCTTTATGGGGCAGAAGATCGATAAGAAAGATGCCGGGGTAGACAGCCTCGGGCGCGGAATGGTTTTTCTCTCGGAGTCCATGACCAAAGTATCTGCGCGCCTGCCCGATAAAGTCAAACTGGAAGTGATATCCTCCCGCAAAAGCGGCGGGGGCTTCGGTTTGAGCTTCCCCGCCTTCATCAGCTTCTACGACAATAATGTGTCTGCCGTGATCACGCAGATGGGGCCGCGCGGCTATATTTCGCCCATCGCGCAGAACGCGCTGCTGTATTATAAATACCGGCTCGAAGGTACTTTTGTGGAAGATGGAAAGACGGTCAACAAGATCGCGGTGATACCCCGGCGTAAATTTGAACCGCTGTTCTCCGGTTTTATCTTTATTACAGATGAAGACTGGCGCATTCACAGCACCGATCTGATACTCACCTCCGAATACCAGCTGGAACTGATGGACACTTTGCGCATCCGGCAAACACATGTGCCGGTAACGCCGGAAGTATGGCGCACGAAAGATCAGCTGCTGCATCTCACTTTCAAGAAATTCGGCTTCGGTATGGAAGGTAATTTCGTCAACGTATATACGGATTACAACGTGCATCCCAACTTTCCGCCGAAATATTTCGACAAGGTTTTCCTGAAATATGATTCCGCTTTCGATAAGCAGCGCCCGCCTTACTGGGACAGCATCCGGCCGGTGCCCTTGGAAGAGGCGGAAGTAAAAGACTACCATGAAAAAGACAGTGCGGCGCAAGCCGCCCGCGATTCGGCCATGTCGCGCCACCACATTGATTCCCTGCAGAAAAAACAAAAGCCGGTGAAGCTGATGGACGTGCTATGGGGCGGCGTGCGGCATAACTATTACTTCCAGCGCGATAGCGCGATTGCCTATAACCAGTTCCGGATGAAATCATTGTTGAAGGCGCTGAAATACAATACAGTAGAGGGTTTGGTAGCAGCGATAGAACCCAGCATGACCTTTGATCTGGGAGAAGAAAAACAATTGCGTATCGTGCCATACCTGCGCTATGGATTCAGTAATACTCACTTCAACGCCTATACGGAAATTAAATACAACAGTGCCGGCCGTCTTTTTAACAGGTATGGCCACAATGAATGGACGCTGGCAGGAGGGAAGCGCATTTCACAATTCAACCAGGATAATCCGATAGATAATCTCTCCAATGAATTTTATACGCTGTTGTTCAAAGAAAATTACATGAAGCTGTATGAGAACTGGTTCGGGCAATTGCGCTACAGCCGTGTGTTTCAGCAGAACAACCGTTTCACCGCGGGCCTTACATATGAGAACCGCATGCCCGTAGAGAATACCGCTGATTTTGTGATCTTCCCTAACGACAAAAAAGCCTGGTTGCCCAATCACCCTTACGAGTTGGCTCATGTGCCATTTGAGCGGCATAGTGTGGTGGTGCTGGATATCAGCTATCGCTTCCAGCCCGGGCAAACTTTTGTGCAGCTGCCGGATAGAAAAATTCCTTTCGGATCAAAATACCCGGTGTTCGAGATTGGCTACAGCAAAGGGATTCCGGATATAGTTAATAGTGTGGTGGATTTTGATAAATGGGATGTATCGGTGAAAGACAATATGAATTTCAAATTGTTTGGCGAGTTCCGTTACCGCTTGGGCGCCGGTGGTTTCCTGAATGCGCGTAATGTGCAGCTGCCGGATTACCAGCATTTCAACGGCAATCAAACGTTTTACAATATCAAATACCTGAACAGTTTCCAGCTGGCGCCGTACTATCAATACAGCACAACGGCGGGCTTTTATGCCACTGCCAATGTAGAGCATCATTTCAATGGTTTGCTGACGAACAAGATACCTTGGTTCAACCGGCTGAAATGGAACCTGGTGGCGGGTTCTAACGCGTTCTATGTGAACGGCGACAATAACTATGTAGAAGTTTTTGCAGGACTGGAAAATATCCTGAAAGTATTGAGGGTAGATGTGATTGCGGGCTATCAGAGCAAAGACAATACGCGGGTGGGCGTAAGGCTTGGTTTCGGAGGTATATTCGGAAACCTGATCCGCTTTAATAACTAAACAACAATGATCGAATTTGAGAAAAGAGGGGCCCTGCTACCATTCTCAAATTCGACGTCTCTGATTACATGCGCACGGATCTTCTTCTTGTTGTTTTGATCTCTTTCTTGTCGAAAAAATAAGCCAGTAATCTATAGATCCAGATACCAACTACTGCGTAAATAAAATAAGTAATGTAAACACTCATAACATAACATTTAAGGGTTAAACAATAAAATTTGATTTGCTTCTCAAACCATTTTTCAAAATTGATGCCAATCGGGGTACGCTAACTTGGGTTCAAAGTTATATACAATAAATATCAAATAGTTATAAAACTATAGATGACTTTTTCACACTTTATGAACATTTGATCCTGATGAAGGCCCCAAAAAAGCTTCGCCAATTGAGTATGATTTCATCACACATAGATGTTAATCTTTATAGATAAAAAAACTGAATTTTTTTATCGGAAATTTTGGAATGCTAAAAATATTAGTATATTTGCCCAAGACATATAAGTTGTAGAAAAAGCCCTGGATATCTTACTGCATTGAGGTTCCGGGGCTTTTCTGCTTGACGGGTTACTAATTATATTAGTATGATTGGTGAAAACGCAGGCTAGTACTGTACCTTGCCGGCTTTGGAGTAAAACCACACTTTATCTGTTGCGCGGTCGTAATACACAACCACTTCGTTGCCGCCTTGAATGGTGCATATTACCTGGCCTCGATGGTATTTTGTTTGGGTAACGCCGCAGGACTCGGTGTGCCCTATGAAGAACTATTAGCCGGACTCTGAAAATATGCGATGATGTTGTATCTTTGCGGCCTGCAAAGAATCTGGGCCCTTTGAAAGGGAATAGATTTGAAATTTTGTTCACCAGGCAAGTGTCCTTAAAATTTCAAAACAAAAAATGGTATTACACAACAGAGTATCCGCCGCTGAACTGAGAGAACGGCTGGCCAAAGAAACATTTAAACGCGTTACCGTCTCCTTTTATCAGTACGCGAAAATCGCAGACCCACAGGCCTTTCGCGATTCACTTTACTCCTCGCTTTTTGCACTCGATGTATTCGGACGCATATACGTAGCGCACGAAGGTATCAACGCACAGATCAGTGTGCCGGAACATCATTTTGAGGCGTTCCGCGAAACATTATACGCCATCAGCTTCCTTAATGGCATCCGCCTCAACATCGCGGTAGATGATGACGGCAAGTCTTTCTTCGTACTGAAGATCAAAGTGAGGGAAAAGATTGTTGCAGACGGTATCGATGATCCCTCCTTTGATATGGACAACCGCGGCCAATACCTCGATGCCGCCGCCTTCAACAAACTCACCGATGATCCCGACACTATCATCGTGGATATGCGCAACCACTACGAATACGAAGTGGGCCATTTCGAAGGCGCCATAGAAGTGCCTTCCGACACCTTCCGCGAACAACTGCCCATGGCCGTTGACATGCTGAACGAACAGAAAGATAAGAACATCATCATGTACTGCACCGGTGGCATCCGCTGTGAAAAAGCCTCCGCCTACATGCTGCACAAAGGCTTCAAAAATGTATTCCACCTAGAAGGAGGCATCATCGAATACACCAACAAAGCCCGTCAACAAGGACTGCCCATCAAATTCAAAGGCAAAAATTTCGTATTCGACGAACGCCTCGGCGAACGCATCAGCGACGATATCATCAGTTACTGCCACCAATGCGGCGCCCCTTGCGATACCCATACCAATTGCCTCAACGATGGCTGTCACCTGCTCTTCATTCAATGCGAGAGCTGCGCTAAAAAATACGATGGCTGCTGCTCCGAAGCCTGCCAAACCACTCATGCACTCCCTCCCGAAGCACAAGCCGAAATGCGCAAAGGCATTGACAAAGGTTTGATGTTTAATAAATCCCGGCGCCGCCGGGGGCTCAGGATTATATGATTAGAAAGGATTAACAGGATTTCTTTTTTTATTATAAAGGATTAAAGGATTAACGAAGATTATGGAGGATGATAATACAATCTCCAATATAATCTTCGTTAATCCTTTAATCCTTTATAATAAAAGAAATCCTGTTAATCCTTTCTAATCATATAATCCTGAGCAAAAAAATCCGCCCCGCGTTGTTTCTTCTCGGCAGGGCGGAGCGAATGGAACATGATTGCGTTGCTTGCTTTCATGATCATTCTATCAACCTATATGCGAACTAAAAATTTGATGCATGTTCAGGGAGGTTATTAAAACAGTACCCGGGTTCTCAGGCCGAGGATGTTTACCGGCCCGCGATCCTTGTTGTATGCGGGATGCAGCACGAATTGGTAATCCGGGCTTAAAGCAATATGGAGCCGGGTAATATTTAATTGATAGAAGATTTCAGCGATCATTTCCGGTGAATAGTTGAGACGACCATCACCCACCATGAAGCCTGCACCGCCGGCAGCGAGGTAGCGTTGGTGATCTTTGGAGATACCATTTGCCACGAATGCAATGCCTGCATTGTCCTGCGCACGGCGCCAGGAGCGGCCGTTCTGTAGCCAGCCTGCACTGATCGTTTGATCAATTTCCGTATAGGCCCAGGTTTCATTACGGCCATCATTCCAGGAGGCCTTGAGGAAGGCGCCGCCATCTTTGGTGAACTTCTGATCCATGTTGATGCCAAAGCCATATTTGGTGCGGCCATTGTGGCGCGTGGCTGTAACGTCAACAGAATCCAGCTTGATAGCCTGCAGGTAGTTGCCCATCGGCGCCTGGTTCAGGAAGGCCATCACGCGGATATTCCCTTCATATTCATGTATTTTATGTGTATGCGTCAGCTCTATTAGCTGGCCATTAGATTTGCCATAATCATAGTTGAGCGCAGGACCGTTGGCTGTCTTGGGTTCCAGCGAAGTGGCAGCTTGCAGCATCCAGTTATTCTTGCGGTACTGTATGGTGAAAGCTACAGTATAACCACGTACATCGGCAGGGTAGTCCCAGGCTGCATTAGTTACGAGTGCCCAGTTGAGGAACTGGGTGCGCGGGTCATGGCTGTAGGCATTCAGGTCGAAAAAGTCGGACAGGCAATACTTACCTGCGATGAAGCGGAGATAATGCAATGGCCTTTCTCCGGCTACGTTATTCAGGTCGTCATCGCTCTTTTCTGTTTCATGGCCTAACGGCAACGTGTATACGCCATAAGCCCTGGCGAGGTATATCGTTGGTTCGGAACTGCCCACACGGAAGGTTTCACCATTCGGGAAGCCTGCGATACCGGTGGCGCGGCTTAAACCCTTGCCCCCGGACAATTCGGGGTTGATATATAGTTCGAGGTTTTTTAATGGGCGGACGCCTGCATAAAAAGTGCTGGTAATGGAAGTGGCGCCAGGCTCATGGGGAACGAAACTGTTGACACCACTGTATTTTGCCTGAAAGTCAGGATGCCATTGCGTTACCAGCGTTTGCTGGAAATGAAAGGTATATAGTCTCAGCGTATCTGTCTTTGCCTGTGCCAACAGGTGAGCAGTGCTCACGACCAGGAGGCCTGTTAGAAAGAATTGCTTCATTGCGGCGGTTTAGTCTTTTAGTGCGTCGTAAATCGGCAACTGGTTTTTAGAAATTACTTTTTCGTCAGATTGCAAGCCGGAATCGAGATAGGTGGTATCGCCGGCGGTTTGTGATACCTCTACTTGCCGGAGCGCTACATTGAAGGCATTTTTGAATACCAGTACATAATTCTTGCTATTATCGGAAATCACCGCACCAGAGGGCACGGCTATTTTTTCATCGTTGCTTTTGTATTTTACCGCTGCGGTCACCGCCATGGCGGGTTTCAGCAGCATATGCCTGTTGTCGATCGAGATCCTGACCTGTGTGATTTTGGCGGTATCAGCACTATCGTAGATCTTCTCGATATGACCATGGAATAACTTGCCGGGATAGCTGGCAGTGGTGATATCTGCATCAGCTACCTGCCTGATCCAGTTTACATCCTTCACAGCTGCATCTACCGTTACCCAGGTTTGCGTTTTGTTATCTTGCACCTTACCGGAGAAGCGCTGCTCATGCTGTATGGCGAGCCGCCGCGCGGTATCTATGCGAATGTTCTTCAACATGGTATCGCTCAATACAAAGGTGCTGTCTTCAGTATCTTCAAATTTAGGATGCTTGCAACTGCTCCATATAAGGGTAGCGAACAGTAATAAGGTGAGGAGAACGAACGGGCTGGCGTATTTATCCGATCTGATAAATAAGTGCCGACGATTCATAGTTCGCATAATGCCCGGTTTCATCCGGCAAAAGTCATAAAGCAAGCTTAAACCTGTCTTTAATTGCGATTAAAATGAAATTAAAATTGATTTGAAACGGCTTCAAGGTGAGGCAGGATCACAGTGAAAGTGGTGCCTTCATTAGGATTGGAGGTAACGGTAATATGGCCCTGGTGTATCTGCACGATCTTTTTGCAGATCGACAGCCCGAGGCCATGGCCGCGGGTTTGGAGGGCATTGTGCCCACGGTAGAAAGGTTCAAATATCTTGTTGATCTCTTCAGAAGGTATCCCGATGCCATTGTCTTTTATCTGTACAGTGATATACTGGGTGAAGAAATCAATATATACATGCGCGGTATTATTCCGGGAGAATTTAAGGGCATTGTCTACCAGGTTCACGAAGAGCACTTTCAGCAGGCTCTCGTTGCCGTAGCAGGTTACGAGCGAGTCGTTATCAGGCAGTTTGTTGAACTGGATATCGATCCTGGCGTTGCCGCGCTGTTTCAGGCGGATGATATTGGCGAGATCCATCAGCAGCTCATCAATGCGCACATTGCGCAGCACGAATTTTTCGGTCTGCATCTCTGACTGCGCCAGCTGCAACAGGCCATTGGTGAGGTCGGAAAGGTTTTCGGCATCTTCCAGTACGGAGGAGAGCACACCCTGGTATTCCTCTTTACTGCGCTCTTTACTGAGGGTTACCTGCAGCTGGCTGATCATGGAGGCCAGCGGCGTGCGCAGTTCATGCGAAGCGTTGCTGACAAAACTTTTTTGCAGGTCGAATGATTCGCTGAGGCGTTGCAACATGGTGTTGAAGTTGGCGCCCAGCTTGGCAATTTCATCTTTCCCTTTCACGGCCACCTGCCGGTCTTGCAGGTTACTGGCATTGATGCTATCTACCTGTTGCACCAGTTTGTCGATCGGTTGTACCATCTTGCGCGCGAAAAAGATGCCTACGCCCACCAGCAGTACCAGCGCGGTGATCAGCTCCAGCAGCAGGATACGGCTCAGGTTCTGCAGGTTCTGAAACCCGTATTTATCAAAGGAAGAGACGATCACAATCACCGACACGTTATCTTCTGTATAGACCACGCCTACCATCTCCTCACTGCCATTGTCGATCGTATATAGTTTGTGTTGCCTGATGTAGTTGAGCAAACTGCGATGCGTGCGGATGGTCGTATCTTTCAGATTACTGTAGAGCAGATCGTAATTGGTATTATATACGAGGATGGATTCCCGGTAGAGATCCTGGAAGGTGGTCCTGTCGAGCTTCCGCAATAGGTCCACCTGAATGTGGCCATCTTCGATGATCACGTTGGCGATGGATTTGGCGCGGTATTCCATGCGCTCGCGGTATTCCGCCCTGCGGGATTTGGCAGAGAAATAATAGGCCAGCACGGCAAATGCGATCAGCATCAGCGTGGCCGACAGCGTATAGTAAATCGCTATTTTATATTTGATCTTCATGCAGCAGGGCAGGAGCGCGCTTATTCTTCGGAAAGATAATAACCCATGCCGGTTTTTGTATGGAGGAGTTTATTGTCAAAGTCTTTGTCGATCTTCTTTCTCAGGAAGTTCATATATACTTCGATCACGTTGGTGCCGGTGTCAAAGTCAATATCCCAGACTTTTTCCGCGATGGTGAGTTTGGATATTACTTTCCCTTTGTGCAGCGCGAGAAATTCGAGCAGTTGGTATTCTTTGGCGGTGAGCGCGATTTTTTTGCCGCTGCGCGATACTTCTTTTTTCTCGCGGTCTATCTCGAGGTCGGCGATCACGATCTTGTATTGCGTGCTGTGCGGGGCGTCGGAGCCGGCGCGTTTCAGGAACACGCGGATGCGGGCCAGCAGCTCGCGGAAATCGAAAGGCTTCACCAGGTAATCGTCGGCGCCCAGTTCAAAGGCTTGCATTTTATCTTCCATGCCGCCGAGTGCAGTGAGCATGATCACGGGTACGCGGTTATTTTTGCGGCGGATGACCTCACAAAGTTCATAGCCATTGCTATGCGGCAAATTGAGGTCGAGGATCACCAGGTCGTAATTATTGGTGCCGGCAAGACTTTTACCCATGCGGCCATCATAGGCCACATCTACGTCAAAGCCGTTTTCTTCGAGACCTTTCTTTACTGCATTCGCTACCTTCACTTCATCTTCTACGACGAGAATTTTTTGCATGATGCTGCTTTTTAACTTACCAGGGCTGCTTCCAGCTGCATGATCTTTTCAAACAATTCTTCGTATTGTTGGTTCGCTCTTTCCAGAAATTTCTGTACGTCCTGGTATTCGCTTTCCACCTGTGCGAACCGGGTTTTATCGCCGTAAGTGGCAGGATCTCCCAAACTGGCTTCCAGGCTGGCTTTGCGCTCTTTCAGGCTGGCCAGCTGGCCTTCTACCTGGGAGAACTGTTTCTGTTGTTTTTGCAGTTCGCGTTGCACTTCTTTATTGATGGCGCCTTTGGGAGCCGCAGCAGGAGCGGCGGCCGGGCGGGTATCTTTTTTCGTATCTGCGTTCGCGTTATTGCCACCTGTAGGCGTTGATTTTACTGCCTGCTGTTGTTGTTGCTGTTGAAGGGCCATACGTTTTTTCCATTCTTCCCATTCTGCGTAGGTGCCTTTAAATTCCTTGATCTCACCGTCAACGATCTCCCATATCTTGTTGGCGGTCTGGCTCACGAAATAACGATCGTGCGAAACGAGCACCAGGCTGCCTTCGTACTTGGCGAGGGCATCGATCAGCATTTGCACGGAGTTCATGTCAAGGTGGTTCGTGGGCTCATCGAGCATGAGGAAGTTGGCCTGGCTGATGATGGTTTTCGCCAGCGCCACGCGGGCTTTTTCGCCACCGGAGAGGATGCGTATCTTTTTGAAAACGTCGTCGCCGGTAAAGAGGAAGCAACCGAGCAGCTGGCGCAATTCCAGTTCGGTGCGGCCACTGCCGGCATTTTTAAGCTCGTCCAGTATTTCGCTGTTAAGGTCGAGCGATTCCAGCTGGTGCTGTGCATAGAAGCTGGTTACTACGTTATGGCCGGGAGTGCGTTCGCCCTCAAAA
Source organism: Chitinophaga vietnamensis (assembly GCF_902167635.1). Lineage (GTDB taxonomy): Bacteria > Bacteroidota > Bacteroidia > Chitinophagales > Chitinophagaceae > Chitinophaga > Chitinophaga vietnamensis. Next base: position 593,716 of record NZ_CABHMS010000003.1, read on the forward strand.
GGTTCCATGCCGCCGATAATGCGCAGCAGCGTGGATTTACCCTTACCGTTGGCGCCGATCAGGGCGATCTTGTCGCCACGGTTGATCTCCGCGCTGGTATTTTTCAGGATCACATTGTTCCCGAAACTTTTGCTCACGTTAGTGAGGGTGGCAAGTATCTTACCGGGTGTTTTATCGATGGTAAAGTTGATCCGGATCTTGGAAGGGCCATTATCTACCTGTTCCACACGTTCCAGTTTATCCAGGCGTTTCATGATACTCTGTGCCTGTGCGGCTTTGGAGGCTTTGGCTTTAAAGCGTTCGATGAAACGTTCCTGCTGGCGGATATAATCCTGCTGGTTTTCGTATGCGCGTTGCTGCATTTCGCGGCGCAGTTCTTTTTCCACTTCATAGTCGGCATAGGTGCCGGCGTAATGATGCAGCTGTTGCTGGTATACCTCCACGATCTTGTTCACCATGCGATCGAGGAAGTAGCGGTCGTGCGAAACGATGATCACGGCTCCATTGTAGCCGATGAGGTACCTTTCCAGCCATTCGATGGAGGGGAGGTCCAGGTGGTTGGTGGGCTCATCGAGCATGAGTACATCGGGCTGCTGAAGGATCAGGCGGGCGAGGAGCACGCGCATGCGCCAGCCTCCGGAGAACTGGCTGTAGGGGCGGTCGAGATCGGCGGTGCTGAAGCCAAGGCCTTCCAGTACCTGGGCGGTCTTGTGTTTCATATTATAGCCGTCGAGCGCTTCAAATTCATGGAGTTTGTCGCTGAATTCGTGCAACAGCGCGTCGCTCTGGTGTTCTTCCAGTTCTTTGGTGATACGCTCGATATCTTTCTCCAGCTCCAGCGCTTTGCCAAAGGCCATCATACCCACGGTGAGGATAGATTCGTCTGTCTCAAAGCTGAGCAGGTCCTGGTTAAAGAACCCGATGGTAACGTTCTTGCTTTTATTGATACTGCCTTTTGAAACAGAATATTCGCCATTGATGATGCGCAGGAGTGTTGATTTGCCTGTTCCGTTCAACCCGATGAGACCTACGCGGTCGCCGGGTTCAATGTGCCAAGAAGAATCTTCCAGTATCACCCTGGAGCCAAACTCGAACGTAATGTCCTGTATACCTATCAACATAAAAAATGAAAACTTGAGTAAAACGTGCAAAGATAAAGATTATAAGGATAATTAAGAGATTATCATTACAATGCATGACAATTCCTTTAGTTTTGTTGCACAAATAAGGAACTATGAATTTGAAAGTATGCGTACCTGCGGGGTTATTGCTCGTTACGGTGTTGTTTTCCTGCCAGCAGCAGGCGCCGAAACAGGAGGAGCATTCGTCCGCATCCACAGCGGCTTTGCAGGCGCCCTATAGCCAGGTCTATTACGATTCCCTGCAATCGGCCATGAGTGCCTATCACCAGTTAACCGCCGCTTTCGTGAAATCCGACAGTGGTGCAGCGTCGCTTGCGGCGGCCGTGCTCCGGCAGCATATCGACAGCCTCCCGGTGCAACTCCTGCAGATGGATAGCGCCCGCCTCAGTAACATTACCGGCATCAAAGGGAGTATCAGCGCCGAGCTCACAGGCCTCTGCGGCGAACCTTCCCTCGATGGCAAACGCGCTTCCTACCAGATGGTATCTGATATGCTCTACGACCTGGTGAAAAACACCGGCCTGAAAGGCCATACACTTTATCATCAGTATTGCCCGATGGCATTCGATGATAAAGGGGCCTACTGGCTCAGCGACAAGGCTGGTATTGAAAATCCTTACTTCGGCAGCAAGATGCTCCATTGCGGAGAAACCAGCGATTCGCTGATCTACAAATAGATGATGGCGCAGTAAATCGTAGCGGAGAAAATTTCACAAATACATCAAACAGGAAATTTTTTATGGTGTAATTTTTGTTGCATCTTTTCCCCGATTTACGATTTACTGTATAACCATATCTTTGTATGAATAACATATTCGCGGCTATTCTATTGCTACTGGCATGCCTGGTGCATACAGCGAGCGCACAACACTACACTATCAGCGGATATGTGAAAGACAGTACCAACGGCGAATCCATGCCAGGCGCCACTATCCACGTTCAAAGTACTACTACCGGCGTGCAAACCAATCATTACGGATTTTATTCTCTCACCTTGCCTGCGGGCGATTATCAATTAGAAGTTACTTTTCTCGGTTATCAACCACGTACCGTGTCGGTATCTTTACATAGCAGTGTGATGCAAAATGTGGAAATGCTGCCGCGGTCGTATCAGGCGAAGGAGGTCGTGATTACGAGCGACAAAAGAAAAGATGCCAATGTCAAGAACACGGAAATGGGAAAAGTGGAGATGGCCACTTCCCATGTTAAAAAGCTGCCTGCCCTGATGGGAGAGGTAGATGTGTTGAAAGCCCTGCAACTGATGCCGGGCGTGCAGGCCGCGGGCGAGGGCAATGCCGGTTTCTATGTGCGTGGTGGCGGCCCCGACCAGAACCTCATCCTGCTGGATGAGGCGCCAGTATACAATACCGGCCACCTTTTCGGATTTTTCTCGGTGTTCAATTCCGATGCCATCCGTAGCACCACTTTGATCAAAGGCGGTATGCCTGCAAACTATGGCGGCCGCCTTTCCTCTGTGGTGGACGTTTCCATGAAAGAAGGTAACAATAAGGAATGGCAGGGAGAAGGCGGACTGGGCTTGATCGCATCACGACTATCGCTGCAAGGTCCATTGAAAAAAGATAAGGCTTCCTTCATCGTATCGGCCCGCCGTACTTATATTGATCTTGTCACCAAGCCCTATGTAAATGGAACTTCGTATAAGGGTTCGGGTTATTATTTTTATGATCTGAACCTGAAGATGAATTATATTTTTTCAGAGAAAGACCGCCTTTACCTGAGTGGTTACCTGGGAAAAGATGTGTTCAATTTCAACAGCGGCGACCGCACCTTCGGTATCAATATCCCCTGGGGCAATACCACGGCCACTTTGCGCTGGAACCACGTATTCAGTAAAAAACTCTTTTCCAATACTTCCCTCATCTACAATAAATACCAGTTTGAATTTAATGCGCTGCAGAAAAATTTCAGGGTCCAGTTATTGTCTGGTATCAGCGATGGCAATGCCAAACTTGATTTTGATTACTATCCTGGCCCTAAACATCATATCAAGTTTGGCGGTAACTACATCTTTCACCAGTTCACACCGTCTACCGTCAGCGGAGGGCAGGATACCACGCAGTTTAAGCCAGACAACACTTTCCGGAAGTATGCGCATGAAGCCGGGTTGTACATCATGGATGATTGGGAGATATCGCCCAGCTTGCAACTGAATGCCGGCTTACGTTACAGTGGATTTATGCAGATCGGGCCTTATACCCGGTATACTATGGATGCTTCGGGTCACAAAACGGATACTGTCACCTATCGCAAATGGGAGCCGGTACGCCGCTATGGCGGCCTGGAACCCAGGCTGATCCTGCGTTACGCCTGGAACAACAAAAACTCCGTGAAGGCATCGGTAACGCGCAATTACCAGTTCATTCACCTGGTATCCAATACAGGAACTACTTTACCTACAGACGTATGGGTGCCGAGTACTTACCTGGTGAGGCCGCAGATATCCTGGCAGTATAGTGCAGGCTATTTCCGCAATTTTAACGATAATACCTGGGAAGCCTCTGTGGAAGCGTATTACAAGGAGATGTCCAATCAGATAGAATACAAGGAAGGGTATACGCCTTCTTTAAGAGATCCGGAGCAGGATTTTGTTTTCGGTAAGGGAAGATCGTACGGACTGGAATTGTTTGTGAACAAACGGAAAGGGCAGTTCACCGGTTGGATTGGCTATACGCTGGCCTGGGCCTGGCGGCAATTTCCACAGCTGAACAACGGTAAGGAATTTCCTGCGAAATACGACCGGCGTCATGATCTGTCGCTCGTAGGTACTTACGATATCAATAAAAGATGGACCTTATCGGGCGTATTCATTTTCGGATCGGGTAATACCACTACCTTACCGGAATCTTTTTACTTTATGGAAGGCACGCTGGTGCAGGGTTACGGGCAGATCAATTCTTACCGGATGGAGGCTTACCATCGTCTCGACCTGGCGGCAACGTACACGCCTATACCGAAAAAACCGAACCGGCGCTGGAGGAGCAGCTGGTCGTTCTCTATCTATAATGTATACAACCGGAAGAATCCGTATTTCCTCTACTTCAAGCAGGAGGGTGGTGTGTTAGATGGAGCAGTGAAGGTATCGGCGAAGCAGGTATCGCTATTTCCGATCATACCTTCAGTAACATATAACTTCAAGTTTTAAAAAATAGGACAGACAATATTGGAATGCTACAGGAAGACAATGTTAGCGGGTTATGAAACGGTATTGCCCAGATACTTGTGTATCAGGTAGAGGCCTCCGAGAATGGTGAGCACACAGGTGATCACATTCAGGTGCAGGTTGGCCTTGATGCTGCTGAGATCTTTGGCAATGTTGGTTTCCAGTTTGCCGATACGGTCTGTGAAGCCTGTCTCCATTTTTGACATCAAAAGCAGTACATCATGAATATCGTCCTTGGTTGCGATTTTTTTGCTGTCTTCCTTGGTAAGAAAATCAGCAGCAAGGATGCGAAGCTCCTCTTTAGTTGTTGCGCTGCAACTATCGCCCAGCGTACTCACAAGATGCCTGGCTTTGTCGTCGGAAAGATGCAGGTCATTCCGGAAAATGTCGTAAAGCTCTAAACGTGCTTCCATTCTGGTCATATTGTTTTGGTTAAGAATAAACAATGTTGTTAACCCTTTGCCTGTCTGCATTTCCAGGAATTGGTGTGGAGAATTGTTGGTTTTTCTACCACGAATGTCTGTCAATATTTTCGATCTGCAAAACGCCTTTTTCGCCAGAATATTGGCTATCTCTCAAGACTATACGAAAAGTACTAAAACGATAATTCCCTCTACAGTACTGATTTTGAAGAGATCAATCTGTAGAGGGAATTATCAGTATGAAAGAAAATAATCGGAAAAATTATTGTGCGGAGAACTTTGTTCTGCGTTTTTTGCGCAACCATTTGTTGCCTTCATAACACAGCCATGCGCTGCCAGCGCCTACCAGTGCGCCTCCCAGCACATCGCTGGGATAATGCATGCCCAGTTCCATGCGGGAGTATCCTACCGCGCCCGCCCAAACGAAGGCAGGTACTGCGATATACCATTTCTTGAATTGCAAGGTAAGGCTGGTAGCCGTTGCAAAAGCAATACTGGCGTGCCCGGAAGGGAAGGAATAGGGCTCCGCTTTCTGCTTGCGAACAATGAAATCATATTTGTCGTAAGGGCGCTCGCGGTTCACCACCCTTTTGAGTACAAAGGCGGCGCCTGCGGCTACTATCTGGGTGGCAGCCAGCTGATAGGCCGACCATTTCAGGGAACTGTCGTGCCTGATCAGTCCGGCCGTAAACAATCCCGCTGTGGTAGCGATGCTGAGCGGATAAGTACTTTCAGTCAGGAACTTGCAGGTTTGATCACCATGCGTACTTGGGCCATTAATGGCGTCCAGCAAATTGATATCTATGTTTTGTGCCTGGCCGGTACGCGCCGCCAGCAACAGGATCCCCAACAGGAGGTAACGGAACAGATGATTTTTTTGCATGGCGCAAATATAATGCAGTTGCATCATCGGCGACTATTATGTTTCGCGGAAAAATACTTAAATTACAAATTCTGAAATGCAAAAGGCTGTTTGCTAAAAGTGAATAGCTATATTTGCAACCATTTTATAAAGGAAATATAGCGCATGTAAAAACAGATGGCGCTAACAGTAAAACGTATGATAAATATCACTTTTCCGGATGGTGCAGTACGACAGTATGAACAAGGGGTAACTGCATTGGACATTGCTAAATCCATCAGCGAAGGATTGGCACGTAAGGTATTGGCAGCAAAAGTTGACGGGCAGGTAATCGATGCCACCCGCCCGATCACAACGGACGGCACGCTCCAACTGCTTACGTGGACGGACACGGATGGCAAAGCTACGATGTGGCATTCCTCCGCGCACCTGATGGCCGAAGCCCTGGAAGCCCTGTATCCGGGCGTGAAACTGGGTATTGGCCCCGCTATTGAGAACGGATTTTATTATGATATAGACCTGGGTGGAAGAACGATCACGGATGAGGACCTGAAAAAAGTAGAAGCTAAAATGGTGGAGCTGTCCAAACACAACAGCGTTTACCAGCGTAAAGAGGTGAGCAAGGCCGACGCCCTGAAATACTTCACAGAAAAAGGTGATGAATATAAACTGGAACTGATCAACGATCTGCAGGACGGTTCCATTACTTTCTATACCCAGGGCGGATTTACGGACCTGTGCCGCGGCCCGCACATCCCTAACACCGGCTTCATCAAAGCGATCAAGCTCACCAACATCGCCGGCGCTTACTGGCGCGGGAATGAAAAGAACAAGATGCTTACCCGCATCTATGGTATCACATTCCCTACGCAGAAAGAACTGGATGAATACCTGACCCTGGTGGAAGAGGCGAAGAAGCGCGACCATCGCAAGCTGGGCAAGGAACTGGAACTGTTCACCTTTTCCGAAAAGGTGGGCCTGGGCCTGCCTATGTGGCTGCCAAAAGGCGCGCTGCTGCGCGAACGTCTGCAACGTTTCCTCCAGGAAGCCCAGATGGCCAGCGGATACCTGCCTGTGGTAACGCCGCACATTGGTAATAAAAACCTGTACGTGACTTCCGGTCACTACGAGAAATATGGTAAAGACAGCTTCCAGCCAATACATACGCCGGAAGAAGGCGAGGAGTTCATGCTCAAACCTATGAACTGCCCGCATCACTGCGAACTGTACAAAGCGTCGCCGAAATCGTACAAGGAGCTGCCAGTGCGCTTTGCAGAATTTGGTACCGTATACCGCTATGAGCAACATGGCGAACTGCATGGCCTCACCCGCGTAAGAGGATTTACTCAGGATGATGCGCATCTTTTCTGCCGTCCCGACCAGGTAAAAGAAGAGTTCATCAAGGTGATCGACCTGGTACTTTACGTATTCAACAGCCTGGGCTTTACCAATTACACCGCACAGGTATCGCTGCGCGATAAAGAAGACCGCGCCAAATATATTGGTACAGATGAGAACTGGGCGCTGGCTGAACAGGCGATCATCGAATCCGCTGCGGAGAAGGGCCTCCCTACAGTAGTGGAATACGGCGAGGCTGCGTTCTATGGCCCCAAGCTCGATTTTATGGTGAAAGACGCCCTGGGCCGCAAGTGGCAACTGGGTACCATCCAGGTGGACTACAACCTGCCGGAGCGTTTTGAACTGGAGTACATTGGCGCCGATAACCAGCGTCATCGTCCGGTGATGATCCACCGTGCGCCATTCGGCTCACTGGAGCGCTTCATCGCCGTGCTGATCGAACACTGTGGCGGTAAGTTCCCATTGTGGCTGGCGCCTACACAGGTGAAGATCCTGCCGATCAGCGACAAGAGCCAGGCTTACGCAGAAAAAGTAGCAGAATTGCTGAAAAAAGCAGAAATTCGCGCTGAGATTGACGACAGGAGCGAAAAGATCGGTAAAAAGATCCGCGAGGCCGAGCTGGCAAAAATCCCGTATATGCTTGTCCTTGGCGAAAAAGAAGCTGCCGACAACCTCGTGGCGGTTCGCCGCCAGTCGAAAGGAGACCTGGGAACCATGACCCTTGAACAGTTCACCGCAGTGGTGAACGAAGAAGTGGTAAACAGAAAACCATTCGAATGATCCTTATAAATGTGGAAAAAAAGTATATAAAACTTCGAACATTACAGATTTCGGGTATGTTAATTGCTTGAATTTTTCACATTACATTTGTATAGAATTGTTTTTGGTCCATGGAAGGTATGTGGACCATGGACTATGGCAATTATTTAATTAACTTTTATTTTTTTAATGCAAAACAGACCCAAACCAAGTTTTAACAACAACAACCGGGGCAGAAACCCCAATTTCCGCAGGGAACAACAACAAGAACACCGTACTAACCGGATGATCCGTGTACCAGAGGTGAGACTTGTAGGCGACAATGTTGAGGTAGGCGTCTACAGAACCGAAGACGCACTGCGCATGGCAGAAGAGCAGAGCCTCGATCTCGTGGAGATCTCTCCCAACGCCGTTCCGCCTGTTTGCCGTATCATCGACTATAATAAATTCCTCTACGAAAAGAAGAAGAAGGAAAAGGAAATGAAGGCCAACGCTCACAAGAGCGAAGTGAAGGAAATCCGCTTCACGCCTAATACCGACGATCACGACTTCGACTTCAAAGCCAAACACGCTGAGAAATTCCTGAAAGATGGTAACAAGGTGAAGACCTATGTGCAGTTCAAAGGCCGTGCTATCATGTTTAAAGAGCGCGGTGAGCTGATACTCCTGAAATTTGCGGAAAGACTCGCCGAAGTAGGCGGACTGGAAGGGATGCCGACGATGGAAGGCAAGCGCATGATCGCGATCTTCGCGCCTAAATCAGCGAAGAAGAAAGAAGGCAAACCCAAGGAACCTAAAGAAGCCAGAGAACCCAGAGAGCCAAAAGAGCCGCGTGTTGCTGAAAGCAAACCGGAAGATAACGCTTAAGCGGGCAGGTAATATTCTTGACAAGAAAAGCAGCATAGCAGGGGTTATACCTGCTGTGCTGCTTTTTTATTGACTGATCTCTTTCAGCACCTTCTTTGCCCTTGACCTGAAACCCGCGCTGGGATTGTGTTCCAGCTGGTCTTCTATCAGCAGTATAATTTCGTTCCGGATATCGGGATAGTCTTTGGCCAGGCGGGAGAGTACCGTCATGGAGAAGGCTTTCACTGCCGTGGGCGATTCGGGCGCTTCCAGAAATTGAAAGCAGGCATTCATTAAAGTGCCATGCACCGTTTCCGGGATGGGCATGAACTGAAACAGCCGCACAATATTTCGTGTAACCGCCGGCGTTAGTCCGGGCGTTCCGAGCATGGCTGCCATCTCCGGCAGGTATGGCGCTACAAGGGCAGGATGTGCTTCGGCTACGAAATTCACGATCCTGGCGGCGCGCTGCACCACGCGGTATTCGTCGTGCAGGAACAGCTGCATCAGCGCGGCAAAGCGCTGCGGATCGTTGCCGATCCACGCGGCGATACGTAGCGACTGCTCCCTGGAAAATTCTTTTAATATTTCTGATCTCAGCTGCATACGGGCAGCAAGTTAAAGCGCAGGCGCCTAATGTACAAATGTAGCATGCTCTTCGAGGTAGCGAAGCGCTTTTCCGCGCATCCGCTCAATATCTTCGGCTAATACCGGCACATCGGTTTCCTTGCCCATATCGTCCCAGATCCTTAGCTGGATGTATTCTTCGAACAGCGGATCATTGCGGAAGGTGATGGCTTCGGCCTCTGTCATAGGGCCGCCCTGGTGTTCGAGCGTTTTCTTGCTGGCTTCGGAAAGCGTATCGTAGTAGGCGCTGTCGGTGTAAGTGAGGTAACGTTTGGCTGCTACGTGGCTGGCAACGAGCATCACCATTCTCTCCGGAAAGCCGCGCTCGGTGAGGTATTTGGCGCCGAGGTGGTCGTGGGCACGGGTACCGTATCCTTCCATCTGATCTTCATTCTCAAAGAAATGCCCGATATCGTGCAGGAAGGCGGCCAGCACCATTTCATCGTCAAAGCCGGCGCTTTCTGCTATCAGCGCAGCCTGCATCATATGCATGAGCATCGATACGTTTTCGCCGTACTCATGATGGCCAAGGGTTTCATACAGTGTGAAGATCTCGTTTACGACCTGTAAAGCCTGGTTATTCATTTTCGTATATTGATGAGGGTTATATGACCCTTTCAAGTTCGGTAATAGTTATGAAGATGTATAGGGGCTTGTATTAATTAATCTTTAAGAAGTGGAGGGCTCTAAGAAAATTCTAATAGCGCCATCTCATGCCGCCCCTGCAATTTTCTCTATCTTTGCGCTTTACATCCATTCAAATCTGAACAATTGCTGAAAAGAGAACTGCGCGTCATTCTTTGGTCGCTGGCGGTGAGCTTTATACTTACCGGGGCCAAGTTTGCAGCTTACTTTATGACCCATTCTGTAGCTATCCTGTCGGATGCGCTGGAATCCATTATCAACGTGGTCGCTGGCGGTTTTGCGAGTTACAGTATTTATCTTGCGGGCATGCCCAAAGATGAGAACCACCCTTACGGGCATGGCAAGGTCGAATTTTTCTCGATAGGCTTTGAAGGCGCCATGATCTTTTTTGCGGGCATCCTCATCCTGGTGAAGGCGGCGCAGTATTTTATCTTCCCGCGGGAGCTGCACCAGGTGGATAGCGGTATCTGGGTACTGGGCATTACCACTGCGGCCAACCTCTTACTGGGCCTCTATCTCCGGCGTTCAGGAAAAGAATTGTCTTCCCTCACCATTACCGGCAACGGGCAACATATCATGACAGACGTATACAGCAGTGCCGGGCTGATCGTAGCCCTGTTGGTGATTCACTTCACTGGCTGGAACTGGCTGGACCCCCTTGTATCTGTGGTGATGGGCGTGCTCATTCTCATCAATGGTTATAAGCTGATGCGCCGCTCTATCTCAGGTCTGATGGACGAAACGGATATGCAGGTGATAGACAAAGTGATCCGCATACTGGGCGCGCACCGGCGCCCCAACTGGATCGATGTACATAACATGCGCATGCAGCAATACGGCAACAATTATCATATCGATTGTCACATTACATTGCCTTATTACCTGGAGTTAAACGAAGCGCATGAGGAGATGAAGCGCGTGGAAACTCTCGTGAATAAAGAGTTTGACAATGCCGATGTAGAATTTTTCATTCACATGGATCCTTGCATCCCATCTTGTTGCCACTATTGTTTAAAATCGGAATGCCCGGTGCGCAGTCATCCTTTTACCGGCGAAATTGCATGGTCGAGAGAGAATGTGCTGCCTAACCGTAAACACGGCGCATAATAATTAGGGATTACGAATTAAGAATTACGGCCCGCCATGTGCACACATGGCGGGCCGTAATTCTTAATTCGTAATCTGTAATTATTTATTCTTCTCCTGCTTCTTCACCGTCGCCGTGGCCGATGATCTCGCGGATAGGTTTTACGGCCTGATAGATACCGCGGTTGTATTTATTGCCGAGGATGATAAGGGTGGTGCTGTCTTGCACAAAGCGATAGAACACGGTATTGTTGCCGTGCCACCAGCCGTTGTGATAGACAATATTTTTTGAGCTGTCGGGGTATACCATGAGACGCCAGCCGAGGCCATAGTTGCGGACGCCGGGCTTCTCGTGGCTATACGGCGTATAGGCGGCTTTGAGCGTTTCAGGTTTCAGCAGTTTGCCGGAATAGAGCGCCTGGTCCCATTTGAGCATATCGCGGGCGGAGCTGTAGATGCCTTTGTCGCCCATCACGCCATCAAAGTAGGTATCAGGTTCGAGTTGCCCGTTGTATTTGTGGCTTTGCGTCTGATGCGCGCGTGCGGCGGTATTGGGCGCATATACAAAGGTGTTGTGCATGCCCAATGGTTCAAAAAATGTTTGCTGCATGAAGTCAGCATATTTTTGTCCGCTTACTTTTTCAATGATAGAGGCGAGCAGGAGATAGTTGGTATTGCAATACTGGAAATGCGTATCGGGCAGGTGTTGGATCGGTGGTTTGTGCGCTTCCATGAGCCGGATCACTTCATCATTGGTGATGAATGCTGCCTGATCTTTCCAGAGGCTGTCGCAGAAATAAAGGTAGTTAGGCAGGCCACTGCGGTGGGTCAGGAGCATTTGTACGGTGATGCCTTTGTAGGGGAACTCGGGAAAAAATTTTTGTAAGGAATCCTGCAAAGACAGCTTCTCATGATCCGCGAGCCATAGCACAGCGGCGCCGGTAAAGGTTTTGGACACAGACGCCATTTGGAAGGAAGAGCTGTCGATGATGGCTGTTTTGCTCCGGAAATTTTCGAGGCCATGATATTGTTCAAAGATGATCACACCTTTGCGGGCCACGATCATGGAGCCATTGAAGCCGGTTCTTAAGAGCTTGTTATGATAGAATGCATTCAGGTCCTGCTGCATCTGCAATGTACGCGGTGCGTGGAGGATTGCTTCTTTCTCTTCGGCCGATAATCCTAATGTATAGACAGAACTGTCTGTAACGGCCATTCTCTTTTCTGCTGCTGCCCTGCGAGCGGCGTTGCTTTGGCAACTTGTCGATATTGTTACAATCCCTGCAATCGTGATGAGGATACTTACTGCTTTCAATCGCTTCATTGAAGTTGTGACTACTTATAATTCAAAATTACGCTCCAAAAAACTAAGCGCTAAATTTATAATCAATGTGATAGTTTGCCAAATAAAACATCCCCTCCAGCCTGCTTTTAACCTGTTTTTAAGCCGAAAGACTAAATAAGTTTCAAAAAAAGACGGCCTGCGCCTGCTTTTTTTGATAATATCGAATTTGAAAGGGTGAGTATTTGATTATTCCGGAACATCGAGTAGGTTTGTGCCTTGTTTTCCCCGCGTAATCAGCAATTATTAAGCCAATTGCATACTAAAGAAATACATATAATTCTTAATAATATTATGGACCAGCAAAAGTTGACAAGTTATCCGAAGGAGAAGATCAGTATTTTATTATTGGAGAACATCAGTGATGCCGCGATGGCCGAGTTCACATTGGCAGGCTACAAGGTCCGCAAGTTGTCGGGGGCGCTGAGCGAGGCCGATCTGATCAAAGAAATCAAGGATGTGCATTTGCTGGGTATCCGTTCGAAAACACAGGTAACGCGCAAAGCATTACAGGCCGCCAAGAAACTGCAAGCCATTGGCTGTTTCTGTATCGGTACCAACCAGGTAGACCTGAAAGCCGCTACAGAGGCGGGTGTGGCCGTATTCAATGCACCTTATTCCAATACACGTTCTGTTGCCGAGCTGGTGATAGGTTTGTCGATCATCCTCATCCGCCGTATCATGGACAAGAACATCGCCGCACACAACGGCGTCTGGATGAAAGAGGCCACCGGCAGCTATGAGCTGAGAGGCAAAACACTCGGCATTGTCGGCTATGGTAACATCGGCAGCCAGGTGAGCGTGCTGGCGGAAGGCATGGGCATGAACGTGATCTACTACGACGCAGAAACCAAGCTGCCACTGGGCAACGCGGTGCAGTACAAATCTCTCCAGGAACTGTTTGGCGAGGCGGATATCATCTCCCTGCACGTTCCTTCCAATAAATCAACGGCCAATATGATCAATGATGAAACCCTTTCCTATGTGAAGAAAGGCGCCATCTTTATCAACTATGCCCGTGGTGAAGTAGTGGACCTCGATGCGCTGAAACGTGCGCTGGATAAAGGTCAGCTCTCAGGCGCCGCCATCGATGTATTCCCGGTGGAGCCGGAAAAGAATGGCGCCGCATTTTCTTCGCCGCTGCAAAAAATGTCCAATGTGATCCTCACGCCACACATCGGGGGCAGCACCGAAGAAGCGCAGCATAATATCGGGCTGGATGTGAGCAGCAAATTGCTTAACTATCTCGAGAAGGGCGCCAGCTTTGGTTCTCACACGGTGCCTGCGATCAGCGTACCGGCGATCGAGCACACGCACCGTATCCTGCATATACACGAAAACGTGCCGGGCGTATTGTCTGCCATCAATACGGCATTGTCTGAAAACAAGATCAATATTCTCGGGCAGTACCTGAAAACAAATGAACAGATAGGTTATGTGGTGCTGGACGTAGACAGGCAGCTGTCGCAGGAAGCAGTGGCGCTGTTGAAGAATGTGAAGCACACGATTAAGACGCGTTTGTTGTATTAAGATAGTCTAAAAAAAAGCCCCCGCGCGCCAGCGTAGGGGCTTTTTCATTATTTCAACCCCACTTAACGCCTGTTCGTCGATCTGTTTTTGTATGAGCATCTTTTTTCAGTAACTTGTCTGAAAATTTTTTTTGCAAAGATGAAAAGTGCACTATTATCAGGAGCGATGGCCGTGTTATGTGTTGCAGGGGCATATGCTCAGGATAGCGACAGTAACAAATGGGCGCCCGCAGAGATCAAGATCGACGGCAAGGCAACAGAATGGCCCAAGCCTTTACAGTTCTATAATAACGATACCAAATTATTTTATACGATAGCCAACGATGCGGAACAATTATACGTAATCGTTAGTGTGCCTGATCAACAGAGCCAGATGAAGATCATGCGCTCGGGCCTTACCTTTTCCATCAACCCGGGCGGTAAGAAGAAAGCAACATCTTCCATCACTTTTCCGTTATGTGGAGACGCAGCAGCACCGGACGCACAGGAGTCCCAGCTGCAACGCAGCGCCGGCGAGTGGAAGAAGGCCATCCTGGCCAATGTGAAAGAGATCAATGTAGAAGGTATCGCAGGCGTACAGGATGGTAATATCCCGGTGCAGAACAGTTACGGTATCCGTACCGCGGCTTCTGTTGACGATGCCAATAACCTGGTGTGCGAGCTGGCCATTCCGCTCAAGCTGGTAGGACTTTCCGCCAGCAGCGACCAACCAGTGGCGTACCGGTTCAGGGTGAATGCCCTTACCCGGGAAGACCGCAAGGCGAAAGAGAAAGAAGCCAAAGACAGAGCGGCTGCCGCCAAAGATAAAGACAAAGGCAATGGCGGCGGCATGCACGGCGGCGGTATTTATGGACAGCAGATGGGTGGGCAGCCAATGGAAAATCTGTTCTTCTCCAAAGATTTCTGGACCAAACAAACGATGGCGAAACATCAGTAGTGATCATCGATTTTTCATATAGTCTTAACCGTTACTATGCACAAAACATTATTTGCTACAGGACGTAAAACCTTGCTCGCAGCGGCTGTGTGCGTGGGTTTGCTGGCAGCCTGTAAAAAGGACCACAACGATAACCCGGGCGGCAACCCCAATCCCGGCAATGGCAGCACCGCCCTGACCCCGGAAGACTCCCTCAAATACCTGATGTACCAGATCATGCAGGTGACCTACGGCGATGGCGGCAGAAACGCTGCCACCGGATTGCCTACCTATTACTGGTATAACATGGTGCCTTCACTGAACCCGCTGGATGCCAGTAAATATCCCAACGCCGATACCCTGCTGGCGGTAATGAAACGATATACTACCAACGATCGCTATAGCTTCCTCGACAGGAACGGTACGCTCACCAATAAAGTTATGAACGGCATATCCGCGCAGAATTTTATGGCCACCTCCGGTGTAACGGGCGATTTTGGCTTCGAATACGCACCGGCACTGGATCAGACAGGGAAGCTGCATCTCTTTATTTTATATGCAGATAAAAACGGCCCTGCGGGCCAGATAGGAGTGACGAGAGGATGGGAGATCACTTCGGTGAATGGCAATAGCAATTTCTCTAACACCAATGCATTCTTGCAGGAAGTGTACAATGCCATCTTCCAATCATCTACCGTTACACTCGGCTTCAAACGCAATGATGGCAGCAGCATGACCTCCACATTGAATGCCGGCTCCTATAACATCAACCCGGTAGCTTTTGATACCGTGTATAATGTTGGCGGTAAAAAGACAGGCTACTTTGTGCTGTACACTTATTCCAGTGTGCTCAGCTCCAAAGGACAGCCTACCTTTACCAAAACCGCGCTGGACCAGCTTTTCTCCAAGTTCACCGCTAATGGTATCACGAATCTGATCGTGGATCTCCGCTACAATGGCGGCGGCGCCGTAACCACCGCAGAATATCTCGACAGCGCCATCGCGCCCGCATCCGCAGCGGGCAAAGTGATGTATAACTACAAATACAACGACAAGCTAACGCAGAACCTTGCCGCTACCGGACTGGATGCACAGGTGAAGTTCCCTTCGCCGGCAGGTGGCCTGGGTTTGCAGCATGTATTTTTCATCACCAGCAGGAACACCGCATCCGCCAGCGAGCTTACACTTAATAACCTCAAACCTTATATGTCGGTATTGCTTGTGGGTGATACTACCTACGGCAAGCCGGTTGGGTTCATCGATTTCAACATCTCGATGTACGACAGCACCCACGCCAAAAAATACCTGGCCGATCTTTACGCGATCAACTTTGAAACGCAGAACGCTAATAACCAGGGTGGCTACTATAAAGGCATTGCGCCGGATGCCCGCGCAGTGGACTATGTAAATGTGCCTTGGGGTAACACCACTTCTGATGTGAACCTGCGACAGGTATTCACTTACCTGAACACCGGCATCTTCTCCAATGTCAGCACCCGCATGGCGGCTACTGAACTGACCGGCGCCGGACAGCTGGAGGCCTTGCCTGGCACTACACCGAAGAATAACTTCAACGGCATGGTAGGAAGAAGGGTACAGATGAGATAACCAGGATTAAACGGATGAATAAGATTTTCCTGATTTAACGCGAAGATCAACGCGGTTGTAGCCCTTGAAGCGCTTTGAGCGCTTCAAGGGCTTCTTCGTTTAAATCGTCCTCGCTTAAATCTTCGCGTTAAATCAGGAAAATCTTATTCATCCGTTTAATCCTGGTTCAGACAATCAATATACAATTATCTCATCCGCAAATAGAAATCCCTTCTGTGCATTCTTCGCATGAACCCTGATGTAGCGGGCTTTGTAGCCGCTGAGGCGGAACTTGAAATCCTTGAATGACAAGGCAGCATCTGTAACAGGAATATCGTTATCTACCTGCTGTACTTTTTTGAAATGGGTGCCGTCGTCCGATACCAGCACTTCCACGAAGGCCGGCATGTACACGCCCGGGCCGGTGAGCTGCATGAAACCAACAGAGAGGCTTTGCAGGTCTTCTGCCTGATCCAGGTCGATCGTAACATCCATATCGGCGTTCACGAAACCTTGCCACTGGCCATCGTTATAGGTAAGTGAGCCACGGTAACCATTGACGAGGGTGGCTTCTTTTTGTGCCGGATAGCTCTTGCTCCAGGGCTGATGGTAGATCACTTTTTTGCCGATGGCTTTGTGGTCGTCTACCTGGAGTACAACCGGTTTGCCAGGCATCGTGGTATCTTTGAAGATGGCTGCGGTGACGGTAGCAGTGCCTTTCACCTCAAAACGGCCCTGGTAAAGGGTGGAGCGGTTGTTGGGCGTGCTGCCATCCAGGGTGTAGCGGATCTCAGGCTGATATTGTTCCGTGCTGAAAGTGATCGCAGTAGTATGATTTGCGTGATCGATCTCCGGATGGATAGTGAGGCTATACGAAGGACGATAATAATTTACGTTTAGCCGTTGGAGTAGCCGGTAATGCGATTGCAGTCTCTTATGAAAATCTTCATAATTTTTGCGCAGGGTATCGGACCATACGACCTCTGAAAGTGCCAGTACGCGCGGATAGGCCATGTATTCCAGGTGATAGGAATTGGGAATGTATTCTGTCCAGATGTTAGCCTGCGCTCCCAGTACATGCGCTGCCGCTGCGGCGCCGCGCAGTTCGGCGGGCACGGGCTCATAGCTGTAAACTTTTTCTGTGGGCAGGTAGCCGCCGATGGCTTCAGGCTGTGTAACAGGATCGGCCTGATAGCTATCGAAGTAGCAATAGTTGCCCGGCGTCATGATCACATCATGGCCTTGCTTTGCAGCGGCCACGCCGCCGGCTTCCCCGCGCCACGACATCACCGTAGCGGCAGGAGCGAGGCCGCCCTCCAGTATTTCATCCCAGCCGAGCAGGCGGCGGTGATGCGCCAGCAGGAATTTTTCCATGCGACGAACGGCATAACTTTGCAGCTCTTCTTCATCTTTCAGATGTTCTGTGCGGATACGCTGCTGGCATTTGGGGCAGATCTTCCAGCTTTTCTTGCTGGCTTCATCACCACCGATATGGATATACGAAGAAGGGAAGATATCCATCACTTCCAGCAATACGTTTTCCAGAAAGGTGAAGGTGGAATCGTTGCCAATACAAAACTCTGAATTTTTATAAGGCACACCGGAGCAAGACAGTTCGGGATACACGGCCAGCACCTCTTCGGAGTGACCGGGCATCTCGATCTCGGGAATCACGGTGATGCCGCGCTGTGCCGCATAGGCAACGATATCGCGGGCTTCGTTCTGTGTGTAGTAGCCGCCATATGCATTGGGGTCGCCTTCCTGCGAATAGCGGCGGCCATTGTTCCACCAGGATTTCCAGTTGGCGGCCGTGCGCCATGCTGCTTGTTGCGTGAGCGCCGGATATTTTTTGATCTGCAAGCGCCAGCCAGCGCCATCTACAAGATGCCAGTGGAAAGTGTTCATATGATAAAGCGCCATCAGATCGATGAAACGCTTGATATAAGCGGCCGGGAAGAAATTACGCGATACGTCGAGATGCACGCCGCGATAGCCAAAGCGGGGATGATCCACGATATCGGCGCAAGGCAGTTTCGATGGATCTGGTTGCAGCAGGATCAGTTGCAGGAGCGACTGCATACCATTGACCGCGCCTGCATGCGTGCGCGCCGAGACATAGATATTCGTTGGCGTGATCTTTAGCTGATAGCCGTCAGCATCGGGGATACTGTTCAGCGTGGCAGGGATGAACGCGATGCTGTTTGCCGGCAGCACCTTCTTGCCGCCTGGCAAGGGTTTGGGCAGATGCGCTGCATCTGTGAAAAGCGTAGCTACGTCTTTGAAAATGGACGGTGCATACACACGGGTATGTGAGGTCATTTCAAAAACGCCCTTGCCAGGTGTGATCGCAACAGGGCGGGGGATCAGGTCGAGATTGCCGGATTGCTGTGCCAGTGCGGATAAGGCGAGACTGGTCATCAACAGTAATAATATACCGCTAAAACGTTTAAACATGGGGGTAAAATAAAAAATGTCCTGTGAAGGCAGGACATTTTTTTTACCAAGGGCGTGTGAGCCGTATTATTTTGATTTCAATTTGCGGATCATATCTTCGGAGATATCTTCTGCATACGCGCCATAGCCGTGCATCAGCACACCTTTCTTTCCGGATTTCGTTTCGATGGCGTATACGATGGCTTCGTCGCCTGGATCGGTATTACCTTCGAAGCGATAGGTTTCAACGATCTCGAAATCCTGCGGCTTTATTTTCTCTTCATTCATCTGAATGCAGTCGAACTGCATATTGAAGTCGGCGGTATAACCGCGCAGGCGCAGGTCTTGCAGGGCTGCTGTTACAGTATCATACACTTTCATAAGAATCATATTTCCGTTTCAAGATAGTGAAATAAAAATAAAAAAAGATGCCGGCCTGTTGAACAGACCGGCATCTTCTTACATCGATATTTTATCGGATCACTGTTACTTCGCCTTTCAGCACATTGGCGTTGCCGCCAGCAGATTTCTTGTAAGTGAGCCACCATACGTAGGTGCCTACTTCTACCGGCCGGCCTTTGTAGGTGCCGTCCCATCCTCTGTGTTGATCGTCGGACATGAAGATCAGCTCACCCCAGCGGTTGAATACGCGCAGTTCGTAGCTGTACATCGGTCCGCGTACAATGGGCCTGAACACATCGTTACGTCCGTCGCCATTCGGTGAGAAGGCGTTGGGGAACTGTGGTTTCGGATCGCACTGTACGAAGGCTACGGTGATGTTATCAGTAGCGCTGCCGCAATCGTTGAATACGGTTACGGTGTAGGTACCGCCTTCTGTTACGTTGAGTGTTGGTGAAGAAGAACCGTTATCCCAACGTACACCGGTGATGCCGCCGCCTTCTGCGTGGAGCACGAGTGTTTCGCCTTTACACATAGTGGTGTCGGGGCCGAGGTCGATCTTCGGTAATCCGGTGACGTTCACTTTCACGCTGTCCATCATCACGCGTTGGCAGAACCGATCCATGACGGCGAGTTTGTAGTTGCCGGCCTGGGTGATCTGTTTCACCGGGTTAGGATCGCCATCGTTCCAGAGGTAGGACACGGCGTCCGGCGTGGTTCCATCGAGTGTTACCATGGCGCCAGGGCAGATGTTGCGGTCTGGTCCGAGGTCTACTTTGATGCCAGGTTTCAGTCTTACGTTCACGGTATCTTTCACCACGCAATTATCTCTGCTTACAGCTACCCAGTATCCGCCTGGTTTGTTCACCACGATAGAGTTGGTGGTTTCGCCGGTCTGCCACTGGATACGTCCGCCATTGGAGTTCACGGTGAGCATCACTGACTGGTCAGGGCAGATCGCAGTGTCGCGGCTCAGGCTAATGTCTGGTGGCGGGTTCACGCTTACTTTCACGGTATCGATCGTGATACATCCGCTCTTCGTTACTTTCACCCAGAACTGATCCTGTGTGCCTACGAGGATGGATGAGGTAGTAGCGCCATTGCTCCAGAGGTAGGTAGCGCCGTTTACATAAGCATCCAGTTTCACGGTCTGGCCGCGGCAGATGGTGGTATCAGGGATCACTACCAGCGGCGTAGGCACGAGGCTTACGTGGATAGAATCGGTGGTAGAACATTCGCCATTGCTGACGTTCACCCAGTAGGTACCCGCCTGTGTGATGTTGATGCGTTGCGTTGTTTCGCCGGTAGACCATTTGATCGGGTAGGCGAAGTTGGCTGCACCTGCATCGAGCACAAGGCTGTTGCCGCCGCAGATGGTGGTATCGTTGCCGAGGTGCACCACTGGTTTCTGGTTGTATTTCAGGTTGTAGGTCATCGTATCAGAAGAGCAACCGGTGTTGCCGTCTGTTATGATGAAGGATGCGCTGGTGGCGCCGTTCAGGTTGAACACATTGCTGTTCTTCGTGATCGGCAGGCCGGTGACTGCGTTGGCAGGTGTTACGGCTACAAGCGTGAAGCTTGGCAGCGATACGTCGCCTACCGGTTGCAGGGCCACTCTCGGGTTATCGGAGCAGTTCACCGGCAGGGTAGCGTTGAGCTGCGGTTTCGCACAAGGCTTGATGATCACACGTTGTATCACGTCGTTGGCTTTGTTGCCGCAAGCGTCGGTGATGGTCCATCTCCTTATAATCGTATAGCCGTTACAGATATCTTTCACGAACGGATCTTCGCTGTAGATTGCACGTTTCGGGAAGGTGCCATCGCAGTTGTCGGTAGCGTTGAGCACCGGTGGTGCAGGTATCTGATCCTGGCAGTAGATCACTACATCGGCAGGCGCTGGCTCGATCACAGGACGGGTGGTGTCTTTCACGGTGATCATCTGTCTGATAGAAGTAGCGTTGCCGCAAGCGTCGGTAGCGGTCCAGGTGCGGATGATGCGGTAGTTACTGCTGCAATCGCCCGGTATCTGTTCTTTCACGGTAGAGCGGGTGAAGCTCAGGCCGTTGCCGATGCTGCTGCAATTATCTGATACTGCTACATTGAGGGCAGGAGCAGGAATCGCGTCGCAGCTCACGGTGGTATCTGCCGGAGGCAGTACAGTAAACACTGGTCTGGTGGTATCCTGCACGGTGATCACCTGTTGCATGAAGGATCTGTTACCGCAATCGTCGGTGGCAGTCCAGCTGCGGATTTCCTGGTACTGGTTTGCACAAGGTGCACCTGGTACTTTCACGGTTCTGGTGTTGGTGAGCACCTGTACGTTGCCGCTGCAATTGTCGGAGGCAGTGATCTGCGGCCATCCCGGCACTTTGTCGCAATCCACGGTGGTGTCTTTCGGCGCAGGCATAGAGAACACTGGTTTGGTGGTATCCTGTACACGGATGATCTGTTGTACAGCCCTGGCATTGCCGCATTGATCGAAGGCCGTCCATTTACGGAAGATGAGGTAGTTGCTGGCGCAATTGTTCGCGCTGTGCGCCACGGAATCTTTCGGTGTAACGGTGATGATGCCAGGCGTACAGTTGTCGGTAGCCGTGAGGTTCATGCCGTTCGGTACCTTGTCGCAATCTACGGTGGTATCCGCTGGTGTGCTCATGTTGAAGACAGGCGCGGTCATATCTTTCACCGTGATCACCTGTGTGAGCGTTACGCCGGTGTTGCAGGCGTCTTTGGCGGTCCAGGTGCGGATCAGCTGATAGTTGCTGCTGCAGGCGCCTGGTATATCTTTCCTTACTTCTACCACTGGTATGATGATATCTCCGGCACAATCATCTGTTGCGGTCATGCTTACCTGTGCGGGTACTTTATCACAATCTACCAGGGTATCGGCAGGAGCGGCTGTTTTGAATACAGGCGCTTTGGTATCTGTTACGGTGATGGTTTGTGAAGCCGTTACGGTGAATCCGCATCTGTCGGCGGCTGTCCATGTACGCGTGATAGTGGTGTTACATGGAGAGTTCACAGTAGTGACATCGTTGTAAGTGATGGTCAGCGGCACGTTGTTGTAAGGTGCGTGGCTGAACACTGGCGTACCGAACATGGTGGTGTAGTCGGCGCCTCTTACGCATTCGGTGGTGAAGGAAGCAGGGGTGCTTACTACTACCGGCGCTTTGAGCACCACGGTGATCTTCACCACGTTGCTGGCGTTGTTGATGCATGCGCCGGAAGTTACCAGTCTTCTGAACCAGGTGTCTTGTGTAAGTGTGCCTGGCTGATAGGTATCATTTACGGCGCCGTTGATGTTGGTGAAAGTGCCGTTAGCGCTGGTGCTTTGCTGCCACTGATAAGTGTAGTTGCTGTTGCCTCCGCTCAGGGTGCTGCCGCTGAGGGCTGCAGGCGTTTCGGAAGCACATACGGTTTGATCAGCCGTGATGTTGTTGCCCAGTATGGGTTTGCGGTTGATCAGCGTTACGCTGGAAGTAGTGGTGGCGCACACGCCGTTGCTCACTACCCAGTTGAGCTGGGCGGTTTCGCCGGCTGGCACGTTGATGATTGCTTTCGGATCGTTTACGTTGCTGATGGTGATCAGGCTGGCGTTAGCGCTGGTGATGGTCCAGAGGCCTTTCGCGCCTGGCACGCCCGGTGCGCTGGCATTCATAGTGAAGGCGGCCTGGTCGCAATGTTCCTGGTTGCTGCCGGCATTGGCGGGCGCCGGTGTCATGTAGTTGATAAGTGTTACATCATCCCATGTAGCGGAGCAGGAGCCGTTGGTGATGGTCCAGCGCAGGGTAACGGTGTCGCCTATATTAACATTCACGCCTGTTTTAGGATCGTTGATCTGTCTGATGATGGCATTACCTTTTACAAGGGACCAGAAACCTTTACCGGAGGCCACGCTGGGCGGATCGGCCTTCATGATGAAGTCGGCCGTGCTGCTGCACAACTGTTGGTCAGGGCCGGCTTTGGCGTTATCGGCCTGTTGGTAATTGATGAGGGTTACTACGCTGCTGGTGCTGGCGCAGGTACCGTTGGTGATGGTCCATTTCAGGATCACGGTGTCGCCGATAGGCACGGTGACTGCGCTGGCCGGGTTGTTGGGCGATTTGATGACCGCGCGTCCCGGGATGCGGCTGATATCTGTCCAGGTGCCGATGGCGCTGGAAGATCCGGTATTGTTGGCTGCCATGATGAAGTCGGCAGTGCTGTTACATTTTTCCTGGTCAGGGCCGGCAGCAGCGGTGTTTGCCTGTTGGTAATTGATGAGGGTCACTACGCTGCTGGTGCTGGCGCATACGCCGTTGGTGATGGTCCATTTCAGGATCACGGTATCGCCGATTGGTACGGTCACTGCGGTGGCCGGGTTGTTGGGCGATTTGATGGTCGCTCTTCCTGGTATGCGACTGATGTCTGTCCAGGCGCCGATGGCCGTAGGCACGCCAGGCGCGTTCGCTGCCATGATGAAGTCGGCTGTTTGGTTACACAGTCGCTGATCTGGTCCGGCATTAGCATTGGCGGCGAGGGCGTAGTTGGTGAGCAGTACGCTGTCGGTGGTCGCGATGCAGGTGCCGTTGGAGATGGTCCATTTCAGTGTTACTGCGGCGCCGGCAGGAACGGTAACGCCGGTGGCGGCGTTGTGGATGTCTGCGATCACTACGCCAGGAGCGGAGCCGGAGATGGTCCAGGTGCCGATGGCGCCAAATTCAACCGGTGCGTTGGCTTTCATGGTGAAGGCAGCATTGTTACATTGTGCTTGTGCAGGGCC
This sequence comes from Chitinophaga vietnamensis, assembly GCF_902167635.1. GTDB lineage: Bacteria > Bacteroidota > Bacteroidia > Chitinophagales > Chitinophagaceae > Chitinophaga > Chitinophaga vietnamensis. The sequence goes on from NZ_CABHMS010000003.1 coordinate 617,613, forward strand.
AGCGACGGCTTTCGCAGGCATTTTGTAACTGGTGAGCCTTACAGTATCATAATTGCTCGCTGCACAGGCGCTGTTGGCGATACTCCATTTGAAGAGTACGGTGCTGCCGGCAGGGATGGTTACAGCTGTTTTCGGATTGTGAATGTCCGCGATGGTAACGCCCGTCGCCGGAGATGCCGTCCAGGTGCCGACTGCGCCGTATTCTGTCGGAGCGGTGGCATTCATGGTGAAGGTGTTGATATCACAAGCTTTCTGTGCGGTGCCTGCACTTCTCATCACTGGTTTGATGTAGCTGGTGATCTTCACTGTATCCACTTGAGAGGCGGCGCATACCGGGTTGGTGATGCTCCAGGTGAATACCACGGAGCTGCCTGCCGGGATGGTGACGCTTGTTTTCGGATCATTTACATTACCGATGATAACGCCGGCGGCCGGAGATGCAGACCAGGTACCAATCGCGCCGAATTCTGTCGGAGCGGTGGCATTCATCGTGAAGGTAGTGATATCGCAGGCTTCCTGGTTGGAGCCGGCCTTCCTCACTACTGGTTTGATGTAGCTGGTAATCCTGACGGTATCTGTTTTATCAGCGGCACATACCGGGTTGGTGATGGTCCAGGTGAATACCACGGAGCTGCCTGCCGGAATGGTTACAGATGTTTTCGGATCGTTCGCATTGGCGATGGTAACACCGGTGGCCGGAGAAGCTGTCCAGGTGCCGATGGCGCCATATTCAGCAGGTTTCTCGGCATTCATGGTGAAGGTAGTGATATCACAAGCTTGCTGGTTGCTGCCTGCGTCTCTTACCACTGGTTTGATATAGCTGGTGATCTTCACAGAATCTTTTCTATCCGCAGAACATACCGGGTTGGAGATGGTCCAGGTGAATACCACGGTGCTGCCGGCCGGTATGGTCACAGACGTTTTCGGATCGTTTTTGTTGACGATGGTAACGCCGGTAGCCGGAGAAGCCGTCCAGGTGCCGATGGCGCCGAACTCGGTCGGTGGCAGGGCATTCATGGTGAAGGTAGTGATGTCGCAAGCTTGCTGACTGCTACCTGCATTTTGATAAGACGGTTTGATGTAGTTGATGATATGAACCGTATCTACCCCGTTAGCGGCGCATTTCGGATTCGTGATGGTCCATGTGAATTTCACATCGCTGCCTGCCGGAACGGTTACAGACGTTTTTGGATTGTGAATATCGACGATCGTTACGCCGGCGGCAGGGTTTGCGGTCCAGGTACCGATGGCGCCAAACTCCGTAGGTGCGTTGGCGTTCATGTTGAAGGTAGTCTGGTTACAAACTTCCTGTTTGGTACCTGCGCTTTGTTTAGCTGGAGTTACATAGTTGATGATATGTACGGTGTCAGCACCTGTCGCCGCACAGATCGGGTTAGTGATGGTCCAGGTGAACTTCACATCACTGCCGGCTGGTACGGTTACGGTTGTTTTCGGATTGTGCGTATCCGTGATCGTCACACCAGTGGCCGGATTCGCGGTCCAGGTACCAATCGCGCCAAACTCCGTAGGTGCGTTGGCGTTCATGGTGAAGGTGGTCTGGTTGCAGACTTCCTGTTTAGTGCCCGCGCTTTGTTTGGCGGGTGTTACATAGTTGATAATGTGCACCGTATCAGCCCCTACAGCAGCGCAGATCGGGTTGGTGATGGTCCAGGTGAATCTTACATCGCTGCCTGCTGGTACAGTTACGGTTGTTTTTGGATTGTGAATATCCGTGATGGTAACGCCAGTAGTTACGTTGGAAGTCCATGTACCGATCGCGCCAAACTCGGTAGGAGCGCCGGCGTTCATGGTAAAGGTAGTTTGGTTACAAACTTCCTGTTTAGTACCTGCGCTTTGTTTGGCTGGTGTTACATAGTTAATGATATGCACCGTATCTGCACCATTGGCAGCACATTTCGGGTTGCTGATAGTCCATGTGAATTTCACATCGCTGCCAGCAGGAACGGTTACCGTTGTTTTCGGATTGTGTATATCTGTGATGGTAACGCCAGTGGTCACATCCGAGGTCCATGTACCAATCGCGCCAAACTCGGTAGGTGCGTTGGCGTTCATGGTGAAGGATGTTTGGTTACAAACCTCCTGTTTGCTGCCTGCACCTTGTTTGGCCGGCGTTACATAGTTAATGATATGAACGGTGTCGGCACCTACTGCTGCGCAGATCGGGTTAGTGATGGTCCATGTGAATCTTACATCGCTGCCAGCAGGAACAGTTACGGTTGTTTTCGGATTGTGAATATCCGTGATGGTAACGCCAGTAGTTACATTTGAAGTCCATGTGCCAATTGCGCCAAACTCGGTAGGAGTGCCGGCGTTCATGGTAAAGGTAGTTTGGTTACAAACTTCCTGTTTAGTACCTGCGCTTTGTTTGGCCGGTGTTACATAGTTAATGATATGTACGGTGTCAGCACCTACAGCAGCGCAGATCGGGTTCGTGATGGTCCATGTGAATTTCACATCGCTGCCAGCTGGAACGGTTACGGTTGTTTTCGGATTGTGAGTATCCGTGATGGTAACGCCAGTGGTTACGTTCGCAGTCCATGTACCAATCGCGCCAAACTCCGTAGGAGCATTGGCGTTCATGGTGAAGGTAGTTTGGTTACAAACTTCCTGTTTGCTGCCTGCGCCTTGTTTGGCTGGTGTTACATAGTTGATGATATGTACGGTGTCAGCTCCGTTGGCGGCGCATTTCGGGTTAGTAATGGTCCATGTGAATTTCACATCGCTGCCAGCAGGAACGGTTACCGTTGTTTTCGGATTGTGTATATCCGTGATGGTAACGCCAGTAGTTACGTTTGAAGTCCATGTACCAATCGCGCCAAATTCAGTAGGAGCGTTGGCGTTCATGGTGAAGGATGTTTGGTTACAAACTTCCTGTTTGCTGCCCGCGCTTTGTTTGGCCGGTGTTACATAGTTAATGATATGCACCGTATCAGCACCTACAGCAGCACAGATCGGGTTAGTGATGGTCCATGTGAATTTCACATCACTGCCGGCTGGTACAGTTACGGTTGTTTTAGGATTGTGTATATCCGTAATGGTAACGCCAGTGGTCACATTCGCAGTCCATGTACCGATAGCGCCAAACTCCGTAGGTGCGTTAGCGTTCATGGTGAAGGATGTTTGGTTACAAACTTCCTGTTTAGTACCTGCGCTTTGTTTGGCTGGTGTTACATAGTTGATGATATGCACCGTATCGGCCCCTACTGCTGCGCAGATCGGGTTAGTGATGGTCCATGTGAATTTCACATCGCTGCCAGCCGGAACGGTTACGGTTGTTTTAGGATTGTGTATATCCGTAATGGTAACGCCAGTGGTTACGTTCGCAGTCCATGTACCAATCGCGCCAAACTCGGTAGGAGCGTTGGCGTTCATGGTGAAGGATGTCTGGTTACAAACTTCCTGTTTGCTGCCTGCACCTTGTTTGGCTGGTGTTACATAGTTAATGATATGTACGGTGTCAGCTCCGTTGGCGGCGCATTTCGGGTTAGTGATAGTCCAGGTGAATTTCACATCGCTGCCGGCAGGAACGGTTACCGTTGTTTTTGGATTGTGTATATCCGTGATAGTAACGCCAGTGGTTACGTTTGAAGTCCATGTACCAATTGCGCCAAACTCGGTAGGAGCGCCGGCGTTCATGGTGAAGGTAGTTTGGTTACAAACTTCCTGTTTGCTGCCCGCAGTTTGTTTGGCTGGTGTTACATAGTTAATGATATGCACCGTATCTGCACCATTGGCGGCACATTTCGGGTTGCTAATAGTCCATGTGAATTTCACATCGCTGCCAGCAGGAACGGTTACCGTTGTTTTCGGATTGTGTATATCTGTGATGGTAACGCCAGTAGTTACATCCGAGGTCCATGTACCAATTGCGCCAAACTCGGTAGGTGCGTTGGCGTTCATGGTGAAGGATGTTTGGTTACAAACCTCCTGTTTGCTGCCTGCACCTTGTTTGGCCGGCGTTACATAGTTAATGATATGAACGGTGTCGGCACCTACTGCTGCGCAGATCGGGTTAGTGATGGTCCATGTGAATCTTACATCGCTACCGGCAGGAACAGTTACGGTTGTTTTCGGATTGTGAATATCCGTGATGGTAACGCCAGTAGTTACGTTTGAAGTCCATGTACCAATTGCACCAAACTCGGTAGGAGCGTTGGCATTCATGGTGAAGGATGTTTGGTTACAAACTTCCTGTTTGCTGCCTGCGCCTTGTTTGGCTGGTGTTACATAGTTAATGATATGCACCGTATCAGCTCCGTTGGCGGCGCATTTCGGGTTGGTGATGGTCCAAGTGAATTTCACATCACTGCCAGCCGGAACGGTTACTGTTGTTTTCGGATTGTGTATATCCGTGATAGTAACGCCAGTGGTCACATCCGAAGTCCATGTACCAATCGCGCCAAACTCGGTAGGAGCGTTGGCATTCATGGTGAAGGTAGTTTGATTACAAACTTCCTGTTTGCTGCCTGCGCTTTGTTTAGCTGGTGTTACATAGTTAATGATATGTACGGTATCAGCTCCGTTGGCGGCGCATTTCGGGTTGGTGATAGTCCAGGTGAATTTCACATCGCTGCCCACCGGCACCGTTACGGTTGTTTTCGGATCGTTTACATTGGTGATAGTTACACCCGCAGCAGGAGTGGCAGTCCAGGTACCAATCGCACCAAACTCCGTAGGTGCATTGGCGTTCATGGTGAAAGAAGTCTGGTTACAAACTTCCTGTTTGCTGCCTGCACCTTGTTTGGCCGGTGTTACATAGTTAATGATATGCACCGTATCTGCACCATTGGCGGCGCATTTCGGGTTGGTGATAGTCCATGTGAATTTCACATCACTGCCAGCTGGCACCGTTACCGTTGTTTTCGGATTGTGTATATCTGTGATGGTAACGCCAGTAGTCACATTCGCAGTCCATGTACCAATCGCGCCAAACTCAGTAGGAGCACCGGCGTTCATAGTAAAGGTAGTTTGATCACAAACTTCCTGTTTAGTACCGGCAGTTTGTTTGGCTGGTGTTACATAGTTGATGATATGAACGGTATCTACACCATTGGCCGAACACTTCGGATTGGCAATGCTCCAGGTGAATTTCACATCGCTGCCTGCTGGCACTGTTACCGTTGTTTTCGGATCATTGATATTGGTAATAGTCACACCCGCAGCCGGATTCGCGGTCCAGGTACCTACAGCGCCGATTTCGGTAGGCGCACCGGCATTCATGGTGAAAGTAGTTTGATTACATACTTCCTGCTTGGTACCCGCGGTTCTCACAGCCGGAACTGCATAGTTATTGATGAAGGTAGTCGCGCTGGTGGTCAGGCAGGGCGGACTCGCAATCGTCCATACCAATGTTGCAGTATCGCCAACTGGCACCGTCACCGTACCGTTAGGAGAGGTAGGGTTAGTGATCACCGCTCTCGGGTTGAGAGAGGTCCACATACCATTTAATCCCGCTACGCCTGTGGCGTTACCGTTCAGCGTAAAACCGCCTGTCTGGTTACAAGCGGCCAGATTACCTCCGGTAGCTGCAATATTCGGTTGCGGTATCACCACTACCAGGGCAGATGCACAGCCACTGGCGCCGCAAGCGCCGCCGGCATTGGTTTCTGCACGTACATAGTAAGTAGTAGTGGCGGTAATATTATTGAAGGTGACGATAGAACCGTCAGCATTGCTGGTGGCGGGTGTTACGGCCACGCTGCCAGGGTTGCCCGGACAAGCACCTGTATACCATTTCCATTTCGCGTTAACTACATTGTTGGAATCAGTACCCAGCTGGCCGGTAACAGTGAGGGTGGCGCTGCCCGACTTACAAATACTATCAATGCTGGATTTCACCTTCGTAGGCGTCTGCGATGGCGTCTCTACTGAAAGAGAGAATGGCACACTGTAAGTACATCCTAGCAGTGTATCTTCTTTTACAGAGAGTACAAAATCATATTTGCCGGATGGAGTATTGGCTGGTAATGGCAAGGTGATCTTGGTAGCCGGAGCGGCAGGCCAGTTGCCGTTTATAGTGGTGAAGGCCGGCATCTGCCTGGCAGCTGCTGAACCGGTATTCACAGCAACACTATATTGCTTGATAGTGCCGGTCACATTGCTGAAGTTCACATCAAATGTGCTGCTATTGCTACAAACCGATGTGGTGCTCACTTGCACGGTAGGCGCTTTTTTCAGCGTCATCCATACAGAAGCGGTATCCACGTTGGTACATACGCCATTGGTGATCGTCCACAATAATCTGAACGATGCCGGCATCGTTGTGTTCGGGACAGTTGCTACGGTATTGTATTTAGTAGCATCTGCGAATATAACGGTAGTAACCGGATTGTTGTTGGCGTCGAACGCTGTCCACTTGCCGCTTTCGCCCCTCGCAGGCGCTGTGGCATTCAGGTTGAAGCTGTTGTTGGCGGCGCCACACTGCACGATCGGCGTCATCGCCTGTGCCGGCGTAAGTGCCGGTACATTCCACAAGCGTATGGTATCAGCAGCCACACAATCTGTTTTACCGCTGTTGGTAACTGTCCATACTACTTTTACGGAATCTCCTGACGGCACGTTGGTCACCGTGGTGGAAGTAGCATTCGGATTGGTGATCTGCGCGCCTTTGTTCACGCCGTTAAGGAAGGTCCATACACCTGTCTGTCCCGTCGGTGGCGTATTACCGGTTACTGTGAAAGTGCCGGAATTACAATTTGCCAGGTCCGGATTGGCTGTAGCCGTAGGCTGCGAGAATACCTGCACATCTAACTGATCTTTCACCACACACTTCTTATTCGTTACCTGCACATTGAAAGTAGTGGTACCAGGCGTGTTCAGCGTGATATTACCAAGTGTAACGGTCTTGTTTGCATACGTAGTAGCGCCGGAACTCCACACAATATCAAATGGCGCATTGGAGTTCGGGATTGAAAGTGATACTGCCTGGCCTGCGCAGATAGCGGGCGGTGTGGCGGTGATCTTCACTATCGGTAACGTATCTACGATAACGGTGGCCTGACCGGTATCGGTACAGGTTTTATTATTACCATAAACAGCAATACCCGCCGCCTGGTAGGTGGTGGTGGTAGTAGGGATAGTGGTGTAGCTCGGGCCGCTGTAAGGCGGTGATACCACCCAGTTGTATTTCGAATAACCGCCGGATGCCGTTAGCGTAACGGCATCGCCAAGACAGACCTCCCCCGACGATACCGTCACCTTGGGCGCCGGTAGTATCGTCACTTTGATCGTCATCGATGGCGCGGCGCAAGTGGAAGGGTTACCGCTTTCTGTTACCGACATCCTGAAATAACGATACACCGAATCCAGCGGATTGCCCACCAGGAAGCCTTTTCCCATCTGTAAGTTGGAAGTGGTGGCGCCTGTTACGTTAGGCCCGTTGGTGATCGTCGTCCAGGTTACCTGGTCGGTGCTCATCTGCCACTGATATATCGGGTTGGTAAAGTAATCGGCCGGCAGGAACTGCGCGGTGAGCGACAGTGGCGCACCCTCGCACACGCGGGCAGTGGTGAGGTTAGGCACGCCATCTACCTGGGTAACGAATTTCGGTGGACAATATTCAAAGGTAATATCATCGATCGCGATATCATTACCGCAACCGCCATAGTTATTATTGACAATCTCCACGATAACGCTACCAGTGGTGGTTTTAAAGGTACCGCCATAACGTTGCCATTGAGGGCCGGCGAGGTTCATGGATACGTCGCCCGTATTGTATGTTTTCAGGATGGTACCACTGAGGTCCTTCACCACGAAGGTTACACCTGCATAGTGATAACCGTTAGGTTTGGTATCAGATGCGCGTGCGCAAATACTGTTGATGGTTTGCGCACTGTTGATATTTAAGAAGAAGGCATAGAAGTTATAATTGGAGCCCGGACAGAGGCCATCTACCTGTCTTCTATAGAATGATTTTTTCTCGATGGAAGAATTACATACCAGCATACCACCGAGCGTGGTAACGCCATCGCCATTTTGTGTATGGTCACCGAAATCGACCCAGTCGGATTTCAGTTGCGAGGTATAATAAATAGCATAGTAGTTATCCGCCGGATCACCAGAAGGAGAGAACAGGTATGGGTTGGTAGCGCCGTCTACATAAGGGCTGCGCTGCCTGGGGCCGCCGATCGGCACGGTACCAAAATCTTCCACAAAGCCCACACCATTCGATTTGATATTGCTGTTACACTGATTGATGGTACAATCTCTTACCACTATTTTATGAGAGGTAGTATAGGTTCTTCCCTTGGTATCGGTAATCACTACCTGGAAGGTATAGGTACCCACGGTGTCGATCCTTACCGTCATGGCGGTTACACCGGGATAACCATTATTCAGGCTACCGTCGTTCGGATACATGGTGCCAAGGTTACCCGCTATGAAGGTCATGTTACCGGAATTGTTCACGCTCCAGGTCATTTTGGAAACAGTAACACTGTTTTCCCATATAAGACCATTGAGCGTAGCAAAGCTACCGGCACAGATGGTATCAGGTGAGTTAATGAACGCCGTCTGCGCCCGTACGCTATGAGTACATAGCACAAATGCGAAGACAAGTGATAGGAGGGCTATTAGTCGTTTCATAGGTGTAGTCTGGTTAAGTGAAAAAAGTATTAGGCTGATAGCGCTTTTGGCGTTCAGAGCCTGGTGTTCCTCAACCGTTTACATCGGTAAAAATGACTGAAAGCCTTCGTCTGGCTTGACTGTACAGGAGTGTAAAATGTTTTCATAGGCGACCGGTATTTAAGCATGATATGGCTAAAATATGTGAATATTTTAAGATTAAAATTAATGATAATATGCAGAAATAAAAAAAGTGATACTAAATGTAATATGACAGGAGGGCAAATTGGGGATATATTATAGATATGTTAAAATTGATTGTCAATTATTTAAACAAGATTAGAAAAAGCTTGAAAAAGTTATCCACATTGGGGTGGGGAGGGGTAATAATTTCAGTGGGGCTGTGCATTTTGATTTATTTTCCCTACCTTTGCAGACCAAATTTGATGTAAGATGCCTAAATTCAAGACACATTCCCGTGCAAAGAAAACGTTCAAAATTGGCGGGAACGGACAGATTAAGCGGTTCAAGGCCTTCAAAAGTCACTTACTGACCAAAAAAGCTACCAAAAGAAAACGTAGCCTGAGAGGCAGTACGCTGGTTCACGAAGCTAACCTGAACCTGGTGAAGAGAATGCTTTGCCTGCGCTAATCTACAAGTAAATCGAATTTTATAACCTGAGAAAAAAAAGACAAAATGCCTCGTTCAGTTAACGCCGTAGCTTCAAGAGCCCGCAGAAAACGGATCTTAAAGCAAGCCAAAGGTTTTTACGGCAAAAGGAAAAATGTTTACACAGTAGCGAAGAACGTTCTCGAAAAAGGACTCACTTATAGCTATGTAGGTCGTAAACTGAAGAAAAGAAACTACCGTCAGCTGTGGATCGCTCGTATCAACGCTGCAGTAAGAGCAGAAGGATTAACCTACTCTGTGTTCATGAACAAATTAGCCGGTAAAGGTATTGAGCTGAATAGAAAAGTTCTGGCTGACCTGGCAATGAACGAACCAGAAACTTTCAAAAGCCTGGTTGCTTCTGTAAAGTAAGACTTACTTAATTGTAAATACCCGGTAGCTGGCATCCCACAGGATGTCAGCTATTTTGTTTTTAGGGAAGATGCCCACCACCGCAGAGCCGCTGCCACTCATCGCTGCATAGATCGCACCGCCTTCGTACATTTTTTCCTTGATACTCCCCAGCACCGGATGCGCGCTGAACACCGGCGCCTCAAAATCATTCTTCACTACTTCTTTCCAATCTGCCACCGGCAGCTGTATCATCTCTTTCAATGGATGCGCGGGCATTTGCGGCGTCATCTGCCTGAAAGCCCAGGCAGTATTAACGTGTATGCCCGGGTATACCAGCAGGAACGAATAGCCGGAAAGGTCCAGTGCTATTGGCTCCAGCACTTCGCCGCGGCCGGTAGCATAGCAAGGTTTATTCGGAATGAAGAACGCACAATCACTGCCCAGCTGCGCAGCATAGGCAATCAACTGTTGCTCATCCAGCCCGAGTTGAAATTTGTTATTGAGTAATTGTAACATGAAAGCCGCGTCAGCAGAGCCTCCGCCAAGACCGGCACCAATCGGGATATGCTTGTGCAGATGTATCTGAACCGGCTGCAAGTCCGGGAAATCCTGTTGCAGCAGGTGAAAGGCGCGCAGGCACAGGTTATCTGCCGCATCACCGGGAACGGCAATGCCGCTGCTGCTGAACTGCAATGCCGGTGCTGGCAACACTTCCAGCGCATCATTGACCGGCAAGGGATAAAACACTGTTTCCAGATCGTGGAAGCCATCGGCGCGGCGACCGGTAACATATAATCCAAGATTGATCTTGCAATTGGGAAAAACGATCATACTGCTGGGTGCTTGCATAAAGGTAATGGCCGCGCAGATCTGCATCTGTGGCGCCATTCACCGTCCTGTATCAATTAAAATCTATTTACTTTTCCGGCTGTTGATCTCATCGCGGATAGCGATGGCCCGGATATAGTCTTCCTGTTCCAACACTTCCTGTAGCAGCTGGTTCAGCTCATCCAGGTTCATGGCTTTCAGATCATCTTCTGCGCCTTTTTCGTGTTCGGAAATGGTAGGAGTAACAGGCTTGTTGCCTTTCTTGCCTGCCGGGTCGTCCAGCAGGATGCCGGCGCTGTTGAGGATATTCTCGTATGTGTAGATCGGGCAGCCGAAACGTACGGCCAGCGCCAGCGCGTCAGAAGTGCGCGAATCAATTTCTATTGTTTCTTCGTTGCTGGAACAGATAAGCTTGGAATAGAAGATACCTTCCTGGAGGTTGCTGATCACCACTTCATGCAGTTCAATGTTGAAAGCGGTCATGAAGTTCTTCATCAGGTCATGTGTGAGGGGGCGGCTGGGTTGCATTTTTTCAAGCGCCACTGCGATCGCCTGCGCCTCAAAGCCCCCGATCACGATGGGCAAACGGCGTAACCCATTTACCTCTCCCAATACTACGGCATATGAATGTGTCTGCGTAATGCTGTGCGATAAAGCAACTATTTCCAGTTCTATTTTTCTCATATCTGTCTTGCGTTGTCGCTGAATAGTTTGTAAGACCGTGAAGTTAGAAAAATATTCCTTATCTAAAAAATCTGTAATGATTAATACATAGGGTAGTTCTCGCAAAGATCGCTAAGGAGCAAAGCAGCAAAGGCGCTTTGCGCGCAAATGGTAATGCAGATGATTACCCGGATGCGGGCGAAGCCCGCCTTTGCTGCTTTGCTCCTTAGCGATCTTTGCGAGAATGATTATTGTCCTTTGAATTGCTTCACGGCGGCCGTCAGTTTCGGCACTACCTCAAAGGCATCGCCAACAATGCCATAGTCGGCCGCTTTGAAGAACGGCGCTTCCGGATCTTTGTTGATCACCACGATCACCTTGCTGCCATTCACGCCTGCCAGGTGCTGAATAGCGCCGGAGATACCGATGGCCACATAGAGGTTAGGGCGCACGGTAAGCCCCGTTTGGCCTACGTGCTCGTGATGCGGCCTCCAGCCTGCATCTGCCACAGGGCGGGAGCTGGCAGTAGCCGCGCCCAGCGCCTTGGCCAGGTCTTCCACAATACCCCAGTTTTCAGGACCTTTCAATCCACGGCCGCCGCTCACTACGATCTCGGCTTCCGTCAATGGAATATCGCCACTCACCGTTTCTGTCTTCACTACTTTCACTTTGAAGTCGGCATCGTTGATCGCCGGCGTGAAAGCCTCTACAGCAGCGCTTTCTGTGCCGGGGTTCACCGGGAAAGTATTGGGTATGATAGAGATGATCTTCTTATCGGAAGTGATGCTTACATTGGCAAAGGCCTTGCCGGAGAATACGCTTTTCTTTACCACGAAACCGTTAGCGGTATCAGGGTAGGAGATGGCGCCCGCTACCAGACCGGCTTTCAGGCGTGCTGCTACGCGCGGTGCGATCGCCTTGCCATCAAAGTTATGTGGAAAGATGATCACCTGCGCGCCTTCTTTGGTAGCTGCTTCCGCGATGATCTTGGTATATACCGTGCTCTCTACTTCGTGCAGGCGCGCATCTGCGGCATGCAGTACTTTTTTTGCACCATAGTGTCCCAGCGCGGCCAGCTCGGCACTGTCGGCAGCGCCCAGCACCAGCGCAGTAGCGGTAGTGCCCAGTTGCGCGGCCACTTTAGCGCCGTATTGTACCGCTTCCAGCGCGGCTTTCTTGATCTTTCCCTGTGCCTGATCGGCGAATATTAATATAGACATGAATACATTGATTAGAAATTGATGAAATAGTGTACCATCGGTCATCTCGATCAGATCACCTTCGCTTCTTCGTGCAGCAGTTTTACCAGCTCGGCTACATTGTCGGGGCTGATCATCCTCACGCCTGCTTTGGCAGGAGGCAGCTCAAAGCTCACTACGCTGGTCAGCGTATCGGCTGTTACCGGTTCTACTACTGTCAATGGTTTTGTTCTTGCCGCCATAATGCCGCGCATATTGGGGATGCGGGCTTCTGCCATTCCTTTCTGACAGGAAACAACAACAGGCAGGCTCACTTCACAGATCTCTTCGCCGCCTTCTATTTCACGGTTGATCGTGGCTTTGCTGCCATTCAACTCAAATTTTGCCGCAATGGAAACATAGGGAAGGTCCAGCAGTTCAGCCACCATACCGCCAATGCCGGAACCGTTGTAATCAATCGTTTCTTTACCGGTGAAGATAATGTCGTATTGTTTGTCTTTCGCATGCGCAGCGATCTGCGACGCAATGTAATAGCTGTCGGCACTGTCGGCATTCACACGGAAAGCCTCATCACCGCCCAATGCCAGCGCCTTGCGGATCACCGGGTCGCAATCAGCACCGCCAACCGTGATCAGGTGCACATCTCCGCCGATCGTTTCTTTCAACTCCAGCGCTCTTACCAGCGCATACCACTCGTCATAAGGGTTAATAATAAACTGGACGCCAGCCTCATTGAATTTCGTGTTATTGTCCGTGAAAGCTATTTTTGCAGTCGTGTCGGGTGTTTTACTGATACAAACTAAAATCTTCATAACCGTAAACTGTTTTGTTTAAAAATGCGGTAATAGCAAATATATCTAATTAATATACGCCAACCGCAGCGCTATGAATGATTTTCGTCAGTAAATCTTATTAAGATTATTATAAATATATTGATGGACAGAATCGCACAACTTAAACAATTCCTGGAAAGCAGTCCGAACGATAGCTTCCTGAAACATGCACTGGCACTGGAATACATCAAACTGAACGATGACGGTACCGCCAGGCGCCTCTTCGAGGAATTGCTGGCGCACGAACCTGGTTATACCGGTTCTTATTATCATCTCGGCAAATTACTTGAACGTGCAGGCGATAACAACGCCGCCATCGCCGTATATGAAAAAGGAATGGCCATGGCAAAAGCCGCCAATGAACGCCATACTTATAATGAGCTGCAATCAGCTTATGAAGACCTGGTATATTAAGCACCCAAAACATTTCAATGCCGCAATATCTACTTACACATCTTGTTGAATATATCAGGGAACAACGGCTGTTTGATCCTTCACAGAAAGTATTGCTCGCCGTTAGCGGCGGCGTGGACTCCACGGTGATGGCGCACCTTTTTAAAGCGGCTGGTTTCGCCGCGGGCCTGGCCCATTGCAACTTCCAGCTGAGAGGAACAGAGTCGCTGCGCGATGAACGGTTTGTACAAGAACTGGCGGCTACACTCGGTCTGCCCTTTTTTCATACCCGGTTTGATACCAGCGCTTACGCTGATGAACATCATGTAAGCATACAAGTGGCCGCCCGCGAACTGCGCTATCAATGGCTGGAGAACATCCGCCAGGAACAAGGTTACGACTATATCGCTACCGCGCATCACTTGCAGGACAGCGTGGAAACAGCGCTCATGAATTTCGCCAAAGGCACCGGCATTGCGGGCCTGCATGGAATATTACCCAGGCAGGAACGTATCATCCGCCCGCTGCTGTTCGCAGAAAAAGATACGCTGCTGGCCTATGCCATGTTACATCGTCTTTCCTATGTAGAAGATAGTTCCAATATAACGGATAAGTATACACGAAATTTCTTCCGGCATCAGGTCATCCCGCGGATACAGGAGATATATCCCGGCGCCGTAAAGAATATGGCCGCTACCATCCAGCGTTTGAAAGAGGCTGAAATCCTTTACCAGCAATCCTTGGCGCAATACAGGAAAAAATTGTTGGTGCAAAGTGGCAATACCTGGATGATCGCCGTGCGCAAACTGCAACATGTAGCACCCTTGCAAACTATTGCCTGGGAACTGTTACGCTGTTTCGGCTGTTCTCCTGCACAAACAGAACAGGTGCTTGCATTGCTGCACAGCGAATCCGGCCGCTACGTGGAAACCGCCACCCATCGCATTGTGCGCAACAGGGCCTGGCTGCTGATCACACCGGTGCAAACATCGGCAGCGCCCTTGCTGGTGATCGATCAAGCGCCGGCGCACCTCCACTTTGAAGGAGGACAATTGCAAATAAGGCTGCTGGAACGGGCCACGGCAGGCAGTATTCCTGCCGCCGCCGATATCGCCTGGCTCGATGCCGCCAAAGTGCGATTCCCGTTGATATTACGTAAATGGAAAACGGGTGACTATTTCTATCCGCTCGGCATGCCGAAGAAAAAGAAATTGAGCCGCTTCTTCATCGACCAGAAATTATCATTGCCGCAAAAGGAAAATGTGTGGGTGCTGGAATCCGAAAAGCGCATCCTGTGGGTAGTAGGCATGCGTATCGACGACCGCTTCAAGATTAGCGCAGGCGCCACGCAGGTGCTAAGCGTTCAACTCTCCGCAAAATAGAACAAGGGCTGAAAGTAGCTGTGGTAAGCACTTTCAGCCCTTACTGATTATAACCCGAAATATTCATGGAAGAATGATGCCGGCTTCAGGTTCAGCCACGCGGCCCTGTTTTGTTCAAAGTCGGCGTAGCTGAATTGCCCGATCTCCGCGGGCGTGAAGGAGAGCATGGCATCAGGCTTGCCTTTGGTAACAATGCCCAGTCCGAAATCACAGTCGAGCACAAATACATTCAAATCATCGCGGGTACTTCTCAGGTGCACGATGGCTTTCCATACATCGCCATTCCAGTTGTCTTTCCCGCCACGTGCCTGCCATTCCTTGAAAGAACAAGCTGCTGCTGCGTTTGCGGGGTTGCAGTCGTGCATAATGATCACGCCATTGTCTGCAAGATGCGTTAAGGTATGCTCCACATCCCGCAATGCGAAATGATATTCATGCATGCCATCTACCAGGCAAACATCAATACGGCGGGTGTTGAAGAGCTTCAGGGCTTTCTTTTCAAAGAAACGATCGCTCTCCATCTTATAGTAGGAAGCACGAAAATTGCACGGGTTCTTCACCGCGCGTTTCAACTTTTTAAACCAGTTGAATTTGTAGTCAGGATCAATGGCTATCTTTTTTTCCGCCTTGATAGGGAAGAAGTTGGCGCCAATGAATACACCGATCTCTACATAGGTTTTGAATTGGTGCTTTTGAATCAGGGATGTGGCAATCTCTTGTCTGTTCAAAGACATAGTATGGCTAGGTTTTAATGACAGTTGTAGGTAATAAAATAGCCAGGCGGCCCTGGAACCACTAATATAAAGAGATTTTAGATATTATTTTATTTTTTAATGCAGTAGATAGCTTTAGCGGTGCAGCAATAGATCCAGGAAGCGTGGTCCCAGCTCCGGATGGAACAACAGAGGAAATACCAATCCGAAGATCGCGCCCCAGAGATGCGCGTCGTGATTGATGTTATCGCCGCCCTTGCGCGACATCCACGCGGAGATGGCCAGGAATAATACGCCGTACACAACAGCCGGCATCTTGATCACGAAATACAGGCCCAGCGTGGCCCAGGGGTTGATCAGGATAGCGGTGAACATGATCGCGGAAATAGCGCCGGAGGCGCCTACCGACGAATAATAGCTGTTGTCACGGTGACGGATATACGAAGGAATATCAGAAACGATAATGCCGAGCAGGTAATACAAAAGGAAGAATATCTTGTTGCCGAACAGCTGCTCAAATACGCCTTCGATCGCCGGGCCGAAGAAATACAGCGTCAGCATGTTGAACAACAGGTGCTGTATATCCGCATGTACAAAGCCGGAGGTGAGGAAGCGGTAGTATTGGCGGTAACGCTTTACCATATAAGGCTGCATGCTCAATTTGCCAAGCTGCTCGTAATTATTGAGGGCAGTAAAAGAGATGATCGATGTGGTGATGATAATAATAAGGCTGATAGACATAGGCCAATTCGATTATGATGTAAATATAATTATTGGTGATGGTATTTTTCGCGGTTCAATACGGTGTAAGCACGATAAAGCTGTTCCGTGAAGATAAGCCTTACCAGCTGGTGCGGGAAGGTGAGGGGCGAGAGCGATAGTTGCAATTGTGCCCTTTGCAGCAGGGATTGATCGATACCGAAAGCGCCGCCGATCAGGATGATCAGCTGCCGCGTGCCGGCATTGGTGCGCTGTTGCAGGAAATCGGCAAATTGCACTGTGGTCATCATCTTACCTTTTTCATCCAGCGCCAGCAGATAATCCGTAGGCTGCAAAAGGTCCATAATAATTTTAGCTTCCTGCTTTTTGAGCTCCGGCACCGACAGGCTGGCGGCCTGTTTCACCGTGGGGATCAACTTCACTTCGAAATCAACATAATGTTGCAGGCGTTTCTGGAATACAGCAATCCCCTCCCTGATATAGGGATCATGCTCCTTTCCAATGCTCCAGAGTTGTATTTTCACTTGCGGTA
Organism: Chitinophaga vietnamensis; assembly: GCF_902167635.1. Taxonomy (GTDB): domain Bacteria; phylum Bacteroidota; class Bacteroidia; order Chitinophagales; family Chitinophagaceae; genus Chitinophaga; species Chitinophaga vietnamensis. Next base: position 634,482 of record NZ_CABHMS010000003.1, read on the forward strand.
AATTATTAAGCTGTGGCTGTAAAAGTAAGTGTAAATCAGAAAATTGCGGAAATTTTAAGGCAAGAATTTGGTAGATAGAAAAAAACACATACCTTTGCAATCCTATCACAAAGAAATGGCTCCGTAGCTCAACTGAATAGAGCATCTGACTACGGATCAGAAGGTTTCAGGTTTGAATCCTGACGGAGTCACAAAAGGCATGATGTACATCATGCCTTTTTTCATTTACACTGAAAACTTTTTTATTTCTATCTTTCGCAGCAGAACAATGCACGTGTCATGATCCGTACCCTTTGTATTTTGCTGCTGCTCGCCATGAGCGCCGCTGCGCAACAACCGCCCAACATCATTGTGATCATCTCCGATGATCATGCCTATCAGGCGATCAGCGCCTATGGCAGCAAGCTGGCGCAAACGCCGAATATAGACCGTATTGCCAGGGAAGGCGCCATCTTCCATAACGCTTTCGTGAATAATTCTCTTTGCGCGCCCAGCCGGGCTACCTTGCTCACCGGGAAATACAGTCACAGCAACGGTTTAACGATCAACGATTTCACGCAGCCCTTCAATGTAAAGCAACAACTGTTTACCCGCATCCTGCAACAGCACCGGTACCAGACCGCCTGGATCGGTAAGTGGCATCTGCAAACATTGCCCGATGGCTTCGACTACTGGCGCATCCTGCCCGATCAAGGCCGTTACTACAACCCGGATTTCATCAGCATGCAGGGAGATACGGTGCGCCAGCAGGGTTATGTGACCAATATCATCACGGATCTTACGTTCGACTGGATCAACCAGCGTGACCGTTCCAAACCGTTTTGTATTGTGGTGGGAGAGAAGGCCACACACCGGGAATGGTCGCCCGACCTGCCCGACCTGGGCGCCTATGACCACGTGCAGTTTCCATTGCCGCATGATTTCTACGACGATTACAAAGGCCGCAAAGCCGCTGCCGACCAGGATATGAGCATCCGCAAAACCATGACGCTCGGTTACGATCTTAAACTGCATATTAACTACGAAAAAGATCATCCTTATAAATTCCTCAGCAAAGAACAAAGAGAAAAATTTGCGGCCTATTACCACAACGCAGTAGATAAAGATTTCGACGAACACCATTATACAGGGGATAGTTTAGTGAGATGGAAATACCAGCACTACATGCGGGATTACCTGTCCACGGCGCGTTCGCTGGACCGCAACATCGGCCGCATCCTGCATTATCTTGATAGCACAGGGCTGGCAAAAAATACGATCGTGATCTATATGTCGGATCAGGGCTTCTATCTTGGCGAGCATGGATGGTTCGATAAACGTTTCATGTATGAAGAGTCGATGCGCACGCCCATGGTGATGCGCTATCCCGGCGTGATCAAGCCGGGCACGCAGGTGAACGAGATGGTGGCTAACGTGGATATCGCGCCTACACTGCTACAGGCCGCCGGCGTGAAAGTGCCTGCAGATATGCAGGGCAGGTCCTTATTGCCTTTATTCGGCAAAAAAACAACCTGGCGTAAAGCGGTGTATTATCACTATTATGAATTTGGTACGCATCATGTGTACCCGCATTTTGGTGTGCGTACCGAACGTTATAAACTGATACGTTTTTATGGCCCTGTGGATAGCTGGGAATTTTTCGACCTGCAACAGGACCCGCACGAGATACACAACGCATATGGTGAAAACCGCTATCAGCAAGAGATTGCGGCCTTGCGTAAAGAGTTGATGCAAGAGGTACGGCAGAATGGGGATACCTGTGCTGCCCGCATTTTGAGAAACGAAACCACTACAGCGTATAGCCGTTGACGGTAGTCGTCCGAAAAAAAATAATTGAGAAAAAATTTGTTTAATTTAAAACTAATCCTACATTTGCATCCCGTTTGACACGGAATGGCTTCGTAGCTCAACTGAATAGAGCATCTGACTACGGATCAGAAGGTTTCTGGTTTGAATCCAGACGAGGTCACAAAATGAAAGGAATGCTGCAATGCCCTGCGGCATTTTTTTTCAGCCAGGCAGTTATCTGTAATAAAGTTTACAGATATAAAAAATTGAAAAAGAGTTTGTTAGAATAAATTATTCTACTATCTTTGTATTCCCGATCAGGGAAATGGCTTCGTAGCTCAACTGAATAGAGCATCTGACTACGGATCAGAAGGTTTCTGGTTTGAATCCAGACGAGGTCACTTGTGAATGTTCATGATAGATGGCCCGCTCATTTGAGCGGGCTTTTTATTTTAACGAGATCACGATATCCACGCGGCATATATTTCTGCACGCCCGTAAACAGAAGGCCGCCGGCCTAGTGGCTTCACCTGCTGGTATCCTGCTGTTGCAAATAATTTTTTCAGCGAAGTAAAGCTCAGCGGGTAAGGTACCCAGGTAGGCACCGGCGTATCCGTATCATATTCCACGATAAGGAAAACAGCGCCCGGCTGCAAACCCGCTTGCAGCTTGCGCAGAAAAGCAGGTTTGTCTTTTACATAATGCAATGCATTCGCCATCAGTACGCCGTTGAGTGCGGGCAGGGGCAAAGGGTCCTTTACAAAATCGAGGGTCATAGGCTGTATAGCTACGCCGCCACTGGTCGTTTCCGCGTGCAGTGAAGGCTGCGTATCTATGGCATAGATCGTACTGCCCTTTGCCAGCATGGTGGCCAGGGCGCGGGTAAACAAGCCGCTGCCGCAGCCCAGATCGGTCCATAGCGTGGCTTGCGGAGGAATATCCTGTTGTATCAGGGCAATAGCATCCTGTAAATTCATGACGTTTGTGATTAAATGCTGTATCTTGGAGTAAGCAAATAAAGATAATAATTTATCGGCAGCCCCTGAAGTGTATAACGTTATCGGATATACGAAATGAAACAAGCCTCCACAGATTATGATGCCATTGTAGTAGGATCTGGCCCCAATGGGCTTGCGGCCGCCATCACGCTGCGGCAGGCTGGTTTGTCGGTATTGCTGCTGGAAGGAAAAGACAGCGTCGGTGGTGGCATGCGCACAGCGGAACTCACATTGCCCGGCTTTCACCATGATATCTGCTCGGCCATCCATCCGATGGCGACCTTGTCGCCCTTCCTGAAATCCTTGCCCCTACAGGATTACGGCCTCACCTTAATACATCCGCCGGTGGCGGCGGCACATCCCTTTGATAATGGCCATGCAGCGGCCTTGTTACATAGTTTACCGGAAACGGCACGCAGCCTTGGCGCCGATGAACAAACCTGGCTACAACTGATACAGCCGGTGGTAAACGATTGGCCCTACATTGTAAACGATGTGCTCGGGCCTTTGGGTATTCCCCGCCATCCCTTGCGCATGGCTCGTTTCGGGCTCACTGCACTGCGCAGTGCGGCGGCGGTAGCCCGGCGTTTCCGTACCGAAGAGGCAAGAGGCCTCTGGGCCGGACTGGCAGCACATTCGCTCTTGCCTTTATCATACCGCAGCAGTGCCGCCATCGGACTGGTGCTCAGCGCCGCCGCACATATCAGCGGATGGCCGGTAGTGAAAGGAGGCTCACAATCGCTGGCAAACGCGCTGGCGGCGTATTTCCGGGCATCGGGCGGTGAAATACGAACCGGCTTTTATGTACAGGATCTCGGCCAACTGCCGTCCGCACGCGCGGTACTGCTGGATGTGAGTCCGCGCCAGCTCTTGCAGATCGGCGGTAACCGTTTCTCTTCTTTCTATCAATCTCAATTAAAAAAATATCGTTATGGTCCCGGTATTTTCAAGGTAGACTGGGCCCTGGATGGTCCCATACCCTTTACCGCTGCGGCTTGCAGGGAAGCAGGTACCGTTCATATCGGTAACGCCTATACGGAAATAGCCGCCGGAGAGCTGGGTAACTGGCAAGGCAAAACAAGTCGCCAGCCTTTTGTGCTCCTGGCGCAGCAGAGTCTTTTTGATGATACCCGTGCGCCGCAAGGACAGCACACCGCCTGGGCCTATTGCCATGTGCCTAATGGCTCTAATACTGATATGAGGGAGGTGATAGAGCAACAGGTGGAACGCTTTGCGCCCGGCTTCCGTAAGCGCATCATAGCGCGGCATGTGATGAATGCCGCGCAGATGGAGGCCTATAATCCCAATTATATCGGCGGAGATATCAATGGCGGGGCCATCGATCTGCGTCAACTCTTTACCAGACCGGCTTTGAGGCCATCGCCTTACCGTACCAGCGCGGCAGGTGTCTATATCTGCTCTGCTTCTACGCCACCGGGCGGCGGTGTGCATGGCATGTGCGGATATCATGCTGCGATGCGTGCCATCCGGGATATATTTTCAGGAAGATGAACATTGTATGGCTGTTTTTTATGTGGCGACTATTATCGTTAATTTACTTTCTAAAATACAAAGCGTTTGACAACACAGGAATTCATTTCCGCAGCATTGCTCGAAGATGTGGGCAGCGGCGATTACTCTACACTCGCATCCATACCAGCTGATGCGAAAGGTAAGGCGGTACTTAAAATAAAGGAAGAAGGCATACTGGCAGGCATGCAGCTGGCGCAGGATATTTTTCATCATCTGGAAGAAGATGCAAAATTCACCTGCTATAAAAAAGATGGCGATACTGTAAATAATGGCGAAACTGCTTTTATCGTTGAAGCCGGCGTGCATACCATATTAAAAGCAGAAAGACTGGTACTTAACTGCATGCAGCGCATGAGCGGCATCGCAACGCTTACCAATAAGTACGCCGATAAAATAAAAGGCTACAAGACCAAAATACTCGATACCCGCAAAACCACGCCGCTGTTCCGCGAATACGAAAAGCAGGCAGTGCGGATTGGCGGCGGTTATAATCTTCGTATGGGCCTGTACGATATGATCATGCTGAAGGACAACCATATCGATTTCTGTGGCGGCATAGAGCAGGCCATACAGAAAACCAACGAGTACCTCGCGGCCAACAACAGCAACCTGAAAATAGAGATCGAGACCCGCAACCTCGATGATGTGCGCCGTGTGCTTGCTGTGGGCAATGTACACCGTATCATGCTTGATAACTACTCGCCGGAATTATTGAAAGAGGCAATTGAGCTGATTGACGGCAAGTATGAGACAGAGGCGTCGGGCGGTATCAATCTCGATAATATTATTTCATATGCCCGTACCGGTGTCGATTACGTCTCATGCGGGGCTATCATACATCATGCTGTGAGCATGGACCTTAGTTTAAAAGCACACAAAATATAAAGCAGATATTATCGTTGTTGTTATGGGAACCCAAAATTATCAATATTTACAAAGCTCTTTTATATCCTTTAACAGGCACTTGGGTTAAACAGGCAAAGCCCATCGCCAGTAATGTACCTACCAGGTAACATACGCAATCACTCCACAAGAAGCCATGGCCCAGCAGGATGCCCAGCGGCGTATTCCTCAATCGTACTGCCCATTCCGCCTGATACAATTGCTGCACTTCTATCAGTATGCAGGTGGCAAAGCCGATGATACCTACTTTCCATACGGGTTTCAGCGGGTAGAGAAAACGGAAGCCGAAAAAGATGCAGGTGGCAGATAATACATCGCCGCCATAGATGCGGACGATTTCCGGGAAGTACTGCGGCGCCCACCTGGTGGCTAATCCCAGCGGTACGTTGAGCAGGATCACAATAAAATACAGCCAGCGTCTTTTCGTTTTCATAAATATAGTCGGTGTTGTTATATAGGCATTTGATGATGCCATTTATTGATCTCTGCAATCGCTGCTTCCCGCAGCTCGTCTCTTCCTTCCTGTATGCCTTTGACAGTAGGCGGTATCGGCATCGGCGGGGTGGGTGGCGCGCGACTGGCACAGGGCAGTGGTGGCGCATAACAGGGCAATAGCAAGCAAGACGAATATCTTCATATGGTAATAAAGATAAACGCATTGGCACTTGGTACAAATATTTTTTACCGCTAGATAAAGCAGATCAATAGCAAGGCAATGAGCGCGGGCAATGCCTGTACGAAGAATATTTTTTTATCGGCAGTAAGGGCGCCATAGATGCCTGCCACACTTACACAACTGAGGAAAAAGATGGCTACACGGCTTGCCCACAGCGCGTCTGCGATGAAGAGCGACCAGAGGAGGCCTGCAGCAAGAAAGCCGTTATACAGTCCCTGGTTAGCCGCCAGTGCTTTGGTGGGTTCAAAGAGGGAGGCGGGAAGGCTGCGGAACACTTTTGGGCCGCGGCTTGTCCAGGCAAACATTTCCAGCCACAGGATATACAGGTGTTCCAGGGCTACCAGTGCGATGAGGATATGTACAAGTATCAGCATGCATAAATATACGGATAAAAAAGCCCCCTGCGCTTTGCGGGGGGCTTGTTAACGAAAATATCGTTTGCAGGCTACATGTGTTTATTGTTGGTCAGCATGGTTCTTTTTCTTACCCCGGTTGGTGCCGCCTTTCCGACCTATTGCAGCCATGTGTTCGCGGTTGCGGCTCACGGCCTCTCCGCCTTTTTTGCCGGCAGCGCGGGCCTCTTCAGAGGTGAATTTATGCGCTACGCCTTGTCTGTGTGCAGCCTTTCCGCCTTCCCTGGAAATAGCCCTTTGTTGTTCAGGGTCCATGGAAGCAAATCCACGTTTGCTATGCCTGGATCGCTCGGCCTGACTGTTTTCATTCGTGTTGGCACTCGGTGCCATTGTTTGATACCTGATGTCTTCCATAATCCTGGTTTTATAGTGTAGTGAACAATAAACTACAGGGCGATCAATATGCATGCCACTGCCAGAAACCCCAACCGGACAGGGTTTTGATAATGAAAGAGTTGTGGTATGGGGCAATTGATTCCACAATACATAGAATTTTCCACACAGTTGCGGCTGCATCACGCCCATATATTCGTCTTATCGCGCCGTACCGCGGCTGGCGTATGTTTTGTAAGTATTTACCTGTTATCTTTTTTCATAACCCATTTAATCTTCTATTATGGCAAAGTATCCAAAAAAAGCCCAGCAGAAAGTGGAGAAAGTGATGCATGAAATGCATGAAGGTAAATTGAAAAGTGGCCGTAGTCATAAAAAAGTAAAAGACCCCAAACAGGCTATTGCCATCGGATTGTCAGAGGCCCGCAAAGCGGGTGCAGATGTACCGAAGAAAAAAGCAGCAGCTTCCAGTAAAACAACCACGAAAAAAACAACTGCCAAAAGGGCCACTGCCAAAAAAGCCACTGCAAAAAAAACGACCGCCAAAAAGACGACCGCTACTAAAACATCTGTTAAAAAAGCGGGCGCCAGAAAAAAAGCCACCGCACGTAAAAAGCCTGCAACCCGCCGTGCTGCTGCACATGCATAAGCATAACATGGCATCTTCCTTATATTTACAACAAAAGACCGATGTGCGATCACACCGGTCTTTTTATATGGCATATGCCTTGCACTCCATATAGTGGAACAATAATCTGGTATATGGAACAGCATCATGTAACAGTATTCATTAACAGTAAGGCATACGGACTGAATATCACAGTGAACCGCACGGCGCTGGAAACGGTCTACGAAGTAGTTCCCGATATAGGCGCCTCCCTCATAAACGATTTCACCCCGCAGGGCCCTACCACTTTCACCGCTGACCACGTAGATTCTGTTGAAGGCAGATTACGGCTCATCGAGAGTGAACAGATCGCCAGGGTCATCTGGCAGGAGATACTCAATAAAATGAAGTAATAACAGGGCTGGCTATACGAATAGCCAGCCCTGCTTTATTTTGGCGGTTGCCACCGGCCTTTGTACTTTTACAGGGCTATGATGGTAACAGACGAATCCTACAAAAAGAAAAACCGCCGCGAGCGGCTGCTCTTCATCCTGAAGCTGCTGGCATATGCCGCCATTGTGTATTTCAACCTCGACCACCCCGCTGGCTATAACCGTTTCCAGTGGCTGTTCAAGATCACCAACGCAGTTTCCTTTTTCCTCGGCGCTAACCTGGTAGTGTCGTTTGCCTGGATCTTCATCTTGTCGTGGTATACCCGTCGCCACCGCAACAAGCCGATAGAGAAAGATAATTTCATACTTGGCCTGAACCGCATCGCCTCTGTGCTCAATACCATCTTCTTTTTGCTGGCGGTGATGGTGGCCTTTGGCATCGATCTCCTCAAGTTCGTCACCAGTATCACCATCGTAGCAGCGGCCATCGCACTGCTTTCCAAGGATTACATCACCAACATGATCAATGGGCTGATCATTATGTTTTCCGATCAGTTATCGCTCGGAGATCATGTGCGGATAGGAGAATATAAAGGGAAGATACTCGATATTACTTTGATCAATATTGTATTGCAGAATGAAGACGATGAGACATTGATCATCCCCAATTCATTGGTGTTCACCTCGATCGTTACCAATCTTTCAAAGCAGCATGTAAAGAAAGTATCGATAGAATTTGAGATGGACAGCAAACATGTTATTACGCCCGCTCAGCTGGAAAACAGCCTCCGGAGAGCTATTGAGGCCTATGCTTCGCATTTCGTTCCGGATAGTTTTCTGCTTCGCACGATGGGCATCAAGAAAGATTATGTGCAGTTCAAAGTACAGCTGGTGATGCCCGCCGCCGATAAGGAAACGGAACGTCAGATACGCCGTACTTTGAATACTGCCATCATTGCGATCGCCGAGAACGGCGCTTAAACGGCTACTGCTGTGGTCATCTCTTCTACAAAAATATCCACCTGCGCTTTGGTAACGTTAGGCATGCAGACAATATGCGACCAGCCGTTTTCGCAGGCCAGCTGCCACTTGCGGCGGATGCTCCCTTCGGGTTCAGGAAACACCACCGTGATGGCGTCGGGGTTACGCCATGCGGGGATACCATGCTCACGCAGGCGCTCCACAGCATAAGCCGCTACAGATAAGCTGTGCAAGGCCCTCTCTCTCAAACCCGCGAGGCCCAGGCATTTCAGTGCATACCATAAAAACAATGGACTATGGCCGTTCCTTGATCCGGTGATAGTGGTATCCATGCTACCAATATAAGCTACCGACCGGGCGATCCTGTCGCGATAAGATCTTCTGGCCACCACTACGCCGCAAGGCACGGGCGAGCCGATAAATTTATGTCCGCTGATGGCAATACTATCGGCGCCATCAGCGAAATCAAAGGCGGGGCGCGCCTCCAGGAAAGGGCTGTAGCTGCCCGATAGCGCCCCGTCGGCATGAATATAATGATGGCGGATCGCCATTTCTTTCAGGATGCTCTTAATGCGGCCTACATCATCCCGGGCTTCGGTCATGGTAGTGCCGATATTAGCTAGGATGATCGCAGGCATATGGCGGTTCATGCGCAGGGTATGTTGCAGATCGTCATAATCGATCTCACCGTTTTCCATAGTCCGGATCACAATGCTGGGCATATTGAGCAGGTGCAGGTTCTTCTGCACGCTGTAATGCGTAGCTTCTGAATAATACACCATTCCTTTAGGATACAGTTCCCTGGCCAGATACAGGCCATACAGGTTGCCTTCAGAGCCGCCGTTGGTGACGTATCCCCACCAGTCGTCTGCCGGGGCGCGGAACAGTTTCGCAAAAAATTCCACCACCCAGCGCTCCATCTCGCGGGAGCCTACACTGTAAGTAGATGGCACAAAAGGATCGCCCAGGTTGTTGAGCGGATATTGCAGGAAAGGCAGGAGGGGCGTGTAATCAAAATCTTTCGACACCGGATATCCCAGGAAATCGGCGGTGCAGGCGGATACCTGCGCCAGCAGGCCTTGCAGCTGCGCGGCATCCGCGGCAGCCAGTCGGTACTCTTTCATAATCGTTAATTACAGGTGTATGATGCTGCGAATCTATCGATTACTAATTGAATGGAACTGCTATTATGTCTGATACAGAAAATATATACTATTTTTACTAAAATAATAGTTTAATTTATCTAAATTTCCTTCCGGATCATCTTCCGACAGAAAAAACTAACTGTGATGGATACACTGGATAAAACAGACCGCCGCATTTTACAGGTGTTACAGCACCATGCACGACTGAACACCAAAGAGATCGCGCATCGTATAGGCTTGTCCGTTACCCCTACCTATGAGCGGCTGAAGAAGATAGAGAAGATGGGCATCATCAAAGCATATGTTACCATCCTGCATGGCGAAAAGGTGGGCAAAGCCATGGCAGCCTTCTGCAACGTATCGCTACAGCTGCATTCGCAGCCATTGCTGAAAAAATTTGAAACGGCCATCCACAAGATGGAAGAGGTGATGGAATGTTACCACGTGGCAGGCAACTACGATTACCTGCTGAAAATAGTAGTGGATGATATGCGGAGCTATCAGCATTTTATCACCAACAAGCTGGCGGCGATAGAGAACATTGCACAGGTGCACAGTTCCTTTGTGATGACGGAGATCAAGCATACTACGGCTTTTGCGCTAACGTCTTAGAACGCTCATGCCGCCGGGGCCATGGTCCTGCACCACGATCGTATATCCGTATGCGTTAGTATCGCTTTCTTCGGAAAGGGGCACCGTGAAAAAGAAATTGCTGCCTACGCCCGGCGTGCTGGTAAACCAGATGCGGCCCTGGTTACGCTCAATGAAATCTTTAGAGAGGTGCAATCCCAGGCCACAGCCTTTTTCATTGCGGGTGCCTGCGGTAGAGTAGTAGATATTGGAGAAGATGCGGTGTTGGTCTTCCACCGGAATACCATTCCCGCTATCACGGACGGTGATTTCGGCATGGGCGGTATCGGTGCGGGCGCTGATCACTATCTCGCCGCCGCCAGGCGTAAATTTGATCGCATTGTTGATGAGGTTACGCATCACCAGGCGCAGCATGTCCGGGTCGGCATACACCATGATGGCGGACGTTAGCTCGTGTTGCAGGCTCACATCTTTCTGCCGCGCGAGTGTTTGCAGCAGCTCAAATTCCTGGTTCAACAGGAGCGTAAGATCGAAATCATCTGCGCGCACACTGATGCCCTTCATCTGATTGCTGGCCCATTGCAGCATGTTGTCCATCATGTAGGCGGTATTCTTCACATCTCTCCATAATTCATCGGAATAGAAGCGGAACTGCGCCGCATCTATCTTTTCATCTCTCAATAAAAACAACAGCCCTTCCAGTATTGCCAATGGAGAACGGAGATCATGGGAGATGACAGAAAATATTTTATCTTTTACCTGGTTGAGATTTTCCAGCGTCGCATTTTGTTCAAGGATGATATGATTTTGTAGCGATACTTCCTGGTTCTTGCTGTTGAGCTGCCGTGAAAGCACGCGCTGGCGCTTGTACAGGCGGTATACCATCACGGTGATCATCAGCAGGGCAAAGAATAGCAGGCTGGCAGCAGTTGCGATCACTTTTTGCTGGTAGATGGTAGCGAGATGTATTTGTTGTTCTTTTTTCAGCAGGATATTTTCGCGTTGTTTTTTCTCTGCTTCATATTTTTCTTCCGAGCGGGATATCTGCCTGCTTTTCTCCACATTGAAATAATCGATATTTCTTTCGGCAAAGGCCTTGTAACTTTCGAGCGCGGCGGGGTAGTCTTTCCGTGCAGAATCCAGCTGGTAGCGGATCTTGTAATAGATCATCTCATTCCTCACATTTTGCAGCACGTCGTTGATAGCTTTCGCTTCACGGAGTTTGTCGCTGGCGCTGCCAAGATTGCCAAGACTGATCTGCACTTCGGCGAGGTTGAGCGCTGATTTCACAATGCCGGGCTGGTTGTCGGTGGCTTTGTAGGCGGCATAGGAAAGCTCCTGGTAGTGCAGCGCTTTTACAGGTTGCTGCTGCTGAAGGGCCGCCAGGCCGAGGTTTTCGTAGGTATAGGCGAGTCCCCGTTGATCTTTGAGTTGCAATTTTATTTTTTCTGCCTGTTGCAGGTAGGGCAAAGCGGAATCGGGGAGCTGCAGGGCCAGGTATACGGAACCCAGGTTATTGAGGGTTTTGCCGGCTTCGGCGATTTCTTTCAGTTGTAGTTTGATGTTGAGAGAGCGCTGTAGAAAGGGCAGTGCGTCGCGGGGACTGTTCTGTTCGATGAAGATATTGCCCACATCGTTATTTAGGATGGCGAGCATATGTATATCGTTGAGACGGTCGGCCAGTTTGAGCGCAGCTGTAGTGAGCTGCATCTGTTTGTCGAGATGCCCCCTGGTATTCTCTACCAGCGCGAGATTGCGGGTAGCCCATACCTGTCCGGGCAGGTAATGGAGGCTGTCGCTCAAATGCAGGGCCTCGTTGGCATAGTTTTCAGCGGTGACAGCATTCCTGGTAAAGTAGTTGCGGGCGAGCTGGTTGAGCACTTGCACGCGTGTAGTATCTTTCGCTGTATGTGATTGTAATGCGTGAATCAGACTGTCTGTAACGGGGGGCTGCGCTTTGGCAGCAGGTGACAGCAAGAGCAGGCAAAGAGGGATCAGGATACGTTTTTTCAAAGGTATGGCCGACAGCATAGTGTGATTTAGTTGGCAGTGACTATAAAAATAGGCATTAAAACCCGATGATTCAATGGCCACCGCCGACAAATTGCGGTGAGGGCCGTGTGATTTTAGTGTTATAATGATGATCATCTGATAATCATGTATATATGATCCTAATCCTTATATTTGCAGACTATGCGGAGAAGATTAATTGTTACGGCCATATCAATATTAACAGGCATCAGTGTAAAAGCGCAACAGGACAGTGTTTCGAAGGGCCAGCACTCACTGCCAGGGATAAACGATTCTTTACAGCTGCGCCGCCGCAGCTTCTTCCCATTACCCGTATTGGGATATGCACAGGAGAAGGGTCTTGAGATAGGCGCCGCGATGTTGTATTCTTTCTATACCGATAACAAGCATCCCGATCCGCTCACACGCAACTCTACGCTCTACCTGATACCCTCTATCACCACCAAGAGCCAGTACAAGGTAGACCTCCGCGCAGATATCTGGACCAGTGGCAACATCTGGCATTTCAAGGGGAACCTGCGTTACCACAATTTTCCGCTGTATTTCTATGGTATCGGCGATACCACGCTGGCGGTCAACAAGTCTTTGCTGAACAATATCCGTTATAAAGCGCAGTTTGAAGCCGAGCGCCATGTAGGCGGGCATTTTTACGTAGGTGCGTCCCTGTTATACCAGAACGATTCCTACAGCAGCAACGACAACAAAGGTATTTATATCGATATGCCGCTCGCAGGCAAGGATGGCGGTTATGTTACTTTTATCGGCATCAGCGGCGCTTTTGATAACCGCGACAACCAGAACTATACGCACCGGGGCCATTGGCTGAAGCTGAATGCGGCATATGCGCCGTCTTTCCTCAGTTCATTTCCGTTGTTCAAGGTGGAAGCGCAGGGCGCGAGTTTTGTGCCTTTGTCGGCCAAAAGCACCTTGGGCTTTAATGGCTACTTCGCCAGCTTGCAAGGTAGCGACAAGCCCTTTTACCTCTTGCCGGAAATGGGCGGTGAACGTATCATGCGTGGCTACTACCAGGGCCGTTACCGCGATCAGAACTATCTCAGCTTACAAACAGAATATCGCTATCTCATCGATCCAAAGATGCGCATACACATCTGGTTCCTGGATATGAAACCTAAATTTGCGTTGGCCGCTTTTGCAGGAACCGGTACGGTATTCAATAACCGCAACTTTCATCTCGATGGCTTCAAACCCAGCTACGGCGCGGGTATCCGCTACTTCTACGATGAGCATGCCAAGCTCACTATTCGTATAGACTATGCCGTAGGAGAACAACGTACTGGGGAGAAGCGGCAACAGGGATTATACCTGTCCTTGGCAGAAGCATTTTAAAGGTAACAACCCACAGATTTTTTCATCGCTTGCTATATGGTAACAATTTGTTAACTTCCGATTGTCTGCATCACATGATGATTCAGCTTTAACGATCACCAAAACCACTGTTTATGAAAAGAGCTATCCTGACTTCCGCAGCTGTGATGCTATTGGCTGTTGCAGGAAAGGTCCATGCCCAGGACCACTCCACACCCTTACATTCCAAGTTCTACCTGAAAGTTAGCGGAGGTTATTTCTTCAGCGTTTCGCCGGGGCAATTTCCGAATGTAGGCCCTTATCCTCCGCAGGATCTGCACACGGAGGTGAACCCGCTCACCGGCGCTTCCGACACTGTGAGCCGTAAGGTGCTCACCGGCTCCTATGGCGAGGGCGTACGCGGAGGACTCAGCGTTGGTTACAACATCAACAAATACCTGGCGGTAGAAGCATCTTTCAACTACTTCCACAGCGCCAAAAACCTGATGACGCGTAACACTGTTACCGCCATCGGTTCCAGCAAACAACTCGGCAATGTAGAATCACATGGATATGTGAATGCAGTGGATTTCGCTCCCAGCCTGGTAGTTAGCCCGGGCTTCGACAAAGTGAATCCCTACGTTCGTTTTGGTGTAGTGGTGCCTTTATGGGGCCGCCTGATCATTGAAACGGAAGCGTCTAAATTATCGCAGCCACCAGCCGGCGCGCCGCTGCCTCCCGGCACGCTGATCCAGACGCAGATCAGCCGCAAGGAAGAAATCAAGCCTAATGCTACCATCGGCTTCCAGGGCGCACTGGGCGTATCTTTCAACGTATCCCGCCGCCTCGATATTTTCGTGGAAACAGAATACCGCAACGTACCTGTAAAAAGCAAGAGCAAAGAAGTAACCAAATACGCTGAAACAAACACCGCTATCAACGGCTCCACCGGTGCTGTCATCACCACCGTATCTACCCGTAGCCTCAGCGATCTGAGCATAGCAGAAAAGCAAACCGATTACGTGACCACATTGGATAAAAACTCCAACACACCCATCGGTACCGTGGGCAGCAAAACGTATTACAAAAACGATAATGCTCCTTCTAACGATCTCAAGTCGTACATCAACATCGGCGGCCTGGGATTGAATGCTGGCGTGAAGATCAGATTGTAGTAAGCGAAGGTTGTTTTACTCAGGATTATACTGATTGAAAGGATTACCAGGATTTTTTTATAAGGATTAAAAAAGATTCTCCTGATTTAACGCGAAGATCGATTCGAAGATAGTAGCCCTTGAAGCGCTCAAAGCGCTTCAAGGGCTTCTTCGCTTAAATGATCTTCGCGTTAAATCAGGAGAATCTTTTTTAATCCTTATAAAAAAATCCTGGTAATCCTTTCAATCAGTATAATCCTGAGTAAAACAACCTACTTTTTTTGCATATCCCTCAACATACTCACTGCAACAGCGCCAATGACGATGATGATCAGTATAATGCCTGACCATATCCATTTGGGGCTGGAGAAAAAAGTGCTGGGCGCGGCTGCTTTTGCGGCTTTGGGTAAGGCAATAAGCGTGTCGGTACGGAGGGTGGGAAGTGCGGTGGGCAGGCTGTCTTTGAAATAAGACAGGTCATAGACCGGCGTTTTTAATTGTGGATCACCGAAGAACAGCGTGTAGTTGCCTGAGGGTTGTACTGCTGCAATCAGGTAGTAGTCGGGCTGCCAGGCCTTGACAGTTTTTATTTCCAGTAAAGGGTTATCATCATTTTGCACCATCAGGAAGAGGGTATCGAATTGAGCCGCCTGCGGTAATATGATCTCACTGGGCTTTGATGAAATAAGATCGATATCAGCCAGGTTGTTGAGCACCTGACGATGATCAGTGAATGACGCCAGCCTGGCCTTGCGGTGAAATAGCGCAGGGGCGCTGATTTCAAGCGATAGCTTTTTGATAAGATAAGATTCCCTGAATGCAATTTTAAAGACACTGCGGCGGGCAGTGCTGCTGCTGTCTGTTATCACCACAGGATCGGGCAGGGGCGCGAGTTGGGCGGTGGTAACTTCTGCGCCGGCCATCGGCCCTATGTTGCCGATGTTCAAAGGAGCAGAAGCAGAATCATTCAGCTGCAAGCGGTAAAACGTATAGTCGGTAGCCGGTATACCGATCTTTACCAGGATAGTGGATGATGAGCTGGATACCATATCTGCCGCGGGGTCCAGCACAAATGGTTCTGTTACGCCAAACCATTGCTGCTGGTCGTTGCTGCCGGAAATCTTCACCGTCTTCTTCACCCATGCATTCTTCATCACCAGAAAAAAATGATCAAGTGTTTTTTGTCCGGCGTTACGGAAGATGAGGGTAGAGATACCTCCTGCCACGGCTTTGTTCTCGATGATAGGGAAGGGTTGAAAGCGGGCAGGGTTGTAGGTTTCCGCAGACTGCCGTATCAGGTAGGGTACTTCCTGTTGGCCGTTCATCAGCCGGATATCTTCCAGCTGGTGGCTGTGCGCCAATATATCCGGTGTGAGCGTGATACGTGCAAAGCCGGAATCGGTAATACCTTTCACGGCCGCTTTCCAGGCGAATTGTTGTGCCGCTACGCGGGAGCTGCCAATGAGCAACATTCCCGCGAGCAGCGCGATGGCGGCCTTATTCAGTCGTTTTATGGTCATCGTCCAGTAACAGTTTTTTGAGCCGTTGATACATGAATGAAATAACGAGCAGCAACACCCCTAATGAGATGAACGCCGCTATCTTCCCGCCTTCGGAAAGGTTGGACAGATCAAAGACGAAGAGCTTCAGCAAAGTGACGCCAAATACACTGATCGCAATGATACGGATATGACGCGAGCGCCATTTCAATCCGAGGTACATGAGCACAAATGCGAAGATGCCCCAGAGAATGGCGTAGCCTGTGCGGTGGGAGCTGTCGAGCAGGGTGTTGATACTGTTTATACCACTGTAGCCACTTACCACCCAGATATGATCCAGTGCTGCGCTGAGCAAATAGATGATCACAACGCTGAACACCCATTGTGAGGCCTGCCGCAATTGCCCGCTGGCAAAGGTGTTCAGGAAACGGTATAAGCGGTATAACAGCAGGCCTTCGGCCGCCATTAACAGGTAGTGAAAGTAAAAATATCCAGCAGGCAGCTCTCGGTTCAGGAATGCATTTCTAATTGGAATTACTTCCCGGTTAAACATCGGCATTGCCACCAGCGATGCCGCAGAAAGCAGCAACAGGAATACTTTCACCGGTTCGCTATTGTTGCGCGCGAGATACAGCAACACTGAGAGGAACAGGTAACTGTAGGCACCCATGATGATATTTGTGAGCTGCGGCCAATAGAACCTGCTCTGGTGGTGCAGTTCCAGCAACAGCACGATATAGGTGAGTAAGAGTGCCGCTGCGTTGAGCAGCTTGCGGTAGACAGCTACCTCTATCACTGGCGCAAGTGTATTGGCTGGCATCTCGCGTAACAGCCATGCGGAAAGGTATACCGCTGTTGCGGCCACCACGCCGGTTACAAAGCCTTTGTTGAGCAGTGGCGTCATGTGTGGCGGCGCCGTTGCAATAGGGCTGATATACAGCTGCGACCAGTTCATGATCAGGCTGAGGAACATAGCCATCAGCACAATCATCGAAGCCCAGATCATCAGCTTGATGCCCGACTTATGCGCCAGCCACAATAACACCACTGATTCCGCCGCCCAGAAAAGCGTGATGTAATTGCCATGCAATTGTATCGGTGCGGCCAGGCTCAGGAAAGTGAGCACCAGTCCTATCAGGAGATAGATCAGCGTACGGTCGGCCCTTTCGTTTTTGAACAGGCTCCACGCAAATACTAGGTTGAAAACCGCCATAGACGCGGTGAACAGGCCCTGGTAAATGCCGCCCTGGATATGATGCAGGATCACCATGCCGGCAGCATAGTAGAAAAAAGTGTTGCTCATCAACAGGAGAATATCTGTGGCAGCGAATTTCCGCTGTTGCTTCACATTGTACACCACGTTCATCACAAAGAATACGATATAGAACAGCGTGCAGAAAACCAGCGCTGTACCATAAGGCACGGGATGTGCAGGGCTTTCTTTCACCAACTGGTACGACAACCAGGAACCAACAAGTAATACCGTTGCCACATAGCACACAAGGTTGACGATGTTCCATTTTTTATAGTAAGCCAGCACCAGCATCCCTACATTAAGTACGAGGATATAAGTGAACAATACGGTGGCATTGCCTTCGCCGGTGCTCACCAGAAAAGGCGCGGTGAATCCGCCGAGAATGGCTATCACGGCCAGTTCGCGACGATCGTATGCAAGGGATAACAATACCGTAAAAGCCGTAACGATCACCAATAGTATAAAGGCGGGCACCTGGCCGATGAGATGATATTGCTGAAAAGCGATCGTGATCGTAAAATATAATACGGCCACGCCGCCGCCGATGAGTACGGAGCTGAAGGCTGCGAAAGTTTTACGCATACGGTGCGCGAGCCCTATCATGGCGGCTCCTGTAAGGATGCCGATGAAGGTGCGCCCGGTTTCGTTGATCCAGTTTTTATCGATCGCGTATTTCAGGAAGAAGCCAATGCCCAATACGAGGATGGCAATCCCGATTTTATTAAACAGATTTTCTCCGATGAACTTTTCGAGATCGGGATTTTTTTCCCGGAAAGAAGATCGGGACCTTAGCGGTGGAGGCACTATGGGCGGTATTTCCGGCGATGTGGTCAGCTCCACTTTGGGAATTTGTGGCCTGGGAGTTTCCGGCGGCAGCGGCCTTGCTTTAACAGGCGGCGCCTCTCTGACGGGCGGCAGTGGCTCCTGCACAGGTGGTGGCACTGCCGATGGCAGAGGCCGGGCAATATCTGGTTTGCGCGTTGGTGGCGGCGATGCAGGCGTTGGCTCAGAAACGGCTGTGGGCTTGTCTTCCCGCCGCTGTTGAAGCAACTGTTCCAGCTGTGTTTGGAGTATTGTTATCTTCGAATTGAGGTCGCCCTTGAGTTGTAAGATCAGGATGAGGATAACAATCAACAGAATAAAGATAAAAGCAGATACCATTTAGCTATTTGATTATTTGTTTATTTGGGTATTTGGGTAAGGGCAAATGTTGCATCAAATATCCAAATAAACAAATAATCAAATAACTAATCAATCAGCTCTCGCTTACGTTGATGGGGCGGGAGAAGCTTTCTTCCAGCGAAATAATGGTTTCGGTGCGTTCAATGCCTTTGATATGCTGCAGGTCTTCCTGTAGTATCTTTCTCAGTTCTCCGCTATCGCGGCAGATGATTTCAGCAAACATGCTATAGGCGCCGGTGGTATAGTTGAGACGCACGATCTGTGGTATCTTCAGCAGTTGTTTGGCTACGTTTTCGTACAAAGAACTTTTTTCCAGGTAGATACCGATGAATGCCAGCACATCGTAGCCGATGGCGCGCAAGTTCACTTGCAGGCGCGTACCTTTGATCACGCCCATTTCATGCAGCTTTTTGATACGTACGTGGATGGTGCCTCCGGATACAAATAATTTTTTCCCCAATTCGGCATAAGAGATTCCTGCATCGGTTGACATTTCAGATATGATCTGCAGGTCTAATTTGTCAATATTTAAAGACTGGCTCATTTTCGCAATGCGATTTAGAATATTTTCTAAAAATAGGTATATTTTTGAAATTATGTCAAAGATATTTGATTTGGCAGAATTCAGAACATTTTTGAAAGAAGGGATGTTTAAAAGATAGCTAAACAAATAGATATGGGTACTGTCCTGTTACGCCGCTTGCTCATATGCGGCATCATGCTGTGCTGCTTTGCCTGCGGCACTACGGTGCATCTCACCGGCACCTGGAAGGCCAATGATGCCGCCACTGTAAGCTATCACAATATCCTTATTGCCAGTCTGTCTTCAAATATGGCTGCCCGCCAAACGGTAGAATCCGACCTGGTGGCGGCCTTGCAGAAACGTAGTATCGTAGCGGGCCGCAGCCTCGACCTCTTCCCGCCCAATTTTGATCCGAAAAATGAAACCTCCAAATCAGAGATGGCTGACAAGATCCGCAAAGCCGGATACAATGCGGTGCTCACCACTTCGCTGGTGAACAAAGAATCTGAACAACGCTATGTACCGGGTACAGTGTCCTATGCGCCATACCCTGCATTCGGCTGGTATGGCCGCTTCTGGGGCTACTATGGTTATATGTACGGCGCTGTTTATTCTCCCGGTTATTATACGGTGGATAAAACTTATTTCCTGGAAACCAACTTGTACGATCTCGACCAGGATGGTAAACTGATCTGGTCTGGCCAGTCGGAAACCTATAACCCCAACAGCCTTGCATCTTTCGGCAAGGCCTATGCCCGCACCATGACAGACGCATTGCAACAGGCCGGCCTCTTGCGGAAATAAGTAATTGCTTATTTTCGCAGGCAACAAATAAACGATACGCCTGATGGAGCCACTACAGCCAGATCCGCAGCTGCTCAAGCAGCTGGTAACGATGCGCATGCCTTTCGGAAAATACGAGAACACTTTGCTGTGCGACCTGCCCGTGAGCTACCTGGAATGGTTCCAGCGTAAAGGCTTTCCGCAGGGCAAGCTGGGCATGTTGCTGGAAACGATGCTGGTCATTAAAATGAATGGGCTTGGCGGGCTGCTGGAGCCGCTGAAGCGGTAATTCGTATAGCCCTTGCTGTTATAGACGCCAAAAAAAGCTGCTGGCGGGTAGCCAGCAGCAATGCAGTAAAAGATATGGCGGAGCATAAATGTTCTAAAACCAGGTGGTCGCTTGTTCCTCTTCATTGGCAGGAGAGGTAGCGGCAGGCGAGGCGTCGGGTGTAGCCGTTTCTTCCGCGGTTGTTTCCTGCTTGGGCTGTGGCATCACATTTTTGCGGATGGCGCCTTCTACTACAGCTCCTTCTTCAATTTCGAGTATCATCGCGTTCACATCGCCTTTCACATAGGCTTTGGTAGTGATAAAGGCTTTATTGGTGATATAAACGTCGCCATAAACTTTTCCATGTACAAGGAGGTCCTGGGCATACACATGGCCGCGGATACTGGCATTCTCGCTGATCACGAGCTTGCCGGTCGTTTTCACGTCGCCGCGCACATGTCCGTCGATACGGCCGGAGATGGTGGCATCGATGCTGCCATTCACCGAAACGGCTTTAGGTAATCGGAAGGAGCCAGGGGCTATCAGGTTTCGGAATAAATGTCTGACGTTGATCACACAAACAAATTAGATAGTTACAGGATGAGGTGTGGCGGCGCCGGCATGTCCATCTTCTTCAAATATGGAGATGATAGAGCTGGCATTGCCGAGGTCCAGGCCTACGCTTCTTTGCGGCTTATTATCGGATATCCTTAACGAGTTATAAAGATAACCAACACTGATGAGTTTTTCCGGTTCGGGGGCTACTTCTACCGGGATAAAGTCGCGGAACTCTTCGGTGAAGGCGTCTGTCAGCTCGCGGTAGTGCGCGCCGCCGCCCATCAGGTATATCTTTTCACAAGTTTCAAAATCGAGGTCGGTGAAGTAGCTGCGCATCAGCGGGGATACTACTTCCTTGTAATATTGCGTGAGCACGCCTTTGCGCATATCGCGCAGGTCGATGCGTTTGCGGTTCGTGAAGATAGAGCCTTTCATGAACGCGTCATCTACCTGATGTTCGTT
This sequence comes from Chitinophaga vietnamensis, assembly GCF_902167635.1. GTDB lineage: Bacteria > Bacteroidota > Bacteroidia > Chitinophagales > Chitinophagaceae > Chitinophaga > Chitinophaga vietnamensis. The sequence goes on from NZ_CABHMS010000003.1 coordinate 655,862, forward strand.
CTTCATTTCCAGGTAGTGTTTCTGGTTCAGCTCACGGGTCAGGTTGTTGATGGCGTAGCGGATGCCATGGGAGCTGAAGCAGGTACGGTGTACCAGCCCGTCGCCAGTGGCCATACCGCCTTCGATGGTGCCAAAGCCAAAGCTGATGGCGATGAAATTATCCAACTGCGGCGCGTTGATCGTCTTCTTCAAACCAATGATCCCACCTACGATCTCCGGGATGATCTCATATTTTTCAATATCAAACATCCCCTTCTTGAAAGAGCCTTTGGTATTGAAAGTCTGGGTATCATAATCCACCAGAAAATGTCTTTTGCTCAGGAACTGCTCTGCGGCGGTTTTGTAGATATTATAGGTAGAGAAGGGAAAACCCATGGTGATGCTCATCGGTTGCTGCACTTTGTCGAGCGTAGTGAGCAGGGCGGATTTGAACAATATCTCATAATCTTCTTCCGAAGGGGAAGCGTTAGTGATCCTGCCGGGATTGATGCCGCCTCTTTTGGCAAGATTGCCGACCAGGTACCAGGTGTCGTCTTTCTTGATTTTTAATCCGTTCAGCAAATCCTTACTGGAATTTTCTGTGTTCCCGAAGGCGGTCTCAAATACGCTGGGGAAGCCGGTTGTAGATACTTTCATAGTGTTTTGTTGATAATAACGAGTGATACGGATGTACGCCCATCGTGGTTTCCATCAGGATCGGTGTTCCGATAAAATTATGAAATAATAGGACAAATGGGGAAGACAATCGATGAATTTACGCTAAATTTAATACAGCCATCCTGAATTTCAAAATCAAGATAAGGGCTTGTTCATAATAAAAGGCCTTGGCCAGCGTTATATAATAGTCCCTCCATCCCTTGCCTGTGTTCACTTCTATCCGGCAAACACATGAAAGAATCGCGTTTATTGCTGCTGCTGCCGTTGTTCGCCTGCCATCCCGCGCAGAAGATCTACCAGGCGCCTGCCATGGGAGCGGAAACCAAATTTGATGAAGGGCTGCGCCCGGAGAAACATCCCAAATACCTCTGGGATAAAAAGATGATGAAAGACCTGGAAAAACAGGGCAGGGCAGAAGGTTATACGGCCACCAGGCGGCATACAGCGCCTACCATCCCGGTAAAAAAGAAAGATGATATACCCGCTGATTCCGTTGCACATAAGGGCGACAGCACCGCTATGCCCCTGCCGGATTCCGCGCAACATCCCTTGCCTGATACCGCACATCCTTCCGCTACGCGGCAATGACCGGTTAATTCCCTACATTTGATATCGTTTTACACCAAACCAACAGCACACTTTTAATACGTGTAAGCGTTCCCGTTAGGCGACGCTTTTATTTTTTATTTATGAAGAAGATACAAGGCATTATTATCCTCCTGCTGGCTGCCATACAGCAGGGATCGGCACAGACCACCTTGTATATGCCAACAAACATCAAACAGGCATACGACAAGGAGACACGCAGCTACAATGGCGCTCCGGGCAGCAAGTATTGGCAAAACAAGGCCGACTACGACATCCGCGTAGCCTTTGACCCTGTCAACAACCAGGTATCAGGCTCCGAGATCATCACCTATACGAACAATAGTCCCGACACACTCCGGGAAGTCAACTTCAAACTGTTTCCCAACCTGTTCCAGAAAGGCAGCACGCGCAACATGACCATCACGGCCGACGACCAGCACAACGGCGTCCTGATTAAAAACATGACGGTGAATGGCGCGCCCCGCACCGTGTCGGCAGTAGTCGGTACCAATATGCCGCTGGCCGTGCCCGACCTGTATCCTGGCCAGCAGCTGCGTTTCAGCCTCGACTTCTCCTACATCCTCAATGAAAATACGCATATCCGTACCGGCTCCGTCGACACCGGCGCATATTTCATTGCTTACTTCTTCCCGCGCATCGCCGTTTACGACGATTACAACGGGTGGGATCGCGTACCCTACAATGGCGTCACCGAATTTTACAATGATTTCTGCAATTTCAAAGTAGCCATCACCGTGCCAGGGGCTTACCAGGCCTGGGCTACCGGCGATCTCATGAATCCTTCGGAAGTGTATAACGATATCTACGTAAAACGTATAGCCGACGCCGTTAGCACCGACAGCATTACTGATATCGTAGATACCACCGACCTGAAAAAAGGGAACATCACCAAAAATAACCGAACCAATACCTGGCGCTTTGAAGCCGGCAACGTGACCGATTTCGCTTTCGCAATCAGCAATCATTACTGCTGGAAAGCGGCCGGCGTGGAAGTAGATCCTGCCACCAAACGCAGGACCCGCGTGGATGTGGCGTTCAACCCGCAGCACGCTGACTATTTCGATGTGATCCGTTACGCCCGCGGCACCGTAGCATCCATGAGCTACCGCTTCCCTAAATGGCCTTACCCTTACAGCCATGAAACAGTATTCGATGGCCTCGACCAGATGGAATACCCCATGATGGTGAACGACAATCCGCTGGCCAACAAAGCTGCAGCCATCGAGCTCACCGATCATGAGATCATGCATACCATGTTCCCGTTCTATATGGGCACCAACGAAACCCTCTATGCCTGGATGGATGAGGGCTGGGCCACCATCGGCGAATGGCTCATCTCACCAATGATCGACTCTACCATCATCGATGATTACGGCATGCTGCCCTACAATACGATCGCCGGCAGATCGCAGGACCTGCCCATCATGACGCCGTCCAACCAGCTCACAGACGCCTATATGGTCAATTCCTATCCCAAGCCCGCACTGGGATACCTCTACGTAAAAGACCTCCTTGGCGATGAGCTGTTCATGAAAGCGTTGCATTACTACATTGCACAATGGCATGGCAAACATCCGCAGCCCTACGATTTCTTCTATTGCATGAATACCGGCTCCGGCCACAACCTCGACTGGTTCTGGAAAAGCTGGTTCTTCGACAATGGCTATCCCGACCTCGGCATTGGCAAAGTATCACAGCAAGGCAAACTATGTAAAGTAGAAATACTGCGCAAAGGCAGCAAACCCGTACCTGTTGATCTCACCATCTACTTTTCCGACAGCACCACCATGAAACTACACAAAACCATCGCCTGCTGGGAAAAAGGCGAACAAGCCACCAGCTTCACTTTCAGCGCCGATAAAAAAATAGAGAAAGTAGTACTTGGCAGCACATGGATTGCAGATGTGAACAAAGCGGATAATTTACGGATTTATTGATTTACGGATTTACGGATTTGCAGGAAACTGAAGTATCCCTTAAATCAAGAAATCCGTAAATCCATAAATCCGTAAATCTAAAGCGTGTCATAATACAATCGATACTCCGTTTCATTACAGCCGCCTACGATGCCGACGCCGCCGGAGGTGTTGCTCCGGATCTGGATGGCCTGGATAAGGCTGTTGAGGCCGGGGTTGCGCTTCACTTTTTCGTAGGTGAGCAGGAAGTCGTAGTAGTCTCTTGAAACGGATTTAACGTACACGAGTACACGCCCTTTAGGTGCGATCTCTTCAGCGGGGCTGGAACTCAATGCCGTGGCGTTGATATAGAGGTTGGTGGAAAAAGTTCTTCCCATCCGGGAGAAGAGGATGTTGTTGTAGTTTTCATTAAGCCCGCCAACCTGGTTATTGTCGGCATTCTCGTCCTGTGTATAGCAAGGGATGCGCAGGTAGTCGTTGATGAATAGCGTGTCTTTATGCTGAGTGAAGCCTGGCTTGTCTTTCAGCTGATTGTAGAGATCGGGGTTCTCTGATTTGCGGTTGGTGACGCCATTATAGGTAAATACGGTATCGCCATACCCGGTTTGTTTGAGCGCTTCCATGGCGATGTATTGTGGTATGTTGCCGGGCGCCAGGGTGATGTTGAGATGAAAACGCAATACAGGCCGGCCGTTGAGCATGGTGCGGAAAGTATCTACCAGTTCCACTTTAATGGGTGGCGGTATGAAGGCGGTAGCGGTGCAGGAGCGCATACCGGGCACCATGGCCGTTACGCGATAGTATTTGCCTGCCTCCAGTTTTTGAACGCCGGCATATCTGCTCAGGTTGCTGGTGCTGTCTTTTACGAGGGAAAGTGTTTCCAGTGGCGTATTGCCGGTTCTGTTGGCAAGCAGCGTTACGTTGGCGTTCTCCACCAGTTCAAAGTTATTATCTACACCCGGGCCTACCGGTTTGGTTTTCCCTATTCTTACTTCCGGAGTATTGCCGGCTATCAGCTCGCTATACACCACTGTACGTGGTTTGCCGTTGTTGCCTGGTACGGGCAATTGCTGTTGACAGGCAGCAAAGACGAACAGGCCGAATGGCAATATTTTAATCAGGCGCTTCATGATCTAGAATTTGAAAGTATAACTCAGATATGGTAAAGTTTTGAACACACTATATTGATACAATGATATCGGGTAGGTGGCGTCTATGCTGTAAAAAGCAAACTGGTCGAAGCTCACGATGAAAGGATTGCTCCGGTCATAGACGTTATACACGCCGCCGCTGATCACATGCTGGAAGCGGCGGTTAATGCCCAGGTACACGTTGGTGCCGATATCCAGGTGGTGCACTGCCCGCAGGCGATAATTGTTCAGGCGCGCGATGGATGGCAGATAATTGGGCGGATAACCGGAGATCGGCGTATATCTTTCATCGAGATAACCATTGATATTACGGGACCAATCGTAGTCAGGATATATCTGCTGCGGCAGCGTGAAAGGCGCGCCGCTGGCGAATTTCCAGGTGGCGGAAACATTCCATTGCGGCGTGATGCGGTATTTAAGCGCCAGGGATATGGTATGCCGCCGGTCTTCTTTGTAAGGGAAGGAGCGGTTACCATTGAGGCGGTCAAACCTGCGCCAGGCCCATGCCAGCGTGTAAGAGAGCACGCCGGTAAGTTTGCCCTTCGTTTTTTCTACCAGCAATTCCGAACCATAATTATAGCCATGGCCGGCAATTACTTTCTTCTCCCAAAGGTCGGAGTTATCGAAAATATTGAGCACCGTGTTGGTGGTCACGATGTTGCTGAGTTCCTTGTAATACAGGTCCAGGTTGAATCGCCAGCTGCTGCCGAATTTCTTCTGGTAACCCAGGCTACCGGAGTATGACTGTTCCGGGAGTATGTTATCGGTGCTGGGCACCCAGAGGTCTGTGGGCAGGTTGATCACCGGTGTGGTCAGCTGGTGAACGAACTGTGTCATCTTCGCAAACGATACCTGCAGGTATTGTTCATGCGGTAATACCCAGCGGATCATCAGGCGCGGTTGTGCCGAGGCATAGAAGGAATGGGTTTGTGCCAGTGCCCCGAAATGCAGGCCTGGCCGCAGGATCAGGCGATCGTGCGCTATACGCATTTCATCTTCTATATAAGCGGAGAGCTCCGACATATAATACTTCGGCGCATCGCGTTTCTGCGCTTCGCCGGCGGCGATATTGGTGCGGTAGGCAGTTGGCGCAAAATTATGATAGGTATATCCGCCGCCGAAAGAGAGGCGATGGGTATTGTTGATGGTATATTCCGTTTCATTATTGATGGCGATATCGCGCACCCTTGATGTACCATTGCCTTTTACAAACAGCGAGTCGTTAAGGGTGAGGGGGATCAGTGATTTTTGAGAGAACTGATTGTAGAAACGGCTGTAAGTGGCGGTGGTATTGGTAAAGATGCGGGGATTGATCACCCTGGTCCATTTCAATGCAGCGGTGATGTTAGACCAGGCAAAGGTATAATCATCGAATAACTGGATCACGGGGTTCTCGCTGTTGATCGACATTTTATCCTGCCCTTTATAGAAGCTCGCATACAGCCGGTTCTTTTTGTCGATGATGTGGTTCAGTTTAAAGTTGACATCATAGAGATAATATTTGCCGTACTCTTTGAGGAAGTTGTTGCCATACAGTACGTCTACGAGGGAGCGGCGTGCGGAGAGCGACATGGCAGTCTTATCTTTCACGACAGGACCTTCGAGCACAGCGCTGACAGACACCGGGCTGATAGTGCTGCTGCCGTGCCATTCCTGCATGTTACCATCTTTCGTACGGATATCCACCACCGAGGAAAGGCGGCCACCATAGCGGGCCGGGAAGGCATCTTTATACAGCGATACATCTTTTACGGCGTCGCCGTTGAAGATGGAGAATAATCCGAAGAGATGGCCGGTATGATAGAGCGGCACGCCATCGAGGAGGTAGAGGTTCTGATCGGAGCCGCCGCCTCTGATGAGCAGGTTGCTGCTGCTTTCCAGGGAGCTGCCCGTGCCGGGATAAAGCTGCAATGATTTGATCACATCTTTCTCGCCCAGCAGTGCCGGGAAATTGGCTACATAGCCCATCGGCATGTTGATATAGCCGGCATGCAACGTAATGGAATCTTTATCGCTCTCGCTGCTGATCACTACTGTTTGCAGGAAGTTGCGGGCCGACATATGAATATCCAGCTGGCCTTCATCCGGCGGGGGAAGTGGCTGCAATACGGTTTCATAGCCTACGTGCGAAAAAACGATGCTGCTGCAGGTGTCAGGCACTTGCAGGCTGTAGAAGCCGTAAGCATTGCTGATCGTGCCTCTGCGGGTAACAGGATCGTAGATGGAAGCGCCGATGATGGCCTCATTACTGTTATCTTCCTTCACAAACCCGCTCACGATGTAGTATTGCGTTTGCGAGTTTTCGCGCAACAGGAATATCTTGTCGTTGATGGCGGCCGCCTGGATGCCGCTGCCTTGCAGGATGGTGTTGAGTACGGCGCCCGTGGTTCTTTCGTTGCCGTTGAGCTGTACTTTCTTGTTGAGGTGCAGGAAATTGGAGCTGTACGACACCGGGATGCCGGTGCTGCGTTGCATGTCCTGGATAAAGAAAAGGATGGTACCCTGTTTCCGCGGCGGAACGTAGCGTCTTGCCAACAGGCTGTCGTGGCGCTCCTGAGCCAGGAGGAGCACTTGCGGAATCAATAGCAGTAACAGTAAGAATGTGCAGGCGCGGTTTAAAAATCTATTGGCTGATGACGATGGTATCGCCTTCTTGTCTGTATTTAAACCCAAGCAATAGTTGTAATTCATGCAAAACCTCATCACAGGACTGGTCCTTGAAGCTGATGGTCGCTTTTTGCTGAGCCGCAGTTTCACGGTACGTATCTTCAATCCTGATAACTTTCCCGTAAAAATCGGCTAATTGTGGCAATATTTCAACTAGAGATTGATCATTAAACTGTAATATGCCTGTTTTCCAGGCGAGGAAGTTGAGATTATCGTTGTCTGTGGCGTATACGTCTTTGTCTGTAGATACGCCTTTGCGGCCGGTTTCGAGGATAACGTTGGAATCGTCTTTCTCTCTGCCCAGTTTCACTTTACCGGAGGCCACGATCACGATGGTGCCGCTGTCGCGGGTTTGAACGATAAAGGAAGTGCCGAGTACTTCTATGATAGAATGGTCAGGGGTTTTAACGAAGAAGGGGTGGCCGGGGTCCTGGGCGATGTCGAAGAAGGCGTCGCCTTTCAGTTCCACGATGCGTTGATTATTGAGATATTCATTTGTATAGCGGATGGTAGCGCCGGGGCGCAAAGTAACCTTGGATTTATCGGCCAGTACTACTTCTTTTATTTTACCGTCGGTGGCGCTCACTTCGTGCATGCCACGGGAGGGGCTGTTAGCCATCCACCAGGCGCCGGCGGAAAGGATCAGCAGCACGGCTGCCGCAGCGGCGTATTTGATCCACATGGATCTTACCTTGGGAGCAGCAGCGGGTTGCAGTGCCTGATTCACTTTTTGCCAGGCGGCTGCAGTATTGTATTGACGGGTAGGTAAGGCGGCCGGCACATCACGCCACAACTGCGCAAGTTTGGTATAGGTTTCCCTGTTGGCTGGATCAGCATTTAACCAGGTTTCCAGTGTCTGTGCTTCTTCCGGGGAAATCTGCGACGACAGTTGTTTCGCAATTATTTCGTGTATGTAGGTATCATTTTGGTCCATAATACAGTGTGCTCTGATTATTAAACGCGGGCAGCTGGCCTTACCCTCTATTATCTAATTGTTATTTTACAAATATTTTCAGTACTATCAATAATGCGGCGGGAAGTCCATACTGGCGCAGGTATTTGCGGAGCAGTTTCAGGGCGCGCCCCATATAGTTTTCCACCGTTTTAGCCGACAGCCCCATATCGTCCGCCGCCTGCTGGTGGGTCATGCCCTGCATGCGGCAACGGGTAAACACTTCATAACACTGAGGAGGCAGGTTGGCAATCGCCTCCCTTACCAATTGCTCATAATACGGTTTCACACGCTCACGCTCCTGTAGATCCGGCTCTTCGCTCGTATCCAGGGTCAGCTCAAAGGCCTTGCTGTTGGCATTTTCCACGGCTTTCTTCCGCAATACAGAAATGGAATTGTTACGCACCGCCCTGAAAAGATAGGCCTTGATATTGGGCATACCGATCATGTCCTGGTGCTTCTGCCATAATTTAATGAAGGTTTCCTGTACCACATCTTCGGCCGCTGCATCATCATTCAGAAAGCTGTATGCGTAGTTACACAACTCATTGTACAGCGAATGAAATAATTCATTATAGGCTTGGTAAGAAGGCGTTGTAATCATCTAACCTTCACAGAATTTTAAAATGAAATGAACCCTGCTAAAGTAGATATTTTTTTTCTCACAATAACAATAGGGGGCCATACATTTTTCTGCGTCTTATTATAACGCCAAGGCCTATATACTGATTCATATACCATCGAACCTATTTAGTTTTAGTCTGTGTTTTTTAAATTCAGCGGTTGCGCGAACTAGCAGCGTAACCGCTTTTTTCTTCCCCCATCTTTTTAATATCTTCTCCAATAATAATCCTATTTTGCCTGTTCTTTGCAATCCATTGCAAAGACGAGTATTTTAGGTCGATCTTTTAAAAACACAGCGACATGAACTGGAGGAATAAGGCCCTGGGCCTGATCATGGTAATGATGGCCACCATCGCCGCCGCGCAGCAACGGGCGCCCATCTACCGTAATGGCTGGATCGATTTCAACAAGAACGGCAGGAAAGATATTTTCGAAGACCCCACACAACCCGTAGACGCCCGCATCCAGGACCTGCTGTCGCAGATGACCCTCGATGAAAAGACCTGCCAGATGGCCACCCTCTATGGCTATGGCCGCGTATTGAAAGACGAAATGCCCACACCGGAATGGAAAAATAAAGTATGGAAAGATGGCATCGCCAATATAGACGAGGAATTGAACAGTCTTGCCAACAATAAAAAAGCCCAGACGGCATTTTCCTATCCTTTTAATAAACATGCCGCAGCCATCAACACGCTGCAACGCTGGTTCATAGAAGAAACGAGGCTGGGCATCCCGGTCGACTTCACCAACGAAGGTATTCATGGCCTGTGCCACGACCGCGCCACGCCGCTGTGCGCGCCGATCGGCATCGGCAGCACCTGGAACCGGCAGCTCGTGAGCCAGGCCGGCCACATCGTAGGCCGCGAAGCCAGGCTGCTCGGCTATACCAACGTATATACGCCCATCCTCGACCCCGCCCGCGATCCACGCTGGGGCAGGGTAGTAGAGTGCTACGGCGAAGATCCCTTCCTCATCGCGGAACTCGGCAAACAGATGGTGCTCGGCGTGCAAAGCGAAGGCGTAGCCTCCACCCTCAAGCATTATGCCGTATACAGCGTGCCCAAAGGCGGCCGTGATGGCGACGCCCGCACCGACCCGCATGTGGCTCCCCGCGAAATGCACCAGCTGTTCCTCTATCCCTTCCGCCGCGTGATACAGGAAGCGCACCCGCTGGGCGTGATGAGCAGCTATAACGACTGGGACGGCGTTCCGGTGAGCGGCAGCTACTATTTCCTCACCGAACTGCTGCGCCAGGCCTTCGGCTTCGAGGGCTATGTCGTGTCAGACAGTGAGGCGGTAGAATATATTTTTTCCAAACACCATGTGGCAACAGATTACAAAGATGCCGTGAGACAGGCCGTGGAAGCAGGTTTGAACGTACGCACCAATTTTACGCCGCCGGAAGATTTCATCCGGCCGCTCCGCGAACTGGTGCAGGAAAGCCGTCTCTCCATGAAAACGGTCGACAGTCGCGTAGCCGATGTGCTCCGCGTGAAATTCAAGCTGGGCCTCTTTGATCATCCCTATGTGGACGAGAAAGCGGCCGATAAAGGCGTACATACCGCCGCTGATGATACTTTCGCCTTGCAGCTCAACCGCGAATCGCTGGTGCTGCTAAAGAATGATCGCAACACCTTGCCCCTGGATAAAAAGAAAATCCGCCGCATCCTCGTAACAGGCCCGCTGGCGGCCAATGCCAGTTATGCCACGAGCCGTTACGGTCCTTCCAACAACCCTGTGATATCCGTGCTGGACGGCATCCGCCAGCTATATGGTAAAGACGTTGACATTACCTATGCGCAGGGCTGCGAAGTGGTAAACCCCGGCTGGCCCGGCACAGAGCTGATCCCCACACCGCTGGATTCCACCGAGCAATTACGTATAACCGACGCCGTTAGTAAGGCCCGCGAAGCTGATCTGGTGATAGCAGTAGTAGGAGAAGATGAAAAGCGCGTAGGGGAGAGCCTTTCGCGTACCAGTCTTGACCTGCCGGGCCGACAGCAGCAATTGCTCGAAGCCCTGCATGCCACCGGCAAGCCCGTAGTGGCGGTGCTGATCAATGGCCAGCCGCTCACCATCAACTGGGCGCAGCAAAACCTGCCGGCTATTCTTGAGGCCTGGTTCCCCGGCCCGCAGGGCGGCATCGCAGTGGCAGAAACACTTTTCGGCGATTACAATCCCGGTGGTAAACTGCCCGTCACTTTTCCGAAAACAAGCGGGCAACTCGAATATAATTTTCCTTATAAGCCGGGATCGCACGCCGGACAACCATCTTCAGGCAATAACGGTTACGGACGTACGAGCGTGAACGGCGCGCTGTATCCTTTTGGATATGGTCTTAGTTATACCACCTTCACTTACAGCAACCTGGTAGTTACGCCCTTGAAACAGGCCTCCCAGGGCGATTTTCACATCAGCGTGGATATCACTAACACGGGTACACGAAAAGGAGACGAGATCGTACAGCTCTACCTGCACGATGAGGTAAGCAGCGTTACCACCTACGTTTGGCAGCTGCGCGGCTTTGAGCGCATCACGTTGGCGCCCGGCGAAAAGAAGACCGTGCAATTTGTTTTGCATCCTGATGATCTCGCATTACTCGATCGTAACATGAACTGGACCGTAGAGCCAGGCGCCTTCCAGCTGGCCATAGGCGCCTCTTCCGAAGATATGAAGCTCAAACAAACCATAACAGTGATGTAAGAATGTGAGGATTTTTTGATGGGAGAATTTAGTGAGAAGATCGCAGCGGAGATCTTTAAGAAGGCAGCCCTTGAAGCGCTTTGAGCGCTTCAAGGGCTCGAACCTCGTTAATCTCCGCGTTAAATTCTCCCATCAAAAAATCCTCACATCCCTAAATTATTCACACATGTAATCGATAATTAATATTATCTTGGCTCTTCAAAACCTTTGCCATTCACATGAATAATTTGGTAAGAGCCGCCATTGTAGCCATTCCGATTGCGATATCTGCCTGTAATCAAAACAGCGGCAACAACGAAAACTCGTCAAAAGATACGGCTGCCACCGCCACCGTGATCACTGCCAATGTAGATTTTGACAAGCTGCTGGCTGCTTTGCCTGTATTGGAACTGCCTTTCGATAAATATAGGCTGGAAGATATACCAGCCAACAAGTTCACACCGGTGAACAAAGACCATCGCTATGTATCGTATAAAGCGGGACTGCTGGCCCGCAAGCCGCGGTACATCGCTATCATCTATCAATGCAATGTCAATCCGGATAAAGGTTGGTATCATACCTATCTCGTTACCTATACTCCCGCAGGAAAAGAAATTGCCCGTGAAGAGATCGCGATGAATACACTGGAAGAGAATGGTAACGAGAAATCCAATATATCCACGGTGCCCGTGCTGGAGAATGATTCCATCGTAGAACTGCGAATGCAATGGTACCGCTACGAAACAAAAAATGAAGATGAGCCGAAAAGCAAGGCACGCCTCAGGATGCTGAAAATAAACCCCGATGGCGCCATCATCCATCTGCCTCAGGAAACAGATAGTTTCGAAGCATTCATGAAACGTTTTCCGGTATTGAAACTGCCGCTCACCATTGATAAAAAGCCTGAAACTGCCACCCTGCGGCCGCTTTCCAAACTTACGCCCTATTATAATTTCGAAGAATTTATCTTTTACGACAGTCTCAATCTTTATCACTACGGTAAAGTGATCACCAACAATAAAGTACCACTGCTACTATATGCCACAGGGCATATGGAGCAGGAAGAAATGGTGATGGACCCATCTATACAACTGGTATCTTACAATGAAAACGGTAAAGAAGTGAACCGCTGCATTGCCTTTGGCGCTATGGGCGCCGAAGGTTACTACACCGATGTGAAAAGCACGATAATCGCGCCAGACGGCTCTTTCAAACAAGTGGAAGAAGTGGGCGAGCCCGGCGACAATACGCGCGTGACAACGAAAATTTTTACCTGGAACCGTAACACTACCATCGATAATGATGGTAAATTTCATACCATTTATACTTCGCTTCTCCTGTCATCTCCCCAGTTTACAGAAAAAGCATTGAAGATAAAATTGAAAGAGAGAAGGGAGGCAGAAACGCCGCACAGCCCGTACAGCGCAAATTTCAATGAAGATGTGACGCTTATTCCATGGGAGAAACCCTTGTTATTGAAGCTGCACATTTTTCAAAATGAACACGAGCTGCTGGCAGAATTTTTTACGGTAGACAGCAAGGGCAAATTACTGGACCGTTATACCTTTATCAATACCCTGAAGAAAACGCCCTACGACCAGGTAAAGGCGGGCGACAACGCCGATCACGATGCGACGGCCGACGAGGAAAGCCGCCACCTGCAAGGGCCAGCGCTCATTCAACTCGCCGACAAACAGCTGGAAGTTACGCCGGATGGCAGGTTCAAGATGAAATAATTCGTACATTCATCTAAAACCATGTATTATGTCTGGAACTTTCACCAAGCTGCGGAATGCTTACCAGCTGTTCAAGAGCATTGATTTCAAAATGCTGGCAAAACTCTCCGAAAAAGTAGACCTGCCCAAAGTGATGGAATCCGTTGCCCATATGGACGAGCAGCAATTGAACGGATTGATGAAGATGTTGAGCAGCAGAGGCAGCAAGAAGAAACTACCACCCATCGAAGGCGACTTTTACCAGCTGAGCGAAAAGCTGAGCCCGGAAGATCGCGCCCTGCAATTGAAGGTACGGGCCTTCATGGAAAAAGAGATACAACCTATTGTCAACGAATATTGGCTGAAAGCCGAATTCCCTTTTGAGATCATTCCCAAATTTCGTGAGCTGAACATCTGCGGAGTTACCTATGATGGCTATGGCTGTCCTAACCGCTCGTATCTCATGGAAGGTATCATTGCCATGGAAATGGCCAGGGTAGATGCTTCCATCGCTACCTTCTTCGGTGTGCAGAGCGGCCTGGCCATGGGGGCTATCTATCTGCTGGGTTCACAGGCACAGAAAGATGAATGGCTGCCCCGCATGCAGCAGCTGCAAACGATCGGCGCATTCGGGCTAACAGAGCCGGAAGTAGGCTCCGGTACCGCTGGCGGTCTAACTACTACGGCTAAACGTGAAGGCGATACCTGGATCATCAATGGTCAGAAGAAATGGATCGGCAATGCCACCTTTGCCGACGTGATCGTGATCTGGGCCAGGGACCTGGATGATAACCAGGTGAAAGGTTTCCTGTTGAGAAAAGATACGCCTGGTTTTTCTGTAGAGAAGATGCACGACAAGATGGCCCTGCGCATTGTGCAGAACGGGCTGATCACGATGAAAGATTGCCGTATCGCAGAATCCGACCGTTTGCAGCATGCCAACAATTTCAAAGATACTTCCCGCGTGCTGCGTATGACCCGCGCCAGCGTGGCCTGGGAGGCTGTAGGCTGCGCCCGCGGCGCTTATGAAAATGCATTGTCGTATACCCGTAACCGTAAGCAATTCGGTAAGCCTATTGCTTCGTTCCAGTTGATACAGGGGCATCTGGTAGAAATGTTATCCAATCTCACCGCCATGCAAACCATGGTATACCGCCTCTCTGAAATACAGGACCAGGGCGGCCTGAAAGATGAACATGCTTCGCTGGCGAAAGTATTCTGCACCCTGCGCACCCGCGATGTGGTGAGCCGCGCCCGGGAAGTGATGGGCGGTAACGGCATCTTGCTGGAATACAATGTAGCCCGCTTTGTAGCCGATGCAGAAGCCATCTACTCATACGAAGGCACCAAAGAGATCAACTCCCTCATCGTGGGCCGCGCTATCACCGGCGCCAGCGCCTTCGTGTAATCGAAAATTATTCGCTATAATTTCTCTGTTCTTTTTTATAGATTTGGTCCAGTCTAAATTTCCGTTATGAAACACGCTGACCGTCGTAATTTTTTAAGGAATGTGTCCCTTGGAAGCCTTGCTGCCCTGGCCATTCCGGATATCGTATCGGCTGCACTGCCTGCCGATAAATCTAAAAAGATCACCCTGAAAAAAGATTATACCATTCTTTTCCAGGGCGACTCTATCACCGATTCAGGCCGCAAGCGCGATGCGGACGGCTTCAATAATGGTGGCGCCATGGGCAATGGTTATCCCTTCCTGGCCGCTTCAGATATGCTTTGCTCCCTGGCCGATAAAAACCTGAAGATGTATAACCGCGGCGTGAGCGGCAACAAAGTGTACCAGCTGGCAGAACGCTGGGATGCGGACTGTCTCGCTCTCAAGCCGGACGTGCTCAGCATCTTAATTGGTGTAAATGATTTCTGGCACACGCTTTCCGGTAAATATAACGGCACTGTCAAAACTTATCACGATGATTTCGACAAGCTGCTGGACCGCACGAAGCAACAGCTGCCGGATGTGCAGCTCATCATCGGCGAACCTTTTGCTGTAAAAGGCGTGCACGCCGTTGACGACAAATGGTATCCCACTTTCAACGACTACCGCGCTGCCGCCCGGGAAATGGCCAACAAGTACAAGGCCATCTTTATTCCCTACCAGGACGTTTTCGACAAAGCACAACAAACCGCTCCCGGCTCCTACTGGACCGGCGACGGCGTACACCCCTCCATGGCTGGCGCCCGCCTGATGGCAGAGGCCTGGCTGAAGAGTGTGAAGTGATTTACGCGAAGGTTGTCTTTGCTCAGGATTATTTTGATTAAAAGGATTACCATGATTTTTTTTGCAGGATCAATAAGGATTAAGAAAGGATTCGCGGAGATCTACCCGAAGATATCTTTTAATCCTTATTGATCCTGCAAAAAAAATCATGGTAATCCTTTTAATCAAAATAATCCTGAGCAAAGACAACCTTCGATTATACCTAATTGACATGAAACACATAATCATCTTTTTAATGATACTTGGTATCTCTCCGCAGTTGCGGGCGCAGCAACATGAGAACATTTATCTGTGGCCGGGTAAGGGCCGCCAGGCGCCGGAGCTGTCGCCGGATACCAGCCATCATGTAAGGCGGATCAAGGAAGTGAAAGACGCTTTCATGACCGTATATCCGTGTACCTTACCCGGGAAGAAAAAGGAAGCGGTAGTGGTATGCCCCGGCGGAGGATACAATATACTGGCGATCGACCTGGAAGGAGAGGAGATTGCAGAATGGCTTAACGGTCTTGGCTATACGGCATTTGTGTTAAACTACCGGGTGCCGCAGCAGCAAGCTGGCGCATTGGAAGATGTACAGCGTGCGATCCGCCTGGTGCGCCAGGGCGCCGCCAATTGGGGTATCGACCCGGAAAAGGTAGGACTGATCGGCTTTTCGGCCGGCGGGAGTTTGAGCGCACGCGCCGCTACCAGGTATAACGTTCAAGCCTATACGCCGGTGGATAAAGCGGATACGCTGTCGTGCAAGCCCGCCTTTGCCATGTTGATCTATCCCGCTTACCTCGACCAGGGCCCTGCTAATACTTTGACACCTGAATTAACTCTGAGCGCAGATACACCGCCGATGTTCCTTTTTGCTACCAGCGATGATCCATATGGTAACAGCGCCCTGGTGATGGCTGCTGCGCTGCGTCGCGCGAAGGTGCCGGTGGAACTGCATTTCTATAACAGCGGTGGTCATGGTTATGGCCTGCGTGCAGGCAACAGCGCTGCGGCTGCATGGCCCTTGCTGGCGGCCAGCTGGTTGAAACAACTGCATCTTAAATAAGAACAGATCAGCGTCATTTTACCACTGGTACCGCCATTCCGCCATCCATGCGGATCAGGGAAATTATAACAAATCATTATTTCCTTTTCGAGTAAATATTTCTATAAATTTGGCAGTGAAATTTAGCTATTCTTAAAATCTGTCATTATGGGAATATTTGATAAACTCAGGAATGAATTTATTGACATCATTGAATGGACCGACCCGTCCGCAGACACCATTGTGTGGAAGTTTCCCCGTTACCAGAATGAAATAAAAATGAATGCCAAGCTCACGGTACGTGAATCGCAGGTGGCAATTTTTATGAATGAAGGTAAGATCGCTGATGTATTTCAGCCTGGCATGTATACCCTCACCACGCAGAATATGCCCATCCTCACTACCTTACAAGGATGGAAATATGGTTTCAATAGTCCTTTCAAAGCGGATGTGTTTTTTGTGAGCACCCGCCAGTTCACCAATCAGAAATGGGGTACCAAAAACCCGGTGATGCTGCGTGATGCAGAGTTTGGCCCCCTTCGCCTGCGCGCTTTCGGCAGCTATGCTTTCCGTGTGAAAGATGGCGCTACTTTCCTGAAAGAGATCGCCGCTACCAACCCGGAATATACCGTAGATGGTATCAATGAACAGCTGCGCAACCTCGCCGTATCGCGTGGTATGGACGCTATCGCGGAAGCGAAGATCCCGGTGCTGGACCTCGCCGCCAAATACGATGAAGTATCGGCGCTGATCACGGATAAGATACGTCCTGAATTTAATGAGCTGGGACTTGAACTGACCAAGTTCCTCATCGAAAATATTTCACTGCCGCCAGAAGTGGAAGCCGCGCTGGACAAGCGCAGCAGCATGGGCATCGTAGGCAACCTCGGTGCATATGCACAGTTCCAGGCGGCCAACGCCATGGAGAAGGCCGCCGAAAATCCCGGTGGTGGCGGTCTCGCAGCCGCGGGCCTCGGCGCCGGTATGGGCGCCGCCATGATGGGACAGGTAGGTAATGTATTTCAGAACAACCAGGTAACACCGAATGCCGGCGCCGGCGCACCGCCGCCTTTGCCCGTGGCAACGCCTTTCTACGTAGCCATTGATGGCAAACAGGCCGGCCCTTTTGATATGGATCAACTCCGCCAACTCGCTGCTGCCGGCAGTTTGCAAGGCACTACCCTGGTATGGAAAACCGGTATGCCCGCCTGGTCAGCCGCATCTACCGTACCCGAACTTGCACCAATACTCGCCACCATACCACCGCCATTAATTTAGATATTTGTTTATTTGATTATTTGGATATTGGATTTAGGGATTTAAGAATTTAGGAATTTATGGATTTACGGATTTAAGAATTTATTGTCGATCCGTAAATCCCTAAATTCTTAAATCAATAAATTCCTAAATTCTTAAATCCGTAAATCAAAAAATCCCTAAATCCAATATCCAAATAATCAAATAACCAAATAAAAAAATACCCAAATGTTCCCCTATGTCTTTTGAGGAGAAAACCAGTGAGACGGTCAACTCACTAAAATGCCAGAACTGCGGAGCGCTGCTGCATTATGCGCCAGGTACGAACAGCCTGCGTTGTGAATATTGCGGTACCGTTAATGTGATTGAAGATACTGCGCAAACACCCGCTGCCATTCATTCTTTTGATTACAATGAATTTATTCATGCAGAAGAGTCGCATACCAGCGCCACGCAGGAAGCGGTAGTGGTGAAATGTACCAACTGTGGTGCGGCTACTACTTTGCCTCCTAACGTTACAGCAGATGCATGCCCTTTCTGCGCATCGCCGCTTGTAGTGGACCATGCGAAAACCACTACAATGTTGCAGCCGCACTATGTGCTTCCCTTTGTGGTGAAAGACAATGAAGCATTGCAGTACTTCCGCAGCTGGATGAGCAAGCTCTGGTTTGCACCATCGGACCTCGTGAAGAAAGTGAAAGATGGTTCATCGCAACAGCTGAAGGGCGTGTATCTTCCGCATTGGAGCTATGATACCAATACCAGCACCGATTATCGTGGGCAGCGCGGCGAATATTATTGGGTCACCGAAACATATGAAGAAGAAGTAGATGGCCGTACCGAAGTGCGTACGCGCGAAGTGCGGCATACTGCCTGGTATCCTGCTGCCGGAACCGTGTTCAACCAGTTCCAGGATGTGTTGGTATCGGCGAGCCCTTCACTGCCGCAAAAGATGGCGCAGGTAATTGAGCCCTGGAAGCTGGAACAGCTGAAAGCCTACGACGGCCGGTATCTCAGCGGTTTCCGGGCAGAGCTGTACCAAACGGATGCCAAGCAAGGCCTTACCATTGCTAAACGCAGGATGGACCCGGAGATTCGTTCAGAAATCTGCGGAGATATCGGCGGTGATGAACAAGTGATCGATGATTATGATGTTGCTTATAATGATCTTGCCCTGAAATATCTGCTGCTGCCTGTGTGGATCAGCGCCTACAAGTATGATGGCAAAGTGTATCATTTCGTTGTCAATGCCAGCACCGGCGAAGTGGCCGGCGATCGCCCCTACAGCTGGATCAAGATCGCAGGCCTGGTGATTTCGATCATCCTGATTGTGGTGTTATTGTACCAGTTATTTGCCCATCAACATTAGTCAGAACCAGGATTAAACGGATTGATAAGATTTTCCTGATTTAACGAGAAGATTAACAGTGGCGGATTTACGCGAAGAAGCCCTTGAAGCGCTCAAAGCGCTTCAAGGGCTTGAACCTTGTTGATCTTCGCGTTAAATCAGGAAAATCTTATCAATCCGTTTAATCTTGGTTCTCTTTTTGTGGTCCATCCCTGTATTCATCACCCAAAAAATTTTAACCATGAAAAACCGTATTTCGCTTACTGCTGGCTGTTTGGGCCTGCTATTAACCATCTCTTGCGGTAATGCGCCGAAGCGTCATGAAGCCACAGACAGTGCGCAAAAGATCAATGAAGTGGTGAAGCCGGTGGATGAAAAATCGTCGGGCTTTGCGGTGGAAGCTGCTAATGGCGGTATGATGGAAGTAGCCATGGGTACGCTTGCACAGGAGAAAGCGCAGAACAAGCGCGTGAAGGATTTTGGTATTATGATGGTCAATGACCACTCCAAGGCAAATGATGAACTGAAAGAGCTCGCCGGCCACAAAGGTATTACCCTGCCTGCTTCCGTTGATCCTGCTGAGCAGAAACATATCGATGAATTAAGTAAGAAAACGGGAAAGGATTTCGATAAAGCTTATATCGATATGATGGTAGATGATCATAATAAAGATGTGAAAGCCTTTGAAGATGCGGCGGGCAACTTGCCGGATATGGACGTGAAAGCCTTTGCCAGCAAGACTTTACCGGTATTGAAAGTGCACCAGGATTCCGCGAAGGCGATCAAGGAAGCGTTGAAGAAAATGAAATAGCCGTTTAGTGCGGGAGCTTTTCTTTGATGGCGCCATATACCCATGTGCCGGCGATAGCACTCAGCAAAGTAATGACTACGATGGTGAAGCCACTGCCGATCTGTGCGAACAGCGGTCCGGGGCAAGCCCCGGTGATGGCCCATCCCAGGCCAAAGATCAGTCCGCCGAATACCTGGCCTTTGCTGAATGTTTTAGGCGCAATGCTGATTGGTTCCCCGCCAAAAGTTTTGATGCGGAACCGCTTGATGACCTGCACGGAAATGATGCCGGTGATCACCGCTGTACCAATCACGCCGTACATATGGAAGGAGCTAAGTTGGAACATCTCCTGTATTCTGAACCAGCTGATTACTTGTGATTTGACCAGTATGATACCGAAGAAAACGCCTGCCAGCAAGTATTTGAAGTTTTTCATGAAGATCAGTTGAAGCATTTGAACAAGAATGGCAGGATAACATTGGCGCAGAGAAATCCGCCTGCCAGAAAACAAATAGTAGCTACCAGCGAGGGCCATTGCAGGTTGGAAAGGCCCATGATGGAATGCCCTGAGGTGCATCCGCCGGCATAGCGGGTGCCAAAGCCCACCAGGAAACCGCCAATTACAAAGAACACCAGTCCTTTCCACGTAAAGAGATTTGCCCAGCTGAATATTTCGGGTGGCAGCAATGCGCTGTAGTCGTGCACGCCATAGGCGGCGAGGCGCTGTTGTGTGGCGGCGGCTACCTGCACTGGTTCGGGATCACGCAGCAGTGTGCCCGCGATCAGGCCACCGATCGCGATGCCGGCAACAAAGAAGAGGTTCCAGGATTCTTTCTTCCAGTCGTAACGGAAGAAAGATACCTGGCCTGGAAAGCAGGCGGCACAGATATGGCGCAAAGAGGAAGAGATACCAAATGCCTTGTTGCCCAGCAGGAGTAGCAGGGGCACGGTGAGGCCAATCAGAAAACCTGCAACAGCCCAATGCCAGGGCTGTTGCAGGAAAGAAAGTATTTGCATATAAAAATGTTATCGGTATTAATGATCTGCGGGCGTGTGCAACAAATCGTTGTACTCCGGGTGCCTTTTCATATAGGCGTGCACATAGGGACACAAGGGCTTCACACGGAGGTGGTTGGCGCGTGCATATTCCAGCACGTACTTGGCCATCGCAGAGGCGATGCCTCTGCCTTCCAGCTCCTGCGGCACTTCGGTATGCACATAAGCGATACCGCCGGGAAAGAGGCTGTAAACGATAAAGGCAGTGTGGCCGTCGACAGTGGTTTCAAACTGATGTTTGGCCGTGTTCTGATGGATATCGAGTTCCATATGTGGTAGTTAAGGTTTGTCTTTGAATTGGATGCGGGTATGTGAGCCGTCGCAATAAGGCTTGTTGCCGGAGGCGCCACAGCGGCAGAAGGCGGTCACTTTATTTTTATGTGTTTCATGGCCATCGGCATCTTTCACCACGATATTGCCATACACCAGCAAAGGGCCGTTGGGCAAGGGTTCTACGATGCTTTCGGCAGTGATCTGCGGAGCGGCGCCGCCTTCGGCTGCTACTTCCGCATTCAGGTAATAGGAGAGTGCGCCGGAAGGGCAATCCTTTACTTGCTGGATGATTCGTTCAGTGGAAGCGCCTTCGATATTGATCCAGGGTTTGTTATTAGGATCAAATACGGCCGGCAGGTTACTGAAGCAGACCTTGGAATGCACGCACACATTGGGTTTCCACACCACGGTCACTTCTCCGTTACTGTATTTTTTCGTGATATCTTTCATGATTAATCCGCTTTAGTGATAATATGAACCGGGTTACTCAACAATTTATGGATCGGGCATTGTTCTGCGATCTCGAGCAGGCGGTTTCTTTGTTCTTCGTTGAGGTCCCCTCGCAGGTGGATCTCGCGTTCTATCCAGGTATCGTTTGGCGCGGCGGGTGTTTTGAGCGCTTTGTTGTAGCGTAGCGTTACCTCGATATCATCCAGCGGCCATTTTTTGCGGTTGGCGTACATTTTCAAGGTGATGGCAGTGCAGGCGCCAAGGCTGCTCAGTAGCAGTTCTCCGGGTTGAGGGCCGGTATTGCCGCCGCCGGCGTTCTCTGGTTCATCAGCCAGCCAGCGGTGTTCCCGCGCATCGACCGACACCTGGTAAGGTACGTGGGCCAGTGATACTTTTACGTCTTCGTCCATTATGTCAAGTTAAGAAATAAATCCTTTGTCAGCAGAGGAGCAACGGCGTATGTGCGTTACCGTTAGCCGACGGCTGGAACACGTATTTCATCGGTTTGAAATCCATCTCAGTCGAGTTTTGCCAGTTTGCCCGTGATCTCTTCGCGCTGCGCTTCAAATTGAGCCGGTAGTATAAGATCCTTGCCCAGTGTGGCTTTGGGCTCATCTACGGTAAATCCGGGTTGTTCGGTGGCCAGCTCAAAGAGCACGCCGCCGGGTTCGCGGAAGTATACGGAGCGGAAATATTTACGGTCCAGCTGATGGGTAGGATGGAGGCCATAGTTTTCCAGTTGTTCACGCAATTCTTCCTGCGCGGCCTCGTCGGCTACCCGGAAGGCCACATGGTGGATGCTGCCGCCGGCTACATGCCCACGGCTTTCGCCTTTGGCCTCTACCAGGTCGATGTAGCCGCCTGCCTGTCCTTCCGGCCCGGCGAAGCGGTAACGGTTGGTATGATGCTTTTTCAGTTCGTAGCCAAATACCGACACCAGCAGGTCGGCGGTAGGCTGAATATCTTCAAGGGTAAGGGTAACATGATGAAAGCCGCGCGTGGCATTGCTTTCGTTGATGTCGCCCGTTTCCCAGGGTATGCGGTCGTCGCTTGTTTCAGGAACGGTGAGCTCAAATTTCAATCCGTCGGGATCGAGGAAGGTGAGGTATACTTCTCCGAATTTGGAAGAGGGTTTATTGTAGATAATGTTCCTGGCTTCAAAACGTTTCAGCCAGAAGTCGAGGCTGCCTTCCGGAACTGAATAGCCGATCTCCGTAGCCATGTGCGTGCCGCGGCGGCCGGTGGCGATATCTTCCCAGGGGAAGAAAGTAAGGATGGTGCCCGGCGTGCCAGTCTCATCTCCATAATAAAAGTGATAAGTATACGGATCATCGAAGTTGACGGTCTTCTTCACAAACCGCAATCCCATCGTATCGGTATAAAAATCATAGTTACGTTTCGCTTTGCCTGCAATAGCGGTGATATGGTGCAGGCCCTTGATCTTGCCCATGGCTCCTCCTTCTTTTTATATGATGTTGCCGGCACATTCTGTGCCGGCAACCGGTATTATTTCTTCAACAGCTGTATTTCGCCGTAGATCTTCACTTCGTCACTTACCATGATGCCGCCGGCTTCGGTCACTGCGTTCCAGTTGAGGCCGAAATCTTTGCGGTTGATCTTGCCGTTGATCGTGAAACCCGCTTTGGTATTGCCCCAGGGGTCTTTTACCACGCCGCCGAATTCTACATCCAGCTTGATATTTTTGGTCACGTCGCGGATGGTGAGATCGCCATGCAGTACATAGGAACCGTCATTGTCCACGTTCTCATATTTGGTAGCAACGAATTTGATGTTGCGGTATTTATTCACATCAAAGAAATCAGGAGAACGCAGGTGGCCATCACGTTGTTCATTGCCGGTATCCACCGTATCTACATCAACAGTTACCGTTGTTTTAGCCGTCATAAAATCTTCTCCTTCTGTTTCTGCGTCTACAGAAAAAGTATTGAACTTGCCGCTGATGTTAGTGATCATCAGGTGTCTGATCTTAAAACCTAATTCGCTGTGGTCAGCATCTGCCACCCATTTTGTTTTTGCCATGTTGAAACTGTTTTTTATAATGAACAATTTTGAACGATCATCGGAAATGCCCTGCTGTACTGTATCTTAACAACCGGACTGCTAAGATTGTTTATGCAAATATCCGGCTTTCCGGACGGGGTTAAAATGGACTAATTAAAGATATTGATGTACAATTTATGTCCCTCGCTAAAGATAAGCAATTAGGATAAGGTATTTGTAATCAAATTAGGTTTGATTTTTTTTAAATAACATAAACATTAGTGATGAAAAATTGTTTACCTGTATGATATGAGATATCACCTGTTACTATTACCATTTTTGCTGAACTTACAAACCCGGGCACAGGATGCTGGCAGGATACTGACTTTAAGGGAATGCTATCAGCTGGCCAAACAAAAGAATGCCATAGTGCAGCAGGCACAACATTCTTTACAGGCGCGTGAATACCTCTTACAGGCAGATAGCCGTGGTTACTATCCGAAGCTCGACCTGCTCGCGGGTTACAACTATCTTGGCAAGCCGCTGGAAATAAACCTGCAACAAGTGAAAGACGGCGTGGTAAATGGTTCCGCCAATCAAAGCGTGAATACCGCCAATACTGTGTTTCAGCAGATCACCGGCCAGAACCTGCCACAAGCTGTGCAAGACAAGATCTACAACGCTACCAAAGGTATCATCAACACTTTCTATCCGGATTATAATCCATCGCTCAGCAAACAATCTTATTTTACTGCCGGCCTCTTTTTGCGGCAGCCGCTTTATCTCGGCGGCAAAATCAGATCGGCGCAGGAACTGGCACGCACGGGCGTTACGGCCGGGCAACTCAATCAACAGGTAGTAGAGAAGGAATTGTATTTCGGTATCAGTGCGCAATACCTGCGCATCCTCTATCTCAATACGATCATGGCGCATGAAACGGTGATCGTAGATGCTTTCCGCAAGAACCGCGACTACGCCACCTCTTTAAAAGATAATCAGCTATTACCTCCCTACCTGCTCAACTGGGCCAGGGTGGCCTATATACAAGCCACTAACCGTTACAGCAACCTGCAACTGGAAAAACAGAATGCACTGCTGGAACTCAACAAACTGCTCGGGCAACCGCTGGAAACGCCCGTGGCCATCAACGATACGCTGCAATACAATGCCATGGCCGTTCCCGGCGCGCAAGCCGGTCAGCTGGAAAACAACCCGGTATACCGCACCTTGCAAACGAAAACCGATCAGGCCAGGGTAGCGGTGAAGGCTACACGCTCTTTGTCTTTGCCCAACATCTTCGCCATCGGTAACCTGAGCCTCTATCAGAAAGACCTGCCCGTAACAGTGCCGCCATGGCTGCTGGGCGTGGAAATGCAATGGAACCTCTTCGACGGATTTTCCCGCATGAAGCGCACCAAGGCCACGAAGCAACTGGTAGAAGAAGCGCAGCTGGCCGCAGAAAGCACCCGCTCATCATTGGAACTACAGTTGAAAGTGGCCGCCAATAAAATGACCGCCATGCAACGCGAAGTGGCTTCGCTGGATAGCGCCCGTCAACAAGCGCATATCACCACCTTACTCATCACAGATCGTATGCAAAACCAGCTCTCTTCCGTAAAAGATGTGAATGAAGCCCTGTTGATGGAAGAAGAAATGGAGAAGATCTATTACACTGCCGTGCTGGGGTATTATCTCGCATTGGCCGAATACTGGAACATTGTAGGCACGCCCGAACAGCTGGCTGCCTATATCGATAAATAAAAGCACTGATGGTATGAAAAACATACTGAAGAATTATTGGGCATTGCTGATACCCTTGCTGGTACTCATTATCGCGTTGATCTTCTTTTTGAAGAAACCCGGCGATGCCGATAAAACCATTATCGGGATGGTAGATGCAGACTATGTAGATGTTGCTGCGGAATTTCCAGGCCGCCTCGATAGCCTCGTAGTGGAACAAGGCGATACGGTGAAGAAAGGTCAGCTCCTTGGCGTATTGCGCGCCACCGAGATCAATGCCATCCGCAACCAGGCGCTGGCCGCCATAGAAGCGGCACAGAGCCAGCTCACCCTGTTGGAAAAAGGGGCAAGGCCGGAAGCCATCAAAGCGGCGGATAACCTTTACAAGATCACACAGGACCAATATGCGCTGATGCAAAAGACCTACCAGCGCATGGAAAATCTTTTCAACGACCAGGTAATTTCCGGTCAGGAAAAAGACCTCGTGTATTTTAAACTGCAAGCGGCCAAAAAAGAAATGGAAACGGCCAAACTCAATATGGATATGCTACAGCAGGGAAGCCGGCCGGAAATGATCCAGGCAGCTGCGGCCATCCTCAAACAGGCGCAGGAAGGTTATCAGCTCACCAAAGCGCTGGCCGATAATACCTATATACACGCGCCATCAGATGGTATCATCTCTTCTATGGTGATCGAGGAAGGGGAGATCGTGGCGATCGGCTATCCTTTGATGACGATCCAGAAACCGGCTACTTATCACATGCGTTTCAATATCCGGCAGGATGAGATGAAAGGCCTGCAAAATGGCGCCCGCGTGAAGATGCGCGTTCCTGGCTGTACGCCGGAGAACTTTGATGCAGAAGTATATAAGGTAGCGCCCTCGCTCACCTTCGCCAACTGGGTGCCAGTGAAGGAAAGAGGTCAGTTTGAATTACGCACGTTCACCGTGGATTGTAAACCTGTTAGTCAGTCTGCCCTGCAAGGCCTTCGTCCGGGCATGACTGCCTCCATGCAAATACCATGATCCGATCTATCTGGCATATCTTCCTGCGCGAATGGAAACGCATCCTCACATTACCGGTGCATTACCTGGTATTGCTGGTAATGCCGCCACTGGTCTGCTTTCTGTATGCCTATATCTACAATGAGAAATTTGCGAAAGAGCTGCCCGTGGCCATCTGGGATGAAGCGCATTCGCCTTTGTCGCGGCAGTTTGCATTTATGCTCGAACAAACAGAAAGCATACACATCACCCAAACTGTGAACAGCCAGGCGGAGTTAGAGGAGATGATGAAACGCAATATCATCAACGCCGCTGTGCATTTCCCGCGCAATATGGACAATGACATTAAAAGCCGGCACCCGGTTTACATCACGCTATATACTAATACGGCGTATGTGGTGCCGGGTAAGCTGATCTATAAAGATGCGGCGCAGGTGATCATGACGGCCGGCGCCGGCGTGATGTTACAGAAGTTTGTAAAAACAGGCATGCCGGCAGGCAAAGCCATGGCCATGGTACAGCCGGTGAACCTGCATACCTATTTCCTGTATAACCCGCAGTACGATTACCAGCGTTACCTGGTGCCGGGCCTGGTGGCTGTGGCATTGCAAATGATGGTGATCATGGTAACCGTGCTGGCGCTTAACTATGAAACGCATACCAACACACTAACGGATTTGTATACACGCTGCGGCGGATCGGCCTCCAATGCCATCATCGGCAAAGGGCTGGCGCATTTAACGGTAGGCTGGATCAACTACCTGCTGGTTACCTTTATTATGTTTCCCCTGTTTACGGGCGGGCAGGTGGTAGCATCAGCTGGTTTATTTGTATTGTACACTTTGCTGATCCTGGCCTGCATCAGCATCGGGATGATGGCATCCGCCATCCTCAGCGATGTGATGGTGGCCTGTGATGCAGGCCTGTTCTACACTTCGCCGGCCTTTGTATTCAGCGGTTTCACGTTTCCGCGCTGGGGCATGCCCTGGTATGATCAGTACTATGCGGCTATCCTGCCATTCACGCCTTTCATGGATGCCTTTTTTAAAGTGTATTTCATGCAGCTGCCACTTTTTTATGCGTATAAAGAAATAGGGCACCTGGTATTGTTTATTCTCATCACTTTGCCGCTGGCTATTTTCTTTTTCCAGCGCAGGCTGAACAAATTATCCTTACAACATGCCTGATCTTTTCAAACATATCGGATCACTGTTCCTGCGGGAAGCGAAGCTGGTGGCTAAAGATCACAGTCTGCTGCTCACCTTGCTGCTGGCGCCTTTGCTATATGCCTTCTTTTACGGAAGTATTTACAGTTATAAGGTAGAGGAGAAGGTATTGCTGGCGGCGGTAGATGAAGACAGGTCCGAGCTGTCGCGCACTTTTCTTGCACAGATCAACCATTTGCAGATCGCGGCGGTGATGCAGGCCACAGACTTGCACGAGGCGCAGCAAAAGATGTATTATGGCGATTGCCAGGGCTTTTTGTACATCCCGAAAGGCATGCAGGCTAATGTGCTGGCTTTAAAACAGGCCGATGTGGTGCTGGCCGTGAATGCCGCGCGCTTCCTGCCTTCCAGCGAATTGGCGGGCGCCGTTACCACTATCGGGATGGCAGTGGGCGCCGGTGTACGGCTGCGCTACCAGGAAATGAAAGGCCTTAATTCCGAAATGGCCATGCAGGAGGCCATGCCCGTCAACCTCGATTACCGGCCCTTGTTCAACACACAGTCCAGTTACGGCGCTTTCCTGTTGCCAGGCTTGCTGGCGTTAATATTACAGCAAACATTGTTGATCGGTTTGGCGGAGAGCGTAGCATTGGAGCGGCAGCGGAAAATGATCCGGCAGCTGGTGGATGCCGGCGGCAGCAGTGTTTCCGCGGCTTTCCTGGGCAAAGGGGTTTTCTATTTCGTGCTGTTTGCGGCTTATGCCTGCTTCTTCATGACTGTTAATTATCACATCTTGCAGATCCCTTTCCGTGGCCATGCGCGAGATGTGGCGACTGCATTGGCTTTGTTCCTGCTGGCCCTGATACCATTAGGCATGTGGCTCGGTACCTTGTTCAAAACACAGCTGCTGGCTGCGCAGCTAATGGCGTTTTCCACCTACCCGGTATTTCTGCTGGCAGGGTATGCGTGGCCGTATCAATCGCTGCCGCCGGCTTTACAAATCGTTTCATCGCTGTTGCCTACCACGCCTTTTATACATATGTATGCATCCATCGTGCAGGCGGGCGGCACGCTAGCTGATAACAAAGGCGCGCTGGTGCACCTGGCCGCACTTTGCGTGCTTTACACGCTGCTGGCGCTTTGGCGGCTATCGGCATTAAAACAGCGGGAGGCGTTTTCCGGAATTGACAAATAAGAATATCTTTGCCAAGGATGTATGCAATTGTAGATATAGAAACCACAGGCGGGCATGCCAGTGCCAACGGCATCACAGAGATCGCCATCTTCCTGTATGATGGCAGGGAGCTGGTGCAACATTACGAAACGCTTGTGAACCCCGGTGTTCCGATCCCGTATTACATCGAATCACTTACTGGTATCACCAATGAAATGGTGGCCGATGCGCCGCCCTTTGAAGCGGTAGCGCCGATGGTGTTCAGCCTGCTGCACGACAAGATATTCGTGGCGCACAATGTCAATTTCGATTATTCTTTTCTGAAGCATCATTTGCAGGCGGCAGGCTACGACCTGCAATGCCGGAAGCTGTGCACCGTACGGCTGGGCCGCAAGATATTTCCCGGCCTGCCTTCGTATAGCCTTGGTAATATCTGCAAACATTTTAATATCCCTGTAAATGGCCGCCACCGCGCCTCCGGCGATGCAGAAGCTACTATGAAGCTCTTCGGCATGATGCTGGAACAAGACACGAACCAGGCCATTGCCACCATGCTCAGGGCAGGCTCCAAAGAGCAGTTCCTGCCACCCAACCTGGAACCGGAAGTGGTGAAACAATTGCCCGAATCGCCCGGCGTTTATTACTTCCATGATCATAAAGGAAAAGTAGTGTATGTGGGCAAAGCGAAAGATATCCGGAAGCGCGTCAACAGCCACTTTACGGGCAACAGCGCCAGTCGCCAGCGTCAGAACTTCTTACGTAATATTTACAACATCACCTGCCAGGAAACCGCCACCGAACTAATGGCCTGCATCCTGGAATCCGTTGAGATCAAGCGCCTGTGGCCCATCTTCAACTATGCACAGAAAAGGGTGGAATTCAGATACGGATTTTATTTATTTGAAGACCAGGAAGGATACCTGCGTTTGGTGATCGAGAAGAAGAGGAAATACAGTTCGCCACTGCATAGTTTCAACCTGCTTGTTGATGGCCATAGCCTGCTGCGTACGCTGATCCGCGAATTTGAACTATGTCCCAAATTATGCTTTCTGCAAAAAGGAAATGGCACCTGTACCGGTATCACCGCGCAAACCTGCCATGGCGCTTGTGAAAAAACAGAAGCGCCGGCTACCTATAATGAACGCGTGCGTGCCGCCATTCGTTTCCTGCAGGAACAGCAGCCTTCTGTTACCATCTTCGACAGAGGCCTGAAACCCGGTGAGCGTAGCTGCATCCTCATGGAAAAAGGTCGCTTCTACGGCATGGGCTATATCCCTGAAAACATCGATACCGCTGATCTTTCCAGCTTCCGCGAGCTGCTTACACAGTACCCCGAAAATGAAACCATCATCAGCCTGTTGCGGCCTTACGCTACCGCACAAACCGCCGTGTCGTAAAAAAAATTCATAAAAATAAAGAACAATCAAACTGTTTCGTGGTTACTTTTGCAGCTCGAAACAGTGACGCTAATCTTTAATTATTAATTTTTTTTATTCATGTTGGATTCAAATTTCAAGTTCCCGGGCCAGACTGCATTCTACAAAGGAAAAGTTCGCGATGTATACACCATCGACGATAAACTGATGGTGATGGTAGTAAGCGACCGTATCTCGGCATTTGATGTGGTATTGCCTCGCCCGATCCCTTACAAGGGCCAGGTGCTGAACCAGGTGGCTGCTATCATGTTGGAAGCTACTAAAGACATTGTTCCTAACTGGGTAAAATCTACGCCGCTGCCAAATACTACTGTAGGCTTGAAGTGTGAGACCTTCCCCGTGGAAATGGTCGTACGCGGCAACCTTACCGGTCATGCCTGGAGAACCTACAAAACCGGCCAGCGCACGCTCTGCGGCGTAACCATGCCGGAAGGTATGAAGGAAAATGATTTCTTCCCTTCTCCCATCATTACCCCTACTACCAAAGCGCATGAAGGTCATGATGAAGATATTTCCAGAGAAGAGATCATCGCACAAGGACTGGTAAGCAAGGAAGATTACGAGCAACTGGAAAAATATACGCTCGCCCTTTTCCAGAGAGGTAAGGAGATGGCGGCAGAACGTGGCCTGATCCTCGTTGATACCAAATATGAATTTGGCAAGATCGGCGATACCATCTACGTGATCGATGAAATCCATACGCCTGACTCTTCCCGTTACTTCTATGCAGAAGGTTACGAAGCCAATCAACAAGCCGGCCAGCCACAACGCCAGCTGAGCAAGGAGTTCGTACGTGAATGGCTGATGGAGAACGGCTTCCAGGGCAAAGACGGACAACAAGTACCTGAAATGACTGACGCATTCGTGAACAGCGTAAGTGAAAGATATATTGAGCTGTTCGAAAATATTACCGGCAGAAAATTCGTTAAAGAAGATGTGCCGGCTGCTGAAGCAGAAGCGAGGATCCTCGCTGCGCTGAAAAGCCTGTAGCACTGGCTGAAAGATATCCGCCTCTCCCGGCAACGGGAGAGGCTTTACTAACCCGCAACGTACCCACTATGAGAGCTGTATGCTTCGCGGCCCTGGCCTGCCTGCTGGTATTATCCGCCTGCAAATTCAGGCAGAAAACAGACCCCATCGAAAAACCCCTCAAAGAAACCCTGGAAGAGGCTGCCACCCAACCCGGCATGAACGCCGGCACCGGACTTGTTTCCATCGACATTCCCCAAGGCTGGAACCGCACAGATACCGTTATGAACGGCGTCAATTTCGTATATGTGCTCGGACCTAATTTCCACGTAGGACAAGCCAGCGCCACCATCATCACACAAGCCCTTACTAATGGCGCCAGTTTCGACAGCTATTTTGAAATGAACAGGAGCGGGCTGGAAAACGGACAACGCGTGGTAAGAGTGGACGACAGCGTACGGGAACTCAATGGCGATCCCGTAAAAGGACTGACCATGACGCGCGACATCAATGGCACCACCGTACGCACTGCGCAGTATTTCGTGCTGCATGACAACATCGTGTACATTGTTACCTTCGGCGCCCCGGAACAACATTTTCATAAATGTGTCAAAGACTTTGATCACATCTTCAATTCTATAAAGTTCTGATGTATTTATGTCCTATTTTTGTTGATAAATCGACAGGACTTGAAACATCTGGCTGCACTCAACAAATACTTTCTACGGAATAAATGGCGATTGATCCTCGGGCTGCTGTTTACGGCAATATCCATCGTATTCAGCGTGTTCCAACCCATCATGGTAAGGCAGATATTTGACCTGCTATCGCATAATCTCGACGAATACCGCCTCCTGAGCGACACCGGCCTCAAAGGCGTTTTCCGTTCGGACTTCACACATGTACTGGCCTTCTACGGCGTATGTATCCTGGTGTTTGCGCTGCTCAGCGGCTTTTTCCTCTTCCTCCAGCGGCAAACGCTCATCGTGATGAGCCGCCACATCGAATACGATCTCAAAAATGAAATATACCAGCAATATCAGCGACTGGATCTCAACTTCTTCAAGATGCACCGCACCGGCGACCTGATGAGCCGCATCACGGAAGATGTATCACGGGTACGCATGTACGTAGGTCCCGCTATCATGTATGCATCCCGAACTGTTTTTCTGATCGTCGTTATCGTTTGGCTGATGATAGAGGTAAACCCGCTGCTCACGCTGTATACCTTGTCGCCACTGCCTTTCCTGGCGCTCACCATCTACTATGTAAACCGTATCATCCACCGCAAAAGCGAAAAGATACAATCACAATTATCTAACATCACGTCTATCGCGCAGGAATCTTATTCCGGTATCCGCGTGATCAAATCCTATGTGCAGGAAGAAGACAGCACGGAGCATTTTGAAAAGGCCAGTGAAGACTATAAGCAAAGCTCTATCAGTCTGGCCAAAACAGATGCCCTGTTCCAGCCCATTATGGCGCTGATGATCGGCCTTAGCGTGATCCTCACCATCTTCATCGGCGGCTTGCAGGTGATCGCAGGCAATATCACTGTTGGCAATCTGGCCGAGTTTGTGATCTATGTGAACATGCTGATGTTTCCCTTCTTTTCCATCGGCATGGTAGCATCGATGATACAACGTGCGGCAGCCTCACAGCAACGCATAAACGAATTTCTGCTGATACAGCCGGATGTGAAAGACAATCCCGGCGCCTCGCATGTGAACATCAGCGGAGAGATACGCCTGGAGCGGGTTACATTCACTTATCCGCATACGGGTATCACGGCTATACGCGATTTCAACCTGCATATCACTCCCGGCCAGAAGGTGGCGGTCATTGGCCGTACCGGCTCGGGCAAAAGCACGCTGGCACAGCTGCTCATCCGCATGTACGATCCGCAGGAAGGAAAGATTTTGCTGGACGGTCATGATATCCGCCATATGCAGCTGGACAACCTGCGCGGACAAATCAGCTATGTACCGCAGGATGTGTTCCTTTTCTCGGATACCATTGCCAATAATATCCGCTTCGGCGATCCTTCCGCTGCCTTGCCACTGGTACAAACCGCTGCCCGACAGGCTTCCGTTGAAAAAGATATCCTCGGTTTCAACGAAGGATTCGAAACAGAAATAGGGGAGCGTGGCGTTACTTTAAGCGGTGGCCAGAAGCAGCGTATCTCTATCGCCAGGGCGCTGATCAAGAACCCGGAGATACTGTTATTCGACGACTGCCTTTCCGCAGTAGATGCCCGTACCGAAAAAGAGATCATTGGTAACCTTTACGCCTATCTGAAAAATAAAACCGCTATCATCATCACCCACCGCATCTTCGCGTTGTTTGAGTTCGATAAGATCATCGTGCTGGACGAAGGAAGGATCGTAGAAGAGGGAACACATGAAGAATTGTTGTCATTAAACGGATACTATTCCGAGCTGTACGCCCGCCAGCAATCAGGAGATGAGGAAAGCGTAACAGAATAACAATCACTGTCTTGCATATACGCCACTGCAGCCATTTACAGCCTTGTTTTATGAATTTTCAAAATCATTTAAAATTATTTTGATATTTGTAAAACAATAGTATATTTGTTCCTTATTGAAACAGGATTTGATTCGTTAACACTTAAATCTAACAACTGTGGCGTACGAAAACAACAATCAACAGGAAAGAAACAATGACAGCATCTTTTCTAAACGATTGAAAGCGGGCAAAAGAAGAACGTACTTCTTTGATGTAAAGACCACTCGGGGAAACGATTATTTTCTGACTATAACAGAAAGTAAGAAACGTTTTAATGACAACGGTTACGACAGGCATAAAGTATTCCTGTACAAGGAAGACTTCAACAAGTTCCTGAATGCGCTGACCGAAACCATCAACTATGTGAAAACTGAGTTGATGCCCGATTTCGACTTTGATGCCTACAACCACGATTATGTGCAGGAAGAACAGGATGAAGCAGAAGGAGCTGAAGTTGTATCAGCTGCTCCTGTTGCAGTTCCTGTAGAGGCTTCTGCGCCAGCCTCACATAGCACCGATGATGTAGACAAATGGTAATCTTTTTAATTAAATTAAGATAAATAACCCCCGGATTTTTCCGGGGGTTTTTTATTTGAGAATTTACGGATTTGAGAATTTACGTATTTACGGATTTATGGATTTTGGAATTTAGTTTCGATTCTTAAATTCCAAATTCCAAATTCCAAATTCCAAATTCCAAATTCCAAATTCCAAAATCCGTAAATCCGTAAATCCGTAAATCCATAAATCCATAAATCCATAAATCCATAAATTATTTCACCTTTTTCACATTCACATAGAAATTCTTATCTACCTCAAAATCATCTGGATTGGTGAGTGTGAGGCTGGCCGTGCGCCACAGGGCGCCGGGATAGATCATCTTGTAACCGTTTTCGCTGAGCTTCACTTTCACCGGCATATTGAAATCCTTTACATCTGATACCCAGCGGTATTGCAGTTGCTGGCCATAGATGCGGTACTCCAATGTAGGGATGGTGGTTTTGTGGAGATATTGTTCGAATATCTTGCTGAGATCCATGCCCACGGCTTCACTCATGTAGCTTTCTATTTGCTGTGCGGTAACCGTTTGATGCCAGAAGGTTTTGTTGAGGCCGCGCAGCATTTGCCGGAAGGCTTCATCGTTGTTCATAATCTGGCGGATCATGTGGATCATGTTAGCCCCTTTGGGATACATATCGCCGCTGCCTTCCTGGTTTACGTTGTAGGCCGGAATGATAGGAACATCATTTTTAATACCACGACGGATACCTTGTAAGTATTCATTGCCGGCTTTCACGCCATACTCGCAGGTAGTGAACAGCGTTTCGGAATAGTTGGTAAAGGATTCGTGTATCCACATATCCGCGAGGTCTTTGCTGGTGATGTTGTTGCCAAACCATTCATGGCCGCTTTCATGGATGATGAGGAAGTCCCATTTGAGGCCCCAGCCGGTGCCGGAGAGGTCGCGGCCGGAATAGCCCATCTTGAATTTGTTGCCATATGCCACAGCGCTCTGGTGCTCCATGCCGAGGTGTGGCGATTCTACGAGCTTGTAGCTGTCCTTATAAAAAGGATATTTACCGAACCAGTACTCGAAGCATTTGAGCATGGGCTTCACCACGGCGAAATGCACTTTGGCGGTATCTATATTATAGTCAAGCACCCAGTAGGAGAGGTCGAGCTTGCCGCCTTCGCCGTTATAGGTATCTTTTATCTCTTCATAATGCCCGATGTTAAGGGCTACATCGTAGTTGTTGATCGGATTGCTCACGTACCAGGTGTACGTCGTAGTGCCGTCACCGTTAGGCTTCACTTTTTTAAGGCGACCGTTGGAAATGTCTTTCAGTTCTGAAGGCACGGTAACATGGATGGTCATATTTTCCGGCTCATCGCTCTGATGGTCTTTGTTGGGCCACCATACGCTGGCGCCGAGGCCCTGGCAGGCAGTAGCGATCCAGGGACGGCCTTCATTGTCTTTAGCCCATACTACGCCGCCATCCCAGGGGGCGTTTTTTGCGCGCCTTGGTTTGCCATGATAGAAAACCGTAACGCTGTTGGTATGGTTTTTCTCTTGCGGCGACTGCATTTTAACGAACCAGGCATTGCCATCGCGGGTGAAGGCGAGTGCGGTCTTGTCCTGTATCACACTGTCGATCACCAGTGGTTCCTGCAAGTCTATCTGCATGGTGGAATCGGTTTTCAATATGTCGTAGGTGATGGTATTGAAGCCGGTGAAGGTGCTGTCGTCCAGGTTCACGGCCACGTGCAGGTCGTACGATTTCACATCCCACCAGGCGCGTTGCGGTGTGATGGAACCTCTCAATGTATCCGCTCTCGTGAAGCGTTGTTGCGCGCCGGCTGTGAATGTTGCCAGCAGGGCGGCGCAGAGCATAGGTATGCCACGCATATTTATTCGTATATTTTATGCTGGAAAGATATTAATTTACTGCCAAATGAAGAGTTGTTATTGTCAGGCGGTTACAGGTAGGCTTTGTCTGTTGGCAGGAACACTGCTGTTGCTATGGTCGTGCGGCAGCCATGAAAAGCAGCAGCAACAGGTGTTTCGCTATAATCAAACGGAAGGCATCTCCAGCCTGGACCCGGCATTTGCTAAAAGCCAGGCTGTGATATGGGCGGTGCGGCAGGTGTACAATACCCTCGTGGAGCCGGATACCAACCTGGAGATCAAACCCTCGCTGGCCCGCAGCTGGCGTATTTCAGAGGATCACCGCACCTATACTTTCGACCTGCGCACGGATGTATATTTCCACGACAGCGACGTATTCCCCGGCGGCAAGGGCCGCCGCCTCACCGCGCAGGATGTGGTGTACAGCCTCAAAAGGATCATGGACCCCGCCACAGCTTCTCCAGGCGCCTGGATATTCAACGGCAAAATCAGCTCCGACACAGGTTTCAAGGCGCTCAACGATTCTACCTTCTCCCTCACCTTATATAAACCCTTTCATCCCATCATGGGCATCCTGAGTATGCAGTACTGCTCTGTGGTGCCGCATGAAGCCGTGGAACGCTATGGTAAAGACTTTCGCAATCACCCGGTAGGCACCGGGCCTTTTCAGTTTTTTTTATGGGAAGAAGGACAGGCGCTCGTCCTGCACCGCAACCCGCATTACTTTGAAACGGATAGCAGCGGCCACCGCCTGCCATACCTCGATGCCGTACAGGTCAGCTTCCTCGACAGCAAAGCCACGGAGTTCCTGTTGTTCCGCCAGGGGCAGCTGGATTTCATGAATGATATCGATGCTTCGTTCAAGGATGAAGTGCTCACCCGTCAGGGCCAGCTGAAAAAAGAATGGGAGGGTAAAATGGTGCTGAACAAACATGCCTATCTCAATACAGAATACCTGGGCTTCCTGGTAGATAGCAGCAATCCCTTGCTGCGGGCTTCTCCCATAAAGATCAAAAAGATACGGCAGGCGATCAACTACGGTTTCGACCGTACGAAAATGATGACTTACCTGCGCAACGGTATAGGTACTGCCGCTACGGCAGGTTTTGTGCCGGCTGGATTGCCGTCTTTTGATTCAACTAACGTGAAAGGCTATACGTATAATCCGGCGTTAACCAGGCAGTTATTACAGGAGGCTGGATATCCGCAAGGGCAGGGGCTTGCGCCGGTTAAATTATTGTCGATCCCTATTTATGCCGATTTGGCTAACTATGTGGCTAACCAGTTGCAGGAAACCGGTATCCGTATACAGGTGGAAGTGATCCAGAAAAGTTTGCTGCTGGAGCAAACCGCCAAATCGCAGGCGCTGTTCTTCCGTGGCAGCTGGATCGCCGATTACCCCGATGCCGAAAGCTACCTGGCCATGTTTTACAGTAAAAATCCTGCGCCGCCCAACTATACCCGCTATGCCAACCCGGCCTACGACCGCCTTTATGAGCAGGCATTGGAAGAAAATAACGACAGCATCCGCTACGGCCTTTACCGGCAGATGGATCGCATGATCATCGCCGATGCCGCCGTGGTACCGCTTTTCTACGATGAAGTGATCCGCCTGGTGCAGCCCAATGTAACAGGACTGTTCAACAACGGCATGAACCTGCTGGAACTCAGGCGGGTAAAGAAACATTGATACTTTAACATTTCATTTTACATTAATTCAGGTAATTTGGCCTGACTTACAGGTATTTAGTCTACCTTTGATGTTTAATTGTCAATTTATCATATTTAATAGATGACCGCGATCCTGATATTCTTTTGTGTGCACTGGTTCTTCTCATTGTTCTTTCACACATTCTATCTACACAGGTATGCATCTCACCAGATGTACACCACCAGCAAGTTCTGGGAACGTTTCTTTTATTTCTGCACCTGGTTCTTCCAGGGATCTTCTTACCTGATTCCAAGGGCTTATGGCGTGATGCACCGCATGCACCATGAGTATAGCGATACTGAAAAAGATCCGCATTCACCGCACTTCTTCAAAGACGTATGGACCATGATGGTGCAAACCCGTGTGATCTATAACGGCTTT
Source organism: Chitinophaga vietnamensis (assembly GCF_902167635.1). Lineage (GTDB taxonomy): Bacteria > Bacteroidota > Bacteroidia > Chitinophagales > Chitinophagaceae > Chitinophaga > Chitinophaga vietnamensis. Next base: position 693,780 of record NZ_CABHMS010000003.1, read on the forward strand.
GTAACACGTAAGAGCAAGGTAGATCCGCAGTTCACCGCAGAGCCATTGCCAGAATGGGATGCGATGGACAAGTTTGGCGATAGCAATATCACCCGCCTTGCCTGGATGGCAGCGTACATTACTTTCTATGTAATTTTTGTACCAGCCGGTATGTGGTATCTCTACCTGCTGCTGCCGATCCATTTCCTGATGGGGCCTGTGCAAGGCGCTATCGTGAACTGGTGCGGTCACAAATATGGCTATAGCAATTTTGATAATGGCGATCATTCCCGCAACACTTCTCCCTGGGGCATCATCCTGATGGGAGAGCTGTTCCAGAACAATCACCACAAGTTCAAAGACAGTCCAAACTTCGCCAAGAAATGGTTTGAGCTGGATCCCAGCTACCAGGTGATGAAACTGATGAACTTCATTGGTATCATCAAGCTGAAACCTGCTATGGTAACGCCCGCGCAGTTAAAGAAAGCAGCGTAATAATCAGTACAATCAATCTGTTCAATAAAAAAAATGTCTCACTGTAATGGTGGGACATTTTTTTTTGTGGTATAGATAGATGGGCATCACCCCACCGAGCGGAATGGCTTGTAGTGCGGGTATTGCGCCAGCGATAGCATTGGTTTGTCGCCGCGGCTATCTCCATAAGCAAATATCGTCTGGTACTCTTCCAGCCGGAACACTTCATGGATACGGCGCACCTTTTCCTCACCATTGCAATTGGCGCCGAGGATGTTACCCGTGATCCTGTTATTTTTTACTTCCAGTACGGTGCTGATGCAGCGAACATGTATGGTACGGCACCAGGGCATCACCCATTGCTGTGCCGATGCGGTGACAATCACCACCTGGTGTCCCAGCCGCTGGTGTTTTCGTATAGCCGTTAATGCGAGTGGGCGCAGCAGGTGTGGCAGCCGTTCCCGGCAGAAAGCCTCACAGCCCTTGCGAAAGACTTCCTCCGGCATCCCGCCGAAAAAATATTGAAGTACCCGCTGCTTCATGTCCTGTGCGGAGATCATTTTCAGTTTGAACAGGACCAGTGCGGGCGACAGCATGATCACACCGGCGAGGAGCGAAGCGCGGCCTCTGTGAAAGCGGACGATCTCCCAGAGTGTATCCCTGTTAGTGATGGTGCCATCGAAGTCGAAAAATGCAATCGTCACAGTTTCAGCTTTTTAAAGATACCTTCCGGAATAAGTTTAATAATAAGCATAATGTATCGCCACTGCCATTTCACATACACGATATTCTTTTTCTTTTGCACAGCCTTGAAAACGGCGCTGGCCACGGCCTCCGGCTGGGCGGTGAGCAGGGGCGGGAGCGTGAGGTGCTGGGTCATACGGGTATTCACGAAGCCGGGCTGCACGCTTATCACGTGTACGCCTGTACGAAAAAGACGGTTACGCAGGCCGCTGAGATAAGCGGTGAAACCGGCTTTGGCGCTTCCATAAATATAGTTACTCTGGCGTCCTCTTTCGCCGGCTACGGAGCTGATGCCCACGATGGCGCCGCTGCCGCGGGCTTCGAAATGCTCCGCCACCACATTCAGAATAGACACGGCGCCGGTATAGTTGGCGTGGAGGATAGCTGCCGCTTCGGACCAGTTATGTTGCGCCTTTTCCTGGTCGCCCAGGTAACCGAACGCACATACCACGATATCCGGCTGCACGGGGAGCGACTGATAAAACGTTTCATGGGTATCGTAGGCAGTAGCGTCAAAGGCGTATGCGCTGGCATTGATGCCGGAACGGATCTGCAGGTCTTGTTGTAAAGGCAGGAGGGAAGCCGCGTTACGGGCAGCCAGTTGTATATCGTATTTATGCGATGCAAAATGCCGGGCAATGGCCACAGCCATGTCCGACCCTGCGCCTAAAAGTAGTATTGTTGGCATGGGATGATCAGGTACGTTGGTGATTCGGTTATGTTATTTCGTCAATGATAATCTTTCCGATTGCATGGAAAGGAAGCGTTTGTTGCCATTGTACTGTTGTACAATGTTCGCGAAATGTTGTGCATTGGGATAGCTCTTCCAGAACACTTCCTGTTTCATGCGGGCATCTTTAGAGAGGTAGAGCCTTCCGCCATATTGCAGTACGATCTCATCCAGTTCATCGAGGAAGGGGAACAGCCCTTTCCGTACAGGGAAATCCAGGGCGAGGGTATAACCTTCCATGGGAAAGGAGATCAGGCTTTCCTGGTTGCCGAATACTTTGAGCACGGCGAGGAATGAGCCCCAGCCTTTATCACTGATCTTCCGGAGAATGGCGATGAGGCCATCTTTCCGGTCCAGCGGCAATACGAACTGGTACTGCACAAACCCGGCTTTGCCATAGCCGCGGTTCCAGTGCAGGATAGCATCCAGCGGGTAGAAGAATGGTTCGTAAGGAACCACATTGCGTATCTCCCTGCGGGTGTTCTTATTATAATATAACCAGTTGAACGCTTTAACGGTAAAGCTGTTGAGTACAAAGGAGGGAAGATTGAACGGTACCGTCAGTTTTCGTTTAGCCGGTAACGTTAAGGGGGCCTGTTGTTGTGACGCATTGAGGTCTTCGGGCTGGGCATGTTCCCCCACGATGAGGATGCTGCGGCCGAAGGCGTCGCCTTTTTTCAGGCAGTCGATCCAGGCCATGGAATAAGTATAATGCTTGTAGGTTTCAAACAGGCGGATCACTTCTTCCAGGTTCCTGGCTTTGATCTGGGTTTGTTTGATATAGGCGGTGGAGATTTTTTTGAGATGGAATTTTACCCGGGTGATGATGCCGGTGAGGCCCATACCGCCGCAGGTGGCCCAGAAGAGGTCGGCATGCTGGTCGGGCGCGCAGCAAACGGTTTCACCATCGCCGGTGATCACATCCATATGAATGATATGATTGGAGAAAGCGCCATCCACATGATGGTTTTTGCCATGCACGTCAGACGCTACTGCGCCGCCAACGGTGATGAACTTGGTACCGGGTGTTACCGGCAGGAACCATCCTTTAGGAACGATGATATCGAGGAGTTGATCCAGCGTAACGCCAGCCTGTACTTCCAGTATGCCGGCATCGGTATCGAAGGCCAGCACCTTGTCGTATTTCAGCATCGAGATGCTATGCTCGCCCAGCGAGGCATCGCCATAGCAGCGGCCATTGCCGCGGGCGATCAGCCCCGAATGCGTGCCTACATAGCTGCGCAGCTGTTCCTCCTGCGTAAAGGCTACTTCTTCACTGGTGATAGCGGGGTAGTTCCCCCAGTTTGCTAACCGTTTTTGCATTATTCAAAAAAACTTTTGTTAGTGGGTAAATAAATCAAAACATAAAAACTCAGGACCCACAGGAGTATGGTTAATTGAATAAAACGGTCTTTATATAGGATCTTGGTGGGAGAACCTGTATTGTTCTCCACGTAGGTTATTTGCAAATATCGTAATAATCCGCCAATTACAAAAAGCGCAGTGTAATAGAGGCGGTAAGTATGGAAACGTTGTTGTGTTTCGGGCGACATGGTATACATCAGGTACGACACGATGATCACGGCGGATACCAATGCCAGCATCACATTCATGAAATCCAGGTTGTAGCCTTTGGAGGCCTTCCGCATTTCCTGACCAGATTGTAATTTGATCAATACATCATCGCGGCGCTTGGCTACCGCCATGAACAGCGCCAGCAGGAACACCATGATCATCAGCCATTCGGAGGTAGCAACATCAGTGGCCACGCCACCGGCTTTCACACGCAATACAAAGCCGCTGGCGAGGATGATCACATCGAGGATGGAAATATTTTTTAACCCGAAAGAATATAAGAGGTTGAGTACAAAATAGATGAGCACCACGAAAGCAAATTTCGGTTTGATGTACACCGATAATCCCAATCCAATGATGATGGCCAGTGCAAAGATGATCAGCGCGGCTGTTTTAGACACGGCGCCGGAAGCCAGCGGGCGCTTGCATTTCACGGGATGCCTGCGATCGGCCTCAATATCCCGGTAGTCGTTAATAATATAGATACTGCTTGCGGTAAGACTGAAAGCTATAAACGCCAATACCAATTCAGCGATCTTGTGGAGGTTAAATATTTCGCCCGCAAAAAAGAGAGGTATAAACAAGAAGGCATTTTTAGCCCAGTGTGTTGGGCGTAACAATTTCAAGTATTTCATGGCGGGATCTCAAAGTTGACGACACAAGATACAATTTATTCGTTTACTTTTGACGCCGTTAGTGTTATGAAACTTTAGCTTTTGCTGAACATCCCAAGTACTGCTATGCCATCTTTATCCCTGTCATCCCGCAAGTGGGCAGTTGCTGAATTCCTTATTATTATAGGCCTGGCCCTGGTTCCCTTGTTTGTAACATTTCCGTACCGTGTCAATATATTTCTTTCCTGGGAAGGCGCTTACCGTTTGTCTTTGGGACAGATGCCTTACAAGGATTTCGGAATGCCCTTGGGCTATGGTTATTGGTTGATACCGGCGCTGTTCTTCAAGCTGTTCGGGCCGCAGCTGGTCACCCTGGTGAAGGCGCAGGTACTGATCAATATCATCGCGGGGCTTTCATTCCGGGCGATTTTGAAAAGCCTGGATATACGTCCTGGTGTGCGATTGTTATCAGTGGTGGTATTTGTGCTGTCTTATTCTTTCTCCAATTTCTGGCCCTGGTATAATCATACTGTGATCGTGTATGAGCTGGTAGCTTTGAGTTTTTTGTTACGCGGATGTTTCAACGAACATGCAGTTACCAGGTACCTGCAACTTTTGTTCGCGGCTTTATTTGTGTTCCTGTCCATCTTCACCAAGCAGGATGGCGGTGGCATGGCCTTGTTGCTTTGCCTGGCATTGCTCACTTATAACAGTTGGGCAAGTCGCCGCTGGAGCGACCTGCCCGTGTTTGTGGCCGGCTTTACGATCATCGCATTATTGGTTATTTTGCCGCTGATGCCTGGTTTCGCTTATTGGTTCAATCATGGGCAGGCGCCGCATAATTCACGACTGGCGATCAATGATTTTACGGATGAGATACTGGGCGGCTCTGCCTGGATCAAAGTTTACGCCTTGCTAATTGCGCTTTGTCTGGCTGCAGGACTGCGGCAGTGGCGTCAATGGTTGCGGGAAAGAAAAGCCGTGTTGCTGGCGATGCTCACGATAGGCATATTGGGAGAGGCGGCGATCTTCCAGGTAACGAGTTATACGCCTCCGGATAATAATATTTTCTTTCACAGTTTTGCTTTTGCGTTCATTGCTACTTATTTGTGCCGTGCATTGCATATAGATATGGATCGCTGGAAGCCTTTGCTGGCAGCATTGGTATGGGTGCTGTTCTGGTGGTCGGGTAGCTGGTGGAAATATGTAGCGCGTATTTTTCCGGCGCAGGAGATAGCCCTTGCCAAGCCTGGCGGAGAGAATGTAGTATCGCGCCGCAACTTTATGTTGCCGACCGATACGACCGATGTTCCGGTGTCACAATGGCAGTTTTCTGATGTGCCGGTGTTCCGGAAAATGTATATGCCGCCTTCTACGGTGGAAGGAATCAGGCGCGTACAGGCGTTACCGTTAGTAAAGGAGAAAGGAGCGCAGCTGAAGGTGTTGAATATGACAGAACTCACGCCCCTGGCGGCTGCGATACCATACGAGCTGGAAACCGGGCCGGATTATCCTTTATGGTATCATTTGGGTGTTGGTATGTTCAACCGGCAGCTTGCTGCATTCACCAGGAAGGTGAGAAGCCATCATTACGACCTGGTCTTATATGAATATGCCCCCACTTTAAACAACTTTTTTCCTTTCGCTTTGCAAAAAGAATTGCAGGAAAACTACCGGAGGATAGATGTATTTCTGGCGCCCCGCCGGCCGACAAATGCCGTGATAGAGGTGTATGTAAAAATGTAAATATTTTGATATTTATTTATTTGTTTATTTTTTCATTTTAAGAAAAAACAGATATATATTGAGACGGATTAGCCCCTGGAGCGCCCGCTTCAATTTTCCATCTCTTCACACGGTGCTCTCTCTTTAAAATACCATCAGTATGACGAAAAACGGCTCCTTTTTGATGGATGTTTTGCGGATTTATACAAATTGATTTTTAATTAGTTGTGTTTATGTTGAAGAAGGAATGCTTTAGATAGAAAAAATGGCATTTGAAAGGCTGTTTTTTATTAACCAGTAAAAATAGTTTTACCGGTTAATTAAATAATGTACCTTCGTAAAAACAAGCCGTATGACCACCGAAAAAACGATAGGATCGCTCCGGCTGGATGGTGGGATACTCTGCCTCGATTTTGTGAATACCATCGATAACCGGAAGAAACCCGCACCCGATTATTTGCATCATTTTAAGGATGTCCTGCAATGGTATGCCCATGTAAAAGTGCTGCCCGCAAAAACGATTCACACCCTTGAACGGCTCGCCAAAGAATACCCGCAAAAGGCCGCCATCGTTTTTGAAAAAAGTATCCGGTTGCGGGAATTGATGTACCAGATCTTCCTGCCATTATCCCATCATAAATCACCAGCCCCTGTCGATCTCCTCAGCTTCAATACCTATGTTGCCGATGCTTACGCGAATGCCGAATTGGCATGGTCGGCCGCAGATAAGCAGGCGTCACTCACCTTCAACGCACCGGCATTAGAGCAGGTGAATTGGTGGTTGACCAGGTCGGCGGTGGACTTACTCAGCAGCGAAAAAACAGGGCAGGTGAGGGAATGCCCCGCCTGCGGCTGGCTGTTTCTCGACAAAAGCCGCAATGGCTCCCGCCGCTGGTGCAGCATGAGCACCTGCGGTGATATCAATAAAGTACAAAGGTTTCAACAGCGAAATAAAAAGAAGACAAGCCATGAACGAAAATCAGCAAACCAATAGCATCAGCGGAAATACGATCCTTTATCTGTTGGCGGTATATATCATCTGGGGCTCTACTTACCTGGGCATGAAGATCGTGACGAAGTCGGTGCCGCCATTTTTTATTTCGGCCATGCGCTTCCTGGTGGCCGGCTTGCTGCTGCTGATCGTCGCCCGTTTGAAGGAGCGGGAGCCTGTTACACGCCAGCAGTTGCTCTCGGCCTGTTTTGTAGGTATCTTATTAATAGGCGTGGGCAATACCACGGTGGCCGTCGCGGTGCATTACATGCCTTCCGGCCTGGTAGCCTTGCTGGTGGCGGCTATGCCGGCATGGTTCATGGGGCTCGACTGGGCCTTCTTCAGTCGCAAGCGCCCTTCGGCGCTAACGCTCCTGGGTATCGGGGTCGGATTTCTCGGCCTGTTTATTTTATTTAATCCTTTCCGGCACAACGACGTAGGCACGTTTCCGTTATGGCCTATTGCCGTAGTGGTATCGGGCAATATCTGCTGGGCGGTGGGCTCTTTATTTGTGCAGCGCTTGCCGATGCCCACGCAAGTGAGCAGTACGGCCATACAGATGCTGGCCGGCGGCCTGTTCTCGCTGCTCGTCAGTTTTATACTGGAGCCCGGCGCATGGCGTACGCCTGCCTTGATGCCCACAGAAGGATGGGTGGCTTACATTTACCTGATCCTCTTTGGCTCCCTGATCGGTTATACCTCTTATAGCTGGCTGACACGTAATGCGCCGCCAAGGCTTACCTCCACCTATGCCTATATCAATCCGATCGTGGCCATGTTCCTCGGCTGGGCCATCGGCCATGAAAGCGTGACGGCCATGGTGGGAATTGCCTCCGGTATCGTAATTTCAGGCGTAGTATTAATGACACTCGGTAAAAAATAAAGTATGATCAGATGGGGAATCATTGGCTGCGGGGATGTGACGGAAGTAAAGAGCGGGCCTGCTTTTAACGAGGCGCCCAACAGCAAGCTGGTAGCAGTGATGCGCAGAAATGGCGCGCTGGCAGAAGATTATGCACGCCGTCATGGCGTGCCGCACTGGTATGATCAGGCCGATGCTTTGCTGGATCATCCGGGAATCAATGCCATATATATTGCCACGCCGCCTGATAGTCACGAGACCTATGCGCTGGCCGCTATCCGCCGCGGGCTGCCCGTATACATAGAGAAGCCGGTGGCATTGAATGCACTGAGCGCCAATCGTATAGCCGATGCCGTTAGTAATTCAGCAGTAAAGGCCGTAGTGGCGCATTACCGGCGCCGGCTGCCTGCTTTCCTGTTTGTGAAACAGCTATTGGCAGAGGGGCGTATCGGCCGTGTTAACAGCGTAAGCCTCCGTCTCTTCAAATCATCTCCCCAACAAAATAATGGCTGGCGGCTCAATCCTGCCATCTCCGGAGGCGGCTATTTTCATGACCTGGCGCCGCATCAGCTGGATATCCTGCTGGATTATTTCGGCCCGCCACTGGCGGCCGATGGTTTGCCCGGCGGCGCTGATCTTCGTATACCCGCCACCGTTAGCGGCCAGGCGAGGTTTGAGGGAGATATCCTTTTCACGGGTGAGTGGAACTTCAGTGCGCAACACCCGGATGAGCAGGATGAGTGCCTCATCAGCGGGAGTGAGGGCAGTATCCGCTTTCATTTCTTCCGGCATTTCGACAAGGTAACTTTACACCGCGGTGAGCGTGCGGAGTACTTCTCTTTTGAAAACCCGATACATATCCAGGCGCCAATGATTGCCGCCACCGTGAAATATTTTCTGGGCGAGGGCCCGAATCCATGCGCTGTAAGCGAGGCGCTGAGCGGCTTGCAGCTGATGGAACGTTTCACCGCTTATTGATCCCGCCGCGCTTTTGTTTGCTTAAACCCTTCATTTTCCGTATATTGCGTTTTTACAGTTTACGCAGGAATAGCCCTATCCATCTTCCGGATAACCCTGATGAACCTTCGCCGCTATAGCAGCATCATCATTATCAGTCTACCAGGTTCCGCTCTTTTGGGTGCATTTTTTGTTTTGTTGGAGCTATCCCACATGAGAAAGTAATTTGATAATAGATATATAAACTGACTATGCGAAAGACCATTATTGTATCGAACAGGCTACCGGTAAAGATTGCAGAAAAAGACGGTGAATTTACGCTGCAAGCCAGCGAAGGCGGACTGGCAACCGGTTTGGGATCTATTTACAGAGAAGGTAACAACATCTGGATCGGCTGGCCAGGACAAGAGATCAGCGATCCGAAACAGCAGGAAAAAGTGATCAAAGACCTGCGTAAAATGAACCTGGTGCCCGTGTTCCTCACACAGGAAGAGATCAACAACTATTATGAAGGTTTTTCCAATGAAACACTGTGGCCGGTTTTCCACTATATGTCCGTTTATGCCCGCTATGATCAGGGCTATTGGGATGCGTATTACCAGGTCAATAAAAAATTCACGGATATTATTTTGCAGCATGCCGCTCCCGGAGATGTGATCTGGGTACATGACTACCAGCTCTTACTGGTACCTGGAATGATACGCAACGAAATGCCGGAGGTGTCTGTTGGCTTCTTCCAACATATCCCGTTCCCGTCTTATGAATTGTTCCGGCTCATACCCTGGAGGGCAGAACTGCTGGAAGGCATGCTGGGCGCAGATCTCATGGGCTTCCATACTTTCGATGATACCCGCCATTTCCTCAATGCGGTGAGCCGTATCCTGCCGGTGAACACTTCTGCCAACGTGGTTAATTATAATGATCGCGCCACAGTAGTGGAAACATTTCCAATGGGCATCGACGACAAAAAATTCTCCGAGCTTGGTCATAGCAAAGCTGTACTGGAACAAATACAAAGCCTGAAGGAGAATTTTAGGGAAGAGAGAATGGTGCTGTCGATCGACCGACTCGATTATAGCAAAGGCATTCTGCAACGCTTACAGGCATTTGAACTTTTACTGCAACTGTATCCCGAATACCTGGGCAAAGTAGTATTGTATATGATCGTGGTGCCTTCGCGTGATACCGTGCCGCAGTACAAAGAGCTGCGCGACGAGATCGACAAGCAGGTGGGGAATATCAATGCGCGCTTCCGCACACTGAGCTGGCATCCCGTACAATATTTTTATCGCTCCTTTCCGGTGGAAGTATTATCAGCGCTATACAATTTCGCAGATATTTGCCTGGTCACGCCGATGCGCGACGGCATGAACCTTGTGAGCAAAGAATATGTAGCGAGCCGCAATAATGATGATGGAGTACTGATCCTCAGCGAGATGGCCGGCGCATCGAAAGAACTGATTGATGCCATCATCGTGAACCCGAATAACATCGGCGCTATGACGCATGCCATCACCGATGCGCTGAACATGCCGTTGGCAGAGCAACAACGCCGCATGCGGCAGATGCGCCAGATGGTGTCTAAATTCAATATCCATCACTGGGTAAAGCTCTTCATGACACGCCTGCAGGAAGTGAATACGATGCAACAGAATATGCTGGCGCGCAGAGTGAGCCCTGAAACGGCCGTCCAGATACGGCAGCAATACCGTGAGGCCAAGCGCCGTATCATCTTCCTCGATTACGATGGCACCCTGGTAGGTTTTCAAACCAACATCGATATGGCATCTCCTGATCCTGATCTGTACCAGCTGCTGCGGGAGCTTGCCGCCGTTCCCGGCAACGATGTGGTAATGATCAGCGGCCGGAAACACCAGACCCTCGGCGAATGGTTCGGTCATATGCCTTTGGACCTCATCGCAGAACACGGCGCGTGGCAAAAAACGAGAGAAGGGGAGTGGTACCAGTTGCCTGGTCTCAACGATCATTGGAAAGAAGAGCTGTTACCCATATTGGAAGTGACCACCGACCGCACACCCGGATCATTCATTGAAGAGAAAAGTTTTTCGCTGGTATGGCATTACCGTAAAGTGGAATCCGGTCTTGGTGAGCTGCGGGCCAATGAACTCATGGGCACCCTCCGCTACTACACACAGGAAAAGGGTTTGCAGGTATTACCCGGTGATAAGGTCATTGAAGTAAAGAACATCGAGATCAACAAAGGCAAGGCGGCTCTCAGCTGGCTGCATCACAAAAAATATGATTTCATCATGGCTCTTGGCGACGACGTGACGGATGAAGATATTTTCAAAGTGCTGCCGTCCAAAGCCATCACTATCAAGGTCGGCAGCCAGGTATCTGCGGCGCAGTACTATCTGAGAAGCCATCACGAAGTAAGGCACTTGTTGCGGACACTGAAGAAATAGTGGAGATTTTCGGATTTATTGATTTACGGATTTCTTGATTTATTTGAGCGGAGATGAACAATATTGTCGTCTCCGCTCAAATCCGTAAATCAAGAAATCCGTAAATCAAGAAATCATATAAATATCGGCACATCCAGTTTCATTGCGATGCGGTAGGCGGCGTTCATGAGGCCTACATGGCTGTAGGCTTGGGGGAAATTGCCCCACTGGCTGCCGTTTTCGGATTCTACGTCTTCACTGAAAAGCAGGAGGTGGTTGGAGTATTGCAGCAGTTGTCCGAATTCGCGCTGGGCATCATCGAGGCGGCCTACGCAGGCGAGGGCTTCGACGTACCAGAAGGCGCAAACGAGGAAGGTGGTTTTGGGTTTGCCGAAATCATCGGAGTGGAGGTAGCGGTAGAAGAGCCCTTCCGGTGTTTTCAGTTCTTTCTCGACGGCGGCGAGGTGGTCGCGGGCACGCTCGGAGGCCGGGTCGAGGTAGTTCATCATGATGAGCTGTAAGGTGCTGGCATCCAGGTATTGGCTGCCGGCGGCATTCGTATATACTTTACGTACCGGGTCGTAGCAGCTCTCGATGTGGGCGGCGGCGCGCTCTTTCAGGGCAAGCGCTTTTTGCAGCAGGTCGTTGTTACCGATGGTGCGGGCCATTTTTTCAGCGGCGCAGCAACCGGCCCACTGGAATAAATTCGTATAGCAGTGCACGTTAGCCATGTTGCGGAACTCCCAGATACCGGCATCTTTTTCGTCGATGGTGCGGGCGATCTTGTCCAGCAGGAGGTTGATCCACCGGTCGGAGTCTTTGCGTTCGCTGAAAACAAAGCGGTGATCTGTATAGAGCGGCAGCATGGAGATGAGCACCTGGCCATAGATATCATTCTGGATATGTTCGTAGGCCTGGTTGCCAACGCGCACGGGCTTGTTGCCCATATAGCCGTCGAGGTGAGGAAGTATATTTTCGGAAAGCGTTTTTTGTCCGGTGATGCCATACAGCGGCTGATAGCGGAAATCGCCTGAGAAGGAGATATCTGTGATATAGCCGAAGTAGCGTTCCATCTCTTCAAAATGCCCGATGTGATTAAGTGCGGTGATAATATAATAGGTGTCGCGCAGCCAGCAGTAGCGATAGTCCCAGTTACGGCCACTATCGGGAAATTCGGGCAAGCTGGTGGTGCTGGCGGCGATGATGGCGCCGGTATCTTCGTATTGATGGATCTTTAAAGCGAGGGCGGAGCGGATCACATATGGCTGGAAATAATTGGCGATGGAAGAATGTTTGATCCAGGTGCGCCAGTAGGTGGTGGTATCCCGCAGGAAACGGTCTGCAGTACTGGCCAGCGGCGCTTCAAGCGGGTGGCCATAGGTGAGTATCAGGTACCTCACATCGTTCAACACGAAATATTCTTCTTCAAACACATAACTCACGGGGATGTTGGTGGTAAGGCGTATACGTTCATCGCAACCGGCAAACTCGATATGGCTGCTGCCACGCAGGGGATGCAGTTGTATGGCGCCGTAATCGCATACTGGCTTGCATTTCACACGGATGCGGGGTGAGCCGTCGAGCGGCTCTACCTTACGGATCAGCATGAGGGGCTTGAAGAAGCGTTCATATTGCATGAACCGTGGTGCAAAATCTGTGATACGGTAGCTGCCTTCGTGCGTGGTGATCTCTGTACAGAGGATATTGGTATTTTCCAGGTAATATTGGTGTGTGCTGTTATCGCCTTCCGGCAGTATGGAAAATTCACCACCTTTTTTTTTGTCCAGCAGGCCGCCGAAGATGAAGGAGCTGTCCATGCGGGGCCAGCAGAGCCAATCTATATTAGTGTTCCTGTTAATATGCGCCATGAAGGAGCAATTGCCGATAAGTCCAGTCTGATAAGTATGTCTCTCCATAAACAATGGTTTATATTATCTCAACTACATATTTCCGGGAAAATTGTTCTGAGGAAGAACAAATGCCGTTCCATTTAATTATTTTTAAGGAACAAGTTCCACATGATGTTACAGACAGTTAAAAAGCAGCATTACCTGCCTCAATTCGCGACAACGCCGCCCGAAGAAGGGAAAACCATCTATTTGCTTGCCGGAGATCTGGGTGGCACCAAAACGAACCTGGCATTGTTCAGCAGCCTGGATGGCGCGCTGGACGTGGTTCGGCAGGATACCTATGCTTCGCGCGAGTATGCCAGCTTTTCGGAAATCATCCAGCATTTTATTGCGCAGGGTAAAGATACCCCGCCACAGCGTATATGCATTGGCGTTGCCGGGCCGGTAGTGAATGGCAAGGTGGAGCTGACCAACCTGTCGCGGGAGCTGAGCGTGGACGAGATCAGGCAAGGCACCGGCATTAGATCGGTGGCATTGATCAATGACCTGGAAGCCACTGCTTACGGACTGGCCACATTATCGCCGCAGCAGTTAACGACCTTGCACCGCGGCGCTGCTGATCACAGGGGCAATGCTGCCATTATCGCGCCAGGAACGGGTTTGGGCATGGCTGGCATGTATTGGGACGGGCAATATCATCATCCATTCCCCACAGAGGGCGGCCATACAGATTTTGCACCGAGAACAGAACTGGATATCCAGTTATTAAAATATTTACAGGAGAAATATGAGGTAGCCAGCTGGGAACGTGTGATCTCGGGACCAGGGATATATGATATTTATATGTTTTTGAGAGATGTGAGAGGGATGGAAGAGCCGGAAGCTATGCGCACGGCCATACAGACGGGAGATGCTTCTGCGGCGATCAGCAAGGCGGCGCTGGCGAAAGAGGTGACGATCTGTATTAAAACGATGGAGTTGTTTGTACGTTACCTGGCGCGGGAATCCGCCAATCTTGTATTGAAGATGAAGGCTACGGGCGGCCTTTTCCTCGGTGGCGGTATTCCGCCGAAGATAGCGCCGCTGCTGGAAACGGGCGACTTTTACCATCACTATCTGCAAGGCGACCGTATGGCGGAACTGCTGGCCAGCGTGCCGATCCATCTTGTGAATAATGATAAATCGGCCCTCTGGGGCGCTGCGTTTTATGCGCAACATATGATTTGAGGATTTACGAATTTACGAATGTGAGAATTTGAGAATTTGCGACAAACCCCTACATTCGTAAATTCTCGCATTTTTATAGTTTCACATTTTTTTGCGTCTGAAAAATACATTTGATCAATTTAAGATTACGTACCAGCTGTTGAGATGGACAGTACTGGTGATTCCTGTTGCGCTTATCGCAGGATCTTTGGTGGCGTTGTTTTTATGGCTGCTGGACCTGGTAACGCATTACCGCTGGGAACATGAATGGTTATTATACCTGTTACCGCTGGCCGGCGTGGGCATCTACTGGCTATACCGCCTTGGTGGCCGTGATGCAGAGAAAGGCAATAACCTGATCATGGAGGAGATACATCAGCCAGGTGGCGGCGTGCCTGCGCGTATGGCGCCCTTGGTGCTGCTAACTACTATCATCACGCATCTCTTTGGCGGCTCTGCCGGCCGGGAAGGCACCGCCGTACAGATCGGTGGCAGTATGGCCGGCCTGATCGGGCGCAAATTGGGACTCACGCAGAAGGATATACGAATTTTATTGATGACAGGGATCGCCGCAGGCTTCGGCGCCGTATTTGGTACACCGCTCACCGGCGCTGTTTTTGCGCTGGAAGTGCTGGCCATCGGCGCGATCCGCTACGATGCGCTGGTGCCTTGTCTCATCGCCGGTATACTTGCTGATATTGTTTGCAGCGCCTGGGGCATTCATCATACACATTACGAAATACATTACCAGGCTGCTACCGGCGCCATTCCTTTTATACACACCGATCTGTTGTTGCTGGCGAAAGTGATACTCGCCGGTGTGGCTTTCGGGCTCACGAGCTTCCTCTTTTCCACTTTGATGCATCGCATCAAGGATCACGCGAACGCCTATATTAAAATACCATGGCTCATTCCTGTTGCCGGAGGTCTAATGGTGATCGCCCTTACATTCCTGGCAGGAACAACGGATTATCTCGGCCTCGGCGTAACGAGCAAATCGCCCGACGGCGTTAGTATTGTGGCGGCGTTTCAGGCCAACAGCAGTGTAAACGGCTGGAGTTGGCTGTGGAAGCTGGTTTTCACGGCTGTTACCTTGGGCATGGGATTCAAAGGGGGAGAGGTGACGCCCCTGTTTTTTATGGGTGCAACACTGGGTCATGCGCTGGCGTTGGCATTGGGCGCACCGGTAGACCTCTTCGCCGGCCTCGGGTTTATAGCTGTTTTCGCCGGGGCAACCAATACACCCATTGCCTGTACGCTAATGGGCATTGAATTATTCGGCGCCGAATACGTGTTGTATTTTGCGGTGGCTTGTTTTACGGCGTATTATTTCAGCGGGCATTCAGGGATTTATGGCGCGCAACGGACGGCAGTTTCGAAGGCAGAATAAGTTGAGAGATTATTTAATATAGCGCGCACCAGAATATCTGGTGCGCGTTTTTTATTTAAAGGACCAGACGAAAAATCTGTAAGTAGTTAACCTTAGTATCAATAGCCATCTTTAGTAGTCGGTTATTTTCTTATAATTTATAGTATCTATAACACAAATAGAGAATATGTTTTTCTGGTCTAATGTTCTCTATTTTGTACAAGTTACTTGATAAGAAGTAGCCACCACAAGGTCCTTTAAAGTTCCTTATATTAGGATTGATTATATAATAGCCAAGTTTTAGTTAGTAATGATCGTTTACGGAGCTAATGTAAATAGGTTTTTTGAACTGTGTGGTCCTTTTTGAGAATCTTTTTTGAAGGAATTTCCTAAAGCAGCGATAGTATTGAGTTCAAGAGAATTATTTTTTTTCAAGACAAGAAATTCGCAGTTTAGCACCGCACTTTTTAAAACTGGCTTTGGTATTGCATTTTATCGAGCTAATGTTTAAGTGAGTTTACAAAGCATACTGTTAAAGTTTTCATTCTTAACAGTTTGTTATGTGGATTATGAAGATCATCGGATCAGCATAAAAACCCACTTACTTTTATGATCCGAAAAGACCTAACCCAAACCGTCCCCAACAGTCAAAGTTACTGTAGCAACTGCCCCAAGGCCCCAATGATCAGTACCGTGGAACAACATCTGTTTTTTTACGGTGCTGATCGGCAAGAGTTCCCAACAACCAAGGAGCAAGCCGAAATTATTCTACTCTTCAATTTGTCTTATCTACCGTGTGTTATCCGATTACAATTTGCGTCTGATATCGGTAGAATACTGTGGAAAGCAGGCGAGGGGCTTGTAAACAAGCGGGCTTTTATGAAATTCCTCAAATATCATGACGTACCCGCACAGGCTGTTCATGGTAACGCAATCTTTTTCCCGAAGTATAAGACAGAAGGTACAGCCGTTAACAACTATGTCGTTTTTCACGATGATGGAAGTGTTACCGTCAAGCCACAGCACCGCAAATTCACTGTTGATGTAAGATTTTATGAATCTCGCCATTTCTATTTAAAGTTATCAAGATACTTTTCTCTTCCTGCTTTAGAAGTGGTCACCCGCCTTTGACAACTCCCGTGAAGTAATACGGGAGTGATTCTGCCATTCGCTTAATGATTCGCAAATTTTAATCTACAGTTATGAATTATTGCCATGTTATCGACTGGCTTCAATTACACGTAAAGTGTCCGGTGTCGATTGAAGCCAAAGACAACTTTAAGTATCATACGGAAAAACTGGATTTGCAAACCCGGCACTTTAAAGAGGTGTACGAGATTTCAGTTTTGATGCCTTCAGGCATCTACGAGCGATGCGCTACGTTGGCGTGCAAGCCGCACGCCAGCTTTCTCGGTGGTGATATGGGATTGCTGAAGATCGAAAATAAATTCCTCTATCAACCTGATCTACGCCGGTTTGTGGCGGAGTTGTTAGAGCAATATAATTTTCGATTTCACGCCATCAGCCGGATCGATATTGCTATGGACTTCATCAGCTTTAAAGACGGCCTGTCACCGGAGAAATTTATCCGGGATTTCCTTGGTGATATCTATCTCAAAAAACACAAAGCCAAGTTTAGCGTTAGCGGGGAACATCAATCCTGCAACACCTTTGAGTATCTGCGTTTCGGCAGTAAGACCAGCGAGTTAAACTATTATCTCTACAACAAAAGCCGCGAACTTGAGGCGAACAAGAATAAGCCCTGGATTCGCGAGATGTGGGCTGCCGCTGGCTTTGATGAAAAAGAAACTGTTTGGCGGCTTGAGTTTAGTTTGAAAAGTTCGTGTAAGGAGTTGCTAGACTATGATGGCGGCGAAGTGGTGCCATTCAATGGCCTAGAAGTCATTACGCCGGAAATGAGTTTCACGCTGTTTAAAACGCTCTTCCATAAGCACTTTTCTTTTGTGCATAACAATCAGGGGAACCGGAAAGATAGAATGGAAGAAGTACACTTGCTTGAACTTATACGTCCAAACACAAGGGTGTTAAGGCTTTCGGATAAATTGGAAAGTTCACGCATGGATAAGGTATTTATACGACGCATGGAACAGCATAACAATGATATGCGAAAGATAGATGTTAACTACGCCTTCTATGGTGCCAAGATTTTATTTGAATACATTGAAAAACGAGCACTTGTAAAATGGTATTTGAAGCACTTCCCCAACGGAAGTGCCGATCTTTCCGCCATCGGAAAGCGAGCCGGTTTTATAAGTGATGAATACCGGCAACAGGAACTATTTGAATGACGAGAAAATCCGTTAAAGTTATGACAAAGACAATTTCGTTTAAGGTTTTGACACACAAGGACTATATGGCTATTTTCAATATATGCGAGAAGACGGCAAAAAGGTGGATCGCTGAAGATCGCCGCAGGATTGAATCTAAGCGAATTACCGATTATCATTTGCAAAAACTGTACGGTATTTCTTGGGACCCCCCAACGGGTAATAATCGGGCCTAATTGGGCCACAGTGGATGCTTTTAGGGTGAGCCTGTGAAGCCGGTTAAGTTTCTTTGAAAAAAAAATTCAATGAAACTATTATCGAACTTCACAGGCTCTAGCAAAGATGACATCTATTTGCAAAGTTCAGCGCATGGCATCGGATTCCATTTTGCTGATCCGGCTGGGGTTGACTTATCAACGATCACGCTTAAAGTAGATTTCTTCAGCAAGAATCGCGGTAGTAAAGAGATTTACCCGCGTATGCCTTTCGCAACTGCGTTTGAGATGAACACATTTGAAGAAGGCTTTTATTTGAGGGATACCAACTTAGTTAAGGGTTTGATCAAACTTAGCCCAGATGGTTCACTGCATCTTGAAGAGGGTGAATACATCAAAATCTCCTTTGATGGTGCGAAAGCTACCAATGTTATGAACATTAGCAGCATTGACGCGCCTATCCTTTCAAGCACCTACAAAAACATCTCTGCTGTTACGATCACGGGACAGACAAAAGACCTGAACGTCGCCGATTCTACCATGCTGCATTTACCTGTCGCGCTCATCGATGAAATTGATATAGTCTACCCGGTGAAAACAGTGAAGTACTCCGGCGCGGAGCTGGAATACCTTGCACGTGCTATCAACGACCTCGTAAGTGTTGATTCGGCAGGTGCTAATGTTGTTGCAGGATATGAGAAGTATATATCATTGTCCTGTTACGACGCCTACAAAGTGGCAATAACCCCACGTGATAACTCGCCTTTCGTGATCTACACGGAAAAGCACAAATCCTTTTAACCATGAGCTTTTTGGGTAACCTCTTCAAACGCAAACCCGGCGGTACTTTCTTTGGCAACCTCCTGCGAAAGACAGCTAACACCGTCGCCGGGGCGATTCCCTTTGTTGGTGGAATTGCCAGCAAGATAGTGGGGCAGGGCGCTATGATGATTTCGCAGGAAGAAGCAGACAAACGGGACCTTTCGGATGCTGACTATGTAGCCAAATACGGGCAAATGAAAGATGGTCGCCCGGCATCTGTTCTCAATCCTGCCGGTCAGCAGCTTCTTGCAACGGCTGCTACTGGCGCGGTTGCTGGTGCAAACGCAGCGGTAACAACTTTGAATACAGCCAACGCTGTTGGTGTTTCACCTGATGTGTGGAAGTATTTAAAGTGGCTGCCAGCGATAGCCCTGGCGATTCTCATTTACAAGGTTTACAATAACAATCACAAGAAAAAACGTAGATAATGCAAAAGTTGAAAGAATTTTTTACCACGCTTCCGGGCAAGGCTACGGCGGTTCTCGGACTCATTTTGGTTGTGGTTTTTGTTTGGAAAAAGTCAAACCATAAAAGGCGGTAATCATGGCATACGGTAATTACAATCGTGGCTATAACAGCTATCCGCGCACGCTTAACCGTTCGTATAGCCGTGGAAGTTATAGCCAACGACAGAACAAGAAACACAGCGGCTGCAAAAGCCAAAACGGTTGGGTATCAAGGAAAACCGGCGAACGTGTTGATGATTTGCTATTAAAAGGCTGGAATTATTCACGCCGCCGTGGCATGATCAGTTTCGTGGCCGTACCACGAAAGGAGCGCGATACTGCCAACCCGAACTACGAACACTGGGTCGTTTCGGTGAGCGCATCGGATGGCCGGAAGACGTTTACAGGCTTCTACAACGTTGCTAAACGCATTCTTGTTATTCCTGACTTGCGGATGGTGGCGAACCCTAACGCTCCCAATGGTGGCTATTTTGGCCGGTTCTTTAAAGGAAAGTAAGAAGTCAAATTGATTCATTTAAAAATGTCATGATTATGACTTTTTGATAATACTGTTATCATAATGTCATGTTTATGACATGGTAATTAAATTGATATACTATGAATAATATTCTGAAAATTTTGAAATATGCGGGCGTGCTTCTTATTGTGGTGGAATGCATCAAATCCGCTGTCACAAAGGTGAGTGAGCAGTACCCCGAATTGCTGGAATCCAAAAAAACAAGCGATGTTAACCAGTAACGAGTTATCGTTGATCTTGGGGATCGAGCAGCGGTTGGGCTTTCCGGCTCTTTCATTGGTGGACTGCATTATGTTTGAAACCGGGGGAACGTTTTCCCCCGGCATTAAAAACAGTTCGTCAGGTGCCACCGGACTGATTCAATTTCTTGAAAGTACTGCGGAAGGAATTGAGAAGGGGTTGTATAAACGGTTGCCTGCTATGACGGTATCACAGCAACTTGTTTACGTTGAGAAATATTTTTTGCAATTAAAGAAAGTGTATCCAGCTCCACCCAATGAGGCTTTTGACGTTTATTGCCTGATGCTTCACCCGCCATTGTTTAATAAACCTGATAGTACTGTTTTTGCTACTGAAGGGACGAAACGATACTTGTGGAACAAAGGATTCGACGTTGATAGCTCAGGGGTAATTACAAAAGGCGAGATAAAAAAGAGGTGGGCTACCGGCGTGGAGAAGCTAAAGGCGAAAACTAAACTGCCTATCACCACAGTAACGGCATCGTCTTTCATTCTTTTGTCCATAGCGATTTTCCTTGCTGCGATGTACTACATTTTAAACCTACACCAATGAGAAAAGACCAGATTAAAACGTATCTGCTTTACGGCATCATAGTGGCTGTTATCTACTACTTATGGCGCGGGTTTCAAGCCGCGAGTAAGGTGGTGATGGGGGTTGCGGAATTGGAAGCAGTAGCGGCATCTTCCAACGTAAGTAAAGACAGGATAGCGGTTTGCAGGGATGTAGCAGAGAAAGCCGAAAAGGCCATTTGGAATACGCACAATATGTTCGGCGTGATCCCTATTCTTGACTGGCGGTTTGATGAGGACGAAGATGCAGTTATCCAAAACCTGAACAGGCTTAACACCATCGAGGAAGCCAAGCTAACAAGCCAGTATTATCAACAATATAGCAAAGGTAAAAGCCTCCGTGCTGACGTGAAGAAGTATCTCAACAACAGCGAACAGGCACAAATAAAAACAACTATAATCAACAGTTTGGACTAATGACACACGGTAACACAGAAGTAAACGGGGGTTTTGCCTTTAACGATCAGTTTTTTGAAGCAATCAAAGCGCCAAAGTATCAGGTACAAACCGTAACGCCTGAAGTCATTGGCTATGGTGCTTTTCAGCCGGTGGAACTATTGAAAGTACAGTTTGTTAACGATCCTGAATGGTACACGTTTGCTGAAAAGGGTATCACTATAATAGAAACAAAGTCAGCTCTCGGATTTCCGCCTACTTACCCTGGCTGGCAGCTTGTAACGAATGTAACAGTACCGCAAGGCTTACCGAATGTGGCAAAGGTAAAAGGTATTGTGATTCCGGCTAGGCTTGTGGATGTGGCAACAGCATGGAACATTATGAGCATGGAAGGGACAATCCACAAAATCGATTATTTTGATTCCTTCGGTGCCGACTACGTTCAATGTGTTCATGAAAGCATGAGCGTACACCCCGGTGTCGGCGAAAGTCACATCGATGGCCGAATCAGGTTCGGTTTAATGTTACCTTTTCAGGAGCTTCCTGACGATGTTTTGGTACGTGATAAGATTTCGTATAATGTTGACTACAAACATATCTTAGTCGGTAAGTTAAAAAATGATGACGTGGTAGAGAGCCTTAAAATGCAGTGCTGGCCTGACAATGTAGACTTTTCTATCCTTCACAAACCCGCAGGGATATACGAAGTTGGTGAAAATTCCAAGTACGTTTTATTTCGCGTGTTGTAATTTTTTATATCTTTAGCGGGTCTAAACTTTAACGGATCAAAACACCTCGCGCCGCCCCGGAACTAACTTAACTTTCGGGGTTGGCATGGGGATGCAAGTGCCCCAAATTTTCTGGCGCCTCCGGTGTCCGTGAAGTTTAGACGGTGACCAACCCCCTTTGTTATGATCACTGCAAACGCTTCGACACCCAAATCTGATACTCGGAAAATCTCCCTACACGAATGGTTTTCTTTCTCGCAATCAGTTACCAGCTTTGGCAAGCTGGTTAAATTATTTAAGGCTACACAACATTACAAGAGCCTGGGCGCTGCGGATCAGCAATATCTTTCGGCTTTCAAAAGTGCTATAGAGATTGTTATCAGCGCGCATTATATTCTCGCCGAACTCCCTTTAAATCCAATACTAGCAACATATTGCGCAGACGATGTAAATGCTTTTTTACATCATCTGCGTTGCTCTGTTCTCTCATCAAAGAAATTTGATCAACTCGACGGCATCGAACGGGATGACTTAGAATTTTTTTTGCAAGGGCTGGAACAGTGGTTGACTGATGCAGCCCCCCTTTTCCATTGTTTGGAAACCCCCGCCGGGGTGGGGGAAGGGGGGAGTGGCGCGGCGGCAGCGCCCTCCCCCGGTTTTATTCATTTTCGCTAATCTTTTCTATATGATATCAGCCCCAGTAACTATACAGAACAGGAATTTACTGGCCCGCGCACATTCAGAACTTATTGAGTTGCCAAACATTCTTAGGGGGAAAATCTGCGCGGAATGTAGTTGGAGCGTGGCGACGTATTATCGCAGATTGAAATTGCTGGACATGGACGGCAAGCCAGTGTTCAGCAACACAGAAACTAAGAGGATCGAAAAGGTTTTGCGGGAGTTCTACGGAGATGGGATTGTTCTAAACCTACAACCGGAGCGCTAAAGGGCATCACTATTAGCACAGGATCGATGCCGGGATGGGGTTTTTACCTCGTCCCAAAATTTGTATGATAATCGTTAACATATAAAAATTATTAATGTTTTCCGCAGTGATGTTTTTACACCGCTGCCTGTTTCATTTACCAAACCGACCAGCCCCGGACAGATGTTTCTACATCACCGGGCTTATGATGAGCATGATAATTTAATTCTCTTATTGATTCCGAGTGATCCTTGGGCGGAAGTCCTGCATGGGACGGCGTAGTTAGCGAAATCCTACGGCGGCTGGAAGAAAATTTTTGGCTGGTATTGAAAATAAGATACTTTTATCTCGTTAACGAAATTATTCAGGCACTGATCCTGAAATCTTCACATTCTAAAAATTCACTTTTAACACAAATGCGCACATATGTAATTACTTTCTAATTTGGTGGTTATGAATAGTCTTATAATTTATATTATGTTAAATAAATCAAGACACTGTGAAGTAATTCATCTATATTCGAACTCATTTATACATCCCTACTACCCTTTGCCGGCTGCTATGAGTACGATAAACACGTCCTTACATCCAGACATTTCAAATACGCCATTCTCAGCGGGTTCCTATATTAAAAGCCTCGACGGTTTGAGAGCCGTCGCCATTACATTGGTGATGTTATATCACTTCGAGATACTCCATTTCGGATGGATCGGTATCCAGTTATTCTTTGTGTTATCGGGGTATTTGATCGGCGGGATTTTGTTGAGAGAAAAAATGCAGCCTGCGGACCTTGGCGTCCGGCTCCGGAAATTCTGGGGCCGCCGCGTGCTTCGGATATTTCCGGTGTATTATGCGTACCTGCTGGCCTTCGCGCTGATATGCGCCGTAACCGGCTTTCCGCCAGCATATTGGCGGCAGTTACCGTACCTGCTCACGTACACATATAACCTGACCTTCTTCGGCAATTGGTCGCTGAGTTCCGTATACACGCATCTGTGGTCGCTTTGCGTGGAGGAACAATTTTACCTGACCTTTCCGCTGCTCATTTTCCTGCTGTCCTTGAAGCGCCTGCGTGTATTAACGCTTGTGATACTTTTACTAGGACCGGCTTTTCGTTGGTGGCTGGTATACTTCATGCAACTGCATGGCAAGGCGGATTACCAGGCCTGGGATATCGTATATACGTTCCCGTTAAGCTACCTGGATGCGTTCTTCATAGGCGCCGGCCTGCACCTGTTCAGTTTACAGCGCTCCGTACGAAAGCCGCACTGGTACTTCATTGCAGCGCTAATGATAACGCTGGCCGCCGGAACAGCCAACTACCTGCTGGCCGATAAAACCAGCATCCGGGGATATGATTTCGATAGTCATTATGCACCGTATTGGTCTGTGCTGGGATTCTATGTACGGGATATTTCGTCGTACGGACATGTATGGTATTTCCTGGTGTTGAATTTCCTGTCTGCCGCCATTCTCCTCTTACTGACCAGCGAGTTTCACAGTCCCCTGCAACGCGCACTCACCGCTCTCCTCGAAACAAAGCCACTGGTGGCCATTGGCAAGGTTTCCTATGGCATGTACATCTTCCATTTTATCTTACAGATCGTCATCATCAAAACCATTCATCTACCTGTCTACCTGCTCTTCCTCCTTGATTTTCTGCTGGTATACCTGCTTGCTGCTGCCAGTTATTATCTACTTGAACAAAGGTTCATGCGACTAAAAAGCAAATACGGAAGAGGATAGGGGTTGATGCCTAAAAATCAGCCCCTCTCCTGCTTTCCAAGGGATTAAAAGGTAGCCGCTGCGGGCTGTTTGGAACGTACGTTGATGATCGTCCGGTTGATAAATGGCGCCATGATGATCATCAACATGGTCACACAAATCAATATCGCGATCCATTCATAATAATCCATCGCATATTTCAGGAACACCTGCTTTTGCACGGCCCTGCTCAAAAGCCCGTTAGCCGCCCTGGCGGCCTGGTCTGGCGGAAGGCCCCGGCTTTGCAATGCCGACTGATACATTTTCAATCGCTCAGGCAAACGGTCATCGATCACCGTAACGTGATCGTTCAACCTGTTGGCATGAATATTCCCGAAGAACAAGGTGAAGTAATTGATCAATGCCGTACTCACGCTAAAGAACGCATAGCGCACAAACACACCCACCGCAGAGGCAGATTGGCCCAGCTCTTCCGGCACTGAAGAGATGATGAAGAGAATGATCGGCGTCATCAACATACCGGCGCCGGCGCCCTGAATGATCAATGGCATAATAAAGTCAGGCATATCTGCCTCCGATGCGAAATGGAAATACATCCAGCTATGGAACAGGAACAAGAGGAAAAAACCCGCGAGCCAGATAAACTGTAAAGGACGCCTTTTGATAATGAGCCTTGCTGAAGCAACCGCACCGATAGCGATTCCTATGATATTGTAGATGAACAACTCATAGATATGCAAAGGGTCCATACCCAGCACGGTAGCGAAATACGCGGTAGTAACGTTGAAGGCCCCACGAATAACATACAACAGCGCGAGCAGCAACAGGCCAAATATAAAGGCCTTCGATTTGAATACTTCGAGATGAATGAAAGGGCGCTTCCTCGTCAGCTGCCGCAGGATAAAGAAGCACAACAGGCCTGCCATTCCGGTCAGGCTCCAACGGATACGTGCATCCTGTAACCAATAATATTGTTGTCCGTATATGAGTACGTATCCCAGCAGGATCAGCATGGGCGCATATAAGCAGAAGCTGCCCCAATCCAGCTGGTAGAGCGGTGTTTTGCGGACCAGGTGTATGCGGTTCATCAACAATAATAGTAAAACTGCGCCGGGTATAAACGTGTAGATCACTACTTTATACAATACGTTGTATTCGTAGTCGTCGATGATCGGCGCCATCACCAGGGAGGTGAGTGAGGCAGAACACAGGATCATGGCGTAGAAGATCGCATAACCAATCTCGCGTGCATATTCTGATTTCAGGCGGGAGAACAGCAAGGTTAAACAAATGCTTGTTACGCCGCAATTGATGATCCCCTGCAAAAAGCGGCAGACAAACAACACCGGTATCAGTCGCGTATTGTAACAACACCAGGAAACGATCACCTGCATCACGATACAGATCACGAAATATTCTTTGGTGGAGATGCGGCTGAAGAAGCGCTTTTCCAGTGGCGTAAAACTGGCCAGGGCAGCGTAATACAGCAACATGGAGAATTGTATATCGGCAGGCTCGGCGCCGTAGAAACCAGTGGCAGCATTGACGTTGGCAGTAGACAAAGCAAACAACATCACTGTTGGTAACAGCACGAGCATGATGGTCAGGCGGATCAGCCATTCGGGGACCCATGACCGGAATATCGTCTGGCCTTTACCCATGATCCTAGCTCCGCTGTTTTTTTACTGATACAATAGCACTCATCCCGGCAGACAGCTTTTCCAGCTCTTTTGCATCTCCGTGTAGGCGTATCCGTACGGGAATGCGTTGTGCAATTTTCACGAAGTTGCCCGTCGCGTTGTCTGGTGGCAATAAAGAGAAACGGGAACCAGTGGCGGCCGACAGTGATTCAATGCGTCCGGTGAAAGTCTTGCCAGGAAAGGCGTCTATCGTAATGGATGCGCTGTCGCCAACGATCATATGACGGATTTGTGTTTCTTTAAAATTGGCGATCACCCATTTGCCGGCTTCGCGGTCAACGATAAAGGCCAATGTTTGTCCGGCCTGGATCAGTTGTCCTGGCTGGATGGTACGGCGGCCCATCTTGCCGTCGTAAGGCGCAACGATAACGGTATAAGAAACGGTGAGCTCATTTCTTTTCACTACTGCCTCTCTCCTTTTGATCTCTGCATTGAGCGCCTGCTGCTGTACTTTGGCATCTTCTACTTTTGAAAGCGAGGCCTTGTAGGCGCCAACAGCGGTATTGTAGTCGGAGCGGGCTACGTCGAGCGCCGCCTGCACACGGTCGAGCTGCTGTTTGGTAGCGGATTCTACATCGTACAGTTTTTTATAACGGTCGTATTCCTGTTGTTGATTCACCAGCCTGGCTTTGGCCGCAGCGATCTGCGATTCATATACTTTGGCATTGTCGGCGCTGGTGCGTACATTGCTTTGCAGCACATTCGTTTGTGCTTCTGCGTTAGTGAGGGCCGCCTGCGCTTCCTGTTGTGCAGCACTGTATTCGCTGTTATCGATCAGTATCAGCGTATCTCCCTTTTTCACTTCCTGGTTTTCCTCATAACGGATCTGTTCTACATAGCCCGTCACCTTGGCTACTACGGGGTTAATGTATTCATCTACCTGTGCATCATTCGTTTCTTCGTATTTCAGCTGATGGAGCAATGTCCTGATCCCCCAGATGGCCAGGCATATCACCACTATGGAAGCCACGATGGTGGTGATCCTTGAGATAATCCGGTCAGTTCTGTTGGTGTTGGTGTCGGTATTCGTTTTGTTCATATGATTAAAGGTTGCCTGTGGCTTTCAGTAGTTGATAATATTGGAGTTGAGCGGTCACTTGCGCTGTGGTAAGATCGAAGCGGGATTGCAGTAGTTGCGTTTCTGCGTCCAGCAGATCGGTGAGCAATGACAGCTGATTGAAATAGGTGTTGTTGACGATGCGGAAATTCTCCTGTGCCTGTGCGATGTTGTCATTGGCCACCTGGATGCGGGTGAGCGCTTCGGTATAGCGTACGTAGGCTGCTTTAACAGCTTCCCTGACCTGGTCGCGGGTATCAGCATGTTCGATCTCTTGTTGCCGGAGGTGCAGGGCGGCTTCTTCTTTTTTATGTTTGTTGAGATAGAAGGCAGAGATGGGCAGGCTGGCCTTTACGCCGGTTTGTCCGAGCCCATATAATGCGACGCTGTAGGGATAGAACAGTATCTGCGGATAGGCGTAACCGTATTCGGCAAAGAGGCCTACCCGCGGTAGCACGTTTGCCTTTACCTGCTTGAGTTTCAGCTCACTCAGGGCAGTTTCCTTCTCTGAAATCTTCATGGTAAAAGAATGTTCATAAGCATCATTCAGGTAATCTTCGTAGGTGCGTTCGGGTGAGGCGGCGAGTGCGAGGGTATCCATCGCGATGTTGACAGGCGTAGTGTCGGGATCGCCGGTAAGGATATTGAGGCGTTGCACCGCAATCACAATGCTGTTACGGATTTCGAGGAGGGTCATTTTCTGCTTGGACAGCTTTAGCTCCGCTCTCAATACATCGCTCTTTAATACTACGCCATTCTTTTGCAGCTGGCGTATCTCATTCAGTTCCTGTTCTCTGTCGGCAATATCTCTCAACATTACTTTTTCGTACATGCGGTTCCGGTAGATGTCGAGATAATAGGCAGCGACTTTATAGCGGATCTCTTGCTCAGAGAGGTGTTGCTGTTCTTGGGCCAGCGCATGCTCTGTTTGCGCCATGCTGATTTCGCGGTTCGTTTTGCCACCGTTATATACGTTCCAGTAAGCATCGGCGCCGAACTTGTAGGTTTCATGTACCACAGGATACTGTGCAGGTGCGTGCAGGAGGCCATCTTCATATATGGGCAGGTTGGATACGCGGCCATACATACCATCGGCTTTCACTTCGGGCAGCTTTTCTGCTTTGGCGTTTTTGATGCGGGCATCCATGCTTTGCACGTGCAGGTATTTCATCTGCAACTGTTTGTTGTGCTCAGCGGCCTTTTTCCAGACTTCGGGTAATGTGAGATAATGGGTGGCAGGGTCCTGACTATAGGCCTTTCTGTTGCAGGCAAACAACAGCAATAGCGCTGCTGTCAGCAACTTACAAGATAATGTAGACATATTGATGGTGATGAAGCTGCAAAGTTCCATTCTCTGCGCCAAATTTATTTTCTATAAATTGCCATAAAATTGTTCGATCCGGCCAAATGAAAAAACAGACACCAGAGCAGATCCTGCGCGCCACCGACGAGTTACCGCAATCGGCTTATATATGGCATTTGAAAACGGAGCATCACTTTCCCTTTCATCAACATAACAAAGGACAACTCACGTATGTTGAAGGAGGAGCGGCTTTTTTATACACGCGGGACAAGACCTACTTCCTGCCTGCCCGTCATTATATGTGGGTACCGGCTGGCGTAGAGCATCATTTCATCCACCGCTATCCGGCGAACTATGTGCGAAGCATTTATTTTTTTTCGGAGAGAGATGACCGGAATGATCCTTTCTATACCACTACCGGCATTTACCCGGTGAATAATTTATTGCTGGAGATGATCCTGTATACGGCTAAATGGGAAGGCAACGTAATGCCCGGCAGCAAGGCCTTTACCTTTGTGAAGGCGCTCAAACATATACTGCCGGAGGTAAGTCTGGCGCCTTTACCCATCACGTTGCCTACCACCCGGAACAGCCGTGTGCAGCCTATGTTGCGGTACATACAGGAGAACCTGGCGGAGCCATTGACGCTGGAAAGTATCTGCCATGCCTTTAATACAAGTGAGCGTACGCTCACGCGCCTGTTTCGTTCTACCATGGATATTTCTTTCTTCCAATATCTCAAGCTGGCGCGTATGTTGCGCGCTATGGGCTACCTGCTGGAGACAGACAAAACCATCAGTGAGATCGCCTGGGACACCGGCTACAACAGCGTTGCAGCGTTCAGCAATACCTTCTTCAAGCTGGTGGGCAGGCGGCCATCCGAGTTCCAGCATCTCAACAAACACCGGCCTGCGGCGGCGGACGAATAGTTCCGCTTATCCAAAAGTATTTGCATTTGTGACGCTTTTGGCCAATCTTTAAAACCAATCAAGATCTAATACATGAACGTAATGAGAAAGCAAGTGCTTTTACCCGCCCTGCTCACGGCGCTTAGCCTGCAGGCGGTAACTGCGCAGCAGAAAGACAAAGCCAACACCGCTCCTGCGCCGAAAGCAGAAGCGCCTCACCTGTCGGTAACACTCAATCCCGACACGACTGTCACCACCTTGCATGACGTAACCATCAAAGGGCAAAAGGTGCCTTACAAGGTGATTGCCGGCACGCAGCCTGTATGGGACCAGGATGGTAAAGCCATTGCAGGCCTCTTCTACACTTATTATGAAAGAACAGATGTAAAAGACCGCGATGCGCGCCCGCTCGTGATCTCGTTCAACGGCGGCCCGGGCACGCCCTCTGTATGGATGCAGATTGCGTATACCGGCCCCCGCCTCCTCAACATCGACGATGAAGGCTACCCGGTACAACCCTATGGCATACACGAAAATCCGCAGTCGATACTCGATATCGCAGATATCATCTATATTGATCCGGCCAACACCGGCTTCTCCCGCATCACTTCCAAAGATGCGCCAAGGGAGAAATTCTTTGGTGTGAATGCGGATATTAAATACCTCGCAGAGTGGATCAACACCTTCGTATCCAGGCATAACCGCTGGGCATCGCCCAAGTACCTGATCGGTGAAAGCTATGGCACCACGCGCGTATCTGGTCTTGCGCTGGAGTTACAGAATGCGCAATGGATGTACCTCAACGGGGTGATACTCGTCTCCCCCACCGACCTGGGCATCAACCGCAATGGCCCTGTGGACGCGGCTTTGCGGCTCCCCTATTTTGCTGCCACCGCCTGGTATCACAAGGCCCTGCCTGCCGATCTGCAACAGAAAGACCTTACCGCCATGCTGCCGGAAGTAGAACAGTTCACCATCAATGAGCTGATACCCGCCATCAGCCAGGGCGGCTTCCTCGATGAAAACAAAAGAAAAGATATTGCGGGCAAGATGGCGCGTTATTCCGGCCTTTCGCAGCAAGTGATACTGGATCATAACCTCAATATCCCTACCGGCTTTTTCTGGAAAGAACTATTGCGCAGCAAAGGCTTTACGGTGGGTCGTCTGGATAGCCGCTACCGTGGCGTAGATCGTGAGATCGCGGGCGATAATCCTGATTACAACGCCGAGCTTACAGCCTGGTTACACGCCTTCACACCGGCCATGAACATCTATGTACGTCAGGAGCTCAACTTCAAAACAGACCTGAAATATAACATGTTCGGCCCTGTATTTCCCTGGGACCGCAACAACGACAATACCGGCGAGAACCTGCGCCAGGCTATGGCCCAGAACCCTTACCTGCATGTGATGATACAATCCGGCTACTACGATGGCGCCTGCGATTATTTCAATGCCAAATACAGCATGTGGCAACTCGATCCCGGCGGCCGTTTGAAAGACCGCCTCTCCTGGCGCGGCTACCGCAGCGGCCATATGATGTACCTCCGCAAAGAAGACCTCGCCACCGGCAACGACGACATCCGCGAGTTCATCCGCAAGTCGCTGCCAAAGGGCGCTGCGAAGTATTGATGCGAAGGTTGTCTTAGCTCAGGATTATACTGATTGAAAGGATTACCAGGATTTTTTTTCTGGATTAAAAAAGATTCGCGAAGATTATTTTCGAATTGATCTTCGCGAATCTTTTTTAATCCAGAAAAAAAATCCTGGTAATCCTTTCAATCAGTATAATCCTGAGCTAAGACAACCTTCGCTACTATTAAAAAAATTCCTAACATTGCGGCATGTTGGATAAAGAAAGACTCAAGCGGATTGCAGTATATGCCGCCAAATGTGTTACCGGTGTGCTGGTAGTGATGTTGCTTTCCTGGCTACTGGATTACAAGGATGTAGTTTGGGTGCTGATATCAGTGATGCTGGTGCTTTCGCCTAGCGGCTCTGATGCCGTTACGCTGGCGGTAACACGTATCAAGGCAAACCTGGTGGGGGCTGCTGCGGGTTTCGCATTGATATTACTGCATTCCAATCTGATATTGATGATGGGTATAGCGGTGGTGATTACCGTTGCCGTTTGTAATTTATTGAAAATAGAGGCCGCTACACGCAGTGCATTGGCTGCCACTGTCATCGTGATGACACATGAGGCCGGCGTTCATCCCTGGGATACGGCATTAGGCCGCGTATTATCGGTGGTGGCGGGTTGTGTGCTGGGCCTGGGTATTACCTTTCTCTATCATAACCGCTTTACCCGAAAGCCCGTGCCACAGGTGGATGTACAGCACCATGAGGCCTGACCAACCTCAGCTACAGATTTGCTACAGAATTAGTATTTATGTTTGAATCCTAAGGAGTGATGCATGAAGAAGATGATTATAGCAGCAGGCATGGCTTGTAGCGCCGCGGTAGCCTGCACCTCAACTGTAGCGGCCCAGTATATGACCGATTCCCTTCCTGCCAGCCAGGATTCCTTTCCGCCCATAAAGATACAGATGCCCGCTAATGAACCCCGGTTCAAAAGCACCATTGCCGGATGGGCTGTGCCCGCCGCCATGCTGGGCTATGGATTTCTGGCCCTGAATAATCATTCCCTTACGGATCTCAATACCAGCGCACGCAATGAGATCAAGGAAGATCATCCCCACTTCAATACGGGCATTGATAATTTCCTGCAATATTCACCGGCGGTGGCAGTGTATGTGCTGAATGCCGCGGGCGTGCATGGAAAGCACAACCTGCGCGACCGTACAGTGATACTGGGTATTTCTGCTTTACTGACGGCGGGCGCTGTACAGGGGCTCAAAACATGGACACATGAAGAGCGTCCTGATCAAACCAATTACCTTTCCTTTCCCAGCGGCCATACCGCTACAGCATTTGCTGCTGCTGAATTTTTACGGCAGGAGTATAAAGATGTATCGCCCTGGTATGGAGTGGCCGGCTATGCTGCCGCCACTGCCACCGGCGCCTTACGCATGTATAACAACCGCCATTGGCTCAGCGATGTAGTGGCCGGCGCCGGTTTAGGTATATTATGTACGAAAGCTGCTTATTGGATGTATCCCTTTATTCAACGCAAGCTGTTCCCTGCGCATCAAGACAAGTTTGTTGTGATGCCATATTACAACGCGCAGTGGCGCACGGCAGGCGTGAATATGACTGTCATATCTTTCGGTAGATAAAACAAGAGCCCTCGCAATAGCGGGGCTCTTCTCAAGTTAATAAACCGTAAAAGCGGGTGACCAATCAATTGTTGCATACAAAGGACGATACCCAACTGCGCCTGATCTCCCCTGTCCGCTGTATTTCTTTACTATCGCAATGATAATGAACTGATCTGATACCCGGCGCCATAGGACCTTCCGCCGGTTTAATTACTCTAAAGAAGAAGCACAGGTTACAAACACCCGAATAACGATATCAGCAAATGTGCAGAAATCTTTTGAAATATTTTGCAAGCCTTTTGTTAACGCTGCAAAATTGCCGCACATATTCCCCTCTATGCCGCTATGGTGGCTAATCTTCATGAATACATTCTCTTAATCGCTTTTTTGTTAACATTTAGTAAAGGAAGAGAAGTGATCAACAAAGTAAATTCATGATTATTCAGACGGCATCATCTGTTATCCCCGTCCTCAAAAAACCAGTTAACTTATGAAGCAGTATTATCTACTGGTCATGTTCTATTTTCATATTGCTTGCATTTTCATTTACCTGTGCGTTGTATTCCGCTATCGAAAGAAGGCCGCACCTGAGCCCTCGCTGCCCCAAGCTGGCGCCAACGCGCTTTCGGAAGTAGCGCTCGTACGTTATGTGATGCCTGATAATGAAGCAGAGGGCGTGGAATACATCCGCAACAATGCCTGCATATGCGTAAAGGTGACGATCAAGCAGAAGCGCTGTTGTGATAAAAAGTGGCAGACCAATTTACTCGTATTCAACCGCCTGCGGCCCGGCGAAGAGATAGAACTTGGCTACGCCGGCCATGGCATTTCAGATAATTCACTGATCAGTGCAGAACATACGATTGTTACTGCTGAATATTTATAATGATGATGTACGTTCCGTTTATTTTGCTATGCGCCTGCCTGGTGGTTTATATGATCTGCCGGCGCCCGCAGCAAGGCCTGCAACACAAATTGCTACAACCGCTGAATGGCGAAGATGCCATCCAGGACACACGCATCGTTGGCGTCAGCAACAGTGTTTTCACCGTATCGCGCTACCTGCGCAGTGTACGTAATTACTCTTCATCGCAATGGATCACGGTGGCCGTGAACCAGGTGATCCGCACCAACATGGGCACCACCATCGAAACCCGCCTCCTGCGCGATATTGCGCCGGGTGAAGAACGACGCCTCGGTCATGCCGATGAAGTAAAAGAAGGCAAATACCATATCTACATCGGCTATGAGATCGTATGGGCGCGCTACACGCCTGCTCCTCACTGGCATCAGCCTAAAAGTAAACGCTATCCTACACCCAGAGAGATGTATGATGAAGTGATGAAGAACTACCGCCCACAATTTTTACGGGAGATGGAAGAAAAAGAAGGACGTAAATATGAAGACCTATGGCCTTGATGCAGCATAACCTTTTCCATCAACATATGCCAGCCACAGCATGCTGAAAAAGATACCTACAAATGCGCCGGCCACCACATCTTCAAAGAAATGCTGGCTCATATACATACGGGAATAAGCCACCAGCAAGGCTAACAGCAGGTACAACAAAGACCAGGCTTTGTTATTGCTGTAATAAGACAGTACCGTGGCAGCAGTAAACGCACAGGCGCTATGCCCCGAAGGAAAACTCCTGAAATTATCCAATACCGTTATGCCCGGAACAAAATAGATCTCGCTCAGTCGGTGCTCGAAATACCGGTGCGGCCGTGGAAAGGCTACCACAAACTTCAGCACAAAATTAATGATCGTGGTAAAGCAATAGGTAGTGGCCATCACAAAGCCCATCCGGCGGCTTCGGATGAAAAGCAGCACCACCAGGGTTACCGCCACAGCGGTACTTCCCAACTCCGTGATGTAAGGAAAGAGCCAATCGCCGGCAGGCGTATGTAAATGATTGATGTAAAAATAAATTTCCTCCCGCGTGTACATCAGCTTCAAAACCAGCGCTATCAGCAATATCATGGCAAATGGCCATAGCAGCCATCCTAAGGCCTTGCAAACTTTTCCGAGCTTCATATCTTTTATTTTCTCCACCAGGGATCAATACTGGTATGTGTAGGTACACCGCTACAGGCGCCGGGAGCAGGCATCCAGAGCGTGATACCTTTTTCTTTGGCGATCTGCACGATGCGCTCTGCCGGCTCATCCCAGGGATGCAGGGCAAGATTGAAAGTACCCCAATGTACGGGCAACATAACTTTACCGCCTAATTCCAGATGTGCTTTGGCGGCGTTGGCGGGCCCCATGTGAATATCGGGCCAGGTATCGCCATAGGCGCCTATTTCGAGAATGGTAAGATCAAACGGGCCGAACTTTTTCCCGATCTCCGCAAAGCCGGGAAAATAGCCGGAGTCGCCACCAATAAATACTTTACGACCGCCCGTTTCCAATACGTAAGATGTCCATAAAGTGCGGTTGCGTTGGAAGCCCCGGCCGGAAAAATGTCGTGCAGGCGTAGCCGTTAGTTTGATGCCGCTCATGATCTCCTTCTCCTGCCACCAGTCGAACACCTGTATCAAAGCCTTGTCGGCGCCC
Organism: Chitinophaga vietnamensis; assembly: GCF_902167635.1. Lineage (GTDB taxonomy): Bacteria > Bacteroidota > Bacteroidia > Chitinophagales > Chitinophagaceae > Chitinophaga > Chitinophaga vietnamensis. Next base: position 728,898 of record NZ_CABHMS010000003.1, read on the forward strand.
CATTTCAGCAGGAGGGCATCTACCCCTAAGGGGCAATAGAAAGGTATCTTCTTTTGGATCAGGAACCGGATCATGTGTTCATCCAGGTGATCATAATGATCATGTGTGAGGATGATGCCATCCAGTGCGGGCAATTGTTCCGGCGCAACCGGCACATCGAAAAAGCGTTCCGGTCCCATGAAAGCTACCGGCGATGCGCGTTTCGCCCATACGGGATCGAGGATAAAACGTTTGCCTCCGGCCTGCAGCAGGTAGCTGGAATGCCCGAGCCAGGCCACTCTCAATGCATCTGTTGGCGCTGTTTCATAAGCTGCCGGCGACAGCTGAAAAGGACCAAGCGGATGATCCGGCACCCGCTGTCCTTTATAGGTAAAGAACTTCCACATGGTGCCCCACAACTTGCCAGGCACAGACACCTGCGTAGGTACGGGGTTCTCGAAAACCTTTCCATTGAAATGCGGTGATGTATACACGTGCTAATGTATTAAGCGTCGGTGATAGTTGATCTGCCCCAGGTGATAATTCAGGTGGCCATAGAGGTGTGTCAGGAATTTTTCTACCGTGATCTCCTCTCCCAGCGGCTTGCCGGTATAAAGCGCCTGCAAGGCTTCGGGACTCAAACCGGATATAACGGTATGGACTATACGTTGCGTAGCGTCGATCTCTGCCAGCAGTTTATCTATCGGTATATCCTTATCACTAAATTCTTTCTCCCTCACCCGCACATAGCCGCTATTGCCCAATATAGCGCCGATAAAATGCTGCAAATTACCACAGAGGTGCAAACAGAGGTTCCCGCCTGAATTGGCGATCCCCGGAGCCACCTGCCAGATGGCCGTTTCAGTAGTATATGCTTTTATCTCCTCTGATAATCGCTTTAAATCTCTTTCAAACAATGATGCCAGTAACATGGTGGTAGTGTTTAATGCAAAATACGAACATAGGACCAGGATTAAACAGATTTATAAGATTAATAAGATTTAACGCGAAGATTTAAGCGAGTCCGATTTAAGCGAAGAAGCCCTTGAAGCGCTTTGAGCGCTTCAAGGGCTGGAACCTCGTTGATCTTCGCGTTAAATCAGGAAAATCTTATAAATCCGTTTAATCCTGGTTCAGACAAGTTCGCATTATTTCACATCAAAGAGCGGCTTCACTTCCAGCATGGCTTTCTGGTAGTGCAGATCAAATTCATCGAACTTGCCGGCCAACGCAATGCGGGTGGTGGTGCCATCCAGCAGTTCAAAGTCCATTACATTCTTGTTGAAGCCATGTTTGGTACGGGTCATGTTCACCACATCAGTGAGGGCAAATTCTTTTGCTTTTTTACTGCGGGTCAGCAGGTAGCCGATAATCCCGAACAGCGCGAACATCAACATGGGCTTGGCTTCGAATACGATGCGTTCACTGGTGAGATAAACAGTACCTTGCTTGCCTTGCCATTTGTTTTTCAATAATACGGCTCCTTTCTTGTACAATACAGTTTCTTGTGGGTTAAGCGGGAACCTTACTTTAATTGCTTTCTGCATAAAATATTGGATATGAGGATATGATTAACAAGACCCAAAAATAGTTATTATTGTCAATAATTAAATTGAAATTAATGCTATTGACCTCGATACTGGACAACGACTTCTACAAATTTACCATGCAGCACTGTGTGGTGAAGCTGTTTCCGAAGGCGCGTGCGCGTTACAAATTCATCAACCGGGGCCAACACGCCTTTCCGCCGGGGTTTGCAGCCGCGCTGCGCGAAGCTGTGAATGGCATGGCTACCTTGCAACTGACTAAGGAAGAGAAAAATTATCTCGCCATTACCTGCCCCTATCTCGATCCTACCTATCTCGATTTTTTACAGGGATACCGCTACAACCCGGACGAGGTGCACATTGCGCAGCATGGCGAAGAATTAGAGGTGCATGTAGATGGTTACTGGTACCGCACGATCCTTTGGGAGGTGCCGCTCATGTCGATGATCTGTGAGCTGTATTACCAGCTCACCGGCCAGCAGCGCGTAGCTGATGAGGAAGTGGTGCGCATCACCAGAGAAAAGATCGAGGCTTATAAAAAGATGGACATCACCATTGCCGATTTCGGTACGCGCCGCCGCCATTCACTGGCTGTACACCGCCTGGTGGTGCAAACGCTCCGCAAATATGGTGAAGGCTGTTTTATCGGTACCAGCAATGTACACCTGGCTATGCGCAACGGCGTAAAGCCGGTAGGTACGCATGCACATGAATGGTTCATGTTCCATGGCGCCAAATACGGTTTCAAGATGGCCAATATGCTTGGCCTGGAACACTGGGTACAAGTGTATCGCGGCGATCTGGGCATCGCTTTGTCTGATACCTACACTACCCCTGTTTTCTTTGAACAATTCGATAAGAAGTTCGCCAAACTCTTTGATGGCGTACGTCACGACAGCGGCGATCCCCTGCTCTTCGCAGACCGCACCATCGCGCATTACAAAGAAAAAGGCATTAACCCGCTGAGCAAAACCATCATCTTCTCCGATGGTCTGAACGAAACCCTTGTAGCGCAGATCGCCAACTATTGCCGCGGTAAGATAGGTATGTCTTTCGGCATCGGCACCAACTTCACCAACGACGTAGGCCTCAAAGCCCTCAACATCGTTATCAAAATGTACGAAGCCCATCCCGAAGACGCTCCCCGCTGGACGCCCGTAGTAAAACTCTCCGACGTAAACGGCAAATACACCGGCGACAGCAAAATCATTGACCTGGCAAAGACCATATTGGGCATCACAGCGAATTAACGCGAAGGTTGTCTTGCTCAGGATTATACTGATTGAAAGGATTACCAGGATTTTTTCTTTCAGGATTAATAAAGATTAAAAAAAGACTCGCGGAGATCATATCGATTTGATC
>NZ_CABHMS010000004.1 GCF_902167635.1 Chitinophaga vietnamensis
GATCTTCTCATCAATCTCCTTTAATCTTTATTAATCCTGTAAAAAAATCCTGGTAATCCTTTCAATCATTATAATCCTGAGCCAAATTAATGCGAGCGAAGCGAGCCTCTGCGCTTTGCGCCTTTGCTACTTAGCGTCTTTGCGTGAACTTACTTCTCGATGGCGAGCAGTTCTACGTCAAATATCAATGTGCTGCCGGGGGCAATCTTCGGACCTGCCTGGCGGTCGCCATAAGCCAGATCAGCAGGGATGAAGAGGCGCCATTTGGAACCTACCGGCATCAGCTGCAGGGCTTCTGTCCAGCCTTTGATCACACCATTCACCGGGAAGGAGATAGGTTCGCCTCTGTCTACAGAGCTGTCGAAAACAGTACCGTCGATGAGGGTGCCATGATAGTGTGTTCTTACTTTATCGGTGGCAGTGGGTTTAGGGCCGTCGCCAGCTCTGAGCACCTGGTATTGCAGGCCGCTGGGGAGCGCTACCACGCCGGGTTTGCTTTTATTCTCTGCCAGGAATTTCACGCCGGCTTCCCTGTTCTTCGCGAATTTTTCTGCTTTTAACTGTTGCAGATAATTACTGATGCTCATATCACTTTGTTCTTTTGTTAATAATAGCGGACTCTTTTTGAGTACGTCCTGTATTGCCTTGCTCAGCACGGCTGTATTCACATTTTCCAGTCCCTGTGTTTTCAGGTTGTCGGCGATATTGAGGCCGATACCATAGCTGATAGAATCGATGCGTGTTTTCAAAACCGCTGCTTTGGCTGTTGCCGCTGCGGGTTTAGGCTTGGCTTTTGACTGGCTGTAACCCTGCAGGGATAACAATCCCAGGGCGCCTAAAAAGAAAATGCTTTTAGTCATAATATGTTGATGTTGCTTAGGGTTTAGGTCTGCAAGTTAATCAAATATGCGGTTATTGCTAATGTGTTTCCCGTTCTCCAACAAAAGCGGCGCTGGATTGTTGTTTCATTCGTATGAAAATCATGTTGCTGGTTGGCCAGCTATTATGTTTTGGCCTGTTTGCATCGGCCCAGGACACCACCGATCTCTGGGTAAAAGCCAGACAGAATCCCAACCTGGGAAGGCACCGCTACCTGGAAGTGAAATTACATGGCGGATCACATATCTATTCCGGCGATGGGCTGGACGAGTTGCTGAAACACGGTTACCGCTCGCTGGAACTCCGCACTGGATGGCAGTCTTCCGGCAGGCAGGTATGGCAGCGCGTATTCAACTGGCCCAGCTATGGCCTTGGTTTTTATACCGGCAATATCGGCGATGTGGCCATACTCGGCAATCCCAGCGGCTTGTATGGCTTTATCTACATCCCTTTTCATGAACGCAAACGGAATCATTTTGAAGCGGGGTTGTCATTGGGATTTACCTATGATCTCAAACCGTATAACGCTAAAACCAATCCGCTGAATGACGCGATCAGTTCCAAGGTAGATGTATATTTTAATGCCAATGTAGGAGGAGTGTTGAGATTATCGGAGATGTTTGATTTCGTGTACGGACTGGACATCACCCATTTCTCCAATGGCCGCACACATACGCCCAACCTGGGTTTGAACATGGTGGGCCTGAATGGCGGTTTCCGTTTTCATTACAATGCGATCGGGCGCATCGTACGGGAGCAGATAGACAGCACCTATATCGCGCCACGGCGCCCGGTGAAACTGGAATTGCCGATACCGCCAGTGAACCATTATCATCAGCTGGCCCTGTACGCCGCCTTCGGCGTGGTGCAGAACGATAGCCGCATCGGCTCCGATGCCTTCTACGGCACTGCTTCGGCAGTACTGGACTATAGCTACCGCTATAGCCACGCCGGTAGTGCAGGCGCGGGCATCGACGGGCTTTACGACGCCTCACTGGGACGGGTATACAAAACCAAATATGGCCGCAACCCCGTTACCGACAGGATGCTGGCAGGCGTGCATCTCGGCCACTCCCTTCACTTGCAGCGCTTCGAGATCATAACGCAGGCTGGTACCTACTGGTGGCGCCGCGACGATGAAAAAGGCAGCTACTTTCTGCGCGTAGCGCTACGCTATAACATCAGTAATTATGGTTTTGTGCAGATCGGTTTGAAGACTTTGTCTGGCGGGGCGGCCGACTGGATCGAGTGGGGCGGGGGCGGAAAATGGCTATGGTAAAGGAAAGCAGCTGTGCAGTATTACTGCACAGCTGCTATAAATATTACTTCACAACAGGCAGTATCACACTGGATGCGTGCTGCGCATCATGATAAATGCGGATATCTGCTTTCTTGAAATCTTTATCATCTGCTTTATAAATATCCATGAACTGCTGCGGGTTCCTGTCTACCAGCGGGAACCAGCTGCTCTGTACCTGTATCATAATGTGGTGGCCTTTCTTGAAGGTATGCGCTACATCGGGCATGGTGAATTTTACGGTAGATGGTTTGTTTGGTACGAATGGTTCCGGCTTTTCCAGGCTGTTGCGGAATTTGCCGCGCATGATCTCTCCGCGTACGAGCATCTGGTAGCCGCCCATCGGGTAGGTGGCGGAAGGTATCCTGCGGTGTTCGCTGGGGGCATCGTCTTCATATTTGAAATCATCCGGGAACACATCGATCAGTTTTACGATGAAATCCGCATCAGTGGTGCTGGTGCTGGCGATGATATCTGCTATCACAGGGCCGGCGAGGGTGATATCGTTATCCAGCGCGGCGGATTCGAATACGGCTACATCAGGCCTGCGTGCGGCAAAGCGCTGATCGTCGGTCATGTAGTTGATGGTGCGGTTGAAGTGTACATCTTCTGTATAAGGCACCGGTTTGGCGGGATCGCTGACATATTCCGTGAAACTGTTGCCTGCATTGGGTTTGGTGAAACTGAGCTTGCCGTTTGCCTGCAGGTAGATGGGCTGTTGCTGCATATCGGCAGGAGGCCATACCGGTAATTTTCTCCATTGATTTTCACCGGTGAAGAAGATTGTCGCTTCTGCGATATCAGGCGCCTGGCCTTTGCCTTTGAGGTAGTAGTTGAAGAAGGGTACTTCTACATTTTCAGCGTACCAGTCGGAGGTGTTGCTGCCGAAACGCACATTGCCGAGATGCGTACCATCGAGCGATGACCATTGGCCATGATACCAGGGGCCCATCACCAGACGGTTGTTGGTAGCAGGGCTTTGCTTTTCGATGGCTTTGTAAGTGTTCCAGGCGCCGAAGCAATCTTCTGCATCGAATACGCCGCCAACGGTGAGCATGGCGGGTTTCACATTATACAGGAAGTTGCGCACATTACGGGCTTTCCACCAGCTGTCGTAGGTAGGATGGTTGTACATCTCCTGCCAGAAGGCTACGCTGTCGCCGATCAGGCGTGCGAAATTTTTCAAAGCGCCGGTTTCGAGATAGAATTTGTAGTTGTCGTGGCTATAGTAGTTAAAGCCCTTAGGCCCTACAGTAGTGGGTTTGGGGTGAGGATGATCGAAGACGGTATAGAAAGAGAAACCATCGGAGATGAAGAAAGCGCCGTTGTGGTGGAAGTCGTCGCCCTCGAACCAGTCGGTCACCGGCGCCTGCGGGCTTACTGCCTTCAAAGCGGGGTGATTGCTCAAAGCCGCCATGGTAGAGTAAAAGCCGGGATAGGAAGTGCCGAACACGCCTACGTTACCATTGTTGCCGTCCACATTTTTCACGAGCCAGTCGATGGTGTCGTAAGTATCGGTGCTTTCGTCAATATCGTTCTTTGTTTTTTTGTTGGTATTGAAAGGTCTTACGTTTACGAATTTACCTTCGCTCATCCAGCAGCCGCGCACATCCTGTAACACCATGATGTATCCTTCTTTCAGGTAGCGGTTGTTCTGGTTGGCGTAGTAAGGGCGGAATTTGTTTTCGCCATAAGGCGCGCAGGAGTAGGGTGTGCGGGTCATCAGGATAGGATGTTTCTCCAACTGGTCTTTAGGTGTGTATATAGCGGTGAACAGCTTTACGCCATCGCGCATCGTGATATACACTTCTTTTTTTGTGTAGTTTTCATACATCCAGAGGGAGTCCTGGTTAACGGCTTTGGTGATCACCGGGAATACGAACAGTGCGGCGCAGGCCAGCAGCAGCCATTTTCTCATAAACAGTTCTTTTTTTTGATATGGACTAAAGTAATAAAAAAAGCTTAACCTAGTTGTTCCCTGAGTTTTTTCGGCAGTGAGGCCACCACGAGATCGTAGGAGTGGCGTATCCATTCCACGATCAGTTTGTTGGGGATGTTACTGTGCGTTTCTACCGAGTTCCAGTGTTTCTTGTTCATGTGATAACCGGGCGTAACGCCGTCATAGCGCTCGCGCAGCTCTACGGCCAGATCGGGGTCGCATTTGAGGTTGATCCATTCAAATTCGTCGAGGTTGGTGAGGGCAAATACTTTGCCCATCACTTTATACACCAGTATGTTGTCGCCGAAAGGAAATTCTTCTGTGACGCCGGGCAGCGACAGGCAATATTCCTGGAATTGTTCGATATGCATGTAAAGGAGATTATGCCGCAAAAATAACACAGGCCCGTCAAATAAATGACAGGCCCGCGTAACTCAAAACAAACAGTTATATTTTCGTATAGGTAAAAGTGATGTGGTATATTTTCTTCACCGGGCGGTCATCTTCATCGGTCTCGTTTTTTTCGTATAGCTGTTGCAGTGGTAACAGGGTAACGGGATCGTATTGATAACGGCAGCTGATCTTGTTCACCACCGTTTCGTTGACGGCGCCCGTGAATGTTTCCTGTATCGTTTTGCTGACTACGTTGTTGGCGGCGTCGGCAAAGAGCACGTTTTCGTTGAAGGTTTCCCTGCTGATGCCCGGGTAGCTGCTGCACAACGGTGCAAACGGGTTTCGATACTGATCATAGATCAGTGTGGTGATGTTCTCATGTTTAATATAGGCGTTGCCGTTAGTACCAGTGGTGAAATAATCCTGCGAGCGCAAGGTGCTCAGGTTGGCGCCGTTGTATAGCAGGTCGTCGTAGGATATGAAACGGTGCAGTTCATCGGTGAGCGTGTCGGGAGTGCCTACCCTGGCGGCTTTCCCGACCTCGTTGAGTGCGATCACCAGTGTGTCGTAGGCCGCATGCGCGGAGGCCTGATGGCTCACGGTATAGCGTATCAGTAGTGAGTCGGTCCATGCCAGCGAGTCTGTTCTCATCAATTCATCTCCCCAATATTCCATGATCTTCGTTACCTTATTATTACCGCCAACAACGTATTCGTTGTGTGCATCCCAGTGCCTGGTGATATCGTCGTAGAACCAGATGGCCGACAGCTGCCGGCGCTCATCGTATACGATACTGTCTGCCGGTACGCCATTGACCGTAATGGTATGCAGCAGCGGCAGGGTGGCGGGCGGCACTGCCATGTGCTTATCTGATTTGACCAGTGCAGCAGACACCAGCAAGGTACTGAGAATGGTAGCCGACAAAAGATAATGCTTGATACGGAGACGCTTCATAGGACCAGGATTTTTTCTTTATTTTTTTTGGATGGAGATGATCACGCGCGAGTAACGGGCATACGTGATCTCTACCTCCTGGCCTGCACGATATCCTTCGAGGGCGCCACGCATCCAGTAAAAAATGCGTTTCTTTCTATTTTCCAGTCTGATAGAAAAGTTGGTCTGGCTGTCGTTGTTTTCCAGGTAAACCGCTTCCAGCGGGGCGTTGAGCGTGGCTTTCTGCAAGGCTACCAGGTCTTTTTTCAAGGCCCAGTAGCGAATATCTGTTACTTTGATCAGGGCAAATATCAGGGCGATCACAAAGCAGATGAGCCATATCCAGAACCAGGCATTGGTATAGGAAAATAAAGACTGGTCGGCATCACCGAGGGTATTGTGTGTGTAGAGGTAGATCTGTGGTATCACCGCTGCTATCAACAATAATCCAATACCGATCAGGAAAAATTTGGTTAACTGTCGCTTGTTCTTCTTCAGCGCTTCCTGTAACAGAAAGTTCTCCTCAGTGGTGATAAAGGTGTAGTCGGACATAGTATAGTATGGTTTTTCAGTTGGCTAATATATAGATTAACAATTAATTATTAAAATTTATATATATTTATTTTATACAGATGATTGTGGTTTCGCCAGGATTGTATCAATTATATAATTGTATGATAAAATATTATCATTAGATAGGGAGAACGGAAATGCGAATAGTTTTCTAAATTGCGAGCCATCCAGCCCTGCAAAAACGGAAACATTCGTAACACTAAAACAAGCATTTTGAAAAGGATCATTTTGTGGATGGCCATACTGGCATTTGTCGGCGGCCGCAGTGACGCACAGGACACCACACAACAGATAGTACCGAACCGTAAGAACAGCGCTTTGCAACAAACAAAGCCTTATGTGATCATGATCTCGATAGACGGATTCCGCTACGACTATGCCGAGAAATACCATGCAGAAAACCTGCTGAAGCTCTCTGAGAGCGGCGTACGCGCCACGGCCATGCAACCGTCTTTCCCCACGCTTACTTTTCCCAATCACTATTCCATTGCTACCGGTATGTACCCGGCGCATCATGGGTTGGTGGACAACCTTTTCTGGGATCGCAAAAGAAAGGAACGTTATAAAGTAGGCGATACCAGCTCCGTGCAGGATGGCAGCTGGTATGGCGGCATTCCGCTGTGGGTGCTGGCAGAGAAACAACAGTTGCTCAGCGCCAGCTATTTTTGGGTAGGCTCTGAAAGCGCCATTCAGAATGTGCGCCCCACTTACTATTTTAAATACCAGGAGAAAACCGGCATCGACCGCCGCATACAACAGGTAGTAGAGTGGCTGTCGCTGCCCGAAGACCAACGTCCGCACCTCATTACGTTCTATTTCCCGGAAGTGGATCATGCCGGCCATGCCTATGGCCCTGGCTCCGACAGCGTGCGCAAGGCCGTTCAGCTGGTAGATGAAAGCATCGGCAAAATGGTGACTGCCGTGAGCAAACTGCCGCTGCCAGTGAGTTTCATCGTAGTAGCCGATCATGGCATGACGGAAGTAAACACGGTTACTACCCTCTCCTTACCGGATACGCCGGTACTGCGGCCAATGAAGATTATGCCTGGCAATGAAAAAGTGATGTTGTATGGAGAGAATGAACAGGAGATCAAAGCGGCCTACCAGTTCCTGAAGCAACATGAAGAGCACTATGTGGCTTACCTCAAGAACGAAACGCCTGCCCGCTGGCACTATGGCCAGGAAGATGTATATAACCGCATCGGAGATATCATCCTGCTGGCGGAACCCGGCTACGCTTTCAGCGAAGACAAACGCAAAATGCATCCCGGCCATCATGGCTATGATAACAACCTCACCGAGATGAATGCCATCTTCATGGCCTGGGGACCGGCTTTCAAGCCGCATACCCGCATCGCTACCTTCGAAAACGTACATGTGTACCCGTTAGTAGCACGCATCCTCAGCCTGGAGATCACACAACCGATCGATGGCAAAGCGGAAGTGCTGGAAGGTATACTGGCGCAGTAATTACGAATGGTATCGCCCCCACGGGGCTTAACGCAGCGTAGCTCATCTTTCTACCGGGCTTTCGCCCGTACCGGGCGATATATTGGTAGATGTGATGCCTGCTACCAATATGCCGCCCGTAGGGGCGGTAACAATCGTACCGCCCTTGCAGGCGGCGATACATTTCGCTGCCACCGTAGATGTTCCGCTTCTATACGCCCCGTAGGGGCGATAGATTTACACAACGCCAACAAATAAAACATTACGGCCCACCAGGTAATCTACCTGGTGGGCCGTAATTATTAATTCGTAATCCGTAATTGCTACGCAGTAGCTTCTTCATAAGCGCTTACCGGCTCGCAAGTGCAGATGAGGTTTCTATCGCCATGGGTGTTATTCACACGGCTTACAGAAGGCCAGAATTTATTTACTTTCACATATTCCAGCGGGTAAGCGGCCTGCTGACGGCTGTATGGACGGGTCCATTCGTCAGCGGTGATCACAAACTGTGTATGCGGTGCATTTTTGAGTACGTTGTTTTGTTTGTCGGCAGTACCGAGTTCTATTGCGCGGATTTCCTCGCGGATGGCCAGCATTGCGTCGCAGAAGCGATCCAGCTCGCCTTTGTCTTCACTTTCAGTAGGCTCGATCATGATAGTGCCAGGAACCGGGAAGCTCATGGTAGGAGCGTGGAAACCGTAGTCCATCAGGCGTTTGGCCACATCTTCCGCTTCAACGCCGGCTGTTGCTTTGAACGGGCGCAGGTCTACGATGAACTCGTGTGCGCAGGTGCCGTTGCTGCCGCTATAGAGGATATCATATGCTTTTTCCAGGCGCGCTTTCATGTAGTTGGCGTTGAGGATCGCATATTCAGATGCCTGCTTCAGGCCATTGGCGCCGAGCATGCGGATGTAAGCATAAGAGATCAGCAGGATGCTTGCAGAGCCGAAGGGCGCTGCTGATACTGCACTGGATTTGTTGCCGCTGTTCAGTTCTACGTGACCGGGCAGGAATGGTGCGAGATGTTTTGCTACGCAGATGGGGCCCATGCCAGGACCGCCGCCGCCATGGGGGATCGCGAAGGTTTTGTGCAGGTTGAGGTGGCACACATCTGCGCCGATGAGACCCGGAGCAGTAAGACCTACCTGTGCGTTCATGTTGGCGCCATCCATGTATACCTGTCCGCCATGTTCGTGAATGGTGGCACAGATATCTTTCACACTTTCTTCATAGATACCGTAGGTAGAAGGGTAGGTGATCATGATACCGGCGAGGTCTTTGGAATGCGCTGCTGCTTTGGCTTTCAGGTCTTCTACATCGATGTAGCCATTTTCCAGTGCTTTTACTACCACCACTTTAAAGCCGGCCATTACTGCTGATGCAGGGTTGGTGCCGTGTGCGGAGATAGGGATGAGCATTACATCGCGGTGACCTTCGCCTCTGCTTTCGTGGTAAGCGCGGATCACGAGCAGGCCTGCATATTCGCCCTGGGCGCCGCTGTTAGGCTGAAGGCTGCATGCATCGAAGCCGGTGATCTTGCTGAGGTATTCTCCCAGTTCTTCTGCTATCTGGTAATAACCGCCTACCTGTGCTTTCGGTGCAAAAGGATGCATTTTGCTCCAGTGCGCCCAGCTCAGGGGGATCATTTCGGAGGCTGCATTCAGTTTCATGGTGCAGGAACCGAGGGAGATCATGGAGGTGTTGAGGGAGAGATCTTTATTTTCCAGTGATTTCAGGTAGCGCATCATCAGCGATTCGCTGTGGTGGCTGTTGAACACGGGATGAGTCAGGAAAGAGGAAGTGCGTTGCAGCGCTGCCGGGATAGCGGTAGTGTTGCTGTTCACGGTAGCGGCGTCGGTGTTACCATCGCCGAATATTTGCAGGATATCGTTGATATCGCTGATGGTGGTAGTTTCATCCAGGGAGATACCTACCTGGCCATTGGCGAAATAGCGGAAGTTGATACCGGCGGCTTCTGCTTTGGCTTTTACATCAGCGCCTGTAACGGTGATGGTGTCGAAGAAGTGGGTAGCAACGAGTTTCAGGCCTTTGGCAGTGAGTTTGTCGGCCAGTGTTTTGGCCAGTTTCGCTACGCGTGTAGCGATATGGGTGAGCCCTTCAGGTCCGTGGTACACGGCATACATGGCGGCCATGTTGGCCAGCAGTGCCTGTGCAGTACAGATGTTGGAAGTAGCTTTTTCGCGTTTGATGTGCTGTTCGCGGGTTTGCAGCGCCATGCGCAGTGCGCGGCCGCCTTGTGCGTCGATGCTTACGCCGATGATACGGCCGGGGATCGCGCGTTTGAAATCGTCTTTTACGGCGAAGAATGCGGCGTGAGGGCCACCGAAGCCCAAAGGAACGCCGAAGCGCTGTGCAGAGCCGAGGGCGGCGTCGGCGCCGAGTTCGCCGGGGCTGGTGAGCAGCGTGAGCGCCAGCAGATCGGTAGCCATGGCTACAAAGGCGCCGGTTTCATGTACCTTGGCGATGAAGCCCTGGTAATCTTCTACCGCACCAATGTTATTGGGATATTGTATCAGCGCACCAAAATAAGATGCGTCGATCTGCGCAGTTTTGTAGTCACCTGTCACCACTTCGATGTGCAGCGGTGTAGCGCGGGTGTAGATCACATCCAGCGTTTGTGGGTACACGTTAGTGTCTACAAAGAATTTAGGTCTGCTTAGGTGGTCATGATCTTTGTTCAGTGCGTTGAAGAACATGGTCATGGCTTCTGCGGCGGCAGTGGCTTCATCCAGCAGGGAAGCGTTGGCGATGGGAAGGCCGGTAAGATCGCTTACCATGGTCTGGTAGTTGAGCAGGCTTTCCAGGCGGCCCTGAGAGATCTCAGCCTGGTACGGCGTGTACTGCGTGTACCATCCTGGATTTTCGAACACATTGCGAAGGATCACGCTGGGAGTGATGGTATCGAAATAACCTTGTCCGATGTAGTTACGTGAAACTTTGTTTTTCAGTGAAACATCTTTCAGGTGACGGAGATAATCGCTCTCGCTCATCGCTGCCGGAACGGCAAGTGGCTGCTGCATGCGGATAGCGCCTGGTACAGTTTTGTTAATCAGCTCGTCCAGGTTGGCAGTTCCGATGGTTTCCAGCATCTGGTTCGTCTCAGCTTCATTCGGCCCTATGTGACGGTGCACGAATTCATTTTGTTGAATATCAAAAAGATTCATGATGTAAGCAGGTAGTTTGAAATAGAATGCGCAAAGCTATGATGTTTTTAAGCATTCGCCAAACAGTGGGCCGGGGCCGGTGAAAACAGTGATAAACAGGGCATCTCCGGCGAGGGGCTATGTCATAGTTTTGTCCATGATTGAAATAACTATCTTTGCAGCAAATGAGCGACTTACTAGAAAACTGGGAACAGAAGGCGAAAGACAAACAAAAAGCCAATAAGCAATTCCTGCAGAAATTGCAGACCCGCCGTGGAAAAGGCGTGGAGAAGCTGCTGCCCGAACTGCATGAGGAGGCTTTCAGCAAGATCGACTGCCTCCAGTGCGCCGGCTGCTGCAAAACTATTAGCCCGCGTTTCAAAGCACCCGATATCAAACGTATCTCCAAATATCTCGGCATGAAGGAAGGCGCCTTCATCGATACTTATCTGCGCATCGATAAAGACGAAGACTATGTCGTGAAATTCTCTCCCTGTCCCTTTCTGGGAGAAGATAACTATTGCAGTATCTATGATGTACGTCCCGGCGATTGCCACAACTATCCTTATACCGATAGCTACGACTTCTTCAAACGCCCTAATATCACGCATCTCAACAGCACGATCTGTCCGGCGGTGTATTATGTGTTGGAGAGACTAAAAGAGAAATTAGATATTTAGGGATTTACGGATTTGTGGATTTACGGATTTATCCAATATTTTCAGGTCTTTCCGTCTCCATCAATCAAGAAATCCGAAAATCCATAAATACCTAAATTTTTAAATCGAGTTTGCGCATCGCAGGTGAGATGATGTAAGTGGTAACCACTACTCCTAATGTTACGCATCCGCCGAACACCACGCTGGGCACGAGTCCCATGGCACGAGCCATGAATCCGCTCTCGAAGGCGCCCAGCTCGTTGGACGAGCCCACGAACATAGAACTGACCGAGGCCACACGGCCACGCATATCATCCGGCGTTTTCAATTGCAGGATCGTTTGCCTGATCACTACACTTACGCCATCCAGCGCGCCGCTGGCCAACAATATCAACAGAGAGAAATAGAAGCTGGTGGATAATCCGAAGAGGATGATCGTGATGCCGAAGCCGAAAACGGCTGCCATCAGCTTGATACCTGGCTTGTTCACCAAAGGTTTGTGCGCGATGATGAACATAGTGATCAGCGCGCCCACCGCCGGTGCAGAGCGCAACAGGCCATACCCCAATGAGCCTACATGCAGCACATCAGTGGCGAAGATCGGTAACATGGCAACGGCGCCGCCAAAGAGCACCGCGAACATATCCAGGGCCATGGCATTCAGCACTACCTTGGTGCGCCATACAAAGCGCATCCCCTGGGTAAGGCTCTCCAGGAAGGATTCCCCGCGGTCTTTATAGTAGATGGGCTTGGGTTTGATCTGTAAGAGGCTGTAAAGGGGCGGGAAGAACATAAACACCACTATGAGCATGGCCCAATGTACTCCGAAGAGATAGATGAAAAAGCCGCCCAGCGCAGGTCCCAGCACACCGCCGATCTGCCAGGCAGAGCTGCTCCACGTAGAGGCGTTGGCGTATAATTGCTTGGGCACCAGTAAAGACAGCAAAGTAAAAGTAGATGGGCTGGTGAAAGCGCGTACCAGGCCGCCTACAAAGGCCAGGCAATAGATCATCATCAGTACCCAATGCTTGGGAATGCCCGCCACAGCACGGTCCCAGGTGAGGAAGAAAAGCCCCGTGCTGATGAAGATATAGGCGATTACACACCTCAGTAGCATGCCCCGTTTCTCGCGTTTATCGACCAGGTGGCCGGCAAATGGCGCCAGCAGCACAGCGGGTATCACTTCGGCCAATCCTATCAAACCCAATGCAAACGGATCTCTTGCCAGTTCGTTCACTTTCCATTCAATGATGGCGAACTGCATAGTAAGTGCAAATACAATAGCAAAGCGGATAACGAGATAGAAATTAAATTCCCGGAAGCGTAACGAGGCGTATGGGTCGTTCTTGGGTGATGCCGAAGTGTCCAATCTGATGAATTTTTTACGAAGGTACGCCAAAGCGAAAAAAATCGTCACGCCATTCATCACATCTATTTATATAATTCGCCAAGATGATTATTTTTAGTGCAGTAAAAAGCTGTATTCTGATGAAAATGCACCGTTTCTTCGGCTGGGCCTTATTGCCGATGTTTACTATCCAGCTTGCCTGCGCAGCCAACCCCGGCAAGGACGAAGCCGCGCCCCCGGCCCGCAAAGCCAAGCTGGAACTGGTTACCGATAAATTTATTTCTCCTGTGAATATGGCTGTTCCGCATGATGGTACGGGCAGGCTGTTCTTCTGCCAGAAAGAAGGAAAAGTGTGGATCGTGCAGAACGGCAAACTCCTGCCGCAACCGTTCGTGGATGTGAGCAGCGAAATGGTGAAGATAAACCCCGCCTATGACGAGCGTGGCTTGCTGGGTATGGCCTTCCATCCGCAGTTCAAAAAAAACCACAAATTCTATCTGTATTATAGCGCGCCCCTGGCCAATCCGGTGAAAGGCGTGAACCACAAAAGCAAGCTGGTAGAGTTCACCGTATCGGCTGCCAACCCTAATGTAGCCGACCCGAAATCCGAAAGGGTGCTGCTGGAATTTGACAAACCTGAATCCAATCACAATGGCGGCCAGCTGCAATTCGGCCCTGATGGCTATTTATACATCGGTGTGGGCGATGGCGGCGGTGGCGGCGACAAGCACGGTACCATCGGCAATGGCCAGAGCCTCAATACCTTCCTGGGTAAGATATTACGTATAGACGTGAACGGAACACCGTACAAAGTGCCGGCAGATAATCCTTTTGTAAAAACGGCAGGCGCCAAGCCGGAAATATGGGCCTATGGCCTGCGTAACCCCTGGCGCTTCTCTTTCGACCGCGACACCAAACGCCTGTTCGCCGGCGATGTAGGCCAGAACCTCTATGAAGAAGTAGACATCATTACCCGCGGCGGCAACTATGGCTGGCGTATCATGGAAGGCTATCACGATTTCAACGTACCTCCGGGCACCGATAAAAGCAAGCTGATAGCGCCTATCCACGAATATGATCATAACCTCGGCATCAGCATCACCGGTGGTTATGTATACCGCGGCAAAGCCATTCCGTCGTTGAAAGGGCTGTATGTTTTCGGAGATTATAATGGCAAGTCTTTTGTACTGGAGCCTTCAGGTAACAAATGGGAGCGGGCCGATCTCGAATTTACCAACCGCCCGAATGAGAATCTCCAGATATTGAGCTGGGGAGAAGATGAAGACGGCGAACTGTATATGCTTACCAGTTACTCCACCAGCAGCGGCTTCAGAGGAGCCATCTACAAACTGGTCAAAGCGTGATCACTACCGCAAATTTTTGTTAAAAGGGATAAAGTGCCCCCGGTGGCGGTTGATTTTATTCTATATTTGGTTAGATAACATTTTTGTTCAATTGAGTATCATATGAGACTGAAAGTGATAATTCCGGTAGTGCTCCTCAGCATCTCCGCGGGCGTGTTGGCTTTTAACAAGCTGGGACATTATGACGACCCTCCCGGTCGTTATGAAGTGATCATGAACCTGGTCGGACAAATGCTGAAGGAAGGCCACTATCAGCCCAAGCCGATCGATGATGCCTTCTCAAAAGAAGTTTTCAATAAATACCTTCGTAGCCTGGATGTAGAGAAAAAGTTTTTCCTGAAAAGTGATGTGAACAGCCTGCTGCCACTCTCCACGCATATCGACGATGAGCTGAAAGGCGCGCCGCTGGACTGTTTCCGCCGCACTAACGAGATCATCAAACAACGTGTAGCCGAGGCAGCCGCCATCTACCCGGAAATCCTCTCCAAACCTTTCGACTTCTCCCAGAACGAACAGGTAACACTGGATGCCGACAAAATCGATTATCCCGCTGATGACGCCGCCCGCAAAGAAGCCTGGCGCAAAGTGCTGAAATATCGCACCCTCGAAAAGATGACCGACCTGATGGACATGCGCGAAAAATCCAAAGATAGCGCCACCAAATCCAAAACAGATGCGCAACTCGAAGCAGAAGCACGTGCCAAAGTGAAACAACTGTACGACCGCTACTTCGAACGCTTGAAAAATAAACAGAACGATAACGACCGCTTCAACCTTTATGTAAATGCGATCACCACTACCATGGACCCGCATACCGACTACTTCCCGCCCGACGAAAAACGCGCATTCGAAGAGCAGATGGCCGGTAAATTCTTTGGTATCGGTGCGCAGCTGAAAGAAGAAGATAATAAGATCAAAGTTGTGAGCATCGTTACCGGAAGCCCCAGCTGGAAACAAGGTCAGCTCAAAATAAACGACGTGATCCTGAAAGTAGCACAAGGCGATAAGGAACCTGTTGACATCACCGGTTACCCGGTGGAAGATGCCGTGAAACTGATCCGTGGTAACAAAGGCACGCCGGTGAAGCTCACCGTGAAAAGCGTGGATGGCACCATCAAGGATATCACCATCGTTCGCGATGAGATCGTAACCGAGGAAACTTTCGCCAAATCCGCCATCATCAACGGCGCGCACAAGATCGGATATATCTACCTGCCTGAATTTTATGCCGACTTCAACGACCGTAACGGCGCGCGCAGTGCCGACGACGTAGCCAAAGAAGTGGCCAAACTCAAAGCAGAAAAAGTAGAAGGTATCATCCTCGACCTCCGTTACAATGGCGGCGGCTCCCTCCAGGATGTAGTGCAGATGGCCGGCCTCTTCATTCCGGAAGGCCCGGTGGTACAGGTACGTTCCAGGGGCGGTGATGCCGTAGTGCTCCGCGACCGCGACAAAAATGTTCAGTATGATGGCCCGCTCGCCATTATGGTAAATGAATACAGCGCTTCTGCTTCCGAAATCATGGCCGCTGCCATGCAGGACTACAAACGCGCTGTGATCATTGGCAGCTCCCAGACTTTCGGTAAAGGCACTGTACAGCGTCTCTTCAATCTCGATGATTTCTATCCGGTGAAAGAAGGCACCAGCCTCGGCGCACTGAAACTTACCCAGCAGAAATTCTATCGCGCTAACGGCGGCTCTACCCAGCGCAGAGGCGTAGCTTCCGATATCGTACTGCCCGATCCTTACTACGAAGTAGCCGAACGTAAAGACAGCGACGCACTGGCCTGGGACGAAATTCCCAAAGCCAGCTTCACGCCCTGGTACAACCCGGTGAACGTAGAACAGCTGAAGAAGAACAGCGAAAAGAGATTGGCCGCCAGCCCGGCTTTCAAGCTGCTGAGCGAAAACCTGAACACCTTGAAGAAAATGGAAAAGCAGGAAACTTATTCTCTCAACCTGCAAACTTATAAGAACGAACAGAAATCCAATACCGCCGCATTAAAGAAATACGATGCTGTCAACGATAAAGTGAAAGAGCTCAACATCAGCAACATCAAAATGGATATGGAGAAACTGGGTAGCGACTCCGCCAAGATCGCCCGTAACAAGGACTGGCTCAAGGCAAGAACCAAAGACTTCTATCTCGATGAAGCGGTGAGCGTAATGAATGACCTGATCGTTCAGACTTATCCCAAGATGCATCGCAAAGCGCAGTAAGCGCGGAGGTTGTCTTGCTCAGGATTATAATGATTGAAAGGATTACCAGGATTTTTTACTGACTTATAAAGATTAAAAAAGGATTCGCGATTGATCTTCGTGAATCCTTTTTTAATCTTTATAAGTCAGTAAAAAATCCTGGTAATCCTTTCAATCATTATAATCCTGAGCAAGACAACCTCCGTCTCAATCCTTCACGGCCTCCACAGTTTCGATAGCTTTCTTGATCACTGGATCATTGGCGTTGATGGTTTCGTAGAAGCCTTCGGTGCGGTACAGTTGACGCGCCAGCATGGCTTTGAGGCGGGCCTTGATCTGGGTTTCGTCGTGTGTATTGAGGTGGTCGAGGCCCGGGATGCTGTCGGTTTTCGCGAAGGTTTTGTAGTCGTTGAACAGGGCCGGCGTTACCTGGAACTGTTTGGTGAAATCTTCAGCGTTCTTGTACGGTTTGAACTCGTCTTTGTGAGTGGTATAATATTGATAGGCGAAATTGCTGAAGGTATTTCGTGTGTACATGGCCGTTAGTGCCGGCGTGAAACGGGAAGTATCGAAGGGCACGAAGATATCCGGGGTGATACCGCCACCGCCGTATACGCGGCGGCCGGAATGGGTTTTATACGGCACGGTATCGGTGATACGGATGCTGTCTTTATTAACCAGTTCGCCATGGTTGTAGCGGTCCATGAGATCTTCATCATATGCCTCATGGCCTTTGCCATAGGGCTTTTGAATGCTTCTGTCGGAGGGGATATAGTAGCGGGCTACGGTGAGGCGCAGGGCGCCGCCGTTGCTGAGATCATACTGTTCCTGTACCAATCCTTTACCGAAGGTACGTCTGCCGATGATGGTGCCGCGGTCCCAGTCCTGGATGGCGCCGGCGAGGATTTCGCTGGCGGAGGCGGAGCCTTCATCGGTGAGGATGGCGAGGGCGCCTTTCTCGAACATGCCGGGGCGTTTGGTTTTATAGTCGGTGCGCGGATAATCTTTTCCTTTGGTATAGAGTATCAGTTTGGGTTCATCGAGCAGTTCATCGGCGATGCGGGTGGCGGCGTCGAGGAATCCGCCGGGGTTCTGGCGCACATCGATGATGAGTTTTTTCATGCCGGCGCGGGTGAGTTTGCGCATGGCGTTCATAAATTCATCGTAGGTGGTGGCGGAGAACTTGCTGATCTTGATATAGCCTACGCCCGGAGCGGCCATGTAGCTGGCATCGATGCTGTAGAGCGGTATCTTGTCTCTTTTGATGGTGACCTGTATTTGTTTCTGCTGGCGCAGCATGGTGGTTTTTACCAGTGATCCGGCGGGGCCGCGGAGCAGTTTGCGGATACGTTCCGGTGTGATGCTGTTGCCCGCAACGGTGCTGTCGTTCACTTTCAGGATCTTGTCGCCCGTTTGCACGCCGGCGATTTCGGAGGGGCCGCCACTCAGCACAGATACGACGTTCACCGTATCTGCCGTAATATTGAACTCTACGCCGATGCCTTCGAAATTGCCTTCCAGGTCTTCATTTACCTGTTGCAGTTGCGAAGGGGGAATGTAGATGGAGTGAGGGTCCAGGTGGGCGAGCAGTCCTTCGATCGCTTCCTGCTGTAGTTGGTCGGTATTGAGCGAATCAACATATTTGGCATTGATCAGGTCCATAATCTCCTGTAACGGACCACGGTTGGGCTTTGTAAAGAAGACAGTAGCGCCGCCGGTATTGGATCCGGGCATCTTATGCCCGAGGAACATGCCCAAGGCTAATACGACTGCAAATAAAAGAGGCAAAAAAACATTCAGCTTCCTGTTAGACATATTCAGATTATTATCCGCTAATTATTATGACCAATCTTTATCGCTTAAACTTCAAAGGTCCTATTTGTTTTTATGGAACCGTTTTGTTTAAATTGTGACAAAAATAGCATAAATCAGGAGCAAACCTTTACGATTCTTTAATTTGATAAAATAACGGACATGCCTGCAAAAATTAAGCTGATAGCTGATAGTGGATCTACGAAGGCCGATTGGGGCCTGCTTGGCGGAAGTGCGACCGGCGTTTTCCGGACACAGGGTATCAGTCCTTATTTTCAGTCGGCCGCTGATATACAAGACGTCTTTGAAAAGGAGTTGCTGCCGCAGCTGCCGGCAGGTATACATATCGATGAAGTGCATTTCTATGGCACCGGTCTCGCACAGCAGAAGAATGTGCAGCTGGTGGAAGGGGCCCTCAAAGCCCTATGGAAAGATGCTGACATAAGTGTGAACCATGACCTGATGGGCGCCGCCCGCGCCCTCTGTGGCCGTGAGGCGGGCATCGCCAGCATCCTCGGCACCGGTTCCAACTCCTGTTATTATGATGGGAAGGAGATCGTCAAGAACAACCCGGGGCTGGGATATGTACTAGGTGATGAAGGCAGCGGCGCCTATCTTGGCAGGAAGGTATTGCAATATTATCTGTATAATACTTTTGATGAAGAGCTGAAGATGCGCTTTGAACAAAAGTATCAGACCAATAAAGACGAAATACTGGAAAACGTGTACCGGAAGCCCTTGGCTAACCGCTACCTGGCCGGTTTTGCGATCTTCCTGGATGAGAACCGTGAACACTTCATGGTGGAGAATATCCTGGAAGATGGATTAAACGATTTCTTTTTTAACCATATTTATAAATACCGCGAGAGCTGGACCACTTCGCTGCACTTCACTGGCGGCGTGGCCTGGGCCTTCCAGGACATCCTGCGGGAGTTGTGCGAACTGTACGAACTGCCCATGGGACGCGTATTGCGCACCCCGATGGATGGCTTGCTGGTATTTCATAGTTAATCATTTTTCAACAGCGTAAACATGGCATTTGTTAAAGTAACTGAACAGACTTCTCACTACCGGCACCTGGAAAAAATGAGTGTGCAGGAATTGCTCACCAATATCAATAAAGAAGACCAATCGGTGCCGCTGGCGGTGGCCGGAGCCATTCCGCAGATCGAGAAGCTCGTAGCCGTTATCGCTGATAAAATGTTGGCCGGTGGCCGCCTCTTTTATATGGGAGCAGGCACCAGCGGCCGTTTGGGCATTGTAGACGCTTCTGAATGCCCGCCTACCTTTGGCGTGCCGCATGGCCTCGTGATCGGTATCATCGCCGGCGGCGATGCCGCCATCCGCAAGGCGGTGGAGTTTGCGGAAGATGACCGCGAACAGGGCTGGAAAGACCTGCAGGAATTCGGTATCACGGATAAAGACGTAGTGGTGGGCATCGCCGCCAGCGGTACCACGCCCTATGTGATCGGTGCGCTGGACAAATGCCGCAGCAACGGCATCATCACCGGCAGCATCAGTTGCAACCCGGATTCCCCGGTGTCTGCCTCCGCCGACTATCCCGTGGAAGTAGTGGTAGGCCCCGAGTTCATCACCGGCAGCACCCGCATGAAAAGCGGCACCGCGCAGAAACTTGTGCTCAACATGATCTCCACCTCCGTGATGATACAGCTGGGCAGGGTAGAAGATAATAAAATGGTGAACATGCAATTAAGCAATGAGAAACTGGTGGATCGCGGCGTGAAAATGCTGATGGAGAAACTCCAGCTCACCGACTATGAAGAAGCCCAACGCCTGCTGCTCAAAGCGGGCAGCGTAAAAAAGGCGGTTGACGATTTTGCAAAAGCCTGATGTAAACAAGATTATGCATGATATAGAGCCATATTACAATTGGCGGCATTTATACACGGCCGAAGACGATGAGCTATCGCCCTTCTATGGCCGTGAATACAGTGAATTTGAATATTCCAATACCGTATATAATTATTATGTGCATCCCCAATGGGATGAATTCGGATCGCGTAATCTCTATATAAAAATATTATATGCAGATTATCAGTTCAATTTTGCCATCATTGAATTGCTGGGAGAATGGAACGATGCGATCGATAATGATATTATGACACTCAAACGGGAGGTGATCGACGTGATGATCGCCGAGGGCATCACCAAATATATTTTAATTGCAGAGAATGTGATGAATTTCCATTCATCAGATGATTGTTATTATGAAGAATGGTGGGACGATATCCGGGATGAAGGGGGATGGATAGCCGCTCTCAACATGCCGGAGCAAACCCGCCAGGAGTTTGAGCGTGCACGGCTGAACAACTACATCACGCTGCTGGACGACGACCGCTGGCGAACATATCAGCCGCTTCATCTGTTTAACATGGTGGATAACATCATGTTACGGCGTCTGGAATAGGTTTTCCTGATAAATATCATTTGGTTTTAATTTTTCCTGCGTTAAATTTGCCCGACATTTCAAAACATCTTTTTATACTAGGAAGCTTAGATTTTTACTTATGAAGTGGTCACAGTTCTTTAATACCTCTATTGGTAAAAAGTTATTGGTAGGTGCTACCGGCTTGTTTCTCTGTAGTTTCGTGATCGTGCACCTGGCGGGTAACATCCAGCTGCTGTATAACGACCAGGGAAAGGCGTTTAACACTTATGCGGCATTTATGGGCCACAACAGCCTGATTCAGTTCATTGCATGGGGACTTAAAGTGGTGATCCTCCTCCACGCCTTTATCGCATTGCAGCTCACTTTCAGCAACAGGGCTGCCCGCCCCGTGAAATATGCGGTGAGCCCAGGCAACAAAACTTCTTCCTGGTTCAGCCGCCAGATGGCCATCATGGGAAGCATTCTCTTCATCTTCATCGTTATCCACCTCGCTAACTTCTGGGCCAAATTCCACTACACAGATATGCCCACTCAAACTTACGCCGGTGTTGAAGAGCCACTGAAAGATCTTTACAGGTTATCTTATGAAACATTCAAAAACGGCTGGCTGGTGGCCTTGTACGTGATCGGTATGATCGGCCTGTCTTTCCACCTGATCCACGGTTTCAAGAGCGCTTGCCAGACTTTCGGCCTGAATCATAAAAAATATAACGGGATCATCAATTTCATCGGCGTATGGATATTTGGTATAGCCATCCCCGTTGGTTTCGCCATTATTCCCGTGTTTATCTATTTTAAATAATTCTGTAAAGTAAGGATATATGTTGAATGCGAAAATTCCTGCCGGACCATTAGCCTCCAAATGGGAAGATTATAAAGGACATTGTAAACTGGTAAACCCTGCCAACAAACGTAACATCGAAGTGATCATCGTTGGTACGGGCCTGGCCGGCGCTTCAGCGGCAGCTTCATTGGGTGAGCTGGGTTATAAGGTTAAAGCCTTCTGCTTTCAGGATAGCCCGCGCCGTGCGCACAGTATTGCTGCCCAGGGTGGTATCAATGCGGCTAAAAACTATCAGAACGATGGCGACTCTGTATTCCGCCTGTTCTACGACACAGTAAAAGGTGGCGACTACCGCGCCCGCGAAGCCAACGTGCATCGCCTGGCAGAGGTAAGTGGCAACATCATAGACCAATGCGTGGCACAAGGTGTTCCCTTTGCCCGCGAATATGGCGGCCTGCTCAGCAACCGCTCTTTCGGTGGTACGCAGGTACAACGTACTTTCTACGCCGCCGGCCAAACCGGCCAGCAGCTGCTGCTCGGCGCCTACTCCGCACTGGAACGCCAGGTAGCTCTCGGTAACGTGAAAATGTACAGCCGCCATGAAATGCTCGACGTAGTGAAGATCGATGGTAAAGCACGCGGCATCATCGCCCGCGACCTCGTTACCGGCGAACTGGAACGCCACTTCGGCCACGCAGTGCTCATCTGCTCCGGTGGCTATGGTAACGTGTTCTTCCTCTCCACCAACGCTATGGGCTCTAACGTAACAGCAGCCTGGAAAGCCACCAAGAACGGTGCTTACTTCGCCAACCCCTGCTTTACACAGATCCACCCGACCTGTATCCCCGTATCCGGCGACCATCAGTCCAAACTGACCCTCATGTCAGAATCACTGCGTAACGACGGCCGTATCTGGGTGCCCAAGAAAAAAGACGATAACCGCAAAGCCAGCGATATCCCCGAAGAAGAAAGGGACTATTACCTGGAAAGAAGATACCCAGCATTCGGTAACCTCGTTCCCCGCGACGTGGCCTCCCGTGCAGCAAAAGAAAGATGCGATGCCGGCTATGGCGTAGGTACCTCCAAACAGGCGGTATACCTCGATTTCGCCGCAGCGATCGAACGTTACGGTAACATCGAAGCCGGTAAACGCCAGCTGACCAACCTCTCCAAAGAAGAGATCATCAAACTGGGTAAAGAAGTAGTAGCAGAGAAATACGGTAACCTCTTCGATATGTATGCGAAGATCACTGGTGAAAATCCTTACGAAACGCCAATGCGTATTTATCCTGCGGTACACTACACCATGGGCGGCCTGTGGGTGGACTATGAACTGCAAACCACCGTTCCCGGCCTGTACTCCCTTGGTGAAGCCAACTTCTCCGACCACGGCGCTAACCGCCTCGGCGCTTCCGCACTGATGCAGGGCCTCGCTGATGGCTACTTCGTGATCCCTTACACCATCGGTAACTACCTCGCTGATGAGATCCGTACCAAAGCAATTCCTACTGACCACCCTGCATTCGCAGAAGCAGAAAAGAAAGTACAGGATACCCTCAGCAAACTGATAAATATCAAAGGTTCCAAGTCTGTTGACTTCTTCCATAAAAAACTCGGCAAGATCATGTGGGACAAGTGCGGTATGGCACGTAACGAGCAAGGTCTGAAAGAGGCGATCGAAGAGATCAAAGCGCTGCGCGCCGAGTTCTGGAAAGATGTACGCATCCCGGGCGAACTGAAAGAGTTCAACCCCGAACTGGAAAAAGCCGGCCGTGTGGCGGACTTCCTCGAGCTGGGCGAACTGATGTGCATCGATGCGCTGAACCGCCGCGAATCCTGTGGTGGCCATTTCCGCGAAGAGTCGCAAACAGAAGACGGCGAAGCAAAACGCGACGACGAGAACTTCAGCTACGTAGCTGCCTGGGAATACAAAGGCGATGGCCAGTACGAACTCCACAAAGAACCGCTGGAATTTGTAGAATGTAAACCTACTCAACGTAGCTATAAATAATGGTTATTGGCTGATCACTGATGAACGGCCAGGATTATAAATCAAATAATTGTCCAAGCATATATGGAACATTATAACATGAACCTCACATTAAAAGTGTGGAGGCAGAAAAACAAAAACGATCAGGGTAGATTTGATACCATCCAGGCAAAAAACATCTCTTCCGAAATGTCTTTCCTGGAAATGTTCGACGTAGTGAATGAAGAACTGATCAACGAAGGAAAAGATCCGATCGCATTTGACCACGATTGCCGCGAAGGCATCTGTGGCATGTGCTCCATGCATATCAATGGCCGCGCACACGGCCCCTGGGATGGTACCACTACCTGCCAGCTGCACATGCGCGCTTTCAAAGACGGCGATACCATCACCGTAGAACCCTGGAGGGCAGGCGCTTTCCCGGTGTTGAAAGATCTTACTGTCGACAGAAGTGCTTTCGACCGTATCATCGAAGCGGGTGGCTATATCTCTGTAAATACCGGTAATGCGCAGGATGCCAATAACATCCCTGTAGATAAAGATAAAGCAGATGCCGCTTTTGCTGCTGCCGCCTGTATCGGTTGCGGCGCCTGCGTGGCAGCATGTAAGAACTCTTCTGCCATGCTCTTCGTTTCTGCGAAAGTATCACAGCTCGCGCTGTTGCCGCAAGGCCATCCTGAAAAGAAAACACGCGCACTCAACATGGTGGCACAGATGGATAAGGAAGGTTTCGGCAGCTGCACCAACACCGGCGCCTGCGAAGCGGAATGCCCGAAAGAAATCTCGCTCACCAATATCGCCCGCCTCAACAGGGAGTTTATTGCAGCAGGTTTCACCACCGAGAAATAAGGACTTAATGATGCAATATAAAAGCCTCTTCCTGCCATAATGGGAAGAGGCTTTTGCATAAATGGAAGAATTAGTATTAAAGAGAACGCCGGCATTTTGTGCCGGCGTTTTCTTTTAATGTTGCTGGATCCTCGCCATCAACTCGCGCCAGTCGTAAATATGAAAGGTACGGTCGGTGCTCATGGCTACAAAGATACCTTGCGGATACTTCGGGCCGAGGTTCACATTGGTAACATCAGAACCATCGCTGTTGATGGCCGCCACCGGAATGCGGGTGATCAGCGTATGCTGATGCGGCGCGCCCTTGCTGCCTTCGCGGGCATATACGTTAAACGCGTTGGCATCCTGGTCGGATACGAGGATGTAACCGGTGCTGTCGCCGGTTTTATAAATGCTGATGCCTTCGTTGTCCGCTTTGTACTGGCCCTGACCAAACAATGCCAGTTCGCTGTCGCCGCGTGCAGGATCAGCGTAATATTTGCGCACACCGGTTTGCTCATCTGAATAGTAGATATACCCCAGTTCATTATCTACTGCGATACTTTCTATCTCTTTCTTGCCACTGTAATTACCAAATTTTCGTACAACCGTTCCAGTTATATATCCTTTATCTCCATTCAACTGGTATTGCCACAGATAACCTTTGGCAGGCCCGCTTTTACGGCTTACCACCGCGAAGATGGCCGAATCTGAAGAACGGGTATACATGCTGATGCCCATGGGCCGCCGCTCTGCTTCGCCGGCAAATACTTCGATACCGCCATTGTCAACAGGCGTCATATCCGGCAGGCGATAGATACGCAATTTGTTGGTTTCACGCTCGGTGGTAACGGCAACGTCTATACGTTGTGAACCGAGTGGCAGGCCATAGGCGATATCCACATTGTTAGGGCGTTTCAGGCCGGCCACTTTTTTTACCACCTTGCCGTTGAGGTCGTACACATACAGGGCGCCGTCGCTGTTTTTGTCGGTGCCTACGATCAGGCTTTTGGAGCTATCGGCCTTGTTGATCCATATGGCAGGATCATCGGTATCATACTGTGTAGCCTCCGTGATCACGGCAGGTTGCAGCGCATCAGTGGCCGCTTTGGCGATGGCCTTTTTGTGCGAGCCTTTGCAAGAGAGCAGCACTGCGGCTGCTCCCAGTAAATACATGTATTTCATATCAGTGTTGGTTACCGCTGCCATCTACCTGGTAGGCGCCAAGGTCTTTACCAGGCGCCATTACATCGGCGGCATATTCGCCGGTGAGGGTAGTGGTGCGTAAGGGTGAAAAAGTAATATTGCCTTTTCCCGCTGCCGGCGAACTGGCCTTGATGCGGTAATTAGAAGTACCTTGCTGCAACAGCGCCAGTGGCTGCTGCTTCCAGGTGGTAGCATTGGCCTTGGTAGTGCCTCCTAGTGTGGTATAGTCAAACTGGTTCACATCGTAAGCATAAAACAGGGGATCGTTCTGTTTCACATCGCCATGTATATCGCTTGCTTGAAAAGTAGCGTTGGAAGCGGCATCCGTAGCATAGAACTGATTGACGAGCGTATAGGCGTTACCGTAGAAAAGATTGTTACCATAGGCGAGGTTTGCAAGATCCGCACCAGTGGCGCCCCCTACGATACGCAGGCTCACACGGCAATTGATGAACAGGTTATTGAATGCCTTGCCTTTACCGAGCGCTTCAAAGTTGATACCGCCACCGCGGCCTTCCTTGGTTTGGCGGAAGCCACAGTTCACCATCGTGTTATTATACACGTAGATATTGGTTTGAATGGTTTTATCGCCGGTATTGGCCACTTTGAAAGCATTGGTAGCAGTGCCGGTAGCGAAGTTGTAAGCTACATCGCCCACGGTGCCTGATTTAATATTGAGCGCCTCACCGCCTTTCTCGCCGCACATCTCGAAGGTGTTACGCATCACGCTGATCTTGCCGCCGTCAATGCGGATGGCATCATCTTTACTGCCGGTGATCCAGCTATCTTCCAGAATAAAATTCTTGTCTACATTGGCGAAATAGATCATATAGCGCGGATCGCCTGCTTTGTAAACATCATTGCCTACTGCAACCGGGCCGCCGGCAAATTCTACGTGCGTCCATTTTAATACGAGATCGCCACCGGATTTGCCTTGCACCGGCGTGCACTGGATACCGCCCCAGATGCCTTTGAAAGCATTGGCAGGTTTGCGCAGCGAATCAGTAACGGTGATATAATTAGGCGCCTCTTTGGTGCCTAAACTGATGAAACTCCCGTTCACCGTGATCTGCGGGCTCTTGAGCTGACTGCTGCCATCACCGAGCGCGATGAGCTTTACACCGCTTTGCATCACCAGCGTGTCTCCATCATTGATCGTGATATCCGTCGCAAAGTAATAAGTTTTGCCTGCGAGTAAAGTGCCTTGTATACTGCCCGACAAGGTATCTGACGTGATCGGTTTGCTTGGCTTCACTACTGGTTTGGAGATGAGCACTTCCGCATCTTTATGACAGGAAGAAAGCATGATACCGCTGCAAATAGCTGCTATGATGTGTTTGTTGAATTGCATACATAATGGTTTTAAATCTTGAAACGAAGGCCCAGCAGGTAAGTCTGGCCATAGGTGCTTTTACGTACAAGGATGTTCTTACCTGTTTCCTGATGCGGCACGCCGGCTTTGTTGTCATCATTTTTATGTTTGATGAACAGCTCGTAAGGTGTGTTCAGCAGGTTGCCCACCTTGGCGTAAAGAGAAAGATTTTTCCAGATCTTTTGTTGCAGGGAGAGATCGAGTTGTACGAAGGATTTTTGCCAGATATCATTATCGAGATAAGGAGATACCTTGTCGATACGCTCACCCGTATACACCATCGCCAATTGCGCGTCTGTACCGCTTTTGGTGTCTTTATACAGCAAAGAGAAGTTGGCGACGTGACGGGATTGTCCTTGCAATGGCCTGGTTTGACTAACGGTCTTCTGTGTAACATTACCATCTTCCTGACGGAACCATAGCGCTTTATTGCTGCTGATAGATGAATTGGTATAAGTATAGTTGGCACGCACGCCAAATTTGCGGATGTATTTCGCAACATCTACTTCCAGGCCATAGTTGGTAGCAGTACCAAAGTTGTTGCTCATGAAATAAATATTGCGGCCTTCCTGTACCAGCGCGGCTTCTATCGGATTCTGAATACGTTTGTAGAAAATGCCTGCAAGCAATTGATCCAGTCCTTTCGGGAAAAATTCATAACGCAGATCGAAGTTGTCGGAAGTGGCGCGTTTCAAGTTAGGATTACCTTTTTCAGTATAATCTGCTTCGGGATCGCCGCCGATATGTGGTATCACTTCATAAAACCCTGGCCGGCTGATCGCGGAGTAATACGACAAACGGATGTTCTGACGTTGATCAGGAGAATATTTGAGATGCAGGCTGGGCATTACATCGTAATATTTGATGCTGCCGGTTTTGCCTGCTACCAGCTCGCTCACATCGGAGCGCCATGATTCGGAGGTATGCTCTACACGCACGCCAGCAAGGGTTTGCAGGCGGCCGGTGCTGAACTTCACCTGTGCATAATAAGCGCCTACCTTTTCTGTGAAATGATAGTTCAGCGCATTATCAAAAGTGCCCAGCCTGGTGAACACACTGAGCGTATGTTTATCGATATCATTGAAGAACTGCTGTGTGGTAGAGTCTGGACGTAATGCATATTCATCGTAATTACTGCGGCGTTGTTTATCGCGGTACATACCGCCTGCGGAGATCTCTGTTTTAATGCCCGCGATCCTGGGAGAATAGATAAAGTTGAGATAAGCACTTTTATCTTCATCCTTGTTGCGCGCCCATTCGTGCGTAACGCCATTGAGGGCATCGAGTAATACAGGTTCTTGTTGCAGACTGTTGTCTTTCTGTTTGGTAACGCCGGTGGTGAGTTTTAATTCAGTGCGGTCAGGGAGATTGGCGGTAGCGCTGGACCATACGGCCGACCAGTTCATATGCAGATGCCTGGCCAGTTTATGATCGCCATGTAAGGTGATATTGGCAATTTCGTTCACGGTGCGTTCGCTGCGGTATTGGTTGCTGATCCTGCCGCTGCCAGGGCCGGTACGGCCCAGTTCCAGGCTGGTATCTGAACTGAAACGGAAGAGATTTTGTCCGAGGTTCATGTAAGCGGCATACAAGGATATTTGTTGATCATCATTAAATTGATAATCTGCTTTACCATGTAATCCAAGTCTTTGTTGCTGGATAGCATATTGCCTGCTTTCTGCCGCGGTGAATGCAGGTTGGTTGGTGGTGCGGTCTACTTCTGTAGAGAGGAACAGGCCTTCATTATAGCGGTAGGTGTTCTGATAGCTGATACCCGCGATGCCGCCCAGTTTTTTATTACGGCTGCGGCCTCCGAGGCTCAGGCCGAAAACGCTGGACAGTGGCGCTTTGCCGGTAGTATAGTGCAAGGGATTGTTCGGGAAGTCTTTGATATTTGCTTCGTAGCTGTTTCCGTTGCTAATGCGCGGAGATAATTTTGAAGAAGCGCTGCGGTCGAAACGGGGATAGTCATTATTGAAAAGCGTTTGTGCGTAACCGATAGCTGCGTTGGCATTCAATACAAAACGGTTGGGAGCGTCTTTCATCACCATATTGGTGGCGCCGCCGATGGCATCGGCTTCCATGGCGGGCGTCAGCGTTTTATATACTTCGAGGCGGTCTACCAGGTCGGCTGGAAAGATGTCCAGCGGTACGTAACGGTTTTTGTTATCCGGGCTGGGGATCTTCACACCATTGATCAGCGTGTATTGATAACGTTTATCCATACCGCGGATGATGGCGTATTGTCCATCTCCATTATTACTTCTCTCCAAAGATACGCCCGATACGCGTTGCATCACGTTCGCGATGGTGATGTCGGGAGAAAGCTGGATGGCATTGGCAGAAACGGTGTTCAGCAATTGGTCTGCTTTCTGGATACTTTTGAGGGCGGCCTGTTCATTGCCTTTATCGCCCTTTCCTTTCACCGTATGGGTTTGCAGGGATACGTCCCTGGTATCCATCGCCAGTTGAAGCGTGAGCAATTGCCCTTTGTTGCAGTGAACATGTTGTTCAATTTCGTGATGCCCCATGTCTTTTACTTTCAGTTCGTAATCGCCTTCCGGGATGTTCTTGAACAGGAAGCTGCCATCGAGGCCGGTGGTGCCGGCGCTGGCGTACTGTGCGCCTTTCAGCTTCACGGTAGCGCCCACGAGCGGCTCGCCGCTTTGCTTGTCTGTGATGATCCCTTTGAAGCCGGTGACAGTTTGTGCTACAGTACTGCCGGCTGTTAGCAGGAACAGCAGGGTTAAAGTTCGTCTCATATAGGTTGTTATTTGAGAGCGAAATAAGCTCGCTTCCCGCAGTATCCGGGTATGAGACCAGTTAAGGAATTATGAAAGAATTATGAAGTTTATATTAAGATTTTTTCAGAGAGATGAATACCGTTCATACGATGTTATTCTTTATTCCGGCAGATTTTTATTATCATGCGATTTCCACGTAAAAATGCAGAGAATTATGTCTGATCAATCCCGCAGAAAATTTATCAAACACCTCGGCAGTACTGCAGCGCTGCTGGGCATTGGCCAGCTGGCCGCCATAGGAAAGGACCATGAACCCGTTCAATTGTTATCAACGGATAACAGAATTTCCGCTAACGACAAGATCCGTGTAGCCGCTGTAGGCATGGGCATCATGGGCTTCGGCGATGTGCAAACCGCCATCAAGGTACCGGGTGTGGAATTTGTAGCCGCCGCCGATCTTTACGATGGCCATCTCACCCGCGTAAAAGAAGAGTTCGGCCCGAATGTATTCACCACGCGTGATTACCGCGAGTTGCTGCACCGCAAAGATATCGACGCCATCATCATCGCTACGCCCGACCATTGGCATGATACCATCTCCATCGCCGCCATGGAAGCCGGCAAAGCCGTTTACTGCGAAAAGCCGATGGTGCAACAGATCGACGAAGGTCATCAGGTGATTGCAGCGCAGCAACGCACCAAAATGATATTCCAGGTAGGCAGCCAGCGTGTGAGCAGCGTTGCATTAGCGGAGGCGCGTAAACGTTATAAAGCCGGAGAGATAGGCCAGCTCAATGTTGTAGAGGCGCGCATGGATCGCCACAGCGCACTGGGCGCCTGGCAATATTCCATTCCACCCGATGCATCACCCAAAACGATCGACTTCGATACCTTCCTGAAAGACACTGCCAAAGTGCCTTTCGATCCCGTGCGATTCTTCCGCTGGCGTAATTATCGCGCTTATGGCACCGGCATTCCCGGCGATCTCTTTGTGCATCTCATCTCCGGCTTGCACTTTATCACCGGCTCATTAGGCCCCAGCCGCATCTATGCCAGCGGCAACCTCGTGCAATGGAAAGATGGCCGCGATGTGCCGGATGTAGTAGTGGCTATCTTCGACTACCCGGAAACCAAGGAGCATCCTGCCTTCCAGATGACGCTGCGCGTCAACTTCGCCGACGGCAGCGGCGGCGGTGAATACACGCGCCTCATCGGCACCGAAGGCGTACTCGAACTCGGCTGGAACGATTTCAAAATTAAAAAGCACAAACTACCTGAAGCGCCCGGCTATGGCGGATGGGATACCTACAACGCTTTCCCGAAAGCCATGCAGGAACAATTCGTAAAAGCATACGATGCCAAATACCCGGCCTCGAAAAGACAAACCATCGAATCTTCCTCCGCATACGCAGCGCCCAAAGGCTACGACGACCGGCTCGATCACTTCATCAACTTCTTTGAATCCATCCGCAGCGGCAAACCTGTAGTAGAAGACGCCACCTTCGGCCTCCGCGCCGCAGGCCCCGCACTGCTTACCAACGAAAGCTACTTCAGCAAAAAAGTAATCGACTGGAACCCGGTGACTATGAAAACGCTTTAAATATTTAGGGATTTCTTGATTTACGAATTTGAGAATTTAAATTCCATGTAAATCTTCATGGAAATTTAAATTCTCAAATTCGTAAATCAAGAAATCCCTAAATCAAGAAATCCCTAAATGTTGTAATTTCCCTAAAAACGCACCCATGATAAGAAACTATGTTTGTTTGCTGTTGGGAATTGTGTTATTGTCCTGTAAAGAAAATAAAAAGACTATGAACGAAAAGGAAAAAGCAACACCGCCAGTAGCAGAGAAAATACCTAAAGAACTGACCATCCACGGAGATACCCGCATTGATAATTATTATTGGCTCAACGAACGCGAAAACCCTAAAGTGATCGATTACCTGAAAGCCGAAAACGCTTACCTGGACACGATCATGGCGCCAGAAGCCAAACTCCGCGAAAAGCTCTTCGATGAAATGAAAGGCCGTATCAAAGAAACGGATATGAGCGTTCCCTATCTCAAAAATGGATTCTATTATTATACCCGCTACGAAAAAGGAAAAGAATATCCCATCTATTGCCGCAAAAAAGGCAGCCTGGAAGCAGATGAACAGATCGTGCTCAATGTGAATGAACTGGCGCAAGGCCATGCCTATTGCCAGGTGGCAGGTATCAGTGTAAGCCCCGATACCAAAATGCTGGCCTATGGCATCGATACCGTAAGCCGCCGCCGATATGTGCTGCGCTTCAAAAACCTGGAAACAGGCGAAGCGCTGAAAGATGAGATACACGAAACCACTGGCAACGCTATCTGGGCCAACGATAACAAAACGGTGTTCTATACCACCAAAGATACCGTTACACTGCGCGCAGACCGCATCATGCGTCATGCGCTCGGCAATGCCCAGAATAAAGAAATGTTCCACGAAAAAGATGAAACCTTCGACGTGAGCGTGGCCAAAACAAAATCAGGAAAGTATATCGTCATCAACAGCAGCAGCACCTTGTCGTCGGAAAACCTCATACTGGATGCAGCCAAACCAGATGGCGAATTTCGCATTTTCCAGCCACGGCAAAAAGATATGCTGTATGATGTGGATCATAAAGATGATAAATTCTATGTGCGCACCAACTGGAACGCGCTGAACTTCCGCCTGATGGAATGCCCGCTGGACAAGACCTCCCGCGAAAACTGGAAAGAGCTGATCCCGCACCGCAGCGATGTGCTGCTGGAAGATCTCAGCCTCTTCAAAGATTATATGGTGCTGGAAGAACGTAAGAACGGCCTCACACAGCTGCGTATCATCAACACCAAAACACACCAGGAAAAATACCTGCCCTTCGCAGAGCCTACCTATACCGCCGGTATCAGCGTCAATCCGGAAATGGATAGCAAAGAGCTGCGCTATTTCTACACTTCGCTCACTACGCCCAGCTCCATCTACGATTACAATATGGAAACCGGCAAGAGTGAACTGAAACGCCAGCAGGAAGTACTGGGCGGCTACGATCCGAAGAATTATATTTCTGAAAGATTATACGCCACCGCAAAAGATGGCACTAAAGTGCCCATCTCGGTGGTGTACAAAAAAGGATTTGAGAAGAATGGCAAAAGCCCGCTCTTGCTCTATGGATACGGATCTTACGGCCATAGCATCGATCCGGGTTTCAATTCCAACCTCCTGAGCCTGCTCGATCGCGGTTTCGTTTTTGCGATCGCACATATTCGCGGCGGACAGGAAATGGGCCGCCAATGGTATGAAGATGGCAAGATGTTTAAAAAGAAAAACACCTTTACTGATTTCATTGATTGCGCAGATTATCTGCTGGCCCAAAAATATTCTACCAAGGAGCACCTGTATGCACAGGGCGGCAGCGCCGGCGGCCTGCTGATGGGCGCCGTAACCAACATGCGCCCCGAACTGTGGCACGGCGTTATTGCGCAGGTGCCTTTCGTAGATGTAGTAACCACCATGCTCGATGAAAGTATCCCGCTGACCACCGGTGAATTTGATGAATGGGGCAATCCAAAGAATAAAGATTCCTATGATTACATGAAGTCATATTCTCCTTATGATAATGTGGAACGCATTGCCTATCCGAATTTGCTTGTCACCACAGGTTTGCACGATTCGCAAGTGCAATATTGGGAGCCTGCAAAATGGGTGGCCAAATTACGCGATATGAAAACCGACAAAAACCTGCTCCTGTTGCATACCAACATGGATGCCGGCCATGGTGGCTCCTCCGGGCGCTTCACGATGTTGAAAGAAATAGCTTTGGAATATGCCTTCCTGCTGAAACTGGAAGAACAATAAAAAAAAGCAGGCTGACCTAAATGAGGTCAGCCTGCTTTATAATTGGAAAGATCATTTCTTCATTCGTTGCTCATAAGCCTTCATGGCTTCCTTCAACAATTGCAACAGCGCTGGTTGCGCTATGTCATCTGCCGATTGTATGGCTACATATGCATGCACTTTTCCCGTGCCTTTCAGCAGTCCTGCCGGGTCCGGCAATTCACGGCCTTTGTAAAACCCCAGCTTGATACCTTTTTGGGAAAGGATGATCGTGCAGATCATTTTCGTATAGCCGGTACCGTAGCCATAGCCTATGATGCGGGCAGCTTCGTCGGGCAGCTCGATGATCCCTGGAAGATGATGGAACAGGAAAGCGCGCAGTTCCATACCCAGTGCGCTAACCTTATCATCATATCTCGCAAGCAGCTGTGTAGCGGTGATCGTCATTCCCTTTAAATTTATGCAGAGGCTTATAACGAAAGATGTTTGGATGCCGCCACCGCCCTGCCGAAGAAGATCTCCGCCATGCGGTCAAATATCGCCGGATCATCCGTAGTGAAATAAGATTGTTGCCCGCCTTTGCTCAGGCGCGCCTCCATTTCTGGATGACGCTTCAGGTAGTCTTTCAGGCTGTGCGCCACGATCTTGCCCTGCGCCAGCACGGTAACGCCGCCGGGCAGGTATTGCCGGATCTTCTTCATCAGCAAAGGATAGTGTGTACATCCCAACACCAATGTATCGATGTTGGTAGACTGCGACAATATTTTATCAAGATATTCCTTCACAAAAAAATCGGCGCCTTCATTTTCATGTTCATTATTTTCTACCAGCGGCACCCACATGGGGCATGCCAGCTGGTGCACTTTCACATGTGGAAAGAACTTCGCGATCTCGATCGGGTAGGACTCTGACGAGATGGTGCCGTTCGTGGCCAGGATACCTACTTCGCCGGTTTGGGTGATGGTGCCCACCATTTCAGTGGTAGGGCGGA
Source organism: Chitinophaga vietnamensis (assembly GCF_902167635.1). Taxonomy (GTDB): domain Bacteria; phylum Bacteroidota; class Bacteroidia; order Chitinophagales; family Chitinophagaceae; genus Chitinophaga; species Chitinophaga vietnamensis. The sequence goes on from NZ_CABHMS010000004.1 coordinate 34,177, forward strand.
TCACGCCAAGCACGCGGTTGTCGGGTGCAATGCGGGGCAGGTCTTTCTGCTGGATGGTGCGCAAGGCCTTGGCCGATGCGGTGTTGCAGGCCAATACCACCAGCGGGCAGCCCATATCGAAAAGCTGTTGCACACATTGCAACGTATAGGCGTGTATGGTATCAAAGCCGCGGTTGCCATAAGGCGCGCGGGCATTGTCGCCCAGATAGATGTAATCGTAAGCGGGCAACTCTGCGATGATCTCTTTCAAAACGGTGAGGCCTCCATAGCCGGAGTCGAATACACCTATAGGTCCCATATGGCTAGTTTGAATTAATCGTTATCTTTTTGCATCAAACCTTGTCCGGTGAGATCATAAATACGCTGGATCTCGTGCAATACGCCTTCAAAGTCAATTTCCAGGTCTTTCAGCAGGCCATTTTTCAGATCATATACCCAGCCATGTACGGTGGGGTAACCGTGATCAATATACGCTTTCTGCACTGCGGCCGTTTTGATGATGTTGATGCATTGTTCCTGTACATTCAGCTCTACGAGGCGGTTATAGCGTTCGTGCTCATCTTTGATGGCATTGAGTTCATCCATATGCAGGCGGTATACGTCGCGGATATTACGCAGCCATGGATTGAGCAGGCCGAGGTCCAGCGGCTGCATGGCCGCTTTCACGCCGCCGCAATTGTAGTGGCCGCAAACAACGATATGTTTTACGCCCAGATGTATCACGGCATAGTTGATCACCGCCATCACGTTCAGGTCAGTGTTGCAAACAAGATTGGCGATGTTGCGGTGTACAAACACTTCGCCCGCTTCCAGGCCCATGATCTCGTTGGTGGGCACGCGGCTGTCACTACAACCAATGTACAGATATTTGGGATTCTGTGAATCTGCCATCTTCTCAAAGAACTCCGCATCAGTGGCCTTTTTGGAGGCTACCCAGCGCCTGTTATTCTCAAAAACCTGGTTGTAGTCTGTCATAAGTAAATGATTTTTATGCGATAAAGATACGGAGAGAAAGAATATATGCGTTCGGGTGATGATTATCTTCCGGTAAACATAGCGGTGATGGGCTGGCTTGGAAAGCCCATATAGAATCCGTACCTTTGCGGCTTCAAAATTTCATAGCCAGCATGATCAGTGTTAAAAACGTAACGCTCTCTTTCGGTAAGAGAGTATTGTTTGACGAAGTAAACCTCAATTTCACAAAAGGGAACTGCTACGGTGTGATTGGGGCCAATGGGGCGGGTAAGTCTACCTTCCTGAAAATATTGTCCGGCGAGATCGAGCCGAACAAAGGCACCGTGGAAATCACTCCCGGCGAGCGCATGAGCGTTCTGAAGCAGAACCACTTTGAGTTTGACGAGATTACCGTGCTGAATGCCGTGCTGATGGGCAACAAGAAACTGTGGGAGATCGCCAAAGAAAGAGATGCCATCTATGCCAAAGCAGATTTTACCGAAGAAGACGGGATGCGCGCCGGTGAACTGGAAGCAGAATACGGCGAAATGGGCGGCTATACCGCCGAAAGTGATGCGGGCGTGCTGCTGGGCGACCTCGGCGTGAAAGAAGAAATGCATGGCATACTTATGAAAGATATCGCCGGTAGCCTCAAAGTGCGCGTGTTGCTGGCACAGGCGCTGTTCGGCAATCCCGATATCCTCCTGCTGGATGAGCCCACGAATGACCTCGACGTAGAAACCATCGGTTGGCTGGAGAACTTCCTGGCCGACTACGAAAACATCGTGATCGTTGTATCCCACGACCGTCACTTCCTCGATGCCGTTTGTACACATGTGGCCGACGTAGACCGCGCCAAGATCCAGATCTTCAGCGGTAACTACTCCTTCTGGTATGAATCATCACAACTGATGGCACGTCAGCTGGCCGACAAGAACAAGAAAATGGAAGAAAAGCGTAAAGACCTGCTGGACTTCATCGCCCGTTTCAGTGCTAACGCTTCCAAAAGTAAACAGGCTACTTCTCGTAAGAAAGCCCTCGAAAAGCTGGTGGTGGAAGACATCCAGCCCTCCAACCGTAAATATCCCGGTATCATCTTCAAACAACAGCGCGAAGTTGGTAACCAGATACTCAATATCGAAAAGCTGGAGAAGATCGTGGACGGCCGCAAACTGTTCTCTGATGTGTCTTTCTCTGTGAATAAAGGCGACAAGATCGCATTCATCTCCAAAGATCATCTGGCACTCACCACTTTCTTCCAGGCAATTACCAACAACGTTACTACCGATGGCGGCAAGTTCGAATGGGGCACCACCGTTACCAGCGCCTACCTGCCCAACGATAACGCGGAGTTCTTTACCAATAAGGATGTAAACCTGATGGATTGGCTCCGTCAATATGTGCCGGCGCACGTAACTGATGTGGATGAGCCCTTCCTGCGCGGCTTCCTGGGCAAGATGCTCTTCAGTGGCGACGAGATCATGAAGAAAACTTCCGTATTGAGCGGTGGCGAAAAAGTACGTTGCATGATCAGCCGCATGATGCTGCAGGACCCCAACGTAGTGATCCTCGACGAGCCCACCAACCACCTCGACCTGGAATCTATCCAGTCTTTCAACGAAAGCATGATCAACTTCAAAGGTATTGTGCTTTTCACCACGCATGACCATACCTTCATGCAGTCGGTAGCGAACCGCATCATCGAGCTAACGCCTAAAGGCATCATCGACAGGCTGATGACCTTCGACGAATACCTCGCAGATGAGCGCGTGAAAGCCCTCCGCGAAGAAATGTACGGCAATGCAGTATTAGCTTAACATAAAGAAGAAAGGCTCCGGTAGGAGCCTTTCTTCTTTATAAATATTCTTCAATTACTTTCAGCTTGTTTTTGTCGAGCGGCTTTGTGATATAGGCCATCAGTTCCGGTGTGTGCTGTACCTTTTGTATATCGCGCAGGTCCACAGAGGAAGAGCACATGATAATGGGAATATTATTTTTGAAAGATGATTTCAATCCGCGGTATGCTTCGATAAAATCCCACCCGTTCATGCGTTGCATATTCATATCCAGGATAATGAGAGAGGGGAGTGTTGGCTGCGGCACTGAAGACAGCTGTTCCAGTGCTTCTTCTGCACAGAGGAAAGAGGTGATAGTCAGGTTATCATCTTGCTGTCCCAACATCTTTTTAATGATGAAATGAAAAATTTCATCATCATCTACGACGTACACTATTTTATTCTTGTCTTCCATGCTTGGTTTTTAAATTGGGCTTCTGAACTATTCCGGTCATAGCAAAAGGTAAGCGCATACTGCTTTTGATCTTCCGGTATCGTCTCTTTCATTCAATAAGGGATCAGGACTTCAGGGTTTTCACAGGCGTGCTGAAATCTTACTCGCTTATCATCATGATCGGGTTAAGACTCTTATCGAGAGATCATGGCTACGTTGTTACGCATTGGTTTCTTATTCGCCAGCTGCACAGGCCTTAGGCTATTTGTTGATTACGTACGCAAAGAACGTTAATTTAATTTTATTTTTATATATAACTTTTTGCCAATAACTAATCATTAACAAACGCATGATTAGATGAGAATTGCAGAAATTACCGGAAATAAAACAACAAAGGCGGAACAATGGTTCCGCCTTTGCAAAAAATATTGGTAATAGTGATAGGATCCTAGAACAATCCGCCTTTTCTCAGCGTCACTTTTCCCTGACCGATTTTAAAACCGTTGTGATAGATTTCAACAGCGTAGTCGCCTGGTTTGAAATCGGAATTTTGTTTCCAGTCCATTACAACATTCTGTTTCTGGCCGGTTACATAGGAAACGGTTTTCTTGGCAGTGTATAATTTTTCGGTGCCGTCTTCCAGGGTAAATCTGCCGGAGCCGAGTGCTTCTACTGCCAGCGGGGAGCCATCAGGAGCGGTGATCGCCACATAGATCTCTTTATCGCCGGTAGGTGCGATCCTGTTATCATCCAGGTCAAACTGTACGCGCATCATATCGGCACGTTTTGCTTTGGAAGTTTCTACTTCTTTGCCGTTATGTTTTACGCGGATAGGCAGTAACTTGATGTTGGAGGCATGTAATACAGAGCCGAGATCTACTTTTTTATTCAGGCTGTCTTTTACAACAGAAACGGAATCCCTTTCTTTACGGGCCACGTCTCTTTCGCCAGCCAGTACGATCTTTTCACCTTCGAGGCGCTCGATCGTTTGCTGATAGCCTTCAATATTGGATTTGAGCTGTTCGATGAGTTTACGCGCTTCTGCCAGTTCTGCCTGGGTAGCATTTTTCTTGGAGAGAATGCTGGAGATCCTGGCTTTCATATCCTGGATTTCCTTGTCCTTGGTTTTTACCAGGCTATCCATACGGGTATTCTGAGAGATCAGGTCATCCAGACGGGCGTTGGCGGCATTGTATTCCTGCTGTAAAGCATCGCGGGAGGTGGAAATAGAATCGATCTGAATTTTTTGTTGCTGTGCTACTTCAGTAGATTTGTTTTTGTCATACAACATATATATCCAGGTACCTGCAAGCGCCGCAATCAAAATACCGTAAATCAGACCGTTGCGGCTGCGTGGTTTTTCAGGTCCGGGTGAACCCGGCGCAGGCGTGTTAAAAGTGTTCTCCGTCATAGTTGTTTGTTTTATGTTTAATTGTTATATGGTTAAAAAACGTTATTCAAAAGTAGGTATTTAAATTTTCATTTTTACAAGTTCTAAAACAGTTTTCAAACCGTGCTACCAAATATCGGATTAGATCAGTTGTTACTGCTGGACATAGAAACAACGCCCGGTGTAAAGGCGTTTGAGCAATTGCCGGAACAAATGCAATCGCTCTGGAGGGAAAAATTGGCAAAAATTGCGCCAGTTTCCGAAAATGAAGACGAAGGATACGCCGACAGGGCAGGCATCTACGCCGAATTCGGCAAGATCGTCTGTATTTCTGTTGGTTTTTTCAACCTCGAAGATAACCGGTACCATCTCCGCTTGAAGTCCTTTTATCATGACGATGAAGCAATTGTATTGAGCGGATTTTTAGAATTGATCAATAAATTTCATGCGAGAGTGCCCCGCTTTCAATTCGCCGGGCATAATATCAAGGAGTTTGATATTCCTTTTATTTGCAGGCGTTCTGTGATCCATCAGTTATCTTTGCCCCAGCCTTTGCAATTGCATGGATTGAAACCCTGGGAAGTGCCCATGCTCGATACCCTGCAACTGTGGCGCTTCGGCGATTTCAAACACTATACTTCTCTCAAGCTGCTCACCGCCGTTATGGGCATCGATACGCCCAAAGACGATATCGACGGCAGCATGGTCGGAAAAGTATATTGGGAAGATCATGATCTCGCCCGCATCGCCACCTATTGCGAAAAAGACGTGCTGGCCGTAGCCCAGCTGCTCCTGCGCTTCAAACGCCTGCCGCTGCTGAAGCCGGAAGAAGTGATCATCGTAAAGTAGTTTATCATAATGGAATACCAGGATATTATCAAGGATTGGAAACAACAAAAGTTCAGACCTCTCTACTGGCTGGAAGGAGAAGAAGATTTCTTTATAGACCAGGTCACCAATTATGCCGAACACGAACTGCTGAATGAAGCGGAAAAGGGCTTCAATCTCACCGTCCTTTATGGCAAGGATACCGATTGGAGCACCGTTATCAATGCCTGCCGCCGGTATCCCATGTTCGCTGAAAGACAGGTAGTGGTGCTGAAAGAAGCCCAGGCCATGCGCGACCTTCTCAAACTGGAAGCCTATATCGATCATCCGCTTAACACCACCGTGTTCGTGGTGGCCCACAAACAAGGCAAGATCGATGGCCGTAGCAAAATGGCCAAGCTGATCAAAGAAAAAGGCGTGCTGTTATCTACCAAAAAAATGTACGATAACCAAATCCCTGCCTGGGCAGAATCCTATGTAAGCAGCCGCGGACTGGCCATCACACAAAAAGCCGCCATCCTGCTGGCAGATCATATCGGTAATGATCTCTCCCGCATCGCCAACGAAATCGATAAGCTGCTGGTCAATCTTCCCGCACAAAAAAAGATCGATGAAGCTGATATCGAAAAATATGTTGGCATCAGCAAGGAATACAATGTGTTTGAATTACAGAACGCCCTTGGCCAGAAGAACGCCGATAAAGTATTCCGTATCGTTAACTATTTTGCCGCCAATCCCAAAGCTGCGCCCATCCAGATGACGCTGCCCGCGCTTTATAATTTCTTCGCCAAAGTGAACCTGGTATTCGGCGTAAAAGGCGGCGATAAAGAGATCGCTTCCGCACTCGGCGTTCATCCCTTCTTTGTAAAAGATTATCTCAGCGCCGCCCGCCAGTATGGCCCGGAAGGCACAGAGAAAGCCATCCTGCTGCTGCATCAATACAACCTGCGGAGTATAGGCGTTAACGATAGCGGCGTAGAAGATGGAGAACTGATGAAGGAACTCATGTATAAAGTGATGAACTGAAAAATTGATTGAACTCAGATCATATTGATACTTGTTAAAAGCCGCTGCTGGCCTATCTTCGCAAGAAATCAGTTACTATGGATCAGCAACAACAACTTTTACAGGAAATTTCAGGCAATGTAAGATCAATGAACATCCGCATGGCGGCGATGGAAGGCCGCATGGATGCGCTGGAAACAGGCATGCGCTCCATGGAAATGCAGGTGTTTGAAATGGACAAAAAATTAAATGGATTTATTGTGTCTGTAGATCAAAGGTTTGACAAAATCGATAACCGTCTTGACCAAATCGATAACCGGATCGACACGATGGAGACACATTTCAATGGCAGGTTACAGTCGATAGAAGACAAGATCGAGAAGATCATCGAATGGGTGCCCATCGAAAATAGCGGCTTCCGCATCCGATAGCCAATGAAATCATCAATCGTACTTCCCTTTTCATGATTCGTTACCTCTTCAACATCTCCCTCGCCTTCTCTGAATCCTTATCCATCTGCACGATCAGTGCATCTATATTATCAAATTTCTGATTGGCTCTGATATAATCTTCAAAGAATACGGTGAGTTGCTGCCCGTAAATATCTTCGTTGAAATCAAATAAATGTACTTCCAGGCGGAGGTCTGTACCATTGAAAGTAGGACGGGTGCCGATGCTCATCACGGCAGGCAGCAGGCTGGAATGCCCGGCCAGCTGTACTTCTACGGCATAGATGCCTTCGGCGGGTATCAGCTTGCGGGTATCGGCTAATTGCAGGTTAGCGGTAGGATAACCCAGCTGGCGGCCCATCTTGTCGCCATGCACCACTTCGCCGCTGAGAAAATAACGGTAGCCCAGCAATTCGGTGGCCAGGCGTACCTGGCCTTCCTGCAGGCTTTTACGGATCTTGGTGGAGCTGACGGTAAGGTCATGTACCACTTGCTGTGGTATCTCTATCAGCTTGAAGCCATAACGTTCCTGTTCGGCTTCCAGCAGCTCGAGGCCACCCTCCCGGTTATGCCCGAAACGGTGATCATAGCCGATAATAATAGTATGCGGCTTGAAACGCGCTACCAGAAAGTCTTCCAGGTAAGCTTGCGCAGAAAGTTCGGAGAAGGCTTTGGTAAAAGGAACCACCACCAGGTGATCCACTCCTTGCTGTTCCAGTAAAGTGATCTTTTCTGCTAAAGTGGTCAGCAGGTGTATGCTGCCCGGCTTTGGCGCCAGCACCTCCCGCGGATGCGGATCGAAGGTTACGATCACAGTTTCGCCCCCGCAGGCGGCGGCAGCCTGCTCCAGCTGCTGTAAAATGTAGCGGTGGCCTGCATGTACGCCGTCAAAAGTGCCTATTGTAACAATAGCATTACGGAATTCCGGTAGATGATCTAAGTCCCTGTGAACCTGCATATAATTCTATAACAATCAAAAACGCCGTGCAAATCTAACACATTCGCCGTGCATTCTGCACGGAATCTGTTACTTTTGCAGCCTGAAGAAATCCGTAAATCTCTAATTTTCTAAATCTCATATTCCAGGTGGATCAGAATATTTACGCCAAACGTGGCGTTTCAGCAGGCAAGGAAGATGTGCACAATGCCATTAAGAACATTGACAAGGGCCTGTTCCCGAAAGCATTTTGTAAGATCGTGCCCGATATTCTCGGGGGCGATGAGGCTTACTGCAACATCATGCACGCGGATGGCGCCGGCACCAAATCGTCGCTGGCATATGTATACTGGAAAGAGACCGGTGACCTCAGCGTTTGGAAAGGTATCGCCCAGGATGCCATTATTATGAATATGGACGACCTGCTCTGCGTAGGCGCTACCGATAATATCCTGCTTTCTTCAACCATCGGCCGTAACAAACAGCTGCTGCCGGGAGAAGTGATCGCGGCCATCATCAACGGTACGGAAGAAATACTGGCCGAACTGCGCAGCCACGGTATCAGCATTTATTCCACCGGCGGCGAAACCGCTGATGTAGGCGACCTGGTACGTACCATCATCGTGGATTCTACCGTTACCTGCCGCATGAAAAGGGAAGATGTGATCTCCAACGATCGCATACAGGCCGGCGATGTAGTAGTAGGACTGGCCTCTTACGGACAAGCTACCTACGAAACCGCCTACAATGGCGGCATGGGCAGCAATGGCCTCACCAGCGCGCGTCACGATGTGTTCCATAAAGCTATCGCAGAGAAATATGCAGAGAGCTTTGATCCCGGTATCCCGTATGAACTGGTGTTCAGCGGAAAGAAATCATTGACAGATAAGATAGATATTCCCGGCTTTGGCGCAGTGGATGCAGGTAAACTGGTACTTTCACCTACCCGCACCTATGCCCCGGTGATCAGGAAAGTACTGGAACAGTTCCGTCCGCAGGTACACGGCATGGTGCATTGCAGCGGCGGTGCACAAACCAAAGTGCTGCACTTTATCGACAAGCTGCATGTGATCAAGGATAACCTGTTCCCGGTACCGCCCTTATTCACATTGATACAGGAACAATCCGGCACCTCCTGGAAAGAGATGTATCAGGTGTTCAATATGGGCCACCGCATGGAGTTGTACGTGCCGGAAGCCATTGCGGCAGCGATCATCGATATCTCCAAAAGCTTCAACATCGATGCACAGATCATTGGCAGGGTAGAAGCGGCGGAACAAAAACAAGTGACCGTGAAAGCGCCTGCAGGCACTTTTATTTATCATTAATCAAAGTATTAAATATAAAAGCAAAGCCCTTCATCACGCGATGAAGGGCTTTTTTGTTGGTGGAACAAATAGTGTATCAAGGGCCTGGTGTAAACCGGATGGGCAGATTATATTGCACGTTCACATCGTGTCCGTTCTGTTTGCCGGGATTCCAGTGGGGCATGTTTTGCACCACGCGGATCGCTTCTTCTTCCAGTCCATAGCCTTTCGGGGCGCCTAGTGTTTTAACATCCTGTACCTGTCCTTTACGGTCGAGCACAAACTGAACGGATATGGTACCGCCTTTTTGGGCTTTGCGGGCTTCTTCCGGATATTTGATGTTGTCAAAAAGATATTTGGACAAGGCTTCTTCGCCGCCAACAAAGGATGGTGGCTGCTCTACGAAGGTGAATACTTCTTTGGCTTCATCAATATCTTGCAAGGTGAAGCGGATGGGCAGGTTAAACTCAACGGCTACACGCTTTTTGTTCTGCGTGCCGGGAACCCAATCGGGCATGCCTTCTATCACACGAATCGCTTCTTCTTCCAGCCCATAGCCTTTCGGGGCGCCTAAGGCATGTACAGACCTGATCTTGCCATTGGCATCTACAATGAACTGTATGAACACCGTGCCTTGTTTGTTATTGGTCTGGGCAGCCTTGGGATATACAATGGTCCTGGAGAGGTAGCTGTTCAATGAGTCTTCGCCGCCTTTAAATGTAGGCGGGTTTTCTACGAAGGTGAACACTTCATCGTGCAACTTGCGCGTGTCAGGTTTTACCGTATCTGCAACCGTGCTTTCAGCCACAGTGGTAAAGGGCGTGAAGGCCAGTGGCGCCGTTGATGTGATAGATGGGTGTTTGTCAGCAACAAAGGCCAGGGAGCAGAAAATAAATGCAGCCAGCGGCAGTACCATGATTCTTCGCAGGTAACTGAACCTGGGTGTATGGAACTTTGTGAGCATAACGATTCTACGTTTTATAGGCGGATGGAAGAAATCGTTGGTGATTGTAAACTGTTTGCTCTGAAAGGCCATCTGGAGAATGGTTTCAGCATATCCGGCTACTTCTTTGCCGGCAGCTTTCTGATCGGCGATGAACTCATGTACGAGCGACAGCTCCCGTTTGATCAGGTGAAAGAAGGGATTGATCCAGCAGCAGGCTGTAACTATTTCCAGCAGCATTTTGTCGGCGCTGTGTTTTTCTTTCAGGTGCACCAGCTCATGTTTCAGTATCTGCTGGCCTTCGCGGCTATCAAGCGATGTCTGGTTGTTCCAGAAAATATAGGAGAAGAAGGAGAATGGCGCCTGTATGCCGCGGCCGGTCACAAAGCGGTAGGGTGGTACCTCCTGTACGGTGTTGCGGCTGATCAGCCGCTTTATCTTCACAAAGCTCAGCAGCAGCCGTATCAGTAATACCGACAGCACAGCGATGTAGATAACGGCAAGCCATATACGATAATTCCATACCGGCCGGGGCGCTGGCATGACGGCCTCCCGCAGGGTGATTATACGGGTGGTATAGCTCATCATCACGGAGCTGGTTTCCTGCGGGCTAACGCTAAGGGGTATACGTAGCAGTGGCACCAACAGGGATACCAGTGTGATCAACACCAGGTAGTAACGGTTCCAGTGATGGAAGCGGTTATTGCGCAGCGCGATATGATAATAACCATATAGCAGCGCTGAACACACGATCACTTTGCAGAGATACAAGAGCGCTATCATGATCTGGGCTTTTGAGTGTCTTTGATTTTCTGTATCAGTTTTTCCAGTTCAGTTACGCTCAGTTCCTTTTCTTTCACAAAAAAGGACACCATGTTACTGAACGATCCTTCAAAATATCCTTTCACAATGTTGTTCACCGTTTTATGGCTATAGGCCTCCTTGCTGATGAGGGCATGGTACTGGTGCGATTTGCCGAAGGCCTTGAAATCCACGAAGCCTTTATCCATCAGTATTTTGATCAGGGTGGAAACGGTGTTGTAGTGCGGTTTCGGGTCGGGCATGGCTTCGATGATGTCTTTCACAAATGCGGGTCCTGTTTGCCAAAGGGCCTGCATCACTTGTTCTTCTGCTTTGGTCAGCTGTTTCATATGCCGGAATTATTTAACGAAAGTTATAACTAATTATTTAGTTTGAAAACTATTTTTTTAGTTGATGAAAAAAATTTGTGAAGAATTTATCACAAGGAGTTATGTTGTAATTGGTTATTTTTGTCGCTATCAAGCTTACTAAACTGAAACTAGGAATGACGCCCGAACAACCTATCATCCAATTAACGAATGCCAGCATATACCAGGGGAATTCATTGATCTTGTCAGATGTGAATATCACTGTCAATAAAGGAGAGTTTGTGTATCTCATTGGTAAAACCGGCACGGGCAAGTCCAGCCTGTTGAAAACGCTGTATGGCGACCTGCCTTTGAAAGATGGCAATGGCCAGGTGGTAGGATTTGATCTGAAGAAGATGGATTGGAAGAAAGTGCCTTACCTGCGTCGTAACCTGGGCGTGGTTTTCCAGGATTTCCAGTTATTGACCGACCGTAATGTACACGATAACCTGAAATTCGCTTTGCGTGCTACCGGCTGGCAGGATGCCAAGCAGATCGAAGACAAGATCAACGATGTGCTGGAGAAAGTAGGTCTGGGCACAAAAGGTTTCAAGATGCCTTATGAATTGAGTGGTGGTGAGCAGCAGCGTGTGGATATCGCACGGGCCATGCTGAACTCTCCCCGTCTGATCCTGGCTGATGAGCCTACCGGTAACCTCGATCCTGAAACTTCCGATGGCATTATGCAGTTATTGTTCCGCATATGCCGGGAAGGTACGGCCATTGTGATGGCTACGCACGACTATATCGTGTTGCAGAAATTTCCGTCAAGGGTGCTTCGTACGGAGAATGGCCGGGTAACTGATAACGCTGCGGTGAATTTTTCTTCCTAAAAAGAGATTATATATTTATTATTGGAAGTGAACGATTTATGATCATAAATCGTTTGCTATCAATTATTAATTTCCTGTTAATTGGTATTTCGTATTTTTTGAACTACCTTTGCCCCGGAAAAAATAGCGACAAAAACATTACTATTACTTATTATTATTAAAGATGTCTTACTTAACTGTTGAAAAGAAAGCCAATATTTTTAAGGAATTTGGTGGAAGCGAGAAAAATACAGGCTCTGTGGAAGCACAAATTGCACTGCTGACTGAGCGTATCAACAGCATTTCCAATCACCTGAAGGAGAACAAAAAGGATTTCTCTACCCACCGTGGTCTGATGAAAATGGTTGGTCAGAGAAAGCGCCTGCTTGCTTACCTGTCCAAAACTAACCTCAGCGGCTACCGTGCCCTTATCGAGAAGTTAGGTATCAGGAAATAACCATGACTTAATTATAGCGCTATTCCCAACTTTCTGGTTGGGAATAGTTTTTTGTATGTGTACCTTTTGTTGTTCTTTAGCAAGCAAAAAAAGAATAACTTTATTTTTAATCTTCACTTTTTTATGAATCTGACACCTATTTCAGTGAAATTCGATATAGGAGACGGCCGCATAGTGACCATCGAAACCGGTAAGTTGGCCCGTCAGGCTGATGGTGCCGTTACGGTGCGTTTAGGTGATGCTATTCTGCTGGCTACTGTAGTAGCTAACAAAGAGCCCAAACCCGGCCAGTCATTCTTCCCGCTAACTGTTGACTACCAGGAAAAATTTGCTTCTGCCGGCCGTATACCCGGTTCATTTTTCAAACGCGAAGGCCGCCTGTCTGACTATGAAGTATTGATCTCCCGCCTGATCGACCGTGCGCTTCGCCCTTTATTCCCCGATGATTATTTCTGCGAAGTACAGGTACTCGTTAGCCTCATCTCTTCCGATCCGGAAGTGATGCCGGATGCGCTGGCCTGCCTCGCCGCTTCTGCCGCCCTCGCTGTTTCTGATGTGCCCGTCCAGGAGATCATCTCCGAAGTACGTGTGGCACGCATCGATGGCAAATATGTGATCAACCCGAACCGCACTGACCTGGCTAAAGCTGACATGGACTTCATCATTGGTGCTACTGAAAAGAACATCATGATGGTGGAAGGCGAGAGCAAGGAATGCCAGGAAGAAGACCTGATCCAGGCTATCGAGGCAGCGCACGCTGCTATCCGTGTGCAGGTGAAAGCCCAGGAGCAACTCCGCGACCTGAAAGGCGTTACCGGCAAACGCGAATACGCCAAACCTCACCAGAACGAAGAACTCAAAGCAAAAGTGATCGCTTTTGCAAAAGATAAAATCTACCAGGTAGCCAAATCTGCTTCCGCTAAACACGATCGTTCCGATGCGTTCAAGAAGATCAGCGAAGAGCTGAAAGAACACCTGGGCGAACTGCCGGAAGAAGATCAGCCACTGGTAGGCGAATACTTCCACTCGCTTGAAAAAGAAGTGGTGCGCAACATGATCCTGGACGAATCCATCCGCCTGGATGGCCGCAGCCTCGATCAGGTACGCCCGCTGGCGATGGAAACAGATATCCTGCCTTCTCCGCACGGCTCCGCTTTATTTACCCGTGGTGAAACACAGTCGCTGACTACCGTTACATTGGGTACACCGGAAGATGAGCTGCTGATCGAAAGCGCAGCGGTTTCCAACTACGTGAAATTTATCCTCCACTATAACTTCCCTCCGTTCTCTACCGGTGAAGTGAAAATGATGCGCGGCCCCGGCCGTCGTGAAGTTGGTCACGGTAACCTGGCGATGCGTTCCCTGAAGCAGATGATGCCAGGTAACGATTACCCCTATACGGTAAGGGTGGTATCTGATATCCTCGAATCCAATGGTTCCTCTTCTATGGCAACCGTTTGCGCTGGCTCGCTGGCACTGATGGATGCAGGTGTTCCGCTGCCGAAACACATATCCGGCGTGGCAATGGGCCTGATCTCCCGTGCTTCCGACGGTAAATGGGCAGTACTCACCGATATCCTTGGTGATGAAGACCATCTCGGTGATATGGACTTCAAAGTAACTGGTACCCGCGATGGTATCTGCGGTATCCAGATGGATATCAAAGTGGATGGCCTGAGCATGGATGTAATGCGTTCGGCGCTGGCGCAAGCACAGAAAGGCCGTCTGCACATCATCGACGCTATGTATGCAGCTGTTCCTGCTGCCCGTCCTGAACCGAAACCACATGCGCCACGTATGGAAAAACTGATCATCGACCGCGAATTTATCGGTGCTGTGATCGGGCCTGGTGGTAAAATTATACAGGAGATCCAACGCGAAACCGGTACTACCATCAACATCGAAGAAGTGGGAGAAACCGGCGAAGTGAGCATCTTCTCTGCACAGAAAGAAGGTCTGGATAAGGCTGTGAAGTGGGTGAAAGGCATCGTGGCCGTACCTGAAGTTGGCGAAGTTTATGAGTCAGTAGTGAAATCTATCATGCCTTATGGTGCATTCGTAGAGTTCATGCCTGGCAAACAAGGCCTGCTGCACATCTCCGAAGTATCCTGGAAACGCCTCGAAACCATGGAAGGCGTATTGTCTGAAGGCGAAGTGGTAAAAGTAAAGCTCACCGGTACTGATCCCAAGACCGGCAAGTTCAAACTGAGCCGCAAAGTGCTGATGCCAAAACCTGAAGGTTATGTTGAGCGTGAAGAACGCAGCGACAGACCTGAAAGAGGAGATCGTGGAGATCGTGGTGGCGACCGTGGCGGCCGTGGCCGTGATGATCGCCGCGGCGGTGGCGACAGACGCGATAACCGTGGCCCGCGTGAAGACCGTGGTCCGCGCGAAGACCGCGGCCCTCGTCCTGAAAAGCCACAGGAGCCTTACTTCGATGAACAATAGTCGATAACTGAAATTAGATAAAAAGAAAGCAGTCACGAAAGTGACTGCTTTTTCATTTTACGTATAGGTGTTTCCGTTATCAATGCCGGAGTAATTGTTCTACACAAAAAGTACTCTCCCGGAAAATCTCTTTACCACTATTCAAACGAAAAGTACGGTAGGTTTTTCCATCGATCGGCTCAAACACCATGCGGTAGGAAGCTGCGATGCCCTTGCTGCTTCTGTCTATCACCCTTCCTTTCCCTTCGTTCAACATATTCGGGATGATCTCTTCCACATAAGGATGGAGGATGCCGCCATCTTCTGCCCAGAGCATATACATTTTATCGGTTGTGTAATTCAGATCGCGGTTGGCGCTGTCTGCCAGGTAGCAGAATGCTTTCAGGTAATGGGCGGCCATGTCGTTGCGATCCAGGTGCGACAGCTCAATATGATTGAATACCCGGTTGTTGAACTTGTTGTTGCGCAGCGTGGTGTCCATACTGAGCATATAGTTATAGAGTTCGGCCCGGTCGAGGATGATGACGGCGTTGTCGTTTTGATAGATAATAGAGTCTTTGATCGGTTCCGTAGCAGGCGGTACTTTGATTACTTTAAACTGCTGCGCCATCGCAGCGCTGCCCAGCATCAGTGTTGTGAGCAGGAGAAGAAGTGTTTTCATAGGTATGGTAATATTAAATAAAAAACAAATATAGTAAATGTTGCCGATCCTCCTTTCATCAGTACAATTTTCCTATATTTGCCGCCATGTCACACATTGCCATAACGTTGAAGGCTGGCCCGGAGCTGGCCGACGTGCTGGTTGCCCAGCTGTCGGACGCCGGGTTTGAAGGTTTTGAAGAGCAGACTGACGCCCTCGTTGCCTACATTCCGGAGGGAGATTTCAATGAAGATATTTTACGGGAGATTGTAGCGCCTTACGGGGTCGGCTATACGAAAGAGACGATTCAGCAGGAGAACTGGAACGCGGTATGGGAAAGTAATTTCCAGCCGGTACGGGTAGGGGATTTTTGTGGCATCCGTGCGGCGTTTCACGCGCCTTTCGAGCCGCAGCCGGCGCACGAGATTGTGATCACGCCGAAGATGTCGTTTGGTACGGGGCATCATGCCACTACTTCTTCTATGATACGCCTGATGCAAGGCCTTTCCTTTGAAGGCAGGCGGGTATTCGATTTTGGTACGGGTACCGGCATCCTGGCCATCCTGGCTGAAATGCTGGGAGCTGCGGAAGTAGATGCGATCGATTACGACGAGTGGGCGGTAAATAACACGCTGGAAAATCTCGAAGCCAATCATACTCAACATGTTAAAGTATGGCAGGCAGATACATTGAAGGAGATCTCGGGGAAATACGATATATTGCTGGCAAATATAAACCTGAATGTGCTGTTACAATTTATGGGTGAGATGCGCCGATTGCTGAAGCCGGGCGGCGTGCTGCTGTTGAGCGGTATTATGCCGGCAGATGAACAGCAGATACTAGCGGCAGCTCAACCACAAGGCTTTGAATTTCAGCACAAAATAGAAAAAGACAATTGGCTGGCCATTCAATTCGGGGTGTGATAAGCATGTAAGTAGCGCTAAAAAATACATATGAAAAGTATTGATTTTCGTACTTTTGTGTTACAAACTTTTCTAATATTCGCTTAATTTTAACACATTATTCGTTATCTTAGCAATCCTAACTCATAGTGATGACAGAATTTTTATTGCTTTTTTGTGCTTATCTGATTGGATCTGTACCTACAGCGGTTTGGGTAAGCAAAGGCGTGTTTGGCATGGATATCAGGGAGTATGGCAGCGGTAATGCCGGTGCTACCAATACTTTCCGGGTATTGGGCCCTAAAGCGGGCACTTTTGTAATGATGGTAGACATGCTGAAAGGAGTTTTAGCAGTAAGGCTGGCATACCTGGCTCCCTATTACCATGAACCGGAACATCTCACCCAACTGGTCAACTTTCAGATAGGCCTTGGCCTGGCCGCCGTATTGGGCCATATCTTCCCGATATGGGCTGGTTTCAGAGGCGGCAAGGGTATTGCTACCCTCTTTGGTTTGGTGCTGGCTATTCAGCCGCTGGTGGCGCTGTGCTGCGTAGGCGTGTTCCTGATGATCCTGTTCCTCACCCGTTATGTATCGCTGAGTTCTATCATCGCAAGTATTGCATTTCCGATCCTGATATTATACATTTTCAATGAGCCAGAGATCTTCTACCGCATTTTTGCCATTGCAGTGGCCCTGATGGTGGTATTAACGCACCAGAAGAACATCTCCCGTTTGTTGAAAGGCAACGAAAGCAAAGTACCTTTATTCAGAAACAGGAAAGAAAAACACTAGTTATAGCGTCATCTGTATAAAAACCTATTGGATCGGAATCTTATCCCTTTCAATAGGTTTTATTTTTTACGAATGGCATAACGATTGCTAATAGGCTACGAAAATTTTGACCAGTTGAGTCAACAGGCGATGGACATTTGGTGTTAAAGGATTGGTTATTGTTGCCATTGATTCAGCAGTCATCTCATAAATTGATTCACCCATGAAAAAGATTGCATTATTCTTTACTGCCAGCCTCGGATTAGTGGCTGCCTGTACGCGAGTACCGATCACAGGTCGCAGCCAGTTAAACCTCATTCCCGAAAGCACCATGCAGTCCATGGCCCTGCAGCAGTACCAATCCTTCCTTTCCGAAAACAAAGTGGTATCACAGGCTACCAGCAAGGACGCCGATATGGTGAAACGTGTAGGACAACGTATATCCGCTGCCGTTACCCGCTACATGAACGCCAACAACATGGGCAACGAGGTAGCGAATTACAAATGGGAATTCAACCTTGTAAATAGTAAAGAGGTAAATGCCTGGTGTATGCCTGGAGGTAAAGTAGTAGTATATACCGGCCTCTTGCCGGTTACCCAGAACGAAACGGCGCTGGCTTGCGTAATGGGTCATGAGATCGCGCATGCGATCGCCCGTCATGGTAACGAGCGTATGAGCCAGGGGCTGCTGGCACAAGGCATCCAGGTGGCTGGTTCGGTAGCATTGGGCAAGAACCCGACTGCCGTAGGTATCTTTAACCAGGCGTTTGGTATCGGCGGTAACATGGGCATGTTGGCCTTCTCCCGCCAGAATGAACTGGAAGCCGATCACCTCGGCGTGATCTTCATGGCGATGGCTGGTTACAATCCGCAGGAAGCTATTCCTTTCTGGCAGCGCATGGCCAGCATGAGCGGCGGTAATAAGCCACCAGAGCTGCTTAGCACGCACCCCAGCGATGAGCGCCGCGTAGCGCAGCTGCAACAGCTGATGCCGGAAGCTATGAAATATTATACGCCACAGCGATAAATAAATAACGGAATAAAAAATTACGGCCCCGCCATGTGGCGGGGCCGTAATTTTTTATTCCGTTATTTATTGAAGATCGATCTCCACTACTTTGCGGCTTTTCTGTGCTTTCATCTTCTCGGGTACATGAGCCAATATCTCTTTTTTGAAGGCTTCTATCAGCGCTTGTTTGATGAAGTGGCGGTGGGTAACCAGGCTTACTTCGCGCACCGGCTCCGGCGACTTGAAATAGCGCACCATATTGAGCTGGCGGGCGGAAAGGTCTTGCAGCGATAGCTCGGGAAGTATGGTATAACCTTCATTAAGATCTACCATGCGTTTAAGTGTTTCCACACTGCCGGTATTGTATTCCAGGTTTTTGTATTCGCCCATCGTGAATTTATCCTTGCAGATATTGAGCACCTGGTTACGCATACAGTGGCCTTCGTTGAGGAGCCATACTTCTCTTACATCCAGCTCTTCGGCGCGGATCACTTTTTTATCATAGAGCGGGTTGGTTTTGGCAGTGTATACCACGAACGACTCATAGAACAAGGGATGTTCTTCGAGGTGCGGGTTATGCAGGGGAGTGGCCAGCAGCCCGCAATCCAGCAGTTCCATTTTTAATTGCTGGATGATCTGCTCTGTGGGATATTCCCATATCTCCAGTTTTACTTTCGGATATTTTTTCATGAAGCCGGTGAGGATGCGGGGAAGCAGGTAAGGCGCCAGGGTAGGGATGATGCCTACTTTAAGGTTACCTTGCACTTCTTTTTTCTGATCAGCGATGATCTCACGGATACGTGCATTCTCCTTCAGAATGATCCTGGCTTGCGCAATTACGGCTACGCCAATTTCCGTGGGGACTACCGGCAATTTGCTACGATCGAATAATTTGATGCCCAGTTCATCCTCCAGTTTCTGGATCTGCATGCTGAGGGTGGGCTGTGTTACAAAACATTTCTCCGCCGCCACCACAAAGCTTCTGTAGGTATCTACCGCTACAATATACTCCAATTGAACTGTCGTCATTTCCCAAAATTGATCCGTAAAGGTATTGATAAAATCTATATCATTTTCGGATTTATGAATTTTGGAATTTTCGGATTTAATAGAAAAGGGCCTGGTCTCCAGGCCCCAATCAATAAATCAATAAATCCGTAAATCCGAAAATCAATAAATTCTAAAATATTCTGTATCTGTATTTGATCTTTTCTGTGTTGCTATACAGTTCCCTGATGTTGATAGAGGCCTGTATCTCTTGTACAGCTTCGGTTTTCAGGTTCCTGAATTCGGCCTGTTTCCCTTCGATCACGCTCTTGTCGGCGAGGTTATTATCCTGGGCAATTTTCAGGGAGTTGTTCACCTTGGAATAGTAGGAATCCAGCAGGGTGAAGTATTCGTTGTAAAGATTTTCGAAACGTTTGGTTTGCAGCACGAGATCTTCCAGCTGGTTGTTCACTTCTTTCAGGTTCGGATTTTCGCGCAGCAATGCTTCGTAGTCGATGCGTTTACCTTTGGTATATTGTGCTTCGAGTTTATCGAAGAAATCGGCTACTTTTTCTTTCTTGAAATCGAAGAAATAATCGTTCATGGTCTGGCTCAGGCTCTGGCTGCCCTTTTGCGGAGGCGGGAATTTGAGCGAGGTAGCGGTGAACGAGAGATGATCGAACAGGTTGTCTTGCAGAAGACTTAACTGATCTTTATTGAAGTTGAGGCCGTATTCAAATTTCTGGTTGGCATCGTTCAATGCGGTGTAGTACACCACGTATTTGTTCAGTTCTTTTTCAAATTCCTGTAAGGATTTCTGATTGATCTGTTTATTGTTGACGCTCACACTGTGCAGGAAATTCATCACGGAATTGGCGATGGCCAGCGGAGGTGTGAGAGAGGTAAAGCTCTGGAAGATGGGGCTGTTGATAATGGATTTGGTGGATTCTACGATCTTGCTGTTCTTTTCTCCCTTATCTGATTTATTTTTCAGGATGATCTTTTCTACCAGTTCCACGATGCGGTCGCTCAGCGAGAAGCCAAGGGCCTTGCTTTCGGGGTTGTTCAGTGAAGTGATGAACACGTCGAGATTATTGGTAGTAGTACGGGATTTCAGGTCGATGATCTTTTTGTTGAGCAGGTAATAAGTTTCGCTGGCATTGATGATATTGCTTTTGATCAGCGTGTACTTGCTCATGTTATCTATCTCTTTACCTTGCAGCAAGGCCTGAATAGCGTTGGAGTTCTGTTTGTCGCTGTCAGTGATGCGTTGCAGCTCGTCCACGATCCTTTTAATGGTCGTATCCTGTGTTTTAATGGTAGGAGCTGTAATGGCTTTCACTTCTGGATCCTGGGCTTGTGCCTGGAAAGACAAGAGCAGGACCATGGGCACCGGAACAATTTTCAACCACTTCATTGCCTTCGGTAGGTGTTTTAACATGTTCTTTTTGCTTTTTGTTAACAAAAATTAGAAAATATGATGCCAAAAACATCAAGGAACAAAGATAAATAATTAATAACAGTTAATATTAAATCATGATGGGTGGTTGTGTATGGTTTTACGCTTTATATTTTGAATTATCAGCAGGTAAGTTACCTTTGCAGCCAAATTTAGTCCGCTGTTATGCTCAATAACAAAAAGATAGTGGTTGTACTGCCGGCTTACAATGCAGCGCTCACACTGGAAAAAACATTCCGGGAAATCCCCTTTGACATTGTTGATGACGTTGTGCTGGTAGATGATGCCAGTAAAGACGAGACCATCGAGGTGGGAAAAAGTCTGGGTATCCGGCATCTGATCCGTCACGACAACAACAAAGGATATGGCGGTAACCAGAAATCCTGCTACAACAAGGCTTTGGAACTGGGCGCCGATATTGTGGTGATGTTGCATCCCGACTATCAATACACGCCAAAACTGATCACTGCCATGTGTAGCATCATTGCCAACGACGTGTACCCGGTAGTATTTGGCAGCCGCATCTTAGGCAAGGGCGCGCTGAAGGGAGGCATGCCTTTGTATAAGTATGTATTTAACCGTTGTCTTACCTTAACACAAAATATCCTGATCGGGCAGAAACTGAGCGAGTACCATACTGGTTACCGTTCTTTCTCTGCTGAAGTGCTGCGTAATATTAACTATATGGCAGACAGTGATGATTTTGTGTTTGATAACGAGATGATTTCACAGATATTTATGAAGGGATACGAGATCGCCGAGGTCACCTGCCCTACAAAATATTTCGATGAGGCTTCCAGCATCAACTTCAAGCGCAGCGCCATTTACGGGCTGGGCGTGTTGAGGGTATCGGTGCAGCACCGTTTGTACAAATGGGGTCTTATAAAAGGAAAGATTTATTAAAATTCATATAGCCTTGAGTTTAGCGCAACAGTATAAAGTAGCCCGGAAGTACCTGCGGTATTATTTTACCGCCGGTAACCGTCATGATGTACATTCTCCTTTTGTATTTTCTCTGATAGAGGATGTATTGCGCGACAAGCGGCCACAGGCCGCTTTCGGGGAAATAGAACAGTTGCGCAAGGAGCTGTTGCAGAGCCGGGAAACCTTGCAGGTCACTGATCTGGGCGCCGGCTCGCTGGTATCTGCCGGCAATGAGCGCAAGGTGAGCGACATCACCCGCTACGCTGCGAAACCTCCTAAATTCGGACAGTTGTTTTACCGGCTCATCCAGTATCTGCAACCTAAACAATTGCTGGAGCTGGGTACGTCCATGGGCCTGTCTACCGCCTATATGGCCAAAGCCGCGCCCGGTGCGCAAGTGGTGACGATAGAAGGATGCCCTAATATTGCTGCGCGTGCCCGTAAAAATTTTGATGCGCTCCATCTTCACAATATCAAACAGGTAACCGGTAATTTCGATACGGTGCTGCCCGCCGTGCTGCGCGATATGCAGCGCCCCGATTGGGTATATATCGACGGCAACCACCGCAAAGAGCCTACCCTGGCCTATTTCAGGCAATGCCTGCAATATGTGCATGAACATACGGTGCTCATCTTCGATGATATCCACTGGACGGCAGATATGGAAGCCGCCTGGGAAGAGATACAATCCAATGAACAGGTAACTATGACCATCGACCTGTTCTTTATCGGGCTGGTGTTCTTCCGCAAAGATTTCAAAGTAAAGCAGCATTTTACGCTTAAATACTAAACTTGCAATAACCCTTTACAGGTAGTATATTCGGAGAAAACTATCCTTATGCATCATCTCCGCAATCTCCTTGCTATTTGCGTGTTATTGATCGCCGGCGCTGTACATGCGCAGGATCTCAGCGCCTATAGCTACGAATCGTTTAGCCGTCACGGTGATACCCTGAATTACCGCATGCTCACCCCGCTCAGCTATGATATCCAGAAAAAATACCCGCTGATCATTTTCCTGCATGGCGCAGGAGAAAGAGGATGGGATAACAATGCGCAGCTGTTACATGGCGGTACCTGGTTCCTGAAAGACAGCATCCGCAAAGCGTTCCCGGCATTTGTGATCTTCCCGCAATGCCCGCCCAACACCACCTGGGCGCCCATGAATGTGAAAATGGATTCCACTAAAAAGCGGGTGGTGGGTTTTGACTTTCCGCTGAATCAAAACACGGTGCCTGCCACGTTGTTGAAATCGCTGCTCGACAGTTTACTCGCTACCGGCCGGATAGATACCAAGCGGGTCTACATCGGCGGCCTCTCTTTAGGTGGTATGGGCACTTTTTATATGATCACGAGATATCCTGATATGTTTGCTGCCGCATTCCCCATCTGTGGCGCTGGTAATGTAGCAGAGGCGGGCCGCTTCGCCGGCAAGGTACCCATATGGATCTTCCATGGCGGCAGTGATCCGGTAGTGCCGGTGCAGGCCTCACGCGCTTACTATGAGAAATTACAATCGCTGGGCGCCAAAGTGAAGTACACCGAGTTTCCCGGCGTAGGGCACAACAGCTGGGACAACGTTTTCGTAGAACCCGGCGTAATACCATGGTTGATGGAGCAGAAGAAATAGCAGGGGGATTTACGGATTTATGGATTTATTGATTTATGGATTTATGGATTTACGGATTTGTGGCATGCTTCAGATCCGCCACAAATCCATAAATCAATAAATCCATAAATCAATAAATCCGTAAATCAATAAATCCGAAAATCCCTAGTTTAATAACCTCCTAGTGTTCTGTATAATGTTACCATGCCTTGGTATACGTTCCGGCGGGCGGTGACGAGGGCTAGCTCGGCTTCCAGTACGCTTTTTTGTGCGGTGATCACTTCGAGGTAGGTGGCGTAGCCAGTGGTGAAGAGGGTGTTGGCTGTAGATACGGCGTCCTGCAATACAGCTACCTCCTGACTTTTCAGTTGCCATGTTTCCTGTTCGTTGGCTATTTTGCTGAGCGCGGTGGCTACTTCCTGGTAACCATTTAATACTATTTGCTGGTAGTTGTAGAAGGCGGTGAAAGCCTCTGCCTTGCTGATGTTGAACTGTGATTGTAATTGCTGCTTATTGAAGATGGGGACGGTGAGTCCGCCGATGGCGCCCCAGGCGATGGAGGCCGGTTCAAACAACAGACCTGCCTTGAAGGCATTGAAGCCGCCGTAAGGAGTGAGAGTGAGTGCCGGGAAAAAGGCTGCCCTCGCGGCTTTCACATCGGCTTGTGCGGCAGCCAGCTCAAATTCAGCGCGTTTGATATCCGGCCGTTGCAGTAATAGCGTGGTTGGTATACCCTGCTGTATGGCGGGTGGTAATGCCTCTTCTGCCGCTACACTGCTGCGTTTCACTGGTTGCGGCAGTTTGCCGGTGAGTGCATTGAGTTGATTTTCGGTGGCTGTGATCTGCTGTTTTATGCCATATTCCAATGCACGGGTGCTGAGGAGTTGTGCTGTGAATTGTTGTACAGCCAGTTCTGTGGCCCGTCCGCCAGCTTTTTGAACAGTGACAGTAGCCACCGCTGCCTCCTGTAGCTTGATATTTCTTTTGATGATGGCCAACTCATGATCCAGTGCGATCAGTTCATAATACAGGCCTGCAATGCCGGCTACGATCTGTGTGCCGAGCAGCTGGCGACCCTGACTGGTGGCCAGGAAACGCGCATGGGCAGCCACTTTCTGTTGTCTTAGTTTTCCCCAGAGATCTATCTCCCATGAACTGCGGAGCCCCGCAAAAAACTCCGGTGTGGGCGAAGGGATATGTTGGTCTTCGCTGATGTTGGGAGAAAGATTGGTATCGTAATTACCTACACCGTTCATCGTATAATCGCCGTAGCGGTCTATGCCGGCGCTCAACGAGCCATTGATATGCGGCAGCCAGGCCTTTTTAGCCATCATGAGTTGTTGCTGTGCAATAGCCACCCTTTGTGATGCTGCCAGCAGGTCAAAGTTGTTGTGCATAGCGGTATCGATGAGGCGGCGCAGATCAGGATCGTTGAACACTTGCTGGAAGTTGGCCAGCGAAACCGTGTCTGTAGTGGTTTCCGGCAATTTCACCGCTTCGGGAAGCGACAATTGTTTAGGCGTGTTGCACGCACCGATGGCGGTGGCCAGCAGCAGTGCGTATAGCCATTTACGTGAGTATGTTGTGTGATCGTTATTCATTCGTATATGCTTTAAGTTCAACCTTCTTTTTCGGGACCATGGATGCGAAGAGCACGTATAATCCGGGTATGACGAGCACACCGAACAAGGTGCCGATGAGCATGCCGCCAGCGGCGGCCGTACCGATAGAACGGTTGCCCATGGCGCCGGCGCCGGAGGCGATACACAGCGGTATCAGGCCGGCGATGAATGCGAAGGAGGTCATGAGAATAGGCCGCAGACGCGATACCGCCCCGGCTTTGGCAGCTTCCGGTATGCTGGCGCCGTGTTTGTTTTTGAGGATCGCAAATTCTACGATGAGGATGGCGTTCTTACCTAATAATCCGATCAGCATTACCAGCGCTACCTGTGCATAGATATTGTTTTCCAGTCCGAGTATTTTGAGAGAGAAGAAGGCGCCGAAGATGCCGGCAGGCAGTGAAAGTATCACTGGCAGCGGTAACAGAAAACTTTCGTATTGTGCTGCCAGCAAGAGGTATACGAATACGAGGCAGATGAGGAAGATGTATACTGCCTGGTTGCCGGAGAGGATCTGCTCGCGGGTCATGCCGCTCCATTCGTAGCTGTAGCCGCGCGGCAGTTCTTTTGCCGCCGTTGCCTGTACGGCGCTGATAGCCTCACTGCTGCTATATCCCGGAGCGGCGTCGCCATTGATCATGGCGGCGGTGTACATGTTGTAGCGGGTGAGTTGCTCGGGGCCGTATACTCTTTCCAGTTTGATGAAATCGGCATAGGATACCATTTCACCGCGTTCGTTCTTTACATGCAGCTGGAGCAAGTCTTCCGGTTTGGTGCGGTAACGCGGGTGTGCCTGTACCATCACTTTGTACATCTGTCCGAAACGGATGAAGTTAGAGGCATAGAAGCTGCCCATCAGCGTTTGGAGGTTGCTCATGGCATTGTCGATGCTGACGCCCTTTTTGGCTGCCATGGCCTGATCCACGTGTATCATATATTGCGGGAACTCCGCGTCGAAGCTGGTGAAGGCGCTGCCGATTTCGGGGCGCTTTTTTAATGCGGCGATGAAATTGTTCGTGACCTGTGCGGTTTGTTGCAGGTCGCCACTGCCACTGCGATCGAGCAGGCGGAGCTCGAAGCCGCTGGAATTACCGAAGCCTGGTACGGTGGGCGGCGGGAAGAACTCGATAGTAGCATCTGCAATATGCGAGGTCTGATCTTTCAGGCGTTTGATGATATTTTGTACAGATGCCTTGCGGTGATCCCAGGGTTTCAGGTTTACCATGCCCATGCCGTAAGAAGCGCCAGCCACCTCGTTTACAAGGCTGTAGCCTGCCAGGGTGGATACCGACTCCACTTCACCGAAAGCAGCTGCGATGGCTTGTATCTGGTCGAGTACTTCTTCTGTACGCTCTACTGTAGCGCCCGGAGGTGTTGTCACATTGACATATATTATACCCTGATCTTCGGTAGGGATGAAGCCGGAAGGCAGGATGGCGCTCATGCCCCAGGTAGCGATGAAAAAGAATACCAGGGCTGCGAGGGTGATAAATCTTCTCCCTGCTATCTCGCCAATCCACTGTGCATATTTATTTTCTGTGGCCTGGTATCCTTTGTTGAAACCTGCGAAGCACCTTTGCAGCAGGCTTTTCCGGGCGCTGATGCCGGGGCTGTGTTTCAGCATGATGGCGCAGAGTGCAGGCGTGAGCGTTACCGCATTGATACCTGATATCACGATGGAGATGGCCAGTGTGAGTGAGAACTGACGATAGAAAACGCCCACTGGCCCGGAGAGAAAGGCTACCGGAATGAATACCGCCGACATCACCAAAGTAATGGCCACCAGGGCGCCGCTGATCTCTTTCATGGCTGCCAGCGTGGCTTCCAGCGGAGGAAGGTGTTCTTCATTCATCTTCACATGCACCGCTTCTACCACTACGATCGCATTGTCTACTACAATCCCGATGGCGAGTACCAATGCAAATAAAGTGAGCAGGTTGATGGAGAAGCCCATCATCTGCATAAATGCGAGCGTACCGATCAGCGCTACGGGTACGGCCAGCGCGGGTATGAGCGTGGAACGGAAATCCTGCAGGAAAATGAACACTACCAAAAATACCAGCAGGAAGGCTTCGAAGAGCGTGCGTACTACTTCATGTATAGAAGCGTCGAGAAAACGGGATACATCGTAATTGAAGTTATAGCTCATGCCGGGCGGGAAGGAGGTGTGCTTCATCTCTTCCATCTTTGCTTTCACGTTGTTGATCACCTCGCGGGCATTGGAGCCGGGCCTCTGTTTGAGCATGATGGAAGCCGATGGCCGGCCATCGGTTTTTGATACCATGCTGTAAGTGAGCGAGCCGAACTCTACATCGGCAATATCTTTAAGATGCAGTACTGATCCGTCTTTCCCGGCACGGATCACGATTTGCTCATACTGTTCCGGTTCAAAAAATTTGCCGGTATAGCGCAATACATATTGCAGCATCAGCGGGTTTTTATCGGAGCTCTCGCCGGTTTTTCCGGGCGCGGCTTCGATATTTTGTTTGCGGATAGACTGTATCACTTCTTCAGCAGCAACGTTATAGGCCAGCATGCGGTCGGGTTTCAGCCATACGCGCATGGCGTATTCCTTGGCGCCCATGATCTCTGCGCGGCCAACGCCATCGATACGTTTGAGTTCCTGTAGTGCGTTGATGTCGGCGAAGTTGTAAATGAACTGTTCATTGAGTGTGGTATCGGTGCTCATAAGGTTGAGATAGAGCAGCATACTGTTCACTTCTTTTTCGGTGGTAACGCCGGCTTTGATCACTTCTTCTGGCAGTTCATCGATGATGGTGGCTACGCGGTTTTGTACGTTTACCGCGGCCTGATCGGGGTCGGTGCCTACCTGGAAAAATATTTGTATCACCGTGATACCATCGTTGCTGGATACGGAAGACATGTACGTCATGCCGGGAACGCCGTTGATGGCCCTTTCCAGCGGAGTGGCCACGGCTTTGGCGCATACTTCTGCGTTGGCGCCGGTGTATTTGGCCGTTACCGTAACGGATGGCGGCACAATATCAGGGAACTGGGTAACGGGCAGCGTGAACAGCGCCAGCAGCCCTACCAGCGTGATAATAAGCGATATGACCAGTGACAGCACCGGCCTTTTGATAAAAGTGTCGAACATGATGGTTGATTTCAGCGATAGATTATAAGCTCAGTAAACTGTCCATGGATACGGCTTGCGGCCTTATCTGCATTCCGTCGCGGATATTGCGGACGCCTTCTACTACTACATGTTCGCCAGGCTGAAGGCCTGATTGTACGATGTAGAAATGTGCGAAGCGCGCCTGCGGGGTGAAGTTTTTCATCTTCACTTTGTTGGCGGCGTCCACTACGAAAACGTAGTTTTTATCCTGCATTTCAAAGACGGCTTTTTGCGGGATGATGATGGCGCTATCCATTTCCGTGGTGAGCCGTACCTTGCCGCTGGCGCCATGTTTGAGCAGTTTGCCTGGATTGGGGAAGCGGGCGCGGAAGGCGATGGAGCCGGTATTTTCTTCGAACTCGCTTTCCATGGTTTCGATCTTTCCGCTATGATGATAATCTGATCCATCGGCCAGTACCAATTGTACCTGGCGGTAGTTGTTGTCGCCGTTGGCGAGGGCTTTATTATATTGGAGGTATTCAGTTTCGGAGACGTTGAAGTAGGCATATACTTCGCGTGTATCCGATACCGTAGTAAGGAGGGCGCCTTCGCTGATGAGGCTTCCTTTTTTGAGTGGTATGCGGTCGATGATGCCATCGAAAGGTGCGCGGATGCTGGTGTAGGAGAGACGCATGGCGGCATTGCTGGCATTGGACCTGGCCTCGTCTATTTTAGCTTGTGCCGCGGCGAGACGGGCATTGGCCACTTCAAGTTCGGAGGCGGCAATCACGTTTTTATCGACCAGCAATTTCACACGTTCTACTTCCAGTGCGGCGGCCTTCGATTCGGCTACGGCGCTGCTGAGCACCGCTCTGGCTTTGGCCAGCTCGGCACTGTATTCGGCATCGTTAAGACCGAAGAGCAGCTGCCCTTTCTTCACTTCCTGTCCTTCATCTACATAAATTTTATCAAGAAAACCACTCACCCGCGCTCTGATCTCCACGTTCTGTACAGCCTGTATATCGGCCACATAAGAACGGTGCAATACGGTGTCGGTGGTGATAAGTGTGGTGACAGGCAACAGTTTTAATTCTTCTTTGTTCGTGCTTTCACCTTTAGTGGCACAGGCGGCCATAAAAAGGGCGACAAGCGATGTATATATCCCTGTATATTGACGCATAGCAATAAGATGTTGTTTCCGGTGATGACCGGAATGAATGAAATCAAAAAATAAAAATGCCGGGAAGAGGGCTTGCGTCAAAAGGGAGTGAACCGGAAGAGGAAACTATAGTAAGTGGGCAGAAATGCTTTCTGGACGCGGTATTCGCCGGTTTTATCAACAGGGAGGCAGCTGCTGTTAGCTATCGTATTGGTATCGATATAAGCAACCCTGTTGTCGAAAGAGAATTGTTGAGAAGATGCGGAGATGTAGAATCTCGTTTTACGGCGATGCTTGGTAGCATATACATAATCAGGAAGATCATCATCCGGTTCGATGTGAACGGGTAATTTCGCGAGGAGATTTTCAAAATAATCCTGCCGGGCTTCCTGTATACTGATCTCCTGGAGCAGCGTGTGCCGGTGTGCGGCCACAGCAGGCAATATACCGGCTGCCAGCTGTATGCACAGCAAGAACACAATATAGGTCCATCTGATCAGATGCTTATTCATGAGCAACAAAAATAAACATTTTCGGATTTATTGATTTACGGATTTATGGATTTGAGGATTTGGTGGGAACGGCAAATCCCAAATCCATAAATCCATAAATCCAAAAATAAAAAAATAAAAAAGGGTTGGCTTTTTTCAAAGGCCAACCCACCACTCAGCACAGGATTGAATTGTTAACTATTTGATCGCCTGCATGGCGGATTTGGCTGCTTGTATGGTTGCGTCGAGGTCTTCAGTAGTGAGCGCATTGCTCATGAACCAGCTCTCGAAAGCAGATGGCGGCAGGTATACGCCGCGTTCCAGCATGGCGTGGAAGAAGCGTTTGAATAATTCGTTGTTGGCGGCAGATGCGGCGCTGAAATCGATGATCGGGTATTCGGTGAAATGTACGCTCAGCATAGATCCCAGGGTATTGATGGAGTATACTACGCCGGCGGCGCCGAATGCTTCGCGGAGGCCTTTCACGAGATAGTCGGCTTTTTCCTGTAGCTGTTGATAGACCACGGGATTATCATTCAGTGTTTGCAGGAGGGTATAGCCGGCGATCATGGCGATGGGGTTACCGCTCAAAGTGCCCGCCTGGTATACTTTTCCGGCTGGCGCCAGGTTTTCCATGATTGCTTTCGGGCCTGCTACGGCGCCTACCGGCATGCCGGCGCCAATGATCTTGCCGAAGGTGACGAGGTCGGCACGGACGCCTAACAATTCCTGTGCGCCGCCGCGTGCGAGGCGGAAGCCGGTCATCACTTCATCAAAGATGAGCAGGATATTGTGTTGGTCGCACAGCTGGCGCAGCCCTTCCAGGAAGCCCGGCTGTGGCAGGATACAGCCCATGTTGCCGGCTACCGGTTCCACGATGATCGCAGCGATCTCGTCGGGATGATCGGCAATGAGCTGTTCTACAGCGGGAAGATTGTTGTATGGTGCGGTGAGCGTATCTTGTGCGACGGTGGCGGTAACGCCGGGCACAGATTGTATGCCCAGTGTGGCAACGCCGCTGCCGGCGCTCACGAGGAAGGCATCTGCGTGGCCGTGGTAGCAGCCTTCGAACTTGATGAACTTGTTACGGCCGGTGTAGCCGCGTGCCAGCCTGATGGCTGTCATGCAGGCTTCTGTGCCGGAGTTCACCATGCGGATCATATCGATATTGGGCACCATGCCCACGATCAGTTCTGCTATTTTGATCTCCAGTTCGGTAGGTGCGCCGAAGGAAGTGGAAAAAGTGGCATATTCCTGAATGGCCTTTACCACAGGCTCATAGGCATGGCCGAGGATCATAGGCCCCCAGGAGTTGATATAATCGATATACCTGTTGCCATCCACATCATACATGTAGGCGCCTTTAGCGTGCTGCATGAATACGGGAGTGCCGCCCACGCTTTTGAATGCACGCACGGGAGAGTTTACACCACCTGGTATTACCTGTTTGGCCCGGCCAAATAACATTTCACTTTTGCTATACATGAAAAGAAATAGTTTTATCGCAAGATAATCAATTATAGATTGAGCAGGCGGACAGCGTCTTTCGCGAAGTAGGTGGCGATGAGATCGGCGCCTGCGCGTTTGATGCTGGTCATGCTTTCCAGGATGGCTTTATCTTCATTGAGCCAGCCCATTTTAGCCGCTGCCTTGATCATGGCGTATTCGCCGCTGACATGGTACGCACTAACGGGAACGGTTGTACGATCTTTGATGATGCGTATGATGTCAAGATAGGCCATCGCGGGTTTCACCATTACGATGTCGGCGCCTTCTTCAATATCCATCAGTGTTTCCTTGATGGCTTCGCGGGAATTGGCATAGTCCATCTGGTAAGTTTTTTTGTCGCCGAAGCCGGGGGCGGAATCCAGTGCGTCGCGGAAGGGACCATAGAAGCAGGAAGCGTATTTAGCGCTGTAGGACATGATACCGGTTTTATCGAAGCCATTTTCTTCGAGGATATTACGGATGGCGAGGATGCGGCCGTCCATCATATCGCTGGGCGCTACGAAGTCGGCGCCTGCCTGGGCATGACTGAGGCTCATGCGTGCCAGCACTTCCACGGTGGCGTCGTTCACGATCTCGGTGCCGTCCACGATACCATCATGACCGTAGGAAGAATAAGGATCGAGGGCTACATCTGTCATCACTACCATTTCCGGGATCGCGTTCTTGATGCCGCGGATCGCGCGCTGCATAAGGCCATCGGGATTTACAGCTTCAGTGCCTTTGTTATCTTTCACATGATCGGGCGCTTTTACAAACAGGAGCACACTCTTGATGCCCAGGCTCCACAACTCTTTCGCTTCTTTGATCGTAAGGTCCAGTGAATAACGGAAATAACCAGGCATAGAACTGATCTCTTCCTTCACATTTTCTCCTTCTGTAACAAATAACGGAGCGATGAAATCGCCGGGTGTCAGTATTGTTTCTGCAACCATCGCACGGATGGCGGGAGAGGTTCTTAGGATCCGGTTTCGTCTGATCATAATATTTTCGAATTTTTTGATTTACGGATTTTTTGATTTGATCGCAGTGTGATTGTCTTTTGCTGTTTTGTCTGTTGCATTGAAAATAAGTACCAGCTCAAGTGCTTCCTTTTGCAGCTTGTTGATTATTTCACCGGTGATTATTTTTGCTTCATTCAAAATTTGTAACCAATACAATGATTCATCTGCTTCTTCCAATACTACTTTTATCTTGTATATAAAATCAGGTTTTGATTTGGCCCTGCATGCAGCGCGGTAATTGGCTCCTACGCTACCTGCCGATCGAATCAGCTGCCTTCCGATCTCATATGCAGCAATACCTCTTGGTAATTGATCACAAAGTTTGATGACGGCAATGTGAAATTGCTTGGTCCTTTCCAGTAATTGGTGCTTGTTCATGATAAGGTAAATGGTTGGTTAACAAAACATATCACCAAGTTAACATTTACTTATCAAAACATTCCAATCGCTTCCATCCAAATTCTCACATTCACAAATTCTCACATCCTCACATCCTCACATTCTCACATTCCAATCGCTTCCATCCAATTCTCACATCCTCACATCCTCAAATCTCTAAATATTTATCCAGTCTCTCGGCTTCAACAGCTCTACCAGCTTGGCTTCTGGGCTTCCGGGCTGCGGATGGAAATCGTATTCCCAACGCGCTATTGGCGGGAGGCTCATGAGGATAGACTCGGTGCGGCCATTGGTTTTCAGGCCGAAGAGAGTGCCTCTGTCGTGGATGAGATTGAACTCAACATAACGGCCACGCCTATACGCTTGCCAGTTTCTGTGCGCCTCGGTGTAGGGGATATCTCTTGTCCTTTCTACGATAGGCAGATAAGCGTGGAGGAAGGCTTCGCCATTGGCTTTCGCGAAGCGGAAACATTCTTCCGCGCTACGGGTATCGCTCGGGCGCAGGTAATCGTAAAAGATGCCGCCGATGCCGCGGGCTTCGTTATTGCGGTGTTTATTCACAAAATATTCATCGCAATGCTGTTTATATTTTGGATATAATTCTTCTCCAAAAGGATCGCAGGCATTTTTGAAGGTGCGGTGAAAATGGCTGCCATCGGCCTCTTCGAGGTAGTAGGGAGTGAGGTCGGCGCCACCGCCAAACCAGCAGTCTTTCAGGCTGCCATCCTGATCATACAGTTCAAAGTAACGGAAGTTGGCATGTACAGTGGGCACAAAAGGATTCAGCGGATGTATCACCAGCGAGATGCCGCAGGCCATGAAATTACTGTTGGTAACGCCAAATTGCTGCGCCATCACTTCGGGTAATACACCATGCACCACGGAGGTGCTTACGCCGCCTTTTTCAAAAACATTGCCGTTGGCGATTACGCGGGACCTGCCGCCACCGCCGCCGGGGCGCTCCCAGTGGTCTTCCCGGAAGGTAGCCTTGCCGTCGATGCGCTCGAGCGACTGACATATTTCATCCTGCAGCTGGTGTATGAATGCGATGAATTGATCTTTGATTTGCATGATCAGCCATGTGCTTTTACGGTTTCAACAAATGCTTTGGCATGGTCTACCGGTACATTGGGCAGGATGCCGTGGCCGAGGTTGGCGATATAACGTTGGCGGCCAAAGCCTTGCAGCATCTCTTTTACGGCCTTTTCAATTTCCGGGATGGGTGATAATAATTTCGCCGGATCGAAGTTGCCTTGCAAGGTAACGTTGTTGCCGGCAAACTGGCGTGCCAGCGCTGGTTTGATGCACCAGTCGAGGCCAAGGCCATGTGCGCCGGTGGCGGCCATCTCTTCCAGCGCAAACCAGGCGCCTTTGGCGAAAACGATGGTCGGGCAAACTTCTTTCATCGCCGCAACGATCTGACGGATATATTGGAGGGAGAAGGCTTCAAAGTCTTGTGGACTGAGCAGCCCGCCCCATGAGTCGAAAACTTGTACCAGGTCGGCGCCTGCGGCCACCTGGGCTTTCAGGTACGCGATGGTGGTGTCGGTGATCATCTGTAGCAGTTGGTGCGCTACGGCTGGCTGCTGGTAGCAGAAGGCTTTGGCTTCATCGAAGGTTTTGGAGCCTTTGCCTTGTACCATGTAGCAGAGCAGGGTCCAGGGAGCGCCGGCGAAGCCGATCAGCGGCACGCGGCCGGCGAGGGTTTGTTTGGTAAGTTTCAGCGCATCGAAAACGTAATGCAGCCTTTCGTGCACATCAGGCACACAGAGGCGTTGCAGGTCCTGCGCGCTTTTCACGGGCTCGGGGAGGAGCGGGCCGATCTTTTCTATCAGCTGCACTTCCATGCCCATGGCCTGTGGTACAACGAGGATATCGGAGAAGATGATGGCTGCATCTACGCCTACCTGGTCTACGGGCATCACCGTGATGGCGGTAGCGAGTTCAGGATTTTCGCAGCGTTCAAAGAAAGAATATTTATCACGCAGTTTGATGTAATCCGGCAAGTAGCGGCCCGCCTGGCGCATCATCCATACGGGCGTGCGGGAAACGGTTTCGCCTCTCAGGGCTTTCAGCAGTAAGTCGTTCTTCAATGCGCTCATTCGTAGCAGTTAATGATTGTTAAAATATGATGCAGCTGCTTGCAGGATGCTGTGGGCATCGGTGCCAGGGCTGACGATGATTTCGTTGGATGTATGTTCCTTCAGTGCGGCGGCGGTAGTACGTCCGATGGCGAAGCATATGGTGCTGGCCCCGGGCCTGTTCATGCTGAAAAAGCTGCTCACTGCACTGGGACTGAAAAACAGTATGCCGTCGTAATGCTGCTGTACAGCGGCCGGGGCAGGACTGTTCTCATATATGACGTATTCGTTTACGGTAATGTTTGCCTGGCGTAGTATGGATGGCAATTCGTCTCTTCGCTGCGTACCGCAAAAGAAGTTCACTTCGTGTATGCTTCCCCGTTGTATGATCATTTCCGCCAGTTCTTTGCCATAGGGAGCGGCGGCGAGTATTTCGCAGCCGGGGAAAGCGGCTTCCGCGTGTTGGCGGGTATTGCCGGAGATGCAGCATATGCGGGCATTTCCGGGCGGGCGGCCATGCAGGAATTGTTGCGCCAGTATATCCACCGCATGCATGCTGGTGAAGACGAGCGGCTGGCTGCTGATGTGGCCGATGTTGGCAGTCAGGGCAGGATTATCCAATGGCGTGATGCGGATAAATTCCTGTATGTCGATGATCAGGCCCTGGCGGAGGGCGTTGGCCACGAGGCTGTGGTCCAGCGGCCGTGTGCATAATATGCGATGTTGATCATTTGACATTTCTGATTTGCGCTACTATTTCAGCGCCGCCCTGCGCCATGATCTCTTCAGCGGCGGCCTGGCCGAGGCCGGCGGCCTTGTCTGCAGCCACTTCGCGGGAGGTGCTGAAAAATTGTGAACCGTCAAGACTGCAAAGTTCGCCTCTGAAGTGAACGGTATTGTTTTGAATATAAGCATACGCGCTGATGGGGGTGGTGCATCCGCCCATGAGGGCGCGTAAAAAATCGCGTTCTATCTTTGTTGCCAGTGCGGTTTCGGCATGATTGAAAGGAGCGCAGGCCTGGCGGCAGAAGGTATCATCTTCGCGGCAAACGGCTACCACGGCGCCTTGCGCAGGGGCGGGGAGCATCCAGTCGAGTTCGATGGAATTTTCCGGGCGGATATTGATCCTTTCCAGTCCGGCGGCGGCGAAGATGGCGCCATCCCAGTTTTCGGCGCTCAGCTTCTGCAGGCGGGTGTTTACATTGCCGCGGAGGTTATGCAGCTGGTGCTGCGGATATTGGCGCAGCCATTGCGCGCTGCGGCGTACACTGCTGGTAGCGATGTGTGCGATATATCCGGGTATGTGCAGAAAATCGGTATTGTGTTTATACACCAGCAGATCTTTCACCGGGCCGCGTGGTAATACGGCGGCTTGTACGATCTGTTGTGGTAATTGTGTGGGCACATCTTTGAGGGAATGCACGGCCACGTCTATACGATTATTGAGCAGCGCGAGGTCGAGGCTTTTGGTGAAGATGCCTTGTACGCCTATTTCGTACAGTGGCGTAACCAGGTCAATATCGCCTTCGCTTTTAATGGGCACCAGTTCGGTGCGGTAACCTTGTGCGGTCAGCAGTTCATTCACCTGGTTTGCCTGCCACAGTGCCAGCTGGCTTTCTCTTGTACCTATCCTGATAACTTTGTCCATCGTGCTTATTCCTGGTTAACGCCTGTCTCGAAAATATCATTGATCATGGCGATGTACTGGTCGCTCTTGTCGGTTTCCTTGCGCACTTTGCCGGCCATGAGGTTGATCATTTTTTGGATGATACGGGAAGATACTTCTTCCATATCTTCTATCTTCAATGCGACGCCATTCTTTTGTTGTTGTATCTCGCGCGTATGTATCTCCTGTAATTTCTCTTTCACTGCTTTCAATACTACGGCATGTTTGCGCATTTTGTACCAGTAGAGGAATTCGGCCATGTGCTCATCGATGATGGCGATGGCTTTGGGAACCTCTCCCAGCCTGTTTTGCAGCGTTTCGTCCTGCACTTTGGAGAGCTCATCTACATTCACGAGCGAGATGTGGGCGAGATCGCCAACGGCTGCTTCTACGTTGAAAGGGATAGAGAGATCTACCACCAGTTTAGGAGAAGTATGTTGCAGGTGATGTGCGAGCACGGTAGGTTGTGGTGCGTTGGAGGCAACGAGTATCACATCGGCTTGTTGTAATTCATCCACCAGGTTTTCATACGGCGCGTATCGCAGGCCGTGCTGACCGGCGAAATCGGCGGCTACCTGCATGGTGCGGTTGATGAGCGTTACGGATTGTACGCCGAGGTATTCGATCATGTTCTTGCAGGTGCTGCGGCCTATCTTGCCTACACCTACGAGTACGATCTTTTTATTTTTGATGTCCGGCATTTTGCGTTCGAGCATGCGCACGGTGGCAAAGGCCACAGATACGGTGCCGGCGCTTAAACCGGTTTCTGTTTTAATGAGTTTGGAAACTTGCAGTACGCTGTTCACCAGCCTTTCGAGAAAGCTGCCGAGGGCATTGCTGGCCTTTGCAAACTTCGCTGCGTTGCGGATCTGGCCGATCACTTCGTAATCGCCGAGTATCTGTGAATCAAGGCCGGTACCTACCTGGTACAAGTGACGGATGGCCTCTTCTCCTGATTTGGTATAGGCTAATTCCAGCAGCTGGTCACGATCCCCGTGTGTGATATCACACAGCAGATCGATGAACTGGCCGGCACTTTCGGCGAATCCGTATATTTCCGTTCTGTTACAAGTGGAGAGTACAAAGAGATCATCTAATTGCACAGTCCTGGCACGCTCCAGGAGTTGTTGGTATTGGGCCGGATTGATGGCGTATAATCCCCTGATAGCAGCGTCTGTTTTCTTATAGTTGATCCCAACGATATGAAAATTTGCTATATCTTTTGAATGACTGACCTGCATGTTTTGTATTAGCTTCCGGCTGCAAAAATACTTGCATACGCCGCAAACAAAAGGCTTTAGGCTGTCATTAGTGTGTCATTTCTCCTACTGGTAATCTGCTCCGCCAAAAAATGATTTTTATCAGGTTTTACACGCAGTAGCGGCGGGGGCTGTGATGCGCACGGATATACGAAATATATTCCGCGCGTTCCTTACAAACGCATGACAGAACACCGTGCAGTAATTGTTTTCATCGATCCCGTCAATATCTTGAATCAATATCTTTTATCTGATAAACAGTTATTTTTGCAGCAATCTTTACAAATTGCATGGTATCTAAATCTGAAGTAGGAATTGTACTGATGAATCTGGGTTCTCCCGATTCTACGGCAGTACCGGATGTGAAGCGTTATCTGCTTGAATTTCTGATGGACAAGAAAGTGATCGATTATCCCTGGCTGATGCGCAAGCTGCTCGTAGGTGGTGTGATTGTACCGAAGCGCGCAGAGAAATCAGCGGAAGCGTATAAGTCTATCTGGTGGGAAGAAGGTTCTCCATTGATCGTGCTGACAAAACAATTACAAAAAGCGGTACAGCATGATACCGAGATGCCCGTAGCAATAGCCATGCGTTACGGCAATCCTTCGCCGGAAGCGGCTTTCAACGAGTTGCTGGCGGAACATCCGGGCTTGAAGGAAGTGATACTGCTGCCATTGTATCCGCACTATGCGATGTCGTCGTACGAAACAGCAGCAGAATATGCCAAAGATATCTACCGTAAAAAGAAATATACCTTCAAACTGTCGGTGGTGCCGCCGTTCTATGACGAGCCGGACTACATCGCCGCAGTGGCGGAAAGCATGCGGCCTTACCTGCAACAGGAGTATGATTATGTACTGTTCAGTTATCACGGAGTACCGGTAAGGCATATACGAAAAGGCGATATCACCGGCAAGCATTGTTTGCAAGTGAATGATTGTTGCCATGTGAAATCACCGGCGCACGAATTTTGTTATCGCCACCAGGTCACGATCACCGCGGAGCTGGTGGCAGCGAAGCTGGAACTGCCAAAAGAGAAATGGGGGGTCTCCTTCCAATCGCGCCTGGGCCGGGAAGAATGGCTGCAACCGTACACTGCCTCGATGTTTGAAAACCTCCCGAAAGAAGGAAAGAAAAAATTACTGGTCGTGTGCCCGGCATTTGTATCTGATTGCCTGGAAACACTGGAGGAGATAGCGGTAGAAGGCAAGCACTCGTTCATCAGCAACGGGGGCGATAGTTTCACGATGATCCCGTGTTTGAATGTACATCCTTTATGGGTGAAGGCGATCGTGAAGTATTGCGCCCATGTGATGCAGCAATAAACTTTCTAAAAAACCCGTCCTCATGCCCAAGGAACCCATCATTATCGCCGGCGCCGGCCTGACCGGCCTGAGCGTAGCTTATGAGCTGCAAAAGCAACAGATACCGTATCTTGTTATGGAAGCTGCCAGCCACTCCGGCGGTGTGATCGCTTCCTTTCACCAGGATGGCTTCGAACTGGATGCAGGCCCCAATACCATCGCCGCCAATCCCGCCACGCTGGCCTACCTGCGCGAACTCGGACTGGAAGCCGATATGGAGGAAGCCGCCGCTACCAGCAAAAAACGTTTCCTGGTGCGCAACCGCAGTTTACATCCGGTATCGCCACATCCCTTTAAAATTATCGGCTCCAAATACATCAGCGGTAAAAGCAAATGGCGGCTTTTTACGGAGCAATTCCGCAAATCCGCACCAGTAGCGGAAGAGGAGAGCGTCACAGAATTTGTGACGAGAAGATTTAATCAGGAGATCAACGAATATTTATTTGACCCGATATTGTCCGGCATCTATGCCGGCAATCCCGACAAACTGAGCGTACAGGAAGTGCTGCCCGCATTGCCGCGCTGGGAGCGGGAATACGGCAGCGTCACCAAAGGGCTGATGAAAGAGAAAGAAGCGCTGGGCGGCCGCAAGATACTAAGTCTGAAAGGCGGCAATGCCTTGCTGGTAAAGCGTTTGCAGGAGAAGCTGGCAACGCTGGTGCAATTCAATTGCGCGATCAGCAGGATCATTCCTGATGGAGACGCTTATCGCGTGCAATATGAGGAGAATGGCCACACCGGAGAAGTACGTGCATCCAAAGTAGTGTTGGCGCTACCGGCATATAGCGCCGCTGCTGTCATCGATCCGCTGGATGCCGCTACTGCCGCGCTTTTGAAGCAGCTGCCCTATCCGAAGATGGGCGTGTTGCATCTCGGTTTTGATGCCAGCGCATTGCCACAACCTTTGGAGGGCTTCGGTTTCCTCGTGCCGCATGCAGAGCATTTACATTTCCTGGGCGCCATCTGCAATTCTGCTATCTTCAGCGGAAAAGCGCCGGAAGGCAAGGTGCTGTTCACCGTTTTCACTGGCGGGGCTCGACTGGAGCACCTGCTTGAACAGCAGGACAGCGCCGCATTACAACAAAAGATATTATCCGAAATACAATCTATCCTGCACCTGACTGCCGGTCCGGTGATGCAGCGTTTCACCGTTTGGCCCCATGCATTGCCGCAGCTGAATACCGGTCATGCGAAGTTGCGCGCCGCCGTGGCGGGCTTCGAGCAAAAATATCCCGGCATACACGTGAGCGGTAATTTCCTGCATGGCGTGGCCGTTCCGGCATTGCTGCAACATGCTGCAACATTGGCGGCATCCCTGAAGAAAAATTAATCGGGAAAGAATATCTGTTCGTACTGTTTTTTTCTTTAAATTCCATTATAAACTTCCACCAAATGATCGCAGGGATTTTAAAGGAAAAAGACGGCGAAACCAGGGTGTCCGTAGTACCGGAGATTATCAGGATATTCCGTTCGGTAGCAATGACAGTATGGGTGGAGCAGGGCGCCGGCGAAAAATCATTCATTAACGACGACGACTATACGAAAGAAGGCGCCGTGATCCGGTCCGGCGCCGAGATACTCTCCGGCGCTGATGTGATCTTCTGTATACATCCCCCTACCCGCGAAGAGATAGAAAAGATCCAGCCAGACAAGATACTTATTGGTTTGTTGCAGCCCCTGTACCGGCTGAACGAGGTAGAACTGTGGGCTTCCCGCAGGCTCACTACCTTCAGCCTGGACGCTATTCCCCGCACTACGCGTGCGCAGAGCATGGATGTGCTCAGCTCACAGGCCAATATTGCCGGTTACAAGGCGGTATTGCTGGCGGCGTATAGCTATTCCCGTTATTTCCCGATGTTCATGACGGCTGCCGGCAGCATTGCGCCTGCCCGCGTGCTGATACTGGGCGCCGGCGTTGCCGGTCTGCAAGCGGTAGCCACAGCACGCCGCCTCGGCGCCGTAGTAGAAGTGTTCGACACCCGCCCGGCCGTAAAAGAAGAAGTAATGAGCCTCGGCGCCCGCTTCATAGAAGTGGAAGGCGCCGCCGATGCCAGCGCCGCCGGCGGCTACGCCGTAGAACAAACAGAAGACTACAAAAAACGGCAACAACAAAAGATCGCTGAAAGCATCGCCAAAGCCGATATCGTGATCACCACCGCGCAAATACCCGGCAA
This sequence comes from Chitinophaga vietnamensis, assembly GCF_902167635.1. GTDB lineage: Bacteria > Bacteroidota > Bacteroidia > Chitinophagales > Chitinophagaceae > Chitinophaga > Chitinophaga vietnamensis. The sequence goes on from NZ_CABHMS010000004.1 coordinate 75,206, forward strand.
AAAAGCGCCCCTGCTGGTGACCCGTGAAATGCTGGACCAGATGCGGCCCGGCGCTGTGATCGTGGACCTCGCGGCCGCCACCGGAGGCAATACCACCGCTACAGAGAACAATGCTACCGTGCACTACAAAGGCGTTACCATCATCGGTAATTCCAATCTCCCGGCTACCATGCCAGCTGACGCCAGCAAGCTCTTCTCCAAAAACCTGTTCAATTTTTTCAGACTCATACTCACCAAAGAAGGAAATACACTGTTGAACTTTGAAGATGATATCGTTGCAGGCAGCTGCATCACCTTCCGCGGTGTGATCAGAAATGACCGCGTTAAAGCCCAGATGCAGCTGGCATAAGCCGCATCCGGACTGCATTAAAACACATCAGCATGGAACAGTTTTTTGCATTCCTCGAACAGCACATGGAATTGATCTATGTGGTGATCCTGTCTATTTTCCTCGGTATTGAAGTGATCTCGCGGGTGCCCTCTGTATTGCATACCCCCCTGATGAGCGGCGCCAACGCCATACACGGCGTAGTGATCATCGGCGCGATCATCGTGATGGGAAAAGCGGAAGAAGGAGACTACCTCGCCCTGATACTGGGCTTCCTCGCCGTTATATTAGGCACCTTGAACGTTGTAGGCGGCTTTGTGGTAACAGACCGCATGCTGGAAATGTTCCGTAACAAAAAGGGAAGGAAATAAAATTTCCTCCGAAAGATTCACCGCTAAAAGCGAATGCATATGGCCTCCGGCATCTTATCTGTTATCTACCTGATCGGCTCTGTTACCTTCATCCTCGGACTTAAAATGCTGAGCAAACCAGACACTGCCCGCAAAGGCAACCTGGTAGCGGCTTTTGGCATGACGCTCGCCATATTGGGCACTATCTTCCTCTATCAATCCGGCGGCAAACACCTGCATAATTTCGGCTGGATATTTTGCGGCCTCGCCATCGGCGGCGCTATCGGCGTAATGGCCGCCAAAAAAGTGAAGATGACCGCCATGCCCGAAATGGTCAGTATGTTCAACGGCATGGGTGGCGCCTGCGCCGCCTTGATCTCTATCGTAGAGTTCAATCATCTCACCCGTCCTGATAACATCGGCGACATGCTGAATGTGTCGATAAAAAACCTGCACATCAATGTAGATATCTCGCAGAACGGCATTGTTTCAGAATTGTCGAAACTGATGGTGACCGATCATAAAGGGGAGATACTGATCATCCTGCTGGGCCTCATCATTGGCGCGGTATCCTTTGCCGGCAGCGTGATTGCGTGGGGTAAGCTCAACGGCAGCATCAGGGATTACGCTTTCTCCGGGCAACACATGGTGAACCTCGCGGTACTGTCGGTACTGTTGATAAGCGCGGTGGCGCTCATCTTCAACGGCAATAACACTTTGCTGCATGCCAGGCCTGATACGTCTTTCACCGGTATGCACCTGCTTTTCTACGGCATACTTTTACTGGCCTTGCTATATGGCGTGCTCTTTGTGTTGCCGATCGGCGGCGCGGATATGCCGGTAGTGATCTCGTTGCTCAACTCCTTTACCGGCGTGGCAGCGGCTTGCGGCGGTTTCCTCTATAACAACCCGGTGATGCTCACCGGCGGTATCCTCGTAGGTTCCGCAGGTACCATCCTCACGATATTGATGTGCAAGGCGATGAACCGCTCGCTCAAAAATGTGCTGATCGGCTCTTTCGGCGGCGCCAAAGGCGGCAGCGCAGGCGGCAAAGAGCAGGGCCATTACAAAGAAATTTCTTTGTCGGATGCCGCGGTGGTATTGGCGTATGCGCATAAAGTGATGATCGTGCCGGGCTATGGCCTCGCGGTGGCGCAGGCGCAGCATGCCTGTCATGAACTGGAAAAATTACTGGAAGAGAAAGGCGTGGAGGTGAAATATGCCATTCATCCCGTGGCAGGCCGCATGCCAGGGCATATGAACGTATTACTGGCAGAAGCAGATGTGTCGTATGATAAATTGATGGAGATGGAAGATGCCAACGGGGAGATGAACACCACAGATGCCGTGCTGGTGCTGGGCGCCAACGACGTGGTGAACCCGGCGGCCAAGAACGACCCCCACAGCCCGATCTACGGCATGCCGATACTGGAAGTGGAAAATGCCAAACATGTGATCGTGAACAAACGCAGTATGAAACCCGGTTATGCCGGTATCGAAAATGATCTTTTCTTTCAACCTAAAACATCCATGCTCTTTGGAGACGCCAAGCAGGTACTGCAACAGCTGGTGAGCGAGATCAAGACGATTTAATTATTTTTGCGGAAAACAAGATCGTTGCCGAATCATATACCACCGGCGCTGGTAGCGTCGTTAGCCGGTTTGCCCGGTTTTAACAAAGAAACTTTTTTAGCTGTACATGCAGCGGCCGAGAAGATCACTTCAGTGCGGCTTAATCCGTTGAAACTCGCTACAGCAGAGAAACGCAGCGAGGTGCTCATTACGCTCTCGCCGCAAGGCCATAGCCGCGTGCCCTGGAGCACGGAAGGCTACTATCTTCCTGAAAGACCTTCCTTTACTTTCGATCCTTTTTTTCACGCCGGCGCCTATTATGTGCAGGAGGCTTCGTCGATGTTCCTTGAACAGGCGGTGCGCGCCACTGTTGATTTAAATGCGCCGCTGAAGGTGCTCGACCTCTGCGCCGCGCCTGGCGGCAAATCCACGTTGTTGCAATCTTTGCTCAACGAGGAAAGTATCCTGGTATCCAATGAGGTGATCAAGCCGAGAGCCGCGCTGCTGGCGGATAACGTCAGTCGCTGGGGCGCCGCTAACGTGGTGGTGAGCAATAACGACCCGCGCGATTTTTCACGCCTGCCGGGTTATTTCGACCTGATCGTGATTGATGCGCCCTGTTCCGGATCAGGGCTGTTCCGCCGCGATCCGGAACTGATCCCGGAATGGTCGCCGGAAAACGTAGTGCTCTGTAGCCAGCGCCAGCAAAGAATCCTGGCCGATGCGCTGCCTGCGCTCAAAGAAGAAGGCATCCTTATCTACTCCACCTGTTCTTTCTCACAGGAAGAAGATGAAATGATACTCGACTGGCTGGCCGCACATTTCGAGCTGGAAAATATTCCCTTGCCGGTAGATGAAGCCTGGCAGATCGTTCCGGCCGTATCACCCAAAAGCAATTGCACCGGCTATCGTTTCTACCCCGACCGTCTCAAAGGCGAAGGCTTTTTCATTGCCTGTTTCCGCAAGCGTAGCGGCGAATCTCCGAGGAAATGGAAAGAGCAGAAAGTGGCTGCGCTTGCGGCAAAAGATAAAGAGAAGTTATCTCACTGGATCGATATGTCCCGGGATCAGCAATACTTGCTGCACCAGGATGAAGCGCTGATCATGCCGCCGGCACTTTACAAGGAAATAGCATTGTTGCAGCAACAGTTGTATATTCGCAAAGCTGGTATCAAAGCTGGGCAGCTCGGCGCTAAAGAGTTGATACCGGATCACCAGCTGGCTGCCAGCACGCTGGTAGCTGCCAATATCCCGCGTGTGGAGCTTGACTTGCCGGAAGCGTTGCTGTACCTGCGCAAGGAGGATCCGGCCATCCACACCGATATCAAGGGATGGGCACTGATACAATACCATCAGATGCCGCTGGGATGGGCCAAGATACTACCCAACAGAATGAACAACTATTATCCCAAAGAACAAAGGATACTGAAGGAAATTACCGGCCTGTGAGTAATATGGCAAGGTTTTTTCCGTTTTTTATAAATCAGATTTTAACGCATATATTAGTTGCCCGAAAAAGTATAAACAGAGTTAGTATGGTAAAAACGATTCTATCAGTTGCCTTGTTTGGTTTGTGCGCAGGAGCTGTCAAAGCGCAGGATACGCTGCAGGTGCAGGGTACAGCACCCAACCTCTACATCACACACGTCGTTAAGAAAGGAGAAAATTTCTATAGCATTGGCCGCGCTTATGGCATCTCTCCCAAAGAAATTGCCAGCGCCAATAAAATATCAATGGATCAGGGCTTGCAGCTCGGTCACGCTGTACACATCCCGCTCACCGCAGCCAATTTCTCGCAGAAAGCAGATGCCGGCGGTCAGCCAGTGTATCACAAAGTAGAAGGTAAGGAAACACTTTACCGTGTGAGTGTAAACTACAACAAAGTGCCATTGGCGAATATCCGCCAGTGGAACGGTTTTTCGGGTGATGGACTGAAGAAGGACAGCTACCTGATCATCGGTTACCTGAAATCAGGAGGTGTTGCACCGGCAAAGAAAGAAAAAGAGCCTGCGCCAGCACCTGTTGCCACTACGCCGGAACCCGCATCCACACCGGCTCCGGAGCAACCTAAAAAAGAAGTAGCGAAGAAAGAAAAGCAAAAAGAACAGGCGCCGCCTCCTGCCACTGAAACACATGATACTGCACCAGCGCCGGCTCCTGCAGCTCCCGTGGTAACATCTACCGGCGGCAGTTTCGAAGAACTGTATGAACAACAAACCAAGGGCGGCAAAAAGGTAACGGCTGAAAAAGGCCCTGGCACCTGGTTCAAGAGCAACGCAGTAGGTAAATACTACGCATTGCATAACAGCGCTCCCCGTGGTACCATCATCAAAGTTACCAACCCGCTCAATGGAAAAGCAGTGTACGCCAAAGTGCTCGATGTGATTCCCCAGATGAAATCCAATGCTGGTTTGATCATCAAACTGAGCGACAGCGCCATGCAGGCTTTAGGCAGCAGCGATGCCAAGTTCTATTGTGAGCTCTCTTACGAGAATTAATATACTTTACATATGCGCAACGGCCCCTCCATTACCGTGGAGGGGCCGTTGCACATATGTAAGTATCGTCAAAACCTGTATCCGCGCAGGAAAGCGGCAATATCCATTTTCTTCTTGCCTTCCAGCTGCACTTCATCGAGGAAGAGGTAACCATCGGGTGCGGCGATCTTCACAAACGTTTTCTGGTCTGTTTCAAATTCGCCGGGCGCCACCGCAGGTTTGCCGGCAACTTTGTGTGCCTTGTAAATCTTGATGGTCTTGTCTTGCAGGGTAGTCCAGGCAGCGGGATAGGGGCTGAGGCCCCGTACCAGGTTGTAAATACTATCCAGCGGTTGTTCCCAGTTGATGCGGCAGGTTTCTTTAAAAATTTTAGGTGCGTGTTTGATATCCGCTGCATTGATGCTGGCCTGTGGTATCTCTTTCACCTCGCCGGCGGCGATGGCCTGCACGGTTTTCAATAGCAGCCGAGCGCCGGTATTCATCAGTGCATCATGCAGCTCGCCGGCGGTTTCATCTTCCCGGATCGCTACTTTATCATTGAAGAGAATATCGCCGGTATCGATTTCGTGTTGCAGCTTGAAAGTGGTTACGCCGGATTCCTTTTCGCCATTGATGATGGCCCAGTTGATAGGCGCCGCGCCGCGATACTGGGGTAACAGTGACGCATGTACGTTAATTGTCCCTTCCGGCGGCATATTCCACACTATTTCGGGCAGCATCCGGAAAGCTACCACCACTTGCAGATCGGCTTTCAGGGCTTTGAGTGCTGCAATAAATTCGGGGTTCTTCAGCTTTTCCGGTTGTAGCACGGTCAATCCTTTAGCTGCCGCATACTTTTTAACAGCGCTCTCCTGCAGCTGCAACCCGCGCCCGGCGGGCTTGTCAGGCGCTGTAATTACACCCACGACATTAAAACCGTTTTGCACCAGTATATCAAGAGAGGCCACCGCAAAGTCGGGCGTGCCCATAAAAACTATTCTGAGATCTTTTGCCATAGGTGCAAAGTTAGTTAAGATTAAACGGATTTACGCGAAGGTTGTCTGGCTCAGGATTATAATGATTGAAAGGATTACCAGGATTTTTTTATCAGGATTTCAAAAGATTCGCGAAGATTATGTCGAGATGATCTTCGCGAATCTTTTGAAATCCTGATAAAAAAATCCTGGTAATCCTTTCAATCATTATAATCCTGAGCCAGACAACCTTCGCGTAAATCATTCCGCATAAAGCAGATACTTCTTCCTCACGGCTTTGAACCGCGACAGGCCGGGTTCCCAGCTTTTGCGGATATCGGCTTCGGAGGCGCCGTTTTTGATTTGTTGCATCAGCTGGCTGTTACCGGCGAGCTTGTTGAAGAAGGGAATGAAGAACTTATCTTTTTGTGGGAAGGCCTGGTAGGCGCTGATGAGCCATTTGAGCTGTAGCTGGCGATGCTTGCCGGGAGCGGCTTCCGGGGAATGGGAGAGATCTTCGCCATAGCATTGCTGATCTTTCAAGGGCGGATTTTTAGCGCCTTCCACGCTGCGGGGTGTGAAGGTATAGCCTTGCTTCGGCAGCTCGGGAGAGCCGTATACCTGGAAAGGCTTGTCGGTGCCGCGTCCCAGGCTGATGGCCGTGCCTTCAAAAAAGCAGATGGATGGATACAACAACACCGCTGCCATATTGGGCAGGTTGGGAGATGGCTTCACCGGCAGCTCATAGAAAGTATGATGGTCGTAGTTTTTGCAGGTGATAACAGTTAACTGACAGGTGCGCTTGTTGCTCAGCCAGCCTTCGCCATTGAGCATTTTGGCGTATTCGCCTACGGTCATGCCATGTACAACAGGCACGCGTTGCATGCCCACGAAGGAGCGGAAAGCGGTGTCCAGTATAGGACCATCTACATAGTCGCCATTAGGGTTGGGGCGATCCAGTATCAGCAGTGGTTTGTTGTTGGCAGCAGCTGATTCCATGATCTCTTGCAGGGAAGAGATATAGGTGAAGAAGCGGGCGCCTACATCCTGGATATCGAAGATGATGATGTCTACATCTTGCAGATCGGCCGCGGTGGCTTTTCTGTGAGCGCCGTAGAGCGATACGATGGGCAGTCCTGTTTTTTCATCGGTAGAGTTAGCGACCGTTTCACCGGCGTCGGCATTGCCACGGAAGCCGTGCTCCGGGCTGAAGATCTTCTGTATGCGTACATGCAGTTTGAGCAGAGAATCTACCAGGTGCGTATGCCCGATGGTGGCTGTTTGGTTAACGAGGAGCGCTACCCTTTTGTTTTTGAGCAGCGGCAGATATGCTTCGGTGCGCGCGGCGCCAGTAACGATGTTGGTGGCGTATTGCGCCCTTGCGTCCAGGAAAAGCAGGCATACCAGTACGGAGAGTGAAATGATACGGTTCATAACGGTAAGATACGGCAAATCTGCTGCCGTAGTAAAAAAAATGGCGAATACAGGTCCTTTTATTACCTTGCATGAATTATTCACATTAAATAGATACGATTATGCAAGCTGTTAAAAACGGGGATACTATAAGAGTGCACTACCACGGCCGTTTAACTAACGGTACAACCTTCGACTCTTCTGAAGGAAGAGCTCCGCTGGAATTCAAGGTGGGCGCTGGTATGGTGATCAGAGGTTTCGACAACGGTGTGCTGGAGATGCAGGTAGGCGACAAGAAAACCATCCATATCCCTGTTGATCAGGCATACGGACCTAAAAGCCCCGAGTATATCATGGATTTTCCTAAAGAAAATATTCCTGCTGACCTGAATCCGGAAGTAGGCATGGAACTGCAGATGAGCAATCCGCAGGGTCATGTAATGCCGGTGAAAGTGATCGCAGTAAATGCTGATTCTATCACGCTGGATGCCAATCACCCGCTTGCTGGCGAAGACCTCGTATTCGACCTGGAACTGGTAGAAATTCTTTAATCTTTTTTTCCGGAGGCGGATAGCATGCCGTCTCCGGAAATCCTTGCTGCTACTATTTCCTGTAAGCAGTCCCCACATACGCACCGGCTGCCATATTGTTGCATCAGCCAATCCCGCTCCGATACCGTTAACACCACTTCCCGGCATGTACAATGCATAATGTCATCTGCCCGGCAGATGAAGCTGCGCCCGCATCGCGGACAGGTGGCCTGTGGTATGTTGTTCATGTCACAAACTTACTATTTTCTATGCAAGCAGCGGGAGCGTAGTGTGTAACCGCAGATAGCTGTAGGCCATGTCGTACAGCGGATGCGCCCTGGCTTCCTCCGTTTCCGGCATGGCGATTTCAGTGGCGCCGGCTTTTTGCAGCTGTTGCAGCAATTCGCCATAGAGTGGCAGGAGCAGCTGCAATACTTGCTGCTGGCTGATTCCGGCGGAAGTAATATTGCCGCATAGCAAAAAAGTTACAGGGCCGGTGAGCAGCGGCTGTGTAAGCACGCCGCTGTTGCGCGCTTCCAGGAACTCGCGGATACAACGTGGTGATAACAGCCGCCAGGGATGGCTCATCTCAAATTCGGGTACGAGGTATTGATGGCTGCCATCAGCCCAGGTAGCGGTTTTCAGGGCTTCAATATCAAATCCATTCTTATGGTAGCCATAGGCCATCGCGAAGTAAAGTTCCGGAGAAGCCGGATTGGCAAGGGTTTGCTGCAATGCCCTGAAACGCGCGGGGATCACGCCAAGGGTCATGCACATGTCGAGGATACGATCGTGCCACGACTGATCATTACTATAGATAGGCCAGGCGCCACTTTGCCGTAGTTGTTCCCATTGCTGTTTTCGTAGCTGCCTTGCCGTTAGTTCCAGTTTTTCCAATGCCATCCTGCCTGCCAGGTATTGCTCACAGGCGGTATCCAATGCGGGCACGCTGCCTATTCTTGTCATATTAATGATCGGTTGTTTGTGCTGGCAAACGTAGTTAATTTTATAATGTTTTCTATATTTATCTTTTTAAAAGAAAAATATTCTTCTAATCGTCTTTGTAAAGAATATTTTACCTGAACGGAAGATGTGATGAATGGGTAAACAGAAAATCCTGCGGCAGAAAGGTATCGCTGATTTTTCCTTACGTTTGCAATATGTTTACCAATTACAAGTACACCGTCGACACACGCTTCATGCGTTATGCACAGATAGACACGCAATCTGATCCGTTAAGCAACAGTTTTCCGACTACCGAAAAGCAGAAAGACCTCTCGGCCTTGCTGGTAAAGGAATTGAAAGAGATGGGCATCACCGATGCGGAGATGGATGAACATGGTTACGTATATGCCACCATCCCTGCCAACACCGACAAGCAGGTACCTGTAATTTGTTTCTGCTCTCACGTCGATACTTCTTCCGATAGCAGTGGCGCTAACGTGAAACCCATTGTACACAAGCAATTCGACGGCAGCGATATCGTACTGCCCGATGATAACAATATTGTGATCCGCACAAAAGATCATCCCTATCTCGCTGAAAAGATCGGCGACGATATCATCACCGCCAGCGGTACCACCTTGCTCGGCGCCGATGATAAAGCCGGCGTAGCAGAGATCATGGATGCCGCCAACTTCTTCATGACCCATCCCGGCGTGAAACATGGCGCTATCCGCATCCTCTTCACACCTGATGAAGAAGTAGGCCGCGGCGTGGAAAAAGTGGATATGAAAAAACTCAATGCGCAATTCGGTTATACCATGGATGGCGGCGAACTGGGCTCCCTGGAAGATGAGAACTTCTCCGCCGATGGCGCCAAGATCACGATCTTCGGCATCAGCGCGCATCCCGGCGCCGCAAAAGATAAACTGGTAAGCGCCATCAAAGTGGCTTCTGAAATTGTGGACGCACTGCCGAAAGACAGTCTCTCACCAGAAACTACCAGCGACCGTGAAGGATTTATCCATCCGGTTCGTATAAGCGGCACCGTAGAAAAAACAGAAATTGATTTTATCATCCGCGACTTTGTCACCTCTAACCTCGAACTGCACGAAGCATACCTGCGCCGTACCATGGAACGCGTGCTGGAATGCCATCCTGGCGCTAAAGGCCAACTGAAAATAACAGAACAGTACCGCAACATGAAAGAAGTGCTCGACCATCATCCTCAAGTAACCGCCTATGCTGCAGAAGCGATCCGCCGCGCCGGCGTGAAACCGCTGAAGATGAGCATCCGCGGCGGCACCGACGGCTCCCGCCTGTCGTTCATGGGACTGCCCTGCCCCAATATCTTCACCGGAGAAATGGCGCTGCACAGCAAATATGAATACGTGAGTATTCAGGATATGCAAAAAGCAGTGCAGACAATTGTACATCTGGCACAGGTTTGGGAAGAAAACGCGTGAGCAATTAGTAATTATTTATTATTTTAACCGTTATTACTATAAAATCACAACATGGTGACAGGACTTATCACGTTATTACAGGATTCAATATTGTCTGCCAAGGCCGATTCGGTTGCACATGGCGTAAACGCGGCAGCGGCCGCAGATCAGCATATCCGCCTGATGGACTTGTTAATGAAAGGTGGTGTGCTCATGATTCCGCTGGGTATTTTGTCCGTGATAGCGGTATTTGTGTTTGTAGAAAGATATATCACCATTGCAAAAGCAGGGAAGCTGGAAGATAATTTCATGCCGATGATCCGTGACCAGATCACCACCGGCAATATCCAGGCTGCCCGCTCGCTGGCCAAGAATACCAACAGTCCTATCGCACGTATGATCGACAAAGGCATACAGCGCATCGGCAAACCAATAGAAAATATTGAGAAATCCATGGAGAACGTGGGCAAACTGGAAGTGTACCGCATGGAAAAGAACCTTGTGATCCTGTCTATCATCGCGGGTATCGCGCCCATGTTCGGTTTCCTTGGTACCATCGCCGGTATGATCCAGACCTTCTTCAATATCTCCATTACCTCCGATATCACACTGGGCACCATTGCGGGCGGTATCTATGTGAAGATGATCACTTCTGCTACCGGTTTGATCATCGGTATTGTGGCGTTCATCGGCTATAGCTTTTTGAATGCACAGATAGACAAGGTAGTTAACAAGATGGAAGGCGCTTCCGCAGAGTTTATCGATATCCTGCAAGAGCCCACCCGCTAAAACCCGTAGCACATGAATTTACGCAGCCGAAATAAAAAACATGTGGAAATGCACAACTCAGCATTGAACGATATCCTGTTCATCCTGCTGTTGTTCTTCCTCATCGTTTCTACACTGGCCAATCCCAATGTGATCAAGCTCATGTTGCCCAAGGCCAAAAGCAATACCAAAGCCAAACAAACGGTGGTGGTGAGCATCAACGACAAACACGAATTTTTCGTTGGTACCAACAAAGTGCCCTTCCAGGGCCTCAAGCAGGCCTTGGCGCCGGCTATCGGGCATGAAGCGGTAGACCCCACCATCGTGATCAATGCAGAAAAAACAGTACCCATCGAAGATGTCGTCAGCGTGATGGAAGTAGCCCGGGAGATGGGCGCGAAAGTAGTACTCGCTACTGCACACGCAGAAAAATAAAAATAAATAAAACACCCGCGCCGTCAGCGCGGGTGTTTTATTTAAAGTTGACCCCTTACCATTCTATCTTTCCCGAACATATCCTGCTTCAACTCCACTTCCGTAAATCCGTGGCTTTCCATGAGTGCCACCACTTCTTTGCCGAGGGCTTCGTTGATCTCGAAATACAGCAGGCCACCGGGTTTCAGCTTGTTCTGCGCCAGCAGCGAGATGTGACGGTAGAACAACAGCGCGTCGTTGTCCGGTACAAACAGTGCCAGCGAAGGTTCAAAACCCCATACCTGTTGTTGCATGGATTTTTTTTCGCTTTGTGTGATATATGGAGGATTGCTGACAATAATATTAAAGTTGGGAAGATCCGCCACCTGTAAGGCATCCAGCACATCGGTATGTTTGAAGGTGACATCCAGTTTCTGACGGACCCCGTTGTTACGGGCCACCTGCAATGCGCCTTCACTCACGTCGATCCCCCACACTGTAGCGGCCGGCAGGCTTTTCTTCAGCGCCAGCGGGATACATCCGCTACCAGTACCAATGTCCAGGATATGCGCTGATGGCTGCGTGGCGGCATCCTGCACGATCCATTCTACCAGCTCCTCAGTTTCAGGGCGGGGGATCAATACATCCGGCGTTACCAGCAGTTCCATGCCATAGAACCAGCTGCTGCCGGTGATGTATTGTACCGGCTCATGGCGCTGTAGCGCTGTGATAGCGGCTTTCAGGCCGGCATGCTGTTCGGTGCTCAGTAATTGTGCCTTGTGGATAATGCGGTCCAGCTTACTCATCCCGGTGAGGTGTTCCAGTACAATATGCGCAATGTTGGCGGCCTCCCGCTCATCATAAATATCGCTGATGGCGCCGGTGAGATAGGTAAATGCTGTTTGTATAGTCAATGCTGCTAATTTAGAGTTGTGCTGTTTGTGTTGCCAGAAAATGCAAGACAGGGGCTGCCTTTCCGTCCGCTAAAAACGATATTTTTGCAAAGTTATTATTTAGGGGATTATGATGGACAGGACCACAAATGAATTTTTTATGCAACGCTGCCTGCAACTGGCAGCGATGGGAGCAGGGCAGGTAGCGCCTAACCCTATGGTAGGCGCGGTGCTGGTGCACCAGCACCGGATCATCGGCGAGGGCTATCACCGCCAGTACGGGCAGGCGCATGCAGAAGTGAATTGTATCAACAGCGTACCGGAAGAAGACCGCGCACTGATACCATTTGCCACCATGTACGTGAGCCTGGAACCTTGCGCGCATCACGGCAAAACGCCGCCCTGTGCAGATCTCATCGTATCGCATAAAATTCCGGAAGTGGTGATCGGTTGTGTGGATACTTTCTCCGCCGTGGCCGGCAAAGGCATCGAAAAGCTGCAGAAGGCCGGTATCAAAGTGCATACCGGCATATTGGAGCAGGCCTGCCGCGATATCAACCGCCGCTTTTTTACTTTTCATGAAGAGAAGCGCCCCTACATCGTACTCAAATGGGCACAAACAGCCAATGGGTTCATGGCCGCCGCAGATGGCGCCCCATTCCGCATCTCCAACGATTACAGCAACCGCCTCGTACATCAATGGCGCAGCGAAGAAATGAGCATACTTGTGGGCACGCGCACCGCCATCACCGATAATCCCCGGCTCAATACGCGCCTGTGGCCCGGCAAAGACCCCCTGCGCCTCGTGATAGACCGGGAGCTGAAAGTGCCGCGCACACACCATCTCTGGGATGGCGCCGTCCCCACTATTTTCATCACAGCCGAAGCAGCAGATACGCACGGCCTCACCGAAACCATGCAGGCCGATTTCCGCCATAACCTGTTGCCGCAACTGATGGAAATGCTCCACCACCGCCAGATACAGAGCATCCTGGTGGAAGGCGGCTCCTACGTATTACAACGCTTCATGGAGGCCGGCCTCTGGGATGAGGCCCGCATTATAACGGGAACGGCTACACTGCCCACAGGCGTGCAGGCGCCCGCGCTTCCCAACGCCACACTGGTGCATACTACGTACCTTGCTGGCGACCGTATCGATTATTTCCGCCGTACCGGCATTGTTGCATAGCTATTTCACCCCGCGGGCGAAAGCCCGGTAGCATTGATATTTGGTTTTTCTAAATTATACTGATGGAGGTTTATTTTACGATTGATAAAACCGCTGTAGCAGAGTTCAAAGACAGAGGCAGCAAATTCCTGGCCTACGCCTGGCCGGTTAAATCCGCGGATGATGTGAAAGCATGTCTGCTGGAAATTAAAAAAGAGCACCCCAAAGCCACGCACCATTGCTATGCCTACCGCCTGGGCACCGATGGCCTGCAATTCCGCGCCAACGACGACGGAGAGCCTTCCGGCTCCGCAGGAAAGCCCATCCTCGGCCAGATCGACAGCAAGCAACTCACCGATGTGCTCATTGTAGTGGTCCGCTATTTCGGCGGTACCCTGCTTGGCGTTCCGGGCCTGATCAATGCCTATAAGATGAGCGCGGCCATGGTGCTGCAACTGATACCTGTTGTGCAAAAAAATATCGAAGCCAAATATCATCTCACCTTCGACTATACGATCATGAACGAAGTGATGATAATCGTAAAACAAAATAATTGCACTGTCATCTCCCAGGAGCTGCAACTCTTCTGCAATATGGATATCGGTATTCCCAAAGCCAGCGAGGAATTGTGCTTGCTGCGTTTGCGCGATATCCGCGGGCTGGAGATAAAAAAAGCCTGATGGATTTATGAATTTTTTGATTTACGGATTTTTTGATTGGAGAGATATCCATAAATCAAAAAATCCGTAAATCAAAAAATTCATAAATGATTACTTAAAACGTTCGCTCACCACCAAATCCTTACTACCCGCGGTATACTTGTAAAATCCTTCTCCGCTTTTCACGCCGAGGTAGCCGGCAGTAACCATATTCACGAGCAGGGGGCAGGGCGCATATTTTGGATTGCCGAAGCCATCGTGTAATACATTGAGGATAGAGAGACAAACATCCAGTCCGATGAAATCCGCCAGCTGCAAGGGTCCCATGGGATGGGCCATGCCGAGTTTCATTACGGTGTCGATTTCCTGTACGCCTGCCACGCCTTCAAAGAGTGAGCAGATCGCTTCATTGATCATGGGCATGAGAATGCGATTGGCGATGAAGCCGGGGTAATCGTTCACTACGCAAGGCACTTTGCCCAGTTTTTCGGATAAGGCGGTGATCTCGGTGGTAACAGTCTTTTCAGTGGCGTAGCCATTGATGATCTCTACCAGTTTCATGACTGGTACAGGGTTCATGAAGTGCATGCCGATCACTTTACCGGGGCGTTTGGTAGCGGCGGCAATTTTTGTGATAGAGATAGAGGAGGTGTTGGTAGCGAGTATAGCATCGGGATGTGCGTGCTGGTCCAGCTCCTGGAAGATCTTCAGCTTCAGCGTTACATTTTCGGTGGCGGCTTCTACTACCAGCGATACGTCTTTCACGCCATCGGCGATGGAGGTGAAGGTGGTGATGTTAGCCAGCGTTTGTGTTTTGGTTTCTTCCGTGGCGGCGCCTTTGGCTACCTGGCGGTCCAGGTTTTTGGCGATGGTCTGTAAGGCTTTCTGGAGGGCCGTTTCAGCAACATCTATCAGGTGTACGGCATAGCCGTTCTGTGCAAATACGTGCGCAATACCATTTCCCATGGTGCCTGCGCCAATGACTGCGATTTTTTGCATGGCGTATGAATGTTTATTTGCTCGTTGGTCTAATTAACAAATAAACGAATAAACCGATAAATCAACTAATAATCATCTTTACGTTTGAAATCGCCCCGTTTCCAGGCCTGGATAAACTGGGCCCATGCCAGCGGGTTGAAGATATTTTGCGGGGCCTGCTGGCCGGCATAATATAGTGATTGCGCCTGTTTGTTGAGGTACATGCCGGTGCCCTCGCGCCCGTCGATCGGCGTGAAACGCGCCAGGGCGCGTATTTTGGCGTTCTCTGTGTTTTTTCTGGCTATTTCGTAAGCATCATCCGGTATCTCGGTGGTGGCGAAGGTGCGTTCAAATTCTTCCCGTGTCGGGTACGGCCTGATGATGGTAACAGGCAGGTAGGTGGTATCTTCCACCAGTAATTGTATCAGGGAAAAACTATTGCCTTTGAGCGTAAGCGGTATTTTGTAATCTTTTTTCCGGAAGCCCACCGCGCTGAAGCTCAGCGTATCGCCTTTGAATGCCACGATGGAAAAGATACCCTGGCTGTTGGAGATCGTACCGCGGCCCTGGCCCTTTATCATAATACTCACCGCGGGAATGGCCTTGAGGCTGTCTGCCGTCATAGTGATACCAGAAATCTGGATAATGCTGTCCTTAAATTCCGTAATCTGTGCTTTCAGCAGGAAAGGAGATAAAAGGAATGCTAAAATAAGTGACAGTATGTAGGATCTTTTGTGATGCATGCCGGCCCTAAGATATTGAAAATTACTTTACTGTTGTAATCCCTTTGTTTTACGGTTTTATCTGCCGTAAAGCGAAATTGTAAATTAAGTTCCAATTGGGTTAACTTTGCCGTCAGGAATCAAATTTTAACAACAATTTATGATGACGAAAGAGCAGATTTTACAGGCCCTGAGCAACGTAGAAGAGCCGGATCTGGGGAAGGACCTGGTTACGTTGAACATGGTGAAAGATATAGAGATTGACGGCAATAAAGTGAAGTTTACGGTAGTGCTGACTACGCCTGCCTGTCCGCTAAAAGAGATGATCCGCAATGCCTGCATCAACGCGATCCATCTTGTTGTCAATAAAGATGCTGAAGTGGAAGTGGTGATGACCGCCAACGTGAACAGCAAAAGAAAAGACGGACAAGGCGCTTTGCCCAACGTAAAAAATATCATCGTAGTAGCCTCCGGCAAGGGTGGCGTAGGTAAATCCACCGTGGCCTCCAACCTCGCGCTGGCACTGGGCCGCGACGGCGCGCGTGTTGGCCTCATGGATGCCGATATCTACGGCCCTTCTGTTCCTATCATGTTCGGCGTACGCGGCGAAAGGCCGATGATGGTGAGCGTAGAAGGCAAAGGCATGATACAGCCGATGGAAAAATTCGGTATCAAGTTCATGTCTATCGGCCTGCTGATCGATGAAAGACAGGCAGTAGTATGGCGCGGACCGATGGCCAGCAGCGCTTTGCGCCAGTTCATCACCGATGTGTATTGGGGCGATCTCGATTATCTCATCATCGATATGCCTCCCGGCACCGGCGATATCCACCTCACGCTGGTGCAAACCGTTCCGGTTACCGGCGCCGTGATCGTGACCACGCCGCAGGATGTAGCACTGGCCGATGCCAGGAAAGGTATCGCCATGTTCATGGGCCAGCAGATCAATGTGCCGATCATCGGTCTCGTGGAAAATATGGCCTACTTCACACCGGCTGAATTGCCCGAAAATAAATATTACATCTTTGGTAAAGAAGGTGGCAAGCACCTCGCCGAAGAACTGGAAATACCTTTCCTGGGCCAGATACCGCTGGTGCAAAGCATCCGCGAAGGCGGCGATGCAGGCGTACCTGTAATGGCCTCCAACGATGCGATCACCCGCAAAGCCTTTCTGGAAGTAGCCGGCAATGCCGCCCGCAGCATCGCCATGCGTAATGCCAACATCGCACCCACCAGGATCGTAGACATTGTTGTTTAATCTATCTATCCATAAAACAACACTGCTCCATGTTAATGGAGCAGTGTTGATAATGTAATGCTATGCACACGCCGAATTATAACAAAGAAACCAATTGGGAAACCATCGCCGCATTTATCCGTGAGAATAGTTTTGGAATGCTGGTCAACACTGATGAAGAAGGAACGCCGCATGCCACGCATATCCCCATGATGCTGGTAGAGAAAAGCCCCGGCAATTTTGTGTTACATGGCCATATCGCGAAGATCAACCCGCAATGGCAATGGTTCACCAAAGCTGATACCCTCGCGGTGTTCTCTGAACCGCATACTTATGTTTCCGCTTCCTGGTATGAGAAAGACAGGATATCTACCTGGAATTATATTGCTGTGCATGTACATGGCCGTATCCGTATCATGAGTGAAGAAGAGCTCCGCCAGGCCCTCGGGGCATTGGTCGATACTTTTGAAGCTGGCTCCGAACATCCGGTGCATATCAGTGATATAGATGAAAAGACCATGCAGAACAACCTCAAGGCCATCGTTGGTTTTGAACTGCCATTAACACAGGTGAATGCGCGTTATAAGCTCAGCCAGAACAAAAATGAACACGATTATAACAGCGTGATCGATCACCTGAAAGCGCGCGGAGATGTGCATTCCCTGCGTATTGCCGCCGAAATGGAGGCCCGCCGGGGAATCAAAAAAAGTTGATCGCTATCACTCCAAAAAAGAATATCTTGCGGTCACTGCGTAAGTTTTGCTTAACTTTGCGCCCCAAATTAACCGACTATGAATCGACAGGAATTGGTGAATCTGATCAAGGAAAGGCAATCTTATCTGTGTGTAGGATTGGATACAGACATACAAAAGATTCCAAAACACCTGCTTGCTCATGCAGATCCGGTGTTTGCTTTTAACAAGGCGATCATTGATGCTACCAAAGACCTTTGTGTTGCATACAAGATCAATACTGCTTTCTATGAAAGCATGGGGATCCGCGGCTGGGAAAGCCTGCAACGTACCGTAGAATATATCCCTGAAGGCATCTTTACCATTGCTGACGCCAAACGTGGCGATATCGGCAATACTTCCGCACAATACGCCAAAACATTTTTCGAAACCTATCAATTCGACTCCGTGACCGTAGCGCCGTATATGGGCCGCGACAGCGTTATGCCATTTCTGCAATTCCCGGAGAAATGGGCGATTATGCTGGGGCTCACGTCCAACGAAGGCGCGCAGGATTTTGAACTGCAACAGTTCGGTGAAGAATATCTCTTTGAAAAAGTGATGAAAGCCGGTATGCAATGGGGAACACCGGAGAACCTGATGTTCGTGGTAGGCGCTACACAATCTTCACAGCTGGGGTATATCCGCAAACTGGTACCGGAACACTTCTTCCTCGTACCTGGTGTAGGCGCACAGGGCGGTAGCCTGGAAGAGATCTCCAAACAGGCCATGAACAAAGATTGCGGCCTGCTGGTAAATGCCAGCCGTGCCATCATCTACGCCGGTAATGGAGAAGATTTTGCAACAGATGCCCGCAATATAGCCTTACAATATCAACAGGAAATGGCGGAATATTTACGAATTTTTTGATTTTTTGATTTACGGATTTAGGGATTTGTGTCGAATTCCTAAATTCTTAAATCCGTAAATCAATAAATCCGTAAATCACTTAAATATACAATTCTTCGCCGTCCACCACGATTTCACCTCAAACCCCAGGCGGCCCGCTTTTACTGCAGGGTCTGTGTTTACAAGGCTTACCGCTTCCAGGCTGTCTTTACAATCCATAATAAAAATCCCTTTCATTTCACCGGCATTTTCGAATGGGCCGGCTATCAGGATCTTGCCATCTTTCGCAAGACGTTCGATATTGGCGATATGCGCCCGTTGTATCTCTTCGGCTTCAGCTTTCGGCTGATCGCGATGTGGACCGGTTTTCAGAAAGATCATCCAGTATTTTTTCAGTTCTGGCGAAACACCGGGTAATGTTTTTTGTGGTATAACTGTCAGCGCAACGGATCGCAATGGCGTGGGGCGAAAGGATATCATCACAGTGACTAAAAACCCCAACAGCAGCAGTGCAGGTATTAC
Source organism: Chitinophaga vietnamensis (assembly GCF_902167635.1). Classification (GTDB taxonomy): domain Bacteria; phylum Bacteroidota; class Bacteroidia; order Chitinophagales; family Chitinophagaceae; genus Chitinophaga; species Chitinophaga vietnamensis. The sequence goes on from NZ_CABHMS010000004.1 coordinate 94,178, forward strand.
TTTGCTTGCCATAGCTCTCGAATTTGCGCCTAAGGTACTAAGTTTCCCGCAAACTGCTTATATTGCTATATACATAAAATTGAGCTCACATGCTGAAAGATCTGTTTCAATCCCCTGATTATTTTGCTGTAGATGCCTTGTTGACCGAAGAACACCTGTTGATCCGCGATGCCGTGAGGCAGTGGGTGAAAAAAGAAATATCTCCCGTTATTGAAGACTACTGCCAGCGTGCAGCCTTTCCCTCTCAGATCATTAACGGGCTTGGAAGTCTCGGCTGTTTTGGGCCTACCATTCCCGTTGAATACGGCGGCGGCGGCCTTGATCATATTGCTTATGGCCTCATGATGCAGGAGCTGGAACGCGGCGATAGCGGCATTCGCTCTACTGCTTCTGTGCAAGGCTCGCTGGTGATGTACCCGATCTTTACGTTCGGCAGCGAAGAACAGAAAAAGAGATATCTGCCCAAACTGGCCACGGGCGAGCTGATGGGCTGTTTCGGTCTTACCGAGCCAGACCACGGTTCCAACCCTGCGGGCATGATCACCAACTTCCGCGAAGATGGCGATCACGTTATTCTCAATGGCGCCAAGATGTGGATATCCAATGCGCCCTTTGCAGATATTGCGGTGGTATGGGCAAAAGATAGCGGCGGAGATATCCGCGGCATCATCGTGGAGCGCGGCATGGAAGGCTTCAGCACGCCGGAAACGAAAGGCAAGTGGAGCCTGCGCGCCAGCGCTACCGGCGAGCTGGTATTCGATAATGTGAAAGTGCCTAAAGCTAATATATTACCCAATGTAAAAGGATTGAAAGGCCCGCTCAGCTGCCTCTCTTCCGCCCGCTATGGCATCGCCTGGGGCGTGATCGGCGCGGCGATGGACTGTTATGATACCGCGCTCCGCTATGCCAAAGAAAGGGTGCAGTTTGGCCGCCCCATCGGCGGTTTCCAGCTCACACAGAAAAAACTGGCGGAGATGATCACCGAAATCACCAAGGCACAGCTGATGAACTGGCGCCTCGGCGTATTGAAAAATGAAGGCAAAGCCACGCCCGCGCAGATATCCATGGCCAAGCGCAATTCCTGCGAGGTGGCCACCAAAATCGCCCGTGATGCGCGCTCCATACTGGGCGGCATGGGCATTACCGGCGAATTCCCCGTGATGCGGCACATGATGAACCTCGAAAGTGTGATTACCTACGAAGGTACACATGAAGTACATTTGCTCATCACCGGCATGGATATTACCGGTTTAGATGCGTTTAAATAAAAAATTACATGTTCAGAAAAGTTTGCTGGCTGCTGTGTTTTTCCGCCGCCATGGCCGGGCATGCGCAACAGCGTATAGCCCGCAACGTTAGTGACACTGCACTCCGCCTGGTAGCCTGCGAAGGCAAAGCGCAAGGCACTTATTACATCGTCAAATATCTTTCGGCAGATACTGCATCGCTGCAAAGCCGTATCGATTCTGTATTTCACGTGATCGATCAGTCGTTATCGCTGTACAAGCCCGGCTCGCTCATCAACCGTTTTAACGAAACCGGCGAAGTGCAGATGGATGAACATATGCGCGCCGTGATCGCTAAAGCCTTGTTCACCAACAAAGCAACGGACGGTCTGTTCGATATCACCGTAAAACCGCTTGTGTACCTCTGGGGCTTCGGTGTCAGCAAACCTTCATTTAAAGGCATCCCGCCGGCAGACAGTATCCGGCGCACAATGCCGTATATTGGTTCCCGTTATCTCGCCGTAAAAGGGAACACTTTACGTACAACAAAGAAAGGAGTACAGATAGATTGTAATGGCATCGCACAGGGATATACGGTAGATGTGATCGGCCGCTTCCTTGAACAGCAGGGCATCTCCAATTACCTCGTGGACGTAGGCGGAGAGCTGTGCGCCAAAGGCCATAACCATATGAACAAGATATGGAGCGTTGGCATCGAGCGCCCATCGCCCGGCGATACTACTTATGAGCCGGTACAGGGGCTGGTGCGGCTGCCCAACAAAGGCATTGCTACCAGCGGTAATTACCGCCGTTTCTTCGATCAGGGCCGTACGCGCTTTGCGCATACCATTCACCCGAAAACGGGAGAGGCCTTGCATAACAATATTATCAGCGTAACGGTGATCGCGAAAGATTGTTTCACGGCAGATGCGTTTGACAACCCCCTTATCCTGATGGGCGTGGAACCCGGACTGCGTTGGCTGCAACGGCATCCGCAATACGGACTGGAAGCATTGTATATTTACAAAGCCAATGACGGCACCATCAAAGAGGCCTTCAGCAAAGGTTTCCGGCATTATATGGAATTCTGACCATAAAAAAATCCCGCAACAGATCAACTGCTGCGGGATACACTCTCACTCTCCGCTTTTCTAGAATATGGATAAAAGATTTTAGTTCAGGTGGAACCTCAATCCGATATTTCCCTGTATAGAATTGAAACTGGTGATGTCGTTGAAGTTGTAAGGCGCATAGTTATACCTTACGCTCGCATTGAACAGCACTGGTGACGCTTTCCCGAAAGGCACGTTGATGCCCACTTCCGGGCTCACCATGAACTGCCAGCTGTTGTTCTTCTCTACAAATTCTCCCCAGTATTTTTCGTAGTTCATATTTGCTGCGCCTATGCCGAGGGAAGCATAGGGGATCACGGGTTTGTCTGGCGTGGTGAAAGCCCAGCCCACGGTAGCTTGTATGGGTATCACCTGCAAGGTACGTGTTTGCACGGCGGATACATCGCCCATCTTATCCGGGTAAACGGCGCGCGGCACTTTTTCATAGAAGTCCTGGAAGCCAGTGCGGAGGCCTACCGACAGCTGGTTGTTCAGCATGTATTGCAATCCGGCGCTCCATCCACGGAAGCTGGTTTTGTTGCTATAATCTTTCAATGATCCGAATGGTTGTGCGATGGAATAGTTCACATCTACAGACAATGGCGGACGTACCTGTGCTGAAACGGCCTGTGTGGCGATACATCCCGCAAAAATCAATATCCAGTTTTTTATCTTTTTCATCTTCCAATCAATTTAAAATTTGCTGAATCAACATCTTCAAAAAGATGTTATTTGTTTTTAGTGAGATAAGGCGATTGGTCGAAAGAAGCTTTGACCATGCTATCCACATTGTTGATGTTCCACACGCCGGAGCCGCGCCATAGCGAGTTCCAGACAGCGGTGAGTTTATTGTCGGTCGGATGTTTCAGATCAAACAGGTCGATGGCAGTTTGTTTTTCGCTCACCTGGTACACTACATAATAAGAAGGCCAGTACCATCCGCCGCCGGGGAAGCCCCAGTAGCCGGGGTCCCACCAGCCTGCACCGCCCCACCATCCCGGGTTCCAGGATACGTTGGTGTAGGAGTTATCGATGCGGGTGAGGTTGATGCCAAGGTCGGGTTTGGCGGCTTTATCCACCAAAGTATAACCACGTGCCTGCATCGCAGTTTTTACAGATGCGATCAGTTGCTTGTCGTAGTCGGTCAATGCTTTCTTTGCAGAATCGCGGGTGGTAAGCACCGCAACGGAATCTACTATACTGAATGTTGAATAGGAGGAGAAATTTGCGTTGCTATCATGGTTCGTGATGTAGATCCGGGATTCTTCCTGCGTCATATCTTTTAGGGGGTCCTTGGCACATCCGCTGAAAGAGACAATTGCCACGAAAGCGGCAATGCTGCTGAGTAAATACAATGTTCTTTTCATATCCTAGCGTATTAATTTTCAAAATGGTTTCCTGGTGGGATTAACAAATGGCATGGTGTTATCATTCAAACGCTTTTGATGGCGAATAGTTACAAAAGGTTTACTAGAGAAATGTTAAGATAATTCTAAAGTAGCGACAGGGTTAACAAGCAGAGTGGTTTATATATTAGATTATAGTTTTAGCTAAGGATATTTTTATCGGAGAGCGCGTGTTGTAATTGCACAGGATCGGTGAAGAGAATGCTGTTGATGCCCAGTGCTTCAGCTGCTTTCACATTGCGTGGATTATCATCGATGAAAAGCGCTTCGGCTGCTTTTACATGGTAGCGGTCGAGCAGCAGGTGATAAAAAGAGGGCGAAGGCTTGCGTTGCTTTTCGCGTCCGGATACCACGATGCCATCGAACCATTGCATGAAAGGATATTGTACCAGCGCCAGCGGGAACGTTTCGTTGGACCAGTTGGTGAGCGCATACAGTTGGTATTTGCCGCTTTTCTTCAATGATTCCAGCAGGGCTACGGTGCCGCTGATTTCGCCGTTGAGCATTTCTTTCCATCGGCCGTAATAGGCGCGGATATTGGCTTCATGGGCCGGGTGCTGGCTAACGAGCAGTTCGGTGCCATCCTGTAAACTTCTGCCTGCATCCTGTTCTTCATTCCATTCAGAGGTGCAGATATTGCTCAGGAAGTATTCCATGTCTTCCGTTTTATCAAATATTTTCCTGTACAGGTACCGTGGATTCCAATCCACCAATACTGCACCGAGGTCGAAGATAATGGCTTTATAAGTAGTAAGCGTCTGGTCTTTCATGGACCGAAAATAATTATATATTTATATATTTTGTTATTTATTTATTTTATGGGAGAGATGATTAATCGGCGAGATCATCGGCGGCATCTTCGAGTAATTTGAGATCGACGGAATCGCTGCCGGCGATGCCTTCGATGGAACCTTTGATGTGTGCGGCATTTAGGAGTACTTTTTCCAGTTGTTTCTCTCTGGCTTTCCATATCTTCTCCATGGCATCGCGTTCTTTTTGTATGGAAAGGCGCATGGACATGAAGCCTTCGCGGATGGCTTTCCATTGTTCTGCAAATTCGCCGCCGGTGAGGTAGGAGTAGAGCATGTGCATTTTATCGCCTTTGTTTTCCTGTGTGCGGAGTGCGCTGGACACCTTTACGATACCGTCGCGGAGCACGTAGGCGAGGGCTTTCACTTCGGCGAAGGTGCATATCCAGATACCTTCTTTTTCGCCGAAGCGTTCCATGTCTTTGGGCATGGTTTGCGTAACGAGGATGGCGATATCCACGCCCTGGCTGCGCATATCGGCTTTGAGTTTTTCTACCCAGTCGCGTACAAATTCTTTGGTGCGTTTGCTTTCGTAGATGATGCGACCGCATTCCTGGCCATATTGGTTGCGTACCAGCTGGATGCAGTCGGCCCCGCGGATGCCTTTGCCGACGGGCGTTATCTCATCGTAGGGGAAGTTGATACGGAGCATTTCTTCCAGCACGAGTTCCTGTACTTCGCCTTGTAATTGAGAGGAGCCTTGTTCGGCGCGGCGCTTCATTTCTTCTGCGAGGCGTCGTTGGTCTTCGAGTTGTTTTTCAAGTTCGCGCAGGCGCAGTTGGTGTTCGGTGTCTTTGAGGAGGTTGCGGTCTGCTTCTTCCTTGCGGATCTGCTCTGCCAGCTCGGTGCGGGCTTCCAGTATTTTCTTCTGTGAGATGATTTCCAGTTCCTGTTCTTTGTTCTTTAGTTCCTGTTCCTTGCGGAGGAATTCCAGCTCCTGTTTGCGGGCTTCTTTGAGTTTTTCTTCCTGCTCTTCGTTGGCTTGTTTGAGGAGGAGGAGCTGGTTGTTATAGTCTTCGGAAATAGACCTGCGGAGGTCTTGCGCAAGGCTTTCCTGGAGGCGTTGTTTTTCCACCATCACCCGTTTGGCGATCTCGTCTTCCTGTTGCTGGCGCAGCGTTTCGATCTGTTGCCGTTCCTGTGCCATTTTACTTTTCTCCGACAGCAAAGTATTCTTTTCTGCTTGCAGCGATTCGAGGCGCTTGCGCCATTCTGATTCCATCTTGCCCCGCATTTCTTTTTCTATATCCGCTGCAAAAGCATCTTCCATTACAAACTGGTGTTTGCAATTAGGACACGTAATTGATGTACCCATAGTACCACTAAATTACGAGAGCGGGAGGAATAAAAAAAGGAAGGAAATTCCTTCCCTTCCAATCAACATAATCAAACAAACAATAATTATCTTATTCTTCTTCGAGTTGGTCTTCTTCAAACTCGTACTGGTCGGCCATTTCATCGATCTCGTCCGTTAATACGAAGAGGAGGGTGATGCGGTCATTGCCGGCCGGTGTGAGCCTTTCCCATTCTTCGATCACCCAGCCTTCGCTGAGGTATTGATTGAGTTCGGGCAGCTCGTTTACAAAACACGCGGCATCTGCATCAGTGCCGGTGGCAGGTTGCAGCTTGGTAGGATCAATAGTAACGGTGATGATCTTTTGCATGATGTAGCTTTTTGTACTATTAAATTTAGATCAGCATTGTTAGGGTTTTATTAAGAAGGGATTACCATAGTGTTATTTCTTGCGCATATCGCCGGCAGAGTCGTGGGCGCCTTGCCAGATAATGCCGGAAGTGCCGTCGGCATTGCAGCACACGCATCCGAAGATGCTGACAATCGGGTAGCCGGGCGTGTTTGTTTCAAAGTGGATGCTTTGTCCGGGGCCTTTGGAGCAGGCGTCGATAATGCCGGGTTTGAACTTGCCCATATCTTTCGGCGCGCCGTATTTTGAAGGATCATAAGAGGCTTGTGCGCGGGCGCTGTATCTTTCAAGGAAAGCGCGCAAGGCTGCTTTGGGATCTTTTTCTCCGCCTTCACAAACGAGTGATGTCCGGTTCATGCGGAAACAATCGTTGCGGGGTTTGTCGGGGTTGCTGGTGCTGGTTTCCGGATCTGCATACGGATCTTCATAAGGGTCTACTTCCGGAATGGGCGCGGGTTGCGGGTTGCGGCGCGGGTTGCGGCGGTTGCTGGCTTTGATCGTTTCCCTGATGAGGCTCACGGTGCGTGCTACTGCTGCTGCGGCTTTTTGCCAGGCGGCGGCGATGGCGTCGGCAGAATATCCTATGGCGAAGCCAACGCCAAAAGCAACGGCGGCGCCCAGCAATACAAAGGGGATGGCCACATCATCGGCGACGCCTATGCCGGTGACATCGTCGGCAGCGAGGCCGCCGGCAGTAACCAGTGCGCCTTCGCCTACTGCCGTGGCGGTAGCGCCGGCAGCGGCCATTTCAGTAGCCGTGACGATAGCCGCTTCTGCTTCTGCGCCGGCAGTGGTAATCGCCGCTGTTTCTTCTGCGGTAACGGCGCCAGCCCTCATTAACTGCGTCACTTGTTGTATCAGCGCCCTCATTTCTGCTATTTGCTGTGGTGTAACGGTTACAGGCGGATTGGGTGCAAAACGTTGCACCGCCTGCTGCTGGCCCCCTTCGCCTTGTTGTACAGTATGCCATAGCTCATGCGCCAGCAAATGCGCGCCTTCTGATGAGCCGGGATCAAATTTTCCCGCGTCGAAATAAATATCATTACCTACTGTAAATGCCTGTGCGTGCAAGCTGCGGGAGAGGCCTGCCGCCTGACCGTCGGTATGTATGCGTACAGCCGAAAAGTCTTGTCCCATGCGCGTTTCCATAGACTGCCGCACATTTTCGGGGAGCGCAGCGCCGCCTCCTTTGCTGGCATGTATGCGGCTTTCGGTATGCGCATCTACGGCCGGCGTGCTTTGCTGTTGTACAACGGCACTCACGGGATGTCGCATCACTTTGTCTTCTTCTTCGCAATGCTGGCATTTCCGTTGGATGAAAGTGGCGGATGGCAAGGGTTTACGGGATATTACCGCATCCGCCATTGCATCGGCTTCCCTTTCAAGGGGATCATCCACAGCGCCCACGGAGAGCTTGCGTTGCAGGGGCAGTTGACGGAAACATTCATTGTGAATTTTGCCGGAAGCGTTTTGAGAGGCGCCAGCACGTTCAGGTGATACCTGTTTGGGGGAACAGAGGCGATGTGTGGTCATTACAATGGTTTTAGAAAATTCGGGGTTTATGCTATCTAAGTTAGCATTTTCGGCAGGGAATAACAAATTTAAAAAGCCCGTAGAAGTACGTATAACGGTACCGGATATACGAAAGAAAGAGAAAGGTACTAAAACAACAAACCCCCACGTAAAACGTGGGGGTTTTATCTGGTGCGAAGGAAGAGATTCGAACTCTCAAGCCCTTTCAGGCACTACCACCTCAAAGTAGCGCGTCTACCAATTTCGCCACCTTCGCATCTGGTAGAATGGGATGCAAAAGTAAGGGCTTTTTGCAAATAACCAAATTTATTTATTCAATTTTTTTTAAACGATTCTTATTTCCGCAGCAGGATGCGAAAAGTAGTGCCTTTGTTGATATCAGAGGATTTCACGGTAAGCCGGCCTTTGTGATAATCTTCGATGATACGTTTGGCCAGTGAGAGGCCGAGGCCCCAGCCGCGCTTCTTGGTGCTGAAGCCGGGCTTGAACACTTTCTCGAAATTTATTTTCGGAATGCCTTTGCCGGTATCTGCTACATCCACGGTGATATAGGTGGGATGATTATCTATCGAGATATCGATCTTGCCTTTGCCCTCCATGGCGTCGAGCGCATTCTTGAGCAGGTTTTCCACTACCCAGTCGAACAGTGGCGGAGAGATCATCGCCGGCAGTTCCTTTTCTTTGGAGTGCAGGGTAATCTGCACTTTTTGTGGCGCTCTTTTGCGGATATAGTTCACCATATTATCGATCTGCTGAACGATATCTTTTTCTTCCAGGCTGGGCACGGAGCCTATCTTGGAGAAGCGGTCCGTGATCAGTTTGAGGCGGTCTACATCTTTGCTCATCTCGGTAACGAGTGGCGCGTTGGCTTCATTTTCGCGCAGCAGTTCCAGCCAGGCCTCCATAGAGGAGAGCGGCGTGCCCAGCTGGTGGGCCGTTTCCTTGGCCAGCCCTACCCATACCAGGTTTTGGGTGGCGCGGTTGGTGCTGGATAATGCAAAAAGGACCACGGCAATGAAGAGGGTGACTACAATCAGCTGTATATAAGGGTAGTATCGGATCTGCCTTAATATCACGGAATCGCCGTAGTAGATGTAGTTGTATACTTTTTGTTTGGCGTCTACCTCCATGATAAAGGGCGGATGCTGCTTTTTGAAAGATTGTAACTGTTCGTGGAGATAGGTGGGATTTTGCGCGATGAGGGCAGAATCGAGGTTGCGGCTATCGATGATACGGCCTTGTTCATCGGTTTGAATAAGCGGGATGGTGGTATTGTTCGTGATAATTTCGATGGCCAGGTTCAGGTTGGCGTCGGTGTCGGCCCGTAGCAGCTCCCGGTTGGCTTCCACCCAGGTAGCTACTTTTTTTCTTTCCTCGCCTTGTATCTTCCCCGACAGGGTACTGACAAACCATATCGTGGTAACAATGATCACCACCGCTATGGCGGCCAGTACAAACTTCCAGCCTATAAACTGTTTAAACATACTTCTAATTTAAGCCTAATTCCGCTACAGCGATTCGTAATTTGGGTTGCAAATATTAAAATCCTTTGTTGCATATTTGCATCTCCGAAAATTATTATTCACGCATAAACGTAATATCAGTTGCCCGTATTGCCATCAGTAGCCGTAGTTATTTTGAACTGGAATGGAAAGTCTTTTCTGGAGCAGTTCCTGCCGTCTGTATGCCGTTCTACCTACGCTAACCTGCAACTGGTGCTGGCTGATAACGCCTCTACTGATGATAGCGTGGCCTTTGTGCGGGAACATTTTCCGCAGGTCAGGATCGTGCAGAACCCCAGTAACGACGGCTTTGCAGGCGGTTATAACGAAGCGTTACAGCATGTGCAGGCAGATATCTACGTGTTGCTGAACCAGGATGTGGAGGTGGAGCCCGGGTGGATAGAGCCGGTGGTGGCCCTGATGGAGTCAGACCGCCGCATTGCGGCTTGTCAGCCCAAATTGCGCTCCTGGCACAAGCCCGATGAATTTGAATATGCCGGCGCTGCCGGCGGCTGGATGGATATCCTTGGCTATACCTTTTGCCGGGGGCGTATCCTCTATACCACTGAAAAAGACTATGGGCAATATGATGATGTGCAGGATATATTCTGGGCTACCGGCGCTGCCTTGTTTATCCGGTCGGCCTGCTTTCATGAGATGAGAGGCTTCGACCGTGACTTCTTTGCACATATGGAGGAGGTAGACCTTTGCTGGCGCCTGCAACGTGCGGGGTACCGCATCTGCTATTGCCCGGATTCGCGGGTATTCCATGTGGGCGGCGGAAGCCTGCCACAGGGCAATCCACGCAAGCTATACCTCAATTTCCGCAACAACCTGATGATGCTCTGGAAGAACCTGCACAGCGAAGACCGCTGGATTGTGCTGTCGCAGCGCTTTTTCCTCGATATACTGGCAGGATTGAAAAGCCTGGTATCGGGCAAACCCAAAGATATGGCCGCCATCTGGCGGGCGTACAAAGACTACTACCGCTGGCGCCGCACCTACGTGAAGCAAGACCAGCTGCCCGAGAAAAAGCTGATGAAGCTGAACGGCGTATTCCACGGCATCATGATCTGGCGCTACTATTTCCTCCGCCGGAAACAGTTCTCCAAGCTGCACGGGTAAAATAATATTTTACAATTGTAAAAATTAAAATCTTGACGTAAGTTTGCGTCGGAAATAAATTACATATGGAACAGAACACAAATACAGTAGAAAATAAGAACGATATCACCCTGGATAAAGTATCTACTTCACGCTTCATCTATTACGTGGGTGTATTTTGCCTGGTAGCCTTTATGCTGGGTGGTTGCTACAATCTCTACAAACACAAATATGCCGGCAAACCGGATGTAGTCGTTCCTGGTAATACGCTCTACGATCCAAAATACAAATAAGCAATCCGCTTCAACATAATTATCCGGGCCTCCTGTAGCACAGGAGGCTTTTTTTATGCCTGTTTCTTTCCTGATCTCGTAAATGTAATTCCCGATGTGAGTAAGCCGTTTGCCGTCTTCGTCAGATTTTTGTTTTATGATCAACAGCAAGGAGAAGCCGGCAAAGAAACGTAACAGGTCGTGGTGGCAGGCCATGGCGGCACAGCTGCACCTGTGGCTGGGCCTGGCTTCAGGAATCATCGTTTTGATAGTAAGTGTTACCGGTTGTTTATTCGTTTTTCAGAAAGAGATCAACGAGATGGTATATCACCGGGAGATGTATGTAAGCCCGCAACCCAAGCCTGTTCTGCCACTCACGGAGCTGCTGGCAAAGGCGCAGGCGGCCCTCGGGCCCGACAGGCCCATCAGGGGCGTTACCGCCTGGCGCGCGCCGGACAAGGCTTGGGAATTTTCTACCTATAAAAGCAATGATACCGCTCTTACCTATTTCGGTGGTATTGAATACTACCAGGCGGCCATGCTAAATCCTTATACCGGCGAAGTGACCGGCGTGCTCGACTACAAGCATAATTTTTTCTCCATCGTAAAAGGCATGCACTGGAGCCTCTTGCTCAATACGCCTTATGGCCAGCCGATCGTGGGCTGGGGCACATTTATTTTTGTGATATTGCTCCTTACCGGCCTGGTGCTCTGGTGGCCGAAGAAATGGAACAAAGCCAACCGCGAAAAGAGTTTCCGCATCAAATGGAAAGCAGGCTTCAAACGGGTGAATTACGACCTTCATAATGTGTTAGGTTTTTACACTTTGCTTGTGGCGCTGGTAATTGCGCTGACGGGCATGGTATGGGCTTTCAGCTGGTTTCAGGCTACGGTGTATGTAGTAGCATCAGGCAGTACCACGCCGCCGGTGGTGGCGAAAGTGGCCTCGGTGAAGCAGGAGGCGCCAGCTGGCAACAAACCGCTGGATATCGCTTTCAAGGCGGCTTTGTCCTTGCTCCCCGATGCCAAACGTTTCTTCGTATATCCGGCAACGTTCCCTGAAGGGGTACATACGATCAGTGGTTACAATACCAATGAAAACTATTATGGCGCGGATCAGTTGCAATTTGATCAATACACCGGAAAACTGCTGGGGCGGCGCAACGACCATCACAAGAACAGGGGCGAACGTTTGATCGATATGAACTATGATATCCATGTAGGCGCTATTGGCGGCATCATCGGAAAATGTATTGCATTTGTGGTGAGCCTCGTGTGCGGATCGCTGCCGGTGACGGGCTTCTACGTGTGGTGGGGCAAGCGAAAGAAAAGTAAAAAATCTACCACAACAGCTAAGAAAATAGTACAGACTGCCGCTTTGTAAGTGAAAAATATTCATTTTTTGCGCCGGCTGTAATGCTTGATGGTAAAGCATTACAGCCGGCTGCTTAAAATCTCTCCTGTATAAATCTGTAAAAAAGTTTAAAAAAAATTTTGTGAATTAACTTCGTTTCCTATCTTTGCAATCCCAACGAAAACGGTGACCACCGGTAAAAGTTGAGAAGTTCTTGACAATCATGCGGAAGTAGCTCATTTGGTAGAGCACGACCTTGCCAAGGTCGGGGTGGCCGGTTCGAGCCCGGTCTTCCGCTCCAGTTTGATGATGTATCACAAGGATGCCTCATCGTTAAAAAGATAATGTTTGACAATTTGCGGAAGTAGCTCATTTGGTAGAGCACGACCTTGCCAAGGTCGGGGTGGCCGGTTCGAGCCCGGTCTTCCGCTCCAAAGCCTGATCGATATATTTCGGTCAGGCTTTTTTTATTTAGCTATTTGATTATTTGTTTATTTTGATATTTAGGTTCTATGAAGATGTTCCTGAAACCTAAATATCAAAATAAACAAATAATCAAATAACAAAATAATTCAGTAGTCTCCACTGGCGCCGCCGCCACTGCCGGTGCCTTCGCCAAACTGGAAGCCTGGTTTTGCAGGTGGTGCAGGTACCATTGTTTGTGCGATCAGCAGCGATTCTGCATTGAGCTTATCTAACATAGCAGGATCATCGGGCGCCTGGTAAGTGAAGCCATGCCTGGGCGTTCGCAGGTAACGGAGAAGCCCCCACGAAATACCGATCATCACGATGCCGGCCAATACCATCGCTACTTCCAGCGGCATCACGGCATGATAATAACGGATGGTACCTATGATGGCCGCCAACAGCAAAAGGCCGCAACGCAACAGTATCGCGTCTTTCTTACGCACGCCGAAGAAAATATACACTAAAGGAATGAGCACGGTGGTGAACCAGAAGAGCTGTAAATTGCTGCCAGTCTGTTTTTCATCCAGTTGATAGATATTCCTGCCCACCTCATTGATAACATAATAATTCAAAGCCGCATAGAGTGTTAGTAAGGACAACACTTCCCATACAGTACAACACAAGCGGTAATAACGGAACTGTTCCTGCTTGCCCAGCCAGCGTGCCAGCACATATGCCCCAATTGAGATGAGCGCCAGCACTACCGGCGTCACTAATTTTCCTTCGCCCGACAACAAAAAGAAAAACATCAGCAGCAATGATAGCAATGCTCCTGCGGCAGCCAGGACATCTGCGAAACGTAAAGTAGCATACAGGCATAGCGCCAGCGCTATCAGGCATGCAGCGGATTCGGGCATCCTGGTGTTTACTATGATAGCTGCGCCCAGCAAGAACATAGAAGACCATAACAAGGCATCGTCTACGCCGGCGCGGTAAAAATGCCTGGTACGTACAAAGCCCTCCAATGCGGCATAGCAGCCAAAAGAGAAGATGATGACGGTTGTACGGATGATCGTGTCGTCAGATGTGTGCCATGTCATCAAGGCCACCAAACCCAATGCCACCAATACGATCAGCAGGGTCAGGAGAATAAGTCCTATCCTGATCACGGGGTTAGGGGTGTAAAAATTCACCGGAAATTTTTCCCGCACGGCCGCCTGCTCCTCCGGCGTAGTGCATTGTTGACGCAGCGCTAAATCCGCTGCCTGCCTGATTTCCAGGTTATCGAGATCTGTAGAAGCATATGCGATCATTGCCGGAGTTTTTTGTTGAGATGAACAAGCAGCAGCACTACGCCTAATGCACTGAAGAGAAAATAGAAAAGGCCGAGATAGATGGCGTCCAAATCTTTCATGTGGTCGAGGCTTCGCAGAACGAGGTAGCTAAGGCCCACATAAGCATAGAGTATGGTGATGAGTATGAAATAAAACGAACGTTCGCGGGCAGCACGCTGGTACACATAGGCTGCCATAGCGGCCAGCAGCAGCACCCAGATGGCGTCCAGCTGCACCATGCCGGCCAGACAGGCCAGGAAGAAAATATGCGTACCAAAATTATGATACGTGAAGGCGAAATGTGCTTTCAGATTTTTTCTTTGCGTAAGCTCTCCTGCCAGCAGCAGGAACACACCCAGCGCGGCGCCGGTGTAAATGGTGACAGGCGCTGAAAATTGCCAGGTATGCAGTAATTCCAGTGGCCTGATAGCCACACCTACCCATGCTGCGAGGTTCACCACCGCCATCGACAATACCCCGAGATGGTCGAAGTAGTAGGCGCTGAAAGCCAATACTGCCAAGGGAATGAAGGTAGCGAGGCCATAAGCGTTACCAAAGGCGGTATACTGCACTTGCAGGTAGCCAATAAAAGTGATCAGCGTAAGGCAACCTAACAGTAACGCATAATCGAAAAATGAGTTGGGCGATGCTACCTTTTGCCAGGAAAAGGGTCTGGCCTTCCGGAAGCAATAGGCAAAGCAGGCAGTGCTGATAGCGGCTATCAGCGCCAGTATCGCCTGATGGCCGATGGTGTCGATGTGTTTATAGACGAGGATACCCAGTCCGCCGCTCAGCAGCAATACGCCCAGGTATAGCAAGGTCTTGATTTCCCAGTGAAGAGAGAAGAGGCGGTTTTTCTCGACGGCTTTAACCTTTTCCAGCGAGGCATCGCTGATTACCTGGGCCCGACGTAACTTTTCAAACAAATGTATGTCCATATTGGGGATTAGCGACCTGAAAATTAGCACAATTACGGCCAATATGGTTAAAATATTTATTAAAATAGCGAAGCAGGTAGCAGCTGATACAAAAGCTGCGCGATATTTTTGTATAAATAGAACCAATCTAACGCTTACGAATAAACGAAATTATATGGAACAGTTTGAGGCCTCCCTTTTCGTGGAACAAAACAATGAGTTGGGCGAAAGCGCCTGCTGGTGGCCGGACAGGGCCTGCTGGTGCTGGGTGGATATCCTGGGCAAAGTACTGTATATCTATCCCCCCGACGGCTATACGCAATCGTTCCCGATGCCCGCATTTGTAAGCGCCATAGCGCCCGTGGCAGGAGGCGAAGAATTGCTGCTGGGCCTCCAGGACCGTGTGGTGCGCTTTTCGCCGGAGCGGGGTATCATCGATACGCTGGCTGTTATTGACGCCAGGCCACATATGCGCTGCAATGACGGCCGCTGCGACCCCGACGGCCGCCTCTGGATCGGCACCATGGCGCTTGATGCGGCGGACGGCGCAGGTACGCTATACACTATACAGGCAGTAAACAGGCTTGAAACAGGCTTGAAACAGGGCGTATCACCGTATCCGCGCTTGCAGGGAGTGAGTGTATCCAATGGCATCGTATGGCAGCAGCAGCGCATGTATTACAACGATTCCCATACCCGTTGTGTGCAGGAGTTTGCCTATGATGCGGCTTCCGGGGATATTACGTTTATCCGCCGGGCCATCGAAATCCCGCAGTGGATGGGCCTTCCGGATGGTATGTGTGCGGATGAGCAGGGGCGTTTGTGGATTGCGCATTGGGGCGGCGCAGCGGTATACTGCTGGGATCCGCTTACAGCGCAGGTGGCTGCCAAGGTGAGCGTACCGGCCTTGCAGGTATCGTCCTGTATGTTTGGCGGAGCGGGGATGAACGAACTGCTGATTACCACGGCGCGGGAACATCTATCGCCGGAAGAGCTGGCTCAATACCCGCTCAGCGGCAGCGTATTTAAAATTACTTTGCCCGTTAAAGGCTTGACTGTCAACTATTTTAAACTATAAAAAGTGTTGCCCCGGGTATTCTGCCTCATTTGTCGTATCTTTGCAGCCGGAACTAACTAATCCTGCTATCTTATTTCAACTTCCCTTTTGCAGATGTTTCCCTATTCCACGTTACCATGAAAACATCAGTATAAATAATTAAATGACCATGAAGGATTTCAAAATTATCGACAACAAGGAGGCCAGGCAGTTCGAGGCACATATCGCCGGTCAGTTGGCCAAAGTGATTTATGAAAGAAACGGCAGCCGCATATTTTTAACGGGAGCCGAAGTACCGCCCACATTGGAGAAGCAAGGCGTTACGCCGCTGCTGTTGGGCAAAGTGATGGAAGAGATCCAGTCACAGAACATTCGTATGGTACCGTCCAGCAAAAAAGTAGCGGAATTTGTACGTAGCAACCCGCGCTGGAAAGCATTGCTGGCGCATGGCTTGCACATCTGATAAATCATAAAAAAGATATTTCCGGACTTTGATCTGTTGGCGTGTAGCTTTGAACGGATGCAGACATTGCTATTATTAGAATGGCGGAAGAAGCAATACCCGTGCAGGAGCTATGTATACGCTTTCATTTCAAAATCCGGAAATGTTTAACCGGGAACCCTCACAGGCACTATTTAATCCCCAACTTCGCTTTCGCCGCGGCCATCAGGTCATCGGTTTCTTCGGCAATTAATACCGCATCTCTGGAGTTATCAATCACGAGCGAGTAGCCTTTTTCTTTAGCTACCGCCTTTAAAGCCGTTTTTGCTTTGTCCACAATAGGTTTGAGCAGCTCCTGCTCTTTGGCCGCCATCTTCTCTTCCATACGCCCTCTGTACTCCTGTATATTGGCCTGCGCCGTTTGCAGACTTTTCACTTTCAATTCTCTGACTGCCTGACTGGTGTTTTTAGGAAGGCTGTCAAATTCCTGCGCCATACGGGTATATTCCGCTACCAGCTGCTGGCCGTCTTTGCTAAGGCCGGACTGGTACTGCTGTAAACTGGCAGTCGCATTTTTGGTTTCAGGCATCTGGGCTACCAGTTGCTGGAAATTGATGTAAGCGGTTTTGGATTGGGCGAAGGCGCTGGCTCCTAAGAACAGTGACAGTAGGCAGGTACAGATAAATTTCATGTGGACAATTTTCAGCAATATTATCATCCCATTTGTGAAATATTTTATAACAGTTATATAAGATAATGTTAAAGTGGAGAGATGATATAATGTATTGATATGTAGGGAGATAACATTGTGCCGGAAAAAAAATGCTGCCGGGCGTAGGGGTGGAAACTACCTGGCGTGTCGTCTATAAAACCCACGCAATTGGCAGAAGGAATTATATTTGACGTCAGTTATCAAAACCTACGCATGGAGTTGCATGATACCGGTAGCGCTTCGTTACTGGAAAAAGAAAATACGCTCACTTTTGAGGAAGTGTTTAAAACCCATTTTAAAGGGCTGCATGCTTATGCCTGTACGATATTGAAAGATGAGATCATGGCGGAAGAGATGGTACAGAACGTATTCTGCAAGCTTTGGGAAAAATCGGGTGATATCAAGATCAAGGAATCTGTATCGGGATACCTGTACCGCTCTGTATACCATGAGAGTATCAATTATCTCCGCCATCAGAAAGTAAAAGCGACGCATCAGGCGCACACAAAATATCAGATGAGCAACGAACATGCTACAGGAAATACCTCCGGCAAAGTGATGCTGAGAGAGCTGGAAGAGCGGCTGGAACTGGCATTGCGCGAGCTGCCGGAAAAGTGCAGGACCGTTTTCCAGATGAGCCGCTTCGAAGAATTAAAATACCAGGAGATCGCCAACCGGCTGGGCATCTCGGTGAAAACTGTGGAAAACCAGATGGGCAAAGCCTTGCGGATACTGCGCCTCAACCTGGTGGATTTCCTTCCCTTACTGTTATTACTATTGCTCAACCTGTAAATGTGGATAAGTGAAGCACAAAGATCATATGAACGACGACTTGCTGGTGAAATATCTGCTCAGGATCGCGGAGCCTGATGAGCAGGTAGCAGTAGAACAATGGCTGGCAGCAGATCCCGAACATCAGCGCTATTTTGATCATTTCCGGCTGATCTGGGATGAAAGCAAGAAGCTCGCCGCCGTCAGCACCGTGAACGAAAACGATGCCTGGCAACGTTTTCAGCAGCGGGTAAATAATAACAACGATCACGGCGCGCGCATCGTGGAGATGCAACCACGCCGCAATAACTGGCTGCGTATAGCCGCTGCCGTTACAGTGCTGCTCGGCGCCACCGGCGCCTGGTTCTGGTGGCAAGGACATTCGTCTGCCAACATGAACATCATACAAACCGCCATGGCCATCCGCCTGGATACCTTGCCAGACGGCTCCATGGTGACGCTGAATAAACTATCCAAACTTTCCTATCCCGCCAGTTTCGGTAAGGTAAGGCAGGTAAAGCTGGAAGGCGAAGCCTTCTTCAATATCGCCACCGATCCTTCCAAACCCTTTGTGCTCAAAGTAAATGACGTGGAAGTAAAAGTATTAGGCACCTCTTTTAACGTGAAGAGCAGCGGCGGACAAACAGAAGTGATCGTGGAAACAGGCGCCGTAGAAGTGGTGAAGAACAAGAACAGCGTGCAGCTCAAATCACATGAAAAGGCCACCGTAGCCGATAACCAGGATGCGCCCGTGAAACAGGACAATACCGATGAGCTGTACAACTACTACCGCACCAGCTCTTTCGTATGTAACGACACGCCCCTGTGGAAACTGGCTAATATTCTCCAGGAAGCATATGGTGTGCATATTACCATTGCCGACAGCAGCAAGCGGAATATGCCAATTACCACTACCTTTGCCAATAGTTCACTGGATAGTATCCTGCGTATTATCAGCCTTACCTACAATATCACAGTAGATAGAGACGGTGATCAGATCACACTTAAATAATTATGTTACGGAAACCTTGTTTACAAAAGATATTTTTTACCACCGCTCTTTTTCTTTGCTGCACTGTTGGCGCCTTTGCGCAGGGATTGCTTAACAAGAGCATCAACCTGAATGTAAAACAGCAGCGGCTTTCAGCTGTGTTGAACCTCATCGGCAAACAGGGCGGTTTCTATTTTTCGTATATCAGTAACAGTTTGCCACAGGATAGCCTTGTTACCCTCTCTGTACAGAACAAAACGGTAAAACAGGTGCTCGATATCCTGCTGGATGGCAATTATCAATACAAAGAATCAGGGGATTATATCATCTTGCTGAAAAGGCCGGGGCAGGCGTATTTTGTCGTCAGCGGCTTTGTCACGGACCGGCATACCGGGCAGCGGATATCCAATGCCAGCGTGTATGAGCGACAGCAACTCATTTCTACGCTCACTAATAACGATGGTTACTTCAGGCTGCGGTTAAGGGATAAATATCCCACCGCAGCCATCAGCGTTAGTAAGGACCTGTACGGCGATACCTCGCTGCTCCTGCGTTCCGGCGTAGACCAGGATATCGCCGTAACCATCTCTCCCGTTACCCATACTTTACAAACCGTTGAAATCACCGGCTACCAGATGGTAGAAAAAACCTGGTTTGGCCGTTTGATGTTATCATCGCGGCAGAAGGCGCAAAGCCTTAACATCCGCTTCCTGGCCGATAAGCCTTACCAGGCCTCTATTGCGCCCGGACTGGGCACGCACGGCAAAATGAGCGGACAGGTAGTGAACAAGTTATCCCTCAACCTCACCGGCGGCTATACCGCCGGCGTAGACGGATTGGAGATTGGTACCCTGTTCAATATCGTGAAGAATAATGTGAAGTCGGTGCAGATATCAGGCGGTATCAATATCGTTGGCGGCAAGGTGAAAGGCGCGCAGATAGCCGGTTTGCACAACAATGTGCTCGACTCGATGACGGGTGTTCAGGTAGCGGGAGTGAGCAATATCGTGCGTGGTAATGTGCTAGGGGTGCAGTTCAGCGGCGTGGTAGGCAAAATATCCGGACGTGTGGAAGGTGCGCAGCTATCAGGCGTCATATCGCTGGCAAGCGGCTATATGAATGGCGCGCAGATCAGCGGTGTTTATAATGATGCCGACAGTAGCATGGGCGGTGCGCAGGTCTCCGGCGTTGTTTCTCATGTAAGAGGAGATGCTGACGGGACACAGGTTTCCAGCGTAGGTAACATCGTGAACGGCACACTCAATGGCGCGCAGGTAAGCGTTATTTTTAACTACGCCAGGAAGATGAATGGCATACAGGTAGGCCTGGTGAATATTGCGGATACCTCCACCGGTTATAGTATCGGGTTGATCAATTTTGTGAAGAAAGGTTATCATAAATTATCCCTCTTCAGCACAGAGCTCACGCCCTTCAACTTCGCGTGGAAAAGCGGGCGCAAAGAGCTGTACAGCATCCTGGTGGCGGGCGCCAGTGTGGGAGCCAATAACAAATCATATACATTCGGATATGGTATGGGACATGAATTTCCATTACCGCACCATCTCGTTATCACTGCCGAAATCACTTCGCAGACGCTCTTCCTGGGCGACTGGTCGCATACTTCACAGATCAACCGTTTACAACCCTCCCTGCAATGGCGGCTGAACAAGCAGATCGCGTTATTTGGCGGCCCTGCGCTGGTGGTCTATTTCAACAACAACGGAGTACCATCGCATGGTTACAAAACGAATATCCCGCCTAACTATCCGGGTTTCAGGATTGGCGATAGTGGCCATGGATGGCTGGGTTGGCAGGCAGGCATCACTTTATTTTAAGCGCGTGTAGGGGTAACTTTTTATTGAGGTGTCGTTATTCAGAATCGATTAACAAAACCTCTACAATGAAAAGAATATTTTTACTGGCCTTGTGTGCCTTTACCATGGCGGCTTCTGCGCAATCGTATGTTTCACCGGCACATATCGGATTCGTTTATCCACTCAGTTCAAACGGAAAAAACGCAGCGCTCTATACCAATCATTTTTCGCTGCACGTGTTGGCAGGTGTTTCCAAAGCGGAAACAGGATCGGCAGTTGCTGGTATTGCCAATATTGTGAAAGACAGTGCCACCGGCGCACAAATCGCCGGTTTCTCCAACTTTATTAACCGCACCTCGCACGCTGCTACCGTGGCGGGTTTCATGAATAGTATCCGTACCAGTTCAGATGGTGCGGTAGTATCGGGCTTCATGAACCTGACCGGGCATCAGGCAAACGGCGCACAGGTAACGGGCTTCCTGAATAACGCCGCCACCCTGAATGGCGTGCAGGTGGCCGGTTTCATGAACATGGCCAAAGACGCTGCCGGAAGCACACAGGTAGCAGGCTTTATGAACAAAGCCGGTGATGTGTCAGTACAGGTTGGCGGCTTCCTCAACGTTGCCAAAAAAGTGAAAGGCGTACAGGTAGGTTTTATCAATATCTCCGACAGCTGCGATTATCCGATAGGCGTGGTGAACATTACGAAGCACGGGGAGAAACAGATCAGTGTGAGCGTGGATGAAACAGCCAATATCATCGCTGCTTTCAGGTCAGGCGGTAAATTCATGTATGGCATATTGGGCGCTGGTTACAACGTGCAGTACAGCGGCGAATCGCTGTATGCGCTGCAAGCGGGTATTGGCTGGCATATTCCTTTGTCGGCGCATTTCCGTTTGAATGCAGAAGCCTACCAGACCGTATTGACCGATTTCAAAAAAGATCCTTACGGTAAATGGTCGCTGGGCATTTTCCCTGCCTACCGTTTCGGTACCCGGATAGAAGTATTTGCAGGTCCTACCTTCAACATTATCCACACCAAAAACGGGCTGGGAGAGGATTTGATGAAGCATTACCTGTGGACCAACAGACATGGTATAGATAATAATAAATTCGAAGCAGGGTATTTTGGCGGACAGGCCGGGGTGCAGATAAGATTGTAGATTGGATTTGTGAATTTTTTGATTTACGGATTTTTTGATTGGAGGGATATCCCTCAATCAAAAAATCCGTAAATCAAAAAATTCACAAATCCATTTAATCCTGGTTCAGACGAATTATACTCGCTTCTATCATTGCAGGCACTATGATATTTCCTTTATTATCGATGGTGAAATCGGCGGGACCGGCAATTGGCGCTTTGTTAACAGTGGTGATTTGATTGTTGGCGAGATCCAGGCGGATGATGACGCCTTTCTTTTCAAATGCTACCCAGTCGGAGATGAGGAGCGCTTTGTTATGATCCACCAGCGCGATGCCGTCGTAGTAGCCGGTGCGGGTGCTGAGCGGCTGAAATGTTTTTGTGGCGGCTGTGATATCGATGTATCCGATTTCGCCATTGGGCTGATTGGCTTCGCCAAAACCGCAAGCGTATAGGCGTTGCCGTTGGGAATCATAAATGAGACCGTTAGCGCCTTTTACGCCGTAGGTAAGCGGCAGCTCTTCAAAGCCGGGCCTTGCACCGAGGTGCACGATGTATATTTTACTGATATCTGTGGCAGAAACGAAGAGCGTGTGTGCGTCTTTTACAGCGAGATCGTTGAGCAATTGTGTTTTGGTGGCGGAGAGGTCGGCCGTGAAAACCTGTTTGCCGGTGTTAAGATCGAAACCTTTTACCTGGTCGATATCAGCTACGTAGAGGGTATTGCCGATGATGGCGGTGCCTTTAGGAGCATCGAGGCCATTGCCTTGCGCGAAAGCGCTCACCTGCCCGTCTTTGTTCATTTTCCAGATGATGCCGTTACCATCTTTTGCTACAGGGTTGTTGCCTTCGCCGAGGTCGGTGATGTAGTAAGCGTCTCCTTTGATGATCACGCTTTCGGGCGCCTTCATCACCTCATTCTTGTTGAGCTTTGTTTGTTGCTGCGCCATTGCGCCGGCGCTGGCCAGTACGATCATAGTGGCCAGCATGGCTATTCCTGGGTAGTTCATGGTGTGAAATATTTACAGCAAAGCTACGTACATCCGCCACCGTGATGATAAGAAGAAACGCTCAAAAAATAGCAATTTTGGTTCGCTGTACATTTTTAGGGGTAGAACCATATTTAGCTTTATACAATTTGATGAAATAAGATACATGCTCAAAGCCGCATTCGTCGGCGATTTCATTCACGTTCTTGTCTGTATGTTGTAACAGGTATTGCGCATGTTTCAACTTCTCATTATTGATCCACCTTTTGGGCGTGTCGTTGAACAGGCGGCTGAATTCACGTTTGAAGGCGGAGAGACTAAGGCCGCAAACCTTTGCATGTTCTTCGAGCGTAAAGGGCTTGAGCAGGTTTGATTTGATGGTAAGGGTAAGACTTTCGGCATCGGTGTGGAACATATGCTTCAGGAAGGCCAGCACCTGTTGGCGATAGGGGCCTGACAACAGCAATAGCAGCACTTCCCGCAGTTTCAGCTCCAGCAGGCGGGAGGTGTTGTCATTGGGGTGTTCCATGTATTCGAGGATGGTATCGCGCACGCGGAGCACCGCATCGGAGCAGGGCACGACCATGGGTACGTTGTGGGGAGCATTTTTCACAGCTTCGATCCCCGCATCTTCCGATAAAAATGACCGGAGCAGCTGATCATCTACACACAACATCAGGGCCTGATAGTCCTGGTCCTCTTCTTTAAAGAAGGCAGACATGAAGTAGGCGCCGCGTTTCAGGAAGATGAGGTCACCACTGTGGGCGATGAGGTTTTCATCGGGGAGATGTATCTCCTTGCTGCCCCTGATCACGAAGGTGAGCGTATTTTCGGTGAGGAACCCTTCGGCCTTTTCCTGGCGCTCCAGCAATTTGAACCAGGCTACCACAGAACCGCCACTGTGGCTCAATCGGATCAGGGGGCTGTCTTTATACGCTTCAAATGCGTGCGGGAAACGAGGTAACATAGTTTATGGCATTGTATTTGGTAAAGCTAGATAAAATAGATTTGTATATGAAAAAATGGTTCTACCTATCCGTACTTCTCCTTGCTGTTGTTTTCACCAGCTGTACGAAAACAACCAATGAGATTATCCCCAACAAAACTATTATTGTACCAGGCAATAGCGGCGATTGGAAATATGACGGTAACACTAAATCTTACTATATCTCCATCAGTGTACCGGAGCTGGACAATAACACTAATCAGACCGACGCTGTAGTGGTGTCTATGGCGAGAAACGGCGGCTCCCTGTACGAGGCCTTACCGGAAGTCTATAACAATACTTCTTTTACATTCATCCACCAACCGGGTACCGTATTGATCGAAGCGCAGGGCGTGAATGGCAGTACTATCCAGTTACCGCCGAATAATATCACTTTCAAGATCGTGCTGATCCCGTCTACACAAATCTAGTTGCTATTTACCGTTTAATTTCTACATACAAAGCTGGGCGCTACGGTGCTCAGCTTTTTTGTTATCAGCCATTCATGGAAATAACGGCAAGTTAACAGGCGCCCTTCGCGGTTTTTTACTACTTTCAGCCATCACAGTGAACTTGAAATAACAAAAAGGACTATGGATACAAGAAGAGATTTTATCAGAAAGGCCACCTTATTATCAGGCGCCGCAGGGATATGGAGTGCGATGCCCTCGTCCATCCAGCGGGCTTTGGCCATCGACCCCCAGCCTGGCACCACTTTCCTCGATGCGGCGCATGTGGTGATCCTGATGCAGGAAAATCGTTCGTTTGACCACAGCTATGGCTCCCTGCGGGGCGTTCGCGGTTATAATGATCCGCGTGCTATCCAGCTGCCGAATAAAAATCTTGTATGGCTGCAAAGCAATCAGCAAGGCGATACCTATGCCCCCTTCCGTTTGAACATCAAAGATACCAAAGCTACGTGGATGAGCAGCCTGCCGCATTCCTGGGCCAACCAGGTAGATGCCCGCAATAATGGAAGGTATGACCAGTGGCTGCTCGTGAAACAATCCGGCAACAAGGAGTGGGCGCCGATGCCGCTCACCATGGGCTTCTACAACCGCGAAGATATTCCTTTCTACTACGATCTGGCCGATGCCTTCACCGTATGCGATCAGAATTTCTGTTCCTCTCTCACCGGCACTACTCCCAACCGCCTGTATCTCTGGACCGGCACCCTGCGCGATACGCAGACGGCCAACTCCAAAGCCAATGTATGGAACGATGATGTGGACTATGGCGCAGAAGCCCATTGGACTACCTTTCCCGAGCGGATGGAAGATCATGGCGTATCCTGGAAGATCTATCAGAACGAGATCAGCGCCGCCGGCCTTGAAGGCGAGAAAGACGGCATGCTGGCCAATTTCACCGATAACCCGCTGGAGTGGTTTACCGCTTTCAATGTGCGTTTTGCCAAAGGCCACCAGCAATACCTGCAACGGCAGGTAGATACGCTGTCGCAGGAAGTGCCGCAGCTGGCTGCGCAACTGGCCGCCACCGATGCCACTGCTGAAGCCCTTGCCAGGATGCAAAAGCAGTATCAAAGCAAGAAAGCAGCGCTCGAAAAAGCCAAAGCAGACATTGAAAAATTCACGGCCGCCAATTTTGCCAAACTGCCCAAACGCGCGCAGGAACTGCATAACAAGGCATTCACCACTAACATAAAAGATCCCGACTATCACGAACTCGAAACACTGCAATATAAAGACGGCGACACCGAAAGAACCGTGCAGATACCGAAAGGCGATATCCTGCATCAGTTCCGTGAAGATGTGAAAAACGGCCAGCTGCCCACTGTATCCTATCTTGTGGCGCCAGGCGAATTTTCTGATCACCCCGGATCGCCCTGGTATGGCGCCTGGTATGTATCAGAAGTGTTGGATATCCTCACACAACAGGAAGCGGTGTGGAAGAAAACCATCTTCATTCTCTGCTATGATGAAAATGATGGTTACTTCGATCACGTGCCGCCCTTCACCGCGCCGCATAAACCCGGTACAGGAAAGGTTTCCCAGGGAATAGATACCGCCATTGAATATGTGACGAAAGAAGAAGAGCAGCAGAAAAAATACCTGCATCCCGAAGAGATACGTGAAAGCCCCATCGGGCTTGGCTATCGTGTACCACTGGTGATCGCATCGCCATGGAGCCGCGGCGGTTATGTGAACTCACAGGTATTTGACCACACGTCCATCATACAATTCCTGGAACATTTCCTGGAACACAAGACCCGCAAGCCTTTGAAAGAAACCAATATCAGCGCCTGGCGACGTACCATTTGCGGTGATCTTACTTCTGTATTCAGGCCCTTCAAAGGAGAAAAGGTGAGCGTTCCTTTCCCCGACCGTAAAGCCTTCATCGAATCCGTATACAATGCCAGGTTCAAGAAGTTGCCGGATAACTTCAAAAAGCTCACCCCGCAAGAGATAGCGGCGATCAACCAGGATCCTGCCTCTTCGGAGTGGATGGCGCATCAGGAGCGCGGTACGCGCATCGCCTGTGCACTGCCATACCAGTTGTATGTAAATGGCCGTCTCAGCGCCGACAAACAACACTTCGATATCAGCTTTGCCGCGGCCAAGGAAGTATTTGGCGCGAAGGCTGCCGGCGCGCCTTTCAACGTATATGCCCCCGGTAATTTTGTGCAGCTGGATACGCAGCAGATGGCGCCATTGCGCGCCTGGTCGTATGCAGTGAGCGCTGGCGACCAGCTCAGCGACCAATGGGCGCTGAAAGATTTTGGCGATGGTCATTACCACCTGCGGGTATACGGCCCCAATGGCTTCTACCGCGAATTTAAAGGCGATAGCAAAGATCCGCAGATAGATATTGCCTGCGATTATCAGCGCAACAAAATCAACCGGAAACAGCTCAATGGCAATGTAGAGCTGAAGATCAGTAACCATGGCCCATCTCCGCTAACCATCACCGCCAGAGATATGGGATACGGTAAGGGAGATATACAGCTCACCGTAGCCGCCAAAAGACAATCATCACTGGTGATAGCCCTGTCTAAAAGCCAGGGCTGGTACGATTTCCGCGTTACTGTAGCGGGCAATGAGCTATACGAACAGCGCTTCGCGGGAAGAGTGGAAACCGGAAAAGAAAGTATCAGTGATCCGGTAATGGGAAGAATAAGCTAATAGTGTTGTATAAATCTGTCGCCCCTACGGCTAGCCCCGTAGGGGCGACAGATTTATACAACACCATTCTCATTAAACATATCGCCCCCTCTTTTTGTATTTATAGTTGTACCCCAAAAACAACTTGTTATGAAAAGAATCCTGCCTTTTCTTCCTACCCTGATGATATTATTATTCGCTGCATGTGGTAAAGATGGCGCACAAGGTATCAAAGGAGATCCTGGTCCGCAAGGCCCTGCCGGCCCCGCCGGCCCGAAAGGCGACAGTACTGCGGTGATCTACTCCAGTTGGATAAGCGTTATTTACAATCCCGATACGGCCATTATTAACGGTAAACTCGACACCCTTGGCTGGACGGGCACGATGGATGCGCCCAAACTAAGCACGTCGATCCTTAACAGCGGCGTGGTGAAAGTGTATGTGAACATCGGCACAGATGCGGAGCCGGCGATTACGCCACTGCCTTATGCAGATGAAGCAGGGGTATTGATCCGCTTTGTGGCCTATGCCAATGCGATCGCGCTGTATGCCAATATCAACGCCAGTACTTTCAATAATAGCAGCGGGAATAAAGTAAACCAGTACCGTTATGTGTTGATGAGTGGCAGCGCAGCTGCACGGGTAGCCAGCGGCGTTAACTGGAACGACTATACGCAGGTGAAGCAGCGTTTCAGGTTGAAGGACTAAGAGGCGCTGGTATCTTTCGGTAATAATTTGGTGTGTGCAGAGTAATATTTATCCGGGCTGTAGAGGAACAGGCAGCTGCCATTGCGGATACGCTCAATCACTTTGCGGTGAACGCTCTCCGGGATGGCGGGGCATCCGAGGCTGCGGCCGATATACCCTTGTGTTTTAATCAGCGTTTCATTTACGTAAGCGGCGCTGTGCATTACGATGCCGCGACTCATGGCATTGTCGTTGATGCCTGCCTCTTCGCCTTCCAGCCGGAGGGAATAGCCATGTTCCCCTTCATAAGTATCGCCGGTAACGTAGAAGCCTAAACTGGTTTTAAAACTGTTGGGCTGATTGGAAAAAGTGTTGGCGCTCAGCGTGCCCGAATTACGGCCATGTGATACCAGCGTATTGAACAACAATATTTTGTTCTGAAGGTCGATGACGAATAAACGTTTTTGGGTAGAGGGCAGGGAGAAGTCGATGATAGAGATGATCTTGTCGTTCTTAATCCTGCCGATGGAGTCGAGATGTTCGAAGCCTGCCATGGCATCGTCAAATGCCTCCCGGGAGAGACCCGTGGTATCGAGCCGCATATCGTCGTACAGGCTTGATTCCACTACAGAGTCGCTGGCAGGCGCAGTGGTGGCCGGCTGCGAGGCAGCGGTCAAATGTGCTCCATTGGTGAGGGTGGTAATAAGGAAGGCGAAAAGCCCTACGGTTACTGCAAAAATCAACGGTTTGATCGCTTGCTTCATATTCAGATTCACGCCGCAATAAAGTTTTGAAGATTACTAGCAAAAAACGAGTCACGAAGGTACGAAAATATGACGGTCCGGATGACCGGAAAGGGCCGACAGCGGCCGATTTTCAACTTTTTTAACATAAGGTTTACATACATCAGAAATGTGTATATATGTGAATGACCATGCAAAACCTGTTAAAAACAGGACAATATCAGCATATATACCCTTAATATGATTTTTATCTTTGATGTACGTTTGGTAAAAAGAGAAAAGCAGCCATAAAAAAGATGGGCCGGCGATTGCCGGCCCATCATTCGTTTTTTCTGAAATTTTCTGATCATGAAAAGAATTTATCTATGCCTCATGGCCCTGGCGCTTGGCAGCACCCGCTTGATGGCCGCCCCCGGCGAACCTGTAGCCGAACTGATCAACCGTGTGAACCGCGATGTGGAAGACCTGGCTAAAGTATATATGTTCCACGACAGCCCCGAATTTTATACCCGCATGCACACTTATTATTCCGGCGTGTTGAAAGAGATGAAGAACATTTCTTTTTCTTCGCTGGATGTATCTGCCCAGGTGGATTACGTGTTGCTGAAACGTAATGTAGAACAGGAGCTGCGCAAGATCGAGAAAGATGAGCAACTGTATAATTCCCTGCAAGCGGTGATCCCTTTTGCAGCAGATATCATGAACATACAAATCAGGCGCCGCCGCGGCGATACGCCCGATGCGCCAAAGATCGCGGCTACCCTGCTCGGCGTGCAAAAGGCCATCATTGCCGCGAAAGCATCGCTTGATAAAAATAACAACCTCACGGCTACGGCTGCACGAAAAGCAGGCGAGATCGTGAAAGACCTCCGTGAAGGGCTCGACAATGTATATGAGTTCTACTACGGTTACGATCCACAGTTCTCCTGGTGGGTAAAACAGCCTTACCGCGAAACGGATTCCCTGCTGAACCTCTACAGCCGTTATCTCAACACGGAAGTGGCCGACAAAGCCGATAAAACGCTGGATGCCTCTGGCATCAAAGGCACGCCCATCGGCCGCGAGGCGCTCATAGAACAGCTCCGCTTTGAAATGATCCCTTACACGCCCGAAGAGCTGGTGGAAATGGCCAATAAACAATTTGCCTGGTGCGATGCCGAAATGCTCAAAGCATCCCGCGAAATGGGCTTCGGCGATGACTGGAAAAAAGCGCTGGACAAGATCAAAGAAAATCATGTAGCGCCCGGTCAGCAGCCGGCACTGATACACCGCCTCGCCGATGAAGCGGTGAAATATGTGGAAGATCATCACCTCGTGACGGTACCAGAACTGGCCAAAGAAACCTGGCGCATGTATATGCTCACCCGTGAGCAGCAACGTTTCGCGCCTTTCTTCCTTGGCGGCGAATCCATACTGGTGGCCTATCCTACAGAAGACATGGATGAGCATACCAAAGAAATGAGCATGCGCAGCAATAACTATGGCTTTGCACATGCCACCGTTTTTCATGAGCTGATACCCGGTCATAACCTGCAAGGCTTCATGAATGAACGCAACAAGCCATACCGCCGCATTTTTTATACGCCTTTCTCCGTAGAGGGGTGGGCGTTATACTGGGAGATGCTGCTGTGGGACAAAGGCTTTCATGCCACTCCCGAAGAAAAAATAGGCGCGCTCTTCTGGCGCATGCACCGCTGCGCCCGCATTATCTTCTCCCTGAATTATCATCTTGGTAAATGGACGCCGCAGCAATGTATCGACTTCCTGGTAGACCGCGTAGGGCATGAACGCTTCAGCGCAGAGTCGGAAGTACGCCGCTCCTTTACCGGCCACTATGGCCCCTTGTACCAGATCGCGTATATGATGGGCGGTCTGCAGCTGCGTGCGCTCCACAAAGAAATGGTAGACGGCGGCAAGATGACCGAACTGCAATTCCATGATGCTTTCCTGCATGAGAATGCTATTCCCGTAGAACTATTCCGTGCTATCATCACCCGACAAAAACTAACGCCAGACTTCAAAACACAATGGCGCTATGCCGATTATCTCCTGAAATAGAAAAAGCATTACATTTATAAAAAGAGATGTCATGCCTGAATTACCCGACCTGCAAGCCTTTCGTCATAACCTGGAAAAAGCCTTGCTACATAAAAAGCTGGATACGATCCATGTGTTGAATAAAAAGAAACTGAAGGTGACGGAAGCCGCCTTGCAGGCCGCTTTGGACAAACAGCCACTGGAAAGGATCGACCGGGTGGGCAAAGAACTGCATTTCGTTTTCAAGAACGGTCATGTGCTGGGGATGCACCTGATGCTGAACGGTAAATTATATCTCTTCGATAAAAAGAATGAACAAAAGCATACCATCGTTGAGCTGCAATTCAGCGGTGGTAAAGGCTTGGCGCTGACCGACTTTCAAGGTCAGGCCAACATTGCGCTGGACCCTCCTGCAAAAGACGCCCCGGATGCTATGGCTGCCGACTTCAACGAAAAGTACCTGCTATCGCATCTGGCCAAGAAAAAAATAACGATCAAAAAATATCTGCTCGACCAGAAAAATGTACTAGGCATCGGCAATGCTTATGCAGATGATATCCTCTGGGATGCGCGTATATCGCCCTTCTCCATCTGTAATAAAATTCCTGCCGCCCAGGTAAAGGCGCTGGTTCACTCCACGAAAAAAGTGTTGGCAGCCGCCGAAAAAAATATCCTTCATCATCATCCGGATATCATCAACGGCGAGCTGCGCGACTTTATGCTGGTGCATCATTCCAGGAAGAAGGAAAGTCCTACCGGCGCAGAAATCCTCCATGACGATGAAGGGCGCCGCACTTACTACACCGCTGAACAGGTATTGTACACCTGATCGCCAGGATTAGGCGCCCAGTTGCGGCACTGCTTTATAATTTTCTTCCCGCGGTTGATAGATATTCCCTGCAATCTTTTCTACAAATGATTTCGGGAAGAATTTGGGCAGCCAGGCATTCAGTTTGTTCACAAACCCCGGAATGATTTCCGCTTTCCCTTTGAAAAGGCCGTCGATGGCCGTTTTAGCGACACTGTCGGCCGTCATGTTGAAACGGTCTGCCAGCTTGCGTGTGCTGGCGCCCATGCGGGCGCGGTTCACGAAATCGGTATCGGTGGAGCCGGGACTTAGCGCGCTCACTGAAACAGGCGAGTGGCGCAACTCGTGCCGCAGTCCGCGCGTAAATGACAAAGAAAACGCTTTGGTAGCTGCATAAATATTGAGATAGGGGACCGTCTGGTACGCCGTAGTGCTGGCCACATTCAGCAGATAGCTCCGCTGGAACTGGCGCAGCACAGGAATGTAAGCGTAGGATAATCCCACTTGCGCGCGCACATTTACATCAATCACATTGAACTGTTCCGCCAGCGTAAGCGATTCAAAAGCGCCATTGAGGCCATAACCCGCATTGTTCACCACCACCTGTAAGCCGTTGTGGTAGGGCGATGTAAAGGCGGTTACTTTTTGCAGTGCATCAGGTGCGGAAAGGTCCTGGTGTAGTATATGTACATGCACGCGGTGCTCCGCTGCGATATCGGCTGCCGTAGCAGAGAGCGCGGCTTCATCGAGATCTACCAGCAGCAGGTGATAGTTCCTGCCGGCGAGGCGCGCCGCGATAGCTTTGCCGATCCCTTTGGCGGCGCCGGTGACGAGTGCGTAAGACATAAATATTTGCGGATTTTTTGATTTACGGATTTATGGATTTATGGATTTGCGGATTTGAGCACTTGCGGATTTGATGTTGTCCACTGTGGTTTTCCGCCGTAGAGGTGTTGTTTCAGCTGCGCCAGTTTATGATAAAAAGGTGTGGGGCTGTTGGCGTGTTTGGGTTGATAGGCGCCGGTGATGATCGGGATATACATCACGCGGCGGCGGCTTTTTTCGCCGGTGTGCGGCGATTGCTGCACGCGGTGCCACAAACGGCCATCATGTACGGTGAGGTCGCCCGCCTGGATATCGAAGCCGGTTTCATTTTTATCGGGCGTATGATCGATGAAATATTTTTTCCGGAAGAGCAGGCGCAGCAAACCCTGATGGTGTGTGCCCGGCAGCACACGCAAGCCGCCGTTGTCATAGGCGCAGTCGTCGAGATGCAGGCCCACATTGAGCATGGGCTGAATGCGCGTACCGAGGAAAAGATCGCGCGGACTATCCGTATGCCATCCTAACTGCCGGAACTGACTGGCTTCCGTATTTACATAATGATTGATCACCAAGCCATCTTTTTCATTTTCCCCGATGCGGCCATCGTAAGGCCCCAGCAGCGAGGTAAGTGATGCCAGTCTTTCATCTTTCAACAACCCGCGCAGCACATTGCTGTAGTGCGACGCGAAAGCAATGCGTTGTATGAGCGGGCTGCCATCGGTATCTGTACCGAATTTCAACGGAATGCCATTCACTTTCTGAATGTTGTTACGCAGCAGCAGTTGCTGCACATGATTCACTTCACGGATAATCAAAGATAAAGTGTCGGGATCCAGGAAGCCTTTAAACTGAATGATCCCATGCTGCCTGAAATAGGCCAGCTGTTCATCGGTGACCGCCTTTTCCAGGCGGAACACAGGTTGGTTGTTCGTTTTCATGACGAAAAAATTTTAATGGAGATAAAAAATTGTGAACGCGCGGATTATTGGTGGGGTCACCGCTGAGGAGAGAAGAGGATTAACAACAACAATACACTACTACAACAGACATGGCTAATGACAGCGGCAAATGGCGGCTGCTGGCTTGTTGGGCATGTATTAGCTGGAGGTTCATGGTAGTGAAATTATTAGTCTACTTATTTTGTAGACAAATGTAGGAAGTAGATTTTAAATAGCAAAAAATATTTTGGCTCATGATTCAAGGATTTTCGAATTTATTGATTTTCGGATTTATTGATTTAATTGAAGCGGATATAAGGTTGTTCATCTCCGCTTCAATTAAATCAATAAATCCGAAAATCAATAAATTCGAAAATCTATAATAATCTGGCGTAGTCATTATGCGTGTCAATATCCACGCTGCCTTCCGGGAAGGGGACGATGCCGTCAGGGGGAGTGTGTTGGAGCAGGATCTTTTTAGCGCCTTCTTGTCCGGAGAGGGACATTAGTTCGGGGAAGAGGGAAGCGTTGAAAAGGGCGGGCGTGCCGAGGGTGTTGTTATAGGCGCAGGCGACTACGGGTGTGAGGCGTGCGCTCATGGTGCTGAGGAGATCGGTGGTGATGTAGGGCTGATCGCAGAGGAGGAGAAAGGCGCGACTAACGGCAGGGGCTACACGTAGTAGTTCCTTCAGGCCTTTTTGTATGGAGCTGGCCATGCCTTGCGGCCATTGTTCGTTGACAACAACGTGCACCTTTTCATGGCGGATGCTGTCGTGCACGGCGGCAGCGTAGGCGCCGAGCACTACTACTACTTCATGACCTGTTTGCAGCACGGTATGTACGATCCTTTGCAGCAGCGTTTCGCCATTGATCAGCAACAGTTGCTTGGGAGTTCCAAGACGTTGCGAGGCGCCTGCAGCCAATATGATGATGCCCGTTTGAGAAGGATGGATCATAGCTGTTGATGGATGATGACCTGTGATGCCCTGTTGTGTATGGCGCCTGCCCTGTTGCGCAAAGGCGCGCTGCTGGCGGCAGCCATTACGGCTTTGATTTCGCTGATGATGCTCAGGGCGATCTCTTCGGCGCTTTCTGCGCCTATATCGAGGCCGGCAGGACCGTGTAGCCGTGAACGTTGTACGGCCGTGACGGGCGCCAGCTCATCGAGCATGCGTTGTAGTTTCTTCGCGGGGCCGAGAATGCCGGTATAGGGCAATGCCAATGGTATCAGCTGTTGCAGAAGGGTAAGGTCGTATTGATAATTGTGCGTCATGAGGATGACGGCAGTATGCGCATCGGGTTGAAGCTGATCCAGCACCGCGGCGGCTTTGGCCACGATCAGCTGCGATGCTTCCGGGAAGCGGATGCGCGAAGCATAGGCGGGGCGGCCATCTGCTACGATGGTGCGCCAGCCGAGCAGGCGTGCGATCTTTTCTACAGGTATGGCGTCGTTGCCGGCGCCGGCGATGAGCAGTTGCATCACCGGCGGAAGGTATTGTATCAATACGCTGAGCTGCCGCTGGCCGGTGGCGTAGGTTTTGATCACGCTTTGCCGTTGCGTGAGCGAATGGGCGGCATCGGCCAGGATAGCGCTTTGCAGCGGGTCTTTGTCCAGGTTGTTGAACTCCATGTTGGGCTTGAGCAGGAGGCGGGTGCCGGGCTGCGGGCCTTTGCGTTGTTGCAGGGAAAAGAGCGTGACGATCACCGCGGCTTCGCGCTGTAATACGGCCTGTTGCAGCAGAAGGAGCGGGTGTTGCGGATCGGCGCTGATCACGGGTTCCAGGAGAATGTGGATAATGCCGTTGCATCCCAGGCCTACTCCCAGCTGATCCTCTTCTTCATCGCGGGTATCGTAGGTAAGCAGCATGGGTTGTTGTTGCATGATCACCATTTGTGCACGGCGCAGGGCGTCGCCTTCGAGGCAGCCGCCGCTGATAGCGCCGGTGAGCGTACCGTTTTCGGTGATGAGCATGCGTGCGCCAGGCTGGCGGTAGGCCGAGCCTTCCACATGTACAACCGTTGCCAGCGCAGTCTTCAAACCTGCGCGGGTGGCCTGTTCGAAGGCCTGCACAATATCTTGCAGCTCTTTGGTCATAGTTAGATCAGCTTGTCGGGCGTGATGGGCAGCTCGCGGATACGCTTGCCGGTGGCGTTGAATACAGCATTGGCCACCGAAGCAGCATAGCCGATCAGGGCAATCTCGCCCATGCCTTTAGAGCCCATCGGGTTAGTGTAAGGATCTTTTTTGTTGACGAATAACACATCGGTGACGGGCGTATCAGCGTTTACGGGCACATGGTAATCTGCATAATTATTATTGATAAACTTGCCGAAACGATGATCCAGTATGGCTTCTTCGGTGAGCGCCATGCCAATGCCGCCCACTACGCCACCGATCATCTGGCTGCCGGCGGTTTTGCTATTCACGATGGTGCCTGAATCGGCTACAGTCACTATATGTTGAAGCCGTATCACACCAGTGGCAGGATGCACTTGCAGTTTGGTGAAATGCACCGAGAAGGAGTACATGGAATATTTTTTCCTTTCGTCGCCCGCCTGTGAGGTAGCGTTTACCTGTACCGATGGCAGCTGCTGTTGTTGCAACACTTCCTGGAAAGGGGTGCGTATGCTGCGGTTGGCGGCGGTACTGATATATCCATCTTCAAAGATCAGCTCTTCCGCTTTTACATTTTTATAAGCGGGAAGATGGCTGATGGCGAGTTCACCGAGTTTATTTTTAAGCGCATTGCAAACATCCACTACGACGCTGCCGACGGTGGATATGGTAGAAGATCCGCCCTGGCGGGGCGCTTCCGGGTAGATGGATTCGCCCAGCAGGAACTTTATTTTCGTAGGTGCGATACCGGTAGTGTCTGACGCAATTTGCACCATGGCGGTGGCGGTGCCGGGGCCGATGTCGCTGGTAGCGCTTTGTATCACCAGTGATCCGTCGGCATGGAAGGTGGCAGCGGCGCTGGCTTTGCCTCTTCCAGCGCTGAAGGTGCCAGTGCTCATGCCGTAGCCTGTGAGCCAGCCATTTTCTTTCATGGCGCCGGGCGTGTTGTTGCGCTGGCGCCAGCCGATCTTTTCAGCGCCCATCTCGTAGGCTTCTTTTAAATGTTTGCTGGAGAAGGGAATATTTTTTTCCGGGTCGATATCGGCATGATTGCGGCGGCGCAGTTCCAGCGGATCCATGTTGAGCTGGTGTGCCAGCTCATCTATGGCGCATTCCAGGGCGAAGGCGCCGGTGGCTTCGCCGGGGCCGCGCATCCATACGGGCGTGCTGAGGTTCAGTGGTACGATCTGATAGCGTGTATTCACGTTTGGACAGGCGTACAAAAAGCGGGAGAGGCTGGTGATGCCTTCCGTAAAATCTTCGTAGGGAGAGGTATTGGCGATGGCTTCGTGCGTGATGCCGGTGAGCTTGCCGTCGGTAGTAGCGCCTATGCCTATTTTCTGGATGGCGGTGGGGCGGTAGCCTACCAATGTGAACATCTCATCTCTGTTGATGACCAGCTTTATGGGCTTTTGCAATTTGCGTGCGGCAACGATGGTGGCAATTTCGTGTGGCCACATCCGTAGTCCCATTCCGAATGCGCCACCTACGAAGGGGGCGTGTACGGTAATATTTTGTTCCGGAATCTGGAAGAGGTTTTTGACGGTTTGCTGCACGCTTTTGACGCCTTGTGTTTTTACCCATAGGGTGAGTTTGTCGGGCGTTTCCCAGTGTGCGATGATACCGGCCAGTTCCATCGGGTTGTGTACTTCGATGGGGAGGGTATATTCCGCTTCGAGCTTTACAGGCGCGGTTTTCCAGGTATCTTCGGCGCCGCGGCTATAGTCTTTCATGCGTTCGTTGCGGAAGGCCTTATCGAGGTTGGCCGTGATATCGGTTTGATGTGCAGCTTCTTCATATTCCACGTTAACGAGCGAGGCGGCATGCACGGCGCGTTCCAGCGTATCGGCCACTACGATGGCGAGCGGTTGCCCGGCGGAGTAGATGCGGTCGTCGCTGAAGATGCGCAGGCCCTGTTTGCTGTCGGGGGCAGCCTGTTTGTAGGCCGGCACTGGCGGCGCATTGAGATGTGACACTACGTCGATCACGCCGGGAGCGCGGAGCGCGTTGCGGGCATCGATATTTTTAATGCGCCCGCTGGCGATGGCGCTGCATACCAGTGACGCATATACGAGATTATCCACCTGGTGGTCGGCAAAATATTTAGCGGCGCCGGTCACTTTCAGGCGGCCGTCTACCCGGTCCATGGCCTGACCTACGGCGTTTTTGTCCTGTTGTTTCATACGGCGGCGGCTTTTAAGAGTGCGGTAACGATGGTGTTGGGCGCCAGTTGCAATTTGAAGTGGTTATACTTATATGCCCTGGCATCCTGCATAGCCACGGTGGCGGCTATACGAAAATTTTCTTCCGTGGGCGCTTTGCCGCTGAGGGCGGCTTCTGCGGCTTTCAGTCGCCAGGGTTTGTGCGCTACGCCGCCCATGGCCAGGCGCGCTCCGCGGATGCTGCCATCGGCGATATCGAGGGCGGCGCCTACGGATACTAGTGCAAAAGCGTAGGAGGCGCGGTCGCGCACCTTCAGGTAGCATATATTTTTAGTGAAGGGATTAGCGGGTATTTCTACGCCGGTGATCAGTTCGCCTCTTTCGAGGTTATTATCTTTCTGTGGCGTGTTGCCTGGCAGGCGGTGGAAATCCGCGAAGGGCAGGCGGCGGTCGCCTTTAGGCCCGGCGATGATGACGGTGGCATCCAGTGCGGCAAGTGCGATGCACATATCGCTGGGATGTACGGCGATGCATTGTTCGCTGGCGCCGAAGATGGCGTGCATGCGGTTAAATCCGCCGATGGCACCGCAGCCGCTTCCTGGCGTGCGTTTGTTGCAAGGCATGGACGTGTCATAGAAATAGCCACAGCGGGTGCGTTGCAGCATATTGCCGCCAACGGTGGCCATATTGCGCAGCTGTTGCGAAGCCCCGGCCAGCAGTGCCTGCGACAGCAAGGGGAAATGTGTTTTCACCTCTTCATGGGCGGCGAGGTCGCTGTTGAGCGCCAGCGCGCCGATGTGGAGGATATCTTTATCGAAACGGATATCGCGCAGCGGGAGGCGGTTGATATCTATGAGCTTCTCCGGCATTACCACGCCGTTTTTCATGAGATCGAGGAGATTGGTGCCGCCGGCGATGAAGCGGGCA
Source organism: Chitinophaga vietnamensis (assembly GCF_902167635.1). Classification (GTDB taxonomy): domain Bacteria; phylum Bacteroidota; class Bacteroidia; order Chitinophagales; family Chitinophagaceae; genus Chitinophaga; species Chitinophaga vietnamensis. Next base: position 132,122 of record NZ_CABHMS010000004.1, read on the forward strand.
TTGGCATCTTTTGTGATGGCGTCGATGGCCGCTTTCTGCGTGGCTGGCCGCATGTAAGAGAACTGGTTCATACGGTATGCCCTCCTTGTTTTACGTCCATAACGGCAGCGACTATATTATGATAGGCGCCGCAGCGGCAGATGTTGCCGCTCATAAATTCACGGATATCCGCGGGCGTGTTGGCATGTCCTTCCCGGATGCAGGCAATGGCGGACATGATCTGTCCGGGTGTGCAATAGCCGCACTGGAAGCCATCGTGGCGGATGAACGCTTCCTGCATGGGATGCAGCTGGTCGCCGTTGGCGATGCCTTCTATCGTAGTGATCTTTTTACCTTCCTGCATGACGGCGAGGGTGAGGCAGGAGTTGATCCGTTGTCCGTTTACATGCACGGTGCAGGCGCCGCACTGGCCGTGGTCGCAGCCTTTCTTGGTGCCGGTGAGGCCCAGTTGTTCGCGGATCAGATCGAGCAGCGTGGTGCGTGGTTCCAGAGAAAGGTGGTGTACCTTGCCATTGATCTCCATGCTCACATCCGTTTTTTCGAAGATGCCGGCGATGGCTTCATCATGTGCTGCGGCTTTAAGCACGAGTGGCGGCGCCAGCGCAAGGGCTACCATCGCGGAGGATTGTTTGAGGAAGTCGCGGCGCGCTTCATGCAGGTCCTTTTTTTCAGGAGCTTGTGACATACACAAGTATTTTATGTCTGAAAAGATAACTAAAAAAAAGGTTTTTTCCGATTTTTTAAGATGAGCGGAATCCGCCGTGGATGGCGGGTTCAGGCGGCGCCGAAGGCTTGTTGTTGCAGTGCCTTTACTTCAAAGCAGGACACCCGGAGGTTGTCGTGCACGGTGATGATGCAATGTGCATCGGTGACTACTTTATTGTCGATGATGAGCACTACGGCGCCTTGCTGATGTCCGTGGAGCAGGCGATATGTTTCCGTTTCAGGATCGCGTTGCAGCTGTTCCTTGCGGATCATCTTGGTGTAGAGTTGTTGTATAAGTTCTGGCAATGACAATACTTCGGGTTGTATGCTTTCATCGCGGCCGAAGCGGACCTGGTGTCCGAAACAGGAAAAGTTCATCATGGTAGTCAGGATAGTGGTTATCTATAAATATATAAATTTATTTATTTTTATATTTATTTACCTGGAGAGAAAGGATATTTGTGCGTGTTGAAAAAAAATTCTACCTTTTCTGAAGGTTTATCGTTTTAGCCAGCTTTTGAAAAACCGCTCACAGTAGCCATAAACGGTCCACGAATGCCTGTAATGAAAAACAATATCTTCGATGAAGATACCATCTGGAAGCGGTTCAAAACGGGAGACAGGGAAGCGTTCTCGCAGATCTACCGTCATTACACCGTGTGTTTGCTGCAATATGGTTTTCGCTTTTGTGATGATCGCGAGAAGCTGAAAGATATTGTACATGATCTTTTCGTGGAGCTGTGGAATAGTCGTGATACCATCTCGCATACGGGCAATATCCGTTTTTATCTTTGCAAAAGTCTGAAGTATAAACTGATCCGCGCCAACTACCAATACCGGGTAGCTACGGGGCGTCGCGATCAATACCTGCATGAGCGCTACCAGGAGCAGGCGGAATCCAATATAGAAGAACGTATCATTGATTCCGAGATCAACGGCTCGCGGATGGAATTGCTGGACAAGGCCATCAAGAAGCTCTCCCGGCGCCAGCAGGAGATCATCACCCTCCGTTTTTATATGGGCTTCAGCAATGCGGAGATCGCAGAGCTGATGCATATGAAGTACCAGTCTGTCAGCAACCTGCTATACAGCGCATTGGGCCGCATCCGTGAAACATTGCAAACATCCCCGTTTGCATTGCGGTTGTTGGAGACATTTCATTTGTTTTTATAGGGTAATGGATTTTATAGGGTAATGGATATGCCGCCCCTACGGGGCGGTGGTTGATGTTATCGCATTGGTGTTACCAATATATCGCCCCGCTGGGGCGGTGATGTGTGTTGCCGTGTTGGTGTTACCAATATATCGCCCCTACGGGGCGGTGATGTGTGTTGCCGTGTTGGTGTTACCAATATATCGCCCCGCTGGGGCGGTGATGTGTGTTGCCGTGTTGGTGTTACCAATATATCGCCCCGCTGGGGCGGTGATGTGTGTTGCCGTGTTGGTGTTACCAATATATCGCCCCGCTGGGGCGGTGATGTGTGTTGCCGTGTTGGTGTTACCAATATATCGCCCCGCTGGGGCGGTGATGTGTGTTGCCGTGTTGGTGTTACCAATATATCGCCCCGCTGGGGCGGTGATGGATGTTATCGCATTGGTGCTACCAATATATCGCCCCGCTGGGGCGGTGATGGATGTTATCGCATTGGTGCTACCAATATATCGCCCCGCTGGGGCGGTGATGGATGTTATCGCATTGGTGCTACCAATATATCGCCCCTACGGGGCGGTGGTTTGTGTTGCCGTGTTGGTGTTACCAATATGTCGCCCCGCTGGGGCGGTGATGGATGTTATCGCATTGGTGCTACCAATATATCGCCCCCTACGGGGCGGTGGTTTGTGTTGCCGTGTTGGTGTTACCAATATATCGCCCCGCTGGGGCGGTGATGGATGTTATCGCATTGGTGCTACCAATATATCGCCCCTACGGGGCGGTGGTTTGTGTTGCCGTGTTGGTGTTACCAATATGTCGCCCCGCTGGGGCGGTGATGGATGTTATCGCATTGGTGCTACCAATATATCGCCCCTACGGGGCGGTGGTTTGTGTTGCCGCGTTGGTGTTACCAATATGTCGCCCCGCTGGGGCGGTGATGGATGTTATCGCATTGGTGTTATCAATATATCGCCTCGCTGGGGCGTTGATTTTTGTTGCCATGTTGGTGCTACCAATATATCGCCCCGCTGGGATAATGTGTCGATACGCCCCGTAGGGGCGAAATATTGGTAGCATCGCAATTGTCCATGCAATCCGCCCCGTAGGGGCGGCATATTGGTAGGGGTAAAAAATTTTTTTAAATCTTTTGAGTATAAAAAGATGTTCTCTGTCATTATGTAGAGGAAGGGCACTATGAGCCCTATAAATACCACTGCATGGAACACTTCAACGAAGACACCTGGGAACTGCTACAGGATGATCATTTCATCCGTTGGGCTACACAACCCGATGAAGCCAGCACCCGCTACTGGGAGGCGTGGATGCAGGAGCATCCCCACCGTGTGGATACCTTGCTGAAGGCCAAAGCCATCGTGCAGCAGCTGGGCAGCAGAAGTGCTATGCCAATAGATCCGGCCTTGCCTGAAACCATCTATACCGCCATTGAAAGAGATATTGACCAGCAGGTGATACCATCTCTGACGCTTGTCCACCGTCGCCGATTCCCCTGGCGCGTGGCTGCCGCCGCGGCGATCGCGGGTATCTGCATTTTATTCTTCTTCCTGCCATCAAAAAAAGGAACAACACAAAAAGGTATCACCGCGCAAGTAGATAAGCAACATATCACACGCACCAACCAGAGTAACAGCAACCAGGTGGCCTACCTGGCCGATGGCTCTACCGTGGTGCTCACCGCCGGCGCTTCTATCCGGCATGATCTCTTCCTGAATAACCATAACAGGGAGGTGTTCCTGGAAGGTAATGCCTTCTTTGATATCGCTAAAGATGTGGAAAGGCCTTTTTATGTGTACGCCGGCAAAGTGGGCATCCGTGTGCTGGGAACGAGTTTCAACGTGAGCGCCGACAAGAGCGGCAACCTCACCGTGATGGTGAGAACCGGAAAGGTGGCGGTGTATGACCGCAACAGCGCAGACCAGAACGGCTATGTGGTAACGCCCAATCATAAGATCAGCTTTAATGCACGCACGGCGGCGTTTATACCAGACACGGTTAACGCAAACGACTATACGATAACTACGATGGCGCCTGTCAACCTGCAATCGTTCGCCTTCGATGATGCACCGGTGAACGATATTTTCAGCGCTCTCGAAAAGGCCTATGGTATCAGTATCCATGCCGACAGGCGCCTGTTTGAGAAGTGCAGGGTGACCACCAGAATTGACAATGAATCGTTGGAGAATAAATTGAAGATCATCTGTGCAGCGATCAATGCTACTTACAAGATCAGCGGCGACGCGGTGTATATCACCGGCAAGCCCTGTACCTGATAGTTTTTCCTGTCATTCCACTAAATAAGAAAATATGTTCACTTAGCTCGTTTTATCAACCATCGTATCAACCAAAATGAAAGTGGCGATGCGCTAACACCGCCACCAGATTTTTTCCTGCGGCGTCTTGGAACACTGACGCAGGAAGGTTTTGCCGTTCAATGTATTTATCACAACAAAACACTTTGAAGTTATGCACAAATTTGCAAACTCCAACCGTACTGTCATATTTTTTATGAGAGTTGCCTTGCTACAAATAACACTGTTGTGCTGTTTTATCACCTGCACTTTCGCCAAGAGCGTGAGCGCGCAGGAGGTACTGAACAAGAAGATCTCCCTGAGCCTGCCGCCCAGTGAGCTGCGCAGCATTTTGCGGGTGATCACCGAGCAAACAGCGGTGAACTTCACCTACAGCAACAATACCCTGCCGGCCCGGCAACGTGTGGCCCTCAGCGCCCGTGACGAGAAACTGGGCGATGTATTGCAGAAGCTCCTGCATCCGCTGCATATCACCTTCGAGGTGATCAATGAACAGATCGTGCTGAAGAAAGACAAAGGCAACGAAGCCGCCATGAGCATCGAAGCCCTCCGCCTTCTCTTCAAGAAGATCGGCGGTACCGTGCGTGCGGCCGATGGCTCGCTGCTGCCCGGCGTTACCGTGCAGGTGGCGGGCACCAACCGCGGCACCTCCACCGATGCCAACGGGCATTTTGAACTGGACGCCAAAGAAGGCGATGTGCTGGTATTTTCCTTCATCGGTTTCACGCAACAGCGTGTAACCGTTGGCGGTAGTGACGCCCTCAATATCGTGCTGGTATCCTCTGCCACAGCGCTCGACGGGATCGCTGTTACTGCGCTCGGTATCAAGAGAAATGTGCGCGCACTGGGCTTTTCACAGGAAGAAGTGAAAGGCGCCGAAGTATCGCGCTCCAATGCGCCTAATATCATCAATGCCCTCAGCGGTAAAATGGCCGGTGTGAATGTAACCACTCCCAATGGCGTAGACGGCGGCACCAGCCGCATCGTGATTGGCGGTAACAATACCATCCAGGGCGACAACCAGCCGCTGATCATCGTAGATGGTATGCCTATGGCCAACGACCTCGCACAGCCCTATGATGTACGTACCTCGCCCACCGGCAGCGCCATCTATGCGGGCAACAAAGCCGATGCCTCCAGCACCAGCGCGCCAAAAGATTTCGGTAGCCCTATCAACATGATCAACCCGGAAGATATTGAAAGCATCAGCGTGTTGAAAGGCCCCACTGCTGCGGCTTTATATGGTGGTAAAGGCGCCAATGGCGTGATCCTCATCACCACCAAGAAAGGCGCTAAACGCAGCGGTCTTGGTGTAGATTATACCTATGGTTACAAAGTAACCCAGCCTTACCGCTACCTCAAATTGCAAAATGAATATGGCGCAGGTGGCATGGTGTCGCTCGATCCGGTAGATTATATCCGCGATGCCAATGGCAACGCTGTTTATACCGATGGCTGGACAGGCCTCTACGTAGATCCCATCACCGGCACCGGCCCTTATGGAAAAGACAGCTATGCACAGGTGGGATGGCCAGGCCCTGGCCTCTCCTGGGGACACAAGATGGATGGCACCCTCGTGAAATGGTGGGATGGCACTACCAAAGCGGACGTGCCTCAACCAGATAACATCAAGCTGCTGTACAAGAACGGTATGCAATCCACTCACAATGTAGCTTTCTCCGGAGGCAACGAGTGGGGCTCTATCCGCGGCTCTTTCAGCCGGCTGGATAACACCGCCGTATTGCCCAACAGCGATTATAACCGCAGCACTTTCAACCTGGGCGCTAACATGAAGCTCACCAAGCGCGTGAATGTGCAGCTCACATCTTCCTACATCATCAATCAATACCATAACCCGCCACAACTGGGTAACGACGATGCCAACTCCTGGCAGAAACGCCTCGTGTATAACGGCCCGCGTAACTATCATGGAGAAGATATTCCCGTATATAAAAATCCTGATGGCTCCAAGAACCCACAGAGCGGCTTTCCTTTATCAGGCCCCGATCTCGTGTGGAACATGTATGAAAATAATACCGACCAGACGCGCCGCAAGCTGCTGGCCGGCATACAGCTGAACTACCAGGCTACTGATTTCCTCGACTTCCTCTTCCGCGGCGGCCTCGATAATAACACCAACGAGATGCAGCAGAAGAACACGCCTACGGATATAGCGGGCCTTAAAGGTTACTATGGCCGCGGCCTGGAGCGCGACAATGCCTCCAACATGGACTTCCTCGCCACCTTGCATAAAGACAAATTATTCAACGGGGTGCTGAACGGAAAGATCTCGCTCGGCGGAACGCTGTATGAGCGCAACTCTTACGGTACTTTCAATTATAATGATACCTGGGCGATCCCCTTCGTATATTCTCTGAACGATGGTTCCTTCCTCGGAAACCCGCACCCGGCGGTAGAAAGCCAGTTGCGCAAGAAGATGAATTCTGCCTACAGTTTCATCAACCTGTCTTATAAAGATTTCCTTTATCTCGATATCACCGGAAGAAATGACTGGTCATCTACCTTGCCTAAAGGTCAATGGTCTTACTTCTTCCCGTCTTTTGCGGGCAGCTTCGTTTTCTCCGATCTGCTGCACACCGATCCATCTGTGCTGAGCTTCGGAAAGCTGCGCCTGGCCTGGGCGCAAGCGGCCGTAGACCCGGCGCCGTACCAGGTGAATTACAATTATACGATCAGCACCTTCGGCGGACAAACCGCTATCATGCTGCCCAAATCCTTGCCAGCGCTCAATTTCAAGCCAGCGATCAACACCACTACCGATGTGGGTTTGGTATTGGGTTTCATGAACAACCGTATCAACCTGGATATGCGCTATTACAAAGGAAAATCGCGCAACCAGATATTGCGTTCACCACTGCCGAGCAGTTCCGGTGTGGATAACATCGTGGTGAATACCGGTGTGCTGGAAAATTCCGGTATGGAGATGATCCTGCGCGCCAAAGTGATCGACCGCAAAGACTTCCAGTGGGACGTAGCCCTAAACCTCGCGCACAGTAACAATAAATTACTCTCGCTTTCCGACGGAACGGACCATGTAGATATGAACAGCACCTGGGGTGATGGCGGCGCGCACGGCCCCGTGGTATCTGCCCGCGTGGGCGATCAGTTCGGCACCATCTACGGATATGATTATATCTATGATAAAAAAACTGGACTGCCGCTGATGGCACAAGACCCATTGGGCAATCCTGCCATGAATGGTACGCTCTACCAGGCTACGCCGGGCCTCGTGCCTTTGGGCAATGCTACGCCCAAACTCACTGGCGGTATCACCAACACGTTTACGTATAAAAATATTTCTATCAGCACGCTGATCGATGCCAAGATAGGCGGACAGATATGGTCCGGCACTTATGCCACCATCATGCAACAGGGACAGGCACCTGAAACACTGAAAGAAAGAGATGGCGGCGGCTTGCCCTACACCACGCCCAATGGCACCAAAACCAATTGGGGCGTGATTTTGCCAGGCGTGTTCCCCGATGGTAAAGTGAACGACAAGGTAGTGCACTACTACTACAAGTATATGACCTATGGCGTTTGGAGCAGCACCGACCTTGGCAATGGCGTGAAAGGAAGCGACTGGATAGACCGTAATGCTATTTTCGATAATACCTGGGTGAAGATGAGAGAGATCTCTATCAATTACCAATTGCCGGACCGTATTGCCAGGAAGACCAAAGTATTCCAATCGGCTTCCTTATCATTGGTAGGCAGGGACCTGTTCTATCTCTACACTACGCTGCCGGACCGTATCAACCCGGAAGGCGTGAATGGTGCGGGTAATGCGCAGGGCCTGGAGTTTATGTCGTTGCCCAGTTTCCGTTCATTAGGGTTCCAGGTGAGGGTATCGTTCTAAAATCTAAAACGTGTTAACATGCATTTCTCAAGAAAAATATTCCGTTATATCGCAGGCGCCGCCTTGTTGCTTTCCGCCTGTACCAAGGATTTTCAGGATATCAACACTACGCCGGGCCTGCCGGTGAAGGCCGATATCCCGCCATTGGTAAATGGAGTGATCAGCACCCTGTTCCTGAAAGGGCAGGAGCAGACCTCTATCCACAATGAATATTATTACCCGGTAACGCAGCTGGCCTGGGTTTGCGGTAAATCAGGTTACCTGATCCAGAATGGCGCTTCCGATATCTGGGTGGATTATTACAATACCCTGCAAAATCTCAATCTCATACAAAGCAAGCTGGATCAGTTTGTGGGAGATAAAGAGTCGATGACCAACGTGCAGGCGATCACGTATATCCTCCGTGCGTATAAGACTTTCCGCATCACCGACCAGTTCGGGGATATCCCGTATTTCAAGGCAGGGCAAGCCTTTACGAACAGCACCGATGAGTTCAGGCCCGCTTATGATCCGCAGGAGCAGATCTACGACAGCCTGCTGACGCAGCTGATGTGGGCTTCCAAGCATATAGTAACCGCCGCCGGCGCCAAAACCGCTGCAGGTAATGCTTATGTATCGCTCGGCAACAGCGAGACCTTCTTCAGTAGCGATATGACCAAATGGCAAAAGTTCTGTAATGCCCTGTTGCTGCGCTATGCCATGCAGATCGTAGAGAAGGCCCCGACGAAAGCCACGCCCATCCTGCAATACGTGCTGGGCGGACAGCCGCTGATCGGTGAAGGCGAAGATGTAGGCATGTGGCCGGCGAAGTTCAACGGCTATGTGCTCAACGACAGCCGTTTCTGGTCGTTCACCTCTCATAAACTGGTGCGCACCAGCAAAACCTGTTGGGACCTGATGGCCGATGGCACCAACAACGCGCAGATATTCGATCCGCGCGTATGGCTCTTCTTCGAAACCAACCAGGCAGGCCAGTGGGCGCCTTATCAGCAGGGTGTTGATCCCAGCGAAGGTAAAAATCCCTACACCGACAAACGGGATGATGATATCACCAACAAAGACAACACCGCTTATTCTTTCTTCAATTATTATATCATTCGTGATATTTATTATCAACCGGAATTGTTCATCACCGCAGCGGAAATACATTTCCTGAAAGCCGAGGCTTATGCCCGCGGATTGGGTGTGGGCAAGGATATGAACATGGCGGGCACTGAATATGTAGCAGGTATCCAGTCCTCCGTGAAGTTCTGGTACGACATTGCGCATAATACCAATGTATTGCACGACAACTGGGCTGCGGTGGCGCCGCCTTATCCCAGCGATGCCCAGATGGCCGCTATGCTGGCCAATCCCAAGGTGGCTTTCACAGGCACCGATGATGACAAGCTGAATAAGATATATGCCCAGGAATGGCTCTCCTTTTTCCGGGAGCCCTGGCTGGCATTTAACCTGTGGAGAAGGACCGGCCGTACCCCGCGCGAAGGCGAGCCTGCCACCTACGCTAATTTCTACCGTTTGCAGTACCCTGACCGTGAATCGATCGATAATGCCGCCAATTACAAGGCGCAGTCGGACAAGATGGGAGGCAACAGCACCAACGTAAAAGTTTGGTGGATGAAATAAGACGTTGTTTGTTCGTTGATAAAAATGGAAGATACCCGGATGGTGAAAACTGTCCGGGTTTTTTATATCTTGCAGCAGCTAGCTGATAAAAAGTCCTGTAACTGTTACCGTAATTACCATTTTTTTAAACGAGCGCAATCTACTTGGTTATGACAAGAACATCTTCCTTGTTGCTTTTACTATGTGTGATATTGTTTGCATGCGGGAAAAAAGAGCCAGTGACAATGAATGCCGATAAGTTATTCATGGCGGTTACGGTGAGTGATACCCTGGCGCTGAAAGCGGCCATTCTTCGTGGGGAGCCTATAGATGCGCAGGATGCCCTGGGCCGCACGCCCTTGATGGTGGCTACTTACAAGAACCAGGTAACAATTGCCGGCATCCTGATACGGGCTGGCGCCAATGTGAATACGCAGGACCATAGTTTGAACTCTCCCTTTCTGTATGCCGCTGCAAACGGCTTTACTGATATTGTGAAGCTGTGTTTGAAAACAGCAGATTACAAAGTGCTGAACCGCTATGGCAGCACAGCGTTGATCCCCGCCTGTGAGAAAGCGTACCTGCCTGTGGTGCGGCTGTTGTTAGCCGATAAAAAATTCCCGGTGGATCATATCAATAAACTGGGCTGGACAGCCTTGCTGGAGGCCATTATCCTGGGGCGGGGCGCCAGCCCGCATCAGCAGGTAGTGAGCTTGTTGATCGCTGCGCATGCCGATGTGAACCTGCCGGATAAAGATGGCGTGCGGCCTTTACAGCATGCGAGGCAGCGTAATTATAAAGAGATTGGCGCGATGTTAGAGAAGGCGGGCGCCAGATAATATTTACAATTTCTCTTCGTGTAGCTTTTTAAAATCCCTGATGGCTTGCTCCATTGCCTTTTTGCGGAGCAGGTAACTTTTGAGATCCCATTTTTCTTTTTCCTTATTGAGATTTGTGAGTGCGCTGGTGAGGGCATGGTATTCCTGCCGGAGGCGGAATGTTTCCGATGCCTGGAATGCGGCCACTGACGGGCTTTCGCGGATCACTTGCAGGGAGTAGCCCTTGGCTGTCCAGTGCTGGAAGTCGTGATCCAGCAGTTGGAGGTCGTTGGTAAAGAGGGCGCCATAGCCTGTGATATAAACTGCGGGGTTTCCGGTATTGAGCAAGATGGCCTGTCCGCCGCCATCATCGCCGATGCTGATATATCCAGGGAGATATTTTTGTACTTCGTATAGCTGGTTCCTTTCTACCAGGTCGTTCATGCCATAGAGCATGAGCTCATCGCCGAAGGCGCTGGTTTCCCGCAACTGTTGTTGTTGCAGGAAACCAGCGTAGGCGGCGGGCAAGGCGAGGCCCAATGCTTTTTCTATTTGCTGTTGAGATGATCCAGCCATTGTTGCGCAAATTCGTTGTTCGGATCCAGTTGGAGCAGACGTTCGAAGGCGGTTTTGGCGTTATCTATCTGGTCCATATGTACGAAGAGGATGGCCCTGTTGAGATGTACATAGGGATTGGTAGGCGCTTGTGCGAGGGCTTCGTCATAAACAGCGAGGGCAGGTTCATACTGCTGTTGCAGCATGAGGATGGAGCCTTTGTTCATGAGCAGGTTAGGCTCGCCGGGGGCCAGTTCCAGGCCTTTGTCGGCATATTCCAATGCCTTCGCGAGCTTGTTCAGCACCCCTTGATAGGTGTCGTTGTTGAAGCCATTATCTTCCATGAACTGGATGCCATGCGTAGAGCTTTCGAGGAGGGCCACTACCTGTTGAGCGTACCAGGTGCTGCTTTTCTCTACATTTTCTTTGAAGGGGATGGCTTCCAGGTCTATTTCAGCTTCCGGTGCGGCGCTTTGCTGCATGAGGTCTTTGGCGGGAGCATACCACCAGGTGCAGAACTTGCCGAGTTCGCCGCCCACGGGGATATCATCGATGGGTGGGAGGCCTTCTTCAGGGATAGCTTCATTGGCCACTACGATATCGAGGATGGCTTCGAGCGCTTTATAGTGGACAGGCATGCCTTCCTGTTCCGCCATCATCACGATATAGGGTAGCAGGAGGTACCAGAGGCCGATGGTATCCTTATTTTTTTGTTCGCCGGCGGCTTCGGTAACAATGAGCGCTACTTCGAAGACGTTAATATCTTCGGGCGCTTTGGCGTCAGGGCCAGAGAGGGCGCCATTGGCTACAAGTGTTTCCCATAGCGGAGATCCGGCATCGCAATAGAGGATATATTGTTGGGTATTGTGATCGAAATTGGCATATCCGGCAACCGGATTATTTTCCTCATCCCAATCATGCTCCGGCTTCGTATATATAAAGGAGAACTTTTTGGTAGCGGCCAGGCGATCGAAAAAAGCCTGGTGTTGCTGATAGGCCGGATGGGCGTTGAGGGGGAAGGTATAAACGAACCTTTCCTTGATGAGGATGTCCATCACCCGGAAGTGCGTAAACCCTGTGTCGAAGCTGCTTTGCAGCCGGTAGAGGTTAAAGAAGAGGCTTCTTTTATCCAGTTGTTCGTCCTGGCTATTATCCAGTGAGTAAACGGAGAGCTCAATGAGAGACTCTATCTCGTGCATCGCCATAAATACTATGCTATTAAGTTACGGGCGCAAATTTAAGGTGATTTGAGGAGGTGGAGTGGTTATTTATAAGTATTAAAGTTTTTGTCTATGTCAGAATTTCCACGATTAACGGGTTCGCAGGTGGCATTGCTTAAAGCGGATGCATTTACAGGACACTGTCTGGATCAGCATTTCAACCTGATGATCGGGGGCAAGGACCAGGAGCCGTACACGGTTTTCGAAGATTATGAGGCGGCGTATGGTTATGTGCAGCGTTGCCGTTTGGAGCGGCCATCATTGGAGTATACGATCTTTGCCGCAGGTGAGGAGGTGGTGGCTTTCTTCAATCCGTTTGATGATGATAGTGAGCAGTAGGGTGGGCGTGAATTTTTTTTAGCTCCTGTTTTGCATGCTGTCAATGCAGCGGACCGTGCGTTGCTGGAGAGACAGGCAGTGCTGTTTTCTTTGGCGATGGCGTGGGTGCTGGGCTGTTAAACCTTTCCGGCATATGCTGTTTGCGTTGCCTTCTTACACTTAACTTATAGACGTGAGCGTGTTGTGATCTCTCGTCATTTCTGTTGCTTATGTTATGAGCTTAGTACTTTACCGCTGTAGCGTTATTAGTATTAGACTCCCTATCTACATTTGTTAATCACTCGTTAACCGTTGGTTAATCATCTTATTCTAGCTACCTGTTCAATGGCACACGTCCTCCTCCCCATATATTTGTATTATCAATATAACCATTAAGCAGTTATCATTTTTGAATTAGGAAAATGTTGCTGCATCAGTCTTTTTCCAAGTTATAACCATGGGTTCTTCTTTCTTTAATAGTCAACGCCCGTTAAGGTTTCCGGTTGCAAGGCCGGGAGCCGGCGGGTAGTTTGCAGTGGCTGCTTCCAGTGGGTGGGAAGCAGTTTTTTTGATTTGGATTTTTTAGTGTTCATATGGGGTGCTTGTCTAAGCAACCCCTTTGTTTTTTTATAAGGGGGCTTTGTAGGTTATTTTCGTGTATGCTTTATTGTTATTGTATGCTTACGTGAGAAGAGCGGCTACCATGCAGCGTTGCGGGCGAGAATAGCTTTGTTAATCGGTTGTTAATCCGCTTGTGCTGGTTGTAGTTGATGAGCGCTCTTTCTAGGCTTCAGGAGACTGTAGGATCTTATAAGTATGGTGGAGTTGGAGATCTGGCTATCTGTAGTTTGATGAAAACTTTTTACCGGCCTCAAGAAGTTGTTGTAATCTCACCTTGGTAATAATAATGAGTTCAATGTATGGTTACATTGGAAGCAGTGTGGCTGCCATGAGGCATTTCAGGCGAGGAAGGGTTTGTTAATCGGTTGTTAATCTGCTTGTGCTGGGTGTAGTTGATGAGTAATATTTGAAGGCTTTCTATGGCAGCGGCCGCACCTCGGGCTTTAAATGAGAAGGGCTTTGTTAATAAGGCTGCATTCGTTTAATGAGGCTAAATTCTTTTTGCAGTTTCTGACAATACCAAGCTGCGAGTTTTCTCTAGCAAAATGATCCATGTCAATATGGCCAGGGTATATTTGAAAGGAGGAACGGAGTTCCAAGAGAAAAATAATAAGATCGATAAGAAAAATATCTTTTTGAGAAGCGAATTTTATTTTATCCCTTTTGCAACAAGCTATACAAATTAATTCGATCATACTGATCATTTTTTACTCATTATTTTTGTGAACATTTTCCTGTAACTATGAATGGTGGCTGATTTTACGACAAGGTAAACCGGGTTGTAATTTTATTTTAATTGATGTTAACTGTTTGTTAATCCAAATTTCAAGAAATGATCCCGGACACATAAGCTGTCTCCATAAAATAAATTTGTCAAAGAAGTTTTGCCAAAATGGACAAAATTTCTTCAATGAACAAACAGGGAATTGATTACACTTTTATTCTTCAGATTGAACGATAACAATCGGAGATATGATTGCGCAACGAAAGTATCCAGGCTTTGATTAACCAGACGAACGCCGAGATTACCCACCCTATTACACAATAACTCTTCATTATCGAAAAACTCTACATTCATGCGAGCAAAATCGTGTGTTGCCGGAGGCTTGTGCCGGCCGATATTGATCATACTATTTTTAATTACGGCATTAGACGCCTTCTGTTTAAGCCCTAAGTCATATATAGCCCCAAAGGGAGATGAACCTGATACCAGTATTGTCATCCCCAAATTAACTGGTAAAGTGACCGATTCTTCAGGCATGCCGTTGCCCGGTGTAACCGTAATGGTGAAAGGTACTAAGAAAGGTGCCAGCACCGATGGTAACGGCATGTTTACCTTGAAGGATGTGAAGCAAGGGAGTTGGCTGGAAGTGAGTTCGGTAGGGTATGAGAGTAGGGATGCCAGAGTGATTGGTAATAAGATAGCCGTACATTTGAATATGGTGACGAAAGATTTGGAAGAAGTGCATATTGTTTCGACGGGATATCAGAAGTTGCCAAAAGAACGGGCGACTGGGTCGTTTGCGTTTGTGGATAATAAACAGTTTAATCAGAGGATAAGTTCAGATATTTTGAGTAGGTTGGAGGGGAATGTGGCAGGGTTGGTGTTTAATAAAGGAACGGTAGGTGCAGACGGAAAATTGAATAACATAAGTATTAGAGGACATAGTACTTTGTTCGCAGTTGATCAGCCATTGATTGTGGTTGATAATTTTCCTTATGAAGGCGACTTGAATAGAATTAACCCCAATGACGTAGAATCTGTAACTGTATTAAAAGATGCTGCGGCAGCTTCCGTTTGGGGAGTAAGATCTGGGAACGGTGTAATTGTAATTACAACAAAGAAAGGAAAGAGATCACAAAAGTTGACAACAACATTTAATTCAAATGTTACTATTTCAGGTAAACCTAATCTTTTTTATAGCCATAATTTTCTGGCGTCATCAGATTATATTGGTATTGAAAAAAACCTTTTCAATATGGGCTATTATGACAATATGTTGAATAGCTTTTCAACTATTGTTTCTCCTGTGGTGAAAATTTTATCGGACGCGAGATCTGGAAAAATTTCTTCTAATGAGGCAGATGAGAAGATTTCTCAATTAAGCCATATAGATAGTCGGCAAGAGTATACAAAATATCTTTATCAGAAGGCTATAACTCAGGCCTATGCTATAAGCATAAATGGAGGCGGAGCGAATAGCGACTACTATTTGTCTTTAGGGTATGACCGGAATAGAGCGACCACAGTTGGAGACAGAGATAACCGAGTTACCATTAATTCCACATATAATTTTTATCCAACGAATAATTTGCAAATTGGAGCTGGAATAAACTACGTTCAAACAATAAACTATCCCAACTCTTCTGCAGGCAGGACAATACCGAACTATCCATATACTAAACTGGTTGATGAGAAAGGTAACCCAATAGAGATCCCCGTTGATCTAACTTCTATGTATAAAGATAGCATGACTAATCTAGGTTTTTTGAATTGGAAGTATATTCCTTTGGCAGAAATTAAAATGGCAGACAATAGAGTGAGAAGTAGTGCCACTCGACTCAGCTTTCGAATGAAATATGATATCTTTCCTTCACTAGATGCCGAAATAAATTATCTATATGAGAATAGTGGAATTCAAACAAACAATTATTATAGTCAAGCAACCTATCATACAAGGAATTTAATTAATTTATATACACAAATTAACCAGGATGGTAGTTTGTCTTATCCAATACCAATTGGTGGAATTAACGAGGAAGGAACTTTGACACTATTATCTCATCAAGTAAGAGGACAACTTAACTATAATAAAAAATGGAGAGAGCATAGAGTATCAGCACTCACTGGACTTGAAATTAGACACAACAATGTTACTCAAAATACGAGTACCGCTTACGGGTTTGACAAAAGTACTCTTAATAATATTCCTACCATTGATTTTAGTACCTTTTTCCCTTTGAATCCATTTGGATCCGCTAGAATCCCCAATAATATAGCATACTCCAGTAATATTGATAATTACGTATCTTATTTTGCAAATGCCGCTTATACTTATAAAGAGACATACACCGTTTCAGCAAGTTTTAGAACCGATAAGTCTAATTTGTTCGGCGTTGAAACAAACCAAAAAGCAGTACCGTTATATTCAGCAGGGGCAGCATGGAATTTGAGCCGCGAAAATTTTTATCATGTGAAATGGCTTCCGTATTTGAAGATTAGAGCAACTTACGGTTATACTGCAAATATTAATAAGAATGCAGCAGCAGTTGTGACAACGCTTCAAGGGACAGGTTCGCCATTTTTGGGATTGCCTTTCGAAAGAATCAATAATCCCGGAAATCCGCAGCTACGTTGGGAAAGAAATCGTATGATTAATTTGGCAATTGACTATGGTTTAATGAATGGAGCAATTGTTGGAAGTTTTGAATATTATTTAAAGAAAAGTAGTGATGTGTTTGGCCAGGCTCAATTAGCGCCTTCAACCGGGGTAAGCGCATTCTTTGGCAATACTTCAGGTACTGAAGGGCATGGAGCTGAATTTCAGCTTGTAAGTAAGAATATTAATAAAAAGAACTTCAGATGGACAACTGACGTCAAAGCCAGTTATTCTATTGATAAGGTGACCAATTATGATCTCAAGTCGTCAGTGTTGGATTTCCTTATTTATGGCTCTGGTAACGGGGGGGGGATTATTCCTCATGTGGGATATCCAATGTTTGCCATGTATAGCTTTAAATTTGGTGGACTTACTCACGATGGTGGGGATCCACAAGGTTATTTAAATGGTAAGCTTAGCACTGATTATCAGAGTATTTTGAATGGAGCGACTGTGGATAGCTTGATTTACAATGGCCCGTCCAGACCTACCAAAGTAATTACTCTTGGGAATACATTTACCTATAAACAGTTTACTTTATCGTTTAGATTTTTGTTTAATCTCAACTACTATTTTAGAAGAACATCCATAAGTGACGTGTCTTCCATTACGGGTGGGACAGGAAATGTTGATTACTATAAAAGATGGCAACACCCCGGCGATGAATTGACAACTAATGTTCCATCTTTCAAATATCCTCCGATAAATACCGACAGAATGCTTTTTTATAACTATTCGTCGGCTCTTATTGAAAAAGGTGATAATATAAGAGTGATGGATATAAACTTGAGCTATGAAGTTGATTCTCGTAGACTAAGAAGGTTGCCTGTTTCCAATCTTATTTTTACCTGTTATCTGAATAATATTGGAATTATATGGAGAGCGAATAAAAGTAAAATAGATCCAGATATTTATTCTGATGGACAGCAAATACCGGTGCCAAGAAGTATTGCGTTTGGTGCCCGAGTAACCTTTTAAATAATATTAGAAATTTTTTTATGACAAGAAGAAGTATATATTACTTTACATTTTTACTTATTGTACTGGGAAGCGTTACCTGTAAGAAACAAGATGAGTTTCTTGCAGAAAAGCCAACTGCTGCTCTTGCGGAAATAACGAGTTTGAGTGATATCCAAAAATTGTTAAATAATGAGTCATTGTTTAATGATGGTAATGTTCCTGATTTGCCAGAAGTGTCAAGTGATGAGTATTACGTAACATATGCTGGCTGGATTGAAAGGGTTTATACTGAGCAGGCAGCATACCTTTGGGAGAAAAAGGTTTATTCAGCCGGGGAAAATGTGCGAGATTGGTATAATCCATATACACAGATATACTATGCCAACACTATTCTTGATAGACTGCCGGATATTAAGATTGATGCTGGAGAAAAGCAAATGGTGGATAGACTGAAAGGAACAGCACTTTTCTTCAGGGCGTTTGCATATTTTAATCTTTTACAAGTGTTTGCCGCACCATACGATTCAACAACAGCACAGCGTGATCTCGGAGTGCCGCTGAGATTGATTTCTGATTTTAATGTAAGGGTAGGTAGGAATACGCAAGAAGAATGCTATAATCAGATTTTTCAGGACCTTTCTGATGCATACCAACTATTGCCTGAGAGGCCAATTCAATTAACTCAACCAGGCAAGCTCACAGTAAACGCATTGTTGGCGAGAATTTACAATTGTCTTGGGAAATATGAAATGGCACTGAGCTTTGCCAATAAAACACTTGAAAAAAATGGTATACTCGTTGATTACAATCAATTGACCAATACCGATTATTTTTTTATCACATCTCCAGATAGGTTCTTACAAGAAGATATTTTTCACTGTACTATGCATTTCTATGGCATGTACTCCTTCTCAACAGGAATTGTTGATTCCACGTTATATAGTATGTTTGAAGATAATGATTTAAGAAAGGGGCTTTTTTTTATGAATTA
Source organism: Chitinophaga vietnamensis (assembly GCF_902167635.1). Lineage (GTDB taxonomy): Bacteria > Bacteroidota > Bacteroidia > Chitinophagales > Chitinophagaceae > Chitinophaga > Chitinophaga vietnamensis. The sequence continues at coordinate 150,655 of NZ_CABHMS010000004.1, forward strand.
TGCTGATGGCTTGCGTTTTAAAGGCTCATATGAGTATGTTAATTTTGGATATTGTTTCTCTGGTCTTGCAACGGATGAAATATACTTGATAAGAGCAGAATCATACGCACGACGTGGCGATATACAGAACGCTATGAAAGATATGAATACACTGCTTGTTAAAAGATATAAAGCAGGAACATTTGTGCCATTGAACGCGTCTTCGGTCGATGATGCATTACGGAAAGTTTTGAATGAAAGAAGAAAGGAGTTGTGTTATAGAGGGCTTAGATGGCTAGACTTACGACGGTTGAATAAAGATACTCGATTTGCTGTAACGTTGAAAAGAGTATTAAATGGAGTGAATTACGTTTTACCTCCCAATGATGTTCGATACACATTTCCGATTCCTGATCGGGAATTGGCACTGAATAATATTCCACAGAACCCAAGATAGTTTCAGCCCAAGAAATATTGAATAATAAATATGTTGTATATGAAAGTGTTAATAGACTGGAGAAGTATATTTGATGACATCATCAATCACTCTTATTGGGAAGAAATAAGTTGCTTTTGCCATATATCTGTGTCAGTATTTTTCTTATTTTTTTGTTCTACTCCTGTTTGCTTTGCCCAAAGCAGGACGGCTACAATAATTGAAAGTAGAGATAGTGTGCTAAGAAATGGGGAAAATGTTAGTTTGACTATCTCAGCGAAAATATTAGGTGCATATGGAAATGAGCAAGTAAATAGAGGTTTTCAATTAGATACTGTTTATAATCAGCCAATACATAATCACTCCTTTAAATTTGTGATTGATAGTATCAAGGATCCAATTGATGTTACTCTTCAATATATTGATTTTAAAGATAGGAAATTTACTATTGGCCAAACATTCATTGTGAGACCAGGAGATTCTGTAAACATGTCTTGGAACGGAAATAGCTTTGTTTTTTCTGGAAGAGGATCTTCTAGATATAATTGCCTGCATGAGCTGAGTATTCTGTCTGATAGTGCGCCGCAATTGTGGAGTACTAAGGCAATACCATCTAATTTTGACTACTATTTCACTCTGGTAGATTCCTTTGCTGAGGCAAGTTTGCAGCTTGTTGATAAATATAAGACAGAACTGAATAGCGATGACTACTGGCTTCTAAGGGCTAAGGTGATAATTGGTTGCCAGACAGCTAAGTATTATTTTGTGAATGACGGTACACCGAATTTTGTTATAAGCAAATTGAATGATGCAAAGATTATTGCATTGAAAAGATATGGAGTGAATCCGATATGGAATGATGGAGTTAGGAATGATTTCATAGGCAATCCCGTTATATCGCACTACCTAGAATTTCTTGACTTCTTGATTGCGGAACATAACTATAAATCGATTTATGAGTTACACAAACCGGAGGATTTATCGAAGGCATATAGTTATTTCGTTCAGATGTTAAATGGCCCAGTTAGAGAGTGGGCTATCTATAGATTGATTAATAAATTTCCATTAGATGTTTCATCTGGATTATGCATTAAAGATGCTTTGGATAAAGGATATATCAAGAATACTTCAATAAAGGAACGCATGCTTTATTTGCTTAAAAATTTTGTACCGGGAGCTACTGCCTACAACTTTTCGTTGAAAGATGTAGCTTCAAATACTGTTCGCCTTTCTGATTTGAAAGGCAATGTTGTTTTAATCGATTTTTGGTATATTGGATGTGGTGGATGTATAAGTATTCATCCATACTTAGATAGTATTCGAAACCAGTTAAAAGACGAAAAATTTAAATTAGTTAGTATTTGCCTTAGTGTCAATGATGATGGAAATACGCGAAAGAAATGGATTAATGCAATTAAAGAAGATAAATATACCTCTCCTCAGAATCTAAATTTAAATGCTCCGGGCAAGTATAAAAGATATCATGAAGTAGCCAGTCGCTATGAAATACTAGGATGCCCCTCTATCTTTTTAATTGATAAGGAAGGTCGATTTATTCAAAATCCTTTACGCCCAGAAATAGATCAGGGAAAAGAACTGATGACTCTTATAAAGAAAAATCTTTGATTGCACAATGAGATTTATTACTCATATGCTGTCGGACTGGGTGATAAATATCTTACATATGGATGACCTTTTATTTTTTCCGATGGGAATATTTTCGAGTATATACTGTTCAGATCTCTAATTGGAATTGTTGTGCTTATTGTGCAAGCAGAGTTTCTAGTGCAAAATATACTAGTGATAGGTGCGGAAGGCCTCATATTCGTATAGAAAAAAGTATTATTTCGTACCAGCGTGTAAACAACTTGCCTATGGTTGCCGCCACTGTATCGTGCGCATATAGACAAACTAAAATTAGTTGCTCCCCAAAGTAGTATTGTTAGAGACGCTCTCATCGTTGAATGAGATTAAAAGAGGTTTAAAGTTAAGTTGTTTTTTAACTTGAATAGCTTATTACTGGTAAACTGTTGGTGGAGGTGTAGTTGTAAGATATCGAACATATCCTGGGCTGTTTAAATGTTCCACAGGGAAGCTAGTCTTATAGCCTGTATTTAAATCTAGTATACTTATAGTAGTGGAAATTGTACATATGCCTTTGAGCGATGCAAGGCAGGTAAGGGGTAAATTTATATGTATAGTTGTGTACACAAAATTCCCACTGACTAATTTAGTATAGACAATTAATGAAGGTGTTGAATGCCTATTGTATCTTGGTGGAATAGCGGCACCTATTCCAATAGCTGATGCAATAAAACAAACGATAAAATGTATCTTTTTCATATACTTTTTATTAGATGGAGTAAAGCTCTATTCATATTATATGTGGACGTTCGAATATGATTGACGGTAAGTACTATGTCGAGGAATATTTGATACGAGATATGCGAAAAGGACCTCTGAAAATGATAGACCGGCTAGCGTTAATCTATAACTGTATTTGAAGTAGACGAACCGTAATCTTCCTGAAATATTTAGCTTGGATCGGATGATATGTAAATATTAATTGAAGTTGTAATCCCCCACAAGCTTATTTTCATTTTCTTTTAATGAATTTAATATTGTAGAACTTAACGAAGAGGATATGTTATTAGGTGGCTGACCAAGTCAGCCACCTAACGGACTAATTATGAGATCTGTTCTTATTGGAACAGTGTGGGCAATTGACCCGGTGTGTAGTTCAAGTAAGTCACGTGAGGTGAAGTTCCTTGAGCTGGGAAAGTCGCATTGTACGGAGCGGCATTCAAAGTCGCAATTGGAATAGTTGTGGTGATAGTGCACACTGCGTTTTTGGTAAAGGTCTGGCAGCTCTTAGGCAGAGGCTTAACTGAAGTGTAAGAGAAAGTAACTGTACCAGAACCTTTCTGTGCATAAACAACAGGGGCAGCATTGCTGCTAGCTTTAGGAGCTAATGCAAATGCGGTACCAACACCGGCGATAGCAGCTACGGCCATCAGACTCATTTGTACTTTTTTCATAGTTTTAAATATTGAAATGATTAACAATTGATCAGATTTTTACGGGACCTGATGTTAAACCCGTTTGCGCAAAATTTTTTTGTGTATTTGGATCACGTCAATGAACAGTTAGTTTTGTATTAAGAGAGCTGCCAATTTTAGCAAGATTTTTATGTTAGTGTTAAACTTGAGGAATGCTTATTGTTTAGCAATTTTTTTTCAGCGATTATACCACTGACAGCAATTAATAGGAAAGTAGAATTGAAAGCAAAGTGTTGAGGCCATGTGAACTGCGAAATTACTCCTCCGCAAGCACAAGGGGTATATGGAAGTAAATTAGCAATTCCTAGTCCTACATAAACGGTAAAAGCGAGCATTACAACAGACGCTCCGTAGAAGCCCCAAAGCCTTGATCTCGAAAATATTAATGCTATAGAAATAAATATCTCAACAATAGGCACAGACCATTGCAAGAATGTTTTTGACCAATTAGGAACTGGTTGCATCTCCATTGCGTGAGTAAAACCAGGCCAGTCAAAGACCTTGCTGAAAGCAGCGTACATAAACATCAAAATCAATGATGTTGAAAGTACTGTTAGGAGAATTTCTCTTTTCATAATGAAATATTTACTTAAATAAAGGATAGGATAATAACTCCCAATTGATGTATCGTAAAAGAAAATGCAAAATTCCTGAATGTCCAGTCATCAGATCGGCGGATGGCAAATTTGTGTTATCTGTTATCCATATGGCAGTGTCATTACTCTCTGGTACTGAGATATGTAAAAGAAATTGAGCTATCCATTCTGCACGGTCTTTAAAACTGGGGTATTTAAGTGCATTGGCAGCATGGATATATACTTCTCCCAAACCTGCAACCCCCCTTTCTATCCCTAGATAAGGACTATTGATCTGGGCTGGGTGATTTTGTAAGGCGGAAATAACTAATTTCTTGTATTGTATGTTTTGTGTGATGCTGTAAGCTTCAATAAAAGGTATTATAATACCAGTGACACCATATTCCAGCCATGGATCAATATCTGTATTTCCATCGAAGTATCCCCAGGACTTATTGCCATTAATTTCTATAGCATGGCTTTCCAAGAATTCAAGCCCTTTCATTGCGGAATGAAGTATTTCCAGCTTCCCTACAGCTTGATAGGCTTTTAGCATGAAGTAGATGATACCTGCAATGCCGTGGGAGAAACTATATAACTTCAGCAAATTTTCTCCTGTAGAAATTACCCAGGAGCCATCTTTCTCCTGTCGTTTTATTAATTCTTCGACTATTTGGTTTAGTAGCGGTTCATAGAACCGATCAAGTATTTTACGGCACTGAAGAACCACCAATCCTTGTCCGGCAAGCCCTTCACTAATACCCAGTTTGTCGGGTAACGTCAATAACCCATTTTTTATCAGATCAAGAATTTCATCAGCCGGTTCCAGCCATCCTATTTCAATGCCCCTTTTTAGTAATAGACTGTTGCCAGCAGTACCGAAATAAAGCCCCTGGGTGGTTGGGTAATCTGGTGAAAGCAACACATTTACCAGATGGCCGAAGTTTTTATTTATTGCCTCTCCACATTGATCGATAGGTTGACCTAATCGAGCTGCATCGACTAGTACATCCACAACTCCGCCTATGCCGGTATGAAGTCCCAAATAGTTCGTTGTTTCGATCAGCTCATTTGTAAGTACTTGGTCACTATTTATGGATTTTGATATCCAAAGTCCATTTTCTGACGTGAGTTTTGCGCCAGTTAACGCTTTATAACCTTTGTTTAGGCAATCCTGTATATCTGTTTTACTACTGAGGAACATCAGCGGTTTCGGCGTGTCGTTGATCTGTGATCCATAATTTTCAAGAAAATCTATCAGCTTTGATACGTTGGGTCTGTTGTTTGGGTTATGATCCAGACAAGCGCAGATAATATCTGCTAATACTTCATCCTGGATTAGAAACCGTAAGTTACGTCGCAGCACCTCCGGGTATGCTGGATTGAATAATTTTGGTGACAAGCAGGTGAAGGCCCTGATCATAATACCTCCTAATCCGTAGACATCCTGCATAGTATCTGGTATGTCTACCCGCATCTGTTCTGGCGACATATATCCGGGTGTACCTAAAGTAAAGGGGGGAAGCGGTTTTTCAGATCGCAAGTTGTACATAAGCTCCAAGTCTATGCAATTTATTTTACCGCTTTCGGTTACCAGGAAGTTTCTTGGACTCAGATCTCTGTGCACGAAACCTCTTTGGTGTAGCCTTTTTATAATATGAAACAGTTCTAATAATAAACCCAGTAAATGTTTGCGTGCATCCATACTGAGATTGAACCACATTTTACCTTGGTAAGTAGCGTCAATTAAATCGCTTAATGGAATCCCGTCCATCATCTGCATTACAAAGTAAAGATTGTCATCTTCCTCAAAAAGATCTATCGCTTGAGGGACGAAGAAATCATTTTCTAGCTGTTTATGTAACTCATACTGCCAGCGAAGCCGATCGCGTACATCTCTTCCATGATCATCTGAAGAGACGTGGTGTTTACCTTCCTTAAGGATGAAATATGAATTCTTCCTGAATTTCAGTGGATTCGTTACAATTGCTACAATGCCTTTTGCATCGTTTTTTAACAATGATGTGATCTGATACTTGCCATTATAGCATGTTTTTTCTTTAATTTCTGTATATTTCTTGATGTTGCTGAAAGGCCATTGGAGGTCATTTGCCAATGTGAATGGTATCGGCTTTTCATCCTTTACCAAGTTGCCGGTAGCATCATAAATAAAGGATTCTAATGCTCCGTTGTTATCCTTGAACTGCATTGGATTTATACCACCGTATCGGGTATATATAATTCCTCCGAGATGATAGTCTGTTGGGATGGCTGGTCCACTGAAGTTGCGGGTAAGGTCGATCAAAAGCATTGCTACGCGTGCAGCTTCCTCGTCAGAGGAAGGATATACCGTAATTATTTTACCCAATAATTGATGGCCAAGATGCCCTCCCAATATAGCTATCGCTATTTCTTCCGTTGCAGGTATTTTAAAGGCAATATTTTCTTTGATCAGTAGCGGACATATCCGCTCTAATAGAGTAATAATTTGAGTTGGTATAACAGACAAATGTAATAGCCATCCTTGTAAGATGTTGCTAACACCCACTTGCAGATAGTGGCCAATAGGCACGAAAGGTATACCGTTTGCTTCCAACCAGCTATCGTACCGTGGACGTTTGGTTATTATAGTTGCTGCTTCTGTCATTTTGTTATTTATGCTTATATCTTGCTCAGATGTGGTTTAATATGCTGTACCGCTTCTTCAGTGAAGGATTGCGGACTATTTTGGATCAACTGTTTTAATTCAATCTGCAATGGCCTTGCCTCACTTATTCTGCCGGAATGTAGGCAAGCAGAATAATGATAGAACAATAGCTGCCACTCATAAACAGATGCCCTTAATTCCGATATATCAACATCTTTCGGCTTTTTTTGATGATAATTCTTATAAGCAAAAGAACTGTATAGATATGCCGTTTGCCATGTTTGCTTTTCAATATAATGCTCTATAATAGGGCAAAATGGTTCACCTCTTCGCCGGTCTATCGCATGGGCTTTGAGCAGATCCTGCTGGATGTCAGACCATCTCTCGCCACATCGGATCTTATTATCTGCAATACGCTCTTTGAGTTTATACTTTTCATCTCTCTCAAGGTTATCTATGTTTAGTGCTTTCTGATAAGTTTCACGTGCCAGCAGCAATAAATCCATTTTCTGCTGGTTGGAGGTACTATGCATTGCAGCTGCACTATAACTTTGCCCTACATAATATATCCATCTGTACTCAGGGTTGCCTTGATCAATAAATGTTTTGAGCTTTTCTGCGTAGTTTAGAAATTTTTGGGTCAGGTCTCCCTGCCAGGAAGCGCCTTTTTTTTCATAGATGACCTGAATATTGTATATAATTGCTTCCTGTATTGTAGGGTCATTGTGTGCGATATATTCATGTACCACCCCTTTCCAGTAGAAAGGTTTTGATAAGCGAAAGAATAGTTGTTTAGTAAAATTTATATCTTCTGAGACAGTGGATACGTAGTAGATATCTTGGTTAATTTGATCTCTTTTGAAAGAAGCAGATATCTCTATTTGCTCGTCGCAGTCGATCCAAAACCCCCAGCTTTGCTCCAAATCCCATCCTGCTGCGTTAGTGGTTTCTTTCAGCATTTCTAATGCGTAGTTACGAGAACTACCAAAGTCATCAAAGGGTCGTTCGAAAACGTAGGTTGGTATATTATGCCGTATGCCGAAATTTTGAATAACTTCAATAGTATCGTCTGTTGACCCAGTGTCTAATGCCACAATGAGATCTGTCAATGGAAGTGCCGAAGTTAACATCCTTTCTATAATATGACTTTCATTCTTACAAATGAAGTTTAATGCGAATCTTTTCATAATTCTATGCTTTCGGTATGGCAATAATGTTGGGTACTCCCCCTTTGTTTTGAATCAATGCAAGCTGATAGTTCCTGAACCTTTCTAAATCATCTGCTGTGAACCATTCTTGATGATTAACCGTATATCTCATCAACATTTCGTATGCTTTCCTTGCTTCATCTTTTTTGCGCAAGGTCAGGCAAAGTGGAAGATGAAACTCCAGGATTTTCCAATGATAGAAAGCTGTATCTATGAACCATTTCCGGGTATCAACAGGTGGTTTCCCCTGTAGTTGAGCCATAAAGTAAGAGCTATATATATAAGCGATCCGCCATTCGTGCATGGCATAATACATTTGAATGATGTTACGTATAGCCTCTCCACGTGCAGTATCCAGCTCGAGTGTGGCGAGATATATCTGTTCTACTTCGGGCCAAGGAGTATCTAATTGCTGAAGAAGCTCCCCTGTTTGCCATTTGGCAAAGTACTGCAGGTCTCTTTCACCTTTTTGTGAAGACAGAAAATCATTGAATGCAGTAAGCGCTTGATCTGTATGATATCGTTGTATGGCGACATTTTCTTGCCCGATGGCTAACTGCTGGTGGAAATAACCAGTTAGAAACGGGATTACATAGTCATGTTTTTTGCCAATCCTGTGTTCATTATCTCTGAGCGTTTCAAGGAACTTCTGATAATGCTCAGATCTATTGCTACCCACACCGACTTGGGAAGAAAAGAAATCTTCAACATAATCTGGTCCGGCAGTGACGTGCTTCGCAAAATCGTAGTATATATTTTTTTTGAAAAACATAGTCATACATTTAATTCCATAGCTCCAGCGCCCTTCGGTGTATGCTCCTTTGCTTTTTCATCTTCATTACTGAACTGTATAGCATAGTCAACGAGTAAGAGCCCAAATGTTAAGAACAGGATCATCGGAAATATCTGGTACCTGAACACAATAGGGGAAGCCAGGATGCTGAACAAACAGTTTGTCAACAACAAGATGCCGATCAACAGCAACCCACTTCTGAAAGAAGTACTAGTCCTTTTTAGTTGTCCACTAAAAAAGAGCCATAGTAACGCGGCAATAAGCATTAACTGTAATAGCATGAATAGCGGTGATTCCAATATCAGCAAACTACCTTGCAATGAGGAGGAAAGGAATCTTATCTGTAAGCTGCTATAACCAAACCATTGTGCTGCTATGGGACTGACCACGTCTTTACCGAGGTTGTAAACTTCCATTTTTTCCAAAGGTGGCACAAGATAGTTGGCCGCATTAGGAAGAAGATAATATCTCAAGAACGCAATCGGATGCTTCTTTATTAGTGCTGTACCGAACTTAGAAAACATAGGAGATACCTTTCCCCAGGCCTTCACATCCGACGCCAAGGTATCGGTAGACCAGTACGCGTACAAGGCTTGTTTCAGTGGAGCGTTTGAATGTTTAATAAAGTAAGCGCCTTTGGCAGGTGTTACGTTTATTGTTTCAAAGCCTAGTGTATCAAAGAACTGCTTGGTTTGTCTTGCCAGCTGTTGCGTTTCTATCGGCAAGTCTTTGTCATTTACCTGTATATGTGGATACATATACATGGCGTTGTTTGCGATCTGCCAGCCGCTGAAAACTGAAAACTGCTTGGTGCCTGTTATTTCCTGTGATTTGTACTCTGTATAATTGATAAATGAATAGATCAATATCAACGGCAACCCTATTCCTATTACTTTGAGGGTTAGGCTACGACGTGAGATGATAAATGCCAGTGCCGTGATGAATGGATAGTAGATCGCATTATACCTCACCGTGAACGCTATCGTGATCACCAGCGTATGCGTAATTATCTGGTACGGCGATGGCCGGTGGATGATCCACAGCAGCTGCACCAGCCACCACATACTCAATCCGAGGAACAGCGCGTCACTGGATATATAATTACTCAGGTAGAGGAAGAGCGGATTAAAAAACAGGAAGATGAAGATAATGATCGCTGTTCTTCTTACCGGTGAGTAGAAGTATAGTACTGTAAAGAAAAAGTAGAGTGATGTCAGTTCTACGAACAGGTACTGAAAGGCTACCACTGCGGTGTCGGAATGCGTGATAACGTGAAACAGTGCCAGGAACTTCGAGTAGCCGATAGGCCATATATTCACATCACGGCCTGTTGCTGCTGCATATATATAACTATAGGAGTCGCTAAAATAATCTGCAAACGGATACAGGATTTTGAATATTACCAATTGTATGATAATGCCAGCCAATGCGATGCCAAGATAGGTCCTGTTCTGTTTTTCTTTCAAGATAAATGACAAGAAATTACTTTCCTGCGTGCGATCGGTAAGGTAGTTCATTGATGTCCTGATTAAAGTTAAATACTGCCGGAGCACAGGATGCCCGCCACGCATGCCAGCAAGGCAAATCATCGCTGTTGTTGATTAAACATTTTTGTTTTAGCTGTAAAACGTTGTGTAGTACGCCAGCTTGTCAAAGCCGGATTATGGGATTGCTAAAATTGCCCGCATAGATTTACTTTTAATTCAAGGGTTTACTCTAAAGTTTTTCAAATGACTCATTGAGGTAATGAGCGCCTGGTATATGTTGTGGCTGTTCTTCCGAACTACCGGTCAACTGGTTATTTTGTTCCGATCTGGTTTTTGAAACGATTTCCGTTTCTCAACCGTCATGTTATAAAATTGCTATTATTTTCAGAAAGATTTCTACAGTATTTCAAATTTGTTTCTATAATTTTTCGTCACGCGCTATTCTTTCTTCTATAATCTAACGGCGTAAATCCAAAGTGCTTCTTGAATACAATGCCAAAGTAATTCGGATTAGTGAATCCTACATTATTACTTACATCTTTCACTGAAACCGCCGTTGTAGACAGCAGATTGGCGGCTTCCTGCAAACGGCATCCAACTATATAATTAAGCGGCGAGTGTCCTATCACTTTTTTGAATGTACGTTCAAAGGTGGTGATGTTCATGCCCGCCTGCTGACTCAATTGTGGAATGGTCAGTTGCTGATGAAAATTCTTCCGGATGAAAGCAGCGGTACTGAGCATAATACTTTCGGTGTTTTTATCTTCAACAGGTAACTGTGTGCAGTGATGGCTGAAATACAGCAGCACAAGATCTGTGATACGCGCATGAAAGAAGAATTTCCTGCCAGGGCCCGGAGATTGGCACTGCTGCATGCGTTGCAGCACATCAGCAGCGGCGGCATCTAATGGAAAGGTGGGCAGGGCTTGTGCGGTAGCTGCTTTTCCCTGCAAGCGCTTGTAAGCCTGGTGGAACCAGGGATGCAGCTCTGTAAATTCGGCGATATAATTGGGTGAAAAAGAGATGTACATCAATTGGTAGATGCCGGGTTCCAATGTAAGCAGGTTACTCACCTGTGGCGGCATATAATAAAAGGTGCAGGTACCAGCGCTTTGTGTGTGTACTTCATGTGCGCGCAAACGAAAGGTAAAATCACCTTGCGTTACACAGCACAGGATGGCGGCGGGCTGCCGGATGCTAGCCTGTAAGGTCACACGTTGGGTGATGTGATATTGCTGCCAGTTGATCAGCCACTCCCGGCTGCTCAGCTCCTGGCTGAAGTAATGGCCGAAAGGCCCTTCGGTAAAGGTGATCGCGGCTTCAGGTATCCGCAGATGATCATATGTGGATGGCAGCTCGTTCATGATGCGGACGAGCGCCTCCATACTGGCCTGCACTGTGAAAGTAATAGCGGCCGGCGACTGTAAAGTAACCATCTTGATATCTATCGTTTTAAGTGCCCCGGCGCTGCGCTAATTCGTATAAGTAATGTTGTGTCTGTTGCGCCGGCTATAGGGTTCGGTTATTTGAGATAGTGCAGCATGCCTACGGTTGCATGAAACACCATATAGCAATTTAAATCAAGCTATTGCGATGTCACAGCAGTAGGCATGAAAAAAGGCATCCCCGCGAGGATGCCTTTTTAGAATCGTCAGCTGAAAAGAACTATTTCAGCAATTTATTCTTCACATACGTGTAACTCTCTTTGATGCTCTCGAAAGGATCCTTGGTGATCCTGTCCTGCTCTACATAGAGATACTTTACGCCAGCTTCTTTGGCTTTGGCGAATATCTCGCGGAAGTTGATGCTGCCGGTACCTACTTCGGCAAAGGTAACGCCGGAGAGCAGCTCCATGGAAGTTTTGTTTTCAGTGCCGGCGGCGGTAAGGCTGCCGGTGTTATTCTTGTCCATATCTTTTACATGCCAGGCGAAGAAGCGGCCGGGGGCTTCTGCAAAGAGTTTCAGCGGATCCTGTCCGGATTTTTCTGCCCAGAAGAGATCCAGCTCGAAGGATACCAGCGCGGGGTTGGTTTCTTTGAGCAGGATGTCATAGCCGGTGCCGCCAGTATCTGTGAGTGGCTTGAACTCCCAATAGTGGTTATGGTAGGCGATTTTAAGATTAGATTTCTTACACAGCTCGCCGGCCTTGTTGAGTTGTGCAGCCATGAACTTGTAATCGTCCGAGGTCACTTTTTTATCCCAGAGCGGCAGGGGCAGTACAGGCACTACCAGGTAGCGCTGACCGAGTTCTGCGGCGATATCGATCTGTGCTTTGAGGGCTTCATCGTTGCCGTTGCCAGGCAGCAGGTAGTCGTTAAGCATGTAGTGGCCGCTGGGCGTGCTCAGGTGATGCTGTTGCAGCAAGGCTTTCAGCTGTTTGGTGGAGAGGCCCCAGAAGGTGCCTTTATCACCGGGGCCTTTGTAGCCGCCGTAAGTTTCGACTTCGCTGTAGCCGATCTTGGCCACTTTGGCGATGGCGCCTTTCGGGTCTTTGTCGAGCTGGTCACGGAGGGTATACAGCTGTATGCCGATCTTTTTAGGCAGCGCACCTGGTGCTGCGAACAGGCCGCGGGGCAGCATCATGGCGGCTGTTGCCAGGCCTGCTGTCTGAAGGAAGGAACGTCTGGAAGTGTGCATTGTAATGAATGTTTTTAACGTGGATTAAAACCGGCCATGAATATAAGTTATTTTGACATTTTATAGAGATGAAAACAGTGACTGCATTCCTGTTGCTGCCGTTTCGGGTTATATTCATTACTCATACTTATCCTAAATTCTACCCGAAATGAATTTTTTTCCCCGGCGCCGCCGACGTACAGAAGAGCGTAAGAAGAAATCAAAGTTAAGAGAATGGGTAGAGGCGGTGATATTTGCCGTGGTGGGCGCTACCTTGCTGCGCACATTTATCTTTGAGGCTTTCGTGATCCCGTCTCCCTCTATGGAAAAGACCTTGCTGGTGAATGATTTTCTTTTTGTGAACAAACTGGCCTATGGCCCGCGTATGCCCAATACCCCGCTGGCGCTGCCTTTTACGCTGCATACCCTGCCATTTTCCAAAACGAGGAAGTCCTATTCTACAGCGGTGCAGTGGCCTTATAAACGGCTGCCGGGCTTCGGTGATATTCAACGCAATGACGTGATTGTATTCAACTATCCCTGTGGTGATACAGTGTTGAAGAGTGTTAGCGGTGACGATATGGATTATTATAGCACGGTACGGTCGTTAGGGTATGGGCAGATTAAAAAAGATTATCCACCGGTTATGTGGCGGCCGGTGGATAAAAGAGAAAACTGGATCAAGCGCTGTATCGGTATGCCAGGCGATTCTTTGCAGATTATAAATGGTAATATTTACATAAATAAGACAGCACTAATATTTCCTAATGAGTCGGAGCAGCCATATCAAGTTATGATGTCTAACAGATGTCGTGATTTGAGCAGTAAATGGTTACAAAATCTTGATATTATTGAAAAAGTTTCAATAAATACGGATTCCACTATCTATATCATTAATCTTGTCCCGTCTGCGGTAAACAAGCTTAGGAAAATGAACGCGATTGTTTATCCTGACATTAGATCGGCGCAGGTGGCCATGCCCGGCATCTTCCCTTTCGAATACCAACACTATCCCTGGAACGAAGACAACATGGGACCTCTCTACATCCCTGCCAAAGGCGCCACTGTCAAGCTGGACAGCCTCTCATTACCTTTCTATAAACGGATCATCGCTACCTATGAAAAGAACAAGTTAGCCGTCATTAACGGCAAGATATACATCAACAACCAACCCGCCACCACCTACACCTTCAAAATGAACTACTACTGGATGATGGGCGACAACCGCCACAATTCAGAAGACTCCCGCTACTGGGGCTACGTGCCTGAAGATCATATCGTTGGCAAAGCATCACTTATCTGGCTCAGTGTAGGAAACCGCAAGATCCGGTGGAGCCGTATGTTCCGACTGATAAAATAAAAAGGACCGGCCTGCGTGCCGGTCCTGGAGCGGTTATTGAGGGTCAGTTATCAGTAACAATTATTTTGTTAACGCCATACTTTCTTTTACGCTACCAAGCAATTTGTCCAGTGCATTTCTGTCGAGTACTTTTCCTTTCACCACCAATGCCGCTATCTTCTGTGTGTTGTGGATATCTTCGAGTGGATTGGCTTCCAGCAGCAGGATATCTGCTTTTTTGCCGGCAGCTATTGCGCCATAATTTGTTTGATGGAGGTAAGCCGGTGAGTTGATCACCGATGCCTGCAAAGCCTGCAATGGGCTGAGGCCATACTCCACCATGCGCGCCAGCTCCTGGTGCAGGCCAATACCCGGAAAATCATATGAGTTGAGATAGCCGGCATCCGTGCCTGCCATGATCTTCACGCCGGCCTTTTGCAGTAGAGGCAGGATCGCAGCGGTGCGCTCAAACACTTCATGACGCCAGGCGATGGCGGCGCTATCATCCTGTGCAGCTCTTTTCACCCGCCACTCGTACGTGCGCTGCAATCCTTTGCCGATATACTGAAGATATGGATCATGTGCGTGATCGTCTTTGTCGAGGAAGGCGATCGTATAGCTGATATTCAACGTAGGCGTAATGGCTGTACCGTTTTTCGCCATGAGGCGGTATGTGCTCATTGCGGCGACTGTATCAAAATGGGCGATGATATATTTATTGATATCACGGCCTTTGAGCTCGCCGGCAGCAATGCGGCGGGAGAGGTCCGCTTCATCTTTCACGCCTGCTTTCCAGGCATAGCCAAGATGCTCTACGGAGCTAAGACCTGCATCAGATACCTCTTGCATGGTGAGCGCATAAGGTACATGCCCGGAGATGGCGAAGCCTCTCTTGCGCGCTTCGCGCACCGCTTCGAGATATAGCGCAGGTTTTATGGTATTGTCAGTGATCTTGATGAAATCCACTTTCAGCTTTTGCAGCGAATCCAGCGCCTGCCGCAGTTCCGCTGTGGTGCCTATTTCCAGGTCATTGAGCCAGATGGATTTATAGCCTTCTAGTTTAGGACCGGAAGTGAAGATGGTAGGGCCTTGCAGCTCGCCTTTGTTCACGGCATCGCGCCATTGCAATACAAGCGGACTGATATCCGCCGCGCAATCACGGATGGTGGTGATGCCATGGGCCAGGTACAGGGATAAAAAGCTTTTGTTCTCTTCTGCAAGGGTATCGCCACCGCCGAAATGCATATGCATATCCCAGAGGCCGGGCATCGCATAGCGATTGCCGCCATCGAATATTTGTGCTGCTTTGTAACGGCTCGCCTGCTGGTCATCCATCACCCGGATGATGCTATCATGCCGGATAGCGATCGACTGGTGCGGCGTGATCTTGCCTGTCTTTACATCTATCACCTGTACGGATCTTATGATCAGATTTACCTGTTGTGCAGATCCGCTCATCGTGTATAATGCCGCTGCTGCGCCGAGGATCAGTTTTTTCATCATTGTTGCTTAAAAAGAAAACAGGCGCCGGCCGTTGATACAACGGTGGCGCCTGTCCTGTATGATTGTTTTATTAGTTGTTCATCACTGCGCGGATCTCCACGCTGCCGCCAAGTTCATAGATAGGACATTTTTTGGCGATGGTAGTGGCATCGTCGAGGTCTGCTGCCTTTACCACAAAAAAGGAGCTCACGATATCGTTGTTGGCAACGTACGGGCCCTCTTTCACGGCTTTGTCTTTGCCGCTGATGGTTCTGCCTTCCTGTGCCGGGCGTAATCCTGTTACCAGCTTGCCTTCCTGCGCCAGTCCGCCGATAAAGGCGCCCCAGTGCTGCATATTATCTTTGATGGTAGCGGGATCCGGCTTGGCGTCGGTATTGTACCGGACGATCAGCATGTATTGTTTCAGATCCTTGTTATCTTTTTGCTGGGCAAAAAGACCGGTAGCGGCGAGGGCCAGGAGGGCCGACAGTAATAGCTTTTGCATCATGCGTATATTTTTTTCAGGACAGAAAAATAACGAAAAAACCTCAAAGACCTTCCCCAAAGTTAGCCCGGCATACCGCCCTGAAATGGTACTAATTATAACAGTGCGGGTACTTTTTATAAGTGCCTGCGGAAATCGAGCGGTGTTTTTCCGGTGTATCTCCGGAAGAAGCGGGAAAAGTAAGAGGTATCATTGAATCCCAGCGCATAGGCTACGCCTTTCACATCCATATCAGTGAGGGTGAGCATCCGTTTGGCCTCCAACAGCAAACGTTCACGGATATACGTTCCGGCGGTATGGCCGCAAGCCTTTCTGCATACGAGGTTCAGGTAGCTGGCCGTTACATGCAGCTTGCCGGCATAGAAGCTCACTTCGCTATGCTGGGCATAATGTTTTTCAAGCAGTACCAGGAAACGGTTGATGAGATGATGCGGCGCCGCTGCTGTATCTTCCGGATACGCTGTTGTATACCAGCGTTGCAGCATCAGCAGCACGATCTGCAAACGGTGATGCAGGATGCGGGCAGATACGCTCCGCTGCGAAGCCTCCTCCAGCATCAGCGACAGCTCATGGGTGAGCTGCGTGTACTGAACGGCATCCAGCTGTAGCCAGGGCGCCGCCGACGGTGTGAAGAAAGGCCACAGCGGCCCTTGCTGCGCCAGGAAGGCGGCAGAGAACATCACCTGGTAACCGCCCGTATTGGCCGACATCGTCCATTGATGGGCCTGCCCCGGCGCGAGGAAAAACACCCGCCGGGCCTTCACCGCGTAATCGTTGAAGTCGATCGTATGCACGCCGCTGCCACGGCTCACCACCAGCAACATGAAAAAGTCGTGCTTGTGCGGTTCTTCAATCACCGGCATGTTGATCGGCGCATGATGCATGATCTTGAAATCTTCCTGCCGGTAAGGCAGGTCGAATATCTTTTCTATACCGAAGGTAGGCAGCGTCATGTTATAAAGATAAGGAAACTACTGCCCTTTGATAAGGCGCATCACAAACTCCAGCTGCGTATCTTTCCCTGTCCGTATCATCCGGATATCGTCAGGCACGGCGATATCAGGCATCACACCACGGCCGGGCGTTAAGGGCGGGGTGGTGTAGTTATCGTAATACACCATCGGGATGTTCAGCTCCACACGGGTATGGGGAAGCGGCATATGCAGAAAGGTGCCGCCATTGCCGCCGGCATAGGCGCCGGGCGTTTCTTCCCCGATCAGCGTAGCCACTTTGTTGGCCTTCAGGGCCGCCAGAAATTCGGATGTAGTGGAATAGCTCGCGCCATTCATGAGCACATACACTTTCCCATTGAAGGCATTGGCGGCCGGCTGTTGCTGCGCCACACCGGCTGCCATGGCTGCTTTGATCGTGAAGGTGCCATCGGGTTCCGGTATCAGCTCTTCATTTACCTGCTTTTTCTCTTCTTCTTCCAGATCGATGTAGGGCATGTATTCCGTGCTGCCGTCAACGATAGTATGCTGGCGCAGGTAGTAGCGCGAAGGCTGATGGATCAGATGAGTGAAAAGCAGCACCCCGAGGGTATCGGCGCCACCATTGTTGTTACGTACATCGATCACCAGGTGACGGATATTTTTCTCTTGAAGGGTACGCATGGATTCATCGAGAAAACGGCCCATATTCATTTTCGAAACGGAGCCAAAGGTGTTGATGGTGAGCACGGCTGCCCGTAAAGAATCTACGAGCTCCAGGCGCCAGGGTTTTTGGCGGTTAAGCTCGCCACGCGGCGTATAGGTTTTCAATAGCCACTGGTTCACCGGGTTACCCGTGACCCACTTCCCCAGCTCCGCCACGGTAGCGGCGGGCACGGTAATAGTATGCACATGACCTTTATCATTGGCATAGGTGACACGGAAGGAATCCGGCCTGCCGATGTTCCAGTAGTATTGCATCATGAATTGTCCCAGGTTGAATTTTTGCACCTTCACATTTTTCGTATAGCCGTCACCGGGCATATAACTCAGCAGGCGCTCCCTGATATCAAGTATATTACGGCCATCGATGGCGAGCAGCCGGTCAAAAACCTTCACGGTGGTATCACTGGTGCAGTTAAGGGAGATGTACACACTATCGCCGATCCAATGCGTGTTGAAAGGGAAGAACTTTCCGTGCTGTTGATAGTACGCACCAAAGCCGGCCGGCGGGAAGGCGGCTGTATGCGCGCACCCGATATAGGCGGTAAGCCAGGCGCAGGTATTGTACCATTCATAAAAAGGCATATCGGCATACAAGGTGGCATAGAGGCTGTCCATGGTACGATCTATATTGGCTTTGCTGTGGTAGCGGTAAAGACCTGGATGTGTTTTTTCGAGCGCTTTACGCATGGTCGTAAAATCTTCTTGTAATGCCTGAAGGGGAAATTTCTGGAATTGAAGGGTATCGGTTTGGGCGGTGGCCGACAAGAAAATAAAGCTCAGGAGGAGCAGGCATGGTAACTTTTTCATGATAACAATTTGTCGCAAAGGTCGGGCGAAACAGGGGGCGCTCCTAAAAAACTGCTGCTCAAATCGCGATTTGACAACAGCTCTTATCCGCTACAGGAGCGCATTTGCAGAAATTGAGAAGGCGGCATGCCGGTGAGCTGCCGGAAGCTGCGTTGGAAGGTAGCCTGTGAATTGAAACCACATTCGAGTGCCAGCCCGGCAATGGTATATTGTTGCATATCGCTCTCCATCACCCGGCGTTTAAATTCTTCTACCCGGTAACTATTCACATATTCGTTGAAATTCATTTGCAGATGTTGGTTCAGCACCGCAGATATTGTTTTAGCCGGGATACCGGTGGCATTGGCTACGGCCTGTAAATTCAGGTCCGGCTGAAGGTACAGCCGTGCTGTTTCCATGGCGTGTTGCAGGGCGCGGATGGCCTGTGCGGTCACCTCTGCCGCTACCGGCTTCAGTGGCGCTGCCGGCAAAGGTTTCAACGATAGCAGGTATCCTTTGATGCTGAGCCAGTAGATGATCACCGTAAGGGGTAGATATACAGGATACCAGCCCATATAGGAGAGCAGATGATCGCGGGTTTGAGGGATGATATACGGGATGAGATAGAATAACCAGATGGCCTGGAAGTAACAGAAGAGCAGCGTGAGCTGGCGGGGCCATTCGCGTATTTCCGTTGGCCGCTGCCGTTGCAGGTATCGTACCGCTGCGGCCACATAGGCGCTCACGGATATCCAGCGGGCAATATCCGTATATACGTTACAGTTATCGATAAAGTCCCAGCCAGAGCGGCCATTGATCCATCCGGCTTTGATCATCGCCGCTACGGCATAGGGCAGCAGGTCCAGCGCCACAGGATAAAAATGAATGGCCTGCCGACGGCGCAAACGGAAATCAGGTTCCAGGTAACTCCTGATATAAAAATATAACAGTGGTCCTACAGGCATGATCACCACTAAGGGAAATATGTTCGCCAGTATATCCAGCCAGGCTGTCATGCCCAACCATGGCTCATTGATGGACATCGTGTTAAAGGAGGCCATCGCCAGTAGTATCAGCAACAACGCCAGCAATACGTTGCTTTGCTTTACGGGTCTGCGGCATAGCAGCAATATAGCCGCAATAATGCCCTGCAAGGCGCCGAACAACACCAGGCTGCGGAAGAAACTGATCAGGAGGGAGGCAAACGTCATGTAATGAAGATATAAAATATTATGGCTGTATTATCTCTGCTGGTGTGGTAGCGATTTGGGATAAAGGGCAAACTGTGCAAAAGCGGGTCAGATAAAAAATTTACATTTGTTTACCACAGTAAACTATTCATGCCGGTTATAAATAATTCAGATTACGAAGCACCGTTCCTTTTGCGCAATCGCCATATGCTGACGATCTATCCGTCGCTGTTCCGCAGCATAAAGCGCGCCAACTATGACCGTATGCGGATACTTACGCCCGACAAAGATTTCCTGGATCTCGACTTCAGCGCTGTTGGCGGCAAGCGTATTGTAGTGATCCTGCACGGGCTGGAAGGAAATTCCACCCGTAAATATGTAGTGGGCATGGTGCATATCTTCAACGAAGCGGGTTACGATACGGTGTCTATGAACTTCCGTGGTTGCAGCGGCGAGCCGAATAAAAATCTGTGTTTCTATCATAGTGGTGAAACCGGCGATCTCGATACGGTTATCCATTATCTCATCTCCCTGAAAAAATATACATCGATACATCTCGTCGGGTTCTCGCTGGGCGGCAATGTTACCTTAAAATATATAGGAGAACGCGGCGACCGCATCGATCCCCTGATACGCTCTGCTGTGGCCATTTCTGTGCCCTGCGACCTGAAAAGCAGTTCCGCAGAACTGGAGAAACGGCATAATATGATCTACATGCAGCGCTTCATCCGCGAGCTGGGACACAAGCTGCAACTGAAGCAGGCGCAATTCCCCAACGATATTCACCTCGATGGTTATCACAACATCCGTTCTTTCCGTCAGTTCGACGACCGCTACACCGCGCCCCTGCATGGTTTCAAAGATGCGCTCGACTACTGGGAGCGTTGCAGCTCATTGCGTTTCCTGCAACAGATATCTATCCCCACCTTGCTCATCAACGCGCTCGACGATCCTTTCCTCGGAAAGGCCTGCTACCCCTACGATATCGCAGCATCCCACCCGCACTTCCATCTCGAAACGCCGCACAGCGGCGGCCATGTGGGCTTCGTCCGCTTCGGCGATGATTACTACTGGTCGGAACGCCGCGCGTTGAAATTCACTCAGGATTATAAGGATTTTCGAATTTATTGATTTTCGGATTTATTGATTTAATTGGAGCGGAGATGGCAATATTGTTCATCTCCGCTCCAATTAAATCAATAAATCCGAAAATCAATAAATTCGAAAATCCTTATAATCCTGAGTGCACCAATACACGAAGGGCGTGAAACAATGTACGAACGCTATTGCCACCAATGTGGCGGTGTGCGAAATTTGTAGTGTAATCAATCACCCCGAAAATCACGATCATGTACCAACTTAAGAAAATCCCTTATACATTTTTACTGACGGTCTTCTTCACATTGTTGATAGTTGCCTGCAAAAAAGAAGGACCTATGGGCCCGCAAGGGCCTGCGGGCGCGCAAGGTAATGCTGGCCCCGTGGGGCCGGCAGGGCAGAACGGCAGTATCATTTATAGTGGCAATGGCACGCCGGCCGGCACTTTAGGCGCCAACGGCGATTTTTATATCGACCTCTCCTCCTCTATGTTGTATGGCCCCAAAACCGCCGCAGGATGGGGTTCCGGATTTAGCCTCAAAGGCGCGACCGGAGCCCCCGGCGCGGCCGGTGCTACCGGCGCAACGGGCGCCGCAGGCAGCAAGATACTGTCTGGCAGCGGCGCACATATGGCTTCTCCAACTCTGCTAGCAGCTATACTTTCTATACCACCCGCTATTACGAGCGTACCAATACCAACATCACGCAATCTATCCTGGATGGTGGTATGGTGGCGGTGTATATCGCTCCTTATCAAAATAATCCCAACCAGTGGGAATCAATGACGTACCGCTTCAGCGATTTCACCGGCAATTATTACCATGTGTTCGCGTATGAAACATCCGTGGGGAAAGTGAGGCTGCATGCGTTCTTCGAACTGATCAATCACACTGCTACGCTGCCCACGCTCAGTACTTACAATATCTACTCCTATAAATTCAAAATAGTAGTGGTGGCCGGCGCCATTGCCGCCCGTATGCGCGATACGCATGTGAATTTCAACAATATCGATGAAGTGAACCGCGCTACCGGCCTCTGGATGCAGGGACGGTAATATTTTTGGATTTTTGGATTTTCGGATTTTTAGATTTATTTGTAGATATAAAAATCCGAAAATTCAAAAATTCATAAATACCCATATGGAGCGAATGCCATTAGAAGAGGAAGTGTTGACCAGGATGAAAGAGGGAGATGAGTCAGCCTTTTCCGGCATCTACCGGCATTATCATCCTGCATTGTATGTATATCTTTTGCGTTTCTGCAAAGTGCCTTCCCTGGCGGAAGACCTCGTGCATGATGTGTTTCTGAAGATATGGGAGATCCGGGAGCGTATCAATCCGCAGCTCTCCTTCAGCGCTTACCTGTACCGAATCGCACGTAACCACGTTTTCAAAACCATTCACAAACTGGCCACTGACCAGGAGCTGCGCTCGCAGCTGTTGTTGCAGCTGATGCAGCGGGAAAGCGAACATCCCGATGAAGCCGCACTGGCTAAAGAATACGACCGCCTGTTCCAGCAAGCCTTGGCGGGCCTCACCACTCAACGGCTCCATGTTTTCCGGCTTTGCCGCCAGGAAGGCAAAAGCTATGATGAAGCGGCAGCCATCCTCGGCATCTCCCGTAATGCCGTCAAGAAACACATGGTACTGAGCATGCGGTTTATCCAGGATTATATCTACCGTCACGGCGATATCCTGCTGGCCGCTTTTATTGTGGCCAGGCTCCGTTAAAAATTTTTTTTTCAAAGAGGGGTACCCTTTTTCTTCGTTGCAGGATATTACTGATATATGCTGCATCCTGAAGAATATTACCAACAACTACTGCAAAAGTATCTCGCGGGAACGGTGACGCCCGCCGAGGCGGCCGAACTGTTCGACTGGCTACAGTCGGACCATGCCCGCAAACCCTTGCTGGCCGCCATGCGCCAGGATTTCGATCAGGTAATGCAAGGCACGCACCAGGCACCGGAAGCGATGAGCAACCGCATCGAAACGAAGCTGTTGCAGGAAATCAGCCGTGAAAAGGTGGCGCCTATGCGCCGCCGCAAATGGCTCGCCGCCGCCGCTGTGGCCGCGCTGGTCACCGTGGCTGCCGCCTTCTTCTTTACCGCCAGACAAACAAAAGCGCCCGCACTTGCACAAAATACCACTACCGATATTACACCCGGCACCAACAAAGCCGTGCTCACCCTCGCCGATGGCTCCACCGTTACGCTTGATAGCGTCGGCAACCAGGTGATACAACAGGGCCATACAATCGTTCAACAAAATAAAGGACAGCTGCAATACACCGCCAATACCGGAGATGCCGCCGCGGGCTACAACGTGCTCGCCGTGCCGCGCGGCGGACAGTTCAACGTTGTATTGCCCGATGGCTCTCACGTATGGCTCAACGCCGCCTCCCGCCTGAAATATCCCACCGCCTTCAACGGTAATACCCGCACCGTGGAAATGGAAGGCCAGGGCTACTTTGAGGTGAAGCCCGATCAAACGAAACCTTTCATTGTAAAAGTAAATAACATCGCTGTTCAGGTGCTCGGCACCGCCTTCGATATCATGGCCTATGCCGATGAAAAAGAACAACGTACCACCCTCATCTCCGGCGCCGTAAAAGTAATCGCAGGCAATACCGAGAAATACCTGAAGCCCGGCCAGCAGGCCATGATGGACAAAGAAACCGGCGCACTGCTGGTACGTGAAGCCGATGTGCAGGAAGTAACAGCCTGGAAAACCGGCTTCTTTGAATTTGATAATGCAGGATTAAGTACCATCCTGCGGCAGTTGTCGCGCTGGTATGATGTAGATATCCAGTACAAGGCCGGCAGCAGCGCCCGCCTGTTTGGTGGCCGTATCAGCCGTAACCTGCCACTGTCGGACATCCTGCACATGCTGGAAAGTACCGGCGCCAACTTTAAACTGGAAGACAGAAAGCTGATCGTAACAACAAAGTAGCTAAATAAAAAAATGACCAAATAAAAGATCGCCACGTTTTCCACGACGCACCACGTAAAAAAGTAAAACTGATTAACAACATGACAACCGAAACGAGCTAGGGCGCGCTACGCCCAAAAAAAATCCGGGAGTGCTGCTACACCCCCGGAAGGTCCGGGCGTTCCTGAAATAAGTCCCTTACAAGAACCTTTTTCGTCATTTCCCAAACACTACAAAAGTATGCAATTAAACTTTAGTGGTACGGTTTCCCCTTGCCGGAAATTGCTATCAACCAAAATGTTCTGCGTTATGAAATTGACCGCCTTTTTGCTGCTCGCAGCATGCTTACACATCAGCGCAAAAGGATTGTCCCAGCAGATCACACTTTCAGAAAGAAATGCTCCCCTTAAAAAGGTGCTGAAAGAAGTAGCCCGCCAGGCGGGGATTTCTGTGGTGTATGATGAGACCTTGCTGGCTACTGCCAATCCTGTTACCATCCACGTCAGGAACGCGACGGTGAAACAGGCGCTGGATGAGGCTTTGGCCGGACAGCCAGTGAATTACCTGATGGAAGATAAACGCATCACGCTGGTGCGCGCGCTCATCACCCGCATCGACACTTCCATCCTCGTAACAGGTACTGTAACGGATGAAAATAATAGCCCGATCATCGGCGCTACCTTACGCGTACAAGGCGCCAACACAGGAGCGGTGACAGATGCCAGCGGTAAATTTTCTATCCATGTGCCGGGTATGCGCGCACAGCTGGCGGTATCCTTTATTGGCTACAACCCGCAAACAGTGGCCATTAGCGGCACTGTGCTGCATATACGCCTGCAGCCTTCGCAAACGGCGCTCACCGAAACAGTGGTAGTAGGTTATGGCGTACAAAAGAAAAGCGTGGTAACCGGCGCCATCTCCAGCGTACGCGCCTCCGATATCGAGTCGCAGCCTGTAACCCGCCTGGAGCAAGTATTACAGGGCCGTACCTCCGGTCTCACGGTAACCTCCAGCTCCGGCCAGCCCGGCTCCGGCGCTTCTGTACGTGTGCGTGGTATCACCTCTTTCAATAACAACGATCCGCTGTGGGTAGTAGATGGGGTAGTGGTAGATAATGGCGGCATCGGCTACCTGAACCAATACGATATCGAATCCGTGGAAGTGCTCAAAGATGCTGCCTCACAGGCTATCTACGGTACCCGCGCCGCCTCCGGCGTTATATTGGTGACCACCAAAAAAGGGAAGGCCGGAAAAATATCTGTCAGCTACAATGGCTACTATGGCGTCTCAGCGCCTGCGCGCAAGCTGAAACTGCTCAACGCCACCGAATACGCCATCCTGCGCAATGAAGCCTCCGTAGCCGATGGCAAAGGCATCGTATTCCCGAATCCTTCTTCACTCGGACAAGGTACCGACTGGCAGGCACAGATTTTCAACAACCACGCCAAGCGCCAGAATCATGAGATCAGTGTGAGCGGCGGCAGTGAAAAATCCACTTTCTATTCTTCCTTCGGATACCTGCAACAGGATGGTATCGTAGCCAGCGATATCTCCAGATATCAACGCGTAAGCCTGCGGCTGAACTCCTCCCACAAGATCACGCCCTGGCTTACCTTCGGTGAGAATGTAGGTTATGCGTACGACAAAGCGCTGGGTATCGGCAATACCAACAGCGAATTTGGCGGGCCGTTGAGCTCTGCCATCAACCTCGATCCTACTACGCCGGTGGTGATCACAGATCCCAATGTGGCTAACGCTGCCCCCTATACGAATGTGGGCATCCGTAAAGATGCGCTGGGCCGCCCTTATGGTATCTCTAACCAGGTAGGACAGGAGATCATCAACCCACTGGCCTATATCAGCACCCATCTCGGTAACTATAACTGGTCGCACAATATCGTCGGCAATGCCTACCTCGAAATAGAGCCAATAAAAGGTCTCCGCTTCCGGTCTACCGTAGGCGCCAAGATCGCTTTCTGGGGCAATGAAACTTTTACGCCCATCTCCTGGCTCAACTCTTCCAATGTGAATAGCCGCACGGCTTTCAACAGAGGCCAGAACCAGGGCTATAACTGGAACCTGGAAAATACGCTGTCGTATACACGTAGTTTCAATGATCACAGCTTTACCGTGTTGCTCGGACAAGGCGCGTATATGGACAACCGCACCCGCAATACCAACGTGACTTACTTTGATATGCCCGTGGATAATTTCAATGACGCCTCCATGAACTACAATGTGCCTTCCGACAAGCGCGTGTCTTCCGGTGGCGAAGGCGTGGATCACCGCGTAGCATCATTGTTTGCACGTTTGAACTATAACTATCGCGAGAAATATTTATTCGAAGGCATCGTGCGCCGCGATGGCTCTTCCCGCTTCGGTCCCAGCTATTCCTATGGTACCTTCCCTTCTTTCTCACTGGGATGGGTGCCTTCCAAAGAATCTTTCTGGCCGCAGAATAACGTGGTGGACTTCCTCAAATTCCGCGGCGGCTACGGCGTAGTAGGCAGTGACCAGATCGGCGATTTTGCGTTTATGTCTACCATCGGTGGCGGCAGAAACTATGCCTTTGGCAACACGGGCAGTTACCTCATCGGCTACAGTCCCAATGCGCCTTCCAATCCCGATCTGAAATGGGAAGAAACCCATCAGACCAACGTCGGCTTCGAAGCCGCGCTGCTGCGCAATTTCAACGTATCGTTCGATTGGTATGTGAAGAAGACCAAGAACATCCTCATGAACCCGCGCATCCCGGATTATGTAGGCGCTATTTCCAATCCTGCCGCTAACGTAGCCGATATGAAAAATACCGGCGTGGAACTGGAACTCGGCTATCACAACAAGATCGGCGATGTGGATTTCTCTGTAAATGGTAATGTATCGTATGTGAAAAATACCGTGGTGAACCTGGGCCGTGGCGTAGATTATCTTTCCGGCGGACAGAGCTTCCAGGCCAGCACCTATCCCATCACGCGCACCGCGGTGGGCCAGCCTTTCAACTCCTTCTACGGATTCAGAACGCTGGGCATCTTCCAGACACAACAGGAAATAGACAGTTATGTAGATCAGAAAGGTAACAAGATACAACCCGATGCAAAACCCGGCGACTTCCGCTGGGCGGACCTCGACGGCGATGGCAAGATCACAGATAAAGACCGCGACTTCATCGGCAACCCAACGCCTTCCTGGACCTACGGTTTCACGGTGAGCGCCGCCTGGAAAGGATTTGATATCATATTGTTTGCACAAGGCGCTGCCGGTAACAAAATATTCCAGGGGCTCCGCAGGCTGGATATTGCCAATGCCAACTGGCAATCCAAAGCCCTCAACCGCTGGACAGGACCCGGCACCAGCAACGATTACCCGAGATTGAGCGCTTCCGATCCGAATCACAACTTTTCCAATCCTTCCAATTTTTACCTGGAAGATGGCAGCTACCTGCGCCTGAAAACATTACAACTCGGTTATTCCCTGCCATCCAATATCACGAAGCATATCGGCTTACAACGTGTACGCGTGTACGTGATGGGAGAGAACCTGCTCACCTTCACCAAATACACCGGTTACGATCCTGAGATCGGCGGCGGCGTGCTGAGCATCGACCGCGGTATCTATCCGCAGGCACGTTCGTATATGGCCGGCCTGAATGTTACCTTCTGATAATTTAAAAATTACGAAAATGAAAAGAACGAAATGCAGATATATCTTACTCATGGCAGCAGGCTTGCAGCTGTTAGGCGCTTGCAGCAAGAGTTTCCTGGAAGTGAAGCCCAAAGGCACCAACCTGGAAGACAACTATTACCGTAACCAAACCGAAGCCTTCAATGGTCTCATCGCCGTATACGATGTGATCGGATGGCAGGGTGGCGGCTATGTTACCAAAGTAGGCGCGATGGATGCCGCCAGCGATGATAACTATGCCGGCGGTGGCAGCGCTACGGATGTTACTTCCCTGCAGGTGATCAGCAACTATACCCTTACGCCCGCCGTTGGCCCCCAGGCTGAATTGTGGCGCAAAGGCTTTGCCGGCGTATTCCGCGCCAATGTGCTGCTGAGTAAATTACCTGCCGTACCAATGGATGATAACACTAAAAAAAGATATACCGCAGAATGTAAATTCCTGCGCGCCTATTTCTATTTCGATCTCGTACGCCTCTTTAAAAATGTGCCGCTCTTCACCAAGCCGGTAACCACCAGCGATATGTACAACGTAGTACAGGCAGCACCCGCTGATGTTTACAAGCAGATAGAGAATGACTTGAAAGATGCATTGGCAGAAACTAACCTGCCCGACCAGGTGCCCATCGCCACAGAAGGCGGCCGTGCCACGAAAGGCGCCGTGCATGCGCTGCTCGGCAAAGTATACCTGTATGAACAACGCTGGGCAGAAGCCATCACCGAACTGAAAGAAGTAAATGGCGAAACACCCGGACAGATAAATGCCAAATACGGCTACAAGCTGCTGGACAATTTCGGCGACCTCTGGAAATCAGACAACGCACATAAATTCAATAGCGAGTCCATCATGGAGATCGCATTCACCTCCACTTCCGCAGGCACCTGGGATTGTGTGGCCTGTACCGAAGGTAATGTGCTCAACATCATGGTGGGGCCAAGAGGCTACAAGGCGCTACAGGCGGGCGCGCCAGACTATATCTCCGGATGGAGCTTCCTGCCCGTAACACCTGATCTCTACAATGTAATGCACAATGATCCCCGTTTCAGATATACCATCGCCGATCTCGACAGCCTCGAAAAGAATGGTATCGCTTCTTACGAGAAAGGCTATATGAATACCGGCTACTTCCTGGAGAAGCTCGCAGGAAGGCTTTCCAACAAAACCACCGGTGGTGGCGTGGTAGAGCTGAATTTCCCGCAGAACATGTACGAGATACGCCTGGCAGATACTTACCTGATGGAAGCCGAAGCCCGCATAAAAGCCGGCGAGGGCGGCGGTGCAGGCACGCGCGCCTATGCGCTCCTCAATGCCGTACGCGCCCGCGTAGGCCTTGGCCCGGTCAGCGCTACCTTTGATAATATCTTCAACGAGCGCCGGCTGGAACTCGCCGGTGAAGGCCACCGCTGGTTCGATCTCGTAAGAACCGGTAAAGCCGCCACCGTACTGGCCAGCAGAGGTTTTGTTGCTGGTAAGAACGAAATATTACCTATTCCCCTGTTAGAGATGGACAACACCAAGATCGAACAGAACAAGGAATACGGCGGCACTAAATAATCATCTGTAACGGTATCGACTACACGAAAAAATAGATCATCATGCAATTACAACATATATTCAAACAACTGCCCCTCGTGCTGGGACTGGCCGTAGTGGCGGCCTGTACGCCGGAATCCGGCAGGAAAGACCTGGGCCCTCTGCCCGTAGCCTCTTTCACCGCTACCCCGCTTGGCAGCAATCCTAACAAGATCGTGGTGAAAAGCACCACGCCCGGCGCTTTCCTCTGGTCGTGGAACTACGCCAATAACCTCACATCCCGGCTGGAAACAGATACGTTCAGCTTCCCGAAGAAAGGGGAGTACTCCATTCAGCTCACAGCCTTTACCCACGGCGGCTATGCCACGGCGGCGCAAAAGGTGAACATCGCCAACGATATGCCGGCCGTGAACATCCTGCCGGGCAGCGACCTCACACAATCCGCCAGCAGCCAATACTGGACGGTGCTGAATACCGGCGGCACACAAACCAGCATCAACTTCACCGCCGCCGGCCTTGTATTCAGCAACACCGGCAACAGCAATGGCGCTATCTTCCAGGGCGTGAAAGTGAATCCTGCCAAGGATTACATCCTATCGATGCAAGTGCAGGGCAGCGGCGCTACCAACTCCTGGTTTGAAGTATACGTAGGTACCGACGCGCCCGTTCAAGGCAAAGATTATAGCGGCAACAAATTCATTTCCCTCAATACCTGGGCTGGCTGCGGCAATGCGCCCTTCAATGGCGACCTTGCCGCCATCGGCTGTAGCGGCAGCGGCACCGGCGCCGGCGGCAAACTTCACTTCACCTCCAACAATACCGTCTACATCCTGATCAAAGCGGGCAGCTCCGGCGGCACCCTCGGCAATGGCGGCATCACCGTGGCGAATGTGAAATTACTCGAACAACAATAGCGAAGTTTGTCTTACTCAGGATTATTTAGATTAAAAGGATTGCCAGGATTTATTTTTCAGGATTTATAAAGATTAAAGGAGATATTCGGGTAGATCTTCAAAAATCTTTTTTAATCTTTATAAATCCTGAAAAATAAATCCTGGCAATCCTTTTAATCTAAATAATCCTGAGTAAGACAACATCCGCGTTCAAACAAGTGTGTTTATGAAACATTATTACCTTCTCCTGCTTCTCTGTCTTCCCGCAGCTTCATGCTCCGGAAAGGGCGATACCACGGCGCCGGCGCCTCCTGTAACGAACGGGCCGGTGGATAAAGGCTGGACCTTCGAACCCACGCCGGTATGGGCCGATGAATTTGATTATACCGGCCTGCCCGACGCCTCCAAATGGGGATATGATACCGGCGGCGGCGGATGGGGCAATAATGAACTGGAATATTATACAGATAATGGCAATGCCTCAGTCGCTAATGGCGTGCTTACCATCACCGCAAAAAAAGAAGACCGCGAAAACCGCCACTACACTTCGGCGCGGATGGTCACCAAAGGGAAGGGCGATTTCCTCTATGGCCGCTTTGAGATAAAAGCCAAACTGCCCGCCGGCAAAGGTACCTGGCCCGCCATCTGGATGTTGCCCACCGACTGGGCCTACGGCGGATGGCCTAACTCCGGCGAAGTAGATATCATGGAACATGTAGGCTATGATCCGGATGTGATCCATATCAGCGCCCATACACTGGCCTATTATTTCAAGATCAATACACAGAAAACAAGTACCAAAAAGATCGATGGCGCTACCACCACTTTCCATGTGTACCGCATGGACTGGACACCCTACGCCCTCCGCGGGTATATCGACGACCAGCTGGTATTCCAGTTCGCCAATGAAGGCAAAGGCTTTGAAGTATGGCCCTTCGACAAACGTT
Organism: Chitinophaga vietnamensis; assembly: GCF_902167635.1. GTDB lineage: Bacteria > Bacteroidota > Bacteroidia > Chitinophagales > Chitinophagaceae > Chitinophaga > Chitinophaga vietnamensis. Next base: position 181,492 of record NZ_CABHMS010000004.1, read on the forward strand.
TCCACCTGCTGCTCAATATCGCGGTAGGCGGCGACTGGGGCGGCGCACAGGGCGTGGACGACAGCATCTTCCCCGCTAAAATGGAAGTAGATTACGTACGTGTGTATAAAATGATCGACAAACCATAAATCATGCTGATGAAAACAAACAGAAATATCTTCGTATATACGTTCCTGTTATTGATGGGCGCGGCGCAGGTAGTGAGCTGTCAGGGCAACAAAAATACAGACCAGCCAACGCCTGTTAACCCGGAAGTGAAAACAGATGTACAGTGCTGGCTCACCAATCCCGACCGCACCGCTTTGTTGCAGAAACAAAACATCAGCCTCCTCTTCTCCGCCAGCGACAACGGTTTCCCGACGATAGACGTAGACGATACCCAATCCTACCAAAGCATCGACGGTTTCGGGTTTACGCTCACCGGCGGCAGCGCCACCCTGATCAACAAGCTACCAGCCGATCAGCAGAATGCCCTGCTCCGTGAACTGTTCCTGCCAGATAGCAATGGCATCGGTATCAGCTACCTGCGCCTGAGCATCGGCGCTTCCGATCTCAGCGCATCGGTATTTACATATGATGAGATGCCCGCTGGTCAAACCGATCCGCAGCTTGCGAAATTCAGTATCGACAAAGAACGTGAAGACCTCATCCCTGTGCTGAAAAAGATACTGGCACTAAACCCTAATATCAAGATACTCGGTTCGCCGTGGACGGCGCCCACCTGGATGAAGACCAACAACGCCTTCATCGGCGGCAGCCTTAAACCGGAAAATTTCCAGGTATATGCCAACTATTTCGTGAAGTATATACAGGCTATGAAGGCAGAAGGCATCACTATCGATGCTATTACGCCGCAGAACGAGCCGCTGCATGGCGGCAACAATCCCAGCATGGTGATGCTGGCCCCCGATCAGGCCATCTTCGTGAAAGCCAATCTGGGACCAGCTTTCAAGGCAGCAGGGTTATCTACCAAAATTATCCTCTACGATCATAACGCCGACCGTCCCGATTATCCGATCTCTATCCTCAATGATCCCGCCGCCTATCCTTTCGTGGATGGCTCGGCCTTTCACCTGTATGGCGGCCAGATCACGGCATTGTCTGTCGTGCACAGCGCCTTCCCGGACAAGAACGTGTATTTTACAGAACAATGGTCTGATGGTAAAGGCAGTTTCGCCAACGAGCTGAAAGGCAATACCACTAACCTCACCATCGGAGCTACCCGTAACTGGAGCCGTAATGTGCTGCAATGGAACCTCGCCTCCGATCCGCAGTGGAACCCGCATACCGACAATGGCGGCTGCTCGCAGTGCCTGGGCGCTGTTACCATCGGCGGTACTATCTACCGTAATTCTTCCTATTATGTAATCGGACATGCTTCCAAATTTGTGCGCCCGGGCGCAGTGAGGATTGCTTCTACGATCACGAACCAGCTGGACAATGTGGCCTTCAAAACACCAGATGGCAAACATGTGCTCATCGTGGTGAACAATAACAATATGCCGCAACAATTCCAGATCCGTTTCAAAGGCAAACTGGTAGGCGCCTCGCTCAATAATGGCGCAGTAGGCACCTACATTTGGTAACACAGGGATTTTGGGATTTTCGGATTTTGGAATTGTATGGATGTTTTGTTCATACAATTCCAAAATCCGAAAATCCCAAAATATTTTATTGCAGGAGTTTGTTCATCTCCGCTATAATATGGTCGTATAGTTCGTTGTAATATCCTTGTAAGGCCGCGTGTATCTTGCCATTTCCGTCTACGAGGTATAAAGTGGGATAGCCGGAGATATGGTAGTTTTCTGCCAGTGCTTTGTTGCCGAGCAGGATGGTGTAATTGATATTTCTTTTGCTGAGAAAATCGCGGATCTTTTGTTTGTCGGTGTCGTAGATATTGATGCCGATCACTTCCACATTTTTACCCTGGTATTGTTGCCGGATCTTTTCCAGTTCGGGCATTGCTTTGATGCAGGGCTGGCAGGCCATGTACCAGAATTCCAGCAGCACGACTTTTTTTTGCAGGCCGCGGAAGCGGATCGTATCCCCTTGCAGGGAGGGCAGCTGCCAGTCGGGCGCCTGGATACCCGCTTCCAGCGAGGGTTTGCTCACGTCGCCGCTATAGAGGCTGTAGCTGTAGTAGCGGGTCCAGGCGGGCAATGCAAAAAGTGAAGCGGGAATGTTGCTGTTGATCTGGATATCAGAGAGCGTAAAGGCCTGGTATTGATACACTCCCTGGAACGCTACGGTGTTCACGGTGCGGATGGGAAGGGTATCTTTCTTGCGGATAAATTCATGCGAGAAAATATTCTTGAGGTCAGATTCATCCGGTTGCTGTATGAGGAGATGAAAACAAGGCTGCCGGGCAATCACCGTGTCTGGCATGAGGAATACCGTGCTGCCGGGCGCATGGCCAAAATCGCCCTGGATCAGCGGCGGATACAGTTCATAGCTGCTGATATGATCCCAGCCATATTGTGGCGTATACGTTTCACTCACCGTTTGCTGCGCAATGTCGATATTGTAAATATTGACGCCGTCATATACCGTAAGAAAAGAATCCGCAGTGAGATTATAGAGCTTTGATCCGATAGTATCGCCGGGCAGGCGCTGAAAACGAACGTCGGCGCTTTTGCGCACCGTATCTTTATCCAGCATGTATTTCATTTCAATGGCAATATGGTACTGGCCATTCTTTATATGAGCAAGTTTTTCCGTACACCTTTTCAGCAATACAGCGGCGGTGGTGGATTCTTGTGCAGATGTCCCGAGCCAGAGCAATAGCGTCAGAACGAGCAGGATCGTTTTCATGGAGGCGCCACGAGGGAATTTGTGGATATGAAGTTAATATTTAATTTTAAATTAAACATTGTCAGATAATAAAATGAACAACATGAAACTCTTTATGGTGCTGCTGGGCAGCAAACCGGAAGGCCGGCACACGGAACAGCACGATGTTTTCTTCGGCATTGCCCGGGAACTGCGCGACCTGGTGCCGGATATCAAAGCCTTCTGGCCGGAAGCCAAAGATAAATTGCATATCGACGGTTGGAGAGAAGTGAACTATGTGGATAATTTTCATATATCCGTTGACGTTAGTCCGGCCGAAAACCCCGGCCAGCTCTTCTTCCTGAACCTGGGCGGCTACAAACCAAACGAACTGGAAGAGTTCCATTACAAGCTGCTGCGTGTAGGCAAAGACGTAGGAGAGGCCATCCGCTCTGCCAAAGAAACCACCTTCTATAAACATACCGGTTTCGGCGATCTGGCTGCTTCACATGTAGATGATAAATATGGGGTAGACGTAGATGATGTACATGCAATAGCTGATATCCTGCCCGCCCACATGAAAGGCGTATGGCACCTGAAAGTGACGCCTGTAGCGGAAACCAGGGAAGATGAAATACATCTCGGGTATTTTCAACTGCACAAGCTATGACCGCCATCAACTGGGAGCAGCATCCGGAATTGTAACAAGGGCCACTGATATGTTTCCGGCATGAATTATGCTCCCTTGCCTTTAGTTTATTCGAAGTAAACAGTTTATACAATACCCGTCCGGTTTTTGCCGGACGGGTTTTTTATGCCCGGATAAGATTGGGCAATGGCTCGCCTTTCATGGCGGCGATAATATTTTGCGCTGCAATGCAGGACATGGCATTACGGGTTTCTACCGTGGCGGAGCCGATATGCGGCAATACCGCTACCGTAGGCATGTTGAGCAACGGATTATCCGCCTGCATGGGCTCAGGATTGGTAACGTCCAGCCCGGCGCCCCAGATCAGGCCATTGTTAATCGCGGCTATCAGATCGGCTTCGTTGTGGATACCGCCACGCGCGGCATTGATGAAGATGGCATTGGGCTTCATCCGGGCAAATACCTCTTTGTTGAAACGTCCTTTTGTTTCCGGCGTGAGAGCTGTATGTATGCTGAGCACATCGCTTTGTTGCAGCAGTTCATCAAAAGATACCCGTATGGCGCCCAGTTCCTTTTCGGCGGCGGCATTGCGGCCACGGTTGTGATAGATCACTTTCATATCGAGTGCGCGCACGCATCGCCGGGCCATCACATGACCGATGTTGCCCAGTCCCCAGATGCCGAGGGTTTTACCTTCCAGGGAGATGCCGAGATTGGCCGTAGGATCGGAGAAGCCCCATTCGCCGTTGAGGATGCGTTGGTGCATATAGAACGCTTTGCGCGAAGCGGCCAGCATGAGCAGGAAAGCGGTATCTGCAGTGGCGGCGCTCAATACTCCCGGCGTATTGGTTACCGGGATGCCCAGCTCCTGCGCCGCTTTCATATCAACATAATCGTATCCTACAGATAACAAACTGATCACCTTCAGGTGGCGGCACTGTTCCAGGAAAGTGCGGTCTATGCCGCGCCCGCCGGCATATAACAAAGCGTCGTGCTGTTGGCAATAGGACACCATTTCTTCGGGGGAGAGGTTCCGCTTTTCTGTCCACTGGGTAACGGCAACGCCCGCACGCTGTAACATTTCCAGGCCCGCCGGTGGTAAGACTCTCGTGATAAAAACTCTCATAAATTTATTGGCTATTGTTGTAAATTTCGGATATTAATCGAGTGATACAATGAGAAAAAAACTACTGACAGCAGCGATGTTGCTGTTATCCTTTGCTGTGGCTGCGCAGGATTTCCCTGCCGTGCAGCAGCTGGCGCAGCGGCGCGTTCCCTGGCTGGCATCTTCCCTTACCCTGAAAAATATTCCTGTCAGCGCCGGAAAAGATGGCTTTGAGATCAGCACCGCCGGCGGCAAGGTGCGGATCGCCGCATCCAGCGCCAGCGCTGCCGCAGCGGGTCTCAACTGGTATCTGAAATATTATTGCCACCGCTCTATGTCGCACATGGGCGACAATCTCTCTCCTGTATCTCCTCTCCCGAAAGTAGATGGCACGCTGCGCATCCATACTGATTTCGACTACCGCTATGCCCTCAATTATTGCACCATCAGCTATACGATGAGCTTCTACAGCTGGAAAGACTGGGAGCATGAGCTGGATTGGATGGCGCTTAACGGCGTGAATGTGATGCTGGCCACTATGGGCAGCGAGGCCATATGGCAGCGCACTTTGCAAGACCTCGGCTACAATGCTGAAGAAGTGCGCGCTTTTGTGGCCGGTCCCGGCTTCACGGCCTGGTGGCTCATGGGCAACCTCGAAGGATGGGGCGGCCCCCTTACGCAAGGGCTCATCGACCGCCAGGTGGAACTGGAGAAAAAGATACTGGCCCGCATGCGCGGCCTCGGTATACAACCCGTGCTGCAAGGTTTCTACGGTATGATACCCGTGAACATGAAAGAGAAACTGCACCTCAGCAAAGTGGTGCAGCAGGGCCGCTGGGCTGGCGGCTTTCAGCGCCCCGACTTCCTCCTGCCGGACGACAGCAGCTATGCGCGTATTGCAGGCACTTACTACGAAGAGCTGAAAAAGCTCTATGGCAGCGATATCCGCTTCTTCGCCGGCGATCCTTTCCACGAAGGCGGCAATACGCAGGGCGTAGATGTGACTGCGGCGGCGCGTGGCATACAACAGGCCATGCAAGCGCATTTCCCGGGCGCTACCTGGGTGTTGCAAGGCTGGCAGGCCAATCCTTCCAGCGCCTTGCTCAAAGGCCTCGATAAATCGAAAGTGCTGGTACAGGAGCTTTTCGGAGAAAATACCGCCAACTGGGAAAAGCGCCAGGGCTATGAAGGCACGCCTTTTATCTGGTGTTCTGTTACCAATTTCGGGGAGAAGCTGGGCCTGTATGGCAAGCTGCAACGCTTTGCCAGTGAAGTGTACCGCGCCGCCAATGGCCCTTACCAACAGCTGATGCGCGGTGTGGGCATCATGCCGGAAGGTATTCATAACAACCCCGTGATCTACGACCTGCAGCTGGAACTGCCCTGGCATCAGGATAGCGTAGATGTAAAGGCATGGATAAAATCATATGTACGTGCCCGTTATGGGGTGGATAACCCGGCTATACAGGAAGCCTGGCAAGGGCTGGTAGCCACGGCCTACAGCAGTTTTCCACAATACCAGGAAGGGCCTACGGAATCGGTGTTCACTGCACGCCCCACACTGGAAGACCGCCCCGTATCCACTTGGGGCACACGCAAGCGAAACTATGATACGGCGCAGTTCCGCCTTGCTGTGCAGCGTTTCCTGCAAGCCGGGAATAAAAATCCTACCTATATCATCGATGCGATAGATTTCCGCCGGCAGGTGATCTCCAATGAGGGAGAAGCCGTATATGCCGCCATGGTACAGGCTTTCAAGCAGAAGGACAAAGACGCTTTCAGAAAAACATCTGCCCGTTTCCTCGCCCTGATGCGCCAGCAGGATGCCTTGCTCAGCAGCAATTCACATTTCCGCCTCAATACCTGGACCGATGCCGCCCGCGCCATGGGCCACACGCCCGCCGAGCAACAATTGCTCGTGAGGAATGCCCGCACACAAATCACTTATTGGGGTCCTGACAATCCCGACACCGAGCTCCATGAATACGCCAACAAAGAATGGGGTGGCCTCTTCCGCGAATATTATATCCCCCGTTGGAAAAAGTTCATAGATGCACTAAAGATGTGAGAATTTATGGATTTACGGATTTACGGATTTACGAATTTGTGGCGGATCTGAAGCATGCCACAAATTCGTAAATCCGTAAATCCTTAAATTCGTAAATCAAAAAATCCCCTACCTTTGTGTGCCTACCACAACTGCGCTGTCACAATTAATAATTATGAAGTCGGGGAATAGCTTGAGTACCTATCTGTACAAGCATCGATGGATAGCGCTTTCCATCAGCGTAGTCACTATTTTAAGGTTACTGTTCATAGGCCTGATGGGCCTGATGCCGCAGGATGCCTATTATTATTTTTACGGGCAACATCTGGCCTTGTCGTATTTCGACCATCCGCCGGCGATCGCATGGTTGCTGAGAGGCGCCACAGACCTGCTGGGGCGGCATGCTTTTGTGGTGAAGCTCACCGATACGGTGATCACCTGGTTTACCTTGCTGGCCTTTTACCGGCTGGCGCAAAAGTTCCTCAGTCCGCATCGCAGCTGCCGCGCGCTGCTATGGCTCTACTCCACGCTGATGGTCACCATCCTCTCGCTGGTATCTACGCCCGATGTGCCGCTGCTGCTCTTCTGGGCCATCGCATTGAACTGCCTGTATAAGGCCCTGTTCGAAGAAAAGCCACAGTGGTGGATATGGACAGGCGTCGCCATGGGCCTCGCATTCGACAGTAAATACACTGCAATATTTTTACCTTTTGGCACCGTGTTATTCCTGTTGCTGTCTGACCGGCACCGGAAGCAATTCTTATCTCCCTGGCCTTATCTCGCCGTATTATTTTTTCTGCTCACCATCTCGCCGGTGGTGATCTGGAATGTATCCAACCAGTTTGCTTCTTTCCGGTTCCAATCCTCGCAAAGGGTGGGTGGTATTGAATTACACGTCATGGATATCTTTGGCGTGATCGGGCATCAGTCGGGGATATTGATACCGGTATTGTTTTTCGGGTTATGTTATTTTATTTACCGCTCCTTTCGTAAGTACGGGCTGCGGTGGCGTCGCATCCCGGCGCGGCAGCTCTTCCTGTTGTCTTTCTTCGCACCGCTGTTCTTTGGTTTTCTGATCATCTCTCCCATCTACTGGGTAAAACTCAACTGGATGATGCCTGCCTATATCACCGGTATCATATGGGTGAGCACCTGGCTGGGAACAAAGTGGCTGCGCTGGCAGTGGATTATCTCCATGGTGATACATCTCGCGCTGGCTGTGGAGATACTCTTCTACCCGGCGCCGGTAAAGTCTGATGATACCTGGGTAGGATGGGAAGATTTTGGTAAACAGGTGGCTGCTATACAGCAGCAGTATCCGCAGGATTTTATTTTTTCGGCAGATGATTACAAGACCAGCGCCATCCTTAATTTCTATCTCGGCAGGATGGTATATGCAGAAAATATTATCGGCCGGCGCGCCCTGCAATTCGATTTCGTTGGTACCAATGTGCAAACAATGAAAGGCAGGAATGCCATCTTTATTAATTCTCTCACAGATGTAAATGATGATAAAGATGAACAGCGGGAGATCAATGACCTGCGGCCTTTCTTCAGTGATATCACGCCATTGCCGCCAGTGGTGGTAGTGCAGCATGGGCGGGTGGTGCGTAAGTTCCTCGTGTTCCGCTGCATTGGCTACCGGCCTCCGCAGCAGCCATCATGATCAGCATCATGGGGGATGATGACCATGATCATTGATCGTGTAAATGCAGGTGCCTATATTTGCGCGAGCGTCATTTACAGGTATCCAATCCACCTGGGTTCAAAAAATGGATTTCATGTTTCAGTCCAAAGATTGGTCACCGTTGTTTGCCAGCGGTGGAATTTTTCTCTTCAGAAAAAACGTGTGATATGTTAGATCTATTCTCAACAGCCATCCAGAAAAAATTCTGCGAAGGGTTTCTCTTTTTCCCTTTCAAACGCCTGAAAAAATCGGGAGCCTTTATTTACAAACAGTATGCACAGCGTTCAGGTATCCGTACCATCCTGAATTTACGCCGCGACACCTACGATTTTCACTGTCATTATGCGACTGTGTTGCACGACAAGATCGCTACACAGGCGCTGCCACAAAGCATGGCCGTATTGAAGCAACTCGAAGGCCTATACGAAACGGCCGACAGGGAGATACTCAGCGGCGCCGAATTGTATACCGAGTTCAATGATGTGATGACCAACTATTACAAAGAGTTGAACAATTTCCAATCCATCGTGATGCTGCGTTTGCAACATGAGTTGCGGCCGCTGGTGCGCCGCGTGCCGGACGATCATTACATGGTGTCGGGCCGTCACAACGAGTTGCAGCGTTTGATCAAACTCTTTATCTCGCAAGGCAATATGGTGATCAGCTTCCTGCAACATTGTATCGACAGCGGCGCTGCCAGTCAGCAACCGCAGCTGGAAGAGATCATCACTGCCATCCAGCGCATGAATGGCGTACATGATGAGATGGTAGCGCAGTTACAGCAATGGGAGCTGATACAGGCGCAACACACCCGGCAGGTCTATTTCAACTAATACCTATAACGCCGAAAAACCCTAACAGTATGAGCCGTGAGGAACAATTACAGGCGTGTCAGTTATGGATTTCCGGACTGGAATCCTTGCGGGAGGAGAACGCCCTGCTGATACACTTGCTGGCCGGGGCTTTGAGCGATGCTACCAATACGCAATTTATTGAGAGCGCCGAAAACTATCAGGGTAAGCTGTTGCTCAAAGAAGAGGCGCTGGTGCTGCTGCGCCACGAGGTGAGGGAACAACTGTTATGGCTAAACGCCGGACATGCCGGCCAGGCGCCGCATGTGCATGCATCGCTGGCCGGCGACATCCGCAGGATGGAAGAGGAGTTCATGCAGCTGCGCCAGCATTTTCTCATCTTCCTGGAAAATGAAAAAGAAATTAGTTGATCAGGCCGGCCAGCTTGTGCCGGTCGTTGAGCAGAATATTGCCTTCTCTTAAACGGATGAGCGCCTCATCCCGGAAATCGCTCAAAGTACGTATGAGCGACTCTTTCGCCACACCGGCCACCGCTGCGAGATTTTCGCGGCTAATATCTATCTCATAGGCGGTATCGCTGCCAGGATTGTATTTTTTGTCGAGCATCAGTAATGCTTCCGCTACTTTTTTCCGCAATGAATTATACGCGAGGCCGATCAGCTGCTGCTCTTTGTCGAGCATATTTTTAGTGAGCAATTGCACGAGCTGTTTGAGCACTTCGGGACTGTGCGTTGTCAGCTGCTCAAAGTCTTCCCGCGGGATCACGGCCAGGGACGCGTTTTCCAGGGCTTCGGCATATTCCTGGTAGCAGCCGTCTTCCAGCAAGGCATAATAGCCAAAGAAATCGCCTTCATTGTAAAGGCCGGTGATGAGCTCTTTACCTTCGTTGTTCCTGCGATAGGTTTTTACTTTACCATTCAGTACATAATACAGCGCAATAGGCCGTTGGCCTGCATTGTAGATGGTTTGTTTCTTTTTACAGTGATGGATGTTACGGTTATCTTTCAGTGATTCCAGCAGGTCTTTGCTGGAGATGTCCGGCCGTATATCGGTATGCCGTTTCAGGCGACTGTCGATAGCGCTGAGTAGTTCGGCGCCTTCAAAAGGTTTGGTGATGTAGTCGTCTGCGCCCATTTCCATGCCTTTTCGTATATCCGTTCTTTCGGACCGGGAGGTGAGGAAGATGAAGGGAATGTTTTGCAGCGTGGGTTGTTTTTGCAGGAGGTGCAGTACGCCGTAGCCGTCGAGCACGGGCATCATGATATCGCAAACAATGAGATCGGGCGTATGCTCCAGCGCCATTGCCACGCCCTCTTTGCCGTTGGTGGCGCGGATCACAGCGTAGTTGGCCATCTCCAGTATCTCCGATATATTATCCAGTATCTCTTCATTATCTTCTATGAGGAGTATTTTTTTCATGGTTAATTTTTGGGAAAGGGAAGGGAGACAATAAATTCTGTTCCGGCGCCAATACTGCTGTTGCACGTAACAGTGCCATTCATCAGCTCTGCATAGCGTGCCACGATGTGCAGCCCGAGGCCTGTGCCCTGGATATGCGTGGCGTTGGCGCCGCGGAAGAACCGCTCAAAAAGGTATGGGCGGTCTTCTTCGGAAATACCGATTCCTTTGTCTTTCACCGATAATACCAGTCCGTCGTTATTACATTGTGTACGTACAGAGATGACGGCGCCCTCGGGCGAAAATTTGATAGCGTTGGAAACCAGGTTCATCACGATATGTTTTAACAGTGTAGGATCCAGCCGTGCTGTGGGATTGCCGTGGTGGGCATAGTAGATGTTCTGTGATTTTTTCTGCAATCCCTGCATCTCGCTGATGATAGTGCCGATATGTTTACCAGTCTCGAAAGTAGCGGTGCGCACATGTATCTTGCCTTCTTCAATTTTACCGACAGAAAGAAAATCGTTGAGGATATCGGTTAGCATGTTTACGGAAGATATGATGCGCCGTATATGTTTAGCCCTCCTGGGCTGATCAGCGGTATGATCAAATTTAGAGATCAGATAGGTGGAAGACAGGATGGTGCTCAGCGGCGTACGGAATTCATGCGAAGCCAGTGATACGAAGCGCGACTTCAACTCATTGAGTTCCTTTTCTTTTTCCAGCGCGCTGCGTAACTCTGTTTCGGCGCTTTTCCTTTTTGATATATCGATGGCGATGCCTACATACCCGGTGATAGTAGTTGCATCGCGTATAGTCGATACCGTTAGTGACACCGGCAGCCGGGAGCCGTCTTTACGGATATACCACCATTCATATTCATTGGGGAGGTCGAGTTGCGCTTTGATGGTGAGTGTTTCGAGGCCCGCTTCTACAGGCTGTTGCAGCTGCCTGGAAAATTCTTCCGCTCTTTTTGCGATCTCTTCCGGATCATGGAAGATGAGGGCGGAGTAGATATCGATCACTTCAGTGGCTTTATAGCCCAGTGTTTTTTCGGCGGTGGGATTGAACCATTTGATATATCCTTCGGGGCTTACTACTATGATGATGGCGTCGGCATTGTTCCAGATGCTGTTGAGGAAGCTGTTCATGCGTTGCAGGGTGCTGTCTTTCACTTCTGCTTCGCGTACGCGTAGTTTGAGTTGTTCCAGTGCGTTTTCATTGGCTTTGCGGTCGGAGATATCGGTAACAAAGGCGATCACGAAATGCCCTTTGTTATTGGCGTGGGCGCTGAGGTTTACTTCCGCCGGAAACTCGCTGCCATTGCTGCGGATGGCTAACAGCTCCTGGCTTGTAGTGGCAGCACTGCAATATAATGGCAGCAGCTTTTTTACGGGTTCTCCAGTGATCTCTCCGGCCGTATAACCGAATTGCTGTAAGAGGAAAGGATTTGCCAGCAGGATGTTGCCCTGGTCGTCCGCCAGCAGGATACCCGTGGTGGCATGATCGAAGAGCACTTCAAATCCTATGTTGTGATCTTTGTTTCCGCTGGTCATTTACTTGAGGTTGGCTGCTATATAAATTTAGCCACTTTATTTGATTATTTGGTTATTTGGTTATTTGATTATTGACCAATAACCAAATAACCAAATAGCCAAATAATCAAATAACCAAATGACCAAATGGTCTTTTTAGGAATTAAAAAGATTATAGGTAGATACGAGGCTGTTCAGGTCACTATCCAGTGAGTGGATATCGCTTTCAGTGAGCGTGCCTTTTCCTTCGGCATCGCGTAATACCCTTTTGGCGGTGAGCAGGAAATTATGCAGTTGTTCGTAGAAACGTTTGAAGGAGCGTTCTTTGTCTGCTTTCTTTGCATCATCGGTATCGATGGCGGCGTGTTTGGCCTGCGCGGCTTCGAGCGCATTGTAGGCTGCCTGCGCCTGCGCGCTGATCTTGCTATAATCTGCGCTGTTATCATCGAGGAGGTCAATGAGCTGGCGCACACTTTTCAGATCGGCTTTCATGGCGAGCACGTAATCGCGGAGGGGACTGTCTTTCAGCACAACGGCCTCGCTGGCATCTGCCACCTCGCTGATCTTCTTCAGCAGGGCCGCCCTTTCGGTATAGATCAATTGCGCGGTGCTTCGGATAGAATCCACGAGAGCAAAGCCTTTCGCGCCTTTATCATCTTTATAGTCCTGCGCTTTTACGTAGTCGTCCAGCTGTTTGTATTGCGCCTGGAAACGGGCGAAATCACTTTTGTACTGCGCTACCGCTTTCCCGAAGAAGGCACGGTCCGCCGGGCTCATCTCTTCTGCGGGCTTGTCGATATTCGCTTTGGTCATCGGGTGCGGACGGAAAAACGGGGTGGTGGTCATCACACCGGCAAAGGCATAGGACTCATTCGGATGTTTCAGATCGCGCTCGATCACCTGAACGTTGTTCATCGCACTACGGAGATAGTTGTTCTGGTCATTAGACATATCCACAATGAGGTTGGTATATTCGATGACATGACTGGCAGCTTCCACAGCGCCATCTTTACCACCACCAAGATTGTTACAGGATACGGTTGTTGCCAGCAAAGCGGTGCTGCAAGCGGCAATCAGGATGTTTTTTTTCATATTATATAAAGATATTTTCCGGTTTATATATTTGCCAGGGACTGTAAACGGGTCAAACAATCACAGTACTGGGGGTTATACTGGCGCAAAGATATTTTAAAGCAATAAAGAAACAATACTTTCTTATCTTTCCGTTACAGACTTATGAAGATCAAGGCCATCATAACAGGCACTACCGGAATGGTCGGGGAAGGCGTTTTACATGAATGCCTGCAACACCCTGAGGTAGCATCCGTGCTGGCGATCAACCGCAAACCTTGCGGGGTACAGCATCCCAAGCTCACCGAGATCATTCACAATAACTTTTTCGACCTGAGCGCGATAGCCGATCGCCTGTCGGGCTACAATGCCTGCTACTTCTGTCTCGGCGTATCATCTGTGGGCATGAAAGAAGAGATCTACCGTCATCTCACCTATGATCTCACCATCTACATGGCGGGCATACTGGCAAGCCGTAACCCGGATATGACCTTCTGTTACGTATCTGGCGCGGGTACCGACAGCACAGAGCAAGGCCGCAGCATGTGGGCCCGCGTAAAAGGCAAAACCGAAAATGACCTGCGGAAGCTGGCATTCAAAGCCGTTTATCTTTTTCGTCCGGGCTATATCCAGCCTACCAAAGGTCTCCGCTATGCGCACCGGTTCTATTACGCTTTCTCCTGGCTTTATCCCGTATGGAAGCTGTTTTTCCGTAACTACGTATGTACCCTGGCCCAGATAGGGCTGGCCATGATAGCCGTTTCCCGCGATGGCTATGATAAACAGATCATTCATGTAAAAGATATGCTGATACTCTCGGCACGCGCACGCCACTAATGTGAACAATATGAAAAAAAAATTTCTTTTGCTCTGGGCCTGCGGACTGCTCTGTTCCGCTGCCATGGCTCAATCCAGGCCTAATATCATTGTTTTCCTTGTAGATGACATGGGTTGGCAGGATACCTCGGTCCCTTTCTGGGATCAGCTGACAGCCCTCAACAAACGTTACCGCACACCCAATATGGAAAGGCTGGCCCGCGAAGGGATGAAGTTCACCAACGCCTATGCCACGCCAGTTTGCACGCCTTCCCGCGTGAGCATGATCACCGGCATGAATGCCGCCCATCACGGCGTTACCAACTGGACTTCCCCGCAGAAAGACAAAAGCTCCGATGCGCCCGATAGCGCACTGCTGCCCGCCCCCTGGAAATACAATGGCTTCAGCCCTGTAAAAGATATTCCCAACACCGTATATGCGACACCGTTACCCGCCCTGCTGCATGCGGCTGGATACTATACCATCCATGCCGGAAAGGCGCACTGGGGCGCCATCGGCACGCCTGGCGCCAATCCGTACAACATGGGTTTCCAGGTGAATATCGCCGGTCATGCCGCCGGTCATCCGCAGAGCTACCTCTCTGAAGAGAACTACGGCAACCTCCCTGGTAAAAGCACGCCGCAAGCGGTGCCCGATATGGAAGAATATTATGGCTCCGGCACTTTCCTCACGGCAGCGCTCACCCGCGAAGCCCTGAAAGCGCTCAACGATCCTGTGAGCCGCCACCAGCCTTTTTACCTCTACCTGGCGCATTATGCGGTACACGTACCTTTGCAGGCCGACAAAGACTACGTTCACCACTATACGAATCTGGAAGAGCCCGAAGCCCGCTACGCCAGCATGATCGAAGGGATGGATAAAAGCCTCGGCGATGTGATGGACTACCTCCGGGAGAAAAAGATCGACAAAAATACCATCATCCTTTTCATGAGCGACAACGGAGGCCTCAGCCTGGCGCCCCCGCGCGGCGGACGGCCACACACGCAGAACCTGCCGCTGCGCGCGGGCAAAGGCTCGGTATATGAAGGCGGTATCCGCGAGCCGATGATGGTGAAATGGCCCGGCGTTGTACAAGCAGGTACCAGCACCAGCCAATACATTATCATCGAAGATTTTTTTCCTACCATCCTCGAGATGGCAGGTATCCGTCAATACCATACCTCCCAAACCATCGACGGGCGCAGCTTTGTAAAGGTATTACAACATCCCGCCACACAGGATACCACCCGCAGCCTGGTATGGCACTTTCCCAACAAGTGGATCGCAGAAGATGGTCCGGGCATCAATTACAAAAGCGCTATCCGCCAGGGCCGCTGGAAGCTCATCTACAACCAGCGCGATGGCAGCGCCGAACTCTACGACCTCCAATCCGATATCGGCGAAGAACATAATCTCGCTGCCACCTTCCCTGCCAAAACACATGCACTGCTCCAACAGCTGTCCTCCCAACTGCAACGCTGGCAAGCGCCGATGCCGGTACCCCGCGCGAAGGGCTTTACTCAGGATTTTTGAATTTATGGATTTTCGGATTTATGGATTTAATTGAAGCGAAGATGACAACATCTCCGCTTCAATTAAATCCATAAATCCGAAAATCCATAAATTCAAAAATCCCGAGCTAAATTCCTTACTATTATGCACAAATTTAAACGTGCCGCAAGATGAATATAAGAACAGCTACCTGGGTGATCGGCGATATCCACGGCGGCCTCAAGGCTTTACAGCAAGTAATAGAACGTATCGGTCCGGAAAGCATGGACCGCCTCATTTTCCTCGGCGATTTCGTAGATGGATGGTCTGAATCGGCGGCGGTGATCCGCTACCTGATGGAGCTGGATCAGCAATATGCATGCATCTTCATCAAAGGTAATCACGATGCCTGGTGCGAATCCTGGCTGGATGGTACAATGCCGGGAGATGTAGAAGCGCACTGGCTTTTACAGGGTGGCCTTGCCACCGTACAAAGTTATCTGCAGCTGTCTCCCGAAGAAAAGTTGCTGCATCTGTCCTTCTTTCAACGCATGAAAGATTATTATGAAGAGGAGGAACGTTTGTTCATACATGCGGGCTTCACTTCGCTGCATGGCCCGGCGCATGACCGTTTCGTAGGTACGCACCGCTGGGACAGGACCCTCTGGGAAATGGCGCTCGCCATGGACCCGCGCATCCAAAAGGATTCCAGGCTATACCCGCGGAGATTGCTGCTGTATAAGGAAATATTCATCGGTCATACTATCACGCTCAAATTCGGGTCAACGCTGCCTATGCAGGCCTGTAATGTATTCAATGTAGATACCGGCGCTGCCTATGACGGAAAATTATCCGCGATGAATATCGATACCAAAGCCGTGGTGCAGAGCGATCCGCTGCCGTTACTGTATCCAAATGAAAAAGGCCGGAATGCTTAGGGGCCCGTCCCTTCGCATTCCGGCGCTTTTACTATTGCTGTGTATTGCCGTGTACTGACTATTGCACTACTTCAGACATGCCCTGCATACCTGCGCCCATGTTCTTGCGCTTGAAGAGGGTGGCATCCATCTTACCGAAGCGGTAAGCGAAGTTCAGTCGGATCATCTGCGGATCTTTCAACCTGCTGTAATCCTGTGTGAAGAAGCTGCTTTCAGAGTACTGATCTGTAATACGGCTTCTGAAGATATCGCTGAAGGCCAGCGTTACAGAAGCGGCATTGTTTTTCAGGAAGCTCTTCTTGATAGCGATATCCACGCCATAGAAAGATTTGATATAACCCTGTGAAGCGCTCAGTGCAGATTGCATCGGCGGTCCGAACTGGCCCTGGTTGTTATTGATCGGCAGGTTGGTTTTCGACTGGTAAGTACCGGTGAGCTGCACTTCAAAGTTCTTCGGCAGCTTGAAAGTACTATTCAGTTTTCCAAACCAGCTCCACATCGCATCCTGCTGCTGTTTCACGCTATCGGTATTGATCTTCGAATTGTAAAAATTCACGTTGGTAGTAAGGTTCCACCATTTGGTGATATTGTTCATCGCAGTGATCTCAACACCGGTAGAGTAGCTGGAATTAGCATTGATGTAAGAGTTGATCAGCAGTTCTGTGCCACTAACCGGATCTTTTTCCTTGTCGAGGTAACGGGTGATCAGGTTGTTGGTATGCTTGTAGTAAGCAGACACCAACAGGGTATTGTTACCTTTAAAGGTTTTCAGGTAAGATGCTTCCAGTGATTGCGTGAACTCTGGTACGAGGTCAGGATTACCTTTGGTGATATTCAGTTTATCGGTAGAATCCACGTAAGGTATCAGCTGGAAGAAGTTAGGCCTGTTGATACGGCGGGTATAGCTCAGTTGCAGTTCCTGTTGATTCTTCAGTTTCTGGCTGAGGAAGACAGACGGGAACAGGCTGATCGGATAGCTGTTTTTGAACTCCTGGTTGGTGGTAAGCAGCGTACCGGTGTAGTTGGAACTTTCACCGCGCAGGCCCACTTTATAACTGAAGTTTTTGATCGTATGTGAGATGCTCACATAGGCAGCATATACGTTATCGTTGTTCTTGAACTTGCTGCCGGCGCCAGTGATCAGCACATATTTGCCGGTAGCAGGGTCGAGGATAAAATTGTCGAAATCTGTTTTTGTTGTTCTGGCAGATACGCGGAGACCAGTTTCCAGTTTCAGGGTTTTGGTGAGCGGATTCACATAGTCTGTTTGCGCAGTGAAGAAGCCGATGTTGCCACTACCGCTGATCTTCTGGATCATCTGGTTATCTACCGCGCCGCCTTTGTAGTAGCTGGTAGTGTACAGTGAATTGTTATCACTGTTGGCGCCGAAATAGTTCGCATCTACGGTCAGCTCTTCTCCTTCTTTCGGGAAGAGGTGTTTCATGCCAAGCACAAGACCGTTGGCGGTGAACTGATGTTTGGCATCGGTATGGCGCTGGCTGAAGCTGCGTACGCGGTCTGTTTTGTAGATACTGTCGGTGTTGATATCGATATCTTCATTAGGTTTGAAGGTACCGTGCACCTTGATACCGGAGATAGAGAACGTAGTACGTGCGGTAGCGAAATAGTCTACACCTACTTTACCGAACAGGAAGCCGCCATTTGTTTTGTTGTAGTTCGACTGATCGATGTACGTCGGGATGTTATCACCGAAGTTGCTGCGTGTAGTCGTTCCCGTAGTAACGCTCTTCATCTGGTTACCCATGCCGCTGGCGGAGATATTGAATTTGCCCTGGCGCAGGTTGAGGTCGATGCCGCCATTAAGGGCGCCGCGTTTATCAACACCGGCGCGGATGTTACCGTTATAGCCGGTTTTGCGGTTTTTCTTCAATACGATATTGAGCACGCCGGCATTACCACCGGAGGCATCGTATTTAGCGGATGGGTTGGTGATCACTTCCACGCTTTCGATCGCATCGGCGGGGATCTGGTCCAGTGTGAGGGTGGTAGGGCGACCATCGATGTACAGTTGCGGCGGGCTGTTGCGCACCGTTACATTACCGTCGATGTCTACGTTCACGGAAGGAACGTTCTTCATCACGTCCACGGCGGTACCGCCGGTGCTGGTGAGGCTTTTTTCTACGTTGAACACTTTTTTATCGCCATCGAGTTGTATCAGCGGTTTGGTGCCGGCAACGGTTACACCTTGCAGCTGGCTTACGCTGGTAGCCAGTTTAACATTACCCAGGTCTTTATCAAAAGGAGGGAAGGTGAGCGGGATATCAAGATTTTTATAGCCGGTGGCGGTTACGCGCACTTTCATATGGCCTTTTGCGGGAACATCTTCCAGTACGAAATCGCCATTACCTTTGGTGAGGGCGCCCTTTACGAGCACTTCTTTCATTTTTTTGGTGGCGGTATCCATACGGTTTTGCAGGATGATCACGGAGGCATAAGGGATGGCTTTTCCGTCGGCGTCGGTAATTTTACCGTAGATGTGGGCATTCATGGACATTCCCATACCCCGGCCGCCCATACCGGCGGGCGCCTGGGCCTGTGCCTGGAGGGTCAACAGGAAAAGGGCAATGAACAGGTAAATTTTTTGCATAAGAAAACCAAATTAAACGATACAAAATTATTAGCCGCCGACGTATTATAATAATAAATGCGACGAGCGTGAGAAATCATGCGACGAGCGGCAAAAAATAATCATGACAGGAGATATTCAGAAGCCGGATTTACCTGTGATCTGTTGTAGCGACTCGCGGAAAGTATCGCCCACAGGGAGTTCCAGCTCGTCAAGAAATATGCTGTTTTTACGTATGGCAGTGATAGAAGATATAGCAACAATATATGATTTATGAATCCTGATAAAGCGGCCGGACGGCAATTGTTCTTCCAACCCTTTAATGCTGACACGCGTTACAACAGGCTTATGGTTACTTTTCAGGTAAATACGCACATAGTCTTTCAGTCCCTCTATCCAGATGATATCTGAAAATACTACTTTCAAAAGGCTGTAGTCTACATTTACAAAGAAGAAATCGGTCTGGTCGCGCTGCCCTTTGCTGGCGGATTTCAGCTGCCACAACTCCCAGGCTTTATTGCAGGCCTTGATGAAACGCTCCAAAGATACGGGCTTTACGAGGTAGTCTGTTACGTCCAGGTTGAAGCCTTGCAAAGCATATTTTTCGTAGGCCGTAATGAGGATTACCATGGGCTTGTGCGCCATGGATTGCAAAAATTGCAGGCCGGTGAGACCAGGCATCTGTATATCGAGGAAGATAAGGTCTACTGCCTGTTGTTGCAACACCTGGATGGCTTCGAAGGCATTATTGCATCTGGCCACCAATTGCAGGTAAGGCACCATACTGATATTATCTTCCAGCAGGTCCAGCGCCAGTGGTTCATCATCTATGGCTATACATCTGAGCATTAATGCAGGTTTAGTTCCAACGAAACACAAAACCAGCCGTCTTCTTTTTTGATATCCAGCCGGTGTTGTTGTCCGTACAACAGGTTCAGCCTCCGTTTCACATTCGGCAGGCCGATACCGCTTGTCTTGTCTTTGATTTCTTCGGAAAGATAACTGTATTTATTTCTTACTGAAAAAAATAATTTATCATCTTTTGTATGCAGGTTGA
This sequence comes from Chitinophaga vietnamensis, assembly GCF_902167635.1. Classification (GTDB taxonomy): domain Bacteria; phylum Bacteroidota; class Bacteroidia; order Chitinophagales; family Chitinophagaceae; genus Chitinophaga; species Chitinophaga vietnamensis. Next base: position 201,455 of record NZ_CABHMS010000004.1, read on the forward strand.
TCGCGATCATCGCCTGTGGAATCATACCGGTACCGTGTTTGAAAGCATTCTCCACAAAAGGTATCAGCAACATCGGTTCTATTTCGGAGCCGTTGTCCGGCACATCCAGCAGCACGTTGATAGATACATTGTTGCCGAAGCGCTGTTGCTGTAAATCAATATAACTTTGCAGGTACTCGGTTTCCTGCTGCAAAGGTACTTTTTCTTCGTCTGTTTCATACAGCATGTAACGCATCAGCGACGACAGCTTGATCAGCGAAGGTTCCAGCGCATCCGACTTTTTTCTCGCCAGCGATACCATGTTGTTCAGCACATTGAACATGAAATGCGGACTTACCTGCGAACGCAGCAGGGATAATTCCGTTTTCAGGTTCTCGTTCACCTTCTGCGTAGCGATCCTCTCCATCTTCAGCCGGTCGCGGACCATCCGGTAAGCCGTACTGGTAGAGAGTATGAAGAAATAAGTGAAAAAAGTGAACAGCACGGCAGGCCTTACATCCACTTCATGTGCGGGTAAAAATACCACCTCAAAAACATACCGGACGCTGTACATCACCAGGAATACCGTAATGATAGATGCCGTATATTCCAGGTATCTCTTTTTATAAACCATCCGGGGAATGTACAACAGCGCATTGAGATAGAAGAAGGCCACCAGCATAGCATAGTGCGCCATAATAAAACCAAACCAGGCGCGGGAATTCGGCTCCTTATGCTGTTCGTGGTAGCTGGGTTTCAACAGGAATGGCAAGGAAAAAAGCAGCACCCACGCAAAAGTATGTATGGCCACAATGGCCCATTTCTTATTATACCATTCCTGTTTCATGGGGGAAAATTAAGGATATTTCCGCCGCTGCAGCCGCCTTTGCGACTAACCGCCGAAAAGTTACGACGAATGGGTGGGGAGATGAAGAGGGGAATCTTTAAATTTGGAGATTGAAATGGATGTTATGGCTACCGGGCTTTCGCCCCTACGGGGCGGAATATGGGTAGATGAAACGCGGGCTACCAATATTCCGCCCCGTAGGGGCGAAAGCCCGGTAGCTGTTACAAGGCACACGCCAGGCTGTCAGGAAACTGATAGAGAAAAGGGCAGCCAGTAATGACGAGCTGATAGTGGCTGATAAAAATGGCAATCCTGTCAGCGTTCCCGCGAAAGAATTACTCAAGACACTGAAATAAGCGCTCCGTTACTCGCCACCCTTTCTCTTTAATCAAACTTTCTTCCCCTCCACCAGCGCCTGAATACGCCCGCGGCCAGTGACCACATTGGCTTTCAGGTCACTCAAAATAGAATAGAGGCCGAAATAAGTCCTGTTTACGTATAGGCTATGACGTGAGCCTCTCGCCACTTTGGATTCACGTATCTCCTTCATATTGTACAACTCATCCATGTAAGCATAGATCTCATTGAAATAGGCCTCGTCGCCGAAATCGAACTGCTCCACCGTAAAGGGCAGCGTAAGCAGATCGATCATATGCTGGAAGAGGCCGGAGAAGAAAGCTACCTCTTTAGGGGTATCAGTAGGGTGGATCATTTCCAGGTTGGTATAGATCTCATGGCGCCGCTGTTCATCTTTCAGCACCTCTTTATCTACCAGCAGAAAATAGTTTACATAGAAATCTTCCGGTATCTCTTTCACACAGCCAAAGTCGAAGATGCCGACCGTACCATCCGGCCGCATGAGGAAGTTGCCGGGATGCGGGTCTGCATGCACCTGGCGCAGCTTGTGCACCTGGAACTGGTAAAAGTCCCACAGCGCCTGGCCTATCTTGTTGCGCACCTCCTGCGAAGGATTGGTTTGCAGGAACTCCTTGAGATGCTGGCCATCGAGCCAGTCCATGGTGATGATCCTTTCGGACGACAGCTCCGGGTAATACAGCGGGAACAGCAGGTTGGGGATGTGGGCGCATTCATGGGAGAGGGCCATGGAGCGCGCCAGTTCCAGCTGGTAGTCGGTTTCTTCGAGTAGTTTGGATGCGATCTCGTCGAAATATTTGTCCATATCCACTTCATTCATGCCTACGATGCGGATGGCAAAAGGTTTTACGATGCGGAGGTCCGACTGTACGCTGTTGGCTACGCCGGGATATTGGATTTTTACGGCCAGCGGCTGCCCGTTTTTCCAGGCGCGGTGTACCTGCCCTATGGATGCGGCATTGGAGGCGTGCATCTCAAATTTATCGTAGAGCTGCGCAGGCGTTTTGCCGAGCGTTTTTACGAAAGTATTCACTACCAGCGGGCCGGAGAGCGGTGGTGCACTGTATTGCGACATCGCAAACTTTTCCGTATAGGCCTTGGGCAGCATGCCCTTGTCCATGCTGAGCATCTGCGCCACTTTCAGGGCGCTGCCTTTCAGGTTGCTGAGCGTATCGTAGATATCGGCGGCATTATCCTGATGCAGCGCTTCCTTGCTAACAGAAGGGTCCAGCAGTTTGCGCGTATAGTGTTTGATATAATTGCTGCCTACTTTGAGGCCGGTCGCGACGAACCGCCCGGCACGTTCTACTTTGCCGGTGGGTATGTTGGATTGTTCTTTCATGGCTATTTCCGTGTAAAGATGAATTTACCGAAGTCGAAAAGGCTGTCCAGTGTGTTGGAGCCTATAAGCTGGAAACTCAGGTTCACGGCTTTTTCAATGGCGGCATCGGTCATTTCGAAATTGTGGCTGCTATCATCGAGCCAGTATTTGAGCACAAAAAGGGCTTGCACCCAGAACCCGTGCACGTACTGATCGGAGATGAATTTCCGCTCTTTGATCTCGTTGGACTGGTAGCCTTCTTTCACCAGCTCGGCGGTATATTCATAGAAGGCGCGTTTGAATGTTTCCAGCTTGCTCCGGTAGATGACCGGGATGTGGAAAATATCTTTCTGAAGCAGGAAATAACTGCGGTCTTCTCTCAGTTTGGATACCCAGAGGAAATAAAATGCGAGCAACTTTTCCTGTGCGGCATACTGGTGGTAGGTTTCATCGCTTTTCAGCTGTTCCAGTGTTTCCTGGAAAACAGAAAGCCAGATATCTTTTTCGATGGCTTCCAGTGAGCTGTAATGTTCATAAAATGCAGTTTCCGGCATATCAAGCGTTTTGCAGAGTGCATACACAGACACCGGGGCCTTGCCGTTTTCCAGCCAATACAATTTGTACGCGTTACGGATCTTTTGTTTGTCCATAAAAATGAGGTTTTACAGTGTTGGAATAACCCCGTTGCAGCTGGCCGCCGGAATTGCCGCAGCGAGGTAAAATAGACGTCTACAAATTTACGCCAGGATCAATTACAAACATCAAATTTTAAAGGAGAGAAATGTTAAAAAACGAATCTCATTTTTCCTCATCGATCTTGCTCACCATCCAAACGATGAGCGCGCCGCAGAGCGCCATAATGGCGAAAGATGCACGCAGGCTGAAAGCCTGTGCCACAAAGCCGATCAGCGGCGGCACTACCAGGAAGCCCAGGTAGCCGATGGTAGAAATGGATGCCAGCGTTTGCCCGCTGTTCGTATTTTTTGATTTACCTGCCAGACTGAAAACCAGCGGCACCACACAGGCTACGCCCAGCCCGGCACAGATGAACCCTACAACTGTAGTGGCAGTATGTGGCAGCAATATGGTGAGCAGCAAGCCGCAGCCGATAAGCCATCCGCTGTAACGCAGCATGGCCTTGATGCCCAGCCGTCCTACAAATCTGTCGCCCACAAAACGGCCCAGGGTCATCGATACCATGTATACCACGAAAGCCGCTGTGGCTGCGGACCTCGTGCCATGCACCACCTTCTCGAAATAAATACTGCTCCAATCGTACATGGTATTTTCCGTGGCCATACACGCAAAACAGATCACGGAAAATTTGACAAGTGATTTATCAGGAAGCGAAAATGCCGGTTTCTTCTCCAGCTGCGGCACGGGCGTATCTGGATAGGTTTTGGGATAATACAGCAAAGTGAATAACAGCAGGAGAATGCTGATCATCAGCATATGCCAGGAAGGCGCAATATTGCATTTCACCATCAGGTAGCCGATGGCCGCCCCTGTGAAACCCGCCACACTCCAGATGCCATGGAAAGTAGTGATGATCGACTGTGGGAAAAGCCGCTGCACCTGCACCGATTGCGCATTCATGCTCAGGTTGAGCAGATTGCGCGCAGAACCGAAACAGAACAGTACCAGCGCCAGTTGCCAGATATTGGTGGTAAATCCCGGCAGGCTGATCACCGTATTAAAAAACAGGGCGCCGAAGATCATGATCTTGCGGCTGCTGTATTTGCCAAGCAAAGTACCCGTAAGCGGCATGGTAAGCATCAGCCCGATGGGGAGCGCCAGCAAAACCGCGCCCAGCTGGGCCTCGTTGAGATGTAATTGTTGCTGTATCGAAGGTATCCGGGATGCCCAGGTGGAGTAGCCCAGGCCGGAGATAAAGAAGAATACCGATGTGGCGATCCTGTATTGTCGTGCATTAGCCTCGCTGTGAATATCTATGAACATGGCAGCGCAAAATTAGAGAGAAAAACGCCCCGTTTTGTAGTTTAACTGTAATAAATCCACGAATTTAGTGGTATGAAGAACCTGTTTGAGTTGATCCCCATGGTAGATGCGGTGGCGCGTTATCACGTCCACAAAAAGATCTACGAAGGTGAGTCCGATTTCAACGGCCTCATAGAACCGGATAGCTACTGGTATGTACATGAAGGCGACCTGCTGCTGAATGAAGATTTCATCCTCGATACCGACGAACTGGCGGATGCCAGCCCGGATAAATGGGTGGCGGGATATATCATCCACGGCAACCTGATCGTGAATGGCAGCGTGCTCAATGAAGAGGGCGACTATGGCCCGGCCCTGCTGGTGACGGGCAGTCTCGTATGCCGCCACCTGCTGATCGGCGGTTCGCCGGTAAATGTAGAAGGCGATATCACCGCTGAAGAAGTGGTGATGCTGCATTACAATCATAGCTGGATGGCCTGTGGCGGCCTTATCAAGGCGCCGGTATTCATTGCAGACGATTTTCATTTTGTTCCCAAAAGAAAGAAGATCGCCGACTTCTATTATAATTCAAGAGATGTGACGAGCCCGGAGGAGAATGCCTGTTATGAAGATGAGTATGGAGATGAGCATATCGCAGAGACGCTGACGGCACTGCTGAAAAACCCGTCTATCACCACTTTCGAGGAGTTGCGGCGCCGCCTCGCCACTGGCGAATCGGTGTTGAAATCCGCCGCTTCCGAACCGCATGATGTGACTTATTTCCGCAACATTGTTCAGAAAAATTACCGCGACCTGAAAACTGTTCCTCCTGAATTTCTCACCAAAGAGCTATGCATGCTGGCCTTGCAGCAAACCGTGTTTGCGTTGCAATTTTTTCCATCTTCTTTTATTGATGAAACGATTGTGCGCAAGGCAGTAGAGAAAGATGGCATGGCGCTGCGTTATGTACCGGAACACCTCATCACGAAAACGCTTTGCTACCAGGCTGTGAACAATGGCGGTCTTCTCGGCATCGATATCCCGGAACAGTTCTATGAACCGGGGCTTTTGCTGGCTGCCATCCGCAAAAAAGATTTCCAGATGGAAAAGGTGCCTGCCAACTACATCACAGAAGACTTGCTGGTAGAATACGTGAAAGCCGGCAGGGGCGCGTATCTCGACCGCTATTGCGAATCCTGCGGCATCTCCAAACAAGCAGTATTGCACCGCGTGATCGATGCAGATATTGCCTACCTGCAAAATATTTTCGGCTGGCATCTTTCTGAGGGTACTTACCAATATGCAAAACTGAAATACGATAAGGAGGCCTACGCCCCGCAATGGGCGGCGTTTTCGGAGCAATATGCCGCCAAGATCAAGCGGGTGTTGAAAACCTAGCCGATCAGCTTCTGTAATTTCTTTTCGTGCAGGATGGTGATGGTTTTGCCTTCAGCAGCGATCAATTGTAATTGGATAAACTCCTGCAAAATGCGGTAGATGGTTTCGTAAGTAGTGCCCGCAAAAGCGGCGAGGTCCTGCCGGCTGATAGTGAACTTTTTATTGCCTTGCTGCTGGTTGATTTCCAGCAAAGCTGTTGCCAGCCTGCTTTTTACATCCATGTGCACCAGGTTGCGCATTTTCTTTTCTGCTTCCTGTAATTCATCTGCATAAAATTGCATCAGCTTGTAGGTGAGCTTTCCATTCACTTTCAGCGAGGCTTCAAAAAAATCGATATCAATATAACACACGGTGGTATCTTCCAATGCGGTGGCGGATACGGGGTACACGCGCTGGCTGCTGCCGAGGCCGCGGTGACCAAGGATATCGCCGGGGCGGGCAAAACGGATGATGAGGTCTTTCTCTTCTCCCCATTGTTTATGCACCTTCACACTGCCTTCATATAAAAAATAAATTCCTTTGGCGGGAGAACCTTCTGTGAAAATGGTTTCGCTCTTTTTAAAAGCGAGGTGCTGCCGGCTGGCTTCCACGGCTGGCTTCCATTCGGGCATACAATATTGACACAAGAAACAGGTTTGCAGATCGCAGTGGCCAGCTTTTTTCATGATTGCAATAGTAATACTTTTTTGAGTTTTTGATGATAAAATTAGAGTTTAATATGATTTAGATCATATTTTTGCATTGTTTTAATCATCGAACAAAGAAAATTTTATATGTCAGGTCATACAAACGGCAGGCAGCAACTGCCGGGAAATGTATCACGCAGAGTATTTTACCTGAGCGTGCAGGCATTTGTAAATGCCGTAGCAGTAGGCTTCGTAGCCAAAGTATTGGTTTGGTTGATCAGTCTTATTACCAACATTGCTTTTTACGGGAAATGGTCATTTGAAGAGAGCAGTCCTGCGGGCAACCATCTCGGCTGGATTGTTGTGCTGGTGCCCATTGCGGGCAGTCTTGCTGTAGGAGTGATGGCGCGTTTTGGCAGCAAGGCCATACGCGGGCATGGCATCCCGGAGGCGATGGAGAATATTATTTTGAATGAGAGCCGGATACCGCCGGCGATCACCTGGCTGAAACCTTTGTCTGCCGCCATTTCCATCGGTACGGGCGGCCCCTTCGGGGCAGAAGGTCCGATCATCGCCACGGGTGGCGCATTGGGATCATTCACCGGGCAGGTGATACATATTTCCGCTGCGGAGCGTAAAGTGCTGCTGGCGGCGGGCGCCTGCGCGGGTATGTCGGCCATCTTCGGTAGTCCGCTGGCGGCGGTATTGCTGGCGATAGAGCTGTTGCTATTTGAATTTTCGCCGCGTACAGTGATACCTGTGGCGATCGCCTGCATCACGGGCGCAGGCATGCATCTCCTGTTGTTCAGCAGCGAGCCGGTATTTGCGATGCCGGCCATCCCGGCGGTATCCACTCAGGCGCTGGCCATTTATGCAGGGATGGGCGCCCTGGTGGGCGTGGTGGCGGCATTGGTATCGCGCTCGGTATATTATGTAGAAGACCTATTCGAGAAGCTCCCTATACACTGGATGTGGTGGCCTGCGCTGGGCGCTGTAGTGGTGGGCATTACCGGTTATTTTGCTCCGCGTACGATGGGCGTGGGATATGATAATATCCGGTTTTTGCTGACTGGCAGCGCTCCGCTTGCCATCATTTGCTCGCTTTGCGTACTGAAATATATTTCCTGGGTATGGTCGCTGGGCAGCGGCACTTCCGGTGGAACGCTGGCGCCTTTGTTCACCATCGGCGGCGCGCTGGGCGCCTTGCTGGGCACAGGCGTGCTGCTATTGTTCCCTGGCTGCGGCATTAACCTGGCTACCGCGGCGCTCATCGGGATGGCGGCGATGTTTGCCGGCGCTTCCCGCGCACTGCTCACCGCGATCGTATTTGCGCTGGAAACAACCGGACAACCAAATGGGCTGCTGCCCTTGATCGGCGCTTGCACCACCGCTTATTTTGTGTCTTTCTTTTTAATGAAAGGCAGTATCATGACCGAGAAGATCCGCCGCAGGGGCGTATCTGCACCGGAGGAATACATGCCGGACCTGATGCGGCTGATCACCGTTTCCGGTGTGGCTGTACAAGCGCCCCTCGTTATGGATTCGTATAGCCATGCCCGTGTGCAATTGCTGCTCGACAATACTGCTGATTACTTCCATCAATATCTCCCCGTTGTAAATGAAGCGCATGTGTTGGTAGGGTATCTCAACAGGGCACGTTTAACCGATAGTGAAACGCCGGTAACAGATATCATCGAAAAGCGTGCGCCTTATGTGTATAACAGCGATGACATGAATACCGTTACGGAATTACTGGAGAAGTATGCGCCGGATGTGCTGGCGGTGGTTGAAAACCCGCAACAGAAGCGGGTGACAGGCATCGTAAGTGCAGAGGGGATAGTGAAAGCATACACCAGTATGCGTAACAAGGATGCTAAATATCATTCTGCTTTTTATGGCAATACAAGGCTGCTCCGCCTGATGGCAAGAGGAAAGAGGCTGCTACCGGGCTATCGCCCCTACGGGGCTTGATCTCTAGCAAACGTCTTTGGAAACCTGTAGCCCGGTAGGGGCGATAGCCCGGTAGCCGGATATGCATTCAAAAAGTTCCGCCCCCAACGGGGGCGGAACTTTGTATAAATTTTTTCGTTTATCCTTCACTGTTAGAACAGGTTAGCTACCAGTTCCATTGATTTTTTAGTGGCGTCGAGGTCGTCGTTGAAGGTAGATAATATGATTTCGTCGGTGCCGTATTCTTCTGCGAGCGCTTTCACACGGGCGCGCATTTGTGCCGGGGTACCGAACACCATGCGGCGGCGATTGAAGTTGATGCGTGCCTGGTGGGCCGGTGTATATTCGATCTTGCGGATCTCTTCGTAGGAAGGGTATTCGCCTTTGGCGCCGGTTTCGATCCAGAGCATACGGAAATCCATTTCGGTGAGCCAGCGTTGCAGGGCTTCTTCATCTTCCGAGCAGAAGCCGAAGATGCCTACGTTTACGCGGGGTTCTGGCAGCTGCAAAGAGGGTTTGAAATAGTGGCGATATTGTTTTACGGCCTGTGCGCCACCGTCGGGGTTGATGAAATGCGCGAAGGAGAGGGCCATGCCCAGGTGAGCTGCAAATTGGCCACTGCCGCCGCTGGAGCTGAGTATCCACATTTCGGGCGCGGTTTCGGCTTCGGGAATGGCGCGGATATGATCATATTGCGAGCCGCCTTCGCGGTGGTCGGTAAGGAAAGAACGCAGGTCGATGAGCTGCTGCATAAAATCCCTTTCACTGAAAGTATTGGAGGGGTTGAGGATGGAAGATGTTTCGCGGTCGCCGCCTGGCGCGCGGCCGATGCCCAGGTCAATCCGGCCAGGGAAGAGGGTTTCCAGCATCCTGAAATTTTCCGCCACTTTGAGGGAGCTGTGATTCGGCAGCATGATGCCGCCGGATCCTACGCGGATGCGTTTGGCCTCTCCGGCCAGGTGCGCGATGAGCACTTCCGGTGTGGAGCCGGCGATCCTGGGCAGGTTGTGGTGTTCTGATACCCAGAAGCGGGTGTATCCCAGTTCGTCCGCTACTTTCACCAGTTCAGCGGTGCGTAATACCGCAGTGGTGGCGTTGCCGCCTCTTGGTATGATAGATTGATCCAGTACGCCAAATTTTATCTTTTGCATGTCTCCTTTTTTATCTTAATGAGTATGTTTAACGAAAGCGTTAGTTTACATTTAAAAAAATTTATTTCACGAAGAGCCGCTTCAGTATGAGTGCTTTGCGGTCGGCCACGATCTTCTGGTAATTACGGTCGCTGATATTGAGCATATTTTTATACAAGGGCGCAATGATGATAGGATAGGTGACCAGGGAAAGCAGGTCCATCATGAAGTTGAGCGGTTCTGTTTTGTAGATGGCGCCTTTGTCCATCTCCTGTTTCACCTCCTGCAGGAATTGCCGGAACTGTTTCACTTTATAATCTTCGGGGTGTGAAAAGGTTTTGCAGTTCATCTCGATCACAATAAAGGCATCGAGGAAGGGATATTTGATCTTTTCGCAGAGGATATCCTCCACCAGGTTACCAACTTTTTCTTTGAAGGGGGCATCGGAATGGCTCATGGCTTCAAATTTTTCACTGAGGCATCCGATAGAATCCTTGTAAAGTTGTTGAAAGAGCGCGTCCCGCGAGCGGAAGTAGTAGTTGATGAGGGTCCGGTTCACACCAATCTCGTCTGCAATATCCTGCAAGGTAGCATGCAGCCTGCCTTCCGTATAGAACATACGGCGGGCGGTATCTTTGATCAATTGCTCGGTACCGGTATCTTTTGCTACTACTTTTTTACGCATTTGTTTAACGAGTTCGTTAGGGAACAAAGATAGGTACTCTTGATTATATGATTGAAAGGATTAGCAGGATTTTGGAATTTATTGATTTACGGATTTACGGATTTAATTGAAGCGGAGATGAACAATGTTGTCACATCTGCTTCAATTAAATCCGTAAATCCGTAAATCAATAAATTCCAAAATCCTGCTAATCCTTTCAATCATTATAATCCTGAGGCCGGAATTTTACGTCTGTTAACAGATTTATCAGGAGGTCGAATTTTTTGCGGTACTCTTCTGTGATGCTATGATCGGCGGCGATGAGGTGCCCGCGAACGGCTGGTACGGAGTAGGGCAGTACCCAGGCGCGAAGTGATTTGGCAACGGCCTCCATGGCGTTGATGCCTTGCATGGCGTGGCCGCCTTCGGCCCAGCAGATCATGCTCACAACTTTGTTGGTGAGATAGGGAACGGGTTGTTTGGCGCTGGTTTCGATCCAGTCGAGGCAGTTTTTCATGGCGCCCGTCATGCAGCCATGGTACAGTGGCGTAAGCCATATATGAAGGTCCGCATCGCGGAATATAGCGGTCATCAGTTCAGCAGATTTCGGCACATTGCTCAGCGAAGTGTCGAAAAACGGTATGCTGGCTTCCGAGAGATGGAAAATGTTGAGGTCTATACCTTTCTCTTCCAGTTGCTGCTTCAGGTAGTTGATGATGGCAAAGGAAGTGCTGGTGGGCCTCTTCTCTAATGATCCATTAAATATTAATACTTTCATGAGCCCGGGATTAATTTTTTCTTTGCGGCAAAGTTATTACTTTTGTGAATAAACCAAATAAATACTTTGTTTATTATGAAAAATAATTTACCCGACAATGAGCAGGCCGTGTGGATCATCAAAACCAGCGGGCCTATGCCGCTGGCAGCACTGGCGGAAGCATTGCAGGTAACAACGGAAGGTGCGCGCCACCAGCTGCAAAGGCTGGCAGCGGAAGGCCTCGTACAGGCCGCCACCGCCGTAAAGGGCCGTGGCCGCCCGCAACAGATATGGTCACTCACTGAAAAAGGAGAAGCCCGCTTCCCCGACACCCATGCAGACCTCACCCTGAGATTGATCGCCACCATCCGCGACACGCTCGGTGTAAGCGCCCTGCAAAAAGTAATTGACGCACAACAACAGCACAGCGCACGTAAATATACCCAGGAGCTGAAACCCTTTGCCAGCCTGCAAGAGCGGGTGAAGGCCCTCGCCGGCATCCGCAACAGGGAAGGTTATATGGCCGCCTGCGAAACGGATGAAGAAGGCTTCCTCCTCATCGAAAATCATTGCCCCATCTGCACCGCCGCCAAAGCCTGCCAGGGATTCTGCAAAGCTGAACTGGACACCTTCAAAGAGGTGCTGGGCAAACATGCGAAAGTGAAACGCATCGATCATATCGTTCAGGGCGCCAGAAGATGCGCCTACCGGATCACTCCGCGATGAACAAATTGTGTTGCCGGCTGTTCTATGATATTGTTTGTTCAGTTTCATAACACGTCACTATGCAACCTCGTATCGCCTCTCTCAGCAAATTAGAAAAAGAAGGAAGGAACATCGCCCGCTTGCCATTCTCCATCCGCATCCTGCTGGAAAATGTATTGCGTAACCACGACCAGTTTGCCATCACCGATGAGCATCTCGACACCTTGATCAACTGGGCACCGGAGCCGACAGACAAAGAAATTCCTTTCAAGCCCGCACGTGTGCTGATGCAGGATTTCACCGGCGTGCCCGCCGTAGTGGATATCGCCTCTATCCGTGCGGAAGTGATCCGCCGCGGAAAAGATGGCAGCCGTATCAATCCCGCCATACCGGTAGACCTGGTAGTGGATCATTCTGTACAAGTAGACTTCTTTGGTACCGATTACTCCTATACGAAAAATGTTGCCTACGAATATGAACGCAATAAAGAGCGTTACCAGCTGCTCAAATGGACGCAGCAGGCCTTCGATAACTTCACGGTGGTGCCGCCGGGGATGGGCATCTGCCATCAGGTGAACCTGGAATACCTTGCCCATGGCGTGATCGACCGCGATGGCTGGTTGTTTCCCGACACCCTGGTAGGCACCGATTCCCACACGCCTATGGTGAACGGTATCGGCGTATTGGGCTGGGGCGTAGGCGGCATCGAAGCGGAAGCCGCCATCCTCGGACAACCCATTTATTTTTCCTGTCCGCAAGTGATCGGTCTCAAACTCAGCGGGCAACTCACCGAAGGGGTAACCGCCACTGATATGGTGCTTGCCATCACGGAAATGCTACGCAAATACGGCGTGGTGAACAAGTTCGTGGAAGTGTTCGGCGATGGCCTCGATCATCTCTCTGTGCCCGACAGGGCCACTATCTCCAATATGTCGCCCGAATTTGGCTGTACGGTCACCTACTTCCCGATAGATGCGCAAACCTTGCAATACATGCATCGCACTAATCGCCCCAAAGCCTTGATAGAAAAGGTGGAATCTTATTGCAAAGAGAATATGTTATGGCGGCATGGTAATGAGAACATCACTTACTCCGATGTGCTGGAGCTGGACCTATCCAAAGTTGTAGCCTCCGTTGCCGGCCCGAAACGCCCGCAGGACCGCATCGCCGTAAAAGAGGTGAATACCCGCTTTGAAGAGCTGTTGCATAAAGAGTTCCTGCGCATGTACACGCCCGAAGGCAAGCGCCGTGATACCGCCTGGCTCTCGGAAGGCGGCTCCGGCACCACTTTCACCTACGAGGTACAAAAGCCGATCGGAGAAGTGGAAATAGAAACGGAGAGCCTGAAATCAGTACGTATCAAATTAAGCAACCAGGAATATGTGCTGAGTGATGGCGCCGTGGTGATCGCCGCCATCACCAGCTGCACCAATACTTCCAACCCGACAGTAATGATAGGCGCCGGTTTGGTGGCCGCCAAAGCGGTGAGCCGCGGCCTCGCTGTAAAGCCCTGGGTGAAAACCAGTCTGGCCCCGGGTTCCAGGGTAGTCACCGAATATCTCAAGCGTGCAGAAGTGCTCACGGATCTCGAAGCTTTGCGCTTCCACGTGGTAGGTTATGGTTGCACTTCGTGTATAGGTAACAGTGGTCCGCTACCAGCGCATATCGGGGAAGCGGTGGATAAAGGCAATCTTGTGGTAGCTTCGGTGCTCTCTGGCAACCGTAATTTTGAAGCGCGGGTACATCCGCAGGTGAAAATGAACTTCCTCGCCTCGCCCTTGCTGGTAGTGGCTTACGCGCTGGCGGGCCGGGTGGATATCAACCTGTATGATGATCCGCTGGGCTACGATCCCAACGGCGAGCCCGTATACCTCCGTGATATATGGCCCACGCAAGATGAGATCAACGCCGCCGTAGGCAAGGCTTTGCGGCAATCGGATTTCGAACAGGTATATAAAGTGATATTCGATGGCGATGAGCAATGGCAAGGACTGCTGGCCCCCTCCGGTAAAGATTATCATTGGAGCAAAGAATCTACCTACATCAAAGAAGCGCCTTTCTTTTACGATCTGCCCGAAAAGCCGCAACCAGCGCAGGATATCACGCATGCGCGCGTGTTGCTGATGTTGGGAGATTCCGTTACCACCGATCATATTTCGCCCGCCGGCTCTTTCAAAACAGATTCGCCGGCCGGCAAATACCTGCTGGATCATGGCATCGATGCACGCATGTTCAACTCCTATGGCTCCCGCCGCGGCAATCATGAAGTGATGATACGCGGTACCTTCGCCAATGTGCGCATCAAGAATGCGTTATCGCCCAAAGAAGGCGGCTACACTACTTTGATGCCTTCCGGCATGGTGATGTCTGTTTATGAAGCGGCCACCCAATATGCTGTCAGCAAAACGCCGCTGATCATACTGGCCGGCAAGGAATACGGCAGCGGCTCCTCGCGCGACTGGGCCGCCAAAGGCACTTTCCTGCTGGGCGTTCGCGCGGTGATCGCTGAAAGTTATGAACGTATCCACCGCAGCAATCTCGTAGGCATGGGCGTACTTCCCCTCGAATACACCAAAGGCCAGAACGCAGCACAGCTGGGCCTCACCGGCCACGAAACTTACAGCATCAGCGGCATCGCCGACAATATCACTCCGGGCAAACTACTAACGGTAACGGCTACACCGGCATCCGGCGCCCCTATCATTTTCAAGGCCAAATGCCGCCTCGATTCCGCTATCGAAATTGCGTATTATAGTAATGGCGGGATTTTGCAGTATGTGTTGCGCGATTTCCTGACCAGGATTTAATGATTAAAAAAGGATTCGCGTATGTTGTCTTACTCAGGATTATACTGATTGAAAGGATTACCAGGATTTTTTTTACAGGATTAATAAAGATTAAAAAAGATTGGCGGGAAGATATTCGCGACGATAGCCCTTGAAGGGCTGAAACCTCGTTGATCTTCTCGTCAATCTTTTTTTAATCTTTATTAATCCTGTAAAAAAAATCCTGGTAATCCTTTCAATCAGTATAATCCTGAGTAAGACAACCTACGCGTGGGTGAATTCCGTTATCTTCTTCCTATCCCCTACCAGCCACACAACATCTTCCCATTCGAATACGGTATCGGAGGAGGGGTTAAGCATTTTTTCGCCGCCGCGGGCGATGCCAACAACGAGGGCCTGTGTTTTTTCACGGATGCCGGAATTGCGGAGGGTCTTGCCTTTGAGGCCATTGTGTTCATCCACTACGATGCTGATAAGTGCGATGTTTTCGCCATCATCTTCATGATCTTTTTTGGTGACGAAGGTGCTGAGCATCTTGCTGAATTCCTCCAGTTGCTGCTCATTGCCGATCACGGTGATCTTGTCGTAGGGGAACAACTTTTCGTAACGGGAAGGGGTGTAGATGATCACATCGCCGCGACGGATGGCGCCGATGTTGATACCATATTTTTCGCGGAGCTGCAAGGCTTCGAGGGGCTGATCTATTAATGATGACCAGGGATCTATTTCCACTTCGGATACCTGCGCATCCCAGGGCAGCGACACGGGCTTGGGCACGTGTTGGGCTGCAGCAGCGGTTTCGCGGGCATTGAGGTTGGTAAGGAAGCGGTGCTCGATGCGGTCGTAGAATTTTTGTAATTGTCTTCTTACCAATACCAGTACGATCAGCATGATGATAGCGGTGCCAATGAGGGTAGGCCATAGCGGGAAGAACTGGTGTACGAGGAAACCTACGAGCAGCACGGCGATCACGCTACGGAGGATTTCTACCGTCACGAGCGGGCCGCGGTTGTATTTGGAATCAAGCCACAATGATTTATAGGCATTGCTTTGTATCTTCTGCACCATCAATGCCCAGATGAAGGGCGACATCGCCGCGATGCCCAGCACCACGGCTGCGAGCTTGGCCCACAGCTGGTTATCGAGGTATCTGATGAGGAAAGGCGATACATAATATTTACACAGCAGGATGATGGCGAGCATCAATACCGTGTTGAGCAATATCACGCGGATATAAGAGCGCAGCACGAGGCGCCAGTCGCTTTCGCCTTGCAGGGTTTGGGAGCTGGCGCTGTAGCGGTTCAGGCCAGCGAGCCATTTGGCGGGCAGCACTTTCTCCAGCCAGTTGTACAGGGGCGTGGAGAACTTGATCATATACGGCGTGGTGAAAGTGGTGATGGCGGAAGTGCCTACCGCTACGGGGAAGAGGAAATCGCTTGTTACGCCCAGGGTTACGCCCAGGGTAGCGATGATGAAAGCAAATTCACCCACCTGCGCCATGCTCATGCCTACCTGCACGGATTGTTTCAGGGGCTGGCCGGATAGTAAAGCGCCGAGCGAGGTACTGAGAAATTTACCGGCAATGGTAAGCAGCGTTACCCATAGCACCGGCCATTTGTAGGCAATGATCATCTGCGGATCGATCAGCATGCCTACCGATACGAAAAAGATAGCGCCAAAGAGATCTTTTACAGGCTGTATCAGGTGTTCCACTTTTTCGGAGGAGGTGGTTTCTGCGATGATGGAGCCCATGATAAATGCGCCCAGCTCGGCGGAGAAGCCCACTTTGGTAGCCAGCAGCACCATGCCGAAACACAGCGCTATACTGAGGATGAGCAAGGTTTCACTGTTCATGTATTTTTCCATCTTCTTCAAAAAAGTAGGCAAGAGGAAAATACCTGCCAGGAACCATACTGCCAGGAAGAATAATAATTTGAGGATGGTAAGCAGCATGTCCATTCCCTGGAATTGCTTGCTCACGGCCATGGTGGAGAGTAACACCATCATCAATATTACCACGATATCTTCAATGACCAATACCCCGAAAACGATACGGGTAAAAGGCTTTTTCTTCACGCCCAGTTCTTCAAATGCCCGGATGATGATGGTGGTGGAGGAACTGGCGAGCAAGCCGCCAAGGAAGACGCTGTCCATATAAGACCATCCCATCCACTGGCCTACGAAAAAGCCGGCTACGGTGATACAGGCGATCTCTGTAAATGCAGTGATGGCGGCCGTTCCGCCTACCCGCATCAGTTTTTTGAAACTGAATTCCAGTCCCAGTGAAAACAGGAGAAATATCACCCCGATCTCCGACCATGTTTTGATCCCTACGGGATCGCCGATGGAAGGGAATAGTTTGAAATGAGGGCTTACAATAAATCCCGCGATGATATAACCCAATACCATGGGCTGTTTCAGGCGCCGGAACAATAAGGTAATGATCCCGGCGGCCCCGAGTATCAATGCGAGGTCGATAATAAGTTGAGGTACATGCATACAGTCTAAATCGTTTAATACGCGTGATGAGTCTGGTGCCGGCACGAAGTGCTATATTGAGCAAAGCCAGTTTTCTGTTTCTCTGATGTGTGCTAATATATTCTTTTTTTGCCGGAGCGGTGCATCTTTTTTTCAGGATGATGACTGTAAACAGGCTGTGAGAGAAGATTTGCGGGAACTATTGTGTGTGATGAAGGGGTTTCACTATCTTCGTGTATGCGCTGGAAACCATTCCTGTTAACATTTAAAACAGCATTCCGGGAGCTGATGGTCAACGATCCGTTGCGGCTTGCCGGTGCTACCGCTTTCTTTACCACCTTTGCATTACCAGCAATATTGGTGATCCTTATTCAGTTGCTGAAGATGATCTTTCGTATCCCGCATTCGGGCCGCCGCCTGCTGGAGCAGCTGGAAGGCGTGATCGGAAGGGAAACAACGGAAATGATCGTTGGCACGCTGCGCGCCATTCGTGGCATCGCACAAAATGAGATCATCACGATATTAGGATTCCTTTTCCTCTTGTTTGTGGCCACTACCTTGTTTAAAGTGATACGCAGTTCTCTGAATCAGCTGTGGGGTATCCGCATCCATGCACGCCAGCATTTCGGGCATATCATGTTGTCCAGGTTAAAAGGAGTACTGGTCATTTGTTTTATAGGCGTATTGTTTGTGTTAGATCTGGTGGCGAGTGCTGCGCAGGCCTATGTGGCAAAATTCATCGACCTGTATGTGCCGGCCATCGGCGGATATTTTAACAGCGCATTGAATTATGGTATCTCTGTGGCCACGGTAACGTTGTGGTTTGTACTGGTATTTTACTTTTTGCCAGATGGACGACCTACCAGGAGAGTGCTGATCACCGGCGCTTTTGTAACAAGTATTTTGTTCAATATCGGAAAGCTTGTGTTGCGCTGGGCGCTGAACTACAGTAATATCAACAGTATCTACGGCGCTTCTGCTTCTACGGTGCTCTTGCTGTTGTTTGTATTCTATACGGCAATGATCTTTTATTTTGGCGCGGCATTTACGAAAGCCTGGGCCTATGCCAGTGGCAGCAGTATCAAGCCTTTGCCGCATGCTACCCGTTACAAGCTTACGGCTACTGATGAGTGATCAATATCGTCAACAAAAAAATCGGTAAATTACTATCGTCATTGCAGTCCATATCCTGTGATGAAAGAGCCATGGTTACCAACGACTATCCTGAAACACCTTTTGATGATATCGCCTTTTCTCTTTCTGGTGGCGGATTCCGGGCGGCGGCGTACGGTCTCGGTGTGATCTCCCTGCTGCACTACATCCGCCTTGATGCGCATCATGATGCGGAGGAGCCTACCTTGCTTCACAAGGTGCGCTTTATGTCATCCGCCTCCGGCGGTACTTTCACGCTGTTGCTATATGCGGCAGCCTTGCGGAAAGGCATTTCTTTTGAGGCTTACTACCATCATCTCAATCAACAGATCAGTGGCGAAGTGCTGCTGCAGGAGGCGATCCGCATCCTGAAAGCAGATGATGAGTGGAAAGAGGCAGGCAAGACCCGCAACCTGATCAACGCATTTGCCAAAGCATATCATCAGCAATTGTTGTCATTTATGGGAGAGGAAGATACCCGTATCCTGGCGTCGTTGATGGCTCCTGCCATGCAGGTCGCCACCAGCCAGCATTTGCAGGAGGTGTGTTTCAATGCCACCGATTTTTATTCGGGGCTGTCGTTCCGCTTCCAGGTGGGGGTCAGCGGCGAGGATACGCATCCCGGCCGTTTTGGCAATAACAGCATCTCCCTGAATGTAAGCACGGAAGTGCCCGGATCATCGATGGAGATCATCAGCAAGATCAGGCTGGCAGATGTGTTGGCGGCTTCCTCCTGCTTCCCCATTGGATTTGAGCCGATCGTATTCCCGAATGATTTCCTGTATCCGTCGGGGCCCTCAGCTCCTGAACTGAAACAGGCACTTTACCTGCGCACTTATAGCTGGGATGATCGAAAGACGGCCGCTGAAAACGCCCTCAGCACGCGCGCGCCGAAAGAAAAGGCTTTTGTGGATAATGGCGTTTTCGGTTTGATGGATGGTGGTATCTGCGATAACCAGGGTATCTACAGCATGATACTGGCCAATGAACGCCGTATCCGCAATGATCATAAAGGTTTCGACCTGATGATGGTGAGCGATGTGAGCAGCTATCTGATGACGCCCTTCAAAATCCCTGAAGTGCAAACAAACCAGCCGTGGATGAAGCAATCCCCTGATTATTATTTCCAGAAAGTGACGCATTGGTGGTGGCTGGTGAAAGACCGCGGCAATTTTGTGCTTTCGGTAGTGATATTACTTGCCTTGCTTATGATGGTACCTGTATTCATAGAAGGGCCGCGTTTGTCGTCCATCATGCTGCTGGTGATCGGCCTTGGACAGCTGGCTGCGGCTATCTACGCCGGGCGTGTATTCCGCCGTTTCCGGGATAAAAATATATTGGTGGAAAAAGTGTTAGAGAAAAAAGACCTGTATGATGTGATCACCTCCCAATGGCCGCCGGAGAAAAATTTCACGAACAACATGGTGGGCAAAGTCACGGAATATATGCAGCATGTGCAGCTGGGGCCTATCCTGCAGATGCTCAACGCCCGCCTGCAATCCGCCATCAGCATGACCAGCGACGTTTTCCTGAAGCAGGTACGCCGCCTGATCTACGATGAATTTTATGACGACCGGAGCTTCCGTTTCAAACGTATTTCCAGTCTGATCTATACCCTCACCTATACGAACGATAAACGCCGCCGCACACGTAAGCCCACCCTCGATTCCAGCGATACCACCCCCGAAAAAAAAGCGGCCTTCCTGAAAGAAGCTGCGCGGCATCTGGCGGTAACGCCTGCTTTACAATCCGCAGCAGAACTGGCCTACAGCACCGGCACCACCCTGTGGTTTGAAGTGAAGCCCGATGCGCCGCCCAACAAAGACAAGCGCCGCGCCGTAGTGGCCTGCGGGCAATTCACTACCTGCTTCCGCCTGCTCGAATATGCCTTGGCATTAAAATATACCCGCTATTTCGATTCCCTGGAAAGCCGCTACCAGAAAAGGATTGAGCTGATGATAGGTCAGCTGGCGCCGCTCGCGGATGCATTCAGGGAAGATCCGTATTATTTGTATGAGAAGATGGAGAAGGGGCAATAATATAATTTTCATATCTGTCGCCCCATGGGGGCGGTATATTGGTAGCAAAAAATGTGATCTCCATATCTGTCGCCCCATGGGGGCGGTATATTGGTAGCAAAAAAATGTGATCTCCATATCTGTCGCCCCATGGGGGCGGTATATTGGTAGCAAAAAATGTGATCTCCATATCTGTCGCCCCATGGGGGCGGTATATTGGTAGCAAAAAAATGTGATCTCCATATCTGTCGCCCCATGGGGGCGTCATATTGGTAGCCAATAATGTGATCTCCATATCTGTCGCCTCATCGGGCGTCATATTGGTAGCCAATAATGTGATCTCCATATCTGTCGCCTCATCGGGCGGTATATTGGTAGCCAATAATGTGATCTCCATATCTGTCGCCCCATAGGGGCGATATATTGGTAGCCAATAATGTGATCTTCATATCTGTCGCCCCACAGGGGCGGTATATTGGTAGCCAATAATGTAATCTTCATATCTGTCGCCCCATAGGGGCGATATCTTTCTATATTGGTTTAAAAATATATCGTTCATCAAATGCTATTTCAAATTTTTGGAGCATATCGACATATTCTTCAATGAAGGATTTTTTTGAATGATGTTTTTCCTGATTCTTGATATATTTAATAACATTGTCTAAATGCGACCTGGAATAGGAAAATACACCGAAGCCTTCCTGCCATTCAAACTTTCCGCGTACTAAACGCCGACCATTAATCCATTTTGTAGAGCATGATTTTATTTGATTAACTAGTGTGGATATCGCTTCCGTGGGCCGCATCCCAATGAGAATATGTACATGATCTGGCATACCGTTGATTATACACAGTTTATGACCACGATTTTGAATAGTTCCTGTAATAAACTTATATAATTCGTCTTTTAAAATTGGAGTGATGAGTGATTGTCTGTTTTTGACCGCAAATACAATATGCAAATGGATCTGAGAATAGGTATTACTCATTTTGATTAGTTTTTGGGTTAACAAATTTTATTGTATTTAGATTACGAACATTCCGCCCCGCTGGGGCGGAGTTGGTAGATTACATTTTTTGCTACCAATATGTCGCCCCGCTGGGGCGGAGTTGGTAGATTACATTTTTTGCTACCAATATTCCGCCCCGGTGGGGCGGAGTTGGTAGATTACATTTTTTGCTACCAATATTCCGCCCCGGTGGGGCGGAGTTTGTAGGTCGCATTTTTTTTGCTACCAATATATCGCCCCGCTGGGGCGGAGTTTGTAGATCACATTTTTGCTACCGATATTCCGCCCCGCTGGGGCGATGTTTGTGGCTCGCATTTTTTTGCTACCAATATGTCGCCCCGCTGGGGCGATAGAATAGATATGAAGATCACATTGTTTACCAACATGGTGCTTCGGCGATGACACTATTCTGCTATAATATTAAACCCCGCATCCATCACTATCTTCCCTTCTTTCTCGCTACCATCGGGCATTTTAAGGCCTTTTATCTTCATGGTTTTGCCTTTGGTGATGAGGTCGGATAATTGTTTATCGCTGAGTTTTTTGCCGAATAATTCAAAGGGTATTTTGAAACCGCAAATGTTGAAGTTGGCGCAGCCGTAGGCGGTGTGGCCTTTCTTCAGGGGATGGGCTTTGCATTTCGGGCATTGCAGGGTATCCGGCGCGGCAACTGGCGGCTTGGGAGCGCGTGGCTTGCGTTCTTTTTTGGGCGCTTCTTCTTTCGCTGGCGGCGGCGCTTCCGGCGCGATAGTGATCACTTTGTAGGCATTGGTTTTCACTTCCTGCGTGAGGTCCACCACCATTTGTATGAGCTCCTGTTTGAAGGTATCGAGGGTGTATTCCCCTTTTTCGATGAGGCGCAGTTTGCGTTCCCACTGGCCGGTAAGCTCGGGGCTTTTGAGTATTTCTGTTTGTATGGTATCGATGAGGTCTATACCGGTTTGAGTGGCGTAGATGTTCTTTTTCTTTTTGTCGATGTATTTTCTTTTGAACAATGTTTCGATAATATTGGCGCGGGTGGAGGGACGGCCGATGCCGTTATCTTTCAGCAGTTCGCGCATCTCTTCATCATCCACCTGCTTGCCGGCGGTTTCCATGGCACGGAGTAAAGTGGCTTCTGTAAAGGGTTTGGGCGGTGTGGTTTTACCCTGGTGCACGCGTGGTTCGTGTGGGCCGCTTTCTCCCACTATAAATACGGGAATGATCTTTTCTTCTTCTTCTTCGCCTTCTTTTTTAGCCGTCTGATCGTTGGCGTACACTTCTTTCCAGCCGGGCTCGATGATCTGTTTGCCGGTGGCTTTGAATTCCACCTGGCCTACCTTGCCGAGTACGGTGGTGTTGGATATCTTACACTCCGGATAGAAGGCGGCGATGAAGCGGCGTGTAACGAGATCGTATATACGTTTTTCTTCGAGCGGTAAGCCTTCCGGATATACGCCTGTGGGGATGATGGCGTGGTGATCGGTTACCTTTTTATCGTCGAAAACGGTTTTGAGCTTGGGGATGGGCTTCGCCAATATGGGCGCGGTGAGCGCGGCATAGGGCGTGAGGTCCTGCATGATGCCGGCGATCTTGGGGTGCAGGTCTTCCGAGAGGTAGGTGGTATCTACTCTGGGGTAGGTGACCAGTTTCTTCTCGTAGAGGTTCTGGATATATTTAAGTGTATCGTCGGCGGAGAAGGCGTAGCGTTTGTTGGCGTCTACCTGCAGGGCGGTGAGGTCGTACAGGCGCGGGTTTCCTTCTTTGCCTTCTTTTTTCTCGAAGGAGGTGATTTCGAAGAGATGTTCTTTGAGATAGGCGAGGCCTTTGTTGGCCTTCTCTATATTTTTGAGCCGCTCGATGGTGGCGGTAAATTCAGTTTCGCGGTAGATGGTTTTGAGTTCCCAGTATTCCTCTATCACAAATGCGTTGATCTCTTTCTGGCGGGCTACGATCATGGCGAGGGTAGGGGTTTGTACGCGTCCGATGGAGAGCACTACTTTTCCTACGGCAAATTTTTTAGTGAAGAGACGGGTAGCGTTCATGCCAAGGAGCCAGTCGCCGATGGCGCGGGCGCTGCCGGCGGCGTACAGGTTATTGTACTGGTCTGCCTCTTTGAGATGCTGGAAACCATTGCGGATGGCTTCTTCCGTGAGGGAGGATATCCACAGTCTTTTTACCGGGGCGGTGCATTTTGCTTTGAGCAGCACCCAGCGTTGTATCAGTTCGCCTTCCTGGCCGGCATCGCCGCAGTTGATCACTTCCTCACATTGTTGTACCAGCTGTTCAATAACTTTGAACTGCTTTTCCACGCCATTATTTTCTATGAGTTTGATACCGAAGCTGGGCGGGATCATGGGGAGGTCTTCCAGCCGCCAGTATTTCCATTGTTCGTAGTAATCGTGCGGTTCTTTGAGGGTACAAAAATGCCCGAAGGTCCAGGTTACCTGGTAGCCATTACCTTCGTAATAGCCGTCCTTACGTTGTTTTGCTCCTATCACTGTTGCAATATCCCTTGCCACGCTGGGTTTTTCTGCAATGCAAACCCTCATTATTTGATTATTTAGTTATTTGGTTATTTATTTATTCATTTATTTCTGCGGTAGCAAAATAAATAAATAACCAAATATCCAAATGACTAAATATGAAAGAGATGTTTCCATTTATTCTCCAGGATATTCCGGATACCATCGCAGAGATCGGTGAAGGAGCTGGGTTTGGTCATGAAAAACTGGGCGCCGAGTTTTTGCGCGTCGGAGAAATCTTCCCGGAGGGCAGAGGTAGATAACATCACGATCTGGGTGAGTTTCAGGTGCGCCATTTTTTTGAGTGCGGTAAGGCACTCTTTGCCGTTCATTACCGGCATGTTCAGATCCAGGAATATGTAGTCAGGTACAGTGATCTTTTTTTCTTTCAACAGGCGGACGGCTTCTACGCCGCTTTCGCAGGTGAGCGCTACACTGCCTGGTGAGACTTCACGGATAGCATCACAAAAAAATTGTCTGTCATCTGCATCGTCGTCGATCATTAAGATAGTTTGTGCTTGCATAATGGTTACATTTATAGGTGCAGATAATAGGCGGTTCCCCTTGTTTGTCTTAGTTCCTCTGATACGGTCCGTTAAAGATAATCAAATGATCATTAATAACACATTAATTTATATCGTATGTGGGAACATCTAATAATGCCATATGGGAAGGAATGACAACTATCATGTTTTGCAAAAGTATTTTATCACTACCTTTGCGCGGAAACACTGATACTATAGCAAAATGCGGAAACACCTGATCACGGCCTTCTTCTTGCTGCTCTGGCTTTGCCAGCTGTCGGGCCGTTACCTGGTGATGCTCGAATTTTACATCAATCAATCCTATGTTGCGGCCAATCTCTGCGAAAACCGCGATAAACCACAACTGCATTGTAACGGTAAATGTCACCTGAGAAAGCAATTGAGCGAAGAAGAAAAGCGTAACCAGGAAAGCCCGGAACGCCGCGCAGAAAATAAGAGCGAAATATTCTACGCTTCCTGCTTTATCGATCATCTCTTTCAACCCGCACAATTTGAAACATCAAATACTTATACTATTCCCAATAATGTTGGAAGCCCTGTAGATCAACCCCAGTCTATATTCCATCCTCCCGGCATCACCTGCTGCTAATATCTTCTTTCCTGAAATTTATTTTTTCTGACAGACGAATAAACGTCTGACCACCACCTTTTTATTGTGTTGCTGCTGATGAAATTTCAGCGGCAGGATCACTATTGTCTAAAAAAAAACTTATGCGATCATTTAAATATATACCCGCCATCCTCTGCATTTTATTTTTAGCTGCCTGTTCAAAAAAAGATGACCCGACGCCTTCCAATACCAATACCATGGCCACTTTGTCGATACAGTTCGACAATATCGCCGGCAGCAAAAACCTCCAACTGAATACCGGCACTTATGTAAATGCTTCCGGCGAGAGCTTTAAAGTGTCCTTGTTACAATATTATATCAGCAATATCAAAGTAACGAATGCTAACGGCAACGTATACACGGTACCGCAAGATAGCAGCTACTTCCTCGTGAAAGAGGCCGATGCCGCTTCACAATTTGTGAAAGTGCGCGTGCCTGCGGGCGATTATACATCGCTGAGCTTTATCCTCGGCGTGGATAGTTTGCGCAACACGATGGATATCAGCCGCCGCACGGGCGTGCTGGATCCCGCCACCGGCATGGATAATGGCATGTACTGGGGCTGGAACAGTGGCTATATCTTTTTCAAGATGGAAGGCACGGCTGATGCTGCGCCATTGGACCCCAGCGGCCAGCATAAGTTCCGGTATCACATCGGCGGCTTTGGCGGCTATTCCGCGCCAACGATCAATAATATCCACACGATCGCCATCGACCTCAATACCGGCGGCATCCCGAAAGTGCGCCAGGGCCGCGAAGCTAATGTGCACCTGATGGTAGACGTGCTCAAGATGTTCAATGGCAGCACCAATGTGAGCATCGCTAAAAACCCTACGGTGATGTTCAGCGATTTCAGCGTGCTGGTAGCCAATAATTTTTCAGGGATGTTTAGTCACGATCACACGGAAAATTGATCGTCATGACCCGGAAACATGCTACCATACTGATGGCGATCGTACTGTGTGTTGCGGCATGCAGCAAAAGCAATGATATCATTGCAAAGTTTACCGGCTTCCAACAGCCGGTAAACTTTCCCGCGCCGGTGTATAATATGTCCGCCAATCCGCTTACCCAGGCGGGTTTTGAGCTGGGGCGCAAGCTGTTTTATGAGCCGCGTCTCTCCCGTAATAATACCATCTCCTGCGGGGATTGCCATATACAAACATCTGCCTTCACGCATCACGGGCATGATGTGAGCCACGGCATCGACGACCGTCTCGGCAGCCGCAATGCGCCACCGGTGATGAACCTGGCCTGGCATAACACCTTTATGCTCGATGGCGGCGTGTTTGATCTCGACCTGCTGCCCATTGCGCCCATCACCAATCCGGTGGAAATGGATGAAACGCTGGATAACATACTGAAGAAACTACGTGCCCAGCCTGCCTATCCGGCCCTGTTCAGGAAAGCGTTCGGCACGGAAGAGATCACCAGCGCACGCATGATGAAAGCCCTATCGCAGTTCATGATCATGCTGGTGAGCGACCAGTCGAAATACGACCATGTGATGCGCCACGAAGGCGCCTCCTTCACCGCCGATGAACAGGCAGGATATGAGTTGTACAAAGCTAAATGCAGCAGCTGCCATGCAGAACCATTGTTTACCGACAATTCTTTCCGCAACAATGGCATCGGCATAGGGCCTAACAATGATGAAGGCAGGTACCTGGTTACGCTCAAGGCGGCCGACAAATACAAGTTCAAAGTGCCTAGTCTGCGCAACCTGCGCTACACCGCGCCGTATATGCACGATGGCCGCCTTCGTACGCTGGATGCCGTGCTGGATCATTACACCTCCGAAGTACAGGACGGGCCTACACTCGATCCGCTGCTGAAACAGAACGGTCAGCCCGGCATCTCCCTCACCGCAATGGAGAAAACCAGGCTGCTGGCCTTTCTCAACACTTTGAACGATTCTTCTTTTATCCGTGATAAAAGATTTTCAGAACAACCTTAAGCCAGGAAAAATGAAAAAGATACTTTTAGTGATACTATTGTCCGCTCTAACGGTAATGGATACACGTGCCTGTGATATCTGCGGCTGTGGGGTAGGCAGTTATTACATCGGCCTGCTGCCGGATTTCAAGAAACGCTTTATTGGCCTGCGTTACCAATATAAAACCTTGCGGTCGCACCTTGGGCCGGGCGGCGCCACTTCTTATCTCACCACTGATGAAACCTATCAAACTGCGGAGCTATGGGGTGGGTGGAACATCGGGCAACGTTTCCGCGTGCTGGGTTTCCTGCCAGTCAATTTTAACCAGAAAGATAACCAGGGCGTGAGGCAGCACCAGTCAGGCCTTGGGGATATCGCGGTGATAGGTTACTACCGCCTGCTCGACAAACAACACATGCTAGGCAACAAACTACTCGTTCATTCTCTCTGGCTGGGCGCTGGCGTCAAGCTGCCTACGGGCCGTTACGAGCCTGCCGTAAAGAAAGAAAATGAAGATACGCCCAACAATTTCCAACTGGGCACCGGCAGTACCGACTTCACCCTGAATGCCATGTACGATATCCGTTTGATGGACTTTGGCATCAATACTAACCTGAGTTATAAGATCAATACCAACAACCGTTACGATTATCAATACGGCAACAAATTCACGGCCAACGTACTGGCCTACTACAAAATACGGCTGGCGAACAAAATAAGCATCGCGCCCAATGCTGGTATCCTCTACGAAACCGCGAAGAAAGACACCGACGGCAAAACCGTTACTGTCGATATTTCCGGAGGCTACTCGGTCATGGCCACCGCCGGCCTCGAAGCTACCATCGGCCGCATATCCATCGGCGGCAACTTCCAGCCAGTGCTCTCCCAACAACTCGCCGATATGCGCGTTAAAGCCGGTAACAGGGGCATGGCGCATGTGACGTATTTATTTTAGCGAATGTTGTCTTTGCTCAGGATTATAAGGATTGAAAGGATTACCAGGATTTTCGAATTTATTGATTTTCGGATTTATTGATTTAATCGAAGCGGAGATAGGTTGTTCATCTCCGCTTCGATTAAATCAATAAATCCGAAAATCAATAAATTCGAAAATCCTGGTAATCCTTTCAATCCTTATAATCCTGAGCAAAGACAACATTCGCGCTACTCCCGGTCTTTCTTGAACAGGTATACCGGGTCGTTGTCCACCACAAATGCTGTAACGAGCTTCCAGCCCTGGCGGCCGATGTAGTTGAGGGCATCGGTGGGGGAGTCGAAGTACATGAGGTGGCCGGTGCTATCGCGTACCGGGTTGGGATTCAACAGCGATTTGATAGGCTGGCCGTAGTCGGCTTGCATGGCTACTCTTTTCTTGAAGGAATTGGACCTGATAGTAACATGGCAGTAGCGTTCTGATGTTTGAGCGGAAGATTGGGCTTTGGCAACTACAGTAAGGCATAGCAGTGTAGTTAATGTGAGCAATGAGCGCATGGTTTTATATTTATGAATTTTTGGATTTTCGAATTTAGGGATTTAAACAAATCCGAAAATCCAAAAATTCTCACATTCTCACATTCTCACTTCACTTCTGCCAGGTATTTATGTACGAAGCTGATGGCCATAGAGCCTTCACCAACGGCGGCGGCTACACGATTCATGGCGGTGGCGCGTACGTCGCCGGCGGCAAAGATGCCAGCACAGCTGGTTTCCAGCAGGTAGGGGTCGCGGGATTGCTTCCATATTTTGTTGAAGGTGTCGTATTTTTTCAGTTCGCGGCCTGTTTCGATAAATCCTTTTTCATCGCGTATGATGTTGCTGGATATCCAGTCGGTGAATGGTTTGGCGCCGATGAAGATATACAGTGCGCCGGCGGCTTCGGTGGTGGTGTTGCCGGTATTGATGTCGCGCACTATCAGCTGTTCCAGCCTTTCTTTTCCGAGGGCTTCCGCTACCTCTGTTCCGGGCCTCACTTTGATGTTGGTGGTGGCATTGATCTGATCTATCAGGTAAGACGACATCGTGCTGCTCAGATCATCTTTGCGGATGAGGATATAAACCACTCTGGCAAATTTGGAGAGGTACATGGCGGCTTGTCCGGCAGAGTTGCCGCCGCCAACGATGAAAACGTCTTTGTCTTTGCAGGCGGTGGCTTCGGTCATGGCTGCGCCATAATAGATGCCGGCTCCGGTGAAATCCGCTATCCCTTTGGTGTCCAGCGTTCTGTAGTCTACGCCGGTGGTGATGATCACACTGCGGGTGTTCACGGTGGAACCATCTTCCAGCTGTATCTTTTTATAGCCGTCTACCTGTTCGATGCTGTTCACGGCCTGTGGCGTGATAAATTCGGTGCCGAGCCTGGTAGCTTGTGTGATGGCTCTGCGCGTGAGTTCTGAGCCACTGAGGCCTGTAGGGAATCCGAGATAGTTTTCGATGCGGGAGCTGGTGCCTGCCTGTCCGCCAGGGGCGCGCTTTTCGATGAGCAATGTTTTCAATCCTTCGGAAGCGCCGTACACGCCGGCGGCGAGCCCTGCGGGCCCTGCGCCGATGATCACCACATCATACACTTCATGTTTGATCTGCGGGTTGAGGCCTACTTTGCGGGCCAGCTCAATGATAGAAGGAGCAGAGGCCCAGGTGCCGTCTTCAAAAAATACCAGCGGCAGCTCTTTGGTAGAGCGTTTATTGAGTGATAACAACTGCTGGCCTTCTTCGGATACCTGTACATCCAGCCATTGATAGGGAATGAGGTTGCCGGCAAGAAAATCCTTGATGGCATGCGATTGCTGCGAATACTGGTAACCTACTACTTTGATGCCTTTGAAATCAGGATGGTAGCCGTTTTGCCAGTCGTCGAGCAGTTCGTCGATGATGGGATACAGTTTTTCTTCCGGCGGGTCCCAGGGCTTCACCAGGTAATAGTCCAGCTGTACGGTGTTGATGGCCCTGATGGCGGCTTCGGTGTCGGAGTAGGCGGTGAGCAATACCCGTTTGGCTTCGGGATAGTATTTACGTGCGCGCTCCAGGAAACTGACGCCATCCATTTCGGGCATGCGTTGGTCGGAGAGGAAGAGCGCGATGGTCTCTCCCTTGTTTTTGAGTTCGAGCAAACTGCTCTCTGCTTCTTTTACGGACGCAGTGCTGATGATCCTGTAGTGTTCACGGTATTTGTTCCGGAGGTCCCGGACGATAGCGCGTAACACCTGCGGGTCGTCATCTACACATAATATAATGGGTTGTGTCATATATTTAAATATACAGATTATCCATTGATCGGCAGCGCTACGGTAAACTGTGTGCGGCCCGGTACAGCGCTCACTTTCAGGTTACCTTTGTGTTGCCGTTTCACGATCTGCGAAGTGATATCGAGGCCAAGGCCCGTACCCTGGCCGATAGCTTTGGTGGTGAAGAAGGGATCAAAGATCCGGTCAATGATATCGGGTGGGATACCCGGCCCGTCATCGATGATATCTACCGCCACACAGTTGTGGCCATCTTTGCGGGTGATGATCTCCAAAGTGCCTTTGCCATTGGCTTCCATGGCATCGATGGCGTTATCGATGATATTGGTCCATACCTGGTTCAGCTCACCGATATGGGCATTAACGGGCGGGAGAGTAGTATCGAATTGTTCTTTCACTGTAATATTGCCTTTCCTCAGTTTGTGTTGCAGCATCACCAGCGTGTTGTGAATGCCGCTGTGAATATCCGCGAATTGTTTGTCGTGGCCCTGGTCCATATGCGTGAATGTTTTCACAGAGCCCACCAGGTCGGCAATGCGGCGAGAGGCAGCTTCTATATCAGTCACCATTTTTTCGGTGATGAGGTTATTGTTGATCCAGTTGAAGACGGGAGAAGCGAATTTTTCCGGGACGTGTTGATGTACCTGCTCGAGATGAGCAACCGTAAAACCAAAGTCGACAAGGTTTTCCGCCAGTTCCAGGGCATTGTTGATGTGATGGGCATCGAGCCAGTCGGTGAGCGCATCTTCTCTCTCTGAACGCTCCATCATCGACAGCGCCGCTACGGGACCCTGTGCGATCATCTCAAATAATATTTTATTCACGGCGTCTACGTCGTCCGGTGGAATATCCATAGACAGTATCTGCTTGAAGGCTGCCGGCACGAGTTGCAGATGATTTTTTAAAGATACGGCGCCGCGCACTACGGCGGCAGCGGGATTGTTCAGCTCATGTGCCAGTCCGGCGGAGAGCTTGCCCAGCGCCATCATTTTCTCATTCTGTTGTTGTTGGGAGGTGAAAGTGCGCACGCGGTTGGTCATCACATGCACCAACGCCTGCGTGAGCTCATAATGGTGATGGATCAACTCAGACATGCGCGCTACCGGGAAACGTAGCAGCTTCAGGTCTTCCAGCACTTCGCAGGTGCCGAGGGTTTTTTTCATGCGGGAGAAGGGAAGCACGCCAGTGATGGATGGCGCTTCCATCATCAGTATTTCTCTTTGTTCATTGTTCTGCACGGCATATACACGGGCGCGGCCACCGAGAACGATTACCATAAACTCCGCAGGGTCGCCGGCACGAAAATAGATATCTCCTTGCGGCACGAGAAGGCATTCGCTATTGTCTATCAGCCACTGTAGCTGGTCTTCGGGCACATTGCCGATCTCTTCGATCGCTTGCAGCTGGCGGGTGGTAACCTGTTCCATGATAGTAAAGTGTGACCGCTAATTTACACTTTACCGTGGAAAAATGAGCAGCGGGATGGTGCTGTTCCAGGCCAGTTTCTGCGAGATACTTTTTTGGAAGATAGACAGGATACTGTTCTTTTGTTTGTGCAGGGTGATGATGAGATCGGCCTGATGGGTGGCGGCAAAATCGTTGATAGTGCCGGCGATATCTTTGTCTGTATCATAATGATAAGCAGGCTGGTATTTGTCGAGCAGCTGGTGTAGCAATGCGATCTGGTCTTTAACTTCAGGTGTGTAGCGGTCGTTGTTGGCGATGTTGAGCACCAGCAGTTGCAAGTGCAGCATATCCAGCAGTTGCAGCAGTTGGTCTTTCGGCGCTTCCTCGATATTGTCGAGGTCTACAGCCAGCACGGCTCTCTTGGGCAGGGCGAGGCTGCTATCGCCGGGAATCAGCAGCAGTGGCAGTTCGCAGGTGTTCATGGTGCGGATGGCGGTACTGCCGATGAGCACTTTTTCCAGGTTGGATTTGCCTTTCATGCCCATCACTACCACATCGGCCTGTTCTTCATTGCCGACAACGTTCACCACGTCTGTAACAGGCAGCTCGCTGCTGACGTAGTGAATGGTTACATCAGGGCCGGTGATGGCGGAGAGGTTCCTTCTTAATTGCTCGAGATAGTCGTTGCTGTCTTTCTGAAGATCAGGAAGACCTACTACAGCCACGGGTTCCGGGGCAAGGGCGGTAGGGTTTACAAAGTAGCTGTTCAACAGGATCAGTTGGCGGCTCTTGTAATGTTTGGCAAGGAAAGCGGCATATTCCGCTGCATGAAAGGCGGCATCAGAGAAATCGGTCAGTACGAGAATGGTCTGCATAAAAGATAGATTTGTGTCTGATGCTAGAACAAACGAACAGGATTATAGTTTTATGTAATTTTCATTTAAATATTAAATTATGCAAGCCATTGTTATTACGATGCCCGGCGCGCCGGATGTGTTACAGTACCAGGAGCGGGAAGTGCCGGTGGCAGGGCCTGGCGAAGTATTGATAAAGGTGGGCGCTGCCGGGGTGAACCGTCCGGACGTGGCGCAACGCAAGGGTCATTATGCACCGCCTCCGGGTGCGCCGGTGGATATACCCGGACTGGAAGTGGCCGGTGTAATAGAAGCCTGTGGCGAAGGCGTGCGCCAATGGCAGGCAGGCGATAAAGTATGCGCGCTGGTGGCAGGCGGCGGTTACGCAGCATATGTGACAGCGGTAGCTGAGCATTGCCTGCCGGTGCCGGCAGGCTGGAATTTCGTGCAGGCGTGCACGTTACCCGAAACCGTTTTCACGGTATGGCACAATGTTTTTCAGCGTGGCGGTCTGCAAGCGGACGAGCGCCTGTTGGTGCATGGCGGCAGCAGCGGCATCGGCATCACAGCGATCCAGCTGGGCAAGGCTTTCGGCGCTAAAGTGTTTGTGACCGCAGGCAGCGCCGCCAAATGCGCGGCCTGTGAGGAACTGGGCGCTGATATCGCCATCAACTATCATGAGGCCGATTTCGAAGCAGTGCTGCACGCCGAAGGTGTTGATGTGATATTGGATATGATCGGCGGTGATTACATCCCCAAAAATATCCAGCTGCTCCGCACGGATGGCCGCCTGGTATTTATCAATGCCATGCGTGGCGCCACAGCTACCCTCGATGCCATCGCGGTGATGCGCAAACGGCTTACCATCACAGGCAGCACCTTGCGCAACAGGGAGCATGCCTTCAAAGCTGCGCTGGCAGCGGAAGTGAAAGCCAAGGTATGGCCGCTGATCGAGGAAGGCAAGTTCAAACCAGTGATCTACCAGACCTTCCCATTGAAGGATGCCGCCAAAGCCCATGCCCTCATGGAAAGCAGCGAACATATCGGGAAAATTGTACTGGAAGTGTAGGACTTTTATTTACTTTGACGCCAAACAACACCCTGATGAACACCGACTGGAACTGGTTCTTTAGCTCCTTTTGCCAGAGCGCGGCCGCGCTCATCGGCATCATCGCGGCATTCCTGATATCAAGGCTCATCGGTCTTAATGAAAAGGTACATGCCATCATCTCCGGCTTTGAAGAACTGGTGATAGACCGTAACAAGATCCTGCACAGCCTTGGCCAGCGCCGTTTCCGCTGGTATAACTCCACTCTCATGCAGGTCAGCACGCACCTGCGTGACGAAATCCGCGCCGGCGAATTTGATGATCTTTCCGATATCGATATCCTCGAAAAAATCTATTCAGAAGACGACCGCCTCTATAAAGCCAACGACGTAGTGCTGAAAACATTTCATGAGTTGTATGAGAGATACCGCCACCCGCAGGCCACAGAGCTGCCGCTTACACATGCGCTCTCCGAAAACATCCGCAAGGAAAGGGAATTGATAGAACAGCTGGAAGTGGAAACGCGCAAACTGATACTGCTCTTCAAAAAGAACGAACAGGAACTGCGGGTGTTCAGCGATACTTTCAAACCGGTGAGCCTGATCATTATCGTGCTGATGATCGCTTTTCCCGTTACCGTGATCTATCCCCTGCACTTCCTGCCGGTAACAGGTAACAAGATGCCTGATGCCGACTGGTATCCGCTGCCGGTGTTGTCATCCCTGTTCAGCCTGAAGAATTTCCTTCTGCTCTTCTTCTTCATCACCATAGAAGGCATCTTCCTGCATTTCCTGAATATGAACTACAAGATGAGCCGGGAGATCACTGCCGCGCTGGGCAAGCATTCCCGCGATTTTCAACAGATAGAATGGTATTCGCCTTATCTCGGATCCTGATGCGTAACTGGACTACCAAACAGGTGGATTCTGGACTAGTAAAGTGTGCCAGTAAGTTTCGACTTTTGTATCGTTAAAACAATATTTGGATATGAACACTACGACTAGCAAATCCACCGCTATTGCACAATTATATCTCCGCCTGGCATTGGGCATCGACTTCCTGGTAATTGGCCTGGACCGTGTGGGCGCCTGGGGGCCTTACGGCGCAAAATATGTAAGCTGGGGCGATTGGGAACATTATTTCGCCTATGCCAAAACGCTGATGTTCTTTCTGCCGCTGCCACTCGCCAAACTGCTTGCCGCTACCGCCACTGTATGTGAAATTGTTTTCGGGGCCTTGCTGGTAACGGGTTTCCTTACCCGCTGGGCGGCTATCGGCAGCGGCATACTCACCCTCTGTTTTGCCCTGTGTATGGCGGCGGCCAATGGTATCACCTCTCCAATTGGTTACTCCGTATTTGTGGTGAGCTCCTCCAGTTTCCTGCTGGCCACCTTGCCTTATCATAAATGGAGCATCGACACTTTTTTGAAAAACCGATAAACGATCAGTAAATGTTATTGAAGATTGCCAGAACCTACCGCACCTCTTTCACCGGCCTTAGCAGGGAATCGTGGTTACTCAGCCTGGTGCTGTTGGTGAACCGTTGCAGCACGATGGTGGTGCCTTTCCTGAGTATGTACCTCACACAAAGCATGCACCGCAGTATCGCGGATGCCGGCCTCGTGGTAACATTATTTGGCGTGGGCGCCGTACTGGGATCCACGGCCAGCGGCTATTTCATCGACAGGCTGGGATTCAGGGCCGTGCAGATCGCCACCTCGCTGATCGGCGGGCTGCTCTTCATTGCATTTGGTTATATCTCCAATTTCTCGGTGCTCTGCGGCATGACCCTGCTGCTGGCCTTTGTGGCAGAGGCTTTCCGGCCGGCTAACGTGGCGGCAGTATCGGCCTACTCCACACCGCAGAACCTTACCCGTTCTTTTTCGCTCAACAGGCTGGCCATGAACCTGGGCTGGGGCCTGGGCAGCTCCCTGGGCGGTATGCTTGCCGCTATCAACTATCACCTGCTCTTCTGGGTGGAAGGCGGCGTATATATTATCGTGAGCCTGATGATCGTTACACTGTTGCCTGATACGCATCTTCCCAAAAAAGAAAAAGTAGCGGCCTTGCCCGCAGCCGATACATCATCTCCCTGGAGAAACCCTTTCCTGCTGCGTTTCCTGTTGTTGATGGTATTATATAGTTCCTGTTTTATACTGATGTTCCGCCTGGTGCCGGTGTTCTGGAAAGAAAGCCTGCATATCAATGAATCCGTGATCGGCTTGCTGCTGGGATTGAACGGGATCATCATTGCCTTGTTCGAGATGGTGATGGTGAAATACCTCGAAACCCGCCGCAGTGGCACTTATTACGTGATTGCGGGATTGGTGGCCACCGGTATCGGTTACGCTTTCCTCGCCATGCCGGCCTTTGCGCCGATGGTGATGGCGCTGGGCGCCGTGCTTTTCATCACCATCGGGGAGATGCTGGCCCTGCCTTTCGTGAACACCATCGTGATGGGCAATGCACAGGAACATAACCGTGGCAGTTATGCTGCGGCCTATTCCCTCACCTGGTCCATCGCGCAGATCATTGGACCCGGCGGCGGTGCGCTGGTGATCGAAAAATATGGCTACGTTCCGCTCTGGGCCTTGCTGGCATTGATCTGTATGGCCTGCGCCGGCGGTATGCGTCTGTTGTTGAAAAAGGAAGCATAATCGCTTATCTTTACCGGTAGCTGCAAACCTCTTACGCATGGACAGGAGCATACCGGTGAACGATAAGATCAGCGCGGATCAGCACATCAAGGCGGCGGAGTTCCGCAAGGACATCCGTGTTACGCGCCCTCATCGTCATAAACAATACTTTGAAATTGTATACCTGTCGCAGGGCAGGGGCCATCACTGGATCGACGGCGTTTGCTATGAAGTGAAGCCTCCCGTGCTGTTTTTCATCAACCGCGAACAGGTACATTACTGGGAACTGGACCACGAACCTGAGGGCTATGTGGTGATACTCAAAAACAGTTTCCTGCAACAATCGCGCGATGAATCGCTGAAACAATTGCTGCATCAATTATGGCATGCGAACTGCCTTTACCTGAAAAAAGATACGGTGCCGGAAGTCTTATTCCCGCTCTTATGCGCGCAGGCGGGGGAGCGTCATGCCTATCAGCCTTATGCGATGGATGGCCTGCTGAAGGCGCTGGTGGCGCATCTGCTACAGGCCGGGCGCGGGCATTTCAAGCATAGCGGCCTGCAAACGCAATTGTACGCGCGGTATATCGATCTGCTGCTGGCACATCCCGCTGCGCAAAACCCGGTGAACCATTTTGCGGCGCAATTAAATACTTCCTCACAAAACCTGAATGCGGCCTGCCGCAAGGCGGTGAATAAATCTGCCAGTGATATCCTCGATGATTTTATCATCAATGAAGCCAAACGTTTGTTATTATATACAGATGAACATGTGGGAGAGATCGCCTACCGGCTGAATTTCAAAGACCCTTCGTACTTCACGAAATATTTTAAAAAACATCTTTTTACAACGCCGGAAGAGTACCGGAAAGCGGGTTTTCAAAATTACCATTTATGATCCGGTATTTACCATAAAAAATAGTGGAAAGCAACGTTCTTTACAGCCAATATCGCATCGGTCATGAGCCTCTTCTCTTTTTTTCATTTTTGCCGTCGTACTATGCTGGCAGGTTGCAGCCTGGTTATTTTCGGTCAGGCTATAGGCCAGCAGCGGCTCATCTCTATGAAGGAGGCTATTACGCTGGCTACGCAGCAGCAGCAGTTGCAGGCCATGCAGGGCCAGGCGCTGGCCAGCAGCTATGAGGCTGCCCTGGCGAAGAATTCGCTCATGCCTGACCTCAGCGCTGGCTACCAGGCGGGCTATGCTACTTATAACAATATCACCGGCATGAATTACCCCGGCCTGATGATGCCGATCACCGGTCCGCCATCCAGCGGCAACCGTTATGATCCCGTGGCAGGTACCGCGGCCGCTTTGTTACTGAAGTGGAGCCCTGTTACCTTCGGGCAGCGCAAAGCCGCGGTAGACAAGGCCATGGCGCAGTTCCATCTCTCCAACAGTCAATACAACAGTGAAGCATTCCGCCAGCAATACCTGGCGGCCTATACCTATCTCGATGCAGTGTACCTGCAAAGCCTGCTGCATAGCATGGATGCGAACATTGTCCGCACAGAGGCCGGATTGGCGCAATCGCTGGTACTGGCGCATGAAGGCCTGCGTGCAGGCATAGATACCATCCAGTTTCAATCAGTGCTGGCGCAGGCCCGCATGGACCGCATCAACACCCTCCGCCAATATCAGTCGCAGCTGCTGGAGCTGGCGCGCCTCGCAGGATTGCAGCAGTTGCCGGAAGATATTGCGTTGACAGACACCTTGCTCATTACTAAGGTTCCCGCCTATACGGACACCGTAAGCAGTTATGCACAAAACCCTGTATATAATTATTACACCGCCCGGAAAGCTGTGAGCATGGCCGCTTTGCATGAAGTGAACACCGCCTGGCGGCCTCGCCTGGATATATGGGCCAATGCCTATTCCCGCGGTTCCGGCGTAGCGGCCGATGGCGCCGCACATGCGGCAGATGGCTGGTCGCTCACCCGTAATAATTTCGGCGCAGGCGTGCAGGTGAGCTTTCCCCTGTTACAATTTTCACAGGTGAATATCAGGAAGAAGCAGTTCAAAGCCTTGCTGAAGGCCGATGAGCAGCAGTTGTCGCAGGTATCCTTCAACCTCCGGCAACAGTTGCAGACAGCGCAATATAATTACCGTCAGAACGCACAGGCCGCGCAATTGGCGCCTGTGCAAACGAAAGCGGCATCCCTGGCCTATGAGGGATTGAAGGTGAGCTATGCTGCCGGTCTTACGGATTATTCGCGGCTGATACAAGGGCAGTACGATCTGCTGAAAGCAGAAACAGCTGCAGCCGCAGCCAACCTGCAAGTGTGGCGCTCCCTGCTGGAAATCGCCACGGTGGCGGGCGACATGCACCTATTTACCGATCAATTGAAATAAAAGAGATGAAAATAATTGTTGCAGCCCTGAGGCATCCGGTAACGATATTGGTAGCAGTGATGGCTATCGGGCTGTTCTCGTTTTTGTCGGTCCGCAATGCGAAGGTGGATATCTTCCCGAAGATGGGCCTGCCCACGGTGTACGTGGCGCAGCCCTATGGTGGCCTTTCTCCCGAGCAGATGGAGGGCTTCGTTACTTCTTACTATGAATACCACTTCCTTTATATCACCGGCGTGAAATATGTGGAGTCGAAAAATATACAGGGCGCGGCGCTGATCAGGATCGTATTCAACGAAGGCACTGATATGAGCCAGGCCATGGCAGAAGTGGTGGGCTATGTAAACCGTGCGCGCGCCTTTATGCCGCCCGGCACCGTACCGCCTTTTGTAACCCGTTTCGATGCCGGCAGCGTGCCCGTAGGACAATTGGTGTTCAGCTCTGAAAGCCGCTCCCTCAGCGAGATTTCAGACCTGGCCTTATTCCGGGTGCGACCCATGTTTGCTACTTTGCCCGGCGTGTCGGCGCCGCCGCCATTTGGCGGTAACCAGAAAACAGTGCTGGTGACGATAGATCCGGAGAAGCTGCGCAGCTATAATCTCTCGCCCGACCAGGTGGTACAGGCGCTGGTAAAATCCAACAGCATCACGCCGGCGGGCAACCTGCGCATGGGAGATTCTACTTTTCTCACGCCGCAGAACAGTGTGATAGAGACCTTGCAAGACCTGCAAAATACGCCACTGCAGAGCGTTAGCGGCGCTGCTGTTTATATCCGCGATGTGGCGGCGGTGAGTATGGGCGCTGATGTGACAACGAGTTATGCTTTGATCAACGGCAAACGTTCCGTTTACATACCCGTTACTAAAAGAGCCGATGCTTCCACCTGGGATGTAGTGCAGCGGGTAAAGGCCGCCCTGCCTGATATGCAGGCGGCTATACCAGCGGATATCAAAGTATCGTATGAGTTTGATCAGTCGGGATATGTGATCAACGCGATCCGCAGCTTGTTGTTTGAAGGCGGTCTCGGCGCGCTGCTCACGGGTTTCGTGGTGTTGTTATTCCTGCACGACCGCCGCAGCGCATTGATCGTGGTGCTCACGATCCCTTTGGCATTGTTATCGTCTGTCACGATATTATATCTCTGCGGGCAAACCATCAACATCATGACGCTGGGAGGTTTAGCTTTATCGGTGGGGATATTGGTAGATGAAGCGACGGTAACGGTGGAGAATATCCACCGGCATATGGAAACGGGCAAACGCAAAGCGAGAGCGATTGCAGATGCCTGCCGGGAGATCGCGGCGCCCAAGCTCCTGATATTGATCAGCATACTGGCAGTGTTTGTACCGGCATTTTTTATGAGCGGCGTGCCGCGGGCCATGTTCCTGCCGCTCTCGCTGGCTGTGGGTTTCGCGATGATCGCGTCGTTTATCCTTTCGCAAACATTTGTGCCGGTGATGGCGGCTTGGCTGTTGAAAGATCATCTCCCAGCAAAAACTTCTTCTCCTGATAAAATAAAAAACAGGTATCTCCATATCATCAGTAAGAGAGAAAAAAATTATCGTCTTCCGGCAATCGCATTCCTGTTGCTTTCTTTTTGCCTGATGATCCTCTTCTTCCGTTTAACCGGCGCCGCCTTGTTCCCGTCTGTAGATACAGGACAAACGCAAGTTCGTTTACGCATGCCCGTAGGAACGCGTTTTGAACGGACGGAAGATGCCACCCGGCGCTTGTTACAGCTGACGGACAGTATCGCGGGGAAAGGTAATGTAGAGATCACCTCGGCGTTTATCGGCACGCAGCCATCGAGTTACCCGGTGAACTATATTCACTTGTGGACCAGCGGCCCGCATGAATCTGTGACGAGGATCCGGCTGCGCGA
Organism: Chitinophaga vietnamensis; assembly: GCF_902167635.1. Classification (GTDB taxonomy): domain Bacteria; phylum Bacteroidota; class Bacteroidia; order Chitinophagales; family Chitinophagaceae; genus Chitinophaga; species Chitinophaga vietnamensis. Next base: position 241,600 of record NZ_CABHMS010000004.1, read on the forward strand.
AGGCGCCATCCGTATCGCTGATTTCAGGGAGCAGTTGCGCGCTGCTGTCAAACGCGATATCCCCAAAGCCAGGATATCTTTTGAGCCTGGCGACCTGGTGGAACAAGTGCTGAACCTCGGTACCACCAACCCGGTGGAGATTGCGGTGCTGAACCGCAACCTGGCCGAAGGCCGCAAAACGGCGCAGCTGCTGGTACAAAAACTATCCGGCATCTCTACGCTGCGCGATCTGCAGATCGCCACACCGCTGGACTATCCCGCAGTGAGAATGGAGATAGACCGCGTAAAAGCAGGACAGCTGGGCATCAGCGCCGATCAGGCCGCGAAGGCCCTGGTAACGGCCACCACTTCCAGCCGTTTCACTGCACCCTCATACTGGCTGGATAAAGCCACTGGCACGGCTTACCAGGTGCAGGTACAATATCCCGAATATCGGATGAACAGTACCGCGCAACTGGAAATGGTTCCCGTGTCTGGCGGAGTAGGCGCCACTCATTATCTCAGCGAGATCGCCAGCTGGAAACGGGTGAACATGCCCGGTGAATATGACCGTCTTAACCAACAGCGCTATATTACCATCACCGCCAATATTGCCACTTCAGATGCGGGCAGCGTATTCAAAGCAGTACAGCAGCAGATCGATTCGTTGGGCAAATTGCCCAATGGCGCCAAAGTATTGCTGCGCGGGCAACCGGAGCTGCTGGCGCAAACGCTGGATAGTTTACAGTTCGGACTCCTGATTGCTATTGTGGTGGTATTTCTGGCGATGGCGATATACTTTCAGTCATTTCGTATAGCCCTTACCGTATTATCTGTATTGCCGGCGGTGGTAGCGGGATCGCTGCTGCTGTTGTGGCTTACGGGGCAGTCGCTGAATATACAGTCGTATATGGGAGCGATCATGGCGGTGGGGGTATCGGTAGCGAATGCCGTATTATTTATCACCAGCGCTGAAACCTGGCGGCGGCAGTCGGCCGCGGAGCCGCTGTATCATGCTGCTGGCATGCGTTTCAGGCCTATCATCATGACGAGCATTGCGATGATTGCGGGGATGTTGCCGATGGCGCTGGGCCTCACGCGAGGAGGCGATCAGGCGGCGCCCCTGGGCATTGCCGTGATAGGAGGCCTCGTCGCCTCTCTTGTCAGCGTATTATTCTTCCTGCCGCCGGTATACCAGTGGATCATCGGCCGCAGGCCTTATCAATATATCTCCCTTGATCCGGATGATGCAAACAGCCCATATTATGAAGCATCCTTATAAACTGGCGCCGCTGCTGCTATTGCTGGCAGCGTGCCACCAAAGCACTTCGCCGCCGGCAGCGCAGGCCAACGCAAAAGATACCATAGCGGTATTCCTGCTGAAGGCTGATACAGTGCGCAAAAACACCGAGCTGCCCGCGGAGCTGATACCCTTGGAGCAGGCTGATCTGTCGGCCAAGGTGCCAGGCTACGTTAAAGAGATAAAAGTGGATATAGGCGATCACGTTAGTAAAGGTCAGCTGCTGGTACTGCTGGATGCACCGGAAGTGCGCAGCCGCTATGCCGAATCGGAGGCGGGCCTGCAAAGCGCCAAAGCGCGCTGGGCCAGCAGTACTGACAACTATGAACGACTGCTCCGTGCATCGCAGGCCAATACGCCCGGTATAGTGGCGCCGGTGGATTTGCAACGCAGCCGTAACCAGATGCTGGCCGACAGCGCCGCCTACCTGGCGGCCGTGAGGCAATCGCAATCTTATAATGATATTTCCGGCTACCTCACGCTGCGTGCGCCTTTCGACGGGGTCGTCACCGCGCGCAAGGCCGATCCCGGCGCGCTGGTAGGCCCCGGCGCCACCATCCTCACCGTGCAGAACAATCGTACGCTTCGTGTACGCGTGCCCGTGCCCGAGATATACGCCGGCACTGCCGCCATCAGCAAAGAGATCACTTTCCGGGTAGATGCCTATCCTACGAAGTTGTTCCATGCGGCGCCAGCACGGAAAACGGCCGCCATCGATCCGGTCACCCGCACAGAGCTGTGGGAGTTCCGGTATGATAATGCTGCTCAGGAGCTGAAGGCCGGCGCCTTCGCCTTTGTGAAACTGCGCATGGAAAGGCCAGAACCCTCGATGATGGCGCCTTTCAGCGCCGTAGCCACCACACAGGAGCGCCGCTTCGTAATACGTGTGAAAGATAACCAGTTACAATGGATAGATATCCGGCAGGGCATGACGAATGACAATGGTATAGAGATATTTGGAGACCTTCACCCGGGCGATACTTTGGTGGTGAAAGCCAGCGATGAGCGAAAGCCCGGCAGCAGCGGGTATTGGAAGTTGCAGTAATTTTCGTGTATTCGTTGCCGTAATATCCGGAAAAGAGTTGTATATTTCCTATACGACCAACGCGAACGTTATAAAGCTATGACCATCGAAGAATTTGTACACCAAACTATCCGGCGGATAGCGGAAGGTGGCTATTACCATGAAATAGAGCGGATATTGAGGGATGCCATTCTTTCTCTGGAAACTGACAACAAGCAAGAATATCTTAACAGCCTGCAAATAGCGCTGGAAGGCGCTGTGCCGGTTTCAGAAAATGTCAGCTATTATTACGCGATGATGTGCCTGCGGAATTTTTCGCTGATGCAACGCGAGAGTAAAGCGCACCTAAACTGAGCGGCGATACTCTTCTCTCAGCAAGGCAAACATGTTGATATCAAAGAATTTTCCATTCCAGAGCATCCACTGCTTCAGCAGGCCTTCGTGATGAAAGCCGCTTTTAGCCAGGATGCGCTCTGAAGCTGTATTGCCCGGCATTACCTCCGCCTCGATACGGTTCAGGTCCAGCACGTCAAAACCAAATCTGACGGCGGCCTGCAGCGCTTCTGTCATCAGACCTTTGTTCCAGTGTTCATACGCCAACGCATATACGAGCACGCCTTTGTGCCCGTTGGTGAAAGTATTGTAACCGATGGTGCCTATCATAGCGCCGGTATCTTTTAGCCGGATGCCCCAACGCAGGCCCAGCCTGTCTTTGAAGCGGCGTGAAAACCAGTCGATCACCGTGATCAGGTCTTCTTTCTGCGTCATCGGCATCACGTTATAATATTCCGTTACGCGCGGGTCTGTCATCAGGGTAAACAGCTCCGCGCTATGTTCGTGCGTGAGCTCGATCAGGTCAAGCCGGGCCGTATGTAGTGTAGGAAAACTGGTCATACTGTAAAGTAGAATTTTTCAGGGAGATAATGATGTAACTTTAATAAAACCTCCTGTGATGAAAAAAGTAGCCATTATCGGCGGCCAACGTGTACCCTTTGTAAAATCCTTTACGCACTACGCCCGTGTTTCCAACCAGGATATGCTCACCGCCTGCCTGCAATCGCTCACAGATCGTTTCGGCCTTTCCGGCGAAAGGATCGGCGATGTAGCGCTGGGCGCCATCATGAACCGCTCCACCGATTGGAACCTCGCAAGGGAATGTGTGCTGGGCACCACGCTTGATCCGCATACGCCAGCCTATAGCGTGGTACGCGCCTGTAGCAGCAGCCTCGATGCTGCCGTACAACTGGGCCACCGCATCGCAACCGGACAAATAGATACCGCCATTGCCGGCGGCAGCGATACCAACAGCGATCTGCCGATACTCTTCTCCAAACAGTTCAGCTGGAAGATGATAGACCTGCGCCAGGCGCGCACTTTCGGGGAGAAGCTAAAAGTGCTGTCGGGCTTTCGTTTCAAAGACCTGAAGCCACAATATCCTTCTATCGTAGAACCACGCACTGGCTTATCGATGGGACAGCATACCGAGAAGATGGTGAAGGAATGGAACATCTCCCGCGAAGCGCAGGACGAGCTGGCATATCATAGTCATATGAACGCTGAAAAGGCTTACCAGGAAGGCTTTTACGATGATCTCGTATTTCCGTTCAAAGGTGTGAAGAAAGATACGATCATCCGTCCCGGCACCTCTATGGAGCAATTGGCGAAGCTGAAGCCGGCCTTCGATTTCAGCGGGCAGGGCTCACTTACCGCCGGTAACAGCACTTTATATTCTGATGGTGCGGCTGCCGTATTGCTGGCGTCGGAAGAGTATGCGCAATCCCGCAACTGGCCGGTGCTGGCCTATCTCGCCGATGCTGAATCTGCTGCGGTGGATTATGTACATGGTGAAGGATTGCTCATGGCGCCCACCTATGCCGTAGCCCGCTTGTTGAAACGCAATGGCCTGCGCTTGCAGGATTTTGATATTTACGAGATACATGAAGCCTTCTGCGGGCAGGTGCTTTGCACCCTCAAAGCCTGGGAAGATGCGGACTATTGCCGCAGCAAACTGGGCTGGGACGGGCCTTTGGGCAGTATCGACCGCAGTAAGCTGAATATCAAAGGCGGCAGCGTAGCGATCGGTCATCCTTTTGGTGCTACCGGTGCGAGGATATTGGCGCAAACCGTCAGGATACTCCACCAGCGCGGCGGCGGACGTGCATTGATATCTATCTGCACGGCCGGCGGCATGGGGCTCGTTGCCATCGTGCAACGTTAGTATTTGCGTACCTTTATACAAATTACCTTTATGGGATCACAAGCTGTACAAGGACCGCTGTGGGACCGTCACGCCAAAGACTGGGCCAGCATCCAGGAAGCCACTGCTATGCCGGGCTACCGTTATGTATTGGATAAGCTGCATCTTCAAAACACCGACCGGCTCCTTGATATCGGCTGTGGCTCCGGCCTGTTCTGCCACCTGGCTGCCGGCGCCGGCGCATTGGTAAGCGGCATTGATGCCAGCGAAGCGCTCATCGATGCGGCTATGCACCGCGACAATACCATCGATTTCTTCGTCGCCGATATGGAAGAACTGCCATTTGATGATCATACCTTCGACATTATTACCGGTTTCAACTCTTTCCAGTTTGCCGCCGATCCGCACCACGCGCTGGCGATAACGCACCGCATATTAAAAAATGATGGCCGGATCGTTGTGATGATCTGGGGCAATTATTCCGATTGCGAGGCCAGCGCCTACTTCCAGGCACTCGCCCGTCTGTTACCACCGCCCTCACCCGGAACACCAGGCCCATTCGCCCTTTCCGAAGACCGCTCATTGGAAAACCTGCTCGAATCCGTTGGCTTCATCATCACAGAACAGGAAGACATTCCCATTGTATGGCACTACGAAAATACTGATATCGCACTCCGGGGCCTGCTCTCCGCTGGTCCCGCCACCAGAGCCGCTGACCATGCCGGCGCCGAGGCCGCCCGCCATGCCATAGCTGCGGCTATTAAACCTTTCACACAAGCCAACGGACATGTGGTAATGCATAACAAATTCAGAGTAGTGTTCGCGCGAAGGCTGTCTGGCTCAGGATTTAATGATTGAAAGGATTGCAAGGATTTTTTTGCAGGATTAAAAAAGATTAAGGGAGATTGGCGGGAAGATCAACGAGGTTCCAGCCCTTGAAGCGCTCAAAGCGCTTCAAGGGCTATCTTCGCAAATATCTTCCCGCCAATCTCTCTTAATCTTTTTTAATCCTGCAAAAAAATCCTTGCAATCCTTTCAATCATTAAATCCTGAGCCAGACAAACTCCGCGCAAATCCGTTTAATCTTGCTATATTTCCGGGAAATGTTTAACAATGATCAATCATCAGCATCAGTTGCGTACCGTTAACGTAACCCGTTACGTGACGCCGCTGAGGGAGGGAGGCTCGATGCCGGCTATTGCCGAGGCGGACGATGGCTTTTTATATGTGCTCAAATTCCGTGGGGCCGGACAAGGTATTAAAGCGCTCATCGCCGAATTGATAGGTGGTGAAACCGCGCGTGCGCTTGGCCTCAAAGTGCCGGAGCTGGTATTTGCCAGTCTGGATGAAGCTTTTGGCAGAACGGAACCCGACGAAGAAATACAGGATCTCAACAAAGCCAGCGTAGGCCTTAACCTGGCGCTGCATTACCTGATGGGCTCCATCACTTACGATCCTTCCGTTGTGAAAATAGATCCTTTGCTCGCATCGAAGATCGTATGGCTCGATTGCCTGCTCACCAATGTAGACCGTACGCCGCGCAATACCAATATGCTCATGTGGAACCGGGAGCTGTGGCTGATAGACCATGGCGCCTCCCTGTATTTTCATCACAACTGGAGCAATTGGGAAGAGCAGGCCAAACGCCCTTTCGTGCAGGTAAAGGACCATGTGCTGTTGCCGCAGGCATCCCGCCTGGAAGAAGTGGATACTACTTTCCGTCAATTGCTCACAGAAGAAAAGATCCGGGCTATCGTAGCGCTGGCGCCCGACGAATGGCTGACCGCAGAAGATACGCCGGAAGCCACCCGCGAGGTATATATCCGTTTTTTGATGACACGTATTGCTAACGCAGATATTTTTGTAAAAGAAGCACAACATGCAAGAGAAGCACTTATTTGAGTATGCCGTAATACGCATCGTGCCAAGAGTTGAGCGGGAAGAATTTCTCAATGTTGGTGTGATCCTTTATTCCCGTCAGCAACGTTTCCTGCAAACGCTGATCACGCTGGATGAGGCACGGCTGCGGGCCTTCAGCGCTGCGGCAGATATTGCCGAAATAAAATCCTACCTGCACGCCTTCGAACAGATCGCAGCAGGCAACTACGCTTATGGACCTATCGCACAGCTGGATGCCGCGGCCCGTTTCCGCTGGCTTACCGCCACCCGCAGCACCGTGATACAAACATCCAAAGTGCATCCCGGCTTCTGTGGCGATACGCAGGCGGCCCTGCAAAAACTACATGCGGAGCAGGTATTGTAGGCTATCAAAATTTTTTACCCTATGGAGAAAAACCGCCTAGAAGCATTTTCCGACGGCATCTTTGCGATCGTTATCACCTTGCTCATCCTCGAAGTAAAAATACCGGAGGTAAGCGACGACGCCCTCTGGCCGGCGCTCCAAGCGCTCGCACCCCGACTGGCCAGTTTCCTGCTCAGCTTCGTGATCATCGGCAGTTACTGGGTGGCGCATCACAGCCTGCTCGTATACGTAGAACGTACCGACCGAAACCTGCTATGGTTAAATATTCTGGTATTGCTCACCGTTGTATTCCTGCCGTTTCCGGCAGCATTACTCGGCCAGCATCCCGGCAAACTGGCCACCATTGTCATATACAGCGTGTCGCTCAGCCTGGTGAATACCACCGATACCCTCCTGTGGCGCTATGCCACGAAGCACCCGAAGCTCCTCAAAAGGAAGCTGTCGACCCGTTTCATACGCAACATCACCCTGATTCACATGAGTCCTGTTATCGTATATGCGTTAGCGATAGCCGCTTTCTTTATCAGCCCGGTCATTTCTTATTTGCTTTACGCGGCTGTGCCGCTATTTTTCATGGTGCCCAACCCGGTGATGAAGCGGATTTTATCTGGCTCAGGATTTAATGATTGAAAGGATTACCAGGATTTTTTTACAGGATTAAAAAAGATTAAAAAAAGATTGAGGAGAAGATCAACGAGGTTTCAGCCCTTGAAGCGCTTTGAGCGCTTCAAGGGCTATCATCGCGAATATCTTCCCGCCAATTTTTTTTTAATCTTTTTTAATCCTGTAAAAAAATCCTGGTAATCCTTTCAATCATTAAATCCTGAGCTAAACAACCTTCGCTTTCTTCGCTATTGCCAACTGTGAATCGTAATATTTCTGGAGGAAATGATAGATCACCAGTTCGTGTTTGCGTTGGTTGGATACTATCATGCGGTTCAGGAACATGTGGATGTAGCTGGAGAGGAGGTCATTGCGGAGCAGGAGCTTATTGCCGGAATGTGCGTCTATGGCGGATTGTATCCTTTGGGAGCGGATGGTGAAGAGGGCGATGGCCTCTTCGATGCCGTTGGCTTCGTCCTGGGATGGGTCCATGATGCTGGCAATGCGGCGCATTTCTGCGCGGTATTTATCATTGAGCTGGTTGTGTAAAGGTTTGCCGCCACCAAATTCTTCGAAGAAGTTTTTTTGCAGCAGTTGCAGCAGCTTGCTTTTGGCGGGGAGGTCATAGCCGAAATCCCGCAGCAGCATGTCGATGCCGCGTGCGGCAAGGAGCCAGCGGTATTGTTCGCCTTCTTCGCCATCGAGGAGGTCGAGGAAGGAGATGACGCTTTCGCTGTCGTAGTGGAATACGGACTCGCTGAACAGCATGGTGTCGGCGCCGTAGCGCTCTATCTCTCTTTCGTAAGTATCTGTTTGTATGCGATAGGAGAGGCCCTGGTCTGCCAGCGGTTGCAGGCAGCTGTAAAGGGCGTCCAGCGTGGCTTTCCAGAAATCTTTGTTGCTGCCGTGGTGGAAGCGGATGCGTATGTGGTTATCAGGATCGCCGTAGCGGAGGAAGAACCATTGGTCGATGATGCCGGCTTCCATCAGTTCGGTGGTGAGCGGCCGCAGGGCCTGTTTCAGGATACTTTCCGCGCTGGTGGTGCCGCAATATATTTTTACGTATAGCCATTCGCTGCCGGGGATGAATTGCCTGCGGGGCATTTGCGCCGGCGGCGTTAGTATGGATGGCGTATGAGCGGCGGCGGCAACGCTTTGTTTCAGCGGGATGATGAGTTCGTGCACATGAAGGCCGTCCGGGCCTTCCACCCAGCATTGCCCCTCGCCAAAGGTGAACTCTTCCAGGGTGAGCTTTTCCTTTTTGATCAGGTTGGTGGCCAGCAGGTGTATGCAGGAGGCGTTGTCGAGGTCGATGAGCAGTTCATTGTCGCCCTCGGCAATCACGACATAGCGCGGCAGGTCGAGCTGCTGGCGGATGCGCGTGAAGAGGGCGACGTAATCCGTTGTCTGTTTTTGCAGCAGCTCGGGATAATCTTTTTTCTGTAGTATCCAGGTGCATTTGCTGAGCAGTATTTTTTTATAGACCACACGTGGCAGGAAGCTGGCTTCTGCGGGCAGCTGCCATTGCCAGATGACCGGCCCGCTGAGTCCCTGTGATTGCAGGTCGCAGAGGAAACGGTAGGCGAGCAGCCCATTCCTGAAATTGTGGGCGGTGCTGAGGCGTGGTATAATTATTTTGTTGAGCTTCTTTGAACGCAGTACAATTTTATTCTGACGTACGCTCACGAGCAGATCGCTCAGGGGTATCTGGTGTGATGCCGGCGTGCTGCTGTTGGAGAGGTACACAATTTCGTAGGGGCGTAAGCGTGGTCGCATGAGAATGTTGCCGGTGCGGGCTTCCGGGAGATGCACAATTTCGGCGAAGATGGCATCGGGATCGCTGGCTTCTTCACTGCGGAGGGCGTCCATCACTTTTTGTGTGAGGGTATCGTCGCCATGGCAGAACCTTCCGAGGAGGTTGGCCGCAGAAGGGCCGCTACAGCCGTTGAGCGAGAAGAGGTAGTCGCCCGCATCTATGGCGGCGGCACTGTTGGCGAGCAGGCTGCCCATCAGGTAGGTGCTGTAGGGCGGCGTGGGCGGGTCTTTATGTTTGAGTGCTTCGAGATGTTCATCAGTGAGGATGATCTCTTTGCGGTGCTCTTTTAAGCAACGTTGTAGCTCCTGTAACTGGAATGCCTGCATTTTGCTGCGCGGCATGCTGTCGGTGGTGGCGTTGCCGGGTGTGATGATATCGTCTACCAAAGGAGTATGGTCGCCACGGCCGCCACTGTGGCTGGCATAGCCGATACCGGATTCACTGTCCAGCGCAACCGCCAATGGTACTTCCTGTTCTTCAAAGCGTTCGCGGAAACGCTGCATGAAATCCTGCAGGTCATTGTTCTGGTTGGGTAAAGATAGTTTCCAGAGCTGATCTACCTGTTGGGTGATATCCTTGATGGCGGCTGAACTGATGGTATTGGTGTGTGTTTGCAGAAAGAGGTCTGTTTGTATCAGGTCTTTGTTGCTGGTTTCCGGCAGGATGGATTTTACCAGCTGGTGCGCCGTAATATATTTGGCGGTGCCGTGCGCGGGATCCTGTAATAATTCGTGTATGCGTTGCAGTGAGTGCGTAAAATTTTCACTGCCGGGTATGTTGGCGAGCTGGCGGGAGAAATAACTGAAGAACTCTTCACCGGTAACGGTGGGTTCCAGTGCGCTCACCAGCAGCTGGCTGTCTACCAGTTCCTGTACAAAGTCGCGCGCTTCTTCAGGCGTGATGTCATCCGCTACGATGCTTTGGCTCAATGCCTCGAGGGTGGCGCCACTGGCGGCTTTCAGGAGGATGATCTCCAGGTATTCCGTGGCATTGACAGAGGTAAGGTAATAGTGCCGGTATTTATCTTTGATCGTATAGGCGGCATATCTCCAGGTGCTGCCCATTTTATACAGGGAGCTGTTGGGATACCAGGTAAGTTGTTCGCGTATCGTTGGCGTGGCGGTGATGGTGGCGGCGAGTTCCGCTACGTAGTTCATATCCAGGCGGCTGTGTTTTTTATGCAGGTTTCTTTCCTGCAATTGTACCGCAGTATGGCTGCCGAAGGCGCCGGTGGCGCATCCGGCGAAGAGGCCATAGGGCGTACTTCTGCTGCTCATACGCAAAAGATAACGGAAGAGCGCGGACGTTAATTTATCTTCTTCTCTCGGAGAAAAGGGAATGCCTTCCAACCATTTCAGCAATTCCTGGTGCAATTCAGGAGAGGCAATATAAATGGCTTCCTGTAAATAAGGATCGGTGAGTAACTGCTTTAAAGTGGCTGCCAGCGCGGCATGCGGCAGATTGTTGAACCGGTCGAGAAAATTAAATGGTAAAAGCGGTGTCCTGATTAAATAGAAGTCTTCGGCTATCGTCATAACGCTACTATGTTGAATGAAAATGAAGATAAGGGTTTGCTGTTTTAAAAAAAATCACGCTTTTACGTGATTGGTGGGTCCATGAAATGTGCCTACATTTATTTCATCAATCCTGTTATCAATGAAAATCCTTTGGTGAAACCTGTATTGTAATCATGTAGCAGGGCCAACACTCACTTGGTCTTTTATTTTCCACCTATAAAATTTACAATTTTTATGAGAAAAACATCTGAAAAAAAATTATCGCTGGGTAAAGTGAAAATTTCGAAATTGAATGCATCTGTAATGGAAAGAGGTGATGCGAAAGCGCCTACTTATACCGGCTGCAGCCTGATGGCAAAATGCACGCCTCCTGTTTCTAAAGACAATTGCTTCTAATCACCCATGATATTGTAGCGAAAAATTTAAACCTTAAAAGGTTTATCTATGGCAAGGCAGGTACTGTTAAGCGTATTAACAGGACATGCTTTGCCATTATTTTATTTCATAAATTCATAAGATGGATTATAAGAAGGATATCGCACTGGCATTGCAGGCCATCAACCGGGAACTGGATGGCATGATACAGCAAGACGTACACCCCGGCCTGCTGGGCGGCTATTCAGGGATGGCCTTGTTCTACGCCTATTATTATCAACATAGCGAGGCCGATGAACACCTGGAAAAAGTACACAGCCTGATAGAACGCTGCGTAAACGACTTGTCGGAGATGCCGCTCACCGGCGCGCACAGCGCGGGTATCGCCGGTATTGCCTGGACCCTGCAACACCTGGTACGAATGGGATTTATGGAAGAAGATGATATGGTAGATGCTTTTGAAGAGATCGACACTGCTATCGCCGGATTTATGGATACAGAACTGGCGGAAGGCAGGAACGATTTTCTGCATCAGGGCGTAGGCGTAGCGCTGTATTTCCTGGAACGCCTGCCCAACGAACATGCGGCCAAACAACTGTCGCGCTTTGTGCAATACCTCAAAGCGAGCGCTGTTGAAACGCCGTATGGCATTGCCTGGAAAGACCAGTTTTCGCGCAGCAGCCAGGAAGACCTGGAGAATGATTATTACAACCTCGGCCTCGCGCACGGTATCCCGGCGATCATCGCCATACTGGCACGCATATACGAAAGCGGCATCGAGACTGAAACCACGCGTTACCTCGTGGAAAATAGTGTGCGCTGGGTGCTCTCTACGCATAATACGGATGTCAGCGGGTATCAATCGCGCTACCCGGTACTGATCAATGCCAACCATCAGGCAGTACATGAAAAGCATAGCCGTTTGGGCTGGTGCTATGGCGACCTTGGCATCGCTACCAGCTTATGGTATACGGGCGCACGCTTGCAACGGCCCGATTACCAGCAGGCGGCGATGGACGTATTCCATCATGTGGTACAATATCGTGATGAAGAAAATGGCAACATCAAAGATGCCTGCCTTTGCCACGGCAGCGCAGGCGTGGCACACATCCTGCACCGGGTGGGCGCCGCATCTGGCGATGCGCAGGTACAGCAAGGCGCGCTGAAATGGTTGCAAACCACTTTGCAATTCAATCACCATCCCGAAGGGCCTGCAGGATACCGCTATTTTCAACACCCTGATTATATAGACAGTTACAACCTGCTGGAAGGGATCACGGGCATAGGCCTCGCGCTGCTGGCCTTTCTCGATACCAACAACAGCCCCGACTGGGATGCCAGTTTGCTGATGTCGTAAACTTTTCTTGAATTGTTTTCCTAATTATTTTTTCAGTAAATTAGGTGATTAGTAAATGAAACCCGAAGTGTGTTGTTCACCCGGAACAGCTATGCCAAAGAAAACACGTTACAGCAAACTGAAAAACCATGATCCGATTATATTTCGTAGATGATCATCCATTAATACTGGAAGGGCTGCGCTCATTGCTATGCCTGGAAAAGGATATGCAGCTGGATGGTGAAACCAGGACAGGCAAGGCTTGTCTTAATTTTTTATTGCATCATTCCCCGGATGTGATCCTGTTAGATACACGCCTTCCTGATATTAGCGGCGCAGAGTTATGCACCATCATTAAAAGAAGATATCCACAGGTGATGGTGCTGGGCCTTAGTTATCACAAAGAATACAACAGCATCGCCGCGATGCTGGAAAGTGGCGCCAGTGGCTGCCTCATGAAGAATGCAGATAAAGCGGAACTGCTCAAAGCCATTCACGCCGTATATGAAGGTAAAACCTGGCTCTCGGAAGAAATAGCCGAGTTGCTGAGAAAAGAAGGCGGCAACGGCGGTATGCTGCCACTGCATATTACCAAAAGAGAGAAAGAAGTGTTGTCGCTTATCGCCAACGGGCACACGAACCACGAGATTGCAGAGAAACTTTTTATCAGCACTGATACCGTAGATAGCCATCGCCGCAACCTGTTAGGAAAACTGAATGCGCGTAACACGGCTATGCTCATCAAGTGCGCGATAGATCACAAGCTGTTAGTTACATGAAGTAAAAGCCCTTGAAGCGCTCCTAGCGCTTCAAGGGCTTAAAAATTTATGCATCAGCTCACATGTTTGCTCACCACTTTGGCCAGCTCGAACATGGAGATCTGTTTTTTGCCATCGAAAACCACCTTCAGGGTTTCATCAGCATTGATCATGCGTTTGTTCACCTTGTCCTGCAGGTCGTGTTTCTTGATGTACTCCCATATTTTTTTGATGATCTCAGTTCTGGGCTGAGGAGTGGAACCTACCACCTTGGCCAGCTGGGCACTGGGCGTTACAGGGGCTTTGATACCAGTAGCGGCTGAACTGGCAGCAGCTTTTTTGGGCGCGGCTTTTTTGGTGTCGGTACCTGATGACTTGGTCTTTGCCATAATACGGAGGTTTTTATTGTTGAGTTTGGAATAATATGCTGCTATTTCCCATTTATCATGCCAGCCTTTTATAATCCGGCATTTTTTAATTTCAGAAGCAGTTCATCGATCATCGGCGCCTGCGCTGCATGTATCTTTTTTTTAGCGGTAAGGACATCAAACCAGGCGCCCTGATCCACTTCCGGCACCTCTACCCATTTGCCTGAATGTGGCGGCCATTCCAGCTTACAGGTGTTGGACCGCAGCTGCGCCGGATCGAGATCGCCGGCCACCGCCCAGGCGCTCACCAGCTTGCCCGACTTCAATTTCACCGGACTGAGGGTGATAAAATCGCCGCTGGGCACCAGGCCGGTCTCTTCCTCAAATTCCCGCACCGCTGCCTCAAGGGCCGTTTCGCCATCGGTATATTCACCTTTGGGGATCGACCAGGCGCCTTCGTCTTTTCCGCGCCAGAAAGGCCCGCCGGGATGTACCAGGAAAACGGCCGTGCTACCAGCTTTCCGCCTGTATAATAATATGCCCGCACTGGTTTTCAAAGTCTGTTATTTTTCTATTTGCATTCCGTCCAGCTTGTCGAACCGGGCGATGATCCCCCAGCCGTAGAAGTCATTAGCTACGCCTATCAACAATTCGTTATCGCCTTTGTTCAATGGAACCGCAAAAGATGCATTTTCGAGCGAACAGCGACCCTCCGGCTTTTTGATGATAGGGGCAATGTACGTGTTCTTATCTATATAAAGATACCTTCCGTTGAGGAATACATACACATCATCGCTGAAACCCAGCGATAGTACCCGGCTTTGGGCGCTATCGGAGCGGATATTGGTTTTCAAAAATACCAGTCTCCGGGCCTTGGGCACGAAGCCCAGCTGCCGCGTGAGGTTCACCAGGCCGCCGCGTTCCGCCTGTATGGCGGTCCAGGGGCCATCTTGTTTCGGGATGTAATATTTACTGAAGTCGATACTGTCCGGCACTGCGATGGCCTGGCTCAAGGCCCATTTGCGCAGGTAGCGCGGATCATTGCTGGCAGGGTCGATGCCGGCTTGCGCGGGCAGGCCCTCTGTTTGTCCGGGTTTTACAACAAGGTTGGCGATGATCGCATGGCCATCGAAAGAGAGGGCGCCATGGCTGCTGCGGCTTTCCAGGAAAGGCACTTCGAGCGTGGGCCGGTTCATATCATTGACGTATACCCGCAACTGCTTGCCGGATACCACCAGTTTCACATGGTTCCAGCGGCCCGGGTCGAAGCTGGCATTGCCCTGGTATTGCGGGTACATATCCCACATGTTCACGCCATCGAGGTAGGGCGCGTATTGCACGGCATCGATCGCATTGCTGTTGCCGGCGCGGGCGCTCCTGAAATAAAAGTACTCGGTTTCTTTTGCGTTGCTGCGCCTGAAATAGAAGCCGGAGAATTTCGCATCCAGCAACTCAATGTCATATTCAATAGTGCCGTCGGTGAAGTCGAACTGTTTCAATATGGCGCTGTCCCTGCTGCCCGCTATGCGCATGGCAGGTACTGACTTGTAATTGATAAATTCCACAGTACCGGGCTGGAAGTCCCAGCTGCTGGCCTGCAAAGGCACGGTGATGCCGGGTTTACGGGAAGGCTGCGCCACCGCACAGGTGGTGGCCAGCAGCAAAAAATGAAGGAGCAATGTTCTGATCATGTCAAAAAAATTTTGGTATGGGGCAAAGCTGAATAATAAGTAACTTGATCAGCATTCAAAGCGGCATCAAGTTGATGCAAGTTGGTGCAAGCTCATAACCACCTTATGCTGAATGGATAATAATTCTGAAAAGAGATACATACAGGCATGCCTGGCAATGGTTGAACAGCAGTTGAACCGGGGGAGCAGCCATGACTGGACAACTTACGATTTTGAAAAATTGAGTGAAGAGATACAGGAAGCCACGCAGGTGGCCCTGAGCGTGACTACCCTGAAACGTTTATGGGGGAAGTTGAAATACGACAATGCACCGGCCGTCACTACACTCAATACCATTGCGCAGTTTGCCGGCTATGCCGACTGGCGGGCATTCAAATATCAGCATGCGATGCCGGCTCCTGCATCTCCCGAAAAAATAAAAATAGCTCACCGGCGATGGCCTTATGCTTTACTGGGCATCATTCCATTATTGGTGATCCTGTATTTTCTTGTCTTTTCCGGCACTGATCCGAAAACTGCTGCCAATGCGGCTTCCTTCTATTTCAGCAGCAACAAGACCGTCACCAGCGGCGTGCCTAACTCGGTGATCTTTCACTATGAAGCCCATGCCGCCGCCGATACCGTATTCATTGCACAAAGCTGGGATGTGAGGCGGAAGGTGGCCGTACCCCGCGACCAGCAAGAGTATTCGGCTATCTATTACCAGCCCGGATATTTCAGGGCGAAGCTGATGGTAGGCAAACAGATCGTAAAAGAACATGACCTGATGATCACATCCGACGGATGGGTGGCCTTGGTGGAGAATAATAAAACGGAGGCGCCGCTGTATTTCAGGCAGCAGGAATTCCGCCATGATAGCGGCGTGGCGGTAAGCAGGGCCACGATGGAGGCCTATCACCTGGGCTTGCAGCCCGAGGCGCCGAAGCTGCGCTTTATCAATGTACGCGATATGGAAGGTATCCAGAACGACCAGTTCGTTTTTGAAACCAGTTTAAAAAGTGATTTCAATGAAGGCACGGCGGCTTGTCAGCGTGTACAGGTGCTGATCCTTTGTAAAAATGATGTGATCACCATCCCGCTCTGCGCCAAAGGCTGTGTGGGCGAGATGAGTTTATACGCCAATGGCGCTGCGGCCAGCAGCCGGTCGGCAGACCTTTCAAAATTTGGCTGCAATATGAGCGACTGGGTGAAACTGCGTGTGGAAGCCAATAACCGGCATCTCCGCTTTTTTGTAAATGGTGTAGAGGCCAGCGCGCTCGACTGCCCGAATGCACCCACAGATATCGTAGGTCTGCAATACCGCTTCGATGGCCCGGGCGCTATCAAAGATACCCGGTTCATCAAAGGGAATCAGGTGATCAACTTTCAGTGATAGCCCGATATTTTCTTCCTGTTTATTGCTGCTCCAAAAACCGGATATGTCATTTCCCTGCGATGGCATCAAACGGATATTTTTGTACCTTGAACATAGGCCGCTGTCACCGGCTATGCGCACCGCAGCATTTTCACGCGCCTTCAGGCAGCGCTATGGCATTACGCCGCTGCAACTATATAAGTAGTGATATGGAATTGGTACGGATTTTTCATCTGAAAAGAAAAAAAGTTATGATGCCACAGCCACCCAAACGCCGCCATGGGGAGATCACGCCCGAAGAACCCTGTTTGTCCGGAGAAAGCATTGAAAGCACTCCTGACGATATCATCGCCGCCGCTATCCGCGACGCCACCCTCGATGCCCCTTATGATGCCATAAATGATGATGGCGAAGACCAGGAAGATTGATTCACTAAGTTTTTTCTAATAACTTTCTAAAGGTATGCTAACAGCCCTTTCCGAAGTGGCAGCGTATCTTTGCCATGCATTTTAAAAAATATGCACCCACGTATCATGGATAGTATTCCGGAACGATCAAAACAACATTGTTAATCTCCCGCCACGGCGCTCCGCTGCCCCGTTGCGGGGCAAAACCAGCAGCCATGTTCAAATTTCTTTTCAAAGCATTCCGTTTCGAATCAAACGACAAAGACCTGTTTCCTATCGGCGAAGATGTGCGCCCATTCATCAATAGCAGCAACAACCGTCATGCCCTTTCCCATAAGAACAAACACTATTACAGCGGCATGCGGAAACGCAAAAGCCATCATATAGGCCTCATGTAAGGCGCGCGCGAAGGTTGTCGGGCTCAGGATTATTTTGATTAAAAGGATTACCAGGATTTTCGAATTTATTGATTTTCGGATTTATTGATTTAATTGGAGCGGAGATGAACAATGTTGTTATCTCCGCTCCAATTAAATCAATAAATCCGAAAATCAATAAATTCGAAAATCCTGGTAATCCTTTTAATCAAAATAATCCTGAGCCCGACAACCTCCGCGTAATTTTTTATCTTACGCTCCAAAATCTGTAACACGCTGTGAATATTAACGAGGACAGGATACTTTTTTCGCGGGTAGCGGAAGGTGATGAAGCTGCATTCCGTGAGCTGTACCATCGTTATAACGCGGTGCTGGCGG
Source organism: Chitinophaga vietnamensis (assembly GCF_902167635.1). Classification (GTDB taxonomy): domain Bacteria; phylum Bacteroidota; class Bacteroidia; order Chitinophagales; family Chitinophagaceae; genus Chitinophaga; species Chitinophaga vietnamensis. The sequence continues at coordinate 259,343 of NZ_CABHMS010000004.1, forward strand.
GATCGGTGAGGAAGTTGCTGAAGTCGGAGGAGGAAGCGGCGGAGGTATTGCAGGAGGTGTTCCTGAAAGTGTGGATGATACGTGAAACATTGACTGATATTGACAATCCCGGCGGGTGGTTGTATCGTTTGTCGGCCAATTATTGTTTATCGGTGTTGCGGAAGCATGCCAAAGAAAGATACCGCCAGGAAGGGATATTGGAGGAAGACATCAAAGACCAGCACGATCTGTCGGAGGGCTTTGATGCCAAAGAATTACAGGGCCTCGTGAAAGAGGCTATTGAGCAGCTGCCGGCTTCGCGCAGAGAGGTATTTCTCCTGAGCATGCAGGAAGGCAAGAGCCGGAAAGAGATCGCCGGTCAGCTGGATATATCGGAGCATACGGTAAAGAATCAATTATTATCTGCCCGTAAATTTATACGGGAATACCTTGAAATGCAGACGGGTAGCAAGTTTCCGATGGTGCTGGTGATGTTGATGGCCGGCCTCCGGAAATTTTTTTGAGTAACGCGTAGTACAGCGCATTATTTTTTGCGTCTAGGCAGCAAAAGGACCGAACAGTGGAAGCAAAGGCCTATTACAAATTTTTATTGGAGCGATATTACAACGGCACCGCCAGCGCTGCGGAAACGGAGGAGCTGTATGCCGCGCTGATAGCGCATCCTGAAGATGAGGACTGGCAGGAGCTGATCGCCGGGCTGCATGCTGCCGAGCCGGCAGATCCGAACTACGATCCGCAAAGATATGAGCAGCATATCCGCCGTATCCTGTTGGCAAGGCCGCGGCGTATTTCTTTCTTCCGGCGCTATGCCGCTGCTGCGGCCGTTTTGCTGCTGCTCCTCGCTGCTGTAGGATATTTCCTGCTATCTACCACCATCAAAAAAATAACGCCTGTCGCCACCACTGCCGATGTGAAACCTGGCCACAATGGGGCTATCCTCACGTTAGCCGATGGCAGTGAACTGGTGCTCGACAGTTTGCAGAACGGCGTTGTTACCACCCAGCAAGGCACCCGCGTGGTGATGCACAACGGCCAGCTGCGCTATGAAGCCGGCAGCAATAGCGCCGTGAGCAGCAATACCATGTCCACGCCGAGGGGCCGCAAATTCAGGCTGCAACTGCCCGACGGCACCGTGGTATGGCTCAATGCCGCCAGCGCCATCACTTTCCCCACAGCCTTCACCGGTCATGAAAGACGCGTACAACTCAAAGGGGAAGCCTATTTTGAGGTAGCACAAAATAAAGAACAGCCTTTCCGCGTACAGCTCCACGATGAAATAGCGGTAGAAGTACTGGGCACACATTTTAATATCAATGCTTATGACGACGAGGCCAATATCAGCACCACGCTGATGGAAGGCGCCGTGCGCGTAAACGCCCGCCAGCGCCCGGAAATACTGAAGCCCGGCCAGCAGCTGCTGGTAGACAGGAACGCCGGTATGCGCCTGGTGAACCACGCCGATACCTCCGCCGTACTGGCCTGGAAAAATGGCGTGATGAATTTCCAGGATAAGCAATTAACAGAAGTAATGCGCTTGCTGGCGCGATGGTATGATATTGAAATAGTGTATGAAACAACGCCACCGGATATTACCTTCTATGGCGAAATAGGCAGTGATGTCAATCTCTCCAGCGTATTGACATTCCTGCGGGATTCGGGCGTGCCATTCCGGATCGAAGGACGAAAACTGATCGTTGGCGCGAAGCCGGCATAATTTATTCATCAACCAACAGCTATCGACAATAAACAGTGAACAGACAAATTCCAGTTAGTTAGATAAAACGGCTTTGCCTGTAAATAAAAAACCGAAGGTGCTTGGACCCACCTCCGGTTGAATGGTTTACAGCTATGCAAAGCGATAAGTGTGCAAATACAACTCTTTTTTCACAAGCCAAACCGCTACAAAGCTATGCAAAAAATTGCTCTTTGTTGCCGGCCCTGCCATGTGCCTATACCTCGGAAAGGTAGCAGCAGCCGCCGGTTTTCAACCAAAATGCTGTTAGTGATGAAACTGACATTTTTCTTTCTTACCGCCGCATTTCTCAATGTGAGTGCCGCAGGATATGCGCAACTCATTACCTGGTCGGGCAAGGATGTGCCGATCGAAAAGGTGTTCCGCGCCATCCGCCAGCAATCCGGTTATACGATCGTTGCGAGCCGGGATGTGCTGGAAAAGGCGCGCCCTGTAACGCTCAACGTGCAACACGCACCCGTAAGCACCGTGCTGGATCTCTTACTGAAAGATCAGCCACTCCGTTACGTGATCGATAATAAATCTATCTTCATCTCTCCCAAACCCTTGCCGGTGGCTGATCACAATGATATGCTGCTGGCAGTGGCCGCGGCGATGGATATACGTGGTAAGGTGACCGATGAAAGCGGCAATCCGCTGCCAGGCGTTTCCGTGCGCGTGAAAGGCAGCTCGCTCGGCGTCACCACCGCGGCCGATGGCGCCTATGCGCTGCATATACAGGCTGCGCCACCGCAAGTGATCGTGTTTTCCTATCTTGGCATGGAACCACAGGAGTTCACCGTCAACAACAGCCGTGAGCTGGATGTACAGCTGAAGATATCTACCACGCAACAGAATGAAGTAGTGGTGGTAGGCTACGGCTCGCAGAAAAGAAGCGATGTAACCGGCTCCATCGCCTCCGTGCCGAAAGAGCGCCTGAAGAACCTGCCCGTGACCAATGTGCTGCAAGCCATACAGGGCGCCACTCCCGGCGTGAACATCATCAACAACTCTACCCGTCCGGGCAGCTCTCCGGCCTTTTATATGCGTGGCCTGAAATCTATTTCTGCCAGCAATGCGCCCCTGATCGTACTGGATGGAATGCCCTTCAGCGGCAGCTATAACGATATCAACCCGAATGATATTGAGTCGATAGATATGTTGAAAGATGTATCTGCTACCGCCATCTATGGCGCCCGCGGCGCTAATGGCGTGATCATGATCACTACCAAAAGAGGGAAGTCCGGCAAGCCTGTAATATCCTATAACGGTTACGGCGGTCCGGAATTCCAATCGAATGTAATGAAGCCGATGAACGGAGAACAATACCGTCAGAAGAACCATTGGTACAATATCCAGGCAGGACGCCCGAGCGCGCCCGACCTGCCTTATCTCTCCGAGCAACAGAATTTCGCCAACGGCGCCAAAGAAGTGAACTGGCTCAAGGAGATCAGCCAGCAGGGCTATATCCAGAGCCATGAGCTGAATATCTCCGGTGGAACAGATCAGGTACGGTATTATATCTCCGGCACTTATCTCAAACAACTCGGTACGCTGAAAGGCTACCAGTTCAACCGTTCCAGCGTGCGCGCCAATATTGATGCGAACATCACGCCCTGGTTGAAATCGGGCCTCAATATGGCATTGGTGAATAACAATGAAGATGGCGGCAGGGCGGACCTCTTCAGCGCTAACTCATTAAGCCCTTACGGTACCTTGTACAATGCCAAGGGCGATTATGAAGTGTATCCTATCGCGCCGCAAACATTGTATACGAGCCCGCTCATCAATCTCTATAACCCTGCTCTCAACCGTGGAAAAAATATCATCACCGGCGGTTTTGCAGAAGTGACACCCGGTTTTGTGAAAGGGTTGAAATACCGCCTCAATGCTTCCTATACCTGGCGGCCCAAGCGCACGGCCAGTTACAGCGGCCGCAATATGGGCGATATGCTCGGCACCGCCAATGTGTATAATGAGGAAAATAAACAGTGGATCGTAGAAAATATTCTCAGCTATCATCTCACTATCAAAAAAAATGCGCTCGATTTCACAGCCTTGTATAGCGCGCAGAAAGATGAGCAGTTCACCTCCACGCTGGATGCCAACACCTTCGTGAATGATCATCTCGATTTCAATAATCTCTCCGCCGCACAGGTGCAGAAAACATCTTCCTCTTATACCGGCAGCAGCCTGCTATCGCAGATGTTCCGGGTGAATTACAATTACGACAGCCGCTATCTTTTCACGGCAACAGTGCGCCGGGATGGCTTCTCCGGCTTCGGGCGGGATAACAAATATGGTATCTTTCCTTCAGTGGCAGTAGGATGGAACATGCGGAACGAGCATTTTATGGCAGCCGTGCCCGCGATCTCACAACTGAAGCTGCGCGCTTCTTACGGCCGTTCCGGGAACCAGGCGGTAGGCGCTTATCAAACCCTCACCAGGCTCAATACCATCCAATATATTTATGATGGCGTGACCACCGTAGGGCTTACCCCCAGCAGTTTAGGTAATCCCAACCTCAAATGGGAGACCACCACAGGACTCAATGTGGGCGTGGATTTCGGGCTGTGGGACAATCGCCTGAGCGGTAGCATTGAAGGATACACTACCCGCACGTCCGACCTGCTGCTGAGCCGCAAGATACCCGCTATCACCGGCTATAGCTCAGTGTTCGACAACATCGGTAAAACAGCGAACAATGGTATCGAAGTGCTGTTGAACAGCCGGAATATCGAGCAGGGCAACTTTACCTGGAACACCTCTTTCAATCTCTCCGTAAATAAAAATAAAGTAGTATCGCTCTATGGCGATAACAAAGATGACATTGGCAACAACCTCTTCATCGGCAAGCCACTGCTGGGCATTTACGACTATACCGTAGTAGGCGTATGGCAGGAAGGAGAAGATAATAAAGTAGATCCAAGCACCAAGCCAGGATACCTGAAGTTCAAAGACATGGACGGTAACGGGAAGATAGACGCCAACGACCGTTCTTACCTCGGTACCCAATTGCCGAAATATATTGCTGGTCTTACCAACACGTTCAGCTACAAAAATTTTACGCTTAACATTTTCATACAGGATGTGCATGGCTCGCTGCGCGCCAACAATATCTTCGATAACCGCGACCAGGCCGGGGTGATCAACCTGCCCGCCAGCATTCCTTACTGGACTTCAGACAACAAGATCAACACCAATCCTTCGCTGTTCTACAGCAACCCGAGAGGCTACAAATATGCGCAGGATGCGTCTTTCATCCGTTTGAAAGATGTGACCCTCAGTTATAATTTCAACAAGGCTTCTTTGCAACGCTACAAGATCTCCAACCTGATGGTGTACATCAGCGGCCGCAACCTGGCCACCCTTACCAAATGGAAAGGATATGATCCGGAAACGGCGCCATCTTCTATCACATCCAGCAGCGCAAGGCTGAATAACGGACAGGGCGCGGGCCAGCAGAGCTCCGACTTTTATCCGCTCACCGCTACCGTAGTGATGGGGATCAATATCAGTTTATAAAGAGATTAAAAATATTGACATGAAGAACATCTTTTATACAGGCAGGATATGGATGATCGGTTTGATGATGACCGGCCTTTTTTCCTGTAGCCAGCATTTCCTGGACGAAGAATTGAAATCATCTTATACGCCTGGCAACACACTGGTAGATGAACTTGGCTTCGAAGCCGCCAGCACCGGCATGTTGAGCACTTTCCGTAACGACTATGGCAATACGCAAGGCTTGCTGGCCACTTTCTATGTAGGCACCGATATGGCTTACACCGGTCAGCCCAATGCATTACAAGCGCCCTTCGACGATTACCGCAACCTCAATCCACAGGTAGGTTCCGTGAGCACCATCTGGAACTGGTGCTATAACCTGATCAATAATGCAAACGGTATTATTGCGGCATCGGCCAATCCGAAAGCCTCGCTCACCGATGCGCAGCGTGCCTTTTACAAAGCGGAAGCCAGTTTCTTCCGGGCTTACGCCTATAATCATCTCTCGATATTGTTTGGCGGCGTGCCCATTATCACCGCGCCGGTAGCTACGCCACGTACCGACTATGTGCGTGCTTCCGAAGCGGATGTGATCAAACTGATGATTGATGATCTCACCTTTGCAGAAGCCAATCTGCCCGATCCTGCCAATGTAAAAAAGCAGGGCCGTATCAGCAAATATGCGGCCTCGCAATTGTTGGCAGAAGCGCTGCTGCGCGCCAACAGGCCGGCTGATGCCGCCGCCGCCGCACAACGCATCATCGACAGCAAATTCTATACGCTCATTACGGCGAGGTATGGCGTGAAAGCCAATCAGCCCGGCGATCCCTTTGCCGATATGTTCACCTATGGCAATATGCGCAGGAGCCAGGGTAATACAGAGGCGATATGGGTGATAGAACAGCAGTACAATACGCCCGGCGGCGGCGCTTCATTTGATCAGCGGCGCCGGGAATGGGGACCTTTCTATGTGAACGTATCCGGTATGAAAGTAGCGGATTCCCTTGGCGGGCGCGGCATCGGCAGGATCAGGCCTACCAACTGGTGGACCTATCAGCTGTATGAAACGAAAGATATGCGCAACTCGCCTTACAATATCCGTCGCCGTTTCTACTATAACGATCCGGCTTCGCCTAAATACGGTCAGCCAGTGGTGGTGAGTGGATTTGATACCGTACAGAATATCTTTGCGCATACCACCAAATGGTACGAATTTCAACCACAGGACCCGCAGGGCGCCAGCTCCTTCAAAGACAGGATACAGATGCGCCTCGGCGAAACCTACCTGCTGCTCGCAGAAGCGCAGCTGATGCAGGGCAATACCGCCGCTGCCGCAGCCAGCATCAACGTGGTAAGGCAACGCGCCAATGCCACGCCGGTACAGGCTTCCGACGTAACGCTCGATTACCTGCTGGATGAAAGAGCCCGCGAGCTCACCGCAGAAGAGCTGCGCAGGCTTACCCTGGCGCGCACTAAAAAACTGGTGGACCGCGCCCGCCGCTACAACCCGAAGGCCGCTGTCAGCATCAGCGATTTTAACCAGCTGCTGCCGATCCCGCAATCCGAGATCGATGTGAACAAAGACGCCGTGCTGACGCAGAACGATGGATACAAGTAACACTGCCGATGATAAAAAAAATTGTAATTGTTTGCGGCTTACTCACCTGGCTGTACGCTTTGGCGTATAGCCAGGATGGCCGCCAGACGCAGGCCTTCAACGATGGCTGGCAATTCAGAAAAGGACCGCTGCCCGACAAAGCCGCACCCGATACCGGATGGACCGCCGTACAGCTGCCGCATACCTGGAACAGCCACGACATGCAGGAAGGCCGCCACTTCTATGCCGGCGACGCCTGCTACCGTAAAACGCTGAAAGTAGCGGAACAACTGAAAGGCAAACGACTCTTCCTGCGTTTTGAAGGCGTAGGTTCCGTAGCAGATCTTTATGTAAACAACCGCTTCATCGGCCAGCACAGAGGATCTTACTCGGCCTTTTGTTTTGAAATTACACACTCCGTAAAGTATGGCGAAGAAAATACAATCCTCGTAAAAGCCAATAATACGCCACGGGAAGATGTGATCCCGGTGAATAATTTCCTCTTCGGCATCTTTGGCGGCATCTATCGACCGGTATCGCTCATCGTTACCAATGATATCAATATCTCTACCACCGACTATGCCTCTCCGGGTATTTATATTAAACAAGATGCGATCAGCGAACAACAGGCAGCGATTACGGTATTGTCGAAGATAGAGAACAAACGCCCGCATCATACCGATGTGGAGATACAAACGGTGATACGCGACCGTAACGGAAAGCGTGTAGCCGTTAACGTGAGCAAGCTTTCCGCCGCCCCGCAGGGGATCAATATTGTGCAGCAACGCTTATCCCTCTCAAAGCCGCACCTGTGGAAGGGTTTGAAAGATCCTTATCTCTACTCCCTCACTACTTCCGTGATCGACCATGGCCGCGAGATCGATGCAGTAACGCAGCCACTGGGCCTCCGTCATTTTGAGGTAGTGGCCGGCAAAGGATGTTTCCTCAATGGGCAACCTTATCCTATGCATGGCGTAACGCGGCACCAGGAGTGGCAGGACTGTGGCAATGCCCTGAGCAATGCACAGCATAAAACCGATCTGGACCTGATCCGCGAAATAGGCGCCACCACCATTCGTTTTGCACATTATCAACAAGCGGAATATCTTTATTCGCAATGCGATACCATGGGCTTTGTGATCTGGGCGGAGATACCTTTTGTCAACGCTGCTACCGGCAAAGAGGGCGACAATGCCAAGCAACAGCTCACAGAGCTGATACGCCAAAACTTCAACCACCCTTCCATCTATGTGTGGGGCATGCACAACGAAGTGTACGCCAAAACGCCGGATGAACAGATGGCAGTACTGACGCGCCAGCTCAACGACATCGCGAAAACAGAAGACCCTGGCCGCTATTCCGTGGCTGTAAGCGGCTATGGCGAAATGAACCGACCTGCCAACCTCGCCACAGATATACAAGGCATGAACCGCTACTATGGCTGGTATGAAGGCCGTATCGGAGATATTGAAGGATGGGTGAAAGGACTCGAAAAAGATTACCCGGATTATAAATTGATGCTCACGGAATATGGCGCTGATGGTAACATCCGCCAGCACAGCGATTCCCTGATCACTGATTTCGATCCGGTAAGCGGCCAGTTCTTCCCGGAAACCTATCAAACGGCCACGCATGTACGACAATGGGCGGTGATAGAAAAACATCCGTATATACTGGCTTCCTACCTGTGGAATACCTTTGAATTTGCAGTGCCCATGTGGAACCGCGGCGGCGTGAATGCCCGAAACCTCAAAGGTCTTATCACTTACGACCGTCAGCAAAAGAAAGATGCTTTCTTCTGGTACAAAGCCAACTGGAACCCGGAGCCGATGATCTACATCGCGGAGCGGAGGAATCATATCCGCAAGGATCCGAAAGTACAGGTGGAAGTATTCACCAACCTGCAACAGGTCAGGATCACGGTGAATGACGGGCCGCCCCTGACCGGCCACGCCGGCGCTAACGGCCATGATATGCTCTTCGATAACATCACCCTGCAACCCGGTAATAATGTGATCAAAGCCAGCGGCGTATATCAGGGCCGCGCGCTTACGGACACCATTACCTGGCAGCTGCAATAAAAAGGAACTATGCTCAAATGGATCATCGCCGGCCTGCTGCTGGCACAGCTGCACAGCCGTGCGCAAACACACGATACCATCCCGCTCCTGCACGGTGCGCACCGTAGCGGCAACAGAACCGACGCCGATATGGAACGCTGGCGCAGCCTGCGTTTCGGGCAGTTCATCCACTGGGGCGTTTATGCCATCGCCGGTGGTGAATGGAATGGTAAAGTATACAACGGCGCCGCCGAATGGATACGCTCCTGGAAAGAGATGCCCAACAAGGATTATGATGCCTTGTACAAACAGTTCAACCCCGTGAACTATCAGCCGCAGGAGTGGGCGCAGATGGCAAAGAACATGGGCGCAAAGTACATGATCATCACCACCAAGCACCACGACGGCTTTTGCCTCTGGCCCAGTAAGTATACTAGCTACACGGTAGCGGCCACACCTTATAAAAAAGATATCATTGGTCCGATGGTAGCTGCTTACAACAAAGCGGGCATCGATGTATACCTGTATTTTTCTATCATCGACTGGCATCATCCGGATTGGCGTACATCGCTGAAAACGCCCGCCGATAGCGCCGCGTGGGGCCGTTTCAAGATATTTGTGAAGAACCAGCTGAAAGAACTGCTCACCAAATACCCCACCGTAAAAGGTTGCTGGTTCGATGGCACCTGGGATGAATCCTGGAAGAATGATGGCGCCTTCAGCGATGAACTGGAACAATACCTGCACCAGCTACATCCGGGTTTTATCATCGGCAGCCGCTTGCGCGCAGATGAAAAAGGCGCGCGCCACTTCGATTCCAACAACCATCTCATGGGCGATTACGAACAAGGCTGGGAACGCAAGCTGCCTGAGAAAGCCGCCGATGTGCATGGCAATGATTGGGAAGGTGTGATGACCGTGCCGGAAAATCAATGGGGCTACCATCAGCACTGGACGGGGCATATTAAAACAGCCAATGAGATCATTGAAATGCTGGCGAGGTCCGTATCGTTGGGCGGTAACTTTGTGCTTAATTTCGGACCGAAGAGCGATGGCACTTTCAGGCCGGAAGAACAACAGCTGGCGCAAAACATCGGCCGCTGGATGCAAAAAAACGGCGCAGCTATCTATGGCGGCGCTTATGCCGGCTTTGATAAACAGGACTGGGGCTACTATATCCGCAAAGCCGGTACAGATACGGTTTTTATGGTAGTGTGCAATATACCGGTATCCGGTAACCTGCGCGTGAAATTGCCCGCACAGCAAACGATCGTGCATGCGGCCACGATGGATCAACAAGATATTACGCCGGAAGTGATTGGCAGAAATGAATATTTTGTCGCCGTGCCGAAAGTAGCATATGATGCGCCTTTGGTGATTGTGTTGAAGGTAGCGCAAGCCGCGGGGCAGGGAAGTGGTTTTGAGAAGGCAAAGACTTAAAGCGTAAGCACTTAAAGCGAAGAAGCCCATGAAGCGCTCAAAGCGCTTCATGGGCTTCGGGCCTTAATAGCAAATTAATCCCAATATTTTTCTCCTTTCTTCATCTTCTCGATAGTATCAGCATATGTTTTCTTCTCATCGCCATTAGCCTGGTTCATAGCTTTTTCTTCCCAGGTGATGGCATCAGCTTTCTTACCGGACTTGAAGAGAAGGTTGGCGTAAGTATCCATGAAAGCAGGTACAGGCTGATCTTTTAAGGAACGTTTGCTCCATTCCAGCGCCTGTTCCACGCATTTCATATCATTACATTTTTCGAAGATGGTCCAGGCAAATTCGTTCAGCTCCATAGGGCTGGCTTTGTGGCCGAATTTTTTCATATAGGCGACGATGTTAGCCACGGCGTTGTTGGCATCCTTTACATACATGAAGTATTGCACTTTCGATTTCAGGATGGCTTCTTCGGCTACCCTCGGATATTTGGCGGCTACATTTTTTTCGATAGCTTTCCAGTCGGGAGTGGAACCATCTTTTTTCATCAGCTGCGGAAATATTTCTTCCTGTGCAACAATGGCTATCAGTTTTTTATCAGCAGCGCCGGGGCCGAGCACTTTATCTACTTTATCGGCGTGGTGCAGGTACATGTCGAAACCTTTGTCCTTGCTGGTTTTAGTGAAGCGGTCCATGAATACCAGGTTCTCTTCTGTATACAGGTCTTTTTGTGTGGCCAGGTATTCATTGGAGAATTTGGCGGCATTATTCTGGTCGTATTTTTCTGACGCCAGCATGGCCAGCTCGCGGATGAAGGCAGGATCTTTCTTGCCTTTATCATAGGCCGCTAACTGGGTGTAGTACTGGTTTTCAGGGTTCAGTGACGCTTTGGAAGCTGCAATGAAATCGGCTGCTTCGCCGCCACCTACGTGGCGGTCTACCGCTTCGCCATCAGGAGAAAAATATAGGAAGGTAGGATAAGCGCGCACGCTGTATTTGTCTTCAATCATCTTGGCATCATCATACCATTTCTTTACATCGTCGTTATCATTCGCGGTACGGTCCATCTGTACCTTTACGCAGATGAATTTCTCATTCATAAAAGTACCTACTTCCTCCTGCGGGAAAATGTTGGCAGACATATATTTGCAGGGACCGCACCAGGTGGTGAAGCAATCCATGAAAATATATTTGTTTTCGGCTTTCGCTTTGGCTTTGATATCGGCCCAGCTGAGGTTGTGTTCAAAATGGATACCTTTCTCCTGGGCCACCGCCAGCATAGGCAGCAGCAATGCCAGTAACAGTAATCTTTTCATAATGGTGTTGTTGTTTTTGATTGGGTGATTAATATCTGATAACAGGAAATGCTCTTGTACACGGGTTACATACGGATACTAATTTAAGGAATTATTAGTGCCAGCTGTAAATATTTCTACATGACAAGTTGAATGTTAAAGGGTAGCGGTAAGGCTATTGATAGCTTGCAGTTCGTGTGCTTCCAGTTTGGCCATTTCTTCCGGTGTAACCGTGGAAGTGGCCGGCCAGTATAATGTTGCGGGATAGTTAACCCATCGCTTCTGTATGATGCCGGCTCTTTTCATGTGGAAGTCGGAGGTAACAACGATCAGCAGTTCCGGCGCCAGTTTGAAGATCAGGTCTTTTGCATTTTTAAAATCCTCCATAGTATTGGTGGAATACACGGCCGGCGCAAAGGCCGCTGCGGGAATGCCGCGTTGTTGCAGGTACTGTTGTGAATAAATGTAATGGGCTTGTTGGGTTTCGTTGAAATGTTTCCCGATGCCGCCGGTGCAGCATACCTGGAAGGAGGGATTGAATCGGAATACCTGCCATACCGTATCCAGTCTGTTTTTTGCGATGGTGCTCAGTTGTCCGGCCGCGTCGTTAGGCGCTCCCAGCGATAGAATAAGTCCTTTCATAGTGAGGTGTATTTTTTCCAAGATACAACTTCATATTATGTAATTGTTAACCTGGAAAGAAGAGTAGTTATCAAGATCGGGAGGAGTGACTTACACTCGATAAACCCACTTATTTGTTAACGTAAAGAAAACCTTCATTATGAAAGTAGCACACCTGGCCATCGGCCTGATGGCTGTATTATCCGCCACTGTAATGTCCTGCCGTAAAGACCTGAACGACACTGTCGCCCCTGCCACTGCCAAAGGGCTGACTGCAGGCGTTACAGCGGCTAACTGGTCTAACAACAACTGGATGACGGCCATCCCGGATAACACGGTATTGTCTGCGCTCACTATCCCGGGCACGCACGATTCCGGCGCCCGTAACGAGCCATTTCCCGGCACTGCCAAAACCCAGACGCTCAGCATCGGCGACCAGCTGAATGCCGGCATCCGTTTTCTTGATGTGAGGTGCCGCCACATCGGTGATGCTTTTGCTATCCACCATGGCTCGATCTATCAGAACCTGAACTTCGATGATGTGCTCAATGCCTGCTTCGCCTTCCTGGCCAGCAATCCCGGCGAAACCATCGTGATGAGCGTAAAAGAAGAGTACGACCCTACCAACAACACCCGCAGCTTTGAAGCTACCTTCGACAGCTACGTGGCCAAGAACCCTGGCGGCTGGTACCTCGGCGCTACCATCCCGCAGTTGTCAACGGTGCGTGGCAAGATCGTATTGTTAAGAAGGTTCAGCTCTTCCAATACCAAAGGCATCGATGCCAGCGCCTGGGCCGACAACACCACTTTCTCCATCAACAACAGCAACGCCAACCTGCGCATCCAGGACCAATACCAGGTTCCCGACAACAACGGTAAATGGAACGTCATCACCTCCCTGTTCAATGAAGCCACCAGCGGCAACAGTGCTACCCTGTATATCAATTTCACGAGCGGTTACAAATCGATGATCTTTGGTATCCCCAGCATCACCACCGTTTCCGATGATATCAATGGCAGGCTCGATAGCTATTTCAGCACCGCCGCACATGCGCGCTACGGCATCATCCCTATGGATTTTGCTACTGCGGATAGAGCAGGGAAGATGATTACGACGAACTTCTAAGCGAAGGTTGTCTTAGCTCAGGATTATACTGATTGAAAGGATTACCAGGATTTTTTACAGGATTAAAAAAGGATTCGCGAAGATCAATTCGATATGATCTCCACGAATCCTTTTTTAATCCTGTAAAAAATCCTGGTAATCCTTTCAATCAGTATAATCCTGAGCTAAGACAACCTTCGCTTTTTTTCCGTAACTTTTCTTTATGGAAGAATCAGACAAGCTCCAGCGCATTGTAGAAGCGCGTATGAAGTTGAAGGCAAGATTTGAGCAGCAGATGGCGGCTACGCCTTCGGTGGCGGATCAGCGGCCGATGGGGAGTGGCAGGCCTAACCGGCATGGGATGCCGGTGTTGCCGGTAGGGCAGGTGGTGACGAAGAAATGGCCGGTGCTGGACCTGGGCGTGCATCCAGATATTCCGCTGGCGCAATGGCAGCTGGTGGTAGATGGCGCAGTAGAGCATCCGCTGCAATTGAAATGGGAAGAGTTGATGGCATTGCCGCAAACGGATGATACGTCTGATTTTCATTGCGTAACCACCTGGTCTAAACTGGATATCCCTTGGAGCGGTGTGCGCCTGCTGGATATCGCTGCGCTGGTGATGCCCCTTATAACGGCTACGCATATACTCTGTTACGGTTACGATGACTATACCACCAATCTCTCACTGGAAGAGGCTTTGAAGCCTGATGTAATGCTGGTGCATACGGTGGATGGCCAGCCGCTGCCCAAAGAACATGGCGGCCCGCTGCGGATGATCACCCCGCAGCTGTATGCCTGGAAAGGCGCCAAGTGGATACAGCGCATCGAATTTCTGCAAGAAAATAAATTGGGTTTCTGGGAACAACGTGGCTACTCCAACACGGCCTATCCCTGGCGTAACGACCGCTACTCCTGAACATCAATCCGGCTATTCATTGGCGTGAGCGCATGTGTTTTCAGGTTACTAAGACTGAAAGCAATGGCTGCGCCCGGGTTTTCAGCGGTGGCGCCGCGGAGTTGCTGCAAACTGGCGAACACCTGCTGTAATGCAGGCAGGTCGAGGGTTTGGGCGGTCATGATGCCGCCGGTGCCTTCGTGCTGCGCATAGTAGCGGATGTTGGTTCTGCCCAGCAATAACATTTCGGCGCCGGTCATGCCTTCATGGCGGGAAGCTTTGCCGGCGATGATGCGCAGTGCGGCGAGATCGAATGGTGTACTGTATTTGAGCGTGAACACCAGGATGCCCCTGCGGCCGTATTTGATGTCGCTAACATATAGCGGATTGTCTTGTGCGGTGGCTTCCGAAACCGGCGTGGTAAACAGCTGGCCGTCTTTCGGAATATCCATATATACGCTGTACAGCCTTTGTTCATAGCTCATGTAGAAACCTCCGCCGGTGCTGTCGGTAGCGCCGGTGGGCACAGGTGATTGATCTGCATAGGCCACCTGGATACGGTCGTAGTAAAGATCTCCGGAGATGCCCCATGAGATGCCATTTGAAGGATAGGTGGCGTTGCCCTGAAAAAATCTTTTGAGGAATAACTGCGTAGCACTGGCAGATGGCGGGTCCATCAGGGTGCTGGCATTGGTATAGGTGAGGGTAGCGCCTACGCTGGCGGGCTTGTAAGTGTAGCCTGTGAGGGGAGTGAAAATACCGTCCGTTACAGTGCTGCCTTTGAAGGCGGCGCCGGGGAATATTAATGCGGCATTGTTGGCGGTGATGGGAAAGGTATTGCTTTCCAGTAAGTACGTATGTCCGTCACCGTTAGGCCATGCGCTGTCTTTGGATACAAAGGAGCCTGGAGGCGTAATGAGCAGCAGGCGGCTTTTTTTGGTATTGCCGCCGGGTTGTACCGGCCGGAAGGAAGTATCTACCGGGTTGGGATCATGGATGACGGTTGTTTCCTCTTTTTTACAGGCATTGATAATGGTTGCCGTGAGGGCCAGTACAGTCAGGTATCTTTTCATGTGCGGAAAATACAATTGGTCAACGGTGTGAAGGTAAGGCCATTGCGCGTTTGTGGCAGTTGATTTTTTTAGCTAGATATCTTCAAAAGGACCGTTGTATTTATAAAACCTTTTGTCTATTATTGTCAGTGGAATTATATCAACCGAAATAGCAGCCAAAACAACGACGACCGATTTTTTCTTTTTTTTGTCCGTACAGCAAAAACGTTTTAGCCACATGAACGTGGAGGATATCCGTGAATGGCAGGTGCAGATTGCCGGAGATGATGAGCAGGCTTTTGCGCGCCTGTTCCGTTACTTTTATGAGCGTTTGTTGCACTTCTGTCTGCAATATGTGCCGGCGCGGGAAGCGGCAGAAGAGATCGTATCGGATGTATTTGTGAAATTATGGAATCGCCGTCATGAGCTGGAAAGTATCCTGAACCTGCAGGTATATCTTTTTGTGGCGGTGAAAAATCACTCGCTCAACTACCTTGAACAATATTCCCATTTGCGCATTGTGCCGCTGGCAGAATCAGGCGTGGCGGACCTGCGCAACAGCGTTGACCTGGAACGCGATCTCGAATGGAAAGAGATGCGTTTTAAAATGGACCAGGCAGTAGCTTCCCTGCCCGCCCAATGCCGGCGCATCTTCCAGCTGATAAAAGAAGATGGCTTCCGCTACAAAGAGGTAGCGGAGATCCTCAATATCTCACCACGTACCGTTGAAACACAGCTATTCCGCGCCATGCGCCGCCTGAATGAAGAGCTGTCGCGTTTAGGTAAGGGCAGCAATATCCTGCCGCCTTTGATTGCCTTGGTGATAGCACAGTTGTTTTGAGAGCGAAGGTTGTCTGGCTCAGGATTATTTTGATTAAAATGATTACCAGGATTTTTTTTATAGGATTTATAAAGATTAAAGAAGATTGGCGGGAAGAACAACGAGGTTCCAGCCCTTGAAGCGCTCAAAGCGTTTCAAGGGCTATCGTCGCGAATATCTTCCTGCCAATCTTCTTTAATCTTTATAAATCCTATAAAAAAAATCCTGGTAATCATTTTAATCAAAATAATCCTGAGCCAGACAACCTTCGCTAAAAAATATTTTTATCCCCTGTACGTAGTTCTCTTCCCGCTACCTGTCCTTATAGGAGAACATTCCACTTATGATGAACGAAGAGCGTTTCGTTTTACTGATCACCCGCAAAATGGCCGGTTCGGCGGCGCCGGAAGAGCTACAGGAGCTGGAAGCCTTATTGGAGGCTCATCCTGCCTGGAAGGAGCGGTATCAGCACCTGGTGCATTATTTTACTGACCAGCCCAATCTGGCGGCCGAACAAACGGAGCTGGCCCTGCAACGCACGCTGTCCAGGATCAGGGCGCAGCAGGAAGCTGGTCCGGTGATGAAACCGGTACGTAATCATTATTGGCGATGGGCTGCTGCGGCGCTGCTCCTGCTGGCCGCAGGAGGCGCCTGGTTTTTTTTCGGGAAGGCGCCGGCGCCCGGCATCGCTGCTAACGTACAAGCGCATCACAATGGCAAGGCTACCCGCTCTTTCATGGAGCTGGCCGACGGTAGCAAGATATGGCTCAATGCCTCGAGCACCGTTACTTATCCGCCTAAATTCAAAGGCAATACCCGCGAAGTATCGCTGGAAGGAGAAGCCTTCTTCGATGTGGCTTCCGATCCCCGCCGGCCTTTCATCATCCATCTGAAAAATGGTACCATCAAAGTGCTGGGCACCTCTTTCAATATACGTGCTTATGACAACGAACCTGTACAAGCCGCTGTGGTAACAGGAAAGGTGGCTTTCATATCACGCTATCACCAGGAGAACCGGGCAAGCGATACCATCCTCATCACACCGGATGTAAAGGTGACCTATGCCTATGATCAGGCAACCCTGGTGAAAGACCATACCATCGGCGCAGAAGAAAAAGCCTGGACAGAAGGCCGCCTCATCTTCCGGAATGCTACGCTCGAAGAGATCGGCGCTACACTGGAACGCAGCTTCAACAAACATGTGGTGTTCGATGCCAATGCTCCACGCGAATACCGCCTCACCGGCGCTTTCCACAACAATTCCCTGGAAGAGATCATGTATTATTTCAGCCGCTCAAAAGCATTTCATTATCACATTACAGATAGCACGCTGGTCATCAGCGAATAGCAACCATTCTTTCATTATTAATTCACCACTACGTTATGAGAAAGGAATTCCACCCGCCTTCTTTCCGTTCGCCTTTCCTGTCGCTGATCCTGTGCCTCGCGCTGTTCAGCGTGCTGGACCTCCGCGCCCAGGTGGCCTATGCTTCCACGCAACAGGTGAAAGGGCAACATAAGTCCGCATTGTCCGACTATCTCGTGAGTTTGCAGGTCGAGCAAGCCAGTCTCGTGGCGGTGCTCGACAAAATAGAAGCGCAAACAGCGCTCGTATTTGTATATGCCAACGATGATATCAAGTCGGCGCCTCCCGTTACGCTGCACGTTACCAACAACAAACTCGATGAAGTACTGCAACAGCTCCTGCAACCGCTGGACATACGTTATGAGCTGATCAATAACAAGATCGTGCTGAAACGTAATGCCCTGGCCGGTTTGCAGCAACAAGAGCTGGTGATTAACGGCCGCGTGGTCAATAACAAGGGAGAAGGCATCCCCGCGGTGAATATCCGCGTGCAAGGCCTCAGCATCGGCACCACTTCCAACGGAGATGGCGCCTGGTCGCTCAAAGTGCCCGCCGCACAGGCGAATGGCACGCTGGTATTTTCCTGCGTAGGCTATATCCCTTCGGAGATCGCGATCGGCGGTCGTACAGCCATCACCGTTATACTCACGCAGGATGCGAAAGACCTGGGAGAAGTAGTTGTAACGGCTTACAGTCAACAGAAGAAAACGCAGGTAACTGCCGCCATCAGCACGGTAGCCGCGAAGGATATCACCAGCCGCCCTGCTACCAATATGTACCAGGCTTTACAAGGCCTCGCGCCTAATCTCATCCTGCAACAAAATACGGCCGAACCCGGCGCCCCGCTTACCATGAATATCCGCGGGGTAGGCAGCTTAACCGGCAACGCCCCACTGGTGATCATCGACGGCGTACAAGGCGGCGGTACCGCCTTGCAGAATCTCAACCCCTATGATGTGGAAAATATTTCCGTATTGAAAGATGCCGCGTCTGCCGCTATCTACGGCTCGCAGGCCGCCAATGGCGTGATCTATATCACCACTAAAAAAGGTAAGAAAGATGAACGCCCCTCTGTGCAATACAATGGCATGTATGGCTGGCAAACGCCTACCACACTGCCCCGCCAGGTAGAAGCATGGCAATACATGACGCTGAAAAATGAAGCGCTGGTGAACTCGGGTAAAACGCCGCAGTTCGCACCGTCGGATATACAATACTGGCATAACCACGGCTCCGAACCAGCGATGCTGCATGAGATGATCCGTAAATACACGCCGCAGCAAAACCACAACCTGAGCGTTACCGGCGGAGGCAAAACCAGCAGCTACCTGTTTTCCCTCGGTTATGTGGATCAGGGAAATATGCTGCAAAACAAATGGTTGCCCTCTGATCAGCAGTTTTACTACAAACGTTACAATGCCCGCCTCAACGTATCTGTAGATGTAAGCAAGTATGTGAAAGTGACGGGCAATGCGGCATACACACGCTCGCTCATCCGCAACCAGGTATTTGATATGGGCCTGCTGATGCGCGATGCCATGCGTGTGCCACGCATCTATCCCGTAAAGGATTCGCTGGGCAACTGGGTAGTGCCGAGCCTTACGAGCAACAGCGTGTTTGCCTTGCTTGCTGATGGCGGTTTTAAACTCAACACCATCGATAACCTCATGGGCGGAGTAGATGTAGTGATCACACCGGTGGATCATTTCAGGATCAACCTGAACGCCTCCGGTAATTACAATATCAATAATGAACAAAGACGTATCAACAAATTTACTTACGCGCCCTATTATACTACGGCTACGCCGCCGCAGTACAACGAAATGCATCAGCAGGAATACAAAGATCTTTATACCAACGTATATGCGACCGCTGAATATGAGAATACTTTCGGCCGCCACTACGTAAAAGGACAGGTAGGTGTGCGCAGCGATGCGATCAACGAGGGCTACGGCTTCCGGGCAGATCGTTTTGGCACCACCAACCTCGACCCAACATGGTCTATCGGCGGAGGCTACATCCCCAAGCCGGATGGCACTTTTGACTATTCGCAGATCGGTACCTACAACGATTTCTCCAATCCTAATTTATACGCGCTCAATTCTCTCTTCGGAAGATTGAACTATGTGTATAACGATAAATACCTGGCAGAATTTACCTGGCGCTATGATGGCTCTTCCAAATTAGCGCCCGGACACCGCTGGCAGTTCTTCCCCGCATTCTCGCTCGGGTGGCGGCTCACAGACGAATCGTTCATGCAGTATGTGAAAGAGCATATCGGTAATGTGAAGCTGCGCTACTCCTGGGGGCAGGTGGGTAATTCCAATATCGGCGGCTTCAATTATCTCGCAAGGGTGAGCATCAACCAGGGCTATTATTCTTTCAATAATACGCCGGTGGCAGGATCTACTTTCTCTACCTTCAACGACCGTTTGAAATGGGAAGTATCTGCCATGAGCAATTACGGTATCGATGCCGATTTCTTCAAAGGCAGGCTCACGGCCTCTTTCGACTACTTCGATAAAGTAACTACCGGTATCTATCTTTTTCAAACGGCGCCCGGTACCGCTGGCACCAATGCACCGCTGGAAAACGTAGGCAAGGTAGATAACAGGGGATGGGAGCTGGCATTAACCTACCGCGCTGCTACCGGCGCTTTCAGACATGCCGTGAGCTTCAATGTATCCGACAACCTGAACAAAGTGGTGCGCTTTGGCCAGGAATCCATACGCGGCGCGGATTTCACCTATATCATCAAAGAAGGCTATCCGATCGCATCGTATTATGGCTATAAATCTGCGGGCCTCTATCAAAACCTGAACGACCTGAAAAACGCACCCAAGGTGCCTTTCGCGTATAACCAACAGGTGATGCCCGGCGATATCCGCTATATAGACCGCAACGGCGATGGCGTGATCGATGAAAACGACCGTTACGTATTCGGTAATCCTTTTCCGCGCTACACCTTCGGCTTTTCGTATAATGTTACCTGGAAGAACTTCGACTTCACCATGTTCTGGCAAGGCGTAGGCAAACGTTCGCAGTTCCTGCGCGGCGATATCGTGGAAGCCTTCCACAACAACGAAGACCACGCGATGGTGCAGCACCTCGACCGATGGACGCCCACCAATCCCGGCGCTTCTTACCCGCGCCTCACCATCGGCGCCGCGGACGCCAACAACTTCGCCTATTCCGATTACTGGTTGTTTGATACCAAATACCTGCGCCTCAAGAACCTGCAAATTGGTTATTCATTGCCGGCATCATTACTGAACAGGGTGCGCATACAACAGCTGCGGGTATATTTCACCAGCCAGAACATTATAACGATCATGCCTAAACGATTCCGCGAACTGGGCGTAGATCCCGAGTTTACACAGTACGACGACAAACTGGATATGTCCAACTACAACCCGATCGCAGGCCGCAATTACCCGAATGCCGCCACTTACGCCATCGGCCTGGATATCAAGTTCTGACGCTAAAACATGTTTGTATGAAGCAACTACTTTTGATCATCATCATCGCTATAGGCTTGTATGGCTGTCGCAAGCTGGACCAGCCCATCACCCGCGAATTTACGGAAACAGCCTACTGGCGCAATACGCAGGATGCGCTGGATGCTTTGTCGGCCTGCTATGAACATCTTTCCAAGGACGATTATTTTTATGGAGATGAAGCCCTGAGCGATAACGCCTATGTTTACGGCGATGGCCTGCTGGCGGTAGACAAGATATCCAATGGCAGTTACGACGGCTCCAATGCCCGTGTGAAAGATACCTGGGGATATTATTATACCACCATCCGCCGTTGCAACGAGGTAACGAATAATATCAACAAGGTGCCGGCTATAGACAGTACGCTCAAGCATCGTATCCTGGCCGAGGCGCGCTTTATCCGCGCCTATGCTTATTTCCAGCTCACCGCCTGGTATGGCGATGTACCCTTCTTCACCGACCTGATCTCCATCGATGATTCCCGTAAGATCAGTCGCACCGATAAAAATACCATACAGCAATTCGTATTACAGGAGTTGAATGATATCCGCAAAGACCTGCCTGTGAACACGGCGCTGGCCGACAACGACCGTGGCCGCGTGACCCGCGGCGCCGCCATTGCCATGAGTGCGCGCGTACACCTGTTCCGCAGCGAATGGCAGGCCGTGATCAGCGATTGCGAACAGCTGATCAACAACAGCAGCAACGGCGCCTATGGCCTGTTCCCCAGCTACAGCGGCCTCTTTACAGTAGCCAATGAATACAATAGTGAAGTGATCCTCGACCTGGAATATGGCGGTGGCCGTACGAGCGACAAACAACGCATGTTCATGCCGCAGACCATTGCCGCATTGCGCAGCGTGCTGGTACCCACACAAGACCTGGTGAATGATTATGTGATGAGCAATGGTAAAGGGATCAGCGAAGCCGGATCGGGGTATGATGAGAACAATCCTTATGTGAACAGAGACCCGCGTTTCGAGGCTACCATATTGCATCACGGCTCCAAAGTGACAGACTTTAACGGTAACGTACAAACGATTTTAACGCAGCCGGGTTCCGTGCCTGCTACCAATAGTGTAGATGATCAGGGCGCTTCTCCCAGCGGTTATTATTTCTATAAATATTATGACCGCACGGCCACCAATTATCAATCCACGCTCAATCTCATCCTGATCCGTTATGCAGATGTGTTGTTGATGTATGCCGAAGCGAAGAATGAGCTGGGGCAGATGAATACCGCCCTCTGGAACCAGACCATCCAGCCCCTGCGCGTGCGTGCAGGCTTCACCGATGCCGGCGCTACACAGTTCAATGCCAGTCTTTCGCAGGATCAGCTGCGCACCGTGATACGCCGCGAAAGGCGCGCGGAGCTGGCTTTTGAAGGCCTGCGCATTTTTGATATCCGCAGATGGAAAACATCGCAGGACGTGCTGAACCGGCCTGTCAGGGGTATTAAAGTGTCGTCAGGCGCATTCAACAAAGATCCGAATGGCTATATCATTGTAGAGAACAGGATATTCATCAATCCCAAACATTACCTCTGGCCGGTGCCTACGTTTGAAAGGGATCAGAACAAGAACCTCTCACAAAACCAGGACTGGTAAGCATTTCATCATCTGCAAAAAATCATCACATGCAACGATATTTCATTTTGATCATCGGAATTTTATTTTTCAGTTGTAAGAAAGACAATTATAAACTGAACACCAATCTGAAACCGGTGGATAAACTGATGGCGCCGGCGGATAACAAATATATCAAGCTGCAACCCACTACCAGCGCTACGGTGAGCTTTGAGTGGAACCAGGCCTATGCAGAAGATGGCTCGCTGGTACTATACCAGGTGGCCTTCGATAAAGAGGGCGGCGATTTCAGCAACCCTGTAGCCATCTATGCTGCAGACGGCGGCGGCGTGCAAAACAAACTGACCTTGTCGCACAAAGACCTCAACTCCATTGCCGGCAAAGCGGGCATTGCCTCTCTGGCCACCGGCAAGTTAAAATGGACCGTGCTCGCATCCAAGGGATATAATGTGCAGAAAGCGCAGGAATCGCGCCTGGTGGAGGTAGAGCGGCCTAACGGCTTCGCAGAGATACCCGCTGATGTGTATCTCACTGGCGACGCCACAGAAGCAGGTACGGATCTCTCTAAAGCGCTCCACCTGAAATCCACCGCGCCGGGTGTCTATGAAATTTATACTTCACTGGCAAATGGCAAGTATCATTTCACGAACCGCAATACCGGTACGCCCTCTACGTATTCCATTAGCGGCGCAGCTTTGAAAGAAGGCGGCGAAACACAGCAAACCGCCGGTACCAAAACCTACCGCCTGCGCCTTGATTTCAACAATGCGGCGGTTACCGTTACAGAGATCAAGAGCATCGGGCTGTGGTTTGCGCCTTTGAATAAATTCCTCTTTGAGCTGAGCTACAAAGGCAGCAGCACCTGGACGGCGCAGAACCAGCTGATCACCTTCAAGCAGGAATCATGGGGCCGCGATGAACGTTACAAGTTCCGCATTGCCACCATCGGCAGCGATGGCACGCCCGCAGATGAATGGATCGGCAGCTCCAATGCGGACAACAGTCGCCCCACCAGCGGCACGCCTGCCGCCTATTGGGAACTGCATCCCATCAGCAATAACGACCAGTGGAACTACTGTTTCAAATTCGCAACAGAAGCAGACACCAAAAATTGCGATGTGAATGTGTACTTCAACCCGGATAAAAATTATACGCACGAAGTGATCGTTAAATAAACTAACTATGACGCATATACGCTATTTTATATTATTGCTGATGCTCGCCTGCAACTCCTGCCTCAAAGAGCCGGTGGACGATGGCCCTGGCCCGGGCGCCGGCAAAGCGCGCTACAGTTTCGACTGGCAAAAGATCGCCGACTCGGCACAAACCAGTTTGCAGGCCAATTTCTGGAATGCAGATAAATACTTCAACCAGAACAGCAGCGGTAACACCACCTTCAACTATTGGCCGCAGGCGCATGCGCTCGATGTGCTCACCGATGCCTGGCTGCGGAAAAGCGACCCGGCTATCAAAGCCCGCATGGCCGATCTGCTGGATGGCGTGAAGAACAAGAACGGCAACACCTACATCAATTTTTTCTACGATGATATGGAATGGATGACGCTGGCCTGTTTGCGCGCCTTTGAAGCCACCGGCGACACCCGTTACAAAGACGTAGCCACCCTGCTCTGGACCGATATCAAAGGCGGCTGGGATGATGTATGGGGCGGCGGCATCCACTGGAATAAAGACAAATCGAAACAATACAAGAACACGCCGGCCAACGCGCCCGCCTGTATCATCGCCTGCCGCATGTATGGCATCACGCAAAACCCCGATGATATCGCCTGGGCCAGAAAGATCTACGACTGGGAAAAGAAAACGCTCGTAGATCCGCAATCCGGCTTCGTTTGGGACGGTATCAACCAGGATGGCAGCGGCACCGTTAATAAAAGCTGGGCCTTCACTTACAACCAGGGCGTTTTTATCGGCGCAGGCGTAGAGCTGTATAAACTCACCGGCGAAAGCGTGTATCTTAACGATGCGCTGCGTACGGCCAACTATGCATTAGGCGGCGCCTTCACCAAAAATAATATCCTGAACAGTGAAGGTGGCGGCGATGGCGGATTGTTCAAAGGCGTGCTGGTACGCTACCTGATGCTGCTCATCACCGATGCGGGCCTCAGCAGCACAGATGCTTCCAAATATGCTAATTTCTTACAGCTGAATGCGCAAACCCTGTGGTTGCAAGGCACCACCCGTCCGCAACTGCTTTTCAATACCAGCTGGCAAAGCACTGCGGCCACCAGCGATCTCACTACACAGCTCAGCGGCATAATGGTGATAGAGGCCACTGCGCAGCTCAAAGCGTTGGGTCTGATCAACTAAACGGATAGCATGAAAAAATTATTTCTTTTCTTCACTTGTTTGCTGCCCGCAGCAATGTCCCTGGCCCAGCATAATGCACAGCGGGCCGACAGTCTGCATGCCGCTATCTACCGGCATCTCTACGAACCCGGAACAGGCCTGTTCATCCAGACCAGCGACCCTGGACATAATAACAAGCCCCACGCCGATCTGTGGGGCTTGTGCGCGTTGATACAAGCCGCCAATGAAATGGAACGCTTGCATCCCGGAAAACCTTATCTGCCGCCGGTGGTGGCCGCCGTGAATCAATATTATGATCATTCGCCGCCCGCGCCGGGCTATGCCTCTTACGTGGTAAAGGAAAAGCGGGAAGACCGTTACTACGACGATAACCAATGGATAGGCATTGCATACATGGATGCTTATGCCCGCACCGGGCAGCCATTATATCTGCACAAAGGCCGCGAGATCTATCACTTCATGATGACAGGTTATGATACCATCGCTGGCGGCGGCCTCTATTGGAAGGAGCGCGATAAAACCACCAAGAACGCCTGTTCCAATGGCCCCGGCATCCTGCTGGCATTGCAGCTATACGAGGCCACGCACAAGCGTTCTTATCTCGATACTGCCAGGCTCCTGTACGATTGGGTGAACAAGCGCCTGCGCGCGCCTGCCGGCATCTTCTGGGATGCTATTAAACCAGAGGAGCAGGGCCGTATCGATTCCGCTGCTTACACGTACAATGCCGGCACTATGCTGGAAGCCAATGTGAAACTGTACCACCTCACGCATCAGGCGCAATACCTGCGGGAGGCGCAACATATCGCGGAAGGAAGCTACCAGCGCTTCTTTCGCCGGGGTCGCTTTCAATCCGGCTATTGGTTCAACGCCGTATTGTTGCGGGGTTATATCGCTTTGTATAAAACAGATGGCAACAAAAAATACATCGCTGCCATGCAGGAATATGCAGATAAGGTATGGGAGCAAGACCGGGATCAACATACTAACCTACTGGGAAAGCATCCCGCGAAGGAGTTGCTGGGACAGGCAGGGATGATGGAGATATATGCAAGGTTAGGAGTGGTGAATGATTGACGACTTCACCACTTCCCGGTGATGAAGCCCCCACTGGATCAGCGTATTCATCACCGGGATCACGCTGTGGCCATAGTCGGTGATGGCATATTCTACGCTGCCATCAGCTTGTTGGGTGCGGGTGATGAGCAGGTTACTTTCCAGTTCACGCAGTTCTTTGCTGAGCATCTTGGCCGACAGGCCTTCAATCTCTCTTAATATCTTTTTAAAATGATGCTGTTCTGTGGTGCGCAGGGCGAGATACAGCATGATCCGCAATTTCCATTTGCCACCCAGCACATCGAGGCTGTCGCGCAGCGCGATCAGTTCTGTTTTGCATTTCGTTTGTGCATGGGCGTTATCATTCTTTATTTGCATACCGGGCCGGTTTATTACAGGTAACCGGTAACATACCGGTAACCACTGTCAAAGATAGATCAATGTTACAGTAGTTTTGCATCAAAGCATACATATGAGCATAGCTACTATTCCGCGCAGGATCGTTACTGGCCTGCGCGACGGCCGTTCTGTGATCATCAGCGACGCTGTGTCCGACAACGTGTCTGAACATATTCCCGGCCTGATCATGTCTGATATCTGGGCTACGGATTCCATGCCGGTAGATCTGCATCGTACCCTGGTGCCGGAAAACACCCTGTTCCCACAAACGCCGGCCAACGGCACTTATTTCAGGTATGTGCAGATACTGCCCGATGAATTGCTGGAAACGCCGCCACAGGCGGGCCAGCCGCATCCGCTGATGCATCAGACAAACACGCTTGATTACGTTGTGATCCTCTCCGGCGAAGTATGGCTGGTGATGGAAGAAGGGGAGACCTTGGTACGCGCCGGCGATATTGTGATACAAAGAGGTACCAACCACGCATGGAGCAACCGTTCCGGGCAACCCTGTATTCAGCTGGCGGTGCTGGTGGCCGCAAAGTAATCCTGATAAATAAAAGATCCCCGCGAGGGGATTTTTTATTTATCAGGATTACTTACTTATATTGCAGCCGTTTTTTAACCATAGCCCCGTCATGTTTTAAACCCAACATACATATGAAGAAACCTGTCATCTATTGTCTCCTGGCCCTTTTGCTCAACATCCCTCAAATTGTTTCCGCTTGTACCGGTATTCGTTTGAAAGCAAAGAATGGCGCCATTGTTTATGCACGTACCCTTGAATTTGGTGTGTCCCTTCCTTCCACCGGCATTTTTGTTCCCAGAGGTCATGCCTTTATTGCTGTAGGTCCTGAAGGCAGAAGGAACGGCATGGGCTGGATGTCCAAATATGCTTTTGCCGGTATCAGCGCGGCAGAGAAAGAGATGGTGATGGATGGGGTGAATGAGAAAGGCCTGGCGGCCGGCGCCTTCTACCTGCCTGGTTTCACGGAATACCAGGACGTGAGCGGAGCAGATATCAACCGCTCCCTCAGCAGCGTAGATGTAGTAGGCTGGATACTTTCCAACTTCGCCACCGTAGAGGAGGTGAAGCAGGCTATTCCCGCCGTTCCGGTGAACAAGGCCACCATCGCGGAACTGGATAATAAGGTCGTACCGCTGCATTACAGTGTGCAGGATGCCCAGGGCAATGCCATTGTGATCGAATATGTAGGCGGTAAAGTGAATGTGTACGACAACCCCGTAGGCGTGATCACCAATGCCCCTACGTTCGACTGGCACCTCACCAACCTGCGTAATTACATCAACCTCTCCGCGATCGATGTACCTGCCGCCAAACTGGATGGCCTTACACTCGCGCAAACAGGCCTGGGCAGCGGGCTGCTGGGATTACCCGGTGATTTTACACCGCCTTCCCGCTTTGTACGCGCGGTTGCTTTTACAACGAGCAGCGTACAGGTAGATAACGCAGAAGCCGCCGTAGATCAGGCTTTCCACATCCTCGATAATTTTGATATCCCCAAAGGCGCGAGCCGTACGGCAGACAAACGGGAAACGGAATACACCCTCTGGACCAGCGCCAACGATCTTCAAAATAAACGTTTCTATTTTCATACCGCTGATAACCGCCAGCTACAGATGATCGATCTGATGAAAATGAACCTCAACGGCCGCAATGTGCTGTACTTCAGCATGGACGAGCCACAGGCCGTGAGAACATTGATCAATGGTACTACGCCGCGCAAGCGTAAAAAATAAAATGATCCTATACTATTAAGAAGATCAAACGAGCTTGATCTTCTTAATAGTATAGGATTGTTCATTATCGAACAAGCCCTGTGCTCATCCGGACACTCAATTAATACACTTCATAGTTAAGTCGCTGTACTTCATATGTCTGCAAAGTGGCATGATAATTCATGCCATCCCGCAATACTTCCTTTGCATATGAAACTCCTGATCAAAACTATCTTCCGCCAGCTATGGCGTCAACGGCTCTTTACCTTTCTCAACATCCTGGGAATTGCCATTGGTGTCAGCGCCTGTTGGGTGATTTACCGCATCGTTAGTTACGAGTATAACTTTGAAAGCCAGTTGCCTGATCGCACGAATACTTACCGGCTGATAACGGGGATGATGTTTGATCAGAAAGAAAGTTACAGTGGCGGCGCTTCAGCTCCGCTATACCAGTATTTGCGCGAAGAAGTGCCCGGCCTGAAATGTGTAGTACCTGTTTTTGGACAATGGATCACTACGGTGGAAACTACAGATCAACGGCAACAACCGGTTGTTGCGGACAATGTAAAGAATGTAGTGGCTACCGATTCTTCCTACTTTACTATGGTGCCCTATACGTGGGTGGCTGGTAGTCCGGCTACCGCATTGAGTGCACCGGAAAATGTGGTGCTTACAGAAAGTCGCGCAAAAAGTTATTTCGGTACGGCCAACCCTGATACGGTACTAGGTAAAATAATTACTTATAATAAAGAGAAAAAACGGACAGTAACCGGTATCGTAAAAGATCTTAACTACCCTACAGAATTTACTGCGCAAGAGATCTTCAGGCTTCCTCCTGCAACATATACGTTGGGCGAATGGACCAGTACAGACGGATCTAACCGGGTGTATCTCCAGTTAGGCGCGGGCACGGATACCGCAAAGGTGCTGGCGATGATAACAAAGGTGGCCGGTGAAAAATGGGAGGAGAATTTACAGCATACCCAACTTCCGCGCAGTATCAAACGCTGGTTCAAATTAATGCCCCTTGCTGAATCGCATTTTTCAACCTTCATGCCTGAGTGGCAGGTGCGCAAAGCCAGCAAACCGGTGATGCACGGGCTTATCGCTCTTGGCCTGCTGCTGATCATAGCGGCCGGTATCAATTTTGTAAACCTCACCACTGCCCAGTTGCCGCAACGTACAATGAGTATCGGGGTACGAAAAGTATTAGGCAGCAATAATGGATACCTTGTAAAAACAATGCTGGGAGAGACATTTCTGATCGTACTGTTGGCAGTTGCTTTCTCTTTTCCGCTCACCAGAATGGCATATCATCTTTTGGGCGATATGATCCCTGAAGGGATGTTTAATTTTTCTACCGGCTGGGGTTTTGCCATTTTCATTGCGGCCATGCTGGCAAGTGTTACGCTGCTCTCCGGCGCCTACCCGGCCTGGCTGATCACTAAAGTAAAGCCCATCGCCATTATTCAGGGTCATGGTACCATGATCACCGCTGGCAGCCACCGGCAGCCGCTCAGGAAAATACTCATCGTATTCCAGTTCGCGATTGCGCAGATATTCATTGCCGGCGCCCTGATCATGAGCTTCCAGCTGAAATATACTTTGAAGAAGGACCTGGGATTTAATAAAGACGCAGTAGTATTTGTGGAGATGCCCCGGAAAATACTGGGGGATTCAGCGTACAAAAACAAACATTATGTTTTTGCAGAAGCCCTGAGAAATGAAACAGGCATCGCTGCAGTGTCTGTGGGTCGTGAACCAATGACCGAAGGCTGGATGTCCACTATTTACGAATATCACAGGCAGCAAGGGCAGGAGCCCGTCAGGCACCAGGTATACAAGAAGTGGGTCGATACTGCTTATCTCCACGTATACGACCTGAAACTGCTGGCTGGCCGCAATATCAGCGCATCTGATACCACAAATGAATTTGTGATCAATGAAACAGCGGTAAAGGCTTTCGGATTTGCCTCTCCACAGGATGCCATCGGTAAAATGATCGGACAGCCAGGCAGCCAGCAATTTCCTATCGTGGGAGTGATAAAAGATTTTCACCTGAGAAACTTCCATGTGGCGATCGACCCCGTAGCGTTAATGGCTGATAAAAAGGAAGCCAACAATATCAATATCCGGTTAAGTGGAACCGATCCTGCAAAATGGCAGGCCACCCTGAAAAAGATTGAGCATCGCTGGCATGCCATATATCCCACGGAACAATGGAACGGCAAGTTCTACGACCAGCTGCTGGCCGCTATGTACAAACAGGAGCGTGACCTGGCCAGGCTCGTGAACCTTGCTACTACTATCGCTATTATTATCAGTTGCCTTGGTCTTTTCGGACTCGCAGTAGTCATCGCGTTCCAGCGTACAAAGGAAATCGGTATCCGGAAAGTGCTGGGCGCTACGGTCACCGGCATCATTCAGATGCTGATGTCAGACTTTGTTAAGCTGGTGGTCATCGCATTGCTGATCGCTGCTCCCATTGCATGGTGGGGTATGTCGAAGTGGTTACAGAATTTTGTGTACCGGATTGCTATTGAATGGTGGATGTTTGCGTTGTCGGGCGTTGTGGTGATCATCATTGCTATGCTTACCGTGGGCTTTCAGGCGGTGAGGGCGGCGCTGGTCAACCCGGTGAAGTCGCTGCGATCAATGTAAATCAGGAAGGGGCGCTATCTTATCGGAACAATAGGTATATTACATATTATGGACTCCGATACCCACACCGCCGCTGCTCTTTCCGACATCCACCGCAACTTCCCGCAGCTGGACACGCAGGTGATCCGCTTTTGCGGCGAAGGCATGGATAGCCGTGCTTTTGAATTGAATCATTCTCTCATCTTCCGCTTCCCGAAATATGATCATGTGGCGGAGCAGCTGCGAGTAGAGCGCTGCCTGCTGCCCCGGCTGCGCAGCCATGTGAGCGTTGCTATCCCTGACTTTAGCTACTTCGGATACCAGCAGGAGAATGGCCTGCCCTTTGCCGGTTATGAAAAGATCAATGGTATACCGTTAACGGATATACGCCGTTTACCGTCACCGGAGCTGATCAACGATATCGCGGCATTTATCCGGCAGGTACATGCGTTTCCGGTGGCCGATGCACTGGCATGCAATACCAACCTGATTGAGCAGCGATCGCATTACGAGGAGTTGCTGGAGATCGCACAAACCACCTTGTATCCGCATATCGAAGCGCACAGCTATGTGGAAACGCTCTTTCATGATTATCTCTCTGAAGAAAAAAACTTCGTATATACGCCGGTGTTATTGCACGCTGATCTTAGTGCGGATCATATCTTCATCGATCCTGCTACGCAAAGGTTAAGCGGTATTATTGATTTCGGGGATGTATGTATCGGCGATCCTGATTTCGACCTGATGTACCTGTATGCCTATCCGCCCGCGGAGGGCTTCCTGCAGCAGCTCCTGGCTTATTACCCGCATCACGATACCATTGCGCTGCTAAAGAAACTGGATTTCTTCGCGCGCTGCAACACCATCGAAGATGTGCTCACCGGCATTGAAAGAAAAGATGATGCGATCCTGTCTTCTTCCATGGCGCAGTTTAAAGCAGAAGCTGCCAGCTATGTATCATGACGTTACTTTGCGGTTGCTGAGCCAGATGCCTGTCAGCACTAACACTGCCCCCACCAGTTGCAGGCCGGTGATATTATCTTTCAGAAATAAATAGGCGATCAGTGCGCCGATCACAGGATTTAAATTAAGGAAGTTACCTACCTGTGCTGCCGGAAGGCTTTCCAGTGCACGATTATAGAGGAAGTAGGCCAATGCGGAAGAGAAGCAGCCCAGGTAAGCCATGCCAGCCCAGGCTTTCCAGGAAATAGGCGGCAGGCCATGTTGCGCGACTGTGATAAAGAAAACCGGCAAAAGGCAAGCCGTTCCAATGAAGGTGCTCACGGCGGTAACCACCACACTGTCCGAACTTTTCAAACTTCTGGACAGCATCGTGTATAGTCCCCACAACAATACCGCACATACCATCAAAAAGCTGCCCAGCAGTGAATTACCCGGCCCGTGCGCGGCGCCGACAAAGCCCACTAATATTACCCCGATCACAGATAATACAATACCCGTTATCGTTTTCTTATGCAGGTGCTCTTTCAAAATCACCGCTGCCAGTACCGCGATCACCACGGGTATCAGCCCTTCCACCAAAGCGCCGGTGGAAGCGGTAATGCGGCTCATCGCCGAATTGAAGAAACAATAGTAAACAGCGATGCCGGTAAGGCCCATTAAAGTGAGCTTGCCATAAGGCAGCGGCCGTGTCACCTTTTTGCGGCGCATCAAATAAAACGGGAACAGTACAATACAGGCAATGATGTGGCGTAAAGTGGCAAATACAAATGGGTTCACTTCTGTTACTACTATCTTGCTGACTGTAAAAGAGCTGCCCCAGATGAGCATTACGAAGATGATACTGATAAAGCCTTTGGTCCGTTCGTCAAGGGTGATCTTGTTCATAGTGAACGCAATGTAATCAATTACAGATTACGAAGTAGTGGGAGAGGTGATGAGGCAGGTAGGGTATTACATTCTTCACAAATACGCTCCCTGAAAAGCAATGCCAGCTGTGACAACTTTGAATGAATGAGCAACAATTCATTTGCTTCTGTAAGTGATCTAATCATAATACTGAATTTTGATTACGACGCTAAATTAATGATTATTTTCTTTCACTGGGCGATCACCCAGTGAATAAAATAGAAAATATTTCCACTTTTATTTCAATGAGTGAAATAACAAAGGAAATATTGAAGGATTTCGGTGCGCATCTCAAAAAGTTAAGGGAGCGGAAAGGGTTGACCCTACTGGACCTGGAAGTGCGCAGCGGTATTAATAACGGAGATATTTCCCGGATAGAAGGAGGAAAGATCAATCTTGCATTTACCACATTAGCCAAGCTGGCCAAAGGATTAGATGTATCAATGAGCGAGCTGGTGAAATTCTGATTTGCCCCATGTCTACCGTCGCACTCCGCAGTACCGAAGGCCGCTGGATCATGGTATCCACGATCCTCGCCTCTTCCATGGCCTTTATTGACAGCACCGCGCTCAATGTAGTGTTGCCTTCGCTGCAACGCAGCCTTCATGCTTCCGGCGCCGACCTCTTCTGGATACTGAATGCCTACCTGCTCATGCTGGCTTCGCTGATATTGGTTGGCGGCGCTTTGGGTGATAAGCTGGGCCGCAAGAAAGTATTTATAACGGGTATCCTCATTTTTATTGGCGGCTCTATTGCCTGTGGTTTCGCCGCTACGGCGGGCCTGTTGATCGTGTGCCGCGTGCTGCAAGGCATTGGCGGCGCGCTGATGATACCGGGCAGCTTGTCGCTGATATCTTCGTCTATACATGACAGTGAGCGTGGCAAGGCCATCGGCACCTGGTCGGCGGTAACAGTGCTGGTAACGATGGGCGGGCCGGTGCTGGGCGGCGCCCTGGCGGATGCCGGCCATTGGCGTTATATCTTTTTCATCAATGCACCGATAGGATTAGCAGCCGTTTTTTTCCTTTGGAAACATGTGACGGAAAGAAAAGATACGGACAGCCCGCCCGGACTGGATTTCACCGGAGCCCTTCTCACCGCATCGGGATTGGCCGCACTGACGTTCGGATTCCTGCGCATGCCGGCGCTGGGCTTTTCACATCCGCAGGTATGGGGCGCCATTGCTGGCGGTATCCTGCTGCTGGCGGTTTTCGTAGCGGTGGAAAAGAAAAGCCCGCATCCGATGATGCCGCTACACTTGTTCGCTAACCCGGTATTCACGGGTACTAATTTGCTTACACTTTTCCTGTATGCAGGATTGGGAGCGGGCATGCTGTTCCTCTCGCTCAATATGGTGCAGGTGCAGGGCTATAGCCAGTTACAGTCCGGCCTTACATTTTTGCCATTTACCATATTGATGATATTGATTGCGAGATACGCGGGTACGCTGGCAGACAAATACGGCGCCAGGCCTTTCCTGGTGGGAGGCCCGCTGATGGCTGGCATCGGGATGCTGTTGTTGTCGATGGTGAAGCAAACGAAAGGCCCCTCGGAATATTGGACCACCTTCTTCCCGGGCGTGCTGGTATTGGGTTTGGGGATGTCTTTCACAGTAGCGCCACTGACAGCGGCCGTGATGGGGGCCGTTAGCAATCATTTGTCGGGCGTGGCTTCCGGTGTGAACAACGCTATCAGCAGGATCGCAGGCGTGTTTGCGAATGCGGTTTTCGGCGCGCTGGCTGTACTGCTGTTTACGGCGGCCTTACAGAAGGAAGTGCAATCGCTGCCGCTTACGCCGCCACAGCAGGAGGCCGTGATGCAACAGGCTGTCGACCTGGGCAATGCCGCGGTGCCGCCGGGTATCGATAACAAAGCGCCTGTGGTAAAGGCTTATCACAACGGTTTCATCAATGCCTATCGCAAGATACTCGCCCTCTCCGCTGGCCTCGCCTTCCTCGGCGCTTTGATGGCATTGATTTTTTTCAGACCTTCGCGTTAAAGTACGTCTTATGAAAAACCGGGAAGCGATCATACACCACTACGTTGCTGCTTACAATAATTTCGATGTACCCCGCATGATGACCCACCTGGATGAAAATATCCGCTTTGAAAATATCTCCAAAGGCCAGTCCAGGCTGGTGCTCGACGGCCTCCTGCAATTTCGTAACCAGGCCGAACAATCCAGGCAATTCTTCTCTGAAAGAAAACAAACGATCCGCTCTTTCGATCACATCGATGATCAAACCACCATCGAGGTAGACTATCACGCTGTGCTGGCCATCGACTTGCCCAATGGCCTGAAAAAGGGACAGACACTGCAACTCAGCGGAAAGTCCATCTTCACTTTTGCGAAAGATAAAATTATCGCCCTCACAGATATCAGCTGATCAATCGAAGAAAGTACCGAATATACGATCCCATAATGAAGAGCTGACACCGAAACCTTTCTCTTCACTTTTGTAGTGATGCAGGTGATGGTTACGCCACAGCGGTTTCATAAACGCAAATGGCGGATTCCACGCATGGATAGCATAATGTATACTGCCATAGATGAGATAGCCCAGTAAAAATCCGGGAAAGAAAGAGAAGGCCGCTTGCCGCATTACGAGGTACATGCCGCCGAATATGATGCTGGCCAGTATCAGGCTGGGCACAGGCGGCATGAATAGCCGCTGTTTGTCGCGCGGGTATTCATGATGGTTGCCATGCAAAGTGTATATCACTTTTTGCACGCGGCGGTTTTCGCTGATCATATGAAATACAAAACGGTGCATGATATATTCAAACAGCGACCAGCTGAACAGCGCGCCGGTAAATACCATCGCCACTGTGCTGACGCGGTAGCCTAAAGTAGTAGCGCTGTAATACAGCATATATGTGATCAACGGGAGGTACATGCCCCATATCACGAGCGGATGGGTTTTTGTCAGCATTTCCAGGTAGCGGCTTTCAAACAGCCGTGCCTGGCCTTTGTTCTTCGGTTTGGCGTGTTGCATGGTTTCAGCGTTTTTCGCGTTTATAAACTGGCGCCTTTTCCTTCGAGCCAGTTCTTGAATTCAGCCACTCTCTCGCGGCTAATAATAACATCAGTATCAACATCAGGTTCCAGTTGTAGTATTAAGCGGCTATTGTAATAGGTCAGTATTTTTTTGATGGCATCGATGTGAACGATAAACTGGCGGTTGATGCGGAAGAATTGATTTCTGTCCAGCAGCTTCTCGATCTGATCCAGTGAATAGTCCAGCGGCATGCGTTGTTTAGCCGCTGTGGTGGCCCAGGTCACGCCTTTCACGAAATGGATATAAGCGATATCTTTTGCTTTTACATAGATGAGCTGATTGTTAACCCGCCCGATGAAGCGGGTGCTGTCGCGCTTCAGGAACTCTTCTGCAATGCGGCTGATATCCACCGTGTAGTTCACCGCCGGTTTGAACTGCTCATATTTCTGCAAGGCCTTTTGCAGGTCTTTGCTATCGATGGGCTTCATGAGATAATCGATACTGTTCACTTTAAAGGCTTGCAGCGCAAAACCATCGTAGGCGGTGGTGAAGATGATGGGCGTTTTCACTTCGGTTTGACTGAACAGCTCAAAGCAGTTGCCGTCCGACAGCTGTATATCCATCAGCATCAGGTCTACCTGGTTTTTCTGTTCCATCCATTTCATGCCTTCGGCTACAGAGCCGATCACTGCTACGATCTCGATGTCTGGTGCACACTGTTTCAGCAGTTGCATAAGCCTTTCGGCATTGTGTATTTCGTCTTCGAATATGGCTACCTTCATATTTGTTGTGTAATGACAGGAATTTTTACAATGAACATATTGTTATCGCGGGAGATGATGATGCTTTGTCCGTCCAGCAGGAGATAGCGTTTCCGGATATTTTCGAGGCCGATGCCTGAAGAGATCTCGGGGTGCAGTTTCTCCCGGATATGATTGCTCACCACCAGGTATCCGTCTTCACTCTTCACTTCAATCACCAGTGGGTCATTCACGGAAAAGCGGTTATGCTTGATCGCATTTTCAATAAGCAATTGCAGGGTGGCGGGCGGTATCATGCCGCGCATTTTTATTTTGTCGTCAATAGCCGCTACAAAGCGGATGCTTTGCTGGTGCCTGATCTGGATAAGGAACAGGTAAGCGTCGAGGAAATCCAGTTCT
Organism: Chitinophaga vietnamensis; assembly: GCF_902167635.1. Taxonomy (GTDB): domain Bacteria; phylum Bacteroidota; class Bacteroidia; order Chitinophagales; family Chitinophagaceae; genus Chitinophaga; species Chitinophaga vietnamensis. The sequence continues at coordinate 296,095 of NZ_CABHMS010000004.1, forward strand.
GTTTGTATCGTTACGAGGTTCTCGAATTTTTTATCGAGAATATAGCGGTATGTTTTCGCCAGCTGTGTGATGTAATCGGCCGAGAGGTCCGGGCTTTTGTACACCAGGTTGGTGAGCACGCTCAGTGAGTTGAAAAAGAAATGCGGATCTATCTGGTTGCGCAGCGCATCGTATTTGGCTTGTATATTTTCGCGCATCAGGCGTTCTGTTTGCACCTGGTATTCTTTCCAGGCGCTGTAGTAGAACATGATCCCGTTGAAAGCCAGCAACATCAGGTAGAACATGAAGATGCCGAAATTGAGGTCGTAGCTCATCCGGCGGAAACTTTCCCAGGCTTCGTAACGCTTGAAGAATACAATATCTGCCAGGCCATAGAAAAATCCGAAGCCGTAAGCGGCCGCCAGCCCGAATAGCAGCAGGCCGCCACTCAGCATGATGAGGCGCTGCGAAGCATTCTTGTGCACCATTTTCTTTTCAATGAAGCGGGCCAGCCAGGAGGCGCCTTCCCATATGATCAGCCCGTACAACACGTAGCAGACGCTGAACACCTGCCCGCGGATATTCAGTATGCCGAGCTGTTTCACAAAAGTGTGATCGAATGTTTTGAAGATGACGCTGAACGCATACAGGACCAGTATCCTGGACAGATACAGCAGCAGCTTGCTGGAAAATATTTTCTCGGGTGCTTGTGCAGGCTTCATTGATAATACTCGTTTTCCTTGAACCATGTGAGGGCCGTGGATATTGCTTCTTCCATGCCCGTGTACCTGATCATTAATTCCCTTTCTGATTTCTTTCCTGAATAGTAGTTGTCAAGGCATAACAGGAAAGCGGAGGTATTGTTCAGCTTTACAGAGATACGGGTCAGTCGTTCCAGCAGCGAACCCGCCATCCCGGCCAGTTTGAGCAGCGCCGCAGGGATGGTGATCAGGATACCGGAAGTATGCGCCGACTGCTGTACCATCCGGAAAAATTCGCGGTAGCTGAGGTTATGCCCCGCCAGCAGGTAGCAGTCGCCGATACGGCCTTTTTCGATGGCGCTGATGATACCCTGGCATACGTCAAAAATATGAACAAAATTTTTTCCGCCGGGAGGGCAGAAGAGTATCTTTTTCTTCACGCCGTACAGCAACAATTTGCCGGAGCTGGGCTTCACATCATGCGGGCCTATCATGAAGGTAGGATTTACCACGATGGCCGGAAGCCCGCGTGCCGCCGCCTGTTCCAGCACATATTGCTGTGCGAGATATTTGCTGTTGATATAACCGGAGTTGGCATGAAAGAGGGTGAAGCCATTCAGCTCTGTGCCTGGTAACTGTTTGTTGCCCGGCCCTATGGTATTGGCGGTGCTCACATAAATGAAACGGGTCACGCCGTGCGCGATGCAGGCATCTGCCATATATCGTGTAGCCGTGAAGTTGATCCGCTCATATTCCTCGAATGGAATGGCCCACTGGTCGGTGATGCAGGCCGCATGTATCACAATATCGCATCCTTCAACGGCCTGCATCACATCTTGTTGCCGGTCGATGTTACCGAAAAATATTTCACAGGGAATGTCTGCAATACCTTTGAGATCGGCGGCAGGCCGCACGATCACTTTTACTTCGTATCCGAGGCGGTACAGCTCCCGTGTGAGGTTGGAACCGAGGAAGCCGCTGGCGCCGGTGATGAGGACTTTGTTCATTGATTCGCTTTTATCTTCGCCTGCCCTTGAAGCGCTTTGAGCGCTTCAAGGGCTTTATTCGTGTTTATCTTCGCGTTAGCGCTTGAAGCGCTCAAAGCGCTTCAAGCGCGGGAACCGCAATATGCCTATCCTTCATATTGCATTTCTTTCTTCACTTCTCTTGACACAATGCGCAGCTTCATGAGCGGTGGCAGCAACCGCATCAGCAGGTGGTTCACCTGGTTCATCATACCGGGGATGATGAGGGAACGCTGCGCCAGCGTGCCTCGCAGCGCTATCTGCGCGATGGTGGCGGCGGGCAGCAATCCCATCTTGCCTTTCAGTCCCTGGCTGATGATGCGGCGGCTCGTGCGGGAATTGGTCATCATCGGGCCGGGGCACACCACGCTCACGGAGAGGCCGGTGCCGGAAAATTCTTCTCTCAGTCCTAAAGAAAAAGAAGAGATGAATGCCTTTGATGCAGGGTATACCGTTTTATAGGCGATGGGCGTGAAAGCCGCCATGCTGGAGATATTCATGATATAACTCTTTTCATGCTGCAAGAGCTGCGGGATGAGCAGGCGGGTGAGCATCACCGTGCTGCGCACATTGAGCAGGATGATACGGTCGATCCTTTCGAGGGAAGTTTCCGTGATGGAAGAGGTGCCGCCCATGCCGGCATTGTTGATGAGGAAGTTGATGGCATAACGGCTCATAATCTCGTCTGTATGGGTTTTCAGGGCGATAGGGTCGGTGAGGTCGAACTCATATGCCACCACTTCCACGGGATAGTTGCGCATGATCTCCGCTGCCAGTGAAGCCATATTGCCGCCCGGCAACGCCGTAAGGATCAGGTGCATGCCTGCGGCTGCGCAACAAAGCGCCAGCTCTTTTCCCAGGCCGGTGCTGGCGCCGGTGATGAGCGTATATTTAGTGTGATCCATAGTAATGATTTTCCAATAATGATTTAAAACGGGTCATGGTTTTAAAGAGATGATCATGTATGACGGGATCAGCGATCCATCGCGGTACCTTTTTGTTACGGTCGGTCGTAACAAGATAAGTAACCTGCAAGGTGCCTGCACCTTGTTCTTCCATGATCCATTTACCACGGGTGCCGGTAATGCGCGTGGTATTGTGCTGCACCGGAAAGCGGCTGTTGGTGGCGCTTTCAAAGGCCACCTCCGATTGCGTGCCGCTGCTTTGGTAATGATAGTGCAGGCAGGCATCCTGGTCGTCCATCGGCCAGGGGATGTTATAGCGTATATACGTGAGCCAGCTGCTGGTATCGTTGGATGGGATGATGCGGTATTCGCAGGCATTGATATTCCATTCCCGTCCTTTCTGCTGATCTTTGAAGAGGCCGATCACTGCGGCTACATTTGTCTTCACCTGGAAAACGGCTTTGATCTCCCGCACTTTATCACCACTGCCGGTGCTGATCCATCGTTCATAGAGCGCGATCACTGCATCTTTTTTTACCAGCCGGAAAGTATCGACGCCTGCACTTTCCGCCAGCAGCGGCAGCAGGAGCCATATACAGCTGATCATACTTGTCCGTAAGCGTTCCATACGTCTTGCAATATTTTCTTGCAAAAATGCGGTGATGTGGCAGCGCTGCCGCCGATTTTTCCCTGAACTGTAGAAATAATGGCCTGACCTGTCATTAAACGGCATGGAGTTCTTAACAATTATTTTATATACGAGCCAGCCGCAGGCTGTTTACTTTTGAAACGAAATTGATCATATGGGTATCGATAAGGGAGAACTGCCTGGCGAGTCTTTTCTGGTAGAAAGATTACAACAGGGAGATGAGAAAGCATTCCGGGAAATTTACGACTACTACTGGGAGAAACAGTATGATCTTGCTTTTTATAAACTGGGCCTGAAAGAGCTGGCAGAAGAGATCACCCAGGAAGTATTTGTGGCCCTGTGGCTTAACCGCTCGGAGCTGGACCCGGAGCGCCCGCTGGGCGCCTATCTCTACGGTGTGATGAAGAACAGGGTATTGAATGCTTACCGGAAGAAGATGAACCACCACAAATTCCTGCAACAGGCTCCCCTGCAGGAGATCACCAACAATACGGCCGACCAGCTTTCCTACAACGAATTAAACGCGGTGGTGAACCAGAGCATCAGCCGCCTGCCTGAAAAATGCCGCGAAGTATATATGCTCAGCCGTGTAAACGGCTTCAATGTGCAGCAGATCGCCGATACGCTCAATATCTCGCCTAAAACCGTGAACAACCACCTGGTAAAGGCTTTGAAGATCATCCGTGGTAACCTCAAAGATTATATCACCATTATATTGGTCATCACCCTGAAGCACTGATGTATCAGGCAGCAATTTTTAGTACCTTGAGGAAGCTCCGGTAAATTTCCCGCAGCAAATAAAATGAAAATCGAAAAATTTCTTCCTTCACTTCCACTAAGGCCTTTTATCAGGGAAATCATGATCATCGAAAGTGAGCTGGCTACAGACAGCAGCATCACGCCAGATACTTCGATCGTGATGGCTTTCCGTTTTATGGGCCATGTTGCAAAGAAGGAAGGAACGGAGAAAGCCATCATTCCTGCCAGCTCCATCACCGGTATCAGGAAATCTGTACGCACCCTTTTCTATGAAAAGGCAAGCGCCAACCTGCTCGTGATGTTCAAAGAAGGCGGAATGGCCGCATTTTCCCGGACGCCCGCGCATGAACTGTTCGGTCTTCATGTTTCGACAGATAATATATTCCTTTCCAGTGAACAGGAGGAGATACTGGAAAGACTGGTAGCGGCGCCTGACAACCAGCGCAGGATTGCGATCATCGAAACCTTCCTGCTGAAAAAATTATTCGATGGAAAAACAGGCCCTGATCCACGCATCGATCATGCTATACAGCTGATCAAACAGCAGCATGGCATCGTCAGGATCAAAGAGCTGGCGCCCGCGCTGCATATCAGCCAGGACGCCTTCGAGAAAAGATTCAGGGCGCTGGTTGGCGCTACTCCCAAACAATATGCTTCCATCGTCCGCCTGAAAAACCTTATTAACAACTACGCTTCCTATACTTCTCTCACTGATGCTTCTTATGAGGCCGGTTATTTCGACCAATCTCATTTCATAAAAGACTTCCGGGGATTTACTGGACAAACGCCCAAAGATTTCTTTAAGTCTCCACTGCTCATGTAAGGCGACAAGATCAATGATTTTTTACAATTTCCCCGTCCGGGGCCGGGATAATTTTGTCAAAAAATCAAACAATGGGATCGATACGCACCCGTCTGGGCCTGGCCCTGCTGCTGCTTACAGGGGTATCCAATGCACAGACTATTCATTACAACAACAAAAACAAGGAGCTTACTATGTCTACTATTCAAAAAAACAAAGAAACAGTGAGAAGGCTGTTTGAAGAATCGCTGAACAAAAAGAAGATGGAATTATTGAATGACCTCATATCCGAGGAATTTTCCGGTCCGCAAGGATCGAAAGGCGTGGCTGGTTTTGCAGCGCCCATTACAGCGCTGATCCAGGCTTTCCCCGATGCCCAGTGGAAGATCGAAGCGCTCCTGGGTGAAGGCGACCAGGTAGCGGCCAGGTGGAGCTGGAAAGGAACACAGCAGGGGCCCTTCAACAACATTCCGGCCAGCGGCCAGCTGATCAGCAGCGAAGGGATGGCCATCTTCCAGCTGCGTGAAGCCAGGATCATCTCTTCTCATACACTGACAGATCGTTACGGGTTTTTACAACAGCTGGAAAAAGCCCGCCCGGAGCGGATTTCATTGATCGATAAATTCACGGTTCCTCCCGCTGCCAAACAGGAGTTTTACGAAAGGATGAAGATCAACCGGGACCTTATCAGCAAGTTGCCCGGGTTTATTGAAGATGCGGTTTATGAACATACCGCTGAAAATGGCGACCTGGTTTGTGTAACGGTAGCGCAGTGGCAAAACCAGGAAAGTATCAACAAGGCCAGGGAAGCGGTGCAGGCGACCTATCAGCGGGAAGGGTTCGATATGCCCGCCATGCTTAAACGGCTGCATATTGTGATGGACCGTGGTATCTATACCAGTGTGCAAAGCCGGTAGTGGATTTTCATGCAGAGGCGCAAAGCAGCAAAGCAGCAAAGGCGCGCTCCGCGCGTAAAAAATATTCTTTATACCTGCGGGCGAAGCCCACCTTTGCTGCTTTGCTGCTTTGCGCCTTTGCGTGAAACAAGTTGTTCATATTAATTTAACGTTGGACGGCGTAGGTGTAAACAAATGTTCGCGGTAAATATAGTTTCGGAAAACATCCTCAACTATTTTACATGCAGGACGAGAGAATACACCGGCTGATCGGCCGGTACCTCGCAGGCCACGCTACGCCTGCGGAACAACAGGAGCTCGACATTTGGTTCGCGCAGCTGCACACACCGCCAACGGCTACTGATGATACGCCCCGTGCGCTGCTGGGCGAAAAAATATACGGCGCCATACGGGAACGTATACACGAAAAGGAAGGCGCCCGTGTGATCCCGATGCGCGCTTCCCGCACCTTACGCTGGCGCCTGGCCGCCTCCGTGATATCCGCCGCCATTGTCACAGCGGGCGGATTGCTCTATCGCGCTAAAATGCCTGCACGCAAAGCGCCTGTCAAATACCTCGATCTCTATACCCGCGCCGGCCAGCTCTCTAAAGTAATACTCACCGATAGCTCCATCGTATGGCTCAATGCCGGCAGCCACCTGCGCTACCCGGAAACGTTCACCGGCAACAGAACAGTATACCTACAGGGAGAGGCCTGCTTCGATATCCACCAGGATCCGCAACATCCCTTCATCATCGAGAGTGAAGGCTATCATACACAAGTGCTGGGTACCACCTTCAGCATACGTTCCTATCCCGCGCCGGATGTTTATAAAGTAACCGTAGCCTCCGGAAAAGTGGCGGTATACAAGCCGGGCGACAGCGCCCGCGCCGTGCTGCTCACTGCCGGACAGGAAGTACGCATGCAACACGATGGCCCGCAGGAAGTGAGAAACGTACATGCCGATGCATTACTGTCATGGCGCAGCGGCAAACTCACCTTCGAAAAAGATCCCTTGCAGGAAGTGATCGTATCCCTGCAAAACCGCTACAACGTTACGTTTGAGATCACCCGCACTGCCCTCCGGCGCATGGAGGTGAGCGGCACCTTCGATCATAGCCAGTCGCTCAACGATATCCTGAAAATATTAAGCAAAGTATATGGCCTGCATTTCTCCAAAAATGCAAATGGCATCATCCGTATTTCCTGACCGAAAAAAAATATTTATGACTGAAAGATTTACGTAACCATCAGCCAACAAAAAAACCGGATCACGCACGCGTACCCGGTTCCTGTGCGATGCAGCTGATACCAGGCCTGAGAAACCGCATCACTGCACCGCTGTCATTAACTAACCCGAAGGATTAACTAATTAACAAGGTAAAAGTATGAATTTTTTCCTGGGGAAACCCTGTGCTTATTTAAAATGGGTTATGCGCATCTCCTTTTACGTAATGGCGTTTGCTCTAACGGCTACTAACCTGATGGCCAGCGTGGCAGGTAAGGGACAGTCGGTAAAACGGATACGGATGTCGGTAGATATCCACCATCAGCCGCTGCGGGCCGCCCTGGACGAGCTTTCCAACCGTTCAGGCATAAGGATCTATTTCAATGATGAAAAGGTAGACAAGGTACGTAATGTGAGCATCCATGCCGACGATGCCCCATTGATGGACATCCTCACCAGGTTGCTCCAGCCTGCCGCCATGGTGCCGCAGGTATATGATGATAACCGCATTACCATCGTGGCCGCTACTACGCTGCCGCCGCCTGTAAAAGGAACGGTGATCGACAAAAACACCGGCACGCCATTACCCGGCGTAGGCGTACGCATCAAAGGCCAGAACACCGGCGCCATCACCGATGGCAACGGGCATTTCAGCATCAACATACCGGAAGAAGGCGCCACCCTCGTGATCACCTACATCGGCTACCAGCCGCAGGAGCTGAAAGTGGCCGCCGGCGCCACTTCCGTGCAGATCGCATTGAAGCCCTCCCGCACACTGCTCAACGAAGTACAGGTACAGGCACGCAGGCGTACCAACACCGAAGCCGCCGTACTGCTCGAACGTAAATCGTCGGCCATCGTGCAGGACGCCATCTCCGCCGCCAATATCGAAAAAACGGCCAGCATCACCACCACACAGGCATTGCAACGCGTATCCGGCGTAACCATCACCGATGATAAATACGTAGCCATCCGCGGCCTCGGCGACCGCAGCGTGATCGGGCAGCTCAACGGCGTACGCCTCGCATCTTCCGATCCCGACCGCAGCGCCATCCCGCTGGACCTCGTGCCCGCAGGCCTGCTGGACAATATCACCATCTACAAAACTTATACGCCCGATAAACCCGCTGATGCCGCCGCCGGTATCATCGAGCTGAAAACAAGATCAGTACCCGATTCCGCTATTCTCAACATCACCGTACAAGCCGGCTTCAATACCAACATCGGCCTCGGCGGAAAAGTGAACAGCTTCTATAACAGCAATCCCGGTTTCCTCGGACAGAAAGTAAAACAAGCCGGCCTGCCCGATGATTTCACCGCCCTCGGAACGCAATACCCCGGCGGATTTGCGCAGGTGCAGAACATGATCGCCAACAGCGGCAATGATCCGTCTATCCGCAAAGAAGTAGACCGCATCAACGGTATCATGCACCGCTTTGATCCCGTGCTTACCACCCACTATGCCCCGGCAAAAATGAACCAGATCTATTCCGTGACCTATGGCAACAGCTTCAACGTGTTCCACAAACACAAGCTGGGCCTGATCGCGGGCGTGAACTACTATCAGCGCGCTACTGATATTCACGGCGGCGATCTCACGCAGTGGAGCATCTACCAGGGTGTGCTCACCGGTAACAGCCAGGTGAACAGCACGCGCATCATTCCGAACTATATCACACCTAACAATATCAATCTCGGAAAATATATTTCTTATAAAGAGAATACGGGAACATCCACACTCAACTATGGTTTTCTCGGCGGGCTTACCTACCGCTTCAATGCGCGTAATGAAATCAGTGTGCAGTATATGGGCAGCAGGGGGGCGGAGGTACAGGCCAGCAACCTGTATGGCGCCTATGAATACACCGGCCTCACAGGCCCCGTATCCAACATCGTGTATTCGTTGAAGAGAAGCTACCGTACACTGAATACTTTCAACCTGCAAGGTGAGCACAAGCTCACGGGCGGCCAGTATTCGCCACGACTGAGCTACAACATCGCCACCTCTAACTCCAGCCAGGAAGATCCGGATTATCGCTTTGTGAACCTGGCCGTGTATCGCCCGAATGGCGGCGGCGCTGTGCCAACAAATGGCAGCCTGCCCGGCGGTGATGGCGGCGTATCGGGCACGCCGGTGTATTATTCACTGGTGTCAGGATATGTGAATGGTTACGGCCCCTATGGCATCATACAGGCCGATCCCAACGGACGCCGCTATCGTACGCTCAGCGAAACCAACTACAACTACAAAGCAGATCTCACCCTGCCTTTCCGCCTGCTGGGCCAGCGCCAGGAATTTAAAGGCGGTGTGAACTACCTGCACCGTGATCGTACTTTTAATGAGAATGTATTGTCGCTGCCCGGCTCTAACTTCTCTTCCACCGGCAACCAGGCATTGTATACCGTACATGGTAACCTCGATCATCTCGTAGGTTATGACCAGATCGGCATACGCCAACCAACCGGCGCCACCGGCGAAGGACAGCCCGCTGTTGGCGGATTTTTGTACAACGCACAGAAATCGCCTAACAATTACAAAGGCTTTTATGAAACGCGCGCATTCTATGGTATGCTCGACCTGAAGTTGCGTGAGAACCTGCGCCTCACAGGTGGCGCGCGTTTCGAGCTCACCAACATACAGGCTGCCGTAGATACTGCCGGCGTATTCCTCGATCCTTCACTCACCGCGCCTAACAAAGACGGACAAACAGTGAAGCTGATATTAACAGAACCTAACTCCGTTTATAAAACAGACTACAAGCCCTATTATTCCCTGAACCTGACCTATACCCTTAAGCAGGATATGAACTTCCGCCTGGGCTACAGCACTACGCTGGCAAGGCCGGAGCTGCGCGAGATCACCAACGTGTTTGAATTTGATCCCTTCCAGTTTGCGCTGGTGGTGGGTAATCCGAAATTGAAAAATCAGTCTACCACCAACTACGATTTCCGTTGGGAATGGTTCACTGCACCGGGCGAGGTGCTGGCGGCATCTGCTTTTTATAAACAGATAGATAACCAGCTCACCAAAGTGTATACACAAAACTCTACCGGTTTGAGCGCACGTTTTCCCGAGTTCCCAGCGATCCATTTCGAGAACGATCCTAACAAAGGCCATGTATACGGAGTAGAACTGGAAGTGGTGAAGAACCTGGGCAGATGGTGGCATCCGCTGGATCATTTTTTCCTGGGGGCCAACCTCCTGCTGGCGCAGAGTGAAATTAAAAAGACACCTGAACGGCTAAACGATTCCCGCATTGTAGACAGGCGTTCTCCTTCCAACAGCCCGTTGTTTGAGCAGGCGCCTTATGCTATCAACGTATATCTCAACTACAGCAACCCGCGTTCACGCACGGATCTCACCCTTACTTTCAATGAAGTGGGCGAGCGCCTGATACAGGTGAACCTCACCGGTGAACCTGACCTCTACAGCAGGCCGGCGCCTGTGCTGGACTTTGTGTTCAGTCAATATCTCACCAGGAGACTTCAATTAAAAGGATATGCCAAAAACATACTGGACCCGGCCTGGCGCGAAGTATATGCCAACCCCGGCACCGGCGGAAAATATTATGGCAATACGTATATCCGTCGCAGTTACCACAGAGGCAGCGAGTTGATGCTCGGCCTCAGCTATAATATTTTTTAACAGGAAGACCGAAAATAAATCATGATGCAAGCTGTAAAATATTTTCTGGCAATGCTGCTGTTCACCGGGTTGTGGGCCTGCACCAAAAGCAAGTCCGACTTCGTGTACCAGGAGCAGCCTTTGCCGCCGCTTTCCGCTTCCACCGTGCGTTTGATTAATGTGGGCCGCAAAGCAACAGAACTCCTGATCAACGATACGCCTTTGACCAGCCTTACGCCGCCGAATATTGAAGGAAACTACCTCAGTGATCAGACAAAGCCTACGATCTATTTTCCTACCGGAAGAATAGGCACTACCTTCGCCATCCCGCAACGCTTTATCCGTGGCGATGGTACGGCGCGTATCACCATTGGTTATATGATGTACGGTACGCCGGGACTGGTAGCGCCCAAGAACATCGACATCAAGGAGAATGTGAATGAACCAGCAGATTATTACAACGTATTGTACGGGCCTCATCCCGGTTCCGATATCCTGGTGAACGACAGTACGTTCCGTGTGCCGCGTTCCATCTCTCCTCCCGCCAATCCCGAACATTTCAGGATACGTGTGCTGAACCTCAGCAACCCGGGCGACAGGGCCTCGCTGCAAGGCAATATGAGCCTGTCTTTCGCCGATGGCACGCTCGTGAGCAATACTACCAGCCACGTTGCACCGGGCAATTATTCTGATTACATAGAACTGCCTTATGGCACTTATCAGTTCAAGATAAAGACAGATGATGGCAGGATCGTGCCTGGCGTGCCGCTTAATTCCGGCGAGATGCTGGGTAATGTGAACCCGCTCACCGGCACGATGGTAACAGGAGACAACCAGCCGAAGGATATCTGGCTCTCTTATGCAGCCTCACAAACCTTTCAACCCGGCGGCGTATATACGGTGCTGGTCAGCTCCAATACCGCTTTCAAGTATCTCACGCCCGGTAATACCAGCGCTACCGACCTTACGCTCAACAGCTTCCGGGTGATTGCGGATGTGAAAGAGTCGTTGAACATCACCTATGGCCGCGTACAGGCCGTAAATGCGATCGCCGGCGCTAACATCTCCGTAACAGCCGATGGCCTGCCCTTGCAGGAGAACGTGATCGGCTATACGAATGCATCGGCTTATAAAACGCTGGTGAGCGGCCCGCATGTGATCACCGCGAAAGATGCCAGCGGCAACAAGATCGCGGAAGCTACGCTCAACATCAATGGCAGCGATAACTATAGCGCCTGGCTCTTCAACGATGCTAATGGCAAGCCTGTGATGAAACTGGTGAACAATAACCTGAGCGGCAGTTTCTATCTGCCCACCGCTGGCAGCAACAAGGGCGACGACGGCGCTAACAGCCAGTATAAAGTAACCATGCCTTACTGGGTGCGCTTCCTCAACCTCAGCACTGATGTGCCGGAGATCACTTTCACCGAAGCCAATGGTCAGCTGCTCACCGGCTACCTCACATTTATCGCTACCGGCAGCCAGCATCTCAGTCAGGGCCAGGTGGTGACCGATCAGCCTTATGTGCAGTTCAGCCCGCTCATAGGCATCAACCGCCTGAATGTATATGCTTCCAAACCGGGCGTGTTGCCGGGCGACTGGATCACCACTATACCAGCATTGAAAGGCAGCGATTTTATCGCGCGGCCTGATTTGTACGCTGGTGGCCAATTGCCGCTGTTTGAAACAGGTATCTACACCGTTGCGCTTACCGGTACCTTACATCCGAAGCAAGCAACAGACGTACCTGCAAAAATGATCATCGTAAAGCATAACCAATAATGAGCGCCATGAAATTGATATATCTGAAACGCATACACGCAGTGGGGATGCTGATACTGGCAGGCTGCCTGCTGATGGCCAGCTGCCGTAAAACGGATTTTCCGGATGTTAGTAATCCTGCCTATCTGCGGGTATTCAACTGTTTAACTTATAACGCTACCATCGCCAGCAAGGATGCGCCGCCACCTTTCCTGGCCATGCTGATAGATCCGAAGCTGGACGCGGCCGGCGTACCCGTGGATGCCGCCATCACCTTCGATTTCCTCGATACCCGCGGCCCGCTCGCCAGGCCTTATCCTGATGCCGGCAACACTACGCTCTGGCAGAAAGAATTTCCGGGAACGGCTAAAATACCAGTAGGCCCTATTGTGAATGGATTTGACCTCTCCGGCTATGGCATGGTATCTGGCGGCAAACATCGCTTTATGTTCGTAGCCAGGCCGCAAAGCAATGACCCTTTCTATTCGCTCAATGCCGACCTGCGCAAACGGGTGATGATCGATACCACCGTGGACCTTACCTCAGGAGAGATATATACGATGAATGTGCTGGAAAAGTCCGTCTACACCCGTGTTCCCGGCATCTACCTGCGCAATGAGCAGTTCACCAAGATACCTTTCTCCGATTCGATGGTGTATGTGAACTTCTACAACCTCAGCTCGGAAGGCTATTCGCAAACATATTTCTACAATAGCAACGGACCATTTAACCACAACATAAAGGACACGATGAACGTGTTCTACACGCTGTATGGGGCGCAGTCGAATCCGATCAAAGGCTTTTCCAACGTGTACATGACCACCCTGATGAGGTCGCAGGATACGAAAGTGAGCCCCTACAGCAGCTTTCCGCTGTTCCCCGATACAACGGCCAGTCACATTTTTGCCGGTAATGCCGGGCAGATGTTCAACTTCCTGGTGCCAGGCACTCCGCCGGATTATCAGTACGGCGCCAATAATGAGTCAGGCGGCATCTACACCTCGCTTTCAATCGGCCCCAATGCGCCGGTAGCGGTGTACAACTTCGTAGGAGACGTGCGTACCGGTATGGTGATCTCTGTACACTCCGGCATCTACAACCCGCGCTCCTTTGCTACTGTCAACACCGTGGAATTTGTGAATGGCAACATGTACGTGACTACGTTGCAACGCCGCTATGATCCGCCGGTTTATCAATAAAAAATGTCAAGATGAAACTTATACACAGACTTCATACTTGTTGCTTGCCATTGCTGCTGGTGCTGTTAGCATTGGCGGCAGGCTGCAACAAAACAGACCTGCAAGTGTCTAATGAGCACAGCGCCGGGCTCCGTAATATGGGCGATTTTATCCGTAACAACTACGACCTGAGCCTGCTGGCTGCCGGCCTGCAAAAGATCGGTATGCTCGATAGCCTCAACAGCACCGAGCTGCACACGATATGGGCGCCCGATAACAACGCTTTCAATGCCATCGGCGTGAAAAGGCCGTCCGACTTCAATACCATGAACACCGACAGCCTGCGCTATGCACTGAAAAACTTAATCATGCCGCAGCGTATATACGTGTCCGATATACCCACGCAGATGGACAACAAATACACCGGCCTTGCCGGAGGCCCCTTGCTCATCTCCATCAATAACATCGGCAGCAACAATGCAGATGCTTTCCGCGCCACGGTGAACGGTTGCCCTGTGTATGATGCGCCCAGGCGTAACATCGCTTTGCAGAATGGCGTGTTACACCTCTTGCAGGCTGTGCCGAAATATTTCCCGGAAACGGCGCAAGACTTCCTGGCAGCGGATTCTACCCTGTCTATCTTCACTGCACTGATGAAGAAAACAGGACAGTGGGACGCCCTGAAACAAACCGGCCCGTACACTATTTATGCGCCGGTGAATGACGCCTTCCGTCAGTATGGCCTTACCGCCGACAGCATCGCACGACTGGATGTGAGCCGCTACAAAGCGCTTGCATTTAATATTTACACACTGGAACTGAAACCCTATCACCTCTTTCAAAGTGATCCGGGCATGATGCAGGTGACGGACATTAACATCTATCTCACCGGCGGATACTATATGCAAGCCAGCTACGGCATCAGCATCTGGGCGCCGGGCGGCCGTTATGCCTATCACAGCCCCAGTGGCATCGGGTATGTCAGGAAAGACGATATGACCAACAACAGCGTCATCTTCCATCTCGATAATATCATGCTATACCCCGATTCTCTTTTAATCAAATAAAATCTGTGGAAATGAAGAAACAATATTTCATATATGCGTCGCTGTTAGTAATGCTGCTCATGGCAGCATGCCGGCAGAAAGATGCGCAGGTAGCACCTGTTGGCAAGCCGCTGGAATATAAAGGGCCGCAGAAAACGATCCGGCAACTGCTGGACAGTACCAACTTCAGCATCTATAAGGCCATGTGGAAAATAGTGAACATGGACTCTGTTATACAAGCGCAAACCTTGCAGGGCTATACGCTGCTGGTGCCTACTGACGAGGCTTTCAAAGCCTTTGGTATCACAGCCGGCAACATCAGCAGCCTGGATGCAACGACCCTCGATACCCTGCTCCGCTACCATATCATCGATAGCTGGCTGCCGGGCGACAGGATCAGATCCATTGCGGGTAACATGTCGCTGCACTCGCTGCTGCGGGCTACCGACTTCGGCGATTACAACTCCTGGTCTTTTTACACCTACCTGCAATACCTCGGCGTACATAACGGCAAACTGATGATCAACGGAAAGCCGCACCCGCTCAATACTTTAGAGGCTACCAATGGTACCATCTATGTGATCGATGAAGTGCTGCAGAAACCACAGCAGGATATGATCGACTACCTCAGCAACAACCCGGATTTCACTTTCCTCATGGAAGCCTTCCGGCTCAACGATAGCGTGTATCAAAGCAATTGGGGACAACCGCTCTTCACACAACAGCTGTTGTCATCCACCCAGCGGTTTCACCAGCTTACGCTGTTTGCGCCCACCAATCATGCCTTTCAGCAGGCGGGCTTCAAAACACTGGACGATCTCCGCCAGCGCGCTAACCTTTACCCGGTGGGCTATCCGTACTACGACGATAATCAATATTACCAGTGGCCGCTTACATCACTGGACTCGCTATTGTCGGTCAATCGCCTGGATTATAACGGCGCTGCTACACCTGATTATCCCATGCAGCTTTTTTCCAATGATCTCACCGATAATCCTGCGCTCGCCAACTATCTCATCAAAGCTGGCTCACCGTCTCACAACGGCCCGCAAAATATCCGCCTGATGTTTGGCATGGCCGGCGGCAGCATTACCGCAAAACAGTTGGGCGCCAGCACACCGGCACTGCCGCTGCTTAGCACCGACCTGCTGTTCCGCAACGGCGTGATACACGTGATCAACGACGGATTATTTGGACGATAAAATCATTTAACAAAATGAAAAAAAATATATGCCTTGCCGTGATGCTGTTGTGCTGTTTCGCCTGCAAAAAAGATGATAACAAAACGGCTGCACCGGACCAGAACAACCTGTTGTATGTGATACAAGACAACCGGTTCAACTTCTCCTTTTTCAATACCGCGCTGGTCACCACCAACTTCGGGCAGCAGCTCACAGGGAAAGGGCCGTATACCTTGCTGATACCCGATAATAACGCGTTTCAGGCCTCCGGCTATAACACAGAGAATGATGTGGCCCGGGAACAATCGGCTGTGCTCAACAATATGGTGAAGTACCATACCCTGCAAGGCCTGTGGCAGCTGGATCAATTGCCCTTCCGTTTCAACCAGCAGATCACCACCCTGGCAGGATCGCAGCTGTTTGTAACACACTGGATAAAAGGTCCTGATACCATCATCACCATCAACGGTACGCCTGTTACTGCCAGGAACCTGCCTGCCAGCAATGGTTTGATACAGGTGATCAATGCCGTGCTGCAACCGCTGGTGCAGGACAAGCTCAGTGATGCCGTGGCCGCGGAGCCTACGCTCACCTATTTCAACGCCGCCCTGCAAAGGGCCGGCATGAAAGACCAGCTCAACAGCGCCGGGCCCTTCACGGTGTTTGCGCCCGCCAACAGCGCGTTTGTTGCCGCAGGATATCCCACTACCGATAGTATTGTTCATACCGATCCCGCCGTGCTGCGCGCCATGCTGCAATATCATATGCTCAACAGCCGTCGCTTCGTGTATGATTATGTACTGAGCACTGACGCCAGCAATACCGCACAGCAATCCATGCTCAATAACAGCAGCACCACCGTGAACCTGGTACCTGCGGGAAATGGCTACACCATTACCATCCAGGGCACTGGCAACAACCAGGCTGCACAACTGTTGAAACCCAACGTGCTCACCAACAACGGTGTGCTGCATATCATCGATAAAGTATTGACAGAAAATTTCTGATAAAAAAAGCGATCATGAAGAAGCTATATATCTTATGGTGCCTGTTATGTGCGATGTGTTGCATCCGCGTGCAGGCACAAGAAACGAGTGGCCGCCTCGATGGCCGCGTGATGGATGGCAAAGGCCAGCCCATACCCGGCGTAACGGTGCAGGCCATTCATACGCCCACGGGTACACGCTACGGCACCGTAGCAGGCACGGACGGGCGCTATCACCTCTCCGGCCTGCGCATCGGCGGTCCGTACACCGTACAGGCCTCCATGATGGGTATGGGCAAACAACAACGCGACGGTATCACCATCCGCCTCGGCGAACCTTTGCAATTGAATATCGTACTGGAAGATAGCAAACAACAACTCTCCGAAGTAGTGGTGAAAGGCGCTAAAACCGCCAAGGCCAATACTTATGGCGCAGGACAGAACATCAGTGGCGCACAGCTGCGCAGCATGCCTACCGTTAACAGGAGCATACAGGATATCACGCGCCTGGTGCCGCAGGCATCAAAAGATAACTCCTTCGGCGGTACCAACTTCCGTTACAACAACGTAACGCTGGATGGCGCTATCAACAACGATGCGATCGGCTTCAGCCCTTCACTGGGCGGGATCACCGGTACTTCCGGTATGCCCGGCTCCAGCACCCGCACCAATCCTGTGTCGCTGGATGCGATCGAAGATATGCAGGTATATCTCGCCCCCTTCGATGTGAAGATCGGTAACTTCACCGGCGGTAGCATCAACGCCGTTACACGCAGTGGTACCAACACTTTCACCGGATCGGTATACGGCTTTGGCCGCAACGCTGCCATCACCGGGAAAGACAAGGTTGGATCATCAGGGAAGATGAACAACGATTTCTATGACTATCAAACCGGTATCAGGCTTGGTTTTCCGATTATCAAAGACAAACTGTTCTTCTTCACCAATGAAGAAATCACCGGCCGCCGCGATCCCGCACAGCTGATGACCGGACAGCCAGAAACCGCACAGATACTCAGCGTAAAAGATGAACAGGATATCCGCAATGCCACCATGCAACGCTATGGCAATGCCTTCGATCCCGGTACCGGCGGCGCTTACAACAGCAGCAGCCAGTCGCGGAAATTTTTCAACCGCCTCGACTGGAACATCAACGATAAAAATCAGCTCTCGCTCCGTAACAACACCATCCTCTCCAACGCGATGATCATGGACCGCGACCAGGCCGATTTCCGCTTCACCAGCATGGCTTACAAACAAACCAATAACCAGACATCTACCGTAGCGGAATTAAAAACACGCTTCAACGCACGCCTGGCCAACAGTTTTGTATTGGGCTATACTGTCGTGAACGACAAACGCGATCCTCAGTCGGACCCCGCATTGCCGCAAGTACAGATCATGGGCCGTACTCCCGGCACCACCATCTACCTTGGCACCGACAGGGAGGCCGCCATTTTCAAGATGCAGCAACGCACCTGGGAAATCACCGACAACCTCACCTGGTACAAAGGCAAACATACTTTCCTCTTCGGTACGCATAATGAGTTGTATCATATCAACTATGGTTTCGTGAACAGCTGGAATGGCCGTGTAGACTATCTCTCCATCGATGATTATATCAACAACAATCCCTGGCGCGTAAGAGGAAACTATAATTATACAGATAACAGCCGCGAATATATCCTGTCGCACCCGCAGTCTTTCAACCTCGATATGTTGAGCGCCTACGCACAGGATGAGATCCAGCTTACCGACAAACTGAAACTGACGCCGGGTATACGTGCCGACTATACGCTGTTGCCGCAGATGCCTAACCTGAGCGAGAAAACACGCACTGCCATACAAGACGGATTTCTGGGTAACACCTACTACTATACGCCGTTGAACCAGATCCGCAACAGTTATTTCAACCGCGTGCAGATCTCTCCGAGATTAGGTTTCCGCTACGACTGGAAAGGCGATCAAAGCCTGATCCTGCGTGGTGGCGTAGGTATGTTCACCGGCCGTATTCCGCTGGCATGGCTGGCTTACGCTTACTACAACAATGGCGATACTTACGGTTCTTTCGATCAGAAAGCAGACCAGCAAGCCTTTGTGAAAGGCACCGATCCATTGCGTGCCGGCAAGAATGGCATTGCAGGTTTTATCGCGCAGAATGGCGCGGTGATCAATAATAAAAATTCAGGAAAGACGCAGGTAGATGTGGTAGATAATAATTTCGTGATGCCGAAAGTGCTGCGTACCAGTCTGGCATTGGATTACACCACGCGCAATGGTTACAAGTTCACGATAGAAGGTATTTATACCAAGAGCCTGAAAGATGTGATCTTCCGCCAGGTGAACATCAAAGATGATCCGCGTTATTACGGGTACGATGTAAACCAGCAGCAGCCTGTATTTAGCGGCAGCGTAGATCCACGATTCGCAAATGCCTATGAGCTGAGCAATACCAACAAAGGTTATCGCTACAGCCTTAGCGGCAGTGTGAACCGTAACTTTGAAAACGGCCTGAATGCAGGCGTGTCCTATACTTTCGGTGAATCAAAAGATGTGTCCAACGGCATCCGTAACTCGATGGAAAGTAACTGGCAGCTGAACCAGGCATTGCATCCCAACAATCCCGATGTAGCTTATTCCAACTTCGATATCCGTCACCGCATTGTGGTGCATGTGGATTATCGCAAGACCTGGAATGCAAAATGGGTAAGCAGTTTGTCGCTGTTCGTGAGCGCGCAATCCGGTTCTCCATTCACCTATGGTATTGTGAACAACAGCATCCAGGGATTGCCGCAGCAGGTGAGCCTGGTGTATATCCCGCAGGCTGCTGACGCGATACATTATTTCCAGGATTATAAAGACGCTTCCGGCAATGTTGTTACTGCCGCTGCGCAAGCCGCTGCCTTCAATGCTTATGTAGATGGTAATGCTTATCTGCGCAGCCGCCGTGGTAATTTCACCGAGCGCAATATGGGCCGTACGCCCTGGAACAACCAGGCCGATCTGCACTTTGCGCAGGAGTATCATTTCTCCGCTAAGCCGGGCAGCAGCTATCTCACGTTCACCGCGGATATCATGAACCTCACCAACCTGCTCAACAAAAACTGGGGCATCTCCTATTTCTCTCCCAACACTTTCAACTCTACTGCAAGTGTGGGTTTAACACCCTTGTATCCAACGAAACTGGGTGAGAAAGACGGTCCGGTGTATCAGTTCACCAATCCCGGCAAGCCTTATGCGACGGACTTTTTCAGCTCCCGCTACCAGTTGCAGTTGGGCATGCGGTATTCTTTTTAAGCCATCAAATCAATCATGATGAAACGACTTTTATATTTTCTGTTGCCAGCGCTATGGTTGGTGGCAGCTTGTAAGAAGAACCACCAGGAGGCCACGGCGCCGCTGGCCATCAGCGGTTTCCTGCCGGGCAGCGGTAACCCGGGCACGGTGGTGACTATACGCGGAACCGGCTTCGCCGGCGATATTGCCGGCAACACGGTTGCCTTCAATGGTACCAACGCTAAAATATTAAGCGCCAATGATACCATGCTCATTGTGCAGGCGCCTGAGAAGGGCAGCACCGGCCCGCTGGCTGTAACCGTGAATGGTCATACTGTTCAGGGCAGCACCTATACTTTCCAGGCATTGAGTATCCATAATATTTCACCGGCCAATGGTCCGCAGGGAACGAATATCTACATCAGCGGCGCGGGCTTTACCAGCACCAGCGGCCCTGCCAGCGTGATGATCAACGGACATGCCGCACAAGTGTCCGATGCCAGCGATACCTTGCTGGTGGCCACTGTGCCGGCAGATGCAGGCACTGGCCCGCTGGAAGTGACGGTAAACAACACACATGCTACCGGCCCTGTGTTCACCTACCAGGCGATCACTGCTATCAAACCAATGAAAGGTGGTGAAGGTACCATAGTAACCATCACCGGTACAGGATTCAATACCACCGCGGCCAGCAATATAGTCACCTTCAATGGTACCACGGCTACCGTTACCAATGCTACCAATACCACGCTCACAGTAGTGGCGCCGAAGCAGGTCGGCACCGGCCCTGTGTCTGTCACCATCAACGGGCAGCGTACCAGTGGTCCGGTATTTACCGTAGTGCCGCCGCCATCTGTGAAAACAATAGCGCCTTTAAGCGGCCCTGTTGGTACAATGATCACGATCACCGGCGAACAGTTCAGTGAGCTGACAGAAGAAGATTCTGTTTATATCAACGGTATGGCAGTGACCATACTCAGCGTAGCTTCCAAACAACTCGTGGTGAGTGTGCCGCAAGGCGCCAGCAGCGGGCCTCTCAGGATAGTGGTGAATGGTCAGGCCGTTGCCGGACCAGTATTCACTGTACAGGCATTAGGTATCTCACAGCTGTTACCCGACAACGGACTGGAAGGTTCCATCATCATGGTGAAAGGTACCGGCTTCAGTGCCACTGCAACAGATAACCATGTCACCATCAACGGCGTGGCGATACCAGTAAGCGCCGCTACAGACAGTACACTAACAGTGACTATTCCTGCAGGTGTGAGCACCGGCACGCTGAATGTGAGCACCGGTACATTGTCTGCCGTAGGGCCATTGTTCCGCATTGCAGGCGTCAGCACCTTCTATACCGGCGACTATGCCTCGGGATGGCCGCGTAGCATGGTAGTAGACAGCAAAGGAAACCTGTTTGTAGATAATAACAACCGCATCATCAAATTTGCGCCGGATGGTACGGCTACTGTTTTTGCAGGATCAGGTAATGCGGGTAATGCAGATGGCGCCGGAGCCAATGCCAGCTTCAATTTCATCTGTGGTTTCGTGATCGATGCACAGGATAATCTCTTTGTAGCAGATGCTTTCAATAACTCCATTCGTAAAGTAACACCTGATGCCATAGTCACTACTTATGTGTACAATCCTAACATCTCGCCAAGATATATTGCAGGTGATGGCAAGGGCAACCTGTTTATTGGCACTGATTACAACGGTATACAGATGATTGCTGCCGGCACCCTGCAATACAAGCAGATAGGCTTCGAAGGCATCAACTCGCAGTTTGTTTACTACAAGGGCGCTTTGTACTACAGTAATTCTGATAACAGCGTTATCAGAAGACTGGATCCTGCTACCAGGATGCCCAGAGACTTTGCGGGCACTTCCAATCAGGGAGGTTTCGTAGATGGTATGCCAGGAACCGGTCAGGTCAATGGCCCTGGCGCGCTGGTATATGATCCGGTAGCGAAGCTCATGTACCTGGAAGATGGTAGTAACTACGCCATCCGAAGCATAGATCCTGATAATGGTAATCTTGGCTATATCACCGGCGCCGCAGGCACCTATCAATCATTCAAATGGGGCTTCAAAGATGGCGCTTTGAACAAGGCATTGCTCAATCCTACCAACAGCGGGCCGATAGCCGTAGACGGTGCAGGTAACATCTATTTGATGGAACAGAATAATAAAGCGATCAGGAAGATCACACTAAAATAACAATCAAGTAGCGTAACGTAAGAATGAATATGGCTGGCCTTTTCCAAGGCCGGCCATTTTTTTGGGAGAGATATAATATGGCCCTACCAATATGCCGCCCCTATGGGGCGTATTGCAGCGGATCAATATCTTTCTACCAATATTTCGCCCCGCTGGGGCGGTTTGTTGGTAGACGAAAACGAACGATCAAATGTATTGCCCCGTAGGGGCAGAATATTGGTAGACAATCATTCGCTACAATGCGCCCCATCGGGGCGATATATTGGTAGACGAAAACGAACGATCAAATGTATTGCCCCGTAGGGGCAGAATATTGGTAGACAATCATTCGCTACAATGTGCCCCATCGGGGCGGTATATTGGTAGATGAAAACGAGCGATCAGATGAATCGCCCCGTAGGGGCGGCACCTCCAGCAGGCCACAAAAAAGCCAGTCCTGTAAAGGACCGGCCGTCAGTTTTATATCTGTATTGTAAAAACTGATCCAATCGTGTTTATAACGTTAATGGTTATACGCTTATCACCATCCTTCGTTTTGTTTGAGATTCACGTTACGCAATGTTTCATCTGTGGTGATGGGGATGAGATACATCGCATTGCGCCAGAGGCGGTCTTCTACTTTGAAACGTTCGTAGCGGTATCCGCCGGGGGCGCTGGCATCGGCGATGGGCCGCATGCCCCAGATCGTTTTTTCGGTGTTCTCTGCGATCTTCCAGCGGCGTACATCCCAGAAGCGATGATTTTCGAAACTCAGCTCTATCCTTCTTTCATTGTGGATGCGCTGGCGCATGGCGGCCTGCGTGAGGCCTGCGGGCAGCGCGGGCTGACCGGCGCGGGCGCGTACCAGGTTCACATATTTCGCGATGTCGGGATTGCCGGGATCGTATTCGTTCAAAGCTTCTGCATAGCTGAGATAAAACTCTGCCAGGCGGAAGATGATGCCATGAACCAGGCGGCCAGGGCCCTGGTTGATGGTGATGCTTTCATCGGCCAGTTTGCGGCAGCTGTAGCCGGTGCGCGTATGGTCTGTTTGCGTGGTCTGTTCATCTTTGCCATGCTCGAAGGTCTCTATCTTACGGCCTTTCCAGGGTGCGCCATTGTAAGAGATATCGGTATAGAAGCGGGCATCACGGCCTTTATACGGCTGTGCAGGATCATAGCCGGAAGCAGGATCGCTGATGGGCAGGCCATTGGCCATTTCATAATCATCCACGAGGTTTTGTGTAGGCGAGCAGCCCGACCATCCATTGCTGCCATAGGGGAAGATGTAGCGGTCGTAGCTTTCGTCGGTTTCGTGCATGCGCATCCAGATCACTTCCTTACTGAGGAGCGTGTTGTTGGTGAACATGCTCAAACGGTTTGCCAGCGTGGGTTCCAGGCTATACATACTGCCGCCTTGCGGGGAGTTGAGATCGATGACCGCTTTGGCGGCAGTTGCTGCTTTGCGCCATTTGTCGGGGTCGGTGGCAGTGGCGCCGGTAGCAATGTCGCCCTGGAAGCTCGTCTTGCCGGCGATGGCCCATAGCGGGCTGGCGCTGTATAACAGCATGCGTGCTTTCAGGGCCAGACAGGCGCCTTGCGTAACGCGGCCTGTTTGAGTGGTGGGATAAACAGCCTGCACGCGTTTCAAGGCTTCATCACAGTCGGCGATGATCTGCAACACGCAGGAATCATAAGTAGTGCGTGGCCTGTTGAGGGCCGCCTGGTCTGTTTGTTCGATGGTTTTGGTAACGATGATCACGCCGCCGAACTGCCGTATCTGTTCTGCAAGGTACCAGGCGCGCAGGAAATATACTTCGCCGATGCGGTTCTGCAAAGCGCCGATATTGTTGGCATCATCGGGGGTCTTGTATTTGGCAACGCCTTCAAGGATGGCGTTAGCCTGGCGAATGGCCACATAGTTATCGCGCCAGGTATTACCGATAGGGTTGTTGTTGCCCGACCAGGAGCCGTTGTTAAAACTCATGGAGGCCATCCAGTTGGACGCGTCTTTGGCTTCGTCGGTGCCGGACGACATGGAATATCCGCCGAGATAGGTGTAAGGCCCGCGGATACGGGAATACAGGTTGTTCACCACCTGATCGGTCATGGCGAAGTTGGTGAAGATATCAGCATCCTGTTGCTGGGTGGTGGCGGCTCTGTCGAGGAAACCTTTTTTACAGGCGGGCAGCAGGGCCAGCAGGCAAAGGCACAGTAATAACCGTTGAAGTATGACTTGTTGCATGGAAGTTTTTTTAAGAAGATTAAAACCTGACATCGATACCGAAGTTCCAGATACGCTGAATGGGATACATGGCGCCGTTACCGTCGTCGATCTCGGGATCTACCTGGTAATCTTTCAGCTTGTCCCAGGTAAAGAGGTTCATACCGTTGGCGTATATACGAAAATAGGAGAGGCCCAGTGGCTTGATCCAGCTTTTGGGCAGCTGGTAGCCTATTTCCGCGTTCTTGAGGCGCAGGTAGCTGGCATCGCGTATCCAGAAGGAAGAGCCGCGGTGGTTGTTGCCGTTGGTGTTGCTGTGCAAACGTGGATAGGTAGCAGTAGCCGCGGTGGCGGGCGTCCATCGGCCGAGGTGGAAAGGTTTTACTTTACCGCCCTGGAAAAATTCGTATACCGCTTCGTTGTTGAGCATGACGGCAGAATGACCGGCGCCCTGTAACAGCATGGAGAAATCAAATCCTTTGAAAGTGGCGCCCAGCGTGGTGCCGAACATGATCTCCGGCGTACGTGCGTAACCGATAGCCGTTTCATCAAAGTCTGATTGAATGAAAGCATATTCCTTACCGGTGAGTTTCTGGTATTTGATATCGCCGGGACCATAGGCAGAAAAATTCTGGAACGGGCTATTGTCTACATCGGCCTGGTCTTTGAAAAATCCTTCTGCTACCAAGCCGAACTTGGTGCCGATGGGATGCCCGGTGCGCCTCATCCAGGGATAGGCGCGCGCCACTTCATCCTGGTAAACGATGTTGTTGCGGGCAAACGTGACATTGGGTTTGAAAAAATAATGTACCTGCCCGATCGTGTTCTCATGGCTCAGTTCCAGCTCAAAGCCCTTGTTATCTACGATGCCGATATTCTGCGCTTTGATATCCTGTCCGAATACATCCGAGAGTGTGCTGCGCCGGATCAGTATCTTGCTTCTTCTTTGTTTGAAGAGATCGAGGGAGATGCCAAGCAGGTTATTCCACAGGCGCGCTTCCAGGCCGATGTTGGCCTGACGGCCGCGTTCCCAGGTAACGCCGGGATTACCGATGGCGCCTTGTTGCCAGCCATTAGCCTGGCTCACATTTGTACCGAACCAGTATTGCGGGCCGCCACCCCAGGAGGTGAACCAGAGGAATCGGTCGGAGCCTGCCTGGTCGTTCCCTACTTCTCCATACGAACCTCTTATCTTCAGGAAATTGATCTGTGGGAGATGGTCTTTGATAAAATGTTCTTCCGATAATACCCATCCTGCTGATACCGACGGGAACAGGCCATAGCGGCTCTCTTTCGGGAAGTTCTCCGATCCCTGATAAGAGGCGCTGATCTCCAGCAGGTACTTCTGCAAATAATTATATGTGCCGCGGAACAGGAGCGATTGATACGCGCGTGGAATGCTGGAACCGCTTTCCGTGAGGCGACGGTTCCAGAGCAACATGCCGGTAGCTTCATGCTTGCCGAAATTGCGGTTCCAGTTAAGGGTACCTTCAAAATAAGTGCTGCGGTTAGCGCTACCGCCACTGAAAGAACCGTTTGGATCTATTTTGGTATCCTGACCGGATTGTTTGTAACTGGTGATGTTGCCCTGTGCATCATACAATGGCTCAAACACAGCGTAGCTGCGGGTGTAGGAGGCATTGGGCGTATTAGTATTGTCGTAGGAGAAAGATACTTTGGCGGTGAGGTTTTTGGTGATCACGTCCAGTTTACGGGTGAGTGCAAAGGTGCCTTGCACGGTGTTGTTGTACCAGCGGCGGTATCCTTTCTGCGACAGCTCGCCAAGGATGTTGGATTGAAAAGTACCGTTGCCCCACAATGATCCGTTAGGATTGACGATAGGATAGATCGGCGCCATGCGGTTGGCGAGGTTCATGATAGAAGAGGCGGAGTTGTTGCCATCGCGGCGGTCTGTCATGATACCGGCGATATCCACGCGGGCGGCGAGCGTGGGCGTGATGTCCACATCTACGTTGGCGCGGAGGTTATAGCGTTTCATGTTGTTGTTGCCGCTGTAGCCATCCTGGTTTTCTTTCGTATGTGCATAGAGGCCGTCCTGTACGTTGTAGCCGGCGGAGATAAAGTAACGTGCGATGTTGTTACCGCCGCTCACGTTGAGGTTGGCCTGCGCTACGGTGGAGGGCTTCATGATGAACTTGTAGTAATCGGTGTTGGGCAGGGTGCCATCTTTGTAGCCTTGCAGTTGTTTATCGGTGAAGGCGGGCTGTGCGCCATCGTTTTGCAGGGCTTCATTGAGCAGGGAAGCATAGTCGTAGGAGCCAAGATATTTAGGCAGCCTGGTAGCTTCGGTGATGCCGGTAGAAGCGCGGAAATTCACGGATGGAGGCCCGGCCTTGCCACGTTTGGTGGTGATGAGGATGGCGCCGTTAGCGCCACGCATGCCGAGTACGGCGGTGGCGGCGGCATCTTTGAGGATGGTGAGTGTTTCGATATCGTTGGGATCTACATAGTCCATCGGCCGTTCGATACCGTCTACCATGATGATGGGCGAGGCGCCGTTGAGCGTGCCTACGCCGCGGATATATAACGTGCTCGCATCTACGCCCGGCTCACCGCTGCGCTGGGTGGTGATGAGGCCGGGGAGCCTTCCTGCCAGCGCATTGGTGAGGTTGGAAACGGGGCTTTGTACCAGTTCTTTGGTGCTGATGGATGCGATGGCGCCGGTAACGGTAGCTTTTTTCTGCTGGCCGTAAGCCACTACCACTACGTCTTTCAGGCCAAGACTGGAAGGCACGAGGGTAACATCCGTCTGGTTGGAGGCCGTGATCTCAACTTCTTTTGTTTCGTAGCCGATGAAAGAGAATATGAGTGTTTTGCTGTTGGCAGGCACTTGCAGGCTATAGGTACCGTCGGCCTGGGTTTGTGTGCCGCGGGAGGTGCCTTTCACCTGTACGGATACGCCGGGTAAAACGGCGTTGGTTTTATTTTCCAGTACGGCGCCGATGATGGTGCGTGTGGCTTGTCTGTTCGGGGCAGGCGTAGGGGCAGTGGTATCTGCTGTAGTGGTGTTGGTGTTTTCTGCCGGACGAAAAATAATGATGATGTTGTCGTTTTGTTTGAAGCTCAGGTAGGTGTTGGCCAGCAGGAGCTCCAGTGTTTCTTTTACGCTGCGCGTAGCTTTGGGCAGCGTGATGTTGTGGTACTTGCTCACTTGTTCCGGCGGGTAGGCGAGCCGGAATCCGGAGAGTGATTCCACCTTTCCCAGTGCGGTTTTCAGGGTTTCATTCCTGAGGGTGAGGGTGATTTGTTTGGTGGCAATATCCTGTGCTCTGCCGGTAGCGCCCCACAATACAGACGATAATAGCAGGATACTCAACAACGCCATGGTGGCGGTTTTCATCAGGCGCCTTGCATGGTGGTACATACAGGGCAAAAGATGGGCTGTCAGCTGTGCGTGCACAGCCTGTGACTTTTGCATAACGGGCAATAGTTTAGAATGTTTAGGAAATAGGCCGCCCGCAGCCGCTATGGCAGCTGTTTTCCGGGCTTTTCACTGAATGGTTCTGGTACGTGCTTAGCTGTTTTTAAGATGCTGATTTTGGTTTCATCGAAGTAGATTTTTTGTGATGTTCATAGAATCAGAAGAAAAAATTTTTATCGTGGAATTTTTGCTAAATTGATTTAGCAAAAAAGGCGTATTTCGTTGATAATTTTGTTTACCAGTATATCGCCTCTTCGGGACGAATGATTGGTCATCTGCCCCGTAGGGACGATATCGATATGCGCTATTGGCAGCCTTTACCTTTTATCATTACATCGCCCTTATCGATCGTGTAGGTGGCATTCCGCACGGCACAAACCACGTCCAGCACTTCTTCCAGGGATTCTGTACCGGAGAAGGATACCCGTATCGGACATTGTTTCAGGGCTTCATCACTGAAGGCTATATTTACTTCATAACGTTTGCTCAAGGTATTGGCAATTGTTTCGAAGGTGGCATTTTCAAAAATCATATCGTTGGTGGTCCAGCTGCTGCGCGCCAGCGCATTCACCTGTTGCTGCTGTGCTGATGCATCTTCGGTATTATATACGATCTGTTGATCGGGGTTCAGCACCGCCAGCACTTTTCTGTCATCTTCCACTCTCACCTTTCCACGTGTAACCGATACCGTTATCTCTTTCTGCCCGGGATAAGCGCTGATATTGAAAGCGGTGCCCAGCACGGTTGTTTTCAGTTTACCGCTGGTGATGATAAACGGTTTGAGACTATCTGCCCGGATATCAAAATAGGCTTCACCATATAATGTCACTTCTCTTTTGCTGCCGAATACATCAGGATATATCAGCCGGCTGCCGGCATGTAACACTACGCTGCTGCCATCCGGCAGGGTGAGGTAACGGCTGAAATCCGCTGCCTTGCCGGCATCGCTGCTAACCCGCTGCTGTGGCGCGTGAGCGCCGGGCTTCAGCAGGTAATAGCCGCTGCCGCCAGCGACCAGCAGCACCGCCAGCACGGCGGCATAGCGCCACCATTTTTGCCAGGGCCGGCGCCGCACTACCTGCAAAGGTTGCAGCTGCGCGCGCAAAGCCCGCAACTGTTGCGCAACGAGCTGCTGTGCCGCATCACTGCCGGGATCGATCACTTCGTCGGGCAGCTGCTGCCCCAGCGAAGCATACCAGGCTTCCAGCGCCTGTAGCTCTTCTGCGTTGCATGTGCCCTGACTATATTTCCTGAGTAATACAAACAGTTGTTGTTCATCCATAATTTTAATGATGCGCGCTATATTAATAACACCAATTTAAATGCTTACCGTTATCCGCCCGGAAAAATTTTTTTCAAGAAAACCCGGCCATACAAAACCGGAAGAAAAAATGAATTATTATTAGATTTGAAAAAAAACTGGACATCGGACCTCATATTGAAAATACGGATTCAACCCTGCTCAGGCAATGGAAGAATGGCGATGAGAAAGCGTTCGACCTGATCTATACCCGTCATTATATCCGGCTGCTCAACATTGCCCATAAAAAAACGGGTAACATGGAAGCATCGCAGGAACTGGTACAGGATGTGTTCCTGTCGCTCTACCGGCAGCAGTCCGCACTGCCGGAGTATACCGTATTGGAAAATTATCTCTTCATCGCTACCCGCAACCGGGTATTCAACTATCACCGCCAGCTGCTGCTGCAATCCAGGAAGGAAGCGCTGCTGCGCAACAGGCTGCCGCTCATGAGCGCCGACGGCCAGGAAGGACTGGAACTGAAAGAGCTGGAAACCCGCCTCCGCGCAAGCATACAGCAGTTGCCCGACCAATGCCGCAAAGTGTTCCTGCTCAGCCGCGATGAGCAACTATCCAATAAAGAAGTAGCGGAACGTTTACATATCTCCGTTAATACGGTAGAGCAACATATGCGCAAAGCCCTGCGCATCTTGCGCGCCTCTTTCAACGACGAACTATCTATGCTGCTCTGCTGCCTGCTGCTGAACATGATCATGTAAAAAGTAATTTTTATCAACGCAGCCTGACGAAAGCTGCACTAAATTTGCAGGCTTTGGAGAGATCAGTAAATATGCAGCAGATCAGATCAATACCTGCGTGGTATGCTAACGATGCCTCTTTCGACTGGCTATATGCGGAACACCTGCAACGCTTGTCGAAACAGCACTGGACCCCGATGGAGATAGCCCGCAAATCCGCGCACTTCCTGGCTGGCGGCCAGGGCAAGCGCATACTGGATATCGGCAGCGGCATCGGCAAATTTTGCCTGATAGGCGCCTACTACCATCCTGAAGCACAGTTCTTTGGCGTGGAACAGCGCCCCGACCTGCACCAGGCGGCCATCAGCGCAAAATCCGCCACTGGCGTGAGCAATGCTTATTTCAAACAGGGGGATTTCGCCCACCTGCATTTTCCCGATTACGATCACTTTTATTTTTATAATGCCTTCTTTGAGCACATCGCCACAGAAGGGCATATCGATCAGCAACCCACTTTCTCTGCTACGCTGTACCATCACTATTCCCGCCGCCTGTTCCAGGCGCTCGACAGCAAGCCTGGCGGCACCCGCCTGGTAACGTTTCACAGCCTGGAAGATGAAGTGCCGCCCAGTTATCAGCTGGTGGATGCCAGCGTAGATTTTTTATTGAAGATGTGGATCAAGAGAGAAGAAAGATATATACATGGCTAAATACCTCGAAGACATCACAAGCGCGCTGCAAGCGGCCGGCAATCACCAACAGGCCGCCAGCATCATCGACACCGCCATCGCGGCAAGTCCTCATGTGGCTCCACAATTGCAGGCATGGCTGGAGCAGTTGTCGCCGCTCGACTGGAACAGCACCCAGTGGTCCTGTTTCCGCTATGCGCGCATATACCTGCATAAACAATATCCTTCACATGTTACGGCACACCGGCAAGAAACGGAGCTACCGGCATAACCTGCGCCTCGCAGTACTGCTATGTTTCACGGCCGGCGTCGTGAACGCCGCCGCGCTCTTTGCCTTTTCTGTACTCACCACCAACGTTACCGGACACGCTGCACTGCTGGCGCATCGCCTGGCCACCGGCGATTTCCGCGCTGCCAGGATGGTGGCGTTATGGCTACTGCTGTTTCTCGCCGGCGCTTTCTTCTCGGCATTATTCACTATGCACCGCTCCAAATGGCGGCATGTGATACCGGTTGTATTGGAAATCATCATATTAGTTACCATCGGCTATACCGGGCATACCTATAAAGGCACGGTAGCTCAAACAGAATATTTCGCCGGCAGCCTGTTGTTTGCTATGGGTATGCAGAACGCGCTGGTGTCAACGGTTTCGGGTTATGTAGTAAGGACTACGCACCTTACAGGCATGTTCACCGATCTGGGGATTGACCTGTGCCATGCGCTGGCGGATGAGCGCAAACCTGACTTACGGCGGAGAATTATATTGCGGCTGGTGATCATCGTCTTTTTCCTGGCAGGCGGTATCGTCGGCGGTTATGCTTTCCTGCGCTATCAGTACAACACTTTTTACCTGCCCGCCGCCATATTGGTGGTTGCCTTGTATTATGATGTATGGCGGATCCGCTTTGCGCGCATGATGCGCCGCCTCCGCATGCAGCATTATTTATGACCGGCAATCGCGATCAGCTGGCCGATATCATGGATGCGTATCTTACTGCCTTTGGTTTCCAGTATCTTTGCTTCTTTAAATTCGGTGAGGAGCCGCACTACGTTTTCCCTGGCCGTACCTACCATTGCGGCGAGATCGTCGCGGCTGATATTGATCTCCGTAGCTATGCCTTCCACTTTATATTTTTCGCGCAGCAGGATCAGTTGCAGCGCCAAACGCTCCCTGGCGGTCTTTTGTGCAAACACGCTGATACTGTTCACCAGCACCGCAAATTCCTGGCTGAGGGTTTTCAGCAGCCGGCTATTGAGCACCGGTGAAGTGTGAAGCACATTCAAGAAATCTTCCCGTGGAATGAAAGCCAGGCGGCTCTCTTCCATTGCGGCGGCAGAATCAGGATAGCGGCCTTCCGACAATATCGCATGATAACCTATCAACTGGCCGGTATTGGCGAGATATATGATCTGCTCCCTGCCGCTATCATCTTTTTTATACTTCTTTACTTTACCCTCGGTGATATAATAGATGCCAGAGGGATAGGCGCCCTCCTTGAAAATAATGTCATTCTTTTCATAGACACGCTCCTCCCTGTTTGCCATCAGCAGCGCCAGATCCGCTGCGGGCAAGTCTTTCAGTATAGACTCACTCCTGAAGCTCCATTTGTCTATCGGGAATTTCCCTTTGATACTCATGGCTCAAAAGTACTTTTTTTAAATGTAAAACCCGACCAACATTACGCCCCTACGGGGCGATGAGGCGTGTTGCCCGTCGTTGCTACCAATATGTCGCCCCTACGGGGCGTAATGTTTTGGATAATGCCTTGCCATCAACATTACGCTCCGTAGGGACGACCAAGGCATTGTTCTATATCCCACGCCCCGTAGGGGCGACATATTGGTAGCGAGACATTGTTCTATATACTACGCCCCGCAGGGGCGTAATGTTGATAATAAAAAAGCGAGAGAGATTCATTAAATTGCCACCCTTCAAATACGGCTGCTATTGGGGGGGAACAAGTTTCATATAGATAAAACAAAACTGATCAGGATATCGGAAGGAGATGAAACAGCCTTCCGGGAATTTTTTTATGAGGTATTGCCCTGGCTTACGCCTTATGTAGGCAGTATGGTGAAATCGCCAGAGGCAACACAAGAGGTGATCCAGGAAACATTTATCCGCATCTGGGTGAGCCGCGACAAGCTCCCGGCGCTGCAAGAGCCACCCGCTTGGATCATCAAAGTAGCCACCAATGAATGTTATACCTGGTTCCACAAACAAGCCTCCCTGCGGCGCCTGGCGCCGGAAGAGCAGGCGCCCGCCTACACCGGCAGCGGAGAAGAGCAGCTGCAAATGAAAGAAACACTGGCGCTGATAAGGGAAGCCGTGAACCATATGCCGCCCCAAAGAAAGAAGATCTATCAGCTGAGCCGCGACCAGGGACTGAAAACACAGGAGATCGCCGATCAATTGCATTGCTCTCACAGTTATGTGAAAAATACGCTCTCAGCGGCTTTGGCTCATATCCGCGATTATCTCAAGGCAGCCGGGAAAGTATTGCCCCTGCTCATTTTCCTGCTGCGCATAAAATAATTTAAAATTTTTTTCGGGGAGATGAGTACCATTTTCTTTTTGAACATTCTTTATACCAATCACCCTGTAATTCGTTACCACACGTTTGAAAGTTTTTATGGAAGAAAGACTCCGTTACCTGTTACAACAGCATCGGGAAAATGCATTGACAGAAGAGGAAACTGCCGAGTTGGAAACATTTTTTCTGGATGAGGACAACCGGGATTTATTTAACCAGGTTGCCCCCTTGTTGTGGACAGATACGCCTGATAGTCGCGCTACAACAGATGCCCGGTGGGAGCCGGTGCTGGATCATATATTGCAGGCCGACAAGCCCGCACATGGCAGGCAGGTATCTTACCATTGGTGGAGATACGCCGCCGCCGCGGTTTTGCTGGGAGTAGTCGCTACCCTGGTGTTTTATCCGTGGCGCCAACATCCGGCAGCGCCACAACAACTGGCCGCGCAAGTGGCGCCCGGCGGTAACAAAGCCGTGCTGCAACTGGCCAATGGCCGCAGCATCGTGCTGTCAGACGAAGCCAATGGCGTGCTGGCACAACAGGGAGGAACACAGCTTGTGAAAAAAGACAGCGGATTCCTCGCCTATGAGCCCGGCCAACAAAATACGAATGATGCCGGCAGCATCAACACCCTCAGCACCCCGCGGGGCGGGCAGTTCAGGGTGAAGCTGCCAGATGGTACCCTGGTATGGCTCAACGCCGCCAGCTCATTAAAATATCCTGCCGCCTTCACCGGCGCCGACAGGACCGTAGAGCTGCAAGGCGAAGCCTACTTCGAAGTGGCTGCCAACGCGCATCAGCCGTTTCATGTAAAATCAAAAGGACAAGATGTAATGGTACTGGGAACGCATTTTAATATCAACGCCTATGCCGACGAGCCGGTGACCGCCACCACGCTCCTCAGCGGCAAAGTGAAAGTAAGCGGCAAAAACTTTGAAAGTGTACTGCAGCCCGGCCAACAGGCGCAATGCAATGCCAGCGGGCAATGGCAGCTGCTCAACCATGCCGACCTTAACAGCGCCACCGCCTGGAAGAACGGATACTTCTCCTTTAACCATGCCGACATCGTCACCGTCATGCGGCAACTGGCCCGCTGGTATGATATCAACGTTCAGATCGAAACGAAAAATACGCAACAGGCATTCGTAGGGGAAATACCCCGGAATGTAAGCCTGGAGAAAGCTTTAGAGATATTGAAATCTACAGACATCCATTATTTGATAACCGGAAATACCATCAGGATCATTAACTAAACAACAACCAACAACCAACCATTATTTTTTCCAACCAACCAAAATCCAACGCTGCACCATGAAGAAAAATACTTCCTAAAAACAAAAAACAGAAGCGCTTGCAACACTTCTGTTATATCCGGGTTTATTGACAACCATCCGACGAAAGAAAGTTTATCATCTCACCCAAACATTACAAATGTATGCAATTAAGTAATTGCTATGGGCATTTCCTTGCCCGTTCTCTTCTAAAGAAAACAATGCTCATTATGAGGCTGAATTTTTTCCTGATCGTTGTTTTTTGTGTACATGTAAGTGCAAAAGGTTTATCTCAGGAGATCACATTGTCACTCAAGGGAGCCACACTGGAGCAAGTACTGACGGACATTAAAAATCAGAGCACTTATCATTTCTTTTACAATGCACAGCTGTTGAAAGAAGCCATACCGGTAAACGTTCACCTGCGTAAGGCTTCGCTGCGACAAGCCATGGACGAGGTGATGCAAGGACAACCTTTCACCTGGCGCATCGATGAAGAAAACAAACTGGTCACCATCGGCAGGAAACTGCCTGCGGTACTGATATTGCCCGCCACGCCGCCACAAGGCCTCGTTCGCGGCACCGTCACCGACGAACACCACCAGCCCATTCCCGGCGCGACCGTTAGCTTACGGCCTTTCAACAGAGGCGCCGTTACCGATGAACGCGGCGAGTTTCTGATCCGGGGCGTGCCCTTCGGCGATTATATCCTCACCGTCAGCTTCGTGGGATACAGTACCACAGAGAAGAACATCAAAGTAAATGATGTGCCGCTGGTGCTGCCCATCTCCATGAAACCTACCGTAATGGAACTGGATGCTTCCGTGGTGATCGGCTATGGTACTACTACACAGCGCAACAAAACAGAAGCGCTGGCAACGGTCAACAGCAAGCAGCTGATGGAAGATCATTCCAGTGTAGCCGTTTCCGATATGCTTGCCGGTCGCCTGCCAGGACTATATGCGCTCAAGTCGGGCGGCGCGCCGGTCGCAGGTTCTACCCTGTTCGTACGCGGTCTCAGCACCTTCCGCAACTCCGCCCCGCTGATCGTTGTGGATGGCATTCCCGACAGAAGCCTGGACGACCTCAATGCCAATGATATTGAAACGATCTCGGTATTGAAAGATGCTTCCGCTATCTCCGTATACGGCGCCCGCGCCGCTAATGGCGTTATACTCGTCACCACCAAAAAAGGGAATACCGGGCATACCAGCATCACCTTCAGCGCCAATGCCATCAATCAAAGACCGGTACAATACTACAAGCAGCTGAATTCCTACGATTATGCCCTGCTGTATAACGAGGCACTGAAAAATGAGAACATCTACCAGCCCTCGCTGGGCATGGGTTTCAGCGATGTGATGTTACAGAAATATAAAGATGGTTCCGATCCGGATCACTATCCCAACACCAACTGGCTCAAAGACGTGCTGGCATCTTCCATCTGGCAAAGTAATTATAACCTGTCGGCATCAGGTGGCAGTCAGGCCGTGCGTTACTATATCTCCGGCGGCTATACGAAAAACGATGGACTTGTGCCGGTAGAAAATTATAGCCGTTACAATGTGAGAAGCAACCTGGATGCAAAGATCGCCAACAGGTTAAAACTCACGCTCAACCTCAACGGCGCCTTTGCCAAACGCAATGGCGAAGCGGTGTACGGCTCGGAGTATGTAGTCAGCAATGTGTACAACTCTCCGCCGATACGGGTAAACAAGTTCAGCAACGGGCAATATGCCTTTGTGCCGGAGCAACGCGGCAATGCTTATCAGCAATCTATCGGCGCTTCCGGCTATTGGACCACCAACGAAAATACTTTCAACTCGCTGGCCACTTTGCAGTATGACCTGCCCTGGGTGAAAGGCTTGTCGGTGAAGGCTAACGGCGCCTTTGATAAATTCTATTCCTTCGGCAAACGCTTTGCCACGCCTTATGATATGTACAGCATCGACGATGCAGGCAACTACAGCAAGGTAGCGCCTTATCCTACAGCGCCTTTTCTGAGAGAGTATTTCAGCCAGGTGCAAAAACTCACGCTGGAAGGCGGCATACAGTATGATGGCAGCTTTCGTAAACATACGGTATCCGGTATGTTGCTGTACACGCAAACCAGCGGCACAACGGATAACTTCAATACACAACGCGAGGGCTTTGTATCATCGAGCTTGTCGCAGCTGAACCTCGGCGATCCTACGCGTGTCGCCAATGGCGGCGCTGGCTCGCAAAGCGCCAGGAGAGGCCTTGTAGGCCGCCTTGCTTATAACTATGCAGAGCGTTATCTCTTTCAATTCAACTTCCGTTATGATGGTTCTGATATCTTCCCGCCGGACCGCCGCTATGGCTTCTTCCCATCAGTGTCCGCTGGTTGGGTGATCTCCGAAGAACCTTTTATGAGCGGCTGG
The DNA here is from genome assembly GCF_902167635.1 of Chitinophaga vietnamensis. Lineage (GTDB taxonomy): Bacteria > Bacteroidota > Bacteroidia > Chitinophagales > Chitinophagaceae > Chitinophaga > Chitinophaga vietnamensis. Next base: position 332,847 of record NZ_CABHMS010000004.1, read on the forward strand.
TCGAACGTGGTGGATTTCCTGAAGCTCAGGGCCTCCTGGGGCGAGCTGGGTAACGACCGGGTAGATCCTTATCAATATCTTACCACTTATGCACTTGGCGCGAGTTCCGGTTATACATTGGGTGGCAGCTCACCGGTATTTTACCAGACGCTTCAACCGAATGTATTGCCCAATCCCGCTTTCACCTGGGAGCGCGCAATCATCAACAACGTGGGACTGGAAGCGCATGTGAAAGGTAACCTGCTCACCCTCGAAGCAGATTATTTCTACAAACGTACCCGCGATATCCTGGCGCCGCCATCGGCGCAGGTGCCGGATGTTATCGGCATCGGCCTGCCTGATCAGAATAGCGGCATCGTTGATACGCGCGGTATTGAAATTGCTTTGGGACATAACAATCATATCGGTAAGCTCAGCTATTTTGTATCGCCTAATATCAGTTTCAGCAAAAATAAAGTGGTGAGCTATCCCGAATCGCAGAGCATTCCCGCCTGGCAGCAGTTGAGCGGAAAATCCATCGGCTTCTTCTCCAGTTATGTAGGTAACAATTACCTCGGATATCAATCTGCTGGCCTCTATCAGAGCAAAGATGAAGTAGCCAATGGTCCGAAGCCACTGTATCCGAATGTACAGCCCGGCGATATCCGTTATGTAGATATTGATGGAGATGGCCAGCTCACAGCGAAAGACCGTGTGCTGATCGGCGCAGACTTTTTTCCGCAGATACAATACGGTATCCGCTGTGGTTTGAAGTATAGCGGTATTGAGCTGAATGTATTTTTCCAGGGCGCCGGCAACGTAAAAGGTTATGCCTTCAATAACCTGCCTGCTACTGTGGATAAGCTGGACCGCTGGACGCCCGAACATACCAATGCCAGTTATCCGCGCCTGTGGGTGAATAACCAGAACAACCGCCAGACCTCCGATTTCTGGGTACGTAACACCGCTTACCTGCGTGTGAAGAATATTGAGCTGGCATACAACCTGCCAGGATCGCTGATCCGTCATATCGGCGCAAAGGCGCTACGGTTCACGGTGAGCGCCAACAACCTGTTTACGTTCACGCATTTCAACATGTACGATCCGGAAGGAGCAGGGCAGGTGCGTGATCCGCTCATGAAATCATTCGCCGCCGGCGCCACTTTACAGTTCTAAATTTTTAATGGTTCGATATGAAAAAAATTTCCGCTTACCTGCTACTGGTGATGGGCGTGTTGTCGGCCTGCAATAAAGACTTCCTCAATAAAGGCCCCCTCAACCTGTACAGCGATGCTAATATATGGAAAGACAGTGCGCTCATCAGCCGTGTGCTGTTGCAATCATACAGCGGTATCCACAGCATCTATGACGATGCAGGCAACTGGATGCCTTGTGATATTACCGATGAAGCTAAATCCGCCCGCGTATTTCACCAATGTAATCTCGTCAATGCAGGCCAGTACTCAGCTTCAGACGGTTTGTATGCCGACGTATGGACAGGTACTTACACCAATGTGCGTAACTGCAATGTGATCCTGTCGCACCTGAATGATATGCCCCTGAGCGATGCCGGCAAACAACAGGTCAAAGGCGAAGCGCTCTTCCTGCGCGCCTTGCATTACCTGGATCTGTATTATACCTTCGGCCGTTTCCCGATCATCGACAAAGTATTATCACTCAATGATGAACTAGCCGTGCAACGCGGCACTGATGATGATTGTGTGAAATTCCTGTTGAATGACCTGAATACTGCCGCCACTTTACTGCCTGCGAGCTACCCGGCATCTGCATTGGGAAGGGCCACGAAATATGCCGCCATCGGCATGAAATGCAGGCTGCTGCTCAATCGTAAGGATTATGCCGGCGCCGCTGCCGCCGCTAAAGAAGTGATCGACAAAGGCAATTACAGCCTCTTCCCGGATTATGGCGCCATGTTCTTTCCGGAGAATGATGATAACAAAGAAGTGATCTTCAATAAAGAATTTGGGGGAGATCAGAGTGGACAAACGCACTCGCTGGACCTCTACGACAATGCCGCTTTCTTCACCGGCTTCAGCAGCCTGGTAGAATGCCCCACGCAAAATCTCGTGGATCAATACCTGATGAAAGACGGCCAGCCCTGGGATGCCTCGCCACTCTATGATGCAGCGCATCCCTATGCCAACCGCGATCCGCGCTTGGCAGCCAGCATCATGCACGACGGCGCCACCTGGATGAATACCAATATGGATATGAAGCTGGGATCGGCTATTAATCCATCTACCCGCAGCACCGCCATCACCGGGTATATGCTGCGGAAGTTCCTCAACCCGCATTACGTCTTCTATGGTAACAATACCAATTATCAGAACTGCATCATGCTGCGTTTGGGAGAAATATATCTCAACTATGCCGAATGCCAGCTGAAGCTCGGTAATGCAGAAGAGGCGCGCATTTACATCAACCTGCTGCGCAGAAGGGCGAACATGCCGGATGTATCGGCCGGCCAGCTCACCTGGGACCTGTACGTGCGGGAACGCACGGTGGAACTGGCTTTCGAGGGACAGCGATGGAATGATATCCGCAGATGGGGTACCGGCGCCACCATGATCGGCGCCGCCATCAATGCCGTGAAGATCACCGAAACCGGCGGCGTACGCAGCTATACCAGGGTACAACTGGAACAACGCTACTTCGATCCGAAAATGTATTATTTCCCAATCCCGCAGACGCAATTACAAAAATACCCGGCAGGAAAAGTTCTGGAACAGAACCCCGGCTGGTAACCATCCATTCAAAAAAAACAGCTCATGAAAACGTACACAAAATATTTTATGTTGGCCGCTGCCTTATCAGCGCCCGCATGGCTGCATGCGCAAAATGCAAAGTTCGATAGCCTGAAAGCCGTGATCAGCCAGCATCCTGAAGATGTGGCGGCACATACGGAATTTATCAGAAGGCCACCAGAGGACAGCGCCCTGATCTCACAACAATATGCACAATGGATGAAACAGTTCCCGAATGTAGCCGCGGTATACTATGGCTATGGCGCTTTCTTTGCACATCGTGAAAGCCCCGCCGCACAACCTTACCTGGAAAAAGCCATTGCGCTGGACCCGAAATTGGGACCCGCTTATGTGGAGCTGTCGCTGGATGTAGAACGCCGCGGTGATTTCAACAAGGCCAGCGAATACCTGGGAAAGGCCGTGGCAGCAGATCCTGGCAATGTAGACTATCTCTCTTCCTATGCTTATTCTTTTCAGAAAACGAATCCCGCAAAATATATAGCGCTGAGTGAAGAGCTGCTGAAGAAATTCCCGGAAAGCCAGCGTGCGGCGCAATCGCTGTACTGGCGGGCTTACCGCGCGAAGAACGATAAAGAACAACTCGCCATCTATGAACGACTCCGGAAAGACTACCCGGTTGCTAAATTTGCATGGTCCGGTTATGCGATGAGCGACTATGTGGATATCCTGCTGGATACTAACCCGGACGAGGCCCTGAAACTCGCTACAGCACTGAATAAGGAGTCGAGTGAAGACTTTGGCGAGAAGCTGGCTTATGTAAATCAGATCAGGACCATCAATGCTTTGATCAAAGCTAACAAAGGCGACGAAGCAGAAGCAGTATTATCAAAAATGAAGATACGCAGATATGGCCGTCCCTATGAATTGTACACCCTGCTGAAAGCCAAAGCAGTAGCCGGTCGCAGCCCGCTGCAATCGTATGATACCCTGCTGAAATATTATGCCAGCACCCCTTCCCGCCGTGTGAAAGAAAGCCTGTACGCTTATGGCAAACAAAACGGGAAAGATGCCGCCAAGGTGGAAAAGGAATTGCGCGACTATCTCGTTGCTGCTGCCAAGCCTGCCGCCTTCAACTTTGAGGCCTACCTCACACCAGGAAAAGTAACCATGCAGGATTATAAAGGTAAAGTGGTATTGCTCACTTTCTGGTTTCCCGGCTGCGGCCCCTGCAGAGGCGAGTTTCCGCACTTTGAAAATGTATTGCAACATTTTAGGCAGTCGCCCGTATCATACGTAGGCGTGAACATAGTGAGCGAGCAGGATGATTATGTAATACCTTTTGTAAAGGGCAGTGGCTATAGCTTCCGGCCTTTGAAAGATGAGGAGTCGGCACGCACCAACCTGCCGGTACGTGGCGCGCCATCCAACTTTCTCATCGACCAGGAAGGCCGTATTATCTTCAGCGGCTTCATGATCGGCAACCGTGAAGAGGAGGAGATGTTGCAGGATATGATTGAACTGTTGCTGAATAAGCGGGCATAAAAGATGCTCCTGATTTAACGTGAAGACCAACGCGGTTCCAGCCCTTGAAGCGCTCAAAACGCTTCAAGGGCTTCTTCGCTTAAATCTTCCGTAACGATAATAAAAATGTAAATCTCTCTTGAAATTATATAACAACCACCCCATATAATCCTTCTACTTTTGTCGCGAATGAAAAAGCTGTTTGCGCTCATATTAGGCCTGCTATACCTGGTGTCGTCCTCCAGCGCCACTTTCCATATTGATTAAAATGATGCTACCTGCTCTGTTGCTGTCTGCATGTGGCACGCCGCCTGCGCCATCCACTCCGGCGTCTCCACAGGTAGCAGTAAAAGCAGTGGAAAACTTAAAGCTGTAGAACGACCGTGTGCAGGCGGTGCATCAGCAATATGAACTGTTGACCAATGCACTGATCTATGAAGATGCGGCTGCAGCACGTATTGCGGTTAATGCCATCACAGTAGGCGCTGTTGCAGTCGAAGGTGGCAAGTCCTTGCAGAATGCTGCATGCAAGACAAAGGCGCACTGTGGCTAAGCAATGGGCTTGCGATAAAGAATCCCTATTTCGGCGAAAAAATGATGACCTGCGGTACGATAAAAGAAACCTTACAATAAAATAAAACACATGAAAAAGATCCTCCTCAGCGCTACTGCTGTATCTGTGCTGATCCTCGCAGCTTGTAACAACAATGCACACAAAGAAGCTGCTGCCGCGCCATCGGCGCCGGTGGCCGCACTTGTAGACAGTAAAGCAGATGCCGGTTTCACCACTTCATGGAAAGCGGTGGTTGACCAATATCTTGCACTTAAAAATGGCCTTGCTGCCGATGATGATGTCGTTGCCGCCAAGGCCGGTGAAGCCATGTATCAAGCATTAGTGACTATAAAAACAGATGCGCTCGCCGCGGACCAACAGAAAATTTACAAGGATAATGAAGATGATCTGAAAGAACATGCAGAACATATTGGTAAAAATGCCGGTAACATCGGCCACCAGCGTGAACACTTTGAGCAGATGAGTGCCGACATGCTCGCGCTGGTAAAGGCTTTTGGCGCAGGTCAAACACTCTACCAGGATCACTGCCCGATGTATAACAACAATAAAGGCGGTAGCTGGCTGAGTGAAACGGAGGCCATCAAAAATCCTTATATGGGCAGCAAGATGTCTGATTGTGGCAGCGTACAAACTGTGTTCAAATAAGTATATTTACAAGGACGTTGTGAGGCGTCCCTCAATTTATCTCTATGCGGAAGAAAATAATTTGGATACTATTGGTCCTTATGGTGGTGATACAATTCATTCGGCCGTCCAGGAACCTGAACAGTGGCCCGTTTCCGCAGGATATCGGGCATGTATATATGGTGCCGGCATCCGTACGCACGATACTGGAAACGGCCTGTTACGATTGCCATAGTAATAACACCCGTTATCCCTGGTATGCCAACCTGCAACCAGTGGGATGGATGCTGGCATCGCATGTGAAAAATGGGAAATCAGAACTGAACTTTTCTGAATTTGGCAGCTATTCGGCCAAACGTCAGCTTAATAAACTGAAGAGAATGCGCTCCGAGATAGTAAAAGGCGATATGCCCCTCTCTTCCTATACCCTCATACACACAGACGCCCGTTTAGACGCTGTGCAGAAAGACAGTATCCTCCACTGGATCGACAGCGTAGTGCCTCAATAATGATCCGGCGCCTGTTTTAATTCCGCCAGCGTCTGATCACTCAACTGGTATGTCAAAGGCACGCCGGTGGCGATTTCCCGCTTTAGTATCTCATCAGGACTGAGGTGATCGAGGAACATCACCAATGCGCGCAGGCTGTTGCCATGCGCCACCACGAGCACATTTTTTCCTGCTGTGAGATAAGGTAATATCTCTTGCAGAAAATAGGGGATCACGCGGTTGTAAGTATCTTTCAGGCTTTCTCCTCCCGGTGGTCTTACATCAAAAGAGCGGCGCCAGGTATGTACTTGTTCTTCACCATATTGTTTCGCGGTATCTGCTTTGTTGAGCCCTTCAAGATCGCCGTAGGAGCGCTCGTTCAGGGCCTTGTTGCGCAGCACCGGGATGTGTTGTAGCCCCGTTTCTTCTAGCACAATATCCAGCGTATGTTGTGCACGTATAAGCGTTGACGTGAAAGCGATATCGATCCGCTGCCCTTTTAAATCGATGCCCGCCTGATGGGCTTCCGCCTCGCCGGCAGGAGTGATGTCGATGTCTTTCCAGCCTGTGAAGCGGTTTTCCAGGTTCCATTGTGATTGTCCGTGCCGGATCAGAAATAGTGTAGCGCTCATAATGGATGATGATAAATGTTGTAATTTCACTGAATGCCAATTTCTAAATTATGAAAAACATTACAACTGTCATCATCTCTCTCGTATGCCTGTTCTCGTTCGCAAGCGCTCAAACCAAAGACAAATACGCTTCCAGTAAAAAAATCATCACCGACCTTGGCCGGATACTGAACCCCGACGGGGTACAGGAAAGCTATCCCGTTGATATCAACGGCGTGCAGCAATGGGTATTTGTACGTGGGCAAGACCGGAGCAATCCTGTGATCCTGTTCATTCATGGCGGCCCGGCCTCTCCGATGGCGCCCATCGCGTGGACCTTCCAACGCCCGATGGAAGAGTATTTCACCATGGTGCAATACGATCAGCGCGCATCCGGCAAAACCTTCCGTACCAATGATACCACTGGTTTGGGTAACACGATCCACATTGATCAATATGTAGATGACGCGGTGAAGCTGGCGGAATTTATCCGGAAGAAATATAACAAGCAGAAAATTATTCTGATGGGACATAGCTGGGGCACGGTAGTGGGCATGGCGGCCGCTTTGAAACGTCCGGATCTTTTTTATGCCTATGTGGGTATCGGGCAGAATGTGAATACGCAGGACAATGAGCGCCTGAGCGTGGAGTTCGCGATCAAAGAGGCTACCCGGCTGAAGAATGATACAGCTTTGAAAGAGCTGCTGTCTATCTCTCCTTATCCCGGTGGTAAGCCGATCACGAGAGAACGTATCATCATCGCCCGGAAATGGCCACAGTACTACGGCGGACTGGCCGCCTACCGTCATGATTTCGGGTTTTTCTTCAACGCGCCTTTGCTCTCGCCTGATTATACGGATGAAGATGCGAACGCCATCGACGAGGGGAACATGTTTACCCTGGGCCGCATCCTGCCGGAGTTTTTGAATGTAGACTTTAAATGGGTGAAGAAATTCCCTATCCCGGTGTTCATGTTCATGGGGCGCCACGACTATACAACCCCTGCGGAACCGGTGGCGCTGTGGATGAAACAGGTGCAGGCGCCATTGAAGAAAGCCATCTGGTTTGAGCACTCTTCCCACCTTATTCCGATGGAGGAACCGGGCAAGATGTTGCTGACACTGGTGCAGGAGGTGCGGCCGCTCGCCTTAAAATAGACTTAAATTTACGGTGGAAGGGGGGCTTAACGGATCGCTTTGGCAGGGAAATTGTCTACTTTGCGTTTACTAAAACTTCATCAATATGAAAAACTTAGTCGTTGCTGCTGCACTGCTGATCGCTGCTGCACCTGCATTCGCACAAACTGCGGCTACCAAGGCGCCTGCTGCACAGCAAGCCCCGGCCAAAGCACCTCAACAGGCGCCGGCTAAAGCGCCTCAGGCAAAGAAACAACTCCCTCCCCCGGAAGAAAGAGCAAAGATTTATGCCGATGAGCTGAAGTCGAAATTATCGCTGACCGACGACCAGTACAAAAAAGTATTGGATGTAAACACAGAATGCATCCGTCGTAAAGATGCGCTGAAAGCGAGCGGCCAGAAAGATGCCAAAGGCTTCAAAGACATTTCTGCTTATCGTAAGCAACAATTTGCTACCATCCTCACACCCGACCAGCAAGCCAAACTGAAAGCACTGAATGCACAGGGTGGCGGTCATGGTAAAAAAGATGGAGATGACGCAGATCACTAGTATTTGCTGAAAAATAGAAAGGCCCGCTGCGCGTTGTGTAGCGGGCTTTTTTATTTTCATTACAGCGACACAAATTCTTTTCTCAGCGCTTCCAGACAAAGCCCTACGCGGCTTTGCACGTGGAACTTCTCAAACAGGGATTCGCGGTACCCGTCGATCGTTCTTTCGCTTAACTTCATGTTGGCGGCAATTTCCTTGTAGGTAAGCTCACTACAGGCGAGTTTCAGGAATTGCAGTTCTTTGGCGCTCAGTTTTATTTCTTTCAGTTCATCCGCTTTCTGTAACAGGCGTCTGAAGTTAATGTTGGAGGCGTCGGCATTGTAATAGCCTTTGGTATGTATTTCGTGCAGTGCCTTTTCCAGTTCGTTGGGATGAGTATCTTTGAGTAGGTAGGCACAGCATCCGGCTTGTATCATCTTGATGATGGCCTGGTCGCTATCGTTCATGGATAGCGCTACCAGTTTTATTTCGGGATGATGGGTTGTTAGCCAGCGGGCGGTTTCGATGCCATCCATCACTGGCATGTTCACATCTATCAGCATTAAGGATGGCTTGCTGTTAGCCGTTGCCAGCTTGTGTTGCAGATCTTTTCCATTGAGTGCTTCTACCGCCACTTCATATACCTGGAAGCTCTCGAGCATCATGCCCAATGATTTCAGGAAGAGTTGATGGTCATCTACCAATCCGATTGTAATTTTCATAAACTATTTTTTTCGGGAATAACAATTTGCACGCTGGTGCCGGTGTTGGGCAGGGTATGCCATTGAATGTCGCCTCCCAGCAGGGTGGTGCGGTGTTTCATGTTGAGCAGGCCCATGCCGGTGAGCTTGGCGCTTGGGCTGAAGCCTTTTCCATCGTCATCGATATGGATATATACTGCCTGGCCGTCGCCTTTGATATTAATGAGGATATTGTGTGCCTGTGCATGTTTGATGGCATTCTGAATCGCTTCCTGCACGATTCTGAAAAGGATGATTTGTTCTTCGGACCTGAGCGGGAGTGTGCATTGATCCTTGAAAGTGGCGGCAATCCGTAGTACGCCGGTATTGTTGATCCGGGTGATTTCAGTGGCGAGGTTGTCGGTGAAGCTGAACTGTTCCAGCCATTCACGGTTCAGTGATTTGGAAAGGGAGCGTAGTTCGCTGATGGCATCGCCGAGGGTGGCGTAGGCGGTGAGCAGTGTATCCGGCGGGTTGGACATGTTTCGTTCTGTGAGGCCCAGCAGCATCCGCGAGGTGCTGAGCAGCTGGCCTACGTTGTCGTGCAGCTCTTTAGAGAGGGCATTATACGTGTATTCCTGCACTTCAATTTGTGATTGAAGCAGTTGCCGCTGAAATTCTTTTTTGAAGGTGTCTATCTCTTCATGATGTTTTTTTCTTTTCTTCCGGAAGATCAGCAGATAGGAGATGCTGAATACGGTGAAGATAAAAAACAGCACGGTGCAGAGGATGGCGGCATACATTAGTTCTTCGGTGAATGAAGCTGTCATATTTTCAATAAACTATCCTGTTGTCTGATGCTGCTGCCGTATGGATAGCCCTGCGGTGAAGCAGATGTACATCCATATGTTGCAGATGTCGTTAATGAGGGTGATCCCGAATAGATCGCGGTTGACCGGGTCCCTGACGTAATGGTACAAAGCTGTGGAAAGTAACGTACACGGGGCGTATATCAGGAATGCCAGCAGGTACCAGGTAAATGGTGTGCTGCTGTGGATCAGGTCATTGTCTGCATCGTATTGTTCTTTCAGGAAGAGGAGTATCCAGGTCATGTATATGATATTGTTTACACACGCGAGTATATTCAGGAAGCCGTCGCCAATGCCTTGTTGCAGCACTATGCCAAGTGTTATGATCACATACAGCATGAGTGATATGAATAACCATCGTCGGTGGAAAGAGGATACCATTTTTTTTCTGAATAAGAGATACAAGATGCTGAACTCAATGGGTGTATAAAGATTATAGCTGATACTGAGCCAAAAGGTTTCCTTATTGATAATAGGCGTCAGGAACTGGGGCGGGAACGCCGCCAGCGTAAGTATGAATATCCATCTGGAGTCATTGTTCAGCCTTTTGTAGTTGATGGCGCCTGTTATGGCAGGAAGAACAACGATCCAGATGGAGAGGGAGTGGAGTATGGTTTTGAGCATGTTTAGCCAAAGATGCCGTGCACGTCAGTGATTTTAGAAGGAACGGGTATCAGGTCCTGGTAAGGCCCTGGTATTCTTGTCAGTTTAATACCTCCACCTGTTCCTGGGTGTTCTTCACCAACATCTGTAAGATTGTAAAAGCTGTAACTTTCCCGTAGCGTAGGTACCTGGTCTTCTTCACATTTAAATGGGAATACCATAATAGTCGGTCTTCCTTTAGGAATCTTGGAAGTATCTTCACCTGTCTCTGCATCCCATTCCGGGCGTGCTCCGTGAAACAATACGAATCCATCGGCTTTGTCTTCCAGAATCTTTGTTAGCATCGAGGTAAGCGTTTGCTTGTCAAAATAGAACGCCATATCTTCGGTTAAAGGGTCCAGGCGTTTATCTGGTCTGCCACAATAATACCGTATTGCTTCGTCGTCTCCTTCCAGCGCTTTACTGATTTTTTCTATTGATCGTTCCCTGATTCTGATGTACGATGTAAACAGTTGTGTTGCAGAATTTACGTCAATGGGCTTACCGAACTTTGGTTTAGGATTTGCCATGCTTAGGAGTTTTTAAGGTTAGGAATTAATTACAGGTGCAAAGTAATGTCGTGTTATGCGCGCCACATACGGGAATTTCCCCGGTATCTCACCGTCTTTTTCCCCTTGTATTTCCCTGCTTCGTATAGGAATTTTACAGCAACAAATACAACTGTACAGCATTGTTTAAAAGTATCGTGCTCCCGGTTATCCTGTGAGTACAGCTTTTCGAGGTAACTAAATTTACGAAATCCCTGGATATGAAAGTAAATGGAGCAGCACTTATTTATCTCATCCCAAATATTGTTATATGAAACACTTCATCTTTTTCCTTCTCTTATGTAGTTGGTGTGCGCAACTGTTGGCGCAGCAGCGGGAGTACAAACTCAATCCATTCAGGCTCGATAATACTATCCGGAGAGCGAAATTCGACTCTTCTGTCAAAATACTTGTCTCTAATGTGAATACATTTGTAATGATTGGCGGGGCTGCCGTTTCAAAGAAAGACCTGGGACTGGATACCGCCATCAACCTTACTGGTATTTTTTCTGGCGACCTGCCGGGGATATCAGGCATTCTCGCTGGAATGAAGGAGGGTAATGGCGAGGAAGGAACTGTGCTTGATAAAAAAAAGGCAGTCCGTCACTTCAGAGAAATTGTTACTGGAAGAAGGGCTAATAAAGTCGTTGCTGTCGCAGCACACGAAAAAGCTATCAGAAGAGCTGATAGTTTGCATGAAGCACTGACCAGGCATTGCAATGATTTTTTTGAGGCATTTAGAGCCATCCGTCGTTATGTGTCTGCTGAAGATTATATTGATACCTTGCTACTACCACCTTTTATTGAAGACACACTTGTATTCAAGTCGAATTTGCAGCATTATATGTGTAATTCTGTCAACGCCGGAGATACGAATATTAACCGGATAAGGATGGAGGTCGAGGAGGAGATGAATAATCTTGCTTCCGCTTATGTTAAGGCCAAGGGCGTGTACAGGCTCCTGAACGTGCCAGCAACGATCGAAGAAAAAGCAGCGGTGAAAGTAAAGATCACCGCCCCAGCTGAAGGATTCACTGTAAGAGTAGAAAAAGATAAAAGCGCAGCCATTGATAATAAACAATCCTTCAGTAAGGATTTTGATCTGCTGACAAAAAAATTTGAGCAGATTGATAGCAAACGTATTGATATCATTGCAAAGGCTAACCGGGGAGTAGATCTCTACTATCGCGTTATGAACGCAACATTTACGGTAGTGGCGTGTACGGTAACGCTCGATAGTGATCTTGTTACAGTAAGAGCTCAACTAAAAGACCGTGCCGGAAAGCTCATTAAAGAATTTGATCCTATTATCTTCCGAACAGATGGTGGCTGGAAAATAGACATGAGCACCGGCTACCTTCTGAGCTTCCGTGGCGATGAAAACTATACTTATGTATATGATGGTAAGGGCGTTACCGGTGTGCAGAAAAACCGTGGCGATATGCTCAAACATGCTGTAGGCCTGATGTTTCATGCTTATCAAAGGAAAGCAAAAGGCTTGACTTACGGTGGTTCTGTTGGTATCAGCGCCCCAACGGATGGGCAATCTATCGGTTTTTATTTTGGCGCAAGTCTCTTCATGATGGCGCGGAACCGCCTTGTACTTACTGCCGGCTGTGCCTTCAACCGCTTCAAATTACTCAATACCGCTAACCTTGAGTACGACAACGAAGCCAGTAATAAATCGCAAAAAGCAACCTACAAATTTACAAATGTAAACAACACCGAAATAAACTACGACCAGGTATACCGGCCGGCCTTCTTCATCGGCTTTACTTACAACATCTTCTCGCTGAAAAAATAACCCCAAATATACATGGAAGCCTCCCTCGCTAAAGCGGGGAGGCTCCTTGCTATTTACGCTTGTTCTGCATTCCTCTTCTTAATTCCCAGAAAACAGACATACAAAAACAGTATCCAGCCAGGAATCAATGCCACTGGCAGTTTCATGCCGGTGAGCCACATCAGGATGAGGATACCCACCAGGAATATCAGGCAGATATAATTTGATACCGGGTAGAGAAAAGATGGAAACTTCGTTTTGATATCCGCTATCCTTTTATTTTGTTTGAACTTCAAATGCACCACACTAATCATCAGCCAGTTGATCATCAGGGAAGACACCACCAGCGACATCAGCACTTCCAGCGCTTTCTCCGGTATCAGCTTGTTAACGATGATGCAGATCGCGGCGAATAAGCCTGATACGATGATGGCATTTACCGGCACGTGATTGGTGTTGAGCTTCGACAGGAAAGCAGGCGCATTCCGTTGCCGCGAGAGGCCATACAACATCCTGCTGTTGCTGTACACGCAACTGTTGTAAACCGACAGCGCCGCTGTTAGCACGATCAGGTTCAGCACATTGGCGATCAAACTGGTGAAATAAATGGTTTTACCAAAGAGATGGAACTGGAAGCCTTTCAGGCTTTCAAATACCATCACAAAAGGACTGCTGTTCGTAGTAATGCCTTTCCAGGGAGATAAAGAGAACAGGATGATCAAAGCGCCTACATAAAATATCAGGATACGGTAGATCACCTGGTTAGTTGCTTTCGGAATGGTTTTATCAGGCCGGTCAGCTTCCGCAGCGGTGATGCCGATCAGTTCCAACCCGCCGAAAGAGAACATGATCAGTGTGATAGCCGCAAACAGGCCCTGGTAGCCGCCTTTGCCATCAGAAGATAAGAGACCTTTCGGGAAGAAGCCGCCATCGTTCCAAAGGTTTTGTATGCTGGCTTGCGGTCCGCCGCTGCCACTGATCAACAGGTAGGTACCGAAGCCGATCATCGCCACGATTGCGATCACTTTGATGATCGAGAACCAGAACTCCGCTTCGCCGTAAACCTTTACAGAGCTGAGGTTCAGCGCATTGATCGCTACAAAGAAGAACAGGCTCGATGCCCATAAAGGTATGCCAGGCGCCCAGAAATGTACATAGATGCCGATGGCTGTAAGCTCCGACATGCTCACCAGGATATACAATATCCAATAGTTCCAGCCAGAGGCAAAGCCGGCAAAGGTGCCCCAGTATTTATAGGCAAAGTGGCTGAAACTGCCGGATACCGGCTCTTCTACCACCATTTCGCCCAGCTGCCGCATAATAAAAAATGCGATTACGCCTGCCAATGCATATCCTAAAATAACAGAAGGCCCCGCCAGTACGGCCGCAGACCCTATCCCCAGGAACAGCCCGGTGCCAATGGCGCCTCCCAGCGCTATCAGCTGTATATGCCTGTTCTGTAAGCCCCTCTTGAGCTTTTGAGATTCCGGTTGTACGTGTGTTGTTGATTCCAATGTGATGTATATAGATATGCTTGCAAGATGAGGTAATTTCATCAAAAAGCATAAACTAATTGCGAAAAAAAACTTAGGTGACTAAATATATTTTCCTATATTTGGAGCATGAAAAAACACTTGCCGAAGCATGCCATCGGCCGGCTGTTTATAGAGATCAGCAAATCACGCCGCAACAAGACCAACGCGTTGTTGTCGGATGTGGGCATTCATGCCGGGCAGGATATTCTCCTGTATTATCTGCACCTGGAAGACGGGCAGCTCGTATCCTCATTGGTAGATAAGCTGTGCATCCAGCATGGCACCATTTCAAATATGATTGACCGCATGGTGGCAAATGAACTGATCTCCAAAGAGAAAGATACAAAAGATAAAAGAGCCTCCCGCATTTATCTCACCGAAAAAGGGAAACGGGCATATAAACAGATCATGAAAGTGTGGAATACCATGGAAGCACTGACCACCCAAGGTTTTACAGAAAAAGAAACAGCCGAACTTTCCCGGCTGCTGGAAAAAGTATACAATAATCTGGTATAAAATTTTTTTAATCAAATACTTAGCCGACTAACTAATATGAGCATACTTTTGTTAGCTGGAAGCAATAGCCAGCAATCGATCAATCAAAGCCTGGCGGCCACGGTCGCAGGCATGTTGCCAGCAATGGAACATACTTTGCTGAGCCTGCGCGATTTTCCATTGCCGATGTATTCTCCGGATGAAGAAAAGGAGCAGGGCATACCGGAAAACGTTTTTCGCCTGAAAGAAATCCTCGACAGCGCCAGCGGCCTGGTAGTGGCCGTACCGGAGCACAACGGATCGGTGCCGGCATTTTTTAAAAATACGCTCGACTGGATATCACGCGCGGCACGCAATTACCGGATACTCAGCAACAAGCCGGTACTGCTGCTATCAGCCTCGCCAGGCGGCGGTGGTACTATCGCCATCACGCATGCAGAAGTGATCCTGCAACGACTGGGCGCAACCATCACCGGGAAATTTACTGTCAGCTATTTCTTTCAACATGCTGAGATACATCAATCTGCAGCCGTATTTAAAGAACCTGCTTTGCAGGAGCAGCTGGCGGCGGCCGTCGCGCAATTTGTAGATCATCTGAAAATGAAAACAGCCTGATAAAACTGGTACGGCGTAGCAGGCTGCCAACTACGTAGTGGCGTTCAGGTAAACTTTTTGACGTGATCGGATGTTTATCATTCATCACCCAAAAAAAATTACATTATGAAAGTTTCACCGCTATTGCTATTAGCCGCCATGCTGTTGGCCGCCTGCTCCTCTACCAGCCTTATCTCTACCTGGAAAGAACCGGGCCTGCCGCCACAAAAATTCAGTAAGGTACTCGTGCTTGGGATGGCCGGTGCGAAAGACAGGGAGATCAGGGAAAGCCTTGAAAACGCTATGTCGCAACAGCTGACTGCCAGCGGCATCCAGGCCGCCACAGCTACTGCTACCTTTGGCCCGAAAGCATTTGAAGGCCTTTCCGAAACGGAAGCCGTGAGCCAGGTGAGCGATAAAGGTTTTGATGGCGTGATGATCCTCTCCATGCTCGACAAAAACAAAGAAAAATATTATTCACCCGGCCGTATGTCTTACACGCCGTTTGCCGTGATCCGCAGCCACTGGTATCCTTACTACCGTGTGATCTACGACCGTACTTATACTCCCGGCTATTACAGCACTTCCGTAGATTATACATTGGAAGCGAACCTGTATTCCGTAAAAGGGCAAACGCTGGATTAC
Source organism: Chitinophaga vietnamensis (assembly GCF_902167635.1). Classification (GTDB taxonomy): domain Bacteria; phylum Bacteroidota; class Bacteroidia; order Chitinophagales; family Chitinophagaceae; genus Chitinophaga; species Chitinophaga vietnamensis. The sequence goes on from NZ_CABHMS010000004.1 coordinate 348,826, forward strand.
TCTGCACAGGGCAAAACCTTTGATCCCAGTAATGCCTCGGCGCTGGCCACCAGCTTCAGTAAAGCGGTAGTGGCAGATATGCAGAAGCAGGGAGTAGTAGCGAAATAGGCTACTTAAAATTCCTTCCCTCGTGAAAAATCCTGCCTTGTCCCGGCACATTGTTCTCATCCGCTTCCACAGCCTTTTTCGCAGGAAGCAGGTGGCGCAGCAGCTTTGAGAAGTTATAACAATGCTCTACCACTACGTGTATCACTTCTCCTTCGCGTTGCAATTTGCCTTCTACCATGAGTAGCTTTGATTGCACGATCTCTTTGTGAAAAAGGTCGAAGAGTTGCTTGAAAACAACCAGGTTACTGCATCCTGTTTCATCTTCGATGGTAATAAAACAGATACCGCTGGCGGTGCCGGGCCTTTGCCGTACCAATACGAGGCCGGCCACTCTTACAAAATCGCCATCATTCATTTGTTCCAGTTCCTGGGTAGTGCGCACCTGCAACCGTTGCAGCTGATCGCGTACAAAGCTGACGGGGTGCGCCTTCAGGGAGAGGGAGGTGGTGCTGTAATCCTGGATCACATGTTCTGATTCCATCATCTCGGGCAGCTGGATGGCCGGCTCGGCGGCACTTTCAGAGGCTTGCCCGGTGAACATACCAGTGGGACGGTCATGTAGTGCCGATACTTCCCAGAGTGCGCGGCGGCGGTCGAGCCCCATGGACCGGAAAGCATCTGCGTCGGCGAGTTTTTCCATCGCCGTTTGCGGTACGCCGGCATCGCGGAGTGCATGAACAGTGGCATAGTGCGCCTGCCTGGCGTGGATAAGCGGCAGTATATCATCCTCCTTCAAACCCTTCACCTGCCTGAATCCCAGGCGTAGTGCATGTTGCGTTTCATCGATCTTTTCCAGGGTATTATCCCAACAGGAATGATTCACATCTACCGGCCTTACAGTTACCTGGTGTTTACGCGCATCGATCACGATCTGTGCGGGTTGATAAAATCCCATGGGCATACTGTTCAATAAGGCACAGGCAAAAACATCGGGGTAGTGGCATTTGATCCAGGAAGAGATGTATACCAGTACGGCAAAGCTGGCGGCATGCGATTCCGGGAAACCATAGCTGCCAAAGCCTTCCAGCTGTTTGAAGATGCGCTTTGCATACGCCTCTTCATAGCCTTTTGCTACCATGCCATCGATGAGCTTTTTCTCAAAACGGCTCACCTGGCCGCCGCTTTTGAAAGTAGCCATACTGCGGCGAAGCGCATCTGCTTCAGTGGGCGTGAAGCCTGCGCCTACAATAGCGATCTTCATCGCTTGCTCCTGAAAGAGCGGCACGCCCAGGGTTTTCTTCAATATTTCTCTCAACTCCTCGGAAGGGTATTCTACTTTTTCTTCCTCTTTGCGTCTACGCAAATAAGGATGCACCATCCCGCCCTGAATAGGCCCGGGCCTTACAATTGCCACTTCTATCACAAGATCATAAAAGTCCTTGGGCCTCAACCGCGGCAGCATGGATTGTTGCGCCCTGCTTTCGATCTGGAAAACGCCGATCGTATCTGCATGGCTGATCATCTCATATACCGCCGGATCATCTTGCGGCACATTCGCCAGCGTGTATTCCTTACCGTAGTGATCTTTCAGGAGGTCAAACGCTTTGCGGATGCAGGTGAGCATGCCCAGTGCCAATACATCTATCTTCAGGAATCCCAGCGCTTCGATATCATCTTTGTTCCACTCGATGTTGGTACGGTCTTCCATGCGTGCATTGAGTATCGGGCAGAGGTCCGTGAGCTTGCCCTGTGTGATCACGAAGCCGCCGGTATGCTGCCCCAGCTGCCTCGGAAAGGAGATCAGTTGCTCCGTTAGCTCCAGCACTTTGCGCAGGTGCGGATCATCAGGACTGAAACCCTGATGGGAAACATGCCGGCCATCAAACCACTCATCTGTAAATTCCCAGATGGAATCAGACAGCCGGCCAACCATATCTACAGAGAGGCCCATGGCCTTTCCTACATCACGGATGGCGCCCTTATGCCGCTGTTGCGTAACGGTAGCCACGATCGCCGCACGGTCCCGCCCATATTTATCATAGATGTATTGTATCACTTCTTCCCGTCTTTCATGTTCAAAATCCACATCAATATCAGGTGGTTCATTACGGGCAGAAGAGAGAAAGCGTTCAAAGAGCAGATCGAACTTGGTGGGATTTACTGCGGTGATGCCCAGGCAGAAACAGACCACCGAATTAGCCGCAGACCCGCGCCCCTGGCAGAGTATACGCTGCGACCTCGCAAAGCGCACAATATCATGTACCGTGAGAAAATAGGATGCATAATTCATTTCTTCTATGAACTTCAATTCATAGTTGATGTCTGTTGTGATCTTCTCCGGTATCTCCTCACCGAAATGCTCTCTCGCGCCGAGCCAGGTGAGGTGGGTCAGCTCTTCCTGCGGCGTGCGCCCTTCGCTGGTCAGCTCTTCCGGATAAACGTATTGGAGCGAATCCAGCGAAAACTGACATGCTTCAGCTATCTCCTGCGTGCGGCGGATCGCATCGGGATACTGGCGGAAGAGGCGTTCCATTTCTTTAGGATCTTTAAGATATCTTTCCGCATTTTCGTATAGGCGGTAGCCTGCGGTATAGATGGTGCATTTCTCCCGGATGCAGGTGAGCACATCCTGCAACTGCCTGCGTTCCGGTATATGATAGTGCACGTCGTTGGTGGCCACCAGCGGGATGTTCAGCCTGTTGCCTAATTGTGACAAACGGAACATCTTTTTGAAATCATCGCCCTGGTATCCTCTTGTTACGGCGAGATAAAGTTGTGATCCCAAGGCCTCTTTATATTCGGCTATCACTTGCTTGAAAGTATCGTCGTAATCGAACTGGCTGTTCAGCGAGGCGGGCGGGATGGCGATGAACAGCAGCCCCTTTGCATGTTCGTATACATCTGTTTTATAAAGATGGCATTGCCCCTTTTTCGTGCGCAGGTTTCCCTTTGTGAGGAGCGCAGATAACCTGCCATAGGCCTCCTGGCAGGTAGGGTATGCGAGCATACTGGCGCCATCTACCAGGTCGAGACGGCATCCCGGGATGATGCGCATGTTTCTTTCTTTGGCAGCCACATGGCCTCTCACGATGCCGGCCACGCTGTTGCGGTCGGTGATCGCGATCTCCTTGTAACCGAAGCTGGCAGCCTGTTCTACCAGTTCGTCCGGATGGGAGGCGCCACGCAGGAAACTGAAGTTGGTGGTTACCTGTAGTTCTGTATAATGCATACTCGCCGTTTCAAACTTCACGAAAAAAAGCCGTGGATAAACCACTGTTGTTGTTCCATATCATAATGCCCGAGCCTGAAAATCCAGTAGCGGCGGCCCTCTTCATCTTCTACGTTGTAGTAGTCGCGATGCTCGCCTGTTTCCAGCCACCATTCCCGTTCGATACGTTCCGGGCCATCCGCTTTTTTGAGGCGGTGCAGTTGCCCGCGATAGATGAACAGCATGGGCGGATAATCCGGTATCGGCGCCGCTACCTGTATTGGCGCGGGTTCCGGCAGGAGCCACAAGGGCCTTGGTTTGTCTGTCCGCCATTCGATCTCCGGCTGTTCGCTGAAAGTAACTGCGCTTTTGATGGACCTTTCCGGCCAGTGATGCTGATCGGGAAGGTAACGGTGAACAGTGCCTTTGCCTGTTTTGTTGGTGATCCGGTCCAGCAGTTCCGCAACAGCCTTGTTTTCCAATCCACCGTTCTTAGCCCACAACGCTTCCTGGGCGGGCGTTACAGCCTCTACTTTGGGCGCTTCCAAAACAAACAGTTCGATGCCGGGGCCTGGCGCTACCTGTGCTATTTTCAGCTCAAACAATTTGAAGAGGTGTGCCGCATTGTGCGAAGCGCGGTTGGTACCGATGGAGATCGTGGTAGTTTTATCATCCACGCGGTAGCACTTGAAAGTAGCGCTGCGGAGGCCATTGCTTTCGCGTTCGAGGCGCTGGCAAAGCGTATCCAGCAACTGTTGCAGCGCAATAGTTATACCGGTGGCAGTTTTGATCGGTTCCAGGCTGGGTAGCCGCTCCTGGTAAGGCAGGGGAGGTTCCAGCGGAATGATGGCTTCTGCAGCCGTGCCCATGGCCTGATGCAGCCTTTGTAACAACGCGGCGCCGAAACGGCGGCGCAATGCGCTGCGTGGCAGGTGGATAAAATCATTCACCTGATGTAGCCCGAGTTTCTGCAAACGCTCCACTATGGAGGGCTCCAGCCGGAGCGCCGTGGGCGGCAGCGGTAACAACGCTGCTGTTTGTTCGCCGGAAGGCACTACTGGCAGCTGCGGCCGGTAGCGTGCTATTGCCCATGCGGCGCCGATACTATCGGCCATGCCTATACGAACATCGTAGCCGAAGTTACGCAGGCGTGTAACGATATCTTTGAGATAGGGCAGCTCGCCGCCCCACAGGTGCGCACATCCGCTGGCATCGAGCAGGAGCCCTGCTGGCGGATCGATCGCAACAACAGGCGTATAACGGATACACCAGTGGCCCAGTGCGGTGAGCAATTTTTCTTCCTGGCCGGGGATATCATCCAGCACTTGTAATGCAGGTACAAGCGCTTTGGCATCCGCTATGGTGGCGCCGGTATCGATACCTTGCTGTTGTGCTGCTTTGTTGGCTGCCGTTACTTTCATGCGGCCATGATCCGGCGCTGCAAATACGAAAGGCAATTGTTTCAGCGCAGGCTGCCGGCGTGTTTGCCAGTCCGTCAGCAGGTGACAGAACCATATGGATACATAGCGCCGTGGCATGCCTAGCTGATTTTACGCATGGGCCGCTGTGGTACGGTAGCCATGCGGTGGTGAATGGATTGTAATTTTCCATCAGACCATTCTACTTGCCATGATCCGGGCTTGCCGCCGCGGATCCTTTGCAGTACTATATTCCAGCGGGGAAACCCTACGCCGGGTAATAGCTCTTCCGGACCGCTGGCGAGTGGTGACACCAGCCAGCGGGATACACAGGTTGTTGTATTAACCGTACGTGGCTGATGACGGTGAATGAAACCTGTTACCCTGCTTTTTTCCACCGCCAGCTGCAAACGCCTGGAATGCGTGAAGCTCACGTCTTTTATCTCGCCCACCACAGCTGCGAGGCCTTCACATTTGAGTGCTTCTTCCATTACCCAAAGCGACTCTTTATCGTTGGCAGTATCAATGAAAATGATGCGGTCCGGCTCAATGCCGAAGCTCTTGAGCGCTGGCGGAAATATCTTTCGCGCAGTACTGATCCAGATCACAGCACGGCCATCCTGCATAAGACCTCCCAATATGCTGCTGATGAAACCTGTAGTGGCCGCGGCATGCTCCGCATCTGCACTCAGTAATTCATGTACAGCGCCTGTGGGAAATATCCCATCTGCAAATGCTTCTCTCACCGGCCCAAGCCCTACATCCACCGCAGCATTGTATAATGTTGGTTTGAGCCCTTGTAACAGAAGGATATCCCTTTGCAGCTGTGCGATGATATCTGCTCTTTCAGTGGGCAATTTACGCTAAAATTTTTGGTAAAAATACTAATATTTTTAGCATTCCAATAAAAATTTTTGATGTAAGAATGTGAGAATGTGAGAATTTATGGCGGACCTGAAGTTTCCATCAAATTCTCACATTCTCACATTCTCAAATCCTCACATTCTCACATCCCTAAATTCCCCTCACATTGCTGCCTGCATAACAGGTACTTCTTCTTCTACTTCTTTGTGGGCTACTGGTGTTGCGCCTTTCCATTTTGTCCTGGCAAGGAACACAATAGCAATAGCTGCAATGATACCGTAAGTTAAACCCAGCGCCGGCTGACTGGTAATAGAAATAGTTTTTACCATGGAAGAGCTGAGAATAGAAGTGATCACCGCAAATCCGCCACCAGTGAGACCGCTGGACTTACCGGCATATTGCGGAAAGCGGATCAGGCAATACGACATCAGGTTGTTGAAGATGAACCCGGCAGTGCTGTGCAAAAGGAACACATATACTAACAGCGTGAATAAATTATGATAGTACATCGTGAGCGGGATCATAATGGCCACAGCCAGCAACTGTATAACATTGGCCAGTATCATCTTTTTTGAAAATGGTTTGCTCACCAGCATCCTCGATACTGATCCGCCGATCATCACTGACACACCGGAGAATAATGAACAATAGCCGGTCACTGCTGCAGAGAAATGTAATTGCCGCTCGATCAGGAACGGACTGCACATGCCATATAGCAATACCATGCCGTAGGAAAGTCCGAGTACTACAATACCCGCTGTGAAGTCGGGTGTGCTGAGCATGGTGCGATACGTTTGTGCCATAGTGCGCACACTGAATGGCTGTGCCGCTTTCATAGATTCGCCGCCAATGGCTGCTTCAATGAGAAAGAATGCCAGCCCGAAATAACCGAGGAACATGAAGTTGGACGACCAGCCCCAGGTGGTTTGGAAGAATCCGCCGAGAAAAGGCGCTACGATCGGCGCAATAGACCAGATCACCGAAAACAGGCTGGTGTATTTCTTCAGCGCTTCCCCTTCATAAAGATCGATGAAATAAGCGCGCTTGCTGATCGCGATCACTGCCACCGTAAAACCCTGCACAATACGCATGGCATAGATCACCTGCAGGTTGGAGGAAGAGGCAATGATAAAGCTGGCGATACTGAACACCAGCATAGACGCCATGTTGGGAATGTAGCGCCCGTAGCGGTCGATCAGCCCGCCCACCACCAGCTGCGAAATACCATAGCTGACGATGAACAATGAAAGTGTTAATTGAATAGCGGCAGGCGAAGTGTGCAATTGTACTGCCATATCTGGTAACGATGGAATGAATATATCCATGGCAAAGCCCGACAAAGGGATAACGCTAAGTGCCATTATGGTATTCCAGCCCGTTCTTGATGCTTTAATCCTTCTCATAATTTTTGCTTTTGAATTAGCGATGTAAAATTAGGAAGGAGGGTAACTATGGCAATTACACGATTCAAAGGGATGATTATACAAATCAAATACGGGCGGTCGTCAATTTTTTTCCGCTGCGAAATTCCAGCGGGGTGCGGCCGGTGAATTGTTTGAAGTATTTATTGAAATGAGAAGGATATTCAAAACCCAATGCATAGGCGATTTCCGAGATGTTCCAGCTGGTATTGCGCAGCAATGTTTTGGCTTCGGTGATCACCCGTTCGTGAATGATTTCGCGGGTAGTTTTATTGGTGTGCTTTTTTACAACACTGTTCAGATGGTTTACATGCACGTGCAGCTGACTGGCAAACAGGGCAGGTGTTAATAATTTCAAAGGCACCTCTGGCGAATCTACCGGGAACTCCTGGTTCAGCAGGGCAAAGAAATCATTCATCAGCCGGTCGCGCACTATGAAGGCCGGCTCCTGGCGGCTTTGCTGCAAACGGATCCCTTCATGGATCAGCAGCTGCAACAGGTTGCGGATCATATCCCATTTGAAAGGATAGTCTGTGGCTTGCAGCGCCTGCATCTGCGTGAAGTATGTCTGCAAACGTTTTTTTTCTTCCTTGGTAAGCGGTATCACCGGCATCAGGGAAGGATTGAATAAGGGACAGGCCTGTTGCACATCCCGCGGAATACATCCTTCTATAAAAGGAGTGTTGAACAGGCAATAAGAACGATAGAACGGCACTTTGATTTCTATAGAAGCAGGTACGGCAGGGTTGGAGAGGATCAGGCAGCTTTGATCCAGTGGTATTTCCTGGTCGTTATACAGCAGGACGCCGCCGCCCTTTTTTATATCGCTCAGGCATATCTTGAAATAATCGCGGCGGTTGAAGGCCGTCTGGCGTACAACAGAAAGGCTTTCCCGCACATTGAAATGTGGATTGCCTGATGTATGGCGCAGTTCAGGAGGAATGTCCTGCCCGGTACGTTTGTAGAATTCTGCCAGCGATTCTGTAGGAATGAGTTTGTCTGTCATAACTTTATCCCTTATATAATTCAAAGGTACGGGAATTTAGAATTTTATTAGATTTACCAATAAAAGCGCAATAATGAAACACCTGTTTAAACTATGCCTCGCCCTGATCTGCTGCCAACCCGCTATGGCACAGCAAAAGAAAGAACGTGAACTCCATTACACCAGCAGTCTGCAACAGATGATCACCGTATATCAGGGTAATATTTTTGTGAATGGCAAGAAAACCTTCACCTTCAGCCGGGACAGCATCAACTACAGCAGCAAACGTAACCGCCTGATCGAAGATGGCAGATCGGTATTCCTCTTCCTGGAAATAAATGACCGTCCCAATAAAAATAAACTCTGCGTCTTCAATGTGGAAAACTCGCATGCCGACTCCATCCTGACGGCCATCAGCTCCGATGTTAAAGACTGGGACCACGACGGCAACCTGGAATTTGGCGGCAGCGAGCAAACTCCCGCCTATCCCTCGCACGACTCAATGTACTACGTTGCTTCCCGCTTCTACGAAATAAAGAAAGGCAAACTCACTTATGATGCGGAACTTACCGAAGCCACAGACAAAAAAGTGAATGGCGTTTTTTTAACAGAGCCGATGGATAGCAATGGTAAACCGAAAGTGATAGCGGTAGGGAAGGGGAAGAAGCGGTGATTTGTTATAAGGAGAAAAAATAGAGGAGAAGATGTGACAGGAAAGTTGAAATTTTCATTGTAGATAAAATCATTCCTGAATTAAAGATCATACTCACTCGCCATCCTGTTCCAGCTTACTTCCGTAACATCCTGTTCTATTGTAAGGCGTGCCGCCATCTTTTCCATGTTGCTGTCTTCATTGCCATTGGACAGTATTTCCGCAGTGATGATCGCATTGGCGGGATCGCCGTTGTCGCTGCTTCTCAGCGAGCGTAGCAACAGTTTGTGGTCGGCATTGGCAGCTTGCAGGAGCAGTACACGCAGGTGATTTTCTACCTGCTGCTTACATTTGATCACCAGTATATAACCGATTTGTGCAGACAGTTTCCTGTTGATAGGCAGATTACCCAAACGTACGCCCAGTGGGCGCATCAGCAGGTGTGTGCCTAAGATGAATACCGCCCCGATACATGCTTCGGCCAGTAGCCCCAGCCCACAGGCAGCGCCCACGGCGGCGGAGCACCAGAGTGTGGCGGCAGTGTTCAGCCCTTTTACATTGAGGCCATCTTTCATGATCACACCCGCTCCCAGAAAGCCTATGCCGCTCACCACGTACGACGTAACGCGCCCGGCCGCTTCCGGCGATAAATGCATGCTGATCCCCACAAACATGCTGGCGCCCAATGCCACCAGCATATTGGTTCTGAGGCCGGCCATACGCTGGCGGTATTGGCGCTCCATTCCTATCACAGCACCCAGGATAAAAGCAATGCCCAGTCTGGCGGCAAATGTTAATGGTGAAAGCATGGTCTCTTCCTGTTAAAATTTAAATACCTGTTTGCAACATAAAACCCATTCCTGTCCTCGTATAGATCAACCTGGGCTTAAAATCCCGGTCAATCTTCCTGCGCAAATTATTTACATAAACATCAATGAAATTCGTTTTCCAGTCGGTCGTATTCCACACACGATCTGCGATCTCTGTTCTGGTAAGCACACGGTTCGGATTTCTCATCATAAATTCCAGTAAGGAAAATTCCTTCCGGGTAAGACTGATCGCTTGTCCGGCGCGTGTTACTGCTTTAGTGTAGAGATTCAGTTCGAGGTCTTCTATCTGTAATACAAATCCTCCTTTGTAAATATTCGCCGCACTTTTCCGGCGTGCCAGGATGCGCAGGCGCGCCAGTAACTCCCGGAAGTCGAAGGGCTTCACGAGATAGTCGCTGGCGCCGGCTTCGAAGCCCTCCAGCTTGGTGCCTGTTTCGCCCAATGCGGTAAGTATTAATACCGGCAGTTCCGGATCGAGTTGCTTCAATGTCTTGCACAGCGCGATGCCATCCATCGCGGGTAGCATAATATCCAACACCGCCATATCCGGCTTCGAGCTGAGTGCCAGCTCGTAAGCCGACTCGCCATCAAATGCCTGCAACACGTTGTAGCCCTCTTCTGTAAGGCCTTTGCGGATCAGGTCTGCAATTCTTTTTTCATCTTCAACAACCAGAATTTTCATATGGTTTCATTGCCGCAAAGATAGGCAGGCCTTACAGTGTAGCCCATTAGATTTTTCTTAGAAGCAGCGGAAGATGCGTTAAGTTTTTTCTAATTATTTTCTGTTCGTCCTTTAAGCGACTTTTCTATCACGCCAGTTTACCTTTGCGACGCACAACAAAAAAATCCTGAAGGTATATAACGTAAACGTATATACGTAGCATACATCCGGACACCGGCAGGACCTCGCATGCCCAAAGGAAAAGAATATACAAACAGATCAAACAAAATGTTATGCTGAAAACATTTACAAAAAGAAGCGAAGCGCGCAAATGGTTCCTCGCATGCCTGCTATTCATGACAGGCATCCTGTCTGCCCACGCGCAAATCATGATCTCCGGAACAGTGAAAAACAATACAGGAGAGCCTTTGCCGGGAGTGAGCATTGCTGTGGCAGGCACGCATAAAGGCACCACCACAGATACCGCCGGTTATTACAGAATCAATGTAGCCAAGGGCAGCGATGTACTGTTGTTCAGCCTGATAGGTTATCAATATAAACAGGTGAAAGCCGGGAACGCCTCCCGCCATGATATCGTAATGGAAAGCACCGCTTCACAATTATCGGAGATCGTAGTAACAACGGGATTGGCGTCCAGCATCAAAAAGAGCAATGCAGCCAATGCGGTGGTATCTATCCCTGCGGCCAGACTTACCGGCACCACGGTACCGTCTACACTGGATGGCGCGCTGAGTGGAAAGGTAGTGGGAGCCACCATTACGCAGATGAGCGGGGCGCCCGGCGGCGGCATCTCCATGCAGCTCAGAGGTATCTCTTCTATCACGGGCAGCTCGCAGCCTTTATTTATCCTCGATGGTGTGATCATCAACGATGCCAGCTTCGATGCAGGCCGTGGCAGCAACACATTCAACGGTTCCAACAGCATTTCCAAAGGGCAGGATAACCTCGCTAACAGGCTGGCAGATATCAACGCTGCTGATGTTGCCTCAGTAGAGATTCTCAAAGGTTCCAGCGCAGCGGCCATCTACGGCACATTGGCCAATGCCGGCGTAGTGATCATTAATACGAAGAAGGGAACTGCCGGTCCTACCAGGGTTACTTTCTCTCAGGATATCGCTGCCATCTCCGCCACTAAATTCCTGCCCTATGGCAGCTGGGACGAAGCCAAGATACGCGCTTTCTACGCTGATACCGCACAACAAAACAGCGAGATCGCTGCGTGGAAATCTGCCCGCGATGCCGGCCACATCTACAATTATCCCAAAGAGATCTATGGCCATACTGTACTCGGAACCTACAGCCAGCTGGGCATTTCAGGCGGATCAGAAAAGACAAGGTTCTACCTCTCCGGTGGTTATAACAATGAAAATGGTCTTACTAAAAATACCGGCTTTCAACGGGCCACCCTGCGGGCGAATCTTAACCATCGTATCAACGAGCGCTGGAACCTGCAACTGAATTCAGTATTTATCAACAACGTTACGCAGCGCGGTTGGGAAAATAATGATAACAATGGCGTGAATATCGGAACCAACCTTACCTCGCTGCCATCCTATGCGCAGATACACCGGCTGCCGGACGGGAGATATCCTGTAAATCCGTACTACGCCGAAAATCCTTTTCATGTGCTGGATGCATTCATCAATAAAGAAACCACTAACCGCCTGATCGAATCGTTCCTCACTAACTATACCTTCATTGAAAAGCCGCGCTACCAGCTGAAAGCCAGCTTCCAGGGCGGTATGGATTACCTGCTCACCGAGGCGCAGCTTTACGCGCCGGCAGATGCGCAATCACAGCAGAATGCGATCAGCGGTTATCCCGGCGCTGCCAGGTTTACCAACAACCGTAATATCAACACCAATTTCCAGCTGGCTTTGGTGAGCACCCTCACTTCGGGCCGCTTCATCAATAAAACTTCCGCGGGCCTCGTTCGTTTTAATCAACAACTGAACATCAACGCGGTGCAGGGAGAGGGGATGGTAGATGGACAGACAAATCCCAACAATGCCGTGATACGCTCCACCTACAGCTATTTCCAGCAGATACAGAATGCGGGCGCGTTTCTGCAGCATGAAATGAACTGGGATGACAAGATCATTGCTACTGCCGCTATCCGTGTGGATAAAAATACCACGAATGCAAACTACAATACTTTTTACCCTTTCCCGAAAGCCGCGCTGGCTGCCAATCTGGCGAAATTCAGCTGGTGGCGCATGCCCTTCATCAACCAGGCCAAACTGAGGGTCGCCTATGGCGAAACCGGTGGCCCCGCTGCATTTGGCAGCAATTTCAGTCAGTTGAACCCGGTCGTTTACCAGAACACGCTTGGCATCGCCGCTCCTGTTACTATCGGCAATAATAAAATCAAATACGAGATCGCCAGCGAGATGGAATACGGCGCAGACCTGGGCTTCTGGAACAACCGGGTCACACTGGAAGTAACGCTCTACGACAAGAAAGTACGCAACCTGTTGCAACCCTTTGTGCTGGCGCCTTCCACCGGGTATGCCAGTATCACCGGTTATCCGATTGGCGATCTGCAGAACAAAGGGCTGGAAGTATCTCTCGGCTTCATGCCGGTAAATACGCATGCTATTAAATGGAATTCTACCTTCAACTACTGGTTTAACAGGAGCAAGATCACCCGTCTTGTAATCCCGCCATCTGCCGCAGGCCCCAATCTTGGCGCATTATACGGCTTCAATGAATTGAGAACGGGTCAGTCGCCCACTGCCTTTGTAGGTACGCCGGTAAGGCCGGATGGCTCGCCCACCGTTTATGGCGATGCACAACCGAAGTTCCAGCTCACCAGCTACAACAAGATCGAGTTTGCAAAGAACTTTGAACTCTCCTTCCTGCTGCACTGGAACTACAAGAGCTATGTGAGCAACTTCACCCGCTTCCAGCTGGACCAGGGCGGGCAGAGCCCCGACTGGATGGTACCCACCAATGTTGATGCTTCCGGTAACAAGATCCCCGGCGGCCCGCTGCCTACGGGCCTCGCGAGACAACAAGGTCTCACTGCTGCTTATTTCATTGAAGATGCCAGTTACATCAAACTGCGCGAAGTAGCATTGAAATATATTTTCGATCAACACCAGCTGGAAAGACTTTTCGGCCATCACATCAAAGGGCTCAACTTTGGTATCAGCGCCAACAACCTGTTCACCATCACGAAGTACACCGGCTATGACCCGGAAGTATCTGCCTTTGGCCAAACATCGGTAGGCAGCAACTATGATATCGTGAGTGCGCCTTATACCAAACGGATCGTATTCCATCTCGGCGTGGAACTGTAAGTAAAAATATTTATCATCTCTAATTCCGTGAACATGTTACAGCAAAAAAATATCGCCACCATCGCATTGGTATCCTTGCTCATGGCGGCCTGCAACGGTATTACCAATACATCCGAAATAAAAAATCCGAATGGTGCGGAACTGTCCGGCGTACAGGTAAACGCCACGCGCGACCAGCTGAAGCAATTGGCCACCGGCACTTTCTCCGCCATGAGAACCGGCTACAACACCAACCCCGGTAATGGCACCAGCAGTTATGAGTCCTATTGTAAAGTGGCCGGCACATTAGGTCGGGAAGTGTATGTGATCAACCAGTCAGAAACCCGCTGGGTGAATGAGCTGGCCGGACAGAACGGCGTGCTCGATCCCGGCGCATTTTACAATGGCTATTATTTTTCATTCAGCAATGCGCGGCAAACAGCGGCCATATTCCAGCAGGCGGCATTGAATACGAATGCGGTGAATGCAGCGGAAAAATCAGGTATTCAAGGCTTCAGCAATACGATCATCGCCTTCGAAATGCTGCACATATTGAATATGCAGGGTAAGAACGGCATACGGGTAGATCTGAAAGATTACCTGAATCCCGGCCCATTTGTGTCTTACGACAGCAGCCTGGCTGTGATCAGCGGCTTGCTGGATACCGCCGCTGCGCAATTGCAGGTTGCAGGCGCTGCTTTTATGTTCAACACACCACCGGGTTTCGCCGGCTTTGATGCGCCGGCATCTTTCCTGAAGTTCAATCGCGCGATAGCCGCGCGGGTAGCCATCTACCAGCAGCAATGGCAACGGGCGCTGAATGATCTCAATGCGTCTTACTTCGATCTTCATGGCGACTTAAACGCCGGGCCGGTATTCAATTGGGGCCTTTCACCAGATATGTTAAACCCGATGTATCAACCGCTGAACAACGCTGTGACCGTAGTTGCCAATAATGCTTTCGTAGCCGAGGCAGAGCCAGGCGATGCGCGCCTCTCGAAAGTGGCGCGCCGCAGCGCAGCGGCCAACCTGGTAGGCGTTTCCGGCGCTTACGATGTTAATCTCTATCCATCCAATCTTGCACCGGTATCTGTTATACGCAATGAAGAGCTGATCCTGATCTATGCAGAATGCATGATACAAACAGGTCAGCTCTCACAAGCGAAATCCGCGCTGGACGTGATCCGGCAGGGCGCCGGCCACTTGCCTGCCTATCATGGCGCCGTCACTAAAGATGCGCTCATTGACGAGTTATTAAAGCAGCGCCGCTATTCACTTTTTTATGAAGGCCATCGCTGGATTGATATGAGAAGATATGGAAGATTGAAGCAACTGCCCATAGATCAGCCAGGACAAACCATCTTCGAGGCAATGCCACGACCACTCGCAGAAACCAACTGGGGAAAATAGTTTTTATTTCCTTGCATACATAGTGAAACGGTAAAGAGAAAGGCCCGCAGCAGTCCTGCTGCCGGGCCTTATTGCACTTCGTTTTTGCTGACAGAAATTTATTTGGCCGCACAGCTGATAAAGGCGGCTGTTTGCGCCAGCACCGTCTCTTTTGCATCTTTGTGCGGCGTATGCCCGATGCCCGGAATGATGAGGGATTGGGCTTTTCCGGCTGTTTGCCGCATGATGCCGTTCACCTGCGCTATCGTACCAAATTCATCGCGCTCGCCCTGTATCGCCAGTACGGGGCATTGTATCTGTGGCAGAAAATGTTCAATGTTCCAGGAGCGGAAAGTTTGTGTAAGCCAGGTATCTACCCACATGTGGAACACGGCGGCGGTTTTGTTGCCATGATACTTTTGCAGGCGCTCTTTCAGATTGGTGTTGTGATAGGTCATCACGGCATCGCGTATACCATTGAGGGTAATATCTTCCACGAAGATGTGCGCGCCTTCGGTGATCACGGCCGTCACCAGTGAGGGATATTTCGCTGCTGCGATCAAGGCGATAGAGCCGCCATCGCTATGGCCGAATAAAATGGCTTTGTTCAACCCGCAGGCAGTCAGTATTTCAGCGAGGATATCGGCCTCGGCTTCCAGGTAGTTATTGTCGCGCTGCGCAGTAAGGAAAGGAGCAGAGCGGCCATAGCCCTGCCGGTCATATACCAGCACATTGCATTGCGCCCGCTCGCCGAGCGCTTGTGGAAAGTCCCGCCATAGCTCCGCACAGCCCAGACTGTCGTGCAGGAATACGATCGTAGGCCGGTTCGCATCTTCTCCCTGTCTGAAAATATATATGTTCTCCATGATGCTAATTAAAATGTCGGTGTGTGTTGACGAATATCGGAAAACAATTTCTTTTACCTGTCTCATAAAAATTAATCAGCGGAAATCATAAAAAAATAATATATTCATCGATAACCAAAATCTACACCCGCTATGAAACATTCACTTCGTATCGGATGCCTAACCCTTTTGTATCTATTGATAAACCTGTTTGTTCACGCCCAGGTAACTACCGCCACATTGAGCGGTACTGTGCGGAGCAAAGAAGGGAAACCTCTCGCAGGTGCTACTGTCAAGATTGAGTTCAGGGAAGCAGGTATCAGCAAGTACATCGTTACACAAAACAATGGCTCTTTCCAGGTGCCGAACCTCCGTGTGGGCGGCCCTTACCGGGTAACGGCCACCTTCGTAGGCTTTATGGACAAATCGGAAGAAAACATCTTCCTGGAGCTCGGACAAAATACGGCGCTGGATATACGAATGGAACCCAGCTCCGGTAATTTGTCGACCGTTACCGTTACCGCCGGCCGTTCTAAAATCTTCGACAACCAGCGTACCGGCGCTTCTACCAATATCGGCTCGCGGCAATTGCGACAGCTGCCCACCATCTCCCGCTCCGCAGATGATTTCACGCGCCTCACGCCCTCTGCTTCTGCTACCATCAACGGTACTTCCTTTGCCGGCCGTAATGGGCAATACAATAACTATTCGCTGGATGGCGCCGTATTCAATAATCCCTTCGGACTGGATGCGCCCACGCCCGGCGGACAAACAGGCGCACAGCCGATTTCACTGGATGCCATCGATCAGATACAGGTGAACATCGCCCCCTATGATGTAACACAGGCGGGCTTCACCGGCGCCGGCGTTAACACCGTTACCAAGTCGGGCACCAATACTTTCGGCGGTACCGTATATGGCTTCTACCGTAACCAGGGCATGACCGGCAAAAAAGTAGACGGCGACAAAATAGTAGTACCCAACCTCACGCAGCTACAGGCGGGCTTTTCCCTGGGCGGCGCCATCGTGAAAAATAAGCTCTTCTACTTTGCCAATTTTGAAACAGAACAAAGGGAAGATGCCGCCAGCAGCTACGTCGCCCGCACCGCTACCAATGGCGGCAACAGCAATACTTCCCGCGTACTGGAATCAGACCTGATCGCCGTTAGCGATATCCTGCGTTCCAAGTTCGGGTACGAAACCGGCCCGTATCAAGGCTTTAATCTCAAACAAAAAAACTATAAATGGCTGGCCAAACTGGATTGGGTGATCAACAATAATCATAGCCTGTCGTTTACCTACAATGGCTTGCAGGCCACAAAAGAGAAACCGGCGCATCCCAATGCCATCCGCGATCGTGGCCCCGACTACCAGACTTTACAGTTCAGGAACTCAGGGTATGAGATTGAAAATAAATTGCAGTCTTTCGGCGCAGAACTGAAATCCACTTTCGGCAATCATTACGCCAATAAGCTGAGAGCGGTGTATACAACGTTCAAGGATAAACGAAATCCTTTCTCTGCGCCTTTCCCGGTACTTAACATCACCAAGTATGGTACCATGTACATCGTGGCGGGCCATGAACCGTTTTCCATCAACAACCGTCTGAACCAGGATGCTTTCCAGGTAACAGATAATTTCAACATCATCCTGCCCAAACATACGATCACGGTGGGCGGCTCCTATGAGTCTTTCAAGTTCGCCAACTCTTTCAACCTCACCGGCTACGGCCCGGCGCTCTTCAGTGATGCGGATATACAAACGTTCAAAGACAGCGTGCCTGCCAGCGGCAAATATGTTTTCGGCGCCTACCCGCTGGATGTAGACGTAGCCGCCGCCAGGGCCGCCGGCGCGGCCGACAAATGGAACTGGTATTACATCACCGTAGCGCAACTATCTACCTATGTGCAGGATGAATGGAAAGCGACCGATAACCTGCGCGTCACCTTTGGCCTGCGCATGGATATCCCGCTCTATATGAATTCCTCTTTCCAGACACCCGATGGCAAAAAAACATCTCCCACCATCCCCAACAACGATGACCTCACGCTCTTCGATGAACATGGCGAACCCGTGAAGAACGGGCAAGGGAAACAACTGGATAATACCCGTTTACCATCTTCCAAACCCCTGTTCTCGCCAAGACTCGGTTTTAACTGGGATGTGAAGGCAGATAAAAGTTTACAGCTGAGAGGCGGTACCGGCCTGTTCACCGGCCGTTTCCCCTTTGTATGGATCGGTAACCAGATCGGCAACCCTACCTCAGGCTTCTATTGCGCCACCGACCGCAATTTTAAATGGCCGCAGATATGGCGTACCAATGTGGGCGCCGATATCAGAACCGGGCTGGGCACCATCTTCAGCGTAGATGTAGCCTATTCAAAAGATGTGAACGCGATGATGGTGAGAAACTATAAACTCGGCACTCCCACCGGATCGCTGAACAGCGGCATCGGCGATACCCGTGCTGTTTATAAAAGTACAGACCAGGGTAACACCAACGCCTATATTTTTACGAACACCAATGTCGGCGATCAGTTTAATATCAGCTTCAGCGTACAGAAAACATTTGCCAATAACCTCTTCGTATATGGCGCCTACAACTACCTCGTGGCGCATGATGCCAGCTCTATTTCTGCCGAGATCAGCGGTGATGCCTTTGATCGCAATCCTGTTCTCAACAACGCCAACGAAGCCCGGAACACGCCTTCGCTCTATGGCAACACTCACCGCTTCGTAGTGGCTGCCAGCAAGAAGTTCAACTACGGAAAAGGTAAATATGCTACCACCGTTTCGCTCTTCGGCAACTGGAGCAGCGGCAACCGCTTCGCATACGTATATGCCGGAGATATCAACAACGACGGCACCGCTACCAACGACCTCTTGTATGTACCTAAAAACAGCGAGATCGATAAAATGCAATTCGCGCCGCTCACCGATGTGAATGGCGTAGTCCAGAACGCTGCCGCGCAAAAGGCTGCCTACAAAGCATTCATCGAACAGGATCACTACCTGCGTGGCCGTCGTGGCATGTACACAGAAAAATATGCCGGCGTAAATCCCTGGTTCAGCCAGGTGGATATGCGCATCCTGCAAGACTTCAATTTCAAAAGCGGCGACAAAGTTCGCACGGTACAGGTAAGTCTTGATATCGTGAACCTCGGTAACCTGATCAACAGCAACTGGGGCGTGCGCAAATACGCCAGCAATTCAGGCTATTTCCAGCCGATCACCGTTACCAGCGTAACCAACGGCGTGCCCACCTATCAATTCGATCCTTCCCGGAAACGGACCTTCATCGCCAGTCCTGACCTGCCAAGCCGCTGGCAAACGCAGTTAGGATTGCGGTTTATATTCTGATGAAAACGTAGACCAGGATTAAACGGATTTATAAGATTCTCCTGATTTAACGCGAAGATCAACGAGGTTCCAGCCCTTGAAGCGCTCAAAGCGCCTCAAGGGCTTCTTCGCTTAAATGATCTTCGTTAAATCAGGAGAATCTTTTTAATCATATTAATCCTGGTTCAGACAATCTCCCCGTAAAATCTTATTAATCTTATAAATCCGTTTAATCCTGGTCTATGTTTGTGTAGATTTATATCTTCGGCCGGTTAAATACCCTATATATGAAATTGATCAAATCTTTTGCAGTACTGTGCATTTTGTTGACCTTCCAAAGAAAAACAGCAAGCGCCCAGGTAGTTTGGGGAGTAGATAGTTCCCGTACAGAATATAGAGATGATGCCGGATTGCAAGGAAATGCCGGTGCGAAGTCAGGCTTTTATAATGCTTTGAAGCCGGTTAATTTTCCGGCTGGCGCTACCAACTGGTGGCATTTGCTGGATGTGCGCCATTCAGGCGCTACAAACAATTATGCGATGCAGTTTGCAGGTAGCTTCTTTGATCAGAGTCTGTATTTCAGGAAAACGAATAATAATCCTGCTCAGACATGGTCAAGGGTGCTGACGGAAACAGATGGTAAAGTAGGCATCGGGATCAGCAACGCGGCAGATAAGCTGCATATCCAGGGAAGCACAACCAGCCTTCGGATGAACCCCGATTTCCACGGTGGCTCCTATATCTACTCATATAACGATACCGTATACACGCCATTGGTTTTTCAGTCGGTAAATTTTCAGGTGCTCACCGGTACTAACGCGCTCACAGAGCGCCTGCGCGTTACAGAAAGCGGCAATGTAGGAATTGGAACAAGCAATCCGCAGGAAAAACTTTCCGTTAATGGCAATATCCTGGCGAAAAGAGTGCGCGTATCGCAGAACTGGGCCGACTACGTTTTCGATCCGGCTTATACCTTGAAGCCGCTGAATGAAGTGCACCATTTTATCCAGGCCAACAAACACCTGCCGGATATGCCCGCTGCAAAGGTGATAGAACAGGAAGGACTGGATCTCGGAGAGATCATAAAACAGCAACAGGTGAAAATAGAAGAGCTGACTTTATACGTGATAGACCAGGATAAGCGAAGCACCGCGCAGCAAGCGCTGATCGAGCAACAGGCAGCATTGCTGAAGCAGTTGGAAAGTCAAGTGCAACAACTGCAAAAATCCCGGCGCTAACTCCCCATCGAAGCCCTGTATTGCAGGGGGCTCACGCCCGTGCGGTCTTTGAATACGCGGGAAAAATGCGAAGAAGAATTATAACCGCATAAATACGCGATATCCGAAATAGCTTTATTGCTCCGTATCAGCAGCTGGCAGGCCTGTGCGATGCGGAGCTCACTCAGGAATTGTGAGAAACCTTTCTTCGTTCTTTTTTTGAAGAAGCGGCAAAAACTCTGTTCCGTCATGCAGGCGATATCGGCTACCTGGCGCAACGTAATTTGTTCATGCAGGTTTTCTTTGATGAATTTGATCACTTCCATCAGCCGGTCGGGATACAGTTCGTCGTAATGATCGGGCGCTTCATTTACAATAAACTCCTTTTCCGCTGAAATAGCGATCAGGTGCATGATTTGCAGCAATCCTTCTACTTTTTCAAAGCCTTTGATATTCGATAAGGCCATCAGTTTCTGTGCGATCAGGTTCCTGGTTTCTCCCAATATCCTGATCCCTTTGGAAGATTGCCGGATCATCTCACGGATACCATCGAACTCTTTGATCGATTCAAATATCTGCATGAAAATTTTCGGATTGAAATAAGTGACGATCGCCTTCGACCGGAGCCCCGAATTTTCTTCATAAAAAACAGGATCGCTCAGCCACAGGTGCGGCACATTGGAGCCGATGAAAACCATGTCCCCAGCGGAAAAGGGCTCTATCTTGTTGCCGATGATGCGTTTCCCATGGCCTTCCATAATGAATACCAGTTCCAGCTCCGGATGCGAATGGAATGATGGTTGAAGATGATAGGGAGAAGAGAGGAAAGTTTGTTCCCTGACATCCACATGCATTACATCGTTGATGAGCGGCGTTATCTCGGTTTTTAACAGCTTCATAGTTTCCTTAAGATACAGGTAAGAGGTAAGATTTCAAAACAATGTGACAATATTTTGCAATTCCGGCGAGCTACGGGTATTAACTTTATCCTAAAAGCACCACACATGGACACGCCGTTAAGAAGCCGCCAATGGTTTGGTAAAAAGGGGAAAGACGGATTTATTTATCGCGCCTGGATGAAGAACCAGGGCATTCCTGCTGACGCATTCGAAGGCAAGCCGGTGATCGGCATTTGCAATACCTGGTCGGAGCTGACACCCTGTAATGCCCATTTCAGAGATCTCGCGGAATCCATCAAAAGAGGGATCATTGAAGCCGGCGGTTTCCCGGTAGAATTTCCGGTGATGTCATTGGGAGAGACGCTGATAAAGCCTACTGCTATGCTTTTCCGCAACCTGGTGAGCATGGATGTGGAAGAATCTATCAGGGCCAATCCCATTGATGGAGTAGTGTTGATGTGCGGTTGTGATAAAACCACGCCTTCGCTGGTGATGGGCGCCTGCAGTGTGGATATTCCGGCCATTGTCGTATCCGGTGGCGCTATGCTCACCGGCAAGTTTCAAGGTCGCGATATCGGCACCAGCGACGTATGGCGCTTCTCAGAAGAGGTACGCAAAGGCAATATGGAAGAAGCTGAATTACAAGATGCCGAAGCCGCCATGTGCCGCAGCCAGGGCCATTGCGCGGTGATGGGCACCGCTTCTTCTATGGCTTGTATGGTGGAATCTCTCGGGCTCTCGCTGCCTGGCAATGCCGCCATTCCTGCGGCAGATGCCCGCAGAAAAGTATTGGCACAGCTATCAGGCCGGCGCATCGTGGAGATGGTGAGAGAAGACCTGAAACCTTCGCGCATCCTCACTCGTGAGGCTTTTGAAAATGCGATTAAAGTGAATGCAGCCATCGGCGGCTCCACTAATTTTGTCATCCATCTGCTGGCCATTGCAGGCAGGGTAGGCGTGCCATTGGAGATCGATGATTTCGACCATCTTTCACAAGGCATACCACTGATCGCAAACCTGCAGCCCTCCGGGAAATTCTTCATGGAGGATCTTTATTATGCCGGCGGACTCCCCGCCGTGATGAAAGAGATCAGCGGAATGCTGCATCCCGCCTGCATTACAGCCAATGGTAAAACAGTGGCGCAAAATATTGCAACTGCCCGGTGCTGGAACCGGGAAGTGATTGCCACGCTCGCACAGCCCGTGAATGAGCGTGCCGGCATCGTCGTGTTGCATGGAAATCTCTGCGAGGCGGGCAGCGTGATGAAGCCTTCCGCCGCAGATCCCCGCCTGATGCAGCATAAAGGCAGAGCCGTTGTATTCGAAAACATAGAAGACTACAAAGCCCGCATCGATGATCCCGCGTTGGATGTAGATGAAAACTGTATACTGGTATTGAAAAATGTAGGCCCCAAAGGATATCCAGGCATGCCGGAAGTAGGCAATATGGGCCTGCCAAAAAAGCTGCTGGCAAAAGGCGTAACAGACATGGTACGCATCTCCGATGGCCGCATGAGCGGCACCGGCTTCGGTACCGTGGTGCTACATGTATCTCCTGAAGCCGCCGACAACGGCGCCCTTGCGCTGGTAAAAAATGGCGATATGATCGAACTCGATGTAGCGCAAAGAACATTGAACCTGTTGGTAGATGAACCTGAATTGAAGGAGAGAAGGAGAACGATGTTATCCGCTCCTGTAAAGCCTTCGCGGGGATATGTAAAACTGTTCGTGGAGCATGTGGAGCAGGCGCACCTCGGTGCGGATTTTGACTTTTTGAAAGGAAGTTCAGGAAGTGAGATAACAAGAGATTCACATTAATTCAAATCGTTTCATATGAGCGCACAGCACTTTCAGGGAAAAGTGGCCATCGTCACCGGAGCCGGTATTGGTATCGGGTTTGAAATAGCGCAACAACTAGCGCTTGGCGGCGCCTTCGTGTTGTTGAATGATATTGAAGCGGCGGTAGCGGAACAGGCAGCAGAAAAGATACGTTCGCAACACGGCCACTGCACCGCATTTGCCGGCGATGCCGGCGATATCGCTTTCATCCGCGGATTGGTATCGCAGGCGGTGAGCGCCCACGGCAGATTGGATATAGTGATCGCCAATGCAGGCATCACCTTGTTCGGCAATTTCCTCTCCTATACGGAAGATGCCTTTATGAAGGTGGTGCAACTTAATCTGCGCGGTAGTTTTTTCCTCGCACAGGCGGCCGCCAATCAGATGAAAAACCAGGGTAGTGGTGGAACGATCTTGTTCATGTCGTCGGTAACAGGCCACCAGGCACACAAGCACCTGGCCGCCTACGGAATGACGAAAGCCGCATTGGAGATGCTCGCAAAAAGCCTGGTGGTGGAGCTTTCGCCGTATCGTATCAATGTAAATGCCGTAGCGCCCGGAGCTACCATCACCGAACGCACACTGGCTGATGCCGCTTACGAAACAACCTGGTCTGCACTCACACCGATGGGCCGGCCCGCTACCACCAGCGATATCGCCGCTGCTGCCTTGTTTCTCGTTTCCGATGCCGCCAGGCATATCACCGGCCAAAGCCTGGTGGTAGATGGCGGATGGACGGCGGTCAGCCCTTCTCCATGAATCCCTTTATGATAAAGCGTATATTCGTTACTGTTAGTATATTGCCTGGCTCCATGCCAGGCAATATCTGTTTATAATCCGCGCTAAGACAGGCCGAGTAACTTCTCTGCATTTCCACCGGCGATCTTCGCTATTGCTTCAGGAGCCAGTGGAATGCTTTCCAGCAGTTGTTTTCCGGCTTCGTTTGTGCTGAAAGGATAATCCACGGAGAACATCACATTATCGATACCAAAAGTTTCCAGCGCAGCCATCAGTGGCGGTAGCGTGAAGATGCCGCTGGTGGTGATGTGTACTTGGTCGCGCAGGGTTTGACTAACAGCGCGTTGATGATACCCTGTACTGCTAACATTGAATTTCTCATCCAGCCGCGACATCATCATCGGTATCATCTCTCCCATATGACCAATGATGAGCTTTAAACGGGGATACCGGTCTAATGTTCCGGTGACAATCAAACGCAATACCTGCAAGGCTGTTTGTGCATGCCATCCCCAGCCGCCGCATGCAAGCATCACACCTGTTGATCCCGGCAGATCCTTGTAATAGGCTTCAGCCACGGCTTCAGGCGGCAGACCGGGATGCAGGTAAAGGGGCATTTGTAATTGTTCTGCTTTTTCCAGTAGCGGCCTGAATGCCGGAAGGTCCAGGAATTGATCATTGATAAGCCCGTTGATCAGGGCCCCACAGAAATGGTGTTCTTCCTTTGCTCTTTCCAACTCATCTGCTGCGGCTGCTGGCAAAGACATGGGCAAATGTGCGAACGCCTTGAACCGCGTGGGATGTGCGGCAACGCTTGCGGCAAGAGTATCATTGTACCTGGCGGCAAACTTCACGGCTTCCTGCGGTGGCAGGCTTTCTGCGCCCCTGCCCACAACAGACAGTACCTGCATGTCAATGCCGTTGTCGTCCATCGATTTTAAGCGGATATCACTGATGTCGGCGAGCAGTTCCGATGCTTGCCGGGGCAATGGCCATTGTTGTATTTCGTGGGCAAACTCAGGTAAGGCAATGTGTTCTTCTAATGTTATAATACGCATAGCTGATTGAATTGAGATACAAAAGTCCAGCTATCCGATATTTATATTCTTGATCCTGATCAAATAATCACATGTCAGATTTTATTCTGCTGAGCGCCTCCTGGGTAATGTTGAGATAATTGGCCACCAGCTTGTTCGGCAAACGGAGCACCATCTGCGGGTTCTCTTTCAGCAGCAATTGATAGCGCTCCCGTGGATTTAGTGTAATGAAATCTTCCAGTCTCCTGGTATTGCTGACATAGGCATATTCAAGAAAGCCACGGTAAAATACTTCCCAGGCGGGAATCGTATTCAGCAGGGAGTAAAAATCTTCACGATGAATATACAATAATTCCGATGGCTCAACAGCTTGTGTATCTTCTTTGAGCAAGCTGCCATCGATAAAAGAAGTGAGGGAAGTGGAGAACGAATTTTCGAACGCAAACCGGCGCGTAGCTTCTCTTCCGTCGGGTTTTATGAAGTATACCCGTAGGCATCCTTTGTTGACAAAAAACATACGCCTCGATGGCTCGCCTGTTCTGCCTACCACCTCATGCTTCTTTGCTTTCAGGAGATTAAAACAGGAGAGTACCCGCTGTAGATCGGTTTCACTTAATTGAACTCTGTCTGTGATGTATTTAGTCAGCTGTTCGTGCATACGGATTGATTATCCTGAAAGTTTAGCTCCATTTGGAAATGCTTTAATTGCTTTGAGAAGGGCTGCCTTTTCTGAAATCAGCATGCTTGCTCACATTTTTTAAATTTACGACAAAGTTGTCGCGAAATGTCGTTTTTTTCTGACGAGATGATAATCAGAGATAAGACCAAGTGAATGCTTTTACCCTTTACATGATAGCTTGTAAATTCCTCTTTTGTTAAATTACTATTTCACTTGGCGAAAATGCTGGAAGGAATTGTTGGATTAAATATTTAATATTGTTTGGATAACTAATTTATCTTAATTATCAACCAGAAATACTGTATCTACATTCGGGCAATGGGTATAGGCTAAGCTAAGCGCTAGTACCCATTGTGGCTATTCTTTGGCTTTGTATATTAAAGCCATCTTCTTCCTTTTATTTCCTTTTTTACCCCGGTGTTGCCATCCATCGGCATAACCTGCCTTTGCTATTACACTGGTGTGTACATAGATCTGCTTTTCGATTGATGTACCATAAATAAAGACTTAATCTGATAATTTTTAAACTATGACCCAATTTTTCACGTTATTGAAAACGCTGGCCCCGCGCCAGCAGATCATTTATGCTGTTTTTGCTTTGCTGATAGTAGGCGCAACACAGCTTCATGCGAAAGATCCGGCGATGCGGGATCATTCACGAAGTTTATTAATGGACGTACATGGTAAGGTGTTGGATGAGAATGGCGGCCCGGTACCAGGCGTGAGTATAAAAGTAAAGAATGCCAACAAGGCAACAACCACAGATGGCAATGGCATCTTCAGCATTAAAGGCGTTGCTGATGATGCCGTTTTGATGATTTCCTACATAGGCTATGTTACACAGGAGGTAAAAGTTACTTCCACGGAAATGCTGATCAAGCTGGCGCCACAGGTGAAGAAAATGGACGAAGTGGTAGTAGTAGGATACGGAACAACGAAGAAATCTGATCTCACCGGTGCTGTTGGTACGGTTAAGGCAGACGTACTGCAGGAGCGCCCGGGCTCTTCGCTAAACCAGGGCTTATCCGGCCGCGTAACGGGAGTGAATGTGTCGTCGAACTCGGGAAGACCGGGAGGTAGAACTAATATACGTATCCGCGGTTCCAGTTCGCTGAGTGTATCCAATAATCCATTGTATGTAATAGATGGGGTGATATTGAACCCGGTAGATCTGCGGAATGGAAGTACCCCTATTGATTACATCAACCCTAATGATATTGCTTCCATAGAGGTATTGAAAGATGCTTCTTCCACCGCTATCTACGGTGCCCGTGGCGCGAATGGCGTCATCCTCGTTACTACAAAAAGAGGCGCTTCAAATGGAGGGCGCGTTACGTATGATCCGGATTTCAGTATAGGCGTGCTGCCCCGGAAATTGCCCGTGCTCAATTCAAAGGAGTTTCTGGCAGTAGAAGACCTGGCTTATGCCAATGCACAGAAATATGACCCCGTTGGATGGGCAACCGGAACGAAATATGTGGATCCCAAAACCAAACGTACCAATCCCAAATTATTTGACGCACAAGGAAACCCGCTCTACGACACGGATTGGCAGGATGTTGCATTTCAAAAAGCATTCACACAAAATCATCAACTCGGATTTACAGATGGTGATGAGAAGAGAAGT
This sequence comes from Chitinophaga vietnamensis, assembly GCF_902167635.1. Lineage (GTDB taxonomy): Bacteria > Bacteroidota > Bacteroidia > Chitinophagales > Chitinophagaceae > Chitinophaga > Chitinophaga vietnamensis. The sequence goes on from NZ_CABHMS010000004.1 coordinate 375,824, forward strand.
ATAGGCGCCTTTTTAAACTATCGTACCCAGGAAGGACTGGCACGTGGATCGTGGCAAGACAGATACGCGGGCCGCCTGGTGTTTGATAGCAAGATAAAAGAATGGCTGAAGGTAGGCGGTACCATGAGCTATACTGATCAGCGGGAAAAGCAGGTAGATCAGTTAGATGGCAGCGGTATTACCATGATGCGCCAGGTGCTGGAAGCATTGCCGCTCATCCCGGTAAAGTATGCCGACGGTTCATGGGCCAGCAACAGGGATTATCCCGGAATGGAAGGTGGCGATAATCCGCTGCGGGTGGCTGCCGACAGACAGTCTATTCTGCATACGCAAACTTTTCTGGGCAACCTGTTTACAAACATACATTTCGCGCCCGGACTGGAATTGAAGTCGATCATCGGGGTCAATATCATCAATCAGAGAGAAGATTATTTTGCTGCAAAAGGATTACGTTATATTTCAGACAACGGAGACGCTTCTGTAAACAATAGCAGGTACAATTCCTGGCAGTTTGAAAATTATCTTACCTACAACAGAGAATTTGCAAAAGTGCATAGCTTGAATGCTATGGCAGGCGTGTCGTGGCAGCATCTCGACCGATTCGATAATTCGGCAATTACCCAGGGCTTCACAGACTCTTATTACAGGTATTATAATCTTGGTGCAGGTTCCAGCCCTCAGCCGCCCACTTCGCTGGGAATTGCCAATGGACTGAATTCTTATTTCGGCCGCGTCAACTACGGCTTCCGCAACCGGTACCTCGTCACTTTTACCGGCCGTATGGACGGTTCTTCAAAATTCGGACGTGATAATCAGTTTGCGTTCTTTCCTTCTGCGGCGCTCGCGTGGAGGGTAACAGAAGAAAACTTTATGAAGAATATTCCTGCGATATCAAATTTAAAACTCCGTGCCAGCTATGGCGCTACCGGTAACTCCGAAATTCCTGCCTACAGAGCATTGGCAGGCTTGGGGAACTACAGTGTGATCTTTGACGGCGCGCGTAATTCAGGCGTAGGTATCGATCGTTTGGCTAACCCCGGTTTACGCTGGGAAAAAACAAAACAGGTTGATGTCGGAATGGAGTTGGGTCTCTTTTCTAACAGACTAAATATCGAATTAGATCTGTACCGCAGAAAAGTAGATGGTATGCTGCTGGATGCTCCATTACCATATACCACCGGGCGTGATAAAATTTTCTCGAATGTGGGAAGTATGGAAAACAAAGGTGTTGAAGTGGGCATTAATTCCACCAACATTAAAACAGATGATTTCTCCTGGATGACCACTTTTAATATTTCTATCAATAAAAACAAAGTACTGGCATTAGCCAATGGCGACATCCTTTCCGGTAACGGGATCATCAGGGTGGGCGAGCCCGTTGGCTCTTTCTTTGGAAGGGTCAGTCTGGGTACATGGAGTACGAAAGAAGCGGACGAGGCAAAGAAATACAATATGCTGCCCGGCGACATCAAGTACAAAGACATCAACAACGATGGCGTCATCAACGATCTGGACAGGGTGATCATTGGCAAAGGCATCCCCGACGGATATGGTACTTTCCTGAATACCTTTCAGTATAAAGGCTGGTCGCTCACCGTAGATCTACAGTTTATGTATGGCAACGATGTACTCGACAGGAGCATACATTCAGCAGAAGACAGGCAGGGTATCGCTAACAGTTACAAAACCGTGCTGAATGCCTGGACGGAAACGAACCAGAATACGCCTATTGCACAAATTCGCCCGATCAGCGCCTATTACACCACCAATAACGATAGCCATAAAGTGACAGACGGATCGTTTATCCGTGGCCGTAATCTGTTATTGGCATATGCATTTCCTTCAAAAACCGTATCTGCATTGAAGCTCAGCCGGCTGAGAGTATATGCCTCCGTTCAGAATTTTTTCCTGGTCACCAAATTTAAAGGATACGATCCTGAAGTTTCCAACTCCAGCTCTCCGTTCGATCAGGGCGTAACGGTATACGACTATCCGAAACCGAGAGTGTTTATGCTGGGGCTTAATATTGGGTTATAGTATTGTGTAATTTTTAATGAGAAAATTATGAAAACAACAATAATAAAATATGGATTGCTGGTATTAACAACAGGAACATTATGTCTGACCGGTTGCCGGAAATTTTTGGATGAATCGGATCCCAGTAATTATACAGAAGATACGTACTTTACAAAACCCGAACATGCCAGGAGCTCTGTCAATGCTATCTATGCAAGTTTACGCGATCCGATGTCCGGCGATTTCAACGGCGCACCCTGGACCATGACGGAATTTGCCACCGGGCAGGCAGCCACAGATCTGGGCCAGGCCGTTAACAGCTATTACATAAAAGATCTGCATAATACAGCTGACAATGCTTACGGAGAAAACTACTGGAGGAATTATTATAAGGGCATCTCCAACGCGAATCTGTCTATCGCTAAAATTCCAAAAATTAATATGGATCAGGCAGAGATGAAAAAGCTCTTGGGCGAAGCTCATTTTTTAAGAGCGTGGTATTATTTTAATTTGGTACAAATGTTTGGTAATATCCCTTTGGTGACTGATCCTATTGATTTAAAATCGGACCAGTTAAGACCCAAACAGGCGCCTCCGGAAGATGTGTACAAATTAATCGTTGATGATCTGACAGCAGCTGAGAGCTCCGGATTGCCGTGGACTGATGCAGGTGGCAGAGTATCCCTCGGCGCCGTGAAATCATTACTCGCCAAGGTGTACCTTACAATGGCCGGATACCCGCTGAAAAAAGGCAATCCGTATTTCGACCTGGCGGCTAAAAAGGCTGCGGAGGTAATAGATTCAAAACAATTTAAACTATTCGACAGCTATTATTCGCTTCATGATCCGGCAAAGAAGAATGTAGAAGAGAACATCTTTATGATCCAGTATAAAACACAGGTTATCCCCGGCACCTGGCAGTCGCTGATCATTCCGTATAACAAAGGGATTTCTGCCTATTCCGCAGAAACCGGAGGTATTTATGCCACCGCTGATTTTGTAAAATCGTACGATCCGGCTGACCTGCGGGCAAAGGAGGGACAGTTCTTTTTCACTAAATTCAGCAGCAGAAGTGATAGAACACAGACGGTACAACTTGGCGGATATTTTCTGTATAAACTTTTCGACGTAACAGCCCAAACCACTACTGCCAACAGTGATCTTAACTGGTCGCTGCTCCGTTATGCTGATGTACTACTGGTATATGCCGAAGCCGCAAATGAAGTGGGAGGGCCAGGAGCAAAAGCTTATGATGCAGTGAACCAGATAAGGACAAGAGCTCAGTTACCCGCACTGGCGGGGCTATCGCAGGATCAGTTTCGTCAGGCAGTATGGCGTGAGCGATGGTATGAGCTGTGTTTTGAGAATGTAACCTGGTTTGATATGGTGCGCCTGCGTAAAGCGTTTAATCTAACCACGAAGGGATTTGATGATTATGTTGGGCATAAGTTTACTTACGGTCCGGTATTAACAGAAAGAGAGCTGTTGTTTCCGATACCGAGCAGGGAGCTGAGGAATAATCCTAATCTGGTGCCCACGAAGGGGTATTGATGGAAAGACGCCGGCAATTACACAAAACCCTTGTAGAATCAGCATTCTACAAGGGTTTTAAATTTCAGTTCCTTATTTTATTGTATTATTGATAGAATTTAAAAATGCTGGCATATGCCCTTCATCCGTTCTTTTTCCGTAAACACCCATTTGCGGCACCCGTTTCCTTATAATGTTCCAGCCGTCAGAAATGCGCAGAACATTAAACTTGATAATAAAGTTACAATTTTCACCGGCGATAATGGAACCGGCAAATCCACTCTGCTGGAGAGTATTGCGCTTAAATTGAATCTTCCATTGATAGCTGGCAATATTAGTAATGGACAAGATTTTCTTGCCGCCAGGCAACTACAGCCATTCCTGCAACTGCAACAAGTCAGGAAACAGCTTCATGGATTCTTTTTCAGGGCGGAAGACTTCAGTGCTTATATTCATCAGTTACGTCAGAAACAACGCGGCGATAATGCATTCCTCACAGATATTATGAAAGACGAAGTAGCGGATAGCGTTATAAAAGAGATAGAGGAGAATATGAACAGCGTTTTAAAAGATATGCGCCGAAACTATGGAGAAAATCTGTTGGCCTTTTCTCACGGTGAAGGCTATCTGAAAATCATACAAACAAAAGTAGGCGATAATGGTATTTTTCTCCTTGATGAACCCGAGGCAGCCCTGTCTCCTTTAAAACAACTATCGCTGATACTGCTCATACGGGAAGCTACGAAGAGTAACAATTCTCAGTTTATAATAGCCACGCATTCGCCGATTATAATGGGAATGCCGGAAGCATTGATTTATGAGATAACGGAAGATGAGATCAGGCAGACTGCTTTTGAAGCTACGGAGCATTATCGGATTACTTATTCATTTTTGTCTAATCCGGAGCTGTATTTGAGGCATTTCTAAAGGGGCGATCATTTTTTTGAAAAACTTTCATTTGATTTATTTATTAGTGCAAGCCGTTTGACCACGCTGATGATTGTTTTTTTATCATAACCATATAACTCATGAAGTTCTTGCTGGGTACCTTGTACAGCGAACGTATCCGGCAGCCCCAGTCGCTTTACGGTAACATGGTAACCCTGCTCCGCTATAAACGCTATCACCGCACTTCCCACACCTCCCGTGATACAACCATCTTCGATAGTGATCACTTTGGAAAACTGTCGGCATACCTCATGTAGTAATGCTTCATCCAGTGGCTTAAAGAATCGGAGATCATAGTGGGCTACGTTTAGTTCATACTCTTCCAGCTCCTCGCAGGCTTCTTTTACATATTGTCCTACCGGGCCAAGGGAAAGAATAGCGATATCCTTACCGGCTCTGATCTTTCTTCCTCTTCCTATTTTCAGTTTTCTGAAATCTGAAGATACAGGCGTTGATGCTCCCTGCCCCTTGGGATAACGAATGGCAAATGGTCCGTTTCCCTTGCTGGCCTGCGCTGTAAAGAGAAGATTCCTGAAGTCTTCCAGGTCCATGGGGGATGCACCGATGATGTCAGGTATACATCTTAGAAAGGCAATATCAAATGCGCCGTGATGTGTGGGCCCATCCTGGCCTACGACACCCGCCCGGTCAATACACAATATGACGTTCAACTTTTGCAGCGCTACGTCGTGAATGATCTGGTCATAGGCACGTTGTAAAAAAGTGGAGTATATTGTGCAAAAAGGTATCATTCCATCAGCAAGACCAGCCGAAAAAGTAACTGCATGTTGCTCGGTAATGCCCACGTCAAAAACACGTTCAGGCATTTCTTTCTTCATCCTGCTTAGCGCGCTGCCCGACAACATCGCAGGCGTTACCGCCATAATCCTTGCGTTTCTTTTTGCCAGTTCAATTAAGGTATCACCGAATACTGCCTGGAAAGTGATAGCCTTATTTGCAACTCTCTCCGCATCCAGTGTGGCGCCGGTAAATTTGTCGAATTTTTTTGGCGCATGCCATTTCTCCTTGTCGGTCATAGCTGGCGCAAAACCTTTTCCTTTGGTCGTTACACAATGCAATAGTTTAGGTCCGGGTATATGCTTCAGTTTTTCCAATACATGGATCAGCTTTTTAAGATCATGGCCGTCAACAGGGCCAAAATAACGGATATTCAGCGCTTCGAAAAGATTACTGTAGCGCAACAGTCCTCCCTTCATGATTTTCCGGAGCTTCCGTACCACATCCACAGGCCATTTGTCTGGCTGCCCGGGATGTGATAACAACTTCTTAATATGCGACTTTAACACATTATAATGCTTACCGGTAGTGAGTTCCGTAAGGTAGTTCTGTAAAGCACCGGTATTGGCATCGATCGACATATTATTATCGTTCAGTATTACCAACATGTTTGGCTGTTCATAACCGGCATTATTCAATGCCTCAAACGCCAGCCCTGCCGTCATAGCCCCGTCACCGATTACAGCAATATGCTGGCGTGTATTTTCACCGCTGTATCTGGCTGCACAGGCCATGCCCAATATGGCCGAAATAGATGTGGAAGAATGACCAGTTCTTAAGGCATCGAATTCACTCTCTTCCCTGCTTGGGAAACCGCTGATACCACCCAGTAATCTGTTGGAATAAAACCTGTTCTTCCTCCCCGTCAGTAATTTATGCGGATACGCCTGGTGACCAACATCCCAGACAAGTTTGTCTTCCGGCGTATTAAATACGTAATGCAGTGCCACCGTAAGTTCAACAACCCCGAGGCTGGAACTGAAATGTCCTCCATTTGAGGCAACATGATCAATTAAATAAGACCTCAGTTCCTCGCAAAGGCCATCCAGAGATGAAATGGGTAGACTCCGCAGATCATCTGGTGTATCAATATTATATTTTCCGGGCATCCAGCTTTCTTTCCGGCAAATTTAAATCGCTTACATTTACAATACAGATACAGAGTATGTATAAATTACCAGTACAGATATGAAGGTGTATAAATTCGAGGCCTTTACCAACGCTATTGAAAAAAACATACGTGAGGGCGTTTTCAAACCCGGGCATAAACTACCATCTGTCCGTGATCTGAAAGAGCAATATCAAACAAGCATCAGCACTATACAGCATGGATATGAGCATCTGGTAGCCAGCGGATTGGTGGAGAGCATACCCAAATCGGGGTATTATGTCAGTAACAGACCCAACTTGCCGAATCAGCAGGAGAAGGCCAAACACCGGCCGGTAGCCAGGGACGCTATTTTCAAACATCATCTTGGACTTACGACCTCGCTGAAAGCAGGACGCAAATTCTCAGAGTTTAATGTAGCGGCTCCCGGCGATCTGTTAATACCTCAAAAATTACTGCTCCGTACCATGCAACAGGTGATCAGAGAGCAAGGCGCCGCTTTGCTACGATACTACCATTCAAATGGATCAACGGAATTAAAAGAGAATATTTTAAAAAAAGCAGCTATTCACCAAACCATTATCAATCCCGATGAACTGCTTATTACAGATGGCGCATTACAGGCACTACACATCGCTTTAGCTGCAGTATGTAATGCGGGCGACGTGATAGCTGTTGAAAGTCCTTGTGTATTTTCCGTGCTGGAAGTGATAAGAGTCCTCCGTCTCAGAGTTATCGAAGTTCCGGTTGATCCCTATACCGGATTTGATGTTGACTTCCTGAGAAAGGCCTGCCGTAACAATGCTATTAAAGCCGTCATCGTAACGCCCAATTTCCATAATCCTACCGGGATACTATTGACCGATGAGCAAAAGCTGGCACTGCTATCTGTTGCACATCAATATAATGTTGCGCTGATCGAGAATGATGTTTATGGAGATCTGAACTTCCACGGCCACCGGCCTTCCATCATAAAAAGATTTGATGATAGCGGGCTGGTGTTATCTTACTCGTCTTATGCAAAAACACTGGCACCGGGCATAAGGGTTGGCTGGCTGGCAGCAGGGAAATTTATGCAACGCGCAGAGCAGATCAAGTTTGCATTGGGCAGTACCGTCTCGCCGTTGTACCAGGAAACTGTCAATCGCTTGTTAGCCGGCAACAGTTATGACCGCCATCTCCGTTCATTCAGAATGCAGCTGGCAAAGAATGCACACTTTGCCATTAATTTGTTATCCGCTCATTTTCCGGAAAAGACTGCTATCCTCAGACCTTCTGGCGGATACAATATCTGGGTGAAGATGCCAGATGATACAGATATGGCTCACTTCTATGATCAATGCGAAAAAATCGGAGTAAGGTTTACGCCAGGTTACACCTTCTCGTTTTCAGGAGCCTTCGATAAACATTTCAGGATAGTCTTTGCGGATAAATTTTCTCCCAAAAGGATAGAGGCCATCCGGCTGGCCGGACGGCGGGCGCGATAACATCTGTACTGCTTATAATTTCAAATTGTGTACAGCCTGTGATTCGGGGAAGCATGATAGATTTGCCTGTATAATTACGACAGGATATGAACATCATCACGAAATTTACAGTGGTTACAAAACAGGGAATGGAAGCGCTTTTGTTGCTAACAAAAGAACTGGCCACAGAGAAGTATTCAACCCTCCTCAAACAAAAAATATTAGACAACTATATCTTCAGAAACTTTAATGAACAGGCCCTGGTTGCTGAAGTTAACAGTATATCCAATCAGTGGCTGATAGTGTATGTTGATGACCAACCTGCAGGATATGCATGTATCACGTCTAAGGGTAAACGGCCAGCGCCCCTGGAAGGCAGGCGGGCTGTCCGCATCATGGATTTCGGTGTGTTAAAAAAATATCCGGCGCCTGCTGTTAAAGATGCGCTGCTCGAAAAATGCCTTGCCGTTTGTAAATCATATGATAGTGTATGGATAACTGAATATGCTGATAATCCCCTGATTGAGCTTTTTGAAAACAAAGGATTCGCCAGGCAACATACAACCGGCCAACTGGATGAATTACCATTAGCCGCGGTGTGTTTGATCTCACAAAAGTTATTAGTGCCTTGATCATCGCTCAACAGAAATGCAAATGGAATTGAGTAATGAAATCACAGCCGTCAGGGGGGATAACGTTAAACAGCGCAAAACCTCTATGTTGCCCGTATTGGTTATTTCGCTGGCTACTTTTGTCATATTTTTTCAGGGATTGATGGTGGCCCCTTTGCTGCCTATGTTATCGGGATATTTCAAGACAACGGTCAGGCATGCAAGTTTTATAGAACCTTCCTACCTGCTGGGTTATGGCCTTTTTACACTGTTCTACGCTCCTTTAAGCGACAGGCTGGGAAGATTTAAGGTCATCATTTTATCCTTGCTGTTGTTTACCATGCTAACGCTAGCCACTACAATTGTTGATGACATCAACCAGATGATCCTCTTACGGTTGCTTACAGGAATGGGTGCAGCCGGTGTAGCGCCAACCACTATTAGCTGGATCAGCGATACCTATCCTTACGAACGAAGAGGACATGCACTCGGCATTTTCTTTGGCTGCATGGCAGGCGGTACCGCCCTTGGTTCCAGCGTTGGGGCGCTGTCTTCTTCATTGATTGGCTGGAGATGGCTATTTGTGGGCGTTGCAGCAGCCGGTTTGGTTATTTCGCTCATGATCATCGTATGGAGACATTGGTTATTTGATACAGCGGAGAAGGTTATCAATAATCAGAAGGATATCCTGGCAACCTTCCGCACTATCCTCTCGCAAAAACGGGCCAGGTGGGGTTATAGTTATGTAATGTTCAACGGTATGTTTCACAGCGGGGTCTTCGCGTGGTTGGGATACTTTTTCTATAAAAATTATGGATTGAATGAAATGCAGATTGGTCTGGCTTTACTCGGCTATGGCATTCCCGGGCTATTGCTGGGGCCTTTTCTGGGAAAACTGGCAGACCGCTATGGCAGGAGTAAAATCATACCATTGGGCATTTTCGTTGGGTCGTTAGCGGTGCTGCTGCTTAGTCAGCGATTCAGCCTGGCGGCTTCGTGCTTGCTGGTTACTCTTTTATCACTGGGCTTTGATCTTTCGCATCCGTTGTTTGCAGCGATCATTACCACTTATAGTGCCAACAAGGGCGCTGCAACGGGGCTCTTTGCCTTTTTCCTGTTTCTTGGATACGGACTTGGCAGTTTAGTATTGAGCCTGATCGTCAACATCGGACTGGAAAAAGCCTTTCAGTTATATGGCATGTGCGCACTTATTGCGGGCGCAGTAGCAGTGTTTGTTTTCAGAAAAGAAAGGTAAATATTTGACTCCAAAAACAGACCTCGTAACCAACGCGAGGTTTGAAACTTTTAGCTTAGGAGTGGCTACCACCAAGGTGTTAATCATTTGGGTGTTTCAGTGCGTAATGACAGTATTAACTTTTAATCGAATCACCATCTGCCACCGCTTTACTCAGCATTTCCACAAAAGGCAGTGCCTTGCAACATATTTTGATTTCTGAAGCGACCCTGCCAGTTTTTGGACACAATATGCTTGGCCAGTATACCGTGTACCGTGGAAATGTTTTCTCTGTCAGGAATATGATCTTTCGCAAATTGGTAGGCAAGATATAGGTCATCGATTTTTCTGGTATAATCTGGCGGGAATTCAATACCAAACCTTTTATGTTTTATATAAGAATCTAATTCAATGGGTTCTCCCTCGATCTTGCTGGAATAAACAGATGCAACGGAAGTGTAGAAACTAAAGTCTGCTGTTGATAATTCAGCATCTTCCAATTTTGAGAAAGCCGCCGATAGTTTCTTTGCATCAACTTTATTACTAAAGCTTTCCAGCAAATCATCTTGAAGCGGGTAGGTCCTCATAAACAGAAATATAACGATTCTTCAACAAACAAAAAAGGCACCGCTCCCGCGATGCCTCTAATTTCTTCAGAACGCCAGTTCTGATAAGTACCCCAGATGGGAGTTCATTTGAACCACTTTTCCATGTGGCTGATTTTGTTTTGCAGCTTTATGAAGAGAAGAATATTCTATAGCAGTTTTCATGTAGAGCGAGAATATATATGCGTCCAGTTATATATACTATCGTAGGCGGCTAAGTATGACGAAGAAGAATCTTTCTGTGTCGGAAGCCAAACGAAATATCATCCGTATCGGAATTGAGAAATTATTGAACAGCATCGACCTGCCGGAAACAAATTTGTTTCACTGGGATGTCTCCCAGCACGGCAGTCCGCAGGACGCAGCGCATTTACTTCGTGAGAGGTGGAGGCTGCCGAAAGGAAAAGTTGATAACCTTACTAAAGTAATAGAGGATAACGGTATTATCATTGTTCCTTTTGATTTTGGTGGAGATAAAATCGACGGTATCAGCCAGTATACCGAGAAAAACCATCCACTTATTTTTGTCAACAACAAATTAAGCCCTGACCGTTACCGGCTCACAATAGCCCACGAACTCGGGCATCTTATCCTGCATTTTAGAAATCCGATTGCGGAAGATCGTGATGTGGAAGCGGAGGCATTCATGTTTGCCAGCGAGCTGCTTGTTCCAGCAGATGACTTTAGAAAAAGTTTTGAATATCTGGATTTCAAGGTACTTACCAATTTGAAGTTATATTGGAAAGTATCTATGGCAGCGCTGGTAATGAAGGCAAAGCACATAGGAAGCATAACGGAAAATCAAGCAAAGTACCTGTCTGCGCAGCCATCGGCTCTGGGATATAAACTGCAGGAACCCCCTGAACTCAGTCCGCTGAGGGAGTATCCTATGTTGATAAAGGAAATTCTGCAAGTATACAGAGAACAGTTGGGATATACTGCTGAGGAAATGGGCAGTCTTTTACACCTGCACTATACTGACTTTCAGAATTATTTTAATCTGGATACAGGTAGGCTACGAGTAGTGAGAGGTGCGCATAGTTGATTCTCTGATTTAAGATTTTGCTGCCGGTCTATCCATATGGATTGACCGGCAGTTTTTTTGTTTTCCGGATAAGAGGGCTTGGTGAGCAGGCGCTCTTTATACGGAAAGGTCTGTTTTTTATACAGGTATTTAATATTGGGCGAAGGGGCCTTAGATTTCTTTGTAAATAAAAAAGAATATCATTATATTTATCAAGGTTTTAAACCTGCTTTCGTCCACATTGTATGAACATTAAACCCATATATTTAACCTATACCTGGACCTTCTTCTTTTTCTTCCACAGTTCAGGATATGCGCAGTTGCCGGGAGTTGGTAATTTGAACTTACCGGCCACCCCACAGTTTAAGCCGCTTGCACCCATTTCCGTCTTGTCTAATAATGGAAACCAGATCAATGAATCAACGATGCGGATAATGAATGAAGTTGATCATTTTAAAAGCCGGGAAGATCGGAGGTTACTTGTCGAAGAATGCCTGCGGGATTTCAATGAAGAAAATGAAAGATCGAAAGTACCCGTCTCCGGAGTATACAGGATTGATTTGGGATACAAAACCGCTTTAAATGAGCTGGAAACAATGGAAACATTACCGGACAGTATGTTTTCTATTACGGATGCAGTTTATAAAGTAGAAAACGCTTTTTTTGATCAGAAGCTCCCTTACGATAGATTTAAAGCCCTAATACAGTTTCGTGCTGGCCTTTGTAAGAATCTACTTAGGAAGGAAAAACTTGATAGCACTGATAATTTATCTAAGAACTATGTTATACAGAAATTATTTACAGATACCTTAATATACAATAATTCGGCTACAAGGCAGCGCAGAAAAATTCCTCCTTTGAAGTATGATTTTGAGGATTATAAAGGAGAAGAGCACTGGGAAAATATGTTTGTGAGTAAATTATTGCTAACGGGAAGAGGGCAATGCCATTCAATGCCATTAATGTATTTAATGGTTGCAGAAGCGCTTGGGGCCAGCGCGTATCTGTCTTTAGCTCCTGAGCATTCTTATATTCAGTTTCCCGGACCGAGTGGCAGGAATTTTAACTTTGAGACTACAAGTGGGATATTGGTGTCGAATAGTTGGCTGATGCAGTCTGGCTTTATAAATACGGCAGCAATAAAACAGGGGACCTATATGAATACGCTGGATAGGAAAAGATTATTGGCGTACATGATCATGGATTTGACACTAGGGTATTTACACAAATATGGATTTGATAGTTTTGTTGCTGAATCAATCAAAAAAGTTAAGCGAATGGACCCTGACAATCTCAATATGCTTCTGTTGGAGAGTAATTTGCTTACACAGCAAACAATGACCATGATTAAAAATGCCGGAAGTCCACCCCCTGATAAACTTCCTCAATACCCAACGTTATACACACAGTATAAGAAGATGCTGGCATCTTATGATAAGGTTGATGATCTTGGCTTTCAAGCCATGCCGAAAGAAGCATATCAGGCATGGTTGAAATCAGTTAATAAAGAAAGAGAAAAACAACTGAATGGAGAATTGAAAAGAAGTTTACATCTGCAATTAAATAATAAGTCAATCAAATTGACACCAAAGAATTAAATGTATGAAGCCATTTATCTCTATTCTACTACTTTGCATTATGTGTAGCGTCTGTATGGCACAGGAGAATCCATTTAAGACAATTGGCAGAAAATCGAAGGTTCATAGTCTTTCCAAAGACCATGTTGAAACTTTCGATAATGATAGCATCCAACGTATCGGAACCGTGCTGATGAACATCCGGACAAAAGAAATTGTTTTACTTTTAGACAGTGATAGTGTTTTTAGAGCCAGTAGTGACAATTCCTCAGCCAGCAGATGGTATAGTATAGATCCACTGGCAGATAAGTTTTCGTCCTGGAGTCCATATCATTTCACCTACAATAACCCTATTTCATTTATCGACCCTGATGGCAGAGCTGCAGAATGGGTGCCGGAAGTGCAAATTAATAAAGATAAGAAAGGAAATGAGACCGGTGGGCAGATAGTGGTTCGGATGGAGAAGGGGGATAATGCTCAGACCCTTTCAAAATATCTTGGTGTTGATCAGAAGAAGGCTGATCAATTAATGAGTACAATGGGTAAAGATGGTACAATAGCATTGACAAATGATATTCCTGGTGTTGCTGCGATTAACGCATCTATTAATGACATGGTGACAAATTCTGATAACTATTCTCATAATATTTTTACAGCCAATAATTTATTTGAGACAAATTACAATTGTTGGACTTGTGCATTAGCTATTACACAAGGAGAAACGCCGGGCTTTTCGACCTTTACATCAGAGTCTCAGTTTGTAAACGACATTCAGAATAATTATGTAAACGTCTCAGGTAACCCATCAAGTTTTAAGTTTGGTCAAACTGCTATTTCATTTGGTTATAAGGAAGATTTTGGATATGGTGCGACGAAAATTGTTCATGGAGCGGTATACCTCGGAACCAGCAAAGATGGGACACAATATGTTTGGACAAAAGATGGTAAGTGGTATCCTCCTAGAGTAGCTACATTGAATGAGACAGTGAGCAAGTATGAACCGGTGATGGGGGTAAACGGTGAGAAGGGGAAAGGATATTATAACCCGAGGAAATAAAAAATGTTATTATGAAGATTTTAAAGGTTCTGTTAGTTGTCATTCTTACTCTTCTTTCAATCGGGAGTATTTACTACCTTTTTTCAGAAGGTGGTGCAGGTAGGCTTACAAATTGGATAACGATATTAATTCCCATGTTTTTTATCCTTGTGATTCTAAAAAGGAACAAAATACTTTGGCTTATATCTATATTGGTGGTGATCTGGGCTATAGTAGACGTTTTCTACTATGGTAGTTACAGTGCCACGGCTCCCACAATGGAGTTTACCCGGATGATTAGTGAAAACACAGAAATTTCATGGATAAAACGGCCGCTTAATATTTTTTCCGTTTTGTTCTATCCCATTGTATTAATAGTGCTGTTGCTGCCATCTGTACGTAAAAAGTACCTAAACCATGATTAAGAAGATTCAGATAATCCTTTTCAGTATAGTTGTTTCCCCGATTTTATTATACGGCCAGGACGTAACAGAAAGAAGAGCAAATTTTGATACGGCTTTTTTGGTTATTAAAAAACTCGTTGAAGAAGATCAGCCAAAAACATTTAAGAAAGCTGTTTTTATTACGGAATATGCTTTCATGGGCAGGCAAATTGATTATAAAAAATTTGACGATTACATATACCATTTAACGTTTCTATGCCAAAAATTTGCTGACGTTAATCCTTTAACAGGATACAATTATCCTGACAGCCTTAATTTACAAAATAACTATGCCGTATTTAAATTGATGAAAGATACAATACGGACGCTGACAAGGGGCAAGATTGACGTGATAAATTACCCGTACACCTATAACTTCGACGATTTTTTTGGACACCAGGACTGGACCAATATGTTTGTTTCTAAGTTACTGGTAACTCACAAGGGAAACTGCCATAGCCTTCCTTATCTGTATAAAATCCTGTGTGATGAGCAAGAGGCGACATGCTGGCTTGCAATGGCTCCCAACCATCTCTATATCAAGAATCGTTGTAAAAAAAGTGGTTGGTATAACACAGAATTGACATCTGGTGATTTTCCAATTGATGCTTGGATTTCTTCATCTGGGTATATACCAATCGAGGCAATTAGAAGTGGCATCTATATGGATACACTAAGTAATAGGCAGGCAATTGCGCTGTGTGCAATAGATCTCGCAAAAGGCTATGAGCGTTTGATTAAAGACTATGATGACGGATTTATGATTAAATGTTGTGATTTAGCTCTTCAGTACCATCCGCAGAATGCACAGGCGTTATTGTTAAAAGCTGAAGTGCTGAAACGTATTTATACAAAACGCCTTCAGCTGAACAATAAACCGGATGATGAACTATTCGGCCAAATGAAGGCTGTATATAGCAAACTTGTGGATCTTGGTTATAGAGAAATGCCGGAAGAGATGTATGTTAATTGGCTTAATTCTGTAAGTAAAGAGAGAAGTAAGTATACTAACCATAAATTATTAAGTGATCTAAAAGGAACCAATTAGTATAACATTTGAGCCGGTCGCCAATATTGGCCCGGCAGTTTGTTATCATGCCTTCCGGACGATTAAGGATTCAAGAGCAGGGTCATTTATTATCCTCTCCAATTCCGCGTTGATAATGTCTTGCACGTCCTGTTTAATCTGCAAAAAATTCTGCTGGACTATATTGTTATCAAGGTTCCTGACTACGGGCAGCTCTTTATATTTATCATGCTCTTTCTTCAGGGCGGCCGGGTCATTCTGTACCCGGCAGTGAAATACCTTCTGTTTTATCTCCTGACCGGGATTGTCGGCAACGATACCGACGAACTCCCCGGAGGACAGCCCGGATATTGTGGAAGCAGGTACTGCAAGGTCCAGCTGCTGAGAATGATTAACAGAGGTATCGGAGCTATTGACGGTAATGCTGGAACGGTCCTGCATGATCTTGCCTATCCGTTCGCTCATCTGTTTGGCAGTATCACCGGAAACCTGCCCGCTGATGATATTGCCGCATAGGTTCATCAGCACATCCGCCATTTCCCGGGAATAATCTTTCCTTACCTGGTCCAGGTTCTGGATGACAATGGTAGTTGCTATGAGATTTGATCTGCCAGTACCGACCAGGGCATCTATACCGTTTACTGTCAAAGTGGGGAACTCCTCGAAGTTCACACCGCACTTGATTTTCCCCTTTTTATTGATCTGCTTTATCAGCCGATTTATATATAAGGACAATACGGCGCCATATACGGTCTGCTTCTGTGGGTTGTTTCCCATGCAGAGTATTTGCGGGGCATCGGGGTTATTGATATCCAGGCTGAGGTCCGAGCCGGAAAGCACAAAATAGAGTTCAGGAGATGACAGGCGGGCCATCGCAATCTTGGCGGCAGCTATCTGTCCTTCCAATTGCTCCATTACGTCCTGCTCGAAGGCGGTAATGAAGGGAGAGACGAGTAGTTCCAGTTCCCTGTCTTTCTCACAACGCAGTACTGTAAAGAGCTTTGAGTATTCTACCTGCATCATTTCCACGACGTGGGGCAGGGTGCAGAACTCCCCATTACGGTACTTCCGGAGATACCATATAATGGCGGTGACGAAAATAATTGGACTTTCTATGAAGAAGTCGCCACTGCGCTGCAACCACGTCCTGTTAAGGCCCAGCAGGATGGTGCGGGCGCTTTCTGCGGCGTCGGTGATATCGGTCATGCCCGCCGGCTCCAACGGGTTACACCTGGCAGTCCGGCTGAGATCTTCAAAGATGATGGCGTTGAACTGGGGAGGAACTTTATACCTGTGCTTATACCTGAGAAAGTGATTATAGGCGATCTGTGACAGGTCCGGGAACTTATAGTCATATATAAACTGGGCATATCCCTTTTCAATCTGCTGTTTGATGATGTTTTCCAGAATGTACCAGGTCTTACCGCTACCGGGCTGGCCGCACACCAGGCAGCCTCGCATAGGGTTGATCAGGTTTATCCAGGATTTGCGGGTACGGGCTTTGAGCTGATAGGTGGCGGGGATATTGATGGAAAACTCATTGGTGAGCAGGCGCTCTTCCTGCGGGAAGGACTGGCTTTCCTTATTGAAGATATCAGCACGGTTGATCTTCAGTTTCAGGACGCGGGATAGCAGGGTACCGCCGGTTAAGATGAGGATATAACCTGCCGCGGTGATACCTATATATAAGGTACCCCGTGTGAGGGCGTCGGTCGGCAGCAGGAAAATGAGATAGCTGATGAAGTATAGCAACAGGCCGCAGGTCATATATGACAGCGCGGCACCATACTTTATCTTTTCATCCTTGCGGCCCTGAGCTCCCAGCAGGGTGATGCCCAGGAAGTCCAGGGCAATCAGCTTGGATTTATGGAAATAAGAAAAAAGACCTGTTTTGGAAATGTTTTCCAGCAGCCGGTCGGTGATCTCGGCTGTCCAGTGCCAGGCGTGAAAGGCACCATAACAATAATAATAAAAGTGCATGACCAGCACGACAATGCTGATCAAGCGGGTAAGGTCCAGGATCTTCCGCAGACCCTGCTCGTTTTCTCCTGTGCGCATTTTCCAATTCCTCCATTTCCCTTCTGCACAAGCGCATGGGTACTTTAATCGTCAACAGATGGGCGTTTCCGCCTCTTTTTCCCCTTATGGTGTTCCGGTCCCTGAAAATTATATTCAGGCTGAAACAGTTGTTCAACAAGGTTACCGACTATAGCTACCGGTAACGTATTAGTGGTATGAGCTGCATCAATCTTATGCAAGCTGTTATCAGGGGCCTGCCCGGCTTCCGCTGCCGCAGGTTTTTGCGGGGCGGTATTTTGCCGCTGGTGTGCAGCCTGAGAAGGGCGCTGGGCTTCCTGGTCCGGTGAAGTGCATCTTTTCTGCAGGCCGGCAGCGCTGTATTGTTTGCCCAGGTCGCTGCCGTTAAAGACACACCGGGTCCGGTGGTCAATGAAAGTGATACCGTAAAGCTGGCCGGCGGCGCTCTGCCTCCTGACGGTGGCAATACCCTCTTTTTCCAGGGCAGTGATCAGCTGGGGAAGGGAGAGGGGCTGTTTTCCGGCAAGCGTCCAGTCTATAGCCGTTTTCAGCCGCACCGCATGGCCTTCTTTTAGCGGCTGGTTTTTCTGAAACTGATTTTCCAGGTAGGCCAGCGTGGGTTTGCTGTGAATGGAGCTGGCTTTGATGGGAACGCCTACCTTATTGCCATGATCATCCAGGATACGGTACAGAAGCCCGCCTTTCTGAAAGATGCGGGAATCCTCCTTTCCCCGGTCTGCTGCTACATTATAGAGGCGTAGAATGGCATTCAGCTCTGGTAAAGAGCTATATTTATAGGTCTTCAGCACAGCATCCAGCACATTAGTAATACTTCTTTTGGTTTCCGTTCGCCCATAGATCACCTTCTGCGCACTTACCGGCTGAATGTTCTGCTGCTGGCGCCGTTGGTCTTCGGCCCGCACAAGCCCATAGCGTGATTCAATGACTTTGCGAGCGGGTTCGGACTTGTCCCTGCCGATATTGTGCAATGGAATACGGCGGCCTGTTGCCTGTATGCAGGAGGTAACAATATGGATATGAGGGTGGCCGGCGTCAAAATGTTCATAAACCAGGTAGGGTTGTTTGGCAAAGCCAATGCGCTCCATGTAGTCATCAGCTATGCCGGCCAGCTTTTCAACGGAGAAGGTTTCTGTTGGATGGAAGTTGAGGGAGATATGAACCGTTTTGTTGGCTGTCCGCTGGTTGAGTGCATGGAGGTGCTCAAAGCGGTCCAGCTTATCATAGAAGTTCATATCCTCTTTTTCCTGCAGGAAATTACCGGCATGTATCAGCCGCGCGTTTCCTTCCTTCACTTTATTCTCGTTATAGTTGAGTACCCGTAGGATACTTTTAGGCGTTTTTATCTTTGCAACCATTGCTGATAGATTTGGTTCATACGCTGGTTTATCTCAGCTACCTTTTGTAGCAGCTCCTGCTGCTGTCTTTCATATGAGAGAATCCCGGCCAGGTATTCGGGTTGTTCGCGCAGGGTATGCAGCTTTTTAACAGCCTGGTTAAAGTTGTTGCCGATGGCGCGTAGCTCATTTTTCATAGTGATTAGCTCTGTCAAAAGGTCATCGGCAGACTGATTACGGTGCTTCACCGTAACGGGCATACGAAGTAAAACTGCCCTGACATATTCGCTTAACTTGCGGCAGGTGGTCGCCTGATAAAGCTGAAATATCTGCCGGTATTCTGCCGGCTTCACCCGTATGCTAATCCACTTTCTTTCCTTAATGTTCATAAGTATCCTGTTCTTTTCTTGAAGAAATTCCGAGTTCCGAGGAATTGAGAAATACACCGCTGCCGACTTCGGAGGCGTGCGGCGAGATTCCGTTGTGCAACAACGGTACATCTCGCCGGGTGCCATCAATGGTACCCTGGAGCGGTGCCTTCCGGATGTAAAAGGCGCCTTGGATTTAGGTACCTGCCAGCCGACGATGATAAACCTGGAAGGAGGTAGCGGGTGATTTTATTTCTGTCCCCATCATCGGAAAAAAATGAGCGAGATAAAGAAAGATGATGGGTGGCGGTATCCATCGCGATGCATCTACATTGATATTGCGGTACTGAAAAACTGGCAGCCAGATCACCAATGGGCCGGCCTGGGATAGAAACAGATATGCTGTAACTGATCATCATACATCTACATTTTCAAATTTCATCAATCAGTATTTATTGCTGCAAAGCTAATGTTGCACAAGGGTTCAGCAAATACCTGTGTCTATTCTATACGGGCTACGTATATTGGTTTACGTTAGTTTTGTATCATATTCGTTAATCAAAAATCAAATGCGATGGATGGAAATGTGCAAACCTTCAATGAGGCCATTGCTGCCGGATATGAGCCAAGCGATTATCTGTTTGATACAGCCCACCTGCCTATCGGAACAGTTCGTGCTTTCCTGGATTTCAAAATATGGACGAAAACCGGCACAGGTATTACGTGCTTTTTCCGGGAAGCAGAAACAGAAAAGAAATTCCGGTTGACAGTATTTCGGAGGAAGGGGAGTGATGCCTATAAGCTCGCTGACGCTCGCATAGATTTCAGGAATTGCCCGGTCGATGTGCTGTATGAGCTGACCGCTGATAAGAACAGCAATGGCAATGTAGTGCTACGGACGGCAGGAGTGGTGGAAACAGGGGAGCAGCGTATAAGTCTGGAGCCATAGGCTTCCGGAGATAGATTGGTTTCGTAGTTTCAGTTATAGGTAAAGTGTTCCGGGTATTCCTGCCCGGATTTTTTATTGTAGTTCAGGTGGTGTGAGGTTTGAGGCTACCTGCTTCTGAAATATCCTCAACGGCCTGTCCCGAAGGGCAGGCCGTTTTTATACAAAAACAGCGCTTTAAAGGATTCGAGCAGGAAAAAAAGCAGTGGGGAGCATCGCTCCCCCTGTTTTGATCAATTGAAGATTAATGCTTCCATTCCTTTGCTGGCAAATGCTTCACAGAGATTAAATGCAGCCTGAGTACGCAGCTGTGCGGTGCCATTTATAATGGAGTTTAGTTTCATTTCCTGGTTCTTGTACGTTCGTACATTTTGAAAGTAGCCACTGACAGCATTATATGCACCGAATACGGTGCCGCGTGTGGTATCTGTCTGTTGTGTGCTGTTGCTCATAGCATACTGATAGGCATCTTCAACAATGTTGTTAAAAGCGGCGGACAGATCATCCCTTCTATCGGCTTGTAGTTTCTGCAATACTTCTTTGTTCGGTACCATCGCCAGCTGAATAAGTTTTTTTACCTCGGGGTCGGTGATCCTGACTTTTGCCCAGTGGTTAAAAACCTCCTCCAGTCGTATAGATAGTTTGTTGACAAGGCCCATTACCCTGTGGGCCTGCGCTAGTCGCTCCTTTGCGCTTCCGGTGTGTCTGATTCTTATACTGTTGGAATGGTGACGCATGGCGGCATTCAGCGTATTGTTGCAAACGATGCGTATAGGCGTAAATGCTGCTGTGATGCTTCCCAAGCCGTTATGAGAAGTAGTAAGAAACAGGTATTGCTCTATCAGGTCATCATTTCCCACGCGGATATACCGGGGAAGTTTGGCGGTAATAAATATGCGTTCTCCCGCACCAAGTGCCCCGGCAGTTTCATAAAGAATGCCGTCGCCACTAACGATGGAGTCAAAGAAAGAAAAGGCATCTGTGTTTTGCACCACCTTGTAATCTTTGCCCACAACACCCAGCACGGCCTCGTTATCTGTACGTACGGTGGCGTAGTAGTTAGGCACTTCAATTTCAGGGATGATAATACTGAAATCTTCGTCCTGCCTTTTTAAACTGTTCGCGCATTTTTCGCTATCGTAGGTAAATAATGGGCGTTTTTCCACAAGGTAGTCAAGCCCTGCAAATTTGATGGCTTCTTCGCTGGTAGGGTAATCCTCTACGACTTGCCCCAGCCCGTGCCATGCCTTCTGTTGTACAGAAAAGAAACTATGTTTGCCAGTTTGTTCGTTGAAAAAAATATTATGTGCCATACAATAACCCAATATTAATTTATAGGCCGCAGGAGGGGAAACTGCGGTAAAAAGTGAAAGGTTTTATCCGCCCGGATACCGGGCGGATATAAATGCTAAAACGGCAGATCGTCGGTAGCCGTTACAGAGGTAGTATTGTCGGTAGTAGGCGTATTGGCCTGGCTGCTCTTCATCTTGTGAATCCTTACAGTGTTAACACGGAAAGTGATTTTGGCGCGCGCTTCGCCTGCAACAGAATAAGCGTTTACACCCAGCCTGCCACTTAGCTGTACCAGTGTGCCTTTTTTCAACAGGTCGGCAACTTTGGTACTAATCCAATAGGAACAGGATACGTAAGTAGTGGTCTTTTTTATTTCTGTGCTACCTTTGGGACGATAGTATTCATTAATTGCAATATTGAAATTTACTACCTGTTTATTGTCTGTAACCTTTGCTATTATTGCATCTGCAGTTAATCTTCCAATGATTTCCATAACTGTAATTTTTTGACGTGAATAAAAATGATGTTTTGTTCAATCTCCTATAAGTGTTAACTGTTCTGGGTTTACACGATTTGGATAACTGGTGTGGCTGTGCTTTTTGATCAGGAACCATACTGTTATGTCTTCGTTCAGGAGGATAGCCCATGCAGAGAAAAGGGCTTTAGACCTTGATATATGGCGTTCGCGCTGAATCCGCCATGATAGCCGCATCAAGCGGGAAAGATGATTTTGTTTCATGTCGTCTTTTTTAGAATGAAGAATATTTAAGGCTCGGCGCCCTGCCTGCCATACAACCGTAGCGACCAGCCAAAGTGCCATGAAGGAGGGAGAAAGTTTGAGGAAAAAAAATACGACCGCGGTCCATTGAAGAAATCATCATGAACGTGGTGGAGATTTTTTTTGCTCAACCGCAGGCCAGCCGTAGCGGAGCGGAGGCGCAGACTTTCGTACGAGCTGAATGGTACTTTATCTTTCGGAGGGGAGAATGAGTAGATATCCCAGGTCTTCAGAAACCAGGAAAGAGAATGATCTATAGTAGATATTAGGTTGAACGGAGCGTCGCAACGGGTGTTATATAGAATGATCAACTGATCTCCAAAATTGGAGCAGGTAGGCAACAATCAATGGTTCTGTAAGAACTGCATGAATGACTTTCTGCTGAATCAATGAAAAAGGGCTCCAGGAAAGGAGCCCTTATGATATAAAAGTAAAACGAATTTCGTATGTGCCTGAAATGGGCTATCTATTTAAGTTTGCTTGCGGCTTCCTTAATTAATGTACCCCACTCATTCACACTATCATCGGGCAATGTGTATAATGATTTTTCAGGCTCACGTATTACGTCCCCTCTTGAACTCACAATCAGTTTATGGCGTTCACCATCCTCAGTTGTTACTACACCAAGGAAGTAGACTTTCCAAGTATACTTTTTTGAATCATCACAGGTAGATGTGCTCAGGATTCTGCGGAAATCAGATACAGATATCTCTGCACCTTGTAAACTGTCTATAACATTCCACGTCAGGTCGGGCAGGTATTTTGCGTACGGCCATCTATAGATTTTGAATGACTTCGCTTTCTCCCAATTAATACATTGCGTGTCTTGCGGCATCTTGGCCGGAGCGCAGGAAAGTTGTAACGCAAGGACAACAAATAGAATTTTCATGATATCAAATTTAATTACAAAAACCAACATTCGCGGGAGATTGTCCGTGGAAATCTTTGGATGTCATTTTCCCTTGTATGGGCAAGTTCCGCAAATCTTCTCCGAGATCACCTGGGTCGGGGCCTTCACCAGCTGGCCATATGCCACTAGTGCGAGGCACTTTTAAGCCAGCACTATTTAGCGCATCGATAGCTGTAGATGTGCAGTTGTTGCTATTCAAATTGTAAGATTTGGAGCCCAGATTCATAAACCCTCCGAGAATACTAAAAAAAGTATTGGCATCAACCGTGAAGGTTACGGAAACATCATAGTCGGTAGATGCATCATCACCGAATACCCCGGCAGACATGAAGTTAAGCGGAGTTACATTTCCCGCAGGATAAAAACCGATGGTCCTGGTTATCGTAGTGCTATTCCTGTAATAAGCCTGACTGAATGTAATAAAAGTGTGTCCTACAGTAAAGTCATTTTTGAGCACAACTGGATAGCTCACATTACCATTCTGATCTGATATTACAGCCCTTGTGCCTGGCTTCGGCTGTTTCACGCATAATTTCACTGTGTATCCTGCTAACCCTGTACTGGTGAAACATTTTGTGAAGTCAGTAAAATTAATTATATTTTTGGGTGGAGGAGGTGTCACCAGTGTCACATTGGTGAGATCAAGAATTACACCCGAATGTGAGCCGGCAGTGGGCTCACCTGGCGATGAGCTTCCTGGATCTGTGCCGTCTGGAATGTCCATGCACTGGACGGTGGTATAGTTGTACTGACAACCATAGCTGACACCGCCAATGTAAGTACATTGATACCAGTCAGTTTCAGTACAAACAGTTTGCCCCCTTGCTGTGCCGTTGGCAACAGTACCGGTATTTACAGAGGTATGAAGAACGGAACCATTCTTTAGTATATAACTGGTTTTGTACATTCCCTTCTCATCAAAAACAAAAAGATCTCTTTGCAGTTGCGGTGATGAACCTGAAAACATGAAGAGGCGTTCCATAATAATACCACCGCTATCATCTTTTTGGAAAAGGAGGAAATGGTTGACGGATCTGTATGCAGTATCAGAAGACTGCTGGACACGTAACCGTATTTCAGGAATTGGAACCAGAATAACCTTTGCGCCTTGGTACGTTCTTTCTTTGGCAAGGCTCCAGTCTACTTTTTTAGTTACTACCGGAGCTTTGGGAAATGTACCAGGTGTGGTGTCCGGTGATAGTTTCTCAAAATATGCTCGTGCATCCGTTACAGTGATAGGTGTCCCTGGCGCAGCAGGAGAATTATCTTTTTTACAGGACGACCAGCTACAGGCCAGAATGAAAATGAGAATAAATGCAATATAGTTTTTCATAGCTTTGAGGTTTTCAGCAAATTACCTTCTTGACAAGCAGCGCAGATTGACATGTGTCAATTATATATAAGTATCTGTATGTGAAATGATTGAACCTGCTTTTTATAACCCGATATAACCATATTCTAAAATGAACCCACATTTTGAGCCACTTCTCGAATACCTGAATTCAATATATCCTCTTTCGGAGCAACTGCGCCAGGATTTGGCAGAACGGCTTATTTACCGAAAATATTCCAAAAAAGAACTTGTGCTACGTGAAGGAGAAATCAACAACTACATATACTTTGTAAAAAGTGGAACACTGCGTGCATACTATGAGAAAGATGGCGAAGATATGACCAGCTGGCTTATGACAGCAGGTGATGTGATCATCTCTGTGTACAGCTTCTTCACCAGGAAACCAAGCTCGGAGTGCATCGAAACACTGAAGGAAAGTGAATTGGTCTTCATGCATTACGATGATCTCAACAGGATATACAATAAACACGTAGAATTTAATGTCGTTGGCCGAAAGCTCACCGAGTACTATTATATGAAAAGCGAAGAACGTGCCTTCTTTATGCGGAGAAGCCGGGCTATTGAGCGGTACGAGTTTTTGGAGAAGAATTATCCTCAGATCATACTGGAAGTTCCTGGCAAGTACATCGCTTCTTATTTAGGTATGACGATTGAAACGTTATCGCGTATACGAAATTCCAGGATTAATTGACGGTTGTCAATTTGATGTAAATAATACCATTTTAATTTCGTGGTGATCAAAATGGAACAACTCTTTGTCAAGGCAGTTTGTGTTGTATTCGGTACTGGTTAATTGTCAGGAAGGATAACTATCTTATTTCCCACCGTGAAGAATAAATGATCACCCGATGTGTAGGAATTTTTTATTGGAGTGGTTTGAATTGTTTATTTCCCAAACCTTGGCAGATGTACATGCACATTCAAATCTCATCAACGCCGCATTTGTGAGAGAGAGCTTGAAGCGGATCGATTCAGAGAGAAAGAGAGTTCGGCATGAATTATTGCGGGATATCTTCTGGACGGCAAGCGAAAGTGAAATGGCGGCGATGGTGCAGCGATATCAGTTTATGTTGTACTATTTGCTGGATGAGCTGGATGCCTGTGAGCAGCGGTTTTCAAATAAGTTGCTGGATATTATATATATAAGGCTCCAAGCGTGTATTACTGATATTCTCGAATTACTGGAAAATAGCTTTGGTAGATATTTTGAACAGGATCGAAAAGTACCTGAAAGTTATCTCAGGTCATGCCGGGAGCAGCTTGGCCGTGATATCGGGAATCTCGAAGATAAACTCTTTAAATTGAAGCAGGACGCCAGGTTGGTGCAAATTGTCGTTGATCATGTACGTGCCTTCATAACCAGCCAGCAGCCACACCTCAGCTACAGGAATTATAAATATGTAATTGGCGCCTGGCAAGAGCTCATGTGGTCACCGCTTTATAGCAAGTCGGGTCGGGAGCTCCCCATTCTTGTTGAACTGCTGATCAGGATTAATTATAACTCATCTGCATTCACCAGTTATTTCATAAATGAATATATGGTGTCCCTTTTGAATAAGGCTGGATCAACAGATGAGAAGATACGTGCTGTCTATCATTTAAGGATTTTAATTCAGCAGGTTAGCACCTCTTCAAAAATACCACTGCTGGCCGACTTGCCGGATATTTCCGACCAGATAATGAACAGGCTGGAAGAGGAATTGACGTTTTTGCGCGCATCGCCTTTCCAGCCTGCCGACTCCGGTACGATCAGTGGAGAGTTTAAAATTCAAACAACATTGCCAGTGCCGGTTATGGCAGCGGCAGTAAGAGTGTTTAAAGAAGGTGGTGTTATTCTGAATACTAATGTAAAGAAAATGTTGGAGTTTATTTCTCAACATTATAGTAGCATGAAACAGGAGAAAATTTCCTACACTCATTTACAGAGCTCTTACTACGATATTGATCCGCGCAATAAAGAAAGGCTTTATGATATGCTTATCATGCTGGCTAATGTCTGCAAGAAAATGTAGCCTGATGGCAAGCCTTTGGTTGGACCCTGTTGAAATGGTCATATTTTATCACAATGAAAATGATCACAAGATTCAGTCATGATTCTCTATTTGAATTTCCTGAAAGGAGAGAATGAAACGTTTTAGATAAGAAGCTGCCATTCGGACGACGGTGATGCCGGTAGGATGTGTGTAATCATCTGTGAATAGGATATGACTATATTTATCAAATAATACTTCCCAGCTTTCGTAATTATAGTACTCATTGCAGGAACGAAACTCAGTTATAAAATCTGCCAAATCTCCCGAATGTATTGAGGTGGGAACAGTTCTACTCTTTTGTATTAGACACTCTTTAATTTTGAATGATAATTCAATAATTCTTAAAACTAGAGATAAGAATATTAGGAATTCACAACGCTCTTTTACTCCCCAGGTTTTATTGCCTCCGGCGCATATGTATTCAGCCCATTCCCAACATAGTTCCCGCAGTTCCCAGTCAGAACAATATCCTGTCATCTCAATCAATGTATGCAATAAGCCTTTCTTCATGGATTTTGTTTTATAAGCAAATCTTGCATGGTATTGGCATTGAGTTTCACAATCGGTAGATGTCAACTGTTATATTCCTGCAATCTTTCTTTTACTTCTCGTAGAACATCATGAATTTTATCCTTTTCTGCGTTGCTTAATGAATGGGTTATTTTTCCGTCTTCGTCCGGATTACAATCCATGCGCATTTTCCTGTAGAACGTGGGAATGCTCCATGCACACTCTTCACAGATCCTTCCTTTAAAGAATTTTGGTAGGTCAGACAAAAAAGTGTGGATATCAAATAGTTCATTTTTTTTCATTGATCATCATTTATTTTAACTCCTTATCAGCTGTGAGCTTGGCTTGCTAAAGTTTTACAGGAATGACAAGTGTAAACTTTATTTCATTTTCCTGAATGAGTTTCGCTGATATCCTTCCTCCCAAGAGCTCAGCATAAAGTTTACAGACAAAAAGGCCAATGCCCATACCAGCTTTTCCCTGGTCTAAAACCTTAAATGGCTCGAATATCCACCTCAGCTTGTCTTTCGAAATTGATATGCCTACATTTATAACACTGATGATCAGATGATTGTCAAATGTTGATGCCAATAATTTTATAGGTTTGTTCGGGGTACCGTGTTTAATCGCATTCAGAAGTAGATTGTGAACAATCTGTTTAAGTTTTTCTTTGTCAGTAAACAGTTCCAGCTCTCTCACCTGTTCAATGTCAATTTCGATGAGGGACAGATCGGAGATAAAGGGCTGCTGAAAGATGGATATACATGATTGTAAAACAAGGTCTGCATCGAAAGTACTACGGTTTGCGATCAGTCTTGTTTTTCCTTCGTAAAAGCTGACCGTGCTTCTCATGTTGTCAAGGACTGAGAGTGTATTGGATGCAAGAATCTTGATATAGTTGAAATATTCTATAAACTTAGTGCTACATTCACTTTGGTGGGCTTCTTTATGGCCGTCGATGATTTCAAGTGCCTGTATAACTCCTGAGAATTGACCATTTAGCTCGTGTGTAAGAAGGGCAATAAATTTCAATATTTCAGGGTCGCTTACAGTATACTTGTTTTTTAGGCGTATTTCGCGTTTTGATATCTGGAATGCGGCTTCCAGGCATTTTTCAAGCTCTTCTCTGAACCAGATGTATTCCAGCGGTGCGGGAGTTTCTGATAATAGCGCGCGTTCTTGCCACCTTGTTAATGATTCCCTGATATCTGGAAGCGGATATTCTCTGAAGAACGCTGTCAGCACCGGGGAAGGGTCTTTGATTTCTTTCTTATTTAGCCTCCACGGTTTTTTGTGCCACTTGGGAAAGCTAATACTGTCTTTGTTTTCCATAATTTAATGTTTTTTTATTAACGATCTCAAAGCTCGGCTATCTGCGAACACAGTTATGATCAAGTTATGATCAAGTTGTGATCAAATTTGTATACACAGCTGATAGGCTGCGAAACTGTTGGTTCGCTTTCAGGAGATTACAATGTGGAACTAAGTGAAGGGGGAATGCGGTTGGGGCAAAAAAAGCGCAGGCATTCACAATCCATTTCAGAGGTACTGGTATACCCGATGACGAGAAAGTGAAGCCCACGCAGTATCACGTGAGCAACTCACTTCATCTCTCGTCATCTTAAAAATTACCAGTTTTCTGAAACGAGACCCTTGTGTGTTGCTTCAAAATATCAGTTGAAGCTACAAATATAACTTTTAAGTGTTTTTTGCGAACACTCAGACTAATTTTTTAAAAAAGAATCTTTTTGTACTTATACTGAAACAATATGTTGCATAAGAAAATCTTTTCGACATAAAATTATTATAAATTTTTGAAAGAACCAAAAAGTATTAAATGTGATACTAAAAGATTTTCTTATGATTCAATAGGTATTCATTTGATTCAAAATCAATAAATTAGAGAATAATATATTTGCTCAATAACGAAAACTTCGATGAGCAAACCTACATATAACAGAATCAAAGCTGTGCTGGCGCTTAAAAAGAAATCAAATGAAGATTTAGCTGAGGCGCTTGGTGTGTCCAAAGGCGCTGTATCCACCTGGAGCAGGAATTTTAAACAGCCCTCCATAGAGCGACTTTTTGCTATTGCCAAATTTTTGAAAGTAGAGGCCACCGATCTGCTGAATCCTATGAAAGACGTTGATAACCTGGAATAATAACATCATCTCTTTATCTTTTTCATATATGCGTCAGCGGTAGATAGCCTATCCAAGCCATTGCTTTCTGTATCCCATCGCTACATCATACGCTAGTCAGGCGCGCCATATGTTGCTATCTTGTTATTCATATTTATTCTGTTATCCCACCTGGGGCATCACCTGATCACCACAGTGAAATAAACGGCCATACCCTTCACGACTAAACGTTTTAAATTTCCTCCATACTCAAATTACTTTAAAAATAATGTGAACTGTATCATAATCACTTAGACCCCCTAGTACTAGGTGTCTCAGGTTTTTTCGCCTTCCTATCGTCGCATATTTGCACTGAACAGTTTTAGTACCGCAGCAGAGTGATGTGTGATGAGTGGGTGTACTTGAACACATAGGCTGCATGATGGTAGTGATGTGAGGTTTTGAAAAAACAGCCTATGTTAAGTTCAATTTCATGGGCGTGCTACCTGCTGGTAGCCGCCCTTTTAATCGGAATCTATTACAGCATAATTTTCATCCGGTATTTCCGGAGGCCGCCACCTCGTGAAAGTGAGGAAAGAAGGCCGATTGATCCGCAGTTGTCGTTATTCGATGGTGAGCAGGAAGATTTGCCGAACGCAAATCCGGCTGATCTTTTTACGCCGGCTTTGGGGCTTTCTGCCAGGGTTAGGGATGTGATGAAGACGGCCGCAGATGAAAAGTACAGCAAAGCTGGACTGGTCCTCATATTACGTCAGCTGATTGCTGAGTATCCTGCTCTCAAGGGCACACCGTTTCAGGTAGCCATTAACAATGTCATTATATCAGAAAGTAAAAATATGGGCGCTGCCGGCCTCAATGATGATGATGTGCGGCTTTTGTGGTAAGTGTGGGCGGCAGTTATGACCATATTGGATAGCGAGAATAAAAATGTGAGGTATGAAAAGGAGGTGGCCAATGCTCAGGCGAAGAAGTAGTGTTTGTGTTTTCGTATGTACGTCGACGTTAGTAATGCTGTTAAATGCTACTGCCATGGCTCAAGGCCAGGCTGACGGAAAGGCTGGTATAAAAGAGGCCAGCGATAAAGTCCGTTCTTATTTTGACTCCGGAACAGATCTGATGTATGCGGTGGGGGCTGTGGTCGGACTGATAGGCGCCGTGAAAGTTTATCAGAAATGGTCAAGTGGAGATCCCGACACATCAAGAGTAGCAGCGGCATGGTTCGGAAGCTGTGTCTTCCTGGTGGTTGTGGCGACGGTATTGAAATCCTTCTTTGGTATTACCTGATGTCTCGTGTTGGTTGATTTAATATACAGCGTATGGCGAACAGCGTCTATACCATCAATAAGGGAATAAACATCAGCATCGAATTTAAAGGTTTGAAAGCGCAGTACATATGGTATGTAGCTGGAGGAATGTTGGGTATTATGATGCTGTTTGCCGTCCTGTATATATCAGGTGTGAATGCATATCTGTGTGTAGCCGTCGCCGGTAGCGCCGCCGGTGGTATGATCACCTGGATATATCGACTAAGCAACACCTACGGTGAGCATGGATTGAGTAAGAAATGGGCGCGACGGAGAATCCCGTCCTGCATAAGGGCCGGTAAGGACCGCAGCATATTTATTGGCAATTTAAGTGGTGGTTATGGAAAAAGTGATGGAGGAAATATTGCCAATCATGGCCGTGGAGCATGATTGCATCCTTTCAAAGAGTGGTGATATTACGGTGGCATTTCGGGTAGAGCTACCGGAAATATTTACTTTATCAGCAGGGGAGTATGAGGTACTGCACCAGGCTTTCATAAAAGCAATAAAGACCCTGCCACCAGGCAGCGTCTTTCATAAGCAGGATTGGTTCATCAACCGCAGGTATGAAGGAGATTTTGAAAAGGACGGTGATTCGTTTCTCTCCAGGAGCAGCACCCGCTTTTTTCATGAGCGGCCGTTCCTTGATCATACCTGCTACATTATGGTTTCACGGAGACTAGATGGCAGAAAGCTCTCCAGCTCATTGTTTTCATCTCTGTGCCGAAAGTCCATTGTGCCACGTGAATTGTTGCAGCACAATATCCTGCATGATTTTCTGGATACTGTTGGGCAGTTCAAAAGCATATTGGAGGGAAGCGATTTACTTACGCTGATACGGCTTACCGATGCAGAGCTGGTGAGCAGCAGGCGGAAAGCAGGATTGATTGAAAGATATTGCAGCCTTGCTCCGGACACTGATAGACCAATTGGCAAGGATATTTCCTTTGGCGATGATATCCGCATCGGTGACGACTATCTTCAGATGTACACGCTGGCAGATATTGAAAGCCTTCCAGGGCTATGTGGCAGCCGGATTAATTACAATAAGTATTCCAGCGATAAAAATAAATACAGTATTGGGTTTGCTA
This sequence comes from Chitinophaga vietnamensis, assembly GCF_902167635.1. GTDB lineage: Bacteria > Bacteroidota > Bacteroidia > Chitinophagales > Chitinophagaceae > Chitinophaga > Chitinophaga vietnamensis. The sequence continues at coordinate 407,367 of NZ_CABHMS010000004.1, forward strand.
GTTCTTTGGGGCAGCTGCTAACCTGCGATCATTTATATAATCAGTTTATCTTTCTTGGTGATCCTGCCGCCAAAATTCAACAGCTTGAAAAAAAGCGGCTCCGACTACAATCACTATCTGCTTATAGCAGGCAGAACGCACTGGCGCGTGATGCCGTCAATGATTTTCTTCAGGAGGCAGTCGGTCAGCAACGCCTCCCCGTTCAGGCCCACTTTAATATCTGCACCTGGTCAAATGACAAAGCTGTACTGAAAGAGCTGAAGAATCAGGTGGCCACAGCTTTTGCTCAGATTGACGCTTCTACTAAACAGGAAATGGTGGGCGCTCCGCAGATCTTCTGGGCAGGGATACCAGGTAACGAAGGTGATTTTCCAATGAACGACACCTTCGACACTTTTTGCGAGCAGGCTTGTTGTTTTCTGAATCTGGAAACCAGTTACAGGACTAGCGTCAGCCCATTCGGTATCCGGCTGGGCGACCGCCAGACCGGCAGGCCGCTGCATGTGGATATTTCTGATGAACCCATGAAGCTGGGAGTCATCACCAACCGGAACAAGATAGTGATTGGTGGGAGCGGCAGCGGAAAGAGTATGTTCATGTGTTCCCTTTTGCGGAGCTACTATGAGCAGGGGGCACACTGTGTTGTTCTTGATGTGGGGAGTAGTTATGCCGGATTATGTAAGTTACTGAATGGTTACTATTTCAGCTACACAGAGCAAGACCCCATCCGGTTTAATCCATTCTATATTTCGGAAAATGATATACTCGATATTGAAAAGAAAGAAAGCCTCAAAACATTGCTGCTGGCGCTTTGGAAAAGGGAAACAGAATCGTTTAACCGATCGGAGTATGTTGCAATTTCAAATGCCTTGCAGCTTTATTATGAGAAGCTGGCTTGCGATAAATCCATTTTCCCATGCTTTGATAGTTTCTATGAGTTTTTGCAGGATGAATATACAACAGTTCTTGAAAAGGAACGTGTACAGACGAAGGATTTTGATATAAATAATCTCCTGTATGTTCTTAAACCCTATTTCCGTGGTGGTGAGTTTTTCTATTTGCTCAATGCCAGAGAGAACCTGAATCTGCTGGAAGAACGGTTTGTAATTGTGGAGCTGGACAACATCAAGGATCATCCGATTTTATTTCCTGTTGTTACGCTCCTGGTTATGGAAATGTTCATTTCCAAGATGAGGAAGCTGAAGGGTATCCGTAAAGTGATCACCATTGAGGAAGCCTGGAAAGCCATCATGCGCAATGGCATGGCGGAGTTCATGAAGTACCTGTATAAGACCGTCAGGAAGTTTTTTGGGGAAGCCATTACTGTGACCCAGGAACTGGCTGATCTGATCAGCTCTCCCATTGTGAAAGAGGCTATCATTTCAAATGCTGACTGCAAAATCCTTTTGGATATGCGCAAGTTCCAGAACAAGTTTGACGATATACAAGCGCTACTTGGTTTATCCGACAAAGGAAGAGAAATGGTGTTGTCAGTAAACCGTTCCAATGAACCTGGCCGCCGGTACCGGGAGGTATTCATTGATCTCGGCGGTCAGCGGATGAAGGTTTACCGGTACGAACCTTCCCCCGAGGAATACTATGCTTTTTCTACGGAAGAATCAGAAAAGATGAAAGTGATGGCCTACGCGGAAAAGTATGGCGGTGATATCCGGCGTGGTATATCCGCGCTGGTACAGGATTTACAGTATTGAAATTGAATGGTATGAGAAGTGCGTGTAAGGTGATGCTGTGTGTGGTATTGAGTTGCGGCCTGGTTGTGCTGCCTACAAAGAAGAGCCACGCGATAGTTTGGGTTGTTATAAAAGCAGCGGCAAAGAAGGTTATTAAAGCCATCGACTTGCAGGTGCAGCGGATGCAAAATAATACCATCGTTCTTCAAAATGCTCAGAAGAACTTGGAGAACACACTTTCTAAATTAAAGCTACAAGAGATTTCCAGCTGGACTGAAAAGCAACGGCAGCTATATGCCAGCTATTTTGATGAGCTGTGGAAAGTAAAGAACGCTGTCGCTACGTATAAAAAAATCAAAGAGGTGGCCCGACGGCAAGTGGCTCTTGTGGACGAATATAAAAGAGCTTATGAGTTGCTGCGAAAGGACACCCACTTCACGCCGGATGAGATTGATTATATGTACCAGGTGTATTCCGGTATTTTGACGGAAAGCATCAAAAACATTGATCAGCTACTGTTGGTTGTTAATTCTTTTTCTACGCAAATGTCCGATGGGAAGCGGCTGGAAATTATTGCTGCTGCTGCGGATGGTATTGATGATAACATGACTGCTTTGCGTCAGTTCACAGACTATAATGTCGGCATCAGCATTCAACGGGCGAAAGGAGGTAGTGAAATCGAAATGGTTAAACGCATGTACGGGCAGCCTGTTAAATGACGTGCTATATAATATGGTGTGATATGAAGATGGTGATGTTGGTCGGATTTGTGCTGCTTTATTCTCTTCACTTGCATGCTCAGACTTTCAATGAATGGTTTCGGCAGAAGAAGACCCAACGGGAGTATCTGATAAAACAAGTAGTCCTGTTGCAACAGTATCTTGGTTATGCCAGGAAGGGGTATAATATCGTACAGAAGGGCCTTGGCACGATATCGCAAATAAAGAATGGCGATTTGAAAATCCACCTGTTATTTTTCAGAGCACTGAAGGAGCCCAACCCTTTCATTGCAAAGAGTCCCAAAGCAGTTGATATCATTACCTCCGTTCTGGCCATAAATGCTTCTTGTGACAAGGCTTTGCGAAAGTTCAATATGCATGGGTTTTCGCTTCCTGATGATCGGGATTATGCACGGCGAGTTCTTCTCAGGATCAGGCGTGAGAATGATAAGAGCCTAGAGGATCTGCTGATGGTTACCACCAGCAACCAGCTTCAACTGTCCGATGATCAGCGTCTTTCGAGGATTGACCAGTTGCATGCCGACGTGAAAGATAGAGGTGCATTTGTATCCTCCTTCATCAATCAGCTGGAATTGTTGTCCCGGCAGTACCATTCGGAAATCGCTGATGTCGATATGCAGCGGGCTGTTTATGGATTAAAATAACGTGTTATGAGGAGAGTGCTTGTTTGTATGATGGTGATGTTGATCTCTTCGCAGTTTTTGCTTTGCATACCTGCCCGGGCTCAGGCAGATGAGCTTGCCCAGCTGGCATTGAATATCCAGAAGCTCAGCCAGCTGAAGAAAATTCTGCAAAACATGTACAATGGTTACCGGATTGTCAGCAAGGGATATAATACCGTCAAAGATCTTGCTCATGGTAATTATCAACTGCATGAAGTTTTCTTAAATGGCCTGTATACTGTTAACCCGGCGATAAAAAATTATAAACGTATATCTGACATTATTCGATATCAAGGCCAGATCGTGCGGCAGTACAAAATTGCGTTCAACACCTTCAGATCGTCGGGCCTTTTTGGAATGGAGGATATTGATTACATGGCAGCTGTGTATGGCCACCTTACAAAGGAAAGCCTGAAAAATATTGAGGAGCTTGTATTGATAGTGACAGCCAGTAAGCTCAGGATGAGTGATGATGAGCGATTGGAGGGTATAGATCGCATCTATGCCGAAATGCAGGATGCTTGGTTGTTTCTCTGCAATTTCAATAATAAAGCCAGGATGCTCGCTTTGCAGCGAGCGAAAACGAACAATGATATAGAGGCCATAAAGGCGCTCTATGGTATCGGGAAGTTAAAATGAGGGAGTATGAGATGGTGTGGAAAGCCGCTGGGATGCGCGGTTGTGGGGATTTTATTGCCCGGTATCTGCAACGCTCAAAGTGTTGCTGGTAGTATTGGCGGCCTGCATGGCGTACTGGACCAGTTATATGATGACATGATTCCGCTTTGCGGCGATATGATCGATATCGGACGAGCTATTGCTGGTTTTGCCGCTATCTTCTATATATCTGCCCGTGTGTGGAAGCATATCGCCAATGCGGAGCCGATTGAACTTTATCCGCTACTGCGACCTTTTGCTATAACTATCGCCATTGGCATGTTTCCGCAAGTATTGGATATCATTAACGGAGTGCTGAAACCAGTATCTACAGCGACTGCCGGTATAGTGAAGAATGGCGATACTGCTATTGCGGTACTTTTACAACGTAAGCAGGACGTTATCAAAAACACAGAATTTTATAAAATGTATGTTGGTGTTGATGGACACGGTGACAGTGATCGATGGTATAAATACTATCACCCGGATGATGCAGACAGGCAGCATGAAGGGCTATTTGAGAAGATCGGGAATGACATGAAATTTAGCTTGGAACAAGCGGCGTACTCGATACGTAACTCAGTCAAGCAGTTTTTATCGGAAGTCTTACAGGTGCTCTTCGAGGCTGCCTCGCTGTGCATAAATACTATCCGGACTTTTTATCTCATCGTGCTGGCAATATTGGGACCTCTTGTATTTGGTATTTCTATTTTTGATGGATTTCAACAATCGCTTATAAATTGGCTCGGGCGATACATAAACTATTTCCTGTGGTTGCCCATTGCCAACATCTTCGGAGCGATCATCAATAAAATTCAGATAAACATGCTGCAAATAGATATCGAACAAATCACAAAATACGGCGATACCTCGTTCGGCGCAAATGACACAGCCTATTTGATTTTCCTCATTATGGGCATTGTTGGTTATTTCACCGTACCAAGTATTGCTGGCTATGTAGTTCATGTGGCGGGAAGTAATCCTCTTTTGCATAAAATCACTGGTATAACGACTTCTGTCGCCTCGGGCGGCGCAGGTATGGCAGCTTCCAGGTTGGGGCAGGGAATATCCAATGCCTATAACGCACCGAAGAATTTTAATGAAGGATACAGTGGTTGTAACGCGGGGGCAGGTGTGATGGCGGATATTGGCCGGGCGGCGGGAAAGACTGGTGGCTACATGTATGACGATTTGGCGGGAAAATAAACGTAGAGACTATGTTCAGGCAGTTGAGAAATATTGATAGTGCTTTCAGGTATATCCGTGGCTTTACCATTGCTGTTGTTATTGGCAATATGCTGCTGGCCGGTTTTTGTTACTATCATAGCTATCAATTAGCAGGCAAGGTTCAGGGAAAAATCTATGTTTTATATGGCGACAAAGTGATAGAGGCATTTGCAGATGACAGGAGAAGTTACTTACCCGTTGAAGCCAGGGCCCACGTCAAAAATTTTCATCGGCTGTTCTTCACGCTTGATCCTGATGAAAAGCTAATTCAGTCAAATATTTCCAAGGCCATGTATCTGGCCGACGCTTCGGCCCGGAGTAAGTATCAAAGTCTGAAGGAAAGCGGCTTCTACACCGGCGTGATTTCCGGCAATGTGAGCCAAAGAATAGAAGTGGATAGCGTAAGTGTTGATCTCAAGCAAAAGCCTTATTATTTCCGTTGCTATGCAACACTACAGATTAGGCGGCCAACCAGTATTACCACAAGAAACCTGGTTACCGAAGGTTTTTTGCAGGACGCTGCAAGCACAGATAACAATGAACACGGCTTCCTTATCCTGAATTGGAATATCATCCGCAATGAAGATATAAATGTCATAAACCGTTGAAATATGCTGTGGTGGCGCAGAAACAGAGAAGGAGATCACAATCGAAATGTCGGCTATACATCCAGTGCGTGGCAGGAAAGATTGTTGGCGTGGTGGAAAGGACAACTACATGCAGTATGTAGCAGAATGGAACGGCATATCAATAACATTCATCCCCGGTACATGAAAGCAATCCTGATATCTTTCTGCCTTTCCGGTACTGTGATGTTCGCGTATTTCGGATTGGAGGGTAATAATGGCATGCGTGGCACCGTGTTCAAAGTCGTCCCTGTTAGTCTGCCATCGCACGCATTGCAGGGGTATGAAGGTACCACATATGTGATTAAGTCTGGCATTGGATTTCAGAATATTCGCCAGTTTAAAAAATATGTAGACAGCCTTGCGACCACCTCTGAAGGCCGGTATGTGCTGGATAGCCTACGTATGGTCAGACCTGGATTGCTGGACAGTATGGTTCTTATCAATAAAGTTTTGGGGTTGCAATAACAGTGAAGTGTGGACGTTTTAAAAGTATGTGTTATGGATAATCAACAGCAATCACTATCAGAGGAGCAATTGAGGAAGCGGAAATTCGCCATGGTATTGCCGCTTATCGTTTTCCCTTTTGTAACTATTTTGTTTTGGCTATTGGGGGGCGGAAAGGGCATAGCTGCTCCGCAGGAGCATGTGAAAGATGCATTTAACTATGAGTTGCCTGCTCCGGTGTTACCTGATGAGTCTCGTATGGGTAAGTTGGATTATTATGAGAAAGCAGCGAGAGATTCCGCAAAGTGGCGGGATATTGCCCGCCGTGATCCTTACTATGACTCAAAACCCGCCAGTGACACAGAAAGAACTCAGATTGATGATATCGACTTCAAAAGTTTCATGGAGGCTGAAAAAAGGAAATCTCAGCTGAAGCCGGGTGCAGTCGAATCTCCTTTTTCTTCCCATGAGGCAGACGACAATGTGAGCCAGGTGAATAGGAAGTTGGCAGAACTGGATAGTGAGCTGAGAAAATCAACTTCTGTAAAGCCCAATAGTATTGATCCCGCCGTCGCCAGCGGTGCAGATGCCGGAGCCGTAAATACGGAAGTGGCACAGCTGGAGAAGATCATGCAAGCTACGCAAAACACGACCGGTGAAGATCCGGAGATGACAAAGATAGACGGCATGCTTGAAAAGATATTGGATATTCAATACCCCTCACGTATGCAGGATAAGCTCAAGAAGGCTTCTGCTGAGCATAAGCAACAGGTATATCCTATATCATCTGTAAAAAATGATGTCGTACCAGTTTCCACATTGCAGCCAGGACCGCAGACTGCGCCCACTCGTTTCGATACTCTTCTGTCCATTCATCCCATCGCCAATGGTTTTTATTCTCTGGATGATGGTTCGACAGAATCAGTGGAAGAGAATGCCGTGGAGGCGGAAATCCCTGAAACGCAGACGTTGGTTACCGGTTCTACAATAAAACTGCGGCTGACTCAGGACGTTTATATCGCCGGCAGGCTGGTGCCGAAAGATACCTACGTTTATGGTGCAGTATCCATAAATGGCGAACGCCTGCAAGTGGAGATCAATTCTATCAGACTAGCCAATTCTATATTGCCAGTTGCGGTATCTACCTATGATATGGATGGTATGATTGGAATTTATATTCCTGGCGCCATCACCCGTGATGTTACGAAAAACTCCGCTGATCAGGCAATACAAGGCCTTGGTATTACATCAATGGACCCTTCGCTGGGCGCACAGGCGGCCAGCGCGGGCATTGAGACAGCCAAAACTTTGCTTAGCAGAAAAGTCAAGCTGATAAAGGTGACTGTAAAAGCGGGATATCAGGTTTTATTGAAAAACACACAAAGCTGACAAATTATTTTTCATGATAAAATTCCTATGTGATGTTGAAATGTGCCGTTTGGATGACAGGCTTTGCCTGTCTGTTAGGGAATGTATCTGCTATAGCGCAGGAATACGAGGTACTAAAGCCGTTGGATTTACGGGTATCTTACAACAAGACGACTAACCTGATATTTCCCTACGCCGTCAGTGGCGTAGATAGAGGAACCCGTGATCTCCTCGTGCAAAAGGCAAAGGGTGCCCGGAACATTTTACAGATTAAGGCCAGTAAAGAAAACTTTCCCGAAACAAACCTGAGTGTTGTAACCCAGGACGCCCGGTTTTATTCTTTCGTTGTCAGGTATGACAGTATACCCTCCGCATTAAATCTCCAGTTTGGCAGGAGCCAGGGTACTGGTCTCTACGGTGGTCCGATTCAAATGGCCGCCGATACATTAAATGCCGCCGACCTGCAACGCACTGCGGAGCTGGTCCGCATCAATAGGGAGCAGCATTGTAGAGTATCAGATGCAAAATGCGAGATGCGGCTTCGCCTTAATGCCATTTATATAAGAGATGATATCTTTTATTTTCAGTTGACGCTAAAGAATAACTCTGCCATCAATTACTATTTTGATCAGGTGAAATATTCTATACAAGATCGAAAGGTGGTCAGGCGAACAGCTCACCAGGAGAAAATCATCTCCCCGAAACTTGTTATAGGGCCTGCTGATGTTGTTGCTGCCAACAGCGAAACAGTTATGGTGTTTGCCTTGCCTAAATTCACCATACCAGACAAAAAGAACCTGTATCTCTACATAACAGAAAAGGACGGCGGCAGGCATCTGAAGATCAGGATCAAGAATCGGCAATTGATTGGTGCGCAAAAAATCTGATTGGTTCGGGCAAGGTCCGAGACATCAACCCGATTCATTTACACTGCAAAAATGAATGTGGCCATGAATGAGAAAGTGTATGAATATCATAAGAAAGACTTGAGGAGCCGCGGCGTTGGTGACGTTTTTGACGAAGCGTTGAAAATGGCGCTGGAAAAAGGCGAAAGTAAATTCAGTCTCTATCATACCGCCAGATATGGAGAGGATTTATCCGTAGCTTCTTTCCACTACAAAAAGTCAACCCGTCCGGAAAGTGATCTGGTATTTCTGAACCGGATAGACCTATTGGTGAAGCCCAAGGTAGGAGAAATTCAAAATCAGTCATTTGAAATTGGTAAAGACACGGAGAAATTTACCTTGAAAAATGCCTACAATGCAATGCTGGGGCGGTCTTTTCTTATTAACAAAGATAAGAATGAATGGGCCTATCTTGATTTTAAACAAACCGATAAGCATGGAAACCATCCACTGGTAAAGGTTACTGGGTATGATGTGCAAAAGGTAACTGGCCGATACCCAATTGACCAGCTTAAAAATCCGGAGGAAGCACAATTGCTGTATGCTTCTCTGGAGCGGGGGAACCGGCAAATGGTTAGCGTTAACGAAAACCGTTTTTTTGTCGAGGCGTTGCCCTTGCATGATACGCTGCGCGTGTTCAAAGAGAACATGCAACAGACAACAGTAGAGGCTTTGAAGGAGACTGCCAGCATCAAGCAAGCCCCGAGTCAGGATGTAAAGGAAAAGAAAGCCCAGAGGAATAACCATCGGAAGGGGCAGTCCACTTCTTGAATATGGTGAAAAATATTTGTGAAATTGAATTTGTGTGCTATGGAAAAAGCAAGAGAAAGGCTGACTACATTTTTCGATGCCGTAAAGAACGATGGCAGGATCGGGTTCCCACATCTGAGTTTATATTTGGCGCTATTTCAATTGTGGAACCAAAATGATTTCCAGGAGCCTGTTACGATAAATCGCTCAGAGGTTATGGCGATGGCAAAGATCAGCAGATCTACTTATCATCGATGTATAAGTGACCTGAATTTGCTTGGATACATAAAGTATGTTCCTTCCTATCACCCTATACTGGGCAGTATAGTTTTTATGTCAGAGTTTGACCCGCCTTTCGATGGAAGATCCAGGTATTAGCTTTCATGTGGCATTGCAAGCCTGAAAAGGAAACAATTAGGTAGGAGTACCGTTGTCAGCGATAGGGTTTGCAGATGGGGATAAACCTTAACCAGAGCTCTTCTTGGGCTTTGGTTATCTTTGTTGGTACTTTTTGTGAAGTTCTGTAAATTCGAGTAGACTACTGAATAGACAACTGTCCCCATACACCTCGTTTTGTTTTTTCACTTATCAGCTGCGTGCTTCATTTTGTGATGTTGGAAAATTGTGTGTTATGGATGAAATCGAAGATCAATTGCTTGAACTTGTTGCTGAACTCATTGTAGAAGTTATTTTAAATTACCCGGAATGATTATGAAAGACACTTTATTATCCAGTATTTTCAGTGATGTTAAATTAAATGCAATAGGTTATATCCGGATAAGTATTAAGGATCAATCTTTATATTCCTTAGAATTTCAAACTCAAAATATTAAAGACTATTGCAGCCGTAATAATATCAATCTGATAAGTATTTTTAAAGATGATGGTGAGCATAGCGACACCTTTGATCGCCCTGACTGGCTTGCGTTGGAGGATTTTATTAAAAAGCATAAGGGGAGAGTTAATTATCTTATAATAATAGATTATGATAGATTTAGCAGGGATATGGCTGAAGCGCTTATCAAGATAAGAGAATTGGAACGTAAGTATTCTGTCAAGATACTTTCAACAGGAGAACATATTGATACAGATACGGAAGATCCGGCTACATTTCTGCATCGGGCTTTCAAACTGATGATTGCAAATCATGAGTTGATCAATATACGAAAGCGCACCAGGAATGGTATGCGCACTGCCCGGTTGGCGGGACGGTTTGTGAATAAAGCTCCAATTGGTTATCTCAACAGGAGAGACGATAGTGACAAAAGTATGATTGTGGTTGATGAATCCAAACGTGCAATCATTGTCAGAATTTTTAACGACTTCGTTTGCGGCCTTTCATATCCTGCTATCCTGAAAACTGCCAGGATGCACGGGTTTACCTTAAAAGGAAATAGCGCTTTAACTCGTCTGCTTACCAATCCGGTGTACGCAGGTTTTATAAAGATTCCGGCTACGGGTAATCAACCTGAAAAAATGGTCAAAGCCATTCATGAGCCTATTATCAGTGAAGTCGTATTTTGGAAGGCGAATGAGATAATTAACGGCAAAAACAAACTAAGGTCTGTTCCTAATTCAGATGTTCCTTTAAGAGGGATTATTAAGTGCACTTGCGGTTCACAGTTTACTGCGGGATATAGCAAAGGGAAATTGAAATACTATCTGTACTATAGATGCACCACTGAGCCAGGAAAAAATTTTCGAGGCGACAAGATTCATGCGCTTCTCCTTGAACTGTTGGAGGGCTTATCCTTTGCACCGTCTCAGCTGAACAGAGTATATGAGAAAGCCAAAAGTAAGATGGATGAGGCGCTAAAGAACCGTAAGAATTTGCTTGCTGCAAAGAAAAAGGAAATTCAGGAGCTAGACACCAAAATTGAAGCAGTGGAAGATAGGCTGATGAACAATGAAATCGAACTGACGACCTATAAGAGATGGTATAATAAGCTGGCTACCGCAAAATCAGAGCTTATTAACGAGATAGAGAAACTGTCCAGTAATGTAAACGAGAAAATAGAACGGCTGGAACGGGCAATTCCATATTTATGTAACCTCAAAGCACTTTATGAGAATTTGGGATTGCCCGGGAAACAGAAGCTGCTAAATGGGGTGTTCAAAGTAGCTCTTGTGTTTGACGGAGAGAGATTTAGAACACCATTTCTTCATCCGGCTTTAATGTATAATTACATGAAAGTAAATGAAAAAGGGCTGCTCTTGATAGAGCAGCCCTCGCTGGATTCGGCCATGAATCCCGTATGTACCCCAGATGGGAGTTGAACCCACACTCGCATTGCTGCGAACGGGATTTTAAGTCCCGCGTGTCTACCAATTCCACCACCAGGGTATCAAGGTGTAAAACCTCAGAGCGGAAGACCGGGCTCGAACCGGCCACCCCGACCTTGGCAAGGTCGTGCTCTACCAAATGAGCTACTTCCGCTTGTAAAGAACTCCCGCACAATCAAGCCTGTGGCCTTTTTTCGTTGGGATTGCAAAGATAACAATCTTTTTGAATCTGCAAACTTTTTTTCAGCCTGACAGAAAGAAAATTATGTATCTTAATAATCCTTATTGATTGTACGTGTAATTGTATTGCACAATGCCCAACAACTCATTACCCTTGCCATAACACATCTCCTTCAGCGGTAACCCGTTTTGTTGATAACTGTACTGCCAGATCGTATAGCTCGATGTTTCCGTATTCACCGTCGTCATCTTGCTCAGGCGTTGCTGCGCATCATATTCGAAGATATAATCCGGCAGCATACGCTTCTTCGCAGGCTGATAGCGGTACACATCGGTCAGGTGGCCTTGTGGGTCGTAGTTGTAGTAGGTGCGTTTGCCACGCATTTGTTCTTCGATCACGTTGCCGGCGCTATCAGTTTTGAAAGTGACCACCGTAGAATCGCCACCCATGCCCTTTTTCTGGACCATCGATACCAGGTGGCCCAGACTGTCGTAATTGTAGTTACGCGTTTCATCGAAACGCATTTTGCTGTCGAGCGCCAGGGAATTGCTGCTCACGCTGAGCAGGTTGCCTTTGGTATCATAGCGGTAGAGCGTTACCGTTACGCTGGAGCTGGAACTGTCCACCGTTTTGGTCAGCCATCCTTTCTGCGAAAAAGAAGAGGTCATGCTGGTATAGCCGGTAGACCTGGAGCTGGTGATAGCGCGCATCTGGTGGTAAGTGGGGCTCAGCATGCGCTCACAACGGAAGTCATTATCGGTTTCCTGGTTGGCGTCCATGCTGCGCACAAATTGTGTCTTTACCTTGTTGCTCCTGAGCTGGGCCAGGTTGGCAATGGCTTGCCGCGTATTATAAATATCCTGGAAATAGAACTGGCACTTCGCCTGGATAGCCAGTCCCAGTATACAAATAACCGTAATGATCGTCGTCTTCATGAAAGTAATCGTCGCTAATTTTGTAACAGTTGTAAATGTAAAACGTAAAATGCAATATTAAATTTTTCAGATGTCAGTTTTTATAATACAACTTCCGGGAATTTTTTATCTTTATCGGATATCTAAACCAGCTTCCAGATCGTGAAATTACATTCCCTGCGCAAGGAAAAAGACTGTCTCAATTGTGGCGCCGAAGTATTAGAAAGATTTTGCCCGCACTGCGGACAAGAAAATACAGTAACCCATGAAACGTTCTCCCATCTGGCGAAACACTTTGTGGCAGACATTTTCCACTACGATTCCCAGTTTTTTAAAACACTGAAATACCTGCTGTTCCGCCCGGGATACCTTACACGGGAATATACTTCCGGTAAAAGGTTGCGTTATGTAAACCCGATCAAACTGTATGTATTCGTGTCTTTCGTGTTTTTCTTTGCCGTGTTTGCATTACAACACGAAGATAAAAAGCACAAACATAAAGAGGTGGTAGATGAATTTGTAGATAATACCGTCAAAAACACTGCGGCAACAACGGGAAAGAAGTACCCGGCAGATACGGTTGATGTAGCTGCTAACCCGGCTGGTTTCAGCAAAAAACTGGTGAAAGATATTGCGAAAGATATCGATACTACGAAAAGCGATGATGAATTTGACGACGTGATGAAATCGCTCGACAAATACGAAACGGTAGGTGAATTTGAGGCGGCGCAGGCAAAGCTGCCCGACTCGCTGCGCATGAAAGGGAGCCACAAGATAGTGGCCCACCGCCTGATGGACCTGAAAGAAAGGTATAGCGGAGATGATGGAGAAGATGTGCTGAAAGAGAGCTTCAAGCATAACATCCCTAAGTTCATGTTCTTCATGCTGCCTTTGTTCGCCATGTTCATGTTATGGATGTACCGCCGCAGCGGTAAATGGTTGTACAGCGATCATGCTATCTTCACCATCCACTTTCATGCCTTTACCTATATGCTGTTCCTGGTGGCCGCGCTGCTGAAATGGGCATGGCCGCAACTGGACTTCTATGGCTGGGCTTTCCTCGGTATGTTGATATACCTGATAGCTGCCCTGCATAACTATTACAAGCAAGGCTGGCTCAAGTCAGCGCTGAAGGGCTTCCTGCTGATCTTTACCTACCTCATTGCTATGGGCATCGTGTTTACGTTGCTGGTCATTATTATGTTTGCGGTAGTGATTTGATAAATATAGAAAGATAATAATATGTCTCCGCTGGATAATTTCCAGCGGAGATTTTTTATCTTTAGAAAGATATCAACCACCTGCAATTGAAAACACAACCACTCCGCACAGACAAGACCTGTCTCAACTGCGGCACTGAAGTACCGGAAAGGTATTGCTCGCATTGCGGGCAGGAAAACGCTGTCACGCACGAAAGTTTCGGTCATCTCCTCAAACATTTTGTGGCCGACATTTTCCATTATGATTCGCAGTTCTTCTCCACACTGAAATATCTCTTCTTCCGTCCTGGCTTCCTTTCGCAGGAGTATATGGCAGGAAGAAGGGTACGTTATGTAAACCCCATCAAGCTATATGTGTTTGCCTCTTTCCTGTTTTTCTTCGGCGTATTCACGCTGCCTGAAAGTGAGCCACGGGAAAGGGTTACCGTGCAGGAAGCCAGTAAGCTGAAACCAGATTCGATGCATATCCATGGCTTTGTGATCGACTATCCCACCGTGTATGCCTATGATTCTGCGCAACTGCGTTTGCCGCCGGCAAAGCGGGCCTCCGCTACTGAAAGGGCTTTCACCCGCCGCCTCATCACGCTCCATGCCCGCTATGGCAACGATATACAAAAGGTTTTCCTGGAAATGCTCGAGCACAACATCCCCAAACTGATGTTCCTGCTGTTGCCGCTGTTCGCCCTCTACATGCGCTGGATGTATAACAAACGGAAATGGCTATACGCAGATCATGCGATCTTTGCTATCCATCTGCATGCTTTCGCATACCTGCTCTTCCTGCTGGCAGCCATACTGGCGGCCATTTTCAGCAGTGACACCTTCATCAGTATCGCTTCCTGGATTTTATTTGCCTATTTTGTGCTCGCGTTGCACAGGAACTATGGCCAGTCGCGCTGGATATCTTTCTGGAAAGCTGCCTTCCTGGTGAGCATCTATTTCCTGTCCATGCTGGCCGTATTTACGGGTGCAATGTTGCTTATATTTACCTTAATTCTGTAATTTTAGCTATGCAGCCAGAATTTATCATCATACACCAGCAGGTAGCGCCCCATGTGGCCCATATCCAGTTAAACCGGCCCAAAGAACTCAATGCCCTCAACCTTCAGCTGATGGGGGAATTGCGCGATGCGCTCAAACAACTCGATGCAGACGACACTGTACGGGTAATCGTACTGAGCGGCAATGAGAAAGCCTTTGCCGCCGGCGCCGATATCAAACAGATGGCTGATAAAACTGCGGTCGACATGTACAATATCGATCAGTTCAGCACCTGGGATGCGATTAAAAAGATCAAGAAACCCATCATTGCGGCGGTGAGCGGATTTGCGCTGGGCGGCGGCTGCGAGCTCTCCATGCTCTGTGATATGATCGTGGCCAGCGAAACAGCCCGCTTCGGGCAACCAGAAATCAAGCTCGGCGTAATGCCCGGTGCTGGCGGCACACAACGCCTCACCCGCGCAGTAGGAAAGGCCCTCGCCATGGAAATGGTGCTCAGCGGGCGTTTCATCACTGCGCAGGAAGCACGGCAGGCTGGCCTGATCAACCATGTAGTACCAGTGGAGCTGTACCTGCAAGAGGCAATCAAGCTGGCGGCAGCAACGGCCACCATGAGCCCCCTGGCTCTGAAAATGGCCAAGGAAGCGGTGCTCAAGGCTTTTGATACCACCCTGGAAGAAGGGCTCCATTTCGAACGTAAAAACTTCTATCTCCTCTTCGCTTCAGAAGATCAGAAGGAAGGTATGCGCGCATTCACCGAAAAAAGAGCACCCGTTTTTACAGGAAAATAAATAACTATTAAACTATTGTATTATCTGATTTGTTAACCCAGCCGACAGGGAAGTGGTGTCTGTCGTGTTGCTAACCCGTTCATATGTACCGAATAAACGTATTAACCATGACTGTGAAATGGATACCGCTGGCGTATCTTTTTAGTGCTGCCCTGCTCTCGTGCAAAGGGCCGGCACAGGACGTACACGCCATCGTGCTGTCCGACAATACACCGTCACAAGCCCCGGCTACTGATACCATGCGGCCCGTAGCCGACACCATAGAGGCCGACATGATCGCCTCCTGGAATGCCTTCAACAGCTTCGATGGCCGCTATCCGAACGATATTGACCTGTTCGAAAAAGAACCACTCAAATCACGCTTTGTACAATTGCTAAGCAGGGCCCGGCAAACTTTTATGGAGAGATTTAAAGTTACGCCGCCGGTAGAAGTAGAAGACCGCATCCTCTTCGATGAAGGATACATGCCCGGTAAATCAGGCTATGATGAAGCCGCCGTGGCAGTGGATATGGATCATGATGTGATCTATCTGGGTATCGCGGTGAACAGGAGCCTGCATATCTTCAGCGAAAACGGAGATACGAATTACCCGCAGAAATTCCGGATATGGATGAAAAAGTTTGACTAATCATTTTGCTATTTTATTATTCTATTATTTTGATATTTAGCCTCCAGGAAAATATTTTCTGGAGGCTAAATATCAAAATAATAGAATAATAAAATAGCAAAATGATTAATTGAATTTATTTTTCAGCGCTGCGAGCTTCGCCTGGAAATCATTCATCGGCGCCTCTTTCGCCGGTTTCTCCCGGCGCTCTTTGCGCGGGCCGCCGCCCTGTTGCTGTCCGCCGCCTTTTTCATTGTCTTTCATCGACAGCGAAATACGTTTGCGGGCCACATCAATTTCGAGCACCGTCACCATCACTTTCTGATTCAGCTTCACCGCCTCATTGGGGTTGCTGATGAATTTGTTGGAGAGATGGGAGATATGTACCAGGCCATCCTGCTTCACACCAATATCTACGAAGGCGCCGAATGCCGTGATGTTAGTTACCACGCCAGGCAATACCATACCGGGTTTCACGTCTTCGATCTTGTGGATGCCTTCTGCATATTCAAAGATAGAGATCTCATCACGCGGATCGCGGCTGGGTTTGGCCAGCTCTTTCAGGATATCTTCCAAAGTGAGCAGTCCCACCTCTTCACTGACATAATCTTTCGGATTGATTTTCTTGCGCAGCTCGTCCTTGCTCATCAGGTCCTGGATGGTGCAATGCTGCTTCTCTGCCATGGTCTCAATTACGGCATAGCGTTCAGGGTGCACCGCGGAATTGTCGAGCGGGTTATCGCCGTTCTCGATGCGGAGGAAGCCGGCGCATTGCTCAAATGCTTTATCGCCCAGGCGGTGTACTTTCTTCAGCTGCATACGGTTGCTGAAGGCGCCATTTTCCTTGCGGTATTTCACAATATTTTCTGCAAGAGAAGGACCGAGGCCTGAAACATAGGCCAGCAGGTGCTTTGAAGCAGTGTTCAGGTTCACGCCCACATTGTTCACGCAGCTTACTACCACGCGGTCGAGGCTCTGTTTCAGGAACGACTGGTTCACATCGTGCTGGTACTGACCTACGCCAATAGATTTGGGATCGATCTTCACCAGCTCTGCCAGCGGATCTATCAGTCTGCGGCCGATGGATACGGCGCCACGCACGGTAACGTCCTGGTCAGGGAATTCTTCACGGGCCACTTCCGATGCGGAATACACAGAGGCGCCGCTTTCATTCACCATAAATACGTTGATCTTCTTGCCGAAGTCGATCTTCTTCACAAATTCTTCGGTCTCGCGGCCTGCGGTACCGTTGCCCACCGCGATGGCGGCGGTGTCGTAACGGTTCGCCCATTTTTTCAGCAGGGCTTCGGCATCATCTCTCTTATAATTTTTTTCCAGCGGGAATATCACATCATGATCGAGCATGTTGCCCTGGTTGTCGAGCGCTACGACTTTACAGCCGGTGCGGTATCCGGGGTCGATGGCGATCACGGCTTTAGGGCCCAGCGGCGCTGCAAGCAGCAGCTGGCGCAGGTTTTCAGCGAATACATCGATGGCTTCGGTATCGGCTTTTTCTTTAGCGCCGGCCCTGAACTCGTTTTCGAGCGAGGGACGCAGCAGGCGCTTATACGCATCTGCGGCGGCTTTGCTTACTTGTTCGGCAGCAGCGCCGCGGCCTGTTACAAACTGTTTGTTGATCAGTTCCATGGCCTCTTCTTCCTGTGGCGCTATGGAGCTGAACAATATACCTTCCGACTCTGCCCGGAGAATGGCCAGCACACGGTGTGACGGCATCTCGCGCAGGTCTTCCGAAAATTCAAAGTAGTCTTTATATTTCACGCCTTCTTCTTCTTTGCCTTCCACCACTTTGGAGGTAAGCTTGCCGGTATGCGCGAACAGCTTGCGCAGCTTATCGCGGCATTCTGCATTTTCGTTGATCCACTCTGCAATGATATCGCGTGCGCCTTTCAGGGCTTCCTCTGCTGATGCTACCTGTTCATTGAGGAAGGTGGCGGCAGCGTCGGTATTGCCATCCTGTGATTCAAACAGCAGTTTAGCCAGCGGCTCAAGACCCTTCTCGATGGCCACTGTAGCGCGTGTTTTGCGTTTCGGTTTATAAGGCAGGTAAATATCTTCCAGCTCGGCGAGCACCCAGGTAGCTTCCAGTTTAGCCAGCAGCTCGGGTGTCATTTTCTCCTGCTCTGTGATCGTTTTGATAATAAACTCACGGCGTTCATCTACCTCCTTGTAACGTTTCTGCAGGTCTTCTATCCGGCCGATCTGTACTTCATCCAGGCTGCCCGTTACCTCTTTACGATAACGGCTGATGAATGGTACAGTAGATCCTTCAGATAACAGGTTCATGGTATTTTCCGCCTGCCTGGCTGCAATACCTAACTCCGATGAAATAAGCGCAATGTGTTTCGGATTCATATCAAATTCATTTTGGGATTTTCGGATGTGAGGATTTTTTGATTTACGAATTTTTTGATTTACGGATTTCTTGATTTATTGCGGACTTCAGATTTGCCATAAATCAAAAAATCCGTAAATCAAAAAATTCGTAAATCCTCAAACCCTCAAATCCTCAAATTCAAAAATTTTTACTAGGTCGCAAATGTAATTAAAATGGCCTTTTTCCCAAGAAAAAGTAATTAACAGTTGCAGCCCCCTGCTGGTGGACTTTTTTAACTATTTTTACGGCCATGGAAAAGATTGCTACATTCGATCGTTTATTGCAGATTATGGACGATCTGCGGGAGAAATGCCCTTGGGACAGGAAACAGACCATACAGTCGCTCCGCCAGCTGACCATCGAGGAAACCTATGAACTGGCGGATGCCATCACCGGAGAAGACTGGACCTCCATCAAGGAAGAACTCGGCGATATCCTCCTGCACATGGTTTTCTACGCCAAGATCGCTTCCGAACAACAACAATTCGATATCAACGATGTCATCAACGGCGTATGCGATAAGCTCATCGCCCGTCATCCGCATATCTACGGCGATGTTGAAGTGGCCGATGAAGAAGAAGTGAAACAGAACTGGGAAAAGCTTAAACTCAAAGAAGGCAAGAAATCCGTGCTGAGCGGCGTTCCCAAATCATTGCCCGCCCTCGTGAAAGCGATGCGCATACAGGAAAAAGCCAAACAAACCGGCTTCGAATGGGAACAAACCGCACAGGTGATGGACAAAATAAAAGAAGAGATATCCGAACTGGAAAATGCCGTGGCGGAAGGCAACACCGCTGAAATAGAAGCCGAATTTGGCGATGTCATGTTCTCGCTCGTCAACTACTCCCGCTTCCTCAAAATAGATGCAGAGAATGCTCTGGAACTCACCAACCGCAAGTTCCAGCACCGCTTTCAGCAGATGGAAGCACTCGCCATCGCACAAGGCAAACGCCTCAACGATATGTCCCTGGCGGAAATGGAAACACTCTGGCAACAGGTGAAAAAGAATGATTTGAGAATGTAAGGATGTGAGAATGTGAGAATGTGAGGATTTGTTGCCGCCTTCAAATCACCAAATTCCCAAATCAAAAAATTCCAAAATATTTACGGTTTTGATCGACGCTAAAGAAATACGCCTCTTCTTCCTACGGCACGGATATCTACTGATCATCGCAGCATGGCTGTTCACCTTCGCGTTCCTGTTCAGTAACTACTGGTCGTACTACTCCTCTCCGCAAGGAGTACAGCGGAGCCTCGAAAAGAGCCTCCACAGAAGGGAAGCCGCCTTCGAAGCCATCCTGGCCGATACCGCCACCATCAACACGCTCTTTGACCGTACCTATAGCGAACATACCATCAAAGCGCTGGCACACGACGAATTTTATATTTTCGCTTACGACTCCACCACCACAAACGGCTCCTGGCTTACGTTCTGGAGCACCAGCCTCGTGCAGCCCGACGACTCGCAAAATGTACTGCGCCTCGGTGAACAGTTTGTGAAACTCAGGAACGGTTACTATGAAATGATCACCCGCCGCATCGCCGCACCCGCCGGGCATTTCCGTTTCCTCGTAGGCCTCGTGCCCGTACGCATGGAATATACCATTCAGAACAACTACCTCGTTGATCACTTTTACAATAAGCCTGCACTGGGCCGCGAATACCAGATCGTTATGCAGATGCCCGGCCTGCAAGCCTCCGGCCACGTAACCCTCCCGGTGGTGAACAGCCATAACAAAACATTGTTCTACCTCGAACACGACCAGAGCATCCACACGCATCCGCCTAATACCCTCAGCGTCATATTGCGCGTGCTCGGCAGCATCTGTGTGCTCATCTTCCTTAACCTCTTTGCCACACTGCTGGCCAAAACCACCAACCCGCTGTATGGCTTCCTGTTCCTGTTCATAGTGGTGTTCGGCTTTCGTGTGCTCAGTTATTTCTACGCATTTCCTTTCAACATGCGTAGCCTCAATATCTTCGATCCCTCCATCTATGCCAGGGATGAAATATTTTTCTCCCTCGGCGACCTGCTCATCAACACCCTGCTGGGCTTCTGGATGGTGCTCTTCTTCCGGGAACATGTAAAAACCATCAACCCGCCCGTCATTAAAAAAAGATGGCTGCAAAGCCTGGTGATCATCTTCGCCAGCCTCGTGCTCTATATCGTGGAACAGTTCATGGCCGATCTGATACAGAGCCTCGTGATCGATTCCCGTATCTCCTTTGATGTCACCAACCCATTCAGCCTTAATGAATACAGCGTGATAGGCTTTGTGGTACTGGGTTTCATCTCCTTCAGCTTTTTGTTCTTCTCGCAGATCATCAACTACCTGCTCAATGAACTGACGAATTTTCAATACCGCACAAAATATATCTGGCTCGCCGCAGTAGGTATCATCTGGGTGCTGTTCCGCATCAGGAATGTAGACCTGCCTTTCACCGTTACCATGGTGGTATGGCTGCTCATCTACATTGTATTGCTCGATTTCATTGCCGACCGCTTTGAAAGCAGCGTATCCACCGTGCCTTTCCTGTTCTGGCTCTTCCTGCTCACCATCACCACTTCCGGCGCCCTGGTGTATTACAATAACCAGAAAGAGATTACCACCCGCCAAAGCCTCGCGAAAGATCTCTCCAAACAGAAAGATCCCTATCTCGAAATATTACTTAACGATATTGGTAAGAAGATAGAGAAAGATGAATACGTACAGAATTTCTTTCTAACCAAATCCAACAGACCCCCGAAATCAGAACTGGAATCAGGGCTTACAGACAAATATTTCCAGGGATACCTGAGCCGCTTCAACGTCACGTTTTATCCTTATGATGAGAATGGAGAACCAGTGTATCCTTCCGATAGCATCAGCCTTATTTCGTTCAACCGGCACATGCTGTTCGACGCAGAAGCTACGCCTGTACAGCTGGGCGGCAATGATCTCTATTTCTTTGAAAAGAGTTTCAAGGACTACAGCTATATCGGCAAGAAAGAATTTTTTAATACCACCGACCACACAGGCATCGGATGGCTGGTGTATGTGATCACGCCGAAAGTGAGCAGCACAGAGCGTATCTATCCCGAACTGCTGGTGGAATCGGATATGAATGATTACAACTGGGAATTTGGCTCTTCGTATTCCTACGCCGTGTACGACAAAGGCATCCTGGTAAGCAACAACAACGATTTTCCTTTTCCTACCAAAATATACAACAATGAATTGCCGGCGGCAGATGTATCGGTGAGAACAGATCATGGCCACTCCGAGCTGGTGTTCAGGGCCTCGCCGGATAAAGTGGTACTGGTGGTGAAAGAAGGACGCACCTTTGTGGAGTTTATCACGCTGTTCTCTTACATGTTCTGTCTCTTCCTGTTGATAGTAGTGATCTACAAGATATTCGACCTGCTCATCAAGGCCCGCATGCGCATCAGCAATCTCCGCGCATTGGTCAATTTCAGCATCCGCAGGAAAGTACATGGCACCATCATTTTCATCGTCGTATTTTCTTTCATCATCCTCGGTCTTACTACGATCAAATTCTTCATCTACCGTTCTGAATCGCAGAACCGGGAGAAGCTGAGCAAAGCCATGGTAGAGGTTTCTGCCGATGTGGAAAAAGTATTCGATAACCAGGAAACACACGACCAGGTAGGGGATATCTACGATTCACATTTAGTGGGGCAGTTATCTAATGCCTTATCCGGCATCGCGGACGATCGGGCAATCGATCTTAACGTATACGATCGTGACGGCAACCTGCAGATCACCACGCAACCATTGATGGTAGAGAAAGGGCTGATATCCCGCAAAATGAATCCCATGGGCTATTACCAGCTATACCGGCTGGGATATATACAGTATATACAGTATGAGAAGATAGGCACCATGTCTTTCCTCTCGGGCTATGTTCCCCTGCGTAAAGATGGCGGCGAAGTGTTTGCGTATCTCAACGTACCTTACTTCGCCACGCAAACGGAATTGAACCAGCAGATCTCCAACTTCCTGGTGGCATTGATCACCTTCAACGCGTTCATCTTCCTGATCGCCGGTATGATCGCTTTGCTCATCACCAACTCCATCACCCGTTCTTTCTCGCTGGTAACGGAAAAGCTGCGCCATGTAAATCTCGGCCAGCGCAATGATGAGATCGAGTGGGACAACGACGATGAGATTGGCGCGCTTGTAAAAGAATACAACAAAATGGTACGTAAGCTGGAAGTGAGTGCGGCCCGCCTCGCCAAAAGCGAGCGTGAAGGCGCCTGGAGAGAGATGGCGCGGCAGGTAGCCCATGAGATCAAGAACCCGCTCACGCCGATGAAGCTCAGCATTCAATACCTGCAACGTGCTATCGCAAGCGATTCGCCTAATGTAAAGGAACTGTCGAAGAACGTGGCCGGCACGCTGGTAGAGCAGATCGAGCACCTGGCCAACATCGCTTCCGATTTCTCTGCTTTCGCCCGCATCGGCGAAGCCAACAACGAAGTGGTGCTGCTGAATGAAGTGCTGCATTCGCTGGCAGGCCTCTACCAGGGCCATCCCGATTGCGATATCATATTCGAAGAACCGGCGCAGCCCTACTACATATATGCGGATAAAACACAGATGAACCGCCTCTTCACCAACCTGCTGCAAAATGCGATACAAGCCATTCCGGATACGAAACGCGGACACGTAGAAGTGAAGCTGCGCCCCACGCCGGATCACTTCATCATCGTAAGCG
Organism: Chitinophaga vietnamensis; assembly: GCF_902167635.1. GTDB lineage: Bacteria > Bacteroidota > Bacteroidia > Chitinophagales > Chitinophagaceae > Chitinophaga > Chitinophaga vietnamensis. The sequence continues at coordinate 430,550 of NZ_CABHMS010000004.1, forward strand.
TAGCTGATAACGGCATGGGTATTTCACCAGAAGTGCAATCCCGGATATTTGTGCCCAACTTCACCACCAAATCTTCCGGTACGGGGCTGGGGCTGGCCATGTGCAAGAATATCGCCGAACAAACCCGCGGCGAAATATGGTTCGAAACTAAATTGAATGAAGGCACTACTTTCTATGTGAAGCTGCCTTTGCATGATAAAAAATGATCCGGAAGGCACAGTGGCGCAGCAATGCGGCTTTGTTAACAGCATGCGGCCGCAGGCCGCTGCCACCGCGCCTCCGGGAACATCAATTCCGCGATCTTTCCGTTTTCAATATCCAGGCAATGCTGTACATGTGATGGAAATTGTCGTAACGATGCAACTCATCATCGCTGCGGAATAAGGCGTCTACCTGGTTGTGCAGGCGGTTGTCGCCAGGGAAAGCACTTTTAATGTTGTAGAGGTTCAGATCCCGCAGGGTGCTGTCGCCCGGCGTAGAGAAATAATACTTCACACGGGGTGAGTTTTCATCTTTAGGCGCCACCATCATGTTACGCTTGTACAGCGTGATGTCTGGCGATTCCTGTACGATCAGGTAACGTACTTTCTTGCTTACTCGGTAATTGTTCTGGTGCTGTCCATAGGCTAAAACGGTCATGCAGCTCAGGATCATCATCGGGATAATCAATCGTCTTTTCATTTCCGGACTTTTTTGTACCGGAAGATACGCAATTGCGGTGCCAGGCGTAAAGATCATCTACCGTAGCGGGTTTACGACGAAGCACGGCCATGGTGGCCTGTTTCAGAATGATAAAACCATGTCATTTTGGCAAGGCTATACCAGCCGGTATTCTTCGAGCTTGCGGTAGAGGGTCGACAGCCCAATATTCAGCAAACGGGCCGCCTGGGTTTTATTGCCCTTGGTAACGGTCATCACCCGCTGGATATGTTGCTTTTCAACGGTGGCCAGGTCATAGGTGGATGCCGGCTTCAGGCGGCTGCCATCCTGCAATTGCAGCTCTAACGGCAACGACTCTACGGAGAGCACCGGTTCGGCGGAGATGATTACCGCCCGCTCTATCACGTTCTTTAACTCACGTATATTGCCGCGCCAGTCGTGCTGTTTCAGCTGCTCTACAAAGGCATGGCTCATGCCTTCCAGGTGCAGGCCTTTGCGGGCTGCATAGGTTTGCAGGAAATACCTGGCCAGCGGCGGGATATCGCCGGGGCGCTCCCGCAGCGGCGGCAGCAGGATAGTAAATACATTCAAACGATAGTAAAGGTCTTCCCGGAAACGGCCCTGGGCAATCTCCTCCCGCAGGTCGCGATTGGTGGCGGCAATAATTCGTATATCCGCTTTCGTTACCCTTGTATCGCCCACTTTGATAAACTCGCCGGATTCCAGCAGGCGTAGCAGCTTGGCTTGCAGCTCAAAAGGCATTTCCCCGATCTCGTCGAGGAACAGCGTGCCCTGGTGCGCTTCATCTACCAGTCCGCGTTTGTCTTTGGCGGCACCGGTGAAAGCGCCGGCCTTGTAGCCGAATATCTCGCTTTCCAGCAGTTCTTTGCCGAGCGCGCTGCAATTGATCGCCACGAAATTTTTGCCGGAACGTTTGCTGCCGTGGTGGATGGCTTGCGCAAACATTTCTTTACCGGTGCCGGTTTCTCCGAGGAGCAGTACGGAAGCATTGCTGGGAGCGGCTTTGCGGGCGATGTCAATAGCTGCTTTAATGGCCGGCGATTGCCCCGTGAGCTGATCAAAGGTGCTGTGCCGGGCCTTGACCTGCTCTTCCAGTTGCCGGATGCGCCTTTGCAGCTGCACTTTTTCCATGGCGCGGTAGAGGAGGGGAATGATCTTCTCATTATCATTACCCTTGGTGATATAATCAAACGCGCCATTTTTGATAGCCTGCACGCTGTCAGGGATATTGCCGAAAGCCGTGAGCAGCAACACTTCTGTAAGATTGTTATGTGCGCGTACGCGTTGCGTCAACTCAATGCCATTACCGTCCGGCAGCTTGATATCACAGAGGATCACGTCTGGTTCTTCCTGCTCCAGCAGCCGCAGGGCGGGCTTTACCGCCGCCGCTTCAAATATCGTGAAACCTTCCAGCGCAATGATCCTTTTCAGCAGCTGCCGAAGTTTATCTTCATCTTCAACGATCAGTATTTTTCCGTTATGCATATTGTTTTATTTAATGGGGAGAGAAAAAGAGAAGGTAGCGCCACGGCCATATTCACTGCTCGCATGTATGCTGCCATGCTGCGCTTCAATAAATTCCCTTGAAATGGCAAGGCCCAGCCCCGTGCCTTGCTGGGAGCCACTTCCAGGCACTTTGAAATAGCGGTCGAACACCCGCGGCAGATAAACGTCTGCAATGCCCGGGCCTTCATCCTGCACAGTAAATACCACCTGTGTGCCGCAGCGTTCCGCACGCACCTGCACCATGGCTTGTTCCGGCGAATAGCGGATGGCATTGGTGAGAAAGTTCACCAGCACCCAGGCCGTTTTTTCCGGATCGGCATAAATGAGTGGTAATGTTTCGGGAAGATGGATACGTATGCGCACCTGCTTTTGTTTGGCTTGCACGCGCACCGCATCTGTAGCGCGTTGTACGATATCGTTTGCAGTGATGTCCTGTTGCCGCAACGTGATGTTGCCGGCTTCTACCTGCGCGAGGTCCAGCAGCTCGCTGGTGATGGCAAGCAGCCGCGCAATATCGTCTTCAATACTGTCCAGCAACTCGCGCTGTGAGCAATCCAGGTGGCTCACCCGCTGATCTTTCAGGAGACTCAAACACATCTTCACAGCAGAGATGGGCGTTTTCAGTTCATGCGATACTGTGGCAATGAAATGTGTTTTAGCTTCCGCCAGCTCCTGGAATGGCGTGATATCGCGGAATATCAGCACTTCCCCGGGAATATCGGCATCGCGGCCAATCACTTCTTTCTGGTAATACACCGGTTTATCTTCCTGCATCATGCGTACAGGCGTGAGGTCTTGCTTGTCCAGTGCGATTTTGATGAGATCATTTTTTTGAGAAAGATGATCAGCATTCATTCCAATCACTTGTTTTTCATTCAGCTGAAACAGCCGGGCCGCGGCCTGGTTGATGAAAAGTACCTGCCGGTTATCATCGAACCCGATGATGCCGTCGCGCATCTGCCGGATAATGGCCTCTATGCGGGCCTTTTCAGACTTCAATTGCGCCAGGCGGATGTTATCATAGGCATACAGCCGGTTGATGAAAATAATAGAGAAGAGCGTCAATAACACGGCAATGATCACCAGCACGGTGATGGCCTTTTGTACGGAGAGATGGCCGGCCTGACTTTTGGCGAGGATGGCTTGCTGGTTGATCTTTTCCACTTCCAGTATATGCGCCCGCAAACTATTGATGGTGGCGGCATCGCCGGGATGCCGCATCAGGGCGTTGAAGGCTTGCAGCAGATAGTAGGAGCTTACGGCTTCGCCGGGCTCTGTGATATTGTGCAGTTGTAATTGGAGATTGTTGCGGAACTGTTGTGCAGCTTTACCGCTGTAATGCCCGCTGCTGGCCATTTGCAGGAGTGCGTCATCCATATTGTTTGCATAGATGAGGGAGCGGTGATTGTTACGCAGGATAAGTTGTGCATTGTTGTGTTGCTGATAGATATAGATAATGCCGGTGATGCCGAATGCCAGCACGATCCCCGACAGGCACGCCAGGCCGAGGGTGAGTTTTGTTGTAAACCTTATACGCATGCGGGAGCCCGATCAAAGCAGGTGCCACAGCAGGTAAATGATTGATAACGAATGATAAGCAGCAAAGCAGGAGAGGGGCTACCATGCAGAAATGAGAGGGTATGCTGCAAAAACGGCAAAAAGAAACCGGGACCTCTGGCGGCAGATCCGTTAGCAGGAAAGCATCATAGATGTGCGGTCAGCGACCCCGGAAAGTATTACTGCTGCTGGGCTTCAAAGCTTTCTTTGATCTTCTCGAGCAGTTTGGTTTGTATCATTTGTTGGGCGAGCAGTATCATGTTTTTGAAGGCAATGCCTTTGGAGATACCATGGCCGATGATCACAGGTTTGGAAACCCCGAGCACCGGTGTGCCGCCATATGATTCGAAATCGAATTTATTGATGTATTCGTCGTTGATGCTGCGTTTGTGTGCGATCTCATAGAAAGATTCGGCCATTTTCAGCACGATATTGCCGGTGAATCCTTCACAAACGATTACATCTGCTTTTGTATTGAAGATATCCCTTCCTTCTACGTTACCGATGAAATTGAGTTGTTTGTTTTCTTTCAGCAGCGGGTAGGTGGCTTGGGCGAGCAGGTTGCCTTTTCCTTCTTCTTCTCCGATATTCAGCAGGCCTACTTTAGGATTGGGCATTTTCAGGATATACTGGGAATAAAGGGAACCGAGGAGGGCGAATTGCGCCAGATTTTCAGGTTTGCAGTCGGCATTGATACCCACGTCTAGCAAGAGGCCGAATGAGCCGTCTTCGCGGGGCACGGGAGTAGAGATCGTAGGACGTTGCACCCCATCAATGGCTTTAATAGAATAATAGGTACCTACCATCATCGCGCCGGTATTACCCGCGCTGATGAAAGCATCTACCTTGTCATTCTTCAGTAAGTGAAAACCAATAGAGATAGAGGATTGTGGCTTTTCTTTCAGTGCCTTGGTAGGGTGTTCATTCATCCCGATTACCTGGGATGAATGAACAACTGAATATTTTGATTGGTCCAGCTGCGCATCGGCCAGTAGGGGAGTTAAGGCTTGCTCATCTCCGATCAGGACCAGGTGCACATCAGATGCAACGGTATCTAAAAATAATTTTACTCCTTTTACTGCTTCAAGAGGTGCGAAGTCGCCCCCCATCATATCAAGCCCGATTCTCATGTAACTCAAGTTTGTTCTTGTTAGCTCGGGTAAAAATAGTAAAATTAATTATTTAGCGTTGCTCTGTTTTTCCAACACTACTTTTCCTTTGTAGTACAGTTTGTTTTCTACCCAATGAGCACGATGTCTCAGGTGCACTTCTCCGGTTGCGCTGTCTGTGCTTAATGTATCCGCTACCGCCTTATAATGCGTTCTTCTCTTTGCTGATCTTTGCTGAGAATGTCTGCGTTTAGGATTTGGCATTTTATTTAATTTTTAATTGTCCTTAAATTTATCCAACCCTTTCCAGATTGGGTTATCGTTCTCTTTTGCCTGCTGGTTCATGCGTTCCAGCATTTCAATCACTTTCGGATTACATCCGCTGGTACCATCCGGTTTGTCGGGATGGATACGCTGCATCGGGATGCTCAGGTGAATGAACTCATAAATCCAGTCCGCCACATTTAAATGTGACTCGGCTTTGGAAATATACGTTACATCCGGGTCCTCTTCGCCTTCCGCCATTTCTTCCGGATTGTCCACCAGCTTTACCACCTGGTTGAAATCATCCCACAACCGTAATTCAAAAGGCTCGCCGCAACGGTCACAAATCACAGTGGCAGTACCGCCAATCTCGAATTTCAGCATGAAGAAATTACTCTTCTTGTCCAGGCTCAGATTGATCGTTGCCTTACAGTTACTGAAATCCTTGGGCCCTTCGTAGTTGTTGAAGAAATCCTCTCCTACCTCATACTGAAATGAATGCACCCCTGGTTTTAATCCTACAAAGGCTATATCAAATTCGCGGAGTGGTTTCATATCAATATCCTCACTTTTAGAGGGATGCAAAGGTAATTAAATATTTGCAATTGCAAAAATTTCCTAAATTTGTTCACTATTGATATTATATTTATATATATATTTATATAATAATAAAATATCTGCCATATAACTGTTTGTGGCAGCATGGCCGGACTACAAAGGTAATTATTTCACCCCGTATCCCGGCAGCATTTTCACAAACAACACGAAAATCCGAAAAACCCTTAAGTCCCCTGTTCCATCAAAACGATGAAGCCCATAGGAAAGAAAGATAAAAAGCAGCCAGATCCCGCTCCTACCGGGATATTGCCAGACAGTCTGCCGGAACAGTTTTCTATGCCCATCACCGCCTGGCTCGCCAGTAACAGCGCAGGCGTAATGGTAACCAACGAAAAACATCAATGCATCTGGATCAATGAAGTGCTCCAACAACACCTTGGCGGCGCTTTTCCAGTCCATCCTTCCTATAATGAACTCATCAGTTTTTTTAAACCGCTGGTAGCGGAACCCGCCGCCTTCGAAGAAAAAATGCGCTCCCTCCGCCGGAAAAAAAAGCCCTGGTTCGGATGGGAAGTAGTATTCAACAACGGCAAAACCCTCGAAGTTACCTACCTGCCTGTATTTGACGGCAAAACATTCCGGGGCAGCATCTGGCAGTCGGTAGATGTGACCCGCCGCCGCAACGTACAGGAAGAGATCCGGCGCAACGAAGAGAAGTTCAAAGTAATCCTCAATAACCTCAATGCCGCCATGTGCGAAACGGATGTCAAAGGCAACATCACCCGCGTGTATGAAAGCTTTTGCCGCCTCTCCGGCTACAAAGAGGAAGAACTGCTCGGCAAAAATATTACAGAAGTATTTGTGCCGGCAGAGAACCGACGCTATGCCCACGCCCTCCGCAAACGCAGGCTGGACGATAATGTGCCGCTTGTCTACGATATGGAAGTGGTGCTGAAAGACGGCTCCCGCCGCTGGGTGCTCGCCAGCTCCGCCAACGTGTACGACCGTGATGGCAAAATTATCGGCGGCGCCGGCATCCACATGGATATCACCGGCCAGAAAATGTTGCAGAAAGAACTGGAAACCGCCCGCAAACAGGCGGAAGAAGCCCAGCAGGCACAGAAGGAATTTCTTGCCAGCATGAGCCACGAAATCAGGACGCCGCTCAACGCCATCATCGGCATGGCCCACCTCCTCGAAGAAACTAATCTCGATCCGCAACAAAAAGAATATATTAACATCCTCAAACACTCCTCCGGTATACTGCTGGGCATCGTAAGCGATATCCTCGATATTTCCCGTATCGAAGCCCGGGAACTACAGGTTAACCAGCGGGAGTTCAACCTGCGGGAGCTGATTCAATCACTCCGCCAGACCTTCGAACTCAAGCTGGGCCGCCGTCCTATCACGGTCAGCGCCGAACTGGACGCCGCTATCGATACCTGGCTCATTGGCGACGACGTACTGCTGAACCAAATACTAATCAATTTGTTAGGTAATGCAGAGAAGTTCACCAGTGAAGGAGAGATCGCCATTAAAGCGGTACAGGAAAGTTGGCTCGACAATAAACTATGGGTGCGTTTTCGTATATGCGATACCGGTATAGGTATCCGGAAAGATAAACTGGAGCTCATCTTCCACAATTATAAACAGGCAGAAGGGGAGATCCGTGAAAAATACGGTGGCACAGGACTGGGCCTCGCCATCGCCAAACAACTGGTAGAATTACAGGGAGGCACGATTTCAGTGGAAGATTGCCCGGGATACCGTACCTGCTTCAGCTTTAACCTGCCTTTCATGGACAGCCGCAAACCATTGTCGGCATCCGGCCGCAAAACCGGCAGAAGGCTCATTCAACGCACCTTTGAAAACGCCAGGCTACTCGTAGTAGAGGATAACCCGATGAACCTGCGTTATATAATGAGTTTACTCGAGAAATATAAGATCAACTACCAGCTGGCCACTAACGGCCCCGATGCTTGCTATTTCCTGGAATCCCGTCAATACGACCTGGTGCTGATGGATATCCGTATCCCCGGAATGAATGGACTGGAACTGGCACAGAAGATCAGGGCAGATGAGAACAAGCCCAATGTGGCGACCCCCGTGATAGCGACTACCGCAGTAGCAATGGAAAGCACCGCAACGATGGCCAGAGCTGCCGGGATTACCGATATCCTGACCAAACCATATACACCTGAACAATTACTACAGGTGTTCAACAAATATCTCAACGAAGACGAAACAGAACTTATAATGGAAGAAGTGCAGAATATCAGTGGATTTGAATTTCATCCTGACCTGGATGTACAATACCTCACGGAATTGTATGAGAACAATATCTCCTATGCCGCTGACCTTTTCGAGATCTTTATCCGCACCATCCGCGACGAGATCGCCAAACTGCGGGAAATGGTCGATGAACATGACTGGGAATCAATGAAGTTCCAGGTGCACAAGCTCAAACCTAACTTTGCGATGGTAGGGCTCACCTGGATCACCGACAAAATGCAGGCACTCGAAAACTACCTGCGCACCGACCAGGAACATCACCTGGCCGATATCTCCAAACTGTTCAACGAAATATCCACGGAAGTAGACAAGTTTTATCCTGTTGTAGATGAAGAATTCCAGAAGATGCGTCAGTTCATTGCTAACAACGGGCTTTGATCAGAACGCCTGCAGCACCTCTCTGATGCTGCTGTAATAATTTCCCCCAAACAAGATTGTATGCACCAACAGCGGGTATAGCTGACAAACACCGATGCGTTGCTGCCAGCCCGGCTGTAATGGCCACAGGGACTGATATGCATAGTAGAAACGGGTATCAAAGCCGCCGAATAACCTCGCCATGGCAAGGTCCATTTCACGATGACCGAAATATGCTGCCGGATCATATACGCAGGCTTTACCATTGGCGCCTACCATGAAATTGCCCGACCACAGGTCGCCATGCAGCAAGGCAGGCGCCTCGCCGGGAAACAGCTGTGGCAGCCGCTTGCAGAGATGTTCCATCTGTCGCACGGCGCTGCCTTCGATCAGGCGCTGGTCGTACGCCATGCGGGTGAGCGGCATCAGCCGGTTAAACGCATAGAACACCGGCCAGCTGCTATAAGGAGTATTGTATTGTTTGAGAGAACCGATGTAGTTAGGAGCCGGCGCGCCAAAATGTGCCTGCGTTACCTGGTGCTGCTTTACCAGCAAACTGGCAAAATTTTCCCAGAAATCCGCCACCGCATTGCCTTTGGTAAGATACTCCATCAACAGGAACGCTTTGCCGCCCGCCACGCCATAGGCGAGGGGCTCCGGCACTGTCAGCGCCTGCGCGGCACGCAACATTTTCAGCCCCGCAAACTCCTGGGCAAACATATCAGGAAAACGCGCCGCATCATTCATCTTCAGAAAAAAATAGCCTTCGTTCGTGGCTATACGAAATGTTTCATTTATATCGCCGCCGCGTACGCTTTTTGATTCATTAATATGTATTTTCACTTTCAGTTGCCGGGATATCACTTCACCCAGTTGCTGCTGTAGAATATCATCTATCATGTTCGCCACTTATATGGAAACAAAAGCCAAATTTAAAAACAAGATCCTCCGTATCGTACTAACACTTACGGCTATACTGTTGTTGAAAGGATTGTTTGCCTGGAGTAACCGCTTCGAATATCTCTACTTCCACAAGTGGTATGTTTGGATCAGTGCAGTGTTTAGACAAGTCACAGGTATAGTACCATTCAGTGTTGGCGACGTAATATATACCGTCTGGATTATAACAGGAATACTTTATTTGTTAAAACTATGTTATAAGCTGGTGAAGCTGCAATGGCCCGATCTCGGCCTGCAACTGTTACGGGGCCTACATTTCCTGCTCAAAGCGTACTTTGCATTCCTGCTGCTCTGGGGCATGAACTATGAGAGGAACCCGCTCCTGCAGGATACTGGCTTGATCACCGGCCCTTATAACACTCAGCAACTCTACCAATTATCTGATACCCTCCTGCAACTGGTGAATAAAGAGAAGGCTAATATCGGCGATACCATCAATGCTACCACGCCGGATACCACCGCGCTTTTCAAAAGGGCCGTGGCGGCCTATGAGGCGGCCGCAAAACGCTGGCCGGCCTTCACTTACCGCCATCCCAGCGTAAAGCCCGCACTCTTCGGCCACTGGCTGAACTATGTAGGCACTACCGGTTATCTCAATCCTTTTACCAACGAGGCACAGGTGAATACCACCACGCCGCCGGTACTGCAGCCTTATATCACCTGTCATGAAATTGCCCACCAGCTGGGCTATGCGCCGGAAGAAGATGCCAATTTCGTAGGTTACCTGGCCGCTACCAGTTTACCGGATAGCCGTTTCCGTTATGCCGCCAATTTTGAGATGTTCCTGTACAGCGTAAGGCAGCTGGGCCGCCGGGATACCACGCTGGCGCGGCAACTGTGGCAGCGCACCGTACCCGGCGTACGGGCCGATTACAAGTCCATTATCGCTTTCTATGAAAAATATGAAGGCAAGGTAGATGATTATTCCGCCGCCTTGTACGATCAGTACCTGAAAGCCAACAAACAACATAAAGGCATCCGCAGCTACAGTGAAGTAACCGGGTGGCTGATGGCCTATTTCAAGGTACACTAGTTCATCATCAGTACGTTCACGCTGCGTTGCAGGATGTTGAACGCTATTTCCGCCATGAGGTTTTCGCGGTCCAGCGTGGGGTTCACCTCTGTGATTTCAAAGCAGCAGATCTTGCGGTGTTGCATGAATTTGGCGATGAGGTCTTCCGCCTCGCGTTCGCGCAGGCCATTGCTCACCGGCGTGCCGGTACCCCTGGAAATAGAAGCGTCGAGACTGTCCACGTCAAACGATACATAAATATATTCGCAATCGCTGAGATAGCGGAATACAGAACGGGAGATGTTTTCCGGGCCTTTGCGGCGTACTTCATTGGTAGTGATCACCTTCATGCCGTATTGCTTGATAAGGTGATCTTCTTCCTTCTCATAATCTCTCAATGAAATAAAAACGATATCCTCCGGTAATACCTTCGGTGCGATCTTGCCGATATTCTTCAGGGCATTCCACATTTTGGCAGTGTTCTCGTCGAGATCATGGACCTTGCATTCGAGATTGTCTTCTGCAATGGAAGCTGCCAGCGGCATACCGTGCATGTTACCGGAAGGCGTGGTGTAAGGGGTGTGAAGATCGGCATGGGCATCGATCCAGATCACGCCCAGCTTGGATTTGGGATGGGCCATCTTGAGCCCTGCGATGGTGGCGCCAGCGGTGCTGTGATCGCCGGAAAGCACCACCGGAAACCAGTTGGCCTTCACCGTTTCACAGACGCTTTTGCTGATACGCTCGTACATACTCAGGGTGCCTTTGATCCTTTTGGCAAAAGGAGATTCAATAGGCTCGAACAACAGTTTGTTTTCTGTTTCGATCGATTCCGTAGGAAAGTGAACAAAGAAGTTGCTCATGAAGTCGAGTGCTGCGATCTTGATGGCGTCTATACCAAGACTGGCGCCCCTTGTGCCGGCCCCTATCTCCGATTTAACCTCGATTATCTTGATGTTCTTCATAAAATACTGAATTGCTTCATTAGCGGCAAGCTACAGGATTTTATGGGAACGCCCAAAGCGCAACACCCGGAAAAGATAAAAAGGCCTGCGTGCTTATGTGAACCAAATCCAACACTGTAGCCATATCGTAACGATTTATTCAATAATTTAATGGATATGATGGATAACATTGAATTTTAACAGGGGCATTTTTTTAGCTCCTGATTTATAGATAATTTGAGACATCACTAAAACAATAATATTACAACCATGGACTATCAACTGACGGAAGAACACCTGATGATACAAAAAGCAGCGCGCGATTTTGCTGTGAATGAACTGTTGCCAGGTGTGATTGAGCGGGATGAACAACAGAAATTTCCGAAAGAACAGATCAAAAAGCTCGGAGAACTGGGCTTTCTGGGGATGATGGTGAGCCCGAAGTACGGCGGCGCCGGCCTCGACACCATTTCCTATGTATTGGCCATGGAAGAAATATCGAAGGTAGATGCCTCCGCCTCTGTAGTCATGAGTGTGAATAACTCATTGGTATGCTGGGGCCTCGAAACTTTCGGCACCGAAGAACAAAAACAGCAATACCTCGTGCCGCTCGCCAAAGGAGAGATCATCGGCGCCTTCCTGCTCAGCGAGCCGGAAGCCGGATCAGACGCCACTTCCCAGCGTACCACCGCTGAAGATAAAGGCGATCATTATCTTCTCAACGGCACCAAAAACTGGATCACCAACGGTAACTCCGCCAGCGTATACCTCGTGATTGCACAAACGCATCCTGAAAAGGGCAGCAAAGGCATCAACGCGCTCATCGTAGAAAAGAACAGTCCCGGCATCACCGTTGGCGCCAAAGAAAATAAACTGGGCATCCGCGGCAGCGATACCCACAGCATCATGTTCCAGGATGTGAAAGTGCCGAAAGCAAACAGGATAGGGGAAGATGGCTTCGGCTTCAAATTCGCGATGAAAACATTGGCCGGAGGCCGCATCGGTATTGCCTCCCAGGCGCTGGGCATCGCCAGCGGCGCTTATGAGCTGGCACTCAAATACTCCAAAGAAAGAAAAGCATTTGGTAAAGAAATATCCCAGCACCAGGCCATCCAGTTCAAACTGGCAGATATGGCCACCCGCATTGAAGCATCGCGCCTGCTTTGCCTCAAAGCCGCCTGGGAAAAAGATAACCATCTCGACTATACGCTGAGCGGCTCTATGGCCAAAGTATTCTCCTCCGAAACGGCCATGTGGGTAACCACAGAAGCAGTGCAGGTACACGGCGGCTACGGCTACGTAAAAGAATACCATGTAGAACGCCTCATGCGCGATGCCAAGATCACCCAGATCTATGAAGGTACTTCTGAAGTACAACGCATCGTTATCGCCAGAAGCATTCTTGGCTGATTTGTTATTTGAGGATTTGAGAATTTATGAATTTGTTTTAAATCAATAAATTCTCAAATCCTCAAATAACAAAATATCTTTGCCGGATGGCAATCAATTTACCCGCATATAACACCGTGCTCAAACAGCTGGCGCCTTATGGAGCAAAGCTGGTAGCAGTTTCCAAAACCAAGCCCGTAGCGGATATCGCAGCATTCTATGCAGCCGGGCAGCGCCTCTTCGGCGAAAACTATGTGCAGGAACTGGTAGAGAAACAGGCCGCACTCCCCACTGATATTGAATGGCATTTCATCGGTCACCTGCAATCCAACAAGGTAAAATACATTGCGCCTTTTGTGCATACCATCCATGCGGTAGACAGTATTAAACTGTTGCAGGAGATCAACAAACAGGCAGTGAAAAATAAACGGGTCATCAACTGTTTATTACAGTTGCATATTGCCGAAGAAGAAACTAAATTTGGGATGGATACCGCCGAAATGCAGGCATTGTTGCAGGCATGGCAGCAGGAGCCTTCCGCATTCGCCGGCGTACGTATCGTTGGCCTGATGGGAATGGCTACCAATACATCCGATGAAATCCAGATCCGGAAAGAGTTCCACCAGCTCCACCAGGTTTTCGGATCCGTGAAAGCAACGTATTTTGATACGGTTGATTATTTTAAAGAACGCTCCATCGGTATGAGCGCCGATTATGCCATCGCTTTGGAAGAAGGCAGCACTATGGTGCGCATCGGCAGTCTGCTCTTTGGAGAAAGGAACTATAACAAATAACAAGGGTTTTAACTTATGAAAAAATTATTGATCTGCTGCCTCGCCGGACTGGGCTTTGCTGCTTGCAGCAATGGCGCGGGCAAAGGACTGCGCAACGGCGTATGGCAGGCGAAACTGCACCGCAAAGATGGCGCTGATATCGTGTTCAACTTTGAAGTAGGCGATAGCGCCGGTAAAAAAGTATTGTATGTGCTCAATGCAAAAGACCGGCTGTATGTAGATGATGTAAAGGTGAACGGCGATTCGCTCTTCATCAAAATGCCTTTCTTCGATTCTGAATTCAAAGCCAAACTGGCCGCCGACGGCCGCGCAGAAGGCCTGTGGATCAGGCATCTGGCTGATAAGGATGTGAGCATACCCTTCACTGCCATTCCCAATACCGCGGAACGTTTTAAAGTGAGCGCCCCCGCCAAAGGCAGCGTGAATGGCCGCTGGGCTACGTACTTCCTCGATCCCGCAAAAAAGGATTCCTCATTTGCAGTAGGCGAGTTCAAACAAACCGGTAACATCGTACACGGCACTTTCCTCACCAGCACCGGCGACTACCGCTTCCTCGATGGCGTGATGGATGGCGATACCCTGCGCCTCTCTACCTTTGATGGCTCGCATGCCTATCTCTTCACAGCCAAACTGGAACAGGACAATACCCTGTCGGGCACCTTCTTCGCCGGTATCGGTGATGGCCGGGAAAAATGGATTGCCCGCAAGGACGACAACGCCAAGCTGCCCGATGAAACTTCGCTCGCAGGCATGAAGCCCGGTCAAACGAAGCTGGACTTCTCTTTTCCCGATCTGAACGGCAAGAAGGTCAGCATCAACGATTTTAAAGGCAAGGCGGTGGTGATCACACTGATGGGCTCCTGGTGCCCTAATTGCATGGATGAAACCGGCTACCTGAGCGATTGGTATAAAAAGAATAAAGACCGCGGGGTAGAAGTGATTGGCCTGGCTTATGAGCGCACTACAGATTTCGAGAAGTCGAAGAAGAGCCTCAGTGGCTTCCTCCGCCGTTTTGATGTGCAGTATCCTGTACTGATCACGGGCGTTACCCCTGCCGACCCGCAGAAAGGAGAGAAGACCCTGCCGCAACTGACGGGTATCAAAGGATTCCCCACTACGATCTTTATTGACAAGAAAGGAAACGTAAAAGAAGTGCATACCGGGTTTTCTGGTCCGGGTACAGGAGAACACTATGAGCAGTTCAAACTGGATTTCAATCGTCTCGTGGATGAGCTGCTGAAAGACTGAAAATGAAATTATCGTTAATAAAAAGCGTAATGCCCCTTTCGGGATGTTACGCTTTGTTTTTTTATCTTTCTTTTATAAGTCGTTGTAAATCATTTGCAAAGCTCTCCTTCCAGACTTTTTAAGAAAATTTATTTTTTCATCTCTTTCAAAAAGTTTTGAAAAATTGAATATCCTGACTATTTTACTGCTCCGTTTGACTTTATAAATTCCATTATCTACTCGCTTGTCTTATCCACCTGCCGGAACAATGTCTGACGATATTGTTCCGGGCAGTGTTTCGTAGCAGTTCGTTTTCTTTCCGTATATTTATGCCCTCGATAACAGATAGATTGTTCAATAGCGGACAGGCTTCGTGCATTCGTGAACAGTGAATAGAAACCGTGTTATTGAAAATCAGTGATTTATACTGCGGCATTATCCTTGAAACTTTGTTGACCGGTTAAATCCCGTATACAAAATGAAACCTAGAACTAACAGTATCATGATCTTTGCCATTGCCGGAATACTGGCTATGGCAGCCCTTGTAGGGTACGGCCTGGGAATAGGTATCCGGCATGATATCTCTGTATACAGTGCTTGCCCTGATGCCCCGGCAAAAGTAAATACTGGCGGAATCCTCTATCCCATAGATGCCATGCTGCAGCATGTGAACCGCAGGACTAACTAACGGTAACGCATATACGATATTTTATTTAACAATTTTTTAGTGTTGATTGAATTAAGTAATTCAGCCTATGTAGCAGATTAGGCCATTCCTGGCCTGATATTTGAAAAATTTGGTTTTCGCAGCGTAGGGTGAACCAACAGCTGTGGTGATTTGTTAAACTTAAAAAATCAGTGATTATGTCTACTACCAAATTTTTAGCAGGCGCCCTGGCCGGACTCACTACCGGCGTTGTGATAGGTTTGTTAACAGCTCCTGACAGTGGCGAAGGAACCCGTAAAAAAATCAAACATACCGCCGAAGGATGGCGTTATAAGATCAACAAGCTTGTCGGTAAAGGCAGCGATGATCTTGCAGAGCTGAAAAAGGTGTTTGAACATGAGGTAACAGGCCTCAAAGATGATGTGCGCGAGCGCGTACTGAAACTGATCGATGAAAGTCAGAATTCCTACAATAGATTCAAGAAAGAAGCATTGTCATAGTTAGTCATCATGCTATTTTGATGGCAAGCAAAAAAAATAAAAGACCCTTTGTACAATTTGTGCAAAGGGTCTTTTAATGACGGGTTTTCAACAATTAGTTAACGATTTCCCCTGTTTCCATATAATTTTTGAAGCGTTTGATATCGCGGATGATCATGTTTTCAAACGCAGGATTGAGCAGCCACATGAGGCCGGTGCCTACATAACCTGCAGGCGGGCGGTAGGTGATCATCACATCTATTTCGGTGCCGCCATTCAGTGTATCCCTGAACGTTACCCTGCCTGCGGTGGCAATAGACGATCCCTGCAGGGAGCGCCAGCCAAGGAATTCGCCGGGTTGCTCCTTCACGATCTCTGCATCCCATTCCAGGGTGCCAATGCCGCCCGGACCTTTTACCACCCAATGCGAATGAAACGGATCCAGCTCCTCAACGGATTGCAGGTGTTTCATGAACACCGGCAGGTTATTGAGTTGCCGCCAGAAATAATATACTTCTTCACGGGGATTGTCGATCATCACCGTGGTCCGGATATTAATAGCCTCGGTATGATGATCCGGCCTGCGTTTGCCGAAAAGCCCGTTGAGCAGGTTATTGCCCGAAATGCCCTGGTACAGCAGGTAGCCAGCTCCCAACAACCTGAATAAACTGCCTACCGGTTTTTTATCCACTTTGCTGATAGCCGCGCCCAGCAGCCAGGCGCCAGTGAAAATAGAAACGATCCTCCCTTCCGGGCTCACATTAATGATGTTGGAACTTTCATAGATCGGCCCCGCCATTGGCTGGCTATGGCCATTCAAGATATCTGTTGCACTCATAAATACTTTTGAATACCCCTCATCATAAATCTTGCAATTCAGTAAATGTCTGATGTTGAATTGAAAAGATATTAGCAATAAGATGATGTAGTGTAGAAGTTGCTCACGGTGCGTAAAAAAATACACAATGATCTTTAACGAATTGAACATTGTATTTATGCGTCAAACAGCCTATCTTACTCCCCATCAAACAAGGAACGAATGAAAAACATACTGACCACGTTATTTACACTCGCAGCCCTCAGCTGCGCCGCCCAGCAAGAGATTGCTCCAAACAAATGGGTGAAGATGTTCAATGGCAAAGACCTTAAGGATTGGGATATCAAGATCACCGGCCATGATCTCAATGATAATTTCGGCAATACTTTCCGGGTGGAAAAGGGCTTGCTAACCGTTAACTACGATCACTATAAAAATTTTGATGACCAGTTCGGGCATATCTTCTATAAAAAAAATTTCTCTGCCTACCTCATAGTGGTAGAATACCGCTTCACCGGCGAACAGGTGAAAGGCGGCCCCGGATGGGCTTACCGCAATAGCGGCGTGATGCTGCATGGCCAAACAGCGGCCTCCATGGGCAAAGACCAGGACTTTCCCATTTCGTTGGAAGAGCAATTACTTGGCGGCAATGGCAAAGATGTACGGCCTACTGCCAACCTGTGCACGCCCGGCACCAACGTGGTGATGAATGGTAAACTGATCACCGATCACTGCATCGGTTCCACCGCCAAAACATTTCATGGCGACCAATGGGTACACGTAGAAGCCCTGGTACTGCGGGATTCCGTGATCAAGCACATTGTAGGTACCGATACCGTACTGGTATATGAGAAACCGCAGATCGGCGGCGGCAGCGTATCACACTACGATCCGGCCGTAAAGCAAGACGGGAAGCTGCTGACAGAAGGCTCCATCTCATTACAGAGCGAGAGCCATCCCGTTGCCTTCAGGAAAGTAGAGCTGTTTGATCTGTCGCCCTACATCAACAATCCGGCGAAACTCAACAGGATACTACATTTGCTGCAACAGCGCAACAAAGCTAAAAAGTGAGGCGCGGGGCCTCGGCGGATGTGGAGGAGCCGGTGGCCTTCTTGGCGGAACACAGCTGAGGGCCAGCAACAATAACATGGCTATCACAGCCGGCATATGCTTCTTCTTCATATGATCAGCTTTTTACTAACAGCTACCACAAAAATGCAGCCGATAGCGGCCCCACATCGGGGCCGCATTGCTTTGTAAGAAAGCCGTAAATTGCACCCTCGAAAATCTCAGCATGGAAATTTGTACGCTCTATACGCATGAAACCGATCTTGTGAAGATGCTTCCCCGCCTGCGCGACCACTTTGGCCATCAGGCTGTAAGCGTGGACGGTACAGCAAACGATTGGCAAAGTATTACAGTAATATCTGGAAAGAAATTATTCCGCAAAGGCAGCACGCTAACTATCACAAAACGTCAGCGAATAGAACCGGGATACCAGCTGCAACGCAGCGATGATGAAGTAGTGGCGAACCTCTCAGGCATGTACAACTTCGTGCAGGCCCGGCCCGCAGCCAACAAAGAACTGCAACGCCTGCTGCTCGCCAAAATAGAAACGATCAATTCCGAAGTGAATTTTACGGCGGAACCTGCCTTTACCGGCGAAATGAGAGCCGCCATCATGGACCTGGCACAAGATCTCGATGCCTTCTTCTTCTCTGGCGGAAATGCCATCTTCGATACAACAGTGCAAGGCTTCTGGGATAAAACCGGCGCCCTGCTGCTGGATGTGAATGGCCATTCCACCGCCACCCATCTTGCCGTAAATATCCACGCAAAATATTTCCATACACCGGAACAGGAATCCGCGCCTTCAGCGGAAGCCGCTTCCAGAAAGGATCGCAGCCTGGCGTTGCTACAAGCGTCAGGTATTCATTCCCTCGCTTCGCTGCCCGTGATAGCAGACAGTACACAGGCATCGATACGTAGCGTAAAGGAAGTGACGGAACGTGTGTCTGTGCTGGCAGCCGTTAATACCGTGGCTTTCGGCTACTTCGATAGCGGCGATATCATCATCTACCTGAAAGAAAATGATCTCTGGGATAAAACTACCGATGCGGAAAAGAATTTCCTGGCAGACCCCACAGAAGAACAGAAAAAGCGCGAAACATGGAAGTGTGAAGATATCTGGGTGCTGCTCTGGGCTTTGAACATTGTACCTGAACTAGGTAGCATGGATGCGCTCTGTAACCTGGATATGGCGCCTGAAGCGGCGTTCCCCTTCCGCGGAACTGGTACGGCTGCCGCTACATTTTTATCACAGCCGCATTCGCTCCGCCCTGCCTCCGAGATACTGGATGCCAACGATCTTTATTATCGCGCTAACTGGGCTTGTACTGATGCGCGTATCAAAGGCATGCAGGCGCCGGCGCACCCAGGCATTGTATACGAAAGGCATTATGCGCTCAACTGGTTGATTGGCTACCGTAACCAGCCATGGGACTATGTTACCTGCGATACATGATTTTTTGGAAAAGGAGTAATAAATAAAAAATGCCTCCGGAATATCCAGCTTTCGGAGGCATTTTTTATCATGAGTTATTACGACAGGCTTTCAAAGAATACCGTAACTTTTACAGATCCTGAAGAAAAGCTCTTGCCATTTTGCATTTGCAACATTAATCCCAAACTGGTGTCAGTAATTGGTGGCAGGTTATTATATATTTTTTTGATTTTGGCGCCAGTGGTCAAAGACAGGGAGGATTCAATAAGGAATGTAACACCATGTCCTATGCCATCTCCAATGAACAGGTCAAAGGCTGTCCCGCCATCGCTGGACGTAATGTCTGTCAGTATTTCCAATACGATCGCGCGTATGCTGGAATAGGGCGTAATGAGCCCTTCGTTAGCCCCGGATCCTGGATAAAGATAGATATAGTTAGCCGGTGAGGTGATCACTGTAGACGCATATCTGGCGCCACTTAACAATGTGTGCCCTTCTTTTGCAAGCGATACACCGTTATTCTTGACTGTCAGATCCGGTACCTCAAGCCTGCCAGCTGTTGAGAAGGTGACAGCGGTTTTAAGCCATGTAGGATCGCCGCCGACAGGTTTCGTGGTTGGATAGAAGAACATGGAGTTGATATGCAGATCGCCAACATTTGCTCCGCCATAGATGGAGTAATTAGTGCCTGTTCCAGGAACTATGTCAGTTGGGCTTTCTATTGCGATGCCACCAATCAGGTTACCGCTTCCTCCATATTGAATAGTAAGGAGGCTACCGATCGTTCCATCACCTGACTTGTTATTGGCTGCCGATTGCGGATTAATGAGCCTTATATTATTAGCGCCATCTTCTATTCTGAAAGCGGATTTAGATGCTTGTTCAGCACCACAACTTACAAAAGTAAGCGAGTTGGCATTTGAGTTAGCATTTCCTTTGATCAGATAACCATTGGTATCGCTGCCATCTGTTGCACAACTGATAAAAGTACTGTATACGGTTCCGTCAACTACATAGCCACAGCCTCTCAAATAAACAGCCCTGATGTTCAATGACGTATTTGCTACGCCGCAAAGCATGCCGATGCCGCCGCTTGACTGGTAGATATCGATATTGGATACAGACCCGGCGAAAACAGCATAGGCGCCAGGGTTAGATGGTATCTCATCATTACTCTTGCCCAGAGAAAATGGACGTACGCTACTGCCCAGGTTCGACTCTATTGTGATGTTATCTATTTTGAAATTAAATCCCCCGTATAATTCGAGGATTTTTGAACGCTCTTGCTGTGTCGCTGGTGTTACAGCTCTTGTGTTGATGATATTGATGTTTTGTATGGAGATATCCTTGAAACCTTTCACCACAAGGTAATCTGTGTTCGCCGGCGCACCTGTAAAATCAAGTACGCTGCGCTTTATACCGCCACTTACGGATTCATTTCTTGCATTTCCTTCGATGGTTATTCCGTTCATGTTGTCGAGGAGCACGCTTGATAGCATGGTATATTTTCCTGAGAGGACAAGCTTTCCTCCGCCAATTGCTTTCAGATATGCTATTGCGTTCTGCAGAGGGGTGTAGGAATCTGCACTGCCCGTAGGATCGGCACCAAACCAGTCCAGGAAAACCGGGCCATTGAAAAGCCGCTTCCATCTTCCATTGGCGCTTACGGTTGATTGGAATATAGTTCCTTTATCTTCCACGCTGGTCAGGTCTGAGCTGTCCCAGTAGAAATCGCCGCCGCCATTGTCCCCTGGCTTTGCGTAGTACAGTACTTTAATAAAATTGTCTGATGGAATAGGGGCATTCTTCAGGTCATTGATGGTGTTAACAACTGTCATAAATATGGGGTTTAAAATATTAGGGTAACTCACCTAAGTTGGGAAAAAAAACCGAAAGAAAGGAAGGTAATTTCAATAATGTGGAAAAGTTTTTTTAATGAGGCCCCGGAAGTTTTTTACAACTTTCAGGGCCTCTCTATTTTTTACTTCAACATCAACTCTTTAATATATTTAACCGGTGCGCTACCGTAGCTAAGGAATTTCTCGTTGAAGGTCTTCAGCTTGTAATCCTTGCCCATCTTCTGTTTGTAGGCTTCGCGCAGATCGATGATCTCTTTGTAGCCGGTGAAATAGCTGGTGAGCTGTACGCTGGTAACGCTTACCCTTCTCCATTTACCTTCGGCTTCCGCCTGTTGCTGGAAGGCTTCTTTGGTGAGCAGGTGCAGCGCATCTTCCTTGCTCATGTTCTGCGTATGTACGCTGTAATCCAGGATGGTATTGCATACCGCGCGGAGGTTCCATTTGTACCACATCAGCCACATTTCAGGTTCGTTGTTGCCATAGCCGTTTTCAAGCATCATCTGTTCTGTATATACGGCCCATCCTTCGATCATGGCGCCATTGCCAAGTAATGATTTGATCAGGCTCGGTGATTGGTTGGCATATACCAGCTGTGTATAGTGGCCGGGGATGGCTTCGTGGATGTCCAGTATCTGCAGGATGTATTGATTGTATTCACGCAGGTAGCTTTCTGCTTTGTCTTTCGGCCATCCTTCGAGTGTGCCTACGTTGTAGTAGGTGTTGCCTGACTTGTCATAGGGGCCAGGCGCGCTGATGGAGGCGCCGGCAACGCCAGCCATATAAGCCGGCTCTTTACGTACCACCAGGGGTTTGGTGGAGTCGAGGTACAGCAGGTCTTTCTCTTTGATGAAGGCGATCAGTTTGGGCAATTGCTTTTCGATGGCAGATTGGAACTCTTCCGGTTTCACATGTTGAATGGATAAGGTGTCGATCATGCGGCCTATGAGTTCCAGTGAATCAGCGGGCATGGGCGCATTGCCAAAGTATTTAGGCCAGAGGCTGCGGCTGATCCTGGTCATCTCGCGATGCACAAATTTCTTACGCGCTACGGCAGAATCATATATCTGCGCAGCGGTATAAGAAGATTGAATATTGTAACTGAATTTCTGATCGTATAATTCCTTGCCCAGCCTGAAACTGCGTGGGTGTGCGGGTTTCAGGTCTTTGAGCCAGGCGGCGTAATCCTGGATGGCTTTGGTGGCCGTTGCTGCGCGGGCGAGCATTGCTTTCTTTTCTTCGGCAGGAATATTTGTTTTGTTGAGAGAATCAGCAAAATCTTTTCCGAAGATAGACAGGCCGCCATTATTCTGATCGATGGCCAGCGATGTTAATTCCGGCACGGGATCTTTGATCTGTTTTTTTGCGGCTTCGTAGTAGGCAGGAATATTTTTCATGCGGAGGAAGAAGCTGCGCAGCCTGGATTCCAGCGGAGCGTAGTTTTCATTGAGGATGAACGCGAAGGTATTGCTCACATTGAAAGAGGAGGGATCCCATTCATTGGCTTTCTGATCGTTGATGGCCCATTGCGATCCTTTGAGATAGTTTTCGATGAGCTGGTAATCGATCTGGTTAGCGGGTGTGAGCTTATCGAGCTGGTATGCTTTGAGTGAATCGAGTTGTTGTTGGGCGAAGGCCAGCGAGGCCTGGGTGGCGGCGGCATCCGGCACTATGAGCACGGAGTCGTAGTTGTGAAAACCCACGGTGGTGGCCCAATCCGGGTTCTCTTTCCATAACGCGTCTATAAAGTGTTGTTCATAGTTGCTGAAAGTGGCGTTCAGCGTGCTGTCGCTGCCCTGGCTTTTTCCGCCGCCATTGTTACAGGCCGACAGCGCAGCAGCTGCAGCAGCATAAATAAGGATTTTTCTCATTGCAGTTAGTTGATAGTTTAAAAAGGTAGATCGAATATACAAATTCCGGTTCTTTTCGTTTGGCGGGCGCACTAAAATAGCCAAGGCCCGCTATGCAGGTTTGCTAGCGGGCCTTGGCTATTTTAAATTTATCAAAAATCATTTCGCCACATCATGCTCTCCACCGGCCTGATGGTGCGGCCATTATATTTGGCGTTACCTTTCTTGTTATAGAATGTTTCCACTTCGCCTTCTACTACAAAGTAGATCAGCTGGCCGATCGGCATGCCGGCGTATATGCGTACCGGTTGTGCGCAGGAGATTTCGAGCGTCCAGGTGTTACAGAAGCCTACATCGCCTTTACCGGCGGTAGCGTGAATATCGATCCCGAGGCGGCCGGTGCTGGACTTGCCTTCCAGGAAAGGGACGTGCGCATGTGTTTCGGTGTACTCTTCAGTTACACCCAGGTATAGTGTGCCCGGTTGAAGGATGTAACCTTCTTCCGGTATCTCGAAATGTTCGATCTCATTGTGTTTACGCGCATCCAGGATACGGTCTTTGTACGTAGCGAGGTACTTGCCGAGGTGTACATCATAGGAATTGGTACCGAGATATTTACGGTCGTACGGCGAGATCACGATCGTGCCCTTTTCAATTTCCTCCAGTATCCGTTTGTCTGACAAAATCATGCTGAGTGGTTAGTTTGTTAGGTGAAAGAGAGTTTTAGTAAGCAGCATTCCGCTTTTTTGCTTTAATTTGGCAAGATATGCCATTAATACGTACCATACAAATTGATCCGGAAACCAGGCTGGGAGTGTGGAAAATTGGTGAACAAGAAGATTTTTTCCGGGCCAGGGTGAACATCAGTCCTGAGATACATCATCCGCATAAACGACTGCAGCATTTCGCCGGGAGATACTTGTTGGTGAGCCTTTTCCCGGAATTTCCGCTCCATGAGATCAGGATTGCAGGAAGCCGCAAACCGGTGCTGAGCTGCAACAGCTACCATTTCTCCATTTCGCATTGCGGTGATTATGCCGCTGCTATCGTGAGCCGTAAAGCCGCTGTGGGCATCGATATAGAAGAAGTGAAGCCCAAGATAGGGCTGGTAGCGCATAAGTTCCTGTCGCCGGAAGAGCAGGCCTTCATTGATCCCCTGCATACCTTGCGGCATCAAACCATCTGCTGGAGCGCCAAGGAAGCCATGTTCAAATGGTATGGCCACGGAAGCGTTGATTTTAAAGAGCATATGCGTTTGCATCCCTTTCCTTACCAGCCGCTGGGTTTTATTAATGCTGATTTTATGAAGCCGGATTCAAATACCCGGTTATATTTGCAATATGTAATGGAAAATGATCTATGCCTTGCATGGACGCATCCTGCGTGAGGAAAGGATTTTATCATAACGCTTGTATTTTTATGAAGATTTTTTTACTTGGCTTCATGGGAGCCGGAAAATCCTATTGGGGAAAACAGCTGGCCGAACACTGGCAGCTGCCCTACTATGACCTGGATGAAGTGATCGTGGAAGCAGAAGAGATGGCCATCAGCGATATCTTTGCCACCAAAGGGGAAGATTATTTCCGGGAACGGGAAAGCATGTTGCTGCGGGAATTGTCGCGCCAGGAAAAATTCCTCATCTCCTGCGGCGGTGGCACGCCCTGCTTTCAGGATAATATGGACTTCATGAATGAACGCGGCATCACCATCTGGATCAATCCATCCATACAGGCAATGGTGGAAAGACTGCAGAGGAAAAAATATAAACGTCCGCTCATCGCCGATCTCGAAGACGAGGACCTGGTGGACTTTGTAGAGAAGAAGCTGGCCGAGCGCCTGCCCTTCTACCAGCAATCAAAATATATAATTTCATCCGATACTATTTCATTGGATACCTTTACAAAAAATATCGAGCATGCATAAAAGTTTTTTAGTGTGGGCAGCAGCTTTGGGTGCATTGGCAGTGATCTTAGGCGCCTTCGGCGCGCACAAGCTCAAAGAGCTGGTGCCTCCTGAAACTGTCAGCACCTTCCAGACAGGCGTTACTTATCAGTTTTATCATGTGTTTGCATTGCTGGCAACCGGCATCCTCTTTGCTTATGTGCCCGGCAATCAGCTGCAATGGGCCGGCAGATGCTTTATCATCGGCACCCTTCTTTTTTCTGGTTCACTGTACCTGCTCACCATGCTGAAAATGACCGGCAGCGTGGGTTTGAAAGGAATAGGCATATTAACGCCCATCGGTGGCGTGTTTTATATTGCAGGGTGGATCTGCCTGCTCAGCGGCGTGCTGAAACTGAAAGCTTAAAAGCAAACCGACATTTATGTGGAAATTTTTTGGTGTGCTGTTAGGATGCGTGTGCCTGGGAACAGCCATCTTCGCACAAGGTAACCAACCCATCACCGGTAAATGGTATGGCGTAGCCACTTCGTACTATGGTGAAAAACAACGTTTGATCGTAGAACTGAACCGGCAGGGCGACCAATACACCGGCACCCTGCAAAGCCCCGACCAAACCAGCGAAGCCATCGCCTTTGATCAGGTGGTGTACCGAAAAGATACGCTGCTGCTGAGTATTGCCGATATCCGCTTCGCCTATACCGGCGTGTGGGACGCTGCCACACAGGCTTTCAAAGGCCTGTTCTCCTGGAGTGGGCAACAAAGTAATTTCGATCTTTCCCGTAAGGAAATAAAAAAAGAAGACCTTTATAAAAGGCCACAGGAGCCCAAACCACCGTATCCTTATCATACGGAAGAAGTGAAGTTTGTGAACCGGCACGACAGTGTTCAGCTGGCAGGCACTTTCACCCGGCCGGCAGATAATATCAGCCGCTATCCGGTGGTAGTGATGATCTCGGGATCAGGGCCGCAGGACCGCGATGAAGAAATGGCTTCACATAAAACATTCCTTGTGCTGGCCGATTATCTCGCCCGTAATGGTATCGCCTCCCTCCGTTATGATGATCGCGGTACTGCGGCTTCCGGCGGCACCTACGCCACGGCAGATATCTATGCATTTGCACGCGATGCCGCCGCCGCTGCGGAATATCTCAAAGGACGGAAAGATGTAGACCCGCACAGCATCGGCCTGCTGGGCCACAGCGAAGGCGCCATCATCGCACAGATCGTGGCAGCCAATAATCCGCACATCGCTTTCGTTGTATCTATGGCAGGCGTGGGGCTCACCGGCCGCGAAATGGTAGACCAGCGTATGATCATGGATGCGATGCTCAACGGAGAGCCCGACAGCCTCATACGCCGCCAGCTGCAACGCTACAAGCCTTACTGGGACGCACTCGCCGAAGATACCAGCATCGAAGTAGCGAAAGCCAAAGCCAGCAATGTGCTCCGCAACCTGTATCACGAAGCGCCGGCAGAAGTGAAGCAACAAGTGAATGAAGAAGAATTTGCAGGAAACATTGACCTTAGTCCCGAAATGTTATCTATATTACGCTACAAACCCCTGCCATATCTGAAGCAGATCAAATGCCCGTTTATGGCAATCAACGGTTCCAGGGATGTGCAGGTCAATGCGACGGCCAACCTCACTGCACTGGAACGCGGACTGACGGAGAATGGCAACCGGCTGGTAACGATCCGCAAGTTTGAAGGGTTGAATCACCTGTTCCAACGCTGCAAAACATGCACTGTCACTGAATATGGCGAGCTGGAACAAACCATCGATCCCCTGGTCCCGGAATTTATCGCGCACTGGATTTTGCAGCTGCCGCCGCTGGGCCAGTAGTCCCAATTTTGAAGCTATATTATGTCCAAGAATAAACTGAAAACCGAAAAACCGGAGAGCAAAAAGACCAAACCCGCCGCCCCCAACAACCCGGACGTGCTGAAGAAAGACAAGGAAGCGGAGGTAAAGGTAAAAGAGCTGGTGAAAGATGAACGCACCCACAAAGTATTGGGCGTGTTCTTCCTCTTACTGTCTCTGTACTGTTTCATTGCATTCACCTCTTATCTGTTCACCTGGGAAGACGACCAGGACAAAGTATTTCACTACACTACCCGCGAACTGTTTTTCGGAGACGTGAAAGTGGATAACCTGCTCGGCCGCCTCGGGGCCTATGTTTCACACAATTTCTTCTACAACGGATTTGGTATCGCTTCGTTCCTCTTCTGTTATTTCTTCTTTATCCTCGGTATCAATTTTATTGTAGGCCGCCGCGTATTTCGTATATGGCGCAATGTAAAATATATCCTCTTTGGCCTGCTGTTCATCAGCATGACCTGCGCCTTCCTTACCCCTGGCTCGGAATTCCCATGGGGCGGGGCTTCCGGCAATGCGCTCAACAAATGGACTTCCGGTTTCGTTGGCAAAACAGGTACCGCCTTGTTGTTGCTGGTAGCCGGCTTATCCTGGCTCATCTGGAAATTCAATTTCGATTTCAAATTACCGGAACGTAAACCTAAACCGCCCAAACCCGCGCCAGTACCTGCTGTGCCGGATGCGGCCAATCCTGCGCCGGTGACGGCGGGCAAAGCAACGCCGGTACGCGGCAACGGCCTGAAAGATGATGGCGGCGTAGTAGTGATACCGCCTGTCAGCTATGAAGAGGAGAGCGAAGATCTGCCTGCCATGCACCTGGTGGAGAAAGAAGACATCACCGTGATCCCTTCGCATCCGCCGGTGGCAGCGCCTTTGCACGTAGTGACGCCGGAGCCGGAAGAAGAGCCGCTCGCGATCGATGAACCGGAAGAGCCGGAAGAAGAAGGCGGTCCGCTGCTGTACATCGAAGAAGTGCCTGAACAAAATATCAGCGCCGGCAAGAAAAAAGATCAGCCTGATGAAGTGACCTTTGAAATCAAAGAGACTTTCAAAGATGAGGAAGAAGAAGTGGAAGAAGTGGAACCTGACCGTTCCTCCATCCCGGTAGATCCTTATGATCCTTCGCTGGACCTGAGCAATTACCGCTTCCCGGGCCTGGATCTCCTCGAAAATCACAATGCTGATAAAGTGATCGTACAGGATACCACCGAGCTGGAAAAAAACAAGAACCAGATCATCGACACCCTGAAGAACTACGATATCTCTATCCAGAAGATCAGCGCTACGGTTGGTCCTACAGTTACTTTGTATGAGATCGTGCCCGCTGCGGGCGTGCGTATTTCGCGTATCAAAAACCTGGAAGATGATATTGCGCTGAGCCTTTCGGCGCTGGGTATCCGTATCATTGCGCCGATACCGGGCAAGGGTACCATTGGTATTGAAGTGCCGAATGTGAAGAAGAGCATCGTATCGCTCAAGAACCTGCTCGCCTCCGAGAAATTCCAGAACAGCACAATGGACCTGCCCATCGCTATCGGTAAGAAGATCGACAATGAAAACTTCATCGCCGATCTGGCCAAGATGCCACACTTGCTGATGGCAGGTGCTACCGGCCAGGGTAAATCCGTTGGTATCAATACTTTGCTGGTATCGCTGTTATACAAAAAACATCCGTCGCAACTGAAGTTTGTACTGGTAGATCCGAAGAAAGTGGAATTGTCGCTGTACAAACTGATCGAGAAACATTTCCTGGCCAAGCTGCCCGGCGAAGATGATGCGATCATCACGGATACCAAGAAAGTGATTCACACGCTGAATGCCTTGTGTATAGAGATGGACCTGCGCTACGACCTGTTGAAAGAGGCCGGCACGCGCAATATCCGCGAGTATAATAACAAGTTCACACAACGCAGGCTCAATCCGCAGAAGGGCCACCGTTACCTGCCATTCATTGTGCTGGTGGTTGACGAGTTCGCCGATCTGATCATGACGGCCGGCAAGGAAGTGGAGATGCCGATTGCGCGACTGGCCCAGCTGGCGCGTGCGGTGGGCATACACCTGATCATTGCTACGCAGCGCCCGTCCGTGAATATCATCACCGGTACGATCAAGGCCAACTTCCCGGCGCGTATCGCATTCAAGGTATCTTCCAAAATAGATTCGCGTACCATCCTGGATATCGGCGGCGCCGAACAGTTGATCGGGCAGGGGGATATGCTGGTATCATTCAATGGCGAGCTGGTGCGCCTTCAATGCGCATTTGTGGATACGCCGGAAGTGGAAAACGTAGCAGAGTTCATCGGCAAACAAAAAGGCTATCCCGATGCTTTCCTGCTGCCTGAATATGTTGATGAGAAAGACCTGGAAGGCAAAGAGCTGAGCCTGGCCGATCGTGATCCTTTATTTGAAGAGGCGGCGCAGGTGATCGTGCAAACGCAGCAGGGCTCTACCTCGCTGTTACAGCGCCGTATGAAGCTCGGTTATAACCGTGCGGGCAGGTTGATGGATCAACTGGAAGCTGCTGGTATCGTGGGTCCCAATATGGGCAGCAAGGCCAGGGATGTGTTGGTGAAAACAGATGCAGAGCTCTTCGATATTCTTAATAATTTATAATAATATGTTAAGAGTTTGTAGAATATGTGGAGAGATTCATTGAAATATACGAATTTCGGGGCGCTTTAAGCAACCGATTAAACACACCGGCATGGCATTTGTCCAATGCGGTAAGAAACCAAAAAAAACTACGATGAAGAAATTTCTATTAACAGGAATGTTGTTGGGTGGAATCATTTTCAGTGGCATGGCGCAAGGCAAAGCTGCCAACGATCCCAAGGCAAAAACAATCCTGGATGGTGTGAGCACTAAATTCAAATCGCTCAAATCCGTAGTGGCTAATTTTATATTGAAAGTGGAAGGCGCCAACAACAGCGTATCCGATTCCAAGAAAGGAACTGTATATATGAAAGGCCCGAAATATAAAGTGACCATGGAAGGGCAGGAGATCATCAGCGATAACAAAACCTCCTGGACCTACGCCAAGGACGTGAATGAAGTAACCATCAACAATGTAGACCAGAGCAGCGGCTCCATCACGCCGGCGAAGCTCTTCACCAATTTCTACGATAAAGATTTCCTGTACCGCCTTTCCGGCGAAACCAATGAAAAAGGTAAAGTGCTGGAGAATATTGAAATGACGCCGACAGACAAGTCCAAGAATATATTCAAGGTGATCGTTTCTGTGGATAAGAAAGCCCAGAATATCGCTAAAATGAAAGTGTTCGAGAAGAACGGTAACCACTATACGTACGAGATCACCAACTTTACGCCCAATGCGACTGTAAGTGATGCTACGTTCACCTTCGATCCCAAGAAATATCCTGGGGTAGAGGTGGTGGACCTCCGATAAGATAATTACGAATTACGAGTTAAGAATTACGGCCCATCCGATAGATCGTCGGTGGGCCGTAATTCTTAACTCGTAATTCGTAATTCCTGATTATTTTTCTACCTTTGGCAAGTTTTAATTAAAATTAAACAATATGGCATACGACGTAATCGTAATTGGTAGTGGCCCGGGCGGATATGTGGCTGCTATCCGTGCTTCTCAGCTGGGATTTAAAACCGCAGTAGTGGAAAGAGAAAACCTGGGCGGTATCTGCTTGAACTGGGGCTGTATTCCAACCAAGGCTTTATTAAAGACCGCGCAGGTATTTGAATATACTCAACATGCCAAAGATTACGGTATCTCCGTATCCGACGCAAAGGTGGAATTTGACGCTGTGATCAAACGCAGTCGTGGCGTTGCTGATAAAATGAGCAGGGGCGTACAGTTCCTGATGAAGAAAAACAAGATTGATGTGTTGATGGGCAATGGTAAAGTGAAAGCCAAAGGCCAGGTAGAAGTGACCGACAAAGACGGCAAAGCTACTGTATATGATGCCAAGCACATCATCCTCGCTACAGGCGCCCGCGCCCGCGAGCTGCCTAACCTGAAGATCGACGGTAAAAACGTGATCGGCTACCGCGAAGCCATGGTACTGCCTCAGCAGCCTAAATCCATGATCGTAGTAGGTTCCGGCGCTATCGGCGTAGAGTTTGCCTACTTCTATGCTACCCTCGGCACTAAAGTGACCATCGTAGAATTCATGCCGCGCATCGTACCGGTAGAAGATGAAGATATCTCCAAAGAACTGGAAAAGATCTATAAGAAGAAAGGTATCGAAATCATGACCAACGCTTCTGTTGAAGCCGTTGAAGGCAATGGTAACGGTGTGAAAGCCAAAGTGAAAACACAAACCGGCGAAATCACCCTCGAAGCTGACGTAGTACTGAGCGCTGTAGGTATCGCTGCCAATATCGAAAATATCGGCCTCGAAACACTCGGCATCAAAACCGACAAAGGCCGCGTAGTAGTGGATAAATACTACCAGACCAATGTTCCGGGCATTTACGCTATCGGCGACATGGTGCCTGGTCAGGCCTTGGCGCACGTTGCCTCCAAAGAAGGTATCGTTTGCGTGGAAGCCATTGCATACAACGAAAAGAAATATGCACACAAACCTGAAACGATCGACTACATGAACATCCCCGGCTGTACTTACTGCGCACCGGAAATTGCTTCTGTAGGTTATACCGAGAAAGCCGCCAAAGAAGCCGGCTACGAAGTGAAAGTAGGTAAATTCCCCTTCTCCGCTTCTGGTAAAGCTTCTGCCGCCGGCGCTACTGAAGGTTTCGTAAAAGTGATCTTCGACGCTAAATACGGCGAATGGCTGGGTACACACATGATCGGTGCGAACGTTACCGAGATCATCGCTGAAACAGTAGTAGCCCGCAAACTGGAAACTACTTATCAGGAAGTACTGGATTCTATCCACCCGCACCCCACTATGAGCGAATCTGTAAAAGACGCCATCGAAGTGGCTTACGGCGAAGCTATCCACCTGTAGTGGAATATTTTTTGATTTACGGATTTTTTGATTTATAAATTTAGTGGTGTCGCCCCTATGGAGCGTAATATTGGTAGATGAATCACTGTCTATCAACATTACGCTCCATAGGGGCGACACTATTTTATTTATAAATCAAAAAATCCCTAAATCAAAAAATCCGTAAATCAAGAAATCCTCACATTTTTATAAACTTCCTGGAGAAGATCCGCTTGCCGTCTGCATAGATGGTGCAATAGTATATGCCGCTGGCTAATTGCCGCACGGGAATTGTTTCCTGTGAATCTGAAAGATTGCGCAGGATCACCCGCCTGCCGCTGCCGTCAGAGATGACCAGCTGCCGCGCCTGCGGATGGGGATCGAGGATGGTAATGGCCGTGGTAGCAGGGTTCGGGAACAACAGGATGCTGTTGCCAACAATGATCTCAACGGTTACCGGATCAGATGGAATACGTATGCCATCAGTTGTTTCCAGCAATACACGATAGTACAGGAGGCCCTCCCAGGTGGAATCGTCGGTGTAATTATAATTGAGGCCGCCCGCCGCAACGGTAGACAGGGTTTGCCATTGACCATTCTGTAACCTTTGCCAGTTCACATTCTTCAGCTTATACACAGAGCCCAGCGTTAGCGACAACAATACTTTATTATCGGTCGTTTTATCGGCAAGTAAACTTTGCACATAGCAGGCAACGCCTTGCGTGGTATAGTTAATAGTATAACTGCGGAGGCCCGCCCAGCCGGCCGGCGCTACGGCGTTTACCGCATAATACAGCCCTGGCGCTTCACGCTTCGGAATAAAAACGAAAGTATCCTTTGTTTGCTGGTAAAGCGCCATAGCGCCCTGATTCAGCGTGTACAGCTGGTAACCGGCAGCGCCTGGCTGTGCGTTCCAGTAAAGCAGTGCGCTGTCGTTACAATTGAACCCGGTGTGCATGGTAAGTGCAGGAGAGATGATGAACGAAGGGCTGATGAAAGCAGTATCCGGCAAGTTGAATTTGAGCCAGGCTTTGCTGAATACATTCGGCGCTAACCAGTTGAACTGCTGTTGCACAGCGGGTACCTGTGAAATGATCGGTATCCAGGTAGTACCACTGTCAAGGCTATACGAAAGACTGCCATTACCACTGTAGGTAGTTTCCCATTGCAATGGAATACTTTGCGATGCTCTCAATATCGCTCCTGGTGCGGGATTTTGCCACTGGAAAGTATTGAGTGGCGTAAACTCATAAACGATATAAAAAGTTTGATTGGCCGTAGCCAGCTGTTTTGCCTGCACATTGATATGCAGGTTGCCGGCTGCCGGCATATTGATGCTTACCTGTTCTGTATTATTGATACTGTCTACCCCACGGCGTGCCAGGGCTTTCAGTGAATCTGCCGACGGGAAGGTGCTGAGTATCCAGGGCAGATAGGTTTGACCGCCGGCAGTTACCTGCAGGTCGAGATCATTGATCAGGGCTTTGTTTGCGTTTACGATTGCCGGGGGATCGTTCCAGCAGAGGGTCACCTTCACTTGCTGCATGCCGGGTGGCACGGTGATATCGAAAGCCGTGTTCTGGTTGCTTTGCAGCGTACCTTGCCGGAAGCGTTGTTGTTGCAGGGTTTGCAGCGCGTGCAGGGCATGCATATTACCGAAACCATAAGCGTAGGAGGGAGGTACATTGTAGGGCCTTTGCGCACTGTTGATCAACACAGCCTTGATGAGTGCTGCCGCTGCGGTATTGCCATTATGTTGCTGTCGCCATAAATCCTGCATCATGGTTACTACGCCGGTGCCGAGAGCAGAAGCGTCGGAAGTGCCATCCTGCCCGAATGCTACGATCTCCGGTTTGATGCGGCCATCAAATGCGGGGCCTTTGGATGCGATGGCAACAGCAGTGCCGGTGGCGTCCACGCCACCTACAACGATCACATTCTTGGCTTGTTTGAAATTGCCGGTCATGTTAGCATATCCTGCGAGGCCCTGATAGCGGCCACTGGTGGGGGCTTGCGTGCCAATGTTGCCGGAAGAAAAAACATGCACGATGGTATCGGCAGAAAATATTTGCTGATCATAAGCTACCGCTTCGGCGCCATAATAGTTTTCGATGTCGGTGCCGTAAGAGTGGTTCTGTACTGTAACATTATATTGCCGGTAATAGGCGCTGGTATCAGGAAGGAGGCTGATGTTGAAATCTGCGGAGCTGAGCGATGCCTGTGGTGCGGCGCCCAGTCCCAACGCCCCGCTGTTGCCTGCTCCGCCGATGAGCGTAGCCATGGTAGTGGCATGCGCGGTAATAGTGTTCGAGCTATGTGGGTTGGGAATATATCTTCCTGCGATATCAATATCTGTTGTATCAAAAAGATCTTCTTTAACGGAAACGGTTATACTTTTTCCGCGTACCGCGGGAAACTGCTGTTGTGCAATATTAATCCGGTTGATATAAGGATTGGCGGTATTGAGGATCAGTTCTGTTTTCGCATGTCTGGGAATATCAGCGAAGAGAATGGAAGGGGTGGCGATAAATGCGGGCCAGTCTTGTTTTAGCAGGTGCAGGGTGGCTACATGGTATTCGCGTTGCCAGTGGATTACCCTGACTTTCTGCGGGAATGCAATTTCATCGCTGTAAGACACTTGCAGTACGAGACTGTCGCCCGCCGGCAGACTTTCCAGTTGTTGCAGCAGGAGGTCGGAGGCTTTCCAGTTATCATTGGCGGGTACGCACCAGTTGATCTTTTTAAGCAGGGCGGTGTCGGTAGGGCAATGCTGTAATATGTAGTGGTAGCGGCTGAGCGGCTTTACCAGTCCGTAGTGGCGAAGGGTTTTTTCTGCGGGAGTTTCCTTGAAACGGATCAATTGATAATGGGCGCTGCTTCTTTCCATGTCGGTGTTGGCAGCATAGCGCAACAGAATGCTATCGGTTGCGGGAGTTTGCCTTGCCAGCAGCAGATGGCTGCATAGCAACAGGAAAGTAAGGATGGGCAAGTGTTTGAAACCGGGTATACTCATGGAAAAGGTGGCGCGAATCAATGGATTTTGGCTTTATAATATTCATTAAAACTACTGCAATTAATGCTTCATCCCAATTTTTTATCGAAAGAAAACAAAATGTTTTTTTTAAATTAAATGAAAGTCGTAATATTGGAAACATGATTTTTTGAACAGAGATAATCAACAAAATCCTGACCGAGCAAATCATCACTAAGAGATAAGCATTCTGACGAGCAAATCTTGAAATGACCGGCCACGCCGGTTTCGCTGAATCATCGCCAATCCATTAAAAACTTGCAGGCTGTGCTGAGAGGCCAGTAGCTGTGACGTCACTCAAGAACAGAGAGCATGTACTTACAAATGTTTTTTGGGGTAGAGTATCACCAGCTGGTTGCATCTGTAATGCTATGTCATTACGGTGCAGCAGACGTGTTTTTAAGATAATCCAGGCCCGTTGCATAAACGGGACGAGAGCATATTTTTTATTTTAAAACCCAAAATCTAGTCTATGAAAAGAACAACACTTGGTATTATCGGCTGCCTGATCGCCGCTTCCATGGTGGTTTCCTGTCAGAAAAGCGACCAAAACAAAGATGCTAAACCTGATCAAGTTTCAGCAGACGTGTTAGCCCAGATCAAAGCCAACGGTTTCAGCACGAACGATGTGCGTAAAGTAGAAGATGGTTACCTCGTAGAAGGTGATATTCTGTTGACCGCAGAACAATTGAGCCAGAAAGTTGGCAGTCCTACACTCCGTGTGGCCAACACAGAGCAGTACCGCACCAACAACCTGGTAACGGCATTGCCCCGCGTGATCACAGTTAAAGTAGTAAACCTGGGTACTGCATTCGTGGCTGGCGCAGATACTGCCATCGCCCGCTATAACAGGCTGGGCCTGCGTATCACGTTCAAACGTATCACCAGTGGTACGGCTACTATCACCATTCAGGGCTTCAATCAAGGGCCTAGTGGCGGCTACATCACATTGGGGTCCTCCGGTTTCCCCACCAGCTCCGGCAATCCTTATGGCACTATTAAAATGAACACTAACCAGTATGCTTATGGTTCCAATCCTAACGTACTGTATGTAGGTTCTGTTATTCAGCACGAGATCGGTCACTGCATCGGTATGCGTCATACCGACTATATGGACCGTTCCTATAGCTGCGGCGGCAGCGCTGTAAATGAAGGTGATGGCGGCGTTGGCGCTGTATACATCCCCGGCACTCCTTCCGGTCCTGATGCCAACTCCTGGATGCTGGCCTGCTCTAACGGCGGCAACCGCACTTTCAATGCTAATGATGTCATTGCACTGAACTACCTCTATCACTAATCGCTATACGATAAAAGCGTGATGTAAGAAAGGAGGTACAGCCAGCGATATTGTTACGTAGTAACATATCTGCATCAGCAAATCTTTCGGGAGCTCAGGGCTGTACCTCCCTTCTTCATCTTTCTTCCTCTCCTTTACTGGCACATGCTTCTTTGCCCCTTCAGATCAAACCCTTATTAAGTCCATATCTTCAGCGAAATGGTGTACATATCCGTTGTATGTATATCCAGCTCATATCTGCCGGGATACAGATGTTCCAGCCGCTGACGCGTATTGGCAATGCCAACGCCCGTGCGGTGCTTGTCGCGCAGCAAAGGAAAAACTTTGTTGCTGCACCGGAAGTGCAGGTGGTCATCTTCGATATCCAGTGCAATATTGATCTCTGACGGCTCGTGGTTGCTCACGCCATATTTGAAAGCATTCTCCATGAAAGGCAACAGCACCAGCGGCGCAATGCAGCGCGCGCCAGGCAGGCCTTTGATAATGAATGACGCGGTGGTTTTGCGGCTTAGCCGCAACTTCTGAAGGTCTACATAATCGCGCAGGCAATCGATCT
Source organism: Chitinophaga vietnamensis (assembly GCF_902167635.1). GTDB lineage: Bacteria > Bacteroidota > Bacteroidia > Chitinophagales > Chitinophagaceae > Chitinophaga > Chitinophaga vietnamensis. Next base: position 466,960 of record NZ_CABHMS010000004.1, read on the forward strand.
CGCTTTGTAACAGTACAAAGTCGCGCGTTTCTTCTGTTACATAACGCAGCATGTTCGACAGTTTCATAATGCTGGGCGCCGTATACTCGTGCCGTATCATGGCCAGCGAATAGATATTGTTGAGCGTATTGAAAAGAAAATGCGGATTGATCTGCGCTTTAAGGAAAGATAATTCTGCCTGCGTTTTCTTCGTCTCGGCATAGAGAGCACGCTTCTCCGTTTGCCGCCAGCGATGAGTGGTTTCAATGGCTACGCTCAAGGCAATGGTCAACAGGAACAGGAAGATGCTGACGGGATCCAGCGGAAACCCGGATATCACCGCGGCAGCCATCGGTTTGAATTGTGGCCGCAGCGAGAACTGCAGGAACAAATGATCAAATGGCTGCATCAGGTCGATCATCAGTAACAAGATGACCACCGACAAAAAATATAAGACATACTGCTTCCTGAAATAAAGTTGAGGGAAAAGGAAGTTCGTATGAAAATAAAATAACGACGCATATGTTAATATAAACACCAGGTAGTCCGGTGAAAAAAGGATGGCCATTGTGCGCCTGTCACCAACCTGGCCGCTGATAAGTAACAACGGCAAGCTCAGACAGATCAGCCATCCGGTAATATGCGCCAGTACAACAGCAGATTTTAACCGGATCATGCTCAACATGATTTAAGAAACGCTACCGGAATTTGGTACAATCTTCCCAGAAAAAAAGCCGTCTCTCTGTAAATACCTGTATTCTATCGATGAATCGAGAGAAACACCGGCTTTATCTTTTCCAGCCTGCACGATTTGTAGTAAATTGCCGGGTCTATGAAAAGAATATCAGATACGTTGCACCAATCCGCGAAGGCAACACTATTGCTGGTACTGCTGGTACTGGCTCAACAAGCCTATGCCACGGAAGGAATGTGGCTGCCACAGCTGCTTTCAAACCTCAACGAAAAAGAGATGAAAGCAATGGGCATGAAAATCAGCGCCGCCGATATCTATAGTATCAACAAAGGCAGCCTTAAAGATGCCATCGTTAGCTTCGGCGGCTTCTGCACCGCAGAAGTGATCTCCTCCCAGGGCCTGCTGCTCACTAACCACCACTGCGGCTATGATGCCATCCAGAAACACTCTTCCCTACAAAATAACTACCTGGAAAACGGCTTCTGGGCCAGAACAGCAGCGGAAGAATTGCCCAACCCCGGTCTCACAGCCACTTTCATCGTACGCATCGACGACGTTACCAAAGCGGCCCTCGCCGATGTAAAACCCGGCATGACAGAAAGGGAACGGCAATCCGCCATCGATAAACGCCTCAACGAAATCCGCCAGAACACCCGCCGCGAAGCATGGCAGGATGTAATGATCAAACCTTTCTTTGAAGGCAACCAGTATTTCCTGTTTGTAACCGAAACGTATAAAGATGTAAGACTGGTAGGCGCACCGCCTTCCTCCATCGGTAAATTCGGCTCCGATACTGATAACTGGGTGTGGCCCCGCCATACCGGCGACTTCAGCATGTTCCGCATCTATGCCGGCAAAGATGGCCGCCCGGCGCCTTATTCACAGGATAACGTGCCCCTGAAACCGAAATATTTTCTGCCCATCTCCATGAAAGGCGTTAAACCGAACGACTTCACCATGGTGCTCGGATTCCCCGGCCGCACCAATGAATACCTGCCTTCCGAAGGTGTGAGGCAAACCGTGAATGTACTCGATGCCGCCAAAGTGGAAATGCGCGATGCCGCCCTCAAGATCATCGACGGCTACATGCGCAAGGATGAACAGATCAAAATACAATACGCCTCCAAATACGCTGTTACCGCCAACTACTGGAAAAAGTGGGGCGGTGAAATGCAAGGCATCAAACAAACCAATGGTATCGGCAAAAAGATACAGTACGAAAAGGAATATAACCAGCTCCTCAACGCCAACCCCGCGCTGCAACAGCAGTACGGCGGCGTGCTGGATACACTTAATGCACTCTATAAACAGATACAGCCCTATGCCCAGGCGCGCGACTACTACAGCGAACTCGTGAAAAATGTAGAAGTGTTCACCGCAGCCGATCGCCTCATCAACTTCCTCAACGATGTACACGAAAAAGGAGAAGGCCAGTACGAAAGCATGCGCCAGCAATTCCTCGATGGCATGCAGTCGTTCTACCAAAACTATAACGTGAACGTGGATCATGATGTGTGCGCCGCACTGGTAGGCCTCTACGCACGCAACGTGCCTAAACAGTACAGTGGCAACGACTTCGCACTGCTATGGCAGGAAAATAATAAAGACGGGCACACGCTGGCAGACAAGATCTTCGCGGTAAGCGGACTAACGTCTATGGATAAACTGAAAGCATTTGTACAACAACCTTACAATACAGTAGTGGCGCAAATGTGGAAAGATCCTTCTACCCGCCTTGTGATGGCACTCCGCAAAGGTTATGTGGATAATATTGGCAGGCCGCTCAACGACCTCCAGGCGGATATCAACAACCGTCAGCGCCTGTACATGCAGGCCCAGATGGACGTGATGGGCAATAAAAAACGCTTCTATCCCGATGCCAATAGCACATTACGCGTTACCTATGGCAAAGTAGATGGCTACAATCCCCGCGATGCCATTCATTACGACTACTACACCTATCTTGATGGCGTAATGGAAAAATATGTTCCTGGCGATTATGAATTCGACGTGCCCGCAAAGCTCATCGATCTCTATAAGAAAAAAGATTACGGCCGCTATGGCGTTAATGGCCGCATGCCTGTATGCTTCATCGCCTCCAACCACACTACCGGCGGCAATTCCGGCAGTCCGGCGCTCAATGCTTATGGCCAGCTGGTAGGTCTCAACTTCGACCGTACCTGGGAAGGCACCATGAGCGATATCAATTACGATCCGTCCATCTGCCGCAATATCATGGTGGATATCCGCTATGTGCTGTTCATCATTGATAAATACGCCGGCTGCACCCGTCTGATCGACGAAATGAAACTTATTTAGCTATTTTATTATTTGGTTATTTTGATATTTAGTTTCCACGAAAATCTTAGCGGAAACTAAATATCAAAATAACCAAATAATAAAATAATCAAATAGCTAAATGATTTTGCACTCGTATACGATAGAGCTGCAGCGGTCTACCTCTTTCAATCCTTTGCGGTAGGAGCGGAATCCGTTCAGGAAACCCGCTACCAGCCTGCTTTTGCCGGTTTTGTGTTTTTCGCTGAGCAGGCTTACATAGAAGCCGTCAAACACCATTGGATGTTTTTTTATCAGCTTGAACTGATGCTGGGAGAGTAGCAGTTCCATGGAAGAAGGGGAGAAGTGATACAGATGCCGTGGCACGTCGTAAGCTGCCCAATATGCTGCATAATGTTCCGCATCGTAGGATGTATAGTTGGGAACCGCTATCAGCAAGGAGCCGCCGGGTTTCAACAGTGTGCGGATACGTTCCAGGTAATGATGCAGCTCATGCACATGTTCCAGCACATGCCACATGGTAATGGCATCATATTGATGTGCCGGCAACGCAAACAGCTGATCTATGGGCAGCGGTTCAATTTTGTAAAGTTCTTTCGCATTACGGCGGGCGGTTTCATCGGGCTCGAGGCCGGTGATGTTCCATCCGCTGGCTTGCATGTAGTGAAGGAATGCGCCGGTGCCGCAGCCGATATCGAGCAGGGCGCCCTGTTTCAGGCCGGTGGCGGATCGCACCCAGTTCTGTTTGGAACGCAGCGTGATCTTTCTCACGCTGTGATATAAACGATTGATCAGCCCTTTGCGGGTTTCTGAATGGGAAATGTATTCCTGCGACTGATAGTAGCGACCGATATTGTCGCCATCAGGAACGTTCTGTGTAAAACGTCCGCTGCAGCCGCCACAATGCCATATGCCGAATGTTTCTTTGGATACCGTATAATCTTTAGCCTTCAGCGCTTCGCGGATCAGTGAGGAACCGCAGAGTGGACAGGTGTGATGGTAGATCAAGTGCCTTGAATTTTTGATGCCAAATTAGTTTAGATTTTCGGATTTTGGAATTTTCGGATTTTGGAATTTGCATCCTCGCCTTAAATTCCAAAATTCCAAAATTCCAAAATTCCAAAATCCGAAAATCCGAAAATTCCAAAATCCTTACATTCCTCTATATTCCCCCCATGTTTCTCGCAACGCATCTGCAATTTCTCCAAGGGTGGCAAGGTTTTCAACAGCTTCCACTACCAATGGCATGAGGTTGTCGGTGGTATTGGCTGCCGTTTTGATGCGTTGCAACAAAGCCTGTACTGCGGCGTTGTCGCGACGTGCGCGGAGATCTTTCAGCCGTTCAGACTGCACCTTGCGGATGCTGTCGTCGATACGGAACACCTCCGGTGGCGTGCCCTCTTCCACTACAAATTTATTGACACCCACGATGATCTTTTCACCGTTTTCTATTTCTTGCTGGTATTTATAAGCGCTGCGCGCGATCTCGTCCTGCACAAAGCCTTGTTCAATAGCGCTCACAGCGCCACCCATGGCGTCTATTTTGTTGATAAGCTCCCATGCTTTGCTTTCCACTTCGTTGGTGAGCGCTTCTACATAGAAGGAGCCGGCGAGCGGATCTACCGTATCGGCGATGCCGCTTTCATAACCGGCGATCTGCTGCGTGCGCAGCGCGATGCGGGCCGCCTCTTCAGTGGGCAATGACAAGGCTTCATCGTAGCCATTGGTATGCAGGGACTGTGTACCACCCAGCGTTGCTGCCAATGTTTGAATGGCTACACGTACAATGTTGTTGTGCGGCTGCTGTGCCGTCAGGGTACTGCCGCCGGTTTGTGTATGGAAACGCAGCATCTGCGCCTTCGGATCGGTAGCGCCCAGCGATTGTGTGATGTGCGCCCACATGCGGCGTGCCGCGCGGAACTTCGCCACTTCTTCAAAGAGGTGGTTGTGCGCATTGAAAAAGAAAGAAAGGCGTTTGGCAAATACATTAATATCCAGTCCTTTTTCCAGTGCCGCTTTCAGATAGGCCTTCCCGTTAGAGAGGGTGAAAGCAAGCTCCTGTACGGCATTGGCGCCCGCCTCGCGGATATGATAGCCGGAGATGGAGATAGTATTCCATTTCGGTACCTCACGGCTGCAATAATCAAAAATGTCGGTGATCAGGCGCATGGAGGGTTTGGGCGGATAAATGAAAGTGCCCCTGGCCGCATACTCCTTGAGAATATCATTCTGAATAGTGCCGGATATTTTCTTCAGATCGGCGCCCTGCTTCTTGGCCAGTGCGATGTAAAGCGCCAGCAGTATGAATCCTGTGGCATTGATGGTCATAGAGGTAGATATCTGTTCCAGTTTAATGCCGGCAAACAGGCGCTCCATATCTTCCAGCGAATCGATGGCCACACCTACTTTTCCTACTTCTCCTTCTGCCATCGCATGATCAGAATCATAACCGATCTGTGTGGGCAGGTCAAAAGCCACGCTGAGGCCCATCACACCCTGACTGAGCAGGTAGTGGTAACGTTTGTTGGATTCTTCCGCAGTGCTGAAACCTGCGTACTGGCGCATGGTCCAGAGTTTATCGCGATACATGGTGGCATGTATGCCCCGCGTAAAAGGGTATACGCCAGGTTGTTCGTGCATCGGCACTTCCTGGGTATACAACGGCGCAATCTCAATGCCCGAATCAGTTTGAATGGTCTTTTCCATGGTGTATGAACTATCCTTGCAATGTTACATAATTATTATGGTACTTCGCCGCTGTAAAAAATATTGATATCTTCCGGTAAAGTTTGGCAGGCACTATGATCATCTACACCTTATTGGGTATCACGCTGGCATTGGCTTTATATAGTCTGTATCTCATCTGGAAAGCTGGCGGGAGGCCGCTTTCAGCCGTCCTCACGTATTTGCTGGCTGGCATCTCGCTCGGTATCTTCCTCTATCTTTATGGTACCTGGGTTTATCTCAGCGTTTTCACGAAATATATTTTCGGCGGCATATTTTTATTGTTATTGATAAGATGGATACTCATCAGGCCTGTGCCGGGCACAGTGCCGCCATCACGCAGGAAACGCTTTGCCAACGTTACTTTCACCATACTGGTATCTGTCTTGAACCTGCTTTATTTCACCGGCACTACCGGTTCCGCACGAACGGTGGAGCTGTCGTTCCCTTTTCATAGAGGCCAATACTTTGTATTGCAGGGTGGTAAAGGATTGCCAACGAACCTGTTTCATTTCAGTTTGCGTGGCGCTATATATGCCATGGATATTGTGAAGCTCAATACCTGGGGAGGCCGCGCCAATAAAGTGTTTTCAAAGGATCTTCATGATTATGAAATTTTTGGCGATACCATCTACGCACCTTGCGATGGCCGTGTACTGCACGCCTATGGCGGCAACCCCGACAATACACCACCCAACATGAACCGCGGCCCCAAGAATACCAATCACGTACTGCTGGAAACAGACCGCTACTATGTTTTTATGGGACACATGAAAATGTACAGCGTTTTGGTGCATGATGGCCAGCAGGTGCTAAAAGGCCAGCCACTGGGCTGTGTGGGCAATTCGGGATTCAGCACAGAACCGCACCTGCACATACAGGCGCACCTCAAAGAGCCCGGCATCGAGTGGTACAAAAGCCGGCCACTATATATTCATTTTGATGGAAGAGGATTTTTGTTGAATGATGTTATCAACGCCAGCACCCGCTGATACGCTTACCTCATTACTTTTTTTGCTTCTGCATTGATGATCTGTGAGGCCAGCTCCGCGGGCGATTCGCCTGCCTGCATGAATACTTCGAGCAGTTGTTTGTTCAGATCGAGGGCGGTAGCATCCGGCGGTAATTGTATCGCTACCTGGTTGATCACGGAAATCGTTTGCTCCTTCAGGGTTTTCACCGCTTCCCATGTCATGGTAGATACATATATCTGCTGCGTGATATTGTGTTCAAATTCTGATTTGATGCTTTGCACCATGGATATCTGCATGTCCACTGCGCTCATACCCGGCTGGTAAATGCGGCCGATAAGGCTCTGCGGAGTGATACGGTCCACATACAAGGCCAGGCGTTCATAAGCCTGCAGCTGTAAGGGCAATATCGCCGGATTCACGGCTGCTGGCTTCTCTGGCGCCGGCGCCGCTACTTTATTTTTCTTCAGCAAGTCACGGACAGTGGTATATACGATGTACACAGCGCCTAGTCCCAGCACGATGTACAAGAGTTTCATGGAATCAATCTGCATCTGATGATGAATGTTTTATGCGCACAAATATATAATAATTTAATTATAAATGATAGCCCCGCCAGCAGCGGGGCTATCATTTATAATTAACTACTATTGTAATTTTCCTAACCATTCTTTCATTCGCTTCGCGCCTTCCTGGAGCTTGTCCATAGAAGTAGCATAGGAGAGCCGGATACAATTCGGCTGCTGGAATGCGGCGCCAGTCACCGTTGATACATGGGCTTTATGCAGGAGGTACATGCAAAGGTCATCTGCATTGCTGATGGTAGTACCCTCGTAGGACTTGTTGAAGAATGCGCTGATATCCGGGAACATGTAGAAGGCCCCTTCCGGATCGTTCACTTTCAGACCGGGAATAGCTTTGAGCGCTTCATGTATAAATGCGCGGCGTTTCCTGAACTCGTTCACCATTTCAATGGCGGTGGTGAGTTCGCCGGTAAGCGCTGTGATGGCGGCACGCTGCGTGATAGAGCAGGTAGCGGATGTGAACTGGCTCTGTATCTTGTCGCAGGCTTTGGCTACTTCCAGTGGCGCGGCGAGATAGCCGAGGCGCCAGCCTGTCATCGCAAAGCCTTTACTGAGGCCGTTGATGATGATGGTGCGGTTGATCAGATCGCCGAATTGCGCGATGCTCTCATGTTTGCCATCATAGTTGATGTATTCATAGATCTCATCGGAGATGATGAATATTTGCGGATGTTTGGCGAATACCGCTGCGAGGCCTTCCAGTTCTGCTTTTGAATAAACGGAGCCGGTAGGATTGCAGGGAGAAGAGAACATGAACAGCCTGGTTTTAGGCGTGATGGCGGCTTCCAGTTGTTGCGGCGTGATCTTGTAATTATTTTCGATGCTACAGGGAACGAATACCACTTCGCCCTGGCACAGCCTTACCTGTTCGGAATAAGTTACCCAATAAGGTGTAGGGATGATCACTTCGTCGCCGGGATTTACGATGCTGAGCACGGCGTTGGCGAGGCTTTGTTTGGCGCCGGTAGATACAACTATCTGTTCCGGCGTATAGTCAAGACCGTTATCACGTTTGAGTTTGTGCACCACTGCCTGCTTTACGTCGAGATAGCCGGCTACAGGCGTATAGTGGGTGAAACCTTCATCGATGGCCTTTTTGGCTGCCTCGCGAATGTGTTTAGGAGTATCGAAGTCGGGTTCTCCAATACTAAGGTCTACTATATCTATCCCCTGGGCCTTCAGTTCCCTGCTGAGTTTGGCCATTTTAATCGTTTGAGGCTCGGATATCCGTGACAGCCTTTCTGCAAGTTGAATCATAATGCTTAATATTGGGTTGACCGGGACAAACCTACAGAAAAAAAGAGAAATCACTTAGCGGTGGATACGAAGCGCAACAAAAAAAGGAGCAAGCGCTCCTTTTTTTGTTGGTAAGATTTTATATAAACCGGTGTTTACTAGTAGGTACCCTGCCAGCTGGGGAAGACGCCGGTAACGAGTTTGGTGGCGCCGGTGCTGCTTTTGCTGCCTGCCAGGTAAGCGGTATAAACGTTGCCAACTTGCAGCATTCGTCCCGGCAGGGAAGAAAGATTGTTGTTGGTAGCCAATACAGAATCCTTGCCAGCTACTTTGATGGTGATCACATCGGTCTGGCCAAGGTTGTCCGGCAGTTGTACAAACGACGTGGGGAAATAGCCAGCAGCAAAGGTTCTGTTGCTATCCACTTTCTGTGTGCCGATGAATACATCCACCGGGCCTGCATCTTTACTGAGGTTGAAGAAACGGAAATTTATTTTATTGTTTTGAGCGGAGGTAAGATCGTTGTATACAACAACGCCTTTTGCCGGCTCATCATAAATCAGATAAGTGTAGTAGGAAGTAGAGTCGAAGTTGTAAGTCGTTTGTGTTACTACGCTGTCTTTCTTGCCAGCGGCGGTGAACAGGTAGGTGTGGTTACCACCGAAGCCGTACCATCTTGACTGGAAGTTGAAGTTGATCGGGTTGTTGCTGGTGATCTTGGTATCGTTGTCATAGAAGTCCAGGTTCACGCCGTTGGTGGATGCATTGAGTATCCATACCCAGTACTGAGGTCTGGAAGGAGTGATGTTAGTATCATTTTTCAGACAGGAAGAAAGTCCCAGGATTCCTGCAAACAAGGCTACAATGGCCCAAGCACGATTTTTCTTTGTTAGCATCTGCTCTCAGTTTTTTGTTATGTGAGATTTAATTTTTCAATCATTCAGTTTTGAACCTGCCGAGATCTGGTTGAATGGTCTTCCGGCGTTCCAGTTCATGTTGGTAGATCATCTCTCCCAAAGCCTTCAGGAAAGGCTTCCCCGTTTCTTCGAATTCGTACTGGTCATCTCCCAGTATGCCATCTTTGTTGACGTAAATGGAGGCAGATAATAAAAACTCTATACCGTTGGAAAAGTCTACAATATAGGCTGCATCAGTTAAAAATCCATACGCCCATCCGGGTTTGTTAAAGATCCTGATATGTGATGGTATCCTGGCTGTTTTCTGTCCGCCATACATCAGGAACTTCACGTAGGCCTGCTTGTACTGGATATGGTCATACACCGGATCTTTTGATGCCGGCGGGTACTGCGACATACAACGATACAGGAAATTATAATCACTTTCATTTAAACGGAAACGTTGCGCTTTTGTTACAGCCTCCGGAAAAATTATGCTGCGTAAAATTTCATGCAGTGAAACGAGAGGGAGGCGGTTGCGGTAGGAGAAGTCCATAGGCCGCTGTTCCAGCACCCCGAGATGATTGTAATGTGCCTGGCCAACAAGATCGAGGCGTGAGGAGAAAGACAGCCGGCTGTATTGGGCGGCTTGCTGGTACAATAATCTTTTGCCATCCATGAAGCGGACCGCATTGGTATGGCGGTTGGCTTCTTCGTGCAGGGGCAGGCCTACGCGGTGCCTGATCTCGGAGCTGGTGTAGCCGGCCTCCCACAGTCGCCGGTTGAAAGCTTCCTGGCCAATGAATTCATATAGGCGGTTGAAGGCGTCATTATCACTTACGAGAAATATTTTTTTAATGTAATGCCCGATAGAAGGCAATCCGGATGCCGCGGAATGATCAGCTGTGACGCCGGTATTCACGCCTGCCAGGGGCGCGGTGAACATGGGTGTGAACAGGTCCAGGCCCGGAATATCCAGCTCCCGGAGCTTTTCCAGGGCCAGGATAGCGCCTGGCAGTTTCACCGTAGAAGCAGGGTAGAAGTAGGCCCCTGGCTTGCTGCGGTAATGAAAATCGGTAAAAACCGGGCGCTGGCGGGCATCCCGGTCAATACGGGTGTAAACAATCTGGAGACGGTAAGTTTCAGGATCGCTGAAAACCTTGCCCAGTATGCCTTTGCGGCCCTTCAGCAATGCATACGGAAAATTATCAGTTGTGCGATAATGTTGGGTTTGCATATATTTGTCGGTATTACGTGCTGTAAAGCAAAGGAATTATATTAAAATCCGGAAGAAACCAGAATCGCAATTTGGGAAATTTTTATGCCAACAGGCCCGCAAACTCAGGCATGGAGCGATTTTGCGCTTCTTTTTTCAAGGGCTTTAATATATCAATTTAAATTCTATCTTTGCAACTCTTAAAAATTTTTTATTATAAACCCGAAACAAACAATATGCAACTTAAAGGACTGGTAAGATTTTTTGCCATCGCACTGATCCTTATCTCTTTGTACCAATTGTCCTTCACGTTTTTAGTGCGGAACTATGAGAAGAAGATAGACAAGCAGGCTGAAAACGATGTGGCCAAACAATTCCCTACCGCTGAGATGAAATATCCTGGTAACAAAGAACAACAGGCGTTTTACTCAGATACACTGAAAGGGTTTATTAAACAGAGAAGACAAGAGATCGTGGACAGCACCAGCAATAAGCAGATTGCAGGGTTCCCATGGTACGTTTCCTACAACAAAGCCAAAGAGAAAGAACTGAACCTCGGTCTCGACCTCGTGGGCGGTATGAACGTAGTGCTGGAAGTAAGTGTGGAAGATGTGATCCGTGCGCTGTCCGGCCAGTCCAAAGACCCCGCCTTCAACAGAGCGCTGGACCTCGCGAAAGAACGTAGAAAAGTCAGCCAGGCCGATTTCGTTACTTTGTTCGGGCAAACTTATGCGGAAGTGGCTCCCCAGGGCAAACTGGCTACCATCTTCGCAAATGCTTACCAGAAAGATATCAACTTCAACTCCTCCAACCAGCAGGTACTGGACATGATCCGCAGGGAAGCCCGTGCGGCCATCAAAAACACCTATATCGTACTGCAAAAACGTATCGATAAATTTGGTGTGGCACAACCCAATATCAGCCTGGATGAGAATAAAGGCCTCATCTCCGTGGAACTCGCCGGTGTAGACAATGCCGAGCGCGTACGCAAATACCTGCAGGCCACCGCTAACCTGGAGTTCAGGGAAGTTTATAAAAACAACCCCGAGTTCATCCAGAATGTGCTCAGCCCGATGAACGAAGCCATCAGGAACGCCCTTGGCAACGCTCCCGTAGTTGACACCACTAAAAAAGAAACAACTGCCGCAGCCACTACTGCTAAAGGCGATTCCAGCAAAACCGGCAGCCTGACCGACTACCTCGCAAAAGACAGCGGTAAAAAAGCTAAATCTGATACCGGCCTCGCCGCCAGGGAATTGCAGATCAAAGAAGCGCAGCGTCAAAACCCGCTCTTCGCGATCCTCATCCCTAACGTAGATCCGCAATCAGGTACCATCTTCCCGGGTCCTTCCATCGGCAGGATCTTCCCGAAAGATACCGCTACCCTCCGCCGCTACCTGGAATTACCAGCTGTAAAAGCCGTACTGCCTAAAGATGCAGTATTTGCCTACGGCCCGGAAAATAAAGACGACAAACACGGCGTACTGGAACTCTACGCACTGAAAGTAAACCCTGCTAACCCGGCTCCCCGCGTTGGTGGCGCTAACGTAGTAGATGCCCGTGCAGACGTAGACCAGAACAACCAGAACGAGATCAGCATGACCATGGACGGCGAAGGCGCCCACCAATGGAAAAAGCTGACCGGCGAACTGGCGCCTGCCAACCCGAAAGACAGAGCTACTTATAACTACGTGGCAGTAGTACTCGACAACATCGTTTACTCTGCTCCATCTATCCAGGGCGAAATCGCTGGCGGCCGCTCTTCTATCACCGGTAGCTTCACCCCGGAAGAAGCCAATGACCTGGCAAACATCCTGAAATCAGGTAAAATGCCGGCTCCTGCCAAGATCGTTCAGGAACAGATCGTAGGACCCACCCTCGGCGCTGAATCTATCGCCGCCGGTGCTAAATCCTTCATGATCTCCTTCGTGATCATCTTCGTACTGATGCTGGTTTACTATAACAGCGCCGGTTGGGTAGCCAACATCGCGCTGATCCTCAACCTGCTGTTCACCTTCGGTATCCTGGCCTCCCTGGGCGCTACGCTCACCATGGCCGGTATCGCAGGTCTCGTACTCACAGTAGGTATGGCCGTAGATACCAACGTAATCATCTTCGAAAGGATCAAGGATGAACTCACACATGGCAAGTCGTACCCACAAGCCATCAGCGACGGTTACCGCCGCTCCCTGGCGCCGGTGCTCGATGGTCACGTAACCTCCTTGCTTACAGCTTTCATCCTGTTCTACTTCGGTCTCGGTCCGGTACTGGGCTTCGCAACCACACAGATCATCGGTTTGCTGCTGTCCCTGTTCTGCGGTATCCTCGTATCCCGCATGGTAACTGACTGGTGGACGAATAAGAAAAGACACTTCGAATACTTCACACCGATTTCCCGCAAAGTGTTTAAACACGCTGCCTTCGACTTCGTTGGCAAACGTAAATTCGCTTACGTGATCTCCGCTGTGGTAATGATAGCCGGTATCTCTTCTTTCTTCCACGGCTTTGACCACGGTATCGACTTCTCCGGTGGCCGCAGCTTCACCGTGCGTTTCGAACAACCCATGAAGACTGACGATGTAAGGGCCGCACTGAAAACAGAATTTGGTTCTGAACCATATGTAAAAACGATCGGTACTACCAACCAGCTCAACATCACTACTGCTTACAAGATCGAAGAACAAAGTATCGCAGTGGATAATGAAGTGGTGGAAAAACTGTTCCATGGCCTGAAGAAATACTATGATCCCAGCGTTACACAGCAGGCCTTTACAACCCGCTATATCGTAGGTTCACAAACAGTTTCGCCCACTATCTCCGACGATCTCCGTCAGGGTGCTGTAAGGGCGACTATACTGTCTATCGTAGTGATCTTCCTGTACATCCTGCTGCGATTCAGCAAATGGCAATATTCTATCGGTACTATCTTCTCCCTGCTGCACGACGTACTCGTAACATTGGCAGTATTCTCCTGGTGCAGGAGCTTCGTACCTTTCACACTGGAAATTGACCAGCACTTCATTGCTGCGATCCTGACAGTGATCGGCTTCTCCATGAACGATACCGTGATCGTGTTCGACCGTATCCGTGAATACTTCAAAACCGGTACGCATGGTAAAGACCGCAACACCGTGATCAATAAAGCGATCAACGATACGCTGAGCCGTACCATCATGACCTCGCTCACTGTGTTCCTCACCATCCTGATCCTCTTTATCTTCGGTGGTGAAGTAACCCGCGGTTTCGCCTTCGCAATGCTGATCGGTGTGATCACTGGTACTTACTCCTCTATCTTCGTAGCGGCGCCTGTACTGGTTGACTTTGACAAGAAGAACCAGCTGTCTAACGAAAGCGACGTACTGGCCGCTCCTGTTAAGAAGGAAGCAGCTACCAAGTAAGATGATTAATCCGGAAAATGTTTGATACAAATAAAAATCCCCTCTCGTTATACGGGAGGGGATTTCTTTTTTCAGTAAGTATGCTTAGCTGTTGAATACAAAGCCCTGTGTATCTGCCTCCTGGCGGTAATCTATTTCGATGCCCATGAGGTGCATGGCATGTGCTTTCTTCATAATCACGGGGATGCCGGCAATCTCGAATTGCTCATCATCCGCCTGTTTGGCGTCAAAGCCCAGCATATAGGCCATCCCTGAGCATCCGCCGCCCTTTACCCCTACACGCAGGTAGGGCGCCTCTGTACCGCCTTCCAGCAGCTTTTTCAGCACGTTTACGGCGTTATCTGTCAGCCTTATAGGTATCCCATTCATATCTTCATCAATTTTATAAATCAGCTTCGCGGAATAATTTTCGGATTTTTTGATTTACGGATGTGAGGATTTGATCAAATCCTCACATCCGTAAATCAAAAAATCCGAAAATTACGCTCCTGCTAAGGTCAATAAGGTTTGATGCAATTCCAGCACCTGTGGTATCACCATATGTTGTTCATCGTTTCTGATCACGTAATCGGCTAAACGCATTTTGATGGTTTCGTCGATTTGCTTGTACATGCGCGCCAGTACTTCATTACGGGTTACATTGTCCCGTTTCATGACGCGATGCACGCGAAGGGGCTGTGGTGCAAATACAGCGATGATTTTATCGAGATGATGGAAAGATTCCGTTTCAAATAGCAGGGCAGCCTCTTTGAGTACATAGGGCGTATTTTGCTGTTGCGCCCAATTGTCGGAATCCCGTATGGTGGCCGGGTGTACGAAGGAGTTGAGTACGTCCAGCTGGGCTTTGTCGTTGAAGACAATATTGGCGAGATGTTTACGGTTCAGGGTACCATCGGGGAAATAGACTTCCTCTCCGAAATGTGCTTTGACCTGAGCGGCGAGCGCGGCGTCTCTGACGAGAATGTCTTTAGCTCTTTCATCTGCGTAGTAGACTGGTACGCCTAGTAGTTCAAATATTTTGCTGACGGTGCTTTTTCCGGAGCCGATGCCTCCTGTGATTCCAACCTTTAACATAGCAGCACCAAGTTACAATTTTGTCAGGAAAACAAAAGGGCCGCGGTGAGCGGCCCTTTCAGTTATTTAGCTGCACCGGCAGCGGCTTTGTTCTGTTGTTGCTGGGTATATTCCATGCTGATGGCAGAGCGTTCCATTGTGAGGGTGGTGCCTGCGCTTACTTCGATTACCAGGGTATTATCGTCGTTGATCCTTTTCACTTTACCGTGGATACCGGCGATGGTGACAATTTTATCACCTTCTTTCAGGTTCTCACTAAATTGTTTTTGCAGTTTGGCCTTTTTGGTCTGGGGGCGGATCATGAAGAGCCACATGACGGCGATCATACCGCCGAAGATCAGCATTTGAGGCAGTGCGCTGCCGCCGCCGCCAGCCTGAGGTGCCATTAATAAAACGTTCAGCATGTCTATAATTGATTTAATAGTTTGATCAATAAATTATTTCACTATGATATTGCATTGGATCTTTGGGCCGATGATGTAACCACTGGCATCGTTGATCTTTACAGAGATATCTTTTTGTGTGTAACCTTGTTTGCCGTGGCTGTCGAATACTACTTTCAGGAAGCCTGATTGTCCTGGTTTGATGGGCGCTTTGGGCCATTCAGGTACAGTGCAGCCGCAGCTGGAGATGGCATCTTCGATTATGAGATCTTTGGAACCGGTATTGGTAAATTTGAAAGAGTATTCCACTTTCTCTCCCTGGGTGATTTCGCCGAAGTCATGTACTTTTTCTTCGAAAGTCATTACCGGGCCTTTGCCGGGATTGGTATTGGCTTCTACGGTGCGCATGGAGCTGCTGTCGGCAGGCGCTTTGCTTGCTGAATGATTGTTGCAGGCAGCGAGGAAGATGCTACCACAGGCAAGGAATGTGAAGAGTGTTTTCATGTCTCTTTTAATCGATTTTACCGTAAAAATAGTGCTTCCGCTTATTTTTTAGGACGATCCTGTTTTTGTACCAGTTGTTCTTTTTCCAGGTCTTTCAGGATATTGTCCAGTATGCCGTTGATGAACTGGCCGCTTTGCGGTGTGCTGTAAGCTTTGGCCAGGTCGATGTATTCGTTGATCGTCACTTTGGTAGGGATGGTAGGGAAGTAGAGAAATTCGCATACGCCCATTTCCATCAGCAGCATATCTACGGCGGCGATACGTTCCGGGTCCCAGTTCTGGAGCTTTGGTTTGATGAGTTCCAGGCAATATTCTTTTTTGTCGATGACGGTCAGCAGCAGTTCACGGGCATAGTCCAGTTTCTCTTTGCTGATGAGCTGAAGGAAATTGAACAGGTGCGGTTTGTTGAAGTAGTTGCTGATCAGGATGGCCATCATCTCTTCATCATCGCCCCAGTGGAGGAAGTTATCTTCCATGTGTTGGATGAATGCTTCATTTTTGGCCAGTATTTCTTTATAGATGTATTCGAGTATTTCTTTTTCGCCGGCTTTGCTGCGTTGTTCGTCGGCGATATAAGTTTTATAGGCATCGCTGGCAACGAGTAAATTATACAGTTTGCGGGTCAGCTCCTGATCGGCCAGGTGCTTCATTTTCCACTGTTCCAGGTTCACCTGGAAGCCTTTGTCGTTTGTAATCTGGTAAATGAATTCGTTGCCTGCAATCTTGGTGTTTACCTGCAGGTCCTCGGCAGAGGGTAAATGTTTGGAAGCACGGGTTTGCGCGTCAATTTCTGCGTATTGCGCCACCTGTACTACTGAATAAAGTAAGTAAGTAAAGATCTGGCAGGTCTGATCCAGCTTTTCATTCAAAAGTCTGGTGGCCGTGCCCGGCTTAATACTGCTTTGCTCCATCGTTTCCAGGGCGTAAAGCGTTTGCATTACTTTCACCCGGATGTTTCTTCTACTGATCATCGTATAAAAAAGAACTGGTATAAGGGCGCAAAACTAGAGAAAAATTTCGATATTTATGGATTTTCTGATAGCAGATGGCCCGGATACAGGGATGTCATGTCAAATTTTCCTGGCCCATGTCATGATTTGTCAGTGTGAAAGGCCTTCATCTTCCATGATAGCTGCAAATTTGACCCGAAACGGCCCTTGGCATAATTCTCGTGGACGCAAAACACGCAAAAAAATTCAACTACTTCTTTAAATAAAAACTACTATGGCTAAAAAATTAAGTATTAAACCTTTAGCTGACAGGGTAATTGTGAAACCTGCAGCCGCAGAAGAGAAAACAGCTGGTGGTATCATCATCCCCGATACTGCAAAAGAAAAGCCCCAGAAAGGTACCGTTGTTGCAGCCGGCCCTGGTAAAAAAGACGAACCCGTTACCGTGAAAGTTGGCGACACTGTTCTGTATGGTAAATACTCCGGTACTGAAATCAGCATCGAAGGTGATGACTACTTAATCATGCGTGAATCCGATATCCTGGCGATCGTTTAATTGACGCGTCCCTCCGATATCCGTTAATTATCTAAATCCTAAAATATTTCAAAGTATTATGGCAAAACAAATATTCTTCAACATAGACGCCCGCAACAGAATGAAGAAAGGCGTTGACACCCTGGCAGATGCCGTGAAAGTAACCCTTGGTCCTAAAGGCCGTAACGTAGTGATCGAAAAGAAATTCGGCGCTCCGGGCGTAACCAAAGATGGTGTTAGCGTTGCCAAAGAAATTGAACTGGAAGACGCCATCGAAAACATGGGCGCCCAGATGGTAAAAGAAGTAGCTTCCAAAACCGCCGACCTGGCCGGTGATGGTACTACCACCGCTACCGTACTCGCTCAGGCAGTTATCGGCGAAGGCCTCAAAAACGTAGCCGCCGGCGCTAACCCTATGGACCTGAAACGCGGTATCGACAAAGCTGTTAAAGCTGTTGTTGAAAACCTGAAAAAACAATCTGAAAAAGTTGGTAACGACAACAAAAAGATCGAACAGGTAGCTTCCATCTCTGCAAATAACGACTCCGAAATTGGTAAACTGATCGCTGAAGCGATGAGAAAAGTGACCAAAGACGGCGTTATCACCGTAGAAGAAGCAAAAGGTACCGACACTACTGTAGAAGTAGTAGAAGGTATGCAGTTCGACCGCGGTTACCTCTCTCCATACTTCATCACCAACAGCGAAAAAATGCAGGCTGAACTGCAGAACCCTTACATCCTGATCTACGATAAAAAGATCAGCACCATGAAGGATATCCTGCACATCCTGGAAAAAGTGGCCCAGCAAGGCGCTCCGCTGGTGATCATCTCTGAAGACCTGGAAGGCGAAGCACTGGCTACCCTCGTGGTAAACAAACTGCGCGGTACCCTGAAAGTAGCTGCTGTAAAAGCTCCTGGCTTCGGCGACAGAAGAAAAGATATGCTGCAAGACATCGCTACCCTCACCGGTGGTATCGTAATCAGCGAAGAACAAGGTTACAAACTGGAAAATGCAGACCTCACTTACCTCGGTAGAGCAGAGTCTGTAACCATCGACAAAGACAACACTACTGTTGTAGGTGGTAAAGGCCAGAAAAAAGATATCCAGGCACGCATCGGCCAGATCAAAGCTCAGATCGAAGTAACTACTTCTGACTACGATCGCGAGAAATTACAGGAACGTCTCGCCAAACTGAGTGGTGGTGTTGCCGTACTGTACGTAGGTGCTGCTACTGAAGTAGAAATGAAAGAAAAGAAAGACCGCGTAGACGATGCGCTGCACGCTACTCGCGCTGCCGTTGAAGAAGGTATCGTACCTGGTGGCGGTGTTGCTTACATCCGCGCCATCGAAAGCCTGGAAAAACTGAAAGGCGATAACGATGACGAACAAACCGGTATCGCGATCGTTAAACGCGCCATCGAAGAGCCGCTGCGCCAGATTACTGCCAACGCAGGTATCGAAGGTTCTATCGTAGTACAAAAAGTGAAAGAAGGCAAGGGCGACTTCGGCTTCAATGCCCGCACTGAAGTATACGAAAAAATGTTCACTGCCGGTGTTATCGACCCGACTAAAGTGACCCGCATCGCACTGGAAAACGCTGCATCCATCGCTGGTATGCTGCTGACTACAGAATGCGTGATCGCAGATAAACCAGAACCTAAATCCGCTGCTCCTGCTATGCCAGGCGGCCACGGTATGGGTATGGATTACTAATCTGTCTCATCATCAAAATAAAAAAAACTCCTCCCGCTGTCAGCAGGAGGAGTTTTTTTATGTGCAAAATTGGCAGCCACTGTAACATTCCGCGCCTACTCCCGTTAAAATATTCAAGCGAGTTAAATAACAGATGCGGATGAAACCATTCTTACAAATGATAACCCTCTTTCTGATCACAGGACTAAGCGCCTGTATGAAAGAGCAATCTTCCCTCAACGATATTATGCAGGCCGGCGAAAGATCCGATAACGCCATACTTTCTTATTTACGCGTACACAACGATACTACCGTTTCCAAAGACCCTTCCGGCCTCTTCTATAAGATCATATATCCAGGCGATTCCATCCACTACCTTTCCCTTAATTCCATTCCTACCGTGAGCTACACCTATCAGCTAACGAACGACCAGGTAGTTGTGAACTCTTTTGGGGAGACCGATTTCAATGGCCGGCGGCTGAAAGATCATATCCTTGGCTGGCAGATAGGTCTCAAGAAAATATCCAAAGGTGGCAAGATCATCCTGTATATGCCGCCATCACTGGCTTTCGGCACCGTTGGTATTCCAGGCCTCATACCACCCGAAGCCGTTGTGATATCAGAAGTGGAATTGATTGATTTCAGATAGAAATGCTTATTTTTCAATTTATATTTTTCATCACTTTAACATTAACTGCACATCGAATGAAGAAACTTTTGTTCCTGGGAGGATTATTGATGGTCTTACTTGTGGCCTGCTCCAAAAATAATAACGACGCCCCTGTATCCCGACCATTTGACACCTCCAGACCCGCGGGGAGTTTATATGCCCAATTTAAAATTGACTCGCTTAAAATAGACGCATATCTTAAGGAGAAAAATATCACTGCACAGCAAGACCCTTCGGGCATTTTTTATAGGGTGATCAATCCTGGAACAGGAACTGATGTGATTAAAGTAACGAGCTTCCCAACTGTTGGATATAAAGGTTACCTGCTGAATGGTACAGTGTTCGACGCCAGCGATTCCACCAACTTCGGATTTCAGGCTCAGATGAGAGATCTTATTCCGGGTTGGTACCTTGGATTAACCAAGATTCACAAAGGTGGGCAAATACAAATATTTCTCCCTTCCAAATTTGCATATGGTGAAAGAGCCTTTTCATTCACATACAATGGAGTTTCAGATAGCATCCGCTCAAATTCAGTATTGGTCTTTGACGTGAAATTATTTGATTTTAAAGATATTAATCAGTAAATAACTTTGCACCAACGCCGGCAATCATATGCCGGCGTTGGATTTAATGCCCCGTAACCCCGAACTTGATTTGTACTGTAACCCGATTGCTTAACCCAATTCCTGACTAATAAATATTTTACTATGAAAAGCAACTATTTTCTGTATTGGCTTTTAGGCAGTAGCCTTTTGTTTACCTGCTGTACCAAGGAACACCAACTTACGTCTGTGGAAGATGATAGAAAAGTTGACTTCGCTTCTATAGATTCTCTTGGAGTTTATCTTTCTTTTTCTGATTTAAATGCCTTTCAACAGGCTTTGATCCAGCAACATCGAAAGTTTAGCGAAGGGGCTACAGACATAGATCCATTTAAACCCGGATTTAAATCAATGTTTACTGCTTATCAGGCTTTCAATCACCGGCTGGATGAAATGGAGAAAAGGCAGGATAGTACCGGGTTTTGCAAACTTAAGGCTGATTATGCTACCGTATTGCACTGGAATGATAGCACATCTTTCAAATTGAATTGTAATGATCCGGTTATTGCTTCATTGGTGAATACAAATGGAATTGTCAAGATCGGAAACGAGATTCATCAATATTCCCGCAACAAAACGGTCGTACTTAAATCCGGCGACCGCTCAGTACTTCAGCAAGCTGCCATGATGGAAGGCAATACTGAGAACAGAATGTATAAAGTGATGATGAACAATCAGGGAACCAGCGCCAAACTGACATTCCCTAATTTTCCGAAAGAATATACCCTTGATTGTGGTAATCCGGGTAATAATGAAACCAAAAGTAACAGCACCTATGGAAACCAATTATCTATTACCAGTGGGAAATATACTTTGTACGCCTGGCTGAATATAGCCAGCATACGTAGAAATGGGGTGTTGTATGGTTTGGCCAGCATTGGTTACCGCGCTGAGGAGAAGGGTTTTCTGGGCGTTAAACGAGAAGTTAAAGTTGTTGCGCCTACAGCTGCGGGGTCGGTTATTGTTACATACCCAAGCCCGGGAGTGCCAGTAGCTAATTATAGAAGAGGATATTCATTCTATGATTTTTCCTTTACGGATACGATGTATGACAAGTATTATACAACCTGGAACGGTACGTTTATCCTTGCGATATCTGAAAAGCTGGCCAAATATCCAACCCCTGGTGATATAGTTACCCTGGGCGGATCATTGCCAGCATTGATTATGAGATATGGAGCTAGTCCTGAATGTGCTCCTTATCTTTTTAATGATATCACTCCATATGGCCTGGACATGCAAACAATGGGGAATAATTACTACTGGCAACAACTTTCTATTCTGGAAGCACAAGTTCCGGCGCGGCCTTTTGTGTTCAAAGTCCAGATTGAAGGAGTGGCCGGACAATTCACCTTCCAATGGATTTAGCATAGATTGCCCCCGTAAGGGCAGATACCGGATAAGGCAAGGGGCCGCATCTATTTGGTGATGCGGCCTTTTCTAGTTCAATATCGCACAGCACTGTATCAAAACCGGACACTCATCACTATCGATCTCCTGCATGGAAGCGGGTTCCCCCTTTGGCACCTTTTTGGCGCCCTTGCTGCCATGTCCAGTAATTATCTACTCATCGCTTATCGACGGATCAGGCGAAACCTGAGTTACGTCTTCCTGAATGTATCGGGCCTTGCCCTGAGTGTTGCTGCTTGCCTGTTGATCTTCCTCGTTGTAAAATATGAATTCGGTTACGACCGTTTCCATCACAAGGCAGATCGCATCTACCGCGTTACCTTCAATGAGCTTGATCTCAACCCGAGTGTCTCCTTTGCCATAGCGCCGGCGCTGCGCAACGATTTTCCGGAACTGGAAAACGTAACATCTGTATGGTTCCGGGAAGGTGCGCTGCTGAAAGCAGGCAACACAAAATACATGGAGAAAAATTTTGCTTTCGCAGATGAATACTTCACCAGAATGTTCGACTACGAATGGGCGCAGGGCGATCCGCATACAGCATTGAAAGAACCGAATTCCATCGTACTTACGCAATCTCTGGCAAAAAAATATTTCGGCAGCAAAGACCCCATGGGACAGATCATCCGCTTCGATAATGAGCACGACGTGAAAGTAACAGGATTGCTGAAAGATATCCCCGGTAATACCCATCTTCCATTCAATTATCTCATCTCCTTCTCAACCATCAGAAAAGATATTGAAGGGATCATGAAAGAGTTGTACGCCATCGCCGGCGGAACTACTTACATACTGCTGCCACCACATTACGATGTGGCGAAATTGCAGCAGCGTATGACAGGTTTCTTGCGCAAGAACTGGGGTGAAGATGCTGCGAAGAAAGTAAAGCTGCCCCTGCAACCCTTGACGGATATTCACTTTGACCAACGCTATATCGATGCTCCCGCCAGCCCAACCACCTCAAGGGATATCTACTGGGGATTGGCCGCCATCGCGGTATTCATCATCCTGATCGCTTGTATCAACTTTATCAATCTGGCCACGGCACAGGCCTTGAACCGGGCAAGGGAAGTGGGCGTGCGCAAAGCCTTGGGCGCCGGCCGTATACAATTGATCCGTCAGTTCCTCAGCGAAACCACCATGCTGGTAGTGTTTGCGTTGCTATCCGGATGCCTGCTGGCATGGATATTCCTGCCGGATGTGATGCAATGGATGAACCTGAAAATATCTCGTACGCAACTGTTGCAACCTGATGTGCTGTTACTGATGCTGGCATTGATCGTAGTGGTCATACTGGGGGCAGGCTTGTATCCCGCTTTTGTACAATCCGCCTTTGATCCGGTGACATCGTTGAAAGGCGCTACCAGCAGTACTTTCAAAGGAGTGACGTTGAGAAAGGCATTGGTGCTCGTACAGTTTGGCGTTTCGCAAGCCCTGATCATCGGCACCTTGATCGTGGCACATCAGATGGATTATCTCAAAAACCAGGACCTCGGTTTCAACAAGGAGGCGATGATATCTATCGATATCCCCGACTGGCATAAATCGGCTACCATTGAATCGGTGTTGGCAGCGAATCCTGGCGTGGCCGGCTATGCGTTTTCCAGCGGCTCCCCTGCCAATTCCGCGGGGTGGGCCGGCTTTACCGCACCGGATATGGGTTTGACGGATAATAATGTGACAGAACTTAAATTTATAGATGAGAAATATACTGATCTTTTTGAGCTGAAGATGTTGGCAGGAGAGAAGATCGCCAGGATAGCGCCGGGTGATACCGTTGCTAATGCTGTAGTGAACGAGAGCATGATCCATAAACTGGGTATCACCTCACCGGCAGCGGCTATCGGTAAAAGGATCAACGTGAGGAAACCGGTGATTATCGCCGGTGTGGTGGCGGATTTCCAGAGTGAGTCGAGGCATAAGAAACGTCGTCCCTGTGTGATCTTGTACGAGCCATCAAGACTTTCTACGGCAAACATAAAAATTCAACCAGGTCAGTTGCATAAGGTCATCGACCAGCTGAATCATTTGTGGACCAGGCTTTTCCCGGATGAGATATTCGGATATGAATTTGTAGATGATCACATTGCCGCCATGTATCAACAGGAAGAGAAGACCTATACGGCCTTCCGGCTGTTTTCATCACTGGCTATACTCATCGGCTGTCTTGGCTTATACGGCCTGGTGGCGTTTGCGGCGGTGCAGCGTACCCGGGAAGTAGGTATTCGCAAAGTATTGGGCGCTTCTACATCGGATATCATTGTGCTCTTTGCCCGTGAGTTTGTGGTGTTGATCGCTCTGGCTTTTGTGCTGGCGGCGCCGCTGGCTTATTTCGCAATGCAGCAGTGGTTGTCGGGATTCGCTTACCAGGTGCATATCGGCGGCAGCACCTTCCTGCTGGCGATCATCACCTCGCTGGCCATCGCTTTGATCACCATCGCACATCAATCACTGAAGGCAGCGATTGCCAATCCGCTGAAGAGCCTTAAAACTGAATAAAGACATCGCAATGTCATAAGCTCACAACACATTTTGGGTATGTCAGCTGCTTTCGCTTAATTTTACAGATAAATCAAGAAAAGCAGTGCCACACGAATGTATTTCCGTATTCGATATTTTTAAGATCGGCGTAGGCCCCTCGAGCTCTCATACGCTCGGTCCCTGGCGCGCAGCCCTGCGCTTTTTGCAGGATATTGACAATGCCGGCCGACTGGCAGATGTTACCAAATTGCAGGTATTGCTGTATGGCTCCCTCGCCAAAACAGGGCATGGACACGGCACCGATATCGCTGTACAGCTGGGACTTTGCGGCGATGATCCCGTTACCTTCGACGTGAACAAGATCAACTCCAAGATCGATGATATCCGCCGCCAGCGCAAGATGCTGGTAGCCGGTAAATATGAAATTGACTTTGACCCGCTGGAAGATATTTCTTTTCTCTTCGAAGAATCCCTGCCGTTCCATCCCAATGCACTTACCTTCCTCGTTACTTTCAAAGATGGCGAACAACGCGCAGCTACCTACTATTCTATCGGTGGCGGCTTTGTTGTACAGGAAGGAGAAGGCAACAGCAGCGCATCGCAGGTAGATTTGCCGTTTCCCATCGATACCGCCCGCCAATTGCTGCAGTGGTGCATCAAAACAGGCTACAGCATTTCTGAAGTGGTAATGGAGAATGAACAGGCTTGGCGTTCAGAAGAAGCCACCCGCAAGGGCGTGCTCAATATCTGGCGCGTGATGCAGGAATGTACTTACCGCGGATGTCATACTACCGGCGAACTGCCCGGAGGCTTGAAAGTAGCCCGCCGCGCCGCCGCGCTCAACAAAAAATTATTACAGGGCCGCACCTATACCGACTACGCCTCCTGGATCGACGCTATCCGCGCAGGTGGACAGCATTTCACCTATACGCTCGACTGGGTAAGCTGTTTCGCCCTGGCGGTAAATGAAGAAAATGCCTCCTTCGGCAGAGTGGTAACGGCGCCCACCAATGGCGCCGCCGGCGTGATACCCGCCGTATTGCAGTATTTCATCGCCTTCTGCGATGGCCTTCATGATGATAAGATATTACAGTTCCTGCTCACCGCCTCCGAGATAGGCAGCATCTTCAAGAAGCGCTCTACCATCTCCGCAGCCATGGGTGGATGCCAGGCCGAGATTGGCGTATCGTCAGCCATGGCAGCAGCAGCACTGACCGAATGCCTGGGCGGCTCCCAGCGCCAGGTGCTGATGGCAGCAGAAATTGCCATGGAACACCACCTTGGCCTCACCTGCGACCCGATAGGCGGCCTCGTACAGGTACCCTGCATCGAACGTAATACCATGGGCGCTATCAAAGCCATCACCGCATCGCAGCTCGCATTGCAAAGCAACCCGGAACTCGCTAAAGTATCCCTCGATGCCGTCGTGAAAACCATGTGGGATACTGCACTCGATATGAACTCCAAGTATAAAGAAACCTCCGACGGCGGCCTGGCAGTGAATATCCCGATCAGCCTCAGTGAGTGTTAGAAGATGAAGATATAAAACGTGATATTGACGCCGCCCTGATAAAGGGCGGCGTTGTTTTTTTGGAGCATTATTCTCCTGCTATTTTGAGTAGTTCTTCAAAAACATTTTTTGAGAACCTGAAGTTTGTTGCCTGGATACGTTCTAATAAAGGTCTGAGCGCCTTCAGCAAGCCGGACTGTTTGGCTTTCAATAATATTCCTAATGTCCCTGTGTAGTTAAGGTGAAGTTTGTTAGCAACCTTTCTTGCTTTTAAATCATCAAGAATAAGTGTCAGTGGTAGTAATGGAGTTAAACAACTGGCGCAATAGATCCAGCGCACCTATTTTGTCCAAAAGAATGAAGCAGCTGGTGTCCGCAATAACTACGTTATATTCTTGAGGCATCTCTTTGAATATCTGAAGGAGGGTAGTTGATTAATGAAACATCATAGTCGCCAAGTATTTCGGCAAAGGCCGTTTTGGACAAGCCTGCCAATTCCGCCGCCTGACCTAGCGACAGACGACCTACTTCATATAGTTTCGCCGCCAGAAAACGGGCGGTCTCTTTCGGGTCCAGTTCCACTTTTTCCGGTACTTGTAAGGTGATCGTACTCATAATACACGCGATGCTTTTGTCTCTTCCAAATTTAATTAAAAAAGCCGGGGTTCTTAAAAGAATCCCAAAACTATCCCTATATTCGTCTAATCACTATTCTCAACTCCTATGCGTTTCATCACCGCCTTATTGTTACTTTCATCTTTATCCTTGTCAGCGCAACAGTTTGGTGGTAATCCGCCTTCCGTGAAATGGCAGCAGATCAATACCGATACCGTGCGGGTGCTGTTTCCAAAAGGATTGGCGAAACAAGGGGAACGTGTAGCCAATATCGTTACTTATCTCAACAGGAATACACGCAGTTCTATCGGCGACATGCAACGCAAAGTGAATATTGTATTGCAGGACCAGACCATGCAATCCAACGGCTACGTGCAGTTAGGACCTTTCCGGTCGGAATTTTATCTTGCTCCATCTCCTACCTCTTACGACCTGGGTTCACTGAACTGGGTGGAACAATTGTCCCTGCACGAATATCGCCACGTATTACAGAATATGAATTTCAGGCAGGGCGCCTCTAAAGTAGTGTCTTATCTTTTCGGGCAATTGGGACAGGCCGCCGCTACTAGCATCGCGGTGCCTAACTGGTTCTGGGAAGGAGATGCCGTTACCATGGAAACTGCGCTGAGCCAGCAAGGGCGCGGCCGCCTGCCTGCATTCTTCGATGGCTTCCGCGCATTGACACTGGCGCACAAAGACTATAGCTACATGAAGATCCGCAACGGCTCCTATAAAGATTTCGTTCCGGATCATTATCCATTGGGATACCTGATGAGCACTTATGGCCGTGAACATTATGGCCAAACCTTCTGGAAAGATATTACTTCTGATGCGGTGCGCTACCGCGGCCTTTTCTACCCGCTGTCGCACAGCCTGAAGAAAAATACGCAGATGAATGTTACCGGCTTCTATCATGCGATGATGAAAGAATACCAGCCACTTTGGCTGAGCTATGCAAATCGTCCGGATACCACGCCAGCAAAGCCTTTGCTGGATGTTGCCAAAACAGTCGCCAACTATAAATATGTTTTCAGCGCAGGTAAGGATGAGTGGATCGTTTTGAAAGATGCCTGGAATAAAGTACCTGGTATCTACCGGCTGGATGCCGCCGGCAGAGAGCATTTGCTGCTGAGGCCCGGTATTGTTTATGATGATTTCTTCAGCTACCGTAATAAACGTGTGGTATGGGCCGCCGCCAGGTTCGATGCGCGCTGGGGCTGGAAAAACTTCTCCGTGATCCGGGTGTATGATGAAAGTAATAGCCATGCCCGCACGGTTTCTCCCAGAGGTAAATATTTTTCTCCCGATATCAGCGCAGACGGCCGATATGTAATCGCGGCAGCAATCACGCCGGATCAGCATTACAGCGTGCACCTCATCAACGTGCAAACAGGCCGCATAGAAAAAGTGCTGCCTAACCCCGACAACTGGTATTACACTTTCCCCCGCTTCACCAGCGATGATAAAGCATTGATCAGCGCTGTACGGAGCGAGAAAGGGGAGATGGCTATCATCCGGCAGTCGCTGGCTACCGGCAAAACGGAAATACTCACACCATTTAGTTTCAATGTGATCGGCACGCCGGTAGTGCAGGCAGATACCGTATATTTTATCGCCAGCAATAAAGATGTGAACGACGTATATGCGCTTACGTTAGCCGATCAGAAAACGTTCCAGGTAACTGACAGAGGTAATAGCGCCGTGCACGCTGCCATTAGTGGCGACAGCCTCGTATTCAGCGAGTTCACCGCCAAAGGATATAAGCTTTACCAGAGCGCCCTAAGGCCCGCCGCCTGGAAGCAGGTGGATATTACCCAACAGCAGCACAGCAATTGGCTGTCGCCACATTTTGCAGAAGGAGGCAATGTACTCGAAAAGGTACCACAGGATTCTTTCCGTGTGAGAAAATATCCAAAAGGCACAAGGCTGTTCAACTTCCACAGCTGGGTGCCGTCCTTCCTTGATCCGGACTATGGTATCTCTCTCATCGGTGAAAATATTCTCAACACATCGTCTACCAGTATCGGCTATACGTACAATCGCAATGAAGGCAGTTCCGATCTCAGTGCCAGCTTCCTTTATGGCGCATGGTTCCCTTACCTCAACACCGGTGTAGACTATACGCTGAACAGAAGCGCGCTGTTAAGCAGCTACCAGCGCCTCTACTGGAATGAACTGAGCTGGCATGCGGGCCTCAGCGTTCCGCTGAATTTTTCATCCGGCCTGTACACACGCACGTTATCGGTAGGTTCCAATTACAATATCCTGAAACGCTATCCCAACGGCAATTTCAAGTTCCGGGTGGATAACCTGCAATACCTCAGCAATACCCTTATCTTCAACAATATGCGGATCAAGGGGAAACAAAATATTTACAGCCATTTCGGGCAATACCTGGCCTTGCAGTATAATCACTCGCTCGGAACACCTTATGCAGCGCAGTTTTACGGCCGCTTCGATCTATATCTGCCGGGCTTCTTCCGTAATCATAACATCGTATTACAAGCGGCTTACCAGCAGAAAGATACCGTGCAGAATTACGGCTTCACCGATAATTTTGTATATGCAAGAGGGTATAACACACCGTTCTATGATCATGTATACAAGCTGGGCGCCAACTATCATTTGCCGGTAGCTTACCCCGATTGGGGCTTTGCGCACCTGCTGTATTTCAGCCGCATCAGGGCTAACCTGTTCTATGATTACAGTGTAGCGCACGATTACAAGGCACAACAGAATAACCGCTATACTTCCACCGGCGGAGAACTGTTCTTCGATACTAAGATCGGCAACACGCTGCCTTTCACGTTCGGCCTGCGTTTCAGCCACCTGCTAGATAGAGATCCGTCGGATAATGCCACGAACAGGATCGAGTTTATTGTACCCTTCCAGCAACTATTTAATTATTAAGAAAGACCTTACGTAAATGGAAACACCGACTGTCCAACGTTATTACCGCCCGGAATTAGATGTACTGCGCCTGTGTGCATTTCTTTTTGTGTTTTTTGTGCACCGCCTGGATTTAGCGCCCGTTGATAGTAGTAAATATTTTTGGGGTTACCACATAAGTTTGGTGGGTAACTATGGCGTACCGCTATTTTTCTTTTTAAGTGCTTTTCTGATTACAGAATTACTGATAAGAGAACAGGACCAATTTGGTAAGATCAGCGTTAAATCTTTTTATATCAGAAGAATACTGCGTATCTGGCCATTATACCTTACTTTCTTTTATCTGATAGTTTTGCTGACATCCGTCACGCCTCATTTTGGAGGGAAGATACCGCCAAAAGCGCAGCTGGCCTTTACTTTATTTTCCGGTAACTGGTACATAACATTTAACCAATGGCAGTCTTATTGCATCAACCCATTATGGAGCGTATCGGTAGAAGAACAACTCTACATCTTACTACCATTGATCATCTATTTTACAGGAAAAAGAGGGTTGAAGATAGCTTCATTTCTTGCAATGGTGGTTTCCTATATAACCATCATCTATTACGCCCAAAGACCCACGGAAGGATTTAGCGGCCAATGGACCAACAGCTTTGTGCAATTCCAGTTTTTTGCAGCCGGGATTTTGACAGCTGTTTATTTAAAAGGAAGACAGCCCGCATGGAATTTTGCAACCCGCATTTTATTGTTTGTCTTGGGCTATGCTTGCTGGCTAACGGCATCTATGGTTTGCGAGGTCAATGCAGATTCTCCGCATCTCGCCACGGTGGCGCAATCCATGAGCGGTTGGTTTTTGATACTGCTGGGTGTGATGTCTTTCTTCTTTTCTTTCTTTGGATCATCTCCCAAGCGCATGCCATCCGGATTAGCCTATCTTGGGCGCATATCGTACGGGATGTACGTGGTCCATATAACGATCTACTGGATCGTATACAATATTTTCAAGACCGAATTATCGACATTCAGCCATCAAATAGGTTTGCAGGAATGGAAAAATGAAATAGGTCAATTGATAGCATTTCTTCTAACCGCATCCATAGCATTCTTATCCTACAATTATTTTGAAAAGCCATTTTTACGCTTGAAGAAACGCTTTACGTTTGTCCCGTCCAGGGATTGATTGAGCGCTTTTACCGTACGGTGATCTTCAATGATGGCGCCTTGTATAATTTATCCTCCGTGTATTTGATGATGATCTCATCGAAGTAAAGTACATCTCCTTGTGCGAGGCTTTCTTTCAGTCTGCTGCTCCATAACACAGGCAGGGCGGCCGATTTGAAGTTGTCGCCGGTGAAGTCTTTGTAAACAGCAGGCTGGCCGGTAGTATCGTTCAGGTAAGGTTCATGGTGTTCATAAGTAAACGCAAACGATACAATAGGGTAGCGGTTGTTCTTCTCATCCCGCACGGTGATAGCGGAATCCAGCAATTTCACAATTTCATTTTTGGGTAAGGTATCACTGAGAAAGATGCCCCAGGTGCTCACGAGCCTCTTTGGTTTCTTGTTGCTGACAGCCGCAGGTTTGGCGGGCACAGGTTTCTTTTTCGCAGTTTGTGCGAGGGCAGGAGTGAAAGCAGTTCCAAGGATAATAATAAAAGAGAACAGGTGTTTTTGCATGACAGTGAGGGGATAAAAGAAATCGCCCGGTCTTATTAACGGCCGGGCGATTGTAAAAATTATAAGGATTTTAAACTTTCCTCTATCACTCTGATCTTCGCTTCGGCGTCTTCTTTCTTTCTGCGCTCTGCCTCTACTACTTCAGGTTTCGCGTTCTGTACAAAGCGCTCGTTGGAGAGTTTCTTTTCTACAGAGATCAGGAACCCTTTTTGATATTCCAGGTCCTTGAGCAGACTGTCCTTCTGCGCGGCGGTATCCAGTTCTGTTTCAGTACCAAGATAGAATTTATCTTTCTGTACCACCAGTGTGATGCAGCCAGGAACCGCTTCCTGTACATAGTTCACGGCTTTGGCGTTCACCTGTTTGGCGAGGATGCTTTCAATCTGTTTGAAGGCATTCTCATGTTTGGTTTCTATATGCAGTACGATTGGATCTTTCGGTTTGATCTGATTCTTCTGACGTGCGTCGCGGATGCTGGTGATCACTTCCTTGGCCAGCGCGCCTTCTGTGAGGGTAGCGTGCGAAGGGGCTTCCGGTGTGCTGAACTGTTTCATCATCAGTGAACCGTCCTGGTATTTCACCAGCTGGTAAATTTCTTCCGTGATGAAAGGCATATACGGATGCAGCAATTGCATCAGCTGTTCAAAGAAATGTACCGTTTTCTTGTACACAGATACCGGGATCGGTTGTTCAAATCCAGGTTTTACCCACTCGAGGTACCAGCTGCAGAAATCGTCCCAGATGAGGCTGTAGATGGCTTTGAGGCCTTCGCTGAGGCGGAAGTCCCTGTGCAGGTCAGCCACTTCCTGTTGTACCTGGCGCAGCCTGTTGTCGAACCATTTAATGGCAAAGTGTGTATCGGCTACATTGTGCTGGCTATCGTCTTCCTGGCGCGGCTCCCACATCTTCACGAGTTTGAGCGCATTCCAGATCTTATTGCAAAAGTTACGGCCTTGCTCACAGCTGGCATCATCATAAAGGAGATCATTACCGGCGGGAGAAGAGATCATGATACCAAAACGTACGGCATCAGCGCCATAGCTGTGGATGAGTTCCAGCAGATCGGGTGAGTTGCCGAGTGATTTACTCATCTTGCGGCCTTGCTTGTCGCGCACCATACCGGTAAAGTATACATCGCTGAAAGGCTTCACCTGCTTGTATTCCAGGCCGGCCATGATCATACGCGCTACCCAAAAGAAAATGATATCCTGTCCGGTTACGAGCACCGAAGTAGGGTAGTAGTAATTGATATCTGCATTATCCGGTTGGGAGATACCGTTGAAAACCTCCATGGGCCAGAGCCAGGAAGAGAACCAGGTATCAAGGCAATCCTCATCCTGCCGCAGTTCCGCAGCAGTGATCGTGATCTGCCTCTTCGCAAACTGTTGTACAGCTGCTTCCGCGGTGGCAGCTACTTCGAAAGTGCCGTCCGGCGCATACCAGGCAGGGATTTGCTGTCCCCACCAGAGCTGACGGGAGATACACCAGTCTTTCACATTTTCCATCCAGTATTTGTAGGTCGCGAGGAAGCGGTCGCCGGGATGGATGTTCACATCACCGTTCACAACAGCGTCCAGTGCGGGTTTGGCCAGTTCGGCCATTTTCACGAACCACTGGGTGGAGATGCGGGGTTCCACTACGGTGTCGGGGTTACGTTGACTGTAACCCAGGCGGGTAGTGTATTCCTGTTCTTTGATAAGCAGGCCTTGTTCCTGGAGCGCGGCCACTACTTTTTTGCGGGCTACGAAGCGATCCTCGCCAACGAATACTACTGCAGCAGCGCTGAGGGTACCGTCGTCGTTGAGCGTGTCCACTACTTCCAGGTTGTGTTTGAGGCCGAGGTTATAGTCGTTGATATCGTGTGCTGGCGTCACTTTCAGGGCGCCGGTACCAAATTCTTTATCTACATAAGTATCGAAGATGATGGGTACACGACGGTTCACCAATGGCACAGTGGCGTAGTGTCCTTTCAGGTGTGTATAGCGTTCATCATCGGGGTTCACGCAGATGGCGGTATCGCCCATGATGGTTTCCGGACGCTGTGTAGCGATGGTGATATATTCACCGGTGGCTTTACCTTCTCCGTCAGTGATAGCATATTTCACATGATAGAGTTTACCCTGAAGGTCTTTGTATTCCACTTCTTCATCACTGAGCGCTGTTTTGGCTTTCGGGTCCCAGTTGATCATGCGTGCGCCGCGATAGATCAGTCCTTTATTATAGAGGTCTACGAACACCTTGATAACGGCGGCGTAGTAGTGGTCGTCCATAGTAAAGGTAACTCGGTCCCAATCGCAGGAGCAGCCGAGCTTTTTGATCTGGTGGTAGATGATACCGCCATATTTATCTTTCCATTCAAACGCATATTTGAGGAACTCTTCGCGGGTGAGCTGAGATTTTTCGATGCCTTTTTCACGTTTGAGCATGTCTACCACTTTCGCTTCCGTAGCGATGGAAGCGTGGTCAGAACCCGGTACCCAGCAGGCGTTGAACCCGCTCATACGGGCGCGGCGCACGAGGATATCCTGTACGGTTTCATTGAGAGTATGGCCCAGATGCAATACCCCGGTAACGTTCGGCGGGGGGATGACGACAGTAAAGGGTTGGCGTTGATCCGGGGTAGACCGGAAATAGCCTTTTTCCATCCAGTGTTGATACCATTTTTCTTCAACCGTTGCAGGCAGGTAGTTTTTAGAAAGTTCCATGCTGTTCATAATATAAGTCTGCAAAAATAAAGGAGATTAAGGAGAGATGGAAATTAAAGAAAGTGCCGGAAATAAGAATCTCTTTATCAAAACACTAATCTGTATATAATGTTGATTATCATACATTTATAATGATAGATTTTGCTAAAAAATTTGGCAAAGCCGGGAAAATGCATCAAATTCGTGGTACATCAAAACCATAAACTATGATGACACAAAAAGAATTCGACATGATTATGGACGCGCTCATGGAGCAGCGCCGCGAACTGATTGCTTCAAAAGAAAAGAGGGATGCATTTCTTGCCCCAGTGCGGCACTTGATGGTTCCCATGACACCGGAAAGGCTGGCGGAAAGAGCTAAAAGACATCCAAACTGGCCGGAGATTTCCTTTGAACCGATCAAGCGTAATTGAACCTTATCTTTTAACTGAAAAACTGTATTTGCGTATGTACCTGATAAATCTTACCCTCTCCTTTACTTCCCGTCTTTCGTACTCCCGCTACCGTTAGGAATCAATCGATAATTAGTGGCATCATAAAAAAGGCCGGTAATTATTACCGGCCTTCTATTTTATTATGGCATTTCCATAATGATCTTACAAGTGCGCTCCACCATCTCCGGTGTGATATCCAGGTGCAGTACCATTCTTACCTGTGTGGCAGAAATGGGCATTACGAGGATGCCTTCCCGTTTCATGTAATCTGCAAAGAGTTGTGGTGTCCATTGTCCTTTGAGTTCAAAGATGAGGATATTGGTTTCTACCGGCAGCATATGGCCGGTAAAGCTTTTCTCCAACAAGGTTTGCGCAATCAGTTTAGCGTGCTGGTGATCTTCTTCCAGCCGGGCGATATTGTTCTCCATGGCATAGATGCCGGTGGTCGCCATGTAACCGGCTTGCCGCATGCCGCCACCCAGTTTTTTACGGATACGTCTGGCGGATTTAATGAAGTCATGACTGCCCAGCAATACAGAGCCCATGGGGCATCCCATGCCTTTATTCAGGCAAACCGAGATGCTGTCGAATGCAGCGCCATAGGCTTTCGCATCCTGTCCGGTGGCTACCAGCGCGTTGAAGAGACGGGCGCCGTCGAGGTGCAGGGCAAGGTTATGCTGGCTGCATACCTGTTTAATTTTAAGGATCTCTTCCCACTCGTAGCAGCATCCGCCGCCACGGTTGGAAGTGTTCTCCAGGCAAACGAGGCTGGTCCGGGCTTTATGTACGTCATCGGGATTGATGGCTGCCTGTACCTGCTCTGCTGTGATCATGCCGCGGTCGCCGGTGATGGCATGTACCTGTGCGGAAGAGTTAAAAGCGATGCCGCCTCCTTCATAAATATAAACATGTGCAAGATTACTGCAAACCACTTCATCGCCTGGTATCGTATGTACTTTGATGGCGATCTGGTTACTCATCGTGCCGGAAGGACAGTAAAGGGCTGCCTCTTTGCCAAAATAGGCTGCCATCATGGCTTCCAGTTTGTTTACGCTTGGGTCCTCTCCAAATACGTCGTCGCCGGTTTCTGCCTGTAGCATCGCCTGTAACATGCCAGGGCCCGGCCGGGTAAAGGTGTCGCTTCTGAAGTCAATCATCGTGTTGAAAAATTTGCAATGTCCCTTGTGATAAATTAGTTAAGTTATTAATTTAATAATGATTACTTATCAATTGTTAAAATTTGGCTAAAGCTAAGAAAATCGAGAACTAAAGCACTATGAAAATTCGTTATTAAAACGTATTTTGTTATAAGGCAGGCAAAATAAGAAGTATTTGGTAGAGTGATTCGTTAGCACGATCTTTGCAGGCTAATTCAAACAAAACGATAAGGAGTGGGAAACTTTGTAAGTTAAATAATTTTAGTTTTTCAAACAAAATATTTCTTCCTCTGTTATCTTATTTATAAACCAATACAATTTTTCATATGAGGCAACTTAAAATTGCCACCCAGATCACCAACCGTGATTCGCAGGCGGTAGAAAAGTACCTGCAGGAAATCTCGAAGATCCCTTTGTTAACACCTGAGGAAGAGACCGTTTTGGCGCAGCGTATAAAAATGGGCGATCAAAAGGCTCTTGAAAGATTGACTACAGGAAACCTTCGTTTCGTTGTTTCTGTGGCAAAACAATATCAGCACCAGGGGCTTAGCCTCAGCGACCTTATCAATGAAGGTAATTTAGGTCTGATCAAAGCTGCACAACGTTTCGATGAAACCAAAGGTTTCAAATTCATCTCTTATGCTGTATGGTGGATTCGCCAATCCATTTTACAGGCGTTAGCCGAACAAGGTCGCCTTGTACGTCTGCCGCAGAACAAAATTGGCACTTATAACAAAGCGAACAAAGCTTACATGGCATTTGAACAGGAAAACGAACGCGAACCTTCTACCGAAGAACTCGCAGAAATCCTGGAAATGTCTGAATCGGAAATCAACAACATTTTTCAAAGTAATACCCGACATATGTCACTGGACGCACCAGTACATGAAGCAGAAGATGTAGCGATGGGTGACTTGCTCGAAGGTGGTGATATTACCGATGATGATGTAATGCGCGACTCACTGCGTGAAGAGATCCGCCGGGTGCTGAAATCACTCAGCCCGCGTGAAGCAGAGATAGTGAACGCTTATTTCGGTCTGGATGGTGAAAATGGAGCAACAATCGAACAAATCGGCCAGAAATATGATCTGACCAAAGAAAGAATCAGGCAAATCAAGGAACGCGCTATCAAAAGGCTGCAAAAAGCCCGCTATAGTGGCGCCCTGAAATCCTACCTCGGATAATCTGTGTTTGAAGTTTTTTGATTTTCAGGACCTCTACCTTCTAAATCAGGAAATCTATATATCCTCTTTATTCTATAAGAACACCGGCCTTGTAAATACATGGCCGGTGTTCTTATTATTATCTACACCCTTTATTTTTGCATGCCATGAGAGTCGCTATTTTGTTATGCTTAGTTGCAATAGCCTTTGCCTCCTGCGAAAAGGATGTCAGCGTAAACCTGCAACAACAAAACCCACAACTGGTAGTGGAAGGAAAAATCGAGAACGGAAAATATCCAATGGTGATACTCACCCATAGCCTGAGCTATTTTTCAAAAATCGATGCGGATAAACTCCTCGGCTCTTTCGTTCATAACGCCATAGTAACCGTATCCGACGGCAGCCAAACCATCACCCTGAAGGAACAAACCATCGATACCACCTTCGGCGCAAAAGTATACATATACGGCGTAGATGAATCCCAACCCGGCAACGCCTTTAAAGGAAAGATCGGTACCAGCTATACTTTAAAGATCACTGCTGACAAGAAGTCATACTCTGCTGTCACGAAGATACCCACTTATGGCATGAAGCTAGACTCAGTTTGGTGGCATCGCGCATCCGTCAATAAAGACACCATGAAGGCGCACCTCTACGTGCGAATCACCGATGCGCCTGAATTTGGCAACTATGCCCGCTACTTTACCAAACGTAATCACGAAGCTTTTCTGCCCGGATTGAACTCCACCATGGATGATCAGATCGTGAACGGCACCACATTTGAATTACCCCTCGACGCTGGCGTAGATAAAAACCAGTCAGTAAACCTGGAGACTTTCAGCTTCTTCAACAGAGGCGATACGGTTATCGTAAAATTTTGTAATATCGATAAAGGTACCTGGGACTTCTGGCGTACGGTGGATTTTGCCTATAACAGCAATGGCAATCCGTTCTCTTCGCCCACGACCATCATCGGGAACATTCCCGGCGCATTGGGCTACTGGGGCGGATATGCAGCCACCTTTGATACCGTCTATATCAAGAAATAATTATACCGTAAAAACAAGTATGGAAAACAAGAACCAACAAGAACATGTGCATTTATTGATCATCGGTTCAGGCCCTGCCGGATATACCGCTGCCATTTATGCCGCCAGAGCAAATCTTAAACCCGTATTGTACCAGGGTATACAACCCGGCGGGCAACTCACCATCACCACAGAAGTAGAAAACTATCCCGGCTACCCCGAAGGTATTCAAGGCCCGGAAATGATGGTGGATTTTGAGAAACAAGCTACCCGCATGGGCGCCGATATCCGCTATGGTATGGCCTCTTCTGTAGATTTCAGTCAACAGCCTTATAAAGTAACGATCGATGAGGATAAAGTGATCTCCGCAGATGCAGTGATCATCGCCACCGGCGCTTCTGCCAAATGGCTCGGTATCCCGTCAGAACAACGTCTCAACGGTAGCGGTGTTTCCGCCTGCGCCGTTTGCGACGGTTTCTTCTTCCGTGGTAAAGAAGTCGCCATCGTTGGCGCCGGCGATACCGCCGCAGAAGAAGCGCTCTATCTCTCAAAAATGTGCAGCACCGTGCATATGCTGGTACGCCGTCATGAAATGCGCGCGTCTAAAGTAATGCAGGACCGCGTACTCAAAACTTCCAATATCATCGTTTACTGGAACAGCGAAACGGAAGAAGTGCTCGGCGAAAACAAAGTGGAAGCAGTAAAGATCCGTAACAACAAAACCAACGAGATCAAAACTGTTCCCATCAGCGCATTTTTCGTGGCAATAGGCCACCAGCCTAATTCCGCCATCTTCAAAGATTACCTGGAACTCGATGATCAGGATTATATCAAAACAGTTCCCGGCTCTACGCGCACCAGCATCGAAGGCGTTTTTGCCTGCGGCGATGTGCAGGACAAGATCTACCGCCAGGCTGTAACTGCCGCCGGTAGCGGATGTATGGCCGCGCTGGATGCAGAAAGATATCTCTCTGCTAAAGAACATCAACAATAATAATTACAAATTAAGAAGGCCAGCCCTTGATGTGCGCAAAGCGCATCAAGGGCTTCCTCCCTTATTAATGCAGCGCTTTTTTTATGTTGACGATCGCCCTTGAACAGGCCCGCTTTCACGCGTTTCACGGTTATTATCCAGAGGAAACGATTATCGGCAACGAGTTTCTGCTGGATATCATTGTTCGTATATCCGGCGCCGTGCCCGTAGATGATCTTTCCGAAACAGTCAATTACCAGGGCATCTACGAAGTGGCGAAAGCTGCAATGGCCATGCCCAAACCCTTACTGGAAGAGGTGGTGTATGAAATCACCGCCGCACTCAAACAACGTTATCCTGTTATCCGGCACAGTATCGTCACCCTGCGCAAATTGAATCCGCCAATGGGCGCTCCTATCCGCAATTCCATGGTATCGCTGGAGAAAGACTACTGATTTTTCTTGTTTACTGCTGAGGTTCCAATTGCTTATTTTCGTAGATTTATGCCTATTAGTTAATCAACAAAACCTGTCCTATGTTGAAACGGATAATGGCCTTTTCCTTTTTATTGCTGGCAGCTTTTACTGTCAAAGCACAAAGTGTAGACGAAATGGTGGAGCAAGCAAAACAACTGGAAAAACAGATGAAAGAAGAAAGCGCCTATGATAAAGACAGGGAAGTGCTCAAGATACAACCCAATCAGCTCAGCGCGTTGATACATGCCAGTGAAATGGCCTCCCGCATTGGTAACCGCCAGAAAAGCAAAGACGATAAATCAAATTATTTCAATCAGGCTAAGAACTACGCCCAACAAGCGCTGAAGATAGATCCTAACAGCGCCGATGCCAATTACGCCATGGCTGTAGCTATGGGACGGATGGCACTCATCTCTGGCGCAAAAGACAAAGTAGCCGCCTCCAAAGATGTAAAAAAATATGCCGAACTGGCCATCAAATTCAATCCCAACCTCGGCCCCGCCTATCATGTGCTCGGCAAATGGAACTACGAAGTAGCCACGCTGAATGTATTCGAACGCAGCGCCGCTAAAATGCTCTTCGGCGGATTGCCGGATGGCTCCATCGCCAAAGCGATCGCCAATTATGAAAAATGCCGCCAGCTCGATCCGGGCTTCATCCTGAATTATTATGAACTGGCCCGCGCTTATAAATACAACGACCAGCAAGACAAGGCCATCGAGGTGCTGAAAAAAGCGCTGACATTACGCAGCGTCGCGCAGGATGATAATAGCATCAAGGCCGATTGCAAAAAAATGCTGGACGATCTGCAATAATCAATCTATATCTCTTTCCCCTTCCACCTGCCACTGCGCAGGTACCAAAAGCTCAGGCTGAAAATAATGATCCAGTACACGAAATCCGCGCCCCAGGCCAGTTTCAGCGGACTTTGCATGCGCTCTATCACAATATCGCAATAGACCAGGTAGCCAATTACCGCGATGATCTCCGTGAAGAGGTTCATACGGGTATTGCCGGTGCCTGTTACGCCGCTCAGCGTTACCGCCGCAATGGCCATCAGCAGGGTGCTGAGTGTGATCACACGGATAGAAGGAATGGCGGCGGTGATCAGCGTAGCATCACTGGTATAGATGTGCAGCAGGGTATGCGGGAAAAGATTCACCAGGATACATACGGTGGTGGCGCATCCCAGGCTGATCAGCACGATCTTCCGGATGGCGGTGGGCACCAGGTCTGACCGTCCCTGGCCGATCACATTGCTCACCATCGTGTTACAGGTGGCTGCCAGCGCCCAGGTGAAGATGCCAAAGAACCCGAAGACGCTGCGCAACATATTGGAAATGGCCAGGGGCCGCTCTCCCAGGTGTTCAATGAAAATGAAGAAGATAAACCAGCTGCCAATACTGAACAGGAATTGCACAATGATCGGCGCCGATACGTCCAGGATACCCTTCATAATTGCCCACTGCGGTCGTAGATAACGGAAAAGGCTATACTTTTTTTGATAACCGTTGATAAAGAGAAAACCAAATGCTACCAGGAAACCGGTGGCCTCGGCGATCACTGATGCCGTGGCAGCGCCATTGAGCCCAAGCGCCGGCATCCCGAACTTTCCGAAGATGAGGGTATAATCAAAGAAGATGTTCACCGCTTCCTGGCAAAGGGATATCGGGACTAATATCTTCGTATGGCCGCTACCGATATAAAAGGCATCCGCCATGTTGAGCAGCATCAGCAGAGGAAGTCCCCAGATACGGATACGGATAAACGAAACTGCCGCCGCGCAGATATGCGGGTCGTGCAGACTTTTGGAGAAGAACCAGGGCGCCGCAGCGAGCGTAAGCACGATCGCCAGCAGGGAAAAGAAAAGGCCTACCTGCAGGCCATTGGTAAACAACTGCCCGATGCCACTGTGCTGCCGCTGCCCCGCACGCCGGGCAATCAGCACCTGCAAGCCATTGTTAAGGCCATAGGCAATCATATACATCACGAGATAGTAGATACCGGCGATGCCATTGGCCGCCAGCTCAAACTCCCCCAGGCGCCCGAGGAAGGCGGTATTGGTCATATGATTGATCTGGGGAATGATCAAGGCCAGGCAAATAGGGGCTCCAATCCTGATGATCTGTCTGTTGCTTACTTCCAGTTGCATATGTTCGGTTCGTAGTACGCAAAGGTAAATTTACTAACAGGTATTTAACACGAAATAGTTATTATTGTATCTCATTTGAAATGTAAAACATGCCCGTGGCTTACAACATCCATCCTGCATTTACAGTAGACGATGAAACGTTGCTGGAAACCGACCTCACGGCCTGTCACCTCCTGGTGCTGGTAGGTAGCGGTACGTTCAGTTATGTAGTATACGAACCTGCGGAGAAGAAGTTCCTGGCCTTGAAGTCTTATCATTTCCAGCCACAAAAGCTGGCCCTCGCCGATCTGGAAATGATAGAAGAAGTGTTTGAGATGGACAAACTGTTGTTTACCGCCTTCAAATCCACACTGCTGGCCTTTGACACGGGGGCGGGCGTGCTGGTGCCACAGGAAATTTACAACGCCTCACTGAAAAAAGATTACCTGCACCTGTCGCAACCCGCCAGGATACAGGAAGCCATACTGGCCGATCAGCTGCCAGGCGCGCCGGCCGTGAATGTGTACGGGCTTGATAAAGACCTGTTAGGCTTCCTGCGGAAAGAGTTTTCCACCGACCTGGTAATGCATGCCAATACTGCCTTGCTGCAGGCATATCCGCTGGATCTCGATTATCATCATGCCGACGGTGTGGCCTTTGTAGAAGTACAGCGCAATACCGTCACTTTTACAATATATGTTGCCGGTAAATTATTGATACAGCAGGAAAATGAGTACCAGAGCGGCCTCGACGTAGTATATGCGTTGGTGAGCACCCTGCGGCAGCTGAACGTCAACGAACAACAGATAAAAGTAAAACTTTCCGGAGCGCTCGATAAAGACAGTGCAGTATACCGCGAGATGTATAAATTCATACCCCGCCTGGAATGGGCGCAACGTTTACCGGGTTTCCGCTATATCACCAGGATGCAGGAGATTCCCGGCTATTATTTTCACAACCTGTATGCGTTAGCATTATGCGTATAATCGGAGGAGCGAGTGGAGGCAGAAGATTTCAACCACCTGCAAAAATGCCTAATACCAGGCCTACTACAGACATCGCAAAGGGCGGCCTGTTCAATATCATCGAAAACAACCTGGACATTCCATCTTTAAAAACATTGGACCTGTTTGGCGGCACCGGCAGCATCAGCTATGAGCTGGCATCGCGCGGCGCTACCAATATGACCATCGTGGAAAAAGATCCGTCTATGGCAGAATATATCCGTAAAACAGCCAAAGCGCTTGATATCGACACGCTCAACATCGTGAAGATGGACGCATTCCGCTACCTGCAGCAATGCACCGAAAAATTCGATTTCATCTTCGCCGATCCGCCCTACGCCATGGATGCCATGGCGCAGCTGCCTTTGCTCGTTTTTGAACGGGAACTGCTGCATCCCGAAGGATGGCTCGTGATAGAACATACCCATCACAATAATTTCAAACAATATTCATATTACCGGTCGGAAAGAAGTTATGG
Source organism: Chitinophaga vietnamensis (assembly GCF_902167635.1). Classification (GTDB taxonomy): domain Bacteria; phylum Bacteroidota; class Bacteroidia; order Chitinophagales; family Chitinophagaceae; genus Chitinophaga; species Chitinophaga vietnamensis. Next base: position 509,503 of record NZ_CABHMS010000004.1, read on the forward strand.
GGGCACCACCTTTTCCATCTTCATCAACAGGGAAGAGCTGAAACGCTGACCCGTAGCAGATTCCGTCATATATAAAACAATAACTTATGAGAACATGCCTGTTTCCGGGAACTTTCGACCCCATCACCCTCGGTCATACCGACGTGATCAACAGGGGCCTCGATCTGTTCGACAAACTAGTGATCGGCATTGGCTACAACAGCAACAAGAAACCCATGTTCCCGCTGGAAGAACGTATTGCCTGGATCAGGGAAATCTATAAAGATGACCACCGGGTAGAAGTGGCAGCGTATGAAGGGCTGACGATAGATTTTTGTAAGAAGATTGACGCGCGCTACATCTTACGCGGCATCCGCTATGTGAGCGACTTTGAGTACGAAAAAGCCATCGCTGATGTAAATCGCACCATCGCGCCCGGCATCGAAACCATTTTCCTTACCTGCGTACCTGAATATTCCAGTATTGCCTCTACATTGGTGAGAGATATCTACCGCAATGGCGGCGATGTTTCGTCTTTTGTGCCGGCGGCTGTATTGGAGGGAATTAAAAAGGTCAACATCTAAAAAGATAAAATTATGAAAGCGATCTGGCATTCACTGGATGTATCACTGGATCAGTTAAATGAGATGGGGGCCAATACCATGGCGGCTTACCTGGGAATGGAGTTTACAGAGATCGGCCCTGATTACCTAAAAATAATGATGCCCGTAAACCATAAAACCGTACAACCCTATGGTCTGTTGCACGGAGGCGCTTCTGCCGCCCTGGCTGAAACCGTTGGCAGCGTGGCATCTGCGCTGATCATCGATCCTGCCAAGCAAATCTGTGTGGGCATGGAGATCAATGCCAACCATATCCGTGGCGTGAGAGAAGGATATGTGCATGCCGTTGCCAAACCGCTGCACATCGGCTCTGCGAGCCATGTGTGGGATATCCGTATTACCGACGACCACCACAAACTGGTTTGCGCCAGCCGCCTCACGGTAGCCATCCTCGCAAAACGATAATATAATCGTAGCTGCACCGGGCATACCGGTGCAGCTATTTATATCATGTTCGCTTCCCTGAATACTTCCCTGATATTTTCATAAGAGAATTGCAGGTACTTGTTCACATTTTCTTTCCTGATCCACTGGATATCGAGAATATCTTCCTCGATTTGCGGTACCGTTAACTCTTTTCCGGTGAATAACATGCGGTACCAATAGGTATGCTTCAGTACCTTTTTGTTTTTCATGGGGTAGTAGTGGAAGGTTTCGTTGATCTTGGTTAGCAGGGTAACGTTATGTAATCCTGTTTCTTCCGCAACTTCGCGCAGGGCGCAGCTTTCCAGGTCTTCACCGGGGTCCTGTTTGCCTTTGGGCAGATCCCATTTGCCGCGGCGGAACATCATCAGTACGTCGCCTGCATCATTGGTAACCAATCCGCCGGCCGCTACCAGCACGGTAAAGTGAAGGGATACTTTTTTCAGCAACTGCTTCACATCTTCACGAATAAAAACAGCGGCGTGTCTTTCTCCTTCTTCCAGTTGCAATAATATATGATCGATCTGTTCTGTGTCAGGATCATGGAATATTTCAGCGTCTGCATACCCGGCCGGGATGGCTGTTTCCCCGGCGCACAGCAGCAATGGGCGCTCATTCAGATAAATAGTGACGTTTGCTTGCATGCGTGCAAAAGTAATAAGGATGATTTAATTGAAAGGAGAGGTAATGTAAAATAATTACGATTAAATCGATAATTTTGGCGCTTGTATGACTAAAGTAAGCGAAAAACAAGTTGCAGAAAGACTGCTGCAGGTGCAGGCAGTGAAGTTAAGCCCGGCGCAGCCCTTCACATGGGCTTCCGGCTGGAAATCTCCTATCTATTGCGATAACAGGAAGATACTGTCTTACCCTTATGTACGTGACTATATCAAATCCGAGTTATGCAATGTGGTATTTGAAACATTTCCTGATGCAGCCGTGATCGCGGGCGTAGCCACTGCGGGTATCCCGCATGGCGCGCTGGTAGCGGATCAGCTGAAACTGCCTTTCATTTATGTGCGTTCCAAACCCAAGGAACACGGCATGGGCAACCAGATCGAAGGCGTATTGCAGCCTGGTCAGCCGGTAGTGGTGATAGAAGATCTGATCTCCACCGGCAAAAGTAGCCTGGAAGCCGTACAGGCGATCCGTGCTGCCGGCGGTGAAGTGATCGGCATGGTATCGATCTTCAACTATGGCTTCGATATAGCCGTGAAAGCTTTTGAAGCAGCTGGCGTACCTTTTCATTCGCTGAGCAATTACAACGCCATGATCGCGCTGGCAGAAGAAAAGGGCATCGTCTCCTCCGATGATATCGCTACGCTGCAAGCCTGGAGAAGCGCTCCTGATCAATGGGGCAAGTAACAGCTACATGATGTTTTTTCTGTATATTCGATTGACAAAATCAATTATATGCGTATCCTGAAATTAGTGATGTTGATGCTGGTGGTTACCGTTGCTACAGCCATGGCTCAACAGAAACAGAAATCCCTGCTGACAGCCAAGATCAGCACACCTACCGTTCAATGTGAATCCTGCAAGAACCGCATTGAAAGATATATGGCGCAGGAAGAAGGTGTTCAATCTGTAAAGGTGGATTACAAGAAACACACTGCTACAGTGAAATACTGGTCTGACCGTACCAACATCGAAAATATCAAAACAGGCATCGCCAATGCAGGATATGATGCAGACAACGTAACTGCCAATCCTGAATCATATGCCAAATTGCCTACATGCTGCAAAAAGCCGGAAGACGGCGGGGGCATGCCGGACAAGAAACATTAATAAGCTATTCCTGCTCCCGGTGCTTCCACACCGGGAGTTTTTTTAAAGCCCTGTGCTATCACTTCTTCCTCCACATACCCGGTACTTTTCAATCCGCTGAAACATCATCTGGGCAGCATCCGGCAGTTTGTTGCCACCTGTACGCTGGCAGAGTTAACTTCACAGCTCAGCGTGATCGGCGCGTCACAGATGGACCTCTACTGCGGCGCTTTGACGCTGCCAGCCCTTTTCGAAGAAACCATGCAGGCGCTACATCGCCTCGGTGCTACCAGCCAGGCTGCTTATGAAAAGCTGCTGGTTGCCTCAGGCCATTACCTTGAAATCCATCTATCGGATGGTTCCCGCTGGGTGCTGCGGTATGCGGCCAACCGCGATCATTACATTCATCTGCATCCGGGGCGCTATGCTGCGCATACTATCCGCGTGAAAGCCGCAGTGTTGAAAACGGCCATTGCCTGGAAGGTGTATCACCGCCATGACAGGTTTACCACTATTGATTTATCCAATATCAATCAATTAAGAAAAGAAATAGGGCTGCCGCCAGTAAAAACACTGGAGGAAAGCCGGCATTTAACCGGCATACTATCATTGCTGGAAAATTGAGATCAGAAGAAGTTAAGCGCCTGCTTTGTTTCACATTTGATCGGGAAGGGAAGATAAACGCCGCCTTTACCCACTTTACAGTTGCCGGTAGCTTTGATGGTTACTTCTTTCTTGGAGAAAGCGCTCCAGGCGTTCTGTAATACATTGCCCATATTCACCTCCAGTTTTACCGGAAAATAAAAAGTGTCCCTGGCCGGGATGTAGATCATCGTATCCTGGATGGAATGGCCAACCGGGGTATCGTCAAAGAAAAGGTCAAAGTTGGCGTCCTTTAATTGCAGCTTAAAATTATTGGGATTATAATATGCCAAGGTCATCCGTACGATACTTTTGGACATTCCCAGTTCGCTCATGGTCATGCCAGCTACTCTCACAAATTGGAGATCCTTCATTTTTTCACAGGAACTCGCCATTCCCCAAATCACAAAAACAACTAATATAAGACGGATGAATTTCATGGTAAAATCAGCGGTTGAATTTTTTTCAAACCTACGGTAAAGGTTTTATTTCTCAAAAAAGGGTGCTTGAATTAGGAAAGATTTAACGGCGCAATTTCCCCCGAAAGGGGAGAGCCTGGTTTTTAAATAATGTAATTAACAAATATGAAAAAATACATTTTTTAAGTATTTCTGTTATCTTTGCATTTCCTCATCAGGCCGCTAAAAATCTCTTCAAAGCCACTAATATCTTTAGTATTTTTGCATCTACCTGGAATTTTACTTCAAACTTGAAAAAACTAATTTCATTAGCATTTTTAAAAGTTTTCTATGAATTGTTATCCAGTTACTTAAAGTTAATTGTTAAGTGGTAAATTATAAATAGTTCACCTGGTGAATGAATAGATTTTCAGGTCTGCAATTTTAAATGTTGACATTATGACAGAGCATGCAAAAAATAGTGTATTGTTGATTGAATTACAATATTTTCCGCCCATTAATTTTTATAAAACTTTAATTGAACACGACATATTGCAGATTGAGAGATATGAACACTACCAAAAGGTGAGTTACAGGAACCGTTGTTACCTCGCCGGTCCAAACGGGCGAATGATTTTAAGCGTGCCGCTTACCAAAGGAAAGAATCAGCGGACAGTTATGAAAGATGTCAGGATCAGCAATGAGGAGAAATGGCAGGCGCTGCATTGGAAAACGCTCGTGTCTGCTTACAGGCGCTCTCCCTGGTTCGAATATTATGAGGCCGAGCTCGAAATGCTGTTCGAAAAAAAGTTCGATTTTTTACTCGACTGGAACCTCTCCTGTTTCGAATGGGTTAGCAACAAACTCAACCTTCTGCCAGAAATTACGTTTACCAATAGTTATGAGAAAGAAGTGAACGGTGTTACTGATGCCCGTGGTACCATTTTGCCAGGCGAAACAGATGAGTCCGGTATTGCCTATACGCAAGTGTTCCAGGACCGCACCGGCTTCATTCCCGGGCTAAGTATCCTGGACCTGCTTTTCTGCGAAGGAAAACAAGCGCTGGAAGTAATCCGTTCGTCCAAATAAAATATTAAATAAAATTATATAATAAGCTCATTTGTAATAGTTTGTATATTTGCGCCGGTAATCGTTCATTTTTATTCGTACCCTCGGTAAAAAAATTACTGCAGCAATCAACAAAATATTTAGATTTGCAACCAATTTTGCTGGGTTTCGAACTGACGTAGGTGTGTAAACCAGGAGTTTTCCAGCGAGGGGAAAGGAACATTTATCCTGAAGTTTAAATTTTATTGCTAATTCCTAAAATTCATTCTCAGCATTAAATGAATAGCACCTACACAGACCTCGTTAACCAGACCTTTGAATTTCCCCAGGAGGGCTTTGATGTTAAAGACAACTACCTGCAATTCAATGGTTTGGATATTAAGGCGTTGATTGACAAGTACGGAACACCCTTTAAGTTGACTTACCTGCCTAAAATAGGCATGCAGATCAACAAGGCGAAAAAGATGTTCCAGGATGCCATTAAGAAGAACAGGTACGACGGGAATTATTATTATTGCTACTGCACCAAGAGCTCACACTTCTCCTTTATCATGGAGGAAACGCTCAAGCACGGCATCCACATCGAAACTTCGTTCGCTTATGACATCGACATTATCAACAAGCTGTATGAGCGTAAGAAGATCAACAAAGAAACCTTTGTGATCTGTAACGGGTACAAAACTAAAGCCTACACCAGAGCGATCTCGAAGCTCATCAACAGTGGCTTTAAAAATGTAATCCCCGTTCTGGATAATAAAGAAGAGCTGGAAGATTATCAGAAGAATATCCGTTCGAAAGATAAGGTGAAACTCGGCCTCCGCATTGCGGCTGAAGAAGAACCTACCTTTGATTTCTATACCTCCAGGCTGGGTATACGCTCCAGGGACATCCTTGAGTTTTATGTGGACAAGCTGAAAGGTAATGAGAAGTTCGAGCTGAAAATGCTGCACTTCTTTATGAATAAGGGTATCAAAGATGATATCTACTACTGGAGCCAGTTTAACCGGGTGCTCAACCTCTATTGCCAACTGAAAAAGATCTGTCCGGAACTGGATAGTATCAACATCGGCGGCGGTTTCCCGATTAAGCACTCCCTCGGTTTTGATTACGATTACAATTACATCGTAAATGAGATCGTGGCGAATATCAAAAGTATGTGTAAGAAGAACAAGGTACCTGTACCAGACATCTACACAGAATTTGGTTCCTTTACCGTGGGTGAGAGCGGCGCAGTAATTTACAGCGTAGTGGGTGAGAAGATGCAGAACGACCGTGAGATCTGGTATATGATCGATAGCTCGTTCATCACTACACTGCCGGATACCTGGGGGATAGGTGAGAAGTTCCTCATGTTGCCGATCAACAAGTGGGACCAGGAGTATCAGGAAGTACATCTTGGAGGCCTCACCTGCGATGGTTACGACTTTTATACATCTGAGGAGCATATAAATGCCGTGTTCCTGCCCAAACAAGGCAATAGTAGCGAGCCTTTGTATATTGGATTTTTCCATACCGGCGCCTATCAGGATCAATTGAGCGGCTATGGAGGTATCAAGCACTGTCTGATCCCCTCGCCGAAACATGTGATCGTAGGACAGGACAAGAATGGTCAGTTGAAAGACTGGCTGTATGCAAAAGAACAAACTGCTCAAAGCATGTTAAAGATATTGGGTTATTAAAAAAATGGGTTAGTAATCCTACTGAAAGCCCCCCGATTTTTCGGGGGGCTTATTTTTTATCTGTATTTTTTATGATATAGTGAGAAATAGCTATAAATAAAAAAGGCCTTCATTTTACTGAAAGGCCCTGTCATGGCATAGGTTATATGATATTCATCAGCATAAGGACAATAGGATCGATGAATTTGATAGTGCAAAGATAGAGCACTCCCACAAGGCGGATAAGCCCTAAAAGTTGTAATTTTTATTACCTTTTTGTGAACTGGAAATATTACCTCTTATGCCAGAGATGGCAGCAGATGCCCAACTGTATTGATGGTATTATTTACTTGTTTCCCGGGCTGTGTAAAAACAGGGGATGAAAAAAGAAAATATGTCACACAGACGTAGTATTTATCAATCTTCCTGTGCCTCATTTAAAAAGTCGATCGCCGATCCGCACTGTTTTTCTATCTCTGTAAAACAGGCCTCCAGCAATTCCAGCTCCCCGTTTACGAAAGCAGCTTTACCGGAACGTGAAAATCCTTTTACTAGCAGGAACTGTTTAGTGAGGTTTTGATTGATGAGAGAAAGATGTTGCTGTTGCTTTTCCTTCGTCCGTCTCTTTTCCATCGAGATGATATTGCGGTAGTATTGGCCCAGCGCGCGTATGACAAACAGGATGTAAATGGCCACCACCAAGGGATTGGACAGGTATTGGAAAGCGTTGGAATATCCGGGGGATACGTATACGGGAATGGCGTTCAGCTTGATATAGGCCACCATGGCGAGGTACGAACAAAGGATCAGGCTCCAGGCGAGCGCTGTGGCCAGGTTAACAGTGATGTAGCAAAGCAATATGCTCACCATCCAGATGATGGCATATTTAGGCGAAACATCCTGGTTATTAAAATAGGAGGAGAGGATAGGCATTGCCAGTGTAGTCAAGGAGGTTAGCGAACCAACGATAGAAATGCTGACACCTTTTTTCAATAAAAAAAGACAGATGCCGGTCATGCCATATACAAAAGGAATGATAATAAGATTCACTTCGTTTTGTGTAAGCATGGCGAGGAAGAGCACTGGTAAGAGTGCACTGCAATAAAAAAAGATATAGTCGAAGATCAGTTTGATCTTGGCCTGCTCATACGTGTCCTGTGTGTGTTGCAATACGTTTCCGATTACAGCGCTTTCTGCGCTGAGATAAGTATTTCTGATGAATAGCCAGGCACCCCTGAACATCTTTGCCATTACTGCGTGCTTAGAAACAGCAAATTATTGCATAAATCGGCAACGGAGGATTAAACGTTTGTGTGAATTATACACGATCAATGTTAAACAAAAAAGAAAGGGAACACCTGAAAGGCGTTCCCTCTTCAACCCCCATGTTACGGGTCATTTCCGGGTGGAGATGACCTTCGTATCCCTTATTCCACTACTATTTCCTTGGGTGCATCCTGTTTGTTTTCCTTTTTGGGAAGGGTTACTTTCAGGATACCGTTGTCATATTTTGCGCTGGTTTTACTACCATCAACGTTTTCGCTGATAGAGAAAGAGCGTTTGAAAGATTTGAAAGTAAATTCACGACGTACCTGTTTGTCGTTTTCATCTTTCGTTTCAGTTTTTCTTTCGGCGCTGATGGTAATGGCTTTCTCATCTGCGCTGATCTTGAAATCTTCTTTGCTGAAGCCCGGGGCTACCACATCCAGCAGAAATGCATCTTTGGTTTCTACGATGTTTACCGGCGGGTGAGTACTGAAGAAATCGTTGGTCAGGAAATCATCTTTAATGATCCTGCTCCATCCACCATTAAAGATGTCGTCAACGATGCCATTGAAGGTTCTTGGGTGCGCGTTGTTGTGAAATTTTACGAGTGTCATAGTTTATAGTTTTTTTGTGTTAAATCATTTTTTTGTTCAACACTCCTTGCAGATCAAATGGGATACCATGCCAGAAAAACTGCTATTTTGTTAGTAAAAACATTACAGATTGTGACATTTTGTCTTTATGATTGTTTGAATTGTGTCAAAAAGTCGTCTTGCTCATCCATTTTTTTACTTTTTGCTTCCTTATATTTAACTTTGTCGAAACTTCAACTAAAAAAAACTATAATTATATGTATCCAGCGGAATTAGTAATGCCCATGAAGGCAGAATTGACGGATAATGGATTTGAAGAATTACTGACGGTAGAATCAGTGGATGATACATTGAAAAAAGAAGGTACAACCCTGGTGGTGATCAACTCTGTATGCGGCTGCTCAGCAGGCACTGCCCGTCCGGGCGTACTGATGGCGGTAGCGCACAGCGAAAAGAAACCAGACAGGCTCACAACCAGCTTCGCCGGTTTCGATGGCGCTGCCGTGCAGCAGATCCGTACCCACTTGTTGCCTTATCCTCCATCTTCTCCTTCTATAGCATTGTTTAAAGATGGCCAGTTAGTGCATTTCATTGAACGTCATATGATCGAAGGCCGTTCAGCCCAGATGATTGCTGCTAACCTCGCAGACGCTTTTGAACAATATTGCTAAAACTTTAAAACTCTAAATTTGAATTTCTAAATTCAAATTTGCTACGTACTTTGGTGGTTTGATTTTCCTTGTGATTAATTCGGCTTTGTTCATAGGAAAACTCAGATCACCAAATTTTTTTTAAGGCTATGTATCCTAATTTATATTACGCGTTTAAGGACCTGTTTGGCTTAGAAATCCCTGTACTCAAGATATTTCAGACATTTGGCTTTTTTGTAGCAGTTGCATTCCTGGCAGCTGCATATGTGTTGACCAACGAACTAAAACGCCGTGAAAAATTAGGATGGTTACAAGGCGTGCCTGAAAAAGTGATCATCGGACAAGGCGCTTCACAGAGCGAGATCATCGCCAACGCCCTGTTGGGTTTCCTTTTAGGTTTCAAAATACTCGGACTGTTCTTCCAATGGAGCACTGCCTCGCAGGATCTGCAAGGGTATATCATGTCTACCCAGGGCAGCTTGCTTGCAGGCGTGATCCTGGGCGTTGCAATGGGATGGTATAAATACAATTCAAAGAAGAAAACAGCGAAAGCCAAGCCTGAAGAGAAGATCATACAGGTAATGCCACACCAGCGCGTGCCTGATTTCACCGTGATGGCCGCAGTGGCTGGTCTTATCGGCGCCAAGATATTCCATAACCTGGAGAACTGGAACGACTTTGTACAAGACCCGATCGGTTCGCTGATTTCCTTCAGTGGCCTCACTTTCTACGGAGGCCTCATTGTAGCGTCGATCGTTATTATTAATTACGCCCGCAAGAAAAAGATCAATATCAAACACCTGGTGGATAGCGCCGCACCCGCGTTGATGCTGGCTTACGGCATCGGCAGGATGGGATGCCACTTTGCAGGGGATGGCGACTGGGGTATCTACAACAGTGCGTATGCATCCGACAGCACCGGTAAAGTGGTGAAAGTAGCCCCGGCAGCTTTCAATAGCGTTGTACAGAAAAATGCTAATTTCTTCCTGCAACAATATCCGAGCGTGGACCATATACCGCATGCCGCCTTTGAAAAGCCGGCTGCACTGGGCTTTCTGCCCGATTGGTTTTTTGCATATGGTTATCCGCACAATGTAGTGAAAGAAGGAGTGCAGATGACGGGCTGTGATGGCCAATATTGTAAAGTGTTGCCTGTGGCCGTATATCCGACACCGTTATATGAGATCATTGCCTGCATTGGCCTCTTCCTGGTGCTTTGGGCGATCCGCAAAAAAATAACCGTACCTGGAGTGATCTTCGGCATCTACCTTATATTAAATGGCCTGGAACGATTCTTTATTGAGAAAATAAGAGTAAACACCAAATACGATATCTTCGGTTTCCATCCCACGCAGGCGGAGATCATTTCCGCACTGATGGTGATCGGCGGATTCGTATTCATCTGGTATTGCCGCAAAAACAATACAACCGCAACGGCTGTCTCCTGATTTTATATGCAACGTCACACTACTTTAGTGCCTTTATCGCATGAGCATAAGCGCCTGCTTTTTGTATGCCGGTATCTGAAAAAGGATGCTGCCCCATATGAAGGGTTTCCCCTTGAAACACAGGCCAGGTTTGAATATATCGTGAAAGTGTTCCAGGAACTGATGGTGCCGCATATCCAGAAGGAAGAGTACCTGTTCGAAAAATGCAAAGGCCATCATGCCGGCATCGATACCATGATACAGGAACTGGAAGCAGAGCACCGCCAGATATCCCGGATGTACAGCGCACTCACAGAAAGCGTGGACCTGGACGATGCCATGGACCTGCTGGCCAATAGCCTGGAAGCGCATATCCGCAAGGAGGAGCGTGTGTTCTTTGAACTCATTCAACAGGAATTACCAACATTGCTCAACAATATTAAGCTGGAATAATCCACTCTTTTTCATATCTTGTCTGAACATCACATTTCGGACGAACAATGAAAGTATTACCACGCATCAGCAGGTATATGTTATGGCTATTGGCGGTAACGCCACTGCTGGCTTCCGCGCAACGTAAGCAGTCTTCTACAAGGAAACCCAATATCATCTATATCTATGCAGATGACCTGGGTTATGGTGAACTGGGTTGCTATGGCCAGCAGAAGATCCGCACGCCGCATCTCGACCAGATGGCCAAAGAGGGGATACGTTTTACGCAGCACTATACCAGTACGCCGGTGTGCGCGCCAGCCCGTTGTATGCTGATGACCGGCCGCCATGGCGGCCATTCCTATATCCGCGGTAATTATGAATTTGGCGGCTTCGCAGATAGTACCGAAGGCGGGCAGATGCCGTTGCCGGAAAATACCATGACCATTGCCCGCATGCTCAAACAGGCGGGGTATACTACAGGAGCCATTGGCAAATGGGGCCTGGGAATGCCTTATAATACCGGAAGCCCTAACCAGCAAGGGTTTGACTACTTTTATGGATACATGGATCAGAAGCAGGCGCACAACTTTTACCCCACGCATTTATGGGAGAATGATCAAAAGGTGATGCTGAATAATCCTGTGATCAACGTGCACCAACGCCTGCGGCCAGATGAGACGGATGCTGCCGCCTACAATAAATTCAAGGGTAGTGAATATTCTATGGATAAGATGGGAGAGAAGGCCGCAGCATTTATTCGCGAGCACAGCAAGGCGCCTTTCTTCCTGTATCTTCCTTTCACCGGGCCGCACGTATCGTTGCAGGCGCCCGATTCTGCAGTGAAGGCTTATATCGGCCAGTTCCCTGAAACGCCTTACCGCGGCGAAAAAGGATATGCGTCAACGTTATACCCGCGCTCCACTTATGCAGCGATGATCACGTATCTCGACTCAGAAGTGGGCAAGGTAATGGAGCTGATCAAATCTTTGGGGCTCGATGACAATACCATCATTATGTTTTCCAGTGATAACGGTGCCACTTTCTCTGTTGGCGGCGCAGACGTGGAGTTCTTTAACAGCAATGGCGGCCTGCGGGGAGCCAAGCAAGATCTTTATGAAGGCGGCATCCGGGAACCTTTTATTGCCCGCTGGCCCGGCCATTTCCCTGCCGGCGCCGTAAGTGACCTGATATGCGTACAATATGATATGATGGCTACATTGGCTGCCATGGCCAATATCAGCGCACCGCACAATGACGGTATTTCTATGCTGCCGACAATGTTGGGTAATAAAAAGGCCCAACAACAACACGACTATCTCTATTTTGAATTTCCTGAGAAAGGTGGCCAGGTGGCCATCCGCAAGGGCGACTGGAAAGGCGTGAAGAGCCATATGAGCAAAGACCGCAATGCTCCATGGGAAATCTATAACCTTCGCGATGATCCATCTGAAACAAAAGATGTAGCTGCTGCGCACCCTGAAATGGCAAAAGAATTTGAAGCGATCATGAAAAAGGAGCATCGATGGGCGCATATCACTGATTGGGAGTTCATTGATCCCAAGTTGACTAAAAAATAAAATGCAGCCGCAGTAGGGGTAGTGCCCGCTTGGGCTTTCGTGGAAATGATGATAACGTGTTATTTCCCCACATCGCCAATTTATCTACTTTGCAATGTAACAACAGTTGACAACACTAATTTTGTACTAGCCGAAAACCCGCTATGAAGTTTTCTCCATTTTTGTTGAGCTGTAATTACCTTGAGCAATGTGTACTTTTTTTAGCAGCTTGTTAATGATCTGCCTGTCCGGTCCCCTTAAAATGTTTGCCTGTAATGAGGACAGCTTAAGTAAATACGACAGGCTTGATCCGGCCGATTCAATAGTGGCCTCTTTTACCTATCATGCCGGCGAGCAGGTTTTGCCGGGTGGTACTTTATTGCAGGTGCCGCATGGCTATCGTTTTCTGGATGCCGCACAAAGCAAGGTGCTGGTGGCCCGGCTATGGGGGAACCGTGAGAACCCTGATATGGTGGGGATGCTGTTACCTGACGGGGTAGGCCCCATGGATGAAGACGTGTGGGGATTTGAAGTTTCTTTCGAATCAACCGGTTATGTTAGTGAGAAAGGATTGAGCGATATTAATTACGATGAGCTATTGCGTAGAATGAAACAGGCGCTGAAGGAAGATAACAAGTTGCTGATACAACAGGGGCTTGGGCCTGTAACCGGTATCAACTGGGCGTTTGCTCCCTACTATGATAAAGAGGCCAGGGCCTTGCATTGGCCGCGCGTGCTGGAATTTGACGAGGGGCGACAGGCCATGCTCAATTATGAGATCCGGGTGCCCGGGCGTAAAGGCGTGCTCTGTTTCACAGCAGTAGGAGATATTTCCCAATTGCCCGTTATCCGCCGCCAGATACCGATCATACTGAATAGTATCCATTTTATGAAAGGCTACAGCTATGGCGACTTTAACCCGCACACCGACCAATTTGCCATGTTGGTGCCCGAAGCAGTAATGGTAGGACGTATCTTTTCTCCACAAAATTTCTGGATATTCCTGAGAAACAGCTGGCTGCTGTTGCTGGTTTCCTGCGGGATGGCGCTGTTCGTATATGCGATGCAGTTATATCACCACCGGAGGAGATCTATCCGCAATGTGATGCGGATTGATGAAAGTCTTAATTAGATTAGTAATATGTCTTGTTTTTCTTGCCAGCGGCACTCCTTAATATAAGGGTGCCGTTTTTTATCTCTCCCCAAAAACCGTTTATCCCGTTTTTTGGCCGTTGTTTAATAATCACCCCGCCCTCTGCAACTAATCTTCTGACGGGTCGTCTTCCTAATGTTCTTTTCAATTTCGCCGATCGTCACTATCTATTGACCGTTTGTGTAAAGTTATGTACTATGCAATGCATAATACCTACCTTTACATTGTAGTTGTTAAACTACTGTAGTAGATAAACCAAGGTTCTTGATAGAAGACATATATCTAAAAAACTAAAAAGTCTAAATCCCCTTATATGAAACCGAATTTTAAAGCGTTTACCTTAACATTGAGTGTTTTAAGCGCTGCATTGATGGCTCAGGCACAGAATGGCCCTAAAGTATCCGGCCAGATCATGCAAGCCGGCAATAAACCCGTAGAATTTGCAACAGTAACTTTATTAAAAGCTAAAGACTCTTCACTGGTAAAAGGCGCTATCGCAGACATCAGTGGCAAGTATGAATTTGAGCAGGTAAAACAAGGTAAGTATCTCATCGCTGCCGCTTATGTAGGCATGAGTAAAAAATATAGCCAGGTATTTGACGTGAACGGCGCCACCCTGCAGCTGCCGGCACTTACACTGGAAACCAGCACCAAAACCCTCACCGGGGTAGATGTAACCGCCCGCAAACCTTTTGTAGAACAGAAAGCCGATAAAATGGTGGTGAATGTAGAGAACAGCATTACCGCTGCTGGTGGTACCGCTATGGAAGTACTGGAAAAATCGCCCACTATCACCGTAGATAAAGACGGTAATATCTCTATGAAAGGAAAAAGCGGGGTGATGATCATGATAGATGGCAAGCTAACCAATATGAACTCCCAGGATGTTGCCGAATTGCTGAAAAGCATGCCCAGCTCCAATGTTGAACAGATCGAGCTGATTGCCAACCCATCAGCCAGGTATGATGCAGCGGGCAACGCAGGGATCATCAACATCAAACTAAAAAAGAACCGTAACTATGGTACCAACGGAAACCTGACTGTAGGTGGCGCTTATGGCACATGGCCCCGGTGGAACGGCTCCCTCAACCTGAATAACCGTTCCGAGAAATTCAACGTGTATGGTTCTTATAACTATAATCACCGCGAACAGCAGCAGGATCTCAGGCTTTTCCGCTCCATGTATGATAACAATGGCAGATACCAGGTGTTTGATCAGTCAACTTCCATTCACCAGCAATCCAATTACAATGGTGGAAAAATAGGGGCAGACTATTTCATCAACAAGAATAACACAATAGGCGTGATGGTGGACCTGTCTACACGCAGCCACGACAACCCGAACAGAGGCGCTACCTATATCGGCAACGGGAAAGCCCTGGATTCTATCCTGTACACCAATAACGATAACAATTCCACCTGGAAAAGAGGGGCGTATAATATTAACTATCGCGGCATCCTGGATACTACAGGTAAGGAACTGAACATCGACCTGGACTATGCACGCAACTCTAATAAAGAAACATCCCAGATCTACGCGCTGACGAGGGATGGCAGCAACAAAGGTCTGCTGGGCAGCGATACCTCACGTAGCAACCAGCCGTCCAGCATCGATATTAAAACAGCGAAGATCGATTACATACATCCGTTGAAAAAGCAGGCAAAACTGGAGATGGGTGTTAAAGTGAGCTTTGTAAAAACAGATAACAACGCCCTCTTTGATTCACTTCGCCTCAACAACTGGATCGCAGATACGGCCCGCTCCAACCATTTTATCTATAAAGAAAATATCAATGCTGCCTATGTGAATTTCAACAAACAATTCAAAAAGTTCGGTGTGCAATTGGGCCTCCGTGCAGAACAGACGCATATTAACGGTCGTTCAACATATATCAGGAATGGCGGTACTCAAACAGTAGAGAATGATACCACTTACCTGAACCTGTTTCCCAGCGCGGCTTTCACATGGCAGGCTAATAAAAATAACAGTTTCGGATTAACGTATAGCCGTCGTATCCAGCGTCCGAGCTACGAAGACCTGAACCCCTTCGATTACTACCTGGACAGATATACGAAAATATCCGGTAACCCTTATCTGAAGCCGCAGTATTCCAACAACTTCGAAATCACACATACATTCAAGGAGTTCCTGATCACGTCTCTCGGATACGCGCATTCCAAAGATATGATCACCCGTATCCTGGAGGCTGACAGGAACCCTGTTACCGGCGATACAACGGTCGTAAGGTATAAATACCTCAACGTGGCCAAGTCTGACAACTTCAACCTGAGCATGTCTGCACCGGCGCCAATCACCAAATGGTGGAACAGCTTCACAACTGCGTCATTGTCTTACAACATGTATGAAACGGTGGTGAATAACAACCCGGTGAAACTGAATGCAGTGGGCTTTTTCGGCCGCACGCAACATACCTTCACGATTAACAAGAAACTGTCGGCAGAAGCAGTGGTCTTCTATGTATCACCACAGATAGCAGATGAAGGTTTGTTCAGGATGAAATCTATCTGGAGCCTGGACCTGGGCGCGCAGTACAAGATACTGGCAGGCAAGGGCATACTGAAGTTCAACGTGACCGATGTTTTCAGAACGAACTACTTCCGTGGCACTTTCGATAATGCAGGCAGATACACCGCCGTAACCGCCAGGAACGATGCGCAGCAGGTGCGTGTTGCCTTCACCTACCGCTTCGGTAATGCGAATGTGAAGGCCGCCCGTAACCGCCAGACCGGGCTGGAGGCAGAACAGAGCCGCGTGAAACAGGCTGGTAACTAATCCTTATCTCGATTCAAGATGGTTTTTTAGGTATATAAGGATGGAGTAACGCGGCCTCTCGTCAGGCCGCGTTTTCTTTCATTTCGTCACAAAAAACACGCGTTTGGTGGAATTTAAAGATCAGGGACTCTCATTCTTTCTACATTTGAAAAAAATATTTTTTAACAGATATATTAATCATCTTTCTGTATAAATAATTAAAAGATAATTAAATATGTCTTGGTAAAACTGAAATTTCCCTGACTCTTCCCACCAATCGCCCGGAAAATTGTTCCGGCCCGTGCAACCTTTTTTACAATCATTGTCTTTATAATGAAAGCATCAGCCAGTAACTTGAATCAATCGCAATTAACAGAGCATGTAGTAGACCGCTGCAAGAAAGGGGATGTTCGCGCATTCCGGGAACTGTACGATGCCTATGCGGGAGCTATGTATAATATCTGTTTGCGGATGACGGGTAACACCAGTGATGCAGAAGACACCTTGCAGGAGGCATTTTTACAGATCCACCGCAACATCGGCAAGCTGGAGAACGATACCAGCCTTACAGCGTGGATCAAAAGAATAGTGGTGAACCACTGTTTGAATAGTCTCCGTAAAAAAAAGGTGTATTTTGAAGAGGTAGAAGAAGTAGAGATGCCGGAAGAAGCGGCAGTAGATGAAGACCAGTTCACCTGGACGGTAAGCGCTATCAAGTCGGCCATCACAACGTTGCCGCATGGTTATCGTACCGTTTTGAACCTCTACCTTTTTGAAGAATATTCTCACCGCGAGATCGCAGAAATGCTGGGCATTTCTGAATCGACTGCCAAAACGCAGTACATGCGGGCTAAGGAGAAAGTAAGACAGATTGTAAATCAGCAAAATTATATTCGTTAATGCCGGACAATTTTGAAAGTTTTATACAGCAGCACCGGGAGGAGTTTGAAGAGCGCGGGCCTTCGCCCCGAATTTGGGATGCGCTGGAAAAGGAGCTGGGTAAGAACAGCCAGGGCAAAGTGGTACGGCTTCTCGCAAAGAACTGGTTCAAAGCCGCCGTGATAGCCGTATTGCTGATCAACGCCGCTGCAATTTTCTTCTTCACCAACCGCAGCAGGCAACACCATAACACCACGGAACTCGCGATGATCGCGCCTGAAATGGTGGAAGCAAAAAATTTCTACACCAACCGCATAGAAGAAAAACTGGAAGTGATCAAATCCTATCCGGCCGCAGAGTTGGGGCTGGACAGCAGCGCCCTCCACGAATTGGAACTTCGCAACGATACCTACAAAATGCTGGAACGAGAGCTAAAAAATAACCCAGGCAATGAAAGGATCCGCGCAGCGATAGTAAAGTATTACCAACTCAAACTTGATCTTCTCGATAAAATTTTGGAAGAGTTGCAATCCAAACACGCAACCCCAAAGCAATCAAAAAAACAATATGAAGCTGAAATTTAACCTGCTTTTGTGCCTGGTGTTTCCCGTGCTGGCGATGGCCCGCCCCGGCGATATCTCGTACAAAAAGACTGTCACGAAGGAATTTAATGTGTCTGATGGCGCAGTGCTCGGCATCTCCAACAAATATGGAAAGATCGTTTTCCATAGCTGGGATAAGAATGTGATCAAGGCTACTGTATTGATTACCGGCTTCGGTAAAAATGAAGACGATGCACAAAAAATCGCCGACATGGTAGATATCAATGCCGAAGGCGGCAGCTCGTCTGTGCAGCTGCGCACGGTATACACGCCAGGTAAAGGCGGCAGCTGGTTTTCCTGGGGCAGCAAGATCGACTCAAAGGACTTTGTGAATATCGACTATGATGTGTACATACCGAGATCATTACGAAAGATGATGATAGAGAATAATTTCGGAGATGTGATCGCGGACAAATTCAACTTCCCCGTTACGCTTTCCATGAATTATTGTACCTATGATATTCGTGAGGCTGCGGATGTAACCTTGCGCATCAATTACTGCGATAAGGGAAAGATCGGTAAAGCCGGCAACGTAAATGTAAACGGGAATTACTCCAGCCTGCGCAGCGAGCAGCTGGATGGATTGACCACCCATTCCAACTACAGTAGTTACGTGGTGACCTATGTTAACGATCTTAAAGTACATGGTACATATGATGATTACAAAATGGAACGTGTGGGTACGATCGATGCACATACTACCTATACAGATCTGCGCCTGGGGGAACTGTCGACCGAGGCATCTGTACGCATGACTTACGGCGACTTCTCTGCGAAGAGGATGGGCAGCGCCTTTAAAGGAGGAGAGTTTAATCTCACCTTTGCCGATCTCAAACTGAATTTTCCGCGGAAGCTGTCTTTGCAGCTGGACATCAACCTGGTATTCGGCGATTTGAAAACCGGCGGGCTGGAGCTGAAAAATGTAACATCCAACAAGAAAGCATCTTCATTGGCATATACAGCGCAAACAGCCGCCGGCAGCGAGCAATCGCCGACGCTGAAGATAAAAGGCACCAATGCTGATATACACCTGGATGCGATGTAATAAATAACTTAATAAAACGCCATTCTAAAATCTGAAAAATTTTGTACGCTATGAAAATACTCCGTAAACAACTATTAATTGCTTTGCCATTTGTACTGGCAGCCTTCCTGCTTTCTTCGTTTATCCGTTACAGTGAGATCACCGGCAACGGCGTTGTTAAACAGGAAGAGCGGAAAGCATCTCCCTTCAAGAAAATCAGCACATCGGGTCCTTACAAAGTGGTGATCCGCCAGGGTAATGACCACACCATAAAAGTAGAGGCGGAAGAGAACCTGCTGCCCTACATTGTTACAGAGATCAGCGGCAGCAAGCTGGAGATCTATACTAAAAAAGGAGAACATATCCGTACCACCAAACCGGTGACCGTGTATGTGACCATGAAAGAGGTATCCGGCCTCGAATCCAGCGGGGCGAGCGGTTTCCGCAGTGAAGGGCAGTTGCGTACCGACCATTTGAGCCTGGGTACCAGCGGTGCATCAGAGTGTAATCTGAATATCGATGCCGATGAAGTGTCTGTAGGTACTTCCGGCGCCAGCAAGATACATCTGCAAGGCCGTGCCAATGATGCTAGTTATGGTACATCCGGCGCCTCTGATATTGATGCCGTTGACTTGCAATCGCAGGATGTGAAGATCGGTATTTCCGGTTCCGGCAATGCCAAGGTGAACGCCGTTAAAACGCTGAGTGTGACCGTTTCCGGCAATGGTAATGTGCAGTATAAAGGCTGCCCTGCCATTCAGCAGTCCGTTTCCGGCAGAGGTAACATTTCCAAATTGTGATTCAGATTTAGGTTATAAGGTGTTTTTCCCAAAAAAGCAGGTAGTTCACTACCTGCTTTTTCTTTTTATATTTGTGGCCGGAACAAGCAGCTTATACATTAAATTTTATCAGTTATGCCGTCCTTTGATATTGTTAGCAAAGTAGATTTACAGACACTGGATAATGCCGTGAATACTGTAAAAAAGGAGATCACCAACCGGTTTGATTTTAAGGACTCACACGTAAACATAGAACTGAACAAGAAGGATATGGTGTTGAACCTGGAGGTGGAGAGTGATATGAAGCTGGGGCAGGTGCTGGATGTGCTGGTCAGCAGAACGATGCGCCAGGGCCTGGATGCAGCCATCTACGACCAGAGTAAGGAACCTTACCAGAGTGGTAAGGTATATAAGAAGGAGATACCGGTGCGGAATGGTATTAAACAGGAAGATGCCAAGAAGATCGTGAAATTGATCAAAGATTCCGGTTTGAAGGTACAGGCGGCCATTATGGACGATATTGTACGGGTTACCGGTAAGAAGATCGATGATTTACAGGAGGTTATACAGACGATGAAGACATCGAACCTGGGTATTCCCCTGCAATATGTGAATATGAAATCCTGATTTTTTTAGAAATTAGTTTGAGTGTAATGGAAAATAGCTTACCTTTGCACTCTGCATTTACAAAATTTTGATATGAAACAGGGAATCCATCCAGAAAGTTACAGATTTGTGGTATTTAAAGATATGTCAAACGGACACAGCTTTTTAAGCCGTTCCACTGCTCCTTCCAAAGAAACTGTAAAGTGGGAAGATGGCAATGAGTATCCGTTGATCAAGTTGGAGATTTCCAATACTTCTCACCCATTCTATACTGGTAAGAACGTATTGGTGGATACTGCAGGACGTATTGATAAATTCAACAAACGTTACGCTAAGAAAGCTTAGTCGTTTAGAAAAATATTTTTAAAGAATCCCATCGGCTTCTCGATGGGATTCTTTATTTTTAGCGCTTATGGAGCGTAATTATATTCTTTTCGACACGCCCGTACGTGACTTGTTATACCCCTTTACACATACAAGGCCCATCGCCGCTTGCCGGGTAGGTATACTTACCATCCAGGAGAAATGGGAGCGTTGGTTAGGTACGGGCATCAGCCATTTTACTATCCCTCATCTACAGGAAAAATATCCTTTACATAAAGGTGATGAGCAGGCATCCAATGTGCTCATCAGTGGTCATATTCTGCCAGATGCCGCACTGGTGGCTGCTATACAGGAGCTGAAGCCGGACGAGGAACTATATGCCAGCAATCAACTTGTGGCCAAAGTGATACGGGGCAGGGAGGTACATCTCTTGCCCGCCGGTGCGCGAAAAAATTATCCGGGCAAGGTATTGGGTATTCATATGCCATGGGATATTTTTGCGCTCAACGACAAAGCTATCCGCGATGATTTTGCATTGTTGACGAAGGGCCGTGTTAGTGCGCCTTTATCTTCTTCAAACCAGGTGATCGCGCCGGAACATATCTTCCTGGAACCCGGCGCCAGCGTGGAATGTAGCATATTGAACGCAAGCGCAGGGCCTATCTATATTGGTAAAGACGCGCAGGTGATGGAAGGTTGTATGATCCGCGGGGCCTTTGCCATGGGAGAGAAGGCGGTATTGAAAATGGGCACGAAGATATATGGCGCTACCACATTAGGGCCTCATTGCACGGGTGGTGGAGAGATCAAGAACAGCGTGTTCTTTGGCTATTCTAACAAAGGGCATGACGGATATATCGGAGATGCAGTGATCGGAGAGTGGTGTAACCTGGGCGCCAATACTTCCTGTTCTAACCTGAAGAATAATGCATCGGACGTGCGCGTGTGGCTGGAAGCCAGGCGGGAAGCGGTTTCCGCGGGAAAGAAATGCGGCGTGCTGATGGGAGATTACAGCCGTTGCGGCATCAATACCATGTTGAATACAGGCACCGTGATCGGCGTATCCTGTAATATTTTCGGCGGGAATTTTCCACCGAAATTCCTGCGTTCTTTCAGTTGGGGCAATGAAGACAGTACCGGAAATTACCGGCTGGAAACGGCATTGCGCGATGCGAAGGCATGGATGGTGATGAAAGGGCGTGAGTGGGGCCATGCAGAACAACGGATACTGGAAGCAGTGCATGCGGGCAATCAGCAGCAAGACCTTTAAAACTTAATATCACTTTTACTATGAGAAAAAAAATTGTTGCAGCGAACTGGAAAATGAACCTTACGCTGGCACAGGGCGAGCAGCTGATCAACGATATCCTTCAGTCGGGATTGAAGCTGGGAGAAGGACAGGAAGTGGTGATCTCAACGCCGTTTCCGTACCTGACCAAGGCCAAGCAGCTGCTGAAAAGCTATCCTGGTTTTTTTGTAGGGGCGCAGAACTGCTACAGTGAAAAATCAGGTGCTTATACCGGCGAGGTATCGGCGGAGATGCTGCAATCAGTTGGTGTTGATTACGTGATCCTGGGCCATTCCGAGCGCAGGGAATATTTCAATGAGAGCAATGCCATGCTGGCCAGGAAGATAGACCTGGCGCTGGCAAATGGTTTGAAGCCGATCTTTTGCTGTGGCGAACCGCTGGCGATCAGACAGGCCGAAACACAGAATGAATATGTAGCGAAGCAGTTGGAAGAGAGTTTATATCATCTGAGTGCGGAGCAATTGAAAAATGTAGTTATTGCTTATGAGCCGATCTGGGCTATTGGTACGGGTTTGACGGCGAGCGCAGCGCAGGCGCAGGATATGCATGCGTTTATCCGTTCGCAGGTAGCGGCGAAATATGGCCGTGAAGCGGCATTGCATCTGTCTATCCTGTATGGCGGCAGCGCTAAACCGGGTAATGCGGCGGAATTGTTTGCCTGTCCGGATGTAGACGGCGGGTTGATTGGCGGCGCTTCTTTAGTGGCGGCTGATTTCGTAGCGATCGTAGAAAAATTATCCTAAGTATATGAGAATGTGCAGTTTCGTAAAGCTGCACATTTTTTTAGCAAAAAAATGCTAAAAAAATTAGTATTTCTGAAAAAAGGTTGTATATTCGTGTTGTCAATTAAAATATCTGGTTATGAATACGAATATTGACATAGCAGAAACATCATTTGATTATCTGGTGGTAGTTAACCCGGATGTGCTGGTAACGAAGGATATTTCCCGCATCAGGCAGTATATGGCCACTACTTTAGAGGATGCAGCGATCACTGCTGCGCCGGTGCACATTGCTTTGTTCCGTTCTGTTTTCCCCGAGCGTTTCCAGGATGATTTTATCACGATGCTGGAAGATGTGGCGAAGCGGCAGGCAGGATTTGCGGTGTACACTTCCAAACTGGATACTTTCCAGCATGCGGATGAGCGAAGCAGCATCTTTATCAATGTGGCGAATCCCAAGCCATTGGTAGAGTTGCAACGGAATTTGCTACATGAATTTGAGTTGAAGCCTTCTTCTTTCAAGCCGCATATATTGGTAGCGGGCCGTGTGCCACAGGCCAGGATAGGGCAGTTGATGCCGAGGTTGTCCCAGCAGTTGTTTGTGCGGAGTTTTAACTGTCATTGTTTTTCTTTGTTGAGAAAACCGGTGAATGGTGGCAAGTTCGAGAAGGTTAAAGATTTTGTCTTTGGAGATATCGAGCATATGGTAGGTTCGCTGTTTAATTACGCAGCATAAAATATTGACCGGATTGCAGGATCAGCAGGCAACATGCGTCGATCGATGGATACTGATAATGTAATACTTTGCCATGCACATGCCCGTGTATGTGGAATATTTAACCCCTATATCAGTTTTCATCCGTGTTTGTTTTCCCCCTGCGTTGACCATTTAAAGCTTCCCTTGATTTGTCCCCGACCATGCATGGAATGTTTTGAGTGCTATGGTTATAAGTGTTAAATTAGCGGAATCAATCAAAATTCGTCGCTATTGTAGCTCGATCGGGTAGGCCGATGGGCGCTTGTTGATCCTGTTTTTCAGTTTTTAATATTGTCCGGTTAATAAAAAGCATCCATGACAACCAATTCAATCGTACACAAAGAGATCATAGTAAGAGGTCGCGTGCAAGGTGTTGGATTTAGAGCAAATGCTAAACATATGGCCGACTTGTTGGGTGTGCAAGGGCAGATCAAGAATATGCCTGATGAGAGTGTGTGGATAGTGGCAGAGGCGGAAGAAGAGCTGCTGGAGCAGTTTCTGGCATGGTGCAGGAAAGGGCCGGCATTTTCACAAGTGAAGGAGCTTGAAATCACAACAGGGCCGGTACAGCATATCAAAGAATTTACTATCCTTCATTCATAAACCCCTACAACAGGTGGCAGGTGTTTCATACTTATGCCAACTAAGCTAGTGCATAGCTGCCTGATTGAGAAAGCGTAAAGTCCTATAGATACGGTGCATTTTCAGCCATCGCCGTATATATGGGACTTTACGCTTTCGTGCTATTTACTGTTTGCTGATCGCGGCCTTGAGATTCTTGTCCAGCGCAGCTTTCGGAACGATGATCGTAATTGTATTGATAGCGAAGTAAGGTTCGGAAACATTTATATAGCCATCAAAAGGGCCAGCCTTTTTGCCCCAGGAGTTTTTAACGATGAAGAACGTTTTACCGCCCGGTGTTTTCTCGATGCCGGTAATGTGCATGAGATGATCGTCTTGTGTAACCAGTTCTTCGTACAGGCGTTGACGTGACTCCTGCGAGTAAACTGCTTCTTTCATTTCGGGGTTAACATTCATGGTAGCCAATATGCTGTCGTTTGGCATCAGCATGGCGTAACCCTTGTTGCTGGCCCAGCCGCGGTTACTGGCGTCGGCGTCCCACATCACCGTGTAGCCTTTTTCGAGGGCGCTTTTAGTGATGGATTTCAGTTGTTCCAGTGGAACATTGTAGTAGGAGCCATTAGAGAAATTGTCCGGTACCTCCACTACGAAGCGCTGGCCAAAAGGATGGTGGGTGAAAGAAGTGAAAGTAGCGTAATCGTCGGCATCAAACTTCACTACTTCTTTGGCGAAGGAGATGGGCGTATAGGTTTTACCGTTATACTCGAAAGTAGCTGGAGGTTTGCCCATGTATTCGTCCAGGATAGCGGTGAAACCGGCTTCCCAGTTGTCGGGAATAGGCGGTTTGCTTTTGATGATGCTGTCGAGGTATTTTTTGAGCGTGCCGGTCATGACGGAATGATTGTAAGCAGTGGCGCCATTCACAAGGCCGGAGTATACGCTTTCAGGCACGATGCCATAGGTGGCAATTGCGCGGATCACATCGTGGCCGAGGCCCCCTTCATCGAAACGGGCGTTTCCCTGACGGAGGACATAGTTCCGGGCTTTCTCGATATAAATGTTACGAACGGTAAACATTTCAGAGAGATCCAGTTCGGCCTGGCCTTTACGAAGACATTCAGATTCTACCAGCGAGGTGGTGGAGAAGCACCAGCAGGTGCCTGTCATAGCCTGATTCTTTACAGATGTGGCTTTGTTGTTTTTTTCCACGATCAGGCTACTGTTTTGCGCATAGGCAGTAGCAGTACCGATCATGGTTAGTGCGAGGAAAAAAGCTCTCATAATTGATATTGAAATTGTCGAAAGCTAAGATAAGGCAATGAACTGCAAAAAAAACCACTACCTGATGAATGGTAGTGGCTTTAAGATAGTTTGCGGAAGGAAAGGGAGATCAGTCTTCAACGTTGACATTGAAGTTGCTGTTCCCATTAACGTCTATCTCAACATATTTTTTGTTGAAATAGGATTTATATTTTTCGAGTACGCTGGCGGGTTGTTTGGCGCCGTTGATATAGAGGCCATCTGCATTTTTCTTGATGGTAAAGCCTTTGGAAGGATCAACAAGTTTATCCTCGGCGAGCTTGTTGATGAGTTCCTGGTATTGTTTGCGCACCTCTGCAGCTTTTAGACGTGCCCGGTCTGCTGCTACACGGGCGTGTGTGGCGTTTTCGCGGGCCTTTGCTTCGGCGTCGGTTTTGCGGGCATTGGCTTCATCTCTCAGGGCGTTGGCTTTGTTCATGCGGGCATTGACATCACCTGCCAGGGCTTGGGCATCTGCTGCATGTGCAGCAGCTTCCCTTCTATGTGCATCGGCATATTGCGCGCGCTGTTTTACGAATTCATCATGGGCAGCTTTGAAGGCCTTTTCCATCAGTACCTTGTTTTCAGCAAGCTGTTTGTGAATCTCTTCCGACATTGCTTTAAAATCAATTTTGGAAGTGGCATCCTGTACATCGCGGCGCATTTTTTCCCAGTCCACATTCTTCATGGCTTGCATGGCTTCATGCTGTGCCTGTTGTGCCTGGGCGCTGATGGCTTGCCAGTCGATCTTGTCCATTGCGGCGTTGGTTTCGGCTTGCAGGCGTTTCATGTCAACATTCTTCAGTTTGCGCATGGCTTCATTCACACTTCTTTGTGCTTCGGCGATCTGCTTTTTCAGCATCTTTTCGTCGACCAGCTCATTGTCGGCATGATCGCGCCTGATTTTTTCCTCGACCCTTTTGTCAATCATTTCCTCTTCTGTAGTGGAGGTCACAGGTTCAATGGTGGTGTCGGAGTTAAGATCCAAAGTCATGGCAAAGGACTTGGGCACTATGGAGGAGTCGGGACATCCTGTATGCGGGGCAGGCGCGGCAGCTGGAGTAAGTGCCGGTATCGGCGCAGGTACTGGCGCCGGCGCAGCAATGCTGATATGATTGGTAGCCACGTTTTGAGTAAGTACCAGTTTACTTTCGTTAATGGCGGCTTTTACCTTGGAAGGATTGATCCATGCGATGGCGATAAGGCCCACTGCAATGATCATGACTGCCAATAATTTTTGACTATAGTTGAGATTTTTAGTTTTCATTTCCATGATACGTTTGATACGGTGAAGCAGATGTTGTTTATTGTCTGCAGCAGCCATGGCCATCGGGTTGGCGGTTAACCGGTATTCTTCCAGCGCAACAAGGGCACGGGCGTAATGCAGCGGCTGCGTATTGCTGGCAATCACCAGGTCATCGCAACAGTGTTCTCTTTCCAGGCGTATCGTTTTGGAGATCAGCCATACGAAAGGATTGAAGAAGAGGATGGTTTCAACAATAGATTGGAAGATATTCAACAGATAATCATTACGTTTTATGTGCGCCAGTTCATGGAGCAAAATGGCTTCCAGCTGCTCTTCGGAGAGATTGTTGACCATCGCAATGGGCAGCAGGATCACCGGTTTGAAAAAACCGAGCATCACAGGCACCTGTATGTATTGTGATACCAGCAGCTTTACTTTCTTTGGTATTTCAAGACGGGCAGCGAGTTTGCCGAGATGTTTTTCCCAGGCTTCCCCCATAGGTTGTACCTGGTGGGTTCTGATCTGATGTAACTGCATGAGGTCAGATACCAGCTTGATGACCATTACGGCCATACCGGCGATATACAATCCTACCAATATAGGAAAGCAGAGTTCCAGTTGGGGGAACAGCCATACCAGCTGATCCTGGCTCCTGTACACGGCATGTACGGGAGGAAGGTCTGCGGCATTAAACTGCAAATGCAGGGTGGTGGCGGTATTCCTGGCTGTGCTTACCGCGTCCAGTTGTTGGAAGAGTGTAACGAGGAACCAGACAAAAATTCCGGAAAGGGAGAGCACCGAAAGATTGTATTTGATCCGCGCACTGGCCAGGGGCCATAGTTTGAGCACTACTTTCAGGCATGCATATACGAGAAAGGCCTGCCAAACGGAATGCAGTATGGTCCACCCAAAGGCGCGTACCAGATCGCTGGTAAGAGGTAATAAGTTCATAGCAGTAGTTTTACCTGTTATCTCTTTTGCTGTTTTTCGATGTCTGCCAAATATTGACGGATTTTTTCCAATTCTTCGTCTGATGATTTATGATGTCCGAGGGCCTGCATCACCAGCTGGGTAGCAGAGCCGCCGAAAACAGTATCTATCATCTTGTTCAGCAATTGCTGCTGTGTTTTGTGCTGTGAAACGGCCGCTGTATACACATGTGTCTTACTGCTTGCGTCACGGTGTAACAGGTCTTTTTCATACATGATCTGCATCAGCTTGAGCGTAGTGGTATAACCTGCGTCTTTGGTTTGGGAGAGGATATCATGCACCTCGCGCACAGTGCTGGCGCCTCTTTCCCATAAGATGCTTAAAATTTCCAATTCGCTTTCTGTAGGCCTGATCTGTTTCACAACAAAAATTTTACTATGATAAAAATGATGATCTTCCGGTAATGATAATTAATGTACGAATATCTTCGTAAACAAATGTACGATTGTTTTCGTAATTGCAAAATCTCTTTTTGAATTATGGGATGAGCGGAGGATTTGTGGGATCGGCGGACTTCATCTCAGCGCGGAGTTGCCGGGTGGTTTTACGGCTGCCATCGGCGCTCCAGCCGGGGGCGTCGAAGATATAGTGCCAGGCATCGCGGAAGGAACGGGCATGCCGCACATCTTTCCAGATATCCACCCACTCGTGGGTAGCAATGCGCAGAGGATTATAGGTATGAATATTTTTAGTGAGCCCATACACCGGCCGCGGGCCTTCTTCAATGAAAGTACCGAAGAGACGGTCCCAGATGATGAGGATACCGCCGTGGTTACGGTCGAGATAATCGATATCGGAACCGTGATGCACCCGGTGATGTGAAGGAGTGTTGAAGATGAACTCCAACGGTGCAGGCAGCCTGTTGATCACTTCCGTGTGTATCCAGAACTGGTAAATAAGGCTGATGGCCTGCATGCTCATCACCATAACGGGATGGAAGCCTGCCAGCGGCATCCAGATCCAGAAAATAAAGGTGCCGGTGAGATTGCCGGTCCAGGTCTGGCGCAGGGCAGTGGCGAGATTATATTTTTCGGACGAATGATGTATGACGTGCGAAGCCCAGAAAAACCTTACCGTGTGGCTGATGCGGTGGAACCAGTAATAGCTGAAATCGTCTGCAAAAAAGCAGAGTATCCATACCCACCATTCAAAACCCAGCGTGAAAAGCCTGAATTTGTAAGCAAGGGTATAGGCGCCGAGGATGACAACTTTGGTGAAGATACCAATGAACACATTGCCAAGGCCCATAGCGATACTACTGGCGGCATCTTTCGGCTCATACATGTTTTTTTGATCGATGGCAGTGAAAATGATCTCCAGCAGTATCAACAGCACAAATCCGGGAATGGCATATATGATCAGGTTAGGGGCCATATCGTTGTAACTTTCTTTTCAAGTTACGATTTTTTTCTGCGGCACGGGTAAAATAAAGAGCGCCCGGATAGCCTCCGGACGCTCTTTCGCCTATGTGTTTCCGTTTTACTTCGCGGTTTTCTCGGCGCGACTTACCGCTGATGTGCCGAAGCGGCCAAGGATTTTTATCTTCCCGTTAGGGGTAGTGTTCAATACGTTGCTTCTCACATTTTCGAGCACCTTGGCAAACAGGCCACCAGCGTGTACCTGATCATTTACCTGGGTGAGGAAATCGTAGTTGCCATGTGTAATGGAGAATATTTTAACGATCACAGTTTCATTCAGCAGAAATGGGTGATCATTATCAGTGATGCCTTGCGCAATCGGCAGGATGAAAGAGGCGCCATCGGAGAGGCCTTCATCATAAGTACCGTCGATGGAAAAAACATCTGACACTTTTTTGGTGGTGTCATTGCGGTAAGACCGGATCCAGTAATAGTCGGTAGCACCGGAGAGGTCTTTGGCGTGAAACTTCGCATAGTAACCCTCTTTGCCGCTCAGCGCTTCGTCTTTGGTCTTGTATTCGAAGGTAATGGAATCGATAGGCGGCACGCGGCGCAGGGTATCGAGGGCTTCGAATATCTCGCCCTTGTAGGCTACATGCAGCTTGTAAGCATGGCCTATTATACCTATCGGCTTGTTACCTGCATCATAAGTATACATATCGTTCTTGAAAGTGAACGGATAGTTGGCACCGGAAGTGAGATCATACAAGGTGATGGTGGCATCGTTGATGATGGGAGCCGGAGCCTGGTCTGTGTAGGGCACTGACATAGTGAACCTGATCTTCTGCAAACCGGTTTCGTTGGTGATCCAGGCATCCATTACGGGAAATGATTGTCCCTTGGGCACATCCAGGTTGATGGAGTCTTCGCAGGCAGTTAAAAAAGCAAGCGCAGCGAAGGATATGAATAGCAATATCTTTCTCATGTGATCAGAATTTAAAGTTATAGGTGATGCCTGGGATGATAGAGCCGATGATGGACAAGCGCACGGCTTCTTTCTTGGATGGATCATCCGGGTTCTGTCTGAAGTACACGGTATAAGCATTTCTGCGCGCATACACATTGTACAGAGAGAACACCCATTCTCCTTTCCAGCGGTGCAGTTGTTTGCCTTTCAGCGTAAACGACAGGTCAAGGCGGTGGAAAGGGCTGAGGCGGTAGTTGTTACGTTTCTCGGTGCTGTTGTAAGGAATATCCCAGTCCTGGAACTCCAGCCTGTTATCGGCGAAAGTAGCAGGCGTGCCGGAAGCATATACCCAGTTGGCAGAGAGTGATGTACGTTTAGTGAAAGTATGTGTTACCACGATGTTCACATTGTGGGTACGATCATAGCGATTCAGGAACCACTCATCCATGCTGATGCCAGGCGTTTTCCTTTCGGAGCGGGAGAGTGTATAGCTGATCCATCCGGTGGTTTTACCGATATCTTTTTTAGCATACAATTCGATACCGTAAGCGCGGCCCTGTGAAGGCAGCAGATCGGCTTCGATCAAGGGATTCAGCTGAAGATTGGCATTGTCGATGTAATCCAGCTGGTGATCGGTGGTTTTATAGAAAGCCTCTGCTGAAAATTCGTAGGCATCATTAGGCGAATTGTAAAAATATCCCAGGGTATATTGGTCTGATACCATCGGTTCGATATTGTTGGTGCTGGGGGTCCAGATATCGAGCGGCGTAGGGGATGCAGTGTTAGACAGCTGGTGCATGAACTGGGAAGTCCGGCTGTAGGCCACTTTCACGGCATGCTGATCGTTGAAGGCGTAGCGTGCGCTGATCCTGGGTTCAAAGTAGTAATAACCTTTGATCCGTTCATTGGCGCCGTATTCTTTCATACCGATGAGCGTTTTACGTATGCCAGGTGTGGTATCGTTGAAGTAGTACGCAGTACCCTTGCCAAGCAGCTGGTATGCGGAAAGGCGCAAGCCATATTGCACGCCGAATTTTTTGCTGGGCTTAAATTCGTGATCGATGTACACGGCTGATTCCAGTGCGTGCTTGTCGGGCAATTGCTTGAGGCGGATGGTATCTCCCTCTGTGCCTTTACCAGTGCCCGGTTTGAAGGTATAATAAACGCCCTGCACACCAAAATGTACGCTGTTGGCAGCATTGATGTAGTAGGTGAAAGATGGCTTCAGGCCGTAGTTGATGATGTTGGAGGTCCAGTCATAAGTCTGGGTGGCCTCGCCGGCTGATTTGTGTGTGTTATTGCTGAAGCTCAGACTATAATCGTATTTGCTGTAATACGTGGTGAGGTTGAGGAACAGCCGGTTGGTGAATACGTGGTTCCAGCGAACGGTGGCCGTGCTGTTGCCCCAGTTCATATTGACGTCTTTACCAAATCCGAATACATCTCTGCCGAAATAACCACTTACAAAGAGCGTATTGTTTTTGTTGAACTTGTAATTGGCTTTAGCGGTGATGTCGTAGAAGTTCAGTTTGGTATCTTTCATATCTCCCTTTAAAAATGGCTTCATCATCACGTCGATGTAGGATCGGCGTGCCGCCACGATAAAGGACGATTTATCTTTTACCAGCGGGCCTTCTGCAGAGAGGCGGCTGAAGATATTACCGATACCGCCGTTAAGGTTGAACTGCTGGTTGTTACCGTCCTTCATACGGATGTCGAGCACGGAAGAAGTGCGTCCGCCGTATTCCGCCGGGAATCCGCCTTTGATCAGGTCGAGGCTTTTTACGGCATCGGGGTTGAACACGGAGAAAAAGCCGAGCATGTGCGTGGAGTTGTATACCGGCGCTTCATCCAGCAGTATCAGGTTTTCATCGCTGTTACCACCGCGTACGTTGAAGCCGTTGGCGCCTTCTCCTACAGTGGTTACACCGGGCAAGGTCTGGATCGAGCGCAACACATCTACCTCACCCATAAAGGTGGGCATCTTCTTCATTTGTTGTATATCCAGTTTATTGATGCTGGTGTTGAGCGTGTTGATAGTCCTTTCCTGTTTGTTGCCGCTGATCGTTACTTCGTTCAGCTGGCTGCTGGAGGCTTCCAGCTTTACATCGAGCGTTTTGCTGCTGGTAAGGTTCACCGTTGTTTTAAAAGGGGCATAACCGATATAGCTGAATTGCAGCTCATGGTCGCCTGCTGGCAGCGTAAGGGAATAAAAGCCATACTGGTTGGTCACGGTGCCGATACCCGTACCCGGCTTGCTGATGGTGATGCCTACCAGGCTTTCACCGTTTTGTTTGTCCTTCACATAACCGCTAATGGTGTAGCGCTGTTGTGCATAGGTGGCGTTTCCAGCCAGCAATAGGCATAACAGGGACAGGAGCATGATCGCCTTCGTTTTCATAAAAGGTAAGTACAATTTTGATGAGATGTTTTCCAGTTTTGTAACACGCATATATGACGATATACAGCGGTGCTACCCCTACGGCAGGCAAAAATAAATACGGACCTGCCAGAAAGATGTACCGCTTGTAATATTGTGCATCTTTTCCGGAAGGCCCGTATGAAGAAATAATGAAGACTAGTCGAGGGTGTCACATTTGTAACCCAGCCGGGTCACAAAGTCGATAATGGATTGCTCACCAAGGCTTTGCGGGCAGATCACCCGAAGTACTTTATCGCAATCCTCAATATCTACGCTACAGGCATTTACTTTGAAATGATCGAAGATGGCCTTTATTACATTATTTTTATCCTGTATGGTATTAATATTTGTACGGAATATTCCAATCATGGCATATGTTATTTGAGTTATTCGGAATATTTTTATGCAAATTTGCAACTGTTCTCCCTACCGACTGTTACACGAAAAGGATAAAACATTACACGAAACGGATTTTTTTATGGCCGTAACGATCACTAATGATTCCAGGGATGTACTGCTGAAAGAAGAGCAGCTGGAAATGGGGCCCAAGCTGAATTCATCCACCATCATCGAAGAGAACCATTCCATGCGCTACGCTTTTGGAGAGGCAGATATGAGCGGGCTGTACTTCGACGGCTATCATATGGCCTTTGGTAAAGCAGAAGTGTATGAGAACCTGCATATCGAACATGTATCCCGTCAGCCCCTGGTGGGTATGCTTTTCCTGCATCGGGGAGATATCTGTGCCCGCATCGAAGGGCTTTCCAATTCATTTCGTTTTTCTACCGCGGAACATAACCTGATGTTCTCGCCACAGGAGCATGAATCTGCCGATGTGGCCAAGCAGCAAGGTATTTCCATATTCACCCTGAGCTTCACACAGGAACGTTTTCTGCAACTGGCAGAGAATAATGGGGAGATATTGGAGAAACTGGCTAATCGTATAGTCGACAATAAATCGGTGATGCTGGATGTCAAGAAGAACCGGATGATCACGCCACGCATGAATATGGTGATAGAGGATATCCGCCGCTGTGGCTTCCAAGGAGGGCTCAAGAAGTTATTTCTGCAATCCAAGGCTACGGAATTGCTGGCATTGCAATGTGATCAGGTGGCGATGGAAAAGACAACGCGCATGGCTACACGAAAAATCACCGGTAGCGATGTGGAAAGGCTGCATCACGCCCGCACCTTGCTGTTGAAGGATCTGCAAAACCCGCCCTCGCTGGCGCAGCTGGCGCGTTTGTCGGGCCTGAATGAATTTAAATTGAAAACGGGCTTCAGGGAAGTCTTTCATAATACGGTATTCGGCTGCCTGAGCGATCACCGCCTGGAACTCGCCAGGGACCTGATCCAGTCGGGAACCAAAACCATGACAATGATCGCCGATGAGGCAGGATACTCTTCTGTACAGCATTTCAGCAATGCCTTCCGAAAGAAATATGGAATAAGCCCGAGTAAAATTTGAGGATGGGAGGATTTACGGATGTGAGAATTTACGGATGTGAGGATTTACGAATGTAAGAATTTGATGGGAACTTCAGTTCGCCTAAATTCTCACATTCGTAAATCCTCACATCCGTAAATTCTCACATCCGTAAATCCTCCCATTCTCAAATCCTTAATATGCTACTGTGAAACGTTGTTTCTTGAACTGTGGTTTTTCCAGTTCATCTACCAACGCGATGGCATAGTCGGCACTGGAAATTTTACTGTGACCATTGGCATCTGTCAGCAGCTGATCCTTGCCAGTGCGGTATTTGCCGGTGCGTTCGCCGGGGAAGATCTCTGCGGCCGGACTTAAAGCTGTCCAATCCAATTCTTTTTCTTGTCTTAATACATTGAGTGCATCGCGGGTAGCCGTGGCGCCTGCTTTCCATTGTTCAGGGAATTCAGGCGTGTCCAGTATTTGTACGCCAGGAGCAACTTCCAGGCTGCCGGCGCCACTCACTGCCAGCAGGCGTGTAACGCCCGCTTTCTTGGCGCCGTTGATAATTGCATGGATCGCTTTTACATAAGTAGCGCTGTCATGTGCATTGAATGCGCTGATCACCGCGTCATTGCCGCTCACCAGTTTGGCCACGGTATCTTCATTGGTTACGTCGCCTTGTTTCACGGTCAGGTGAGGATCTTTCAAACTTATTTTTTCAGGATTACGTACGATGGCCGTTACTGTATGGCCGCGTTGTAAGGCCTCTTTCAATATTTCAGTACCGATGAATCCAGATGCGCCGATGATAGCTACTTTCATGTGTGTTAATTTTAGTAGTGATATAAATTACAGCCATAATGGCCAATTTGTTTAATTGTTATAATTATTATTACAGTTATGGAGATAAAAAAAACAGATCGTTTTGATCTGTAATAAAAATAATTACAGTACAAATGTAGGAAAGAAAATTTATCTGGCAAATATTTTTTCAATGATAGAAAAAAATAAGGCCACACGGTAACGTGTGGCCTTACTGCTTATGTTCAGGACTTTATTTGAATGCAACGGTATTATTGCTGGCAACCGTTTTCGGAGCATCGGCGTGGATCACTTTAGCCACGGGCGTTTCATGCGTTTTAGTCTGGAACCTTTCGGCCAGGGTAGGCGCGATCACCAATGAAACGATCGACATCAGTTTGATGAGGATGTTCATAGACGGACCAGAAGTATCTTTGAAAGGATCGCCAACGGTATCGCCGGTTACAGAGGCTTTATGCGGCTCTGATTTTTTGTAATAGGTTTCGCCATTGATCTCTACGCCTTTCTCGAAAGATTTCTTCGCATTATCCCAGGCGCCACCAGCATTGTTCTGGAAGATGCCCATCAATACGCCACTCACAGTAGCGCCGGCAAGGAAACCGCCCAATACTTCAGGCCCTGCGATAAATCCGATCAGCAGCGGAGAGATCAGCGCAATAGCGCCAGGGAGCAGCATTTCGCGGATAGAAGCCTGTGTGGAGATGGCTACGCACTTGTCGTACTCCGGCTTGCCCGTGCCTTCCATAATGCCTGGTATCTCGCGGAACTGACGGCGCACTTCTTCTACCATCGCCATGGCAGCGCGGCCTACAGCCGCAATCGCCAGCGAAGAGAATATAAATGGTATCATACCACCGATGAACAAGCCGGCTAATACATCTGCTTTATAAATATCGATCCCCTTGATACCGGCTACTCCTACGAATGCGGCAAACAGCGCCAGTGCAGTGAGCGCTGCGGAAGCAATCGCGAAACCCTTACCGGTGGCGGCTGTGGTGTTACCTACTGCATCCAGTATATCTGTTTTTTCACGCACATCTTTAGGCAGTTCGCTCATCTCGGCGATACCGCCGGCATTGTCCGCGATCGGACCAAATGCATCGATCGCGAGCTGCATAGCAGTAGTGGCCATCATACCGGCTGCCGCAATGGCCACGCCATAGAGGCCTGCAAAGGCATAAGAACCATAAATACCGCCCGCCAGCACCAGGATTGGCAGCATGGTGGATTCCATACCGACAGACAAACCACCGATGATATTGGTAGCATGCCCTGTAGCAGACTGACGGATGATAGAACGCACCGGGCGTTTACCCATCGCGGTATAATATTCAGTGATGATGCTCATCAGCGTACCTACTACAAGGCCCACTACGATGGCGCCAAATACTTGTCCTTTCGTGAATTCGTGCTGGCGCAGTGTCATGGTGCCATCAGGCAGTATCCAGTTTACCAGGAAATACGATGCGATCAGGGTAAGTACGATAGAGCCCCAGTTACCCATGTTGAGGGCTTTCTGTACCACGCCGGTATTAAGTCCTGCCGCATCGCTGATGCGCACAAAGAAGGTACCGATGATAGAGAAGATGATACCTGTGCCGGCGATCATCATGGGGAGCAGGATAGGAGCGATGCCGCCAAAAGCGTCCTGGGAGCTGGTTTCAGAGCCCAACACCATGGTTGCGAGCACGGTGGCTACATAAGAACCGAAAAGGTCTGCGCCCATACCGGCTACGTCGCCTACGTTGTCTCCCACGTTATCCGCGATGGTAGCGGGGTTGCGGGGATCGTCTTCAGGGATGCCTGCTTCCACTTTACCTACGAGGTCAGCGCCTACGTCGGCAGCTTTGGTATAGATACCGCCGCCTACGCGCGCAAACAGTGCAATACTTTCTGCGCCAAGGGAGAAGCCGGTCAATACTTCTATCGTTCTCATCATCTCAGCGCTGCCTGCGGCGGCGCCAAAGCATGATTTTAATATGATAAAGAGGGAACCTAATCCGAGTACGGCCAGGCCGGCAACGCCCATGCCCATTACAGAACCGCCGGTAAAGGATACCTGCAGCGCTTTGGCGAGGCTGGTGCGTGCTGCTTGCGCAGTGCGCACATTGGCTTTGGTGGCGATCTTCATACCAATAAAGCCGGCAGTAGCGGAAAAGATAGCGCCCACGATAAATGCCAGTGCAATCGTCCAGTGAGAGTTAGTATGGGATGCACCCATATAACCTAACAACAGAGCGGCGATAATAACAAAATAGGTGAGGATTTTATACTCTGCTTTCAGAAATGCCATAGCGCCTTCAGCAATGTGCTGGGCTATTTCTTTCATCTTTTCATTGCCGGCATCCTGGCGGGTAACCCAGGCGCTGCGCAACGCGGTAAATAACAAAGCCAGTAATCCAAAACATGGAACGAGGTAAACTATACTCATATTAGCGAATTTAAAATATGCCTGGTTGACAAAAATCTATAAAATCAAAAGATACCAAAAAGTGTTTCAAATAAAAATAAAACATAAATCAATAATAGTACATACAATAAAATAATTATTAGGGAAACCTGCTGTGACCGGGCTTTCAGGGGGAGAAAAATATTTTCGTCAGATACCTTCCCGGAAGGCCTGGCCGAGGAAGGCAGTGATATCAGCCGCAGTCATGGCTTCCTGCGACAGATGGGCCGCTGCCAGGTCGCCGGCAAAGCCATGCAGCCAGGCGCCCAGCAGCACAGCGGCTTTGGGCGTATATTGCTGCGCCAGCAGCCCTGTGAGGATACCTGTCAGCACATCGCCGCTACCGCCAGTGGCCATACCAGGATTGCCGGTGGGGTTAAAGTAGACTGCGCCATCAGGGCAGGCAATGGCAGAGTAGCGGCCCTTTAGCAGGATGTATAGCTGAAGCTTCACCGCCTGCGCCGACAGCAATTCCAAACGGTCAAAGTCGTTATCACTGTGGCCAAACAGTCGTTCAAACTCTTTGGGATGCGGGGTAAGGATAGAACCGGCCGGCACCTTATATAACAGGTACGGATATACGGAAAGCAGGTTGAGGGCGTCCGCATCTATCACCATCGGGCGCTGGTAGCTTTCCAGCAGCTTTTCGAATGCCAGGGCCGTGGCATTGTGCGTGCCAAGGCCGGGGCCAATACCCACAGCGGCATAGCTGGTTTGTGCTACCGCCTCATGAAAGCGGCTGCTGTAGCGCTCTTCTTCATCGGTGAGGCACATGGCGCATGGCTCGCTGAGCTGCATGATCTGGTAACCGCTATGCGGCACGTAACAGGTGAGCAGACCTACGCCCGCGCGCAGGCAGGCGCCTGCGCTGAGCACGGCAGCGCCCATCTTGCCATAGCTGCCGGCTATCAACAGGGCATGCCCGTAAGTGCCTTTGTGCGAAAACGGTGCCCGCGGCTGGTAGATGGTCTGTATCATGTCCCGGTCGGTCACATGAAAGCGTACAGGCGTTTGCGTTAGGTAACCGGGATGCAGGCGTATGGGCAGGATATCCACGGCGCCGGTGCTGGCGGCATTCTCCGGCAGCAGGAATGCCAGTTTGTAACACTCGAAGCTGAGGGTATGATGAGCCTGTATCACTGGCATATGTCGGGAGCTGCTATCGGCCATCAGCCCGGAGGGTATATCTATCGCTATGATATTGTGACGATGGTAATGGTCATTGATCTGGTGGATGATGCCCGCTATCCAGCCATCGACGGGCTTATTCAGCCCGGTGCCGAAAATGGCATCCACAATAACGGCGCCGGCAGGCAATTCCGGAAAGTCGGCTACTGCGCCAATTTCGTATAGGCATGAGGGGTAGTGCTCCCTGAGCAGTTGCAGGTTGGCGGCATTGTCGGGGCTGCGTTGGCCGCCCGGTTGCAACAGGCATACTATGGCGGTATAACCCGCGCCCAGCAGCATCCGGGCGATCACGAGGCCATCGCCGCCATTATTGCCTTTACCGCAGAAAATGTAAAAGGAGTGTTCCGGGGTAAAGTGCTCTTCCAGCCATACTGCGCATGCTCCGGCGGCGCGCTCCATTAATTGGAGGCTGCTTACAGGTTCATGTTGTATCGTGTAGGCGTCGGCCTCGCGGACCTGCGCAGCACTGAAGATTTTCATAGCCTGGATATTGAATATCTAAAATTAGGCATTTCAACACATAAAAAAACGGATCATGGCATCTCCCATGATCCGTTTAAAAAATTAATACAGTAAAGCTCTTAGAACGTAAAGCGCGCAGATACACCGCCCATCTCTTCTCCGATATAATTGGTCGGGCCTACAAACTGTACGAAAGGTTTCAGGTCGGCGCTCAGGTTCAGCGGTATCTTCTTGAAAGTATATTCAATACCGATGATACCATCCAGGCCTGGCGTTGCATAAGTGCCATTGCCTTTGTTTACGTAACGGTCCCAGTCGTAATCACGACGGTCCAGGATACTCAGGTGTACGCCGCCGCCACCGAACATGTTCAGTCCTTGCAGGCCTACATTCCAGTGGTATTCATACAAACCAGTGAAGGTTACATTGGTTCTTTTGTCGAAATTAGTGCTTACAATACCTTCAATGGCGTGAGGGCCCTGGATAAAATGCTTGATAGTGAAACCTGCCAGCCAGGGGTTCAGGCGGATACCCAATGCAGTGCTGTAGTTGTCTACGCTGTAACTACGGCTGCTTCTTTTTTGCGCGTTAGCCTGGATAGCGAGTACTGCAAACAGGCTGAGTAATAACACGACTTTTTTCATAAATGATTGCTTGTTTGATAAAAAATATTTGCGCTAGTAAACGTGATCTCCGTTCTCTAAAGTATAATACTGGCAAAAAAATTCACAAATGATTAACAATAACAGTGCCAGCATTATCTTCTGATCAGGCGCAAATAAATGAACCCCGCTGCACCTGCTACCACAGAGGCAACGATCACCGACATGATCGCGATGATCTGCAAGTTTCTATCCGTATATGCCAGGGAGGAAATAAAAATAGACATCGTGAAACCAATGCCGGCAATGAGGCCAATGCCCAGAAGCTGCCACCAGTTTGATTTTGCAGGCAGTGTACCCAGTTTCATCTTCACTGCTATAAATGATAAAACGAAAATGCCCAGCGGTTTACCGATCACCAGCCCGGTAATCACGCCATAGCTGATATCATGATGCAAAGCCTGCATCACGTCGGAAGGTAGCAGTATCGCAGTGTTCGCGAGCGCAAACAAAGGCATCACTATAAAATTCACCGGGTCATGCAGGCCATGTACCAGCTCCGAAATTTTATCCTGCGGGATACAGAATGCCAGCAACACACCCGCGATCGTAGCATGTACGCCGGAGTTGAAAAGGCAATACCAGAGCACCAATCCGGGGATGAAGTAAAAGATCAGGCGCTCTACTTTCATAAAATTCAGCAACAACGGTATCAGGAAAACAGCGGCGCCTATCAGTAAATATTTTATTTCAAGATGAGGAGTATAAAAGATGGCGATGGTGAGAATGGCGCCCAGATCATCGATGATGGCCAGCGCCATCAGGAATATCTTGAGACTCACCGGCACACGCTTACCCAACAGCGACAGGATACCAAGTGAAAAAGCAATGTCTGTAGCCATCGGAATGCCCCATCCATGGGCATATTCAGTACCATTGTTAAATAACGTGAATATCAATGCAGGAAACAACATTCCGCCGATAGCCGCCAGCACCGGAAGTATCGACTGCCTGATGGACGACAGCTCACCTACCGTTAATTCACGTTTGATCTCCATTCCTACCATAAAAAAGAACAGCACCATCATGCCATCGTTTATCCATAACAGATAGGAGTTGGGGAGATGAAGAGAACGGTATTGATAGTGATGACCGCCTGCCGGATCGAAGAGATCATTCCAGAAACCGATATACCCGGGTCCCGCGCCGGAATTGGCCAGTATCATGGATATCAGCGTACATGCGATGAGTACAATACCCACGGCGCGACTGTCTTTCAAAAACATGTAAAGCGGGGACAATAGCGATTTCCTGATAGATTTGATCACGATACAATAGTTTGAGTTATTGCAAATATAAAGTCTTTAAATGGGAAGAGCCATTCTACCAAGGCAGAATGGCTCTTCCAGCATATCTGATCGCTTATTGCATCAACTCATATTTTGATTTGGGCTTGCGTTTTACATCCCATTTGAAATTTTCCAGTTTCAGCTGGTCCATCGGTCTCTGTGTAAACGGATAGGTGGTGGTTTCCGGTTGCGTGTAAAACCGCACCTGTTCAAGGTCTCCGGACTTGAAAAATAAATTGATCGTAGCAGACATGGCATGTGTTACGTTCATGAATGCGCCGTCTTTATCCGTGGCGTAAGTGATCGTTTCGGCATTACCTTCCACATGCATCCAGTCGAGTGTTTCTTTCACCACATAACCGGTGATCACGTTGCCTTTGATCTGGTTATACATATCCGGTCCGGCTTCATTCACGATCATGGCATGTTGTTTCAATATCATTTTATCTGCCGTTTGATTTTTGGTGTATAGATAGATGGTATCGCCACTGAGCTGGGTTTTGTTATTGGCCCATAGCACGGGATCGCGGAAGAAGCGGAAGATGGAATCTTTGGTGCTGTAATATACGCTGTCGGCCACGCCCTGCAAGGAATCCGAAAAGATACGCACATGGTGGTAAGCGAGGATATAGCGCTGTTCGGTGGTGTCGGCGGGCGTTTTGGCGGCGATGCTATCTTTATGATGTTTGATGCCGGGCAGCGAGTCGCGTGGCGGCACAGGCGCTATCGGCGCTATCTTTACGGTTTTGACGGCATTGCTATCCAGTTTGTTGCGGGTTTTGGCGAGGGCGCTATCGGCGGCCTTCATCATAACGGTGCCGGATACACTATCTTTTTGTTTCGCCAGCAGGGAATCGCCTTTTGCGATGAATGGAATACTGTCTGATAGCGGCCTGGCGGGCGTTTGTCTGCCTGGCGGCTGCTTTGTTTTTACGGTATCTGTTTTAGCTTTCGTGGTTTTCTTCAGGCCTTCCGCAGAAGGGATGGAGAGGCTGTCGTTGGGTTTGATCACACCGGAGAAAAGCGTGTCTGACGCCAGGTACATGGTATCCTTGTTCTTCTCCATAATGAGCAAAGGCTTTTGTGTGGCGAGGATCGTTTTCTGTATCTGGTTCACTACGCCGCGATTGGCCAGCAGCGACATTTTCCGGGCTGTATCCCGGTATACCATGTTGCCGGTGGCATAGGCAAATCCGGTAATCTTGTCCATCTCGATATTATCCGCGGTAATGGTAGCGGTACTATCTTCGATGGTAGGGCGGTTGCCGAAATTGCCATATCCTTTATCGGTATCATAATAGCCGGTGGTAACGTACATGATGCGTTTGCCTTCATTGATGGTAGTGGGCGCGATAATGTTGGCCACTTTTGTTTCCGTGTTATAGAGGAGGGCATCGGTGGTGAGCGTGTAGTCCGGATCTACCAGCAATACATTGCGCTGGAAATGCATCTCTTTGGTATCTGCATAGTAAAACCCTTCGTCGCTGGTCAATACGCTTTTGCCATTCACCAGTTTACCGGTTTTTACATAGCTGCCTATTTTGGCGTTCATATCATATTGCAGTTCGGGGCCGGTGATAGTTACTTTGCCATCGGTGAGCCTGGCGTCCTGTTTTAGTGTAGCCATGCGCGTGTTAGCATCGTAGTTGAGGAAATTCCCGTAGATGTGGATACTGTCGGCCTGGTTGATATGAATATGCCCGAAGGCGTCGATGATATTGGTTTTATTATTTTTGATGGCACTGTCGCAATAGAACAGGGTATTGCCCTGTTTGAAAATGGCGCTGCCAATGAATTTGGTGACGTTGATACTATCTTTTTCGATGGTATTCAGTACATCGGCTTGTATGATCTCCACTACTGTTCCTTGTTTGGGAGCAGGTTGTTTGGCCGGGAACTGTGCTTTGGCCGGCAGTATAGCGGCGAGGCAGATCGCGGCGAGTAGAAGCCCTGATTTTATTTTTAAACGCATTGAATAGTTTTATTGAGCCGTTGCTGTATCTGAAGGTAAGGGCTTTACTTTATCTTTTTTGCCAAACAGGGAGAAATGCACATACCGTTTCGGGTTTACGCGCAGATCTTCCAGCAGTTTGTTGAGATTGCCGAGAGAATATTGCAGGTTGTTGTATACCTTTTTGTCATTCATGAGCAGGCCAACGGTACCGTCGTTGTTGTTCAGTTTGGCCATGGTGGCATTCAGCTTGGTAACGGTTTCCTGAAGTTCGTGCAAGGTTTTGTCGATATTGCCATTGGCCAGTGCGCCGGTAGCTTTGTGGGCATTGTCGAGGATGCCGGTGATCTTGTCGTTATTATTTTTCAGATTACCGGTAACAGCTGCGAGGTTGTTAAAGGTAGCCTGTATATTGCCTTTGTTGGGATCGAGCATACCATTGAGGGAGGCAGAGGTTTGCGAGAGGTTATGCATCGTATGGTTCAGGCCACGGATAGCGTCGCGCAGGTTGCCTTTGGTGGTGGTATCGAGGATGTTATTGACGGTGAGCAGTACAGAGTCGATGTTACTGAGCGTGCCTTCCAGTTTTTTCACGAGGGGGGTGAGCTGTTCTTTCAGTGCATCGGTCATGGAGCCATCTACTGAGGCATACACGGTGTCGCCACTTTTCAGATAGTCGCTGGCGTTACCCAGGTCCACCTGCACAGTTTTGGTGCCCAGCAGGTCGCTGCTGATGCGGGCTACAGAGTTACGGGGTATTTCTATTTTTTTGTTGATGGTAAGCGTTACGAGGATCTTGCCTGGGTTGTGTTCCATTACGTCCAGGTTGGTCACATTGCCGACAACGAGTCCATTGACCTGAACAGCGTTGGAGGGCTGTAGTCCATTTACCTGTTTATAAACGGCGTAGATAGTTTTATTGTGGGAGAACAGGCTTTTTCCTTTCAGTAAATTAAATCCCAGTACAAGCAAGGTGATACCCAATACGGTAAGTATGCCTACTTTGGTTTCATTAGATAACTTGAGCATGATAATCGTATACGTTCACGCAAAAATAATCAAAAAGCGAGTGCGGGGAGTGGTCGTAAAAAAATGTTGGGAATAAAAAAGAAGAAAAGGGGGGCGTAGGTTATGCAGTGGGGCGGGGCGGGAGATCAGTAGTTGATAACGAAAGCGTCTTTAAATCCAAGCTTGCGGGCTTTCCGTAGCGCGGTGCTGGCCAGTTGTTCTGTTTTGAAATGGCCCCAGGTGTATTTGTGCATTTTTTTTTTATTGATAACAACTTGTTCTCTTGCTACATCACCGTGGAGCTTCCTGAAAATGGAAGCTCCCGGTGTATAAAGTTTATCAGAAACGAGCAACTGGATGCCGTAGCTGTCATCCTGCTGTGGTGCGGCAGGTGGGCGTTTGCCGCCTTTTCCCTTGTGGAGGTTGGAGGCTTGCGGGCGTGTGGCGCCAGTAGTGGCTTCGTCTGTAGAAGGTTGTGTATTGCGGCTGTTGGTGAAGCGGTCCAGTTCATCGCGGTAACGCTTGATGGCTTTGTAGATGCACTGTGCCAGCTCCTGTTGGCCGCTGTTGGAGTTGAGGTATTCCTCTTCTTCCGGGTTACTGATGAAGCCCAGTTCCACCAGTACGCTTGGCATAGCCGTTGCCGATAGTACCCAGATACCTTTTTCGTTCCTTTGTCTGGCGCCACGGCTGATGCGGCCTACCTTTGTAAATTCATCTTCGATGAGGGTAGAGAGGCGGAGGCTCTGGTCGAAATAGGCGTTGCGCAAGGTGTTGAGGAGAATAAAGGTTTCAGGATCGGTATCATCCATCAATGCTTTTGACTCTTCAGAGTTGGCATCCAGCACGATCACGGAATTTTGTTTGAGGGATTCCATTTTCGCATTGTTTTTACTGGTGGCCCAGATATAGGTTTCGGTACCTTTGGCATTGCTTGGGAAAGTGGCGTAGATGGCCTGTTTTACAGGCACCTTGT
Organism: Chitinophaga vietnamensis; assembly: GCF_902167635.1. GTDB lineage: Bacteria > Bacteroidota > Bacteroidia > Chitinophagales > Chitinophagaceae > Chitinophaga > Chitinophaga vietnamensis. The sequence goes on from NZ_CABHMS010000004.1 coordinate 554,016, forward strand.
GACGGCCTTTCTTGTGGTATACGGTTTTATAGCCTACTACTTTATGGATCTTTCCGGTAGAATTACAGTGGATAGATACGAATAGTTCGCCTTTGGCATCGTTGGCGATCTGGGCTTTTTTTCTCGGATCGTCGAAGCGGTCAGATTTTCGTGTATACACCACCTTTACATCGGGCATATTTTCTTCCAGGATTTTTCCCAGCTTCAGCGCCACTTCCAGGGTCACTTGTTTCTCTGTGGAGTAGCTGCCTTTGGCGCCCGGGTCTTCGCCGCCGTGGCCGGCATCAATGACAATGGTTTTGATAGGCTTCCCCTGTTTTCCCGGTTTGTCTGAAATTGGAGAGTTTTTTGCCTGAATAAAAAAGGTACAGGTGAGTAATGTTCCCAGTCCTAAAATCCAAGATCGGTTCCAGCGCATGATTCTCATTTTAATGGGTGCTGTAATCACAAAAAATAAAAAAATACGTTTATCTGTTAAATTAATAATTTACTTGCTCCATGCGTGTTTTAAGTCCTTTTCCTGCGCCGGCCGGTCAAACTTTACAAGTTATCAATTGTAATAAATTGTATAAAATCTTGTAGGTTTGTGCCCGCCTTAACACATGAGCTCTAGCTACAAAAATAATTATAAAAAGTTTTTACGGCAGTCATACCTGGCTTTTGCAGGTGTGGTGATCGCCGTTCCCTTTATTATAGATGCAACTGCAGGCAACAGGCCACACGGATTAGCAGGATTTAACAAAAATTTGGCAGATACCGTTCCTGTTACCCGGAAACAGGCCCCTGCCAAGCCTCCCGCTGCCAAAACCGGCAAACCGGCCGATTCCGCTACTATCTCCAAAGATACTTCGATCGTATCAAAAGATACAGATACTACCGGTAAAACAGTAAGATTAGATACCATCTATATCCCGAAAGTTTCCAAAGATACGCTGGATGCAGTGGTTACCGCCAAAGCACAGGACTCTATGGTGCTGATGGTAACGGAAAAGAAATTCTATCTCTACGGCACCGCCAATGTGAAATATAAAACCATCGACCTCACCGCAGCGAAAGTGAACTTCGACCAGAACAGCGGCGTGCTGGAAGCTACCAACACCAAGGATACCGCCGGCAAGATCACCGGCAGGCCCGTGATGAATGATGGCGGACAGAGCTTCGAATCCGACACGCTGAAATATAATTTCACTTCCCAGAAGGCCATGATCTTCAATACCCGCTCCCAATACGGAGAAGGGTTCGTTCATAGCGAAAAAACCAAACGCGAAGCGGACAATACCATCTTTGGCTTCAAGAACGGCTACACGACCTGTAACCTGGATACGCCGCACTTCAGCTTCCGCGCACGCAAAATAAAGGTTATCCCCGACAAACTGATCGTATCAGGGCCGGCAAACCTCGAAATAGAAGGCATTCCCACTCCGCTGTTCATTCCCTTCGCCATCTTCCCCATCACACAGGGGCAGCGCTCAGGTATCCTGCCACCGCAGTATGTAGTGAACCAGCAGAAAGGGATGGGCCTTGAAAATGGCGGATATTATTTCGGGCTCGGCGAACATGTAGACCTCACCCTGCGCGGCGACGTATACTCCTACGGTAGCTGGAGCCTCACGGCCAGTCCTACCTACCGGAAACGATACAAGTACAACGGCGGTTTCAACCTGAGCCTCGCCAATACCCGTTTCGGCGATCCTTCCGTGCCATCAGAGTTCACCTCCTCCCGCGACTTCCGCGTGACATGGAACCACAGCATGGACAGCAAAGCCAGGCCAGGCGTGAACTTCGGAGCGAGTGTAAACTTCGGGACATCCAGCTATAACCGGTATAATGTATTTGATTACAGCACCCGTGTAAACAATAACATCGGATCATCTATCAGCTTTTCAAAAACCTGGCAGGGCAAGCCTTACAACCTCACCGTAGGCCTCACGCACTCCCAGAACCTCAGCACCCGCGATATCTCTATCTCCTTCCCGGATGCGAACTTCACGGTGAATACGATCTATCCGTTCCAGCCAAAGGAACTGGTAGGCACGCCGAAATGGTATGAAAAGATTGGTATCTCCTATAACGTGCAGCTGCGCAACTCCGCTACCTTCAAGGATTCTGCCTTTGGTAAAAAGGCCATGTTCGACGCCTTACAGACGGGTATGCAGCATAGCATCCCGATCTCTTTCTCGGTGCCCATCTTCAAATCATTCACCTTGTCGCCCGGCATCAACGTGAATGAATACTGGTACACCAAACAGGTGAAACGCAGCTGGAACCCGAATAAATATAATTATTCCACCGATACCCTCGGCGCTATTGATACAACCTACATCCCTGGCTTTTTTGCAGCGCATGAGGTGAACTTCAATATGGCACTGGCAACGGCGCTATATGGCATGTATCAATTCCGCAAAGGCTCGAAGATCAAGGCTATCCGGCACGTGATGCGGCCTACGCTCAGCGCCTCTTACCGCCCCGATCTCACCAATGGCATCTACTATAATCTCCAATACTCCAAGAACCCCGCAGATATTCAGCGTACCTCGCTGTATACCGGCTCGGTGATCGGCGTGCCATCGGAAGGTACTTTCGGCGGCCTGAACTTCGCGCTCGACAATAACCTTGAGATGAAAGTGTTTTCGAGGAAAGACACGAGTGGTAACCATGAGAAGAAGGTGAAGCTGCTGGATGGTTTCGGTATCACCACCAGTTACAACCTGGTGGCCGATTCGTTCAAACTCTCGCCCTTCGGCATTTACGCGCGTACCAACCTCTTTGATAAACTGAATATTTCGGCGAGCGGTAACATCGATCCTTACCAGGTCAATGAGCGCGGCCATCGCCTCGACAAATACGTTTGGCAGCAGGGCAAGCTCAGCCTGGGACGCCTCACGAATGCAACGATCTCTATGAGCACTTCGTTCCAGTCGAAGGACAAGAAATCAAAAAATAAAGAACAGAAACTTGATTCCATCGCCAATGCACAGAACACCGATGCTGCCTTTGCGGCGCAGCAGCGGCAATTGCAGATGATGAGGAACAACCCCGGTGAATATGTGGATTTCGATATTCCCTGGCGCGTGGATCTCTCGTATAGCTTGTCGTATACCAATACCGTCATTCCTGATTCCGGTGGCGTTGTAAAGCGTGTAACCCAGTACGTTAGTTTCAATGGCGACTTCAGTCTTACGCCCAAATGGAAGATCGGTTTGAACAGCGGCTTCGACTTTACGAATATGCAGGTGGCCTATACGAACATGTATATCTCCCGCGATCTGCACTGCTGGCAGATGTCGATCAACCTGATACCGTTTGGTACTTTCCGTCAGTTTAGTATTACTATCAACCCGAAAGCGGGTATCCTGCGGGATTTGCGGATTAACCGATCGCGGCAATTCTATAGTTTTTGACCAGGATTAAACGGATTAAAAAGATTCACCTGATTTAACGCGAAGATTAACGAGGTTCCAGCCCTTGAAGCGCTTTGAGCGCTTCAAGGGCTTCTTTGTTTAAATGATCTTCGCGTTAAATCAGGTGAATCTTTTTAATCCGTTCAATCCTGGTTCTGACTATAATAATCCCACATTATCTTAAACACTTTCTCTTTCAGCGCTGGCAGGTCTTCCCGTGTAAGGCCTTTGGTGGGTATGGGTTCGAGGAAGTGGTAGTCGATGTGGTGCGGCAGGGCGTAAAAGAATTTTGCTGCCGGCAATATTTTTTTAGTGTGAAACAGGAGTGAAGGAATGATCGGTAGCTGCGTATCGATGGCTAAGGCGAAAGCCCCGTCGTAGAAGGCTTTGAGCGGTTGATCGGTGCGGTTGCGCGTGCCTTCGGGATAGAGCAGCATGTGCAAACCGAGGCTCAGCGCGTGTTTCATGTCTTCGACGCTTTTTTTCCTGCTCGCTTCGCTGCTGCGGTCTACCAGGATGCCGCCGATGCGGTATAGTACGCCGAAGAGCGGGATTTTGCCGAGAGAGGCCTTTGCCAGTGTTTTGTTACCACCGGGCACGCCGGGTGTGGTAACTGGCACATCGATGAGGGAATTGTGATTGCAGACAACTACGTAGGTCTGTCCCCGTTGGAAGTGTTCCAGGCCTTTACGCCTTACGGGGCATCCGATGAGCGGCATATATATTTTCATCCATACACGGCCGATGGCCACGAAAGCGCGCGTTTTGCGGGGATCAGGCTGAAAGGAATATATCCAGATGGGAATAAATACGATCAGCATCGTGCCCGCGAACAGGAGCAAGGCATATAGGGCGAAGATTCTGCCGAAAATATTTTTTAACAGGTTCATGATAGCGATGGCATTTGCGCACTGCTTTAGCCGGGCTAATATATTAAAATAATTGATTTCTATTGCAGGCGCCAGTCGACCGGCTCAATACCCGCTTTGCTCAGTATTTCATTTGTTTTGGAAAAGTGCTTACATCCGAAAAATCCTTTATCGGCGCTGAAAGGCGAGGGGTGGGCCGCTTTCAGGATATGATGTTTCGTAGCGTCGATGAGGATTTGTTTGTCTTGCGCAAAGCGGCCCCAGAGCAGGAATACCACATCATGTTTGAGGTCTGATATTTTGCGGATCACGGCGTCGGTGAAGTTTTCCCAGCCGATCTTGCTATGGGAAGCAGCTTCGCCGGCACGTACGGTGAGGATTGCGTTGAGCAACAGTACGCCGTGTTCGGCCCATTTGGTAAGATTGCCGCTGGCAGGCGGTTGCAGGCCGAGGTCAGTTTGCATTTCCTTGTAGATATTCACCAGTGATGGCGGTGGTTTCACGCCATCCTGTACAGAAAAACAAAGGCCATGTGCCTGTCCTTCCCCATGATAGGGATCTTGCCCGAGAATCACTACTTTTACTTTGTCGAAAGGTGTTTTATCGAAGGCGTTGAAGATGAGATTGCCGGGCGGATAGATCACACGGCCCAGCGCTTTTTCATGTTTGAGGAACATGACAATCTGCTCAAAATACGATTTCTGAAACTCGTCTTTCAATACTTCCTTCCAGCTTGATTCAATTTTAACATCCATAGTAACACAACGTTATCGAAAAAAAACAAAAATAATTTGAATGTTTATAGGAAATTTATATACATTTGCACTCCCAAAATGAAAGTTAAATATAACCATTTATTTGATATCATCAAGGGAGATAAGTCTCGGTAGCTCAGCTGGATAGAGCAACTGCCTTCTAAGCAGTAGGCCATTGGTTCGAATCCAATCCGGGACACAAAAAGGACAAATCGAATACGCATCGGTTTGTCCTTTTTTCTTTTCTCCGGTTTCTCTCCAGAAAGGCTAAGCATAAATGGTGTTGCGCAAATACATTGCGCATGCCTGTACTAATTTCCGCCAGGATCATAGCCGGCTAACGTAATGGTATATACGAAGCAGCATTTGCTGCCAGGATACTCCCTGTATAAAGCCAGTTTCAAGCCTGTATAAAGGCAGTATACTTACGGGCTGAGTTTATCGTTTATAAGCTATATTTTTACAGTTTTATATTCTCCAATTATCACAGTCGCGTTGCTATTATGAATGCATCCATATTAACCAGGCTGGAGGCTTCCCGGAAAGAGCTGTTGGACCTTGGCCTCAGGAACCCCTTGCTGAATTATAAACTGCCCGCCAGTAAAGGCTTGCACATGGTGCAGGAGCAGTCTGCCGCCATTTATGAGATACTGGTGAAAGAAAACAAAACCATGTCGTTCCTGGGCCGTGCCGTAAAAGCTGGAGAAGATCAGGAGGTAGTATATACGGAGCCTTCGGAAGCCGCGCTGAAAGAGGGTTACACCGATACGCGGCTGCAAACCGACGAACAGAATACTAACTTGCAAACCAGGTTGCTCAATACTTACTACGCCGCGCGTATGAGCATTGAAGAGCAGGGGGTGAACATATTGTATATCTCGCTGGGCATGCTGCAATGGTATGAAACCGGCAGTGATGAAATGCGGCAGGCGCCACTGATACTGGTACCGGTGGCCCTGGAAAGATCCAGCGCCCGTGAGCGTTTCAGCCTGAGATATACCCTCGAGGAAGTAGGGGAGAACATCTCCTTACAGGCAAAGATGAAAGCAGATTTCAACATCACCATACCGGAGATGCCGGATACGGAAGATGTGGATATCAATGCCTACTTCGCGGCAGTAAGCGCCGCAGTGGCCGATATGCCCAAATGGAAAGTGGAAGCTGATGCGATTGAACTGGGCTTTTTCTCTTTCGGGAAATTCATGATCTATAATGATCTGGACGCTGCCAAATGGAAAGAGGGTCATACGCCGGATGAACATCCGGTGATCCAATGCCTCTTTGGCGGCGGCTTTCAGGACGACCGGCCGCCCATTCCGGAAGATGCTTTCATTGATACGGAAACACAGGCAGGAGAGCTGTTCCAGGTAGTAGATGCCGACAGCTCACAGATCATGGCCATGCTGGCCGTACAGGAAGGCCGCAACCTTGTGATACAAGGCCCTCCAGGTACCGGTAAGTCGCAAACTATCACCAACGTGATCGCCGATGCGATTGGCAGAGGTAAAAAAGTACTGTTCGTAGCAGAGAAAATGGCCGCCCTGGAAGTGGTGAAACGCAGGCTGGACAACATTCACCTGGGAGAGGCCTGCCTCGAGTTGCACAGCCACAAAGCCAACAAAAAAGAATTGCACCAGGAGCTGCGCCGCGTAATGGAGCTCGGACGCCCCACCATACAGAAGTTACAGGACGAAGTGCAGCTCCTGCACAATTATCAACAGGAGCTCAATGATTATTGCCTTGGCGTGAACGCTGCTATCGCTGCCAGCGGCCTCTCTGCGCAGCAAGTGATAGGCCACCTGTTGCAGTTGCATACAGTTATCGGCGATACCATCTTACCACGGATCAATATCCCGGAAATAGCATCCTGGGGCGCTGTAGAGATGAATAAAGCCACTGCTATGGCTCAACGACTGCAAGCCTGCCTGCAGGATACCGGCATCCCTTCACAGTCGCCATTCTGGGGCAGCCGGCTAACGGTGTTGTTGCCGCATGAACAAACGAAAGTACAGGGTACGCTGAAAGTGGCGCTGGAAGCGCTGCAGCAGCTGTGCGCCACTACGCGCAATATCGCCGCAAAGATGGGCATTGCCGCGCCAACAGATACCGCCACCGCTTTGCAACTGGCGGAACACTGCGCACTCATAGCCCGGCAGCCCGATCTGCAAGGTATGGACACCGGCCATGCGGCATGGCTGCGCCAAAAGCAGGATATCGCTGAAACGCTGTCTGCCGGCGCCCGCGCAGCGGAGATCAGGCAAACATATCAGGATGTGCTGATCCCTGAAGCCTGGGAACAGGACCTGATCACCGTGCGGCAGGATCTCCTCGCACATGGCCACAAATGGTATAAATTCCTGATCGGCGCCTATAACCGCAGCAACAGGCGGCTGGCGGCACTTTGCAGGAATGGCCTGCCCAAAGCGAATACCGATAAACTACAGTATGTAGATGATATCATGGAATATCGCCGGCAAGAGGCCGTATTGAAAGAACACGCCGACCTCGCCAGTAATGTGTTTGGTTCCCGCTGGGAGAAACTGCCATCTAACTGGGAAGTATTATCCAGGGCGAGCGCCTACCTAACGGACATCCATATACGTATTGCGGAGAACAAATGCCCGGCCGCGCTGCTGGCTTATTTGCAGCAATATCCTGATCCTGCTGCGGCCAGTGCGGATGAACAAGCTATCCGCCAGCAAACGACTGCGCAGCAAGGGCTGGCAGCCACCGTGATCCGGGAACTGGATATGGATGAAGAGGTTCGTTTTCCCGGGCAGCCCTTTACCCGTCAGTCATTTGAGGCGCAGCTGCAACAGCTGGAAAACTGGTCGTCTCATCTTCCCCGCATCTCCCATCTGCTCTCCTGGAATAACCTGACGGAAACTGCTATCCAGGAAAAGCTGGAATGCCTGATCACGCCTGCATTGCATTGGCCGGATGCCGCCAGGTACCTGAAAATCGCCTTGCAAAAAACATGGTATGAATACCTGGTAGAAACGGCTGTGAAATCGCAGCCGGCACTCCGCAAATTCGACCGTGCCAGCCATGAGGAGCTGGTACAACAGTTCCGCCGCCTCGATATGCTGAACCTGCAATACAACCGCGTGCGCGCCGCATTGCAGCATTGGGAGCAGATACCGCGCGTGGAAGCTGGCGGACAGGTCAACATCATCAAAACAGAATTTAACAAGAAGGCGCGCCACATGCCTATCCGCAAACTTATGCAGGCGGCAGGCCATGCAATACAGGCTATCAAACCTGTGTTCATGATGAGCCCTCTGTCTATCGCTAATTTTTTACCACCAGATGCCCTGGAATTTGATCTCGTCATATTTGACGAGGCCAGCCAGGTGAGGCCGGTAGAAGCCCTGGGCGCGATTCTTCGCGGAAAGCAGTTGGTAGTAGTGGGCGATACGAAACAGCTGCCGCCCACCAGTTTCTTTGATTCTCTCACTAAAGAAACAGATGATGAAGAAAACGTGACCGCAGACATGCAAAGCATATTGGGCCTCTGCGATGCGCAAGGCGCGCCGCAACGCATGCTGCGCTGGCATTACAGGAGCCGCCACGAGTCGCTCATTACTTTGTCAAATCATGAATTTTATGAAAATAAATTGGTGATATTTCCCAGTCCGGGCGCGAAAGAACAAACAGGCCTGGTATTTCACCACTTGAAAGATACGGCTTACGACCGTGGTAAAACCCGCACCAATCCTAAGGAAGCGGAGATCGTGGCAGATGCGGTGATCGCGCATGCGCGCAATCATCCGCAGCAAAGCCTGGGCGTGGTGGCGTTCAGTACCTCGCAGCGGCAAGCCATCAGCGATGCCCTGGAAACGAGAAGAAGGAAATCGCCGGAGCTGGAGCCTTTTTTCAATGGCCATGCCAATGAACCGTTTTTTGTGAAGAACCTCGAGAACGTACAAGGAGATGAGAGAGACGTGATCTTTATCTCTATCGGTTACGGGCGTACGGAGGAGGGCTATGTGGCCATGTCTTTCGGACCACTGAACAATGAGGGCGGCGAGCGTCGTCTCAACGTACTCATCACGCGTGCCAAGTTGCGTTGCGAAGTATTTACCAATATCACTGCAGATGATATTGATCTGAACAGAACCAAGAGCTATGGCATCCAGGCGCTGAAAAATTTCCTTTACTTCGCTCAACACGGAAAGCTGTACATGACAGCAGAAACGGGCCTTCCGGCGGACAGCCCCTTCGAGGAGAACGTTGCCGCCAAGCTCGAAGCACTGGGTTATATTGTACGTAAACAAGTTGGCTCCAAAGGCTTTTATATCGACCTCGCCATAGTAGATGCGGCCAATCCGGGCCGTTACCTGCTGGGCATCGAGTGTGATGGCGCGGCTTATCATTCGGCGCGCTCCGCCCGTGATCGCGACCGGCTGCGGCAGCAGGTATTGGAAGCCATCGGCTGGAAGATACACCGCATCTGGAGCACCGACTGGTTCCATAATCCCGGGAAAGAATTGCAGCGCGTAGTGGCGGCCATCGAACAGGCGAAAACCGCGATCAATATTGAAGATACGGTGATAGCAGATGCCCGCGCAGATATGCCGCTCACCCGCGAACAGGTAGATACCAAAGAAGAGGAAACGCCGCTTTATGCGATGGCTTCCCTGCCGGAAGATATCAAGGATCAGGAATTTCACCAGGCGCCTATCGGGCAATTATGCAGCTGGATACAGCAGGTAGTGGAGGTGGAGAGCCCTGTGCATTTTGATGAAGTAGCACGCCGCATGGTAGAAGCAGCAGGCATTACAAGGGTAGGACCGCGTATCCGTGAAGTGTTACGTCATGCTGTGCGACATGCCGACGCAGGCAAGCGCATTAAAATAAAAGGGCAGTTCCTCTGGCATAAAGATATGCCTGCCCCGCAGGTGCGCGACCGTAGCGAGTTACCGCCCAGTGCCCGCAAGATCAATTACATTGCAGTAGAAGAGGTAGGGGTAGCCTTGGAAAAAGTGGTGAAAGATGCGGTGGCCATACAACCGGAAGCCGCAGTGCCGTTCATCGCGCGTATGTTCGGTTTCAGCCGGGTAACAGAAGAAATGAAAACCGAATTACTGAAAGCGATCGATATTAATGTAGAGAACAAGATCGTGCAGCGGGATGGAGAGCTGCTGAAATTATAATATGCATAGCCCCTGAGGCGCATTGAGGGCCTCAAGGGCTATATGCTATCAAGCCGTCTGGAAGCAGCGCATACTGATGCTGCCATTCTGTATTTCTTCGTACGTGAATTTTATATCTTCTCCCTTATTCACTAACCCTAACGTATATATCATCGGGAGATAATGGTCGTTGGTGGGGATAGACAATTGTGCTTCCCTGCCCAGTGTATGATAGTTGACAAGATCGTTGAAAGCGCCTTGCTCCAGTTTTCGTTTCACCGTTTCATCAAAGGAGATGGCCCAGTCGTAAGGTTTGGCGTTGTCGGAGAACACAATCTGGTAGAGGTTGTGCACGATGTTGCCGCTGCCCATGATCAGCACGCCTTTCTTGCGCAGCGCTTTTAATTCTGCTGCCAGTTTATAGTGATACTCCGGCGACTGGTGATAGTCGATGCTGAGTTGATACACCGGGATATCGGCCATAGGGTACATGTGTTTCAGTACTGTCCAGGCGCCGTGATCGAGGCCCCAGTGGTCATCTTCCACTACCTGCGTGCTGGTAATGAGTTGACCGGTTTCGCGTGCCAGTTCCGGAGCGCCGGGCGCCGGGTACTGTACCTGGTACAGCGGTTCCGGAAATCCGCCGAAATCGTGGATGGTTTTGGGTTGCGGCGCTACCAACACATGTGTGCCTTTGGTGAGCCAGTGCGCGGAAATAACGAGAATGGCCCTGGGCTTGTGTGGCAAGGAAGCGCCCATATGCCCCAGCGCCCTGGTAAAGGCATTGTCGCTGATACCATTCATCGGGTTACCATGCCCGATGAACATCACAGGCATTTCGTCTGTGCCGTGATAGTTGTCAGTAATATTTTTCAGGTCGGTCAGTTGCATGGATAATCCTCCAAGTGGCGCGAGGGCCATTAGTTTTAAAAAATTTTTGCGCTCCATAAAATTACGGATTCAGCATCAGTTCAGGTGGATGTCAAAGGCCTCATGGAGGCGTTTGTCGATAGCATCTACCAGCTGAGGGAAGGCGCTGTAGCCGTTTTCGATGGTGTAGAGCATATTTTCCTTTTGCAGCAGCAAGGTAGGATAGCTGTGCGCATAGGCGGAAGCCTCCGCAAATGTTTGCAGGGTAAGCATCTTCATCTCATTGCTGTGAAAATGTTCGAGGAAAGTATCCACCGGAATGCCCAGTTTTTCTGCGATGTTGCGGTAGGTATCCTCGTTGTTGAGGTCTTTCCCTTCCACGAAGCGGGCATGCTGCACGGCGGCGGTGAAATCCAGCGCCAGTGCGGGCCATTTATCCTGTGTTGCTACGATGGCGCGTGCGGGCACTTCGCTATCGAGGATGCGGTCAGTATCATTGAGTGTATGAAAATAGACAGCAGAAAAAGCGGTGCCGGTGCGGGCAGCTACCTGCTCATCATGTGATTTGATGAAACGTGCCAGCTGCGGCGTTTGGCGGCGGGCATTCTCCCCTGACCACATGCCGGCCGGTAGTATTTCCAGTTCCAGCTGGCCTTCGTAGTGTTCGGTGAGACGTTGGAGGTTCTCACTGTTGCCGTAACACCAGCCACAATAAGCGTCCATGATATAAATCAGTTTCATATGATATGCTTTAAATGTAATTTTAATAGTTACAGTTTTGAGTAAAAAATTTTCTAATCGAACTGGCGGCTGAAATCTGCCAGGGTAAGTTTGTCCAGTTTGCGTACCAGCGCGCTTTCTATCTCTGCATATAAACTTTCCAGATGAGCGTTAATTTGCTTGCCTACGGCGCAATCCGGGTTGGGCGTATTACGGCTGTTGCCCAACAGTGAGGCTTGTTGCACGGCATGATACACTTCTGATAACTGGATATGGTTGGCCGGTTTGGCCAGGGTAGCTCCGCCGTTCTTGCCTTCTTTGCTTTCTACCAGGCCGCGGTTGCGCAGGTTACTGATTTCTTTGCGCACCAGCACCGGGTTGCAGTTGATACTGCCGGCGATATAATCGGAAGAAAGCAGTTCCCCGTTCGCCCTGGCCAGCAGGGTGAGTATATGCAGTGATATGGGGAATCTTCCGTTGTTCATTCTGTAATTTAGTTTATTACAGTACAAAAATACTGCAATTACTATTCATGGAAAAATTTATCTGTGGGTCAGGAAATACACCAGGCTGGCGATCACCAGCAGGATCACGATGAGCACGATCACACAGCCGTTCTTGTTCGGCTTTTTAACAGCGTTGGTAAGTCCTCTTGATGCAATGATATCCTCTACATCCTTCTTGGCCTGGAAAAGTTCCACTTCTTCGCCACCGAGTTTATTCATCTCAGTCATATAATATTTGATACTGTGGATCAGGCCATTGCTGAGCGCGAGCTCCACCACCTGATCGGCGATGGCCTTTTTGTTGCGGGCATTGGGCGGGAGAGGAGCATCTGCCGCAGCAGACACCACACGCTGGCACTGGTTACAGAGCAGCAGCACATCAAATGGCTTTTTTTCAGGTACAACGCGGATAATATCTGTACTGCCGCAATAAGGACATGCGACAGCGTTAGGATTTTGTGCAGTGCTCATTAATGGTCAATCAGTTTTTATAACAGCAGTAATATAATAAAACATTTTGGGATTTACGGATTTATGGATTTTGGAATTTAGGGCCCGGGGCTTCAAATCCCAAAATCCGTAAATCAAGAAATCCCAAAATATTTACTGCTTTTTCAGATGGTCTTTGAACACCTTCTTGAATTTCTCCAGTTTAGGCTGGATCACGAAATGGCAATAAGGCTGGGAACCGTTCTGGTTGTAGTAATTCTGGTGGTAGTCTTCCGCTTTATAGAAAACCTTGAACGGCGCAATTTCTGTTACAACGGGTTTGTCGTAAGCGCCTGACTCCTGTAATTTCTTCTTATAAAATTCCGCTTTCTCTTTCTGCTCTTCATTATGGTAGAAGATCACAGAGCGGTATTGCGTGCCCACATCATTGCCTTGCCTGTTCAGCTGGGTAGGATCGTGGCTGGTCCAGAATGCCTTCAACAGCTCTTCATAGCTGACCTTTGCCGGATCGTAGGTTACCTGGATCACTTCCGCATGGCCGGTAGTGCCTGTGCACACCTGCTCATAGCTGGGGTTGGCTACCGATCCGCCGGAATAACCGGATTCTACTTTGATCACCCCTTCCAGTTCCTGGAACTGCGCCTCTGTGCACCAGAAGCAACCACCTCCAAAGGTGGCTTTCTCTGTTTTGATATTGTTACTTACTTCCATATCGTCGGGTACTTTATTCTGCGCACAGGCATTGAATGCCAATGATATCAGAAAAATGAATATTGAGTATTTTCGCATAAAATCTGTTTGAATGTGAGCCTTGCTTTATCTGCTTATTAGACGAAGAAAACAGCCCTTCCTTACATCTTAAAATATAATTTACGCAGTAAATGATGCAAGAGAACGACAAGTTAAGTAACTTTAACATTCTTTTGACCCTGTTTTTCAGGTAAAGAACATTAGCAGCAGGAGCCAGATATATAAGCCGGGCAACCGGATTTCGTAGATTGAATAATGATAATGAAGATGAAATAATTCCCGATAAACCCGAACTACCACCGGGCCAACAACTTCCGCCAAACATGCGCCGCTTCCCGAAGCGGCCGGTCTTAATTTTATTAACAGCGTCACCCGTATCAGCGGTGGGGCTATATGATCAATAAACAATATCAACTTGAAATATTTTCCTGAATCTGCGTTGATGCAGTTGGAATTTGATAAAGTGCAGGCTTTACTGCAAGAACATTGTAAAACGGAGCTGGGCAAGCAAATGGCTGAAGAGCTCCGGCTGCATACGCACATAGATTATGTTAGAACCGCCTTACAACAGGCACACGAATATAAACAGCTGACACTCCTCCAGGAGCATTTTCCGAACGACTTTGTGCTGAACCTCAAAATGGAGCTGCGCCTGCTTTCCATACAGGGAGCGGTGCTCACCGGCGAACAGGCCATGCTGCTGCGTAAGCTCGCAGAGAGCATGCACAGTATCACGCGCTTCTTTGACCACGACCGCAAAATACAATACGCCGGCCTTCATGAGGTGATCCAGCATACGCATTACGAAAAAAAGATCACTGCACTGATCGACGAAGTGCTGGATGAAAGCGGCCAGGTGCGCGATAATGCGAGCCCTGAGCTGGCAAAGATCCGCATGTCGCTGTTCCGCAAGCGCACAGACCTGCGCCGCGTGTTCGACCGCATCCTGCAAAAGCTGCAAAAGCTCAACTACCTGGCCGACCAGGAGGAAGCCTTCCTCAATGGCCGCCGGGTAGTAGCCATCTACGCAGAGAACAAACGCATGGTGAAAGGTATCATCCACGGCGAATCGGATACCCGCAAAACTGCTTTCCTCGAACCCGATGAAACGATTGAACTCAATAATGATATTCAATCGCTCGAAAGGGAAGAAGGGCGTGAGGTGTACCGCATCCTGCGGCAGCTCACCGCTTCGCTGAGCGGCTATGCAGAACTGCTCAACGGCTATCATGAGATACTTGGGGTATATGATTTCATCCGCGCCAAAGCCAGGCTGGCATTGGATATGGACGCTAACTTTCCCATGCTGGTGCCGCATGCGCAGGTACACCTGGTGCAGGCATACCATCCGCTACTGTTGTTATACAACCGCAAGAACAACAAACCTACGATCCCGATGAGCGTGACGTTGGACAAAGATGCGCACATACTGGTGATCAGTGGTCCTAACGCTGGTGGTAAAACCGTTACACTGAAAACGGTAGGCCTGTTACAGCTCATGCTGCAATCGGGTTTGCTGGTGCCGGTGCACCCCACCTCGCAGATGGGCATCTTCAAACAACTGATGATCCACATCGGTGATACGCAGTCGCTCGAATTTGAATTGAGCACTTACAGTTCTCATCTCAAGAACATGAAATATTTCATGGAGAATGCCAACGGCAGAACCCTGTTCTTCATCGATGAACTGGGTAGCGGCTCCGATCCCAATCTGGGCGGGGCTTTCGCGGAGGTGATCATGGAGGAGCTGGCGAAAAAACATGCCTTTGGTATTGTGACTACGCACTATCTCAACCTGAAAGTGATGGCCAACAAAGTGAAGGGCATCATCAACGGCGCCATGGGCTTCGATGAAGAGAACCTGCTGCCTATGTATAAATTGATGGTGGGCAAGCCCGGCAGCTCTTATACTTTTTCCATTGCGCAGCGTATCGGCCTTAATCCGGCGCTGATCGCAAGGGCCAAGAAGCTTGTGGACGAGGGCCACTTCCAGCTGGATAAGCTGCTGAACAAGGCCGAGCAGGATTTACAGAAGATCGAATCGAAGGAGAAAGAGTTGCAGAAACTGCTCAAAGAAAACGAGCGTTTAAAGAAAGAATACGAGATACTGGCAGACAAGGAGAAGAAACACCAGCAGATCACGTTCATGAAATTGCAGAACAAGATCAAGGAAGATGACCTGCAATACCTGAAGGATATGGAGCGTAAGCTGAAGCAGATTGTGGTAGAGTGGAAACGTGCCGATGCCAAGGACGATAAAGAGAAGGTGATGAAACAAGCAGAGATATTGCTGTTCCGTCGCCGTGAGAAACAGATTAATGAGAAGCTGGATAAAAAGGTGCAGGACAAATTCCAGGAGATCGGTGGTGAAGTACAGGTGGGCGACCAGGTGAAGATACTGAGCAACCGCCAGGTAGGCCGACTGCTGGAAATCCGCGACAAGCGCGCCATTGTGCAACTCGGCAAAATCCCGATCAATGTGAAGCTGAGCGATCTGGTGGTGGTGCAGGAGAAACAGGCCACCGACTGATCTATACGGCGTATAAATATTATCTATCGGCTCATCGGTTCGGTAACTTGATTTTATCATTTACCTTCGATGAGCCATTTCGATAAACATTACCATAAACCATTAAATCATAAACCACATGGAAGTAGCTAGCATGGCCCGTATCCCGGTGTACCGCCTTGAAGATTGTGTGGAAGGTTCGCCTTTTCTCATCCACCGGATGGAAGGGAGTGAGCGTATGGTAAAAGATTTCAGTACTCCTCACCGTCATAACGGTTATAGCATAGATATATTAGTCAAGGGAAGTGTGCGGCAATCGATCGATTTCCGCCAGTACCAGGTAACGGCGCCTGCGATTATGCTGATGGAGCCCGACCAGGTGCACCAGCACGAGCTGGATGATGATTGTGAGATGATCAACATTTACTTTACGCCGGATTTTCTGGTGCCCGAGATACAGGGGGTAGTAAGTTGTTGGCGTTGTATATTCGGCTCCGGTGTGATATCGCTGAATGAGGAGCAGATGGATGAGGTGATGTCTTATGCAAACCTGATCATGCGGGAGTTTGAGAGCGACCGGCTGCGCAAGGACGCAGTGATCCGTAATTTGCTCAATGCCTTCATCATTGCCTGCGGCAGGATCTCAGAGCCACAGGGCATCTGGCTGCATGCGGAGAACTCACAATATAATATGGCCCGCCAGTTCAAGGTACTTGTAGATAAACATTTCCATGAAAAACCACAGGTGTCAGATTACGCAGAGATGCTATATGTTACGCCTGGTCACCTGAATGATACTGTGAAGGCATTACTGGGACGGAACGCCAAATATGTGATTGACGAGAAGCGTATCATGGAAGCAAAGCGGCTACTGTATTGGGGAGAACACTCTATCAAGCAGATTGCGGCGCGCCTGAATTTCGAGGATGATGCTTATTTTAACCGCTTTTTCAAGAAACATACCGGGCTCACGCCGGCATCCTTTCAAAGAGAAAGCCGTGAAAAGTACAATTAAACCCGTAATAATTTAAGTACTAGGCATTTTTTATTTTCTATTTTTGCATCGTGATTAATAAATGATGTTGCCCGTACATCATTCTAAATCTGAAAGCCATGAAAATTTGTTAGCAGAAAGATTCTGCCCGTCTTCTTTATTGCTTAAAAATTTTATTTACAGTAGTAACAATTTGCTGCGCTCATACGTATAACGTCGCTGTGTTGTTATGCGTTTGCCCGTGAATGAGCGGTAGCGTGATTCTACCTGTATCTTCTACACCCATTGCTGTCACTAAAGCTAATTTGCTGCAAAGCGAGATGAGTTGTATTGTCTTTGCACAAAGAAAGATCTTTAGTAAGCATCACAAAAAACAAAAAAGTATGAAACCATTGAGAACAATTTTTGCAAACTTGCCGGGAGGCTTATTCTATAGTGTGCTCATCATCTCGGCCATGTATGGCTGCGGTACATCACAGGCCAAGACCGAAGGCGGTCCGCAGGCGATGCCGCTGCCAGTGCTGAAAGTAGGTACGCTTCCTGCCACCACTTACCGCGAGTACAGCGCTACGCTGGAAGGCCGCGTGAACGTAGAAATACGCCCACAGGTAGAAGGTATCCTCGACAAGATCTTTGTGGATGAAGGTGCTTATGTAAAAGCCGGTCAGCCACTTTTCAAGATCAACGACCGTATATATAATGAACAGCTGAGCAATGCTACTGCCACCTTACAGGCTGCACAAGCCAACCTGCAAAAGGCACAGGTGGAAGTAGACAGGATCACGCCGCTGGTAAATAATAATGTTGTTTCCGATGTGCAGCTCAAAACCGCACAATCCGCGTACCAGGCCGCCAAAGCCGCTGTGGCACAGGCCCAGGCAATGGTAGGTAACGCAAAGATCAATGTAGGTTATACCCTGATCACTGCTCCCGCCAGCGGATATATCGGCAGGATTCCTTACAAAACAGGCGCGCTGGTAGGCAGGGCAGAACCGCAACCACTTACCTTGCTGTCGGACGTAAGCCAGGTGTATGCTTACTTCTCCATGAGCGAGCCCGACTTCCTGAAATTCAAGAACAGCACCAGCGGCAACACCATCGCAGATAAAGTGAAACAACTGCCTGCGGTAGAACTGCAATTGGCCGACAACAGCATCTATCCTGAAAAAGGAAAGATCGAAACCATGGAAGGCCAGTTTGATAAAACCATGGGCGCCGTAAGTTTCCGCGCCACCTTCCCGAACGGTGCAGGCCTGCTGCGTTCCGGTAATACCGGCAAGATCAGGATTCCTGAGCAGTTCAGCGATGCAGTAGTAGTGCCCGCAGAAGCCACCTACGAATTGCAGGATAAAGTGATGGTGTTTGTAGTAGCCGACAGCAACAAAGTAGCTGGTATTCCCATCAACATAGCCGGTAAAAGCGGTAACTATTACTTTGTAGACAAAGGCGTGAAAGCTGGTCAGCGTATCGTGTATTCGGGCCTCGACCGCCTGCATGATGGCGCAGTGGTTGCTCCGCAGATGATGTCGCTGGACAGCCTGCTCAAAGTAAAACCCTTGTAGTTTCTTCACACATGCGGCAACAGCCGGATAGCTTGTTGCTTAAATTTCGTATAGCCGTTGCCGTGTGAATGTGTCATTTTTCATCATCTCTATTGATGAAGCCTAAACTCTTTTGCTCTTATGTTAAGAAAATTTATTGAACGGCCTGTATTAGCAACCGTTATATCCATCATACTGGTGTTATTGGGGATACTTTCCCTGCTGACACTGCCCATGAGCCAGTTCCCGGAGATCGCGCCTCCCAGCGTGGCCGTAACGGCTTCCTACCCCGGCGCCAACGCCGAAGTAGTGGCCCGCTCCGTAGCCACGCCCATCGAAGAAGCGGTGAACGGTGTAGAGAACATGACCTACATGACCTCCACCTCCAACAACGACGGCTCCATGACGCTCACGGTATACTTCAAGCTGGGCACCGACCCCGATAAAGCTGCCGTAAACGTGCAAAACCGTGTAGCCAAAGCCACTCCGCTGCTGCCTGTTGAAGTAGTGCAATCCGGCGTAACCACCCAGAAACAGCAGAACAGTATGATCATGGTGGTGAACCTGATGAGTGATAAGGAAGAATACAATGAAACCTTCCTGCAGAACTACGCCAAGATCAACATCATCCCGGAAATACAACGTGTAACCGGGGTAGGACAAGCCATGGTGTTCGGTGCGAAAGATTACTCCATGCGTATCTGGCTGAGGCCCGACAGGCTTACTGCTTATAATATGTCGCCGCAGGAAGTACTGGCCGCCATCCACGACCAGAACCTGGAAGCCGCCCCTGGCCGCTTTGGTGAAGGCAGTAAGGAGTCTTTCGAATATGTGATCAAATACAAAGGTAAACTCAACAAGAACCAGCAGTATGAAGATATCATCCTGCGCGCCAATGCGGACGGTTCTGTGCTGCGCCTCAAAGACGTTGCCCGCATTGAGTTTGGCTCCTTCAGCTATGGTAGCGATACCAAAGTGAATGGTAAATATGGTATCGGTATTGCCATCTTCCAGACGGCGGGATCCAATGCCAACGAGATACAGGAGAACATCAACAAGCTGATGAAAAAAGCTACGGCTTCTTTCCCTACCGGTATCGAGTATTTCAATATCTATAGCACCAAAGAATACCTTGATGAATCCATCGATCAGGTGAAACATACGCTGATAGAGGCTTTCATACTGGTGTTTATTGTGGTGTTCATCTTCCTGCAAGATCTCCGTTCTACACTGATCCCCGCTATCGCGGTGCCGGTGGCGATCATCGGTACTTTCTTCTTCATGCAGTTGTTCGGCTTCTCTATCAACCTGCTCACCCTCTTCGCACTGATCCTCGCGATCGGTATCGTAGTGGATGATGCCATCGTGGTGGTGGAAGCGGTACACGCCAAGATGGAGAAGGGAAGTACGCCGCGGTCGGCAACGATATCTTCTATGCAGGAGATCTCCGGGGCCATCATCTCCATTACCCTGGTGATGTCGGCGGTGTTCCTGCCGGTAGGGTTCATGCAAGGCCCTGTGGGCGTGTTCTACAGGCAGTTCGCCTTCACGCTGGCCATCGCGATCCTTATCTCTGCCTTGAATGCGTTAACGCTGAGCCCTGCCTTGTGTGCCTTGTTCCTCAAGAACACCCATGCCGGCAGTAATCATAATGGTCATCAATTACAAGGCCATGGCCAGGCGCATGCAATGCAGCAGAAAGGTTTTGGCAAACGTTTCTTTGCCGCATTCAATACCGGTTTCAATGCCATGACCAGCAAATACCAACGCAGCCTCCAGTTCCTGATCAAACATAAATGGGTGGCGATCGGCGGTTTGCTGATCATTAGCCTGGCTACCGTATGGCTCATGCGCAAAACGCCGTCAGGCTTCATTCCTACGGAAGACCAGGGCTTCGCCGTATATGCGGTAACGATGCCTCCCGGCTCTTCACTGGAGCGTACCCGCCAGGTGGTGGATAAGGTAGAGAAGATCATGAAGAACATGGAAGCAACACATGCTTACCTGAGCGTGTCTGGTTTCAACTTCCTCTCCAATTCCAGCAGCGCTACGTCCGGCGTAGGTTTCGTGAAACTGAAAGAGCACGACAAGCGCGGTAAGGTGAAGGATATGGATGATATCATGAAACTGATGCAACAGCAGCTCTTCGGTATTCCGGAAGCCAGCGTGTTTGTGTTCAATATGCCAACAGTACCGGGCTTCAGTAACGTGGCGGGTTTTGAGGTGATCCTGCAAGACCGCACCGGTGGCCCGCTTGATAAACTTGGTAATACCGCTTATGGTTTCATCGGCGAGTTGATGAAACGTAAAGAGATCGCCTTTGCCTTCACCACCTTCAATACCGGTCACCCGCAATATGAAGTGGAAGTAGACGACCGCAAAGCGAAACAATTGGGTGTAGCCGTGAGCGATATCCTGCAAACCATGCAGGTGTACTATGGTAGTATGTTTGCGTCCGACTTCAACCGCTTCGGCAAATACTACCGCGTGATTGTACAGGCCGACGCCGAGCTGCGCAAAGAGCCGTCTTCCCTGGATGGCATCTTCGTAAAAAATGCACATGGCGAGATGGTGCCTATCAACACCGTGGTATCACTGAAACGTGTATACGGACCAGAAACCGTAACCCGTAACAACCTCTTTAACGCCGTTACCATCAACGGTCAGGCTAAACCTGGCTACAGTAGCGGCGATGCCATCAAGGCCGTACAAGAGGTAGCAGATCATTACCTGCCAAGAGGCTTTGCGTATGAATGGGTAGGTATGACCAAAGAAGAGATTGCGGCGGGCAACCAGGTAACGGTGATCTTCACCCTCTGCCTGATCTTCGTATACTTCCTGCTGGCCGCACAATATGAAAGCTACATCCTGCCACTGGCGGTGGTATTGTCTATCCCGCTGGGTATTTTCGGGGTGTTTGTGTTCATCAATCTCTTTGGTATCGACAACAACATTTATGTACAGGTAGGTTTGATCATGTTGATAGGGTTGTTGGCGAAGAATGCGATCCTGATCGTAGAATACGCCGTGCAGCGGCGACGCAATGGTATGGGATTGGTACAATCGGCCATCCGTGCAGCCAGCTTGCGTTTGCGCCCGATCCTGATGACGTCGTTCGCCTTTATTGCGGGGCTGTTGCCGCTGATGCGCGCCAATGGATCTTCCGCGTTGGGTAACCGTTCTATCAGTACCGGTGCTGCGGGCGGTATGCTCACCGGGGTGATACTGGGTGTATTTGTAATACCTGTATTATATGTCATCTTCCAGTACCTGCAGGAGAAGATCAGCCGCAAACCTGTGCCTGTAGAGGTACAGGAGGAAGAGCTGGTACACTAACAACATTATCGGACCAAGAATTAAAAAAGATGAAAAGAAGATATAGCACATTTTATTTCATGATGTTGTCCTTAGTTGTAGGGTTAGCAGCATGCCGGGCAGGCCGCAATTATCAGCGGCCCCCGGTGGCGCTGCCCCAGCAGTTTGCCTATGCAACGGCGCCTTCCGACAGCAGCATCGCCGAGATGGAGTGGAAGAAATTTTTTACGGACGCCACTTTGCAGCAGCTGATCGACACTGCTTTAAAAGGCAATTACGATATGCAGCTGGCATTGAAACGCGTAGAAACGGCGCAAGCCTATCTTAAACAGGCGAAAGCGGCGTGGTTGCCGGCTTTCACGGCTACGGCATCTTCCTCTATCAACTATCCTTCCAAGAACAGTGTGAATGGTTTGAATATGGGACAGTTTGGATTAGATCATATTGAAGATTATAATCTGAATGTGGGGATGTCGTGGGAGATAGATGTATGGGGCAAGATACGCCGCCAGCGGGAAGCCGCACAAGCCAGTTACCTGCAATCCTATGAAGGCGCGCGTGCCGTACAAACCGGGCTGGTAGCAGCGATCGCCAACAGTTACTTCAACCTGCTCATGCTCGACAACCAGCTGCTCATTGCGCGCAGCAATGTACAGTTGAGCGATACAATTGTGCAGATGATGCAGCTGCAAAAGACAGCCGGTGAAGTGACCGAGCTGGCGGTGCAGCAGGCCATCGCGCAGCGCCAGTCGCAGGAACTGCTGCTGCCGCAGCTGGAACAAGGCATTGCCATCCAGGAGAACGCTTTGCGCATCCTTACCGGCAATCTACCGGGAACGGTTACACGTAGTGCGCACCTGCACGATTTCACCGTGAGCGATGCACTGCCCACCGGCGTTCCTGCCGCCATGATCAGCCGCCGCCCCGATGTACGCGCCAGCGAAATGGGACTGGTAGCCGCCAATGCGCAGGTAGGCGTGGCCCAGGCCAGCATGTACCCGGCGCTCAACATCACCGCACAGGGCGGACTGAACTCCTTCAAAGCCAGCAACTGGTTTACCATGCCGGCCTCCCTGTTTGGTATTGTGGGTGGAAGTCTTACCCAGCCTATCTTCCAGCGCCGTCAGCTGAAAACACAGCTGGAAGTAGCCAGGATACAAAGAGAGCAGGCAGTGATACAATTCAGGCAGTCGGCCCTCAACGCCATCGGCGAAGTAAGCGACGCCCTCGTGAAGCTCGACAAGCTCAAAGCCCAGCAGACGATCGCAGGGGAGCAGGTGGTAACATCGCGCAGGGCCGTGCAACAGGCACAGATGCTGTTCCGCAGTGGTATGGCCAATTACCTGGAAGTGATCACCGCACAGAGCCGCGCTTTGCAAGCGGAACTGGGACAAACAGATATTGACCGCCAACGCCTGGGCGCCATGGTAGACCTCTACCGTTCCCTCGGCGGCGGCTGGAAATAATGGCTGGCCATTTACGGACCGGGCGAATGATGAATTATACTCTCAGATTTACAGACAAACTCAAAGAAAAACAGCACGGTAAAGAGTTTCGCTTCGGTCCGTAAATGGCAGCACCTTATAACGGTAACGGCTATATAATAGCCGGGACAGCCCGAGTCCCCGGAATGGCGTATGCTGTTCCGGGGATTTTTTATACCGGAAAAAGAAGCTTTGAAAATTTTTTTTGCTGATTCGGTTTCATTCTATACTTTTGCGTCCCACACGGAGAGTTGGCAGAGCGGTCGATTGCGGCGGTCTTGAAAACCGTTGACTGTAACAGGTCCCGGGGTTCGAATCCCTGACTCTCCGCACCCAACGGGGCAAAGCGTCGGAAAGATGTTTTGCCCCGTTTTCATTTTGGCGCAAAACCTTAACAGCTTATCTAACATTACAGACCCATGAAAACGATCTTCTCTATAGCTCTTTTTGCTATCGTTGGTATGCAGTCATAAAGCTTCCACGCAGGCGCGACTTATTTTTTCTTCTTCACAATATCATTGTACGCAGATAGCAATGCTTCCATCACCAGTTCCCGTGCTACTTTGTCCAGCACAAAGGTGGTAATGCCTCTCAGTCCCCATTTGTTAGGCACCGGGAAGATGTTCTTTTGATCCATTTGGCAGAACACCGCTTGTTCCTGTGGAGTGAGGAATATGTTAGCGGTATTGTCTTGCTCAAGATAGGTGGCATACATACGTTTGCCGGTCACTTTGAAGCCGGTCCGCTCACCATGTGGGTGAAGCTCGGTGCCGGGGAAGGAGAGCGCCATATCCATGAATCCTTTTCCGGTGATCATAGCGGTGGATTTATGTAGCACAAATATATCCAATAGGCGTAAACGTTATATATTTACGCCCGTATGAACCCTCGGAGCTTAAAAACATTTCTGATAGCGATAGGTATCCCTGTATTGTATGCCATCCTGCTGCGGTTGGTCTTTGGTGTAAAGACCTGGATGGACCTCTACAAAGTCATGTCTGTTACCTTTATATTTTGCCTGCCTGTTGTGGTGGGTGTGCTTACAGTATATTTTTCTTCTGCAAAACGGGCCGGTAAGCTGACGTATCGCCTGCTGGCGCCCTGGATACCGATCTTTTTATTCTTTGCCATCACGCTGTTGACTTCGCTGGAAGGCTGGGCATGCTGGATCATGATATTACCCCTGTTCCTGGCAGGGGCTTCCATTGGCGGGTTGATTGGCGCTTATCTCAAATTCCGCCGCCGTAATAAAACTTATGTTTCGTTGCTGGTATTGCTGCCGTTTGTTGCTGGTCCGCTGGAAAGCATGGTGGGCGCCATTCCCGGCACATATAAGGCATATACGTATATTGATATCAAAGCTTCGCCGGCCACGATCTGGAAGAATGTAACGCGGGTAAGGGCAATACCTGCACAGCAAGACAAAGGCTGGCTCACACGCTCCCTGGGCTTTCCGCGACCGGTGCGCGCGGAGCTGAATTTCAACGGGCCAGGGGCTTATCGCGCAGCGATCTTCACCGGTGGCCTCATCTTCCATGAAACAGTTACGGAATATATCGATCAACAAAAAATGGTCTTCTCTATAAAAGCTGATCCTCATGAAATCCCGGCTACCACAATGGACGAGCATGTGGTGATAGGAGGAGATTATTTCGATGTATTGAATGGTACTTATGAACTGGAAAGATTGAATGAAACCACTTGCAGGCTGCATCTGTACAGCCATTTCAAGCTAACGACCACTTTCAATTTTTATGCAAGCTGGTGGGCCAGGTGGATCATGCAGGATATACAACGGAATATTTTACAGGTAGAGAAACAACGGGCAGAGAATGATAATTAAAATTAACAACGTATATTCATATACGTAATACCGGATAATGACACCATCAACCAAACAGATCGCTAAACATTTCCGCGATGTTCATTTCGGGGGCAACTGGACCAGCGTCAATCTGAAAGATACATTGGCGGATGTTAACTGGAAGCAGGCCACCACGAAGGTGCAGGACCTCAACACGATCGCTGTTTTAGTTTTTCATGTGAACTATTATGTGGCGGCTATCCTGAAAGTGATGCAGGGCGGGCCTTTGGACGCGCACGACAAATTCAGTTTCGATCTTCCGCCGATCAGCTCGGAGGCGGAATGGCAGGCATTGAAAGAGAAAACATTTTCCGAAGCGGAGCAACTGGCCCTGATGATAGCCCAACTGAAAGATGAAAAATTGTACGATGATTTTGCTGATCCGAAATATGGCAGCTACTACAGAAATCTGCTGGGAGTGATAGAGCACACGCATTACCATCTCGGACAAATAGCACTGATTAAAAAGTTGTCAGGAACTTCATTACCTTTGTAGCGGAAAATCTGCCGAATGCAATTTTACCCGGGAGCAACCCGGTAAAATATTATTATATTTTTTATCTGTTAGGCCTTCATTTGCACAAGAAAAAATTATTGGCACGGAATATGCCAAAGGCCTGATTGAAGTGAGAACAACGAGGGTATAGTATCACTAGTGAGTCTGCAAAATTTACCATTCTTTTATTGAACATACCAAAACGCTTCCATGTTAGCCATGGGTATGTCCTAGTTATTTATACTCCTATTTTATTTCATGATCAGCCTGAGGCCGCATGCACTATGCCATGTATCAGATAACTTGCGTGCCTGCATGAAATAAACCGGGGAATAGAAAAATTGTCAATAAGTTATCAGTTATCAGTAAACACCTAACACGAAGATTTATGCGCCACATTCTCCTAGTAGAAGATGATGAGTTTGTATGCAGAACCATCGAGATTATTTTGAGGAAACAGGGTTACAACATTACGATCGCAAAAAATGGGCAGGATGGTTTGAGGTTCTTGCAACAGGGGAAGTTTGATCTGGTGATCACAGACCTGATGTTGCCCTACGCCAGTGGACTGGAGCTTGCAGGGAAAATCCGTCATGAATTGCATTCGGATGTGGCCATCCTGATATTATCTGCTATTACACATGAGAAGACGGTTACAGAAGGATTTGATATCGGCGTGAATGATTACCTGAAAAAGCCGTTCAACCCCGCTGAACTAACATCAAGGGTGAACCGCCTGATCGGTGCAAAAGCCTGAACACCTCTTCCCATTAACTAATCAATAACAAATATGCATTTTTTATCGTCGTTTCAGCAGTGGCTGGAAGACCTGACCTTCTATTTTCCTTACTTCCCCGTGATCATCCAGATCGCGATAGTAGTGAGCGTGCTGGCGATCGCCGGCACGGTAGGGGCCTACACGGCGATGCTTATATATCGTTGGCAACAGCAGCGGCATTTGAAAAAAGAAATGCCCTTGCGTGCCGTTGGCGATACCTTGTTACTCGATCATGTGATTGCTCCTGCTGTAAATACACCGGAAGGGGAGCAGCCCCTCGCGCTCCAGGCTTTTGAGCAGCTCGGCCTCGGCCGCCGCTGGGCAAGGGCCACCTTCACCAGCCAACTCATTGAATACCGTCAGAACTTTACCGGCGACATTCCCCAACGCCTTCGTGAACTATACCTTGAACTGGGCCTTCAGCATGATGCCGTCAGCCACCTGCATTCCGGCCGTCGTAAGAAAGTGATCGCCGCATTGGTGGAACTGTCGGGCATGGGCGTACTGGTAGAAAAAGATTTTATCCTTCAGCTTACCGACAGCAAGGATAAATACATTCGCGAAATGGCCCGCTGCTACATCGTGCAATGCTCTCCCGATCATCCTTTTGAGTTCCTCGATCATGTAAAAGAGCCGATCCTGCTATGGGAACAGTTTGAGCTTTTCCGGATCATCTCCCTGCGGAAAGACATACCAGCGCCGGCTTTCGAGCGATGGATCGCGGCGGAATATCATCCTACAGTGATCACGCTGGCGCTCAAGCTGGCAACGTATTACCAGCAACCGGAATCCATCCGGGCGATGCTTCGCCTGATGCCGGTATGTGTAGAACCGCTGCGCGCCCTCATCATCAATTGTCTTGGCAAACTGGTGGCCGAAACCGCAGAACCCACGCTGGTGGCGATGTACCCGCAAGAGTCGCTGTCCGTTAAAATGGAAATACTCAAAGCGCTGGGCCGTATCGGCTCCGGTCATTATCTTGACTTCCTGCGGCATGAACTGGAACACGCAGATGAGTTCCTGCTCATGAAACACGCGGCACGCTCCATCGTGAGCCATCACGCGCTGGCCAGAGACCTGATCGCACAGTTACAACAATCACTCACCGGGACCAGGCTGCTCGTACTGCAGCACAGCCTGAACCCTCTGATCAAATATTAACATGTTCAAGGATCTTTTTAAATATATCACTGACTTTTACGAAAGCGCAATATTTATCTATTGCGCCGGGTTATTCCTTTTCTATATCCTGCTGGCGGTGCTTTCGCTGATCGCTATCAGGCGTAGTTTATGGAAGAATAAAGTGAGAGGGCAACATATGCTGGTGGCGTCGCCGCTTACACCGGGCATCTCCGTGATCGCGCCGGCGTATAATGAAGGCGTGACCATCATCCCGAACGTACGTTCCCTGCTGGCCCTCAACTACAGCCGTTTTGAAGTAGTGATTGTGAACGATGGCAGCAAAGACGATACGCTCGAAAAACTGATCGGTGAATTTGAACTGGTAGAAGTGAAGTTTGCCTACCGTGAAGAGATCGTTACCAAACCAGTGAAACGCTTTTTCAAATCATCCAACCCGGCATATTCCAAATTGATGGTGGTAGATAAAGAGAACGGCAAAAGCAAGGCAGATGCCATCAATGCCGGTATCAATGCATCCTCTTTCGATTACTTCCTGAATACAGATGTGGATTGTATCCTCGACCGGGATACGCTGCTGAAGCTCATCAAGCCCTTCATGGATGATAAAGACCGTGTGATCGCTACTGGCGCGCCTTTGCGCGCCGCCAACTCCTGCGAAGTGGAAGCAGGCGTGATCACCCGCAAACGTATTCCGAAACAATTGCTGCCCCGCTTCCAGGAAATGGAATATGTACGTTCCTATCTCCTCGGAAAAATGGGCTGGACCTTCATCAACGCGGTGCCTAATGTATCTGGCGGCCTTGGTTTATTTGATAAAGAGATCGTGATCCGCTCCGGCGGTTATGATCCCGGCTCTTTCGGTGAAGACATGGATATGATCGTGCGCATGTGCCGTTATATGTGCGAGCAGAAACTGCCTTACCGCGTGCATTATATCCCTGAAACCCTTTGCTGGACAGAAGTTCCGGCTACGATGAAAGTGTTCTTCCGCCAGCGTATGCGCTGGGCGAGGGGATTGTTCCAGATATTTGCCACCCATCGGAAAGTGTTGTTCAACCCCCGTTACCGTAAACTGGGGCTGATCATCTTCCCCTATAATTTCTTTTTCGAATTACTGGCGCCGGTGATCGAATTTGCAGGGATCATCTATTATATCTACATCGTGGTGAACCATCTCATCAACTGGGATTATGCCCTCATCCTGCTGGTGTTCATCTACACATTCTCTGTATTGATCACTTCTTTGTCGATCCTCTGGGACCACCTGATATTCCGCTACTACAGCAGCTGGAAAGAAGTGATGCAGCTTTGTTTGCTTTCAATGGCAGAACCTTTTATATACCACCCGATCGTGCTTTTCAGCGCTATCCGGGGATATCTTAACCAGTTGACCGGCAAGAAACATACCTGGGGAAATATGCAGCGGCAAGGGTTTACGCAGTCAACAACAAAAAAAGAAGGATGATCATGGGAAGAGTGAGAATAATCATATTGACGATGTTGTTGCAGCTGGCGGCTGTATCGTTGTTTGCACAACGCAGCGGCCTGGTGTCTTCCGATGTGCTGTACAAGATGGCGCTCGAGGCGCGCAACGAACAAAAAGATTATCCCAAAGCGATCAAGTTGTGCAAGAAAGCGCTGGCGCAAAGTCCGGACTATACGGATATCCGCATACTACTGGGACGCCTATACGAAGAAACCGGGCAGTACATCGCTGCGAAGCATGAATGGAACACTGCCCTGAAAACCGCGCCGGGCAACGAAGAGCTGCTGCATGCGCTCATCAACCTGTACGACCGTACAGGCAACAAGGAAGAGGCTTTGTGTTATGTGGATATGTTATTGGAGAAGCATCCGCGGGATAAAGACCTCTTGTTAAAACGTTACGGCATCGCAGAAGCGGGCAGTAATGTAGTAGAGCAGGCCAAGACCATCACGCTGCTGCGCACCTTGTATCCGAATGATCCGCAGGTGAAAAATGTGTTGCATGATTATCAGTTGTCGGCCGCCAATATGGGCAACAAAAGTGGTAACCGCAGCGGCGCCGTGAAGATGTACGAGCAGGTGCTGTTGCGCGACAGTGTGAATACCGAAGCCTTGCAGGGCATTGCCGGATCGCTGGAGGCGCTGGGCCGCCCGCAGGAAGCATTGCCTTATTATGAGCGCCTGCACCGCCTGCAACCGGCAGAGGAAACGTGGATGCTGAAGATATCTTCCATTCTCTTTGCCGCGCGGCAGTACAAAGCGGCGCTGCCCTATGCAGAAGCCTTGTACCGCAAACGCCCCTCCTCAGCGACATACAAGCAACACCTGGCCGACGTATATGCGGCACTGTTACCCACAGATTCCACCGCTGTTTATGCCAGTCCGCTGGTGAATTTACAGCCTGCCAACCGGGACGCCTATATACAGTTGATTAACCAGGCTTACCGCCAGCGTGATTATACTGCGGCGAATGACTGGTGCAATAAAGCATTGCAGCGATTCCCGGGAGATGAGGAGATATGGAGAAAACAGATCGGGATACAGGAGGCGATGCCCAATACGGCGCTGGCAGCGGCTACAGCATTGAAGTTATGGCAGCAGCGCCCTTCCGCGGTGAATCAGCAGATCTATACCGACCTACAACTGGCACATGCCAATAAATTAATGAGAGCACACAAAGAAGAAGAGGCAGCGCAGGTGTTACAGCAAACACTGAAAGTAGCGCCTGGGCAAGCTGCCGTGTTGCTGTCCTTATCGAACCTCAAAGCATTGCAGGGCAAGCCACAGGAGGCGCTTACATTGCTGGACCGGTTGCTGGCGAAACAGCCGGCAGATACTGCTTTGCTCTTCAAGAAAGCAGGTCTGCTGGAAGCGATGCAGCAATACGCCGCTGCGGCGGCAGTGAGCCGTGAGTTGTTACAACGTTATCCACAGGATACGCGCTACCGCCAGGCTTATACCGACCAGCTGCTGGCTGCTGCGCGTCAACATATGCAGTTGCAGCAATACGATGCAGCCAGGCCGCTGTTGGAAGAGGTGTTGCAACAGGCGCCCGGTAACCGGGAAGCATGGAGCTACCTGGTGAATCTGGACATCGCCCGGAACCAGCCAGGGGAGGCACTTGCCAGCACTTACAACGCATTACAGCATTTCAACGACGATTCCCTGTTCCTGCAAAAGCGTTCCGCTTTGTTGCAGCAAACGGGCAACTACGCCGACGCCTATACGATATCTGGCAGATTGCATCAACGCTATCCTTCAGATACCACTTTACGCAATATGTATCTCGACCAGCTGCTGGCGCATGGCAAACAATTGCGCGATAACCAGCGCTGGGACAGCGCCTGGCAGCTATATCAGACCGCTTATAGCGTAGCGCCGAAAGATACGACCGTACTGCAAAACCTGGTTGGCGTTGCCTTTGCACGCAAGCAATACGATACCGCGCTGGCGTATGCAGATAAAGGCCTGGCACAGGATGCGCATAATACCGGGCTGCTGGAGAAGAAAGCCGGCGCGCTGGAACAGTTGCGCCAGTACGGCGCTGCGGCAAACGTAGCAAGGCAGTTGTATGCCTTGCAGCCAGAGGAAAAGAAATGGCGGAACTATGCCGACCAGCTGGCCAGTCATTCCTATCGTAACCAGGCCGGGATCATATACATGCAATCTGTATATGATAAGGACCTGCGTCCCGGCAGTATCCTGTCTTTGCAGTATCTGCACCGTTACGACCGTGGTTCCATCATCGGCCGGATCAACTATGGCAGCCGCGAGGCGGGCAATGGCGTACAATTGGAGGCGGAGACCTACTATAAACACAACCCGCGTTATTATTCCTATGGCTTGCTGGGATGGTCGCCATCATCGGTATTTCCAAGGGTGCGGGCGGGATATTCCCTGTTCCGTAATTTCAATAAAGAATGGGAAGGCGAGCTGGGCGCGCGTTATATCCGTAGCGACAGTATGAACAACTATTCTATTGTAGCGTCGGTGGCGAAAACGTGGGGCAGCTATTGGGTGAACCTGCGCGGCTTTGCCACTACCGATGAACACCAGTGGTACCAGGCTTATGTATTGACGAACCGTTTCTATATGCGGGAGCGGCAGGATTTCCTGGCCCTGATAGGCAGTATCGGCGCATCGCCGGATGACCGGAGCCGTAACTTCCAGTTTGGCAGGGTGGCGGGTTTTACATCTACATCGCTGACGGCAGGCTACCAACGTACGATCCGCGGGCGGGCCACTGCAGGGCTTTACGGCACCTGGACCCGTCAACAGACCGGTACTAATCTCTATATGAACCAGTATGATATCTACGCGTTATTCCTCTGGAATTTCTGATGTGCCGCCCCCGTCGCGGCGAGATCATAAAACGAGATAATAAAAAATGAGAAACGCTCCGGAAGGAGCGTTTCTCATTTTTTATTATTACTTTTAATAGCAACGTGAACAACCAAAATCGTAACACATCGTTAATAATAGGCTTTCCTTGATTTATATATTTTTGTGTCATGAGGAACAATGAGCAGATTAAGTCTCTTTTTGAAAGGGTCTGCGCGGATGATATGCAAGCGTACAATGAGTTGTATCTTGCTTTATGTGAGCGATTGCTTCATTTCTCCGCGGCCATTGTTTCATCGTTCCACCTCGCCGAAGAAATTGTATCCGACGTTTTTATGATGGTCTGGCAAAAGCGCCACCAGCTGGGACATGTAGAGAACCCCGCTGTATATCTGTATGTTGCCACCCGGAATTTTTCCCTGAACGCCTTACAACAGCAGAAGCGGCATTTGCATGCCAGCCTGGAATTGCTGGATACTACCGCCTTGCTGATTGCGCCTGATGCCGAGAGCGGTATGATCTCTGCGGAGGTATCGCAGAAAGTGGAAGCCGCGATCCGCAGCTTGCCAGCCCGCTGCCAGTTGATATTCCGGCTGGTGAAGCACGACCAGCTCAGCTACCGTGAAGTAGCGGAGTTATTGAACATCTCTCCCAAAACTGTAGACGCACAGCTGACCATTGCTGTGAAGAAAATAACCCAGGCTGTTCGCTTTGATCTATCCAGCGAACTGGCACAATCCTATCTTCATCTCGACTCTTAAAAAAATTTCAAAAACCTTTAGGGAATTGTTGACACCAACGTTGTCCTTTTAATATCAGTAGTATGGACCAGGAAAGATTGTATCACCTGCTGGCCAGGGAAATCGCCAATGAGCTGACCACTGCCGAGTCGGAGGAGCTGCAACAGCTGTTGCAGCAATATCCGCATGCTTCCTATATCCGGGAAGTGTTTACAAGGCGCTGGCAGGAAACCTCCCGGCAGGCGCCTGCACAGCAGATGCTGGAGCGGCATCTGCAACGTTTACAGCAACAGCCCGGTGAGCAGGCCGCAGACGAGCCTGCGCCGCGCCCTGTGCGCCGCATCTGGCTGCGAGCCGTAGCCGCAGCAGCCAGCATCGCGCTCATCGCTTTTGCAGGCTGGCGCTGGCTGCAACATCCTGTTGTACCACCGGCGCCAAAAGAACAGCTGGTAACGTTGAAGGGTACACGCTCTCATATCACTTTGCCCGACGGCTCCCAGGTATGGCTCAATGCCGGCAGCCGGCTCAACTATCCCAAAGCCTTTGCCGATAAGCAGCCACGCATTGTGCAGCTGGAAGGAGAGGCCTTCTTTGACGTAGCCGCCGATGCCAACCGGCCTTTCCGCGTACAAACAAAATCCTTTACGATACTGGTAATGGGTACTGCTTTCAATGTACGGGCCTATCCCGGGGAAGACAGCGCCGTTACTTCACTGGTGCAGGGAGCAGTGCAAGTGCAGCTCGACAAAGCCGGCAAACAGTTGGTGGCATTGCGTCCTAACGAAAAGCTCACCGTACCGGCCAATCTCTTCGAACATTCTGATGAACCGGTAAAAGAAATAGATAATAAAAAAATACCGCTGACTGTTTACAAGCAGCATCTCACGCAAGTGCGCGACAGCCTTGTATCTGAAACCGCCTGGGTAAAAAATAAACTCGCGTTCAAACATCTTGAACTGGAGAAAGTAAGCGCCATGCTGGAACAATGGTATGGCGTGGAGATCGGCTTCCGCAATAATAAACGGAAGCAATTGTATTTCACCGGCGTATTTGAAACGGATAATCTTGATAACGTGTTGGAGGCGCTCGCGTCTACCAATTCATTTTCCTATACTAAAGATGCAAGGGGGAAAATCTGGATCGAGTAGTCTTGTTTAAATCATGTAAAACCGTAACTATGGCTTAATTCACCAGTAACAAAGCTGATTTCGTCAACTTTTCCTTAACGGATAAAAAAACGGGAAATGTTCGCACCATTCCCCGTGTATTTATCGGTTAACGGCTTCGTATTGTCTTTTGCGCAACAATCCAATTAATTAACCAACAAAACAAAAGTATGAAAAAAAACACAGTGGACAATTGTGTCCCGCTGCGGCGGGGGCTGTATAAACTGTTAATTTTTATGAAGTTTTTTACGCTGCTCTTAACGGTCGCCTGTTTGCATCTGAGCGCTGCGGTACATTCCCAGTCGAAGATT
Organism: Chitinophaga vietnamensis; assembly: GCF_902167635.1. Classification (GTDB taxonomy): domain Bacteria; phylum Bacteroidota; class Bacteroidia; order Chitinophagales; family Chitinophagaceae; genus Chitinophaga; species Chitinophaga vietnamensis. The sequence goes on from NZ_CABHMS010000004.1 coordinate 588,139, forward strand.
ACATTGAAGCTCTCGCAAGTACAGTTGGAGAAGGCGCTGGCAGCGCTGGAGAAGACCAGCAGCTACCGCTTTGTGTACAATGATGACAACATGCCGTTGCACCAGAAAGTGTCTGTTGACGCGATGGAGCAGCCGGTAGATAAAGTGCTGGAACAGTTACTGCATAATACTTCCCTGCGTTATCGCCTGATGCCAGGCAATATAATAGTGATTGCACCAGCCGCCATCGTAAGCAAGGATGTGTTGGTGAAAGGTACGGTGATCAACTCCGCAGGCGAGCCACTGCCGGGCGTTACCGTGCGTTTGAAAAATACCGCTATCGGTGTGACCACCGATGTGAAAGGCGGCTTTGAACTGAAAGTGCCGGAGAACGCGGTGTTGGTGCTGTCGTACGTCGGCTTTGATCCGCAGGAGGTTTCGCTGAATGGCAGGGATCATGTGACCATCACCATGGAAGCTTCCAGGAACTCTATGGAAGAAGTGATCGTGGTGGGATATGGTACGCAAAAGAAGATCAACGTTACCGGCGCGATTGACCAGATCAACGGCAAGCAGCTGGCAGAGCGGCCGATCGCCAATATCATGCAGGGTTTGCAGGGGCTTAGCGCCGGCCTTAATATCACGTATAAAGGTGGCGCGCCCGGGCAAACACCCAAGATCAATGTGCGTGGATTTACTTCTATTAATAATGATGCTTCCAATGCGCCGCTCATCCTCATCGATGGCATCGCTGGTTCTACAGATGACCTGATCCGCCTGAACCCTTCCGATATCGCTACTATTTCGGTATTGCGCGATGCGGCATCAGCGGCCATCTACGGCGCCCGCGCCGCTTTCGGCGTGTTGCTGATCACCACCAAACAAGGCGTGCCCGGCGGCCGTCAAACGGTGAGCTACAGCAATTATTTTGCACGGTCAAAGAGAACCGTGTTACCAGAGCCGGTTACCGATCCCTATATCTATTCCCGTGTGCTGGAAACCTCTACCAACAATACACCCTGGACCTATGTAAATTATTCCGATGAATATTTTAAATGGGCGAAAGAAAGATCCGATAATCCTTCCCTGCCGGATACCCGCATCGATCCCAGCGATCCTACCAAATGGGCGTACATGGGCAGTAACAACTGGAATGATTACTTCTTCAGTAAATCCAATTTCTCGCAGTACCACAGCATTTCGCTGAATGGTTCTGCGGAGACAGCGAAGAAGATGCCGATCTCTTACCTGCTCTCTGCTGATTTCACCGATGAAAATGGCCTCAACAAGTTGTCGAAAGATAAATGGGATCGTTATGGTTTGAGAAACAAACTGAATATCCGCCCCTTGAAATGGTTACAGATAGATAACAACTTGAGTATTTATCAAACCAAGGCGGATGCGCCCAGCAACAATATCACCGACGTATATTACCTGCAACCTACGCAAGTGGCTGTAAACCCTGATGGCACCTGGGCCAATACCGGTGCTGGCCGGCTGGCCGCTAAACTCGTGGATGGCGGTCGCAGCACGCTTACCCGCTTCGGTTTGCAGGATGTGATCAGAGGTGTTGCCTCGTTCCTGAATAACGACCTGCAAGTGACGGCGGATGCGAGCTTCAAACGCGAGCTCTGGAAATCACATGCCGACTATCGCAAATACCGCATCGGCTATGGCCCTAATGACGTACGTGAAGAAGGCGGTACCGGCTCCGTAACAGAAAATAATACGATGGTGACGCAGGATGTTTATGACCTGTTTGCCACCTACAATAAAACGCTGGCGCATGACCATCGTATACAAGTGCTGGCAGGTTATAACCAGGAGAGCTATGAATCCAGTGTGGTGAACGCTTCCAAGGCAGGATTGATCTCGTCCTCCCTGCCTTATATCAGTGTTACAAATGGCGCCCCTACTGTTTCAGGCACCTATCAATCCTATGCACTGCGTGGCTTATTCGGCAGGATCAATTATACTTATAAAGATCGTTACATCATTGAAGGTAATGGGCGTTACGATGGATCTTCCCGCTTTTTGCCTACGGGCCGCTGGGGCTTCTTCCCATCTGTTTCTGCCGCCTGGATCGCGAGTGAAGAGCATTTCCTGAAATCGCTCCGCGCGCTGTCTACGCTCAAATTCAGGGCATCGTATGGTAGTTTGGGTAACCAGAATGTGGCGAACTTCCGCCATATCCAAACTATCCCCACCGCTACTTCCGGATACCTGATAGGCGGCGCTGCCGGTTCCACCGTTGCTTCAGGCGCACCGCTCCTGAATGTGGACCCGAACTCTTATACCTGGGAGAAGGTGATCACTACCAATGTGGGCACTGATATCGGTTTGTTCGATAACCATGTGCTGGCCACTTTCGATTACTACGTGCGCAATACCAAAGGAATGCTGACCGGCGGCGTGGAGTTGCCAGGCGTACTCGGTACTTCACCCGCGCCGCAGAATGCTGCCGACCTCTCTACCCGCGGATGGGAGCTGACAGTAGCTTACCGTAACAGTGTGAATGTGGCGAAAGATCAGCTGAGCTATGGCATCAAAGTGTTTTTGTCTGATGACAAGACCAGGATCACCCGTTTCAAAAATGATCAGCAGCTGTTGGGTAATTACCGTGAAGGCCAGACCATTGGCGAGATATGGGGCCTCACCAACGACGGTATGTTCCGGAATAAAGACGAGATCAAAGCATTGGATGAAAGTGCTATCATTCCCTGGGGCGCGCTTCAGATCGTGCCAGGATGGCCTAAATACAAGGACCTCAATGGAGATGGCAAGATCGAACAGGGCACTACTGCCAAAGATCCGAAAGACCTCAGCATCATCGGTAACAGCAGCCCGCGCTACCGTTTTGGCGTTAATCTCGATGCCAGCTGGAAAGGATTCGATGTGTCGGTATTCCTGCAAGGTATCGCCAAGATGGACTTCTACCCGCATCACTATCTCTTCTGGGGCCCTTACCAGCAGCCATATGCCAATATCTATCCCTGGAACCTGGACTTCTACCGTGCTACCGCCGATGATCCGGCGATGCGCGCTCAGCATTCCAAATCATACATCGCGGCAGGCCTGGCAGACGCCAATACCAATTCTTATTTCCCGGTGCTGCAATCATGGCTGGCAGATAACAACTATGGCGCGGGCCTCGATATCCCGCAGACCAAATACCTGCTGAATGCCGCTTACCTCCGTGTGAAGAACGTAACGATCGGCTACACACTGCCGCAGTCGTTCACCAAACGTTACCGCATTGCACGTTTACGTGTATTCGTATCCGGTGAGAACATCTTCGAGTTCTCCGCCATCAAAAAATACCTTGATCCCGAATCGATCACGGATGGCTATGGATGGGAATATCCCTATCAGCGCAAATATGCAGTGGGCTTGAATCTTGACCTGTAAACAATGACGGGGAAATTTTAAAAACAGTAACATGAAAAAGCTTTTCATCTTTATAATCACCAGTATTATCATAGCTGGTACGGCCTGTAAAAAATCTTTTCTCGACAGATATCCGCAGGATGCTATCTCTCCACAACTCTTCTTTAAATCAGAAGAAGACCTGGTACTGTATGTCAACGGGCTACTCTCCATGCCTGGTACCGGGATATACTACGACGACCAGAGCAGCGACAACATGGCCACTACTGCGGCCATTGAAGTAAAAGGTGTGATGACGGGCAGCCCTTCGTCGCAAACCCTTACCAATGGCTGGGATTGGGGTCGCCTGCGTAATATCAATTATTTCCTGGACAATTATAGCAAAGCCAATGTAACGCAGGATGTGAAAGATCATTATGCCGGTATGGCGAGATATTATCGCGCCATGTTTTATTTCGGGATGATCAAACGTTATTCTGATGTGCCCTGGTACAGTCATACCATGAACCCCGGCGACAGCGCACTGCTCTACAAGCCCCGCGATCCGCGCGCATTGGTGGTAGACAGTATGATCGCTGATCTGAGCTTTGCCGCTGCACATGTGCGCAGTGCAGTGCCAGCCGGTACACCGAATGTGTGGGCCGTTAAAGCGCTGTTTGCGCGCATCGCGCTGTACGAAGGCGTATACCGCAAATACCATCCGGAGCTGAATCTGCAGCCAAGTGCCGGCCGCTTCCTCGATTCTGCGATCAAGGTAACACAGGATATCATGAGCAATGGCGGCTTCGGCATCTATAATACCGGCAAGCCGGATAAGGATTATGCAGCGCTGTTCAGCACAGTAGACCTTTCCGGTAATAAAGAAATGATCCTGGCCCATCCTTATGATGTAAGCAAAGGCGTGAGCAATGGCGGTACCGGTACGGCCTTCGGCGACTATGAGCAATCGCCTGCCCGCGATCTCGTCCAGAGTTACCTGATGGATGACGGTACCCGTTTCACCGATCAGCCAGGATATGCGCAGATGCAGTTTGTGCAGGAGTTCCGTCATCGCGACCGCCGTCTGGCGCAAACAATCGCCGCACCTGGTTTTATACGCGTGCCGGATACTAAACCGTATATCCAGCGACTGAACAAGAACTTCTCCGGTTATCACCAGGTGAAAGGTTTTATCAATACTACAGACAACAACATGGCAAATAGTGTAGCCGTGCCCGTATATCGCTATGCAGAAACCTTACTGATCAATGCAGAGGCGAAAGCAGAGCAGGGTACGCTTACACAGGCCGATCTCGACAATACCATCAACCTGCTGCGCGCCCGTGTGCAAATGCCTGCGATGAACCTCGCCATGGTCAATGGCAATATAGATCCCGTGATGGCCGCCAAATATCCTGATGTGAGCGGCGCCATGAAAGGCGCTATCCTCGAGATACGCCGCGAAAGGAGAGTGGAGCTGGCCATGGAAGGCTTCCGCTACGACGACCTGATGAGATGGCGCGGTGGCTCGCTGCTGGCGCAGCTTCCGGAGGGGATGTACTTTCCTGGCCTGGGTAAATATGATCTCACCGGCGATGGCATTGAAGATATCATCCTCATCGACAAGAGCGCTGAAATCCCTACCGACGATAAGAAAGAGAAAAACTCGCTGGGAGTGAACCTCATCTATTACAGGGCAGGCGCTTATGGAGATAACGTGACCGTATATCTGAAAAACGGTACTGCCGGCGGCGCTATCGTTACAGAGGGTATGTCGCGCAAGTTCATCGAGCCGAAATTTTATTACCGTCCGATACCTTATGCCCAGACAGTATTGAACCCGAATCTCAAACAAATTTTTGACTGGCAATAATATGAACAGAAGAAGTATTATCAAAGGCGGAGGCCTGCTGGCCGCAGCATCCTTGTTGGCGCCTGCCGCGAAAGCCGCTACCACAGCCTCCAAACGGAAACCGGCGCTCACCATTGCACATATAACGGATGTGCATATACGCCCGGATGAAGATGCGCCTGAGCGCTTCAAAAAATGCCTCGGCGCGGTTAAAAAACACGGCGTGGATTTTATCCTCAATGGCGGCGATTCCATCTTCGACGCCTCCTACGACGATGTGAAACGTGAACGCGTAACGGAGCTGTGGAACATCTGGGACCGCTGTATGGAAACGATCAAACCTTACGAGGTGTACAGCTGTTTAGGTAACCACGATATGTGGTGGAAAGCGCCTTCCAAAGAGGACGAGATGTATGGCAAACCCTATGTGGTAAAGCGTTTGGGCATACCGGCACGCTATTATAGTTTTACCAGGAAAGGATGGCACTTCGTGATCCTGGATGGTAACAACGATAATGTATCGCTGGATGAAGAACAGTACAAATGGCTGGAGAATGATCTGCAACAGCTGGCGCCCGGTACGCCGGTGCTGCTGATGTCGCATTATCCGATCCTCGGTGTAACGCCCTCGCTTGTGGGTGGCGGGCATAGCGATCATGTGAAGCTGAAGAATCTCTTCTTCAAACATAAAGATAAAATACGGATATGCCTCAGCGGGCACAATCATCTCTCCGATAATGCCGTATACAATGGCATCCGCTATTGCTGTAATGGCGCGATGTCGGGCTTCTGGTGGGGCAAGGGCGACAAAGATTCTGCCGGTCCCGGTTACTATTATGAAACGCCGCCGGGCTTTGCCATCCTCCGCTTGTATGAAGACGGGCAAGTGGAGAATGAATACATTCCTCACGGATATTAGGAAAAGAGCGGTACCTGGTACCGCTCTTTTTTTATTTGCTGGATGCCCTAAAAACGCCTGTATATTGTCACGAATGCCCCTGACTTGCCCGCGGCATACATTCTACCTTTGTTTCAAACAATAATCAATAAGATGAATAACAATGCTGCCGGGCTTGAATTAGCCCAGATCGGCTGGGTGGTGCCGGATATCCATGCCGCTACAAAATTTCTTGGCAACACTTTGGGTATCGCGGGCTTTCCCGAACCAGAACATGTACGTGCACAAGACATGGACATGACGTATCATGGAAAAGTGGTAGCTGGCGACTGGCTGGTTACGCAGACCTACAACGGCAGTGCTTTCATTGAGCTGATACAGCCGCTTTCCGGTCAGAGCATGTTCCACGACTACCTGGCAAAGTATCCCATGGGCGGCGCACAGCATCTTGCCTTCCGCTTGCCTGTGAGTGGTTTTGAGCAGGTGACCAACAAGCTGCGCGAACAAGGTTACGCAATGGTAAGCGAAGTAGATCATCCGATTGCGCGAATGGCCTTTTTCGATACCTATCAAACTTTGGGTGTGATGACGGAGATCATGGGCATTACGCCAGAAGGATGGAAGATCGTTCAGCAGATGGAGAAAGCCCGTTAAAAGAACCACTCCTTATAGTCCCTAACAAACTGCCCGAAGCTGATAGCGCGCTCGTGTGTAATATCTGTTACGGTGCTGCTCACAGCGGCAGCTTCTCCACGGGCATAATGCGCATAGTCTTCAATCAGGCCACCCACCTGCCATTCAGGGAATCCGGCCGCGCGTACAGCTGCCTCCATTTGTTCCGGCGCTGCATCAACAAATTCAATTTTTCTGCCGAGCAACCGGGAGAATGTATCTGCCATCTGGTAATGCGTAAGCGCTTCCGGGCCGGTGATGTTGTAAATTTTATTTTCATGCCCGTTTTCTGTGAGCGCCTTTGCAGCCACCGCGGCAATATCCCTTACATCAACCGCGCTGATGGCGGCATTGCCAACAGCGGCATAGAAGGCGTTGTTGTTCCTGATAAAATCTTTAAAAGCAATCGTACCCTGCATGTATAAATTAGGGCGAAGGAAAGTATAAGTTAGCCCCAGTGCTTTAATCCGGTTTTCCACTTTCGCATGATAACGTAGAAAACGAACAGGAGAATTTTCATCCGCCGCGAACTGTGAGAGCTTTACCAGATGCCGAACGCCGGCTTTATGAGCGGCATCAACAAAATTCATTTGCAGTTGTTCCGCCTGTTCAGATGAGTTGGTCAACAGGAATGCTTTTTCCATCCCTTCCAATGAACGGGCCAGCAGGGCTTCATCGGCCAGGTCGCCCACAATGATCTCAGCGTGTGGAAGATGATTGAACCTGCTTATATCATCGCCATTCCTTACTAATGCTTTAAAGGGGACGGTCAGTTTTTTTATTAATGCGGCGCCTACATTACCGGTAGCGCCAGTGATAAAGATTTTCGCTTGTGTCATAAAATAATTTTAGAGTTATTTGATAACACAAAGGTGCCGACAAGCGCGCCGATAAAATTGTAAGAAAACGAAACCGCTTAACGGGCATTGCAGATATCTTGCTGGAAGCGGAGATATTTAGACGGGCTGAGGTTGAGATAATGTTTGAAATCGTGTATCAGCTGGCTCTGGTCATAATAGCCACAGTTGGCGATTATTTCAAACCAATCTATTTTAGCATCTGCAGCAGCAATCGCTTGTATCTGTTCAATCGCTTTTAAAAAACGTTGATAGCGGTTGAGTTCTTTGGCAGAATAGCCAAAATGTTTTTTATGGCTCATTTGAACCGCTCTTTCCGAGAGGTTGTTCTTCTCAGAAATTTCTTTTACCGGGCTTAGGTTGTTGTTATGAAAACCGGCTATCTGTTCTGCAAGATGGTCGCGCGCTTTCAGGTAGGGCTTGCAAAAGTCGAGGATATGATTTACCCTTTGTTCAATACTTTCCAATTGATTCAGTTCTTCCCACAGCTGGGTGAAGCAATTGTCGGTCAGCAGCGTATCAGGGTGTGTTGGTTGGTGCTGTGGTAAACAGGTGCTTCCGAAGAAGCGGGAAAAGGCATCATCTTTAAAATTAGCCACCAGTATGGCTGTTGCCGGCGGCAGCGTGTAGTCGATCGCTTGTTTGACAGGCCCGGCCACCAGGCATTTCCCTGCTGTAATTTCCTCGCCCTCGCGGGTCTTGAAGAACGGCGGTGTGCCAAAGCTGAACATCATCATCACCCGATAGGAGGGCAGCAGCGTTTGCGTAAGGGCCGCAGGGCTATTATTACGGGAAAAATAGAAGTGCGAAAACACTTCCTCAAATGCTGGCGGAACAGCGATCCGGTAGCCCTCGTAGCCCACTTTATCTTTCATTTTCTTATATTTGAGTATATGACTTTTTATCAACAGGAAATCCTCCGGATCAAGAAAGTTTGTTATTCAAACCAAAGGCAGCTGGATGCGGTCATCAAAACAAAAAATTATATTGATGATAACATCGACAAGGAAGTGAACCTGGTCCTGCTGTCTAACATCGGCTTTGCCTCTAAATTCCATCTGCTCCGGCTGTTCAAAAAATATTACGGGCTTACCCCGAAACAGTACCTCACAGATAAACGGATTGAAATATCCAAAGATAATCTAAAGAACGGGATGACCGTTACTGATACCTGCTTTGCAGTCGGCTTTGAATGCCCGAGTTCATTCAGTACTTTATTCAAAAGTAAAATTGGCCTGACGCCCCTTGCTTTTCAAAAAAGAGCAACTTTCGCAAAGTGATTGACCATCTGCTTCGCGAATTTTATGGCCATCGCTTAAAATAAGTAATAAGATGAGAGTAAAAATTATCAGCATCCCGGTGCTGGACCAGGAAAAGGCGTTAAAATTTTATACAGAAAAATTGGGTTTTATCAAGAAGATCGACCTGCCGCTGGATGCCAGCAGCCGCTGGCTCACCGTGGTGAGCAAGGAAGAACAGGATGGGCCGGAACTGCTGTTGGAGCCGTCTCCCATCCATTTTGAGCCCGCCAGAGTATACCAGCAGGCACTGCTGGATGCAGGAATACCTTATACACAGTTTAATGTAGACAGCGTTCAGCAAGAGTTTGAGCGGCTTACGAATATGGGTGTTGCGTTCAGCGTAGGTCCAACAGAAATGGGAACCGTGAAAATTGCCGTGTTCAACGATACCTGTGGAAATAATATTCAAATAGTTGAAATGCTATGAAACAAAAGATCATCACGTTCCTCACCTTTCAAAAGAATGATGCGGAACTGGCCATGAATTTCTATATCAGCTTATTCGACCATTCCAAAGTGCTGCACATGCAGCGTTGGGGAAAGGAGGGGCCAGGTAAAGAAAATACGATTATGATGGCCGTGTTTGAGTTGAACGGACAAAAGTTCATGTGCAGTGATAGTCCGCCTGTCCATAGCTGGGACTTCACGCCTGCCGTTTCAAATTATGTCGCGTGTGAGAGCGAAGCAGAGATCCAGAAGTTCTTTTCCAGACTATCTGAAAACGGAGACGTGAAGATGCCCTTGGGCAGCTATGGCTTTAGCCGGCAATTTGCCTGGGTGACGGACCAGTTCGGGGTTTCGTGGCAATTGAATTTGCAGTAGTTTGAAATCATATCAGCGCATGGCGTTCATCACTGCGAGGGAGTCCATATAGTCACGCCAGTGAACGATCTTTCTATTGCGGATGGTAATGATCGAGCAAAACCTGTTATCATAAGGTTTGTTGGCAGGTGTTACGCCATGAACCGCATATTCCAGTATCACCACACCTGGCGCTGTTGATTTGTGAACAACAAGATTATCCGCGGTGTGAAGTGTCATCGCGTATCCGCCGAACCAGTCCATATAGGCTTTGCGTCCATTGATCTGAGAGGCGAATCCGGGGAAGTGATATAAAAATTCAAATACTGCGTCCTCCGCTACGGCATCCCAGAAATGGTTGCCATCTACTTCTCCTTGGAGACCTTCCATAATAATTTCGTAGAAGGGGGCTGCTCCTGTTTTAAATGCGGGATGATTTCTGTCGATCATAGTGCTATTTCTTAAAAGGTACTATAAATAGCGGCAAATTCCTTTGCAAAATCAACGAGCTTGCGGGGAGCGCTATGTTCAGGCCGGTGTTGGCGAAAGTCTGTGAATAAAATGCCGGTGCTGATAGCCTGTCCTATTTCTACATATAGTTTAGCGATTGCTTCCGACATTCCGTTCGCTTGCATGGTTGTAAATGTTTCCTGATCGCTGAACTGATGCCAGCTTAAGTCGGGCTTCCCGATAGCGGCGCCCAGTATGTTAGCGGCGTCGTTCATTTTCAGTTCATCGCCTACCACATACCGGTGACTTTTACCATCAAACGGGCTTTGCAGCTCCTCTGCGGCCGCTTCTGCAATGTCTTTCGGATGCACGATCGCTACGTTTATCTGGCCGCTGTAGTTATTGCCCATGATATTCTTATGGCGAATGGCGGGTATCTGGAAAAAGAAATTGGAGAAGAAGAGGCCGGGCCGCAGGTGCCTGATCGCGACGCCATCAAGGCGATTCAGCGTTTCTTCTACTTGGTGAAGTCCTGCAATCGGCCCATTGCCCTTGTCCAGATGTGCGCCAATGCTGCTGAGGTTCACCACCCGTTTTACCCCTGAGTTGGTGATCGCTTCCGCGTAGCTTTTACCTATTTCGGCCACATATTGAAGATAGTTGCTGACGTTCATGTTTGGCGGAACCATTGTATAAACGGCGTCAGCTCCTTTAAAAGCAGCGGCGAGAAAATCAGCGTCAGCAACGGAGCCAATCGCAGCTGTGGCGCCCAACAATTCAATGTCCTTTATTTTTTTCTGATCGCTGCTGATAACAGTCAGCTGATGGCCGTTCCTGATGAGCGTTTCCGCAAGTGGCTTGCCTATATTTCCAAGCGATCCGGTAATTGTGATTTTCATTTTTTTGTTTTTGTGTTGATGCAAAGCTATTTTTGTGCTTACAATCTGACAAGTACCTACCCGAAAGTAAGTGGTCATGACAAAAGTAAAAGAACACTCCACCTGGAACGAGAACAAGAACATTTCTGAAACGATCTGTCCGATAACTTATGTGATGAATAAAATCGGCGGTCATTGGAAAGCGATCATTCTTTATTACCTGATGTCGGGCCCTAAACGCTATAGTGAGTTGAAGCGGTCTATACCTGCCATCACGGAAAAAATGTTGGTGCAGCATTTAAAACAATTAGCGGCAGATAATCTAATAGTAAGAAAAGTAGAGCAGGTGATACCACCTGTTACCATCTATAGCCTTACCCCTTCGGGGCAGGGCCTGAGCCCCATACTGATGGCCATGGCTGATTGGGCGATGAAGGACAGCAGCCAGTTTGATGCGATGAAAGCAACCATGCCCTGAAGTAAAAAAGACTGCAATTCTCCCTATTCAAAAAATTCCGATAGAAAACGACTGATTACGGTTTCCCATAAAAAAGGGCGGTTCATGGAATATACTTTTGTTTCATCAGTTAAAAATAATGTCATGAAACAAAAGTATCAGCTCCTTGTCTTCTGAATCGTCCAGGTCATGAAACTTTTATATGCATGCTTGCTGATAAGCCAGATACATTCCGGCCAGGTAATGGTTTATATCTGCGACAGTAAAGATGCGACCAGATATCACTATCATCCGAATTGCCCGGGATTACATCATTGCAAGCATCAGATCATCAGCATACCTATTGAGAAGGCAATGGAGACCCGCACGCTTTGCAAGTGGGAGCGATGAATTAACTACAACGGAATTATATTTTAATACCCTTCAACCCCTGTTATGATGAGCACTTCAAACGATGCCCCGTACAAATATTTGCAGTTTAAGGGAGATCAATCTTATAGCAGATATATCCGCGAAGATATTCCTGTAAAATCTCCTCCGGCAAAATCTCAGGAGCAGGATTTACTGAACATTCAATCCCATGGCAGCTATGGGGCCTTGCTGCTTCATCCCAACTGGAAGGCGAAACGGAAAGAAATATTGCTGCGCGACATGCATCGCTGTGTACATTGCCGCAGCGAGCAGGACCTGCAGGTGCATCACAGGCAATACCACTTTATAGCCAGCGAACAAAAGTTCCGTCTTCCCTGGGAATATCCCGGTCATTTACTCATCACGCTTTGTGAGTCCTGTCATAGCAAAGGACATAATAAATATAAAGTGCCTACTATCACTATTTAATAAAATATCTATGAGCTTATTTGATATTTTCAACCGGCAGCGCCAAAATGGTCACTCCCACACGATGGCAGTTGAAAGTGCCATCCCTGACATTCCGGAATCTGTTTTTATTGAGAAGGAAGAGGAGAAAGAACCGCCAGCAACGAAGCCCATCGCGCCGCTCAATGGAGGCATCCATCTGCTGTACGAATTTCTTGACAAAAATTATGAGTCCAAAGGATACAATGATGCCTTGATCAATCCGGATGCCACCCATCTGGATCAAAATGTGATCGCGTTGAAGAATGACCTGGAAAGATCTATCCGGAAAGTAAAAACGTTCTATGAAGATTTTATCCGGCAAATCAATTTTCATATCTCGAGCAGGAGCAGAAGCGGAATGATAGATACGGTAGAAGAGCTGATCATCAAGAAGGAAACTGCCGAGAGTCATATCAATCAGGTCAAGGAAATAGAGGAGCAGGCAAAGATGAACGAGGGCGTTGGCTATGGCATCATTATCAGCTATACACGCGGGTTCAGGAATGGTCTTGCGGCTATTTCCAGTCATATCATTCTGAACAAAAACTTTTAAAACCGCGTGTTATGAAACATCTATGGATCCGCTTCGGCTGCTTCATGACCGGATATAATTACAATATCCTGCGAAACTGTAGTGAAGCTGCTTTTAAATCTGTGAAGAAGTATACCGCAGCCATGTTGATCGTTTGCATTTTATGGTTTTTTATCGGGTTTACTTTTGCGCATCGTTATTTGTCGCTCAGTTTGCCAGGTTGCATATTTGCCGGATTGCTCGCTACTGTGATCATCGTACAGGTAGAAAAGCAAATTGTCTTATCTACCCATCCAGGCCGGCTGTTGCTGATCTTCAGGGCTTGCCTGGCGCTCATGATGTCTGTGCTGGGAGCTGTGATCATTGATCAGATATTGTTCGCAAAAGATATTGAGATAGAGAAAATCTCCTACGTCTCAAAAAAAGTAGACGGGCTATTACCCTCGAAGACGGAAGAACTAAGAAGGCAGATTGCCACGCTGGATACAGCGATCAACAAAAAAGAGCAGGAAAAAGATAATTACATCCAGGATATCAGTAAACATCCAACCATCACCACCACCACTACGGCAACAGCCACCAAACGAATGCCTGAACGAAGTATAACAGCATCAGGCAGAGATACCACTATCTGGCGGACAACGCATGAAAATACGACTGCATCTATGCCGGTGCCCAATCCCAAGATGGCCTTGCTGCCAGCCATCGACTCCACCATTGGCGCCATGCGGAAACAAAAGGCCCAAAAAGAAAACGAATTGCTTGACATCAAGCCTGCCATTGAAAAGGCAATGAAAGAGAGCACAGGTTTTCTGGATGAACTAACCATCATGAAACAGATGTTATCCGCGTCCAGCATCGCATTATTTTTCTGGTTGCTGTGGATCCTGTTTTTCCTGTTTATTGAATTGCTGGTATTAGTCAGTAAGATGGGCGAGGGGGCGAATGATTATGAGAAGGTGGTATTGCATCATATGAATTTGCAGATACGAAGGCTGGAGGCGCTCGGAAAAGGATTTGAGTGATACGGTTTTTAAGAAGGACGAAGCCCGTTGGTCAGTGGCCAACGGGCTTTGTTGTGCTGCGGCTATCTCGTTCAAAAGTTCGGGCCTTTTAAAAATGGAACAGCAGTAATATCTTTCTGTTGTACGAACAAATTCGTACATTTAGTGAAAAGCCACATTCTTTTAACCTTTTATTCCAGTTTACCATATGACTACCCGTAGAGATTTTATGAAACAGTCAGGCCTGGCCTCACTGGCTTTATTAACTCCTCAGCTATCGTACGCTTTTGCCGGCGCCAGTGAAAGAAAATTTACGCAGTTACGTAAAGCAATTGCATCTCATGCCGCCACCTTGAAAATCCCTGGCCTTGTGGCAGCTGTTGTAGAAGATGGGCAAGTTACTTTTCTGCAAACAGAAGGCTTTGCTGACCTTGATTTGAAAATTCCTGTTAGCCGTAATCATATTTTTCCGGTTGCATCACTGACTAAAACATTTGCTGCAGTAACGTTGATGAAGTATGAACAAGAAGGTAAGATCAGCATGGATGACTATATTCTGGACTATCCTTTTTTTCCTGTTGGTCTTACTCCCGATCGTTTGCAAACACCCAATATCAAAATAAAACATGTGCTGAGCCATACTTCAGAGGGCGTGCCTGGTTCTAACTATATTTATAATGGTAACCGATATAGTTTCGTGTATGGCGTATTCGAGAAAATGAGCGGTAATACCAGGCATTACGAGGCCTTTGCTGATGAGCTGAATAAGCATATTCTGCGGCCACTTGCGATGAAGAATACTTTTCCTGGTTATCCCAATAAGGTGATTGCGCCGGCTTCGGTAGTAACAGCTTATTCTTGGGACCGGGAACTTCAAAAATTTAATCCGGATAAGGGTCTGCAAAATGCTACTATCTTATTTCCCGCAACAAATCTGTTCACTACCCTGGATGATCTTGTGGCATATAGTTCAGCTCTTGACAGCAATACCATTTTGACAGCGGATCACTATACAAAGTTGACAACTCCGTTTGTTACAAATAGCGGTAGGGAAAACCCGTACGGACTTGGCTGGGCAACTCAGCGGATTGCGAACAGGCATGTGCACTGGCATTATGGATATGGCGATTCATACGCGGCTCTTATTATCCGAATACCAAAGGAGAAAAAGGCGTTTATCTTACTTAGTAATAGTGCTGCTGCATCAGCGCCTTTCTTTTTAGGCTACGGGAATTTGCTAAGCTCGCCTTTTGCAGTAGCCTTTTTCAAACATTTTATCAATGAACAGGATACAATGTTCTCTTATAATGATTTAGTCCGCAATAAAAGCAGGGTACAAAATCCTTTACTATTCGATGAAGTTTTAAGCCAGGCACTGATGCGTTATTATGCTGAACAAAACTATCATGAGAATAAAGGGGAAGCCCTTGCTCTCATGCAGTACCTGGCGCAAAATGATCCTTCGGGTTTTCAAAGAATCGACGGATCTCTCATTTACTTATTGGAGAAATTAGGCAACCAGGAATTAAAGGCGCAAATGGAAGCTGCTATCAATGCTTATGCTGCTAGTGATTATTTTCATCCGGAAATTCATGATGGTATTGCCCGTTGGTTTGATCATAGTGGCAATAAAGAAGCAGCGCGGTTATGGTATCATAAATTGGCGGATAGCAAATGGTATGGCGAACAATGGCCTGTCAGAAATGCCTGTACCGAATTAGGTAAGTACTACCTTGGACAAGGTGAAAAAGAAAAAGGTCGATCATATCTATGGCAGGAAGCCTTGTATGCGCCGGACGATGCGGCCCGACAGGTAACGCTGATGAATTCCTTTAAATGAATAAATGTGTTTCAATCTTTAAAGATTTTATTTTCGATCCATACGAAAATGAAAAAGGGGACAAGCCATCGTGATGATGATTTGTCCCCGCTGTGGAAAACGGTTTACAAAAACCTGAATTTTGTTTCAGAAAAAATGTGTTTATTATCCCTGAGTTGGAAATTTAGTAATGTCCATATAGAAAACTTCCCAGGTATGTCCGTCCAAATCTTCAATGGTCCGCTGTTGCATAAAGCCATAGTCTCTCAGTTCGTTGGGTTCTTTTCCTCCTGCCTTGAGTCCATTTGTTACTAAACTGTTTACTTCATCCAGGCTATCCATAGACAAGGAGAAAAGTCCTGCCAGCGTTGATTTTGTGTCTGCTAATGGTTTGGTAGCAAAAGTTTTGAACTTTTCATGGGTCATTATCATCACAAAAATGTTCTCGCTCCAAACCATGCATTTTGCGGTGTCATCCGAAAATTGGGGATTGTTGGTAAATCCTAATGCAGTGTAAAAGTCCAGTGATTTTTGAAGGTCTTTTACCGGTAAATTGATGAATACTTGTTTTGCCATCTTATTAGTTTTTACAGGATGAATTTTAGGATAGTAAATATACGAAACGGCCAGGGTTGCCCAAGAAATTAACGGGAGGAATGATTGCCCTGCTGGAATCCCATTTGAATATGCATTTCAAATGCCTTTGATTTTGCTGAAAAAAAATCAGAGCCAAATGGAATCTGGTATTTCCATTTGGCTCTGATTGAAAGAGGCGGAGAGAGAGGGATTCGAACCCCCGGACCTTTAACAGTCAACGGTTTTCAAGACCGCCGCAATCGACCGCTCTGCCATCTCTCCGGTGCGAAAGTATAAAACGAAACTGTATTAACAAACTCCGGCGCATTTTTTTTGAAATTATTTTTCGCGTATAATACGCGCGTAGGTTGTCTTTGCTCAGGATTTAATGATTGAAAGGATTACCAGGATTTTTTTACAGGATTAAAAAAGATGAAAGGAGATTGATGAGAAGATCAACGAGGTTCCTGCCCTTGAAGCGCTCAAAGCGCTTCAAGGGCTATCATCGCGAATATCTTCCCGTCAATCTCCTTTCATCTTTTTTAATCCTGTAAAAAAATCCTGGTAATCCTTTCAATCATTAAATCCTGAGAAAAAAAATTTGAGAAACCAATTAGTTGCACGTATATTTGCAACCGAATGGTTTACTATTTAAATCTTATACAATGAAAAACAAGATCCTCTTTATTTTATGCCTGCTGACCGGCCTGATGTTTATAAATGCCGGCCTGGATAAATTCTTCCATTACATGCCGGTGCCTAAAGATATGCCGGAGAAAATGACGAAGGTCATAGCGGCATATGTGCAAATCGGCTGGCTGCTGCCGCTGGTAGGCTTTATTGAAATATTGGGCGGCGCACTCCTGATCTTCAAAAGAACCAGGGCATTAGGAGCCGTGGTTATATTACCCGTGCTCAGCGGCATCCTGCTGGCCAATATCACCACAGCGCCATCAGGCCTGCCGATCGTACTGGTGTTGATCGCTATCCTGCTTTGGGTAATGATCGAGAACAAAGAAAAATATTTACCGATGATCGGGAAATAAATATTTATGCCATGAGAAGAGATGTTTTCCAGGCCATCGCCGATCCCACCAGAAGGGCCATCATCGCATTAATCGCGATGCAGTCGATGACGCCCAATGCCATTGCCGAACATTTCGATATGAGCCGGCAAGCCATTTCAAAGCACCTGAAAATCCTGACCGAATGTGAACTGGTACAACCAGCACAACAGGGCCGCGAAATCTATTATCAGTTGGAAATTGACAAGATGAAAGAGATAGATAAATGGCTGGAACAATTCCGGAAGATATGGGAAACCCGCTTTCAACAACTTGATCAACTCCTGTCCACCATAAAAAAGAAAAAGTAATGACACCTCGCTTACAGTTCGATTTCATCGCAGACAAAAAAAATAATACCCTCACCATCGTACGTGAATTTCAGGCCGGCCGCCAGCTGGTATGGGATTGCTATACCAAAAGCGAATTGCTCGACAAATGGTTTGCACCGGCTCCGCTAAGCACCAAAACCAAATCAATGGCATTCCGCGAAGGCGGCCACTGGCACTATGCCATGGTAGAACCCAATGGCACGGAATATTGGGGCTATGTTACCTATCTCCACATCCAGCCGATCGACTACTACACCTCCCTCGATGCTTTCTCCAACGAAGCCGGCGAGATCAATAAAGACCTGCCACAGGCACAATGGCGCGTAACGTTTACCGATAAAGGAGAGAACGCCCTGGTAGAAACAGTGGTGACCTATAAATCCCTTTCCGAACTGGAGCAGGTGATGCAAATGGGCATGGAAGAAGGCATGAAAGCCACCCTGAAGAAACTGGACGAGCTGCTGCTGAGCCTTAACTAAGAATAACTGCTAAAGAAACTGGGGTACGCATACAGCCATGCGTACCCCCATTTAACGGCAAATTTTTATTTGCACACTTTCATAAAATAATATTATCTTAGTAACTAAGATATTTAGTTAATAAGATAAAGATGGATAGCGAAATCATCAAACGTGTAAGGAAGCTGAACCAGGCGCATTCCTACACCACCATCCAGCTACATGAAGCCGTAGCCCGCAAAGCAGGGCTGTCCGGCACCGATCATAAATACCTCGGCTTTCTCCTGCAAAAAGGACAGATGACCGCCGGCGAACTGGCCAGCCTCACAGGCCTCTCAACAGGCGCCATCACCGGTTTGATAGACCGCTTTGAAAAGAAAAAACTGGTGAAGAGAAGACCGGCAGATGACGATCGGCGCAAGGTGCTCATCGAACCCAACACCAAAAAAATAATGGCATTGCTCGAACCACTGTACAGGGAGTTCCGGAGCAAAACAGAAAAACTCATCGCTTCTTTCTCTGATAAAGAGATCGCCGTGATCGAAGCATACTTGTCGAAAGCCATTGATATCATGAACGAAACCACGCATAAACTGGATAGTAAATGATGGAAAAGTATATTTTAACTTTTCAGGAAACCAGCAAAAACAGCCTGCCCCTGGTAGGCGGGAAAGGCGCCAGCCTGGCGAAACTCGCCCGGATCGAAGGCATCCGCGTGCCGGATGGCTACTGCATCACCACGGATGTTTTTAAACAGGTAGTGAGCGAAAATCCTTTGATCGCGCCGCTACTGGATCAACTGTCTTTGCTGAAAATAACAGACCGGCACAAGATCGCCGCGCTCAGCGCGGAAATACGCACAGTCATTGAAAGCATAGCAGTGCCAAAGGATATCGCCGCAGCCATCACCGCGCCACTGGATGAAACCAGGGCCTATGCCGTGCGCTCCAGCGCTACCGCGGAAGACTTACCGGCAGCCTCTTTTGCCGGCCAGCAGGATACCTACCTGAACATCATCGGGAAAACAGCCATCCTGCAACATATCAGCAAATGCTGGGCATCACTGTTTACCGACAGGGCCATCATCTACCGTCTTCAAAATGGTTTCGATCATCGCCAGGTATATCTCTCCGTTATTATCCAGCAGATGGTCTTTCCCCAAACGGCAGGCATTCTGTTCACCGCCGACCCGGTAACCGCCAACAGGAAAGTACTGTCCATTGATGCCAGCTTCGGGCTGGGAGAGGCCCTGGTAGCCGGTCGCGTGAATGCGGATGTATACAAGGTGCGCGACGGTGAAATAATTGATAAGAAAATAGCCGCCAAACAACTGGCCATCTACGCGCTGAAAACGGGCGGCGCCAAAGAAGAAAAAATAGCGCCTGCACAACAAAACAAACCTGCATTAACGGATGAACAGGTATTGCAACTGGCAGGCATCGGGAGGAAAATCGAAGCGCATTTCGGCCAGCCGCAGGATATAGAATGGTGCTGGGCCGATGATGTATTTTATATCGTTCAGAGCCGCCCCATCACTACCTTGTATCCCATTCCGGAAGTGAGCGACAACGACAATCACGTGTATCTCTCCGTTGGCCATCAGCAAATGATGACCGATCCCTTGAAACCTTTCGGCTTGTCTTTTTTCCTCTTAACCGCCCACGGTACCATGCATAGCGCCGGCGGACGCCTGTTTGTAGATGTGAGCAAAAGCCTCGCCGCTCCTGCCAGCAGGGACAACCTGCTAAATGTGGTAGGCGCCGATCCCCTGATCAAAGGTGCATTAACTACCATCCTCGAACGGAAAGATTTTATCAAACCCCTGCCGGATGATGGAAAAGGACCCGGCGTCATCAGGGGCAGCAAAGGCTTGTCCGTGGCGGATATACTGGCGCCGATCACCAACGATCCTGCCATTCCTGCTGAGCTGATCCGGAAAAACCAGGCATCCATTGCCATCTTGAAAGAGGAGATACAGACGAAATCAGGCGTCGGCGTTTTTGATTTCATCAGGGAAGATATCCAGCGACTGAAACAGGTATTGTTTGATCCGCAAAGCTCGCGTGTGTTCATGGCCGCCATACACGCTTCTTTCTGGATCAATGAAAAAATGGAAGCCTGGCTCGGCGAAAAGAATGCCGCAGATGTATTGACACAATCAGTGCCCAACAATGTTACGTCTGAAATGGGACTGGCGCTGCTGGACCTCGCAGATGTGATCCGGCCATATCCCGAAGTGATCCACTATCTGCAACACCTGGAGAAAGAGGATTTTTTAGATGACCTGCACCGGCTGGATGGTGGAGAGATAACAGCTACGGCTATACGTACTTTTCTTGACAAATACGGCATGCGCTGCGCCGGAGAGATCGATATCACCAGAACCCGCTGGAGCGAAAAACCCGCTACGCTGGCGCCGCTGCTACTCGGCAACATCAGGAACTTTGCCCCTGGCGCCAGCAAACGGAAGTTTGAACAAGGCCTGCGGGAAGCGAAAGAAAAGGAGCAATCGTTACTGGAACGCCTGAAACAATTGCCGGATGGCGAACAGAAAGCAGATGAAGCCCGGCAGATGATCAGCGTGATCCGCCATTTCATGGGCTACCGTGAATATCCGAAATATGGATGGATGAGCTGTTATTTTGTGTACAAACAAGCCTTGCTGAAAGAAGTGGCGCAACTGGTGCAAGCCAATATCCTGGCTGAAAAAGAAGATAGCTACTATCTCACTTTTGATGAACTGCGCGAAGTAGTACGTACGCACCAGGTAGATGAACAGTTGATCTGGCAAAGAAAAGAAGCATATAAATTATTTGAAAAACTGTCGCCGCCGCGTGTAATGACATCCGACGGTGAGATAATTACAGGGCGGTACAACCGGGAACACCTGCCTGATGGCGCCATCGCCGGCTTGGCAGTATCTTCCGGCGTGATAGAAGGACGGGCAAGAGTGATATTGAATATGGAAGATGCTAACCTGGAAGAAGGTGATATCCTGGTGACCGCCTTTACTGATCCCAGCTGGACGCCTTTGTTCCTCTCCATCAAAGGCCTGGTAACAGAAGTAGGCGGACTGATGACGCACGGCGCCGTGATTGCCCGTGAATATGGCTTACCCGCAGTAGTAGGCGTGGAACAAGCCACCAGCCTGATCAAAGACGGACAACGCATCCGCGTGAACGGAACCTCCGGTTACATAGAGATATTAACGCCCTCCTGATCTTTTCGGCATTTTATTCATCCCACATGGAGAGGCGCTCATCCAGTATCTCCAACATGCTGCTCCAGGAAGCTTTTATACGGTCGGCATGTTCAGCCCATTTGATATCCATATCATGTTGCAGGATAAACGTACAGCCCTCTCCGGAGGGTTGTATGCTGATGGTAACGGTGCTCTCGTCTCCGGCATCAATATTATTGCCCCAGGTGAAAACAAGGCGGATGGGCCTCACTATTTCCAGGTAGGTGCCGATATGATCAAGTATCATATCGCCTCTTTTTACTTTATAGCTGAAACGGCCACCAGGGCGGGGATCATTGGTGAGATGGATGATCTCTTCTTTCCGTACCGTAGGGCCGAACATCCATTTGCCCAGCAATTCCGGGGTAAGCCAGGCGTCAAATATCTCTTCTGCCGGATGATGAAAATGTTGTTCAATATGAACGACGGCCCTGTTATCGGATTCCAGTTTCATATGTACAAAGTTGTTACAGTACAAATGTATTCACTTTGCAACGAAATTATTTTTTCTGCATTGTCTCTTTCATCCTTATCCAAACAAGTACACCTGAGAGAAAGGTAACAAACCCTGCAATGTGAACGGCCCATACAAGTCCGAACAAACTGGCCGCTATACCGGCCATGAGGGCGCCCGCAGCATAGCCGATATCCCGCCAGAAACGGTAGACGCCGAGTGAGGAAGCACGCCAGGAAGGATGTGCCGCATCGCTCACCGCCGCCAGCAGCGCGGGGTATACCATCGCGGTGCCAATGCCCAGCAATACCGAACCGGTGAGGCCGGATGCCAGCGGTGGCAACAGTTCCAGCCCAATCACGATGTGGCCCAACACCTGCACAAACATGCCCCATACGATCAGCGGCTTTCTGCCGATACGGTCTGCCAGTGGCCCGGTGATGATCTGCCCTACGCCCCATACCACCGGGTAAACGGCTTTGATCCAGCCAACGCCTTCCAGTCCTATGCCCAGAGAAATGAACAGCAAAGGGAAAACGCCCCACGACATCCCGTCATTGAGGTTATTGATCAACCCTGCCTGCGATATGGCAAAAAGATTTTTGTTCCGGATAGATGTTTCTTTGAACACCCATAACAAGTTGGGTTTGTGCGCCCGCTCTCCCGCGCCGGTGCTGGCCGTTTGCGCGGACTCCAGCCGTGCATGGCGGCGGGTGTCTTTGATCACAAGCATGGATAATAATAATCCGGCAATGGTATAGAAGATGCCAATGTAAAAAGGTTGTGGCCTTAATCCGTATATCGATGCGAGGTAACCGGTGAGTAATGCGGTGAGGCCTACAGCGCCATATCCGGCGGCTTCGTTGAGGCCCATAGCCAGACCGCGTTTTGTAGGCCCCACGAGGTCTATTTTCATGTTCACTGTCATGGACCAGGCCAGCCCCTGGCTGATGCCCAATAGTACATTGGCCAGGATGATCCAGTTCCAGGAAGGGCCCCAGGCCAGGAGAAAAGGCACGGGCAGCCCAACGAGCCAACCCAGTACCAGTACACGTTTGCGGGTATATCTATCTGCCAGTACCCCGGAGACAAGATTCGTGAAAGCCTTGACTACTCCAAATGCAATGATGAAACTGAATACCACCATATCGGAACCGATCTTGAATTCCTCTGTTCCTACCAATGGCACCACCGTTCTTTCCAGGCCTACCATACCGCCTACCAGCATATTCACCAGTACCAGCCAGGTAAATTGTTGCCAGTTCTCCTTTAATCCTAACTTGATTTCCACGTGATCATATTTGAGGTGAGTGCTGCCGCTTATGCGCCACTGGCAAGCCTTTCAGGGCCCAGTCGGGATACCCTTCGTTCATGCGCATAGCTTTGTAGCCCTTCTTTTTCAGCAGTGCTACGGCTTCGTCGGCATATACACAGAAAGGTCCGCGGCAATAGGCGACGATCATTTTATTTTTCGGGAGATCTTTTAACATCCTTCCCAGCTTGTCCACCGGCATGGAGATCGCGCGGTGGATATGGCCCCTGTTGTATTCTTCTTCCGGTCTTACATCCAGCAAAATCACATCCCCTTTCCTGATGATCTTCGCCAGCGTTTCGGCATCGATCGCTTCCAGGTCGTGATGGCCTTTTCTGAAATCCGCCACAACCTTCTCCACTGCTGCATTGCAGGCCATGCCTAATTCACGCAGGCCGGCCCAGGCCTGGAAAACGTTTTCACCGGCGAGGCGGTAATGAATAAAGTTTCCGTTGCGCGTGATGCTCACGAGTTTAGCGCTCTTCAAAGTTTGCAGATGTTGAGAAGCATTGGCTACGGACATTCCTGTATGATGGGCAATCTCCTCCACTGAAAATGGTCCCTGGGCCAGCAGGTCTATTATTTCCAGGCGATGCGGGTTACTCATGGCTTTCGTTACCTTCGATAATTCCGCATACACTTTATCTTTAAAATCTCGCTTGTTCATATGCCTATGGCTTTCCTGACAGATGCTCATGGATAAAATCTTCCAGCTCCTTACCATGCAGGTTGAAGGCGATGATCTTGCCACTTTCATCCACCAATACGTTAAACGGTAATGCCTCTACGCCGTAAGCCTTTGCTACCGGGCTTTTCCAGAAACGCAGATCACTTACCTGCGGCCAGGTGATAGCCAGTTTGCTGATGCCCTTCTCCCAATGCTCTTTCTTGCTATCCAGCGATACGCCCAGTATCTGGAATTTCCCCTGCTTTACGAAAGCCTCATTTTTTTGATAGATCGCTTTCAAGGCTGGTTGTTCCTGCACGCAGGGCGCGCACCAGGTGGCCCAGAAATCCACCAGCACCAGCGCGCCTTTCAAGGCGCTGAGATGAAAAGGCTGGCCATCGGGCTGCGACAATGCTATCTCCGGCGCTTGCTGACGGATTTTCAATGCCTGCTGCGCGTTCGCGGCCAGACTGAAAAAGCAGCAAGCCAATAACAACATACGTTTCATGGCTAGTCTTGTGTTGGGTAATCTTTATCGATCCAATCTGTTTTCAGGTTTTTGGACAGATTGAGTAATCTGGCATTTTTGAATCCCATGTCCTTGAGCACCTGGAAAGCAGGCCGCACATTGGGGCATTTATCAAAAGGGCAGCAGCCGCAGTAGATGACAATTTCTTTGTCTTTCTTCACATCTTTCAGGTAGTCTTTGAGTTTTTGCAGGCGCTCTGCTTCATGCGCCGGGCCTATGTCTACAGATCCCCTGATCTGGGCGGCAGGGCCAATGCCCAGTATCAGCAGGTTGTTTGTTTGATGCGCGTTGATCTTGTCGGCCAGCGCTTTTGGCGCCATCAACTGGCTGCTGTTCCAGTTCTCTTTAGGTTGCTGTGCAAATGCAGCATGGGCAAAGGTGGTGAGTACCGCCAGGCATAGCATGATGTATTTCATCGGATAAATTTTTTCAAAGATAAAAACTATTCAATAAATATATTGAATAGAAGGTTCCGGTTTTTCTATTATCTTGCGTCGGAATTTTAACCCAAACCTTTACATAAACGATGAAGAGAATCCTGCAAACAGCGGTGGTAGTACTTTCCACCTTATTTTTATTTTCCTGTGGTAAAAAGAATGACAACGCCCCCGCCCCCGCAGCTGGCAGCGATGCTTCCTGGAAATTTGGTACCTACACCTATACGAGAGGCGCATCTGCACAGTCGTCTTCTGCCAGCAATGGTACTGTTGTTACAGCGATTGCATGCACTACCGCCGGCCCTGGCAACTATGGCGCTTATTCCGGTAGCTCGCTGACCATTACATTTTACAGCAACCTCGGTACCGGAAAATATACGCTGGGCACCACAGAAGCCATGGTAGCCAATCCGGGCTCCCGGATCATTGTGATCGACTGCACCATCGGTACTGCCGTGAACACCGGCTCGCTGTTGTATTCCTATTTCGCCACCGGCGCTACCGCTACTGCGGATGTAACGAAAGACAGTAACGGCAAGTTCCACGTGACGATGTCTGCGCCGGTTACTTTCAAAAAGAACATCGCGGTGAATGGCGGTATACCGGATGCAAAAGACACCTACGACCTCACGATCAATAACGCTTATTAAATAACAAAGGCGGCTTGGAAGGCCGCCTTTGTTATCCCACCTGTGCCAGCGCTGCCGCTACAGAAGGCAGAAAATTGACCACCTTCCCTTTATTGCTTTCATAAATAAAATCTTTAAGGCTCTGCGCCGGATATTTGGCGAAATCGCCGATGATGATCAGGTGCATCCGGTAGGTAGCGCACTTTTGCAGCACCTCGCCGGCGAGGCGCGTTTTCAGGTCAAAAAATTCCGGCTGAATATTTTTTTCATGGATGATCACCGGATCAAATCCCTGGTAATACAGGTCCATCAAGAGTTGCAGGCTGTCGTCGGGATTGCTGATCAGTATCTCGTCTGCAACGATTTCGGCTATCTGCCGATTGCCTTTGGTATGGGTATGCAGTTGCATGTTTTTCCGTTTGATAGCAAATTACTGAATATTATTTTCCAGCAGGATCTCGCGGGTCACCTTCACTTCTTCCAGAAAATAAGTATCGTGGGAGATGACCAGCAAGGTGCCCTGGTATTCATTGATGGCGGCAGTTAATATTTCCATGTTCTGAATATCGAGGTTGTTGGTAGGTTCATCAAGCACGATGATATCCGGCGCCTGGCTGCCGATCATAAGGCAGCAGAGGAGGAGCCGCATCTTTTCACCACCGCTGAGGGCCGCGCAGGGCTTGTCCCAATCGGCCTGCGTGAAAAGGAAGCGGTGCAGGCGTATCTTGATCTCATGCTCCTGCAATGCCCCTGAATTGTATGCATTGGCCTGTTCATATACCCTTAGCGTATTATTGATCAGGGAATATTCCTGGTCGATATAGATGGCATGAACGGCGGCCCGGGTAATGTGTCCGCTGCATGGCGGCAGCTCGCCCAGCAATAGCTTGATGAGCGTGGTTTTGCCGGAGCCGTTACTACCCTTTACGGCTATACGTTCGCCGCTCCTGATCCCGATATCGAGCGGTTGTGGCCATAGCGGCTGATCGCCATATCCGAAGTTAATCCCTTGCGCAGTGATCAATACTTTCCCTTTGTGCAGGGCGGAATTGTCGAGGTCCAATTTCATTTTATCGGCGGCAGGCAGCTCTTTGCGCAGCTGGCCCAGCTCCTGGGCCATGGCCGCGGTTTTTTCGGCATGTACGTCTTTGAGGCGGGCCGTACTTTTTTCGGCATTGTTGCGCAAAGTGTTCATGGAAATAGTTGGGAGTCCTGCCTTCTCCTGCTTTTTCTTGCCGCGTGCATCCAGCTTCTGTTGCCGCTCTGCGGATTCCCGTTCGGTTTCTTTGGCTTTGCGCAAGGCTTTCTCCTTGCTTTTCAGCTCCTGGTGCAGGGCATTGCGTTCGATCTCTTTCTGCGCTACATAAAAATCGTAGTTGCCGCCATAGATGGTGATGCCTTGCGGCCCCAGTTCGTAAACGGTATCGAGCAGGTTGAGCAGGGTACGGTCGTGGCTCACCACCACCAGCGTGCTTTTGGTGGAAGAGATATAATCGTACAACAGCTGCCGGCTTTGCACATCGAGGTGGTTGCTGGGCTCATCGAGCAGCACGGTTTCCGGCTGATGGATGAAGATGCCGGCGAGGAACACCCTTGTTTTCTGGCCGCCACTGAGGCTTTGCATGGACTGGGTCAATTGCAGGCCGTTCAGCTGCCAATGCGCAAAGGCTTCCTGGCAACGCTCCTCAATGCCCCAGTCGTCGTTGAGGGTGGCGAGATGCGCATCCGTCACATCGCCGCTGAGGATGGTATGGAGGGCTTGCAGCTGATCCGCTACCCGCAAGGCTTCTGCAATAGTTTGATCATTGAACTGGCCAAAGTGCTGCGGCACGTAATACGGCGCCGGGTCGGCTTTTAATTGTCCGGCCGACAAGGGCAACTGCCCCGCCAATATTTTCAGAAGTGTAGATTTCCCGGCGCCGTTATTACCGATCAGCGCAATTTTTTCCTGCTTGTTGATAGCAAGCTGTATATCTGTAAACAGTGATGATTTATCCGGATGTGAATATCCGCCACCTTGAAGAATGAGCATCATTTCTTTTCTTTAAAAGTCAATAACGACGGGCCTTTGAGGAGAGCCCTTATTTATCTGATCGAAAAGAAATTAAATCTCACATGGACGGTATTGTTTTTTTAGATAGATGGCAAAGATACACACTTTATGCAAAATGTGAAAGATGATCTGCAATAAATGTTTTTACACTTCGGGCTGGCCGGCCCAGGATCGTCTCCACATGCGGACTAACACAAGCGGTCTTCCCCTCTCTTTGCGCGGTGGCATATGCCAGCAGCGTTTGTACAGCCACAGGCGGAATATTTTTCTTCAATAATCTTTCCTGTGCTTGTTCACTATTCAATGAGGCAAATGTTACCGTTTCCTGTAGTGCTTCACTAAGCAGATGAGCCACTTCATAGAAATTCACGGCTGTGCTGCCGGTGAGCAGGTAGCTTTTGTTACGGTGCAGGGCTGGCTCCGTGAGCACTTTGAAAGCAACTTCACCGATATCCCGCAGGTCAATATAGGCGCGTGTTCCATGGCCCGTAGCTTCATAGATGGTACGCTCCTTTCTGACGGTGGCGGCGAGGTCGCCAAGCCAGTTCTGCATAAAACCGTTGGGCTGTAGCATGGTCCAGTACAAGCCTGAGGCTTTCAGGAAGTCCTCTACTTCAGCATGTAGCTGCCCGATAGCGCCACCAGGGATATAAAACGGCGAATGCTCATTGGCCGTGCCGGAGGAGAGTTTTACTATATGCTCCACACCACTTGTGATGGCGGCTTTGATCACATTGGTTTGTTGTTGTACGAAATCAGGACTATGACCTGATAAAAGAAATAGCGCATGGCTATTGTGCATAGTGGCAGGTAGAGATGCGGGATCAGACATATCCGCGCTTATCCACTGCACGGCGGGCAGGGGCATAGCTTTGCCGGCGTCTCTCGTAACGGCGATCACTGGTAGCTGCGCCGCGGATAATAATTGTAGTAAATGACGGCCGATATTGCCTGTTGCGCCGAATACCGTAATGTGGCTCTTATTGTTCATTTTCTGAGTAATTTTAGGAGATCAAAATTAGCGGGTATATGAGCTCAGGCTCCACGTTATCCGCTATCACATCAACGCAAAAGGATATTTTTATATGAGAAGGGAAGCCCCACTGGAACAGCGTGTCTTGCTTACCAGCCATACGGGATATGCCATGCAGCTGGAAGAGGTATCCTGTCAGGATATTACTTTTTGTTGGGGGCATTACACGGCCGCCCATGCAGAGATATTACCCCTGCATGCCGGCAAATCGGCCGTGGTATCGCATTTTATGTTGTCAGGTACACAGGAGTCCCTGCGGGAGAAACAGTTTGTATTATACAACCAGTATGCGGAAGATGATGAGCTGGAGATCGCCGCTACCGGTGCACAGCCGCGCACCTTCTTTGAATGGAGGATGACGGAAGATTTCTTTGAAGGCTTGCTCACCGATGAAAGCGCCTTCCTGAAAGGATGTAGCGGCATGCAACATGTGGGCGACATGCTGCCTGAGATGTATGCTATTATCAATGACATGCATCATGCGCCTTACAGCGGCGCACTGAAAGGATTGTACCTCGAGGCGAAGGCAACGGAGCTATTCCTGGCGCAGCTCGGCCAGCTGAACCGCCGGCAGCGTACTACTGCCAGACTTAAACCCTACGATATTGAATGCCTGCACGGTATCCGGGAATATATCGATCAGCATTACCTGGAACCACTTACCTTGAGCGCACTGGCCCGGAAAGCGGGCATCAATCAAACCAAGCTGAAAAGTGGCTTCAAAGCTTATTTCGGCGATACCTTGTTTGCATACATACAACGCTTACGCATGCACGAAGCGCGACGCCTGCTATTGGAAAAGAAACATACCGTAGGCGAAGTGTCCGCCATTATCGGCTATCAACATCCACATCACTTTACCGTAGCCTTCAAAAAGGCATTCAATATGCTACCCAGCCAAATTATTTGAGTATTTTGATATTTGGTTATTTTGATATTTAAATCCATGTAACGTGTTGCCTGGGCCTAAATATCAAAATAACAAAATATCAAAATATCAAAATTATTGCAGGAAGGGTGTGATGATTTCGGCGAGTTTGGCGGTGGCCATCATCAGGGTAACGTGCGTGGCGCCGGGGATGATGGCCAGGCGGGAGGGCGGCAGGCTCACCATATCGGCGAAGAAAACAGAGCCGCCTACCAGGTCGTAGAGGTCTGCTACATGGTGTTTGTCTACGCCATCATTGTCGCCATTGATGAGGAGCACGGGTACTTTTATCTTCCGGATATTCTCTGCACCAAAATCATATTCTTCATTATCAAATTCGATCATCTTCTTCACGAAAGCAAGCCAGTGGCTCTTATCGGGCGCAAGGAGATCGTATTCCGTTTTCAAGGGGGTATTGGTGAGGAAGTCCGCTTTCATATCCAGAAAGCCTTTGCGGGCTTCGGGCGTCCATCCGGATGTTTTGTAAGTGCCGGAGATGAATACCAGTTTGCTGACCATTTCGGGATGGCGCAGCGTCATCTTCAGGGCTACTACGGCGCCGAGGCTGTAGCCCAGCACGTCGGCGCTGTCGATCTTCAGGTATTTTAATAATCCGGCGGCATCGTCGGCGAGCGCAGGATAGGAAAACTTACGGTCAATATCTGCGGTACGGCCATGGCCCTGCATTTCGAAAGCAATTACCTGATGCGTTTTTGATAATTCCGGGATCAACTTTGCATAGTTCATGCCGATGTTCATATAGCTGCCATGCAGCAGCAGCAGAGGTTTGCCTTCTCCATATATTTCGTAATAGATCTTTAAACCGTTCACTGGTGCGTAACCGGCGCTTTTCGGCGTGGGCATGCTATGATTTTTTTGTTGTGAAAATAAAGGTGTGCCGGCAAATAAAAGCAGCACACCTAACAAAAGGCAATTGCAGGTTTTCATAATGAAGAGCGTGTTAGCGATGAGCTTCTGTATAGCTTTTGAAATTATCCAGGATGTTCTGCCAGCCTTGCTGCTGCATCTCAAGCGGGTTTTCATTTTCTGGATCGAAGGTTTCAACAATGTTGGTGGTATTGCCTTTGCCTTCAAAATTAACAGATACTTTTCTGCCATCGCCCAAGGTATAGGTGATCAGTTCATGGTTTTTAACGTCGTCGTAAACACCGCCGAAGTCGAAACCGAAGCTGCCATCTTTCGCTTCCATACGGGTGAGGAATTTACCGCCGGGGCGCAGATCGTTTTCTGCGCGCGGCGCATGCCAGTCGGGATGAGCGGAAGCCCATTGGGTAATGTGTTGCGGGCCTGCCCAGTATTCCCAAACTTTTTCAACCGGTGCATTGATAGTGGCCTTTACAGTGATAGTAGCTTGCATAATATTTAATTTTTGTTAGTACAAACTTACTGCGGCAAGGGGAGACCGGTGCAGGGGGAACAGGACAATTGAACGGTGAATTTAGGACATTCCGCGGCACGGGTAAAATGAAAAACCGCCAGAACATGCTGTCCGGGCGGTTCTATATCCATTGGTCCTTATTTTGGGGCTGCCAGAATGATATGGAAGAAAGGCGTTATCGTCTGGGTCTTCCATGCATTTCGTGTCCACCATCAATCCGTTGCGGGTGGCCTTCCATGCGTGGCTGCATATTATGAGGAGGCGCCTGCGCCATCATGCGGTTGTTAGCATGTCTGTCCATCATTTCCGGTCGCGGCATATCGCGATGTGGCGCCATTTGCTGCGGGTGCGATTGTCCGGGCTGATGCATGGCCGCGGCTCTCATGGCGTTGTTGTTATTGCCTGGCCGGCCATTATTATTGTTATTAATAGCGGCCGCCTGGTGAGATGCCATTTGTTGCGGGCGTTGTTGTTCCTGTTGTGCAGGCTGGCGCATGGCGGCTTCTCTCATCGCCAAGGTTCCTGGCCGGCCATTGTTAACAGACGCCAGCTGATGGCGGTCGAGGCTCGCCGTATGTTCATGCGTCATTTGCAAATTGGTAGGCGCTATCCTGGATTCCCGCATGGCCGACTGCTCCTGCGCTGTGGGCCGTGCCGTTACGCCGCCTGGTCCGTTAAAGCTGGTGCGGTTGATGGTGGTATTGTTGTTATTGATCACTGTATTGTTAACATAAGTATTGTGAACGATGGTCGTATTCACATTGGTCACTGCGGTGTTGTAGTGGTACACATTACCCTGCCACATACCGCCTGCAAACCCTACGCCGCTATAGCCGCAGCCATAGTTGATACCGCCGTAGAAGCCTACATGTACGCCCCAGTAGCCGGCATGCCAGCCGTAGATACCATCTGAAAAGCCCCAGTAGCCGGGCGTCCAGAGTAATCCGGGCCGTGGTGGCGCTACCCATACGCCAGGTACCCAATAATATCCATAGGGGCCATAGGCCCAGTAGCCGGGTGTCCATATGTAACCCTCAACAGGACACGGCGGCTGCGTGTATACCGGTATGGCCGGTGGCGCTATCCTGATGGATACGCCCACACTCACCTGTGCATTGGATACGCTGGCTGTAAAGATGAACAGCAGCAGCACGGCGAAAGATATGGCAGTTCTTTTCATGTTTGCAGATTGAAGAATTTGTGTTTTTTATTTCTGACCAGCAGTATATCCCGAAGTTTAATGGGGCAAATTCAGTCGTCATTTCCTACATGATAAGTAGATTAAATATTAACAGATGTTTATCATACGGTAAATGAAAGTATTGCGTTTTATTATGGAATTTTATTCCGGTCGCATTTTTCTGTTTAACCTGTATCACACGCGGTGAATGAAAAAATTATTTACGCTCCTTATCTTATTGTCGCTCGCCCTGCTCAGTCATGCACAGCACGCCACTGTGAAGGGCCATGTTGCAGACACGCTGAACCGTACTACGCTCTCCAATGCAGTAGTGGCGCTGCTTGCCGCCAAAGATTCTATGCTGTACAAATTTGTCCGCACGAACGAAAAAGGACAGTTTGAACTGAAAGACTTGCATGCAGGCAAGTATCTTGTCATGATCACCTATCCCTCCTTTGCAGACTACGTAGATGCGTTGACGTTAGGAGATACCAGCGTCGTCGATTTCGGGCAGGTGAAACTCACGCAGCGTTCGCGACTCCTGCATGAGGTGGTGATCAACCAGCAGGTAGGGGCGATCAAGATCAAAGGCGATACCACCGAGTTTAATGCCGACAGCTTCAAAACCGCTGCCAACGCCAATGTAGAAGACCTGCTCCGGAAGCTGCCCGGGTTCCAGGTGGATAGCAAAGGACAGATCACGGCGCAGGGAGAGAAGGTGAAGAAAGTATTGGTAGATGGAGAGGAATTTTTTGGAGATGATCCCACCCTGGTGACCAAAAACCTCCGTGCAGATATGATCGACAAAGTGCAGCTATACGACAAAAAGAGCGACCAGGCCGCCTTTACCGGCATCGATGATGGCGAGAAGTCGAAAACGGTGAACCTCAAACTAAAAGAAAATAAGAAAAACGGCTACTTCGGAAAGGTCGAAGCCGGCGCCGGTACCGAAGGATATCATAACAGCGATGCGATGTTCAATCTCT
The DNA here is from genome assembly GCF_902167635.1 of Chitinophaga vietnamensis. Lineage (GTDB taxonomy): Bacteria > Bacteroidota > Bacteroidia > Chitinophagales > Chitinophagaceae > Chitinophaga > Chitinophaga vietnamensis. The sequence continues at coordinate 621,144 of NZ_CABHMS010000004.1, forward strand.
TCCGCGGCAAGCGCAAATTTGCCGCCTATGGCATCGTATCCAATACCGGCAAAACAGGCCTCAACTGGGGCGAGCGCGAGAAGTTCGGACAGAGCTTCGCCGATAATGCCTCCTACGACGAAACCAATGGCTACTACTTCGTGATGGGCGGCGGCGATGACGCCATCGAAGGATGGGATGGCAGGTATAACGGTGTCGGCTATCCGCTGGTACAAACCGGCGGCCTGCATTTCAACAACAAATGGAACCAGGACAAGCAAAGCGTAAATGCCAACGTGAAAGCCATGAACATGGGCCTGGAAGAAAACAGCAACACCGCCACCAAAAATATTCTCAATAACACGGTGCAGTACAGCAACTCCGCATCAACCGCCAAACGGGAGATCTTCCGTACCCGCGCCAACGGCAGTTATGAAGTACAGCTGGATTCCAGCTCCTCCATCAAAGTATCTGTGGACGCCGGCCTGGATCACAAAAACAACCACAGCTTCAACAGCGGCAGCATGCTGAATGCCGACAGCGCCATGATCAACAGCAATGAGCGCTACCTCACCGGCAGCGGGGATAACGGCTCCTTCAACTCCAATTTATTATGGCGTAAGAAGCTCAGGAAAAAAGGCCGTACCATCTCCATCAACCTGTCTGAAAATTATCTGAAAGATAATAGCGATGGCTTCCTGAATGCTTCTACAGAATTTTATTCCAACAACAAACTGGACTCTACCCAACATATCGACCAGCGTAAAAAAGGGAACTCGGAAAGTTTTAACTTCAATAGTAATATCACGTACACAGAGCCACTGACGAAGTACGCCTCACTGGTGTTCAACTACGGCCTGAGCACCAACAACAACCACTCCGGCAGAAGCTCTTTCAATAAAGATAACAGCGGTAAGTATGCACAATTAGATTCTACTTACAGCAATGATTATGCATTCAATATCCTCACGCACAGAGGCGGCCTTAGCTATGCTTACGTGAAAAAGAAATTGCGCGTGAACTTCGGTACCAACGTAGGTTTTACCTCCTTCATGCAGGAAGATATGTTCCGCGAAGTGAAGCAGCAACGCGATTTTGTGAACTGGTATCCCAGGGCCAGCTTCTCCTATTCCATCGGTACGCAGCGCGCGATCATGTTCAATTATAATGGTAATACGCAACAGCCGTCCATCAACCAGTTGCAGCCGCTGCGCTCCAACGAGGACCAGCTGAACATCACCATCGGTAACCCCGATCTGAAGCCGGCTTTCAACCATTCGTTCTGGATGGGCTATCGCGATTACAAGGTGCTTACCGACCGCAGCATCTGGCTATCGGTCTCCTATAATATTACCAGCAACGCTTTCAGCAACAGCAGCACCATCAACGAAAAAGGACAGCGTGTTATACAAGCGGTGAACGTGAACGGTAACAGCCATCTGAACTTCAATGCCAGCCTGGGCTGGAAGATCAAGCCGCTGGACCTTTCCTGGGGCATTGACGCCAATGGCAACTGGAGCAAGAATGTGAATTTCATCAACGCGGCACAGAACATTACTAATAGCACCAACAGCACGCTCAGCCTGTATTTCAGGAAAGATAAAGACAAAAAGTATAACAACTATTTCCGCGTAGGGCCTAATTATACTACCAGTACTTCATCGGTACAGAAAGATATTCGTACCGACTATTGGAGCTATGAGCTGGAATACAATGGACTGGTGATGTTGCCCGCGAAGTTCGAAATAACGTCACAGGTCAATTACTCTATCCGTCAGAAAACGCCTGTTTTCCCGGACAACCTGAACGTTTGCCTGTGGAATGCCGCTATCAACAAGAAGTTCGGAAAGAAAGACGCTGTGATGCTGAGCTTGTCCGTCAACGATCTGCTGGCGCAGAACAGGGGTATCAACCGTTCGGTGAACAGCAACTATATCACGCAAACCACTTACGGTACGATCGGCCGTTATGCGATGCTGTCGTTCCTCTGGAATTTCAACAAAATGGGAGCGGGAGCGCCCAAGCAGTAATTCATCTTTAAACCGTGAAAAATGAAATTTTTAATAATATATCTCTCCGGCCTTTTGTATTGTCTGGGCGCCAGTGCGCAGCAGGCGATGTTCCTGCAACAGGGCCGGATCGAATATGAGCGGAAGATCAACATGCATGCCCGCCTGGACGCCATGTACCTGGATGCGGACAACACGTCCTGGCGCGATCTGCAAAAGAAGGCGACGCCTAAATTTTTCGTAAGTTATTTCGATCTCCTTTTCAGCAACAATACTACTTTGTATTCGCCTGGCCGGGAGAACCCCGATAATGCCCGCCATTGGGAAACGCCGGCGGAAGCCAATGTGGTGTATAGTTTGCTCGGCAGTGGTCGCAGCCTCGCACAGAAAAAAGTTTTTGAACAAACCTTTCTGGTTGATGACAGCCTGCGGCAGATCAAATGGAAGATCACGGATGAAACCCGTAAGATCGCGGGCTTCGACTGCCGCCGTGCCAATGCTGTGATCATGGATTCTATTTATGTAGTGGCTTTTTATACTGATGCGATCGTTACGCCCGGCGGCCCCGAATCCTTTACAGGCCTGCCCGGCATGATACTGGGAGTGGCCCTGCCACATGAACATGTGACCTGGTTTGCCACCAAAGTGCTCGTGGAAGATGTGAAAGAAACTGCACTGCAGGCGCCTAAAAAGGGGAAGAAGGTCAACAATGCCACCCTGGCTGAAACCGTTGGCAAGGCCCTGAAAGAATGGGGTAACTACGGTAAAGACTATCTGAAATCGATCGCCTTGTAATCCGCTGTGGTAGCACATTACAGACTTATTAACAAAACTTTAAGTTGGAAAAGGCGCATCCTGGCCGCATAGAGGAATCATTTTTGTTTTACCTGCCGTGGACCAAAAAATTTTAACCATGGCAAAGCACAATGTAGCGGCAGTAAAACACGAAATCCAGGAATTGGCCATTGGCAACTATAAAAGTTACCCTGGTGAATTCAGTCCGGCCGATCAAAGCACACCAGGGCATATCCAGTCGCTGGCAAAAGGATACTGGGACTCACGTGATGGTAAAGAGGTTGTCCGCGATGAGAAGCTGGGCATCCAACTCGAAGATTACCAGGACTGGACCAAAGAGGCATATGATGCCTTCCTCCAACAGGAATCACTCAACTAATACTTTTGATTTTTTTGTTTTTAGATGTGGGGAAGATCTCCCCACATTTTTTTTGCCTTCCCGCAACTTTTTCCCGCAAATCGTTGTTTTATCTATATTCTGATCTGCTCCGAACTATCTTTTTTTATCGTCTCAACCAAAGTCTTGCGCAGGAATTTTTCCGCGGTCGTTTTGCATAACGGATCGACTGGTCATGACCGCAAGAGAGCACCCCGGTACCAACGTTTACGGCTATACGCTAACAACCTCCTCAGGAACCTGTCATCATGAAAAAATGGTATCATTATGAAAAATCTCGTCTGTTTATTGTTTGTCGTGAGTATTGCATTGCCGCTACAGGCGCAGGTACGGCCTGCTGCAACCTATGATGAAGAGGACCTGGTAACGGCCATCTTCGGCAAGAACAAGGAATCCCTGATGAATGATTACCTGCATATTTCGCCGGTAGAATCCAGAAATTTCCAGACCGCCCTGTTTGAATATGAAAGTGAAAAGAAGCCCTGGTATTCAGAGCGCATGGCTTTGTTGAAGATGTATAACGAAGAATTTTCTTCTCTGGATGAGCGGAAGATGAACTCTCTCTCCCGCCAGCTGATCAACAACGACCTGGAATTTGGCCGTTTGCAGATGCGTTATTTCCGGCGCATGAACAAGCTGTTGGGCGCCACCCGCGCAGCGCAGTTCTTCCAGCTGGACAGCTATTTTGAACAGTCGACACGTGCCTATGTACAACATCAGCTGCCTTTTATCAAGGAGCTGGAATCAGATAAGAATGTGAGAATGTGAGAATTTAGGGATTTACGGATTTAGGGATTTGCTTAAATTCCTAAATCCGTAAATCCGTAAATCCCTAAATTCTCCCATTCTCACATTTCTTCGAAGTCGTCACTCCGGGGGATGCTGCGGAATTTCTCCATCAGTTCTGCGGGGAGGGCGGTGAGTTTGCGCTGGGCTACGTTGATCCAGGCGCCGTCTACGTTTACGGTGGCGGATTTGGTGCCGTCGCCGCGGAATATTTCGTGGCGGATGGACCAGCGGGAACCATCGGCTTTGCAGCGCGTCATGACGCAGGTAACGGTAACGCGGTCGTTGGCGCCTATTTCGCGGTGATAGATCAGCTCTTCACGGAAGAGGATAGGGCCTATCTTGAGGGTGAGGAAATCGCGGGCGGTCATGCCGGATTGCTCCAGCAGGCTTAACCTTGCCTGTGCGGCGAAATCTGCGTAGGCGGAGTGCCGCAGGTGCATGTTTGCATCGATCTGTGACCAGAGCACTGGCCCTTCAAAAAATATGTTCATCTTTTAAATTTACGGATTTACCAGTGATAAAAATGGCGCCTGGCGGATGCTTTTGCCATACTTTTCGCGGTAGGCGGTGGGCGTCATGGCCACATGGCGTTTGAATATCTTCCTGAAAAAACTCATGTCTTCATAACCGCATTTACCTGCGATCTGTTCGATGCCTTTGTTGGTATTTTCCAGCATTTTCTTGGCGGCTTCCATGCGTACACGTTGCAGGTATTCCAGCGGCGTATTGGAAGTGGCTTGTTCAAAGCGGCGGATGAAATTGCGCAGGCTCATATTGGCCTGTGCGGCGAGTGCTTCCACGCTGATACTGCGGTGGTATTGTTTTTCGATGAACTGTTGTGCCTGTGCGATATCTTCATCTGCATGATCTTTTTGTAACTGGAAGATGGAGAAGGTGGTTTGCGGTTGCTGGTGGATGTTGATCATCAGCAGCTTGGAGGCCACCATAGCGGCTTCCGGGCCGCAGAACTTTTCTGCGAGGTACAGGGTGAAAGTGGTGAAGCTGAAGGCGCCGCCGCAGGTATAGATGCGGCCCTGGTCGATGATGATCTTGTCGTCCTGCAAGGTCACTTCCGGGTACATTTTGCGGAAGAGGTCTGCGAACATCCAGTGGGTGGTAGCGGTTTTGCCATTGAGCAGGCTGGTGGCGCCCAGCAGGAAGGCGCCTACGCAAATGCTGGCCAGTTCTGCATGCTGGCGGTATTGTTGTTGCAGCCACCGGATCAGGTGTTGCTCTTTGCGGAGCACCGGCATGATCTTGTCTGATTGCATGGCGGGGATGATCACGAGATCATAACGGTATTGCGGCGACAATTTCTTGCGGGTATGGCTGCCGAAGGGCTGACGGAACAGTTGCCCTTCTTCTTCACTAACAATATCGATCTCAAAATCTACGGGCAATGCGTTGCCGGTGAACCGCGGATAGGAGCGACTCATCGCGCTGAGGATGTCGGCCGGCCCTGAAACACTGGTGGGTACTGCGTTTTCGTAATTAAGGATACCAATCCGCATAATATTTTGATATTTGGGTATTTTGATATTTAGACCTACGCAATATGCTAACCTGGCCTAAATATAAAAATACCCAAATATCCAAATATCAAAATGATCAAATTATAGCACGTAGTAGCTTGCTTGTACTTCTTCCTGTGGTTCGTATTGTTCGTGCAACATCTGCCGCAGGTCTTTTTCAATGTTACGTGCAATGGCGGTAACGGGTGTATCGGTAGGTTTGTTTTCAAATGGATCTTGCAGGTTGATGCCCATCTTCTCGATCAGCAGGAAAGAGGAAGCGATGGCGATCACCAGCGGTATCTCCATGAAGCCCAGCACATCGATGAGCGCGAAGGGCAGCAGGAGGATAAAGAAGATCACAGTGAAATGCGTGTAGAGGCTGTAAGTGGCCGGGAACACGGTGTTCTTGATCCTTTCACATTTACCCATGGCATCACAGAGGCGCGATAGCGTAGCATCGATAGTTACCTGTTGGTACTGGTTGATCCAGCCCTGTTCCATGGCGTATTTCAGGTCTTTACCGTGTAAAAGCAGCAGGGCAGCCGGCACATTATCATATCTCATCACATAGTTCAGCTCCCGGCGCGTGAGCAGCCTCTCGAGGCCTTTCACAGGGTCTGTCTTCCGTAAGGATTGGCCAAGACTATAGCACCATGCTGCCTGCCGTTTTACAAATCGCTCCTGGAAATGTTGCAGTTCTTCCGACTGATACGTTGCATCCATCAAACTTAAAACCTGCCTTGTCAGTGAGCGGGAATCATTTACGATAGCGCCCCAGATGGTTCTGGCCTCCCACCAGCGATCGTAGGCCTGGTTGGAACGGAAGGCCAGCAGCAGCGACAGTACAGTGCCCAATACCATTGGAACGGCTATAGGAATGGAAATATTGGTAAGCTCGAAACGATAATAGAGCATGTTGATCAGCAAGGCGTAAACAGCCACCAGCAGCAGCTCGTACTTGATCTTTCCGAAAACATATTTTAAGGGTATATTCTTCTTCAGTAACATATGCAAATGTTTATTCTGTTGCCAGCAATAGCGCTGAGAGGGTGGCTTTGCTCACCACGGTTCTGCCTATGGGCAGGTCGCTCCGGAGCAGCGGCAGTTTGCTGCTGCGGATGAGTTTCGCCGGGTTATAACTTCTTTTCGATGGCAGGTTGAACTGCTGGTCTGCCGGCAATAATATCATATCAATATTCTGTGCGAGACAGAAATTGCGGAAGGCTGTGCGGGTATCGCCATGAAAGAATTCCACTTTCAATTGTTTCACTGCGGACGCATATTTGTTGCGGATGATCTCACAGCCATCTTTGAAATCCGCGGTGATCAGGTCGATATGCCTGCTGTTGCGGGTGTAGGTGATGAGATCGAACAGGGAGTCCGGCATCTTCAGCGCGTGCATAAAAATTATATTAACCACCTCGCCCGGGAACTGCGCTACTACGCTGTGTACATAGCCGAGGGAACGGATGGAGAAGTCTGTAGGAATGAGAATATTTTTCATAGCTCTTGCTTTTATAATAGCAAAGCTATCGCTACGAGGTTAGCAAGTGGTAAGAAGACGGTTAAAAGGTCGTAAGAATGTGGTAAGAAAACGGTAAGAAAGAAGATGATTACCGTGGTAATTCCACACTGATCTCGGTTCCGGCGTTTACCTGGCTGTTAACGAGGATATCTCCTTTGTGCATGCGTACGATGTTCATGGCCAGCGGCAGGCCGATGCCGTATCCTTTGAAATGCCCGGTGTTGGAGGCTCTGAAGAAAGGGGAGAAGATATAGGGCTGATCTTCCGGCGGGATGCCGATGCCCTGGTCTTTCACGATGATGATCACTTTTTTATCGGTGGCGGCGAGCGCGATGGATACCGGCTGGTTGTTGGAATACTTACAGGCGTTCATCACGATGTTGCTGAGGGCGAGTTCCAGCAATTGCCCGTTGCCGTGGATGGTGAGTTTTTCTTCTTCTTCGGGGAAGAGGCTATAATCTATTTCCACGCGGTTGCCGGCGTTGATTTTGTCCACTGTATTTTTTACGATGAAGAGCAGTTCATCGGTGCGAACGAGGCCCCAGTCCTGCTTTTTGCCATCGAAGCCGGTTTGCGCGAGGTGGAGGAGGCTTTTGGTGATGTGTTCGAGGCGGCCGGCTTCATTAAGGATATTCGTCAACGCATGTACGTAGTTTTCGCGGGCGCGGTCTTTATTGAGTGCCAGCTCTGCTTCGCCGATGATGGCCGTGAGCGGGGTGCTCAGCTCATGGGAGGCATTGCTGACGAAATTATTCTGGGTTTCAAAAGCTGTTTCGAGGCGGTCGAGCATATTGTTGAAGGTAGCGGCCAGCTCGTGTATCTCATCGCGGCTGTTGGCTACATTGAGCCGCAGGTGCAGGTTTCGGGAGCTGATACTTTTTACCTGCGTCATGATATGCCGGATAGGTTGCAGGATATATTTGGAGAAAAAGATGCCGGCGCCGATCAGTATAGCGGCGGATATGATGGAACAGATCAGTAATATTTTCCGCAGCCAGCTGAGGTAATCGATGCTGTACTGGTTGATAGCAGATACGATCACGATATACAATCCCTGCTTGCTTTTATAGAGCACGCCTTCATAGAAGCGGTTACCTTCGCGGTGGGTAGCGCGGCCGGTGGCGATGACTTGTTTATAGAAATCATCCGGCAGCTGAAGGGAGGCATCCCGGTGAACCTCGCCATTGGCGCCCAGTTGCAGGAAATATTCTTTTTCTGCCGGTAGTTTTTCCAGGTGTTCGTCGCGGATTTCGTTATAGATAACAGAATCGGCTTCGTAGTAGGGCAGGGTAGCTTTGGCGCTGAGATAGGCGCGTATTTCCAGGCGTTTGTAGAAATCTTCAAAAGAGTGCTGGTTGACGAAATAGTAGACGAGCACGCTCATCACGAGGATGGTGGAGATGGTGAGACCTGCAAACAGCATCAGTATCTTAGTGCGTATCTTCATCCGTATTTTCTTTAAGCATGTAACCCAGTCCTGTTATGGTTTGTATGAGTTCGGGCTGATTGTTTTTATTGATCTTTTTACGGAGATAGTTGATATAAACATCCACTACTTTGGTGTTCATATTGAAATCTATTCCCCATACCTGTTCCAGTATTTCCATGCGGGACAATACCTTGCGCGGATTTTTGAGCAGGTATTCGAGAAGGCGGTATTCGGTGGCGGTGAGTTGTATACTTTTTCCTTTGCGGCTGGCGGCTTTGGTGTCGGTATTCAGCTCAAGGTCGGCCAGTTGCAGTACGCCGCCGGGCGCCACAGGAATGGCCGTGGCGGGGCCTTTGCGGCGCATCAGGCTGCGGATGCGGGCTTCCAGCTCAGCGAGCTTGAAGGGCTTGACGAGGTAATCATCGGCGCCGCTGTCGAGGCCCATCACAATATTTTCGGTGGTGCCCAATGCCGTGAGCATAAGTATCGGTGTGGCCAGCTGTTCGCGGCGCAGGGAGCGGCATACCTCGATGCCGTTCATGCCGGGCAGCATAACATCCAGTATGATCAATACAAAGGAAGGGTTATCGAGTGCCATACGCAGGCCGCTGGCGCCGTCCGGCGCTACGCTTACTTCATAGCCGGCTTCCGTCAGGCCCCGCGTGATAACGGATACCACCGCAGGTTCGTCTTCAATTAGCAATAACTTCATATCAACGAAAATACGTAAATCGAAATTATCGGTCTTATAAGGGTAGCGCCCCGCCGGGGCGCGAGCGTAACATTTCATTTTCGTCTACCAACACGTTGCCCCTACGGGGCATGATGATGTATCATCGATTGTGCCCCGTAGGGGCAATATATTGGTAGATCCGATGATGGCGCATTATTCGCGCCCGCCGGGGCGCAACAGGATCTTGCTTGGAATTACCGATCCAATGTCATATCTTGATACAAGATTACTATGAGCGACCCGGAAGAACAATGAAAAAATAATATACCCATCTGTCGAACTCGCGTTAAACCACTCTTACATATGAAAAAACGCTACACACTCGGCGTGTTGTTGCTGCTATTATTGAGCAATATCACCTTTGCACAAAAACGGGAGCGAAAAGAAAAAGAAGAGGAGGAAGAATATGAGCAACTGGAACATGCCAATGAAAAAAATGAATACGTACATGCCCACAGCTCCTGGTATAAGGAGATGATGAAAGCCCGGCCAGACCTGCAAAAAGCAGAAAAAGCATTCAACGATTATTTCAGTAAACATGCAGGAGAAGACAGCAAACTGAAAAGCCGCTTCGTTTCCTGGATACAGGTTGCTGCGCTTTACAAAGACCAGAAAGGCTTTGGCGCCACCTATCCCGCCGCACTGCGCGCACCCTATGTGGCCAGCAAAGCTACCGGCACGGCCTCCGTGGCCGGATATTTCGGCAACTGGAAAATGATCGGCCCTGCCAACATGGTACGGCAAGCCTGTAATAACAGCAATATGGTGACCGGCGGCTTCTGCGACCGCGTGTTCGTGAATCCGTATAATACCAGCAATCTTTTTGCAGGCTTCTCTTACGGCGGCTTGTGGGTAAGCACCGACCAGGGCGCCTCCTGGCAGCTGACGGATGGCAGCTTCGCCAATGGTACCAACACCTACGCCAACCGCGATTATTACTATGGCGAAATTGAAGCGCATAAACTGGACAGCACCCTCGTGTTCGCCGCTACCGAAGCGGGTTTGCTCAAATCCACCAATTCCGGCATCACCTGGACATTGCTGCCACAGCTGAACCGGAATACTTCTGCCACTGAAAGGCCTTACTTCATTGCACTGGCAGGCGATGATAAAAATGTAGTATTAAGCACCTTCGGCAGAAAAGTATACCGCTCCGCCGACGGCGGCAACACCTGGACCATGGTGTTCGATAACAGCGGCGGCGGCACTAATCACACGTCTACCTCCCAATATACTTTCAATACGCCCTATGGCCTCAACGACCGTTGCTACAACTTCTTCGGACTGGAAGCCAACCTGAACAATGCAAACGAATTTTATCTCGGTGTATGGAACAGCAGCAACAAAGCGTGTATCTATAAATCTACCGATAAAGGCCAGACATGGTCTTTGCTCCTCAATCTCAATACCGCGCTGGGCACCAGCTGGGGCACATCTACGGTGTTGCAGATGAAGGCCGTGCCTTCCTCCACCGGCGAAGTGAATATCTTCGAACAGTTTGCCAGCAACAAGCCGAGGTACCGCTACGCGCCCAATGGCACATTGCTCGGAGCAGACACTATCCGCGCCTATGTGGAAGCATTTGATATCGACTGGAAAAACCGCAATACCATGTACCAGGGCCAATACAGCCCGGACTACATCACCAAATCCGTCGATAGCGGCGCTACTTTCGTACAGCCGTATACGGTATCCTGCCACTATCTGCACCCGGATATCCGTGGCATCAGCGCAGTAGGTAATATTGTATTGGTGGGTAATGACGGCGGTCTCGGTCTCTCCCTCGATGGCGGCAAAAGCATTGCTGGCACCGGCTTTGAGATCAACTCCATGGATATGTGGGGATTCTCTTCCGCTGCAAAAAGTGATATCTGTCTTACTGGTCTGGATCATAACCAGACTTTCGTACGCAGCTTCGATGGCTTTGGCGGATGGCGCAATATCAAAGGCGCCGATGCAGGCCCCTGCACCATCAACCCTTACAACGACCATTGGCTGTATTACGACTGGGCTTATGGCGTAAATAAAGGTTACCTCAACAGCGACGGCAGCGTTACCGAATCCAGTGTGAGCAACGACGCGGATCTCGGGGCATTGCAGTTCAACCCTTTCAATGCATTCACCATCTGGGGCATCAAAAAATCCAACAACAATGTGCTGGTCATCTCATCAGATAATATGGTCACCACTACTACTGTCAAGGATTTTGGCGCGAAGATCAATGCCGTGAGGCCCACCCGCACAGATGCGCGCACCTTGTATGTTTTGCTGACGCAGAACAAGATCATGAAAACGACCGACAGCGGCGCCACCTGGGTAAACGTTACGCCCTCCTCCAGCGCCAGCGGCGGACAAACAAACATCACCGCAATAGAAGTAGGTAAAACCCCCGGAGAACTGTGGGCGGCCTATGGCAATGCGCAGAACGCCACGAAAGTGCTCTATTCCACTGATGGCGGCAGCAGCTGGACGAATATCACTACCTCCAACCTGCCTGCGGCGGCCGTAAGCGATATCGCTTATCAACGTGGCACTAACGGTGGCGTATATATTTTTGTGATCACCAGCAGCGGCGCTACCGTATGGTACCGCAACAACAGCATGCCGCAATGGCAACAGGTAGGCGGACAGCTGCCGCTCATGGGATACCTGAAGAGCAGGCTGTTTGTAGTGCCTGCGAAAAACAAGATCCGTTTCGGCAGCAGCAGGGGCGCCTGGGAAACAGATACCTATGAATCATCCGGTGTGGTAGCAGGCATCGCAGCGGAAAATACCCTTACCAAATGTAGTCAGGATAACATCCGTTTTCGTGACAACTCCGCTTTCAAGCCCGGCGCAGTACAGTTCCAGTGGTCGTTTCCCGGCGGATCGCCCGCTACTTCTACATTGGAGAACCCGAACGTATCTTACAACAATCCCGGCACTTATAGTGTAGCCCTTACCGTTACAGATGCCGATGGTAATAAAGACAGTACCACGCTGAACAATTTCATACAAGTGCAGGCCAGCGAATGCGCGCTGGATACCGTTGCCGGCAAAGCAGCTGATCTTACTGCCGTGGATAATTATTATAATATCGCGCCTATCACCAATTTCAATTCCAGCAATCGTCTTACCATGACGATATGGGTGAAGCCCAGCGGTATCCAGACAGATTATTCCGGTATCTTCATCAATAACTCCACCCGTACCGGTGTATTTGTAAAAAATGGCAGCAATGAACTCGGCTACATGTGGCATGATAAATACTGGGGTACCAACAGCGGCCTGAAACTCCCTGCTGGCCAGTGGTCGCACGTAGCCTGGGTGATCACGCCCGACTCCTGCTACCTGTATCTCAACGGCAAAGGCATTGGCTTTGCTGCCGCCAATGATACATTGAACCTCTCTGCCGCCAACTGGCAAATAGGTACCGACCGTTTCGAAACCGGCGCCAGCTCCCGCAATTTCAACGGACAGGTAGATGAACTATGTATCTACAACCGTGCACTCAACCGCGCTGAAATCCGCGACCGCATGCATTTTGTACGTAATGGCACAGAGGCCGGTCTGGTAGGCTATTACCAGTTCAACGAAAGTTCGCCGGCCATCGCTTACAATAAAGTAGGCAGCGCCAATGCTGCCGGTACCGGCACCATCACGCAGATCGTTAGCCCGATTCCCGTAGCCACCGGCGTCAGTCAGCGTTTGACGGTAAGCGCTGCGGGCACTTACGATTTCACTGCTCCCGGTGTGGGCGTCACTTTTGCTTCCGGCACCTTGCCCAATGGAGAAGTGATCGTGAACCGTCTCTACGCCCAACCCGACACACAGCCTGATTCCACCGCTACCTTAGCGCCGGTCTATTTCGTGCTGCGTAACTTTGGTACCAACGATACCATCACTGCTTTAACCGCTATCACCTTCCGGAATCTGCGCGTGAGCGGCAATGATTCCGCCAACCTGTCGCTGTTAAATTTGTACAAACGTTCAGCCAACGCCACCGGCAGCACCTGGAGCAATGCCTGCACGGCCACTTCGGCCAGCAGCGGCGACAATGGCACTGTTACCTTTGGCAGCGGCTGTAACCTCAGCTGGCTGGGACAGTTCGCCATTACCAGTCAGGGTACCTCTTTCGATACCACCCAGCCACTAACGGCAACGGCTATATCAAAAGCAGTAACGCCCGCAGCAACGCTGAGCATCTATCCCAACCCGGTAAATACTTCTGCCACCATTTCCTACCTCGCGGCCGGTAACGGCACGGCAAGCATCCGCATCACAGACGTGAAAGGCACGGCCATCTTGCGCCGCACCGAGGCGGTGGTAAAAGGTGCGAACAGGATCATCGTGAATACCGCTTCCATGGCCGCCGGCTCCTATATCGTCACTGTAAGCGAAGGAGGGAAGATGGTGTCGAAGGAGATGGTGATAGCGCGGTGACGCGAAGGTTGTTTGGCTCAGGATTTAATGATTGAAAGGATTAATGGGATATAATTAAAAAAGGCCAATTCGGAGATTGTTAAATAACGTAATCTCCGGATTGGCTTTCTAACTAAAATTAACAATGAGTGTTTAGCGTTTGGGAATATCCAAATGCTTTTTACCTATAATGTAAATGGCGCTCAGCATTAGATATTGTTGAAGAGTACTACTTGAGTAAGAATCAATAAAAATTGACGTAGTGGACCTTTGAATGAATTTATTTTGATCGAGTATATCGAAGGCAAGTAGTTTTAACGTAAGCTGTTTGTATTTTAGGAATGATTTTGCAATCCAGAAATTCAACAGATTGGACGTCTGATTAATATCCTGCACTTTTTGCAAATTTAGTGATCCGCCTATTGTTATCCCTTCTGGGACGAAAAAAACGGCGCTACAATAAAATTGTGATAAAGAAAGAGTTGCTGTCGAAAGATTTGTACCTTCCTTTACATTATCTTCTTTCTTAAATTTTGTCCAGCCAAGGGCCTGGCTTATTGCCGCCCTCCATTCCATTACATTTTTAATCGTTATTGTAGTTGATATGCGATTGGAAAGCGTTATGGATTTGGCTTTAATAAATTGGCTGTTAAATGATGTTGGCGTGATATCGTAATCGATATTGCCATCATATCCAAGGGTGAAGATATTTCGGAAAAAGGGTTTTCCATAGCTGATAGATCCGTTAAAGTGCTTACCACCATTGATATTGATTTGTTTGGTAGTTTGTTTGCCCATACTATCCATGGTAGTTTCCGGCAGTATTTGATTTATTTTTATCGATGCTTCGCCGGTAGCCGTAAAGGTAGTTCCATTGGTTTTAAAAGCATTATAGCCTGCGATGCTTGTGATACTATATCCCGCTTTTAAAAGCGGATTCCCGATCTCTTTATTTGTTGGATCGGTTAGCTTAACAATATTTATAAAATTATTTGGTGATGGAACTGATGGCAGCCCATGAACATCAAATTTAAAAGATTTGAAATCAGTAAAGTTATAATTAAAGAAAATGGCAGGATAAATATACACTTGGTTTGTCTGGAAGTGACTGATGCCATAAATATCAGTTCTTATCCCATTAAAAGTTACAGTACTTTTTAATCTACATTTATTCCAGGAGGAAGAAAATTCAAAGCCAGCATAGTTAGATGTAATTTGAGACTTTATGCCATTGCTAAGTGAGTCAATTTGATGGTTATTCATATTGAATTTAGTAAATCCTTTGCTATCAGTGAGTGTTATCCCGTACATTAGTCCAATGCTGCTAACATCACTAAGTGGTTTGGTATAGGCAGCTTGGAAGCTGTAATTACTAGAAGTGTTCTTGTTTTTCATTATGATCTCTTCGTAAATTGGAATAGTGTTGCCGCCATTCAAGGTGCTTTTCGTATTGCTTTTATTGTCACTATACATGTCCTGCTGGCGGAACCTTCCGTCAAAATATATCATGGCGCCATGCGTACCTATTTGTTTTGCCATTCTGATGGATGCGCCATACCCGGATGTATTGGCGACATTGTAAGCATGAGATGTATTATTTGTTGTGTCTTTAGCATAGATATTATATTCAGTATTGGACTTAACCCGCTCAGATCCTTTTGCGCCATCGAGTGAAACTGATAGTGTAAGTTTGTCATTTAGTTTTATTCCAGAAATATGTAATGAAAGGGAATGATTTAAGTTTACCTTTTCGATATTGGACTGGGTATATGTATTTAGATGATCGGATTGAGCCAGATACTGCTTGTCTGAAACTGATTGGTTCTCTGTATTTGAATAGGAGTCGTTTAATGAGATGGCAAATTGGGTAGTTGGTCCTATAGTAAGATTATAGTTTCCCCATACGGCTGTATTAGTCAATTGTCCAACTTGAGCGTTTCCCGGATCTTCTTCTGAAACTGTATTTACGTTTCTGTTGGTATTTATATTATTGCCTGATATGGAAGAGAGCAATATTTTCTTTTTATTAATAAATTGAAAATTACCGGTATAGTTATATCTCTCATTGCTTCCACCGCCAGTAGAAAGTGTACCGTTTAGTATATTCTTATTTTCGTCACGAATTGTTATATTCATCGCTTTTTGATTGTCTTTAACGTCTATGATCTGAATTTTGGAAATAATATTTCCCGAGAGCATTGTTGCCAACTTATCTGGGTTCGCAGATTTTCCATTTTGATCTTGGAGAACAGTTTTTCCCTCTATGAAAATTTCTTCAATTTTCTTCCCTTGATAATTATATAATCCGTCCTTTATGGTTAGGCCAGGAATATTCTCTATTAATCCTTTGAGTGTGCTGTTTTCATGAGATATAAGTTTGTCGGCCGCAAATTCAATTGTGTCTTTCCTGGCATTTAAAATTTCTTTCCTGGATTTAACGGTAACTTTATTGAGCTGCTTCGCAGTCTTAAATAATTTTATGGCGGTGATAGTATAATTTTTTTTTTCTTCAATACCCACCTTTAAGAATTCAGTTTTATATCCTATATAGGATGCTGCAATGGTATAATTTCCTGGCTCAACTTTGAATCTAAATACTCCTTTTTCATCTACTTTACACCAGCGGATATACAATCCTGTTTCGTTTGAAATCTTCACACTGGTTCCCGCTAATACTTGATTGGTTTCTCCATCAACAACTTTTCCGGTGATCTGCTGCGCGCTTGACTGCACTCGGATAACAAGGGCCAATATGGTAATAAATAGTTTCCAAGTGCATCTATTCATGAACTAAAATTAGGATAGAGGACCTTTAATTTTGTTTATTCTGTGTTAACAGAAATGGATGTTAATATGGAGTTAACAAGATCAAATAATTTGTGGATGTTAATAAACTGTTATGCACGTGTAAATTTGTATATGCGTTCTAGTTATAGCATGAATAGCCGCAATTTCAATGCAAACAAAATTTAAATTCATGAAAAAACTTTTATCATTTCTAGCGGCAGCATTACTGATATGTTTCGCCATGTTCTTTCTTTTTAATGTAAAGCATGCAGATGCATCAAAAAGAAGAGTCTATAACATTTTCTATTGTTTGAAGACCGCAGGGGGAAACTATACCTATTCTTCAACCCCGCCAGGTTTCCCTATTGCGTGCCATGCAAATAATGCGAATACGAGTTGTCAGATTGAAACAAATATTTCGCTTTCTACTTTGAATTCAAGTTATGCGGCAACATTTCCGGTTGATAACTCTGCATACAAGCCTGATACTGATCCAAGTTGGACGAAATGGATAGGCGGCATTTATGAAATCTATCAATAGACACAGTACATTTATTTACTAATGGAAAGAGCCACATCTTTGATAGTGGCTCTTTTTTCGGGTAATTCGTTGAATCTGTTTTAACAACTGAAATTTCGATTGGGAATGTTTGAGCTTACTGATAGTCAAAATTTTATCCCTCCTGTAAGCTTACCTGTATATGTTTTTTCTCTTGATAACAGGAACCGTCTAAAAAATTACAAGGCATCTTGTAGTATCTTAACAGCATAGATCAAGGTGATATACTGTCTGTTTCAAGTAAAGAAAAAGTACAAATTAAATTTGTTGAAAAAACGGTAAAATTAAAATAATGTCAGATGTCACCTGCTATCAGGAGAAAGAAGCCTAAGAATAAGTACTATGTCAAAAGTTCGCAAAAATCTCCACAAATCCTTATTAATCCTGTAAAAAAATCCTGCTAATCCTTTCAATCATTAAATCCTGAGCCAAACAACCTTCGCGTTATTCCTCCAGATGTAACACGCAATTATACAGCTCGCAGCTCCATTGCATGCCGTCATATTGCAGTTCGGTGATGGCGGTATTTTTAAGGGCTATCTGGTGAGGGGCTTCGGGCACGAGGTAGGCGATGGTTTGCCGGATAAAGCTGCCGTGGCTCACGATGAGAATGTTTTTGCCGGGGTAGTTGGCAACGAGGTCGGACATGAATGCTGCGCCGCGGGCTACTACGGCGGCATTGCTTTCTGCGCCTAGGTTGAGTTGGCGCCATTGCGGGCCCCAGCGGCGGATACGTTCTTCTTCGGTGGTGCCTTCTGCTTCGCCGCCGCCAGCTTCGCCGAGGCGGCCATCTTCGAGTACTACGGGCAGCTCCAGCTCTTTGGTGATGATGGCCGCCGTTTCTTTTGCACGCAGCAGATGACTGCTCCAGATCATATCCCAATGTTCGTCCGCGAGGCGACGCGCCAGCTTGCGGGCTTGCTCCCTTCCTTCTTCATCTAATGGTATATCTGAATGCCCTTGCAGGCGGCCGGCCTTATTCCAGGCTGTTGTTCCATGACGGATAATAACGATGCGCGTAATCATGGTCACAAAGATATAAAATTCAGGCAGGGTTCATAAAGTACTGTATTTATACCGGCGGCGAGTATATTTCAGTTAAGCGATGTATATTAGAAATAATAAATTTGTCCAATTTAGCTTTTTTTCATCCAGTGTGAATACTTTCCCGGACCATTAATGATGCCAACTCTCCCAAGGGGTAAAGCCTTCCATTTATTATTTAATCAATCAATTCTTACTAAAAAATCACATCCATGAAGCGAGATGTAAAAATGGCTACACGCGCCATATTGCAAAGCGTGCAACAGCAATATCATGCATTGCTGATGCAGGGGAACACTATTTTCTCCCTGGAACAGCTGTTCGACAGCGACCAATTTGCTATCCGTGAATTCTGCCGCTCCTTTCGGCCACATGCCCACGCACCTGCGCTGGCACAGGCGGCAAGGGCTTTCGGAGAGCAACACGGTATCTGGCTGGAAACAGCTGAACATTATATCACCTGCGCCATCTTTCTTTTCACATCTGCCGACACGGCGCGCATGATGGCGATCGTCGAAAACCTGGCAGTGGATTATTATTTGAATGATACGATGGGCAGGGAAGTATTTGGAAGATTGTCGTCCGGCCAACAACGGCATGCTAGCATGATCATCGACAGGATGGGGAACATCGATGTTGTTCAGGACGATATTACTGCCCCGCATCCGGTGGAAATTGCCAACAGGCAGGTATTGCAGTTCATGAAAGAAACTTCTCCGGAAGCATGGTTTGATCAGTTCCTGGAACTTTACTGCTACCATGTAAAGGTAACCCATCGCAATTGCAACGCGACAGAAATGGGGCGTATCCCGTCGGTGGCGGAATATGTAGATAGTCGTTGCCATATGGCCGGCATGCATCATGTGATCAGTTTGCTGGAATACAGTGATGGCGCATTTCTGGACCATGCATGGCTGGAAGCAATGGGCATCATGCAGCCACTTAAAAGGCTGCAATATGTTACGGCTGCTATCGGTGGTTTGATGAACGACCTTTTCTCATTTGAGAAAGAAGTGATCGATAACGGGGCCGATGCGAATCTCGTCATGGTGCTGGCATTGAACCACCCCGCGCTCACATTGGAGGAGGTGCTGCTCAAGGCATGTCAACAGGTAAATGGTTTATTAGTCGAATTTCAATGT
This sequence comes from Chitinophaga vietnamensis, assembly GCF_902167635.1. Lineage (GTDB taxonomy): Bacteria > Bacteroidota > Bacteroidia > Chitinophagales > Chitinophagaceae > Chitinophaga > Chitinophaga vietnamensis. The sequence goes on from NZ_CABHMS010000004.1 coordinate 640,247, forward strand.
TTGTATAATGAGGTGATGTCTACATGCCAGGCAGCAGTTGCTGAACACGTGATACCCGCGGCCAGTCTTCACAAACACCTGGAGGGCCTGGAGCGTTGTGTGCAGGCCAGTTGGGTATGGCAGGTACATACAGCCCGTTATAAGAGGGCGCACTCCATTTGGGAAGAGACGCAGCTGCAGGATGTGATGGCCAGGGCGGTGTAATCTTTCAGGTAGATCTATTCCTGTAATTCTCCGTCGGTGTGATGCAAATGTTTGTTGAGCAGGCCTTGTAATGCCTTGAAGTGAATGGGTTTTTGAATGATAGCATCGGCTCCTGCCGAGAGTAGCAATTGTTGGGATTCGCTGAATGCGTCGCCAGTAGCGACGATTACAGGAATATTTCTGTTGAGCGGGTGCTGTTTTAATACATTGAGTGTGCTGATGCCGTCCATCTCTTCCATGTGGTAGTCCATGATAATGATATCCGGTGTTTTTTTCCTGACCTCATCCAGCACTTCACGGCCATTAGAAGCCAGCGACACAGAACAACCGATGCGGTGGAGGAACATGGTGAGCAGATGTGCATTCTGCTCATCATCTTCTGCCACCACTACGTGTATGTCGCTGAGGTCGGGCAGTTGCTCGTCTGTTTCCACGGTTTGTACATCAGCCATGGTAGCAGTTTTCAATGGCATCACGATATGGAAGGTGGTTTGTCCTTCGGGGGTGCTGTCGGCAGTAATATTTCCCCCGAGAGATGCTACAATATTCTTTACGATATATAATCCGAGGCCGGTACCTTCTGTGTATTTAGTTTTATCAGTGACAAAAGGATCGAAAATGGTTTTCAGTTTACCGGGTGCAATGGGGGAGCCGTAATTGGAGAACAGCATTTCCCAGTTGTCGCCTTGTTTGCTTGCCGTTAAGGTAACGGTACTATCCTTGTGAGAATATTTAATCGCATTGGCGAGCAGGTTGGTAACGATCTGGTTCAATTTTAAGGAATCTGCAATGATCGCGTCCGGCATTTCATTAACCAGCAGTTTCAGTTTAATATTCCTGAAACGTGCGATCATCTTGTTCACTTCAATTATTTTGGAGAGAAAAGTTCTTATCTCAAATGTTTCTTCGGAAGTAACATTCATTTTGCCTGACTCGATCTGCGACATATCCAGTACATTATTGATGATGTTGCGGCTGTTGTTGGTGGCCATCATCAGCTGATCTACCAGATTCGACACACTTTTCAACTGTTCATTCAATTTTACTTCTCTCTTCAAGAGCTGTGCGGCTGCATAGATGGCATTCAGCGGTGTGCGCAGCTCATGGGTTACCTGGTATATGAACATCTTTTTGAAATGGTTGGCTTTGTGCATCGCATCATTGCTGCGAACATAAGGTCTGCCCACGATAATGATCAGGAGTAAAACACCCATCACTGAAAGGGCCTTGAAGATAACGGTATAATTACGGCTCAATGCTATCGATTCAACAAACTGGTAGTAATAGTTTGCTTCCAGTAGCACGAGTATCGCGAGCGCAGAGGCGATACAGATAAATCTTATTTTTTCATCTTTAAATATCAGGAATGTGATCAGGAAGAGAAAGATGATCATGGCTTGCAACTCGATCATGTTGCCGAGCAGTAAACCGAAATACACAGATGCTAAACATTGTGTGAAGTATGTTATCAGAGCGGCTGCATTGTATTTCCTGTTCCTGTTGAGAAAGATGGAAGAAGCGGCCATGCATGCTTCTATGGAGGCAGGTATCAGGATAGATAACTGTCTCGACAAAGAATAATAAATGGCGCCAACCACCGTGATCAGTATGGTTAATGTCATACTGAGGATGTTGACAAGCCTGATTCTTTTTACCAGTTCGTCATCTACCAGGCCTTCTGTACCGGAGGTGATAACATCGTTGAAAAAATTGCTGATCCTGTCTTTAATAGTCATAGTCATAGTAAGCAAAAAGGGTTTTTTGCGCAGTTGCGTTCAGGTGTGAGCAGTAGTGAACGTTTTCCTGAAGGGTCCCGCTGATTTTCCGGTCAAAATGGTTATATGGGTAAACTCTATTCTTCTTAATGGTCATTCAATACAGGTGCGTGAAATTCCATTGCGCTGTGTAACGTTGCTTGTCAAGCCCGGCCTCCGCCCGGGAGAACGGCCTTCTTTCAAAGTTATAGTTTTTCTCAGAAAAGAAAAATAATTCTGCCACCGTTCTCCGGAACGCTGTGTGCAGCAATAATTCCTTAAATTTAGTGGGACCAAAAAAAGATCAAGCTATGTTATCTACTGACAAGATCAGCGCTTTACTGGGGCAGGAGAGCGATAAACTACTGCAACATACCAGTACCACCATCTCTAAAGATATGCTGCATCTTCCCGGGCCCCATACGGTGAATGCCATCTATGGTAATTCCAGCCGTAATCCGCAAGTGCTGCGCAGCCTGGGTCAGCTCTTCGGCAGCGGGCGACTGGCACATACCGGTTACATGTCCATCCTGCCGGTAGACCAGGGCGTAGAACACAGTGCCGGCGCATCTTTCGCCAAGAACCCTGCTTATTTCGATCCGGAAAATATCGTGAAGCTCGCCATCGAAGGCGGTTGTAATGCGGTCGCTTCTACCTTCGGCGTGTTGGCGGCGGTATCACGGAAATATGCACACCGCATTCCTTTTATCGTCAAGATCAATCATAACGAATTACTTACCTATCCTAACAAAGCGGATCAGGTGATGTATGGCACCGTACAGGAAGCATGGAACCTCGGCGCCGCCGCCGTAGGCGCTACCATTTACTTCGGCTCCGAAAATGCCGACCGCCAGCTGGTAGAAGTATCTCAGGCCTTCGAGCTGGCACATGAGCTGGGGATGGCCACCGTCCTTTGGTGCTACCTCCGCAACGACGCCTTCAAAAAAGATGTGGACTACCACCTCTCCGCCGACCTCACCGGACAAGCCAACCACCTCGGCGTAACCATACAGGCCGATATCATCAAACAGAAACTGCCCGAAGTGAATGGCGGCTACAAAGCTCTCAACACCGGCAGCTCCTCTTATGGCAAGCTGGATGAACGCATCTACACACAACTCACTTCCGATAACCCCATCGACCTTTGCCGCTACCAGGTCGCCAACTGCTACATGGGACGCATGGGCCTTATCAACTCTGGTGGCGCCTCACAAGGCGATGCCGACCTCGCCGACGCGGTACGCTCCGCCGTCATCAACAAACGCGCTGGCGGCGCCGGCCTCATCTCCGGCCGCAAAGCCTTCCAGCGCCCCATGCCCGACGGCATAGCACTGCTGAACGCCATACAGGACGTGTATTTGAACGCAGAGGTAACCATCGCATAGGTTGTTTGGCTCAGGATTAAAGGATTGGAAGGATTACCAGGATTTTTTTTTCAGGATTAATAAAGATGAAAGAAGATTGGTGAGAAGATCAACGAGGTTCCAGCCCTTGAAGCGCTTTGAGCGCTTCAAGGGCTATCGTCGCGAAGATCTTCTCACCAATCTTCTTTCATCTTTATTAATCCTGAAAAAAAAATCCTGGTAATCCTTCCAATCCTTTAATCCTGAGCCAAACAATCACTCGCGGACCTGCCCTGCACCATACACGAACCACTTTTCAGTAACCAGCTTCTCAAGTGCGAAAGGCCCGCGGGCATGCAGCTTTTGCGTGGAGATGCCGATCTCGGCGCCGAGGCCGAAAACGCCGCCATCGGTGAAACGGGTGGAGGCATTGACGTATACGGCGGCGGCATCTACTTCATGGAGGAAGCGCTCACTCATGATCGGATCGCGGGAGATAATGGCCTCGGAATGTTTGGAGGAATGCTCGCGGATATGCTCCAGCGCTGCATCCAGACCGGGTACCACTTTGATGGAACATTGCAATGAAAGGAACTCACGCCCGAAATCTTCGGGTGCAGCGGCCTGCAGATGCGGATAGCCCGCTGATTGCAACAGGACATAGGCTAACGGGTCCGCATATACGCCAACATCATATTTTGACAGCGAAGACGCCAGCAAGGGCAGGAAATCCTTTGCCACGGCTTCATCTACCAGTACCGTATCCAACGCATTGCATACAGACGGACGCGATACTTTGGCATTGGTAACGATAGCAACGGCTTGTTCGAGGTTGGCAGTACGCTCTACATAGGTGTGGCAAACGCCGGCGCCGGTTTCGATCACCGGCACTTTGGAATGAGCCCGCACAAAATCAATCAGCTGCTGCGAGCCGCGCGGGATGATGATATCGATATATTTTACGGCTGTGAGCAGCTCGCTAACGAAGGCACGGTCGGTGGGTAAAAGCTGCACTACATCCGGGTTGACGGAGAAACGCCGTAACTCCTCACGGATGATGTTAGTGAGTATAGTATTGGTATGAAAGGCATCGCTGCCGCCGCGCAACACACATACATTGCCAGAACGGATGCAGAGCGCCGCTACATCTACTGTCACATTGGGCCTCGATTCATATATCACGCCAACAACGCCAAGTGGCACCGTTTTTTTCTGTACCAGCAGGCCATTATCAAGGTGGCGCTCTGATACCAGCTGATTGGCCGGATCAGGAAGACGGGCAATATCCTGCAAACTGGCGGCCAGACCGCGTATCCGCGCGCTATTCAATAATAGCCGGTCCTTCTTGGGATCATCATCAGGCATCTTGTCCAGGTCCAATTGATTGGCGGCCATGATGGCGGGTGCGGCATCCTGCAGGTGCTGTGCCAGTGCGCGCAGCAGCTCCTGCCGTTGCGCATCAGGTAGTTGCCGCAAGGATACAGATGAGCGCTGTGCCGCTTCCAGTAAGGGTTGTATAGTTTCCATTTAAACAGAATTTATTGTTGCTGTTGTTGCGGTAGCAATAACAGCAACAGATCATCACAGTAGCACGATGTCATCAGCATGCGCTACTTCCGTATTTTTCTCTTTGCGTTGCTTTTCCAGCGTTTCGGAGGAGAGCTTGGCGCGGCCTACGGCCACTACGATGTTATCTTCGTTTACAATTTCTATCACTTCACCGCATTCAAATTTCCCGATGATATTTTTTACACCAACGGCAAGCAGGCTATGGCGGCTTTCCAGCGCTTGCTGTGCGCCGGCGTCGATCATGATGCGGCCCGTTACCAGGCTGCCGCTGGCGAGCCACTTCCTGCGGGCGGGCATGCTGCAGGGTTGTGGCAAACACAGGGTGCCGGTTTTGCCGGCGATAGCGTTAAGAAGGCCGTCGGTAGTGCGGATACCAAATATCACCACCCGGATACCCATGCGGGTGGCCAGTCGCGCGAAGGTGAGCTTGGATACCATACCGCCCAGGCCGAGCGCTGATTTTTCTTTGTCGGCCAACGCAAGGGCATGCTGATCGATCACATCGATCTGTGGTACCACTTCACCGTTTTTGTCCAGCACGCCGGCCACGGAGGTGCTGAACAGCAGCAGCGATGCGCCGAATCCTACAGCGATCAGCGTGGCCAGTTCGTCGTTGTCGGAGAACTTCAGCTCCAGGCTGCTCACCACATCATTTTCGTTAGCGATGGGGATGATGTTGCTGGCCCACAGTTCTTCGTAGGTGCGTTTCAGTTGGAGGAACTGGTCGCGGTTAGAGAAGTGCTGGCGCTCGCAAAGGCTCTGTGCTACGGCAATGCCATAGGGTGCAAAGTAGCGGCTGTATTTGTTGAGCAGCAGGGGATTGCCGATGGCGGCTGCCGCCTTGCGCTCGCTGATGCTGCCATTGTATTCCTTCAGGAATTGCTTGCCCGCCGCCACCGCGCCGGAAGATACCAGCACAATATGATACGTGGCATGTAAGTCCGCCACCTGCCTGGCAATGCCGGCGATTACTGTTTCGTCGAGATCGCCATTGCCCCGCGTGATGGAGGCCGTGCCAAATTTTATAACTAATATCGGTTTGGTCAATTTTGGTAAATTTTTGGACAAAATATGAAATAAGGAGAACTTTCTCTGCATATTCAGGAGAATATCAGACCTTTGAGACCATGGCAAGGATATTAGTTATTGAAGATGAAGAGAGAGTAGGAGCGCTGATCAGGCGAGGACTGGAAGAACAGGGTTACGAGGTAACGCTCGCGTGGGACGGAGAAGCCGGCCTGAAGCTGGCGCTGGGCACCGATTTCGATCTCGTGATCACCGATATTGTATTACCCCGTGTGAATGGCCTCGAGTTGAGCCGCGCGATACGCGAGGCACGCCCGCTACTCCCCATACTCATGCTCACCGCACTCGGCACCACCGACGATAAAGTGGAAGGCTTCGACGCCGGCGCCGACGACTACCTCGTGAAACCTTTCGACCTGCGCGAGCTGATGGTGCGTATCCGCGCCCTCCTCAAACGCAATCCCGTAGCGCCGCAACCCGCCACCAGGGTGCTCCGCTATGCCGACCTGGAAATGAACCTGCAAACCAAGATCGTTACCCGCGATGGCAAAGAGATCAACCTCACCCCCAAAGAATTCCGCCTGCTGGAATATATGATGCAGCACCATGAAAGGGTACTGTCGCGCACCGAGATCGCCGAAAAGGTGTGGGATACCCACTTCGATACCGGTACCAATTTCATCGATGTATATATCAACTATCTCCGGAAAAAGGTCGATAAAGATTTCTCTGTAAAGCTGATCCACACCAAACCCGGCATGGGCTTCATTTTTAAAGCAGGATAATATGAAAATCCGGACCCGGCTTACCCTACTGTTTTCTGGCATCATCGCAGCATTGCTGCTGGTGTTTGCACTGGTGATCTATATTTCGTATGCCCGTGACCGTGAGGAACAATATTATCAGACCCTGCGCGCGCAAGCCACCACCAAAGCCAATCTGCTGCTGGATGCCAAGGTAAGCCCCTCGGTATTGCAGCTCATCTATAAAAACACCGCCTCCTCCGCTGAAGAGGAAGTAGCCATCTATGATCCCGGTTTCCACCTGCTCTACCACGATGCCGTGGATATCGATAAAGTGAAGGAGACCCGGGAGATGATCAACGACATCGCGGCGAAAGGAGAGATCAGGTTCAGCCAGAGAGGTTTGCAGGTGGTTGGGTTCAGATATGAACACCGCAACGGCATTTATATCATTACCGCCGCCGCGGCCGATGAGGCCGGACTGGCGCGCCTCCGCAACCTCGCCTATACGCTGGTACTTGCCTTCGGCGGCAGCGTAGTGCTGGTATTCCTCGCCGGGCAGTTCTTTGCCCGCCAGGCCCTGAAACCGGTGTCTGATATGGTAGACCAGATGCAGGAGATCACCGCCACCAACCTCGACCTGCGCCTCAACGAAGGCAATGGTAAAGACGAGATCGCCGAACTGGCCATCACTTTCAACCGCATGCTCGATAGTCTTGAGCAATCCTTCGATGCGCAGAAACAGTTTGTATCAAATATCTCGCATGAGCTGCGAACCCCGCTCACAGCCATGATGGCTGAACTGGAGATCACGGCCTCCCGCGAGCGGCCGGCATCGGAATACCGAGAGTCCATGCATCACGCCATTGAAGATGCACAGCGCCTCGTGAAGCTCTCCAACAGCCTGCTCGATCTGGCCAAAGCCAGCTATGATCCCGCAGAGATCAACTTCCGCGAAATACGCCTCGATGAGGTGCTGATGGAAGCCCGCAGCAGCATATTGCAGGCACACCCCTCGTACAAGATCAGTGTGGTATTTGAAGAAGATATGGAAGACGACGACTTCATCTCCGTAAACGGCAATGAATACCTGCTCAAAGTGGCTTTTATCAACTTAATGGAAAATGGCTGCAAGTTCTCCGCGCCGCCGGAGGTGACGGTGGCGGTCACCTGGTTCAAAGGCTATACTGTATTGCGTTTTACAGACCATGGCGTGGGCATCTCCAAAGAAGACCTCCCCAATATCTTTACCCCCTTCTATCGTGGCGCCAACAAACCGGTGGCCTCGGGGAATGGTATTGGGCTATCGCTCGTACAGAAGATCATACGGCTGCATAAAGGCGATATTACGGTACAATCCAGGCCAGGCATGGGTGCCGTATTCACGGTGGAGCTGCCGCATATCTGATTTTAATTTTTTTTTAATGGTTTTTTAAACGTTCTCTAACTGATGTTGCGCAGTCGCTATTATACCTTTGCGCCATCAATGCATACACGTAATTTTTCCTTTATGAAGATGATGACCATTGGATGCTGTGCAGTATTGCTGGCCGCCTCCTGCAACCAAAAGCCCGCGCCCGCCGGAAGCGCCGATTACGAGCTCCATGGCGATACCATCCGTCTCAAACACGGATCACCGCTGGAAGCCAGGCTGCGTACTGCTACTGTAGAAGCGTCTCCCTACCGCCTGCAACTGCTGACCGCCGGGATCGTAAAAGCGATCCCCAACAATTATGCGGAGATCGCGCCACCGTTCTCCGGCCGTGTGTTAAAATCGTTTATGCGTTTAGGTGAGCAGGTGAACGAGGGCGCTCCCTTGTTCGAAATCTCCTCACCGGATTTTATCGCAGCGCAAAAAGCCTGGTTCCAGGCCAAACAGCTGTTCGACCTCGCCACCACCGCCAGACGCCGCCAGCAAGACCTGTTGCAGCACGGCGTAGGCGCGCAGAAAGACTTTGACGAGGCCACCGCCAATGCCGCCGTTCAACAGAAAGAATTTGAAAATGCACAAGCCGCATTACAGATCTATAAAGTCGATCCCAAACAAATGGTGCTGGGCCAGCCCCTCACCGTACGCGCACCCATACACGGAGAAGTGATCGACAACCGCCTCGTTACCGGTCAGTTCATCAAGAGCGATGGCGGCCCCGTAGCTATCGTGGCGGAACTTTCCAAAGTATGGATCGCCGGCCAGGTGCGTGAAAAAGATATTCGCTTCATCCGCGAAAATGATGACGTAACCGTAGATCTCGCGGCACTGCCCGATCTCCGCATCAAAGGAAAGATATTCCATATAGGCAGGATCGTGGATGAAACCACCCGCGCCATCGAAGTACTGATGGTTTGCGATAACCCCGGCCACCAGCTGAAACCCGGCATGTACGCCAATGTACACTTCATCGATCCGCCACAAACGCAGATACGCGTACCGGCTACCGCCATCATGCAACAGGAGAATTCCGGCTACGTATTCGTGGAAGCCGCTCCCGGCGCCTGGTGCAGGCGGAAAGTAACTACCGGCGAAACAGACAGCACACAGGTGATCATCACCGGCGGTCTGCAACCCGGCGAAAAAATTATCACACAAGGCGGGTTCTATCTGTCTGAAATAAAATAACAGCCTATGAAACGACTGATCAGAACCGCACTGGAAAAACGCTGGCTGTTTGTAGCATTGTTCCTCCTGCTGGCCTTTTTTGGCTACTACTCCTGGACGCAATTGTCTGTAGAAGCCTACCCGGATATCGCCGACGTAACCTCGCAGGTAGTAACACAGGTGCCCGGCCTCGCCGCAGAAGAGGTGGAGCAACAGATCACCGTGCCGCTGGAACGCGCGCTCAACGGCATGCCCGGCATGCACGTAATGCGCTCCCGCTCTACCTTCGGCCTCTCCATGATCACCATGGTATTTGATGACGGAATAGATGATTACTGGGCACGCCAGCGCATCACCGAAAGGATCCGTGAAGTAGACCTGCCCTACGGCGCAAAGCCAGGACTGGACCCGCTTACATCGCCCATCGGGGAAATTTACCGCTATATCATCGAAAGTAAATCCGCCGACCTCCGCGCACTCACCGACCTGCAAAACTGGGTGATCATCCCCAGGATACGGCAGGTGCCCGGCGTAGCGGACGTAACGAATTTCGGCGGCCTCACCACACAATACCAGGTGGAACTGGACCCGCATAAACTAGAGCAGTACAACCTGCCATTGGGATCTGTGGTGAGCACCATCTCCAGCAATAACAATAACAGCGGCGGCAGCGTGTTGCAACGCGGCGACCTTGGCTACGTTGTACGTGGCATAGGCCTGATGCGCTCTCTCAATGATATCGGCGCTACCGTGGTGAGAACAGATAAAGGCGTGCCGCTCTTCCTCCGCGATCTCGGCACCTTGAAATACGGCAACCTCGAAAGAAAAGGCGTGCTGGGCTTCACCGATCATGAACGCCATTACAGCGAAGGCATTGAAGGTATCGTGCTGCTGCTGAAAGGACAGAACCCTTCCAAAGTGCTGGAAGGCGTGCATGCCGCTGTAGAAGAGCTGAACAACGGCGTACTGCCTGCCGGCGTAAAAATACATCCTTACCTCGACCGTACCGCACTGGTGGATACCACGCTGCATACGGTATCGCATACACTCCTGGAAGGGATGACATTGGTGGTGATCGTACTGATCGTTTTCCTGGGCAGCTGGCGCGCCGCCGTGCTGGTGGCCATCACCATTCCTTTCAGCCTCTTGTTTGCTTTCATCTGCATGCATTTTACGCACATCCCCGCTAACCTCTTGTCATTGGGCGCGGTGGATTTTGGCATCATCGTAGATGGTGCGATCGTGATGATGGAGATGATATTGAAACAGCGCGAAGATCATCCGGAGATGATATTTGAAGAGAAGACGATCGCGCAGCAGGTAGTATCGGTGGGCAAGCCGATATTTTTTGCCACCATCATTATCATCACGGCTTATCTGCCATTATTTGCTTTTGAAAGGGTAGAGAAGAAGCTGTTCACGCCCATGGCCTTCACCGTAGGCTATGCGCTGTTTGGCGCGCTGGCAGTGGCTTTGCTGCTAATACCCGGATTAGCGTATATGCTTTACCGTAAGCCGCGCAAGTTGCATCATAACCGCTGGCTGCAAAAGCTGACGGTGATGTATCATCGCCGCATCAGCAAGATCGTAGAGAAGCCGCGCCAGGTATTCCTGCCGCTGGGCATCGTGCTGGCCGCTGCCGCAGTGCTGACGGTGATGGTAGGTAAAGACTTCCTCCCGCCGCTGGATGAAGGCTCCATCTGGCTGCAGGTGCAGTTGCCTCCCGGCCTGGCATTGCCCAAGGCCCGCGAAATGGCCGACTCCCTGCGGGAGCGCACCCTGCGCCATCCGGAAGTGACCTATATGATGACGCAAGCGGGCCGCAATGATGATGGTACCGATCCCTTCACCCCATCTCACTTTGAATGTTCTATCGGTATCAAACCATATAGCGAATGGCCTTCCGGCAAAAGAAAGAGCGACCTTATCCAGGAACTCGCGGCGGATTACGCCACCATGCCGGGGTATACGGTAGGTTTCAGTCAGCCGATGATCGACGGCGTAATGGACAAGATCTCCGGCGCGCACAGTGAGCTGGTGGTGAAAGTTTATGGAGAAGATTTTCGCGAAACCAGGCGCATCGCAGAAGAAGTGTTGTCGACCTTGAAAACGATACATGGCGCCGCCGACCTGGCCATCGACCAGGAGCCGCCATTGCCGCAATTACAGATACGCGCCAACAGAGACGAGATCGCGCGTTACGGCCTCAATATCTCCGACGTGACGGAACTGATCGAAGTAGCGGTGGGCGGAAAGGCCGTATCACAGGTATTTGCAGGTAACCGCGTGTATGATATCACCTGCCGTTATGCAGAAGACAGCCGCAATACACCGGAGAAGATCGGTAACCTGATGCTGACCAGCGCTACCGGCGCCAGGATACCATTATCGCAGGTAGCTACCGTGTCGCTGGCTACGGGCGAGAGCACGATCACGCGCGAGATGAACAAGCGCCATCTCACCGTACGCCTCAACCTGCGCGGTATCGATCTGACTTCTTTCCTCAAGATTGCGCAGGCGAAAATAGCGTCGCAGGTGAAATATGATCATACTAAATACCGCGTGCAATGGGGTGGTCAGTTCGAGAACCAGAACCGCGCCTATGGCCGTTTGGCGGTGATCGTTCCGCTGGCGCTGGCGATTATGTTCATCCTCTTGTATGGCGCCTTCGGCAAATTCAGGCAGGCAGGTTTGATCCTTTCCATTGTGCCGCTGGCATTGTTTGGCGGTATGCTGGCGCTCAATGTGCGCGGCATGACGCTGAACGTATCTTCTGCCGTAGGCTTCATCGCCTTGTTTGGCGTGGCGATACAGAACGGGGTGATCATGGTGTCGCATATCAACCAGTTGCGGCGTCAGGGATTGCCTTTGCAGGCAGCTGTGATACATGGTGCGCAGGATCGTTTCCGACCCGTGCTGATGACCGCTACCGTAGCGGTGTTGGGCCTGCTGCCGGCATCGCTGGCTACAGGCATCGGCTCCGACGTACAAAGGCCATTGGCTACGGTGATCGTATACGGTCTGCTCTTCTCTACCTTGCTCACCCTGTATGCATTACCGGCAATATATTATCTCACAGAAAGAAAATATAACAATGAGAATTAAATACCTGCTGCCGGCGCTGTTGCTTTGCAGCAGTGGTTTACAGGCACAAGATACTACCCGGCTGCAATACCCGCAGTTCCTCGCGCAGGTGGGGCAGCACAACCTCGGCTATGCCGCAGAGAAATTCAATGTAGATGTAGCTTCGGCCAATATCGAAATCGCCAAGGTGTTCCCCGATCCGCAATGGACGGCCGGTTTCGCCGACAATGGCCAGCGCCGGATGGAGACAGGCTACGCTTTCAACAGCGGCCTCTCCTGGACCCTGGAGCTGGGCGGCAAGCGCCGCGCGCGCATCGGTCTCGCCAAAGAAGAGCATTCCCTGGCCAAACTGCAACTGGCCGATTATTTCCGTAATCTCCGCGCCGATGCTACCCTGGCCTATTTGCAGGCCATGCAACAGCAACGGCTATACGAAATAAAAAAGCAGGCCTGGCAATTTATGGACCAGCTGGCCATCGCAGATTCTATCCGCTTTAAAGCGGGCGCTATAACGGAAACGGATGCACGACAATCGCGCGTGGAAGCAGGTACGCTGCTCACGGAAACCTACCAGGCGGCGGCCGACTGGAAAACCGCCATGCTGCAGCTCAACCAGCTCAGCGGCGTACAGTCCGCAGATACGCTGCCATTGGCTACCGGCGACCTTGGCCGTTTCGTGCGCCACTTCCCCTTGCAGGACCTGCTGATGCAGGCCACGCAGCAACGTGCCGACCTGCTCGCCGCTTTGCAGCAGCAACAGGTGGCGCAGCAGGCTTTGCGTGTGGCGCGCAGCTCCCGCGTGATAGACCTGGGGCTGAATGCAGGTCTTAACGCCACTTCTGTCGTTACTAACGTGGTCGCACCTACGCCGTCGATGAATACTTTATCGGCCGGTGTTTCCGTGCCGCTCAAGTTCTCAAATAAATACAAAGGAGAGCTGCTGGCGGCCAATGCAGGCATAAAGCAATCGGCGGTGCAAACGAAACAGGCATCCGTGCAGGTGCAAACAGAGGTGATACAGGCCTACACCAATTACGAGGCCGCCACGCGGCAGCTGCAACTCTTCGATGCAGGCCTGCTGGATGACGCCCGCAAGGTGCTGGCAGGAAAAACATATGCCTACAGGCGTGGTGAAACCACCTTGCTGGAGGTGCTGAATGCACAACGTACGTATAATGATGTGCAGCAACAATATTATCAAACTGTTTACCAGCATGCGGCCGCCCTGGTGGAGCTGGAGCGCGCCGCCGGCATCTGGGACATTGAATTTTAACGCATGAAACAACTATTCATATTGCTGGCGGCCTTGCTGATAGCGGCCGGCGTACAGGCACAGGAGCAGGAACAGCATTTCCGTTTCGGTATCAAAGCCGGCGCACAGGTGGCGCAGCTGCGCGGCCAGAACCTCGACAGTATCTCTGCCAATGGCGAAAGCAAAGGACAGCCCGGCCTCTTGCTGGGCCTCTCTGCGGAATCGCCTGTGAGCCGCTACTTCCTGTTGAAACATGATATCTTTTTCAGCAGCCGCCGCATCACATTGAAGAATGCCGATGGATCGGATGCGCCGCTGCGTCGCAGCAACATCGATATCTTCCCGATATCTCCCACCTTGCATTATAAAGGACTGGAAATATTTGCAGGCCCTTATGCAAGCATACTGGTATCCACCAAACTCAATGGCAACGACTATTTCGGTAATGGCACCACTGACCGTGGCTATTCCCAGAAAACAGATTTCGGCTTCACTACCGGCGCCGGCTATACGTTAAAAGAACATTGGCATATCGAATTCCGCTATGTACACGGCTTACAGTCGATGGTGGAGAACCCGGCTGTACATCAGCAATTGAAAATATATAACCGCTATATGGGATTGACGTTGGGCTATTGGTTTTAAGCGGAAGTTGTCTGGCTCAGATTATACTGATTGAAAGGATTAGGATTTTTTATCAGGATTAATAAAGATTAAAGGATTCGCGAAGATCATCTCGATTTGATCTTCGAATCCTTTATCTTATTAATCCTGATAAAAAATCCTGGTAATCCTTCTCAATCAGTATATCTCCTAGACAACCTCCGCACTACTCAAATACTTTTCATATTCCCCCTCTATGTTGGTGATATCCGCTTTGTGTACGGATTTGCCATCGAATATCAGTACGCCCCAGTTGTATTGTTCTTCATCGAGGTTGAGCTGTTGCGGTTTGCCGCCGGTGGGGCGGAAGCTCAGGGCGCCGTTGGTGGCGTCTACGATTTCGATGCCTTTATCGGCCAGGAATTGGCGTGAATCGGAGAGGTAGTGCTGGTTGTCGTCCGCGATGGTGTAGAAGGCTTCTTCGCCGTTCTCTTTTTTCAGCTTCGCCAGTTTATGTTCATCGGGTGCGTAGAATACGGCACAGCGGCGGGTGATCTTGAGTGCTTTCGGATCTTCCGCTACGGTTTTTACGCTGGCCGCCGGTGCGGCGTTGGCGGTGGGCAGTTCCGGTGCATGCGGGTGTTGACAGGCTCCCAGCAGGAGTATGCCTGCCGCTAAAAGATGTGGTGTCTTCATGGATAGTTGAATTAGCATATATTGATCTGTATGGTGTATCGGCTGCCGCAGCCGGTAAATATAGTATACTTTTTTTATATACGATAGTTTTCCGGAGAAAAAAAACATTGAAATATTTCAATGTTTCAAAAAATGGTCTATATTTGCGTCATGGATTTGGGTATAATAGAAAAAGCAGCCAATGCAGTAGCCGATAAACATCGATTGGCTATTGTGATGGAGGTGGCGAAAAAGGGCCATATGCTATGTGGGGATGTTTGTGGTCTATGTTGTTTATCGCAGCCTACGGTATCGCATCACGTGAAGATATTGGTAGACAGCGGTGTACTGAACTCTACAAAGAACGGGCGCATTGTAGAGCTGACCATTAACCGGGAGATGATGAAGCAGTTATCCATGTTCTTCCTTAAACTGAGCTGATGAGCTGTGACCGGTGCAGCATCCAGCTTTTTTTATGATCTGATACATTTATGTTTTTAAATATATAGATATGAGAGATGATAACATCTCTTTTTTAAAACTTTAATATATCGATACTTTTAAATAAATCAAATAAAGATGAAACAGTTAGCAAATAAAGTAGCCGTTATCACGGGCGGCAACAGCGGTATAGGATATGCAACAGCAGAAGAATTTTTGAAACAGGGCGCGAAAGTATTGATCACCGGCCGTAATCCGGGCGCTGTGCAACGGGCTGCACTGGCGCTCGGAGAGCAGGCAGAGGGCATCACTGCTGATCAGGCGAGCCTGGCAGATGCAGAACAGCTGGCGGCACATGTAGAAAAGACATATGGCAAGATTGATATTCTCTTCGTCAACGCGGGCGTTGGTAAGTTCTTCAATTTTGCAGATACCCATGAAGACGATTTCGACAGCATCATGAACATCAATTTCAAGGGCGCCTATTTCACGGTAAAACAGTTACTGCCTTTGATCAATGAAGGCGGCACCATTATCTTCCTTTCTTCTATCAATGCATACTTTGGTATGCCTGGCGCTGCGGTGTATTCGGCCAGCAAGGCGGCATTGAACTCATTGTCGCGCACCCTTTCGCGGGAACTGGTGGATCGCAAGATCCGTGTGAACACCGTGAATCCTGGTCCTGTCGCTACGCCGATATTAGAAAAAGCCGGATTCAATGCTGAAGAAGCAGTGGCCTTCCAACAGAAACTGGCCACCAACGTGCCGATAGGCCGCATCGGTCAATCGCCCGAAGTAGCCAAACTGGTAAGTTTCCTCGCCTCTGATGATGCCGCATTCATCAATGGCGTTGAATATAATGTAGATGGCGGTCTCATGGTACCAACAGTAGCCATATAAAAACAAACCCATAGTGTAAGTTGCCTGAACCAGGATTTACCTGATACAGCGCGATTCACCTGATCTGCGAAGCGTAGCCGGAGGTTATATAATCGTCCACCGGCAGCTGTCCTCATCAACTGAATCCCACTGTATCAGGAAAATCCTGGTTCAGGTTTTTTTTGTTTGTCTGGTTTTCACCTTGGTCTATCAGGTGCCGCCCCTACGGGGCGAGATATCGGGACCATGCTCCTTTGCTACCAATATTACGCCCCGAAGGGGCGATAGCCCGGTAGCAAAATATGCGCTACGCTGCCATCAGCCCTGGTAGGGGCGGCAGATATTCGATAATTTTTTTTGTCGATACCCAAAATGATTTTATCTTCATTAACCAAATGGTTAAATTAAATAGTTGAATATGGCGGAAGAGAAAAGCACCGAAGCCCAGATCAAAGCAGCCGCACAAAAGATATTCCTGCAAAAAGGATTGGCAGGCGCCCGTATGCAGGACATTGCCGACGAAGCCGGCATCAATAAAGCCATGCTGCATTACTACTACCGCAGCAAAGACAAACTCTTCGAGATCATCTTTGAAGAAGCCATGGATAATATGTTGAAGTCATTGCATAGCATCCTGCAATCCCGCGGCTCTTTCAAGGAAATGGTGGCCGGCATCGTGGATAACTACATCACGCAGCTGTCGGCACGGCCTTACCTGCCGGTGTTCATCCTCAACGAGATCAACCAGAACCCGGAGAGAATGATACGCCGCTTCCGTAACGCCAGCCATCCGCCTGATATCGAGGCTTTCGCGGAACGTGTGAAGCAGGCCCAGAAGAAAGGAGAGATCAGGAAGATCAGCCCCCTGCAATTATTGATGAACGTTATCTCGATGTGTGTGTTCCCGTTCGCCGCCAAACCGCTGATACAGGCGCTTGCCGGCCTCGATGAAGTACAGTACCGCATGGCCATGGAAGAACGGCGCAAACAATTGACCGAATTTATTCTGGCCGCTGTAAAGCCCTGATTTTTTTCGTTTGCCCTGAAGTTAACTATATGGTTAAATTTAATGGTTGAGTATGAAACATTTCGTCTGGATATGGCTGCTATGCTCCCTCAGCGCCGCCGCGCAGCATAATGGCCTACTATCCCTGGAACAATGCCAGCAGCTGGCGCGAGACAACTACCCGCTGCTGAAACAGAAAAAAGTGCTGGACAATATCCTGCAACTGCAAACCAGGAACATCAACAATGCCTGGCTGCCACAGGCCGAACTCAACGGCCAGGCCTCCTATCAATCAGATGTAGTGCAACTGCCCGTCAAGCTGCCACAGCTTAATATCCCGACGCCTGCGAAAGACCAGTACCGCGCTACCATCGATATCAAACAACAACTCTACGATGGCGGCTCCACCCGCCTTCAGCGCGAATTGCAGACTGCGCAACAACAAAGCTCCCAGCAACAGGTGGAAGTAGAGCTGTATAAACTGAAACAGCAGGTAACACAAACGTATTTTAATGCGCTCCTGTCCGACGAATATATCAATGCTGCCCAGGTGATGGAAAAAGACCTGCAGCAACGCATCGAAAAAATGCAGGCCGGCGTAGACAATGGCGCTGTGCTGCCATCTACCGTCGACCTGCTGCAAGCCGAGCTGCTGAAGGCCCAGCAGCAGGAGCATTCCGCCCTTACCAGCAAAAAAGCCTATCTCGATGTACTACAGCTGCTCACCGGCGTGCCGGTAACGGCGGTGGATATACGTAGTACCGGCGCCGTGGCCGATATAACGCCAACGGATACACTGAACCGGCCGGAACTACTGTTATATCGCCTGCAACAGCAAACGTTGGCGCAGCAGTCGGCTCTTACCGGCAGCCGCAAGCTGCCGCGGGTGAGCGCCTTTGTACAAGGCGGCTATGGCCGCCCGGGCCTCAATATGCTCAGTAATGATTTCGCAGGATTCTATATCGCCGGCCTCCGCCTCAACTGGACCCTCTGGAACTGGCACTACCAGCGCAATGAGCAACAAGTGCTGGCCTTACAGGAAAAAAATGTAGCCGAACAAGCCAATACTTTCGTGCTGAATACGAAGGTGCAGCTCACCCAGCAACAGGCCGAGATCAACAACCTGCAACAGACGCTGGAAAAAGATGATGCCATCATCGCGCTGCGCGACCGCGTGAAAGACGCTTCTGCGGCGCAGCTGGATAATGGCGTGATCACTGTGCACGACTATGTACAGGACCTCGACGCTGCCACGCAGGCGCGTATCAGTCAGCGCACACATCTCTTGCAGCTGGCGCTCGCAAAAATCAACTATCAATTAATCCGTGGTTATTAAAACGCAATACATGAAAACAGCTCCGGTATTATTGCTCTGTATCGCTCTTGCTGCCTGCAATTCAGGCAATCATAACGCTGACGCCTATGGGAATTTTGAAGCCGTGGAAACCATCGTAGGCGCCGAAGGCACCGGCAAGCTCCTCGTCTTTGGTGTAGAAGAGGGCATGGTGCTCCCCGCCGATACCATCGTTGGCTGGATCGACTCCACACAATTACATCTGAAAAGAACACAGCTGCAAGCCAATATCAAAGCGGTGCTCAGCAAACGTCCTGATATTGCGCCGCAATTGCAGGTGATACAGGAACAGATCAACCGACAGAAGATAGAACAGCAGCGCGTTACCAATATGCTCAAAGCCCGTGCGGCCACACCCAAACAGCTGGATGATATCAACGCACAGATTGCGATACTGGAAAAACAATACCGCTCGCTGGCCTCCACGCTGAATACACAGGTGAGCGGCATCAACAGCGAAACGCAGCCCTTGCAGGCGCAGGTGGCGCAGATCAGCGACCAGCTCACGCAATCGCGCGTGGTGAACCCGGTGAGCGGCACCGTGCTCGTGAAATATGTAGAGAAAGGAGAAGTGGTCACCTATGGCAAGGCATTGTACAAGATCGCTGATCTTAACGACATCATCCTGCGGGCCTATGTGTCAGAAGAACAACTTGGGCAGATCAAAATCGGCCAACAGGTAACCGTACTCACCGACCAGCCCGGCGGAAAATCCAAAGCATGGCCTGGAACCCTTACCTGGATTGCATCTGAAGCAGAGTTCACACCAAAAGTGATACAGACGAAAGAAGAACGCACCAACTTGGTATATGCCGTAAAAGTGAAAGTACATAATGATGGCAGCCTCAAAATCGGGATGCCGGCAGAATTGATGTTCTCAAAACAATAGTTATGGCCAGTCCGATTACCGTGAATGGTATCTGTAAAAATTTCGGCAAGGTGCAGGCCCTCAGCGATGTTTCTTTTGAAGTGAAAGAAGCAGAACTGTTTGGTCTCATTGGCCCGGACGGCGCGGGCAAATCCACGCTGTTCCGCATTCTCACCACGCTGCTGCTGGCAGACAAAGGCACGGCCAGCGTGAATAACCTGGATGTAAGGAAAGATTACAAGGCCATCCGCCGCATGGCGGGCTATATGCCCGGGCGCTTCTCGCTCTACCAGGATCTTACGGTAGCCGAAAACCTGCACTTTTTTGCCACCATCTTCAATACCACCATTCAAACGAATTACGAGCTGATAAAAGATATCTATGAGCAGATCGCGCCATTCAAAAACAGGCCTGCCGGGAAATTGTCCGGCGGCATGAAACAGAAGCTGGCGCTGTGTTGCGCGCTGGTGCACAAACCGGTGGTGCTCTTCCTCGACGAACCTACCACCGGTGTAGATCCTGTATCCCGCAAGGAGTTCTGGGAAATGCTGCGCGGCCTGCGCGAGAAAGGCATCCCTGTGCTGGTATCCACGCCATATATGGATGAAGCAGTGCTGTGCGACCGGGTGGCGCTTATACAGCAAGGCAAACTGCTGGATATTGATACGCCGCAGGGCATCATCAATAAGTTCCCGGACCGCATCTGGGCCATGCGCGCGGAAAATATGTACCACCTGCTGACCAGCGTGCGGGCTTTTCCGGGCACGCGCAGCGCTTTTACTTTCGGTGAATACCTGCATGTAACACTGAAAGAAGGCGAGACTGGTTTGCCGGCTTTGCAGGATTATCTGCGTACACAGCCGCATCAACATTTGCAGATCATTCCCGTGGAAGCCAGTATTGAAGACTGTTTCATGGCACTCAGCGCATAAACGATCATCATGAATCCAATTGTTACCAGGTCGCTCACCAAAAAATTCGGTGATTTTATCGCCACCAACGCCATCACTTTTGAAGTGATGCCAGGGGAGATATTCGGTTTCCTCGGCGCCAACGGCGCAGGCAAAACTACCGCCATGCGCATGTTGTGCGGCCTGCTCAAACCCAGCAGCGGCGAGGCTTTTGTAGCCGGCTATGATGTATACACGCAAACCGAAAAAGTAAAGCAGAACATCGGCTATATGAGCCAACGCTTTTCTTTGTATGAAGACCTCACAGTGAAAGAGAACATTCGTTTTTACGGTGGCATTTACGGTTTGAACAACGGAGAGATCAAAGAAAAGACCGGCGCGCTGCTGCATAAACTGGATATGGACAAGGAGGCAGCCACGCTCGTGAGCGCGCTGCCATTGGGCTGGAAGCAGAAGCTCGCTTTTTCGGTGGCCATCCTGCACGATCCGCGGATCGTATTCCTCGATGAGCCTACCGGCGGCGTGGACCCCGCTACCCGCCGCCAGTTCTGGGATATGATCTATGAAGCGGCCGACAAAGGCGTAACTGTTTTTGTAACCACCCACTACATGGATGAAGCAGAATATTGCAAGCGTGTATCGATCATGGTAGATGGAAAGATAGAAGCCCTGGATACGCCGCAGGCATTGAAACAGCATTACCAGGCGGCCAGCATGAATGAGGTATTCCTCCGCCTGGCCAGAGGCAAATAAAATTTTTGTTATGCACCAGTTCTTCGTTTTTGTCAGGAAAGAATTTTATCACATCTTCCGCGACCGGCGTACCCTGCTGATCCTTTTCGGTATGCCGGTGGTGCAGATCATCTTGTTCGGCTTTGCGATCACCAACGAAATCAAACATGCGAAAATAGCGGTGCTGGATGAATCACGGGATGCCTGTAGCCAGCGACTGGTGCAGCAAATGGCCGCATCGGGATATTTTGAAGTAGCTACTTACCTGCGTAATAATAAGGAGATCGAAACAGCCTTTAAAAAAGGCGATATCAAAATGGTGCTGGTGATACCACCGAAGTTTGGTGAAAATTTTTTCCATCAACACCGTGCACCTGTACAATTGCTCGCCGATGCCGGCGATCCGAATACTGCTACCACTTTGCTCAACTATGCAACAGCCATCATCGGCAGTTACCAGCAGGAGCTTAGCCGTCAATCCGAGCTGCCACTTGCAATAGATACCACGGTGCGCATGCTCTACAACCCGGAACTGAAGAGCGTTTTCATGTTCGTGCCTGGCGTTATGACCCTCATCCTCCTGCTCGTATCAGCGATGATGACCAGCATCACCATCACCCGTGAAAAAGAATTGGGCACCATGGAAATATTGCTGGTATCTCCCTTGCCACCGGCTATGATCATCATCGGAAAAGTGATCCCTTATATTTTGCTGGCCTTCATCAATGCAGTGGTGATTTTATGTATGGGTGTATGGATATTTGGTATGCCGGTGAAAGGCAGTCTGCTCCTGCTGTTGGCGGAATGTGTGCTGTTTGTGCTCACTGCGCTTTCTCTCGGTATCCTCATCTCCACCCTCACCAATACCCAGCAAACCGCTATGATGGCCTCTATGATGGGATTGCTCATGCCAACGGTGTTGCTGTCGGGCTTCGTATTCCCGGTGGAGAGCATGCCGCGGCCTTTGCAAATATTATCCAATGTGATGCCGGCAAAATGGTTCATCATCATCCTCAAAAATATTATGCTGAAAGGAGAGGGCCTGAAAGGCGTATGGATGCAAACCGCTATCCTGGCGGGTATGACGGTATTTTTCGTGGGGTTAAGTATCAGGAACTTTAAAATTCGTTTAAGCTGATGCGTACGATAAGGTTCATCTTACAGAAAGAATTTTTGCAGATATTCCGCAGCAAGGCCATGCTGCGCATCATCCTCCTGGTGCCGGTGCTGCAGCTGCTCGTGCTTTCCTATGCGGCCAATTACGAAATACACAACCTCGCTATCGACGTGGTGGATCATGACCTCTCGCCCTGGTCCCGGCAACTGGTGAGCAAGATGACCGCCAGCGGCTATTTTCGGCTGCACCGCCAAACCTTCAACCAGCAGGAAGCTTTCGACGATGTGCAGGCCGACAAAGCCGATATCATCCTCAGTATCCCGCCGCATTTTGAGCGCGACCTGGTGAAAACAGACAAAGCGCAACTGCAACTGATGGTGAACGCGATCAATGGCAGCAAGGCCGGACTGGCATCTGGCTATGCCAATACCATCATCCGCAGTTTCAACCAGGATATACGTAGCAACTGGTTTGCGCTGGACAAGCACGGCGGGCCGGCCATGATCGATGTCACCTATTCCAACTGGTACAATATCCATATGGATTATAAAGTGTTCATGGTGCCAGGCATACTGGTGGTGCTGGTAACGCTGATCGGCGCTTTTCTTTCCGGTATGAATATCGTGAAAGAAAAAGAGATCGGCACCATCGAGCAACTAAATGTAACGCCTATACGTAAATATCAGTTCATCCTCGGAAAGCTCATTCCTTTCTGGATTGTAGCCTTGTTTGAACTGGCCTTCGGTTTAGTGGTAGGCAAGCTGGTGTTTCAATTGCCGATCGTGGGTAATATCGGGCT
Source organism: Chitinophaga vietnamensis (assembly GCF_902167635.1). Classification (GTDB taxonomy): domain Bacteria; phylum Bacteroidota; class Bacteroidia; order Chitinophagales; family Chitinophagaceae; genus Chitinophaga; species Chitinophaga vietnamensis. The sequence goes on from NZ_CABHMS010000004.1 coordinate 663,203, forward strand.
GGTATTCCTCTTTGCCGCCATTTATCTCTGGGTGATGCTGGGCATGGGTTTGCTGATCTCTACTTTCACGGATACACAGCAGCAGGCCATGTTCATTGCCTGGTTTTTTGTGATCATCTTTATGTTGATGAGCGGCCTGTTTACGCCGGTAGAGAGCATGCCGCACTGGGCGCAGGTGATCACCTGGTTCAACCCTATCGCTTATTTTATCAAGGTGATACGCATGGTAATGCTGAAGGGGAGCGGTTTTGCACAGATACAAAACTATCTCCTCATCATGTGCGCCTATGCGCTGGTGATGAATGGCGTGGCGATATGGAATTACCGCAAAACGGCGTGAGGAGCCTTATGCGTTGCTCATCTTCCTGATCAATTTCCCCAATACCTTCAAACCATCATCCACCTGTTTGCTCCAGGGAACGTTATAACTGATACGCATACAGTTGCTGTAGCGGTTAGACAGGGAGAACATACGCCCGGGGCAGAAGCTCACTTTCTGTTTGAGCGCCAGCTGGAACAGCTCGAAAGTATTGATGGATTCATCCAGCGCCACCCACAGCACGCAGCCGCCTTGCGGCCGGCTGATGCGGGCGCTTTCAGGAAAATATTCACTGATGGCCTGCGAGTAGCGCAGGCATTGGGTGTGGAGCTGTTTGCGGAGATTGCGCAGGTGATGCTCATAGCGGCCTATTTCCAGGAAATGTGCGATGGCCGCATGCGGCAGCGAACTACAGGCAAGAGAATGGTTCTGTTTCAGTCGCAGTACGGTGTCTTTGTATTTCCCGGGGATGCACCATCCCACGCGGAAGCCCGGTGCGAGCGACTTTGAGAAGGAATTGCATAACAGCACATTCCCTTTTTTATCAAAGGTTTTGCAACAGCCGGGGCGCTGCTTACCAAAATAAAGATCGCCATAGATATCATCTTCGATCAATGCGATATCATATTTTTCGATGATGGTAACCAGTTCTTTCTTGGCTTCGTCCGGCATGCAGGAGCCCAAAGGATTGTTGAAGTTGGGCACAAAAAGGCAGGCCTTGATCTTATGGCGGGGAATGGCTTTGTCGAGATATTCCAGGTCAACGCCCGTTACCGGATGCGTAGGCACTTCCAGTACGCGCAGGCCAAGACTTTCCGCCAATTGCAGGGAGCCATAGTAGGCGGGGCTTTCCACGGCGATGGTGTCGCCGGGTTGCGTGGTGGCCGAAAGACAGAGGGTGAGCGCATCCATACAGCCATTGGTGGTGATGATATCATTTTCAGAGATCGCAGCGCCCCAGCTGAGGGAGAGCCGTGCGATCTGTCCCCTTAATTTTTCATTGCCCTGCAAAGGTTCGTAGCCAATGCCGCTGGCGGGCAGCTCGCGCATGGCCTGCACCACCGCCTTGGATATTTTCGCCGATGGCAGTATGCTCAGGGGCGGCGCCGCCACAGAAAGGCGCAGCACATCTTCTCTCAACATCTGTGTAAACACTTCCGATATCATCTCGCTTACCGTTACATCTGCCGCCTTCTTCACTGGCTGACAGGTTTTGGGCATCGGCGGCATGCGCCGCATATTGAAGCGGATATAATAACCCGATTTAGGCCGGGACTCTATCAGTCCTTTCGATTCCAGGTGATAATAGGCCTGGAAAGCGGTGGTGAGGCTGATGCCCTGCTGCTTGCTCAAAGTGCGTACGGATGGCAGCTTTTCACCGATCTTGAGCACATCTTTCTCTATCAGCTGTTCAATATTATCTGCTACCTGCAGGTAGAGATGGTCGGCAGTCTTTAACATGGCAAAAAATATCTGATATGGTCAAAATTAATGAAACTGCATCTGTTTTATTGCAAAAAAAATAATTTATTTTGGAGATGTTATATCCTTCTTTGCTTTCCCGTTTGCAAACACAGCACGAATCGTTTGCCGAGATCGTGCACATGCTTTCCGATGAACAATTAAAACAGCCGCCAGCACCCGGCAAATGGTCCGCGCAGGATCAGGTGGCGCACCAGACTGCCTATCAGCATATTTTCCTGGCCCGCGTGAAGCGGATGCTGGAAGAAGAGGCGCCGATGTTAGACAGATATGTGGGAGATGAAGATCCGTATTTTATCCAGTTGAGATCGCTGCCCGTTCAGGAAGTGCTGGCTGCCCTGAAAAACAGCAGGGAAGCGGTGATCCGCCTTGTGACCAGTTTATCCGGACCAGCGCTCCAACGCAAAGGCTTGCATCCTTTATACAAAGGACTCACCATCGCCGAATGGACAGATTTTTTCGTATTGCATGAAGCGCATCACCTGTTCACTGCCATTAAAATAGCCGCACAATTGCGTGCGGGAAAATAGCAATAATCGGGCTGTAGAATGTCTCGTTTCTGTTTACTTTTGTTGATATGGATTGGCAAAAGATAATAGTAGAAGTGAGTGATCCGGAGAATTTTTCGTTCCGGGAATGCCTTTATTTTCTTGGCAGGTCAGACAAGGAATGTTTGCACTACATCCGGGGAAACACGCTACAGAAGATGATCCTGGCGGGTGATACGCCCGCGCTGCTGCACATCGCCGACACCGGCAAAGGCGCCTTGGAAGTGATGGTACGCGCGGCCGACAACACACCCGTTGATGCCGCAGGCATCCGCGATTATGTAAGCCGCTGGCTCGACCTCGGCATGAACCTGCAAGCATTCTACAACTACAGCGAGGGCGACACCTTGCTGCGAGGACTGCCACAGCGCTATAAAGGGCTGCGCCTCGTAGGCATCCCCGACCTGTTTGAAGCCATCACCTGGACCATCATCGGGCAACAGATCAACCTGGCATTTGCGTATACGCTGCGGCAACGTTTTATACAGGCTTTCGGTCATCATGAAAAGATCGATGGTACCGACTACTACCTGTATCCGCATCCCGCAGTGGTGGCGGCACTCCCGCCGGAAGCCCTGTTGCCTATGCAGTTCTCGCGCGGTAAGGCGGCCTACATCATTAATACCGCACAGCAGATGGCCAGCGGCCAGCTGAGTGCAGCCATGTTCGCTACTTTGCCTTACGAGGCCGCCAAAGAAAAATTGCTGGCCCTTAAAGGTATCGGCAACTGGTCGGCCAATTATGTGCTGATGAAATACAAGCGCTTTCCGCAAGCATTGCCACTGGAAGATGCGGGTTTGCACAACGCCATCCGTCACCGCCTGCAACTCGATGCCAAACCCACCCCCGCGCAATTGCAGACATATACCGGCCGCTGGCAACAGCATGCCGCCTATGCTACCTTCTACCTGTGGCGTTCTTTATTATCGCAATAAGTTGATCATGGACACCGTATCTTCTTCTCATCTTCGTATAGACACTCCCGTTGGTCCGCTGTTGATCAGCGGTACCGACACACATATCAGCGGCATCAACTTCCTTGATGAGGACAGCAGCGAGGCTTTTCCGCCGCCATCGGCGCTCGTACAGGAATGCGCACGTCAGTTACGTGAGTATTTCGCAGGCGAACGCAAAGCCTTTGAGCTGCCCATCGCGCAGCCAGGCACCGATTTCCAGCAAGGCGTATGGGCGCAGCTGCTCACTATCCCTTACGGACAAACGATTTCTTACCAGGCGCTGGCCCGTCGTATCCACAACCCGAAAAGCATCCGTGCCGTAGGTACTACCAACGGCAAAAACAATATCGCCATCATCGTACCCTGCCACCGCGTCATCGGCAGCGACGGCTCCCTCACCGGCTACGCCGGAGGACTCTGGCGCAAACGCTGGCTACTGGATCATGAGCAGGGGGATTTATTCATGATTAAATGATTGAAAGGATTACCAGGATTTTTTTATCAGGATTAATAAAGGATCGCGAAGGTTGTCTGAACCAGGATTAATATGATTAATAAGATTTTCCAGATTTTAGCCACGAGATCAAAGCGAAGATTATTTTTTGTTCAAAAATTTTCTTCGCTGCATTCTTGCCCCGTAGGGGCTAAAGCCCGGTAGCCCCGGGTGGAACCCGGGGAACAAAAAATAATCTTCGCTTTGATCTCGTGGCTTAAATCAGGAAAATCTTATTAATCCGTTTAATCCTGGTCCTATTCTGATATCCTCGAAAAACACGAAACTGAATCTGTTTTTCTACTGTAAATTGTCGCAATTTTGGTCTTTCATTTTCCTAAATGCCCGTCATATGAAACTCCGCGACGACCTAAAGCGCACAGACCAGTTATTACAGCTAACCAAAGATTTCAGCAGCAGGTTTTTATCAGTGATCGACAAGCTCGCGGCAGATAAGGTAGTTAAGCCACATGCGCCAATACCCTTGCCAGACGAAGGTTTCGGAGGAGTGACTACTTTAGAGAAGTTCCGGCAGCGCTATGGCGATCAGCTGACGGCGGCATCAGGACCCCGCTACTGGGGCTTCGTGACCGGCGGCGTAACACCCGCCGCTTTGATGGGCGACTGGATCGCTGCAGCTACTGACCTGAATGCTGCTGATAGGGATTCGGCCGCCTTCAATATAGAAACGGAAACGATTGCTCTACTGAAATCATTGTTCAATCTGCCGGAACATTTTCTCGGCGCCTTCGTTACAGGGGCTACCATGGCTAATTTCACAGGTCTTGCTATCGGAAGGGAATGGCTGGGCAAACAGCATGGAGTAGATATCGCGAAAGATGGGATGGCAGCATTGTCTTCCTTGAAGGTGTTGTCGTGCACGCCGCATTCCAGTATCGGCAAATCTTTGTCGATGCTCGGTCTCGGACGTAATAACCTGGTGAAGCTGCCAGCTTTGCCGCAGCGGGAGGCAGTGGATATAGCTGCTTTGGAACAATACCTGGAGGCGCATAAAGGCCAGCCATTTATTTATATCGCCAATGCCGGCACCGTGAATACCGTTGATTTTGATGACCTCGCGGCGGTGGCGGCTTTGAAAAAGAAATATGATTTCTGGCTGCACGTAGATGCTGCCTTTGGCGGCTTTGCCGCTTGCAGCGCGGATTATAGCCATCTGCTGCAAGGTTGGGAGCTGGCAGACAGTATCACGGTGGATGCACATAAATGGCTGAATGTTCCTTACGATGCGGCCATGATATTTTCCGCGCATCCCGACTTGCAGGTGGAAGTGTTCCAGAATGCAGGCGCTGCTTACCTGGGCGATCCGGCAGCCCATTTCAATTTTATCAATTACGTGCCGGAGAACTCCAGGCGCCAGCGTGCGCTGCCAGCCTGGTTTTCGCTGCTGGCATACGGTAAGGATGGCTACCGGCAGATCGTAGAGAACAATGTGCAGCTGGCGCAACAACTGGGCGCGCTCATTGCGCAGGATAAACATTTCAAGCTGCTGGCGCCCGTACGTTTATGCGTGGTGTGCTTTACGCTGGATGTGCCGGAAGCGCAGCAGGAAATGGCAGTCAATCAATTTTTGCAGGAGCTCAATGCCAGTGGCCTTACCTGCATGACCCGCACGGTTTATCAAGGCAAACACGCCATCCGGGCGGCTTTGGTGAACTGGCGCACAGCAACAAAAGATGTGCAGCTGGTCTATGAAAAAATGAAAGAACTGGTAATAGGTAAACAAGTCTATGCGTAAATCAAATACAAATGCTTACATCGCACTGGCGATCGTAAGTGTCTTTTGGGGAACCACTTATCTCGCATCCCGCATCGGGGTGCGGCACATACACGGGATCATGCTGGCCGGCATCAGGCAGGCCACTGCGGGCTTTCTGCTCACCGGCTTCTTCCTGTTGCGCGGCTATAAATTACCGGAAAGGGTGGTGTTATCGAAATTGTTTGTGATAGGGGTGATCATGCTCTGTGGCAGCAATGGCCTCATGACCTGGGCCATGCAGTATATTCCCAGCGGCCTTGGCGCTATCATTTCCGCTACCGTGCCTATCTGGATCACTTTGTTCAGTTATTTCCTGGTGCAACGCACGCGGCTGGGCTTACAGCTGATCATCGGGATGATACTGGGCTTCGCCGGCGTGGCCGCCATCTTTTATAATTACCTGTCGAGTTTGATGAACCCCGACTTTCGTTTTGGTATCACGCTGTCGATATGCGCCTGTGTATTCTGGGCGCTGGGCTCTGTGCTCACGGCCAAATGGGCGCTCGGCGTGAATTACCTGTATGGCGCCGGCTTCCAGATGCTTTTCAGTGGACTGGTGATGCTCACCGTAGGCACTACGTTCATGGGGCAGCAACTGAATGCCGGCAGCTTTACCGCTGAACTGTGGGAAAGCCTGCTGTACCTGATACTGGTGGGATCGATCATCTCTTATTCAGCCTATGTGTTTGCGCTCAACAACCTGCCGCCGGCACTGGCGGCGGTGTATGCCTACATCAACCCGATCGTGGCGGTATTCCTCGGCTGGGTGTTGCTCAGCGAAGGACTTACCTGGCTGATGGCATTGGGATCGGCCGTTACATTGGGCGGCGTATACCTGGTGAATGATGCGGTGAACAAGAACAAAAGAAAACAGTTGAGTATTTGAGTATTTGAGGATTTTGGGATTTAAGGATTTAGAGATGTGAGAATTTAGGGATTTGCGTATATACGTTAACGTTATTTAGCAAGATTTAAGGTAGAAGTATAGTCAGATGCCTCCCCGGTTTCCACCGGATCGGGCATCTGATCTATTTTTAGTACCTTGGTGTTCAAATACGATTATCTTATGGAAGTTATTCAGGCAACGGAATTGCATCTCAATGAAGTAGCGGTATTGTTCGATGCCTACCGCAGTTTTTACGGACAGGCGCCGGATTTCAGGGGTGCGCTGGAATTTATTACAGCGAGAATGAACAATAAGGAGAGTATCATTTTTGTGGCGCTGGAGGGAGAAGAGATCATCGGTTTCACGCAGCTGTACCCGATCTTCACCTCTGTAGGCATGAAACGCGGCTGGTTGCTGAACGATCTCTATGTGCTGGAAGCCCATCGTGGCAAAGGCGCCGGCAGCGCGCTGATAGATGCCGCCGAAGCCCATGGAAAGGCCACCAATGCCGCCTGGCTGATGTTGCAAACCTATATCGACAATACTACGGCACAACAATTGTATGAGTCGAAGGGATTTAAAAAAGACACTAATTCTTATTATTACTACCTCTCCTTATAATTGTAGATGGATATCAATAAAAATCCCTGGAAGATACATTCCAGCGAAACGAAGTACGACAATAACTGGATACGCCTGGATCACCACGAAGGGCTGAACCCCGCTGGCAATGCGGGTATTTACGGTGTGGTACACTTTAAAAATATAGCCGTGGGCGTAGTGGCGCTGGATGAAGAGATGAATACCTACCTGGTAGGGCAGTACCGTTTCCCGCTGGAACGTTTTACCTGGGAGATCCCTGAAGGCGGCGGCCCGCTGGGTGAAGACCCGCTGGCAACGGCTCAAAGGGAACTATTGGAAGAAACCGGACTTGTAGCCCGTCACTGGGAACTGCTGGTGAAACTGGATACCTCCAATTCCGTTACCGACGAAACAGCGGTGGTATTCCTTGCCCAGGGCTTGGAACAGCGCAGCGCCGAACCGGAAGAGACCGAACAGCTGATCGTTAAGAAAGTACCTTTCGAAGAAGCCTGGCGCATGGTGAAGCACCATGAGATCACCGACTCACTGTCCGTTGCCGCTATCCAGCGCCTGAAGCTGATGCAGCTGGGGTATTAGATAATTCCGGTATCTTTGCGGATAATGGAAAGAAAATTCAGAAAAGAGCGGGGCGATGCGCCCAGGAAATACGCGAATCCGCGTCCGAAGCAATCGTCATTGATCATAGGCCGCCAGCCTGTTTTGGAAGCGATCAACAGCGGCAAACCCATCGAACGCATATTCATGCTGCGTACCGCCACCGGCGATATTATTCCACAGATCAGGGAAGCAGCGGACACTTACAACATACCCGTTAACCTGGTGCCGGTGGAAAAGCTGAACAGCCTTACACAGGCCAACCACCAGGGCATTATCGCATTGGCGGGCAATATCACCTACCTCGATTTACAGGACGTGATCTCTCATGTAACAGAACAGGGCCAAACGCCGCTGTTCCTGATCCTTGACGGTATCACAGATGTACGCAATATCGGCGCTATCGCGCGGAGCGCGGTGTGCTGCGGCGCGCAGGCCATCATCATCCCCGACAAAGGCATCGCCGCCCTTAACGAAGAAGCGATGAAATCCTCTGCCGGCGCCCTGAAAAAGATCGCCGTATGCCGCGTCAACAGCCTGCTGAAAGCCATCGATACCCTGCATCTCAACGGTATCAAAGTGCTCACCAGCGAAATGGAAACGGATACCATCCTCTATCACTGCGATCTCAAAGAACCCGTAGCGGTGATCATGGGCTCTGAAGATAAAGGCGTGTATCCCGCACTGCGAAAGGCTTCCGACGTATTGTTCCGCATCCCCATGGCCGGCAACTTCGAATCCTTCAACGTATCAGTAGCTGCCGGTATTATTTTATATGAAGCGCTTAAACAACGAACCAAATAATTTTCGAATTTTTTGATGTGAGAATTTAGAAATTTAAATAAGCCCTTAAATTCCTAAATTCTCACATCGAAAATCTAAAAATATCTCTGATGCTTAAACTGATAGAATGCCCGCGCGACGCCATGCAGGGATGGCACAGGATGATCAGCACAGATGAGAAAGTGGCGTACCTGAATGCTTTGCTGAAAGTAGGATTTGACACACTGGATTGTGGCAGCTTTGTATCGCCCAAAGCGATACCGCAGATGGCCGATACCAAAGAGGTATTGCCACGGCTCGATCTCTCCGGCTCCAAAAGCAAGCTGCTGGCCATTGTAGCCAATGTGCGCGGCGCAGAGGAAGCGATCGTGTTCGATGAGATACGCTACCTCGGATTCCCTTTTTCTGTATCAGAAACATTTCAGCTGCGCAATACCAACAAAACCATCAACGAATCGCTGGAGCAGGTGCACACCATGCAGGAGCTTTGTATCAAAAGCGGGAAGGAGCTGGTAGTCTATATTTCCATGGGCTTCGGCAATCCTTATGGCGATCCATACAGCCCGGAGATCGTATTGAAATGGGTAGATGAACTGGTGAAGATGGAGATCGGCATTATCTCCCTCGCTGATACAGTAGGCGTTGCCGATCCGGAAAATATCTCCAGTCTCTTCCAACACCTGATACCAGCCTACCCTGCCACGGAAATAGGCGCTCACTTTCATGCGGCGCCCTATAACTGGGAAGAAAAAGTGCGGGCCGCCTGGGACCATGGCTGCCGCCGCTTCGATAGCGCCATCAAAGGTATCGGCGGATGCCCCATGGCCAAAGATGAACTGGTAGGTAACCTCGCCACCGAAAACCTGATCGCCTTCTGTGAAGCGCAACAGACGCCGGTTACGCTGGACAGGAAAGCGCTCATCGCTGCACAGGCGCTGGCAGACCTTGTTTTTAAAGATTAACATCAACTCATGCAATTTCATCTGAGCTTCCCGGTGGAACCACTGGAACCCGCCATACAATACAGCGATGAGCTGCTGCTGATGGGCTCCTGCTTTGCCGAAGAGATCGGCGAAAAACTATTGGAACACCGCTTTAATGTCAGTATCAACCCGCATGGCATCCTCTTCAACCCGCTCAGCATCACCAAAGCGATCCATACCTACCTTGACGGTAAAGTATATACGAAAAACGACCTCTTTCATCATAACGATGCCTGGCACAGCTGGGACCATCACAGCCGCTTCTCGGCAGAAACGCCGGAAGCCGCGCTGGAAGCCATTAACAGCGAACAGGCGCGCGCAGCTGTTACTTTGGAAAAGGCCGACTGGCTCGTGCTCACCCTCGGCTCCGCACATGCTTATTTCCTGAAAGAGAACAATACCATCGCCGGCAATTGCCACAAAGTGCCCGCAGCCACTTTCTACAAACGGCTGCTATCTGCTGAAGAGATCATCACCGCGCTGGATAATATGATGCACCGTCTCTTCTTCCGTAACCATAAAATTAATATACTCTTCACCGTTAGTCCGGTGCGCTATATCCGCGATGGCCTCGTGGAAAATAATCTCAGCAAAGCGATCCTGCTACAGGCCGTGCATCACCTGGTCAATAAGTTCGACCGGCTGTTCTATTTCCCGGCATATGAGCTGGTGATAGACGACCTGCGTGATTACCGCTTTTATAAAGCAGATATGGTACACCCCAATGAACTGGCGGTGAACTATGTATGGGAACAGGTGGTGAAAAGCTGCATCCATCCGGGCAGTCAGCCATTGTTGCACAGCATTGCAGACATCAACCGGGCGGCACAGCACCGCCCCTTCAACGCCGGCAGCCAGCAGCATCAACAGTTTTTACATACCTATGCCGCCAAGGTAAAGCAGCTGATGAAGGAACATCCGCAACTGCCGCTGCAATCGCTGCTGGCGCATTTCGAGCACTGAGCTTACAGCGGTATCCCTCTTTTGTCTTTGATGTATACGGCGCCGATCACGAAGCAGATCAATGCAATGGCGATGGGATAGATCAATCCTGCCAGGTGATGATGCGTTTCCGTTACCAGCAGGGTAGAGATGGTAGGGAGCAGTCCGCCGAATACGCCATTACCGATATGATACGGCAATGACATAGACGTATAACGGATGCGCGTGGGGAACAGCTCCACCAGGAAAGCCGCTATGGGTGCATATACCATCGTTACGAACAATACCTGTATGAATACGAGTACAATCAGCCAGATCACATTCGTGGTGCTCACGGTGATCTCTTTCTTACCCTCTTTTTCTTTCAGGATGGTGCCGTCGCTGTAGCTGTGTACGCGGGTGGTTTGCGCTACGAGCTTGCCGGAGGCGTCTTTGGCGTAATCGCTTTCTATTTTGAACAATTCTTTGGATTCCTGTTTCAGTTGCAGGTTGCCTACATTGTCCATCGCGCGGTAGATGGGGAAATACGCGATGGCGGCCAGCAGCATGCCTGCCAGCATGATCTTTTTACGGCCTATCCTGTCGGAGAGCCCGCCGAAATAGATAAAGAACGGTGTGCCCGCCAGCAATGCCACGGCGATGATGATGTTCGACTGCACAAACTCGATGTTCATGGTTTTTTGCAGGAAGGAGAGCGCATAGAACTGGCCGGTATACCATACCACGCCCTGGCCCATGGCTGCGCCGAAGAGCGCTAATAATACCAGGCGCAGGTTTTCTTTTTTACCAAAACTTTCCTTGATGGGATTAGCGGAGGTTTTGCCTTCCAGTTTCATTTGCGCAAACAGCGGCGATTCGTTTAGCCGTGTACGTATGTAGTACGACATGGCCACCAGCACTACCGACAAGAGGAAGGGGATACGCCAGCCCCAGTTGTTGAAATCTTTTGGCGTCATGGTGCTGCGGGTGATAAGGATCACGGCCAGCGATACGAACAGGCCCAGTGTGGCGGTGGTTTGGATAAAGCTGGTGTAGTACCCGCGGCGGTCGTTGGGCGAATGTTCCGCCACATAAGTAGCGGCGCCGCCATATTCGCCACCCAGTGCAAGACCTTGCAGCAGCCGGAGGAGGAGCACCAGCATAGGCGCCAGCGAACCAATGGTTTGATAGCTGGGGATCAGGCCTATGGCGAAGGTGGAGCCGCCCATGATCAGGAGCGTGAGCAGGAAGGTGTATTTGCGGCCTACGAGATCGCCGAGCCTTCCGAACACCAGGGCGCCGAAAGGCCGCACAATGAAGCCCACAGCAAAAGTGGCCAGGGTAGCGATATACGCCAGATCAGGATTGCTGGGCGGAAAGAATTTTTCAGAGATAATGGCAGATAAACTTCCGAAAATGTAGAAGTCGTACCACTCGATCATAGTGCCGGCTGACGATGCCAATATCACCTGCCAGATATTTTGTTGAGCATTAAGTTGTTTCATAGTGCCCTTAAGATATAAAAAATTATGGCTCAGGATTGAATGATTGAAAGGATTACCAGGATTTTTTTACCAGGATTAATAAGGATTAAGAAAGGATTCGCGAAGATCTACCCGAAAATCTCCTTTAATCTTTAAAAATCCTGATGAAAAAATCCTGTTAATCCTTTCAATCATTCAATCCTGAGCCAGACAACCTTCGCTCCAAGCCGTAATTCTTAATTCGTAATTCATAATTCGACCAATGCTCCTTATCTTTAATACAAATGAATCGTGGACAGTTATATCGCATCATCAGGGTGGCATGTTTCTTTGGCCTGTTATTGCTCGGGATAAACGGACAAGCCCAGGACAGCGGCGCAAAGCGCCCGAAGATCGGGCTTACGCTCAGCGGCGGCGGCGCGCGCGGACTCGCACATATCGGTATACTGGAAGCGATCGACAGCGCAGGCCTCAAAATAGATTATCTCACCGGCACCAGCATGGGCAGCATTGTGGGCGCCCTGTATGCGATGGGCTACTCCGGCGACTCCATTGAGGTGCTGGCCCGCAAACTCAACTGGAACAGCCTTTTCAGCAATCAGCCCGATCTTACCGAAATTTCATACGAAGAAAAAAATGAGTATAACAAATATATTATCGAGATACCGTTTGAATATGGCAAGCCCAAACTGGCTTCCGGCGTGATCTCCGGCGAGGCGCTGTGGCTCGAGTTAGCCAAATTGTGCTGGCCCGTGAAAGATGAAAAGAATTTCTCGAAGTTCAATATCCCTTTTAAATGCGTCGCTACGGACGTAGCCACCGGCGAGATCGTGACGCTCGACAGCGGCGAGGTGGTGACCAGTATCCGCGCCAGCATGGCCATCCCCTCGATATTCACCGCAGTGAAGATCGGTAACCGCAAGCTGGTGGATGGCGGCGTAGTACGCAATTTTCCTGTGATCACCGCTAAAGAAATGGGCGCCGATATCGTTATCGGCTCCAATGTGAGCGGCGGCCTTCGCAAAGCCGATCAGTTGCTCACACCCTTCGATATCCTTTACCAGCTGGGGTTCTATAAAGATGCCGCCGATTTCAAGGAGGCCCGCAAACAATGCGATATCTATGTATCTATCAACAAATATCTTGAAAACTATTCCGCTGCCAGCTTTGGCAGCGTGGACTCCATCATCGAAGCTGGCCGGCGCCGCGGCCGGGAAATGTACCCGGTATTCAAGCACCTGGCGGATTCGCTGAATGCGATCCATGCATCTGCGCCCTTTGTGGCCGACCGGCTGCCCTTTGCCACGGATATTGAATTGAGCAGCATTCATGTGACAGGCCTCATACACTCCGACGAGAAATTTTTCCTGCAACGATTGCGCCTGCGCCCGGGCGGCTGCTATACGCCGCTACAGCTGCGCGATGCGGTGAGAAATGTTTTCGGCACCCGCTTCTATAAACTCATCACCTACAACCTCACACCAGAAGGATATGGCAAAAGCCGCATGGATATTACGGTAGAAGAGAACCCGCTCACTTATGTGAAGTTCGCGATCAACTATAATACCTTTACCAATGCGAGCGCCATCCTCAATATCACGCAACGGAATTTTATCATCCCCAATTCCCGTTCCTTCGTGAGCGTAGCGATCAGCGAAAACCCGCGCCTGCAGGCCGAATACTTCAAATACCTCGGGCGTAACCGGAACTTCGGCTTCGGCTTGAGCACCTATTACGAAAATAATGGCCTCACTTTTTATGACGACGCTTTCAACAAAATGCAACAATACCGCAACAAGTATTTTAATGTGGATATGAGCATGCAATACACCATGGGCAGCACCATGTCTATGGGCGCGGGCACCCGTTGGGAGTATATTAAATACAAGCCGCAGTTCTCTCCTTACATTGAGCTGAAAGGCAGCACCAATCAGCTGAATACGTATATCTATTTTGGCGTCAATTCCCTCGACCGGAAAATATATCCTACACATGGTATGTGGCTGAATTTCGAAACAGGATATGTTTATAATCAGCACTCGGGCATCAAAGTGAATAAGGGCGGCGTTCCGGTGGACCTGGACAGTTTAGGCGTGAAGTTCAACAACTATCAACGGGCCTTGCTGAAGATGAAATACTACATTCCTTTCAGCCGCAAAAGCGCGCTGGAACTGGATGGTACGGGAGCGATAAACCTGGGCTATAACCAGAGCGGCATCAACGGATTTATTGTGGGCGGGATGTCGGATGTGATGCACAACCAGGTGCAGTTTGTGGGATTGTATGAGGGAGAGGTGATCACCTCCAGCATAGCGGCGGCGCAGGTGGCCTGGCAATGGGAGGTATGGAGAAATCTTTTTGCTATGCCGCGCGTAGGCGTTGCCCTATATGATTTCAACGGCAATACCAGCAGCAATTACAAATATCTCAGTGGCTATGGCATCGGAGCCGGCTACAGCACCCGTTTGGGGCCGGTGGAAGCCACGATGATGTACAGCGACCAGTCCGGCCAGTTGAAATTTTATGTGAATATGGGCTTCAACTTCTAGTGCATACGATCGCCCCGCACTTCAATATTTTTTAGTATTTCCGCTTCCATGCGCAGCCATTCCTGCCAGCGGTCCTTTACTTTTTCTTCCGGAAAATATTCATTGGCAAGATCGATGAAGAGGCGGTAGTGGCCCGCTTCGGAGATCATGAACTTGCGGTAGAACTCGCGCAGGTATTCATCTTTCAGTCCTTCGCTGAGAAGGCGGAAGCGTTCGCAGCTGCGCGCTTCGATGAGTGCGAAGATGAGCAGGGCATCGAGGAGAGCGTCTTCTTTCGTACCGCCTTTTACGCGGTGTTCCATGAGTGCGTTGACGTAGTCGTCTTTACGCTGCTTGCCCAGCGGGAGGCCCCGCTTTTTCATTTCGGCGAGCACCTGCCGGAAATGTCCCCATTCTTCGGTAACGATGGGCGCCAGTTCCTGTACGAGCCGCTCCCTGTCTGGATTGCGCTGTATCAGCGAGATGGCGGACGATGCCGCCTTCTGCTCACAATAAGCGTGGTCTGTCAGGATATCCTGCAGGGAGATCGCCGCAAGGTTCACCCAGCGCGGATCGGTGGGGAGCTTCAGGCCTAATATGGAAACTTTACTCATGGTCGCTCTTTGACTTGTTGCGCGAAGATACGCGCGAATGCTGTAATTTGCTAGAAGCAAGATGATTGTTTATGGAAGACTTTTTATTACAGCCACTCGCGCAACGGCGTGAGCAGCATGCTTTCCGTACGTTGCGGCTGCCGGGGCAGCTGGTGGATTTCTGTTCCAATGATTACCTCGGGCTGGCGCGCAGCGCGGCGATGCAGGAGGCGGTGCATACGCTGTTGCAGGAGCGGCCGTATATGCATGGCAGTACGGGATCGCGTTTGTTGGCAGGTAATTACGCATGGATAGAAGAAGTAGAAAAAGACCTGGCCGCATTTCATGATGCAGCGGCCGGGCTGATCTTCAATTCTGGCTATGATGCCAACCTGGGGCTGTTTTCAAGCGTTCCGCAAAGGGGCGATACTGTGATCTATGATCAGCTGATCCATGCTTCTATCAGAGATGGTATCCGTTTATCGCAGGGGCAGTCGTTTTCATTTATGCATAATGACCTGGCTGACCTGGAGAAAAAGATCGGCCGTGCTACGGGAAATATTTTCGTGGCGGTGGAATCGGTGTATTCGATGGATGGCGATATGGCGCCGCTGGCGGCCATCGCGGCTTTATGCCAGCGCAGCGGCACGCACCTGATCGTTGATGAAGCGCATGCCACGGGCATAGCAGGCGAGCGGGGAGAAGGCCTCGTGCAGGCGCTGGGCTTGCAGGCGCAATGCTTTGCGCGCGTGCATACCTTTGGCAAGGCAGTGGGCTGTCATGGTGCGGTGGTATTGGGTTCCGCCGTATTGCGGGATTATCTCATCAACTTCGCCCGTTCCTTTATTTATACCACGGCTTTGCCGGCAACGGCAATCGCCGCTATAGTGGCGGGTTACAGCCTGTTTCCGTACATGCGTCAACAGCGGGCGCATTTGCAATCGCTGATCAAACAATTCAGGGCAGGCGTACAGCATCGTGAAACGATACTGAGTGATACACCGATACAGGTGGTGCTCACGCGGGGCAATGAACATACGCGCAATACCGCTACGGCCTTGCAGGCGGCGGGGCTGGATGTGCGCGCCATCCTGCATCCTACGGTGCCGAAAGGAGAGGAGCGCCTGCGTATTGTGTTGCATAGCTTCAATACTGAAGCGGAGCTGACGAAGTTGGTAAATGTATTGGCATAAGTGGCGATTATATCTCAGAAATTACTTATTTTACTGAGATATATACCCTGATAAAATTATGAGAATCATCCCTGCTGTGGTATCAGCTGCTATCACCCTGTCGCTCACCTGGGCACTCAACACCAAGATTGGAAAGACCCCGCCGATGGGCAAGCTTTTGAGCCCCCAGCAAGGTTTCTGGATGAATGCTGAACCTATCGGCACCGGCCCGCGCGAAGCGCTGCAATTGCCAGGCTTCAAAGGCAAAGCAGAAGTTTGGTTCGACGATCGCATGGTGCCGCACATCTTCGCAGAAAATGAAGCCGACGCTTTTTACGTACAAGGATATGTGACCGCGCGCGACCGCCTCTGGCAGATGGAGCTACAGACCTTCGCTGCTGCCGGCCGTCTCTCTGAAATACTCGGTCCTTCCATGATCAACTACGACCGCACACAACGCCGTCGTGGCATGGTATACGGCGCAGAACAGGCATTGAAGACCATGATGGCTAACCCTGAAACGAAGGCCTCGCTGGAAGCCTATACGGCAGGGATCAATGCTTACATCGCCTCTCTCACGCCAGCCACGCTGCCGGTAGAGTACAAGCTGCTCGACTATCAACCGGAAAAGTGGGACCCGATCAAATGCGCGCTGCTATTGAAATACATGGCGCACGATCTCGCGGGCGCCTGTGAAGATCTGGAAAATACCAATGCGAGAAAGATCTTCTCCATGAAAGATTTTAACCTGATGTATCCCGATTTCCAGGATTCATCAGACCCTATCATCCCCAAGGGCACTGCATTTGCGGCCGCCTCTGTAAAAGCGGTGCCGCCGCCGGACAGTGTGCTGGCGCTCGATGCCGCCTATATGAAATTTAAAACAGACAAGCCCGATCCCGACAATGGCAGTAATAACTGGGCCGTGAGCGGCAGCAAAACAAGATCGGGCGCGCCCATCCTCTGCAGCGATCCACATCTCGGGCTAAGCCTGCCTTCACTGTGGTATGAAGTACAGATCCACACACCTGATATGAATGTATACGGCGCATCCTTGCCCGGCGCACCCGGCGTGATCATCGGTTTCAATGATCATATCGCCTGGGGCGTGACCAATGGAGAAGAAGATGTGAAAGACTTTTACCGCATGCAGTTCCGCAATGGAAAACAGGAGTATCTTTTCAATGGCGGCTATCGCAAAGCAGACCTGCGCATAGAAGATATCAAAGTGCGCGGCGGCGCCACCATCCACGATACCGTGGCCTACACCGTGTGGGGCCCCGTGATGTTTGACAACAGCTATCCCGATAAAACGGCGAACCAGTCTTTCCTCGCGATGCACTGGAAAGCGCTCGATCCTTCCAATGAGCTGTATACTTTCTACAAGCTCAATAAAGCGCACAACTATGATGATTATTTAGCTGCCATCAAAGAATATACCTGCCCTGCACAGAATTTTGTTTTTGCAGATAAGGAGGGAGATATCGCCATCTGGCACAATGGTCAATATCCGGCACGCTGGAAAGACCAGGGTAAATGGGTGATGCCAGGCGGCGACAGCACCTACGCGTGGCAAGGTTATATCCCGCATGATGAGCTGCCGCATATCAAAAATCCGGCGAGAGGTTTTGTGAGCTCTGCCAACCAGCATCCGACAGACAGCACCTATCCCTACCGCCTCTACGCAGAATATGATCTGTTCCGTGGAGAGCGTATCAATAATCGTCTTGCCGCGATGAACGGCATCACGCAAACCGATATGATCGCCTTGCAGACAGACAATACCAACCTCTTTGCCGCGGCAGCCTTGCCTTTGCTGCGGAGGCATATCGACAGCGCTTCGCTGAACGCAGCACAGCGTGGTTACTGGGAGCAGCTATCCCGCTGGAATTGTGTGAGCAGCCCTGACAGCAAAGCCGCTACCCTGTTCAATATGCTCTGGGACCGTTTGGAAGAAAAGATCTGGCAGGATGAGCTGAGCACTCCCGACAGCGCCGTGATTGCGAAGCCGCAATCCACCACCACCTTGCTGATGTTATTGCGTGATAGTGCGGTACATTTCATAGATAATATCCACACACCGCAAAAAGAAACGCTTACGGAGCTTGTGCATACAGCCTTCGTTGAAACAGAAAAAGAAGCCGCCGAACTGGACAAGGCAGGTGATCTTGCCCTGGGAAAGGCCAGGGGCACGGATATCAGGCATCTCACCCGCAGCCTGCCTGCCTTCAGTGCAATGAACCTCCGCACCGGCGGCGGGCAACATATTGTGAATGCTACCAAGAAAACGCATGGCCCTTCGTGGCGAATGATCGTGGAACTGAAGAAGGGCGCGACAGAAGCGGTGGGCATCTATCCCGGGGGGCAGAGCGGTAATCCCGGTAGTCCTTACTACGACAATGCCGTGGCCGACTGGGCGGCGGGGAAATATTATACGTTGCGTGTATTCAGTCCCTCACAGAAAGATGATCCTTCCATCCGTTTCAGGATACTGTTCAGCGGCAAGTAAAACTTTAATTTTCAAAAGATTAGAAAAATATTTGGCTGAGATCAAATAATTGCTATCTTTGCACTCCCGTTACAAACACGGGGAATGATTCCGTAGCTCAGTTGGTAGAGCAATACACTTTTAATGTATGGGCCCTGGGTTCGAGTCCCAGCGGGATCACAGGAAGAATATTAAAGCCGCATGAATCGCAAGATTTATGCGGCTTTTTTGGTTTTATGATAAAACGATAAGTCATAAATTTATTGCTAATACCGGAACGTAAATTTTATATCATGGAAAATACATTGGAAGATTATAAAATAAACATCAGAATTAAATTATCCGCTCTTTGGACGGCTATTATGTTTTGTTATATTTATGGGGACTATTTTGAACTTTACGTGCCCAAAAAAGTGGAAGGGCTTTTAAACGGACAAAATATGCTGGATAGTCCGATAAAATTGCTGATTACTACCTTGATATTATCAGTTCCTGCACTGATGATTTTTTTATCTTTAATATTAACTCCAAAAGTTACAAAATGGATGAATATTTCAGTCGGAATATTCTTTACATTGTTTACTGCGCTGGTGGGAATCTCATCATTGACAGAATGGAGAGTCTTCTATGTGTTATTATCATTTATAGAAAGTATATTGACTGCAACCGCAGTAGTGATGGCATGGAACTGGCCGAAACTAAAATAGTGAGTGTGTATTTCAAAAGCCGTCAGTTAGTATTGCGTGTACTGTTACTGTGGTAATGATAGCTGATGTTATTTAACTTTTACGCCCGGCAGGTTATTTCTGCCAATAGCAACTAAAAACGTTATAAAAATATGAATGATTATTCACCAACTTTTGAGAAAGCCCATCCCAATGCCAAGCAATTAATGAATGATACGTTTTTCTTTGATGTAATTGAAGAAACTGCGCCTTTTGGTAGCGACGATGGAGCGGATGCTTATGCCGGATTTAAGAATTGGCGAACGGCGCATAAATCAGAAAGCCCTGTTCAATTCATACATGAGCAAATTGAAAACTGGGGATATCCGAAATTTGATATCAAAGAAATCTCCCTTGAAAAACTGGCGCCTTATTTAAAGCAGCATGATTCAGGAATTCGTTACATGACTGGTATCGATGCAGCTATCGTTGCTACTGCTTTTGGACAATTATACCTCGAAGGTACCATAGAAAGTGATACAAAGGAACTGGCAAAAACATCCATCAAACGGGAGCTTCTGCCGGAAATTTTAAAGTTATGGGAAGAGTATAGAGAGACCCGCGAGGCGAATTTAAATAAATTGTTACAAGCTCTTAATGAAGTTAAATAGCCTGGCACGGGCGCCTGTTATTAAGAGTGGGAAAGTACAGGATCTCCGAAACTGAAAATGACAGCGCGGCAACAACGCATAATACAGAATAGCGCTGAATAAAAGATATTTTTTAGATCGAAGATATAAATGAACAGCCTGAGCTTTTTATTTTATATGCCCGGCATCAAACAGGCAAGTCATAGCTGCGCAACTGGCCATCGCCGGTCGTCAACAGCAGCTGCCCGTGTATGATCATTACATTGATGATATTACTGCTGTAATCAAAGATATAATCCGGGTTGGTAGTAGGATTGCCATCCAGGTTATATGCTGTAAATTCAATACCCTCCGGCATTACCTCTGCCTTGCAACGTAAATCTTTTCTGTCCAGCAATAACAATCTTCCAAATTGGGACACTACGAGTATGTTCTGATCATCTACAAAGAAAACACTATAGTTAATATTGTCTGGTTCTGCGGCAGGGAAATCTTTGCTGCCATCGAAAATAGCAGCTTGATCCTGCGTTGCCACCTTGGTGATGTCAGGGAAGGAGTAGATCTCCAGGGGACCATCATAGTGAGGGGCAGTAGTAAACTCTTTTCCGGATGGTGCAAAGTTGCCCATGATCACGTCATTACATTGGGTTAGTTCGGTCAGGGATACGGTGCTATTGCGCAGCTGTAATTGCATCAGCATGGTTTCTTCCTGGCCTGCGGCGGCTTCCAGCAGGACCACATCATCGTCTGGCGTGGCATGAAATACATAAGCGTATTGCTGGCTTTCCATCAGTGGGTGAGATGTTATTACCTCAAAAGTAACAGCATCCATTATCTGCAACTCGTCTGTTTTATTTTCATCACCTGGTAATACATACCAGATCGTTTTGTTATCCTTGCTGAAATAGCAGGCAGCGCCCAGGAACCAGCCCCAGGAGTCGTGTTCAATCTTGTGTAAGATACTGGCGCCTGCCGCATCGAGAACGCGTATATCGGTTGCGCCGGCAATCGCAATCAGGCGGCCATCAGAAGAAGCCGACAATTTACTGCTGACGTAATTCGCATTTTGTCCCTGCATGATTTTTTCCCAAACAATTTCAAGATCAGCACTGAGCCTGGTGATCAGCGGCTGACTTGCAAAATTCATCAGGAACTCTCCGTTCGGCAATGGCACTACGTTTACCGGGTTGGCGGTGAATGTCAGTTTGTGCTTTAAGGGCAGGTTGATATGCGGAAATTGACTCATGTTTTTTTATTGCTGTGGCGGCAAAGGTAATGCACTATGTCCGCAATTGTTTCATCTTTTTCCCTTAGCAGATATTCTGTAAATTGTATTATTATGAGAACATTTGCAAACGACGCCTTCAAAGGCAAAACCGCTATCGTAGTAGGAGGTTCAAGAGGTATCGGGAAGGCGATGGTAGAACAATTGGCCGCTGCTGGTGCGGCGGTAGCCATCAGTTACGCGAAAAGTGCTGCCATTGCGGAAGAGATGGCAGAAAAGATCAGGCAGCAGCAGGGGAAAGCAGTGGCCATACAAGCAGACATCTCTCAGCTATCCGCTATCAAAACACTTTTTGACAAGGCGGAAGAATCTTTAGGTACTCCCGATATTGTGATCGCCAATGCCGCCAACTATATTCCTGCCTTGCTGTCGGAGGCTACCGAGGAGCAATATGATACCGTGTTTAACACTAATGCAAAAGGTATATTTTTCGTGTTGCAGGAAGCCGCCAGAAGAGTGAAGGACGGTGGCCGTATCATTGTTACTTCTACTGGCGGTACGCAAATGTATTTTACCATGAACGCCATCTACCTTGGCAGCAAGGGCGCGGTAGAGCAATTTGTGCGGGTGCTGTCGCGGGAATTGGGAGCGCGTAATATCACCGTCAATGCCGTATCTCCAGGCTTTACGAATACCGATCTGTTACCGGAGCGCGACCGGGCAGTGGCCGCAGAAATGTCTCCTTTCAAGCGGGTAGGAGAGCCGGAAGATGTAGCCGATGTAGCTGTTTTCCTGGCCAGCGATGCAGCCCGGTGGATCACCGGGCAGAACATAGCTGCGGGAGGCGGGGTGTTTTAAATCTTTTTGTGGCATGATGAAAATATCGGCATCGTTATTAAAATATGAAGAACGGCATCATTGATATATGGCAACAATGGAGGACTGAAAAGATTAAACTGAATCCTGCGGCGTCTCCCGATTTAATTGCAGAAATAGAAATTGCAATAGGGTTTTCATTTCCAGAAGAATTCAAGGAATTGTATGCACAGGTCAATGGGTTTGCAGATTTTGACTGGAGAGAGAATTTGTTCTCCATCTGGCCGCTGGAAAGGATACTTGAAGAGTATGAAAGCAGTGCTGATAAAGGTTTTGTAGGATTCTCCGACTATCTTATTAACAGCCACAGTCTAGGATTTCTCAAGAGTCAAAGTGGGGTCTTTAAAAATTACGGAACAGGTAAATATATTCCCGTTTCAGCATCTTTCACGGAATCAATCAAGTTGATAAATTCCAATTCCGATCTGATCTATTAATGAACTACGCGAGCTTTCAGCCACATCCTGATTTGCGTTCCTTCGTGAAATGTTACTGGACCCTGGAAGTTCCTGCGGATAGCAATGCGCCAAGCAACGGGTATTGCCGGATGCTTGCATCTTTCAAATAAAATCAGCATGGGCAGGCCGCATCAGCGGCCGTCTTAATAGCTCAACAATAATTTTTTTGTGCTAATTTACCTGGATCATTTAAAATCATAATTGAACCATGAAAATTAGCTATTTGTTTATCCCCTTACTCAGCCTCTGTACTGTTAGTGCCTATGCCCAAAAGAATACTCCTCCGCTCCCAACAGGGAAAATAGGTATTGGAACCGATTCACCCACTGCACAACTGGACGTCAGAGGTGATTTTAGCCTGGGCGTATTGTCGTCGACCGGCGGACAGGCCTACAGTATTGGCTTTACGCGAAGTGGCGCACAATTATATGGTACCGCCGGTACCGGCCTTCAAATGGGAGGTTCCATCAGTAATGCAGACCTGACCATACTCCCGAATGGAAACATTGGCGTGGGTATCACCTCGCCGGGCGCACGTTTGCACATTGTAAACAACGTGCAGCAGATACAGTTAGGAACCGGTACCTGTACTTCAGGATATAGCTTGATGGTAGGCGCAAATGATGATGGCGTGAACTTCTCCAATAATTCAAATGCACGCGGATTCAACTTCAGTAATATCAACGGTAATTTATTTAACGTTAGCGCTGCCGGCAATATGGGCCTGGGTAAAACCGCCTCCGATCTTAAACTCGATGTAAATGGCGTTTTCAGAAGTAACGGTATGGTTGGCCTGTTCGGGCCCGGTACCGCCGCAGAGTTGAGCACTACTACCAAGCGAGGCCTGTATGTCGACAATGGCACTAATACCGCCTGGGATCTGCTTACATTACAAAACGGATCAGGCACCCTGATGAAGATCAACGGCGCCGGTAACGTATCTATCGGTACCAATAACTCACGGGGTTATAAGCTGGCTGTCGAAGGTACCGTAGGCGCACGCCGGGTGAAAGTATCGCAGGAAAATTGGGCGGATTATGTATTTCATCCCGACTACAAGTTCCCCACCATTGAAGAGATGGAGCAATACGTAGTAAAGGAACATCACCTGCCAGGCGTGCCTTCTGCTGAAGAGGTAAAGAACAATGGTATTGATCTCGGAGATATGAACAAAGTGTTGTTGCAGAAGATAGAAGAGCTTTCCCTGTATATCATTTTATTGAAGAAGCAGTTAGATACGCAACAGGCGCAGATTACAGCGTTGCAGAAACAGCACTAATGAAAAAGCCACCTTCAAGGTGGCTTTTTTATTAATGGATAAATTAAAATATTTTATTATTTTTGAAAACGCAGGCCTTCGGCAACCCTTATCTTCCTGCAATAATTTGACAACGGAAACGATTGAACCTATACCATCAGCATCGGATTTAATTTCGGAAACACCTATACTTTTCTTCTGAACCCTTTTCTGTCCCCTCTTTTTTTGTTAATCTAAAATATACATTATGAAAGTACCCTTTAGTAGCATGATCAAACTATCGTTGGTGATCTGGCTCACCGCGATGTTCAGTTACAGTTGCCAGAAAAATTCAACGGACAACCCATACCCTCAAAAAGAAAAGAAAGCAAAAACAGAAAGCGCCGGCGATGGCAAGTATGATGTTTTTGGCTATGGGTATGATGTTACAGGCGAGTTTGGCAATGCCACATCCGCCGGATTTCAGATAATAGACATCGAGAAACTAAAAAGAGATCATCCTGATCTCATCCAGGAAGAGTACCCCCGATCCCAGGAATACCTGGAAGAATACGGGGCCGACGCAAACGACTATTCCAAAAAAGTATCAACGAAAGTGGAGGCCACCACCGGTTTTGCCATTTTCAAATCTACTATCACTGCATCTTTCAATTCATCAGATGCATTTGAATCAAAGTATATCTATGGCAGTTACAATTTAACGATCAGGCAAAAGCGGCTTAGAACGAATGCGACTAACGATATACTGATACAATATCTTACCGATAATTTTAAATCAGCCATCCAGGGATTGACACCGCAGCAGTTCGTACAACAGTATGGCACACACGTATTGGTGGATATCTATACCGGTGCAAAACTGGATCTGATGTTTCAGTCGGAAACGCAAAACCAGGACCATGCCTATGCAGCAAGGGCAGGGATCAAAGCTGGCGTCAAGAACTTTTTTGGCATCGACATCAATAATGATGTGGATATTAACATCGCCCAGAAGAACTTCTCGAAGAAGCTTGCTTACCGCACACGGGGAGGAGACCCCTCCAAAGCATTGATCGGCATGATTGATATGGATCAAAACTCACCCACCAAAATCGATATCTCCAGCTGGCAGAGCAGCTCTACGCCACAAAATGCTGTTTTTGTAGACATCGGTAAATATGGCCTTATACCCATCTACGAATTAATTACCGATGCTAACAGGAAAGCGCAGCTGGAAGCCTATATCAAGCAATATATAAAGGATAATGAGGTGAAAGTGCATTATCCGATAGTGCCGATCTATGAATATAAGAATGATGGTCACCCGGGAAATTATTATTACACCACGCAAAGTACACCCACACTGCAAGGACCGGATTATAAATTTTCACTGATACGCAATGCCTTCAATGCCTATTCGGCACCGGCTCCTGGCACTGTTCCCATCTATGTATACTATTACAGCGGTTCAATTGATTTTTATTATACAACAGATGTAGGACCCGTGATCACAGGGCCTGGATACAGATATGAAAAACAGGGGATAGCTTTTTATGTGCCTAATGATCCAAATGCTCCGGGAGCCATACCTATTTATAGTTACTGGATAGACGGGAACTATGCACCATTGGGACATGGCCACAAGCTCGCTACCAAGAGTATTCCAACACAGGAAGGTATTGGCGGGCCTTTTTCTCGCTGGAAGATCACAAATGAAGGCATCCGCTTTTATGCCTTCCCAACCAACTAATCAATCAATCAATTACTCTTATCCCCGCTGTGAGCGCATCGCGGCGGGGAATTGTAATATTACACCCACCTGAGCACTAGCCTGTTTGTACGATAGCATCGACCCAATCATGTTTAACCCAATCATCTGAATCCAAAATCCAGTTTATGAAACACACCAAAACCCTTGTTAACACAACTATTGCCCTGTTGTTAACGCTCACCATCGTATCCAGCTGTAAAAAAGAAAACCTGGACAAAGCACCTGTAACACCTGAAAAACCCGTAGCAGGTCAGGCTGTCGAAGATCACCTCACCATTACGCCCGAAAGACAAAAGGTGATCGACTTTTTCAACAAGAACAAGCAAGCCCGCGGCGGCGGGATAGCAGGAGACACTTACCGCTCTTTTACCATCAACTACAGCGGCAGCGTGCCCAGTGATATCAAAGCCCTGGTGAATGGAGAGATCGACCAGCTGTACAATACCAGCACTACCAGCGTTACGAAATCGCACATGATGGGATGCCCTATCAACGTGTATTCCAGCCCTGGCAGCGGCGACCTCTTCTACAACAACGGAAATGTATACATCGTGAACTTCTCCGTTTACCGCAATGTACACACTGGTCCGGGCAATGTGATCTTCCACGAACTGTTCCATTACCTGCACGACCGCTGGGTATCTGGTGGATTCAACAATTCCACCATTTATAACCTCTATTACAACGCCTACTATTCCGGCGTGTATCCTGCTAATGCTTATGTGATGACCAACCAGGCCGAATACCTGGCAGTGTCCGCAGAAGCGAACTACTGCAATACCAACAGGCCGCCCTACAACGCAGCCACACTGGCCTCTCTGGATCCCGATTGCAGCAATTTCCTAACCGCCAATTTCTAGGAGAGATTTATTTATTTTGCTATTTATTTATTTGGATATTTTGATATTTCGTTGCAGTGAAAATCTTCCCCGGAACGAAATATCAAAATATCCAAATAAATAAATAGCAAAATAATTTTCCGGTAACATTGTCTTGCTATTTTCGCATGTTGATAATCACATGAACCATCTGCAGGACCAGGAACTGATCACGCTGTTAAAACAAGGTGACCACCACGCCTATGAGCAGCTATTTAACCGCTACTGGAAAACGGTTTTCACGATCGCACATCAGAAATGCGGCGATGAGCAGGATGCCCTGGACATCGTTCAGCATATCTTTTCCTATCTCTGGGAGAACAGGGCAGCGCTCACGATCCGCGGATCGCTGGCCGCCTGGCTCACCGCAGTGGTGAAATACAAAGTGATCGACTATTACCGCACCAATAAAAAACAGGAAGCACAGCTGGCCCAGCTACTGCTGCAACTGGAATCGCAATCAGCCATGCATGTGCGGCAGGAGAACAAACTTGCGTACCAGCAACTGAAGCAAGACTGGGAAACCGCCGTGGAGGCGCTTCCTGGCCGCATGAAAGAAGTATATCTCATGAGCACGCAGTCGGAGCTCAGCATCGCAGAAATATCCCGGCGCCTCTCTTTAAAACCACAGAGCGTCAAGAACCATCTTTTCAAAGCCCGCGAAAAGCTCCGCAAATTATTGGAGCACCATCTTATCCTCTTTTTATAGCCTTAACAATTTGGTAATACACCAACAAGGGTACTGCTTCCTGTTTTTTGCGAGATATTATCAGTATGAATGATCAGCAATATAACAGGATCACATTATTGTTGGGCAAATACCTGGAAGGACGTTGCACGCCCGAGGAACAACGCGTGGTAGATGCCTGGTACGAACAGTTGCAGAGAACGAACGACGACCTGCTGAAAACACGGCCCGACTTCGCCGCCAGCGCGGCGCAATCGTTGCGCGAACGTTTGCCCGGCCTGCCGCAGAACGGCGCCACCGTGATTGCTTTCCGCTGGAAGCCTTTTCTGTTGCGCGCCAGCGCAGCTGCCATGGTCATCGTGATGGCCGGCGCCTGGTATCTCTCCCGTCATCATCTCTCCCATAAAAAAACAATCGCATGGGCCTCCGCTTCCACCGATCATGAACTGAAAAAAATACTGTTGCCCGATAGCTCCGTTGTATGGCTGAACTATGCCTCAAAGCTCGAATGGCAAACCGGCAACGATAGCATGCGGCTCGTGAAACTCAGCGGCGAAGCGCTTTTCAGCATCCGCAAAGATGCGCAACGCCCTTTCATTGTACAGGCAGAACATACCAGCACGCAGGTACTGGGAACGGAATTTAATATAGAAGCCTATGCCGGAGAACCACAGGTGAAAGTATCGCTGCTACAGGGAAAGGTACAGGTGCAGGGAGAGAACGCCAGCGAAGCCATAGTGCTGCAAGCCGGCAAAATGGCCACCTGGCGCCGGGATAGCAAGTCCATGGAAGTATCCAGCCTGGAAAATGAAGTGAGCGCCTGGACGAAAGGATTTACCGTATTCAATGAAGTACCGCTTGATATGGCATTGGAAAGACTGGCCAGAAAAAATAACTGGCAGCTGCTATGGCGCCGTAAAAACCGTCCGCAGGAGCCGGTATCAGCACTGTTCAGCAAAGAAACGCCTGCGCAGATGGTGGAAGGGATCGCATTTACGCATCACCTGAAATATACCTTGAAGGATCGCACACTGACCATCTATTAAAACAGATAAATAAAAGAGGAGCTGCGCTAACAGCTCCCCCGGAAAAAAAAACAATAAAAATGAGGATCAAAAGTAACATGATTTGGGGAGAGTCCCAAAAACGGGAGCGGTATGTCTGCCTGAAACGCATGCTCACCGGCTGCCTCCTGTGGCTGGCATGCCAGCCTGGCAACGGTTACGCGCAATCGTATCAATTGTCGGAGAAGGTGAGCTTACACATGGAGCATACCAATGCCACCGATGTACTGGAAGCAGTAGACGCACAAACGAATTTCACCTTTACCTTTTCAAGAACGGCTTTCAAAAAGATCGCGATAGCGAGAGTGGCGTGGCAGAAAGTAAGTCTTCAATCTGCGCTCGACGAACTGAAAAAGAATTATGGCCTCGATTACCACCCCGTAGCCGGCACGATCTCTTTTAGTTACACCGCTCCTGTTGCACAACAGGAAAGCGGCGCTAACGGTGTGCTGAAAGGCCGTGTGGTGGATTTTGAAACCTCGCAACCCTTGCCTGGCGCCACCGTGCAGCTGGAAGGCGCCAGTTATGGTACGGCTACGGACGACAAAGGATTTTATGAATTAAAACATCTCCCCGCCGGCAGGTACGCCATCGTTGTTTCTTACATCGGCTATCAGCGCAGCCGCCAGGCGGCCGTGGAAATAGATGCAAACAGAACAAGGAACCTGGATATCAAAATGCAGGCGGGTAAATCCCTCGAAGCCGTAGTGGTTACTGCCGGCCCGCACCGTGTGAAACCGGTCACCTATTCCACAGACAGGGAGATCATCAATGAGATACGTGGCGCCAATGCAGTGGTATCAGGCATCTCCAATGAACAGATCAGCAAGATGGCCGATCGCAATGCCGCCGAAATTGTGAAACGTATCCCCGGTACTACCATCACCGATGAACGCTTCATCGTGATACGCGGTATGAATGCGCGCTATAACCAGACTTACCTCAACGGCAACCTCGCGCCCAGCACGGAACTGTACACACATGCCTTTGCGCTGGACCTGCTGCCCACGCCGATCATCGATCGTATTCTCATTTATAAATCGCCTACGCCCGATCTTTTTGGAGATGTTACCGGCGGCTCTGTAAAAATCTTTACGAAGAACGCCAAGCCGGTGCGGCATTTTGATATAGGCGTACAACTAGCGGCGAGAGAAGGTACCACCTTCAAAACAGGAAATACCTATCACGGCGGGAAGCTCGACTGGCTGGGCTTCGACGATGGCGCCCGCGGCCACGCGGCTTCCGCCCTGCCCGGATTTGCAGATGCGTATGGTAAAGCGCCCATGTCGCAACAGCAACTGTTGCAGGCATTTTCTCCGGATATTGCTATCGGCAGAAAAACCATGCAGCCGGATTTCCAGGCCTTCATCAATTACTTCGACAACTTCCGTATCAGCTCAGGTGCGAGACTGTACAATTTCACGATGATCAATTATTCGAAGGAAACCCGCACCCAGCAAGTATACCGGCAAACGGGTAACCTGTATTCCCAGAGCTTCGGCAGCCTGATCACCAAAGATCAGAACAAAATTGCCTATGCGGATCAATCACAGGAAAAGGCAAGGGTGAACGTCATGGAAAACCTGCTGCTGAAGCTGAACGCCCGCCATAGCATCGAGTTGAAAAATTTCTTCCTGAATGAAGGCGCCCGCAACACATCTGTGACCACCTCGCAGCTGAACCAGCTGCCAGTCCAGGACAGCTCGCAACGGCTCCGCAGTAAAGACCTGCTGGAATCATTCGAGCAGCGTACCCTTTACTCCGGCAACCTAACAGGCACGCATACACTGGATCAAAAAGACAAACAACAACTGCAATGGAACATTGGTTACAACTATTACCGCCAGCAGTTGCCGGACCAGCGGAATATCCGCTTTTATGGCCAGAATGGACAGCTCTTCGCCAACGGCAGCAATGGCAGCGCCTACCGCGATGTATTTCTTGGAATGATTAACCGCAGCTTTATTAATAACCGTGAACAGAACTACCAGGCGTCACTGGATTATACCTATGCCATTAACCCGGCCTTCACACTAAAGGCCGGCGCTTATAACCTTTTCAAGGACCGGCAGGTGGACCGCCGTTTCTTCCAGGTGAACCGTGCCGGCCTCGAAGGCGTTAACCTCGCAGGATTTGAGTCTGCCGGCTCCGGCATCCATGACAACTCGGGATGGAGTGATCCCAACCTCATCCGCTTCCGTGAAGACGAGCTCGGGAAAGTATGGAGCACAGATTATTTCAGGGCAGATGGCAAAGGACTGGCTATCTATAACGCCACACAACCTACCGACAGCTACGTGGCCAATGAGCGCAATACCGCTTTCTATGTAATGGGCGACCTAACGTTGATGCATAAACGCCTTAACCTGGTAGGAGGGCTGCGCGCAGAAGACGACCGGCAGGAATTGTCGGCCGCTATCGTGAGCAATGGCGCATTCGTACCCGTACACCTGGTGAAGCCGCTCACCGCCTGGCTGCCATCGCTGAATGGCGCCTGGACCTCTCCGGACTCCAGCTGGGTACTCCGGGCAGGCTATGGTAAAACATTGAACCGGCCTGAGTTCCGTGAGATCTCTCCCTTCTCCGATTATGATTTTATCAATGATGTGGTGATCTATGGTAATCCCGCTTTAGTGACAGCGCGCATCGATAACTACGACCTGCGCGTGGAATGGTATCCGAAGGCTTATCCCGGGGAGATGATCAACCTCGGTGTTTTTTATAAACACTTGCAACATCCGATAGAACAGATCCGCAATGATCAATCGGGCGCCGTTAGTTTTATGCCTACCAATCTCAGCTACTGGAATGCAGATGAAGCACAGGTGTATGGCGTGGAAGCCGAGCTGCGCAAAAGCCTTGCTTTCCTTGCCGCTGGCTTCTTCCGCAATCTCTCTGTGATGTTCAATGGGGCGTTGATCCGCAGCCGGGCCACCAAAGCGCCGCTAGGCGATACGATGCAGCAAAGTTTTTACAGCGGCTTCCGCAACCGGCCATTACAGGGGCAGGCGCCTTATATCGTCAATGCCGGCCTGTTCTATGAAAATCCGGGATGGGGTTTCAAAGCATCCGCTACCTACAATGTATCCGGTACTACCATCCATGCCGTATCCACCGTGTCTACCAAAGATGCGCAAGGTAGCGCCACCGGTCCTGACGGCCGGCCTGCCAGCACGGCTTTCATACGTCCTAACCTGATAGAGCTGCCCCGGCATCAACTGGATATTTCGCTCACGCAACGCTTGCTGCGGTCGCTGAACATGCGGCTTAGTATACAGAACCTGCTGAACCAGGCCGTGCGTATTGCCGAAGATCAGGACTATGACAATAAATATACGCCCGAGTATAATTCGGGCATTGCACAGGGCAGCAGCTTCAAAGGACCATTGTATAAGGGAGATAATATCTTCCGGAAATCCAATACAGGCCGCTATTTCCTGCTTTCATTCACTTATTCTTTTTAATAAGGTCATATGCGCATACAACGTTTTTATATCTTGCTCATCCTGCTTTTTTCTTTTGCTGCGTGCAAGAAAGTAGAGCATTACGACAATTTTTTGCACACGGTTTATTCTGTGATCAATTCCGGTTTCCTGTACAGGACAGATGGCAGTTTCTTTTATTATCAATATCCCTATGCCGACAAAACAATGGTAGCTGGCGATACCTTGCATATCGCTGGTATACTCGGCGGAAAGGGCGCCCGCAAGGAAGTGCACATCGGCGATAGCGTGGTAACGCTGTTCGCCGAGACTCAATACCGCATCTATAATGTGGTTGCCAAAGATACCATCTGGTCGGATGTGGACTATTTTTCCTGCCGCATTCCGCAGGGCATTACCGGCAATAATGTAACGGTGAATGTGAAGGTGAACGGCGTGAGCGTAACGGCGCCGCCATTGAAGATATTGCAATACACCAACATTCCCAGCGCTACCGATACCACGCTGGTAGTAGAGAAAGTGACGGAATGGCTGCCAGCTGATCTTACGCTGTATGGCGGCGTCAGCAAGGCTTTGTGGGAGAGCGGCTTTGTAACTAACACCGGCAATGTGTGGTTTTATAACCAGCCTGAAGGTATCGTGAAAGTAGGCGCCGGTATTGCAAAAAAGATACTGTCGACGGGCGCGCAGGTAAGGCCGGTAAAAGGTACGCCTTTCAAAATACTCGGCATCGTGGCGTTTACCGTTGATATCGATGAAACGGTGGTATATTTCACTGCTGCCACTACAGAAGAATCGCCGGATAATGCACAATATTACATCACGCGCTTTTGCAGGATGGACCCCGCATCCGGCAGTATTGAAGTGCTGAACCGTTCACGTTTCCTGAAGCTGAGATCGCAATACGGGCGTGCGGCCGATCTTACTACCACGCTCTATGATCCCGGGGTTAATTATCTGCCGGCAGAAGGTTCCCTGGCAGATGCCAGGATCGTGCCCGGCGATCTGCGCATTGCATTGGACGGTACCTTGTATGCCCGTAACATGGCCTACCTTACAACGCCTTTCCCGAAAAGCCCGCTGGCCGGCAATCCCAAGTTTCCGCAATTCAGCGATCCTGCGTTTTACGCTACCCGCGATTCCGTGAATGCCTGGATGTGGTTTGGTTTGGGCGGTGGTTATATCCGCAGTGGCGTGAACAATTTTATACGCATCCGCAACGGGGAAGTGAAATCGCTCGCGAAAAGCAATAGCAGCTGGCCGGTGCCGGCGCTTGCCATCTTCTCCTACCTCAATCAGCAAATGAGTCCCGATGGTAAATACCTCTATCAGCTGAATGCACGGGATCGTACCCTGACGATTATATCTACTGATGATTTCGAGAGAGAACAGCAAGGTACGCCAGGAAAATTCGAATTCAGTTTCTCCTCGATGGATACCAGCGCCGCTACCGGTTTGCACGTACCGACCATCGTGCCGAATGAAGACCGCCTGGCGAACGGTTACGTATTATCCAACGGCGATGGCGTTTTCTTCCCTTCCGAGTTCGGCGGCCTTTCCCTGATGGGGATCAACTTTGCAAAGCATAACGCTTACGCCTATGCGGGCACAGAAAAAGGGCTCATTTTACCTATCAGTGAAAATGGATTGGTGCCTCAACAGCGCAATACCACCGGCCTGGCGCGCTGGGTGAACTTCTCGCCCGTACTGCAAAAAAATAGCAGGCGCTCCTTCATCGGGTTCGATCGAAAGAACAGTTTATATTTTGTATGCATAAACCAGAACGCCAACGGGACCGGCTATCTACCCCTGGAAATTTACAGGATCAAAAAACCATAATATTCGTATATGCGTGTTTATATTTTATTGATACTATCGCTGCTGGCACTGGCAGCTTGCAGCAAAGCTGATTACACAACTGATGCGGCTCATAGTGAAACAAGTTTTTATAATGCTTCTCATACGCTGGATAGCTGGCTGCCGCAAAGCTCAAACGCCGGGCAGCAGGTAACAATATCGCTGACTTCCGGCAACGTGAAGGCCTCCCAGCCCCGCTTCTGGACGGGCGCTGACGGCGCGCGCCAGGACTATCCTGCGGTGAACTGGCTGTTCCCCGCGCCCTGGATCGTGTTTGAACATTATACACCCGGTACGTACAAAGCACAAGCATGGCTCAGTGCCGACGCCGGCCCGCTTTTCGATTTCACGCTGAATATGGAACAGGGAAAGAGAACAACACTTTTTTTGTCGGACAGCCTGGGTAGCTTTCGCAGTACGGCCGTAACACATGAAAGCGTCAGCGTTACAAATAAAGTACGCCTGCGCATGGTACAGTTATGCCCCGATGCTGATTCAGTAAATCTTCGTATAGGCGCTAACGTTACTAGCCTGCGTAACCTGCCTTATGGCAGCGTTTCTACCTATGCCGAATGGCCGGCGGCCACGGATACGCTGTTGAAGCTGCGCCTCTTCAATGCCCGCGATACCATGAACGTCATTGGCCGTTACGACCTGAACGCCTCACCAGGACAATCTTACCTGCTGGTGCTCTGGAATTACCGCAACGCGCATCAGTATAAAGATAGCAAGGGCAATACCGTGAACATATTGGCTGGCGCCACATTGGATGTGAGGAAAACTGAATAAGATGAAGAAAGTTGCCCGGCGGTAAACAATTCATAAGATCAACTGTTATCGTCTTATAAACTTTATCTTATGAAAAAATCTGTTATTCCGGTAGTGGTGATCGCTGCGTTGATGATAACGTTTTTCTTTTCTTGTTCAAAGAACGACAACAACGATGTGCCCATAGCCGGTTTGATGGCCTTCAACCTGTCGCCGGACCAGGGCGCAGTAGCCGTTACGCTTTCAGGCAATATCCTGCCGGGCAACCCTTTGTATTATATGAGTTATTCAGGCGTGTACCTGAATATCTTTGCCGCCAATAGAACGGTGCGTACCTACGATTTTATTTCCGGGGCCGGACTGGCGTCTACGTCTTACAATTTTCAGCGCGACAAGTACTATTCCCATTTCTTTATGGGCGCGCGCAACAATTACACCAATGTGGTAGTGCCTGATGTGATTGACAGTTTGTCTAAAGGGGCGGCCTCATCAGGAAAAGCGTATATCCGTTACGTAAATGCGATACCTGATTCCAGCAAACCCCTGGTGACTATGGTGGCGAACGGGGATAGCATTATTAAAAGCTGGGCGCCGTATACTGCCGTATCGGGCTTCGCGGCTGTTACGCCTGGTCCGGTGGCTATTGCGGCCACCAATGCCGGGAGTATCAATGTAGCCCGTACGATCAGTGTGGAAGCGCAGAAAGTATATACGGTACTGCTGGTGGGCATGCCGGGTGCATCGGATGCTTCCAGAACGGTGCAGATCAGGTATGTTATCAATGGTGTGCTGTCTCAGTCAACATTCCGGCAGGATTCCGCAGCAGTGGCACAAGGACGCTGATCCTATTCTTAATATAAAAGCCGCATCAGTTTTGATACTGATGCGGCTTTCGGTTTTTACAAGCGTCTTTTTTCTTCTTCGTTACCGGTATCGCTGTTGCGGGCCTTGTGCGCGCCGCCGAAGCGGTAGCTGAGGTTCAGCATCAGGTAGCGGTTCAGCTGGAAATTGGTGACCTCCTGCGGCATGCCCATAACGGTAGACGATACTTTGATGGCGCTGCTCATGAACAGGTCGCTCATCGTGAGCGAAATGTCCATTTTCTTTTGCAGCACGCTGGCTTTGAAGCCCAGGTCAAGTTTATAGCTGACGCCGGTGCGGCCGATATGATCGATCTCCGGAAACTGGTACCAGCCATTGATAGCGCCGCCCAAGGTCTTGTTCTTATTGAACCAGATATTGTTGTTGGTGGCGAGATAAAGCCCCCAACCCCTGATCCCGTCTACTTCCGGGAGTGAAGACCTGGCATCGGTATAATATACGCTGATCTGGTTATTGTTATCCAGCCAGTTGAAGAATGGCAGCACAATATTTTCCGTGAAACCATAGCGACAGGTTCTGATGAAGTTAAACGGTTTCGTATATACGAGATTGGTATCCGCCCGTGCGATGGTCACGGCGTTGAAGCCATCGTCGGTGATATGGAGGAACAGCGCCGATGTGAGGATGCCTTTCCAGTTATGTGATAACTCCGCATTGGTATTATATTCCGGTTGCAGGAAAGGATTGCCTTCGCCAAAGCTGTAACTGGTGTACAGTGATTTGTAAGGGTTCAGGTTCCAGAATGAGGGCCGGTTGATCCTTCTGCCGAAGGTGAGCGAGAGGCCGTTGTCCTTATT
The DNA here is from genome assembly GCF_902167635.1 of Chitinophaga vietnamensis. Classification (GTDB taxonomy): domain Bacteria; phylum Bacteroidota; class Bacteroidia; order Chitinophagales; family Chitinophagaceae; genus Chitinophaga; species Chitinophaga vietnamensis. The sequence continues at coordinate 699,072 of NZ_CABHMS010000004.1, forward strand.
CACCTGCCAGGAAACGGACAGGGACGGGAAAAGACGAAAATAATGTTGCGGCGTGCGCTGATTCAGCGTATAGGAGTAACCGTTAGTTTGCGTGAGTTCGCCTCTGAGGCCGGCTTCATACTTCCAGTTACCGGCTTCCTTGTTCATGCTGGCATACAGGGCCTGCGTGTTTTCCTTATAGTCAAATTCATTGCTCAGGTCCGGATTGAAAACGAGCTGGTTGCCGCTCAGTTTATTGTAATAGAAAGCATAGCTCTGGTTGTCGATGAAACTGAGTTTGCCGCCGAACATCCACCTGGCAAAGGATGTAGGGTACTCTACATCGGCTTTGAAGGTATAGATGTTGATCAGCTGCCGGGTATGGTCATAATAGCGGGTGATGCCGGAGGGATGCTCATCGCCGGGCATAAAGGTATTACTTTCAAAATCGGATTTGTCGGTCCGGTAGTAGTTGAAATAATCTGCATTCAGCAACAGGCGCCTGCCTGAAGTGTCGAAATTAAGGGTGGAGTGGAGGTTCAGCGCATGGCTTTGTGCGATGGGGTAGTAGGTGGCGAAGGTTTTCATCAGGGAGTCCAGTTGTCCATCGTTATTATAAATGGGGTTGGTTACATGATCGGAGCCTTCATATTTATTTTTGCTGCCCTGGTAATTCACTCCTATGGCGGCTTTGGAGCCGAGCTGATAGTCGACGCCTGCCGTGAGGTTGATGTTATGATAGGTGTATACGCCGGTATCGCTCTGTGTCCAGAACTGGTGCGGATAGCGGATATCTGTTCGGAATCCTTCCAGATGTCGGTCCTGATCGAGACTGATGCCGCCATAAGCAGCCCATCGTCCTTTGTTATAATCCGCGGTGGCGCTGAGGTCCGCTGCTTCGTAGTCGCTGCGGCCGTATACTACCGGCGGATTGTGAAACCATTGTTTGCCGCTGGCCTGCACATTGCCGGAGAAGCCTTGCTGCCTGCCTTGTTTAGTGGTGATGTTGATCAGTCCTGCATTGCCTTCTGCATCGTAAGCGGCGCCAGGATTTTTGATCAGTTCAATCTTCGATACCTGGTTGGCGGCCATAGATTTCAGGTAGCGCAGCAGGTCTATGCCGGTGAGCTGCACGAGACGGCCATTTACCATTACTTTCACGGCGCCTTTTCCCGCGATGCCGATTTCGTTATCACTGATCCGGATGCCTGGCACCTGGCTCAGTGCGGTGAGTGCATCGCTGCCGGCGGCGGTGATGCTGGAGGCTACATTGTACACCAACTTGTCAGGATTGTTGCTGATGGCGGCTTTCACGGCCGTTACTGTTACTTCGCCCAGTTTGGCATTCAGCGGCTGCATGGTGATGCGGATCGTGGTATCGCCACTGATCAGCGCCGTGACCGATTGCGTTTGATAGCCCGTAAATGCCACCCGCAGCTGGTATTCGCCCGGTGTAATGCCTTTGATAACAAAATGCCCGGAACTGTCCGTTTGCATCGTTTGTTGCCATGCCGGCGCGCTGCGTTGCAACTGGATAAGGGCGAATGGGATGGGTTCGTGGATATGATTGTTCACTGCTCCTGTTAATACAACCTGGCCGGAAACATTGCTACAAAAGACCGCCAGCAGGAGTAAAGAAAAAAACGATCTCAATTACTCTTGGTTTTAATGTGAAAGAGCCAAGATAAAAATTCTGCTGCTGCGGGGGGTAGAAAATGGATAAGTGGTAAAATGCCATAGCCACGCTAGTGGCGTGGCTATGGCAAACTGGTTATTTTATCAGGCTGGCTACAGGAATGTAGCCCACACCCTCCAGGAGTTCCGGCGTCTTGATCTCATTAGAAGTATAACCATCGGGCAGTCTGATGTAGGACTCCGTTCGGTAATTGGCATACAAAAGTTTGGTATGCCCCTTTTCTGTGTTGTACACGCTTTCGGTGGAGAGGTAACTCGTTCCGGATGATCGGGAAGGAGGATTGGTGTACTGATAGTCGTATTGACTTTTGAAACGATAATCAAATTTGATAAAGTTATATGCTTTGTCTTCCACCGTGCAGGCGGGATCCTGGTAAAACCGGAGGAAGATGTTTCTCGTAGTTTGATAGCCCGTGGCATTGCCGCCTACATTGTTGCTGGTTTGCTGAAACAATGTTTCTATTCTTGCATATATTTTATCAAACGGGCCGAAGTTCACCTGGAAAGGCGCTACGATGGTGCTGTCTGTATCTACGTCGCGCATGCTGAAGGCGATGGGCACGCCCGGCAGCTGTGGGGTATAGGTTTGTCCTTTCGCCAGTAAGGTTGCCAGTCCGGATACGCCGGCGATGGTTTGCACGGCATCTTCGCCTGCCACGCCTACCATCGATACTTTTACATCTGCCGCATTGATGATCCTTTGTTCTTCATCCGTCAAGGTACTGCCGCCATTTACGATGCCCAATATGCTGAACGCTTTCTGAAAGGTGGCGATCACTTTGCTCTCTTCTTCATCTGATTCTATCGACATGATGCCCATGCGTCCGTACTTTACCGTTGATACGTACAAAGGCTTGTGGCCTTCAAATATAGCAGGATCGGCGTTCCGGTCTATCAGTTGTCCATCTTCCGGTATATCCATATCTATCGTAAAATTCTCCTGCCAGAACCTGACCATTACACCGGTGTTTCTCTTGATCATATCTACATTCCTGTCGCTGGCAGTGGCGCTGTTGATGAAGAGCAGGTTACTTTTGGTATTGTAGCGGTACAACTCTTTCATTTCCTGGTAGTAGGAGAAGGCCTTCATTTCATAATTCATTTTCGCAACGCCGCCCGAGCCGGCGAATTCATTCGTTAGTGCTTCTCTCACGATCCTGCGCATTTCAGCGCCGGAGGCCAGCGCCACCGTTTTTGATACTTTGTTGGGACTGGTGGGAATAGAAACAGATACGGTGATGGGCCGTCCGTAACCCAGTATGGGCCTGAGCAGGAAGTTGTCTACACTGCCGCCTTGTATGATAGAGCCAGGGTAAACGACGTTGCTATTGGGTACATCGACCGTAAATTCAGTGGCTTCAAAAAATTTCTGGTAGATCGCTTTCGACTGGTCAACGAGATTGGAAAATTTGATGCCTTTTTCGGTGAGCCCGGTTGCAATCGTACCAGGACCGCCATCGAGTTTTTTTCCATCGAGCCATGCTTTTGCGGTGAACAATTGCCCGCCGCTTTTAGGCGGTTTGGGCACATCGATGCTGAAAGCGGGTATAGACGCGGGTTTTAGCCCGGAGAAGGAACTGCGGCCTGGTTTACTGCCCAGGGCATCTGTTTGCGCTTTTCTGCAACTGGTGTTGACGAAGAGCAGCAGAGAACAGCAGAGGCCTGTGAGGATGACATGAGGAGAAATATGTTTCATAATGTATTATTTGTAGTGTAGTTCATTTATCTGTTTGATCAATCCGTATGGCGTGCCGGCGTTGCCGCTGATCATCTTTCCCGGAAAATCTGCCGGCAGCCGCTCTGTGGCGGTCAGTCGCGGATAAGCGCCGGGCGCTATCTGGTGGAGGATGCTGTGCAGCGCGGGATCCTGCGTATCTCCAAAATCATATCTGGGATCATCTGGTACGGAAACATCGGCGGGCATCCCGTCGAAGTAAGCGCCTTCTCCCGCAGCGTTTTTGGTTTGATACAGGGAGAGGAACACCGCGTATGGACCGATCTTGATATCGAAGAAACCAACAGGTTTGCCATAGGTGCGTACGGCGCCGCCCGAAAGCGAAACGCCGGTGAGCGATACCTGCATATATGGTTTCAGGCTGTTGATGAGCAGCTCGCTGGCAGAGGCGGTGGCCTTACTAACGATGAAGTATACACGCCGTAAGGATAGCAGGTTGCCTTCTTTTTCAAACCTCGCGGTATTGGCAGCAGGAGTATAGTCCACATCGAAGAGGGTGGCGGGTTTCCCGTTGATCAATACCGGTTGGCCTGCGCTGTTGGTGATATACTGTAGTTTGAGCAGGTCTGCTTTGCCGGCCTGCATCAAACTGTTGTAATGTTCGCTGAACATCACCTGGCCGCTGGCCCTTGCCGGCGCGATCAGGTTGGCGAGGAAGCGGCTGCTGTTCTGATAGCCGCCGCCATTGTAGCGCAGATCGATGATGAGGTCTTGTATGCCGGCCTGTTCAAAGCGTTGGAAAACGGGGGTGAGACTCGCGCGCGCGTTTTGTTCTTCCGTAAATCTTTCAAAAGCGAGATAGCCGATTTTTTCATCTCCGGCATCCAGTATCTTTTCTTTATACACGGGATTGGGCGTATAGGAAAGCGCTATCAGCGGCACTTGCCGCCGGTTATTGGTTTGGCCATCCGCGATATCCAGTTGTACATTGCCGCGCTGAAAACTATTCAGTATGTACTGATAATAGTTATCAGCAGTTTCTGCGGCCCGGCCGTCTACCGCCATGATCCGGTCGCCGCGTTTCAGGCCCACGCCTGCGGCTGGCCCGCCTTTGCTGACGGCCATGATCCGGATATCCTGCGGGCCTACAGCGGCCAGCGAGAGGCCCATGCCGCCATCTCCGGCCTGCAAGGCCGCCAGCGGATGTTGCTGCGCCGGCAGATAAGAACCAGGATCGTCCGGCTCTACGATGATGGAATATTTATTGCCCTGCTGTTGGTTCGGTAAGGCTTCGTAAGGCTGTTGCGTCAAAGGATTTACGGCATATGCTACCAGGTCCTGCAGGGCTTTGCGCATGCGCTGCAATGGCGCCTGATCGCTGGCATCTGCATAATGTTGCGGGCTGAACTGCCTGTAGCCCGGCAACTGATCCTGCCAGAGATAGAGTTGCGAAGTATACAGGAACAGCGTGTCCAACGACTTTTTCAAGGCGGTATTTTCACCTTTTTGTGCTGTAGCCGGCGCCTCTTTTTTACAGGCAGTCGAGAGGTGGAGCAGCAATAGCAACAACAAAAAATGACGAGCGTTCATATGTATTAATTGGGATAGTCCAGCCGGAAAACAGTTTTTACGGGAGTATTATCGCTGAGATAGCGCATGGTAAAAGATATTGGCACGCCAGGATCGGCGGCGCTGAATGTGGTGCTGTGAAAGATATAGTTCACAAACTGGTCATAGCCATTCACTGCCTGTGTTACCGGCGCACCGGAGCCGCCTATCAGGTAGATGTTGATCCGGGCGGAATTGACCAATGTTTTTTCGTAGTCTGTCAAAGATTCTGTTGTTCTGCCGAACAGTTTTTTGATTGTTTTTTCAAATGCGGATTTCACTTCGTCTGATTGAAAATTACTTTCTGCCACTACGATACCCATGCGGCCATAGGTAACGGTGTTCACGTACACAGGTGAATAGCCATAGAGCACAGATTTGTCTACATTGGTTTCATCTACCAGCTTACCATCGGCCGGCGCATCGAGTACGATGGAGAAGTTTTTCATCGTGAACTTGGCGATGATCGCTGTGGGAAATTCGGAGCGGACGGCAGAGAAATTGAAAGAAGAGCTGGATGAATAAAAAAGCCCTTTCACGTTTACATTGTAACCATACGCTTCTTTGATCTCGTCATAGTAAGAAAACTTGAAGGTTTCATACAGGAATGATTCGAGCTGCCCGCCGGAAAAGCCCGGCGACGTTAGCGCCTGGCGCAGGAATATGCGGGTGCGCGACAAGGATGGCGTATCAATTACTGCAACGGAAAGATCTGAAGGGAAGGTAGCATACACCTTGATGGGGTAACGCTTGTAATTCCGGATGGGCAGTGGTACAAAATTATCTGAGTTGATAGAGGTGCCCCTGATCAATGAGCCAGGATAGATCAAGGTTTCATTGTTGGGCACCACTACCTGCTCATCAGCTTCATAGAAGCGGCTGTAGCCGGTGTTATAGGGCCATATACTATCTCGCAGGAATTGCCCGGTGTTCATTTTCCGGGCATCGAGCAAGGCTTTCAGGTCTGCCTGGTCTGCTGCTGTCCTGATGGTAATAATGGTATCACCGAACTTCTTTAACTGGCGGAAGGAGTAAGGTGCATCCGAGGCGTTTTTTCCGTCAACCGGATCCACATTAATTTTTTTGGTACAGGCATTCAGCAGGAGCGCGGCAACCAGTATACCTGCCGGCAATTTCCAGGTCTGGAGCATAATGTATCATTTTGAGTAATTGAAAAACAGCAGCAGGCCGCTGGCGGCTTGCTGCTGCTGCTCATCAGTTCGGAGGCAGTAATAATTGGAACTGGGTAGCATAGGGTGAAAAGTCGCTCACATAACGCAGGTCAAATGAGATGGGAACGCCCGGGTTGGTAGCGGAAAATTTTCCTCCTTTGAGGATCAGTTCAGAAAATCCGTCGAAGCCGCTGATCGTTCTTACAGCGTCTGTACCATCTGCACCGATGATGTAAGACTGGATCGTGGCTGCCTGCAACAGGTGCAGCTGATCAGAAGTGAGGTTGGCGCCGCCGCCTACAATGCCTACGTTGAAAGCCGCTTTAACAGCCAGGTTCGTGGCTTCGTAGGTATCTGTTGATTCTATCGTAATGATACCCATGCGGCCAAAGTTCACATTGCTCACGATCAGCGGCGCATAGCCGCCAAAGCGGGAGGGATCTACAGAACCTTCTATCACCTTTCCATCTGCCGGAGGGTCCATGTTGATGGAGAAATTCTTCTGTACAAACATGGCGCGTATCCTTGTTCGCTTGTTGCTGGAGCTGTCCCAGCTTTGAACGGAAGCAGAAAATATCTTGCCGATATTCACATTCGCGCCGAACGACAATTTCAATTCATCGGAGCGATAGAAGCGCTGCATATCATAGGTGAAAGAAGAGATCTGATCGCCCGTACCTCTCAGCAATGCTTTGCGTACGAAGGCCTGTTGTGAAGAGCCGCTGGGCACTTTGATAGAGTCCTGTACGAAATCGGTGGGAAAGTCTGCATACACGGAGATAGGCCGCTGTTGCACGCCCTGTATAGGTTTCAGCGTCATATCATCTATTGAGTTGCCTTGTAAAAGCGCGCCGATATAAGTGGTGGTGCGGTCTTTCACCGTTAATGCCGGGATTTCGTCGGAAGAGAGGTAATAGGTTCTGCTGCCGTCAGGGTTGGTAACTACACGGTCGATGCTGGTGGTGTTCCGTTTTGAGCGGTTAACGATGGCCTGGAATTGCTCTTCCGTCAGCATCTGAAGCTGAATTGGCTTAGGAATGAACTTCTGGAAATTGGCGAACTGATAATCGATCTTGCCAGGTCTTTGTTGTTGCGGGGCGGCTGCCTCCTTGTCTTTCCGGCAGGAGTACATTACCAGTGAGGCGCAGCCAAGCAGTAACAGGATATATTTTTTCATAGTCTGATTTTAGTTGATGGAAGTATAGGCTTTGATATTCATCTGGGTGGGGATATTATCCAGTTTGTATATCACCTGTTTGTTATTGTCGTAAGTAGTTTCGTTGAAAAGGGTGAGCCATCCGCCGAGTTTGAAATTATAGGACTGCACATCCAGCGTAAGCCTGGGCGATCCGGTAGCGGGCCAGCGATCAATGCCATTGGCCATTATCCAGATATTGTATTTGATGTAATTGCCGTTGGCGTCCACTCTTGGCAGGGTAATCACATCATTCTTGTCCCAGAACTCCTGTATGGTAACAATGGGCGTATAGTTTTCATCGGCTACGGTGATATACAGGTTGCAATCTACATAGGGAGTACCTATTTGTTTATTGCTCCAGGTGATCGTTACATTTGATTCGGTGGAAGATACGCTGGCTTTGTGCTGATTGTCTATTGCAGGTAAAGGCGGCTGTACGGGCGAAGCATCTTTCCGGCAGCTGGCCACCATAAAGGCAAACAGGAGAAAAAAAAGTAGTTGATAAGGCAGTCTTTTCATAATCTGGGTTTTTAAAAGCGGGTCCCGGCTGAAAAGCAATGATTCCAGCAAAGACATTGTTATTAAAGGATAATATGTACGGGTGTTAATTAAAAAGTGCTCGGGTTTATTAATAGTTTCATCAGGCAGGTATGTTCGCGCTACGTACCGTTTTTTTTATTGGATATAAAGATGAAGATTCCGGATCAGAATAAAAATGGCTGATTGATAAGTGAGGCGTTTCAATTCATAAACGTATACTTTGAGCCGGGTTGGATAAGGACGAATACGTACCTCCCCGCCTGATCATAGTTTCAGGCGGTTCATGAAATCGTGTTTCCTTCGTTGTGATATCTCGATGATCTTCCCATTGCTCATCTCTACCTGCCCGTTCTTACCTGGCAGGTATTTTACAATATGGTTCAGGTTAATGATGTAGGCATCATGCACCCGGTAAAAATCCCGCTCCGGCAGGATGGCTTCATATTTTTTCAGGTAACCGGAGATCAGCAAAGGTTTTTTGTTGGTGAACTCAAATAAAGTATAGGCCCCTTCTGCAATACAGGCCACAATGTCCGCAACAGGATAGAAGAACGAGCCCTGGTTGGTCCGGAGAATGATCCGGTTGCTGTGCTGCGTTTGTTGCACTTCCTGCAGCAGGTCGTTGAGGCGGGTATGAATATGCCGTGCGCTATGCCGGTCCCGCACTTTTTGAACGGCCTGTTTGAGATCTCCGATATCGATGGGTTTAAGGAGATAGTCCAGCGCATTATAACGAAATGCTTTGGTGGCATAGGATGCATAAGCTGTTACAAAGATCACTTCAAAGCTAACTGGCGCGATCTGTGAAAGCAGGTCAAAAGCATCCTGCCCTGGTAGCTCAATATCCAGGAATAGCAGGTCGGGCGCGTTTTCGCCGATCAGTGTAATTGCTTCGCTTACTTTGCTGGCGGTGCCTGTGATAGTTACATCCAGGCAATAGAGACCCAGCATTTTAGTCAGGATAGAGATGTTCCTGGGTTCATCATCAACAATGATACATTTAATCATACACGGTTTTCTTTGTCAAAATATGAGGTAATCGGATCGTTACCCTGGTGCCGGATAGCTTGCCCGGAGTATTTTTCAAGTCTGTGATTTCGATCATAATAGGGAATCCCATCGCTTTGCTTAAAAGTTCAATGCGTTCTGCTACCAGCTGCATTCCCCTGGATTTATGAGCGGCATGCTTACTGGCTTTCAGGGCCTGCGCTGCCGTTATCCCGATACCATTATCCTGTATCTCGCAGATAACATGTTGCTCGCTCTTCTTAAAGGAAATTTCTACCAGCCCTGCTCTGTCCCAGCCATGGCCTATGCCATGGCGAATAGCATTTTCAACATAGGGCTGCAACATCATGCTGGGTATTTTGGTATCATAAGCATCGAGCGTACTGTCTATATGAAATGCGTATTGCAGTTTGTTATCAAACCTCAGTTGTTCCAGCGTGAGATAATTTTTTAGATAGGAAACCTCATCAGAGATGGGAATGGTGGTTTGCAGGGAATTGTCAAGCGTTTGACGGATCAGGCGTGCAAAGCTGCTCAGGTATTTATTGGCATTGATGATGTCCTGTTCCAATATATATTCCTGTACCGCATGCAGGCAGTTAAAAATAAAATGCGGGTTCATCTGCGCCCGCAGCGCCTTTTGCTCTAACTCCGACAGCCTTTGTTCCATTTGCCTGCTGAGGCTTTGCCGCTGGTTATATATCTTGTTCCGGTAAGCCACAATGGCCCAGGTGATGAAGATGATCACCAGGGATATACCCACCAGGAACCAGCCTGTTTGCCAGAACTTCGGAATCACTTTTAAAGGAATGGCGATCGTTTTGCTTTTCACGTTAAATTTATTGACAGCATACATTTCCAGCTGGTAGGAGCCGGGAGGCAGGGAGATAAATTCGAGGAAATTCTGATGGATCATTTTCCAGCCCGGATCTTTGGGCAACAAGCGGTAATAGTAGGAGATATCGCCTTCCGACTTGAAAGATATCGCAGTGAAATCAAAGCGGATATGGTTATCGGCGTATTCGAGCGCGGACAGCTGCTCCTGGCCCACCGGCAGGCCATTGGAGGAGATGCCGAGTATTTTAAGATCGCATATAGACGTGGAATGTACCCTGGTTTTATCGAAGAAGGTGAGGCCGTCGAGCGTGCCAACGAATACCGTATCTTTTCTGATAACGATGGTGTTGATAAAGCCGCTGGCCAGGCCATCTGCGGTGGTATAGTGATTGATCTTTGTGGCGCTGTCTTTAATTTTCAACTGGTCCAGCCCTTTGTCGGTGCCTATCCACACGCTGCCGCCGGTATCGGGTACGATGCAATGGATATCGCTGCTGCTCAAGCCATTCTGTGAATCGAAATGCCACAATACCCGTTGATGCCGGATACCGAATACGCCGCCGCCGGAAGTAGCCACGCACAACGTGCTGTCGCTGCTCATAGCGATAGCTGTGATACGATTGCCCAGGTATGGATGCAGGTGGCTCATCGCTGTCAGCACATTGTTACTGTCGATGGTGTACAGGCCATGAAAGGTGCCGAGATAAGTAGTGTTACCAGATACGTATACTGCGGTGGTGCGTTCCTGGTAGCGCACAACATAATCGCGCGGGCGGAGGCTGTTGAATTGTAATAGTCCGTTGGAAGCCGCTACCAGTATGGAACCGTCGGGGTTCAGGAATACTTTCTTGACAGAGGAAGTTACCTGTAGCTGTTGCGCATGGTTTGCATCACTGAAAGAATAGAAGTTATCACCACTTGTTACCAATAGTTGATGATCGGTCATGGCGATAAAGGAAACAGGCCGCTTGAATGTCTGCGTTACTGCTTTGCTGATGCGGACATCCGGATGGAAGCCGATCTTCAGGCAGGCGTCTTCTGTCCCAACGAGCAGTTCATGGCCATTATCGTATAGCGCATGCACCATGATGCGCTTGTTGTCCGCCGTATGGCGGATGCATTTGAACTGTGCGGAATGCATCCGGAATATACCGTTATTCAAAGTGCCGAACCAGGTGTTGCCTTCTCTGTCTGTATAGCAGCTGCTCACATTTTCTCCCGGTAAAAAATGATCCATGGTCCTGAAACTGGCGGTATTGAACAGGATCGTTCCGCCGGAGGTATTCAGATACGCCATCGAATCATTGGCCAGTTTGAAATTGTTGATGACCGGGAATTTCAATACTGTTTTGCTGCCGGAGATATGAAACTCATTGTCTGAACGCCAGTAGATGCGGGCATTCCGGGAAGCTACCTGGTATATATATCCTGTAGTTTTCTGATGGAGCGGAATGGCCCTTCCTTTGCTGAGCAGGTACAGGCAGTTGAGCCGCATCATGTAAATATTCCCCTGCTCGTCGGAGGTGATATAATCAATGCTGTTCATCAGGCCGGGAGGCCGGTTGCCCAGGGAGATCACCTTGCCTTCACGCGTTAAAATGTATAGTTCTTCCCGGCTGGCGATGATGATGTTTTGATCTTTATCTTCAATAATACTGTGAATGATATTGGTGAAGCGCATTTTACGGAGTGCCGTATCCTGCTGCTGGTTGTACACTTTGCCCTTATAGCAATAGGAGATAGTATTCCTGAAGGGAACAAACCACATCCTGTTCCTGCTGTCTGCAAACAAGTGAATGGTGGCATTATCAGGGAGACCGTCACTGGTGGTGATGTTGCGGAAGGTGGTGCCATCGAAGCGGCTAACGCCGGTTTCTGTGGCAAACCACATAAACCCTTCTTTGTCTTGCGTGATATCGTACACAATATTGCCGGCAAGGCCCTGGTCAAGGCTGTATTGTGTGTAGTTATACGTTTGCGCGCTGATGCCGGAACAGCCAACAAGTGCTATCCATAATAAGGGAAGCCTTTTTAGCCACCTGGTATAAAATGCATGGGTGTTGGCGGATGAGTATAACATGTAAACAATGAAGCGGGATAAGAAACAAAGACTGCACAGGCAGCCGGGTTAAATCTACAATACATCTTTTCGCTGGGATCCGTTCTTAATGCCACTGTAACTAAAGTATAGAAAAAAGGCCTCCTGTCCAAATATCTTTTCTGCCGGATTCGTATATTTGCGCCTGTTTTTGTTAACTCATAAGTTCCAGCCATATCATATGAACAAGAATTCTGAATATGAGAAAATGCCCAAGAACCTCAAGGGGCTTGACCTGTCTGAGAAAGACCAGCAACAGCTGAATAAATTAAAATGGGTAGTGACAGAGAAGATACATGGCGCTAATTTCAGCTTCGTGTATGAAGACCGGCAATTGCGGTATGCCAAAAGGAAAGATTACCTGAAATGGAACGACGACTTTTTCGGATTCCAGACAGTGGCGGTGAAGATGGAAGAACAGATGACCAGTTTATTTGAACAGCTGAAACAAGACATCCCTGCACAGCGGTACATTGTTTATGGAGAGTTGTTCGGAGGAAAATATCCGCACCCGGAAGTGGCCGCGGATGAGCAGGTACAGGCCATTCAAACGGGTGTCTATTATTCTCCTGTTATCCAGTTCTGCGCGTTCGATATCGCGGTAGAAACGGCAGAGGGCATCAAAAACTATCTCGATTACGACCATGCGATAAAATATTTTGAACGCTTCGGGATATTCTATGCCAAAGTATTGTTCAGCGGCAAACTGAATGAAGTGTTGAACTTTAATACCCGCATAGATTCCGGCATTCCATCCCAATTGCATTTACCGGCGCTGACGCCTAACCTGATAGAAGGCGTGGTGGTAAAGCCTTTGAGCCATTCTTCCATTCCCGGCCTTGCCTCGCGCCCGGTCATCAAACTCAAAAATCCTGAATTTGATGAAGAGAAAAAATTTCATGAAGCAGAGAAATGGTCCTTTGTGCCGGATCTCAGGTCCCGTTCAGAAGAGCTGTCGTTCCTCGTGGAGGAGATGGCCCACTATATTACAAAGAACAGGATGAACAGTGCTTTGTCGAAGATCGGAAGGCTTGATTTCAGTAATGAAAAGAGAATGGAAGAAATCAAAAAAGAGTTCCTGGAAGATATCTTTTGCGACTTTAACAACGACAACGACAATATCCTGGCCGATCTGGATGCCTCCGACACCCAGTGGCTACGCGACCGGATAGCGGTACGTATTGCGGAGTTCATCGCCGGCTACGATAGTTGAGCTAAATGCTCCACCAATGCCTGATGGTAGTTAGCCATGGCATTCTCGCCATAAGCCAGGTACAGGAAGGGTTCTGTTAACTCCAGTTCCATCAGTACAAAGCGCCCGTCTACCATCAATCCATCTACGCGGGCATAGAGGCAGTCTTTCGCAAACTGTTGCACATAGGCTGCTGCGGCGGCTATTTCCGCTGCGGAGGGATGTAAGGTTTCAATAGACCCGCCATAGATCTGTTGTACCCGGAAATCGCCTGCCTTGGGCTTTTTCAGAATGGTATGGCTATACTTGCCGTTAAAGAAAGTAAAGGACCATTCGCCCTGCTGTACTTCTTCCATCAAAGGCTGCACAATGAAATCGCCTTTGCCGAGCAGGGTTACCACCTGGTCATATGCCTGGTCCATCTCTTCTTTCCGGATGATCACCGTATCCTTGGAACCGCCGCTCACACAGGGTTTGATGATGATGTTGCCAGTATGCAGCTGTTCAAATAAAGCGGGAAGATCTCCCTGCCATCCCTGTTCCAGGAAAAGCGAAGGTATCATATCAAATCCGGCCGCGGCGATATCTTGCAGGTAATGTTTATCGATATTCCAGCGCACCGTTTGGTAATCATTGAGCAGCCGTATGTTCAGGGCCTCGAGCCGATGGAGCCAGGCTTTGAAAGCATCGATCTTCTGATGGTAATCCCAGGGCGTTTTGAGCAGGGCTACATCGTATTGCTGCCAATCGACGGATGGGTCGTCCCAGATTTCGGCGCTAATATCGAGGCCTTTGTTTTGCAGGTAAGGCAGTACGTCGGTGTATTCGTTGAAACCGTTGGCGGCGGAGTATCTCACGGCGCCGTCATATATAATATAAGCGATCTTCATGGGCAGCAAAGCTATACATTTCTGAATAGCGTCGCAACTCAGAAACTAACATACATCAATTTTCCGGGGCATATTATTACAGACCTTTGTACCATGAAACCATTATTTGTATTGATCATTACAGCGCTATTGAGCGCGGGGATCTCAAAACTTTTTACCGGCAGCTGGCACTGGCTGCTGGCGGGCAACCTGGCCATGTGCCTGATGTTATGCTTTACGGCGCTGGGGCATTTTCTTTTCACCAAAGGGATGACGATGATGCTGCCGCCCTTTGTTCCTTTCAAAAAAGAGATGGTGTATCTTACAGGCGTGATAGAGCCTTGCTTCGGTATTGCGCTCTTGTTCCCTGCTGTACGGCACATCGCGGGCATGGCGTTGATCTTCTTTTTTGTGATCATACTACCGGCGAATATCTATGCGGCCATCAAAAGGGTGAACTATGAGCAGGCCAGCTTCGATGGTCCGGGGGCTGCCTACCTGTACAAAAGAGTACCCATGCAGCTGCTTTTCATTGGCTGGGTCTATTATTTTTCCATATGGCTGAAATAGATGTTCCAACGCATTTTAATGTTATTATAATATTTGTCTTGCGCATAATCCCCTACCTTTGGCAGCTATGACCAAAAAGGACGTAACCATGAAAAGCCTCCATTGGATAATTTTCCTTCCGTTCATCTTCTTCTTTTATTCTTCAGCCTTTGCGCAATCAGATTACATCGACCTTGGAAACAAGCAATATCAGCTGCTCAACAGGCTCGATATCCGCACCCAGGGCGATTCTTTGCTGGGTTTTACGTCTGTGAAGCCGTATAACCGCAAAAAGATGACGGAAAGGGTATTGTGGATAGATTCCATGGCAGGCGCCGGCCAGCTGCCTTTTCACCTCACATCGGTAGACCGGTACAATATCCGCCGGATGGCGATGGATAACTGGGAATGGGCGCCCGATTCGGCATGGATGTACACCAGGAAACCGATCTGGCATGTCTTTTATCAAAGGCCAGGGGCATTGTATGCCGTAAACGTGAAAGATTTCAAGTTGGTGGTCAACCCCGTACTGAACCTGCAAATAGGGCATGCCAATGATGGTACCGGCAGTATCTATCAGAACACCCGTGGCGTTGTACTGAGAGGGGTAATTGCCAACCGGCTGAGTTTCTATACCTACCTTACCGATAACCAGGAGCGTGATCCTGCTTATGTGAGGGACTTTGTAACAAAATATGATGCCGTGCCAGGCGCGGGATTTTATAAATCGTTTGGCCGTAACGGTTATGATTACTTCGATGCCAGGGGCGGTATCTCCTTCAATGCCGCTAAATATTTCGATATTCAGTTTGCCTACGACAAACTCTTTATCGGAAATGGCTACCGTAGCCTGTTCCTGAGCGATTTTAGTAACAATTACCTGTACCTGCGTATCGTTACCCGTATATGGAAATTTGATTACGAAAATATCTTCGCGCAAACTATCGGGCCATTCCCGCCTTACGGGCAGGATGGAAAAAGAGAGCTGCGGCCGCAGAATTATATGATGATGCACCATCTCTCCCTGCAGGTAACACGATGGCTGAACCTGGGCTTCTATGAAAACATTATGGAAGATGGTTCGCATGGTTTACAGCTCAGCTATCTGAACCCGATCATTTTTTACCGCTCTATAGAACAGCAGCTGGGCGCTGTAGGCAAGGCCAATGTAGGCTTTGAGGCCAAAGCTAATGTGGCCAAAACAGTGCAGCTCTATGGTCAGCTGCTCATCAATGAGTTTGTGACCAAAGAGGTGTTCCACTATAGCCGCGGTAGTTTCGCCAACAAACAAGCCTTGCAGCTGGGCGTGAAATACATCGACGCCCTGAACATCAGGAACCTCGATCTGCAGGCGGAAGCTAACTTTATACGACCATATACTTATACTAACTACGATAGCGTCACCAATCTCACACACTACAATCAGCCGCTGGCGCACCCGCTGGGGGCCAATGTCAGGGAGTTTATCGGGATCGCTAAATACCAGCCTGTTCCCCGTTTATATCTCACGGGCAAACTGATGCACTATTTACAAGGACTGGATTCTGCCGGTGTGAACATGGGCAGCAATGTTTTCCGCAGCTATAACACCAGGCCAAGAGATTATGGTTTCTTCATTGGCACCGGTACGCCTGTGAACAGCACCACCGCCTCCATGGCTGTGTCGTGGGAGTTATTTGAAAATGCCTTTCTCGACCTGAATGCCACCTACAGAACCTATAATGTAAAGGGGATGCCCAACAGCAATACACTCTTCTATTCCATCGGCTTCCGGATGAATATACAACCGCGGGAGTTCAACTTCTGACGCGAAGGTTGTCTGGCTCAGGATTATATGATTGAAAGGATTAGCAGGATTTTTTTACAGGATTAATAATAAGGATTAAAAAAGGATTCGCGAAGATCATATCGAATTGATCTCCGCGAATCCTTTTTTAATCCTTATTATTAATCCTGTAAAAAAATCCTGCTAATCCTTTCAATCATATAATCCTGAGCCAGACAACCTTCGCGCGCGACTCAGAATTTGATCAACAATTTTTCAGAAATGAGCTTATTGTCTTTGTAATACTCAAAATACCAGTCCCCATTTCTTTTCAGCACGATGCCGTGTGAGGCGTTGTTATCCGCGATGAAGCAATCCGGTACGGAGGTTTTCAGCAGGTTTAAAACTATTTTCGGAGAGGTGTCGATGAGCTGATAGCCATTGGCGGTAGTCTGTGCGTACAGGGTGCCTGCAGCATCTTTTACCTGTGGTACGGCAGGTGTTGGCGCAGCGGCCGCTGGCGCGGGAGCAGGCGTTGGCGCAGGTGTTGCCGCAACTGGTGCTGCGGGCTGTGGCGCTGCATTGGTGGCGCCATTATAAGCATATGGTACGTCATTCAACGAAGTGAAAGCATCCCGCAAAGCAAGGTTGTAGGATGTGGCAAATTCTTTCTCCCGGCTCTTGCCTTCTTTACTTTTAAAGAGCTCATTACCCTGGCAGTCTTTCAGATGCAGCACGAGATTGGTGGCGAAGAGGGTCTTCCTTTCTGTCACCTCTGCTTTCAGCGCATTGCATTTGTTGGCGGCCAGTTCTTTCGGGATATCGGTATTATCGAAAAAAACAGTGAATCCTTTCTCTTCGAGTAAAGATTTGGCCAGGGTGTTCAGGCCGTACTGGTTCTCTTCTTTGGAGAAACTGAAACGCTCTGGCAACAACACGTATTTGTAGTTATTGATAGTGTTCTGGGCCTGTGCCGCAAAGGAGGCGAGCACCAGGAATAATAATGTACGTACTTTCATATGGTAGTTTGTCTGCTGATGATGACGAATATAGATTTTTGTTCGCTATTTTACAATTTTCCCGCCTCCCGATCCGCTTCCTTTGTGTAAAAATGATAGCTATGAAATGTATGTTTATGTCAGGCCTGTGGCTGATGATCGCGGGAGCCCTCAGTGCGCAGGTGACCCAGGACCCGCTGAAAGCCGCCAGGAAGGCCATTGAAGCCAGTAATGCCATTTATGCCGATCTGGCCAACAAAAATGATGGTTCTATCCTCACGAGGTATACTGATGATGCCTGTCTGCTGCCGCCCAATGCAGCGCCGGTTTGCGGCAAAGAGAATATTGCGCGTTTCTTTAAAGATGGCCCGAAGGTGCATAGCAAGTTCACGATCCAGCATTTGTATGGAGATGGTAAAACATTTGTGACGGAAGAAAGCTATTACGAGATGACCGACCTGCAAGGCAATAAGCTTGATGATGGCAAGGTGGTGGTGGTGTGGAAGCATACCAAAGACGGATGGAAGATGCATCGCGATATGTTCAGCAGCAACCATCCCACGAAATAGGCTGCCACGGCCGTTTTAGAAGCCTATGTTCACCGCTTGCTGAAAGGCTTCTCCATGCTTCATCAATGAAAGACGGGCCGCCGATGGCGTGATGCCGGTAAATTTTCTGAACTCCTTGATGAAATGCGCCTGGTCGTAATAACCGCATTCATACGCGATGGAGGTAAGCGATGCCGGTGTAGATAATACCCGGTCGAGGCTTTTGTTGAAACGTATCACGGCCACAAAAGCAGCAGGGCTGATGCCTACGTGCGACAGATACAATTGCTGTATATATCTTTCAGATATCCCGGAACTGCGCGCCAGTGCGGGCAGGTTCAGCTGCTCATGTGTGGCCGAAAGCTGGCGGCAGAGCTGCTGCACAATGCCGGCCTTCTTCAATTGCTTTTCATTTTTCCTCAGTTGCTGTAACAGGTAAGTCTCCAGCACCGCTATCTTGCCGGTGATGAGGGGCGCCTGCTGAAGTTGTTCATATAGTTGCTGCATGGCTGCCGGCTCCACATCATAGAGGTCGGTGGCATAGTTGGTGAACACAGCAACCGGATGAGGAAAAAATAAGGGACAGGCATAAGGGAAGAAGCGCGCGATGAGCACCGTAGTGCCTTTGCTGACGCTCAATCGCGTAGGCAGCGTGAGATGCCCGAGCAGCTCGATGGAGGGCGTGTCTTTCCTGTTGCCATTGATAATGGTAGCTGCCGAGCCGGAGAGGTTGACCACCATATCAACATAAGCGCTCGGATAAAACACCTCGTTGTTGAGGTCTTTCCCGATAGTGAGCACCGTATAATTCTTGATATATGGCGCCAGGATCGCAGAGGGGAGAAAGGGCATCCGAAATGATCTTTGTCTGAAGATAAAAAAAATAGTTATCTTTAAGCCGTCATAACACCTCATACACCTGAAACGCTGTTCTGATACAGCTTCCCGCCTTTATCATTCCATAGTTAATCAATCAACATCTAACCAACATCTGATTTACTATGAAAAAAAAGGGATTTCTTATCGACATGGACGGTGTGATCTACAAAGGACATGAGCCTATTCCGGGCGCAGTAGAATTTATCAATGGCCTGAGAGCAAAGGGCCTGCCTTTCCTGTTTCTGACCAACAACAGCCAGCGCACCAGCAGAGACGTATGTTACAAGCTCAACAAGATGGGGTTTAAGGTGAATGAAGGAGATATCTTCACTTGTGCGATGGCTACCGCGCGTTATCTCGCCTCGCGGAAGGAGCATGGCACGGCCTATGTGATCGGCGAAGGCGGCCTGCTCACAGAGCTGCACAATGTGGGATATTCTATTGTAGACGACCAGCCGGATTATGTGATCATCGGCGAGGGTCGCACGATTATGCTGGAGTCGGTAGACAAAGCGCTCAACATGATCATGAAGGGCTCGAAGCTCATTGCTACCAATCTCGATCCCAATTGTCCGGTATCAGATGGCAAGTACCGCGCAGGTTGCGGCGCCCTGGTAGCGATGCTGGAATGCGCCGCCGGCGTGAAGGCCTTCAGCGTAGGAAAGCCCAGCCCCGTGATGATGCGCATGGCCCGCAAAGCCCTGCAACTCACTACCGACGAAACCGTGATGATCGGCGACACCATGGGAACAGATATCCTTGGCGCCGGCTCCATGGGCTTCACTACTGTGCTTACGCTCACCGGCGTTACACAGGAACAGGACCTCGATCATTTTGGATATACACCTGATTTCATCATCAGATCTATCAAAGACCTGCTGGATGAAACACTCTTCTCACGCGTAACAGGAGCAACAATTCAAAAAAATATCTATTTTTCATAAAAATTCACACACTTATGAAAAAGAAAATCCTGTTCGTAATCAGCTTGTTGTTCGGGTTGATGTTCATCAATGCCGGTCTCAACAAGTTCTTAAACTACATGCCTGTTCCGAAAGATATGCCGGAGAGTATGATGAAGCTCATGGGAGCCATCATGCAGATCAGCTGGCTGATCCCGCTGGTAGGCATCGTAGAAGTAATAGGAGGCCTATTGTTTATTTTTAACAAAACCAGGGCGCTGGGTGCGATCGTTATTCTGCCGGTAATGGTAGGCGTGTTGCTGATCAACATCACGGCAGCGCCTTCCGGATTGCCGATAGCAGGAGCGCTGTTCCTGATCAACCTCTGGGTGATCTTCGAGAACCGCGCCAAGTACCTGCCAATGGTACAGGCATAAGCAGCTTCCAGGCTGTGCAAGAGACAAACCATTTATTTAAGATTTTCGAATTTATTGATTTACGGATTTATTGATTTAATTGAAGCGGAGATAGCAACATTGTTCGTCTCCGCTTCAATTAAATCAATAAATC
>NZ_CABHMS010000005.1 GCF_902167635.1 Chitinophaga vietnamensis
TCTTATGGTGGTTTTGCCGAGGGTGTTCACCTCTTCCCATTCCGAACAGAGAAGTTAAGCCCCTCATGGCCGATGGTACTGCACCACAATGCGGGAGAGTAGGTAGCTGCCATATTTATTTGAAAAGCCTTAGTGTGATAAACACTAAGGCTTTTTTTATTTTTATCTCTTCTTCCTGAAATCATCATACCAGTGGCCAATATCAAACGCCGCTCCCAACCCCACCGCCACCGGCTGGAAATATTCATTGGTCTTGTAGTTGCTGTTGTTGTACGCATTATCATCCATCACCACAGAAAATAATACCTGCATCTGGAATTTCACATATTTATACCCCGCACGGAAGGTAAACGCAGGCTCATAGAAAGCTACCGGTTTATCATTGATGCGCGAAAAATTCTCCTTACTGGCGGCATCATTCTGAAAGGCTTTCGGACCGATGTACATGTTGTAAAAATTCACAAATGAAAAACGGCTCGTGAATGCCGCTTCAAACACAGGATGCACAAAACCTATGCTCGGCTGTATGAACACTTTACTGAAATGATTGCGTAGCAAATAATCATTCTCTACGGCGCCGGCAGTAGTACTGTAGTTTTTATCCAGCGTTCTGAAACCGCCGCCACCATAGCCTGCAAATACATCCAGCACCATCCGCTTCTTTGCATCCAATGGCTTGAAATAGCCCACTGCGCCTTCGATCACGCCACCGCGGGTATCATTGTCGAGAAACAAATCGTTGTTGTTATTGGAACCCTTATCGAAGTTATAACGGTACACGTACTGACCATTGGCCATGATGGCAATGTTATTGGTAAGCGCAAATGCCGTTTGCAGATTGGTGGGAGAAATACTTCCCTTGAACTCATATTTCTCTTTTAACAAGGGGACGTTCGCGGTATTCGGAACATAAATATGTTTGCTACAGGAGGAGATGCCGGCAGCCAATAAGAGCAGCCCGGCCCAGTGTTGAGTTTTCATAAAGTTGCAGGTTATTTAAAATGCTATTTTATTGTAGATTCCCGCAGGATCAGCTCTACAGGGAATACATAATTCCGGGTCACTTTCACGCTTTCATCCTGATTGATGAGCTGAACAATGGTTTCCACTGCCTTCTGTCCCATATTATATCCGGATTGTTCGATCGTAGTTAAGGAAGGAGATATAATGCGGGAAGACAGATCGTTGGAATAGCCTACCACTTTGATTTTGCCGGGAACATCGATCTTTCTCTTACGGGCTTCCTGGATGAAAGCCACTGCGGAGCTATCGTTCGCGGCAAAGAGGCCATCGGGCAGGTGATCGCTTTCAAATATCTGATGGGCCGCCTGCGTTGCGGCGTCCATTGTGAGGTTATGCACATATACGAGGCTTTCATCATAGGGTATCTTGTATTTTGCCAGCGCTTCCTTGTAGCCTGCCAGCCGCTGCTGGTAAAGGTTACAGGTGAGCACACCAGAGAAGTGCGCGATGCGGCGGCATCCTTGTTTGATCAGGTGTTCCGTAGCCAGGAATCCACCTTTGAAATCATCTCCGGTGATCGTATATCCCTGGAAATCCGTTGGTACGCGGTCATAAAACACCAGCGGGATATTGTTCTTGATAAAAGGATTGAAATGATCAAAATTGCTGGTGAACATAGAAGCCACTGCCAGCAAGCCATCCACACGGAGTGAATAGAATGTGTGCACCAGTTCCTTCTCCATCGCTACTGTTTCGTCCGACTGCCCGATCACGATGCTGAAGCCATATTTGTGCGCCTCATGCTGAATACCGCTGATGGCGGTACTCTGAAAGTACATCGAGGTACGTGGTACGATCAGGCCGATGATGTTCGAGCGTTTCTTGCGCAAGCTGGAAGCGATCCAGTTAGGCACATAGCCCATCTTTTCCGCTGTTTCCTGCACCTTTACCCTCGTTTCTTCATTGATGAGAGGATTGTTCTGTAAAGCGCGTGATACCGTGGATGCAGACAAATTCAGCGAATGAGCAATATCGTAAATCGTTACTTTGTTGGTGCGATCTTTCACTTTTGAGGTCCCGTGGTTTTAATTATGAAGCGATATTAAGCATTTTCCCGAAAATATGGAATAACATACGCTGAAAGCAAATACCCCTTTCCAGGCAGTCCGGAAAGGGGTATTTGCTTTCGTATATGCGTTACAGTTATTTCGGATCCAGCGCTTTGCTGATCCGGGCGATCAGGTCCTGGATATGATAGCGTGTCATTGCATCCGCGCTGGTAGCGCCACGTAGCTCTGTTCTCAGGGCTACGAGTTGCGCACGGCCCAGGCCAGCGGCGTCGGATCTGGAAGCATTGGCAGGCGCTCCGCCCATCATCACCGCAACAGGGTTTGCGGGGGCAGGCGGTGCAACCAGTTCAGCGAGATTATCTACGTATATGCGTTGGAGGTTCCTCCGGTATATATCTACTGGCTGATGTGCATAGATATCGGAGAAGATACTTTTCTTCAGATCATTCAGCATATCTGTTGCCTGGTAAGCGTTGGCGCCCAGGGCTGTTTCACCGGCGATCAGTTTATTGATGGTGTTTACGCTCATGAGCCTGTCCAGCACAGGTTCCTGGCGGGAGAGTATGATGGAAGGACCATCCGCACCGATGCGGGAGAAGATATCCTGATCCAGTAACCACTTGGGAGTAGTGAACAATTGCTGCGTGAGGAATTGCATCGCTTCTTTTTGTGTGGCTTTAGGTACAAATTCATACACTGCGCCGCTTTGTTCTACGGTTTTCGGTGTTTCATAAATACCACCGATATTTTTAGCCACGTGGCCCATGTAGCGGCCATATTGGCCTACTACTTCTTTATATAGTTCGCCGAGGGTGGCATATCCTTCGTTGGGTTCGCGGGTCCAGGTTTGCAGGTTGGGGATGATACGTTGCAGGTTCTTGATACCGTAGGCGCCGGCTTTCATGGCATTGTCGCCCAGGTCTTCGTTCTGCGATCTTGGATCATCCGGATTGCTTTCTGTACCGAACCAGAACTTTTTATCTTTCAGTTTTTCCACTACCCATTTGTTCAGTGTTGCTTTTTCAGCGGTAGCGTCGTGATATTCTGGAAGCAGTTTGTAGCCCCATTCGATGGCCCATTTATCATAGTAGTTGATACGGGGATAGAGGTCGGCGCCGGTGATACCATCTTCTGGTTGCGCCACGTAGTTGAATCGTGCGTAATCCATGATGGAGGCGGCGTGGCCGTTCTTCTTCACCCATTCTTTATCGCGTAATTTTTCGACAGGATAAGTTGAGCTGGAGCCGAAGTTATGGCGCAAGCCGAGTGTATGACCTACTTCATGAGAAGATACGAAGCGGATCAGTTCACCCATCAGTTCATCGCTGAACTGCATGTTGCGCGCGCGTGGATCGTTCGGTGCGCATTGTACGAAATACCAGTTGCGCAGCAGGTGCATCACGTTGTGATACCAGTTGATATGGCTTTCCAGGATTTCGCCGGAGCGGGGATCATGGATGTGCGGGCCGCTGGCATTGGGTATTTCAGAGGGTTTGTATACGATGGCAGAGAAGCGCGCATCTTCGATAGACCAGGTAGAATCTTCTTCTTTGGTAGGCGCCATTTTAGCGATGATGGCGTTTTTGAAGCCAGCTTGTTCGAAGGCCGATTGCCAGTCGTTCACGCCCTGGATCAGGTATTTGCGCCATTTGGCGGGCGTAGCGGGATCGATGTAAAAAACGATCGGTTTTTTAGGTTCTACGAGTTCGCCGCGTTTATATTTTTCCATGTCTTCCGGTTTGGGTTCGAGGCGCCAGCGGGTGATCATGGAGAGTTTTTTCACGCCTTGCGGATCAGCGTCGAAATCAGTGACAGAGGTGGTGAAGAAACCTACGCGCGGATCGAAGTAGCGGGGCTGCATGGGTACTGCGGGAAGCAGCACCAGCGAGCTGTTGAGCTCTACGGTAGCATTGCCGCCGCCGGGAGAAGGAGGCATACCGGGCATGCCGGGACCGCCGCTTTTGCTATAGGTTTTCACCGTTTTGATTTCGGTGTTGAGCGGATATGATCTGATGTCGGAGACGTAGGATTTATCGGGTTGATAGCCGCCGAGTTTGAGCATGGTTTTCAGCTGAGCATCGAAGAAGAGGATATCATTATCCCCGCCGATAAAATCGGTGAGATCGATGACGCTGCCTTTATTATCTTTTGAGAACGCTTTGATATCGAACGCAGCAACGATGGGTTGCAGGTTGGAGTTCATAACGGCGTTGAACATGGGCTGGGTGGAATCTTTCGATACTTCCGAGTAGGAAATATTCCGGAGGAAGATGCGGTTGTTGGGGCCTTTTTCGAAGCGGATCACATTTTCGTTGATCAGGTCGCCGCTGAAGCCTTGCATCTGGAAACGCAGTCCTGCTGCGGATTTGGAGAGGCGGTTGACAACCAGCACATCTCTTCCGAGGAGGGAGTCGCTGATCTCGAAGAAGAAGCGATCGTCCTGTTTGTAGACATTGAACAGGCCGGAGTCGGCTTTGGCTTTGTCGGTGATCACTTCGGCGAAAGGTTTTACGGCGGGTTTAGGGCCGGGTTTGATCATGGGGCCTTTGCCGGTGGTATCTTTCGCGGCGGTGGTGGGTGGAGGTGTGGCGTCGTTGTGTTTTTTCTTTTGTGCGAGTGCGGTGTAATGGGTGGCAGCACTGATGCACAGGGCGCTGGCGAGGGCCAGTGCCGCTTTGTTTGATCGTGTTTTGCTCATGTTGGTATTAGTTGGTTTTATGCGTATAGACGGATGTATTTTTTTATGAAGGTTGCAAGTAAGTGTATAATGTATTAATTTATCAGGAAAATCCACGAGCGCATTAAAGTGCGTAAGAATGGAAAAAAGGAATGTTAAAAAATGTTAATGCCGTTTTAACAATAATTGTCATGGCAACTCTTTTATGTAATCATTTATTGTTATAGTATATTTTATGGTTATATAGGGTGTGAAGATGATTGCCGCGATGGTATTGTATTCCGAGTTGATGTGCGGTCGGATTTTAGGATGACAGGTTGCCGGGAGCAATTGGCGTCGGCGCAAACTGTTGACTGGCGCGGGAAGAAATAAGTTCCGGGAATTGTAAGATTTCTGTTGGAACATTTGAAAATTTTCTTAAATTGTGCGTCCAACTTTGAAAAAAAATCAATCTATTTCAAGTTTAGGGACAGTGGCTTCAGTTGTAGGAACAGTAAAATATTGGTTTATTTGCTAATGTAAGTGTGTGCTCAATCAAAAAACGGAGAGGTTTAAAAGCCCTGTGGTGGGGCTTTTACGTGTGAAGGTTAATTTTTGTGGGTTTTTTTGAGCTGCACTTGTTTTTTTAAACCAACCTTATAACTTTGCGAATCACTGATTAAAGAGTAAATTGAGTGCTGCAAAGCATTCCACAGGACAACAAAACGTAGTATTTAGTAACTTCTAACAAACAATAGTTTAATTTTTAACACTAAAATTTCAATCAACATGGCTGAGACTAAAACAACTGTGACTGCAGCTACTGCTAAGGCTTCTTCTCATCAACCTAAAAAGTCATCCAATCTGTTTGCCGCATTGGCTGTACCTATCTGTTTAGTGATTGGTTTCATCATCTTCTTCTTCGTACTGGGTAATCCTGCGAACTTTGAAGGTAACAATCCTAACGGACATCCGGTTGCAGAAGGTATGGGTCACTGGTTTGGAACTGTTTACAAAGGTGGTTATGTGGTACCGGTGCTGATCTCCGTACTGCTGATCTGTCTCACTTTCGTAATTGAGCGTTTCCTGTACCTGGCTAAAGCAAAAGGTAAATTCAGCGGTTCTGAGCTGGTACGTAAAGTACAGTATCACCTGGCTAACAAAAATATTGATGCTGCGCTGGCTGAGTGTGACAAACAAAAAGGTTCTGTAGGTAATGTACTGAAAGCAGGTCTGAAAAAGTACAAAGAAATGGTGTCTAATTCAGAGCTGGATACAGAACAGAAGATCCTCACTATCAAAAACGAAATCGAAGAAACAACTGCACTGGAACTGCCGATGATGGAAAAGAACCTCGTGTTCCTGTCTACTATCGCATCAGTAGCTACCCTGCTGGGTCTGTTCGGTACAGTATTAGGTATGATCAAGGCGTTCTCCGCGATGTCAAACGCAGGTGCTCCTGATTCTTCCCAGCTGGCACTTGGTATCTCTGAGGCCCTGATCAACACTGCACTGGGTATCGGTACTTCTGCTATCGCTATCATCATGTACAACTACTTTACTACTAACATCGATAGCATCACTTACGCTATTGACGAGTCTGGCTTTACTTTAACACAGAGCTTCGCTGCTAACCACAAATAATTTTGTGGAAACGCCGCGGTTTTGAATCTTATTAAAGTAAACCATAAAAAAAGTAAAGATGCCAAAAGTTAAAATGCCAAGGAAAAGCACGCTTGTTGACATGACAGCAATGTGTGATGTGGCTTTTCTGCTATTAACTTTCTTCATGCTGGCAACTAAGTTCAAACCGGACGAGCCGGTAAGCGTAGTAACTCCATCGTCTATCAACACCGCCCTTTTGCCTGATTCTGATGTGCTGTTGTTTACAGTAGATAAAGACGGCAGGGTGTTCTTCAGCATGGACGGCCAGCCTAAAAGAAGGAAGCTGATTGAGGATCTGAATACTCAATTCAAGCTGAATCTGGATCAGAAAGAAATTCAGAACTTTGTAGTAGGCGCCAGTGTTGGCACTCCTATCAAGGACCTGAAAACCTATCTTTCCTTGACTCCCGACCAGCGTAAAAAATCTGGTCTTGATAAAGGTATTCCTACTGACTCTGCAAATAACGAGTTAGCTACCTGGATCGAGTATGGCAACGCAGCACAGGGTGGTCAGTTTTCAAAACTGAAATACTGTATCAAAGCTGATAATGCTACACCGTATCCCAAGATCAAAGAAATTCTGGATACTTTCAAAAAGAAACATATTCAGAAGATCAACCTGGTTACCAACCTGAAAGCTGCTCCTCCAGGCACTGCTGCTTACGAGGAAATGAATGCTACGGTACCCAAGAAAAAGTAAATGGCAGCAATTGACTTCCTGACCTGGAAGGCTGTCGATTCTGAAACTAAAAAAAACATACTACTATGGCAGAAATGGATACCAGTAGTAGTGGTGGGAAAGGGAAGAAACACGGTGGGACGAAATCGAAAAAACACTCCACCCGTGTAGACATGACACCAATGGTGGATCTGGGTTTCCTCCTGATTACCTTCTTCATGCTTACCACTACCATGGCCAAGCCCAAAACAATGGACCTGATCATGCCAAAAGATACGAAGGATGAGAAAGAGCAGAATAAAGTAAAAGAAAGTACTGCACTGACCATTCTTCTTGGTAAAGGAAACAGAGTATATTACTACGAAGGTTTGGCACAAGACCCGAATGCATCTGCCAACCCTGACTTCTTCAAAGCTACCAGCTTTGCCAATAAAGGAGGTATCAGGGATGAGATCATCAAGAAAAGGGACGATGTTGCTAAACTGAGGAATGCAAAAGGCGAACCTGAAGACGTGGTGATAATCATTAAAGCAGATGACGATGCTACTTACGCAAACTTTGTAGACATCCTCGATGAAATGGCTATCAACCGTATTCAACGTTACGCAACTGTAGATATCAGTGATCAGGACAAAATCTGGATCAAACAAACTGAAGCTGCAAACGGCGTTAAATAGTCTAAGGAATTAAACGAAATTTTTGCATCCATCATAAAACAATTGACTAACAATGGATTCTTCAAAAATCTTAAAGTCCGATTTTCTTGATATCCTGTTTGACGGCAGGAATAAGGATTATGGGGCTTACGATCTGAGAAAGCATTATGATAAACGTGTGCGGAACTCTATCCTGGGTACTGCAGCTCTGTTCGTAGTGCTGCTCGGTGGCTACCTGGTTTCAAACTGGGTGAGGGCATCTGAAGGTGAAAACACCAAGAAGCCTATCATCCAGGAGATCAAGATGGAAGACGTGAAGTTGCCGGATGATCCGAAAACTCCGCCTCCACCGCCTCCTCCGCCGGCACCACCCCCGCCGGTAAAACCGTCAGTACAATTCACTCCTCCGGTAATCAAAAAAGATAATGAAGTACCACCAGATGAGGAGCCACCTAAACACGAGGATATTAAAGATAAATCTATCAGTACTAAAACTGTAGAAGGTGATCCGAACGGTATCGACGCCGGACTGCTGGAAGACAGTAAAGGTACAGGTGTGGTAGAAGCGCCTCCAGCGCCTGCCAAAGAAGAGATCTTTACCTTCGTAGAGCAACCTCCAACCTTCCCTGGTGGTGAGGAAGCCCTGAACAAGTACCTCAGCAAAAACATCCGTTACCCGCGCGTAGCACAGGAAAACGGTATCTCCGGCACTGTATTCGTACAGTTCATCGTAGACTCTGAAGGTAATATTAAAGATGTTAAAACAGTGGGCGCCGCAAAAGGCGGCGGTCTGGAAGAAGAAGCTGTACGCGTGGTGAAAACCATGCCTCGTTGGAAAGCTGGTAAGCAGAACGGCCGCCAGGTTTCTGTACAGTTCAACCTCCCGATCCGCTTTACGCTGCAGGAGTAGTACTGTAATCATATTTGATAGTCATCATCCCCGTCCGGGCTCACGCCAGGACGGGGATTTTGATTTTATAGCATACCTTTGCAAATCGGTAATTCCAATATAAACAGGCATGCTGGGAAAATTAACAGGGTTTGACGATACGATCGTGGCAGTGGCCACAGCGCCAGGAGTAGGCGCCATTGCAGTGATCAGGCTGAGTGGCGGCAAGGCATTTGATATTTGTAATGCCCTGTTCCCCTCCAAGGACCTGTCCCGCCAGGCCAGTCATACCTTGCATTTTGGCAGCATTGTATCAGAAGGACGCGTGATCGATGAGGTAGTGGTCAGTCTTTTTAAAGGCCCGCGTTCTTATACCGGGGAAGATGTGATTGAGCTGTCGTGCCACGGTTCTCCGTATATCCAGCAACAGTTGATCGATGCTACCATCAAGGCCGGCGCCAGGCTGGCCAAGCCGGGAGAGTTCACCCAGCGCGCTTTCCTGAACGGTAAACTGGATCTCACACAAGCTGAATCTGTGGCAGACCTTATCGCCAGTAACTCCGCCGCTTCTCACCAAACAGCTATGCAGCAAATGCGCGGCGGCTTTTCCCGCGAATTGCATACGCTCCGTGAACAGCTCATTACTTTTTCTGCATTGATAGAACTGGAACTGGACTTCAGCCAGGAAGATGTGGAGTTTGCTGACCGTACCCGCCTCTATGAGCTGGTGAGCTCCGCTACATCTGTACTGCAACATCTCATCGATTCTTTCCGCATGGGCAATGTGATCAAGAATGGCGTGAATACTGCCATTGTAGGCAAGCCCAATGCCGGTAAATCTACCTTGCTGAATACATTGCTCAACGAGAACAGGGCCATTGTGAGCGATATCGCCGGTACCACCCGTGATACTATTGAAGAAGTGCTCAATATAGACGGTATTCTCTTCCGCCTGATAGATACCGCCGGCATCCGCGAAAGCGCTGATACCATCGAAAGTATTGGTGTACAGAAAACTATGGAAAAGATCAAAGAAGCAGGCGTAGTGGTTTATCTCTTTGATGTGAACGAACTAACGGCAACGGATATACGTAATCAGATCGATGCATTTGAACAGGATCAGGTGAATTACCTGTTGGTAGGCAACAAAACCGATGTTACCGGCGAAGCCGCCATCCGTGAGCGTTTCAAAGATATCCCGGGCATTCTCTTCATCTCTGCAAAAAATCATTCACATATACAGGACCTCAAAGATAGGCTGGTGCATAAAGTGATCTCCGGCGATATCAATACAGAAGATACGATCATCACCAATGCCCGCCACCATGCTGCCTTGCAGGAAGTGCTCAAATCCTTACAGGATGTAAAACATGGTATGGATAACGGCTTGCCCGGAGACCTGCTGGCACTGGACATCCGCAGGTGCCTGCATTACCTGGGAGAGATCACTGGTGAAGTGACGAATGAAGACAGGCTGGATTATATTTTTAGTAAGTTTTGTATCGGGAAGTAACAACTTCCTGATGATCCTATTTTGATAAAAAGTAATTCTATATTGATCTTTCGCTAAAAAAAATGCTAAAAAATTGTGAAGCCTGAAAAAGTTTATATAGGTTTGAAAATATAAGAAGAGCATTGGAGACGGGTAGCTAAATCGTTTAATCATTTAGGTATTTGTCAGGAGCAGAATCACCTACAACATTTTATTCCTAAACTTTAAAATCCAACCAGGATCAATAACAATCACAAGAAACTTCTTTTATCCATTTTGGGCACTCAACCTAGTCATTCACTTAGTAGCCAGACTGTTTCATCACATCGGCTTCCTGTTATAAAGTAGCGTCGGCGACCGGTGATGTCCGAGCAGGACACCTTTACTCCATTTTAATTAATCCATGTTTTTGTGTTATAAAATAGCGCAATAGCTGCGGCTTTTGCCAAAACGTATCGACCAAAATAATAAGCATCAGTACCGTTTAGTAATATTCCATTCGTAACACTTCAATTTTTAAAATTTAAAAACGATGCAGTCAACCAAAAGATGTCTTTTGCTTTTTATGCTCTTCTGCATAGGGAGCATGTTTGCCTATGGGCAAGAGAAAATGACGGTTTCAGGTACCATCAAGGACGCAAATGGCAATGGCCTTGAAGGAGCTACCGTGAGTGAAAAAAGCACATCCAACTGGGTGCCCACAGGCAAGGGCGGTAGCTTTACCCTCCACGTAAAACCAGATGCAAAACTGGTGATCTCTTATGTTGGATTTATCACCAAAGAAGTGCCGGCCACCGCTTCTATGCAGATAACGCTGGAAGCGAATATCCGGACCGCTGAAGAAGTAGTTGTGACAGCCCTCGGTATCAAAAAACAATCCAAGGCATTAGGCTATGCGGTATCCAAAATAGATAATGACAGGATTATGGCCAGTGGCACGCCTACGAATGCTTTACAGGCGCTCTACGGCGCTGCACCCGGCGTACAGGTAGCCGCCACGGCAGCCGGCCCGTCTGCTGGTATGAAGATCAACATTCGTAATGCCGTGTCTTTTGACCAGAACTCATCCACTCGTCCGCTGATCGTAGTAGATGGCGTGCCCATTCACGACCAGAATACCCAAATGGGATTTGGCGCTACGGATCGTGATAATGGAACAGGTATTAACGATATCAACCCTGACGACATCGCTTCTATGGAAATTTTGAAAGGAGCTAAAGCATCTGTGCTATATGGTAGTGAAGGCGCCAATGGCGTTGTGCTCATCACCACCAAAAGCGGTACAAAAGGTAAAGGTCTGGGAGTGGCAGCTTCTTTTACCACATCATGGGATCGCGCAGCATTCCTTCCTAAATTACAGAACGAGTATGGAACAGGCTCCAGTCCTAGTAACCCGAGGAATGATGCCCAGGGATATTATATTGATGCGAATGGAAAGAGAGCGCTGGCAACTACTTTGGGAGACGGTTTTGGCGCAGCTGCATTCGGGCCGAAATTCGACCCGAGCGTGAAGCTCTTGTGGTGGGATGGCGTAGAAAGACCATGGCAGGCGCAAACCAAAAATATCTATAATGATCTTTACCAAACCGGGCATCAAAACACCACAAATGTGGCTTTAACCGGAGGAAATGATCAGGGACAGATCCGTTTTTCATACACTAACATGAGTATGACCCCGATCAGGCCAGGTTCAGATTATAACAAAAATACGTTTAGCCTTAATACCTCCTACAAGTTAAACAATAACATCACTCTTAAATACACCGGTAACTTCTATATCTCTAAAAACCTGAATGCCGCCAACCTGAGCACCATGAACGGAGAAGGCCAGCAGGCAGAGATCGGGGCATTTAGCGCTGATATCAATGTAGGCCTGATAAAGTCGCATTTGGTAACGCCCGACGGATATAATTACTTTGCCAACCCAAGCCAAAGGAATTTGATCTCTAATGGCAGAAAGGGTGTTGTAGGTTATCTCTGGGATCAACTCGAGAATCAATCTATCTTTACAAGATTGCATAATATCCAGTCATTATCTGCTGATATAAAACTCACCAATATCTTCAGCGCCACATTAATGGGTGGTATAGATTACAGCACTGAGCGGAATGAATATAAGGGCAGATTATTAGACCCACAGTTGATAGGACCTAATAGCGGCTTCATGTACAGCGATGTAACGAATACGTACAAGAACACCTATGGTCAAGGTATGCTGAACTTCAATACCAAAGTAAATGCTGATTTTGATCTGTCTGGTTTTGTGGGTGGAGTGATCAGAAAAAATTATACAGAAGGGAAAGGCGCTTCTGTGAATGGTTACGGACAACTTGTTATTCCCAACTATTTCTCATTTAATAATTTGCCTTTAGGCGTACAGCCTCAGTACCAGTTTGCAAACGGGCAGGATATGTTATACAGCTTGCTGGGGTCCGCTCAACTGGCATGGAGAAACCAGGTGTATATAGAAGCCCAGGCCAGGCAAGACTGGTCATCTATCCTGCCGCCAGGTCATAACAGTTATTTCTATCCTGGTGTGAGCGCAGCGTGGATATTAAGTGAGAGCCTGAAACTGCCGGCGGTATTTGATTATGCCAAAGTAAGGGCATCATGGGCCGATGTGGGCCGTCCGGGACCACGTTATTTCAGTAATGTGAACTATACTTCTTCTCAAACCGGCGGCGGCTATGTGCTTACTCCTCCGTCCGATCTTCCTCCGATGGATGCTAATGGCTACCCCAATCTGAAGCCTGAACGTAAACGTGAATTTGAAGTAGGCTTTGAAACTTACCTGCTGCAAAACAGAAGAATTGGCGTAGACTTCTCCTATTACAAATCAAACATCTACGACCAGATCATGGCGGTAGCTGCACCTCCGGGAATGGGTGTTAAAAATATCCGCATGAACGCTGGTAACGTGATGAACAAAGGATGGGAGCTGGCAATTAAAACCAAACCGATCTTAACGAAGGATTTTGAATGGGATGTGAACCTGATGTTTGCACACGGTAAAACTTATGTTGAAAAACTGGATGGCAAACTGCAATCCCTCACCTTGTGGACCGCCTTCGGCGCCGTGAATGCAGTGGCTAATGTTGGCCAGGAATATGGTCAGCTTTACCTCACTAAATCCACCTATACTTACAACAATCCTAATGACGCACATGATCCAAACAATGGAAAGAGAGTGGTTAATGCTGCTGGTTCTGCCTATGACTATAAAAGCGCTGCCAAGTTGATCGGCAAAACAATTCCTGATGTAACGGGAGGATTTTTCACTTCCTTCTCTTACAAAAAGATACGCCTGATTGCAAATATCGACTACCAGTTTGGCGCCACTTTCCTGTCTGGTTCAGAAACCTATATGATGGCTGCCGGTGCATTAAAAGAATCATTGAAATATAGAGACGAGGCTCATGGCGGCGCTGCTTATTATTTAGATGCAAACTCCAAAAAAGTTGCTGGTACAAACCCCAATGGCGGACCCACCTTCCACGACGGTGTAATATTGGATGGTGTTAGCGCTGATGGTAAACCGAATACCAAAGTAGTTTCTGCTGATAATTACTATTACGATTCTTATTTTTCCAATGGCTTCTTCCCTGAAGACAGGATCTTTAAAAGCGACTACGTAGCACTGCGTAATATCGCCATTGACTACACCGTAGGCTCAAAGCTGCCTCAAAAGATCCATATGAGCAGCCTGGTAATATCTGTTTTTGCAAACAATGTGGCCTACCTCTACAAAGCTGCTCCCAATGCAGTACCTGAATCAACCAATGGAACAGGCTGGGGCGTTGGTTCCTATGGAACAACGGCCTTACCCTCACAACGTTCAATAGGTATTTCTATCAAAACTAAATTCTAAAAGCAACTAAGATGAAATACATAAAATTAAAATCATTTTTCTTGCTTACGGTGTTGCTATCTTCAGTAGCATGTAAGAAGAAACTGGACGACTTATATCAAAACCCTGATGGCTATTCAAAAGAAATGGCTGACAAGTCTGGCGTAAGCGTTATTGCGGGATTCTTCACCTCACAGCTAACCCAGGGTTTCTTCCTCAGCGGCGATTATGGTTCCGTTTATCACCAGGTAAGAAGCGGCGACAGGATCATGGCAAATGCCATTCAGATCTATCATGTGACCGCAGAAGGAAGTTCGCATACGCTCGCAGATGTAGAGCACGACTGGGGTACAGGCGGTTTCAATGAATCTGTTTTTAACTTTGTTAATACACAATGGATCACGCCAATCCTGTGGGCGCAACGTGAATACAATAACACGCCGCAAGCTAAAAGGACTAACCTGGATAGCCTGTATATCACCCTGATGCATGTTTTAAAAGGCTATGCCTACCAAAGGGCCACTGATATGTACGATAAGATTCCTTATATAGAAACAGGTTCAGCAGGCGGGCTCGATGGCGTTAAAGCAAAATACCTCGGCCAATCAGACATCTATCCTAAAATACTCAGTGATTTCAAAAGTGCCGAAGCAGCGCTCACAACACTGACGCTTACCGCTACCCAGCAGGCAGCATTCAGCCAGCAAGACATTCTCTTTGGCGGAAACGTCGTGAAATGGCGCAAGTATATTAATTCATTAAGGCTGCGTTGTGCCATGAACGTAAGCGAAGTAATGCCTGAACTTACCAGGCAGGTACTGGCCGACTTACAAGGCAAGCCTTTACTGACAGACTATAACGACGTGGCCGGCGTAGCCGACATAGCTGTTATAGCGCTTAATCGTATCTGTAATGAACTGGGCATTACGCGTGCTTTCAGGGAAAGAGCAGATGATTGCCGCGCAGGAAAAAAATTCCTGCAAGATGTGATGTACTGCCAACCTACCGTAGGCAGCAAAATGGTAAACGGACAAACCTTGTACTATTTCAGCGGTGATAATTCCGCAACAGGTTTACTGGATGGTACCGTTGACCCGCGTGTTGCTTATATATTCGCTCCCGACTGGAGTGGCAGATACCTTGGCGTTGATACAAAATGGGACGGCAATACAGATCAGAATAGCTATTTAAACAAAGTTTTACGTGGCTTCTACATCAACGATCCTATCCTGACTGATATCTCAAAAACAACCTTTTATTATGGCGTCAATAATAGCCAGTCGATTGTGTTGGATGCTGCATCAAAAGCAGATCTGAGTAAACGTGAGGCATTCCTGTTAAATACCCTTCGCAGCAGAGTGGCCAATTACGACGACAATGGTTGGAACGTAGGTACAGAAAACAATCTGGTTGCCGAGTACAATGTACGCGCACAATTCAACTTTGCATTGAAATATCCCACCATTCATGCAGTTGAAACAGAGCTTTCCCTGGCAGAAGCAGCAGTAAGAGGTTTCGGTCAATTGAATGGCGCTGCCCGTGATCACTACAAGAATGCGATCATCTTGTCCTGCAAATATTGGTATGAGCTGAATAACTCTAATCAATATTCCAAAACAACTTTGCCGGCTATGCCCACAACGATGGACAATTCGAGAATCAATGCCCGGCCGGCAATGGAATATAACGCAAGCGCTTTTGCAGAGAATGCGGCTCAGAAATTTGACGCAATGTCAAGCACACAAAAAGTTCAGGCAATTTTTAATCAACTTCAGTTGCACTACAATATGTTGAACTTTGAAGTGCCATATACCGCTGCCCGCAGATTAATTAAATACCTGGGCACCAATCCGGCTTCTATGTATGAAAGGTTCAAATGGAAAGAAAGAATGACCTACCCAAGTAGCGTGCAGGCTTCCGATCCGGAAGGCTGGTCGATTATCAGTCCTTCAAACAATCCGGACCTCCCTGTGTGGTTTACTGGTCGTACTACCAAATGGAAGAATGCATTGGAATAGGCATCCCCAGTTTTAAAAACATATAAAAGACAACAATAGGGCCGCCATCGCGCGGCCTTATTGTTTTTAGTGCTATCTTGAGGCGCAATATGGTGAGCTATGCAATTGATGCATGAATTGCTGCGAAAGCAAGTAGATATCTCTGATGAAGATTGGTTATTGTTTTCTTCACGTTTTGAACAGAAAATTTATCCTGCAAAAACTTTTTATCTGAAGGCGGGAGAAACCGAAAATTACCTGTCGTTTGTTGATCGCGGGTTATTGCGATTTTATGTAGAAGGTAAAGATGGCAACGAAACCACGGTCGGCTTTTCATTTGAAGGTTGGTTTATGAGCGTGTTCAGTTCCTTTTATACGCGCAAGCCTTCGATGTACTATGGCGAAACCCTTACTGAGACTCACATCTGGCGCATGCATTACGATGATCTGCAGGAAATGTTTGAGCGGTTAAAAGTAGTAGAAAGAATAGGACGGCTGGCTACTGAGCAGATGCTTTTATTAAAATCTGAAAGGGAACTTTCTCTTCTTACAAAATCCGCTGAAGAACGCTACCTCGATCTCTTCAACATCGCTCCTCACTTATTGCGGCAGGTGCCGCTGAAATACCTCGCTTCCTACATTGGCGTTACGCCCCAGGCGCTGAGCAGGATCCGGAAGCGGATTTCTTAACCCAGGTTCATTTACGGGAGGATGTTTGTCTGCTAATTTTGCAGGAAATATATCAACAATATGATCGCTCAATATCTTTGGGAAACAGGTTCCGCCATTATTGGACTGATGGGCCTTTCTCACCTTCGTGTTACACTGGGAACCGATAAATTATCGCCACGGGATGAAAAACTGATAGGAGAAATGAAAAATACTTCGCTGCTGTTTTCAGATAAACTGATGCTATGGAAATCATGGATAGGATTTAACGCTACACATAGCAGCGGCGCTGTTTTTATCGGGATCGCGAACTTTTACCTGGCACTGTGCTGCTTTACGTTTTTGAGGTCCAGTCAATTTTTGCTTTTGTTGACGATACTTGCCATGGGGTTTTATGTGTGGGTAGCGTGGAAGTATTGGCTTAAAGTGGTGATGATAATGTTGAGTGTGGCCTGGGCTTGTTTTATCCTTTCTTATATCATGATATTGATGATGTAGAAAACCGTCCCGAAAAATATTTTCAGGACGGTTTTTTTCTTAGTCGTTATCTTTTTCGGCTTTGGCATCCAGCTTCAGGCCGAGGGCTTTCAGACCCTTTTGATGTGCGCCGAAATACGCTCTGGGAAAGGGTTTGTCGCCATGTATGGTGGACCATACATATTCGCTGAATAACAAAGCGTCTTTATCAATCAGGTCGGGTTTGGAGAAATCCATTTTCTGTGTCATGGGCGCTAACCTGGCGGTGGTTTTGCTTTTGATCTGATCTTTGCGTGGATTCAGTTCATTGATCGCAATGGTTGGCGTTTGAGCGGTATAGGCGGTATAATCAGGCTGTTGTTGAAAGCATGTCGTCATTAACGGCGCGGCGGCCACCATTTGGTTCATGGGCTGTACGCCGAATATGTGGCAAATGGTATGCAGTACCGATGATTGGTTGTAGAAGTTACTAACAATCGAATCATGCTTCGCATAAGGGCTGGCAATCAAACAGAGGGAGCGGTGCCCGTCTACGTGATCTGTACCGCTTTGCGGATCATCTTCATTGATGAATACTGCCATATCTTTCCAGAAAGAACTTTTTGAAAGCGCTTCCACCACTCTGCCTGTTGCCCAGTCGTTGTCCGTTACATAGGCGCGGGGAGTGGGCGTTTCTTCACTATATCCGCTGGTATGGTCGTTGGGTAAGTAAACGATCATAAATTCAGGCAGGTTGCCGGCTGCTTCGTATTCCTTCAGTGCGTTGATAAATACATCTGCTCTCACCTGGTCTGTAATATTCATGTTCCAGCCCGGGTAACGCAGGTCGCTGTATTTTTCGAGACTCTTCATGGCGTACGAACATTTAAACCGGGCGGAGTCATTTTTATTTTTCCAGGCGTTATATACGTCTGTCCAGGTTTTTCCTTTGGTTATTTCGGCAAGATCTGTTTCTCCAAAGTTTCTGAAGGAGATGCCTTTACGCAGCAGGTGATTCCAGATGAAACCGCAGCCTGCGTAAGAGAGCGGGTCGGTGCCGAAATCATAGGCGCAATGCCCGTTTGAAAAATCTTTTTCGTGGTAAGGCGTGGTAATGCCCTGGATCGCCCATTGGTGGCCGTCGCTGGAGTTAACGCCATTGCAATAGTAGTTATCCAGCAGTACAAATTGTTTCGCCAGTTCGTGGGTGTTGGGAGTGATCGTTTTCCCAAATTCAACCAGTTTGGGATCGCAGTTACCTTTGCCGAAATCACCCAGTACCTGGTCAAATTTTTTATTCTCTTTAATAATATATACAACGTGTTTGATGGAAGATGGTTCTCCGAGATGATCGGGGATGGGCTTGGGTTTCACGCTGGCCTGGCTCATGGCTTGCGCCCGCAGCAGTTCTATGAAATGAAACCCTTTTCTGGCTTCAGTTGTATAGCTCTCTACTTCGGTTGGACTATGGGGAAGCGCTACTTTCTGGATCTCTCCTTTCAGGGCAGTAACGTTTCCAATAAATAAATTATTTCCGCCAACGGCGATCGTTCCGGGAAAGCCTCCTGCTGCGATGAAGCCATAGGGCGCCTTTTGCGGGTGTTTCGGATCTATAAGCGCGATAGAATTATTGCCGGCGTTGGCGGCCAGCAGTGTTTTGCCGTCGGCGCTGAATGCGAGGGCCGTTGTAAGGCTGCCATAGGGAAGAGAAGGATCGGGCTTGGTATTAATGGTATGTACAACTTTCAAGGTCTTTACGTCTATCACACTGATGCCATCGCCGCTATCATCTGTTACATAGAGTAATTTACCGTCGGGAGAGAGGGTCATGGATTCCGGGTGGATGCGGGTGGCGATCTCTGTCATCTTTTTTCCTGACTGGATATCGATGACTGTCACAGAACCCCGCAGCGCTACAGAGCGGTCATCTACCGCCACATCTGTTCCTGCTGATGCTTCTGTTCTGTCGCCTTTTTGCGGGTGCGGTCCTCCGAAATTGCTCACAAATGCGAGTTTTTTATCTTTACTGATCACGACCGCGTAAGGACAAACACCTACTGGTATCGTATTTAATAATTTACCTTTTGAAAGATCTACTACTGCAATTTCGTTGGTGATGGCAAGCGCTACAAGGGCGATATTATTGTTGCATAAGCCAATACCGAGGGGATTGGTGTTTTTATTATGTATAGACAGATCGATTTTCTTCGTCAGCGTAAATGTGCCGTTGCTGCCCACATTGCCCACATATAAATTCTTCTGCAGGCCGGTGAAATAAATGGTAGAATCGTTGTCGCCCACCGCCAGCCCATTCATCGAGCCTGATTCTTTATCCTGATAGGCAAACGCATTCAGCGTTTTGAAATCTTTAGCATCGATGAAAGACAGCTGACTATTGGTTTTGGCAATGAGTACCTGCTGTTGTTGGGCAAGTTCCAGGTTCAATACCCTGGTGCCTTTTTTTAAGTTGAGGCTTTGCCCTGCGGGTGTTAGCAACTGGCCATTGGGCAATAATTTATCTCCTGCTAAAAATTTATCCCGGTTAGTTTCAACGGGTTTCCTGATATCCTTGTGTGGCTCCGCATTTTGTGCCTGCAGGCTTTGAGCGGCCAATAGCGCGCAGACAAAAGTATTTTTTAGAGAAAAAAGCGGTCTTGACTTCATAATATATATATGCTAAACATGAATTAATATATATTAAAAGTACGGCGGCTGGTTCAATCTTAAAAATGAACATATGGTTAATTTGTGTGGGCAAAGAAAATTGGCAGCCTGCATGCCGCTGAGAGGGGCCTAATATGCTACGGAAGTATTTTATTTCGAAAGCTGCTTTCTGTGATATTTTTTTGAGGCTGAGGGAAGCCCAGTGCATTTAATGGGTGGCGACCCATTTCTGCGATGTTCTCAAACCGTCTATGAATTGATACAATGCTCTCAGGCCGAATGTTCCCCGCTTTCCATAATCACGGATAGATTTTTTCTTGCCGTCTTCAAACACTATTTTTAGATAAACGGTGGGAGAGTCGGTTGACTTGATGCTATAATTGTCGTGTAGTGAGCGAATGTGGATATAATTTATCAGCTCCATCAGCTCCTGGTAGGAATGTTCGTCGATTACGCCACTGAAGTAACCGGATTCTTCTGTAAAAATTCCGGCGTTATATTTTGCTTTACGGTTGCTGTGTATCGTCATATTGTATTCCGGACAAACGCCGAAGCAAGTGGTGGTGGTTAAGCGAATCGACTTTATTTTATATTTGGCAGGAGCGGCGGTATATTCAATGAAATGACCGAATTGATACACCATGGTGTCTATACGATTTGCATACAGGGAGTCGGAATAATTTAGGCTGAGGAGTTTCTTTAGTGAGGTGTCGGGTGTCTCTTTCAGATAATATTCGAACTGTGGCTTCAGCGCTTTTTTCAGCAGCAGGCGTTTGGCCGTATCGGAGCTGTCGATCTGTTGGAGTTTATATATAAAATTGAAGTCAGGAGGAGAGAGACGTTGAACCTGATAACCATCCTTGCCCTTGTCCATCACGATGGTGAGCGGGTTTCCCTTGATCAGCAGATCGGTGAGCTTATTACCATCTAAATCTATCTTGATAAAGGATGCGGTAGTGTCATCATTGAGGTGGTAGCCCAGCGTATTTATGAATTGTATTGCCTCTTTGATCGTCTGAAGGCTATCTATTTTATTGGAAAAACCTGCTACAGATACCAGCAGAAATACAATTAGCAATAGGGATGATTTCATAAACCGGTGGATTTACCGGATAAAAGATAATCTTTTTTGTGGATAAAAGAAATGCCGGAGAAGCCCTTCTCCTCCGGCATTTCAGTTTTATTTCTCTTCCCAATATCCTGATCCGTCTACGGGATCGAGATAGGTGCCGTCGAATCCTGCGTCGAGGATCTTTTGCGTATAGGCGTCGGCGTTACCATAGATCAATTTTTTCCATTCAGGCATCCAGTAGCGGACGTAGAAGTTGCCCTCCCAGTAGGGATCGAGTTGTTCGAGCCATTCGGGCGGGTTACTTTTCCAGTCGCTATGCCAGTACCAGCGGTATTGCTCCGCCTGGCCGATGCTCATATAGGCCAGCACCAGGCGTTTGGCGCCATTCTTTTTTACTTTCAAGGAATTGATAACGGCCTTTGACCAGGGCAAACGATTGTCTTGCGAAAAAGCGTCGATGACCAGCACATCATAGTTGGTGGCTTTCAGCGAGGCGAGGAATTTGGTATCATCACCGGCATTGATGTAATAGAGGAAATTCTTTGCATCCGCCAGGGTGTTGATGTTGTTGGTATTTTCGTTGTAAGGCGCTCCTGCCGGGACATTGCTCAGCTGGCGTTTGGTGGCGGCAAAAGAAATGAAACCGTACTTGTTGTTCGTTTGGTAGGAGTCCGTAATCTTTGCCGGCGTGGTACAGTAGTCGGTGGCCATTACTTGCAGGCCGTTGGTTTTGGCGAGCTTGCAAAG
The DNA here is from genome assembly GCF_902167635.1 of Chitinophaga vietnamensis. Lineage (GTDB taxonomy): Bacteria > Bacteroidota > Bacteroidia > Chitinophagales > Chitinophagaceae > Chitinophaga > Chitinophaga vietnamensis. Next base: position 21,523 of record NZ_CABHMS010000005.1, read on the forward strand.
ACTTAACCATTCATTTTTTACGTCGGCAGGTGTGGCCATGTCGTCATTGTTGTCATAACCATACAACAGTTCTTCTCTTCCGATGCCATTGAGTGCTTTCACATAGGCGCTTACTACGCTGTCGGTAGCGCTGCCGCCTGTGGTAAGTAGCTCGGAGCTGTTTTGCGCCACCACAATGAAATTGGGCTGCTGTGTACGTGCCCAGGCGCTGATATCCTGTATGAAGGTGCGCAGTTCCTGGCGGTAGTTGATGCCTTCTGTTTGCAGGTGTTCTTTTACTTTTTTGATGCTGATCTGTTCTGGCTTGCCGCAGGATGTGAAGAGGATCACAGCTGCCATGGCCGAAAAATAATGCCGCATGGTTCTTCGGTTTTCGGTTTAGAGGATAATGGGTTTTTCCGGAAATAAGACGTGAGGATCCTCATTTCCCCCTATATTATCCCCATACGCCTGTTGCGGCTGTTGTGCGTGCGTAGTCGGCGAAGTCGCGGGGAGCCCGGCCCAACGCGCGTTGTACGCCATCGGTCAGTTTTTCATTCCTGCCATCCAGCACTTCTGTGAAGAGATAGCTTACCAGCCAGATAAAATCTTCCGGAATACCATATTCATGGAGCATGTCTTTATATTCTTCCATGGTGATGGAATGAAACTGGATGTCTTTGCCGGTTGCTTTTGATATCTCTGCCACAGCTTCTGCGAATGTGATAAGGCGAGGACCAGTGAGTTCGTATAACTGGCCATCATGGCCTGTTTCCGTCAGGGAGGCTACAGCTACATCAGCGATATCGTTAACATCCAGGAAAGGCTCTTTCACATCGCTGACAGGGAGCGCTACATGGCCTGCCTGCACAGACTCGAAGAACGGACCTTCGCTGAAGTTCTGTGAAAACCAGGAGCAACGCAGGATGGTCCAGGCCAGGCCGCTTTGTTGTACAAGGGCTTCACATGCCTGCGCTTCATGTTCTCCACGGCCTGATAACAAAACTATTTTTTTTACGCCGATTTTTTTAGCGGCTGTGATGAATACGCGGATCGTATCAATAGCGCCAGGAACGCAGAGATCGGGCTGATAGGAGAGATATACCGCATTGATGCCATCCAGTGCGGCGGCCCAGGTAGATTGATCTTCCCAATCAAAAGGTGGATTGGCGCCACGGGAGCCGATCCTCACGGGCCATCCTTTTTGTGTGAGTTGCTGTGCAATTCTGCTACCTGTTTTGCCGGTGCCGCCTAATACGAGTACAGTGTTATTTGCTTTCATGGTGTTGAATTTTACTCAAAACTATGACGCGGCAAAGCGGGAAAATAGAACAAAACCGACAGCGGGAGACCAGAGCGATTTTTTCTCGCAAAGACGCAAAGAAGCAAAGGACCGAAGCGGATTTTAAGCTCACAGAGAAGGAAGGCCATCTTCTCTCTGTAAACTTAAAATCCGCTTCGGTCCTTTGCTTCTTTGCGTCTTTGCGAGAAAAAATCGCTCTGGTCTTTATTGCAGCGCGGTAGATCCAGCTCCTTCAATATCCGCTGCCACAGTCATTTTGCTCATGAGGATATTGGTTTGTGATCTCGCTTTCATCCACCTGCCGAGGGCGGGGCTGTAAACGCCGCCCAGCTGGTTGAAATAGCCCATATCTGCGGTGTTGTAGGCAAAGCAAAGCGTGTTGGAACCGCTTCTGTAGAATGCCTGCTCTTTCAGCGTGATGGGGTTGATAGCATCATAGAAGTCATTGTTCGGGATGCGGTAACCCAATGCTGGCGGGCCGGCAGTATACAGACTTCCACCATTGCTGATGAACACGGCATCTACAGGTTGAGAATCAGCCGTTACCTTTGTGCCGGCGAAAATGGCCATGCCAAAGGAGTTGCCGCTGTTGGCCATCAGGCCGCCGGTTTTCAGGCCGAAGTCGTCGCCATCATATTTCGTATAGTCGAGCATACGCACCCAGTTGGAAGTGCTCATCACGGTGGAGCCGGCGCCATTGATCATTTTGGTGGTGCCGCCTACATAGCAATAAGCGCCTTTGGCAACCTTGCCCTGTGTGATATTTATTTTGTAGGTACGCATGCCGCCGGTGGCCCAGCCATTCACCGGGAAGCCTGTTGGCGTAGAGGCGTTGGCGTTATTATTCACGATAAAGGAGTAGGGCGTTGCCGCAAAGTCAATATCCTGTGTGGCGAGCAGCTGTACATATTCGTAGTTGCCATCGGCGCCTTTCACATCGCTGGCGAAGCCGGAGATCACGATGGGCGCCACATTGATGGTGGAGCTGAGCACCGTCACATCTTTATAATTGCGGATGCGCAGTTGCGGCGCCAGCGTATCGCCGGATTTGGCATTGAATACGATGCCATAGAAATTCGCAAGGAAGGGCGTTGTGCTGTCGGCGAAGGCTGCGCGTGCTTCCGTGTGCAAAGTGATGTTGCCGAAACCATCGTTGAGGAGCTTGTCGCCGCCGATCTTGTCGCCAGGCTTGGGCAAAGGATTAAAGCCTCCTTTTACGATTACAGACAAAGTACTTTCGTAATCGCCGGGATTGGAAAGTATCTGGCTGGCAGGCACACGGTTGAGCGGAATGGTATTGCCGGAAGATACTTTGGTAACAGCGCTGTTATTGATACCGGTAATTTGCAGGATGCCATCTACTCTTTTCAGTACGCCACCAGTGATGTTGATGATCACGGAATCGCCGGGTTGATATTTCGCTGCATCAGCGCCGAGTTGTATAGAGATGCCTCTCAACTTGGAGAGGCGGCGGCTGTCCTGCACCACCAGCAAGCCTGCTGGCAGGTTATTGCCGGAATGATCGGATACCACCATGGCGGCCAGTTTGCTGGAGCCGCGCAGGGCTTCCGTTGTAAGGGCTACATCGTTACCACTGTAGAGATCTCTCACATCAAATATCGCGATGTACTGGCTGATCTCTCCCCCCGGATAATTATCTTTCTTACATCCTCCCGCTATCATCAGCGTCAGCAAAAGAAATGCATATATATTGAATTGCTTCATGACACATTTTTTAAATTGAATTATGGTTTCTGCCACCACACCTGTGTGGACAGTACATCCGGGCCCTGCGCTGCCACAGCGGCCTTGTAATTGCCCGGGTTGGTGGATTGTACAAACACCGGATAAGGCATGCGCGCAGGCATGATACCATTGTTTTTCAAGCCAGCGCCTTTGGGTAATACGGGATGGCCGGTGCGGCGGTATTCAAACCATTGCTGCATATCGGTAAGGAACAATGCATAATATTTTTGCAGATGGATCTTTTCCATCTTCTGATCCAGCGTCTCCCCCTCATTCCATTCCATATCTGCTGCTGCGAGATATTTATCGATCGGTTGATCTTCATATTTCGGCACCCACTGCGTGATAGAAGTTTTCACTCCCGTATTGTAATAATCTTTGGCTGCACCTTTAATCCAGCCTTTGGTGGCGGCTTCCGCCAGGATGAAGTTCAGCTCCGCATAGTTGAGCATCATGCCGGTCATCGGATCATTCATCAAACTGGGGGCGGTGGAGGTAGCTACGTAAGAACCGAAGTAACATTTCTTCTGCGGATTTTCACCGGGTGCATAACCACTCGGGATGCCCTGGTACATGCCGTTGTAAGGGATGATAGCCCAGCGGTTATAGCTGCCATTGCCATAAGTAGGAATGTCAATACGCGGATCGTTCCAATCAGACAAATGACTAATGAAGAAACTGGCAAGACCGGGAGAACGGAAATCCTGTTCCCTTACACCCAGCAGTGGCGACGACAAGGGCCCGATGCCCGTCCAGCGCAGGATGGCGGATTCGTCGTTGCCAGCCATGACAGGGTATTTGCCGGGATTGATATCTACTATCTCCCTGATCTTCCCGATCACGGTATCTGCCACTTCCTGTTTGGCGGATACTCTCATCAGCAAGCGCAGGTAAAGGGAGTTACCGAACTTGCGCCATTTGTATACCGCTCCGCCGTATACAGGATCACTGCCGCCGGAGATGTTGACGCCCGCGCTGAGCAGGTCATTGGCGGCTTCCAGCTGCTTGAAGATATCTACATAAATATCTTTCTGCCTGTCGAAGGGAGGATAAGAGATGGCGCTGTCTTTCGCCATATTGGATTTGAAATAAGGCACATCGCCATAGGTATCTGTAAGCAGGGAGTATATCCACGACTGGCAGATGAGGGAGATGCCCTGATATGATTTGTTGAAGGTGAGGGAATCGCTGGCAGTTTTATACAGCGCCTTGAAATTAGTGAGCTCACTGTACCAGGCGGTATAGAGATAGTCAGACCAGCTGGCCCGGTAATCATAGCGGAAAACTTTTCCTTCTGCATCGTTCATATCTACGGTTACCTGCATCAGTTCATTGTTGAAGTTGCGGTTCCTGTAGAGGTTAGCGCTGAGGGTGTTCACGAGTGCGGGCGCCAGAAGCTGCTGTGGCAGCGCATTTTGGGTACTGTTGGGATCAGTGTTGATCTCTTCAAAATCTTTTTTACAGGAGATGAATGCCATGCTGAAAAGCAAAGCAGCACATCCCAGGATATATATGTGTTTCTTCATGATCAAAAAAATTAAAGGCCGATAACAATGTTGAATCCATAAGAGCGGGTGGACGGGAACTGACCTATTTCAAAGCCCTGAATGATATCGGTACCGCTGAGGGTGCCAAATTCAGGATCGAACATTGGCCATGGCGACCAGATGAAGAGGTTACGTCCGTAAACGCCCACGGTGAGGCGTTGCAGCCCGATACGCTTGCTCACGGATGGTTTCAGCGTATAGTCGATGCGCGCTTCCCTGAATTTGATGAAGTCGGTACGGAAAGTGCTTCCTTCTGCGTTGTCCTGGCCGAAGTGCGAGCGGTAATATTCATCTACGTTAGTGGCTACCACATCATTTTTACGGAAGGATCCATCTTCGTTCCTCACTACGCCATTGCCGATGATGCCGCTGTAGCGGCCTGGCAACGTGTTGGTAGTTTTACCTTGTTCGGAAAGTTTATAGTTCATGAGTGAATGCGCTACGGCGCCGTATTGCGCATCGAACAGGAAATTCACGCTAAACTGTTTGTAAGAGAACTGGTTGGTGAAGCCGATCTTCCATTTCGGAATAGTATTACCGAGATATACAATATCGGTGGTGAGCAGGGCTACGCCGGTTTTGTTATCGTAGATCACTTGTCCGTCGGGAGATCTGAGGTAGCCGCGTCCATAGAGGTCGCCCATGCTGCCGCCGGCTTTGGCAACGATCTGTCCGCCGCCAACAGGGCCGGTTTGCAGTACGATGGAGCTATCGGGTAATGATTCGATCCTGTTTTTGTTAGTGGAGAATACGAGGTTGGAAGTCCATTTGAAGCCGCTTCTCGTGGTTACAGGAGTGGCGTTGATGGCTACTTCCAGGCCTTTGTTGCTAACGAGGCCGCCGTTAATGATGGCGTTGGTATAGCCGGAAGCCGGATCAGTGAAGCGTTTCAGGATCTGGTCTTTTGTTTTGCCGGCATACAGCGCGATATCGAAACCGAGGCGATTTTTGAGCAACATCACATTGGCGCCTGCTTCATAGGTGATGGTGCGCAGTGGGCGCAGGTCCGGATTTGCCAGTGTGGACGGTACTTCCAGGCCGCCGCTGTACAAGCTCCCTGCGGAGGTATAGTAGTACGCCGTTGTGTAGGGAGACGTACCACCGCTACCCACGCCGGATGCAGAGAAGCGCAGCTTGGCGAAATTGATGACTGCGGGCAGTTTCGCTACTTCCGACAAAATGAAGCTCAGGTTGGCGGATGGATAGAAGAAGCCGGCATTAGCGGTACGTGTGGGTGTGGCGAGTACGCTGTTCCAGTCCTGGCGGGCGGTGAGGTCCGCAAAGAGGAATCCTTTGTAACTCGCGGCCAGCAAGCCATACAGGCTATTGATCGCATATTTGGAGCGGTAAGGCAGCGTTACCAGCGGCCCTGCGGCATTGGCCATCGTGTAGATGCCGGGATAAGTGAGCGAGTCCGCACGGTTCTCATCTTTGTTGTAATTATTTCTCAGCGTGCTGCCGCCGAAGGTGGCAGAAAAGTCAAAATCACTGCTGATCTTCTTCGCATATTTCAGGAGGAAGTCGCTGCTGGCTTCCATGGAAAAGATATTCTGTGTGCGGTAACTGCCTTTTGCATATTTAGCACCGGCGCCGTAAGGCCTTTGCTGGGAGCGCATTTCATAGGAGAGGTCCATAGAGGTTCTCACTTGCAGGCTCAGCTCTTTGGTGAAATTGTAAGTGGCTGTGAAGTTACCCGTTACATTATGTCTGTTGGATTTGTTGAGATACTCATAGGCTACTGCATAAGGGTTGGAAGGATAGGTGCTGAAAGGATATTTGATCACTTTACCTTCCTGTCCGTTGACCCAGTAATTCCTGAGCCAGTCGATATTGGCACTGGGCTGCCAGAAGATGTACCAGTACATGAGCGACTGGTTACCATATCCTGCGCCGGGGAGGTTATCGCTGAATTTGTTGGTATAATTTACTTTGGAAGATACCTGCAATTTGTCGTTCACCCTGGAGTTCACGCTCATGGCGAGGCTGTTGCGCTTGTAGCCTGTGTTTGGGACGATCCATTTGTTATCCACATTGGTGAAAGAGAAGCGGGCGGTGGTTTTGTCGGTGCCGCCATCCAGACTTACCGAATTGGTGAAGGTTTGCGCGGTATTGAAGAAAGAATTGAGATTGCGGTAGGGCGTCCACGGTGTTCTTGTTTTGCCCTGGGCCTGTGTTAGCGGATCATATTGAAAGAATTGTTGTCCGTTGAAACGCGGGCCATAGGCGGAGCTGGTGCCGCTGGTGCTGTTACCATCGGGCGATGCGCCGTAGGAGTAGTAGGCCGCGCCATCGAGGCCTTGTCCGTATTCATATTGCAGGTCGGGCCAGCGGTTCACTTTTTCCATGTTACCATTGGAGTTGATGGTGATGCCAAGGCCTTTTCTTTTGTTGCTGCCGGATTTGGTGGTGATGATGATGGCGCCGTTGGCGCCGCGTTGTCCGTATAAAGCGGCGGCGCCAGGGCCTTTCAGCACGGTGATGGTTTCGATATCTTCCGGATTGATATCATTCAATCCGCTGCCATAGTCGGCGGGCATATTGTCGTTGTTGACGCCATAGGTGGCTTCGCCGCTCACGGCGGTGCGCCGTCCGCTGCCGTGGTTGATCACCACGCCATCCACTACGATCAGTGCTTCGTTCTCCCCGGTGAGGTTGTTCTCTCCGCGCAGGATGATCTTGTTGGAGCCTGTAGGGCCGCCGTTGGACCTTACGAGATTAAGACCTGCCACTTTACCGGACAATGCGTCTGTCCAGTTGCTGGAGAGCGCATTGGTGAGTTGTTCGCCCTGTACTACGGTGGTGGCGTAGCCCAGCGCTTTCTCTTCACGTTTGATACCCAAAGCAGTGATCACTACGTTGTGTAATTGTTTTACGTCGCTGCTTAGTTGTACCGCGATCATGGTTTGCGCGCCTACTTTGATCTCTTTAGGTTGCAGGCCTACAGCGGAGAAAACGAGCGTTTCGTTTTCGTCGGCCATGATGGTGAAGATACCTTCGCTGTTGGTTTGTGTGCCGCGGGCGGCGCCTTTAACGCGCACATTCACGGCAGGAATCGGACTGTTATCGACGGGATCTTTTACCGTACCCGTGATTTTCTTTTGCTGGGCAAAAAGCGCAGCATCCACCATCAGGAAGATGGTGAGCAGGAATAGAAAATGCCTCATACTTATAGGTTGATTACATAATTGCTACAGTTATCAGAACCAATTCGCATCGGTTGATTTTGCGGCGGCCAAGGTAGAAGGATCGCCGGAAGTTTTTATAAATGGCAGATTAAGATTGTGTGAACTTTTTGTAAAGTCTGTTCTGGTTTTCTTTTGTAACGGGAACGGCTGCACGAAATAATCATCCGCGGACGGCAAACTCCGAAATGAGGCGCAGATGGGGCCCGAAGCCGTATCCGGCATTTACGAGCGGCGCAAATTTGAGGGGGTATATCTTGATCAGAATATTAGCGGCTTCTTCCTGTTGCTCCGGATGAAAGGGGCTGCCGGGCTTGTCGAAGAGGCACCAGTCGCCCTGTTTGCTCTTGCATTGTTCACAATGGTTGCACCAGAGATGCGTATTGGCGGTTTTGGACCAGGCAGGTTGATAGCGGGGGTAATGCTCATGCAGTAAGGATTTCAGGTTGCCTGATACCTGTGTGATCTGTTGAAAGAGGGTGAAGAAATCCTGTTCCAGCCAAACGGCTTCGTCGCGCTCGTTCATATCTCTCTCATAAAAAGTATCTGAGCCGATGGCGATCACGCGGTTGATATGGCCGCATTTGTGGCAGGCGCTGTTGGTATGGGCCACCAGCAGTTCGTTGGAGAGGATAATGTCTGTACCATCATGGATCATCCAGCGTTCCACTTCTTTCAGCTTGCCATAATTTTCAGTCGGCAGGTACCATGTTTTTGAAGCGGCTTCCCAGCGGGCGCCTTCAGCCAGGGCGGCTGATTTGTCTGCATCCGGAACATTCAGTAGTAATGCCATAAAGGAACAATTCTTACTGAATATAAGGAAAAAAATTACGAATTGCGAATTAAGAATTACGGAGTTGTGGGTAGACCGATATTAATATCATCTACCCACAACTCCGTAATTCTTAATTCGCAATTCGTAATTAATAAGGATCGTCGTTGATCTCTATCCAGTAGCCATCCGGGTCTTTGAAATAGATCTGTTGTACGCCATCTACTCTTTTGTTGATAGCGCCTGGATGGCCGGGCCAGTCTTCAAAAGGTACCTGGTGTTTTTCCAGGTTGGCAATGAAATCTTTCATGGACGGTACGCTGAAGCAGAGATGTGCGTTTTTATCGTGCGTAGCTACGCCGGCGGCGCCGGAGATGATATGCACCTGGCTGTGCGGGCCAACCTTGAACCAGCTATGGCGGCCATCTTTGAAAGGTTCATCCATGGGCTCCAGGCCTATCACATCGCGGTAGAAGGCGGTGCTTTTTGCCAGGTCTACCACATATACCGCCACATGGTTGACGGTCGGATATTTTTTCGTTTGTGCTTTCATGTCGGTGGAAATGCCGGTCATGGCGATGAGCCATAGTACCCCGGCTAAAAACAAGTTTCTCATGTTACAAGATAACAATCCGTCTTTACTCCTGCAAGTGTTCACTAGTTACTTTTAAAGGCAACGGATTGTATCACTACGTCGAGTTTTTTGAGCACAGGGAGATCGGAGCGGATCTTTTTACCGCCGGTAACCTGGTCGTATTGTTTGGGATCGCCGGTGTTATTGGCTTTGAGGAGGATGGTAACGCCTTTACCTTCGAGCGCGCCGCCGTTCCAGCTGCTCACGATGCCGCCATCGGCCCATTCAAAACCGTTGATGACGAAGGGGCGGCCGTTTACTTTGATGAGTTTATCCAGCGGATCGCCGGCTTTAATCCCAAAAGGTGATTTCCATTTGGAATGTTCGTGGGAGAAGGTGAGTATGTTACCGCGATCGCCGTCGAACTGCACTTCCAGCTCATTGTCGGTATCGGGGTAGATGACGTAGGCATCGCCGCTGTTGTTGCCGGCAAGGTCGGTGGCTTCCCTTACGGAGATGTTCTCTTTACCGAACATTTCTGCCAGCTGGTCGGCATTGCGGGCCTGGAAGATCGGGCGCACTTCCCAGTTACGTGTATCCGTTGGCGTTGGTGCAGCCGCTGGCGCAGCAGCAGGCGTGGCGCCTGTGGTGGTAGCAGCGCTGGCCGCATCCGGTGTAGCGGAAGTGGCGGAAGTGGCTGTAGCGGCAGGTGCAGCCGCTATTGCCGGCGATTTGCCGGTTTGAGGGCCGGTGTATGTTTTCAGAAAATCGGCTTTGTCTTCCAGGAGCGATTTGGTATCGTTCTTATACTTGTTAGCGGTGTAAGTGGCGATCGGGAATACGTTGGCGCTTTGCACATTCATGCTGCGCAGGTTGGCGATGAATCGCTGACGGTTACAATCGCTGTATTGGTAAAGATATTTCAGTGCGGCATCCAGGGCTGCCGGATCTTTTTTCAGGTTGAAGATGGTGGAGTCGATATCCAGTCCGCCGGCGCCGCTGCGGTTCATCTGCTCTGCGATGTATCCCATAATGGAATCATGCGGTTGTTGGTAATGGTAGGCCGCACGGGCGGAAAAATCGTCCATGATGGCCTGTGTCAGCTTGGACTGGGCATTCAGGATAAGCGGAAAAGCAAGGGCAATCAATACGAAAAGCCGTTTCATATACACTGTTTGAGAGGTGGTTGTTTTTGCAACAATACCAATTTATGTATTATTCTTCATAAACGGCGGGTAATCCCCTTTTATTATCATGTGTATGTGATATTGAGATCATACCCTAAAACGCTTATCTTAGCCGCATCAATATTGTGTATCCCCATGAAGTATTCATCGTGGCTGTTGGTGTTACTGTTGTTCTTACTTTCAAGCGCGCGCCAGCAGCCGTTCTCAGTGAAGAATGTTCCCGACCCCAAACAGCATGGCGGCGGTTATGTCAGCAATCCGGATCATCTCATCAGCGATATCACAGTTGATTCGCTCAACAGCCAGCTTGCCCTGCTTGATCAGGCGCATAAAGCACAGGTAGCCCTTGTGCTGCTGCGTTCCATCGGGGATAAGGACTCGAAAGAATTTGCGCATGAACTGTTCAACTATTGGCGTATCGGCGAAAAGGCCACCAATAACGGTTTGCTGGTATTGCTTGTAAACGATGCCCATAAACTTGTATTTGAAACCGGCAAAGGCATCGAAGGGGATATGCCGGATATTACTTGCTTCCATATCCAGCAGGAGTATATGATCCCGCGTATCAAGGAAGGTAATTATGATGCCGCATTCATGAATGGCGTGCATGCGATCCGTTCTTTGTTCTATACCGGCAACTATGCCTACGACCAGCTGTCAGCGCCGGTTGTATCCGATACTTCACTGATGGCAGCTGACGATTCCACGGTATACGCGCCCACCCAAACCTTTGCAGGCAATAGCAGCAGTAATGTTGCTTCCGCATCCAGCGATCCGCCAGGAGGCGGTTTCTTCTTCGCGTTGATCTTTTGTTTTATTGTCACCCTGGCTATCATACACGCTTGTTTTGGCTGGAAGAAAACGAGGAAGGCAGATGACGAGCCTATGAGTGTGGGCGATCTGCCTAACGAATACCTGCGTCCCGGCTGGATGGGCGTTTTGCTGGTGAATGTGCTGGCAGTCTATCTTTTCTGGTGGGTGAATGTGCGGGCCAATATACATCTAGGTTTCTTGACGGCTATACTGGTATACTATGTGGTGTGGGCCTTGTTCGTGCACCTGGCCGTGCTGATCATACGGGTGCGTGCAGAGATGGCATTGCGCGGCGCCGACCGCCACGAGCGCTGGCAGCGGCTGGAGGCTGCACATCAGCACCTGAAGCCCATGGCTTATATGTTCCCCCTGCCTTTCCTGTTATTGTATTTGCAGTATTTCAGAAGCCGGCAGGATAAGCTCCGCAATGATCCGTATAATTGCCCGAACTGTCGTCAGGCTATGCAGAAACTGGATGAAAAAACAGAAGAGCACTACCTGGATAAAGCGCAGGTGATGGAAGAAAAAATGCAATCTGTAGATTATGATGTATGGAGATGCGATCATTGCAAACAACAGCTGGTGCTGGATTACACGAATGTGAACTCCGCGGTGTCGATTTGTCCTTCCTGTTCTCATAAAACCTTCCAGTGCAAAAAAACAATTACCAAAGCACGTGCAACTACCAGCAGTGAAGGCTGGGGCATGAAAACGTACGTATGCGCCGCCTGTGCGTTTACGCATGACTACAAATTTGTGATCGCGAAATTATCCTCTTCTTCTTCCGGTGGAAGCAGTTCTTTTTCTTCTGATTCAGATGCTTTCTCTTCTTCATCTTCTTCTGACTGGGGGGGCGGCTCTTCCGATGGCGGCGGCGCCAGCAGCAGCTGGTAGCAAAAGAAAGGGCCCGCAACGCTGCGGGCCCGCTTTCATACAAATGCTATGACAAAAGGATCTTATTGTTCTGCATTGATCTTTCCTACCACTTTGTAACCGGTAGTATTACCGGAGGTCACCAGCTGATAGTACATGCCATCGGGGGAGAGGTACAGTTCCTGCCCGTTGATGGTAACGGTACGACAACCTTCCGGCAGCTGTGATACGATATTGTCAGGAGTGCTGCTATTATTCGTAGGGTTGTTAGCGTTAGGAACGCTGCTTTCCGAGGTAACGTCCTGGTCGCCGATCTTTCCATTCTTGCCTACTACTTTGTAGCGCCGGCCATTGTCGGTCATGATCTCCTGGTAATAGGTGCCGTTCACATCGTAGTAGGTGTTACCGTTCACCTGTATTTCCTGTGCGCCATCCGGCAGGTTGGGCACTTCGGCATTGAGCGGTGCATCGGTTACCTTATAGCCGCCTCTCTCATCATTCGAAGGCTGATAGTAGGTGCCCTGGTAGTAGTACATCGGTCCGAAAGCCGGTCCCAGTGTGAAATAGCCGTAAGGTAATACAGATACATAGAATCCTATCGGAGGATAGAAGAAGTGATAGTACGGGCGATACCAGGGATGCCGGTAATAATATCCGCCGCCATAATAACGGCCGTGGTAATATCCACCGGGATAGTACCGGGTGCCGGAGGCGATCACACGGCTGCCGCCGGCGTAGTTGTCGCCTCTCACGATGCGATTGGAGGAGATACGGGGAGATGAAACGCGGGGGGCCGACATCACGGATGTTCTTGGGGCCGACATCACCCGGCTGCCGCCAAAATGACTGCCGCCTCCACCACCGAAATGGCCTCCGCCGCCGCCATGGCCTCTTTGCGCATAGGTTATTCCCGCTGTACAAGTGCTTAAAAGGCCAATCAGCACTAACAGGATATATGTTCTGTTCTTCATGATCTAAAACATTGTGTCGCGTAGATGTCTGCTATACGAGTGATTATTGCGTTTAATAGTTGTTAGACGGCTAAGCGGGCTGGAAGTTTAAGGTGGCATTAAATCTTTCCGCCAGGGCAGCGATTTCTGCGGATTTGGCCACCATGGTGATCCACGCTGGAGGAATGCCGTCGATGCCGTAATACAGGCCTGCGAGCGCGCCCGCCACTGCGCCGGTAGTGTCAGTGTCTTCGCCAAGATTGACCGCCCGGAGTACGCAGTCCTGGTAGGAGTCCGTATTCAGGAAGCTCCACAGGGCGCTTTCCAGCGTATGCAGCACATAGCCCGAGGCCGAAATATCGGCTTCGGCCACCAGCGCAATATTGTGTTGCAGGATGCGGTTGAAGTATTTGACTTCCGTAGGATTGAATTGACGGGCGCTGAGGAAACTGTTAACCGTTTGTTGGGTACGTTGGTAGGCCAGCTGTTTGTCGGGCTCCGACAGCAGGATGCGCATCAATTCTGTATAAATAAAACAGGCGAGCACCGATCTGAAATGTTGATGGGTGATACCGGATATCTCTCTTACCAGATGATATCTTTTTTCTATATCGGTTTCTTTGGCGGCATAGAGCGCTACCGGCATCATGCGCATGAGGGAACCGTTACCATTCTCGAAATCTTCGAAGCCGCCGGTTACCAGCGGGGAAGTGCCTACAGACACCCGTTGCAGGGAACGGCGGGTGGTGTGGCCAATGTCGAATACTTCGTCATGTGCGCCCCAGTAGCCATGTTGATACCATTTTACAAACAAGGCCGCCATGTTATTGATATCATAGCCTTGCAGCAGGCTTTCAGCAGTGCAGAAGGTGAGGGAAGCGTCGTCTGAAAAGGTGCCTGGTGGCTGGTGCCAGCTGCCGTAGCCGGTCATGCTGTCTACCGGGTTTTCGCGGAGGAAGGCCCTGGTTTTGAACTCTGCCGGCACGCCGATCGCATCGCCGATGGCGACCCCATAGAAAGCACCTTTTATTTTTTCCTGCATAAAGATATTTTTAAAGATGAAGGGCTGGATCCTTTGAGAGAAACATCACCGAATATACGTTTTCATTTGCTAATATCCGCCGGTAACGCGATGCCACTGCATAAGTATTTTTTTCAGGAAGATGAAATCCATTTTATTCACTGCTATTTTGATCCGTTCATTCTTATTCACTGCAACATCGCCGCGAAAGCCCGCTCGTATTGTATTGCGGCGGACTACCTTTGCATTGTAACGAGTAACAACTGTCGCACCAACCAGGCAGACCAACAACATCGGCGTTATTGTTTGTTCCCTTGAGCCATATTCTTATTGAGCAAAAAAAACTGATCGATGAGCATTATTAACCAGCCATTATTAAAGGCAGCCCTGTTGTTACAGGCCGCCAGCAGTGGACCTTACAAAACTGGGCATACTGCACCAGTCACGACAACCGGCGGTTGTCATGTTTTTCCCGGAACTTTTTTGCTGTAGCAGCGGAAGCATCGCTGTTTCCGACTGTTAACAACATTCATTGTTTGTTAAACACTTGCTTAGAATCGGCAATTAATGGGGTAAGATTTACTAGAGAACAACGGACTGTTTTTCCAGGCAGTCTCTTTACAAAAATTATTCGCGCCAGTGGCGTAATGTCACGGTAATGCATATACGTTTTTGGAATGCTACATAACAGAAGTCAATGGAAAGCACAACGGGGCCGCTTTTCCAGGTAGCCTCTATCTTTTAAAGTTAGCAGCATGAAAAAAATTTAGTACAGAGCCATAAGATGAACCTACCACTATAGCTGCGGCAATCAGCTATGCGGGAAGTACGATTGATTCAGCGAACAGGGACCGTTTTTTCAAACAGTCCCCTTTATTGGAAGATCCAGCTGTGCAAACAGCTTTAACATATGCCAGGGGCGGAACTTTGTCATAAGCACAATGGTTGACTTTGTAACCATAGGGGCCGCCTTTCCAGGTGATCCAGACTTTGTAACCACTAACACGGTTACTTGTCGGGCAACAACAAATACTATAGGACAGACAATTAACGCGGGTTGCTTTTCCAGGCGGCCCTTACCCTGAAAATTCCAGTGCAGGCGCACAAGCGCGGTACTGTCAACATATACTGGCTATTGTTTTTTGAAGTGGTAAACGAATCATGCGGACCAGGCTGTTTATCAAAGCGGCCTGTTTGATAACAGATTTCATGTGCAGATGTTGATTTGAGAAGTGGCCGAACTCCGCAAGGAGGGAGGCCACTTATTTCAATCAACAGAATATCCTTACCTTGACGGCAGAATAAAATCTCCGGACCATGCAATACCACACACTGGGCAACACTACGTTGAAAGTCAGCGAAATTGCCTATGGATGTATGTCTTTAAGCAACGACGATGCCGCCAATGCAAGGCTGCTGCATGCAGCCATCGACAAAGGCATCAATTTTTTTGATACGGCTGACCTGTATGATCACGGGCATAATGAAAGCTCCGTGGGCAAAGCGCTCCGGCAGCATCGTGCCGATGTGGTGATCGCTACAAAAGTTGGTAACCAGTGGCGTGCAGATGGCAGCGGCTGGGATTGGAACCCATCCAAAGCCTATATTCTTTCCGCTGTAGAAGCAAGCCTGCAAAGGCTTGGAACGGATTATATCGACTTGTACCAACTACACGGCGGTACGATCAACGACCCGATAGATGATACCATCGCCGCATTCGAACTGCTGGTGCAACAAGGCAAGATCCGCCACTACGGCATTTCTTCCATCAGGCCCAATGTGATCCGGGAATATGTGAAACGTTCGCATATGGTGAGCGTAATGATGCAATACAGCCTGCTCGACCGCCGCCCGGAAGAAAGCGCCCTGCCCCTGCTGGAACAACACAACATTGGCGTGCTGGCGAGAGGCGCCGTAGCCAAAGGATTGCTGGCTGGCAAGCCCGCAGCTCCTTACCTCGACTATGATGCCGATGCTGTATCCATCGCTGCCGCCGCCATTCAGCAGCTGACAGTGCCGGGCAGGAATGCTGCACAAACAGCGCTGCGTTTCGTATTACAGCAGGCGCCCGTCACCAGCGCAGTAGTAGGCATACGCACCCATGAACAGCTGGAAGACGCCGTAGGCGCCACACAGGCGCCAGCGCTTACCAGCAGCGAAATGCAGCAGCTAAGGGATGTATTGACGCCGAACGTCTACGATCAACACCGCTGATGCCTCTGCAGGCAGATGTGTTATATTTACGACACCCTAAAACCCTGTTCATGCAAAAGTTGAAAATTGGCATGTTGCTGTTCCCTGATCTCACCATCATGGATTTTACCGGACCTTATGATGTGTTTATCAAAGCGCCCTGCTTTGAAGTGCTGATCATCGGAGAAGATACACAGCTCATCCGCGCCGAAGGCGGCCTCCGGCTGCAAACCGATATTTCATTGAACGATTGCCCGCAACTGGATGTGCTCTTCATACCAGGCGGCAAAGGTATCAATGCCTTGCTCACTAACGATGCTGTGATCGGCTTTCTGCAACGGCAGGCGCCGGGAGTGAAATACTTCACATCCGTTTGCACCGGCGCATTGGTGCTGGCCGCCGCCGGCCTGCTCGATGGCTACAAGGCTACTACCCACTGGCGCTCGCTCGACCTGCTCCGTATGTTTGGCGTGGAAGTGGTGGAAGAGCGCGTAGTGCGCGACCGCAATCGCATCACTGGCGGCGGCGTAACAGCGGGCATCGACTTCGGCCTGAAACTCACGGCCATGGTGGGTGGAGAGGAACTGGCAAAGATCATACAACTGCAACTGGAATATCATCCGCAGCCGCCTTTCAACGCCGGATCGCCGCACACAGCCGGTATCCCGGTATTGCAGAGAACGCGCGAGCTTACGCAATGGATGTTCGATACCCGCAAAACGATCATCCGTTCCTTATTACAGCGGCGCACTGCGCAATAGTTTAGTATCTTTAGTATGCACTCAACAAACGATATCCAATGAAACTCAATGCCAAAAAAGGTTTCCCGGGAATGCTCTGGCTGCTGGCAGTGCTGCTGTGTTGCAGTTATTGCGCCCGCAACCCGTATGCCGCCACCAACAAGATCTATAAACAACAGGCAAAGAAATTTGCCCGCACCCTGCGCGAGCAGCCATCCATGCTTCGCGGCGATGGTGGCGTATTGCCGGCCTGGTGGGTAGGCACCACCAATTTCAACCTGCGGAAGCCCAACCTGGTGATCATCCATCATACTGCACAAAACTCCTGCGAGCAAACGCTGAAAACATTTACCACCGACCGCACCCAGGTGAGCGCCCACTATGTCATCTGCCGCGACGGTACCATCCATCACACGCTCAATGATTACCTCCGCGCCTGGCATGGAGGCGTCGCGAAATGGGGAAGTTTGACAGATATCAATTCTTCTTCCATCGGCATCGAGCTGGACAACAATGGCGCAGAGCCCTTTGCACCCGTGCAGATCAACAGCCTGATGATATTGCTGGATACCTTACAGCACCGCTATGGTATTCCTGCCGCTAACTTCGTTGGTCATGGGGATATCGCTCCCGGCCGCAAAGTGGATCCCAGCGCCTATTTCCCCTGGCAGCAGCTGGCGCAAAAAGGTTTCGGCCTTTGGTACGACGATACCACTCGTGTGCAATTGCCGGATAACTTCAACCAATTGCAGGCGCTGCGCATCATTGGCTATGATATCAAGGATTCATCCGCTGCCATGCAGGCTTTCAAAAGGCATTTCGTGCCACAGGATTCACTCCCCGGCATGACGGATGCCGATAAGAAGATCCTCTTCAACGTTCTCAAGAAATATCAATAACTGTTTCGTCAATAATAATGGCCCTCCCGCAATCCGCAGGAGGGCCATTATTATTGACGAAAGTTTTGCAGATTGAGATAAATATGTTATTTTAATAATGAGTAGAAAACCGTTATCGCCAAAATCTGGAATCTGATCATCGCCTCAATTGCCGCATGTAAAACTGTGATGCCCTGGATTTGTTTCATCACCCTTACTTATAATTTCTCTTGCCATGAAAAGCAATCTTAAATTCCCGTTCATCTTCCTGGCTGCCGTTGCCTTACTGATAGCCGCCTCGCAAAAGTCTGCCGCCCGCTACCAGCCTGCTATCGCCACCCGTGATACCTGCCATGTAAAAACTGAAACCAGTTTCGATTTCGCAGATAACCTGCGTAAAAAAGTGATCGAAACCATCGACGACAAATTCGCCGGCGGCATAGAAGAAAATGGCAAAACCACCTGGGAAAACTCTCCCGACGCCTCCGAATACTACCAGATTGTACTGCGCAAAAGCAAAGTCACCATCAAGTACATTGGCACGGCCTGCAAAGACAGACCCATTTACGACGACGTAGAAGCCTGCAAAAGCGCGCTGAAGAAGCTATTGGGACAGTAGGATTTTCGGATTTATTGATTTACGGATTTACGAATTTATGGCGAAGCTGAGGTTCGCTATAAATTCGTAAATCCGTAAATTCATAAATTCGAAAATCTTTATAATCTATTTAGTCTATAAGTTTGGTAGAATAATATTTCTATTTTATCTTCGCCCCCGCAAACGTACACCAAAGTCAATTGTAGCAAGGATACCAAAATCGGAAGTAAGGGGTTGTCGATCCCGCGCCAACGGTCTATTTAGACAATAAATACAGTCCTCATAATGAAGTACATGAAAAGGCTCTTCTACCTGTTGCCCGGCATACTGTGGCTGCAACAAACTATTGCCCAGGATGTAAGGGTGAGCGGGGTAGTCACCTCCCGCAGCGATGCACAGCGTATACCCGGCGCCGTTATACAGGTAAAAGGCACCAGCAGGGGTACACAAACAGATGTAGATGGTAAATACAGCATCAGCGCACAGGCCAACGATACTTTACAGGTATCGTCTATCGGCTTCCAAACGGCCCTGGTGGCTGTCGGCAACAGCCGGGCGCTCAACATCTCCCTGGAAAACAATGAAAGCAAATTACAAGAGGTAGTGGTAACGGCGCTCGGTATCTCCCGTGAAAAGAAATCACTGGGATATGCCGTACAAGAGCTGAAATCAAAAGATATTTCCGAAGCCCGCGAAACCAATCTGGTAAATGCCCTCTCCGGAAAGATCGCAGGGGTACAGGTAACCAACAGTCAGGGTAACCTCGGCTCTTCCCGTATCGTGATACGCGGCGAAACCTCTATCGCCGGCAATAACCAGCCGCTGTTTGTGGTAGATGGTATCCCGGTGGATAACAGCCAGCTCGGCATAGGCTCCGGCCGCGACTTTGCCAACGCTATCGCTGATATCAATGCAGATGATATCGCCAGTCTTAGCGTGTTGAAAGGCCCCAACGCCGCCGCTCTCTATGGCTCGCGCGCCTCCAACGGCGTGATCCTTATCAAAACTAAAACAGGAAAAGATACCCGCGGCGGATTCGGCATCACCGTAAATTCTAACGCCACCTTCGAGAAAGTACTGATCCTGCCTACCTTCCAGAACGTATACGGACAAGGTACCGGCGGACAATTCTCTTATAAAGATGGTAAAGGCGGCGGTATCAACGATGGCGTGGACGAGAGCTGGGGACCTAAAATGGACGGCCGCCTCATTCCGCAATTCTTCTCTAATGGCCAGCCAGCGCCATTTGTAGCGCATCCCAATAACGTGAAAGATTTCTACGTGACCGGCTATACGCTGAACAATGGCCTCGCCGTTGGCGGCTCCAATGAAAAGCTCGATTACCGTTTCTCTTATAATAATACCAAACAAAGCGGTATCCTCCCCAACACCGGCATCACACGGAATACATTCACGGCCAGCAATACTTTCCGGCTCACGCCCAAGCTCACACTCAGCACTTATGCTGATTATGTGCGCAGCTCCGCCGATAACCTGCCCGGCGTGGATGGCCGCCGCGGCAACAGCGTAACGCTCCAGTTCATCTGGTTCGGACGCCAGGTGGATATCTCCCGCCTGAAAGATTATAAAAATCCTGATGGTACCGATTACAACTGGAACCACAGCTACTATAGCAACCCTTACTGGATCCAGAACGAAAATACCGTAGGCCAGCTGCGTAACCGCTTCTTCGGAAACGCCCGGCTGTCGTACCAACTGCTCGACTGGCTCAGCGCCAACCTGCGCATAGGTACTGACTACTACACGGATAAACGCAAATACAAAGTAGCCTACTATACCAACGGCACACCCTTCGGTTCTTACACGGAAGACAATTACGCACTCGGCGAAACCAATGGCGAGTTCACACTGAATGCAAAGAAAAAGCTGAATAGTGATTTTGATATCGATGTACTCGCCGGCGGCAATATCCGCAGCAACCAGTTTGAGCAAAACTATCAACAAGCGCCCAAACTCGCCGTGAAAGACGTGTACACGCTCAACAACTCCCGCGATCCGCTGATCTCCACCAGCTATTTCTCCAAACAAAAAGTATATAGCGCATTCGGCTCCGCACAGCTCGGATTCCGCAACTACGCCTTTTTGAACGTAACCGCCCGCAACGATTGGTCGTCCACGCTGCCACGCGGCAACAACAGTTATTTCTATCCTTCCGTTAATGCCAGCCTCGTGCTCTCGGAAGCGCTGCATATACAAAGCGATGTGCTCAGCTCCCTGAAAGTACGTGGCGGATGGGCACAGGTAGGTAAAGACACCGATCCTTACCAACTGGTGAATACCTATCCTTTCAATCAGCCCTTCGGCTCTTATCCGCTGCTCACCGTATCAGATAAATTTTTGAAGAAAGACCTGAAACCGGAAATCACAGCTTCCACAGAAGTAGGGCTGGAAGCAGGTTTCTTCCATAACCGCGCAAGACTGGATGTTACCTACTATAACTCCAACAGCTATAACCAGATATTGCTCGCAGATGTAAGCCCTACTACCGGCTATCTCAAGAAACTGCTCAATGCCGGTGAAATCAATAACAAAGGGGTAGAAGTGATGCTCGGACTAACGCCCATCACTACACGCTCCGGCTTTATCTGGAATGTGAACATCAACTACGCACGCAATGTGAGTAAAGTGGTAGAGCTGGATAAAGAAGGATTTTTGACAGACTATGTGCTTGGCAGCTCGGGTAATATACAGGTGCTGGCCAGCAAAGGCAAACGCTATGGAGCCCTTTATGGTAAAGCCTTTCAGCGGGATTCGCTCGGCAGGGTAGTAGTGAATGCAGATGGTACGCCGGCGATCGATCCCAATAAAAAAATACTGGGTTATTTCACACCCAAATGGACAGGCAGCATCAACAACAGTTTTTCTTTCAAAGGCTTTAGCCTCAGCTTTTTGATCGATACCAAGCAAGGTGGCAACATCTGGTCGGGCACCAACTACACCGGCATCTACACCGGCGTATTGGCGGCATCCTTACCAGGCCGCGATGCAGACCACGGCGGTATTCCTTATTACATCAATAATGGCACAGCGGTGCAATTGCCCGGTCATGACGCGCCGGCGCCCAACGGCAGCACGGTGTATCATGATGGTATGGTGTTCGATGGTTATACTGCTGATGGTAAGAAGAACACTACCATCATCTCCGCACAACGTTACTACAAAGCAGTATATAACAGCAGCCTCAATGAAAGCAGCGTATACGACGCCTCCTTCATCAAACTGCGCGAAGTGAAGCTGGGATATACTTTGCCGGCATCGCTCACCAAACGCTGGAAGCTGCAACAGGTGAATGTGGCGCTGGTGGCCAGGAACCTCGGATACCTGCAAAAGAAAGTCCCTAACATCGATCCTGAAACAGCGTTCAATACCGGTAACGGCCAGGGACTTGAAACCTTGCAGATACCCACCACGCGCAGCATCGGCTTTAACCTGAATGTTTCATTTTAATTTGAAGAGAGATGAAAAAGTTGTTGACATCAAGCATCATATTCGCCGCTATAGTGCTGCTGGCCAGCTGCCAGAAAGAACTGGAGCGCATCAATAAAAACCCGAACGAACCTACCACCTTGCAGCCGGACTATCTGCTATCGAACGGTATCAAAGCCAATGTGGATACCTACTGGGGCCAGGATGCCACCATGGATGCTTCCCTGCTCTATGTGCAATACTGGTCCAAGATACAGTACCCCGATCCTGACCGTTACGTGCCCGCGGCTACCAGCGTGCAGGCCGTGTGGAGTAATTTCTATGCACAGGGGATACAGGATTTCACTACGCTGGCGCAACTGGGCGATAGTCTCCATAACCCGAACTACAAAGCCACGGCTATTATCATGCGCTCCTGGCTCTTCCAGCTCGTTACCGATCTTTATGGCGATGTGCCTTATACACAGGCCGCCAATATCGAAAAATATCTTACGCCTAAATACGACAGCCAGCGGGTAGTATACAACGGTATCCTGTCGGAACTCAAGACAGCCGTAGCTTTGCTGGATGATAAAGCAGATGGTATCCAGGGAGATATCCTGAACAACAACAACCTGCAACGTTGGAGAAAATTTGCCAATGGCCTGCGCCTGCGCATCGCATTACGTATTGCTGATCGCGATTTCAACGCTGCCAAGGCTGTATTTGCGGATGTTGCGGCCGGCGGCAATGTGCTGCTCACTGCCAATGATGGCGACGTGCAGCTGAACTATCTTGCCTCCCCCAATCAGAACCCTGTGGGCCGCAACCGCGAAACGCGTAATGATTACCGCGTCAGCAAAACGATCGTGGATAAGCTCTATGCGCTCAACGATCCACGCTTACCCATATACGCCGCATTGCCCAAAGATACCAATGTGTATATCGGCGTGACCAATGGTCTTACAGCGGATTCCGCATCCAGACTGGGTTTCACAAAAACCTCCGATGCCGGCGCCGTGTTCACTGCTACTACTGCACCGGCAGTATTGTTCAGCTATGCAGAACAGCAATTCATCCTGGCAGAGGCTGCGCAACGTGGCTTGATCAGCGGAGATGCAGCATCGCTGTATGTTTCAGCGATCACTGCTTCTTTCAAACAATATGGTATTACGGGCGCGCCGGTAGCAGCTTATCTCGCGCAGCCTGCGGTAGTGTATGATCCGCTTAATTATAAAAAATCTATTGGCGAACAAAAATGGCTGGCACTGTTCGGCGAAGGATTGGAAGCATTTGCAGAATGGCGAAGACTGGATTATCCACAGCTGAAGCCCGCTTATACCGGCGCTTTGAATGGCAAGATGCCGCTGCGCCTCACTTATCCTTCCAGCGAACAGGCGCTGAACGGAATTAATTACAAAGAAGCCGTAGCCAGACAGGGAGCCGATGTGCTCACCACCAGGGTCTGGTTTGATGTGTATTAAAATAAAAAAAGATGGCCCACTGCAAGTGGGCCATCTTTTTTATTTAGTCCTGGCGCGGTAGCGCATGATCTCGATCCCCGCTTCTATCACGGGTCCCAGGCCGTGGAAGTCGTTGAGTTCCGTGGGGCGGTTATAATAAAATGTGATATCGGCAGAGGTGTTAGTGCCGATACAAACATCTTTCAGCTGTCCGTCCGGCTGTATCTTCTCTTTCACCAATCCATCCCATCCGCGTTCTGCGATGGTGATATAGCGTTTATCGAGCCAGCCTTCATTTACGGCTCTCGCGATGGCATATACGAACATGGCGGTACAGGAAGTTTCGGTGTAGGAGTCATTGCGGTCCAGCACCTGGTGCCAGATGCCGCTGGCAGATTGATATGGCGCTACGCCGAGTATCTGGCGGGTGAGGTCATCGATCACTTCCTGGCGGCCGGGATGATCTTTCGGGAGGTTGTTGAGCAGCTGTACTTTTGCCAGCATGATCCAGCCATTGGCGCGGCCCCAGTGCGCTACGCCGGGGCGTTGCAGGTCCTGGTAATAGTAGTGTACATACAGGCCGGCCTTTTCATCCCAAAGGTAATGGGAGAAATGTTTGACTTGCGCTACGGCGTCATCGAAATATTTTTTGTCGTTGGTGAGTTTGCCCATGCGTGCGAGGAAGGGCACGCTCATGTATAGGTCATCGCCCCAGAGTGTCCATTTGAAAGGGTTTGGGCGGCAGAGGGTGCCGTCGGGGAGGCGTTCCTGCACATCGCTGATATGATGGGCCGCTTTATCGATATAGGTTTTATAGTCTGCCCTTTTCACGCTGTTATAAACATCGATCACGCTGGCGCCTATGGAGCCGCAATCATCGAGCACGCGGGTGTTGATCAGTTGATTGAAAGGGAAGCCGGCATATTTCACGCCTTTTTTTTGCAGCGCTTCAAAGTATTGATAGTTGTCGAATGCGAAGGCGACATGCTGTTTGGCAAAGTTGTTATATTTCTCGTCTTTCAGGTAGTTGCCCAGGTCGATCATGGCTACGTTCAGTACACCGTTGGGATAATGCCATTCGCTGAGATGATCGGATATTTTGGCTTTTACATTCTCCGGGATGTCTTTGCTGTTGTTATAGGTCTGATTATTATCGCCGGTGAATTTGAATGCCGCGTGCGCGATAACATAATCGGCCACTTTTTTCACAATGGCGGCGTCATTGTCCTGAGCTGCGCCGATGCGCGCGATGGCCAGTCCCAGGCATAATAGCATCATTTTTTTCATAACGGGTCCGTGGATTTTATATAACCAAGATAACTGGTTTTTCTCATTTATGCAAACGATTGCATTAAAATATTCCATAAGCGGAAAGTTTTATAAATTTAGTGCGCCTCGGCATCAAACGGTATCGGGTATACGAAAAATTGAGTATGAACAGAGTAACATGCTTATTGATAATAGTGGCTGCCATGGCCTGCCATAGCGCGAGAACAGACGATCAGGAGCAGACGGTGATAACGGCGCCAGCCGAAAACATGAGCGCGCCGGTGGAAGACGAAGACTCCCTGCAGGAAGCCCGGCAAGACATTGCCTGGGAGCATATTGAAGTATTCAGTTTCACCCGCGCGGTGGCCAATAAAAAACAGCCCTTATATACCAATATCCGGCAATTTGAAACCACCTGGGGCCGGCCAGACAGCGTGATCACGCCCGACTATGAAGATGTCTGCGCCGCACAATTCGATGAGGATTTCCTGTATATCTTCAAAGATGGTTCCCGCTTTGAGCGCTGTAAAGATTCCATCGCCTGCGACCAGTTTCATTTCACCAACAACAATTCTCTCACCAGCGGCAACATCACCCTCACGGGCAACACCACCTGGGCCGACGCGCGCAAACTCTTTCCCATGGCCGTAAAGCAAGCCGAAAACGAAGGCCGCACCGACCTCATCACCCTCCGTGATTCCACCGATCCCGACAGCGACAGCGCCGTCCAGCTCTTCTTCAAAGACGGCAAACTGGTGAGTGTAGTTTGCTTCATTCCTTGCTAAATTGGCTCAGGATTATAGGATTGAAAGGATTAACAGGATTTTTTTACAGGATTAAAAAAGATTAAAGGAGATTGACGAGAAGAACAATTCGATTTGATCTTCGCGAAGATAGCCCTTGAAGCGCTCAAAGCGCTTCAAGGGCTGGAACCTCGTCGATCTTCTCGTCAATCTCCTTTAATCTTTTTTAATCCTGTAAAAAAATCCTGTTAATCCTTTCAATCCTTTAATCCTGAGCAAAGATTACGCTACGGGCGTCTTCCCGCCATCCACGGCGGTGCTGGTGCCGGTGATGTAGGAGGCGGCGGGAGTGGCGAGGAAAGCCGCCAGGGCGGCCACTTCGTGGGGATCGCCGAAACGTTTCATGGGAATTTCCGCAAGCCATTCGTCGGCAACCTGGTCTTTGGAAATGTTTCTTTTGGCAGCGCTGGCGTCGAACAGGCTGTTGAGGCGGCCAGTGTTGGTAGAACCAGGCAATACGTTGTTGACTGTGATGCCGTGTGGCGCCAGTTCGGTGGCTAAGGTCTTGGACCAGGCCGCCACGGCCCACCGGGTGGTATTGGATACGCCGAGGTTCTTCAGCGGTGTTTTAACAGAGGTGGAAATGATATTGATAATACGGCCATACTTTGCCTCGATCATACCAGGCACTAAAGCCTGCGCCAGTACCTGGTTACAGAGGAGATGCTGCTCAAAGGCGGCGGCAAAGGCTTTGGTCTCTGCTTCCAGCACCGGGCCGGAAGCCGGACCGCCAGTGTTGTTCACCAGGATATGCACCGTGGCGCCGGCAGCAATATCGTTGGCTACGCTGATCACTTCGTCGATGCGCGAGAAATCGGCAATCTCATAACGATGCTGCTGCCCGTGGGAGCTGTGAAGCTGTGCGGTGGCGGCTTTCAGCCGCTCTTCATCTCTGGCCAGCAAAATGCAGCTGGCGCCTAACAATGATAACTCGACGGCGGTGGCCAGGCCAATGCCTTGCGAACTGCCGCATATCAACGCTGTTTTTCCTTTTAATGACAGGTCCATAGCAGTACTGTTGATGGTTTATACTCTAACATAGATGCGCCGCTTGTCGAGGAAATAACCTACGAGCCAGCATAGCAACATGTAAGATACGGAAAACAGCAGGGAGCCCAGCTTGCCGGGTATCATCGCCTGGAAGATGTGATCATTGATCCAATGATAACTGTTCACATCGCCAATCTGAATGAAGTGCATAAAAATGACCAGCACTTCCGATAGCAAATACAGGAACAGCGGGTTTTTCCCGAATACGGTGAAGAAGCCGGTACCCGCCTGGATACCCGAAATATCGATGAGATAGATGAGCAGGGAGATGATCAACAGATCGATGCCAACTGTAAGGAGAACGTAGGAGCTGGTCCACAGTTTTTTGTTGATAGGAAAGGCAGTATTCCAGAGCAGTGCCGCAGCAATCAATATAACGCCCGCCAGCACCAGCTTTGACACGCCTTTAGTGGTTTTGCCTTCCTGTTGTATGAACAGGCCTGCATAGTAGCCCGCTACCACATTCACTACAGCGGGCAGTGTGCTCAGTATTCCTTCAGGGTCAAACGGAAAATGTTCACCATGATAAAGATGGTCATCGCCCAGGACCCATTTATCGAGGGCAAGTCCTGCATTGCCATGGATGCCGTATTGATCGCCAGGCGTGCCACAATACCAGAGGATGGCCCAATAACCGAACAGCAGTAAGGCACTGATGCCCCATACCCATTTCTTTGGAAAATAATAGATAAGGAGAGAAGCAATGCAATAACACAAGGCAATGCGTTGCAGCACTCCCATGATGCGGGTGTGGGAGAAGGGAATGAACTCCAGCCCGTTGGCAGTATGTTTTACAAACGGCAGCCAGTACATCAAAAATCCTAAGAGGAAAATGATCGCGGTACGTTTGAATATCTTTCCGAGCACGGAGGCTTGTCCGAGCGCTGCATACTTACGCATGCTGAAGCTCATGGCATTGCCTACGGCAAACAGGAAAGACGGGAAAACAAGGTCGGTAGGTGTGAAGCCGTGCCAGGCGGCATGTTCGAGCGGGGCAAATACACCGCCCGTGCCGCCGGTGTTCACAATGATCATAAAACATATCGTCATGCCGCGGAATACGTCCAGCGGTAAAAAGCGTTGGGAGGTTTGCGTCATGTTCCCGGTAATTATGGTTGACAAGATGGTAAGAGTGTCCCAATATATAAAAAAATTTACGGATTTCTTGATTTATGGATTTATGAATTTGTGGCAGACTTCAGATACGCCACAAATTCATAAATCCGTAAATCAAAAAATCCGTAAATCAAAAAATTCTCACATCGAAAAGCCTCTGCCTAGTACTTCATGTACTTCGTGTATCACTACAAATGCTTCGGGATCTGTTTCCTGTACCAATGCTTTGAGGCGCATCAGTTCCTGTTTGCCGATTACTACATACAGCACTTCCTTGCGCTGGCCCGTATAGGCGCCATGGCCATGCAATACGGTGGCGCCGCGTTTCATGTCATTGGTGATGCGCGCGGCAATATCAGGGGTATGATCAGAGATGATGGTGATGGCGCGTTTGGTGTTCAGGCCGTCTACAATAAAATCAACCGCCCGGGCGCCGATATATACTGCAATAAAAGTGTACATGGTTTTTTCGATACCAATGATAAAGCTGGATACGCCGATCACCACGATATCAAATATCAGCATGGCATTGCCCAGCGACCAACCAAAAAGTTTGTTGACCAACCGCGCTACAATGGCCGATCCGCCGGTAGTGCCGCCGGAAAGGAATACGAGACCAATGCCAATGCCTACCAGCAATCCCGCAAAAATGGCTGCCAGCAAAGTGTTGGAGGTAACGGAGGGCAGATGGTTCTCCGTCAGGTATAAAGCAGCTGAACATGCAATGATGCCCAGTATGGTATAAAGCATGGTGCGCTTGTCGAGCACTTTGTAACCCACCGCTATCAATATTACGTTGAGAGCAAAGTTGGTAATGCCCGGCGACCAGCCCCAGTAATAGTAAGTAACGATGGTGATACCAATCACACCGCCTTCAGATAATTTGTTAGGGATAGCAAGGTAATTGATGCCCACCGCGAAAATGAATGCGCCGGCGAGGATCAGCAGAATATTTTTGATATGCTCTTTCATGCCGCAAAATTAGCCCATTTCAGCGAAGCGTCGTCTGCTATACATTTCTTAAAAATTATTTTAAGAAAAATAGGGGCTGCTGTTTGGAAATTTAAAAACACGATGTATATTTGTCTACCAATTAAGTAGACTAATAAAATTTACCACCACCAATAAGGGAGTCAAGGCAACGTGCTCCCGGCATCCTGATCCACCAGCAAGGTGCTGCTGCCACAAATTAAAAACTGTGTAAACATACACACTATGAAACGGCACACACATATCTGTGGAAGGCGTTCCCACACGCCATTACCAGGAACTGTTAATACCTGTTCCCGTTACATGCAAACGGCAACCTGCTGTTGTAGCTGTTGCTGTTGATGAAAAGTCTTGCGTTCTGTAAGCTGTAAATAGAATGCCCGGTCAGGCCTGCGGGGAGGGTATGCTGCAAATTTATTGGTGGTAAATTTTTCAGTATCGTACCTAACCCGCGCCCACCCGGCATCTCAGGGATCAACAGCCTTCTTTATTGCTTTCCTCTAAAAAAATATTTCATGAAAACAACCATTAGCCTGTTGCTGGCAGCCGTATTTGCTGCCCATACAACACAGGCACAATCAGATACTATAACGGTAACGGGTACACGCTTTACATTTCCATTGGTACAACAGTGGATCAATGATTTCCATCAGGATCATCCGGGTGTGGTGTTCAGGCTGGTTTCCCCGAGAGAGGCCGCCGCTGCCAATGCAGATGTCCGCATCTCTGCCCAAAAGATCACACCGGAGCAGCGCTCCCCGCAAAATATATATGTGGATGTGGCACGCTATGCATTGCTGCCGGTAGCCAATACACAAAATGAATATGCCAACCATCCGCTTAAAGTAAAGGCCTTGCGCGCCCTTTATTTTGAAGATAATAACATCGATAAGAAGAAAGAGACGCCCGCCGCTACTGCCCCCGTTATATATAACCGCCTGGAGAAATCCTGCGCCCCTGTTACATTTGCGGCCTTTTACGGCGCTACTTTTGAAGATATCAAAGGAAAGAGTGTAGTGGGGGATGACCAGCATCTGTTACAAGCGGTGCAGGACGATCCCAGAGGTATATCGTTCAACAACCCGGGCTTTATCTACGATCTGCACAATCGTAAACCGGTAAGCCACATCGCCGTGATACCGCTGGATTTGAATGACAACGGAAAACTGGACGCCGACGAAGATTTCTACAGTAATCTGGATGTTCTGATACAACGCCTGGAAACTGCTCCCCCGGCGGCCATACCCGTAGAAGGCGTCACCTTTGCCTACGATCGCCGCCTCGAAAAAAGCAAGCCTGCACTCAAGGCCTGGATACAGTATGTCCTTGACCAGGGCCAGCAACAGCTGCATGCTTTCGGTTTCCTGAAACAAGACCAACAGCAATTGGCGAAAAACCGGCAACTCTTCCAACATCTGTCCAGCAACTGATCTAAACCGCTAAAGCCATAAAGACTGCAACAGCCGCCGTTTTCCGGTGGCTGTACAGTCCTGCGCATCTCTTTACATTATGCATTTCATCTCTACATATATACGCACTTTCATCTTGCTGACGTACCTGCTGCTGGCAAGCAATATCCTCTTTGCCCAGCTGGTGCTCAAAGGTCGTATCATCGACCTGCAAACACATGAACCACTGATCGGCGCCACCATCCGCTTTAAGAACGGCACTGGCGGCGCCGTCACCGACGCAAACGGAAACTACAGTCTCCCCTTCAAAGGGCCCTTGCCACAAACCGTACTGGTGGGATTTGTAGGCTATCAGCCCCGCGAACTGGAGATATATGAACCACCCGAAAATGCAGAGATCACCTTGCGTTCACGCCAGGTGCTCTCTGAAGTGGTGGTTACCGCGGTAGGCATCAAAAGCACGACCCGCTCTCTCGGATACAGTGTAGGGGAGATTAAAGGACAAGAGCTGAGCAATGCCCGCGAAGCCAATGTGGTAGCGGCACTCAGCGGAAAGGTGTCCGGTGTGCAGATCAATAACTCCGGCGGATCGCCCGGCGGATCTGCGAGTATCCGTATCCGTGGTAACAGCTCCCTGCTCGGCAACAATGCGCCGCTATTCATCCTCGATGGCGTGCCCATTGATAATTCCGTACAGGATATTCTGGGCAATATCACCAATACGCTTTCTCTCGCTACGCCTTCCAATCGCGCTATCGATATCAACAGTGAAGACGTGGCCAGCCTTACCGTGCTGAAAGGCCCTGCCGCCGCCGCTTTGTACGGTATCCGCGCTGCCAACGGCGCCGTGATCATCAATACCAAAAGAGGCAGCCAGCTAACGGAAAGAAAATGGAATGTGAGCTATAGCGGCAGTATCACGATGGATGAGATCAACCGCCGCGTGCAGCCGCGCCAGCACCTTTTCTCCAATGGCCTCAACGGGCAATACGTGCTGCCGGGCCAACCCGGCTCCGATGAAAACTGGGGCGCACGCCTGGATACGCTCACCTATAGCCGTCAACCCAGCCTTTTCGACAGGAATGGTACGATCGTAGGAAAGAGCGATCCTACCTCCAACGGCGTTCCTGTTAACCACTACGATAACATAGGCAATTTTTTTGTGAAAGGGTGGACCCGCGATCACAACATCAGCGCCTACGGCAATACCGGTAATGCCGGATATTATTTATCCTATGGAGATCTCTATCAGACAGGCATCATACCCACCACCGATTTCTACCGGCATACGGTGCGCCTGAACGCCGACTACACCGTAACAGAACGGCTGAAGATCGCAGCCGGTATTAATTACATCCAGTCGGGCGCCAACAACCGCGCCCTCATGGGTGGCTTCAATACCAATGTGGTGCGGGCGCTGATCAATTCTCCGGACAACTTCGACATCACGAATGGTTACAGTGATGCCTGGCGGCACGACGATGCCTACAAGCTCCCGCCTACCACCGCCAAACCCTGGGGCGATTCCCGCTCTTACGCCAATGGCCGCGGATGGGATAACCCCTACTGGTCGCTCAACATGAACCCGCAGAGCGACCAGACCAATCGCTTTATTGGCTTTACGGAAGCCAACTACGACGTACTCGACTGGCTCAAGGCCACTTTCCGCTACGGCATCGATAACTATACCGATGTGCGCAAAGGGGCCTTCAGCCGGGGTACTTCAGGAGTGGCCACCGGCACCATCAATGATGTTAATTACGGCAGAAGAGATATCAACACCGATTTCATCCTCTCCGCTCAAAGGAAGATCGGAAAGGATATAGGCCTTACCGTTATACTCGGCCATAACTATTATAACTCCTGGCGGAACCAGGTGAATACCCGCGGCGACGGCCTTACCGTGCCCGGCAATTTCAATATCTCCAATGCCGCTACCACGCTCACTTTCAACCAAACGATCCGCAGGAAACTGGTGGCTGGCTACGGCGATATCAAACTGGATTACAAGCAATGGCTGTTCCTGGAGCTCACTGGCCGCAACGAGTGGAGCTCCACGCTGCCCAAAGGCCGCAATGCTTTCTTTTATCCTTCAATAGGCAGCAGTTTTATTTTCACAGATGCCATACATACCAATTGGGGCATCCTCAATTTTGGTAAAGTGCGTGCTACGTTTGCGGAAGTGGGCAACGATGCTGATCCGTATTCTCTGCAAACGTATTATAACAATGCGCGCGTATCCGGATGGATACAAAGCGGTATCACTTTTCCCTTCAACAACCAGCCCGGACTGGCGATCGGCAATCAGCAAGGGGATCTGTCGGGCGTGTTGGGCAATCCCGATCTGAAACCGGAGCGCATACAAACTTGGGAGGCCGGCGCAGAATTGCATTTCTTCAAAAATAAAACCATCCTCGAAGGGGTATACTATCATAATACCAGCCGCGATCAGATCATTCCCGTGTCTTTGCCGGCATCTTCAGGCGCACTGTACGACCTGCGCAATGCCGGCGTGATCGTGAACCGCGGCATAGAAGCGAGTTTGCAGCAACGCATCGTACGTACCCGGCATTTTGAATGGAATACCACGCTGCTCTTCTCTAAAAATATCAGCGAGGTACGAACGCTCGCCGATGGCCTCAACAGCGTTACGCTCGGCGGCGTGTGGATAGAAGCCCGTGGTATGGCTGGTCAGCCCTATGGCGTATTCTTTGGCAATGATGTGAAACGTAATGATAAAGGCCAGGTGCTCATCGATGATAATGCCACCATCGGGGGCAAGCCCAATCCCAATTACGGCTACCCGCTCATCAATACTTCGTTTAGCCGTATAGGTGATCCCAATCCCAAATTCAACGCAGGCTGGCGTAACGAGCTGAAGATCGGCCCGGTACAGCTTTCCTTCCTGCTGGATACCCGCTATGGCTTTGACGTGTTTAATGCGCCCCGTTTGCAAATGGTATTCAACGGTGTGGATGAATCCACCGCCAACCGCGGCAGCACCACAGTATTTGAAGGCATAAAAGCCGGAAAAGGCACTGCCAACGATATTCCTGCCGTATTGAGCCAGGACTGGTACCGCAGCACCTTCAAT
This sequence comes from Chitinophaga vietnamensis, assembly GCF_902167635.1. Classification (GTDB taxonomy): domain Bacteria; phylum Bacteroidota; class Bacteroidia; order Chitinophagales; family Chitinophagaceae; genus Chitinophaga; species Chitinophaga vietnamensis. The sequence goes on from NZ_CABHMS010000005.1 coordinate 54,499, forward strand.
ATACAGGGATTATATGTGGAGAAGAACATTTACTGGATCAAGTTGAAAGATATCAACATCACTTACCAGCTGCCGGAACACTGGCTGAAAAGCGTGCACCTGCAAAGAGCCAGCGTAACGTTGTCGGGCCGCAATTTCCTGCTGGCCACCAATTATACCGGCAGTGATCCGGACCTCGGCGCCCGTAATGGCCTGTCCAACGCTTCCGGCGTGGATTTCTGGACAACGCCTGGCACCCGCAGTTATGGCGCTGCACTGAATGTAGTTTTTTAATGAAGATAACGGTAACGGATATATGAAAATATACAGATATACACTTTTATTATTGCTGACGGCCGGTTGCCGCTTGTCGGGCACCAACGTGAACCCGAACGCCACGCCGGATGCGCCGGTGAGCGCCATCCTCAGCGGCGCCGAAGTGTCTTTGTCGTTCAGCCTCGGAGTGGATGCCGGCCTCATTACCGGTACGGTGATCCAGCAGGTAAGCGGCGCCAATGGCGATGCCGCCTCCAACGACAATTATACTGCCGGCCCTGCGCGTTTCAATGCGGTATGGAGCAACTTTTATTATACCTCCTTTGAAAACCTCCGGCAGTTGCAAGTGAAGGCCGCACAGCAGCAATTGCCCTACTATAAAGGGATCGCGAGGGTACTGCTCACTTACGGCTATAGTACGCTTACTGACCTCTTCGGTGATATTCCCTATTCACAGGCCTTGCAGTTGCGCGGCGCCGCCACCCCTGTTTACGACAAACAACAGGATATCTATAAAGACCTGCAACTACAACTGGATACTGCTTTACAGGAGCTGTCGCAGCCCGCCTCTGCTAATAAAGGCGCGCTGCCTGGCTCCGACGATCTCGTCTTCAACGGTGACACCCGCAAATGGATCGCTGCCACCTGGACGCTGAAAGCCCGGCTGGCACTGCATCTTAGCAAACAAGGAGCGCAACAGGCCGCCACGCAGGCATTGGCATATCTCTATAGTAACAACAGCTGGCGGGGCATCGCCAACAGCCGCCAGGATGCGCTGCTCAACTTCGGTTCGGCAGCTACCAATGCAAACCCGTTTTATCAACAAAATGTGACCCGTCCGGGGTGGGTGGGGTTAGGAGCGGCATTCGTGAACCTGCTCAATGGCAACGGCGTGAAAGATCCGTCTACACAAGCGCCCGCCGCATTGGTAGATCCGCGTCGGGCCTACTTCGCCACCACCTCGCCGTCGGGCAGCAGCACCTACAGGGGCAGCGTTGCCGGCGTGCCAGGCGCTTTCTCGCTGATAGGCAGCTACTACGGCGCGCCCACCTCGCCGGTGGTATTGATCAGCTTCGCAGAAGCCAAGTTCATCGAAGCAGAAGCAAGGCTGATCCTCAACGCCGCCGATCCTCTGGCCCAAACTGCCTTGCAGGATGCCGTGAAGGCATCTTTTGAAAAAGTGATCACCAATGCAGATGATCCTTTTGCCACGCCGGCGAAGCAACAGGCTTATATAACGGGAAAGGCTACACTGAGCGGCGATTTTAACGCCGACCTGCAAACCGTGATCACACAGAAGTATATCGCCTTGTTCCTGCAACCGGAGGCCTGGACAGACTACCGGCGTACCGGCTACCCCGATATACCGCTGGCCCAGAATGCGACACATGCACTGAACCCCAATGGCGCCATTCCGCGGCGGTTCCCGTATCCACAGTCGGAGCAATCGCTCAACAGCCATACGCCTGCTAATACCAATTATCAAACGCCCCGCCTCTGGTGGGATCAATAAAAAATGATTATTTATGTTCACATTTGCCACCTTAAGAACACCATTGCTGCTATTGACCATCGTATCTGGCGCACTAACTGCAATGACTACACGCGAAAATGAAAAACCTGCACATAAAAAACGCCCCAATGTGATCGTGATACTGGCCGATGACCTGGGCTACAGCGATCTGCACGCCTTCGGCAATGAGGTGATCAAAACACCGAACATCGACGCGCTGGGGAAAGACGGTACCCGCTTCACCCATGCCTTCAGTACTGCCGCCATCTGCTCTCCTTCGCGGGCGGGCCTGATGACAGGCCGCTACCAGCAGCGCTTCGGATTTGAGTACCTGGTGCCACAGGATGCAGGCGTACGCCTGTCGCCCGAACAACAACGCGCCCTGGCAGCACGCCTGCAGTCGCGTAACAGCATCATTGAAAAGCTCGATATCACCGACGAGGAGTTCGACAAACTGCCCAAAGGCCTGCCAGCCTCGGAAGTATCATTAGGACAATTGTTTCATAACGCCGGTTACAAAACGGCTGTTATCGGCAAGTGGCACCTGGGAGAAAAAGAAGGTTTCTTCCCGCAGCAGCGCGGATTCGATTATCATTATGGCTTCTACAGCGGCCTCACCGAGTACGCGCCGGAACATACTCCCGGTATTGTAGACTGGCACCTGCCCTGGTCGCTGAGCGAAGTGGCCGCCTGGCACCGCAACGGCTCCAACCGTATTGTGCGTAACAATGTGGAAGTGCTGGAAAAAAAGTATCTCACGGATAAACTGGCGGATGAGGCTATCCAATACATCACAGAGAACAAGGATCAGCCTTTCTTCCTCTACCTGCCTTTCAACGCGCCGCATGATCCTTTCCAGGCAAAGAAAGAAGATTTCGATCTCTATCCTAACGTTAAAGACACTACGAAAAGAGTGTACTATGGTATGATCACCGCACTGGACCGCGCGGTAGGCCGTATCCGGGAGCAACTGAAAAAACTGCACCTCGATGAAGAAACCATTATTTTCTTTACCAGCGACAATGGCGGCGCCACCTATACCCGCGCTACCGACAACCGGCCGCTGAAAGGAGGGAAACTCTCCGATTTCGATGGTGGCATCCGTATTCCTTTCTATGTGGTATATCCTGGCAAAGTGCCTGCCGGCAAGCAATACCAGCAAGCGGTGAGCAATCTCGATATCTATACCACTGCCGCCGCCGCCGCAGGCATTCCGCTGCCGGAAGGGCGTGTATACGATGGCGTGAACCTGTTGCCCTATCTCGGCCAGCAGCACACTACGCCGCATGAAATCCTTTACTGGCGCAGCGGATACTCCAAAGCCGTGCTGAAGGGAGATTACAAGTTGTATGTGAATGAAAGAAATAATAAACAGTTCCTGTATAATGTGAGAGAAGATATTGCAGAGAAGAAAGACCTCTCAGCCATTCAGCCATCAAAATTGCAGGAGCTGAAATCAGACCTTGCCAAATGGGAAAGCCAGCTGCAAAAGCCCGTATGGCCCAACAAAGTAAGCTACGCACTGGAAGTAGACGGAGAGCTATACCCATTCCCCATCTAAATAATCAAATAATCAAATAAAAAAATAAAAAAATGCAAGACGTCTGGCTGATCATCCGCAAATTCTTTGTAAGCGTGGCATTGTATTTCTTGCCGCTGCTCTTTGTATGGGTGATCCTGCAACTGCTGAAGATATGGTATCAGTAACCTGAAAAATCTGTTTATATGGCAAGCATCAAATTGATCTTTGAAAACCTGAATGGCTGGGGCCTCACGGTGATCCTGCTGTTGACGGGCGTGCTGGAGTTCTCTTTTGGTTTATACCGTAACTGGAAACTGAACGAGAAAGCAGTGGACCTCGCCTGTATCTTACTCGGGCGTATAGTCATGCCCGTTATTATATCCTGGTTTGCGCTCACCCTGTTGCCGGGCGTGATACCACAGTACCGCAACGTATTCAGCTGGGTGCCTTTTGGCTGGGGAGTGGTGTTGCTGGCGGTTTCCGACGATCTTACGCAATACTGGTATCACCGCCTGCATCATGAAGTGCCGTGGTTGTGGAAGTTCCACCGCACGCATCATTCAGCGCCTTATATGGGCATGGCGATGGCCAGCCGGCAGAATTTTATTTATACGGTGTTGTTCCCGCAGATATACGCTACCATTACCTTAACCTATCTGGGCCTGGGTTTGCCTGCGCTGGTGGTGCGCGGCGTTAAAGGGCTGATCACTACCATGGCGCATTCCAGTATCCGTTGGGACAAACCGCTGTATGATCATAAGTGGCTGCATCCGGTGGCATGGGTGTTGGAGCGGACGATATCGCTGCCTGCAACGCATCATGCACACCATGCGGCCCACAACCGTGATGGCGTTGGACACTACAACGGTAATTATGGCAATATGTTCTTCCTCTGGGATGTGATCTTCGGCACAGCAAAGATCACCCGCAAATACCCCGAGGAGTATGGGCTTGAAGATTATCATGAAGAAGAATGGTATGCGCAGGTATTCTATCCCATCTTCAAGTCAAAGAAGAAAGGCAGCGAACTGTCCGCAGAAGAAAAGGAACCTATTATAACGGTATAACGTTAACACCTATACGTTTTTCGGAAAGCCTAAATTTAAAGAACCATCTGTTTTCAGATCAGGTCCTCTAGTGCCAGTAAGCCCCGATGTCTTGTCGGGGCTTCTTCTTGTCTATAGAAACTTTTTTTTGCGATGGCGTATGGAAAATAATTTTTCCGCTCATCTACATAAAAAACAAATTGCTATGGACTCAACTAAAATCATCCACGGGAATGACTTTCTCGATATCCTGTTCGATGGCAGGAACAAGGATTATGGGGCCTACGAATTACGCAGCCGTTACGACAGCCGTGTACGCAATGCGATCATAGGAACCGCTTCGCTGATGTTGGTACTGGTAGGCGGTTATATGCTGGATAATGCGCTGCACGCAGCCGTGAGGACCGACAAACCAGTTTTTAAAATCACCGACATCACGCCCATTGAGCCGGTATTGCCAAAAGAAGAAAAGCCCGTGATCCCGCCACCACCGGTAACTTCCGCGCCTCCGCCTGCCGCCGCTACCGTGAAAGTGACAACGCCCAGGATCGAACCCGACGACCAGGTGAGAGAAGCAGATGAAATGTTGGCGCAAAATGAGATCAAACCCAACGTCGCTATCGGCGTTGCCAACACAGCAGGAGCCGACGACGGCGTGCCGCCTGAAATGCTGGCTGGCAAAGGATCTGGCGTAGTTGCCGCACCGCCCGGTAAAACAGAATCAGAAACGCCGCTCACTTTCGTAGAGATCATGCCGGAGTTTCCCGGCGGCGAAGCAGCCATGATGAAGTTCCTTTCCAAAAACATCCGTTACCCGCATGCCGCTACAGAAAACGGTATTGAAGGCACCGTATTCATTCAATTCGTGGTGAACCGCGACGGCACCATCACCGACGTGAAAACCACTGGCGCAGCCAAAGGCGGCGGACTGGAAGAAGAAGCCATCCGCGTGGTGAAGACCATGCCCAAATGGAAGCCCGGCCGTCAGAACAACCAGAGCGTAGCCGTGTATTTCAATCTTCCTGTCCGCTTCAAACTCGACCATGAATAAAATTTCGTACGGCCTTCCGTCCATTTAACCTCTTCTCTTTCCGCCATCTATCCCTGATACACACATCCCGGTGTTGCTACGGCCACCGGGATTTTTTTAAATATGTTATTAGATATTATTTAAACATTTTATAATTCCATAAAAAAATAATCAAAAAATAAAGCTTTTGATATATAAACAACTAAACAGAATAATTATTAATTTAACGCCCGCTTAGTTCTCATCTTCAGCCAATTTAAATGGATATATCGTATGGAAGCGCCGGTAAATAATTCGCTGCAACAGTTTAAGAACCTTGTTGGTACAAAGTTTCAGCTGTATAATAGTCTTTTTACCTCCCTGCCTTTTCACCGGGTAGAGAAAACGGGTATATTCCTGTCCCTTTTTCTTCTGCACTGCGAAGAGCACTATGCCAAGGGCAGCAGCCCCCAGGAGATCATGGACGCATTTTTTGAGCAGTATACCGGTTTCCAGGATGAACGGCAGAAAATCGATCTGCTTTTCCGTTTTATTCAATATGCCGAACGGCAGGTGGTATTGTTCGATGCGCTCGAAGATGCCGCTTTCCGCTATATCCGCGACCTGCAAGGCGCCGGCACCCTCCGCCACCTGCAATCAGAAGTGATGCAGGAACAAGCCCAGGAGCAGCTGAAAGAAAAACTGAAGGACTTTTCCGTGAGGCTCGTACTCACCGCACACCCTACACAGTTCTATCCCGGTGAAGTGCTGGGCATCATCAACGACCTGGCTAAAGCGCTTATCGACGATAATACGGCGCAGGTGAACATGTACCTGCAACAACTCGGCAAAACGCCTTTCTTCAAAAAAGAAAAACCCACGCCATATGATGAAGCCATCAGCCTCATATGGTTCCTCGAAAATATTTTTTACCAGGCCGGCGGCCGCATCATGTCTTTCCTGAATGCGCAGTTTCCCGACGCAGTGAATGCCGGCAATGGCGTGCTGCGCATGGGATTCTGGCCCGGCGGCGACCGCGATGGTAACCCCTTCGTAACGGCCCCCACAACCGTGGCCGTGGCAGCAGCGCTCCGGGAGTCTATCATGAAATGCTATTTCCGCGAAGTCCGGAATCTCAAACGCCGCCTCACTTTCAAAGGGGTGGAAAATGTAGTGGGCGCTCTTGAGGCCAAGCTCTCACGCAATATTTATCTCACCGATCATAAAGCAGATATTACCAGCCAGGAAATACTGGACACGCTCTCGGCTATACGAAAAACGATCGTGGAAGAACACAATGGCCTCTTTGTGCACCTGATAGATAACCTCGTGAGCAAAGTGCAGATATTCGGCCTGTTCTTCGCTACTCTGGATATCCGCCAGGACAGCTCCGTGCACGTGGCGCTACTGGATGATATCGCCGCCAGCACCGACCTGCTGCCGAAAAATTATTCCACCCTCAGCGATGCCCAGAAAGTGGCCACCCTGCTGAAAGTGAACCGACAGGTAGATCCGGCGCAGTTATCCATACCATTGCATAAAGACACATTGGAGACCATCGCCGCCATCAAAAATATACAGGCCGCCAACGGAGAAGAAGGCTGCAACCGCTATATCATCAGTCACAGTACCAGTGAACTGAACGTGATAGAAGTATATGCCCTGTTCCTGTTGAGCGGATGGAAGAAAGAAGAGATAACAGTAGATATTGTGCCGCTCTTTGAAACCATCGACGACTTGCGCCGTGCCGGCCAGGTGATGAAAGCGCTGTATGAAAATGAAGATTACCGCGCACACCTGCACCGCCGCCAGGGTTACCAGACCATCATGCTCGGTTTCTCCGATGGTACCAAAGACGGCGGCTATCTGATGGCCAACTGGAGCATCTACAAAGCGAAAGAAGAACTCACCGCTATCTCCAAGGAATACGGTATCAACGTCGTGTTCTTCGACGGCCGTGGCGGCCCTCCGGCACGTGGCGGCGGAAAAACGCACCAGTTCTATGCTTCCATGGGACGCAATATTGCCAATAAGGAAATACAGCAAACGATACAGGGGCAAACCGTCAGCTCCAACTTCGGCACTGTGGATGCCGCACAGTTCAATATGGAGCAATTGGTACATGCCGGTATCAGTAATGAGTTGTTCTCTTCCCGCGAGGTAACGCTTACACGAAAAGAGGAGCAACTGCTGCAATCCTTGGCAGATGCGGGTTATGAGGCTTATAATAAATTAAAACTGCATCCTTATTTCCTCGCTTACCTGGATCATGCCAGCCCCTTGCGCTACTATGCAGAGGCTAATATTGGCAGTCGCCCGAGCAAACGCAATGCCTCGGCCAAACTGAACCTGAACGATCTGCGCGCCGTTCCCTATGTAGGCGCCTGGAGCCAGCTGAAACAAAATGTGCCCGGCTATTACGGCGTGGGCAGCGCTTTGCAGCAGCTCGATCAAAAAGGCCAATGGGAAGAAGTGGATCATCTCTATAAACATTCGCTCTTCTTCCGCACCTTGCTCGATAACTGTGAGATGGCGATGAAGAAAAGTTATTTCCCGCTCACCGCTTATCTGGCCAAACATCCGCAATATGGCGAGGTATGGCAGAAGATCTATGACGAATATGAATTGACCCGCAAATACCTGCTCCGCCTGAGCGGCGAGGCAGAACTGATGGCCGGAAGCCCGATCGATCAGTTGTCTATCCAGATGCGCGAACGCATTGTGTTGCCTTTGCTCACCATTCAGCAATATGCGCTCACCCGTATCCGTGAACTGGATGCAGATGCCGCTAATGGCGCCGGCAAAGAGACGTATGAGAAGCTCGTGATGCGTTGCAGCTTTGGTATCATCAACGCCGGAAGAAACTCCGCGTAGTGGCTCGCAAAGCAGCGTAAGCAGCAAAGCAGCATAAGTTGCGCTGCGCGCTGTGGAGAGATCGATTTTTTATTTCGCGATATAGAAAATAACTATTTCTTAATGGCGCGCGCAGCGCGCCTTATGCTGCTTTGCTGCTTACGCTGCTTTGCGAGAAAAAAACGCACGCGCAGCGGGCAGTTGCACCCTTTGCGCGAAATTGATAATTCTTTTCTACTTTTACATCTCCATTTAAGTAACTACTCTTCTTATGGCAAACAGCTTATATGATTTTGGAATGATTGGCCTGGGAGTAATGGGTCGCAACCTCTTGCTCAATATGGCTGATCACGGCTTCTCCGTTATCGGTTTTGATAAGGACGCTTCAAAAACAGCCGCATTGGAATCTGCCGCCACCGCCGGCACCAACGTTAAAGGCGTAGCCGAACTGGCTACCATGGTGCAGATGCTGGAACGCCCACGCAAGCTGATGATGCTCGTCCCCGCAGGACAACCCGTTGACGACGTAATTGCCTCTCTGCTGCCGCTGCTGGAGCAGGGCGACGTAGTGATCGACGGTGGTAACTCCCACTACACCGACACTTTACGCCGCGTAAAATATCTCCGCGAAAAAGGTATCCACTTCATGGGTATCGGCGTTTCCGGTGGTGAAAAAGGCGCACGTACCGGCCCGAGCATCATGCCAGGCGGAGACCTCGAAGCCTACGCTAAAGTAAGACCCATGCTGGAAGCCATCGCGGCCAAAGTAAAAGATACGCCCTGCGTAGCCTACCTCGGTAAAGAAGGCGCAGGCCACTACGTGAAAATGGTGCATAACGGTATCGAATATGCGATCATGCAACTGATCAGCGAATGCTATGAAATGTTGCAGCAAGGCGCAGGCCTCAACAACGATCAGCTCCATGAAGTGTTCAAAAGCTGGAACGACGGCGTGCTCCAGTCTTTCCTCGTAGAGATCACCGCAGATATCTTCCTCAAGAATGATGATAAAACCAGTCAGCGCCTCGTAGATGTGATCTCCGACAAAGCCGGCTCCAAAGGCACTGGCAAATGGACCTCACAGGACTCGATGGAACTGCCGGTAGCCGTTCCCGTGATCGATACCGCGGTAGCCATGCGCACCCTCTCCGGCTTCAAAGAGCAACGCACACAGGCCGCCCAGCTGTATGCAGAACCGGAAAACAAGATACACGCCACCGCAGACATGTGGATCAAACAAGTGCATGATGCCCTGTACTTCGCTACCATCCTGAGCTACGCACAAGGCCTGGCTATGCTGCACGAAGCCTCCCGCGAACTGCAAATGGAAATACCACTGCCGGAAGTAGTGAAAGTATGGCGTGGTGGTTGCATCATCCGCTCTTCCCTGCTGGAAGTGTTTACACAGGCTTATCAGCAAAATACCAATCTGCCTAATATCCTGCTCGACAAGGGCGTGGCTTACCTCGTGAAATCCGTAGAGGCAAACACCCGCAGCGTAGTGGCGCAAGCCGCACAGGCAGGCATTCCCGTGGCAGGGCTGATGTCGGCATTGTCGTACTTCGATGCATTCCGCACGGAGCGCATGCCCACTAACCTGATTCAGGCCCAGCGCGACTACTTCGGTGCACATACCTATCAGCGCATTGATATGCCAGGTACTTTCCACACCGAATGGCAGTAATATTCAAAGCAATTCATTTTTTAAATTAATATATGCAGATCCATAAACGCCCACCTGCCACCATCCTCTTTATCTTCGGCGGCAGCGGCGATTTAAATTACCGGAAACTTACGCCTGCGCTATACAATCTGTTCCTCGACGATTGGATGCCCGAGCAGTTTGCCATCGCAGGCCTGGGCCGCAGTCCATATAGTGATGATGAATACCGTGGACACCTGCTGGAAGGTATCAGCAAATTCTCCCGCCGTAAAGGCGAACAGAATGGCCATTGGGCCGACTTCAGCCAGCATGTGAATTATTTGCAGATGGATGCAGAAGATCCCGCGGCTTACGCTAAACTCACCGACTACGTAAAACAGAAAGAAAGCGAATGGGGCGTACATCCCACCGTGATCTTCTACCTGGCCGTAGCGCCGCAACTGGTGCCGAATATCGCTACCAGGCTGGGCGCGCTGGACCTCTGCTCCGATAAACATTGCACCCGCATCGTGATCGAAAAGCCTTTCGGCCACGACCTGAAAAGCGCACATGAACTGAATGAGCTGCTGGCAGCAAGGTTCACAGAAGAACAGATCTACCGCATCGATCACTACCTCGGTAAAGAAACGGTACAGAACATCCTGGCCTTCCGCTTTGCCAACGCACTGTTTGAGCCGGTATGGAACCGTAACTTCATCGAGTACGTACAGATCACCGCCGCTGAAAGCGTAGGCCTGGAGGGCCGCGGCGGTTATTACGAAAGAGCCGGCGCCCTGCGTGACATGGTGCAGAACCACATCCTGCAAATACTTTGCATGATCGGGATGGAAGCCCCGGTATCTTTCGATGCCAATGAAATACGTAACAAAAAAGTAGATGTGCTCAACGCCATCCGCCGCATCACTAAAGATAAAGTACACGAATACGCCGTTCGTGGCCAGTATTCAGGCGGCTGGATGAAAGGAGAAAAGGTAACAGGCTACCGCCAGGAAAAAGGCGTAGACCCCAATTCCAACATCGAAACATATGCCGCTGTTAAATTCTATATCGATAACTGGCGCTGGCAGGGCGTTCCATTCTATGTGCGCACCGGTAAATACCTGCACCAGAAAGCGACCAATATCGTGATCCAGTTCAAGGAAGCGCCTCACTATGCTTTCCCTGAAGAAGCGGCTCAAACATGGCGCCCCAACAGGCTCACCATCAGCATACAGCCGGAAATGGATATCCGTATCCGCTTCCAGGCCAAACGCCCCGGTCAAACCATGACCCTCGACCCGGTGGATATGACCTTCAACTACGATGCCGCCAACGGCGAACACGCACCGGAAGCATATGAAACGCTGCTGCTGGATGTAATGGAAGGCGATGCCACCCTGTTCATGCGCGGCGACCAGGTAGATGCTGCCTGGAAGGTGATCATGCCCATCCTAGAAACATGGGAAAACCGCAGCCCGCAAGACTATCCCAACTATGCACCCGATTCATGGGGCCCCGACGATGCAGACGCGCTCGTTGCCCGTGATGGTCACAGCTGGATCAATCTTCCTTCGAAATAAATATACTTTCGCCCACCACTACTACAGCGGTGGGCGAAAATATTTCTAATTCACATCTTATGGAACTACACATCGCGAAAGATCCGGCACAGCTCAGTGAAAATGTAGCCGCATGGATCAGCAACTACATACAGGAAGTGCTCCAGGATCAGGAGCATTTTACATTCGTATTATCAGGCGGCAATACGCCCAAACAATTGTATGCCCTGCTCGCCAAAGAGCCATACAGCCAGATCATTCCATGGGAGAGAGTACATTTTTTCTGGGGAGATGAAAGGGCGGTGCCTTTTGAAGATGACCGCAACAATGCACGCATGGCGTTTGAGGTGCTCCTCAATAAAGTACCGGTAAACCCCGAGCATATCCACGTGATGCGCACAGATATCGCCCCGGAAGCGGCTGCCGCGGAATATGAGGCGATACTGAAAAAATATTTTGATGATGAGGAAGAGGATACCTTCGATCTCGTATTATTAGGAATGGGAGATGACGGGCATACCTTGTCATTATTCCCCGGTACACCCGTGGTACATGAACACGATGCCTGGGTGAAAGCATTCTTCCTGCAGGCGCAGGATATGTACCGCATCACTCTCACTGCGCCCTTGGTGAACCGCGCTTCCTGCGTAGTGTTCCTCGCTACCGGCTCCGGCAAGGCCATCACTTTGAAAAATGTGATCGAAGGCACCTTCGATGCAGAAAGATATCCTTCCCAGCTCATCAGGCCGCAGGACGGCGAACTGCACTGGTTCGTTGATGAAGCGGCTGCCGCAGCCATGGACTGATCTTTATAAATATGTGGCGCCACCGCGCCACATATTTGTATCAGGATTATTTCGTAGCTTGTGTATCATAAGCGATGAGATATGTTTGAAAAGCCCGTATTTGATGCACACCTGCACATCATAGACCACCAGCACCCCTTGCAGCCCAATCAGGGATATTTGCCACCTGCCTTTACTGTTGCGGATTACCGCGAGCGGACAGCCTCACTGCATATCAGCGGCGGCGCCGTCGTGTCAGGCTCTTTCCAGGGTTTTGACCAGGGATATTTATTGGATGCATTGAAAACATTAGGACCCTCTTTTGTAGGCGTAACACAGGTCCCCGCCACCACCGCCGATGAAGAGATCATCTCCTTACATCAGGCAGGCGTACGCGCAGTGCGCTTTAATGTGCAACGCGGCGGCTCTGAAAGCATCAAATATCTCGAAAAACTCGCACTGCGTGTATACGAGCTCGTTAAATGGCATGTAGAACTCTATATCGATTCCCGGCAACTGCCCAGCATCTCCACCACCCTGCGCAAATTGCCAAAAGTAGTGATCGACCACCTGGGCCTCTCCAAAGCCGGCTTTAAATATTTATTGCCCTTGGTAGAAAAAGGCGCCATCGTAAAAGCCACCGGCTTCAGTCGCTGCGATTTTGACGTAGTTACCGCCATGCGCCAGATCACCGCCATCAATACCGCCGCTTTGATCTTCGGCACCGACCTGCCTTCCACCCGTGCGCCACGGCCCTTTGCTGATGCGGATCTGCAACTGGTACAGAAAAGTTTTTCACCTGAGCTGGCTGAAAAGATCTGTTATACCAATGCGGTAAATCTTTACCAGCCAGCGCAGGTGCAGGTTTAATTCCAGCTGTCAACGCTTGCTTCATCAATGACCTGCTTCAGTGGCTCCGGAGCCGCTCCGTTGAGCAATGCGCCCGGCGCGGTGCTGGGATAGATATCCTCAAAAGTACGTACCTGGTTCATGAACACCCGGCGGAACATATGCCGGCGCGTTACTGCATGGATGTCGTTCAAACCTGCTGCTGCAGCCAGTTCCACGGCACTCTCTATCGTATCGCGGTGGTAGTTGGCTACGCGGTGTTTTTTATCATCTACCACAAGGCCGGCCATCAGCCATTTATCCTGTGTGGCCACGCCCGTAGGGCATTTGTTGGTATTGCACTGCAAGGCCTGGATACAGCCGATGGCCATCATCATAGCACGGGCGCTGTTGCAGGTATCGGCGCCAAGAGCCAGCGCACGCAGGATATGATAGCCCGTAAGCACTTTACCGGAGGCGATCAGCTTCATCTCTTTTCGTATACCGAAGCCCGTTAGGGTATCATGTACAAAAGCCAATGCATCCATCAGGGGCATGCCTACGGAGTTGGAGAACTCCGGTGGCGCTGCGCCGGTACCGCCCTCGCCGCCGTCAACGGTGATGAAATCGGGATAGATATTAGTAGCGATCATGGCTTTACAGATGGCGTAGAACTCGCGCTGCTGGCCAATGCACAGCTTGAAGCCCACCGGCTTGCCTTTGCTCAGCTCCCGCATACGGCCAATGAACTGCATCATTTCCCGCGGACTGTTGAAAGCAGTATGATAGGGAGGGGAGAAGACAGTGGTATAGGGCTTCACATGGCGGATGGCCGCTATCTCCGGCGTATTCTTTGCTGCCGGTAATATGCCGCCATGGCCTGGTTTGGCGCCTTGTGATATTTTCAGCTCGATCATTTTTATCTGCGGCAGCGCTGTCTTCTCTGCAAAGAGCGCATCGGAGAAACGGCCTTCGTCGTCGCGGCAACCGAAATAGCCGGTACCGATCTGCCAGATAATATCGCCGCCTTGTTTCAGGTGAAAATCACTGATGCCGCCTTCGCCGGTGTTATGCGCGAAGTTGCCCAGTTTGGCCCCGCCGTTCAAAGCCTCTACAGCATTGGAGCTCAGCGACCCATAGCTCATCGCGCTCACGTTGAAGATACTGGCGGAATAAGGTTGTTTGCAATCTTTACCGCCGATCGTTACCCGCGGATCGGCATCCATCTTCTCGAAATCGCGCGGCTGGATGGAATGCGCCATCCATTCATAACCTTCTGCATATACGTCGAACTGCGTACCGAAAGGCTGCGTATCCAGTTCACGTTTGGCGCGCTGGTAAATGGTGGATCGGTCTACACGGTTTACCGGCCGCCCGTCAATATCGCTCTCTACAAAATACTGGTAGATCTTGGGCCGCAAGGCCTCCATCCAGTAGCGCATACGCCCTACCACCGGGTAATTGCGGATGATGGCATGTTTGGTTTGCCGCAGGTCCAGTATCCCCATTACTATTACGGGCAATACCAGTATGAGCAACCACCATACCCAGGGGAAAAACATTCCCAATACAATAATCAATAGCAGGCTTCCACATGAAAATCCGATGAACCCTTTTATCATATGTTGATCGTTATTTGTTTAAAGTTAAAGAATAATCAGCAGCGACAATCTTCCTATATTTGTCGGGCTATAACGCATGTTTATGAAAGAAAGACTAGCACTGATGTTTGTTATCCCCTTGCTGGTGGCAGCTTTTAGCGCATCTTCACAACAACGGGAACTGAAGGTGACGGTGCCGAAGCCTGAGGAGATAGAGGCGGATTTTCCCGGCAGGTTAATACAGGCTTACGAGATCGGTGATGCCATGGGCCTTCACCAGTTCATTCTCTCCCAGGAAGAAAAGATCACACCCACCGATACCATGGGCACCGTGATACATGCCTATAAATATACACACGACCATGGCGGATTGTTGCTTCGCTGGGAGGTGAAGGAGGCCGCCCCAGGCCCGCTCACCGCGGTTTTCTTCGATGAAAAAAAGACCAGGATCGTGGATATCGATCACGATGGTGAAGCAGAAACCATCTTCGTATATTATTGCTGGCCCGATGGGCTCGACCCCGTTACCATGAAGATGATGGTACACTACAAAAACAAAAAGTATGCGATCCGCGGCAGTTTCCCGCAACAGGAAGGCGATCAGCCAGTGAAAAAAATGGATGCTGCATTCGATGATATTCCGCCGGTCATTAAGGTCTATGCATCAAAATACTGGGACGAGATAGTGGCATCGCACCGCTAAGTGACCAGTAGCTTGCTTATTTGAGGATTAGTGACTATCTTACAAGATCGCCACAAATGGTGGCATTGACACAACTGCGAAGATATGCCATCAGATTTGCCTACACTGCTACAAACAACTTGTCGCACCTCATATAATCCGTACTATTTAATTTAATGTTAAGACACATGACCAGGCTTAAACATTTCACAAAACTGGTGGCCGCTTCGGCATTCCTGGCCAATTCCATTGGAACAGCCCATGCGCAGCAAACACCTTTCGACGCTACTAAATTAAGGACCAGCTGGGAAGTGGTAGAAAATAACTACCAGGGAAAAGCGGAGTTCCTATCTACCTTCACGTTTATCAACACCGGCGGCAAAGCCTTTCCTGCAAAGGGATGGCAACTGTATTTCAATTTCGTGCGGAGTGTGAAAGAAGGGGTGATACCTGGCAATATTAAAATAGATCATGTCAATGGAGACCTTTACCGTTTGTCGCCCGCCGATAATTTCGCCGGTATCGCTCCTGGCGATTCGCTGAAAGTGAACATGGTGGGCGATGCCTGGGCAGTGAACTTCACCGATGCGCCCGGCGGCCTGTACCTCGTATGGGAACAGCATCCGGAAAAAGGTATCTCCCTCACAGATTATGCGATTCGCCCTTCCAGTACGGCCCGTCAGCTGATGCGTTACCCCGGCGATAAAAGCGCCGTCGTAACGCCCGGCGAGATATTTAAGCAGAATGCTGCCATCAAAAATATTCCTGCTAACCAGCTGCCGCCGGTTTTCCCGACGCCAGTATCCTGGACCATGCAGAGCGGCGCCTTTGTGATGGATGCGCCTCCGGTGATCAACGCTGATCCGCAGCTGGACTCAAGCGCTCAATTCCTCCATAACGAGTTACTAACGTTACTGGGTAAACGAAATACCGGCAAGGCCACTATCAAATTACAACTGGATGCCTCGCTGGCCGCCAGCGCCTACAAGCTGGATGTGACGCCGCAAGGCATCACCATCGCCGCCAGCGGCAATGAAGGCGCCTTTTATGCAATACAATCCCTGAAATCCCTCATATCACCTGCGGCATGGACCGGTGTGCAGAAATCTATCAGCATACCGGCTGTGCAGGTGACCGATCATCCCCGCTTCAGTTACCGCGCCTTCATGATCGATATCGCGCGTAACTTCCACAACAAACGCGACCTCCTCCGCATCATTGATGTGATGGCGCTGTACAAACTCAATGTGCTGCATTTTCACTTCAGCGACGACGAAGGCTGGCGCCTGGAAATACCCTCACTGCCGGAACTGACGCAGGTAGGCGCCAAACGCGGCCACAGCGTGGACTTCAAAGCCATGCTGCCGCCTTCTTATGGCTCCGGCCCGGATACTACCAATACTGCCGGTACAGGATACATCTCCCGCAAGGATTTTGTAGAGATATTAAAATATGCAACGGAAAGGCATATACGTATTTTACCGGAGATCGAAACGCCCGGCCACGCCCGCGCAGCAGTCAAATCCATGGAATACCGCTACCAGCGCCTGATGGCGGCTGGCAAACAAAAAGAGGCAGAGGAATTTCTGCTCACCGATCTCCAGGATCAATCACAATACCACTCTGTACAGGACTGGAATGATAACGTTATGAATGTGGCCTTGCCATCTACCTACCGCTTTCTCGACAAGATCGTGGAAGAGTTACAGTCGATGTACAAAGAAGCCGGCGCACCGCTGACCGCTGTTCACATGGGCGGTGATGAAGTGCCGAATGGCGCATTTGAAAAGTCTCCCGCTTGCGCAGCCCTGATGCAGCAGGATGCCTCCATCAAAAATGTAAATGACCTCTGGTATTATTACTACCGCAAAGTAAACGACTTGCTCAAGGCCCGCGGCCTCCAAACAGCGGCATGGGAAGAAGCCGGCATGCGCAAAACATCTATGGACGGGCAACACGCCAGCATCCCCAATCCTGATTTCGTGAACGATAACTTCCAGCTTAACGTGTGGAATAACGTGATCGGCGGCGGCCAGGAAGATCTTTCTTACCGCCTGGCTAATGCTGGCTATAAAGTGATCCTGTCGGGCGTGAGCAATTTTTACTTCGATATGGCTTACATGAAATCTTTCGATGAGCCAGGCTTCTACTGGGGCGGCTTTGTAGATATCGATAAACCTTTCTACTTCATACCTTTCGATTACTATAAAAATCAAAAGGTGGACGGCAAAGGCGATCCTGTCACATCCGCGCTCTTCGTAGGAAAAGACCGCCTCACCGGCTTTGGTCAGTCGAACATCCGTGGTATCCAGGGACTGCTGTGGAGTGAAACCGTGACCTCTTCCGAACGCATGGAATACATGATGCTGCCCAAATTGCTCGGCCTCGCAGAACGCGCATGGGCGCAGGATCCCGCCTGGGCTACCGAAAAAGATACGGCTAAAGCAGATGCCATGTACCAGCAAGCCTGGAGCGTTTTCACCAACGTGATGGGCAAGCGCGAAATGCCCCGCCTCGATCACTATAGCGGCGGCTACAACTGGCGCATCCCCACTGCCGGCGCCATGGCGGAAGACGGCGTAGTGAGCGCTAACGTGCAGTTCCCCGGCCTCGTGATCCGCTACACCACTAACGGCGACGAACCTACGCTGAAAAGCCCCGTATATAATGGTCCGGTAAAAGCTGCCGGTAAGCTCGTGAAATTCCGGGTGTTCGATACCCGCGGCCGCAGCAGCCGCACTACCGCTATCAAGGTGCCGGTACCAGACACACAAGTGAAAAGTAATAAGTTGTAATAAATAGCACGGCCCCGCAAGGGGCCGTGCTATTTATTACAACTATAATTTACTATTTTGTTTGTTCAACCTTGAAACTGTGCGTATAATTCCACGTTTATTATGCTGCCTGCTGGCCCTTCCTGCCATGGCGCAGAAAAAAAATGAATCCTTCAAACTGCCCATCCGCAGGGCCATTTCACCGATCAAAATAGACGGAGTAATGGATGAAGCAGCCTGGCAAGAAGCCGCAGTAGCTACCGATTTCCACATGGTATTACCAATGGATACCAGCAAAGCCCGCCTGCGCACGGATGTGCGCATGACCTACGACCAACACCATCTCTACATATTTGTAGAAAACTATACCGCCGGCGAAGGGCCTTACATGGTGGAATCATTGCGCAGAGATTTCGCCTTCCTGAAAAATGATAACTTCATCTTCTTCATGGACCCCTTCGATGACCAGACCAACGGCTTCTCTTTCGGCGCCAACGCCGCCGGCGCACAATGGGACGGCCTTATGTACGATGGCGGAAAAGTAGACCTCAGCTGGGATAACAAATGGACATCTATCGTGAAGAATTACGATGGCAAATGGGTGTTTGAAGCAGCCATCCCTTTTAAGACCATCCGTTATAAAAAAGGGATCAAAAGCTGGGGCATCAACTTCAGCCGCAATGATCTCAAAACAACAGAGAAATCAGCCTGGGCGCCCGTGCCACGGCAGTTCCCAACTGCCTCGCTGGCCTACACCGGCACGCTGGAATGGGACTCCGCGCCACCGCCCGCAGGACCCAATATCTCCATTATCCCTTACCTGCTCGGCGGAGTATCCAAAGATTTCGTGAAGGGCGACAAAGCCTCCTGGCGCCGCGATGCAGGCCTCGACGCTAAAATAGCCGTTACCTCTTCTCTCAATCTTGATCTCACCGTGAACCCCGACTTCTCACAAGTAGATGTGGACAAGCAAGTCACCAACCTCGATCGCTTTGAATTATTTTTCCCGGAGAAAAGACAGTTCTTCCTCGAAAACGGCGACCAGTTCTCTAATTTCGGCTACAGTACCATCCGGCCATTCTTCTCACGCCGTATCGGTTTGGGAGCGCCTATTCATTTCGGTGCACGCCTCAGCGGGAAACTCAATAAAGACTGGCGCCTCGGTGTGATGAACATGCAAACAGGCGCGAAGAGCGAGATTGGCCTTCCCGCGCAGAACTTTACTGTGGCGGCTTTGCAGCGACGCATGTTCTCCCGGTCCAATCTCGGTTTTATCTTCATCAACAAAGAATCTGTCAACTACGATCCCGCAAAAGTGGTGGACCAGCCCATATATTCACGCTATAACCGCAACATGGGACTGGAATACAACCTGGCATCGTCCAACAATTTCTGGACAGGAAAAGCGCTCTTCCTGAAATCGTATAGCCCTGGCAAAAGCGGCCATGATATGGTGCATGCCGCCAACCTCCAATACACGAGCAAGGTCTGGAACATTGGCTGGGCGCATGAATACGTAGGACGTAACTATAATGCAGAAGTAGGATATGTGCCGCGGCAGGGATATATTAAAATGGCGCCGCAGGCTACCAGGCTGTTCTTCCCGCTGTCGGGGCCCGTGTTGAGCCATGGCCCGCAGCTCACCACCACCTGGTTCTTCAATGAAAATTTCCATCGTACAGATAATGAAACCATGCTGAACTATGGCATCGTTTTCCGCAAACGTAATACATTGAACATCTGGGCATCCAATACCTATATCCGGCTGCTGCAGAAATTTGATCCTACCAATACGGGGAAAGATAGTCTGGCCGTGGGTTCGCAGCATAACTGGAATACCGTGGGACTGGACTATGTATCGAAACCGCAAAGCCTTTTCACCTATGCTTTCTCTGCGCGCTATGGCGGTTATTACGACGATGGCCATCGCCTGATGCTCAACACAGACCTCGGATACCGCTTCCAGCCTTATGTGAGCATCGCGCTGAGCGCGAATTACAATAAAATCAATCTCCCTGAACCCTGGGGCAACAACTCTTTCTGGCTCGTAGGCCCACGCCTCGATGTAACGATGACCAATACCCTGTTTTTCACCGGCTTCCTGCAATATAACGAGCAACAGAAGAACATGAACGTGAACACCCGCTTCCAGTGGCGTTACCGGCCGGCGTCGGATCTTTTTATCGTGTACACCGATAACTATCTGCCCGAGCCTTTTTACGTGAAAAATCGTGCATTGGTAATAAAACTGGTATATTGGCTGAACATTTAATGTTCCGGTGTTGTGAAAAATATAACCAGCTTGCTATGCCTGCTGCTGTGGATGTGTGGCAGGACCTATGCTCAACAGGTAGTAAAGATCGACAGTGCTGTAAATGAGCATATATTTACTTACGGAGAGATCGATTACCTGGAAGATCCCACAGGGAAACTGAGCTTCGGCCAGGTGCGCAGCATCCCGTATGATACCCTGTTCCGGGCCAATAACCGCAGCACCCCGCAAAATGAAAATCTCGGCAGCACTTATTGGTACCGCGTGCGGGTACAGCATAACAGCGCCGTGCAGCAACATTATATCCTCGAATTTTTTGATCAGACGATCGATCACATCACCGCCTGGATGCCCGACAGTTTGGGGCATTACCATGCCATTCAAACCGGCGACGATTTCATTTTCAGCCGCAGGCTCTTTGCCCACAAGAATTTCGAGCTGCCGGTAGATAATAATCACAACAAGGAAAGCGTGTATTATTTCCGCGTCTACTCCCGGCAAACAGCTGATGTGATCATCGTATTGCGCTCCGTGAACCGCTTTGTAGGATATGCGCTCAGCGAATATTTTTCGTTCGGGCTGTTCTATGGCATGATCCTCATTTTCAGCTTTTACAACCTGATCATGTTCATCGCCATGCGGCAGCGACAATACCTGTATTATGTATTGTATAACCTGAGCGTGGCCTTGTACGAAATGTGTACCGATGGTATTGCTTACCAGTACCTGTGGCCGCATTCGCCCGCCTGGAACCAGTATGCCTATGCAGTGCCGCTGTGCGGCATGAGCATATTTGCACTGTTGTTTACCCGCAAGCTGCTGAACGTAAAGGTGCGGGCGCCTTTGCTCAACAAGCTGATTGTAGGCATCATCATCGCCAGGATAGCATGGTTTATCATTTGTGCAGTGGCGGACCCTTTCCTGTTCACTTACAAGTTCATAGAGGTGATACCCTTGGCAGTGGCCTTTTACACAGGTATTTACACCTGGGCGCGCGGCTACCGGCCGGCCCGTTTCTTTGTGCTGGGCTACAGTTTCCTCTTCATTGGCTTTATGCTGAAATTCTTTATCATGCTGGGTTACGAATGGCTCAACTTCGGCGTTATCAGTTATTACAGTCTGAGTTTCTGTTTCATTTTGGAGATGTTCTTTTTATCATTTGCGGTGGGAGACAAGGTGAGATGGATGAAGCGCCAGAAAGACAAAGTACAGCGGCAGATGATGCGGCAGATGATAGAAAATGCGCGACTGAAAGATACGCTGAATAAAGAACTGGAAACGCTGGTGCAGCAACGTACCCGTGAGTTGTCCGAACAATCCGCGCTGGTGGCTTCGCGCAATGAGGAACTGTTGCAGGCCAACGAATTATTGCAGCAACAGGCCGAAGAGATATCGCGCATGAATGCCTTGCTGGAGCAGGATAACAAGCAGCTCACCACCAATGTGGAAAAGGTGTCGAGGGCAAGGGCCTTGTCGGCGCCGGTAGACTTCGAAGAATTTTCCAAAACCTATCCCGATAAAGAAAGTTGCTTCCGGTTCCTCGCCGATCTGAAGTGGAATGAAGGATATAGCTGCCGCAAATGCAGCAATGAACAGTATTTCAACGGGCATCAGCCTTTGAGCCGCCGTTGTACCAAATGTGGTTATGAAGAGTCGGTGACGGCCAACACCATCTTTCAGAACAGCCATATCCCTATTACCAAGGCCTTTTACATGACCTATCTCGTGTATTCCTCCAAGGGAAAGATCTCTTCGCATAAGCTGTCGGATATGGTGGATATCCGGCAAAGCACCTGCTGGAGCTATGCCAGCCGCATCACAAAGATGATGGCCGAACGGCAGAAAGAGCTGAAGCAAGGGCAGGGTGGCTGGAGCCGCCTGGTGCTCATTAAAGATTGATATACATGTGATAACACCAGTCGTCTTTATTGTTAACAGATACCCCGTTAAGAAGTAATTAACAATCTGCGGTGATAATCAGATTATCATTGCACCACAAAATTGCTCATAAGTCCCCCTTTTATATATTAATCAGAGTTCTGCAAATGTTTTCATTTACTATCGTTGTGAATACTAATTCCCCGTGGTTTTTACCCTGGGGATTTCTTTGGGATGGTGTATCGTGGTTTATTTCCGATATATTTGTAAAAGACCGGGTTAACCAACGCAGCTCACAACCATAAAGCAGATAACCATATGTACCGGCGTCCCGTTCCCTGTTATGAAAAATGGCTGCAACGTATTGTTGGCGGCCTGTTGTTACTAAGTTCATTCCTGTTGCCATTATCCGGGCTGCATGCGCAGCAAGCGGCTGTTATCAGCGGAAAGGTAGCTGATGGCGGCGCGCAGCGGGTTACTTTGTCTTATTGGTTCCATCCCGGCGTGTCGGCTCTTAGCAGTATGGATACCTTACTACAGCGGGATACTTTCAGTTTTCGTTTACCCCCCTTTACGGCACGTGAATTATTTTTTTATGCAGATGCAGGAGGAGGCCATGATTTTTACGGGATGATCAGTCCGGGAGATAGTATCCGGCTGGATTTCCGGGAAGATACGGTATTGCTGTCGGGGCGTGGCGCCATGCCCTGCAAGGCCTGGTATGCCGCCAGGAAAGCGCAGGAGCGTGTAGCCGTTACCGGTAGGGAGCCGCAACAGCAGGTAGCCTTTTACAAGGCCCGCATGGCTGCTGCCATGCAATCGCTGGACAGGTGGCGGGATAGTTTGTCTGCCACCGCCTGCGCAATCATCCGGGCCGACCTGCTGGGCGGATCGGCCTCGAAGCTGATGGCCACTTTCTGGAATGCTGCGCCCGACGAGCAGGAGGCTTTATACCGTCGTCAGATCGCGCCGGCGCTGCCTGCTATTGTTCCTTCAGATACTACGGCCATGGCTATACGCTATCTGGATTATTTGCTGGAGAAAGCGCAGGTAGATTATTTTCTGTCGCAGCATTTCCGTTGCAGCAATGCCGCCGTATATGAATGGCTGAAAACGCACTACAGTGGCCGTTTACAGGAGAAGCTGCTGGTACACCAGCTCATGCTGGCCTATGCCGGCGGCGGGCCGCAGGATGAACTGGAAACCTGCGTATCCGATTACCTGAACCACGCGCAACTGGAACCAGGCCGTCAGGCTATTGCCACACTATATGGCCGCAGCAGGCGAGGTATCCGGAAAGGCATGCCAGCGCCGCTTTTCATCGTACCGGATGATGGCGGCCATGCGGTAGACCTGCAACAGTTTCGTGGAAAGGTGGTGCTATTGCATTTCTGCGAAGGCAATGATCCCATCATGCCTACCCTCGACGAGATCAACAAATGTTTCAATAAAGGAGAGGTAGTATTTATGCATGTAAGCCCGCAACCCTTCAGCAGCAAGGCCGACGGCATACTGCTACCCTGTGGCAGTAAGGCCGCTGAAATCCAGGCCCATTATAATGTGAGCGCTTATCCCGGTTTGATCGTGGTAGGAAGGAACGGCAATATTTTCGCAGTGAAGCCGCCGGATCCTGCCGCCGACCATGGCACCGCACTCACAAATATCCTCTATGAGGCGCTCCAGCAGTGATTTTCGTGGCAATGCTCAATAAATCGCGTTATTCCACGTTATAGGAAATGTTCGTAGCTAAACCCGCATCAGCGCCATTGACCCGCAGCTTGTATTGAGAAACCCGTTTAAACCCAGCTTCTTAATATTTACATTATAATATATATATGAGAATCTTGGTTTAATCATTCACTTTATCGTAAATTCAGTATTAGTAATCGTTAAGCCCCTCTATGCCAGATGCCAAAGCGTTATTTTGACCGATTGCAGACCATTGATTACCTTATTAGGATCAAAGGGACCGGGAAGCCCGCTCAGTTAGCCAAGCGGCTTCGTATTTCCGAACGAACACTCTATGAATTCCTCAAAATGATGAAGGAGTTAGGTGCTCCCATTGAATACGACCGGTACAAAGAAAGTTACTATTACTCGGAAAAAGGCGGATTCAACATCCGGTTCTCCAAGAACCTCCTTGCCGTGAGTACAGTATTTCTTCTCTTCCTGATGAACGTATGGTATTGATGCTCTGACGCATTCCCCGCTATGCGGAGATGCCCGGTAAGCCTGCGCCGCTATGCGGTCGCCAAGATTCATTCGCAGCAACGCTAAATTGCTGCCGCCGAATCTTTTATGTATATCCGTCCCACAAGGCGGAAGGAGGGATATTTTTGAATTTTTTGATTTAGGGATTTAGGGATTTGGGATTCCCCCAATCAAAAAATCCGTACATCAAAAAATCCTTAAATATCCCTCTCTTCTGCTTTTTGTTTTTCGTTCTTTGTTAACATCTGATCTACATTCTACGGATTTTTTAAATGCATCTTTACTGGCGATACCAAAGCACAACCACAATCAAAGTGAACCAGGAATTATCAAGATTTTACACTTTACCGGATATGAGCGCCATTGCGCCGTGCTTTTGTTTCTTTCATAACGCGGTTTAGATTAGATTTTAGAAAAATCCGCAGGTCTCTATCCAGTCACCTGCTCCTGTTTGATCAGGTGTTGCAGTTTCAGGTGAATATCGTAACTATCACAAATGCATCAGTATGATGTTGAATTGTATTGTTCTCGGGGACGCCCCCAGTGGATTTGAAGAACTCGAAACTTTTTTAAACGAAACGCCCTTTACCTATCTTGCCAGCCGCTGCTCCTCCATGCAGGAAGCCGCCTCGCTGCTCACCACCAGCTGCATCCATCTGCTCATCATCGGCAATCATGTGAAAGAAATGGAAGCCGCTCTGGAACCAAGAGATGAACTACCCGTACTCATCATGAGCTACCCCGATAAGGGCCCCGATCCATTCATCGTCTATCACGCCGAAATCATCCATCTCCCTTTCACCTATACCCGCTTCTACGACATCTTCAGAAAAATTTATAATCTCATCAATATGGAAGGAGAAGTAACTTACTTCAACCCGCGTAACGACCATTTCATGCTGCGCTGTGGCCACCGCCATGAAAAAATCTGCTATCATAACTTGCAGTATGTGGAGGTAATGGATGATCATATCCTGCTGCACATGACCGATCAGAAAATTGCAACCACAGAAAAGCTGGACTGGATCATCTCACAGCTGCCCTTAAATGCTTTCATGCATGTACATCGCTGGTTTGTAGTAGGGTTCAGGCATGTAACGCAACTGGAACGCGATCACCTGTTCATCGGAGATGCAAAAATACCGGTAGCCACACATGCCGGCCCCGAAGTGGCCCGCCGCTACCGTAAAAGATGGGAATCGTAAAACTATTGACTGATAGCTGCAAGGATCTTGCTGGCAACGCCGCCGGCATCTTCATCATAGGCATGCCCGCCCGGCAACACCAGCTTTTTATAATTATGAACCGTGAGATCAGGCATGTTGAAATCTTTCTCTTCTGCCCCGAAAATAAATACCACCGGCTTCTCCGTGATCTTGTTGATCTCCGCGATTACACTCATGCCCTTGTTGCTGCTCTTGCCCAACATGTCAGATAAATGCACTTCCATATCAGTAAAACGGGAGGGAGATAATAACACCACGTTCCGCACTTCACTGCCCAGTGCGCCCGGCAGGTGATTGTAAATGAAAGGCATCACATCTGCACCCAGGGAATAACCGATGAGCACCACGCCATGGTTGCCGCCCCATTGTGATTGATAATAACGGATCAGGTTAGACACATCCGCCGCCGCTTGCTGCGGCGTTTTCTTGTTCCAGAAATATTTCAAGGCATTCAATGCGATCACCGGATAACTCTTCCGCTGGAACTCGTCGATCACATTCACCGAAAATTTTTTCATACCGCCGTCGCCGGTAATATAAAAAATGAGTGGCGCTGTACTGCCCGTTGGTGGCGCTTTTACAACCACCGGCAAATTCCCCTGCGCCATCGCGGCTCCCGACCAGATGCCTATTAGCAGCACCACACTGAAAATATATCTGTTCAACATATTAAAATATCTCCTGTCTGAAAAAACAAAATCCGTTCCGTTAATGTTCAGCTCATTATGGCTGCATCACTTTACTCAATGCTGCCGGCAGCTGGATCAGGTCAAAGTCGTGCTCGTACACCAGGTATTTGTTGGTCCACTCGGTGGCGTACTTGTCTTTGAACTCGCGCAAGCCTTGATAATGGCGGAAGAAACGCAGTTTCTCATACGCATATTTCACCATTTTCTCGGCCGTATTCTGGGGCTGGCTGATGCCCGACATGGGCACCATACCGAGGTTGAGGTATTGTAATCCTTTCTGTTGCGCATCCTGTATGAGTGCAATGATCAATGCATCCATCACGCCGCCGGGCGCATCGGAACGCTTGCGGATCAGGTCATAGGTACATTCGCCAGGCGCATAATCAGGGATGATGTTGAGAAAGGCCGCCACCTTGCCTTCCGGGTCAGATACCGTGATGATATCCTGCTCGCGTATGGCATCTGCATCAAACAATCCCTGTGAAAAGGTCATCTCTTTTACTTCATATTGTTCCAGCCATTCATCGCTCACCACTTTCAGCGCGTTGATCATCGCAGGCGATTGCGGCGCCGGGTGGAAGGTGGTTACATAACCTTTATTGGCAAGGCTGTTCAGGCCATTGCGCAGCGACTTCTTATCTTTCCCGCTCAGCGTAAACTCGCGCAGGTCCATAATGGCTTCCTGGCCGATGAGCATTTTTTTCTTTTTCAGCTGGTTGAAATAATAGGTGCTGTCTTCATCCACACGATAGAATGCAGGCCGGAGGCCCATCTTGCGGCATTGCTGCTCGAACTCCTGTAATAGCGGCAACTTGTTATCTTCACTGCATACCGGTTCTTCCAGTACGATCGCGAAACTGCTGGCCACGCGGTAAGCAATAAAACCTTCGTACTGACTGGAAATAAACAGCAGCTTATCCTGCCCGATCTTAAAATAGTCCATCGGAGAATCGCCATACTGGCTCAGGTAGAAGCGCGCCTTTTCCAGGGCCATATTGGTAGTACGGGAAATATGCAGATACGGACGGATGATCGTGTAGAAAAGGAAGGCCCATGCACTCACGCCCAGTACCCGGATGGACGACATAAACTCGCGCCCGAAGCGGGTTACCGGCTGCAGGCCATCATCATCCAGTAACATGAAACCATGAAAGGCATGGCGGATCGATTGCTGCCAGGTGAAGTCGATACCAAAGTGCCGTTGCTTCAGAAAATAAAATCCGATCGACCCGAAAAGCAGTACCACGCCGAAAGTGGCGATGGCTGTGATAATGCCCACATTCACCAGTTGCGGGTTGCTCTTCACACGGTATTGCCGCGCGGTGATCACAAGCAGCACACTGGTAACGAGCGCCAATGACGCTTCTTCATAATCCAGCGCCTTGCTCAGGTGCCCGATCACCGACAGCAGGGATACCGACAGCGCCACGATCCATGCGCTGCGCAGTCCGCGGAACAGGAAGGTGGCCGTTACCAGCAATATCAATCCCAGGAATACCACCAGCAAATTAGACGCATGGATGGAAGTACCGGGGATATAAGCGCGCAGCAAATGCATACGGCTGGCCAGCGGCGGCGTAAGCACTGAGAAGATGTTCACCATACCCAGCAGGAAAATCAGGATGGGCGGGAGGATACGCAGCACCAGGTCGCGGCCCTTGAGCGCAAAGGCCACCATGCCGGCGGCCAGCGGCAGCCAGAATTCAAATAAACGGAACAGCAGCGTGATCTCCAGTGCCTGCAAATTGGAATAGCCATAGTTGCTCAGCAGGTAGGCGAGCGATAACTCGATGGCGCCGAGGCCGCGCAGGAAAGGAGAGATGATCAGGAAGATGGTAGCTACGATGTATCCCACGCAAGCCGCTTCCAGCGAGGGTTGTACGCCCACTGCCAACATACTCAGGTAGAGGTGCGCCACGCCGGCCACTTCAATGAGCACAGAGGCAATCACTGTTTGCATAAAGTCCGGCACCGACAAATGAAAGGTGAATATCTCATCTACCTGGTTGGCAGCGGAAGGAAAATATTTTACCAGCAATTGATAAGCGCCGCCTTTCTGTTGCATGGACCTTACCAGCCATACCACTGCACTCAGCAAAGCGCATATCACGATCAAGCCCCACATCGCATCTTTCATGGTGGCTGTGTGCAGCATTGCGTACATCACTACGGGGATGCCCACCAGGAATACAGAAAGGATACCTACAAATCCGTAGATGCCGGAAGCCTGATGTATCTGTTGTTTGTGGATATGTGCGCGGCGCAGGCTTTGCGGCAGATATGCCAGCGAGCTGATACCACCTGCCGGCAGAAATACGGACAGCAGGTTGCGCTTGAGAAATAATTCAGTGCTCTTGAAAATATCCAGCCTTGCGCCAACAGAGCGGAAACTGAATACGTACATCAATGCCTGTAATAAAACATACACGGCAGTAATGATCACGCCGGCGTATACCCATACGCGGTCGGCTTTTTCAATGGCAGGTACGAGGGCGACTAATTCATGTCGTTGGGAACGAAAGAAATAGATGGCCAGCAGGATGAACAGCACAGCCAACAATTCTTTCCAATGCAGTTTTCGCAGGAAAGTAGCAGATAAAAATTTCTTCTCTAGAGGCATGGTGGTTTAGCTTCTTACAGTAGACGTCAACCCGCAAAGTTAGGTATTGTTTTCGATGGTACGCGCCACTGACAGGCAGTTTAAGGGATTTTTAATCCACATTTGTCAATTTATCAACATCAGTTTTTTGCGGCTGTTCAACCAGATCGGCATCTCGCAGGTTCCGGCCTGTTAAAAAGGGAAGAGGCTGTATCATTTATTTATGATAACAGCCTCTTTTGCCCCTTGTTGTTTTAGTGATGGTTGAGTGTTATAAGGTTTTAATGGGCCGCCTGGTTATAGGGTATAACGAGCACGGGTATACGTGCGTGGCGGATAATGTATTCGGCGGTGCTGCCCATCAGCATGTGATCCAGCCCGGTACGGCCATGGGTGCCTACTACCAGGTAGGAGGTGTCGCCATTGTGAGCCTGTTCCAGTGTTTCATTTTTAGCGCTGCCCGCAGTTACCACGATCCTGATATCCATATCCGGGTACTGGTTTTTGAAAGCGGTGAGGCGTTCTTCGGTTTCCCGCATCCTGGCGGGAATATCGTCGGCAACGGTGGGGCCTGCATCCGGTAATGCAATGCCAATGCCTATCTCCACAACAGAAAAGAGTACAACGGGCGCCTGCATTTTTTTTGCCAGGGCTACACCATTGCTTACCACATTTTCTGAAAATGGGCTTAAGTCTACAGCGATCATAATGTCTGCCATATGCGTAGTATTTATATTGAATAATTATTCGCTAATCGATCAGGCTTTGAGCGCATCCCAACAGAGTTCAAAAGTCTGCTCTATCCGTTTTTTGTTGAGCGGCACGGCGCTGTAATGCGTTTGTTTCACCAGTTCGTTCATAGCGCCCATCATAAAGCTCAGCAGGAGGTTGGCATCCATTTCCTTGATCAGCATTTCCTGTTGACCTCTTTTGATAAGATCAAAGAAGGGAGCGGCCAGCTCACGGGCTTTTTCGCGGGTATGGGTGGTGATGAAAGGGGAGTGGTTACACTGTTCCTGGAATACCGATTCGTCGAAGTTCTGGAGCTTGTATCGCAGGATGTTGAGCCATACGGTACGGAAGCCCGGCTTGTACGGTCCTGCAGGGTCGTAACCTTTAAATGCCACCTGTACAGAATTTTCGCGGCAGGCTGCAAACAAGGCATTGATCAGTTCATCCTTGCCCTTGAAATACACGTACAAAGTGCCGGTGGCAATACCGGCTGCTTTCGAAATATCGCCCATCGTCATGCCTGCCAGCCCCTTTCTGGCCACCAGCTTGAGCGCAGCCTGAAATATCTGGTCTGCTTTCTTGTCGTCTTTCAATTTCACATAACAAATATAAGCGAATAAGTATTCATTAAAAAAAGAAAAAAAGTCGATGAAGCACTGCCCGCACTTCATCGACTACTACACTACCACGCCAGTGTGACCACCGCGTGTTCTTCCAAGCGGTACTGAAATACGGCCTTGCCTGCTTGTACCGTAAACGACACAGCCGTATCAGCTTTGTTCAGCGCCACCAGCACCTTACCGCCATCCCGGTTCAGGAAGGCCACGCTTTCCAGCGGGGCATCATTCCTGCTCTGGATACGGTAAGCGCCGGGCCGCACGAACTTTGAAAAATGTGCGATCACGTAGTACTCTACGTTACGCAGGGTGCTATCGCCCCGCAGCGTCAGCACACCCCGGCAATTGCTACAGCCGCGGTTCTGCGGGCCATGTGCTGCATCCAGCGCAAGATTCCACAGCAGCGCACTTTTAGACCAGTTGTTCATCGTACCAATGAAAATATTGGAGATATTCCATTGAAGATTATCGCTGAAATTCCTGGCCCACTCGCCACCGGAAATCTCGGTGAAATGCAGCTCCTTGGCCGGATAGGCATCGTGCACGCGACTCATCGCGCTCACATCGCCGGCATAGGCATGAAAAGCGCTGCCTGCCACGTAACCCGCTGCCTGCGGGTCGTTCAGGATAGTGAGAGGGTATTGGGGCTCATCCCAATTATGATCATAAGCAATAATTTTCGTGTGTATCTTTTCCCGGCGGAACAAAGGCCCGAGATGATCCCGGATAAATACCGCCTGCTCCGCAGCCTCCATGCGCATAGACGGATAGGCCGCTTCATGCAGCGGCTCATTCTGCACCGTCACTGCATCTACATGGATACCTTCCGCCGCCAGCGCCCGCAGGTATTTTACGAAGTAATGCGCATAGGCCTCATACCATTGCGGGTCCAGCTTGCCGCCGGCCAGGCGGCCATTGGTTTTCATCCAGGCGGGCGCACTCCAGGGCGTTGCCATGATACGCAGGCCCGGCGCCACTTCCAGGATCTCCTTTAATACCGGTATCACATCCTGCCGGTCGTCGCCCAGCGAAAACCGCTTCAGCTGCGGGTCCTGGCTGCCGGCAGGCAGATCGTCGTACGTATAATCGCGGAGCGAAAAATCCGATGCACCCATCGTAATGCGCAGGTAACTGATGCCGATACCGCGCGCCGGATCGAAAAGCTCTCTCAGCAAAGCTTTTCTCCGCGCGGGTTCCAGCTGATGGATCAGCCAGGCCGACGACCCCGTGAGCGCCGCCCCGAAACCGCTCACTTCCTGCAAGCGGCGGCTCGTATCTATACTGATCATCCCCTGCGAACCAGGGTACATCGGGATGTCCGCATCCCGATGCAATAATTTGCTACCCTTTCCATTGGTGACCCATACGCTCACCTTGTGCGGCAAACGGGTCAGCGGCGCGGCCATGAGCGCCATTATTATCAATACCTTGAACACATTCATCATCCACTGTTTTGCTACGATCAATACCCGGGGTTCTGTGTCAGACTCGGGTTGAGGTCCATCTCGCCCTGTGGAACTGGCCACAGCAGCTTGTTTTCATTCAGCTTGTAACCGAGGTTGTTACCGTTGCCATCTTTTACAGCCTGCATCACAGGGATGGCCTGGTTGGTACGCAACAGGTCGAACCAGCGCTGTCCTTCGAAAGCCAGTTCCAGCCTGCGTTCCAGCGCAATGGCATTGCGAAGGTCGCTCTGGCTGGTGGCCGTAGTAGGCGCCAGGTGTGCGCGGCTACGGATCTGGTTCACCAGCACAGCGGCGCCGGCGGCATCGCCCAGCTCATTGAGCGCCTCTGCCTTCAGGAGCAACACATCCGCGAGACGGTACATGATAATATGTTGCGTGCCATCAGTTTTGCGCATCTTGTAGAAGAAAGGAAATTTATTGACATCCAGGTATTTGTCTGCCCACTTGCCATTCACATTCATGAAAGTGATGGTGGAAGCCTTTCTCACGGCATCGCCTGCATCATCGTATGCTTTCAGCATATCATTGGAAGGATTGCAGAATTTTTTCCAGTCGTCGCCGAGGAACATGCTGGTGCCCCAGTTACCACCGGTTTCCCAACCGGCGAAGTTCAGTTCAAAGATCGCTTCGGAAGAATTGAGATGGTTGTTATCCCACAGCTGCTCGAACTCAGGCAGCAAAGCATATCCCAGGGCTATCACTTTGTCGCAGTTCTCTTTCACTTTGGCCCAGTCGTGAGGATTGTACGCAGCATACACTTTTGCCAGCAGGGTATATACTACGCCGGGCGTTACATAGCCTTTGTTCTGTGCGCTGGAAGGCACGGTGGTGGCGGCATCGCTGAGGTCCTGTATGATCTGTTTGTACACAGAGTCAACAGTAGTACGGGCGGGATATAATTGAGGATAAATCTGGGAGATGTTATCCGGTGTGATGGCCGGGAACTCGTAGGTGATCAGTGGCACGGGGCCGAAGATGCGCACCAGGTCGAAGAATGCGCGGGCGCGTAATGTTTTGGCCTCGCCAATCATCTGGCTTTTGCGGGCCTGCGTGAGTGCTGGATCTGTTACCTTGGGCACATTCAGGATCACGGCATTGCAACGCGCAATGTGATTGTAAAGATAGCCCCAGTCGCGCTTCACCCATTCGTTGGTAGAAACGATGCGGAACTCATCGATCTGGAAACCGTTTACGTTGTCAGCGCCTACATAGGCATTGTCTGACTGTGAGTCGCCATTGTTAAAATAGTCCAGTACATAATATTCCGCGCCATCGTTCTTGAAGAAAGAGTAGCAGGCCGACATCGCGCTTTCGGCTGTGGCGGCGTCTTTGATGAAGGAGCCGGCGCTACCCGCGCCATTGCCGCCGCTGATCGTATTGGAGATAGGCTTCAGGTCCAGCTGCTTCTGGCAGGAGGCGCCAGCGATGAGCATTATTCCAAGTATAAATAAATGTGTTTTTTTCATGGCCATCAGGATTTAGAATTGAAGATTTAAACCAGCAATGAACGATCTGGCCTGTGGATAAGTGCCATAATCGATGCCCAGCGTAGCGCCGTTGTTATTTACCTTGTCGGGATTAGCGGCGGCATTGAAGGCATTCACTTCCGGATCAAAGCCTTTGTATTTGGTGATGGTGAAGATATTGGTAGCGGTTACATACACAGAGAGCTTTGTGAGCTTGATGTGTGAAATAAGCTCCTGTGGCAGGTTATAGGAGAGCGTGATACTCTTCATGCGCAGGTAGGAACCGTTTTCCACAAAGCGGCTGCTGGTGAGCGAGTTGGTCACATCCTGCAGGGTGGCCTTTGGGATATCGGTCACCTGTCCGGGTTTGGTCCATCTTCTCAGCACATCTGTGCTTTGGTTTTTACTATCATACATCCCTTCTGTTTCCATACGGGATGCATTGAATACATCATTGCCTTGTGAGCCTTGCAGCAGGAACGACAGGCCCCAGTTACGGAAGCGCAGGTCGTTGTTCATGCCGTAGGTAAACCTGGGCTGCGCGCAACCGATCACGGTGCGGTCCTGCGGGGTGATCACGCCATCGCCATTCACGTCTTTGTATTTGATATTACCTGTTTGCGGATCCACACCTTCAGAGATGTAGCCATAGAAAGTGCCCAGCGCTACGCCTTTCTTCAGGATGATAATGTTATCGCGTCCTTCCACACCGCCAAAGTAATACACCGGGCTGAGCTGCATATCGGTGATACGGTTACGGTTAAACGAAATGTTGAAATCCGTATGCCAGGTGAATTGTTTGGTGTCCATGTTCACAGAAGATACTGTGAACTCAAGGCCCTTGTTCTCCATCGCGCCGAAGTTGCCAGGCATATATTGCACATTGGCGATCTTGGGCACGGGCACGTTCAGCAGCAGGTCCCTGGTTTGCTTGAGGTAAGCATCAGCGCTCACCGTCAGGCGGGAGTTAAAGAGGCTGATATCGATGCCCACATTGGTTTGTGTAGTGGTTTCCCAGGTCAGGTTGGGATTGGGGATATAGGAAGGGATCACGATATCCGGGCCCGACAAAGGATTGGTAGGCGTGCGTTGCTTATAGGTATTAAGACCATAGGCGGAGTAGTTGTCCAGTCCTTCCTGGTTGCCATTCTGGCCCCATCCGGCGCGGATCTTCAGGTCGTTGATCACGCGCACATCTTTCATGAAAGGTTCCGCGGAGATACGCCAGCCGGCAGAGAAGGAGGGGAAGTAACCCCACTGGTGACCTGGCGCCAGCTTGGAAGAGCCATCGGCCCTGAAGTTGGCGGTGAACAGGTATTTGCTATCGTAGTTATACATCACGCGGCTGATGTACGACATCAGGAACCAGGCTGATTCTTCGGTGAAACCGGTGAGCTGGTTGGCGGCATTCAATGTTTTCACGGTAGGGTCGTCGGGGAAGTCGCGGCCGTTCATCGTGGAAATATTGTATTTGTTCTGCTGGGTGGTGATGCCCGCCATGGCAGATACATTGTGCTTTTTCCAGCTATGGTCGTAGGTGAAATAGTTTTCCAGCAGGTAAGTGAAGCTGTTGGATTTATCCGAATTGCCGATACCATGGTCATTGCGGCCAGGGGTGGTGGAGAAGGCATCGAGGTAATAATCGTACTTGTGGTTGAAGTAATCGATACCGAAATTGGATTTGAACTTCAGGCCTTTGTACAAGGTAAGTTCGCCACTAACGTTACCGAATATACGATTATCAGTGGTGTTTTGAGTGGGCCCGTCGATGGCGGCCAGCGGGTTATCCCAGCCGGCTTTGTAGAGATTGCTGGTATAGCGGTTGCGGCCCAGCGAGTCTTTCTCAAAGATGCCCATGGTGGGCGGCGCGTTCAGAGCGCCAAGGATGGCGGCATTGCGCATGGCGTTGCCATTGTCTTTCACATCTTTCGAATTCACATTGGAATAGCTGATGTTGGTGCTGAGCTTGAACCATGATTTCACCTGGTTGTCGAGGTTCACGCGGAAAGCGTAACGGTTATAGGCGGCAGGCTTCACGATCCCGTCGTCGCGGGTGATATTGCCGGACACATAATATTGTGATTGTGCATTGCCGCCGGAAAAGGCCAGCTGGTAATTCTGGTTATGCCCCGTTTTAAAAACTTCTTTGAGCCAGTCGGTGGTAGTGGTGGCGGGTTGCACGTTATAGCCCAGTTCCTTCATCAGGTCGTTGTACTGGGAGGGATTGAGCACATTTATTTTCTTCGCGAGATTGGAAACGCCGTAATAAGTATTAAAGGAGATGACCGGCATACTTTCCTTTCCTCTTTTGGTGGTGATGATCACCACGCCGTTGGCGGCACGGGCGCCGTAAATGGCGGCAGAGGAAGCATCTTTCAATACCTGTATGCTGGCGATGTCGTTGACGTTCAGGTCGCGGGTATCCATAGTTGGCACTCCGTCGATCACATAGAGCGGCTCATTGCCGGCCTGTACGGAGGTGGCGCCACGTACGCGGATGGAGAAGGCCGTGCCGGGCTTGCCGCTGGGCTGCGTTACCTGTACGCCTGCTGCCTTACCCTGAAGGGCGCCTGCTGTTTGCACGATGGGGCGCTCTTCAATGTCTTTGGTGTTTACACTCACCACTGCGGTGGTGAGGTCTTTCTTTTTCTGCGTACCATAACCTACTACCACTACTTCATCGAGGTGGGAGTTACTATCATTCAGGGTGATGTTGATGGCGCTGCGGCCGCTCACAGCCACTTCCTGGCTGCTGAAGCCGATGTAGGAAAATACCAGTACAGCATCGGGCGCTACATTGATGCTGAACACGCCGTTATTGTCGGCGGTAACGCCCTGAGTCGCTCCTTTTACATGGACAGACACACCTGGTAGCGGGGTGCCATGACTGTCCCTGATCGTTCCCTGCACACGGGTTTGCTGCTGGGCAAATGCCAGGGCACAACATACAAGCAGGAACATGGTGAGTAAAAATCGTTTTTTCATAACTATATCGGTAAAGTTGGTTAGTGGATAATAGATCTTGGTGCTACTTATGCTAACATGGAATTATTTTGTTGTATCCGGCGTAAAGTTAATGGGAAAAACAGGTATCTTGCAAATAAATTTTCTCACAACTAATTGATAATTAATTGATTGTGATAAAAATGATACGCTTGTTTACCATTCCTTCCGGGCATATGGAAGCCTTTGCCATGCCGGAATTTTGTCATGAAAAAAGGGCTTGGGAGAGAGAGGTCTGATACGCTTTGTTACCCGCAAAAAAAGTCCGCATCAGTAGACACTGTGCGGCACCATTAGCTGGATGATGTTAGAATCAAAAACCCATCCTGCCAAATTCAATGATATCTTTATGAAAAATAATCAACCCAAAATCTGATCTGGTTACAAAGAATTTAACCAGCTACCTGGAAAGGTGGCCGGGACCTCTATCATGATGTTTTGTACTTTGTATGCATTCCGTTTTTCTCAACGCGATGTAGTTATGGTGTAATATTAAGGAGGAGCTGGAAAAGAATAGATGGGTGGAGATGATAGGAAGATGGATTAACAAATGGTCTTTCCGGATGAGACCGGCAAAAAAAAGACCCTTGCTGAAGCCATCAGCAAGGGCCGGAAAACATTCACATGCTATCCCCGGCATAGGACAGCCGCAGGATGTGCTGTATTCAAATTGTAGCCTACTATTATCTTGAAATAAATTATTTCGATTGAATCAGTAACGAAATTAAAGTTTCCATTCCGGATAATTAGTTAACTGCTGGTTAATGTGGCCATTATACAATTTTCCCTTTCCCTGATATCTTTTTTCTAAGGGCTTGGACATGCCGCAGCTTATCGCTACTTTTTATGGACCGCTAGTAATAAAAAGTATGTTCCATAAATTTCCCGTTATACTGATACTAACGCTGATGTGCACACGCTGTTGGGCCCAGGATATGCCCGACATGTGGGCCAAAGGCGCCACCAGCAATGAAAAACACCCTGGCCTGCAATGGTTCCGGGAGGCTAAATTTGGCCTCTTCATCCATTGGGGGCTCTATTCCAAACTGGCCGGCCGCTGGAAAGACAGCAGCTATTACGGCAGTGGCGAATGGATCATGCACCGCGCCAAAGCGCCGGCCGCCGAATATGCACAGGTAGCCGCCACCTTCAATCCCACCGGCTTTGATGCCAGCGAATGGGCCGCCACAGCCAAAGCCGCCGGCATCCGCTATCTTGTGATCACGGCCAAACACCACGAAGGCTTCAGCATGTACGATTCCAAAGTCTCCGACTTCAATATCGTAGCCGCCACTCCTTATAAAAAAGATCCCATGAAAGCCCTCGCTGCGGCCTGCCGGCAGCAAGGCATCCATTTCGGGTTCTATTATTCACAGTTCCTCGACTGGCACGAACCTAATGGCGGCGGCAACAACTGGGATTTTAAAGAAAAGGAAAAAGACTACCAGCAATATTACCGCAGCAAATCGGTGCCGCAATTAAAAGAGCTGCTCACCAACTATGGCCCGCTCGGCATCATCTGGTTTGATATGCCCGGCGGCCTCACCACAGAACAAACCAAAAAGATGATCGACAGCCTCCGGGTACTGCAACCCGGCTGCCTCTTCAGCAGCAGAGTAGGCCACGACCTGGGCGACTACCGCGATTTCGGCGATTCTGAAGTGCCGCCGGTACCCATCGCCGGCGCATGGGAATCTATCTATACCCACAACGACTCCTGGGGATATATTCAACATGATCTCAATTTCAAATCTCCGCAGGAGATCATCCGGCTGCTCTCGAATGTAGCTTCCAAAGGAGGGAACCTCATGCTCAATGTAGGTCCCGATGGAAACGGCCGCTGGCCGGCCTATTCCATCGAATACCTGAAAGCCACCGGCAGGTGGCTGCAACAGTATGGCGAAAGTATCTATGGCACCACCTATGGCCTCATCCCGGCGCAGCCCTGGGGCGTCAGCACCAGCAAACCGGGACGCCTTTTTCTGCATGTGTGGGAAATGCCCGCCAACAGGGCATTGCGCGTGCCCGGCCTCAGCGCAAAAATTAAATCTGTAAAGATCCTCGGTACCCATCTTCCGCTATCTTATAAACAAACACCCACGGAAACCGTGATCCAGCTGCCCACTACGTTGCCGGATACACGAAATACCGTATTGGAAGTGATATATAATGGTACGCAACCCGACCTGTCGCGGCAGCGGGTGCAAACCGTGAGCAGCCAGTATCCGCAGGCATCTATACCAGCGGTATGGGCCGTATTCAATGGCGCCGCCACCAGCAAGCTGTTTACCTATTCACATTATTTCGGCGACTGGAAACATGATAACTGCGCCATCGGTATGAAGCAACCGGAAGATGCGTTGATATTCCCTCTGGACGTACAGGATGCAGGCGATTATAAGGTGATACTGGACTATTCCTGCGAAACCGGCGCGGCCTCCCAGCAAGGACTGGTAACGGTTAACAGTCAGCAGCTGCCTTTCCTCACACTGGCTACCGGCGTGTACAACAGCCACCAGCCCATGTTGTTCATTCCGCATGCGGTAGGTATCATCCACATTGATCAACCCGGAAAATATAATATCGCAGTGAAGCCTGCGGCTAATAACAAACAGGAATTATTCCGGTTACGCAGCCTGATACTGCAACCGGTCAGGTAATATTATTTAATTCAGTGAAATGATGAAGAAAGCAATCATCCTGGCTTGCGGGATAGCGGGCATATTGTATACTACCGCCCTGCCTGCACAGGAGAAAAAGCCGGTAAAGAAAGACTGGCTGATCGATAACAGTGGCTTCAAAGCCGCTATCACAGAGCGAAACGGGGAAATCACCCTTGGCAACGGCCTGCTCAGCCGCACTTTTCGTATAGCCCCCAACGTGATCTGCACCGATTTCCGTAACCTTGGCAGCGGCGAACAGTTGTTGCGCGCCGTGAAACCGGAAGCGCGCATCCAGGTGAACGGAAAGTATTACAATATGGGCGGCGCCTATGGCCAGCGCGAACAAGCCTACCTGCTGCCCGCATGGCTCGATGAGCTGCATGCCGGCCAGGAAGATTTTATGTATCAGTCGCACGAAGTTGGCCCCATTCAGCCCTACCTGCGCTGGAAGCCGAAAGGCTGGACGGGCAGCCCGTATTGGTCCGGTGGTAAAGCATTGGTATTTACCTATAAAGCGCAGGCGCCTGCCCTGCAAGGCGTAGCGGTAAAAGTACATTACGAGATCTACGACGGCATACCTCTCATCGTGAAATGGCTGGAGGTGCTCAATGGCAGCCGTGCGGCATTACAGCTGGACCAGGTGGTGAATGAGATACTCGCCACACCGGAAGAAGAATCTGCCGTGGTAGGCAGCGTTACGAAGATGGCCACGCCGCATGGTCTCTACATTGAAAGCAATTATACCTTCAATAATGCGATGAAGGCAAGTTTGAGCGATCAGAGCACACATTGGAAAATCGACAGTACCTATACATCACAGGTGAACTATGACCTGCAAACCCCTTGTTTGCTGGAAGTGCATCCGATAGTGCCCGTGGGCATTACGATGGCGGCAGGTGAAAACTACCGCTCCATCCGTACCTGCGAGCTGCTGCTGGATAGTTATGACCGCGAACGCAATGGTCTCGCCAAAAGAGCGATGTACCGTGTCATTGCGCCATGGACCGCTGAAAACCCGGTGTTCATGCACCTCGTGAGCAGCGATCCGGTGAAAGTGAAAGCCATCATCGATCAATGTGCCGCCACCGGTTATGAAGGCGTGATCCTCAGTTTCGGCAGCGGCCTCAATATGGAAGATACCAGTGCGGCCAACATTGCGAAATACAAGCAGCTGGCGGATTATGCCCATAGCAAAAATGTTTGGCTCGGCGGTTATTCCCTCTTTTCGAGCAGGCGTATCAGTGATGAGGACGATGTGATCAATCCCGCTACTGGCAAGCCCGGCGGCGCTTTCTTCGGTAATGCGCCCTGTCTGGGCAGCAAGTGGGGCCTCGCCTATCTTGCTAAAATAAAAACCTTTATCCGCCAAACCGGCTTCGATATTTTCGAGAATGATGGTCCCTATCCCGGCGATGTATGCGCATCTACCACACATCCCGGTCATACCGGCCTGAAAGACTCACAGTGGAAACAGATGGAGCTACAGAAGGGCTTGTACCATACGCTCAATGAAATGGGCGTGTACATCAATGCGCCGGACTGGTACTTCCTGGATGGCACCAACAAGATCGCGCTGGGCTACCGCGAGGTGAACTTCTCCCTGCCGCGCGCGCAGCAGCTGATCCTCAACAGGCAGAATATTTTTGATGGTACCTGGGAGAAAACACCTGCCATGGGCTGGGGCTTTGTGCCGCTCACTGAGTACCAGGGCGGCGGCGCGGCTGCTACACTGGAGCCGCTCAAAGATCACCTCGATGCCTACGAACAGCTGATGATGCAATACTATGGCGCCGGCATACAGGCCTGCTACCGCGGCCCCCGATTGTACGATACCGATAGCACCAAACAACTGGTACAACGTGTGATCCGCTGGTATAAAAAGTACCGTGATATTCTAAATACCGATGTGATACACCTGCGTCGTGCCGATGGCCGCGACTGGGACGGTATCATGCACGTGAGCGCCCACTGGCAGCAGAAAGCATTGGTGATGCTATACAATCCCACCACTCAGCCCATTACCCGGGAAATAGCGCTGCCATTGTATTACAGCGGACTGGATCGCACTGCCCGCATCCGTGAAAAAGAAGGCACGCCAAAAACGTATAGCCTTGACCGTGAATACAAGGCGCATGTGACCGTCAGC
This sequence comes from Chitinophaga vietnamensis, assembly GCF_902167635.1. Taxonomy (GTDB): domain Bacteria; phylum Bacteroidota; class Bacteroidia; order Chitinophagales; family Chitinophagaceae; genus Chitinophaga; species Chitinophaga vietnamensis. Next base: position 95,536 of record NZ_CABHMS010000005.1, read on the forward strand.
ATCCCCGCCTCCGGCTATACCTGGCTGGTGGTGGAATAATACAGAGATCAAACCAAAATGTATATCATGAAAAAATTGACACTTACCATCCTCACGCTGCTGTTGTTCCTGCTGCAAGGGCAGGCGCAGAAAAAGATATTCAATGAAACGGAGGCCCAACAGGAACAGCGGATGGCCTGGTGGCTCAACGACCGTTTCGGTATGTTCATCCACTGGGGCCTGTACTCCATGCCGGCCAGGCATGAATGGGTAAAAAGCCATGAGCGCCTGAACGACAGCGTGTACCAGCAATATTTCGAAAACTTCAATCCCGATCTTTACAATCCCCGCGAATGGGCGCGCATGGCCAAAGAAGCCGGTATGAAATATGCCGTGCTCACCACCAAACACCATGAAGGCTTTTGCCTCTTCGACTCCAAATTCACAGATTATAAAGCCACTAACACGCCTATACGAAAAGACCTCGTGAAGGAATGGCTGGATGCCTTCCGTGCAGAAGGATTGAAAGTGGGCTTCTATTATTCGCTGCTCGACTGGCACCATCCGGATTACACTATTGATAACAATCATCCGCAAAGGCCCAACGATCCCAAAGATTATGAGCGCCTGAACAAAGGCCGTGATATGGCTAAATACCGCACCTACCTGCATAATCAGGTGAAAGAACTGATGAGTAATTATGGTAAGATAGATATCCTCTGGCTGGACTTCTCTTTCCCCGGCGAGCATGGTAAAGATCATAACGACTGGAACTCTCTCGACCTCATCAAGATGGTGCGCAAATTGCAGCCCGGCATCCTGATCAATAACCGTCTGGACCTCGATGAATATGATGATGGCGCTGATTTCGTGACACCAGAACAATACAAAGTTTCCGAATGGCCTACTCGTAATGGCAAGAAGATACATTGGGAAACCTGTCAGACCTTCTCCGGCTCCTGGGGTTATTACCGGGATGAGATGACGTGGAAAGATAACAAACAGTTGCTGGTATTGCTGATCGAATCTGTGAGCAAAGGCGGTAACCTCCTGCTCAACGTAGGGCCTACCTCCCGCGGCCTCTTTGATCCGCGCGCACAGAAAGCATTGAAAGGCATGGGCGACTGGATGCAGTACAATGGCCGTTCGATCTATGGCTGCACGCAGGCGCCTGCGGAGTTTAAAGCGCCGGATAACAGTTTGCTGACCTACAATCCCACCACCAAACGTTTGTATGTACACCTGCTCGATTATCCTTTGCAACGCTTTGAATTACCTGGCATGAAAGGCAAGATCAAATATGCACAGTTCCTGCATGATGGCTCTGAAATACGCATGCATGATACCGACAAAGGCGATGTAGCACTGAGCTTGCCCGTACGCAAACCAGACGTAGAGATCCCGGTGATTGAACTGTTGCTGAAATAAGTAATATTTTTGAATTTATTGATTTATGGATTTATTGATTTGGTTGAAGCGAAGATGACAACATTGTTCATCTTCGCTTCAACCAAATCAATAAATCTGTAAATCAATAAATCCGTAAATCATTTAATTTTTTCTATTTTTATAGCGCCACCATTTTCTTATTGTTAAAAAGCCGGAATGAAAAAAGTTGCACTGTTATTTAGCGCGTTGATGTTAACCGGTCTCTCATTCAGTTTTGTGGAGCCGCAGCCTGCGGCAAAGCAACCCAATGTGGTGATCATTTTCATGGATGATATGGGATATGGTGACCTGGAATGTTATGCCGGTTCCCCGTGGCATACGCCTAACCTGAACAAGATGGCGGCGCAGGGGATGCGCTTTACTTATTTTTATGTGGCACAGGCGGTGTGTTCCGCTTCCAGAGCGGCTTTGCTCACAGGTTGCTATCCTAACAGAGTAGGCATCAGCGGGGCCTTGTGGCCTACTGCCCCCATCGCGTTGGACACCAGTGAAACAACGATCGCCAATGTGTTAAAGCAACGTGGATACCATACCGGTATGGTAGGTAAATGGCATCTTGGATCTAAAGAGCCCTGGCTGCCTTTGCAGCATGGCTTTGATGAATATCTTGGATTGCCTTATTCCAACGATATGTGGCCCGTACATTATGATGGCGTGCCCTATGCAGATACTTCTACGAATCCACGAAGCAAGTATCCTCCTTTGCCGCTGATTGAAGGCAACAAGCCGGTACGTTATATCAAAACGCTGGATGACCAGGCGCAGTTAACCACCTTGTACACGGAGCGTGCCTGCAAGTTTATCCGGGAGAATAAACAAAAACCTTTCTTCTTATATCTCGCGCACAGCATGCCGCATGTGCCGATTGCCGCATCAGATAAATTTAAAGGAAAGAGCAAGGATGGATTGTTTGGAGATGTGATCGAGGAGATCGACTGGTCGGTGGGAGAGGTGTTGAAAACCCTCCAGGAGAGCGGTGTGGCGGACAATACGCTGGTGATCTTCACGAGTGATAATGGCCCGTGGTTATCTTATGGCAATCATGCGGGCACTACAGGCGGCCTGCGTGAGGGCAAGGGCACTTCCTTTGAAGGCGGTATCCGTGTGCCTTGTATTATGCGCTGGCCGGGCAAGATACCGGCAGGTACAGTCTGTAACCGGATGGCTGCTACTATTGATCTGTTGCCTACTATAGCGGGGCTTTGTGGCGCCAGGCTGCCGTCGCGCCGGATTGATGGCGTGGATATGCGTTCGCTGATGTTCAACGAACCGGACGCGAACCCGCGTGATGAACTCGCTGTATATTATGAAACCAATAGTTTACAGGCAATCCGTAAAGGGCCATGGAAGCTGGTGTTGCCGCATCGTTCGCGCACGTATAAATTAAATGTACCTGGTAAGGATGGTTTTCCGGGTGCGCAGCCAACAATGATGGTTGCACAAGCGTTATATGATATGCGCCATGATCCCGGAGAAACTTTAGATGTGCAATCACAATATCCTGAGGTAGTGAAAGCGTTATTACAGTTAGCAGAGAAATATCGTAATGATCTGGGCGACGATCTAACCGGCGCAAAAGGTACGGGAAGGAGAGCCGCCGCCAAAGTCCAATTTTGATATATAGTTTTAAATTCAATTTGAGTATTGAAAAACCGGTCCAACTTAGAAGACCTTGAGAATTAGTTTATTATATCTCTGTTAATCCATTATTTATTTGAACAAGACCATATTATGAGTGTGTGAATTCTATAATATAGAACAAATTGTATATTAATATTTATTGAAAAACCATATACGTATCCGATTGACTGCTGCTGGTATTTGTACCAAATTTGTTTCGGTATGGGAACCGTGTGAACTTCCCATTTTCTAACTATTAGCCATACCAGCTTCCGGAACTTGCAGCTTTACGATGGGAGATTTCAGGAAAACATACTATAACCCAAAAGGAATATTATGAAAAAAGTGCGGCCTATAAGTGCTGGTCATTTGGCAGAACCAAGTCTTTATGAAGTGCCTGGAATGCACAACGAATCAACGGAAATGTTACAACAATTAGCAAAAGATATCTGTAACCTGGTTTTTATGGACATAGATATACCCGGACTTACCACTTTAGAGGCTGCCAGCATTGTGAAGGCTGCGTACCCTGATATTAATGTGATCCTGCTTACATTAAATGAACAGGAGAAGTCGGTATCGCAGGTACCCGCGCCCAGAGCGGGTTTTGAGCCGGATCATATTCCGCCGGTATCTTTATCGGAATTTATTACGCAAGTATATGAAACCGCGCTGCATTCCAATATGGTAGCAGTGAATAAAGTACTGGCCTTTTTCCGGAAAGACCGGCTGGCGCACCAGCAGGATCCGTATGGATTGTCGCCCCGTGAAAAAGAAATATTGCGCTGCCTCGTTAGCGGGGATACTTATAAGAAGATCGCGGAACATTGCCATATCAGTGTGGGAACCGTTCGCTCACATATCATGAATATCTATCGGAAACTGGATGTTAACTCACGCTCCAATGCTATCGTAAAAGCGATGAAAGAACATATTGTGTAAGATGAAAATCCTATTAAAAAATGCGAAAATAGCACTTCATTAAGTGCAATCGATTGCGTAATTTCGACTAATCAACCACGGGATGAAGCGGCGGAAATGCCTGTAAACATTGGGGTTCAGACCTTTTGTATAATAGTGCAATCGTTTGCTCAATCAGGACATCAACCAGAACTAGACTTGCGATAAAATTTACGTATCCCTTTAAAAAATTCCATTATGAAAAGTAAAGTACCAGCGGCCCTTATACAGGAGGATAAGCGTTTCTCTTAATTCAAATCTGTTTACTGTATTCCATCTTTGTTATATAACAACATCATAGCCTGTATGCTGTGCTGTAGCATTCTGTGTAGCGCGTATATACGTTCCCGTTAGTATGGCATTCAGACTGTCAGCATTTTTTATCGTCCTTTATTATCTCACGTTATTAACTGTTCTATTATGTATGCCTATTTACGACGCATACCCCTGCTCGCTTTGCTGCTATTGCTTTGTGGCGGAAGTTTGACTACGCTTCATGCGCAGGATGGCGCCATTTCGGGCCAGGTACTCACACCAGACAACCAGCCATTTCCCGGCGTAACAGTCCGCGTAAAAGGAACAACAGCAGGGGCCACCACCAACCAGGAAGGCCGCTTTGTTATTGCCAATGTACCGGCAACGGCTACACTGGTTTTTTCCGCCATCGGCCACACGCCCGTAGAGAAAGCGCTCAACGGCGCTAAAAACATCAGCATCCGGATGCAGGCCGACAACAAATCACTCGATGAAGTAGTGGCCGTAGGCTATGGCAGCGTGCGCAAACGCGACGTTACCGGCGCCATCACCTCCATCAGCCGGGATGCCATCGAAAAACGACAACCGGTAAACCTCGTCGATGCCCTGCAAAGCCAGGCCGCCGGCGTACTTGTAATGAACGATGCCGGTAAACCCGGCGCAGAAGGAAGTGTGCGCATCCGCGGGTTCTCTACCTTCTCCACCGCCGGCAACAACCCCCTCTATGTGATCGATGGCGTGCTCGCGGAAAGCGCCAGCAACATCAATCCCGGCGATATACAATCGATAGAGATACTCAAAGACGCCGCCAGCGCCGCTATCTACGGCTCCCGCTCCGCCAACGGCGTGATCATCATCACCACCAAACGTGGACAGGAAGGCAAACCCGCTTTTGATGTGCGCTATTCCAGCGTATTCGGCAAGCTCGCACATAAAATGCGGCAATCCAATGCCGACGAAGTACGCATGTACCGCATCCTGCAAGGCACTTCCGGCACCTCCGCCGATTCGCTCAACCCGAGCTTCAATGCTGATAACGACTATCAGAGCATTATCACGCAAACGGCTATACGTCAGCAAGTGGACCTCAGCATGAGCGGCGCCTCTAAAACATCGAACTATTATTCCAGCATGCAGTACCTCGACGATAAAGGTCTTGTGGTTAACAGCTGGGCCAAAACTATCCGGGCCCGCGTGAACACCGAGTTTGCGCTCTCCGATCGTTTCAAGTTCGGTAACCGTTTCCAGTTTGCCTATCAGAATAAGAATAATATCAATGAAGGAAATACGCTCAACCAAACTTTCCAAAGGCCTACCAACTACTACGTGTGGCTGCCGGATGGCACCGTAGCCGGCTATCTTGGCGGCCGGCGCAACCCGCTCGCCAATGCGCTCTATGAAACAAATACCACACAGTCGTATGCCGGTTCTGCCTTCTCCTTCATGGATTTCAAAATAGCCAAAGGCCTGGACTTCCATACCAACTTCAACGTAGACCTGGCCGCACCGCATAATGTCATGTTTGCCTCCAAGCTCGTCAGCGCCGCATCGCCGCCCAGGAACAATGGCGGCGAGAGCTTTGATCTCAATATCGGATGGCAATACCAGGCCTACTTTAATTATCACAAAGCATGGAAACAAGCGCATGAAATCACTGCCATGGCAGGCTTCAGCGCAGAGAAGGCAAAAGGCAATTCTTTCGATATCGCCGGCACCGATTATGTAAGTGAACTGATCTACTATGCTAACGCTTATGGGCAGCTGCTTAACAACAAAACCACTACCTCGGGATATGTGCACAGCATGGCGTCTTTCTTCGGCCGCGTAGGCTACAGTTATAAAGGCCGTTATATCGTTAATGCTACCTTGCGCCATGATGGCTCCTCCCGCTTTGGTAAGTCTAATGTATGGGGCGATTTCCCCTCCGTATCGGCCGCCTGGCGCCTCAGCGATGAAAAGTTCATGAGCTTCACCCGCCGCTATCTGAGCGATGCCAAAGTGCGCCTGAGCTACGGCATGAATGGTAATGAACGTATCGGTGATTATGATGCCATGCAGCGCCTCACCTTTGGCACACAGTTCTATAACGGCATTTCCGGCGCAGTGCCTACTTCCGATTTCGGTAACAAGGACCTCAGCTGGGAAAGTACGCGCACGGCGGATATAGGCCTGGACCTGAGCCTGCTCAAAGACCGGGTGCAATTCACTTTCGACTACTACGCCAAAACCACGCGTAACCTCCTGTACTCCCGTCCGCTGCCAGTGGAAACAGGCTACAGCAGCACCCGCATCAACCTGGGAGGCATCCGCAACACCGGGCTGGAATTTGCTGTGAACATCACTCCCGTGAGAAAAGCCAATTTCCAGTGGAACACTATTTTCAATATTACTTTTGAACGGAGCAAGATATTGCAGCTCTATAACGGACAACAATTTATTGCGGGAGATAAATGGCTGATCCGCGAAGGCGGCCGCCTGGGCGACTTCTACGGCTTTGTATACAAAGGCGTGTATCAATACGATGAATCCAATGCCTACAATGATGGATGGGAACAACTCACGCCCATATTCGACGCCAATCAGAAATTCACAGGCGAGTATCAACTGAACGGACAGAAATATACCGGCGTGGTACATCACATGTACGGCAATGGCAACCTGCTCAAAGGTGGCGACGTAATCTATGCCAATCCTGTAAAAGACAGCGTGATCGATGATGCCGACCGCACCGTGATCGGAAACGCGCAACCCAAGTTCTACGCCGGGTGGATCAATAACCTGACGTATAAAAACTTCACGCTGTCTTTCACCTTCAACATCACTATGGGAGGAAAGATATATAATGCCGCTGCTGCTGCACTCAATGATTATGCTACTTCCAACATCATTCCACAGCCTTATGTGATCTATCATGCCTGGCGTAAGCCGGGCGACATCACCGATGTGCCAAGGGTAGATAAAAGCACTGCCTGGAACCATCGCGTAAGTACCCGTTACCTGGAAGATGCTTCGTTTATCCGTTTGAGTTATGTAAAGCTGATGTATGCCTTCAACCCGGCACTGGTGCGTCGCGCCAGGATCAAAGGCGCCGGTATGTACGTATATGCGAGCAACCTGATCACCTGGACCAACTACAGCTGGTATGATCCGGAATTTTCTTCTGACAATGCGCTGCAACTTGGTCAGGATAATGGCCGTTACCCGCGCAGAAGGGAACTTGGGTTGGGCATTAATATTAACCTTTAATTTTTTTGCTATGAAGCAGATAATTTTTTTAGCAGGGATCTTAGCAGCAGTGATGATGGGCAGCTGTAACAAATTCCTCGACGAAAAGCCGCAAACGCAGCTGACGCCCGATCAGTTCTGGAAAACGGAAGATGATGTGATCCATGCGCTGGCTGGCGTGTACGATGGCGTACAAAGCAGTCTTAATACCAACTATATCTTTTGGGGCGATGCCCGTACAGATAATTTAGATGTAAGTCAGTATGGCAACAAGCAATTTGCCTACAACGGTTTGAGCGCCACCATTGCGGGTAGCGACTGGGCGCCGCTTTACAGCACTATTGGCCGCGCCAATATGCTCCTGAAATATGCGCCTACTGTAAAGAACCTGCCTTCTTCCAGTCTTACGCAATATGTAGCGCAGGCTAAAGTAGTGCGCGCATGGTGTTACTTTACCATCATCCGCCTCTGGGGCGATGCGCCCGTATGGCTTACGCCTTATGAAGACCTGAACACCAGTCCGTACAAGGCGCGTACATCGGCAGACAGTATCATGACCGCCATTGTATTGCCTGACCTGGAAGCGGCCTTCAATGCGCTGAACACCGATCACTCTTCTGTGTACAACATCAATAAAGGCAGTGCAGCCGCCGTGTTGATTGATGCCTACATGTGGCGTCATGATTATGATAATGCCATCAAATGGATGGATAAACTTGCCGCGCTGAAATGGTATTCACTTGAGCCTACCGGCACCTGGAAAAATGTGTTGATCTCTCCATCCACCTCCCTGGAAAATATCTGGAGCCTCTCCTGGGATTACCTTGTAGATGGCGGCGCAGGCATTTCCGGCCTGATCGGTTGTAATGATACCAATAGTAATTTCCTTGTTGAAGATACTATCTGGAATCATTTCCTGATTGATACTATCGACGTGAGAGGTAAGCAGACCGTGGATTACAAGGCTATCAACAGAGACAAGATACTGAAATACTACCCGGTAAAACTGGATAAAGATGGCAAGCAGATCTATCCCAAACAATCGGAGGCCAATATCTATTACCCGATTTACAGGTATGCAGATATTATCCTGCTGCGTGCAGAAGCCTTGACCGCCAAAGGCGATCTTGCAGGCGCGCTCGCACAACTGAACCAGGTACATACGCGCGCCGGCCTGAAAGCCTTTACGATGGCTAATTTCACGGATGCTAACAGTATGCTCAATGCGATCCTCTGGGAAAGACAATTAGAGTTCTTCTGCGAGTTTAAACGTTGGTTTGATCTTCGCCGTACCAATAAAGTGAAAGAGGTGATGGACCCCTTATTGAAAGCCCGTCAGCCTGCCAATCCCGGGTATAACAATCCCGGTTTGTTGCTCTGGCCGATCAATCGCAATAATCTCAATGCCAATCCTTTGCTCAAACAAAATCCGCCTTATTCTGAATAATAAAATCTGCTGTTATGAAAATCGGTAAATATTTTTGGCTGATCCTGTGCAGCGCGCTGGGCGCCTGTTCCCTGGCAGGTTTGGACGCGCAGGAATCATGGAATTTTAAACCGCATGTTGCGGACCCACATACGTTCAAGAGCACCTGGTCGTACATCAACGACCGCAATGTGCCGGGGAAAGATTCTATATTTTATCTCATGGCGCAGGCGATACAGTACGCCGGTATTGATTCCACAGAATATACGAAACCAGGCCGTACCTACATCTTGCTGCACCGCGACGCCATCCTGCGCCTCGATGCCAAGAAGAAACCCACCATCGATTGTTACTGGGGAAAATACCTGGTGCCAGATAAAGATGCCAACGGCAACGTGATCCCGAATAAATTCAGGCCGGCGCAATCCTGGCAGGAGTATCCGAAACAACAGGTGAAGAACTGGCTGCTGTACCTGATTGCAGAAGGCGAGTACGGCTTCAGTAAGATAGGTCCCGAGAATGATACCATGCACACCTTGCTGCCCTTAGGCGCCGATACGCTGAACCCGGCCAGCATCATGACGATCAAGCTAACCAACGACCGTAACTCTACAGTAAAGCTCAATGATTTCCTGAACTCCGTTACGGCCACCAATGTGCGTACTGCCGGGATACTCAATACCAACGGGCCTGCGCATGTAGTAGATCGGATTGTATTATTTACCGCGAAGCCCTGACAATGGTTGAAGCAATACGAATATATCGCCTCTACCGAGCTGTCGCCCCTACGGGGCTTATCGTAGCGTAACGCATGTTTTGTTTACCGGGCTATCACCCCTACCGGGGCTAAAATTTATCTAACAATATAATGCCCCATAGGGTAGATAAAACATGCGTTACGCTACGATAAGCCCCGTAGGGGCGGTAGCTCGGTAGATAAAACATGCGTTACGCTATAATACGCCCCGTAGGGGCGACATATTGGTAGATCAAAAAGTATTCATTTTCGACAAAATAATAACGAAAGTTATGCAACCGTTTGCATAACTTTCGTTATTAAAAGGAAAAACGATTTCCCGTTATGAAAAAATTGGGTATCCCCGCTTGGCTGAGTATATTGCTGCTATGGTGCCAACCCTTGCTGGCACAGCAATCCACGCGGCTCACAGCACACTGGGATTTTTTGAAAGGCGACCTGGGCGGCATTTGGGAAGCCGTGCGTCCCGCGGCTGATGGCAGTCCGGAATCGGTGCCGCTATGGCAAAACGTTACACTGCCGCATTGCTTCAACAGCCGCGATGCAGTGGATCCTGATGTGAACTACTATCAAGGCCCCGGCTGGTACCGCACTCAACTCGATATCAACAACCCTTACAAGAACGGCCGTACCTTGCTGCATTTCGAAGGCGCCGGCCAGAAAACTACCGTATACGTATATACGAAAAAAGTAGCCGAACATACCGGCGGCTATGACGAATGGACGGCCGATATCACCGAAGCGGCGCAGCAATTCCTGCTAACGCCGGAGGCAAAACGTTTCAAAGGAAAGGTGCCTGTTGCGATTCGTTGCGATAATACCCGCGACCTGCAAATGATGCCGTCCAGCATGTCGGATTTCAATGTGTATGGCGGCTTATACCGCTATGTAAATCTCGTATATACGCCACCGCTATCCTTCGAAGCAGTGGGCCTGCAAGCGCAAACCGATGCTGCCGGTAAAGAAGGCGTGCTCACCGTAAGCGCCAGCTTCATCAATGCTTTGCGCTTCCAGGAGGCCACGCTGGAACTACGCCTGCTGGACCCGCGCCAGCAAGTGATAGAAACGCTGAAGCAGCCACTGCAACTGGGTATGGGAGAAAAGAAAGTGGCCCGCTTTACCATCAAGAAACCCGCTCTGTGGTCGCCGGATCAACCACAGTTGTACACCGTACAGGCCCGCCTCACCAGCGAGGCTGGTACGGCGGAATGGAGCGGCCATACAGGTTTCCGCCATTTTCAATTTATCGCGCACGGACCATTCCTGCTCAATGGCAAACGTTTGCTGCTGAGAGGCACACACCGGCATGAAGATCATGCAGGCGTAGGCGCAGCAATGACTGAACCCATGATCCGGGAAGAGATGTACCTGATCAAAGCCATGGGCGCCAATTTCATCCGCTTAGGCCATTATCAGCAATCGCCGCTTGTATTGCAATTGTGCGATAGTTTAGGCATACTGGTATGGGAAGAAATTCCCTGGTGCCGCGGCGGCCTTGGCGACAGCACCTATCAGGAACAAGGCAAACGTATGCTGCTCAATATGATCGCCCAGCACCGCAATCATCCTGCTGTGATACTCTGGGGCCTCGGCAACGAAAACGACTGGCCCGGCGATTTCCAGGAGTTTAATAAAGAAGAGATACGCAAGTATATGGCGGAACTCAATACCCTCGCCCATTGGGCAGATAGCACGCGTTATACTACCATCCGCCGCTGCGACTTCTGCAAAGATATCCCCGATGTATATTCTCCTTCCATATGGGCCGGCTGGTATCGTGGTCGCTACACAGAATACAAAAAAGAAAGTGAAAACGAAATTGCCAAAGTGCCGCATTTCTTTCATGCAGAATGGGGCGCCGACAGCCACCAGGGCCGTCATGCAGAGGCGCCGGAGCAATTCATTCAACAGGTGGCCACCGGCAAAGGCGCTGACGAACGTAGCGGCGATTTTGCCCTCAGCGGCGGAAATGCCCGCGCATCAAAGGATGGTGACTGGTCGGAAACATATGCCTGCAACCTGGTGGACTGGCACCTGAAAGAACAGGAAACCATGCCGCAGCTGACAGGCAGCGCTTACTGGATATTCAAAGATTTTTCCACACCATTGCGCCCGGAAAATCCCGTACCTTATGTCAATCAAAAAGGTATCGTTGCGAGAGACCTGACACCGAAAGAGCTGTATTATGTGTTTCAGTCGTACTGGACCACGAAGCCTATGGCCCGCATCTATGGCCACTCCTGGCCCATCCGCTGGGGCAAGGAAGGTGAACAGAAAGAAATTCGTGTATACTCCAATTGCCAGGAAGCAGAGCTGTTTGTGAACGGCAAGAGCGCCGGTGTCAGAAAAAGGAATAGTCAGGATTTTCCCGCAGCAGGCCTCCGCTGGCAAGCGCCGTTGCAACATGGAGAGAATCACATCAAAGTGATCGCGCGTAGTGGCAAGGTAACGGTGAGCGATGAAATCACTTGCCAGTACCAGACCGAACAATGGACAAAGCCCGCAAAACTGCTGGTAGAAAGCATTCCAGCCGGTAAGGATACGGCGCTTGTAAAAGTGAAAGCAGTAGATGCCAATGGTATTTTATGTCTCGATGCGGCTAACCAGGTGGAATTTTCCATTGCCGGCAATGGCGCGCTGCTGGACGACCTGGGCACTGCCGGCGGCTCCCGCAAAGTGCAGCTGGCCAATGGCCAGGCTAGTATCAAGATATTGCTGAATAAAGGGAAAAGCGTGGTAGGAGTGGCCTCCAAAGGAATGGCGGCGGTGTTCACATCTTTATAAAAAAATCTTATTCATACGATGATAAAATATTTTCTGACCGGAGCGATGTTATTGATCTCTTGGCAAATGCGGGCATCGGCCCCAGCAGACTCGCTCCTGAAGCTCTGGTACCGGCAGCCGGCCAAACAATGGGTTGAGGCCCTGCCGCTGGGTAATGGCCGTATCGGCGCGATGGTGTTCGGTGGCGTACAGGAAGAAGAGTTACAACTCAATGAAGGCTATCTATGGTCCGGCGCTCCGCGCGATGGGAACAACCCGGAAGCAAAAGTGTTGCTGCCGCAGATACGTCAGTTGCTTGCCGAAGAAAAATACATGGAGGCTGATAAAATGGCCCGCCAGATGATGGGCCGTTACAGCGCCCGCTATCTCACGCTGGGCAGCCTTTTCATCGATCAGGCACCGCAGGAGGCCACGCATTATCAACGTGAACTGGACCTGAATACCGGTATCAGCAAAGTAAGTTATACGGCTAACGGTGTCGACTATACGCGGGAAGCCTTTATCAGTTACCCGGCGCAATTGCTGGTCCTGCGCTACCGGGCTTCGAAGCCTGGCGCGCTGAACTTCGATACCCGCTTTGCCAACCCCATGCCGCATCAGAACGCAGTGGTGAATAACAACTACCTGGTGATGAAAGGCCGCTGTCCTTCATATGTGGCAGCCCGCAATTATGAGCCGCAACAAATTGTTTACGGCGATGATGCCATCGCCTACGAAGTGCACCTGCAGGCGCGTTGCAAAGATGGCAAGGTGAAAACGGATACTGCCGGCGTGCATGTGAGCAAAGCTACAGAAGTAGTGCTGTTGCTGTCGATCGGCACCAGCTATAATGGCCCTGATAAATCGCCATTTAAAGAAGGGAAAGACCCGCATACCGCTGCCACAGCGCCTTTGCAGCGGGCTGGGTATAGTACCTACGCGCAATTGTTAGCTGCGCATTTACAGGACTATCAGCGTCTTTTTAAACGCGTATCGCTGGACCTCGGCGATGATGGCGCTGCCAGCGAACCTACCGATGAGCGTTTGTTGTCGTACACGGAGAAAGGCGGTAACCGCGATCCGCAGCTCACCACTCTCTTGTATCAATATGGCCGTTACCTGATGATTGCCGGCTCGCGCAGCGGCGGACCTGCCATGAACCTGCAAGGGCTGTGGAATAAGGAGTTGCAGCCACCCTGGGGATCGAACTATACGATCAACATCAACACTGAAATGAATTACTGGCCGGCTGAAACGGCGAACCTCTCCGAATGCGCTACGCCCTTGTTCAACTTCGTTGCTCAGCTCGCGAAGAATGGCCGCAAAACAGCGAGCGTGAACTATGGCGCCCATGGCTGGACGGCGCATCACAATGCCGATATCTGGGCGATGACCAATCCCGCCGGCGGCATCGATTTCAAAGATCCCAACGGCAAGCCCACCTGGGCGATATGGCCCATGGGCGGGGCCTGGCTGAGCCGCCATCTCTGGGAGCATTATCTTTTTACCGGCGATAAAAAATTCCTGCAACAGGTGTATCCTGATCTCAAAGGCGCTGCGGAATTTATGCTCGACTGGCTCATTAAAAACGACAAAGGTCAGTGGGTAACAAGCCCTTCTACCACACCGGAAAATAATTTTTTTGTGAATGGAAAACGCGAAGGCTCTGTGAGCATCGCCACTACCATGGACCTTTCCATTATCCGCGACCTGTTTGAAAATACCATCCGCGCGGCCGGCGAATTGCACGTGGATAATGCGCTGGTGGCCCGTTTGCAGCAAACCTTGAAAGAGATATATCCTTTCCATGCAGGTCAGTATGGTCAGTTGCAGGAATGGTACAAAGACTGGGACGATCCGAAAGATAGTCATCGCCATGTATCCCATCTCTATGGCTTGTTCCCCGGATATTTTATCTCGCCGCGCCATAGCGAAGTAATGGCTGCTGCGGCGAAACGCAGTTTGTTGCTGAGGGGCGATGGCGGCACCGGATGGTCCAAATCCTGGAAGATCAATTGGTGGGCGCGCCTGGAAGATGGCGACCACGCCTATACGATGTTGAACAAACAACTGTTTCTCGCCACCGCGCAACATGTGAGCACGGCTGATAACAGCGGCGGTTCTTATCCTAACCTGTTTGATGCGCATCCGCCGTTTCAGATCGATGGCAATTTCGGCGTTACTTCCGGTATCACGGAGATGCTGTTGCAGAGCCACGATGGCGCTTTATACCTGTTGCCGGCTTTACCAAAGGCATGGCCCCAAGGCAAAGTGAAAGGGCTGAAAGCAAGAGGCGGATTTGAGGTAGATATGGAATGGCAAGAAGGTAAACTGGTGACGGCGGTGATCCGGTCAACGGCAGGAGGGAACCTCCGCATCCGCTCCCGGCAGCCATTGGAGATCGCTGGCAGTCATGCCGCCAGTGGCGTGAATACCAACCCGTTTTATCGTATAGCCGGTCCAGTTAGTATTGAAGTAAAAGATAGCAGTCTGTTGCCATCGCTCGATCTGGTGCATATACATGAATATGACCTGCCTACAGAGGCTGGAAAAACTTATATCATCAAGCGTTTATGAAGATATTGAAGGGGTTAATTTTTAGTATAGGCCTTACCGTTATATCAGGACTATCTCTTGCACAAGTGAAGGGAGATGATGACGGCGTGTTGTCGCAACGCGCGCAGCAGCGCGACCAGGCGGCGATCGACAGTGCTGTGAACGGCTGGTGGACGGCCTCTATGAAGGGCCACGATGCGCGCATCGCCTGGTGGCGGGAAGCTAAATTTGGTTGCTTTATCCATTGGGGCGTATATTCCGTACCCGGCGGCGAATGGAAGGGCAAGAAAGTAGAAGGCTATGCCGAGCATCTCATGCGCAAGGAAAAGATACCACGCAGGGAATATGCTACCCGCCTGATCCAGACATTTGATCCGGTGCATTTCAACGCAGATGCCTGGGTACGGATGATCAAAGCCGCCGGCATGCGCTATCTTGTGATCACCGCCAAGCATCATGATGGCGTAGCCATGTATCCCACGGCCATCGGCGATTTCAGCATTAAACAATCAGCGTTCAGGCGCGATCCGATGGCAGAGCTATCGGCCGCTTGTAAGAAATATGGTATCCGTTTCGGTTTCTATTATTCACATGCCTTTGATTGGGAGCACCCGGATGCACCCGGCAACGACTGGGACTATGACAATCCCGGTGGTGACAAGAACCTCCATGGTGGCGCCAACTGGTATGATGTACATCCCGAGTTGCTGCCTAAAGCCGTGCGCTATGTAAATGAAAAAGCCATTCCACAGATTCAGGAGCTGTTGCGTAAATATCACCCTGATATACTTTGGTTTGATACGCCGCACAAGCTGCCTTTGAGTGAAAATATCCGCATCCTGAAAGCCATCAGGGACGTGGATCAGCGGGTGGTGGTCAATGGCCGGCTGGCGCGCAGCGGCAGCATTTCTTTCGGGGATTATCAAAATACAGCCGACAGGCCCGCGGAGTTTTACCCGGTAACCGGCGACTGGGAGGCTATTCCCACTACCAATGAGTCCTATGGATATTCAAAATATGATAGCAGCCATAAGCCCGCATCGTTCTTTATCCGTTTGCTGGCCAAGGCGGCAGACCGTGGCGGCAACCTGCTGATGAACATCGGGCCGGAAGGCGATGGCAGCATCGACCCGAGAGATACGGCGATCCTGCACGGCATTGGCGCCTGGATGCAGCAATATGGCGAAAGCATCTACGGTACTACTGCCTCTCCGCTGCCACCGCAGCCCTGGGGCGAAGTGACCCGCAAGGGCAAGCAGCTTTACCTGCATGTTTTTGCCTGGCCGGCTCAAAGGCCGCTCTACGTGGGCGGTTTGGAGGGCAAGATCACGCGCGCCTACCTGCTTGCCGGAAAGCAACCCGTGTCTTTCAAACGCATCAATGATAAGGACCTGGCGCTCACGCTGCCTGCCGTTGCGCCGGATAGTATCAACAATGTGGTGGTATTGGAGATGAAAGATATTGCCGCAGATACCGTGCGCGTGCTCGACACACAGGGCCTCACCAATCACCTGCTGGCCTACGATGCTACCGCGCATGGTAAAGGGTTTCAGCGTGGAGATGGTAAACAGGCCAGCTACTTTTTATCCGGGTGGAAATCCACCGGTCAATCCCTGAGCTGGAAATTACGTGTACCCGTTGCCGTTAATATGCAGGTAAATGTGAAATATGCCAGCACGGGCGGCGGTAAATATGTGATCAAAGTGGGAGATCAGCAATTGGATGGATCAGTGGAAAGTATTAAGGGCATTGCGTTACAGCCCGCGGGCACTGTTCGCCTGCCGGCAGGAACTTATGACTTGAGTATACAGGCAAGGGAAATAACAGGTAATGAGCTAATGAAATTATTTGAAGTACAATTGACAGCACATGAATAAACAAACGCTTTTGTCGTTGATATGCACGTTGATACTCGGGCTGACCGCCCGCGCCGGCGATGCCGATCGTTTTATCAAAGCGCTGAAAAGCAGCGCTGCCGCGGTTTTTCAGGAAGATGGCACTCCTGCTCCCGCCACCATCAAAGTGATCCGCAACTGGAATAATGAGCTATGTGATATTCGTATAGTCAATACCGGTAGTGCGCCGGTAAGATTGAAGGAAGTGGTACTTGGCGCGGTAGGCAAGGTATTGCCTGCCACCACTCCGATGTATGCAGAAGGATTCCAGATGTTGAGCCAAACGGCCGGCACTATCGGCCAGCCGGAAAACCTCGGCAATTACACTGATGCGGGGCATTACCGCATTCCGCAACCAGCGGGCTATCTGGCGGTATATAACCTGTTGCGGCTCTATCCCGCAGGTGATGCACAGCTGTTGCTCGGATATACTTCCAGCAACAGGTTTGTGGGAAAGTTCTACATCTCCGCAGATACCATTAAAGTAGCCACCGACCTGGAGAACCTGGAACTGGCTCCCGGCAAGGAGTTCAGGCTGGAAGAGCTGATGGTGGCCAGTGGCCGTGATGGCAATGCGCTGCTCAACAGGTTCGCTGATCGCATCCAGCATTTTCATCCAAGGCTGGTTTTCAAGGCGCCGCCCACCGGCTGGTGTTCCTGGTACTGCTTCGGCCCGAAAGTGACTGCGAAAAATATTTACGATAACCTCGATTATATCAAACAAAATATTCCTTCGCTGAAATATATCCAGATCGATGATGGCTATCAGCCGCATATGGGCGACTGGCTCTCCGTAGGCAATTCCTTCGGTGGTAATGTACAGCAGGTGCTGCATACGATCCGTGATAAAGGCTTTGAGCCGGCTATCTGGGTGGCGCCATTCATCTGCGACAGCAATTCCACCATCTTCCAACAACATCCCGACTGGCTCGTGAAAGACGCCAACGGCAAGCCTTTGCGCAGTGATAACGTTTCTTTCGGCGGATGGCGCATGAAGCCCTGGTATGTGCTCGACGGTACCAATCCCGCGGTGCAGCAGCATTTGCAGGCATTGTTCCATACCATGCGCAACGATTGGGGCGTCACCTATTTCAAGCTGGACGCCAATTTCTGGGGCGCTATCCATGGCGGTTATTTCTATGATAAAAACGCCACCCGTGTAGAAGCCTACCGCAGGGGGATGGCCGCTATCCTTAAAGGAGCCGGCGATGCATTTATACTGGGCTGTAACCAGCCACTGTGGCCTTCGCTGGGCCTTGTGCACGGCTCCCGTACCTCTATGGATATCAAACGCAGCTGGACCATCTTCGAACGCTCCGGCCGTGAAAACCTGTACCGCTCCTGGCAGAACGGCCGCCTGTGGTGGAACGATCCCGATTGCCTCTTGCTCACCGGCGATATGCCCGATAATGAATACCGCTTCCATGCAGCGCTCATCTACGCTACAGGCGGCATGCTCCTGAGTGGCGACGATCTTACGAAGATCTCACCCGAACGGCTAAACGTTTTAAGGAAGGCAGTGCCGCCCACCGGCCATGCTGCCGCATTTGATAATACTGATTTTGAAACAGGAAGAATAAAGGTAGATGGAGAGGAAAGGATCGTGCTGCTCAACTGGGGATCATCTCCCCGGAAGATGACAGTGAAACTGAGCAAACCCGCTACCGTAGTGGATTACTGGACTGGTAAAGTATTGGGTAAATATAGTGGCAGCTATAGCGCAGAGCTGGCGGGCCATGATGGGCAAGTGATCACCCTCAAATAACGATTATCATGCGCATTGCTTTGTTACTCATCTCCTGGATATTTTCACTGGCTGCCGGCGCGCAAACGCGCTGGCAGCAGCAAGTGATCAAAGACCTGAAACCAGCTATCATGGCGCGTGCCAGCTGGGCGGTGCAGCAGTTGCCACAAACGATTACAGCGTTCAAGTGCAGCCGCAGCGCCGGCGGCCTGCACGACTTTTATTCCGAAGGCGATTACTGGTGGCCCGATCCGGCCAATCCTGAAGGGCCTTATATCCAGCGCGACGGACAAAGCAATCCGGAAAATTTCGTGGCGCACCGCGAGGCGATGATACGTTTCAGTCGTATCATGGGCGCGCTGGCAGCAGGTTATATAACCAGCAAAGATCGGACTTACCTGAAAGCCGCTTTGCGGCACGTCCGTGCATGGTTTGTGGATCCCGCCACCCGCATGAATCCCAGCCTCTTGTATGCGCAGGCCATCAAAGGAAAAGCGACCGGCCGCGGTATTGGCATCATCGATACCATACAATTGCTGGAAGTAGTGCAGGCCTTGCGTATTATGGAAAAAGCCGGTGTGATACCGCCTGCCGACCTGGCCGCGATCCGCTCCTGGTTTGAGTTATACCTGCAATGGCTTACCACGCATCCTTATGGGAAGGATGAGATGAATGCCGCCAACAATCATGGCACCTGCTGGGTGATGCAGGTCGCTGAATTTGCCACTTTCGCCCGCAATGATACCTTGCGGCAGTTTTGTATCAACCGTTACAAACAGGTGTTACTGCCCGCGCAAATGGCTGCTGACGGCAGTTTCCCGTTGGAACTTAAACGTACTAAACCTTACGGCTACTCGCTGTTCAATCTCGATGCAATGAGTACGCTTTGCCAGATATTGAGTACCCCGAAAGATAATCTCTGGGAATATACGGCGAATGCGCAGCAGAACATGCAGCGCGGCATCGCCTGGATGTATCCTTTTGTGAAAGATAAAAATAGCTGGCCTTATCCGCATGATGTGATGTATTGGGATAACTGGCCGGTGGCGCAACCCTTTCTGTTGTTTGGCGCCGCCGCTTTCAATCGGCAGGATTACTATCAGCTGTGGCGCAGACTGGATCACGATCCGCAGGTGACTGAGGTACTGCGCAACCTGCCTGTTCGCAACCCGCTTATCTGGTTATGATTTTCGTCAAAAAATAGGGTGTCTCTGTTGATAATTGAGAAAAAAATGCAAGTCTGGCCCCGCAGAAATTGCCAAATCGTTAAATCTTCCCGCATTGATATTATTAATCATGTTAATGTTTAATTTTAAGGACTATGCAAAAACTTTAGTGTATGAGTTGGATGGACGACTTGTATGCGATTTACCAGAAACTGGATGCTACCGGTTGTGCAGAGGTAAAACGCAACATTATTAAAGCCCAGATGGATGGCTGTAGCAGGGGAGAGATTTATGTCCTGATATTACAGCAACTGATGCAGATCAAGCAGGAGAAGGCGCCTGTATATGAGCTGATCAAGGGAGAAGTAGAGAACATTATCCACTACAGCAACAAGCAATACCTGAACTAAGCTTTGAGTTCATCTATCAGTTTCTGTACCTTGAGATAGTTAGGAGCGCCTTCGGGGATTTTTAGCAACCACTCCAGGCAATCCTGTTTACGCCCTTCTTTCAGATAGCTAAGGCCCATATAAAATGCTGCTTCATAACGCAGGTCATTGTTACTATTAAAAACAGTGAGCAGGTCTTTGCGTGCCGGATCGAGCTGGTTGAGATCAACGAGGCATACGCCGCGATAGTAGCGGGCATAGGTGTTGTTGGGCTGATCGGCCAGCACTTTATTGAGCAATTGCAAGGCATCGCTGAAATGGCCGCGGTTAAATTCCCGGGTGATTTCATCAGAGAGGCGCATGCTGTCGTTTTCTATGGATTGAATTTCCGTGGAGGCAAACTGGCTGTAGATATTTTTATGCCATGGGCTGATATACAGCAGGGTGGCCAGTCCGGCGGCGATAATGGCGGTAAGCACCACAAATTTTCGTATAGGCATATTCGTGGAATCCCTGACAGAAAACCAGGCGTTGCGGTGGCCGAACAGCAGGTGCTGCAGTTCGTCGCGGTTGTTGTCGGTGCAGATCCTTTGTGCAAGCAGTTTGCGAATGAGGTCAAAGCGGCGTATCTGTGTGGTGAGAGCGGGATCGCTTTGCAGGCGGGCGCTGTAGGCTTTTCTGTTGGCTTCGCTGAGGAAGCCGGAGAGGAAAGCGTCGGCTTCTTGTATGCTGCTTTCGCTGAAGCTCTCCATCGGAGAGAGGTTGCTGTCGATCCGCTTGAACAGCTCATGGAAGCAGGACGCGCGGCGTGCAGGCAGTTCTGCTATCGGTATTTTGGTAGCTACGGCAATATCTTCCTGTAGGTAGTCGGTGAGCGACCAGCGGATCAATCCCTTGCAATCATCTCCTAATTGCAGATAATGGTGATAGGCCAATCTTCTTTTCTCTCCTTCTTTCAACACATCTTCCACATCTTGTAAGTCATCGCGCGAGAGCGTAGCGGTTTCATCTGCTTCGAGGCCGGGAATGCGCTGTCCGCGCCGTTCCAGCTCACGTTCCCAGATACGTTTGCAAAGGAGTAACAGGAAATTTTCAAAAGTGTTTACTTTCAGCGGGTGGCGTTTGGCGAAGTAGTAGATATCCATCAGGGCCTCTTCGAAGATGTGGGCGGCGTCTTTTACGTTACCGCCTTTCTGCTGGATAAAACGGCCTGCTTTGGTGGCGAAGCGCTGATAAATGTGTTCAATAACTTCCGGTGTATGATGAAGCAAGCCCTCTATGTATTCCTGGTCGTTATTGGTTAAAGTGTCAGGTGACATACGCTTGGTTTTTGCCTGTTCTGCTCTTACTAAAGTATTAAACCTTGCGGAGCTGGCCTAATAAATTTAATTACAACATACGCATTCAGAATTTTGGTATATTAGCCGCCGCAAGCACAGCAAATGTGCTGCAGTGGAGGAACACAGCAGAGGGTTACGGCGCCGGCGCCGTGGGTTCACAGGAAGGACAGTAGCAATTATGTATCAGCCGACTACCGAGATTACAGATCTGATCATACGTTTTATCAATGCACCGCATGATCCTGCATTGCAGGAACAGATCGCTATGCGTAAATCAGAGAGCGAAGAACAGGCCGCTTATATTGAACACATGCTTCAGGCCTGGTTGCAACCTGCCGAGAAAAAAACAGCTCCGCCACCTGTTACCATACCTTACTGGAAAACCTGGTCATGCGCTGCTATCACCCTTGCAGCGCTGCTGCTGGTACTAGGCGCATTTTATTTCTTCCATCGCCCGCAAACATTGCTCTCCAATGTTAATCAAACCGGCTATATCGATTCCTTTATTCTCTCTGATGGCAGCAAGGCCGTGCTGAACAAGAATACCGCTATCCGCTATCCTGCGCGTTTTGAGAAAGGAAAAAGATATATGGAGATGAGCAGGGGAGAAGCCTATTTTGATGTGAGCGGCCATTCCGCTACCATTTTCGAGATGAAAGTGAACGACGTTACCCTGCACACGGATGCTGCGGCCTTCAATGTGCGGGTAGATGAAAATGGCGTCATCCTATTTGTGGTACGCGGGAAACTATCGATGGAAGCGGGTTCCGGCGAGCCGCTATCTCTCACGGCCAATATGCAGGGTAGCTGGCAAAAGCAGCAGTTGCGGTCGGAACGCTTGCATAGCCAGGCTTCGCTGGCCTGGAAAACAGGCCGGCTGCGCTTTAACAACGTGCCATTGAAAGAAGTGCTGGATGCGGTGAATACCTATTACGATATCCAGGTGGAAGTGCCGCCTTCTGCACAAAGTGCGCTGCAACGCAAGCTAACCGCTAATTTCGATAGCGAAGGCCCCGAGCAGGTGTTGGCGGTGATCAGTAAAAAACTGAATGTTCATATTACCCGCGATAAAGAAGGGCGCTATTATCTCACCATCAAATAAATTTTGTTGTATAAATACGAGGTAGGTGTCGCCCCTATGGGGCGGTACGTTGGTAGCTCGTGTTTTATCTACCAACATTTCGCCCCTACGGGGCGGTATATTGATGGCTCGTGTTTTATCTACCAATATATCGCCCCTACGGGGCGGTATATTGATGGCTCGTGTTTTATCTACCAATATATCGCCCCTACGGGGCGGTATATTGATGGCTCGTGTTTTATCTACCAATATATCGCCCCTACGGGGCGGTATATTGATGGCTCGTGTTTTATCTACCAATATATCGCCCCTACGGGGCGGTATATTGATGGCTCGTGTTTTATCTACCAACATTTCGCCCCTACGGGGCGGTATATTGATGGCTCGTGTTTTATCTACCAATATATCGCCCCTACGGGGCGGTATATTGATGGCTCGTGTTTTATCTACCAATATATCGCCCCTACGGGGCGGTATATTGATGGCTCGTGTTTTATCTACCAATATATCGCCCCTACGGGGCGGTATATTGATGGCTCGTGTTTTATCTACCAATATATCGCCCCTACGGGGCGGTACGTTGATGGCTCGTGTTTATCTACCAACATTTCGCCCCTACGGGGCGGTATATTGGTAGCTCGTGTTTTGTCTACCAATATTTCGCCCCTAAAGGGCGGTATATTGATGGCTCGTGTTTTATCTACCAACATTTCGCCCTTACGGAGCGGTATATTGATGGCTCGTGTTTTATCTACCAACATTTCGCCCCTACGGGGCGGTATATTGGTAGCTCGCGTTTTGTTTACCAATACCTCGCCCCGTAGGGGCGAGATCCATTTGTTATTCATGAATAACTCCTACGGCTATACGTAATTACAAGCCCAGGCCTTTGTTAAGTTTGATCAACAGGCTTTTCAGTTGCGCCATGTCTTTATCTCCCAGGATATCCGTATAGCTATGCTCCACTTCTTCTACACTTTCGGCAGCGTTGATCACCAGTTTTTTTCCTTTTTCTGTGAGGAAGATCACGCTGGCGCGATTGTCGGTATCGTGCTTGCGGGAATTGATATAGCCATCTGCTTCCAGGTTCTTCACCACTTTGCTCATGGCCTGTTTGGAGATACGGGCTTTGCGCGCCAGGTCGTTGTTGATAGTTCCATGTGCATCGATGTTAATCAACAGCACCATATCGCCCAGCTTGAAATCCCGGTAGCCGCGTTCCTGTAGTTTTTCCGTGATCTGGTTGTCCATGTCTTTTTTCAGCAGATTGATCAGCCTGGCCAGGCTATGGGGACGTTTGGCCATGCAGGCTTCGTAACGCGCATCAATTGAATTGCTCATCAAGTGTCGTTATAGGTTTAGTACTGTAATGCTACGAAAATATTTAGAATCTGGAAAAAAGTCAACTAATTTGTCTATTTGGTAATCTTGGTTTACCTTTGTGGGTAATAAGGTAAGTCAATATTACGCAAGGCATTAATTACTGACTGGAATTGATGATAAGAATGAGCTAAATTGTTTTCGTAGTGTGTTTCAATACCCCGGTGTTTTTTCAGCACCGGGTTTATTTTTTCCCGCAAAGAAGCAAAGAAGCAAAGGCGCAAAGCAATATAGATCGAAGTGGATCTTTGTTACTTTGCGCCTTTGCTTCTTTGCGTCTTTGCTGGAAATATTCTTCTTTCAAAATATATAAAGCAGCGGTATTTGCAGCTGTAATTAGCGGTTACAGTGTGATCTTATCAACTACGCTTTCTGCTTTGGTGTAACATCTCAGTCCGACGATGGTATTGCTGATCCCCACCTTGAAACTTTGTGCAGACCTGATGTTGGTAGACGTCAGTCAATCAGAGCCTAAAGCCCCGGCTATACCCGCTTCCAGGCCACGCAGTTCTGCCAGGCCGCGCAGGCGGCCGATAGCGCTGTAACCGGGATTGGTTTTCTTATGCAGGTCGTCCAGCATCTGGTGCCCATGATCCGGGCGCATCGGGATGGATACGTGACGGCGTTTCATAGTAAGCAGGATGTTCTTCACTACATTGAACATATCCACATCTCCTTCGAGGTGATTAGCCTCATGGAAATTGCCCAGTGCATCGCGTTGGGTGCTGCGCAGATGAATGAAATGGATATGATCGCCGAGACGGTCTACCATGCCTGGCAGGTCATTATCGGCGCGTACGCCGTAAGAGCCGGTGCAGAAACACAGGCCGTTGGATTTATAGGGCGCCGCTGCCAGCAGTTCTTTGGCATCCTGTTCTGTGCTCACTACGCGTGGCAAGCCGAAGATGGGGAAGGGAGGATCATCCGGATGGATGGCCAGTTTCACGCCCGCTTCTTCTGCTACGGGAGCGATCTGTTGCAGGAAATAGAAGAGATGCAGTTTCAGCTGGGTAGCGTCGATGTTTTTGTATTTGTCCAGCGCCGCCTGGAATTTCTCCAGCGTGAAGCTCTCTTCGGAGCCGGGCAGGCCGGCGATGATGTTCTTTTGCAGCAATGCCTTCTCTTCGTTGGTCATGCTGTCGAAATGTTCTTTGGCGCGGGCGATATCTTCATCGCTGTAATCTTTCTCCGCGTTGGGCCTTGCGAGCATAAAGAGGTCGAAGGCCATGTAGGCTGCTTTCTCGAAGCGCAGGGCTTTGGAGCCGTCGGCCACCGTATACGAGAGATCGGTGCGGGTCCAGTCCAGCACCGGCATGAAGTTATACGTCACGGTTTTGATACCGCAGGCGGCGAGGTTGCGCAAGGTTTGCTGATAGTGGGCAATATAATCCCGGAACCGGCCGCTCTGTGTTTTGATATCTTCGTGTACCGGCACGCTCTCCACTACCGACCAGGTAAGGCCCGCCGCTTCTATCGCTGTTTTTCTCTGTAAAATCTCCTCCTTCGTCCACACCGTTCCGTTAGGCACATGGTGCAATGCTGTGACGATGCCGGTAGCTCCTGCCTGTTTGATATCAGACAAACTCACCGGATCATCAGGCCCGAACCAACGCCATGTCTGTTCCATTCTCAGCATAATGCAATTGGGTTTATATCTCTAATAACTTATTGATCCAAACCCCAAAAATAAAATCTCTCTGCACATATACAAACTTTATGTGGAAGAAAAAGCGGAGAACCGCTACCAGCAAGGATAGCGAGTTTATGCCTTCGCTGTAATGAGCAGGATCATCAGGTCCATTACATTCGTTTGCGTAGGACCGGTGATGAGGAGTCCACCTGTTTGATGGAAGAAATGCCAGGCATCGTTGTTGTCGAGAAAGTCATTAGCATGGAGATGAAGGGCTTTGGCTTCCTTTAACGTATAGCCGTTAACGATAGCGCCGGCGGCATCGGTGGGGCCGTCGGTACCATCGGTGCCGGCGCTCAGGAGGGTGATATTTGTTTGTCCTTCCAGCGCAATCGCCGCTGCCAGCGCGAGTTCCTGGTTACGGCCTCCTTTGCCGGTACCGCGGATGGTGACGGTAGTTTCCCCGCCTGCCAGCAGGCAGGCCGGCAAAGGGCCTTGATAGTCCATCGCTGTTTGTACCAGCTGCCGGGCTACCTGGCGCGCTTCTCCGCTAAGATCATCCTGCAATAAGCGCGTATGATACCCCAGGCTGCGCGCCTTGCTGGCAGCTGCTTTCAGGGCAATGCGGTTGGTGCCTGCGAGGATGTTGTGTACATGCTCCCACGGTGCGTTGCCCGCCTTGGGCGTGTCGGGGATGCGGCCTGCGAGACCGTCTTCAATATGTTGCAGCAAAGGCTGCGGCATTTTTTGGGTGAGATGATATTTTTGGAGAATGTGCAGGGTGTCTGCAAAGGTGCCAGGGTCGGGCACTGCAGGGCCTGAGCCGATCACGTTGAGCTGGTCACCCACCACATCGCTGAGGATGATGGTGTACAAAGTGGCCGGATATATTTGCTGTGCGAGCTGACCGCCTTTGATATGAGAGAGATGTTTCCGCACGGTATTTATTTCGCTGATGTCGGCGCCGCTTTGCAGCAGCAACTCAAAGAGCGCCTGCACTTCCTGCAAGGAACCGCCGGCCGGAACATCGGCCAGCAGCGCGGAAGCGCCGCCTGATAACAAAAATATCACTACGTCGGCAGCTTGCAGGTGTTGCAGCTGTGCGAGCAATCTCACGGTGGCGGCTACACTGTTTTCGTCCGGCACTGGATGGCCTGCTTCCAGCAGTTCGATGTGCGCTAACGGTAACGCATGTCCGTACTTGGTAACAACAAACCCGCTGAGCGGGAAATGCGGCGATACCACCCGCTCCAGCTCCTGTGCCATGGCGGCTGCGGCTTTGCCTGCGCCCACCACCACGATGCGCGCCCCTGGCGATAATACCACGGCTTCGCTATTGAGGTAAAGCGTGCCATCTTTTACCTGCACAGTATCCCGGATCAGCCGTTGCGGATGTACCGCCGCTACCGCATGCCGGAAAATAGAAACGATATCTTGCTCAGGGTGTACCATAAAAAATTACGGATTACGAATTAAGAATTACGGAGTTGTGGGAAGGTCATCATTTGCTTATCTTCCCACAACTCCGTAATTCTTAATTCGTAATCCGTAATTTAAAGTTTTTTGAATTATTGCGTTCTGGCTTCTTTCTTCTGCCTTTTCTTCTCCATCTTGGCTTCCAGGTGTTCTTTCTTGCGCAGCTCCCAGTCGTTCCAACGTTTGTATTGCGATGCGGTGAGCACAGATTTAAAGCGCTGGCTGCGCTCATTGTTCAAGGCTTTCACCTGTAGCATCCGTTCCTTGTGCGTGAGGGATTTGTTTTTCCGCAGCTCGTCCATGCGGCGAACGATATCGCTGTTGATCGCATAGATCTCTTTATCCTGATCTTTGTTGAGTCCCAGCTGGCGTGAGATCTTGTCGCTCATTTTATCGGCTCTTCCTTCCACGCTCCAGCGGCCTTTTACATCGCTGCTATCCTGCGCGCGGGCGCCGGTGGCGGCGCCTGTCAGCAAGCCTGCGAGGAGTAACAGGGTATAGATGGAAAATATCTTCATAGCATATCTGATTAATGAATATAAACAAACATAACGGCCAAATGCCTTTCAAATTATCCCTTTTTCGTGTTAATCCAAAACCATACATCCCGGAAAACCGGTACAAGTTTGATACCACTCATAAAAAAAATCGATTTTTACTTAGAGCGGCCTGTATCATTTCCTAAATTTAACCGCAACTAAGTCTGAATCGCTATAAAAAACTTTACATGAAAAAAGCTTTTGAGAAACCCGGAGCGGCTCCGCTGTTCCGCGGACTGGCCCTAGCCATTAACAGGCATCGCGGCAAATCCATGCTGCTGGCGCTGTTATTGGCAGGCACCTATGCCAGCGCCCAGGAAACGTTTCCTGTTAATGGCATCGCCGATCCACATGAAGGCTGCTTTGCCTTCACACATGCCACTATTGTCAGAGATGCGCAAACCACCCTCTCCAATGCTACGCTCGTGATCCGCGATGGCAAGATTGTAGCCGCCGATGCCAATGCCGCCATCCCGAAAGATGCAGTGATAGTGGATTGCAAAGGCAAGTACATCTATCCCTCTTTCATTGACCTGTACAGCAACTATGGCCTCGGCGAAGCCAAAAGAGGCGGGTCGGCCTGGAATGCGCCACCACAGTTCCTTTCCAACACCAAAGGCGCTTATGGCTGGAATCAGGCCATCCGGAGTGAAGTGAATGCGGCATCCCTTTTTGTAACAGACGATAGCAAAGCCGCCACCCTCCGTGAAGCCGGTTTCGGCACAGTGCTCACCCAGCAGCAGGATGGCATTGCGCGCGGCACCGCGGCTCTCGTTACCCTCGCCTCCGACCGCGAGAACAAAGTGATCATCCGGGAAAAGGCCGCAGCCGCCTACTCTTTTGATAAAGGCAGCTCTACGCAAAACTATCCTAACTCCCTCATGGGATCTATCGCGCTGCTGCGACAAACCTACCTGGATGCACAATGGTATAAATCACAACCCGCCAAAGAGGGCGTGAACCTCAGCTTGCAGGCATGGAACGAAAACCAGCAACTGCCGCAGCTTTTCGCGGTATCAGATAAATGGGATGCCCTGCGCGCCGACAAGATCGGCGATGAATTTGGCGTGCAATATATCATCAAAGCCGGTGGTAACGAATACCAGCGCATGAAGGAAATGGCCGCTACCAAAGCCACTTTCATCCTGCCGCTCAACTTCCCCGGCGCCATCGATGTAGAAGACCCGGCGGATGCGCGTTACGTGTCGCTGGCCGATATGAAGAACTGGGAAATGGCGCCCTCCGAGCCCGCCGCCTTCGAAAAGGCCAATATCCCCTTCTGCCTCACCGCAGCCGATATCAAAGATGTGAAAACCTTCCTCTCGCAAGTGCGCAAAGCCATCGATTATGGCCTCAGCGAACAGAAAGCCCTGGAAGCGCTTACCAAAACGCCTGCTACCACCCTGAAAATCTACGACAAGGTAGGTAGCCTGGAACCCGGCAAGCTGGCCAATTTCCTCATCACTTCTGCTCCCCTGTTCCGCGACAATACCGTTGTGTTACAGAACTGGGTACAGGGCAACCGGTATGTGATCAAGGAAGATGGATGGAAAGATATCCGCGGCACTTATACGCTCACCTTCACGCCTGGCAACAGCTACACCATCGAGGTGAAAGGCACGGCCACCGCGCCTTTGGTGTCCGTACTGCAAAAAGATACTTTATCCGGAAAGATAGATGTGAACAACAAACTGATCACACTTTCATTCCCCCTGCAAAAAAATGGCAGCGCAGTACGCCTCAGTGGTATGGTCGGCGACAACAGCTGGACCGGTACCGGCACTGATACTACTGGCGCCATCGTAAGATGGAATGCCGCATTCGTAAAGGCTTTGCCGGAGAAAGCCGATTCCGCAAAGAAGAAAGCGCCCATCGATGCCGGCCCGCTCTACTTCCCCTTCAATGGCTATGGCTGGGATAAATTACCGCAGCAACAGGATATCCTCATCAAAAATGCAACGGTATGGACCAATGAAAAAGAAGGCAAGCTGGAAAATACTGATGTGTTGATCCGCAGTGGCAAGATCGCGCAGGTAGGCAAAGGCCTCGCAGCCGGAAATGCCCGCGTGATCGACGGTACAGGCAAACATGTGACTGCCGGTATTATCGATGAGCATTCACATATCGCCATCTCGAAAGGCGTCAATGAATCTTCCCAATCTGTTACCTCGGAAGTTCGTATAGCCGATGTCGTTAACCCGGATGATATCAACATCTATCGTCAGCTCAGTGGCGGCGTTACCGCCTCGCACCTGTTGCACGGCAGCGCCAATGCCATCGGTGGACAGTCGCAGCTGGTGAAACTCCGCTGGGGACAGAACGCTGAAGAGATGAAGGTAGCTGGATGGGACCCCTTCATCAAATTCGCGCTGGGCGAAAACGTGAAACAATCCAACTGGGGCGAGCGTAACACCGTTCGTTTCCCGCAAACAAGGATGGGCGTGGAACAGATCTATATGGATGCGTTTACCCGTGCCCGTGACTATGAGCAACAAGGCCCCGGCAAGCGCCGCGACCTGGAGCTGGACGCCCTCGTGGAGATCCTCCACCATAAACGTTTTATCACCTGTCACTCCTATGTACAGAGCGAGATCAACATGTTGATGCATGTGGCAGATACTTTCCATTTCCATGTAAACACCTTTACGCATATCCTCGAAGGGTATAAAGTGGCCGACAAGATGAAGGCCCATGGCGCCGGCGCCGGCACCTTCGCCGACTGGTGGGCATACAAAATGGAAGTACAGGACGCCATCCCCACCAATGCCGCTATCATGAGCCAGGTGGGAGTAGTCACGGCAATCAATTCCGACGACGCTGAAATGGCACGCCGCCTCAACCAGGAAGCCGCCAAAAGCGTGAAATACGCGGGCATGACCGAAGAAGACGCCTTCAAAATGGTGACTCTCAATCCTGCCAAACTGCTGCATGTGGATAACCGCATGGGAAGTATCAAAGTGGGAAAAGATGCAGACGTAGTTGTATGGAGCGATGATCCGCTGAGCATCTACGCCAAAGCAGAAAAGACGATTGTAGATGGTATCGTGGAATTTGACCGCGACTATGACCTGCAACTGCGCCAGCGCATTGCCGCGGAGCGCAACCGCCTCATTCAGAAACTGCTGGGCGAAAAGAAAAAAGGTACGCCCACGCAGAAAACTGCTTCGCCGCGCGATGAGGTGTATCATTGTGAAGACCTGCAAGGCGGCCATCAGCGCAGCAGTGTAGTGGTGGAATAACGCTCATCTCAAAACCAGACATCAACATGAAAAAATATCATCTGTTATATATCGCGATGCTTGCAGCAGGCCTGCAACCCGCCGCTGCACAGGAAACCATGTCTCCTGCGCCTGCACAGGACAAACCTGTATACCTCACTAATGCTACTATCCATGTGGGTAACGGGCAAGTTATAGAACATGGCACCATTGCCTTCGCCAAAGGCAAGATCACTGCGGTAGGCAGCAATGTGGCCACCACAGCGGATGGCAAGGTGGTAGACCTGAAAGGACAACACGTGTATCCCGGTATCATTGCACCGGAAACCAGCCTGGGCCTGGTAGAATTTGAAAGCGTGCGCGCCACCATTGATGCGCGCGAAGTAGGAGAGATCAACCCTTCCGTGCGTTCGCTGATCGCGTACAATGCCGATTCCAAAGTGATCAACACATTACGCTCCAATGGCATACTGCTGGCGCAGGTAACGCCCGAAGGCGGTATCATCAGCGGCACTTCCTCCGTAGTGCAACTCGACGCCTGGAACTGGGAAGATGCTGCTTACAAAACGGATAATGCGATGCACTTTTTTATCCCGCGTTTGTTATTCTTCGGTAACAACGCTTCCGAGCAGCTGAAAAATGCTTTGCAGAAAATAGAAAGCGTAAGAACTTTCTTCCGCGATGCCAAAGCCTACCTGGCTGAAAGCAAGCACACGGCCACCAACCTCAAGTTCGAAGCCATGCGCCGTCTTTTCAACAAAGAACAAAAACTCTTTATCCACACCGATATGATGAAAGAGATGCTGATCGCAGTTGATTTTGCTAAAGAATTTGACATCGATGTGGTGATCGTAGGCGGTGGCGATGCCTGGCGCATGGCGGATATCCTCAAACAGCACAACATTCCCATTGTACTGAACCAGCCACACGGCCTGCCCGAAATGGCGGACGATGATATCGACCAACCTTATAAAACCGCTGCCATGCTGCAAAAGGCAGGCATCCTGTTTTGCATCAGCAACGAAGGTTTCTGGCAGCAGCGCAACCTCCCGTTCAACGCCGGCACTGCCAGCGCATTCGGCCTGTCGAAAGAAGAGGCATTAAGCGCCATCACGCTCAATGCGGCTAAAATACTGGGCATCGATGCACGCACCGGCTCCCTCGAAACCGGCAAAGACGCCAATATCACGGTCAGCACCGGCGATATCCTGGACATGCGTTCCAGCGTGATCACCAAAGCGTTTATTCAAGGACGTGAGATCAACCTGGATAATAAACAGAAACAGTTGTACGAAAAGTACGAGAAGAAATACGGATTAAAATAAGTAGGAGAAAGCCCTTGAAGCGCCCGAAGCGCTTCAAGGGCTATTAACGTTAAACAGCTTTAACGAGATAGTAGTTTTTCTTTCCTTTCTGGAAGAGAATATATTTATCGCGCAGCAAAGATGAAGTGTTCACCACTGTATCAATGCCTTCGATCTTTTGTTTGTTCATGCTCACACCGCCGCCCTGCACGGTTTTGCGGGCTTCTCCCTTACTCGGGAAAATACCGGTTTCAGCGAGCAGGCTCACCACATCTTTACCGGCTTCGATATCAGTTTTAGCTACTTCAAATTGCGGAACACCGGCCATTACATCCAGCAGTTGCTCTTCTGTGAGAGATACCAGCAGTTCGGCCGTATCATTTCTGAACAACAGTTCAGATGCTTTTACCGCGAAGTCATAATGTTGCTCACCATGAATGAAAACCGTCACTTCTTTGGCGAGGCGCTTCTGTAGAAGGCGCTGCTCGGGAGCCTGGCGGTGTTGCTCAATGAGCGTTTCCACTTCAGGCTGTTCGAGGAACGTGAATATCTTGATATAACTTTCTGCATCCACATCTGATGTGTTCAGCCAGAACTGGTAGAACATATAAGGTGAAGTACGCTCCGGATCGAGCCATACCGTGCCTTGTTCTGTTTTACCGAATTTGGTGCCATCAGCTTTTTTGATGAGCGGGCAAGTGAAGGCAAAGGCTTCCCCACCGGCTTTGCGGCGGATCAGCTCTGTGCCGGTAACGATGTTACCCCATTGGTCGGAGCCGCCCATTTGCAGTTTACAATTCTTGGCGGTGAAGAGATGATAGAAATCGTAACCCTGTATCAGCTGATAGGTAAATTCAGTGAACGACATACCATTATCGCCTTCGATCCGTTTTTTCACGGAATCTTTGGCCATCATATAGTTCACGGTGATGTGCTTACCGGTATCGCGGATAAAGTCGAGGAAAGAAATATGTTGGAACCAGTCGAAATTATTGACCATTTCTGCTGCATTGGCTTTGGCCGGATCGAAGTCCAGGAAGCGTTCCAGCTGTGCCTTGATACCTGCTACGTTGAAGCTGAGCGTTTCAAGGTCGAGCATCTTTCTTTCTTCTGCTTTGAATGAGGGGTCGCCTACCATGCCGGTGGCGCCGCCTACCAGCGCCAGTGGCTTGTGACCTGCCTTTTGCAGGTGTACCAGCAAGAGGATAGGTACCAGGCTGCCGATATGCAAAGAGGCCGCAGTAGGATCAAAGCCGATGTAGGCAGTGGTCATTTCCTTTTGCAGTTGTTCTTCTGTACCAGGCATCATATCCTGTAACATCCCCCGCCAGCGCAGTTCTTCTATCAGATTCATGATTTTATATAAATTGTAAGAACGCGAAGTTCGAACTTATTTTCGGTAATGGTATTACATATTTTTCAGGCAGCGTTGCAGGCTGTCGTGCCAGTAAGGTACTTGTATACCAAAGGTTTCTTTGATCTTTTCTTTGTTAAGTACGCTATAGGCGGGCCTTTTCGCGGCTGTCTGGTATTTATCGGAAGTCACTGCCGTGATCTTCGTAGTGGCGTTGGTGAGCGTTTTGATCGCGATGGCGAAGTCGTACCAGCTGGTAACGCCTTCATTGCTATAGTGATAAATGCCGCCCACTGCGGTTTCCGGATGGTCTGCTTTATATTGCAATATATCCAGGATCGTGTTGGCCAGGTCGCCGGCGTAGGTGGGCGTACCTACCTGGTCGAATACAACAGTCAGTTCTTCTCTCTCCTGCATGAGTTCCCGCATGCGTTTTACGAAGTTGACAGCGTATTCAGAATAGAGCCAGGAGGTGCGGATCACGATGGTGTCTGCATTTTCGCTGGTAGCCGCAGCTTCGCCACGTAGTTTGGAGGCGCCATAGATGCTTTGTGGATCGGCATCATCGGTTTCTTTATAAGGCCGGTAATGGTTGCCACTGAAAACATAATCGGTGGAGATGTGCAGCAGCTGGGTATTATGCTTGTTACAGGTTTCTGCCAGCGCCAGCACCGCCTGGAAATTGAGGAGGAAGGCTTTGTCTTCGTCAGACTCGGCTTTGTCTACCGCGGTATAGGCGGCGCAGTTGATGCAGGCATCCGGTTGGTTGGCGGAGAACCAGGCCTCCAGCGCTTCCGGGCTGGTAATGTCGAGATCTTCGTAATCGGTGCAGAGCAGGTTGAATTGCGGGTAGCTGGCCACTGCTTTTTTGAGTGCCTGTCCTAATTGTCCGTTTGCGCCGGTAACAAGAATATTTTTCATACGATTAAAAAACGAAGTTGTGAGAGATGTCAGCCAGTTTGGGAAGTATCAGGTCTTTTTCTGAAACAACAGCATCTTTCAGATCAATGCCCCAGTTGATTTCCAGCGCCGGATCATTATAAAGGATGCCGCCTTCACTTGCTTTATGGTAGAAGTTATCGCACTTGTACATCACTTCTGCGGTTTCACTGATCACAGAATAGCCGTGGGCAAAGCCTTTGGGCACCAGCAGCTGTAATTTATTTTCTGCGCTCAATTCTATCGTGAAGGATTTGCCGTAAGTAGGCGAGCCTTTACGGATATCCACCACGGCGTCGATGATGCGGCCTTCCAGCACGCGTACCAGCTTGGTTTGCGCATGGGGCTCCAGTTGGTAGTGGAGGCCGCGTAATACGCCATAGGAGGAGCGGGCCTGGTTATCCTGCACAAATTTGTATTCGATACCGGCATCGCTGAATGTGCTCGCATTATAGCTCTCAAAAAAATATCCCCGGTGGTCACCGTGTACTTTGGGCTCGTAAATCAGCAGGCCCGGTATATTGGTTTCTTGAAATGGCATAACTCTCGGCTATCGTTTTTGATATTGTTCGTTGTAATATTTCTGATAGTCGCCACTGGTAACATGTTGCAGCCATTCTTCATTGGCCAGGTACCAGTCAACCGTTTTCTCCAGTCCTTCTTCGAACTGAAGGGAGGGAGACCAGCCCAGTTCCTTGTTCAGTTTAGTGGCATCGATGGCGTAGCGGAGATCGTGGCCTGCACGGTCTTTCACGAAGGTGATCAGTTTGGCAGAAGTGCCTGGTTCACGGCCTAGTTTTTTGTCCATGATCTGGCACAACAGCTGAATGAGATCGATGTTTTTCCATTCGTTGAAGCCGCCGATATTGTAGGTTTCACCTACTTTACCGTTATGGAAGATGGTATCGATCGCACGGGCATGATCATTTACGTATAGCCAATCCCGTACGTTTTCACCTTTACCATACACCGGTACCGGTTTGTTGTTCTTGATATTATGGATCGCCAGCGGAATCAGTTTCTCCGGAAAATGGTGCGAGCCATAATTGTTGGAACAATTAGAGATGATAGCCGGGAGATGATAGGTGTGATAGTAGGCCATCACGAAATGGTCTGAACTAGCTTTGGACGCGGAATACGGCGACCTGGGATCGTAAGCGGTAGTTTCATGGAAGAAACCTTCTTCCCCTAATGATCCATATACTTCATCCGTGGAAACATGATAGAAGAGTTTACCGGCCGGCTGTTCTTTCCAATATTTACGGGCGGTATTCAGTAACACGGCCGTACCCAGGACATTTGTTTTAATGAATGCCAGGGGTTCCATAATGGAGCGGTCTACATGGCTTTCAGCAGCCAGGTGGATAACACCGTCGAATTGGTATTGCTGAAAGAGCTGGTCGATAAAGGCTTCATCAGTGATGTCTCCTTTTTCAAAGATGTAATTTGGTTTGTCTTTTACATCCACCAGGTTTTCCAGGTTACCGGCATACGTAAGCGCGTCAAGATTTACGATCTGGTAGTCGGGGTATTTATTCACAAATAACCGTACCACGTGTGATCCAATAAAGCCGGCGCCACCTGTAATTAAAAGTTTCCGCTTCATTCCCTAAGTTATTTTAGTAAGGCTTGTTTAAAATATTCGTAAGTGATTTTCAGTCCGTCCTTTCTGTTCACTTTCGGCTCCCAACCCAGCAGGGTGCGGGCTTTGGTGATATCGGGCTGCCGCTGTTTCGGATCGTCTTTCGGCAATGGATGATAAACGATCTGCTGCTTGCTGCCTGTTAATGCGATGATCTCTTCTGCAAACTGGTTCAGCGTGATCTCTTCCGGGTTGCCCACGTTCACCGGCAGGTGATAGTCGGACAACAACAATCTGTATATACCTTCGATCAGATCATCTACATAACAGAAAGATCGGGTTTGGCTGCCATCCCCGAAAACAGTGAGGTCCTGGCCACTCAGTGCCTGGCTCATGAATGCGGGCAATGCACGGCCGTCGTTCAGGCGCATCCTCGGCCCGTAAGTATTGAAGATACGCACAATGCGGGTATCTACGCCATGAAAATTATGATACGCCATGGTAATAGATTCGAGGAATCGTTTGGCTTCATCATATACCCCGCGCGGCCCTACAGGATTCACATTGCCCCAGTATTCTTCGGGCTGTGGATGCACGGTAGGGTCACCATATACTTCAGAAGTGGAGGCTACGAGTATGCGCGCTTTTTTATCCTTGGCCAGGCCCAGCAGGTTGTGCGTGCCCAGCGAACCCACTTTCAGGGTTTGTATGGGCATCTTCAGGTAATCGATCGGGCTCGCAGGAGAAGCGAAATGCAGGATGTAATCCAGCTTCCCCGGGATGTGCACGAACTTCGTGATATCGTGATGATAATATTCAAAATCCGGCGAGGGAAACAGGTGCTCGATATTTTTGATATTGCCCGTCAGGAGATTGTCCATGGCAATAACATGATATCCTTCTTTTATGAAGCGGTCGCACAGGTGCGACCCGAGAAAGCCGGCGGCGCCGGCTATCAATATTCTTTTTTTCTCCATATTGCAGCAGGTTAAGATAAAACAGGAGTACGGCCCACACTCTCGTAATGATATCCCAGTTCCTTCATACGGCTCACTTCAAACAGATTCCTGCCATCGAAGATCGCATTGTTCTTCAGTGCGGCAGAGATCTTGTTGAAATCAGGTGTTCTGAATACGCTCCATTCCGTTGCAATGATCAAGGCATCTGCGTTTTCCAGGCAGGTATATTGATGATCCGCATAAGTGATCTTGTTGCCCAGTAAATGTTTCACATTGTTCATTGCTTCGGGATCAAATACAGATACGGTAGCACCTTCGGCCAGCAAGGCATCAATGATGTCCAGTGCCGGTGCTTCCCTGATATCATCGGTATTGGGTT
The DNA here is from genome assembly GCF_902167635.1 of Chitinophaga vietnamensis. Taxonomy (GTDB): domain Bacteria; phylum Bacteroidota; class Bacteroidia; order Chitinophagales; family Chitinophagaceae; genus Chitinophaga; species Chitinophaga vietnamensis. Next base: position 132,901 of record NZ_CABHMS010000005.1, read on the forward strand.
TAAAGGCCAGGCCCCACAGTGCAAAGTGTTTGCCTTTGAGGTCGCCCTTGAAATAGGCTTTTATTTTCGGCAGCAGGAACAACTTCTGCTGCGCGTTTACGTCCATTACGGCATTCAATATCTTGAAATCGTATTCCGCTTCTTCGGATGACCTTACCAGCGCCTGCACATCTTTGGGAAAACAGCTGCCGCCATAACCGATGCCGGGAAAAAGGAAACGCTTGCCAATACGGTCGTCGCTGCCGATACCCCTGCGTACCATATCCACATCAGCACCGAGTTTTTCGCACAATATCGCGATCTCGTTCATGAAAGATATTTTGGTGGCGAGAAAAGAATTGGCAGCGTACTTGGTAAGCTCGGCAGATTTTTCATCCATATAGATGACAGGATTGCCTTGTCTTACATAAGGTGCATACAGCTCACCCATCACCTTGCGGGCCCTTTCGGAATTGGTGCCGATCACCACCCGGTCAGGCTTCATGAAATCATCCACCGCAACGCCTTCCCGGAGGAACTCCGGGTTGGACACTACATCAAATTCTCCTTTGTAGTGGCGGGCGATGGCCGCTGCTACTTTTTCGGCAGTACCTACCGGCACCGTACTTTTATCAACAATCACTTTATAGCCGGTGAGGAGTTGCCCCATCTGTTCGGCTACTCCCAGCACAAAAGACAGATCCGCTGCGCCATCCGCCCCCGGAGGCGTAGGCAGCGCCAGGAAGATGACTTCCGCATCGCGGATACCATCTGCCAAACTGGTGGTGAAAAACAAGCGGTCTTCTTTCAGGTTCCTTTCAAACAGTTTCTCCAGCCCGGGTTCATAGATCGTGATCTGCCCGGCGGATAGCTTCTTTACTTTGTTGGCATCGATGTCTACACAGGTTACTTCATTACCTGTTTCGGCAAAACAAGTACCGGTTACGAGGCCTACGTAACCAGTGCCTACTACTGTAATCTTCATGAGGAGGGGTGTTGATTTAGAAATGATTTAACTGATTCAATAATGTGATCAAGTTGATCAGCATCCATTTCAGTGTGTATCGGCAAGGAAATCACCTTGGGGGTGAGACTATCGGTTACAGGTAAATTAAATGCCATGCCGCCAAAGGCTTCGAACATTTTCTGGCGATGTGCCGGCACAGGATAGTAGATCATGGATGGCACCTGTTTTTCGGCCAGGAACTTTTGCAGTTCATTCCTGTCGGCGCCATGCAGTTGCAATGTATATTGATGAAAAACGTGATAGCTGTTAGCGGCCCTGAATGGGGTAGTGATCTGCGGCATGCCCGCAAATGCAGCATCATAGGCATCTGCCACCTGGCGGCGTGCCGCAATATATTGATCCAGCAGGGGCAGTTTGATGTTGAGTATCGCCGCCTGCACGCTATCCAGGCGGGAGTTAACGCCTACTACATCGTGATAGTAGCGGGCAGACTGGCCGTGGTTGGCCACCATCCTGATCTTCGCTGCCAGCTCGTCGTCGTTGGTGAACAGCGCACCGCCATCACCATAGCAGCCAAGATTTTTGGAAGGGAAGAAAGAAGTACAGCCGATATGACCAATGGTACCAGCTTTCTTTTTAGTGCCGTCGGCAAAGGTGTAATCGCCGCCAATGGCCTGGGCATTATCTTCAATAACGTATAAATTATGTTTTTTTGCCAGCGCCATCAGGGGTTCCATATCCGCCACATGGCCATAGAGATGTACCGGCACGATCGCCTTGGTTTTTGGCGTGATCGCTTTTTCGATCTGGGCTACATCCAGGCAATAAGTTTTCGGGTCTACATCTACAAACACCGGCTTCAGGCGCAGCAAGGCGATCACTTCTGCGGTGGCGATAAAGGTGAAGGAAGGGGTGATCACTTCATCGCCAGGCTCCAGTCCGAGCGCCATCATGGCTATTTGCAGGGCATCGGTTCCGTTGGCGCAAGGTATCACGTGCTTGATATGCAGGTATTGCTGCAAAGACGCAGCGAATTGTTGTACCGCGCCGCCATTGATATAAGCGGAGCTTTCCAAAACTTCCTGGATGGCAGCGTCTACCTGAGGCTTAATCTTCGTGTACTGGCGTTTCAAATCGACCATCTGAATAGGAACCATATGCTATGTATATTTTTATTTTGTTTAAAGTGTGCAAATTTACAAAAATTGAGATTGGTAGCGGACTATCTTTGTACCGCCTTTAAAATTGAGTAAAAGTACGCAGACGAATGATAGCAACAGCCATTTATAATGCCGGTATTCGGTTATACAAGACGGGCGTTCAGCTGGCAGCCCTCGGCGGCAATGCCAAAGCGGCCCGATGGCTGAAAGGCCGCCATCACTGGCAAAAGCAACTACAGGAGTGGCAGCTGGCAGGGCAGCCGCTGGTATGGATGCATGCCGCCTCTCTTGGCGAATTTGAGCAGGGAAGGCCCGTGCTCGAAGCCATCCGCCAGCAATTTCCTGAGAATAAAATTTTGTTAACTTTTTTTTCGCCCTCAGGCTATGAGGTCCGGAAGAACTATCCCGGCGCGGATTATATCTGTTACCTTCCCCTGGATACGGCCGCCAATGCCCGCCGCTTCCTCGAGCTGGTACAGCCACAGCTGGCCATCTTCGTCAAATATGAATTCTGGTACCACTATCTCACGGAGCTGCATATACGAAAAGTGCCCACCTTGCTGATATCGGGTATCTTCAGGCCGGAGCAGCCTTTCTTCAAAAGCTATGGCGCCATGTTCCGCAGGCTGCTGCAACAATTCAATCATATCTTTGTGCAGAATGAAGCCTCCCTGCAATTGCTGCAAGGCCTGCACCTGCAACAGGTGAGCCTCGGCGGCGATACCCGCTTCGACCGGGTAAGCGCCCTCTTGCAAGACCAGCGCGCATTACCGCTGATCGAACAATTCCTCGCCGGCAAACGCCTGCTGGCCGCAGGCAGCACCTGGCCCTCCGATGAAAAGATGCTCGCCGCCTGGTGGAAAGAACAGCCCGACAAAGACCTGAAACTCATCCTCGCCCCGCACGAGATCGGCGAAAGCCATATCCAGTCTATATTACAGCTGTTCCCGGATGCATTGCGCTATTCACAGCTCACAGGCCATATCCCGGAAAGTAATGTGCTGATCATAGATAACATCGGCATGCTCACCGCCCTATACCGCTATGCTACGATCTGTTATGTAGGCGGAGGCCTCGACAAAGGCGGCATCCATAACATCCTCGAACCGGCTGTATATAGCAAGCCCGTGATCATGGGGCCTGTATTTGACAGGTATTTTGAAGCCGTAGAACTCGAAGCGGCCGGCGGCGCACTGGTGGTGCGTAACCACGAAGAGCTCCTTGCCCGCACAACATTACTGCTGCACAATACAGCCGCCTATAATCAGATCGCCGCCATAGCCGGTAACTATGTGCAATCCAACAGGGGCGCCACCGAGAAGGTGATCAGCTATATTCAGGAGAAACGTTTTCTCAACAGGGAATAGAAATGTTTTACCAGGTGGTGTTCATCCTGCCAGCCTTGTAATATCTTGATCTCGCGCTGGATCCAGTAATCAGCTTCCTGCATGGTATGACACTCATTGATCGTTTTGATAGAACGTTCGTAGAGGTCTTTGTCGCCACGGAAAAGTTCCTGGATAAACTGGTATTTATCATTGATGCCAATGGCCTGCCGGAGGTCTTTGATGGGAGCATCGCCCAGTTTCTGGGCTACTTCCACTTGCTGCTGCGTGCGCAGGCGGTCGTTGAGCGACTGCCCGTTGTTACCTACCAGTTCATTGAGTTCGCGTGTGATGGCTCCACTGTGGCCATTCTTCGGCGCTGCCGGTGTTTCCGCCACGTCAAAAAGTGTAGCGGGGGCAGGTGCAGGCACTTTTTCTTTTTCTTTTGGCGGAGGCGGTGGCGCCTGAACAGGCGCCGGTGCTGGCGCTTCCTGCACTGGTACCGCTATGGGCGCCGGCGCCGGAGGAGGCGGCGGCGGTGCTTTCGGTATATCCGTTTCCGTTAGTACGGGTTTATTTGATGGTAATGTTGTAGTTTGCGCTGCCGGCGCTGCCGGTTTAATTTCTTCCGCAGGCTGCCGCGCCGGCATGATCACAGCGATCTGGCTTTGCCTGACTGCCGCTTCCTGCTGGTGTTGCCGGCTACGGGCGTGTAATACCTCTGCCTGCAATAACTGTACGTAGTAAGATATGGTCTGCAGGTCCGCACCGGAATTTTTTAATTCCTGAAGTTTTTCAATTAATGCACTTATCTTTTCCATGCCTTAATTGTTAACGGTTTGTGAGAGAAATTATTTTATTTGCATAAAAGTAGAATATTTTAACCAATTAATAATCAAAATAGTATAATATGTTTATTGAACCTTCTCTTGCAGGAGGACGAAGAGGTTGGATAGAAGTGATATGCGGTTCTATGTTCTCCGGTAAAACGGAAGAACTGATCCGCCGCCTGAAACGCGCCCGCATCGCCAATCTCCGGGTGGAGATATTCAAACCCGCTGTGGACACGCGTTACGACGAACAGAGCATTGTATCGCACGATGAAAATAAAATTATCTCTACCCCCTTGGAAAACTCGCAGCAGATATTGTTGCTGGCACAGGAGGTAGATGTTGTGGGGATCGATGAAGCGCAGTTCTTTGATGGAGAGCTGCCCAATGTGTGCGACCAGCTGGCCTTGCGCGGCATCCGCGTAATCGTTGCCGGCCTTGACATGGACTATACCGGCAAACCTTTCGGCCAGATGCCTTTCCTGCTGGCAAAGGCGGATTATATCACCAAACTACACGCTATCTGCGTGAAATGCGGTCACATCGCCAATTATTCCTACCGTAAATCATCTACAAAAGATACCCTGCTACTCGGCGAAAAAGACCTCTACGAGCCGCGTTGCAGACATTGTTATTTTGAAATTTAGGGATGTGAGAATGTGAGAATTTACGGATTTACGGATTTACGAATTTACAAATCCCTAAATCCCTAAATTCGTAAATTCTCACATTCTTACATCCCTAAATATTTTTCACTTTGAACGTGAATTTTTTCTGTGCGAGATAGCTGAAGATCACTACCAGTGCGGTAGTACATATTTTACCGATAGTAGGGTAGAAGTGGAGATGATCCACAAACAGTTTCATGAAGATATAATTGAGCATGATGCAGATGGCTACCTGCACAAAATAACGGAACAGCTGCACGCGTCCTCTCAGGTTAGAGTCTGAAAACACCACATATTTGCTCAACAGGAAGCCTATAGGAAAAGTTACTGCCATCGACATGAACAACGCCGCGATATGCGCGCTGATGCTGAGGAATGGCAGATGCACCATCTGCTGATGCAACACAAAATTATAGCAAACGAAGTACAGGCATATATCCAGCAATGTATTGCCTCCGCCACAGGCCAGGTAGCGGAAGGTTTGCAGCGGCATGACTTTCCGGAATGGCTGGTAAAAGAAGTCGATGATATTGAGTATAAGTGTACGTACCATAAAAAATGTGTCGCAAAGGTAGACGATTTCCCGGTTTGAGAAAGCACTTTAACTTATCTTAACATACTTTACGGATTATCGTAACGTATTTCTTTTTTTCCAGGCGGATGTTTGTCCGGATGTCTGTAAAGCAGCTTGTTGTAAAGCTACCTGATCCTGCTGCCACAGTTGTGCAGCCAGGATGGCGGCCACTTTGCTCACCGTTTCATGGTGTTCCTGCAAGGATTGGGGCGTAAAATATTTACTGATGAAATTGGTATCGAACTGTCCTTTGATGAATGGTGGCTGCTGTAAGGCCCAGTGCCCGAAAGGCAGGGTGGTGCGGATGCCTTTCACCTGGTATTCTTCGATGGCGCGGATCAGGCGGTGGCGCGCCTCTTCGCGGTTGCTGCCCCAGGCGATCAGTTTCGCGATCATAGGATCGTAGAAGATAGGGATATCCATGCCTTGCTCATAGCCATCGTCTACCCTTACACCATAGCCCTGTGGCCGGATGTAGGTTTCCAGTTTGCCGGTGTCGGGCAGGAAGTTATTGGCCGGATCTTCCGCACAGATGCGGAGTTCGATCGCATGACCATTGATGGTAAGGCTTTCCTGTGTGAAAGATAATTTTTCGCCGCGGGCTATTTTGATCTGTTCCTTTACGAGGTCCAGCCCGGTGATCAGCTCTGTTACCGGGTGTTCCACCTGCAGGCGGGTATTCATTTCGAGGAAATAAAAATTCAGTTGTTCATCTACCAGGAACTCCACGGTGCCTGCGCCGTAATAGTTACAGGCTTTAGCCACGTCCACTGCGCATTTGCCCATGGCGGCGCGGATGGCGGGCGTGAGACAGGAAGAGGGCGCCTCTTCAATCAGCTTCTGGTGGCGGCGCTGGATAGAGCATTCCCTTTCGAAGAGGTATACATAATTGCCATGCTGATCGCCCAGCACCTGTATTTCAATATGACGTGGTGCGCCTACATATTTTTCGATGAATACGGCATCATCGCCAAATGCGCTCATGGCCTCACTTTTAGCCATGCGGATCTGTTCTTCCAGTTCTTCGGGAGCATTCACTACGCGCATGCCTTTACCGCCGCCGCCTGCGGAGGCCTTGATGAGAATGGGAAAACCGGTTTTCTTCACCACTTCCCGGGCCTCGTCCACGCTGCGTAGCGGGGTTTCGGTACCGGGTACCATGGGCACGCCGAATTTTTGTGCAGCCTGTTTGGCGGCCAGCTTGCTGCCCATCATCTCGATGGAGCTGGCGGAAGGGCCGATGAAAGTAATGCCGGCATCAGCCACCAGCTGGGCAAAGCGGGCGTTTTCACTCAGGAAGCCATAACCGGGATGGATACCATCCACCCCTTTCTCTTTAGCTACTGCAATGATCTTTTCTCCTAAAAGATAAGACTGGCTGGAAGGTGCTGGCCCTATGCATACTGCCTCGTCGGCATATTGAACGAAAGGCATGGTGCGGTCTGCCTCGGAATATACAGCTACTGTTTTAATACCCATTTCATGTGCCGAACGCATGATACGCAATGCTATTTCTCCGCGGTTGGCGACCAGTATCTTTTTCATCTGCGCAATATAAGGAATTAATAAATGCAGATGTGTTAGGTTGCCAACGGCATTCCGGCACATCTGCATTTATTAATTATCTTTGCCCTCCCATGAAAAGAAGATCTGCCATACATCAAACGCTCACGCTCGTTAAAAAAGATCTCTTGCTGGAATTTCGCCAGCAGTACGCTTTTTACGGCGTGTTGCTCTACATTGTGTCCACGGTGTTTGTGATCAACCTGATGATGGGGCGGCCGGATGATAAATTGTGGAACGCGCTTTTCTGGGTGATCCAGCTCTTCGTGTCGGTGAATGCGATCGCCAAGAGCTTTATGCAGGAGAGCCGTGGGCGACTGCTGTACTTCTATTCCCTGGTGCATCCCCGTTGTTTCATTGCCGCCAAGCTGATCTACAATGTGGTGCTGATGATCGTGATGAGCCTGATAGCACTGGGTTGCAGCCTCCTCTTCCTGGGTAATCCCCTGTATAATCCTTTGTATTTTATGAGCATTGTGTTGCTGGGAGGGGTGAGCTTGTCGCTGCTCTTTACCATGCTGGCGGCCATTGCGGCCCAGGCCAACCACAATGCCGCACTGATGGCGGTGATGGGTTTCCCGCTGATCATGCCCATCCTCATGTTGCTGGCTAATATCTCTTTGTCGGCATTCATTACCGTCTACCAGCCCGGCCTTCCCCGCATGTTCTTCCTGCTCGGCGGAATGGATATCCTTGTGATTGCGCTCTCCATGATCCTCTTCCCTTTCCTCTGGAAAGACTGACACTAGTGAAACATCAAAGAAAAGGCGTCGTTCTGTAAATGATATTTAAAGGGTTTTTGATGATTTTTGATAAACTTAAAATCGCTGAAAATCTTTGTGATTAGGGATAAAACGTGTAGGTTTGCCCCGGAATATAGCTGCTAAAAAATGGCCAGACATTGGTGGAAAGCATTGGCGATACTGCTTCTTATTTATGTAATTATCGCCGGGTTCACTATTAAGATACCGATAATAGGAACTAACGGACAATCATCCCGCGGATTGTTTTTTCACGTGCCGATGTGGATATGTATGTACACCATGTTCACCATCTCTGTTGTCAACTCCCTGCTTTTCCTGTCAAAATATGATCTGAAGAGAGATGTATATGCTGCCGCTGCGGCCCGTGTGGGCGCGCTGTTCGGCCTGATGGGCTTTGCTACCGGTTCACTCTGGGCCACCTATACCTGGGGCGGTACCCTCACCAGCGATCCGAAACAAATGTGCACAGCCATCGCCATCCTCATCTACCTGGCTTACCTGGTGCTGCGCATGTCTATCCAGGACCTCGACAAACGGGCACGCATATCCGCAGTTTTCAACGTCTTCGCCTTTGCATTGCTAATACCGCTCACCTATATCATTCCCCGAATGGTAGACTCTCTCCATCCGGGAAGCGCCTCTACACCGGGTTTCGCCTCCAAAGACACGGACGGTACCATGAAAATGGTGCTCTATCCCGCCTTCATCGGATGGACGCTGCTGAGCGTATGGATTTACACCCTCGTGGTGCGCTACAAAAAATTAGAGCTTAAAAATATTTTTAAATGATCAAAAAAGCATTTTCCTGCTGCCTTACCGTTTTGCTGCTGCTCGTCTCCGTGCTGGCAAACGCGCAACAGCAGGACACAGAAACAGGTCCTGTGAATGAGTTTTTCCGCAGCAACGGCAAAATTTATGTGATCGTAGGCGTGTTGGTGATCATCTTCCTCGGCATCGTATTATTCCTCATCAATCTCGACAGGAAGATCGGCAAACTGGAAGAACGTGAGAAAAATCAGTAGAAAATCTAATCATTATACCAAAACAACAATATAATACTATGTCGCAAGATCAGCATTATAGCTTCTTCCAGAGTGTGGAGAGAAGTTTTGACAAAGCCGCTGTATTCACCAAATGGGACAAAGGTATCCTTGAGCAGATCAAAGCCTGCAACGCAGTATACCAGATCAAATTCCCGGTAAGAATAGGAGATACTGTACAGGTAATCGAAGCTTACCGCGTACAACACTCTCATCACAAGCTGCCTTGTAAAGGTGGTATCCGTTTCAGCGATGAAGTAAACCAGGATGAAGTGATGGCACTGGCCTCTCTGATGACCTACAAATGCGCGATCGTGAACGTGCCTTTCGGCGGCGCTAAAGGCGGCCTGAAGATCAATCCCCGCAACTACACTCCGTTCCAGCTGGAAGCGATCACCCGCCGTTATACTGCTGAACTGGTAAAGAAAAACTTTATCGGCCCCGGTACCGACGTTCCTGCACCTGATTACGGCACCGGCGAAAGAGAAATGAGCTGGATCCTCGATACTTACATGAGCCTGCGCCCCGGTGAAATTGACGGATATGGTTGCGTAACCGGTAAACCTGTATCACAGGGCGGTGTACGCGGCCGTACAGAAGCTACCGGCCTCGGCGTATTCTACGGCCTGCGCGAACTGTGCAACATCAAGGAAGATATGGACCGCCTCGGCCTCACTACCGGCATCGAAGGCAAACGCGTGATCGTACAAGGTATGGGTAACGTGGGTTACCATGCCGCCAAATACTTCCATGAAGCAGGCGCCAAAGTGATCTGCCTCATCGAATGGGATGGCGCCATCTTCAACGAAAATGGCCTCAACCCTGATGCCGTGCTGAAACACAAAAAAGAAACCGGCTCCATCATCAATTTCCCTGGCTCCACCATGCTTAACAAGAACACAGATGGCCTGGAACTGGATTGCGAAATACTGATCCCTGCCGCGCTGGAGAACGTTATCGACAAACACAACGCGCCTAACATAAAGGCCAAGATCATCGGCGAAGCCGCTAACGGCCCGCTGACGCCTGAAGCCGACGAAATCCTCAACAAAAAAGGTGTGATCGTAGTGCCAGACATGTTCCTCAACGCCGGCGGTGTAACCGTTTCTTACTTCGAGTGGCTGAAGAACCTGAGCCACGTGCGTTATGGCCGTTTGGGTAAACGCTTCGACGAGAATATGAACATCCATATCCTCCAGACCATCGAAGACCTGACCGGTAAAAAAGTGTCTGACAAAGAAAGGAAATTCATCGCGCATGGCGCCGATGAAGTAGACCTGGTATACTCCGGTCTCGAAGAAACCATGCACGCCGCCCTCCACGAAGTACGCGATGTGATGCTCTCCAATCCGCAGATCCACGATATGCGTACCGCTGCTTATGTATGCGCTATCAATAAGGTAGGCGCTGCTTACGAGCAACTGGGTATCTTCCCTTGATTTTCGTATAGTTATAACTGTTATAGCCAAAGACCTCTGCCCGCCAGGCAGAGGTCTTTGTTTTATGCGAAACCCGGCAACTCCGTCAGGAAGCGCCATTGCATATCGTGCCAGGTACAGCAAAAAGTGTGTAGGCCATTTGTGATCACCAGGTAGCTGGCCGGGATCACCATATTATAGCGCACCACCTGTTCCAGCGTTTGCTGGCTCAGCGGCACATTCATCTCCTTACATTCCACCAACATCCAGGGCTGCATCTCGCGGTTATACACCACAATATCGAAGCGCTTCTTCATCTCTCCCAGCAAGATCTCCCTTTCTATCCCGATCAGGGAAGACGGATAAGCCAATACCCGCACGAGATATTGCAGGAAGTTCTGCCTTACCCACTCCTCCGGTGTAAGCGTCACGTATTTCTTCCGGAAACGATCGAAGATGAGCTCTTTATCGCCATTCTTAACAATTTTAAAATCTGGCGCAGGAAATTGAATGCTGATCAAGGCTTGAACGGATTTAGTACATGAACCACTGGTGCGAAGATAGCACTATGTTGTGGTGATTAGCGAACAAAACCTTATATTTGCGTGTCAAAAGGCTATGAAGACAAAAGAAGAAATTGTAGCTAATTGGCTGCCCCGCTACACAGGTGAAAAACTGGAGAACTTTGGCTCCCACATTCTCCTCACCAATTTCAGCAATTATGTAACGATGTTCGCCGAATGGAATGAAGTAGAGGTGGTTGGTGTTGGAAGACCAATGCAATGCGCTACCGCAGGCGATATCACCATCATCAACTTCGGAATGGGAAGCCCCGGCGCGGCTACCGTGATGGACTTGCTGTCCGCCATCTCGCCCAAAGCCGTATTATTCCTTGGCAAATGTGGAGGTCTCAAAAAGAAAAATGCTATCGGCGACCTGATCCTGCCTATCGCAGCGATCCGCGGTGAAGGTACCTCTAACGACTACTTCCCACCTGAAGTGCCCGCCCTTCCTGCATTTGCGCTGCAAAAAGCAATATCTACCACCATCCGCGATTCCGGCCATGATTACTGGACCGGCACCTGCTACACCACCAACCGCCGCGTGTGGGAACATGACGCCGAATTCAAACAATACCTTGAAAGAATACGCGCCATGGCCGTAGATATGGAAACAGCTACCATCTTTTCTGTTGGCTTCTTCAACAAAATACCTACCGGCGCGCTGTTGCTCGTATCCGACCAACCCATGATACCGGAAGGCGTGAAAACAGAAGAAAGCGATAAGAAAGTGACCAGCAAATTTGTTGAACGCCACCTGAAAATCGGTATCGACTCTTTGCAGAAGCTGATCGACAGTCACCAAACCGTGAAGCACCTGCGCTTCTAGGAATTATTGTGTATCTTCCACCCATGCTTACCATGCGGGTAGAGATACAGGACCTGGAAGTGAAGTTCCGGTCAGACAACCAAACAATTACTGCTGTTAACAAGATCTCCCTTTCCATTGGTAAAGGCGAGATCGTAGGCGTAGTGGGAGAATCCGGCTCGGGCAAGTCCGTGACCGCTCTCTCGCTGATGCGCCTCGTGCAGCATCCCGGTAATATTGCTGCGGGCAAAATATTATATAATGGCGCCGCTGGAGAGGCAATAGACCTCCTTCAGCTGCCTCTCCCTGAAATGCGCGCCTATCGTGGCAATGAGATTGCCATGATCTTCCAGGAGCCCATGACCTCCCTCAATCCTTTGCTCACCTGCGGTTTCCAGGTAACGGAAGCCATCCGCTTACATAAACACATCTCCCGCGAAGCCGCCGCTGCACAGGCTATCGCGCTCTTTCAGCAAGTGAAGCTGCCCGATCCTGCGCAGGTGATGGACCGTTATCCGCACGAGCTTTCCGGCGGACAGAAACAACGTGTGATGATTGCTATGGCCATTTCCTGCGGCCCTAAGCTGCTCATCGCCGACGAGCCCACCACCGCGCTGGATGTGACCGTGCAAAAGGCCATCCTGGCGCTGCTCCGCGAACTGCAACAGGAGCTGGATATGAGCGTGCTCTTCATCACCCACGACCTTGGCGTGGTAGCCGAGATCGCCTCCCGCGTGATCGTGATGTATAAAGGAGATATTGTGGAACAAGGCCCGGTGGAACAGGTGTTCCGGCAGCCACAGCACGCCTATACGAAAGGGCTGCTGGCCTGCAGGCCGCCGCTGGACAAGCGCCTGCGCCGCCTGCCTGTTACCCGCGACTTTATGGACACCGACTCACAGGGAAGGATATACGAAAAAAGCGGCGCTGTAAAGGAACTGGTCAATTCATTGGTGATCAGCGAATCCGCATTGGAAGAGCGTGCCCGCAAACTGGCTGCCAGTCCGCCTTTGCTGGAAGTGAACGGCCTCAGTACCTGGTTCCCGGTAAAGCGCAGCTTCACCGGAAAGGTGCTGCAATGGCGCAAAGCGGTAGATGAGGTGAGCTTTTCCGTCACCACCGGTGAAACACTGGGGCTGGTAGGAGAGTCGGGATGCGGGAAAACAACATTGGGCCGTTCATTATTGCGATTGATAGAACCAACCGGGGGTACAATTGTTTATAAAGGGCAGGATCTGCGCAGCCTCTCTCCGCAAGGCATGCGCCACCTGCGTAAAGATATGCAGCTCATCTTCCAGGACCCTTATGCATCGCTGGATCCGAGGCAGCCCATCGGCAAGGCCATCCTGGAGCCAATGCAGGTACATGGCCTCTATGGCAACGAACGAGCGCAGCGTGAGAAGGTAACAGAGCTGTTGTTGAAGGTAAACCTGCTGCCTGAGCATTTTCATCGTTACCCGCATGAGTTTTCCGGCGGGCAGCGACAGCGCATCGTTATTGCAAGAGCGCTGGCGGTAGCGCCTTCCTTCATCATCTGCGATGAATCGGTAGCTGCGCTGGATGTGAGCATACAGGCACAGGTGCTGAACCTGCTCATCAGCTTGCGTGAAGAGTTTGGTTTCACCTGTATATTCATCTCTCATGATCTCTCTGTAGTCCGCTTTATCAGCGACCGGATGATGGTGATGCAAAAAGGAAAGATCGTAGAAAGCGGCCCTGCTGATGCAGTGTATAACCATCCGCAAAATGAGTACACCCGGCAGCTGATTGCTGCCATACCTAAAGGCATTTAATGTGTAAAAAGCTGATATATAGTTATTTTAGATGATTTTTTGATGGACCAGATAAATTTAGTACTTTTGCGAGCTTAAAAATTTATTCATACCGTAATATGAAACTATCACAGTTCAAATTCGATCTCCCTTTAAATCTGATCGCCCAGCACCCTTCCAAGACAAGAGATGAGTCACGCCTGATGGTGGTAAATCGCACTACCGGAAAAATTGAACACAAAGTATTTAAAGACATCCTTGGTTATTTCAACGACAAGGACGTAATGATTGTGAACAATACCAAGGTATTTCCTGCGAGGTTGTATGGTCGTAAAGAAAAAACGGGAGCAAAAATCGAGGTGTTCCTGCTGCGTGAGCTGAACAAGCAAAACCGCCTGTGGGACGTAATCGTAGACCCTGCGCGTAAAATACGTGTAGGTAACAAATTGTATTTCGGCGATGATGAATCGCTGGTGGCAGAAGTGATCGATAACACCACTTCAAGAGGCCGTACCATCCGTTTCTTATTTGAGGGCAATGATGATGAGTTCAAGCAGGTACTGGATACCCTTGGTGAAACACCACTGCCCAAGTATATCAAACGTAAACCGGAAGAAGAAGATAAAGAGCGTTATCAGACCGTTTATGCAAAGTACGAAGGCGCTGTTGCTGCGCCCACAGCGGGTTTGCACTTCAGCCGTGAGCTGATCAAACGCCTGGAGATCAAAGGTGTGAAGTTTGCAGAAGTAACGCTGCACACGGGCTTAGGCACTTTCCGCCCGATCGAGGTAGAAGACCTGAGCAAACACAAAATGGATGCTGAGTACTTCCTCATCGATGAACATGCGGTGAAAGTGGTGAACAAAGCGAAAGAAGAAAACCGCAGGATCTGCGCCATCGGTACTACTTCCGTACGTGCCGTGGAATCTTCTGTAACTGCCCAGAACCACCTGAAAGCAGCCGAAGGATGGACCAATACCTTCATCCATCCTCCTTATGATTTCGCCATCCCTAATGCGCTGGTAACGAATTTCCACCTGCCTAAAACAAGCCTGCTGATCATGACCTGCGCCTTTGCCGGCTACGACCTGATCATGGAAGCTTACCAACAGGCCATCAAAGAGAAATATCGTTTCTTCAGCTATGGTGATGCCATGCTGATCATCTGATGACAACCACATTGATAAAAATCCTCTTGCCCCGCAAGAGGATTTTTTGTTTATATCTTGCAGTAGAATTTAATCACAGATGCAACCACGGAAGAAGATAGCCATTATCGTTGCAGGCGGCGCTGGTACCCGCATGCAGAGCGCTGTACCCAAACAGTTCCTCGACCTCTGCGGCAAACCGGTGCTCTATCACAGCATGGCCGCTTTTGCCAATGCCTTCCCCGATATGAAGATCGTGCTGGTATTGCCTGAAGCGCATTTCAGCATGGCCAATGAAGTGCTGCGCTCCTTTGAACAATTGCCCGATGTGACGATTGTAAAGGGCGGCGAAACCCGCTTCCATTCCGTAAAGAACGGTTTACAGGAAGTGAAGGACGATGCCGTAGTGTTTGTACATGATGGCGTAAGGCCCCTGGTATCATCTTCGTTGGTGCGTACCTGTTATGAGGAAACTATCGCGCATGGCAGCGCCATTCCCGTGATCGATATGAAAGACAGTATCCGCGAAGTGGACGGCGCCGCTAACAAAGCGTTGGACCGTGAACGTTATAAGATCATTCAAACCCCGCAAACCTTCCTCTCTGAATGGATACTGCCCGCCTTTGAACTACCTTATGATCCTTTGTTTACCGACGAAGCTACCGTAGTGGAGCGCCTGGGGCGCCCGGTGCACCTGGTGGCGGGAGAGGAGGCCAACATCAAGATCACCCGGCCGCTCGATCTTGTGATCGCTGCCGCATTGATGATGTGAACATTTTTTGATTTACGGATTTCTTGATTTACGGATTTATTTATTGGGAGTTCATGCAGGCAGACAAGAAGATAACTATAGCCAGGCATGAGTACAGATATTTCATGGGTAGAAATTTTCTTTGAAATGCCTGGCTATAGTTTTTACATGAATTTATTTGGCGGCCGGCGCTTCCGACAGGCCTTTATTGATCTTCTGTAATATCTGGTGGGCTACATCCAGCGCCTGCAGGCCGTCTATCGCGTTTACCACCACTGGTTTGTTATGAAGGATGGCATCACGGAAAAGTTCCAGTTCCATGCGGATGGCATTGGATTGCTTGATCTCCGGGTTGTCGATGGCGATGGTTTTTCTGCCGCTGTTGGTTTCGATATCGAGGGTGAACAGGCCTTCATCTGCTGGTGTTTTCAATTTGATGATTTCTGTTTTCTTATCGAGGAAATCGATACCGATGTAGGCATCTTTCTGGAAGAGGCGCATTTTACGCATTTTCTTCAGGGAGATGCGGCTGGAGGTGAGGTTGGCTACGCATCCGTTATGGAATTCGATGCGTACATTGGCGATATCGGGCGTGTCGCTCATCACGGCTACGCCACTGGCGGAGATGCGGCTCACGGAAGATTTTACGATACTGAGCACGATATCGATATCATGGATCATGAGATCGAGGATCACGCTTACATCGGTGCCGCGGGGATTAAATTCTGCCAGGCGGTGTACTTCGATGAACATCGGTTTGAGATCATATCCTTTCAGTGCGAGATACGCAGGATTGAAGCGTTCTACGTGGCCTACCTGGAATTTGATATTGGCTTCATCCACCAGTTTTACCAGTGTTTTAGCCTCTTCCATGGTGTTGGTCATGGGTTTCTCTACAAAGATATGTTTGCCATTACGGATAGCCAGTTCGCACAATTTGAAGTGCAGCGTGGTAGGGGCAACAATATCGATGGCATCTACCGCTTGTATCAGTTCTTCGGCTACGGTATAGCGTGGGATATTGTATTGCTCTGCTACGCTGGCCGCGTTGGCATTGCTGGGATCATAGAAGCCTACCACTTCCACGTCTTTCATGGTTACCAGCTGAGAGAGGTGAATTTTCCCGAGGTGTCCCACCCCGAAGATTCCTATTTTGAGCATATTGGAACTGAATAAATAAATGCGAAAGTAAATACATTTAGTCATTTAGTGATTTAGATATTTAGAGATTTTGTTTGATCAGGGAGTGTCACATCCTCAAATCCCAAAATCTCCAAATTCTCCAAATTCCAAAATTCCAAAATCACAACACGCCTTCTTCCACGAGGCTGTAGTATCCGGCCTGCGACACGATGATATGGTCCAGTACTTCGATATCGAAGAGGTGGCCCAGTTCTTTTATTTTGTGTGTGACGCGGATATCGGCCTGGCTGGGCCGCAGGCTGCCGGAAGGATGATTGTGGCAGAGCAGCAGCTTGGTGGCATGGGCTTCCAGGGCTTCCCGGAAAATGATCTTGGGATCCACTACGGTGCTGGACATGCCGCCATTGCTGACGCAGCGGTAGTGTAGCACACGGTTGGCGTGGTTGAGGAACATCACATAAAATGCTTCAAAATATTGATCGGCGAGGAGTGGCTTGAAAAAGAGGGCGGCATCGGAACCGCTGTGGATAACGGTTTTGCGGTGCATGGACCCTGCTTGCCTGCGCCGGGCCAGTTCCATGGCGGCTACAACAGTAACGGCTTTGGCGGCGCCCATGCCTTGCAGCTTTTGCAGTTGCTTTACATTTAGGCGGCTCAGTTCCGAAAGATTGTTGCTGGCCATGCGCAATATTTCGCGGGCCAGGTCTATGGCGGATTTCCGCTTATAGCCGTTGTTCAGTAAAATCGCCAGCAGTTCCGCATCGCTGAGGGCGGCGGGGCCATTATTCATTAACTTTTCTCTGGGTTTGTCATCGTCTGACCAATAGCGGATAGCTACGTGGGGCGTAGCAGGGTTAACATTCACAAACATACCATCCAACATTTTACCAAATATACGCTGGATCACGTGTTATTCGCTATTTTGCAGAAGAAAAAAATATACCCCTGCCGCGTTTTGAAAAATGTTGATATTGTGAATGTTATGATCATAATTTTTTGATTATAAGATTTTTAGGGGAAAAAATTCCTGCTGATGCACCAAAAATCATAGTTTTGCAACCTCTTTTCCACTAGTATCCAGTATGCAACCTTCAGTAAAAATCTTCACAGGAAACAGTAATCCTGCGTTGGCAGAGAAAATTGCCAGACGATATGGCAACGGGCTTGGTAAAGTAAAGATCCAGAAATTCAGTGATGGCGAGTTCCAGCCTGTTTTCCTGGAGAGTATCCGCGGCGACTATGTTTTTCTTGTTCAGGGCACCAACGCGCCTTCAGATAATCTGATGGAGCTGCTGTTGATGATCGATGCTGCCAAACGCGCTTCTGCGGGCTATATTACGGCGGTGATCCCTTATTTCGGCTTTGCGCGCCAGGACAGGAAGGATAAACCACGTGTAGCTATCGGCTCCAAACTGGTGGCCAACCTGCTTACTTCGGCAGGCGCCAACCGCGTGATTACCATGGACTTACATGCCCCGCAGATACAGGGCTTCTTTGACATCCCGGTGGATCACCTGGATAGTTCCGCGATTTTTATTCCTTATATAGAGAATTTAAAGCTGGAAAATCTTACCTTTGCGTCCCCTGACGTAGGTAGCACCAACAGGGTGCGTGAAGTAGCCTCCTATTTCAACGCCGAAATGGTGATCTGCGACAAGCACCGCAAGCGTGCCAATGAAATTGCTTCAATGGTGGTGATCGGTGATGTGAAAGACAGGGACATTGTGCTTATTGACGATATCTGCGACACGGCAGGCACACTCTCCAAAGCAGCTAACCTGCTGAAAGAAAAAGGCGCCAGAAGCGTACGCGCTTTTTGTACACACCCCGTTTTCAGCGGCAAGGCGTACGAAAACATCGAAAATTCTGTACTGGAAGAAATCGTGGTTTGCGATACCATTCCTATCAGACCGGAAAGCGGGAAGATCAAAGTGATCTCTGTTGCTGACCTCTTCGCCGTAGCCATCCGCAATATGCACGAGAATAAATCCATCACCAGCCTGTTCATTCACAGCCAGCGCAGGTCGGATTGATAACAACGTTTTTTTATCATCAATATAAATTGTTTAAACAAATGAAAACAATAACCATCGAAGGAGAACTCAGGAGCGAATTCGGCAAAAAAGCCACCCGCCAGATCCGTTCTGAGGAAAAAGTGCCTTGCGTTATTTACGGGGGTGCAGAAACTGTGAACTTCTCAGCGCCTGCAAAAGCTTTCAAAAACCTGGTATACACTGCTGCATTCCAGCTGGCAGAAATTAAACTGGGCAGCAAAACTTACAGATGCGTACTGAAAGACCTGCAATTCGACGTAGTGACCGATGAACTGGCACACGTTGACTTCCTGGAACTGGTAGAAGACAAACCAGTACTGGTAACCCTGCCGATCAAACTGGTAGGTCAGTCAGCAGGCGTGAAAGCCGGTGGTAAACTGGTAAGCAAACTGAAAGCGCTGAAAGTAAAAGCACTGCCTAAGAACCTGGTTGAGAACATCGAAGTAAATATCGATAACCTGGAACTGAACGCTAACATCCGCGTAGAAGATGTGAAAATCGAAGGTATCGAGATCACCAACTCTCCGCGTATTCCGATCGCTTCTGTGGTAATGACCCGTCAGCTGCGTCAGGAAGAAGCTACCGCTGAAAAAGATGCTAAAAAGAAATAATCTTTTAGAAATATTTTTCAAAAAAAGCCTTTCGCATTGCGGAAGGCTTTTTAATTTAAATTATGAAATATCTGATAGCCGGATTAGGCAATATAGGAGAGGAGTACCGCCATACCCGCCACAATATCGGGTTTGACGTGGCAGATGCTTTTGTAGCCAAACATGGCGCCACCTTCCATAACGACCGCCTGGCCGATGTGGCAGAATGCAAATGGAAAGGGAAAACATTTGTGGTGATCAAACCCACCACCTACATGAACCTGAGCGGCAAAGCCATCAAATACTGGCTGGACAAGGAAAAGATACCGATCGAAAATCTGTTGGTGATCGTAGACGAGCTGGCATTACCCCTGGATGTGATGCGCCTCCGCCCCGGCGGCAGCGATGCCGGGCATAACGGCTTGAAGAGCATTCAGGAATCGCTGGGCACCAACCAATATCCACGCCTGCGTTTCGGTATCGGCAACAACTATCCGAAAGGCCGCCAGGTGGAGTTTGTACTGGGTAAATGGAAAACGATAGAAGAGCCGGTAGTACAGGAGAAAATAGAGAAGTGTACAGAGATCATCGAGAGCTTTGCCTTCATCGGCCTGGCCCGTACGATGAACACCTATAACAACCTGACTTACCCGGCTCTAAAGTAAATTTGTATATTAGGGTGCTAACTGTTTAAATTTAGACGCTAAATAAACGCATTATGAAGATTATTTGCGTAGGTAGAAACTATGCCGAGCATGCCAAGGAATTAAAGAATGAAATACCAGCAGCGCCTGTAGTGTTCATGAAACCCAAGAACGCCTTGCTGCAAAATAACCATCCGTTCTATTACCCCGAGTTCACCACCAACCTGCACTACGAGTGCGAACTGGTGCTGCGGGTGAGCAAGAATGGCAAGCATGTACAGGAAAAATTTGCAGATAAATACTATGATCAGCTATCTGTAGGGATAGACTTCACCGCACGCGATCTTCAGGAACAACAGAAGGCAAAGGGTTTGCCATGGGAAATTGCTAAATCGTTTGATAACTCTGCTATCGTAGGGAAATTCCTGCCTATCACACCAGAGATGGACCTGGGCAATATCAACTTCAGTTTGTATAAGAACAAAACCCTGGTACAGGAAGGCAATACCAAAGACCTGCTCTTCAATTTCAATCATCTGGTATCTTATATCTCCCGTTTTTTTACGCTGAACATCGGCGATCTCATTTATACAGGAACCCCTGCCGGCGTAGGCCCCGCCGAGATTGGCGACAACTTTGAAGCATTTATTGAGAAGGAAAGCCTGCTGGAGTTCTCTGTGAGATGATTTACGAATTTTTTGATTTACGGATTTGGGGATTTGGGCTATTAAGCCCGATACTAAATCCGAAAATCTGTAAATCAAAAAATCCCTAAATTATTTACCTGGAACATTACTATAAATCGTATCAAGTATCCTGGTGAGTTCTGCGTAATCGGCTTCTGTGAGGCCTTTCCAGCCAATCTTGCGCATGTCGTGCACCAGGGGTTTCACATCTTTGTATTTTTCCGTACCCTCGGGTGTGAGCTGTAAATATACTTTACGGCGGTCGATACTATCGGCCTCTCTCTTCACCAATCCCTTCTTTACCAGCAATTCAATGATGCGGGAAATGGTGGTAATATCCTTGGAGGTATTACGCGCCAGCTCGTTGTGGGTTGTTTTCTTGTGCTTGTACAGATTTTCTATCAATAACCATTGATCTACGGTGATGTCTTTTTGTTGGGCATCGAACATCTTCTGCCAATAATTACGCAATTTTTTAAGGGTAGCATCCAGCTTAAAAAAAGATGGATTACTGACGAAAGTATCAGTCATATTCATTAATTTGCATTAGCAATAGTTGCTATTGCAACTATTTTGCTTTTTTACCACAGGCATCACCAAAACAGTCTTACCGTGTTTAAAGATAGTACAAGCGTTTCAACTTTAAAAGCGCCGGCCATCGAAGCGGCGAGGAATATGGGCGGACAGGAAGAATTGTTGACAGCCTACCGGCTGATGTGTGAAGCGGGGCACATGGCGGCCATCTATGAGGCCAACCGTGCCATCTGCAAATATGTGCACTCCACCTCAAGGGGCCATGAAGCCATACAGATCGCCACCGGCCTGCAATTGCAACCGTGGGACTTTGTAAGCCCCTACTATCGCGATGAAAGCATGCTGTTGGCCATGGGCTTCACACCTTATGAGCTCATGCTACAACTCCTCGCGAAAGCAGAGGATCCCTTCTCCGGTGGCAGATCCTACTACAGCCACCCTAACAGCCGCCAGCCAGACAAGCCCAGGATACCACATCAGAGCAGCGCCACCGGCATGCAGGTCATTCCTTCCACCGGTATGGCACAAGGCGTACAATACCTCGAACAGATACAGTCCGCATTGCTGCAAACCGGCCCTGATGGCGAATTGCCAGTGGTATTATGCTCCCTCGGCGATGGTAGCGTAACAGAAGGAGAAGTGAGCGAAGCGCTGCAATTTGCGGTATTGAAGCAATTACCAATCATCTACCTCGTACAGGATAACGACTGGGGCATCTCTGTAACGGCAGCGGAAGCCCGCGCCATGGATGCCTATGAATATGCCGCCGGCTTCAAAGGACTGGAACGCATGCGTGTAGACGGCAGCGATTATGAAGCCTGCCACGCCGCCATGGATGCGGCAATACGCTATGTGCGGCACGAACGTAAACCCATACTCGTGCAGGCCGCCGTGCCGCTGCTCGGGCATCACACCTCCGGCGTACGCAAAGAGTGGTATCGCTCCCCGGAAGATCTTGCGCAGCACGCCAAAAACGATCCGCTGCCTAAACTGCGGCAACTGCTGCTGAAGAAAGGTATCACCGAAACTGAACTGGAAGACATTGACCGCAAAGCGGCTGAATATATACAAACAGCTTTCGATAAAGCCGTAAACGCTCCAGAGCCTTCGCCGCAAACCGTGCAGGAGCACGTGTTTGCGCCGACGCCCGTTACCACTGAAAGCGGTATCCGCACACCTGCCACCGGCAACAAAGTAGTGATGGTAGATGCTGCCCTGCATGCGATCGAAGAGATCATGCAGCAATATCCTGAAGCTATCCTGTTCGGACAGGACGTAGGACGCCGGCTGGGCGGCGTTTTCCGCGAAGCCGCCACGCTTGGGGAAAAATTCGGCGACCACCGCGTATACAACACCGCCATACAAGAGGCCTATATCATCGGTTCCACAGCAGGATTATCTGCCACCGGCGTAAAACCCATCGTGGAAGTACAATTCGCGGATTACATCTACCCGGGATTTAATCAACTCGTTACCGAGATATCAAAATCATGCTATCTCTCCAACGGAAAATATCCGGTGCAAACGCTGATACGTGTGCCTATCGGGGCTTACGGCGGCGGCGGCCCCTATCACTCCGGCAGCGTGGAATCCACCCTGCTCAGTATCAAAGGGATCAAAATAGTGTATCCCTCCAATGTGGCAGACATGAAAGGCTTGCTGAAAGCGGCTTTCCTCGATCCTAACCCGGTAGTGATGCTCGAACACAAAGGCCTCTACTGGAGCAAAGTGCCTGGCACACAGGATGCCATGATGGTGGAACCAGCCGCAGATTACATACTGCCATTAGGAAAAGGAAATATTGTGCAGGCGGCGCATCCGCGAGATGTAGCCAATGGCCATTCCTGCTGCATCCTCACCTACGGTATGGGGGTGTATTGGGCCAAAGCCGCTGCCAGAGCATTTCCCGGCCATGTGGAGATCATAGACCTGCGCACCCTTTTCCCGCTGGATGAAGCACTCGTTTATGAAACGGTGAAGAAACACGGTAAATGCCTCGTGCTTACTGAAGAGCAACTGAACAACTCTTTCGCACAGGCTTTGGCAGGAAGGATACAACAACATTGCTTCAGATACTTGGACGCACCCGTGTTCACCCTCGGCGCCATGGATCTGCCAGCCGTACCGCTCAACATGGGGCTGGAAGCGGCGATGCTGCCAAACGCGGATAAAGTGGAAGCGGCGATAAAAGAATTGTTAGCTTACTAATAAAAAAGGTGCTGAATATTCAGCACCTTTTTTATGGAGTAGTTATCCGTTGACATAGGAGCCAAAGAATCCCGTCCAGTAGATCGTTGATTTCTCTACACAAATGATCTTGCCTAACAATATCCCGCCTTTCTGGTCGTAGTAATAGTCTACTTTGAAATGATTCTGCGAAAGCAGATCTGTAAAGGGTTTGACCATTGGCGCAATGATGGCTGCATTACCGCTTGGCTTAACTGCTGTAAAGGTATAAGTGCCATCTACCGTTTTGGTGAATTTGTATTGGAACTGGCCAAGATACAACTTGGTGCCCTGTGCAAAATACACGTTGAAGTTGAAAACATTTTGGTTGACCAATGCCTCACTTTCGATAGCGTACAACAACAGGCCGCTCTTCTGAAGATTATTATGCAGTTGTACCCACAGATTAAAGAAATCGGTAGACCATCCGGGAAGGTTTTCGTATAATGGTGTAACAGCCGATATCTCGTTCGGAAACTCCGCTCCCAGCAAGTAATGCAGCGGAATAACAGGAATCTTCCTGAGTACGATGTACACTTTTTCTCCGCCGATGAGCGCATATAAGGTGCCTTTGCTATCATCCCAATAGAGGGCGCGTACCTGCGTGCCTGCTACCGTAAGTGGCCTGCGCAGCGTGATGCCATCGGTGTTGTAGGCAAAATCGGTCATGGCCTTGTCCAGCGCGAGATTGGAGCCTACGGTGTAAAATCCGAAGATGCGGGATGCGTTGCTGGCAAGCACCAACGACGAATCATTTTTGGTGTAGCATGTTTTAAAGTCGCCGGGTTTCAGGAACGTGCCGATGGCGCTCACTGCGGCGCCAAGTTTACCGCTGGTATAGCTGGCTTTGGCGGTGGCGGAGGCTTTAAAAAGTGTGAGCTGATCGCCATAGCGGTTACCGAGTAACACCATGGTATCGCCCTGGCTGTAGCTGAAAGAGAAGGTGCTGTCGGGCGTACGTTTGCCATCGACGAGGATGCTACCCAAGCCGGAGCCCTCCCGGAAGGTGATGGAGGCGTTTATAGCCTGTGTTACATTTAATGCGTAGCTGCTTTTGGCAGGCGTGGCGCCACTTTCAGCGCTTGCATCGCTGTACATGGTCACTTCTTTTTTGTTACTGTCCAGTTGGAGATATACGTGGTACAGCTGCCCGTTGCCAGGTGCGAGGTAGCCATCCCAGCCATCAGCGGGTGTTTGCAGCGCTTTGCTGAAAGAATCGAGCGTACGTTGCGGATCGGTGAAAGATTTTTCTACCGCATAGCTTTCGTTCTTATCCTTGCGACAGGCGCTGGCAGCAAGGAGTAGCACGAGTGTATATAGTGTGAGTTGTTTCATGATATTTTCTTTTACAGATGAGATTATTGCAGGGCGCCAGCCATAAAATATTGTGTATCGTCCTGGCTGATCAGCTGTCCCAACAGGCCCGTAGCGGCGGAGGTGTAGAAGTCGGCAGAGAAACGGTCGCTGGCGAACTTGTTATTGATCGGCGCTACGGAAGGGATCAGCAGCTGGCTGTTTCCGCTGGTCACATCGCCGGGCATGAACTTGAAAGTACCATCAGGCCGCAGGATGTAAGAGAAGGGGAATGGCGCATGGAATTCGATGGCGCCTCTTCCCAATACATAATCGATCACCATCTGTCCGGCGTTCACATCGAATATGATATCTGTACGTTTGAGGTAGATATTGTAAGGCATGGCGAGGATACTTTGCTGCGCTTTCTTGTAAGCTGTTACGAAGCTCGCGGAAGAGGCCACCAGTGTGGCATCGGTGATCCTGATGCCGGAGTAGGTGATGCCTATCAGCTTGCTCAGCGGGAAAGCGGGTTTGCTGGCGGGTACCAGGTTGCTGCGCTTGCCGTCTTGCTGGAAGTAAAACTGGCTGGTCGTTTCATCGAAGAACACTTCCTGGAAACGCAGGTTGCTAAACACAAGGGGCTTGTCAAGGAACAAGCTGTTGGTGCCATAAGCGAAAGCGTAAGTGGCCACTTTTACCTTGCTGCTATCTTCATACAATAGCGACAATACACGCCTGCTTCTGTTGATGATGAACTGCACCGGCTTATCCACCGGTGTTTGCAGGTTGAGCAAACTGTTAACCGCCAGATAATCGCTCACTTTCTTTTTGATATTATTCAGCTGACCTGCTTTGTAGGCATCTTCTTCTGCTTTGGATGCTTTGATGAGGATGAGTTGTGATTTAAACACATTGCCGGTAAGACGGATGGTATCCGTGCGGGTGGAATCGAATCCGAATTCAAAATCGGAGGAAAGGCCCGTCCCGTCTGGCCCGCCGTTCACGCTGCCATCAGGGTCGGCGAGCTGGTGAAGGTAGTTGTAAGTATCAAAGAAGAGGGAAGGCCTCTGCACGGATTGCATCCGGTAGGAGCTTTCCTGTATGGAGGCGCCGCTTTGCGCGGTGAAATCGCCAAGCATATTTACGCGGTTGTTATCGGCGAATTTGAAGTAAAAGCCGTAGCCCCGGCCATTGCCCGGGTACAGATAGGCTCTCCAGCCGTTAGGGCTGCCGGTGAGCTGCGTTTTGTAAGTGTTGAGTATCTGATTCATCCGCTCTTCCGGCTTCTGGCCATAGATGGAGGTATCGTCATTTTTCCGGCAGGCGGCCAGCACGAAGCAGAACAACAGACCGGTGATGAGAATATTTTTCATATAGGCGTGATTGTTAGATATTATTTGGTAGCGTTGAGGATGGCCTGATAGGTTTTGGCCTGTAACGTATCGAAATTGATCTTCCAGCTGTCCTGGAAGTAGTTCCGTACGATGGCGGCTTTCTGCTTCAGTTTGGCCTGCCCGTCGGGAGCGGCGCTGCTCACGAGGGCATCGAAACCATCTTTGCCTTTTACCAGCATGGTGGAAGTCATCTCCACAAAATCCTCGTCGAAGGCGGCACGGGAATAAGGGGTAACGAAACCCATATCCAGCGCGGTTTGCGGGGAGGTGTTATACCAGGTGGCCGTATAGCCGCCGGAAGTGATGGTTTTGAACTCACGCGGGTAGAAAACAGTCTGGTGCAGGATATGCGCAAATTCGTGATGGATGGTATGTAACATCTGTTCTACAAAATTTTTATCCTGGCGGTCGAAATAATTGAGTTGGGTGAGCAGTATTTTCTTGCCGCCTTCTGCTTCACCAAGGGTAATAGTTCCATCGGAGTTATAGATGGCGCTGCCTACCAATACGAATTGTTTGGGACAATAGGTGAGGAAGAAATCCATACCGGCAACATCGCTATAAGGCTTGATCCATGTTTGACGGATGATATCCATCACAGGTTGTACCTTATCTTCTTTTACCGGGATGATCACCTTGTTGGTAGCCACCTCAAATGGCTGCCAGCGGTACTTTACATCGATATTGTAAGGTTTGAGATAATTGGAGATGAGCCATTGATCCAGCACCGTAGGATCAGGGTATTTATTCGGGAAGAGATTGGAGACGTCCAGGTCATCTTTTTTATGGCAGGATAACAAAGTCATCATGCAGCAGATAAAAAGTATGGGAAGTGAATATCTTGTTTTCATAATTTTTTATTGAGAGATTATCTGGGATTGAGTTCAAGGCCGGAGCTCTGCGCTTCCTGCGGTATCTGTACTACCCGTCTTGGATCGTTCGGACCGAGGGTCATCCTGGTTTTGTTATCGCGGGTATTATGTGTTACCGGAAGTTTGTGACGCAGGATATCGAACCAGCGCAATCCTTCGAAGAGAAACTCTACCCTTTTGAAATCGAGGATATTGTTGATGAGCGCGGCTCTCAGGTCTACTGTGCCATAGAAATTGGTGATCTTGTCGCGGGTGAGTTTGTGCGCTACAGGATCGTAGTAGTTGTGCGCGTTTTGATCGATGATCATACGTTGACTGGCATACGTATTGAGATCGGCGATGGCGGCATCGTAGTTACCCAGTTCGGTGTTGGCCTCGGCACGGTTGAAGAGCACTTCTTCTGCGGTGAGCAACGGCACCATATCATAGGCATTACCGATATTGGCATTGATATCTGTTCTGATGAACAGCTCATTGAACTTGGGCGTGAAATAGGTTTCCGGCGTGCCATAGAACATAAAGCCATAGAGGCCCCCGGTGGAATTATTGCCCCATACTACGCCTTGCAGGATGTTCACATCGCAGCCATAGGCATTGCTGCGCAGCGATCTTGCCCACAGGGAAGCGGTTTCCACGAGCAGGAGATTGGCTTTGGTGGTGGCTTGCGTGTATACTTTTCTTTTCACCAGCGGCTCCAGTCCCTGAAATTCCTGCGAGTTGATCGGACGCAGGTAAGGCAATGCGTTGCCGGAAGGAAATGTGAGATTGGCATGTTGTACTACCTGTTGATAATCTTTTTTGAAGAGATAGAAACGGGTGGCGAAGGCGTGTGCAGCCGCCCTGGTGAAGTGATAAGAGGGAGCGCCTTTGTAGGAGTTATCATCTATCAACGGTAATCCTTCTGTCAGGTCTTTCTCTATCATATCATACACGTATTTCACTGTTTTTCGTTCATACTTGCCCGTTACTACGTTCTCCGGAGCGGTTACATAAGGGATGCCGGGATCAGAGGCGGCAGTATTGGGGTTGTAGACTTTAGCATAGATGGTAACGAGCATGAAGTGCGCGTAGGCGCGTGCGAGCAGCGCTTCGCCTTTGCTGGCAGCATAGCTGGCAGGATCGGATGCTTCGCCGATCACGCGCAAAGCCTCGTTGGCAGCGGCGATGGCGGCATAGGCCTTTTGCCAGTAGAAGTCGGGCGAATCTTCTTCCCGGTAAGGTACATCGTTCCATTTCCATGATTCACGGTTCACGATGTCGTTGGGAGCGACGCCTTTATCTTGCGCATTGTCGCTCATTGCTTCCAGGAAAGGAATATAGTTGGCGCGGGGATAGGCGCTGGTAAGCAGTTCCGCTACTTTGGAAGGGCTGTTCACATCGGTGCGCTGGTCGGGTACCTGCTCCAGGTATTTTTTGCAACCTGGTGCGGTGGCCAGCAGTACTAACGCTGATATATATACGAATTTTCTTTTCATGGCTGAGAAATTAGAAACCAACTTTTACGGATAAGGTGTACTGTTTGGGTATGGGCAGGGCCACGCCGCCAGACTGGAAGAACTCAGGATCCTGGCCTTTCAGCTTGGGATCGGCGTAGATGAGCCAGGGGTTATTGGCCACCAGCGCCAGCGATGCGTTGTGCAGGCCGAGGGCATTGGTATAGCGCAAGGGCAGCGTATAGTTGAGTGATACCTGTTTCAGGCGGATGAAGCCTCCGTCGGCAACGCGCGCGCTGGAATAGTTGTAGGTATAATAAGGTGTGACGCCGCCGAGATACATATTGGTACGCACATCCAGCAGGGCAGGTATCTGGGTGATTTTTTCATCACCGGTTTGCTGCCAGCGGTCGAGGTATTCTTTAGGCAGCGCGGAGAGATCGGAATAGCGCTGATCGAATACAGGGTTCATGCGCACTTTGCTGCCAGCGCTGAAAGTGACCAATGCAGAGAGCGTGAAATCCTTGTAGCGTAAGGAGTTGAAGAAACCGCCGGTTATTTTCGGGTCCACCGGGCCTTCGTACTTGAGGTATTTGGTTACCTGGCTTTGCAGGTTCACATTGTTGCTCAGTTCTCCTTTTTCGTTGATGAAGGTAGGTGCGCCATCGTAAGCCCCTAATCCTTTGAAGTCGATCGAGAAGAGGCCTCTGTATGGATAACCCAGCTGCGGACCGCCATCAGGGGCTACGAGCGTCCAGATGTCGGGATTGGTTTTTACGTTGGTGATTTTATTTTCATTCCAGGCGGCGGTGAGTTGCGAGCGGAAGCCCCAGTCGCGCTGCTGGATGATAGTGCCGCCCACAGTGAGTTCCAGCCCTTTGGATTTCATGTCGGCATAGTTGGCATTTTTGATGAACTGACCGCCGATGCCGCCGGTGCGGATAGGGCTGATCAGGTCAAAGCCATCGCGCTTATATGCATCGATGGTGAAGGTGAGCCTTTCCTGGAACAGGCCCGCATCTATGCCGATGTTGGTTTCATATTGCTTTTCCCATGTGAGCTCGCGGTTTTCGAGGTCGGTGATGTTGATCACAGATTCGATCTCATCGAGGTAGGGCCTGTTGGTGCGGCCGCTGCGGGTGATGAGGCTGGAATTGGTAGCGCGGCCCATGCTGGCGGTGAGGCCATAGGTGGCGCGCAGGGTGAGCCTGTTGACGGCCCGCAGCTGTTTCATAAATTCTTCCGTATCCATATTCCATGATCCGCTCACGTTCCAGGTGGGCAGCCAGCGTGCAGTGCGGGACTTGCCGAGCAGGTTGGAGCCATCATATCGGATGGTACCGTTGAGATTGTATTTTCCTTTGTAAGAGTAGGCGCCGTTAGCCATGTAAGCGAGGAAACGATCGTAGTAAGTGCTCATGCCATAGAAGTCGAAATTGCCTTCGATGGCCTGTTTCACGATGCGGGGATCTACATAAGGCACGCCGCCTTTATCGAACTGATAGCCGTAACCGTTGGAGAACTTGGTCTGGCGGTCGGCATAGCGCAATTCCTGTGAAGCGTATAACAGGAACTGGTGCGTATTGTTATACAGCTTGCTCCATTCGAGCGAGTTGCGGATATTATAACTAACAAGGTAATCGTCGTTGGTATTGTAAAAGCCGCCATAGGGCAAAACCACTACAGGTATGGCTTCCGGGTCATCGGGATTGCGGTAGAGGAACTTGTTATTATCTGCGATGGTAGATGTTTGGTTGGCGCGGTAGGCCATCGCCATGTTGGAGTTTTCTCTCACCTTGTGTTCGCGGTTTGTTTTGGCATAGCGCAAAGCCCCGAGGAAGGAGTATTTCAGCGTAGGCTTGATCTTGTAACTGGCTTCTCCCTGCAACTTTAGGTCTATCATGGTGAGGTCGAGGGTATTGTTGCGTAGCTCGTTCAGGATGTTGAACGGCGCATAGTTACGGCGGAAATATTCGAGGTTGCCTTTTTCGTCATAGGCAGTGAGGGTGCGGCTGGTATTGAGCGCATAACTGAAAGGGTTGATATCGAAATCGCGGTCAAATTTACCTTCAACAGGATTGCTCACGCGACCGATGCTGCCGGGCGCCCGCTGATCCCTGATAGAGCCCTGTGTAATGAGGCCCACCGTGAGTTTCGGGCTGATGTTGAAATTAGCGCGTGCGTTGCCCGTGAAACGTTTTACTTTATCTCCCACGGTCCATCCGTTATCATTCAGGAAGCTGGTGGAGAAATACAGTTGTGATTTATCGGTGCCGGAAGAGATGCTGAGCGAGTGTTCCTGCATGAGCGAGTTGCGGAACAGCACATCAAACCAGTCGGTGTTGGCGAGTGCATATCGCTTTAAAAAATCGTTCCGGTGTTGTTCATCATTCACCAGTTTATTCTGGGAGATGAGTTCCGCCATTTTCGTATATACGCCACCGTCCTGTTTGTTGGAAATATCGCCATAGTTAAGCCAGCCGAAGTTTTCCATGGATTTGTATACCGACATCTGGTCGGCGGAGTTCATGATGTTGTAATTGTTATAAGTAGGTTTGATATAGGTAGAGAAGTTACCGGTATAGGAGATGAGCGGTTTGCCTACGCGTCCTTTTTTGGTGGTGATCACTACTACGCCGTTCATTGCGCGGGCGCCGTACATGGCGGTGGCGGCGGCATCTTTCAATATCTGGAAACTCTCGATATCATCCGGGTTGAGGCCCGCCACAGAAGAGCCCAGGAGGGTGGTAGGATCGCCGGTAGATAATTGTTCGTTGGATACGTTCACCACATCTTCCAGCACGATGCCATCCACTACCCACAGCGGTTTGTTATCGCCGGTGATGGAGGTAGCGCCACGTACGCGGATCTTGGGAGCGGCGCCGAAAGTGCCGGATACATTCTGGATGGAAACCCCTGCCACGCGGCCTTCCAGCATGCGGCTCACGTCGGTGATGCCATCGCGTTTCACATCGGAGGCTTTGAGTGAGGCGGCGGAACCGGTGAACAGTTTGCGGTCTATCGTTTGATAACCGGTGACTACCACCTGGTTCAGGTTGGTCACATTTTCTTCCAGTGTGATGATGATGGCTTTGTCGGCATTGGCTTTTGCTTCCTGTGATTTATATCCGACCATGGAGAATACCAGTGTGGCGCCGGGTTTCACGCGGAGGGTAAAATCGCCTTTGCTATCGGTGGCGGTGCCATTGGTAGTGCCTTTTTCCACTACGCTGATGCCGGGTACGAAGCTGGCGTCGCCGGCTTCGCTGCGGGTGCCTACGCGTCCTTTTACGGTAATGCGTTCCTGTTGTTGTGGTGTGGCAGCTGTTTGTGCGGAACGGGTGAGCACTACTTTATCGCCTATTACCTTGCAGGCGATGCCTTTGTTCTCAAGCAGGTGTAAGGCTTGCTGCATCGACAGTTTGTCGGGATCGAGTTCCACATTCATTTCTTTATTGATGACTGCGGCGTCGTACACAAAAACGATATTGTACTTCTTTTCCATCCTGTTGAGGACGACTTCGAGTTTTTCCCTGTCCTGTTCATTATTCGCAGGTACTGCCTGGCTTTCGAGGCAGATGAGGGAAAGCAGTACAAAGAGGAGTTTCGATTTTGGTCGCTTCTTTTTGTTACGGATTTCAAACATCGTATTGAATTATTATAGGTTAAACATATAGGGTGCAGGCATTGCCGGCGCTGTGTGGGAGCACGGTTCCGGTAGCCGGCAGATTTGGTTGATGCCGAGGCACAGGGCTTTTGGGCATAGAGGGACAACGCAGGATGAAAGGCCGATAACGGGCAGAAGATGCTACAGTACAGCTTAGCGACCCGTTATAATGATGGTGTCGCGATGTTGTACCACAGTGATCGGATAAGCAGCTTGTAATACTGCAAGTACTTCTTCCAGTTTGTTCCTCTTAAAAGTGGCATTCAGTTTTTTCAGTGGAATCTTGCCTTGCAGGCTGATCTTGACCTGGTAGAGGGATTCCATTGCGCTGCATACTTCCATCAGGGGCGCGTCTATGAACACCAGTTCATGTGTGAGCCAGGCGTCGTTGTTGCTGGTGGCGGCATTGAACGGTGTAGCTTCCCCGGTGGAAAGATCGAAGGCGAGGCCGTCGCCGGCCGACAGGACGCTGGCCTGTGGGTGGCGCTGACCGCCGTCGAATTGCACCTTACCTGTCTTAACGCCAACGTCTACACGATTATTAGACAGTTGCATGTTAAATGATGTGCCGAGTACGGTAACGCTCGCACTGCCGGCTTTAACGATAAATGGTTGAATGGCATTGGTATTCACCTCAAAAAAGACATTTCCCTGCTCCAGGATCACGGTGCGGGAGGCCTTCATTTTTTCCGGAAATTTTATTTTGCTGTACTTATCGAGGTATACTTTTGAGCCATCCGGCAACCGGATGGAGTCGATATTGCCGGCCAGGGTATTCTTTTCGAGATACGCTGCGTGCGGCCGGAAGAGGAACCAGGCGAGGGCGAGCAGGGGTATGGTAACGGCGGCGGCTACACGGAACCATTTGTAGCGGCGTACCGGTTGCAGGCCGGGGGTATCATCGGGCGGTAATGCTGCATGGAGGCGGGCGATAGCGGC
Organism: Chitinophaga vietnamensis; assembly: GCF_902167635.1. Classification (GTDB taxonomy): domain Bacteria; phylum Bacteroidota; class Bacteroidia; order Chitinophagales; family Chitinophagaceae; genus Chitinophaga; species Chitinophaga vietnamensis. Next base: position 165,706 of record NZ_CABHMS010000005.1, read on the forward strand.
CGGCAGGGAAAGTTCGTCGAGCGCTTTTGTTTCGGCGGCAAGTTCCCATAGCTGCTGTACCTGCCGGTAGAGAGCTTCGTGGCCCGGCGATTGTGCCAGCCATTGCTGTACCTGCTCCTGCAAAGCCGTATTACCGGGATCGTTGAGATGTTGTACCAGCTGCTGCCAGTAGTTTGTTTCCTGTTCCATGAAAGTGGCGCCTTTGATAAATGATACAATCGGGAAGATGGGGTACCCCCAGGGTTACACAAAGATTTTTTACATATTTATATAGATAATATATTATTGGCAGTGACGAGCAGGAAGAGCTGCATCAGCCGGAGATTGGCGCTATAGTCGCGGGTATTATTAGGTCCGAGGAAGAGTTGTTCGCGTAATATTTTCAGGGCATTGATGATGTGGTTTTCCACGGTTTTCTCGGAGATGCCCAGCTGTTCGGCGATTTCGCGGTAGCGGAGGCCATCGAAGCGGCTCATCTTGAAAACTTTGCGGCATTGGGGCGGCAGCTTTTCTATTTCCTGGTATATCATCACTTTCAGTTCCTGTTCTTCCTGCAGGTGATGCAGGTAGCTATCACTAAGGGTTTCCGCGATGGCGGAGTGATGTTTGGCGATATTTTTTTCTTTCTTGAGATAATTGAGGCAATGGTTGATGACGGCGCGATAGAGATAGGCGCGGAGCGCGCCGTTTTCGTTGAGCAGGGAGGGTTGTTCCCATATGCGGATGAATACTTCCTGCACCAGCTCCTGTGCGATACCGGCATCTTTCACGTAGCGCCAGGCCGTGATGGCAAGTTCCCTGAAATGGCGCTCATACACATAGGTAAAGATTTGTCTGCTTCCTTCGTGGATGCCCCGGATCAATGCTGCTTCGCTTTGCTGGCTGATATTGCTGGTGTTCACCATCATTTCGTCCTCTATATAGGTATATGATGAAAAGGTAAAAAAATATTGCAAATATCCGGCATAATTAGTGCTGGGTGGTGTGTTCAAACGATCACATGCCCATCATCCAAGACCTGGAAATTACGCGGCAGCTGCTGCCGCTGATCAATTTTACCCATAACCGTTTTGCGCAGGAAATGCTGACCGGTATCCTGCAGGATCTGCCGCCGGATAAAAAAGGCGTGCTGGAAAAGCAGGCAGTGATACGAACGATCATTGATAACGGTTACGTACATACGAAATTAACTTATCACCCGCATGATTTTGAAGAGGTATACCATTTCTTGCAGCAGTTGCAGGAACAGGCGATCCGTTTTGATGACAATAACCTGGTAGCGGGCTGGCAGCTGTGGCGCCAGCGCAGTTACCGTTTTACGCTGCGGGCAAAACTGGCGCAGGCGGTGTTGTTCTTTGAGCAGGTAGATCGTTACTTCAGGGATGTGCAGGCGGAAAGCTTTGCTGGCGGCCTGTTAGCGGAGCCGGTAACGCAATTGAAAACATTCCTCAAAGAGCTGGATGCGCCTTCCCTGGCGCCTGAAGTGCGACAGGGAAATAATCGTCTTGCCGATGAAGTCAGGCTTTTGCAATTGTTCAGCCGCGATATCCGGCTGGCGGCTTTGCAGGGTTTCTGGCGGGCCTTCTTTTTATATGAGGCCTGGCATTCGCTGGCGCAGGCGGTAGTGCAGCATAACTGGTGCCTGCCGGTGTTTCAGGAGGAAGGTATTCATCTCCGGCAGTGCTATCATCCCTTGTTGCGGCAGCCGGTGAAGAATGATCTGCATAGCCGGGCGCGGGTATTGCTGCTCACCGGACCGAACATGTCTGGCAAATCCACGCTGCTAAAGACTTTGGGCCTGTGCGTATACCTGGCGCATGCAGGCATGGGGGTGCCCGCGGCAGCATGCAGCCTGCCTTTTTTCGATGATATTGCAGTGGTGATACAGCTCAATGATGATTTGAGAAATGGTTACAGTCATTTTATGATGGAGGTACAACATTTGAAACAGGTGGTACAAACGGCGGCAGCGGGCCGTTGTTGCTTTGCGGTGTTCGATGAATTGTTCCGCGGCACCAATGTGGATGATGCGCTGGAATTGTCGGTGCAAACGATCGGCGGACTGGCAACTTTTCCGCGGGGATTTTTTGTGATCTCTACGCATCTGTATCAACTGAAGCAGTTGCTGCCGCCAGTTGCTGCTGTGGAAGCGGGTTTCATTGAATGCAGCCTGGAAGGTAAGCGGCCGGTGTTCGCTTATCGCCTGCAAAGTGGATGGTCTGATTTGAAGATCGGGAAACTTATTTTTGAACAGGAGGGATTGCCATTATTATTGCAGCAGGCGGCGGTTTCATCTCTCAAAAAATAACCGCTAAAATTAAAAATTATCTCTTCCGTGATAATATTTCATCAGCCCGAAAAAAAATTGCAAAAACGTTTTAGTTGTCGGGAAATATTTCTATTTTTAACGTGAAGATGTAGCATTTGTGAAAACCGGAAGCATCTGTATTGTTCTATCAATCAAGAGGGAAAAGCTAACGTCTTTTTGAAAAAACCAATGTCACGTTTTATTCAGCGTAGTGGCCAAATCATTGTAAAAAAAGATCTCTTAACAAAAGCATGTAAAACAAACACGTCATGAAATATTCTTTTAGGAAGAAAGATAGCTAAATCGATTTTCTTCTGAATTTTCACGTTAAGGTATACGGCCTCGATCACCGGATTTTTGTTTCAGCATAACAGCTGGCATTAGCCGTTGTTGCTATTGCCTGAAGCAGCGAACCGGGTATTCACGTTATGGCGTTGCAGGTTCCGGACAGATTGATGCCCGTTCTGAAAAGTCTTTTTTTTATCACACATGTAAAACTGATTGTTGCTTACTTGTCATCTAACGTCATCGGCTATACGAAATAAATAGCCCATGCAATGGTGCGCTGCGCATCTCACCCAAAGACTTCCCTTTTATTACTCACCACCGCATTCAGCCGGGGTGCCTGGGCATGCTTTGCTAAAACGTTTTTGCGCGCCATTTTATTCACCAAAAAACCAAAACGTATGAAGAAAAAATTGACATTCCTTATGCGGTCAGGCTTGATGGGGACAGGACTGCTGCTCTTATCCCTTCTCATTTTTGCCCAGAGCAGGAAGATCACCGGTAAAGTGATCGATGCCCGGGACAACTCACCGCTGCCCGGTGTATCCGTGCAGATCAAAGGCACCAACACCGGCACACAAACCAAACCAGACGGCACTTACAGCATCGATGCTCCCGCCGGCAGCACGCTCATCTTCTCCTTTGTAGGGTATACCCAACAGGAAAAAAGCACCGGCAACAACGCCGTAGTGAACATGGCCCTCAGCACCGACGTGAAATCATTGCAAGACGTAGTAGTGATCGGTTATGGTACCGCTAAACGTTCCGACGTAACCGGTTCCGTAGCCTCCGTAAGAGCGGCACAACTCCAGGAAAGGCCCGCCCCGTCTGTAAACCAGGCACTCAGCGGTCGCATACCCGGCGTACAGGTGAACACTAACTCCGGTCGCCCCGGCGGACAAACCAACATCCGCATCCGCGGCTTCAGTTCTATCAACACCACCAACAACCCGCTTTACATCATCGATGGAGTGGCGCTCCCCGTGGGTTCACAAACGCAGAGCAGTAATGCCATCGATTTCATCAACCCGAATGATATCGAATCTATCGAAGTACTGAAAGATGCCTCTGCCACTGCGATCTACGGTGCGCGCGGCGCCAACGGCGTGGTAATGATCACCACCAAAAAAGGTACTGCGCTCGGCGGCCGTGTTACGTACGACACCTACCTCAGCAAAAACACCATCGGCCCGCACCGCGTGGAAATGCTGAACGCCAAAGAATACATGCAGGTAGAAGACCTCGCCTGGAAAAACTCGCAGATCTACGATCCCGCAGGATGGGCCAATGGCGACTACGTATCCAAAAATCCGAAACTGAAGAGAACAGACCCCCGCTTGTTTGATAAAGACGGTAACCCTTACTATGACACCGACTGGTTGAAAGAATCTGTACAACACAAACTCACACAAAGCCACCAGCTTGGTTTTACAGGTGGTAATGCCGATAGTCAATACGGCCTGTTCCTCGGTTACCTCGATGATAATGGCCTGCTACTGAACTCTTATCTCAAACGTTATTCTGCCCGTTTTACTATTGACAGCAAAATCAAAGAATGGCTGCATGTAGGCGGTTCACTGAGCTATAACAACCAGGAAGAAAACCTGGTGGATATCGGTACCGGCGGCCTTAACTCCGTACGTATGATCACCGAAGCGCTGCCTTTCCTCCCTGTTAAATTCAAAGACGGCAGCTGGTCTAATAACAAGGTATATCCCGGCGCAGAAGGCGGTTCCAACCCGGTACAGATCCTCACCGACAGGAAATACATCCTCAACACACAGAACCTCCTCGGTAACGTATACGCCGACCTGCAACTGGCCAAGGGCCTGACTTTCCGCAGTGTGCTCGGTACCAACATCGTTACCCGCGGACGCAATGAATGGAACGGCCGCTCCCTGCTCGATATCTCCGCTTCGCAGAAAGGTATCGCCATCGACGCCAACGACCGTGAAAGTTATTGGTCTTTCGAGAACTACCTTACCTACACCAAGCGCTTCAACAAAGTGCATAGCTTCACCGGTATGGCAGGTCTGTCATGGCAACAGACCAATATGTTCGGTTTCAATGCAAGAGCAGAGAATTTTTCTACCGACTACTTTGAGAACAACAACCTCGGTGCAGGTTCCAACATTCCTGCCAGCGGCGTAGGTTCTTACAGGAGCAGCTTTGCCTTCAACTCTTACTTCGCCCGTTTGAACTATGGCTTTAAAGACAGGTACCTCGTTACCTTCACCGGCCGTGCAGATGGATCTTCCCGTTTTGGTGAAAACCACAAATATGCCTTCTTCCCTTCAGCAGCATTCGCGTGGAGAGCATCAGAAGAAGAATGGCTGAAGAACAATAAAATTATCTCCAACCTGAAACTGCGCACCAGCTATGGTTTAACGGGTAACTCTGAAATACCTTCCTATAACTCGCTGGCATCCCTGGCTGCGAGCGGTACTTACGCCGCTGCCATCGGCGGCGCCAAAGTACAGGGCGTGGGTACCAACCGCCTGGCCAATGCCGACCTCCGTTGGGAAAAAACAGCGCAGTATGATGGAGGCATAGAAATTGGTTTGATCAAGAACAGGATCAACCTGGAAGCAGATTACTACTATCGCAAAACCACCGACATGTTGCTGGATGCGCCAGTGCCCACCACCAGCGGTTATACCACCATCCGTCAGAACATCGGCTCCATGGAGAACAAAGGTATTGAACTGGCAGTGAATGCACTGGTAGTAAACAGCAAGGACTTCAGCTGGAATTCTACCTTTAATATCTCTTTCAACAAGAACAAGGTGCTGTCGCTCGCTACGCCGGCCGACATCTTTGGCGTGGGTGGTCCTAACTTCACCAATCAGACCAACATTATTCGTGTAGGCGAGCCCGTTGGTTCTTTCTGGGGCCTGGTGCGCCTGGGAACCTGGAGCACGGCAGAAGCAGCAGAAGCGGCTAAATTCACCGACTACCGCGGTGGTAAGCCCATCTTGCCTGGTGATATCAAATACCTCGACGTGAACGGCGATCATGCCATCAATGACGCCGACCGTCAGATCATCGGTAATGGTAACCCGAAAGGCTGGGGTGGATTTCTCAACACCTTTAAATACAAAAACTGGGATCTCACCATCGAGCTGCAATACATGTATGGCAACGATGTGCTGAATATGACCCACCACTCCGGTGAAGACCGTACCGGCCTGGCCAACAGCTTCAAATCTGTGCTCGACTACTGGACGCCGGATCATCAGAACACCATGATCGCTGCACCACGTAACCCGGCAGCAGGCTACGTTACCAACGTAGATACCCGCTGGGTGGAAGATGGTTCCTTCATCCGTGGTAAAAACCTCCTGCTGGGTTACACCTTCCCGGCAGAGATGATACAACCACTGCATCTGTCCAGACTGCGGATCTATGGCGCCGTACAGAACTTCTTCCTGAGAACGAAATTCAGTGGCAACGATCCTGAGGTAACTACCTATAGCAACGCTTTTGCACAAGGACAGACCTTCTTCGACTATCCCAAGCCAACTACTTATACCCTGGGATTAAATGTGGCGTTCTAATTTGTTCAGTAACCTAAAGACTATTAACCATGAAGCGTAACATAATCAACAAAACGATGCTGCTGGCCCTGGGAGGCGCGCTGATGCTGGGTATGGGCACCGGATGTTCCAAGTTCCTGAAAGAGAACGACCCGTCCAACCTCTCGCCCGACAGCTATTTCACCTTGCCTGAACATGCCGATGCTGCCGTGTTTGCAGCCTATGCACGTACCCGCGTGATCGGTGAAGGCGCCGGTATCTTCTCCAATAACTTCCAGATGCTGGACGCCCCTACCGGTACCGCTATCACCGGTACTGCGCAGAACTCCGATCTCAATAACCTCCTCGGCCTGGTATACAATGGCGATAACCTGCATGTAGGACAGTGGTGGAGAGGGCTCTACAAAGAGATCGCACAGTGTAACCTCACGCTCGATAAAGTACCTGGCATCAACCCGATGGACAGTGCGCAAAAGAAGCGCGTGCTCGGCGAAGCCAGCTTCCTCCGCGCCTGGGCTTATTTTTATGCAGTAAGGTTATGGGGAGATATTCCACTGATCCTGAAATCACAAACAGCATCTTCGCCTGATTTCTTCCCTTCCCGCACGAAAACAGAAGACGTTTATAATGCCATCGTGCAGGACCTGAAGAATGCAGAAGCCGCAGGCCTCAACTGGACGGACGCCTCCGGCCGCGTAGGCCTCGCCGCTATCAAAACACAGCTGGCGAAAGTATATCTCACCATGGCTGGATTCCCGCTCAACAAAGGCGCCGCTTATTACAAACTGGCGGCCGACAAAGCCAAGGAAGTGATCGACTATGCAGAAGCACATCCCTCAGAGATAGGCCTGTTCCCGGATTACGCCAGTTTGCACACCACAGCGATGAACAACAAACTGGAACATCTCTTTGAAGTGCAATACCTGAGCGGCGTAGAAGAGAACCCGCTGCAATCGATCATGCTGCCCAACAACTCCCTTGCACAGGATATATCCGCGAAAGGCAGTGGCGTAGGCAGTTCCATGCCCTCTCAATCTTTCTACAATTCTTTCAAAAAGTTTGAGCCTACGGACAAACGTACGGATGAACAACAGTTCTTCTTTACCTCTTATTACGTAAAAGGCAACGGTGCACCGTTTCCGCTCGGCGCTCCTTACATCTTCAAACATTTTGACGTAGAAGCGCATGGCGCTCCCGGCAAGCCCGGCACTGCTATCAGCAACCTGAACGTACCACAGATACGTTATGCTGAAACGCTGCTCATCTATGCGGAAGCAGAGAACCGTGCAGACGGATCGCCCAATGCAGCCGCTTACAAAGCGCTCAACGCGGTACGCGCACGCGCCGGAAACCCTGCACTGGCGGGCCTCAGCCAAACCGACTTTGAAACCTATGTTTGGCGTGAGCGCTGGCATGAGTTCTGTTATGAAGGCATCATCTGGTTCGACATGGTGCGCCTGCAGAAAGTATATAATGAAGATACCAATGGCTTCGATGCTTTCATTGGCCACATCAACAAAAACTCCGGACAGGCATTACAAAAGAAACACCTGCTGTTTCCGCTGCCTACTTCAGAAATGAAGAACAATCCGAAACTGATACCACAGAACGAAGGCTATAATTGATTTAGGGATTTCTTGATTTACGGATTTATGGATTTGGGGCGGCCTTCAGGTTCGCCCCAAATTCGTAAATCCGTAAATCAAAAAATCCCTAAATATTTTCAAGCGTAAAATTCACGGCCTGTGTAAGGCGTTTCATGGCAATGGCGAGTTGGTTCTCTACTGTTTTTACAGAGAGGTTGAGTAAAGTTGCCACTTCTTTATAACGAAGCCCGTATTGCTTTACGAGCATATATACCATCTTGCATTTTGGGGGCAGCTGTTGTATAGTGAACTCCATTTTGCGGATCATCTCTGCGGAAATCATCAGTTGTTCAGGATCGCTGTCGAATGCGATCTCCAGTTTATCTTCCTCTGTAAAGGCCACCTGGCGCGATGCGGCTTGCTTGCGCAGCGTATCGATCGCTTTGTTTTTAGCGACGACAAATAAATATACCTGTGGGTTTTTAATATCAGTGAGCGATTGTCTTTTTTGCCAGCAATGCATGAACACATCGTTGGTGATTTCTTCAGCAGTTTCTTTGGAGCGGGTGAGAGAGAAGGAGAAACGGAGCAGCTTCACGAAAAAATGATTGTAGAAAGCCTTGAATGCCTCTTGATCACTGTTCGCTGTCATATTCCTGAAAAGCTCATTAATTGTACACTGGTCCATCCCTTAAAGCTACTAGATATTGGTTGCAAGTTATATAACGCAGATTAAGCTAAAGTTAACAAAATATTTTGTCTGCAAAATGTTTTTCGTCAATGGTAGTATATTATCAGGGCCTGATATTTTCTATCCGTATGTTAACCAGATAAAAATTTTTTCCTTGCCTTTGGGGGTTTTTATTTTTCCTTTCGTCCTCTTCCTGAAAACACGGATGTAAATCAAGATGATCGAGCGTCACCGCATAAATATACTGATGGCCCGGAAAACGGCAGGAGAGGCCACAGTAGCTGAACTGGAGGAACTGGACCAGTTGCTGATGCAATACCCGGAGCTACAGTATACCTATACTATTATAGAAGAGATACAGTCCGTAGAGATACCGGGTGGTTTCACTGCAACAGAAGAAGAAGCCGCTCGTGAGCGCGGCCTCGATAAAATGACGCAGTTCCTGCAGGAAGATCATACCGCTGTGGTGCGGCGGCTGTTCCCCTGGAAAACAGCGGGCGGCATCGCTGCCGGCCTTGCCTTGCTGATAGCGGGTTACAGCCTGTTACGCCTGCCGGCTAAAAATGCTTTCCGTAATGAAGTGGTCACTAAAACAGGTTCGAAAACCACGCTGGTATTACCTGATGGCACCAGCGTGGCCCTCAATGCCTGCAGCCGCCTTCAGTACGATGCCAAGCGCTTTCTCTCCGGCGACCGCGAAGTAGTGCTCACCGGCGAAGCCTTTTTCGATGTCAAACATGATCCTTCCCATCCTTTTGTGATACAATCGGGCAACGTGAACATCAAAGTGCTCGGCACCGCCTTCAATGTAAAGGCCTATACCGAAGATGCCAACGTAGAAACAACACTCATCAGCGGTAAAGTGGAAGTGAGCTTTCCGGATAACGACAACACCAAAGCCAGGAGGGTAGTGGTATTGCAGCCGGATCAAAAACTGGTGATCCCTAATATCACCCATATATTCTCCTCAAAAAACCAACCGGTACCTACAACGGGATTTGCAGTCGTACCTGTAAAAGCAAGTGAAAGTAATCATACCGGCGCCGAAGATGCAAAGCCGGAAACTGCCTGGATGAACGACCGCTTTGAATTTGACAATGCCTCTTTTGAAGAACTGTCGCACGATCTGGAACGCTGGTTCAATGTCACCATCCGCTTCCGCAATGATCGTTACAAACATGAAGCGTTCACCGGCGCCTTTAAGAAACAAAGCATAGATGAAGTGTTGCAGGCATTGCAACTGACTTCGTCTTTTCATTATCAGCTGGATAGTAAAGATAATATCATCTATATCTGGTAGTCCCCTTCATCCATTTACCTGATTAAAAATCCGTTTGATGGACAGCTAATCAAAACAAACAAATATACCTGGCCGGTAAAATAAAAAAAGGGAAATGCGGCAACATTCCCCCTTTTCTAAATGCTGGCTAAATAATTAAACCGATCCGTTCGATCTGGTAATGGCCTATTATTTAACCTAACGAAACAAATTTATGAAAAAAAGCTATTGGTGGCCTTCTGGTCTCCCACAAGGGGATATGAGGAAACTTATGATGCGTATGAAACTGACATCCGTATTGCTATGCGCCGGTTTTTTACAGCTGAGCGCTCATGGATTTTCGCAGGAAAGGATCAGTGTTGATTACAACAATATCAACATTGGTAAATTCCTGAACATGATCGGGAAAAAAAGTGATTATACTTTCCTGTATAAGAACGATGCGATCCCCGACAAAAAGATCAGCATCCGCATGGAGAACGCTTCCGTGAAAGAAGTGCTGGACAAGGCTTTGGCCGGTACCTCGCTGGATTATCGCGTGATGCCTAACAACCTGGTGGTGATCATCCGCGCGGGCGAAACCGTGCGCACCAACAAGGTGAAAGGTATCGTGAAAGACGAGCTGGGCACACCGCTCATCGGCGTAACCGTACACGTAAAAGGCACTTCGCAGGGCGTTACCACCAATACGAAAGGTGAATATGAAATAGAAGTACCGGAAAATGCGGTGCTGGAATTTACTTACGTAGGCTACGAATCAAAGCAGCTGAGCGTAAAAGGCCCCGGTGACTATAACATCCAGATGGCGGCCAATTCCAGCGGCCTCAATGAAGTTGTGGTAGTAGGTTATGGTAAACAGAAAAGGATCAATACCACCGGTGCGGTGGATAATATCTCCGGTAAAGCATTGGAAAGCCGCCCGATCACCAACCTCGGTACCGGCCTGCAAGGCTTGATCCCCAACCTGAACATCCTGATCAACAACGGTCGCGCGTCTTCCGCGCCAGGCTTCAACCTGCGCGGTTATACCTCGCTGAATGGCGGCGATCCTTTCATCCTCGTAGATAATATTCCATTCTCTGCTGATGAAGTATCACGCCTCAATCCTGCCGATGTGGAAAGCGTGACCGTATTGAAAGATGCAGCATCTGCCGCTATCTACGGCGCGCGCGCCGCCTTTGGCGTAGTGCTCATTACCACCAAATCCGCCAAGGACGGGAGACTGGCCGTATCGGTAAATGCCAACTATGCTATCCGTACACTGGGTAGCGTACCAAAGATCATCACCGATCCGCTCATCACCATGCAGATGAAACACGACGCAGCCACCCCGCTCTACGACCTGTACCCGGATGCCGTAAGAGCCTACGCTGCACAGCGATCCAAAGATCCTTCCCTGCCCGCAGTGATCGTAGACCCTACCAACAAGAACGCCTGGATGTATTACGGTATGACCGACTGGCTGCATGAAGTGTACAACAAAACAGCACCTGCCACCACGGCCAACTTCAGCATCTCGCGCGGTGATGATAAACTGAATTATTATCTGTCAGGAGAATTTTATCAACAGGATGGTATGCTCCGCACCAATCCTGATATCTACAAACGCTACAACCTGCGTGGAAAGGCTACTTACACGTTCAACGACCGTTTGAAGATCGGTACCAACACCGTGTATACCAACATGGATTATAATTCGCCATCCAATGCAATGGATTATCTCTTCTTCCACAACGCCAACCGTACGCCTTCGCTCTCCGTGCCGCGTAACCCGGATGGCACCTGGACTTCCGACGGCGCCGCCCTGCTCGGTCGCCTGGAAAGTGGTGGCCGCAACAAATCCAATCTCGGTGAATTTATGACCACTTTCAATACCGAGATCGGCCTCGTGAAAAAAGTGTGGACGCTGAAAGCAGATGTCACTTTCCGCCGCAGCAATGGCGTAGGATCTGCTTACACCGTGCCGGTTGCCTACCGCACCGGTCCTGACCAACCGCTGAAATATACCGATGGTAACCAGTCCAGCGCCTCCAACAATGCGATGCAGTCGCGTTACAATGTATATAACATCTACACTGATTTCAGCAAGAAATTCGGTAAGCATGAACTGGGCGCCCTCGCGGGTTTCAACCAGGAATATTATTACATCAATAATTTTTCTGCCAGCGCCAAAGACCTGATCAGCCCTGACTTCCCGACTACCGGCCTTGCTACCGGAAAGGTAAGCCAGACGCAGAGCATCAACGACTGGGCCGTGAGAGGCCTCTTCTTCCGGGTGAATTATGCCTTCGATGACAAGTACCTGCTGGAGCTCAATGGCCGCAGAGACGGTTCTTCCCGTTTCCCTGAAAACCACCGCTGGGGCTTCTTCCCGTCGGCATCCGCTGCATGGGTGATCTCTAAAGAACAGTTCTTCAAGCCTGCTGCAGCAGCGCTGAAGATCGATAACCTGAAACTGCGCGGCTCTTATGGTTCCCTGGGCGATCAGACCGTAGACCAGACCGGCAGCCTGAGCTATCTCGCTACCATGCCGGCAAAACAAGAGAACGTAATCCTCGATGGTAAACAACCCATCGGCGTTTACCTGCCAAGACCCGTAACGCCCAACTACTCCTGGCAAACCGTGAAATCCGTGAACGGCGGCGTGGATGTATCTTTCCTGAAAGAAAGACTGAGCGTAAGCTACGACCGCTACACCCGCTATACGCAAGGCATGTTCGTGAAAAGCAAAACACTGCCTGCTGTATTCGGCGCACCAGAACCTGTGACCAATGCCGCCGATCTCAAAACACGCGGACAAGAGCTCAGCATCCTGTGGCGCGATCAGTTCAATATCAACAGAAATCCTTTCTCCTATAGTGTGAAACTTGCGCTGGCAGATAGCCGCACCTTCATCACCAAATACGACAACCCTACCGGCAGCCTGAGCGATTACCGCAACGGACAAGAAATTGGCGAGATATGGGGACTCGTAACAGAAGGCTTCTTCCAGAATGATGCAGAACTGAAAAACCATGCCGACCAAACCAAAGTGGGTGAAGATGACCAGAACTACAAATTTTATGTAGGCGACCTCAAATTCAAAGACCTCAATGGCGACGGTGAAATCAGCTATGGTAAAAACACCGTGTCTGATCCGGGTGACAGAAAGATCATTGGTAACAACAGCGTACGTTTTCCTTACAGCATCGATGTAAGTGCCGGCTACAAAGGATTTGACCTGCGTGTGTTTGCACAGGGCGTGGGCAAGAGAGACTGGTATCCCGGTCCGGGCAACCACTACTTCTGGGGTATTTATGCACAACCATGGACCAACGTACAGGTGCAGAACATGGACCACTGGACGCCGCAGAATACGAACGCTTATTTCCCCCGCGTGAAATCCTACATCGCTGAAGATGCCGACAGCGAGCTGGCTGCAGCGCAAACCAAATACCTGCAAAATGCCGCTTACCTGCGCCTGAAGAACATCACCCTCGGATACACGCTGCCCAAGCAGCTGACCGAGAAAATGAAGATCGCCCGTTTGCGTGTATACTTCTCCGCAGAAAACATCTTCACCGTTTCTCACCTGAGAGCGAACATCGATCCGGAAGGCCTGGATGGCGCTATCTATCCTTTCCAGAAAACCTATTCATTCGGTTTGAACATGAACTTTTAATGCCAGAAAAAAATGTGCAAAATGAAAAAAATCAGCATATACGCAACGTTGATCTTACTGGGCAGTGCAATAGCCTCGTGTAATAAAGATTTCCTCCAGCGCCTGCCACAGACAAGCATTACACCGGAAGCCTTCTTCAATACGCCGAAAGACCTGGAAACATACAGCAACAGCTTTTATGATAACCCGGTATATGCAACAGATGATATCAACTCCGACAATATTTCCAGCTACAGCGGTGGCGGAGAACTGGATATCATGGTGCATAATGGTCTCAACTCCACTACAGTAGGAACTTCCGGTTGGGACGACTGGAACAAACTGCGCAGCTACAACTTTATGCTGGACAATGTAGCGAAGACCAAAGGCGATCCCGCTGCCATCAATCATTTCATCGGTATTGCGCGTTTCTTCCGCGCCCGTTTCTACATGGCCAAAGTAGCGCGTTATTCTGATGTGCCCTGGTATTCGCACGCCATGTCCAACACCGATTCTTCGCTCTATGCACCGCGTGATCCGCGTACCAAGGTGGTAGATTCCATTATGGCGGATCTGCAATTTGCCGTGGATAACATCATGCCCGACGAAGGCAACCGCACCCGCGTGAGCAAATGGACCGCACTCGCACTCATGGCACGTTTCGGCGTTTTTGAAGGAACATTCCGTAAATACCACGATGAGCTGAACCTGCAAAGCTCCGCTAACACCTACCTGCAAAAGGCCGCCTGGGCCTGCGAACAGCTGATGGGCAGCGGCAAGTTCAAAATTTACAGTACCGGCAATGGTGCACAGGATTACCGCTCGCTGTTCTCTTCTCTTACCCTGAGCGGTAACCCGGAGATGATCCAGTGGGTAGATTACCAGCAGGCGCTCGGCATTGGTAACAACACACACGCCGTATTAGGCTGGATGTGGTCACTCAGCCAGAGCCTCGTGTACAGCTATCTCATGAAAGATGGTACGCCCTTTACCTCACAGCCTGGCTACGACAAAATGGACTTCGTGAAAACCTTCCAGAACCGCGATCCACGTTTAGCCGAAACCGTAGCCTATCCCGGATATTCTACCACTAACGATAAGAGCCTTTACATTCCGAAGCCCAACCTCGGCGCATACGATCAGCTGAAATTCTTTCCGCGCGATCCCGCGCAACGTCAGGGCTGGGGCGCCGACTACAGCGGCATCCCGGTATATCGTTATGCAGAAGTGCTGCTGAACTATGCGGAAGCAAAAGCCGAACTGGGCACGCTCACCCAGAGCGATGTGGATAACACCATCAACCAGCTGCGCCTGCGCGTGCAGATGCCGCCGCTCAATATGGCTGCCGCCAATGCGCTGCCTGATCCGGTGCAAGCTGCTGCCTATCCTAATGTGAGCGGCGTTAATAAAGGCGTACTGTTAGAGATCAGAAGAGAAAGACGGGTGGAGATGGCCTGTGAAGGCTTGCGCTTCAACGATGTGAACAGATGGAAAGCAGGTATGCGCTTCCAGGATGCGCAACAAGGTATGTATGTGGCCCAACTTGGCGGCATCGATATGAGCGGCGATGGCGTAGCCGATATTGCTATCCTCGCGTCTCCCACAGATACCGCTGCCCTGGCGGGTTTGCCGGCAAATGTACGGGCGTCTGTTTCCCGCTTCTATCTGAAAGATAAAGACGGAAAAGACAATAATTTCTACCTGGAAAATAATACTTCCGGTCACATTATGTTCACCGCTAACCGCGATGTACCACGCAAATTTGAAGAACCGAAATATTACTACAGGCCAGTACCATTGGCACAAACAGTGTTAAATCCGAACCTGAAACAGCTGTTCGGTTGGCAGTAATTGCTACAAACAAAAAGTCCTGAACGTTTACGTTCAGGACTTTTTATTTGTAGCGAGGAGCGGATTCGAACCACTGACCTTCGGGTTATGAGCCCGACGAGCTACCTCTGCTCTACCTCGCAATGAGGTTGCAAATGTAGACAATTAAATTAAAGAACAAAATTTATTTTTAGCTCAGGATTAAATGATTGAAAGGATTAGCAGGATTTTTTTATCAGGATTTTAAAGGATTCGCGAAGATCACCTTGATTTGATCTTCGCGAATCCTTTAAAATCCTGATAAAAAAATCCTGCTAATCCTTTCAATCATTTAATCCTGAGTCCTCATCAGATGTCGGAGTATTCCACCGGGCGGAGGAAGAGGATATCTGAGTGAGAGACGTTGTGGCTATATTCCTGCATGCCTTGAAGCTGCTTCCAGTCGGGATTGGCGGAGAAGGCTTTCCAGTGGGCATCGCGGTCGGCGCGGCTGTTGAAGGTGGTGAGGTACATGAGGTTGGGCATTTTGCTGCCTGCCAGTACGGAGCCGTAAAATACAGGATTGAATGCCAGCTTGTCGAAAATGCCTACTTCGTTACCATCGTTGAACATCTTCACTTTGTTGACGTGATATTGTTCTGTAGGGCTTTCATAACTGCGCAGTTCGTATACGCGTTCGGCTTTGGGAGCGCTGAGCGCAGGCAATGTGAGCTGCGGCCGCTTTTCAAATGCCAGCAGCAGGATGGATTCTATGCGGTTGTAGGCCGACTGGTTGTAAGCTGCATCCAGAAAGCCCGCGCCAGCGGATTGATATTGTTTGTCGCGTTCCAGTATAGCGGGCAGGTTGGAGAATTGTTCCAGCGTGCGGAAAGGCACGAGCACGTATATACGAAGATCGGCCGTGTCCTGGTCTATCGGTTTGAAAACGCCTACCTGTGCGATACCCGCCCGATGCAATGCAGGCAGGTAGGCCCTTTGCAGGAAACTATCGGTACGTGCTTCCTGACCGGCTTTCAGGTGAAATATCCTGATCTGGTAATATTGACGCGTGCCTTTGCCGGCTGCGGAAACAGAAAGGCAGGCAAGACAGAAGAGTAATAACATCGTGGAATTTCTCATCGCAAAAAATTTTTTGACAAGACAATGTAGTGTAAAAAAATCAGGTTTTATAGTTATATCTTGCGCCCATGAAATTGCATATATTGTTTGTAGTTCCCTTATTCCTGCTGGCTTGCCAGTCGGGCAGCAGGCCCTCAACAACGGCGCCTGTAAAGGATTCCCTGGTAAGCGATACTGTCAAAGTCGCCACCGCACAACCCGCAGCAGCTACCGCCGTTCCCGAAGATTCTGTAATGACCGCCAGCTGTCCTGAATTTTCCCTGGAAATACATGGCATGAGCAATGACGTGCCCTCCGCATGGGGACATGATACATTGATACTGTCTGCCGGCCTGGGCGAAATGTTGGACGGATGCAAGGTGATCGTTCAAAGCACACAGCTCGATGATATCACCGTAGAACAGTGCTATGAAACCAGCATCACCATTCAGCAGGAAGGCCCGCACTGGGACCTTACCGACTGGAAACATTATACTTCACCCTGGGCCAAACTGCCAACATCCGGCCCGGGCAAGTTCACGGCCATTACCTATGAAGTAACAGAGCATGCGCCCTTTCCCCAAGTGAGCATGGAAGAACTGAAGGCTGAACTGAAGCGCGGCGGCCTTGATGAGCAATGGATCAAAGCCGTTGATACCGTTAAATCTATCTACGATTACCCGGTAGCAGTAGGCATCAGCCGCTATTACCTTCGCGTGAGCGGCAAGCAGAAAAGCACCGGTAAAACAGTAGTAAGGATCGTTGCTATCGATATGCCGATGGGTTGTTAGGCGCATACAACACCTCGGGGTGTTGCTCTTTCAATTCCTTTGCCACAGCCGGTTTCAGCAGCATATACTGAAACGCCCCTGAATCATCCTGACGGTATAAGGGGTTGGAGTCGATCAATCGTACCAACTGGCAATTGAAGCCCGCTGCCACCAAAGCCTTGTTGATAGCTGCTTGCAGCTTATTCATATCAATATCTGCCTGCGGATAGGACTTGCTGTTGAAAATAAAACGCTTTTTATTTTGCGGATAGGCATTGGATAATGCCCATTGTACACTGCTGATCATCGAAGACAGCCGCGGCTCCGTATTGATGAAAGCAGGCGAGAAGCGTAATACGCCCGTCATATCCTGCGGGTTCTCTTCGCGGATGGCAGCTTCTAAATGCGGCAACAGCGCCTTGTTGGCTGTGTTAAGCAGCTGGCGTTCTGCGCACCAGGTCACCAGTGCATGTATCTGTGCAGCACTGAGGCGGCGCTCCGGATAAAAGTAATCGCCGGGATATACGCAGTTTTGGTAGTCGCCCGGACTGCCATTATAACAACCTTCTATGCGTTTGAAAAGATATTTGCTTTGCAGCAACGCCGCCTGCCGTTCGGTAAGCAGTGCAACGAAAAGCACAATGGGTGCAGGTTCCAGGCCAGTGTATCTTTCCTGTTCGATAAAGAAGAAACGCCGCGGGTCTTTGCGATCTTCCATCACATGATTCAGGAACTGGAAATTTTCGGGACGTATCCATGTTTCAAATTCTTTTTCATCGATCACTTCTTTGTACAGATGCCCGCCGATAGTTAATTCTGCAAATTGCAATTTGGCGGAGCGCCGCAATGCCAGCTCTTCTTCATAGGGATACTGGCCATCAGAGGATGGCGGTACCTTGTGCGCGCTCCAGGCAGTGATCTCCATGGGTACTATATGCTGATGGATACGGCTGGTGACCCTTTGCATCACGCTGTGGAGCGCATTGGTATCGATGACGCCATAGGCGTTTTCCGGAAGGCCGGCGTATGGCTCAATATCGGTGGCGTAGTATAACGGTACCGCATATCCGCAGTTGCCAAAGATATCATTGACGGTGAGCAGGGTAAACGGCTGGTAACGTGTCGTCATCAGCTGCCTTGCGGAGTCGGTGAACAGGCCTGTAGCGCGGAGACTATCCAGCAGCGCCATTTGCCGCTGTTGCGCGTAAGGATATTTGTCGAGCCAGTCGAGGCGCTTGCCCAGCTCGCTGGCATTATCCCTCTCTTTGAATGGGTCATCAGCAGGCAGGATGCCTGCCTGTATAAATGCCTGTGGTATGGCGCCGGGCCTGAACTGGCCGCTGCTGTCGAAAGCGGCTTTGCCGAAGTATTCACCAAAACGCTTTATCAGTAAGGGATTGGCGGATGCGTAGTAATCACCGATATATCTCACAAAATTATACAGGTCTCTCTTCACCGGGAATCTGTCTGCCAGAAAATATTCTTCCTGTAATGCATCGTCGTCAAAGCGTACCTGCCGGGAAACGGAATCGAGCAGGGCTCGGGTGATGCGGGTATCTCCCGGCAAAAGATGAATGAATGCACTTTCTGCTACGTATATGGGTTGCCGTAGTTCGTCGAGATCATGCACGTCCTTATATGCCAGCAAAGGCTGCTGTTGTGCAAAGCGGATAAGCTCATCACGCCCGAAAGGTGTGAGCAGTTGTTGATCGGTCAGCGACTGCGCCAATTGTTTAACGGCTGGAAGGCTTAATTGCTGGGCAACAGAACAAAAGGGTATTACTAACAACAGTAATAACAGACAACGGTATTTCATATCTGCAAGTAAAGGAAATTAATTGATTCAGACACAATCAGTACATTTACGCCATTGAAAAAACCATTGCTATGTACCAGGATGCAGAATTATTGATAGAAGTGACCAACAGCCGTGGCACCTTATACGCGATAGTAGAGCAGGATAACCGTACCGCCTATTTTTATCTTTATCCTTCCGAGTTGATGGGCAACCGCTTCAAGCCGCGTCCCTGCTGGCTGCGCAATCTTCAGCCTGCCCCTCAGCAAAAAGATACCGCAGCGATGGACAATGGCGTAGCGCCCATGCTGGAAGCGCGATACTGCAATCATCCGCAAGGGAAGGAGCCTTTGCAGAAAGAACGTATTTCTTTCGTCTGGAATGAAGAAGAAGATGGCGCCGCTATGTTATATGATGGCGCAATCATGGGCGTAATCCCCGGATGGGCGCTGTATGCTGATCAGCCGGTGGCCTATGCTGCTGATTGTATCGACGGCGAAGATGGACTCATGTTCCCCTTGGGTACGCCCGCTACCAACCAGCAATATAGCCGGTTTCAGCAGGCAATGGATTTCTGGAAGGAATGGGATAACAAAGAGAGCCAGCCTTGGAGCCGGATACAGCAACAGTTCCTGTCTGCCTACGAAAAACATTTCGGACCTACGCAACAATACTTCGCGATAGATGACGGCAAATGGCCGCCCATGGCCCTCGCCAAGTATGACACAGAAGATATCACCTATTTCTTGTCGCTGGGTATGAGCATCCGGCCGATGCCCTGGGTAGAGATGTTGTACAACGATAACGCATCGGGTTTCCGTCGTGCCGAGCTGGCCATTGCGATGAGCAAGAAAGATTTTTCTGAAGAAGAGATCATGAAAGTAGCACAGCTGCTCTCCGGCCTGGCCGACCGTCCCTGGAAGCTCATCACCTGGCTGGGAGAAGGCCATACCATTGCTTCTTCCGCCTTACCCAAAGGCTATGAAAGCCTGATCCTTTCTGCCGCCATCTACAATGGCCCGGTGATCGATATGCCGGAAATGTATGGCGATAAAGTAAACCTCTACTGGGGTTCCCCCCTTACCTTCGAAGAGCGCGAATTCGCGCACAGCCGCCCCAATGGCGGTTATGAACTACTGGAATTGATGATCAATAAAGGAATTACGCACATCGTAAAACGACGCGGGGCGGTGGTTTGATGCTCGCTTCGCTCGCATTAATTTGGCTCAGGATTGAATGATTGAAAGGATTACCAGGATTTTCGAATTTATTGATTTTCGGATTTATTGATTTAATTAAAACGGAGATGAACAATTTGCCATCTCCGTTTTAATTAAATCAATAAATCCGAAAATCAATAAATTCGAAAATCCTGGTAATCCTTTCAATCATTCAATCCTGAGCTAAAAGGGCCGCGCAGTTGCGCAGCCCCTCATCGTTGGCGTTAACACAGGATAACAATGGATGTGTATGGTGGTTCGTGATCTTATCTTTCTCTGTACGATACGCTGACGATCTTTCCAAACCCGCTGTATTCCTGCTTTTTCACGAGTGCGGCGTGTTGCGATAGGAAGTCTTGCGGGGAATAGAAGGTGAGCGTGCCGTTGCTGGCAGTGGGTTGGGCGGGATCGTAGGTAGCCACGCCCAGCCAGCTGCCGGGGTAATTGTCTAATGAGCCGCTCCCCTGCGGATTGTTGTAAGTGTAGCCGTTCACGTAGCCGCCGCGGGAGGGCCCATAGCCTTTGTTCACTGTAAATAGATGCTGGTCGAGCCAGGATATTTTTTTGTTGCCTGCATCCAGTACCTGGTAGCATACGCCGGGGAAGTCTTTGTTCATGGCGTATACTTTGCTGCCAACGGAATAGTAGATGGTGCCGTAGTTTTTATCGACGGTGAAATGCTCTGCTTTTGATATATCCGTTCCCGTTAGTTTCACTTTTCTGTCTTGTGTTACCGAGGACCTTACATCGAAAGTGAGGAGCCAGGTATCGCCGGCGGCGTCTTTCATAATGGCGAAAGTAAGGTCGAGGCCGGGTACGGAGCGCATCCAGCGCAGGTCCATGCCGGTATTGGAGAAGTCGAACAAGGGACTGTCGGGATTGGGAATGATATTGCAGGTGCTGCTGCCGGGCGTGGAAAGCAGGAAACGCTTTTTGTCCATATCGAAGAGTACGGAATTATAGAAGAAAGCCATGCCGTAGTTTCTGCCCAGGAAGGGCGCAGCCCTGAAATTTCCTTCTCCTGAAACTTTATTCATATTGGTAACGTACCACTGGTAGGGATCACGTTCATAGAAATTGCCTTTGTTGTCGTAAACATATACATAGTCGCTGCTGGCGGCGCCTTCGTTGGCGCCCACGAAGCCAGGGAGGAAGGTGGCGCTGTCGGGCCTTGAGATGAACTCTTTGGAAGTGTACCAGGCGCCGGAGGTGTATAGGTAGTCGTTGCGCAGCTTCCAGCTGCCTTTGTCGGTGCAGAGGTAGATCCATTCCCTGTCGACCAGCGATACTGCCGGGTTGTGATACGGTGGCGGCGCGGCATTGGGCCTGCCGGTAGCATAGTATGCGATATAGCGCGGGCCTTTCAGAGGCTTGGGAAGATCGGGAGAAAGCGACAGGATATCACGGGTGAAACGGGTGTTGCCGTTCACGAAGTTCACCATATCCAGGCGGGTATTACCATCTACATCACATAACACCATCCAGCCTTCGTAGGTGGATGAACCTATTACGAGCTGGGAGGTATACCTGGTGAAGACCTGCCCGGTCTTTTTATCGGTCATCTCGAAATACAATCCGTAGCTGCCTACGGCATTGGTAACACGGGCATTGAGGTTGCGGTCATAGCTGAGTATCGTGCCTTTTACATAAGAGGAGCCATTGCCGCCGATAGTCCACTGATAGGCGAAGCGCGCGGTATCATTGAGGATAGACGAATCGAGGGTGGCCGATATTTTCGGCGTGAGCCGCAAGGTATCGAACTGATATACGAAGATAGAAGATGGAAAAGTATCGATGACCACTTTATTCACATCTTTATAAGCGTAGTTGCCGAGATCTTTATAGCAGGAGCTGAAGAGCAGGGAAGCGCTTCCTGATGCCAGCAGCAATATATTTTTTATGGTGCGTTTCATGATGTTTGTTTTCCTGTTTCTGAAAAAATTAATCGCAGAGGTTACCGCCGCCTACGCTGGGTTCCATATCGAATTTCTGACCGGTTTTGTCGTTCATATCCTGGATGGGATGCCCGGCTTTCCTGGCTTCCGCGAGATGACAGTTATACAACTGCGCCAGCGCGAAGAGGTAGCCGATATCGGGCCGGTCGTTGAGCAGGGTGGCCAGCGGGATGTTCATATCATTGATGAGCATCTTCATTTTAGTAACAGAATAATTGCCCAGGCAATAAGCGCCTATGCTGCCGGAGCCCAGCCACCAGGAAGGTACCGGCAGGTTGTCGGTGATCGCAAACGTACGTTGCACAGTGGTTTTAAACCTGTCGGGGTTACTCTTCACTTTCACTTGCCGGTAATCGGTGGCCAGGTCGTTGCCGGCTTCGAGTTGTACCGTGATATACTGGAAGCCGCTGCGAAGGGTATCGGCCCTGCGGATAGTGAGCGGTATCAGTGTATTCATAGTGCCATGCGGCAGCACGCAGTCTTCCGGTTTGATGGTGAACAGGCTGGCAGGCACCGTGCTATTCACAACAGACAGTTTGATCGGACGGTTCTGTGCAGAAGTATCGCCCATGACTTGTACTTCCATCATGATGCTGAGTTCGGGCAGGTTGTCGGAATAGAAACCGAAATTGGTGTAGAGCGTATCCATGGCGGCGGTATCTACTTTCGCTGCGTCGAAGGAGCGGATGGAAAGTACGCCTTTATCATCGGCAGTACGCACGTAATTATAGCTGGGCGTAGGTTTGAAGTATATATTGTTATGTGCCTGGAAGCGCATCAGCTCTGCTTTTTTACAGGAGATGACGAGCAAGGCACTGAAGAATATGATGATCTTTTTCATTGGTTGATTTTTTTAGATTATGGATGATGAACCGTGAGCTCCTGATCCGGGATGGGCACCACATATTGTGTGGCGCTCATGGTCACTTTCCCGCTGCTGGAAGTGGTGGCTGCATTGGGGATAGAAGTGGCAAAGGTGCGTTTGTAATAATAGAACAGCTGTCCTTCTCCATAAAATTCACGCATATATTCTTTCCTGATCTCATCGTTGAGCATTGCGTTAGCCGGCAAAGCGGCAATATTCCTGGCAACGCGCAGGGTATTGAGGTAGCCGAGGCCGGAAGTGGCGTCGGGCGCGGATTCTGCGGCAATCAGGTAGCATTCGGAAGCGCGGAAGAGCGGCACCATCGTGTTTGGTTTCTGTTGCGACAGCGGCGCATATTTCAGGAAGCATTTGATGGTGCGGGAGCCGTCGGGCGGCAGGTTCCATATGGCGGAGCGGATGCGTACATCGCTGGCATCCGCATAAATGCTGTTGAGCATATCAGCGCGGGGCGCCAGCAGGTCGGCATCTTGCAGCGTGTAGGCAAACCAGGTATTGTAGCTGTTGACGAGTTTTGTATTCTGCGCCATGAAGAGGCAATCACCCAGCAGGGAAGGATCTGCTTTGATGGCGCCGTCGTTGGTGGCAGTGAAAGGAAACTTGCCAGGTTGCGCCGCGATCACTGTTTGCGCCGCGGCGAACGCATTCGCCTTGTTACCACGATACAGATGTATCCTGGCCTCCAGCGCTTTTACTGCATAGTAGTTGAAACGCAGGTTGCGTGCAGCAGCATAGGGATAAGTAGGATCACCATTGGGACCATTGAGGATCACGGGGTCCTGGGAGAGCAGGGCGCTGGCTTGCTGCACATCGCGGAGCAAACTGTCGATCACCTGGTTGGCCGGCAGGAATGGCTGTGGCACCTGTGTCCAGCGGCTGTAATAGGGAATGGCATTGCGGGTGGAGTCGGATGATTTATACACCGGCCCAAACATCCGCAGGGCATCGAAATGAAGGAAGGCACGCAATGCGAGCGCTTCTCCCTTGATCATCTCATAATTATGATGGGTGAAAACGTTTTTCTGCCCGTCGATATGATCCAATATCGTATTCACATTGGCGATCTGTTTGTAAAGCGATGCCCAGTAGGCGGCAAATACCGGCTTCACAACAGTATTCGTATAGTCGAAGGTAGCGATCTCGTAATAGGAGTAATGCGTCGGAGACGCGCTCTGGAAGTAGCGCTGCGCCAGCAGATCAGGTATCTGCATGGTCATGGCGCCGCCATACATATCCTGTGCAGACAAGGCCAGGTACACGCCGTTGAGATGCTGCATGAAACCCGTTTCCGATTGATAGGCATCATCCTGCAATACGCTTGTTTCCGGTTTCACATCCAGGTATTTGTTGCAGCTGCTGATACCACCGGTTACCAGTGCCGCGATCAATATATTTTTCAGAACCTTGTTCATAATTTTCCTTTAGGTGTTTAGAAAGTGGCATTGAGCTTTAAAGAGAACGACCGGGCATAAGGGTAATCGATACCACGTTCGCGCTTGATGTTCGACAAACGGAAGATATCATTCATATAGCCCGTAATGTAGAGCCCTTGCAGGCCGGCGCGTTTCAGCCAGGCGGATTGATAGAAATTATAAGTGGCCGAGATAGTTTCGCCGGAGAGGGTATTTTCTTCCTGTATAAATCTCGACGACATATTAGTGCCACCTAAAGCGCCGCCATAGCTGAGGTCGGGGATGCCGATGAATTGCGCTTTATCGCCCACCTGTTTCCAGCGTTCATAGAGTGCGCGTTTGTCGAGGTTCTGGTTGTAGATCTGCTCGCGGGAAAGGTTTTCCACTTTGCTGAACAAGGCATTGTTGAATTGCTGTGAACGCAGCATATAACGCAGCCCGATATTCACGGAGAGGCCCTTGTACTGGGCGCTTGCGCCGATCACGCCTTGCATGAGCGGCATGGAATTACCTACTTTCACGATATCGGCCACATCATATTTGTAAGTGAGCTGGCCATCACGCGTGAGGAACAATTCACGGCCGGTAGCCGGATCGATGCCCATGGAACGTACCGCCCAGAGATCATCAGGATGACCGCCATCTACATAACGTTGCAGGTTGATGTTGATAGAATTGTAATCCTGTTTCTGATCGTGGTTATCTACCGCATGTTGGTTGTTATAATTAATTACCTGTAACGCATCACCTAGGCCGCCATAGGTGGTGGTTTCACGCTTGCCCATAACGTTGAGGCGCACGGAGATACGGTCTTTCGGGATATCGATGATGGCGCCGCTGATGGTGAAGTCCATGCCTTTGGTACGGGCATGGCCTACGTTGAGCATTACGTTGCTGCTGCCAACGGAAGGCGCATTATCCATTTTTACCACTAATGGATCGGTGAGGTTGTTGTAGGCATTAACGACCATGGATATACGTTCGTTGAACAATCTCACGTCGAGGCCGAGTGATTTCTTCAAAGTCTTCTGCCAGGCGAGATTGTTATTGCCCCAGGTATCTACCTGTGTGCCGAGGCCGAAATAGTTGAGGGCATTGGCGTTGTAAACGAGTGTGGTGAAAGAGTTATAGGAGGCGAAGTTCTGGTTGCCCGGGTTGCCAATGCTGCCGCGCAGTTTCAGGTAATTGATCCAGCGGGCGCGCTTGATGAAGGCTTCGTTATGCAGGTTCCAGGAGAGGCCTACTGTCCAGGTATCGGTGAAGCGTTTGTTGGCGCCGAAGATAGATGAACCATCTCTCCGGTAGTCAAAATCTACCATGTATTTTCTCCAAAGGCCATAGTAGGCGTTCACAAAACCGCTGAGGGAGCGGGTTACCGCCGATGTATAGGTAGGCGATCCGCCCACAGGATAGCCACTGCCAAAGGAAGGCGATATCTGTGCTACATCCGGGAAGCCCACGGCCAGATAGCCATTGTTCACCGCTTTGCTGCCATCGATGAAGACGCCCGGCACGATGTTGACCTCATGCGTTTTGCCCCAGGTTTTGCCATAGCTGGCTTGCAGGAATCCCTGGTAATTAAAGCTGTGGCTGCGGTTATTGGTGTAGCTTCCTTTTTGCGAAATATCAAGGTCTTTAAATTCTTCCATGCCGGGAGAATGGTATACTTCATGTTCGTTGGTGCCGTAGGTCAATGCCAGTTTGGCTTCAATCCTGAACTGGTCGTTGATCATGTAGTACGACTGGAACTGGTTAGAGAACTGCACATCCACGGTCTGGTCTTTCTTGGGTAACATGGCCTGGTAGAGCGGGTTCCAGACGTAATAAGCGGCGGCGCCGCCGTAGTTGTCGTAGACCGTATCGAGATATTTATTGGTAAAATTGGGTTTATAATACGGGATCGTATTTACATAAGTAGAGAAACTGCCATACTCGGATTCTTTTGCGGTGAAGGTGTTGAGCAATATCCTGTTGGAGAAGGAGAACCTGCCGGGTTTGTATACGAGATCGACGTTAGCCGCGCCGGTATTGCGTTGTGAGCCTTTCATCACGCCGGGTTCGTTGCGGTATTTGAATCCGAGTCCGTACCTGAATTTGTTATCGCCGCCATCGGCCTGAACGGAATAGGTGTTGGCCATGGTGGTGCTGCGGATGGGATACCCCATCCAGTAAGTGTTTACGCCGCTCATCACGTCGTTGAGGCGGCGGTTGTACAGCTCGTCCAGCGTGATGCGCTGGCCCATATAGTCTTCACTTTTTTTGTAAATGCCGGCGAGCTTCTCAAACTGAAGTTTCTCTGCGGCCGTCATCATGTTGTAGTCGCGCAGGTCTGCAAAAGAAGTAGTATTATCGATGGTGAGCGAGAGGTTCATCCGGCCGGGGCGCGGCAGTTTGGTTTCGATCACGATCACGCCATTGGCGGCTTTGGAGCCATAGATAGCGGTGGATGATGCATCTTTCAATACCGTTACGGATGCGATGCGGTTCATGTCCAGACCGATAATATTTTCCAGGGTAGTTTCAAAGCCATCGAGAATGAATAATGGTTGGTTTGGATCTTTCTGGAATTTATCAACAACACCGATGATGCTTGATTTCCCCTGGATAATCATATTGGGCATGGCATTGGGATTGGACCCTGCCAGGTTATTTTCTATGACGATGAAAGAAGGATCGAGAGATTTGAGGCTCTGTATCACGTTCTGGTTGCCGACAGTATTAAGCTGCTCGCCGGAATAGGTGGCGGCGGCGCCGGTGAAGCTCTCCTGGCGGCGTTTGAAGATACCGGTGCTCACCATCACTTCACCAATGTTTTGCGTTTTGCGCGCAAGTGAAACATTGACGATCACACGGCCGTTCAATTTATATTCCGCAGGCTGATAGCCCAGCATGCTGATCACCAGTACGGCCTGCTCCTCTACATTTCGCAGTTCAAATTCTCCTTTTTCGTTGGTGGTGGTACCTCTCGGGGCGCCTTTGATGGCGATGGTGGCGCCGGCCAGCGGCAGGCCGCGATCATCGGTGATGCGGCCATGTACGTTGAGGCGTACCGGTTGTTGATCGTTGACATCGTCAACTATCTGGGGCGCGCGGCGGCGGATGAACACGGCCTTGTCGCGCTCCCTGATCTCGTAAGTGAGCGGCTGTCCTTGAAGACAGGCATCCAGCGCTTCAGTGAGGGAGGCATCCTGTATGTCTACATTTACCGGCAGCATCTTGTTCAGCAGCTGCTGATCCCAAAAAAAGGAATAGCCGGTTTGCTTTCTGATCACGCTGAAAACTTTCTCCAGCGGCGTTTTTCGGAGCGACAAGGTCACCCGCTGTGCATAGGTGCTGGCGCTGACCTGTAACATCGCGGTCAGCATCAGGATGGCAGTCATTTTCATAACCATCAGCATTTTGGTTGGCGAAAAGTTCATTTGGTTGGTTTTTGATTTTTACTATTCTGATATTGGCAGGTATACGGGCATAGCAAGGGCCTTTCTCATTCCGAGAAACGCCATGCACAAAATCGAATGACCTGAAATGATTGCTACTGTCAGCTGTTAAGGCATCACGGTGATAATACGTCCATCTTCTTTAATGTGTATCCCGCTTTCCTGCAGGAACTGGATTAAGGTTGATAACTGTGTATTACGGCTGACAAGCCCGCCAAATTGCCTGTCAGGGATCGTTCCTTCATATCTTACTTCTACATCATACCATCGTTCTACCTGTCGCATCAGGCTTTTGAGATCGGTGGTGTTGAGTGATAGCTGGCCATTTTTCCATGCGGTTACCTGCTCTATATCGGCCGTTTTTACGGTAACGTCGTTGGCGCTGATAAACGCCATCCTGCCGGGTTGCAGCAAGGTTTTGCCGCTGGCATGTATCACTTGTATGCTGCCGCTGACGAGGCAGGCCTGTTGCGCCGGCTCGTTGGAATAGGCCATCACATTGAATTCCGTACCGAGCACCTGTATTGCCGTTCCGCCGCAGCTCACAACAAAAGGACGCTGCGCATCCGGCGAGATATCGAAATATCCTTCACCGCTAAGTTCCACTTTCCGTTCATGGCCGGTAAAGGCGGTAGGGTAACGGATGGAAGAAGCGGCATTGAGCCATACATGGCTGCCATCAGGCAGCACTACCTGGAACTGGCCACCACGGGGCGTTGACAAGGTATTGTACGCAACGGCGCCCGTTGTTTTACTGTATTGTATCTGCCCGTTCTTTTGATAAATAGACGCAGTGCCTTGCTGTATCACTTTGTTGCCGCTGTCGAGCGCTACAGTGGCGCCATTGTCCAGTGTGAGGATGGCTTTGTTGCCGCCGGGCACCGGCAGCTGCTGTGCAGTGGGAGCAATAGCATTATGGCGGAAGAAGAAATGCTGTGCGCCCCATACGGCCAGCAGCGCTACTGCCGCGGCCGCGGCATATTGTTTCCAGCGGATCACGCGGGGAGCTGCGAGCTCCTGATCCATAGCGGTGATGCGGCTTTTCAGCTGTGCAAACAGCCGGGCATCGGGCGGGAGCGTGGTGGTATGGCTCATCACCACCTGCTCATAGTCGTGTAACAGTTGCGTATACAGTGCGTCGTCCGCCGCGCTGATGGCGGCCGACAGCTGCTCTTGCTCTTCGGCGCTAATAGTGCCGGCAGCATATTTCTCCAATAAAACAGTTATATGGTTACGTGTAGTCATTGTCACTAATAAGACGCTTGTGCGTTTGAAAAGAACACCTCCGGGAAGAAAAAAAATTTATCGGTAGAAGAAAAACAGCAATACTAATGGGAGATCCAATCCTGCATTGGATTTCAGGTATTCTTTGACGAAGCGGATGGCATCGTATAATTGTTTCTTTACGGCAAATTTGGTGATCTGTAGTTCCTCGGCTATCTCATCGAGGGAGAGACCTTTTTCATTGCGAAGGGAGAATATCTTCTTTTTTTGCGCGGGCAGGCGGTTGATGGCCTGCCGCGCAATGGCGGTATATTCATTGAACTGTGCGTTCTCCTGCACTTCGGAATGGTGGAGCGGCTGGTGGTTTTCCAGGGTGCTGATCATTTCGCGCTGCCGTACATGCAGGGTCCGCAGGTCGTGTAGCCGGTTGCGGGCCATCGTAAAAAGATAAGCCTGGATGGACTTTACGCCTGTCAAGGTTTCTTTCCTCAACCATATTTTAAAAAAGATGTCCTGTATCACCTCGTCTGTATCCTGCTTTGAGAAGGCTGTAAGCGGGAAAATGAACAAGTATAGTTTTGGTTGATACTGGTCATATAAATGCGCAAAGGCACGCTCATCACCCTGCGCTAGCCGTTGGAGCAATAACTCCTCAGTTAGCGGTCTGTCCATATTGCTTCCCCGGTTTTATTGTTCACCATTCAGGGGTATAAAAATATGGTATTGATTGCGAAATAAAAAGAGCCCTTGAAGCGCCTTCTACGCTTCAAGGGCCCGGGCCTTATTATAATATTTATTTATTCTGATAACTGCCGAAGATATTCACCAGGCGGTCGGGGTAGTTGGAAATGATACCATCTACACCGCAGGCGCTGAGGCGTTTGATATCGGTTTCTTCATCCACCGTCCAGGGCAATACCGCTACATGCTTGTCGTGCGCGGCTTTCACGAGTTCGGGTGTTACGCTGCCATGGAAGGGGCTGTACACGTCGGGTACGAAGCCCAGTCTTTTGATCTCGTTCTCAAAACTGTCTTTACCGGAAGTGAGCAAGGATAATTGCTGATGCGGGAATTGTTTGTGGATCAGCTGTAAGGTACGGATATCAAATGATTGAACGGTGACGCGGCCAGCGATCTTTTTGTCGTTGATCACGCCCATGACCAATGATACAAATACTTCCGGCGTGGGGTTGATCACACCGTCGCCGGCAGGATCGCTCTTGGTTTCGATATTGTAATATACCGGTTTCAGTTTACGTTGTTTCACGTAGGCTTCCACGCTGTCGATCAATGAGGCCAGCAGCGGGCGGTAGGCGGGCATCTTCTGTTGTTGCGGAAAGCGTGGATGCGGCTTGGTGCCTGCATCATATTTACGGATGCTGTCGTATGTCATTTTGTAGAGGATGAAATTTCTCTCCTCTGCTTTAGGAATATCGCGACCATCAGGCTGGCGCATAAATTCAGACGACATATAAGGATCATGCGATACCACTACTTTATTATCCGCTGTAATGATGCAGTCGAGTTCGAGCGTTCTGGCGCCGAGCTTCACGGCGTTGATCATGGCGGGGATGGTGTTTTCCGGCATCAGGCCCATGCCGCCGCGGTGCGCCTGCACATCCATCTGCTGGGCAAACAGGGCGGTTTTCATGAAGGCAAGACCTGCAAATAAAAAGATGAACTGTTTCATGTGCACAAGTAACTCAATAAATGGGAAATTTACCCATTATATTAATGTTAATTACGGAGATGATGACCAGCAGTGTGGCCGCCATCGACGCGGAAGATCTCTCCGGTGATGAAGTTGCTGGTGGCGAGATGCCAGGCGAGGGTGGAGATTTCCTCTGTTTCACCGATGCGGTTGAGGAGCGACAGCACTCCCAGCGCATCAGGATTATCCACGCTGCTCTTGGCTTGCAGCGGGCTGCGGATCACGCCCGGCGCGATCGTGTTCACGCGGATATTCTGCGGCCCGAACTCCGCTGCCAGTTGCCGCGTGAGCGCATGGATGGCCGCTTTGCTGGCGATGGGCGCCGTAGCAGGAAATCCGCCGATGGCATGATCTACCAGCACCGTGCCGATATTGATGACGGCGCCGCCGCCATGCTGTAGCATCTCACGTATCGCCGCCTGCGTAAGAAAGAAAGTACCTTTGAAATTCACATCCATAAAAAGGTCGAGGTCTGCTTCTTCTACTTCAAGAAAAGGCTTGCCCTGGAAGATGCCGGCATTGTTGATCAATACATCCACCGTGCCGAAATGCTCCACCGCAGCGGCTACCAGCGCTTTCGCGGTGGCTTGTTCACGGATATCGCCTGCCACCAGTTTCAGTTGCGCCGGCATACCGGTAGCGGCAAATGCCGCCTGGAGGCCTGTTTCACTGGTGCCGCCGGCCACCACGTTAAAGCCTTTCTCCAGGAAATACAGTGCCATGGCCTTTCCCAGGCCAGATGAAGCTCCTGTTATAATTGCTGTACGATTGTTCATAGTAAAGTTTTAATGCTGCAAAGTTGAGCACAATAGCAAAAACAGGGAATGGACAATGAAGCAGATTACTTGTACTTTTCGACATCATACCCTTCCAGGCGCTGCGCCTTGAAATGCTGCGGGGCAATACCGGCGTGCTTCTTGAAGAAACGGGTGAAATAGCCGGGGTCTTCGAAGCCCAGCTCAAAACAGATCTCCTTTACGCTGCGGGTATCATGGTATAAACGGCGTTTCGCCTCTAATATCAGCCGGTCCTGTATAATCTCTCCAGCCGATTTATCCACATATTTACGGGTAACATTATTCAATTGACGTACCGTAGCAGATAACAATTGCGCATAGAATGGCAAGGCATGTTCCTGCCGGTAATGTTTTTCTACCGCGATCCTGAATGCCCTGAAAAGCTCGTACTGCGGGTGATTGAGGGCAGGGCCTTCTTCCAGCAGCGCTCTCTTCACGCGGTTCAGATGGGTGACGAGTATACGCAGGTAAGCCGTAAAGAGTTTGTCGGTCCCGCTGCCCGGCTGCCGGTATTCTTCCAGCATCCGTGAAAATACCTCTTCCAGCAATGGTTGCAGCGATACCGGTATCTTAATGGTGTGGCAGGCATTCACGCGATCAAACAGGCAGGTATCCAGCATGTAGTCAAAAAAATCTTTCTCATGACTGAATACGCCGGGCGCAAATTTCAACAGGTAGCCGTCTGAAGGTATCTGCGGTATGATCTTATGCAGCTGCCCCGGCGCAATGATGAACACCACAGGCCCCTCATACACATACTCATGCAAATCGATGGAATGCGTGCCTTTGCCGTTATGAAGCCAGATGATCTGAAAATATTCATCACGTTGCAAGGTGTTAAATTCATCAGTTGTGCCGCTATTGCTGTGCAGGCGTATCACCTTGAAATGATGCAAGGCGTCTGTTGATTGCTGGAACATGGGTTAAAATTACGGATTACGAATCAAGAATCTATCGCTGCTGCGGGGCGGGCGAAAAGCATTTGCAGATCAATATAACTATCAAGCTGAAAAAATAAGCGGCAGTCCGGGATACGCGGGCTTTATATTTTGTATCTTCTTCCATAAACCATCCAGCGCTATGCCCAAGAACTTTATCTGCCTGCTTGTGTTGCTGCTTCCCATCTACCTGAAAGCACAAACAAACACCTTCCCGGTGGCCGCTTTACAGGAAGATTTCCGTTTCATCCGCCAACAGCTTTTCAATGCGCATGCCAATCCTTTTTCTGTGCTTACCAAAGAGCAATACACGCATTACCTGGATTCCATGGAAGCGCGTATCACTGCACCGCTCAGCGCTGCTGAATTTTTAGAGCGCGCAAAGCCTGCACTGGCGCCCTTGGAAGACGAACATTCCGCGCTCTTCCTGCCGGAAACAGTAAAGCAGCACATCATAGATGATCGTAAAGAAGATGTTTCCGCCAATATCTCTTACACCCGCTACGGCCGCAGCGGCTACCTGCTGGCACGTTCTTTCTCCTGCCATGGCGATAAAGAAATGGCGATCTATGAACATAATATCGACAGCATCTTTCATCAGATACACCTCGATGGCATTACCCGGCTAGTGATAGATGTAAGCCACAATACAGGCGGTAATTCCGGCGTAGGCGACATCATCATCAACCATATCTGGAACAAACCCTACATAGGCTATGCCTGCAACTGGCGGCGCAGTGATGAATACCTCCATCTGATGAAATCATGGCACTCCAACGATGAAGTATATGAACATACCGCCGTAGGCGACATTGTACATTTTGATCCGGATACGATCACGCCTCCTGAAAGTATCAAAGACCGCTTCAACGGGAAAGTGATCGTGCTCACCGGCCCGAAAACTTTTTCCAGCGCCATCATGTTCGCCACACTTGTAAAAGATAACGGCATCGCGCAGCTGGCAGGGCAATCGCCGGAGAATGGCCACCCTACACATTTTGGTGAGAACTACGGGGTGGAGCTTCCTTATACGGGTATCCAGTTGAAATTCGGCGTGAAAGAATGGATACGCCCGGCCGGCAAAACAGGTGTGAATAAACTGATACCGGATATCCCCGCAGATGTGAACCTGCCGCCTGATCAGCTGATCAGGAAAATAAAATGGTAAGCTAATGCCTGCTCTTTAACTGGCTCGGGCTCATGCTGCATTTTTTCTTGAATAGCCTGGAGAAATGCGCTACCGACTTATATCCCAGCTTGTAACACACATCAGAGATGGAATAGTTGCCGCTGCTCAGCAGCTCATGGGCCAACCCCATTTTATAATCGGTAAGATAGCCCATCACAGTATTGTGATACAGTTCCCGGAAACCTCTTTTCAATTTATGATCGTTGATGCCTACCTGTCTTGCCAGCTGCCGCAGGGAAGGAGGGGAGGCATGTTGTGTGATCAGCAATGTTCTGGCCGCCTCAAGTTTTTCCAGGTCATGCGGGCTGCTGTAGCGGCACGCAGGCGCTTTGTGTTGAGCCTGTTCGAGCTGTAGTAGCAGGAGGCCCAGCAGTTTGTTATCGAAGAAGGCACGCTTCAGGCGCCTGGTAACATTGCAATGCAGGATGTCTGTTAATTGAGTATGAATGGCTGCCGTGATGGGCAAGGGGGCAGGAGAGAGCTGAAAGAACCGCTGGTGGCGTATGGCATCCAGCAGTTCCGGAAAGGCCAGTGGATAGGCCGTGAACAAACGCTGCACCAGGGAGGCATCCAGGCAGATATCTACAAACTCCATTTCCTGGCCCGCACAAAAATCGATATAACCATTGCCAGGCTTGAAATAATAGACATTATGCTGCCGCATTCGCGTGTGGAAGTATTGATGATCAGCAGGGATGCCTGATTTTCTCTCCCCATTCAAACAAAAATGCAGCTTTACCAGTGCATCATGTTCTGCCTGCAGGCGGTAATCCTTTACTGCAAAGGCTTTTATATGGAAGATAGCGCCGCCGTCAAAGTAATAGCTCTTACGTGTGCCGTGGATCGCGCCGAAATCAAAAGATACCGTTTCTACATTGATATCCATAGGGTCGGCATATAGCTGGCTTGAATCATAAGATTCAGAGATGTTTCCCGCTATGATATTTCCTCGCATAATAAACTCCTTTTCAGGCAAATCATACTCCCTTTCAGGCAAATCCCGGGAATATGCTTGCCTTATTTTTGCTCAAAAATAATTATAAATGCAACAGTGTTTCAAAAAATATTTACCCATTTATTCCATACCAGGTTAAAATATGAAGGATCAGATAGGGAGATGGCTGGCGCCATTGCTATGCTGGCCGATATGTTCTTTCGCCCAGACCACAGGAACCACAAAAGACACAACAGTGCACGCACTGCAGGAAGTGAACGTTACCAGTCAGGCTCCGGCAAAGGAGAGCGCTGCCGCATTGAAGCGTAGCGTAGTGCCGGTAACGATATTATCGTCCAAAGACATAGAGAACAGGGCCAGCAACCTTACCGAGATGCTGGCCAGACAAGCAGGCGTGCAGATCCGCCTCACAGGAGGCCTGGGCAGCGATGCCCGCATTTCAATAAGAGGCCTGGAAGGCAAGCGGGTGCAGATATTCATTGAAGGCAATCCCTTGAATACGCCCGATGGCAGTTTGAGCATCAATGATATTCCCTTGCAGCTCATCGAGCGCGTGGAGATATATAAAGGCACTGTACCGGCCTGGCTCGGCGGTGATGGCCTCGGCGGCGCGGTGAACATTGTGATCAAACATCGTGATATCAGTTACCTTGATGCCAGCGTCACACAAAGTGCCAACCATACCACACAGGCCTCCATATTGGGAAAGAAAACTTTTGATAAACCAGGGATAGAAACTGGCGCCGGAATTTTCTATACCAATGCCGCCAATGATTATGTGATGTCGTCGCCTTATCAGCCCGGTTTGCGGATACGCCGCGATCACGACCGCTATCGCTCCCTGCTCGCAGGCGCCAGCTTTCGTATGCACAAAGCCTGGTTTGATGAAGCAGAGCTGGAAGCAGTTTATATGGACAACTATAAACAGATACAAGGCATCCAACGCAATGTACAGCACGTGGAAACCCGCTCCCGTGCCAGCATCCTAGCGCTCAATCTCCGGAAGGAAAAACTGTTGAAAGGCAAACTTGATCTGCGCTATAACTTCATCCTTGCCGGTTTTACCGGACATCTCATTGATACGTCTTCCAATATGTACAACTGGGATGGCAGCGCTTATCCAAGCATACTGGGTAAGGGAGAGCTGGGAGTAGGGCCTAACCTGAGCACCACTGTGCAGCGTGAGGCCCGGCACCGTTTCAATCTGAACTACAAGCTCAATAAAGACTGGTCCCTGAACCTGAACAATACGTTCCGCGCAGCAAGGTTCGAGCCGGATGATAGTCTGGGTAACGCTTTCGCCGGAAAGAACCTCTTCAACTATCCCGGGCGTTTATTCAACACCGTTAGCGGGCTTACGCTGGAAGGTGCATTGATCAATGATAACCTGTTGCTATCGGCCTCCGGGAAGCATTACTACTACAAAGTGAATGGGTATAACACAAATGTATATATCACCGGCGCACCGGAAGAGGTGTCCAACACGCAACAGGAGCTGGGGTATAACCTTGGCGCCCGGTACAACTTCACTCCCTGGCTGCTGATGAAGGCCAGCTATGAGCGGGCGCTGCGTATGCCGCTGCCATCGGAGCTTTTCGGGGATGGCGCCTTGATAACGCCTGCTATCACTTTGCAACCGGAGATTGCCCACAACGCCACAATAGGATGGCTATACGATAAAGTACATGCCGGCGATCGCCGCCTTCAGCTCGAAGCAAATATCTTTCACATGCGTGTGGAGAACCTGATACAACTGGCGGGCAACGGGCTTTCTGTGGGGTATGTCAATTACCAGCAAGCGCATATCGACGGCGCAGATGCAGAAGTGAAATATGATCTCAGTAAACAGTTTTATGTATCTGCCAACGCTACTTACCAGCGCCTTACGGATGCAATGCCTTACCTGCCCGGCACATCGCATGTGCCCAATCCCACCTACCGGATGCAGCTGCCCAACATTCCGTCTTTCTTTGCCAACTGGAACCTGGAGTTCCACCGCGACGGCTGGCCACTACGGTATTGCCGGATGCGCATCATCTATGAAGGTAGCTACGTACACCAGTTTGACTACGGATTTGCCGTGAGTAGTTATAACGATCTCACCATACCTGCCTATCATACACACAACATAGCGTGGGAGCAATCGTTCAGGCGTAACCGTTATACCATCACTGCAGAAGTGCATAATATAGGCGATGCCGTGATGATCAACAACTACAACAATCCGCTGCCCGGCCGCACCTGGCGCCTGCGTTTGCGCTACCTGCTGTTCGGGAAAAATCAGTAAAAAACAAGACCAGATATTTTTATGAAACAAAATCATTTTACCAGGTGGATGATCTTCGCCGCCTTGCTGTCGGGCGCGGCCTGCAAGAAGGACCAGCAAGGCAATAGCCCATCTGACGGAAAAGACAAACTGCTGGTGGTTACCAGCATCAGTAACGGTTCTTCACAGGTATCTTATATAGGAACACTGAAAGATCTGGGTGTAGGCAGTTATACAAATATCAACGCAAGACCCTCGTCTATCGTACCTTTTATTTATACCCGCAACAACGACGTTTTTGTAATACCCAACCGTGGAGGCGATATACTGAAAAAGTACACCCGCAGTGGCAATGGCCAGCTCTCGGAGAGTGGCAGCCTGGTATTGCCCGCTGCATCACAGCCTACAGGCTTCGCTTTTGAAAGCGATACCAGCGCCTGGTGCACCTTATACAATACCGGAACAGTAGTACGGTTCAATCCAGTGACCATGCAACTGACCGGCACGATCGATCTTCGCGCCTATGCTATCGCAGGCAGTACTCCCAATCCCTCCAACATGGTGTACGGGAATGGCAAACTTTATATTGCTGTTACACAAACATCTAATGGTTATACCAGTACGCATCCCGCACAGGTGTTGATAGTGGACCTGAAGAATGGCCAGAAGATCACCAGTACTACCGATGCGCGTACTACCTGGGCCGGTAGCATTGATGCACCGCGTTCTATGTTCTTTGATGAGAAAGGAGACCTGTATATTAATTGCGTTGGGTCATATGGCTTTGTGCCCGGACAGGATGCAGGCATCTTGCGTATCCGCAATGGTGAAACCACTTTCGATCCGGCATATTTCTTCAATATTTCCAAAGCCACGATCAGCGGGCTATCTGCCACTGTCAACTACCTGCATTATCTCACCTATGCAGGTAACGGTATTGTTTATGCAACCGGCAATATTCCTTCGTTGGTAAGCAATCCGCCTAACTATGTGACAGATCGCTCCTATGGCGCGTTCAAACTGGACCTGGCGGCAAAAACGATCACCAAAATAGGTATTCCCAATACCAACGGCTATTCTGGCTATGTGGTGCCATTTGAAGGGAAGATATTATTCTCTGCTTCATCAGTTACCGGTGTTGGTATTTACACATACGATCCCGGTTCAGGAATAGCAAGTCCGGCCCCGGTGGTGACAACACAAGGAGACCCATCAGTGATAGAGGTGTTTTAAATTATTTGTCTATTTTATTATTTTGATATTTTGATATTTAGCCTCCAGGAATGTTTTCCCGGAGGCTAAATATCAAAATATCAAAATAATAAAATAGACAAATAATTACGTGAAGCTTTCTTGTTTTTACAGTGTTTTTATCTTCGAGAAAGAAGTAACTGTCAAGGATACCTTGACAGTTGGAAATAGCAACTGTTCGGGTTTTCCGAACAGTTCAAATGGTGCTATCAGCCACCAGCAGCTGTTCTCCATTGGATGCCGCAAGGCCATCCTGTCTGTCTGCAAAATATTTTGCGGACAGATCGCTGGCCGATATAATTTTCACATCCCGGAAACCCGCCTTCACGGCGAGTTCCAGCA
Source organism: Chitinophaga vietnamensis (assembly GCF_902167635.1). GTDB lineage: Bacteria > Bacteroidota > Bacteroidia > Chitinophagales > Chitinophagaceae > Chitinophaga > Chitinophaga vietnamensis. The sequence goes on from NZ_CABHMS010000005.1 coordinate 204,104, forward strand.
TTTGCTCCGGCGTAAAGAAACTAAGGAAAGGCGTGCCTGCCGCCGCAGCTCCTTTCATCGCCATCTCCAATAAACGTTGTTCTGCGGGTTCCAGCAATTCCACTGGGATCAGGAAAGACATAGCCAGCATTGAACCGGGCGCCATCGCAGCTACCTGTTGCAGCAAACCGGCAACCGCTCCCTGTGTGAGATACATACTCACCCCGGTGCAGGCCACTACGGCAGGAGCTTTCATGTCAAAGCCTGCATCCGCCAGGGGCGACAGCCAGTTGGATGTTTTTTCAAAGTCAACAGGCACGAAGTGCAGGTGAGGTACGTCAAAGCCAAGCTCGCCTATACGCTGTTTCTTCCAGGCTTGTGTGGCAGGTTCGTCAATTTCATAGACGGTTATTTTCGAACCAAGGTCTTTCCGCCGTATAGCAAAGGTATCCAGGCCGGCGCCCAGGATCACGTACTGCCGCACGCCACGGCTGATGGCTGTCTCCACGAGGTCTTCTACAAAACGTGCCCGCGTAACAATCGACATGCGCGCAGGCTTCGTTCCTTCCGGATGCATATCCGGACGCTGCTGCCAGCCGGCATCCGGCGCAATCAGTTGCAGACCGGTTTCATCTTCCAGTATATACGGCGGCGCATCGATCTGTACATGAAGGGCTCTCCACAAAGCGGTACGCACTGCGGTATTATCCGGTATCGTCTTTTGCATAAATGTTGATTTAATTTGAAGCAAAGTTACCCGCGCCAACTATAGCTGAATTGTAAAAAACCGACAGCGCACTTTTAGGATGCCCATTCGGGAAAACCAGGCATCCGCTCAATGGCCTTGCGCAAATAGATACCCGGGCTCGCACCGGAAAATAATTTGAAATCACGGATAAAATGAGACTGATCGTAGTAGCCAAGCGTATGTGCAATATCTGTGAGCGAATGAAACCTGCCCCCGCGCAAAAGCGCCATGGACGACTGAAAGCGGCAGATACGTGCAAACAGGATCGGCGTAATGCCCACATGCGAATGGAAAAGCCGCTCCAATGATCGTTCAGATAATTGAAGATCGTTGAGCACGCCGGATATATCCGTACCCTGCTGCAAAGCCGCAACAGCATACGCCACTTTTTGATTATCGTTTTCATGATGACGTATCTGCTCCAGCAAAAAATTGGAGAGCAAGGCTACCCGCTCCTGTATCGTGCAACAACCAAGCAGCTGATCGGTCAGAGATGTTTTAACAAGATCAGAGAGGGAGATGTTTTGATGGGCTAACTCATTAGCATCCAGGCCAAATACCGACTTGAGCGCCGACGGATGAAAGTTTGCACCCATCGTGCGAAAGCTGCCGCTGCTGCTCAATTGCCCGTATTGCTTCGCCTGACCAAAAACAAATAATTGCGGCAGCTGCTCTCCTTCGAAACCAGTATAAGCATCAGGGTTCTCCTGAAAGATAAGCCCCGGCGCGCCGGTGCACATCACCCTGAATGTTTTATGTGATAGATCATTCGTTCGATGTTCCAGCATCCAGAAATGCTGAACATAATTTTTGAGTGGCGCCGGAGCTGCAATTAACTGGAAATGCATGTAGTGATCTTTCAAATATAAAGATACAAAATACCGCCAGACAGGATCGGGTCTACACAGGTCATATCCTTGAAACCCTTACTGCACGGGCTGCTCCAGCCATGATGCTGTAGGTTTTATTACGCATTCTGTCCGTCAAACGCCACGGGCAATGCCTGATAACCTGCGTATATCGTAAAGTATTGAGGTGGCTTGGATATTGCCGGCATCTGGATGGAAGAGATTATTTACCACACTTAAAAAATTGTCTTATGCCAGAAAAGAAAACAATTGAGCGGGCGAGGAAAGCTGCACGTCAGGGTAAATCCGCCACCACACAAGCTGGTGAGTTTGTACATAAAGAAATAGAAAAGATCCGTAAAGGCGAGCATGGTGCAAGATCCGCCAAACAGGCTATTGCCATTGGATTATCGGAGGCCCGTCGTGCCGGAGTAAAATTGAAACCGCCCAAAGCAGGAGCTGTATCCGAAAAAACACGCAAGAGCGCAGAAAGATCTTATGAAAAAGGGCAAAAGCATGAACCTGTTTCAAAAACGCGCTCACAAGCCAGGGTGAAGGCTTTGAAGAAAGAAAGCACAACGGCTGCGTCTCATGAGGCGCTCTCTCGTCAGGCGCATAGTGCAGCAACGAAACGGACAAAGTCTGAACGTTCCGCCGCAGCAAAAAAGGCAGCACAAACAAAAGGTCCGCGCGAACGTTCAGCAGCCGCGAAAAAGGCCGCAAAAACAAGAGCGAAGAAAGCCCATAGTTAAAATGAATTATTATTTTTAGTGTAAAAAGAGAAGATGAATGTCCTGTTTATTCAGGGCGCCGGTGAAGGCGCCTATGCGTTAGATCGGTTACTGGTAGAACAATTACAAAAATACGTGAAAGGAAATATGTCCTTTCATTATCCCCCGATGCCCCGGGAGGAAGCGCCGGACTATGAACCCTGGAAAGCAGTGATCCTGCAACAACTAAAAGTATTGGATGCGCCCATCGTATTGATAGGACATTCTCTGGGAGGTTCAGTATTACTAAAATTATTGTCGGAAGAAAAGGGAATTAAAAATATCAAAGCGCTTTTCCTGGTGTCAGCCCCGTTCTGGGGGGAGCCTGGATGGGAGTACGCGGTCTTTAAACTGAAAGATGATTTTAATGAGCGCCTTCCTGTTATTGATCATATTTTCATTTATCAGGCAGAAGACGATGAAATAGTCGCATTTGCCCATCACAAGCGCTATGCAGACAAATTACCCAACGCAGTTGTAAGAACATTTAAAAAGGGCGGTCATGAATTGATCACAGCAGCAGCTACCCTGGCTGATGATATTGATCAACTCGAATAACAGACTGCTTGCATTTTTAGTTCTTGATTATCTCCGGCGTGGTCCCTACAGGCCCGTAAGGATTATTTGGAGACGTCCCTCCATAATACGGAAGCCTGCTATGATCGGAAGTGGAATGTACCCACATGCTCTTGCCATCAGGCGCTAATACGCCAAAATAAGGAACTGCTCGACCTACAAATCCAGCCGGAGGATTTTCTTCATTAAATCCGCTCATATACACCCTGCATCCTTGTTGAACATACAGGGCTTGCACTGCTTTCTGATCACCATCATGCAGCAGGATACCGCTTCTAAGGTATCGTGTCACATTATTAGTACCATCTTTTATAAATTCAATGCCGGCTACATCCGGGTAAGAATTGCCATCATAATATTTACCTTTCCAGCTGGTGCCGGTCAGAGAGTATCCGGCAGCCGGGAATGGCGCCAGTTTCGCCGCAATGATCGCATTGAAATTATAGGCATTGGCGATAGTGGTGGAGCTGGTCATCTGGTTCCTGTCTGCCGAAATGATTATCCTATGCGTATCTGCCGTGGCGGCATAGATCAGCTCAATGCCTACCTGACTGGTATCCTGTTGGTTCGGATTACCTAAGTAATCTACTTTCTTTATACTTTTTATCGTCCCTTGAATGCTGTCCAGGTATATATAGCCCGACCGGTTCTGATTATAAAATATAAAATTGGAATATAGGGTAACGGCGGTATTGTCTCCATTGAATTGCAGGCAGCAGGGCGGGTCGTACTGTGTGCCCGGGGAAACAATATGATAGGTTCCTACCCATTGTGAGTTTTTCAAAAAATCAAAAGCGCCTGAAGTGACCGGAGGTGGATTGGGGCCGGGAGATGGATGGGCGCTCTTGCTGCAAGCTGCTAACAGTAACAGACTTGTGGCAGATAGTATTAATAACTGTTTCATCCGTTGATTTTTTGGAATTGGACAAGACAATAAAATAGCCGGATCTTTTATCAAAACTCCAACTTAAAAACGCATGAAGAAAGCCTCATTGAGCGGTTCACAGAGATGAGTGAGTCGGAGGGGCGATGCAGTCGAAAAGCGCTTGATTGCTGCAATGATTGTGAGTGATAGTATTGAATGTGAACCAATATAAAAAGCCGCATCATTAGATGCGGCTTTTTATCTGTAGCGAGATCGGGAGTTGAACCCGAGACCTTTGGGTTATGAATCCAACGCTCTAACCACCTGAGCTACCTCGCCATATTTCCCTTTCAGAACGTTACCAGTGGCCGCATTCCTCAAAACGGGAGTGCAAAGATAACGGCTTATAAACGAAAATTCAAAATGTATCCCGCGTTTTTTTGAAACTTTTTTTAAACATCCTTCCCGGGAGCCGGCGGACGCCATTGCTGCAACACCTCGTTATCCACTGAACGGATATGCAGATCCCGCTGTGGATAAGGCATCTCGATGCCTGCTTTATTCAGCTCATCATAGATATACGCCATCACGTCACTCTGCATCGTACCGGCAGTGCCCAGGTCGCTGATCCAGAAATACACCTTGAAGTTAATGGAATTATCGGCAAACTGGCTGAGCAGGATCACTGGCTCCGGCGCCATCATCACGCCTTCGCGGCCTTTGAAAGCGCCCAGCAGGATATCTTTCACCTGCTGCACATTGCTGCCATAACCCACGCCGATGGTCAGTTCCACACGGCGCGTACGGTTGCTCAGCGTCCAGTTGACCAGTTGCTGCGATAGCAGGTCGCCATTGGGAACGATCACTTCGGAACCGTCAGGGGCGGATATTTTGCTCGACCGTATCCCGATCTCTTTCACCGTGCCGGAGCGACTGCCCACTTCAATCACATCGCCTACTTCGATCGGTTTCTCAAATGCCAGGATCACACCGGATACCAGGTTGTTCACAATGTTCTGCAAGCCAAAGCCAATGCCCACGCCCAGCGCACCAATGACGATGGTGAGCTTGTCCATCGGAATGCCCGAAGCGGCAAAGGCCAGCAGGATACCGCCTGCCAGCACCGCCAGCCGCACCAGCAGCAAGGCAGATCCCAGCTTGTTCTTTTTGCCGGGCGCCTTCTCCTGGCCGGTGTTGCCAAAAAGATAAGAGATCAGTTGTGATAAGATGAACGCAACCCATATCACCAGCATAAAGATGATCACACTGCTGAAGGTGAAGTCTGAATTGCCCAGCTGGTGGCGGGTTAGCAGGAAATCCGAGATCGCCTCGTAAATATCGTCATACACATACAGGTTGCGTGTAATGATCATCAGCCAGCCAATGTAGCCCATCACAGTGAGAAAGGTCTTCATCTTCCGCTGTACCTCCTGGTAATCTACAAAGGAAATAAAACTACTGGTGTTCTTATTGGCTTCTACCTGTAAATACATCGCTTCCAGCACAATCTTCACGAAGATAAAAAGATTGATCGCCAGCGCCGTGCTCACCACTGCACTTGAACCGAGTATCTTGGCAAAGCTCACACGGGCAAACAACACCATCAGCAGCGACAAAGCGCTCATCAAAATAAATGATTTGAATAGCAGTCGTGTATACCTCGGCTGCACAAAAGTGGTAACGGCAGATTCCTTCAAAAGCCTTGCCCCCAGCACAATAGAGAGCACGCTGCCGATCAGCAGCCCCCATTGTTCCACGTATGTGATCTCTATCAACAGGTTGTTCAAACCATAAAGGAACAGGAGCGCCATCAACAGCAGCCAGTTCCTGAATAATGTTTTCGGGAAGACGGTACGGAAGATGTAAGTGAGCGAAATCATCGTCAGAGCGCCATTGATCTCTGTATATAAAATAGGATAACGGACAGACAACACAGATGACAAAGTCGTCACAAATATAATGGTGCTCGATATCGGGTACCGGTACACATACTGCGAATGTTGCATGATGGCCTCGGCTTCCTCTTCAGCGTGCCGCTGCTTGATGCGCCGCATATTGTAATATATCCACCACGAAAATAATCCTGCCAGCATCAGCCAGATGAAGAATACCGGCCATTGTATGGAGAAGAAAATGCCCAGCACCTTGGTGCTCTTGTGCAAAGATTGTTTTACTACCGGGAAGAAATCCAGTGGATTGATGCTGTCGCGATGCGGCTTCCAGATGTAGCGGTAGTCGCGGTTCAGCATCTGTGCGGTAAATTGATCCAGCCGATAGTCCATATCTCCGGCCAGGTTGCTCACCTCGATGTAGCGGTTGGCTACTTTGTTTTGCAGCAGCCCTATCTTCAATAGATTAATGCGGTTGGCGCTGTCCACCGCATGAAATTTCATGATCAGCGTGCTGAGTTGCCCGATATAAAAGCCATATAGTTCGCCTTCCGCGGGGATGCTGCGCATAGCAGTATCTTTTCGCAGGGAATGTATCGTATCATTGATGTTCACCAGTTTGCTGTAGTAGTCGAACAGCAGATCCTGCCAGGAGTCCAGCTTGCGGTCCAGCTGGTCCAGCATGATCTTGTTGGTATAGATATCGTTGATGTTGGGCGTGCGGTTCAGGCCTGCAATATTTTCTTTGACGAGATCCAGCGAAGCGTCCACCAGTGGCATCTCTTCGGTGATGGCCGAGGTATCGAATCCACGGCGCAGCGAGGCCATCTCCTGGTTCAGCAGCAGGGTATAACTTTCAATGCGACTGATCAATATCGCCACGCTGGTATCCGAGCGGTGAATGCCGGCCTTGTTGGAAGAATCTTTGGCCAGGTTACTCAGGCGTTTGCTCAAGGTGGCGCTGTCGGGCGTCCGGAGCGTATCTGGCGGCGGGATAGGAGGGAGGGGCCTCTTCTTATGCTGGGCTTCTGCCGCCGTGGCGGCAAAGAAAAGACAAACAAAGAGAAACACGCGTAACAATGGCCTTATAACCTGCATGTACATATGAATTGCTGATGGATGCTTACAATTTAATCAAGAAATCCTTTTCGAGAACATTTTTTGCGGCCAATTGTTCCGCCTTTCAAACTTTTATCGTCCTTTACGGTTTAAGTGTAGATGACTTTCATTTGATGATATGAAAAGAGAAGCAATCGTAGCCACACTAAGAAACGATCTCGAACCCTGGGATATTGTTATCATCGGCGGTGGCGCCACCGGGCTGGGAGCCGCAGTGGAAGCCGTCACCAGGGGATACCGTACCCTGCTGCTCGAGCAGGCCGACTTTGCAAAATCCACTTCCAGCAAAAGTACCAAACTGGTACATGGAGGCGTGCGGTATCTCGCGCAAGGCGATGTATCACTGGTGCGTGAAGCCAGCGTGGAACGCGGGCTGCTCGCTCACAATGCCCCGCATCTTGTACGTAACCTCTCTTTCGTGATCCCCACTTTTAGCTGGTGGGAAAATATCAAGTATACGATCGGACTTAAAATGTACGACTGGCTCGCAGGCCGTCTCAGTCTGGGCCGGTCCCGCCATATCTCTAAAAAAGAAACGCTGGAACGCCTGTCTACACTGAAGCAGGACCGCCTCGCAGGCGGCGTGTTGTATCACGATGGCCAGTTCGACGACAGCCGCCTGGCCGTCAATCTCGCGCAAACCATTGCCGATAAGGGCGGCACAGTACTGAACTACCTGCGTGTAACGCGCTTGCACAAAGATCAGCAAGGATTTATCAGCGGTATAACGGTGAAGGATACACTGGATGGGGGAGATGAATTTCATCTCAACACCCGCGCGGTGATCAATGCCACCGGCGTGTTTGCAGATGATATCCTTGAGATGGACAATCCCGCGGCGCCGAAGTCTATCGCCGCCAGCCAGGGTGTACATGTGGTGCTCGACAGCAATTTCCTGCCGGGCCACAACGCACTCATGATCCCTTCTACCAGCGATGGCCGCGTGCTTTTCGTAGTGCCCTGGCACAACAAAGTAGTAGTAGGCACCACCGATACGCCGGTGAATCATATCAGCCTGGAACCGCATGCGCTGGAAGAGGAGATCAGCTTCATCCTCCGCACAGCAGATCAATACCTGGCACACCCTCCGCAACGTAGCGATGTACGCAGCGTATGGGCCGGCCTCCGGCCGCTGGCAGCGCCCAAAGCAGAAGGGCATAAAACAAAAGAGATCTCCCGCAGCCACAAGATCATCGTAGCCGCATCAGGTCTCGTCACCATCATCGGCGGTAAATGGACCACCTACCGCCGCATGGCGGAAGATGTGATCCACGAGCTCGAACGCGCCCTCCGCTGGAAAGAAACCGCATCCGTAACTCATGAAATGAAACTCCACGGCGCCACCGACAACGTCAACTGGGACGATCCCTGGTATTTCTATGGCAGCGATGCCTTACATATCCACCAGATGGTAGCCACACAACCCGATCTCCAGGAAGTGCTGAGCCCCGCATACAATATTATTAAAGCACAGGTCATATGGGCCGTGAGAGAAGAGATGGCCCGTAAAGTGGAAGATTTTCTGGCCCGCCGCACCCGCCTCCTGTTCCTGGATGCCCGCGAAGCAATTCGTATAGCCCCCGCCGTAGCCGCTATCATGGCTGCCGAACTCAAAAAAGACGATGGCTGGATCACTGAACAGGTAAGGAGTTTCACGGAAGAAGCCAAAATGTATATATTATAATTAGTGCGCCTAAATATTTGAGGATTTCTTGATTTACGGATTTATGAATTTATAAGCGAACCTCAGCATTGCTATAAATTCATAAATCCGTAAATCAAGAAATCCTCAAATATTTAAATCCATTTGGTTTTCTCACTCATTGGCTTGATACGCTTGCCCGGTACCGGCGCTTCATCTGTATAACCAAGATAGAAAAATCCCATCACCTGGTCTTCTTCACCCAATTCCAGGTAATCCTTCATGGCAGGGTGGAAGGTCATACCGCCGGTGCCCCAGTAGGCGGCGATGTTGAGGGCAGTAGCGCTGAGCCACATATTCTGTACGGCGCAAGCCACAGCTGCTACTTCTTCCAGCACCGGTATCTTGGGATTATTCCCGCGTTTCATGCAGATCGCAATCACATGCGAAGCCAGGTCGCCCTGGTGTTGCAGTTTATCGTAGTTGCCAGCCACGAATTTATCTGCCGGTGTAAATTGCTTATAGATATCTGCATGATCTGCGCAGAACTGGCGGGCTTTATCACCGCTGAAAACCACAAAATACCAGGGTTCGGTATAGCCATGTGTGGGCGCCCAGTCGGCCATCTGCAGCAGGTGTTGTACGGTAGCGTCAGGGATCTGCTTGCCGTTCATGCTGGTGGGCTTTATGTTCCGGCGGCTGCTGATCACTTTGTCGAGGTAGGTAGCCGTTGTTGTTGTGTCTATCATTGATTTGTTTTTTTATTGTTCCATGCTTGCCTTCATATCGGCAGGCAGTTTCGTTACTTTTCTCTGGTGGTAGTCGAAACAGATCATGCCTGTTTTGGCTTCTGCCACTACAATGGTCTTGCTTTCACGTTGTGTGGTGATACGGTAGAAGAGGTCAAAGCCGAAGGGGCTGAAATCGCCCGCTGCTACCTCCACAAGGAAGGTATCACCATGGAAAGCTTCGCTCTTGTAGCTTATGGCTACGTCCACTATAATTAAGCCTTTGCCCGTTTCATGGTCCAGCTCTTTCGTCCCGATGCTCTTCAGGTATTGCACCCTTGCCTCGTGAAGGATGGAGAGAATGGCGTCATTGCCTACATGTCCGCCATAGTTCATATCCTGGATCCTAACAGGAATATGGGTGCTGAAAGGAAAAGCTGCCGGTAGTTCTATTTTGATCCTTGCCATTATATTATTTATAGGTAGATACTAAACTTTTGCTGATTGAAGGAAATCCACAAACTGACGGAAAGCCCTCGCCCGGTGACTGTATTGGTTCTTCTCTGCCAGGTCCATCTCTGCAAATGCCCTGGTTTCGCCTTCCGGCACAAATATCGGGTCATAGCCAAAACCTTTGTCGCCATGTACCGTTGTGGTAATATGGCCACGGCTCACGCCTTCAAACTGGTATTCCTCTCCGTTCAATATCAGTGATATCACGGTACGGAACTGCGCGCTGCGGTTTGTTTTGCCTTCCATCTCCTGCAATACCTTGGCGATGTTATCCGCTGCCAGCTTGGTTTCGCCGGCATAACGGGCGGATAATACGCCCGGTGCGCCATGCAGCGCATCGATCTCCAGGCCGGTATCTTCACCGAAGCAGCTCAGACCCGTCATTCGGTGGATGGTCGTTGATTTCTCGCGGGCATTGGCTTCCAGCGTATCATGCGGTTCCGGTATATCGATATCAATGCCCGCCTCTTTCAGCGTGATGATCTCGAACCGGTCGCCCAGCAGCGAACGGAATTCTTTCACCTTGTTATCATTGTTCGTCGCAAAGATCAATTTCATATAGTCGTTTACGTTTGCCTTTTATTGTATCAGATGCCTAATAGTTGTTTCAAGCCTGCCCAGAGCTTCGCTTTCAGCATTTTATCCGTGCCGATCAATTGCAGCTCGTCGGAAAACAGGAAGGTGGCGCCGTTCACCGTCACCAGCTGGTATAAAGGGATTTCTTCTCCCAATCCCACCTGCGCCGGCGTAATGCCAAACAGTACGCCCTGCTTGATAAGCACGCCCGCCTGCCAGTCGATAAGGCTCAATCCCCGCGCTGAAACTGTGTTGATCAGCGATACATCCTGCATGCCCAGTTTACAGGCATTTAATATATTGGTAAGGAGGTTGAATAATTCCTCGTTTAAATACGCTTCATTTTCGTTTTGTATGAAGAGCGCAATGTTTTTTTGATTTTCTCCTAAATATTTCACTTTAGGGGCTGCTTTTTGCGGCGCCGCAACAGGCGTGCTTTTCCCGGGAATGATCGGCTGGGTAAAGATTTTAGCCACAAAGTAAGGGTCGAGTTCCAGTTGCTCAAGTGACATACTTATTATGATTTAATTTTATGTGACAATCCCGCGTGGGGAAAAATCAGTTTATTTGCACTGCCGTCCATCCAGACGGGCCCTATGCCGATAAAAATGTAAAAATATTGAGATAAAATTGATTAACCATGATGGTAGCAAAATCAACAGTTAAGGAAGAAGCACTGCAGAAGATCAAAGTCACAAAAACTACCGCGAGCAGGTTAAGTGAAGTGGATTTTGACAATCTGGTTTTTGGGAAAAAATACGCCGACCATATGCTGGTGGCGGATTTCGACGGGAAAGAATGGAAAAATGCCCAGATACTCCCTTTCCAGAACCTTTCCGTAAGCCCCTCCAACGCCGCCTGGCACTATGGCCAGGCTATCTTTGAAGGTATCAAAGCTTATAAGGATCCCCAGGGTAATCCCATGATCTTCCGCCCTTACGATAACTACAAGCGCTTCAATATCTCCGCAGAAAGAATGGGCATGCCCGAAGTGCCGGAATGGCTCTTTATCGGTGGCCTGGATCTTCTCATTGACCTGGACCGCAATTGGATACCCACCGGCGACGGCTGTTCCCTCTACCTGCGTCCTTTCATGATCGCTGCGGATGAGTTCATCGGCGTTCGCCCTTCTGATACTTACAAGTTCGCTATTATCAACTCACCTTCCGGCCCTTATTTTAATAAGCCGATCAAATTGCTGGTGCAGGATAAATATGTACGCGCTTTCCCCGGCGGGGTGGGCTATGCCAAGGCCGCAGGTAACTACGGCGGCGCCATGTATCCTACCATGCAGGCCAGGAAACAGGGTTATGACCAGATACTGTGGGTAGACGGCTACGAACACAAATACCTGCAGGAATGCGGCACCATGAATGTTTTTGCGATCATTGGCAATACTGCTGTCACACCGGATCTTACCCAGGGCACCATCCTTGAGGGCGTTACGCGCGCCAGCGTGATGGATGTACTCTCCGACATGGGCCTCACGGTGGAGGAAAGGCCGGTTTCCATCGATGAGATCGTGACGGCCTATAAAAAAGGCAGCCTCCGCGAAGTGTTCGGCACCGGCACCGCTGCCAGCGTGGCCTACGTAGAACAGCTGGATTACAAGGACGAACACCTGCGGCTCGACACTGCTAAATATGAAGTGGGCGCCGAAGTGATTCGCCGTTTGGATGCGATCCGTACCGGCAGGGCAGCAGATACCCGCCACTGGAATTATCGGGTAGGTGAATAATCAGCCAGTTATGTATTAATATAATAGATTAGATGGACTGTGAAAAAGCAGTCCATCTTTTTTATGGTAGTTTCTGTCAGAAAGCATACCTTTGCAATCCGGTTTCAGGTAAGGTATCAATTACCGGCAACCAAAGGCCACCCGGCCCGCCGGGATAATAATCCGGCAAAATTTTTCAGAACAATTTTGTTATTCACATATATTAGTTTTACCTTTGCCCTCCCAAAATCCCATATGGGAAATTTGGATGTCATTGTAAACCGACATAAAAAACTAGGTAAAGAATGCCTACTATACAACAATTAGTAAGAAAAGGAAGAGAAATTATCCGGGCTAAGTCCAAGTCCAGGGCGTTAGATAGCTGCCCTCAGCGTCGCGGCGTTTGTACTCGTGTGTACACTACCACGCCTAAAAAACCTAACTCCGCTTTGCGTAAAGTGGCAAAAGTGCGTTTGACAAACAAAGTTGAGGTAATTGCCTATATCCCAGGTGAAGGTCACAACCTGCAGGAACACTCTATCGTACTGATCCGTGGTGGAAGGGTAAAAGACTTACCAGGTGTACGTTACCACATCGTTCGCGGTTCTCTCGATACTGCTGGTGTGAAAGACAGAAAGCAGAGCCGTTCCAAATATGGTACTAAAAAGGAAAAGGCTAAGAAATAACAATTATAAATAGTCGTAATTTTCAATAAATGAGAAAGCAAGCTGCAAAGAAATTGCCTCTGGCTCCCGATCCAAGATTTAATGACAAGCTGGTTACCCGCTTTGTTAATAACGTAATGGAACAGGGAAAGAAGAGCATTGCCTATAAAATTTTCTACGATGCTGTGGATAAGGTGAGCCAGATGACCGGCGAAAACGGTTACGAGGTTTGGAGAAAAGCATTGAACAATGTTACTCCTGCTGTAGAAGTTAGAAGCCGCCGTATCGGTGGTGCTACCTTTCAGATCCCCGCTGAAGTACGTCCCGATAGAAAGGTGTCCCTGAGCATCAAATGGTTGGTTCGCTACGCTGGTGAAAGAAACGGTAAGAGCATGGCTGATAAGCTGGCAAACGAAATCGTAGCAGCAAGCAAAGGTGAAGGCGCAGCTTTCAAAAAGAAAGAAGATACTCACCGTATGGCTGAAGCTAACAAAGCTTTCTCTCACTTCAGAGTATAGTTATCGCCCTAACAGGCAACTCAATATATTTGGCAAACAGTTCCTTCATGGAGCTGTTTGCCTTTTGTGTTTATAACAAGGTTCAAGTATGGATACTGCCTGTATGCTCCCTGTATACTCCCTGTATACTGCCTGTATACTGCCTGTATAGCGTATGGATAAGGTATGCTCACCATAAAGAAAGGGCTGCCCGATGGCAGCCCTTTTTTCATCTCATCTCTCGAAACTATTATTTAACATTCACCAGTACTTTGATCTTCCCGGCAACACCGGCAAATTCCTGCAAAGCCTTACCAATCACCTGCCCCGGCCGCACCTTGTCGGGATCGGCCTTCATGGCGTATCCCGGCTTGCTGGAAGTTACCAGCAGATCGCCCCGGTGGATCTCCCCGTTCTCATTACATACCTTCGTCGGTATCACACCCACCACGCCCATCGGTACCTTGCCGGACATATCTGCATCTACCTTTTCTTCTGTCATCAATACCCCCGGTTTGGTGGCATATACACCCACTACCAGGGTGGAGTAGGGCGTGGCTGATTTTTCCACCATACGGTCGCTATCCGTAGAAATGATCAACACATCCCCCGGTTCATATGTCTGGGCACTACCTTTCACATCAAAGGCTTCCGCCATATCAGCTCCCCCTGTGACTGCACCGCCATCAAAGAAGCCCTTGCCGGTTTTGTCAATACGGGCAACATTAAGGCCGCCTGACTGGAAGATAGCCACATTACCCGAAGCCCCGTTGTGGTTAGCAATGAAACAAGTACCCAGGTCATTGGTGGTGGCTAATAAGGTAGTGCCGAAACCCGTAGATTCGGTATGCTCGAAGTAGCCGGCAAAACCTCCGGTGCCTGAGGCCACGCCATAAACGCCTGCTGCACCACCGTTCCCGAATATGGTATTTACCTCTCCCCGCACGCCGGCGCCTACACTCGTAGTATTGTTCACGAAAAAATTACCGGCATTACCCAAAGAATGATCTCCAATCACACCGCCGCCTCTGTTGATCACCTGGAGCGTATTGTCTGTGTTGGCAGTGTTATTAGTTTGAATAAGTACAGCATTGCCGGAGGGGCCGCCGTGATCCAGCTCCGTAGCCGTTCCCTGCCCTTGCGAGTTGACATATAATGCACGCCCGTAGCCAGTGGTACTGGTATGTTCAAAAAATCCTCCATAGCCTCCCGTACCGGAAGCCACACCGTATACGCCGGCTGTCCCTTCATTTCCGAAAATACTGTTCACCTCTCCACGTACGCCTGCGCCTACGCCGTTGGTATTGTTGTAAAAGAAATTGCCCGCATTTCCCTGTGAGCGATCGCCAATGGATCCACTACCTATGTTAATCACGTCCACAGTATTATGTGTATTGGCAGTATTAGTATTCTCAAAGAAACCCGCCCTGCCGGTAGAGCCACCGAGCCCCACCCGGCCCGCCACCGCTGCCGCCGTACCGCTGCTATTGGTAGCAATGAAACCATAAACACCATATCCGCCACCGTCATTGCGGCCTACTGAGGCGCCGATGCCAGCGCCGGTATTGCCTCTCGCCGTTACTGCCTCTCCACCGCCGCTATTATCTCCTACAATGCCACCGCCGCTAATATTGGTGGCCGTACCGTGTACTGCAAATCCGCCTATGGCAGTGGCATCCACCGCATTACCGCCGCTCTGCGTCGTTACTACCACTGTAGATATGGTATTGGAGGTACTAATATTCTCAAACTTACCCGCGCTTCCGGTACCGCTGGCAATACCAACGCGTCCTAATACAGCCACCGCATTACCGGAAGCATCTGTTGTAACAAACCCTTCTACACCATAACCTGGTCCATCATTCCGGCCTACTACGGCGCCGGTAGGTATGCCGGTTGCACTTTGAGTAAGCCCCGTAACTGCCTCGCCGCCACCATTATGCTTGCCAAGTATACCGGCTCCGGACAAGGCCTGCGCAAAACCATGTACGCCCGATGCGCCCGTACTGAGGGAAGATATACCATCTCCGCCAACAGTGCTCACATTAATGCCTGTGCCGCCACCAACCGTGGATATCATCGTTACGCTACTATTGTTGGCATTGTTACTGATGCCGAAATTAGCGGCCGAGCCGGTATTGCTGGTGCCATACACGCCAGTACCGCTACTGCTATTGCCATATACACCAAAACCGCTGCCTGTTGCATTGCCATATACGCCTATGCCGGTAGGTACAGAACCATACACGCCCCAACCACTGCCAGCCTGGGAACCCCACACCCCGATTCCTAATCCACCAGTCCCGTTATTAATCCCACGTACAGCAGTAGAGAAACCTCCCGGCGTGGTAGAGGATATCGTGCCCCGCACAGCATTGACACTGCTGCTGGTAGAGGAGTTTATACCTTCTATGGAAGCGCCTATACCCTGATTTGTAAGGGAAAACAAGCTGGTAGGAAGGTTGAACGTATTCACATACGGTATGGCGAAACCCGCTGCTGCAGCCGCTGGCGACCAGTTGGTGCCATCAAAGGTAAGTACCTGGCCAGCTGCCGGCGCAGTAGTAGCTACTGGTTTGCCCTGCAATTTGGCTACGCCGGGATTGGGATAAGTGCCGCTCAAATCACCGCCGGCAGCGCCATTCGGTGGCAGACTGGCAGGAATCACACCGGGGGCCAGCTTGGCCGCGGTAACGGCGGCATTTGCGATGGTCGGATTAGGATAGTTGCCAGTAAGGTCACCGCCAGCAGCTCCGGTAAGACTTCCCGCTGGCCCAACAGGTCCTTGTGGTCCAACAGGTCCTGCCGGTCCGGTCAAGCCTATGGGTCCCGCAGGTCCAATAGGTCCCATCGGCCCGATTGGGCCTATAGGACCGGTCAAACCTATGGGGCCTGCTGGTCCTACAGGTCCGGTTAATCCCATGGGCCCTGCCGGTCCTACAGGTCCCGTCGGCCCTGCCGGCCCGGTTAACCCTGCTGGTCCGATAGGTCCTGCCGGTCCTGCAGGCCCTGTTAATCCAATGGGCCCGGCGGGTCCAGCCGGCCCTGTTGCACCAGCCGGTCCGGTAGCGCCAGTGGCGCCTTGCGGCCCCGCCGGTCCAGCCGGCCCTTGTGGCCCTGTTGGGCCAGGATTACCGGTAGCAGATACCATCGCAAAGGGTACGCTCATTAACTGACTGGTACCCAGCTCACTGAAATTACCGCCATTAGTGGCAATTTCAACACGTAAAAACTGATTGGCATGCGCCCAGGGTACACCTGCAAAAGTGCCGGTAACCGGGCTGCCCTTGCCTATCTGTAAGGTGAATAAACCAAGTTGATTGGTTGTTACATCATGTGTTTCCTGATACTGAACGTTGCCCGCCGGGGAACCATCCAGCACAGAGAAACGCACCTGCATCGGCTGGTTCGATAGTATTGTACCGTTGGCATTACGCGCCACGGCCTGATAGTTGATGCCCGAAAAGCCGCTTTGTGCCTGGGTTTTAGTATAATGAATCAGGCAAAAGATGACAAACGTAGTGTATAGAAATATCCTTTTCATAGCTTTTGTTTTTTTATTGTTGTCTGGCGGCTTTTTCAGCTGATTCTATTCGTATAGCCGGTGGGGTTTTAGCAATATTTGATTGTATCCTCGATGCACTTTTATCTTGTGTTGCGGGTGCCGGCGTGATTGCGTTAGCGCGCCTGCTGTTATTGCCGGCATCGTTTTTTGTATCAGAAGCAGTGGGCGATTGTGTATTGGTGTGGGTAGCTAATGTATTGAAACGAGCTTGCGAACCCGCTTCTCCACCCGGTTTTACAGGTACTTCCTTTTGGAGGTTGATCTTGTCGGCGCCTGTTTTTATCGGCACATTTTTAGGGGCTTGCTGCGCCTGCACGCTTGTTACAATAAGCAGCAACATCAAGCCAATGAATGCAATAAAAAGTTTCATATGAATCGTTTTTTTGAAGATGAGCGATGATGGAATTATTGATCTTTGGCAGCCTGGTGGCCGATGTTATACACAAGCGAGAATTTCAATGTCCGCCTTTCTCTCAGGCTACCATCTGTGGGCATGAGGTAAGCCAGGTCAAAACCTATGTTTTGCACGCGCACGCCAAGCCCGGCTGAAAAGTGTTGCCTGTAGCCTTTGTTGGGATGCTCGTAGAAATAACCTGTGCGCACAAAAAAGACACGTCTGTAGGCATACTCGATCCCTGAGCCGATCGCGAACTCCCGTAACTCTTCGCTAAACCCTCCCGGCGCATCGCCGAAAGAAGAGAAGATCGCCTCTACCACGCCCCGGTTGGGATCTTTGCCTTTCAGTATCTGATTGGTAGGAATGCCGTTTGAATCCAGTGCATAAACTGGTGGCGTGGGCACCAGCAGTTTGTTGATATCCAGCGAAAGGGTGAACTCATGATCGGTAGTGTGCACAAACGTATAGCCGGCGCCGATACGAAGGTTCATCGGCAGAAAACTCTTTCTGTTGGCGTCATCTGTGTACTGCAACTTCGTACCTACGTTGGTGATACTTACACCAAAACAATAGCGGTTGCCAAAATCCAGTTTGTCCACACTGTTCTGGTAATAGAAGCCGATATCGCCAGCTACCGCGGATGCCGGCTTTTGCTGCAATCCGTTAAAGGAGCCCTGGCCCAGCTGACTGCGCACATATCTGATGCCCAGGGACACGGCAGTGTGCTGCCCCAGTTTGCGTGCATAACTGCCGTCAACCGAAAATTCACGGGGATTATAATCTTGTAACACGGTGCCATTGTCGTCTCTGAAAGTAACATTGCCATAGTTGAAATATTTCATGGAAATGCCGATCCCTTCTGATTCGTGCCAGGTCTTGTAGGCAGATACATAGGCCATGTTGGACTGGTTATTATTCAACTCCCACATCCAGGGAGAGTAATTGGCGCTGATGCCCCAGTCGCCCGCAAATACAATTTTTGCGGCATTGGAAAACAGCGCATTGGGGTCAGGCTCAAGGCCTGTGGTAGCGTCGCCTGTGCCGCTGCTACGTGCGTCAGGGTTTACCAGCAGAAAACTGGCGCCGATGTTAGGAGGCTTTTGCACGCCCTTCTGCGCAACGGCAGTCGTACATAGCAACATGGCAGGAATGATAACACTGGTGAAGTAATGTTTCATGATCTCGTCTTTTTAAGATGAGCAGGTTGATGGGGTTATTGTATGATGAGCTTTTCGAAGTACACCGTGCCATTCATTTTAAGCATAACAGTATAGATACCGGCCGCAAAATGGTTGACCGGCAATACCACAGTGGTTTTGCCTGGTCCCAGCTCAATGAGCTGGGTATGCAAGGTTTGCCCGGCAGTATTGATCAGCTCCAGCGTCACGGTGGTGCCCGCGATCAGCTCAAAGGTTATCTTTACATTGGTAGCCGCAGGATTGGGGAAGAGAATATAACTTTTCACTGCATTGCCGCCTGGCGGTAGCTTGGGCAGCTCCTCCGGTTGATGGAAGCCCTGAGTAAGTAACATCCTGCCATCAGTAATAGGAGTAATTGCTGTTTCGCCTACTGTGTACTGGATTTGCAACTGGTTTACAATCCGGCTGCCACCGGCAATTGCCACAACCTGTCTGTTGAGTACCTGCGCATTCACGGATGGGCATAGCCATGCCATCATTAATAACATGCCTGCACAGGCTGGGGTACATACTTTCATAATAAATTTGGTTGATCGCTGTCCTGGTACTAACTAGGTGAATTTTATGGGGTGCCCGGTACTGGTCACACAGTTATTGCAATGCTCAGCCACATGACAGACGGGGAGATAAACAAACGGGAAGATCCCGTGATTAGATAGTACAATTCAGGGCCATCGACTTCAATTTTTAGTTAAAACAATAATGATAACGCAACTCCATGCTTTGGGGAATAGTGCTTTGCTTTGGGAGTATAACGGGTTAAATTTGCGGCAAAACTCCCGGCCCGAAAAGCGGGATTTAAATTCTGGCGGTTTTTGCTGAAAAAGCGGCAGGTACAGTTCGACAAACGGCTAAAGTATACTAACCCATAGATGTTTTTCCTTATATCGACCAAGGGATTGGTTGTTAAAAAGAAATAACAATTTGGCAAACTGGGAGCGTTTTATTTATTGTTAAAAATAGATTACCTTTGCCCCCCAAATCGCATTATTTAGTCATTTTAATATTATGGCAGACTTAAGATTTCAAAGGAACTTTGGTATTGCGGCGCACATCGATGCGGGTAAAACCACTACCACAGAGCGTATCCTGTATTATACAGGTAAATCCCACAAAATTGGTGAGGTGCACGAAGGTGCCGCTACCATGGACTGGATGGCACAGGAGCAGGAGAGAGGTATTACCATTACATCTGCTGCTACCACTTGTTTTTGGAATTTTCCCACTCAACAAGGTAAAGGAACTCCAGATACCAAACAATATAAATTCAACATCATTGATACTCCGGGCCACGTGGACTTTACCGTTGAGGTAGAGCGTTCCCTCCGTGTACTGGATGGTCTGGTGGCACTGTTCTGCGCTGTATCCGGCGTTGAGCCTCAGTCAGAAACCGTTTGGCGCCAGGCTAACCGCTACCGCGTTCCCCGTATCGGTTTCGTTAACAAAATGGACCGCTCCGGTGCCGACTTCCTGAACGTGGTTAAACAGGTAAAGGAAATGCTGGGTGCTAACCCCGTTCCCCTGACCCTGCCTATCGGTGCTGAAGATACCTTCAAAGGCGTGGTAGATCTGATCACCATGAAAGGTATCATCTGGGACGAAGAAGGTAAAGGCGCTACTTACCAGGAAATCGAAATTCCTGCGGATATGAAAGAAGAAGCTGAACAATGGAGAGCTAACCTCGTTGAAGCAGTAGCCGAATACGACGACAAACTCATGGAGAAATTCTTCGAAGATCCTAACTCTATCTCCGAAGCTGAAATCCACGAAGCGATCCGTAAAGCAACCATCGATATCGCTATCATCCCGATGATGTGCGGTTCTTCCTTCAAAAACAAAGGCGTTCAGAAAATGCTGGATGCGGTTTGCCGCTACCTGCCTTCTCCAATGGACGTGGATGCAGTAAAAGGTACCAATCCTGATAACGGTGAAGAAATTGAACGTAAACCAGATGCAAAAGAACCATTCGCTGCACTGGCGTTCAAAATCATGACCGATCCTTTCGTAGGCCGTCTGGCGTTCTTCCGCGCTTATTCCGGTCACCTGGATGCAGGTTCTTATGTACTCAATACCCGCACCGGCAAGAACGAGCGTATCAGCCGTATCATGCAGATGCATGCTAACAAACAGAACCCGGTTGATTTCATCGAAGCTGGTGATATCGGTGCTGCCGTTGGTTTTAAAGATATCAAAACCGGTGATACCCTGTGCGACGAAAACCATCCGATCGTACTGGAATCCATGACCTTCCCTGATCCGGTGATCAGCATCGCCATCGAGCCTAAAACTCAGGCAGACGTTGATAAAATGGGTATGGCCCTCGCTAAACTGGTAGAAGAAGATCCTACCCTGAAAGCGAAAACAGACGAAGAAACCGGCCAAACCGTACTGAGCGGTATGGGTGAGCTGCACCTCGAAATCATCGTTGACCGTATGCGTCGCGAGTTCAAGGTAGAAGTAAACCAGGGCGCTCCTCAGGTGGCTTACAAAGAAGCTATCACCGCTAAAGTTGAACACCGCGAAGTGTTCAAGAAACAAACTGGTGGTCGTGGTAAATTCGCTGATATCCAGGTAGAGATCGGCCCTGCTGATGCTGAATGGCTGAAAGAAAACGATGGTAAATCATTCCAGTTTATCAACGATATCTTCGGTGGTGCTATCCCGAAAGAGTTCATCCCGGCTGTACAGAAAGGTTTCGAACAATCTATGGGTCAGGGCGTACTGGCAAACTTCCCGCTGGTAAACCTGAAAGTGCGTCTGTTCGACGGTTCCTTCCACGCAGTGGACTCCGATGCAATGTCTTTCGAACTTTGCGCTAAACAAGCATTCCGCGAAGCTGCCCGCAAAGCTAAACCAGTATTGCTCGAGCCGATCATGAAAGTAGAAGTACAAACTCCTGATCAGTACATGGGTGATGTTACAGGTGACCTGAACCGTCGTCGTGGTATGCTGGAAGGTATGGACTCTAAAAACGGTGTACAGGTAATCAAAGCTAAAGTTCCGCTGAGCGAAATGTTCGGTTATGTAACCCAGCTGCGTTCCCTGTCTTCTGGCCGCGCTACTTCCATCATGGAATTCTCTCACTACTCTCCTGCGCCTAACAACGTAGCTGAAGAAGTGATCGCTAAAGTAAAGGGTAAAGTAAACGCTTAATTTTTAGCTCTTTTATAGGAAAGGTTGCCTCCGCTTATAGCGAGGGCAACCTTTCTGCTTTTATACCCGATGGCATGAACATGCTATTGTAATCAAGCTGGAATTTAATATTTTCGGTAAAATAACCTTACAACTGCATAATACTTTTTGCCGACTGCCAGGGTTCCCGAGTTATCGGGAGCCCTTTTTATTTCAGGATTTTTTAATCTCTGAATAGGGGGGAGACAAAAATAAGCCGTCTCTTATGTATGTCAGTCTATATGTGATATGCACCTGATTGCCTGTAGTTTTTACTGATAGCCACCAATAATATGTCGTTCTTGAACACATTACATTTACCTCCTGCAACTGTTATCCAGAGGTCGGGAGCTTGGTTGCAATGACTTCCGGCCTTCATTTAAAGTGTCACCAGAACGATCAAATTTGTGCATAAGATGAAGAAATTGATTTCCATCGTTGTACCGGTTTATAATGAACAAGGTAATGTCGCACTCCTGAACCAGGCAGTGCAGAAAGTATTTGAAGCATTACCTTACAGGTTTAATATCCTCTTCGTGGACGACGGCAGCCGCGATGGTACCCTCGACGTTCTGAAGAACCTCGCCCTTGTCTATAAAAATGTCCGTTATATTTCCTTCTCAAGGAACTTCGGCCACCAGGCTGCTCTCAAAGCCGGTCTCGATATGGCTGATGGCGATTGTGTGATCAGCATGGACGGCGACATGCAACATCCGCCCAAACTGATCCCCCTGCTGCTGCAGAAATGGGAAGAAGGCTATGAAGTAGTATATACCCTCCGCCAGGAAGATAATAAGCAGCCATTCCTGAAAAGGAAAACATCCAATCTTTTCTATACCGTGATGAGTAAGCTCTCCGAAATAGAAATAGAAAAAGGTTCCGCCGATTTCCGCCTGCTCGATAGAAAAGTAGTGGACGTGATCCGTAACCTCCAGGAATACGATCTCTTTTTCCGCGGGCTTGTAAAATGGGTAGGCTTTAAACAACTGGCCATAGAGTATATGCCCGAGCAACGCTCCTCTGGCGTGTCTAAATACACTTTCAAGAAAATGTTGTATTTCGCATTGCAGGGCTTTACCTCTTTCAGTACCCGTCCATTATATGCCGCCACTTATATCGGGCTTGTCTTCTCCCTGTTATCATCACTGTATATTCCTTACGCGTTTTTCAGTCTGATCTTTGATCACCCGATCTCCGGCTGGGCGTCCATTATCGTTACTATTGCCTTCTTCGGCGGTCTGCAACTCATGATCCTGGGGATTATCGGTATCTACCTCGGCAAGTTGTTCACACAAAGCAAACAACGCCCGGTTTACCTGGTCAGTGAAAGCAACATGGAAAAGCATGCTCCTACGATGTGGTCTACAGATATGATCAGAGAGAATAATTTAGGTATTACAAAAGAAAGATATATACTGAGGGAGAATAATCTCGTTGTAGAAAGGAACATCTCATAGCGAAGCCCGGCAAAGGAAAAGCATTTATGACCAAAGACCGATATGTATTACTGAGTTTTGATGTGGAGGAGTTTGATATGCCCCTGGAATACAACCAGCAGGTAAACATGGCCGATCAGATGCGAGTAGGCCATGAGGGCTTGATAGCTACCATGGATATTGTGAATGCAACAAATGCCCGGTCTACCTTTTTTACTACGGCCAATTTTGCCCGGACTTTTCCCGGGGATATCAAAGAGATCGCCACAAAACACGAGATCGCTTCTCATACCTTCTATCATTCCTCCTTTACACCGGAGCACCTGCTGGAAAGCAAGCAATTGCTGGAGAGCATTACGGAAAAACCGGTATATGGCCTGCGGATGCCCCGTATGCGTCATGTGGAAATGCTGGATGTGAAAAATGCCGGGTATGTATATGATTCATCGATCAACCCTACCTGGATCCCCGGCCGCTACAACTATCGGTCAAAACCGCGCACCGTTTACACAGAAGAGGGCGTACTACGTGTACCCGCTGCTGTTAGTCCTAATCTCCGTATACCTTTGTTTTGGCTTGCTTTCAAGAATTTTCCCTATGCTGTTTTCAAGTCTCTCGCATTACAGACCTTAAAACATGATGGCTATCTGTGTCTGTATTTTCATCCATGGGAGTTTGTGGAACTGACAGCGTATCAGATACCGGCATATACCAAAAGACACGCCGGTCCTGCCCTGCAAAACCGCCTCCGGCAGCTGTTGAGAGACCTGTCCGCCGAAGGCAGCTTCATTACCATGCAGGAATATCTTGAATTGAAGAACTTATGCTAACCCGGTTCGGTATTGTATGAAACACGATAAAAGGATATTGATCAGCGTAGAAGTTGAAGAATTCGATATCCCCGAAGAATTTGGCCAACAGGTTCCTTTGCAGGAAAAGTTGGAAATATCCCGTCGTGGGCTGCATGCTACCCTTGAGCTTTTTGAAAAGCATGGGGTGCGCGCTACCTTTTTCATTACTGCATATTGGGCCCAGCATTATCCTGAACTGATCCGCCAGGTGGCCTCCCGCCATGAGATCGCCTCCCATGCTTACTACCACAACACCTTTACACCGGCCGATCTTGAAGGCTCAAGGCTGGTATTACAGGAGATCAGCGGCCAGCAGATCCGTGGCTTCCGGATGCCACGCCTGCAACAGGTGAATTTCCCCGCCCTCCATAAGGCCGGCTACCTTTACGACGCTTCGATAAATCCCACCTGGATGCCCGGTCGTTATAACCATTTTCATCTTCCCCGTACAATTTCCCGGGAAGAAAATATATGGATCATTCCAGCTTCCGTATCCCCCGTGATCCGTTACCCGATCAACTGGCTCAGCGTGAAAAATGTGCCGCTGTGGTTGTCCAGGCATTTCTGCAAAACAGTGCTGCGTAAAGACAACTACCTTTCTTTTTACTTCCATCCCTGGGAGATGACGGATATCAGCAATTATGCATTGCCAGGCTATATCAAGCGTACATCTGGAATCAACATGGAAAGGAAAATGGATTGTTTCCTGCAATTCCTCCGCCAGCAGGGCGCCTTCTGTGCGCATATCGATATGCTGCCGATAAATGCATAAATTTTTTCAGTATGCTGTCAAACAACCTGCTGTGATAAGGTGTTATAATCTTTGATGGCAGCGGAATTCACGGGTTTACAGTAGAATTTTTAAATTTTATTGAGAGAAAAAGATACTTATTATATTCATTTTCAGTAGCTTTGCCCTTGTAAGCATATGTATAGTGTGAATGCCTTGTGAATGTTTGGATTGTTAACTATATCTCCCCATTATCCCTGCCTGCACATTTTTTTCGAGTTCATTATTTGAAGCGCTGGTTACCATGAATGCAGTTGATGCATACCTGCATTGCTGTGTCAACCGTTACTCATTCAGCATGTTATTGTTAAAACTAAAAATTAGATCATGAAAAAAATTCGTCTCTTAACCCTTGTATTATTGACCCTGATGTTCGGCTCTGTTGCCAATGCACAAATCCAGAAAGGAAATATAATGGTAGGGGCA
This sequence comes from Chitinophaga vietnamensis, assembly GCF_902167635.1. Taxonomy (GTDB): domain Bacteria; phylum Bacteroidota; class Bacteroidia; order Chitinophagales; family Chitinophagaceae; genus Chitinophaga; species Chitinophaga vietnamensis. Next base: position 229,071 of record NZ_CABHMS010000005.1, read on the forward strand.
AATCTAACCGATCTCGGTTTTATCTTCCAGAAAAACAGCACGACATTCAATTTTGACCTGACGCCTAAAGTAGGTTGGTTCATTAAGGATGGTCTTGCCATTGGCGGGTATGTTAATTTCGGGCTGAAAACCGTTAAGGATGCCGGTTCCGACGTGAATTACGGTGTAGGAGGTTTTGCCCGTTACTATATTGAAGACAAGAATGTGCGCAAGCTGGAATTTTCAAAGCGGGTGCGCTTTTTCCTGGAAGGTAATGCAGGCTTCGCCGGTAGCAACCCTGCTAATGGTGTTTCTACCAATGGTTTCAACATTGGTGTAGGCCCTGGTATCTCTTATTTCATTACGCCTAATGTGGGCCTGGAAGGCTTGCTGAAGTATGATCTGACTGTTGGCGGCGGTAGCTCTACTACTGCCAACCACCTGGGTTTGAACATCGGGTTCCAGATCTACCTGCCTACTTCCAAAGCTCGTCAGATCTATAAAGAAGAAACTGGTAAATAGGTTTAAGCATTTATTTCTTTTACAACAAGGCTCCTGGATATATCCGGGGGCCTTTGTTGTTAGGAGTCCGTTTGCTGTGGTTCAGCGCAATGAACAAGTGAAAGATAGTGAAGACGAATTGAATAAAATGAATGGGTGATATATTCTGAATACACTTTAATTTCAATGCCGGGTCTAGCGCTAGCCCTTGGGATTGCCGAAAACCAAGTAACAGAGTAGGTATTATTTTGACGTAAAAACCATCTTATGAATTTACTCAACCAACTGCTGCAAACTATTGTTGCATTGCTGAAATCTCTGCTGGGCGGCCTGTAATCAGTACGTTCCCGCCAGTGAGGGATTACAGTATTATTCCCTTACGAAATTCAAGAGCTCCGGATCCGTGCCGGAGCTCTTTTTTTGTGAGGAATCCGTACTTACTTGAAAAATATGAAATCGAATTGTTGGTTGAAATGCTTGCTGCCAGCGGAATGAATGGATGAGGCGTTATGTTGGACAAATGAATAAAATGAACGACTGCGGAATGAAAGTTTGGGTCTAAATTTATTCCGGTAACAAAATAACCACTGGGATTGCCGAAAACCAGAGAATAGAGTAGGCGTTTACCTATTAAAACCTTCAAACTATGGATCTGCTGAATCAACTGCTGGCACTGATCTTAGGATTAGTAAAATCATTATTAGGCGGTTTGGGTGGTGGCTTACCTCTGTAAGAGTTAAGCAAGCCCAGGCGATGCGCCTGATTATTCGAGAGGCTGTTCCCTGCAGAGAGGTACAGCCTCTCTTTTTTTGTGTATAAATAAATCCTCTTTGATTTTTGGAATTGTGAAATTTGTTTACCTATATTTGTCAAAATGGGCATATTAACTTAGTCTAAGGCCTAATATGCACAGAATGAATGTTTTCGAGCGCCTCATTGCACTATTCCCTACTGTAGATCCCTCCTTTCGCTGCTGCCAAACTGTGTCTGCTGCCAGTAATCTTTTATTTTTTCCTGAGAATTATTTGCCAAATAAAAAAAACGGGTTACCTTTGCCCTCCCAATTTGTAAAGGGAAAAAAAGTAGAAGTTCATTGCATATGTCTCAGAGAATAAGAATCAAGCTGAAGTCCTACGATCATAACCTGGTAGACAAATCTGCTGAGAAGATCGTAAAAACCGTGCGTAACACGGGTGCCGTGGTAACTGGTCCAATTCCGTTACCTACAGAGAAGAAAATTTTTACGGTGCTGCGTTCCCCGCACGTAAACAAGAAAGCGCGCGAGCAGTTCCAGTTGTGCACACACAAGCGTTTACTGGACATTTACACGTCCTCTTCCAGAACGGTAGATGCGCTCAGCAAGCTGGATTTGCCATCTGGGGTAGAAGTTGAAATTAAAGCATAGGACAACAGCAAGGCTGGGTGAAAGGCCCGCTTTTACTTGATTTATGGTTATACTGCTGATTATCAGCAGTATAACAATTTTAACAAATTTAACATAGGTCGTACCTTCTGGGCGGCCGCCCAATAAATGTATTTAACCGCCCATCCTGGGGATAGCTAGAAATCCCCCAGGCGCTGGGTAAAATCATATAAAAAATGAAAGGTATTATTGGTAAAAAGATTGGCATGACCAGTATCTTCGAAGCCAATGGTAAGCAAACTGCTTGTACCATTATCGAAGCTGGTCCCAACGTTGTAACTCAGGTAAAAAACCTGGAGACAGATGGTTACAACGCTATTCAGGTTTCTTTCGGTGAGAAGAAAGAAAAGCACACCACTAAAGCAGAACTCAGTCACTTCGCGAAAGCAAGCACCTCTCCCAAACGTTTTGTAAAAGAATTCCGTAACCCGGATGTACAGAAAGCCCTCGGCGAAACTATCACCTGCGAAATCTTCGCTGAAGGTGAAACCATCGACGTCGTAGGCACCTCCAAAGGTAAAGGTTTCCAGGGTGTTGTAAAACGCCACGGTTTCTCCGGTGTGGGTGAAGCTACCCACGGTCAGCACGACAGAAGCAGGGCTCCCGGTTCTGTTGGTGGATCCTCTTATCCTTCCCGCGTTTTCAAGGGTATGCGCATGGCAGGTCAAACAGGTAATGAAAGAGTGAAAGTGAAAGGCCTGAAAATTCTGAAAATATTCCCTGAAAAGAATTATATCCTGGTAAGTGGTTCCGTTCCCGGCCACAATGGTTCAATCGTTTTAATCCAGAAGTAACATGCAGATCGATATTTTAAATATAGAAGGTAAGAAAACAGGCAGATCCATCGACCTCCCCGAGGAGATCTTCGGTGTAGAGCCTAACAACCACGTGATCTACCTGGCTGTTAAGCAATACCTCGCCGCACAGCGTCAGGGTACTCACAAAGTGAAGACCAGAGCTGAAGTAAAAGGTGCTTCCCGCAAACTGCACAAACAAAAAGGTACTGGTGGCGCCCGTAAAGGTAACATCCGTAACCCGCTCTATAAAGGTGGTGGTACCATCTTCGGACCCAAACCTCACGGTTGGGGTTTCAAACTGAACAGAAAAGTAAAAGATCTCGCCAAGATCTCTGCCCTGTCAGTAAAAGCTAAAGAGAACAGCATCATCATCGTTGAAGATCTGGCGCTCCAGGCTCCTAAAACCAAACAGTTCGTTGGTCTCCTGAAGAACCTGAACATCAATGTTGACGGTAAGAAGACTATGTTCATCACACCGGAATACAATGATAACGTTTATCTGTCTTTAAGGAACATCCCTACTGTAGACGGTGCAATGCTGAGCGATATCAATACTTATGATATCATGAACAGCAACTACCTGGTGTTTACAGAAAGCGCTGCTAAAATCTTCACTGAAGAGCCTGCAGAAGCGTAAGGTGTTAAAAACCAATTAAATAACTCAGCTGAAGCTTCAAGCAAACAGCTATAAGTATAAAGAAGATGAAACTTTCAGACGTTTTAATCAAACCGGTAGTATCAGAAAAGGTGAATAAAGCCACCGATAAATTCAACCGCTACTACTTCATCGTTGACAAAAAAGCCAACAAACTGGAGATCAAAAAAGCTGTGGAAGAATTTTATGGTGTGACCGTGGCAGATGTGAATACTGCAGTAATGCCTGGTAAAGCAAAATTCCGCTTTACTAAAGCCGGTTTCATTGCGGGTAAAAAACCGTCTTACAAAAAGGCTGTGATTACCCTCGCCGAAGGCGAAGCTATAGATCTGTATGCTAACATGTAGTGCCGTTCCGGCCCCAACAGCCGGGATGTGGATGTATATACAGATCACGATTTATAATTCATAACAACATTTAACTTTTTAGGAAGTAATGGCACTGAAGAAATTTAAACCAATGACGGCTGGTACCCGCTGGAAAATCGGTAACGCTTATGCGGAACTGACTACGGATACCCCGGAAAAAAGCCTGCTGGAGCCAGCAAAGAGAAGCGGTGGTAGGAATGCTCAAGGTAGGATGTCTATGCGCTACATCGGTGGCGGTCACAAGAAACAATACCGTGTGATCGACTTCAAGCGCGACAAACAGAATATCCCTGCTACAGTTAAAACGATCGAATACGATCCAAACCGTAGCGCGTTCATCGCACTGGTTAGCTATGCTGACGGTGAGAAACGTTACATCATTGCTCCGCAGGGCCTGCAAGTAGGCGGTACCGTTATCAGCGGCGCTGAAGTAGCTCCTGAAGTAGGTAATGCCCTGCTGCTGAAAAATATGCCGCTGGGTACTGTTGTGCACAACATCGAGCTGCAACCTGGTAAAGGTGGCGCCATCGCAAGAAGCGCCGGCGCTTATGCACAGCTGAGCAACAAAGAAGAAAAATATGCCGTACTGAAAATGCCTTCTGGCGAGCTCCGTAAAGTGCTCAACACCTGCATGGCTACTGTTGGTACTGTTTCCAACTCCGACCATGCCCTGCAATCCATCGGTAAAGCAGGTGCTAACCGTTGGAGAGGTATCCGCCCCCGCAACCGTGGTGTGGCTATGAACCCTGTAGATCACCCGATGGGTGGTGGTGAAGGTAAATCTTCCGGCGGTCACCCAAGATCAAGAACAGGTAAATATGCGAAAGGTCTGAAAACCAGAAAGCCGCATAAGAGCTCTGACAAACTGATCATCAGCAGGAAAAACGGTAAAAAATTATAATCTTTCATGATCCGGGTTCCGGTAAAACACGACCGGAACCTGGAATTGAAAAAATAATAAACACAAAGACATGGCTCGTTCCATAAGAAAAGGTCCTTACGTAGACCAGAAATTAGAGAATAAAGTAGAAAAAATGAATGAAGGCACTAAACGTACTGTTATCAAGACGTGGAGCCGCCGTTCTACTATCACTCCTGATTTCGTAGGCCACACATTCGCAGTTCACAATGGCAACAAATTTATTCCTGTTTATGTAACGGAATTTATGGTAGGCCACAAACTGGGCGAATTCGCACCTACCCGTAACTTCAGAGGACACGCTAACAAGAAAATGTAAATTATAGTCTGCGGTTTGAATAACAAGCTGCAGACACTCAATAAATCAAGAAATTAATAACAATGGAAGCAGTAGCTAAGCTGAACAATAATCCTACATCTACCCGCAAAATGCGTTTGCTGGCAGACTTGATCCGCGGTCTGGATGTGGAAAAGGCTTTGAATATTTTGAAATTCCATCCAAAGCACCCGAGCGTACCATTAGAAAAACTGCTGGTATCTGCCATCGCGAACTGGAAAGTGAAGAATGAAGGTGCGAGGGTTGAAGATGCTAACCTGATTGTAAAAACCATCTTCGTAGACGGTGGCCGCACGCTGAAAAGAATGCGCCCTGCTCCACAAGGTAGAGGTTACCGTATCCGCAAGAGAAGTAACCACGTTACAATCGTAGTGGACAGCAAGAACGCGTAAGAGAAATTAAAACTATTAAACTAATAGACAAATAACCAGAACATGGGTCAGAAAACAAATCCTATTGGTAACAGGTTAGGTATCATCAGAGGATGGGACTCTAATTGGTATGGCAGCAAGAAAGATTTTGCTACCAAACTGATCGAAGATAACAAGATCAGAACTTATCTGAATGCCCGTATCAACAAAGGTGGCATCTCCAGAGTTGTGATCGAAAGAACTTTAGGTAAGTTGATTATCACTGTTCATACTTCCAAACCTGGTATCATCATAGGTAAAGGTGGCAACGAAGTTGACCGCATCAAAGAAGAACTGAAGAAGCTGACAGGTAAGGAAGATGTTCAGATCAACATTCTGGAGATCCGCCGCCCTGAAATGGATGCTAACATCGTTGCTGAAACAATCGCAAAACAGATTGAAAGCCGTATCAACTACAAACGTGCTATCAAAATGGCGATTGCTACTGCACTGAGAATGGGTGCTGAAGGTATCAAAATCAAAGTAAGCGGCCGTCTGGGTGGTGCTGAAATCGCCCGCGCTGAAGAAATGAAACAAGGTCGCGTACCCTTGCATACTTACCGTATGGACATCGACTACGCTTCCCTGTTTGCATTGACCGTTTACGGTAAGATCGGTATCAAAGTATGGATCTGTAAAGGTGAAGTACTGGGCAAACGCGATCTGAACCCGAACGTGCTGACTGGTAAAGAAGGTGATAACCGTGGCGGTGGCCGTGAGCATCATCACAACGAACGCGGTGGCGAGAGAAGAGAACGTGGCGGCGAAAGAAGAGGTGGTGGTGATCATCGTGGCGGTGGCCGCAGATCATAGTATCAGCGCGAAAGCAGACATTAACAATTACTATTAACATTAACAACATAGACGATGTTACAGCCAAAAAGAACGAAACACAGGAAGATGCACAAAGGCCGCATCAAAGGGAACGCTAAAAGAGGCGCTACCCTCTCCTTTGGTACTTTCGGTCTTAAAGCATTAGAACCTAAGTGGATCACCGACAGGCAGATCGAAGCTGCCCGTGTGGCCCTGACAAGGCATATGAAACGTGAAGGTAACGTTTGGATCCGCATATTCCCTGATAAACCAATCACCGCCAAGCCTTTGGAAGTGAGGATGGGTAAAGGTAAAGGTGCTCCTGACCATTGGGCAGCAGTAGTGAAACCAGGCAGAATTTTATTTGAAGCAGATGGCGTTCCCTTACAGGTAGCCAAAGAAGCGATGGAACTGGCGGCACAGAAACTGCCGATCAAAGTGAAATTCGTAACCAGCCGCGACTACGTTGCGTAATCACAGGAACACAATAACTAATAAATCCGGTGAGCCGCCAAAAACGGTAAACTGAATCAAATCCAAATACAATGGCAAAAGAAAAGCTGGACCTGAAAAGCCTGAGCGAACAAGACCTTAAAGAGAAAATCTCTGCTGAGGAACTGCGCTTGAAGAAGATGACCTTCAGTCATGCAATCACGCCGATCGAAAATCCGATGAGCATCCGCTCCGTAAGACGCGATATCGCTCGTATGCATACTGAACTGCGTAAAAGACAACTGGGCTTCTAAATCCTCTCTGGCCCCGGCCAGAAGGACAGCATTAGTATTAACATTTAAGACCTCCTCCGGAGAGTTAAATACTTTCAAAAATGACGACCGAAAGAAAATTAAGAAAAACCAGGATTGGTGTGGTTTCCAGCAACAAAATGGATAAAACCATCACTGTTAAAGTGGAGCGTAAGGTAAAGCACCCGATCTATGGTAAATTCGTTAAAAAAACTACCAAGTTCATGGCACACGACGATAAGAACGAGTGCAGCATCGGCGATACCGTTAAAATCGCGGAAACCCGTCCGATGAGCAAGAACAAATGCTGGAGACTGGTAGAAATAATCGAAAAAGTAAAATAATTCATTATTTGTTTCAAGCTGTATCCGGCAATCCTGGTTACAGCCGCTGACTAAACAACAAATCTCATTACGATGATACAACAAGAATCAAGGCTGAACGTAGCTGATAACAGCGGTGCAAAAGAAGTACTTTGCATCCGTGTGTTAGGTAACTCTGGCCAGGACTACGCTAAAGTGGGCGATAAAATTGTGGTAACTGTAAAGGATGCAATTCCTGGCGGTGGTGCTAAAAAAGGTATGGTTACTAAAGCCGTAATCGTAAGAACCAAGAATAAATTACGTCGTAAAGACGGTTCTTATATCCGTTTCGATGATAACGCGGTTGTACTGCTGAACAACTCAGACGAACCTCGCGGAACCCGTATTTTCGGTCCGGTAGCACGTGAGCTTCGCGATAAGGGTTATATGAAAATTATCTCCCTCGCACCTGAGGTGTTATAAGATATTGTCGATTTAGGGATTTTGGAATTTTTATGATTTAAATCAAAAAATCCCAAAATTCCTAAATTCTTAAATATTTCTTATCTTTGCAGCCCGTTTGCAAAACGAGAAAAACATTAATCAAGCGAAACAGACGTTTCGCTTGGCGTTTATAAATAAATCAAAGTAATGAAAACTAGATTTAAGCCTAAGTTCAACATTAAGAAGGGCGACCTGGTTGCGGTAATTGCCGGCGACGATAAGGATAGGACCAAGCCTCGCAAAGTGCTGGAAGTAAATCCTGAAGAAGCCCGCATTCTTGTAGAGGGCGTTAACATTATTACCAAGCATACGAAGCCTACTGCTCAGAACACCAAAGGTGGTATTGTGAAGCAAGAAGCTCCTATTGCCATTTCTAACGTAATGCTGTGGGATGCTAAAGCTGGTAAACCTACCAGGGTTAACAGACAGAGAGAGAATGGTAAAACAATCCGTATCGCTAAAAAATCAGGGGAGGTAATTAAATAATGGCTAACACTACATATACTCCGAGACTGCAGAAGAAATACAGAGAAGAAGTTGCAGGTACACTGATGAAGAAATTCAACTACAAAAGTGTAATGCAGGTTCCACGCCTGGTTAAAATCTGCCTGAACCAAGGTATCAATGGTGCCGTTGGCGATAAAAAACTGGTGGATATCGCTGTAGACGAAATGACCCGTATTTCTGGTCAGAAAGCAATCGCTACCCTGTCTAAAAAGGATATCTCCAACTTCAAACTCAGGAAAAACATGCCTATCGGTGCTCGTGTAACACTGCGCGGCGTGAACATGTACGATTTCCTGGATCGTTTGATCGCTGTGTCTCTGCCTCGCGTACGCGACTTCAAAGGTGTGAACGAAAAAGCTTTCGACGGCCGTGGTAACTATACCCTGGGTATCACTGAACAAATCATCTTCCCCGAAATCGATATCGATAAAGTGACTAAAATGTCCGGTATGGATATCACTTTCGTGACAACTGCAAACACCAACGAAGAAGCTTACGAGCTGCTGAAAGAAATGGGTATGCCGTTCAGGAACATGAAAAAAGATAATCAGTAAAATCGAAACGATAAATAAATTATGGCAAAAGAATCCGTAAAAGCCAGACAAAGGAAAAGGGAAGCAATGGTAGCCAAATTTGCAGAAAAACGCGCCGCGCTGAAAGCAGCAGGCGATTACGCTGCACTGGACCAACTGCCCAAAAACGCTTCTCCTGTTCGTCTGAAAAACAGGTGCCAGCTGACCGGTCGTCCTAAAGGCTACATGCGTCACTTCGGCCTCTGCAGGAACATGTTCCGCGACCTGGCACTGGCAGGTAAAATCCCTGGCGTAAGAAAAGCCAGCTGGTAAACAGTATTTTCGGATTTTTTGATTTTCGGATTTTAAATCCGTAAATCCTCAAATTCGAAAATCTTTGAATTTTTTTGATTCCCATCTAATACTGATTGGATATCGCATTGTAAACATCATCAAACTATTTAAGACAATGGTTACTGATCCAATAGCAGACTTCCTGACAAGAATCCGGAACGCGCAAATGGCCACCCACAGGATCGTGGAAATCCCGGCTTCCAAGCTGAAAAAACGTATTACAGAAATTCTGTACGATAAAGGTTATATCCTGAAGTACAAATTCGAAGAGGATAACAAACAAGGTGTGATCAAGATCGCGCTGAAATACGATCCTCAAACCAAAGAACCCGCTATCAAGGAATTGCAACGCATCAGCCGCCCAGGTTTGCGTCAGTACGCAAAACCTGCTGAGTTCAAACGCGTGAAGAATGGCCTGGGTGTGGCAATTGTGTCCACTTCCAAAGGTGTTATGACCGACAAAGAAGCGAAAGCTCAGAACGTAGGTGGCGAAATAGTTTGCTACATCTATTAATATACCCGACCGGCTTTGCTATGCAATCGCCAGTCCCGCAGTTATCTGACAATTAAGCTCTCTATACGGCGCTGAACACGGATAACCGGTAATCAAATCATCAACAACTTTAAACTAAAGTTATGTCTCGTATAGGTAAAAGTCCTATCAAATTGGCTAGCGGCGTTACAGTTACTGTATCTCCTGCCAATGAAGTAACAGTAAAAGGACCTAAAGGTGAACTGAAACAGCTCATCGACAGGGATATCAAAGTAGAAGTGAAGGATGGCGTATTGAACGTAATCCGCCCTACTGACCAGATCCGCCACAAAGCGCTGCACGGTCTGTACCGCGCACTGATCGCCAACATGGTACTGGGTGTTACAGAAGGATTCAAAAAACAACTGGAACTTGTGGGTGTGGGTTATAAAGCTGCACACAGCGGTCAGTTACTGGACCTCGCACTGGGTTACTCTCACAACATCGTGTTTGAAGTGCCTAAAGAACTGAAGGTTAGCACCTTAACTGAAAAAGGTCAGAACCCTAAGATCATGCTGGAAGGTGTTGACAACCAGCTGCTCGGTCAGGTTGCCGCTAAAATCCGCAGCCTGCGTAAACCTGAGCCTTACAAAGGTAAAGGTGTACGCTACAGCGATGAAGTTGTACGCAAGAAAGCTGGTAAATCAGCAGGTAAATAAAATTTTTAAGTTAGCTAATCAGCTTGCAATGGCTGGTTAGCTAATTTTAACAATATCCCGGCAGCATCGGGATAAATAAAATTAAACTCAAAATGAGCACAAAAGTTAACAGGAGACAGAAGATCCGCTACCGCATCCGTAAGAAGATCTCCGGTACTGCAAAAGCACCAAGGTTATCTGTATTTCGCAGCAACAGCGACATCTATGTGCAACTGATCGATGATACCAATGGTACAACCCTGGCTGCAGCTTCTTCCCGCGATAAGGATATCAAAGCGCAGAAAGGTACCAAAACTGAAAAATCCAAACTGGTAGGCGCAGCCCTGGCTACTAAAGCAGTTGCTTTGGGTATCACCACCTGCGTATTCGACAGAAGTGGTTATTTATATCACGGCCGCATTAAAAGCGTAGCTGACGGTGCAAGAGAAGGCGGGCTCCAGTTTTAATAACCGGATCCGAATTTTATCATTCTGAACAAGTAATTCTTATAAAATAAAATGGCAAAGAATTCATTCAATAAAGTAAAGGCCGGTGACCTGGAGCTGAAAGAGAAAGTTGTGGCGATCAACCGTGTTACTAAAACCACCAAAGGCGGTCGTACATTCAGTTTCTCCGCACTGGTAGTAGTAGGTAATGAAAACGGCGTGGTGGGTCATGGTCTTGGTAAAGCGAAAGAAGTACAGCAGGCTATTACCAAAGGTATAGACGATGCTAAGAAGAACCTGATCAAGGTTCCTGTTATGCACGGTACTATCCCTCACGATCAGTTTGCAAAAGAAGGCGCTGCCAAAGTATTGATCAAACCTGCCGCTCATGGTACTGGTGTGATCGCTGGTGGTTCTATGCGCGCCGTACTGGAAAGCGCTGGCGTTACTGACGTACTGGCTAAATCTCTGGGTTCTGCCAATCCGCATAACGTGGTAAAAGCTACATTCAAAGCGCTCGGCCTGTTGCGTGAGCCAGTAAGCGTAGCTAAAACCAGAACTGTTTCACTGAAGAAAGTATTCAACGGTTGATACTGATCTCCGGAAGGAGATTGGTTTTCCCGTGTGTAATATCAGAACTATTTCATTAACAATTAAATTACTCCGCCGCCGGCGGATAGGGGTTTATGGCAAAGATTAAAATCACTCAGGTGAAAAGTGGTATCGACCGTCCTGAAAGGCAGAAACTGACCTTGAAGGCACTGGGCCTGACTAAAATGCACGCTACTGTTGAAGTAGAAGCTACTCCTCAGATCCTGGGTATGGTTACTAAAGTTAATCATCTGGTAAAAGTTGAGCAGGTAAACGGCTAAGCCTAACACTGCTGTGGGATTGTCTGTTGATAATCTTACTTTTACATTTGTAACTTTACAATAGACACTTTACATTTAACATGCGAGCGGTTAATTTCCGCGTAAGTAAAAAAAATTAAACTATGAATCTGCATTCATTACAGCCTGCTAAAGGCTCCGTACATAAAGAGAAGCGCCTGGGTCGTGGTGAGGCTTCCGGTAAAGGTGGTACTTCCACAAAAGGTAACAAAGGTATTCAATCACGTGCCGGTTACTCCAGCAAAAGAGGCTTCGAAGGTGGCCAGATGCCTATCCAGCGCCGTATGCCTAAACGTGGTTTCAAAAACAATAACCGCGAAGAGTATCAGATCTTTAACCTGGGTCAAATCGATCATCTGGTTGAAAAATATGGTCTCCAGGAATTCAATCTCGAGAACCTGTTCATGAATGGTCTGATCAACAGGACCGCCAAAGTTAAGATTCTGGCTCATGGCGAACTGAAAACGAAGGTTACTGTGAAAGTGAACGCGATCAGTGAGAAAGCTAAGCAGGCCATCGAAACAGCAGGTGGATCAGTAGAACTGGTATAAGACTTTACGACTGAGGAGACGCCTACGGAGTAGTGCGTCTTTTCATATTTAATAGCGCTATTAAACCTTTATCTTCCTGTGAAGAAATTTATCGAAACGATTAAGAATATCTGGAGTATCGAGGACCTGCGTAACCGCATCTTGACCACCCTGCTCCTGGTCCTGATCTACCGTATCGGATCCTATATTGCATTGCCCGGTATTGATGCCAACGCCCTCACAGAGTTTTCAAAAAGTTCCAATCAGGGGATCCTGGGGCTGTTTAACATGTTTGCAGGTGGATCGTTTTCAAGAGCCTCCATTTTTGCGCTCGGTATCATGCCGTACATCTCCGCGTCTATCGCTATCCAGCTGTTAACGATAGCAGTGCCTTATTTCCAGAAACTGCAGAAGGAAGGTGAAAGCGGCCGCAAAAAGATCAACCAGTACACCCGTATCCTCACCGTGGTGGTAACAGGCTTCCAGGCAAGTGCTTACGTTGCTTATCTGCGTAATCAGTCAGGTGGCGCTATTATCCCGGAATATGGCACTTTCTTCTTCTGGCTCTCCACTACCGTTGTGCTTACAGCAGGTACCCTGTTTGTAATGTGGCTCGGTGAAAAGATTACAGATAAAGGCATCGGTAACGGTACTTCCATCATCATCATGATGGGTATCCTTGCCCGTCTGCCACAGGCGCTGATCGCGGAATTTTCCACCAAAATCGCTGGTGGCGGTGGCCCGATCCTCTTCCTGATAGAAATTGCAGTTTTCATCCTGATCACAGTGGGGCTCATCCTGCTTGTTCAGGGTACCCGCAAAATCCCCGTTAACTACGCCAAACGTATTGTGGGCAATAAACAGTATGGTGGTGTACGCCAGTTCATTCCCCTGAAGGTGAATGCTGCCGGTGTAATGCCCATCATCTTTGCCCAGGCGATCATGTTCATCCCGGCTACGGTGATTGGCTTTGCCACTTCTTCTGAAAGTGCATCCGGCTTTGTCCGCATCTTCAGTGATCACACCAATGGCTGGTATAACCTGATTTATGCCGTACTGGTAATCGTATTTACTTACTTCTATACTGCGCTGATCTTCAACCCCACCCAGATGGCGGATGAGATGAAACGCAACAACGGTTTCATTCCTGGTGTTAAACCTGGTAAAGCCACTGCCGATTATATCGGTGCGGTGATGGACCGTATCACCCTGCCTGGCGCATTTTTCCTGGCGCTGGTAGGTATTCTTCCAGGTGTAGCTGCCGCTTTCCGTGTTAACAGCAACTTTGCCACCTTCTTCGGTGGTACTTCCCTGTTGATCATGGTAGGCGTTATCCTGGATACGCTGCAACAGATCGAAAGCCAGCTCCTGATGCGCCACTATGATGGGCTCATGAGCACCGGCCGTATCAAAGGCAGAACTGCCCCGGCTAATGCATAAGTAATTGCGCGCCCCTGGCGTACAAGAACAATATAATAGCCACATAAGCATGAAACGTAATTTTATGCTTTAGTGGCTATGTTATTTGAAAGTGGCCTCCGCGCAGGGTTGTGCGGGGTGCAAGAAGAAAAGGATTGTTATGATTCATTATAAGACCAAGGAAGAGATAGAATTAATGCGTAAAAGCGCGCTGCTCCTGAGTGCAGCCCTGGCGGAGGTGGCAAAGAACCTGAAGCCCGGCATGAGCACCCTCGATGTAGATGCAGTGGCGGATAAATATATCGTTGATCATGGCGCCGTTCCTTCCTTCAAGAATTATAAAGGATTTCCGAATGCTTGCTGTATCTCTGTAAATGAAGAGGTGGTGCACGGTATTCCCAATAAATATGTGCTGAAAGACGGAGACATCGTTACGGTGGACGTGGGCGTGTACCTGAATGGTTACCATGCCGACAGCGCCTATACCTTCGCCATTGGCAATGTACCGGAAAATGTGCTTCGCCTGATGGGCGCTACCAAAGCGGCTTTGTACAAAGGCATCGAAAAAGCGGTAGTAGGCAACAGGATAGGGGATATCTCCTATGCTATCCAGGAGTATACAGAGAAGGAGAGAGGCTATGGCGTGGTAAGGGAACTGGTAGGCCACGGCCTGGGCCGGAACCTGCACGAAGATCCCCAGGTGCCTAACTACGGTAAACGTGGCAGTGGCCCGGTGATGAAGGAAGGCCTGGTGATCGCCATTGAACCGATGATCAACCTCCGTAGCAAGGATGTGGAATATATGGAAGATGGCTGGACCGTGGTGACCCGCGACAGCAGTCCTTCCGTGCATTTTGAGCATACAGTGGCGGTAGGCAAAGGAAAGGCGGATGTTTTGTCGACTTTTGCGGACATTGAAAAGGAAGAGAAGAATAACCCGGAATTGAATACAAACTATTAATACTAAGTATTCTATCTATTTGATATTATACTTATCTGAAAGTGAGGCTGGGCAGATTTGTTTAAAAGACTGGTTGTAAGAATAATAATCAAGGGAAATTTTTCTATTTCAAAAGATAAATGCTATCTTTGCAGTCCTAAAAATTTTTATGGCAAAACAGGCACTCATTAAGCAGGATGGAATTATATTAGAAGCCTTATCGAACGCTATGTTCCGTGTAAAATTGGAAAACGGGCATGAGATTCTGGCCACCATTTCTGGAAAAATGAGAATGCACTATATACGCATTCTGCCCGGAGACAAGGTTGGAGTGGAGATGAGCCCATACGATTTATCAAGAGGCCGTATAATTTTCAGATACAAGTAATTATCAGACTGGAATGTGAGGTTGGAAAGAATTAACAAAAAATATAACCTTTTATAAAATAATCATCATGAAGGTAAGAGCTGCAATCAAAAAAAGAAGTGCGGATTGTAAAATAGTTCGTAGGAAAGGCGTTTTGTTGGTGATCAACAAAAAGAATCCTCGCTTCAAACAACGTCAGGGTTAATATTCCCTTTCGGAATTTGATTTTTTAATCAGAATCATAAAATCTAAAATAGAAATATGGCACGTATAGCCGGTATAGATCTTCCTAAAAATAAAAGAGGAGAAATTGGCCTCACCTATATCTTTGGTATAGGCCGTTCTACCGCCCAATATATCCTGAACAAGGCGGAAATTGATTTCAACAAGAAAGTGAAGGATTGGAATGACGATGAGCAAGCTGCCATCCGTAACATCATCAACGGCGAGTTTAAGGTAGAGGGTCAATTGCGTTCTGAAGTACAAATGAATATCAAGCGTTTGCTGGATATCGCTTGCTACCGCGGTCTGCGCCACAGGAAAGGCTTGCCGGTAAGAGGCCAGCGTACACGTACCAACAGCCGTACCCGTAAAGGTAAGCGTAAAACAGTGGCTGGTAAGAAAAAAGCAACTAAGAAATAGTAAATAAAATCCCAGGTTGAAATCCCAAGGTCCGAATCAGCGGGGTTTCTATGACGGCAAGGTCGTGTAAAATTTGGGATCTGGAATTTCATATTTGGAATTTAAATCATTATGGCAAAAGCAACTAATACAAAAACTGCTGCTAATAAAAAGAGGGTAGTAAAAGTAGACAACTACGGAGATGTTCATATCTCTGCTAGCTTTAACAATATCATTGTAAGCATCACCAACAAGCATGGTCAGGTTATCTCCTGGTCTTCTGCAGGTAAAATGGGCTTCAGAGGTTCTAAAAAGAACACTCCTTACGCAGCTCAGCTGGCTGCACAAGATGCTGCTAAAGTTGCTATGGATGCCGGTCTGAAAAGAGCAGACGTTTTTGTAAAGGGGCCGGGTGCCGGCCGTGAAAGCGCTATTCGCGCTATCGCTACCTCTGGTATCGAAGTGAGCATGATCAAAGACGTGACGCCTTTACCACACAATGGTTGCCGTCCTCCCAAGAAAAGAAGAGTGTAGGAATATAAAACAACAAATTCCAGATACCGGATTTCGCTCGAAGTCTGGTATCTGGACTTTGTAGTTTATAATTTATATTGGGTGCATGATCGGGTTTTTGAGATTTTTTGAAGAGCTTGCACCATTAACTAAAAAATCTTAAGTATATTCAATTTTTATGGCAAGGTACACAGGACCAAAGACCAAAATTTCCAGAATTTTTGGTGAGCCCATTCTCGGTAATGGCAAGTATTTAGGTAAAAACAGTAACCCTCCGGGTCAGCACGGCGCTAACCGCAAGCGTAAACAGCTGGGCGAATACGCACTGCAGCTGAGAGAAAAACAGAAAGCAAAATACACTTACGGTGTACTGGAGCGTCAGTTCCGCAACCTGTTCGACGAAGCTAACCGCAGGAAAGGTGTTACCGGTGAAGTATTGATCAAATTACTGGAAGCCCGTCTGGACAACACCGTGTTCCGTCTGGGTATCGCTCCTTCCCGCCCCGCTGCTCGCCAGCTCGTATCTCACAAACACATTACTGTTAACGGTATCGTAGTGAATACGCCTTCTTTCCAACTGAAACCAGGCGATATCATCAGCCTGAAGAACAGAACCGCGAACAATACTGCGCTTACCAGCGTTATCCGCGGTAAAAATCCCAAGTTCAGCTGGTTAGACTGGAACGAGAAGGAATTCAAAGGTACATTCATTGCTTATCCTGAGAGAGAGAGCGTTCCTGAGAACATCAAGGAACAACTGATCGTGGAATTGTACTCTAAGTAATAAATTAGTCCATGGCCTTCGGTCATGGACTAAATTCATATTTAAACTCATAAATCTATCATATCAATGGCAATTTTAAATTTCCAGAAACCTGATAAGATCGTATTGCAGAAGTCTACCGACTTTGAAGCTCAATTCGAATTCCGTCCATTAGAACCAGGTTATGCTGTGACCATCGGTAATGCGTTACGCCGCGTACTGTTGTCTTCTTTGGAGGGCTATGCCATTGTGGGTATCAAGATTGAGGGTGCTGATCACGAATTCGCCACACTGAAAGGTGTTACTGAAGACGTTACTGAGATCATCCTGAACCTGAAACAGGTTCGTTTCAAGAGGATCTCCGAGAGTGATGTGACGAATGAAAAGATCACACTGTCAATCAAGGGTAAAACAGAATTCCGTGCGGATATGATCGAAAAAGCCACCAGCGCTTTCCAGATCATGAACCCTGAGCTGTTGATCTGTACCCTCGATCCTTCTGCCAAGATGGACATCGAACTGACTATCGGTAAAGGTCGTGGTTATGTTCCTGCAGAGGAAAACAAACCCAAAGATGCAGTATTTGGCTACATCGCTATTGACTCCATCTTCACACCGATCAAGAACGTTAAGTACAGCATCGAAAATACCCGTGTGGAACAAAAAACTGACTATGAGAAACTCATCATGGAGGTGATCACAGACGGTACTATCCACCCGGAAGAAGCAGTGAAACAGGCTTCCCGTATCCTCATCCAGCACCTGATGATCATCACCGATGAAAACATCAGCTTTGATACCAAAGACGCTGAGAAAGAAGATGTGGTAGACGAACAAACACTGCAACTGCGTAAGATACTGAAAACACCGCTGGAAGATCTCGATCTGTCAGTACGTGCATTCAACTGTCTGAAAGCAGCAAAAATCAACTCCCTGAGCGAACTGGTACAGTACGAGCAGGAAGAGCTGATGAAGTTTAGAAACTTCGGTCAGAAATCACTGAGCGAAATCGAGCAAGTACTCGGCGAAAGAGGCCTGCACTTCGGTATGGACCTGTCCAAACTGAAACTCGAAGAAGAATAAAATCATTTTGGAATTTCTTGATTTTTGAATTTGAGAATTGAAATTCGAAAATCAGGCAATCCAAAAATCACTCAATTTTCATAAGTACCTTGCAATTCCTGACACGGTGCAAGGGGTAAAACAAAAATGTCATGCGTCACGGAGTTAAATTAAACAAATTAAGCAGAACTGCTTCCCACCGTAAAGCCCTGATGTCCAATCTGGCTTGCGAACTGATCAGCCACAAACGTATCACCACTACCCTCGCTAAAGCAAAAGCGCTGCGTGTGTATGTTGAGCCGCTGCTGACAAGAGGTAAAAAGGATTCTACCCACAACCGCAGAATCGTATTCAGCTACCTGCAGGATAAAGAAGCTATCAAAGAATTGTTTGGCACTATCAGCGAAAAAATCGCTAACCGTCCAGGTGGTTACACCCGCATCATCAAGCTGGGTAAACGTGTAGGTGATAACGCAGAAGTAGCACTGATCGAACTGGTTGATTTCAACGAAATCTACGGTGCCGGCACTACTGCTGAAAAAGCTCCTGCCAAGAAAACCCGCCGTGCTGGTGGCGCTAAAAAGAAAGCTGAAGGTGAAGCTGCTGCTGAACCTAAAGCTGAAGAAAAATCAGCTGAGTAATTTTACATTACGATACAAAAAAGGGTTACGGCGCCACCGTAACCCTTTTTTATGCCTTGATAAATGCGGAAATTTCGTAATATTACAGGAGATATACCTATCTGTCCTATGAAATACCTGTTATGTAACCACTGCCAGCACGCTAATGCAATAAAATCCGAATACCTGACCTTTTGCGAGCAATGTGGAAAGAAGATGGCCAATAATTTTTCCGATTGGCATCAGAGCCGGCCTATGGCGGATTTTGACGAATACCGGCAAGCGGTGGCCGTGGAGATAAAAGAACGGAAACCTAAGCCGGTGGCCGCCTGGACGCGGCGGCAGTTTCAGCCGGGGAACCGCGGCAAAGTCGTATTGTTCTTCTCCGTGCTGATGATCATGATTGCTACTGCCGGTACCCTTTTTGGCAAGCGGGCTGTATTTACACTGTTGTATCCGAAGGTGCCAAAGTCAAGCCTGTACAGCAACTGGCAAACGGCTACCATTGGCCGTCAGGCGCTGGAGATCAGTACGCCGGTGAAGTTGTGGGTGCATGACCGGCCGCTGGACCGGGAAGAGGCTAAAACGGTGGAATATGTGAAGAGTTACAGTAATGAAGATGGAGGCGGCATACAGATCACCGTGAACCTGCGCAGTTATCAATCAAATGTGTCCAACGACCTGGAAGATGCAGTAGCATCCTGCCATCGGGAAATGCAATTGCAGCGCCAGATATCGGAGATACAATGTAAATCAGTGCCCGTGCTGATCTCCGGCGCCCCTGGCGTGCTGGAAGAAGGCAGTTATCTGTACAAAGGCGCTATCCGCCTCACTTTTGCGAACCTGGTAGCGGTGCGGGGCGCCAGCCGCTGGCAGATACATATCAATTACCGGGAAGATGATCCGGTAGGGCAGGAAGTGGCGAGGAGAGTGATGAAATCTGTGAAGATCAAATAGCCCTGTTCTGCTGAGGCAAAAAAAATCTGCATTTAACTGTTGCATTTCATAACTTTGCACGGTTTTTTATCCGAACCTTCAGGGCCAACACGCCCTTGAAGGTTTTTTTTAAAATATAAAACAAGAACAGATACCAGAAATGCCTCAGACAAGAACCATCCAACCTGCCATACTGCTGTTAGACGACGGCACGGTTTTTCAGGGAAAAGCTTTTGGAAAAATTGGCACTGCTGCCGGTGAATTAGCTTTCAATACTGGTATGACGGGTTACCAGGAAGTGTTTACCGACCCTTCTTACAAAGGGCAGGTGCTGATCATGAACAACTGCTATATTGGTAACTATGGGACCAAAAAAGATGACGTAGAAAGTAGCAGTGTGAAGATCAGCGGTCTGATCGCCAAAAACATCGCCTATAACTACTCTAGGAAAATGGCCGATGAGTCATTGGAGAAATTCCTGACCGACAACAACCTGGTGGCGATCTATGATGTGGATACCCGTGCGCTGGTATCTCATATCCGCAGCAAAGGTGCGATGAACTGCATCATCTCCTCCGAGATACTGGATGTGGAAAAACTGAAGGCAGAGCTGGCAAAAGTGCCGTCCATGGAAGGTTTGGCGCTGTGCCAGGAAGTGACTACCAAAGAGCCTTATCATATTGGCAACCCGAATGCGGAAATCCGTATAGCCGTGCTGGACAACGGTGTGAAAAGAAACATGCTGAAATGCCTGTCTGAAAAAGGCGCCTATTTGAAAGTGTTCCCTACAGATACCAAATTTGAGGAGTGTGAAACATTCAAGCCGCACGCTTATTTTGTGTCCAATGGTCCTGGCGATCCGGCGCCGCTGAAATATGCGGTGGAAACCGTAAAACAGATCCTTGCTGCTGAAAGGCCTATGTTTGGCATCTGTCTTGGTCATCAGCTGCTGGCGCTGGCTAATGATATTCCCACTTACAAAATGCATCACGGTCACCGCGGCTTGAACCACCCGGTAAAGAACCTGCAAACCGGTAAATGTGAGATCACTACGCAGAACCACGGTTTCGCGGTGGATCCTAAGGCGGTGGAAGCCAATCCTAATGTGGAGGTAACGCATATCAACCTGAATGATAACACCGTAGAAGGCATCCGCATCAAGAACAAGCCGGCGTTTTCTGTGCAGTACCACCCTGAGTCTACTCCGGGTCCGCATGATTCCCGCTACCTGTTCGATGATTTCTTTGCGATGATCAAAGCGCATCAGCACTAATATCCTGCATTACATACGAGTTTAAATAGAGACGGTCCCGAGGAATCGGGACCGTTGCATTTTAAAATTCCACGTTATGAAAACAAACGAAAATCCTACGCATAAATGCTGTAGTTATTCCGCCGTTTTATTACATAACAATATTATAAAAAAAAGGTGTGTTAAAGTGAATTGGGGAGGGGAATTTTTTCTTCAGAAGCCCTGAATCAGTACTTTCCGGACTTTTTTAAGGGTAAACCCGTAATATGGGCAAAAAAATACGGCTCTGTGATCAGAGCCGTTTGCCTTTATAAATTCCACGTTATGAAAAACTGATACAAAAATACGATATTTTGCTAAAACGTTTTAGTCAATCTTAGTTTTTTACAGATGACTGATAAATCATCGCTGTAATTGTAATTCAAAGGTCGGACCAAAACCGTGTTTCAAGAAATTCTGCAGGTTAAATTTTTCTTAAACAAGTTTAGATTTCTGCAACCTATCGTATATGTAAATATTTTTTATTTATTGATTATTTTGGTCTATTTCCTGTTTGTATATCAAATATACAAAATAAAATATCAAAAATCCAATAGGTGAACCGTTAAAAATTGAATTTTCTTCATAAAAAACATATATAAAATTATTTATAATATATTTTATCTCTCTTTTTTATCAATTAGTACGACCCGGATAAACTTCCAATGCCTTTTGCAGGCAGACCATTGCATGACGAATATCTTCACGATTCAGCACATAAGCCAGGCGCACTTCTTTTTTGCCCAGTCCTGGAGTGGCATAGAAACCTGTAGCAGGCGCCATCATCACGGTTTGTTGCTCATGTGAGAAAGATTCCAGCATCCATTGGCAGAACTTGTCGGAATCATCGATCGGGAGGCTGGCCATGGCGTAGAAAGCGCCGCCCGGATTAGGGCAGAACACGCCGGGGATCTTGTTGAGCATTTCCACGAGGATGTCGCGGCGGCTCTGGTATTCCGCTTTGATAACGTCGAAGTAATCGGCGGGCAGGTCTACAGCCGCTTCGCCGGCGATCTGTGCAAAGGAGGGAGGACTGAGACGCGCCTGTGCAAACTTCATGGCAGCATCCAGCACCTGCTGGTTTTTGGTAACGAATGCCCCGATACGGCCACCACAGGCGCTGTAGCGCTTGGAGATGGTATCCATCAGGATCACGTTGTTTTCCAGTCCTTCGAGGTTCATGGCCGAAAAGTGTGTACCAGTGTAGCAAAACTCACGGTAGGCCTCATCAGAGAAAAGGAACAGGTTATGTTTCAGGCACAGTTGCTTGAGCACTTCCATTTCTTCCTGGCTGTAGAGATAACCGGTAGGGTTATTCGGGTTACAGATCAGGATGGCTTTGGTGCGAGGCGTGATGGCCTTCTCGAAATCGGCCATGGCAGGGAGTGCGAAGCCGCTTTCAATATTGGAGGTAATAGTTTTGATCTTCACTTCTGCCTCTACCGCAAAGCCGTTGTAGTTAGCATAGAAAGGTTCTGGAACAATGATCTCGTCGCCTGGATCGAGGCAGGCCATGAAAGCAAAGATGATGGCTTCAGAGCCGCCGGTGGTAACGATGATCTGTTGCGGCGTGAGCGAGATATTAAAGCGCTGGTAATACTCGGTGAGTTTACGGCGATAGCTTTCATTACCTGCACTGTGGCTGTACTCCAGTATCTTGAAATCGGAATGGCGCACCGCATCCAGCACGGGTTTGGGCGTTTCGATATCTGGCTGGCCGATATTGAGATGATATACTTTCACCCCTCTTTTCTTGGCTGCTTCGGCGAATGGCACCAGCTTTCTGATAGGAGAGGAAGGCATCTGCTCGCCTCTCTGGCTAATGGTAGGCATAAAATTGTTTTGATTCTTTTGCGTTGCAAAGATAGGTACCGTGCGGGCAACAAAAAAACCTTGCAGCATTTGCTGCAAGGTTTTTTAAATGATTTTATTGACAGTACTATTTGTTGTTGGAACCAACTGTACCGGTGAGGTGCAGTTCTTTGTCCTGATCAACTCCTTTGAATTTTACCCAGATGGTTTTGTTTTGCTGACCCAGGCTGCTGGCGTTGTAGCTGGCAGTTACCTTACCTTTTTTACCAGGCAGGATAGGCTCCTGTGTCCATTTTGGAGTGGTGCAACCGCAACTTGCACGGGCAGCTTCGATCAACACTGGCTCTTTAGAAACGTTGGTAAATTCAAAATCAACTGTTACCGCTTTGTTCAGTTCGGTTTTACCGAAATCGATGGTTTCTTTGGCAAATTTCACTTTTGAATCAGTAGCGTTAGGAGTCTGAGATTGTGCCCACAGCGCTGTTGTCAAAAGCATGCTTGCAAATAGGGATAGAATAAATTTTTTCATTTTCATATGCTGGTTTTAAAGCGACTGGTTAAAAAAAATGAATTTCTTTCTTGCAGAAAACAAATTTACGGCCAAAAAGTAATAGATACCTTACAATTTATTAAATTCTTATTAAAAAAAATCAGATTATTTTGAATGTCGGAAATTGTGCTATTTCTGAACTGTATAATTAACCTTACTTTTGTTCTTTAACAAAGCGGCATGAAAGAAAATAAAGCACTAGCTATGAATATAGAAAGCCGGTTGTCATTCGATGAATTCCGCAAGGAAGTGCTAAATGACTACAGGTTAGCCTGCGAGAGCAGGGAAGTTAGTCTGCTTGCCCGTAAGGAAGTGCTTACCGGCAAAGCAAAGTTTGGCATCTTTGGGGATGGAAAGGAATTGGCGCAGATAGCCATGGCAAAATACTTTCAGCCTGGCGATTTCCGCTCTGGTTATTATCGCGATCAGACCGTTGCTTTTGCAACCGGTATCGCCACCCCGGAGCAGTTCTTTTCGCAACTCTATGCAGATCCTGACATCAATCATGATCCGTTTTCTGCCGGGCGCCAGATGAATTCACACTTTGCCACTCCCAATATTGATAAAGATGGCAACTGGCTGAATCTGGCCGGCATGAAAAATTCTGCTGCAGATATGGCGCCTACCGCCGGTCAGATGCCGCGCGCCATAGGTCTTGCCTATGCCTCCAAACTGTTCCGCGAGGTGCCCGCGCTGCACCCGTTTGATCATCTCTCCCATAACGGTAACGAAATCTGTTTCGCCACTATCGGTGACGCCTCTACGTCGGAAGGGCATTTCTGGGAAACCATGAATGCTGCGGGTGTATTGCAGGTGCCACTGGCCGTGTTTGTATGGGATGATGGTTATGGTATTTCCGTGCCGCGTAAATATCAAACTACCAAGAACTCCATCAGCGCCGCACTGGAAGGCTTCCGCAAAGCGGATGGCACCAATGGCTTTGATATATACAATGTAAAAGGCTGGGACTACGCCGGCATGTGTGAAGTGTTTGAAGCCGCGATCCGCAAAGTGCGTGAAACCCACGTTCCTGCGCTGTTCCATGTGGAAGAGATCACACAGCCGCAAGGCCACTCCACCAGCGGTTCACATGAGCGTTATAAAAGCAAGGAACGTCTTGCCTGGGAAAAAGAGTTCGACTGTAACACGAAGATGCGCTCGTGGATCATAGAGAACGCACTCGCTGACGAAGAGACCTTACGCGAAATAGAAGCCGCCGCTAAAGTAGTAGCGCAGGAAGCGCGTAAATCTGCCTGGGAAAAATATATCGCACCCATCAAACAACAGGTGCAGACATTCATCTCCCTGGCTGCGCCGGTAGCTGCACTGGGCGGCGCTCACAGCGATTTTGTAAACAATGTTATACGTGAGCTGCAACAGAACCGCGAGCCACAACGCCGCGATATTCTCAAAGCTGCCGCCAGCATTCTTGTGAGACACAGGGCACTGAAAGGAGAAACCGCAATACAGGAACTGCAACAATACTACGATCAGTACCTGGCTACAGAAAAAGACAATTACAATACCTATCTCCATGCCACCGGCGTTAACTCTGCGTTGAATGTACCTGTAGTGCCTGCTGAATACGATGCAGAAGCCACTACGCTCAATGGCTACGAGATCCTCAACAAATATTTCGATCAGCTCTTCACCAATAATCCGAAAGTATTTGCTTTCGGTGAAGACGTGGGCAAGATCGGCGATGTGAACCAGGGCTTTGCCGGCCTGCAACAGAAACATGGTAAAGACCGTATCTCTGATACCGGTATCCGTGAGCTGACCATCATGGGACAGGGCATTGGCATGGCTTTGCGCGGCCTCCGGCCGATTGCGGAGATCCAGTACCTGGATTACCTGCTGTATGGCTTGCAACCGCTCAGTGATGATGTGGCATCGCTGCAATACCGCACCAAAGGTATCACGCATTGCCCGATCATCGTGCGTACACGCGGCCATCGCCTGGAAGGCATCTGGCACAGCGGCTCCCCGATGGGTATGATCATCAACTCACTGCGTGGTATGCACGTGTGTGTGCCGCGTAATATGGTGCAAGCGGCAGGTATGTACAATACCCTGCTGCAAGCCAACGAGCCGGCGCTGGTGATCGAATCGCTGAATGGCTACCGCCTGAAAGAGAAGCTGCCTACCAACCTCGAAACTTACACCGTGCCGCTGGGCGTTCCTGAAGTACTGCACGCCGGTACAGATATCACGATCGTGACTTATGGCTCTACTGCCCGCATCGTGGAAGAAGCCGTGGTAACGCTGGAAGAGCTGGGCGTTTCCTGCGAGGTGATAGACGTACAAACTTTGCTGCCTTTCGATATTCGCCATAGTATCGTGGAATCATTGAAGAAGACCAACCGCATTCTTTTTGTAGATGAAGATGTGCCGGGAGGTGGAACTGCTTACATGTTCCAGCAGGTGATGGAAAACCAGGGCGGCTACCGCTGGCTGGATGTGGCACCACGCACGCTCAGCGCACAGGCACACCGTCCGGCGTATGGCTCTGATGGCGACTACTTCTCCAAACCAAATACAGAAGATGTGGTGAAGATAGTGCTGGAGATGATGGAAGAATAGCTGCTTATCCAGTTGAAAAAATAGTGAAGGGCTGATCTTCCGATCAGCCCTTTTTGTTTATTTTCAGATTTCATCTATCTCTTTACAATGAAAAAAATATTAGCGTTGCTGCTGCTGGCTGGTATGCAGGCCAGTGCGCAAAACAGTGAACAAAAAACAGATACCGTATCGTTGCTGTCTAACGGGTACGTATATCCTGTATGGCGGGATAGTACAGGCGAGTATACCGCTACTCCCGACTCCTGGAGCAATGTACATGCTACGATCAAAGTATTTTTCTATCCCAAAACTGCTGGCGATATACAAGTAGCGCTGCAGGTGCAGCAGGCTAAAAGCGATGCCCTGTTACATCTTACGCTGGATGGCCAGGGCAAAGGTTATGATGTGCATGTGAAACCAGGTGCTACGCCCATTGTGCTGCATGCAGGGCAATTTCATATCACCAAGCCAGGCTATCATTTTGTGCAGATCAAAGTGGCAAAGGGCGTTGCAAAACAACTGCCGGTCATCAGTTCATTATTGATGAACAGTGGATTGGAACTGAAGTATAATAAATCTCAGTACCGTGGAGCGGCCGCCACTCACTTGTCGTGTATAGTGCCCAAAGAGCCGTATGAGTGGCTTTACAGCGAAATCAAAGTACCGGTGGGCGTAGATGCTACCAACGCTTATTACATGACCAATGGCTTCAATGGCGGCTATATGGGTATCCAGGTGAATAGTAAAACAGAGCGCCGCATTTTATTCTCTATCTGGAGTTATTATCAAACAGACAATCCTGCGCAGATACCTGCTGAATATGAAGTGAAATTATTGAAGAAAGGAAAGGGCGTAGTAGCGAAACAATTTGGTGGCGAGGGTTCTGGCGGACAGAGCTTTCTCCGTTTTCCGTGGAAGAACGGCAATACTTACAAGCTGTTAGTGCGTGCGCAGGCACAAGGCACGCATACCATCTTCACCGGCTATTTTTATGCGCCTGAAACTGGCCGCTGGCAGCTGATTGCGCAGTGGGATCAGGCTAAATCCGGCGGCAAGCTGCTGGACGGCATGTATTCCTTTGTGGAAAACTTTGCTGATAATGGCGATGAATTATTTAAGGCATACTATGGCAATCAATGGTGCCGTACGCCGGCCGGCGAATGGGTGGAAGCCACCAGGCTGGCATTCACCACTACTGCCAGCGAAAAAGTGCATCAGCGCTATGACATTGGCGCCGGCGTGGATGGTAACTTCGTGTATATGTTCAGTGGTGGATTCAAAGACGTGGATACCAATATTCAAAGAGTGTATGAACGTAAGGCTACGGGCACGCCACCGAATGTGGATCTTTCTGCATTGCCTGATAACTGATAAACTTCGTGCTTCGTGTAAAAAGAAAACCGGCGCCGCTCATCAGCGGCGCCGGTTTTTTATACGAATCAGTGGCCTATTTTCCTGCTGTTGGCGTTTTCCTGTTGATTGAGTGCGCGTTGTTCTCTTTTGGTGAGATGCCCATGATTTTGTGCAGCCATATCTCTTTCTTCCTGACGGATCTTGCGGTCGTTAGCATGCAGGCGTGCGGCTTTTGATTTACTCATCTCGCCTTCTTTCACTTCTTCTTTGATGCGTCTGTTTTGATTTGCCAGTCGGTCGTTTACCTGATCACGGCGGGGATGTTTTTTATCCCATGCGCTTTCTTTTTGCTGGGCATATGTTGCAGTAGAGATGCCGAGGAAGGCGATCATAGCGATAAGTGCAGCTCGTTTCATTGTTGTAGGTTTTTGTGTTTATATGATAGATGACGAGCGCAGAAAAAAGTTTAATCGAGGTATTTGTTAAATTGACGAGGCCGCCGCAAATGCATAACTAGCGTGCATCACGGCGACCTCTAAAGAATAAGTCAGTGCTTTTTGTAGGCCTGGTAATTATATTATGGCGGTGCAAAGGTGCAGGAATTAATCATAGTATGGTGATGCTCTATGTGAATTAATAATTAATTCATTTATAGTTATCCAGCTTTTGGTGTTTTAACAATTTGTATCCATTTTTTTATCGGAAATTAATTGCGCTAAACTCAAGGTCCTATGTATAAGCTGTACATCTCCGGTATATTGCTGCTGGCTGTTATGGCCGCCATCTTCTTCAGTTGTGGCGGGATGGAAAAAGATCAGCGTGAGTTGGCGGCAGGGTTCAAGACTATTCGTTTCATTGATTCTTCCAGAACTTATAAGCCTGGTGCAGATACCGGCAATAGTTTGCATTTCCGCCCGGCGGATGTGGATATCTGGTATCCGGCGCGGGTATCGGTGCATGATTCCTGTTTGAGATTTAAAGATATGTTGCTGTTGCTGGAGTCGAGGTCTAGTTATTACACAGGCAGCAATATGGCTACTGGCGCGAGTTCGCGGGTAGCGCAATCTTTATATAATGGATTTCATTGTGGAGATACAGCGCGGCTTTTACGGATGCAAACAACAACTTATGATAAACCGGCGGCCGCCGCGGGCAAGTTCCCGGTGGTGCTGTATATGGCAAGCTACAACAGCATGGGGTACGAAAACTTCCCGCTGTTACAACAGCTGGCGGCCAATGGTTTTATGGTGGCGGCTATTTCTTCTAATGATGAGAAAGTAGATGAGTCGGTTTGTGCTTACCGTTTGCAAGGTAATGTTCCACTTTCTGAATCATCATTCCGGAGCATGCGGTAGTCGTGCTTATCCTTCTTTGAGCGCCTGTGCGATCGTATTCAGCATCTTTATAAAGTCCTGGTTCAATGACCTGAAATATTCCAGGTTGATGGCGCGTTGCTTTGCTGCTTTCTTTTTGGTCATGCCGATGAATAGTTTGTCTATATCTTCCACGCGCCACATATTAGGCTCATCGAGAGCGTATTCCGGTGTGACGGTCACCGCCAAGCCAGTGATGTTCGAGCGAAAACGTATATTGTTCACCGTTACCTTTGCCCGGCCATCTGTAATAAAGAAACCTACGTTGTATAGCACTGTCCGCTGATCTTCCATGTTCTTGCCATATACATCAACAACGACTGGTTTGATAAAGAACCCCTTGTATGTTAGTATGCCATTACTCGCATCGCGCACATCTTTCATCTCCTGTAAATTCTGATTTTGCGCTAATACCCATTGCATGGCGCGCTGCGCCAGCTCTGCTTTTGATGCGCCGCTAACAGTGATATTGGAAGTGTATTGCACGTGTCCGCCACCGGCCGGGAAGATGTTCAGGAGCGAGTCCTGCGCATGCAGGAGCTGAGGTACTAAAATGAGGAGAAGGAAGAGTTTCATTTTTTGGGGGTGTTTGTGGAAGTGAAGGTACGGAATTAATGGGGTAAGGTTTACTATCATAAATGTTTTACAAGTATCTCTATGCAGGATACCAGCTCATCACTTGTTTCAATGATCTTTTGCCGGTACCCAAGAAGGTCGCCTTCGAGATAGCCGAAATGAACTTCGTAATAGGTTCCGTTCTTTGGTTTGAGTTTCCTTCCTGGGAGTAACATAAACAGACCTTTGTGAAGATGTGAGATGACAGTGAGTTTCATGCGAATGTGAAGTGAGATACTTCTTAAATGATATGAGGTTTATCGAAATTGAAGTATTGGATCGGTTGTTTTGAGAGATGGCTATGGAGAAAGGGAATAATTTGCTGTTGCATTTTATATCAGTCTTGTAATATTCTATATTGAAATTTCAATGGCACTTCCACCACCTGATAGTGACGTCCTCCCATATTTCGGGCCAGTCTAAGTTGCAGAATTCGGGCTGTAGCTGCTCAACTACCGGCGCATCCCAATCTGCATTCAGGTCAAACGAAAATAAATTATTCTCAATAAATGTAGGTTTCTTGGAGTAAACATTTTGCTCAAAGAATAGTCTCGCCTGCGTTATTAGGCTGGTATCCTGGGGTTGATGCAATGTTGACTTATTGCAAGAAATAATAATGATAGTAAGAAAGGAAACAATAATTTTCTTTGCATGGGATTCAGTTTTCAGGGTATTTATTATCAATTTTTAAGCAGGTCAATCTTTCCTTGTAAAAGACCTGATAGGGGTACTAACTGAGGGTCATGCTAAGTCAAATTTTTTAGACAGAAGCTACTTTATTTTCGATAAAGAAATTAATGATTCCATATATTGAAGTTAATTCCTTTTTGCAAGCATTCAACAGCTTCCTACAGCGATTCAATAACCCTCACCCAATCCCTCATCAAAAAAAGCGGCGGCCTTTCAGCCGCCTTCCTTCAGCTACTCACTCCTTCGCAACCCCTCTCCCTACTCTGTCATTCACTCTCCTCAAATTAAAATACGTCTCAGTAAAAGTGCTATCTGTCACTAATCCTTCTACGAGGTCATCCAGTATATCCAGTTGTGCTTTGGCGTGTACAAAAAGTTCGGGGATTGTGCTTGTCACCATTTTGCGGGTGCCGGCGATGACATCGCGCTGTGAGGGCATGGGTTCGGCGGCTTTGATGAGGGCAGTGATATCGGCGATATCCTGTCCGGCGATGTTGAAGTTGGTGAGATCAGGGAGATAGGTGTTCGCCAGTTCCACGATGGTATAGCAACGTTGCAACAGCACGGCGGTAGACATGCTATCAAGCTGTGAAGGGGAGTAGTTCACTTCTACGAGCAGCACATTGTCTTGCCGTAGTTTGGCGAAGGCGCGCAGCTTGAGGGAGAGCTGATAGATGCGTTCGCGGAGTTTGTCGAAATGCAGATCTTTGTTAAGTGTGTGGCCTACGGTGCTGTTAGCTTCCTGCTGTTTCAATTGCGTGTGTAGTTTGTTGATGTCGCTGCGAAGGCCTTCTACCAGTGGGGTTACAGGGGGGAGCTTATTCCAGCTTTGTGGGAAATTGTCCATGTGCGCCAGTACAGCCTGGAACATGGTTAACGTGTTTAACTGACGTTTGTTCATGATGGTTAATTTTGATGTTAACGAATATATTGTGGACACTTGATGTCACATGCATACATCTAAAGGTGGGATTGCTGGCTGTCCGCTACAGTTTTACTCGTTACGGTAACTAAGATCATAATAATTTTCATTTTGAAAAAATATTTTTCATTGTGAGGAGTGCTTACATAATCAGCAGTAAAACAACGATCCGTTATTGTAAATGAGTGATAAGATGTTGTTAGATTGATTCCTTTCGATGTAAATGAGTAACTGGAATTTGTCATATTGATACCGCTCGATGTAAACATGCTTCCGGATCTTGTCAGATTGATTTCTTTCTATGTAAATGATCATCTGGAAAATGTAAGCGATCATCTTTTCTATGTCAACGAACATTTTGATATTTTTATCTTCAAAATGATCACGCATGAAGAACATAGTTGTATTGGATGGATATGCTCTCAACCCGGGAGACCTCAACTGGCAGCCCTTACAAGCGCTCGGCAACGTAATGATCTATGATCGCACACCGGAACAGGAGGTGGCGGCACGCGCAAAGGACGCCCACATCCTGCTAACGAATAAAGCAATCGTGAGCGCGGCTACAATTGAACAGCTGCCGAATCTGGAATATATCGGCGTGATTGCCACGGGATATAATGTCGTGGATATTGCGGCGGCAAAGGCCAAAGGCATCCCGGTAACCAATGTGCCGGCGTATAGCACGGCATCTGTGGCACAGCTGACCTTTGCATTGATACTGGAATTATGCCATCATACCGGCCTGCATGCAGAAAGTGTGAAAGCGGGCGACTGGAGCCGGAGCATTGATTTCAGCTATTGGAAAACGCCGCTGGTAGAACTGGCGGGAAAGACATTAGGCATCGTAGGACTAGGGCAGATCGGGCAGGCGGTAGCCCGCATTGCATTGGCTTTTGGTATGAAGGTGATCGCCTATCACAAGCATCCCGACCGCGACGCGATGGCTGGCGTGGACTTCGTTACCCTGGCTACCTGCTTCAAGGAGGCGGATATTATATCGCTGCATTGCCCGC
The DNA here is from genome assembly GCF_902167635.1 of Chitinophaga vietnamensis. Classification (GTDB taxonomy): domain Bacteria; phylum Bacteroidota; class Bacteroidia; order Chitinophagales; family Chitinophagaceae; genus Chitinophaga; species Chitinophaga vietnamensis. The sequence continues at coordinate 260,656 of NZ_CABHMS010000005.1, forward strand.
TGAACAAGGATAACAAGGAGTTTGTAAATGCTGCATTGCTGAGTACCATGAAAAAGACGGCTTTCCTGATCAATACCAGCCGTGGTCCTCTGATCCAGGAGAACGACCTGGCCGCTGCCCTGAAAGCGGGCGCCCTGGCTGGCGCCGCGCTGGATGTATTGTCTACCGAACCGCCGGCAGCCGACAATCCGCTGATCACAGCGCCCAATACTATTATCACACCGCACATCGCCTGGGCTACACAGGCCGCGCGTGGCCGCCTGCTGGATACCGTGATCAGCAACCTGAAAGCGTTCCTGGACGGTACGCCCAAACATGTAGTAAATGAATAAAAACTGATGCTTTTTTAAGTGGAAAAATATGCGGTTCCACCTGAAATTCCTGGTTTCCGGTAGACTAGATGGATTAACTGATCAGTTAAAAATACAATGTGTAGATGGGAGAATAATATATTTTCGACGCCAGTTGAATAATTTTTATGTATTATTTGCTAAGATAATTAGCTATATAGATGTATTTATTCGTCAACTTCGGAATGAACAGAATGAACAGAAATCGCGATAATGAACAGGAATGAATTTCGTTAATAGACAGTTATGGCGCAAATTTGATTAAACGTAAAAAGTACCCTTCGAAGGTACGTACCAAATTCTGATCGTTTTTTATTGGTTACAGCAATTCCTTACAGCAAAAATCTAACCGTATGAAACCGACCGTTCTCCTGGTGGAAGATGACCAGTTTTTTGCCAAAGTGGTAAAAAGACATATCGAAAGGGCCGGCTACGAAGTTGTACCTTGTTATGATGGACAGGAAGGCTGGGAGCGATTCCAGCAACGCGATTTCGATCTCTGCGTACTGGATATCGTCATGCCACGTAAAGACGGTTTTCAACTCACCAAAGATATCCGCAGCCTCGACCCGCACGTTCCCATCATCATCACCTCTTCCCGGTATATGGAACAGGACCGTATCCAGGGCTTCGATTGCGGCGCCGATGACTATCTCGTTAAACCATTCAATATGCAGGAATTTCTGCTCCGCCTTGATGTGTTCATCAAAAGAAGCCGCCTCCTGCACAGCGAAAAAAAAGTAACCTATAAAGTAGGTAACCTCATTTTCGACTACCAACAGTGCAGCATCCGGTTCACCGAATCTGATATCACTGTTCAACTGCCTCCAAAAGAATCCGATTTGTTGAAATACCTCTGCGAAAATCCCAATAAAAGACTCAAGCGTGATCAGATCATGTCCTGCGTTTGGGGCAACGACGACTCCTTCAACAAAAGAACAATGGACGTTTACTTAACCCGCCTTCGCAGGTACATCTCTCCCGACCCCACCGTGAGCGTTGAAACCTACCACGGCAAAGGAATCATGTTCATCACCAATGAGGCCGACCGAATTCATACCCCTACGAAAGTTTAACTACACCATAGTTTTTGACCACATCCCATGAAAAACGGCCCCCGCTATAGCGAGGGCCGTTTAATTTATTTAACAAATACAAGTTCCCCGCGGAAGCGGGAACTTTGTAAATTATTTCAGATTGTGGAAAACCTGCTGCACATCGTCATCCTGCTCTAAACGGTCAATCAGCTCCAACACTTCTTTCGCCTGCTCTTCAGACAGCTCCACGGTAGTAGTGGGAATACGCTTCAGCTCAGAAGAGATCACTTCCAGCTTCTTATCTTCCAACGCTTTCGACATATTGCCAAACTCATTGAAAGCCGCGCGCACAATGATATTGCCCTCACTATCTTCCCCAATTTCTTCCAAACCGAAATCGATCAGCTCCAGTTCCAGCTCTTCCAGGTCCTGGCCTTCGTTCTTCACTTTAAACTCGCCCACACGGTTGAACAGGAAGCCTACAGAACCACTGTTACCAAGGCTGCCGCCGCATTTGTTGAAATGCATGCGCACATTGGCAACAGTACGGGTGGTGTTGTCGGTAGCAGTATCTACCATCACCGCCACGCCGTGAGGAGCATAACCTTCGTACACTACTTCCTCGTAATCAGTTTTATCTTTACCCATCGCACGCTTGATAGCAGCCTCCACACGGTCTTTCGGCATGTTCACCGCTTTGGCGTTCTGCATGCAACGACGCAATGCCGGGTTATTATCCGGGTCAGGGCCCGCCGCCTTTACAGCAATAGCGATATCCTTACCTACTCTTGTAAATTGTTTGGCCATCCTGTCCCAGCGGGCAAACATGGTAGATTTTCGTACTTCAAATATTCTTCCCATTGGTGTGGTATCTGTTTTAATTGGTCCGCAAAAATAAGAAAATTCAGCTTAAGAAAGAGGCCCGCTCCACCACCTGGCAGAACGGGCCTCTTTCTTATAAAAAGGTCGGCTAATCCAACATTTTTCTGGCTTTACTATGCTTCACGCTGTAGTTAAAGTAGATGATAAAACCGATCGCCAGCCATACGATCAACCTCGCCCAGTTTTCCAGGCCAAGGCTGATGATCATCAGCAGGCAGAAGGCAGCACCCAGGATCGGTACGATCGGCACCAGCGGAGTTTTGAAGGCACGCGGGATATCAGGATTGCTCTTGCGCATCACGATCACGCCCACGCAAACCAGTACGAAAGCGAACAAAGTACCAATGCTGGTCATATCGCCCACTACGTTATCAGGGATAAAACCTGCAAATAAAGAAGTGAATACAAAGAACATCCATTGAGAACGATATGGTGTACGGTACTTAGGATGCAGCTTCGAGAATACCGGCGGTACCAGTCCATCATTACTCATAGAGTAGAAGACCCTGGTCTGGCCTAACAGCATCACGAGGATCACAGAAGAGAAACCTGCGAGGATCGCTACGGTGATGAAGGTAGACAGCCACTGGTAACCAGGCATATAAGTATCGATCGCATAAGCTACGGAAGCCTCGCCGCCCGCTTTCAGGAAGTCCTGGAACGGTGCGATACCGGTCAATACATAAGAGAAGAGGATATACAATGCGGTACAAATGGCCAGGGATGCCAGGATACCGATCGGCATATTGCGTTTTGGATTCTTGGTTTCCTGCGCAGCGGTAGATACGGCGTCGAAGCCAATGAAAGCAAAGAATACCACGCCCGCCCCTCGTAACACACCGGGCCAGCCATGGTTCCAGAAGTTGGAGTAATCCACTATCTGGCCATTGTGCATTTTCACGGAACCGGCAGTAGCAGGGATGGTGAATGGCTCATGGTGAGCAGGGTTGATGAAGTGCCAGCCCAGCACGATGAACAGCAATACGATGGCCACTTTCGTGATCACAATGATGTTGTTCACGATCGCAGAACTTTGTGTACCGCGGATCAGTAATAAGGTAAGCAGTAACAAAATAAAGAGAGAAGGGATGTTGACGATACCCTGTACACCTGCATCAGAGGTTTCAAAGGGGCTATGACACCACTGATAAGGTATCGTGATGTGGAAAACGTTCGTCAATAATTTGTTGAGATACTGGCTCCAGCCGATGGCCACCGTAGCCGCGCCCAGCGCATATTCCAGCACGAGGTCCCAGCCGATGATCCAGGCAATGAATTCTCCTAAAGTAGCGTAGGAATAAGTATAGGCACTTCCGGCAATAGGGATCATGGAGGCAAATTCTGCATAACATAAGCCGGCAAGGGCACATCCGATTGCAGCAATAATAAAAGAGATCGTTACCGCAGGACCGGCATGCTGACCTGCCGCCGCAGCTGTTCTCACAAAAAGACCCGCACCAATGATGGCGCCGATACCCAGAGCGATCAGGGAACCCGCCCCCAATGTTCTTTTAAGGCCTTTTTCAGAATCAGATGCTTCGGAAAGTAATACAGACAATTGTTTCTTAGCAAATAGTTTGCTCATAGCAGCTGTTATTGTGGTTGATGTTTTAAGGTAGTTTAGCTTGTTGTTGATTGTCGATTCGCCAAATATAATATCTAAATTTAAAAAGGCTGTGTTTTATTTTGCTTATCTGCGCTGATTTTTACCGCAGTAAGCTTATTTTTGGAAAATTTTCGGGGTTACAACCTTACCAATTATTGTTATAAACATTACTGCTGCATGAAGAAATCCAACAGGCTTACTATTTTTATCTTCGTGGCGATGGTCGTTGGCGTCGTAACGGGATTTGTAGTAAACTACTCTCTTGGAAACGGGAAGCCTACTGTCGATCAACTGGCCACTATCAACAAATTCGCCGATAACATCTCTATCCTCACAGATATTTTCCTTCGTCTTATTAAAATGATCATCGCACCACTGGTATTCTCTACCCTCGTGGTAGGCGTGGCCAAAATGGGCGATATCAAGGCTGTTGGCCGCGTAGGTGGTAAAACGATGCTGTGGTTTATCAGTGCAACGTTTGTATCATTGTTCCTCGGTCTGATATTGGTGAACCTGATGAAACCAGGCCTTTCCCTTTCCTTGCCCCTGCCGGATGTACATGCCAGCAGTGGTATCAAAGGCACCGACATGACGCTGAGGGGCTTCTTCCATCACGTGGTGCCGGATAGTGTGATTGAGGCCATGGCGACCAATGAGATACTGCAGATCGTCGTGTTCTCTATCTTCTTCGGCGTAGCGGCTGCCGCCATCGGCGAAGCAGCAACGCCCGTGGTAAAGCTGATGGACAGCGTATCCCACATCATGCTGAAAGTGACCGGCTTTGTGATGAACTTCGCGCCTTTCGCGGTATTTGCTGCTATGTCGGCTATTGTAGCGCAGAAAGGTATCAGTGTGCTGTTGGTGTACGGTAAGTTCATCTCACAATTTTATGTAGGACTGTTCTGCCTATGGCTGGTATTGATATTGGTAGGCGGCGCAATACTGGGCAAGTCGGTATTCAAGTTGCTGAAACACATCAAGGATCCCTTGCTCCTGGCATTCAGCACCGCCAGCAGCGAAGCGGCCTATCCCCGTACCATGGCGGAACTGGAAGCCTTTGGCTGCGATAACCGTATTGTGAGCTTTGTACTGCCGCTGGGTTATTCCTTTAACCTCGACGGTTCCATGATGTATATGACCTTTGCCAGTCTTTTCATTGCACAGGCCTATGGTTTGCACCTGCCAATAGATCAACAGGTAACGATGTTATTAGTGCTGATGATCACCAGTAAAGGTATTGCCGGGGTGCCCCGCGCTTCCCTCGTGGTAATTGCCGGTACCCTGTCCATGTTCAAAATACCGGAAGCCGGGCTCCTCCTGCTGCTCGGGGTAGATCACCTGCTGGATATGGGCCGTTCTGCCACCAACGTGATCGGTAATGCCATGGCCGCCGCCGTCGTATCCAAATGGGAAAAGAAACTCGGACCCGGCGAAGTAGCGCCTGATGCCAAACATTAACATTCCAATTAGAGATTAATTTATATTTTACCGCTTCCGAAAGCCTTTATTATTAGCATGGACCAGATCATAGAGTTATTCAGACACCTTATCAATCCCTCCTGGATCATTGAACACGGAGGGCTGTACTTGCTGCTGGCAATCATCTTTGCCGAAACCGGCCTGTTCGTAGGATTCTTCCTGCCCGGCGATTCCCTGCTCTTCCTGGCCGGTATCTACAGCCAGGCCTTATGTGCCAGCTTTTTCAACGTGCCTTTTGTAGTGGTAATGTTGCTGATTGCCATTGCAGGTATCCTCGGTAATATGGTCGGCTTCTGGTTCGGGATCAAATCCGGCCCCTTGCTGTTCAGCAGAAAAGATACTTTCTTCTTTAAAAAGAAACACCTGTATCAGGCCAAAGAGTTTTACGATAAATATGGCGGCGGCGCGATCTTCTTTGCCCGCTTCCTGCCTATCATCCGCACTTTCGCGCCTATCGTGGCCGGCATCGTGCAGATGGAACGTAAGAAATTTATGATGTTCAACATCATCGGCTCCATCTCCTGGGTATTCTCCATGATGCTCGCAGGGTACTTCCTCGATAAACAGTTCCCGACCCTGAAGAACCACCTGGAGCTCATCATCATCGGTATTGTGCTCATCACCACTTTGCCGGTACTGATCAAACTGGTCTTTGGAAAGGCCAAACATCCGCATCACGATGATCATCCACAGGAAACAATGAAAGCCACCGAAACAAGCGAAAACAAATAATTCAATATCTTGCCATGAAGCGCCAAAAGCTTCATGGCATTTTTCTTTTTATCAACCACGATTCATGAAAACCGGGACAAATTCCACTTCTATCTTCAACATTGCGGTGATTGTTGCATCGCTGGGGTATTTTGTAGATATCTACGATCTCCTGTTATTCACTATTGTAAGGGTGCCGAGCCTGAAATCACTGGGGCTTCCGCAAAGCGAGATTGACGCCGGCGCCGGTATGTTGCTCATCAATGTACAGATGCTCGGACTGCTCATCGGCGGCATCTTCTGGGGCATCATCGGTGATAAAAAAGGACGGCTCAGCGTATTGTTCGGTTCTATTCTCATTTACTCTATTGCCAATATTGCCAATGGTTTTGTGCATGGCGTCAACGGCTATATGCTGTGGCGCTTTGTAGCCGGCTTCGGGCTGGCAGGGGAACTGGGAGCAGGCATCACGCTGGTATCTGAAATACTGCCGAAAGAAAAACGAGGTTATGGTACTATGATAGTGGCCACCGTAGGCGTTTCCGGCGCAGTGGCGGCCAACCTGATCGCGAAACAGGTGGGCGATTGGCGCATCTGTTATTTTATCGGCGGCGGGCTCGGACTGGCATTGCTGATCCTGCGTATCAGCGTAATGGAATCGCATATGTTCAATGCGGTGAAGGCCTCGGAAGCCAATCGCGGCAGCTTTGTTGCGCTCTTTACCAATAAAGACCGTTTTCTTAAATACCTGAAATGTGTGCTGCTGGGCACTCCCACCTGGTTTGTGGTGGGCATCCTCATTGCCTTCTCCAATAAATTTGCAGTGGAAATGGGCGTGAAGGCGGCGATTAGTCCGGGCGATGCGGTTGCCTTCTGTTATGCCGGCCTGGTGCTGGGCGATTTCGCCAGTGGCCTGATCAGTCAATTATGGAAAAGCCGCCGCAAGGTGATGTTGCTGTTCCTCTTCTTCACTGCGGTCATGTCTGCCATCTATCTTAATCTGCATGGCGCAGAAAAATGGCTGTTCTATACGGTGTGTTTCCTGATGGGCTTCAGCGTGGGCTTCTGGGCGATCTTCGTTACCATTGCAGCAGAGAGTTTTGGCACTAACCTGCGCGCCACGGTAGCTACTACGGTGCCTAACTTTGCCAGGGGCATGCTGCCGTTGATTTCGCTGTTGTTCGTAAAGGCACAAGGCTTCTTCAACTACCTGCAAAGCGGCGGTGTGATCGCAGCCTTATGCATAGGTATTGCAGCCGTTACTGCATGGAGTATCGAAGAAACTTTTGGTAAGGATCTTAACTATGTAGAAAAAATATAACCGTGACAGTTATCAGGAGTAGTTGTCCAGTACTTTGTCGAGCAACTTGTTAAGCTGTATTGCTTCTTTTTCGTTGAGGCCTTTCAGGGTATCTTCCAGTTGGCTGAGTTCTTCGTCTATTCGTTTGAGCAGGTCCAGGCCTTTAGGGGTGATGTATACGTCTACCGCGCGTCTGTCGAGTTCGCAGCTCTTGCGTTCTACGAGGCCGGCTTTGCGCAGGCGTTCCACGAGGCGTGATACATCGCTCATTTTGTCCAGCATTCTTTCTTTGAGCACATTGATGCTGGCGGCTCTGGGTAGTTGTCCGCGCAGTATCCGCAGGATATTGAACTGCTGCATCGTGATCTCATACTTCTTGAAGAATTGCTGATGTTTGGAGGTAATCCAGTTTCCTACAAAGATCAAGCTCACCAGACCTTTGTGGTACTCATTTTCAAAGGCTTTCTGTGTGATTAGTTTTTCCAGGTTAGACATACGCACAAAAGATGTAACAGAAGAATAAGAACGAAATTACGTGATTTATAAACTAAAAGAGCAAAGGGCGCGGTAATTACCGCGCCCTTTGCTCTTTTTATGTTCCGGTAAGCACCTTATACTTTTTCTGCCTGCATCTTGTCTAACACGTCCATTACTTCTTTCACGTGTTGGGCGGATGTGTTCAGCAGGTCTTTTTCCTCTTTGTTGAGTTGCAGTTCGATGATCTTTTCGATACCCTTACGGCCCAGTACAACGGGTACGCCGAGGTAGATATCTTTCAGGCCATACTGGCCGGTGAGCCATGCGCACACGGGGAAGATGCGTTTTTCATCTTTGAGGATGGCTTCCACCATTTGTGCGGCAGCGGCGCCGGGAGCGTACCAGGCGGAGGTGCCGAGCAGGTTTACGATTTCGCCGCCACCCACTTTTGTACGTTGGATGATGGCTTCGAGTTTATCGGCAGCTACCAGTTCTGTTACGGGGATACCGCTTACGGTGGTATAGCGGGGCAGGGGCACCATGGTGTCGCCATGTCCGCCCATGAGGATGGCTTGTATATCTTTGGGAGAGCAGCCGATTTCGTCGGCCAGGAATGCGCGGTAACGTGCCGTATCGAGGATGCCGGCCATACCGAATACCTTGTTGCTATCTTTTTTAGCGGTCAGATAAGAGCAGTAGGTCATCACATCCAGCGGGTTGCTCACCACGATGATGATTGCTTCCGGAGAATGTTTGATGATATTTTCCGTCACAGATTTCACGATGTTGGCGTTGGTAGAGATCAGGTCATCGCGGCTCATGCCCGGTTTGCGGGGCAGGCCGGAAGTGATCACCACTACATCGCTGTTGGCGGTTTTGGCGTAATCGTTGGTTACACCGGTAACTTTTGTGCTGTAATAATCAATAGGGGCCTGTTGCCATGTATCTAATGCCTTCCCTTCAGCTGTTCCTTCCTTAATGTCAAGCAAAACCACCTCCGTTAAGAAATCTCTGTGGGCCAGTACGTTGGCGCAGGTTGCACCCACATTGCCGGCTCCTACTACTGTAACTTTCATCTTGTCTATGGCTTTTAATGTGAAGAAATAATAACAATTGAAATTACAGAAGAATTTTTGGATTTGGGGATTTTCGGATTTTTTGATTTGGACAAATTCTCAAATCCCAAAATCCGAAAATCCCCAAATAAATAAATTATTCCTCAGTTGCCTTTCAATATCACTTCAGGTAATAAAGCAGAGAATCTATCTTCGCGGTGCCTTCAAAGCCTTTTACGAATTGTTGTTTTTTGTCGTAAATGTAGAGGCCGGGGAAATAATGCAGGTCATAGAAATACATGATCTGGCGGGTAGGCTCGCTGGCCATCGTAATATTTGGGTAATCCTTGATCTTGTAATGGTCGTAATATTCCTTCATCTGTTCCAGCTTGAAGGGCGTTACCATCAATATCTGCGTTTTCTTGAACTTGTCGATATTCTTCAAAACTTCTTCCGTCAGGTGTTTACAGTGGTCGCAATCCACGCTGAATACGAATACCATGGTCTTCTCTCTTTTATGGAGATCGTTTTTGGTGATGGTATGGCCATCGGGAAGGGTGAGGGGAAAGGCAGGTATAACCGGGTACTGCAAATAAGATGGTTTGTTGGCTGGCGCGCTTTGAGCTTTGAGCAGTGCGGGCAGGCAGCAAAAGAGGGCGAAAATCAGGTAACGCATATCAATAAAAGTTTCTTGATTTGAGGGATCAATTTACCCCTTTAATGTCATTATTTGCAGAAAAAAGACGAAAATTGGGCCAAAAAGGGACTATTCTGCCTATTTTTGGTAATTAGTTGCTTGTTCATATGCGAAAATTTTTACTTTTGCATTCCTTATAAATTTTTAACTTAAAATCAGTAACCTTTTTATGGCTACCACCGCAGATATCAGAACAGGATTGATCATCAAGCTGGATAACAGCTTATATTCTGTTGTAGAGTTTGGTCAGAACAAAACCGCCCGTGCAGCAGCAAAGGTTTGGGCTAAATTGAAGGGCGTCGACAATACACGTTCTATCGAGCACACATGGAACTCAGGTGATACTATCTTCCCTGTTCGTATCGAGAAGAAAGCCTTCCAGTACCTGTACAAAGATGACACCGGCTATAACTTCATGGACAATGAAACTTTCGAGCAGATCGCTATGCCTGAAAACAGCATCGACGCTCCCCAGTTCCTGAAAGAAGGCCAGGAAGTAAGTGTACAGATCAACACCGAAACCGACCAGTACATGGCAGTAGAACTGCCCGACAAGATCGTGGCACTGGTTACCTATTCCGAGCCAGGCGTTAAAGGCGATACAGCCACCCGCACCCTGAAACCCGCTACCATCGAAACCGGTGCTACTGTAATGGTACCGCTCTTCGTAGAAGAAGGTGAACTGATCAGGGTTAATACCAAAACCGGCGAATACATCGAGAGAGTAAAATAATCATTTAGGGATTTCCGGATTTTTTGATTTGGGGATTTATATCCGAAAATCAAAAAATCCGAAAATCCCTTAAATTTTTAATCACATTTCTAAACCAAAAATTGTCTACATGGACTTTAAACAGATTCAGGAACTGGTAAAAATGATTAACAAATCAAATATCAGTGAACTGAGCATTGAGCAGGACAAGTTCAAGATTACAATAAAGCAGAAAGATAACGAAGTACAACAGGTCATCACCGTACCTGCGGCCGTTGCGCCGGTTCAGGCGGTAGCGCCTGTAGCTCCTGCAGCTGCTCCTGTTGCACCTGCTGCGCCCGCAGCCACACCTGCCGCTCCTGCTGCTCCTAAAGCAGACAACCTGATCACCATCAAATCTCCGATGATCGGTACCTTCTACCGCAGCGCCGGTCCGGATAAAGCACCATTTGTAAACGTAGGCGACGAAGTGGCTTCCGGTAAAGTGGTTTGCATCATCGAAGCCATGAAGCTCTTCAACGAAATCGAAAGCGAAGTAAGCGGCAAGATCGTGAAAGTGCTGGTAGATGACGCATCTCCGGTTGAATATGACCAACCTTTATTTTTAGTAGAACCGTAATCGCATAATAGCCTTCAGCTGTAGCCCTGGTTTCCGGCGTCACCCGCCAGGATACAGGCGAACTGCTGAAGGCTATGCGCTTTTTCTTAACTTATAAGGAAAACAATGTTTAAAAAAATATTGATTGCTAACCGTGGCGAAATTGCCCTGCGTATCATCCGCACCTGTAAGGAAATGGGCATCAAAACGGTAGCAGTTTATTCTACAGCAGATAAGGACAGCCTGCACGTGAAGTTTGCAGATGAGGCGGTATGCATAGGCAAACCACAGAGCAGTGAGTCTTACCTGAATATCCCTCACCTCATGGCTGCCGCAGAGATCACCAATGCAGATGCGATCCACCCGGGTTACGGCTTCCTCGCCGAAAACGCCCGCTTCGCCGAGATCTGTGGTGAACACGGCATCAAATTCATCGGCCCCACTCCGGAAATGATCCGCAAAATGGGCGACAAGATGACCGCGAAAGAAACCATGATCGCTGCCGGTGTACCGGTAATTCCTGGCTCCGAAGGCTTGCTGCAAAGCGTGGAAGAAGCCAAAGGACTGGCGAAGCAAATGGGGTATCCCGTGATCATCAAAGCTACCGCCGGCGGCGGTGGTAAAGGTATGCGCGTAGTATGGGAAGATGCTGAACTGGAGAACGCCTATAACATGGCTAAAAATGAAGCCCGCGCCGCCTTCAATAACGATGGTATCTACATGGAGAAATTCGTGGAAGAACCCCGTCACATCGAAATCCAGGTAGCTGGCGACCAATACGGTAAAGTGTGTCACCTCAGCGAAAGGGACTGTTCTATCCAGCGTCGTCACCAGAAGCTGGTAGAAGAATCGCCTTCTCCTTTCATGACGCCGGAACTGCGCGAGAAAATGGGTGAAGCGGCTATCCGCGCAGCCAGCGCTATCAACTACGAAAGTGTTGGTACCATTGAGTTCCTGGTGGATAAACACCGCAACTTCTACTTCATGGAAATGAATACCCGTATCCAGGTAGAACACGGCGTTACGGAAGAAGTGATCAACTTCGACCTGATTAAAGAACAGATCAAGATTGCTGCCGGTATTCCTATCTCCGGTAAAAACTATACGCCACAAATGCATGCGATCGAGTGCCGTATCAATGCGGAAGATCCGTACAATGATTTCCGTCCTTCACCGGGCAAGATCACTGTACTGCATATCCCTGGCGGCCATGGCGTGCGTGTGGATTCACACATCTATGCCGGTTATGTGATCCCTCCCTACTACGATTCAATGGTAGCGAAGATCATCACCATGGCACAAACCCGCGAAGAGGCCATCAACACCATGGAGCGCGCCCTGAGCGAATTTGTGATCGAAGGCGTGAAAACAACCATTCCATTCCATCAGCAGCTGATGCGCGATGAGAACTTCCGTAAAGGTAATTTTACAACCAAGTTCACTGAAACCTTCAAGCTGGTGTAAATATTTTAGCACAAACTGAAAGCCGCAAAGGACATCCTTTGCGGCTTTGCTTTTTTATAAACAGAAGGGTGCTTGCTTAATTCTTTCCTGGCAACTGGCGGTCCTGTTTTTTTCTTAATTCCTTCTCACGCGCTTTTCTGTCTGTGTTCCAGGCCTGGTAGCGCGCATATTTTTCATCGCCGAGCGCTGTTTTCAGTTCGTTGTTCTGTTGTGAATGGAGCGAATCTATCTTCATCTTCCTGTCTTCCCTGGACAGGCTGTTATCTGTTTTAATGGCTTTGATCTGTGATTTATAATTGCTGTTGATGCTTTTCACCTGTTGCGCTTCAGCCCTGGTAATGCCTAGTTGGTCCTGCGTTTTAGGCGTAAGGCGTTGTGCGTTTTGCGCTTGTTTTTCCGCCATCATGCTGGTGGCGGCCAGGTGTTTTTGTTGCCAGCTGGCATACTGATCGGGCGTGAGCACGCTTTTGATCTTGTCTTCCCGGTTGAAATGCAGTTCTTCCAGTTTAGTTTTTTTGTCGTCAGCGCTGAGTTGTTTATCAGTGCGTACGGCTTGTGCCGCTTTGATGAAAGTGGCGTTGATTTCTTTGATCTGGCTGGTTTGTTGGTCGGAGAGTGCGGGCGTCTTCGGGTTGACAGGGTTCTGTGCATGTACGTTGGCAGCGGCGGCGATCAGGCATATTATCAGCAGGTTTCTCATGGCATAAACATGTTTTGGGATTTGACTAAGCGGATCGGGTTTCGTTTAAAGGCGGGAAAAACAAAGCCCCGGATAAAAATCCGGGGCTAATCATACACCAAAACAATCTTACGGTTTTATCGCAAGAAAAGCAGCTCTCTGTATTTGGGCAGTGCCCATTTCTTGTCATCCACCAGGAACTCCAGTTTGTCGGAGTGGTAACGGATCACATCAAAGTACGGCTTTATCTTTTCACAGTAGTCAATCGCCTTCTGGCGGCTATCGGTCAGCTTGTTAGCTACCTTACGCGCCTCGATCATAGCCTGTACATTTTCACTGATGACATTAATATGTTCAGCTATTTTAGCGGCAATTTGTTTTTGTGCTTTCGCTGCGTCGTCGCCCAGACCGATCTCTTTCAGGCCGCGGATGTTGTTGATCAGCTCATTGAGGTAGCTGATAGCGCACGGCAGGATGGTGTTGGTAGCGAGGTCGCCGATTACACGTGCTTCGATCTGCACTTTCTTCACATAATCTTCCAGCAGAATTTCGTGGCGGGCATGCAGTTCTTTTTCGTTGTAAACGCCGGTTTCTTCGAACAGTTTGGCAGCTTTAGGAGTGATGAAAGCGTCGAGGGCTTTCGGAGTGGTTTTGATATTCTCCAGGCCTCTTTTTGCCGCTTCTTTTTCCCATTCTTCACTGTAGCCGTCGCCTTCGAACAGAACTTTTTCCGAATCTACAATATATTTCCGAAGAGTTTGCATAATCGCAATCTCTTTTTTCTCGCCTTTTTCGATCAGGCCATCTACTTCAACTTTAAAGTCAGCCAGGGTTTTAGCCACGATGGTGTTCAGCACGGTCATCGCTGAGGCGCAGTTAGCGGAAGAACCTACGGCGCGGAACTCGAACTTGTTGCCGGTGAAGGCGAAGGGAGAAGTACGGTTACGGTCGGTGTTGTCCAGCAGCAGCTCAGGAATGTGGCGGTGCAGGTCCAGTTTCAGGATGGCTTCATCCTGCTCGTCGAACTTGTTGTTTACGCGGGATTTTACTTCCTGCAGTACATCGTAGAGGTATTTACCGGAGAATACGGAGATGATAGCCGGAGGCGCTTCGTTGGCGCCCAGACGGAAATCGTTGCTGGGAGAGGCGATAGAAGCTCTCAGCAGGTCTGCGTAATCATGAACCGCTTTGATGGTATTCACGAAGAACGTGAGGAACATCAGGTTGGTTTTCGGTGTTTTACCGGGAGCCAGCAGGTTTACGCCGGTGTCGGTAGCCATGCTCCAGTTATTGTGTTTACCGGAACCGTTGATACCTGCGAAAGGTTTCTCGTGCAGGAGCACTCTCAGTTTGTGGCGTTTGGCCACTTTATTCATGATGTCCATCAGCAGGGAGTTGTGGTCCACTGCGATGTTCACTTCTTCAAAGATAGGTGCGCACTCGAACTGGGAAGGAGCTACCTCGTTGTGACGGGTTCTCAGCGGAATGCCGAGTTTGTACGCTTCTTCTTCGAAATCGCGCATGTAAGCATAAGCGCGTTCAGGAATGGAACCGAAGTAGTGATCTTCCAGCTGTTGACCTTTAGAAGGCGCATGACCTACCACTGTGCGGCCGGTCATCACCAGGTCAGGACGGGCATTAGCGAGGCTTTCATCTACCAGGAAGTATTCCTGTTCCCAACCGAGGGTTGGAGTGATCTTGGTAACGTTTTTATCGAAGTAGTTGCAAACATCTACTGCGGCTTTGTCCAGTGCAGCCAGTGCTTTCAGCAGCGGCGCTTTATAATCCAGTGATTCACCGGTGTAGGAAACAAATATAGTAGGGATGCAAAGTGTTTTACCATGGCCTTGTTCCAGGATGAAAGCAGGAGAAGAAGGATCCCATGCAGTATAACCACGTGCCTCGAAAGTGGCTCTCAGACCGCCGTTAGGGAAGCTGGAAGCATCTGGTTCCTGCTGAACGAGCGCATCACCGTCGAAAGTTTCGAGGGCGCTGCCATCGCTTTTCAGGGTGAAGAAAGAATCGTGCTTCTCAGCAGTAGTGCCGGTTAATGGCTGAAACCAGTGTGTATAGTGGGTTACACCTTTTTTCATCGCCCAGGCTTTCATGCCGGATGCGATCTGCTCCGCCATTTTACGTTCCAGCTTGGTGCCATTTTTAATAGAATTCATCAGGCTTTTGTAAGCCTCATCGCTCAGATATTCCCGTACAATTCTGCCGGAAAAAACATTGCTGCCAAATACTTCGGTAATTTTACCGTTATGTTCGGTGAGTTTGGAGTCTACGCCAGCTAATCCTTCCAGCGCGGTGAAACGTAACGATTGCATGCTGTAATTAATTTTATACAAAAGAACATACAACTGTTTATAAAAGCAAGGAAATTGTTCACTTTAACCAAAAAATTACATTTTGGAGTTAAAAAAGGATTGTTTTTTGAGGAATTATCAAAAAAAATGGAGCAAGCGAGCTCCAAACTGATGAATTAAAAAATTATTAATATAATAGAGTGAGATAAAAATCTTTATCCCTCCATTCCTCGCCATCTCTTGGCATTTGCCGGAAAATCATGTAGGTTTGCATCTCCTTTTAAATTACTCGTTTCTTTTAACTTAAATACATGCAAACCACCGTAGAAATTGCTGAACAGCTTGGACTTACAGCTGACGAGTTTGAACGAATTAAATCCATCTTAGGCCGCACTCCCAATTTTACTGAATTAAGTATGTACTCTGTAATGTGGAGTGAACATTGCAGCTACAAAAACTCTATTGTGTGGCTTAAATCCCTGCCCCGTGAAGGCGACCGTTTGCTGGTGAAAGCAGGGGAGGAAAATGCCGGCCTCGTTGATATCGGCGACGGCTATGCAGTGGTATTTAAGATAGAATCACATAACCACCCTTCTGCCATCGAACCCTTCCAGGGCGCCGCTACCGGCGTTGGTGGCATCCATCGCGACATCTTTACCATGGGCGCTCGCCCCATCGCAGCCCTCAACTCCCTGCGATTCGGTAACATCAATGATAAAAAAACACAACACCTCGTTAAAGGCGTCGTACACGGCATCGGCCACTATGGCAACTGCTTCGGCGTGCCTACCGTAGGTGGCGAAGTGTACTTCGAAGACTGCTACAGCACAAACCCCCTGGTAAACGCCATGAGCGTGGGTATCGTAAAAGTGGGTCAAACAGTTTCCGCTACCTCTCACGGTGAAGGCAATCCCGTTTTTATCGTAGGTTCTGCTACCGGTAAAGATGGTATTGGCGGCGCCTCTTTCGCTTCTGCCAACATCACGGAAGACAGCGTGGAAGACCTGCCAGCAGTACAGGTAGGCGATCCGTTCCAGGAAAAGAAACTGCTGGAAGCCTGCCTCGAAATCATCAAAACCGGCGCCATCATAGGTATGCAGGATATGGGCGCTGCCGGTATCACCTGCTCCACCGCCGAAATGAGCGCCAAAGGTGAACACGGCATGAACATCTGGCTGGACAAAGTACCTACCCGCCAGGAAAATATGAAAGGATGGGAAATGCTCCTCAGCGAAAGCCAGGAACGCATGCTCATCGTAGTGAAGAAAGGACAGGAAAAAGAGATACTCAATATCTTCGATAAATGGGACCTGCACTGCGTGCAGATCGGTGAAGTAACCAAAGATACCAACCTGAAATTCTACATGAATGGCGAACTCGAAGCAGATGTTCCTGCTGAGAGCCTCGTACTCGGCGGCGGCGCACCTCAATACCACCGCGCTTACACCGAACCTGCTTACTTCGCAAAGATCAAAGCATTCGATATCCAGAACATCCCGGATACTACCAATGCTCGCTTCGTAGCAGAAAGGATCGCCGCTTTGCCTAACATCGCCTCCAAACGCTGGATCTATCAACAGTACGATAGCATGGTAGGTACTGCCAACGCCAGCACCAACGCACCCAGCGACGCTGCAATCATAATAGTGAAAGGCACTAAAAAAGCGCTCGCTGTTACTACAGATTGCAACAGCCGCTACGTATTTGCAGATCCGCACACTGGCGGCCAGATCGCAGTAGCAGAAGCCGCCCGCAACATCGTTTGCTCAGGTGGTGAACCGGTGGCTATCACCAACTGCCTTAACTTCGGTAACCCTTACGATCCTGAAGTATACTACCAGTTCGTACACGCCGTACAAGGTATGGGCGAAGCCTGCCGCAAATTCAACACACCTGTTACCGGCGGTAACGTGAGCTTCTATAACCAGTCTCCTGATGGTCCGGTGTATCCTACGCCTACCATTGGTATGATGGGTATCCTCGATAGCATGGAACAGCGCATCACGCTTGATTTCAAAGAAGAAGGCAACCTCGTATACCTGCTCGGCCGCAGCCGCAATGACATCGGCAGCTCTGAATACCTGTCAAAAATCATCGGCATCGAATACAGCCCTGCTCCGCATTTCAACCTGGAAGAAGAGCACCGCCTGCACCAGGCGATCGCTAAACTGAACAAAGCCAAACTGCTCGAATCTGCGCATGACGTGAGCGAAGGCGGCCTGTTCGTGACCCTGCTGGAAAAAGCAATGCCACGTGGCCTCGGCTTCGAAATACACACCAACAACCATTTCCGTAAAGATGCTTACCTCTTCGGTGAAAGCCAAAGCCGTATAGTGGTAACCGTTAGACCGGAAAACAAGGAGAAATTCGAATCCATTCTCCATGGCCTCGTAGACGCTTCTGATGTGTCTGTACGTCATGAGCTGATCGGTACTGTAAAAGGCGACAGCATTGTGGTGAATAACGAAAACTGGGGTAAAGTGAGCGATTGGAAGAAACCTTACGATACTTCCATCGAAGAACACCTGAAATAAAATATCTCTACAATAAAAAGAGCGGCCCTCACACCAGTGAGGGCCGCTCTTTTTTATCTATCTCCTATTAGAAAGAATGATTTAAACCAATATTGAATCTCGCGCCGCTGCCCTTGATATAAGAGTCGGTAATCACTCTCGCCTGCGACATTACGGGATAGTAGTCTGCATTCAGGAGGTTATCGACACCCAGGCGGATAGCGGTTGATTTGTTGAAACGGTAAGCGGTATAGAAATTCACCAGGCTGAAACTGTTCACTGGCCCGTTACCCAGGTCATATTCCTTTGTTTTCGGATTTACATCAAAACGTTTGCGGGCGCCGGAATAGATGTAATACACACCAAGATCCCATTGTTTCAATGGCGAGTAATTCACATTGAAAGTACCTTTATCCGGCGAGATACGGCTGGTAGGCAACCATGTTTTTACACCGTCTACATCTTTCTTACCTTCTACATGTGAATAAGATGCGCTTACAGCAAGGTTCGGCAGGAATTGATATCCGGCGGTAAGCTCAAAGCCCTGAATACGCTCTGGTGCACGTTCCGGCGTAGCCACGCCATTGATATCTTTCAAACTGCTGCCCAGGTCAGAGGTGCTGATGAAGTAAGAACCGGAGGCGTTGAACTTACCGACATTGCTGTTGAAGCCCACCTCATAATTATTGGTGATGATCGCTTTTGTTTCAATAGTATTGATACTGGCGCCGATGCTCGTATCCTTTGCCAGGCGCAGTGTACGGCCCAGGTCATACAGCGAGAAACTTTGAGAGAAACTTACAAAGGGATTGAACCAGTCGAACTTCGTATAGCGCAGGCCGGCATTGAACACCAGCGCTTCGTATGGCAGGCGTCCGCCTTTTACAAATACGCCGCCTTTGTAGTTACCAAAAGGAATGGTAGTATAGTCAGGAATATCCAGCCTGATATTTTCGTAGCGCAATCCGCCTTTCAGCAGGAAATTGTTGAACAGGTACAGTTTCAATTGTGCATAAGGCGCATAGTTTTTCATATTCATCTCCGGTACAAATCCACGGCCATCGGTAAGACTTTGTTTGGTAATGTCATTGAGGATATCCACGCCCCAGGTTACATCGCCATGTATATCCGGGCTGAAATGGAATACGGTATTGAAGTTCGCGCGGGCGCCTTTCTTTTTGGAAGAGATGGCGGAATTGCCTGAGGGCTTGTAATAATCCGACCATTCAAAGATGGTGTAGAAATCCTGGTAATACAGGTTGATATCCAGCGAGGTGTTTTTGAAGATATCCCTGGAAGTATAATTCAGATAGGCGTTATGGTTATAGGGCGTGCCTTGCTTGTCGCCAACAGGCGTGCCTACCACGCCGATGATGGGGCTTGCGCCGAATTTGCCGCCGGAGTTTACATAGGTGGCATTCTGCATGCTGCGGTAGTAATTGTACATCACTTCCAGGCGGTTCTTTTCATTGAAGTTGTAGCCCAGTTTGGTAAATGCATTGATATTTTCGTTCTGCGCCAGCGATTGGGAAGGTGCGATCACTTCGCCATTGGCGTCTTTCGCGACGCCTGTTTGTTCGTAAGTGCCGCTTGCTACATAGTCGAATTTTTTGATCGTACCGCTGAACGATTGCGAGATGCGTCCGCCAAGACTGTTGGCGGCGCTGCTGAGCGAACCCGCGGCACTCACATCGGTGGAGCCGCTGAAAGCCTTGTCCGCATTCGCTTTTTTGGTGATGAAGTTGATGATGCCACCATCGGCGCCGTTACCATATATCGCGGTGGCGCCTTTGATCACTTCCACTCTTTCAATAACGGAAACGTCTATACTCCGCATGTCTTTATCGCCGTTGCGGAGCGGTGTAGATTGCGGGATACCGTCGATCATGATGAGCATGCTGCGGCCACGGAGCGATTGTCCTTTCTTGGTAGCGGTATTGGTTCCCAGTGTGAGACCTGGCACGTTCATACTGAGCAGCTGGTTAATATCTGTGGTGATGGCGCTTTGTTCGCGTAGTTGTTTACCGGTGATGATGGTAATAGAAGAAGGAACGGTACCTAGTGTTTCCTTGTTACGGCCGGCTGTTATCACAACTTCGTTGAGGCCTTTGCTGGCAGGCTGTGTGGTATCTGCTACAGTTGCTTCAGTACTTTGTGCGGCCACTTGTATGGTGGCGGTCAGTATCACTAATCCAGATAATATATATTGCTTCATATGTTCTTAAACTGCCTGTGGCAGCGGGTTACGGTGTGTTTTAATAATGAACTTGCGGCGGTACCATATCAGGAAACCTGATACAGAGAGGATGCCGGGGGTGAGTGCAAACAGTGAATAGAGGATTTTTACCAGGATGCCGCCATAGTTGCCAAAGTGAAGGGGAGAGATGCAGGCATTGAATTTATCGCCGAAAGTTGCCTTGCTGAAATCTATTGTTTTTACGATGGCGCCGCTGGCGGGATCAAATGAAACAGCGGATGGATATTCGCCCCAGATGGCCGACTCGCGGGCATGTCCGAGGAACCTCACCGGATCGCCGGCTTTCTTTGGCGGCCGTATACCCATTACCGTTAGACCCGGGATCTGGCTTTCCGCTTTGATCATGAGCCGGTCGTAATCGGCATTCACAGGCACTTCGGTGAAAATGGCCGCCGGATTTTTACGCGCGTCAATGATCTTGCATTCCATCAGCACACCTGTGAAAGCGATGAGCAGATTAAACAGAACGGCCCATACGCCGATGATGCGGTGCAGGTTACGCCAGCGGCGTTTGCGCTTGTGCCATTCCAGCGGCGCTTTGAAGGTGAGCACTTTCCGGAACGATTTGCGGTATATCCAGGTACCGGTGAGCAGGGAGAGGAAGAGCAGGATGCCAGTAACAAGCATGACCTGCGCGCCGGTTTTGCCGGCCAGCAGCGAGAAGTGGAAGTAGAGCAGCCAACCCATGAAATAATCTTTGTTACCACGTTGCGCGATCACTTCCGCAGTATAGGGATTGACGAACAGGTATACTTTGTTTTCGACGGAGTATTCCGCTCTGATGACAGTGGTTTCAGTGGGGGCTTCTGGCAGTTTCGTTACCAGCAGGTAGGGATGGCCTCCGCGGAGCGCTCGCCTGGCGCTGCTGAGCTGTTCCTGTATGGGCTTGCGGATGGCGCCGGGCCTTACCTGGTGGAGATGAGCGTTGAGCGCCTGGTCGATTTCTTCATTGAAAACAAGCAAGCTGCCGCTGCAACTGGCCAATAACAGCATGATACCGGCCACGAGGCCCGTGATCCGGTGTATCCAGAATAATTGCTTGCTCCAATGTTTGTCCAATCTGTAGTTTTTTTAACCTTATCAGTATGACGGCGCACGAAAGTGCTATTCTTCCGGGCGGCGCGCGTTGCCGCCGCAAAGTTAGCCTTAGCTTAGCCGGAACGTTTACGCAATAAGGAAAAATATCAATCAGAAACGGAAAAAGGCGGTATTTGGGGGGTGTGGCTGACTTATTGCATCAGTCCTGCGTTTTTAACAACCCGTTAACAAAATCACACATACGTGTCATAGATTACTGCGAAATCTGATCTACTTTTGAAAAGAACGAAGCAAAAACGTTTGCACCTTAGAAAATTACTATCGATATAAATTATTTGGAATCACTTGGTTATTCCACATTCTATGAAGACCAATTGTTCTACCATGTCCTAATGAAAACTAAGTGAACTTACACCTAGTGAAAGAACGATTTGTTGTAAAGGGCTGATACATATCAGCCCTTTTTGCATGGAGTGACCTGGTGACTATATTAAAAAAGCCGCTCTTCACACAAGAGCGGCTTTTTGCTAAAAATATATTGCTTGCTTATACTACGGGTATTTCAGCTACCTGGTAAACTTTCTGATCCAGTTTGGTTTTGGTTTCGCTGAAAGCCTGAAGGGTAAGTTCGATATCTTCATCATTGTGTGCAGCTGTCGGGATGATACGGAAGATGATCTGTCCTTTAGGGATCACCGGGTATACGACGATAGAGCAGAAGATGTTATAGTTTTCGCGGAGATCGAGGCACATGGCGGTAGCTTCCGGAATGTCGCCCTCGAGGTAGATCGGCGTAACGGGGGAGTTGGTTTTACCGATGTTGAAGCCTCTGTCGCGCAGGCCCTGTTGCAGTTTCTGCACATTTTCCCAGAGTTTGGCTTTCAGTTCCGGGTGTTTGCGCATCAGCTGCACACGTTTCAGGTGGCCGATTACGATAGGCAGCGGGAGGGATTTGGCGAAGATCTGGGAGCGCATGTTGTAGCGCAGGTAATTGATGATCGCTTTCTGGCCGCTGATGAAACCACCAATAGAAGCGCCTGATTTGGCGAAAGTGTTGAACAGCAGGTCGATCTTGTCCTGAACGCCTTGTTCTTCGCCGGTACCAGCGCCGGTTTTACCCATGGTGCCGAAGCCGTGCGCATCGTCTACCATCAGGCGGAATTCGTATTTATCTTTCAAAGCAGCGATCTCTTTCAGTTTACCCTGGTCGCCGGCCATACCAAACACCCCTTCCGTGATCACGAGGATACCGCCATTGGTGGTTTTGATCATTTCTACCGCACGTTTCAGCTGTTTTTCCAGGTCTTCGATATCGTTATGCTTGAACACATAGCGATGGCCCTGGTGGAGGCGTAAGCCGTCGATCAGGCAGGCATGCGCTTCTGCGTCGTAAACAATTACATCTCTACGGTTGCATATGGCATCGATGGCGCTCATAAAGCCCTGGTAGCCGTAGTTTACCAGCGTGGTATCTTCTTTACCCATGTAATCGGAAAGTTCCTTTTCCAGCTGCTCGTGGTAGTTGGTGTTACCAGTCATCATGCGCGCGCCCATGGGGGCGGCGAGACCAAATTCAGCAGCGGCCTGTGCGTCCGTGGCGCGAACTTCCGGGTGGTTGGCGAGGCCCAGGTAGTTGTTCAGGCTCCATACAATTTTCTCTTTGCCCCGGAATTTCATACGGGGGCCTATTTCTCCTTCCAGTTTAGGGAATGCGAAATAGCCATGGGCTCTGTCTGAATGTTCCCCGATGGGGCCCATGTGTTTCAGCAGTTTTTCGAAAATATCCATATGCTATATTATGTAATGGTTAATTGCTTTCAATTAAAATGGCCACAAAGGTATTAAAATATTACTTTTTGTAAACTTGGTTTACATTTGCCTCCATCTTTTCAAAATTACGACAGCTATGAAATATCCGGGCCAATGAGCCCGTCATCTTAAATCCTTTAAAAATTATTACAATCTGATGAAACGGAACAACCTTTTAACAGCGGCCTTGCTCCTCGTAAGTACGGCTGTTTGGGCACAGAAGGCCACGTCGCCAAAGCCTTTCAATCATGCCGCAGCTGCTAAAACAAGTGCTAAAACTGCTGCCCGGCCCAAACTGGTAGTGGGCGTGGTAGTGGACCAGATGCGTTGGGATTACCTGTACCGCTACAACAGCCGCTATGGCGCTGGTGGTTTCAAAAGATTGTTACAGGAAGGATTCTCCTGCGAAAATACCCTGATCAACTATACCCCTACCATCACAGCTTGTGGCCACACCTGCGTGTACACCGGCTCTGTGCCTGCCGTGCATGGCATCATCGGCAATACCTGGTATAGTCCTGCATTGGGCCGCAAAGTGTATTGCACGGAAGATACTACAATGAACACCGTTGGCAGCAGCTCCGCCGCTGGTAAAATGAGCCCGCGCAATATGCTGGTGACCACCATCGGCGATGAATTGCGCCTCTCCAATAATTTCCAGAGCAAAGTAATCGGTGTGGCGATCAAAGACCGCGGCGCTATCCTGCCGGCCGGCCACAGCGCCAATGCCGCTTTCTGGTATGATGGCACTACCGGCAACTGGGTAACCAGCACTTACTACATGAATGAGCTGCCAGCATGGGCGCAAACTTTCAATAACGAAAAATGGCCGCAGCAATATCTCTCCAAACCCTGGACCACGCTGTATCCTGCGGCTACCTATACACTCAGCACCGCTGATGAAAAACCTTATGAAGGCAAGTATAAAAACGCCAGCAACACGTCTTTCCCGCATGACCTGTCTGCACAAGCCAACAGCCTGATCTCCGCTTCTCCCTTCGGCAATACCATGACCCTGGAATTTGCGAAGAAAGCGCTGGAAGCCTATAACCTGGGTAAAGGCAACGTAACGGATTTCCTCGCTATCAGCCTGTCTTCCACGGATTATGTAGGCCATCAGTTCGGTCCTAATTCAGTGGAGATTGAAGATACTTACCTGCGCCTCGATCAGGACCTGGCCACCTTGTTCCAGTACCTCGATGCAAAAGTGGGTAAAGGCCAGTATGTATTCTTTATCACTGCAGACCATGGCGTAGCGCATGTTCCGGGCTTTATGGAAGAAAATAAACTGCCCGGCGGCGTATGGGATGATAACGGCGCGATGAAAGATATCAACAAGCAGATCGCTGATAAATTTGGCGTGAAAGGCGCTATCAGCGCGGCAGACAACTACCAGTTCTGGCTGGACCATGCCGCTATTGCAACTGCTGGTAAAAATGAAGCAGAGATCACCCAGTTCATCATCGACCAGGTAACGAAATCGCCCGCTATCGCGAATGCTTTCCCGCTGAAACAGCTGAGCAATACGCCACTGACGGAAGTGATGCATAAAATGCTCACCAATGGTTATAATGCCAAACGCAGCGGCGATATCCAGGTGATACTGGCGCCAGGTTATATTGAAGGCGGGAAAACCGGTACCACACACGGTTTGTGGTATCCTTACGATGCGCATATTCCGCTGGTATGGATGGGCTGGGGCATTCATCCCGGCAAAACCAACCGTACAGTGGGTATGACCGATATTTCACCCACCCTGGCCGCGCTGCTGCATATCCAGATGCCAAGCGGCACAGTAGGTAAGGTGATTGAAGAGATCACAAAGTAACAGCGTATAGCCGGTACCGTGAGGTACGGCCTGATATCGGATAATCTTTTTTTTCTTACATTGGAGCGCAGTACACAACGGGATGTTTCGATCTTTTGTGTGCTTTGCTCCTTTGTATTTTGAGGACTATAAAATCTGACGCATGGCTTTTTCGTTTTTATTGTA
The DNA here is from genome assembly GCF_902167635.1 of Chitinophaga vietnamensis. Taxonomy (GTDB): domain Bacteria; phylum Bacteroidota; class Bacteroidia; order Chitinophagales; family Chitinophagaceae; genus Chitinophaga; species Chitinophaga vietnamensis. The sequence continues at coordinate 285,619 of NZ_CABHMS010000005.1, forward strand.
TGAAGTAGCTGATCGCGTAGCCAGTATCACGCTGAACCGCCCTGAAAAGCGGAATGCGCTGAATGGCTTACTGGTAGCGGAGTTGCGGCAGGCTTTCCGGCAGGCCGCGGAAAATGAACAGGTAAAGGTGATCGTGCTTAAAGGCAATGGCGACGCCTTTTGCGCCGGCGCTGACCTGGAATACCTGCAACAGCTGCAAAAGAACACTTATGAAGAAAACCTTGCTGATTCCAGGGAATTGATGGCTTTGTTCCGCGAGATTTATGAGCTGGACAAGATCGTGATCGGCCAGGTAGAAGGCCACGCGGTAGCGGGCGGCTGCGGATTGGTCACCCTTTGCGACCTGAGTTATGCCGTACCCGAGGCCATGTTGGGATATACAGAAGTGAAGATCGGCTTTATTCCTGCGCTGGTAGCGGTTTTCCTGGTGCGCAAGATAGGAGAGGGCCGCTCCCGCGAATTGTTGCTCACCGGTAAGTTAGTGAGTGCAGAGAAGGCGGCGCAGGATGGTCTCATCACGGCGGTAGTACCGGCCGCAGATATCCGGCAGCAGGTGGCGAAAGTGGCTGCCAGCTTGTGTACGGAAGCATCCGGCCACTCACTCAAAGTAACCAAGCAATTGATTGGCACAGTGTTGGACCTTACATTGGAAGAAGGCCTCACGCACGCTGCGGAACTGAATGCCGCCACCCGGGGGCACAGCGATTGCAAGCGTGGTATCGCGGCCTTTCTGAATAAAGAGAAGCTTATCTGGTAACTGAAATATCAGTATACCAATCACTAACACCACACAATATGTCACACCGGTTGTTTTTAACATTTTTATGCCTGTGGATCTCCGGCGCGCTGCTGGCTCAGCGTACCGTTTCTGACGCCAAAATCACCTATAAGATGGAATTGCCGCCAGAGCAGCTGCAAATGGATGCCATGCTGGAAAACAGCACCCTTACCCAGTACATGCGCGGACACCTGAGCCGTATCGATATGAACCTGAACATTGTGAACTATACCTACCTGATGAACAGCAAGGATGAAACAATGACCACGCTCATCGACCAGCACGGGAACAAATACCTGATCCGCATCAGCAAGGAGCAATACGAGAAAGACCTGAAGCAATACGAGAACATCCAGTTCAAGGAAGATGGGGAAACCAAGCAGATCGCGGGTTATACCTGCCGTAAGGCCACTGCTACTGTGGATGGTAAAACCATTGACGTGTATTATGCACCTGATCTGATACCTGAAAACAAGCTCTATAACCACCGTTTCATGAACCTGAAGGGAATTGCCTTGCAGTTCGAGATTCCAACTAAAACGGGCGCCAAGATCAAGGTGATTGCTACGAAGGTAGAGTTGTTCCCTATCCCGGCATCTTACTTTGATGTACCAAAATCGGGCTATAAGGAAGTGAGCCAGCAGGAGCTGAAAAACATGTAATGATCTACAGAAAAATAGCAAGGTCCCACACCAGCAGGTGCGGGACCTTTTTATGAGTGGAGCTTATATTTCTATATAAAAAAACCGGTCAAAAAGCTGTGAAACTCTTTGACCGGCTTGTATTGTACTTGAAGAAACGTAATTATCCTTTCTTAAGTGGCAGAATGATCTGCAGGCGCTGGAAGTTCATATTTCCAGGCTGTTGCGGTACCTGTACATTGTAAGGTACTACGTAGGTAACGTTACCTTTGGTATAAGTCATTACTGATTTGAAGTTTACGGTGTTGTTATTGGTAAACTTGAAGTCAGAAGAGAAAGCGCCGGTATAACGATAGCCGGCATCCAGGCCGAGATTAGCTTTAGGCATGGAAGTATTGAGAACAAAGTGGGTATTGTCCGTTTTTTTCACCTTGTCTTTATTATCGGTGGGCAAAAGATTACTGTTTGCCTGCGCTTTGATAGCCAGCAGCGCCATAACGCCCGCCAACATGCAAGACAATGAAAAAGTTTTTAATATGAAGGGTCTCGTTTTCATTGTATCACAAATGTACAAACTTTTTGATGTATTCTATAACATATTCTTAACGCAAGATACGAAGAAAACCTAAAGAAATGTTAAAAAATTTATAAACGGTTAACAGAGGGGATTACTTGGGGATATGGAAATTGCTTATATTTACACTAATGAGTAAAGACTTTTCATTTTTAAACGAGGATTTTGATGATCTGAGAGACTTGTTGCAGCAGTTTGAAAACTTAAGGGCTGGTAAGTCTCATTCTTTTCTGGACGAAGACTCATTTGAGCAGATCATCGATTATTATGACGAGCATGATGAAATGCCGATCGCCTTACAGGCTGCAGAAATAGCCATCGAACAATTTCCCTACTCCGCCGCACTACTACTGAAGAAAGCCAACTTGCTGATAGAAACCAAGAAGTACCGGGAAGCCCTGGATATGCTTGATAAAGCCGCCCTCCTCGACAGTAACGATATCAATCTCTACATCCTGCAAACCGACGTTTACCTGGCGCTGAACCAGCACCAGAAAGCGGCGCGTGTGCTGGAAGAGCAGATCGATCAGTTTGATGGGGAAGACCGCACCGAGTTGTTGCTGGAACTGGCAGATGTGTATGACGACTGGGAGGAGTTCGAGAAGGTATTCGATTGCCTGAAGATGGCGCTGGAACACGATCCTAACAATGAGGAAGCGCTCCACAAGATCTGTTTCTGGACGGAGTTTACCGGCCGGAATGAGGAGAGCATCCGCCTGCATACGCAGATCATAGATGAGTTTCCGTACAATCACCTGGCCTGGTTCAATCTGGGCACCGCCTACCAGGGCCTGAAGCTGTATGAGAAATCGATCGATGCTTACCAGTATGCGGTGGCGATCGACGAGAAATTTGATTACGCCTACCGTAATATGGGAGATGCGTATATCCGTTTGCGTAAGTACGCCGAAGCGATAGAAGTGTTGCAGAAGCACCTGGAGATTGCCAAGCCTGAAGATGTGATCTATGAAGCGATCGGACATTGTTATGAGCGTCAGCGCAAGTTTACCCAAGCGCGTTATTATTATCGGAAGGCTTCCCACCTTAGCCCGAACGATGATAAGCTGTACTATAAAATAGCCGTGGCCTATATGATGGAGGCCAACTGGGAAAATGCGGCCAAGTCCTTGCTCAGCGCCCTGAAGATCAACAAGCAGAGCACTGAATACAACATGAGCCTGGGAGAATGCTACCTGGAGATGGGCAAAAACAAGGACGCATTGATCCATTTCATGAATGCGGTGCGTATGCGACCCAAGAGCGCGCAGGCCTGGCAGGAATTGCTGCGCGGGCTGTATGTGTCGGGCTTTTTGGAAGAAGCGCTGACGCAGCTGGCCACTGCTGAAGAAAAGGCGGGCCGCAAACCCGTGTTCATGTATTACCGTGCCGCCATCCTGATTGCCATGGGGAAAACAAAGGAAGGGCTGCTGCACCTGGAAACAGCGTTACAACAGGCGCCGAAAATCCTGAAGAAGCTGGTGGAGCTGGACCCCGCCATCTTACAGCATGTGAGTGTTGTTGACCTGATCGCCCAGTACAGGCGTAAGCGTTAAGCAATGTTAATTACACTTTTAAAATAGCGGATACTTCTTATTTTTGCGCCGGCTTTGCATTGTCATGGACGGAAGCCAACTATTTCCGGTTAAAAAAATGCTAATCAGCTATACCCAAGTGCCTGGCAGTATTAGCGGGTGTTTTAATGACCATTAAGAAGATAAAAATATTTCAAATGAATTTTAATCTGACACAAATCCCGGAAAGGACAAAGAAGCCTCGCAAACATGGTCTGACCATGGTTATGGACAAGGGGCTCAGTTTGGAAGAAGCAAGAAATTTTTTATCTGCCTCCTCGCCTCACGTGGATATTGTTAAGCTGGGTTTTGGCACTTCCTTCGTAACGCCCAACCTGCGCCAAAAAATTGAACTGTACCAGGCTGCCAACATCCCTGTATACTTCGGCGGTACTTTGTTTGAAGCCTTCCTCATCCGCAACCAGTTTGATGAATACGTAAAAGTGGTTCAGGACTACGGCATCTCTTACATGGAAGTATCCGATGGTTCTATCACTATTCCGCATGCAGAGAAATGCGGCTATATCGAGAAGCTCTCCAAGATCGGGTTGGTGCTCAGTGAAGTGGGCTCCAAAGACGCAGAGCACATCATCCCTCCTTACAAATGGATTGAGCTGATGAGCGCAGAACTCAATGCCGGCGCCACCTATGTGATCGCAGAGGCGCGCGAAAGCGGTAATGTGGGTATCTATCGCGGTACCGGTGAAGTACGCGAAGGTCTTGTACAGGAAATCCTCACACAGATACCTGCGGAAAAGATCATCTGGGAAGCGCCCCAGAAAGCCCAGCAGCTCTACTTCCTGGAGCTGGTAGGTTGCAATGCCAACCTCGGTAACCTCGCACCACATGAAGTAATCTCCCTGGAAGCGATGCGCGTAGGCCTCAGAGGCGATACGTTCCATCTGTTTCTGGACAAAGAATAATGATTTTCGAATTTTTTGATTTACGGATTTAGAGATTTAAACAAATTCCTAAATCCGTAAATCAAAAAATCAAAAAATTCTCAAATGAAACTCTACGGCCTTATCGGCTACCCGCTCAGCCACTCCTTCTCCAAAGGATATTTTGCTCAGAAGTTTGAGCAGGAGCACATTACAGGCTGCCGTTATGAAAATTTTCCACTGGCAGATATCAACACCTTCCCATCTTTATTACAGCAGCAACCGGAACTATGCGGCCTTAATGTTACCATTCCCTACAAACAAGTGGTGATGCCTTATCTGCATAGCATCAGTGATGCTGCTGCGGAAATCGGCGCCGTAAACACGATCCGCTTTAAAGATGGCCAGCTGAAAGGTTTCAATACGGATGTAATTGGGTTTACTAACTCATTGAAACCCTTGCTGCAAGCGCATCACCAGCGAGCGCTGGTACTGGGTACCGGCGGCGCAGCCAAAGCCGTGATGTATGCCTTGAAACAATTATCGATCCCCTATACCCTGGTGAGCCGCCGCGATGGCCCGGAAACAATTGCGTATGGCGCATTACAGCGTGCAGATATGGAAGCGCATACCATCATCATCAATACATCGCCGGTAGGGATGTATCCCAATGTAGATGAGTTGCCAGCCATCCCTTACGAATACATCACTTCAAAACATTTGCTGTATGACCTGGTGTATAACCCGCCGGAAACGCTGTTCCTGCAAAGGGGCGCGGCGAAAGGCGCTACTGTCAAGAACGGTCATGAAATGCTGATATTGCAGGCCGAAGCGGCCTGGGAGATATGGAACCAAGGATAAAAAAATAAAGCCCCAAGCGGGGCTTTATTTTTTATCGTGGTTTAATCATGTAATAAACACAGGTGGTGACGAAGTCGCGGAACCATGGAATGGCTGCAATCGGCCCCCACTGCTCTTTTGCGCTCACCCCGAATTTATATTTGTAGATCGGGTTGATGAGATAGAACCTGCGCTGCGTAATATCGTATTGTTGTTGTTTAACGATTTTTTCGAAACGCTCGATAGAAATACCCGTGGATTTCACATCCAGCAGTTCCTGGATGGTATCATCCTTTTCTCCGAACATCTTTGCAAGCCCTTTATAGAGCGGCGCCGGCAGCAGGTGGATATAAGGCACCATGCTGAGAAATTTGTTCTGGCATATCTGCTGGTGGCCGCCGTGCGGCATGTACCAGGGTGGAAATCCGAAATATATCTGGCCGCGCGGGCTGAGCAGCTGCTTCAGGTGGCCGATGATCTTCTCCTGGTCAGGAATATGCTCGATAGCATCTTTGAGGATGATCAGATCGAAAGCGTTGCGGAACGCTCCTAAAAAGTCAACATCATAAATGTTCTTCGCGATCAGTTTCAGCTGGCCATTGCTCACATATTTGCCGAGGAAACCATTTGCCAGGGCAATGCGTTCCGGTACAAGGTCCACACCTACGCAGCGGCAGCCTTGTTCCAGCATGGGAGTGAGCACGCCGCCTTCACCACAGCCAACCTCCATTACATGCAGGCCTTCCAGCTGTGGGAACTCCTGTTGAATAAAGGGCAGCACATAGTCGCGCGAGTTATCTACCTGTTGCTGGTAACGTAATGTTGCGTCTGTATGATGTTGTAACGACATGTTTTGAAAATTCCGTGAAAATAGTAAAAAAAGCGGATTGCTGAAACCTGAATGCTTAAAGCTATCTTTGCGGCATGCAAACCGAAGAAAAGAATATTTACCAGGAAGGCGCTGTGATATTGATCAACAAGCCACTGACGTGGACTTCCTTTGACGTAGTACGCAAGATCAGGAACACCACCAAAGCCAAAGTAGGTCATGCGGGCACGCTCGACCCGCTGGCAACGGGCCTGCTCATCTGCTGTACCGGAAAAATGACCAAAAAGATTAACGAATACCAGGCACAGGAAAAAGAATATACCGGCACCTTCACACTAGGCGCCACTACGCCTACATTCGACCTGGAATCTGAACCCCAGCATTTCAAAGATACCAGCGGCATTGACGACGCTGCGCTGAAAGCCGCTACCCTGGGCTTTATCGGTGAGATCATGCAGTTGCCGCCCATTCACTCTGCCATCAAACAGAATGGTAAACCTATCTATCATCTCGCCAGGAAAGGGGTGGAAGTGAAGGTAGAACCGCGCAAAGTAACCATCTCCGAATTTGAGATCACGAAGGTAGAGATGCCGGTGGTGCATTTCCGGGTGGTATGCAGCACGGGAACGTATATACGTTCTTTAGCCAATGATTACGGCGCAGCCCTTGGCTGTGGCGCTTATATGAGCAGTTTATGCCGCACCCGTATCGGCGACTTCAGGCTGGAAGATGCCGAGGACATGGAGGCTTTCATCGCCGCGCATTCCGTTCCTAAAAAGGATAACCAATAGCCACGTTCCAGATAATATTGTTCCTGCGCCATTGGCTGTCGCCAAGACTCCACTGGCCCAGGTACCAGCCATTTTTGTTGCCGGTGAAATAAGGTACTTTCAATGGTATGCCCCAATCGAGGCGGATGAGGAAGAACTCGAAATCGAGGCGGAGGCCAAGGCCGGTGCCCATGGCGAGATCATGATACAGTTGGTTGAACTTGAATTCAGAGCCGGGCCTGGTGGAATCGGGCTTGATCATCCAGATATTACCTACATCGAGGAAGGTAGCGCCTTTGAGGTTGATGCTGCCGCCGAACATGCGGAGCAGATCAAAGCGGTATTCCACGTTGCCTTCGAGTTTCATATCGCCGGTTTGATCGGGGAATATCGTGGCGTTGGCGGAACTGTCTTTATAGATGCCGGGGCCGAGGGTGCGCAGGCGCCATGCACGGATGCTGTTAGGCCCGCCGGAAGTGAACTGGCGCACATAAGGCAATACCTGTGAATAACTGTAGGGGATACCGATGCCCGCATATGCCCTTGTAGCAAGGGTGCTGTGGATACCGAACTTCCAGTAGTGGCGGTAATCGAGTTCCAGTTTTACGAAATTGGAGATGCTGACACCGGTGATGGTTTCCAGGTCCTTTTTCTTGCTGGTGGCGGCATTCACCAAACTGTTGATACCATTGAGCCACAGCCCTGATTCCTCCACATTCACGCGGAAGTAGGTATAACGCCGCTGATGCAGCACATCATTATTACTATAGATGTAAGAAACATTTTCCCCGCCGATGAGCGCAGGCTCGAAACTCCGCTTCAGGTAAGGGTTGGGGTTTACGATAGAATCCTGGAAGCCGGGATTGAGATTCACGCCAACATAGTTGAGGGTGAAGGGCCTTACGATCCATCGGCGATAGGCGCTGGAATTCCAGTCGTAGCCATAGGAGGCGTTGATGCTTTTGATATCGAATTTATCCACGCGGGATAAATAGTTAGCGCCCAGTGTGAGGCGCGTTTTTACGTTGGAGCGGTTCGATTGCCGGATATGGAAAGGCAGCGCAAAGCGAGGCCAGGTAAGGCTTACCTCGCCGCCAAATTCTTTTGATTGCAGCACCCACTGATTGTTGGCATTGCGGATCAGCTCAATGCCGGTGTTGAGGCTCACGCCAAATTGTGTGGCAGTCCTGTTCAGGTTGATATGCCGGTAGTTGAGACTGATGCCGCTTCCCAGCAGGTAATCGGTACTGTTGCTCAATTCGAAGTTGGCGCCGATCTCCTGTTTCTTGCGCGGGGTAAGGAATGCGTAAGCATCGAGGGTGTTGGTATCTTTCGTCTCTTTATATTGTACTGTCACAAACTGCCATATGCCGAGGTCGTATAGTTTGTTGATAGCATTGTTATACTGTTGCTGGGAGTATACTTCGCCGGGCCGCAACAGGATTGATTTGGAGAGGATCTTGGGCCGCAGTATTTCCTGGTGTTCGCGGATGGTGATATATTTTCTTACTTCCTGGTGAAAGGAGCTATCGTTCGGGTCACCATTGATGGGGAAATCAGGATAGGCATAGATGCGGTTGATATAGTATTTGTGCCAGTTCCGGAAGGCGGAATCTTCTGGATTTTTGATGATCACTTCCACATCCATGGTGGGTTTTTCTCTCCCTTTATTTTCGTTGAAGATATTTACAAATCCTTCGAAGGGGTTGAGCGGGTTTTTGAAGAGCGCCTTGTTAAGCGTATCCACGCTGAATTCTATGGCATCGCGGTTAAATTTATAGTAGCCGGCATCTTTGATGATGCGGGTGAGCCGTTCACGTTCGCTGGAGAGGGTGGAGGATTTGAAGGCCACGCCTTTTTGTATGAGGGAGAGATTTTCGCTGCCCTTCACTACCGCGAGGATGGCGGAATCGGCGACGTTGTAGGTGATCTTGTCGATCACGAAGTTCCTGCCGGTATTCACATGATAGGTGACGCTGGTTTTGCGGCCTTTGGTGGCATCATCTGCTTCAACGGTGGCGTAGAAGAAGCCCTGGTTATGCAGGTAGCTGGTCATATGATCCACTGATTCCTTTGTTTTGGAAGAATCATAGATCACGGGCTCTTCGAGATTCCGTTTGGCGAGCACGATGTTCCAGAACCAGTTGGATTTTTTTTCGTTATACTTCTGGTTGTAGAGCCATACTTTGATGCGGGTGTTGAGCAGCTTTTTATTGGGTTGTTGCGTCATCAGCGACCTGGATGAAAGGGCGCTGCGGATGTCTTGCTTTTCCGAAGTAAGGATATCTCCCTTCACATCTATCTTGCTGCTGATGTAGAGCTGCTGGTCTTTTTGCAGGTATTTGGTATTGGAACAGGCGCCCAGTGCCAGCAGTACGGCCAATATCAGCAAATGTTTCAGCAGGTATGTCCTTGAATTTTTTGGCGGCTGCATCACGGGCAAACGTTGTTAATATTTGATAATGGAAAAAGCTGTAGTAACTGGTAACCCTGCCTGTTCTTGGCCGATTAAAAGAAATCGTGTAGGTTTGGCCCCATGTTGTCAAAGGCGCAAATTAAATATATTCAATCATTACAGCACAAAAAAAACCGTCAAAAATCCAGCCAGTATATTGCAGAAGGCGACAAGATCGTGCAGGAGCTGTTACAGGCAGGCATGCCGGTGAAAGCGGTATATGCCACCCGGGAATGGATCGAGCTGCATCGCGTTTTGCTGAGCAAGCTGCCCGCCGGTGCTGTATTTGAAGTGGATAGCGCCGTACTCAAACAATTGTCTGCTCTCACAACCCCCAACCAGGCGATGGCCTTGCTGGATATGCCTCCCGCCGATACTGCGCTGCCTCCCGCAGGCGCCGTGGCACTGGCGCTGGAAGCCATCCAGGACCCCGGCAATATGGGCACCATTATTCGTATAGCCGACTGGTTTGGTATCCCGCAGATCATCTGCTCTCCTGACTGTGTAGATGTGTACAATCCCAAAACCATACAAGCTACGATGGGCAGCCTGGCACGTGTTCGTATAGCCGAACACGATATACCCTCGCTGTTGCGGCAAACTGTATTGCCCTCCTATGCCGCCACATTGCATGGTGATGATATCACCGGCTTCGGGAAACTAGCGGAAGGCATCATCCTTATCGGCAACGAGGGGAGGGGGCTGCTGGACAGCACCATTGCGCTGGCCACACACCGTATCACCATTCCGCGCCTGGGCGGCGCCGAATCGCTGAATGCCGCTATCGCCACCGGCATTATCTGTGGCCGTTTACTTATTTAAATGATCATGGCACCCCGTATATTATTTTATTGTTTGTTATGCTGTTTGCTCGCTTGCCAGGCGCCTCCGCCGCGGCAGGTAACACCCGCCTTCTATTTCTGGAAACAGGTATGGACGGGCAATAGCACGGAACGGCAATATGTGAAAGACCTGCCCGCAAAACGCCTCTATATCCGTATGTTCGACGTAGCGCCGGAAAAGAATACCAGGGAGCCCGCCCCTGTGGCCATTTTCAGGAAAAATGCGCCGCTGCCGGACAGCGTGGCCATCGTGCCGGTGGTATTCCTCATGAATGAAATATGGGCTGGACGGGACTCCGCGGCTATCTATACGCTGGCGCAGCAAGTAACGCGCCTGCTCCGGGATTGCTGCGACAGCCTCCATACCGCCACCATTCCCGAGATACAGCTGGACTGCGACTGGACGCAAGGGTCCCGCGATCAGTATTTCACTTTCATCAGGGCCATGCGCGCGCAGCCCTTCCTTCAACATAAAATATTATCCGCCACCATCCGCATGTACCAGGTGAAATACCGCTCCCGTAGCGGCATTCCGCCGGTAGATAAAGGCCTGCTGATGTGCTACAACATGGGCGATCTCCGTAAACCCGGCGATCATAATTCCATTCTCGACGAGACTACCCTCGCCGCTTATATTGGCGACAGCCGCGTTACAGATTATCCATTATCTTTGGATATCGCTTTACCCCTGTTCGACTGGAGCGTATTGTTCCGCGGTGGACAATACGCGGGTATCCTCAGAAGTGTGGATGAAAAGGCACTACAGCATAGCCCCCTGTTTGCCGCCACCGGAAAGTACCTGTACCGCGTGCAAAAGGATACGCTTTTCAATGGATTTGCACTAAGGGCCGGCGATGAGATACGGCGGGAGAGATGCACCCCGGAACTGCTGGAAACCGCTGCCCATATGATTTCCAGGCAACGGCAACATCATGATCCGACGGTCATATTCTATCATCTTGATTCAGTAACCCTTCATAATTATCCCCTGGATGAACTACAAAAAATTTATCGTCTTTTTCATTAGCTTTTTTACCGTGCTGTTTGGTAATGTGATCTACACACTCTCGTGTGGCCCGGAACCAGACCCCTACGATTATTACGTCTCTTTCTTCAACCCTTACGGAAAAGGTGCGGGATATGAGCCTTTCTATTACATCGGTATGCTGCCGTTTTACGATGACCCCACGCCGGCGGAAGCTACGGTGAATACTGCCGACTGGGCAGCTTATGCCGGCAAAAATGTGCAGACAGAAGATGTGGACCGCTACATCTATCATTTCAGTCGTGAACAGATTGCGCAGGTGGCCGACTATAGCGCCAAAGGCGGCAACGGCACATTGCCCGACAGCGCCCAGCGCAATACCTTCGTACGCTTTCTGCTACGCAACAGCGACGCCGCCCGTTACCTCCTCTTCGCCAAAGACTGTGAGCCACAGGTAGTGAACGTGGATGCCTGGACACCAGCGCCCGCCAACGACAGCATCATGGCATTGCTGCACGCCGAAGGCCTGCAACTCCGCGAAAAAACAAAGAGCCGCGAAATCCGCGACCGATACGCCTTTCAGCTGATCCGGCTTACTCATTTCCGCCACCTCTACCAGGATGCGATGAATGAGTTCGATCAATATTTCGGCAAGAAAGAAACCAACTCGCTGATGTATTACAAATCGCTCTCGCTGAAAGCCGGCGCCCTGCTACGTTACAAGGATACGGTGCAAAGCGCCTACCTTTTCTCCCGTGTGTTCGACAAAGCGCCGTCGATGCGCATCCCTGCATTCACCAGCCTGATGTGGACCAATACCAAAGCGGAACAGGTATATGCGCTCTGCGCCAACAATCGCGAGAAAGCCAATGTGGCAGCCATTTTCGGCGTGGCGTATGCCTCTCCCAGTCTCGCGCCCCTGCGCAATGTATACCAGTTCGATCCCTCTTCTCCTGCACTTAATACTTTATTGGTGAGAGAGATCAATAAACTGGAAGATGGCAACTTCGGTCCCGATCTCCTGCATTCGCTCGACAGCAACGCCTGGGTATACAACTACTATAGCTCTGAGACCTTTAACTATAAAGGCTATACGAAACAATTGCAGCATTATGTGGATAGCATTGCCGATAAAGGAAAAGTCAGCGATCCGGACCTGTGGCGCGTTGCATCGGCCTATCTCTCTGTGATGCTGCGCGATCTTCCCGGCGCCCGGTCGAGGCTCGACAATGCTAAGGTGAAAGACCCCAACGTAAAAGACCAATGGGAGATCATCAACCTGCTGGTCAATATCAATCAACAGAAAAAAATTGATAGCGCCTTCGAAAACAAGCTGCTGGCTTCTTTTAAATGGCTCGATACAAAAACGGCGCATAAGCCTAACAACATCTGGGCTTATGGAAACGATAAAGAATATTTCTTCAATAAAGCCTATCGCAACCTCTTGTTCGCGGTATTGGCGCCAGTCTACAAAAGGCAGGGCGACTTTGTAAAAGAAGCCCTGGTTACTGGCCGCTGCGATTCGCTGAACATGAATACCTGGGGCGTTTCCGGCTCCAGTGTAGTGGACCTGGTTACCAATGACATGACGCCCGATCAACTGCAAAAGCTCAACAGCTTCCTGCATCAGGCAGCTAAAACGCCGTACGAGGCTTATCTCAGCAGCTTCTTCCCGAAAGCCCTGAACATAGATCAGGCCATCGGCGTGAGCTATGTACGCCTGCATGATTTTAAAAATGCACAGAGCTGGTTGAAGAAAGTACCCGCCAAACAACAGCTCGTTACCTACCAGGTATTCCAGGACCAGCTACAGGATTTCGGAGAGGATACCGCTGATGCAAAACACCCGAAAAGCATTACCCAGCTTCAGTTCTGTAACCAGATGCTGCAATTGCAGGAGCGCATGAAAACAGCGCCGAAAGATGCACGCGCGTACTACGATTATGCGACCGCGTTATTCAATATTTCCTATTACGGGAAAACCTGGCATTTCATGAGAAGTTTCCGTCCTTCGGGTTATTGGTACACGACCGCGAAAGATTCTATTCCTGCAGACAAGCAATATTTCGGTTGCTACAATGCGGAGGCTTATTATCTCAAGGCTGCGCAAGCCGCTACGGATAAGGAATTCCGGGCACGCTGCTTTTTCATGGCGGCCCGTTGTTCGCAGAAACATACGCCGCCGAACAATGATGACAAGAAATACTATGGCGCGTTGGTGCGTAACCGTTATTTCCCGGTGCTGGTGGCCAATTATAAAGACACGCGGCTTTACCAGGAAGTATACGGCCAATGCAGCTACCTCCGCGATTTTGTGAGACGCTCGAAGTAGTAATTATTTAAACTGAATAGCTTTTACCGGTGTGATCCGGGAGATGATGAACGATGGCAGCAGGAGTACCAGGATACAGATCAGGAAGGTGCCGAGATTGATCAGCAATACCTCGATCCAGTTGAGGGAAATCGCTGCCACGGACATATAGTAAGATTCTTCCGGTAATTTAAAAAAACCGGTGGCCTGTTGCAACCAGGAGAGGCCGAGGCCAAAAACGTCGCCGATGAAAACGCCCATCAGTACAATGTATCCGGCTTGTGCAATGAATACTTCCTGTATACGCCAGTTCTTCATACCGAGCGCCTTGAGGATACCAACCATGTTAGTACGTTCGAGTATGAGGATGAGGATGGCCGTTATCATATTGATGATGGCAACAATGATCATGATCACGATGATGATCACTTCATTTTTATTCTGTAGCTGAAGCCAGTCGAAGATGTTGGGATAGATATCGCGGATGGTGCGGGTGAATAGTTTTTCCGGCAGCATGTTATTATCGATCTGGTTGGCTACAGCATCCATCTGGCGGTAGTCTCTGAGGTTGATCTCATAGCCGCCTACTTCGTTGGGCGCCCAGTCGTTGAGTTTGCGAACGAGGTTGAGATCGCCGATCACATAGGTTTTATCATATTCTTCAATGCCTGTTTTGAAAATGCCGCCCACGGTAAGTTTGCGGGCGCGGGGGGGCTGGCCGCCGCCCTGTATGAAATAGATGATCACTTTATCATTCACTTTCAGTAGCAGTTCTTTGGCCATTGCGGCTGATATCATGATCTCCTGGGAATAGGTGCTGTCGTTGTATTGCAAAGCATGGCCTGCCTGCATGAACTGCTGCAGCCGTGGCCAGTCGTAGTGCCTGTCCACGCCTTTGAAAAGTACGCCGTCTATTTCCTTTTCGGCCTTGAGTATCGCGGATTTGGTGGCATAGTTATTCACAGACCTGACCTGCGGCAATTGCAATATTTTTCGGATCACGGTGCTGTCGGTATCGAAGGGCACTTCTTCTGTGAGGGGGCCGGCATTGGGCTGGTACTGGTTTACATGAATATGGCCCCAGAAGCTGAAGATCTTCTCTTGTATCACCTCCTGAAATCCGTTCACCAATCCTGTTGCCAGTATCATTACCGCAACGCTGATCGCTGTGGCAGCGATGGCGATGTTGATAATGAATTTCGAAAATGTAGACGCCTTGTTGAAAGCAATACGCCTGGCAATAAAGAGCGGCAGATTCATCGTAATTTAATATTTTAGCCCATGAAGCACAGTAAGCGCTAAAATACTTAAAAAATCAGTACTTCTCAGTGGCGCAGAGAAGTACTATCTCAGAATAATCGTAACTTGAATACAATCAATTAGCACTTATGCGTAAAGCCTTTTTGTTCCTGGCTGCCCTGTTTTCCCTGTTTTGTACTGTGGAAGCACTGGCGCAGGCAAACGCTGTTACACCTGATCATGTGTATTACAACAACATCAAATCGGTAAAACTGAATCCTGCCGGAGATCCGCTGGGGTTGCCGCTTTACACGCTCAACTCCGGTGATAAACTGGAGCTGTCGTTCGATGACCTGGACAATGACGTGAAGAATTACTACTATTCTTTTGTGCTCTGTAATGCCGACTGGACGCCTGCTACGGTGAACCAGCTGGAATACCTGCGCGGCTTCTCTGAAACCAGGATACTCAATTACCGTTTGTCGAGCGTAGCGCTGCAACGTTATACGCACTACAGTGTGCAGTTGCCGAGCACTAACAGTTACCCGATCAAATCAGGTAATTACCTGCTTAAAGTATATCTCGATAGCGATACGTCGCAACTGGCATTTACCCGCCGTTTGATGGTGGTAGAGAATAAAGCCGGGTTAACAGGTTTTATTCAGCAGCCGGTAAGCCCCAAGCTGTTCAAAACAACCCAGAAAGTAAACTTTGAAGTGAATACCGCCGCACTGAATGTGGTGAATCCATTTGACCAGGTGAAAGTGGTGATCCTGCAGAATGGCAGATGGGATAATTGCATTTCGAATATCCGGCCGCAGTTCATCAACGGTAATACGATCAAATACAATACAGAGGTGGATTGTATCTTCCCTGGCGGCAAGGAGTTCCGCTGGATCGATCTGCGCAGTTTCCGTTTGCAAACAGAGAGAGTACAGCATACGGAGTATCATGCCAGCAGCACCGACGTATATGCCTTCCCTGAACATGAGCGGGCCGACAAGGTATACCAGTTCATCAAAGATATCAATGGTAAATACTATCTCGCTACGCTGGATGGCTATGATCCTAACTTTGAAGGCGATTATGCCACGGTACATTTTTCCTTTGCATCGCCGGAACCTTACGCCGGATATGATATGTACATCTTTGGTGAACTCACCAATTACGAGTGTAATGATATGAGCAAGCTAACCTACAATGGCGCTACGCGCGCTTATGAAGGCACGCTTTTCCTGAAGCAGGGCTATTACAATTACTTCTACGGACTGGTAGATAAAACGAAGCCCGATGCCAGGTTTGATACAGAGTTGACAGAAGGGGATTATTGGGAGACAGAGAATAACTATACGATACTGTTATATTACCGTGCATTGGGCGCAAGGTCTGATGAGCTGGTAGCCACTGTTACCTTGAATTCCATGTTAAACAGAAAATAATTACGGATTACGAATTAAGAATTACGGCCTGAGAAAAAGATCATTGGGGAGATAGTTGCGAAGATCGGCCCTTAAAGCGCTTTGAGTGCTTCAAGGGCTTCTAACCTTCGCAACTATCTCCCCAATGATCTTTTTCTCAGGCCGTAATTCTTAATTCGTAATCCGTAATTATTTCATTTATACGCCTACTGTTTGCCGCAGTTTCACAATATTGGCGGCGCCGCGTTTGATGATGATGCGGGTTCCTCTCTCATAAGTAAAGTAGCGATAGAACCAGTTGATGAACACAACGAGTTTGTTCCTGAAACCGAGGAGGCTCATCAGGTGTACCACCATCCATACGATCCATGCAAAGTAGCCACTGAGGCGCATGCTGGGGAGTTCCGCTACGGCTCTGTTGCGGCCGATGGTGGCCATGCTGCCGAGGTCTTTGTAGTGGAATGCTTTCATGGGCTTTTGCTCCATTTGCAGGCGCAGGTTGTGTGCGAGATTTTTTCCTTGCTGGATGGCCACTTGCGCCACCATGGGATAGCCTTTAGGGAAGCGGCTATCGTTGGTCATCTGTGCAATATCGCCGATGGCATAGATGTTATTAAATCCTTTCACCTGGTTAAATTCATTCACGATAATGCGTCCGTTGGGTAGCAGGATATCCTGTGGCAAACCCAGTACCGGTACGCCTTTTACGCCGGCGGCCCAGAGGAGGGATTGTGTTTTGATCTGTTCGCCATTATTGAGGGTGATGGTTTGTCCGTCGTAGTCTTTCACGCTGGTGTTTACCATCACGTTCACGCCTATATGTTGTAATGCCTCCATGGTTTTCTGTGAGGTGCTTTCGCTGAAAGATGCCAACAGCCTGGGTCCTGCCTCGATGAGATATACGTTCATCAGGTTCTGTGGCAGGTCGGGGTAGTCTTTGGGCATGATATATTTGCGTAGTTCGGCGAAGGCGCCGGCGAGTTCTACGCCGGTGGGGCCGCCGCCTACCATCACGAAGTTGAGTTTAGGTTTTATCTCTTCAGGATCTTTGAGCAGCAGGCTTTCTTCAAATTGTTTTACAACGTAGTTCCTGATCTGAACGGCCTCTATCAGGGATTTCATGCCGATGGCATGTTCTTCTACCTGTTTGTTACCGAAGAAGTTGGTATTACTGCCGGTGGCAAAGATGAGCTGGTCGTAGCGAATTTCGCCGATACCTGTTTCCAGTATGTTTTCTGCGGCGCGAACGCCGGTTACTTCGGCCATGCGGAATACAAGGTTGTGCTGTTTCCGGAAGATACCGCGCAGCGGAAATGCGATACTGTCGGGTTCCAGCCCTGCGGTGGATACCTGGTATAATAAGGGTTGAAAGAGGTGATAGTTATTTCTGTCAAGAAGTACTACTTGTACCCGAGCATGTTTGAGCTGTTTGGCGAGATTGATACCACCGAAGCCGCCGCCGACAATGACTATCCTTGGCAGATTGGTTTCCGGAATGTTGGGCTGGATCATAATTCATCTGTTTAAAAGGTGCTCATTACGTAACATTTTTCCCCTTGCAGCTGTTCGGCAAATGCTGTGCCGCTGCTAAGGATTATCAAAGTTACTAAACTTTCAGAAAATAATGAAAGTTTATGCGGAGTTTGTCTTGCTCAGGATTATGCTGATTGAAAGGATTACCAGGATTTTTTTTATCAGGATTAATAAAGATGAAAGAAGGATTTACGAAGATCGTTCGCAACGATAGCCCTTGAAGCGCTCAAAGCGCTTCAAGGGCTGGAACCTCATTGATCTTCTCGTCAATCTTCTTTTATCTTTATTAATCCTGATAAAAAAAATCATGGTAATCCTTTCAATCAGTATAATCCTGAGCAAGACAAACTACGCTAAGAGCGCGAACAACCACGCCGCTACGGCGCCGCCAGCTAGTGGAGCGAGGATGGGGATCCAGGCGTAGGGCCAGTCGCTGTTGCGTTTGCCGGGGATGGGGAGAAGGAAGTGCATGAGCCTGGGACCGAGATCCCTGGCGGGATTGATGGCATAGCCTGTGGGGCCGCCTAAGGAAAGGCCGATCGCCAATACAAGAAATGCTACCGGTAGGGCATCCAGCGAACCCAGTCCTGTAGCGGGTTTGGTGATGAAGAGGACTGCCAGCACAAAAATGGCGGTGGCCAGAAATTCGGTGAGGAAATTATAGAAGCTGTTTCGTATAGCCGGCCCCGTGCAGAATACGGCGAGTTTGCCATCAGCATCGGTGGATTCGTCGAATTGCTGCTTGTAGATGAGCCATACAAGCCCTGCGCCCAGCATAGCGCCGAGGAGCTGCGCAATAAAATAAGCAGGTACCTGGCTCCAGGGGAAATCGCCTTTCACTGCCAGCGCCAGCGTTACCGCAGGGTTGAGGTGCGCGCCACTGTAGCGCCCTGCACAATATACGCCTACAAACACGGCCATGGCCCATCCGAGGGTGATCACGATCCAGCCGCCCTGGTTACCTTTTGATTTGCTTAAAACAACATTCGCCACCACACCATCTCCCAACGCAATGAGAAAAGCCGTTCCAATGATTTCTGCTAAAAAAGGAGACATGAGAATTTGGGTATTTTATTATTTAGATATTTGGTGATTGGATTTTCGGATTTTTGAATTTACGGATGTGAGAATTTTGATCAAATTCTCACATCCGTAAATTCAAAAATCAAAAAATTTTATTCTTCGGTCCAGGCTTGTGCGGCCTTGATAGCGCGTTTCCAGTCGCGACATAGTTTATCGCGCTGTGCCGCTTCCATGGCGGGTTCGAAGCTGGTATCCACTTTCCATTGTTGTTTGATGCTTTCGATGCTGTCCCAGAAGCCAACGGCGAGCCCTGCGAGGTAGGCGGCGCCGAGTGCGGTGGTTTCAGTTACAACGGGCCTTATAACGCGGCCATTGAGGATATCGGCCTGGAACTGCATGAGCATGTTGTTGTTGGTAGCGCCGCCATCTACGCGGAGTTCGGAGATGGTCATGTTGGCGTCGGCCTCCATGGCTTTGAGTACGTCTCTAGTCTGGAAGGCGATGCTGTCGAGTGCGGCGCGTGCGATGTGCGCTGCGCTGGAGCCACGCGTAAGGCCTACCATAGTGCCTCTGGCATATTGGTTCCAGTAGGGAGCGCCCAATCCGGCGAAGGCTGGCACGAGATATACGCCGTCGCTGTCGGCCACGGTAGAAGCGAGTTTTTCCACATCGGCAGAATGGCGGATGATGCCGAGGCCGTCGCGCAGCCACTGTACTACCGCGCCGCCGATGAAGATGCTGCCTTCCAGTGCGTAGCTGGTTTTACCATTGATCTGCCAGGCTACGGTGGTGAGCAGGTTATTTTTGGAGGGGATGGGTTTATCTCCGGTATTCAGCACCATAAAGCATCCAGTGCCATAAGTATTTTTGATCATGCCGGGTTGGGTGCACAGCTGTCCGAAGAGGGCGGCCTGCTGATCGCCGGCGATGCCGGCAACCGGGATGGCATAGGGCGTGATCGTGGCTTCTGTATTGCCATACAGCTCGCTGGATTGTTTCACCTGCGGGAGCATGGATGCAGGGATGTTGAATAAGGACAGGAGGTCATCGTCCCATTTCATATCGTGGATATTGAACAACAAGGTGCGGGAAGCATTGCTCACATCGGTGATGTGTAGCTTGCCGTGGCTGTAGTTCCATACCAGCCAGCTGTCTACCGTACCGAAAGCAAGTTCGCCATTTTCGGCCTGTTGGCGGGCGCCGGGCACATTATCGAGTATCCATTTTATTTTGGTGGCGGAGAAATAGGCATCGATGAGGAGGCCTGTTTTTTCTCTCACCATCTGTTCCTTGCCTTCTTTTTTAAGTTGTGCGCAGTAGTCGGCAGTACGTTTATCCTGCCATACGATGGCGTTGTGTACAGGCTTGCCTGTTTTGCGGTTCCATACGATGGTGGTTTCGCGTTGGTTGGTGATGCCGATGGCGGCGATATCTTCGCCGGTGGCATTGGCTTTGAGGATGGCTTCACCGGCTACGCCGGCCTGGGAGCTCCATATTTCCATGGGGTCGTGTTCTACCCATCCTGCCTGCGGGAAAATTTGTTTAAATTCTTTTTGGGCAACGGCACGGATGCTTCCCTGGTGGTCGAAGATGATGGCGCGCGAACTGGTAGTTCCCTGGTCAAGCGCAAGGATATATTTCCCCATGTGGAATTTATTTGGTGAATGATAGAGATAAATTTACCGAAAAAAAATCCCCGGCGCAATAGCTACACCGGGGATGGGACCATCTAAAAAATATTTACTTACATCTTTTTGGCGTCTTCGAGGAATTTCGCCAGGCCGATGTCTGTTAACGGATGTTTGAGCAGGCCGAGGATAGAATCTAACGGGCAAGTACATACGTTGGCGCCTACTTCTGCACATTTTACGATGTGGAGTGCGTTACGGATGGAAGCCGCGAGGATTTCAGTTTTGAAACCCTGTATGCTGTAGATGTTGGCGATTTGAGCGATCAGCTCCACGCCATCCCAGTTGCTGTCGTCAATACGGCCGATGAATGGTGAAACGTAGGCGGCGCCTGCTTTTGCAGCGAGGATCGCCTGACCTGCGGAGAACACCAGGGTACAGTTGGTTCTGATACCGTTGTCGGTAAACCATTTGATAGCTTTTACGCCGTCTTTGATCATGGGCACTTTCACCACGATGTTCGGGTGAATAGCAGCCAGTTTCTTACCTTCTTCAATGATAGATTTGAAATCGGTGGAGATCACTTCTGCGCTTACGTCGCCATTAACGGCGATTTCGCAAATGTCTTTGTAGTGTTTCAGAATGGCTGCTTCTCCCTTAATACCTTCTTTTGCCATCAGGGATGGGTTGGTGGTAACACCGTCCAGAATACCGAGATCCTGAGCTTCCTGTATTTGCGCCAGATTAGCTGTATCGATAAAGAATTTCATATGATGAAAAATTTTTTGTCAGGAATGTTGCGTCAGCTTAGTGGAGTAGCTGTCATTAGCGGAGGAGGTGAATCGCAACCAGTTAATTATTGACAGCGACTAATGACCTTTTTAAAATAAAAAAGGCAAGTTACTTATATCGCACCGCTACAACCGCCTACCCTTGCTACATTCCTGTCCTGGGGGAGTTCAGCAGGAGCTGGTCGTATAAGACTTGCCGGTTGCAAAGGTAATACAATGCACTGTAAATCCAAATTTTATAAAAGGAATCTCTAAAAAAAATTTGCGATGAGTATTTCTACGCATTCTTTTTATGTTAATACTGCTTGTATTATGTGTACTGGAGAAAATTTATATATTTGTTGGCATACGGCTCAACCTCCGTATCCATATTCATCTTAAACACCTCAAATTTATGGAAACAACTTCTTACGAAAGCAGCTCTGCTGTAGGCGCCGCGTTTGGTGCAGGCTTTATGATCTTCTGGTTACTTTACATGGTTTTTTCAATTATCTGTACTTGGAAAGTTTTTCAAAAAGCCGGTGAAGAAGGATGGAAATGTCTCATCCCTATCTACAACGTGATTATCATGCTCAAAATAGTTGGTAAGCCCTGGTGGTGGTTACTGCTGTTCTGCATTCCTTTCCTTAACATCGTCTTCGGCATCTGGGTGATGAACCTGTTGAGCAAGAGCTTTGGTAAAAGTGAAGGATTCACCGTTGGCCTGATATTTCTTGGCCCTATCTTCCTCGCCATCCTTGCGTTCGACAGAACGATCACCTATAAAGGCCCTGCCGGTAACCCGTCTGCCTCTTTGATAGATGATGTAAGCAACATCGGCAAAGGCATTTAACCACTTATACCCTTTGTCTATGGAACACCATCCTGAAATAAAAACGGACCTTCTGGATGATCTTCATGAAGAGCCCGTATTGGAGCATGCCACCAAAGGGCAGCGCTTCGCGAATTACCTGATCGATTATTTTCTGATCGTGATCTTATGCGCCTGCATGATGATCTTTATGGGTGAATTCTGGGAAAAGAACTCTATACTAACAACGATCATCATCGCCTTTCCATACTATTTTATTATGGAAGTAGCCACCAGAGGGCGTACCCTCGGCAAGTTCATCACCCGCACCCGCGCGGTGAATGAAAACGGTGAAGATATGTCTTTAGGACAAGTATTAGGAAGAACGCTTTCAAGACTGGTGCCTTTCGATAATTTTTCCGGCCTTGGCACCGCGCCATGGCATGATAAATGGAGCGGCACGATTGTGATTAAAGCGTAGTTTGTCTTACTCAGAATTATTTTGATTGAAAGGATTACCAGGATTTTTTTATCAGGATTTTTAAGGATTCGCGAAGATCAAATCGAAAATCCTGATTTAATCTTTATTAATCCCGATAAAAAAATCCTGGTAATCCTTTCAATCAAAATAATCCTGAGTAAGACAAACTACGCTTTAATTATCCTTCGTTGTATAGTAATTATAATCATTCAGTACCGTTTCCAGGAATTGGGTGTGGCTCATATCTGATTGGATGTGTAATACTTCTTTCACGCGGAATGCCACCCTTGCCGCAAGATCTTCGTCTTTGGCTTTGAGTGCGCGGTCGAGCAGGTCTTTCACTTTGTTCATATCCCTGTCGGAGAGTTTCATGATCTGCGGAAAATGAGGCTGGTAGTCGGTATGCGAGAGATCGCGGAAGATGGTTTCTTCAATACTGCCTTTCCGCTTGGTGCTGATCACAATTGTACCGGCCACTACATCACCCACCCGCTGATTATAGGGCGAGCGCGCAATGGAAATGATCGGTATCAGCGCCCAGAAAAACCCCGGCTGCTCTATGATGCGGAACAGCCAACGTACCAGGTGCTGGCTTATAGATGGCTGGTTGCCCATCATACTCACCACTTTCAGGCTCATGGCCATTTTACCAGGCGTTTGCCCGCGCATGATAATTTCCGCCAGCAGAAAATACAATAGTAAAGGAATCCCCAGGAAGATAACAAACAGTATTGCCTTCAATGATCCATTGTCTACCATACCATTGATGACCACAACCACCAACAGCACAAATGCCAAACGCACCGCAAGGTCTATCAGCCATGCCAGGAAGCGCTGGCCCAGGTCTGCCGATTCAAACTCCAGGTCTATATTGAATGAAGTGGGGATTTTTATATTGCTCATAAACAAATTTACATATTGTTTATATATTGTTTAACGATTTAAGTATGTTTGCTCATACTTCCCGCGTAAGTAACCTGTCACTGTAGGTTTTATCTGGATTTTTTAAAAGGGAATTGACTCATTATGAGAGAATCATTGTTTATCAAGAAGAATCTGCCCCGTTGGAAAAAATACCAGGAGGAGCATACTGATAACCCGGATGAGATGGCCGACCGATTCGTATCCTTACTGGATGACTTATCCTACGCCAAAACGTTTTACAGCTTCAGCAAGGTTACACGATATATCAATGGCATTGCTGCGGGCATCTACCAGCTTATCTATCAGAACCGTCGTGAGCAGGTGGGCCGTTTCCAGCTCTTCTTCAAATATGAGCTGCCGCTGCTCTTCCGCAAATATCATCGTTTGTTGTTGTTCACGTTCAGCTTTTTCCTGCTGTGTTGCGTGATGGGCGCCTTCTCCAGCGCACATGACGAAACCTTTGTGAGAGGCGTGCTGGGAGATGAATACATCAATATGACCGAGCGCAACATCGCCAACGGCGATCCTTTTGGCGTATATAAAAGCGGGAACGAAGTAGTGATGTTCCTTTACATCGCGATCAACAATATCTACGTGGCCATGACCTGTTTTATATTCGGCATTTTTTGCTCGGTAGGAACTTTGTATATTTTGTTCAAAAACGGCATTATGCTCGGGGCGTTCCAGTATATTTTCTTCTCACATGGCCTTGGCTGGAAATCCATACTGGTGATATGGATACACGGTACCCTGGAGATATCCAGTATCGTGATCGCAGGCTGCGCCGGCCTGATCATGGGTAACAGCCTGCTCTTTCCCGGCACGCGCAAAAGGATAGACGCACTGAAGAAAGGTGCGAAAGATGGGGTGAAGATCATGGTAACGCTGGTGCCGGTGTTTGTTGTAGCCGCTTTCCTCGAAGGATTTGTAACCCGTCATACAGAAATGCCGGTATGGTTGAGCCTCTTCATTCTGCTGGCATCGCTGACATTTATCATCGGTTATTTTATCATCTACCCCATACGCCTTTACCGCCGCGGCTATCAGCTGTCGCCGGAAGGTAAAGTGCTGATGCCTGTCAATCAAAGCCGCCAACATGAAATCGAAAGTCATTAAAAGCATCTGGCTGCTGCTGATGCTTTGTTTGCCGGCGGCCATATTCGCACAAAACAGGGAACAACAGCAGGTGGCAGATAGTGCAGAAGCCGCCGCGAACAAAGAGATACAGCAATACATCGATTCTGCCAATCTTCATCCAAGACAATTTCAGGTTGATGAAGCGCAGGACACCGTGCCTGCGGATACAGATGCCGTTGCCGGCAATAATCCCAATTATCAATCTGGTAGCGTATTGCCAGCCTATAACAACCGCCCGGTATCGGATATTGTTTTGAGGGAATTGAAAGACGATCCACGTTTGCAATATCATCCGGAAGAGAAAAAGGATACCACGCCGGGGTTCTGGACGATGCTCTTCGCCGGTATCTTCCGCTTCATCGCACAAAATATCTTTTTCTTCCGCTGGATCATCATCTTGCTGATAATAGGGCTCATTGCCTACCTCTTGTATGTTTTCCTGAAACGCAATGGCTTGAGCATCTTCCGCAAACCCGTGCTGATAGATGGTGTAGAAGTGGTGCAGGAAGAGGAATTACATCATCCGGCCGAGTACGAAGAGAAGATAAGGGAAGCGGTGCAATCGGGCAATATTCGTCAGGCTACGCGCTGGTGGTATCTCTACACGCTCTTCCTGCTGGCTGGTCGCGAGCTGATCAAACCGGGCAAAGAAAAAACCAATAACGATTACCTGCGCAGCATGCGTAATACCAGCTACTATAAAGCTTTTGCCATGCTTACGATGGATTATGAATATATCTGGTACGGCGGATTTGAAGTAGGGGAAGATGATTACCGCTTGATCGATCAGCAATTCAGGGATTTTGTAAATCAAATAGGAAAAGCCGCGTGAAGTCGAAATTAGTTTATATCGCCGTAACAATCGGAGCGGTACTGCTCATCCTGCTGGTGATCACCGGCATACGGAGCAATAGCAGTAAAGACCAGACCACCGATATGAAAAATTCGTCTTTCGCCAGCAAAGACAAAAAAGCCGGTGGCGCCTATGCTGCGGTGAAAATGTTGCCTTCATTGTTTGGCAACCGTCCCGTGCAGATATTGACCAAACCGTTCACCCGCTCCTACGACAAGGACGATGAACTGAAACATACCAGCAATGTTTACATCCTGGTGGCCGATGAATTATTCGCCACAGAACAGGATGTGGAAGATATGCTGAGCTATGCCATGAATGGCAATGAGCTATTCATCGCCGTGAACAAGCCTGATCCGGTGCTCGCTAAAAAACTGGACCTGAAAGTAGTAGATGGAGAGAACTTCCAGGATGAGCAGAACAAAGCAGTACAATCTTACTATGATCCCCGTGTTGAGGTCAATGCATATTCCGGCACGCGAGTACCGTTCAATGCATCTTACCGCTATAACGGGATGGTGAGCGGCAGCTACTTCTCCGGCATGGATAGCACATTCACAACGGTGCTCGGCTCCAACTATAAAGGCAAACCTAATTTCGTACGCATTGAATATGGCCGTGGCAGGATATTCCTCTTGCTGAACCCTTATACGTTCACCAATTATTTTGTGTTGCATAACAATAATAATGAAGCGCTGGCGCATCAATTGTCGTACATGGACCAGGTAGCGGCCAATATTTATTGGGATGATTATTATTCCGCGCAGCATTCGGCCCGCAGTGGCGCCTTCACCGAGTGGCAGGTGCTTATGCGCTATCCCGCCATGCGCTGGGCATTGTGGCTGATCGTGTTGCTCATGTTGCTGTATGTGATCTTCGAAAGTAAAAGACGGCAACGCATCATCCCGGATAAACCCGCACTGGCGAATACCTCGCTGGAATTTGTAGATGCGCTCGGGCAATTGTATTATCAACAGCACGATAACTACAACCTCGCGCACAAAATGATATTACACCTGTTGGAGTATATCCGTAACCGTTATTATATCAACACCAATGCGCTGAACGAGCAATTCGTGGAAACCTTGTCCAGAAAGGCTTCCCTGCCAGATAGCGATATCCGCGAACTGCTGGGCATGATCGATCACATTCAGCAGGCAGGTTACGTAAGCGATGAATATCTCCGTGAATTTTATAAACGCATTCAACTTTTTTATTTAAATACGAAATAACAATGGACATCAATACCTTCCAGCCCAGAACTGACTTTTCTGCCTTACATGCCGGTGTAGAGGCGATCAGGGAGCAAATCGGAAAAGTAATTGTAGGACAGCACCAGATGGTAGACCTGCTCATCGCAGGTTTGCTCACACAGGGTCATGTACTGATAGAAGGAGTGCCCGGCGTTGCCAAAACCCTGACAGCCAAGCTGCTGGCCCAGTGCGTGGATGCTAACTTCTCCCGCATCCAGTTCACGCCCGACCTGATGCCCGCCGATGTACTGGGCACCTCCGTATTCAATCCGCAAACCCGTGAATTTGAATATAAAAAAGGGCCCGTGTTCAGCAACCTCGTGCTGATCGATGAGATCAACCGCGCCCCTGCAAAAACACAATCGGCGCTTTTTGAAGTGATGGAAGAAAGACAGATCACCAACGACGGCGTTACCTACTCGCTGGACCGCCCTTTTATGGTGATCGCCACCCAGAACCCTATTGAGCAGGAAGGTACTTACCGCCTGCCGGAAGCGCAGCTGGACCGCTTTCTCTTCAAGATAGAAGTGAAATATCCTGACCTCCAGGAAGAAGTAGCCGTGCTGCAAAGTATCCACCAGCTGAATGGCGTGACCGATCTCGTGCACATGGCCAGCAAAGTGGTGACCGCCACCCAGGTGATCGAATACCAGAACCTCGTGCGCCAGGTACGTATCGACGAAAAGCTGCTGCATTATATCGCGTCTATCATCAACGAAACACGTATGAACGCATCGCTGTATCTCGGCGCCTCGCCACGTGCTTCCATTGCGGTGATGAACTGCGCCAAAGCCATGGCAGCCATGCGCAACCGCGATTTCGTGATCCCGGATGATATCGTGGATATGGTGCCGCATGTGCTCCGCCACCGTATCATGCTCACGCCGGAGCGTGAAATGGAAGGCATCACTACAGATGATGTGATCGCACAGATCATCAAGATGATTGAAGTGCCGAGATAATCTGTATAAAAGCGCATAACATGTCTGCTACCGTAAAAAATAATCTATACCAGATACTCTTCTTCACCAGGCGGCTGTATTTCGCGCTGGGGGCTAATATCCTGCTGTTTATCTGTGCCTATTTTTTTCCGGCGCTGTATAACGTGGCCCTGATCGCCATTGGCGTGCTGCTGTTGCTACTCCTGCTGGATATGGCATTGCTGCTTTTGCGCCCCCGGGATATCATTTCGGTGGAACGCAGGATGAGCCCGCGTTTCAGCAATGGCGATGAAAACGAAGTACTGGTAGTATTACAGAACCATTATCCATTTCCGCTCGAAGTGTCGATGATCGACGAAGTGCCGTTCCAGTTCCAGCTGCGCGATTTCCTGATGGAAGGTCGCGTGGACGCCGGCGCGGAACACATATTCCGTTACGTCCTGCGCCCGGTGGAAAGAGGCACTTACGATTTCGGCTATACGAATATTTTTGTGAAAAGCGCTTTGGGGTTGATCAGCCGCCGCTTCGTTTTCGATAATGAAAAAACAGTGAGCGTATATCCCAGCTTTTTGCAATTGCGTCATTACACGCTGTATTCTTTCATGAACCGCCTCAATGAGCTGGGGGTGCATAAACGCCGTGTAATAGGCCACAGTATGGAGTTTGATCATATCAAGCCTTATACAAAGGGAGATGATGTGCGGATGCTCAACTGGAAAGCTACTGCCCGCACTGGTAACCTGATGGTGAATAATTATGTGGAAGAGAAATCGCAGCAGGTATATTGTGTGATCGATAAAGGCCGCACGATGAAAATGCCTTTCAATGGTATGACCCTGCTGGATTACGCGGTAAACGCTTCGCTGGTGTTCAGCAATGTGGCGTTGAATAAGGGCGATAAGGCCGGACTGATCACCTTCACGGAAAAACAGGTGGAGATGTTGGCGGCTAACAGCAAAAAAGTACAGTTAAATAATATTCTGGAATCCCTGTATTCGCAGCAAACGCAATGGCAGGAGAGCGATTACGAAACGCTGAGCGTACAACTGCGCAGCCGTTTGTCGCAACGTTCTTTGCTGATCCTGTTCACCAATTTCGAATCGATGTCGGGCTTGCAGCGGCAATTGCCCTTCCTGCGGCGCCTGGCGCGTTACCACTTGTTGCTGGTGGTGTTCTTTGAAAATACCGAACTGAAAAAAGTAACGGAAACAACTGCCCGCGATGTAGAGGGCATCTACAAACAAACCATTGCGCAAAAGTTTGCTTACGATAAAAAGCTGATCGTGAAAGAGCTGGCGAAGTATGGTATCATGTCTTTGTTAACGCCCCCTGAAAACCTCACATTGAATGTGGTGAACAAATACCTGGAGCTGAAGGCGCGGATGTTGATCTGATCAATGTCTGCCCCTGCGGCGGCCCGGGCTTACGCTTTCCATAGGCGGGATATCCTTATCTGGCAATTGTTTCACCGGTATCACCGAACGCAGGTACATATTGGGATTAGGCTTGTACCAGGCTTCTACGGTAATCAGCCTGGTGGTATCATTTTTTTCCAACACAAGATTTTGTCCGTTGAGCTGTCCGGCAGAAGTGCTGAAGCGGATCAACGTGGTATCCAGCGGGAATATCTTTCCGCTGTTGAATTTTCCTTCTACATTGAGATAAAAAGGAATTTCGCGTTTGAGGCTGTCGGTATAATGATTGAAGCGGATGCCGATTACGTGCGGCAGGGTGAGTATGGCCTGTAAAGGCTTACCGGCGGCGTTTTCCGGCGTATTCACGGTCAGCAGGATCTGGTAATGCTGCTGTGCCAGTTGCATGCGGTTGAATACGAGAAAACCATTTTGCAAGTTGCCGTTGGAGGTGGAAACGTCTGCCTGTTTCCATTTGTAGTCGCCGTGAAGATAGCCGGTGGTAGCGCGGTGCGAGCTATCGCTGTAGGTGAATATCAGTCCGATGGCGGTGCGGTTATACAGTTCTGTAACGGCGGAAGAATCGTATACCGCTTTAACGGCTACGATGGTCCGCTGCTGGCTGAATGCCAGCAGCGGCGCCAGTGATATGATCAGCAGCAGCTTTCGTTTCAATATCTGAAGTGGTTTAAGACCTTACTGCCAACTGGCGTGCTACGTATTTCCCGAGGATATCAAATTCCAGGTTCACGCTGTCGCCGGGTTGGATGTACTGGATGTTGGTATGTTCGTATGTATACGGGATGATGGCCACGGAAAATTCGCTGTTGGTAACGTCGAAGATGGTGAGGCTGATGCCATTGAGGCAGATGGAGCCTTTTTCTACGAGCAGTCCTGCGAAGGTAGCCGGGTAGCGGAAGCGGAACAGCCAGCTGCCGTCCTGTTCTGCTCTTGAAATGCATTCGCCGGTACTGTCTACATGGCCTTGCACGAGGTGCCCGTCGATGCGGCCATTGAATACCATGGCTCTTTCGAGGTTCACTTGCTGGCCTGGCGTGAGCTGGCCAAGATTACTTTTTTGTAATGTTTCGGCTACGGCTACGGTGTCGAAAGTGTCGTGCCCGATGTTGGTAACGGTAAGGCATACACCGTTGTGGGCCACACTCTGATCCACTTTCAATTCGCCTGCAATGGGCGTCTGTATAGTAATGACCAGGTTACCGCCTTCCTGCCTGGTAGCAATTACTTCTCCTGATGTTTCTATGATTCCTGTGAACATAAAGCGAATTTACGGAAATACTAGTTTACTCTCGGCTTCCAGGGTATTTCTTCCACGCCGAGGTGATGGGAAGTCCAGCGGGCAAGCACAAAGAGATAGTCGCTGAGACGGTTGAGATATTTGATCACCACTGGTTCGATGAACATATCCTGTTCCTGCATACCTACGCAGAGGCGTTCGGTGCGGCGGCATACGCATCTTGCGATGTGGCAGGTGGATACGGCTACGTGGCCGCCCGGCAGTATGAACGATTTCATGGGCGGCAGTTCGGTGTTCATATCATCGATGCTGCGTTCCAGCAGGGTAACATCTTCTTCATGCAGGTCGGGTATCTTCATCTTCGTTTCCTTGTCGGGGTCGCAGGCCAGCGCTGCGCCGATGGTGAAGAGGCGGTCCTGAATTTCTTTCAGCTGCGCTTTTTTCTCCGTGTGGGCGGTATAATCGTTGACGAGACCGATGTAAGAGTTGAGCTCGTCCACGGTGCCATAGGCATCGATACGGAGATCACTCTTCGGCACCTTGGTACCGCCTATGAGCGAGGTTTTGCCGCGGTCGCCTGTTTTGGTATATATTTTCATAGTGATAAAGTTACGAAGAAGTTTCTGGAGAGATGACCTCGCGCTGCGCGCGTTTTTCACGCAGAGCAGCAGAGAAGCAAAGCAGCAAAGGGCGGGCGAGCCCGCAAGTTTTACCCAATAAAAAGAGGGCCTTAAAAGCCCTCTCAATGAAATACTTTCATTTATCTTATGTCGCTCTGCTGCTTTGCGCCTCTGCGTGAAAAGCGCGCGCAGCGCGCAACTATACTTGAAATCAATTCGTTGCTATAACTCTTTTTTCATTGATGCGGTCGGATTCTATTACGCCGTCGCGCAGGCGGATCACGCGCCTGGCATGTTCGGCGATATCTTCTTCGTGGGTAACGAGTACTACGGTATTGCCGGATGCATGTATCTGGCCGAAGATATCCATGATCTCGATAGAAGTTTTGGTATCGAGGTTACCGGTGGGTTCGTCAGCGAGGATGAGCGCGGGGTCATTTACGAGTGCACGGGCGATGGCTACACGCTGGCACTGGCCACCGGAAAGCTCATTGGGCTTATGGTCGAAACGGTCTGCCAGTCTTACTTTTTCGAGCATGGCGCGGGCTTTCTCCTCTCTTTCTTTTTTGCCTACGCCGGCATATATCAGCGGGATGGCCACATTTTCCAGTGCGGTGAGCCTGGGCATCAGGTTAAACTGCTGGAACACAAAACCGATCTCTTTACCGCGAACGGTAGCGAGGGCATTGTCTTCCATCTTGCTCACATCATGGCCGCTGAGGATGTAACGTCCGCTGGTAGGGGAGTCCAGGCATCCGAGGATATTCATCAGGGTCGACTTTCCCGAACCGGAAGGCCCCATCAATGCTACATATTCGTTCTTGAATATATCCAGGGTTACGCCTTTCAGTACAGGAAGTTCATTTTTTCCGAGATAGTAACTCTTGCGGATGTCCTCGAGATGAATAACGGACTTTTGCATGCGGATTTATTTCTTAATGATCTTTGGCACCCTGAAATATTCGTCGTTGGCCGCGGGTGCATTCTGCAAGCCTTCTGCACGGGTAATGGATGGAACCACCTTGTCTTCTCTGAAAACATTATAGTCTTCCGTCAGATGCAGCAAGGGGCTTACATTAGTGGTATCCAGTTCGTTCAGTTTCTCCACAAAAGTGATCATCCGTTGCAGGTCGCCACGGATATCATTTCTCTCTTCTTCGCTGAATTCCAGTCTGGATAAATCTGCCAGCTGTTGCACCAGGGCGTCGTTCACTTCCATATTCAAATTAAATCAAAAGATAATAAAATATAAGTGCTAAAATGATATGACCCCAAAATTAGGGATAAACGGCCAATAAGTATTTGAGGATTTATGGATTTACGGATTTATGGATTTGGGGAATTTGAGGATTGGGAAAGAAATTCCCAAATTCTCAAATTCTCCAATGCACAAATCATTAAATTGCGCCTTGTTATGGCTAAAGAAAAAGAAATTGTGGTGAGCGGCATCCGCCCCACTGGTTATTTACACCTCGGAAACTATTTCGGCGCGATCCGTAATTACGTGCGGATGCAGGAAGAATTTAATTGCTACTTTTTTGTGGCCGACTGGCATTCACTGACTACGCATCCCGATCCGAAAGACTTGCAAGGCAACGTGATGCGCGTATTGGCGGAGAACATTGCCTCTGGCCTCGATCCGGAAAAAGTGTCGCTCTATGTACAAAGTGATATCAAAGAGATTGCAGAGCTCTACCTGCTGATGAATAACCTGGCCTACATGGGCGAACTGGAAAAAGTACCCACCTTCAAAGACAAGGTACGCCAGCAGCCCGATAACGTAAACGCCGGTCTGCTTACCTATCCTGTACTGATGAGCGTGGATATACTCATACAACGTGCCGTGAAAGTACCTGTGGGCAAGGATCAGGGCCAGCACCTCGAAATGGCGCGCAATTTTGCCCAGCGCTTCAACCGCCGCTATGGTCAGCTATTCCCCGAACCGGAAGCCTTCAATTATGGCGATAGCCTCGTGCGCATCGCCAGCCTCGATGGTAACGGTAAAATGAGCAAAAGCGAAAACGAAATGGCCACCATCTACCTCGCGGATGATGATGAAAAGATCAGGAAGAAGATCAGCAAAGCCAAAACCGATAGCGGCAACGGCGAACCCGGCGCGCCTATGCCGGAATCTGTCCAGAACCTCATCGAATTGATGAAACTCGTATCCACTGCGGATGTGGTGAAGTTTTACGAAGATGCATGGACCAACCAGAACATCCGCTTCGGTGATATGAAAAAACAGCTGGGAGAAGATATGGTGAAATTTATTACGCCTATCCGTGAAAAAGCGGCGGCATTGCAGCAAGACAAAGACTTCCTGCGCAAGATCATGAAAGCGGGCGCCGAAAAAGCCAGGGCGAATGCGGCACAAACTTTGCAACAGGCCCAAAAACTTATCGGTATAAATTACTATTGAAAAAGTCGCGACTAGTCGCTATTTTCAATGCTTACTCCTATCCGCGAACGCATGGCAAAACAGAACAAGATCAAACATATCGCTATCGCCGGGAATATCGGCGCCGGCAAAACTACGCTGACAGAAATGCTCAGCAAGCATTACAAGTGGAATCCGCAGTATGAGGATGTGGAACACAATCCTTACCTGAACGACTTTTACGAGGATATGCCGCGTTGGTCTTTCAACCTGCAGATCTACTTCCTGAACGGCCGCCTGAAACAACTGCTCGAAATACAGAACGGCAAAGACACTGTTATACAGGACCGTACGATCTATGAAGATGCCCATATTTTCGCGCCCAACCTCTATGAAATGGGCCTGATGACCAAACGTGATTTCGATAATTATTTCAATTTCTTCGAAACGCTGAAGTCGATGGTGAAACCACCGGACCTGTTGATCTATCTGCAAGCGTCTGTGCCTACACTGGTGGCCCAGATACAGAAGCGGGGCAGGGAATATGAAGAGAATATCCGCCTCGACTACCTGAAACGCCTGAACGAATATTACAACAACTGGATCGAGAAATATAAAGAAGGGCCTTTGCTGGTCATAGATATTGACAAAAATAAGTTCCCTGACAGCGAAGAAGACCTCGGCGAAATCATCTCCCGTATTGACTCACAGCTCTATGGGCTGTTCTGATAAAGAGATCCGGATATGTTGAAGAAAACAGCATATCCGGATTTTTGTTAACATCCAATAAACAATCCCCACCTGCAACGCTATTATTTTTGTATAAGAAGATAGCGTTTTGTTGACCCAATCCACAACCCTGTCTTGAACTTTTATTGTTTGTTAATCTGGAATTCACATGAACAGATGTGTGTTAACGATGCTATGCCTGTGCGGGATACATACCTATGCAATAGCGCAGCAGCAGGAAGAAGAACATATACCTGCCGCCATCACCCAGCAACTGGAAAATGAGGCGGCCAACACCAATGCAAGCTCCGATGACGACGCCCAGTGGCAACAGCTGGATATGCTGGCTGCACACCGGTTGCAACTCAATGATGCCGATGAGGCGGCACTACAATCGTTAGGACTGCTAACGCCTTTGCAAGTCGGTAACCTGCTGGCTTACCGCCGCCTGCTCGGCGACCTGGTGAGTATCTACGAGTTGCAGGCAGTGCCTGGCTTTGAGCCCGAAGTGATACAGCGCATATTGCCGTACGTAAAAGTGGGTAACGACCTGGCCCCGCATTATTCCCTCCGCGATTATTTCAGCAAGGGAGAACGCACGCTGCTGCTACGTTACGGCCGTGTGCTGGAGAAAGCCAAAGGCTATCGACATACCGACAGTACCCTGCCTTTTTACCGCGGCAGCCCGGATAAAGCGTTTATACGTTACCGTTATACATTCGGCAGATATGCCAGCTGGGGTGTAGTGATGAAGAAAGATGCCGGCGAAGCATTTTTTAGGGGCGGGCAGCGCCAGGGATTTGATTTTTACAGCGCGCATATTTTCCTGCGTAATTACAGGAAGATAAGGGCTTTCGCATTGGGTGATTATACGGTGAACCTTGGTCAGGGCCTGATACAATGGCATGCAATGGCCTATAGCAAAGGCGCCGCCGTGATGCAGGTGAAAAGGGAAGGAGATGTGTTGCGGCCTTACACTTCTGCAGGAGAATATTATTTCTTCAGGGGCGCAGCTATTACATTACAGCAGCAGGCATGGCAGCTCACTGCCTTCACTTCTTTCCGCCGCCTGGATGGCAGCATGGCTACAGATTCACTTGATGGCGCACAGGTGAGTGCCATTAACAGCAGTGGTTATCACCGAAGTGAAAAAGAGATAGCGAAAAAAGGTACGCTGCAACAATGGAGTGCAGGCACCAATATCCGCCACAGTGGCCGCCGTTGGCAGATTGGTATCAATGGTATATGGCATCATTTTACACCGCCGCTGCAAGCGGGAAAAGCAGCCTATGACCAATTCGATCCAGGCGGTGATCAGGTGGCTAATGCGAGTATCGACTATAGCGGCAACTGGCGTAACCTGCACCTTTTTGGAGAAGCCGCAGTGGATATGCACGGCAAACCGGCCGTGGTGCAGGGTTTGCTGATGAGCCTGTCGCCATCGCTGGGCCTTGCTGCGTTATACCGCTATTATGATAAGGCCTATCAAAGTATGTATACCAAAGGTTTTGGCGATAGTTACCGTACCGTCAACGAGCAGGGACTGTACACAGGTATTACGCTCAAGGTAAATGCGCGCCTGCAACTGGATGCATTTGGCGACCTGTTTTATTTTCCCTGGATAAAGTACCGCGCCAATGCGCCGAGCCAGGGCTATGAATGGTTGCTGGCTGCTACTTATACGCCCAACAAACGCTATACCTGGGCGCTGCGTTGCAATAGCCGCCGATATGAAGAAAATGTAACAGTTGGCAGGGTGAAAGTATTGACGCCTATAACGCTGACGCATATACGTTTTCAGGGCAGTTATCAACCCGGCCGCGTCTTCCATATACAATCACGGCTGGAATGGAGCTATTACAGCGTTAAGGCGGGCGCTGCGCAGCAGGGATGGTTATTGGCGCAGGACGTGGCCTGGCATGGCCGGCATTTGCCGCTCGGTGTAAATGCCCGGCTGGCGCGCTTCCTGACGGGAGGCTATCAGTCGCGTATATACGCTTTTGAGCACAGCGTGCGCTATGATAACGCGGTATCGCAGCTTTATGGAGATGGTTGGCAGTACTATGTAAATGTAAGTTACAAGCTACGCCGCGGTTTGGTGGCCTGGCTGCGGTGGCATCAAACGATTTATCCTGGTGGCGGCCCTATTGGAACAGGCTGGGATGCGATCCCTGGAGGAAGAAAAACGATGGTCCAATGCCAGTTACAACAGCAGTTTTGAGTGGATGAATGGTGATAGTGGATTAAAAACCGCTTAATTTTATTCTCATAATTTATTGAAATACAGTTAGTTAATAACTAATTGACAACGCTGTTAAAATAATGTTAAGTGTTTTTGATGGTGGAGTTGATTTTTTTTCTAAATTGTGGATGTTCAACCAAAATCTAAATCGAAAATTGTTTATGAAAGAGACGACTTAATCTTTTTCAACCCGTTCTACCCGGGGCTCAATCAATGGAAGAGGATCAGAGCACACAACTCGCACTCGATCTGTATTTTCACAAGTTTCCATTTATTCAGACCTTTTAACTTATTTGTTATTGTGCTCGATTGTCTGTTTTGCAGGCGGTCACTATGGTTTTTGGGGATTATGAGATTAGTTTTAGTCAAACAGTTACAACCTGATCATATATAATTTGCTGTTTATCGGAATTATTTAGTTTTTTCTTTTCAACCAAAATCTGAATCATCTATGAAAAAGATGCTATTCTTTTTCGTTGTGTTCTTCACCGCATTGAACATGACTTATGCCCAGCAACGCTCCGTTGCGGGCAAGATAACCGGAGCAGATGGTGCTCCAGTTCCTTATGCCACCATTCAAATCAAAGGCACTACGAAAGGCACTACTGCCGATGCCAGTGGTAATTTCAAATTGAACATTGACGGCGAGGAGGCTGTACTTGTAATCAGAAGCGTAGGCTTCAATAACAAAGAAGTGACAGCAACAGCCGGTGGTACGTTCAATGTAGTATTGCAGTCGGACCAGAAGAGCCTGGAAGAAGTGGTGGTAACGGCTTTAGGTATTAAAAGAGAGAAGAAATCTCTCGGTTATTCTGTACAGGAAGTGAAAGGCGACCAGTTGATGAATAACAAGGATAACGTTGTTTCTGCCTTGTCTGGTAAGGTTTCCGGCGTGCAGGTGACTAACTCCACAGGTTTGCCTGGTTCTTCTGCCAACATCGTGATCCGTGGTAATCAGTCCATCACCGGCTCCAACCAGCCACTGTTCGTGATCGACGGTATTCCTATCGATAACAGTGTAAACTCTACAGAAAGCAACCTGCAAGGTGTGCAGAACTCTAACCGCGCTATTGACCTGAACCCGGACGATATCGCTACCATGTCTGTCCTGAAAGGCCCTGCTGCCACTGCATTGTACGGTATCGGCGCCTCCAACGGTGCGATCGTTATCACCACTAAAAAAGGCGCTAACACCGGCGGTAAGATCAATGTGATCGTGAACTCCGCAGTAACCTGGAGCAAGGTGAACAAGCTGCCTGAATTTCAGGACACTTATGCACAAGGTACCGGTGGCAAATACAGAGGGCCGGATATTGGCACTTCAAGGTCTTGGGGACCTAATGTAAAAGACCTCACTTATTATAACAATACTTCTGATCCCAACGATCCGCTTAATCCGGGTAACTATCTCTGGAGCTATCTTGGTGCACTCACTTATAAGAATGATGTGACTGATCCTTCACTACCAGGCAGTACAACAATTGTTGGCCATAAAGATCCACATGGTACTGGCGCACCTGTACGCATATACGATATCAAGGATTTCTTTGTAACGGGTATGACGTACGATAACTCTGTATCTTTCTTTGGCGGCACTGACAAAGGTTCTTACCGTGTGTCTTTCTCCAACCAACAGAACAATGGTGTGGTACCACACAGTGAATTCCGCAAAACCACTTTCAGATTGAGCGCGGATTCCAAACTCACGGATAAATTGAACTCCAACGCTACAATTGCGTATATCAATTCCGGAGGTACCCGTATCCCGCAAGGTGGCGGCCTTTCCGGTATTGGCCTGGGTCTGTACCGTACCCCTATCACCTTTGATAATAAAAATGGCGCAACTGATCCTTCCGATCCAAAAGCCTACATTCTGCCTGATGGCGCCGGCTCTCAGCGTGCATTTACTGGGGTGAATGGTGATGGATCGCACACGCCTGTATTTGATAATCCTTACTGGGTAATCAATAAAGAACAGTTTAAAGATGATGTAAACCGTGTAATGGGATCTGGTACTATCAGCTACGATCCGCTCAGCTGGTTGAACCTCTCTTACCGTATCGGTGGCGACGTTTACTCAGACAGACGAAAACAACCTTACCCGATCTATTCCGCCAACCTGCCTGCCGGTCAGCTGTATGAAGATCAATACCTGAACAGGATCATCAACTCCGACCTCTTCGTTACATTCAAGAAACAGTTCCGCGACTGGGATTTTGCCTTGATGTATGACAACAACCTTTACAGCTATTACAATGAACATATCAACCCGGTTGGTAGCAACCTGACCTTCCAGAACTTCGATAATCTTTCCAATGCTGTAAATATCCAGGCTACAGAGGGTGTGTTCAAACGCAGAAGAGCTTCCAATATAGGCGACTTGCGTGTAGCATATAAAGACCAACTGTTCCTGCATGCCAGCGGACGTCAGGATAAAAGCTCTACACTGCCTCCCGGAAATAATATTTTCTTCTATCCTGCCGTGGATCTGGGCTGGGTATTCACAGAGCTGAATGGCCTGAAAAGCAGTAAGGCACTGACTTTCGGTAAACTGCGCGTATCATATGCAGAAGTAGGTAATGATGCGCCCATCTACTACCTGTATCCTAACTTCGTATCTTCTTTCTTTATAGATGGTTTCACTAACGGTATCACCTTCCCGTTCCAGACTGCCAACGGTAACGTGGGCGGCTTTATGGCAAACGGTACCAGCAGCGCTGCCGGCTCCCGTTTGAACAATCCGAACCTGAAACCTGAAAGGATCAAACAATTTGAAACCGGTATCGAACTGCGTTTCTTCGGAGATCGTTTAGGCGCTGACGTTACTTACTACCGCAAAAAAGCCATCGATGAAATCCTGGCAGTACCCACTACTGCATCTACCGGTTATGGCGCTGTGGTGCTGAACGCAGGTAATATTACCAACAATGGTGTGGAAGTACAGTTAAATGGTACGCCAATAAAAACCCGCGACTTCCGCTGGGATATCAATATCAACTGGTCACGCAACCGCAGCCTTGTTGGTGATCTCTATCCTGGAGTAGATCAGATAGGATTGGGCGGTTATACCGGTGCAGTTGCCAGTGCGATGAAAGGCCAACCTTTTGGCGCCATCTTCGGTAACAAATACCTGCGCGATTCCAAGGGCAACCTCGTGATCGAAGATCGCGCTGACCAGGGGGCTGGCGCATACGGTTTCCCGATACCCGATCTATCCAAAAGTGTTTCTCTCGGCGATCCAAACCCCGACTGGCTCGCAGGTATCGCAAATACCTTTACCTACAAGGGTTTCAGCCTCTATGCCCTGCTGGATATCAAACACGGTGGCATGATGTGGAACGGTACCCGTGGGGCACTCGTTACTTACGGACGTGCTAAAGAAACTGAAAACAGAGGTACTACCACTGTATTCCAGGGAGTAGCTGGTCACCTCGACGATAACGGCAACCTCGTTACTTCCGGTAAGACCAATGATGTGAAAGCTGTATTGGGCCAGGCATGGTATACTGGTAATGGTGGTGGCTTCGGGCCTGTTGGCGAACCATTCATGGAAAACTCCGGTTTCGTAAGGCTCCGTGAAGTAAACCTCAGTTACAAGTTCAATCCAAGACTGCTCGGCGGTACAAAAGTGATCAAAGGGCTGGAATTAGGATTTGTTGCCAGGAACCTCTGGCTCCATACTAAATACACTGGTGTAGATCCTGATGGAAGCCTCACCGGTGCTGGTAATGCGCAGGGCCTCGATTATTTCATGTCGCCCGGTACAAAAAGCTATGCCGTTCAACTGAAATTATCTCTTTGATCCGACCAGGTAGTTTATTAAATTTTAAATGTTGATTTTATGAAATTCAGATATATCGTAACAGGGGTTTTATCAGCGGCGATGTTCTTTGCCGGCAGTTCCTGTAAGAAAGCTTTTGTGGATCCTGATATTAACAAGGATCCCAATAACCCGGTGTCCGTTTCTTCATCTGCATTGCTGCCAAGTGTGGAAGTAGCCATGGGCTATGCTTTCGGTAGTGACTTTTCACGTTGGGGAAGTTTGTTTGCACAACAAATTACCGGTGCAGACAGGCAATTTGCTTCTTATCAGCAATACGTTTTCTCTACGCAGGATTTTGATAACGTTTGGTCGCTCGATTATGGTGCTATCATGAAGAACCTGCAGATCATGATCAAAACATCACCCGCCGGTACAAATGGTTATAACCCATATGCCTCTATCGCCAAGATTCTCATGGCATACACCATTGTAACCACAACTGACTATTGGGGTGATGTACCTTATAGTGACGCTTTCAATGGTTTGAGTGGACTACAGCCAAAGTACGACAAGCAACAGGATATCTATACAGCAGCACATGCATTGTTGGCTGATGCCATAAAAAATCTCAGTAGTAAAGGTGCTACAGCTGGTACAGCCGAACCAGGCGCGGATGACGTAGTGTATGGCGGTAAAATAAACAGATGGATAAAACTGGCAAACGTCTTACAAGCACGCCTTTACATACATGTTTCGAAATTTGATAACACAGCTCCGCAGAAAGCTCTGGATGCTATCGCTGCAGGCGGATTTACTAGCAATGACGAAGATTTTCAGGTAATATTTGGTACCGCTGCGACCTCTAATGCGCCTTACTTCCAGTTTGAACAAAACCGTGGTGGCTATCTCTCTTATACACAAAGCTACTGGTACAATACGATGGTTAGTATGAATGATCCTCGACTTCCTGTCCTGATCGACACAGCTAACAGCACCATTGGCGCGTTCTATGGTAGTGCCGCTTCTCCTGTACCACTGGTGACAAATATGGAGCAAATATTCATACAGGCAGAAGCCTATGCGCGACTGAATAACCTGCCGGCTGCCGGAGCCGCCTATGCCGCCGCCGTAACGGCCTCCTTCAAGAAATTTGGTTTAGACACCGCAACTGCCAATACTTACCTCGCAGCCAATCCTTTTACGGCTACTACCCAAGCGCAGGCGCTTCAGCAGATCATGTTCCAGAAATACCTGGCCATGTACCTCAGCCCTGAAGTATTCACCGATTGGCGCAGAACAGGCGTGCCCGCACTCACGCCGTCAGCCGGAACACAGATACCACGCCGGTTCCTTTACCCGCAACAGGAAATCAGCTATAACCTGGCTAACGTAAATTCCAAGCTCACCCTCTTCAGCAGAGTATGGTGGGATCAATGATAAATTAGAATTTTGCATGAGATAAAAAAAGAGGGCTTTTGAGTCCTCTTTTTTTATTTTTGTACCGCTAAATCTAATATCATGGAAAATCAGCAGGAAGAACAGCATCAACTCAATATTGAGTTGAGTGAAGAAATGGCCGAAGGTCAATATGCCAATCTCGCTATCA
Source organism: Chitinophaga vietnamensis (assembly GCF_902167635.1). Lineage (GTDB taxonomy): Bacteria > Bacteroidota > Bacteroidia > Chitinophagales > Chitinophagaceae > Chitinophaga > Chitinophaga vietnamensis. The sequence continues at coordinate 327,114 of NZ_CABHMS010000005.1, forward strand.
TCACACATTCCAACGCAGAATTTGTTGTAGACTTCATAAATGTAATGCCGGGCGTACCTAAAGCGAAAGTCAAATCCCGCATTATCCTCACTCCACAGCATGCCAAACGCTTCATGAAGGCGATGGTCGATAATATCAAGAAATACGAATCCGTACATGGCCCGATCCAGGATCAGGAGCCGGTTTCCCTGCCTATGAACTTCGGAGGGCCTACCGCGCAGGCATAATATCGTATCGCTTTATATTATCGTCATCTCATGGAAAATATCTATTCATACCATCACCTGAGAGAGTTTACCAGGGAAGTATTTGTACATATGGGCTGCTCGCTCGAACATGCTGCGCTGGCCGCAGATGTGCTGGTGGCCGCAGATCTCCGCGGTATCGACTCTCACGGTGTAGCACGGCTCTCCGGCTACTTGCGCCTCTGGGAAGCTAAAAGGATCAATCCTCGACCCAACATACGTATCATACACGAAACGCCCAGCACTGCTGTAGTGGACGGCGACGCCGGCCTCGGCCTCGTTGTAGCGCCCTTCGCCATGGAAGTAGCCATGCAAAAGGCCGCTGCAGTAGGCAGCGGATGGGTGAGCGTGAAAAACTCAAATCACTTCGGTATCGCAGGATATCATGCCATGAAAGCGCTGGACCAGGATATGATCGGCATGGCGATGACCAATGCCAGTCCGCTCGTAGCGCCCACTTTCGCGAAAGAACGCATGCTCGGCACCAATCCCATCGCAGTGGCCATCCCGGCGAAAGAGCAGCCACCTTTTGTGGCCGACTTTGCCACCACCACCGCCGCCAACGGCAAACTGGAAATTCTTCAACGCAAAAATGAAGAAGCGCCCTATGGCTGGATTCAGGACAAAGACGGCCATCCCAGCACCAACCCGCATGAACTCAAAGATGGCGGCGCTTTGCTGCCACTGGGCGGCGACCGCGACCACGGAAGTCATAAAGGGTATTGTTTGGGAGCAATTGTTGATATATTTTCGGCTGTCCTTTCCGGCGCCAATTACGGACCATGGGCGCCGCCGTTTGTGAGCTTCCTGCCACTGGCTCCCGATCCCGTAGGAGAGGGACTAGGCCACTTCTTCGGCGCCATGCGCGTAGATGCCTTCCGCCCGGCAGATGAATTTAAATCACACATGGACAAATGGATCGGCCGATTCCGCGAAGCCACGCCTGTAGCCGGAAAGCAAGTACTGATCCCCGGCGATCCGGAAAGGGAAATGCAACACCACCGCCTGGAAAACGGTATACCCGTGCTCGAACCCGTAGTAAAAGACCTCCGGGAAGTAGCGGCCAAACTCAAATTGAATTTTTAAATCTCAATCATTCATAGCGAAGCAAAAACAATAAACTCAGATGAAAGTGTTAAAATTTGGCGGAACCTCCGTGGGAAAGCCAGAGCGTATGCATTCGGTAGCTCAACTGATCACCGCAGATAAAGATCGTAAGATCGTCGTACTGTCTGCCCTGTCAGGCACCACCAACGCCCTCGTGGAAATTAGTCAGTCATTGTCGGAAGGCAAGAAGGAACAGGCCAAGCAGCAGATCGACAAGCTGGAAAAGCACTACCGTACTTTCTGTGAGGAGCTGGTGAAGAGCGACGCAGGTCGCGCCAACGCCAAAGCTATCGTAGATGAGCACTTTGAATTTCTGAATATCATCCTGAAGATATCTTTCAACGAAGCACTGAACAAGGATATCCTTGCACAAGGCGAATTGCTGTCTACCCGCCTGTTCTGCGTATACCTCGAAGATGCCGGCATCCCCGCAGTACTGCTGCCAGCGCTGGATTTCATGAGTATCGATGAATATGAAGAACCGGAAATTCCGAAGATCAAGATCAAACTGGGTAACCTGCTCAATCAGCAAAAAGATCAAACCATCTTCATCACACAAGGTTATATCTGCCGCAACGCAAGAGGCGAAGTGGATAACCTGAAACGTGGTGGCAGCGACTATTCCGCTTCTCTCATCGGCGCTGCTATCCAGGCCAGTGAAGTACAGATCTGGACAGATATCGACGGTATGCACAACAACGATCCGCGCGTAGTAAAGAAAACCTTCCCGATAGAACAGCTCTCCTTCGATGAGGCAGCGGAGCTGGCCTACTTCGGCGCCAAGATACTGCACCCGGCCTCTATCTGGCCTGCACAGCATTTCAACATTCCGGTGAAACTGCTGAACACCATGCAGCCCGAAGCCAAAGGCACCATCATCACTGAGCTGCCCAATGGCAACGGTGTGAAAGCCATCGCGGCAAAAGATGGTATCATCGCCATAAAAATCAAGTCCAGCCGCATGTTGCTGGCTTACGGCTTCCTGCGCAAGATATTCGAAGTGTTCGAAAAATACCGCACACCGATCGATATGATCACCACCTCCGAAGTAGCTGTTTCCCTCACGATCGATCATGCACAGCATCTCGATCAGATCATCAAGGAACTGCAACCTTTCGGCTCCGTGGAATTGGATCATCATCAAACCATCGTTTCTATCGTTGGTAATGAAGTGGCTGCCACGCCATCTATCATTACTAAATTATTCTCCTCCCTGGAAGATGTGCCGCTGCGCATGATCTCCTACGGCGGTAGCAGGCATAACGTCTCCATCCTGGTAAATGGCCAGTTCAAGGAGAAAGTACTGCAACTGCTGAACAAAGGATTATTTGGACTGGAATAGATTTTATGCGATAAAAGTAAGGGCCTGCCGCAATTGCGGCAGGCCCTTACTTTTATCAGGATTTCCTGCTCAAACGTTGATCAAACAGGAAAGGCTGGGCATCTTTGATCGTGATATGTACGGCCTCCGGGTGTTGCGGATTGATGAGAAAGTTGAACTCATCAGCAATTACCACAGACGGGATTTTTAATACAGCATACTTCGCCGTATCAATCCATTCGTCGCCAATGGCCTGTAGCTCGGGAAAAGGCGCGAGCGATTGCCAGCCGGTGGGCAGATCTTTTTTGGTAAGGGTTTTAATAGCTATTTCATCAGGGATGTGAATAGTAGCAATACAGAAATCCTGTATGATATTTTTGAGAGGGATGTGAACGAGCACCTCCAGCGCCGATAGGGCTCTGCTGCCCGCAGTATAAACAATAGAATGACCCGGACTGTTCCAGCGACCGCCATACAGCCGCGCACCCGTGCCACTCAGGTCATTGATGTAAGCGCACTTACTGATCCTGTAAACTTCCATGCCGGTTGTTGCTTTGATAAATGCTATGCGAATAGACCGTGTTCAATACGCCCCAGCTCATCCTGGATCAGCTGGAAACCAAATGTAGTGTCTAAAAGCGAAATAGGGAGTTGATAGTTGAAGGCTGGTAATGGAGTTCTCATCCATTCCTTGAAATTCTCGAGGTCACCGAAAACCTCTGTACCGCGCTGGTAGAGCCGGGAAAGCAGTATAGCTCTTTCAGATGTATCGATAGACAATTTTGCATCATCTGCGTAACGTTGTAATGTTCTCTCGGAGAGATGTATCACCTGCGCCAGCTCTGCCAGCGAAAAGGAGAGCTGCCGGCTCAGGTTCAATAGCGCCCGTTTGATGATGCCGCTGCGTGAAAGCTGGATGTAATCAAAGTAGGCACTGCCGCGGCCATAGACTGCGTGCGGGTCCTCCACGATCAACAGGGCATTTTCCTGTACTTGATATCCTTTGGCTTGTTTCATAAACTCCGACATTTGGCACAAAAATACAACATTTTGTCGTTATTTGGAAATCGTCAGAAATTTTTGTCCTCAAAGTAACCGATCTTCTTCATATGGCTGATTTCCAGCGTGATCACGCCATAATCCATTACCACCTTGCCCGTCAGGATATAGAAACCATCTTTTTGCAGCGGATAGCGTCGCAGGCTGTCCGGGAAATGCACTGTGTCGATGAACGCATCTTCCGCATCCAGGAAGGTCCCGAAACACATGGGCTCTCCTTTGGACGTACGCATGAATTTGCCCGTTACATAATACCCCAGCGTAGTAATGGTTTGACCCACATAACGGACGAACTCACGGGCAGGTATATACGATTTTTGATCATGCTGTAAAACCTGGAAGGGAGAAGCCAGCGGAAAGCCCAGCAGGTCGATCTCGTCAAAGGCGTCTTCATGTGGATGATAAGCCAGCTCAGGCAGCTCGCAGGAAACGCCTTCCTGTTGAAAAAGCTGCATATTGTGCGCGCTCGCCGCTTCCCTGGAACGCACGAGCAGGCTGCTTTTCCACAGCAATTGCTTTTTCGTATAGCCGGTAAAGTGAAAGCAACCGGCACGTATCAACAGCTCCATCTGCTCCGGCCCCGGTCCGATACGTTCCGTAAAATCTTCCAGATCCCGGAACGGGCCATAATCTTTCCTTTCCACCAGGATGCGCTTTGCCAGCGCTTCTTCCAACCCTTCGATGTGTATAAGTCCCACATATACATCCTGGCCCTTGATATTGGTAGGATAGTCACTGTGGTTGATACAGGGCGGATGCAGCGCAACACCGGTCTGTTTCAGCTGCCTGAAATACAGCTCCCGGTTATAAAAGCCACCGAAATTATTGATCACCGCCACCATAAATTCCGCAGGGAAATACGTTTTCAGGTACAGGCTCTGGTAACTCTCTACGGCAAAGCTGGCGGAATGTGCCTTTGAAAAAGAGAAGTTCGCAAAACTGGCGATCTGCCGCCATACTTCTATCGTCACTTCTTCCGGATGCCCCATCGCCCGGCAGTTGTCAAAGAAGCGCCGCTGTATATCTTCCATATCTTTCAGTCCTCTGTATTTGCCCGCCATGGCCCTTCTCAGCGTATCGGCATCGCCAAGCTCCATATTGGCAAACTTGTGCGCTACCTTGATCACATCTTCCTGGTACACCATTACACCAAAAGTTTCATGTAGCAATTCTTCTATCACCGGGTGCAGGTACTTCACTTTTTCCGGGTGATGAAAACGCTCGATGTATTGCTTCATCATCCCGGATTGCGCCACCCCCGGGCGTATAATAGAACTCGCCGCCACCAGTGAAAGATAGTTGTCGCAACGCAGCTTCAGCAATAGTTGCCGCATCGCCGGCGACTCTATATAAAAACACCCGATGGTATTGACCGTACTGAGATTTTTCTTCACACGCTCATCCACCATAAATGCTTTCACATTGTGGATATCTATCTCCACACCTTTGTTCTCACGGATAATATCGATCGCATCCCGGATATGCCCCAGGCCGCGCTGACTGAGAATATCGAACTTGAATAATCCCACTGCTTCGGCCTGGAACATATCCAGTTGCGCGGTGCTAAAGCCTTTCGGCGGCAAATAGGTAGTGCAATAATGATGTATCGGCGCCTCGCTGATCAGGATACCGCCAGCATGGATACTGAGGTGATTGGGAAACGCCTTCACCCCCGGATCATCCATCAGCTTACAGAACTGCTGTATCTTTCGCTGTATATGATCGCCATCCAGCCGGATATCAAAACCATTTTCCAATATCTTGTCGATCTCTTTTTTAGGCAGCCCGTAAGCCTTGCCCAGCTCACGTATGATGGCATTGGTCTGGAACGTGGTGACCGTTCCTAACAAGGCCGTATAGTCGTGACCGTATTTTTCAAATACATATTTAATGATCTCGTCACGGTCGCGCCACGAAAAATCAATATCAAAATCCGGGGGAGAGCTGCGGTAGGGATTGAGGAAGCGCTCAAAGTACAGATCCAGTTGTATGGGGTCCACATCTGTGATCTGAAGACAATAGGCTACAATAGAATTGGCGCCGCTGCCGCGCCCTACGTAAAAGAAACCGCGTTGCTGTGCATAACGGATAATATCCCAGGTGATCAGGAAATAGGCTTCAAAGTTTTGCTGCGCGATGATCTCCAGTTCTTTTTCAATACGCTCACGTGCTTGCGCATCCTGCAGGCTGTAGCGATAGGCCATGCCTTCAAAGGCAAGCCTGCGCAGTAGTTCCCGGTCTTCTGCCACGCTGGCGGTGAATGTTTTTTTATTGCGGGAGAGATGGAGATCCGTTGCGATCCCGCAGGCTTCCATCACCATTAACGTGTTTTGCACAATATCCGGATACCGTTCAAAATGCTCCACCAGCTTCGCCGGATGCTGGAACATTTCGTCCGCATGCGCGATGGTGTGCGCTTCCAGCTGGGAGATGAGAATGTTTTGATCCACTGCGCGCAGCAGCTGGTGCAGCTCATAATGTTGTTGGTCCTGAAAGGTGACCGGGTGCATGATCACCAGTTTTTCGCGGAGAGCAATGGTGTCTGCACGGAAGAGTTTATTGATGTCCCGCGGCTTTATGCCTAGCAGCTCATGCGGCGCTAATGCAGCAGCATCGCGGGTTCCCCAGGCATAGACAGCGAAGGTGTGCGGCAATGCCGGCGCCTGGTCAGGAAAGGGTTTTTCCGTGCGCAGGTGTTCGGAAAGAAAATGATTGATATGGTACCAGCCTTCCTCGTTGCGTGCCAGCAAGAGGTATTTGAAAGCATGCTCATTCCTGAACTCCACGCCCAGTATGGGTTTGATATCATGTTTGCGGCATTCGGCCACAAAGGTCCATGCGTCGGAGGTCATGTTGATGTTAGTGAGTGCCAGTGTACGGATGCCCAGGTCAAACGCTTGTTTCACCAGTGTTTCCACGTGCATCGTGCCGTAGCGCAGGCTGAAAAATGTTTTGCAGTTCAGGAACATGATTATGCTTTAAAGTAGCGCATGATATCTTTCTTAACGGGCGGCTGCTTTCTTTTTTCGGGTGGCAGTACGTTGGTGCCTTTCATAAGATATTCCCATCCAAAGCGGTTTTTGATATGATCGATCGCTTGATACAAGGCAATCATTTCCTGGCTGTCGTCAAAAAGGCTGATCTGGTAATTGCCATGTACCAGGTGGCTGAAACGCACGCCTATCAAGCGTACCAACAGGCGGCGGTCGTACAGTTTCCGGAAAAGTTCTTTCACTTTCTCCAGCAAGACGTGATCAGCGCAGCTGTATGGGATGGCCATTTGTTTGGTAACCGTTTCAAAATCCGAGTAACGGATCTTCACGGTAATGCAGCCCGTCAGTTTGTTTTGCTGCCGCAATTCAAACGCGATCTTTTCTGTCATGCGTACCAGCTCTGCATGAAGAAATGCCATATCGATCGTATCCGCGGGAAAGGTACTTTCAGTGGAGATGGACTTCTGCTCAAAATAAGGCACCACGGGGGATTCATCGATGCCATTAGCTTTTTTCCAGAGGGAGATACCGTTTTTTCCCATCCACGCTTCGAGCAGGTTGACGGGCACTTCGCTGAGTGTTTTCACAGTTTCCACGCCGCGCCGCCGCAGCTGGGCGGCGGTTTCGCGGCCTACCATGGGTATTTTTTCCACAGGCATTGGCGCAAGAAATATTTTCTCTTCGCCGAAAGGCACTTCCAGCTGACCATTGGGCTTGGCCTCGTCGGTGGCCACTTTCGAGATCATTTTGTTGGCTGCCAGTCCGAAAGAGATTGGCAGCCCTGATTCTTTCATGATACGCTTTCGCAATTCGCTTGTCCATTTCAGCGAACCGAAAAATTTGTCCATGCCGGTGAGGTCCAGGTAAAATTCGTCGATGGATGATTTTTCGTACAAGGGGGCTTTGTCTGCAATGATCTGCGTTACTTCTTTTGATTTCTCGCTGTAGCGTTCCATATCGCCGCTTCTCACGATTGCCTGCGGACACAGGCGCAGCGCTGTTTTCATGGGCATGGCAGAGTGAATGCCAAAGCGCCGGGCTTCATAACTGCAGGCCGCCACTACGGCGCGGTCGCTGCTGCCGCCTATCAGCAGCGGCTTGCCGAGCAGGCTGTTGTCCTGCTGGCACTCTACTGATACAAAAAAACAATCCAGGTCGAAATGCGCGATAGCACGCTGTTGTAACGTGATCATATTCGGTATTTAAATGGCATCAATGATTCAAATGGCCCTTCATGATGCTTTAAATGGCCCCTTCATGAAGCGATACGCGGATGGCAGGCCGGGCGTGAGGGTAATCTGGATAGCGATCTGCGGGGCCTGCCAGCCGGAATCACCTTAATGCAATTGTACCTGCTAAAGTACTAACTTTTTTAGTTTTACTAATATTTTTAGCAAAATAATTCTTGTTTTTTTATCCCCATTTTCAATTTTCGTAACTTTATTACAACATATAGGCAAGGAATCTGTAGTAGTTAAGAGGATGGAAATGAAGAAAAAGGGATCGTGCACGTTCATCTTTAAATCATGTTCCTATGACAAAAACGGATTATCGAAAAGAATTGCTTATCCTGGCCCTGGTACTGGTCCCGATGGTTTATTTAGGCGTCATCTGGAATTATCTCCCGGACGTTATTCCCACTAATTTCAATGTGCAAGGCGTACCCGAAAGGGTGGGAGAGAAAAATGATTTTCTGCTCCTGATGATCTTCCTGTTCATCACCAATGCCCTTATTTACGCGCTTTTCCGGTATGTGCCGCGTACCGACGGGCAGGGCGTATCGGATGTGGACGTGATGCGAAAGGAATATTACCGGATCCGGTTTATCATTCATGCTTACCAGGCGGTTTTTACCTGTGTGATCATATTTATGGTGAGCCAGGGAAAACCTTTTGCAATGGAACGTTGGGCCTTTTGCGGCATCGGCCTGCTGATTGCCGCCATTGGCGCCTATCTGAAAAAATTGCGGCCCAATAATTATGTAGGCGTAAGAACGCCCTGGACCCTGCAAAGCACGGATATATGGAGAGAAACACACCGCATGGCCGGCACACTCTGGCTCAGCGCCGGTATCGTGATCATCATCGCAGGATTCTTTCTGCCGCTGGTTACAGGGGTTTTTGTTATATTCGTAGCAGCCATCGTACTGTCGGCTCTACCGTATATCTATTCTTTCAGATTATACAACCAAGACAAAGGCTGAATAATTAAGTGGTCAATCAATAAAAAAGAAATGGCGGCTCTGACAAGGCCGCCATTCATTTTGTTATGTGAGGATTTGTTTATTTTTTTATTTACTTAAAACCAGCCGCGGCCCAGGGCTTCACGGAAAGGCCATGGAACCAGCGCCAGCACCAGGATCAGTGCAATGCCGTAAAAGATCAATGCCAGCTTGTGTTTCTGCGCATCGGTAGCCGCTTTCTTCACTTTTGATTTACCAATGTGCACCAGCGCAAATGCGATCAGGGCCATGGTTTCGTGCTCTACGATAAAGAAACGCAGCGGCGTGTTTTTCATCGCAGCTCCCATATCTGCCAAACCACTTTTCACCAGCGGGCTGGTAAAGAAAAGGATCAGCCCTACCAGGAACTGCAAGTCAAAAAATATCATGAAAAAAAGCCCTGCCTTGTTGTCGGCTCCGGTAAAGGGCGTTTTGCCGGAAACACCTTTCAGCGCCCGCAGCACAGCCCAGATGCCAGCCAGTACTATAGCCCATCTTAAGAGGGAGTGTAAATATAACATAGTGTTGAGTTGGATTTTTACCGGGCAAAAATAAGTGAAGATTATAGATATAATTTGGAAAATGCGAAAAATATTTGCTAATTTTGTTAGCAATGTACTAAAATGTTTAGGTTATGTCCGTAGTATGCCAGAATCTCAAGTACTTGCGTAAGCAAAAAGGCTGGACGCAGCAAGAGTTTGCCGACAAATTAGGTATCAAACGTTCCCTGCTGGGAGCATATGAAGAGGAGCGCGCAGAACCACGAACCGACATACTGGAACAGGTCAGCGACATGTTCCGCGTATCCATCGACGACTTGCTTCGCCGCGATCTCGGCTCCCAGAAAGACAGCTTCCTGGAAAAACGCCGCCAGCAGAAACTGGGTAACAGCAGGCAGGCCGTTCAGTTTGTACCCGTGAAGGCTGCAGCAGGTTACCTCGCCGGCTACAATGATGAAGAGTTCATCGAAGAACTGAACACCTTCACGCTGCCCATGCTCGGCGCTGGCGACTACCGCGCCTTTGAAATCGCCGGCGACTCTATGTTGCCCGTAACATCAGGCTCCGTCATCGTTTGCCATAAAGTAGATGGCTGGGAAGAGATCAAGAACAACGAAACCTATATCGTAGTTACCTCCCGCGAAGGGATCGTGTTCAAAAGAGTGCTCAAGAGCAACCGCTCCAAAGCCCGTATCACCTTGGTGTCCGACAATCCGCAGTTCGAACCCTACGCGGTGGAGATGGAAGATGTGCTGGAACTGTGGCAGTCCGATGCCGTGATCAGCAAAGCCGGCCCCCAAAGCCGCATGAGCGTCAACCACCTCGCAGATATGGTCAGTCATCTGCAAGACCAGGTCAGCCTACTGAAGAAAAAAATCAAAGATTAAATAAACAATAGCCCCTGCGCATTCGCGGGGGCTATTGGCATCACCCCTATGCCCCAAACCCGCTGCAATACCTGCGCAGGCAATTGCCGCACAGCATTTTTTTAGCGCGGCGGTTGGCTATTATAGCTAAAAATCATAAATTACTTTACATTCTGACAGTATTTTATCTGAACACGTAAATCACCAATCGGATGAGGTTTCATGTTTCTCTTGCAGAGTCTTTAAGGCAACTGCAGAAAAGCGAAGACGACTTTGCTGTATTGTTTGAACACGGATCAATGCGGGGAATTATTTTCGGACCTGATGAAATAGATGGCCAGGAACCGCATATACAGGATGAGATTTATATTGTGGTCAGAGGAAGTGGCGAGTTTGAACTGGAAGGTGAAAAAGTGGTGAACGTAGGGGTAGGGGATTTTCTCTTTGTGCCAGCTAATACAAGGCACCGGTTCCGCAATTTCAGCCCCGATCTGCTGCTCTGGGCAATATTTTATGGAGAGGAGGGAGGCGAGGCGGAGTAATTTTCAATCAGGTTTGGTTTTTATTAAATCTTGTTTTATCTTTGCGTTCCTAAAAATAAGAGGCAAAAATTATGTTGATAATTGATTCTAAAGATTGCGAAAACATAGACAAGGCGCTTAAGAAGTATAAAAAGAAATTCGAGAAAGCTCGCATTTTGCTGCAGCTGAGATCGCGCCAGTCTTTCACTAAACCTTCTGTTAAACGTCGTAACGAAGTACTGAAAGCCGTTTACAAACAACAGTTGGCTAGTGGCAAGCTCGAAGGTTAATTCCTTCATTCTGTAAGCATATTACAACTCAAAATATTTGATGATTGTAGGGTTATTTTATAACTTTACAATCATCAATCTTTTTGCGTTGAACGAAGAACTATACTCCTTAGCCGAGCGCTTCATCTCCTACATCCAGCTCGAAAAGCGATACTCCAGTCATACCAGCACTGCATATCGTAACGACTTATTCCAATTTTTTGATTTTATTACTGAAAGCTATAGCACTACGCTCATAGCCGACCTTTCGCATGTCATGGTGCGTAGCTGGCTGGCAAAGCTCATGGAGAACGCTATCACAGCCAAGAGCGTCAACCGCAAAATATCCTCTCTCAAGTCTTTCTTTAAATTCTGTCTCTTGCAGGGTCTTATCAAAACGTCGCCCATGGCGAAAGTGGTGGCCCCCAAGGTAAGTCGCCGCCTTCCCGGGTTCATTGAAGAAAAAGGGATGCGCGCCCTGCAGGACAACCGTAGTCCCGTGTCTGTCACCAGTGTATCCATCTTCGAAAACGACTTTGAAGGGATTACCCACCGGCTCATCTTCGAGATCTTCTATCAAACCGGTATCCGCTTATCAGAGCTGATCTCTCTTTTGGAGTTCCGGGTAGACAGGAGTGCGCTCACTATTAAGGTGTTGGGGAAAGGGGGGAAGGAACGCCTGATTCCTATCAGTCCTGCGCTGAGTGAGCAGATCAGCCGGTATATGGAATTGAAGCGTCAGCAACTGGAGACTTTTGAAGAAGGGGTATTGCTGGTGCATCCGCTCAGCGGCAAGCGTTTATATCCCAAGTATGTATATCTGACTGTAAGGAAATATCTGACGATGCACGAGATCACGACCCTGAAGAAGAAAAGCCCGCATATACTGCGGCATACATTTGCCACGCACCTTACTAATAATGGTGCGGACCTGAACGCGGTGAAGGAGTTGCTGGGCCACTCTTCGCTGGCGGCCACGCAGGTGTATACGCACAATACGATTGAACAATTGAAAAAGGTATATCAACAGGCGCACCCGAAAGCATAGCTGCGATTATTTTTCATTTTAACAAAATATTACGTTCGCGAATATCACGGTATCGCAAAAATGACTAAATTAGAAATGAAGTTCTTTCACACCAAGAGAATGCCTATGACCACGGTCAACTTAATAGAACCTAGATTGTTAAATATTTAAAAAATTAGTGCTATGAACGTACAAATTCAAACTGTGCATTTTGATGCTGATTCAAAATTGATCGATCATGTGAATAAAAAAGTGCAGAAGCTCAACACGTTTTACGATCGCATAGTCAGTGTGGATGTGTTTTTAAAGTTGGATAATTTAGCGCATCAGGTTAAAGATAAAATTGCGGAAATAAGAGTACGCGTTCCCCGCCAGGATCTCTTTGTGAAGCATGAGTCCAAATCCTTCGAAGAATCCTTTGATCTCGCTTTTGATTCTCTCGTTAACCAGGTGAAAAAACAAAAGGAGAAGAAATTTCAATAATTTTCTAAAATAATTTTGGAAATATTAATCTCTTTGCTACCTTTGCCATCCCGATTCGAAAAGGGGTCGGTAAAGGTAGCAAAGTTCTTTATGGCAGGGCGTTTTAGCGGAAAACAAATAAATTTTCAATATTTGTAAGAAACTGAAAAAAAGATTTTGAGAATTGAAAAAGATTCTTAATTTTGCGCTCTCTTTTAACGAGTTACACTTTAAAAGAATGTTTTTTGAAAGAAAGATGCCAGCATAGCTCAGTTGGCCAGAGCTACTGATTTGTAATCAGTGGGTCGGGGGTTCGAATCCCTCTGCTGGCTCATCGATTAAATTTCGGATTTTCTTACCCGGTAATTTCACGTACGTACGAAGATTCAGAATTTCAAAATCAAACTATTTCGGGCAGGTTCCAGAGCGGCCAAATGGGGCGGACTGTAAATCCGCTGTCTACGACTTCATAGGTTCGAATCCTATCCTGCCCACCAACGGCGTGTTCCGCCTTTGCCCTTCGCAGAGGCGGAACATAGTTGTGAACGGAAGGTGAGTTTTAAGTTGTTACAACCAATCACCCTGACCCTTTGAGACAACAGCCAATCAGGTTCTTTAATTTATTCCATGATTCTTTGAGCGGAGCGACCTTCGTTATTTCCGTTCGGATGAATTACATGCGGGAGTAGCTCAGTTGGTAGAGCGACAGCCTTCCAAGCTGTAGGTCGCGGGTTCGAACCTCGTCTCCCGCTCGCATGATTTTAATGCAATTTTTCAAGCTGTTGTAGCTCAGGGGTAGAGCACTTCCTTGGTAAGGAAGAGGTCGAGAGTTCAATTCTCTTCAACAGCTCAATTGAATTTTAGAAGAATAGTTGTAGTGAGTCGTTATATCGCATCAACAGCTCCATAAAATTCGAATTTCGGGATTCGAATTTATTAAATTCCCACTCCGAAATTAAACTTAGCGTTGTAGCTCAGCGGAAGAGCATCCCCTTAAGGGAAGGGCGTGAGTTCAATTCTCATCAACGGTACAAGTTTGTAAAACGTGTTTTAAAAACAACTATCAATACAATCTTTACAAACCATCTAAAAAGAAAATACAATGGCAAAAGAAACCTTTAAGCGGGATAAACCCCACGTAAACATCGGTACCATCGGTCACGTGGACCACGGTAAAACTACCTTGACTGCTGCCATTACCAACATTTTGGCAAACAAGGGTCTGGCAGAGAAGAAAGGTTATGATGAGATCGATGCTGCTCCTGAAGAAAAAGAAAGAGGTATTACTATCAATACAGCACACGTAGAGTATCAGACAGCTAACCGTCACTACGCACACGTAGACTGTCCAGGCCACGCTGACTATGTGAAAAACATGATCACTGGTGCTGCCCAGATGGACGGTGCTATCCTCGTGGTTGCCGCTACTGATGGTCCTATGCCACAAACAAGAGAGCACATCCTGCTGGCTCGCCAGGTAGGTGTACCTCGTATCGTAGTATTCATGAACAAAGTTGACCTGGTAGACGATCCTGAGCTGCTGGAACTGGTTGAAATCGAGATCCGCGACCTGCTGACCTCTAACGGTTTCGACGGTGATAACGTTCCTGTTATTCAGGGTTCTGCAACCGGCGCACTCGCTGGCGATGCTAAATGGGTTGAAGCGATCGATAAACTGATGGATGCAGTTGACTCTTACATTCCTCTGCCTCCCCGTCCAGTTGATCAGCCGTTCCTGATGTCTGTAGAAGACGTATTCTCTATCACCGGTCGTGGTACTGTTGCTACCGGTCGTATCGAACGCGGTCGTATCAAAGTTGGTGAGAACGTTGAGATCGTAGGTCTGCAAGCTGAATCACTGAAATCAACTTGTACCGGTGTTGAAATGTTCAAAAAACTGCTCGACGAAGGTGAAGCTGGTGATAACGCTGGTCTGCTGCTGCGTGGTATTGAAAAAACTCAGATCCGTCGTGGCATGGTTATCTGCCAACCGGGTTCTATCACTCCGCACACTGAATTCAAATGCGAAGTTTACGTACTGAGCAAAGAAGAAGGTGGCCGTCACACTCCGTTCTTCAACAAATACCGTCCTCAGTTCTACTTCCGTACAACTGACGTAACTGGTGAAGTTGAACTGCCTGCAGGTGTTGAAATGGTAATGCCTGGTGATAACGTTTCTCTGACCGTAAAACTGATCCAGCCTATCGCGATGGACAAAGGTCTGAAATTCGCTATCCGTGAAGGTGGCCGTACAGTAGGTGCTGGTCAGGTAACTGAAATCCTGAAATAAGCAACGTAATAAAAATATCAAAGAGCCATTAGCGTCGGCAATCTCAAATCAGCTATATTTGCTGGTAGCCGAAATGCTGGACCGCTAATGGCTCTATACACGGGCATGGTGCAACGGTAGCATACGGGTCTCCAAAACCTTTGATCTGGGTTCGAATCCTAGTGCCCGTGCAAGGTTTTTAAAAGTAAATAAATGGTTGAATTGTTGTTATTTTTAAATAATAGAACAATTCAACCATTTTAGGCTTTAACCAATTGACCATAAAAAGTTAACTTTATAGAATGAATAAGATCAGAAACTATTTCCGCGAGTCTTATCATGAATTGGTTTACAAGGTGTCCTGGCCTACCTGGCAAGAACTCCAATCCTCTACCATGGTTGTACTGATTGCTACTATCTTCGTAACAGCACTGGTATGGGGTATGGATGCCGCCTCCAATTTTGTGTTAACTCACTATTATCAAATATTCAAAGCAGCTAAATAATGGATGCAGCCAATATTCCTGCTCAGGAAACAAAGTGGTATGTACTCCGCGTTGTTAGTGGCAAGGAAAAGAAAGTAAAGGAATACCTGGATATCGAAGTACGCCGCTCCGATTGGGGCAACGTGATCACACAGGTTTTCCTGCCGGTAGAAAAAGTGTATAAAGTGCAGGCTGGTAAAAAAGTGATGCGCGAAAAGAACTTCTACCCGGGCTATGTGATGATCGAAGCGATAGACGGTAAAATGACCGATGAAGTGATACAAGCCATCCGCAACGTATCAGGTGTTATCCACTTCCTCGGAAAAGAAAAACCGATCGCACTCCGTAAAGCAGAAGTGAATAAAATGCTGGGTAAAGTAGATGAACTGAGCGATCAGGGCCTCACCATGAGCGAACCATTCATCGTGGGAGAAACCATCAAAATCATCGACGGACCTTTCAACGACTTCAACGGTGTGATCGAAGAAGTAATCGAAGACAAAAAGAAACTGAAAGTGACTGTGAAGATCTTCGGCCGTGCTACGCCGGTAGAACTGAACTTCATGCAGGTAGAGAAACTCTCCTAAATACTTTCAACAATATTAAAAGCGTTCCGGAATTTCCGGAACGCTTTTTTCATGCAAGCTGTTCCTGTATGAGAGTAATGATATATATCCTGGCCTGCTTCCTGTTATGCAACGGTTTGCAGGCGCAAGTGAGAAAAGCAGTGGCGCCGCCATCCGCTATTCCTGTTGTACCTATTCCAGATTCGGCTACCGGCTCCGCCGCCAGCATAGCGGCTTATCTGAAGTCGCACACTACTGACCAAACGGCCTTACTGCGCTCCCTCTATGCCTGGATGGCTGATCATATTGTTTATGATGTGGTGAATACTTTCCGGCCTGACTATTATAAAGATACCACTGACGCTATCGTTAAGACCTTACAAACCCGTGCAGGCGTGTGCCAGGGCTATGCAGCCCTGTATATGGCCGTTTGCCGTGCTGCACATATTCCAGCCTGGTTAGTAACGGGCTATACGATCACCAACGGCAAGCTGGATAATGCCAGCCATGCCTGGGTGGCGGTGTATGTGAATAACCAGTGGCAGTTCACCGATCCCACCTGGGGAGCGGGATACGTTAACGGCAATCGTTATGTACAACAATTGAACTGGCGGTATTTCATGGTGCTGCCCTCGGCCTTTATCAGAACGCATGTGCCCTTTGATCCGCTGTTCCAGTTGCTGGATCATCCTTTCCGGCATGACGAGATCAGGGATGGGCGGCTCACAGAAGCCGCCGGCAGGCCGGTTTTCAATTATTCCGACACGCTCCGGGCCTTCAATGCCATGGGGCATGTGGCCCGCGCTGCCAATGAGGTGGCCAGGATCGAGCGATATGGGATCACCAACCAGTTTACGTCTGTTGAAGTGAATTACCTGCATAATGTGGTGGCAATTGGCAAGCAGAATGAACAGGTGCTGGCACAAAATCAATTGATCAACCGGGTGAACGAGGGGAGCAGTATGTATAACGAGGCGGTGAATGCCTTTAATAGCTATGTGCAGTTCAAGAATCACCAGTTTAGTCCTGCACGGCCGGACGACGAGATCAGGGCCTGGATTGACGGGGTGGCGCGCAAGCTGGACGAGACGGTGGCGCTGCTGGGGGCGATCCCGGGAGATGATGCCGGAGTAAACCGGACGCGCAACGAGATACTGGCGGCGGCCACTGATTTGAAGCAGCGGGTAGCGGGAGAGCAGGCTTTTGTATCGAAATATATCAGAACGGGCAGGATGTTCCGGAAGTCTCTATTTTATAAAGTGGTGTTTTAGGCGTACCTTTGCCAGCTCCGGATAATAAGGAAATTTTCGTGGAATGCAATGGATTTGTAAAAAAAAGGCGTCTCTAAGCAAAAAGGATGCCCAAAATCAAATACTTTTTGTCAATTTCATATTATTATATACCTTTGCATCCCCTTTAAAAGGTTATTTTAGTTCCTTTTAGTTTTGGGAGTTTTCTGCTTTGCAGGGAACGTTTTAACCAAATTAAATAAAATAGTATGGCAAAAGAGATCGCAACGTACGTGAAATTGCAGGTTAAAGGCGGCCAGGCCAACCCTGCACCTCCAATTGGTCCCGCGCTGGGTTCCAAAGGTGTGAACATCATGGAGTTCTGCAAACAGTTCAATGCCCGTACCCAGGACAAAATGGGTAAAGTATTGCCTGTGTTGCTGACTGTTTACACTGACAAATCTTTCGACTTCGTAATCAAAACTCCTCCGGCGCCTGTACAGCTGCTGGAAGCTGCTAAATTGCAAGGTGGTTCCAAAGAACCTAACCGTAACAAGGTGGGTAAAGTTACCTGGGCACAGGTGGAAGCTATTGCGCAGGACAAAATGCCTGATCTGAACTGCTTCACCCTGAACAGCGCTATGAAAATGGTAGCTGGTACTGCTCGTAGCATGGGTATTACTGTAGAAGGTAAAGCTCCCTGGGAAAACTAATTGTTTCACCCTGTTAAGGCAGGACTTTAAAATCATTTTGACAAATGGCAACTAAAAAGAGAAAAGTAGCTGAAGCAAAGGTGGACAAAAACAAGACGTACACCCTGAAAGAGGCTTCCACTTTAGTAAAAGATATTAACTGTACTAAATTCGACAGCTCTGTCGATTTACATATCCGCTTAGGCGTTGATCCTAAGAAAGCAGACCAGGCTATCCGTGGTTCCGTAACGCTTCCTCACGGTACTGGTAAAACAAAGAGAGTTTTAGTGCTCTGCACACCCGACAAAGAAGCTTCTGCTAAAGAAGCGGGTGCTGATTACGTTGGTCTGGATGAATTCATCCAGAAGATTGAAGCCGGTTGGACTGATGTCGATGTAATCGTTGCTACCCCTGCTGTAATGCCTAAAATCGGTAAACTGGGTAAGATCCTCGGGCCTCGTAACCTGATGCCGAACCCTAAAACCGGTACTGTTACTAACGACGTTGCAGCAGCTGTGAACGAGGTGAAAGGCGGTAAAATCACCTTCAAGGTGGATAAAGCTGGTATCATCCACGCTTCTATCGGCCGTGTATCTTTCGGTTCTGAGAAAATTGAACAGAACTCTATGGAGCTGATCAATGCGATCATCAAACTGAAACCGGCTACTGCCAAAGGTACCTATCTCAAAGGTCTGTCTATGGCCAGCACCATGAGCCCTGGTATCGTAATCGACACTAAATCTGTTCAAAACTAATCTGATCACGAGTTGTAGCCCGGAAATCGTTACTGATGGGGGCTTGCTACAAACGTTTTAATATGAATAAAGAGCAAAAAAATGAAGTGATCGAACTGCTGAAAGAGAAATTTTCTCAGTACAGCAACTTTTACATCACTAACACGGAATCACTGACCGTTGCTCAGGTAAACAACCTGAGGAAGGTTTGTTTCGATAAGAATGTGGAAATGAAGGTGGCTAAGAACACCCTGATCCGCAAGGCACTGGAAGCGCTGGATAAAGAAAAATATGCCGGTATCTACGATGCACTGCATGGTGTAACTGCCCTGATGTTCTCTGACAGCCCGAAAGAGCCTGCACTGATCATCTCTTCTTTCCGTAAAGAAAACAACAAGCTGGAAAAACCTGTGCTGAAGGCTGCTTTCGTTGCTGACGAAGTATTCCTGGGCGACAACCAGCTGACTGCCCTGACCAACATCAAGACCAAGAACGAGCTTATCGGCGAAGTTATCGGTCTGTTGCAGTCTCCTGCAAAACGCGTTATCGCTGCTTTGCTGGAAAAAGGCAAGAAAGAAGAAGCTGGTGCCGAAGCACCCGCAGCAGAGTAAGGGAAATTTCGGGATTTTGGAATTTAGGTATTTATAAATTTAAAAATATCTAAATAAATAAATTCAAAAATTCTCACATAACATTGGCTTCCAAGTCACAATATAATTTAATCACAACATTACAAACATTACATTAAAACATTATAAAATGGCAGACGTAAAAGCATTAGCCGAACAATTAGTAGGTTTAACTGTTAAGGAAGTACAGGAACTCGCAGATGTACTGAAAACTGAGTATGGCATCGAACCAGCTGCTGCTGCGGTAGTAGTTGCTGCAGGTGGCGACGGTGGTGGTGCTGCTGTTGAAGAGAAAACTGCTTTCAACGTTATCCTGAAATCTGCAGGTGCTAGCAAACTGAACGTTGTTAAAATCGTTAAAGACCTGACCGGTCTTGGCCTGAAAGAGGCAAAAGAACTGGTTGACGGCGCTCCAAAACCAGTGAAAGAAGGCGTTAGCAAAGCTGAAGCGGAAGATCTGAAAGCTAAGCTGACCGAAGCTGGTGCTGAAGTTGAAATTCAGTAATTCTTTGCTTAGTATATACATCTTTTAAGGTCAAAAGTGCGTTTGCACTTTTGGCCTTATTCCCTTTGGGAAAGTGTCTTTTTCAGAGAGTCAAAACGGGGAATCACTACGAGGTGAATTTGACAATGTGCAAGAGACAGAATAATTTAGGATGGGATATTGGCAAAGAAATCTTAATTTCCCTAATTCTTACAAGTCATATAACTGCTAACTTCGAATATGTCTCTAAAAAAAGCCCAAACAAGCGAAAGAGTAAATTTTGGAAAGATCAAACAAGTTACTGAGACACCGGATCTGTTGGCTATCCAAATCCAATCTTTCAAGGATTTCTTCCAATTAGAAACCACACCAGACAAGCGAAATAACGAAGGCCTTTTTAAAGTATTTAAAGAGAACTTCCCGATTACGGATACCCGCAATATCTTCAATCTGGAATTCCTTGACTATTTCGTTGATCCTCCGCGCTATACCATCGAGGAATGTATTGAACGTGGGCTTACCTATTCCGTTCCGTTGAAGGCGAAACTCCGCCTCAGCTGTAACGATGAGGAGCATGTGGATTTTCAGACTATTGTGCAGGATGTGCTCTTAGGTAACATTCCCTACATGACCCCAAGAGGTACTTTCGTTATCAATGGCGCTGAACGCGTAGTTGTATCCCAACTGCACCGTTCTCCTGGTGTATTCTTTGGTCAATCCATACATCCGAACGGCACCAAGATCTACTCCGCAAGGGTGATCCCGTTCAAGGGCGCATGGATGGAGTTCGCAACCGACATCAACAATGTGATGTATGCGTACATCGACCGTAAGAAGAAATTCCCGGTAACCACCCTGTTGCGTGCAATCGGCTATGAAACAGACAAGGATATCCTGCAGCTGTTTGGCATGGCAGATGAAGTAAAAGCAGACAAGAAAAGCCTTGACAAATATGCCGGCAAAAAACTGGCTGCCCGCGTGCTGAGAAGCTGGGTGGAAGATTTTGTGGATGAAGATACCGGTGAAGTAGTGAGCATCGAGCGTAATGAAATCATGCTCGAACGCGACAGCATCCTGGACGAAGCGAATATCGAGACCATCGTAGACATGGGCCTGAAGAGCGTTTTCGTTCAGAAAGAAGAGGTGAGCGGTGATTTCTCCATCATCTACAATACATTAAATAAGGATACATCTAACTCCGAACTGGAAGCCGTTCAGCACATCTACCGCCAACTGCGCGGCGCCGATGCGCCGGATGATGAAACAGCAAGGGGTATCATCGATAAATTATTCTTCTCCGATAAACGTTATGATCTCGGAGATGTTGGTCGTTACAAGATCAACAGAAAACTCGGTCTTCCCACGCCGCTGGATATGAAAGTCCTGACGAAAGAAGACATCATCGCCATCATCAAATACCTGGTACAGCTCACCAACAGTAAAGCAGAGATCGACGATATCGATCACCTGTCTAACCGCCGTGTACGTACCGTAGGCGAGCAATTATATGCTCAGTTTGGTGTTGGTCTGGCCCGTATGGCCCGTACCATCCGTGAAAGGATGAACGTTCGTGACAACGAGGTATTTACACCGGTAGACCTGATCAATGCGAGAACATTATCTTCCGTGATCAACTCCTTCTTCGGTACTTCCCAGCTGTCACAGTTCCTGGATCAAACCAACCCGCTGTCTGAGATCACGCACAAACGCCGTATCTCTGCCCTCGGGCCCGGCGGTTTGAGCCGTGAAAGAGCAGGCTTCGAAGTGCGTGACGTTCACTACAGCCACTATGGCCGTTTGTGTACGATCGAAACACCGGAAGGCCCGAACATCGGTCTGATCTCTACCCTTTGCGTACACGCGAAAGTGAATGAGATGGGCTTCATCGAAACACCTTACCGTAAAGTAAAAGAAGGTAAGGTAGACATGAACCGCGTAGAGTTCCTGAGCGCTGAAGAGGAAGATTCTGTGAAGATCGCGCAGGCCAACGCTCCGCTGGATGATAAAGGTAATTTCCTGAATGAAAAAGTAAAATCCCGCGAAACCGGTGACTTCCCGATCCTGGATAAACAGGAAGTGGAGTACATGGACGTAGCGCCTAACCAGATCGTAGGTTTGAGTGCATCGCTGATTCCGTTCCTGGAGCATGATGATGCCAACCGTGCGTTGATGGGATCAAACATGCAACGTCAGGCCGTGCCACTGCTGAATCCGGAAGTACCTATCGTAGGTACTGGCCTGGAAGCCAAAGCAGCGCGCGACTCCCGTCTGCAAATCACTGCTGAAGGTAAAGGTGTGATCGAGTTTGTGGATGCAAAAGAAATTCATGTTCGTTACGAGCGTGATGAGCTCCAGAAACTGGTGAGCTTTGAAGATGACCTGGTGATCTACAACCTGACCAAATTCGTTAAAACCAACCAGAGCACCTGTATCAACCTCAGACCTTGCGTGAAGAAAGGTCAGCGTGTGGTAGAAGGCGACTTCCTCACAGAAGGTTACGCTACCCGCGGTGGTGAGCTGGCGCTGGGACGCAACATGAAAGTAGCGTTCATGCCCTGGAAAGGTTACAACTTTGAGGATGCGATCGTGATCTCTGAGCGTGTTGCACGTGAAGACCTGTTCACTTCTATCCACATCGATGAATACGAACTGGAAGTACGCGATACTAAACTGGGTGAAGAAGAACTGACGCCAGATATTCCGAACGTGAGCGAAGAGGCCACCAAAGACCTCGACCAGAACGGTATCATCCGTGTGGGCGCGCACATTAAAGAAGGCGATATCCTGATCGGTAAGATCACGCCGCGTGGCGAATCTGATCCTTCTCCCGAAGAAAAACTGCTCCGTGCGATCTTCGGTGACAAGGCTTCTGATGCGAAAGACGCTTCCCTGAAAGCGCCCCCGTCTACTGAAGGTGTGGTGATCGACAAGAAACTGTTCTCCCGCGCGAAGAAAGATAAGAACTCCAAAACCCGTGAAAAAGCGGCGTTGGAGAAACTGGAAAAAGTGCACCAGAAGAATGAGGAAGACCTGCTGGAAGTGCTGATGGGCAAGCTGTTGACACTGCTGAAGGATAAAACATCCCAGGGCATTACCAACACTTACGGTGAAGTACTGATCTCCAAAGGTTCCAAGTTCTCCCAGAAAAACCTGGCGAACATTGACTTCCAGAACGTGAATCCGCTGAACTGGACAACCGACGAGGTGACCAATGATCAGATCAATACCCTGCTCCACAACTACAACATCAAGTACAACGAGGAGCTGGGCCGTTATAAACGTGAGAAGTTCAACATCTCTATTGGTGATGAGCTGCCTGCGGGCGTGCTGAAACTGGCGAAGGTTTACCTGGCCAGCAAACGTAAGCTGAAAGTGGGTGATAAGATGGCGGGCCGCCACGGTAACAAGGGTATCGTTGCCAAGATCGTGCGTGATGAAGACATGCCGTTCCTGGAAGATGGTACGCCACTGGATATCGTACTGAACCCGCTGGGGGTACCTTCCCGTATGAACCTTGGCCAGATCTACGAAACCGTATTGGGTTGGGCAGGTCTGAAGCTGGGTGTACGCTTTGCTACGCCGATCTTCGACGGTGCTACCACTGAAGAGATCGCGAAATATATCAACGATGCCGGTTTACCGAGCTTCGGCCACACATACCTGCATGATGGTGAAACCGGTGAACGTTTCCACCAGAAAGCAACAGTAGGTGTAATCTATATGCTGAAACTGAGCCACATGGTGGATGATAAGATGCACGCGCGTTCTATCGGACCCTACAGCCTCATTACACAGCAACCGCTGGGTGGTAAGGCGCAGTTTGGTGGTCAGCGTTTTGGTGAGATGGAGGTATGGGCACTGGAAGCGTACGGCGCATCCAATATCCTGCAGGAACTGCTTACCATTAAATCAGATGATATCGTAGGTCGTGCAAAAGCATATGAATCTATCGTGAAAGGCGACAACATCCCGAAAGCGGGTGTACCAGAGTCCTTCAACGTATTGATCCATGAGCTGCGTGGTCTGGGTCTGGATCTGAAATTTGACTAAGAGCTTTTAGCTACCAGCCATCGGCGCAAGCGCTGATGGCTGATAGCTTTGATATTTCGCAGGAATAAAATTTTTGTCGCTGGCTAAGCACCAACGGCTAACAGCTAAAAGCTAATTACAGATGGCTATCAAAAAAGAAAATCGTCCTAAATCAAACTTTAACAGCATTACCATCAGTCTGGCTTCTCCCGATGTTATTCTGGAGCGTTCATACGGTGAAGTGCTGAAACCTGAAACCATCAACTACCGTACTTACAAGCCGGAACGTGATGGTTTGTTCTGCGAGAGGATTTTTGGTCCTGTAAAGGATTACGAATGCTATTGCGGAAAGTACAAACGTATCCGTTATAAGGGTATTGTGTGCGACAGATGCGGTGTGGAAGTAACGGAGAAGAAAGTACGCCGTGAAAGGATGGGACATATTCGTTTAGTCGTTCCCGTTGTACATATCTGGTACTTCAAATCACTCCCTAACAAAATCGGTTACCTGCTCGGTATGTCTTCCAAGAAATTGGAAACAATCGTTTACTACGAAAGATACGTAGTGATCCAGGCAGGCGCTAAACAGGAAAAAGGTCTGAACTACGGTGACCTGCTCACAGAAGAAGAATACCTGGATATCCTGGATACCTTACCCAAAGACAATCAGCTGTTACCGGATGAAGATCCGAACAAGTTCATTGCCAAGATGGGTGCTGAAGCGGTAGAGATGATGCTGGCCCGTATTGATCTGGACAGCCTTTCCTACCAGCTGCGTAACCAGGCTGCTACTGAAACTTCCCAGCAACGTAAAGCGGAAGCGCTGAAGCGTTTGAGCGTGGTGGAAGCTTTCCGTGAAGCCAATGGCCGTGTAGAGAACCGTCCTGAATGGATGGTAATGCAATATATCCCTGTAGTACCGCCGGAACTGCGTCCGCTGGTTCCGCTGGATGGTGGCCGTTTTGCGTCTTCCGACCTGAACGACCTGTATCGCAGGGTGATCATTCGTAACAACCGTCTGAAACGTTTGATCGAAATTAAAGCACCGGAAGTGATCCTGCGTAATGAAAAACGTATGCTGCAGGAAGCGGTGGACTCACTGTTCGACAACTCCCGCAAATCCAATGCGGTGAAGGCAGAAGGCGGTCGTGCACTGAAATCACTGTCTGATGTACTAAAAGGTAAACAGGGTCGTTTCCGTCAGAACCTCTTGGGTAAACGTGTGGACTACTCCGGTCGTTCTGTTATCGTGGTAGGCCCTGAGCTGAAACTCCATGAGTGCGGCTTACCTAAAGACATGGCGGCTGAACTGTTCAAACCGTTCATTATCCGTAAACTGATCGAAAGAGGCATCGTGAAAACCGTGAAATCAGCGAAGAAGCTGGTGGATCGTAAAGAAGCGGTGGTTTGGGATATCCTGGAAAACGTGCTGAAAGGCCACCCGGTATTGTTAAACCGTGCGCCAACGCTGCACCGTTTGTCTATCCAGGCATTCCAGCCTAAACTCGTGGAAGGTAAAGCGATCCAGCTGCACCCGCTCGTATGTTCTGCGTTCAACGCCGACTTTGACGGTGACCAGATGGCGGTACACGTACCGTTGAGCAATGCCGCTATCCTTGAAGCACAGCTGCTGATGCTCTCTTCCCATAACATCCTCAACCCGCAGAATGGTACGCCTATCACCCTGCCTTCTCAGGACATGGTGCTTGGTTTGTACTACATCACCAAGGGTAAGAAGACAATGGGTAACGATATCGTGAAAGGTGAAGGAAAAGCTTTCTACTCTGCTGAGGAAGTGATCATCGCCTACAACGAAGGCCAGGTAGACCTGCACGCACACATCCGCGTAAAAGCTGATGTAAGAAATGCGAACGGTGAACTGGAAAGAAAACTGATCGAAACTACTGTAGGCCGCGTATTGTTCAACCAGTTTGTACCAAAAGCTGCTGGTTACGTGAATGCGCTGCTGACTAAAAAATCACTGCGTGAAATCATCGGTGATATCATCAAGGCTACCGACATTCCGAAAACTGCGAAGTTCCTGGATGATATCAAACAATTAGGTTTCCGTATGGCATTCCGTGGTGGTCTGTCCTTCAACATCAATGACCTCATCATCCCTGATGTTAAACAGGATATGATCGATGGCGCTTCTTCTGAAGTAGATGAAGTTTGGGACAACTATAACATGGGTCTGATCACCAACAACGAACGTTACAACCAGATCATCGATATCTGGTCACGTGTGGATACGAAAGTGACAGAAACCCTGATCCGCGAGCTGGCAGCCGACAAGCAAGGATTCAACTCTGTATACATGATGCTGGATTCCGGTGCGCGTGGTTCCAAGCAGCAGATCAAACAGCTGGCAGGTATCAGAGGTCTGATGGCCAAGCCGCGTAAGAGTGGCTCTACCGGTTCAGAAATTATCGAAAACCCGGTATTGTCCAACTTTAAAGACGGTCTGAACGTATTGGAATACTTCATCTCTACGCACGGTGCCCGTAAGGGTCTTGCGGATACGGCGTTGAAAACAGCGGATGCGGGTTACCTGACCCGTCGTCTGGTGGACGTTGCACAGGATGTGGTAATCAATGAAGAGGATTGCGGTACGCTGCGTGGTATTGCTACTTCCGCACTGAAAGATAATGAGGAAGTGGTAGAACCGCTGTACGACCGTATCCTGGGCCGTACTTCTCTCCACGATGTATATGATCCGCACACAGATGAGCTGATCGTTTCAGGTGGTGAAGAGATCACTGAAGAAATTGCACACAGAATAGAAGAAAGCGCGATCGAAACTGTTGAGATCCGTTCCGTACTGACTTGCGAAAGCCGTCGTGGTGTGTGTGTGAAATGTTATGGTAAAAACCTGGCTACCGGTTATACCGCGCAGAAGGGTGATGCCGTGGGTATCATCGCTGCACAGTCCATCGGCGAGCCTGGTACACAGCTGACACTGCGTACCTTCCACGTGGGTGGTGTGGCTGGTTCTACATCTGTTGAATCCGGCCTCTCTGCCAAGTTTGAAGGTACTGTACAATTCGATGGTCTGCGTACTACCACCTACGAAAACAACGAAGGTGATAAAGTACAGGTGGTTATCGGACGTACCGGCGAGCTGCGTATCATGGACGTGAAAAACGATCGTCTGCTGGTCACCAACAACATTCCTTACGGTTCTACCCTGTTGGTGAAAGATGGACAGAAGATCGCGAAAGGCGACCAGATCTGTACATGGGATCCATTCAACGCCGTTATCGTGTCTGAAATCGCTGGTAGCATCCGTTTCGATAACATCATCGAAGGTATTACCTACCGTGAAGAAGCGGATGAGCAAACAGGTCACCGCGAAAAAGTGGTAATTGAAACCAAAGACAAGAACAAGATCCCTTCCATTGTTGTAGAAGGCAACAAGGAAGTGAAATCATACAACTTGCCGGTAGGCTCTCACATCGTGATCGATGAAGGAGATAAAGTAAGAGCTGGTCAGGTAATCGTGAAGATCCCGCGTGTGATCGGTAAACTCCGAGACATCACGGGTGGTCTGCCACGTGTAACCGAACTGTTCGAAGCACGTAACCCGAGCAACCCTGCTATCGTTTCTGAAATTGATGGTGTGGTAGCATTTGGTAACATCAAACGTGGTAACCGCGAGATCATCATCGAAAGCCGCGAAAGCCAGATCAAGAAATACCTGGTGCCGCTGACCCGCCACATCCTGGTACAGGACGGCGACTTCGTAAAAGCAGGTACTTCTCTGTCTGACGGTTCTACTACTCCTGCCGACATCCTGGCCATCAAAGGTCCGTTTGCCGTACAAGAGTACCTGGTAAATGAAATCCAGGAAGTATACCGCTTACAGGGTGTGAAGATCAACGATAAACACATCGAGGTAATTGTTCGCCAGATGATGCGTAAAGTAAACATCGAAGATCCGGGCGATACCCGCTTCCTCGAAGGCGATACTGAAGACAGGTTCGACTTCTTTGAAGAGAACGATAACATCTTTGACAAGAAAGTGGTAACTGAAGCTGGTGACTCCACTACCCTGAAAGCTGGTCAGATCGTGACTTTGCGCCAGGTACGTGAAGAAAACTCCCTGCTGCGCCGCGCCGACAAGAAACTGGTGGAATTCCGTGATGCACAACCGGCTACTTCCAGCCCGCTGCTCCAGGGTATCACCAAAGCGTCTCTCGGTACACGCAGCTGGATCTCGGCTGCATCGTTCCAGGAAACCACGAAAGTACTGTCACAGGCTGCTATCAACGGTAAGATCGATGATATGATGGGTCTGAAGGAGAATGTGATCACTGGTCACCTGATCCCTGCCGGTACCGGTTTACGCGAATTCGAAAACATGATCGTAGGTTCGAAAGAAGAATACGATATCCTGGCATCTTCCAAAGAAGTGTTCCAGTTCGATGAAGAAGAATAGTGAGTGATCACTTTTCAAAATAAAAGGAAAGGCTGCCTGTACAGGCAGCCTTTTTCTTTTTTGATCTGGGAGGGGTCAATTTCAATCATGGAAGAAAGTGGTCTGGTATGTGAACGTACCTGCCGTTGTTGTGCCATTGTGTAATCGCGGGGTAACAAGCATGGTAACAGTGTAGGTGCACCGTGAAAGACCGCTCAATACAATGCCGCCAGGGTTATTGGACATTGTAATAGCCGGATTATTATTGCCGCTCAACGGAAGATGCTCGGATGCCAGGCTGCCGGCGAGGTCCACATTGTATCCGCCACTGTTACTTTGCACATGAATGTTCAATGCCTGCAAATGCAGGTGGTAAGCGGTGTAGGCAACATGTACATCACCTGTAAGGATATCGCAGAAATTACTGTGATCGAGATGTTCCTTCATATTCACCTTGCCGAAAGGCGCGTTATTATTGATGATGGCGCAGTTCAACGTAGTGCCGTTGGCCACCAGCGGGTTGTATATATGTGCTACAGGGTCCACTACTTCTCTCACTTCAAATCTGAAAGCGAATTTTTCCAATGGGAAAAGATCGGCCACTGGCACGGGTTGCCCGGCCACAGCTGCCATTACTGGTATATCGGGTGTAGTGGTTAACTTCGTCGAGTTGATCGTCATCAGGGAGCCATCTCCACTCCAATAGTAATCAGCGATATGTTCCGTGGGATGGGCGGTGAATGTATTGGCGATCACCTTATTCACATTCAGCCAGCCTTCTGCGTCAAGATCCGCGATGGTGGCGGTGATGGGGATGATGGTGGTAGGGTCTGACAGTTTCACCATGGTACCCAGTGTGGTGTTGGAGAACAGGCCGCTTTCAACACCGATGCCCACGATCCTGGTGAAGTGGCTTTCCGCTAAAGGCGCAGTGCCGTTGGGCGCAGTGGTATTGCTCACTTTGAAACGGTATTCCACATCGCGGCCAGCTGCTGTTTTGTTGGGAATGCTGCCGCGCATTTGGAGCTGGCCGAAGAGTGCGTATTGCTGCGTATCATAGGACAGTGTGCCGGAATTATAAGGGCTGGCGTAGCCATCGGCATCGAAGCTGTTCATAAAGGTGACGCCTGGCAAATAAATGCTGTTGCCGATCTTGGTCCAGGCTGGATTTTGTCCGGGAGGCGTTTCCGGATGGATTTTCAGGCAGTAGTCGCCGAGGCAGAAGCAAGGCCCTTGATTGGCGCGCCCCGGATGATGGCCTACAGCGCGGTTTTCCCAGTATATTTCTGCGCCATCGGGCGTATCAAAATGGAAGTAAAGATCGGGGCCTGCGGGCCATTCTATATTGAGCCAGGGGATCAATGTTTTTTCAAAATCTTCCTGGTTATAGTCGATGCGAAATTCGCCATTACTATTGGTGATGGCGGATCCCAGGGGATCGTCCTGGAGCCAGTCTACATCAAATGCTGATACTTTGATATGAGCAAGTGGCTGTTTGGTTTCGCAATCGATGATGCGGCCGCAGATCACGTAGGCGCCGAAAAGGCCTCTGATAAAGCACCACCACTTTTTTGCGATGCTATAATCCCATGCTGCAACCGCAATACCGTCCTGGCTATTGCGCCACTGTGGCTGTAAGGTAGTGACATGAAAATGAAGGGGCTCAAATTTTTTGCGTGGCAATTTAGGGCGAGGTACGTTACCGCATACAAAATCGATATCGAAGGCCTCGCCATTGTATTGGCTGTTTTCATCGAGAGAGAACGAGAAGTTTCCTTTTTCATCAACGGTGGCGGCCGCGATGAGCGAGCTTTCGCGGGCGCGTATAGCGGCTTCGTCCAGGCGGGTGAAAGTGTCTTTCTCTGGGGCTGCTGCTCTGGCGATGGTGTCGGCATTTATAGCAGTACGATGCAGGCGTATCTCGATACCTGCGAGGTACTCCCAGCAATCGGAGCACAAGTAACCGCGGAGGTTACCTTTGAAAAGATATCTCATGATGTTTTGGGGTTAATTGCTTGAATAATTATTTCTCTGGATATAAAATTAAGAGATTGGAAAACCGCGCGGGGTGCGGAATGTACGAAGGAGCCTTTATAATTGACGAACGTACAGGAGAAGGGCTGCCTCGCGGGCAGCCCTGTTGTGATATTGCTTATTTGCTTGCCAAAATATCTTCTAACGGATAGTAGACGGTTTCCTGCAACATTTGTTTAATCGGTTTTAGTTAGAAGCCAATTAAAAGCTATTTTTGGGTTTGTATAAACGTTCCGGATATCAATGAAACAACTGATCCTTCCTGTTATTATAGCAATGGCTTTGCTGGCGGCGTGTAAAAAGAGCAGCGACACAGCGGTTCCCGAAACGGAGTCGCATTTTATGTTTGTCAATGGTGTGCCGGGTGCAACATTCGGCGTGAAGATGGATACCGCCAATGTGGCTACCAGTGTGGCTTACGGCGGCAGCTCAGGATACAAGGCATTCAAAGCACAGGCGTACAGAATGTGGATCTACGATGTCAGAACGCCACAGTCGCCGATCTATATGGGGCAGTATAACCTGCGGAATGCCCGTTATTTTACGGCTTTCCTCGGAGTGGATACCAGCAATACCAGGTTAAGTTTAATGTTCGCGGAAGATGACCTCTCTCCAAACACTACTGGCATGGCGCGTTTCAGGGTGGTGGACCTCAGCGATTCCTACAATCCCACCAGGTTTTCTTCCCAACAGGCCGTGTCGATGGATATCTGGTCTGATACTTCTAATACCAGTGCTAACTCGTCCAGATTTTTCAGAGGGATGAGCTATCCTTCTATCTCCTCGTTCACGCCTGTGTTTGCCGATAGCACCTACCTGATGTGTGTGCGCTGGATAGATTTTCGGGCGAAAGACTCCATTTTCGGAACACCCACCATCCACTTTAATAAAGATAAAGTGTATTCACTGGTGCTGACCTCCCGGGCCGACAGGTTGGACACCACGAAGCTCAAGAGTTTCGTCATTCAGCACAATTAGTTAAATCATAGCTAAAAAAACTGCTACGGATTTGAAAATCCGTTAAAAGCCTTATTTTAGCCCTTCCATTTAAAAAACGATTAATAGTAAATCTACCTATTAAACATGCGCACTCGTAGTCAATTAGTGTCCAAAGGAATGATGGCAGCATTAGCCGCCGGTTTATTTATGGCTTGTCAAGGTAACAAAGCTGGTAGCAACGCTCCGGCTACTACGCCTGCAGCAGGCAACAGTACTGCACCGGCAGCGGCAAGCAGCTTTAAGATCGCTTACGTAGACCTGGATACGCTGGAAGCGCATTTCGAATATTTTAAACAGAAAAGGGGAGAGCTGGAAAAGAAACAGCAAGCCATGGAAAACCAGCTGAATGGTAAAGCCCGTGGCCTTCAGAACGAATATGCCGACCTGCAACGCCGCGCTGCCAGCCTCACACAAGAACAGGGCGAATCCGCGCAACGCAGTCTGCTGGCCAAACAACAGCAGCTGGAACAGGAAGCCCAACAAGCGCGCGCTACTTTCTCCGAACAACAGGCTAAATTCAACGAAGAACTGCAGAAGAAACTGGATGATTTCCTGAAAGTCTATAATGCCGACAAACGTTACGCGTATATCTTCTCTTACCGTACCGGCGTAAGCAATATCCTTTACAGGGATCCGGCTTACGATGTCACCAATGATGTTATCAAAGGAATGAATGAACAGGGCGCTGCTGCTCCGTCAAAATAACAATAATGGTAATGCATTATGACAATTACAGATATGCATTACTTGGAATTTTTTTTCTACCTTATGGTCCCGGTTCTGTAGAGCCGGGATTTTTTATAAGATAACATATGGAAGTCAACCAAACTAATAGCTTTAAACCCACGCTGGGTTTGCTCGATGCCACGATGGTAGTTGCCGGTTCCATGATCGGTTCCGGTATTTTTATTGTAACCGCCGAAATAGCGCGCAGTGTGGGCGGCGCCGGATGGGTTACCGCTATGTGGGTGCTCGCCGGCGTGGTAACGCTGATCGCTGCACTCAGCTATGGCGAATTATCGGGTATGTTCCCCAAAGCCGGCGGACAATACGTTTACCTGCGTGAAGCCTACAATCCGTTCATTGCATTCCTCTTTGGCTGGACACAGTTCGGTGTGATACAAACAGGCACCATCGCCGCTGTGGCAGTGGCTTTCGCCAAGTTTACCGCTTATCTCATTCCGGGTTTCAGTGAAAAGAACATCCTGCTGCATACGCCCATTGCGGATATTTCTGCTGCGCAGATCGTGGCGATTGTTTCTATCATCTTACTAACGTATATCAATACACGTGGTGTAAAACATGGTAAGGTGATTCAAACAGTATTCACCCTGGCTAAATTGTTGTCGCTCTTCGGTCTGATCATCTTCGGCCTGCTGCTGGGCGCCAGCAAAGAAGTGTGGAACGCCAACTGGCAACATGCCTGGGACGCGGCGGCTGTGAAAATGATCGACGGTAGTACTACCACCAGCGCATTGTCCGGACTGGCGCTGCTGGGCGCTATCGCCGTATCTATGAAAGGCACCCTGTTCTCCAGCGATGCCTGGAATAACGTGACTTTCATTGCTGCGGAGATCAAAAATCCGAAGAAAAATATCGGCCGTTCCCTTTTCCTTGGTACGCTCATCGTTACGATTATCTATGTAAGCGCCAACCTGATGTATCTCTCCGTATTACCCTTACACGATATCGCCTTTGCCGCCAACGACCGTGTGGGCGTGGCTGCGGCGGAAAAGATCTTCGGTCATAGCGGTTCCATTATTATCGCAGTGATGATCATGATCTCCACTTTTGGTTGTAACAATGGTCTGATTCTCTCCGGTGCGCGCATTTACTATACCATGGCAGAAGATAAGTTGTTCTTCAAAAAAGCCGGTGAGCTGAACAAGAACAGCGTACCTGCCTACGGTCTCTGGATACAGTGTGCATGGGCTTCTTTCCTTTGTTTAACAGGCCGTTACAATGATTTGCTGGCACTGGTGATCTTCGGTGTGCTCATTTTTTATGTGCTCACCATCATGGGGATATTTGTGTTGAGAAGAAAACGTCCTGATATTGAAAGACCTTACAAAGCATTCGGTTATCCGGTGATCCCGCTGATCTATGTGCTGGTGGCCTTGTCGCTGGCAGTGCTGCTGCTGAAGTTTGAGGCTAACTATACCTTGCCTGGCCTGGGTATCATTCTGCTGGGTATCCCGCTTTATTACATCGCATTGGGAAGGCAGAAAAAAGCACAAAACTAATTTGGACAAAAAAATAGCAATTTTCACACGAAAGTTGTACGAAAAAGGGCATAAAAACGGGGCCACTGCAATATTATATGCAGTGGCCCCGTTTAATTTGCACTAAGACATCCGGAAGAAGTGAGTGAGAAATTTTGATGACCCTGTTTTTAGTTTGCCTTGCCGAAAACCCTTTAGTAAATGAAATCAGAACTCGGCGCGATCGTATAATGAAGTGGAAGAATGGTGTTGGGCGCAGCTTTTCACGGAATGGACAAAAAGATTGTTGATTACTGGTCAGGACATGAGTGATGAACGAATGAACTGAACTTGATTTACGAACCCTCAAAATATTTAATTCTTTAGAGTGAATTTTAACTGCTGTTAAAAACAAAATATCATTTCAAATTTATTATTGCCAACTGCTGATATGATGTGTATATCACACGTCGTGTCCTTTAGAGTAATCGAAGTTATAAGGTGGTATACCTTGAAGGAATCTCAACCCCAAGATAACCATTAAAAAGCCTACACGATTTGCATTCTCGAACATTCACATGACAATCTTTTACAATAAGCGTATGGTTTCTACCATGCGCTTCTTTTTTTATGTAGAGAGATTTACATTTGCTGCATGTTTACACAATTGTGCAATAAAATATTTGACCAATCTATACTGGACTATCACCAGTATAATGATGTGCATCAGACCATCAGCAATCCCTATGAAAAGAGCAGCATTGAGCACCTGCTTTACCTGAAGAACTGGATCGATACGGTGCAGTGGCACCTGGAGGATATTATCCGCGATCCGAAAATTGATCCGGTAGAAGCCCTGGGCATCAAGCGCTGGATCGATCGCTCCAACCAGGAACGCACAGACGTAGTGGAATATATCGACAGTTATTTTCTGGAACAATATAAATCCGTAACGCCTGCTGCCGATGCGGCTATCAATACGGAGAGCCCGGCATGGGCCATCGACCGCCTCTCTATTCTTGCGTTGAAGATCTATCACATGCATGAAGAGGCTACCCGCGAAGATGCCAGTCCCGAGCACCGCGCGGCCTGCCAGCGCAAGCTGGATATCCTGCTGGAACAACGTAAAGACCTGGGAACAGCCATAGAAGCGCTGTTACAGGATATTGCCGCCGGCAAAAAATACATGAAAGTGTATAAACAGATGAAGATGTACAACGATCCTTCCCTGAACCCGGTGTTGTATAAAGGCGAACAATAAAATCCGCAATCATTGGCAGCTGCTGATCAATACACACGTACTATCCTCGTAACGCGCCTGTCGGCACTGGGCGACGTAGCCATGACCATTCCCGTCATGAAACAGGTGCTGGAAAGCAATCCTGGGCTTCGCATCGTTTTTGTTTCCAACAAGAACTGGAGCGCCCTCTGTGCGGGCATTCCAGGGCTTACTTTCTTTCCTGCCGATGTGAAAGGACCGCATAAAGGTGTGAAAGGGCTGTACCGCTTGTTCCGTGAAATCAGCCAGCAGCACCGGATTGACGCTGTTGCAGATTTGCATAATGTGTTACGTTCGAAAATCGTGCGTACTTTCTTTCGCCTGAAAGGCGTGCCGGTAGCGGCGATCGACAAAGGCCGTGCTGAAAAGAAAGCGCTCACGCGCAGGGAAAATAAAATATTACAACCTCTTACCAGTACTATCGAAAGATATGCGCAAGTGTTCCGCACCTTGGGACTGACCTGCGAAATGGGCCGCCAGCCTGTATTTGCGCCGCAGCCTTTGCATGAGGGCATCACGGCCGTCACCGGTGTTAAAGGAACGGACAAATGGATTGGGGTGGCGCCTTTTGCCACCTATCGTGAAAAAATGTATCCGTTGGAGAAAATGTCGGAAGTGATAGGCTTGCTGGCAAAGCAGCCAGGGCAGCGGATATTGCTCTTTGGCGGCGGCAAGCAGGAGGTAGCGCAATTGGCTGCATTGGCTGCCCAACATCCGCAAACGATCACTGTGGCCGGGCGTTTTGCTTTGAAAGAAGAGATGAGCGTCATCAGCCAGTTGGATATGATGATCAGCATGGACTCCGCAAACATGCACCTGGCTTCACTCTTCGGGGTACCGGTTATTTCTGTATGGGGAGCTACGCATCCTTACGCCGGTTTTATGGGGTATGGACAGTCAGCGGAGAATGCCGTTCAACTGGATCTCTATTGCCGTCCTTGTTCGGTATTTGGAAACAAGCCCTGCTTCCGTGGCGACTACGCTTGCATGGAGTGGATCAAACCCGCACAGATAGCTGATTTGGTACGATAAGAAAACTTTTTTTTGAAGAAAGAAAAAAAGTTATACATTTGCCATCCCAAATAACAAGGGAGATTGCCCAATAGTATAATGGTAGTACGACAGATTTTGGTTCTGTTTGTCTAGGTTCGAATCCTGGTTGGGCAACAAAAAGAAACCCGCTCTTTAAGAGCGGGTTTCTTTTTGTTGATTTACGAATTTCTTGATTTACGGATTTATAAATTTGTGGCAGGTTTCAGATTCGCTACAAATTTATAAATCCGTAAATCAAGAAATCCGTAAATCAAGAAATTCTCAAATATTTCAGCTTCCTTGTTTGCGTAAATATTTTGTGAGGATCACAATTGTCTGTCCTTCTATCTTTCCTTCGATCTGTTCTGTATTATTTTCTACCAGCCGGATATTCTTCACGACGGTGCCTAATTTAGCGTTGAGGGTGGATCCTTTTACATCCAGTGATTTCGTGAGCACTACGGTGTCGCCGTGTTGGAGGATGGCGCCGTTGCAATCACGGTGCAGGTCAACGGTGGCGTCATTTTCGTGATCGCCGGAGGCTTTGGCCCAGGCGAGCATGTCGTCGTCGAGGTACATCATGTCAAGGTTGTCGGCGGCCCAGCTCTCATTTTTGAGGCGTTGGAGCATACGCCAGGCAGTTACCTGTACGGCTGGTTTCTCGCTCCACATCGCATCGGAAAGGCATTTCCAATGCTGGCTGTCCAGCTCCGCTTTCTTCTCGATCTGGGCGCGGCATTTGTCGCAGATCAGGATCTTGTTATCCAGGCTGGTGGCTGGTTCCGGGAGTACTTCGTACAGTTTCAAGGCATCGCCGGATTGGCAAAGTTCACATTGATTTGTCATAGTGCTTGAAAAAACGCGAAGGTAGTGTTTTTCCCGGGCAGCGGGCTTATAATCTTAAAATGAGAACAGCAACCAGGGAATACCCTGGTTGCTGTTTTTTTCTGTGATATCAGAGTGGAATTGGGTAACGTACAATAGAATCAGGCCGTAAAATGCGTGGAGGTGTTCAAAAATGGCAGGATTCCGGTTTTTCAATCAAAATGTCCTAGCTGACCACCTTGTATGATGCAAAAGTACAGTGCCATGGCGGATTTCAGCTATTTTGTATATCTACAACGCAACTACAGCCTGGCGAAATAGATATCTACAAAACATCTACAGGTTGATGTAGAAACTGTATTTTTGTGACATGGACCGTATCATAAAAACCGTATCTAGACTCCTGACTATAGTAGTAGCTCTCCTGTTGTTTGTATATCATGCTACTGCACAAACGCCAGCCGACTCACTGAAACGCGTGTTAGCCCAGCCTAACCTCACCCCTGAAGAGCAGGTGGTGACCCGTATCCGCTTGAGCCGCGCCCTGGTGAGTACCGACCGCAAAGAAGCCCTGGCTGTTGCTGAAGTTGCGCTGAATATGAGCCGTTCCCTGAAAGATGTGAAATATGAGGCCCAGGTGCATTCCTCTTTGGTGTCCTTATTATATGCTCAGGAAGATATCAGCCGCTCGCACCGGGAACTGGATTCTGCCTTCATGCTGGCCGAAAAATCCGGTGATAAAACTACGCTGATCAATGTCTGGTACCGTAAAGGATGGCTGGAAAGCCGCGAAGGCAAGCCGCATGATGCCGTAAAAAGTTTTCAGACCGCCCTCAAAACAGGCGAGGGGCTGAAAGAAAGTACTTTCACCACCAGTATATATTATAACCTGGCTGCTATTTACGCCGACTGGAACGATCTCGAAAACCAGTATCGTTACGCTTCCATGGCCCTGGTAACAGCCCGCCGCAACAATGACCCCGACGATCTCGTAAATGCTTACCAGGCGCTGGCCACCAGCTTCGAGCACCAGTTTACCAGCGATACTACCAATCGTGTGAAGCTGGATTCCGCCCTGTACTACAACCGTGTTGCCATTGAATTATATAAGGAAAAGAAATCTGCGATCAGCTTTCCCAGCACCATGGGCGTTTTGGCCCTGAACAACGCCAACCTGTATGCAGAGTTCTTTCCGCGCAGCTACCGCGATTCCGCCCAACACTACCTGGATATCGCACTGGAAAATGGCAAGGCCACAGATCAGCAGGAGCTCATCGCCAGTTGCTACGGCATGATGAGCAGCTTTGCACTGGCCGATGGCAACTATGACCGTGCCTCCGACCTGTTGCTGGTTGCCATGGAAACGATGTTGCGCTACCCCGCGCCCAACAACAGTATCATGGCCCATCTTACGGAGGCCTTGTCTGACGTGGCCGAAAGAAAACATGATTATCCTCTGGCCCTCAAATATGCAAGAGATCATAATAAATATTACGCTGCTGCCTTCGATGCCGAGAAAATGAGCATTGCCAAGCGGCTGGAAGCCCAGTACCAGGCCCGCGAGCGCGAGCAACAGCTGCTTGTCTTGCAGGAGAAAGCGGCTTTCAACAAACATCTCAATACTATCTATGTTATCCTGATCATTATCTGTATCCTCGCGCTGTTGTTCCTCTTCCGCTCGTACCACTTCCGGCTGAAATCTACGATACAACAACAAAAGTTACTGGAGCAGGAGAAAGAAGATGCCGCTTTGCAGGCCCGTTTGAAGGCAGAAGAGAGCCGCCGCCTCCAGCTGGAAAAGCAGGAAGCCGAGCTACAGGTGCGTCTTGCAGCAGAAGAAGCAGCCCGCCTGCAAGCCGAGCAAGAGCTGATGCAGGCCCAGAAAGAACAATTACAGAAAGACCTGCTGGCAGGTACTCTACAGGTAGAAGAAAAGAACGAGCTGCTGCAGACGCTTCAAAATAAACTCTCCGACAAGGCCGTAGACCGTGGCCTGGCGGGGCAGATCACGCGTATGATAGACCAGCACCGCCGTCTGGATGAAGACCTGGAAACTGCCAAAACAGAACTGGAAAATATTCATCCGGAATTTTTTAACCGTTTGCTGGAGAAATCTGCCAATACGCTTACCCGCCTGGATCTGAAGCATTGTTCCTATATTTCTATGGGACTTACTACAAAGGAAATTTCTGTGCGTATGGGTGTGGCGCCCAAGAGCATCCTGATGTCGAGGTATCGTATCAAGCAGAAGTTGGGCCTCGGGAAAGATGAGGGCCTGGATGCTTATCTGATGGGGCTCGGGAAATGAAAAAACCCGCACAGCAAATGCTATGCGGGCCTCTTTCGGGATTAACATGGGTTAACAACTGTGTGTGTTAGCGCTTAATTTGTCTGGAGAAAAACAAACTTGTTTTCAAATAATTTTCCGATCAATGGTAATGGCTTGTTGGTGCCGCTGTTTGCATTGATGATACCAAACACCATAAAAATGAATGGTAACAGGGATAAAATGGACAGCGGGGTTTTTAATGCCGGTACAATAACTAATACGATACTTATTGCGATACTCCAGACAATGCCTGCAATCATGAGGCCCAGCGCTTGTTCCAGGTGGTAGCTGATCAATCCGTTCTTTTCGCGTTCATCTTTGGTTTTTACAAAAGCAATGATCCAGCCTATCAGTGTAATGTAAGAGATGATCGCCCACTGTTTCGGTTTCATGGTAGTTAATCGTTTAACAATTGATAAAAAATGATAACGAGGCAAAGGTATCCCCGGAAGTATTCCGTGCATAATTTGGGGCTACTACACGCTATCTACAGGAGAAAAAAAGAGGTACTACAAAACCTCTACAAGTAGGGTTAATCAATTGATTTTTAATTGCTTAGTTCTCTTCTTATGCGAACGGTTTTGGGTTGGATGACTGTGAAAGCCTGAGAGATTTTGCTTTGGTGTTGTTGTATCACGTGGTTAACTATCTCGGCTTGTATCAGTGATGGGGCATTGCCTAATCTGATAAGCACGATGCCTGAATGTAATTTCTTCAATCGGAAAACGAGTTCTCCAAAATCTTTATCCTGGGTTATCAAAATGCTCGAGGTTTGATTGGCCATATCAAGAACGGTATCATCATCTGCGCCGGGACACAATTCCAATATATATTGCACCTCGAAACCCGATTGGCGGAGTAATGTTACAATAGGTCGGTCAACGCCTTCGTCTGCCAGAAACTTCATATAGCCGTAGAATAAATCTCGTCACCTCTCAACAACTGGGCTGCAAAGATTAAAGCAGCTTGAACTTGTTCTTTGGTTAAATGAGGATGTGCCTGTAAAACATCGTCGATAGATTCGCTTACAGCAAGCTTTTCCAGGATTTGCTCTACTGTTATCCGGGTCCCTTTAATAACAGGCTTGCCCATCATTATTTTAGGGTTGATTTCAATAAGATTAAGCTGATCCATGTGCTTTATGTTTTTGTCTTTATAACAAAAATACTGAATTTCCTGTCGGCTCTTCAGCCGGAATATCTTCCTCATGGACTATCTTGTTAGGTGAAGAAACTGGTTAACAACGGCCAAAATTACTGCTCATAAATTTTTGATTTGTAAATTGTTTCTTAACAGAAGAGGCATGATGCCAGATGCTCTTCGTCCATTTTCATGCAACATCTGTCCATTAACGAACATTCCGTTCCGATCTTTCTATTGAAAATCAATGTATCTTCTCACTGGCATTTTATTCGTAGCAGCAGCTACAAATTGTTTTTATGTTCAGGAACTATTTGAAAACGGCATGGAGAAACCTGCTGAACAACAAGGCTTACAGCGCATTGAATATCTTCGGGCTGGCCATTGGTATGGCGGTAGCTCTGCTGATCTCACTATGGGCGTACAATGAGTTTACTTATGACCGCTTTCTTCCCGGATATGAGAATAATTACCAGGTGATGATGAATTACCGAAGCAATGAAGGCGGTATCACCACGATGAATGCCAGCTCCCTGGCCCTTGCCGACGCTATCCGCAAAAATGTGCCGGGCATACAATATGCAATCGAAACAGACTGGATGGGGAGTCATGGCCTGATGGTGGGCGACAAAAAAATGGTGCTCCCCGGTGGCGGCGTACAGGAAGACTTTCTCAATATGTTCCGTTTCCCTTTACTGCAGGGCAATCCCGGGCAGGTACTGAAAGAGCCTTATAGTATTGTGCTCACAGCTTCTACTGCCAGATCGTTGTTTGGCAATGAGGACCCTATGAATAAAATCGTACGTTTCGAAAACCGCCACGACCTGAAAGTAACCGGTGTATTAGCCGATCTACCCACTAATTCCACCTTTGATTTCAAATATCTTGTACCATTTAAATATTTTGAACAGAACAATGACTGGATGAAAAAAGCCCGTAGTGAATGGGGTAATAACTCTTTCCAGATATTTGTGGCGCTTCAGCCAGGTGTGAACAGTGCGGTGGTATCCAAAAAGCTTTGCGATATATTGGCGAACCGCGTTCATGATATTCCAATGAAGGCATTCCTGCACCCGATGAGCCAATGGCGCCTCTACAGCCAGTTTGAGAACGGTCAATCATCCGGCGGATATATTACCTATGTGCGTATGTTCTGTATTATCGGGGCGCTGGTGCTGTTGATTGCCTGCATTAATTTTATCAATCTGGCTACAGCCCGGTCTGAGAAGAGGGCGCGGGAAGTAGGCGTGAGAAAAGCGATCGGTTCCAGCCGTTCAGATCTTATCATACAGTTCCTTATGGAGTCGCTGTTGCTGACAGTGATTGCGGCGGTTATCAGCATTTTGATATTGCAATTAGTATTGCCATATTTCAACACGCTGATCGGTACTACTATCGTGATCCCCTATACGAAACCGGCAGCCTGGGCGCTGGTGATCTCCTTTATCTTATTGACAGGCTTGCTGGCAGGAAGCCGGCCAGCTTTCCATTTGTCGGCTTTCAGGCCGGTGAAGGTGCTGAAAGGCGCCGTGTTGCCGGGCAGGCGGGCATCGCTGCCCCGCAAAGTGATGGTGGTAACGCAGTTCGCGGCATCGGTGGCTTTGATCATCAGCACCATTATCATCTATCAACAAATTAATTATGCCAAAAAAAGGCCTACAGGTTATAATCCGTCCCGTTTGATGGTGACCTCACTTTCCGATGACCTGTCCCGTAATTATGATGCCATCCGTGGAGAATTACTCCAAACAGGCCTGGTAGCGAGCGTTTCAAGGGCAACCAGCCCGGTAACAGGAGTATGGTCGCATAATGTGATATCAACATGGCCGGGGAAAACGGACAATAGTTTTATTTCCGTGACGGACGTAAGTGTATCAGACGATTATTTTAAATCTATGGGCATGACGATGACCGCGGGCCGCGACTTCTACCCGGAGTGGTCGTCAGACACGGGAACGGCTATATTAAATGAGACGGCTGTTAAAAAGATGGGATTGAAAGATCC
This sequence comes from Chitinophaga vietnamensis, assembly GCF_902167635.1. Lineage (GTDB taxonomy): Bacteria > Bacteroidota > Bacteroidia > Chitinophagales > Chitinophagaceae > Chitinophaga > Chitinophaga vietnamensis. The sequence continues at coordinate 369,083 of NZ_CABHMS010000005.1, forward strand.
TATTGGGCAAAAGATCACCTGGGACCGCGGCCTGCGCGCCACGGTTGTAGGTGTAGTAAAAGATGCGGTGGTGGCTTCTCCCTTCTCTCCGGTGGAGCCGGCGATCTTTGTCCATGGCCGCGAGGGCGGCGTGATGATGTATCGCCTCGTGTCGCAGGCGGATATTAAGTCGGCCATTAAAAAACTGACAGCCATCTTTAATAAATATAATCCAGCCTATCCCTATCAATATTATTTCGCGGATGTTTCATATGCACAGAAATTCGACCTCGAAACGCTGGTGGGCAAGCTGGCGGCCATTTTCGCGGCGCTGGCCATTTTTATCTCCTGCCTTGGTTTGTTAGGACTGGCTGCTTATACCGCTGCACAAAAAACGAAGGAGATTGCGGTGAGAAAGGTGATGGGCGCCTCTGTGGCGCAACTGTGGCTGCTCCTGAGCCGTGAGTTTATGTTGCTCGTGATAGTAGGAGGCGCTATTGCATCGCCGTTAGCGTTTTATTTTCTGCATAACTGGTTAAATCATTACAACTACCGGATCGAGATCGGGCCTGGCGTATTTATTATTGCTATTGGTGGTGCATTGCTCATTACTGTTTTCACGATCAGTTACCAGGCAATACGCGTAGCGCTCAGCAATCCGGTGAAGAGTTTAAGATCAGAATAGCAGCAGTTGTTTATATATAGCGAGAGGATTATATTCAATATAATTTTCATAAAATGTTGATAATGTTTATTTTAGATATCTTTGCGGCAAATCTCATCAACATATGAAAAAGTTGTTAAGCTCCTCTCGTGTGTGGGTTTCCGTTATTACCGCTATTGCAATATTTACTTCCTGCGCTTCTTCCAGGAAATCGGGCAGTCAACATGCCTACATGAACAAACAGTATCAAGAGCTAAAAAATGTATTGAATGAAGCTGATGTTACTTTGATCAAAGACAGTCTGAAAGTGATCTTCCCGAACAATGTAATGTATGCATCTTCATCTGCTGATCTGAAACCAGAGATCAAACCAGCCTTTGAACGTTTTGCCAACGTATTGAACAAATATGACAAGACCAAGATCATGATTACTGGTCATACTGACAACACCGGCAATGGTGATTTTAATCGTGAACTGTCTGAAAAGCGCGCTGCTGGCGCCAAGCAGCTGCTGGTAGATGATAAAGTAGATGGAGGCCGTATTGATACCTGGGGCCAGGGCGACCGTCATCCGATTGCGACCAACAATACAGAAGAAGGTAAAGCAAAGAACCGTCGTGTGGAGTTTGTGATTCTTTATAATGTAGCTCAACAATAGTCCAATAATTTTTTTACGTTTTCGCGGTGCGGCCTGGATACGGGGATCTTGGTAAGATCTTCTAATAGCAGTGTACCGCCATCTTCCCTCAGCCAGCTTTTTACTGCCAGCCTGTTTACCAGGTGTGATTGGTGCGTGCGGATAAAATCGTATGGTGCCAGCAACTCCGCAAACTCTTTCAGGGTGCGGCTTACCAATACTTTTTCTTTATTGGAAAGGAATACGTGTGTGTAGTTGCTGGTAGCCTCGCAGCGCACAATTTCATGTACAGGCACATAACGCGTTTCCTGTTGTAATGGCAGGGCAATGCGCGGGTTTTCTTTTTTTCGTGGTTGAAGGTATTCCAGCAGGTTTTCGAGATTGGTGTTTTTTCTTTTCCGGGAAATCTTTTCTGAAGCCTTCTGAACTGCCGCTTGTAATTCTGCCGTAGACAAGGGTTTGAGGAGATAGTCGAGCGCAGAGAATTTTACCGCCTGGATGCCATATTGATCATGTGCTGATACGAAGATCACTTCAAGGTCGGTACGGTCTAATTGTTTGAGCAGGTCGAAGCCGGTGCCATCAGGTAACTGGATATCCAGGAAAAGCAGGTCCGGTTGGTATTGCTGCACTGCTGCTACACCCTTGGCTACAGTGGCCGCTTCCGACACTACTTCAATACCGTTGCAGCAGGAATGAAGCAGCCCGCGGAGGTTTTCGCGGTTGTTAGCCTCGTCATCTATAATTATACTACGTATCGTCATATCAGCACCATTCTTTTAATAATAACTCAACGGTGGTACCGCTGCTGCCTGTTGCAACGTGGCAGCTGATAACGTTTTCACGGTACATCCGGTTTAATAAATTTATTCTTTCTTCGCCTAATTTCAAGCCCCAGGATGTTCTGCCAGTTGTGGATGTTTTGTCCGTATAACCGTACCCGTTATCTTTTATACTAAGGTACAGGTCTTTATCGGTCATTTTCACCTGGATGTGGATAAATCCCTTTTCTCCCAGAGCGGATGCTCCGTGAATAACGGCATTTTCTACATAAGGTTGCAGGAGCAATGCGGGAATCTCAGTACTGGACAGGTTTTCCGGCAATTGTATCTCATAATGGAAATTAAAGCGTAGCTGTTCCATCTGCAGGTATTCATCCAACAACTGCCGTTCATCTCCCAGGCTGATCATCTCTTCATTATGTTGATCCAATACCTTTCTGGTAAGGGAAGAGAAGATTTGGAGATAGTGATTGGCCCGTGGATCCTGACGGTTTACCAGATTTTGAATGGAAGTGAGTGCGTTGAAGATAAAATGAGGATTGAGCTGATTGCGGACAGATTGTAACCTCCACTGGGCCATTTGCTTGTCACGGGCCAGCAGCTTCATTTTGCGTTGATTGTAGAAATAATAAACGCAAAACAGGAAAGCGGCAACCAGGGTTGCCGCTAAGATTTGAAGAGATGATGGCGCCCACCCATGGTAGGTTATCTCAGGTGGAAGTATCTCTATAGGTAGTTCAATCACTTTGTTTTGTTCATAGCGGATCACGCCATTATTATCAGGCAGGGGCCGTGTAATACCGTTGGGATACACTACGAGCTTGTATTTGCCGGGAACATTGAAATCGGTCGGTACGATGAGAGAGGAGCCGATGAGATTATCTTCCCATTTCAGAAAACTTTTGCCGTCTTCTTTCAGCAGGATGTAGCCGTACTGCGTGCCCTGCGGTACATGCAGGTTGCAGGCAAGGATCAGATGGCTGGCGGTATTGATGTGGAAACGGAGACTGACGGGCAAGCCGGTAACAGTGGATATGCTGCTGGCAAAGGATGGTAGCGCCAGGGGTTTAAGCGATGAAGCCTCCATTATTTCAACACCTGTGAGCCGGGGGAGATAGTCTTTATTCCAGCTCACCAGGATACCATTTCTTTTCGTATAATCTTTTACGTTATATACCTCCACCATCACATTACCGGAATCCTGCTGATAGTTACCCAGACAGGCGAAAGGCAGACGCCCATTATATTCCAGCGTATCTATGCGTTTGTAAAATGCCTCCGGCGCCTTTGAGGGAGCAACAATTTCCCGGAAATTCCTGATCACCTGGTATCTGAATTGCCCGGCATTTTCGGGTGTGATATTAGCCGCATAGAAAGTAATATTTTCTCCGGGCGATAACAGGTAATGGTCATAGGCGTAATAATCATGCACATAGGGTGCGCCAACATTTTTGTTCATCAGATTTTTACCCTTGATGCATAGATACGGCCAGGGATTGCTACCAGCAAGGTTTTGGGAGATAGAACGCAACACCGCTGGTATTTCACCATTAGCCTTGCGCGGGTAATGGCAGTTAGGTAAGAGTAATGCCGAATCCATGGCGGTGATCACCACCAGATCGTAGGGCGCCTTGGGGTGATATTGCGCAACCGCACACAGTGCCAGGTATAAGGAGAAAAATTTCAACAGGATGATTCTTTTCATAAGGTACGTTTTTGATATCCCCCTAAAGTTGCGCTACAGCAGGGTTTTCAGCAATATACAGTTATTATCACGCAGATTTGAATGAGTATTATATCATCTCTGGTGAGTATCGGGAATTTTTTCCCCAACTTGTTTTTTTTCAGAAAATTACTACATTTGCGTCCCGTTTTACGGTGCCCAATAGTATAATGGTAGTACGACAGATTTTGGTTCTGTTTGTCTAGGTTCGAATCCTGGTTGGGCAACTGGCAGGACAAGCGCGATCCGTCGCGGCTTGTCCTTTTTTATTTTAAGCCCTCCGAAATATCTTCCGTCACATTTATCCGGTATTATATCACATCAATAAAATATTACTATCAAATAAACTGAACTTATCGGAAAAACACCCGCTATGAAAAAGTTTTTCCTGATCATGTTCCTGTCTGTTCTGTTGCTGGATGCATATGCGCAGATGACCCGGCCCCTGGTGTCTTTCGGGCAGGCGGACAGTATTTATTCAACGATATTAAAAGAGAAAAGGCCTTTATGGGTCTACACGCCAACTGTTGACACCAACTATTTTGTGAAAGTGGCGTATCCTGTACTGTATGTGCTGGATGGCGACGGGTATTTTGCATCGCTGCAAACCATGATACATCAGTTAAGCTGGATCAATGGCAATACTGCTTTGCCACGGATGATCATCGTAGGTATTCCGAATACGAATGGCAACCGTCCCAGAGATCTCACGCCCTCTGTGGATACGATGGTGAAGGGTTCCGGCGGGGGAGAAAAATTTATTTCATTCCTGGAAAAAGAACTGATACCATATATCGATAAAAATTATTCCACAGCCCCTTACCGTGTATTCATCGGACATTCATTGGGCGGCTTGCTGGTAACGAACACGCTGCTGCATCATCCGCATATCTTTAATGCCTACGTGGCCATCGACCCGAGTATATTCTGGCATAACAGTGAATTGCTGTCGGAAATCGGGCAGTTATTGCAAAAAGATATGAATAACAAGAATTTTTTTCTTGCCATCGCCCATACCATGAATGCCAGTCTGGATACGGTACAGGTAAGAAAAGATAAAGCTATGGGCTCCATCCATACCAGTGCTATTTTACAATTGAAAGATCAATTAATTGCGCACCCGGACAATCATTTGAGATGGACCTGTAAATATTATGAAGATGATGACCATATCTCTGTTCCTCTGATTGCGGAGTATGATGCTTTGCGGTTTATCTTCCGTGATAACCGGTTTCCCACCTATCTTTTTATGGACGATCACTGTCCGCCAGATTCTTTGCGGGAGCTGATTGTTGATCATTACAAGGTACTGTCGAAAGAGCTGGGATATGCTGTCCGCCCGGATGAGCAGACATTTAACGAGATGGGGTACAGGCACCTCTTCGATAAACATCCGGCTACTGCGAAAATGTTCTTCCAGCTGAATATCGACTACTACCCGGAGAGCTATAACACATACGACAGTATGGGGGATTATTATAATGCCACACACGACACCATACAGGCTGTCAACTATTGGAAGAAAGCTTTGTCTGTCAGGTACGATCCACACATCAAAGAAAAAATTGACAAGGCGCTTGCAAGGAAATAAACTAAAAAGCACTAATTTCTGGCATCAATCTAATGAAGTATGTCAGATCATATTATTGCCTGTTTTGGAGAAATACTCTGGGATCTATTGCCTGGCAAGGAATTGCCGGGAGGTGCGCCGATGAATGTAGCCTATCACCTGCAAAGGCTGGGGAATCCGGTGGCCATGATCACACGGATAGGCGCTGATGACTACGGGCGCCGCCTGCTGGCCCTGATGGAGCAATACCAGCTCGATACCCGCTATGTACAGCAGGATACCGTACACGAAACAGGAAAGGTACACGCCACCGTCACACCTGAACAGGAGATGCAATACGACATCGTATATCCGTCGGCGTGGGATTTCATCAGGATGGAACCTTTGCTGGAAGCCTTGTTACAGCACCCGCCCTCTTACCTGGTATTTGGTAGTTTAAGCACGCGCAACGAGATATCGCGGCAAACGCTGGAACATTTGCTGGGGATGAAAGCTACCAAAGTGCTGGACATCAATCTGCGCGCGCCGCATTACCATCCCGACCAGGTATCCTGGCTGCTGGAGCAGGCAGATATCCTCAAGCTAAATGAACATGAGCTGGCATTGCTGGCTAACTGGTACGACTATACGGGGCCTGACGAAACCGTAATATCCGCTATGGCAGCTAATTTTGGCCTGCATACCATTATACTTACTTTAGGCAGCAAGGGCTGTATGTTGTACACTGGCGGACAATTCTACTATGAATCGGGGCATGTAGTAACTGTAGCCGACACCATCGGCAGCGGCGATGCGTTCCTGGCGGGGTACCTGCACAGTATCATTAAAGGCGATGCACCACAGCAATGCCTCCATTTCGCCAATGCGCTGGGAGCGGTGGTAGCTGGCTATCATGGCGGCTGTCCGGCCTATGCGCTGGAAGAGGTGATCGCGATGCAACAGCGTCATCAATAAAAATACGGTAATTTTGCCTGCTGAATGTGCATTTAAAACCGGGAGCAATGAATTTTTATACACGCAAATGGGTGAAGCCGGAAGACCTCAACGCCCACGGCACCTTGTTCGGCGGCAGTTTGCTGCGCTGGATAGATGAAGAAGCAGCGATCTACTCCATCATACAGCTGGGCACTAACCGTTGTGTAACCAAGTTTATGTCGGAGATCAATTTCATCAACTCCGCGCGACAGGGCGATATTGTGGAACTGGGTATCAAAGCCACTCATTTCGGCCGCACTTCGCTCACACTCACCTGTGAGGTGCGCAACAAGATCACGCAAAAAAGTATTCTCACCATCGACAAGATGGTATTTGTGAGCGTTGATGAGAGCGGAAAGCCCGTGCCTCACGGCAAAACGGCTATCACGTATACAGATGAACGTTTGAGAGAAGAATAGCGCTGTTATTTCTTCTCTTCATGATATTCCTGCTCGGTATTGATAGACCAGATATTTTCCTTGGTGCTTACGCCGTTGCAGATGTTATCTACAGCCACCATAGCAGTAAGCATGGAGTGGTCGGAGTTATTGTATTTATGCATGCCATTGCGGCCTACGAGAAAAATGTTTTCGAATGAATCGATGTAATGGCGAATTTCATCGAAGCGATCGTAGGTGCCGAAATATGCCGGATAAGTTTTCTCCATGCGCAGTACGGTGGCATCGAGCACATCTTCCGGCAATGCAAGCCCTATCTTGCAAAGCTCGCTGATGGCCAGCTCGCGTATCTCTTCGTCTTTCATCTCCCAGAAATCATCTCCTTTATTACAGAAATATTCCATGCCCACCCAGGTGGTGCCGGGGTCTTTCACCATATAGGGGCTCCAGTTATTGAAGAGCTGCAAGCGGCCTACTTTCACATCTTTTTCCTGTATGTATATCCAGGTGTCTTTCAGGGTGAGTGGCTGGTGCGTACCGGTTTTGGCATCGAGGAAGCTGAGATTTTTAAGCAGGATACCGATGGTGATGAAATCGCGGTATTGCAGTCCTGCGGCCACTTCCCGCACTGCGGGCGGAATATCGGCTTCGAGGCCGCCGATGAGCTCCTGTACCGGCATGGTAGAGAAGAAGTAGTCGCCTTCCAGCAGGATGGTTTCGCCAGTACCGCGGTCTGTTGCGGTAATGGCGGTGATGCGGTTGCCATCACTGTGGATGCGGGTAACATCGTGCTGCATGAGGATGGTGCCACCCCGTTGGGTTACCTGGTTGGCTACTTCTTCCCATAATTGTCCGGGACCGAACTTCGGGTAAAGGAACTGTTCGATCAGGCTGGTTTCTACATTTTTCTGATTGATATCTTTGGGCTTTCCCGCATCCCAGGCGGATTTCAGGGCATGAGAGATCGCTTTGGCGATGGAGATACCTTTGATGCGTTGGGCGCCCCATTCTGCCGATATCTTTTTACAGGAAACACCCCATACCTTTTCTGTATAATCTTTAAAGAAAAGATGATAGAGCGTGTTGCCAAAACGGTTGACCATAAAGTCTTCCAGGCTCTTCTCCTCTTTGCGCGGGAAAAGCTGCGCCTTCATGTACGACAGCATGATACTAACGGTGGTGCCTATACCGAGTTTGCGCAGGGTATCTACAGACAGCTGTATCGGGTAGTTGAAGAACTTGTGCAGGAAATAGATGCGCGACAGCCGCCTTCTTACAAGCATAATGAGGTCGGGGTTGGGTGCTACGAGCGTATCGCTGTCATTGCGCTGGCGCTTTATTTCCTTTGTCTTTTGCTGGTAGGTGATGCTGAAGCTGGCTGCGGCTTCTTTTTCCAGGGGCATCATGTTCATCCACCATTCCATCACACGGTCGGACTTGGAAAAGAAACGGTGCCCGCCGATGTCGATGCGATTGCCTTTGTAGTTGACTGTTTTGGAGATGCCGCCGATATCGTTGCTTTTTTCCAGGATCACCGGCATGATCGTGGTGCGTTGCAGCAACTCATAGGCGGCAGTGAGGCCGGCCGGGCCTGCGCCAATAATGATAGCTTTCTTTTGCATAAGTAAAAAGCATGATGCTTTAATGGTTTGAGGGTGTTGGCAAAAACAGGGTTGACACAAAAAACGATCTCACAGAGAAGGTCATTTCCCTGTATATACAAGTATAATTCAAGCTACTGAAATGAAACTTCAGCCGTTAAAATTTCCAGCGGTAGAAGTACACGGGTGAGTGATCGCCTTCGCTGATGGTTACATAGCCATCGTTGTTGGGGGTGATGGTGATGCCTTCGCCTTGTTTCTCGGGGATGTAAGGCAGTTCTGTGGCGGGTTTGGCCATGGCCTGTTCCACGGTTTCATTGCTGTTGCGATGCCAGTAGTAAACGGCCAGTAATGTTTTGATCACAATGTGGTGGCCATCTTTGGAGATGTCGCCGGAGGTGACCCAGGTGTAGGGGAGGGTAATGGTTTTTTCGAGCGTTACTTTATCGCCGTTTTTGAAATCAAGGCGGGATGTTTTATAGAGATGAACTTTTTTTTCTCTTTTGCTGACGATATAGATGCTCCGGGTGAGCGGATCGATGAGCAGTGATTCTGCATCGCGGGGCCCGTCGGGAAATTGAAGCGTGAGTATATCAGGTGTTATTGAAACCTTTGCTGGTGGCGTTTTTTCAGGTTCTAAAAAACGATAGATGCGGATATGTTTGCGTATAGCTGCATTATCGCCGATATCGCCTACATATATATAGTGTTTGCCTTTTACCGGGCCGATGCCTTCTGCAATATCTTCCCAATCACGGTTTTTAACATCTTGCAATTTGAAAATGCTGATGAGTTGTGCGTTACTGTTGAGCAGGAATACTTCTGGTTTATTGCCGCTATCGTTGTGCGTCCAGTAGCAGCCGGGGAGGGTAACGCTGGAAGCGATGCCGGAGGCTTCTGTGATCTTGTCGGACGATACATTGCCCAGCAGCTGTGGCTTTACGGCCTGTTGCTCTTTCACTTGCGCTGTCAGGGACAGGCTGGAAAATAAGGTGGCTGCGATGATCAGGGAATGTATGCGCATGAGGTGTTGGGTTTATGTGCCGGCAATTTACAGATTATTGATCAAGTACCGCAAACGTATCATGTGTTTGCAGGGGATATTATTTTCGATAATCGGTTCGGGGTAATGATCAGAGAAATAATGGTAGATGATATCATAGATATCGAAGCCGCATTGCTGGTAGAGGGCTAGTTGACCAATACTGGAATTGCCGGTGCCGATGGTGATCTGGTCAAGATGATGTTCCCGGCCCCATTCGATGGCGGCGGCAAGTAGTTGCCGCCCATAGCCGCGCCGCTGCAAACGCCCGTCCACGGCGATGTTGAAGATTTCGGCTTGATCCGGCTGCTGGCCCATCACTAAAATACCGATGGTATCGTTCTGTTTGCAGAGCCTGAAAACGATGGACTGTGGCAGGTATCCGAGGATCTGCGTTTCGGATGGATCGGCTGTGAGCAAGAGTTGCATCTCTGCTGCGGAGAGGGGCCGCTGTTGGAGAAGCAAGGTAACATCTTCCATAATTAATTAAAATATAATACGTTTGAATATCTAAATAAAGGTAATGTGAAATTTTTTTCCAAAAAAGAAGAATGAAAGTTTGGTAGTTAGATGAAATGTCATAATTTCGCGGTCCTGAATCGATAATGCCTGATAGTATAACGGTAGTACGACAGACTCTGACTCTGTTTGTCTTGGTTCGAATCCAGGTCAGGCAACGAAAATGAAAGGTCATATTTTTAATATGGCCTTTTTTATTGCCCCTACTTATCTTCAGCAGTAGGTATCATTATATTTGTCGTAATTCAAATATCTCCATATGTGCTACGATATTGCTTTTTCTTCCCGGATAGAAAGTATTTTCAAGTTGATCCCTGACCTGAAGAAAAAGAAGCTGGATATAGATTTCAACATTACTTATCACAAGATCGGGATGTCGTTTCCGCAATGGCCGGTGGTGGTGAACCGGGATGGCCTGGAGCTGCAAACCTTTACCTGGGGGCCTGTTCCGAAGATGTTGAATACGATGGAGAAGGTGAAGAAGCAACGGCAGTTATTTCTGAATGCGCGTAGCGAGAAGGTATTGGAGCCAGGTACGATGTGGCATGCGATCCGTCATCAGCGTTGCCTGGTGCCGGTTACGGGTTTCTTTGAATACCGGCAGATACCGGGATGGAAGAACAAGGTAGCTTATTATATTAGCCAAAAAGAGCAGGAGGTATTTTTTATGGCGGGCCTGTGGGCTTTGTCTAATTCCTGGGATGTGGATAAGCCGGAGCGGATACCAACGTTTACGATACTGACGCGCAGCGCCAATGCGCTGATGGCGCAGATACACAATGGCGGCGATAATGCGGGCAGGATGCCGTTGATGCTGAGCAATGAGCTGGCACAGTCCTGGCTGCAACCGGACCTAACGGATACGGATATACGCGAATTGCTGCAATACGAATTGCCTTCGGCCGCATTGGATTACTGGCCGGTAAATTCTGTGCGGAAGGTGAAACCGGACGATGAGTCGGTACTGGCGCGGGTGGCTTACGAGGGCTTGCCGGCGCTGGTGTTATAGCCGGTTGGCGCGCAGGGTTTGTATCACTTCCAGCAGGGAATCTACCGTTTTTTGTTTGGCCTGTAATTCTTCATGGAGGATGCCGATCACGCTTCTCATTTCCTGCCATATGGCGTTGTCATTGACGGTTGCTTCCGTGCAACAGAGCAGTGTGGCGAGCGGGGTGCCAAGAATACCGGCGATTTTTTCGAGCCTGTCGATGGTGATATTCACCTGTCCGTTCTCCAGTTTGCAATAGGCGTTCTGCGAAATGTCCAGTTCCTGTGCGATATATTCCTGCGTAAGGTTCCGTTCCATCCGCAGTCGTTTGATGGTTGCAGCTATCATGGATTTACTTTTTTGAGGTCAACACTACGGGAACAAACAATTTCATGCTAAAATTAGGAATAAATTAAACATTGTAGCTATAGGCAGACAAAAAATTAATCAGCAATTTTGTCCTCATCGAAAAAAAATTATTAACCCTGAAAATAAAATAACCAATATGCTGATTGTCAGCCCAGTTAATAGTTTTGAGCAAAAGCACTAGCCCCAACTTATGCTGACTCCATTGTTGATATCTACATTTATATAACCTCAAAAATTTCAGCTCATGAAATGCATCTTCAATGCTAAAACAGCCGCATTGGCCTGTTTAGCGGTAACAGTTGTTACCCTCTCCAGCTTTACACATGCTTCTTCTACCGGCGCGCTTGGTAAAGGCAAGCTCATTAGCAACCAGGTAGCCAGCGCCATCGTGCCTGGCCAGGAAAGCGCCAGCTATCTGACGCCCATTCCTACTACTTATGTGATTACTCCCACACTTTACATTGTCCGCATCACAGCGCTTCGTACTGCCATCCTGGACTACCCTACGGCAGATATCGTAAAATCCGGACCAGTAGCCGGTCCTGGCCTGCTGAACGAAGCAGAAATGGTGAAAAGTAAAATGAGTCGTCTCGACTAGCAAATTAGCCCTTGAAGCGCTCGAAGCGCTTCAAGGGCAAACACCTTAATTGCTAAAGAAAAAGCGGCTAAGGTATCCAGCCCTTGAAGCGCTTCAAGCGCTTCAAGGGCTTCCCTCTAAACTATCTTTTTATGCGATACCTACGACCTGTCATCTTTCTATCCTTCATCGGATATTTTGTGATGACTTTCATTTTCACGATGCCGGATAATTTCGTTTACCTGAAATTATATCCGCAAAGCCAGACCTTCCAGTTCTGGCTATTTCAGCGCTGGGGCTTCTTTGCACCGCCGCCTACCTTCGATGAGCGCCTGTATTATGAATTCAGGAATAAAGTAACGAAGCAACAACAGGTGGTAGAAGTACTGGAACATATCACTGCGGAAAAGCAACGGAAAGCGCCTTTCAACTGGCATGAGGAAATACTCGATTACGTCATCTCCGGAAACGTAGGCGGCGTAAGCGATATGTCTTCAGAGCTGCATAACAACCTGGTCTATCAACAAAAGATGAACAAGAAAACGGGCACAGATACTGCCGCAGAAATCCGGATCAGGAGCTACATACAGCACAGTAACTCCTTTCTCACCCTGAGCAATTATGGCGCATTGGTAGCGCGGGAAAATAATATCGATACCGCCGCCAGCGAAATGCGCCTGCTGATCACCCGTATCAACCTGCCGAAATTCTCTGAGCGCAATGAGCCGGAATCCGCGCCACGCAAGGAGGATGCGGTTTTTATGAGCGACTACCTTTCATTTAACAAATAAAAATCACTGCTATGACGCTCTACCAGGAAATGATCCGCATGGAGAAAAAGAATAATTACTCGTTCTATCTGGCGGTGTTCAGGGTGTTCATCTGCCTGCACCTTGCCAAAACCATCTTTTTTCAATGGCCTTATCTCGATATTCTTTACGGGCCGCAATCCTTTATATCGCCTACGCCTACCGTGCTCACAGAATTGCTGGGCATCAAAAGCATGTTTATCCGCGAGCACTACCAGGCATTCATCGTGATGTACCTGCTCATTATTATGTTGTACCTCTTCGGCATTGGCAAGCATTTTACAGCATTGGTGCTGTTTCTGTTCTATGAAACCATACAGCGCTTGTGCAATGTGGTACTTAACGGCGGCGATAACTTCCTCCGCTTTGTAGTGCTGTATATGGTGTTTGCCAACAGTTATGAATATTTCAGTATCCGGGCAATCAGTATCCGGAGCGAAACCCTGCAACGCTTGTCCAACCTGTTTTCCAACCTGGCAGTGCGCGCGGTGACCATCCATTTTTGTATTGTGTATTTCTGGTCAGCCTTCCACAAGATACATGCAGATGTGTGGTTCAATGGCGTTGCTACCTACTACATACTCAGCCTGGCGCGCTTTAAAGGCACACCCTGGAACGACCTGCTGGTGAAAAACGGTTACTTTGTAACCTTGTCCACCTACTTCACACTGCTGGTAGAAATGTATTTCCCGGCATTGGTATGGTTCAGGAAAACACGCGTGCCTATTATTGTTTGTGGCATCGCCTTGCATTTGGGGATCTATATTTTTATGATGATATACGGCTTTGAAGTCATCTTCATTTTTACTTACGGGTTTTTCTTCAACGATAAAGCCTGGTTGGGGATGTTGAATAAAGTGATCAGCCGTATCAATAGTATGGCGCGCTGGAAGATACCACAGGTGAGCATATCGTGAATGAGAAAGATATTCAGGCGGAGTAGCCCTTGAAGCGCTTTAAGCGCTTCAAGGGTGCTGCCCCTTATTAAGGCTACATCCGCGAGAGTGCTGTCAGGGGGACTTTGATGTCTTCCTGGTTATATTGAAGGGAGAGAAAGAGTTCGCCGTAATGCAGGTATAGTTCCGCATTCACGAGATCGCCGTTTTGCCAGTTAGTACGTGCAGCGAGATAGCGGCGTACCTGCGAACGCATTGTTTTGGGCGGGTTCCAGCGTTTATCTTTCAGCCATCCGGTGTAAACGCGGTACCCTGGCGGCTGTGAGGCCGCTACGAAAAGTTTTTCCATCTCTTCCGGACGGTGTGATTCATAGATATATTTTCTTTTATCAAAGCGGATATGCTGGAAATGGAGGTTGGCTTCCCCGATATCTTTGTAGGGTGTGATCAGCAGCGACTCTTTCACAGCAGGGGCGGCCCCCGGCGGATACGTCTGTCGCACAAATAATGTGTAACCCTGATCCAGCAATACATGGATCGTTTGCGGTGACAGTAGAACCAGCGGATTGTGCATATCGCCTTATTTACGCAGGTCTACAATAACGGCTGTTACTACGCCCCATACCTGGAAGTCCATATCATCAGTGATCAGGATGGGCTTATAAAAAGAATTTTCCGGGTGCAGCACCCAGTTGCGGCCGGCTTTTACCAGGCGCTTTACCGTGTATTCGCCGTCCAGGGCGGCTACAATAATATCGCCGGTGGCCGGCCGGATAGAGCGGTCCACTACTACCATACAGCCATCAGGCATGTTGGCGTCGATCATACCATCGCCTTTTACGCGGGTAACAAAAGAGGTGTTGGGGTTGGCGTGGAGTATCCTGTTCAGATCAATGGTTTCTTCCTGATAATCCAGGACAGGGGAGGCGTCACTCAACTTCAAAGCTTCCATATACTATCATTTTATGATTGCTAATATTATTAGCAAAGTAAAGCTAAATTTATTAGTTTTTAAAATAGATTAACAGATCATTTGCAAAAGGCTATTCAGCCGAAATAGCCGACAGCAGGCTAATTGACAGGATATCAAATAGATCGGCCCGGACACTGTAAAAACTATCGCATGGAAGTTTTTTTATATTCAATTTATCAAGCCGGCAGAAAAAAAATTTCGTTTACAGAAAATTAAATTTGATTTCTCGGGATAGTTGCTAATTTTGTACCCGACAATTATGATTACAAACATACATATCCATCATCACCATCATACTTACCGCACCGGTAGGCTGGGATGATCGTGTGTAAAATCACCATATTAGATCACCATCAAGGGCTTACCGCAGAGGTAAGCCCTTTTTTTATTTGTACCTTAAGATGAAACTGAAACTCGCCATCCAGAAATCAGGCCGCCTGCACGATGATTCTATCAAACTGCTGAAAGAATGCGGCATCGACATCAACAATGGTGTCAACAAGCTGAAGACAGAAGCCAGTAACTTCCCGCTGGAAGTATTTTTCCTGCGCGATGACGATATTCCTCAATACATCGAAGATGGTGTAGCAGATATCGGCATCGTAGGAGAGAATGTGGTGCTGGAAAAAAAGAAGCAGGTGAATATGGTGGAGAAACTCGGCTTTGGCAAATGCCGCCTTTCCATGGCAGTGCCGAAATCAATGGAATACAGTACTATAAAGGATTTGCAAGGTACCCGCATTGCCACCAGCTACCCGGTGATCGTATCTGAATTTTTACAGCGCAACCACATCACCGCAGAGATCCACGAGATCAGCGGCTCCGTGGAAATTGCGCCGGGCATTGGCCTTGCAGATGCTATCTGCGACCTGGTGAGCAGCGGTTCCACGCTGTTCATGAACGGCCTCAAAGAAGTAGAAACCGTACTGAAATCAGAAGCCGTACTGGCGGCCAATCACCGCCTGCAACCAGAACAGGAACTGCTGCTGCAAAAGCTGCTCTTCCGCATCCAGGCGGTGAAGAAAGCCAAGAACAATAAATACATCCTGCTCAACGCACCGAACGAAAAACTCAACGAGATCATTGGCCTGCTGCCCGGCATGAAAAGCCCGACCGTATTGCCACTCGCGGAAGCCGGATGGAGCTCTGTTCACTCTGTGCTCAACGAAAATGAATTCTGGGATATCATCGAAAGCCTCAAAGCCGCCGGTGCACAGGGCATCCTCGTAGTGCCCATCGAAAAAATGGTGATCTGATAAAAACGAAAAGAGACAATGCAAATCATAAAATATCCTGCCATCAACACCTGGAACACGCTGCTACAGCGCCCTGCCATGGATACCTCCACCCTGGAACAAAAGGTGGGCGCCATCCTGCAAGACGTGCGCATCAATGGTGATGAGGCAGTGCGCCGCTATGCCGCGGAATTTGACAAGGTAACGCTCACTGATTTTACAGTACCGGCTTCCGCTTTTGCAAAGGCAGAAGATTCGCTGGAACCCGCACTGAAAGCGGCCATCCAGCAGGCGGCAAAAAATATCGAGACCTTCCACCGCGCACAGCAGGAAGTGCCGCGCATCGTAGAAACCATGCCCGGCGTACAATGCTGGCGCAAATCTGTGGCCATCGAAAGGGTAGGCTTGTATATCCCCGGTGGCTCTGCACCATTGTTCTCCACCATCCTCATGCTCGGTATACCGGCCATGATAGCGGGTTGTAAAGAAATTGTATTATGCACGCCTTCCAATGCGCAAGGGGAAGTGCATCCGGCCATCCTCTACACCGCAGCGTTGGTGGGCATTTCAAAGGTGTTCACCATCGGCGGGGTGCAGGCCATCGGCGCCATGGCCTTTGGCACTACATCGGTGCCACAGGTGTACAAGATCTTCGGCCCGGGCAACCAGTATGTGACCTGCGCCAAGCAACTGGTCAACAAAAGCGGCGTTGCGATAGATATGCCTGCCGGTCCTTCGGAAGTGGCCGTGCTGGCGGATGATAGCTGCGTGCCAGATTTTGTGGCGGCCGACCTGCTCTCACAGGCAGAGCACGGGCCCGACAGCCAGGTGGTGCTGGTGACGACATCTGAAAAAGTGATCAGCGATGTGGAAAAAGCTTTGCAAACACAACTGGATCAGTTGCCGCGTAAAAACATTGCCACCGGCGCGCTGGCCAACAGCCGTATGATATTGGTGGAAGATATGAAAACAGCCGTGGACCTGCTCAATGCCTATGCGCCGGAACACTTGATCCTGGCTTGTAAGGACGAGCTGAACATCGCGGATAATATCACCAACGCAGGCTCGGTATTCCTGGGTAATTATACGCCTGAAAGCGCCGGCGATTACGCTTCCGGCACAAATCATACCTTGCCTACCAATGGCTATGCGCGCGCCTACAGCGGCGTATCGCTGGATAGCTTCGTGAAAAAGATTACCTTCCAGCAGATATCCCGCGAAGGCCTGCAACAGATAGGCGCTACCATCGAGGCGATGGCCGCCGCAGAAGGCCTGGACGCTCACAAGAACGCAGTAACAGTGAGATTGAGGAATTTTCGGATGTGAGAATTTGAGAATTTGAAAATTGAAGCTGATCTGCACAAATCAAAAAATCGTAAATCAAAAAATCCGACAATCAATGTTCAATCTTGATGCCCTGCTTAGGGAGAATATAAAAAGACTGGTGCCGTATTCGTCGGCCAGGGATGAATTCAAAGGAGAGGCCTCCATTTTCCTGGACGCCAATGAAAACAGTTTCGGATCGCCACTGCCGGTGAATTACAACCGCTATCCCGATCCGATGCAATGGAAACTGAAATACAAACTGGCAGACATCAAAGGCGTGCCGCCGCAAAACATCTTCATCGGCAATGGCTCTGACGAGGCCATAGACGTGCTTTTCCGCGCCTTCTGCAACCCTGGTAAGGATAACGTAGTGCTCTGCCCGCCCACCTACGGCATGTACGAAGTGAGCGCGCACATTAACGATGCGATCATTCGCAAGGTGAGTCTCACCGAAGATTTTCAGCTCGATATTGCCGGCCTGCAACAGGCCATCGACGAAAATACCAAACTGGTATTCATCTGCTCTCCTAACAATCCCACCGGTAACTCTATCCACCGCGCAGATATTGAATTGCTGCTGAATAATTTCGACGGGATTGTAGTGGTGGATGAGGCCTATATCAATTTCTCCCGCCAGAAAACATTTATACAAGAGCTGACAGAATATCCTAACCTGGTGGTGTTGCAAACCCTGTCGAAAGCATGGGGACTGGCGGCGCTCCGCGTGGGGATGGCTTTTGCGGGCGAAGAGATCATTAACGTGTTCAATAAAGTGAAGCCGCCGTATAATATTGGCCAGGCTACGCAGGAACTGGCCTTGCAGGCATTGGAAAATGTAAGCCGTGTGAATGAATGGATCCGTGAGATCGTGATAGAGCGCGACCTGCTCTCTGCCGCACTGGAAGCGCTTCCGCAGGTAACGCAGGTATATCCCAGCGATGCCAACTTCGTACTCGCCAAAACAACCGACGCCAAAGGCATCTATCAATATCTCGTAGAAAAAGGTATCGTGGTGCGCGACCGCTCCAAAGTGGAGCTGTGCGCGGGCTGCTTGCGTATCACCGTAGGCACGCCGGAAGAAAACCTGCAACTGCTGGACGCATTAAAAACCTATCAACCAAAAACTGAAACTTCCGTATCCGCATGAAACGTGTCCTCTTTATAGACCGCGATGGTACCTTGATCAGGGAAGTACCGCCTACTTACCAGATTGATAGTCTTGATAAAATAGAATATTACCCGAAAGTATTTGTGAACATGGCGAGGATCGCCGCGGAGCTGGATTATGAGCTGGTGATGGTCACCAACCAGGACGGCCTCGGCACCGCTTCTTTCCCGGAAGACACCTTCTGGCCGGCGCAAAATATGATCATCAAAGCCTTCGAAAATGAAGGCGTATATTTCTCTGAAGTGTTCATTGACCGCAGCTTCCCGGCAGATAATGCCCCCACCCGCAAGCCGGGCACCGGTATGCTCACGAAATATTTCTCTGATGAGTACGACCTGGCCAATTCCTTTGTGATCGGCGACCGTATCACCGATGTGCAGCTGGCCAAAAACCTGGGCGCCAAAGCCATCTGGCTCAATGAAGGCACCGGGCTGGGCAACGCTGAAGTGAAAGACACCGCCGCCGCACTGGCAGAAGTGATCGCGCTGGAAACCACCGACTGGAACCGTATCTACGAATTTCTGAAACTGGGGCTTAGAACGGTAACGCATACACGAAAAACAAATGAAACCGATATTACCATCCGGCTGAACCTGGACGGTACCGGCAAAGCCAATATCCACACGGGTTTGGGCTTCTTTGACCACATGCTGGACCAGATCGCAAGGCATGGCGGCATTGACCTGGACATCACTGCAAAAGGCGACCTGCACATCGATGAGCACCATACCATTGAAGATACCGGTATTGCCCTGGGCGAAGCCATCGCGCTGGGCCTGGGCGACAAGCGCGGCATCGAGCGCTATGGCTTCTGCCTGCCCATGGACGATTGCCTGGCACAGGCAGCCATCGACTTCGGCGGCCGTAACTGGCTGGTATGGGATGCCACTTTCCGCCGGGAGAAGATAGGGGAGATGCCTACAGAGATGTTCTTCCACTTCTTCAAATCCTTTTCAGACGGGGCCAAGGCCAATCTCAACATCAAAGCGGAAGGCGAAAATGAACATCACAAGATAGAAGCCATCTTCAAGGTATTTGCCAAAGCCATCAAAATGGCCGTAAAGCGCAACCCCTACAGGATGCAGCTGCCATCCACCAAGGGAGTCATTTAGGAATTTAAGAATGTGAGGATGTGAGGATTTGAGAATGTGAGAATGTAAGGATGTGAGGATTTGAGGATTTTAAATCCGTAAATCAAGAAATTCAAAAATCCCAAAATTTAATTTGTGTTTTTTAGAAAAAATTCCCACTTTTGTTCTCGCTATGCAAAATATCATGACAAATAACAAACATTGGTGGTGGCACGGAATCAATTCCTGATCTGTGTTACAGTGCCATGTTTCGTCTTGAAATATAATTGAAAGGCTCGCTGTTACACAGCGGGCCTTTCGGCTTTTTATCAGGGCCCTTTTAACAATATACCACTTCACCCAAAGGAAGATTATAACACATCATGCGTACCATTCAAGTAAAAACGAGATCCAAACAGATGCTGGCGGATGTATTTACGCCGGTAGGTATCTATCTGCGGCTGCGCGACAAATTTCCGGGCACCATCCTCCTGGAAAGTACCGATTACCGGGCCAGTGAAAACAGCTTCTCCTACATCGGTATCAAACCTATTGCAGGCATCGAAGTTACTTCTACCAGCAACTTCGAATTCAAGTATCCCAACCTGCCTGTGGAAAAGAAACAGCTCAAAAGCAGGGAAAGCGTACTGGGCGAAATAGAGAAGTTCCTCGGCCAGTTCAGCTTCAGCGGCAATGCCGCCGTTCCGCTGGCACAAAGCCTTTTCGGCTACACCACTTTCGACGCGGTACAGTTTTTTGAAACGATAGAATTTAATAAAGATAAACAGAACGGTAATACCATACCCCTGATGCGATACCGGTTCTATCAATATGTGATCGCCATCAACCACTTTAAAGATGAACTTTATCTCTGCGAGAACCAGGTAGAAGGCATCGACAGTGAATTTGAACTGATAGAATCCATTATTCGCCACAAAGACTCGCCAGGATACCCGTTCACCGCTGTGGGAGAAGAACAGAGCAATATGAGCGATGCGGAATATATGCAGATGGTGGAACAAGGCAAGCAACACTGTTTCCGCGGAGATGTTTTCCAGGTCGTTCTCTCCAGAGCCTTCCAGCAATCTTTCACCGGTGATGAATTTAACGTATACCGTGCCCTCCGCTCCATCAACCCTTCTCCCTACCTCTTCTTCTTCGATTACGGCGATTATAAATTAATGGGTTCCTCACCGGAATCACAGATCATTATCCGCGATGGCAAAGCCACCATCCACCCGATAGCAGGCACTTTCCGCCGTACCGGCGACGATGCGCAGGATAAACTGCTGGCCGACAAACTCCTGCAGGACCCCAAAGAAAACGCAGAACATGTGATGCTGGTAGACCTCGCCCGCAATGACCTCAGCCGCAATGCGCAGGAAGTACAGGTGGAATCATACCGGCAGGTACAGTTCTATTCACATGTGATCCACCTGGTGAGTGAAGTGAGTGGAAAAGTAGATCCTTCGCTGAACCCGTTTTCATTACTGGCAGCCACTTTCCCGGCAGGCACGCTTTCCGGCGCACCAAAATACCGCGCCATGCAGATCATCGATGAGCTGGAACCCACGGCCCGCGGCTTCTATGGCGGTTGTATCGGTGCGGTAGGCTTCAATGGGCGTTTCAACCACGCCATCATGATCCGTTCCATCCTCAGCAAGATGAACACCTTGTACTATCAGGCAGGAGCCGGCGTGGTGGCCAAATCCGTGGCTTCATCAGAACTGGAAGAAGTGAATAATAAACTCAATGCTTTAAAACAGGCCATTCTGCTGGCACAAAAAATCTGACATGAACATCCTGGTATTCGATAATTACGACTCCTTTACATACAACCTGGTACATCTCGTAGAAAAGATCATCAACGGGAAAGTGACCGTGGTACGCAATGACGAGATCCCTTTGGAGAAAGTGAATGACTACGACAAGATCATTCTTTCGCCTGGCCCCGGCATCCCGGAAGAAGCAGGACTGCTGCTGCCGCTGATAAAGGAATACGCCGCTACCAAATCCATTTTTGGCGTATGCCTCGGTCAGCAGGCCATCGGACAGGCTTTTGGCGCTTCGCTCATCAACCTGAAAGAAGTATACCACGGCGTAGCCACCAATGTGAATGTGATTGCAGAGCAAGGACGCCTGTTTAAAAATATGCCCCGGCATATGCAGGCAGGCCGCTACCACTCCTGGGTAGTAGATGAAAAAACATTACCTGCCGAACTGGTGATCACCGCCAAAGACGATGAAGGCTTTATCATGGCATTACAACATACCAGATATGATGTGAGCGGCGTGCAGTTCCATCCGGAGAGCGTGCTCACACCCGATGGAGAGCAGATATTGAGGAACTGGCTGGAAATGTAGTATGCTGCTGTATTTCATCCTTATCTCATTCTTCAGATCATTCTAATTATCATCATGAAAAAGATACTCAATTATCTCTTCGAACATAAAACTTTCAGTCGCGATGCTGCCAAAGAAATCCTGATCAGCATCTCCAAAGGCATGTACAACGAAAGCGAGCTGGCAGCCTTTATGACCGTATTCCTCATGCGCAGCATCACCATCGATGAGCTGCTGGGCTTCCGCGATGCCCTGCTGGAGCTGTGTGTGCCCGTACGCCTCAATGGGTACGACGTACTCGATATCGTAGGCACCGGCGGCGATGCAAAAAATACCTTTAATATTTCTACCTTGTCGTGCTTTCTGGTGGCCGGCGCTGGCGCTAAAGTGGCCAAACACGGCAACTACGGCGTATCATCTGTGAGCGGCGCCTCCAACCTGATGGAGCTGGTAGGCTATAAATTCAAGAACGATGATGCCAAGCTGAGAACAGAACTGGACGAAGCCGGCATCTGTTTCCTGCATGCGCCGCTCTTTCATCCGGCATTGAAGAATGTAGCCGGTATCCGCCGCCAGCTGGGCATCCGCACGTTCTTTAACATGCTCGGTCCTTTGGTGAATCCCGCTTTTGCACAGCATCAGCTCATCGGGGTGTACAGCCTGGAAATGGCCAGGGTGTATAATTATCTCTTCCAACAAACAGACAAAAAATTTGTGATCGTTCACAGTCTGGATGGTTATGACGAGATCTCCCTCACCGCTGATACCAAAGTGATCACCAATGCCGGAGAACAGGACTGGACGCCGGAACAGCTGGGTAAACGCAAAGTGCATCCGGAAGATATCTACGGCGGTAATACGCCGGAAGAAGCAGCGAAGATATTTATGAAGATATTGAAAGGCGAGGGCACCTGGGCACAGAACTCCGTCGTATTTGCCAATGCCGCCATGGGCCTTTACAGCCTGGGCAAGCATAAGAGCTACGACGAATGTTTTGCCGCCGCAGTGGAATCGCTCGAATCCGGTAAGGCATATCAATCATTCAAGAAACTGATCGAATTACAATCATGAAGAATATCCTGGCAGAAATAGTAGCACATAAACACCTGGAAGTGGCTGCCCGCAAGGAACAGCGCAGCGCCGCCGACTTGCGGCAGGCGCCGCTCTTCGGCCGCGAAACGCTATCGCTGCGCCACTTTTTGCAGCAGCCGGACAAAACCGGTATCATCGCGGAATTCAAGCGCCGCTCGCCTTCCAAAGGATTGATCAACGGGGAAGCGACCGTACAGCAGGTAACGACGGCGTATACACGCTATGGCGCCTCCGGTCTCTCCGTGCTCACCGATGAGAAATATTTTGGCGGCTCTTCCGACGACCTGCAACAGGCGCGCAGCTTCAACCAGATACCGATCCTGCGGAAAGATTTTGTAGTAGATGAATACCAGATACTGGAAGCCAAAGCCATCGGCGCCGATGTGATACTGCTCATCGCCGAATGCCTGGATGCCGCTACGGTAAAGCATCTCGCTACCTTCGCCCACAACCTCGGCCTGGAAGTGCTGCTCGAAGTACATAGCGAGCCACAACTCGAAAAAGTAAGCGATCATGTGCATCTCGTTGGCGTCAACAACCGCGACCTGATGACCTTCCAGGTGGATTTCAACCGCTCCTGCGAACTGGCGCCCAAGATACCTGCCGGTAAACTGAAAGTGGCCGAAAGCGGTATCAATGATCCCGCTGCCATCGTAACGCTGAAAGCCGCCGGCTTCCAGGGTTTCCTGATAGGCGAACACTTTATGCGGCAGGAAGATCCCGCCCGCGCATTTGAAAATTTTGTACAGGAATTAAATACCTTATCCCAACGATGATGCACATCAAAGTATGCGGCATAACAAAAGCAAGCGACCTGCAAGCGCTGGCAGACAATGGCGTGGACTTCGCCGGTTTTATCTTCTATGAGCGATCGCCGCGCTTTGCCGGTAACCGCATCGATGCCCGCACCGTACGCGAAACCAGCGGCATCAAAAAAGCGGGCGTGTTCGTGAATGCGCCGGCAGAACTGGTGCTGCGCACCGTCAGCGATTATGCGCTCGACCTGGTGCAGCTGCATGGCGATGAAACGCCCGCATTCTGCGCCAGCATCCGCGAGACGATACCGGTGATCAAAGCGTTTCGTATAGGCGATACCGTTAATTGGGAAAAAGAGGTGGCGCCTTATATACCCGTTACCGATTACTTCCTGTTCGATACCGCCTCCATAAAGGGTTACGGCGGCACCGGCGACCGTTTCAACTGGGAGCTGCTGGCGCAATATCCTTACGAGCATCCCTTCCTGCTGAGCGGCGGCATCGCCCCGGGCCAGGAAGAAGAGATCAGCCGCTTGCAGTTACCCGCGCTTTTTGGCGTGGATATCAACAGCCGGTTTGAGGACAGTCCGGGTGTGAAGAACATCCAGGCCGTGCAACAATTTGTAAAAAAGATTCATTCATCAATATTAAAATAAAGATCATGGACATTGCGATCGACAACAGCAAATCCAGGTATCATGTAGATGAAAATGGCTACTACGGCAGGTTTGGCGGTGCTTATACCCCTGAGATGCTGTATCCCAATGTAGAAGAATTACAGCGCAGGTACCTCGAAATACTCAGCGAGCCCGGTTTCCAGCAAGAGTTTGAAGCCTTGCTGCGCGATTATGTGGGGCGTCCGTCGCCGCTTTATTTTGCGAAACGTTTGTCTGAAAAATATGGCGCGCAGATCTATTTAAAGCGGGAAGACCTGAACCATACCGGCGCGCATAAAGTCAACAACACGATCGGCCAGATACTGCTGGCAAAGCGCCTCGGCAAGAAACGTATCATTGCTGAAACCGGCGCGGGGCAGCACGGGGTGGCCACCGCCACCGTTTGCGCCCTTATGGGCATGGAGTGCATGGTGTACATGGGCAGTATCGATATTGAAAGACAAGCGCCCAATGTGGCCCGCATGAAGATGCTCGGCGCCACCGTGGTAGCCGCCACCAGCGGCAGCCGCACCCTGAAAGACGCCACCAACGAAGCGATCCGCGACTGGATCAACAATCCGGTAAATACCCACTACATCCTCGGCACCGCCGCAGGGCCGCATCCCTATCCTGATATGGTAGCGCGTTTCCAGTCGGTGATCAGCGAAGAAATGAAAAAGCAGTTGCTGGAGAAAACCGGCAATGCCCACCCAGACTATATTGTAGCCTGTATCGGCGGCGGCAGCAATGCTGCGGGCGCCTTCTTTCATTATCTCGACGCCGAAGATGTAAAGCTCATCGCCGTAGAAGCTGGTGGTAAAGGCGTACACAGCGGCTTCTCCGCCGCTACTACGCAGCTGGGCAAGATCGGTATCATCCATGCCAGCAAAACCTTGCTCATGCAAACAGACGATGGCCAGATCGTAGAGCCGCACTCTATTTCAGCGGGCCTCGATTATCCCGGTATAGGTCCCATGCATGCCCATCTCTATGAAACAGGACGTGCCACCTTCCTCGATGCCACCGATGATGAAGCCCTCGCCGCCGCTTATGAACTGAGCCTGCTCGAAGGCATCATCCCCGCCATGGAATCAGCACATGCGCTGGCCAAGCTGAAAGACCTTACCCTCAACGCAGATGATGTAGTGGTGGTATGCCTTTCCGGCCGCGGAGATAAAGACCTGGATACTTATATCCGTCACATGAAAAAATAAAATGGATTATGCAGAACCGTATAGATGAACTGTTTGCCAGGAAACAACATGGCGTTTTGAATATCTATTGCACCGCAGGTTTTCCTGAACTCAACGATACTTTGCCGGTAATGACCGCCCTGCAAAACAGCGGGGTGGATATCATCGAGCTGGGCATGCCTTTCTCCGATCCCCTGGCCGACGGCCCCGTGATACAGGACAGCAGCACCCGCGCGCTGAAGAACGGTATGAGCATACACAAGCTGTTTGAACAATTACAGGGGTTCAGATATCGTATATCCGTTCCCGTTATACTCATGGGGTATCTTAACCCGGTGCTGTGCTACGGGGTGGAGGCCTTCTGTAAAAAATGCGCGGAAACCGGTATCGACGGCATCATCCTGCCAGATCTGCCCATGGCCGAATTTGAAACGGAATATAAAAGTATCTTTGAAAAGTATAACCTGCACTTCATCTTCCTCGTTACGCCGGAAACCGGCGATGCCCGCATCCGCCAGCTGGATAGCCTCAGCAAAGGCTTTCTCTATGCGGTATCATCTTCCTCTACCACTGGTAAAGACAAGGATATGAAAGACCAGCGGGCTTACTTTGAGCGCCTGCGTGGCTTGCAGCTGAAAAATCCGGTGCTGATCGGCTTCGGTATCAAGGATAAAGCTACCTTTGATGCCGCCGCTGCCTATGCAAACGGCGCCATCATCGGAACCGCTTTTGTGAAAGCGCTGGAAAACGGCCAGGGCATTGAAGATACTGTGAAAAAGTTTGTATCGTCCGTAAGATAAAATCAATAGCATGAAAACGGTGATTATTAAATACAACGCCGGCAATATCCGCTCCGTGCAATTTGCATTGGAGCGTTTAGGCGTTACCGGTATCGTAACCGACGATAAGGAGGAGATACTGTCTGCCGACAAGGTGATCTTCCCCGGCGTGGGTGAGGCCAGTACGGCCATGCGTTACCTCGAAGAAAGAAAGCTGGACCAGGTGATCAAAAACCTGCAACAGCCGGTGCTGGGCATCTGCCTGGGCATGCAGCTCATGTGCCGCTACTCTGAAGAAAATGATACTGCCTGCATGGGCATCTTTGATACAGACGTGAAGAAATTCCTTTCACCGGTAGAGAACCTGTTGAAGATACCACAGATCGGCTGGAATAACATCACCGGCCTGCATAGCGTGATATTTGAGCATGTACCGGAAAATGCCTACATGTATTTTGTGCACAGCTATTACGCCGCGCTGGGCGCGGATACGGTGGCCATCTCCAATTATGTGATCAACTACAGTTCCGCTTTGCAGAAAGATAATTTCTACGCCGTGCAGTTCCACCCGGAGAAATCCGCTGAAGCAGGATCGAAGATTATTGAGAATTTTTTGAACTTGTGAGATGAATATACGCAGGATCAGTGCAGATGATACGCTACAGCTGAGAAGAGATGTATTATACCCGAACGAAACGCTGGAAGTGGTGAAGGTAGACCATGATGAGGATGGCTTACATTTCGGCGTGTTTGAAGCGGGGCAGTTGGTGACGGTGGTATCGCTTTTTATCGGGAGAGAAGAAGCGCAGTTCCGTAAGCTGGCTACGCTGCCCGCCTGCCAGGGCAAGGGTTATGGAAAGGCCGTCCTGGCGCATATCGCAGGCATCTGTCAAAAAGAGCATATCAAATTGCTCTGGTGTAATGCCCGCGATACGGCCGTTTCTTTTTACGAGCGCCTGGGCTATATCCGCAAGGGCGACTATTTTCAAAAATGCGGGATCTCCTTCATCCGCATGGAGCTGCCGCTGACAAATAATAATATGAAGCAATCTTTCGATATCATACCTGCCATCGACATCATCGATGGTAAATGTGTTCGCCTCACACAGGGCGATTACAGCCAGCAGAAAGTATACAACGAGCATCCGCTGGAAGTGGCCAAAGAGTTTGAAGCGCTGGGCGTTCGCCGCCTGCACCTGGTAGACCTGGACGGCGCCAAAAAAGGCGCAGTAGCGAACTGGAAAGTGCTGGAGCAGATTGCCGGAAAAACCACACTGGTAACGGACTTTGGCGGCGGTATCAAAACGGACAAAGACCTTGAAATCGTTTTTGAAAGTGGCGCGGCGCTGGCCACCATCGGCAGCGTAGCGGTGAAATCGCCCGAACTGTTTTTCAGCTGGCTCAAAACATATGGCGCAGAAAAGATATTCCTCGGCGCTGATGTAAAGGAAGAAAAGATCGCGGTAGGCGGCTGGCTGGAAACCACGGAGCTGTCGGTATTCGACTTCCTGGAAGGCAATATTGCCAAAGGCGTGCATAATATCTTCTGCACCGATATCGCGAAAGACGGCCTGCTGCAAGGGCCATCTGTTGATCTGTATAAAAAGATCATCGAAAGATTTGCAGGCATTAACTTTGTGGCCAGCGGCGGCGTCAGCAATATTGGTGATGTAGCGGCCTTGCAGGAGATCGGCTGTAATGGCGTAATCATCGGCAAAGCTATCTACGAAGGGCGGATCAGCATGGCCGAATTAAAATCATTCTTATAAAACACGACGTATGCTCACCAAACGTATCATACCCTGCCTGGATATCAAAGACGGTCGCACGGTGAAAGGCATCAATTTCGAAAATATCCGTGATGCCGGCGATCCTATTGAGCTGGGCGCTTTATACGCCGAACAGGGCGCCGATGAACTGGTGTTCCTCGATATAACGGCAACGAATGAACGAAGAAAAACATTGTCGGAACTGGTTACACGCATTGCCAGGCATGTCAATATCCCGTTTACCGTAGGTGGCGGCATCTCTTCTGTAGAAGATGTGAGCGTATTGCTGCAATCCGGCGCTGACAAGATATCTGTAAATACCGCTGCCTTCAACAATCCCGCGCTGATCGACAGTCTGGCAAAGGAGTTTGGCAGCCAGTGCATCGTGCTGGCCATCGACACGCGTTTCGAAGGCGACGACTGGTACGTATACCTCAATGGCGGCCGCGTGAAAACAGACACGAAGGCCTACGACTGGGCAAAAGATGCGGTGAACCGCGGCGCCGGCGAGATATTGCTCACCTCCATGAACAATGACGGCACCAAACAGGGCTTTGCACTGGACATCACCGGCAAGTTGTCGCAGCACCTGAACGTTCCGGTGATCGCGTCCGGCGGGGCAGGCACCATGGCGCATTTCACCGAAGTATTTGAACAGGCCCAGGCCGACGCAGCCCTTGCTGCCAGCATCTTTCACTATAAAGAAATAGAAATACCTGCGCTCAAAAACTACCTGTACCAGAAAGGAGTGAACGTGCGCTTTTAATGACACCTGAAACCAGCATATATGCAGATTGATTTTCAAAAATCCGTTGATGGCCTTGTGCCCGCGGTGATCCAGGACGCAGCTACTCAAAAAGTGCTGATGCTGGGTTATATGAACCGTGAGGCGCTGGATAAAACCCTCCTTGAAAAAAAAGTGACTTTCTTCAGCCGCTCGAAACAACGCCTCTGGACCAAAGGCGAGGAAAGCGGTAACTTCCTCTATGTACAAGATGTAAAAGTGGATTGCGATTGCGATACCCTGCTCATCAAAGCCAGTCCTGCCGGCCCTGTATGCCATACCGGCGCCGACACCTGCTGGGATGAAAAAAATGTGAGCAACGATTTCCTCTTCAAGCTCGAAGGCATCATCACCGATCGTTTGAACAATCCAAGTGAAAGTTCCTACACCTCCAAACTGTTTGCACGCGGCATCAACAAGGTAGCGCAGAAAGTAGGCGAAGAGGCTGTAGAACTCGTCATAGAGGCCAAAGACAACAACGATGAACTCTTCCTCAACGAATCCGCCGACCTCCTTTTCCACTACCTGATCCTGTTACAAGCCAAAGGCTTCATCCTGGCCAATGTAATTGAGGTATTGGAGAAGCGGCATAAATAGGAGGTTGTCTTGCTCAGGATTATACTGATTGAAAGGATTATCAGGATTTTCTTACCAGGATTAATTAAAATTAAAAAGGATTCGCAAAGATCAATTCGATATGATCTTCGCGAATCCTTATTTAATCTGATTAAAAAAAATCCTGATAATCCTTTCAATCAGTATAATCCTGAGCAAGACAACCTCCTATGCCCATAATTCCTTATATTACGTCTTAAAAATTTTTCAAAATGAAGCAGATTTTCCTGGTAGCCGCCAGTTTGGTATTGTCGGTAAGTGTGCATGCCCAGCAAGTGGTGTCGGGCGTGGTAAAAGGGGGGAGCGGTAAAACCCTGTACCTGTTTGATGATGAGGACAATAACCCTGACGACTCTACTGTGATCAGGAATGATGAGTTCAGCTTTTCTGTGAAGGCCGGCAAAGTGCCGTCTGTATATGCATTGATCCTCAAAGATGTGAACTACCCGATGCTGTTCGTATCCGGTAAGGAACCAATTCATATTGTGACCAGTGCCGCTACTTTTCCCATTGCTTCCGAGCTGAAAGGCAATGACAACACCAAAGCGATGCAGGTATACCAGAAAGCATTTGAGCCATTGATAAAAAAGGCGCAGGCGCTGAATACTGAAGCAAAAGGCATCAGCGGTGAAGACGAGGCCGCCAAAACCGCTTTCAGAAAGAAAGCAGAGGATTTCAATAATGAAGTGACCAAAACCGGTGTCGACTTTGTAAAGCAGCACCCGAAAAGCCTTGCCAGCCTGTGGCTGATGCTCAATGAGCTGAGAGGCAGGGTAGAGCCGGAGCAGTTCAAACAGCTGTTTGCCGGGCTGGATAAATCTGTACAAGACAGCAAATATGGCCAGACAGTAACCGCCTATATAAAAAGCATGAAGATGAATGCAGTGGGCATCGCTGCCGATGACTTCTCACAGGAAGATGCCAAAGGGCAGCTGGTGAAACTGTCGTCGTTCCGCGGTAAGTATGTGCTGGTGGACTTCTGGGCCAGCTGGTGCGGTCCTTGCCGTCAGGAAAATCCTAATGTGGTACAGGCTTACAACAAGTATAAAGATAAAAATTTCACTATCCTCGGTATCTCCCTGGATAATGACCGTGCGCGCTGGCTGCGGGCTATCAGCCAGGACGGACTGACATGGACACAGGTATCCGACCTGAGAGGTTGGGGCAACGAGGTGGCCGTACAGTATGGTATTCAATCCATTCCGTCTAACTTCCTGGTAGATCCGCAAGGCAAGATCATTGCCCGGAATCTGCGCGGCGAAGAGCTGGTAGCCAAGCTGGAAGAAGTGCTGAAATAGCCGTTTATCAAAATCAGGTTGATATTGATCGCCTGAATATTCAAATTTGCTGACTGATATCTGTATAAAAAGAGAGTTCAATGAAAAAATTGATTGCAGGAGCCGCTTTATTGCTGCCGGCAATGCTCATTGCCCAGGATAAAAAAGCCACCAATGCCAGCAAGCCGTTCACCATACAGGGAACTATTTCCCAACAACAGAAACCGGCTAAAATATTCATCCGCATGCGTAAAGCCGGTGAAGGCGTTACGGACAGCGCAGAAGTAAAAGATGGCAAATTCGTTTTGCACGGTAACCTGGAAGAGCCTACCATGGCCAGTTTGATGCTGGTGCAACAAGGAGGTAACAAATCCGTTTCCATGGGCCGCGATATGTTGGCGGTATTCCTCGACAAAGGCATCACCACCATCACCACTACCGATTCTATCAGCAAGGCTACTGTATCAGGTTCCAAAGCCAGCGATGATTTCAAAAAACTGAACGACCAGCTGAAAGATGTAAATACCAAGGCTGCCGCTTTGCAGAAAGAATACCGTGAATTGGCCGCCAGGAAAGATGAAGAGGGCA
This sequence comes from Chitinophaga vietnamensis, assembly GCF_902167635.1. Classification (GTDB taxonomy): domain Bacteria; phylum Bacteroidota; class Bacteroidia; order Chitinophagales; family Chitinophagaceae; genus Chitinophaga; species Chitinophaga vietnamensis. The sequence continues at coordinate 400,235 of NZ_CABHMS010000005.1, forward strand.
TCAAGAAACTTGAGCCTCGCTTCGATGAGCTGGATGCAGAAGAGAAAAAGATTGAGCGCGATTTCCTCTTAGCCAATCACACATCGCCCATCGCGATGTATGTGCTGAACCAGGTAGCGGGTTACGAAATCGATCCTAAAGAAGTAACACATTTATATAAGAAGCTGAGCAAGGAAGCGAAGAGCTCTCCCTCTGGCAAGGAGTTCGCCAAAAGGCTGGAATCCGCGAAGAAAACGGCTGTAGGTCAGCCGGCGCTGGAATTTTCACAGGAAGATGCCAGTGGTAAAAATGTGTCGCTGGCTTCGTTCCGCGGCAAATATGTGCTGGTGGATTTCTGGGCCAGCTGGTGCGGCCCCTGCCGGGCTGAAAACCCCAATGTAGTAAAGGCTTACAGCAAGTTCAAAGATAAAGGTTTCGATATCCTGAGCGTATCGCTGGATGATAAGAGAGAGAAATGGCAGGCTGCCGTAACCGCCGACAGCCTCACCTGGACGCATGTTTCCGACCTGAAAGGCTGGAAAAACGCCGCTGCCGAGTTGTATGGCATCCGCGCTATCCCGCAAAACGTGCTGATCGATCCGAAAGGCAAGATCGTAGCCAAAAACCTGCGTGGCGATGCCCTGGAGAAAAAACTGGAAGAAGTACTGCAATAAGCAGTAAGTTATAAGTCAAAGCCATGAGGGCGGAGGTGATGACCTCCGCCCTTTTTTATGAAAAAAAATTTGGTGTTCTACGAAAACTTCGTAGATTTACGAAACAATCGTAGTTTAAACTTCATCATATGGAAAAGCTTACCCAACAGGAAGAGGCAGCTATGCTGGCTATCTGGAAAGTGGGAAAAGGCCTGGTAAAAGACTTTCTGGAAGTGCACATTGCTCCTGCGCCGCCCTATACTACATTAGCGTCTACCATCAAGAACCTGGAAAAGAAAGGTTTTGTGGAGAGCCGCAAGGTGGGTAACGTATACGAATACACGCCGCTGATGGAAGAGGCGGCTTATAAGAAGAAGTTCATGAATAGCTTCGTGAAAGACTATTTTGAAAACTCTTATAAAGAATTGGTGTCTTTTTTTGCCAAGGAGAAAAAGATCAGCCCGGATGACCTGAAAGAGATCATTCACATGATAGAGAAAGGAAAATAAAATAAGAAAATAAAAAAATAGATAAATAACCAAATCAAAAAATCCGTAAATCCGTAAATCAAAAAATCCATAAATCTACTATGGTACCAGCTGTGTTAATATACCTGTTGAAAGCAAATATCGCGCTCACGCTTTGTTTTCTGGCATACAGGTTTGGGTTGCGCCGTCTTACATTCTATACGCTCAACAGGGTGTTTCTGTTGGCCGGGATTATTTGCGCTGCTGTTTTTCCGTTGATCGATATCAATGATTTTATCAACAGGCACGAACAGATAGCGGGAGAGGTGCTCGTGTACATACCGGATTTCGAGGCCTGGAAAAGAACGGCGCAGCCGGCCTTTAACTGGTGGGACCTGCTGGTATATACTTTCTGGGCTGGTGTAACGGTAATGGCTATACGGTTTTTAGTGCAGCTGCTATCCTTATGGAAGATACACCGGTCCGCTGTTCCCGGCGAGATCGGCGAGGTGCGTGTGAAGCTGCTGGATCAGCCGGTGAATCCTTTTTCTTTTTTTCGTTCGATATACATCAATCCTTCCCTGCATGCGCCGGAAGAACTACCGGCCATCCTGCGCCATGAAAGCGTGCATGTGCGCCAGTGGCATAGCCTGGATGTGGTGCTGGGAGAGCTGAACAATATTTTCTACTGGTTCAATCCGGGCGCCTGGCTGATGAAAACAGCCATCCGTGAGAACCTTGAGTTTATTACTGACCGCTACCTCTTGAAACAGGGAGTGGATAAAACAGCTTATCAGTACAACCTTTTAAAAGTAAGTGGGATCCCATATGCGACGGCCATCGCAAACAATTTCAATTTCTCACATCTTAAAAACAGGATCATCATGATGAACAAGAAGCATTCATCAGGCTATCAGATAATGCGTTACCTGGTACTCGGCGCTGTTGTAGGCGCAGCGGTACTTTCGCTTAACTACAGCAAGGCAGCTTCCGCTACTTTGGTGAATGGTATTTTCCATCGCGACAGTATACCGGAAGTGGCAGCACCACCTGTGCCTCCGCCGCCACCGCCGGCTCCCGCTCGCCCGCCCAAAGTGAAAGCAGGACACATCAACACGCCACCTGTCCCTACGCCGCCACCGCCGCCGTCATCACCATCACCGGCAGTGTTGAGCTTGAAAGCAGATTCCCTTCCTAATAACATCGTGTGCGTGCTCGATGGCAAAAGAGTAGACCGTGCCGCCATCGAGGCACTGGCGCCCGTTTCCATCGAAAGCATGAGCGTGTACAAAGCCGGTAAAGGCAAGTTGGCGCCTGTGAGCGAGGAGCTGATCCGCAAATATGGTAAGGACGTTGAGAATGGGTTGATAATGGTGACAACAAAAGATCAGAAAGAAAGCGGTGTTGCTACCCACACTTACAGTTATTACAGTGCGGGCGGACGCGGCGACAGCGTTTCCAATGTAATTGTCGCCAATGGCTCAGGTACTATTACCGGCAATACGCAAAACACATTTTCACGGGCGGAAAGGGGCCAGGGCAGCGTTTCTACGTATACCTACGTCACCAGGCAAGAGGGAGACCAGGTGACCATTATCGACGACCATCAGCCCAACAATAATGGCAATGCCAGCATCAAACTCAGAAACGCCACCGGAAAAGATCCTTTGTTCGTTGTCGATGGCAAACCTGCTGGGCGCGGTATCCTGAGCCACCTCAACGTAGCGGATATTGAATCCATGAGCGTACTGAAAGATAAATCTGCCGCCGCACTTTACGGCGATGCCGGCAAAAATGGTGTGATACTGATCACCACCAAAAACGGCAAGAAAGCGACAGAAACGAAGGAACAATAAAATTACGACGCAGACCCTTCCGCCATGAAGAAGATGCAACACTCGTAACAATAAAGGCCCCGCAACGCGGGGCCTTTATATCAATAACGTAAACGTATATACGGCTATTTTTTAGCATCCAGGGATTTCGCACAGCGGAAACCCAGGTTAGCAAGGCCCGACTCCGGCGTGGTCTTCATCCTGGCGGATACCCGGTAGCCACGGCAATACTCATCACTGCACATAAAAGAACCGCCACGTATCACATGCTTCTCCTGACCGGGATCGGCAGGGTCAAAGCCTTTGGCAGGGCCGCCGGGATTGTTTACCCCCTTTTCACACTGCGTATAATAATTGGCATCATACCAATCGCTGCACCATTCCCATACGTTACCGGACATATCATAGAGCTGATAACCATTAGGGCTATACGATTTTACAGGAGCGGTGCCGTAAAAGCCGTCTGTTTTAGTATTGCGATAAGGGAAATTTCCATTCCAGGTATTGGCTTTGGGCTTGCCGGTGGTGAGTGCTTCATCGCCCCAGGGATATAGCTGATGCTGTAGGCCGCCACGGGCGGCATATTCCCATTCCGCCTCTGTGGGTAAGCGCTTGCCGGCCCATTTGGCATAAGCCTGTGCATCTTCCCAGGATACCTGCGTAACAGGGTGCTGCGCTCTGTCTTTTATATCACTGCCCGGTCCTTCCGGATGCTGCCAGCTGGCGCCCGCCACAAAGCTCCACCAGCGTGAAACATCATCAAAAGGCACTGCATGATCCGGCGGGGTGAACACCAGCGCACCTGCCGCCAGCAGGCTGCTGTCGGGCTCCGGTGAGCCGGGAGGCAGGCTTTTCATCAGCTCTTCTTTCGTAATAGGTTTTTCTGCTGTGGTAACATAGCCGGTGGCGGTTACAAAGGCGGCAAATTCTGCGTTGGTTACCTCGTGCTCATCCAGCAGGAAACTATCCACATGCACGGTATGCGTTGGATATTCATCGGGCATACCGGTGCTGTCGTCCGCTCCCATGCTGAAACTGCCGCCAGGTATCATCACCATATGATTCAGTGTATCCGTTGGCGTTGTAATACTTTCCTTCGTTGCCCGCGACCGGCTGCCGCAGGCCGCCAGGGCGCCTATTCCCAGGAGTATGCTGATATTAATGAAATGTTTAGTTCTTGCCATTATGTTTGTTCTTAGGATCATCTCAAAAGTAATAAAAATGAAGCGGGGTATTATAATACTTTACTTTGGCCGGCGTCGACTATATTTATCAGACCATTACCTGTTCCGGCTCATCGTCCCTTGAGCGCCTTAACAATTTCATAATTATTTTTTTACGTAAAGTGTTGTAAACTGCAGGTTGTTACCGGCCGCCTATGCGTCCGGCATATTTGGTTCGCTTATGCAACAACCGGCTATACCCTTTACGCGCAAGGATTTTGGTGATGATTTTTTATGGGGGGTAACAATTTCCGCTTTTCAAAATGAAGGCGCCTTCCTCGAGGATGGTAAAGGCCCTTCTATCTGGGATACATTCACCAACCGTAAAGGTAAGATCAAAGACAAGAGCCATGCGCAGGTAGCCTGCGATTTCTACACACGTTACACCCAGGATATACTGCTGGCCAAGCTGCTTGGCTTTTCCGTTTTCCGTTTTTCATTGTCGTGGTCGCGCATCATGCCCAAAGGCACCGGCGCTGTAAACCAGGCGGGTATTGACTTCTACCACCGCGTGATAGATGCCTGCCTTGAGCTTGGCCTCGAGCCTTATGTAACCCTCTATCATTGGGACCTGCCACAGGCGCTGGAACACAAAGGTGGTTGGTGCCATCGCGGTGTTGTATTTGCATTTGAAGAATTTACCCGCATCTGCATCCGTGAATACGGTAACAAAGTGCGCAACTGGATCATCCTCAACGAGCCCTTTGGCTTCACTGCCCTGGGTTATATGCTGGGCGTACACGCGCCGGGGAAATTCGGGCTCTCTTATTTTCTGCCTGCTGTGCATCACGCGGTGCTGGCGCAATCGGGCGCTGCGCGCGTGATCAGGGAAGAACAGAGAAACGCCAACATCGGCACTACTTTTTCCTGCTCGCATATCATCCCTTATACGAGTAATGAACCCGACCTGTATGCGGCCAAAAGAGCGGACGCGCTTTTCAACCGTCTTTTCATAGAACCCTCGCTAGGCCTGGGTTATCCCGTGGACGACTTCCCCCTGCTAAAACGTATTGAACGCCGCTACGCACTGTGGCGCGATTGGGATAAAATGCCTTTCGACTACGATTTCATCGGCATCCAGAACTATTTTCCACTGGTAGTAAAATACAATGCATTTATGCCGGTGATAAAGATATCTGAGGTGAAGCCGCGCTACCGCAATGTGCCGGTAACCAGCCTTGGATGGGAGATCAATGGCGATGGCCTTTACCAGGTACTGAAAAAATTCGCGGCCTATGAAGGCGTCAAAAAGCTGATCGTAACAGAAGGCGGCGCCGCCTTTCCCGATATCCCCGATCATGATGGCCGCATCCACGATACGGACCGCATTCAATATTTCCAGGAATACCTCTCCGGCGTGCTCAAAGCCAAACGCGAAGGCGTCCCCGTCGATGGCTATTTCGCCTGGACCCTCACCGATAACTTCGAATGGGCCGAAGGCTACCGTGCCCGCTTCGGCCTGGTGCATATCAACTTCGATACACAGCAAAGAATCATCAAAGACTCCGGATATTGGTTCAAGGAGTTTTTAAAGGAGGGATGAACGCGAAGGTTGTCTGGCTCAGGATTTAATGATTGAAAGGATTACCAGGATTTTTATCTACAGGATTTATAAAGATTAAAAAAAGATTCGCGAAGACCATTTCGAGTTGATCTCCGCGAATCTTTTTTTTAATCTTTATAAATCCTGTAGATAAAAATCCTGGTAATCCTTTCAATCATTAAATCCTGAGCCAGACAACCTTCGCGACTTACATTTCCTTCCGCTTCAGGAACCACAGGTCTCTCAGGCTGAAATTGAATACGGCGTTGATGTAATTTTCTTTGATCAGGCTGTTGGCGCTGGTGCCGCGCTGGCCGGCTTCGAGGCCGATGTAGTAGCGCAGCTGGCCATTTTTGCTTGGCATGGAAACGCCGAGTGTACCAGACATGTCTCTTATCTTGGTGCCGTTGATCACCAGCGGAGATTGATTATAGCTGAAGCCCGCCTGGAAGGTTTTGCCTTCTATGGTTTGATTGTAGTATTTACGTTTGAGAGCATATTCTATACCGGTGGAATAGCGTTGTCCATCCTGGTAGTAATAGCCGGAACCCTTGATGTTTTGCGTGTTCCACAATGTATGACGGTAATCCGCCACCCAGGTGAACGTACCGTTGCTGATAGAGATACCGCCTGCATATTCCGCTGGTAAAGTGAAATACTGCGGGTCCATTTGTTTGGTGAAAAGGACTTGCTGATCCTGGTCAACGATATTGAGTTTCTCCTGTAACTTCAATTTGGTGGGAAAGCGGTAAGTGCCGCCCAGTCCCAGTTGCCAGTCTTTACTCAGTTTGCCGGTATATTGTGCGCCTGTTGTAAAGTTAGGTTTGAAAGTATAGGCATTGTGTTGTGTGAAAAGTGAATCGGAGCCGATGGATTGCGCTACGTTCATCGGGCCGAAGAGGAATCCGGTGGATACGCCCACAGAGAAATTTTTGGTGAGCTTGAATCCATTGGAGATATAGGCTCTGTTGAGGCCGCCGGTGCCGGTGGTGGATGCTGTTACGGCATTGCCGGTACCTGTGAGGTATTGTGTGCTGAGCAATTTATAATCGATGGTAGAGAACGGGGAGATGCCTGCGCTGATCCCCCAGAATTTGGCCGCTTTGAAGCCGAGTGCCAGGCGCTTGAAATTGATGTCCCCCGCGGTTTGTGAAATATTATTGCCAACGTAGTTGATAGATTGTGCGCGGATAGATACATCCAGCATAAAGTTTTGCATGGGCAGGCCACTGTAGGAGGCCGGATTCAGTTCGTTGAGATAGCTGTAAGGACGGGCAGCAACGCCGGTGCTGCTCAACCCGAAGTTACGGCTGTAATCCCTTGTTTCCAGATCACCGATGCCATAGGCAGAATAGATGGAGTTGAGGCCGTGCTGTGCACTGGCTTTGCTGGTGCATAGTAACAGCAACAAGAGGCCGCTGCATAAACCTGTATATATTTTTATCCGCATGATACTTGACAGTTGATCTATTTATAAAGCAGATAATAGACCTGGATTTTAATTTTGTTTTTAGCGTTTTGCTGATCCCCGATGACGAGCCTGTCCAGTATGGTTCTGCCGCTGGGTGTCAGCATCAGGCCACGGGCATTGTAATCAGTGGTACTCAGCTGTGCATTAAAATAGTTGGTGATATCGTAACTGTAATAGGTATGTTCGTTATAGAGATTATCTACCACAAGACTGCCATAGGAGAGGGTATCTATGATGGCGTTGGTCTTGTCGGCCTCGCACAGCGCCAGTCTGGGCGGAAGGCGATAGTTGAGATAACTGCCGCGGATAGGCTCCACTGTTAACAGCACTTTCATGATCTTGACGTATTGCCCTAACTGCAACATATTTTTCAGGTAGGGAATATCTATTCGTGTAGCCGTTCCCGTGATCGTCTGCATGTAACCGGTATTGCCGGTGGCGGCGCTGGGAAGTTGCTTTACCGTATTGTTGAAGCCCGCTATGGCAGTGCCGGTGCGGTCATACTTCACCTGGTTGAATTGCAGGTTGTTGCCGGTAAGTTTGAAATCCACATATTTCACCGTGGTGATGAGTTCATTGATATGATAGTACAGACGCATGTACAGGCTGGAATCCTTTGCGTTGAAACCCGTTACCGTATTGCTTTGCGGGCCGGGCTGAAGGCTCAGGCCCTTGAAAAATTCCAGGAAGGTATTGGAGGCGGTGATATCCGGGCTTTTATCCCGCAGCATGGAAAACAGCTGACTGCCCAGCGCATCCGACATTTTTACGGAAATAGTTTTGTCGGTATTGGGCCGTATCATACCAGTGAAACTGCCTATGGGAGTGCTTTCTGTACTAAAGCTGCTTTTATTGTAAAAGGAATAAACGCCTGTTGGCAGCTGCATGTTCTGGGTGATGCGGTACACGCGGAAGTCTTGCGGCGCCAGCGTATCACCTACGGCGTAACCATTTGTGTTCATGATGAGCGCCATAGAATCGTATTGTGATCCGTAGGTGGGAATATTAAACGAAGTAGGTGGGGCGATCTGGAAGAAAGAGGAAGTGGTGATCTTGCCGAAGAGCGGATCATTGTTCTGGCCCAGCAATACGGCGCCCAAGCCGGAAGTGGCCACGGAATCGTATTGTATGCTGTTCATCTTCACGGTGAGCGTATCGCTGAGGATATAGTCTGCCTGTTGATCACCTCCTCCGATATTATCGTAAGTAAATCCTGTCTTTGAACAGGAGGTGAACAGTACTGCCAGCAGTACTGTGAAACAGGTGGTGATCCTATGTAACATATGGTTCATGGTGCGCAATTTTAGACAGGATCGATACTTGCAGTTGATTTAATATGCCAACAGGTTAAATTCATCGACGAATTACTGGATATGTTCTATATGCGCGCCAATAGCGGCATTAGAGGGATTATAGGCGAAAGATTACTACTGGCAGATGAAAAAGGGGTATCTGTCAGTTAAAAAGAAGGGAATATCTATTTCCTGTTTGCCGGAATGCTGCTACGGATAATTTTGGCAGCAGTAAAAGAATTTGTAAATGCGATATTTCAAAGGTTATAGTTTATTGTTGATCGCCTCACTGGTGGCATGCTCCAAGGACAACACCTCCACTACCAGAATAGGCAACTGGATCAAGCGTTCCGAATTTGAAGGCGTGGCCAGGAGCGGGGCTGCCTCTTTTGTGATTGATAATAAAGCATACGTAGGAACCGGCTTTGACGGCACTAACAGGTTGCAGGATTTCTGGGTATATGATGTGGATCTGAACCAGTGGACACAACGTGCCGCTTTCACCGGCTCCGGCCGCAATGGCGCAGTAGGCTTTGCCGCTGCCGGCAAAGGCTATGTGGGCACGGGTTACGACGGACAAAACCGGCTGAACGATTTTTATCAATACGATCCAGCCGCCAATACCTGGACCCGCAAAGCTGACTTCGCCGGCACCGCCCGCTTTGGCGCTGTATCATTTGCGTTGAAAGACCAGGGCTATATCGCCACCGGTTATGATGGCAACTGGCTCAAAGATAACTGGAGATACGATCCCGGTACCAACACCTGGACACAGGCTGAAAGCCTCAACAGTGGCAAGCGTCAGGACGCCTCCAGCTTTGTGATCAATAACAGGGCCTACGTTTGTATGGGCACTGCCAACTCTACTTTCATCACCGACTTCTATGCTTACGATGCCGATAGCGCCCATTGGATCACGCTCCGGCCTATCGATAACATCAATCAAACCTATGATGCTGCCTATAACTTCAAAGGCAGTGGCGCCGCTTCCTTTGCGATGAAAGGTAAAGGCTATATCGCCACCGGCACCAAAGGCGCCTTGTCAACAGCAGTATGGGAATACGATCCCACCACCGATCTCTGGAACCAGAAAACAGATTTTGAAGGCGCTGCCCGTAGCGGCGCTACCGGCTTCACGGTGAAAGACCGCGGCTTCGTGGTGCTGGGAGTGAGCTCCGGCCAGCCTTTCGACGATCTCTATGAATTTGATCCCAATGCTGCATATAACAAAAATGACTAAACGTAATCTGCTCATCATCGCGGGTATTGCCTTGCTGATATTGGCGATCCTGTTCCGTAAACCAACAACTGTTTCAGCAGATAAAAGTTCCGGCGCTATGATGGCCGTTGCGGTGGAACCCTTTGCCATCAATGGCGGATGGGGCTACAAAGTAAATATGGACGGCCACACCTATATCTACCAGGACGTTATTCCAGGCATTCAGGGAAACCATGTTTTTCGTTCCAAAGAGGAAGCGGTGCGCGTCGGAAATGCAGTAGTAGCAAAGCTGTCGAAGCACCAGATACCATCTATGAGCGAGGAGGAACTGCGGCAGATGAACATAAATTTTTAGATCAAAACTTACCACGCACAATGCTGTTCCCGGCTTCGTGCGTGGTATTAAATTTTAACAGCATTTTATTTGCTTTTTTGATTTTAACAAACCCTTAAAAAGGATTAACACAGTTTAACACAAGTATAACCCTAAGTGCTGTAAGTTTATCGCATAAATAAAAGAATGCGTTTTAAACAGATCATCAAGAAACGTCCCGTACTCATAGGCCTGCATGTTCTTGCATGGGTTTGTTTCTTGTTCATGCCTTTTTTTATTTACAGGATTCAGATTTTACATAAAGGATTCTTTTTAAAAGAACTGATCGACAATCTCTTTCTGATCGGTATTTTCTATCTCAACATTTACGTGCTGATACCACGTTTCTTTAACGGAAAGAAGATCGCGGTTTATATCACCAGCATTGGCGTAGTGCTGGTATTGATCACGATGCAACAGGCGGCGCTGGATTACTATTTTTTCAGAAACTTTTTCCCGCGGGCATTTGCGGTAAGAGTGGATAAAAAAATAAGAGGAGAAGTAACATCTTTTGATGCCAGGCCGTTACACCATCGCAACCACTTATTTGTTTCCCGCGATGATATCCCGCCACCGGAGCCTATGACCGACGTTAACGTTGCACATACCTCCTCGGGCACAGTGGTGATCCAGCAGGGTAGCAACTTACGGCATAACGGCATCGCGGTGGCAGCGCCGGAGCTATTCGAAAAGCCTCCTTTTCTGGAATACCTTTTCTTTCCGGAAGTGCTGCGTCGGTCCGGCTTCTTCGCCTTGCTCATGTTGTTCATGAGCGGCTTTATCAAAATCGCACTGGAATGGTTCAAAAGCGAAAAACAAAGGGAGGAGCTGAAAGTAGAGAAACTGGATGCGGAATTAAAATTTTTAAAGTCACAGATTAATCCTCACTTCCTTTTTAACTGTCTTAATACCATTTATTCATTGGCGCATAAGCGATCCACACAAACGGAACATGCTATCCTGAAGTTATCGACCATTATGCGCTATATGATCTATGAGTCTAATGAAGCGAAAGTGAGGCTGTCACAGGAATTGAAATACCTGGAAGATTATATAGATATCCAACGTTTGCGCTTGTCGAAAGATATCCCGATACAGTACCGGGTGAGCGGGGAACCGGAAGGGCTGCTCATAGAACCCATGCTGCTGGTGCCTTTCGTGGAGAATGCTTTCAAACATGGGATCAGTTACACCGAAGATTCCTTCATTGCCATAGATATCGCGATCTCGGAAAATATGATAAGACTGACCGTCAGGAACAGCCACTTCAAAGAACGCGTTGCCGAAAGAGGTGGTATTGGCCTTCAGAATGTATTAAAAAGACTGGAAATGCTTTATGCCGGCGAGCATGAAGTAAGCATCCAGGAAACGGAAAACCAATTTATTGTTGATCTTAAACTAGTGTTGAAAAAATGATAAAGTGTATTGCAGTGGATGATGAACCACTCGCGCTCGAGATCATAGAGGACTACATCCGGAAAGTCCCTTTCCTTACACTGGCAGGCAAATTTGAAAATGCTGCAACAGCATTGCGCTTCATCCAGGATGAACCTGTGGACCTGGTATTTCTGGATATCAAGATGCCCGATATCACCGGCATCCAGTTCCTGAAATCCCTCAAATACCCGCCCATGGTCATCTTTACCACTGCCTATGGCGAATATGCCCTGGATGGTTTCAACCTCGATGTGGTAGATTACCTGCTCAAGCCCGTTCCCTTCGAACGTTTCCTGAAAGCCGCCGCCAAAGCCAGCGAAGCCTTTTCTGCCCATCAACAGAAAACCGGCAACGCCGAAGCCGCCTGGCTCAATGATTACATCTTCATTAAAACAGAGTACAAGATCATCAAGATCAACCTGGAAGATATCCTGTTCATAGAAGCACTCAAAGACTATACGAAAATCTATACACAAGTACAACCTGTGCTCACGCTGCGCAGCCTTAAATCTTTCGAAACCCGTTTGCCAGCCGATAAATTTATCCGCGTGCACCGCTCCTATCTTGTATCCCTCAATAAGATCAATTCGGTAGAGAAGAATACGGTCATGATCGCCAATCAATCCATCCCCATCAGTGATGGCTATAGGGACAGGTTTTACGATATGATCAATAAAAATTCATAATTACGGATTACGAATTAAGAATTACGGATTTGTGGGGAGATCATTTCATCTCCCCACAAATCCGTAATTCTTAATTCGTAATCCGTAATTATGAATTTTTTCGGAACTTTGGTTATCAAAAACCAACCGCATTGGAAAGAATATATTTTGACAACGCAGCCACTACAGCGCTGGACCCGGCAGTATTGGAAGCCATGCTGCCCTATATGACCGAAAAATTCGGAAACCCTTCCTCTATCTATTCCTATGGACGGGAATCCAGACTCGGTATCGAAAATGCACGTAAATCCGTAGCCAGGATACTCAACGCACATCCCGGAGAGATATTTTTTACCTCCGGTGGCACCGAAAGTAGCAACACCGCTATCAATGCGGCAGTAAAAGACCTGGGATGCAAACACATCATCTCCTCGCCGATCGAGCACCACGCTACCCTTCATACGGTAGAATACCTGCACCATCACAATGGCATTGCCCTCTCTTTTGTAAAACTGCTGCCCGATGGGCATATTGACCTCGATCACCTGCGCGAACTGCTCCAGGGCTCCAAAGAAAGAAGCCTGGTAACGCTCATGCATGCCAATAACGAGATCGGTAACCTGCTCGACCTCCAGGCTGTAGGCGCCCTCTGTAAAGAGTTTGACGCCATCTTCCACTCCGACACCGTGCAAACCGTAGGGCACTATCCCTTCGATCTGCGCAATACACCGGTACACTTCATCACCGGCGCCGGCCACAAGTTTCATGGCCCTAAAGGAGTAGGTATCCTCTACATCAACGAGAACGTGAAGATAGCGCCCTTCATCCAGGGGGGCAGCCAGGAACGCAACATGCGCGCCGGCACCGAAAACCTCTACGGTATCATCGGCTTTGCCAAAGCGCTGGAACTGGCCACTGCACAGTATGAAGAGCATAGCCAATACATCAACGGCCTCCGTTTGTACATGGCCGAACAACTGGAAAAACACATCCCCGGTGTTACTTTCAACGGCGACCTCCGCGGCCGCAGTCTGTATACCGTGCTGAATGCGTCTTTCCCGAAATCAGAGAAAAGTGAAATGATCCTGTTCAACCTGGACATCAACGGCATATGCGCCTCCGGCGGCAGTGCCTGTACCTCCGGCGCCAACGCAGGTTCCCATGTGATACGCGCCATCAACAGCAATCCTAACCAGATCGCCGTACGTTTCTCCTTCTCCAAGAACAACACAAAAGAAGAAGTGGATAAAGTGATCGAAAAGCTGAAAGAGCTGATCTGAAATCGCTATAAATAAAGAAGGCCCGCCATATGGCGGGCCTTCTTTATTTATAGCGATTGAGCTTAGTGCATAAATTCCTTGATGTCCTGCATGATACGCTTCGCGATATTATCCGCGGTGGTCTCATTCTGGCTCTCGGCATAGATACGGATGATGGGCTCTGTATTGGAAGTACGGAGGTGTACCCAATCTTTTTCAAATTCTATCTTCAGGCCGTCTTCTGTATTGATCGGCTGATTTTTGTATTTGCCTTTGATCTTTTCGAAGATCGTTTTCACATCTACGCCTTTGTCCAGCTCTATTTTATTTTTAGAGATGAAATAATCAGGGTAGCTGTTACGCAGCGCTTTGATATTTTTCTTGCTATGCGCCAGGTGGCTGAGGAACAGGCCGATGCCGATGAGTGCATCGCGGCCGTAGTGCAGGTCAGGAACAATGATGCCGCCATTGCCTTCTCCGCCGATCACCGCCTGTACTTCTTTCATCTTCTTCACTACGTTCACTTCGCCCACAGCAGAAGGAGCGTAGGTACCGCCATGTTTCAGGGTAACATCTTTCAGTGCTTGTGTGGAAGACAGGTTAGATACCGTGTTGCCTTTTCTTTTGCTGAGCACATAGTCTGCAACGGCCACCAGGGTATATTCTTCGCCGAACATGCTGCCATCTTCACAAACGAAGCAGAGACGGTCTACATCCGGATCTACCGCGATGCCCAGGTCGGCTTTGGATTTGTTTACTTCGTTGGACAGGGCCGTGAGGTTTTCAGGCAGCGGCTCAGGGTTGTGGCTGAACTTACCATTCACTTCACCGAAGAGCACTTCCACTTCTTCCACGCCCAGGGCTTTGAGCAGGGCAGGAACGAAGATCGCGCCGGTAGAGTTCACCGCATCTACTACCACTTTGAACTGACGTTTCTTAATAGCAGGAACATCTACCAGTGGATAGTTCACGATCAGGTCGATGTGTTTCTGTAAATAGGAATCGTCTTGTGTGTAGGCGCCGAGCTTGTTCACGTCGGCGAAGTTGAAATCCTCGCTGGCAGCGATTTCCAGCAGCTGTGCGCCGTCTTCGCCGGAGATGAACTCGCCTTCGCTATTCAGCAGTTTCAGCGCGTTCCATTCTCTTGGATTGTGGCTGGCAGTGAGGATGATACCGCCTGCGGCGTTCTCCATCTTCACAGCGATTTCTACAGTAGGCGTAGTGGAAAGTCCGAGGTCTACTACATCAATGCCTAATCCATTCAGGGTGGATACTACCAGGTTTTTCACCATTTCGCCGGAAATGCGGCCGTCACGGCCAATCACCACTTTACGGTTCTCGGTCTGGCGCGTAAGCCAGGTGCCGTAAGCAGCCGTGAATTTTACCACATCAACGGGAGAAAGCCCCTCGCCAGGCTTGCCGCCTATGGTTCCGCGAATACCGGATATCGATTTGATCAGTGCCACAATATTCTTTTTTTAAAGGAAGGCAAATATAAAAAAATCCATGCCAGATTTCCTAATTAGTAAATTGTAACGTGTGCTTCCCGCCGCAGAGCCGGAAGCTCCAGCCTATTTAGGCAACAACACTAATAAGTAAATGACTATATTTGCAGCTACGCTTTTAAAAAAACAGCTATACGTTACAATGCAATATTCCTGGAAGAATATACCCCGGTATATTCGTTATGTGCTTGTTCAAACGCTCTATCTCTTCCTGCTGATGGTGTTGTTCAGAGTCGTTTTTTACCTGTTTTTCTTCAAGACGACGATCACTGACAGCGCCGTAATCAGTAAAGCCTGGTACCTCGGACTGAAATTCGATCTGCGTCTTACCCTGATATTGATCGTGCCCATTGCGGCCATGGCACTCATTTCCAGGAATAATTTCTTTGTGTCGAAAGGACTGCGGCGCGTTAATCTCACCTATCTCTTTATCGTCTATCTCTTACTCACCTTATTATATATACTCGACCTCGGTCATTACGATTACCTCGGCCTGCGCCTCGACCCTTCCATTCTGCGTTTCCTGGCGAAGGGCGAACGTGCCGACAATGCCCGCATGGTATGGCAAAGCTATCCGGTGGTGCGTGGTACACTGGCCATCGTGGTATTCCTGTTCCTGGTGTACCGCCTGCAAAAGCGCACCTGGAACCGCTTTGCGGCGCAGCCGGTCGTCTACCTGCGCAACTGGCCTTTCACCAGCTACGTGATTGCGATGGTATTGCTCACCGCTGGCGGCATCTATGGCAACTTCGCCTATTTCCCGCTGCGCTGGAGCCAGGCCATGTTCACCCGCGATAATGGCGTGACCAGCCTGGGACTCAATCCCATCCTGTATTTCGTGTCTAACCTCTCCGTCAAGGGAGATACCTTCGATCTGCAGCAGACCCAAAAATATTATCCGTATGCTGCCAGCTACCTGCGGGTAGATAGCGCCGATGTGAATAAACTGAATTATGTGCGTACCATCCCCGGTGATGCGGCCCGCCCCAAACTCAATGTGGTGCTGGTAATGCTGGAATCCACCGGCGCGGCGCCCACCAGCATGTACGGCAATCCCATGCAGGCTACGCCCAATATGAAGCGACTGGCCGATAGCGGCATCCTCTTCAAAAATTTTTACGTGCCCGCCATCAGCACCGCCAAAACAGTGTTTGGCGTTACCACCGGCCTGCCCGATGTAACCAGCGTGAAAACAGCCAGCCGTCATCCCAAGATGCTCGATCAGCGCATCATAATGGACCAGTTCAAAGGATACCACAAATATTACCTGCTCGGTGGAAACACCAACTGGGCCAATATCCGCGCAGTATTCACCAACAACGTAGAGGGGGTGAAGATATTTGAAGAAGGTTATTACAAAGCTGCAAAGGCTGATGTATGGGGCGTTTCGGACTATGATCTCGTTACCGAGGCCAGCGCCGTGTTCAAAGAAGCCAATGACAAGAAAGAACCTTTTGTGGCTTTCCTGCAACTGGCAGATAACCATCCGCCTTATACCACTACCAGCGGTGCCGGCGACTTCAAGCCATTGAAAGAAAAAGATATCGATATGAACAAATTCAAAAAATCAGGATTTGTTTCCATCGACCAGTTCAATGCGCTCCGCTACGAAGATTATAATGTGGGGCATCTTATCGATATGGCCAGGAAAGACGGCTACCTGGATAACACCGTCTTTATGTTCTTCGGAGATCATAACTGCGTGCTCAATCCGTACAGCTTCATGCCGCTGCCGGAATATGAAATGGCTACCGGCGGCGTGCACGTGACCGCATTCATGTACAGTCCGCAACATGTAAAACCAGAAGTGGTAACTACTCCCGGCAGCTTGCTGGACGTATATCCTACGATGGCCAGCCTGGTGGGCATGCCTTACCGCAACTACACCATGGGCGTGAACCTGTTCGATAGTACCCGCGCTGATAACAAATATGTTTTCATCACTTATGTGCGCAACCAGCAGCCTTATTATGCCATGATGGGCAACCGCTACCTGTACGAAGTGAACTTCAAAACCAACGCTACCGCCTTGTACGACCTGCAGCAGGACCCGATGAAAAACGTACAGGCACAACAGGCCGACACCGCAAAATATCTGGATAATTTAACACGCGGGTTTTATGAAAGCACGCGATATTTGATGTTTAACAATAAAAAACAGCAGTAATCAGTGGAAGCAGAAAAGTTATGGTTTAAGGACTGGTTCAATTCTCCCTACTATCACCTGTTATATAATAACCGCGATGAAAGGGAGGCTGCTGCATTCATTGACAAGCTGCTGGCCTATCTTCAGCCGCCGCCGGGCGCGCTGATGCTGGATGTGGCCTGTGGAAAAGGCCGTCATGCCAAATACCTGGCAGATAAAGGCTATAATGTTACCGGCATCGATCTTTCCATCGAGAGCATCAATGCGGCGAAGAAACTGGAAAATGAGCACCTGAGCTTCTTTCAGCACGATATGCGTTTGCCTTTCCGCATCAATTATTTTGATGTGGTATACAATTTCTTCACAAGCTTCGGTTACTTTGATACCCGGCGCGATAACGACAATGCCCTGCGTACGCTGAAGAACGCCCTCAAGCCGGAAGGCAAGCTGGTACTGGATTATCTCAACAGCAAATATGTGGCGGCGCACCTGGTGAAAGATGAGGTGAAGGAGAAAGATCATGTGGTGTTTGATATCAAGAGAGAGCTGAAAGACAAGAAGTTTTTAAAACAGATCAATATACTGGATAAGGAGAAACTGCGGCGCGCCACTTTTACCGAGAGCGTGAATGCCTTTACCAGGGAGGATTTTGAAGTAATGTTTGCCCGTCAGGGTCTTGTTATAACGGAAATATTCGGCGATTATCATTTTAACAGCTATGATGAGCTGCGTTCGCCACGCCTGATCATCGTGGCTACAAAATCAAAGCCATGCTAGATAGCATCCTTCGGGGGGATTTAAGATTATTTTTTCATATCAACGGACAATGGCACAACGCGTGGCTGGATGTGCTCATGCCGTTCCTGCGGGAGCCTTTTGTATGGGCGCCCCTGTACCTGTTCCTGGCCCTTTTCATCACGATCAATTATGGATGGAGAGGTTTCTTCTGGATCGTTTTCTTCCTGGTCACCTTTGCTATTTCCGACCAGGTGAGCCTGTTCCTCAAAGAGTCGATCGGCCGTGTGCGGCCCTGCCGCGATCCGATCGTATCGCACTATGCGCGGGTGCTGGTGGTGTATTGCCCGATGAGCGGCAGTTTCACCTCTAACCATGCTGCCAATCATTTTGCGCTGGCTACATTTTGTTTCTTAACTTTAAAATCAGCTTTTGGCCGTTACGCCTGGCTATTCTTCGTTTGGGCAGCATCGATTGCCTATGCGCAGGTATATGTAGGGGTGCACTATCCACTGGATGTTTTCGGTGGCGCCGTGTTAGGCCTTCTTGTAGGGCTGCTGAGCGGTAGTTTCTTTAAACGCCGCATAAGACTGGAGCCTGAACTTGCATCATGAACTGGAACTATCTGATACTGGTATTGGTGGCTACCATTGCCGGAGGGGTGATCCCCATGACGGTAAAGCGTATACACGCCAATTTCTCTATTTACCTGCTGGCCTTTACGGGCGCCTTTCTCTTTGGTGTTACCATCATGCACCTGCTGCCCGAAGTGTATCATGAACTGGGGCACAGCGCCGGCATCTACATCGTGATAGGTTTTTTCCTGCAGGTATTTTTGCAGCAGCTTTCACACGGGATGGAGCACGGGCATACGCACCTGCCCACCGCGCAGCACCATCATCATATTGCCGTAACGCCTTTGCTGCTGGGCCTTTCCATCCATGCATTCATGGAGGGTATCCCGCTGGGATTCCGGTATGATGATCAGTCGGCCCTGCCTTCGCTCATGCTGGGGGTAGCGGCGCACAAGATACCGGAGGCGCTTACACTCATCACGGTGATGATGCATGCTAACAAGCAACGTTCGCAGCTGTGGCGCATCCTCATTGTATTTGCGCTGGTAACGCCGCTGGCGGCCGTGCTGGCAGGATGGCTGGGCAGCCGTTTTGAAGTGGTATCCCATTATCTCCTGTATCTCGTGGCTTTGGTGATCGGCGCTTTCCTGCATATTTCTACCACCATCTTTTATGAGAGTGGTACAAAACATCATGAACTCAGTAGCCGTAAGGTATTGGCGATAGCGGCAGGGCTTGTTCTTGCATTTCTTACCCTGGTATTTGAATAATTTTTTATTTTTAGGCTTTATATCATGGAAGTCGTCATTATCCTCATCCTCATTTTATTGAATGGCATATTCTCGATGTCGGAGATAGCGATGGTATCAGCCCGGAAGATCCGGCTGGAACATCTGGCCAATAAGGGGGATGAAAAAGCAAAGGCCGCACTGAAGCTGGCCAACAATCCGGACACATTTCTTTCTACCGTTCAAATCGGTATTACCCTCATCGGCATCTTAACGGGTATCTATTCCGGCGAAAGCATCAAAACAGATGTGATTGCCTTCATCAACCAGGTTCCCGCCTTACAGCCTTACAGCGGCCCGCTGGCTACCATACTCATTGTAGTGGTGATCACTTATTTCTCCCTGGTGCTGGGCGAACTGGTGCCCAAGCGCATCGGGATGGCCAAGCCGGAAGCCATCGCTAAAACGATGGCCAAGCCTATGACCCTGCTCTCCTGGCTCACCTATCCTTTCATCTCTTTGTTAAGCGCCTCTACCAACGTATTAGTGAAATTATTCAATCTCCGCCCTACCGATACCCACGTAACGGAAGAGGAGATCAAAGCCATCATCAACGAAGGCACCACTTCCGGCGCCATCGAAGAAACAGAACAGGAGATCATTGAGCGGGTATTCCATCTGGGCGACCGTAACATCACTTCGCTCATGACGCACCGCACCGATATTACCTGGCTGGATATCAACGAAGCGCCGGCCGATTATCAGCAGAAGATACATAGCAGCCTGCATTCCGTGTACCCGGTATGCGACGGGCAGATAGACAGCATCAAGGGCGTGGTATCCATCAAAGACCTGTATGCCTTATCCGGCAAGGCTTTGCCGCTGGCGCAGATCATCAAGAAACCACTGTTCGTGCCGGAAAATAATACCGCTTACCAGGTACTGGAGAAATTTAAGGAAACACATGTACATGCGGCTTTCATTGTGGATGAATATGGCACCTTCCTCGGTATGATCACGCTCAACGACATACTGGAGGCCATCGTAGGCGATATGCCCGAAACAGAAGAGAATGACGATTACGAGATGGTGTTGAGAGATGATGGCACCTACCTCGTGGATGCGCAGATACCCTTCTACGATTTCCTCGCGGAGTTCGACCGGGAGGACTGGATGGCGGAATTTGAGCAGGACTTCGATACACTGGCTGGCTTTATACTGCACCACCTGGAACATATCCCCCAAACCGGCGAAAAATTCGACTGGAGAGGCTTTACCTTTGAGATCATCGATATGGATGCGCACCGCATTGATAAAGTGCTGGTGACGCCGCCTGGGCCAGCGGAGGAGGAGTAATCACCTAACGTATTATCCGCATAAGTACTTATCCGCATTTTGGATAGGGGTGAGGGTATTTATTTGGATAAATCCATCTTTGTACTATTTTTGAGCACTTTTTTACATACACAATAAATTTAATTTAACAGAGACATGGTTTCAATAGGAAGTAAGGCGCTGACCCTTGACGAAGTGTACAGGGTACTTTTTGGAGGCGAAGAGCTGGTGCTGGACCCGGCGGCTTTACAGCAGGTGGAAAAGAGCTTTTCATTCCTGAAGCAGTTTTCCGCGAAGAAACTGATCTACGGCATCAATACCGGTTTTGGCCCGATGGCGCAATACCGCATTCCGGATGCCGATACTTTGCAATTGCAATACAATCTGATCCGCAGTCATAGTTCCGGCGCCGGCAAATGCATGCCGCCGCTGCTCACCAAAGGCTTGATGATAGCCCGTTTGAGCAGTTTCATGCAAGCCCATTCCGGCGTGCATCCCGAAGTGGTGCAGCTGCTGGCAGAGCTGATCAATAAAAACGTATATCCGTGCGTGTTTGAGCATGGCGGCGTAGGCGCCAGCGGCGATCTTGTACAGCTGGCCCATCTGGCGCTGGTGCTCATCGGAGAAGGGGAAGTATGGTATGAAGATAAAATGCAGTCCACCGCAGAGGTATTTGCCCGCCTGGGTATCAAACCAATGGGCATCCATGTGCGCGAAGGCCTGGCCGTGATCAACGGCACTTCTGCCATGACCGGCGTAGGGCTGGTAAATCTTATCGAGGCGAAAAAATTGCTCGGATGGTCTGTGGTATTATCTGCCATGATCAACGAAATTGTAGAAGCATTTGATGATCATCTGTCGGCCGAACTCAATGCAGTAAAGCTGCACGAAGGACAGAACAAGATCGCTGCCAAGATGAGAGAGATATTGCAGGGCAGCAAGATGGTACGTCATCGCCCTGATCATCTTTATAAAGAGCTGGAAGAAGAAATATTTAAAGATAAAGTACAGGAATACTATTCCCTGCGCTGCGTGCCGCAGATCCTTGGCCCCGTGTACGATACGCTGGCACAGGCAGAGAAAGTAGTGGTGCAGGAACTGAACTCTGTGAGCGACAACCCGGTAGTGGATCACGACTTGCAGAACGTGTTCCATGGCGGCAATTTCCATGGCGATTATGTTTCCCTGGAAATGGACAAGCTGAAGATCGCGATCACGAAACTGTCGATGCTCGCGGAACGCCAGCTCAACTACCTGCTGAACGACAAGCTGAATCACAAGTTCCCGCCGTTCATGAACCTGGGCAAGCTGGGCTTCAACTTCGGTATGCAGGGCGTGCAGTTCACCGCTACCTCTACGGTTGCAGAGAACCAGACCTTGTCTTTCCCGATGTATGTGCACAGTATTCCTAATAACAACGATAACCAGGACATTGTGAGCATGGGCTGCAATGCGGCGCTGATGGCGAATAAAGTGGTGGAAAATACTTTCGAAGTGCTGGCGATACAAGTGATGACGATGTTACAGGCAGTGGATTATCTCAATTGCCAGGACAGGCTCGCTGCTTTCTCCCACAAGATCTACAGCGAAGTGAGGGCGATTTTCCCTAAATTTATTGAGGACAGTCACAAGTATAAAGACCTTCAGAAAATCAAAGAATACCTGGTGAAAAACGAACCGGTGCAGTTTTCGTAATTCGTAATTCTTAATTCGTAATTCGTAATTTTTCATGAAGTGCGCACTCGTAACAGGTGGATCAAGAGGGATAGGCAGGGCAGTATGTATAAAGATGGCAACACTGGGATACCATGTGTTGATCAATTATAAAGGCAATGAAGCCGCCGCCAATGAAACGCTGGAAGCCGTGAAGGCCGCCGGCAGCAGCGGTGAGCTGTTGCAGTTCAATGTAGGCGATGCCGCCGAAGTGCAACAGGTGCTGGGTGGCTGGATAGAACAGAACAAGGAACATCATATCGAGGTGTTGGTCAACAATGCAGGCATCCGCGAGGATTCACTGATGTTCTGGATGAATGAAAGTCAGTGGAACAATGTGCTGAACATCAGTTTGAACGGCTTTTTCCATGTGACCAAGCAGGTGATCAACGGCATGTTGCTGAAACGTTACGGCCGCATTGTGAACATGGTGTCTTTATCGGGCATCAAAGGATTACCGGGGCAAACCAATTATTCCGCTGCCAAGGCCGGCGTGATCGGCGCTACCAAAGCGCTGGCGCAGGAAGTGGCCAAGCGCGGCGTTACGGTAAATGCGGTAGCTCCCGGATTCATCAGCACGGATATGACCGCCGAGCTGAATGAAAAGGAACTGGCGGCACAGGTGCCGATGAACCGTTTCGGCACACCGGAAGAAGTAGCAGCAGCCGTGGCCTTCTTCGTTTCAAAGGATGCCGGATATATCACGGGTGAAGTGCTGAATATTAACGGAGGTTTACATACCTAATTTCGGGCTTATGAACAGAGTTGTGATCACTGGATTGGGCATCTACTCCTGCATTGGTAAAAACCTGCAGGAAGTGAGAGATTCATTATATACCGGCAAATCGGGCATTGTGCTCGATCCTGAGCGCAAGGCATTCGGTTACCGCTCCGGCCTCACCGGCTATATCGAGCGCCCCGAGCTGAAAGGCTTGCTGGACCGTCGCGCCAGGCTGATGATGCCAGAGCAGGCAGAATTTGCGTTTATGGCTACCCGTGAGGCGCTTGCACAATCCGGCATCGACCAGGATTATATCGATAGTACGCCAATCGGACTTTTATATGGCAACGACAGTTCTGCCAAACCGGTGATTGAAGCGACCGATATCATGCGGGAGAAGAAAGATACCATGCTGGTGGGCTCTGGCTCTGTGTTCCAGACGATGAACTCCACGGTGAACATGAACCTCGCTACCATCTTCAAGCTCAAAGGCGTGAACTTCAGCGTGAGCGCGGCCTGCGCCAGCGGCTCGCATGCAATAGGGCTGGGCTATATGTTTATCAAGAACGGGATGCAGGATGCCGTTATCTGTGGCGGCGCGCAGGAAGTGAACATCTATGCGATGGGTAACTTCGATGCGATCGCAGCATTTTCAGTGAGAGAGAGTGACCCTGCCCGCGCCTCCCGGCCATTTGACCGCGACCGCGATGGCCTCGTGCCCAGCGGCGGCGCTGCCACCGTGATACTCGAAAGCCTGGAATCCGCACAGCGCAGGGGAGCCACCATCCTCGGTGAAGTGCTGGGCTATGGCTTCTCTTCCAATGGTGCGCATATTTCCAATCCAACAGTAGAAGGGCCAGTGCGCTCCCTGCAGATCGCGTTGAAAGATGCAGGCGTACAGGCAAAAGATATCGAATACATCAACGCGCACGCCACCTCCACGCCTGCGGGCGATGCCAGCGAGGCCAAGGCCATCCACGAAGTGTTCGGCGATTCCCGCCCATGGGTAAGCTCCACCAAGTCGATGACCGGCCATGAGTGCTGGATGGCCGGCGCCAGCGAGATCGTTTATTCCATGCTCATGATGCAGAACGGCTTCATCGCCCCAAATATCAACCTGGAAAATCCAGATGAAGATGCAGCCAAACTGAATATTGCCGATAAAACAATTAATAAAAACTTTAATGTATTTTTGTCCAACTCTTTCGGTTTCGGGGGCACCAATTCCTCGCTGATCGTAAGAGGATGGACCGGAAAGTAAGCCCCGCGCCGATTTTAGAGTAATGCCCGGGATGTGGAAAACACCCGCTGAAGGACTGTGCTTTACTGCCAAATATATTTTCTTAACTTTGATGCTCGAAATAGGAATGAACAAAGGTTGATTCATACATATTGGATGAGCATTCAGATTAGTAATCATTATTAAAAAATCAACCTATATCTGTTTTAACACTTTTATGGATATCAAAGAAATAATAACTGTTACGAACAAGTTTCTGGTAGAGGAGTTTGAAGCAAACCCCGCTGATATTAAGCCTGAAGCAAACCTCAAGTCCACGCTGGACCTTGACAGCCTGGATTATATCGACATGGTGGTGGTGATTGAAGATAATTTCGGTTTTAAAGTGAAGCCGGAAGATTTTCAATCTATCGTTACCTTCCAGGATTTCTACGATTATGTAACCGCTCGTATTCAACAAAAAGAACTGGTATAATGGCTTCCTGGCAGGGAAAGTCGAAAGGGAATAAGCTCGGGTACCGTATTTTCATAGCCATACTCCGTTATGGCGGCGTATATCCCGCTTATCTGCTGTTAAGGTTTGTAGCCGCATACTATTTTTTGTTTTCCTGGAGTTCCTCAAAACCCATCTATCGTTACTTTCACACCAAGGCCGGATATGGCAGGCTGAAGTCTATCCTCAGCGTGTACAGGAATTATTATGTGTTCGGGCAAACCATCATCGACAAGATCGTGGTGATGGCGGGCATGAGCAACCAATTCACCTTTGATTTTGATGGAGAGCAGTACCTGCACGAGATGGCGACAGGCGGCAAAGGCGGTATCCTGCTGAGCGCTCACCTGGGCAACTGGGAAGCGGCCGGCCACCTCTTCAAGCGGCTGAAAACCCGCATCAACATTGTGATGTTTGATGGAGAGCACCAGCGCATCAAAGATTACCTGGCCTCTGTTACCGGCGACCGGAATGTGAATATCATCGTGATCAAAGACGACCTGTCGCACATATACGCTATTAACGACGCCCTGAGCCACCAGGAGCTGGTATGCATGCACGCCGATCGTTTCCTGCCCGGCAATAAAACCCTTACTGCTACATTGCTGGGGCATCCGGCGAAATTCCCTATGGGACCATTCCTGCTGGCATCTACTTTCCGGGTGCCTGTTGCCGCTGTTTTTGCCTTCAAGGAAACTTCCACGCATTATCATTTTTATGCCACAGAACCGAAAACCTACCACGGACGCCGCAGCCAGGGCGTAGATGCTGCCGTTCAGGACTTTGTGCAGGTGATGGAAGAGAAGATCCGCCGCTATCCTACACAGTGGTTCAATTATTACGATTTCTGGGAATAATGCGTGTTTTTACTGTTAATAATTTCGTATAATTCTATTTATTTCGTGTTTTATTTTTTACAATAACTTGTGCAGATGTTTATTCATACAGATGATATCACCGCTTACATTCCGCAACGCACACCTATTGTGATGGTCAGCGGCATACTGGAAGTTGACGGGCCGGTAACCCGCACTGCGCTTGCCATTGCGCCGGATAATGTTTTTGTGGAGAACGGCGTGCTGATGCCGCCCGGCCTGATGGAGAACATTGCCCAAACCGCCGCCGCCCGCATCGGTTATATCTCCCGCCAGCAGAACGCCCCTGTACCGCTCGGCTTCATCGGCGCAGTGAAAGACCTGGAAATATTTGAACTGCCACCCGCCGGCGCTACCATCGAAACCGTTACTGAAATCGGATCAGAAGTGTTCAATGCCACGATGGTCACCGGAAAAGTGCTGTACCAGGGCAAAGTGATGGCCCGCTGTGAAATGAAAATATTCACCAATCCCTTATAAATTTTTACCGTCATGAACGCCACTAAACTTTTCCTTCTCCCGGTAGTATTGTTAATTGGCCTCTGCTCGACTGTACAGGCACAGAAACTGAAAAATTTCCTTGACAACAAGGATTCTTCCTTTACCTGGCTGGGCGTGGATTTCACGCAAGCGCGCCTCATCGGCGATGGCGCAGCCAGAGCAGATGATATCGTTGGCCGCCACTTTGCCGGCATCAACGACGTGATCATGAATGAACCGAAAAAATATGATGTGCCCGGCGCTTTCCGCCGCGATAAGGTAACTTACGATATCTCTTTTGTGAATGAACACAACGAGAAAACCAATCCCGATAACCTGAAATCATCGAACACCGCTGATTTCGAACGCCTGAAACCGGAAGACGTGACCAAACTGGTAAAAGGCTATAACTTCAATGGCAAAAAAGGTATTGGCGTCATGTTCGTAATGGATGGCATGAGCAAGAGCGATAAAGCGGCTTCCATGTACGTGACCGTTATTGACATGGGCACCCGCAATGTATTGATGGCAGAGCGTTACAGCGGTAAGGCACAAGGCTTCGGCTTCCGCAACTACTGGGCTTATACCGTACACAAAGTGCTGGATGACCTGTATTCAGATTACAACAAGCTGAAAACAAAATATGCCGACGCCAAAGATCCGGAAGAGGAACGCCCGGCACAACAGCCGAAGAAAGAAAGCAAGCCGGCGATGGCGAAGAAACCAAAGAAAAAAAATATTTCTTGATGTGAAGATTTACGGATTCAGGGATTTTAAATGCTTAAATTCTCACATCAAAAAATCCAGAAATTTACTATGTCTTTAACTGAAAGCACCAAGGTACTGATAAGATTTAATGAGGCAGATCCGCTGGGAATCGTATGGCACGGGCATTACGTACAATATTTTGAAGACGGGAGAGAAGCTTTCGGTGAGAAATATAGTTTGCGCTATCTCGATATTCTTGCAGCAGGATATACCGTTCCTGTTGTGAACATACAATGCGATTACAAGCGCCCGCTCCGTTACGGCGACCGTGTAAACGTTGCTACCACGTACGTAGACGATATGGCAGCCAAAATAAAATTTGAATATACGCTTACCAATGCAGCCACTGGTGAGGTAGTAGCGAAAGGCTCCTCCGTACAGGTTTTCCTGGACAAGGAAACATCTACCTTACAACTCACCATTCCTGCTTTTTTCCGTCAATGGAAAGAGCAGCATGGGCTGATATAACCGGGTTTTATGCAAACGATCTTCGTAGCCGCCGATAATATTGTGAGCCCGCTGGGCAGTACTACCCGGGAGAATGTGGAACAGGTGCTGTTGAATAATAGCGGCATCCGGATGCATGATGACACGGCCTTTGCGGCCGCTCCGTTCTATGCTGCCATGATGGCGCCAGGCCAACTGGCATCCTATACCGGGCAGTATAACCTGAAAGACTATACGAAATTTGAACAGCTGCTCATCGCCTCCGTACAGGAGGCCTTGCAGCAAACGGATATTACACTCCGCCATCCGCGCACGGGCTTCATCATCTCTACCACCAAAGGTAACATTGAGTTGCTGGAGCAGCAGCCGGAGGGCGCCGAGCCACCTCTGCACGATATGCAGCTGGCGGCTACCGCGGAAAAGATCGCGGCCTGGTTCCAGGCAGCCAATACGCCGCTGGTGGTGAGCACGGCCTGCATTTCCGGGCTGGTGGCCATTTTAACGGCGAAGCGCCTCATCACTTCCGGCCGCTACGATCATGTGGTGGTAAGCGGCGCCGATGTGCTCACGAAGTTTGTACTTTCCGGCTTTCAGTCGTTCCAGGCGGTGAGCGCCAGTCCCTGCAAACCCTTTGATGCAGCCCGTTCCGGCGTATCGCTGGGAGAGGGCGCCGCTACGGTGATACTGACCAACGACCCTTCGAAGAGCAGCGGTTTTGCGGTGGGGGCAGGGGCGATCAGTAACGATGCCAATCATATTTCGGGCCCGTCCCGCACAGGCGAAGAGCTGGCATCGGCCATGCGCCTCGCTTTGCAGGGCAGCGGTATTAGCGCCGCTGATATCGGGTTTGTATCGGCACACGGCACCGCTACGCTGTACAATGATGAAATGGAAGCCAAGGCGCTGCATCATGCCGGCCTGGCCGATGTACCGGTAAACAGTCTCAAAGGCTACTATGGTCATACCCTTGGCGCTGCCGGGCTGATAGAGGCTATCATCAGCATGCATGCATTGAAAGCCGGCGT
The DNA here is from genome assembly GCF_902167635.1 of Chitinophaga vietnamensis. Taxonomy (GTDB): domain Bacteria; phylum Bacteroidota; class Bacteroidia; order Chitinophagales; family Chitinophagaceae; genus Chitinophaga; species Chitinophaga vietnamensis. Next base: position 428,437 of record NZ_CABHMS010000005.1, read on the forward strand.
AATAGTGGCCACTAAAGGATTTGAAACGCCCGGCGTGAGCCTGCCGGTGAAAGCCAGCGGTAGCAACAGCCACACCAGCGCCATACACCTGCTGAAGTCCGTATCGGGCTTCGGTGGCTGCAATGCCGCCATGGTGTTCAGTTTAAAAGGATAATCACGATCTTGTATAAACATTTTTAAATCGATCATTCGTGTTTAATAAAGAAACAAAAACAGCACTACAGGCGAAAGAAGCCGCATTATGGCTCGCCTTTGCCCCCATCGCTTTCCAGGCTACCAGGGCATTGCGCGACATGGGCATTTTAAAAGCGGTGAGCGAAAGCGGCTCCGAAGGGATCACCATCGAAGGGATCATGGAGAAGGTTGGCATGAACCGCTATGCCGTAAGAGTATTGCTGGAAGCCGGTTTGGGCATGGAGCTGGTGATTGTGAACGACAAAAAATACACGCTTACCAAAACAGGTTACTTTATTCAGCACGATGAGCTGACTCGCATCAACATGGACTTTACGCAGGATATCTGCTACAAAGGCATGTACCATTTGCAGGAAGCCCTTACGGAAGGCAAGCCGGCAGGCCTGAAAGAACTGGGCCCCTGGGATACCATCTATCCCGGCCTTTCCCTGTTGCCACCCGCTGTGGGCAAAAGCTGGTTCGATTTCGATCACTATTATTCCGATCTCGCCACACCGGCGGCACTGGATATCGTTTTTGAGCGCCATCCGAAAAGGCTGCTCGATATAGGCGGCAATACCGGCAAATGGGCGCTGGCCTGCACTGCCAAAGATCCGGAAGTGGATGTGACCATCTTCGACCTGCCCGGACAGGTAGGCCTTGCGCAACAAAAAATGAAAGATGCCGGCGTGGAAAACCGTGTGCATTTTCATGTGGCCAATATCCTCGATGAGAGCAAGCCTTTCCCGAAAGGCTTTGATGCCATCTGGATGAGCCAGTTCCTCGATTGCTTCTCCGAAGCGGAGATCGTATCGATCCTGTCGCGCTGCCGCGAAGCGCTGAACGACGGCGGCACCATCTATATCCTCGAGCCCTTCTGGAACCGCCAGCAGTTCAAGTCGGCGGCATTTTGCTTACAGCAAACTTCGCTGTATTTCACGGCGATGGCCAACGGCAACAGCCAGATGTACCACACGGATGATTTCTTCCAGTGCATCGATCAGGCAGGACTGGCGATCACAGAGGAAAATGACCGCATGGGGCTCAATTACACGCTGCTGAAATGTCAAAAAAAATAATGATCTGATCAAAATATTAAACTCCCAAAATCTTTTTACCGTATGAAAACTGAACAAGTCGATGTGTTAGTAATCGGGGCAGGGCCTGCGGGTACTGTGGCGGCGTCCATTATTCACCAGGCGGGTTATAAAGTGAAGATCGTAGAGAAGATGAAATTTCCTCGCTTCGTGATTGGCGAGAGCCTGCTGCCGCGCAGCATGGATGCCTTGCAGGAAGCGGGTTTCATTGAGGCGATACAGGAAAAAGGATTTCAGGAGAAATTCGGCGCCAAGTTCGTGAAAGGCAGTGCGGTGTGTGACTTCACTTTCAAAGAGCAATACACCCCCGGCTGGACCTGGACCTGGCAGGTGACCCGTGCCGACTTCGACAAAACACTGGCTGATACGGTAGAGAAAATGGGAGTGCCCGTTGCATACGAAACAACGGTAACGGCTATACGTTTCAATGGTTCTGATTCCGTTACGACAGTAGTGGATGCGGAAGGAAATGAAATGGAGATTGCGGCGCGTTTCATCGTGGATGGCAGCGGCTATGGCCGCGTGATCCCGCGTTTGTTCAACCTGGAAAAAAATTCGAACCTGCAACCGCGCAAGGCGCTCTTTGCCCATACCGTGGATGCGCGCCGCTCCATGGCTGATGAGCCTAACCGCATTACGGCGGTGGTGCACAAAAAAGGCGTGTGGATATGGATCATTCCTTTCTCCACCGGGGTCACCTCCCTGGGCTTTGTAGGCGATCCGGAATTTTTTGATCAATACCCGGGTACCGATGAAGAGAAATACCGCGCGCTGCTGGAAGCGGAACCCTATACCAGGGAGCGTTTCCGCGATGTGGAACTGGTATTTGAACCAAGGGTATTGCAGTCCTGGTCGGCCACTACGGATAAATTCTACGGAGATGGATTTGTGCTCACCGGCAACGTAACAGAATTTCTGGACCCGATTTTCTCATCTGGCGTAACTTTGGCCTGCGTGTCCAGTCAAACCGCGGCCAAACTGGTGATCCGCAAGCTGAAAGGCGAGGAGGTGGATTGGGAGAAAGAATACATGGAGCCTACCTTACAGGGGGTAAACACCTTCCGCTCTTATGTGATGGCCTGGTATGAAGGCACATTGGATACCATCTTCTTCAAGAAAGATGCGGATCCGCTGATCAAGGGGCAGATATGTTCCGTACTGGCGGGCTATGTGTGGGATATGGAGAATCCTTTTGTGAAGAACCATGATACCGCTTTGAAGCGCCTGGCACGTACGATTGAATTAACCGAAAAATTAAAAAGCAGTTCAGAGATTGAATAGCGGCGAAGCATATATCACAGGCGTTTGTATTATTCGTAACAACAGCATCCGGCTTAATGGGGAACTGTTGTGGGAAGCGGGGCAGGAGCTGGATTTACAAGATTTCCTGCGGGCGGGCTACGACCGGTTTTCGGGGCAGTATCCGAAATTCCACAAGATGGACGCCCTCAGCAAACTGGGATGGCTGGCAGCGGAAGTGCTGCTGAAAGACAGCCCGGTGGCGGCTTTGCCGGCGGAAGCGGTGGGCATGGTGCTCTCCAACCGCAGCGCGAGCCTGGATACGGATCTTCGCTATTTCGCTACGGTAAAGGATTTCGCGAGCCCGGCACTGTTTGTATATACGCTGCCCAATATTGTGATGGGGGAGATCAGCATCCGGCATGGTTTTAAAGGAGAGAATACCTTTTTTGTGTCTGCTGCATTTGATGCCCATCTCTTATCGTCCTATCCGGCGCAGCTACTGGCGGAAACGCCTTTGCAGGCTTGCCTGAGCGCCTGGGTAGAAGTGATGGACCAGCAGTACGAAGCCGTGATGGTGTTGGCAGAACGCAAGCCTGTAGCGGGCGCGATGCCGCTCACTCCTGAAAATCTATCATCTATTTATTATTAAAATACGCAACAAGAAGTGGAAAAGTTGATGGCAGATCTGAAAGCGCAGATCATCGAACAATTGAATTTGCAGGAAGTGAAACCGGAAGACATCGGCAACGACCAGCCTTTGTTCAAGGAGGGGCTGGGGCTCGATTCGATCGATGCGCTGGAGCTGATCGTATTATTGCAGCAACACTACAACATCCGCATTGCCAATCCAGAACAGGGCCCGGAAGTATTTTATTCCGTGCGCTCGATGGCGGAATTTATCACCGCACAGCAAACTGCTAAAGCATGAGTGAAAAGGTGTGGATAGCGGGTGGTGGTGTGATCAGCGGCATAGGCCTTGATCTCGAGGCGTGTATCGCCTCGTTCCGCAAGATGGAGCCGGGTATGGCCCCGATGCAGTACCTGTCGTCCATACACCGCAACACCTTTCCGGTGGCGGAGGTAAAGGCCGGCAATGCCACCCTGGCGGAAATGGCCGGCCTGCCGGAGGAGATCAGCCGTACGGCGCTGCTCAGCCTCATCGCCGCCAAACATGCCTGGGAATCGTCTGCCCTGGGCAACCCCGCGGATTACCGCGTGGGGCTGGTTTCCGCCAATACGGTTGGCGGTATGGACAAGACCGAAGATTTTTTCAGCGCCTTCCTCGCCGCTCCCGACAAGGGCGGAAGGCTGCGCGATGTGATACACCACGAGTGTGGCAGTGTGACCGAGATTGTAGCAGATGCCCTCGGCATCCGTCATCATGTATCTACCATCAGTACGGCCTGCTCTTCAGCGGCCAATGCGCTGATGTATGGCGCGCGCCTGATCCGCAACAATATAGTGGATGTGGTGATCGCCGGTGGCGCGGATTCGCTCACGCGCTTTACCCTCAACGGTTTCAATACCCTGATGATCCTGGACCAGCAGGCCTGCCGCCCTTTCGATGCCACGCGCAAAGGCCTCAACCTGGGCGAGGGCGCGGGTTATGTGGTACTCATCTCCGATACGCTGGCAGCGCATATCCAGCCGTGGTGCCGCCTCAGCGGCTTTGCCAACGCCAATGATGCCTATCATCAAACGGCGTCGTCGCCGGATGGCACAGGCAATTACCTCGCCATGAAAGGCGCGCTGGATATGGCCGGACTGCAAGCGCATGATATCGGTTATATCAACCTGCATGGCACCGGCACACAAAATAATGACGAGTCAGAAGGCATCGCCATCAAGCGACTGTTTGCGCCGCATTTCCCGGCGATGAGCTCTACCAAATCTTTTACCGGCCATACACTTGGCGCCAGTGGCGGCATTGAGGCGGTATTTTCCGCATTGGCCGTGAGAGATGGCATCATCTATCCGAATCTGCGCTTTGCCCACCAGATGCCGGAGCTGCCCTTCTCGCCTGCCACTACCTTCTCCGAAGGCAATGACCTGCAACATGTGATGTCCAATTCATTCGGCTTTGGCGGTAACTGCTCCAGCCTGGTGTTTTCAAAAGAATAAAAGCATGATGAACATCTATATAAACGGATCCGGTTGTATCTCTGCGCAAGACACCGCGCAGATAGGCCCCTTGCTGGCAACAGTAAAGGAATACGACCAGGTGCGCCTGCCGGTGATCGATCCGGATTACAAGCAGTGGGTCGACATCAAACAGATACGCCGCATGAGCCACATCGTGAAAATGGGTGTGGGCGCGGCTAGCCTGAGCCTCGAAGAGGCGGGCATCACCATGCCGGATGCCATCATCACCGGCACTGCCTACGGCTGCCTCGATGATACCGGCGTGTTCCTCACCAAAATGGTGAACCAGCAGGAAGAAATGCTCACGCCTACAGCATTTATCCAGTCTACTCACAATACCGTAGCCGGCCAGATCGCGCTGCTGTTGGGCTGCAACGCTTACAACAATACCTTTGTGCATCGCGGCTTCTCTTTCGAGAACGCCCTGCTCGATGCGACCATGATATTGAAAGAAGGCGCCGCCAAAAATATACTGGCAGGCGGTTTGGACGAAATCACCGATTATAGTCACACTATACTCAGTCGCTTTGGCCTCTATAAAAAAGAGCCGGTGAAAACGATGGAGCTGCTCAACAGCCCCACCCGCGGCACTATTGCGGGCGAAGGCGCAGCCTTCTTTATCCTCAGCAGCGAAAAGGGATCGCATGCCGCCGCAGAGCTGGCGGGGGTGAGCACCCTCTACAAACCGCTGTGGGAGGGCGAAGTGATTGGTCACGTGGTAAAGTTTCTCGAAGAAAATAACTGTTCGCTCAACGATATCGACCTGCTGCTCACCGGCAGGAATGGAGATATAGACCAGGATGAATTTTATGAAGAGATAGCAGCAGCGCTGTTCCCGGATCATCCGGAGGCCTGCTTCAAACACCTGTGCGGCGAATATCCCACGGCCGCTTCCTTCGGTATGTGGATGGCCAATCGTATCATCGCGGAGCAGGATGTGCCTGCCGCCGCCATGTTCTACGGCCAGGCGCCCGCCAATATCAGGACCGTATTATTGTATAACCATCACCAGGGCACACACCATTCCCTGGTTCTCTTACGTGCATGCTGAATTACAAGGTAACATATCTGACCGTGGCGCTTTACCTGGTGATCCTGATCACCCTGCGTTTTGTTTTCGGATACCCGTTACCGTTATGGCTTTTCTTCCTCGTATTGCTGACGCTGCCGCTATATGTATGGGGCGCCATGAACATCCGTTCCGGCTTTTATATTCCGGTGCGCTGCGAAGCCGCCACCACCGAGAAAGTAGTGGCCCTCTCTTTCGATGATGGCCCGCTGCCGGAATATACGCCGCTGGTACTGGATATCCTGCAACAGCAAAACGCGCCTGCCGCCTTTTTCTGCATCGGTAAGCATATCGCCGGCAACGAAAACTTACTGCAACGCATACACGAAGAAGGGCATGTGATCGGTAACCATTCCTTCTCACATGATTTCTGGTTCGATATGTATAACAAACACCGCATGCTTGCCGACCTGGCCAGCATGGACCAGGTGATGGAAAACGCCACCGGCCTGCAACCGCGGCTGTTCCGCCCGCCCTACGGCGTTACCAATCCGAACCTCGCTAAAGCGATCAAAGAAGGTGGTTACACACCCATCGGCTGGAACATCCGCTCGCTCGATACCGTAGCGAAAGACGAACAACAATTGCTGGGGAAGATCATCTCACAGCTTCAACCCGGCGCTGTGATACTCCTGCATGATACCTGCAGCATCACCGCCCGCATACTGCCGGCCCTGATCAGCGCCATCCGCGAGAAGGGGTACCGGCTGGAAAGAATCGATAAAATGTTAAACGTAACCGCTTATGCGTAAATGGATCACGATCATATTGTGCAGCCTGGCCTCCCTGCAAATGCAGGCCCAAACCGGATTTAAACCGGTGAATGATCTGTCGCCACTTAAACAGCAGTTTGCTAAAGCCGCCCAAAATACACAGTCTATACAAAGCGATTTTGTACAGGAAAAAAACCTGAGCATGCTGTCGGACAAGATCGTTTCAAAAGGAAAATTCTGGTTCAAGAAAGATAATAAAGTGAGAATGGAGTACCAGCAACCTTCTTACTATCTGCTCGTCATCAATGGAAAAGATATCAAGATCAAAGATGCGCAGAAGGAGAACAAAGTATCCGCCAAAGCGAACAAGCTGTTTGACCAGATCAACAAGATCACGGTAGATTGCGTGCGCGGCACGGTGCTCGACAATAACGATTTCAGCACCAAAGCCCTCGAAAATGCGCAGTACTACAAGCTGGAAATGACGCCGGTGAACAAGGCGCTGAAAGAATATTTCAAAACGATCGTACTGCTGGTAGACAAACAGGATTACTCTGTGTCGAAGATCACGATGGAAGAGCAATCCGGTGATGATACCACCATCAGCTTTTTACATAAACAATTGAATGGAAATATTCCGGATGCGGTTTTTACGGCTAAATAGTATGTGGCTGCTCGCCTTGATGGGCGTGAGTTGTAAGTCGGTGTACAAAGGTTTGCAGCGCCGGGAGGGCGATGTAAATTGTATCCGGCAGTTCAGTCCGCAGTTCAGCTCCACGCTGTACAGCACGCAGGTGAATGTGTTGAAGCACCACCTCAGCGGCCTGCTGTTTTTCAAGCAGATGCCCGACAGCAGCCTCCGGGTGGTATTCGCCAATGAGATGGGCTTTAAATTCTTTGACTTCGAGTTTGATAAAAATGGCGCTTTTACCAAGCATTATATTATCAGCAAGATGGACAAGAAAGCGGTGGTGAAGACCTTGCAGCAAGACTTTGCGCTGGTATTGCTCCGCCCCGACCTGCAACAGGCGCACATTGCTACGGATAGCCGTTACCGTTATACGGTACTACCTACCGCAAAAGGTAACAACTATTATATCACAGATACCGCCTGTACGGAGCTGGTACGTATAGAAAAATCATCTGTACGCAAGCCCGTGGTGAAAGTGTGGATGCAGCATTACACCAATGGCGTACCTGATACCATCAGCATCAAACATCAGAACTTTAATTTCAATATCTCCCTGCAAAGGGTCGAAAAAAAACAATAGTATATGTTAGCAGGCAACTTCTATAATATCACTGCATCAGCGCAGGAGCCCGGTCAGATCAACGTTACCATCGAACTGAATGCGGCGCATCCGATCTTTGGCGGCCACTTTCCGGATCAGCCGGTAGTGCCCGGCGTATGCATGATGCAGACCATTACCGAAGTACTGGAAACAGCCGTACAGCGTAAAGTGCTGTTGCAAAAAGCCAGCAACATGAAATTCCTGAACATGATCGATCCCCGGCAACAGCCGCTGGTAGATGTACAGGTGACCTATAAAGAAGAAGATAGTCTGCTGAAAGTGAATGCGGTATTGAAGAAAGAAGAGAAGACATTTATGAAGTTTCAAGGGATATTTAAATAAAAAGCGCTTGAAGCGCTTCAAGCGCTGGGAGGCTTCATACGTTTCAAATCAAATGAAGAATAGCTATTCACATAACGAGCAATTTGAGCAACACCGCGTAGCGGTGCTCATCCCCACGTACAACAACGCCGCTACCCTTGGCGCGGTGATCGCCGATGCGCTGGGATATACCCGTCATGTGATTGTGGTGAACGATGGCGCTACGGATGGCACCAGCAAAATATTGGAACAATTCCCGGAACTGCAATTAATTTCGTATAGCCCTAACCGTGGTAAGGGCGTGGCGTTGCGCCGCGGCTTTTCCTATGCGATGGAACAGGGCTACGATTACGTGATCACGATGGATGCAGACGGGCAGCATTTTGCCACCGATCTGCCGGTGATGTTGCAAAAGATCGATGAAACACCCGGCGCACTGGTGATTGGCGCCCGCAACCTGCAACAGGAGAACATGCCCGGCAAAAATACCTTTGCCAACAAGTTTTCCAATTTCTGGTTTTATGTGGAAACAGGCCTCAAAGGACCGGATACGCAATCCGGCTACCGCCTGTACCCACTGCACCTCATGCGCAAGATGCGCTTCTGGTGCACCAAATACGAATTTGAGATAGAAGTGCTCGTACGCAGCGCCTGGCGCGGCATCAAGATAGACTGGGCCCCCGTGAAAGTATACTACCCGCCGGCAGATGAGCGGGTATCGCATTTCAGGCCCTTTCGCGATTTCTCCCGTATCAGCGTGCTCAATACCGTACTGGTGCTGATCACTTTCCTGTATATCAAGCCGCGCGACTTTGTACGCTATATGCTCAAAGGCGAGAGCTGGCGTAAACTATGGCACGACGAAATACTGAACCCGCGGGAATCCAATGCCCTGAAAGCCGCCTCCATCGGCTTCGGCGTATTCATGGGCATCGTGCCAATATGGGGATTTCAGCTACTGGTGGCCATACTGGTATCCATCAAACTGAAGCTGAATAAGGCATTGGTGGTGATTGCGGCACATATCAGCATCCCGCCCATGATACCGGTAGTGGTCTTTCTCAGCTTTCTTACCGGGAAGATATGGATGGGACAATCTGCCACCGACCTGTTCTTCAGCGATGGCATCTCCATGCAAACGATTAAAGCCAATACCTTGCAATATGTGTATGGCGCCATCACACTGGCCATAGCAGCGGGTTTGGCAGCCTGGCTGCTGAGCTTTGTGTTGTTGACAATTTTTAGAGGAAAAAAATAAAGATGAGTAAACTCTTCATAGCGATCTATAATTTCTTTGCGCGCCATAAAGCCTGGCTGTGGATATCCGTTGTGGCCAGTTTTCTGCTGGCAGGCTTTTTCGCCGCACAGATCAGGCTGGAAGAAGATATTACGAAGATATTGCCGCAAGACAAAAAGCTGGATAAACTGCAACAGGTATTCCAGGACTCCAAGTTCGCGGATAAACTGATCGTGACTATTTCACAGCGCGATAGCGCCGCGGAAGCGCAGCCCGACAGTCTTACCGCCTATGCCGCGGAATACGTATCCAGGGCGGGCGCGCAGCTATCGCCTTATATCAAACATATCCAGGCGCAGGCCGACGACAATATGGTGATGGGCCTGATGCAAACGATACAAACGCATTTGCCCGTTTTCCTGGAAGAAGGAGATTATAAAAAGATCGATAGTTTACTCATGCCGGATCAACTGCAAAAAACATTGCAGTATGATTATAATACCCTGATATCCCCTGCCGGCCTGGTGTTGAAGAAAATGATACAGGCCGATCCCGTGGGCATCTCCTGGATTGGTGTGAAGAAATTGCAGCACTTGCAATACGATGATCAGTTTGAATTGTATGACAGTTATGTGATGACGAAAGACCATCGTCATCTGATGATATTCATTACGCCGGCCAATCCTCCCGGCGCTACCAAACAAAATACCGTGTTCCTTGCGGGGCTGGATCGCCTGCAAGACAGCCTCCAGCAAGCCTTTCCGGGCGTGAGCGCCTCTTATTTCGGCGGTACGGCGGTATCGGCGGGCAATGCCACACAACTGCGGCAGGATACTTTGCTGACGCAGGGTATCACCATCGTATTGCTGGTAGTGCTGATCGCGTGGTTCTTCCGCAAGAAGCGCGCGCCGGTATTGGTAATGCTGCCTGTGCTTTTTGGCGGCATCTTCTCACTGGCATGGATATACGTTATTAAGGGGCATATCTCGGTAGTGGCGCTGGGAGCGGGTTCTGTGGTGCTGGGTATTGCGGTGAATTATTCCCTGCATGTGTTCAACCATTTCCGGCATACCAGCGATGTGCGCGAAGTGATCGCCGACCTGGCCACTCCGATGACGCTCGGCAGCTTTACCACGGTAGGCGGCTTCCTGTGCTTGCAATTTGTGCAGTCGCCCATGCTCCGTGATGTAGGGCTGTTTGCGGCTTTGAGCCTGGTGGGCGCTGCCTTGTTCTCCCTGGTCTTTTTACCGCACATGATCGTGATCGGCCACCAGCCGCCGGTGGACGCCCATCACCATGATAACTGGCTCGATAAAATATCCGACTACCACCCGGAAAAGAACAAATTCCTCGTGGCAGGCATCTTTGTATTAACGATCGTATTCTTTTTCACAGCGCAGCGTGTTGGCTTTGAGAGCGACATGATGCGCATGAATTATATGTCGCCCCGACTGAAAGCAGCGGAAGCGCAGCTGAATAAGATCAATGCCTATACCGCGCAATCCATTTATGTAGTTACTGATGGCAATAGCCTGGAAACCGCGCTGGAACGCAATGAACAGCTGATGCCCATGATCACGCAATTACAGCAGCAAGGCATTGTGAAGAAGTACGCCGGCGTACAGTCGTTACTGTTATCCAATAAGGAACAGCAGGCCCGCATCGACCGCTGGAACCGTTACTGGACGCCGGAAAAGAAAACGCAATTGCTGGCTTACCTGCGCAGTCATGGTACTGTAACAGGTTTCAGCGCTACCGCCTTTAACCGTTTTGAGGAGCTGCTGCAAACCCGCTTCGCACCCCTTGGCGATGATGCCCTGCAAACCTTGCGCAGCGGCACATTGGGCGATTTTATCATGCAGAAGAATGGCAATACCTCGCTGGTAACGCTGCTGAAAGTAGATCCCGCCCACAAGCAGGCGGTGTACAAAGCCCTGGAAACACAGGCGCATACCACCGTGCTGGACAAGCAATACGCCGCCAACCGCCTCGTGGAAGTGATACGTGATGAATATAACAGCATTGCCTGGATGACTTCCCTGCTGGTGTTTTTTGCGCTGCTGATTTCCTACGGCCGCATCGAACTGGCGCTGATCACCTTCATCCCGATGGCCCTTAGCTGGGTGTGGATATTAGGTATCATGGGGCTTTTCGGCATCAAGTTCAATATCGTCAATATCATCCTGTCTACCTTTATTTTCGGTTTGGGAGACGATTACAGCATCTTCATGATGGACGGCCTTTTGCAGGAATACAAAACCGGCAAGAAAACGATCTCGTCTTTCAAATCATCTATCTTTCTCTCTGCCATCACTACGGTGCTCGGACTGGGCGTATTGATCTTCGCCAAACATCCGTCTTTACAATCTATCGCGCTGATATCTATCATTGGTATCGGTACGGTGGTATTGATATCGCAGGTGATGATACCGGTGCTGTTCAACTGGCTGATCACGAACCGGGTGCGCAAAGGCTTTGCACCCTGGACTTTGAAGGGATGGGCTTTGTCGGTTTTTTCCTTCACTTACTTTACGGTAGGGTGTATGTTGATGACCGTGCTTGGCACAATACTTATCCGCCTTAATCCATTTAAAAAGAAGGAAAGGGCGAAATTGCTTTATCATACCATCTTGTCTAAATACACCTGGTCCGTGTTGTATATCATGGGCAACGTGAAAAAGCAGGTGTTTAAACCGAAAGAGGAGCAATTGCAGAAGCCGGCGGTGATCATCAGCAATCACCAGTCGTTCCTGGATATACTGGTATCGACGATGATCCATCCGAAGGTTATTTTGCTGACGAACCAGTGGGTATGGCGTTCGCCGGTATTTGGCGCGGTAGTGCGGCTGGCAGATTATTACCCCGTGGCCGATGGCGCAGAAGGAGCGATCGACAAGCTGCGCGCCCGTGTAGCGGAAGGTTATTCTATTGTGGTGTACCCGGAAGGCACGCGCTCGCCTGATCCGCATATCAAACGTTTCCACAAAGGAGCGTTCTATATTGCAGAACAGCTGGGCCTTGACATATTACCAGTGATCATTCACGGTACCGCCTATACGATGCAGAAGAGCGATTTCCTGTTGAAAGATGGCACGGTTACCGTCAAGTACCTGCCGCGCATTGCGCCTGATGACGCGCGTTGGGGAGACAGCTACAGCGCCCGTACGAAATCGGTGAGCAAATATTTCAAGAAAGAATATGAGGCGTTGAGACGGGAGATAGAAGTGCCGGAATATTTCCGCGAACTGCTGAAGTACAACTACATTTATAAAGGCCCGGTGCTGGAATGGTACATGCGCATCAAAACGAGGATGGAGCACAATTACCAGGTGTTCCATGAACTGTTGCCACTGGAAGGCCGCATACTGGATATCGGCTGTGGCTACGGCTTTATGAGCTATATGCTTTCCTTCCTCTCCGAAGGCCGTGAGATCACCGGTATCGACCACGACGAAGAGAAGATACTGACCGCGAACCATAACTATTCGAGAACTTCGAAACTGAACTTTATACAGGGAGATATTGCCCAATTGTCTCCCGAAAAATATCATGGCTATATCCTCAGCGATGTACTGCACTACCTGCGCCCTGAAGAGCAGGAAGCATTGCTGCAACATTGTATTAACCACTTGGAGCCTGAAGGAGTGATCGTGGTGCGCGATGGCGACAGCGACCGCGCCAAACGTCATGAACGGACAAGGTTCACGGAAGTGCTGTCCACCAAAGTGTTCGGGTTTAATAAAACCGGGCGCACCGCTTTATCTTTCCTATCGGGCACGCATATACGTAATCTCGTCAGCAAATACGGCGCTGTAGCAGAAGAGATCGACAACTCCCGATACACTTCCAACGTAATATTTGTGATTCGAAAATCCCCCCAAAAAAATTATGCAGCATTATGATGTCATTATCATCGGCAGTGGCCTCGGAGGCCTGGTCAGCGGCGCTATCCTGAGCCAGAACGGCTACCGGGTATGCGTATACGAAAAGAACCGCCAGCTGGGCGGTTGCCTCCAGACCTATTCCCGCGAGAAGGTCATCTTTGACTCCGGTGTGCATTACATCGGAGGGTTAGCCCCCGGAGAAAATCTCTACAAAGTATTCAACTACCTTGGTATCATGGACAAGCTGCGGCTGAAGCGCATGGATATCGACGGTTTTGATCACATCAACTTCAATGGCGAAAGTAAGGAATACAAGCTGGCACAGGGTTACGAGCGCTTCGTGCATACATTGCTGGCCGACTTCCCGGATGAAAAAAAAGCATTACAGGATTATTGTGAGATGATCCGGGAGGTATGCAGCAAATTCCCTTTGTATAACCTGCGCACGGGCGACTATGAAGAAAAACGCAGTGTGCTGCATATTAACACTGCCGAATACCTGCGCAGCATCACCCGCAACGAAAGGTTGCAAAATGTGCTGGCCGGCAATAATCTCTTATACGCCGGGATGCCCGACCGTACGCCCTTTTATGTACATGCCCTGGTGCTCAACAGTTATATGAACAGCTCCTGGAAATGTGTGGATGGCGGCTCGCAGATCGCTAAATGGCTCGGACGCCGCATCACGGAGAATGGCGGCGCCATCATCCGCAATACCACCGTGAAAAACATTGTTGGTGAAGGCGACCGGGTAGATCATATCCTGCTCGATAATGGCGCCATTGCCCGGGCGACGCATTACATCTCCAACCTGCATCCGGCGCAAACCATGGCTATCACACAAAGCGATATGCTGCGCGGCGCCTATCGCAACCGCATGCAGCAGCTGGAAAACTCTATCGGCGCCTTTGTGCTCAATGTGGTGCTCAAGCCGGACAGTTTCCCCTATCTCAACTATAACTACTATTACCATGCTTCGGACGATGCCTGGGCCGGCATCAGCTACAATACCGACCAGTGGCCGGAAACCTACGCCATGTACGTATCCGCCACCTCGAAACACAGTACCTGGGCCGACAGCCTTTCCATCATGACGTATATGCGTTACGAGGAGTTACAACCCTGGGAACATACCTTCAATACCGTGCTGCACAAAGGTTCCAGGGGAGAAGACTACGAAGCCTTCAAACAACGGAAAGCAGAGCAGCTGCTGGACCGCGTGGAGCAAAAGTTTCCCGGCTTCCGCAACAGCGTGCAGTCGTATTATGTAGCTACGCCACTTTCATACCGCGATTACATCGGCACAGCCGACGGCAGCATGTACGGTGTGATGAAAGACAGCCGCGACCCGCTGCGGTCCATGGTTTCGGCGCGTACAAGACTTTCCAATTTGTATCTTACCGGGCAAAACCTGAACTTGCACGGTATTCTCGGGGTAACGATCAGCAGCGTGATCACCTCCGCAGAGCTGCTGGGAATGGAATTCCTGGTAGACCGTATTAATCAAGCATCATCCAATATATAAAAAGTGGAAAAGAAGAAACGAAGCGGCTGGCGGAAATTAGGACGCGCACTCTTATGGATCATTGGTGTTTTCCTGGTGTTGTTCATCGCACTGGCGATCTACCTGGTATCGGTGAGTCATATAACGCCGCCGAAGATCGCCGACCAGCGGGCATTGCAGCTGGAACGGACATCGATCAGCGGCAGCGCTTACACGATCGGTAACAACTGGTTCCGTAAAAGCAACAGTGGCCTGTACGAAATGTATGTAGAAGGCGCTCCTTTTGAAAGAGGCGTTATCAACGGGAAATTGTCCGGTGAGCTGATCCGCCGCCAGGAAGATAATTTTGTGAACCAGATCAAAAAGATGATCCCTTCTACCTTCTACCTGCATTTCCTGAAATATTTTATCGGGTGGTTCAACCGCGACCTGAGCGCACATGTAAAAGAAGAGTTTAAGGAAGAGATCTATGGAGAATCATTTTCTGCCGCCAGCGGTTATGATTATATCGGTACCAATTACGAGCGTTTGATGAACTACCATGCCGCGCATGATATTGGTCACGCCCTGCAAGGCATGGCCCTCGTGGGTTGTACGTCGTTTGGCACCTGGGATGAGCAGTCGGCCGATAGTAACCTGATCCTTGGCCGTAACTTCGATTTCTATATGGGCGACAAGTTCGCGGAGGATAAGATGGTCGTTTTCTATCATCCGGATAAAGGCTACAACTTTATGTTCGTTACCTGGGGAGGCTTTACCGGCGTGGTTTCCGGCATGAACGACCAGGGCCTTACCGTTACCATCAACGCCGCCCGCACCGATGTGCCTTCCGGCGCCGCCACTCCGGTATCGCTGGTAGCGCGCGAAATATTACAATATGCCAGCACGATCCAGGAAGCCTGGAATATTGCAAAGCAGCGCAAGATGTTTGTATCAGAATCTTTTCTCGTAGGCTCCGCGAAAGATAACAAAGCCGCCGTGATCGAGAAAACGCCCACCGGTATGGATATGTACAGTCCTGCCGATCAGCATTTCATCACCTGCACCAACCACTTCCAGGGCGATACCCTTGGCAAGCTGGCCTCCAACAAATTGCAGGTGGCGGAAAGCGCCTCTGCATACCGTTATCAGCGCCTCAACGAACTGCTGAAAGAAAAAGGACCTAACACACCGCAAAAGACGGTGGACATCCTGCGCGACCGTTTCGGGCTGCACAACGCCAATATCGGTATGGGCAATGAAAAGGCCATCAACCAGTTCATTGCGCATCATGCCATCGTATTTGAACCGAAAAAGAAAATGGTATGGGTATCTACCGCTCCCTGGCAGCTGGGGCAATTTGTAGCTTATGATCTGAACAAGATATTCCACATGCACGGCCTCGATGCCGATCATGAAGTATATGACAGCGCACAAAACATCGCCGCTGATCCTTTCCTGCAAACGAAGGACTATGCCGACTTTCAGCGCTACCGCCGTTTCAAGGAGCAGATCGCGAACGGGGAAACGATCGATACCAAAGCGCTCATCGCCACCAACCCGGAATATTATCATACCTATGTATTGGCCGGCGATTACGACTTTAAACGCAAAGATTACGCTGCCGCGAAGCAATACTACGCCACCGCATTAACGAAAGTGATTGCTACCAAAGGCGAGGAAAACCATATCCGTAAACGGTTACAGCAGTGCGTTGAACATCTAAAATAAAATGTTATGGTCATTGGCATCGGTACCGATATTGTGGAAGTGCCGCGCATAGCGGCCAAACTGGCCCGGGACAATGGTTTCCGGGACCTGGTATTCACACCGCTGGAAATTGCCTATTGTGAAAAACAGGCCAGTCCGGCAGAATCATTTGCCGCGCGCTTTGCCGCCAAAGAGGCCCTGCTGAAGGCTTTGGGCACCGGCTGGGGCAATAATGGCGGCATCAATTTCGATCATATCGAAATACGCAACGACAGCTACGGCAAGCCAGAACTATTCCTGCTGCACGAAGGCGAGGCCCGCTACCGTGAGCTGGGCATCAAAAAAATATGGGTATCATTATCCCATGAAAAGGGCGCTGCCATCGCCATGGTGGTGCTCGAAGGTTAGTATCTTTTTAATATCTTCACAGCTGCTATGTATATACCCGATATTGAACTACAGTCCAAAGCCGCCATCAGGGCCTTCCAGGAGCGGGAAGTGATGCACCTGCTGGGTTATCTCCGGCAGTTCTCGCCCTTTTATAAAGCCTGGTTCAAACAGCATGATATACATCCTGATAAAATAAAATCGCTGGACGATTTTTCACAGATACCACCGGTAACCAAAGAAGATCTGCAGGAACACAACTGGGAATTTTTGTGTGTAGATAAAAGCAAGATCGCTGAATATACCACTACTTCCGGCACTTTGGGCCGCCCGGTGATCATTGCGCTTACCGAAAAAGACTTGCAGCGCCTCAGCTACAATGAATATATTTCTTTCTGTTGCGCCGATGGCTCCGACAGCGACATCTTTCAGCTCATGCTCACGCTGGATCGCCAGTTCATGGCCGGTATGGCGTATTACAACGGCATCCGTAAACTGGGCGCCGGCGTACTGCGTGTAGGCCCGGGCGTGCCGAGCATGCAGTGGGAAAATATCCAGCGCATCAAACCTACCACCATTGTAGGCGTGCCCTCCTTTATCGTGAAGCTCATTGCGTATGCGAAAGAACATCATATCGATATCAACAGCACTTCCGTGAAGAAAGCAGTGTGTATCGGTGAGAATATACGCAACACTGATTTTTCTTTGAATGTGCTGGGCAAGAAGATCACCAGCCAGTGGGATATTCAGCTATATTCCACCTACGCCTCTACAGAAATGCAGACAGCATTCACCGAATGCAAGGCAGGTAAAGGCGGGCATCATCATCCCGAACTGCTGTACGTAGAGCTGCTCAATGAAAACAATGAACCCGTAGCGCCGGGCGAAGAAGGCGAAGTGACCATCACCACGCTTGGCGTGGAAGGCATGCCCCTGCTGCGTTACAAGACCGGCGATATCTGCCAGTACCAACAGGATCAATGTTCCTGCGGCCGGCAAACGCTGCGTCTTTCTCCCGTGATCGGCCGTAAAAAGCAGATGATCAAATACAAAGGCACCACCTTGTATCCGCCTGCCTTGTTCGACTTGCTCAATGACATGGAAGAAGTCAAAGAATTTGTAGTAGAAGTATATTCCAATGAACTCGGCACCGACGAGATATTGCTGCACCTCTGGCCCAGAGAGGAATCCGAGGAAACAGACCGTAAGATACGTTCCTACCTGCAAGCCCGCCTGCGCGTGATCCCACAGGTACGCTATTGCGACCAGCAGGAAATTATGCGGATGCAGTTTCCGGAAAATAGCCGTAAGCCGGTGAAATTTATCGATAATAGAAGTTAGCGGAGGAAGCGGAGGAAGCGAATAAAGCCCTTGAAGCGCTTCGAGCGCTTCAAGGGCTGGGAGCCTTAATAGGTAAAAGTTCGCGGTAGCATTCACTTTATGCTTTGATGTTAGCTAACGGCAGTTTCCGCCCTTGAAGCGCTCGAAGCGCTTCAAGGGCTTTCCCATTTAAAAATTCATGACGGCATCAGCTTTGGGATTATCCAGCTTGATGCTCTGGCGCTTGCCGCCTACGATCACATGTATCATATTGATCTGTGAGGCGTGTTGCGCATACAGCACGTCGTTCCTGACTTCCACCTTCTTCGGGGCGGGGATATTATCCGCCTGTAAAAAACTCCATACTGCGTCTTCTTCTATCTTGTAACCAATCAAATGCAGGGATACTGCTTTACCATCGGCTTTTATGATGAGGTGCTGCGACAGGTAGGTAGCGATGAAATCCTCTACCTGCCTGCGGTTGGCGGGATGTGCGATATCAAAGGATGTTTTGAACTGTGCTTTCAAAGTGTTTTCCAGGTCGTCGGTGAAGATGCGGCAGCTCACTTCCAGCTCATTTTTCGCTGCGTTATGCGTGATTTCCGTTACACTGGCATAAAAGGGATGCATCGCTGTGAGCCAT
Organism: Chitinophaga vietnamensis; assembly: GCF_902167635.1. Taxonomy (GTDB): domain Bacteria; phylum Bacteroidota; class Bacteroidia; order Chitinophagales; family Chitinophagaceae; genus Chitinophaga; species Chitinophaga vietnamensis. Next base: position 447,151 of record NZ_CABHMS010000005.1, read on the forward strand.
ACTGTCAGCCACCACTTACATAATAATAACCCCACTAGACAAATTTTTATGAAAAATTAATATTTAGTTTATATAATTACCAAATTTAGTCAATGTAGTGTAATGGACGACTTGTATTTTCAGCTGGGATGGCAGCATATCGTGAACTGGGATGCCTATGACCACATACTTTTTATCATAGCCTTGTGTGCCATTTATGTGCTGCGCGACTGGCGCAAAGTGCTGGTACTTGTCACCGCCTTTACTATCGGGCATTCCATTACCCTGGCCTTGAGTGTGCTGAATGTGATCCATATACCTGGTGAGCTGGTGGAGTTCCTGATACCGGTCACGATCTGCGTAACAGCTATGTCCAACATCCTCCGGAAGGACGACGAGCCACAACATTTACAGCTGAATTATTTTTATGCCTTGTTCTTTGGATTGATTCACGGGCTGGGATTTTCCAATTATCTGAAAAGTATGTTGGGCAGCCAAACCAACATCATCAAACCTTTGCTGGGTTTTAATATCGGGCTGGAAGCGGGGCAGATACTGATCGTGACGATCGTGTTGCTGATCTCCGGTATCACGGTGAACATATCGCATGCACGCCGCCGCGACTGGAACATGTTCCTGTCGTCAGCCGCTTTCGGAGCGGCTTTCATTATGGTGTTGCAGGGCATCCGGCCTTTGTTATCGAATGGTAGAATTTAGTCTTTAATACTGTTTATGAGAAAGCACTTGTATGTGCTGGGTATCTTGTGTGGCAGCGCGCTTTCGCTGTACGCGCAAAATAATCCCGGCTCCAACCATGGTAATCGCTTTGAGCAATTGGGCACCATGCTGCAAACGCCCAATATGTACCGCTCCGCGTCGGGCGCGCCAGGCCCTAAATACTGGCAGCAGCGCGCGGATTATGACATCAGCGCCGAGCTGGACGACAGCAAGCAGCGGCTCTCCGGCGCAGAAACCATCACTTATTTCAACAACTCTCCCGATCCGCTTACCTACCTCTGGTTACAGCTGGATGAGAACGAGCATGACGCCAAAAGCGACAACCAGCAGTTCAATGGCAGCCGCATGACGGACAAGATGACCATGGCTGCGCTCAACAGCATCATCAGGCCCAATAAAGACCTGGGTGTGAAGATCGTGAAGATCACCGATGCAGATGGTAAAGCCTTGCCTTATACCATCAATCAGACCATGATGCGCATCGACCTGCCGCAAACACTGATGCCAGGCGAAAAGTATCGCTTCAAGGTGGAATGGTGGTATAATATCTCTGACCGTATGAGCACCGGCGGCCGTGGCGGTTATGAATATTTTCCGGAAGATGGCAACTATCTCTACACCATCACGCAATGGTATCCCCGGCTGGCGGTGTATTCTGATTTCCAGGGATGGCAGAACAAGCAATTCACCGGCGCCGGCGAATTTGCGCTCACCTTCGGTAATTTTCGTGTACGCATGACCGTGCCCGCCGACCATGTAGTAGGCGGCACCGGCGAATGCCAGAATTATAAAGAGATGCTTTCCGCCGCACAATACCAGCGCTGGCAGCAGGCGCAGAGCAGCAAAGAGCCGGTGGAAGTGGTAACGCTCGATGAAGCAAAGAAAGCCATGCAGTCCAAAGCTACCGCCCGCAAAACATGGGTATACGAAGCGCAGAATGTGCGCGACTTTGCCTGGGTATCTTCCCGCCGCCTGGTATGGGACGCGATGGCCACCAATGTAGAAGGCAACAAAGTAATGACGATGTCGTACTACGGTCCGGAAGCGTATCCGCTGTATCGCCGCTATTCTTCCAAAGTAGTAGCACATACGCTCAAATCCTATTCTCATCATACCATCCCGTATCCTTATCCCGTGGCCATTTCCGTAGAAGCGGCCAACGGCATGGAATATCCGATGATCTGCTTCAACTACGGCCGTGCAGATAAAGACGGCACTTATTCCGAAGCCACCAAAAACGGTATGATCGGCGTGATCACCCATGAAGTGGGTCACAACTTCTTCCCGATGATCGTCAACTCCGACGAACGCCAGTGGACCTGGATGGATGAAGGCCTCAACACCTTCTGTCAGTTCATGGCCGAACAGGAGTGGGACAGCAATTTCCCTTCCGGACGCGGGCCAGCCCACAAGATCGTAGACTATATGAAGATGCCTAAAGACCAGCTGGAGCCCATTATGACCAACTCCGAAAACATCGTTCAGTTTGGTCCTAATGCCTACGCGAAACCCGCCACTGCGCTGAATATCCTGCGTGAAACGGTGATGGGCCGCGAGCTGTTCGATTTTGCCTTCAGGGAATATGCGCGCCGCTGGGCCTTCAAACATCCTACGCCGGCGGATTTCTTCCGTACCATGGAAGACGCTTCCGCCGTGGATCTCGACTGGTTCTGGCGTGGCTGGTTCTTCGGCACAGAGCCGGTAGATATCGCCATCGACAGCGTAAAATGGTATCGCATGGATAGCAAAAATCCAACAGAAGCCAGCGCCGCCGCCAAAGCCGCTTACGATAAAAACATGGATCATATTGCCCGCCGGCGTAACAAGGCCGAAGGCATCAAATACGCCGTGGATGAGGATCCCAGTCTGCAAGACTTCTACAGCAAATGGAACCGCTTCGATGTGAGCAACGAAGATAAAGCGGCTTTCGACAAGTTCTATAGCAATCTCTCACCGCAGGAAAAAGCGATGTACGACAGCAAAAAGAATTTCTACGAAGTATCGTTCTCCAACAAAGGAGGCCTCGTGATGCCGCTCATCATCGAATGGACCTTCACCGACGGCACTAAAGAAACAGATCGTATCTCCGCCTACATCTGGCGCAAGAACGAAAATGAAGTCACCAAGGTATTCGCCAAAGACAAGCAAGTAGCTTCCATCAAACTGGACCCGCTCCGCGAAACCGCCGATATCGACGAAAGCAACAACAGCTGGCCCCGTCAGGCTGCTCCATCACAGTTTGAACTGTTCAAATCCAACGCCGCACCCAGAGGCGCTTCTAACGGGGATAACCCGATGAAGAAGGCGCGGAAGAGCTAAGCGGAGGTTGTCTGGCTCAGGATTTAATGATTGAAAGGATTACCAGGATTTTTTTATCAGGATTAATAAGGATTAAGAAAGATTTTCGAATTGATTTTCGCGAATCTCTCTTAATCCTTATTAATCCTGATAAAAAAATCCTGGTAATCCTTTCAATCATTAAATCCTGAGCCAGACAACCTCCGCTTCACTCTTCGAAGATTTTTTTATATTTATCTCATGAGATTTTTTGCTTTCATTATTGCGTTTTTATGTTTGCATACGGCATATGCCGCGGATGTGGATACTATCAGTGTGCCGAGTGCGGTTATGCACCGCAGTTTCCGTTGTGTGGTGATTACGCCTGCTGAATATAAAAGCAGTACGCGGCGTTTTCCGGTGGTGTACCTGCTGCATGGTTATGATGGTAACTACAGCAATTGGATCACGAAAGTGCCTGCCATCCGTGAGTTGGCGGACCGGTATCAGTGCATGATCGTATGCCCCGATGGTGTGAATAGTTGGTATGTGGACAGCCCTGCAGATAGTAGCCGCCGCTTTGAAACGTATGTTGGCAAAGAGTTACCGGCTTATATTGATCAGCACTATAGTACTATTCCTTCGCCGCAAAGCCGTGCTATTACGGGTTTGAGCATGGGCGGTCATGGCGCCTTGTACCTGGCTATCCGTCATCCTGAAACATTCGGCGCCGCTGGCAGTATAAGCGGCGGCGTAGATCTGAGACCTTTTCCTAAAAGCTGGAACCTTCCTAAAATATTTGGCGATCCGGGCCCTAATGGCGCCAACTGGACCAATTACATGGTCATCAAACAAATAGAACAACTGAAACCCGGCACTCTTCCCCTCATCATCGATTGCGGCGTCAAAGACTTCTTCATCGACGTCAACAGAAACCTCCATCAACGCCTGTTACAGCTGGGCATCCCACATGACTACACCGAAAGACCCGGCGAACATAACTGGGATTATTGGAGTAATTCGGTGCAGTATCAACTGTTGTTTTTCCACCGCTTTTTCGCTCGATAGCGCGAAGGTTGTCTGGCTCAGGATTTAATGATTGAAAGGATTACCAGGATTTTTATCTACAGGATTTATAAAGATTAAAAAAAGATTCGCGGAGATCAGGTCGAAATGGTCTCCGCGAATCTTTTTTTAATCTTTATAAATCCTGTAGATAAAAATCCTGGTAATCCTTTCAATCATTAAATCCTGAGCCAGACAACCTTCGCGTAAAACAATACCGCCTGCAAGATTACAGGCGGCTTTCTTAAACATGTTAAATGTGACCTATGTGAATGCTAAGCGATTGCTTATGGAGAATGTATGCTTTATTCTTTATCATTTATCCCACCATACGCGGGTGCTGAAATTGTTGGCGCCCTGTGCGGTGATGGCAGCGTTGTAGTTGTCGGCATTGGCGCTGGCTTCGGAGGTGGGGTAGAGCATTCTTCTCGGGATCTGGCCGCCGTTGTTATCGCCTGGATATACAACGGGTGTCAGTTTCGGGAAGTCTGATCTTCTCCAGTTGCTCCATGCTTCGTACCAGTCGAGGAAGGAGGCCATCCAGTATTGGGTGTTGATCTGTTGCAGGCCGCTGGCTGCTACATAAGGATGTGCAGTGAGGTAGGCCGCGATGTCGGCATCGGCGATGGTGGCGCCTTTGTCGTATTGCGCGAACTGTTTCATAGCGGCGGTAACGCCGTTGTTATAGTGAGTAGCTGCGTTGGCGCCTACGTTCCAGCCGCGTTGGGCCGCTTCAGCGAGCAACAGCTCTGTTTGCGCGTAGGTGATCACGAAGGTAGGACCATCAAGTTTCAGCAGGAAGTTTTTCTGTATGGTGGAGTAATTGTTGATATCTCCCGGAAAACCTGGCGCTGTTTTTACATCGTTGGCGCCATTGTTCTGATCATAGCCATTGGGTAAGCCGATCTGTTTGGAAGGCGTTCTGTCGCCGCTGGACTTGATCTGCGCGAGATATTGCAAGCGGGGATCATTGTTGCCTTGCAGAAAATCTACCAATGTTTTGCTGAGGTATACGTTACCTTTTCCTACTGCGTCCCATTCGCCGCTGAGGATGTTGCTGTTGCGGTTCACGGTATTTCTGCCGCCGGTGCTCTCATGTTGTACGTAGGCGTTGTCGTCGTTGGAAGTGAATACGCCGCCGGCGTAAGCCTTTTCCACCCAGATGCGTGCGCTGTCATTTTCTGTACGTTTGCTCATACGCATGCCGAGACGCAGCATGAGCGAGTAGGCCAGCCTTTTCCATTTGAGCACGGCGTCGTCTGCGCCGCGGTAGATGAGGTCGCCCGCACCGATCTTGTCTTTGGAGGCATCGAGGCCTTTGGCGGCTTCGTCCAGTTCTTTCAACATATCGGAATAGATATCTTTCTGCGCATCGTATTTAGGCGTGGAGATGCCGTTCAGATAGCCTTGCCCGGCCTGCGAATAAGGGATGTTGCCATAAAGGTCGGTCAGGCGGTGAAACAGCAGCACTTTGGCGATACGGCCTACCTGGTAAAGGTTGGCGTATTGTGGTTTGCCTTTGGTATTGGCCACGAGATCCACCACGTATTTGATCTGATCCTGGTAGGCGGTGGTGAAGGCGCTGCTGGCAAATCCGTCGTTACGAGAATATTTATCGCCCGAATACCAGCCGGTAGTGGACGACAGCTGCTGCGTCATCAGGCTGCAATAGATGATGTTCACACGCCAGGTGTCGAAGCTGAAATCGTGGTTGCCCGCAAATTCCAGCTCGGCGCGGGTGAGGTTGTAGATGGGAATATTATTTTCCGGCGCCACCTTATTGGTATCGGTGTTGATATCGGAAAAATTCTTGGTACAGGAGGCCAGCAACGCAGTGGCTGGAACCGCCAGTAACAGCATATATCTTGACAGTAGTTTCATGTTTCTCTTTTTAGAATTTTACATTCAGATTTACACCGATAGATTTGGTAGTAGGCACGCCGGCGTATTCCAGACCTTGTGAGTTGGAGTTGTTGTAGGAAGATTCAGGATCGATGTTGGGCGTATGTTTGGAGATGTAGAACAGGTTCCTGGCTACCAGCGATACTCCCAAGCCGGCAATCTTGTGGTTGAAGGCGCTTCCCGGGATGTTATAGGTAAGACTTACAGAACGGAACTTGATAAAGTCCGAGCTGTATACCTGCAAAGCAGAGATGGTAGACAGGCGGCCGTAGTAAGTTTGTGCATCTACCGTTTTAGATACTTCGTTGCCACTGGCATCCACACCTTTCACCGTTACGCCGCCTTCCCTGCCTGCGAGGGTTTCCTTCTGCAGGCCGAAAGTGTAGGCGTTAGCGTTAGTACCGGAATACAGTACACCGCCATTTTTATAATCGATGAGGAAAGAGAGACCGAAACGTTTGTATACAAATTCGTTGTTCCAACCGCCGGATACGGGCGCCACGCCGGTACCTCTCGGGGTGAGCGCACCTTGCTGTGGAAGGCCGTTATCCAGTACCAGGTTGCCTTTGGCGTCTCTCAGGTAATCAAATGCCATCACCTGCGCAATCGGCAAGCCTACTACATGTTTGATATAGGCGTTGGTGGTGCGTGATTGATCCATCTGCATGTCCGCCTGGCCGGCAGCGAGTTGCAGTACGGTATTTTTGTTGTTGGTATAGTTGAAGCTGGTGGTCCAGGTGAAGTCAGTAGTTTTCACAGGCACTACAGATACCATCAGTTCAATACCTTTGTTTTCTATTTTACCTACGTTCAGCAGCCTGGTCAGGTAGCCGGAAGTGATAGATACGGTACCGGATACGATATCGTTCAGTGTTTGTTTTTTATACACAGCAACGTCAACGGATAAACGATTTTTGAAGAAACCCAGTTGAGCACCGATTTCCGCCTCTTTCACTTTCAGTGGTTCGAGGTTTGCATTCGGGATTTCAGAAGGCAGGTCGGCGATCGGGTTGCCGCCGATAGCGCCCATAGCGCCGTAGTACAGCTGTGTTTTGAAAGGCTGCGCGTCGCCACCCACCTGTGAGTAACCCGCTCTGATCTTACCGAAGTTGAGCCATGGCAATTGCAGGGTTTCGGAGAAGAGATAAGAGGCATTGATAGATGGATAGTTGTAAGAGTTGTTCCTGGCAGGCAATGAACTGGACCAGTCGTTACGATCCGTCAGGGTCAGGAACAAGGTGCTTTTATAAGACAGCTCCAATGATCCGTACACAGAATGTACTTCTTTGGTAGGCGTGCTGATATTTACGTTTCTGGCGCTGGCAGTGCTCGGGTTGTAGAGGTTGGCATATGCGAGGCCGTCGGCATTCATATCAATTTCTTTGGCGTCCTGGCGCATGAAGTTGGCGCCGGCAGTAACACCGATATTGAAATCGCGGGCAACAGTTTTGTTGAGGCCTACGAGTACGTCGGTATTGAGCTCATTGAAATTGCGGGTAAGGTCCTGGTACAGTTTACCGGTAGGTTTGAATGCGGTACCCGTGGGCCAGATGCTCTGCGCGTTGAAGGCGAAGAAGTCGTTGGTAACGCGGCCTTGCACATACAGCCAGTCGGTAGCCTGGTAGCGGAGACTAGCCATGCCCATCATCCTGTCTTTGTTTGTTTTGTTAGAGAATTTAGCGGCAGCGAAGTAGGGATTGGTATTATACTGGTTGTCGCTGTATTGTGTTTCTGCGCCGGTGAGCGGATCCCATCCTGGTGCGAGGAGATTGGCTCTTACGTTCGGCGGCAGGAACATGATGGCGAAGTTACCGTTACCAGGTGCATCGCTCACATTGGCGCGGTTAGCTCTTTCTTTCACATATGTGATGTTGGCTTGTCCGGACCATTTCGGACTTAATTTAAATCCGAGGTCGATGTTGGCGTTGTTACGTTTATAGTAAGCGCCGGGATATACGCCCAGGTTGCGGAGATCGCCGAGCGATACGCGGAAGGTAGTAGCTTCATTACCGCCGGAGAAGGCCACCGTATTGGTAATGGTGGAACCGGTGCGATAGAAGTCTTTGAAGTTATGCTGACTTTCCTTGCTGTAAGGACGTTGTTGGCCATCGAAGTAATAGGCAGGCTGGCCATCGAGTTTCGCGCCCCATGACGACATGCCCGTTCTGATGCCGCTGGTAGCATCTGTAGGACGCGCGCCCAGCGTGCCCTGGCCGTATACGTCCTGGAAGTCGCGGTAGTCGTGCACTTTATCGATGGTCATGTTGCTGTTCACTTCAATGCCGATGCCTTTACGCGCCTTGCCTGATTTGGTGGTGATGAGGATTACGCCGTTGATACCGCGTTGGCCGTACAATGCGGCGGCGGCGCCACCTTTCAATACGGTCATATCTTCGATATCATCCGGGTTGATGCTGGAGATGCCATCGCCATAGTCGGCGCCGCCATACATACCGGGGTTGCCCTGGTTGTCGTTGTTGAGCGGGATGCCGTTCACTACATACAGTGGCTGGTTGTTGAAAGAGAGGGAGGAGTTACCACGGATGGTGACGCGGGAAGAGCCACCAGGGCCGGTTGCAGGGGCCGAGCTGTTTACGCCGGCTACTTTACCAACGAGGGCATTACCTACGTTGATCTCGCGGGCCTGGGTGAAGTCGCCGCCTTTCACTTTGGTGATGGCATAGCCAACGCTTTTCTCTTCTTTCTTGATGCCCAGTGCGGTTACTACCAGTTCATTGAGGCCGGTGGAACCTTCTTCCAGGGTGATGTTCATTTCGTCGTCGCTGCCTACTGTTACTTCTTTAACGGTAAATCCTACGAAGCGGAATACCAGTACATCGCCGGCTTTGGCGGCGATCTTGTATTGTCCGTTTGCATTTGCCTGGGTGCCTTTGCCCGTATTTTTCACGATTACAGTAACGCCGGGTAAAGGAGAGCCTTTACTGTCTTTGACAGTACCATGTACATCCTTTTGTTGGAAGTTCGCATGCCATGCGCTGGAATGTGCAGTGGTGGCGGCTACTGCAGCATACGCATTTTCCGTTATCACCGTGCTGAGCGCAAGCCCGGTAGCAACGCATGCTTTCATGAGGCGTAGGTTTCTTTTCATACTTGCCTTGTTTTAAAATTTTGGTTTGATAAATGAATGGACATTTTCGTATAGTCGTGTCAGTTACATGCTGTATAGGCCGATGTAGAGGAGTCGTATGAAGAGAGTGATGGTACTATAGAATATTTAGGGATTTTTTGATTTAGGGATTTGAGAATTTAAATTCCATGTAAATCTTCATGGGAATTTAAATTCTCAAATCCCTAAATCAAGAAATCCGTAAATCAAGAAATCCCTAAATGAAAAAGCCGGTCCTCAACAGGACCGGCATCGATTTTTATGCACGCGATTCAAAATAAGACATTGTTGATTAGTGTACCGGATCCCACCAGAGGTGTGTGCCTCCTACGTCTTTCTGTACACTTAAAGTTTGGATGGCGCGGAGTACCGCTGCATTGTTGGTGGAGTACTCGTTGCTCGGGAACTGCGCCCTGCGAACGAAATCAGTGGTGCTGATTTTGCCGCCGCTGTTGTTGATCACAACAGGGAACAGTTTGGGATAGCCGGTCCGGCGAAATTCGGACCAGGCTTCTTCCCCTTCGGGATACATGGCGATCCATTTCTGGGTGATGATACGTTCGAGGTTTGTTTCAAACGGAGCGGCAGCATCCCATTTGATGGTGATGGTGCTCAGGTAGGGCGAGCCGGTCAGCACATCGTTGGCGCCCGCCGTGATGGCCTTGGGATCTTTGTAGGGCGCGGGTGTGAGCGTACTGTTATTGATATAGGCAGCTGCCTGTGCGCTCAAACCATATTGATCAAACGAAGTGCTGATACCACTTTCGTAATTGGATTTAGGATCGCCGGCGTTAGCCCATCCGCGGAGGGCGGCTTCTGCTTTGAGGAACCAGGCCTCTGCGGCAGTCATCAGCAAAATCTTGCTGGGGAAGGTGACGAGCTTGGAATAACCTACATACCGTTCTTTCGCATCGATATCGATACCATTGCGGATGCCTTTGAAAGTGCCGGCTACTTTAGGATCGGTGGCAGGCAATACATACTTGGGCAGGCGCGGATCGTTGTAGCCGCCGAGGATAGACTCTAAAGGAGCGCCCATGCGGATATCATCCCAGGAATTGTTGATGGTGTTCAGTGGATGCGTGGTAGCGCCGATGTCAACAAGGAAATTATCGCTGGCGCTGGTGAGCAGGCCGCCGGCATTGGCGAGGGCAGCTTCGCCTTCTGTTTTTGCTTTCGCAGGATCGATCTTCACTACGCGCAGCGCCAGGCGCAAACGCAGGGTGTTGGCGAATTTCAGCCATTGTGCATAACTGCCGCCATATACGAGGTCGGCTTTGCTGAACAATACGCTGGAAGGTTTGCCTGCCAGCGGCGTGAGGATATCGATGGCTTCTTTCAGATCAGCAAAAAATGCATAGTAGGCATCTTTCTGTGCATCAAAATCAACACCACCTTCTGCATTGGGCACATTATATTTTGTGTAGATGATAGGTCCAAAGATATCACTGACACGGTGCATGGCTTCTACGCGCAGTATTTTGGACATGGCGTAGGCGTCGGGGAAGTTTTTGTCTTTGGAGAAATTACCCGCTTTGTAGCAAGGGTTCATCACATTCGCATAAGCGATGGTGAAGGAGGCGCTGGTCCATCCATCGAGCAGGTTATAGTTCAGGTTATTGCTGTTGCCTGCAAAGGGTGTAGCCGACATCATATATCCGCCGAAAACATCGCCGAGGAGGTTCTGTTGCAGCTGGAAGGAAGGCACCGGCTGATACAGGTAGATGCTGCGTTGCGCCTGTTGCAGCTGTGCGGCCACAATGGCGAAATCAGGTTCGAGGTCTTTGTCTGTAGAACCGTAAGGATTTTTGTTGATATCCTCGAAGTTCTTGGTACAACTGCCCATGCTGAGCAGCGCCGCGAGGGCCAGAGCAGCTATCTTGAATGATTTATAGTTCATGGCTTTTGTTATTAGTGGTTCTGAATCGGATTAAAGGGACAGTTTCAGATTAAGGCCGAAGCTGCGGGTAGCAGGCAGGCCAAATACATCTACACCCTGTAAACCATTGTCTGTACTCATGCTCAGCTCAGGATCGTAAGGCGCTTTCTTCGTGAAGAAGAAGAGGTTACGGCCTACCAGTCCTACTTTCAGGCTTTTGATTGCTGAAGTGCGTAAAGGAATAGTGTAGCCGATAGCCAGCTCTCTCAAGCGGATATTGGTAGCATCGTACATATAATATTCAGTGATACCGGCGCGACCGCCAACAGTACCGTAGAACACATCTGCGGGTATCTTGCCGCTGAATTTGCCGCCGGAAACGGTGGTGGCATTGATGCTTACGCCGCCATTGTCGCGGGCATCGGCAGTGGCTTTGGATACGCCGTATTCATCCAGCATGGCTTGTGTAACGCTCATCACTTTACCGCCGAAACGGCCGTCGATCAGGAAGTTGAGGCTGAACTGTTTCCAGCTGAAGCTGTTGTTCCATCCCAACAGGAATTTCGGTGTGGGATTGCCGAGGAAGGTGAGGGCGCCATCAGCAGGGATAGGCTTGCCATTGTCTTCAACAAGAATAGAGCCGTCTGCAGCGCGTTTGAAGGCCTTGCCATAGATGTCTCCGAAAGAACTGCCTTCATGCAGCATCAACGCATAGTTGTTTACGTTGTCGCCTTTGGGCGTGATGATGTAATCGCCTTTCAGCTGCGGCGCCAGTTCTATGATGGTGTTCTTGTTACGGGTGAAGTTAAAGGTGGTGGTCCAGCTCAGGTCTTTTTGTTTGATGACCTGGTAGCCGAGCGTAGCTTCTATACCGGTGTTGCGCACATTACCTGCATTCACGAAAGCATTCGGATACAGGAAGCCGCTGGAGATACGGAAATCAAAATATTGATCTTTGGTATGTGAATTATACCAGGTGAAATCGAAGTTCAGCCTGTTATCCAGGAATCTCCACTCTGTACCGATTTCAACGGAGGTAGTCATTTCCGGCTTCAGTGGCTGATTGAGATAGGCGCCGGAAACATTGGAGGTCAGCGTTCCTGAAGCGATGATGTTGGTAGGCAGGGTAGCAAAGGGCGCTACGTCGTTACCCACTTTGGCGTAAGACAAACGCAGTTTGGAATAATCGATGAATGCCGGCATTTTAAACACATCGCTGAGGATAGTGTTCAAACCTGCGGAATAATAGAGATATCCCTTTTTCATGTTGGGCGTATACGCCAGGGTAGATGACCAGTCGTTACGTGCGGTCAGATCGAGGAATACTTTTTCGCTGAAGTTGATGCCTGCGGTAGCGAAGACAGATTGCAGCTGCCTTCTCAACCCGTCAGGTTTCACTTTGGTCGCGGGATTCAGGTTGAGGTTACCGATGTGGAACACATTCGCAAAGGCGAGGTCGCCATCTTTTGAATCCAGGAAAGTACGATCCTGTTTCAGGTCGGTGATGCTGGTACCGGCAGTGAAGTTCAGGCCGAATTTGTCAGACAGCTTTGTGTTACCCAATAACAACAGATCGCCGTAGTACTGGGTGCTGGTAATATAATCATAGGTATAGCGACCGTTTGCATCAGCAATGGTGGTTTGTGTGCCTGCATTGGCTTTCAGCTCATATTTGTCCCATGACTTGTTGGCATTGCCTCTCGCCTGGATACTGAGCCAGTCGGTGAGTTTGTAACGCAGGGTCAATGAGGCGATGATATTGTCTTTCCTGTTCTCTGTTATATTCCTGTTGAGTATCCAGTAAGGATTTTGTTGGGAATCCTGACCACCTTTACCCTGGTCGTAGTTGATGTTCCACCAGTTTTGCATGTACATGTTACGGGTGGGAGAGAAGTATTCGAAATTATTTTTGTAATCATCGAAATTCAGTCCGCGTGGAAACAGGTACAGGCCGGTGAGCGCGTTGTAATACAAGCCGGAAGAGGGCCTGTTGTGCGCATTCTGCGTGGTGGCCAGCACATTCGCATCGATGTTCAGTTTATCATTGAAGAAGTTGGCATTCTCCCTGAAATTGACGGTATGCTGATAGAACTTGCTGGTGGGCAGGATACCTTTGTTGGAAGTATTGGAATAGGAAAAATAGGTCTGTGATTTTTCTGTGCCACCGGAGAGGTTGATGGAGTTGATCCATGTAGTACCATTCTGGAAGAAGGGTTTCACGTGATCCGGGCTGCTGCCTTTTGGTCCCCAGCTATACAGGTTGTCTTTGTTGGTTTGCAGGTAGGAGAACTGCAAATCGGGGCGGTACGAGGGGCGGTCGAGTGTGAAATCGGAAGAGTAGTTCACTTTCATATTGCCGGCCTTTCCTTTTTTGGTGGTGATCATGATCACGCCATTGGCGGCCTGGCTACCGTACAAGGCAGATGCAGAGGCGCCTTTGAGCACATTCACGCTTTCGATATCATCGGGGTTGATGGTGCTGAGAATATCGCCGCCGTCCCGGCCACCGGAAGAGGCGCCGGATGACTGGCCCCAGAGGTCAGTAGGCTGCGCGCTGGTGAAGTTAGCGATGGGTACGCCGTCTACTACATACAGCGGCTGGTTTTCGCGGATGGATTTCTGTCCGCGAAGGATCACCCTGGAAGACCCTGCCACACCGGATGCGCTGCGGTTGACCTGCAAGCCGGAGATCTTTCCGGAGAGGCTGTTCACGACGTTGCTTTCTTTTACGGTGGTGAGGTCTTCACTTTTTACGGACTGTGTGGAATAGGTCAGTTCTTTTGCTTTACGTTGGATGCCCAGAGCTGTTACCACAAGTTCGTTCAGCCCCTTCACGTTATCGTCCATGGTTACAGTGAGGGCGCTATTGGCGCCTACCGGTACTTCTTTCTGTGCGAAGCCAACAGAGCTGAAAACCAGTATGTCGCTGCTTTTTACGTTGCTAAGGTGGAACTTGCCATCGCCAGTTGTTTGCGTTCCGCGTGCCGTGCCTTTTATCTGTACCGTTACACCAGGCAGCACATTTCCTTTACTATCGCGCACCGTACCAGCTATTTCTTTTTCCTGGAAAATGCTACGGAATGAAAGCGTGGGAGTGTAAGCATACCTCGCCGCCATCACCTGTGCATTGTCTGCAATTATGGAAGTGATGGCAATACCGGCAGCCATACACACTTTCATAAGGCGTAGGTTCTTTTTCATACTTGCCTTTTTAGTTTGGTTAATAAATGGGATTTGTATTGATCAGAAAATTATTCGTCACGTTAAATTGGTCAGCATAGGTCAAAGCCTGCCCCTGGGCCTTTTGAGGCCCTTATCGGGTTGCATGATGTTTGCGGCTGCTGTATTTGAATCCCGGCTTTATAGTTTTCTCATTACATGAAATTGTTCCGGGTAAGTAGTCGGGTGAGGAGAGAAGAAGTACTATCGGGAGAAAAAAAATTTTCGGATTTTTTGATTTTCGGATTTATGAATTTAGTTGAAAGGGAGAAGAGCTTATCTCCGCTTCAATCAAATCAAAAAATTCGTAAATCAAAAAATCCGCAAATCCTTGTTGAAAGGGAGAAGAGCTTATCTCCGCTCCAATCAAATCAAAAAATCCGTAAATCAAAAAATCCGCCAATCCTTAGCGTTGGTCCCACCACAGCGGTGTGCCGCCATTATCATCGCCTTTGAGCCATTGCCGGGCGCGCGCCACAGCTTTGGGGTTGGTGATTTGTTCGGCTTGCGGGAAGGGCAGCCGCCGGATAAATTTTTCGGTGGAAATGGTACCGCCACTGTTGTTGATCACCACCGGAAATAATTTGGGATAGCCGGTGCGCCGGAATTCGCTCCAGGCTTCCTGACCGTCGGGGAACATGGCAATCCATTTTTGTGTGATGATCCTTTCCAGCTTGCGTGGCAGCGGGTCGGCATCATTCCACTGGATGGTGATGGTGCTCAGATGCGGATCGCCGGGCGGCACATTATTTTGCGGATTGGTAGGGTCTACGTAAGCATTGGGTTTGCTGGTATTGTCATTCGTATAGGCGTCTGCGTTAGTGAGGTTATATTGTTTGAAGGAAGTAGCGATACCTTGTTCGTAATTACTTCTGGCATCGCCGGCGCCTTTCCAGCCATTGAGCGCCGCTTCGGCCTTCAGAAACCAGGCTTCTGCGGCAGCCATAAATAATATCTTGCTGTCGAAACGGGTGAGCATGGAAAAACCGGAATATTGTTCTTTCGCCGGAATGTTGATACCATTGCGGATGCCATGATAGATGCCTGGCCCTTCATCGGTGGGCACAAAATAACGTTGCAGGCGCGGATCTCTATAACCGGTGAGGATGGACTCCATCGGGGCGCTCATGCGTATATCTGCCCAGGTATAACACATGATGTTGAGCGGATGGGTAACGGGAGAAATGTTCACCGCGAAATTATCATCCGGCGTTTGCAACAATCCCAGCGGATGATTGAGCGCCGCCTCTCCTTCCATCTTTGCTTTCTGCGGATCTACGCCGGAAATACGGATCGCCAGCCGCAAACGCAGCGTGTTGGCGAACTTCACCCATTGGGTGTAATCGCCTTTGTATACGAGGTCGAAGGCGGCAAAACGTTGCGTGGCGCCGCTCTTAATGGAGTCTGTCAATACCTTGATAGCCTGGTCCAGGTCTTTGAAGAAGGCGTAATACGCTTCCTGCTGTGTATCATAATCGATGCTTTTATCTTCATTGACCTGTCCATAATGTGTGTAGATGATCGGACCGTAGATATCGCTGACGCGGTGCATGGCCTCTACACGGATGATCTGTGCCAGCGCATAGAAATCCGGATATTTGTCTTTAGCTTTCTGCATCGCGAAATCGCAGGACTTCATCGGGCCGGTATAGGCCATGGTCCAGGGTTTGTCGTTCCAGTAGTAGAGCAGGCCGTAGTTGGTATTGTTGATATTGCCTTCAAAAGGTGTGGGCGACATCATATATCCCGAAAAGATATCTGCATTCAGGTTCTGTTGTAACTGCGCCGTAGGCGGATAATTATAGACGATGATGTTGAGCTGCGCCTGCGACAGCGGCTCTCCCATCAAGCGGTAATCTGCTCTCAGCTCTTCTTCGTCAAAATCATACGGATTTTTGTTGATCTCATCGAAACGCTTGGTACAACTGCTTCCCAGCAAAGCGGCCCCGACTAATAACAACGATGCATGTTTCCACTTTTTCATGGGTGAATATTTTAAAATCCGAGTTTAAGGTTAAGGCCCATGCTGCGCACGGGTGGCAGCCCGAATACATCCACGCCTTGCAGGCCGTTGCCGGTGCCCATCGATACTTCCGGATCGAAAGGCGCCTGGAGGTGGAAGAAAAACAGGTTCCTGCCGATCACGCCTACACGCATGGTGCGCAGCCATTTCCATTTCAGCGGGATGCGGTAACTGAGGCTCAGCTCCCGCAGGCGGATATTGGTGGCGTCGTACATATACATCTCGCCAATACCGGCCCTGCCGCCAATGGTGGTGTAGTAGGTTTTGGCGTCCATCTTTTTATTGAAAGGCGTACCGTTGCTGTAAACTGCATTGATGTTCACGCCGCCTTCATCGCGGGCACGGGCGGTATTTTCGCTCACGCCATACCAGTCGAGCACGGCCTGTGTTACGCTCATCACCTTGCCGCCGAAACGGCCATCGATGAGGAAGTTGAGCGAAAAATTATGATAGTCGATACCGTTGTTCCAGCCAAGGGTAAAGTCGGGATTGGGATTGCCCACTTTCTTGAAAGCGCTGCGGGTCATGGGTTTGCCGTTCTCGTCCACGATATATTGCCCCTTGGCATTCGTCACCAGTTCTTTGTTGGAATAAATATCTCCCCAGGAACCGCCCTCCTGTATGAAGGAGCCGAACATGTTCACGCCAAATTCGGTGAGCACAAAAGTGTTGGTATCATCAGCGCCGGGGATGTTGTTATTACTCAGCTTGATCACCTTGTTACGGTTGCTGGCATAATTGATGGTACTGTTCCAGCTAAGCGTTTTATTACGTATAGGCGTTAGCGTTAATACTACTTCCCATCCGGCATTCTGTATATTTCCCATGTTGAGATAATAGGTGAGATAACCAGAGCCAGGCGGGGCGGGCACTTCCATGTATTGTTTGTAGTTGTTGTTTTTATAGAAAGTAATATCCGCGCTGATGCGGTTTTTCAACAACCGGGCTTCGATGCCGGCTTCAAAGGAGCGGTTATCTTCCGGCGCCAGGAATACGCCGGGATATGGTGTGCGCAGGTTCAGCACTACGCGCGTTACGCCCGCAATGGTTTGCATGGTAAAGGCTGATGGCCGCGAAGAGTAGCTCGCGATATCATTGCCCACTTTGGCGTAAGAGATGCGGGTGCGCAACAGGTCTATCTGTTGCGGCATTTTAAAGATATCGCTCCATATTGCGGAAAGGCCCGCCGAATAATAGAAGTAGCCTTTATGTAGCGTGGGTGTGAATGCAAAAGTGCTGGACCAGTCGTTACGACCGGTAAGATCGAGAAAGAGATAATTCCTGAAGCCCAGTTGCGCATTGGCGAAGAGGGCCTGTAATTGTTTCTGGTCTATCGAATGCTGGGCATCCATGGAAGTGCTCAGGATATTGGATACCGAGAACTTGTTGGGATAAGCCAAACCCGGACTGGCGTTGGGATTGGCGCCATTGAAAGTGCGGTCATGCGCTTTCACATCGGTGATGCTGGTGCCGATGTTGCCTGCAATGTGCAGCCAGTCGCCGATCTTGCGGGTAGCATTCACCATCAGGTCGCCATATAGCTGGGTATTAAATTCTTTCTCGAGGGTGTAGCGGCCGTTGGCAGCGGCGAGCACCACCTGTGTGCCGGCATAGGCTTCGAGCTCGTATTGATCGAGCGACTTGTCAAAACTGCCGCGGCCCTGGAGCGACAGCCAGCTGTTGAGCTGCCAGTTCAGCGCGATGGTAGCCATACCACGATAGCGGGAATCCAGGCGGAGATTGCGTTGCAGCGCCCACATGGGATTTTGCTGGTCATCCTGCCCGATCCAGTTTTTATCATTGCGGATGTTCCACCAGTTTTGCAGATAGAGGTTGCGGTCTTTGTCGAGATACTCGAAATTATCTTCGTAATCACGGAAATTCTGTCCCCGCGGAAATACATACAGCCCTGAAATGGGGCTGTAGTAAAGGCCGGAGGAGAGGCGGTTATGTGTTTGTTGCGCAAGGAAAGACACGTTGGCGTCCATCACCAGTTTATCGTTCAGCAGCTTGAGCGTTTCGCGGAAATTGATAGCATGCCTGTCGAAGCGGTTGGTAGGCAAAATTCCTTTATTTGTTGTATTGGCGTATGATAAATAACTCTGTGCGGTTTCGGTGCCGCCGCTGAAGGAGATGGTGTTGGTCCAGGTGGAGCCGGTATTGTAGAAGTCTTTTACGTGATCGGGTGCGTGGATAGGTCGGCCCCAGCTGCCGAGTGATCCGGGTTGCGGGGTGCCTACCCTGTCTACGCCCGGAGTATCGGTTTGTGCGTAGCGGTATTGAAGGGCGGGGAGGAGCGCTGGTTTTTCAATGGTAAAATCTGATGATACATCAATTTTACTTCTGCCGGGTTTTCCTTTTTTGGTGGTGATGAGGATGACGCCATTGGCGGCCTGGCTGCCGTACAAAGCGGCGGCGGAAGCGCCTTTGAGGATGCTGATGCTTTCGATATCATCGGGGTTGATATTGGCGATGCCATCGCCGCCATCGCGGCCGCCGGCGCCGATGATGTTGTTAGACTGTCCCCATACATCGGTCGGTTGTGCCGGTGTGAAGTTGGCATAGGGCACGCCATCCACAATATAGAGCGGTTGGTTTTCGCGGGTAGATTTGTTGCCGCGCAACACTACCCTCACGGAGCCGCCAATGCCGGAGGCGCTGCGGGTAATGGTGACGCCGGCTGTTTTGCCGCTAAGACTGTTGATCGCATTGGCATCTTTTACGAGCGACATATCATCGCCGCTAAGCTGTTGTGTGGCATAAGGCAGTTCCCTGGATTTTTTCTGGATGCCCAGTGCAGTCACCACCAGTTCGCTCAATGCGCGGATATTTTCCTGCAATACGATATTGAGATCGTTGCCGGAACCAACGGTCACCTCACGGGTCAGGAACCCTACTGAGCTGAATAGGAGAACATCGCTTGGACCTGCTTTTATTGTGAAATTCGCGTCAGCATCTGATTGCGTGCCTTTGTTGCTGTTCTTGATCTGTATGGTAACTCCCGGAAGCGGCGTGCCTTTGCTATCGCGTACCGTGCCTGTGATATCTCTTTCTAGTGAAACATGTTTTTCTAACGCGACGGAGATAGATGTACCGGTATCATCTTCCACTCCTACAATGATCTTGTTGTTCTTTCGGGTAAACTTTAATCCGGTCTGTTCTTCTAATAACGCTAATACATCATCAATGGGTGTCTTGTTACAATTCAGTGTTACTTTCTTCTTCAGGTTCAGGTCTGTTTTGTCGTAGTGAAAGTTCAGCCCTGTTTTCACTGAAATTTCCGTCATTACATCTTCCAGGTATTTGTCTTTGACCTGGATACTGACGACGATGTTCCCGGGTGGGTCCTGCCTTTGCGTAATCGCGCTGGTCATGGTATTCAGGCTCCCGGCCAACAACAGCGTCAGCATCAGTCCCATGGATACAAACCATTTCACGGGACATGGCTTTACCCTCATATGACCTAATTTTTATTTTGCAGATAAATAGTATCGTTTTTAATGGTGTAGGATAGTGATTTTGCAATGCTGATGACGTCCAGGATGTCTTGCAGGTTTTCATCTTTGAAAGATCCGTTGTAGTGCCATTCCTTTTTATTGCTTTGGTTGATAACGGTAACGCCAAAACGATTTTCGAGTTCAGTTACAATTTCACTGTAGGGTGCGTCTTTGAATATAATATATCCTTTTCGCCAGCCGCTTACATCGTCGGCCTGGTGGAAGGTAGATTTGATCATGGCGAGCGAGGACAGGTCATAGCTGAGCTGTTCACTGGGCATGAGGATCATGGATTGTTCCTGGTGGCCGGCTTCATCGATCTTCACTTTACCGCTTACGAGCGCCACGGTGATTCTTTTTTCGTGGGCATAGGCGCGTACGTTGAATGCGGTGCCGAGCGCGGTGGTGGCGAGTGCGCCGCTATGTGCGGTGAATCGATTGGCCGGGTCGGGTGCGGCGTTGAAGAAGGCTTCGCCTTCATCCAGGTACACATCGCGGGAGCTGCCGCTGAATGTTTGCGGGACGCGCAGCTTGCTGGCGGAGTTGATCATGATGAAGCTGCCATCGGCCAGGGTGATGGTATCGGTAGCGCCTCTGGCGGTGGTGATCTCCAGGAATCCGTTGCGGATGATGCGGCTGCTTTGATTGATCCTGGCTTGCGCTACCTGTTTGTTGGCAGCGGCATGATCAGATGATCTGTTAAACCAGAAGATGCCAGCTGCCAACAGTACGATAGCTGCTGCAGCGGCATAATACCAGGGGCGCAGGTTCCTGGCGGGCCTGGCTGGTGAAATATATTCGTTGAGTTGTTGTTTTACGTCGGCCAGCTGCCGGTCGATGGCAGCATTGTCTGCAATGACAGACTGGTGGCGGTTGATACGTTCAAACCATTGCTCGATGATCTCCGCCTCTTCCGCTGAGCAGGTTCCCTGGTTGTATTTCTCCAGTAATATTTTAATCTGTTCTGTGTCCACCTGTTAGCGTTTTAGATGATATAAGTCGTGATAACGTGGAAAAAGTACTATTTACGCTTAAAATTTTCCGGCAGTGAGGATAAGGGATATTACGAGCAATATCATATCCGTTTGTGCATAGTTGGCTCTGAGTATCTTCAAGGCTTTGGTGATCTGGTTTTTGACGGTTTGTTGTGAGAGCCCCAGGTGGGTAGCGATCTGTTCTACGCTGAGGTTCTCGAATCTGCTGAGCACGAATATTTCTTTCATGCGTTCCGGCAGGTGGTTGATCGCTGCAAACAGGTCCTGGGTGCGGGCTTTGTAGTCCACCGTTTCCGAAATGGAATGCGGCTGGGCATCAAAGTGTTCGATGAGCTGTTGCAGGTATTTGCGGTAGGTGGCATTTTTCCGGTAGATATCGATGATCTTGTGCCGGGCGGCCTGGTACAAGTATGATTTCAACGATTCTTTCAGTACAAGCGAATGACGCTTTTCCCAGAGGGAGATGAAAAGGTCTTGCAACACATCTTTGCTGATCTCTCCGGCATCCAGTTTACTGTAGATGAATAAATACAACATTTTGCTGTACCGGTCATAGATGGCATTGAAGGCAGCGTTGTTATCGCTTTTGAGCAGCGATACTAACTCGTTATCTGAATAACTGCTGTACATCGAAAATTACAGGAGTATAAATGGGTTTGGTTGATAAAATTACCAATGATGAAAGTAGGAAATATTTTTGAATTAAGAATTATCTTAGTTTGCTTCTTTCAGGCGTAACTCGTTCTTATACTCTTTAGGCGTCTTTCCAACGATCTCTTTAAAAAAGCGGTTAAAATTGGAGAGGTTTTTAAAGCCGCATGAATAGGCGATTTCAGCGATCGACCAATCTTCTTCGGTGAGGCGCTTGCAGGCATGCCCGATGCGTACTTCGTTGAGGAACTGCACAAATGATTTTTTGGTGCGGTTCTTAAAGAAGCGGCAGAACGACTGCGGCGACAGATTAGTGATGCTGGCTACATCCTGCAGGGAGATCTCTTTTGAGAAGTTGTTCATCACATATTTGAACACTTCATCGATCTTGTGGTTGTCTTTTACATTGTAGGCATGTGAATAGCCGGTGCTTGCCAGGTAGTAGCAGTCGCGCGTTTCAGATAATGTTTTGAGGATATTGAGCAGGGAGATGATGCGATCCAGTCCTTCCTTGCGGGGGAGGGAGAGGATTTCCGGCTTGAGTTTGTCGTAGGTGGCGCCGGTGATCTTCATGCCGCGCTGTGCGCGATGGAAGAGGTCAATGAGCGCTTTGGTTTCCGGCAGCCCGTAAAATTTCTCCCCGAAAATATCTTTCGGAAAATAAATAACTACAGAGCGGGCTTTCAGTTGTTCATCGCCCTTGTAATAGTCTTCATCATTATACCACACATGCGGTATGTGCGGACCCAGAAACACCATGTCGCCTTCTTCAAAGCTCTCGATGCTATCTCCCACAATCCTTTTCCCGTGGCTTTCCGTCACATAAACCAGCTCGCACTCCGGATGGAAGTGAAACGGCGTATTGAAATACGGATCACATCTTTCGATAATCGTGATCTGGTTATCGGCAAAAGCCCCAACTTTAATAAGAATGGGTTTCATTCATGTATTAATTTAAAACTACTGTCTGATTATTTGAGGATTTATGGATTTACGGATTTACGGATTTGTGGCCACAAATCCGTAAATCCGTAAATCCATAAATCCTCAAATAGCCCTATGAATGTTGCCAAATTATTAAAAATTGGTTAAAAAAATATCATTCCTGGGAAAATGACATTAAAAGGTCATAAGGATTAAAAACGATCCTCATGTGTAAGTCGGCAGGATGTTTTGGAATAATTGATGTAAATTTCAATTTTCATTTTGTAAATTACGCTGGGCTAAATCGATATAGCAATAACTTCTATGAAAGGGATCTCTATCAAAGATATCGCAAAACAGGCAGGAGTATCTCCTACAACCGTATCTTTTGTACTCAATGGTAAAGCGAAGGAAAAAAGGATCAGCGACCAGGTAAGCAAGAAAATTCAGAAGATAGCCGGCAAGCTGAAATATAAACCTAACCAGCTCGCCCGCGGGCTGCGTACCGGAAAAACCAAGACCATCGGCCTTATCGTGGAAGATATCGCCAACAACTTCTTCGCCACCCTCGCCAAAGTAGTGGAAGACGAGGCCGATAAATACGGTTACAAAGTACTCTATGGCAGCACGGAAGACAATACCGAAAAGGCCCGTGGCCTGCTCGAAGTACTCAAATACCGGCAGGTAGATGGCTACATCATCACGCCTACCAAAAATCTCGATAAAGAGATCGAGCTGCTCAAAAGCGCTGGTAAGCCCATCGTATTGATGGACCGCTATTTTCCGCATGTGCCTTCCAACTATGTAGTGGTGGATAACTACAAAGGCGCCTACGATGCCACCGACCATCTCGCACGGCAAGGCTACAAGAAAATTGTATACATCACTACCACCTCCGACCAGGTACAGATGAAAGATCGCCTCGAAGGCTATACCAAAGCCCTCAAAGATCATCACCTGCCCACCGGTAAAACATTGGTGAAACGCTTGCCCTTCGACCTCGACAGACAAGGCTTCAACGAAGAAATAAAAAAATTCCTCCGTACAGTGAAAGATGTAGACGCTGTACTGTTTGCCACCAACTACCTCGGCATCTATGGCATTGAAAGCATCCGTGCAATGGGTATGGAGATCGGGAAAACGATCGGCGTGGTGAGCTTCGACGACCACGATATCTTCCGCCTGCACAGCCCCGCTATCACCTGCGTAGCGCAGCCTGTACAGGATATCGGCCAGCACATCGTTTCTGTATTGATGAAAGAACTGAACCATCCGCAAAACGCCCTGCAGCAGGTAGTATTGCCGCTGCAACTCATCCTGCGAGATTCTTCTTTTGCGAAAGAAAACAAGTGATTTGGTTATTTACGGATTTACGGATTTGTGGATTTACGGATTTGTGGCCACAAATCCGTAAATCCACAAATCCGTAAATCCCTCACCACTTTTCTTCCGAAAGAGAATACGGTGGGCAGCCCTTATCTGTATTCATCATGGGGATACATGTAGCTAGATTCTATGGAGAACAAGCCAGTGAAACGTTCTGTAGTTTACAGGGCTAACCTCGACCAGGAGAAAAATATGCTGATCATA
Source organism: Chitinophaga vietnamensis (assembly GCF_902167635.1). Classification (GTDB taxonomy): domain Bacteria; phylum Bacteroidota; class Bacteroidia; order Chitinophagales; family Chitinophagaceae; genus Chitinophaga; species Chitinophaga vietnamensis. The sequence goes on from NZ_CABHMS010000005.1 coordinate 471,017, forward strand.
GAAGGAGGAGATGGCAAGGCATATACGCCGGAATCTAACAATATCCAGGCTTTCCACATGAAACAGGGTGAGGTGGAAAAAGCATTTGTGAACATAACGATCAATGGACAAAAGAAATTTTATGAGCAGTTGGCAGGTGGTAAATACACCCTGGTAGAAGATGTGAAAGTAGTTTTTGAGCACGCCAATTTTGAGAACAGAGGAATGATACAGACCGGCAAAAATTACGATGAGTACAAGAAAGAGAGTACTTATTACTTGGTGGAGAATGGAACTGCTACTAAAATATCGTTGAAGAAAAAAGCCTTTATGTCCGCGCTGGACAAGGACGCCCGGGCAACTGCCGCTGTGCAGCAATACCTGCGGGATGTAGCAGGGTATGAACATGGATTTGATGAAGTGGTGGCGGCAGGCGTTATACGTGCAGCAAACGGAAAATAGTTTTGCTATAACATAAGAAAGGGGCTGTGTGTACGTACACACAGCCCCTTTCTTATACTATTTTATTCTTCCTTCGTATTATTTTAACGCGATTAACGAAGTGTTAACCAATTATAAAAAAAATGTTAATTCTTTTTTGTCCGTATAACAATTATGCCTAAGTTTGAGACCATAATTTTTTACATCAAGAGCAAACTTGTACGTGAAGATGAAAAAAAGTGAAGTTTGGGATATACAGGTTTTTTTTATTAGTAGTCTGCTAAAACGTTTTACTACTGGTATTGTAGCGAAAGATGAAATGAGATATGCCAATTGGAGTAATTCCATGCACGCTTTTTAAGGATACGGAAACCACGCAAACTTAACCTGTATTGCTGCCAACACTCAGTATACACCGGTAGGCGCTGACCGTGAGTTTATTTACTTATGTGACTGATTCACTCGTTATAATTTAAACCAAAAGGAAGCTATGCGAAGATCACTTCTTCTCACCACGTTGCTTTTCTTATGCTGCTGTATTACTGCATGGGCGCAGGATAAGAAAGCTGTTACGGGAACCGTAAAAGATGAAAAAGGAACGCTGTTACCAGGCGTAACAGTGAAAGAAAAAGGAACAACCAATGGAGCCATGACCGTAGCCGATGGTTCCTTCAAAATCCAGGTAGCTCCCAATGCCACACTGGTACTGTCTTACATAGGATACGCCGTTCAGGAAGTACCCGTAAATGGACAGAGCACTTTATCTATTGTTTTGAAAGAAGATAACCAGAAACTGAACGAAGTAGTGGTAACTGCACTCGGTATGAAACGCGAACAGCGTAAACTGGGATATGCCGTTACTGAACTGAAAGGTGCTGAAGTAGCCAAAACCAACTCCATCAACCCGGTAGCTGCCTTGCAAGGTAAGGTGCCCGGCGTGGATATCTCCGGCGCAGCCGGTGGTCCGCAGGCCGCTCCACGTATCATTCTCCGCGGCGCCAAATCACTCACCGGTAAAGACCAGCCCATCTTCGTAATCGACGGGGTGATCTTCGAAAATGATGTGACAGCAAATGATGTTAACTTCGGTAACGTACTGAAGAACTTCAACCCGGATGACTACGAATCAGTATCTGTGCTGAAAGGCGCCGCCGCTACTGCATTGTACGGCTCCCGCGCTATCAACGGCGCCATCCTCATCACCACCAAAAAAGGTACTTCCAGAAAAGGTTTAGGCGTTACCGTTAGTCAGACCGCGCAAATCGAACAGGTATATCGCTCTCCGATAGCCATGCAGAACAGCTACGGACAAGGCGTTGACGGTACCTACGATAACACCGCCGGCGGTTACAGCTTCGGTCCCAAAATGGATGGCCGCGAAGTAACACTGGCAAATGGCTCCAAAGCCAAGTTCGTTCCACGTCCTAACAACGTGACCGACCTGTATCAAACCGGTAAATATTTCAATACCAACGTTGCTGTGGAAGGCGGTTCCGACAAAGGAACTTTCCGTTTGTCTTACTCCCACCTCGACAACAACAGCGTTTCTCCGAACAATAGCTTCGGCAGGAACACCTTCTCATTCCGCGGTTCCTCTGTGATCTCTAAAGTGCTGAGCGCAGATGCAGGTGTTACTTACTCCACCAGTAAAACACTGAACCCCGACCGTCAGGGCGGCGACTACACCAGCTACAACATCGGCCGTAAATGGGTGTATGTATTCCCTCGTAACTACGATCCTTCTTACTGGAACCGTCCGGAAAACTATACTGATCCTGTCAATGGTGGCCGTGCTAACCTCAGCACACACCCCGGTGCAGATTATTTCTTCCAGAATGCTTATAACAGCTGGACGCGCAGGGAGTCGCTCATCATGGGTAACTTCGCTATCAACGCCAGCGCTACCGACTGGCTGCGCCTGACCATGAAAGCTAACTTCAGCAATGAGCAGAGCGCAGACGAACGCAAAGAAGCCGGCACAGACGCCAACTTCGGCGGCAGCAACGGTTTCTACTCACAGGCAGGTGTAAACAAAACACAATACACCTTCACTGGTTTGGCTACCATCACTCCGAAGCTCGGTAAGAAATTCGATGGTAACCTCGTACTCGGCGCGGAAACATGGAACAGCGGAATCGGTAAACAATACAACAACTATACAGATGGCGGCTTACGCATGCCTTTCCTGTATGATATCAGCAACAGTATTAACGCCGCAAGGGTGAGTAACGATCCGCTGCTGCGCAAACGTATCAACTCCCTGTTCTTCGCTGCCAGCCTGGCTTACAACAATGAACTGTTCCTGGATGTTACCGGCCGTAACGACTGGTCATCTGCACTTACCTATCCCAGTTCCGGCGTAGGACATACTACCAACTCTTATTTTTATCCTTCTGTGAGTGCTGCCTGGGAATTCACCCAGACACTGAAAGAGTCAATACCTTCCTGGCTGAGTTACGGTAAACTCCGCGCTTCCTGGGCAATTGTTGGTGGTGATACTGATCCTTACAGCATCAATACAGGTTATTATACCTCCGATTATTTCAGAGGTGCCTCTACCAATAACAACCTGCCACTGATCAACTTCTATAATCCGACTATCTTACCCAATCTCCAGTTGGTACCTTCCCTTTCTGGTAGCTGGGAATTCGGGACTAACCTGCGATTCTTCAATAACCGCCTTGGCCTTGACTTTGCCTGGTATCGCACTGTTATCAACGACCAGATCATTTCATTGAAAACCACTCCTGAAACAGGTGTATCTATGCGCATGATCAACGCGGGTAAGATGATGAACAGAGGTATAGAGATCGCGATCAATGGTACACCAATCCAGAAGAAGAATTTCACCTGGGATGTAACGTTGAATGGCAGTCGCAACAGAAATAAAATCCTGGCGCTCGCTCCAGGTGTTAGCCAATACCAGCTGAGTGAAGATCAGGGCGTACGTGCAGTGGCTAACGTAGGCGGCGCTTATGGCGACCTCGTTACCGACTACGGCTATACCCGCGATGCACAAGGCCGTCCCATGATCACACTGAACGGTTCCGATCAACCTTATAAATATGTACGTGGCTATTCAGTAGTAGGTAATATCCAACCCGACTTCAACCTCGGCCTGGCTAACAACTTCACGTACAAAAACTGGACACTGGGCGTACTGGTACAGGCACGTATCGGTGGCGACTTCTTCTCTGCTTCCCACCAATACGGTACCGGTCGTGGTACTACCGCCAACACCGAGTTTGGCCGCGATGCCGCTCATGGTGGTATCACCTACACTGATGCTTCCGGCGCTAAACGCGACGATGGCATGCTGCCGGATGGCGTGTTCCAGAAAGGAACAACTATCAATAAAGATGGTAAAGACATCGTACTTGATGGCCTGACTTACAGAGAAGCATACGACAAAGGTTATGTATCTCCGCTCACTCCTTATCAATATTACAGCATGATCGGCGACTGGGGTATCGGTATCCGCGAAGCTTCTGTATTCGATGCATCTTATGTATCCCTGCGCGAAGTTTCACTGGGCTACTCACTGCCAACCGAACTGGTACAACGCTGGAAACTCAACAGCCTCCGTGTTTCGCTCGTAGGCCGCAACCTCTGCTACCTGTTCAACAACCTGCCGGATCATATCAATCCTGAAGCAGTACGTAACAACGCTACCTCCGCATTCTCTGAATACGGCGCGGTACCGTTCATCCGTAACATGGGTATCACTGTGAACGTTGGATTCTAATCATGCTGTTTAACAACAAAAAGAAATGAAAATGAAAGCTATTAATAAATGGGGGATAGGAGCTGTACTCGCCGGTCTGGCACTTAGCTCATGTACCAAAGGTTTTGAGGATCTTAACAAGAGTCCTGTTATTAGCGATAAAACAAATCCGGAACTGCTGATCACCCAATCGGTGAAAAGCATCGTAGACCGTGATTTCGACTGGTTCTACGATTGCTACCAGTATGAAATGCAGTGGATGCAGTTTGTAACAGCTGCGCCTACTTCTTCTGTGGGCGGCCTTTTCAGCCCTACCAACACCAACGATTTCTACAATGCCCTGTATAAAAACATCGGTCCTAACCTGGTAGAGATCGAGCAGATGGTAAAAAAAATGCCACAGGACCAGCAGGCAAAATATGCCGAAATCGTGGCGATCGCCAAGATCATCAAAGTATATGCTTCCTGGAGAGTATCCGACGCGAATGGCAGCATCGCTTACAAAGATGCCTGGGCTTCCCGCTATGGCGGCACCTTTACGCCTGCTTACGACAACCAGGAAACATTGTTCGCTACCTGGGATGCTGAGCTGAAAGCCGCGCTGGATGTGCTGATCAAGAAACAGCAAGGCCAGGTGAGCTTCGGTGCAGGCGATATCTTCTATAACGGCGTTTCTGCCAACTGGGCCAAAGCCGGTAACGTGCTCCGTCTGAAACTGGCCATGCGCCTGCTGAAAAGAGCGCCTGAAAAAGTTGCGCCTATTGCTAAAGAAGTGATGACCAGCGCTGCAGGCCTCTTCACCAGCATCGACGATGAATGGAAATTTGTATCTGCTGAAACCAACTTCGCCCGCGGTGGCAACTGGTCAATGGATAACAGCCCGATCGTAGCTGCCAAGAACATGGTAGATTACATGAATGCTAACAATGACCCACGTCTGCCCCTGTTCTTTGAAAAGAACAGCTTCACACAGGCTGCCTTCGACAGCCTGAAAGCCGGCGGTGCTTTGTCTGCCAGCGCTACGTATAATGGTGTACGTTATGTGGGTCTGCCTGCAAGCCCTGACCAGCGCAAGAATCCGGCCTATGCCGAGCTGTTCAAGAAGAAGACTTACAACCTGAACTTCAACGGTACTACCGTAGTGAAAAACTATGATACCGTTTCCAATATCCAGAAACGCCTGTTCGACCTGAACCAGGAAGGTAATACGCCCGGACGTTATACACAGCCCATCCTCACGTATGCGGAAATGTGCTTCATGATCTCCGAGCTGTCTGTTCGTGGTATCCTCTCTGAAGATGCAAAATCATGGTACGAAAAAGGTATCACTGCTTCTGTGAGCGCTTACGACAGAATGGGTCAGCTGGCTGCCATCCAGGATTACAAACCGCTAGATGCCGCTGCTGTTCAGGCTTACATCGCTATGCCAAATGTAGCTTTCACCGGTAGCACTGATGTGCTGCTCGAAAAGATCAACATCCAGAACTTCCTGAACCATTACAAATCCCCTTGGGAAGCATGGGGCGCATGGAAAAGAGCGGATGTACCTAAAGTAGGTGGTATCCTTGCTTTCGAGCCATTCGTTTCACTGGGTCAGAACGTACAGGTGCCACGCCGTTGGGCCCTGCCTCAGCCTACTACCAACGAAAACATCGCCAACTATCGCAGCGCTATCAGCGATATGCAGAAAACCGGCGAATACGGTAATGATCCTAATGATTATACCGGCCGTGTATGGTGGGATAAAAAATAGTAATCAGATAAAAAGAGATGGCCCGCGGTGTATACCGCGGGCCATCTCTTTTTTATTCAATAACTACCCCAACAACTGTTTTATTTCATTCAGCTTCAGCAAAGCCTCTACCGGCGTAAGCCGGTTAATATCCACAATTTCCAGTTTTTCACGTATCTGTTTAAAGGTATCGCTGTGCGCATCAAAGATATTCAGTTGCAGCTGTTGGGTAGGCGTAGCGATATTTTTGATGTTTTGCTGCAATGGTGCATCGATATGTTTTTCTTCGAGATGGGATAATACCTCATTGGCCCTGTTGATCAGTTCCGGTGGCATGCCAGCCATGCGCGCTACGTGGATACCAAAGCTGTGGCGACTTCCGCCGCGTGCGAGCTTGCGCAGGAAGATGATCTTGTTGCCGGATTCCATGTTGGTGATATGATAGTTTTTCACGCGGGCATGTTTGTTCTCCAGTTCATTCAACTCATGATAGTGCGTGGCGAACAGTGTTTTAGGGCGATGCGGCGTCATGTCGTGGAGATATTCCACGATGCTCCAGGCGATGGAGATGCCATCGTAGGTGCTGGTGCCACGGCCGATTTCGTCGAGTATCACCAGGCTGCGGGGCGTGATGCTGTTGATGATGCTGGCGGTTTCATTCATCTCCACCATAAAGGTAGATTCGCCGCCGCTGAGGTTATCGGAAGCGCCTACGCGGGTGAATATTTTGTCTGTAAGCCCGATCTCTGCGCTGGCGGCGGGCACAAAGCTGCCCATGTGCGCCATCAGGGTGATGAGGGCCGTTTGGCGCAGCAGCGCCGATTTACCGCTCATGTTAGGACCGGTAAGGATGATGATCTGTTGTTCGTCTTCACCCAGTGTGATATCATTGGCTACATAGGCTTCGCCGGGCGGCAGGCCTCTTTCGATCACGGGGTGGCGCCCTTCTTTGATATGCAGGGCATAGCCGTCGGTGATCACCGGGCGGCGGTACTTGTATTGCACGGCATTGTGCGCAAAACAGAGGAGACAGTCGATCCGGGCAAACAGCTGTGCATCCTGCTGTATGGGTTGGATATACGGTTGCAGGGCCGCCAGCAGCTCGTCGAACAGGCGCGCTTCCAGCGCCAGTATTTTATCTTCCGCCCCTACGATCTTCTCTTCGTATTCTTTCAGTTCGGGCGTGATATACCGTTCTGCGTTAGCCAGTGTTTGTTTGCGTATCCAGGTATCGGGTACTTTGTTCTTGTGGGTGTTGGTCACTTCGAGATAGTAGCCGAAAACGTTGTTGAAAGCGATCTTCAGCGAGGGGATGCCGGTGGCTTCGGATTCTTTCTGCTGTATTTGCAGGAGATAATCTTTGCCTTTGGTGGCAATGCCGCGCAGTTCGTCGAGCTCGGCATTCACGCCATCGCGGATCACGCCGCCTTTGCTGATCAGCACGGCGGGGTTCTCCATCACTTCATGAAGGATGCGGTCGAGGATAGGAGTACAGGCATCCAGTTTTTCGTTTAGCCGTTTCAGGTAGTCGCTGCTGGTGTCTATAAGCAGTGCCTGCACAGCCTGTACCTGTTGCAGGGCGCGGGCCAGCTGCATCACCTCGCGCGGGTTGATCTTGCGCAGCGGTATCTTGGATACCAGTCTTTCAAGATCGCCGGTTTGTTTGAGGTGATGATGCAGGGAGCGGGAGAGGTCCGTTTCCTTGATGAAATATTCAACAGTGTCGAGGCGTTCGTTGATGGGCTTTTCATTGCGCAAAGGGAATACCAGCCAGCGTTTGAGCAGGCGGGCGCCCATGGGCGTAACGGTATTGTCCAGCACTTTCAGCAGGGTATGACCGTTCTCCACGCTGCTGTTGAGCAGCTCGAGGTTACGAACAGTGAAGCGGTCCATCCACAGGAAATCATCCTGGTCGATGCGCTGCATGCGCGTGATATGCTGTAAATTCGGATGTTCGGTATCCTTGAGGTAGTGCATGGTGGCGCCTGCCGCGATGATGGCTGCCGGCAAACCTTCCACGCCAAAGCCTTTGAGGGAGTGGGTCTGGAAATGTTTCAGCAGGATATCTTCTGCATAGGTGGTGGTGAAGATCCATTCATCGAGCGTATAGGTGTAGAAGCGGGTACCGAAGGTAGCCTTGAAATTTTTCTGCTGTTGTTTGGCAAACACCACTTCTGCGGGACGGAAGCTTTGCAGCAGTTTATCTACATATTCTATGCTGCCTTCCGCCACGAAAAATTCGCCGGTGGAGATATCGAGGAAAGATACGCCGGTGGTATCTCCTGCGAAATGCACGGCGGCGAGGAAGTTATTGCTGGCGTTTTCCAGGAGCTTGTCGTTGATGGCAACACCGGGTGTCACCATTTCGGTGACGCCGCGTTTCACGATGCCTTTCACCATTTTGGGGTCTTCCAGCTGGTCGCATACGGCCACACGATGGCCGGCTTTCACCAGTTTGTGCAGGTAGGTATCCAGCGCATGGTGCGGGAATCCTGCAAGGTCAACATAAGAGGCCGATCCGTTAGCTCTTTTTGTCAACACGATGCCCAGCACCTGGGCGGCGATGACAGCGTCTTCATTGAACGTTTCATAAAAATCACCTACACGGAACAGCAGTACGGCATCCGGGTATCGCTCCTTGATGGCCTTATGCTGTTGCATAAGCGGGGTTTCTTCTGATTTGTTTTTTGCCATGGCGCAAATATATAAAACTCATCCCATCCCGTTATCTTTGCAGGTGATGAGAAAATTAAGCATGGATGAACTGGGCCGCAAAACGGTAGCCGAGTTCAAGGCGGCGGATAAAACGCCGCTGGTATTGGTGCTGGACAATATACGCAGCATGCACAACGTAGGTTCCGTGTTCCGCACGGCCGATGCTTTCCTGGTACAGGGTATTATCCTTTGTGGCTATACGCCGGTGCCGCCGCATCGTGATATCCACAAAACGGCGCTGGGAGCCACTGATACGGTGGAATGGCAGTACTTTCCCACTACCCTGGAGGCGGTGAAGGAATTGCAGGCGGCTGGTTACCGGGTGCTGGCGATTGAACAGGCGGTGAACAGCCAGCTGCTCGATCATTTCACGCCGCCGGCAGATCAGCCACTGGCGCTGGTTTTCGGCAATGAGGTCACGGGCGTGGATACCGAAGTGATGAAAGTGGTGGATGGCTGTATCGAAATTCCGCAACAAGGCATGAAACATTCCCTGAATATTTCTGTGAGCACGGGTATCGTGGTTTGGGATATCTTTGTAAAATTGAAAAAGGCATAAAGCGCTTCTTATTCTATGATTAGCACGATCAATAAATATCTTTCCCTGGTGAAGTTCGCACATACGATCTTCGCCATGCCCTTTGCCCTCATCGGTTTTTTTATGGCGATCACCCGTGGCGGCGGCGCCTTCAGCTGGCAGCTCTTTGGCCTGGTGATCCTCTGCATGGTGTTTGCCCGCAGTGCGGCCATGGCCTTCAATCGCTGGTTGGACGTGGATATCGACAAGCTCAATCCGCGCACTGCAAAAAGGGAGATCCCCGCGGGTATTATCTCCCGCAGGAATGCGATGTATTTCATTATCGGTAATGTGGTGCTGTTCATGGCGGCCACTTACTTCATCAACCGTATCTGTTTTTATCTCTCGCCCATCGCATTGTTCGTGGTGCTGGGATATAGCTATACCAAGCGTTTTACGGCGCTCTGCCACCTGGTGCTGGGGGTGGGCCTGTCGCTCGCGCCAATCGGGGCTTACCTGGCGGTGACGGGGCAATTTGCCACGCTGCCGGTGCTGGTGAGCATGCTGGTGCTCTGCTGGGTATCGGGCTTCGATATCATCTATTCCTTGCAGGATGAGGATTTTGATAAATCGCAACAGCTGAATTCCATTCCGGCCTGGCTGGGCCTGAGCGGCGCTTTGCGCTTCTCCGAGCTGCTGCATGTGATCACGGCGGCGCTGGTGATCACGATCGGTATCTCCGGGCATTTCCATTGGGTATATTGGATCGGGGCGGCCGTATTTGTGAGCATGCTGGTATCACAGCATTTACTGGTAAAACCGGCTGACCTCAGCAGGATCAATATTATGTTCATGACCACCAACGGCATTGCCAGCGTGGTATTTGCCGTATTTGCCATCGCCGATATGCTCATCTTCCAATAAATCCATAAATCCGTAAATCCATAAATCCTCAAATAAATCATGGCGCGAATAATGGCGATAGACTACGGGAAAAAGAGAACAGGCCTGGCGGTGACCGACCCCCTGCAGCTGATCGCAAGCGGCCTTACCACGGTACCTACGCATGAGCTGATCCCTTTCCTGAAAAAATATTTTGCCGCCGAGCCGGTGGAAACCATCGTGATAGGAGAGCCTAAAAACCTTGATGGCAGCGCCACAGACGCTACTGCGCTGGTAACGGAATGTATCCGTATCATCGGCAAAAATTTCCCGGCTATCCGCATCGTCAAAATAGACGAACGCTTCACCTCCAGGATGGCCTTCCAGAGCATGATCGACAGCGGCCTGAAAAAGAAGGACCGCCAGAACAAAGGCCTGGTAGACGAGATCAGCGCCACGATCATTTTACAGGAATACCTCCAATCCAGGTAAATAATGTAACAGCATTGCGGCTCCACTGCCATAGGGCGGTGGAGCCGCAATGCTTATTTTGTTTATTTTTGTTGTTTGAATAAAGAATTTAAGCATATGATATTGCCAATAGTAGCATACGGGCATCCGGTACTTAGAAAGGTGGCCGAAGATATTACCCCCGATTATCCCGGCCTGAAAGAACTGATCGCCAACATGTGGGAAACGATGTATGGCTCCAGTGGCGTGGGTATTGCCGCACCGCAGGTGAACAAAGCGATCCGCCTTTTTGTTGTAGATAGTAAGCAGATCATCGATAACCTGGAAGATGATGAGAAAGATGCCTATCCCGGCGACGCGGGCGTGAAGGAAGTATTTATCAACGCGCATATTGTTAGCACAGGCGGTGAAGACTGGCCCTATAACGAAGGCTGCCTGAGCATTCCCAAGATCAGGGAAGATGTGGAACGTCCTGAAACCGTAACACTCCGGTATGTAAATGAAAATTTCGAGCCGCAGGAGAAAACATTTACCGGCGTAACAGCCCGCGTGATCCTGCACGAATACGATCATATTGATGGTAAACTGTTCATCGATCATCTCAAGCCACTAAAGCGGAGAATGTTGAAAAGCAAACTCGATGATATCAGCAAAGGCAAGGTAAGAGTGGATTACAAAATGTCTTTCCCGAAATAGGAAAAAATTTTGTAATGTAAAGAAAAGCTGTTATTTTGGTCTAACAAAGATTAACATCCATATCCTCTTGGGAGCTACCTTAACATATACTGAAGCCGAACTTGTTCAGGGTCTTAAAGCCAGGGATGAAAAAGTTTTTAGTTATTTGTACGACCATTATTCCCCCGCATTATATGGAGTGGCCCTGAAAGTACTTACAGACGAATCTTCCGCAGGCGACGTTTTGCAGGAGGTGTTTGTAAAGATCTGGCGCAGTATTGAACGCTATGATCCTTCGAAGGGCCGCCTCTTTACCTGGATGTTAAACATCGCCCGCAACACCGCCATCGATAGTTTGCGGTCCAAAGCGTACAAGCTGGAACAACGCGTAACGGATGTTACCAGCGGCGCGCTGATGTACGAGCCCCAGCTGGCCGTACACCAGTCAGTAGATCACCTCGGCCTCACCAAGGTGATAGAAAGTCTCAACAAAGAACAACGAATTATTATCGATCTTGCCTATTTCAAAGGATGTACACAGGAAGAAATAGCCAAAGTCTTGGATATACCGCTGGGCACCGTGAAAACCCGTATGCGCAATGCTATCATACAATTGAGGATATTGCTTAAACAGTTGTAAAACGTGGATGTTAATCGTTACATATCATCCGGTATTTTAGAGAGCTATGTATTCGGTCTCCTTCCAGAAGAAGAAAATGGAGAAGTTGAAAGCATAGCATTACATTACCCCGAAGTGCAGGCCGCAGTAAATGCTTTACAGCACGACAAAGAACGTTTTGTAAAACTCTATTCCACCACTCCTCCTACCGCCATCAAAGACCGTTTGATGGATATTATCCGCTATGAGAGTACGGCAGAGGGGAATGGTAAACTGCCGGAAGAATTACGTATAGCCGACACCGTGCCTGCCGCGCCTGTGATGCTGAAAACAACGCCCGCCGCCACCAACGGCCATAGCAAGCCCATCAACCATATTAAAAAGAACGCCGGCACTGACCGCGTCTGGAAATACCTCGCTGCCGCTTTCATCGCATTGCTCATCGGCAGCGTGATCATGAATTTCTTTTTCTTCCAGAAATCCACCGACTATAAAAGCCGTTATCAATCATTGATCGCCGCCAGGGAAAAACTGAGCGAAGAACAGAAAGAACAGGCCGACCATAGCCATAGTACCAGTCTTCATGAAGAAGAAGATATACTGACTTTGGAGAAAGATACTTCCTTCATCCATGTGAATATGAAAGGCAGCGGGCCATTTGCCGGTCATGCCGTGAATGTATCCTGGAATCCACATACACATGTGGTATACCTCATTGCAAAGCTGCTGCCAGTACCGCCGCCAGGCAAGCAGTTCCAGCTCTGGGCCATCGTCAATAAGAAAATGATCGATGCCGGCATCTTCGAAAGCGGCGCCGCCGTATCCGGAAAAATACAATTGATGAAAGCAGTGGATGTTGCAGATGCTTTTGCCGTTACATTGGAAAAAAAAAGGCGGTAGCGCCAAACCCAGCATGGATCAGCTGTATATGACAGAGAAAACGCATGGCTGAAAACAACATTTCATCAGGAAAATAGTATCTTGCTATATATCACCCCGGTTTAACCATTTTTTTGAGCGCTAAATCATTCGGACAACCAATTTGAAACACCCGTGCCGAGGCATTGATTGTTTCTCATGTTATGAATGTAAATTAAAGACACTAACGATCTTAATACTGTTTGTTGGAATCTGCTATTACATATACAGAAGCTGAACTGGTACAGGGTTTACGTAACCGCGACCAGAAAGTATTTAGTTATGTTTATGACAAATACTCACCGGCATTGTACGGCGTAGTAGTGAAAGTGCTGAATGATCAGGGAGCGGCAGGAGATACCTTGCAAGAGATCTACCTGAAGATATGGCGCAACTTCGACCATTATGATGAAAGCAAAGGACGCCTCTTCACCTGGATGCTGAACATCGCCAGGAATACGGCTATCGACGTGCTGCGTTCCCGCGCGCACAAGCTGGAAGAAAGAGTGCAACCCATTACAGAAGACACCGCGCTGACCGTAAACCCCGCCGTAGACCACGTCGGATTCGCCAAAGTGCTGGAAAAACTGAACAAAGAACAACGAACACTCATCGACCTGGCGTACTACAAAGGCTGTACCCAGGAAGAGATAGCAAAAATATTGGAGATTCCCCTCGGCACCGTGAAAACCAGGATGAGAAATGCCATCATCCAACTGAGGAATATCATCAGAAAATAGAACATCACTCATATCTTGGACGCACAACAAACCATATCATCCGGATTGATAGAACTATATGTGACCGGTATGGCCACCGAGCATGATGTGAAAGAGCTGGAAGCCGCTATCCGCCAGTTCCCCGAGCTTGCCGCTGAAGTAGACAGGTGCCAGCGTGATATGGAAGAATATGTGCTTTTGCATGGATTGATACCGGGAAACGACGTTAAAACACGTTTATTTAACCAAATCAATAATGAAATCGCTTCGCGGGGTCACACCGCTCCGGCTGACCAGTCCCCGCAGCAATAACCAAATGCACTACCCATGGAAGAACAAAAACGCCTATCCTGGAAATTGATCGCCGTAGTCGCCGCCGTGCTGCTACTGGGCAGCCTGATCCTCAACTATGTATTCTTTAACCGGTACAAAGAGTTCCGGGAATACAAAGACAAATATCAGTCGCTGCTAGTATCTCAAAACTCCATACTGTCAAAGAGCAATCTGTATAAGACACGTATGGAACAGCTGGAATCCTCTATAGAAGTGATGGAAGATCCTGCTGTATTGAAAGTGAAAATGCCTGGTACCAAACCATTCCCTGAAGCGGTAGCCACCGTATTCTGGAACCAGAGCAGCCAACAGGTATACCTCAAGGTGAACAACCTGCCGGAACCTGCGGCCGACAAGCAATATCAACTGTGGGCTATCGTAGATGGCAAACCAGTGGATATGGGCGTGTTCGAAATGGGCGATACCGCCAAAGTATTACAGAAGATGAAGACCACCGGCAAAGCACAAATGTTTGCGGTCACACTCGAGAAGAAAGGCGGTGCTGTTGCGCCAACAATGGATCAGATGTATGTTGCCGGAAAAATCCCCGGATAACAAACGCCGGTAGCGTATAGCTGCCTGCCATAACAGAAAGCTGACAAGAGCGGATAATTTTCCGCTTTTGCCAGCTTTCTGCTTTCTGCTTTCCCCTTTATCCTTAACTTGCAGTATGTCACATGTTTGGAAAAGTATAGCCGCTACCGTTATCATACTGCTGTCCGTAAGGCCCGTACAGGCACAGGATACCGCCCGCTACAAAGGCATGACAGTGAACCTGGATGAATTTATCGTTGCCGCTAAACGTATAGGCTTCGACGTTAACAGCTTTATAAAAAGGGTGGAAGAAGATACCACCTTTTACCGCGCGTTTAAAAACCTGCACATCGTAGGATTCAATTCCGATAACGATATCCGCATATTCGACAAGGCAGGGCAGGTGCAGGCCTCCCTCAAAAGTCAGACCCATCAACAGATGCAGGGCCGCTGCCGCACCATGCAGGTACTTGATGAAAAAGTGACCGGCGACTTCTACGACCGCAAAGGCCGATATAACTACTACACAGCCGAACTATATGGCAACCTCTTTTTTACCAAAGGCACCGCCTGCGTAGATGATAACGGTGAATCCACCGAACGCTCCAGCGGCAGCCTCGCGCGGCATAAATCACAACTCAAGCAACTCATCTTCAATCCCGGCAAACCCATCAGGGGCGTACCGATCGTAGGTACCAAAGTGGCCATCTTCAGCGATGAAGTGATCCGCTTCTACGATTTCTCCATCTCCGCACAAAACTATATCGACGGCACCCCCTGCTACGTTTTTACCGCCAAAGCCAAGCCAGGCCTCAGCCGCATCGATCGGGCCGACGTAGTGATCGACGAACTCGTGACCTGGTTCAACAAAGAAAATTTCGAGATCGTAGGCAGAAAATACGCGCTCTCCTACAAAACAATGCTCTTCGATTTCAACGTGAAAATGAACGTGCAAATGACCAAACAATTCGGCCTGCTCATCCCCGCCCTCGTTACCTATAGCGGCACCTGGAACGTGGCTTTCAAAAAGCGCGAAACCGCCTCGTTCATCGCGAAGTTTTATGATTTTAGCAAGTGATTATCGCGAAGGTTGTCTGGCTCAGGATTTAAGGATTGAAAGGATTACCAGGATTTTCGAATTTATTGATTTTCGGATTTATTGATTTAATCGAAGCGGAGATAAGGTTGTTCATCTCCGCTTCGATTAAATCAATAAATCCGAAAATCAATAAATTCGAAAATCCTGGTAATCCTTTCAATCCTTAAATCCTGAGCCAGACAACCTTCGCGATAATCAGTACAACACCGTCACCATGCCCGTTTTGTGTACCCGCTGGTTGGTGTTGCCATCTGTGTAATCAAGTATCCATACATACGTGCCGATATCGACGGGGCGGCCTTGGTAGGTGCCGGTCCAAGCGAATTGCGGATCGGTGGTGAAGAAGAGACGGTTGCCCCAACGGTTGTAGATGCTCAATGTGTATTGGTTCATCGGGCAGCGGAAGATGGGCCGGAAGATATCGTTGCGCCCGTCGCCATTGGGCGTGAAGGCGTTGGGGAAGTAAACGTTGCAGGCGCAGTCACGGAAGTTCACCATCACGGAGTCGGTAGTTTTACCGCAGGTGTTGTAGGCTACGATGGCATACAGGCCTGCTTTGGTGATGGGATAGAAAGGTACGGTGGTGCTGTCCTGCCATTTGTAGTTGCCGCCGGCGCCTGCGGGATACAGCGTATAGGGCTCACCGTTACACAGGATGGTATCGCGGCCCAGATTAACGTGCAGGGTGTCATCGTAGCTCACATGGATGGTATCGGTGGATTCGCATCGCCCGATCTGTGCATGCACCCAGTAGTTGCCGGGCTTGGTCACGTAATAGGTGGCCTGGTCGGAGCCGTCCTGCCAAAGGTATTGCCCATTGCCGAAATTGGCGTTGAGCACGAGGAAATTGCCTCTGCAGATGGTGGTATCATTGCCCAGGTGGATCTTGTGCAGGCGGTTATAGTTGATGAAGACGGTATCTATTACATTGCAGATATGATTGATCTCTACCAGTGCCCAAACATTGCCTTCATTGCTCACCGTGATAGCTGGCGTAGTGGCGCCGGTGCTCCATTTCCAGGCGGTGGCCTGCGGTACGTTGGGCGCCAGTGTAATGCTTTCGCCCGGGCATAATAAAGTATCAGGGCCTAATGAAAACGGATAAGGCGGACCGTTGAAGGTGATGGTCGCCTGTGCATCAATTTCTGCGCATCCTTTCGGGAATACCCGTACGCGGTAGGTGCCGGAGCTGTTTACATCCTGCGTGGGCTGGGTGTTGCCGGTATTCCATAGATAGGTGCAGTTCTGTGCGGTGGCGTCCAGCGCAATGTGCTGGCCGGTGCACAGCACGAGGTCGGGGCCAAGATCGATCTTTGGTATGGGTGTGAAGAATACATTGACAGAATCAGGAATGAGACATCCATTCACTTTCACTTTGTAGGTGATGGAAGTATCGGCCACGATAGAAGCATTGGTGGAGCTGTCTTGCCAGAGGTATTGCGCACCGGGTATCACGGGGGCCTGTAAGATGATTTTGTTACCCTGGCACAGCGTAGTGTCCTGTGGGCCTAGCTTCCAGGCGATCGGCGTTACAATGGTGATGGGCTGGACAGTGGTATCAGCCACGCCTTTGCGCCACGCGATGAGTGTATCATTGTAGGTACCTGTGGTATGATAAACATGCCAGGGATTTTTTTTCCGGGAGGAGTCCGCCACACCGGAGGCGGGATCGCCAAAGAACCATTTTACAGAGTCGATGCCTGCGCTGTTCCTGATGCCGAAATAAACAGTATCATTTACACAGGTAGAGGAAGTGTTGAACGGCGTTTGCTGTGCGGCGGCATGCCTGGGCAATGCCAGCATAAGTAACAGTAAAAGTATGGATAGGCTTCGCATGTATCGACATGGTATAGAAGTACTAAATTATGGAAAAATATAATGTGATTATGTGAAATTTTTGTGTACGCGATACCAGGCCGGTATCGTGTACAAGGCTATTCTTCCAGTGGCCTGGCCGTAGTGTAGCGTTTCCACTTTTCCAATACTGTGGTGAAGTCGGTGGGCAGCTGGCTTTCAAAGCGCATCTCCTGGCGCGTGCGTGGATGTATGAACCCGAGCTGCTGTGCATGCAGGGCATGGCGCGGCATGATCTCGAAACAGTTTTCCACAAACTGTTTGTATTTCGCGAAGATGGTACCTTTTACAATGCGGTTGCCGCCATAGGTATCATCGTTGAAGAGAGAATGTCCGATATGTTGCATATGCACACGGATCTGGTGCGTGCGGCCGGTTTCGAGGCGGCATTCGATCAGCGATACATAGTTGTAGCGTTCCAGTACGCGGTAATGGGTGATGGCTTCTTTGCCATGTTCGCCATCGGGGTAGGCGTCCATGATCTTGCGCAGGCGCTGGTGGCGGCCTACGTGGGCGATCACCGTTCCTTCTTCTTCTTCAAAATCTCCCCATACCAGCGCAATATACCTGCGATGAACGGTGTGGTCAAAGAATTGTTTGGCGAGATCACTCATCGCCTTTTCTGATTTGGCTACTACCAGCAAGCCGCTGGTGTTTTTATCGATACGGTGTACGAGGCCGAAACGCGGTATCACCGGCTCTGTAGCTTGTGTTTTATCACCAAGGTACCAGGAGAGGCCATTGACCAGCGTGCCGGTATAGTTGCCGCATCCCGGGTGTACTACCATGCCGGCGGGTTTGTCGATGATCATCACATCCTCATCTTCATACACAATATTCAAAGGCAATTCTTCCGGCAGCACTTCGGTGCTCTCCGGGTTTTTGTTGGAGTACACGATGATCCTGTCCAGCGGTCTTATCTTGTAGTTAGACTTAACGGGTTTGTCGTTGACGAGCACCATTTCGCTATCGAGGGCTTGTTGTATTTTATTGCGGGTGGCGCCTTCGATACGGTTAGTGAGGAATTTGTCAATACGGACAGGCTCCTGGCCTTTGTCTACCACCATATTGATCTTCTCATACAGTTCTTCACTGCCATCGCCGTTTTCCAGCTCGTCTTCCAGTTCCAGCAATTCTTCCGCCATTAATATAAATTTTTGCAAAGGTACGTATCTTTGCGGGCTAATGAGTAAACAACAGATTGTAGTAAGAGAACTCGGCATTATCGGTTACCAGGAAGCCTGGGATTACCAGGAGCAGTTGTTGAAAGATAATGTACAACGCAAGATGCAGCCTGGAGGCGCTCCCACCTCTCATTACCTGCTCTTCTGCGAACATCCTCCCGTATATACGATAGGTAAAAGCGGTCATATCGAACACTTGCTGCTCAACGAAGCGCAGCTGGCAGAAAAAGGTATCGGCTTTTTTAATACCAACCGTGGCGGCGATATTACGTTTCATGGGCCCGGACAAATCGTAGCTTATCCCATCCTCGACCTGGAGCTGTTTTACCGCGATCTAGGTAAATATTTGCGCAATTTGGAAGAGGTCGTGATCCGCACATTGGCAGAATATGGCGTGAAGGGCGATCGCTCCGCGGGAGAAACCGGCGTGTGGCTGGACCCTCAGCATTTACCGCTCGCCCGTAAGATATGCGCCATGGGCGTACGTTGCAGCCGCTGGGTTACCATGCACGGCTTTGCATTGAATGCAAATACTCCGCTTACTTACTTCGATAATATCATTCCCTGTGGTATCAGCGGCAAACAGGTAGCTGCACTCAACCGCGAGCTAGGCCACGATGTGAACATAGCTGAGGTGAAAAGCAAGCTGGTAAAGCATTTCGGAGAAGTGTTCGAAGCGGAGATGATTACATCCGGTAATTGAGCGGAATAAAGAAATTCCATTTCTCTTTCAGTTTACCATCTTCATACAGTTCGAAATTGAACCATCCGGCATGCAGGAAGATAGCTTTTTCCAGGATGAGGGAGGTGGCTTTCACATGCTCTATATCAAACAGGTAAGTGCCGTTGGATTCGAAGAACTTCACAGAGTACCTTTTCTGCAAAGCCTCTGGCAGCTTGATGTTTACGTTACCGTCGGCGGTAGTGTAGATGAAGTTCGACGGGTGCCATACAATCCTTTCAGCCTCTTTATTTTCTTGTTCTTTGCCGCGCATGCCTCTGGCGGCGTCTTTGATATCGGCGTATTGCAATTTCTGGTCGGCGCGGAAAAGGCTGTCGGTTACGGCCAGCATGGTTTTACTAAAGAGGAAACGGCCATTGTTGAACAGGATGAAGAGGCGGTAATAGTTGGTGCCTGGCAATGGTTTATTATCGAGGTAAGCGTTGCGCAGGTTGTTGGGCGCCACGGCATAGCCAATGGTATTGAAGTTCAGGACACTGTCGAGCGACCGCTGGATGCCGATCTCTTTAACGTCGCGAAAGCCGGATATCCAGTCCAGCTGGATCTTGCCCGTCTTGATAACGGCGGAAAACTGTGGCAGTACTGGCGCCGTTTGCTCCTGTGCCTTCGTGGCAAATGCTGTCAATAATAACAATCCGATAGCAATAAAAAATCTCACTGCTTGCTTCATACAAAAATCCGTATCTCTTAAAGTTGGCAAAAATACAAACCGTTCAAATATAACGAACAGTTTTTAAAAGGATAAAACGCCGGGAGTTTGTGAAAGATTGCCCTGAAGGCCTCCGGTATGGATCAGCAATACCTTGCTGCCGGCCGGAAACGCTTGCTGCTGGAGCATTTCCCGGAAAGCCATCACCAATTTACCGGTATAGATAATATCGGTAGGGATAGCGGTTTCAGCATAAAGATGGTTCATGAAATCGATGAGGCCGGGGCTGATTTTTGCATAGCCGCCGCCGTGATAGTCGTGCAATAGCTCCCAAGTGGCGCTGGCAGTGGGTTTGAGCAGATCGGTGATTTCTTTTTCAAGGTATTGGGCGCCTTTGAGCACGGCTACGCCCATCACGTGTTGCTGTGGCAATGCGCTGTTAATCAGCCCTGCAAGGGTAGTGCCGGTGCCTGTTGCACAAAGGATATGCGTGAAATCGCCGGTAGGGAAGAGGGAGAGGATTTCTTCGCAACCGAGCGCCCCAAGGGCATTGTGGCCGCCTTCAGGGATCACATAATAGTTATCGGTAAGGCCGGTGATGCGCGTGGTATCGGCTTTGGAGTGATAGTCAGTTCTGGGAACAAAGATCAGGTGCATGCCATTTTCCTGTGCCTGTATAAGGGTATGACTCAGCACCGGAGCGCGTTCCCCGCGTATGATCCCTACGCTTTTCAATCCTGCAATATTACAAGCTACAGCAGTAGCGGCAATATGATTGGAATAGGCACCGCCAAAAGTGACGATCGTATCTTTTCCTGCCGCCTTTGCCGCTTCCAGATTATGTTTCAGCTTGAACCATTTGTTACCGGATATCTCGGGGTGCAGCAGGTCCAGACGCAGCATGGCAGCGCTGATGGAGGCCGGCATCCAGCTGCGAAATGATTGCAGGGTGATGTTGCTGTAAGAAAACATAAGATGAAATACTAATAAGGAGATGGCCGCCCCGTTTCGCGGCCGGCCATCCTCAATCTGTTTATTCGTTGGTCAGAAATCCGCCTTTACCACGGTATAACTTCACAGGTTTATCCAGTTGTACTTTTAAAACGGTAACGTATTTGTCCTGTACGTTTTCCGGTACATCGATGTAAACCAGCCCTGGTACAGGGCTCCAGGATATCTTGCCTACTACTTTGTGCGTTAGCTTGGTACCATTGCCTACTACACTGATATCTTTGATAGCGTTATTGAGCCCTTTGATCACTACCTGGCCACTGGTTTTGCCGGGGAGGAAGAGATACAGGGTGCTGGAATCTTTCGACAGGGTAGTAGGGCCATAGAAGTGGCCTTGCGGGATGCCGCCGATAGTGTTGAAGATCGCTTCTCCATTCTTTTTATTCCAGGCGCCGAGTTCTTTCAGCACATGCACTTGCTCTGCCGGGATGCTGCCATCGGCCCTGGGGCCTATATCCAGCAGGAGGTTACCGCCATTGCTCACGGCATCAACGAAGATGGTGATGATCTCGTAAGGCGTTTTCCAGTTGGTATCCTGTGGCTGCCAGCCCCAGTTGTTGTTGATGGTCATGCACAGCTCCCACCAGTGATAATGCGGGCGCGTAACGGGGAAGTTCTGTTCTGGCGTATCGTAATCGCCATAGCCCTGTAAACGGCCATTGATAATGGTATTCGGGTTATGGGTGGTGAGCATGTTGCGCATTTTGGCGGCTTCCCATTCATCGGCGGAGTGTTCCCAATCGCCGTCAAACCACCACAGGTCGGGGTTGAAGCGGTTCATCACTTCTGCCATTTGTCCTTCATAGAATTTGAGGAAGCGCTGCCAGCGGGCCGGGTCGTTCTTGATTTCATACCGGTTGCTGTCTTTCAGGAACTGCGGATAATCCGGATAGCTCCAGTCGATCAGGGAAAAGTAGGCACCACATTTGATACTATCGCGGCGCAATGCGGCGTAGAGGGGCGTGAGCACATCTCTTTTGGCGGGCGTGCCGCTGGCTACATTGAGCTTACCGAATTTGCTGTCCCACAGGGCCACGCCATCATGGTGTTTGGTGGTCATGACTGCATAGCGGGCGCCTGATTCTTTGATAAGGTCGGCCCAGGCTTGCGGGTTGTAATTGGCCGCGGTAAAGCCTTTGAGCTGCTTCATGTAATCAGGGTAAGCGATTTTTTTGTTGTGGAAAGACCAGGATTCATCGATTCCGTTAACGGAGTAGATGCCCCAGTGGATAAAGATGCCCAGCTTGGCATCGGCAAACCACTGCATTTTCGATTGAATGTCTTGCGGATTGGTTTTCTGTTGCGCCCTGGCGCTTGAGAAAAGCTGCATGGCACAGGCTCCCAGCACTAATAATCTTTTCATTGTCCCGATTAAAACGTATTTAAAATAAGTGTTCTTCACAAAAAGAAAGTGTGAAAATAGTTTTAATCGTTTAAATTTATCGCCAATATTTTAGGTAAATAGTTGAAAATTATAAAACTAATATCAAAAAGATGCAACCGACTTTATTGATTCTGGCGGCCGGAATGGCCAGTCGATACGGCAGTTTGAAGCAAATCCAGCAATTTGGCCCCAGTGGAGAAACAATCATTGATTATTCTATCTACGATGCCATCCGCGCCGGTTTCGGGAAAATAGTATTTATTATCCGCGAAAATTTTGCAGCCGAGTTCAAAGAAATTTTTGAACCCAAGCTGAAAGGCCGTGTGGCAACGGATTATGTATACCAGGAAATGAATGCATTTGTGGGCGGACATGCCGTTCCGGCCGACAGGACCAAGCCCTGGGGGACTGCACATGCAGTGTTATGCGCCAAGAACGCCATCAACGAGCCATTTGCGGTGATTAACGCGGATGATTTCTACGGCGCAGATGCTTTTGTGAAGATGGCAGCCTTCCTCAATGGAGAGTGCAAATCCGATATCTACAGCGTGGTAGGTTATGAGCTGGGAAAAACGATCAGTGAACATGGTTCCGTTTCCCGCGGCGTATGCGCAGTAGATGCCAGCGGTAACCTCTCTGCGATCAACGAACGTACAAAGATCTATACAGATAATGGCCAGATCGTTTACGAAGAGGCCGATGGCAGCAAACACCCGCTGCCAGCCACTACTCCGGTATCCATGAACTTCTGGGGTTTTGACCCCAGCGTGTTCACGCTGAGCCAGGAACTGTTCAACGAGTTCCTCGATAAAAATATCGGCAATCCGAAATCAGAGTTCTTTATTCCGATCGTTGCCGACGAATTTATCCGTCGTGGCAAAGGTCAGGTAAAGGTATTGCCTACCAGCTCTCAATGGTTTGGCGTTACTTACAAGGAAGATGCGCCAGGCGTGCAGGCTTCCCTGTCGGCCCTGGTTCAACAAGGTGCATATCCCGACAATTTATGGAAATAATGCCCAACACACTCATCCTTCAGGCTTTCGGACTGGAGCCTGAAGGATTGAATGTCCGACGATTCGGATCAGGACATATCAACAACACTTTTCTGCTCGAAAAGAAACAGGATGGCAGTAAATATGTATTACAAAAGATCAATGTGAACGTATTTAAGGAACCAGGTATCATTGCTGCGAATCAACGCATGGCTGCAGACTATCTGGCTGCTCATCATCCCGGCTATCTGTTCATCACGCCCATCCCCACAATAGAAGGGGAAGAGCTCTATGTGCTGGACAACGAATACTGGCGCATGATTCCTTTCATTGCTAATTCCGTTACGGTAGATCAGGCCGACAACCCAAAGCAGGCATATGAAGCGGCCAAACAATTCGGCCGCCTGGCCAGTTACCTTTCGGGTATTGATCTGAAGCCGTTCAAAGCTTCTATTCCGAACTTCCACAACCTCACCCTTCGCTATGCCGCTTTCCAGGAAGCGATCCGCCACGCGAAAGATGACAGGAAGGAGGCAGCAGAAGAGATGATTGAAGAATTCCTCCGCTACTCAGACATCGCGGTGACGTATGAACAACTGAAAACAAATCCTGAATTCAGAGATCATCTCATGCATCACGATACCAAGATCAACAACGTGTTGCTCAACAAAGATTCGTTTGAAGGTATTTGTGTCTGCGATCTCGATACCCTGATGCCAGGAAAGATCATCTCCGATCTGGGCGATATGGTACGCACCTATGTTTGCCCTGTATCTGAAGAGGAGCGCGACTTCAGCCAGATCACCATCCGCGACGAATATTTCGAAGCCCTCATGCAGGGGTACCTCGAAGAGATCGGCGGCACTTTAACAAAAGTGGAAAAAGAACAACTGTTCTTCGCAGGAAAGTTCATGATCTACATGCAGGGAATACGGTTCCTCACCGATTATCTCAATGGTGATGTGTATTACCCGATCAAGTATCCAACACACAATTACGACCGCGCCATGAACCAGCTCGTGCTGTTACAGCGCCTCATCGAAAAACAAGACGCATTGCAGGAGATCATCAACAAATGCCTGCAGGTAAGCGAACAGGTTTAGAACGTGAACAAACGAAATGAAAACATTTCAAAACCCGGCGCACAGGCGCCGGGTTTTTTATTTGCGGATTTGCGGATTTAGGGATTTAGGAATTTGGGGATTTGAGGATTTTTTGATTTGGGAAAATGGCTAAATGTTTTGTATTTTATTTAGAAATAGGCTAACATTCAAAAGGTTTTTTTGAATATTTTCAAAATCTCTTAAAGAGATTAATTTTTCACGAAATATTCCACCCTGTATTGTTTTTTATTTTTTTCACAGATACTTTTGTATCGATATGGAGCGCAACCTCCAAATCAATCAAAAAATCCGGAAATCAAAAATTCAAAATTCAAAAATCGAAAATCCGGAAATTCGAAAATTCTCCATTATGTGGATCAATAAAGACAACATAAAACTTAATCACATCGTACCCCAGCTCAACTGGGCTATCACGAAGGTCGTGATTATCGTCGTTGTCATTATTAGCCACCACCATGGAGGATAGGTACACGTGCATATTCACAAAATGATATAACGCCTTCCTCCGCCAAGAGGAAGGCTTTTTTTTTGATCACTTTTTACTGCTAATAATTCAATTTTATGTATAGCTATTACAACGACAACACCATTCTTTACCTCAACGGAGAATTCCGTAAAGCCACCACTGCCAGCGCTGATCTGTTTGGGCAGTCATTACACTACGGCTATGCCGTATTTGAAGGTATCCGCGCCTACAAAACTGCCAGCGGAGAAGTGAAGATCTTCAAGGCCAAAGAACACTTCGACCGTTTGCAGCGCTCCTGCGAGCTGATACACATCCCGTACAAATTCAATAACGAGGAGCTCATCGCCGCCTGTTACAAGGTGCTGGAGCTGAACAATATGGAAGAAGCCTACATCAGGCCGCTGGTGTTCTGTCCGCCCAATATGACCCTGAAAGCCGCATCCGAGGCCTATATCCTCATATGCGCATGGGAATGGGGCGCCTATCTCGGGGAGAAACTGCTGCGGGTAATGACCTCCTCCTTTGAACGACCGAATCCCAAGGCATTCAAGATAGAATCGAAATCGGCCGGCCTGTACGTAAACTCGATACTCGCCTCGCAGGAAGCAAAAGATAAGGGCTACGACGAAGCATTATTACTCGATATGAATGGTTACGTAGCAGAAGGCCCCGGCGCCAACGTATTCTTTGAAAAAGACGGTAAAATCTTCACCCCACCCCTCGGCAACATCCTCGCCGGCATCACCCGCGCCACCGTTATAGAACTTTGCCAGGAACTCGGCATCCCCCTCGAAGAAAAATTATTCACCATCGATGAACTGAAACAAGCGGATGCCGCCTTCTTCTGCGGTACCGCCGCAGAGGTGATCGGCCTCGAATCCCTCGACGGACAAGCATTTGCCAAACCATGGGCAGAATCCCTCGGTAAAGTGCTCCAGCAAGCCTACAAAGCAAGAGTGCTCGAAAAAACTTTCGAACGCCAGGCGCAATTAGCATAAAACAGGATGGATCGGTATATCACACCGGCGATATACCGATCCACAAAATTCTTTGAACAATGTAAAACGAAAAAGTCAAAATCCACTACCACCAAGGGTTTTGAAGAGATCAAGCCGAATTTGAAGACCGGTAATCACGCAATTGTTGGTTTGAATTTAAACACACTACCGGGTAATTTGGTGAAACTTTTAGAAAAAGGACGATCACCCATTCCCTGCAACACGGGAGAAATCATCAAGCAATGGAATTAAACAAATACAGCAAAACGATCACGCAGGATCCTACACAACCCGCTGCACAGGCTATGTTGCACGGGATCGGATTAACAGACGAAGATCTGAAGAAAGCACAGGTAGGCGTTGTGAGCATGGGATATGATGGCAACACCTGTAATATGCACCTGAACGACCTCGCCAACGACGTCAAAAAAGGCGTGTGGGCAAACGGACTGGTAGGCCTGAATTTCCATACTATCGGCGTCAGCGATGGTATCAGCAATGGTACCGAAGGTATGCGCTATTCGCTCGTGAGCCGCGATCTGATTGCAGATTCCATTGAAACCGTATGCGGTGCGCAATACTATGATGGCCTCATCACCGTGCCTGGCTGCGATAAGAACATGCCCGGCTCCCTGATGGCCATGGGCCGCCTCAACCGCCCTGCTATCATGGTATACGGCGGTACGATCGCACCCGGTAAATACAAAGGTCAGGACCTCAACATCATCTCCGCATTTGAAGCGCTCGGTCAGAAAATGGCCGGCCAGCTGAATGAAGAAGATTTCAAAGGCATCGTGCACAATGCCTGCCCCGGCGCCGGCGCCTGTGGCGGGATGTACACCGCCAATACCATGTCTTCTGCCGCAGAAGCACTCGGTATGAGCCTGCCCTACAGCTCATCCAACCCCGCCCTGAGCAAGGAAAAACGCGATGAATGCGCCGCTGCCGGCAAATACATCCGCCTGCTCCTGGAAAAAGATATCAAACCCCGCGATATCATGACCAAAGAAGCATTCGAAAATGCCATCACCGTCATCATCGCGCTGGGAGGCAGCACCAACGCCGTTCTCCACCTGATCGCCATCGCGAAATCCGTAGGCGTGAAAGTGACGCTGGAAGATTTTCAACGCATCAGCGACAACACGCCGCTCATCGCCGATCTGAAGCCCAGCGGCAAATACCTGATGGAAGACCTCCACAACATCGGCGGTGTGCCGCTGGTAATGAAATACTTACTCAAACAAGGACGCCTGCATGGCCATTGCATCACCGTTACCGGCAAAACCATCGCAGAGAACCTGGAATCCGTTGCTGACATAGATTTCAGCCAACAGGACATTATCGTTCCACTGGAAAAACCATTGAAAGCAAATGGTCATATCCAGATATTATACGGTAACCTCGCCGAACAAGGCTCTGTTGCCAAAATAACCGGTAAGGAAGGCGAACGATTCAAAGGCCCTGCCCGCGTGTTCGACGGTGAGTTTGAACTCATCGCCGGTATTCAATCCGGCCGCGTACAAAAAGGCGACGTAGTAGTGATCCGCCAGGTAGGCCCCAAAGGCGCACCCGGCATGCCTGAAATGCTGAAGCCCACCAGCGCCATCATGGGCGTAGGCCTGGGCAAGAGCGTAGCGCTCATCACCGATGGCCGCTTCTCCGGTGGCACGCACGGTTTCGTGGTAGGCCATATCACACCGGAAGCATTCGAAGGCGGCACCATCGCACTGGTACAAGACAACGATATCATCGAAATAGATGCAGTGAACAACTCGATCAATGTGGAAGTGAGCGATGAAGAGCTGGCAGCACGCCGTGCAAAATGGGTACAGCCTGCATTGAAAGTATCCAATGGAATCTTATTTAAGTACGCAAAACTTGTAAAAAATGCAACAGAAGGATGTGTTACCGATGAAGGCTGAACCAGCCGATAAACGGCTAGCCGCTAAACCTGTTATCACCGGCTCCGAAGCCGTGATCCGCTCGCTCATCGCAGAAGGAGTGGAAACGATTTTCGGTTACCCCGGTGGTGCGATCATGCCTATTTATGATGCCCTGTACGATTTTCAGGACCAGGTACATCATATCCTCGTGCGGCATGAACAGGGCGCCACGCATGCTGCACAAGGTTATGCAAGAAGCTCCGGTAAAGTAGGCGTAGCCTTCGCTACCTCCGGCCCCGGCGCTACCAACCTCGTTACCGGCCTGGCAGACGCTTATATGGACAGCACGCCCATGGTATGTATTACCGGCCAGGTAGCAGCCTCGCTGCTCGGTACCGACGCTTTCCAGGAAACAGACGTGATCGGCATCACCATGCCTATCACCAAATGGAACATACAGGTCACCCGCCAGGAAGATATTCCCGGCGCCATTGCCAAAGCATTCTATATCGCCCGCAGTGGCCGTCCAGGCCCGGTTTTGGTGGACATCACCAAAAATGCGCAGGTAGGTACCTTCGAGTTCGAGTACAAGAAATGTGAACATATCCGCAGTTACCAACCAGTGCCTGTGCTCAGGCAGGAAGCTATTGTTGATGCGGCTGCGCTGATCAACGGCGCGAAAAAGCCCTTCATTCTTTGCGGTCATGGCGTACTCCTCGCAGGCGCTGAAAAAGCATTGCTGGCAGTGGCTGAAAAAGCGCAGATACCGGTAGCTTCCACATTGCTGGGCCTTTCCGCCGTACCCGTACAACACCCGCTGTACACCGGTATGCTGGGTATGCACGGTAACTACGGCCCCAACGTGCTCACCGGCGAATGTGATGTGCTCATCGCCGTAGGTATGCGCTTCGATGATCGTGTAACCGGCGACGTGAACACCTATGCCAACAAAGCAAAAGTGATCCACATCGAGATCGATGCCGCAGAGATCAACAAGATCATCAAGGCAGATGTAGCCGTACACGCCGACGCAAGAACCGCGCTGGAAGCGCTGTTGCAGCATATACAGCCCGCCCGACACGATGAATGGCTGGAAGAATTTAAAGCGGCACACCAGAAAGAATACGATAAGGTACAGCATAAAGAACTGTTCCCGGAAAGCGGCGAACTGAAGATGGCAGAAGTGATCCGCCTCATCTCCGAAAAAACAAAAGGAGAAGCAGTGCTGGTAACAGATGTAGGGCAACACCAGATGATAGCCTCCCGCTATTATGGTTTTAAAAATCCAAATACCAACATCACCTCCGGTGGTATGGGTACGATGGGCTTTTCGCTGCCAGCCGCCATGGGCGCTAAAATGGGCACGCCCGAAAAAGAAGTGATCGCTATCATTGGCGACGGTTGCTTCCAGATGACCTTGCAGGAACTGGGCACCATCTATCAATCCCAGATTGGAGTGAAGATTGTGATCCTCAACAACAACTTCCTCGGCATGGTAAGACAATGGCAGCAACTGTTCTTCGACAAACGCTATTCATCTACCGAAATGATCAACCCGGATTTCGTTCAGATCGCCAAAGGTTTTTATATACCGGGTCAAAAAGTCAATGCCAGGGAAAATATTTCCGCCGCAATCGATGAAATGCTGGCCCACAAAGGCGCTTACCTGCTGGAAGTGGTGGTGGAAAAAGAAGACAACGTATTCCCGATGGTGCCGGCCGGCGCTCCCGTTGCTTCCATCAGGCTGGAGTAGCAGGCTTACAGCGACAATCATTTGATCATTTGAAATTCACAACAGGTATATGCAAAAAGAATATACAGTAACGGTATATACGGAGGATCGTATCGGTATCACCAATCGTATCACCATCATCTTCACCCGCAGGGGCATCAATATCACCAGTCTTACCACTGCTGAAACAGAGATCCCCGGCGTGTACAAGTTCATCATAACGGTGATGTCTACACGTGAAAAGCTGGATAAGGTGGTCGGCCAGATCGAAAGGCTGATAGAGATACACCGTGCATTTGTACATGAAGAAGAAGAAGTGGTATACCAGGAACTGGCTTTATACAAGATATCCACCAAGTCATTACATACCGGAGATATAGAACGTTTGATCCGTGATAACAATGCGCGGATACTCACGATCACGGCAGATTATTTCGTGATAGAGAAAACGGGCCACCAGCAGGAGCTGACAGATTTCATCAAGAAGCTGGAACCCTACGGGCTGATCGAATACTCCAAGAGTGGCCGCGTAGCCATCGTGAAATGGAGCCGCCGCTTCCACGAGCATCTCAAAGAGCTCTCCGGTGTGGAATCTGATAATCTTAGTTAATAAAAAAACAACATCATCTTTTTAAAAAAAACAAACACTATCAAAACATGGCAACCATCAATTTTGGCGGGGTACTCGAAGAAGTAGTAACCAGAGAAGAATTCCCAATGGAAAAAGCCAGGGAAGTGCTGAAGAACGAAGTGATTGCAGTGATCGGTTACGGCGTACAAGGCCCGGGCCAGGCGCTGAACCTGAAAGACAATGGCTTCAACGTGATCGTTGGTCAGCGTAAAAATTCCAAAACCTGGGATAAAGCTGTTGCTGACGGCTGGGTACCTGGTGAAACGCTGTTCGATATCGAAGAAGCAGCAACCAAAGGTACGATCATTCAGTTCCTTCTCTCTGATGCCGGACAGATCTCCCTCTGGCCTACTTTAAAACAGCACCTGACGCCAGGTAAAGCACTGTATTTCTCCCATGGCTTTGGTATCACCTATAAAGATCAGACAGGCATCGTGCCTCCGGCAGATGTAGATGTGATCCTGGTAGCGCCTAAAGGTTCCGGTACATCCCTGCGCCGCCTGTTCCTCGCAGGTCAGGGCCTGAACTCCAGCTACGCTATCTTCCAGGATGCTACCGGCCGCGCAAAAGAGCGTGTAGTAGCACTCGGTATCGGCGTAGGCTCCGGCTACCTGTTCGAAACAGATTTCAAAAAAGAAGTATTCTCCGACCTCACCGGCGAACGTGGTTCCCTGATGGGTTGTATCCAGGGTATCTTCGCTGCACAATACGAAACACTGCGCAGAAATGGTCACTCGCCTTCTGAAGCATTCAACGAAACCGTAGAAGAACTGACGCAGTCGCTCATGCCACTGGTAGCTGAAAACGGTATGGACTGGATGTATGCTAACTGCTCTACCACTGCACAGCGCGGCGCGCTCGACTGGTGGAAGAAATTCAAAGACGCTACCCAGCCTGTATTCGATGAGCTGTACGCCAGCGTTGCCGCCGGTAAAGAAGCTGCCCGCTCTATTGCTTCCAACAGCACTCCCGACTACCGCGAGCGCCTGAACGAAGAACTCAGAGAACTCCGCGAAAGCGAAATGTGGCAAGCCGGTGCAGCCGTTCGCAAGCTGCGCCCGAACGCATAGTTAAATATTTTCGGATTTCTTGATTTTTGAATTTAGGGATTTGTTTTTCCGAAGTGTTCCGGAAAAACAAATCCCCAAATTCAGAAATCAAGAAATTCACAAATCCTTTTTATGTCCACTCATCTCAGTACGGGCGTCAGCCCTTTAAACATCCTCGATGCGGCGGTGAAGCTCAAACCCGTGATCACCCGCACGCCGCTTACTTATAGCGCTACGCTCTCGCGCCGCTATAACTGTGACGTATATCTGAAAAGAGAGGATATGCAGATTGTACGCTCCTACAAACTCCGTGGCGCCTACAACCTGATCAGCAGCCTGCCTGCCGACGTACTGGCCAAAGGCGTTACCTGCGCCAGCGCCGGCAACCATGCACAAGGCTTTGCCTATGCCTGCAAAGCCATGAACATCAAAGGCGTAGTGTTCATGCCCATCATCACCCCCAAACAAAAGGTGAACCAGGTGAATATGTTCGGTGGCGAGAATATCGAGATCAGACTGATCGGCGATACCTTCGACGATTGCTCCGCCGAAGCACAGGCCTTTACCAAGGCCAACGGCATGACTTTCATCCCACCGTTTGATAACGAAAAAATTATTGAAGGCCAGGGAACCGTAGCCGTAGAGATACTGGAAGATCAACAACAGATCGATTTCCTCTTCGTGCCGGTTGGCGGCGGCGGCCTCGCTGCCGGCGTAGGCACCTACTTCAAAACTTACAGCCCTAAAACACGCATCATCGGCGTGGAACCCGAAGGCGCTCCCTCCATGCTACGCGCCTTCGAAAACGGCGGCCCCCTTACACTGGATGAAATTGAACGCTTTGTTGACGGCGCTGCCGTAAAGCGTGTAGGCGCCCTTAACTACGATATCTGCAAGGAAGTGCTGGAGAAAATGCACCTCGTACCCGAAGGCAAAGTATGCTCCACCATCCTCAAATTATATAACGAAGACGCCATCGTGGTAGAACCCGCCGGCGCCCTCTCCATCGCTGTTCTCGACGATTTCGCCGAAGAGATCCGCGGCAAAAAAGTAGTGTGCGTGATCAGCGGCAGCAACAATGATATCGACCGCATGCAGGAGATCAAAGAAAGATCACTCCTGTATGAAGGCCTCAAACATTATTTTATTGTACGCTTCGCACAACGGCCCGGCGCGCTGAAAGAATTTGTAAATCATATTCTCGGCCCTACCGACGATATCACGCGATTTGAATTTATACAGAAACATAATAAAGAAACCGGCCCCGCACTTGTAGGTGTGGAGCTGAAATCCAGGGAAGACTACGACAAACTGATCGACAATTTCCGCAAGTATAATTTCCATTATACCGAGCTGAATAAAGACGATAATTTGTTTGGCTACCTGGTATAAGGAGCAAATAAGTAAACAAAAGGCCTCGCATCCGCGAGGCTTTTTCATGAGCCATCAATAAAAAAGCAGCTGCGTGAGCAGCTGCCTTGTCTTTCTCGCCATAGGATGTAACTATGAGGGCACGTGCACGGTCTGCAAAAAGCAGGATAGTGATACCCTGCTTTCTGGCCTATACTATATTTTTTAACAACGTTTTTGCCCGGCTGATCTCTTCATCCAGGATATCCGCTTCATCCTCATCTACCTCCGCACTGGTAGCCATTTCCAGGCATTGCCGCGCCGCAGCGATATCTCCTGTATTAAAATAATGTTCACCTAAAACGGTGCTCGTACGCACCACATACACCAGGTCATCTTCCTCCTTACTCTCCGCCAATATGGTATTTAACAGGATCACCGCCTCCTCGGAACGCTGCGCATCCAGCAAATACAAAGCTTTTGTAAATTCCAGTTTCCGGCTCATATTGAGGATTAAATGGGAAGGGCTAAAGAAGACAAATCGACTGATACATCAATAATATGGTATCATAAATATAAGGAATCCTGATCAGGAATAAGCGAGGTGAGGAGCAGTTTAAAGATTTGATTATTTTGTTATTTGGTTATTTTGATATTTAGGTTCAGAGGAGTATTTCCTTGAACCTAAATATCAAAATAACCAAATAACAAAATAATCAATTTTTTAAACTGGCTATATCGATTACGAAACGGTATTTCACGTCTCCTTTCAGCATGCGCTCATAGGCCGTGTTGATGTCTTTGATATCGATCACTTCCACATCTGAAGTGATGTTGTGTTCCGCGCAGTAGTCGAGCATTTCCTGTGTTTCGCGGATGCCGCCTATCAGCGATCCGGCGATGCTCCTGCGGCCCATGATGAGGTTGAAAGCTGGTACAGCAGAAGGTTCTGGCGGTACGCCCAGGCATATCATGGTGCCATCAAGGTTCAGCAAATTGAGGAACTGATTGTAATCATGCGGTGCAGATACTGTGTTGATGATAAAATCAAAATGACCGCGCAGCGCTTTCATCTGGTCTTTGTCGTTGATCAGCGCAAAGTGATGGGCGCCCAGTTTTTTGGCATCGGCTTCTTTAGATGGCGAGGTGCTGAGCATGGTCACTTCCGCGCCCATGGAAGAGGCGAGCTTCACCGCCATATGCCCTAATCCGCCGAGGCCAAGTACCGCCAGCTTATGGCCTTTGCCTACTTTCCAGTGCCGCAGCGGCGAATAGGTGGTGATACCGGCGCAAAGCAAGGGCGCCACACCTTCCAGCGGCAGCTTGTCGGAAATATGCAGCGTATATTTTTCATCGGCTACAATGGTAGTGGAATAGCCGCCATAGGTAGGCGTTTGCCGGTCCATCTCATAACCATTATACGTAGAAGCGCCACCGGTAACACAATATTGTTCCTCGCCTTTTTTGCAAGGGTCGCAAACCCGGCAGGAGTCTACCATACAGCCAATACCCGCCAGGTCGCCGGGTTTGAAGGAAGTCACCTGATCGCCTACTTTTATTACACGGCCTACAATCTCATGGCCCGGTACCATCGGGTAGATGGAGTTCCCCCATTCATTACGTACCTGGTGAATATCAGAGTGACATACACCGCAATACAATATCTCAATCTGAACATCGTGCGGGCCTACTTCCCGCCGCTCAAAGTTCCAGGGGCCTAAAGGTGAAGCGGCATCCTGAACTGCATATGCTTTAGTTGCAATCATTGGGAAAGATTTTGCACCGAAGCTACGGAATTTATCATAAGTAGCCGGGAACGCCTGCCCGCCGGGCAGGCGTTCCCGGCTACTTATAAATCTTGTATATTGCTATATGCTTAGTTATTGGGAAAAACAAAGCCTGTTGCAATATGATTACATCATCATCGGCAGCGGCATCGTGGGGCTGTCTACCGCCATCAGCCTGAAGGAGGAAGCGCCCGGCGCCCGCGTGCTCGTGCTGGAGCGCGAGATACTGCCTACCGGCGCCAGCACCAAAAATGCCGGCTTCGCCTGCATCGGCAGTCTTACCGAAATACTTGCCGACCTCCAGACGATGCCGGAAGAAGTGGTAATGCAACTGGTGGCACTACGCTACGAAGGCCTGCGCCTGCTGCGACACCGCCTCGGTGACGACAACATCGGCTACCAGGAAAACGGCAGCTATGAGCTGATCAGCACACACGAAGAATGGGCGCTGCATCATCTTGATGAAGTAAATCGTAAAATGAGCGACGTCTTCGGACAGCCCGCCTATTCCATCGCCACCGACCAGCTGGATGCCTTCGGCTTCAACCGCAGTCATATCAAAGCCGTGATCCGCAACCGCCTGGAAGGAGAGCTCCACACCGGCCGGATGATGCGCCGCCTCATCGATCTCGCCATCGCCAAAGGGATAGAAATAAAAACCGGTTGCACTGTGAAAGCAGTGGAAGATCTTCATACAGCCGTTAACGTGATCGTACCCCATCACCTGCTGAAAGAGGAGATCGTTTTCTCCGCCCGCAAACTGGTCATCTGCACCAATGCCTTTACGCAACAACTACTGCCCGGTGAAGATGTGACGCCCGGCCGCGGGCAAGTGCTCATCACACATCCCATAGCCGGCCTGCCTTTCAAAGGCATCTTCCATTTTGAAGAAGGCTATTATTATTTCCGGGAACTTAACGGTTGTGTACTTTTTGGTGGCGGCCGCCAGCTCGATTTCTCCGGCGAAACATCCACCGAATTTCATTATAATGACCGTATCCAGCACGAACTGGAAACATTGCTGCGCACCCGTATCCTGCCCGGAAGGTCCTTTACCATCGCCGACCGCTGGACCGGCATCATGGCTTTCGGTAAAACCAAGCAACCTATCGTGCGCGCCTATACGAAAAACATCACCCTCGCCGTACGTATGGGCGGCATGGGCGTAGCCATCGGCTCAAAGATAGGAGAGCAGGTCGCCGCCCTCGCGCTGGAAATGTAAATAATAAGGGTATCAAATGTTTCTTTTTTTGTTAATACCCTTTGATAAATAATTAAAATGTATAGTTTTGGTGCAATGAAGAACCGCGGCGCCAGTCGCGGTTTTTAGTTTAAGGAAAATGTAAGCGTATTTTTTACATTTATTTATTATATTGGTCCGCTAAATATTTTATAACCACGTTTGAACATTATGCAACCAAACTCACTTCACTATGTCGACTACCTGGTATTCCTGGTGTATTTTGTAATTGTGGCCGGATACGGATTTTACATTTATAACAGGAAGAAGAAATCGACTACTGATACCAAAGACTTCTTCCTGGCGGAAGGTTCCCTTACCTGGTGGGCTATTGGCGCATCGCTGATCGCTTCCAACATTTCGGCAGAACAGTTTATCGGTATGTCCGGCAACGGTTTCAACATCGGGCTGGCCATCTCCACCTATGAATGGATGGCGGCAGCAACCTTGATAGTGGTAGCCGTTTTCTTCCTGCCCATCTATCTCAAGAACAAGATCTACACCATGCCGCAGTTCCTGGAACGCAGGTACAACCAAACGGTAAGTACGATCATGGCGGTGTTCTGGCTGCTCCTGTACGTAATCGTGAACCTCACGTCTATCCTGTATCTGGGCGCACTGGCCATTACCACCATCTCTGGTATCAACTTCTATGTTTGTATGATAATGCTTGCGGCTTTCGCCATCATCATCACATTGGGAGGGATGAAAGTGATCGGTTATACAGATGTGATACAGGTATTTTTCCTGATCCTCGGCGGTCTGGCTACTACTTACCTCGCGCTGGAACTGGTGTCCTCACACTTCGGTACCAACGGTGTGCTCAAAGGTTTCAAACTGATGACCGAACATGCCAGCGATCATTTCCATATGATCCTGCATAAAGAAAATCCAAAGTATCTTGATCTCCCCGGCCTGAGCGTATTGATCGGCGGTATGTGGATCGTGAACCTCAACTACTGGGGCTGTAACCAATATATCACGCAACGCGCGCTGGGAGCGGATTTGAAGACCGCCCGCAACGGCCTGCTGTTTGCCGGCTTCCTGAAACTGCTAATGCCCATCATCGTAGTATTGCCTGGTATTGCTGCATATGTGCTGTATCAGGAAGGCATGTTCCAGCAAGCCATGTTGAAAGATGGCGCGCTCAACGCAGATAACGCTTACCCGGTATTGCTCAACCTCCTGCCCACCGGCCTGAAAGGCCTGGCATTCGCCGCGCTCACCGCCGCAGTGGTAGCCTCGCTGGCAGGTAAGGCCAACAGCATCTCCACCATTTTTTCTTTAGATATTTATAAGAAGATTTATAATAAAGAGGCAGATGAGAAGAAGGTAGTGGGAGTGGGACGCACTGTGGTGATCGTGACGATGATCATCGCCATCGTGATCTCCAATTTCCTCGGCATCGATAAGAAGGGCGGTTTCCAGTTTATCCAGGAATATACGGGCTTTGTATCTCCTGGCGTTTTCGCCATGTTCATCATGGGCTTCTTCTGGAAACGCACTACCTCCAATGCCGCGCTGTTCGCGATGATCGGCGGTTTGCTGTTGTCGTTCTTGTTCAAGTTCATGCCTGCCTGGGTAGACTTGCAGCCGCTGCACGCAGTAGGATTGTCGGCCCTCAACCCGGATAGTCATCTCTACGAAATGCCTTTCATCGACCGTATGGGCTTTGTATTCCTCATCTGTGTGATGGGTATGGTGATCATCACCCTTGCCGATCCGAAGAGCGCCAACAATCCGAAAGGTCTTGCCATTGATGGCGCGATGTTCAAACCCTCTCTGGGCTTTACTGTGGGCGCCTTGCTGATTTGTGGTGTGCTGATGGCGTTATATACAGTGTTCTGGTAAACAGGTATAATAACAATGTATTTCATAGGCTACGATATCGGTTCTTCCTCTATCAAGGCGGCCTTGCTGGATGCGGCCAGTGGCAGATGTATCGCGTCTGCCACCAGCCCCTCCCGTGAAATGCCCATGCAGGCGCCGCATCCGGGCTGGGCAGAGCAAGACCCCGAAAGCTGGTGGAAAGAAGTGATCAACGCTACACAACTGCTCCGGCAACAATATACTTTTGATCCGCAACAGGTGAAAGGCATCGGCATCGCTTACCAGATGCACGGCCTCGTTTGTGTGGACCAGCAACAACAGGTGCTGCGCCCCGCGATCATCTGGTGCGACAGTCGCGCCGTGGAAACCGGCCAGGAAGCCTTCCATGCACTCGGCCAGGAATACTGCCTCTCGCATCTGCTGAACTCACCAGGCAATTTCACCGCCTCCAAACTGCGCTGGGTACAACAGCACGAACCTCATGTATACGAACGTATCCACAAAGTGATGCTGCCCGGCGATTACATCGCTATGCGCCTCACCGGGGAAATCGCTACCACGGTTACCGGTCTCTCCGAAGGAACTTTCTGGGACTTTGAACGTAAAACAGTGGCCACCGAACTGCTGCAACATTACCAGATCGACGCGGCCTTGCTTGCCAGCGTAGTGCCTGTATTCGGCCACCAGGGCGCGCTCACGACCCAGGCCGCTGCCACGCTTGGCCTGGCGGCAGGTACGCCGGTCACCTATCGCGCCGGTGATCAACCCAACAACGCGTTTTCATTGAATGTGCTGCAACCCGGCGAAGCCGCCACCACAGCGGGCACCTCGGGAGTGGTATATGCTGTGCACGACAAAAATGCCTACGACCGACAGAGCCGCGTAAACACTTTCGTGCATGTGAATAACGGAGACGAAGGCATCCGCAACGGTGTGCTTATGTGCCTCAACGGCACAGGCATCGCCAACAGCTGGCTGAAAAACCTGATCGGTAATATCACTTATCCGGAAATGAATGCCCTGGCCGCCGCAGCCCCTCCGGGCGCCGCCGGCTTACAGGTGTTTCCATTCGGCAATGGCGCCGAACGTATCCTGAACAATCAGCGTATAGGCGCTACCGTTAGTAACCTGGATTTCAATATCCACGGCCGTGAACATATGCTCCGCGCGGTACAGGAGGGCATCGTGTTCGGCCTAAGCTACGGCATGGACATCATGAAGGAAATGGACCTCCGCATCCACCGCGTGCGCGCAGGCAATGCCAATATGTTCCTCAGCCCGCTCTTCCGCGAAGCCTTCGCCAACACTACCGGCGTAGTCATAGAATTATATGATACCGACGGCGCGCAAGGCGCTGCCCGCGGCGCTGCAACAGGCGCCGGATGCTATACGCCGGCTACCGCCTTCCAGGGAATGGAACGCCTGGCCGTCATAGAACCAGAACCGGCGCTACAGCGCCAGTACCGCGATTGCTATGGGCAATGGCTGCAAAGCCTGCAAGCGCGGCTGCAATAACGGTCATCACTATACGTTATTTTAAAATCCACATAAGTTATGAGTATTACATTAGGAAACCACGAGTATTTCAAAGGGATCGGAAAGATCAGCTACGAAGGGCCGCACTCAGACAATCCACTGGCTTACAAGTGGTATGATGAGAACCGCGTCATCGCCGGCAAAACCATGA
This sequence comes from Chitinophaga vietnamensis, assembly GCF_902167635.1. Taxonomy (GTDB): domain Bacteria; phylum Bacteroidota; class Bacteroidia; order Chitinophagales; family Chitinophagaceae; genus Chitinophaga; species Chitinophaga vietnamensis. Next base: position 509,968 of record NZ_CABHMS010000005.1, read on the forward strand.
AAGAACTTTTCCGCTTTGCAGTGGCCTATTGGCATACGTTCTGCGGCGTCGGCGGCGATCCTTTCGGCCCCGGTACCAAACAATTCCCATGGCTCGGCGCCGCCAATGATGAACAACGTGCAAAAGACAAGATGGACGCCGCTTTTGAGTTCATCACAAAAATGGGCTTGCCCTATTATTGTTTTCACGATATAGACCTGGTAGATGAAGGCGCTTCCATCGCGGAATATGAAAGCCGCATGCAAAATATTGTGGCATATGCAAAACAGAAACAGCAAGCCAGCGGCGTGAAACTCCTCTGGGGCACTGCCAATGTTTTCAGCAATCCGCGCTATATGAACGGCGCTTCCACCAATCCCGATTTCTCCGTACTGGCCTACGCAGGCACACAGGTGAAAAATTCCCTCGACGCCACGATCGCGCTCAATGGCGAAAACTATGTGTTCTGGGGCGGACGCGAAGGTTATATGACCCTGCTCAACACCAATATGAAACGGGAGCAGGAACATCTTGCACGCTTCCTCGCCATGGCCCGCGATTATGCGCGCAAACAGGGTTTCAAAGGTACTTTCTTCATTGAGCCGAAACCTTGCGAGCCTACCAAACACCAGTATGATTACGATAGCGCCACTGTGATCGGCTTCCTCCGTCACTACGGCCTTGATAAGGATTTTAAATTGAACATCGAGGTAAACCATGCTACCCTGGCGGGTCACACCTTCCAGCATGAATTGCAGGTGGCCGTCGATGCCGGCATGCTCGGCAGCATCGATGCCAACCGCGGCGACGCCCAGAACGGATGGGATACCGACCAGTTTCCCACCAGCCTCAATGAGCTGATCGAAAGTATGCTCATCATTCTCGAAGCCGGCGGCTTCGGCAGTGGCGGCGTTAACTTCGATGCCAAAACGCGCCGCAACTCCACCGACCTTGAAGATATTTTCTACGCGCACATCGGCGGTATCGATACTTTCGCGCGCGCCGCAGTGGTAGCAGAAAAAGTACTCACTACCACGCCATATAAAAAATTCAGGAACGAACGCTATGCTTCTTTTGATACTGGCAAAGGCAAAGAATTTGAGAACGGACAGCTGAGCCTCGAAGACCTCCGCACTTTCGCCATCGCCAATGGCGAACCGCACCAGATCAGCGGCAGGCAGGAATGGCTGGAAAATCTGATCAACAATTGTATTTAAAATTTCTCCCCCTGGCGGGGAGAAATTTTATTGCTTATTTTTTCTATTTTGTTCTTTCAAAATAACACATCATGGCTTTTGATATTAAAACCTTCCATGACGCAGGATTTGATATAGTAGCATTGACCGATGAAAAAAGTGGTACACAGGTAGAGATCATTCCCGCGCATGGCGCATTGCTGCATGCGTTCAAGGTGCAGCGCAACAGTGAAACAATGAACCTGATCGACAGCTACACCAGCTTGTCTGATCTCGAAAAAGATTTGCGTAACAGCTTCAAGAACGTAAAACTCAGTCCCTATGCCTGCCGCATCAAAGATGCGCAATACAACTGGGCCGGACAATCCTACACGCTCGAAAAAACGATCGCCCCCGGAAATGCCATCCATGGCCTGTTATACAATGCCGCCTTCCAGTTGAGCAGCCAGCATGCCGGAGATGACAGCGCCTCCATCACACTGTCCTGCACTTATCAACAGGAAGATCCGGGCTATCCTTTCACTTACGATTGCACAGCCACCTACACGCTGCTGCCTGGCAACGAACTGAAAGTGACCACTACCATCACGAACCGCAGCAACACCACCATTCCGCTGATGGATGGCTGGCATCCTTATTTCAGCACCGGCACCCCGGTGGATGAGCTGGAACTAACCTTCGCCTCCAAAGAGATCGTGGAGTTCAATGCCGCCCTGATCCCGACAGGTAACGTGCTCCCCTATACGGAGTTTGTAAAAGGCAAACTGCTGGCAGGCGTAGAACTGGATAACTCTTTCATCCTGGATTTTACACAGCCACAGCCGCTGGCCACACTCCACGATCCGAAGAAGAATATCAGCATTTCCTTCCTCCCGGATCAAAGCTACCCGATCTTGCAGGTGTATATTCCGCCTCACCGGAACAGCATTGCTGTTGAAAACCTGAGCGGCGCCCCTAATGCCTTTAACAACGGCCTGGGACTGGTGCAGCTGGCAGCGGGCGACAGTAAAACGTTTGAAACCAGGCTACAGGTAAGCGTATAACGCTGGCTGTACTGGCATAGTCTTTGGGCGTTTCGTTGTTGAAACAACTCGCTACAGCTATGGGTTCAATACTTTATCTTATCGCCGTGATCCTGATTATCGGATGGTTACTTGGAGTATTTGTATATTCACTGGGCGGACTGATACACATTCTGCTGGTGTTGGCGATCATCGCCGTAATACTGCAAGTGATCAAGAAAGCAGCTTAATAAACCTAAAATTGAAGCACAATCCTTCTGCCGCATGGTAGAAGGATTTTTATTTTATTTAATTTGTAGCTTGCAGTAGGAATAAACCATTTGCTTTATGAAGTTTTTCGCACGAATTGTCGTACTGTGCTGTATTTTAGGAGGAGCCGCACAACTGGTACAAGCTCAGGTAACTGTTACCGGGATGATATCAGATACGAATAAGCTTGTCCTGCCCTATGCCACAGTCACGAACCTGAATACCGGCAAGCATGCTCTGTCCGACCAGGGCGGTTTTTACAGGGTTACCGCCAATCGTAACGACAGGCTGGTTTTTTCCTTTGTTGGTTACCGGACCGATACCGTGTTTGTAACACAGTCGAGCGGCACACAAACCATCAATGTAAAAATGATTGTACTGGGTAAGTTCCTGAAAGGTGTGGATATCTCTTCGCAGTATACGCCTTACCAGCTGGATTCTATTGAACGGCGCAATCAATATGCTTACCTGCTGGATATTCCGAACAAGCCGCTGGTAGGGGATAACACGCCTACCGGTGCAGGTATCGTGTTCAGTCCGATCACCCGTTTTTCCAAACGGGAAAAACAGAAGCGCCAGTTTAAAGAGAATTATGATAAGATGGAGCGGGAGAAATATATTGATTCGCGGTTCACTCCTTTGCTCGTGAGCCAGGTAACAGGCCTCAAAGGCGAAACCCTCCAGCATTTCATGCGGGATAATTACCCCGATTACAATACCATGCGGACAATGGGCCAGAATGACCTGATCTATTGGATCACTGACAGATACAAGGCCTGGTCCAAACAAAATAAATAAAAAAATCCGGCGATTGGGTGTAGCTGACCATCTTGTTACTGGTGCAAAGCCGTCAACAGTGCAAGATAGGCAGGTAACTCAATCACCGGACAATTTTATAAGAAGATCAGTTATAGACTTTAACGAGATATACGAAGTCTTCCAGTTTCTTGATCTGGTCCACTCTGTTCAGTCCTTCCAGGTGGCTTTTATAGTGCCAGTCTTTTTTCAGTTGTTTTTCTTTTGGCATTTCATCGAGCAGGCGTTTCAGGTGTGCTGATTTCACTGCGAAGGCAATACCATCGGAGGTGGTTTGTTTGCCGGTGATGATGCCTACAACGTCGCCTTTGCTGTCCAGCAGCGGCGCGCCGCTATTGCCCGGATTCACAGGGATAGATACCTGGTAGGCGGTTGTATCGCCGGCGAAGCCGGTTTTAGCGCTGATGTAGCCTTTGCCGTAAACGATCTCGTCGCGGGGAAAGCCCATGGTGAACACTTCTTCACCCAGTTTCACACTTTGCGGTTTGAGGGCGTAGGGCAATGCTTGTCCTTTGAAAGTAGAGTCTGCGATTTTCAGTACGGCGAGGTCGCTGGAGATATCTTCAAAAACGCTCACTGCTTTGAAGGCTTCGCCTTTGTTATTTTGTACATATACAGAATCAGCGCCGGCTACTACATGCAGGTTGGTAACAATGTAACCGTTACCGGAAACGGCAAAGCCGGTGCCTCCGTAGGTGCCGGGATTGGCGGGCGGCTTGCTTTTGCTGTTGATATCATTGATGAGGGCGTTCTGAGAACGTTGAATGTTGTTCAGTACGCGTCTTACATCTTCGTATTGAGCGGTGGATTTGTTGCGGGCGGCGTTTTGTATCACAGCGATGGTGGAGAGGGACGTCACCAGGGCGATACAGGCAGCGGCAGCCAGGTTGGTGATGGTGCGGCGGCGGATGGAGATCCTCTTTGCTTTGAGGTTATCTTCCATGGCTTGTTTGCGCATCAGCGGGAGGTCGAGTTGCTTGTGGATACTGTTCATTTTTTCCTGCAAAGCCTGGCGTTGGCCATAATGGCGGAATTGCAGTAAAAACAGTTGGTGTTCCTCTACTTGTTTATTGATCTGCGGATTGGTACGGCGCAGTTCATCAAAGGCAGCCTTCTCCTGGGTGTTCATTTCACCTTCCAGGTAGCGTTCAATTTCACGTAATAAGATCATGTCGTCGTTCATGGCTGCTGCTTATAATGATGTATTGTATTGATCGAAAAAAAGTTTCTTGAGGCGCATCAGACATTTATACTTTTGGTTCTTTGCGTTTTCGGCGTTGGTATAGCCGAATTTGTCTGCTATTTCCTGCATGGTCCTTTTATGGAGATAATAATCTTCCAGGATGGATTTGCAGGGCTGGCCTATATTGCTCATGGCGCTTTCCATGATGCGGAACTGTTCGTCTTTAGCGTCGTGTTCGTCCAGGGCCTCGGTGGCGGGTATGATCTCTTCAATTTCCGGTGGCAGGGCATGGAGGCCATAAGAGGCCTGTACTTTTTTCAGCCATAAATGTCGGCACACCGAATAGAGAAAAGTTTTCAGCCGGCTGGTCAATATAAAATTATCGCCACAGGCCTTTTCATACAGCACGATAATCGCTTCCTGGAACACATCTTTGGCATCATCTTCCGATCCGTTGTGCTGTAGTATCATCCTGAGCACAGCCGGAAAATTCTCTGAATAGATGATTTCCAACGACTTATCATCACTTCTTGCCAGTCCCAGCAATAATTCCCTGTCTCTTGTTATGTCTTGATTTTGCTTCACTCTTAATACGGTTATAAGGCATTTGGTAACCCAAAGTACCAAAAAAAATATTTTTTAAAACATTGGGTTACCTTTTGGGTGATCCCGGTATAAAGGTTAAATCATTCAAAAAACACCTTAAATTATTGTACAATGAAGAACGTAATCAAAATCGGTTTCTTAGCTCTGTCTATCGGTATTTTCGCAGTTGCTTGCGGTGGTGGTGAAAACAAAACTGCTACTGACTCTACTGCTACTGCTGCTACTTCTGCCATTGATTCTGCTGCTCACGTAGCTGATTCAGCTGTTGCTAAAGTTGCTGACTCTGCTAAAGCTATCGTTGATTCAGCTGCTAAGAAAGTTGACTCTGCTGCTGCTAAAGCTGTAAAACACTAATTAGAAGATCGTTAGCATTTATAAATAACCGCCTCGGCAACCCCGGGGCGGTTTTTTATTGTCTCTTCACCTCGCTTTTGCTTGTTTTTTGAATTATTTTCAACGATAGTACTTATTTATTGAAAAAAGTATATTTTTCGATATTGGGTATTGGATAATTAAAATCGTGCCGTATTTTTGTTCTACATTCAAAGCAATAACAGATAAACATGATACCGCAAGCGACTTTTGGTTTTTTTGGCTTTTATTATTTCTGGTACCAGGAATAGGGAGGTCGTTTGCAAGTAACAAAATATAAAAAGAAACTTCAAAAAGGCCTCCCGCGAAAACGGGAGGCCTTTTTGATTCAAGAAATGTATCATATGACCAGCATTCACAACAATTACTTTTTTTATTACTACGCCTACTTCTTCTATGCGGAGAAGCCAGGGACTCATTTGCAATAATCAAACTTTACATATCAAAGTTTTTCCAGCAAAGGGTCCCGCAGGCGGGGCCCTTTCTGTTTCCGGTAGCTAGTTGCTACAGCAACTATAAATAAATAAAATCAATCACATACACATGAAAATTGCGATACAGGGGTTTGAAGGATGTTTTCACCAGGTGGCAGCCCGGGAATATTTCGGTAAACAGGTCGAAATAGAATCCTGTGCCTCCTTCGCCGAGCTGGTCAGGAAAGTGAAACAACAGCCCGATGTTGATGCCGGTATTATGGCCATAGAAAACTCCATCGCCGGCAGCATTCTCCCGAACTACAGCCTGATCAAGAACTCCGGCCTGCATGTTACCGGCGAAGTATACCTGCAAATCAACCAGCACCTCGTGGTGCTGCCCGGCCAAACCATGGAAGATATCCGGGAAGTACATTCCCATCCCATGGCGCTCTTACAGTGTATGGACTTCCTGGAGAAATACCCGCATATCAAACTTGTGGAAACAGAAGATACCGCCCTCAGCGCCCGCCATGTAAGACAGAAGAAACTCAAATCCACCGCTGCCATCGCTGGTAAGCTCGCCGCTGAAATATTTGAACTGGATATCATCGCGCCCAATATCCACACCAACAAAAACAACTATACCCGCTTCCTGGCCGTATCCCGCAATGGCGTTGCCACCGCGCCTGATGCCAACAAAGCCTCCGTATATTTCCAGACCAGCCACGAACGCGGCAGCCTGGCTAAAGTGCTCACCAAAATTGCAGATGCCGGCATCAACCTGTCGAAACTGCAATCATTTCCCATCCCGGCGAAAGAATGGAACTACTACTTCCACGCCGATATGGAATTTGATAACCTGGACCATTTCCAGAAAGCGCTCACGAAAATTGAACCATTAACCGAACACCTGAAAGTGCTGGGTATTTATAAAAAAGGTAAAACACATTAATCAGGAGCTATGCAGATAAAGGTTGCTAACAGACTACAAGGCACAGAAGAATACTATTTCTCCAAAAAGCTGAGAGAGATAGATGAGATGAACCAGCAGGGCACCCGGGTGATCAACCTCGGCATCGGAAGCCCTGACCTGCCGCCACATCCCGATGTGGTGAAGGTGCTGAACGAACAGGCCTCCCTGCCCAATACCCATGCGTACCAGGGCTACAAAGGTATCCCGGCATTGCGTAAAGCCATCGCCGGCTGGTACGAGCGCTACTACCAGGTAACACTCAACCCTGATACAGAAGTGCTGCCACTCATCGGCTCCAAGGAAGGTATCATGCACATCTGCATGACCTACCTGCAACAAGGCGATGAGGCGCTGATCCCGAACCCGGGCTACCCTACCTATCGTTCGGCGGTACATCTCAGCGGCGCCACTGTAGTGGATTACGACCTGCATGCTGCCAATGGCTGGCTGCCCGATCTCGATGCATTGGCCAAAAAAGACCTGAGCCGCGTGAAGCTCATGTGGGTAAACTACCCGCATATGCCTACCGGCGCTAAAGTGAATAAAGCCTTCGCTAAAGACCTCATCGCTTTCGCGAAACAACATAACATTCTCATCTGCCATGATAATCCTTACAGCTTCATCCTCAACGACCAGCCGGAAAGCCTGCTGCAAGTGGAAGGAGCCAAAGAGGTGGTGCTTGAACTCAACTCCCTCAGCAAATCCTCCAATATGGCGGGCTGGCGCATAGGGATGCTCTGCGGCAAAGCAGAATGGATCGCGGAAGTGTTGCGCTTCAAAAGCAATATGGACTCCGGTATGTTCCAGCCCCTGCAAATGGCCGCTGTAAAGGCTTTGGAGCTGGGTAAAGACTGGTACGACCAACTGAATAACATCTACAAAGGCCGCCGTGAAAAAGTATTCCAGCTGCTTGATCTGCTGGGATGCAACTACGACAAAAACCAGGTAGGCATGTTCGTTTGGGCGAAAATACCGGATACTAACGCAGACGGATATACGCTGAGCGACGCCGTATTGCATAAAGCACGCGTGTTCATCACACCGGGCGGCATCTTCGGCAGTAACGGTAACGGCTATATCAGGGTGAGCCTCTGCCAGGACGAAAAAGTTTTCCAGGAGGCAATAGACCGTATACAATCATCAATTAATCAATAACAGGATGATCGCAACCATCATAGGAACAGGATTGATCGGCGGATCCATGGCTATCAGCCTGAAAGAGAAAGGCGCAGTAGATCGCGTGATAGGAGTAGACCAACAGGAAGAACACCTGAAACGCGCACTGGAACTGCATATCATAGACGAAGCAGCTACGATCGATGAGGCCATGCAACGTGCCGACCTTGTGATACTGGCCATCCCTGTGGATGCCGTTTTACAAGTGCTGCCCCGGCTGATGGATCAGGTACGCCCCGGCCAGGTGATCATGGACGTTGGTTCTACCAAACAAAAAATATTACAACTCGTTGCCGGTCATCCCAACAGGGGCCGCTTTGTGGCCGCCCACCCGATGGCCGGCACCGAGTATTCCGGCCCCGATGCGGCTATCCGGAATCTCTTCACCCACAAAACCATGGTGCTGTGCGATGTGAAGAACAGCGACGAAGACGCGCTGGAAATGGTGGAGAACGTGGTAGACCAATTGCAGATGCGCACCGTGTACATGAATGCAGAAGAGCATGACCTGCACACCGCCTACGTATCTCATATCTCCCACATTACCTCCTTCGCGCTGGCGCTCACCGTGCTCAAGAAGGAAAAAGAGCAGGGACGCATCTTTGAGCTGGCCAGCGGTGGTTTTGAATCTACCGTGCGCCTGGCAAAAAGTTCGCCCGATATGTGGGTGCCCATCTTCAAACACAACCGCAACAATGTGCTGGACGTATTGGACGAGCATATCAACCAGCTACAACAGATGAAAACATTGTTGGAAGAAGAAGATTACGACACCTTTTACAAATTGATTCAAAAATCCAATAAAATCAGGAAGATCCTGAAATAAACAATCTTGATAAATCTCGTTAACTTAATACTATGGAACAGCATACTACAATGGAGCAAATTCTTGCAAACACAAAATTCTCAGATCCTTCTTCAGATAAGAAGCCGCTGATCATCTCCGGTCCCTGCAGTGCAGAAACAGAGGAGCAAGTACTGGCCACCGCGCTGGCATTACAGAAAACAGGTAAGGTAGACGTATTACGCGCCGGTATCTGGAAACCCCGTACCCGTCCGGGTTCTTTCGAAGGTATCGGTACCAAAGGTTTGCCCTGGTTACAGAAAGCCCGCGAGCTCACTGGTTTGCCGCTGGCTGTGGAAGTAGCTACCGCCAAACAAGTAGAAGATGCCCTGCATTTTGGTGTGGATATCCTTTGGGTAGGAGCCCGAACTACTGTGAACCCTTTCTCTGTACAGGAAGTGGCCGATGCGCTGAAAGGCGTAGATACTACTGTATTGATCAAGAACCCGATCAACCCTGATCTGGAACTGTGGATCGGTGCGGTGGAAAGGATCCAGAAAGCAGGTATCTCCAAAGTAGGCCTGATCCACCGCGGCTTCTCCAGCTACGGTAACACACAATACCGCAACGCGCCCATGTGGCACCTGGCCATCGAGCTGAAACGCCGTATGCCTGAATTGCCGATGATCTGCGATCCCAGCCACATCTCCGGCCGCCGCGATATCCTGCAGGAAGTATCCCAGGAAGCGATCGATCTGGATTACGATGGCCTGATGCTGGAAACGCACGTTGATCCGGACAACGCCTGGAGCGATGCCAAACAACAGGTTACGCCGGAGAAACTGGCCGAACTCCTCGATGGCATTGTATGGCGCCGTGAACATACCGACAAGAAAGATTTCAATAGTGCACTGGAAAAACTGCGTGCGCAGATCAACCAGGTAGATGACGAGATCATGCTGCTGTTGGGCAATCGTATGAAGATCGCTGAGAAGATCGGTATGTACAAGAAAGAAAACAACATCACCATCCTGCAAACCAACCGCTGGAACGAAATACTGGAACGTAACATCGCCAAAGGCGAGAAACTGGGCCTCACCAAGGAGTTCATCCTGAAATATTTCGATGCGGTGCACCTGGAATCCATCAACCGTCAGAACAAGGTGATGAACGAAGAGAAATAGCGCTATCGGTAGCGTAGCTGCCAGCCCTTGCTGCTGGCGGCTATGCGGCCTACAACATCTGCATCATGAAAAAAGTAACGAATCAGTTTCAAACGCAGGACACTACCTATTTTTTAGGAGCGAGCCTGCAACAATTAGGGGATCATGTAGACAGGAACAGGGCTGTGCTGGTGGTAGATGAAAATGTGGAGCGGTATCACGGCCATGACCTGCAAGGCTGGAAGAAGATCGTAGTGCCGGCGGGAGAAGAGGAGAAGCACATGGCCACCATCGAGCGCATCATCGATGGGCTGGTAGCACATGAGGCCGACCGCAAAACCACGCTGGTAGGCATTGGCGGCGGTATGATGACAGATGTGGCCGGTTTTGCCGCCAGCATTTATATGCGCGGTATTCCTTTCGGTTTTGTACCCAGCACTTTGCTGGCACAGGTGGATGCTTCCATCGGCGGCAAGAATGGCGTGAGCCATGGCAAGCACAAAAACCTGCTGGGCGTGATCCGTCAGCCTGAATTTATTCTCTTCGATTATGCGTTACCGTTAACCATGCCCGATGAAGAATGGCATAATGGTTTTGCAGAGATCATCAAATATGCGTGCATCATGGATGCCGCGCTGTTCGATTACCTGGAGGCCAACCGCAGCAAAGCGCTGGCCCGCGATGTGAACGTACTGGAATACCTGGTGGAAAAATCCGTTGCGGCCAAAACGAAAGTAGTGCTGGAAGACGAGTTTGAGACAGGCCCGCGCCGCTGGCTGAACTTCGGCCATACATTGGGGCACGCCGTAGAAAAGCTGGAACACATCGCCCACGGAAAAGCAGTGGCCATCGGCATGGTGGCGGCAGCGCGCTTCTCCGAAAAGCTGATGAACCTGCCCAATGCGCAAACCCTGCGCCTCATCAAACTGATCAACGACTATCAATTGCCCGTGGCTTTCACATCAGACAAAGCAGCGGTATTCGATATCTTCAAACTGGATAAAAAAAGAGAGAAGGACGTGATACATTTTGTTTTGCTGGAAGAGATAGGCAAGGCTACCACCATGCCTGTGCCCATTGCAGAACTGAACGGCTTATTGCAGGAGTTGTAATTTTTTAAACATTAAAACGGCTACACCACATATACATATGCAAGTTACTGTATCACCAGCCATCATACGGGGCACGGTTACGGCCAATCCCTCCAAGAGTGCCATGCAACGCGCTGTGGCAGCGGCTTTGCTGGCAAAGGGCAAAAGTATTATCCGTAACCCGGGCCTTAGCAACGATTGTCTGGCCGCCCTGGAGGTGGCAGAAAACCTCGGCGCAAAGATCAAAAGGGAAGCAGACTATTTTGAGATCACCAGCAATGGTGTACATCCGTTTTATGATGAGATCAACTGCGGAGAGTCTGGCCTCGGTATCCGCATGTTCACGCCCATAGCGGCTTTGGCATCTATCCCCATCACCATCAGCGGGCATGGTAGCTTAACCACGCGCCCGATGAACTTCTTTGAAGAGGTGCTGCCCCAGCTGGATGTGAAATGCACTACGCAGGAAGGCAAGCTGCCCCTGCACATCGAAGGGCCTTTACAACCGAAGAATATCACCATCGACGGCTCGCTCAGTTCGCAGTTCCTCACAGGCCTGCTGATGGCCTATGGCGCTGCTGCCGAAGAGGTGACCATCACCGTAAAAGATCTTAAAAGCAAACCATATATCGCGTTAACCCTGCAACTGATGGAGCTTTTCGGCGTAAAGGTGGAAGAAACCAATTTCGAACAGTTCCGCTTCGGCAAAAAGCAAGCGTACAAAGCGCAGGATTATACGGTAGAAGGCGATTGGAGTGGAGCAGCTTTCCTGCTGGTAGCCGCCGCGGTGGCCGGAAAGGCGGAAGTGCATCATATCAATACACAGTCTGCACAATCAGATAAAGCCATCCTGGAGGCTTTGCAGAAAGCCGGCGCTTCCATCCTGCCGGGCATGTTCACCATGGTCATCGAAAAGCATGGCCTGAATGCCTTTGAATTTGACGCTACCGATTGTCCGGATCTCTTCCCGCCGCTCGTAGCGCTCGCTGCTAACTGTAACGGTACTACGAAAATACAAGGCGTGAGTCGCCTTGCCCACAAAGAGAGCGACCGTGGTCTCACCTTGCAGGAAGAATTTGGCAAGATGGGTATCCGCATCGATCTGCAAGGCGATGAAATGCTGGTGCATGGCGGCACCGGCCTCAAAGGCGCTACCGTACATTCGCATAACGATCACCGCATCGCGATGGCCTGCGCCATCGCAGCGCTCACCGCCGACGGACCAGTAGTGATCGAAAATGCGGAAGCGATCAACAAATCATATCCCGAATTTTATGATCATTTGCAGCAACTTGGCGGTAAAGTGGCCATCGCGGCAAATGCATAATCATTTTCATTTTAAATCATCAGTGTGTGAATAGTTTTGGCAGAATATTCAGGGTAAATGTTTTTGGCGAGAGCCACGGCGCCAGCGTAGGAGTGAATATCGACGGTATTCCTGCCGGTATCCCTTTGAAGCAGGAAGATTTTCTGGCTGACCTCGAACGCCGTAAGGGCGGCGCACGGGGCACCACGCCGCGTAAGGAGGAAGACCTGCCCTTTATCAAATCGGGCGTGTTCAACGATCATACCACCGGTGCGCCTGTAACCATCCTCTTTGAAAATAACAATACCCGCAGCACCGACTACGAAAAGCTGCGCGAGTTTCCACGGCCGGGCCATGCCGATTTTGTAGCGACCAAAAAATTCGGCGGTTTTGAAGATTACCGTGGTGGCGGGCATTTCAGCGGCAGGCTTACCCTTAACCTGGTAGCCGCCGGCGTGATCGCGAAGAAGATACTGGGTGATGATATCCAGGTGAATGCGCGCATCACGGAAGTGGGCGGTTATGCCAACCCGGAAGAAGGACTGGAAGCGGCGATAGCGGCCAAAGACTCCGTTGGCGGCATCGTGGAATGTGTGGTCACCGGCCTGCCTATCGGCCTCGGCGAGCCTTTCTTTGACTCGCTGGAATCATCACTGGCGCATGCAGTATTTGCTATCCCCGCTATCAAAGGCATCGAATTTGGCGCAGGCTTCGCCGCGGCCAAAATGAAAGGCCTCGAACACAACGACCCGATCGTGGATGCCAGCGGCAAAACCGCTACTAATCACGCCGGCGGCATTGTGGGCGGTATCAGCAACGGTAATCCGCTCGTTTTTCGTATAGCCGTGAAGCCTACTTCCAGTACACCGAAAGAACAGCATACTTTAAATATCAAAAGCGGCGAGGTGGAAACCTTCAGCGTAAAAGGCCGTCATGACCTTTGCATCGCGCTGCGGGTGCCGGTGGTGCTGGAAGCCGTAACAGCCATGGTGCTGGCGGATTTCGTGCTGCTCGAGCAGCGCAGGCCGCGGGTATTTTCACGCAAAGACGCTAAGTAGCAAAGGCGCAAAGCGCAGAGGCTCGCTTCGCTCGCATTAATTTGGCTCAGGATTATAATGATTGAAAGGATTACCAGGATTTTTTTACAGGATTAATAAAGATTAAAGGAGATTGATGAGAAGATC
>NZ_CABHMS010000006.1 GCF_902167635.1 Chitinophaga vietnamensis
CCGTAATTCTTAATTCGTAATTCGTAATTATAAATTATATCTATTATTTTTATGCCCTCACTCACACAATGATCTATCATGGCTATTATCAGACCTTTCCAAGGATTAAGGCCCAAAGAAGAACTGGCAGCAAAAGTAGCCGCCAGGCCTTACGATGTGCTCAGCTCAGCAGAAGCAAAGACCGAAGCAGCCGGTAACCCGTACGCTTACTACCATGTTTCCAAATCAGAAATAGATCTGCCGGAAGGTATCGATACACATAGTCAGCAGGTATATGATAAAGCCGCAGAAAACCTGCAACGCTTCGTTAAAGAAGGTATCCTTTCACAGGATCAGCAACCTTGCTACTATATTTATAAACTGGTGATGAACGGCCGCGCTCAAACAGGCCTGGTATGCGTTTCCTCGGTGGCCGATTATAACAACGGTATCATCAAGAAACATGAATTTACCCGGCCCGACAAAGAACTGGACCGCATCAACCACATCAAAACCACACTGGCACAAACCGGTAACGTATTCCTCGCTTACAATGATGTACCCGAAGTGAATGCGCTTATCGAACACTGGCAGCAACAGCATCAGCCCGTGTACGACTTCACCGCTGAAGACGGCATCCAGCACACAATCTGGGTCATCAATACCCCGTCTGCCGTGCAGGATATCACAACCCTGTTCGCGGAAAAAGTACCTTGTACCTACATCGCGGATGGCCACCACCGCGCCGCTTCCGCCAGCCTGGTGCAGAAAGAGTTCCAGGAGAAAGGAAAGATCACTTCTGTAGAAAACCCGGTGAACTATTTCCTCACCACCATCTTCCCGGCCAGTCAGCTCGCCATCCTTGATTACAACAGGGTGGTAAAGGACCTCAACGGCCTTAGCAAAGTGGAGCTGCTCTCCCGTCTTGATTACGATTTCACCGTGGAAGAGATCGGCCACCTGCCGCAACAGCCCACTATGCTGCATGAATTCAGTATGTACCTCGATGGCAAATGGTATCGCCTTGTTGCCAAAGAAGGCACCTATACCACCGATCCTATCGGCGTGCTGGATGTGACGATCCTGTCGAACAATGTGCTCGACAAATTATTGGGCATCAAAGATCAGCGTACCGATAAGCGCATCGACTTTGTAGGCGGTATCCGCGGCCTGCAGGAGCTGGTAAAACGTGTAGACAGTGGCGAAATGAAAGTAGCCTTCGCCCTCTACCCTGTTACCATTCAACAATTGTTCGATATTGCCGACAGTGGCAATGTGATGCCTCCCAAATCCACCTGGTTTGAACCCAAGCTGCGTGATGGTCTTATCACACATGTGATCTAGGCTGCATCATTTGGAAGTTCGGCCACTGCATATTAAATTTAAAGCCTCCACTTGAAGTGGAGGCTTTTTTATACCTATGCATACTGATTCTATCTTTGATAACGACCCTGTGCTGGACGCCACTTTCCGGCCACGGCCCCAACCCTTTCCCAAGCTCTGGCAGGCCTTTGCCCTGGTGCCGGTGCTGATAGCCGTCCAGCTGTTTTTCTGGTTCTTACTACCTGTTTTATATCGGTACGTTCAGCCCTACCTGGCGCCCTTCTGGATGGTGGTCATTACCATTACCTGTGTGAACATAGCGAACCTGCTGATCGTTTACTACTGGCTCAAACGTAAGGCAGAACCGGGTTACAGGCCCAACTTCCGGTATCCGGGACTGGCAGTGACTGTAACGGTGATCGTGATCGCTATGTTATTGACAGTTGTGCCGGCGGCCTATCTGCGCATGTTACACATTAATATGCCATCTAACCGTTTGCTCAACATTTTCATGGACAGGCCGGCGATGTTCCTCCTGGCCTCCTTCCTGTTCCTCGTAATGGAAGAGATGTGGATGCGGGGCGTGCTGGTGGACGGTTTGCTGAAGAATACCCGTCCTGTTGTTGCGCTGTTTTGCGCAGCGGTTGTCATCAGTGTAATTTATCTGTCTTTCCCCATGTTCCTCTGGGTCTTCCCGCAGGTATTGTTCAATAACTGGGTTTATTACAAAACAAAGAGCCTGCTCCCCACGCTGCTGGGCCGGTTCGGGGGCGCCGTGGTATTGCTGGACATCTTTACCAGGACCAACGGCAACAGCTACTGCTATATCGACAGCCTTTTCTACGACAGCCAGTTGTATTACTATACCATCGTGGCAATGACCCTGCTGCTGATCGCCGGATTGGTATTCCTGCGCGGGTATTTCTCCCGTCATCCCTCTTTATTACATGATAAATAAAAAATATATTAATACCTGGTAGAGAAGACGGCAAACATTGGCAGATTAAGCGTCTGCACATTACCTCATTTTCCTTACTTTTACAACAAACGACAACAGACAGGAATGCATATGAGGTCTTCTTTATTGAGAACATTACTTTTTGCGGGAATTTTATTTACTCAAACAGCGTTGGGTCAAGATGCGAAGGAGCTGTACAAGACAGCGACCAATTTCATGCGTACCGGAGATTACTCCAATGCCATACTGGTGCTGAACCAGGCTTTGCAGCTGGACCCCGACAATTTTGAATACCGTAAACAACTGGGATTTACCTTTTACCTGAAAGGAGACCTCAACAAAGCAAAGAGCGTCATAGAACCTTTGCTGAACAGCAAGGAGGCCGATGTGCAAGTGTTCCAGATCGCAGGTAATATTTACCAGGGACGGGAAGAATGGAAGACGGCGCAAAAGATGTATGATAAGGCCATCCGCAAGTTTCCACAGAGCGGCGAATTGTATAATGACAATGGCCAGCTCCAGATGAACTTCAAGATGTACGATGCGGCGCTCCGCAGCTGGCTGAAAGGCATTGAGCAGGACCCTACCTTTCCGGGCAACTACTACAATGCCACCAAAACCTACTATTACAGCAATGATCCGTTGTGGTGCATCCTCTATGGCGAAACATTCATGAACATGGAAAGCTTCACCACCCGTACCGCCGAGATCCGTAATATCGTGATGGAAGCGTATAAACGGCTGTTTAATGATCCCTCGCTGTTTAACAGCCTGGTCCCGGACGAAGACAAGAGAGGAAGAAAAGGCAACAAGGGAGATAACAACGATTTTGTGAATGCCTATAAACAGTGCATGGGCAAGCAGATCAGCGTAGTGACCGGCGGTGTGGATCCGGATGCGCTCATTATGGTACGCACCCGTTTCCTGTTAGACTGGTATAACTTCTATAGTATGAAGTTCCCTTATGCGCTGTTCGATTTTCAGCAGCAGCTGTTAAAAGAGGGCATGTTCGAAGCTTATAATCAATGGCTCTTTGGTCCTGCTGCCAGTCCATCCGCGTACAAAGGTTGGGTGGCGTTGCATAAACAGGACTATGACGCCTTCTCCAAATATCAACGCAATCATCCGCTGAAACCGAGGCCGGACGAGTATTATAACAATGGGAAATTTACACTGGTGAACGCGGGATACTAGTAAAAATCTCAAAATCCATATATGCTTGTTGCTAAACACCAAAACACTATTGACAACGCGGTAAAAGCCAACCACGCAAGAACCTTTTATTCGCAATATCCGGAGCACCCCAAAGCGTACGGGGATGAAGCGCATGCGATTGGCGTACAGAGTTATCAGCAGATGCTGAACAAGCCCTTCAAACAGTTGCTGCAAACCGGCGAAACCGCCTGGGCCGGCGAAGAAGTATCGCCGTATACCCAGGAGGTGCTGGGCGTAACTTACCCGCTCTTCGCCATTCCCGACCTGATCGCCAAAGCTGCCGCCGCAGGAAAATCATGGAGCAAAACACCTGTAAAAGAACGCGCCGCCATACTAACGGAAACGCTTGAACGAATTAAAGACCACTTCTTTGATATCGCCAACGCCACCATGCATACTACCGGCCAGAGCTTTATGATGAGCTTCCAGGCATCAGGACCGCATGCCAACGACCGCGCGCTGGAAGCCATTGCCACCGGCTATCATGAGTTACAGCGCTATCCCGGGCAAATCCTCTGGGAAAAACCCATGGGCAAGGTGAGCGTGAAACTGGAAAAAACCTTCAAAGCCATTCCCAAAGGCATCGGACTGGTAATTGGCTGTTCTACTTTCCCGATCTGGAATTCACTGCCAGGCATATATGCAAACCTGATTACCGGCAATGCTGTGATCGTGAAACCACATCCGCGCGCCATTCTTCCTATAGCCATTGCCGTTAGTGCCATCCAGCAGGTATTGCAGGAAAACGGTTACGACCCGAACCTCTGCCAGCTGGCTGCTGACAGTTCTGAGCATCTCATCACCAAAGACCTTTGCGAACATCCGGAAGTGCGCCTGATCGACTATACCGGCGGTAATACCTTCGGTGATTATGTAGAATCGCTGCCAGGCAAAACCGTTTTCACGGAAAAGGCCGGCGTCAACTCTGTGATCATCGACAGCGTCAAAGACCTCGATGCCGTGATACAAAACCTCGCTTTCTCCGTAAGCCTGTATTCCGGCCAGATGTGTACGGCGCCGCAAAATTTCTTCATCCCGGAACAGGGCATCAGTACGGCATCCGGGCATGTGAGCTTCAATGATGTGGTACAAAAATTCCGCGACGCCGTAAGCGGTCTCGCCAGCAATCCCAAGATGGGCGCGGGCACACTGGGAGCAGTGCAGAACGAAGTCACGTTACAGCGCGCCAAAGAAGCCGCCCACCTTGGCGGTAAAGTGATCCTCGAAGGATCGCCGGTCAACAATGAAGAGTACAGCAAAGCGAGAGTATTTGCGCCTACTATCATTGAAGTGAGCAGCGCGGATAACAACATCTATGAAAAGGAGCTGTTCGGCCCCGTAGTGCTCATCATCAAAACAAAAGATACCAATCACTCCCTGCAACTGGCGAAACAGATGGCCATCAAACATGGCGCAATCACCTGTGGCGCTTATACAACAGATGCAGTGGTGAAAGATAAAATTGAGGAAGAGATGAACAGCGTATTTACGCCAGTATCGTTCAACCTCACCGGCTTCATCTGGGTAAACCAGCATGCAGCATTCTCCGACTTCCACGTAACCGGTGGCAATCCCGCTGGCAACGCCAGTTTCACCAACCAGGAATTTATTGTGAAACGGTTCGTGTGGGTGGGCAATCGCGAAGTAGTAGAATAGACGGATATTTGAGATCCCTGTGCATCTTACACAGGGATCTCTTTAAAATATTTATCTCTCCGTATGTACAAAGCGATATCGATATTATTCATCGTAGTAGCGCTGATGGCCGCCTGTCAGGAAGCACCGCAGGCCGACAAGGCCAAAGTGACCGATGCGCAGGCAGTACAGCCCGGCGCCGGCGACACCTACCTGGCCGATACCGCCGCGAGCAGCATCGGCTGGATAGGCACTAAACCTACCGGCAAGCATCATGGCAGCATCCGGCTGGCCAGCGGCACGCTACATGTGAAAGATACCAGCATCACCGGCGGACACTTCGTGATCAATATGCACACCATGCAGGATATCGACCTCGCAGGCGATACCGCCATGAAAAACAAACTGGAAAGGGAATTGAAAGGACCACTCTTTTTTGATGTAGAAAAATATCCCACCGCCATCTTCGAGATCACCGGCATAAAACCTTACCATCCTTCTGTTAACGAAGAAATTGATCTGAAAGACGCCACGCATATCATCCAGGGTAACTTCACGATGAAAGCTGTTACCAAAAACATCACTTTCCCTGCTATTATCTCCATTAACTCCGGAAAAGTAAGCGCCACCGCCTCCTTCAATATCGACCGCACACTTTGGGGCATCAGCTACCGCGCCGATAAATCGGTACAGGACAAACTCATCAACTCACAAGTGAATATCAGTTTCAATATTATCGCCCGCAGGTGAGTATCTTTTTTACGTGAAGCCAATAAAATATTTTAAATTTAGTACAGCCTCTATCACGTAAAAACTGATCAAAATGGAAACTACTCAGGAAAGAGATGAACGTCTCTGGCGTATTGCAAAAGCCAGGGCCGCCTTCAAATCGCATCTAATTGTGTACCTGGTGGTCAACACCGGTTTGTGGGCAGTGTGGTTCCTTACGGACAATCACAAACTCCACGGCACGCCCTGGCCCGCATGGCCCGCATTATCCTGGGGCCTCATCCTCGCATTCCAATATTTCAACGCATTCCACCGGGATCCTTTCGGTGACAGACTGAAAGAATATGAAAAACTAAAAGAGCAGCAACAGACCCGCATTTAAGCACTAAAAACAAGCAGCATGACAGACCAACCGCAGCGACTATTTGATGTGATCGAGTACCAACTGAAGAATTATCCGAAAGAGGATATGCTTGCAGGAAAAGAGAATGGTCAATGGAGAAAATACAGTACGAAAGAGATAGCCGAGCTCACCTTACGTTTCAGCGCCGGCTTGCTGCAACTCGGCATCAGACCCGGGATTACAAAGAATGAAGAGAAAGACAAGATCGCAATTATCTCACCTAACAGACCAGAATGGGTGATCACCGACCTGGCCTGTCAGCAGCTGGGAGCAGTGCTCACGCCTATCTACCCTACCATCAGCCAACAGGAACTGGAATTTGTGCTGAACGATGCAGCAGCACGTATACTTTTTGTCAGTGATCAGGAGCTTTTACAAAAAGTGTTAGCATCGAGAGATAAATTTCCTACCATCAGAGAGATATTCACCTACGATAAAGCAGAGGGCGCGCGGCATTGGAAAGAGGTGCTGGAACTGGCGCAGGAAGCGGATATTGAGCAGATACGCCGCTCCAGGGAACAGATATCTCCTGAAGAACTGGTGACCATCATCTACACTTCCGGCACCACCGGTACCCCTAAAGGCGTGATGTTGACACATCACAACATCATGAGCAATGTGCTTACCTGCAAAGGGTATCTGCCTGTTAACAAAGACGCCAAGGCGCTCAGTTTCCTGCCACTCAATCATATCTTTGAACGGATGGTTACCTATCTGTTCCTCTCAGCAGGCGTACCCATCTACTACGCCGAAAATATGGACAAGATCGCAGATAACCTCAAAGAGGTGAAACCGACCATCTTCACTACCGTACCGCGTTTGCTCGAAAAAGTATATGAGAAGATCATGGCCACCGGTCTTGAATTGAAAGGCATTAAACGCGCGCTTTTCTTCTGGGCGCTCGATATTGGCAAACGTTACGAAATCAATAAAGACCTCGGTTTCTGGTATAACCTGCAATTGAAGCTGGCCAACAAACTTGTTTTCAGTAAATGGAGAGCCGCGCTGGGCGGGAATATACAGGCGATCGTCAATGGCGCCGCCGCCTGCCAGGTGCGCCTGCTCAAAGTGTTTACTGCCGGCGGTATTCCTATCATGGAAGGCTACGGACTTACTGAAACCTCACCGGTGATCAGCGTAAACCGCTATGATGTTGCCGATCGTATGTTCGGCACTGTTGGTCCGATCATTGACCAGGTAGCAGTGAAAATCGCTGAAGACGGCGAGATACTTTGTAAAGGGCCTAATATCACTATCGGCTATTACAAGCGCCCCGATCTCACCGCCGAAGCCATCAAAGACGGCTGGTTCCATACCGGCGACATCGGCGTGATCATCGACAATAAATTCCTGAAGATCACCGACCGCAAAAAGGAACTGTTCAAAACCTCTGGCGGCAAATTCGTTGCCCCACAGCCGATAGAGAACAAGTTCAAGGAATCGCCTTATATAGAACAGATCATGGTGGTGGGAGAAGACCGCAAGTTTACGGCGGCCCTTATCGTGCCTTCCTTCAGCAACCTGCAAAAATGGGCCGAAAAACGTGGCATCCCCTGGACCACCAACGAAGAAATGCTACAGCTGCCCGACATCAAAGATATCTTCAAACAGGCCACAGACAAGTATAACCAGTTCTTTAACCACATTGAACAGGTGAAAAAATTTGTATTGCTGCCCCGGGAATGGACCGTCGATGGCGGGGAGCTCACTCCCACCCTCAAAGTGAAGCGCAAAGTGATCCTGGAGAAATTCCGGCAGGAGATAGACAGTATCTATGCGCCTGCGGCGGGGAAAGTGGATATAGAAAGTCTTTAAAATTAAAATTAAAACCCTTACTTTTGCAACCCGATCCCCTGAAATGGGACTGGAACCGCTGGCCCGGTAGTTCAATGGATAGAATAGAAGTTTCCTAAACTTTAGATACAAGTTCGATTCTTGTCCGGGCTACGAAAACGTTTATTCGCCCAATCTTAGCTTTACTAAGGTTGGGCGTTTTTCATTTGCAGGCAGTAGAGATTTCAGAAAATATTAATTACTCAAAGCATTGAATAATTGATGATAATTTTTAATAACATGATATGCTATTGTATTAATGGTCGACAGTGCGAATAGTATTTCATTTTAATGGTGATTAGGGCCAGTATAGTTTTCTGATTAATTCACGTCTTGTTCTTCCTTCTTCAGCACAACATAGCCGCACAAGTCAAAAGCAATATTTTAAACAACCGTACAAATCACATCTTAATGAGTTATTGATTAACAAGCCATTAACATTGAAAATTGACTTGTTTTTTATGAGAAAAAAATTTTCGCAATTTGTTTTTTGATTTGCTTTTCGTCTATATTTGCACAAGTCCAAAAAACAAGACGATGAACAACAAACAAATAATAGCAGAATTGCGGAAGCAGGCGAGTGAGTTCGAAGATAAAGCCCAAAGGCTCTATCAGGCTGCTGACATATTAAGTGAGTTGGAATCCTCGAATGAACATGGTAATGCCAAATCTTCCAGTTACAGTAACTCACTCAACACGGATGAATACAGTCATCCAATTATGAGTATCAGTGAAACAGCTGAGAATGAAGTAGCGACAGATGCAGCCGGTCAAATTGCGTCTATTATCAGGTCAGCAGGTCGTTTCTTGCACAAAAATGAAATTGAAAATTTGATTGGTGAAGAAGATCGGGAAAGATTTAAATACCTCTCATCAATTCTTTCAGCTGCAGCTTCCAAGGGCAAGCATGATATTGTTAATATAAGAGAAGGCAGGTCAAAAAATACTACATTCTGGGGATTTAAGGACTGGCTGGATTCGACAAAGAATGTAAAGCCCAAATATCACTACAAAGAAGATGTAGTACAGCAAAAAAAAGCAAAAGCAAGAGCTTAGTCGAGATATTAAGAGAACGTGCTTAAACAAAATGAAACCGCTGCGATTGCAGCGGTTTAGAATGACTTAGATACGAATGGAAAGTGCGGTCAAAATATGCCGCAGCCTATGAAAGAGGTGTGACTATTGGAACCAGCTTCATTTGCTATACTCCAAACATCATCATCCATTTGTCTATGAGCAGAAACCTATCATGCTCTCAAACTAGGTAGGTAAAAGAGGTAGAACCATGGTTCTACCTTTTCTGCTTTCGGTAATAAAGATAAAACTATCCACCTTAATACCAAAATGAATTATACACATTACAACACTTAACAATGACCGCGACGTGATCAATGATAAAACCATTCTAATTATTACTGTTTCATTACCGGCAGTTCAATATAAGTTGGAAACTTCTGTGAAAAAAACACCGTGTGTGTGGCCTTTACGAAATCACTCTCCTTCGCTTCGTAAATATTAGGTATATATTTCTGCGGATTTCTATCGATCACTGGAAACCATGTGCTTTGTACCTGGATCATCAGGCGATGCCCTTTTTTGAAAACATGATTGATATCGTGCAAGTCAATTACAAATTCCTCCGGCTTGTTTGGAATCAGTGGCGATGGATTTGAAAAACTTTTCCTGAATCTTCCGCGGAAGGCCTCCATAGCTACCGGCAATTGATATTGACTCATGAACACATTCCGGGCATACATATCCGGATAAACATCAATGAGCTTTACAATCCAATCGGCATCGGTTCCCGTGGTACTTGCAAATAAATGTGTAATAATTTTGCCGGTAACCACTAAATCCTCTGAAAGCGTATCGGTAGTAAAGCTCACTACATCAGGTCTTGACGAAACAAAGCGCTGATCTTCCACATGCCAATAACGCCAACGGCTTCCAACGCCGTAAGTAGCTTCGATGGGCTGAACACGATATGGAACCGGCCTCGCAGGATCACTCACAAAATTTATTGCACCATTTGCGAGCGTTGGCTTGTTGAAAGACGCCATATTATTAGGTCCTGCGTATAGCTTTCTTAAAACAACTTCTTTTGGAGGCCACGCTGTATAAGTCTTCCACTGATTAGTGCCCGTCTGGAAACAATAAGCTTCTTCAAATTTCCCATCTCCAATCCCTTTTAGCCAATAGTCGAACCATTTCTTCTGTAAATCCTGAAACCAGGCCGCCGTATTGCTTTCAAAAGATATCTTCCCCAGGCTATCTGCTTTTGCTCTTGCCCATTGTCCATGGTTCCAAGGACCCAATACGATAAAATTCCTGTTGAAAGAATCCTTCTTTTCCATATGATCATACATCAATTGAGGGCCATTAATATCTTCCTGATCATAATATCCGCCAACATGTAACATAGGAATCTGTGGGGAAGAAATATAAGACAGCGGCGAATTCTCTTCCCAAAATGAGTCGTAATTGGGATGTGCGACAAAGTTGTTCCAAGTCGGTATCTTACCATGAAAATATTTCTCATTAACGTTTTTCAACGATCCTAATCTCAGGTACCAATTAAACAAATCGAATTGTGGAAATGGAAATTCACTATCCTTACTTAGATCATTTTCTAACTGATAGGTATACTCCATACCATAACTCAGCCGAAGCGCACCATTGTGATGAAAATCATCACCTAAAAACAGATCTCCCATACACGCCTGTGGACTTGCAGCCTTCAACGCAGGATGTGGGTCCACAGCCCCAACCAATGCAAGCCAACCGGGATAAGAGATACCGAAAATACCTACCTTACCATTGTTGTTGGCTACATTTTTCACCAACCAATCAACTGTATCCCAGGTATCTGTGCTCTCATCTATAGCATTCTTTTGCTTTGCATGAATGAGTGGTTGATGAATCTGCATAGTACCCTCACTTTTATATTTACCACGGATATCCTGTATCACAAAGATGTACCCCTCAGCCGCCATTTTTGCTACATAGTCCCACTCAATGAACTTGCGATCATCAAGGTTATCAGCGCCATAAGGCGTACGTATTATCAATATTGGAAGTGGTTTTGTTTCGTTCGCCGGTGTACGTATAATCGTAAATAAATGAACGCCATCACGCATCGGGATTTTTATCGTTGCTTTTTTGTAGTCGGTAACCTGCGCCTTTGCAAGTACACTTAATAAAACGATTATAATTAACGTAAAGAGGGCGTAGTACTTTTTCATATTATTTATCTCAAGTAGCAGAGTAACTTTTCATAAATTTAAAAATAAACTACTAAATTTCTCTCATCATGAATACATCCACGCTCAACATACACATCTCACCTGAAGCAGGCCTCGTTTCTGCCAGGTACATCACGCCTGATCATCCCAGGTGCATCTTCACGTTGGCGCATGGCGCCGGCGCCGGCATGGATCATAGCTTCATGGAAACACTGGCCAATGCCCTTGCCCAGGCCGGCATCGCCACACTACGATTTAATTTCCCTTTTGCAGAACACAAGAAAGGCCGGCCGGATTCGCCTGCTGTGGCGCAAGCTACCATCGCTGCGGCGATCGCGAAAGCACAGGAACTGCAACCCAAACTGCCACTGTTCGCCTCCGGCAAATCTTTTGGCGGCAGGATGAGCTCTCAATATCTCGCTGCACATCCGAACAGTCCCGCGAAAGGCATCGTATTTTACGGGTTCCCGCTGCATCCCGCCGGCAAGCCTTCTATCGACCGGGCCGAACACCTGAAAGCACTGAAAATACCCATGCTCTTTTTACAAGGCAGCAAAGACACGCTGGCCACCTGGGATCTGATCGAATCCGTTTGCGCATCGCTGAAAAAAGCTACCCTAGTGAGACTGGAAGGCGCTGACCACTCTTTCAAAGCAGGAAAAAATGATGTGATGTCGTTGTTAGTAAAAGGAACAGAAAAGTGGGTACAGAAAATAATCAAATAGTTATGTTCGAACAGATAGATAAATTCGTGGCTACCTGCCTTACGCTCACACCGGAAGAAACAGCGCTCTTTCACTCCCTCCTTAAATTCAAACGGGTACGCAAAAGAAGCTATCTGCTACAGGAAGGGGAGATCTGCGACTTTGAAGCCTATATCGTGAAAGGCTGTATCCGCACGTATTTCCTCAGCGATGACGGCACAGAAACCATCTTGTCTTTTGCCATTGAAGACTGGTGGGTGAGCGATCTGTACAGCTTTACAGAACAAAAGCCGACAGATATGTTCATTGAAACATTGGAAGATTGTGAACTGCTGGTGATAGATCATAAAAGCAAACAACAACTTTTCCAGCAGATACCGAAGTTCGATACGCTCTTCCGGCTATTGGTACAGCGTTCCTTGTTTGCCCTGCAAAAGCGCTTCCACAGCCTGGTTTCCCAGACTGCGGAACAACGCTATATCGCCTTTATCAATAAATATCCGCAAATCGTTCAGCGGGTGCCTCAAAACCAGATCGCACGCTACCTGGGCGTATCGCCTGAATTTCTGAGCAAAGTGAGAGGTGGTATGAACAAGAAAAAATAAATCAGGAAAATATCAACTTATTAACGATGTCCAGTTCATCCTGGGCAATCGTATGCCCCATGTTATCATAGATCTTCTCTGTAACATCAGCGCCCATTTCGCGCAGTATGTTGGCAGAGGCATACACACGCTCTACCGGCACATGAAAATCAGGATTACTGCTGCCGATGAATACCGGCGTTTGTGCAAAATCTCCTTTATAATTATCTCTGTAAATCTTATCCCCGATCAAACCACCGGTGAAAGCGGCAATGCCGCCATACCTCGCCGCATGGCGCGCTGCAAACTCCAGCGTCAAACAGGCGCCCTGTGAAAATCCAAGCAGATAGATACGTTCCTTGCTGATACCTTTCTGCTCAATATCCGCCACCAGTTTATCGATAATATCAACGGCAGATGACAACCAGGGCTCATTCTGCGCCGGCGGCGCCAGAAAAGAATAGGGGTACCAGGTATTATTGGTAGCCTCTGGCGCAAACAACGTATAACCGTCCACGTTAAGGTGGTCTGCCAACGTGAGAATACTGTTAGCAGTAGCACCTCTGCCATGTATCATGATCAATGCTTTGCCGGCGCTGCTCAAAGGCGCGCCGGCAGTAATGATATGCGCTTTATGCATATGTCCATCCTTATTTTAAAACAGGTAATACTTTTTCAATATCGGCTCTTGCAGGTTCGTACTGCTTTGGCAATTTCAATTTGCTGCCCAGCTCCGCCAGTGGCTCATCTACAGTGAAACCAGGATTATCGGTAGCGATCTCGAAAAGCACGCCGCCCGGCTCCCGGAAATACAAGGAGTAAAAATAGTCGCGGTCGATCTTCGGTGTGATCTGCAAACCTTTGCTCACGATCTTCTCCCGAAACGCCATCTGGATATTATCATCTGCCACCCGGAATGCCACGTGGTGATTGGTACCAGCCGCCGTGCGGCCCTGCTGGCCATCGGGCGTTTCGAGCAGGTCAATTACACCGGCATTTTCCACCGCATCTGTTATGAAGCGGTAACGGTTACCTTCCTGCGATAACAGATGATAACCGAAGATATCCGTCAGCACTTTTGCGGTAGGATCGATTCCTTTCAGTGTAAGGGTAACGCTGTGAAACCCTCTGGTGGCGGCATCCTGCTTCACTTCAGCCGTTTCCCACGACGCACGGTTGTCGGCCTTTGCCGGCTCGATCATACTGATGTTCAGTCCATCGGGGTCAGTGAAGGAAAGATACTTTTCACCAAAGCGCTCCGCCACTTCCTGGTGCGGGATATTGAACTGTTTGAAACGATCGGCCCAGAAAGCCAGACTGCCCGCCGGTACGGCATATCCGATCTCGGTAGCCATACCTGTACCCGTGCGGCCCTGGCCAATACCTTCCCAAGGGAAAAAGGTCAGGATAGTGCCCGGCGTACCGGTTTCATTGCCGAAATAAAAATGATAGGTACCCGGGTCGTCAAAGTTGACGGTCTTCTTCACCATTCTCAATCCAAGTACTTTTGTATAGAAATCATAGTTGCGTTGCGCATTGTCTGCGATCGCAGTAATGTGATGCAGGCCTAAAATATTTTCTTTCATCTGATAAGTTTTTACGTGTCTGTATTATTATTTGTTGTGCTCAAAGGCAGCACGGATCTCGTTTTCCAGCAGCCCGCTGCCACCGCCGTAATGGCGGATCACTTTCGCCTGCGGGTGTAACTGTTTAAACAATTCCCTTAACTCCTGCCCCTCTTCCTTACTGACGCCGGCGCATAACAACACCGCATCAAAAGGTTCACTGCGGAAAAGTGATTCGGCCGCATCGCGCGACAGCGCCACTTTTCCCGACCAGCCTTCCTGTTTGTTCAGCAAGCGGAGGATCACTTCCATGATCGCTTCGTTATATCCAACTGCCAATATTTTTAATTCGTTGTTCATCTTCATCAGTTATATGTCCATTGGAATATCCATCAACAAGATCTCTCCATTGTCTTCCAGCGATGTGATATGGACTACATCAATCTCCTGTATTCCCATCCCATCGCGTGTTTGCAGCGTTTTGCCATCTATTGTAAAACTACCTTTGATCACAAATGCATAGATGCCATTGCCCGGCTTTTGCAGGCGGTAAGCGGTTTGAATATCTTTCTCAAAAACACCGCTATAGAACCAGGCATCCTGTTGAATATTATCCGGGGAGATGATCGGCAGAAGGGTATTCTGCCCTTTTTCAGGCGATAACTGCGTATAACGGGGCGTTATATTCAGTTGATTCGGGTATAACCATATTTGTAAAAAAGCAGCGGGACGGTCAGCATAATGATTGTATTCGCTATGGAAGATGCCGCTGCCTGTGCTCATCACCTGTACCTGGCCTTCCAGCAGCACTTTTACGTTGCCCATGCTGTCTTTATGCTCAAGGCCGCCTTCCAGTGCGATGCTCACGATCTCCATGTTATCGTGAGGATGCTCACCGAAGCCTTTGCCACCTTCAACAATATCATCGTTGAGCACACGCAGGGCGCCAAAGCCCATCCGCTTGGGATTGTAGTACTCGCCGAAGCTGAAGGTCTTTTTGCTGTCCAGCCAGCCGAGATAATCGTGCCCGCGGGTATCCGCTTTATGATAAGTGTATTGTGCCATTGCTTTGTTTTTTACGATACAAAGATCCTACACAAGTACCTCCGGGTCCATTAATATGGATTAAGAAAGGGACTTAATCCAGGTTAAGAAATCAATGTCACAAATACCCCCTTAACTAGTCCCGAGTGCCACCTCTTGAACTGATGATACGCGAGTAGATTTGTTGTACAAAACCACCACTACGATGACAAACAATATTTTGCAAGAGATAGACAACACTACGAAATCCTTGCTGGACACCATTTCCAGCTTTCCGGAAGAACAATTCAACACCATTCCTTTTGAAGGCAGCTGGACGGCCGGCCAGGTAGCCGAGCACCTGTTGCTATCGGAGCGGGGCGTTCCACATGTACTGGCAGGCAGCTCCCGCCCGTTAGATCGCTTGCCCGACGAAAAAGCGCCCGCTATCCAGTCCATGTTCCTGGATTACACTATCAAAATGACATCCCCCGAAATGATCGTACCTTCGGATACGCCGAAGGACAAAGCGGCTATACTGGATGCGCTGAAACGCAACCGCGAAGAGATACAACGACTCGCCAGCCAGCTGGATCTCACGGAAATCTGCACCAGCGCCCCTTTCCCGGTATTAGGTGAATTTACCAGGCTGGAATGGGCCGTGTTCGTGGTTTGCCACGCCACCCGGCACATCAGGCAGATGAAAAATATACAAGCTAAACTCGCAGCGCTTTCCTGAAAGCGCTGCCCTCCCTGTACCGCTGCGATTGTCATATAATGTAGCATGCAAAGCGGTAATGTCATACAACTGAGCTGCTTCCCGGAAGAAGTGCAAAGCCCGCAAAGGGCCGCCAGTACTTATTTTATCATCATCTCTCCACCATCCTGGCTCAAAGAAAAAGTAAAACTTTCAGTAACCGCCGCTAACAGCATTATACCGCTATCAGTCGTTAACCTGGGGAACCTGGCGCATATTTCTTTGTTTAAATTTCTTTATAAAGATGATGATGCAGATGTGATCGGCCGGGTGAACAATGCAGTTTTTCACTTCCCCTCGTTTCCTGTAAAATTAAACGGCGTAGATATTTTCAGGCATGGCGCCAAGGCAAGAACTTTATACGCAGCCCTTGAAAACCCTTATCCGGTAAAGATCATACAACAATTGATCGTGTCGCGGTTCCGGCTGAAGCCAGGACATTTCACCCCGCATCTAACGATCCTAAGAAACATACCAGTTAGTATCTTCGATAAGATAGCTGATCTGTCATTTGATTTTGATGATGAATTTGAATGCGATCACATCACCATTTTAAAGAAGTTGCCGGGCGAAAAAAAGTTCAAAGTATTAACGCAGGTAGCGCTGGAAAAAATACCGGATTACCAATAGCCCATCCAGCGGATAACAATATTGACCAGGATGACCGCGCCCACCAGCAGCAGTATCCAGCCGGAACGGCGCACACTGTCGGGCAGGTTGGTATTTTTGCTGCGTAATACAAAAGCACGGATCATGATCGCTGCGAGCGCTGCGCCACAAATGCTGGAGAGTATCTTGTTATCGATGAGCACAAACCCTAGTAACAGCGCCAGGCTAAACAGCCCGAATACAGCGCCAAAGCGCTCCGCCACGGGCTGTATATCTTTCTCGGAGAAAGGCACCATTTGATTCAGCAGGGTTGTCAGTTCATCTAACCGCTCGATCTCCGGTGGAATAATGATCGTTTCGCCCTTGCCTTCACCACGAATAATGATACCTCCCGTTTTCTTCTGGTTGATCAGCTTGATATCAAAAACGGAAAGGTTCAGATCTGGCGCGCCCGCCTGCCGGCGGATGACGGCGTGCTCGTCTACTTCAATCTCATAGCTTTCATATACTTTCTTCAGCCTCCTGCTGATATTGAATACGGACCATGCGCCCACGACGATCACAAAGCCGGCCATGAGCATCACATCGTTTTTATTCTTGCTGGCAACGAAAGCCAACACGATCACCACTACCAGGAACACGGGAATCACACGGATCATAATCCTTTTACGCATAGCGGCAAGTCCTTCGGGTGTAAGTCGGAAAATATTCATGGCGAGCGGGTTTACAAACAAAAATAAAAAAGCCTCCGCTAATGTCGGAGGCTTTTTTCATGATCGAAAACAGATTATGGATGCAAGGTGATGTTGGTGATAGAAGTCACTTGTCCTGTGCTTACATTCACATTTGTAACGGTGGTATCTTTCACAGTGCCATTACCTGCGATGGCTACGTTATAAGTACCCGCGCTGATGCCTGCCATCAGGTAAACGCCCGTAACCGGATCGGGGATAGAAGATGCCACGGTATCCGTTCCCTGGATGGCGAAAATGCCTTTCACTGCTGTTGGCGGCAGCACAACACCTTTGATAGAACCGCCATCAGCCTGGCTGTAAGCGCGGATCACCGGTTTGAGCATAAATTTGCCGTTGCCCGTCATCACTACAGAGCGGTTGGCGTCAAAGTCAAGCCAGAGGCGGTATTCCACGCCTGCCGTGAGATTGGCGTGCAGGTTCAGTTTCAGCCCTGATTGTTGTGCGGAAGGTGTTTCCAGCGGGTAGGAAGTACCTCCTATCACTACGCTGTTGTTAGTGCCTAATACCAATCTGATCTGGGAGATCTGACCGGCGGGCAGGCCTTGCGATGCGATAACAGTGTCGAGGCCGTTTCTGAATTTAAGGAGGTTATAAACGCCGGGGCGTAATAACTGTAACGATTGCCATCCGGTGGTAGTGGAAGCATCGGAAGAAGCATTCACTTGTACGCCTTGTACATCTACATTCACAGCGTCGTAAGGAGAAGGTGCATCTGTCAACAGCACTGTCATGCGTGCATTCCCGCTGCTGTTATCATCATTTTTACTGCAGGAGGTGAACAGTGTAGCAGCAGCCGCTAAAGCGGCAAAGGTAAGTGTGATCTGGTTTTTCATGCTTGTAGGTTTTATATCCTGCCTCCACCATAACAAGCCCCGTACCAATCTCTTTAACATTTTGCTAAGTATTTAGAATGAATACCTTACGGATGCACAGAAACTTTTTATAACAGGCTGATCACCTGTTATTCGCTTTGGCACTGCTTTGGCATATGCATGAGTATAAACCATATTGATATGAAAAAGATCGCGTTAGTAGCCTTTCTCCTGATTGCAGGTATCTATTCATCACAAGCCCAGGTTCGTCTGAATGTAAACGTAAACATCGGCAATCAGCCACAGTGGGGCCCCGTAGGCTATGACTATGCTGAATACTACTATTTCCCTGATATCGATGCTTATTATTATATCCCGCAGCAACAGTTCATTTATTACAACGACAACAGATGGGTATTCGCCCGTTCATTACCTTATGATTACGATATTTACCGTGGCTATAAAGTAGTGATCAATGCCGACAGACCTTATCTGCGCGATGATTACTATCGCAGGCAATACAGACGCTATAAAGGCTGGTATGGCCGTCAGGACCTGATCCGCGATAGCCGTGATGAACGCTACAGAAGATATGATAACGACAATGATCAGGGCCATGGTCATGGAAGATGGAAAGAAAACGGCCACGATAACGGCCGCCGTGCACACGGACATGATCGTGAAGATGAACAATAAATAATTACGAATTACAAATTAAGAATTACGGCCTACCGGGTAGATCTACCCGGTAGGCCGTAATTCTTAATTTGTAATTCGTAATTATTTACTCTTCCTCTTCTTCTCCATCATCATCCAACCACTCCATGTAAGAGTAGTACCAGTCTTCCAGCTGCTCCAGCAATTCCTGCTTTTTCTCGGGAGCATTTTTGAAGAACTCTTCTACGTTATCAATTTCGGACACGATGTCGATGTAAGCAGTTTCTTCGTCTTCTTCTACACGTTTGGCGAAGAAGCGGGGCTTTTCGGTATGAAATATATATTCATTTTCAGGATCCGTTACCGGATCGTCGGCAATGAGAAATTTAGGTAACTGTGCCATAGTGAGTTATTTGAATTACAAAAGTATTGATAAAAAGAGTATAAAAATCGTTATTGCTACAGGTCAGGAGATAAATTTATTCATAATTTTTTACATCTTTATAGCAGTTTAAACCCTATCCATATGCAACAGTATTGGACAAGATGGGAAACATGGATGCAGACATATGCACCCCGACTGATCAGCCTCCTCTATCCTGGTGTTTCCGCTGATAGCATAGCCGCCCTTGAAGACCTCACAGGAGCCGCGCTGCCGGCTACTTTCAAAGCATTTTACGCTATCCACGACGGTCAAAAGGCCGATAAGGCCGGACTGGTAAATGGCGATACCCTCCTGCCTCTGCATGAAATCATTTTGCAGTGGCAGCAATGGAAACGCTTGCTGGATGAAGGCACTTTCAAAACGCAACTGGTATGCGAGCCGGATACGGGCATCTGCTACAACTGGTGGAACCCGCTGTGGATCCCGTTTACGCACGATGGCCTGGGCAACTATCTCTGTATTGACCTGGACCCCACGCCAGGCGGCACTCCCGGCCAGGTGATCACTTTCTGGCACGACGATCCTCACCGTGAAATTGTAGCTCCTTCTTTTGAAGCCTGGATCAGTGATTATATCAATGCCATCGAAAGAGGCGAATACATCTACCTGAAAAAGTGGGGCATCGTACACAAAGATGCCGCCTTTAACTACAACGACCGGTAATCCGCAGGAGTGGCGCCAGTCCAGCGTTTGAAAGCCCTGGTGAAAGCGCTCAGCTCATTATATCCCAGCATATAGGAAATATCTTTCAGCTGGTAATTACCCGAGGAGAGATAATACAAAGCCAGTGATTTACGGACCGCATCCGCCACATCCTGGTATTTCACCCCTTCCTCTTTGAGGCGCCTTTGCAGGCTGCGCGGGCTCACATTGAAATTGGCTGCAATCTGCTCCAGGGATTGCACCCCCAGGTAAGAATTAGCCAGCAGGTAATGATGTATCCTTACCTGCAGCGATTGCGGCTTTTCTGCCTCCTGCGATATCACCGCTACCTTCTTCAGCAGATGCCCCTGCAATTCATAGTTGGCCGTTAGTACCGGCTCATCCCAGTAGCGGTTATCAAATACCACGGCGTATTCGCCGGAACGGCGCACCGGCACGCAACGCAGCACTCTTGCATATTCCGTTTCATCGGCCACGTGATAGGGCAGCTTCACCGCCTGCGGCACGATCTTCTCTAACAGCAGGCCATCCATTTCATGTATCACCATAACGATCAATAATTCCATCAGCTGCCGGAAGGCGAAAGGCGGCGTGGCGCCATGATCCTTTGCCGGTATCAGTTTCACGGTAAATTGTTTATGGCCGCGTATCAGTTCCATGCGGCATTCGCTGGTAATGAGATGTGTGAGCGCGGCCGCCTGTGTGAGCGCATCACCCACGGTGGCGCTGCTCTGGATGATGGCGCCCACTACGCCAAGGGCGGCGGGTTTCAGCGACTCGGCAAAATGCAGGCCGAACAAAGGATCATTGGCAAGGCGGCTGGCATTGAGCCACAGGTCATGCACTTGCTGATGCGTAATAACGGCGCCGGTCTTTTTCAAAGCCTTCAGATCAATGCGGGCGAGGCTGCAAAGCTCCGCTGCATCTACATCCCGCTGTACTGCATATGCGATCATATTCCTGGCTAAAAGTAGTTGTTGATCTTCCATATGATAAAGGTATCCTCCTCTCACGGCATAAAAAAAGATTGTCGCAAAATGGTAAGTCTTTGTCGTGAGATGATAAATGTAACACATCTCCCCCGATGTAGTTTTGCATCATCATCAACATTATTCATCTCAAAAAAAATAAAGAAATGGAAAATCAAACTTTAAAAGTAGTAGCTGAATTTGTACACGCAGTCCAGGAAGTAAATCTCGAAAAGCTGGGCGCCTTGCTTCACCCGGAGATCAGCTGGCAACAGCCGGGTAACAACCGTTTTTCCGGCACTAAGAAATCCAGTGGTGAAGTGTTCCAGATGGTGGGCGGCATGTTTGAGGTATCTGAAAATACCCTCCGTCTCAGCGACATCAAAACCATTGCTGTAAACGGCGACCAGGCCACCTGCGTGCTTACCTGGAAGGCATCCCGTCCCGGCGCCGAATTATATACGGATAACGTAGACGTATATACGGTGAAAGATGGCCAGATCGTGGCGGCTAAAGTATTTGCGGAAGATATTGCGCAGGAAGATCATTTCTGGGGCAACTGATGTAGAAAAATACGGGCAACAGGTCTTCCGGCGCGATGTTATCACGCCGGAAGATTAATTTTAGCGAACATTCAAGATGGCATTATTGTTGAAAGTTAAAAAGCAGATTTTCTTTTAACTAAAACAATTATTATCATGAAAGCTCCAAAAAACCTCACCGGATTCATGTTTGCCACAGCATTGGGCGTAGTAGCTTCTTTCTCAGGCCAGCGCGCATTTGCACAGGGGATAGATAGCACCTTAAAAAAGATAGGCCATAAAACAGCGTCCATTGCGGTAAAAGGAACTTCCGCTGTTACCGACAAGATCTACAAAGGAAAAGAAGGACCCAATGGCGAGACGGTCTACATCGATAAAAAAGACCGCAAATTTATTGTAGACGGGAAAGGTAAGAAAGTGTATCTGAAGAAATCACAGATTCACGACAAAAAAGACAAGTAATAAGAGGCCAGTTTTAGTCGAATATAAAAAAGCCGGATCAGGGAGCACCTACCGGCTTTTTTGCTGTATATTCACTATTACAAAACGCTTCCTATGTTACTCACCCCAGGCACCTGTTACCAGGTCAGCTCCGTCGCGGTCCCCTCGCTGCTTACGCGCCATGGCGAATACCATTTCATTGTGAGATTGATACACGCCAATGATACTTCCGACAGCGCCATATTTGAACTGGTGAAAGTACTTCCCCGCATCTCCGTCCGGCAGGAAGCCGATACCAGGCGTATTGTGGAATCGCATGCGGATGGCGTAGTGCTTCGCGATGTTGGCGGACGGCCGCTCAATTTCCCTCCGTTTGAAAAAGAATCTATCTTTCAGCAGTGGCTGCAACAAGGGCTGGCCGTGATATGTGATTGTAACCGCCTCTGAGCGCATCAGATGGCATTACGGAAAGTAGCGTTGGCCCTGCCGGTGCCTTGAGGAGGCCCCTGGTACCAGTCTTCATCATAATACACAAAAAAGGCCATCCAGATGGTACGGGACCATCGCATGATCAATGGCTGTAAAATCAGCAGCAGCAAGGCATTGGCGCCCAACCACCAGAAAATACGGTTGTCGTAAATAGAAAACCCGATAAATAACCACCACGCTATCAGGCTGGCTACACAAACGGCAATAGACAAGGCATAGCTTACGTAACCGGTACCATAATAAAACCCTACTTCTACTTCCACCTGCTGGCCGCATACAGGGCATACATCGGGCATTTTCATGAAGTTCTTCAGGTTGTAAGGGTTTTGCGTTTTGAAAATATTGCCACGGCGGCAACGGGCGCATTTATTGCCCAGCAGGCTTTTCAGCAGACCGGGCTTCTCATGATTTTTATCTGCACACATACTTTGTTGATTTATTTCTTCATCAGATAATATTTTTCCTGAACTCCTCCGGGGTAACGCCTGCGTACTTCTTGAAGAACTTCGTAAAGTAGGAATTATCCTGGAAGTTAAGCTGGTAGGCGATCGACGAGATAGGCACATCTGCGTTGATGAGCAGGCGTTTGGCTTCCAGCAGTACCCTGTCGCGGATGATCTCTCCGGCCGAGCGGCCCAACATATGCTGGCAGAAGGCATTGAGGTAATTAGGCGTTACATACAGCAATGCCGCGTAATCCTTTGGCAGCCGCAGTTGCATGTAATGCTGTTCCACCAGCTTGCGGAAGTTGCGTAACAACATATTGTTATGCAGCATCTCCGGGCGCTCTTTGCCGCATTGCGTGGTGCGTGCTGTTTTGATAAATACTTCCAGCAACAGGAGCCGTAGCATGTCGAGGCTGTAAGCATGGCCAGCGGCCACTTCCACGAGCATCTCTTCCAGCAGGGCGGTGATGGCATGCAGGCCCTCACGGGGCAGTTGCACTACGCCTTCGGTACTTACGCCACTAAAAAAAGGGAAGCGTTCTACGTAATCGGCATCTTTCAAAAATTCGTTGAAGAATGCCGTGGAAACATTGAGCACATATCCTTCTGTCTTCCCTTCAAAATACCAGCTATGTACCTGGCCCGGCACCATGAAGTAGAATTGCCCTGCCTTCACCGGAAACCGCTCAAAATCGATCGTATGGCTACCTTTACCGCTGGTAAAAAGTACCAAATGGTAAAAAGAGTGCCGGTGCGGGAAATGAATATCCTGGTGGGCTTCCAGATAATCGGAGAACCGCGCCACGAGTATATCGGCTGAAACGGGCTTCCCCATTACAAGGGAACAGATATCATATGTTGGAATATGCGCCTTTGACATGTTAGGGCAAAGGTACGGAGCGGGAGGATAGCCAGATTGTGGAATTGGGGGCTTTAATGGTACTTTTTACATATTGTTCCTGTTGATGGCGGCAGTAGTCGCCATCAACAGGAACGGAGATCTATTTTACGTACTTGTTAAGCCATTCATCCATTTCCCACAGCATGTGGAGGATGCTTTCTCTGGCAGCATAGCCGTGGCTTTCCTGCGGCAGGAATACCAGGCGGGCGGTGCCGCCATTGCCTTTGATAGCATTGTACAGTCTTTCGCTTTGAATGGGGAAAGTGCCGGAATTATTATCAGCTTCGCCGTGGATCATGAGCAGCGGCGTTTTCATCTTATCGGCATAAGAGAAGGGCGACATTTTGTAGTACACATCCGGCGCCTGCCAATAGGTGCGTTGTTCATTCTGGAAGCCGAAAGGCGTGAGCGTGCGGTTATAAGCGCCGCTGCGCGCGATGCCGGCCTTGAATAAATTCGTATGTGCGAGCAGGTTAGCCGTCATGAAAGCGCCGTAAGAGTGGCCCCCCACAGCGATGCGGTTCCTGTCGCCCACGCCCATCTCGTCGATCTTGTTCACTGCCGCTTCTGCGTTCATCACCAGCTGATCGATAAAAGTGTCGTTGGGTTCTTTGTCGCCCTCGCCTACGATCGGCATTTCGGTAGCGTCCATCACGGCAAATCCGCGGGTAACCCAGAAGATGGCCGAGCCGTAAGACACCCTGGTGAAGCGATATTCAGAGCCGCGCACCTGTGCGGCATCGCTGGCAGATTTATACTCACGGGGATAAGCCCACATCAGCACGGGCAAACGGCCGTCTTTTTTAGGGTCATAGCCTTTAGGCAGGTACAGCATAGCGGTGAGGTCCACGCCGTCTTTACGTTTGTATTTGAGCAGCTGTTTTTGAACGCCCTGCAATTGTGGCTGTGGGTGCGGGAAAGCGGTCAGTGCTACTGTTTCTTTTTTCTTCAGCGTTTGCAGGTAATAGTTCGCCGGCATGGTAACGGATTCTTTTGAGATCACCAGCGTCATTTTTGCCGGATCGATCACTTTGGTCACCTGTTCGTAGTAAGGAGCCTGTGAGCGCCACAGGATGGTTTGCTTTTTATCTTTCAAACTGAACTTCGACAGGAAAGGGCGGTCGCCTTCGGGAGAGGCGCCCGGAGCGGTCATCAGCAGCTCATCTGCGGGTGATATGTACAATACGGATTTGCCGTACTGATTTTTCACCAGCAGCGGATCGCCGGGATCGTTGTAGCGGTCGTTCAGCGAGCGGTCGATCACTGTTACGGGTTCCTGCTCCGGATGTGATGGATCGATACGGGTCACTTTCACTTTCTGCTGGGTGTTATTAAGGGCTGTAACCAGCGCCAGCTGTGCATTTCCCCAGGCGATGCCGCCAAAGCGGTCTGTTGT
Source organism: Chitinophaga vietnamensis (assembly GCF_902167635.1). Lineage (GTDB taxonomy): Bacteria > Bacteroidota > Bacteroidia > Chitinophagales > Chitinophagaceae > Chitinophaga > Chitinophaga vietnamensis. The sequence goes on from NZ_CABHMS010000006.1 coordinate 25,075, forward strand.
TTTGGTGAGCGCTACGGGCTGTGCATCGAATGGAGCGGCCAGCATGTCCACTTCATCGCGGAAAGGCACATTCTTTTTAGGATCACCGCCATCGAGGGCCTGCACCCAGGTAATGGTAGCCGGCGCATCGCTGCGCCAGGCGTGGTGACGGGGATAATTACTGGTGGCATCGAAGCCTTTGGGCCGCACTTCATCCAGCGGTTTGCTGGCTAAGGTTTTCACTTTCTCGCCATTCATCTTCCATATCTCCACTTCTGTCGGGAAACGGTCGGCGCCAACGAGATAAGAGAAAGGACGGTGCAGGGTTTCTATCAGCAGATATTGATTATCGGGAGATGGCTCGATACCCGCGTAGATGCCGGGTTTGCCAATCACCTGTTCGCCCTTGCTGCTGATGATCACAGGTTCTGACTGGAAATAATATTCGAACAGTTTTTCATCATAGGGGTTTTTGAGCATATCCTGGAAAGTGGCGGCAGGAGCGGCTTTCCCGCTGGTTTGTTGAACCGTAGGGCCTTCTGCCGCAACGGGTTTCAGCGGGGCGGGGCCGATGTTAGCCGGTACAGACAATACCAGGATACGGTCTTCATCTAACCAGGTGAATGCATGGCCGCCGGTGTTATTCAAACGGCGTTGGCTGAATTGTTTGGCGGCGCCGGTAGCCACGTCTGCTGTCCACAGGGTGATGCTGTTGTTGTCGGTAACGGTGAAGGCTATACGCTTTTGTCCGGGCGACCAGGACACTTTGCTGATGCGGGCATCGGCCGGCAAGCCTGTTACCGGGTATTGTTTATTGCCATTCACCATTTTGATGGTGATAGACGTTACATACGCTGCCCTGCTGGGGCCAAAGTTGGATGGATTGATACGATCGCCTGCCAAACGGTATTCCGGCTGCGACAATTCTTCGATGGTAGGAAAGCCGGAGCGTTCCATGATCAGCATTACATCTCCTTTCGGATTAAAATCAACTTGTTGCGGAGGCGCAGCCATGGCCAGTTCCATGATAGACTGCGGAGGCGTCTGATACTTCAGCGCGTCTTGTGCATAAGCCCTTACTGTAAGTAACAGGGATAACGACAGTACTAGTTTTCTCATATAGCGGTTGAATTAAGGTCGGAACCAATCCCGCCAAAATAGGGATATTGGCGGGGAAAGCAAAGGAGAAAGTGATGAAGGGCGAAGGAAGAAAAATTCACTTGCATTTCTCATCCAAAGATTTTTATCTTTGCAGTCATCTGATGATATGATGTATTCGAATACTTCTCCTTTAAAACGTTCCAGCCTGGCTGAGGAGGTATCCCGCCGGTTGCAGGACCAGATCGTTTCCGGCAAATATGCCGTGGGGCAGCAGTTGCCTACAGAGCCTGAGCTGATGTTGCAGTTTGGCGTAGGCCGTTCCAGTGTGCGGGAAGCCGTGAAGATACTGGCCCACAAAGGATTTGTACGGGTGCAGCAGGGAGTAGGCACTTTCGTCGCATCGCAAACAGGCCCCGGCGAGCCGCTGTCGCAACGCCTGCAGCGTGCCGACTTTGAAGACCTGAACGAAGTGCGTTTCCTCTTTGAAGTGAAGATTGCCGAGAAAGCCGCCATGCACCGTAATAATAAAGATATTGAGAAGATGAAAGGCTTTTTGAAAAAACGCTATGAATACGCTGTCGCTAATCAGCTGGAGGCCTGTATTCAGGCGGATATCAACTTTCATAATTCTATCGCGGAAGCGGGTAAGAACGAGATCATGATAGATCTTTACCATACTGTATCATCACATCTGAAACAGTCGTTTGTGCTGCGCTATGGTAATACCGATTCTTTCACCGCTACCCAGCACCTCCATGATGCGCTGCTGCAAAGCATTATAGACAAGGATCCTAAAAAAGCGCTGTACTGGGCGCAAAAGATCGCCACACACAATAAGTAAAAAATTTATCCTTAAACATCAGATGATCTGATCACAATTGAAAACCATGGAAACAACATTACAAGAACAGTCCGCGCAAACTACGAATCAGGCCGCACAACAAACGGTGCTCTCTATATTGCTGGCATTGAGTTTCACCCATCTGCTCAACGACACCCTGCAATCGTTGATACCTGCTATTTATCCACTGGTAAAGGATTCGCTGAAATTGAACTTTTCGCAGGTAGGCCTTATCACCTTTACCTTTCAGCTGTCGGCATCGATATTACAGCCACTGGTGGGCCTTTTCACAGATAAAAGGCCGCAACCCTATTCACTTGCTATCGGTATGATGTTCACCCTGATAGGGTTGGTATGTTTATCACGCGCGGGCAGTTTCGAGATGGTGCTGGTATCCGTAGGCCTTGTGGGCGTTGGCTCGGCGGTATTTCATCCGGAGGCATCCAGGCTGGCGCATATGGCATCCGGCGGCAAGCATGGCATGGCGCAATCGCTTTTCCAGGTGGGCGGCAATGCGGGCAGCTCGCTGGGACCTTTGCTGGCAGCGGCCATTGTAGTGCCTTTCGGGCAACGCAATATCATCTGGTTCTCTCTTGCCGCATTGCTGGCCATTTTCGTGATGCTTAACATCAGCAAATGGTACAAGGCCAATACGCATCGCATCAAACCAAAAAAAGCGGCGCAATTGCAGCAGCATCAGCGGCTGTCTACCGGCAAGGTGATCTTCTCTCTGGCTATATTGCTCGTGCTCATCTTCTCCAAATACTTTTATATGGCGAGCATGACCAGCTATTATACTTTTTACCTGATGAGTAAATTCCATCTTTCTGTACAAACAGCACAGGTGTATTTGTTTGTGTTCCTCTTCTCCGTAGCAGCGGGCACTTTCATTGGCGGGCCGGTAGGCGACCGTATCGGCAGGAAATATGTGATCTGGATATCCATACTGGGCGTGGCGCCGTTCTCACTGCTGCTGCCGCATGTGAACCTCGCGCTCACCGCGGTGCTCAGCGTGTTCATCGGGGTGATATTATCTTCCGCCTTCTCCGCTATTCTCGTATATGCGCAGGAGTTAGTACCGGGGAAAGTAGGCATGATAGCGGGCTTGTTCTTCGGCCTGGCCTTTGGTATGGCCGGTGTGGGCTCTGCCCTGCTGGGTAAACTGGCCGATGCTACCAGCATCAACTATGTATACCAGGTATGCGCGTACCTGCCGCTGATAGGCTTACTGACAGGTCTTCTTCCTAACCTCGAAAAGCGTAAATCCTAGTTTTCGCTACTTTCGCTGAAATTTTTAATGATATGTGGAAAGGCATTGTGCTTGTGTTGCTGGGAGCCTGTAGCTTCGGGATATTATCTACGATCGTGAAGCTGGGCTACCAGCAAGGATTTACGCTGGGAGAGCTATGCAGCGTGCAGGCTGGCTTCGGGATGCTGGCGCTGTGGATCATCCATTGGCTCTCGCGCCGCCCAACCATGGGCCTTCGCGATAAAGATGCGCGTACCTGTTTTATTCTCGGCAGCTCCACCGGTTTGGTGAGCATCACCTATTATCAAAGCGTGCAATATATTCCTGCCAGTCTGGGTATCATCTTGCTGATGCAGTTTACCTGGATGAGCATGCTGGCCGAATGGCTGATCTATAAAAAACGTCCCAATGCGATACAGTGGATCGCTGTAATATGCATACTGGGCGGCACTTTGCTGGCAGGCGGCATTTTGAATAGCGGTCCGGCGCAGGTAGATATCCGGGGCATTGGTTTCGGCTTGCTGGCCGCTTTGTTCTATACGGTATTCATTGTGGTGAGTGGCCGTGTGGGGCAATCTTTAACGCCAGTGTTGAAAAGTGCGTGGATCGTTACCGGCGCTTTTGTGATCATTACGATACTATTTCCGCCGCTATACCTGGTGAATGGCCGTTTCCTCGGCAGTGAGCTTTGGCTGTGGGGCTTGCCCCTGGCGGCTTTCGGCACGGTATTACCGCCCTTTCTCTTTTCCAAGGGCATGCCGCAAACCGGTGTGGCGCTGGGCGCCATCCTGAGCGCCGCCGAGCTGCCCGTGGCTACCACTGCCGCCACTGTGATGCTGCATGAACGCGTAACGATGCTACAGGTGGCAGGCGTGATCATCATACTCAGCGCCATCGCATTGGCGAACCTGAAGCGAAGGAGGCCGGCCGTACAGCCCGTGGCATAAACAGAAAGATTCATACCGCCCCTTGGCAGACTGCTTTTTTATTTATCTTTGCCCCCGCTATTAGAAGCAAATGTTCCATGAAAGCATTTAACTTTTTTATTCTATATCGTTTCCCAATAGGCATCGTGTTGTTGTTGGGCGGTATTGCCCTCGGATTTACGGTTGGCTGGTGGGAAGCTACCATCGTGCTGGTACTGGCACTGATATGCCTCGTTACGCATGTGCTCTTCGGCCCTATGCGGCTGGTACAGGAAGCAGTGGAAGCTGGCGACCTTGAGCGCGCCACCGCCCTGATGAACCAGGTGAAATTCCCCAAGCTGCTGTATAAACCTATCCGCTCCGTATACTATTTTATGCAGAGCAATATGGCGATGTATAGCAATGACCTTGATAAAGCAGAAGCCACGATCCGCCAGAGTATTCAGTCTGGCAGCCCGATGAAAGAATATGAAGGCATGCAGTACTTCCAGCTGGGTACCATTGCTTATCAGAAGAATGATCTGAAGACCGCAGACCAGAACCTGAAAAAGGCAGTACGCATGGGCCTCCCTGATAAAGAGAATACCGCCGCCGCCTTGCTCACACTGGCTTCTATCGCCATGACGCGCCGCGACTTCAAAACCGCTAAAGATTATTTTCGCCGTGCCAAGGCGCAGAAGCCTACCACCGCACAGATCGTGAACCAGATCAAGGAAATGGACAAGTACATTTCCAGGATGCCGGGATAAGAAATTAAAAATGATTGCTTGAAGCGAAGGATCAGCCCTTCAGGCGCTTTGAGCGCTTGAAGGGTTTTTTAATTATAAATTCATCAGATGTATAAGAGATCTACTATTGCACTATTATTGGCTTGCTCCTTCTTTTCAGCCAGGGCACAGGATTCCAGCCGTATCAGCCAACTCAATGAAATTACGGTAACAGCCACCAAAGGGCCACAGAAAGCCAGCGAAACCGGCAAAGTGGTGACCATCCTCACCAGGGAATACCTGCAAAAGAACAGCGGCAAAACCATTGCCTCTATCCTCAACGAACAGGCCGGCCTTATCGTGAATGGCTCCGAAAATGTACGGGGCACCATCCCTGATGTGTATATGCGCGGCTCCCTCAGCGGCAATACCCTCATCCTCGTAGATGGCCTGCCCGTAAGCGACGCATCGCAGATCGCCAGCACTTTCGATCTTAATTTTATTTCCCCGGAGATGGTAGAGAGAATTGAAGTGTTGCGCGGCGCACAATCGACCTTATACGGCACCAACGCCGTGACCGGCGTAATCAATATCATCACCCGCAAGAGCGGCGACAAAAAATTCGGTGCAGGCGCCAGTCTGGGCTATGGCAGCTATAACGACCGCCAGGCCGCCGTGAACATACATGGTAACATCTCCCGCTTCTCTTACCTGCTGGGTTATAAGTATGAAAAAACCGACGGCTTCTCAGATGCCTACGATTCTACCCACACCGCCAATTTCGATAAAGACGGTTTCCGCCAGCATAGCGTATTCGCCAAACTGGGCCTCACCGCAGGCTCCCGCTGGAACTTCCAGTACCTTTTCAACTTCAGCGATTATCACCACGCACTCGATGAAGGCGCCTTCATCGATGATAAAGACTATAACGGTAAATTCAAATATCTCCTCAATGGCTTCAGCAGCGAATATCGCTTCAAAAATGGCAGCTGGCATGTATTGTACAGCTATCAACAAAATAACCGCGACATCCTGAACGATTCCGGCTACGTGGCGCCTAATGGCTTCGCGAAATATGATAAAACCACCTTCGCCTCCAACACGCACCAGGCCGAAACCTACGTGAACTGGAACGTAGCGAGACAAGTGCGACTGATTGGCGGTGGCGTATTTACAGCTTCCGGTATCGATCAGCATGACTGGTACCTTGGTAATTATCCCGGCGCCACACCTTTTATCACCGATCTTACCAAAGACAGTTCCCATACCCGCCAGATCAGCGGCTATGCCTCCGTGCTACTGCATGATATGGGTGGCTTCAACCTGGATGCCGGCGGCCGTTACAATCATCATAACATCTACGGTAATAATTTTACCTTCTCTGTTAATCCATCTTACCTGATCAACGATCACCATAAAGTATTCGTGAACGTGGCGAGTGCCTATAAAGTGCCCAGTTTATACCAATTGTATGCGCCAGGTTATGGTAACAAGCTCCTGAAGCCTGAATCCACCATCAGCTACGAAGCAGGCTACCAGGCCTTTTTGAAGCAGTTGAACTTCCGTGTAACCGGTTTTGCGCGGAATACCAAAGACCTGATCATTTTCTATTCCGATCCGGTCACCTATGCCAGTCAGTACCGCAATGCCGACAAACAAAAGGCATATGGTGCAGAAGTAGAAGCCAACTGGCAGATCATCAAGGGCCTCGACCTCAACGTGAATTATACTTATGTAGACGGCCGTGTTACCAAAGACCTGGGCAACAACAAGGATACCTCCTATTATAACCTGTACCGGGTGCCGCGGCATGCGGTAAACGCCACGCTGGGCTACCAGGTGACCAAGGCATTTTATGCCAGCGCATCGTACCGCTACATCGGCCAGCGCTACCAGGGCAATACGCCCATGGGGGATTATTACACTTTAGACCTCTATGGTGAGTATAAATTTGCTAACTTGCTTAAAATTTTTGCCGGGTTCAGGAACATCACAGATTATCAATATTTTGATCTGTTAGGTTACAATTCGCGAAGATTTAATTTCAATACAGGGATTATCTTTAATTTGTAAACATATAAAACCAACATATGTCTTTAAAAAATCTTAATCCGCGATTTGGCATTCTGCTGCTGTTTATCCTGGCGGCAGGCGTGATCCGTGTAGTATTGGGAGCAGACAAGGATATGTCGCCCATCGCTATGTTCACACCGGTAGGCGCCATGGCATTGTTCGGCGGCGCTTCTTTCTCAGAGAAATGGAAATCCTATGCATTTCCACTGCTGGCGCTGTTTTTCAGTGACCTCGTGCTGATGCAGGTATTTCATCGTGAATATGCCGACGGCCTCCTGTACAAAGGCTGGATGTGGAATTACCTCAGCTTTGTGGCCATCGTGCTGATTGGTCAGGTAATGATCAAGAAAATCGCTGTTGGTAATATCGTACTGGCATCTGTAGCGGCCGCAGTAACACACTGGCTCATTTCCGATTTCGGTGTGTGGATCTCCGGCTCTACCAATCTGCTGACCGGCCAGCCCTTCACCAAAGACCTCGCAGGCCTTAGCAGCTGCTATGTGCAAGCCATCCCTTACATGAAATACACGCTGATCGGTAACCTGATCTACTGCACGATCTTCTTCGGCAGTTTCGCACTGATACAACGCAGGCTCCGCCTGGCACTCTGATAAATGAGTATAAATTTTTTAGAGATCCGGAGAGTAGATGGAAGAAGCAAAATCTCCTACGCTCCGGGTCTCTAATCATTTCAGGGATGCGCTATAGCGCTCCTCTCCCATACCTACATTTCTGTCGCCGGCCCTGAAAAAGTGTATCTAACGTGGATGCATCTACGAAAAAGAATGTTCTGACAACAAATAAACTCAACATGCGCAAATTTTCACGCAAATTCCAATTTCCGATTGTACTGGCAGCGCTGGCTGTGATAGGCTTTTCCGCCTGTCAGAAAAACAGCAGCGAAACAGTTGTTCCTACTATTGTTAGCCCGGGTCTTAAAGACGGAAAAGATACGATCTATGCCGGTGATACCCGCGTATTGCGGCCAACACTGGGCAACATCACCACGCCTCCTACCTTCCTCTGGCTCGTAAATGGTGTGCCCGCCGGTACTGATTCTACCTATACTTTTACCCCAACCGATAAAGGCGATTATACCATCTCCTTCAAAGTATCGTCTGGCAACAGTCTCAACGCCTACTACTACCGCGTGAAGGTACTGGGCCGCTATGAGAACGGTTTTTATATCATCAATGAAGGCAGCTATCCCGCTACCGGCGATGTGAACTTCTACCGCTATAATGAAGATACCCTGCACCTCAACGTATATTCACAAACCAATCCTGGCAAACAATTGGGCGTGACCACCGAATACGGCGCTGTTTTCAATAACACCCTGTATGTGGTATCCAAACAAGGACCTTTCATTGCCACCGATGCTTTCTCTATGAAAGAGACCGGCCGCATTGCGCAGCTACCCGCCGATGGGCGCGCCTTCTGCGGCATCGATAATAACCGCGGACTGGTGAGCACTGCTGATGGCGTATACCCGGTAGACCTGCAAGCCTTTACCGTAGGCGCTAAAATAGCCGGTATCACCGGCCAGGCAGGCAGCATGATCAAAGCAGGCAATTATGTATTTGTGTTAACGCAGGCAGATGGCGTAGTAGCGCTGAATGCAGCCGATCTATCCATCGCAGGCAAACCGGCGAAAGCCGCAGTGGGCTTCGCTAAAACCACCGACGGCAACATCTGGGCAGCTGCCGGCAATACTTTATACAGCATCAATTCACAAACACTGGCTGTAAGCACAGTAACCGTACCTTTCACCATCTACGATTCCTGGGGCTTCTGGAACCCCGGTACCTTCAGCGCTTCCAGTGTTGAAAATGCCGTGTTCTTTGCGCAAACAGGCCAGTGGGGCGGCGGCACACAGATATATAAATACATCCCCGGCAACGCCGCTTCTTTACAAAACGCATTCATCACACTACCTGCCGACAGAGAACTGTATGGCGGAAGCGTAAGATATAATCCCGCCGATAACTCCCTCGTAGTAACCGGCATCAAACCTGGCTATGGCCAGAACTCGAAAGAAAACACCCTCTTCATCTACGATGCTGCCACCGGCGCACTGAGAAAAAGCATTCTTTATACAGGCTTCTTTTTCCCGGCCATGCCCGCATTATAGTATTGGTGAATTTTTTGATTTACGGATTTTTTGATTAAATCAAAAAATCCGTAAATCCCTCAATCAAAAATTTTTTATGTTCTATTTAATAACCGGCGGCGCGCGATCAGGCAAAAGCAGCCATGCGCAAGAGTTAGCGCTCACACAGAGTGCGCATCCGGTGTATGTGGCTACTGCCAAAGTATGGGATGATGATTTTGCGGCGCGCGTACAACGACATAAGAACGAGCGCGATGATAAATGGGTGAATTATGAAGAAGAGATGCATGTGAGTCGTCTTCCGATAGATGGTCATACGGTGGTGATCGATTGCGTAACGTTGTGGCTCACCAACTTTTTCGTGCATTATGAGTATGATGTAGAAGCCACTTTGCAGGCCATGAAAGCAGAACTTAACGCCTTGCATCAGAAAGCAGGCACTTTTATCATCGTTACCAACGAGATCGGCATGGGCGTGCATGCGGAAACGCCCATCGGGCGCAAATTTACCGACCTTCAGGGTTGGGTGAACCAGCACATTGCGCGTTTAGCCGGCACCGTAGTATTAATGGTTTCCGGTATTCCCGTTGTAATAAAAAAAGAAGGTTTATAAAGATGCATATCGAGATCGCGCCCATATCACAGGAGCTGAGAGCAGCCTTACAGGAGAAGATAGATCAGAAGACAAAGCCGCCCGGCTCCCTCGGCAAGCTGGAGCAGGTGGCCTTGCAGGCAGGACTGGTACAGCAAACGCTGTCGCCCGTGTTGCAGCAACCTGCTATCGTGGTATTTGCAGGCGATCACGGCATCGCGGCGGAAGGACTGGTAAACCCTTTCCCACAGGCCGTTACCGCACAAATGGTATACAATTTCCTCAACGGCGCCGCCGCCATCAATGTATTTTGTCGTCAGCACCAATTACAACTCAGCGTAGTGGATGCGGGCGTTAATCATGAATTTGCCGCTCACCCGCTGTTAAAAAACCGGAAGATCGGCATGGGCACGCAGAACTTCCAGCATAGGCCCGCCATGTCGGAAGAGCAGTGCAAACGCGCCATGGAAGCCGGCGCAGCGGAAGTGAGGGAACTGCATGAAAAAGGCTGCAACATCATCGGCTTCGGCGAAATGGGCATTGGCAACACTTCTGCCGCCGCTTTGCTGATGAGTCATTTTACCGGTGTCCCTATCGATGAATGCGTGGGTATTGGCACGGGCAGCAATGCCCAGCAGCTGACGCAGAAGAAGGCAATACTGCGGCAGGTGATGGCCTTTCATCCTGCTCCGCCCACCGCGATGCTGGCATTGGCCACCTTTGGCGGCTTTGAAATAGCGATGACCTGTGGCGCCATCCTGCAAGCGGCCGCGTTGCGCATGTTGGTAGTGATCGATGGATTTATTGTAACATCCGCCCTGCTGGCCGCCGCCAGCATGCATCCTGCGGTAAAAGACTATTGCATCTTTGCGCATTGTTCAGAAGAGAAAGGCCACAAGGCCATGCTGCAACACCTTGGATGTGTGCCGCTTCTGCAACTCGATATGCGCCTTGGTGAAGGCACCGGCGCCGCACTGGCCATCCCGCTGATCGCCAGCGCCATCGCCTTTCTCAACGAAATGGCCAGCTTCAACAGTGCACAGGTTTCAAACCGGACGATATGAAAAAACAGTGGCAGCTGTTCCTTGTAGCCATCATGTTCTATTCCCGCATACGCGTGCCCACTGGTACGCCGCATGACGGTGATATGCTCAGCAAAGCTACCCGTTACCTCCCCCTGGTAGGCTGGGTGGTGGCCGCCATTATGATCGCAGTGGCCTATGTATTCAGCACCTTTGCTCCCCGCCCCGTGACCGTGCTGCTCAGCATCATCGCCGGCGTATGGACCACCGGCGCATTTCATGAAGATGGATTTGCTGATATGTGCGACGGATTCGGCGGTGGCTGGACCAAAGAGAAGATTCTCGAAATCATGAAAGACAGCCGTATCGGCACTTATGGCATGTTAGGCCTCTTGCTGCTCATGGCGATGAAGCTGCTCTCTCTCATGTATCTCCCGATGGGGCAAATCATGTTCGCCATCTTCGCGGCGCAGCCGCTGAGCCGCTTTTCAGCCATTACGATCATCTACACACAACAATATGTAAGAGAGAATGAAGACAGCAAGGCGAAACCTGTATCCAAAGGTATCACCGGCGCCGATCTCGCCATCGCAGGCGTTTTCGGGCTGCTCCCCTTCTTCCTGGCAATCATCTGTCTGCAAAATTATACCCTCCTGCTGGTGCTTCCTGCATTGCTGCTGGTACGCTGGTATATGGCGCGCCTCATGCGCAAATGGATCGGCGGCTATACTGGCGATTGTCTTGGCGCTATGCAACAGGTAGCGGAAACAGTTATATATTTGTGCTTTTGCATTCTGGCATGGAAATATATTTGATCCGGCACACCACACCGGCCGTGGAACGCGGCATCTGTTACGGCTTTTCCGATATCGATGTGGCCGACACCTTTGAAACAGAGGCAGCTCGTATTGTACCCTTGCTGCCTGAACAGCCCTTCGACGTATATACGAGCCCGTTACAACGCTGCCACAAGCTGGCCACCCGTCTCTTCGGCGAGCAGGTGAGCATCGACAGGCGCTTAATGGAACTCAATTTCGGCGATTGGGAAATGCAGCGCTGGGAGGCCCTCGGGCCTGATGCCCTGCAAAAATGGATGGATGATTTTGTGTACGAGCGGGTGCCTAATGGCGAAAGCTATGAAGATCTCTACCTGCGCAGCCTTGATATATTACAGGAGATAATTGCCAAAGGCCGTGATGCTGTACTGGTGACTCATAGCGGTGTGATCCGCGCTCTGCTGGCCCATGTGACCCATACGCCGCTGGAAAAATCTTTCGACAGAAGAACCGAATACGGCCGTGTAGCCCGTCTGAGCGCCTTAAACGGCCAGATAGAAATGATATTCTATAATGCGTAAGGTCTTCTAAATGGATATGTTATCTTAATTTTTTTAAATATCTTTCTAAAATCCTGAAAAACTCGGATTTCGTATTAACTTTATGTGGTTATTTTATCGTAACTAGTGAACACAATAAAATCTGGTGTATAATGACAACTTCATTTTTGAATATTCCGCTTTTGTTTCTGCAGGAAATCGGTATCAAAGAGTTACTGCTGATCGCCCTCGTGGTACTGTTATTGTTTGGTGGTAAGAAGATTCCTGAATTAATGCGTGGTTTGGGTAGCGGCATTCGTGAGTTCAAAGATGCCAAAGACGAGCCTGCAAAGAAAGAAAAAAGCGAATAATAAAATATTCACGATTGCAAAAGTGCAAATGGTGAACCTTCCGGTTCACCATTTGCACTTTTTTGTTTACGCTGCGATCCGCACTTCTCCTTCTATCGCAGGTCCTGTATCATTGTTCACTGCATCGTATTTCTTCTTAAAATACCATGAAGATATCATCATCATGATGATACCGGTAACGCATACACCGAATACCGCATCCATGAAAAACTGGCTCCAGGATAAAGAGATCCCGCAAAAGTTCTTCACCAGCATTACCGTTACGCTGCCCAGGTAACCAAATGAATCCGCCACATAGATCACGAAACCTACGTTGCTCACGTATTTGAATACGGCTATCAGTCGCTCGAAAAAGATACAGTTGAATGGGATGTATCCCATATACAATCCAAGGCCGGTGAGCGTCATCCACCATACAGGTCCCATCACATGCCTTTTGAACAGAATGGTGCTGAGGAGCGCGATGAGAAAGCCCGCGATCACGATGAGATGATTGAGCATGAAGGCCTGGAAATTGTTCTTCACAAATACCAGCAGGCTCATAATAAGAATGATGGCAACAGATACCGGTACTTCGGTTTGTGTGAAGATGGCTGCCTGCGAGCCATAGCCCAGGTCTTTCCAGATGTCGGCGGCGAAGTTATCGCGCATGTCGCGCAATACGGTGAGCAGCACATAGCTCGCGATGAGCAACACGAGGCCCGGCAGGAAGAGGTGCAGGAAACGTTTGCGGTCCTGTTTGTTCATGGGCGCACGTTTGGTGCGCATCTGTTCATCAGCGGCCGTGGGCGGCGGTATTTGCTCCAGTAACAACACAAAGATCATGATCGGCACTACGAATACCAGTCCTGTTACGAAAGGCATCCAAAATTCGCTTACGCCCCAGTTCACGACGGTCATCTTGCCCACCGACTTCACAAACCCGGATGAAAAAATAAAGCTGATGGATAATACGGCTCCCATGAATTCCGTGCTGCGCCTGCCTTCCAGGTAGCTGAACACCAGGCCCCATATCATGCCCAGCGGGAAACCGTTGATAAAGAGAAAAGGAATATTATAAGGCGCCGGTATGATGGCAAACAATAACAAAGCTGCCCAGGAGATCAGGATCAGCATCAGGATGTTACGCGCCCGTTTGTTGCCCTTCATCTCTGCAATGAACCTGATACCATAGAATTTACTGCACGCATAACCTATTGTTTGTGCGATCACCAACCATATCTTGTAATCGATACCTAAAAAAGAAATGCCTTCAAATATCCCTGCCGTAAAGGGTTTACGGAATGCATACATGCACGAATAGGTTCCGAACGCCACCAACGCAGCATACAGGGAGAAAGTAAAATGATGCGCCCTTTGCAGCCGCTTCTGAATCCAGGGAATATTCAACATTAGCACAAATGATTTGGGCCAAAGGTGAAGATCCAATGTAAACTAAATGTTAATAAATACTGAACTAATTGTTAAGTATTATTGAACATTATTTATAAAAAAATCCCGCCGCCGCAAACGCGGGGCGGGATATGAATCAAACTTAAACGGGTTACTTCAGTAACCACATACTTGCATTGATATCGTCGGTGCTGCCACCAAACTGGCTTTGCAGCGCAGCAGCCCAGTTGATGCTATTGGCGGTACGTTCGCTATCAGGGTATTTGAAACGTTTAGGGATCACGCCACTGTTACCAGTACCAGCGCCTACGCTAAAGGCAGGTACGCCGGTTCTGCGCCAGTTGATATAAGCTTCCCAGCCAGAGTTCTCGAAGAAGGCCAGGTATTTCTGGGTCAGGATCTGTTGCAGGCCGGCGGCATTGTTACCCTGATATTTTACAGTTGGCTGTATGTAGTAGCTGCCTTCAAAATCAAAAGGAATATCATAACGTACACCCGCATACGTTTTTGATACCACTCCACTCAGCGGGATACCATAGAAGCCCAGGGATGCCTTGATACCGTTCTTGTACCAGCTCTCTGCATCGCCGGTGATCCAGCCGCGGTTGATGGCCTCTGCGATGTTAAAGCATACTTCAGGGTAACCCACGATGATACCTGGTTCAGCCGCATAGCTGCTGTAGTAGCGGCTTCTGCTGCGCAGCGAGTAAGCGGCGGTATCTACGTTCGACATTTGTGACGACATATCTTCCTGGCTCTGACCAGACTGTGCACCTACATAAGCCGTGATATCGCTCGGCTTCTTGTGATATTGGTTCAGCTGTTGTGTAGCCGGTTCCGCAGTGACATAAGCGCGCGGGTCCTTCAGGCCTACCAGCGTATTCAGGTAGGTGGCAGACATGTTATAACGGGTAGCATCATTACCCAGGTTGTCCGGGTTGGATGGATACTTGTTGATGTTGTTATAGATATATTGCAGGTTCTGGTCCATACCCGTGATCAGCGGGTATTTGGCCGGGTTGCCAATGATGTTCTTGAACTGCTCCACTACTTTCAGATCCGCATCGCTGGTTTTGTTACTGAGGGTGATCAGTACGCGCAGATGGAAACTGTTAACAGTGCGTTGCCATTTTGAAAGATCGTTGCCGAAATAGAAATCGCCTTTCAACACCTGACCATCAGCAGTATTGCTCTTGTCGGGGTTGTTCACCAGCTGATCCAGCTGCGTGTTGGCATCTTCCAGCCATTGCAGTATCTGTTTGAATACCTCTTTTTGAGAGTTATACTTGGGCGCTACGATCGTTTGGCCTTGCAGGGCATCTGCCAGTGGCAGATCGCCTGTGAGGTTGGTCATGCGGTAGTAGTAGAAAGCGCGGAAGAACTTACCCAGCGCGGTGTAAGGATTCACATCCTTACCTCCCAGCCTGGCGGCTTCACTCTCCATCTGTTTCACGTTCAGGAGGGAGTAGAAGCTGTTGAGATCGGCGCCCCCCCAGTCGTAACGTTGGTCGCCATAATAGTTATAATTACAGCAATCGAACTGGTTCCAGCGCATAACGTTGCTCCAGGGCTTGTCGCCGTTCATATCGGCCAGCACCCCTCCCAACACGAGACTGGGCGGCACTTTGGAGGGTCTGTTCTGGTTCACTTGATATTGGTCGTACTTCTTGTTACAGCTGCTTACCACGATACCAGTCAAGGCAGTAAGTACAAATATTTTCAATGATTTCATACAATGCATAGTTTTCAGATGGATCAGAATGTGAGATTTACGTTAAAGCCATAGCTACGGGTAGTAGGCGTTTGCAGGGAAGACGATCCCTGGTCGGCGCCCGGATACTGATCCAGGTCTACGTCTTTATTTTTTGCGAAGTAGAGCAGGTTACGGCCTACAAACGATACGTTGGCCGATCTGATGAAAGTATGTGCCAGCAAGGATTGTGGCAGGGTATAACCCAATGTTACTTCACGCAGTTTCGCAAATGTTTTGCTGATCAGGTTTGCTTCGTTGGTTCTGTAGTATACGCTGATATAGTCTTGCAGGAAGGTTTTGGTAGTGTTAGGCGCAAACTGAAGTTTGTCGGCATTGGTAACATTACCGTTGTTGTCGTACTGAATAGGAACGCCATTGCTTACTACTACGCCGCCGCCATCGTATGATTTCACACCTTTATAATCCTGGTAGCGGGCCGCTCCCATAGCGCCTTCCGTGGTGAGGATGTTGCGGCCGCCGCGGAATGTTTGCTGTTGGATATAATCGATCATGCTGCCACCTACACGGCCATCGAACTGGAAGCTGAGGGTTACGCCTTTGTAACGGAAGGTGTTGTTAACACCCCAAACCCAGTCGGGACTTGCATATCCGAGGAATTGCTGCGTAGGGTTCACAATCGGGCGGCCATCAGGACCGTTGATGATCTGACCATCAGGCGTTCTTACGAATTTAGTTCCATAGAATTTGTCTATGCGATCACCCACACCTATAAACGGTGTCAGTTTTGTCTGATCTCCATAAATACTTACATAATGTTCCTTGAAAGTAGACCAGTTGGCGGTGATATCCCAGGAGAAGCCCTTGTTACTACGTATAGGCGTTCCTGTTAGTGCCACTTCCCATCCTTTCAGGCGGGTGGTTACACCATTCACCAGCGTTCCGTTGAAACCGGTGCTCACCGGCAGCGGCAGCGTATAGATGCGTGGACCATTGAGGTTGGTGAACCAGGTTGCATCCAGGCCCAAGCGGTTCTTCAGGAAGCGGATATCCATACCGGCTTCATACACCTTACTGGTAAAGGGTTGCAGGTTGGCATTGGCGATTACCTGCGTATAGTAAGCACCTGCCTGGTTCTGGTAAACCGGCGCCACACTGTAGGTGGCTGAGTTCTGGAAAGTAGGGCCATCATAAGATGACTTGTATTCTGTGCCGTAACCGATCGGGTAAGAAGCCATTGGCGTAGCACCGATGGTAGGTGTTGTTAAACCTCCTTTCACATTCGCATAAGAACCCCTGAACTTCAGGAAGGAGATTACTTCCGGCAGATTTACATAATCCGATACCACCGTGCTGAGTGAAGCAGATGGATAGAAGTAAGTATTGTGGCCGGTTGGCAAGCTGGATGATTTATCGATACGACCGGTCAGTGATACGGTTGCATATTTACCGAGGTCGATATCCGCATAACCATAAGTGCTCAACACAAGCATGTTAGCAACGTAATTGGTGGCAAACAGCGGATCGCGGGAGTTGGCGAAACCGTACCATCCCGGTGCGTTGAGATAGTTGGTAGATACAAAACTGGAATTGTATTTAAATGAACGCGCATTGCCGCCCACAGAGGCATGCAGGCCGATCTTGTGCGGGAATACATCGGTGTACGACAGTAATACATCAGTGTTGTTTTCGAAAAGCGAGCGTTTATCTTCCCGATAATCGCCCTTGCCTTCTTCACGACCATAAGGGTGCGCAGAGTATGGCATCTTTTCATTTCTCATCATATCGTAACCGGTGATCTGCGTACGGGCCAGCAGTTCCAGCTTATCGTTGATTTTGTAAGTCAGTTTTGCATAGCCGTTCATATCGGTTTTATAGTGGCCGCGTAACCACTCGTAGGTCATGAACCAGGGGTTGTGGTAACGCTGGTACTCTGCATAGATAGACTGGATACCTTCTTTACCAGGCTGCCAGTAGTTGCGCATATCGTCCATGCTCCAATCGGCGCCTGCCCAGATCAGGGTGTTATAGATCAAGCTGTTCGGCCCATAGGTTACATCGGGGAAGTTATCGGTATACTGCCTGTTGTAGTTGAAATAGGCATCGAGGCGAAGACGTTTATTGAAGTTGTATCCGCCGGACATGTTGAAGTTCGTGATGTTGAGCTGCGTATTCGGTACCAGGCCTTTCTGGTAAGAATGCGTGATGGAGAAACGCAGATCTGCTTTCTCTGTATGTGAAGATACCGCGAGGTTGTTGGTGCTCAGCAATCCTGTTTGCAGGAAGCGTTGCAGGTTGTTTTTACCGCGGGCTATCCAGGGCGTGCCGGTACGTTTGCCAGTAGCAGGATCTACGGGGCTATCATACTGTGGTATCAGCTGGCCTTCGAATTTAGGGCCCCAGATATCGTAGTCGGCATCATTCACGCCGCCGCCTTTACCATCGCCGAAAGCATATTTACCGTGGTCGCCGGGACCGTATTCATCCTGCACTTTCGGAATGGCGATGAAGCCTTTATCGAACATGGTGCTGGAATTGAACTCGATGGAGAAGCCGCGTTTGTCTTTCGTACCTTTTTTAGTAGTGATCATGATGGCGCCATTGAGGCCACGGGAGCCGTACAGCGCAGATGCGGTGGCGCCTTTCAGTACGGTATAGCTCTCGATATCATCAGGAGAAATGTTCCAGGTATCGGAGTTGATGGGCACGCCATCTACCACATACAGGTTGATGTTGTTACCACGCAGCAATACCAGCGGAGGTCCGAGCAGTTCGGCGGAAGCGCCAACGGTGAGGCCGGCTACCTTTCCTACCAGGCCGTTTACCGGGTTAGGTTCACGGGCTTTTACGAGGTCGGCGCCTTTCACTTCCTGTACGGAGTAGCCTACTCGTTTTACTTCTTTTCGTATACCCAGTGCCGTTACTACCACTTCGTCCAGCGCTTTTTTATCAGGCCGCAGGGTGATGGTAATGGAATGGGCGCCGTTCACGGGCTGTTGTGCCGGCGTGAATCCGATGAAAGTCACTACCAGTACTTCTTCCGGTTTGGCGTTGATAGAGAAATTACCGCTGGCGTCAGTAACGGTGCCGCGGTTGGTGCCTTGAACTTTTACAGATGCTCCAATTACAGGTTGTTGGTCATCCCCGGATATCACCTTTCCGGTGATGGCCTGTTGTGCATAGGCAGTTGTTACAATCAGTAGCAGCATGAGCAGGGTACTCAGCTGACGTAGCGCTAGTCGTAGATTTAATTGCATGGCAATTTAGATTAGGGTAATTGATTTACCATGCAAAGGTTAAGGGGCAATATGACCGGAATGTTAAGTTATACTAAAATTAATGTTAAGTATTTATAAAAAACAGATTAAAAGGTTGCGGGGCAATTATTTATCATTTTCGAGGAAGAAATAAACAACGAGGATCTGCGCGTCGGTATCACCTACGTTGGAGGGTTTGTGGCCAAGTCGGCCGTCGAAGAAAAGGGAGTCGCCTTCTTCGAGCAGGTATTTTTCGTTATCGATATGGTATTCTACTTTTCCTTTGATGATGTATTTATATTCGTAGGCATCGGTTTTAACGGTATGTGTTCTGCGGGCGCCCTTTTTGAGTTCCAGCAGTACGATATCTACGGGGAAGTTCTTTACATTTTTGGTGAGCACTCGTTTATAGAGGAAACCTTTGGCGGGTTCTTTTTCAAATTCCTGGTAGGATGATTTTTGTTTGATGATAACTTTAGCGCCCTGTGTTTGTTGATCGATCTCGTTGAAAAATTCGTTCATATCGAGGTTGAGGGCTTTGATAATATTGATCAGCACAAGGAGCGAGGGAACGGTACGGTTATTTTCTATTTGAGAGATCAGGCCTTTGCTCACCTGTGCTTTATCCGCGAGTTCCTGGATGGTGATGCCTTTTGATTTTCGTTTTTCCTTTATTTTGTTGCTGATCTGAATGATGATATCCTCCGTCATAGTAGCACTTATATAGATAACAAATGTATTACATTTACACAAATGAAGCTCCATGTTCAGTATCGACCAAATTCTGACGATTACCTTTACGTTATTTGCTGTTATTGATATCTTGGGGTCTATACCGGTATTGGTGAGTTTGAAGGAGAAGCTGGGGCATATAGATGCCGGCAAAGCCACGCTGGCTTCGGGTTTCCTGATGGTGCTATTCCTGTTGGTGGGCGAGCCTTTTTTGAAACTGATGAGCGTGGACGTGCATTCCTTTGCGGTAGCGGGCTCTATTGTGATATTTGTGATTGGCCTGGAAATGATCCTGGGCATCGAGTTCTTCAAAGGCGAGCAGGATGCGCGTTCCGGCAGTGTGGTGCCTATCGCCTTTCCGCTGATAGCGGGTTCGGGCACGCTTACGACTATTATGTCGCTGAAGGCCAATTTCGGCGAATACAATATCCTGGCGGGTATCCTGGTAAACCTGATCGTGATCTATACGGTGCTGCGCAGCCTCAATTACATAGAACGCCTGCTGGGCAAGGCCGGGCTGATGGTGCTGCGTAAGTTCTTCGGGGTGATATTGCTGGCCATCGCGGTAAAAATCTTCAAGTCCAATATCAATCTTTAAATAAATTGTGTAGTTTTGCAGCCTTCCCGGCCTCGTAGTACAATGGATAGTATAAGAGTTTCCGAAGCTCCAGATTCAAGTTCGATTCTTGACGAGGCTACAAAAACATATTTCGCCTGAATTTGGTTTTACCAGATTCAGGCGAATTTCTTAAGGACGGGCATTTCAAAAACTACTTTGTTCGTATATACTTTAATGTTAAAAATAAAGGCGCCAGTGGCGCCTTTATTTAATTAAAGTATATACGATAATTATTTATCTATCAGCATAATCTTTGCCCTGGCTCCCGTGTGAAGAAATCAGACTCCTTAAATACCGCCAGGTTGATCTCCTTATCAGTACTTCTGTTCCTGTCGTAAGAGACAAAAATATTTCCATTATTATCAAAAGCGGCATCCGGATAAGAAACGTTGTCGCGTGGATCCAGCAAGAGAGAGCGCGTCCATGTTTTCGCGTTGTCTGTAGACAGGAATGCTTTGAGATTATTACGGATAGTACCGCTTGCGTTCAGCACCAGCAGGATATTACCTGACTTCAATTTGGCGATATGAAAGCGGCTGGCAATTGTGGGTCCTACCGCAGTAAAGGGCTGGCCTTTAGTCCATGTAAGGCCATTATCATTGCTTTGAGAGTAATAGATACCCTTAGTGGTTCTAAGCAAGCATAACAACTTATTAACACCAATAACAACGATATCATGTTCATCAAACATCCTGATACTGTTATCCAGCGGTATTTTCACCGGATGTGCGGTGCTTACAGCATATCCTGTGCTGCTTGTATTATAGGTAGCTTGAAAAACCATTGCGCCGGAAGAGGCTTCAGGACTGGGGTGGAAGCGCCAATAGGAAACAGGCATCAGAAAGGTGGTCTGTGAAATATTGGTGGGCTTGTTCAACATCACGCCCGCCATCTGCCTGATCGGTTTTGATGCAATGATGGTATCTGTCTTGAAAGTAAGTACGGAAGTCCATACTCCGCCTTTACCATCCCACATGCCTTTGGACTGTGCCCAATATAGATGCACTTTCCCTTTGGCATCTTTCCAGATGGCCGGATCAAAAACGCGATACTCCTTTCCGGGAGGAGCGATGATCAACGCGTTCTTCTTCCAGGTCCTGGCATTGTCCATACTCTCGGCAACGGTAACGTAGTTACCACTACCCTCTCCCTTTCCACCGCTGTACCACGTCATCAGCAAGTGATTGGGGCCAACGATTTCCACGGAAGGGATCCCCTGCCATGCTCTTTCATTGTAAAGATTGTTCATTGCCTGATTAGTCATCACGATGGCACTCCCGTCATCTTCCATAGGAATGGAATCTATTCTTCCGGGATTCAAATCATCATTCACATTTCTTTTAGTACATGATAACAGGATAAAAAAGCAGAAAGGCAATACTGCGTACAAAACACATAATTTTTTTTCCATATTCATCTACAGCTGTAGGTATCAAGCAGCCAAATTTTACGAAAAGTTAGAATAATATTCCTAAATTAGCTCCTTAAAAATCTCTTAATCAGATTAAAAAATGATTAAGATTTTAACCTGATGCAACCTTTAGTGTCAACCTAATGAATTTATTGACTTTAGAAACAGCTGACTATGGACCGCAATGTTGTCACACTGCTTGATTGCACCATCAGGGATGGTGGCTATTACACAGATTGGGATTTTGACGAGAAGCTGGTAAAGAACTATCTTACGGCATGTGAAAAATTACCGATAAATATTGTTGAAATTGGCTATAGAGGCGTTAAGAGCGACGCTTATTATGGTGAATATTTTTATTTGCCCACTCATTTGATGAGTCAAATCAAGAACGAGCATCCTTCTCTGAAGTTTTCCATTTGTATAGATGAAAAAGATGTAAAGGAGTCCGAGATCGAGCAACTGCTGCACCCTTGCATTCCTTATATCCATATGATCAGAATACCTGTTGATCCAGGCAGGTTAAGCAAAGGGATAGCGCTTGCCCGGAAAGCGAAAGCAATGGGATTCGAAGTATGTTTGAATGTGATGTACCTTTCGCGCTGGTATAATGTTCCGGAAGTGATCCAGGAGCTGGGCAATATTGCACCAGAAACCGTGGACATATTATATCTCGTGGATTCTTTTGGCAGTGTGACGCCATCCATGTTGAAAGAAGTCATTAAAAGCCTGAAAGCCGCCACTGATATCCCCTTGGGATTCCATGGCCATAACAATATGGAGTTGGCACTGGCCAATGCCATCGTTGCGATGGAAGAAGGTTGTAGCGCCATCGATGCAACTTTTACGGGAATGGGCCGCGGCGCAGGCAACCTTAAAACGGAATTGTTCCTCACTTATCTCAGCGCGAACGGACAATTATCGTTCGATTTAAATAACCTGAGCAACATCGTTGGCCAGTTTGAAAAGCTCCGGGAACAATTTGGCTGGGGCACTAACCTGCCTTATATCATTTCAGGCGCCTACTCTCTTCCACAGAAAGAGATCATGAGCCTTATCAACAAAAACCGGTATTCTCTCGAAACTATCGTCAATAATCTGCAGCACAGAAAATCGGTTAACAGCAATGCCGCCTCTTTCCCAAAACTTTCAGATACCCGGTCGTATCACCAGGCGATCATCGTTGGTGGCGGCAAAAAAGGCTTGCAACATGTAAGTGCATTGCAGAAATATATTGCACAATGTGCAGAGAACAATATCAACACCTGCCTGATACATTCGAGCAGCCGACATTACACGAGATTCCTGGATGTAGAGGTAGATCAATATTGCTGTCTTACCGGATATGAAGGCAAACGCCTGGAGGAAAGCGGCATCAACAACCTGTCCAACCTCCAATGTGTTCTCCCGCCTTCACCTACCAAAATGGGCACCTATATACCAGACTGGCTGAAGGAATACTGCTATGAGCTCAAAGGCGAATCAAAAGAACTTGTTTATGATGATTCTCCCTTGAGCATCGCCTTACAGCTGGCCCTTGAGCTTCATTGCAATGCTGTATTGCTTTTTGGCTTTGATGGATACGATGTGTACATGAATGCCAATGAAAAAGAACTGGCAGAGGAAAACCAACATCTGATCAATCAATTCTCCAGGGACCATTTTGAACTCATTGCTGTTACACCAACCAGGTACCAGATCAAGCAGCAATCGTTGAACTACTTTTTAACTCATGAAAATATTAGCCATTATACCCGCTCGATATAAATCCAGCAGGTTTCCGGGAAAACCTTTACAACTCATACAAGGCATACCACTGATGATAAGGGTGGCGCAACGAACCAGCGGGGCGGTAGGTAAAGAAAATGTTGTCATCGCTACCGAAAGCGAGGAGATACGCAAAGTGGGCGAATCTTATGGGTTCAAAGTGGTGCTTACCTCAGACAGCTGCCTTACGGGCACTGACAGGGTATGGGAGGTAGCGCAACAAATTGCTGCAGATATCTATGTGAACGTCCAGGGTGATGAGCCGCTGATCGATCCGGGAGATATACAAAATGCCATCGCAGAGAAACAGCGCTATCCTGAGTTTGTTATAAATGGTATGCAAACATTGCTGGCCGATGATGATCCAGCAAACATCAATATCCCCAAAGTGCTGACAAAGCCAGACCAGCAATTGCTGTACATGTCGAGGCTTCCCATTCCAGGCATCAAAGGAAATCCCGCACATCCGCCGGTATATAAAAAGCAGGTGTGCGTTTATGCTTTTTCATACCAGGAGCTGTCTATATTTGGCAAGCAGCCTGCAAAAACGCCTGCTGAAGCTTTTGAAGATATAGAAATACTCCGGTTTCTCGAACTCGGGGTACCTGTCAGAATGCTCGAAATGAAATCTCCTGCCATTGCAGTAGACACGCCGGAAGATGTGATCAAGGTAGAAGCGTTCCTCAGCAAAAATGCGTATTAGTAAATAGTTTCAACACTCAACTTAGTGAAAGGGTTTATAGGAAGGAACAGCGTTATACTGACGCTTTGCAATGTTATTCAGTTTCTGGTAGCACTCAACCAGTCTGTATTCCTGGCGCACAGCATCAGCTCCAAATATGAATATGGGCTATTACAGCAAATATTCCTGGTGGGCTCATTGTTTGCAACCGTGGGTACCGCTATCCCTTCTACTATGAGTTTTTTCTGGGGGAAATCATTTCATGATGAAACATACAAAAGTACTTTCTTCCAGAAATACTTTCTTGCTACAATCGCTGTAGGCTTGGGCACTGTATTACTGCAACTGGCCCTGCGGCCCGTTATCGCCGGATATTTCGGCAACCCTTACTTCAACACCTGGACCTGGTACCTGGCAGGCTATTTCCTGCTGAAGTGCATCAATAACTATGCAAATGGTTTTTACCTGCTTACTAACAAACTCCAACACCTGCTGATCATTAACACGGTACAGTTGGTGCTGAGTATAGGATGGTTGCTGTATGCAGCGCATGTAACGCTCCCTGTAGCAGAGATTTTCGTTGGTCTGGTGGTACTGGAACTCTTCCGATTCGTATATCTGTTAAAAGACAGTCCGCAATTTATAAGCTTCAGACATGCTTTCCTGGCGCCCATTCCAAGAGAATGGAAATACCTGGTTACACTGATGGCCGTTATGCTGATCACCATGCTGAATATGCAGGCCGACCGTTTCATCGTTTCCAATATGCTGGGGCCGGTGAAATACTCCGACTATGCGGTAGGTACCTTTGCCAATCCGTTCATTGGCTTGATCACCGGTTCATTGATGACCGTACTGTTACCTTTGTTTTCCAAACTTTATCACGAGCACAATTTCCCGTTGATAGGCAGAATGTGGCGCCGGGTAAATAGCCGCTCATGCAGGCTGCTGCTGCCCTTGATCGTTTTCACAATTTTTTTCGGCGACAAGATCATCCTCCTGATCTATCCACCCAAATTTGAAAATGCGGCCAGGTTATTCCAGCTCTATAATATCAAGTTTATTTTTACGGTGGTTATCTTCGGCAGTATCATCAATGCTATCGGCAAAGAGAAATGGATGTTGCTGAATGCCATTATTAACGTGATCACGCTGTCTACCCTATGCTTTCTCCTGATCCCTGTTTGGGGCCTTGATGGCGCTATCTTCTCTACTATTATCTCTACCTTTATCGGGTACAAGCTGCCGGTTTGGCTGACAAAAAGATATCTTCATCTTTCCATAAAAGACTATTTCCCCGGCCGCATATTTCTACAGACACTGGCGGTATGTTGTATGATCTCTATTGTGCTGAAAGCAGGTATGATATACCTGTTACCGGGCAAATATATTATTCTGCTTGTTACCCCTGTATATATGGCGTTCACTTATGCGTATACGTTAGGTGTAAAGAGAACATTGCAGCAGATCAGGCTGATGCTCAAGCGCTGATCTGCACGCGTCAGCCATTCATTTCACTCAATTCCAGCCATCTCATTCCTTTGTCGTCCAGCAGCTGGATCACTTCTCCGATACGGCGGGTAAGCGGCTCTATCTGTTCATAGGGAAGATTACCGGCAGATAATGCAGTAGTAATGCTGGCTTTTTCCTGTTCCAGTTCTTCTATTTCTTTTTCCAGCAGCTCCATTTCCCGCTTTTCCTTAAAGGACATTTTACGGGGCTTGTCGGGAGGAGCTGCCGTAACAACAGCAGCTGCCGGCCTGGCGTCCTGCTTTTCGACCGTGATCTTCTTTTCTTCATCCTTCTCCCATTCCCTGTATTGGGTATAGTTTCCAGGGAAATCCCGTACTTCGCCATTTCCTTCAAAAACGAACAGGTGATCCACCAGTTTATCCATAAAGTAACGGTCATGACTAACGATGATCACGCAACCCTGATACTCCTGCAAGAAACTTTCAAGGATACTGAGTGTTGGCAGATCGAGGTCGTTCGTAGGCTCATCCAGCACCAGAAAGTTAGGGTTACGGAAAAGGATGGATAATAAATGCAGCCTTCTCTTCTCACCACCACTTAACTTCGAAACATAGGTATATTGCTTTTCTGCGGGGAAGAGGAACAACTCAAGAAATTGCGCAGCGCTCACTTTCGTGCCATCTGCGAGGGGAAAATTCTCCGCAATGTTCTTGACAAACTCGATTACGCGCAGATCCTCTTTCAGTACCAGGCCGGTTTGGGAGTAGTTGCCAAATACAATTGTTTCGCCCACATTGATCTTTCCTGAATCCGGCATTTCAATACCCAGGAGCATGTTGAGGAAAGTAGATTTTCCCACACCGTTTCTACCGACTACGCCTACACGCTCTCCTTTTTTGAAGGTATAATCAAATCCTTTCAGTATAATATGATCACCATATTTTTTATATACTTTCTTTAACTCGAGAATTTTTCCACCGAGACGGGTCATCTTCACGTTCAGCTCCAGCTGCTGTTCCTGCAAGCGGGTGGCAGCTTTCTCCTTCACGTCATAAAATGCGTCCTGGCGGGCCTTGGACTTGGTTGTACGGGCTTTCGGCTGCTTACGCATCCACTCCAGCTCTTTCCTGTAAAGGTTCCGGGCTTTTTCTACACTGGAGCGCTCGCTCTCTTCGCGGGATGCTTTCTTTTCCAGGTAATTCTCGTAGTCTCCTTTATAAATGAATAATTGCTCCTGATCAAGCTCCATGATCTCGTTGCAAACACTATCCAGGAAATAGCGGTCGTGGGTAACCAGCAACAAGGTTACCTTTTCCTGGTCGAGATAATTTTCCAGCCACTCGATCATACCAACATCCAGGTGGTTGGTTGGTTCATCCATGATCAGCAACACATGTTTATGTTCAAATCCGATATCGATCAGCACTTTCGCCAGGGCCACCCTTTTTTGCTGTCCTCCGGAAAGTGAGCCAACGGGCTGATCAAGTTTGTGAATATTCAGCTTGCCCAGTATCTGCTTGACTTTGGAATCGAAATGCCATGCGTTCAACTCGTCCATCTTCACAATACAGGCGGCGAGTTTGTCGGCATCCGGCTCCGGCTCATCTGTCAGCAGCTCATATTGTTTAATGGCGTCCAGCACCGGGTGAGCATGATCGAAGATATTTTCAATGACGGATTTGGCGAGATCGAAATTGGCCTGCTGCTCCAGCATCACTACCGTAACATCCTTATGTATCCATACTTTGCCATCATCGGGCACTTCCTTACCGCACAGGATGCGGAGCAAAGTAGATTTACCGGAGCCATTCAGGGCTACCAGCGCTATTTTATCCCCTTCTTCGATGTGAAATGAAATATCCTTGAATAATGGCTTTATGCCATATGATTTAGTCAGCTTCTCTACGGTTACATAATGCATGTGGCGAAGTTATAAGGATAATTCCAATTATCCTCGCAAGTTGCCGGTGTTCTATGCCTGGTGATACAATAGATTTTTTTTCGTATATTCATTAAGAAAATATGTGTTAGGGAGCGTGTGATCTGTAATGACGGCAATCATTTTTCAACCGATAGTATTATTGTTGCGACGCAACTACCCGCAACGGCCTTTGTCCATTACGCAGCCCCTTATGCGATAAGATAAAAAGCCCTTACGTGATCACGTAAGGGCTTGTGTGTATAATATAATAATCTGTATCACGATCAGAAATCATAATAGAACTGACGGAAAGTACTGCGTAGCCCGATGCTGAAGATGAGGTCGTTACTTTTTTGAAGGTCATTCTTCAGCTGGCGTAGAGCCAGAGAGGTTTCCAGGCGTAAATTATATTTGGGATTGAGCACATATGCAATAGTTCCCTGCGCATAGAGCAGATTGGTTTTAATGCCTTGGCCAATCCAGTTGCCATAGTCATTAACACGGTTGGTATATGGTTTTGAGATATCGTGGCCATAGTTGGTTTTGCTATCCGGATCGTCGCCATATTTTGAATACATCAATTCTCCTCTTGCATACCATCTTTTAAGCTGATAGGTAGCGATGCCCAGCACTTCCCAGAAATTGGCGCCAAGAGGATGGGCCAGCGACTGGTTATAATGTTCATAATTGATCAATGTGCTTTTATAGGAGTAGGTGTAAGGCCTTACTATATTGAATTCACCTTGCAGATCCAGTTTATTGACGCGGAAGAGATCGAACGAGCGGAAGCCGATCTGGGCAGACTGTTTGTTTGCCCACCAGCCCTTTCCTCCAAAGAACTCTTTCAATTTAAATTCGTCCAGTACTACCTGGCCATATATGGTTGTTTTGGGCAGCAATTTAAATTTTGCGTTCATGCCTACCAGTGCATTGTCTGATGAGCCTTCTGAAAATTCGGCTGATCTCAGGAAGATGATCGGATTCATATAGCTCCAATCGAAGCCGCGTTTGCGACCGGAGGAATCTGCATCCGGCCAGATCACCGCATCAAATAAACCAATAGTAAGTCGCTTGCTCACATTCCAGTCGAGGAAGTGGAACACGCCCCATTTTTTGTAGTAGCCCAGATCGCTATATGCTTGCGCGAAGTCTTTACTGTGTTTGTCCATAAACTGCGCCCACATGGCGGTATACTGAACGCTTCCAAGTGTGCCTGTCAATTTCAGATATGGGTAGCTGAACTGGATATCAGACAGGATCAGCGAGCGGTAGCCATCTCCAATAAAGTTCTGGCCATAGCCTGCGGTGATATTCAGGTATTTATTGGGTGTATAAGATAACAGGGCGCTGGCATAGTTGTAATCGAAAGCTTTGTTATTAGCATAATCCTTGATCCCTCCTTGTCCGGGCACGATCTGGTTGCGACGGATATATTCATCGAGGTAGAGTGGAAATTTCCCCTGGTTCTCGAAGAAGGAGGATTCAAAATAAAATTTGCGACCAATATTGGCTTGTATAATGGCCCCGCGGGTATTTAACCAGGTAGTGCGGCTGCCCTCATGTGTTTTTCCGATCTGGAAATCGGGCAGGAAGTCAATGAAAACGTTATAGTCTTCATGTCGGAACTCTAACAAATGTTCATTAAAAAGTTTGCGATAGATCCAGCTTCGTTTAGTCGTATCCGGGGCAGTATACATAGCGCTGGTGTCCACATGTAAAATCGGTTTGAAGGCCGTATGATGGTTATTGGTGTCCAGATACAGCTCCCGGATATTCTGGGGGTTGTACGGTAATACTACAGGCAATTTTTCCTGGGCGCTTACGGTATCAGCCAGCAATAGGACTGCCACCATCCACATGAGATGTCTCATTCATTTAATTTTGAGTTAAGTAAATCGACGCACAGATTCAGGCTACACAAACATGTTATCAATAATCTTGCTAAAATAGGTGTAAAGCAAAAGTTATCGGTTACCCGGCAACAAACGTGCTACTTTGTTTATATTTATAAATACCGGGATTTTTTTTCTGCTTTCAGTACTTCAGTAACTTTTTTTACTTCTTGTTCTTCGCTCTTCGGATATATGAGCAGCACATCCTGATCATCCACTACAATATAATCCTTGAGCCCTCGAATCACCGCCAGTTTCTGGTCGGGTATATGTATGATACAGCTTTCGGTATCTTGTAATTTGAGGTGTTCTGCCGAAATAACGTTACCAGCTTCGGCTTTGTCTGCAACATCATAAAGAGAGGCCCATGTACCGAGATCGCTCCAACCGAAATCTGCCGGTATCGTATACACGTTATCAGCCTTCTCCATGATGGCAAAATCGATAGAGATGTTGGGGGACTGCGGATAATAGCGGTCAATAAAGGCCTGCTCTTCCTGCGTATGGTATACGTCTTTTCCTTTTTCAAACAACTCAAAGATATCCGGAGCATATTGCCGGAACGCCTCTATCGCCGTTTTCACATTCCAGATAAAGATACCGCCATTCCACAGATAGTTACCACTTGCTAAAAATTCGCGTGCCTTTTCGAGTGGCGGTTTTTCTGTGAACTGCATCACCTTATTGATGCCATTGCGATCTGTGTTGCCATATTTGATATAGCCGTAACCGGTATCCGGTCTTGTGGGGCTGATACCGAGGGTCAACAGTATCGGCTGTACGGCAGCGGCTTCCAGCCCTTGTCTTATTTTATCAATAAAAATATCTTCATACAAAATAAAATGATCGGATGGCGCTACCACCATGTTGGCTGCCGGATCTTTTGCCATCAGCCGGAATGCCGCGTACGCTATACACGGAGCTGTATTATTGCGCGATGGCTCGCAAAGTATGTTCTCTTCGGGGATATTGGGTAATTGTTCTGAGACCAGGTCTTTATACTGCTTATTGGTGACGATGTGGATATTGGCTGGCGGGCAAAGTTTCAGAAATCTCTCGGTGGTCAATTGCAGGAGCGATTTCCCGATTCCCAGAATATCAATAAACTGCTTGGGGAAATTGTTCCGGCTTTTCGGCCAAAAGCGGCTACCAACGCCACCTGCCATAATAAAAACGTGATTGTTCGAGTTTTTCATAATTCAGGCAAACCTCTTATTGTTTTTCAATTCCTCATATACATTACGTATACCTTCTTCCAATTGTATGCTTTCTTTCCAGCCATAGCTGTGAAGTTTTGTAACATCCATCAGCTTTCTGGGCGTGCCATCAGGTTTGCTGGTATCAAAGACCAGCTTCCCTTCGTAGCCAACGATTTTCTGTATGAGCCTTGCCAGGTCTGCAATGCTGATATCTTCCCCTACGCCAATGTTCACCAGTCCTCTTTCGTTGTAATGTTGCATGAGATAGAAACAGGCATCGGCCATATCATCGGCATGCAGAAATTCACGTTTCGGTGTTCCGGAGCCCCATACCACCACTTCCGATGCATTATTTTCTTTTGCCTCATGGATTTTCCGCAACAAGGCTGGAAGCACGTGAGAGTTATTAAGATCATAATTATCGTTGGGGCCGTACAGATTAGTGGGCATTACGGAAATAAAATTACAGCCGTATTGGTCGCGGTAAGCATTGCACATTTCAATACCGGCAATTTTGGCAATGGCGTATGGCTCATTGGTAGGTTCCAGCAGTCCGGTAAGCAAATACTCCTCCTTGAGTGGCTGCGGAGCCATTTTAGGATATATGCAGGATGAACCCAGGAACAACAGTTTCTTCACTCCCGCTTTCCAGGCATGATGAATAACATTGTTCTGGATCA
Source organism: Chitinophaga vietnamensis (assembly GCF_902167635.1). GTDB lineage: Bacteria > Bacteroidota > Bacteroidia > Chitinophagales > Chitinophagaceae > Chitinophaga > Chitinophaga vietnamensis. The sequence goes on from NZ_CABHMS010000006.1 coordinate 56,097, forward strand.
TCAGGTTATCATAAATAAATTCAGCCCTATAGGTATTATTGGCCATAATTCCTCCCACCTTAGCGGCAGCCAGGAATACATAATCAGGTTTCTCCGTCTCAAAAAAGCCGGCCACTGCTTCCTGACTGCGCAGATCCAGCTCCGAGGAAGTTTTTGTAAGTATCCGGTCAAACCCGTTCTGTTGCAGCTTTCTTACAATCGCTGACCCTACCATTCCACGGTGCCCAGCCACATATACTTTACTGTCTTTGTCCATATACTGCTATTCAAACTGGTTTAATACTTTGAAGCCGGCATCTTTAAGCACTCTTTCACGCTTGAATAATTCAAGATCGGCGGCCACCATTTCTTTCACAATACCTGCCAGATCGTATTGTGGTTTCCATCCAAGTTTTTGTTGCGCTTTGGCAGGATCGCCTATCAGCAACTCCACTTCGGTAGGCCTGAAATAGCGGGAGTCTACGGCTACCACTTCCTGTCCTGGCTTCAATATATGATTGGCATCGGCTACACTTTTGACAATTCCTTTCTCGTCAATACCAGAGCCTTTGAATTCCAGTTCCACACCTATTTCTTCAAATGCCATTCTTATAAAGTCGCGTACTGTATTGGTGATGCCAGTGGCAATCACAAAGTCTTCGGCCTTATCTTGCTGCAACATAAGGTACATGGCTTCTACATAATCCTTTGCATGGCCCCAATCGCGTTTGGCGTCGAGGTTGCCCATATACAGTTTACTTTGCAGGCCCAATGCCATCTTTGCGACCCCCCTGGTGATCTTTCTGGTCACAAATGTTTCGCCGCGTAAGGGGCTTTCATGATTGAACAGTATCCCGTTACAGGCGTAGATGTTATAAGCCTCCCGGTAGTTAACAGTGATCCAGTAAGCATATAATTTGGCTACAGCATATGGTGAACGGGGATAGAAAGGTGTTTTTTCCGATTGCGGGATTTCCTGTACCAGTCCGTACAGCTCGGAAGTTGATGCCTGGTAGATCCTTGTTTTATTGGTTAGTCCCAATAAACGAATAGCTTCCAGCAGGCGCAAAGTGCCTATACCGTCGGCATCGGCCGTATATTCCGGTGTTTCAAAACTTACCTGTACGTGGCTCATAGCCCCGAGGTTATATATTTCGTCAGGCTGTACTTCCTGGATAATGCGGATCAGGTTAGTCGAATCCGTCAGATCCCCGTAATGCAATTTGAAACGCACATCCGTTTCATGCGGGTCCTGATACAAATGATCTATTCTGTCTGTATTGAATAAGGAGGAACGTCTCTTGATACCATGTACAAAGTAACCCTTCTTAAGCAGTGATTGCGCCAGATAGGCCCCATCTTGTCCTGTAATGCCTGTAATAAGGGCTATTTTCATGAAGTCTTCCGTTTTGAATTTATGCAAATTTAAGGATTCCGTTCAGAGAACAAAATAGGAAGCGGTTGTTACAAAATGTTCATTTCCCGCATGATTCAGGTCGCTTGTTAAGACTTACACATAATTAATTTAATTTATATACTTTTTCATTAAATATCTAAATAAATTCCATCCCCTCTATTCTTTTCTATAAAAGTTTATATATTTAATCCCAGATTAAAGTTCACTTAAAAAACCATTAAATCAATCTTCTTATAACAAAAATGCTTTATGGCAGATCTGTCCTGCTTTCAATCAATAAAAAAATCATACCTGTCCCATTATAGCCTTTTTACCTATCAAGGTTTCCGCAGTCAGACAAGTATGTAAAAACAACAGTCGAATGATGAGCCAACAGGTTGATTGCTTTACTATGGGGCCAGACCTGTTTCCACTCTAGGTAAACTATTAAATGATCGAACACTAAATACCATACGCCTGAGATGCCTGAGACTTTTGAAAAGTACATCAAGACGAAGAAGCGCCTTGCATATCATTACAAGGGATATCACCTTGAAAAGATATTGTCTGTGGTAATTGCCAAGATGGTTTACAAGACAAATCCATTTGATATGCGCCAGTTGGGTAAAGGATGGTGTGCCAGGGATTTCAGCTTTCTAGAAAAGATTGAGAAAAAAATTTTATTCACAATAGAACCATTCAGGAGAAAAGATTATTACGAGATATGGGACTATGTTCAGCAGAAATTTGAAGCACGTGAATTTGGCAGCTATGATCTAAAGGATACCGGCTTTATTCCCGTTTGGGGTTTGCGCAACCTGTTATTTTCTTTCCGTCATGTTTTCAGCAGGGGAAAAGGAATTTCATTCAGGGATAAACTGATGTTGGTGGCGGAGTTTGCGTTTGTAAGAAATACTATTGATCATCTCGAAAAACAGAGAACGCCGGTTGTCAATAAATACGTGGCTTTCTGTGGGGTACATTATCTTGAGAATCTACTCACACAATACTTTATCAAGCGCCGCGTTCCAACTTATTCGCTGCAGCATGGCGTGAGCTATGTGTTTACCAGGAATATTCCGTTTGATGCGATTGCATATGAGAACATGATTTCCGATTACCATATTTGCTGGGGGCAATATACTAAGGATGAAATGTATGGTTATGGTATTCCGGCGCAACGCTTGCTGGTGGGTGGATATCCGCGTACCATCCCTGTTATCCAGGCTTCCGGCAAAGGGCCATTGACGAGGAAGGCGGTGGTTTTTCTTGCCAGAAGCGCGTTTGAAGGCACCAATATCAGGATGCTGAATATTCTGAAAAAATTATCTGCATCCCATGCCGACATCCGGTTTCAGATAAAGCTGCATCCCAGCCTGAAAGAGCAACACTACGCTAACCACATCAGTGATTCCAGCGGCAAATTGGAGATACTGCCCTCTCATATTACCATTAGTGAACTGCTCAGTAAGAAATCATTTGATTTCGCTATTGCCGTTAATACAGCCACCTATTACGAATCTTACATTTTTCATCTTCCATGTTTCCGCTTCGAGGATGGCACCTTTGATCAGAGCATAGGTGTGGCAGATGATCTTTTTACGGATAATCCGTCGCTCGAACGTCATTTGAAAACATTGTATGAAACAGGAGAGCAGGATGGCTTGTCGTCTCAGGCTGCTGCGCAGCTAACTTATGCGATTGGATATAATGTAGATAACTATTATCGTGCGATCATGCACACAGAACAGTTTTATAAACCGGCAATGACTATACACTAGTCACTGCCGGTGAACACTATTATTTATCTAATGATTTGAGGAAGTCACTTTTGTAGCCATTCAGATCTTTACCATCAATTGACAGCTCCACTATTTTCGCTTTGCGGCAATTATTGATAAAATTGTCCAGCTTTGCTTTTACATCATCAACGGATTTAACGCCCATTGCAGCTGCGCTCTGAGAGGCTGCGGGCATGGCTTTAGACATCACGCTCATGGCCCTGTTGTTAGCGGGCGCCAGCAAAGTGTTTTTGGATGATTTCATTGTTTCCAGGAAAACATAATCGATTGCGAGCCTGGCTGTTTGTACTCTATCCAGCAGAGCATTATCACTTTTCACAGCTGCTTCAGCCTGGTCAAAAAGACTGTTGTATTGTCCCAGCAAGGGCAAGGAAAGGTAGGAGTTTTTTGCGTTGTCCAGTTTTCCGAACAACTGCAAACTGTTACCACTTTTCTTGAACTCACTTTCTACGAGGTCGATATACTTTCTTAAATAGGGTGCGGCGCTACCGTAATACCCCTTCAGGAAATCATTGATCACAGCATCATCATTGATGTCGGGGTTCCAGAGCAGTTTTGCAATGAGGTATGATCTCAATTCGGAGAATTCACCTTTGCTCCAGCCCTGTTCGAACATCATTTTAATTCCCTTTTGTTTAAAATACTGAATGTCGGGTTTCAGGAAATGCAGATTGGGATAAGGGCTCAAAACATTGGTGTATTGTACTACGTAATCCCAGATCATAATATTTTTTGTAAGTGCAAGCCAATTATCGAGATCAGTTCTGAAACTGGCAGAGGCCTTGTCCAGTGATATAGTATTTGACCGGTCTACCTGGTAGCAGAGCATGATGTTAACGTTAGGCAGGGGGCGCAATGTTTTAGGCGCGGCCCTGGAATACTGGTAGGCAAGTGTGGAGATCACTTTATCCGGAAACTGGGCAGCCACTTTGTTTACAAAGGCAATAATACTTCCCTGTGGCCCACCTTCACGGTTATTGATCCTTGTACAGTTATCACATTGGCAATAATCGAAATTATCATTCTGGCTTACCGACCAGTATTTGGCATCTGGTTTCTTAGCCATCTCTTTCTTGAGATTGCTCACCAGGATATTGAATACATCCGGGTTGGAAAGGCAAAGCTGCGTAGGCACCCTTTTACCTTTAACTAAGGCGTAATATTCGGGATGCTGCGAGAAATACTGTGTATGAGGCACCAGGATATCGAACGTGTGTACAAACAGGCCCCAGTCTTCATATTCATATTTTTGCGTTTGCCAGTTATATATATTATACAGCTTGTGCCAGTCTGTATATTCAGGTTTGGAGATCATTTCGCGGAAGAACTCGGTCCTGTAGGCGAACGCAGGTGTTTCTTTGAGATTGATATTGCTACTGAGCGAAACAATAGACTGTTTGGGGACATCATAAGCTTCGCCAGCATACATTTTACAGCCGAGATATTTTTCGAGTAGTGTGTAAACGCCGTACAGGACGCCTTTCCGGCTACCTCCTTTTATGTTTACTTTTCCGGCGCCGGAGGTGATAGCGAACCCATCTTCCGCCAGGCTGGCATCATTCGATTTAGCAAGTGATATTGAATTAGGGCCGGCCTGTCCGTTTACCTTTTTAATCTGTAGCTGAGCGCCGCTGATCTTTTGCAAATATTGCTGCAAAACGTTTGCGGCCTGTGTTTCTATCGGGTCTGGATTAGCGGGTATCTGAATCACGTAGTTCGTTTTCCCGTTATCCACAATGCGCATACTTCCGCTTTGTGCACAGGAAGTGTTGACAGTTACAAGTGAGAACAGTATAAATGCAAGAAGCAAGCAGACGTTTCGCATGTTCAACTATTTAGGTTAGAAATATATATAATCTGTTGTGTTGGTTATTTCAATAGCTCTGTGCAAAAACTGGTCCTGTATTCGGTTTCACAGCGTTTATGGAAAATACGACGAAAAATATTGATTTTCAAGTACATCCATTTTACACTATAACAAGTCAGGACCATCTTTGTTCTCTTCCCGTCAAATCCTTATCTGTCGGTCTTTTGAACGAGCGCTAACATCAGATTGTTATATTTCTCTCCTATTACTTCTTTTGAAAAATTGCCGATAATAAAACTTCTGCCTTTCTCTCCATCCTCCAGCAGCCATGCTCTTTTTTCGCTGGCTTCTTTGATAGCATTGATATAGCCGGCAATATCGCCGGGTGTTACCAGTATGCCATAACTTGATTTTTTCATTAGGATGCCTAACGGCGAACTCTCTTCTGTAACGACGATCACTGATTTTGCAGAAGACATGATGGTGTAAATTTTGGAAGGAAACCCTTCCTTGCTGCTGCTTGGGCTCATGACGATCGTATGTATATCAATGCTTGCATTGATAACTGGCATCATTTCCCTTGGCTGATAGTCCAGCAATAGTATATTGTGGAGCTGATGTTCTTCTATCTGTTTTTTCAGCCAGTCTTTTTTTACGCCGTCCCCTACGATAAGGAATCGGATCGGCTGTGCTATCAAGGCTTTGGCAGCATCGATTACTGGTTGCCAGTCCTGCGCATGGCCGATGTTGCCAGCATAGCCTACAACAAATTTGTCGTCGAGGCCATGTTCTTTTGAAAAAGCGTTATTTCTTGGCAGCGGCACATACAGTTCTGTATCTACGAAATTGGGAATTACCCACAGCTTGCTTCGATCTTTGATCCTTGGTGCAATGATCTCTTCAAACTTGGTATCAATGGCCACCACGGCGGCGCTGTTATTATAAATGCTGCGTTCCATGCCTTCCAGCATAGAAATGACCCATTTATTCTTGATAGCTCCCTGCTTTACGGCAAAGTCGGGATATATTTCCTGTACGTTATAGACAGATTTTGCTCCTTTCATTTTGGCCAGCCAGTTTGAAATCAGGCCGATCGTCAGTGGCGGGGAAGGTGATAGTATGATATCATATCTGCCCAGGCGGATGCCGATAAGGAAAGCGAAAATATGGAACCATACGAAGTCGATAATTCTCACCAGCATTCGTTTCGACTTCTTCATCCGGATATGATATACGTTGATATTATCCAGGAAGGTGCTTTCATAAAAAAGGCCACCCCATCTTTTCCTCAAAGGCTGCCGCTCAATTTGTTCCTTGACAATATTGAAGTGTGGAGTTGTTGTCAACACATCAATTGTATGCCCGTGTCTTTTTAGTTCCGCTGCCAGATCTGAATAAAGATAGGCAGTGGACACGCCATCAGGCTTAAATGTCAATGTGTGTATCAGTATCCTTGCCATGTGCTTGCATTTAAGCGTTTTCGCTCCAAACTACCCTTTTAACATAATCTACATACGAGATAATGATCCTTACCACTTTATCTGAAACATTTGGCATGGAATAATCACCGACAAGATTAAAGTTTCGCTGATCGCGTTGTTGATATTTCAGTTGTTGCAGTCCCTGAAGGATTCTTTCGGGACGTAAACCCACCATCATTACGGCTGCTTCTTCCATAGCTTCCGGCCTTTCATGTGCTTCCCTGATATTGAGTGCGGGGAAATTGAGTATAGATGATTCTTCTGAAATAGTGCCGCTATCAGATAATACCGCTTTGGCATTCATTTGCAAAGCAATGTAATCGCTTAATCCAAATGGTTTCATCAACTGGATCAGCGGGTCCAGTGTCAATTGTTTTGCCTCTATCATCTTCCTGGTTCTTGGGTGGGCCGAAACGATCACCGGCAGTTGAAATACCTGGGCAATCTGGTTCAGGGAAGATATGAGGTTATTGAAATTGCGTTCGAGGTTGATGTTCTCTTCACGATGTGCCGATACAACAAAATACTGTCCGGGCTTGAGTTGCAAGGTATTCAGCACATTGGAGGCCTGTACCTTCGGCAGATAATGATGCAACACTTCAAACATAGGACTACCTGTTTTGATGACCCTGTCTGCCGGCAGACCTTCTCTTAAAAGATATTCGCGAGCGATAGAAGAATAGGTAAGATTGATATCACTGATATGGTCTACTATCCTTCTGTTGGTTTCTTCCGGTACGCGTTGGTCGAAACATCTGTTACCTGCTTCCATGTGAAAGATCGGTATCTTTCTTTTTTTGGCAGGGATGGCACAAAGGCAACTATTGGTATCTCCCAGTACCAGAAAAGCATCCGGGCGTTCTTTTTCCAGAATGGGATCAATATTGATCAGTATCTGCCCGATGGTGGCGGTAGCGTTTGCACCAGCGGCATCGAGAAAATAGTCCGGCTTTCTCAATCCCAGATCTTCAAAAAAAATCTGATTTAGTTCATAGTCATAGTTCTGACCGGTATGAACCAGTATATGATCGATGGCATCAGACTCGTCGAGTTTGGCCAGCACCCTGGATAACCGAATAATCTCCGGTCGTGTTCCTACAACTGTTATTACTTTTAATTTCTGCATGCTGGAATTATGTCACACTTGTAAAAAATAAGTATCAGGTCTGTTCTGGTCAAATATTTCGTTGGCCCAGAACAATGTTATCAATTCTGTATTACCTGTATTGGTAATGTTGTGGGTATATCCGGGCGGAATGTCTACCACATGTGGCTGATCACCGTTCACCGGGTATTCTATTACTTTGTCTTCATCTATTTTTCTGAATCGGATAACAGCTTCTCCTTTTATTACCAGGAATTTTTCCGTTTTTGTATGATGAAAATGGTTTCCTCTGGTGATGCCTGGATGCGTGCTGGATACAAATACCTGTCCCATCGCTTCATGTTTGATCCACTCGAAAAGGCCGCCCCTGTTGTCTACATTCAGTTTCATAGCATAACTGAATTTATCATCAGGTAAGTAGCTCAGGTAAGTGGAATAAAGGTATTTGGTCAGTGTATCGCCATTAATCGGCAACTGTAGCGATTCGCGGCTTGTCTTGAAAGAAGTGATGATAGTAGCAAGTTTACCCAACGACACTGTAAACCGGGTGGCCACTTCATCAAATGAAGATTGGCCCTGGCGAACCAGTGTACGCAGGTGTTCCAGGAAGGAGCTTATCACATCATCCACATAAGAGAGTGTGACCTGATAGTCAGGGTCCCTTACTTCCAGTGGTATATCTCTGGCAACGTTGTAACAAAAGGTTGCCACCACGGAATTATAATTTGGTTTGCACCATTTGCCAAAGATGCCGGGCAGGCGATACAACACTACTTCATGCGGCGTTCCTGCAACGAACTTTGTAGCCAGTTCTTCAGCCGCCAGCTTGCTTTTGCCATATGGGTTATCCATCGTAGCCTGAGCAGAGGAAGAGATAATTATTTTAGCTGGCCTTGTACTGTTTTTCAGATGTTCCAGCACCTGAGCAGTGAGCAGCGTATTATCTGTATGGAATTCGTCTGTATGAACAGGACGGTTGGCTCCTCCGAGATGGTACACTACCGCGGCATCCTTAAGTATGCCGGCGTAATCTGCAACAGGGGTAGCTCTCGTAATTTCGTGCAACTCGATATCCTTAAGCTGTTTCAGATGGGCTGTCAGGTTCTTTCCTACGAATCCTTTGGCGCCTGTTACCACAACTTTTATAACATCCATGAATAAACTTTTTTAGCCGTTTAATTCTTCCTTGATGAATTCAAGCTTCAGCAGCAGCGCTTTCATTTCTTCTTTGTCCAGGCGATGTGTATTGTGAGAGTGATAGTCGTCCATCACTGCTATTTTCTGTTCGCCTTCAACAAAATATTTTCCGTAGTTGAGGTCTCTATCGTCAGGAGATATTTTGTAATAATCTCCCAGATCCGTTGCTTTCGCTAGTTCTTCTCTTGTAACGAGGGTTTCGTATAATTTCTCACCATGTCTGGTGCCGATCACTTTCAGGTCTGTGGGTTTGAACAGGTCAAACAGGGCATGGGCGAGGGTTTCAATAGTAGCGGCTGGCGCTTTCTGCACGAAGATATCTCCGGTATTACCATGCTTGAATGCAAACAATACCAGTTCCACGGCATCTTCCAGCGACATCATAAACCTGGTCATATTGGGGTCTGTTACTGTGATAGGCAGTCCTTGTTTGATCTGATTTACGAATAAAGGGATCACGGAACCTCTTGAAGCCATCACATTTCCATAGCGGGTGCATACGATAGTGGTGTTTGAATCCACGCGTGATTTAGCTACGGCAATTTTCTCCATCATGGCTTTAGAGATACCCATTGCGTTGATGGGGTACACTGCCTTGTCTGTGCTCAGGCAGATCACTTTCTCCACACCGTATTTGATGGCCGAGTTCAGTACATTTTCTGTTCCTATTGCATTGGTTTTAACAGCTTCAAAAGGGTAGAATTCGCAGGAAGGTACCTGCTTCAGGGCTGCCGCATGAAAAATGTAGTCGACACCTTTCATGGCGAAATCAATACTTTGGGAGTCTCTGACATCTCCGATATAGAACTTCAGCTTGTCGCTATTCAGCTGAAGGCGCATATCGTCCTGCTTCTTTTCGTCGCGGCTGAAGATCCTTATTTCTTTGATATCTGAATTAAGAAAGCGTTTCAGCACTGCATTTCCGAAAGAGCCTGTTCCGCCAGTTATTAAAAGTGTTTTTCCTGCAAACATATGCTTACCTTTTTGAGATTGTGTAATAGTATCTAAATAGCATTGAGTATTTTCACATACCTTTCGCTTGTTTCGGACTCCGAGAATTGTTGTTCCACTGGTGTTCTCAGGTCTACGCCTTTTTCACGTATGTATATTTTGCCAAGCAATATTTCAGCAAGCGCTTTATAATCATCAGCAGCGAAGTAAACCGCAAGGTTGGCAGAAACTTCCCGGCATACTTCGATGTCGGATAACACACAGGGAGCATTAAAATACATGGCTTCCACGATCGGCATTCCGAGCCCTTCAAACTTCGTTGGCAGCACAAAGCACTCACAATGCTCGTAACAATGCCTGAGCAGCTGATTTGATATATACCCCGTTAATAGGATCTTTTTCCTGATATTTTCATCAAGTGCGTCGTAACAAGCTTTCGATTCCGGGTCCATTCTTTCGTAATATCCTACCAGCAACAGATTCACGGCGCCCCCTTGCTTTGCATACTGTTCATATGCCTTTAACAGGGTGATCACATTCTTGTGTTTGAGAATGGAAGAAACACTCAGGAAATAAGGCGCATCCAGAGGATAATCTGTCAGACGTTCGGGGATAGGGCCTTCAAATTTTTTAAAGTTGAAATAGTTATAAGCCACGCTTACCTTTCCTTCGGCTGCTTTGTAGTGACGCAGTATATCGGCTGCCGTAAAATTAGAGATGGCAATGATCCTGTCTGCATTCCTGATGGAGAGAGGGATGAGTACTTTCCGCTGAAGGCGCATCAGGGTATTGTTCAGCAGACGTTTGCGCAAGAACAGCAGGTCGTGTATAACCAAGACCGACTTGCACCTCTTGGTGATAGCGGAATAGTTGTAGGTAGATAGCACCACATCATCCGGCTTGAGTTGTAATTGTTGGGCGATCTGGTTCTGGGCAATCAGCAATTGCAGTCTTCCCTTGATAGCGAATGGCTGCACCTGGAAACGGGAAATATATTTATCAAAAGATGCCACAGACTTTTCGTTGCAGGCAATGACGATCTTTTCCGCTTTAAATTTGTCATAATGCGAAAAAAAATAGTCCAGCAAGTTAAATAAATACTCCTGATACCCAAATGCCTTCTTATCCTCAAAAATCAGACAATCAATTACTAATCTCATACTAATCTTCTTCTATTGTGGATCCCGGAATTTCGCCATCAGAGAGCCATAATATAACAATGTTTGTATTGGTCCCTGGCGGCGGACATCATTCCTGCTACAAAACAGTACTGCCGATATTCCTCCTTTCCTGGCGACCTTCACAAATTTTTCAAGAAAGTCTTTTTTGTTAGCGGACATATTATTGCCAGCCCAGGCCAGCAGATCTTCTGTCAACAATATTCTCTTATTCTTTGTAGCCACTACATCTTTCCATCCTCCAAGTATTCTTTTTACCCGATGAGAGAGGGAGCCGGATTTTAATCCGATAGATGCATTGTCCTGGTGTTGCCGGTAGAGCAGTGTTGGCTGGGGGATAAAAATAATGTGTCCAGTGGCTGCCGCTACCATCGCAATCCAGTAGTCGTGATTGACACCCCATTTGGAGATGGGGCCTATTAATCCGACCAATTTGTTGTTAGCCATCATGGTGCACCCCCAGAGGAAGTTCTGGCTTACCAGTTTGTTCAATATTTTATCGGACTGCTGTGAAAACAGGTGAGCAATATGTTGCTTTGCTGTTAACGGTTGCAGGTTATCATCTACATAAGTAAAGTCAGTATGTATCAGCAAGGGCGTATCTTTCCCATATGTTTTTTCGGCTTCCAACATTCGTTGCAATGTAAGTGCAATCTTATCACTATTCCATTTGTCGTCCTGATCTGAAAACATCAGGTACTCACATTTGCCGGCCACATACTTGATCAATGCGCCAAAATTATCACGGGCGCCGAGATTCTTGCGGTCATCTTCGAGAAGGCTTATGCGGCGATCTCTTTCAGCATACATCTTGGCGATCTTCACGGTATCATCCGTAGAACCGTCATCCCTGATCACCAATTTCCAATTGGAATACGTTTGATTAATGATACTTTCAATTTGCTCGGTGATATACTTCCCTCCATTGTAAGTAGCCATAACAACAGTTACTTCCGGATTATAGTTCATCATCGGGCTTTCCATTTATTATTTTGTTGTTTACCATAGATATGATAGATGTTAATTATCATTACTGGTATGAATATCGTCCACATATTTTCATATGACTGCAAATAAGGGTTGGTGGCATTCGCGATCAGAAAGCTACAGGCGCCTACCATCACCGGCATCATATAAAACCTGTAGGTACTGGAACGCTTCAGTATCCCGATCCCCTTGATAAAGATCCAGGCCAGCAAGTAGAGGTATATGATAATACCTACCAATCCGGTCTGAAACAGTAATGCCAGGTAGCTCAATTCATAGATCCATGGCGTAGCCTGGCTCCTGATAATGTAGTGTGAAGCAGTCCCATGCCCCTGCCCCAGGATCGGATAGTCCATCCAGCTCTTCAATAAGCCATTGAACTGGAGCGCCCTAAGGTAAGGACTTTCTCCAGCACTCGACGTATCAAAGTTAAATCCGGCAAAAAATACGTTGAACAGGGCGGTAAAGTCAACCAGCTCAAAAATGCTGAGCAAAATTCCGACAATAATGATACCACTAAAGAAGTATAACAATATTTTTCTTACATGTCGCCCGAATGCAACACCCATTTTCACGTTGCCCAGTTTCAGGAATATCCATACAAAAAAGGGTGTCAACAGAATATTAAGAATAAGAATTCTTCTCGCGGTAAATACCACCGCTACCACCCCTGCTATGAAAGCCAGATAGAGCACAAGCCTGTTGATCTTGAACGGCAGTTGCCTGAAGAAGATGATCAACGTTAATACATAGGGGATCAGAAAGATCAATGCCGTAGCCGAAGGGATCACGACCTTCTGATAGTTGTCGTTATCCGGGTCTACAGCCACTTCCACCATGTTGTCCAACGGAATTACCTGGGGAAGCAGTCCCAACATCATCATGGTGGCTACAATGCAGAAGATCCCGATGAACAGGGTCGCATACACCATCGTCTTGTACATTACATCAGCCATGTAGTTCTTGTGAACGCCTGTAACAAAAAACAGGTACAAGAGTGGCCAGACGATGTTGACAGTGGTGGAACGAAGAATATAGGAGATCACATTTCCCTGGGTAAACAAAGCAGTGATAGTGAAGAAAACGCCGTATAGGATGAATATACCGAACCAGATGAATACGGGTCTCGCCAGTCCTATCTTCTTCCGCATGCACATTCTCATAATAACAGCCAACAATATGATGCCGATCAGCCCTGCCTTCACAGGCATCAGCTTATAAGGTGCAAAGAGCATTAATCCCAGCAGCAAGGCTCCAACATATACCAGTAGCCTTTCCAGCTTCACAAATAACCTTATACCGAGATTTCCCGATTGCCCACCCCGGCCATAGTCATATGTCAGCAATTCCTCCATCCGGATCTTATTTATTCGTTCGCTTCAACAGTGCGAACTGTGGGTATTTAAACTGCAAAAGCATGTTCAGCCCCACGGTGATATATAATTCAGTTACTAGCACGGAAACCACTGTTCCCCATGCCTTGAAATAATAAGCCAATACAAAGTTCAGCAGGATATTCAACACGCAACCGCTCACCAATATCGTACTATATGCCTTTCGCAGGTTATAAGCCAGCAAAACCTGATATGCCGGAATATCAAACAGCACGATCACAGGTAAAAAAGAAAACAACTTCAACATATTGGATAGTTCCGGATTCCTCGCCTTCAGCGCATATAACACGATCAAATCAGAAAAGAAAAATATGCAAAGGCAGCATCCGATAACCAGGTAGGTGAAGGGAATGAATACCGTTTTGAGGAACTGGCGCGTCTTGTCATAAGATTCCACCGTAATTTTACACATATACGGATATACCACCTGCGAGAAAACAATTAGCAACTGTTTCACTGCCAGCACCACTTTTTCTGCTATACCATAGTATCCCAGGATAGTTCTGTCTACAAACATACCTAATATAAAGGTATTAGAATTGACATAGACATTCACAGCGAAACCAGATATAAACAGTGCAGTTCCTTCCTTGATCTCCTGTGCTATCTCCTTTAACGGTATGCGTACATAAGTGATGTTGTATTTTTTGACCACCAGGAAAAAACAGATCACACAAGACACCAGGCCTCCGGCGCCTTGCAAGAGATTCACCAACACGTATTGCTCGGGAGAATGGATCAGTATAAAGATCAGTGCCACAAAGCATAGCTTTGAGATCGCGTTCAGCATGGCTATAAACCGCATGTCTTCTATACCTTGAAAAAACCAGATCGGAAGCAGTGTTTGTGATAGTACCAGCGGGAAACTACAATAGTACAACCAAAACTCTTTTCTGAAAGAAGGAATGGCCCATACAATACCCGTAAACGCCAGCAAAGCGATGAAAAAGAGCAGCAGCTTGCTTTGCAACACACGGTTAAAAATGCGGTTGATCGTATCCTTGTTGTCCCGGTTGATGGAAATATCTCTTGTTGCCGAAAGATTGAAACCGTAATCAGTGAAGATAGCAAAGTAGGTTACAAACGCATATGCAAATACCACAGCGCCATATTTCGCGATCCCCAATACTTTCACAATGTGTGGTATGATCAGTATGGGCGCCAGAAAATTGATGACCTGGTACATTGAAAGATACATATAATTTTTAACCAGAACCGAGCGGTGCGCATTACCTCCCACCAACCTCTTGAAATACTGTAGCATTTCTTTTTTTTTAATTTTTACGGCTTAAAAGCCAAGGCAAAATACCCACACACATAACAGCAGGTTTTGCGAATCCCCCTAGTCCGGAATATATAATGCTTTGTAGCGGCACGTCATTTAAAACCAGGCAAATAAAAAAAGAATACCCTTCAACAGTTTGTTCCCTGAACGGTGCAATTATGCCATCACTTCCCTGTATAATTTCCTCAACACGAGAAACACACACGTAAAAAACACAGCGATGAAGCCTCCCAGGATCGCTCCTTTCAGCTTGCTTATTTTCTCTTTTTTTAGGGGTAAGGTAGGACGGTCCACAATCTGAATCAGGGGGGTTTCCTGTAGCATACTCATTTTGCTCACTTCAAGATTCTTCAATACCTCTCCATAAATAGTCTGCAAAATCATTTTGTCTCGCGTGTCCAATTCCAGGTTAACTGTAGCCACCCTTCTCGCAGGATTCTGGTTAATGTCCTGGGCGGCGGCAGTAGTATATGTTTTCTTATTCAGCAAGTGTTCAAGGGAATCTGCCTTTTGCTGGAGCCTGTCTACATTCACCTTGGACCGCATCGTTTTGGTCTCGATGTAGAAATTTGTCGCATTCCGCACCAGATTCTCCACGAACTCCTGAGAGAAAACTTCACTTTTTGAGTTACAAGTAGCAGAGATAAAGCTCAGCTTCTTGTCTATTTTCTCAACTACCAGATTTTTTTCCGATACCTCTTCATACAGTGCGCCCAGCACACTATCCTGCACTGGCGAAAATTTACGGTTGGCATTTGCCGGGAGGGCTATGTTGGCCAATTCCGGCTTATTTTTCCAGAGCTTATGTTTGTTATAAATAGCGATGTAGAGATCTGCCAGACTTGAATCCTTGCCTAATGTAGACGCTTTCGCCAGCAAGGTTTTTTCGATCATCAATTTGGATTTCAGGAAGCCGATCACATTATCTCCCGCAAATACGCCACTGGTCGAAGCTCCCGACAAGTCAATACCGAACTGGCTCGCAATACCTGCGTACGCACTCAGAGGATTAGACTTGTTATCCTCCAACACGAAAGTAAGTTCAGCATTGTAAGTAGGTTTCTTAAGAATAGCATAAGCTATTCCCAAACCCGCTCCCACAACGCCAAAGATGAGAATCAGCAGCCATCTCTTCAGCAAAAAACCTGTCCATTTACGGACTTTTAGTATCAGTTCCTTGATCGACATTTCTGCGTCTCCTGCAATATTTTGCTGATCCATTGAGCTTAATTTATGTTATACCTTTAAATATGCTGTAAGAACTGTTACTTGATTTTATCCAATAGTGTAACGACAAGCAAAGCAACTGCCGCCAATCCGCTTGCTATGCCAACCGCTTCCTGGCCATTCAGTCCTTTTCGTTCTTTCCTGGATGGTACATAAATCTCTGCTCCGGGTTTCACTCTGGGGTAAGAGTTGAAGAATAATACCTTCCTGGTATTCTTCACTTCTCCATTTGCATAAACAATATAACTTCTTCTTCTCAGGCCCTGGGCTGTAAATCCGCCCGCTCCATGGATATAGTCCTTGAATGTATTCTTATTATCATACCTGATCTTCTTGGGGAAGTACACTTCACCGAATACCTGTACAGTCTGCAATCTCTTTGGTACTTTGATCACGTCGCCTTCTTCCAGCAACAGATCGTATTTAGAACCAGGATGTTTCAGAATATGATCCAGGTTAATGCCCAACAGCTGCTCTCTTCTGTCTACAGCTGTCTGTAAACGTTTGATATCACTACTATCCTGTAATTTATTGTAAAACACCTCCAATTTGTTGGCAAGCAGTGAACTGTCACTCTCGTTGATAAATGTTTTCCTGGTCATAACGGCGCCTTCCGCATAAGCTTCCGGACGCAGGCCGCCTGTTCTTCTGATCAGATCGGAGATACGTTCCGCGCGCGTGTTGATTGTATATTCTCCGGGGTAAACCACCTCTCCGTGGATCACCACATTAGCCTGGGATGAATAAGAAGGCGAACGGCGTACCACTACCTCATCAAACGGCTGTAATACAAATTTTACATCCGAATTACTGCTCAGGTCCGCGTTGATATCAAACTGTTTGATGATGGCCTTGGCGCTATCATTCCGATCATAACCTCCACTGTGGCGTATCCTGCGGGATATTTCTACATGTTGAATGGAAGCCGCATCTCTCAATCCGCCTGCCATTAAGATCAGGTCTTCCAGATGCATGCTGTCGGCATAGTTGAAATAACCCGGTTTGTTGACCTCACCATCTATTCTCACTTCATATTCTTCCCGCAGATCCACTTTGGAATAGATCGTTACGCTATCTTCTTTCTGCAGTTGTGTATTATCTTTTCCGCTCAGTACATCCTTCACGTTGAAGTTCACATACAGTGGTGAAAAATCAGGCTGCAAGCGGCGGATAAGGCCTCTCGATAATGCCGCTACTTCTTTTACGCCGTCTGCTTTTTTGATCAGATCAGCGATGGTCATATTATTTTCCAGCGCATAGTTGCCAGGATGAAAAACAGCGCCTGTGATGGTAACCCTGTTACTGAAACGGTTCAGAATAGAGTCGATATAAAACTGGTCGCCGGACTTCAGGTGGAAAGAACCTATTTCGCTGGCCGGTACATTCACTACTTCTCTTTCTTTGTTGTTCACACGATAGGCACGGATGATGTCTCTGAATGCCACATCCGTATAGCCGCCGGCGAAATCAATGACCTGTTGCAGGGTTTCATTTTCTTTTGCTTCAAATATAGCCGGGCGTTTCACTTCACCGGAAAGCTCTACCCTTGTCTTGTATGGATTTACCTTAACGATGTCCTGATCCTGCAATACGATATTATTGCTGAGATCACCATGCGTTAGAAAATCATACAAATCAAATGTGGCGATCACAGATCCGTTACGGATCACCTGTATATTACGGAAGGAACCATTTTCATTAGGGCCTCCGGAAACATACAGCGCATTGGCTACAGTAGCCAGGGAAGGGATGGTGTATGATCCGGGAGTTGTGATCTCGCCAATCAATAATACCCGGATACTACGGATATTTCCAAGGGTGATCTGTACAAAGGTGTTGCCAGCCTTGATACCACTATATATAGCGGCAAGCTGTTTGGTAACGCGTACTTTTGCTTCTTCCATCGTCAGGCCGTTCACGTAAACCGGGCCCAGATTAGGGATGCGGATGTATCCATCAGGCGATACCTTCAAACGGTGCTGCACTTCGGAATAGCCATATACGTCTATCACGATCTCATCCTCAGCTCCCAGACGATAGTTCGGCGGAGTGGGCATCCTTAGATTAGGCTCGAAAGTGAGATTTTTATTACTGAACAGCTCAGCGCCAAAGATGCGTTTTCTCTTCCTGGCCTGTTCCTCTTCTTCTTTCGTTTTATTCTTTTGGTCAATGCTGGGCTCAGATGTAGCGTCGTCTACCTTGCGGGTACCATACTGGTCATTTCTGCTGCTGTTCTTCTGAAAATTGCTGCTCAGTTCCTTGTCCAATCCCATCTGTTGTATGCGGGCCTTCAACTTGCTAACTTCAATATCGGGAATACCCTTTTGCTGAGCATAAGTATCTATATCCTCAAACGCAATATTGTTTTTCTTCATTTCAGCCACCAGCTGGCGTATTTGGTCATCAGACAGATTATCGACCTTCATTTCCTTAATCTGCTCCTTGGATAACAAGGAACTCTGAGCGCTTACGCAAAAGCCAACAAACAGAAAAAACTGGATCAGCAATAATTTTTTGAACATGTATTTCAGGATATATTACTTTCTCGAATACTTTTTTCCGCAGACAATTTCAGGATTACTGGTTGAAATTCTGCTAAATAAGGTGCAAATCTATATAAAATAACATATAAATGTTACAGGAATTATAATAGGAACCCCCTCTTTTTACTCCCAAGTAGCACGTAACTTATTTTGCCTGCAGACGCGTCCCTCCCCATCAGAATCATGCCGGATTCCTCCGGGGTTAAACCAAATATAAATTTTAAGCCGATTATAATATTTACATAAATTATAATATTAAAAGACAATAATTATATAAGATACCTGCAATCCATTTTCCCGGATTTTCCGTTAATGTATAAAGAGCGCTTACTAAATCAGCGGATTTACCTGTAACCATAAAGTTAAGTTTCAATTAAAAGATCCCCACTTTTCGCTTTTCCTGTAAAGGGAGACTTGCGGCAGATTAGTTATGGTGGCCCCTTTGCCGGTTAAAATAATATTTGACTATAATACGTAAGGCTTCAGAATTGCTGCTCACCCGAGCATTAGTTTTGTTTAAATTAGTTAAGGCAAAAACTAAACAAATATGTCATCTGTTGAATTTAACACCTTGCTTGTCGGGAATGCCGATTTCCTCAAACCCTTTGCATTCACCCTCACCAAAGATGCCGAACAGGCCAAAGACCTCTACCAGGAAACACTGGTCCGTGCATTATCTAACCGGGAAAAATACCTGGAAGGCACCAACATCCGGGCATGGCTCTTCACCATCATGCGTAACATTTTCATCAATCACTACCGCAAAAAGATGAAACAACGCATCATCAGCGAACCCGCACTCAGCAACTTCTTTATTAACTACCAGCAAGGTATGGTAGGGAACAGGGCAGAATCCAATCTGCGGACAAAAGACATTCACCTGGCAGTATTTCACCTGCCACCTATTTTCAAACATCCATTCCTGTTATACTATGAGGGGTATAAATATTTCGAGATAGCAGACATGCTCCAGGAGCCCCTGGGCACCATCAAAAGCAGGATACACTTTGCAAGGAAAATGCTGAAGACAAAAGTGAAAATAAATTAACAGGTTACGGACGGATTCAAACCGTCGTCAAGGTTTTGCGGACCTTTACCTCGTCTCTCGGCCACGTAACCTGTATAAAAAGATCAGTTAGCCACCCCGTACACCAGCTGCAAATAACGCTGCCGCAGCCGTGTATGAAAATAGAAAGCCATTACCATCAGCGAGGCCGCCCCCAACAACACCGCCGGGCTGGGCCAGCAATAATATAAAGCAAGACTCAACACCACATACCGTGCGTATTCCAGGTAGAATACCCATTGCTTCTGCTCCAGGATGGCGCCGCAGTTGATCAGGGTCAACAAAATGAGCAGGACCACACACACCTGGATGAACACCGGCACGTAGTGTTCCATCAAAAGAAAGCTGAACAACAGTATCAACACGGAAGCCACCTGCCATACCACATAGTTATTCAGTTTAGGCGTTTCCGTTATACTGTCGTTGCGCAACAGGAAACGTTCTTCCAACACCTGCCGTGCCGCCGGGTCCACATTATCCGGCTTGCCGAAGATGATACGCAGCCGGCTCCTCCAGCCAGTGGCACGTTTCACGGAATACAGCATTTCCAAAAAGAAATGGAAATGTTGCCACAGGAAACTATTGCTCTGCAAAGGTTTGGTGAGGCCATATGCCGGCTCCTCCCCCTCCTTGGTAAAAGTGCCAAATAATTTATCCCAGATGATGAAAACATCTCCGTAATTTTTATCGAGATATTGCGGATTGCTGGCATGATGCACACGGTGATGCGAAGGCGTTACCAATATATACTCCAGGATGCCCAGCTTACCAATGGTACGGGTATGAATGAAGAAAGGATACAAGCCATGTACCAGTAACATGCTGGTGATCATCGCCGGCGGAAAGCCGATCACCGGTAATATCGCCCAGAAGCCCGTCCGGATGAATGCCTGGAACACCGTGATCCGCGCAGATACAGTATAATTGAACTCCTCACTCTGATGATGCACCACATGCGCACACCAGAACAAAGTGACTTCATGCGCCAGGCGGTGATACCAATACCAAACAAAATCTGTACACAACAACAAAGCCACCCATAACAGCACACTCGCCCGGATATTGAAAATAGCGTAGTGGCGGTATAAATAATCATATACGAAATAGAATATGCCCACCGTAAACGTGTCGGCCAGGCGCTCTGCAATCCCTATACTCAGGTTGCTGATAGAATCGTTGAACCGGAAATACCGCTTGCCCTTTTTCGTTGATACCAGGTACTCCAACCCGATGAAAGCCAGAAAGAAGGGTACCGCAAATGCCAGATAGTTTAAATGCACGGTTTAAAATTTTGAAACACAGGAATCTGTTGCCGCCGCCAGCACTACGCATGACACAGGCATAGCGTATGGCACAGGTCCATACACGGGTATTCATTTTATAATTATCAGGTGGTGGTAAACGTTGCAATAATAGGCAATAAATTTTAATTATCCTACTATTTTTGTAGACTAATAAAAAGGAAAGGTGAAAAGCAGCAAACTGCCTTTCACCTTCACGATTACATATGATACGAGAGAATGATCAATCTTCTGCAGGGCCGCCATCCGCCATTCTCACCACTTTCGGTTCGAAACGCCCTACTACCTCTACCAGTGCCGCCTGCCGCGCCATTACAGTACGGATATCTTTGTAGGCGCCAGGCGCCTCGTCAAGGCCGCCACCAATCAGGGTTACACCGGCTTGTTCCAAGGCTTTTCTCATCTCATGACCTGTGATAGTTTGTTCTGCTTTTGTTCTCGACATCCTTCTACCGGCGCCATGTGAGGCGGAGTCCAGACTATCGGCATCGCCTTTGCCTCTTACAATAAAACCGGGTGCGGTCATAGAGCCAGGGATAACACCCAGCACGCCCTTACCCGCCGGGGTAGCGCCTTTCCGGTGCACGATCACTTCCCTACCCTGATGCACTTCTTTCCAGGCGAAGTTATGATGGTTCTCCACCCTTGCCAGCAAAGTAGCGCCCATAGCCTTGATCAGCCGTTTATGGATCAGGTGGTGACATGCGGAAGCATAGTCGCCGGCCAGGTTCATTGCCAGCCAGTATTCTTGTCCGGCTTCAGTATCAAGGTCCAGCCAGGCCAGGTGTTTAGCATAATCCGGCAGTTGACAAAGTTCCTTCGCCAGTTTGGTATAATGCCCCGCAATCTGTGCGCCCAGGCCTCTGGAGCCGGAATGCGACAACAGACCTATATACCTTCCTGGCGCCAGCTGCCATTCATTGCCGGCATCGGTGATCTCTACTACGCCCCATTCCACGAAATGATTACCGGAACCGGAAGTACCCAGCTGACCAGCGGCTTTATCATACAGGTGACGCAGAAAAGGGATCTCGTTAAATTCATTTCTTTCCAATACGGCATCTGCTTCTCTCTTCTTCCATTCCTCGCCAGCGCCGAATTTGGTCCAGGTGGTCAATTCTTTTTTATACTTACCAGCATGGCCTTCGAGCGTATGTTCCGGCAGGTCAAGGATACTCAAGCACATCCGGCATCCGATGTCCACGCCAACGCCATAAGGGATCACAGCGTTTTCAGCAGCGAGCACCCCACCGATAGGCAGCCCATAGCCCTGATGGGCATCCGGCATCAATGCGCCGGCAACGGCCACTGGCAGGCGCACAGCGGTATTCATCTGTCTCAATGCACCTTCTTCTATAAAGTCTTCACCAAAAATGTTGTACGCTACGGGCGTTTCCCGTAATGGTATCACTTTCGGTCTGGTATCCTCTACTAATTTAACGGCGATCTTTCCTAATACTTCATCTGCGATGAATGCCTGCGGATCGGCGAGGATGTTTTTCATCATATCGGCAATCTCCGCTTCATCTGTATGTTTATAATGTTGGGCTATAACGTTAAGGGCTACACTGATCACCGGCGCCTGCGGGTAACCTAAGGCCAGTAGCCATTTCCCGGTGATGTTTGGTTTTGTCATATCTGTTTTGTTGATCCCGGCGCCGCCGCAGCAGCACCGGGGTATAATGAATGATTATGCGGTGGCTCTTCTGAAGCCGATCACCTGCGGTGTTTTTTCCACAGCCACCTGGTGTGGATTGGCAATCTCGGCGATAGTCATGGGCTCCGCGATCTCGCGGTTAAAACCGAGGTGTTGTGATAAACGCTGCGCTTTCTGTAGCGATAGCTTGCCAAATTCATATTTGGCAATGAGCCTGCCCTTGCGCAATAAAGCACTGTCTACTGCAGACAGGTCGCTGTTGAAAGAGCACACCAGCTGCACATTCAGGCAATCGGCCAGCAGGCCGTCGCTCAGGTTCAACAGGTTGGATACTGCCGATTTTCCGGAGATACGCCTGTCCATGATCACGCTTTCTGCATCTTCAATGATCACCACGCTATTGGGATTATCGATCAGGAGGTCCATGAATCCCGGATCCATGATGTTATTGGCCATCTCCGGCGATACAAAGAGTATCTTCTTTTTGATCTTCCCGATAAGGTAACGCAAATAAGTCGTTTTTCCAGTGCCGGGTAATCCGTGCAGCAGCACGATCCCTTTGTCTTTATCTTTCTTCAGGCGTGTTTGTATCATTTTATCCACTTCTTTGAAATCGTCTTCATAATAAAGATCCAGGTCGAGCTGGGTGCGTTTGATCTCCATGCTTTTAAGTGCCAGGCCGCCTCTGGCGGCGATTGCAATGAGATTGATCTCATGCGGCTCACGCCGTTGGCGACGTTTGAAAGCAGCGATCTTCGGTGTAATGGCCGCGATAAATTCATCATTATTGCCATCGTGGAAGATATCGCAGAAATTGTCGTCGAAATGTATCAGCACATTATGCCCGAACACAAATATGCTCTCGGAGTGCGTATACTTTTTCTTCTTTGTTTTATAATCTGTACTTCGGTAAATCTGTTTAATCTGTGCTGCACAGGTTGTAGCAACCCAATCCGCAGCCTTCTCTCCATCTATGTTATAGAGGTTACTGACGTTTGGCAGTTTGTTGAAAGTGTGTATATAAACAGATTGTGCATTTAAAAAGTTACTATTCTGCAGGTAAATGCATTCTTGTGTGTTCATTTTCGTATAGTCTTTTTTTTAGATAAAGACTTACCAGGGCTGTATACCAGCGCCTGGTAAATCAAATTTATCATCATAGTAGCGGCGCAGCCGCCGCTGTTGGGGTTAAGGCCATCCTTTTGATGGCCGCTTCGGGGAGTTAATGCAAACAGAGACGAAAAAAATACTGTAGAGGGAAAACATCAGCGGAGCAAGATTACCCCGCTTTGCTGCTTTGTTTTGTACCTCCTCAATGATTTCATGCACAAAAAAACCCGGCCTGTATTGCACGGACCGGGTTACTAACGTTGACGCATATACTACGTCAAGGCATAACTTGTCCGTTTGGCATCCTTATCAAAGGCGCCATCCTGATATAACCAACCGTTGGTGATATTTGTGCGATGTAGGAATCTCTTCATTGCAACGGGCAATAAAAAAAGCCCGGACTTTTATGGCCCGGGCTTTTCTATCGATACAAATATTTTGATCTACTTGTAAGTACGAAACGCCCGGGAACAGCCACGATCCTCAATCAGAGAGGGTGCTGCTGTGTTTATATATTGATTAAAGCGTTTCATTTTTACGAGTATTTGTTGTTATTATTTTTTGATGATGCAAAGATAAGCGCTTCTATTTTGATATTGCAAATTTTTGACAAAAAATTTCAAAACTTTTTTCTATAAAATTTCCTTGTATGCTGTAACCTGCTGCTGTATTGATTTAGCAACTACGTATATCCGCTAACGTTATATACATAAAAAAGCCGGAAGCTGTTTGCTTCCGGCTATACAATCCACAATAACAGGATTAACAATAATAGATGGCGATGGTCGACCGTCATTATATCTTATATCATTACCGCGCTTTCTTCGAACTGCTTTTCCAGTCTTTGCATCTGACGGATATGGCGTTCGATATGCTTGGTAAGGAAGTAGATGTATTGGTAGATGTCGAGCTTGCCCAGGTGGTTCACAGACATGTTGGTGAATACCAGCACGCCTTCACCGTTCTTGAGCAGCGACAGGTTATACATGCATTGTGCGTATTGTTGTTTCAGGAGCACTTTCACTTCCTGGAGATTTTTCAGGCCGGTAGGCTCCATATGTTCGGGCCTTACCCATCCGAAGGATTTGCTGCCTATCACGTCGATCTGTGCAAATTTATCTTCGTAATCAGCGGGCAACACTACGGTATGGCCGGTTTTCTTACGTTCCAGCGCACGGCGTGTGCTCTTATTAATGATCAGGAGCAGGAAGTAATTGGTAAGTGAAATATGTTCCAGTACCTCTCTGATACTCCATTGATCGCGTTCAGGTTTGAAATGCAGCAGTACCTGGTCTTTTTCAAACCATTGGTCTAACTCCCTGAAATTGGTGAGTAAAGCCTCTCTTACAACTTGAATTACGTTCCTCATGATACTTTCATTTTGGGGTTATGTACCGGGTCGAAGTACATAACGTTCTAAAAAAATTGTTTGTATGCCATTTTTATGCCGGATAAAAAAAACGCCCGGCCGCGTTGACGAGCCAGGCGTTTTAATAATGTAAACGAATCATTATTGCATACGAGGTCCGTCTGGCTTTTTCAAGGCAAAGCCATCCTGTTTACGCATATCCTTTCGGTTAGCGTATTGATGTATTACAGTTATCGCTTGAAATTCTTTCAATGTCATCATTTCTAACTGCTTCTAAAGCAAAAGGTCCCGCATTTTTTGTGCGGGACCTTTGTTTATATCGTTTGATAACTTTCTGTCGTTAACAATCGGTGCAACGTGCCCGCATCCTGCTCTGGACCTGCTTTTGCTTGCATGCCATCGCTGAAATTTTATATGTTGATGAAAGTTGCACAGTTATGTTTTGTTTGTTAATGCAACAAAGGTAAATTTTATTTTTTATCCAACATAAAAAAATACCCTACTTTTTTTGTGGAGTTAACAATTATTTTATCTCGATGACTTTTTTAGTGTGTTGAGTTGATCTTCCAGTTGCCTGATTTTCTCTTCCTGCTTCAAAAGATGCAGGGTCAGCTCTTCTACTTTTTTGAGGAGCGTAGCATTCATATCCCCTATATCAAGGCCGTCCCTGGCCACTGTAGCGGCGGCAGGCACCTCCGGAAGATGGCCGTGCCGGTGGATATAAGCTGCTGTTTCCTGCAGGGAAGGCAATTCATAATCCGGATGGAACACATAATCAGGCCAGGCGCTTTGCAGTTTTACCTTTACTCTTTCTGCGATCATACTGCCGCCCACAGCCAGTTTATAGCCATTGGGCTTATTGGTGTTGATGCCCACACAATTATCCGTGCCTACGAAAACCGCCGGAATGGTATTATAAGCCAGCGTACCATAGGAAGACGTTGTTGGCGCCGTGGTAATAAAAAGCCCGCCATAATAAACGTCTACATTGGTGCCTATCTTCACGCCATAGGACTGCGTGCTGGAGGAATGGTTCACAAATTCCAGTGCTGCGTTGCCATTACCGGTTTGCCCCAGGGCCACTCTTTCAAAATTGTATACGCCAGGGATCACGACCTGATTTTGATTGCTGGTGGCGGAATCGCCGATCTGCAATGCTGCCTGAGGGTTAACAGTTCGTATACCCACCTTTCCCCCATTCTCGGCAATGAACCTGGACCAGCCAGTAGTGCCATCATTATTGGTTTTGCGGAAATACAGCTGCTGATCCGAGAAAGCACCGGCAATCTGCATCGCATAATTATTCAGTGGATTGGTATGCCTGACATCCAGCAGGTGCCACCAGCCGTTGACGGCGCCGTTGGGGTAATTCACAGGGGCATTGGTTTGATAGAAACCTGAGCGCACCGTATCGCCTTTGATGCCCGCGTCGTTCCTTACTTCGGTTCTGCTGCCGTAATCGCCCCATACGACGGTTGTTTGGGCAGATGCAGTGCCAGCCAGGGCTATACAAGCAATGGTAAAAAAGCTTTTTCATGTACAGAGATATTGTTTTAACGCTAACGAATATACGGCTTTTGATCTGCTAAAAAAGGCTCAATTGCGAGGAAGGGCGGCGGAACGAATCGCAGTTAAACTCGAAGCGTTCCATATTCAATCCATTCTTTTTGGTGTGGATGCGGAACTGTTGCCGGATCATTTCGGCGATATTGCCTTCGCCGCGCATGCGCCGTCCGTATTCGCTGTCGTTCACCTGGCCGGCATGCATGCTTTCAATGTGGTGCCATACCTTATCGGCGCGGTCGGGGAAATTCTTATAGAGC
Organism: Chitinophaga vietnamensis; assembly: GCF_902167635.1. Classification (GTDB taxonomy): domain Bacteria; phylum Bacteroidota; class Bacteroidia; order Chitinophagales; family Chitinophagaceae; genus Chitinophaga; species Chitinophaga vietnamensis. The sequence continues at coordinate 82,755 of NZ_CABHMS010000006.1, forward strand.
CAGTCTTTAAAGATCACCTTCACCGCATCATTGAGGCGCACCACGGTATAGCCGGCGAATTTAGCGCCGTTGGCAGCAGCGGCTTCCAGCAGCCGGGGCAGCTCATGATCGTTGAGGCCGGGGATCATGGGAGCGGTCATAACGCCAACGGGTATACCGAGTTCGCTCAACTCCTTTACTATTTTGAGGCGCTGCGCTGCGGTGGTGGTGCGGGGCTCCATTTTGAGGCGCAGGCTCTCATCCATGGTGGTGATGGAAACGTATACGCATACCAGTTGGTCCTGCGCCATCTGTTGGAGGATATAGCGATCGCGCAGCACCAACGAGTTTTTGGTGATGATACCTACAGGCTGCTTGTATTCCAGCGCCACTTCGAGCAGCTGGCGGGTAAGCCACATCTTGCGCTCTACCGGCTGGTAGCAGTCTGTATTGCCCGACAGGGAAATCGGTTTGGGTACCCAGTTCTTGTTATCGAGGAACTTGCGCAACAGCTCCGGCGCATTGTGCTTCACGATGATCTTGCGTTCAAAATCGAGACCGGCGCTCAAACCCCAGTACTGGTGAGCATTGCGGGCATAGCAATAAATACAGCCATGCTCACAGCCCTGGTAAGGGTTCATAGAGTACCACATGCCCACATCGGGGCTATCCACCTTGTTGACGATGGTTTTCGCATGCTCCTCAAATACCTGCGTGGGTACATCCGCCTGCCACCACTCATCGATCCCTTCTGCGTGCTCCTGCACATATTCCCCTTTGAGGTACTTATTCTTAGGATTGATCTGCGCCCCGCGCCCTTTGTAATAGGGATTTTCAGGCGCATCTTCCTGGAACGGCAAAGTCATGAACTAATATTTTTAGTAAAGATACTAAAATATTTAGGAATTTGAGGCTTTTTAAATTTCCGGATTTGAGATTTAGATGATTTCCATTTGTTTCATCAGGAAGGTGGCATTCTTGTTACGGGCGATGCCTTCACGGATGCGGTAGTCGAAGAAGAGATGATTATCGCGGATCGTGCTTTCAAAGCAATAGTTGCGAACACGGGCGGGGTAGGCAGTTTCCAGCTGGCCCAGTTCCAGGTCGTGCGTGGCGATCATGCCCAGGCATTGATAGGCCAGGAAATGCTCGATCAGACTGCGGGAGCCGGAGAGCTTGTCTTCTGAATTGGTGCCCTTCAATATCTCATCCAGCAAAATAAAAATAGGTACGCCCGCTTTCAATTGCTGTATGATATGTTGCAGGCGCAGCAGCTCTGCCTGGAAATAGGAAGTATGACTGGCAATAGAATCTTTGATACGCATGGATGTCATGATGCGCATAGGGCTGAAAGTAAAGCTGGCAGCGCAAACCGGCGCACCGCACATCGCCAGCAGCAGGTTAGCGCCAACGCTGCGCAGGAACGTACTTTTACCCGACATATTAGATCCGGTGATGATGAGGAAGCTGGCATTGGCGCCCACGGCGCCGTTGTTCCGGATACATTCGGCCTCCGGGATCAATGGATGGCCCAGCACAGTCGCTTCCAGCAACAGCTTGCCGCCAACAGGCTTCGGATAGTTATATCCCGGATGATTAAAAGCGAATGTGGCAAAGCTGTTCCATACCTCCATGATGGCGATCACTTCAAACCAGCTGTTCATCTGATCGCGGTGACGGCTTTTCCATCTCTCTAAATTAACCATACAATGCACATCATATAAAAGGATGGAGTTCAGCACAAAGCCCACCAGCAAGTTCAGGCGCTGATCAAGGGCGCCGCTGATGCGCGCCAGCTGCCGCAAAGCGGTATCGGCGCCGGCGGCAATAGCCTGCTGCTCTTTCAGCAATTTGGATTCGCCCACATTCATCTGTATAATAGATTGCAGCAACACATCGAGCTTGTCGAGGATGCTTTCTTTGCGCGCCATCAATGAATGCTGTTCCAATACTTTTTTCTGACAACTGAGCAGGATGCACCAGTTCACCAGCAGCACCAGCACCAGCGGGTAGTAGGCTCCCGTAAACGCATATACGAAAATCATGGCCACTGCCAGCGCCGGGCATAGCCAGCGGGCAATCTCCCAGGAACGCTTACCGAAGAAATGCTGCGGCATTTGCAGCCACAGGCCTATCTCCCGGCGATCCTGACCGTCTTCCTTTGCCAGCAAAGCATTGGCGCTCAGGTACTGGCGGAAATCCAATTCGGGAGTAAGCACTTGCAGCGCAGCCTGCGTATCTTCAATCGCGGCAACATCCTGTAAAGGGTTACGGAAGCGCTCTGCCAACAGCTTGCTGCCGGAAAGCGTACCGGTTCTGTTAATATATTGATAGAGCGAAGAAGAACCAAACACATCCAGATCGCCCGTGAAATCATGCCGGTCATCTACGTATATATTACCATCATCGAAATCCGCGATGTTGGCAGTCACCAGTTTGAGCTCTTTCTCATTCAGCTCCAGCAAGGTTTTCAGCAGTTCCAGCTGCCGCTGCGCGCGGGTATACTTTTTCAGCAGCCATCCGAAGGCCACCAGGCCGATCGCTACAAGTGGCAACCAGAGCGGGTTCCGCTCGTGCCGGAAATATTCCACCGCAGCGTACAGCGCTACAATAAAGCTGAACAGGCGCGCCCACGACAAGGTAGACGTAAATTTTTTCTCTTTCGCGATGGCTGTCTGGAAGGCTGCTATCCTTTGCTGGTAAGTATTGGCGGGCATCATAAACACAAGTTAACAAAAAAGCCCTTGAAGCGCGTAAAGCGCTTCAAGGGCTTTTAATAATTTCTTCTTTATGCGTACTGACGCTTCAGCAGCTCAGGATATTCCTGGCTCACTTTGAGGATCAATTCGCCGAAGAGCGTATTGGCCCATGCAAACCACTTGCGGGTAAATTTGCCGGGATCATCTTTCTGATAAGATTCGTGGATAAAGCCGGTATTGCCATCAGTATTACGCAGCGTGCGGATACAAGCGGCAATTTCTTCTTTATCGTGGCTGGTCAAGGCTTTCATAATAATGCTCATTGGCCAGATATAATTCTCTCCGGTATGCGGACTACCAACTCCATCTCCATACTTACCCTGATAATACCAGGGATGGAAAGTGCTCCACACAAAATGCCTGGAAGCCTGGTACAGCGGGTCTTCCGCCGTAGTATAGCCCAGGTAGGGAATAGAGAGCAGGCTGGGCACATTGGTATCATCGATGAAGAGGCGGTTACCAAAACCATCTACTTCAAAACCGTACATGTTGCCCAGTTTCGGGTGTTCCACGATCGCGTAGGCTTTGATGGCGCGATCCACTTCATCCGCCAGCGCGAGGCACTCTTTAGCGAAGGCCGCATCTTTATAGAACGTTTCGCTGATCTCGGCCAGCTGCCGCAATGATACCACTGCAAACATGTTGGACGGGATGAGGAAAGGGAATACCGTAGCATCATCTGAAGGGCGGAAGATAGATACGATGAGGCCAACCGGCAGCATGGGCGCACCATAGCCGGAATTAGGCACTGTGTCCGACTGCCAGGCGGTGACACGCTGGAATTTGTATGGCCCTTTGCCCTCCTTGCGCTGCTGTTCCTTGAACGTTTTCACGATCAGGTGTGCAGCTTGCCGGTATTTATCATCGAACACGCCGGTATCACCGCCGTGTTTCCAATAGTTGTAAGCCAGGCGCACCGTGTAGCAGAGTGAGTCGATCTCCCATTTGCGTTCGTGCAGTTCGGGTTTCATATCAGTGAGATCCTTTTCCCATTCACTGCCGGTGGGCCCGTCGTTAAAGGCGTTGGCGTAAGGATCGATGAGGATGCACCTGGTTTGACGATTAACCACACCAGCTACCATCTGGCGGAGCTTTTCATCTTCTTTGATCAGTGGAAGGTAAGGCCATACCTGTGCAGATGAATCGCGCAGCCACATGGCATTGATATCCCCGGTGATCACGAAGGTGTCGGGCTTGCCGTCGAGGGTCTTGAAATTTACCGTTGTATCGAGTGTATTCGGGAAACAGTTCTCGAACATCCACGCCAGCTTATTGTCGGCGATCTGTTTTTTTACATTGACGATCGTTTTCTCTACAGCCTCGCTGGTGAACTTGCGTTTGGCCAGCGGTGGGCGTTGCGAGTTATAGCCATCCCATCCCAATACCGTTTTGGGCAATCCCAGCCCCACAGCTCCCGCCAGCAGGGCGCTGTTCCTGATAAAATCTCTCCTTGCAACCATACAGTTTTTTGCGTTTAAGAAACTGTAAAATATAAAAGTTTCCGGGATTTGCTTAATCGATTTATCAGTCGTCCTCCTCTTCCTTGGCCTGGAGCTTCACGAAAGCGCTTCTGCGAGGGGCGGGCATCACGGCATGTTCGCCATGGACGGCCTTCCACACGATTTGGTTGAGTTCAAGATCGGGTACGCGATCTTCATGCGCAAGGTCGAAAGCAGCGGAACGGCGAGCGCTCTCATTCCAGGCGGTATTGCGCTCGTTGATATCTATATTGGCCGGACGTGCAGCATAAGGCGTGAGATCGGGCGTAGCGGAGAACAACTCCCACATGGGCGTTGCAGCCGCATCGTACTGGCTCATCGGCGGCAGGCCCAGGATCAGCTCCATGGTACGCAGCATGCCGGAGGTAGAATACATGTTATGATTAACCGATTTACGCTTGATATAAGGGCTGATCACATAAGCGGTAGAACGGTGCGCATCCACATGATCAGGGCCATTCTGCGCATCATCTTCGAGGATGAAGATAGCGCTCTCTTTCCAGATGCGGCTGTGCGACAGATACTCCACCAGGCGGCCAACGGCCAGGTCATTATCCGCAACAGCAGCGTAAGGAGAGTAAGCTCCTTTGCGCATACCGCTGGTATGGTCATTCCCCAAACGGATCGTATTAAAATGAGGCACTGCATCGGCTGCCAGCAAAGAATCAAAATCATGCTGCCAAACTCCCTGACGGTAGATGTCCTGTATGTTCAGATCGAAATCAGGATAGCCTTTGCAGAAATTATTTTCCAGCGACTTCAGATTAGCTTTTGTTTTACCTGCAAACTCGCCATAGGTGCGGTATGACACGCCCGCACGCTGACAATAGTCCCAGATAAATCCTTTCTTGGGATAAGCCACCTTGCGGCTGCCTTCATAATCATAGGTACCGCCACGGCCACCATAGCTGGTGGGCCAAGTCTTCTCCACATAGTCGGTGGCGTATGCTGCCATGCTCCAGTTATGGCCATCAGCGCTTACTTCGGCATCTACATAGAAATTATCTAACAATACATAATCACGTGCCAGCTGGTGCAAATTGGGCGTAACGCGATCCGGGAAAATACACAGGGAGCTATCGCCATTACCTTCTTTGATATCGCCCAGCACCTGGTCGTAGGTACGGTTTTCTTTGATGATATAGAATACATATTTGATCGGAGATGATTGACCAGCAGCACGCGGGATGGGATTGCCTTCCTCTCCTGCCGCCTGTTTTTCCTTCTCCTTGGTATAAGGCGTATTTTCATATACCAGCCTGGAATACTTGCCCAGCAAGGCTTCGCCGGGTTCTTTGAAGATAGACAAGGTGCCTTTGAACAGGCCGGCGATATATTGTACCGGTTTATCTTTACGGGTATTGGCCTCGTGCGATCCGCTGGCATCCTTGCGGCTAACCGGGTTAGGTCCTTCAGGATTGGCCATGGAAGTAAAGCCTTTGCCATTGGCTACAAACACTTTCTTACCTATTACACGCACACAAGTGGGATACCATCCTACCGGTATAAAGCCCTCTGAGCGGCTCTTGCCGGGTGTTTTCACATCAAATACTGCCAGGCAGTTATTATCTGCATTGGCGATATATAATCTCTCGTTGTTGGCAGATAAAGCAAGACCATTGGTAGTAGAGCCTGCGGGCGCATCAGGATACAGCGCGGTTTGCAGCGTTTCGATCACCTGCTGTTTAGCTGTATTGATGATGGATACGGAGTTCTCATTCGCATTGGCCACATAGAGATATTTGCCGTTCTTCGACAAGATCATTTCATTAGGATGACTACCTACATTGATCTTACCTACAATATTATCTCCCGCAATATCATACACCGCTACGGCATCGCCACCCCATAATGAAATATACAGGCGGCTGTTATCTTTTGCCAGCAGGCAGGTGTAGGCTTCTGCCTCCAGCGGGATACGTTTGATGATACTATTATTGCTCAGGTCTATTACATACAGGCTGTTATTCTCTTTCGTAACTACGTATAGGCGGTTACGTGAGTAATCGATCGCCATACCGGTAGGGCATATTTTTTCTTTGGGCCATCCCAATCCGAGACGGATACTATCTTTCAATAGCAGTTTCCGGTCGCTGATATCGTAGCGCCAGATCACGTTATCGTTGGCGCCGGAAGCGTAGAGGCTTTTTTCGTCTTTGCTGAAAGCGAGTCCCAGCCAGGCTTTGGGAATATTCACTTCATCCAGTATGGATTCTTTAGAGGCATCCAGCAGTTGAATGGTGTGTTTACTTTGACCATTATTGGTAACGGCCAGCAATTTCTCCGATGGAGACACCGCTACGTTCAGCGGCAGATCGCCCAATTGCAGGGAATGGCCCACCGGCGTAAGAGACCAACCATTAGGTAACAGGATGCGCTTGGCAACTGTGTCTGTAGTTTGTGCATGTACCTGCAAACAGGCGACCATAGCCAAACCGAAAAAAAAATTTTTCATAAGAAACACCAATGATGAAGCGGTAAAAGTAAAAAGCCTGCGGCAGCGAGCACAGGTTGTTCATGAATAGTAATAGTAATTTAATATCAAAAACTGAATAAAGCAAGAAAGCCCCTTTTGGGGCTTTCTTGCTTTATTCAGTTTTTGATATTACAGATTACATGTTCCTTCTGTATTGTCCGCCTACTTCGTATAAAGCGTGGGTAATTTGTCCGAGGGAGCAATGTTTCACGGTGTCCATCAGTTCTGCAAAGAGGTTGCCGTTGTTCACAGCTACTTGTTGCAGCTGCTTCAGGGCGGCATTGCTCTTGTTCAGGTGACGCTCGTGGAAGGCTTGCAGCGTCTTGATCTGGAACTCTTTCTCTTCGGTGGTAGAGCGGATCACTTCTGCGGGGATGACGGTGGGAGAACCATTTTTGTTCAGGAAAGTGTTCACTCCTACGATCGGGAACTCGCCGGTATGTTTGAGCGATTCATAGTAAAGGCTTTCCTCTTGTATCTTGTTGCGTTGGTACATTCTTTCCATCGCGCCCAATACGCCGCCTCTTTCAGTGATGCGGTTAAACTCCGCCAGTACGGCCTCTTCCACGAGGTCGGTGAGTTCTTCGATGAAGAAGGAGCCTTGCACCGGGTTTTCGTTTTTAGCGGTGCCCAGTTCGCGGTTGATGATCAGCTGTATGGCCATGGCCCTGCGCACGCTTTCTTCGGTTGGCGTGGTAATGGCTTCATCGTAAGCGTTGGTGTGCAGCGAATTACAGTTATCATAGATCGCGTACAGCGCCTGCAAGGTGGTACGGATATCGTTGAAGTCGATCTCCTGTGCGTGCAGGCTGCGGCCGCTGGTCTGGATATGGTATTTCAGTTTCTGCGAACGGTCGTTGCCCTTGTATTTATATTTGATGGCTTTGGCCCAGATGCGGCGAGCTACACGCCCTATCACTGCGTATTCCGGGTCCATGCCATTGCTGAAGAAGAAAGAGAGGTTCGGGGCGAAATCATCGATATGCATACCGCGGCTCAGGTAATACTCTACGTAGGTGAAACCGTTGGCCAGGGTGAACGCCAGCTGCGTGATGGGATTGGCGCCGGCTTCCGCGATATGATAACCGGAGATGCTCACCGAATAGAAGTTCCGCACTTTCTGTTTGATGAAATAATCCTGTACGTCGCCCATCAGTTTCAAAGCAAATTCCGTGGAGAAGATGCAGGTATTCTGCGCCTGGTCTTCTTTGAGGATATCTGCCTGTACGGTGCCGCGCACCGTGCTGAGCGCATGGGCTTTGATCTTTTCATACACTTCTTTGTCCAGCACTTCTTCTCCGGAGATGCCCAGCAGCTGCAGCCCCAGGCCATCATTGCCCGCAGGCAGGTCGCCATTATAATGTGGCAACGGATGATCTTTGAATTTCTCTTTGATGATAGCGCTTACTTTATCTGTAAGGCCGTTCGCTTTGATATATTGCTCGCATTGCTGATCGATGGCGGCATTCATGAAAAAGGCCAGCAGTATGGGCGCCGGGCCATTGATGGTCATGGATACCGATGTTTTCGGATCGCAGAGGTCGAAGCCGCTGTATAGTTTCTTGGCATCATCCACGGTGGCGATGCTCACGCCGGAGTTACCGATCTTGCCATAGATATCCGGACGAACGGCGGGGTCTTCACCATATAGGGTAACGCTGTCGAAGGCGGTGGACAAGCGTTTCGCCGGTTGGTCGAGCGATACATAGTGGAAACGTTTGTTCGTTCTTTCGGGGCCGCCTTCGCCGGCAAACATGCGGGTAGGGTCTTCTCCTTCGCGCTTGAGCGGGAAAACGCCCGCTGCATAAGGAAATTCGCCGGGCAGGTTTTCAGTAAGCTGCCAACGGAGGATATCGCCCCAATCTTTGTACTTGGGCAGGCTCACCTTCGGAATGCGGCTGTGGCTGAGGCTTTCGGAGAACAAAGGTAATTTGATCACTTTGTCGCGTACCTGGAACTCGTAGAAATCGGCTTCATATTTTTTCACCAGCGCCGGCCAGCTGTCGATGAGCTGCTTGCATTCCGGGTGCAGCGCTTTCTCGGTATGTGCTTTGATATCCGCCAGGGTAGCGGTTTTGGAAGGATCGAACGCTATCACGCCCTGCACCTGGTACAATTGAGTAGCCAGTTTGCATTGTTCATCTACCCATTTACTGTAATCGTCAATGGCTTCAGATATTTCGGCGAGATAACGCACGCGCGCCGGCGGAATGATCTGCGATTTAGTGGTAGTAGATTTCAGGCTTTCATGTTGCAGCGGCCCGAAACTGACGCCATCTTTCTCTTCTACCTTCTCCATCACTCGCTCAAACAAGAGGTTAATGCCTGCATCATTGAACTGTGAAGCGATGGTGCCAACCACCGGCAGCTCGTCTTCTTTGGCGTTCCAGAGGTTGTGGTTGCGTTTATATTGCTTGCGCACATCGTGCAGGGCATCGAGGGCGCCGGCTTTATCAAATTTGTTGATGGCAATTACATCGGCATAGTCGAGCATGTTGATCTTCTCCAGCTGTGATGCAGCGCCATATTCAGGGGTCATCACATACAGCGATACATCGCAGTAATCGGTGATGGCAGTATCGCTCTGGCCGATACCGGATGTTTCGAGGATGATAAAATCGAAGGCGGCCAGTTTGCAGATATCGATCGCTTCCTGGATATGTTCGCTGATGGCTTTATCGCTTTCGCGGGTGGCGAGCGAACGCATGTACGCCCTGGGATGATGAATGGAGTTCATGCGGATACGATCGCCCAGCAAGGCGCCGCCTGTCTTCTTTTTGGAAGGGTCCACAGAGATCACGGCCACGGTTTTATCGGTGAAATGGCTGAGATAACGGCGCACCAGTTCATCGGTTACGCTGCTCTTACCTGCACCGCCGGTGCCGGTGATGCCCAATACCGGCGCCGTTACGGGGCCATTGGTAGGAGTGATGTGCGCGCCTGCTTCTGCATCTACTGTCACGGCTTTGCTGGCTTTCACGCTTTTGAGCATGGCCACGGGCAGGTCGTTTTCTGCAAGGCTGATCGCCCTGGCGATCACTTTCGGATTCCTGTCTTTTTTAAGTTGTGGAATATCTTCTTCTGAAGCGCCCGCCGGAAGCGGCTTCACGGCGATATCGCATTGCCGGATGAGGTCTTCGATCATGCCTTCGAGGCCCATCTGGCGGCCGTCGTCAGGCGAATAGAGCCTTGCGATGCCATAGGCATGCAGCTCTGCTATCTCTGCCGGCAGGATGGTGCCGCCACCGCCGCCGAATATCTTGATATGACCGCAGCCTTTTTCTTTCAGCAGGTCATACATGTATTTGAAAAACTCCACGTGTCCGCCCTGGTAAGAGGTAACGGCAATACCTTGCGCATCTTCCTGGATGGCGCAGTCCACAATCTCTGCCGCTGAACGGTTATGCCCGAGATGTATCACTTCAGCTCCCTTTGCCTGCATGATACGCCGCATGATATTGATGGCGGCATCGTGCCCATCGAATAACGCCGCTGCTGTTACGATACGAACCTTGTTTTGTGGTGTATAAGACATATAATAACTTTTGTTCGAGGTTTTTCCCAAACATGCAAGTTACGGAAAAACCGGCTGAACTGCCGTAACAGCAAGGGTTTAAAGAGATTTAGAATAGATTGAACAAGGACGGATTTACGTTGCAAAATTTTTAACTGATCATTCAAGGACTTAGTAATTCCCTAAAACAACTTTCCCTTGTGCATAGCTGCACAAGGGAAAGTAAAATGCAAGACAACTGGCAGAAATACCCGGCAGTCTCTTTGTTTCATAACGTGGAATTAGAAAATCAATTATTGAAAACTTTAAATCGTCTGAATTAGTATACTTGATAAAAGGAAGTAAGCTCTACATACTTTGAAACGGCACAACAAATTTCGTCTCTGACTCGTGATTTTTTTATCAAATAAGATATGTTCCTAGGATGTGTATATCTTACACAATCTTAATTAAATTTTTGTTAAAAACAAACTTTTTTTTCGCTTTTCACAAAATTTAATCCGATATGAACACGCGTGAAGGCATAAAGCCCTCTAAACCTTGCCAGCAAAGTCTTTGAAAGGAGAAAGATATTAACGGGAAACGTGGGAGAAATTACATTTACAGGCAAAAAAATATTATCTAGAAGCCAATGCCCAGATAACGCTTTTTACGCTGCTCGTACTTGTCGAAATTGAACTTGTACAGCCTGGCCGGACGGTGAGGTACGTCCTCCTCTTCTTCATTCAGGTCCATCAACAGATCCATTGAGAGGAACTTCTTGCGGAAATTGCGGCGATCCAGCGCTACATCCAGGATAGCCTCATACAGGTTTTGCAGTTCGCGCAGTGAAAATTTCTTCGGCAACAGATTGAAGCCTACAGGCTGTACCATCACCTGCTGCTTCAGGCGCTCATGGCAGGTATCCAGTATCTGCTTGTGGTCAAATGCCATCTGGTGCAGCTCTTTCACAGGATGCCAGTGCAACTCGTTGTTGTGCATCTTCAGCTCTACATGCGCGATATTCACAAGGGAATAATAAGCCACCGTGATCACACGCCCCGCAGGGTGACGGTTGATAGCACCGAAAGTTTGCACCTGCTCCATATACACGTTATCCAGTCCTGTACGGGCTTTCAGCACCCGGTAAGCAGCCTCGTCCAGCTCTTCATCCGGCCGGACGATATCGCCGAGCAAAGACCATTTGCCTTTATATTCCTTCAGATCGGATTCAATCAACAATACCTTGAGTTCATCGTTATTAAAACCGAAGATCACACAGTCGACCGAAATGGCGACCTTGAAATAATCCTTTATTTCAATAAGATGCGTATTGATGTTCTTGGTGGACATTGGAGACATCATATGATAGAAGACGTGGAATTACAATAAAAAGGTTCTGCTTTTTTCAAATGAAAGAAAAAATTACCACATTTCAGCAATTTTTGTATGAAATTTTTGGCGCTTTGCCTGGCCGCTCTTCCGATACAGAAAGATAACTTTAAATTTACGCTTCAGTTTCAAGATTATGTACACAAAGGAAATAGAAATAACCCTGGCGCAAACAGCAAAAGACCTGCTACAGCGCCTTGAGCAGCAAAAGCTGCTCAACAATGCCGACGAAACCATGGAGGCGCTGCGCCGCGTGATTGCGTATAACGATTGGCGTTACTATGTACAAAGTGACCCGGTGCTCAGCGACTATGAATACGACCAGCTGTTTGCCTGGCTCAAAAAACTCGAAGCTGAAAACCCGCACCTGGTAAGCGCCGACTCGCCCACCCAACGTGTAGCCAAAGGCCTTACCAAAGAGTTCCCCACCGTGCAACACCTCGTGCCCATGCTGAGCCTGGAGAACTCTTATAATGCCGACGACCTGATAGATTGGGACCGTAAAGCCCGTGAGGCTGCCGGTTTGCCGGAAATTGAATATTGCATTGAACCAAAATTCGATGGCGCCAGCATCTCCCTCATCTACGAAAATGATATGCTCACCCGTGGCGCCACCCGCGGCGATGGCGTTGCCGGCGAAGATATCACAACCAATATCCGCCAGATACGCTCCATCCCGCTGTCGGCAGGCTTCTCCAAATACGGCATTCATCAGATTGAAATACGCGGAGAAGTGCTGATCAACAAAAATACTTTCAAAGCCTTCAACGAAAAAAGGATCGCTGAAAACCAGCCACCACTAGCCAATCCACGCAATGCAGCCTCCGGCTCGCTGCGCATGGTAGACCCCAACGAAGTAGCCAAACGCGGACTGGAAGCCTTCCTCTATCACATGAGTTACCACACCATGGAACGTGGCAAAGAAGAACCGGATGCCATCAAAACGCATAGCGGCACGCTGGACCTCTTGTCCACACTGGGTTTCCGCAGCCCGGCCAAAGAAAAGAAAGTGGTAAAAGGCGTACAGGCCGTGATCGACTATTGCCTGTGGTTCGAACAGGAACGCGACAACCTCCCCTACGAGATCGATGGCATGGTGATCAAGGTAAATGACTATGCCCTGCAAGATAAACTGGGCATGACCACCCACCACCCGCGCTGGGCCATTGCTTATAAATTCAAGGCAAGACAGGCCACCAGCAAGCTGCGTACCGTAGAATTCCAGGTGGGCCGTACCGGCTCCATCACACCGGTGGCGAAGATAGACCCGGTGCACATCGGCGGCGTTACCGTATCTTCCATCTCTCTCTTCAACGAAGAAGTGATACGCGAAAAAGACCTGAAACTGGGCGATACCGTTCTCGTGGAAAGAGCCGGCGATGTAATCCCTTACATCGTAAAATCAGTGGCGGATCTGCGCAATGGCGCCGAAAAAGATATCGTATTCCCTACCCACTGCCCCGTTTGCAAGGATAAACTCTTCAAGCCCGAAGGCGAAAGCGTTTGGCGCTGTATCAATATCAACTGCGAAGCACAAGTGGTGGAACGTATGATCCACTTTGTGAGCAAGGATGCTATGGACATCAAGAGTTTCGGCGAAAGCAATGTGCGCAAGTTCTACTCACTTGGATTGATGCATGATATTCCCGGCATCTATCAGTTGGATTTTGATAAGATCGGCGAGCTGGAAGGCTTTGGCAAGAAATCACTGAGCAATCTTCAATCAGCAATAGCACAATCCAAAACGCAGCCATTGCATCGTTTGATCTTTGGCCTGGGCATCCGCTATGTAGGTGAAACCACTGCCAAAACCTTGGCAAACGCGGTTTCCAACATCATGGACCTGCAACATTTTTCAGAAGAACAGATATTGGCGCTGGAAGATATCGGCCCGAAAGTGGCCGGCTCCATCAAACAATTCTTCAGTAATAAAGACAACATCCACATGCTGCAACAGCTGGCAGCACTGGGCGTGAACATGGAAAACACGAAAAGCAGCGCAGCAGCCTCCGGTGGCCTCAGCGGACAAACCTTCCTGTTCACCGGCACACTTGCCAAACTCAAACGCAGTGATGCAGAAGAGATGGTAGAACAACAAGGCGGCAAGATACTCAGCGGCGTAAGCAGCAAACTCAACTACCTGATCGTAGGAGAAGATGCCGGCAGCAAACTGGAAAAAGCGAAGAAGATCAATACCATCAGGATATTGACGGAAGATGAATTTCTCGAAATGGTGAAAGGAGATAACAATGGATGATCTTTATTTTATGAAGCAGGCGCTCATTGAGGCGCGCAAAGCATTTGACGATGGCGAAGTACCTATCGGCGCAGTGGTGGTATTAAACAACCGGATCATTGGCCGTGGCTACAACCTGGTGGAAAAGCTGAATGATTGCACCGCACATGCAGAAATGATCGCACTCACGTCTGCCTTCAATACGCTTGGCAGCAAATACCTGATGGAAGCCACATTATATGTCACCGTGGAGCCTTGCCTGATGTGCGCCGGCGCACTCTATTGGAGCAAGATAGGCCGCATTGTATATGCAGCGGCGGATGACAAGAACAGCTATCGCCGCTCTACGGGCGATCGTTCTCCCTTTCATCCGAAAACAAAGCTGGAAGAGGGGCCGTGTAAAGAGGAAAGTCTTGCGTTGATGAAAACTTTTTTTGAAAGCAGGAGATAAAAGCGGATAAGCCCTTGAAGCGCTTTGAGCGCTTCAAAGGCTTTATCCTTATTTGGCGTTCCGGGCATCCGTTAGTTTGTTCATGCCCATCATCTGCTTCATGGTGTGTTCCATTCCTTCGGCGGAGCCATCGAGGAAGATGACATTGCCTTTTGAGTTTTCAGCAAAGTGTTTGATGGCTTCTGTCCACATGGAGAAGAGGATCACAGAGGTATCGAGATTGGCTTGCTGCATCTCTTTGGCGGCCATGGTCATACCTTTAGCTACTTCTTCGCGGAAGAGGGCCACGCCCATACCACGCAGCTGCGCTGCCTGGCGTTCGGCCTCTGCAGCGATTTTGATGGCGTTACCATCTGCTTCTGCCGCTTTTGTTTTAGTGATGAGCAGTGCCTGTCCTTCGTTCTCTGCGGCGGCTTTGAGGTTGTTGGAAGCCACTACCTGCGCCATGGATTTCATGATGGCTTCATCAAAAGTGATGTCGTTCATCTGCAGGTCGAGCAGGTGAAAGCCCCACTCCTCCAGTGTTTTATCAATCTGTTCTTTTACGTGCTCGGTAATATCCCTGCGGAGTCCCAGTACTTCCGATTGTCTTTTCATGGCCACAAAACCGCGGATGGAGCCTTCGATGGTGCGCACCAGCGCCTGCATAAAACTTCTTTCATCCATGAATTTGAAGGCAACATTCTTGATCGTTTCTTCTTCCTGGTTCCATACGGCGTATAATAACATGGCCTTGAAATATACATTGGCCTGATCCACGGTGATGGCCTGGAATTCAAGTTCTACAGACCTGTTCTGTATGGAGATTCTTTTGAAGACCTTTTCGATCACGGGAATTTTGAAGTTAAGGCCAGGGAACAGCACGCGATTATACTTTCCAAAGATGGTGGTAACGGCGATTGTTCCTTGTTGTACCGTTACGAACGAGGATAACACCACGATGGCGGCGATGGCCAGTAAAGCTACATAGACGATATTCATATCTAATTATTTAGGCAGGGTTTGATCTCATAAATATAAGGAAATAATGCACATGGGGTAATGGCCGCCGGCCGGGCCTTTGCGCTAGTTGTAGTTTGAGGGTGCTGTTTGTGTGAAGACAAACAATGGACGAAAAGCTGAGCTTAAAAAGACAACGAATGAATAATAAAAAAAGCTTAATCAGATCCTTTGTTTTCTTCTGAAAAATATAAAAACATCATCCAGTTCAATCTGTTTCAATTGATATGCAAGCCGTGTTCTCAGGTCCTCTGTTTCGTCCTTGATCTTCCTGTACTGAGTTTTCAGGCTTTCATAGCGCGCCACAATTTCTTCAGCAGTGGCAGTCTGGTCCAGTTGCAAAATATAAAATGCTCGTTCCTCGGTTATCATAGTGATAGGGGGTGTTTCAGCCAATAATCATGTCAGGTGTTTAAAAAACATGCGTCATAATGATTCACTAAATTAGTGGAGATTCAAAAGCGAGCAAATACCCAAGCTTGGGTATTTTTTGGGAATTTTTAGCAAAATTTAGCAACATAACCCCCTGCTTTTGAATACGCTACCAGCTGGTTCTCAAAAAAATATGGTACAAATTAAATTTTTTTTGCAGATATGCAAGCAAAAAAGAGGATGGATTGGTTGATAAGATTATCTTATAATCTGATGTTATTTTAACATACGATTTATTGAAATCCGATCTTGCGGGCGATGGCCACTAACTCGGAGGTATTACGGACTTTCAGTTTCAGGCGGATATTTTTGCGGTGTGTTTCGACAGTATACCGGCTCAGGTTAAGGGAGCCGGCGATCTCTTTATTATTCATGCCTTGAACAGCGAGTGCCAGTACATCTTTTTCGCGTGCAGTGAGTTTGTTGAGCAGGTTCTCGTTCTGGCGGCGCAGTATTTCTACCAGGGCTTCGCTGAGCGCGGCATTGGTATCGATAGCGCCGGTGAGATCGAGGAAAGCGCAGATAATCTCCACCACCTGCCCATTTTCATCGCGGGTGAAGGGCACCTCCAGGCCCAGCAACCAACGGTATTCCGACTCGCCACGCTTCCTTATGCGCGCCACGCCGCCGAATTGCCGCTTGTTATTGTTGAAAGATTGCTGCGCCACCGTGGCCAGTTTGAAATCATCCGGGTGCATGATGTGCTTAAAGAACTCCATGCCCATCCCCTTCATTTCTTCCGGCGAATAACCCACTGTTTCTGCCAGTCCCTGGTTACACCAGGTGACCGTTTTCTTGCTGTTATCGTAGGTGTAGAGCATGGCAGGCACATGATGAAGGATGCTCTCCAACCATTGTACGCGTTGCTGTAGTTGCTCATTTTCTTTCTGGATGGTAGTGAGGGAATAATTTTGCCCTGTATCCGAGCCGTTCTGCATACTAAACGTTTTAAACAAACAATAGGTAAACAACTGACAGGCATATACGAAAATGATGCCTGAAGTTACGTCCTGTTAAACCGAGTATATGTAAATATAAAATAAAATCCCATATGACCAAGCCCAACCATTGTGGGATTTTAGCAGCTAAGGCCTGGCGCATCCCTTTAAGGATAGCGATCTCTATAACCAGATAGATAAATGATAATTGATTTTTAAATGGATAGGCAGTAAATTTGGCGACTATCTCGAAATAATATTTTAAAACCCATAAAAAATCTGAGTTATGGCATTTACACTTCCGAGTTTACCATACGCCACCGATGCGCTGGAACCGCATATCGACAAGCTGACCATGGAAATCCACCATGGCAAGCATCACCAGGCGTATGTCGACAATTTAAACAAGGCTATCGCGGGTACTGAAAATGAAAATAAATCACTGGAGGATCTGGTAGCCAATGCAGGCAAGATCAGCCCTGCAGTAAGAAATAATGGCGGTGGCCACTGGAATCACAGTTTCTTCTGGACCAGCCTCGCGCCTAAAGCTGGTGGCGAGCCTACCGGCAAACTGGCTGAAGCCATCAAAAGCACCTTCGGTTCTTTCGATGCTTTCAAAGAAAAATTCAATGCAGCAGGCGCTACGCGCTTTGGTTCAGGTTGGGCATGGCTGATCGTAAAAGACGGCAAACTGGAAGTTACTTCCACCCCTAACCAGGACAACCCACTGATGGATGTTGCTGAAGTAAAAGGAACGCCTATCCTCGGCGTAGACGTTTGGGAACATGCTTACTACCTGAAATACCAGAACCGCCGTCCGGAATACCTGAACGCTTTCTGGAATGTAGTGGACTGGAAAGTGATCGGTGAGCGCTTCGAAAAAGCTTAATCGTAATGATCATAAAAAAAGCCCCCACGCTATGGCGTGGGGGCTTTTTTTATTTCAGCTCTTTGAGTTTGATGTTCACGAACCAGGCTTCGCTGCCATGGTCCTGCAACACAATATGGCCTTTCTTCGACATGCCATAACCTTTGGCATCTTTCCACTTCCCTTCTGCTTTGTGCTTCTTCCATTCATCTGTCCATAATTCATATTCCACTACTTTCTTGTCGTTGAGCCAGTGTTCTACATGGCCTTTGTTGACGATGATCCTGGTATGATTCCATTCCCCTATCGGGTTGGAAGCCGCCACCAGCGGGGGATTCATCGCATAGTTAGCGCCGGTTTTCTGCCAGTCTTCCAGCTTTTCAGGAAAGCCTTTATCATCGATCAGCTGATATTCCGGGCCGCTGAGATAGGGTGCATCATATTGCTCGGTTACCATGTAAAGAATGCCGCTGTTGCCCTGGGGCGCCAGCCGCCAATCTACATAAAGTTCGAAGTTCTCAAATTCCTTGTCGGTGATCAGGTCCGCGCGTTTATCGCTTTTATCGGTTTTGCTGCCGAGGCAGTGTAAAGTGCCGCTTGGCTCTACTACCCAGCTATCGGTAGGCTTGTTCTTGTAGCCACGCCAGCCGGTTTTGTCTTTCCCGTTGAACAGCTGTTGCCATCCTTCCGCTTTTTCTGCATCAGTTATTACATTGGCGATAACCGCAGTATCTGTTACAGTCTTCACAGTATCCACAACTTTCTCTGTGGAGTCCTTTTTAGTTGCAGTGGAAGCGCCGTTGTTGCAGGCTACAGCCGCCACCGACAATGCAGCCAGTGCAGGTACGAAAAGTTTTTTCATATGATCCCTGTTTTATGATTTTACCACTTTGAGATTTTTAGGATCCCATTGAATGATCTTGTTACTGAAGTAGCTATCGTTGCACAGCAATGCCGGTGCAGCCGCACGGAAGCCGAACAGCGGGTTCTCCGCTACTTTGCCGCCGGTGCGCATGGCGTTGAAGAGATTGTAGAAGTGATCGAAGTGAGCTCCTTTGTAACCCTCTTCTGCAGCGTATTCCATCTTCTCGGGAGGCAACATGTTCTTACGGTCATACACATACGATTTTCCGGCATCGGCGGTGTGTTTGCCCTGTGTGAGGGGATCGTTGGCATCTACTGCGTTGCGGTTGCGATAAAGGGTTACCTTGTCCCATTCAACAGTCATAGAGCCTTCGCTGCCCACCATGCGGAGGTAATTGGTACCGCCGGTGCCATCTACGAAATTCACGCGCAGCGAGAGATTGAAGGCAGGATGTATATCTGTTTCGGGATAGTCGAACATGCCGAGCATGATATCCGGTACTTCACGGCCGTCTTTCCAGTAGCGCAAACCGCCGGTAGCCATCACCTTATCGGGACCGAGGGAACCTGTTACGAAATGCAGGCTGGAGAAGAGATGCACGAACAGATCGCCGGAAACGCCGGTGCCATAATCGCGGTAATTACGCCAGCGGAAAAAGCGCAATGGGTCGAAATCGCGCTTGGGAGCATGCTTCAAGTATGCGTCCCAATCAACGGTTTTGGGGGAGGCATCCGCCGGGATCGGATATTGCCATGCGCCGGTGGGCGACATGCGCGCCCAGAAGCCTTCGGCATAATTGAGTTTACCAATGGCGCCATCTTTCAGCAGCTGGCGGGCTTTCTCATTACCGAGAGAGCTCATCCCCTGGCTGCCTACCTGGTATACCACTTTTCCATTGCGTTGTTGCGCTTCTACAACGGCGGGGCCTTCACTGATATCATGCACCATAGGTTTTTCGCAATACACAGATTTGCCTTTGTTCATGGCGGCTACAGAAATTTCCTTGTGCCAGAAGTCGGGCACTGCAATGATCACAGCGTCGATATCTTTCCTGTCCAGTATTTCGTTGTAGTTACGGGTGGTGTAGATATCGTTGCCCCATTTTTTCCTGGCGTCAGCGAGACGGCCATCGTACAGGTCGCAGGCGGCTACCAGCTTTACGCCAGGCACGGTGATGGCGGTGTTGGCATCGGCAGTGCCCATGCCGCCGGCGCCGATCAGCGCTACCTGGATCTGGTCGTTGGGACCATACTTTTCACGTTCGCGGGAAAGAGAAACGATATGGCGCTTTCTGTCGGCAGCAGTGATGATAGTAGGCAGCAAAGACGCGCCCACTACACCTTTAGCAAACTTGTTGATAAAGTTCCTGCGCGAATTTTCATTGGAATTTACTGGCATGATTACCTCTTTAGGTTGATGAAATGATACGTATTCAATAGATTAAAATAAAAAAGATAAACGGGAAATCAAATGATAACCGCTATCCGGAGCTGAATAAAAATAAAAAAAAGCAGCCCCGGCCAGGCCAGGGCTGCTCTCTATGGTGATAAAACCGATTAGTAACCGGGGTTGTTAGGCAACAGCTTCGGGTTCATATCTGTTTCTGATTGCGGAATAGGCATCAGGTACAGCTTATCGAACCAGTAGCGGTCATAAATTACCAGCGGTGAGCAGCTTTTTGTAAGCAGCGGGATCATGCAACAGGGTGATCGCCTGATTCACTTCATTGTCCCATGCCAGTGATTTTGCAATGCGGCCTTCCTGGGAATAGTAACGGTTGGCGATCTCCTCTTCCAGCAAGCGTTTGATCTCCTGTTTATTTTTGAGCAGGTCCTGCTTTTTGTCGTGCTTCATTTTTTGCTCGAGTGTTTCGAGCTCTTTGGCTACAGCGTCGTAATACTTTTCTTTCTTCGCAGTGCTCTTGAATGTTTCCAGCGCATCTTCACTACGTGTTTTGTAGCTGTAGTCTTTGTTGTCCAGGAATTTCTCGAAATCGGCGAACTCTTCGTCTGTCAGCTCGAAAGTGGCCGCAGGCGCTATTTTCGGATGACTGTAATAATAATTGGTGGCGTAATCGAAGATAAATTGTTTACGCAGCAGGGTGAGCGCTACCTGGCTAAGATAGGTAGCTTCCACTTTAGCGTCCGGCTCAATGCCGCCGCCATCTTTCACGGAGCGTCCGCCGGTGGTGCTGAATGTTTTGCGCAGGGAGTCCGGCACATAGTCTACGCTGCCATCCTCGCCACGGTGTGAGTAGTCAATCGCCTGGATGCAACGGCCACTGGGCGTGTAGTATTTGGCAGTAGTTACTTTCAGCTTGGTATTGTAAGGCAGGGGGCGGGTAGTTTGTACCAGGCCTTTGCCATAGGAGCGCTGGCCGATCACGAGGCCGCGGTCGAGGTCCTGGATAGCGCCGGCGACGATTTCAGAGGCGGAGGCAGAGGAATGGTTGGTGAGCACTGCCAATGGCAACCTGGTATCGGCCGCCTGACCGGTAGTTTCGTATACACGGTCCCAGTTTTTCACTTTCCCCTTGGTGCTGACGATCTGTTTTCCTTTATCTACGAAGATGTTGGCTACTACCACTGCTTCGTCCAGCAGGCCGCCCGGATTACCGCGCAGGTCAAGGATCACGCCTTTCATGGCAGGATTGGATTGCTTCAGTTTTTCGAAGGCTTTGCGCACGAGCGCGCCACTGTTTTCGGTGAACTGTGTCATGCGGATATAACCGATATCATTTTTCACGATCCCCGCATAGCTTACCGCTTTCACATTGATCTCATCCCGGATGATCTTTTTAGATGTTTCCTTGCCATTTACCGGGTTGCGGAAAACCATATCCAGCGTAGTGCCGGGAGCGCCTTTCAATTGCTTGCTGATATCTTCCTGGGCCATATTCTTAGCGGATTTCCCGTCCATGCTCACGATGATATCGCCGGGCTTGACGCCGGCTTTATCCATCGGGCTACCTTCATATACGTCGGTGATAGCGGTCCAGTCGCCATTGGTATTGATAGAGGCCCCTACGCCGCCGTATTTGCCGGTGGCCATAAATTTGAGGTCATCCAGGTTTTCTTCCGATATGAAATCTGTGAAGGGATCGGTTTCTTCTAGTATGGCGTCGATGCCTTTGTGCATCACCTTTTCGGGCGGCAGGTCATCTACGTAATAGGTATTCAGTTCGCGATAGAAGGCGGCAAAAATATCCAGGTTCTTGGCGATCTGGAAGTATTTATCGCTTTCATTAAAAGCGAATATCCCCGCAATGGCCAGCACGGCAAGAATGAGTGTGGCAGCCAGTTTCCTCTTGTTATTGAAAAATGCACGCATGCAATAGAGTGTATAAGATGAATGATCGGTTTGTTGGCAGATGGGCTATGGCACTGGGTCATAGCCATGGCCACCCCATGGATGGCACGACAAGATACGTTTTATGGTAAGAAAGCCGCCTTTGAAAGGACCATATTTTTTGAATGCTTCCAGGCCATACTGCGAGCAGGTGGGCGTATAACGACATTTGCTCCCTAGTAGCGGGGATATGAACCACTGATAGATTTTAATCAGGAAGATGAATGGATAACTCAACCAGCTCACTACACGTTTCATATTGATCTTTTAATGACAGTCAGCCGGCAGCAATGCGACAGCTCAGGGCTGGTCCGTAGTTGCTGATAGCTTCTTTAAAATTACCGAAATTTTGCTGCGCAGGGTAGAAAAATCGGCGATTTTTTTGTCGGTGTAGATGAGAAAAACAGCCAGTTGGCGGGATTGGGCCTGTAGTTGATCATAGAGTTCCTGCTTTTGCAGGCGCCAGGCTTCGCGGCTGAGCCGCTTGATGCGGTTACGGTCGGCCGCATGGGGAAAACGGCGGTTAGAAACACTGAAACCTGCCTGAACCGGGAATTTACCGGCAGGCAGGGCTTTTACCGGCATGTACACCACGCGGTAGGGAAAAACAGAAAACGCTTTTCCTTCCCGAAAAAGCGTTTCAATAAGTTTTCTGCTTTTTAACCTTTCTTCCTTTTTAAAAGAATAAGTCTTTATGGCAAAAAGTATTTATCTACTAATTATTTCAGCTTACGCTCGTCAGAAACAGTCAGCTTCTTACGACCTTTAGCCCTGCGGGAAGCCAGTACCTTACGGCCATTGGCAGTTTCCATTCTCTTTCTGAAGCCGTGAACGCTCTTTCTGCGTCTGTTATGCGGTTGAAAAGTACGTTTCATTTCTTTTTTTTGTTTTTACCTGTACTATACTAAAACCTCCCGGTTAAGGGAAACTGTTTTTTAAAACGGAAGGCAAAGGTAGCAGAAATTATTTGAAAAGTAAAATTAAAAAAACAAAAAGCTGGGAAGGTCTTATAAAAAATGACACTTCGGCCTCTGTTAATCAATGTATTATATCAAATAAAAAGACCTTCCAGGCGGAAGGTCTTTTCAATACGTTCGAGTGTGACTTATTTAATACCCAGTTTAGCTTTTACCAGCGGCAGGATATCATCACCAGCAGGTGAAACCAGCAGCAAGCCCTGGCTGTTATCGATTACGTAAGCGTAACCTTTTTCTTTAGCTACATCTTCGATCGCTTTGCGGGCTTTGTCGTAGATGGGTTTCAGCAGTTCCTGCTGTTTAGCCTGTACTTTCTGTTCAGCCTGATCGCGGTAGTCCTGGATACGTTTCTGAGCATCCTGGATTTCACGGCCTTTGATCTCTTTCATGTTATCGGTCATGCTGGCTGCCTTGTCGTCGAAATCCTTCATTTTTTTAGTGTATTCATCCACCAGTCCTTTCCCGTCTGCTTCCAGGCCCTGAGCGAAAGTTTGCAGGTCAGTTTCTGCTTTCTTTGCTTCCGGCATGCTAGCTACCAGCGCCTGTGCATTGATATGCGCAATTTTCGACTGTGCCATTGCATTTACGCTGAACAAACCGCTAACTGCCACAAAAGCAATAATTACGTACTTCTTCATGATGTTGTCTGTGTTTAAAAAAATTTAAATACTTAAAAGTTAAAAAATAGGTGCTTAATTATTTCTTTACGCCCAGTGATCTCAGTATCTCATCACTCTTGTCCAACTTGGGATCAGAGAAGATCACCGTAGCACCGCCGGACTTATCCAGCACGAAATCGTACATCCTGCTGGCAGCCAGCTTCTGAACGGCATTGTAGATCTTGTCCTGGATCGGCTTTACCAGCTCCTCCCTCTTCTTGAACAGATCTCCCTCATATCCAAAACGCTTCTTCTGCAAATCCTTTGCCTCTTTCTCCTTCCCCACGATCTCGTCTTCACGCTTATGTTTCAACTCTTCAGTAAGCATCACCTGCTCTGCCTGATAAGATTTATACATCTTGTCTACTTCCTGGAACTTTGCATCAATCTCCTTCTGCCACTGTTCCGCTACGGCGTCCAGTTTCTTCTGAGAATCTTTATACTCCGGGATACTCTCCAGGATGTATTTCGTATCTATCACACAATAACGCTGTGCATTTGCGGCACACACGGTAGCCAATACAATAGCTGCTGTAATAAATATTTTCTTCATGCTACAATGGATTTTTTGCAAACCGGAAACCGGTATAAACTTGCAATATATAATTTATTTTCACATTATTCAGGTTCGAAGCCGAGCATAAAGGTAAACTTGGCCGCATTCTTCAGACCCTGACCTGGCTGCATACGGTCAAATCCGATACCATAGTCAAATCCAAGCAAACCAAACATCGGCAGATAAAAACGCATACCAATACCCGCTGAACGACGTAACCTGAAGGGATTGTAGTCTTTCAGATCCGCATAACCATTCGCTGCTTCCACGAAAGCCAGACCAAAAATAGTGGAGCTCGGGTTCAGGCTGAATGGATAACGCAACTCCATCACGTATTTGTTAAATACAGTGAACCCTTGATAGTTAAGCGGCTGGCCTGTTTCCGGGTTCACACTAGGATTGGAAGTATAATACACCGGATAACCTCTCTGGGAGATGATATCACGGTCATAGATCGCGAAGTTACTCAAACCATCACCACCCAGCTCAAAGCGGCCGAAGGGCGACAAGGTAGTACGGCTATTGTAACTACCGATGTAACCAAACTTGGCAGCCACTTTCAACACAAAGGTTTTGTTGTCGCTACCCATCGGACGGCTCAAAGGTACATACCACTCTGCATTGAAGCGGTATTTCTGGTATTCGATAAACTGGAACTGCTGCGACTTCGGCTCGGAAAGATAATCTTTGTTCGGATTGAACAGGGAATACGGCGGCGTGTACTGCGCAGACAGCATGAAGTTGGAACCACTGCGCGGGAAGATCTGCTGATCCACAGAAGAACGCGCCAGTGTGAACTTCAGGTTGATGTTATTGGAAGTACCGTTGTCAAATCCCTGAATGCCGAAATAGTTATAGTTCTTCAATTTGTATTGTTGATAGTTCACAGAGTAGATCAATGTGAAATAGTCATCCGGCCATTTCAGCTGCTTACCCAGCGATACGGAAGCACCCAATACCTTGAAGTGACCATTGGGAGAAGTAGTAGTATCCCAGGCCGGTTTGTAGTAGTTGGTGTACGCATACGGGTTTTGATAACTGCTGTAGAAGCTTACAGAGAACTGGTTCCTTTTCTTACCACCCAGCCACGGTTCGGTGAAAGAGAAGTTATAAGAGCGGTAAGCCTTACCGTTGGAAGAAACGCGGATAGATAATTTTTGTCCATCGCCACTTGGTAAAGGATCCCAGGTTTCTTTCTTGAAGATGTTACGCAGGGAGAAGTTGTTGAAGGTAACGCCGAGCGTACCGGTTAAACCGATATAACCACCCCAACCGGCTGAGAGCTCCAGCTGGTCGTTTGCTTTTTCTTCTACGGTATAATCGATATCCACGGTACCGTCCTGGATGTTGGGCACCGGGTTCATACCGATCTTTTCCGGGTTGAAGAAGCCGAGGTTAGCGATCTCGCGGTTAGAACGGATCAGGTCCTGACGGCTGAATTTCTCACCGGGGATGGTACGCAGCTCACGGCGGATCACGTGCTCGTTGGTTTTTTCGTTACCAGCGATACGCACTTCCTTGATGGTGGCCTGCGGACCTTCACGCAGCCTGATCTCGTAGTCGATGGTATCGCCACGGATGCCAATTTCCACCGGATCTACCTGGAAGAAGAGGTAGCCATAGTCCATGTAGGCGCCGCTGATATCGCCGCCTTCCTGCGACATTTGCTTGCCCAGTCTTTTTTCCAGCAGTTCCAGGTTGTATACATCACCTTTCTTGATACCCAGCATGCGGGTCAGTATAGAGTCGCTGTAGCGGGTATTACCTTTCCAGGTGATATCTCCGAAGTAATATTTCTTTCCTTCGGATATCTGCATATCGATATTGAGGTTATTGCTAAGAGATTTGTAAGTAGTATCTCTCACGATGATCGCGTCCCTGAAACCTTTGGAGTTGTAGTAACCGATCACTTTTCCTTTATCCTCGATATATTTTGTTTCGTTGAATTTAGCAGAGCTGAACAGTTTGAAACGGAAGTAAGGGTCCAGTTGTTCCAGCGCGCGGGTAGGTTGCAGGAAGCCGTAGGTTTTCCAGAAGTCGGTATCTTCTTTCAGCGAATCCTGGTATACGTGGTACGTATCAGGATGCAGGGTGATACGGGTCATCTCCTTGGTGCCCTTCATTTTCTTTTTCAGCTTGGAATCGGCGATGTTGTAGTTACCTACGATATTGATATCGTTGATACGTACTTTATTGCCCTTATTCACATTGAATACGAGCGTTACGGCATTTACCTGGGCGGTATCTTTTTTCTCATCAATCTTGACGGTGGCGTTGCCAAAGCCTTTGTCGCCGTAGTATTTGTGTACTACGCCGATCACGTTTTGTTTTACGCCCTGGGTGGATACGCTACCTTTACGGAGACCGGCTTTGGTAGTGATATCATCGGCTTCGGATTTTTTGATGCCCTTGAAAGAGAACCCGGAGATACGGGGCATTTCGATGAGGCCGATCTCGAGCCAGATCTTGTTGTCTTCGATCTTGGTAACATAGATGGTTACGTCTGCGAAGAGGCGCTGTGACCAGAGGCTTTGAATCGCTTTGGTGAACTGGTCTCCGCCCGGATACACCACCTTATCGCCTACACTGAGGCCGGAGAGCGACAGCAGCAATGACTTATCGAGGTATTGGGTACCTGCAACGGTAATATCGGCAATCTCGTACTGTTGCGGAGTTCCCATGCTCAGTGGGGACACTGCCGGCGGATTAGCAGGAGGTTGTACTGGTGGCACGGTATCTCTTTGTTGAGCGGATACACGAATGCCTGCACTGCAACATAATGCTATAGCCAGAAGGCCCTTAGGAAATAATTTCTTCATTCTGCTGGATTTGTTCGCTTGTTTTGCCAAAACGCCGTTCTCTGGTTTGGTAATTTAAGATGGCTTCGTAAAGATTTTCGTTGCGGAAGTCCGGCCAACGGGTTTCTGTAAAATACAGTTCTGCGTAAGCCAGTTGATATAACAGAAAGTTGCTGATCCTGCATTCACCGCTGGTGCGGATCATGAGTTCTGGATCTGGCAGCCCTGCTGTACATAGGTATTGCTCCCATATTTCCGGTGTAACTGTGGTTGGGTCCAGCTTTCCCGATTTCGCATCTTCCGCAATTCTGCGGGCAGCATTCACAATTTCCCATCTGGCGCTGTAACTGAGGGCCATGATCAGGTTCAGGCCCGTATTATGGCTGGTAAGCGCAATGGCTTCTTCCATCTCCTGCTTGCATTGGGGCGGTAACATGTCCATGTCACCGATTACACTCAGCCGGATATTATTTTTTGACAAGGTATTCACCTCCTTACGGATGGTATTTACCAATAGTTCCATGATGCCATTCACCTCATAAACCGGACGGTCCCAGTTTTCTGTGGAGAAAGCGTATAAGGTAAGGTAGCCTATTCCAAGCTCTGCACAGGCTTCTACAATGTTGCGCACACTTTCCACCCCCTCATGGTGCCCATACAACCTGTCTTGCCCACGTTCCTTAGCCCAACGGCCATTCCCGTCCATAATAATGGCTATATGGCGCGGTAACCGTTGTAAGTCCAATTTATCCTTCAAACTCATTTTGTGTCAGGCGTATTATTACGGATTATACAGATTCACTAAAAGTGTGCAAAGATACAAAAATAGAGTAATGACTTTTTTGGCAAAGCACGATGAGGTCTTTTAACGTAGTTTTAACAACGAAATCAGCGCCCAGCGGGCATTTACGGAAATTGGAAGATCAGGAAAGGCGGTTCGGAGGGATAGAATGCCCGCCCGCAGACAATACCTTAAATCTGCGTTAAAATTTACAGCGGTAAGAGGTGAACAGGATGCTGACCGAAAACTCGATTACTATAAACTGGTCCTTATCGCGGCTATTCCCGCGCTGGCGCCCCTGTACGCCGATCGGCTCCCCAGTGGCGTTGGACCGGTCCTGCAAGATCGCCGCTATCGATGGTTGCCCGTTAGGCAAAGGCGGGAAGGCCGCCGGCCCGGCATAGGTGGTGCTCACATCATCGAGATAGTCCGTTTGCGTGAAACGGTAAACGGCCTCCAGGGCCACATTCACTTTTTTCGAAATATTATATTTGAACCCGCCGCCGATCAGCCAGGCATAAGACACCAGGCTATAAGGCTTCCGGTCAGGATACAGGGCCGTACCCTGCCCCTCGGTACGCAAAGGCTGCAAATAATATTTTACCCCCTGGTAATACGTATAGGGGTTGAAGTGAAAGATACTCGCTCCGCCGCTCAGGTAGGGCGAAAAGCGGTGCTCCAGGCTGCCCGGCTCAAACCGGAAGAAGTTGAAATCCCCCTGCAAGGCCAATTCAAATACGTTGGTATTGAAACTCAGGTTACGGCGGCGCTCAAATTCATTCTTATTATACACATCGGAATAGCCCAGTTGCAGGAAACGTGCATGCGCCCGTACCCCGATATAATCATTCATATATTTACGGTAATATACGCCCACAGCGGGTTTAACAGCGTTGAGCGCGCCCCTGGTGTTAAGGTCGCCGAAATATTGCGCCCCACCCACCGATATGCCCAACTCTCCAACATATTCCAGCTCCTTTTGCGCCATGGCGGTACGGGGCAGCAAGCAGCCCAGTACTAACAGCAACGATACAACGAAGTATTGAGGATATAAAAATGATTTCAGCATAAATCAGTTCTACTTAAACGCAATAATGCCGGATTTATTTAATGTGTGACCGAATTATGCTTCGCGGTGACCTATACGCAACTGTTTCACAGGCATAATTTACCTTACTGCCAATCACCAACACATTTGTAAATGTAGCAATATATTTTACAATTCTATCTATCTCATCAGATTTTAATCGTATTCCGCGCATCGATGCCCCACAGGAGTTTGTTGCGGAGTGTGTGCAGGAAATTACTATCATCCAGCCGGAGCAGGCTGATTTTGAAGGCTTCTTTTTTTACGGCCAGCTGCACGGAACTGTCGATCGTTTCCATACGGGAATCCAGCGTACAGAGGAATTGATCGCTGCGGCCTTCCACTTCAAAAGAGATCACATTGTCGTTAGGCACCACAATGGGCCTCACATTGAGGTTGTGCGGCGCTACAGGCGTGATCACAAAGCTGCCGGCATCCGGGAATACAATGGGGCCGCCGCAGCTGAGCGAATAACCGGTGGAACCGGTGGGTGTTGAAACAATCAGGCCATCGGCCCAGTAGGTATTGAGAAATTCGCCATTGAGGTAAGTATGGATCTTCACCATGGCGGAAGTATCTTTCTTGTGGATCGTAAATTCATTCAGTGCATAGGGCACGTCTCCGAAGAGGGGAATGTTGGCATCGAGGTGGAGCAAAGTACGTTGATCAACCACATAGGTGCGATGCAGCAGCGCCTGCACCAGTGCATATATCTCTTCTTTCCCGATGCTGGCCAGGAATCCCAATCGGCCAAAGTTGATACCGATCACGGGGATATTGGTATCTCTTACGTAACACACGGTATCCAGCAGGGTGCCATCTCCGCCGAGGCTCATCAGAAAGTCGATCTGGCCGGGAAGGTCTTCCGCCCTGGAAAACACGGCTGGCGCGGAGGTAAAAGGGATATGCTGTTGCAGCGTACGATAGAAGGGCTCATAAATGATCGCCCCTATTTCGGCCCGTTGCAATTCATCCAGCAGCAAGCGGATGTTGGCGATATCTTCTGTAATAAATCCACGGCTATAGAGTGCTACCTGCATAATTTCTACATGTCTACGTTCGCGTGTAAAAATAGTCCTTTTTGCCCTAACTGGTTAAAGCTGTACTCTATGCGCAAGCAGGTGTCATAAAATGAAACGATATCGATGCCGGCGCCGCCGGTGTATAACATGCGGTTGTTGAGAAAGCCGTTGCCGGGGAATTTGGCGTAGGCATAGCCGGCATCTCCATATACTTTGGCAAAGATGCGCAGCGGCAGCTGGTTGAACTTTTTAGGCACGATGGGCAGTTTCAGCTTCACCGCCAGCAGTTCCTGGCGGAGCGTGGATTTGAGGATGGCGAAGCTGGTGCCATCGACCACGTAATATTCGAGACCGCGGAGATAATCGTCCTGGTAGCCTATGGCCTGTTGGTTAATATAGGGCTGTTCCGCGCCGAACTTGGCCTGGCTGCGAACGCCCAGTGCCGCGAAGGTGCGGGGCATCAGCTGCCAGTATTTTATAGCATTGAGGCGGATGCGGATATCATCAATATCGCTGAGGGGACCAATGCCGCGTTTGCCCACTTCACCGAGTAAGCTGAAACCTTTCAGCGGATAGGTCCAGCTGTCGGCCCTGATATAGGTAAGCCTATAGATCAGATCGATGAAACGTACGCTGGTACGGCCTTTTCCGAGGTAATTGGGATTGATGATGGCAATGGAGTCCGCTACTTTCTCGTAATTATAATTGAGTATCACCTGGTGACGGGTGTTGATGGCTTTGCGGTAGCTGTAGCTCAGGCCCACCACATATACCTGGCGCTGAAATTCATCTTTGCGGAAGAACTGTTGTTTATTATTGCTGGTACTGTCGTTGACCTCACGGTTACGGCTATACGCAAACAGGATGCCGAGGCCATGATGAAAATGTTTATCGATATAGGGGAGATTATATTGCAGTGCTACCCTTTGCGTATAGCCAATCTGGAAAGCGGCATTCACCGCATCATTGCGGCCGGTGAGGTTTTCCTGGCTGCCTCTGATACCGATGTTGACGCGGTCGAGACTGCGGCCTTTCTCTACCCACCACTGGTTGAAGTTACGGTCGGCCAGTTTAAAGATGGGAAAAGCGAAAGTGTACCAGCGTTCCCATACTTCAAATACAAGATCGGCGTTGTTGCCGTCCCAATTCTTGACATTGGCGGTAACATTGAGGAAGAGAGAAGTATTGAGCAGCTGCTTGCGGCGCTCTTCCAGTGTTTCGGCGAGGTCTTTCAGGTAGATGGTATCTCCCGGAACGGTACTTATTTCACGCTGAATGATGGAAGTGCGGGTCCTTTTGTTGCCAAGGACCACGATATTCCTTACGATCAGGTAGCCGCTTTGTTCTTTGGTATTTTTACCGGGTGGCGGGATAACATCTTGCGCAGCCACCGGCAACACCAATCCCAGCAGGTACATCATCACCAGCAAGTAGCGACAGTGTTTCAGCATGTAGGTGAAAAAATTATTGATGAGATCAAATATAAAGAATTACATACTGATGTAGTTCATCAGGAGATCGTAATTCTTTTTCACGAGATCTTCTTCGGGCTCTTCGGAGAAGATATATTTGATGACATAGTTAAATCGTTCGAAGGTAAGCACCAGTGATTGTAATTCCTGGCGGTTTGTTTTCAGCAGCACTTCCAGTTTTCCGGTGGCGGGGTCTGTGAGTGTTTGTACGCTGAGGATGGAAACATCGTTAGATTCTGCGATGCGCGCGATTTCGCTGAGGCTGTAATCGCGGGGGTCGAGGTCGAGTGCGAGGATGCCGCCGGCTTCTTTCACCCCATTATATTGCGCCAGCGCGGCGAGCAGGTTATCTTTTGTGATAATGCCCAGGTAATCGTTTTCTTTGGTAACAACGGGCAGCGCCGACAATTTAAAATCGTAGAACAGCTTGAGTGCTTCGAAGAGGTGCGCCTGCTCCATGATAGCGGCTTTCAGGCCGGAGGCATAATCGGTGGATTCCAGTAATACATCCGGATCTTCCCAATCGAGGATAGCATCTTCTTCCAGCAATGCCGCGTACTTGCCATCCACCACTACCGGCAGCTGCGTGAGATGATATTCGTTCATCAGACGCAGCGCCTTGCTACCTGTATCGGAGGGATGCAGGATCGGCAATGAGGATATGAGTTCTTTGGCAATCATTTCGTGTATTCTTACTACAATAATAGCAAAGAATATTCCAACAGAAAAAGAAATTCCATGTACTGCTATCCGGATGCGTTGTTTGCGCATACGGGCAAGTGAATACCGCTATTGTAAATTAGTTGTTAACGGCTGCCGGTGCAGTGCTTTTGAGTTTTTCCAGAAAGGCGTGCAATATCCTGTTAAATTCATCAGGTACTTCCATCATAGGTGCATGGCCGCATTTATCGATAAACTGCAGTTCAGAATTAGGTATCAGTTTCTGGAACTCTTCACCCACCATTGGCGGGGTAATAGTATCATTATTGCCCCAGATGAGTAATGTAGGTTGTTTGATCTCCCGGAGCTCATCGCCAAGATTGTGGCGGATGGCGGATTTGGCCAGGGTGATGATCTTGATGACCTTGAGACGGTTGTTGACGATCTCGAACATTTCATCTACCAGTTCTTTAGTAGCCACTTTCGGATCATAGAAAGTGAGTTCTGCTTTTTTACGGATATATTCGTAATCGCCACGTTTAGGATAGGTTTCGCCCATACCGTTTTCGAACAAGCCGGAGCTGCCGGTAAGGATGAGTGATTTAACAGGCGCCTCGGGATGTTTGAGCAGGTATACCAGTGCCACATGACCTCCCAGTGAGTTGCCAAGCAGGTGGATATTCGTATATCCCCTGGCTTCCACAAACTTGTGTACAAACTTGGCCAGGCCGCCTACGGATGTTTCCAGGATGTTTAAATCATACAAGGGTAACATCGGGATCACCACTTTATTGTACTGACGGAAGTATTCAATCATGTGCGAGAAATTACTCAATGCACCAAACAATCCATGCAATAATAACAGTGGCTCGCCCTCTCCTTCTTCTATAAAATTAAACTTACCCTGTGTTTTGATTTCGTAATCCATTGCCAAATCTTGAAAGTCAATTTTACGCTAAAATAATTCTTTTTATTAATCTAAATAATCTTTGAAGCGTGTCAGCCAGCCTGGAGCTGCTGTGCTGTTTTTTCAAAGAAAGATTGCAGTTGGGTAAACATATCCCGGAAAACGGGCATTACGATTCCAATATGATCCACTGTCCAGGGGCCTACTTTCTCGATATACGGATATACTACAGACTGCAATTTTGTTGTTGGGCTCAACCAGTAAAGCTGATTGGCCATCCACAGCAATACGCTGTAAATTATTATAAATATAACGCTGTACAATAATATTCCCCCCAATTTATTGAGCCAGCCCAACAATACCACTTCTACCATCTTCTGCAGGGCGCGTGCGGCGAGCCTTACCAACAGCACTACGCCGGCAAAAAGGCATATGAAGCACAATACCGGCAGCCAACGGGAATGCATATCCCAATGTTGTTGCACATATAGGGCCGCTACAGTACTGAGTTTGAGTGCCGCCATCATCCCGAGCACCACTGCAACAAGTGAGAATACCGCCACTATCAATCCACGGGTGTAGCCTCTGTAAATGGCAAACACCATGATGATGGCGAAAATGATGTCTATCGACATGAAGAGAATTTGAGCATGTGAGGATGTGAGAATTTCCTGATTGGGTCCCAATCCACAAATCCTCACCTCCTCACATTCGTCAATTATTTAAGAAGTTCCTTTACCATAGCCGAAATGGCCTTACCATCGGCTTTTCCGGCGAGTTGCTTGGTGGCAACGCCCATCACCTTGCCCATATCGGCAGGCGAGCTGGCGCCTGTGGAGGCAATGATATCGGAAAGGGCTACACGTAATTCTGCTTCCGTCATCTGTTTAGGCAGGAACTGCTCTATCACTGCAAGCTCTTCTTCTTCCTTTACGGCCAGATCAGGGCGGTTCTGTTGTTGGAAGATCTCCAGGGAGTCTTTCCGCTGCTTCGCCATTTTCTGTAACAGCTTGGTTTCGTCGGCTTCGGTGAGCTCACCGCTGGCGCCTTCGGCTGTTTTCGCCACGAGGATGGCCGCCTTAATGGCGCGCAGGGCGCGGAGTTCCGCTTCTTTTTTACCCAGCATCGCCGCTTTTATTCCTGCATTGACAGTTGATTCTAATGACATATGGTTAAGTTTAATGGATTATTTTCCTTCAGCACCTTGTTTTTCCTGGAACTTTTTGAGGAAGTCTTTCGCAAATGCGCGCATTTCATCCGCCTGGTCATGGTATTGCGTGGCCCTCACATAGGTATCGGCCATCGTCATCATTGTTTGATAGAAGAAATCAGCCATTTCGTCTACCATCATATCTTTCGTCCAGAGGTCGATGCGCAGGGCGGCCTTCTCGGCCTGATCCCAGAAAGAAACGATCATGGCTTTGGCCTTGATCATCCTGTCTTCCTTATTGTCTGTAGCGCTCCATTCTATTGATTCCGGCACCTTATTGTCGTCCAGGCCCACCTGGATCTTTATGGTAGATGTTTTACTCATGATTGTCGATTAAAGCGCAAAAATAGCTTATTATTTTGTGATGGCCTTCCAGAGCTGTTCTGCGGCATATTCCCAGCTGATTTTCGTTGCTGGCGGCGTTGCGTCAAGGAGCAGCCTGGCCCTCAGTTGTTCATCTTTATACAAGCGGCTCATTTTATCCACCAGGTCGTCGAGATCGGCGGGATCGGAGTACAGTACGGCGTCACCGCCAGCTTCGTGTGCCGCGGCGCCTTCGATGGCGATCACGGGCACCTGGCATTTCTGTGCGGCATATACCGGCAATGCAATACCATCCAGCCTTACAGGATATATCATGGCATAGGCAGCGCCGGTGAGACGCGCCAGGGTGGCCTCGTCGGGATCAGGCAGCCATACCACATCGTTGCGGAACTTGAAGCTCTGCATCGCCTCAACAATGCCGGCGCCCGCGGGATAAGCGCTGCCCGCAAATACCAGCTTGATGCTCGAAAGCTGCCTTTTCTTCAGGGAAGAAAAAGCTTTGAACACCGGTGTAATATTGTTGCGTGGATGCATGGCCGCTATTACCACGAAATATTCCGCGCCGCCGGTAAATTCTTTCTTCACCGCTTCGCGCTCGTCCCATTCCAATGGCTTGTAAAGGTCGCTCACACCGGTTTCCAGGCGATAGAGCTTTTCTACGATCGAGGGCGCATAATCCAGCAGGGCCTTGCCGCCGGTGTGCGACAGCACGCCAATGCTTTTGGCCTTCCAGAGATAGTGCATGATATTTTTCTTCAGGAACTTATGTTCCCGTGGCGATTGCAGGCCTGCATCGAGCAGGAAACTGAGATCGCGCATGAGGATCGTGGCCGGCACTTTGCTGCGCTGCGGTAACATACCATCGAGGCCCAGGAAATAATCCGGCTTGAAGGCCTTCATCGCACGCGGCAGCTGCCATTCGAGCCACCAGTAAAGGTGCCAGCCTTTATTGCCTTTCATCGGCAACACCACTGGCGTTACGTTGGAAGGTAACTTGAGATGTGCGGGAACATCTCCGTCAAAGAAGAATATAAAATGGTGATCCGGCTGTTGCCGGCACATGGACATGATGATCTGTGTTGCCACTGCGCCCGTATCCGCAGGCTGGTCCTGTCGCAGGCAAGCGGCATTAACTGCAATTTGCATAAAGGTTCATTTGCCAGCTTGCAAACCTAAGCAATTTAGTTATTTGGTTATTTGAATATTTGGCTATTTGATGTGAGAATTTAGGAATGTGAGAATGTGAGGATGTGAGGATGTGAGGATGTGAGGATGTGAGAATGTGAGGATGTGAGAATGTGAGGATTTATGGCGGATCTAAGTATCCCTCAAATTCTCACATTCATAAATCCTCACATTCTCACATTCCTAAATTCTTACGGTGTTACCTTGTTGGTGATGTAGAATATCTTGGGCAGGGACACATTGGACGTATTGCCCAGGGAGCGCAGCTGCACGGTGACTTTGTACGTTTTCAATTCTTTGAGATGATTGAGCGAGATGCTGAAAGTAGCGGCGGTATCGTTGGGAACGGCCGCCTGATCAAGGCCAAAGCCCGCCGGGTCCGACACTACGTTCAATGTGGTGCCTACGCCTGCCGTTGGCACTTTGGAAGTGATATGCACCTGGAACGTGAAAGTGCTGTCCAGCGCTTTGTTATAAGCCCCTTCCTCTACTCCCGCAAAATCAAATTTCAAGGCCTCTTCCTGGGTAGACCCCAGGTCATCTTTCCTGTTCTTCTTTTTACAGGAAGCAAATACGAGTACGGTAAATACCAGGCATCCGGTGAGACAGGTTTTCAATAACATATCAAGCGGTATAAGATGGGAATAAAATTATATTTTTTTTACATGCAATTCAAATTTTACTTCTCACATCCAGCGCGTCACGGAGGCCGTTGCCTAACAGGTTGAATGCCAGCACCAGCAGCATGATGGCCACACCTGGAGCCAGGGCCAGTAAAGGATTATGGGTGATAATGAAATTGTAGTTTTCTTTGATCATCAGTCCCCAGGAGGGCTGCGGGGGTTGCACACCTACTCCCAAAAAGCTCAGGCCGGCCTCTACTACAATAGCGGTAGCGAAATTGCCGGCAGCGACTACCATCACCGGCCCCATAATATTGGGCAGAATATGTTTCACGATAATGCGCAGATGGCCATAACCCAATGCCCTGGCGGCTTCTACAAATTCCAGCTGCCGCAACGACATGATCTGGCCGCGGATAATGCGCGCCACCCCTACCCACATGGTGAGGCCCACCGCAATGAACACCTGCCAGAAACCCTTGCCCAGCGCCAGGGTGAGGGCAAATACCACAAGCAGCGTAGGCATCGACCACACTACATTCACGAGCCACATGATCACATCGTCGGTACGACCGGCGAAATAGCCTGCCAGCGCGCCCAGGAGCACACCGATGCTCAGGGAGATGATCACGGCAATGCAGCCCACCCCCAGGCTCACACGGGTGCCTACCAACAGGCGGCTCAGGATATCGCGCCCGAACTTGTCGGTGCCCAGCCAATAAGTTTGTTTGAAAAGCCGCTCCCGGCTGATGTTTTCCCGGAGCTGCGCCCAGGGCGCATGGGTGGCCGTTTTCCGGCCGTACCATATTTCATCCAGCGGATAGCGCTCTTCCTGAGAGGTGGTTTCATCTGCATAATGCTGAATGATCAGTATGCTATCGGCAAATTGCCAGGATCGTACAGGCGTCCACGTTACATCCGACTCCTGGCCATAAAGTAACCGGTGAAAAAAGGATACACGGGGCACGGGCTGTTCTTTCTTCATAGCCAGCATGGCTATACGAAAACCCGGATGTTGCCCTTCTATTTCCAGTACCATACGGTTGGCATCGGGTGTGGGATCAGGCGCTATCAGATACGCGACCACACTGATGATCACGGCGATGGTGATCACCAGCAGTCCGGCCACAGCGCCCTTGTTACGTTGCAGCCGCTTCCACGCGGTTTTGGTATCAGGCATGATGATATCAGTTCACCTGGCGGCCTTTCCATTCATAGGAACCAAACTTCCCCAGCCAGCCGGCGATTACAATATAAGGAATATGAAAAATTTGTCCGGGAATAAACCAGACCAGCAATCCTGTTTTGTTGAAGAAGCGTGCTACCGGCAGCAGGAAATACAGTTCCAGCGTGATTTTGAACAACATCAATATCAGGAACCAGGGCCACCATACCGGCGCAAACAGGGCAACAGCGCCCATTGCCAGCAGTCCCACGTTGAAAAGATATACCAGCAGCAGCACCCAGGTAAGGCGTTTATCTTCATACTTATCCGCCTTCGACGACCAGCGGATACGCTGGTTCATAAAGCCTTTCAGCGTATCTACCGGCAAAGTGCGCACCACTGCTTCTTCATTTTTAAGGTACATCACGCCATCGGGATAGGCGCTGTAAATTTTATACATCAACAGCATATCATCGCCGGAGGCGATATTATCAACCCCTGCAAAACCGCCCACATCATGGAATGCAGCCTTTTCATAAGCGAGGTTGGCGCCATTGCACATGGTGCCGGATTGCAGCTGCGCCACCGCTCCGGTGATGCCTTGCATGGTCATGAAATCCAGCGATTGCAATTTCTTGAAGAAATTATCTTCTTTATAAAAACTCACCGGCGCCGCTATGAACCTGGGTTTGCGCGCTTCGTAAAATTGTACGATGATCTCTATCCATCGCGGCCCCATCACACAATCCGCATCTGTAGTCACTATCAGGTCGCCGGATGCTTGTGAAATTGCTATTTCAATAGCTTTTTTCTTGTAGGAATTCAGCCGTTCAGATTTGTTGAGATGATCGCTGAGCTGTAAGAGCTGGATATTAGCTGCCGGGAAATCGCGGACAATGGCGGCAGTATTATCAGTAGAGAAATCATCTATCACGATCACCTGCAACAGGTGCGCAGGATAGGTTTGATGGCGCAAGGCCTCCAGCAAGGGAGGCAGGCTGCGCTCTTCATCGCGCGCGGGGATGATCACCGTTACGCGCGTGTTGCCCGATGGCGCCAGCGGACTGCTGAATTTTTTCATCCGGCTCCAGCCGAGGCTATACCACAGCATTAATACGCCGTAGCCCAGCGCCAATCCGATCAATAAAATTAAAAAAAAGTGCATCCGGGTTATAGATTATTTTTAATGATATGCCCCAGCTGCGCGGATATCAGCTGGTGCCCTTTCTCCAGTACCAACATTTTACAGGGGAATGATCCATCTGCAAAGCGCTTGCCCAACACGGGGGGAATCACGCGGTCGTATTTCCCGAAGATCAGCAGCGTGGCAATATTATAACGGGACAATAGTTGTTTACAATATCTTTTATCCGGCATCATCCTGCGCATCAGTGTCCATATTTCGTATACCTGTATCCGTTTTTCGGGCTGGTCCATGCGGTGCAAGGCAAACTTGTACACGCTTTGGTTGAGTAGTCCGAGTTTGCGCCATCCGTTCAACAGGGCGAAAAATAATTGCGGATGATGCGTATTGTATTTGAATATTTTGTTGCCCACTCCTGTTTGCGTAACAAACATATGCCAGGGATTGTTCCTGAGGCCATCAGCCGCCGCAAGGATCAGGTGGTTGATCTGCGGCGCCATCTTTTCTACGAGACATAGCGCCAAACGACCGCCCATGCTATATCCTAGCAGTGAGTAGCGTTCTTTGCCCTGTTGTTGCAGCACCATGCGGATCACGGCGGCCAGGTCTTCTTTTTCGAAGGCGCGGCCTTCATTCCATTGTGTGCCGCCATGGAGCGGCATATCCAGCGCCACGATGGTAAAGGTATCGCCTAAAGTTGCCGTGAGCGGCTGGAAGTGCATGGCGGTTTCGCCAAAGCCGTGCAGGCAGATCAGCAGCTGATCGCCCGTACCTTCACAGGCGCCGTGAAACCGGCTCTTCTCATATGACAGATAAAATTCAGGCATAACCGAAAAGGCAACAATGATAAGCAAAATAATTTTTTCGGAGAATGTAAACTGTAAGCGGCTTCCTTCCTGATGTGGCTTTAATTCACTTTAATTAGTTAAATTACAGAACTACCAAAACTCAGATAACATGGACGCAACAGTTGAAAATAAGACGGCGCTGAAAGGCGCAGAATTCCTGGTAAAGGAAAGTACTCCTGAAGAAGTGTTCACCCCTGAAGATTTTTCAGAAGAGCAGCTGATGATCAAAGATATGGCCGATCAGTTCATCAGCAAAGAAGTGACGCCTATACTTGAACGCATTGACAAACAGGAAGAGGGCCTGATGCAATCGCTGCTGGAGAAGGCAGGAGAACAAGGCCTGCTGGGCGCCGCCTTCCCGGAAGAACTGGGCGGCTTGGGTAAAGACTTCGTTACCGCTACCATCATCAATGAGGGACTGGGCGCGGGTCACTCTTTCTCTGTAGCGATGGCCGCTCACACGGGTATCGGCTCATTACCGATCCTGTATTTTGGCACTGAAGAACAGAAACAGAAATATATTCCCAAACTGGCCACCGGCGAGATGAAAGGCGCTTACGCGCTCACAGAGCCAGGCTCCGGCTCCGATGCCCTCGGCGCCAAAACCACCGCCAAACTCACCGAAGATGGCAAACACTATGTACTGAACGGCCAGAAGATATGGATCACCAACTCGGGGTTTGCGGATGTATTTACCGTCTTCGCTAAAATAGACGGTGATAAATTCACTGCCTTCATCGTTGAAAAAGGTACGCCCGGATTCACGCTCGGACCTGAAGAGCACAAGATGGGCATCAAAGGCTCTTCTACCCGCCAGATCTATTTCCAGGACGCCAAGATACCTGTAGAAAACGTGTTGGGCGTGATCGGTAAAGGTCATCTCATCGCTTTCAACATCCTCAACATCGGCCGCCTGAAACTCTGCGCAGCCGCGCTGGGCGCCGCCAAGAAATGCATCGGCACCTCCGTTCAATACGCCGTTACCCGCGAACAGTTCAAACAACCGATCGCCAATTTCGGCGCTATCAAACATAAACTGGCAGAAATGGCGATCCGCACCTGGACCTCCGAATCCGCCCTGTTCCGTACCGCTCAACTGATCGATGATAAAGAAAAAGAACTGCTGGCAGCCGGCAAACCTTTCAATGAAGCATTGCTCGGCGCCGCAGAAGAATATGCAGTAGAATGCGCCATCCTGAAAGTGAATGGCTCTGAAGTGCTCGACTTTGTTGTGGACGAAGGCGTGCAAATCCACGGTGGCAACGGCTTCAGCGATGAATACGTGATATCGAAAGCCTACCGCGATTCCCGCATCAACCGCATCTTTGAAGGCACCAACGAAATCAATCGTCTCCTCACACTGGATATGACGCTCAAACGCGCGCTCAAAGGCAAACTCGATCTCATGACGCCCGCCATGAACGTGATGAAGGAACTCATGAGCATCCCCGATTTCGGCAGCGACGATGAAACCGCCTTCAGCAAAGAGAAGAAGCTAGTCGCCAATTTCAAAAAAGCGATCCTCATGACCGCCGGCGCCGCCGCGCAGAAACTGATGGCCAAACTGGAAAATGAACAGGAGATACTCATGGATATTGCTGATATGGCCATCGAAACCTTTGTAGCCGAAAGCGCCCTGCTGCGCCTCATCAAGCTCAGCGAAAAACAAGGTGAAAGCGCCGCCGCCCTACAGGCTGATATGGTACGCGTTTATCTCTATGATGCCGCCGACCGTATCAACAAATCCGGTAAAGACGCGATCAATGCTTTCGCAGAAGGCGATGAACAACGTATGATGCTCCTCGGCCTCAAACGCTTTACCAAAGCCGATCCGCTCAATACCAAAGATGCCCGCAGAAGGATCGCTGATAAACTGATCTCAGACAATAGGTATAATTTTTGATTTTTGATTGATGGATTTCCTGATTTATGGATTTGATTACAAGGATGTTAATAAGATCAAATCCGTAAATCAGGAAATTTTCAAATCAAAAAATTCAATGCAGTCAGTAAAAATCTTCCTACAGCTTTTCGCAGTAATCTGTTTCCCCTTACTGGCCAGCAGCCAGGCTTCTGTCAGATTGAGCCAGCCTGCCAGAGAACAAAATAATGTCAGCAGCCCCAAACAATTCATTGCCGGACGTACCTGCACCGGTTGCAAAATCACCATCAACAACGACACTGTGCATGTTTATACTACCGGCGCATTTGCTGTGAGGAGAGATTTACAACAGGGCCGCAGCACCTTCAATATCACCGCCACCGATCCTAACGGTGAAACCTACACGAAATCCGTCAGCTTTTATTATAATCCGCCACCAGCGCCCATTGCCACCTCGGCATTCCGTATCGACTATATTGATATCAGCCCAAAAGGCAATGTGGAGCTATCTGAAGGCGATACCCTGCGCATTAAAATGAAAGGTTATCCAGGTGGCAAGGCTAGCTGGTTCGATGATGTTCCCCTGCGGGAGCTGCCGGCCGATCAGGCAGGCGTAGCGGGCATCTATACGGGCATACATGTGATAGGGCCTGAAGATTCGTTGCTCAATGGCAAGCTGTTAGTGCAACTGCGGCTCCCGAACGGCAACGCCGCTTCTCTCTACAGCCCTTACCGCTATACCGTCATGCACCGTGAAACACCACTCACCGGGCGCACCATCGACAACATGACCTATCTTACCTCCAGCCCCGAAGGCGACCGCCTGGGGCCGGAAAAGATCGGATACCTCGATAAAGGCGTATTGATGCACATCATCGGCAAGCAGCACGACTACTACAAAGTGCGCCTGTCGTCCGGACAAACTGCTTTCATTCCCGAACCGCTCGTAGACACCGAAATACCGCAAGAACAGCTGCCCGTCAGCATTGTATCAGATGCGAAAATATGGGGAGACGAGCAATTCGATTATGTGTCAATCGCATTAAGTGACAAGATGCCCTACACATCTACCCAGATCGTATCTCCCGGTAAGATCATTATCGATGTACACGGCGTATATGCCGAGCAGTCGGTGAGCAATGCCATGCAAAACACCAGGGAAATTACGCAGGTATCCTGGGGCAAACCCGCGCCAGACGTGTTTCGTATGATATTGTCACTGAAACACGCTCCCTGGGGATATAAAATTTACTACGAAGGCAACAGGCTAACGGTAAGGGTTAAACGTGTTCCGTCAGATTTGTCTCTGCGCAACCTCACCATCGGCATCGATCCGGGGCATGGCGGCAGTAATCCCGGCGCCTCCGGCCTCACGGGCTCCTCTGAAAAACAATTAACGCTCGTGCTTTCCCTGCTGCTGAAATCCGCACTGGAAAAGGAAGGCGCACGTGTGCTCATCACCCGCACCAGCGACCAGTTTGTAGCCAATGAAGACCGTCTCTCCTATTACCGCAATGCTGATCCCGACCTGCTGCTCAGCATCCACCTCAATTCTTCCGTGAACCCGGTAGATGTAAACGGCACCGCCACTTACTATAAACATCCTTTCTGCGAACCGCTGTGTGCCGCTATCCACAAGCGTTTGCTGGAAACGGGCCTCAACGATTTTGGCAACAACGACGGCTTCAATTTCATTCTTAATAATCCAACTGAATTTCCAGATGCGCTGGTAGAAACACTCTTCCTCAGCAATCCTGCCGATGAAGAGAAAGTGCTGGAACCTGCCTTCCGGCAGCTGATGGTGGAGAAGATCGTGATGGGCTTGAAAGATTACCTGGCCGGAATACAAAGTCGTTGAAACGCGTAAGCCCTTGAAGCGCTTTGAGCGCTTCAAGGGCTTACGGAACCGCAGTTTGCTGCCGCAGTCATTTTAATATCCTCTAAATTTTTTCCAGTACTTCTTTTTGCAGATAAGCAGCCAGCCTGTTGATGGCCGCAGCTGCTACGCTGATCTGTTCTTTCGCCTCTGTCCATTTGCGTTGCTCAATGGCTTCGCGTACGCCAGGAATAGTTTTCACACCATAGCCTGTGTAAAAGCCAGGAGCATACAGCGTGTGCTTGTACCATGCGCGTGATGGCAGGCCCTTGTCGGAAAGCAGCTGTTGCTCGGCCTGGAACAAGGCTTTGTTTACCTGTTCGTTTTTTCCATCAATCTTTTTAAGGGAGATGGCTTGCGTAACGGTGTCCAGCGCTACCAATGCATTTTGCAATGGCGAGAAATCGATGTAAGGTACAGCTGCTTTGGGAGCCGGTGGCAGCAGGTGTTTGGCGGTATCTGTCACCAGCTGGTATTTGTTTTCCTGTATCAGCTGGT
Organism: Chitinophaga vietnamensis; assembly: GCF_902167635.1. GTDB lineage: Bacteria > Bacteroidota > Bacteroidia > Chitinophagales > Chitinophagaceae > Chitinophaga > Chitinophaga vietnamensis. The sequence continues at coordinate 126,164 of NZ_CABHMS010000006.1, forward strand.
TGTCGATAGCGGTGGATTCGCGCAGGCTGGCGGCCATTTCTGTAAGTTCTGTTACATAGCCGTTCACGGTTTCGTACAGTTTGCGGAAGTCGAAAGGCAGGGTAACGGCATCGGCTATACGCAAAGCAGTATGGCCGGCAGTTTTAGACAAGGCTACGCCGTAATCGAAAGTAGGATCTTTGAAACGGCGATACAGGTCGTAAGAGTCGTAGATAGAATGATATTCTCCTCCCGGATCTTCGCCGCCATAGCCGAAATCCAGCGATGGCACACCGAGGTGTTGCAGGAAAGAAGAGTAATCGGAACCGGAGCCCATGGCGCCGATGGCGATGCCTTGCTTCGCGAGTTTTTCTTTTTTCTGCTTAGGTGTGGCGGCGCGGAATACGTCGAGGGCCTGTTTGCGGGCCACTACGTTCACTTTAGTTTGCGGATCAATCACTTCGCGACCTACTTCATTGACAAGCGTTTCCAGGGCATGGGAGCCGCTGGCACCGAGGAATCCGCGGCCATTGCCATCGGAGTTGATATATACCACTGCCTTTTGTTGCAATTCGGCAGCATGATCTTCCACCCATTCGGTGGAGCCGAGCAGGCCGGGCTCTTCGCCATCCCAGGCGCAATATACCAAGGTGCGGCGAGGGCGGTATCCGTCTTTGGCGAGGGCGCCGATGGCTTTGGCCTCTTCAAGGAGTGCCGCAAGACCGCTGATCGGATCGGCTGCGCCATTTACCCAGGCATCGTGGTGGTTGCCACGGATCACCCACTGGTCGGGCAGTTCGCTGCCCTTCAGTTTCGCGATCACATCATAGCAGGGGCGTATTTGCCAGTCGAACGCCAGTTTCAGATGCACTTTGGCTTTTCCCGGCCCGATGTGGTAAGTGATGGGCAGTGCGCCGCGCCAGTCGTCGGGCGCCACGGGGCCTTCAAGCGCCTTGAGCAGCGGTTCGGCATCGTGATAGCTGATAGGCAGTACGGGGATCTTGAGGAGGTTGGTAGCCGCTTGCCGGTCGAGCCTTTTGGCATCGGCCGTAGCGCCAACATCGGGTGTAAGCGGATCGCCGGGATAGATGACCATATCCATGATAGAGCCACGCTGTACGCCATATTCATTTTTATACGGCCCTTTCGGATATACGTCACCGTTATAGTAGCCGTCGTCTTTGGGATCGGAGTAGATGAGGCAACCGATGGCGCCGTGTTCCTGTGCCACTTTGGGTTTGATGCCTCTCCAGGAATGGCCGTATTTGGCAATCACGATCTTGCCTTTCACGCTTACGCCTGCACGCTCGAGGTATTCATAATCTTCGGGGAGGCCATAGTTCACGAATACCAGTTCTGCATTTACATCGCCATCAGCGCTCCAGCAGTTATAGGTGGGCAGTTGTCCATCCTGGCCGGAGGTAGCGTCTTCCTTGAGGGCGGGCTCTTTGAGCACGGCCTTATAGGTGGTGGGGCTGATGAGTTCGAGCTGCCGCTCTTTCGGGATGGGGAATAGCACCTGGTAGGTGACGATATTCGCATCCCAGCCATAGCTTTTGAAGCGGCGCAATATCTCTTCTGCTATGGCTTTGCCGCGGGCCGAGCTGATGTGATGTGGCTGCGACGATAGTTCCTTGATGGTTTCACCGATGTTCCGGGCGCTGAGCTGTTGATCGAAACGGGCTTCCAGCTGGAGTTGGCGGTTGGCAAGGTCGTCGGGGAATCCCAGCATTTTCTTCCCCTGCGCATGTGCTAACCCGCTGATACCGAGCGATACAGCCAGTATGCGGGCGAAATAATTTTTTGTCATAAGAAGATCCAGATATGATGGTTGATTCGGGTTTTATCCAAACAAGATACGAATAGTCCATCATAATGATAGACTTTTTTGATGGATGATTATTGACGAATAACTTTTTGTTATGAAGGATAAATACAGGTTATAGGGCAAACAGTCTACTTAACCAGTAGATTACTCTATATTTGTAAATCCTTTCATAGCTTTAACCCTGTGAAACATTAATATTAATTGTAAACAGCATAGATATGTCAAACGCGATACAGGAGTTTAACGACTACCGCGCCAAGATGAATGAAGTTATATTGGGCAAGCAGAACAAGGTGATCAACCGTTTGTTCAACCTGGACACGAACACGTATGCCGAAGGTGCGTTGAGCACCAGAACGAAGGAAATGCTGGGGCTGGTGGCCTCTATGGTGCTGCGCTGCGACGACTGTATCAAATACCACCTCGGAAAGTGCCATGAACAGGGCATTTCCACGGAAGAAATGTATGAGATATTTGCCGTGGCCAATATTGTGGGTGGCACGATCGTAATACCGCATACCCGCCGTGCAGCCGAGTATTGGGAAGAATTGCAGGCACAGTGATCATTTATTTACAGGTATCTGTCGTAACTTTACAGACTACATTTTACATTAATTCATACAAATGTCAACAGCAACTATAGCTCCGCAGGCCTTAACGGCAAAAGACTTTGCAACGGACCAGGAAGTGCGCTGGTGCCCTGGCTGCGGCGACTACTCTATACTTAAACAGGTTCAGACCATTATGCCTTCGCTGGGTATTCCCCGCGAAAATATTGTGATCGTATCAGGGATCGGCTGCTCTTCCCGCTTCCCTTATTACATGAACACATATGGCATGCACTCGATCCACGGCCGCGCTACGGCCATTGCCTCTGGCCTCAAGGCTACCCGCCCGGAATTGAGCGTATGGATCGTGACCGGCGATGGCGACGGCCTCTCTATCGGTGGTAACCATACCATCCACCTGTTACGCCGCAATTTCGATGTGAACGTGATGCTGTTCAATAACCAGATCTATGGTTTAACGAAAGGCCAGTATTCGCCTACGTCAGAGGAGAACAAAGTCACTAAATCCACGCCTTTCGGCAGTATCGATCACCCGTTCAACCCGCTGGCACTGGCCCTCGGCGCCGACGCCACCTTCATTGCGCGCAGCATGGACCGTGATCCCAAACACCTGCAGGAAATGCTGAAACGCAGCCACGCCCACAAAGGCGCGTCATTCCTGGAGATATACCAGAACTGTAACATCTTCAATGATGGCGCATTTGAGGTATTTACCGAAAAGTCCAGCAAGGCAGATGAAACCATCTTCCTGGAACAAGGACAGCCGCTCATCTTTGGTGCACAGAAAAACAAAGGCATCCGCCTCGACGGCCTGAAACCCGTAGTGGTGGAGCTGGGCAGCAAATACAGCGCCGCCGACCTCTGGGTGCATGATGAAAATGATTTCTATAAAGCGCAGTTGCTCACCCGCATGTTCGACGATGCGCGCATTGAAGGCCATCTTCCGCGGCCTTTCGGTGTGTTCTATCAGGTAAACCGCGCTACCTACGAAGATATTATGGCTACCCAGTTAAGCGATGCCATCGCTAAAAGAGGCCCTGGCGACCTGGATAAGCTGCTCGCAGGGAATGAAACCTGGACCATTAAGTAATAAAACAAAAAGCCCCGCCATCTGGCGGGGCTTTTTGTTTTATTACTTAATGGCCTAATGTGCCAACATCAAATAATACTTTATACAACAGCACGAGGCCGAAGATCACCATGCTGGCGCCGGCAACGCGGTTGAGCCAGATCACATTGGTGAGGGTAAGTTTATGACGGATCTTGTCTGATATAAATACTTTGAGAATATCTGCTGATAACACAAGACTGAGGCATACTCCATACATTACCAGGCGATGGCTCACCGGCGTAGCGCTGTAGGCAATACATACCGGTAACCAGAAGATCACCACACCCGGGTTGAGGGTGTTCATCAGAAAGCCCGCCAGCCATATCTTCAGATAGTCGTGCGTACGGAACATTTCCGGCTTCTCTTCTCCCGTACTGATCTTCACTTTCTTGAAGAACAATCCATAAATCCCCATACAGATCAGCAGGATACCGCCCCCGATACCGATAGAACGGTTATAACCTTCCAGGCCACTGATGAAAGAGGTAGACAGATTACCGACAGATACAAAGAATATATCGCTCAAAGACACACCCAGCGCGAAACTGATGCCTGCCTTGAAACCATTGTTGATGCTGTATTTGATAATGGCAAATATTACCGGTCCTACCGATAACGACAGAAATAATCCCAATCCGAGTCCTGCTACAATTGCTGCTATCATGCTTGCTGCTTCACTGTTTTTCCTGCGAGGAATTTTTCCCAGTCTTTCAGCTTGTCGCCTTTCATTACCCTGGGGAACTTGTTCATGGCGCCTTCCTTGCCTTTGTAGCGGAGGTAGTCGATGAACACATCGTTAGGCAATATCTCTACAAACACATCTTTGAGGGCAGATGTTCGTTCTACGGCGTAATCGTCGTTTACCTCTGCGAGGGTTTGATCGATGATCTCGCGCACTTTGGCAGCATCCACATTCACATTATCGGTACCGATATACCAGCGGTGTGCAAAGAGGTTCTGGTACGGGAAACCCGCTACCGTGAACTCTTTCACGGTGATACCTAGTTTTTTCTGCACAGTATCGATGGCTTTGTTCATGTTATCGATGCTCATGTGCTCTCCGCAGAGGCTGAGGAACTGTTTGGTGCGGCCAACGATCGTGATTTCATGTTCTTTTACAGAAGTGAATTTCACAACGTCGCCGATGAGGTAACGCCAGGCGCCGGCGCAGGTGGAGAGCATCACCGCATATTCCACATCTTCCACCACTTCGTTGATCATGTAAGATTTAGGGTTGGGTTTCACTTCGCCATCGGCATCGAAGTTCTCTTCGTTGAAGGGAATAAATTCGAAGAAGATGCCGGCGTTGAGTACCAGTTTAATACCTTTTGTGCCGGGGCGGGCCTGGAATCCGAAGGAGCCTTCGGAAGCCATATACGTTTCGATGAAGGTGATCGGCTTGCCGAGCAGCTTCTGGAAGCTTTCGCGATAAGGCTCGAACGATACGCCGCCATGGATATAAATGGCCAGGTTAGGCCATATCTCGTGAATATTTTTTACGCCGTGGTATTTGATGATCTCTTCCAGCACGATCTGCACCCAGGCAGGTACGCCGCATACGGTGCCCACGTCCCATTGCCGGGCCTTACGTACAATCAGCTTGATACGCTGTTCCCAATTGGGTTTGCGGGATATCTTGCCACCAGGCTTGTAGAAACGGCGGAACCATTTCGGGATATTCTTCGCCTGGATACCGCTCATATCGCCTTCGTAGTAGTCGCCTTTCTCGAAAAGCGAAGTGGTACCGCCCAGCATGAGGATACCTTTTTCAAAAGAGCGGGGCGGCACGTTGAAGTTAGCCATGGAATAGAGCTGCTTCACGCCCACTTTCTTCACTGTTTTGAGCATATCGCGGGTAACAGGGATATGCTTGCTCGCCGACTCCGAGGTACCGGAGCTCAAGGCAAAATATTTGATCTTCTCCGGCCAACTCACGTTAGCTTCCCCTTCCAGGCAGCGGTACCACCACTCTTTGTGCATCTTGGTATAATTATGCACCGGTACTTTCTCACGATACTGACTGATAAAGTTGGCGCTATCCAACATCTCCTGGAACTGGTAATGGCGCCCGAATTCAGTGTTCTTGGCTTTCTCCAGCAAACGGTGTAACACCTGAAGCTGGTACTGGCGCGGTGTTCCTAACTTAAATGTGAACTTTTTCCTGATCCGTAACGACCGGGAAATAAGATTACCTATTATGGCCATTAATTTTCTATTAAACTGCAAAAATATCGAATAATATTGTCGGTTTCACGGATTTGTGAATTTAGAGCTGTTCTTTTCACAAACAAATTCAAAAATTCTCACATCCATAAATTCCACAATAAAATACCAAAATATCTAAATACCTAAATACCCAAATCATGCTACCTTTGCGGCATACTTCAAGTACGGATAAAAACTACTAGTCCAATGTTAAAAGCAACTTTACTCAAAGCTACAGAAGCCGGCGGAAAAATACTGCAACAATATTTTAATGGCCCTTTTGAAGTGAGCAGCAAAAGCACCCTGAACGATCTCGTAACAGAGGTAGATAAAAAATCGGAAGCAGCCATCATCAGCACCATCCATGAGGCATTTCCAGACCACTTTATCCTCAGCGAGGAAGTGGGCGAGATCAGGAAGAACTCCGAGGTGAAATGGATCATTGACCCGATAGATGGTACTGTGAATTTTGCCAATGGCATCCCCCTGTGCTGTGTGTCCATCGGTGTGGAGAAAGACGGAGAAATGGTGCTGGGCGCAGTTTACAATCCCTTCATGAACGAATTGTTCATCGCGGAAAAAGGTAAAGGTGCTACCCTCAACGACAAACCTATCAAGGTATCTTCCAATACAAATATCGCCAGATCATGCCTGGTAACAGGCTTCGCATACAAATGGGAAGATTCTGTGAACAGCCCCCTCGCCGTATTTGAACGTGTTATCAAACAGGGCCTGCCTATACGCCGCCTCGGCTCTGCCGCCATAGACCTCTGCTGGGTGGCCTGCGGCCGCTTCGATGGCTTCTATGAACATGCCCTCCACGCCTGGGACGCCGCAGCAGGATATCTCATCGTGGAAGAAGCCGGCGGAAAAGTAACCGACTTTAACGGCGGAAAATATTCTCCTTATCAACAAACAATCCTGGCTACCAATGGTCATATCCATGAACCACTGGCCAACCTGGTAAATGGTAAATAATTATTGTGGAACAAGAAAGAACTGAAATAAACGACCTCGGTGAATTTGGCCTGATAGACCATCTCACCCGCAACGTAGAAATACAAAACGCCAGTACCGTATTAGGTATCGGCGATGATGCCGCCGTTATCGACCATTTCGGCAAACAAACCGTGATCAGCACCGATATGCTCGTGGAAGGCATCCACTTCGACCTGATGTACACGCCCCTCAAACACCTGGGCTACAAATCAGTGGTGGTGAACCTTTCAGATATCTACGCCATGAATGCTACGCCAACGCAGATCACCGTCAGCATCGCATTCTCCAACCGCTTCTCACTGGAAGCCCTCGACGAATTTTATGAAGGCATATATGCCGCCTGCGAAAAATATGGCGTTGACCTTGTGGGCGGCGATACCAGCAACTCACAAAAAGGTCTGATCATCAGCATTACCGCTATCGGTGAAGTAACGCCCGACCAGTTCGTGAAAAGATCTACCGCCCAAAAAGGCGACCTGATCTGCGTTTCAGGCGATCTTGGCGCAGCTTATCTCGGCCTCACCCTCCTCGAAAGAGAGAAAAAGATCTTCCTGGAAAATCCTTCTCTCTCCCCCGATCTCGAAAATCAAACCTATATCATCGGCCGCCTGCTCAAGCCGGAAGCCAGAAAAGATATCATCGACTTCCTCCACGAAAGCGAGATCGTGCCCACCGCCATGATGGACGTGAGCGATGGCCTCAGCTCCGAAGTACTCCACCTCTGCAAACAGAGCAACCTCGGCGCCGTCATCTATGAAGATAAAATTCCCGTGGCCCAGGAAAGCCGCGAAATGGCGCTCAAATTCGGTCTCGACCCCACCGCCTGCGCATTGAGCGGCGGCGAAGACTATGAGCTGCTCTTCACCATGAAACAACAGGACTACGATAAAATCGTGCTGAATGAGCAGATCAGCGTAATCGGCTACATGGCCGATATCTCCGAAGGAGTACACATCCTCACCAAAGGAGGCAATAAGTTCAAGCTGGTTTCACAAGGCTGGAATGCCTTCAAGCAATAGATATTTTTTGATTTACGGATTTACGGATTTTTTGATTTAAATCCGTAAATCAAAAAATCCCTAAATTATTTCTCCACGGTTACCTTTATAGTAGGACTATTATGCGTGGGTGGAAGTTCACCCGCAAATACGCAGAATTTCAACTGATAATCACCGGGCTTGTCGGGCATCACCACTTCCAGGCTGATCAAACGCCTTACCATGGCCCTTTCCAGCGTGAGTGTGGATTTCACCGGCGGGAACATTTCCTCTTTCTTTGTAAACCCGTATCCCAGCACCGGCTCATTTTTCCAATCGATCGGAATAGGCTGGCGATAACCGTTCTGCGGTTGCAGGAACACGTTCACATGTTCGCCCCGGTGCGCCTTTATCTTCAGCATGGCGGGTTTCAGCTGTATCAATGAATAAGAATAGTATGCCGGCATCATATAATAGTCCCAGTTGGCACGATGGGTTTTGATACTGTCGCTTACGGGAATGCCCGCCCCTGGCTCAAATACGATCATCGCCGGTTTTCTCCATAATTCCTTCTCCGTATCCCAGAAATTATATTGGCTTCTGCGCGCATACCTCGTATTGAGGCTATACGATAATCCGCCGGTATAGAACATGTACTTTGACGGCAACTGGTAACTGTTCAAAAACACCACTGGCTTGCCTTCCGCACGGGCGGCGATCTTCGCGGTCCACTCTTTGTTATGGTGTATCTCCGGCCTGATCTCGAACTGCGGCATGAAATCCCATATCATATATACGCGCGTTACCAGCACCAGCAATAGCGATACCGGTAAGGTGTACAATAATATTTTCTGGGAGAATCCTTTTCTCACAATAGCCTGATGTGCGAGGATCACGGCAGGCGTAAACAGCATCACCGTCCAATTGGCCTCCACCCTGCCTTTGAAGGTACTGATCATAAAAAATACCAGTACCCCGATGAGATTTACTTTCAGCGCACGCTCAAAAGTATTCTGTATCGGGCAGCGGAAAGCATAATAGAGAATGAGCCATCCCAGCAGCGGACCAAAGAGCAACAGCTGCCCCGCTAGATAATCCAGCGTGTAGCTGATATCATAGGAAGACGCGTTACGGTCTACCAGATGGTATTGCAGGGAAGGGAAACCATGCGTGTACTGCCAGTAGATATGCGGCAGGAACAGGATGGTAGTGATGATGCAGGCAATATAGAACTTGAAAACCCGCAACAGGTTGATGTTAGAGACCACCGTGAAGAACACCAGCAGCACGCCATGATATTTACTGTAAAACATCAGGGCCATGGAGATGCCCAGCAGCAGCGTATTACGCCAGTTCTGTTCAGCAAGGAAAGTGCGGTATGCCCAGAAATATAATGCGGCAAAGAAGATCAGCGGCACATCCGGTACCGCCAGGATACCGCCTATCTGCATGGCGCCCATGGAGCCGATGATCAGGTAGAAAAGTTTATTGTCCTTCGAAGCCAGCAGCTTCGCCGTTACCCAGAGGGTGAGCGTATTCACGATCACCACGAAGAACCTTACCCCCAGCTCGTTGTGGAAGATGCTGTAACCGGCTTTGATCATCAGTGCGATTATGGGAGGATGATCGAAGTAACCCCAGTCCATATGCCGGGAGTACACCCAATAATACGCCTCATCATCCCAGAGCTCTGAAAAGCAGGCCTGTAGAAGGCCCAGCACCAGCCAGCCGAGCAGAAAAAGGTTTTTGTACTGATTTTTTATAAAGAAGCGCTTTATAGCATCCATTCGTAAAACACAATGATTAATCCTGCGAAGATACTGCTATTAAGAGTAAACTACTGTTTCACCGTTTTTGGGCATGACAAGAAAAACAGCTTCACAGCCGGCAGCGATGCGCCCCAGACGGTCGTCGAGGCCCAATGCCCTTGCGGGATACAGCGATGCCATACGCAATGCTTCGCGGATGCTGCACACCTCATTCTTCACACAGTTGCGCACTGCCTGCAACATGGTAAGGCAGGAGCCGGACAAAACACCCGTACCGCTTACATAGCGGTCTTTCTCCCGGATATAAATATAATGGCCTTCGTGGTTCTCTTCCACGGCATCTGTGATGAGGAAAAGACGCTGGCCCATGATCTTTTTGCTGATACGGATAGACGCAAAATCTACGTGTATGCCATCCGCCACCACGCTGGCATATACCTGCGGGTGATCGTAAACCGCCCCTACCAGGCCAGGAGCACGGCTTTCCAGCGGCGACATAGCATTGAAAAGATGGGTAGCATGATGCACGCCTTCGTTAAACGACGTATAGGCCTGTGCGTAAGTAGCGTTGCTATGGCCAGCAAACACGGTGATGCCAGCCTCCCGCAATTGCGCTACCAGTGCGGGATCGCAGCATTCTGGCGCCAGGGTGATCATCTTCACCACATCGCTGCCGTTTTCAAGTATCCAGTCGATATCTTCTTGCGCAGGCGTGCGGATATATTGCGACAGGTGAGCGCCTTTCTTGACGGGATTGATGAAAGGCCCTTCCAGGTGCAGTCCCAGCACGCCGGGGAGGCCCTGTGCCCAGTATTCCCTTACGGCCTCTATGGCCTTCAACATAATATCGGATGAAATAGTAGCCACGGTAGGCATAAAGTAAGCGGCGCCACCGGCCTTGCTGTATTCATAAATAGCGGTGAGTGCTTCCACATCAGGATAGAGCGAAAACAGTTTGCCATTGCCGCCATAGATCTGTAAATCGATCAGCGCCGGGGCCATGAAAGCGCCTTGCAGGTCAATTGTATCGAGGCCGGCAGGCAGTGTGGCGGCGGGCACTACATCAGTGATACGGCCCTGATCCGAGATCACGGCATGATCTTCCAACAGCTGTTCTCCAGTGAAAACACGGGCATTTACGTACGCAGTGGGCATGTCAATAAAGTTTAGGCGGGTACTTCGTATAACTCTAAAGGTAATCCATCAGGATCAGCAAAAAAAGTAAATCGCTGATTTGTATACGGATCAATGCGCACAGGCTCTGTTGCTACGCCTTTGCTGTTGAGTTGTACCACGGCCTTGTCGATATCGTCGACAACAAACGCCAGGTGCCGCAGCCCGCGGGCTTCGGGCCGGCTTACACGCTCCGGAGGAGCAGGGAAGGAAAAAAGTTCTATCACGTAATGCCCGTCCAGCGCCAGGTCCAGCTTCCAGGAGTCGCGCTCGGCGCGGTATACTTCCTGAATGATGGTCAGCCCCAATACTTCCGTATAGAACTGTTTGCTACGTTGATAATCAGAGCAGATAATAGCAATATGGTGGATCGCTTTCAGCATCAGCCCAGGATGGTGAACGCATCGGCGTCTTTGAGGAAAGGAATATTTTTTCTCACTTCATCCAGTCGCTCACGTTGAAGGGTATACGTAAAAATATCTTCGTCGTGAGATTTACGGTAGATGATTTCGCCCATAGGGTCGATGAGACTGGTTTCTCCGCTATGATAGATGTTATTGCCATCGTTGCCTACGCGGTTTACGCCGATCGCAAAGCATTGGTTTTCGATGGCGCGGGCCTGCAGCAGGGTGTTCCAGGCGGTATTCCTTCTTTCGGGCCAGTTGGCAACGTATACCAGCAGGTCGTAGGCAGGGGCGCCGGTTTCCGGCAGGATGGTATTGCGCGCCCATACCGGGAAGCGCATATCATAGCAGATGTTGAGATTTATTTTCCAGCCTTTCACCTGTGCGATCAGGCGCTTGCTGCCGGGGTGGTAGTGCTCCTGTTCGCCGGCATAGCCAAAGAGATGGCGTTTGTCGTAGGTGCCGAAAGTGCCGTTGGGCAGCATCCAGATCAGGCGGTTGAGGTATTGGCCGTTTTCTTCGATGATCAGACTTCCGGTAAGGATGATATTCTTTTCAGCAGCTTTTTTCTTCATCCACTGAACGGCGCTGCCATCCATGGTTTCGGCGAGGCGCTCCGGCGCCATGCTGAAGCCGGTACTGAACATCTCCGGTAAAAAAACTACTTCCGTACGCTCCCCGATGCGGTCGATCTTTTCATCGAACATGCGGAGATTGGCGGCGATATCTTCCCAATGTAATTGCGTCTGTATCAGTGTTACCTTTAAATCTGACATCGTTGAAAATTGTGAAACAAATTTACAGCCTGCACCGTTAGAAACTTTTCAAATTATGTGCTGCTTATTCCTCATTATTTGCGATTTGTTCAAGCGCCTCCTGGATAAGCTCTTGCTCAAAGCCCCGCTGTAGCAGGTATTGGGCCGTTTTGTATTTTCTTTTGTAGGGCTGCGCCTCATGAACCGACTCATATTTCTTCGCTGCGATTTTCAGCAGGGTAGCGAAATAATCTTCTTCATCGATCTCTTCCATCCCTTTTTTGATACAATAGGCAGATACCTGTTTTTGTTTCAGCGCTGCCTGTATCTTTTTCCGGCCCCATTGCTTCATGCGGAACTTGCCGCCGGCAAAGGCTTTCGCATAGCGCTCTTCGTTGATGAAATTATCAGCTATCAACAGCGCGATGGCCTCCTCTGCTTCGGGGCCACGGATCCCCAGCTCCAGGCATTTGTATTTCACCTCCTGGTGGCAGCGTTCCTGGTAAGCGCAGTACTGGCGCAGCTTTTCAATCGCTTGTTGCAGCATGGCCTTATCTTACGATGCGCAGTTTGGCGTAGTTAAGCATGATCTTTTTCTCACCGCCGCCTTTGGGAAACACCACGGTGGCAATACGGTTGTTGGGTGCGCCTTCCATGGCAGTGATGGTGCCGAATCCGAATTTCTGGTGCTCCACTTCCATGCCTGGCGTCATTTCTGCCGGGTCATCGGGGGCGAAGCCCGGGGTAGGCACATGCGTAGAAGCCGCGGAGGATACGGGTTTGGGAGCAGGCCGGGGGTTGCTGCCCTGCGGTGGTGATGCAGGCGTTTTCTTCTGCATGCGGTCAAACATATTGCCGCCGCTGCCCCATCCGCCGCCATTGTTGCTGCTGCCAAAGGCATTGCGTACGCTGCCGCCGCCGGCATAGCTGCGGTCGATATATTTCTCCGGCATCTCTTCGAGGAAGCGGCTGGGCTCATTCTGCACCAGGTTCCCGAAACGATAACGACTGTTGGCGTAAGTAAGCCACAGGCGCGCTTTTGCACGGGTAATGGCCACATAGAACAAACGACGCTCTTCTTCCAGCTCTTCACGGGTATTGATAGACATACCGCTTGGGAAGAGCGTTTCCTCCAATCCTACGGTAAATACTACCGGAAATTCGAGGCCCTTTGCCGCGTGAATGGTCATCAGCTTCACCACGTCGCTGTCTTCATTGCCGCCTTGATCGGCATCGGTGAGCAGCGTGATCTGCTGCAGGTAAGAGCCGAGGCTCTTGTCCAGCAGCTCCCCTTCTTCATCGGGCGTTTCCGTAAATTCCTTGATGGAGTTGAGCAGTTCCTGCACGTTCTCATAACGGGCAAGCCCCTCCGTAGTTTTATCGTTGAAGAGCTCTTTTACAATATTGGTGGATTTACCTACCGCTACGGCCACATCGTAAGCATTGTGCCTGGTCAGCATCGCCTGGAAGCTGCGTATCATGGTCACAAAACCTTCGATCGCTTCGAGCGTGCCTCCTTTGAAACCAAACTCCCTGGCCCTTTCCAGCACTTCCCACATGGTGATGTTATGGTCGTTGCTGAGCACCACCGTTTTTTCGATGGTGGTTTTACCGATGCCACGCACGGGATAGTTGATGATCCTTTTGAGGCTTTCCTCATCGCGGGTATTCATCGTAATGCGCAGGTAGGCTACAAAGTCCTTGATCTCTTTACGTTGATAGAACGACAGGCCACCGAAGATGCGGTAAGGGATTGCTTTACGGCGCAGGCTTTCCTCAAAGGAGCGGCTTTGCGCATTGGTACGGTAAAGGATCACGAAATCGCGGTTATCGTAGTGATTGCGCAGTTTCTGTTCCGCGATGGTATCTGCCACAAATTTGCCCTCTTCGTTGTCGGTCATGGTGCGCACCAGTTTGATGGTATCGCCTTCGGCATTGTCGGTCCAGAGGTTCTTTTCGATCTGGCCTTTATTATGCGCGATCACTTCATTGGCAACGTTGAGAATGGATTTGGTACTGCGGTAGTTCTGTTCCAGCTTCACCACACGGGCATCGTCGTAGTCTTTTTCAAACTGCAGGATATTCTGTATGGTGGCGCCACGGAAGGAATAGATACTTTGTGCATCATCTCCCACTACGCAGATATTTTCATGCACGGCTCCCAGTAATTTGATGATCTCGTACTGTGCAGGGTTGGTATCCTGGTACTCATCGATCATGATGTACTTGAACTTGTGTTGGTACTTATGCAGTACTTCCGGGAAACTTTTGAGCAGCACATACATTTTAAACAGGAGATCATCGAAGTCCATCGCGCCGTTCTTGAAGCAGCGTTTGGCGTACATATCATAGATCTTGCCGATAAGCGGGCGGTTGGCGCGCATATCTTCCTGTTGCACGTAGTAGTCGTGCTGGTACTCCTCGGGGCTCATCAGGCTGTTTTTAGCAGCGGAGATGCGGTTATAGACGAAGTTGGGTTTATAATGTTTATCATCAAGATTGAGTTCATTGATGATGGTTTTGAGCACGCTCTTGGCGTCGTCGGTATCGTAGATGGTGAAATCGTTGGGATAGCCCAGTTTATGCGCTTCTGCGCGCAACAGGCGGGCAAATACGGAGTGAAAGGTACCTATGTAGAGGTTACGGGCTTCGCTGCCGCCGAGGATCTTTTCCACGCGTTCTTTCATTTCGCGTGCGGCCTTGTTGGTAAAGGTGAGCGACAAAATATTAAACGCGTCCACGCCATTGTTCATCAAATGGGCAATACGGGTGGTCAGTACTTTTGTTTTGCCGGAGCCGGCGCCTGCCACGATCATCAAAGGCCCGTTGAGATGGATCACTGCTTCCCGCTGCCGTTCGTTAAGCTCGTCTAGGTAGTTTGCCTTCATCACGAAAAATGCTGTTTATGGTATTTTTTTAGATTCCCGAAGGGTGTAAAAGTACGAAAATCGACGACGATTTACGAATTAAGAATTGATGATGCGCAGACGAGGGCCACAAACGAAGGTGCAGTAGATACTGGCAGCTCGCCGCGCGGGGTGCGGGCAAGGCAGCATGGCATCCTTGAATATGTTTTCCTCCCGAATGTTCTTTAGTGCCGGGTAATACGTGTTTTCAACATTTTTCTTGCAAAGTGGATACGGCTTTTCACTGTTCCAAGCGGCTCATCCAGGATAGCGGCGATCTCGTAATATTTGTACCCCTCGAAGTACAGCATAAAGGGTTGTTTGAAGATGATGGGCAGATTATACACGGCCATCTGCACGTCTTTCACCCGCAGGTCAGACTCTGCAAAGTTCCCCACTGCAGAAGGCTGATGGCTCAGCAGGTAATCGCCCACTGCGCTGTCCAGCAACCGGAACTGGCGGTTGCCACGGCGGTAATTGTTGATGAAGATGTTCCGCATGATCGTGTACAGCCAGGCGCGGATATTAGTGCCGGCGAGGTACTTGTCGCGGTTGGACAATGCTCTGAAAAGGGTTTCCTGGTAAAGGTCTTTGGCCGACTCAGCGTCCTTTGTCAAGGTAACGGCATAAGGCCGCAAAAAATCGGCGTTTCCCAGTAACAAATTGTTGAATTCGGTGGATGACATAACGGTTAACTTTAAAATTTTCGTAATCGGGCTACAGTGAGGGCCCTCCGGGGGACCGGGAGTAAAGATGCCTGCAGCGATGGTACTCACCGGGTACTCCGGCACCGGTGCTACTGCCTGCATACAGGAAAGACACGGATAGCGGCGGTATCAACACCTTGGTCCATGCCTTTGCCGGCGACTATCCAGGTGTTCTGGGTCTCATAAGTTTGTGTTTTAGTTTTAAAAAATCTACTTGCATATGGGGCTTGTTTAATCCACTTGGAACAGGTAAATGACAAAAAACAATACTCAGCGCTTCCGTAATCGTAATGCCAGCGAGATCAACATAATGCCTGATATTACTGCATAGAAGCCAAACATCCAGGTAAGTGTGATGGCTGCCGCCACCGGGTTGGCGGCCAGCAG
Organism: Chitinophaga vietnamensis; assembly: GCF_902167635.1. Classification (GTDB taxonomy): domain Bacteria; phylum Bacteroidota; class Bacteroidia; order Chitinophagales; family Chitinophagaceae; genus Chitinophaga; species Chitinophaga vietnamensis. Next base: position 141,933 of record NZ_CABHMS010000006.1, read on the forward strand.
TATGCCGAACAGGACTGTCAGCAAACCGCCCAATATATACCAGCCTTCTCCAGTAATCAGCTTCCGCAGGCGGATCGCGATGATGATCTCGAACAAGCCTGCGATCATGGCCCAGAATGCTACGAGGTAGATCAATGCCGCTCCTGTAGCAAAAGGATTGTACAACGTTAGGATGCCTAATACAACACCCACCAGGCCAGATAACAGAAAGACTCCCCAGTTTTCGGTGGTCTTGCGCGCCGCAATGGCGCCTATAACAGAAAAGAGACCTGCAATGAAAAGGTAGGCTCCCAGGAAAACAACCAATGTGGTAAAGGTAATACCCGGCCAGAAGATGGCCAATACACCCAACACGAGGGCAAAAATCCCTCTCAACAGAAAAATCCACCAGTATGCACTATAAAAATTAGGCATGCATTCTCGCTTTATGGTTTCACAATCACCGGCTTAAATTCAGGCTGGACAGGGAAGACAGACAATTCGCGCACATGTAAGCATTTCCGTTTTGCTCTTTAACAATGCTCAGCTTTGCTCTAACATACCACTTATGTACAGCATGCTATATACCGTATAACCTTAACGGCTACACGAACCCTGCCAGGTATATCACTCAGCGCTGAAAAATTTACGGAGACAGGTGTTTTCATACAAAATGGTAGTTTAACAACATTGTCGATAAACGGGGCCAAAGCTGATTTACTCGTTCTAGGATCTTCTTAACCGCCTGATATTATATCGATTTGAACAACAACAGGTTAGTAAAAATTTTTAAAGGGAGGTCTGACTCTCGTTAATGATTGGACCTTCTGACACACAATAACATCCACAAAAAATTAGACTCTTAAATAAATTTATCATTTTTTGTTAAAATAAACAAAAAAGAAATAAGGGCTTAACAAGAAAACAATATTGCGGGTACTAAGGCTCGTGCCTGTCTACCACCAGTCGCGCATCACGGTTCGCAATATCCCAGGCCGTATAGAACACCAGCCGGGCGCGGCGCGCCAGCAATTCGTAATTGATCTTCTCTACAGTATCAGTGGGTTTGTGATAGTCTGCATGGGTGCCGTTGAAGTAAAAAATGATGGGAATATTATGCTGGGCAAACATGTAGTGATCTGAGCGATAATAGAAACCTTCGGGATCATTAGGACCACTAAATTTATAATCCAGTTGCATTTTAGTGTAGGCGTGGTTAGCCTTTTCATTGATAGGACGCAGTTCGGAACTGAGTTTGGAATCGCCAATGATGTATACGTAGTTGGTATCTCTTTCATGCGCGGGGTCTATCCTGCCCACCATATCGATGTTGAGGTCTACCACGGTATTCGCCAAAGGATAAATGGGGTGTTCCGTATAGTAGCGTGATCCCAGCAAACCTTTTTCCTCACCGGAAACAGTCATGAACACCATGCTCCGGCGAGGGCCATGGCCGGCCTTTTTAGCCCTTCCAAAAGCTTTTGCGATCTCGATAACAGCAGTAGTGCCGGAGCCGTCGTCATCAGCCCCGTAATATATTTTCCCGTCGTGAATACCCAGGTGATCATAGTGAGCGGTCACAAAAACGATCTCATCTTTTTTATCGCTGCCTTCCAGAAAGCCGAGCACATTGGAAGGAGAATAGGTAATACTTGATTTCTCCAATGTGATATGTATGGGCGCGCTAACGTTAACGGGCACACGCAGTCCTTTGTCGATATCCACCAGAAGACTGTCGCCACTGCTCACGCCCAATATGGCCGCGGCCAGCGCGGGCGTAATGTAATACAGGTTGGGAGCTGTGGTAGGCTGCCGATCCATGTACAGGCCTGTTTTACGTATCTGTTCCGCGTCGAGCTTGCGATATTGCCTCGCATAGGCGCTGGTGTAGAGGATCGCTTTGGCGCCGGCATCGGCTGCCAGCTTGGGTTTATTGATGGCGCGTCCGTTCTCTCCCCCTTCCCTGACCAGTACGATCTTGCCTTTCACATCCAGGCTGTCGTAATTGATACCATATCCTGCATATACCACCGGCGCGCTGAAATCCTCATTGTGTGCGGCCCGCAGGTCGGCGAGATATTCTTCTCCGTATTGAAAGGTTTTATGATTAACCGTGATGGAGCTGTGTACCAGGGTGTCATTGTACATGGGATAATGTTGCTCCCACTGTCCATTAGCGCCAGGTTGAAGGCCTGCGGCCTCGAACTGGCTGATGATATAGGCGGCTGCCTTCTGTTGCCCCCTGGTAGCCGTTTCGCGGCCTTCCATGCCGGGGCCTGCAATCACATGGAGCTGCTGCCTGGCTGCTGCTGCCGTAATACCTTCGCCGTAAAGCGTTGCTACCGGACGGGCCGCCGCAGGCGCCTGCTTCGCCATCTGGGCGCTGGCATTCAATAACAGCAATGAACAACAAACCGTGACAAAAACTCTCATGTGGTTATTTTTACGGAGAAAAAAAGAGCTGCGTAACATCACACAGCTCTTTAATATACAAAATTTATGTAATCGTTATAATAGAAAATGTTGTGTGGCAAACCACTGCGGCTTACAGACAGGCCATTTTACGCACGCGGTTTTCGTGCCTGCCGCCTTCAAATGGCGTAGCCACGAAAACATCCACCATCTGGTTAGCAGCAGCCGTATCCACAAAACGTGCAGGGATGCAAAGCACATTGGCATTGTTATGGGAGCGTGCAAGCCTCGCCAGCTCTTCGCCCCAGCAGATCGCTGCGCGGATGCCCTGATGCTTGTTAGCCGTGATAGCTACGCCATTGGCGCTGCCACAGATCAATATACCGAATGCCGCTTCTTCTCTCTCTACCGCAGTAGACACAGGATGCGCATAATCAGGATAATCTACCGAATCTTTTGAGTGCGTACCATAATCTTTTACTTTCAATCCTTTCGCTTCCAGGTAAGAGATCACTTCTTCTTTATATTCAAATCCTGCGTGATCGGCGCCTATGGCTACAGGCAGCGCAAGATTAAAGGTAGTTTGTTCCATAACAATACGGTTTGTTTGTTAAAAATGTTGGCGCGTTATGCTGTTATCACGACCACTCTTCTACTTCTTTTTCTTCCTTGGCGAGTTTTCCTTCGCGGTCACGCAATGCTCTCTTGGATATAAAGATACTGATTTCGTAGAGTAAGTACAGCGGCGTAAATACGATGAGCTGATCCACGATATCCGGCGGCGTAATGATCGCTGCAAGAACGAGGATCACTACAATCGCGTGGCGGCGATAGCTGCGCAGGAATTGCGGCGTGAGGATACCGATTTTCGTGAGGAAGAACACCAGCACCGGCAACTCGAACAAAATACCCATACCCAAGATGATCTGTGTCATCAGATCAAAATAATCATCGATGAAGAACTGGTTCACCGCTTTGGTAGTAACGGTATAGGATGCGAGGAAGTTGATGGTAAAAGGAGCCATCAGGAAATAAGCGAAGAGGATACCCAGGAAGAATTGGAAAGATACCCAGAAGATCACGCCTCTGGCGCCTTTCAGCTCTCTTTCTTTCAATGCTGGTTTTACAAAGCGCCAGAACTCCCAGAAAATGTAAGGAAAGGCGCATACGAAGCCGATAATGAACGCCGATCTGAATTGCAGCATGATCTGCCCCACCATCAGGTGGTTCTGAAATTGCGTCTTTACAGGCGTGATACACAGATTATCCCCCAGGCCCACTGAACGGCCCAATGCACAAAGAATACGATACGATGGAAAATTCGGATTGGTAGGCCCGAAGACTATTTTGTCCAATATCTCTTCTGTGTAGATAAATCCGAATATGCTGAAAATAACGAGGGCGAAAAATGATCTGATGATGTGCCAGCGGAGATCTTCCAGGTGGTCGAAGAACGACATCTCTGCCTTGTCGTTATTGTTCTTAAATATTTTCTTTAACATGTTTATGCGATCGAACGATGTTGAATGCGGTTTGTATTCAGGATCACAAATATAGCTGTTGCATACTACAAATTACAGCCCGTTGATCATAATTCAGATTGTTTTTAATCGGGCTTTAAGACAATAGCGATCGTCATTTCCACATAATGGAAACAATCAACAGTAAAAATGTATTTCCTGGAAAGTGAAGCGGAGCGGGCGTTGAGGTAGGTACAAAAAAAGAGCCAGCCCGAGAAGAATCAAGAGCCGGCCTTTCATCCATTGTTTGTTAACCCCAAAAAAGTTGAATTCGAGAATGTCTTTGGCTTCCAGATCAACTACTTACCTAATTGATGGCAAGCGTTCAGAATAAGTAAGAATCTCTGGTAGCTTTTATTTTGTAATACAAAAATAACAAGAATTATTTTATTATCAATGTTGGAACACTTTTTTTACAACCTTTTAACAAAAATCAAATCATTGTGTTACATCACCTACAGCAAATGTATATAATCCGTGTTAAATTCCTACTACTTTTTTGAAAAACGTTTTAGCAGTAATTGTTATTGTTCCGTTAATACAAATATTATTAAAAAATTAATATTAACCTAATTTATTCTCAACAATTGTATGAACGGTAAAACTGATCAAGTTATTATACTAAAATCTTCATTTTCACCATTTCAATCCTGGTGTCCGTTACATTGAGTATATCAAATTCATAATCATCTATAATGATCCTTTCCTTAATCCTCGGAATAGTTTCGTGATGATTGATGATATAACCGGATAAAGTTTCACTTTCGTCTTCCGGAAAATCAAGTCCGTACTTTTCATTCAAATAATCAAGCTCCAGACGACCGGAGAAAATGTATTCTTTTTCTGCAATCTGCTTCTCTACAAATTCTTCTTCATCATGCTCGTCCTTGATCTCTCCGAAGATCTCTTCCAGCACATCTTCGATCGTTACAATACCTGCAGTGCCACCAAATTCATCCACTACCCAGGCAATGCTCTTGCGTTCCTTGTTAAACTTGCTGAGCAAATCAATAGCGCTCATCGTTTCCGGAACAGCCAGGATCGGGTGTATAATACTGGCGATATCCTTGGGCGACCGGAACAGGTCTAACTGATGGATATAGCCAAGAATATTGTCAATACTGCCTTCGAAGATGATGATCTTCGACAGCTTGGTATCCATGAATTTCGTTCTGGCTTCACTGATAGGGCTGTTGATCTCCAATGATTCGATCTCTTTACGGGGAATAAGACAACCGCGGATCTTCACATGTGCAAGTGATAATGCATTTTCAAACAGCTCGGTGTTGAGCTCCTGATTCTCTGCCATGTGTTGCTGCGACTGACGGATAAAATGCTCTACATCCACGCGGGTAAAGGATTCGCGGGTTTCCAGTATCCTTACGTTGAAGAGATATTTCAACATCCATTCCGAGATAGACACCAGCACATTACCGATGATGTACAGCGGTTTTGCCACGAAAGAGATCGGCAATGCAAAGAAGCTGAGCAATGCTTCCGGCCTTGAGCGGAAAATAGCTCTGGGCACAAAGAAGCCAAGGAACAACATCAGCAGCGTAGCTAACAAGATGCCCACGAGGATCATGAGCGGCGCTTTGTCGGCCTCCGCAGGCGGCGTAGGTTGCGGAGCTTGTAACACGCCCGCTACCATGATACTGTAGATCACCAGCGTGATCGTAAGACCTACCAGGCTGGTGGCCAGGAAACGGCTGGGATTTTCATTAAAGCTTGCCAAAATTTTGCCCGTAGCCCTGCCCTGCTTCTTCTTCAACTCGATGCTGAGTTTATTCACATTGGCAAAAGCCGCTTCAATACCAGCAAAGAAGCCGGCCAGCAATACCAGGAAAACTAAAATAATAATTGTGTATCCGTCCATCCCAACAAAAATAATGAATTAGGAAAAGCAACAATCAACCAGCTATTTTATATTTAAAAAATCTGTCACCAGATCTTTCACTTCTTCGTAAGCCCGCTCCAATACATCGTTTACCACGATCTTGTCGAATTCATGGGAGAACGACAGCTCGTAACGCGCCTTGGCCAGCCGCTCGTCGAGCGAATCCGCAGTTTCGGTGCCGCGCTCGCTGAGGCGCTCGCGCAGGGTATCGATCGAAGGCGGTTGTATAAATATAGTCAATGCTTCCTGATGATAGTGTTCTTTGATGGAAAGCGCGCCTTTTACATCGATATCCACCATGGGCACCTGGTTGTTGTTCCAGATGCGTTCCAGCTCACTTTTAAGGGTGCCATAATATTTGCCGGCATACACCATTTCATATTCTGCAAATTCATGCGCATCTATTTTCTGATGAAACTCTTCGAGCGTGAGGAAATAGTAATCTTTACCATTCACCTCATTGCCGCGCGGGGCGCGGGTAGCGGCGGAAATGGAGAAAGCCAGCTGCGGCAGTTCGGCCAGCAGTTTTTTTACGATGGTAGTTTTACCGGCGCCGGAAGGCGCGGTGATGATGATGATCTTTTTTTCCATAACTGTTTGTCGGTTACCACAAATGCAAAACCCAAAAACCGGCGGAAAGTTGCCTGGAATTTGGGTTTTGGTAAAGTTCTTTCGGATTATTTACACTCTCTTGATATCTGCGCCCAGTTTTCTGAGCCTTTCGTCGATGTACTGGTATCCGCGGTCGATCTGGTCGATGTTTTGAATGGTGCTCTTTCCTTCTGCACTCAGCGCAGCGATGAGCAGGGATACGCCGGCACGTATATCCGGCGACGACATGGTGATGCCGCGCAAAGGATGCTGGCGTCCCAGGCCGATCACAACGGCACGGTGCGGATCGCAAAGCACGATCTGTGCGCCCATGTCGATCAGCTTGTCCACAAAGAACAGGCGGCTCTCGAACATTTTCTGATGGATCATCACGCTGCCTTTGGCTTGCGTAGCCACTACCAGCACGATGCTGAGCAGGTCAGGCGTGAAGCCGGGCCAGGGATGATCGGATATAGTGAGAATAGAACCGTCGAGGAAGGTTTGTATCTCGTAAGCGTCCTGTGAAGGAATGTAGATATCGTTATCTCTGAATTCCATGTGGATGCCCAGCTGGCGGAACTTTTCAGGGATGATACCGAGATGTTCGATGCCGGCATTCTTGATGGTGATCTCGCTCTGCGTCATGGCGGCGAGGCCGATGAAGGAACCTATCTCGATCATATCAGGCAGCATGCTGTGTTCGCAGCCGCCGAGGTGGGAAACGCCTTCGATGGTGAGCAGGTTGGAGCCTACGCCGGAAATGCGCGCGCCCATGCGGTTCAGCATCTTGCAAAGTTGCTGCAGGTAAGGCTCGCAGGCGGCGTTGTAGATAGTGGTAACGCCTTGCGCCATTACGGCGGCCATCACGATATTGGCGGTACCGGTAACGCTGGGTTCATCGAGCAGCATGTAAGTGCCTTTGAGACCATCCGTTTCGAGGCGGAAGTAATTATCGTCCGCATCATAAAGGAATTTAGCGCCCAGTTTCTCAAAACCGATGATATGTGTATCCAGGCGGCGGCGGCCGATCTTGTCGCCGCCGGGCTTGGGGATAAAAGCCCTGCCGAAGCGCGCCAGCAGCGGGCCCGCGATCATCACGGAACCACGCAGCCTGCCTGATTTCTTCTTGAATTCAGCGCTCTGCAAATACTCGAGATCGATATTATCTGCCTGAAACTCGCAGGTATCGCGACTGATACGGTTAATCTTTACACCTGAATCTCCCAACAATTCTATCAACAGGTTAACATCTACGATATCGGGAATATTGGTAATGGTCACCTTTTCCGGTGTCAGCATAACGGCGCTGATGATCTGTAAAGCTTCGTTTTTGGCGCCTTGGGGTATAATTTCCCCTTTAAGACGGTGGCCGCCTCTTACTTCAAAAGCACTGCTCACTTGTTCCTGTTTTTGTTGTATTTGTTATTGTGCTTGTTGTTGTTATTCTTGCCGCTGTTATTGCCGCTTTTGAATTTGTTTTGCTGGAAGCTCTTCCGCTTGCCGCTGCTGGTGCGGAAATGTTCTCCTACATTGCCATTGGCAAGGGTATTACCGCCCTGTCCGAATGCAGCAGGAGCAGGTGTTCCAACGGGAGCATTGCCCGGGAAATATTCCAGTCCGCCATTGGTAATAGAAGCCAGTTCCGCTTTAATGGCGTCGTCATGCACGCTTTCCTTGTGCCAGTTAGAATAAGCCAGCTTCATGTAGTTGGCAACGGTTTGTGTAAAGCCTTCTTTCTTTTCAGGGTTCTCTTCCTGTAAAGCTTTATCGATCACCATTTCCAGGTTCTTGCCGAAGTGGCGGTTCCGGGGATATTTTTTGGGATAAGGAAGTCTGTCGGGCTTTGCTCTCAGTGTTTCCTGAGTGGGGATGGGGTAAGGTGATTCCACCTTCAGGTTAAAACTGGAGATATTGAAGATGTGATCCCAGAGTTTATGCCTGAAATCCTCCACATTTTTCAGATGCGGATTCAGCGTACCCATCAGCTCTATTACTGCCATGGCATTGCGCTGGCGGTCCATATCGTCCTCGATGGTCAGCAGAAATTCTACCATTTTCTGGATATTTCTGCCATACTCTTTCATTATCAGGTGATTACGCGTGGTATTGTATTCCATTAGTGTTATTTAAAAGTATTATTTGATGATGGAACATCTCAAGTGAAGAAGTAAATCGGCAACATCTGTGCAAACATAATAAAAAAAAGCGAGGAACATTTCACCGCATCGTAAGTCTTGAGCATGAAGAAAAAAAGCCTAATTTCAGCGGGCAAAAAAATCCGGATTTCCTCATGACCAAACTCCCCATATTGCTCCTGCACGGTGCGCTGGGCGCCAGCTCGCAATTCGCATCCCTGGCCGCTTTGCTCGAGCCTCACTATGACGTATATACGCTGAACTTCAGCGGGCATGGCGATGTCCCCTTCTCCGGGAAAGGTTTTAATATACCTGTATTTGCAGACGAAGTGATCCAGTTCCTGGAAAAGCATGACCTGGCCTTTGTACACATATTCGGTTACAGCATGGGCGGCTACGTAGCCATGTACCTCGCACGGCATGCACCTGAACGGATAGGCCATGTGATCACGCTGGCCACCAAATACAACTGGAATGAAGCCACTGCGGGCAGGGAAGTAAAACAGCTGGACCCTGCACTGATCGAAGAAAAAGTGCCTGCCTTCGCTCAAACCCTGGCGGAACGGCATGCGCCCAAAGACTGGAAAGAAGTAGTGAATAAAACAGCACAGCTGATCAGCGAGCTGGGAGGACAATCGCCTTTAAAGATGCAGGACTATGCGCAGGTGGTATCACCTTGCATGTTGATGTTGGGCGACAAAGACCATATGGTGTCTTTCCAGGAAACGATAGAAGTTTATAAAGCCTTGCCCCTGGCGCAATTCACGGTATTGCCGGATACAGTACACCCACTCGAGAAAGTGGATGTACCGTTGCTGGCATATTTTATCAGGCGATTCACGACCCAGAAGATATAAGCGCGCTTACTCTCCCATGGCCAGTTTGCCCCAGTTGTCCAATTCCTCTTCTGACCATAATTCAGGGAAGAAAATGATCCGTTTATTTTTCGGCGGCAGGAACTGTTGCCAGTTGGTACCACCGGTGGCGGCAATGTCTTCCGGTTTTTTATGCAGGTACCTTACTGCTGATTTGTAGTGCATCAGCGGCCAGCGCACGTTGATGTTCAGGTCATATTCTTTCAGGAGTGGCGCAACTTCCTGCTGATCTGCGGGCGACAGCTGCCGGTAGCACTGCTGGATATTGCAGTGTTCATAGCGGGTAGCCAGTTTCAGGAAAGGTTCCATGTATTTCAGCTCGAATTGACGCAGGGTCAATGTTTTTTTACCGGTGGCCAGTTCTGTGGCGCCGCTTCTCCAGTAGATATTATCCAGTACTTCTTTCAGCTCCTTACCCGCCATAGCCGGGCGTTGCGGCTCGTATACCAGGTTCACCAGCGTGGTGGAGCTGATCTCTATCATGCGGAATTGTCCGCTCTGGAAGCCGCTGGCAGGCAGCAGCGCCATACGGAATTTCAGGAACTGTTCCTTGTCCATCCCGTCTACCATGATCTCGAAAGAATGGATCAGGTTACGGAAATAGTTATTGATCCTTTTCAGCTGTGTTTTGAAAATATCAGCTGTGAGCTTGGGCGCCAGGCAGATCTGTTCGATAGCCTGTAGCGACAGTTTGAAATACAATTCCGTTATCTGGTGATAAATGATGAAAATATTTTCATCTGGAATCGGCGTGCGGGGGTGTTGCAGGTTGAGCAACACATCCAATTGGATATAGTCCCAGTAAGTCAGATAATCCGCGTACAGAAGGCCGTCCAGGTAGGACGACAGGTTCTGACCCATGGCGGCATATTTTTCTTCCAGCCGTTTTATTTTCTCGGCAATTTCTGTTGTAACCATGGCGAAAATTAACGATTAAGAACGATATAGCGCACTACCGCTTATCACTCTTTATCTCTAATTATTCCACCACGTTAATGGTACGATAGAAACTTTCTTCGAGAGAAATAAGGGTCTCGGTTCTTTCTATGCCTTTGATCTTTTGCAGTTCATCATGCAGGATGCGGCGTAATTGCGTGATATCTTTACAGATGATTTCCGCAAACATGCTATAGCTGCCGGTGGTGTAGTTGAGGCGTACCATTTCAGGGATCTTTCTCAGTTCTTTGGCCACAGTGTCGTACATGGAACTTTTTTCAAGATAGATACCGATAAAGGCGATCACATCGTAGCCGATCATTTTTAAATCTACATGTAATTTAGTACCTTTAACTATACCTAGTTCTTGCAATTTCTTCATTCTCACGTGGATAGTGCCCCCGGAAACGAACAGTTTCTTTCCCAGGTCTGCATAAGATATCTCAGCGTTGTTCATCATCTCGCTGATGATCTGCAGGTCGAGTTTGTCAATATTCAAATTGTGGCTCATTTTTACAATTTGTTTTTGATTGTTTTAAACTTATATGCAAATATTTAAAAAATATCGAAAATTCAAAAATTTTTCTTAAAAAATTTGCAAGAAATTCCCCATCTCTTTAGATTTGCATTATAATCGTTACTGATACAGCGATCGAAAAGCGCCGCTGACAATGATTACACAAACTTTGTGGGGTGATGAAATTGGCAGACATGCCCTCTTGTCTCGGGGGTGGGGAGTCCAGGATAAACGTAACATAATTGGGTTGACCACTAATCTTACTTGTGTTATGGCTAACTGCCCCGTGGAGGTTCGAATCCTCCTCCTACAGCTGAATTGGTTTAAAGAGTCCGCGGGCATTGCTTCGCGGGCTTTTTTGCTTTTATCCCCTTTCCAATGTTCCGCTTTCGGCTTACTTTTGCCGGAATGGGACAGAAAAAATTACAACGCTTTGCAGAAATAGAGACCTTCCCCAACGTACTCATCTACCCGGAAGGCATGCAGGGAAAATGGCACGAACACTTTCAAAACAATCATCCCCTCACCCTGGAACTGGCCTGTGGTAAAGGAGATTACACCCTGGGCCTGGCACGTATGTTCAGCAACAGGAACATCATCGGTGTGGACCTTAAAGGCAACCGCATCTGGAGAGGCGCCAAAACCGCGCTGGATGAAAAGCTGTCTAACGCCGCCTTCCTCCGCACACAAATAGATAAACTCAATAACTATTTCGCCCCCGGCGAAATAGAAGAGATATGGATCACCTTCCCCGATCCCTTCCTGCGGCAGTCGAAAGCCAAGAAAAGACTCACCCATCCGAAGTTCCTACAGCTGTATCAGCCGCTGCTGGCCCCAGGCGCTACCATCAACCTGAAAACGGATTCGGCAGAGCTCTACCGCTTTACACAGGAAGTGATCGCCGCAGCAGGCTGCACCACCATTGAAGACATAGCTGACGTATACGCTATGCCGGAAGTGCCCGCCCTCCTGCGTATCCAAACCTATTATGAAGGCATGCACCTGAAAGATGGCCGCACCATCCGCTACCTGAAATTCAGGTTACCCGAAGCGCCGATCGATTGGCGCAGCATTAAACTTCCTTCCGATGAAGCCCTTAGTGGAGAAGATTGATTTCTATTATAATGAAGACGGGTATATGGTATTCACGGAAAAATACCACCTGGACAGAGGCCACTGCTGCGGCAACGGCTGCAAACATTGTCCTTATTCCTACGAGAGAGTGCCGGAACCCAAGCGGAGCGAGCTGCTCGCCCGCCGGCAAATTCCTCCCGCGAAGTCGCAAAGCAGCAAAGATCAGAACGAACTTTAAGCCCGCAAACCATATCAGCTTCTCGCTCTGCGAGCTTAAAAATCCGCTCTGATCTTTGCTGCTTTGCGACTTTGCGAGAAAAATCCGCTATGGCCGCCCGGCGGAAAAAATTTGTCGTAAATTTCAGTATGTCAATACTCAAACTCAAGCTGGACCAGGATCAATTGGTGGAAGATTTTTTTGAAAGCTCCCACCTGATAGGCATTGTCTCTTCCGCCCGTGATTACCAGCTCTGCTGGCATATCAACAAACAACTGCACACCAATTTCCGGGCAAATAATTCGCTGGAAATTACCTTGTCGAAGAAGACCCGCTCCTTTCATTTTACCGTATTTGAATTTCAGGAGCCTACCAATTCTGTATCACACTATCTCTACAACAACCACTGCCGCGCCGAATTCCTGCTGCCCGAGCTGAAACATATTCACTATCTCTGGCTGATCAAAGGCGACTACTACCGCCCCGAAGATGTAAAAAAATTATTGGAAGAATTACGTAGCGTTCCGCCGGTACAATTAGTATCTTTACTGGATATCCGGGACATCAGGAATAAGATGAACCTTATTTTTTGATAATTTGACCAAAGACCTACAGAGAAACCCCTGAAAATAAATCTTAAAAAATTCCTGTTATGTGGGAAGAAAAAAATAATCAGCTTTATCGCGCATTCACGTTCCAAGACTTCCGGGAGGCCTTTGCATTTATGACCAAAGTGGCGCTGGTAGCTGAAAAGATGGATCATCATCCCTATTGGATCAATGTGTATAACAAAGTAGAGATCTACCTCAGTACACACGATGCAGGTAATATAATCACAGAGAAAGACAAAAAGCTGGCTGCCGCCATCGATAAATTGTTGTAATCATTTATATACGCCGCCTCGTGAAGCGCATCTTACTAATGCTGCTGTTGTATTGCTACACGGCAGGTACCTTTGCCATCAATCCCCGTCAGCAAGCTGATACGCTGGTGACCTCCCTGGCCCCCGCACTCCTGAAACTGGACCTGCGGCCCTATACCGGCGTTTACGCCAACCAGCATGGAAAGATGGGCATCCAGGATGTTTCCCGGATGAGCTTTTCCAGGAATGACGCCGCTTTCCATGACGCCCAACGCAATAACGGCCGCTCCAATAATTGCTGGCTACAACTGCACGTAAAAAATACAGGCACTAACCCGATCGACTATACGTTTTTTGCCGGCTGGCACGACTATATGTACTGGTATGTGCAAACGCCAGGCAGCGAACCGCAATTGCTCATGCAAACAGGCCTCATGCTCGACCGTGGCGGCGTGGAAAGGTGGGACCACTATGGTTTCCAGGTAGCCGTTCCACCTGGCGAAACCCGAACTTTCTATCTCCACATCGTTAATAAATCATTCAACGAAAACCCGCTGATGCCGGTGCTTTTCAACGCGGCCGCCTTTGTGCAGTTCCATAACAAACAACTGGACGTTTACCGCAAGGAAGCCGTGATAATACTCGTGTTGCTGGGCATGCTACTGGTATTTTTCAGCATCTCGATCATCAACTATATCCAGCTGCCGGACCGCTCCTACCTTTACTTTGCGATATATGTGCTGGGCCTGATATTTTTCTTTGCCCTGCGACTGGAAAGCAAGCCCTATCAGCTTTCTTTCTTCCATCGTTGGCCCATGCTGAAATATTATTGGGATATTCCGGCGCTGCTATTCTGTTTTTACCTGATGTACCTGCTCTTCGGCAACGCCTTCCTGAACCTGAAAGAACGCTATCCCTTTATGGAACGGGTGTTTACCTGGGTGGCGGCGGCAGTGGGCGGGCTGATCATTGTGTGCATGTATTGTATTTCAGAAGATCAATACCATCTTCCTACGATCATTTACAGTTATGTATATTTTGGAACGCTGGCGCCATTGCTGGCTGTATTCGTAGCGCTGGCGCGGCGTTCGCGGCATCATCCGCTGGTGCGGTTTTTCCTTTTCGGATCGGTATGCCTGTACCTGGCCTGCTGTGGCTCCTTTCTGATGCATGTGCGGCCGCTCGGACTACTGGGCGCGCTCGGCGAGCTCGCGGCGCCTACCATGCTGCTCATCGGCGGCGTGCTGCTACAGGCCATGTTCTTCCTCGCCGGCCTGAGCTACCGTAATAAACTGGTGCATCATGAACGCACCCGCACACAGGAACTGCTCATTAAACAGCTCAACAAGAACAAGGAATTACAACGCAAACTGAATGAACAACTCGAAGAACTGGTAAAAGAACAAACTACCGAAATACTCCGCAAGAAACAAGAGCTGGAAGAACAAAGAAAAAAACAGCTGGAAACAGAATACGATAAAAAATTAACGGAGATAGAGCTGAAGGCCATCCGCGCGCAAATCAATCCCCACTTCATTTTCAACTGCCTCAACTCCATCCAGCTGTTCGTGATGCAAAGGGATTTTGAATATGCGCAAAAATATCTCTCTGACTTCTCCTATCTTATCCGCAAAACGCTCGACTTCTCCCGGCGCAACTTCATCTCGCTGGCCGATGAGATCACGTATCTCAACACATATCTTGGATTGGAAAAAATGCGCTTCGAGAACCGGATGGAATATGAGATCATTGTAGATCCGGCCATTGCCACCGCTGAACTGGAAATACCTGCCATGTTGTTACAGCCTTATGTGGAAAACGCCGTGAAACATGGCATGACCAACCCCTCGCAGGCTATTGGTAAATTAAGCATCCGCTTTACGCAGGTAGCCTCCGACATGCTCGAATGCGTGGTGGAAGATAACGGCATCGGCATCGCCCGCAGCCGCGCTTTGCGCGCCCTGCCCAATCATCATCAGTCTTCAGGAATGGAGATCAGCCAGAACCGCGCAGAGCTGCTGAACAAAATGTATAATACCGAAATACAAATAGAGATCATCGACAAATCAGCGCAGAATAAGGAAGATAGCGGCACCACTGTACATATCCTGATCCCCCAGTTATAATTATTAATGTTAGAGCATGCAATATGATAAAGGCAATTATTATTGATGATGAGCGGAACAGCCGGGACATTATTGCCCTTATGCTGGAAAAGTACTGCCCCCAAGTGAGCATTGCAGCTATGGCCTCCGATTGCGCTGACGGCATCAGCAAAATAAAAGAACATCAGCCACAACTGGTATTCCTGGATCTCGAAATGCCCGATGGCACCGGGTTTGACATACTCGCCAATACACAGTCCGATGGCTGCTTTGAATCAATTTTCGTTACCGCCTTCGAGAAAAAATTCCTGCATGTGATCCGCTTCAGTGAAGTGGAGCTGATCCTCAAGCCTATCGACAAGGAAAGCCTCTTGCAGGCCGTGAATACGATCACACGCCGGATCGAGGCCATGCAAAGCAAACAACGTTACCAGGTATTGATGAATAATTTCAACAACAGCCTGCCATCCTCCTGGAAAATAGTGATACCCGGCGCTAACGGAGAAGAATATACGATAACGCTGCCTTCTATAGAATATGTGGAATCCAGTATGGACAAATGTTATTTCCAACTCGGCTCCGGCACGTACATACAGTCGGCGCGGCCTTTCCGCTACTATGCCGATCTGTTTGCCGGCTTGAAATTCTTCCAGATCAATCATCAGCAGCTGGTGCAGCTTTCGAGTATTGGCTACTTCTCCCCCGACGATGGCAAGATAGTGCTCAAAAGCGGTACTGTATTGGAGATTGCAGAGAGAAGAAGGAAAGACCTCATCGTGCGGCTCCACAGCAACCGTTAGGAAAAACGTATATCCGGCTCCGTGGTTTCAGGTTTTTCAAAATTTCAGCGTCTCTTTTTCCGATTTGTTCAATCCCGCTTCTTCGTTTTTTTATAAATGAAAGTGATATCCCTGTTTTTTATACTGATAATGCAAGCGCGCGAAGAGTACGTAACAATTTCTTAACAAAAAAATTTGGTGGATTAGGTTTTGGTCGTACATTTGACCCGCAAAACAAAATAGTCAAACGGTCAGTATGACCATTTTGTGGAGAACTATACTATGGTAGAACAGGATCAGAAACGGGAAATGATACTGGAAGCAGCACTGAAGCGATTCAAGCGTTTCGGTCTGTCGAAAACGACCATGGAAGAGGTAGCCCGTGACCTGGAAATCTCCAAAGGCTCTTTGTATTACTATTTTTCCGACAAGGAGTCCATCTATGTGGCGGTGGTGGAGCGGATGATAGCCGATTGTTTCATTGACATGTCGGCCTATGTGGAAGCGGCGCCTTGCGTGGATGCGGTGATAGCGCGTTACCTGGAGCTGAAAGAGCGGATGTTACTGGAATATCATTTTCTCTTCGGTGTGAATGAATGGGTAAAGGAAGCGCCTTCGAAGATGATGCGGCAGATCATTGAATTGCTGCAACAGGTGGAGATCGCGTTTTTGGAGGGCACTATCAGAAAGGGCGTCAGCAGCGGCGAATTGAATGAGCGCACCGATGCTTCACAAGCGGCCAACCTGCTGGTAAATGTGTTGTTTGGCCTGTGGGTGATCTGGTGCAAGTGGCAGGCTTCGGGCTTCGACCCGCATGACCGCGAAGGCCTGAGATGCTTTATGGACAAGGAAAAAGAAGTACTCGCCATTTTCTTTAATGGCTTAAGATATCGACCAACAATCAATTGAGATTGGCTTTAATGTATGTAGAAGAATCAAAGAATGTAAGTACAGTTTTATTGAATATTTAAATTTACGAAAGATGAAAAAGTTGATTGTAATGGCCGCAGTAGCACTGTTCGGCACACAAGTAGCAAAGGCTCAGTTTTCAAAAGGCGATGTTATCCTGGGCGGCAATGTTAACGTAAAAAGTCACTCCGACAAAGTAAAAGACGCTAGCGACAAAAATACCAATACTTCCTTCGGTATCAGCCCCAAAGTAGGCGTAGCACTGAATCCTAACTGGGTACTGGGTGTTTTCGCTGAATCAAACTTCGGCTTCGAAAAAGACATTAAAGATGTAAAAACCAAAACTTTCGGCATTGCTCCGGGCGTTTTCGTTCGTAACTACCACATGCTGGGTCAGAGCAAATTTGCTTTCTTCGCAGAAGCGAATGCAGCTTATGATTTTGGCAACAAAAAAATAGGTGGCGATAAAGTAAGCAGCTACAATGGTTTCAAAGTAAATGTAGCTCCTGGTATCACTTACTTCGTGACTAAACACTTTATGCTGGAAGGTCAGTTCGGTGGTCTGGGTTACGCTTTCAGACAGGACAAGAACGAAGTTTCCGGCGTCAAAACCAACAACAACGATTTCAACTTCAACTTCACGAAGGAATTCGCGTTGGGTGTTAACTTCATCTTCTAGTTGTTGCACACATGTTTTATGTGAAATAGTTAAAGGTTAATAAACGGTGCGCCCCGCTGTAGCAATACAGTGGGGCGTTTTTTTGTATCTTTGCAACAGAGCAAATTAACCAGTCATGAGGAACCTGAAGTACTGTTTCACCGCAGCCGCGCTAATTATTTCAATGGGCAGTTGCGTTACTTATCAAACGCAAGGCGGCAACCCGCATGGCCTGCCGCCGGGGCAGGCGAAAAAGATCTACGGCACGCAATCGGCCAAACCATTTGCGCCGGGGCAACAAAAGAAACAATATAATTATTGATCCAATAAAAAAATCCCGCTGCGGTAAGCCACAGCGGGATTTTTGTTTGATATCCTTACTGATTATCCATTCATGGAGATCAGGAATTCTTCGTTGTTCTTTGTGCCACGCATATGTTGCAGCATGAAGTGCATAGACTCATCTGTGTTCATATCAGCGAGGTGGTTACGCAGGATGTGGATACGTTTCAATGAATCCTTATCCAGCAGCAGGTCGTCGCGGCGGGTAGAAGATGCAGAAACATCGATAGCCGGGAAGATGCGTTTGTTAGCCAGTTTACGATCGAGTGCCAGCTCCATGTTACCGGTACCTTTGAACTCTTCGAAGATCACTTCGTCCATTTTGGAACCGGTGTCGATGAGTGCAGTAGCGAGGATGGTAAGAGAGCCGCCGTTTTCGATCTTACGGGCGGCGCCGAAGAACTGTTTAGGTTTCTGCATGGCGTTAGCTTCCACACCACCGCTCAACACCTTACCAGATGCGGGTGCTACGGTGTTGTGTGCACGGGCAAGACGGGTGATCGAGTCGAGCAGGATCACTACATCGTGGCCGCATTCAACCAGGCGTTTTGCTTTCTGTAAAGCGATAGCGGATACTTTCACGTGTTTCTCTGCGGGTTCGTCGAAGGTAGATGCGATCACTTCTGCTTTCACGCTACGTTCCATATCGGTCACCTCTTCCGGGCGCTCATCGATGAGCACCACCATCAGGTAGATCTCAGGGTGATTGGTAGCGATGGCGTTGGCCACTTCTTTCAGCAACATGGTTTTACCTACCTTGGGTTGCGCAACAATAAGTCCGCGCTGGCCCTTACCGATAGGCGTAAACATATCCATGATACGGGTAGAGTAGTTATTGGAAGTGGTGGTGAGCCGCAGTTTCTCGAAGGGGAACAACGGTGTGAGATAATCGAAAGGCACGCGGTCGCGCACTTCTTCCGGTGATTTACCGTTGATGGTTTCCACTTTGAGCAGCGCGAAATATTTCTCTCCTTCTTTCGGTGGGCGTACAGCGCCTTTCACGGTATCGCCGGTTTTAAGGCCGAAGAGTTTTATCTGCGATGGAGATACATAAATATCATCCGGTGAGCTGAGATAGTTGTAATCAGAAGAACGCAGGAAACCATAGCCATCGGGCATCATTTCCAGTACGCCTTCGCTGACGATCACGCCATCAAACTCTATATTAAAAACAGGTTCTTTCTTGTTAGGGAAACGGTTTTTCTGTGCAGCAGGAGAAACAGTTTCTATTTCATCCGGCATTACAAAATCATCATCCTCTTCCTCTTCTTCTTCCTCTTCCTGTGCAACCGGCGCTGGTGCGGGTATTACTTCTTCTTCCTCATCTTCTGTAAAAGCGGGAATGATAATATCATCATCGTCGTCGAAAGTAAGAGAAGGGATGCTGTCCAGGTCGATGTCAAAGTCTTTGATCTTAGCTTTGGGAGCGGGTTCTGGAGTTTCTTCCGTTTCTTTTGTTTTGGTTCCGGTTACCTTTTTGGTTTTTTTAGCGGCAGGTTTCTCTTCAGCGTGAACAGGTTCTTCGGCGGTGTGATTTGCTTCGTCTTTCTTTACTGGTTTGCGTTTGCGTGCTTTCTTTTCTTCTCCGTTGGCCGGGTTATCTTCAGAAGCCATTACTGCTTGTTTATCGAGGATTTTGTAGATAAGGTCCTGTTTGTTCAGTTTTTTTGCGTTGGGAACATCAAGCTTCTCTGCAATATCAAGCAGCTCAGGAACGAGCATGTCGTTCAATTGTAAGATGTCGTACATCATCTGTGTTGTCAAATTTTAGGAGTGTTGTGAGGTGGGTACCACTGCATACCAACATACACCAATTACTAATAATTGTTTTGAGTCAATAAATTTAATTTGATTATTAAATTTGATAGGGAATGATTGAGTTCAGGAACTGCTGATGAAGATGGAAATGTGAACTTAATCAGACAGATTGTAACGCAAGATTAAAACAAGTTTTATTATTATCCAAATAAAATTGACCGCCAAATTCCCCTGATTACCTTGCAGCTACTCACTTGCAGGGCTCCCGCCCCCCGGCATCCCAGCAGCAGTGCGCCCTCCGTTCAGCCCTCCGAATATTATATTATCGTGATTTTTAACATTTCTTTTGCAACCTCCGCTTGCAAAATTCGCGGTAAATGCAAGCAGGCAGGCTATGCACTCTGAAGTTTTCCACTTATTTTTGCAATCCTAAAATTTTAATATTATGAGCCAAAGGACGAAAGTCAAACAGATCCTGGCAGACGACAGGACGAACTACGAAGTCACAGTAAAGGGTTGGGTGCGGTCTTTCCGCAATAACCAGTTTATCGCTTTGAACGACGGCTCTACCAATAATAATCTGCAAATCGTTATTAATACAGATAATATAGATGCTGCGCTGATCAAGCGCATCACCACCGGCGCCTCTATCAGTGCTACCGGAGAGGTGATCGCCTCTCTCGGCAAAGGCCAGCGCGTGGAGCTGAAAGCCTCCACCATCGGGATCCTCGGCGATTGCGACCCTGAAAAATATCCCCTGCAGCTGAAGAACAAGCCCAGCCTGGAATACCTCCGCGAAATCGCGCACCTGCGCTTCCGGACCAATACTTTCGGGGCTATCTTTCGTATTCGCCATACGCTCGCATTTGCTGTGCACAAGTTTTTCAACGAACGCGGATTTGTATATCTCCATACGCCGATCATCACCGCCTCCGATGCAGAAGGCGCCGGCGAGATGTTCCGGGTAACCACACTCGATGTGAACAAGCCGCCACGCACAGCATCCGGCGAAGTAGACTTTAAAGAAGATTTCTTCGGCCGCTCCACCAACCTCACCGTTTCCGGCCAGCTGGAAGGTGAGCTGGGCGCTATGGCCTTCGGCGATATCTACACCTTCGGGCCTACTTTCCGTGCGGAGAACTCCAACACAGCCCGCCACCTCGCTGAATTCTGGATGATAGAACCCGAAATGGCCTTCTATGAACTGGAAGATAACATGAACCTCGCCGAAGCCTTCATCAAATCCGTAATCGGTTACGTACTGGAACATAACCGCGAAGACCTCGATTTCCTCGCGGCACGCCTCGTAGAAGAAGAAAAACAAAAGCCGCAGCAGGAACGCAGCGAAATGGGCCTCATCGAAAAGCTCGAATTCGTGCTCAACAACGAGTTTATGCGACTCACCTACACGGAAGCGATCGAGATACTGAAAGACAGTAAACCTAACAAAAATAAAAAGTTCCAATACCTCATCGAAGGCTGGGGCGCCGACCTGCAAAGCGAGCATGAACGCTATCTTGTAGAGAAACATTTCAAAAAACCGGTGATCCTCACCGATTATCCGAAAGAGATCAAATCTTTCTACATGAAGCTCAATGCAGACGGCAAAACCGTACGTGCGATGGATATCCTCTTCCCGGGCATCGGTGAGATGGTGGGCGGTTCGCAACGTGAAGAAGATTACGACACACTGGTAGCGCGCATGAAAGAGATGCACGTACCCGTGGAAGAACTGAGCTGGTTCCTCGATACCCGCCGCTTTGGTACGGCGCCGCATTCCGGCTTCGGGCTTGGCTTTGAGCGTTTGATCCTGTTTGTGACCGGCATGACCAACATCCGCGACGTGATCCCGTTCCCGAGAACACCCAAGAGCGCCGAGTTTTAATCAGCGCCCGATCATCATATCAAGCCCGGCTTCCATAGCCGGGCTTTTTTATGGAATTTATCTCTCCACGCGTCTTGATAACAGGAAGCGCTTCCACAAAATATTTTCCTCACAGAAAAACTGATCCTTATGGCAGAGATGAATACATCCCCGCAAAGTGGCCGCCACGGCCACTCCGGAACGCGCGCCACCAAAAAATCTACCCGCGTGGATATGACGCCAATGGTAGACCTGGGCTTCCTGTTGATCACCTTCTTTATGCTTACCACCACCATGGCGCAACCCAAGACCATGCAACTGTTGATGCCCCGCAGTGATGGCGACTCCATGGCCTTAGCGGAAAAAAAAGCATTGACAGTGATCCTTGGCCCCGGCGGCCGCATTGCATGGTATGAAGGCAGTGGCGGAGATGCGCCGTCCGTGCACTATTCCAGCTTCTCCAACCAAAAAGGTATCCGTGATGTGATCATCGGAAAAAAAGAAAAAGTGCAGCGTGCCTATCACAAAAATGAGCTGATGATACTTATCAAAGCAGACAGGAAAGCGAACTACGCCAACCTGGTAGATATCATGGACGAAATGCTGATCAACAAGATAGACCGGTATGCGATAGTAGATATTACGCCGGAGGAACAAAGGTATTTTGAGTGAATTACGTACCTTTAACCTTCCAAAACAATAATCTATTTATGGCTACCACCCACACTATCCCATCCGTGGACCTCGCGGATTTCACGTCCGGAGATGCCGGCAGAAAAGCAGCGTTTGTGCAACAACTTGGGAAGGCTTATGAGGAAGTAGGTTTTGTGGCAGTAAAGAATCATGGTATTCCTGATGAACTGATTGCAGACCTCTACAAGTACGTACAGCAGTTTTTCCAGCTGCCTTTTGATATCAAGCATCAATACGAGATCCCGGAACTGGCCGGCCAGCGCGGCTATACGTCTTTCGGAAAAGAACATGCGAAAGGCTATGAAGCCCCTGACCTGAAAGAGTTTTTCCAGTTCGGGCAAACCGTGGAAGATAACGAGCAGGTAGATGAAAATTATCCGCCGAACGTGCAGGTGAAGGAAGTGCCGGCGTTTACGCCTACTTTCTTCAAGGCCTACCGCGGCTTTGAGCAATCAGGCCGTTACCTGCTCCAGGCAATCGCCTTGTTCCTCGGCCTGGATGAACATTATTTCGACGACAAAATTCATAATGGTAATTCCATCCTGAGAGCGATCCACTACCCTCCTATTACACAGGAGCCGAAATCAGCCATCAGGGCCGAACAGCATGAAGATATCAACCTGATTACCCTGCTGGTGGGCGCTTCTGCCGATGGATTGCAGATCCTCGACAAGCAAAACAACTGGGTACCGGTCACCTCCCTGCCAGAGCAGATCGTGGTGAACGTAGGCGATATGTTACAACGCCTCACCAATAATCGTCTGAAATCCACTACCCATCGCGTGGTGAACCCGCCGCGCGAACTTTGGGGCACCTCCCGCTTCTCCATTCCTTTCTTCCTGCATCCTAAATCAGGGATGAAACTGGATAGCCTGGAAAGCTGCATCACCAAAGAAAATCCGCTGGCCTACGAGCCTATCACTGCCGGCGAATACCTCGATGAACGCCTGCGCGAGATCGGGCTGAAGAAATAATGCTCTTTTACATTTAACATCCAACAATAGAAAAGTCCCGGTAAGAATTGACTTCCCGGGACTTTAAGTTTATCGTTGCTCTAGGCGCAGGTATTTCTTTAATGGTACAAATATGGTTATTCTTTTGTCCGTCTGGCGGGACAGTTTTCGGCGGCTAATCAATAGAATACAACGGATAAAAGGCCATATCATTATCGATAGCCACCCATATTACAAGTACCGTGCCTTTATTGCAACTGTGCGCTGGCATTATTAGCAACGCTGTTGTATTTTGTGCTGTTTTTTTTCATTAACTTATTTTCCTGAACAAGGAAATCCCTGAAAAACTGTGTTTTTACGTCACATTCCTTTCCTGAAAGCTGTGTTATTTCATAGCCTCACTGCATATGGCGGCCCGCAAGGCCATCTGGCAATGATGATGAAAACGTTTGTACATCAACGTAAGGATGTGACGGAGCAGGAACTGATGGAGTATAACGCCTTCTGCCAGCTGCTGCCGGGGGCCTCTTCTTCCCAAACCCTCACCCTCATCGGCTATAAGCGCGGAGGCGTATCCCTGGCCATTTTAACGCTGCTGATATGGATCACGCCGGCCTGCCTGCTGATGGGCTCCCTGAGCTTTTTATTGCAGTATTTCGACCGCAGCACCCTGCGGACCGATATCTTCAAATACGTACAGCCGATGGCGGTAGGCTTCCTCGCCTATGGCGGTATCAAGGCTTTCCGCATCAGCATCAATAATACCGCCACCTTCATCATCATGATAGTGGCCATGTTCACGGCCTTTTACCTGAAATCGCCCTGGACTTTTCCGGCCCTGATCATATTGGGTGGCATCGTATCCAACTTCAGTAACAAGCGTATCCCTGATTTTGAAGACAAGCCCAAAAAAATACAGTGGGGTAATATCTGGTTGTTTGTATTACTATTTGTGCTGGCGGGATTTTTTTCGGAGCTGGCACGTACGCATCACTGGATCACACGGCGGCCTTTCAACCTTTTCGAGAACTTCTACCGTTTCGGCAGCCTGGTATTTGGCGGCGGCGATATCCTCATTGCGATGATGCTGGAACAGTACGTAACCCGCGCCAAAACGCAGTTCCTGACGGCAGAAGAGCTGTTGACGGGCGCCGGTATCATGCGGGCCTTGCCGGGGCCTACCTTCTCTATCTCAGCTTATGTGGGCGGTATGGCTATGCGCAACCTGGGGATGGGTTATCAGTTCCTGGGCTGCATACTGGCGCCTGTAGCGATATTCCTGCCCAGCCTGTTACTGGTGCTGTTCTTCTTCCCGATATGGCATAACCTGAAAAAATATGTGGTCATCTACCGCGCCCTGGAAGGTATCAATGCGGTGGTGGTGGGGATCATGTGGGCAGCCACCTTTATCCTCTTCTTTGCCATCCCGGTGAACAGCGTGAACCTGTCTGTAATGGTGGCCACGCTGGCATTGCTGCTGTTTACCCGCCTGCCCTCTCCTTTTATCGTACTGGCCTGCCTGTTAATGGGATGGCTGCTATGATACCAGTATATTATATTCTTTGATCTTGTTATAAAGCGTTGTAAGACCGATGCCCAGTACTTCTGCGGCTTTGGTTTTGTTGCCTTTGGCAAAGGTCAGCACGCGGGTGATATGCCTCTTTTCCATATCGGCCAGGCTCATGGACGATTCGTTTTCCGCGGCGCCCTGCTGAAAATCAAAGGGCAACACGGAGGTATCCAGTATATCCGTATCCGTTAGGATGGCGGCACGTTCGATCACATTTTTCAGTTCGCGTATATTGCCCTTCCAGCTGTGGTGCTGCAAAGCCGCCAGGAAGGCGGGCGTCATGCCGCTGAGACGTTTATTGAGCTTGGGGGCGAACTGCTGCATGAACCAGGTAGCCAGCAAAGGAATATCCTTTTTGCGTTCATTGAGCGAGGGGAGTCTTATCTGGAAGGCCGACAAGCGGTAGTAAAGGTCGGCGCGGAAATGGCCATCGGCGATCTCCTGATCGAGGTGGCGGTTGGTGGCGGCGATGATGCGCACATCCGTTTTGGTAGGACGGGCTTCGCCTACTTTATAGAACTCCTGCGTTTCGAGCACACGTAGCAGCTTGGCTTGCAGTTCTATGGCCATTTCGCCGATCTCGTCCAAAAAGATGGTGCCGCCGCGGGCTTCTTCAAAAAAACCTTTTTTGTCTTTCACCGCACCGGTGAAGCTGCCTGCGATGTGGCCGAACAGTTCACTTTCCAGTATCTCTTTGCCGAAGGCGCTGCAATTTACCGCTATAAAGGGCTGCTGACGGCGGTTGCTGGCCTGGTGGATGGCCTGGGCGAATACCTCCTTGCCGGAGCCGGTTTCGCCGAGGAGCAGCACGGTCATATCGGAAGGCGCCACTTTTTGCGCGAGGGCCACCGCAGCGCTGATTTCGGGAGATGACCCCAGTATGTTATCGAAATTATATTTGCCGCCAATCTTCTTTTCAAGGTCGCGTATGCGGAATTGCAGGCCGGCCTTGTCCATGGCTTTGCTCACCAGCGGCAGGATACGGTTGTTATCATCTCCCTTGGTGATATAATCAAAAGCCCCGTTCTTAATGGCCTGCACGCCATCGGCGATGTTGCCATAAGCGGTGAGCACGATCACTTCTGTTTCGGGGTATTTGGAACGGATCACCGGCACCAGTTCCACACCGTTGCCATCGGGGAGCTTTACGTCGGAGAGCACCACGCGGATCTCTTCTTTCTCGAGGATCTTCATAGCGGCGCGCACGTTAGGCGCCTCAAACATGGTATATCCTTCCAGGCCAAGCAGGCGGCTCATGAGCTTCCGCAGCTGGTCTTCATCATCGATGATTAATATTTGACCTTTTGACATAATTTGCAAAGATAGCAGAAAGCGCTATCAAAAAACAGGCGTCAGCCTGCTCTTGCTGTCCGCACTATTTTGCGCAGATCGTTGGTATCGCTTTGCATATCATGCCATATCTCTCCTTTTTCGTGTAGCCGTTGCAGTGAGTTGAAGATGTTGAAGTCATGAATGTTCAGCCGTTCATTTACTTCTGCCCAAAGTAGCGGCATCGATACGGTAGCACCGGGTTTGGGACGGGCGGAATAAGGCGCCGCAATCGTTTGTCCACGGCTGTTTTGCAGGAAATCGATATACACTTTTTTATTGCGTTGCGATTTGGAACGGATAACGCTGGTAGTAGCCGGCAGCTGCGCATTTACGGCATTGGCTACCTGTTCGGCAAAAGCGCGGGTATCGTCGTAGGAATGCTTGGGAACGAGCGGGATAAAGATGTGCAGGCCACGGGAGCCGGACGTTTTCACATAGCAGCTCACGCCCCAATGGTCCAATAATTCCCTGATGTGCTGGGCCGTTTCCACTACATATTTAAAATCGATCTGTTCGGGATCGAGGTCAAGCACGGCATAGTCGGGCGTTTCCGGCTTGCGGATGCGGGAGAGCCAGGGATTCACTTCAATGCAGCCCAGGTTCACCATATAGGCCAGTGTAGCGGCATTGTTACATACGAGATAATCCACTTCTTTGCCAGTGGAGGTGGCCAGCATGGGCACGCTCTTGACCCAGTCAGGCGTTTGGTCCAGGTCGAGGTCTTTCTGATAAAATCCCGGCCGCTTGATACCGTTGGGAAAGCGGTGCAGCGACAATGCGCGGTCTTTGATATGTGGCAGGATATAATCTGCTATGGAGAGATAATAATCTATCAGCTGGCCTTTGGTGATCTTCTCATCGGGCCAGTATAGTTTACGCTGATTGGTCAGGGTTACTTTCCTGCCATTGAGCGTAAGGGTGCGGTCTTCGTTGGAAGTAGCCATAGTGAACAGTTTTAGTGTTCTTACGATGCACGCTTCTTCGATCCTTTATTCAGGCTGGCTTTCAGCTGATCAAACAATTCATCACTCTTGGTATGTACCACGCGCAGTTTTTTGACCACCGTTTTCTTGCCGCTGGCTTTGGCTTTGATGATCTTCAGCAGTTCTGCGTTGTATTCATCTTTGTAGGCGCTGATATCAAATTTCTCGGTGTATTCCTTTACCAATGCCATGGCCATATCCAGTTCTTTTTTCTGTAACCTTACGTTGGTGGGCAATTCGAGGTCTTTGGGCGAGCGTAGTTCTTCCTGAAAGCGGAGTTGTTGCAGGAGCAGGTAATTTTCGCGCGGACGTATAACGGCGAGGTGTTCGGAGGTACGCAATACAAAACTGCTGAGGCCTGCTTTGCCGGTTTTCTCCAGCGTTTGCCGCAGCAGCTCATAGGCTTTCTCACCGCCTTTGCCGGGTTCGAGGAAATAAGGATTTTCGAAGTAGATATCATCGATCTCATTCTCTTCTACAAAAGACGCTATTTCGATGATCTTGCTTTTCTTCGGCGCTGCTGCTTCAAAATCTTCATCTTCCAGCACCACATATTCATCTTTATACAGATAACCTTTTACAATCTGCTCCCATGGCACTTCGCGGCCTGTTTCTTCGTTCACGCGTTTGTACTTGATATGGGCCAGGCCTTTGCTGTCCAGCATGTCGAGATCAAGATGACTGTCTTGTGTGGCGCTGTACATTTTCACCGGGATGTTTACCAGGCCAAAACCGATGGCGCCAGACCAGATCGCTCTCATATTTGGAAGTTTTAAGGTGATGAATACTGTTACCCATTACACAAATGGTACCATTATGCAGGCTTATAATTGAATAACAAGGCGGCATAACTTTTGGTTTTTTGCTTTTCAATCAAAACCTTATTTTATGGAAAAGCCAGGAGAAATGACCACTTTGACCCGTGTGCTTGAAAAGCTGCATGAGCGTGGCTTTGATCATGAACTCAGGATGAGTGACCACGGGCGTATGCAATCTGCTGATACTCAAAAGATCTATAATCCGGAAGACCTGACCATTATCAAAACCTACCGTTTTGAAGGCGAATCTGATCCTTCGGATGCATCTATTCTTTATGTGATGGAAGACAAGGAGGGCGATAAAGGCTATGTGATAGATGCCTACGGCGTGTATAGTTCGCATGAGGAGTCGGGCTTTAATGATTTCATCAAGCAGATACCGGTAGAAGACCGGGAAGAACAGCTCTTATTCGGGTAGCAGGCAAGGAACGCATTGCATAGAAGGCCGCCGGTGGCGGCCTTCTATTTTGTTTGCGGATTGGCAGGTTTGCGCTTGATATCTCTATCGGGCACCTCCTCCGGCACCGGTTCTATCTCCGGCTGGTCCGGCGGCGGCTGCGTAGGCAGCGGCTGCGGGGTTCCCGGCGATGGCTTATCCGGCTTCGGTTTATCGGGTGTTGGAGGCAATGGTTCATGCTCCGGTACGATACTGATCATGATATGGGTTTTATCTTTCAAAAATCAAAGTTCGTTCCGGACCAGTTCCCGTTTATACTTCCCGGGATGGATGTAGAAATAGTAGGCATACTGTGGAAAATGATGCCCAGTCTGCAATTGCGGGCAAGACCTCCTTTTTTCGATGGATATTTGCGCGGTAATTAGTAACTTGAAGTACATGCATTTTTCAGTACATAAAAAAATACGGGTTGGTTTCTTTATTGCATTTACGGTGATCATCGCCGCATCGATCTTCTCCTATCTCGTAGCGAAGAACTTGCTGGACAACGCCGCCAGACTGAATCATGCCATTGAAGTATCCAAACGCCTGGAGGTGATTACACGGCAGTTAAAAGAAGCCGAAGCCGCTATACGCGGTTTCAATCTCACCAAAGACAGCTCTTTTCTGGTGCCCTCCATGAAAGAACGCAGCCTGCGTATTGAGAAAGAATACCAGCTGCTAAGAAAAGTAACCGCTGATAACCCGCGCCAGCAAAGACATCTGGACACCCTCCGCGATCTGCTCACCATCAAATATGAACAACTGCTGGGAGGTAGCTACACACCTGTAGCCGGCAGCGAAAAAGCCACCGTACAGGAAGGCGAACGCTCCATGGACCGGATCGACCGCAAAGTACAGGATATGATACGCATTGAAGAAAACCAGGTGCATGAGAAATCAGAACTGTTTCACTTCTTCTCTGTGCTATGGGTGCCCATGATCTTCATTTCCTCACTGGTGGCCATTGTGATCGGTATCTATTCCTACGTTACCCTCACCCGTGAATTTAAATTGCAGTTGCATATTGAAAGCAAACTGAAATTATATCAGCGCGATCTGCAACAGAACATCACGCTGCTCAATAAAACCAACCAGGAGCTGGAACAATTCGCCTATGTAGCCTCTCACGACCTACAGGAGCCGCTTCGCAAGATATCCACCTTCAGCGACCGCCTGCAGGTGAAGTACAAGGAACAATTGCCGCCTGATGCCAGTCAGCTCTTGGACCGTATGGTGGCTGCCGTATCGCGCATGCGCGTGCTCATCAACGACCTGCTGGTATTTTCCCGCGCCGGCCGCATCACACCGGAAAGTATTACCGAAGTGAACATGAATGAGCTGCTGCAGGAAGTGATCAGCGACCTCGAGGTAACACTCGAGGAAAAGAATGTACAGGTGAAGTTTGACCCTATGCCGGTGATAGAAGGCAGCGCCACATCGTTCCACCAATTGTTCCAGAATGTCCTCGCTAATGCCATCAAATTTGCGCACCCCGAGCGCCGGCTGGAAATCACTATCCGGAGCGAAGTACTGGACGGGCAGGATCTTGGTATCGTGAAAGAGAACCGCTGGCACGACCAGTTTTGCCGCATCAACATTGAAGATAACGGTATCGGCTTCGACCAGGCCTATGCCGAACGCATCTTTCTCATATTCCAGCGCCTGCATGGCATCAGTGAATACTCCGGCACTGGCATAGGACTTGCCATCTGCAAAAAGATCACCGACAGCCACCATGGCTTCATACAGGCATATGGGTATCCTGATAAAGGCGCTACCTTCGTGATCATCCTGCCATTGCATCAGGCCGCAAAAAAAGTGAACGGCAGTACTGAACAACAAAAAGCCTAGCACCGTTATTGCTATGGAACCTCTGTCGCCAAAATGAGGCAGCATCCACTTTTTGCAGCCCTTTACATGTTTTTAACCGCGAGCTTTTGACCATGACTGAAGTACCTGTTAATATTCTGATGATCGACGACGATGAAGATGATTTTTTTCTGGTAAGTGAACTACTCAACGATATCTCTCCGGGGCAATATCAACTGGAATGGGCGCCTACTTTTGAGAAAGGCATCGCCGCCATTGAAAGGAAAGCACACGACATCTACCTGGTCGATTACCGTCTTGGGCCTTACACCGGCCTGGACATCCTGCATCATTTCCAGCAATTGCAATATGAGATGCCGGTGATCATGCTCACCGGTAAAGGCGATTACAGCATCGACCGCGAAGCCATGCTCGCCGGCGCCTACGACTATCTGGTAAAAGGAGAGATCAATGCCGACCTGCTCGAAAGGTCCATCCGTTACGCCCTGGATGAATACAGTCACCTCCGCTTTATAGAAGAAAGTGAAAAAAGATATTACGGCATATTTGAAAAGGCGCATGATCTCATCATCCTCGCCGATTGCGATAAAAATATCATCGATGCCAATCCCACCGCACTGAGAACGCTGCGCTATTCCAAGGAAGAGCTGTTAAAGCTGCATCTGCGTGATCTCTTCATCTCCAAAGATCAGGGAGAAGAGTTTGTTAATAATATCTGCAATGACAACGTCACGGCGACACGCGAATACGAATTTAAAACCAGCGATGCCCGCAAAATGGTGGTGCTCATCAACGCCGTGATGCTGGATGAAGCGGCGCAGATATTCCTCTGTGTGATACAGGATATTACTGAAAAGAAAAGAGAAGAGCAGGAAAAGCAGCACCAGGAGAAGTTTGTGATCACCGGCCGTATTGCCCGCGTGATCGCGCATGAAGTCCGTAACCCGCTCACCAACATCCTGCTGGCGGTGAGCCAGTTCAAGGAAGAGCTGAAACCCGCCGCAGAAGAGGAAAGCGCGCTTTACACCGATATCATCGAACGAAACTGTTCCCGCATTAATCAACTGATCACTGAATTGCTGCACAGCACCCGCATGATAGAACTGCACATGCAGCCCGTGGGCGTGAACCAGCTGGTGAAACAGGCTTTGGCGCTGGCGGAAGACCGGCTGCAGCTGTATGAAATGCAATTACATCTACAGCTTGCCACGCCCGATATCGATGTAAATGTAGACGAGGAGAAACTGGTGATCGCGCTGCTGAATATTGTGATCAACGCTATAGAAGCCATGGTACCCGGCAAAGGCATACTAACTGTAACGACTACACGCATTAACGATAAGGCCCGGATTCAGATCGGCGACAATGGCGCGGGTATCTCCGCAGAACTGCTGCCACGGCTGTTTGACCCTTTCTATACCAGCAAGCCCAAAGGCACCGGCCTGGGGCTTACCAGCACCCAGAACATATTGCTAACCCATAAAGGAAATATACATGTAGACAGCGAGCCAGGCAAAGGCACGCTATTTACGCTCACCCTGCCAGCGTTATAGATTTTATCATTTGTTTATTTTGATATTTTGATATTTAGGTTCCAGGAAGAACTTCCTGGAACCTAAATATCAAAATATCAAAATAATAAAATAAACAAATCAATAATTGATATTGAGCAAGCGTAATTTATTGTAGAGGGTTTTCCGGTCGATATTCAGTAGTTGCGCGGCTTTTGTTTTGTTATACTTTACCTCTTTGAGCACATTAATAATTTTGTTGTACTCCGCTTGCAGGGCTACTGTTTTGAGATCATTTTCGTTGGCGAGGATGGCCAGTTCGCCGGCGGCGGGCGCTTCATCGAAGCTCTGGGCAAATGATTCTTTCATTTCCAATGGCAATGCGGCCATGGTGATATCCTGTAACTCCGGCGTGAGCAGGCATGCGCGGCGGATCACGTTTTTCAGTTCACGGATATTGCCTGGCCAGTTGTAGCGCTGAAAGCATTCCCATACTTCGGCAGATATCTTGCCGCAGGTTTTGTCCAGTTCTTTTTCCACCTGTTTCACGAAGGCATTTACAAACAGCGGGAGATCTTCTCCGCGTTCGCGCAACGGTGGTATGTAGATAGTAAATTCGTTGAAGCGGTGGAACAGGTCTTCCCTGAATTTGCCCCGCTGTACGGATTCCGACAGCTTCTCATTAGAGGCCACGATGATGCGTACATCTACAGGAATCTCTTTGAGACTGCCTACACGGCGGATCACTTTTTCCTGCAATACGCGCAGCATAGCCACTTGGATATCGTAGGAAAGATTGGATACTTCATCCAGAAAGAGGGTGCCGCCCTGTGCTTGTTCGAAGGCGCCTATCTTGGTATTGATAGCGCCGGTGAAAGCGCCTTTTTCATGTCCGAACAATTCGCTGGCGGCCAGCTCTTTTGAGAGGCTGCCACAGTCGAGCGCCACGAAGGGCTGGCTATCGCGTTTGCTATGATGATGGATGAGATGCGCCACAGATTCTTTACCGGTGCCGGTTTCGCCGAAAATGATCACACTGTAATCAGTGGGCGCCACGAGTTTGATCTGGCGGATCAGTTCCTGCGAGTTGTCGCTTTCGCCATAAACGTATTTTTCGTTTTTGTCTTGCAGGTTGCGGGAGAGCAGTGTTTCGCGGGCTTCCACTTCATCGCCGGCATCTACGGGTTGAGAGGCCATCCTTTCCTGTTCGGATTCCTTATGGGAAAATGCTTTGTGCACGAGGGTCAGTATCTCATCCGGATAGAGTGGTTTGGAGAGATAATCATAGGCGCCATTCTTTACCATTTCAACAGCGATGCGTACATCTGTATATCCGGTAATGATGATCACAATAATTTGCGGGTTGATCTGATGGATATCTTGCAGCAATTGTGCGCCATCAGTGTCTTTTAGCCTGTAATCACAGAGTACCAGGTCAAATGATTTTTCCTTCATCAACTTGAGCGCGGCAGTTCCTGTCATAGTGGTATCCACTGCAAAACCGTGTTTGCTGAGGAACTTGCTCAACAGTGTACAGATATTAATTTCATCGTCAATGATTAAAATATTTTTCATACTATAAAGATGTGGTGATTTCAACAGCTCAATTAAAATTACTAATAAATACCCGGGGATACTAACTTTTTATATGATCGATGAGTTCATCGACATGCTTTACGCTAAAGGGTTTCGCGAGAAAAAACATGGCACCCGCTTTGAGCGCGCGTTGTTTTTCCATGCCATTGTCATAAGCGCTGATGGTGATCACAGGCAAAGTGGGGCATTGTTGTTTGATCAGCGGCAAAGCATCCAGGCCTGAGCCATCCGGCAGGTGTATATCCAGGAATAAGAGATCGGGCTGATGACGTTGCAGGTATTGCAGGCCTTCGCTCAGCGCGTGTACGTATTTCACCGCATATCCATGCCTTACGAGGCTGAGTTGCAATAATCTGCAGATATCCGGTTCATCGTCGATAATGAGGATGCACGGTCCTTTCGTCATTGGATCTGTTGAAACCGATTCGTGCCGGTTCCAGGCTGTTTTGTTTGTTCGTAACATATCTGTGCTTGTTCCATTCTTCCATTAAAAGTCGTGCCATCAGATAACAAACGGTTGATTCGGCGCCCTGGTTCTGGTTCACATTATTCTTTTCCAGGCCATCATAGCAGCCGTAGGTCAGCGGATTGTATATCAGCTGTTTCAGGTGATTGTTACCCAGGTACCAGCTGAAAGCCAGGCGCATCTTTTCCAGGTAAGAATGATTTTTTGTGGCGTGATAAAAAGTATAGAGCGACAGCATCGTGTAAGCTACTTCGATAGATTGTTCACCGCCTTCCGGTATCGTTGTATTGTTGCGATGGAGCCATGTTTTATTGCTGATCACTTTTATGTGGTTGTCGTTGAATGTTTTATTACAAAGGAATGCAAGGCTTTCCTCCGCGATGTTGCGGAAGGCGGCTTCGCCGGTCACGAGATGGGCCATCATCATGGCTTCCGGCAGTACGGCGTTGCCGTAGGTGAGATATGGTTCGAACCATTTCCAGTTATCGTCGGCTTCGTTTGTCCAGCAGGTTTGCAGACGGGTGGCGAGTGTACGGATGATATCTGCCGCGATGCCGCCGGGGCGGTATTGCAGGAAATAGTACAGTCCTTTGATCGCAAAGGCAATAGCACGGGGCGACCGCAGCGATTCTATCCAGCGCAGGCAGGGCCGGAAAAGTGAATACACTTCCTGTACTGCATCAAAAGGGAGATGGCGATGCGCATACAAGGCATAGCCCAAAGCCCATACTGCACGGCCATTGGCGTCTTCCAGGTTTACCTCATCGTTCATGCTGTTGAAACTCCCGCCGGCATCTACGTAGTTGAGAAATTTTCCGGATGGTTTCTGGCAATAGCCGATGAAGCTGATGTATTTGCGGCATAGTGTGCTCACGAAGCTGCTGGGCTGCATCACGCGGCTGTACATGCACATGGTGATGAGCGCGCGGGCGTTGTCGTCCAGCGTATAGCCCGATGCGGGGTCCGGCACATCATGCTGTGCAAACTGGATCATGCCAAATTCGTCGGTGAGGCGGTCGATATGATCGAGATAGGGCGCTGGCAGATTGGGCAGCCATATTTTTTCTTCCGACAAGATATCACTGATCAATGCCATGTGCGCAATAGCGACATTTTCCCAGATGGAGCTGCGTGTTTTTTCGGTGGCGCAAACGCTCATGCGGCGCCGTAGTTCCGGATTGCCGAGCAGACGCATGGCGGCGGCGGCGAGCTGTGAAGGCTGGTTGAAATCGATCAGGCAACCGCAATTTTCATCCAGCATTTCGCGCGCCTGTACAAAGGACGTTGAAATAACAGGGCAACCCGCGCTCATCGCGTATACAAAAGTACCGCTCACCGCCTGGTGAGGATCTTTGGAGGTGAAGAGATAAATATCGGTGAGGGAGAGATAATCGAGTAATGTTTCCAGGGAGAGGTAATTATTTACAAAGCGCACGTGGGCTTCGAGGCCATATTCCTTTACCAGCCGTTCGAGCGAGTTGCGGTATTGTTCGCCCTCACGTGCGGCCACCACCGGATGCGTTTTGCCGAGAATGAGGTACAATACATCGGGATATTGCCGTACGATTTCGCGCATGGCGCTGATGGCGGTTTCGATACCCTTGTTCTCACTAAGGAGACCGAAGGTACTGAGCACTGTCCTGCCTTGCAGCTGATATTGGCGTTTGAGTGCCTCGGCATCATCCACGATATGTGCGTGGGTGCCATGCGGGATATGCGCGATCTTGTCTGCCGGCACATGATACACTTCCTGCAATAGCCTGGCGGAGGCCTGCGTCATCACCAATACTTTGGCGGCCAGCGTGCTAAGGAGGCTTACTACTTTGATACATTTATGATCAGGATACGGCAATACGGTGTGGAAGCGGATGATAAAAGGTTTATCAAGCAGCGAGAGCATGCCCAGGAGGTTATGACCATATTCACCACCATAGAGGCCAAATTCGTGTTCAAAGCAAATCAGGTCGATGGTGTTATCGGCATTCAGTTGTTGGGCAAATGCGAGGCAGCTGTCGGGATCAAATGGATCGATGCTGCGGGTAACCGGCCATGCTATCGGGGGCGCTGCTGCGCCGGCTTCCTGTAGTGCGCATATTTCAATATTGATTTTGCCGGAAAAATTTTTCTGCATGGCATTCACAAGATCCTGTGCAAATGTAGCAATACCGCACTCACGGGGCGGATAAGAGGTAACAAAGAGCAAGGTTCTATTCATTGGACATCAATTTAGCCGGTCAAAGAAAATTTAGTGCTGTTGGAAAAGATTTTCAAATATCAATCCAATGGCTGCTGTATAGCGGGCCTGCTGGTAGCGGACTGAAAAAGTGTAGAATCCTTTCCACAGCTTTTCTGGTGTAATGAGGAATGTGTGGAGGGAAAAAAATTTTAGCTTTTTTTAAAAAAAGATGGTTTTGTTAACATCTGGTAAAGATTTGACGTAATCATTTATGATTATATTTGTACAGCGACAAAACACTTAAAAATCCACCGCAATGCGCTTCTTGACTAATGGGCAAAACAGCAAGCAGGCACACCTGGAGTGTGCTGCAGGTAATTAATCAGAACCAATCAATGCGCCGGTTTTCCAGCCGGCGCTGTATTTTTTGTCTGTAGCGGAAGATCATGGATGGATAGCACATTTATCATCTTTTATAAAGATGATAATTTACATTTCTGCATTTTGCCGCAATCTTGTCTATTTTAGCTTTACGAATAGCCCCGGGCTTAACCATTAAAGAGTGACACAGATTCGAAAACAAACGAGGGAATAAAAGTTTATTAACAACAAAATCACCGCGGCTTATGCGTAACATTTCCTGTACGTTCAATGTGGACGGTATACCGACCAAACTGATGTTAAGAAAAGTGGCGAAAGAAAGACGGTTTATGGCCTTTGTGGATGGCGTAGCCACCGAGTACATTATCTCTGATCACACCAATGAAATAGAATATTATGATGGCCCTCCGCTCAATGATTTTTTCTTTGAGAGAGTGCGCTGGCTGATCAAACAATATTTTCCGAATGTGAAAGCGATTGTGAAGATCGGGGAAGACGATTACGAAGACTATGACGATTATTAATATCTGATACTCTAAAGAAGAAGATGTGTCCGGGGGGACTCTTCCCCCCGGCTTTACTATGGGGATACTGCCTGTTTCAAGCCTGTTTCAAGCCTGTATAGTGCCAGTATAATACCAGTGCTCTCTCAGGTTAAATAAACCCTTTCTCCAATGCGAGGAATGCCTCGACAGGATGCAGTTGCTGCCACAGCACTGCGAAAACAGCCTGCGCTACCGGCATATAAGCGCCGATATGCCGGTTCATTTCATGCAAACATTTGCTCGCGTAATAACCTTCCGCAATCATATTCAACTCCAGCTGGGCGGCCTTTACACTGTAGCCCTTCCCTATCATATTACCAAACGTACGGTTACGGCTATGTAGTGAATAGCAGGTAACCAGTAGATCGCCAAGGTATGCGCTGGCAGTATAGTTATGCACCATCATCTCCGTTCCTTTTTCTGCCGCTTTGTTTTCTTCGTATTTTTCCAGGAAGGCTTGCATCTCACGAAAACAGTTGGCGATAAACACGCTGAGGAAGTTATCGCCATATTCCAGGCCATGCGCGATACCTGCCCCCAACGCATATACGTTTTTCATCACGGCGGCCAGCTGTACGCCAATCACGTCTGTATTCACGATCGTTTGCAGGTAGCTGCCCGTGAAAAGATCCGCAACAGCCTGTGTGCGCTCCTGCTGCAAGCCTGAAAACGTAAGGTAGGAAAGCTTTTCATTCGCCACCTCTTCCGCATGGCAAGGGCCCGTGATCGTGAAATACTGATCCAGCGGGAGATCGAAGGCCTCTTGCAGATACTCGTTGATCAGCACATTGGTGCTGGGCACGAGGCCTTTGATAGCAGAAACAATGCGTTTATTTTTCAAGGCGTCTTCAGGCAATACGCCGAGCACATCTTCAAGGAATGCCGAGGGAACGGCCAGCAGCAGCAGGTCGCAGGCGGCCACTACTTCTTCGAGATGGCTGCTTAGTTCCAGCAGGCTGGTATCAAAATATACAGAAGTGAGATAATGCTTGTTGTGATGCCGCAGCTGCATATGGCGGATCGTATCTTCGTTGCGGATCCACCAATGGATATGGTGGCCATTGTCCGTCAGAATCTTTGCCAGCGCAGTGGCCCAACTGCCACTGCCGATTATACCTATACTGTTTTCCTTGCTCACAGCGCAAAATTTTACGCAATGTAAGCAAATAAAAATGATAAAGCCGGCGCAGTGGCGCCGGCTTTATCACAAGGAGTGATCCTCTTATTATTTTTGAGCGCCTTCGAAAAGCTGTGTTTTAGGCACCACCTTTACTTTCTTGCCATTGGCCAGCGTGCGTGATACAGCGCTGTAAGGCGCGCTGATCACCTCGTCGTTGTCGCTGAGGCCTGAGAGTATTTCGATATTGGTATCATCCTGAAGACCTGTTTTCACCGTTACCATCTTCACGGTATTATCCTTTTTATTGAGGAGGAACACCACTTCATTCACATCGGGTTTAGTGTTGCTGGCAGCGCCTGGCGTGGTATTATCTTGCACTGCGGGCGCTTTTTTACCGCCTTTGGTGGTATCTGTATCGCGGGTGGTAACAGCATTGATGGGAATCGACAGTACGTTATATACGTGTCGTGTCTGGATGTCAACGCTGGCGCTCATTCCAGGGCGGAAAGGAAAACTTTTCTTCACACCTGGTTGGATCAGGTCCGCATAGCTTTCAGGCAGGATGCGGATATGTACGATATAGCTGGTTACCTGTTCCGCGGAAGAAGCGCCGGACGATACTGTTGCGGAAGCCGCGCCCTTACTGGAACTGGCGATCTGCGTAACAATACCTTTGAAGCGGCGGCTGTTATAGGCATCCACTTCGATAGAAGCGGTATCACCGTATTTTACTTTCGGGATATCGTTCTCTCCAACATCCACCTGCACTTCCATGGCGTTCATATTAGCGATACGCAGCATTTCTGTACCGGTCATCTGCGCGGTACCTACTACACGTTCTCCTTTTTTAACGGAGAGCAGGGAGATGATACCACTCATAGGAGCGGTGATGGTAGTTCGTCCCAGGTTTTTATTGGCCTCGGTGAGGTTGGCCTGGGCGCTGGCTACGGCGTATTTGTTACTGTTGATCTGTTGTATGGCAGCGTTGTAATCAGCCAGGGAAGCGAGGTAGGTGCCTTCAGAAGTTTCAAATTCTGCCTTGGAGATCACTTTCTGAGTGTACAAGGTTTTGTTACGTTCGTAAGCTGCTTTATTCTGGTCCAGACGGGCTTTGTAAGAGTTGAGGGCAGCGGCGGTATTGGCCAGCTGGGCTTGCGACTGGCTCACAGAAGCGGCGGCCTTGTCCACCATAGAACCATAGATATCTGCGTATATGCGTGCCAGTACCTGTCCTTTCTGTACAGAGTCGCCTTCCAATACAAGCAGGTCGGTGATTTCGCCGGAAACGTCGGAGCTCACCTTTACTTCTACTTCAGGATAGATCTTTCCGCTGGCAGTCACAATTTCTGTGATATTTTTGCGGGATGCTTTGTCGGTAGCTACAGAGATTGCCTCTTCTTTTCCAATCACTCCGGATGCTTTCAGTACCAGGAGTAAAATAACGAGTGAACCAAGAATGCCTATGAGCCAATAGAGTGTCTTTTTCTTCATAAAGCAGTTTATTACCCGGACCCTACAGGGATATTTTCTGGTCCCTGTAGAACTCCAGCAATTTCATTTTAAAAATATAATCGTACTGTGCGGATACTTTGTTAATCTGCGCGGTGAACAATTTACTTTGAGTAGTGATATAATCGATGGTGTTCATTAATCCGATGTTGAAGCGTTTGGTGGCAAAGTCATACGCTTTCTGGGCGGCATCCACGCCTTTGGACGAGGCGATGAATTTTTGCATGGCGGCTACTGCATTGGCGTGCGCGGTGTAGATGTCCTGGCGCAGCTTCTGGCGGTCGGCCTCGCGGGTAAGCTCCATGTTCTGCACATTCAGTTTGGCTTTGGCCGCATTGGTACGGGCCTGCCAGCCATTGAAGAGGGGCACGCGCATGGTAAGCTGTATGTATTGTTGTGTAGTATTACTCAACTGATCACCGAAGGGGATCAGCTTATCACCAATTCTATCAACATGATAAGAGGTGTCTACTACCTTATAGTTATTGTTCACTACCCGCCCGATAGTATCTACCCTGAAATAGGGCGTACCATATATAGGCAGTGTACTGGCGTTGGAATAGTTGGTGGTTACGCCTGCGGCCAATGAAAAGGAAGGATACAGCTGCGCTCTTACCGATTTGAAATTCTTCCTTGCAGAGGCGATCCTCATTTCATCCGACATGAGCAGAGGATAGCTGGTGAGGGCAGCGCTGTACACCATTTCCGGCGCCATCTCATCGAGGCGGGCCAGCGGCAGGGTAGCAATATTCTCTGGTATCTCCGGCTGGAAAGGAATGTCGAAACCCAGGTTCAGCAAGGCTTTCACCTGCAGGATAGACAGGATCACCTGGTTTTGTGCGGTTACCAGGTTGGTGCTGTCGGTTGCCAGCTGCGCTTCCAGGTCGGCCTGGTTGCTTTCCGGCACAGAGCCTGCGATCACGAGCTTTTTGGTATTCTCCAGGTTGGAGATGGTTTGTTTCACCTGCACCTGGTTCACTTTCAGCTGCTCGTTGTTCAACAGTATTTGCAGGAACGCAGTGGCCACGTTAAAGGCAAGATCATTGCGCGCTTTATCCATCAGGAAGCTGTTTGATCTCGCATCGTACTTGTTAGCCTGTATCAGGTATGTTTTAGAGAACCAGTTGAAGATATCTGACTGGGCAGTTAATCCACCACTGGCCTGAAAAATAGACGAGTTGATGTAGGTGTTGGTTTGAGGGCTGGGAACACGTCCTGTACTCCAGCCTGCGCTGGCGTTACCATTGAGGTTGGGGATCTGTGATAACTGGCTTTGTTTTAAAGTCAGCTCCGACAAACGTTTCTGTACGTCCTGTTGTTTTACCTGAATGTTATGTTGCAAAGCATAATCCACACAACGTTGCAAACTCCACGTATCCTGTGCTACAGCCTGGGACATGTTAGCAAACATGAATAAAAGCAGGCCAAAGCCTGCGAGTTGGGATAATCTCATAACATGACAAAAATATAATAATTGTGATGATACTTTTCTTTCCTTATTGATAGATGGTAAAATTTTAGTAGGTATGGCATCATACCTGACTAATTTAAAATACAACATAATCTTTTTTTTACACTTTTATCGAGATTGTATGCGACCATCACTGATCTGTATAATCCTGTTGCCGTAGGTGGCATTCACATCGGAGTGTGTTACCTGAACAATGGTGATCCCGTCTTGTGTGTTGAGTTGTTTAAATAATTCCATGATCACTTTTGCCTGGTCGGAATGCAGGTTACCGGTGGGTTCGTCGGCAAGGATCACGCGGGGTTCGGCCACGATGGCGCGCGCGATGCCCACCAGCTGTTGCTGGCCGCCGGAAAGCTGGTTGGGGAACAAGTCTTTCTTGGCAACGATATTGAAACGGTCCAGCACATCGGCCACACGGCTTTTGCGCTCGCCGGCAGGGATATTCTTATATAAGAGTGGCGTTTCAATATTTTCATACACGGTAAGTTCATCGATGAGATGATACGCCTGGAATACGAAACCGATCGCGCCCCGATGCAGCTGCGTACGTTTTTTCTCGTTCATCCGGTCTACCCTTTCTCCCTGGAAAAGATATTGCCCGTCGGAAGGTTCTTCCAACAGCCCCATGATATGCAGCAATGTTGATTTACCGGACCCGGACGGACCCATAATCGACACAAACTCGCCTTCATTGATCCTCAGGTTCACATCTTTCAGTATTTCATTCTTACCGAATCCCACCGGGTAGTATTTGGAAATGTTCTGCAGTTCTATCATGATATTTGAT
Source organism: Chitinophaga vietnamensis (assembly GCF_902167635.1). Taxonomy (GTDB): domain Bacteria; phylum Bacteroidota; class Bacteroidia; order Chitinophagales; family Chitinophagaceae; genus Chitinophaga; species Chitinophaga vietnamensis. Next base: position 183,543 of record NZ_CABHMS010000006.1, read on the forward strand.
TATTTGGATATTTAGATATTGGGTTATTCTGTTCTTAATGATTGTACCGGGTTACTGAGTGCAGCACGGATGGTTTTCAGGCTCATGACCACCAGGGCCAATGCGGCCATACCGAGGCCGCCAACGGCAAATACCCACCAGCTCAGGGTTGTACGGTAGGCGTATCCCATCAGCCAGTGATACATCACATACCAGGCTACCGGGATTGCTAATATAAAGGCAATAATGACAAGACGCATAAAATCTTTTGTGAGCAGCGTTATCATTTGCCAAACGGTAGCGCCAAGCACTTTCCGGATACCGATCTCACGCCGGCGCTGATTGGTGGTGAAGATCACCAGCCCCAGCAAACCCAATGCACTGATGAAGAAAGCAAGACCCGCGCACCAGCGTAACAAGGTGCCGGTATGCTGCTCTTCATAATACATGGCCTCAATGGACTTATCGAGAAAAACACTGGAAAATGTTTCTTTCGGATATACGTTCTTCCAGGCCTTTTCTATTTTTTCGAGCGCAGTTTTCCATACCACACCGTTGGTTCCCGGCGCCTGCAATTGTATCATCAACCTGCGGTGCTGGTTCAGTCCATCGCTGGCGATGGCCAGTTCAGGAATGGCGCCACGCATGGAGCCTGTATTGAAATCCTTTACTACGCCCACCACAGGGTGATTGTTGATCGTCACGCCGATAATGTCTTTAGGATCATGGAAACCGAATCCCTTCACTGCCATTTCATTCAGTACCCATTCCCGGGCGGTATCGCTGCTGACCAGGTTGCGGCCCGCTACCAGCTGCAATTTGAACAAAGGGATAAAGGCGCTGTCGCCATAGCGCATCTGTATATTTTTGCTGATCTCCTTCTTCCCGTCTTTGTACATGAACACAGTGCTGACAGATCCGGAAAATGCCGGCAGCTGGCTGGCAAGGCTTACCATGGCCACTTCAGGGATAGCGCTGATCTGCTGTTGCAGCGCTTTGCGTTTCACGAGATCTCCATCCATAAAGGGAGTGCGTACCATCACGATGGCGTCTTTGCGGAAACCCATATCCTTATGAATGGCGAAATCTATCTGCTTGCTCACAACAATAGTAGCGATGATGAAGAACTGCGCCACGGCAAACTGCGATACGGTCAGCGTTTTACGCAACCATGCTTTGCCGCCGGTACTGTCTACCTGCGTTTTCAATACGGCCACCGGCTGGAACCTTGATAACACCAGGGCCGGATAGATGCCGCACAATACGGCCGTTAACACAGATAATACCAACAGAAACAGTAACACCGGCCAGGTAAACAATTGCATTACAGGCAAATTTGCCGGCAGGAATGAGCGGAAGTTAATGATCAGCAAAGGCGCTATCACCAAAGAACACAGCGAAGCTATCAACGTCACCACCAGCGTTTCTCCCATGAACATAGCTACCAGCTGAGGTACGGTACTGCCCATCGTTTTACGCACGCCGGTTTCGCGGGCGCGCTGCCCGGCCTGCGCAGTATTGAGATTGATAAAATTGATCACTGCCAGCAACAACAAGGCTAACGCCACCATACTTTGTATGAACAGTGATTTTTTGTTGGCCGTACGGTTGAAGGTACCATAATCATCGTCGAAATGCAGCGCTGTTAATGGCTGCAATTTTAACCTGGTGAAAGTGTTGGCATCTTTTTTAACATGCTGGTCGAAGAGGAAGTTCAGGCGGGCATCCATTTCGGCGATACTTGTACCTGTCTTCATTTTCAGCAATGTTTGCGAGGCTGAATTAACATTGTTCCATTCGGTAACATTGTAAAGATTTTTTAGGCCCGTGCTGTAAATGGTGGCGATCGACTGGAACATGCCAAACCTGAAGTCTGTTTGACCGGGCATATCTTTTACAATACCGGTAACGGTTACACGAATAGAGTCGTCGATCACCATCTCCCTGCCTACTATCGCATAGGGCGCCATGCCCGGGAAATAGGTAGCGGCGCGGTTTTCGGTGAGCACCGCCGAAAAGGGCTGTTGCAGCGCAGTTTCCGGCTTGCCTGCTACCCATTGATAAGGAAATATCCTGAAATAACTGCTATCTACATAAGCGATATCATTCTCTTCCGGCCTTAATTCACGCGGCACATTATGATCTCCTGTTACCACGATATGCGAGGTAAAATCGTCTACAAAAAACTGGGCCACCGTCTCCGCCTGCGGGAGGTCCTGCCGGATGGTAGCCGCCATAGGCACAGCTACGCCCGCATTGTGCACGCTATCTCCTGAAAAGTGAATATTGGATGCCAGACGGCATACCCGATCGCTGTCCGGCACTCCTTTATTGAAGCTGCTTTCGTAATATACCACCAAGGCCATCACCAGCGCAGCGCTGATGCCTACTACCAACCCCAGTATGTTCAACACTGAAAAGGCCTTGTTACGCCAGATATTACGAATGGCTACCAATAAATAATTTCTGATCATGGTATAAATGTTTTTATTCAGATCTCAAACTGATAACAGGATTGATCCTCGCGGCTTTCAGCGATTGCACACTCACCGTGAGGAAGGCGATCACGATAGCGATCATACCTCCTGCCAGGAATATCCAGGCACTTAGCGAAGTGTGATAAGCAAAATCACCCAGCCAGCGGTTCATCGCCAGCCATGCCAGCGGCGAAGCCACACACAATGCTATGAGCACCAAACGCAGGAAATCTTTCGACAGCAACATCACCACGCTGCCTACTGAAGCGCCCATCACCTTCCTGATACCGATCTCTTTGGTACGCTGCTGTGCTGTAAAGGCAGCCAGGCCCAGCAAACCAAGACAGGAGATTACAATGATCACCAGCGAGAAAGTAGTGAGGATATGACTGGTCCTGTATTCTCTCTTGTAGATATCATCAAACTCCTGGTCCAGAAAATGATAAGCGAAAGGCTCCGCCGGCAATGCGCCGTTCCACACCTGCTCTACATCTGCGATGGTGCGCTGCCAGTTGCTGCTGGCGGTTTTCACCAACACTTTGCCGAACCAGTAATATTCAGGGAATACCACAATCGGATCGATCCCTCTTTTCATACTGGCGAAATGAAAATCCTTCATCACGCCTTTGATCATGCCATTGCGCCCATTCAGAGATACCCTTTTTCCGATCGCATCGTTGGGTGTCCAACCTAATTTTTTTACAGCGGTTTCGTTGAGAAAGAAATGATATACCTTCTTATCATCTTCCTGTAAAACATCCCGGATATCTGCCTCCGTGAGGTCCTCTCCCGCCACCAGCCTGATATCCATCGTTTTCAGATAATCCTTCTCCACCGGCACGGCTGCTACGTTCATTGCATAGTCGGCGGGTTTGGTTTCGATCTTGCCAAGGGTATAACCGCCTTCCGTTTTCACCGGCGAATCGTAAGAGGCGCTCACATGCTGCACGCCCGGCGTCTGTAGTAATCGTTCTTTAAATGTCCGTAGTCTATCGCTGTTCATCTTGCTGCCATCCAGCACCAGCACCTGCGAGCGGTCCATACCAATGTTCTTGTGCTGGATATAATACAGTTGCTTTCCAACAACAATGGTGCAGATGATAAAAAATACAGATGCGGCAAACTGAAATACCACCAGCGTTTTACGCACAGCGCCACCACTGGCGGCCGACAGCTTCCCTTTCAGCACCTGCACCGGCTTAAAGGCCGACAGGAACATCGCGGGATAAGTGCCGGTAAGGAAAGCGGTGCCGACAAACACAATGCCCAGCAAAGCGTATATACGGTACCCCTTAGTACCGCCAAAATGGAGCCGTGTATCCGCAAGATGATTGAACAACGGCAACAAGTATAAGGACAACACCCATCCCAGCAGGATCGCTGCAAAGGTGATCATCGTAGATTCCGCCATGAATTGCCAGAATATCTGCCCGCGATGCGCGCCCACGGCCTTGCGCACGCCGATCTCGCGGCTTCGCTCTGTAGAGCGCGCAGTGGCCAGGTTCATAAAATTGATACAGGCAATCAACAACAGCATCACTGCAATGATCATCAGGATGTAATTATAGCGGATATCGCCCCCCGCTTCCGTAGAGTTGCCCGCGATGGAATGCAGGTGAATACCGGTAACCGGCTCTGGCGTCATATCCAGCGTAGCGCCCTTACTGCCGCCCATCTGCGGCATCAGCACATTTTTTACATAGTCGCCAATCCTTGCATGCAATGCGGACGGCGTAGTGTTATCATTCAGCTGCACATAAGTGTAATAGTTAGGCGCATCCCAGTTGTCTTTCTTTCCAAGCGACGCCCAGCTGGCCACAAACTCATATTTCAGATGCGTATTGGAAGGCGCATCGTCTGTAATGCCCGTCACCAGCATATCCTGGCTATTAACACGTACCGTTTTACCGACAGGGTTTTCCGCTCCGAAATACTTTTTCGCAGCAGAAGCTGTCATCACCAACATATTGGGGCCACTCAGTACGGTGGCCGCATTGCCTTCTCTCAAATGAAAAGAGAATAACTGGAAAAAAGCAGGATCGGCATAAAGGAACCTTTCTTCCTTGATCGCAGTATTGCCATATCTGACAGCGCTACTCCGCACATAAGCCCGGGCTACGTATTTTACTTCGGGATAGTCTTTCAATACCGGCGCCAGCGCGGAAGGGGTCATGGCGGTATGTACCAGGGGCTGATCTTTCTCTCCATAATCTACACGGATACGATAAAGCTGATCCGCATGTTGAAAGAAGCGGTCATAGGTCCATTCATTTTGAAGATAGAGAGATAACAAGATAAAACAAGCCACGCCAGTGGCCAGTCCTGTCACATTGATGGCGGTATATAACTTGCGTTTCCAGAGATTCCTTGCTGCTACTTTGAGATAACTTCCGATCATGATACCTGATTATTTATGCTTCATTAAGACTTTTAACTGGATTGATTAATGCTGCGCGGATCGACTGCGTGCTCACGGTGACAAAAGCGATCAGTACGGCGATGCCGCCGGCCAGCGCAAACACCCACCAGTGGATGCTTACATGGAAAGCGAAATCCTGTAACCACCGGTGCATGAAGAACCAGGCTACCGGCGTAGCGATCAGAATAGCGGCCAGCACCAATTTGAGGAAATCGCGGGAGAGTAACAGCACAATACCACTCACCGAGGCGCCCAATACTTTGCGGATGCCTATTTCGCGCCGGCGTTGCGTCATGGCCATCACGGCAATGGCAAACAATCCCATGCTGGATATCACCATGGCCAGTACGGCGCCGGTGATGAATATCTTCGAAAACTGTTGTTCGTTGCGGTATTGACGGTTCACATTTTCATCGAGGAAAGTGGGCACATCTGTGGAGACGGGATTCAGGGCTTTCCAGATACCTTGCAATTTAGCCAGTGTGGCGGGCGGGTTCTGGGTGTTTACCCGTATGAAAGCATAGCTCAGCTGCGGTTTCGGCGACAACATAATCAGAAGCGGCTCTATGCTCCTGCGGAGCGATTTATAATGAAAATCTTTCAGCACACCGATCACCTGTACCATCCTGTCTTCGCCAAAATCGGCACGGATGCTCAGCGGATCTTTTTCCCCCAGTTGTTTGGCCAATGCTTCATTGATCAGGACGGCGGCGGTATCAGTACCGTATTCCCTTGAAAAGTCTCGGCCCTGGCTCAGTTTCAGACCTAACGTCTTCGTATAATCGTAGTCTACCTGCTGGGCTACGGAAGTGATCTGCCTGCCTTTAAAAGTAAAGCCCACATGCCAGGTGCCAACGATATGATCGCTGCCAATACCCAGGTTACTCATGCTGCCGGTTACGCTCTCCACTTCCGGTTCCTGGGCCAGCCGGTTACGTAAAGCAGCCAGCAGCGAAGCGGTGTTGGTATTGCCCAGCGGAATGCTCACCACCTGCGTAGTATTAAACCCTAACGGCGCCGAACGTACGAATTTCAGCTGCTGCCAGATAATGGCGGTACAACTGATCAACAGGATTGCCACCACAAACTGAACGATGATCAAACCATTACGGAGATTACCATTGCGGCCCATGGCCAGCTTGCCTTTCAGCACCTGTACGATATTGAAGCGCGTCACCAGCCAGGCCGGATAACCGCCCGCCAGTAATGTTACCAGCAGGAACACCACCGCAACAGCCGGTATGATCCAGCCATTACCAAAGATGCGCAGACTGATATCGCGCCCTGAAATGGTATTGTAATAAGGCATGAACAGGCAGGATAAAAATACGCTCAGCACCATCGCAGCCAGGCAAATGAGAAATGCCTCGCACCAGAATTGCAGCATCAGCTGCTTGTCCATCGCGCCAAGCGCTTTGCGCAGCCCGATTTCATTGGCACGAATGAATGACCGTGCAATGGAGAGATTAACAAAGTTGATACAGGCGATTGCAATCACCACGGTGGCCAGGATCAGCATCAGCCAGGGATAGAAACTGCTCAAGCCACTGAACACCGCACTTTCAGGATGAAAATGGAAAGCACTGAGCGGAATGGTTTTATATTGCAGGTATTCGCCATTGGCAGCGGGTTTAATACCACTTTCTTTCAGCGATTTTATCAATTCGGCATTATAACGGTTTGCCACTGTTTTCATCTGCTGCTCAAAACTGGCCGCGGTGGCTTTATCCGACAGTTGTACAAAATAGGTAAAGTTGTTGCGTGTCCACTGGCCTTTATAATCTTCATAGCCAGATGCATTTTCAAAACGGGTCAGTACCTGTAGATGGAAGCCCGAATTATCCGGGATATCTGCCAGCACCCCGCTGACGGTAAAAGGCAACCACTTTCCATCAATATTCAATTCAACATTTTTACCGACCGGCTCCTCATTGGCGAATACAGACCTGGCTACCTTCTCGGTTAGTACCAATTGGCTCCGCTGTTGCAGCGCGGTACGTATATTGCCCTTTACGAGCGGAAAGGTGAACATCTGCAAAAATTCCGGATCAACAAAATGGGTTTGCATAGTAAAGGTATGCTGCTGGTAACGCAGGATGTAATTTCCTTCATCCATGCGTGCCACGCGGTCTACACCCGCAATATCTTTTTTGATCACATCGGCCATGGGTTCCGAGCCACTGTTGGCCGTGCGCGAACCAGTCGTCGTTTGCTCTTCGCGGTAAAGCTGGAATACTTTATCTGCATGCACATGAAAATTGTCATAACTCCATTCACGATAGGCTGTAAGCGCCAGTAGCAGGGCTGCGCAGAAGGCCACCGTCATACCGCCGATATTCACTACGGCAAATACTTTTTGCTTGAGCAAGTTTCTCCACGCGATCTTTAAATAGCTTCTCAGCATATAATGAATTTAAGAATGATCTAAAAAAAAGCAGGGTGTGTAGATACACACTCTGATTTGCTGTTCACTTGTTATTCTACTCGTAAGGTTATCACCGGGTTCTTCATCGCCGCCCGCATGGTTTGCAGGCCTACCGACAGCAAAGCCGCTGCCAGCGCCACAATGGCCGCCACTATAAACATCCAGGGTTGCAGGGTGATGCGGTAGGCAAACTGTTCAAGCCAGTGCCGCATCAGGTACCACGCAACAGGCGTGGCCAATAGCAGGGCGATCAACACCAGTTTTATAAAATCTTTTGATAGCAATGTGGTGATTTGCACTACGCTGGCGCCGAGTACTTTCCGTACGCCAATCTCGCGGGTACGTTGTTCGGCAGAGAAAGCGGCCAGGCCCAGCAGCCCTAGTGCCGCTATCGCGATGGTAATACCGGTAGTAGCGCTGAAAATGCTTGCCAGCCTGTCTTCCGAGGTATACAGCTTATCCGCTACCTCATCGAGGAACTGGTATTTGAAAGGCGCCAGCGCATCATATTTTGAGTAGATACGGTTGATCTTTCCCAATATCTCCGGGATATTATGATGCGCCGCGATCTTTACGTACATACATCCGCCGGATTGGCCGTTCCATGCATCGGCATTATCTTTTGCGATGGTGATAGCTGCCGGCCTCACGGCAGAATGCAAGGATTGAAAATGAAAATCTTTTAACACGCCTGCTACTTCGGGGTTCTTTTCGCCCAATGCTACCGGCTTTCCGATCGGATTGGGCAGCAGGTTAAGCTGCCTGGCCGCCGTTTCATTGATCACAATTTTATCGTCATGATCCAGGTCGTTCATATCAGCGGGCGCCATCTTCCATTTGAGGCCGGTGAGCGCCAGCATGTCCTTGTCCATCCGCAGGGTGGCCAGCGTAACGGCAGGCGCTTTGGGGTCGTTGCCGCTAACGAAGAACATATCGAAAGATTGATAGAGCGGATGCCGCATGGTGCCGGTCTGCATTACACCGGGCAGCGATGCCACCTCCTGCCGGAAGGCCTGGTAGCGGTTATTCATCGACTGTTGGAAAGGTATTGCCACCACATTGTTATTATTGATACCTGTATCTGTATGACGGAAGAAATACAGCTGCCGGGAGATCACCACACTACAGATGATCAATACGGCCGCGGCGCCAAACTGCACCACCGTCAATACCCTGCGCACCGTAGCGCCACCGGTGGTATTGCTCATCTTACCAGCCAGCACGGTCACCGGCGAATAACGGGAAAGTATAAACGAAGGATAGCTGCCCGCAATGATCACGGTGCCGAGGAACAGCAGGCCAAAGGCGGTGAGCATCAACGGACTGAAAACAAAATGCTGATCCACACGCAGGTCCAGCATATGCAGGAACCAGGGGCGCAGCACAAAGAACAGCAGCAATGCCAGCGAGAACGCCAGTACGGCATACAGGGCCGACTCCACATAAAACTGTTGCGCAATACGACGACGGTCGGCGCCCATTACTTTGCGCACACCGATCTCTCTTGCCCGGATACCCGCTCTGGCCGTGGAAAGGCTCATATAGTTGATGAGCGCCATCAACAGGATCAATGCCGCTACGACAGGGAATATATGGAGATAACGCAGATTGAAGCCTGGCGTAAAATCGGCGCTGCGATGCAGATCAGCCATAGGCACCAGTATCACGCGGCCGTCGTCCATGCGGGCAGAGCTCTTGCGGTTGATGTTATTGGACACCATGGTATAATGTGCGGCATCATCGAGTTTCAGGAAGAGGCGGAAACCCGCTACTACATCAGGGTTCTTGACGAACATCTCCAAACCTTCCATGGTGCCGGCGCTGGCGATAGAAAACAATACATCCGGTTTCAGGGAGGAATTGGAAGGCGCATCGGCCATCACTCCTGTCACCTCGAAAAGATACTGGCCATTGTAGCGCAGGTGCTTGCCCACCGCATCGGTGGTACCAAAATATTTTTTTGCTATGCTGGCAGATACTACCGCCGTATAGGGTCTTTGCAACGCAGTGCCCGGATCTCCCGCCACTAAAGGGAAAGAGAAGAAGCGGAAAAAATTGGCGTCTACCAGGTCTACATTCTTCTCCTGGTCTTTCACATCCGGATGCTCTACAGATTGTATTAATCTGTCTCCCCCCATACTATTCCCCATGCGGAGATAATCGGCTACAGCAGCGTTCTGTTGCTTCATCTCCTCTCCTGCGCCGAATTTAAAACTGTTCATCTGTATGCTGTCCTTATTCACTTTCACCTTTTGTAAAAGGGAATAGATGCGGCGGCTGTCGGCATGGAATTGGTCGTAGCTCCGCTCATGCAGCACATACAGCATGATAAGCATGCAAATACAAAGACCTGCGGCCAGTCCGCCAATATTGATGGCGCTGTACAGTTTCCGCTTGAGCAGGTTACGCCATGCGAGTTTGATATAGTTTTTTAGCAGCATAATGTTTATTCATTGCGCAGACTGTCCACCGGATTGGTGATAGCAGCCTTCCAGGTCTGTGAAATAATGATCAGTAAAGCTATTCCCATGAGCACAGCGAAGCAGCCCATGAGGGTGAAGGCGCCAAAACCTACGCGGTAGGCGAACATCTGCAGGAACAGGGCGCTGCCCAGATAGCCCAGCGGCAGCGCGATACAGCTGGCAATCACGATCAGCCAGAAATAATTTTTTGATAGCAGCACAATGAGGTTGGATACATCGGCGCCCATCACTTTCCTGATGCCGATCTCTTTTTTTCGTGTGAACATGGTATAGGATACGATGCCCAGCAGCCCCAGTCCTGCAATAGCGGCCGTTAAGAAAGCCAGGAACCCCAGCATGCCCACAGTGGAAGCGGCACGCGCGCGGCTGTCGAGCTGCTCTGCCATCCAGCCACTGTGGAAGGTTTCACCGGGATGTATCGCCATCCAGGCGCTTTTGATGCTGGCCAGCGTTGCCTCAATATCTTTCGGCTGCACGCTGATCTGCAATTGTGAAAATTCCTGTGGCGCATAACGTATGGCCATCGGCTGTATGCTTACTTCTATTGGTTGGTAATTGAAATCTTTTACGACGCCGGTAATGCTTACCTGTACGGAATCAGAGAGCCACAGCGGCTTTCCGATGGCCTCTTCCGGCGATTTGATGCCGAGTGCGGGCAAAGCCTTTTCATTGATCACGATATATTGTTCATGGTTGGTGGTACCCGGCGGAAAGCCGCTACCTGCCACCAGTGTAAGGTGCATCAATTTGATAAAATCTGCATCGCCGGCGAAATAGCCCAGCTGCACCTTTTCAGGTATCCCGTCTGCTTTAACAGCACAAAAGCGGGTATCGCGCGGCATGCCCAGCGTGCCGGAGCTCGCAGCGATCATCTCTACGCCCCGTACCTGCAACAGCTGGTCTTTCACCCGCTGAAAATCTTCTCCATCCAACGGTACATTCAAAATACTGCTACGATTGAAACCCATATCCATCGTAGCCTTGAAGGTGAACTGACGGTAAACGGTGACCCAGAAGATGATCGCCGTGAGGGACAAGGTGAATTGTATCACGATGAGCACCTTGCGCAAACCCAGGCCGCCATACAGTTTCACATCCACCATATTCTTCAGCACTTTCACCGGCTGGAATGACGACAGCGCCCAGGCCGGGATAGCTCCGGCCACAATGCCCGTGAGCACGCTGAATGCCGTGAAGCATCCGATCATGATCCAGTCCAGCGGCACATCAGGCACAAATTCATTTCCGAAAGAAACATGATCGCGCAGCAACAATAACATAATGATCGCGAGCGCAAGAGATAACAAACAAGTGATGACAGATTCAATGATGAATTGCAGGAACACCTGCCAGCGGCGGGCGCCATTCACTTTGTGTACGCCTACTTCTTTGGCCCTTTGCAGGGAGCGTACAATAGAGAGGTTAGTATAGTTAAAGCAGGCGCAGAGCAGGATACCCAGCGCTACAAACACCACGGTGAGCACTTTGCCCAGCGGTGCGGCCCTGCTGATATCATTATACATTTCGGATGATCCGGCAATCCTGCTGGCGCGTTGCGGCTCAAAAGCCACTTTGGTATGGGATATTTTTTCCGCTACCTTATAACGCTCGCCAGTGCGATCCAGCGCGGCTTGCAGGTCGGCGGCTGTTTCACCGGGTTTCATCACCACATACGTATAGGCGTCTTGTAAAACATCCCAGTTTTGTAAGCGCTCCGGCAACAATTTCGATTGTTCCAGACCGTTTACGGAAGACAGAGAGGCATAGGACTCAAAGTCAAGATGGGTAGGCCCTGGCGGCGGCGTGAGTACACCCGTAACGGTAAAGTCGCCCTCCTTTTCAAAGTGGATCACCTGGCCCAGGGCATCATTAGTACCGAAGAAACGTTGTGCCGTTTCCTGTGTAAGCACAATGCTGTTGGGCGCTTTCAGGGCGGTGGCCGGGTCGCCGGCGGCGAGCTTCCACCCGAAGATGGTAAAGAAAGCAGGTTCGGTAAAGGCCCCGCTGAGATGCAAACGTTTTTTATTCACGGTCACATTCCCCGACAAAGCATTATAAACAGCTACCGCATTTTCTACAAACGGATAGTCCGTGCGCAGGTTATCGGCCAGTGGCAAGGGGCTGCTGGCCATATGAAATTTGCGGCCATCGGCCAGCTGCACCCGCGAAGTAACGCGCCAGCTGCGGCCGGAAGCCGGCAGAAATTGATCGTATTGCCAGGTTTCCCTCACCGACATCAGCGCGATCAGGCACAACATCAGGCTCATCGCAAGGCCCGCAATGTTGATAAAAGAAAACAATTTCTGCCTGCGCAGGTTCCTGAATGCAATGAGTATATAACGGTATAGCATATACGGAATGAGTGATTTTAGAATGGCGTTCTTTCATCTCACACGTGAAACTGCTCCTTGATGTTCTCGGTCACCACGCGACCGTCGAACAGGTTGATGATGCGGTGTGCAAAGCCTGCATCATAGGGCGAGTGCGTTACCATGATGAGCGTAGTACCAGCATTGTTCAGTTCCTGCAACAGTTTCATCACTTCTTCACCATTGGAGGAATCGAGGTTACCGGTGGGCTCATCCGCGAGGATCAGGTTAGGTTTGGCTACCACTGCGCGGGCAATGGCCACCCTTTGTTGCTGACCACCAGACAATTGCTGCGGAAAGTGGTTGCGGCGGTGCATGATATTCATACGTTCCAGTACTTCTTCCACTTTCTGCTTACGCTCGGCGGAAGGCACTTTCAGGTACAGGAGCGGCAGCTCCACATTTTCAAAAACGGTGAGCTCGTCGATCAGGTTGAAGCTCTGGAAAACAAAGCCTATGGAGCCTTTGCGGAGCTGGGCGCGTTGGCGTTCGCTCATACGCGCTACCTCTTTGCCCCAGAAATGATACTCACCATCGCTGGGATTGTCCAGCAGGCCGAGGATGTTCAGCAAGGTCGATTTACCACAACCGGAAGGGCCCATGATCGCTACAAATTCCCCATCCTGCACTTCCATATTGATACCATTGAGGGCGGTGGTTTCCACCTCTTCTGTTGTAAATAACTTTTGTAAGTTAACGGTGCGTATCATAAGTATTGTTTAAAGCGTTTTTGAAAAATTAATATTACTAAAAGGCTAACACATCTTTGTTTCCGAATGTTTCATAAGAAGACGTAATTACCTGGTCGCCGGGTTGCAAGCCATCCAGCACTTCAAAATACAACGGATTTTTCCGGCCCAGTGATATATTCCGCTTCACGGCGCGTTTGCCGCTCTTGTCCACCACGTATACCCAGTTACCGCCGGTGTCAGAAAAGAAGCCACCGAGCGGTAAAAGGATAGCTTGGGCCGACTTACCCAATACAAGGCGGATAGGAGAAGATTGTCCACGTCTGATACCCTCGGGGGTATCTTTTTCGAAGTTGAGATCAGCCTGGAAACGGCCGTTCTTCACTTCAGGATATACTTTGGTGACGATCATATCATATGTTTTGCCGTCAAACTCAAAGCTGGCCTTCAGGCCGGCGAATACCTGTGAAACATAGTGCTCATCGATATCTGCGCGTAATTTAAATCCGTTGAGGTCATCGATCTGGCCAATGTTCTGGCCGGCGGTGATGCTGGAGCCTACCTCTACATCGATCGACGACAGCTGGCCGGATACCGGGGCACGCACGATCAGGCTGTTGAGATTTTCTTTCATCAGGGCGAGGTTACGCTGGGTACGCGTCAAAGTGCCCTCCAGCTGCGATATCTGGCGGATGGCGTTCTCTTTCTGGTAACGCTGTGATTGCAGCTGGATATCACGTTGTTTGATCAACCCTTCCAGCTCATTCTTGTTCTTCACAAATTCCTGGCGGGCGATGATCTTTTCATCCACCAGTTGTTTGTTACGGTCGTACAGGTCTTGTGCAGTAGCGATCTTCGCATCATAGTCGTAGATGGTTTGCTGCATCGTGAATTCCTGTTGACGGATATTGAGGCGGGTGTTTTGTAACTCGTTCTGCAAGCGGTATATTTCGGTTTCGTGGTTTACGAAGTCCATCATCATACGCTGGTTATCCAGCTTCAGGATAGAGTCGCCGGCTTTTACCATGCTGCCGCCTTCGAGGTATTTCTGGCTTACATAGCCGCCTTCGATCGCATCCAGGCGGATGGTCTTCAGTGGCATCACCACAGCGGTGACCGCGATATATACATCAAAGGTACCTTTGGTAACGGGCGAGATCGTGATCTTGTCTTTCTCCACATTCAAAGTGGCGCGGTGGTCCGCGAAGATGAGGTTATACAACAACAGCAGCACTACAAGGCCGCCGCCACTGATCATCAGGATGCGTTTCTTAGACCAAAACTTCTTTTCTATTTTTCTGTCCATGTGTTTTACGGAAAGTTTGCTGACCGGGAAAAGTCAATCCATATGCCAAAGCCCAAAATCCTTTACTGTCAATGATTTCCAAGGATTAAAGCCATAAAAAACGTCCTATGCCGGACAACCGGTGTCCATAATCGGACAATCGTGGGTTCAGGCCATTGAAGCGTTTTGAGCGTTTCAAGGGCTGGCACGCTTTTATCTCGGCACAAATCCGTAATTCTTAATTCGTAATTCGTAATTTGCTTTAATTTCATGCTACTATGACCACAATCCAATCAGGAAAGATTTTAATTGTTGATGATGATGTAGATGTTTTGCGCGCTGCAAGACTCTTGTTAAAACGTCATTTCGAACAGGTAGACTTTGAAAAGAATCCGCAGAAGATCCCCTACCTCGTATCCAATTTCGATTATGATGTGATATTGCTGGATATGAACTTCACCCGCGACCTTAGCAGCGGCAAGGAAGGTTTCGAATGGCTGGACCGCATCCTCGATATCAAACCCAATTCCTCCGTAGTGCTGTTCACCGCCTATGGCGATGTGGAGATGGCTGTACGCGCCATCAAGGCCGGCGCCACCGACTTCGTGCTGAAGCCCTGGGAAAACGACAAGCTGCTGGCCACTATCCAGGGAGCTTTCAATAAACACGTGGCACGCCAGGAGAAGCCCGGCCTCTCGCCTACTGCCGTAGCCAATAACAATATGATCATCGGCAAAAGCGCCGCCATGCAGGCCGTATTCGATACCGCCGAAAGAGTGGCCGGCACCGACGCCAATATCCTCATCCTCGGCGAAAACGGTACCGGCAAGGATTTGCTGGCAAGGCATATCCACCGGCTGTCGCAACGCACCGGCAAAAATTTCGTGAGCGTAGACCTCGGCGCCATCGCCGAAACCCTCTTTGAAAGTGAACTGTTCGGCCACGTGAAAGGCGCCTTCACCGATGCCCGCGAAGACCGCACCGGACGCTTTGAAGAAGCCAATGGCGGCACCATCTTCCTCGACGAAATAGGCAATATCTCCATCCCCTTCCAGGCCAAACTGCTCACCGTATTGCAAAACAGGTTCGTAACCAAAGTAGGCTCCAACAAAAACATCCCGATCGATGTACGCCTCGTTTGCGCCACCAACCGCAATATCCAGCACATGGCCGCCCAACACCTGTTCCGCCAGGACCTGCTGTATCGCATCAACACCATCGAAATACACCTGCCGCCACTGCGCGAACGCACCGAAGATATCATACCACTGGCCGAACATTTCCTCCACCTCTATCGCGAAAAATATAAACGCCCGGTCAACAGCCTGAGCGACGCCCTCGTACAACAACTGCAACAATACGAATGGCCCGGTAACGTGCGCGAGCTGCAACACGCCATGGAACGCGCTGTCATCCTCTCGCAAGGAAAAACACTGCAACCCAAAGATGTGTTCGTGAAAAGCAATAACGTCGCCGATCAACAGATGGACACCGGCTACAACCTGGAAGAAATGGAACGCAACATCATCACACAGGCGATGAAAAAATGTAATGGCAACATCACAGAAGCCGCCAAGGAACTGGGATTGAGCAGGGCTGCCCTCTACCGCCGCCTGGAAAAATACAATATCTGACATTGAACAGGTTCAGCATCAATATTACCCTGCGGGTGATCGTGCTCACACTTACGATCGGCATCACCACCTGGCTGTATCTGAACGGATGGCCCCCACTCGCCTTCCTTCTCCTGCCGCTGGTGCTCCTGCAGATGTATGGTATCTATTATTATCTCAACCGCATCAATCGTAAACTCACCCTCTTTCTCGAATCCATCCGCTATGAGGATTTCTCTGTGAGGTTCAGCGCAGATAATAAGCTGGGAAAGAGTTTCAGCATGTTGAACCATCAGTTCAATGAAGTGCTCGAAGCCTTTCGGCAAACACGCGCTGAAAAAGAAGCTAACCTTAAATACATCGATACGCTGATCCAGCATATCAGCATCGGCGTGCTGTCGTTTGATACAGAAGGAAAGATAGAGCTCATCAATCCCGCGGCCTTCCGCCTGATGGGCATCTACCGCCTCCGCAATATTTCCGAACTGAAAACAGTGCATCCCGGACTGGCAGAAGTGCTCACCGAACTGCCTTCCGGCAATAAATCCTTATACGCCACCCGGCAGGAGCAACAGCTGTCTATACACGCCACCACAGTGCGTTTGCAGGGACGGCTCATCAAACTCATCTCTATCCAGAACATCCATTCCGAATTGCAGAAAAAGGAATTGGAAGCCTGGCAAAATCTCACCAAGATACTGCGCCACGAGATCATGAACTCGGTAACGCCCATCGTATCATTGATTGGTACGATGCAGGAGATCGTGGAACTGGACATCGCGCCCGGCTCGCCGCATCCCGAGGGCATCGCCGACCTCCGCGAAGCGCTGCAAACCGTGGAAAGCCGCAGCAAGGGCATCATGAACTTCGTTAACGCCTACCGCGATTACACCACGCTGCCACAACCGCAATTCACCACCGTTAATATCAAAACGCTGGTAAGCTCCGTCAGCAGCCTGTTCCAGACCGATATGAAACAGGCGGGCATTCATTTCCAACTCGAGATCGATGGCGAACAAATGGAGATCCATGCAGATGTTTCGCAACTGCAAATGGTACTCATCAATCTCGTCAAAAATGCAATGGATGCCCTGGAACATACGCCCGATCCAACTATCGAGCTGAGGGTGTATCCCAACAATACCCAACAGGTATGCATCGAAGTGACCGACAATGGCCCTGGTATTGACACCGACGCCATGAACAAGATCTTCATCCCCTTCTTCACTACCAAAAAGAAAGGCTCCGGCATTGGCCTCAGCCTCTCCCAGCAGATCATACAAATGCACGGAGGCCAGCTGAAAGTAGTCAGCCCCGGCACTAACGGGAACGGCACTACGTTTTATATCCTGCTAAATATCTAGTATCTTGTAAATACAATACGCCGCTATGCTGAAATCCAGATGGCTGACCATCTACGCCTTTACCCTCCTGGCAGACCTCGTGCTGGTAGGGCTCCGCATGGATAGCTACCGCTACGCTACCAAACCACTTTTAACCATCATCCTGGCCGCCTACGTGATCAGCAGCGCAGGCAGCATGCCCATCGTCTTTCGCAGATTCCTGTTGCTGGCATTGCTGTTTTCTTTAGGGGGAGATGTATTGCTGATGTTTGAAGCGCCTGCATGCTTTCTCTATGGATTGGGCAGCTTCCTGCTGGCGCATGTGATGTATATCTTCTTTTTCCTGAAGATACGCTACAGTGGCAGCCATCCACCGCTCTGCAGGTATCCCCTGATATTCCTTAACGTCATCTATCTGCTGGCCTTCCTGGTGTTCATGTTCCCCATGCTGGGCAGCCTGAAAATTCCGGTGATAATATATGCCATTACCATTTTCGTGATGGTACAAAGCGTATTGCATGCCTTCCACTTCAGGCAGGAGCCCGAAGGCTGGTACTGCATCATCGGGGCGGTGTTGTTCATGCTCTCCGATACGCTGATCGCTACCGGTAAATTCTATCACCCGCTGCCCGCAAACGGACTGCTGGTAATGCTCACCTATGGCCTGGCCCAGCTGGGACTGGTATACGGCGCCGTAAAGTTTTTTACACCGGTAGAAAAATAAAATGCTACGCAGCTAATTCGTACTTTTGTTCTCTATGCAACAAACAGATTTTCTTGTCATCGGTTCGGGTATCGCCGGGTTGACGTACGCACTGAAAGTATCACAACAATGCCCTGATAAAAAGATCACGATCATCACCAAGAGCCGCGAGGATGAAACCAATACCAAATACGCGCAAGGTGGTGTGGCCGTAGTAAATGACCTGGAGAACGATAGTTTCGAGAAACATATAGAAGATACGCTCATCGCAGGCGATGGCCTCTGCAATGAAGAAGTAGTGAAGATTGTAGTAACAGAAGGCCCCGAGCGCGTGAACGAGATCATTGAATGGGGCGCTAATTTCGATAAAACCGACAGCGGCGATTTCTCCCTCGGCCGCGAAGGCGGTCACTCCGTGTTCCGCGTGATCCATCACAAAGATGTTACCGGTAAAGAGATAGAACGCGCGCTGCTGGAAGCCATCCACAGAAGGCCTAACATCGAGCTGGTTACCCATTGCTTTGTGGTAGACCTCATCACACAGCACCACCTTGGCTACCTGGTTACCAAGTCTACACCGGATATCGAATGCTATGGCATCTACGTGCTGAACCTCACCACTAAAAAGATAGAGAAGATACTCTCCAAAGTCACGCTGCTGGCCACCGGCGGCAACGGACAGGTATACCGCAGTACCACCAATCCCGTGATCGCCACCGGCGATGGCGTGGCCATGGTGTACCGCGCCAAAGGCAAGATCGAGAACATGGAGTTCATACAATTCCATCCCACCGCGCTCTACGAGCCGGGCAGAAACCCTTCTTTCCTGATCACCGAAGCCGTACGTGGCGATGGCGGCATCCTCCGCAACATCCACGGCGAAGACTTCATGCACAAATACGATCCGCGCCTGTCGCTCGCGCCGCGCGATATTGTTGCCCGCGCCATCGATAATGAAATGAAGATCACCGGTACCGAGTACGTATACCTCGATTGCCGCCATATGGATATCGAGAAATTCATCCACCATTTTCCGAACATCTACGAAACCTGTAAGAAAGCGGGGATAGATGTACAGGAACAGATGATCCCCGTTACGCCGGCAGCTCACTACAGCTGCGGCGGTATCAAAACCGATGAATGGGGGCACACCTCTATCCGTAACCTCTACGCCTGCGGCGAATGCGCCAGCACCGGGCTGCACGGCGCCAACCGCCTCGCCTCCAACTCATTGCTGGAAGCCATGGTATTTGCACACCGCTGCTTCATGGATGCCACCAGCCGGATCGATGCCATCAGTTTCAAAGAGAACGTGCCCGACTGGGATGCACGCGGCACCACCGCCCCCCGTGAAATGATCCTCATCACGCAGAGCCTCAAAGAACTGAAACAGATCATGAGCGACTACGTAGGTATCGTAAGAACCAATGTGCGCCTCGAACGCGCCATGCGCCGCCTCGATATCCTCCACGAGGAAACCGAAGCCCTCTACGAAACCACAGAGGTGTCGCCACAACTCTGCGAACTGCGCAATCTTATCACAGTAGGGTATCTCATCGTAAAAGGCGCTACCTTCCGTAAAGAAAGCCGTGGCCTCCACTACAATACCGATTACCCCGAAAAGAGCCCCCTGGTACAGAACATCGTATTATAGCGGCTTTGCAGTACCTTTGCGTGTTGCTAATTCAACGAACGGAAGATTATGTATTATCTGTTGCTTGCTTTATGTTACGGGATCTCTCTCCTGCCGTTTCCGCTATTGTACTTTCTCAGCGACTGCTGCTATGTGCTGGTGTACCATGTTTTCGGCTATCGCAAAAAAGTGGTGTTTGCCAACCTGGTACAGGCATTCCCGGATAAATCGCCGGAAGAGATCAAGGCTATCGCAAAAAAATATTACCGCAACCTCACCGATATGATGGTGGAAACCATCAAACTGCTCACCATCAGCGAAAAGCAGCTGGGCAAGCGTTTCCACGCGGACATCACCGTACTGCACGAGCTCTACGCAAAAGGCAAAAGCTGCCAGATGCACCTGGGCCATAACTTCAACTGGGAATGGGCTAACCTGTATTGCATGCAAAGGGTGAACTACCCTTTCCTGGTAGTGTATATGCCGCTCTCCAGCAAGCCCGCCGACCGGCTGTTTCGCCACTTCCGGGAGAAATTCGGCTCTACCCTAATCGCCGCAAACGATATGGCCAACAGCATGAAACCCTGGATAGACAAGCAATACCTCATTGCGCTGGTAGCCGACCAGAATCCCGGCAACCCGCGCAGCTGTCTGTGGTATCCTTTCCTCAACAAAATGACTCCCTTCTATAAAGGCCCTGAAATGGCTGCTAAAAGAAATAATATACCCGTTGTATTTGTAGACATCAGGAAAGTGAAACGCGGCTATTATCACGCGGAGTTAAAGCTGATGTTCGAAGATCCGCAACAGGCGCCTGCCGGCGAGATCACCGAAACATTCGTAAAATACCTGGAGAAAAATATCCGCGAACAACCCGAAGTATGGGTATGGAGCCACCGCCGCTGGAAACACAAATATGAAGATTGGGTAAAAAATTAAGAGCGCCGTAATAACAGCGCTCTTAAAAAGAAGATCAGAACATTCATTAGACGCAGATCAGGAAGGAATCTTCAGCTTCTGGCCAGGATAGATCAGGTTCGGATCTTTGATCTGGTCTTTGTTTGCTTCGAAGATATCTTTCCAGGAAACGCCAGGATAGTTTTTCGCAATCTTGCTCAGGCTATCACCGGATTTAACTTCATACTCCTGTTCGCCGCCGCTGGCATCGGAAGCAGTGATATTCATCACCACATCAGCAGAGCGCATTTCGGGATCCAGTTTTTCGTAGGTAGCCCACAGTTGGTCTTTTACATCAGCAGTGGTCTCGCCATCGATATACAACACGTTATCCTGCTCTCTCACTTGTAAATTGGTCACGCCAGCGCTATTTGCCTGGTCAATCAGTTCCTTGTATTTTTCTGTTACGCTCATGACAGTAATATTTTAAAGGGTTATTTCAATGTAAGTTTGTTGTTTACTTTCTTGGGTTTTGATTCCTGTGCAGTTTGAATGATCTTGCGCAGATCGCTCTTTTTAGCTTCTCCTTCCAGAGTTACTTCGCCATTGGCAACGGATACTTTTACAGTAGAGAATCCTGCTTTGCCGTAGGCAGAGTCCAGTGTTTTCTTCAGTACATCATCGGGGTTGATGACAACAGGTGCAGCTGCAGGCGCCGGTGCTTTTACTGTTACTTTGTTGTCAACAGATTTCACGCCGGATACGGTTTTCAGCGCTTCTTCTGCAGCAGTTTTGGCAGCATCGTCAGATACTTCGCCGGAGAGGGTCACTACGCCATTTTTCACTTCAGCAGTAACGCCGGGAATGGCACTCAGTTTTTCATTTACGGCCTGCTGGATCTTGCTGTCCGAAGGTTTGCAGGCAAATAGAAATACGCCCATCAGCATTAAAAGGGCCGCTACGAAGGATTTTATCTTCATGGTTTGAACGGTTTTAGTGCAAGAAGTTAGGCAATAACATTTGAACAGACAATTTTTTCTCCTTTAACTTATTGTTAATCCAATTAATATATGAGCATAAAAAAAGCCTTCCCTACCCGGGAAGGCTTGTCTGTATTAGGTTTGAAGCCTTTAGTTCAGTATTGTTTTTTCCTGTACTACTTCCAGGCCCTTTTCATCTTTCATACGGGCAAAGCCACCATCCACGTTGCGGAGGTTATGGATGCCTTCACGTTTCATGATAGAGCAGGCGATGATACTGCGATAACCACCCTGGCAGTGTACATAGAGATTATGATGATCATCAAAATCAGCTATCTTGCCGGGATCTGTCATATCGCCGAGAGGCAGGCTCATGGCGTCTTTGATGTGACCGCTGGCGTATTCGGCGGGCTTGCGCACATCCACGATGACGAGGTTTTCATCATGCGGGATATCCATCGCCAGCTCATCCGGCTCAATGGTGATGATCATGTCTTTGGCTTCGCCAGCCGCTTCCCATGCAGGATAGCCGCCTTGCAGGTAGCCGGTAACATTCTGAAAACCTACGCGGGCCATTCTCACTACTGTCTCTTCCTCTTTGCCCGGCGTTGTTACCAGTATGATATCCTGGTCAAAAGGCAGCAGACTGCCCGCCCATTCCGCGAAACGGCCTTCCAGCCCGATGCTGATAGAACCCGGCACAAAGCCATCGCCAAATTCTGTAGCCGGACGGGTATCCAGGATCAGCGCGCCAGCTTTCGCCTTCGCTTTGAACTCCGCAGGGGCAAGTGGCTGCATCGCTTTGTCCATTACGGCTTGCAGGGCATCATAACCTTCTTTGTTGATCTTCGCATTGATCGGGAAATAAGATGGCGGCGTGGCCAGGCCATCCGTTACTTCAGCAATGAAGCGGTCTTTATCATCAGCGAGCAACGCATAGTTACTACGTTTCTCATCACCAATGGTACTATAAGTGTTCGGGCCAAGATTCTTGCCACAGGCGGATCCCGGGCCATGCGCCGGATACACGATCACACTGTCCGGTAATGTTTTGATCTTGTTATTGAGCGAATCGAAGAGCATTCCTGCCAGTTCTTCTTTGGTGAGATTACCGCTGAAGAGGTCCGGACGGCCTACATCTCCCACAAATAAAGTATCGCCGGTGAAGAGGGCATAAGGCGCCTGCTTTTCATCTTCCAGCAGATAACAGGCTGATTCCAGCGTATGACCGGGCGTATGCAATACTTTCAGGGTAAGGGCGCCTATCTTGAATGCTTCATTATCCCGGGCTACATATGCATCGAAGTTAGTGACTGCATCCGGGCCAAATACGATTTTAGCGCCGGTGGCCTTGGCGAGGTCGAGGTGGCCGGAAACAAAGTCAGCATGAAAATGGGTCTCGAAAATGTATTGGATAGTGGCGTTCCTTTCTTTCGCCAGCTCAAGATATACATCTATATCGCGCAGCGGATCTATTACGGCGGCCACACCATCAGACTCGATGAAGTAGGCAGCTTCCGACAAGCAGTTGGTGTATAATTGCTTTACGAACATGGTTTTTGATTTTTACAAATTTACTAATTATACACCGCTCAACGCTATGGATAAAATCTATATGGAAATAAAAAAGTAGCCGTATGGCTACTTTCTTATATAATTTTCTTCCGTCACACAAACGGATGGTGAATAAAATTAACCTACCAGTTCTTCCACGAACTTCGCTACTTCAGCAATACGCTGTTTGTTGATAGTATAGTGAATGAACTTGCCATCTCTCTCTGTAATTACAATGCCGGCACGTCTCAGAATAGCAAGATGCTGTGACGCTACCGATTGTTCCAGACGCAGTTTCACGTAAATCTCCGTCACAGTCATTTTCTTGTGGTCCTCCAGCAGCTTGATCATCTGCTGGCGCAGCTTGTGGTTAATCGCACGCAATACCATAGCTGCTTTTTTAACGGCAATGTAATCCAATTTGATCTGGTCTTTTTCATTGTTACCTCTAGAAATAATAAGAGTATTAGAAGAGGTAGTTAATAATGTTTTTTCCATCGCATAATAGTTTTTAAAAAATGATGAAATGAAAGGGATCAACGGACAGTACTCGCAAACAGTTAGACAACAATTGCGGTTATCGATTTATACAAAAATATAATATCTGTCACAATAAAAAAAATTTCTATACCTTATTTTTTCATATATAACCGGGGGACGCTTGTAAATAAGATATAATTTGACAGTTTTATGACAGATCAAACGGACGTGTTAGGATTTTTTCGGAAAATAGAAGGGTTTCAGGTAAAAAGGGCTGAAATATGCCAGATCTGCGAAGGAATTTGTATGAAAATATTGTTCGGAAAGCGGGGCCATATCAGCCGCGCTCATCGTATAGTCGGCAAACATGGCATGAGGGTGCAAACCCAATAGCTGCGCCCATTTCCCGCTGCCGTCGCCAAAAAAATATATCTTTCTTTTCTCTAATTGTCCGGCAAAAGAAGCCGCATCCAGGACCATCGCCTGCGGCGCCAGCACCTCATGCAGGCTGTCGTCGTACATCGCCGTAAACACCTCTTGCCGCCGTGCATCCAGCATAGGGCAGTACCATACGTCTTTTTCGTTCAGGCGCCACCGTAAGCCCTGCGCCATCATCTTCAGTGTAGACACTGCTATCAGGGGCTTGTTCCAGGCATAGCACAGACCTTTGGCCGTGGCCACGCCTACACGAAGTCCGGTATAAGAACCCGGACCGGCACTCACCGCCACCGCATCCAGCTCACCGGCACTAAGGCCCTGTTCCCGCAGCAACTGCTGCACAAACAAAGTAATAGTGGCCGCATGGTCTTTCTGTTCTGCGCTCACCAATGTCTGCAATGCTTTTCCATCGCGCGCGAGGCTCACAGAGCCTGTAACTGTAGCGGTATCAATATTGAGTATAAGTGCCATATCAGATTGCCTCGTATTCTGTTTGTAACAATGCCGCCACCTCGTAGCGGTCGTCGCCAGTGGCGTCGTGTACGGCTTTCAGTACCTCGTACACATTCTTCACGCCTATCCGTTCACACCATTCAAAAGGCCCGTAAGGATAGTTGGTGCCCAGCTTCATGGAAATATCAATATCCGCACGACTGGCAGTGCCCTCTTGCGCTGTCAGGTACGCTTCATTGATGATCATACAGATCACCCGCGGCGTTACCATTCCCGTAGCATCGGCCACCAGCTCATATTCCCAGCCAAGGGCATACATCAGGTCGTCCAGCGTTTGCCGCTGCCCTTCATCCATCACCGATACTTCCGTAACAGGCGCCTGGATAAATCCCGGCAGCCAGTTGCAGCCCATGATATTGAAGCCCTGCTCAAAGGCATACTGGCTCATCACTTCGGACAAGGATGTTTTCACAATGCAGGCCATCACCGGCACTCCCGGATTCTTAGCATATACCGCTGCATGATGCGGCCGGTCATCGAATAACATATCTATCACCAGGTCGGCAGCCTTCACCGACAATACCTCTTCCAGGCTTGTCTTCCACTGTACCTCATGCTTGTTGAGTCCTTTCTGCTGCAGCTCTTCATACCGCTGTGCATCTGCTATAACCAGGATATTCATGCGCTAAATTTCGGCAAACCTAATAAAGAATGACGTTGTTGCAAAAATCCGCTTCGATCTCTTGCTGCTTTACGTCTTCCCGAAAAAAATATATTTTGTTTACTTTCGCCCTCATGGAAAAGCAAATTATCAATACCAATAATGCGCCCGCTCCTATCGGGCCTTACAACCAGGCTGTAAAAGCTGGCAATACCCTGTTCGTGTCCGGTCAGATACCTTTGGATCCCGCTACCGGCGAACTGGTAACCACCGGCATCGTTGATGAAACACAGCTCGTGATGAAAAACCTTCAGGCCGTGCTCACCGCTGCCGGCATGGGTTTCAGCGATGTTGTAAAAACAACTATCTTCATTACAGATATGAAAACTTTCCCGCAGGTAAATGAAGTGTATGGCAGCTATTTCACCGGTAACTATCCGGCCCGCGAAACCGTACAGGTGGCCGCACTGCCTAAAGGTGTGAACGTGGAAATATCGGTTATTGCAGTTAAGATGTGAGAATTTATGAATGTGAGAATGTGAGAATTTATGGCGGATTTAAGTATCCCTCAAATCCTCAAATTCTCACATCCTCACATTCATAAATTCTTACATTCTCACATCAAATAACCAAATATTCAAATAGCTAAATAGCAAAATAATTACTTGCCGAACAGGGTCGCTGCCAGGCGTGCATCGTGGCCGTATACATCATCCCTGAAATTCAGCCTTCCTTTGCTATCCACAAAAGCGGTGAAATAACCGATAAATACCGGCACCTTCGTTTTCAGGGTTACAAATTTTTCTTTCCCGGCGTTCATCGCCTCGTCGATCTTCTGGTCTGTCCAGCTGGAATCCTTGCGCAGCAACCATTGTGCGAGATGCTTGGGTTCCGCTACGCGGATACATCCATGACTGAAAGAGCGTTTGTTTTCTCCAAAGAGATAACGTGCAGGGGTATCATGTAAATAGATATTATACTCATTAGGGAAGAGGAACTTCACTTTCCCGAGCGAGTTGCGGCCTCCCGGCTTCTGACGCACGATATACGGGAAATTGCTGCCGGAATATTTGCCCCAGGCAATGGAGCCCGGTGATATCACCTTGCCGCTGGCGCCTACTATCTCCATATTTTGCCTGGCCAGATACCCGCCGCCACTGCGTTTGAGGCCTGGCAACACTTCTTTGGCGAGGATGCCCGGCGGCACATTCCAGTAAGGGCTGAACACAATATATTTCAGTTCATTGCTGAACACGACGGTATTGGCGCCCGGCTTGCCTACCACCACATTACAACTCCAGGCCAGTTTACTGTTTTCATATACATACATCATAAAAGCGGGTATGTTCACCAGGATATAGTCTGCTGGCGGTTCTACCGGCACCCAGCGTAAACGCTCCATATTCACAAGCACCTGACGCACCCGCTGCTGAATCGGCACATTCAACGCTTTTAATACCGCCGGTGTGATCAGGCCGTCTTCTTTGAGGCCCATGCGGGCTTCAAAATTACGTACAGCCGTATCCGTTAGCACTGTAAAACGATGACCGCTGTCGCTGGCTGCGAGGTCACCCAGCGCGATGAGACGCTGTTTCACCCGCAGGATCACGTCAGACGAATCGCCTCTTTTGAAACTCTTCTGCGTCATCGTAATGGAGTCCCATGGGGCAGATTCCAGCTTGGCAAGGGTTTTCAGCTGTTGCCGCAGCATTTTGTATTGCGCATTTACCGGCTCGTCGCCTTCAATATTATTTCCTTTCTTCACGATAGAATCCAGCAGGCTGCCCATATCCAGCTTCTTCCGAGGGATGAACCATTCCAGGTCTTTCGCTGAATCAGAGGTAAGGCCGCCCCATACTTTGTTGCCATAGGCAAAGAATTGCGCGGTAAGCATCACTTCGATGGTGGAAAGATCACGGGGATTGCCCTGGTAGCTGGAATCGCGCAGCACAAGCGTATCGGTAAGTTTTTTCAGCTCCGGGGTCATGGCGCTGTCTTTGATACCATAGGCCGCATCATTTTTCATCATATTGATGAAGTTGCCTGCCTGCTCGGTGATGCTGTCTTTATTTACCCAGGCATAGTGATAATCACGGCCGCGATAAAAATTCTTCACATATTCCGCATAGGGTGCGTATACGGGATGCGATTGCAGGAAGCTGTTCACCAGGTTGCTGTCCAGCTGTTTCTCGATATATTCCTGCTTGGTGTAGTGGGTGGTATCCCGCACTTTCAATCTTTTCCGGGTGCCGCCCTGTTGCTGGCAGGCAGCAAATACCAATAAGGATAAAAATAACAGTGAGGTGTAAAAACGTGTAGTCATACGCGTTATGGATGTATTATTAAATTAACATGACAAAGACAGCTTCGGGATTACAAAATAACAGTGTAAATGTATGAAATATATGAACTTAACAATTTCCTCTCCTATTGATGTATATTTAATAACATTCAAACCATGATCATGTTAAACAAAGCTGCATTAAAAGATATTCCTGTAAAAAATACCCTGCCCGGATTTTATGGCCGTTTTGTACATGGCGACAAAAGCACGATGGCTTTCTGGGAGATCAATGCCGGCGCGGAGTCACCTTTGCATGAGCACCCGCATGAACAGATCACTTACATTGCCGAGGGTGCTTTCGAGATGACGATAGGAGATGAAAAAGTGGTCATGCACCAGCACGATGCCCTGGTGATACCTTCCAATGTGCGCCATGGTGGCCGTGCGCTGACGGATTGCAAGATCATCGACACCTTTTCCCCGGCACGCGACGACTATAAAAGCTGAAGGTTTGCGGATCGTCGCAAACCTTCAGTTTTATAATTTAATTTCTTCGTCATTGGCGTCAAAGAAGCGGTATTCCGTGAGGTGGTAGTTGGAGTCAGCGCGGAGCTTGATCCATTTCTTATATTGGAAGTACCATCTCCATTGTTTGGAGGTAAGAAATCCTTTTGTGAGGTAGGCAAACAGGATTGGATGAACGCGGATGGTTAATCCTTTATGTTGATGATTGATGAGATATTGAAGATTTTTTTCGATGTCATCGAGTATCAGCATGGAAGCGCCGATCTTGCCGGTGCCTTTACAGGTGGGGCAGTCTTCCGCTACCGAAATGGTCACTTCAGGTTTCACGCGCTGGCGGGTGATCTGCATCAGGCCGAATTTGGAGATCGGCAGGATGGTGTGCTTGGCGCGGTCCTGGGCCATGAATTTCTCCATCGCTTCAAAAACTGTCTTTTTATTTTCAGGCAGTTTCATATCGATGAAGTCGATGATAATGATGCCACCAAGGTCGCGAAGGCGTAGTTGGCGGGCTATTTCAGCAGCGGCTTCCAGGTTGGAGGCTAATGCGTTCTGTTCCTGGTTATTGCTGGAGCTTTTGTAGCCGCTGTTCACATCGATCACGTGAAGCGCTTCAGTAGCCTCGATGATGAGGTATACGCCACTATCGAGGTTAACGGTCTTTCCGAAGGAAGCCTTTACCTGGCGGGTGATGCCAAAGTTATCAAAGATCGGTGAGCCGTTATTGTAGTAATCAACGATGCCTTGTTTTTCAGGCGCGATCTTTTGAATATAGGTTTTGGTATCTGTGAAGATGTTTTTGTCGTTGATCACGATGCGGTTGAAGCTCTCGTTCAGCAGGTCGCGGAGGATGCTGGTGGTTTTAGCCTGTTCGCTGAGTATTTTCTGCGGGGCTTGCGCGCTGCGGAGATTACCCTGGATATTCTTCCAGGTTTCAACGAGGGTGGTAAGGTCTTCGTGCAGTTCGGCTGTTTTCTTTCCTTCGGCAGCAGTACGTACGATCACGCCGAAGTTAGGCGGCTTGATCGCTTCTACTATTTTTTGCAGGCGTTTTCTTTCTTCGGAAGAGTGTATCTTTTTGGATACAGCAACAATATCATTAAAGGGTGTTAACACGATGAATCTTCCGGGAAGAGAGATTTCGCAGCTCAGGCGCGGGCCTTTCGAAGAAATGGGTTCTTTCAGGATCTGTACGAGGATATTGGGTTTGCCGCCCAATACATCTGTTATCTTACCGGTCTTTACTATTTCCGGCTCATTTTTAAATTTAGTAAAATCGAATCCTTCAGGGGTTTTATCGCTGATGGCGGTTTGTGTAAATTTAAGAATGGAGCGGATATAAGGGCTTAGATCCGTGTAATGTAAAAAGGCATCTTTCTCGAAGCCTACGTCCACAAAGGCAGCATTCAAGCCGGGGATCAGCTTTTTCACTTTTCCCAGGTATAGATCGCCTACTGCAAAGTTAGGATTGCCACTTTCGTGATGTAGTTCAACTAACTTTTTATCTTCCAGTAACGCAATTTCAACCCCTGTGGGAGCCGCATTTATAATAAGTTCCTTATTCAAGCGTCCAAAATTTTAACCTTTAAAACTTCACCTTTATGCTATGCACACGGCTGTTGATTACAGCTTACTGCATACCAGACTATAGCTCACTATAAAGTTAGCATATTCTTCACGTACGTGATGATGGGTTGCTTAAGGGTTCAGCGATCACTGCAGGCAGTATCCGAAAATTCTAAGCGGGATCTATGGAAACAACCTGCATGACTCTAGCAATTTAAGAATTAATGCTAAAATCATGCAGGATATATGAAAATTTTTATCCGATCGCCGCACCGGGTTAGTACCTGGTTAGTATAAATGGCGGGAAACTGGAGTAAAATTATTTCTTACCTTTTTTATGCCGGTTCTTTCTCAGTCTTTTTTTACGCTTGTGAGTGGCAATTTTATGTCTTTTTCTTTTCTTACCGCAAGGCATACGCTGAAACGTTTTTAGATGATTGAAAAAATAAATATTATTGAATACTTTTAATATAACTGTCTACCTCTTTCTTCAGTTCCGGATCGTCCATGAACTGTTTGCTTTTTTCGAACAGTTCCACTGCTTTCTTTTTATCGCCCTTGCTCCTGTAAGCTTCTGCCAGTACGAAAATGACTTTGGCATTATCAGGATGTTTCTTGCTTACTTCTTCCAGTCGTTCAATGGCTTTGTCGTACTGGCCGGAAGTAATTGCCAGGTTAGCCAATGTTACCTGGGCATCGATATTGTCCGGGTGTTTGGCTACCACTTCCCTGAGTTTTCCAACGCCGGTCATCGGTTCGCCACTGTTCATATATACCATGGCTTGCGATATTTTGATCGTATCGTTTTCCGGATTCAGGGCAATGGCCTGGTCGTACAGGGCGATGGCCTGTTGTGCTTCCCACTTCGCAATCCCCGGATCTTCCGCGTGTTGCAGGTGGGTCAAAAATAAATTGGCTGCAAAGGTGAGGCTTTTTTCGGAATTTTCCAACTTAGCTGCTTCACCAAGATAATGAGCAGCTACCGGCAGCTGGTTGAGGCTGTCCCAGGTAGTATACAATTTTTTGTAAGCGGCTATTTGTTGGGTTTTCACGTCGCCACGTACTGTATTGGTTTCAATGGCATTGATCTGTAAAAGCTGTTCTGCGGAGATTTTTTTCTTAGCCGATTCCAGTAGTTCAGAAAAGGCAATAGGCGCCACTTCCCGACCTCCCTGCATGGGAGCGGCAGTTGACATAGCTTTCTTATCTGACCGGGGCACTGTGCGGCCAAAGGCATATAATACCACCAATAACGCTACAGCAGCACCAACTAGGAGAACTTGTGATTTTTGCACGGCCTAAAATATTAGGCTGCAAAATTAAGAACTTTTGAGCTTCTTTACCTCAGCAACAAATTCTTTAGATGGCTTGAAAGCAGGAATAAAGTGCTCGGGAATCTCCACGGCCACGTTCTTCTTGATGTTACGCCCTATTTTGGCGGCTCTCTTCTTGGTGATAAAACTGCCAAACCCACGAATGTAAATGTGCTCACCATTGGCCAAGGCTTCTTTCACCTCTTTAAACATAGCCTCCAGTGTTACTAACACATCTACTTTGGGGATGCCGGTTTTTTCAGCAATGTTGTTAATTAAATCAGCTTTTCTCATATGAAAGCGAGAGGATTACTTTACTCTCAAAGTTAATTTAAAAATTTCTAATTGCTGAATTTTAAGCAAATAAATTTTATTAATTTTCCTTATACCTGTATTGCAGATTATTATATTTATTTGCATCCCCGGAAATGGGTATCTGGCGTACCTTGCAGGGTTTTAAAGGACAGCTTTTGCCATATCAATTTACTAAATAATTTTATTAAAATAATATATAAATGCGTGCTTCCCGACTTTTTTTTACCGAAAAATTACTGGAATGGAACAAAGACCTTAATACCCGGTCCATGCCATGGAAAGGTGAAAAAGATCCCTACCGCATCTGGCTGTCGGAGATCATTCTCCAGCAAACCCGCGTGGAACAAGGCTGGCCGTATTATGAACGATTTATTCAACACTACCCTACCGTGAGCCAGCTCGCCGCCGCACCCGATGAAGAAGTATTCCGCCTCTGGCAGGGCCTCGGCTACTACGCCCGCTGCAAAAACATGCTGGCAGCCGCCCGCGAAATAGCTACCACTTATAAAGGGAAATTCCCGGATCAGTACGAACAGATCAAAAGCCTTAAAGGTATTGGCCCCTACACCGCCGCCGCCATCGCCTCCTTCGCTTTCGATCTCCCCCACGCCGTATTGGATGGCAACGTTTTCCGTGTGCTGTCGCGCTTCTTCGGCATCGACACACCGATCGACAGTACCGAAGGCAAAAAACAATTTGCCACACTCGCCCAGGACCTGTTGCCACCAGCACATTCCACAGCTTATAACCAAAGCATCATGGACTTTGGCGCCGTTGTATGCAAGCCACAACAGCCGCTTTGCGAAGAATGTCCGCTACAGAAAAAATGTGCCGCCTATCACCAGCAGCTCATTTCCCTGCTGCCGGTTAAAACCAAGAAACTACAAATCAAAAAACGCTACTTCACTTATATACTGGCCACTTTCAAAGACCAGGTGTACATCCGTAAAAGAACCGGCAATGATATCTGGCAAAACCTGCATGAATTCATCCTGCTGGAAACGCCCGCCGCTACTGATATCACAGCCCTGCAAACAGATCCCGGGTTTCTTCAGCTCTTCGGAAAAAATAAACCGGCCATCGAAAGGGTATCTCCCCTCTTCAAACAACAGCTTACCCATCAAACCATTCACAGCCAATTCATTACGATAGCCTTGCAAAAACCGCTGGAATCGCCCGCCTACACGGCCGTTCCATTCAGCGACCTTAACAACTATGCCTTCCCGAAAACCATTACCACCTACCTCGAAAGCAAGGCAGGACTGCTTTTATAGCCAACCCCGGGGTTCATTTTGCCAGCAAGAAATTTTTCCTTTCGATTGGAAAAAAATATTAACTTTAAGAAGGTTGTTTATTTATTAAAAGAAGAACTTTTTATCAATAGACTAAAAAAACCTACAACTATGAGAGGTGTTAATAAAGTAATCCTGATAGGCAATTTAGGCAGAGATCCGGATGTACAGTTTTTGGAAGGAAATATTGCCGTTGCTAAATTCTCGCTGGCAACCACCGAAACGTTCAAGGACCGGGCCGGGAAATTGATCTCGCAAACAGAATGGCACACCGTTGTACTCTGGAGAGGATTGGCAGAACTGGCGCAAAAGTACCTGCACAAAGGCAGCCTTGTTTACATCGAAGGACGCCTGCGCACCCGCAGTTGGGAAGACAAAGAAGGTAACAAGAAATTTGCGACCGAAGTTGTAGGCGACAACCTGGTGATGCTCGACAAACGCATGGACCTCAATACCGCTGATCACCCCATACCTCATCACAGCAGCGCTGGTTCTACCTCTGGAGAAAATTTCCCCAACAATCTGGAAATCCCCCCTTCATTGAATGAGCCGGCAGATGATCTGCCCTTTTAAGTTTTAATAAAAATATTAAGTTTTCCATGTACGTAATCCCATAATGGGACATTACTTATATTTGCGTGCAAGAAAATAAGGGTCATTTTCATGTTGAATGAATTTCTTTCCCGTATTTTTGATCTATTACATAAAGTTGAACATCTTGGATATCTTTTCGGCAAGCAACATATCCTTCCTTTTACAAACCGGCGCACCGATCGCAACACCTAACGTAGTGGTGTTCCTGCTGGTCATTTTTGTGCTGCTGCTACTGACATTCATTGTGTCAGGCGCTGAAGTGGCCTTCTTTTCACTGAACTACAAGGACCTGAATGTGTTGAAAACCCGGCAAAACGCTTCCGGTAAACTCATCACCAAACTCCTGGAAAAACCCAGGTCGCTGCTCGCATCCCTCCAGATCGCCGGTATCCTGCTGATGATCGCATTCATTATGATCACCAACTACCTCATCACCCAGATGGAAGACCTCCAAAAACTTCCCGTGATATCTTTGGTAGTACGTATCGCCGTTATCAGCCTGGTGCTGCTCTTCTTCGGGCAAATACTCCCCCGCGTTTGGGCCGCACAAAACAATATCCGTTTCGCTACCTACTTCGCATGGTTCGTAAGCCTCGTGCACGCCACCCTGGAACCTGTCAGCGATTTCTTTGTAGGCATGAGCTCCAGCATCGAAGCCAAATTATTCCACCGCGGCAGCGGCCCGGTCAACTACCAGGAGATCGATGAAGCGATCGAAATGAGCGTAGATCCCACCGCCTCACAGGAAGAAAAAAATATCCTCAAAGGCATTCTCAAATTCGGTAACATCACCGTAAAACAGATCATGCGCGGCCGCCTCGACGTGAACGGTATCGAATATGAAAATACCTTCTCTGACGTGATCAAACGTGTAGCCGACCTGCACTACTCACGCCTCCCCGTATACAAAGGCAACCTCGATAATATCGTAGGCGTAATCCATACCAAAGACCTCGTGCCGCATCTCGATAAAGGTGATACCTTCGACTGGCACGAGATCATGCGCCAGCCTTTCTTTGTACACGGGCATAAACTCATCGAAGACCTGCTCTCCGAATTTCAGAGCCGGAGAATGCACTTTGCTGTAGTGGTAGATGAATTTGGCGGTACCTCCGGCATCGTGACCCTGGAAGATATCATGGAAGAAGTGATCGGTGATATCAAAGATGAATTTGATGAAGAAGAATTCAACTACTCCAAGGTCGACAACTTCACCTACGTATTCGAAGGCAAAACCATGCTGAACGACGTTTGCAGGATCATGAACATCCCTCCGGAAACCTTCGATCAGGTAAAAGGTGAAAGCGACTCCCTCGGCGGCCTCATACTTGAACTGGCAGGAAAATTTCCTGAAGAAAACAGCGTTATTAATTACAGTAACTATGATTTTACTGTACTGGAAGTGAATAAAATGCGCATCCAGAAAGTACAGGTAACCATCCGGCCCGACGCTGCTGAACAAGCCTGAGCCACGATGCTAAATGCAAAACGTACAATGCCAAATTTAAAAGGAAAGGCCCTCGCCTTTTTTTCCCTGCTGATACTATCGCTCACCGCCTGTGATAACGGATATACGCCGAAACCCCGCGGATACTTTAAAATAAAGTTCCCGGAAAGAAAGTACCGCACCTTTGATATGCCCGGTTACCCTTATACTTTCGAATATCCAGAGTACGCCACGGTAGTAAAAGATACCTCCTTCTTCGGCGAAAAGCCCGAAAATCCTTACTGGATCAACATCGACTTCCCCTCTCTCAATGGTAAAATATATATGAGCTACAAGATCATCGGCGGAGAGAACACCTTTCAGAAGCTGGTGAACGACGCTTTCAAGATGACTTACAAACACACCTACAAGGCGGAATATATCGATGAAAACGTGATCCACACACCTAATAATGTGAATGGCACTTTCTACGAAGTGGGCGGCAACGCAGCTTCTGCCAAACAATTCTTCGCCACCGACTCCGTACATCATTTCCTCCGCGGCGCGCTCTACTTCGATGTAAGGCCCAATGCCGATTCCCTCGCTCCCGTGCACCAATTCCTCGAACAGGACATGTGGCATATGGTGGAAACCCTGCACTGGCGATAAAATCCTCAGGATTTCCCGTAACTTTGTGGTCTGAATTCAGATCACACTTACCCAATGATCATCATCGACGACAAATACATCAGTGACGAAGTAATTGAAGAGCAGTTCGTATGCAATCTGTCGGCCTGCAAAGGCGCCTGCTGTGTAGCTGGCGACTGTGGCGCCCCGCTCGATAAAGCGGAAGTGAAGCTGCTGAAAAAAATCTATCCCAAAATAAAATCTTATCTGCGGGAAGAAGGCATTCAGGAGATTGAGCAAACCGGCACCAATACTACCGATCCTGAATACGGCTATGTTACTCCCATCGTGAACAAAGGCATCTGCGCTTACGCCACCATCGATGAGCATGGCACGGTGAGCTGCGGCATTGAAAAGGCTTACAACGATGGCGTGGTAGACTTCAAGAAGCCCATCTCCTGTCATCTCTACCCCATCCGGATCAAAAAATATGAATCATTTGAGGCGGTGAACTATGATCGCTGGGATATCTGCAAACCCGCCTGCAAGAACGGTAAGGCCCTGCAAGTGCCCGTGTACCGCTTCCTGAGAGAGGCGCTCATCAGAAAATACGGCACGGAATTTTATGATGTGCTGGATAAGATCGCAAGAAAACAATACAAATAAGGAATCTCGACGCTGTTATTCCTTTCTATATAACTATCTTTATTAAGCATCTTATTGGACTTGCTTATGCATCAAACAGCATCCACCTTTCTGGAAGAAAGTGAAAAAAAAGCAGCCGATCTCGGTCACCGGCAAACTATCAATTTCAATATCGGTAAATACAATACCGCTGTAAAGAACGGTAAACAACAGTTTACAGACCTGCCGGGCGCGCGCGAAAGGGCCAAGAATATCAAATGGAGAGCCATTGAGCATCTCGACAAACACCTGGAAGAGTTTGAGTTGAACATCACCAAACGTGGCGCTAAAGTGATATGGGCCGAAACTGCGGAACAGGTGCAACAGGAGATACTGGCCATCTGCAAGGCCAAACAATGCAAGAGTATTGTAAAAAGCAAGTCCATGGCCACAGAAGAGGTGCACCTCAACGACTTTCTCGGTGAAAATGGCATCGAATGCGTGGAAACGGACCTCGGCGAATACATCCAGCAGCTC
The DNA here is from genome assembly GCF_902167635.1 of Chitinophaga vietnamensis. Classification (GTDB taxonomy): domain Bacteria; phylum Bacteroidota; class Bacteroidia; order Chitinophagales; family Chitinophagaceae; genus Chitinophaga; species Chitinophaga vietnamensis. The sequence goes on from NZ_CABHMS010000006.1 coordinate 219,524, forward strand.
GATGGAGAGCCGCCTTACCACATCGTTACACCCGCCATGCACAAGAGCAAGGAAGATGTAGCCCGCCTCTTTGCCGAGAAACTCGGCACCGATCCCGGGCTCACGCCTGAACAGCTTACGCTGGTGGCACGTGAGAAATTACGCCAGAAATATCTCGATGCAGAAATCGGCATCACCGGCGCCAACTTCATCATCGCAGATACCGGCTCCATTGCCGTAAGCGAAAACGAAGGTAATGCCCGCCTCAGCACTGCATTTCCCAAAACGCATATCGTACTGGTTGGTATCGAAAAAGTACTGCCTTCTATTACAGACCTCGCGCTGTTCTGGCCGCTGCTGGCCACTTACGGCACAGGCCAGCAGGTGACTTCCTACAACTCCATCTTCAGCGGCCCGCGCCAGGAAGGCGAAGCAGACGGCCCCGATGAAATGTATGTGATCCTGATGGACAACGGCCGAACCAATATCCTCCAGGATACCACCGCCCGCGAAAGCCTTTACTGCATCCGCTGTGGCTCCTGCCTCAACGCATGCCCCGTTTACAAGAACATCGGCGGCCATACTTATGCCACCACCTATAGCGGCCCTATCGGCGCTGTGATCACGCCTCACCTCAAAGGCATGGATTCGTATATGCATCTCAGTTTCGCGTCCTCTCTCTGCGGTAACTGCACAGAGGTGTGCCCCGTGCGCATCAACCTGCATGAACTATTGCTGCATAACAGACAGAAAGCAGTAGAAGAGAATTATACATCTGGTGGAGAGAAGTTCGCCTGGTTTGTATGGAAACAGGGATGCATGAGCAGGAAGATGATGAATATGGCCAGTGGAAAGATGAAGAACTTCCTGTTGCGCAAGTTCTTCGCCAAGGGCTGGGGCGATAACCGCGACCTGCCGGTATTTGCTGCTAAATCCTTTAATCAGCAGTGGAAAGAGCGGAACAAGTAAGTCCTACTTTTTCTGTATCCTGAATTTCATTCTCACTTTCACTGTGGCGGGCTTCCCATCTGATGCTGGTTTCCACGCAGGCCCTTCGTTGAGCAGGCGGATAGCCAAAGCATCGGCTGTCTCGCTCAACCCGCGCAACACCTTGAAATCGGTAAGCGCACCAGAGCGGGTAACGGTAAAGGATATACGAACGATACCGGAAATACTATCAGTAAGGGTATGCGCATTCAGGTATTGGTAAAATGCCACGTAACCATCTTTCGGCTCCGGAGCGCTGTAAGGCATTGGCTCAGCCTCCACACCCGCCACTTTACCCGAAAACGCTGTCACCACAACTTCCGATAAGCCCTTGTTATTAGGCGCCATCGCAATATCCATTCCTTGCTGAACGCTGTCCAGGCGCAGTTTCCGGCTATCGTAGCCAATATAGCTCAGCATCAGCTCTTTAAATCGTGTACTATCTTTCGGTAATGAAAAATACCCCTTTGCATCTGTAATTGTGCCTCTATTGCTGTGCAGCCCTGTCACTGCTACGCCTGACAAAGGCTCGCCGGATTGCCCGTCGACAACGCGGCCGCGGAGAATAATCTTGGATTTCAGGTCATCGTTATTAAAAGCGCGGGCGCCACGGATGAATATTTTTGGTGAGTCGTTGTTGATAGCTATTCCCGGGGAATAAGTATCCAATGCATTACCGGCCCTCGCCTTTTCGGCCTCGTAAGTAAATTGTTTATTATCATTCCCTGCTTTCTTTGCTGATACAGGTGCGGCCGCCAAGGCCGGTGCGGCATCGGGCAACGGAGCAGGAGCGGGCAAATCGGCAACAGGCTTGCCTGGCGCAGGCTTGGGCTTCATGCTCGGTTTCTTCTGCGATAATGCCAGCGCAGGCGCTGCATGCTCGCTGTTTATATCAGCTTGAGGAGTTGTGTTTTCTTTAAAAGTTGCCTGGGTATCTGCTGCTGCAGGAGCGGGCGTAGGTGCAGGTGTTGCCGGCGCTTGCGCCACTTCGGGCGGTGTAGCCTTTTGATGTACCAGGAACCAGCCACCGGTGAACAGCAGCAAAAGAATGGCTGCCGCCGCAGCCACGCGGTAATAGATGGAGCGCACCTTACCCTTCTCTGGCGCTACACGCGCAGCGAGCCGCGCTTGCAGATCGTCGAGGTGCGCGGATTGATCAGGCGCATGCATTTCATAACCTTCAAGCGCTTCCGCCAGGAACGGATCATCCAGCGCCTGGCGTTCCAGGGCGTGCATGGCTTTATCGTCGAGCTCTCCCGCCAGGTACTGGCGTATCAGCTCGGCGCTTACCTCCGTTTGCTTATGTGGTTGCTTGTCAGGCATGTTGTTGCTGTTGCTCCATACAAATTTTAAGGTTCCGCTTTCCGTTCTGGATATAGCTTTTCACCTTGTTCATATCATAGCCGGTAATAACGCTGACCTCGCGATAGCTTTTCTCTTTTAAATAGAAAAGGTCTACACTCCGCTTTTGCTCTTCTGGCAAGGTTTCCAGGCATTTTTCCATGGCTTGCAGGTTCTCTTCCAGCGTTACTCCGTTCTCATGATGCCCTGTTTCGCCGTTTTCCATAACAGGATGATCGTCGATAGATACCTGCCTGGATTCCTTGTTCTTCATGGCCCGCAGCTTCATCAGGCAATGGTTGCGGGCTAAAACGTGCAGCCAGCTTTTGAAATGCTGTACTTCGTGCTGCTTCACTTTTACGATCAGCTCTTCGAATATCTGCATCACCGCGTCTTTGCTGGCATCCTCATCAAAATACTTGAGGCACACACCATATACCAGGCTCATATAACGCTGGTATAGGGCAGCCAGCAATTCCAGTCTGCCCGAGGATTTGTACTCCCCGATCAAATCGGCATCTGTGGCGTCCTGCATAATATTTTGACGGATAAACAACGGGCTGCTTTATGTCTTAAATAAAAAACTTATTTGTTGGCAAAGTATTATTTTTTGGGCAGAGCGCAAACAAAAAGAAGGCACCGGCCCAAACCGATGCCTCCTGTATCATTCAAAAAAAGTACGCTTAGTGTCTGAAATGCCTCATACCGGTCATCACCATCACCATATCATGCTGCTTGCAGAACTCGATGGAGTCATTGTCACGTACAGAGCCGCCGGGCTGGATCACCGCAGTAATGCCGGCTTCATGGGCAATGCTCACGCAATCATTGAAGGGGAAGAACGCATCAGATGCCATTACAGCGCCTTTCAGGTCAAAGTTGAACTGACCGGCTTTCTCAATCGCATGACGCAGTGCATCGATACGGGAAGTCTGGCCACAGCCTTTACCCACCAGCTGCTTGTCTTTCACGAGGGCGATAGCGTTTGATTTCAGGTGCTTGCAAACGATGTTGGCAAATTCCAGGTCGGCTCTCTCCGCAGCATTGGCCGGGCGGGCGCCTGCATCGGTCCATTCTTTATAGTTGCCGTTATCGCTGTCTTGCAGTAACACGCCGTTGAGTACATTTTTGAACATGTATTTGCTCTTCACCGGTTGTTTCTGTTCAAGCAGGATACGGTTCTTTTTCGCCTGAAGCACGGTGAGCGCTTCCGCGTCAAAGCCGGGCGCAATGAGGATTTCAAAGAAAATTTCGTTGATGGCCTCTGCAGTGGTTTTGTCGATTGTTTTGTTGCAAACGAGCACGCCGCCGAAAGCGCTTTCTTTATCTCCTGCCAATGCTGCATCCCAGGCTTCTTTCAGCGTGGGGCGGGTAGCAATACCACAAACATTTGTATGCTTGATCACAGCAAAGGTAGTATCAGTAAACTCCTGGATCAGCTGGCAGGCAGCGTCTACATCCACAAGGTTATTGAACGACAGCTCTTTTCCATGGAGCTTGTTGAACACCTCATCGAGCTTACCATAAAAAACGCCACGCTGGTGCGGGTTTTCGCCATAGCGGTTTACCTGGCCCTGTGGAACAGACACCTGGAAATAAGCACCAGGCTCGTTGTTCAGGAAATATTGGGAGATGGCCACATCATAATGGGCACATACTTCAAATGCTTTTGCAGCAAAGTTTCTGCGTTCTTCCAGGGAAGTGGCGCCATTGTTATTGATCAATACCTGCTCCAGGTCGGCATACTGGTCTTTGGATGCTACGATCACTACATCCTTGAAGTTCTTGCCAGCAGCGCGGATCAGGGATACGCCGCCGATATCTATCTTTTCGATGATCGCCTGTTGGTCTGTTGTGCTCTTCACCGTTTCTTCAAACGGGTAGAGGTCTACGATCACCAGGTCGATCTCGGGTATCTCATATTGTTTCAGCTGCTCCAGGTCCTGCGGATTTTCGCGGCGTGCCAGGATACCTCCAAACACTTTAGGGTGGAGGGTTTTAACGCGTCCGCCCAGAATGGAAGGATAAGCGGTCAGGTCTTCAACTGCCACACATTTTACGCCCTGCTCTTCAATAAATTTCTGAGTACCACCTGTAGAGTAGATGGTCACTCCTTGTTCACCTAATTTTTTAACGATGTTCTCCAGGTTATCTTTATAGAAAACGGAGATCAGAGCTGATTTAATTTGCTTTTGCATGAATGGAAAACATTAGAAATTAATAACATAGGCTCCCTGGTCTGGAACCGAAAAGCAGCGCAAAGTTAACGCGTAACAATCATTTTTCCACTTCTTAATCCTTCCAGTCGTGTTCGCAGCGCCTAAAATAATGGTGTGAAAGGTAAAGAAATCGCCAAGGCGGCTGATATCCACGTGTGGATTATGTGTCAATAAAATATAATCCGTGCAGAATTTTTTTTGTGGGGGAGATGAAGGCAGGGCCGTATCGATGATCACCAACCGTTTCCCGCAGAAACTGAGATAGTGGCCATGTTGCGCCAGCAGCGCCACTTTGCCGGGACTAGCTCCCCATGATGAACGCGCCGCCTGCAATGTTTGCGCTGCTCCTGTGCTGATGGAATCATCTCCAATTAACTGTACACTTCTCCCTTGTACCCCATCTATTAACGTATAGCCGGCCACGTTATAAATGACCAGGCGGCGCTGGGAAGCCGCATCCAGCTGCCATTGCGCGTGCAGCCCGCAACAAAGCAGAAGACCGATCCCCGCCAGCCAAGCGCCTGGCTTCCATTTCGCCAGCAGCCATAAAGCCATACCAGCGATCAGCAGGTAGAGGCCCGTCATCTGCAAAGCACTACAATGGATATTGGGGGTTAACGCACCAGGCAAGGCCCCCAGCCATTTTACACAGGCATTCATGAACCAGATCAGCCACCGCAGCCCTACTCCCACCCAGGTGGCCAACGGCGAAAGAAACGCGACGGCCAGTAATAATATCTCTCCATAGATAATCACGGTAGATAATGGCACTGCCACGAGATTCGCCACCAGAAAGTAATTCGGGAACTGATGAAAATAAAAAAGGCTGACCGGGGTGGTCAATATCTGCGCAGCGATCGACAGCGACAACATCTCCCATAAAAGATCTGCCCATCTGTTCTTCATCTTCACTAACAAACGAATAGGTTGATAGAACAACATGATGCTCAGCACCGCCAGGTACGAAAGCTGGAAACCCACGTCCATCGCGAAGCAGGGATTATAACAAAGCAAGAGGAAGGCCGAAGCCGCCAAAGTGTTATAGGCGCTGCTATACCTTTCCAGCACCAGGCTGCCGATGGTAATGCCGGTAAACATCACCGCCGAACGCAGTACAGATGCCGATGCGCCGGTAAGCAGGGCAAAGCCCCACAGCGCCAGTAATACCAGCACGGCTTTGATTATATTGACGAAACGCTTTGCTGGCCACCATTTCAGGAGCCACAGCAAGCTGCCGTATAATAGCGCCAGGTGCATGCCCGAGATGGCGATGATATGTACAATGCCCGTATTCGTATAGTCTTGCACGATATCCCGGTCGAGGTCCTGCCGGTAGCCGATAAGCAAAGCGGCTGCCATACCGGCTTCCGGGCCGCTGCCAATATAGTGCCGCAGCTGTTGCAGGCACCAGCTGCGCATGCGGATCAAGCAGGCCTCGAGCGATTGGCTGCGCCGCTGTGACAGCAATTGATAATCTGTTCTGCGCAATTGCAATTGCCCGTAAATGCCCTGCAAGGCGCAATACAGGCGGTAATCGAAGGCGCCGGGGTTGCCGCTGTTCCTGATCTCTTCGGGCGGCTGCTGCACCATAATCATATCGCCGTATTGCAAAGGCGGTAATGAATCCTTACGGAGATACAACAGCAGATCGCCGCTGGCAGGCGTTAGCTGCGCGCTGTCTGCCACTGCCATCACAGTAGCTGTAAACCGCCAGGAGCGCGGTTTTTCCTCCGGCGCTGCGGTGATCCGCAGCAATAATTTACTGCCTGTGTGATAGTGCTGCTGATAGTAGTGGAACTGATGACGCCCGTCTGCATGATATAACAGTAACGCCCCTACGAAAAATACTATCAGCAGTAAAAACGAGGTCTGTAGCCAGTTCCAGGCATACCTGACAGACGGCGGCAATCGGTTGTATATCGCATAGAAGAGTATTAATACCAACAGGAATATCCCTATACTCCATGCAGAAAAAGAAAATTGGTATTGGGTGGCAATGCCCGCCAACAGCGGGATTATCAGGCGAAGAAAAGGCATGCGCTGCCAGCCTGTGTTCACAAACAAGGATGTTTCAAAATACATTTGGGTGTAACTTTTACAGGCTAAAATTAGCAGTTCGAAAGAAGGTAATTGTTTATAACATGTTAATGATTGTTATATTTAATAGCGCTAATATGAATATATGAGGACTTGAAAACTTTTCGAGAAAGCCTGAAAACAAGGCGTGACAACAAGTATTATCATTTATACAAATACGTGTAAATCAATCTTGTTAAATATTAATAATTAACACATCTGTTATTGATTAGTTAACATCTTCTTTAAATATAATATTATTTGTAAAATGCATTACCGGTCACGCTATTTGTGTCGTATCAAGATTCAATAGTCGTGTCTTTAATGGTTATTTTGAGGGAAAAGAAGGAGCCTGATTTTCATCAGGCTCTGTTTTTTTAAACGATTTATTTTCTCTTATAGATAAAAAGAAAAGGGTGTGCTGCATCAGCAGCACACCCTTTTTTACTTTTAAGTTTATTACTTGCTCAGGTACATGCTCTTTTCTTTGTAGAGCTGTCTGAAGTAAGGATCGCGCAGGTCTTTGATGAAGCGGATCGCCTCACCGGTAGATTTCATTTCAGGTCCGAGTTCTTTATTTACACCCGGGAATTTATTGAACGAGAACACAGGTTCTTTGATCGCGAAGCCGGTGAGTTTTTTCTCGATCTTGAAATCTTTCAGTTTGTTTGCACCGATCATCACTTTGGTAGCGATGTTCAGATACGGCACCTGGTAAGCTTTTGCGATGAATGGCGTAGTACGGGAAGCTCGTGGGTTGGCTTCGATCACATAAACATTGCCATCTTTGATCGCGAACTGAATGTTGATCAAGCCGCGGATGTTCAGTGCGCGTGCGATCTTTTCCGCATAGTATTCCATCGTGGTCACCTCAATCGGCGTAAGGTTGAAAGCCGGCAGCAGTGCATGGCTGTCGCCACTGTGGATACCTGCTGGCTCGATGTGTTCCATCACGCCCATCACATGGAAGTCGGTACCGTCGAAGATACCATCGATCTCTGCTTCCTGGCAACGGTCGAGGAAATGGTCGATCAATATCTTGTTGCCTGGCAAGTGTTTCAGCAAGCTGAGTACTGATTGCTCCAGCTCTTCTTCGTTGATCACGATACGCATGCGCTGACCGCCCAACACGTAGGAAGGACGCACCAGTACAGGATATCCCACTTCTTTCGCTACATCGATCGCTTCGTCTGTATTATAAGCGGTGCCATATTTCGGATAAGGGATGCCGAGATCTTTCAGCATATCGGAGAAACGGCCACGGTCTTCCGCAATGTCCATGTTATCGAAAGAAGTACCGATGATCCTGACACCTTTCTCTTCCAGTCGCTTCGCCAGTTTCAGTGCTGTTTGGCCTCCCAGCTGAACGATCACGCCTTCTGGTTTTTCCAGTTCGATGATCTCCCAGAGGTGTTCCCAGAATACCGGTTCGAAGTACAGTTTATCTGCCATGTCGAAGTCGGTAGATACTGTTTCAGGGTTACAGTTCACCATGATCGCTTCATAACCACAATCCTGGATCGCTTGCAAACCATGTGTGCAGCAGTAGTCAAACTCAATACCCTGGCCAATCCTGTTAGGACCGGAACCGAGTACGATAATTTTTTTCTTGTCGGTTACTTTGCTTTCGTTCTCGGTATCGAAAGTAGAATAGAAGTATGGCGTTTTCGCTTCAAACTCGGCGCTGCACGTATCTACCATCTTGTAAGTACGAACGATGCCGTTAGCTTTACGTTTTTCGTATACTTCTTCTTCTTCGCAGTTGCCAAACAGGATCGCCAGTTGTTTATCGGAGAAGCCCATATGTTTGGCATCTTTCAGCATATCTGCCGGAACGCTTTCCAGGTCGTGCTCCATCAGTTGTTTTTCGAGGGTCACGATATCGTTGATCTGGTGCAGGAACCAGCGGTCGATATAGGTCAGCTGATGCAGGTGCTTTACAGACACGCCTTCCATCAGTGCGTCTTTGATGCGGAAGATACGATCCCAGGTGGGGCGTTTCAGTTTTTCCAGCAGCTGTTCGCTTTTCAGCATGGATTTGCCATAGTAGCCAAGACCGAGGGCATCGTTCTCAAGGCTCTGGCAGGCCTTCTGCAGGGCTTCAGGGAAGGTGCGGCCGATAGCCATTACCTCGCCTACTGATTTCATTTGCAGACCGAGCGTATCATCGGCGCCTTTAAATTTATCGAAGTTCCAGCGCGGCATTTTCACGATCACGTAATCCAGTGCTGGTTCAAAGAATGCGGAAGTGGTTTTGGTGATCTGGTTTTCCAGTTCATCCAGTGTGTAGCCGATGGCCAGTTTAGCGGCGATCTTCGCGATGGGATAACCCGTTGCTTTGGATGCCAGTGCAGAAGAGCGGCTCACGCGCGGGTTGATCTCGATGGCGATCAGTTCTTCTGTTTCAGGATTGAGTGAGAACTGTACGTTACAGCCTCCGGCGAAGTTGCCGAGGTCGCGCATCATCATCATGGCTTTGTTGCGCATATCCTGGAAAGCGGTATCGCTCAGGGTCATCGCAGGCGCCACGGTGATGGAGTCGCCAGTGTGGATACCCATCGGATCAAGGTTTTCCACGGTACAGATGATCACTACGTTATTGTTTTGGTCGCGCAGCAGTTCCAGCTCATATTCTTTCCATCCGAGTACTGCTTTTTCTACCAGTACTTCGTGGATGGGAGATGCCTTCAAACCGCGGTCCAGGGCCTCGTCCAGCTCCTCTTTGCTGTGAACGAAACCACCGCCGGTACCACCCAGCGTGAAGGAAGGGCGGATCACCAATGGAAATCCGATCTCCTGTGCAAACTCTTTACCTTCGAGGAAAGAGTTGGCTGTTCTGGCCGGCGCTACAGGTACGCCCAGCTGGATCATCCACTGACGGAACTGTTCACGGTCTTCTGCTTTGTCGATCGCTTTGATGTCTACACCGATCAGGCGCACATTATACTTTTCCCATATTCCCAGTTCGTCCACTTCTTTACAAAGGTTGAGCGCAGTTTGTCCGCCCATGGTGGGTAATACGGCATCTATCTGGTTTTCTTCCAGAATCTGCTCAATGCTTTCCACGGTCAGTGGCAGCAGGTAAACCTTATCGGCCATCATGGGGTCTGTCATGATGGTGGCCGGGTTGGAATTAATCAATATCACTTTGATACCTTCTTCCCGCAGCGAACGTGCTGCCTGGGAGCCGGAATAATCAAATTCGCAAGCCTGACCAATAATAATGGGACCAGAACCAATGATGAGAACAGATTTGATAGATGAGTCTTTTGGCATTTGTGTAATCTATTGAAAATGAAAAACCAAATTGATTTCTCTGCCAACGAAGGGAACAAAAAAATCGTGCAAAGTTACGTGAATAGAATTTTATTAAGCGAATTAAATTTGATTTTTTTGGAAAGAATTTTTGTTAAGCCTCTTATCACTACTGTTTTATATAATTTTTTCATTTCATTTGTAGAAAATATCTTTTTATCGACATGGAACCATATCCACATGCATGGGATATTATATTGGAAAGATATGGCCATGGCAGAGGCACTTACCTTGAAGGAGATCAGGACCAGCCCAACTATCTCTTTTCATTCGGACTTATCTTTGATGGAATACCCGCTCAGGTGGAGTTTGGCTGGAACAACACACGTAACTGGAACCGCCGCGCGGCAAATGACTTTTCAATTGGCAAAGAGATAAATCATCACACCATCCTCCGGATAGGACTACCGAATCAACAACATTATCTAAAAATACAAAGAAAGACATTACTTACATCCGCCATCTTCGCCTTGCATCCGCATCGGGCACTGGCTGGCGATACTGCACTGGATAATGCGTTTATTTTCGTGGCGCGGCCAAAAGATATCCTTCCGAAAATATTGCCAGAGCTGGATTTCCTGTTGCTACCACTTTTTGAGTCAACCATTTTTCTCAATAGTGATTATGAAGATGCTGTCGCCAATCACTTTTATCTTCAGATAAGGTTAGAACAAAAAATGGATCAAGTAGACCAAATTGAGCAACTGCTCGGGCACACTCACAAACTGGTATCACGGCTGATCACAATTTAATCTTCAGCGACATCACCGCAATCGCCGCCCCCATCACCGCAATGATGGAAAACGACACCGCCAGGCTGGAAGCCTGCGCTACAAACCCGATCAAAGGAGGTCCAAACACGAACCCCAGGTAACCGATCGTGGAAACCGCTGCCAGCGCCATTCCGGGAGATAGTACCTTCGATTTTCCCGCGCTGCTGTATACAAGAGGCACAACCGAAGACACACCCGCGCCTACCAACATAAAACCAATAATAGCAGGAATGAAATAAGGCAATGTTACCGCCAGCAAAAGCCCGCCGGCAGTGAGGATACCGCTGATCAGCAACATCCTGTTAACACCCAGCCGCATGGTAAGCCAGTCGGCCACAAAACGCCCGAGGAACATCGTGCTCATAAAAGCGGAATACCCTATACCGGAAGCATCGGCGGCACGCACCACTCTTTTGAAATAGATCACGCTCCAGTCAAACATCGTCCCCTCGCAGATCATAGAGCACATCGCAATAATGCCGAGCGTAAGCAGGAACTTGTCGGGCATCACAAAGAGCGGCTGATTGGCTTGTGAAGAGATATCCTGCTGTACAATGTTGCGCATGGCCACCATCACGATCATCCAGCCGATGGCCGTGATGATCAGGAAATGATAAACCGGCGCCATGTGCAAACCTGCGAGGAACGCCCCTACAGAAGCACCAGCAAAGCCGCCTACACTCCACAATCCGTGAAATGAGGCCATGATAGAACGGCCATACATCGCTTCTACTACAACTGCCTGCGTGTTAACGGCAATATTGGCCATATTGCCGCTGAAGCCGAAAAGCACCAGGATGGAGATCAGCTCCCATGGCGCCTTTGCCAGGCCGATCAGGGGTAACAGTGCCGCATATACGACACTGGCAATGATCAGCACGTGCCGGCTGCCAAAGCGCGATACCATTACACCCGCAACAGGCAGCGCCACCAGCGAGCCTACCGGCAATGCAAGCAATACGCTACCAAGGCCGGCATCATTGAGATGCAGGGTTTGCTGGATATCGGAAATACGCGATGCCCAGCTGGCAAAGCAAAATCCGGTGAGGAAAAACAAAGCGCTCACCGCAATGCGCGCGCTTCTTTTATTGATCATCCCTATCGTCAGTTCTTGTAACATCGGCTGTGTTGGTAAAATGATTATATCACCTGGATGCCCAGGTCAGAGTATGGTTTGAAAGATGGCAGGTCTGGTTTATCGGTAATGATAATATCCAGTACAGTGATATCGCATACCTTATAAGGTTCTGCGGTGCCTATTTTATCGCTGGTGGCCAGTGCTACATTTTTGTAGGCAGATGCCATCATCACACTTTTCACATCTGCTTCGCCGAGATCGAGGCCGGTAACGCCGGCTTCCGGGTGCAGACTGCAAATGCCGGAAAAGCAGATATCTGCCTTGATCCGTTGTAACATACGGATGGTATCCATGCCGCCGGCGGTTTGTGAATCCTTGCCGATACGGCCCCCTGTGAAAACCACTTCTATCACCGGGTGTTCAATCAGCTGTGCAACAATGGGAACACTATTGGTAACAACAGTAACACGTAAGTTAGGCGGCAATATTTTTGCCAGCGTCAAGGTAGAGGTACCTCCATCCATCACGATCGTTTGCCCGTCGTGCAGGAACTGTAAGGCTTTGCGGGCCATGTTCTTTTTATCATCTTCATGATAACCGATGCGGTCTTTAAATGCATAAGGATTGGGAGAATGCGGGATGGCGCCGCCTCTCACTTTGATCAACTGGCCGTTTTGGGCCAGCACTTCGAGGTCGCGGCGCACGGTGTCTTCCGATACCTGTAAATCACTGCTCAGCTCTGTTTGCAGCACTTTGTGCTCCGCTTGCAGCTTTTTAAGGATATAATCAAGTCTTTCCTCTTTTAACATGCCAATGCTATTTTCTGCAATATTATGAAATTTTTTGCCACATTTTGCCAAAAACAGCATAAATTTGCAAGAAATAGCAAAATATGGCAAGAATAGCAATCGACATGGACAATGTAATGGCAGATCTGACGCCTCAGCTGATAGATATGTATGAGGCGGAATATGGAGAAAGGATAGATGCGGCAACATTGAACGGGCTGCCGGAAGGAGAAGGTTACCCGGTGCCGGGGGTAGTGCACAGGTACATCCGCAGCGCTGGTTTCTTCAGGTCATTGCCGGTTATGAAAGACAGTCAAGAGATCATCAAGTCCTTATCTGCGCAGCATGAAGTATTTATGTATCGGCGGCCACAGAATTTCCCCTGTCGCTGGCAGAAAAGCTGGCCTGGCTGGGAGAACATTTTCCTTATATCAGCTGGCATAATATTGTTTTCTGCGGCTCGAAAACCATTGTGGATGCGGATTACATGATTGATGACCACGATAAAAACCTGCGTTATTTCAAGGGCACGCCGCTGTTGTTTACGGCGCCGCACAATATTAACCTCCACGGCTATACGCGCGTGAATAACTGGCAGGAAGTGGCAACTTATTTCAAGCTCACGCCTGCTACCACAGATGTTCTTCAGGTATATTGATACTGGTGCAGGCATGCTTGCACCGCTGTATATTGACAGTGTTTACAAGTGTAAACATTTTTAATCAGTGGTTAACGTTTCGACTTGCTCCTGGCGGGTTTCTGCAGGGCGGCCAGTTCTTTCCTGAGCAGGTTCACTTCGTCCTTGAGGGCGGAGTGGCCTTTCAGCAATTCGGTATGCTCTTCCAGGAGTTTGTAATATTTTTCACGGAGCTGGGAATTTTCTTCATTATCGGCCTGCCTTGATTCTTCTATGCTGCCAGGCACAAGAAAGGCTTCCATACTCATATCCATCCCACGCACAACGCGGTCCAGCTCATCGGGCGAAAAGGTTTCTTTTTCAAACAGGTTATACATGGTGCGGCGACTCATATTGAGGCGGGCGGCCAGCTTGCTTTTATTGAGGCCTTTTTCGGCAATAACGCCCTGGAGGCGGTTTCCGTGGTGAATGCTCTGGCCCTGCGTAACCAGCATAGCGCCATTCCATCGCATGAAATCATCGGTACTGATACCGATGAGCGCACAGAAACGTTCAATATTGGCGCGCTTCATATCACTTTTACGGAGGTGATAATGCGCGATTTGGTTCGTAAAACCCGCCATCTTGGCGAAGTCTATCACCTTTATCTTTTTTTGTTTGAGTATCTGCTTTAACCGCTGACCCATATGTATCAGGCTCGACTGCTGCATCTTTTTTACATTTTTTAATGGTCTGAAACAAGGCTGCTCCTGTTATATGCCGTATAATATAACAATTTATCTCTCATTACTTAAATAAAATAATAGAAATGATAAAAATTATTACAAAGAGATAATAAACAGATAAGGCACGGTGATAACGTTGACGGGTATACGAAATAAGAGCGAGACACTCCCCTTCTCATTTCTATGCAATAAATATCGCATTGAAAATTACATTCTAATCTAAAAATCTGCGGTGGTCATTTTTGTGCAGAACGCAGGCATTTACCTGTAGAAAAAATCGTTCGCCATCCTCCCAAATGCTTTATGGCAGGCAATTTCAGCGATATGCAATTTTTTTTATTGAAACTAATCTTTTATAATTATAAATTGCGCGATTATAAATACATTTGCTTACAACCATTATTTTGTAAATCATGAGAATAACCAGTATCGAAAATTCATTGTTAACCATACCCAAACGAAAATCAAAAAAACATCCACTATGAGCACAGATGAACCAATCAACGTGTTGCTGGATATGCACACGAAATTGACCGGCTTTCCTATCAGATTCAGGGAAAGAGTTTGCGAAGAATGTAACTGGAGCATTCCTACCTTTTACAGGAAGATGCGCCTGAAAGACAGGCCCAGTCCTACTGAGAAGGGAAAGATGATCCCGGCACTCAGTAACGCAGAAAAAGAAAAGATCATCGAAGTGATGGAAGAAGTGTATACCTCAGAAGGCGAGTACTTCAAAAGGTATTTTAAATCACAGACAAAGTAGTGGTTGTCTTTTGGTTTAGTCAACAATCGAATCAACGTATTTCCGCATTTAAATATGAACTGAGCCTCGCTGTCTTGCCGGATAGCGGGGTTTTCTTTTTTGAATATTCATTCACTTTTATTCTATTTTCTTAGATTTCTTCTAGTAAAATCCCAGTTTTTCTTAAATTTAACGCCCGCAAGGAAAATGCTTGTATTTAACCAAATAACTTTTACGGTGCTATGTCGTACCCATATCAGATCAAGAGTATAGAAGAATATCAACAGGCCTACCAACAAAGCGTAATTGACCCCGAAGGCTTCTGGGCAAATGTTGCCGACCATTTCCTCTGGCGCCGCAAATGGGACAAAGTCCTGGACTGGAATTTCAAGGACCCGGAAATCAAATGGTTTACCGGCGCCAAACTCAACATCACAGAGAACTGCCTGGACAGGCACCTCGGCACATTAGGCAACAGCCCCGCCATCATTTGGGAACCCAATGACCCTGAAGAACATCATCGTATCATTACTTACCGCGACCTCTATAACAAGGTTTGCCAGTTCGCCAATGTGCTCAAGAACAATGGCGTGAAAAAAGGCGACCGCGTTTGTATCTATATGGGGATGATACCGGAGCTCGCCATCGCTGTGCTGGCCTGCGCCCGCATCGGTGCGATCCACTCCGTAGTGTTCGGCGGCTTCAGTGCGCAATCTATCGCAGACAGGATCCAGGATGCCGAATGCAGCCTTGTAATCACCTGCGACGGCGCTTTCCGCGGCGGCAAAGACATTCCGCTGAAACCCGTGATCGACGACGCCCTCATGGTATGCCCCACCGTTAAAAAAGTGATCGTATGCACCCGCACCCGCACGCCCGTGAGCATGCTCAAAGGCCGCGACGTATGGTGGGAAGATGAGATCAAACAAGTGGAAACCATGGGCAATCCCCCCTGCCCTGCGGAAGAAATGGATGCAGAAGACCTCCTCTTCATCCTCTATACTTCCGGCTCCACCGGCAAACCCAAAGGCGTAGTGCACACCTGCGGCGGCTATATGGTATATGCCAACTATACTTTCGTCAATACTTTCCAATACCAGCCCGGCGAAGTCTACTTCTGTACCGCAGACGTAGGCTGGATCACAGGCCACAGCTACATCGTATATGGCCCGCTCAGCGCCGGCGCCACCACACTGATGTTTGAAGGCGTACCTACCTACCCCGATGCCGGCAGGCTCTGGGAGATCACCGATAAATTCCGTGTAAACATCCTGTACACCGCACCCACCGCCATCCGCAGCCTGATGGGCTATGGCCTCGGCCCGGTGAACCACAAAGATCTCAGCTCTCTCCGCAAACTCGGCAGCGTAGGCGAACCAATCAACGAAGAAGCATGGCACTGGTTCAAAGACAACATCGGTAAAGGCAAATGCCCCATCGTGGATACCTGGTGGCAAACTGAAACCGGCGGTATCATGATCACGCCAATTGCCGGCATCACCAAGGAAAAGCCAGGATACGCCACCCTGCCGCTTCCTGGCGTACAACCCATACTGGTAGATGAGAATGGCAAAGAGATACAAGGCAACGGCGTAAATGGTAATCTCTGTATCAAATTCCCATGGCCAGGTATGCTGCGCAGCACCTACGGCGATCATGAACGCTTCCGTAAAACATATTTCTCTACTTACGAGAACCTCTACTTCACCGGCGATGGCTGTCTCCGCGATGAAGACGGCTACTACCGCATCACCGGCCGTGTTGATGATGTGCTCAACGTGAGCGGGCACCGCATCGGTACCGCCGAAGTGGAGAACGCCATCAATATGCACGCCGGCGTGGTAGAAAGCGCCGTGGTAGGCTATCCGCATGATATCAAAGGACAAGGCATCTATGCTTATGTGACCATGGAAAAAATGACACATGATGCAGAGCTGACCAAGAAAGATATTGCGCAAACAGTAGCCCGCATCATCGGGCCTATCGCGAAACCAGACAAGATACAGTTTGTAACAGGACTGCCCAAAACCCGCTCCGGCAAAATCATGCGCCGCATCCTGCGCAAGATCGCCGAGAACGACCTGGACAATCTCGGCGACACCTCTACCCTGCTCGACCCCGCAGTAGTAGACGATATCAAGAATGGAAGACTTTAATATATTTGAAGACCACGCTGCACTGGCGTGGTCTTCAAACTTCTTATCCGCATGAAGCAATTGAAACGTGCCGGCTATACGTTGTTGAGCCTGGTCCTCCTGCTCAACTTTATTGCAGCTTTTCACGCCTGGAAATTCACCCATTTTTACGACGATGCGCATCACATCAACAAACGCCCCGAACAAATGAGTGTGGGCGAAAAAATGCAGATCGTATTGTTAGGCGTACGTATTTCCAAATACGTGATCAGGCATCAACCGGAAGTTCCTTTTGAAACCATTTCTCTTTATACCGCTGATAGCCTTCGCCTGGAAGGCTGGTGGATACCGGTATCCCAAGCCAAAGGCACGGTTATATTATTCCATGGATACAACGGTGGCAAAGACGGTACACTGGCCGAAGCGGCCTATTTCCGCCAGCTGGGATATAACACTTTCCTGCTTGATTTCCGCGCTTCGGGCAACAGTGAAGGCCATACCTGTAGCATTGGTTATTACGAAAAAGAAGAAGTAAAGCTGGCATATGACTATGTGCAGCGCCGTACACCACAACCTGTGATACTCTGGGGCATGAGCATGGGCGCCGCAGCCGTCCTGCACGCTGTTTCCAGCTATGGTTTGCAACCGCAAAAGGTGATCCTTGAGTGCCCCTACGCCACCCTGGTAGATGCCGTTAAAAGCCGCATGCGTTCTGTGCATCTGCCTGGCACTCCGCTATCACAGCTGCTTACCTTCTGGGGCGGCCTTGAGCAGGGGTTCTGGGGTTTCAGCCTCAAACCGGCCCTTTATGCCCGCGATATGCACATGCCGGTATTATATTTCTGGGGCAAACAGGATATCCGGGTGATGCCTCATGAAACACAGGAAATCTATGCTAACATCGCCAGTAAGGACAAGACATTGTATGTGCTTGAAAATGCCGGCCATGAGTCGTTCTGCAAAAAAGCGCCGGAGGTGTGGAAGCCAGCCGTAAAGCAATTTATGGATAAATAAAAAGCGCGCACCATCCGAGTGGAGCGCGCCCTTCACAGGGTCATACCCGACATATATATGGATTCATGATGTCCCGCGGCTGTGCTGCTGAACATCACTAGATGCATGGCAGATGTAGTATACAAAGATACCGACTATGGCTGCCGTAGTAAATCACTGTTGTAATACTTGCAAAAATCTTTCCTGTTTTTTTAACGGCGGATCACCACCGGGGTTCCAACTTTTAATATCTCATACAATTCGTTGACATCGGCATTTTTCATGGAGATACAACCCAGCGTCCAATTGATACGGGCATCTACGTAGTTGTCGCGGATACCAGAGTTAGTTTCCACGCCATGAATACCTATTCCGCCGCCTGGAGTGGCGCTTGCGGGCAGCTCGCCAGCCTCTTGCAGCTGATGAAATTTCTGCCAGGATGCTTCATTCGGATAATCCAGCAGCAGAAACCGGCTCCAGAGTTTATCGTATCGCTTGCTTAAAATGTGAAAGGTCCCTTCAGGTGTGCGGCGGTCGCCCTCAACTTTTTTATCCGTCTGATCGCGGTTGCCAAACACCACTTTGTAGATTTTTCTCAACGTTACATCTTCATATAAATACATCCGGTAATCGCTCTTGTCTATCAATAAAAAAACTTTATCTGCATCAATATTCTCCGGGGTAATCTTCACATTATACAAGTCAACATGGTTGATAAATCCAGATAAAGGCAATAGCAGCAATAGCGCTATACACCAACAAAGACGGCACTTTTCCATAGGGTATTAAATATGTCCTTAACGTAAGAAGGGCACTCTTTATTGTGAAAATAAAAAGTGCCCTTCTTTACCAAGATGAATATTATCAGTATCCGAAGATCTCTTCCATGGTGAGTTTTTTCACGTCGCCATATTTTTTAAGCTCGTCCACATTTACTTTCTTTTCGGACGCCACGATACAATATGTATATGGTTTGTGTGAGAGATTTTCGTCGTGGAATTTCTTCACATCATCGAAGCCCATCTTGTCGATAGCCTCATACACTTGTTTACGGATGTCAGTGTTCAGACCCAGTTTTTTTGCAGCGAGATAGCTGAAGATGATACCGTCGTTAGTGATACGCTCTGTTTCGATATCCTGCTTCATGCTTTGTTTGGCAGTAGCCAGCAGCTTATCGGAGCGGGGAATATCGTTGAGCAGTTCGTTCATACCGGCAACTGCCTCATTCATCTTG
Source organism: Chitinophaga vietnamensis (assembly GCF_902167635.1). Taxonomy (GTDB): domain Bacteria; phylum Bacteroidota; class Bacteroidia; order Chitinophagales; family Chitinophagaceae; genus Chitinophaga; species Chitinophaga vietnamensis. The sequence continues at coordinate 238,546 of NZ_CABHMS010000006.1, forward strand.
TCGGCCTGACTTCCTACATAAGCGATAGCAGAGTAGCGATCGTCTTTCTTGTCTGGCGAAGAATAGAAAGCATAGGTAGAATAAGCCAGGGCTTTGGATTCGCGGATGGTCTGGAACACGATAGAGCCCATGCCACCACCGAAGTAGGAGTTGAACAGCGTTACGATAGCGGTGTTATCAGGATTGTAAGCGCTGCTGTTTCTCAGCCAGTTCACTTCCGTTTGCACCATATCGTAGTCGGCGAAGAGCACCTGGTTTTTGTCCTGATTGTCTTTTACAAATTTCACAGGAGCGGGCACGTCTTTCAGGTTGGCAGCGAGCGGGTGCAGTTTTTTCACATCTGCGGCAGCGGTAGCCAGTGGTTGAGGGCCGTAATAGATAATGGTGTGTTTGTAAGTGGGCAGCTCATGGAGAATATTGGTCAGCTCAGCAGCGGAAATGCCTTCCAGCTCTGATTGTGATAATACGTTGTTAAACGGATTTTTTGCACCATACATGGCATAGTTCACAACGCCTCTCATGATAGCGCCCTTGTTGAGCTTACTATCGGAGCGGGCCTTGTTAGTGCGGCCTTTCAGCGCGGTAAGTGCAGCTTCATTAGGCTGGCAATTAGCGATCACGTGTTCGAACAAAGTAACTGCTTTATCAAAGTTTTCCTGCAGGCCGCTGATCGTGATGGTGGTTACTTCCGGGCCGGCAGCTACATTGAAGTTGCAGGCAATGTTGTAGAACTCTTTGCTGATCTGTTCCGGCGTGTATTTATCCGTACCGAGGAACTGCAGGTACTGAGCGGCCAGCGCCAGTTTCTTGTTGTTCCAGCTGCCCATATCAAAGCGGTAGTAGAGGCGGAAGAGACCATTATCTTTATTCTGCACGTACATCATATCGGTGTTACCGATAGTGGTTTTCTGTATGTCCTTGTCGTAATCCAGCCACTGTGGTTTCACTGGTGTAGCAGGGATGGAAGCCACTTTCAGCAGGAAGGGAGATTGAGCTTCACGGTTTACTTCTACCGGTGTGATGGCAGGTTTTTCTACCTTCTCGATGCTCTTGTCTTCACCCTTACGTTTATAAACGATCACATAGTTATCCTTCAGGTATTTGTTGGCGTAGTCAACTATCTGCTGTTTGGTAACTTTGCTCATATCGTCTACATAAGATACATCGTAGGCCCAGTTCTCACCTTTGCTTTTGATGAAGCCATCCATGATGGAAGTAGCGCGGTTGTTATTGCTTTCGAGGCCTTGCAGCTCTGCGAGCTTGGCGTTGTTGACGATGGCTTTCACCAGTGTTTCATCGAAGTCGCCTTTTCTCAGGATCTCGAGCTGACCGAGCAGCAGGCTTTTCACATCATCCAGTGATTGGCCTTGTTTGGCTTTACCAGACAGCAGCAGTACAGAGTAGTCTTTCAGGTTCAGTGTAGATGCGCTGGCGCTGAGCACTTTCTGTTGTTTGTTGATGTTGAGATCGAGCAGGCCGGCCTTTCCATTTTGCAGGATGCTGGAGAGCACGCCCAGTACTAAATTGGATTTTACGTCCAATGCGCCGGGTACGCGGAAGGCGATGTTGATGTTTTCTGCATCAGGGCCGAAAACTTCTCTCACCACGGGCGCGGTCATGGGCGCTTCAGGCGCAGGCTTGTATTCCTTTACCGGCTTGGGTTTCATGTAACCGAATTTCTGATCGATGGTTTTGATCACGTAATCCGGATCAAAGTCACCCGCCATTACAACGGCCATGTTGTTAGGCACGTAATATTCATTATAGAACTGGCGGATGGCTTTCAGGTTGGGATTTTTCAGGTGTTCTACGGTACCGATGGTAGACTGCTGCCCGTAGTTGTGTGTGGGGAATAGTGCTGCCAGCATGGTTTCGTAGGTTTTACGTCCGTCGTTGTCGAGGCCGCGGTTCTTTTCTTCGTATACGGCTTCGAGTTCGGTGTGGAACAGGCGGAAAACGGGGTCCCTGAAGCGTTCGGCTTGTACGGTGAGGTACTTGTCTACAGCGTTGGAGGGAATATCTTCTTCGTAGATGGTTTCTTCCACCCAGGTATGCGCGTTGGTGCCTTGTGCGCCCATCGCGGTCATCATTTTATCGTATTCGTTGGCGATGGCGTATTTGGCGGCGATGCCGGATACACTGTCGATTTCGTGGTATACGGCTTTGCGGGCGGCTGGATCAACGGTTTTGTTGTACTTGTCGTACAGGTTGTCGATCTTGTCGATATACGGCTTTTCTTTGGCCCAGTCGAGCGAACCATACTGTTCAGTGCCTTTGAACAGGAGGTGTTCGAGGTAGTGAGCGAGGCCTGTATGATCTTTGGGATCGTTGTTGGAGCCGGCGCGGGTACCGATCAATGTTTGGATACGGGGTTCCTTTTTGTTAACGCTGAGGATAACAGTGAGGCCGTTTTTCAGTTTGTAGAATCGGGCTTTCATGGGGTCGTTGGTTATATACTTGTAGTTATAACCTCCGGAGTTAGCCTCCTTCCATTCATATTTGCCTTGTGCGCCTGCGAAATGCAGCGAGCCGGCAAGTAGCAGCGATAATGCTGCTCTTTTGAGTGTGCTCATATTGTCAGGTAATAGTTGGTTTAATAATATAGGATATCAAATATAAAGGCATGCGGAAAATTTTCCGCAGTAAAATACGGAGATTTTATGAACGGTAAACGTGGGGACACTACAACCGATTGCCGGATGCAGAAACGGGGGTATTGACCTGTTATCAGATCAGGGGATCATGGTGCTAAGCGGTATATTGGGTCGCTTGCATACGAGTGCGCCCAATATGAAGGTATCTTCAGATGGCTGACTGATGGCTAATTTCCTGAGTTTGAGATGTTGCCGGGTGTGGCGGGGCGCCGGCATATTTTTCATCATCAGCGCATAGCGAGCGGGTATTGCTGTTTCGCCATTTCCGGTTTGTTTGTTGGAAACGGCTACCACGGGCACTTCCAGTGGCCTGTTATCAACGAAGGGCGCGCCGGAGAGGGCGCCGTCATTGTTGGCATCTGTACGGACGCCCAGGAAACGCTTTTCACAGGAATGAATCCATGCAATGCAGCCAATACATGCCATGAGGGCTACGAATGAACGCATAAACACAATTTAGAATCTGGTCAAGAAAAAATTAGAACCCGTTTAAACGGAGTCCGATCGAGAACGGGTACTGTTGGAGCCCGTAGTCGTGCAGTGCAGTAAGAGCGAAATTCGCGTACAATTTCACGGGGCCGTAGCCCAATTCGCTGGCAAGTCCAAACTTCCACTTGTTGAGATTGAAGTCATCAGTTTTTCTCACCTTTCCTCTCTCTTCACTGATCTGCTTGGTCCTGGATTTGATCAGATAACCGCCAGAGACACCAATGCTCGCCTGGAAAGCTCGTCCACGGCGGGCAGGGTTAGAATTGAAATTAAGCATTACCGGAACTGTGATGTATTCGGCAAACAGCTTGTTCTTCGAGAATTCAACCGTATCACGGATTATCTTAGTCGGATAGCCTGGTACATAGGTAATGTTCCGGGCGTATCTGTAGTTATTCATCTCTAGTCCTAAAGCATATAACAAGTTAAGTTTGTGTTTTGTTATATTAAGTCGCTGTTGGAACAACCAGATGTTAAAATTGATTGATTTTCCAGTGATAAGTTTAAATTCAGATGGCGTTAATGGCGCATTTGCCTCCCTTGGTGCAAAAGTGGCCAGGCCTACGGCGGAATAATCGTATGCTCTTGGTGTGGCGTTAGCGCCTGCGAAGTAGCCGGCGCTGTTGGTAAAGTAGTTCACGAAAGTAGTGCCGCTATAGTCGCTGCGATCGATATAGTTGTTAAACCCGATATCAAAAACAAACCACTTCGTTTGCAGGTTTTTCTTGAGTTTATTGCGCGTATAGGCGGTATCGTTATAGAACCGGTAGCTGGTACGGCCCTTTTCATTTTTTCCTTTGATAATGATCAAGCCCTTGATCTGTATGGTATCAGGGGTGGGTGCGGGGGTAGCAGTAACGGCATTCTGCGCATGAGCGATTCCACCACACAGCATCAACAACAAAAAAAGTAAAACTTTATGCTTCATATGCTTTTACCATAATTTATTTATTCTTTCTTCGGGAGAAGAATTTGGCCACGTTGGTGACCTTATCCAGTATTTTGCTGTCACTGCCGCTTACAGACATAATCAATTCGCCTTTGATGCTTTCGGATGCGGCGGGATGGATGGTGCTGGCTACTGCGTTGGTGTTGGCGGAGGTGGCCAGTACGGGTTCCTTGTCGGCGCCGGTTTTACCGGGAACATTTACGGCGATGCTGCTGACGGCGGGTTCCGGGGCGGTCACACGTTTCTCCATGATATCATCGGAGGTATTACGTGGGGGCGGCAGCTGCGACAGTACCGGGGCGTCCGGCGATTTTACTGAAGCGGCGGCCACTTGTGGCGCGCTGGTTTCCGGGGCGGGAGCAGGTGCATGTTTATGTGCAGAGGCTATGGCGGGCCTTCTCTTTTCTGTAATGGCTATTTCGTTTTTGGCAGCTGCCTGGTTATCCACTGCCATGGGTGCCGGCGTTATTGCCGGTGCGGCGGGTGTAACCTTTGCCGGCGCTACGTTGTGGGCCAGCTCGGGGCCTGCTGGCTGCTGCCGGCTTGCCGGCGGCAGGAGCCAAATGATCAGGCCGGCCACCACAGCAGCGGCGGCTCCCCACCAGATGGTGGGATACAGGCGTACCGGCTTGCGGTGATGCCTGTACAATACACTTTTATCTCCAAAAGTGATATTGGTATCGGGTGTTAGCTTGGCAGCCTGCAACAGCGCCAATTCCTTGCGGGCGGCAGGTTGCGCTGCCAGGTATTCTTCCAGGCGGAGCGCTTCGGCTGTGCTGAGCTCTCCATCGATATACCCCAGGAGCAAAGATTCGTAGCTGGCCGCCACCGTGCTTTCGCTGCGGTAGAGGGCCGCCTTGTTATCAAACACCACCTGATCATCCGGCACGAGACGGGCGGCCTGCAACAGGTCCAGCTCCTGCTGAATAACAGGATGCTGCCGGAGGAAGGCTTCCAACGCCGTCAACTCTTCCCCGTTCAGCTCACCATCGATGAAGCTGAGCAGGTAAGATTCGTAGTTTGATATGTTAATATCTACAGACAAAATAATTTATTATCAATTATATGAATATCATATTACATTTTCCATCTTGACAAGGTAATTTTTCAGATGGAGCCGTGCCCGGTGCAGATAAACCTTTACCTGGGACGGATTCAGTTCCATGATCTCACCGATCTCTTCATAGCTGTATCCTTCGTAATCTTTCAGCATAATCAGGGAGCGTTGTACTTCGCTGAGCCTTGACAGTGCTTCTGCGATCACTTCCCGCGCATTATTGACCTTTTGTTCTGATACTTTCTCTTCTTCCTTGAACTGGTCTACCAATGTAATCCGCTTCACCTTACGCACATGGTCGATCATATTGTGGTACGCGACTGTAAACAGGTATGACTTGGCCTTTTCAAAAGGCACATCCTGACAGTGTCTCCACAATATTTCGAACGCGTTCTGTACTACGTCTCTGGCATCTTCCGCATGCTCGAGATTCTTGACTATGAATCGAAAGAGGTTGTCCGAATACAGATCCACGCATTTATTGTACTCCTTTTCCGTCATTCCGGTGGCGCGGGGATTTTAGTGCTAATGTCCGACAAATACTTTAATACCCATCATGGACCCTGTCCATCTTTTTCCCACATGCTTCACTAAAATCATCCGCTGTCCTCTGTTCGTAGTTGTAGGAATTTTGAATTCGACTGACGATCAGCCATTTGTTTTAAATAATGGCGGACAGACCAGTTTTCCTTTACATGGCATTTATCATCATGATAGTACTATGACGGAGAGCAGTTCCTAAATGTTACACCTCCGTAAAACTTTTTACCCATAGCGGCTGTTGTGATCTGACGGACAGATAATCGTAATACTTTTAATGCCATTAACTTTGTTACATCGTTTCTAAATCAGGCAAAACCATATGAACAGCAAGTTTACGGCCCGTTTGCGGGAAGAACTGGATGAAATCAACAAAGCCGGTTTGTATAAAAGAGAGCGCATCATTACCTCCGAGCAGGGCGCTGAAATACAGGTAGGCGGTAAAACAGTGATCAATTTCTGTGCAAATAACTACTTGGGGCTGTCGTCGCACCCGGCAGTGATCAAGGCAGCCAAAGATGCCATCGATACCCATGGCTATGGCATGAGCAGTGTGCGTTTCATCTGCGGCACACAGGATATTCACCGGGAGCTGGAAGAAAAAATTTCCAAATTCCTCGGTACTGAAGACACCATTCTTTACGTAGCGGCCTTCGACGCCAATGGCGGCGTATTTGAACCCCTCTTCAATGAGCAGGACGCTATCATCTCCGACGCCCTCAACCATGCTTCTATCATCGACGGGGTGCGCCTTTGCAAGGCCCAGCGCTTCCGTTACGAACATAATAACATGGCCGACCTGGAAGCCAAACTCCAGGAAGCCCAAGGCTGTCGCAGCCGCATTATCGTTACAGACGGCTCTTTCAGCATGGATGGCACCATCGCCCAGCTGGACAAGATCTGTGACCTGGCGGATAAATATGATGCCATCGTGATGAGCGACGAAAGCCATTCTTCCGGCTTCCTCGGCAAAACAGGCCGCGGCACCCACGAATATCGTGGCGTAATGGGCCGTGTAGATATCATCACCGGCACCCTGGGCAAGGCCCTGGGCGGCGCTTCCGGCGGTTTCACCAGCGGCCCGAAAGAAGTGATCGATATCCTGCGCCAGCGCAGCCGTCCCTACCTGTTCTCCAACTCTGTAGCTCCCAGCATCGTAGGCGCTTCCATCGCCGTACTGGACATGCTCAGCGAGACAACGCAGCTGCGCGACAAACTGGAATACAACACTCAATATTTCCGTTCCAAGATGACCGAAGCAGGTTTCGATATCAAACCCGGCGATCACCCGATCGTGCCGGTAATGCTCTACGACGCCGTACTGAGCCAGCAGTTTGCTGATAAACTGCTGCAGGAAGGCATCTACGTGATCGGCTTCTTCTTCCCGGTAGTACCGAAAGGACAGGCCCGCATCCGTGTACAGCTGAGCGCCGGTCATGAGCAGGAGCACCTGGACAAAGCCATCGCCGCCTTCACCAAAGTGGGCAAGGAACTGGGCGTGATCAAATAGCAACCATACATCGTGATAATCATAAAGGCTCCGGAGCGATCCGGGGCTTTTTTTGTGCAATTGCCTGTTCATACGTTACTTTTGCAGCTGGTAAATCACTACAATCATGAAGCTTACGAAACGACTTGGCTGGATAATGGCCGCCATAGGCCTTTCACTGACAGCCTGTGCCCCCAACAATGTGAAAGTGGAAAAAAGCTGGGAAAAATATTTCACCCAATACAAAGTGGAAGGGACCTTCATGCTGTTCAGCAACAGCCAGGGCGAGTTCAAGGTATATAATCTCGACAGGGCTAAGGAACGCTTTTTACCCGCCTCTACTTTCAAGATATTCAATTCGCTCGTAGGGCTACAAACCGGCGCCATCAAGGATACCGGCATGGTGATCCCCTGGGATGGCGTTACCCGCAGCATACCGGAATGGAACAAAGACCTCAGCATACAGCAGGCTTTCAAAGTGTCTGCAGTACCCTATTTTCAGGAGGTAGCCCGTCGCATCGGCAAGGAAACCATGCAGCTGTGGCTCGATTCCGTAAAATATGGCAACATGAAAATGAGCCGTATCGATACTTTCTGGCTGGATAATTCCCTTCAGATCTCCCCCGATGAAGAACTCGGATTTGTAAAGAAATTATATTTCGACCAGCTGCCTTTCTCGAAAACAGCCATGAAAAAGGTGCGCGACGTAATGCTGATGGAGAAAACACCCAAATATGAACTGGCTTACAAAACAGGCCTGGGCAACGCAGGTAAAAAGAGAATCGGCTGGATCGTAGGCTGGATCGAAGAAAACAGGCATCCCAGCTTTTTTGTGCTCAACATAGAATCTGAAGACCCTAATGCCGATATGTCCGGCATCCGGATGAATATCCTGCGGAACATCCTCACCGATGCAGGATATTTCAAAGGAGAAATGTAGTCATTTAGGGATTTTTTGATTTACGGATTTTTTGATTTGATTGGAGCGGAGATGGACAGTGTTATCATCTCCGCTCCAATCAAATCAAAAAATCCGTAAATCAAAAATTTCGTAAATCCGTTAAAAATTACCTAAACCCTTTTTCTGCCTCTTGGTTTACGTGACAAAAAAATTATTTTTGAGTTCTTACCTGGTTTACTACCGGTAATGGATATCTTAAAAAGTATATGTTACGTTTTCAGCATAGTGAATATTTGTGGGCGCTGACCTTGCTGTTGGTGCTTCAGCTGGCATTCCTGGCCGTTTCCTGGTGGAAACGCCGGTCGGTACGCCGCATCGGTGACCCTGCCCTGGTGGAGAAACTCTTTACCGGCTATTCCCGTAAACTATTCGTATTGAAGTTCCTGCTCATTTTTCTCGCTTTCTTTTTCGGGGTGCTGGGCGTCGCCAATCTGCAAAAGGGCAGCCGAATGGAGAAGATCACCCGCAAAGGCGTAGATGTGATGATCGCGCTGGATGTGAGCAAAAGTATGCTGGCAGCGGATATCCAGCCAGACAGGCTCACACGCGCCAAGCAGCTGATCACCAAACTGATGGACAAGCTCGATAATGACCGTATCGGTTTGGTGGTGTTTGCCGGCAACGCCTATCTTCAGATGCCGCTTACCGTGGATTATTCCGCCGCTAAAATGTACCTCAGCACCGTATCCCCGGATATGATACCCACACAGGGAACCGCCATCGGGCAAGCGATACAGACCGCCGACGATGCTTTCAATAAAAAAGAACGGAAACACAAAGCCCTCATCCTCATCTCTGACGGTGAAGATCATGACGAATCCGCAATCGCAAAAACCAAAGCAGCTTTCGAAAACGGCGTAGTGACCAGCACCATCGGGATCGGCTCTCCTACCGGCTCTCCGCTCCCCGATCCGGAAACCGGCGGCTACAAAAAAGATCGTGAAGGCAATACCGTGATCTCCAAACTCAATGAGAATGAGCTGAAAGGCATCGCTGCGGCCGGCAAAGGCATCTACGACCATCTTGATAATAACACGGATGACGTGGTGAACACCCTGGCCGCCAAGATCGATAGCATGGAGCAGAAAGAGTTCGGTGAAAACATCTTCACAGATTACAACAGCTATTTTCAATATTTCCTGGGCGTGAGCCTGGCCTTGCTGCTGATAGAGTTTTTCATCCCGGAAGTGCGCCGCAAGCGCATTCCCGCCAGCACAGCCGTTGCCCAGGCGTAATCATCTCAACAGATCATGAAAATAAAATTTATAAAATATTGCATGTTGGTTACTGTTGCACTGCTGGGCAGCCTTGCCGCTTTTGCACAGAACGGCAGCAATAAATATATCCGCAAAGGCAACGAGCTGTATAGCAAACAACAATACACCGATGCGGAAGCCAACTACAAAAAAGCACTGGAAAAGAACGGACAATCGGCCATCGGCAATTATAACCTCGGCAACTCCCTCTACCAGCAAAAACGCTATGACGATGCCCGCGCACAATACGCCAACAGCCTGAAACTGGCAGATAAGAACAATCTCAAGTCGGACGCTGATTATAACATCGGCAACACTTTCATGGAGAATAAAAAATGGGAAGAGAGTATCAAGTCGTATAAACAGGCGCTCAAAATCAACCCTGCCGATGAAGATGCCCGCTACAACCTCGCTTACGCACAAGCGATGCTGAAGAAACAACAGAACCAAGGTGGCGGCGGCAAGAACGACAAAGACAAAAAAGACAAGAACAAAGACAAAGACAAAAATAAAGATCAGAACAAAGACCAGAATAAAGACCAGAACAAGGATAAAAACAAAGACCAGCAGAATAAGGACCAGAACAAGGATCAGAATAAAGATAAAGACAAGGAAGAACAGCAGAAGCCAGAACCACAGCCCAGCAAAATGAACAAGCAAGAGGCAGAACGCCTGTTACAGGCCTTGTCGCAGGAAGAAAAGAAATTGCAGGACAAAGCCAAGAAAGTAAAGGGGCAGCCTGTTCCTGTTGAAAAAGACTGGTGATCAGCGGATCGTAGAAGGGATGCAGCCTGTATATCTTTTACAGGCTTTGATAAAATGATTCTGGTCGTAATAGCCATTGTTTAACGCAATACCAGTGAGGGATTGCTGTTCCAGCGCCATATCCAGGTAGGCGTGTAAAAAACGGATATTATCAATATATAGTTTGGGAGTGATGCCCAGCTGTTGCCTGAAATTTCTTTCCAGCCACTTATAGTTTACACGATTTATGCTGCACAGCGCTGCCACGCTGATATTGCCTTTCGCTGCATACACCTGTTGCACGGCGGCTTGCAGCAGATAGTTGCCCATGACATCTTTCTGTAATTGTTCTTCCAGAAAATGATCCAGCAAGCGCGCCTGTTCCCGTTTATTTCGCAATTGCCGCAAAGCTGCTACTGGCAAGGCTTCCCACACTTCCTTTGCGGCCGTCAGCAATTTTGTTCCATTTCTCGCCTGTAATCTCGATAGCCCATCTGCGGTGAAACGGATGATCAGCAAGCGTGTGCCCGGCTGGAGATGAATGTAAGTTTGTTGCAAGGCGCCATTACAGAAGAAAGCGTCTCTTACCACGAAATGACATGCGCCGCTGAAAGTAACCGTGGTATCACTCAGCAGTATCACCAACGATGGTTGTCCATCCAATGCTGCCCATGTCCGCTCTTGCTGCCGGTGCGTATACCAGCAATAAGCTGTTACGGCCTGCAACAACGCAGCAGCCGGCCGCTGCGTATACAGCTGGCGACGGTAAATATGAACAAGGAGATCTATTGGCATACCGTAAAGGTAGCACTAATGGAGATGTCTGCAAGTGTCCAAAATCTACTATCTGCATTGATAACGAGATGCGTTCTTTGCAACAAAAAGATGATACTACCTATTGTAGCTTATGGCAGCAACATACTACGACGTATATGCGATCCCGTTACTCATCAAACCCCTGCCCTGCCGCAGCTGACCCTTGACATGTGGGATACCTTGCGCCGCGCTGGCGGCGTGGGGCTGGCCGCTCCGCAACTAGGAAAAGCCCTGCGGCTATTTGTGATCAACAGCGAAACACATGATTTCAGACAAGCCTTTCTTAACCCGGTGATCATCGATCAGAGTGAAACGATGACAACAGATACAGAAGGATGCCTGAGCATCCCGGGGATATGGGAAGACATCTCCCGGCCGGAAAGTATTTTAATACGGTATGAAGATGAAAATTTCATATTCCGAGAAAACGCCTTCCATGGCGATCTTGCGCGCATGATACAGCATGAGTATGATCATATCAACGGGAAGCTGATGATCGACTATCTCCCGCCGCTCCGTAAACAATTACTTCAACACAAATTGAAAATGATCAGCACTGGTAAAATCCGTGCGCCCTACCCCATGAAATAAAAAAACCGGAATAAGATTATTCCGGCCGTTTTACCTAAACCTACAACTGTTACGCAATTGTAACATCATCTTTCATTCATTCGTGAGAAATTTGAGGTCGGCGCCCACACTGGTTAAACGGTCACTCTTTACCTTTTATCCTGACTGATTAATCGTTATTCATCACTCTATAAATTAATCGGCAGGCGCCTCCCCAAACTTCAAACACACATTATTTTGTTGCCTGTAAAGGCGTTCCTTCTTTGATTTCGTCGCTGGCATTCTGTACGATCTCGTCATTGTCCGACAGGCTGCCGAAGATCTCTACTTTGCCGTTAGCTTCATTGCCTCTTTCTACCGGTACCCATACGGCTTTGCCGTTGGCGGCCCTGATCACAAACACTTTCTCGGAATTGCTCACCACAGCGGATTTAGGCACAACGTACACATCTTTTTTACCAGGCAGCGGCACCTGTACATCAGCGTACATGCCAGGGAGCAGTTTTTTGTCTTTGTTGATGATATCCATTTCCAGCTGCTCTGAGCGCAGGCGGGTGTCGAGGCTGCCCGCGATACGGTTTACCTGTGCGGTGAAAGTATCGCCTGGCAGGGATTTCACGGTGAAGCGCACCAGGGAGGCATTTTTCACATCGTCTGTATATATTTCCGGTACTGCAATCGCGAGACGTAATTTTTGTTGCTCCTCGAGGCGGAACAGCGGCTTATCGGAGCCTTTACCCGCCGGGCCAACATAGGTGCCCGGGTGCACATTACGCTGACTGATCACACCACTGAATGGCGCCCTAATAGTAAGGTATCCTAACATTTGTTGTACTTCATGATAGGAAGAGCGGGCGGATAGCAGTTCGGCGCTGTCGGCGCTCATTTTTTCCAGTGCCATTTCCAGGTCGTTGGGAGAGATCGTACCCGGCACGCGGCTGGTTTTGAGCAGGCGCTCGTAAGTGGCCCTGCTGGCGCGGAACATCGCCTCTTTGGTATGCAGGCGCGATTGCGCTTCCAGCAGTTGCGTATTCATTTCAGGGGCATCGAGTGTAGCAAGCACCTGGCCGGCGCTCACCTGGCTGCCCATATCCACGCTTACATTTTTCACATAGCTGTTCACTTTCGCGTAGAGGTCGGCGAACTGGAAAGGTTTCACTTCTCCGGGTAATTTCAGCTGGGCATCCAGCTGGCTTTTCTGCAGGCGTATGGTCTTTACCTGTACACCCTTATTGCTGGCAACATCGCTTTCATCTTCCGCATGCGTGCTGTGGCAAGCGGTGAAAAACAAGCCCAGTGGCAGTAATGCCGCCGCCGTCATGATCCGGAACTTAGGGTTGTAATGAATCGTATTCATGGTATTTAAAGATCGTTTAGTCGTTATAGTTATCATTACTTTATCAGGCATATTTAGGACCTGGCACATACACCGGGCTGCTTTCATCTTCAGGATCCAGTGAAATAGATGTTGTTGTTGCTTTCTTTTGTACCCAGGAGAAGATCAGCGGAAGGATGAACACCGATGCCAGGGTGCTGGCGATGAGCCCTCCTATCACGGCGCGGCCCAGTGGCGCAGTTTGATCGCCGGCTTCGCCGAGGCCGGAAGCCATCGGAATCATACCTACAGCCATCGCGATGCTCGTCATCAGGATGGGGCGCAAGCGGATGGAAGTGCCTTCCAGCGCGGATTGTGTGGCATCGCCATTTTCTCTCCTCAATTTCTCTGCATTGGTCACCAACAGGATAGCATTGGAAACGGACACGCCTACTGACATGATGATGCCCATGTAGCTTTGCAGGTTGAGCGTGGAGCCAGTGGCGAGCAGCATGAGCAGCGAGCCTGCAAGTACTGCCGGGATGGTACTGATAGATACCAGCGCCACTTTGAATGATTGGAAGTTGGCAGCCAGCAGCAACAATATCACGATGATTGCCACGGCAAGACCAGCCTGCAGGCTGTCGAGCGTTTCATCGAGCAGGTTCATGAGGCCGCGTTTTTCCACGGTGATGCCGCGGGGCGGCTCTCCTGCATGTTTGATAGCCCGCTCTACAGCTTCGGTAGCGGAGCCGAGATCTTTCTTATGAATGTTGGCGCCGATAGAGATAATACGTACTGCGCCGATACGATCGTATTCACCGATTACGGTATCGGGTTGCAAGGAGGCTACATCACCGAGTGATGGGCGTGCCTTGTCTTTACTGAGCGGAATCGCGGCGAGGTCGTCTATTGCGGCCATATTATTTTCCGGAACAGATACCTGCACAAAATACGATGTTGCATTTTTCTCGTCAAGCCATACGTTCTTTTCCGTGAAGCGGCTGGAAGAAGTAGCGGCAGTGAGAGAGCGGGCGATCTCTCCGATGGAGAGGCCCAGCTGTGCGGCTCTTTCGCGGTCGATGTTGATGCGGATAGCCGGGTAATTCATGGCCTGGTTGAGCTGCACATCGCGGAGATAGGGGATCTTCTTCATTTCAGCGAGGATCTTCTCTGCGTAAGGCCTGCTCTCTTTCAGGTTTTTACCCATCACGGCCACCTCAATGGGGGTGCTGGCGCCCTGACTCATCACCTTGTCGGTGAGGTCGATTGGTTCAAAGCTCATCGTTACTTCCGGCATCTTTTCGTGGATGCGTTTCCGTAGTTTTTCTTTCAGCTTGTCCAGGTTCACCTTGTAATCTTCTTTTAGATTCACTTGCAGCACTGCCTCATTGGGGCCGGCCATGAAGAGGTAAATGGGATTGGTGGAATACGACGACGGATGCATCCCGATGAAGGAAGACGTAATGTCGATGTTGTTGGCACCAACGATCTCCTTCAAAATATCCGTCGTATTGATAAGCATGGCCTCCGTCCGTTCGATGCGGGTGCCGGTTGGCTCCTTGAGCCTTAATTGAAATTGTCCGTTATTGAGTTTAGGTAATATATCACGGCCAATAATACTTGCACATAATACCACTACGCCTCCTATCACCAGGAAATAGGCGCCTATCACCAGTTTGCGGCGTTTCATCAGGCTTTCGAGCCATCCCATGAAACGCAGCTTGAACTTATCGAAGCGTGAAAGGTCCTGCTGGTGCGACTTTTCACTGGCCAGCTCCGTTTCAATATAATCGGCTGTTTTGTGGGTATCGCTGCTGTGTACATGATGATGCACCGGTGCATGCCTGAATTTATCTGCCTTCAATATCCAGTTCGACAATACCGGTACCATGGTTTGTGAGAGCAGGTAAGAGGCGATCATCGAGAAGCCGATCGCCAGCGAGAGCGGCAGGAACATGGCACGGGGCACGCCGGTCATGGTGAAGGAAGGCACGAACACGGCAAGGATACACAGCAGGATCAACAGTTTCGGGAACGCGATCTCCTGACAGGCATGCCAGATGGCTTGCGCCTTCGGCTTGCCCATCTCCAGGTGCTGGTGGATATTCTCGATCGTTACGGTGGACTCATCTACCAATATCCCGATGGCGAGCGCAAGCCCGCTCAGCGTCATGATATTGATGGTTTGCCCTGCGAGCTTGAGGAACATCACACCGATGATCACGGATACCGGGATGGTGATGATCACAATGTAGGCGCTACGGCGGTCGCCGAGAAAGAGCAGCACCATCAGCGCTGTGAGCACAGCGCCGATCACTCCTTCACTGATGAGGCTTTTCACGGCATTCACTACATATACGCTCTGATCGAATACGAAAGATATTTTCACATCTTCCGGTAATAATTTCTGAATATTCGGTAATGCTTTTTTAAGATTGTTCACGACTGTCCAGGTAGAGGCGTCTGCTGTTTTGATTACGGGAAGATAAACAGAGCGCTTGCCATTGATCACGGCATAGCTGGAAGTGATGTCGGCGGCGTCTTCCACTTTGGCTACGTCGCGCACGAATATAGTAGGACCGCTGCCGGATACCAGCGGAATGTTCTCAAACTCTTTCACAGTGCGGATCACGGTGTTGGCAGGCGTGAGATAGGTAACATCGCCGATACGCACGTTACCTGCGGGAGATATCTGGTTATTATCCTTGACGGCGGCCACGATCTGATCGGGTGTGAGGTTATGGCTGCGCATCAGTTGCGGATCTACGTGGATCACGATGGTACGGGAGTTACCGCCGAAAGGAGCAGGAGATGTCAGCCCTGCTATGCGGCTGAACGAAGGACGTACGATGGTCATCGCGAGATCTTGCAGTTCGTTGTTGCTGCGGGTGGAGCTGCTCAATGCGAGCTGCCCGATCGGCAGTGTGGAAGCGTCGAAGCGGATGATAAACGGGGGTTGCGTACCAGGGGGCATCGCAGCAAAGGCACGATTAGCCATGGCCGTTACTTCCGCAGCTGCCTGCGCCATGTTGGTACCCTCATAGAAGGATATCTTGATCATGGTGAGGCCCTGGATATTTTTTGCTTCAATATCTTTTACACCTGTTACATACAGGAAGAGATTTGAGTAGTTGGTGGCGATGAAACCTTCCATCTGTTGTGGCGACATGCCGCCAAAGGGCTGCGATACATAGATCGCGGGCAGGTTCAGATCGGGGAAGATATCTATCTTGATGCTCCGCATGGAGGAAATACCAAAGAACAAAAGGCCCACCACTATTACCATAATAGCTATCGGTTTCTGTAATGCCGTTCTGATCAGGTTCATATGATTGAATAGTGAATGCGTGATAGATAGCGGTGATACGGGATCACAGCTGCGTTAAAAACAGTTGCAGGTCGCCAACGGTGGCCGCTTTGTACAACAGCGCCTGCCATACGCCGTTGTAGGCGATATCACGATCTGTTTCTGCGCGGTTGATGTTGTACAATGCCTGTGAGAGATCGGCGATGTTGCTCAATCCATTTTCATACAGGGTGCTTTTCTGCAAAAAGGCGTCGCTGGCGGCTTTCAGGCCGATGGGCGCCTCTCTGTATTTTTTCACGGCGTTGGCGATCTGTTGGTCAGACAATACCAATTGCTGTTGCAAGCGGTGATAGGTCTGGTTATATTCGTTCTTCAATCCTTCGGTGGTGTATTGCTGGCGCGCTGCCTGCGAGTGCGTGCGCCAGAGGTCTGTGATGGTCCATGACAGGTTAAGGCCAAGGAGATAGTTGGAGCGCTGTGGATGAATGCCTTCCCACCAGCCGCTGCTATAGCTGTTGAGGTTCGCGAGGTTATAGTCGGAGTTGAAACCGGAGCCGCGCGTTTGCATCACGCCCATAAGCGAGAGGCGGGGCATCACATTTTTGCTGATGAAGCGCTGGTTGGCCTCACTCAGCGAGATGCGGCTGCTGAAGAGCCTCAGGATCGGCTGTTGTTTGAGTGTGGCGGAATCCGTTGTGGTAGCGGATTCCATCATTTGCGCCGGTATCCTGGTGATGAAAGTGGTATCGAGTATAAAGTTCTGCGGCGTTACGTCCATCATTTCCGCCAGCTTATTACTTTGTGCCTGTTCATAGTTGAGTGCATCTACCAGCGAGAGTTTCGCTTTGGATACTTCCGCATTGGCGATGGAGCTGTCTACGCCGGCTTGCAGGCCGTTGAGCGCGCGGGTAACGATCATGCGTTGCAGTTCCTGTGCGCGGTGCAGGTTTGATTCCATGGAGCCGCGCAGGCGCTGCGCCGCCAGCAGGTTGAGGTAGGCGCCCGCGATGCGCACCTGTTGTTCAAATTTTTCCTGTTCCAGGTCGGCGTTGCTATTGTAGAGTTGTTGCTTTGCCATATCTACTTTGGCAACACGGCGGCCGAAGGTGACTACATCCCAGGAGATGTTGGCCAGGTAAAGGCCTCCGAAGGCGGCATTCCAGTTCTGGCTGGGCAATGCAGGCCCGGAAGCGCCGGTAGTCCAGCCCTTGTAACCCCACATCGGACCATTCTGGCCATTGATGGTACCATAACTATTTTGCGCAGACAGGTTCAGGTCGGGCAGGAACTCTCTTTTTGTTACGTTGATGTTCTCGCTCGCTGCCTTGGCATAGTTCTCTTTGGCTTTTACCGATTGATAGTTGTTAAGCCCTGTTGTTAGTGCTTCCTGCAAGGTAAGAGGATGGGTTTGTGCCGCTACCATTGCCGGAACGTTTCCCACGGCAAAAGCCAGCAGGAAAAACGGTTTCCAAATGTTCATACTGTTGTTAATAGCGTCTAAAAATGCCGTTCGTTTGCAAAGGCGGAGCAAATAAGTGACGCAAAGGTAGTGAGGGGTTCATGCACTTTGTTTGGACAATCCGTCCATTGACTTGTACTATTTGAACATCATATCCCTGAAATCTTGTGGAGAGATGCCTGTGTTATTTTTGAAGAAGCGGCTGAAATAAGCGGGGTCTTCGAATCCGAGCTGATAGCAGATCTCTTTCACGCTCTTGTGGCTGAAAGCCAGGTTGCGCTTGGATTCCAGGATGATGCGATCGTGCAGCAGTTCTGTTACCGTACGCCCGGTGGATTCTTTTGTGATCTCGTTGAGACGTTTGGGAGTAAGGGCAAAAGCATTGGCATAGAAGGCTACGAGGTGCTCGCAGTGAAAATGTTTTTCAATCAGGCGGCGGAGCTGCACCACGCGACTATCGTGGCTAAGGGGCATCATGGTTTCGCTGGCGTTGCGTTTTTTTTCTCTCTCTGCCAATAACAAAAAAGCATTGAGATAATGTTTCATGACGCTGCCACTGTCTGGCTCATGATCCATTTCACTGAACATCAGCTCTGTAAGTCCGAGGAAAGACGCGGTGGTAGAAGCGCCGATGCGGATAGGTCCATAGCCGTGCCAGCTGTCGAAAAGATTGGAAAAGTCGTACAGCGTTTCTTTATCGTGCTTGTTAGCGAAGTAAAATTTTTCAGTGAAGATGATGGAATAGCCTTCCCGCGTGCAGTCCAGCTGGTGCACCTGTCCGGGGCGGAGCAGGAACACCATGTTATCTTCTACATCATACCATACAAAATCTACCATATGCCGGCCTGCTGCCCTGGTGAACCAGATGACCTGGAAATGGTCATGGCGGTGAGGCTGGTGGGTCAGCTCATTTGAAAAGCCACCCAGCGGAAATATGTTGAACTGTCCGCTATATGGTAAATGCTGGTACGGAATGTCGGCGCCTTTATTCACTAGCATAATTGTTTCAAATTTACGCTTTTATGCGCTTTTGTCCTGCGTAGCCCGGGCCATTCGTGTATTTTAATGTAGCTTTAAGGCAGCGGGAGAATTGCGCTGTCCATTCATTAACTTTGTACTGCGGAAAACGAAAAAACGTATGCAGCTTTATTGCAACTCACTAACAGAATACAAGCGCCTGGCCACATTGGAGGTAAAAGTCGGGGATCTGCTCATTGGAAATTATCACCCTATCCGTATCCAGACGATGACCACCACCGACACCATGGATACTGCAGGCACTGTAGCTCAAACCATCCGGTGTATTGAAGCCGGGGCAGAACTCGTGCGCATCACTGCTCCGAGCAAGAACGAAGCGGAGAATCTCCTCAACATCAAGAACGAATTACGCCGTCAGGGCTATCATACCCCGCTGGTAGCGGATATCCACTTTACGCCCAATGCCGCGGAGATCGCCGCCCGCATTGTAGAAAAAGTGCGTATCAATCCCGGGAATTATGTAGATAAAAAGAAATTCGAGACGATCGAATATACAGATAGTGAATACCAGGAAGAGATAGACCGTATCCGGGAGAGATTTACACCATTGGTGAAGATCTGCCAGGAATACGGTACCGCCATGCGTATCGGCACCAATCATGGCTCGCTGAGCGACCGTATCATGAGCCGCTACGGCGATACGCCCATGGGCATGGTGGAAAGCGCCATGGAGTTCCTGCGTATCGCGGAAGACCTGCACTACCGCAATATTGTGCTGAGCATGAAGGCCAGCAACCCGCAGGTGATGGTGCAGGCTTACCGCCTGCTGGTGCATACCATGCAACAGGAGCTGGGCCACTGCTATCCGCTCCACCTCGGCGTTACAGAGGCCGGCGATGGTGAAGATGGCCGTATCAAATCCGCCATCGGCATCGGCACCTTGCTGGAAGACGGCGTAGGCGACACTATCCGGGTATCCCTCACAGAAGATCCGGAATTTGAATTGCCCGTATGCCGCGACATCGTGAAAAGATACGCCAACCGCCAGCCCGAGTCGCCAGCCGCTAACGAGCCACTGGTCAACGTTCCCTATGATCCTTTCAACTACAAACGCCGCGAAAGCATTCACATAGAAAATATCGGCGACAAACAAGTGCCGGTCGTAGTGGCGGATTACAGCCACCATGGCCCCTTACAGCCTGCCGATCTTAGCGCTGCGGGTTACGCCTATGATGAGCCGAGCGACAAATGGAACATCGCAGATGCCGCCGCCGATTATCTTTTCACCGCCAACCAGGCGCCCGCCTTCGGTTTGCCCGGCACACTGCGGGTAGTGCTGAACGCCGCCTACTGGCAAACACTTGCCGATAAAGCACATTACATTCCTTACTTCACTCTCGGTGAATACCTGTCGGCTACTACCACGGCGCCGCTCAACTTCGTGAATGTGCCTTGCAAGCAGCTGGATGCTCCGGAGATCGGCGCCCTGCTGGAAAAGCTCACTGACGCTGCTTTTGCGGCACGCACGGTGCTCGTAGCGGAAGCCAGCGGCAACAGCGCCATGATGCATGTACGCCGCTTCTTTGCGGAACTATTGAATAAACACATCCTGTCGCCTGTGATCATCCGCAGCGTGAGCAGCCATTCCAACGCCGACGAACACCTGATCCACCATGCCACAGAAGCCGGCGCCCTCCTGCTGGACGGCTTCGGCGACGGATTGTGGCTAACCAATACCGGCACGGATACCGCGCAGCAAGCCATGCTTAACAACATCGCTTTTGGTATTCTGCAGGCTACCCGTACGCGCATCTCCAAAACAGAATATATCTCCTGCCCTTCCTGTGGCCGCACCCTGTTCGACCTGCAGGAAACCACCGCCCGCATCCGTGCGGTAACCCACCACCTCAAAGGCGTCAAGATCGCTATCATGGGCTGTATCGTAAATGGTCCCGGAGAGATGGC
Organism: Chitinophaga vietnamensis; assembly: GCF_902167635.1. Lineage (GTDB taxonomy): Bacteria > Bacteroidota > Bacteroidia > Chitinophagales > Chitinophagaceae > Chitinophaga > Chitinophaga vietnamensis. Next base: position 259,098 of record NZ_CABHMS010000006.1, read on the forward strand.
GGATGCCGATTTCGGCTACGTGGGGAGCGGCGTGGGCAAGATCACACTCTATAGAGGGAAAGAGATTGTCAAGCGTGGTTTAAATAGCGACGTTGCCGTGAATGAGTTGATCAATCTCATACGCGAAAACGGCATGTGGGTAGAGAAAAATTAAATCTTCCTTAAAAAATTGGAATAAATATCGGACAGTTGGAAAATTATCTTTAATTTTTGCTAAAACATTCTTTTTATGAAAAAGTTCATCTCAGGCATTTTAGCGCTGTTTCTGGGTATTTCTGTAAGCATGGCACAAGCTCCGGCTGCTGCTACTGCTGCAAAGAAAGAAGCAAAGGCTAAAACCGAACACGCAAAATCTGAAGCGAAAGCGGCTAAAGCCGAAGCCAAATCTGATGTAAAAGCCGCCAAAACAGAAGCAAAGTCTGATGTAAAAGCTGCTAAAACCACTGCAGCTACTACCGGTGAGCACCTGAAAAAAGACGGTACTCCTGACAAACGCTTCAAAGAAAACAAAGAAGTAAAAGAAGCAAAAGCTGCTGGTCCGCTGAAAAAAGACGGTACTCCAGACATGCGCTACAAAGCTAACAATCCAAACGCAGGCAAGAAGAAAGCTAAGTCATAATTCTGCGCTGTCAAAATCATAACAAAAAGGAGCCTTTTAAAAAGGCTCCTTTTTTTATATCTTTAAGTCCTTATAACATTTCTCTACATCCACCCATAACCAAAAGTTATTGGTGATAAAGATTAGTAATTTGACTGGGGTGCTCGCTGCTACTAGCTTTGCAGCTATATCACCAACCTGTAATTTGAAATGGAAACCAACAAGGACAAAAAGATTCTACGTTACAAGCGCACCGTCTTTCAACTGGTTGTCTGCCTGTTCATGCTGGTACTGGTAGTATTGTTTGAAACATTTTTCCTATGCTACCGGACACTGTGGGCCGACCTCTGTAACAGTGCCACCGCTACCACCAGCAAAACGCCGCCGCCAGTAAAGCTGTGGCAGGCGCCGGATGAAGCCTCTATTCCGGCGGGGCCGCGCGGCGACAGTATCCGCTACGGCCAGGCGCTCATCCGCGAAACCGCCCGCTACCTCGGGCCTAAAGGCAGCGTAATGCAGATCAGCAACGGCATGAACTGCCAGAACTGCCACCTCAATGCCGGCACCAAAGCCTATGGCAATAACTACAGCGCCGTAGCCTCCTGCTATCCCAAGTTCCGTGCACGCTCCAACAGCAATGAAAGCATTATCAAAAGAGTGAGCGACTGCTTCGAGCGCAGCCTCAATGGCAGCGCACCGGATAGCAACAGCCGCGAGATGCAGTCCATCAAAGCCTATATGGAATGGCTCGGCGCCAATGTTGCCAAAGGAGAACAGCCCGCAGGCTGCGGCCTCAAAAAGCTGCCCCTCCCTGCGCGCGCCGCCAGCCCCGATAGCGGCCAGATAGTATACCTCACCAAATGCCAGAGCTGCCACGGCGCCAGGGGCGAAGGCAAATGGCAGGATAACGGTATCGCCTATACGTATCCGCCACTATGGGGAGAACATAGTTACAACGATGCCGCCGGCCTTTACCGCCTCTCCAATTTCGCTGCATATGTGAAGTATAATATGCCCCTTGGCGTGGATCACAACAACCCGCAACTAAGCGACGCAGAAGCCTGGGATGTAGCCGCCTTCATCAACTCGCAACCCAGGCCGCATAAGGACCAATCGGCCGACTGGCACGATATCTCCAAGAAGCCATTCGATTTTCCCTTCGGCCCCTACGCGGATAATTTCTCCGAAAAACAACATAAATACGGACCTTTCCAGCCATTACAACATTAATCCATTAAATAGCATACAATGAAAAAGACATTGCTTCTCTGCTGCCTCCTCGCTGCTATCGGTATCCACTCCGCCAGCAGCCAGCAGCCCACCAAGTACCGCGCCGTGTACCAGCTGAATAGCGACGACGACAAAGTGATCCGTGCCACCCTCCGCAATATCAAAAACGCGCTGGAAGACCCACGCCTGCAAAAGCAGCTCACCATTGAGCTGGTGGCCCATAGCGGCGGCGTAACGGTATTCAGGAAAGATCATCCCTACGAATCACTGCTGCAAGACCTGAAAGCCCGCGGCGTGATCCTCGTGGAATGCGAAAATACCCTGCGCGAACGCAATATCCAGAAAGACGAACTGTTCCCGTTCATCAACTACACTCCCAGCGGCAACGGCGAACTGATTATTAAACAACAGGAAGGCTGGGCCTACGTACATCCATAACCGTTAGTCATGAAAAAATATCTTATCACCCTGCTGGCATGGCTGCCAGCCCAGCTGCTCTTTGCCCAGGACCATCGTTTTGATCCGCCCTGGAACACGCCACCACAGGGAGGCGTACACTTCACCGTACCTGGCATCGATAACGTACCCGATCTCTACGGCGATATCGTCGATCCCCAGCTCGTCATCTTCTTTGCCGGCAACCAGTTTATGGTGATCGATTCCCTGATCCATGATTTCAAAAAGGTATATCCGCAATACCGGCGCGTATTCGCGGAAACGCTGCCGCCGGGCATCCTGGCGCAACAGATCCTCAGCGGCTCATTGGTACTCGGCAACCTGCGCATTGATATACGCCCCGATATCTATACCGCCGGCAAAAGCCGTATCGATCAGTTGCGCGACAGCTTCTCCGTCGTAAACCATTATGCAGGTAACAAATTGGCCATCATGGTGCAGGCCGGAAACCCCAGGCACATCAAGGGTTTGCGCGATCTCGCCCGTAAAGATATACGCGTAGCCATGCCCAATCCCGCCTGGGAAGGCATCGGCAAACGTATCGAAGAAGCCTATGTAAAAGCAGGCGGAGAGCCGCTTCGCAACAGTATCATGAACGAGAAGGTAAAAAGCCATACCACCTACCTCACCCAGATACATCACCGCGAAACGCCACTGCGCATCCTCTACAACCAGGCAGATGCAGGCCCCGTATGGTTTACAGAAGCCTACTATCAGCAACTGCTGAAACACCCGGTGAGCACCGTCGCCATCCCGGAAAAAGAAAACATCACCGCCTCTTATTGGGCAGGCATTCTCAAAAGCGCCCCACACCAACAAGCCGCAAAAGATTTTATGGATTTCCTCCTGAGCGAACGCGGACAGGCAATTTACAAGTACTTCGGCTTCAGTGGCGCGAACTAGGGATTTTCGAATTTATTGATTTTCGGATTTATTGATTTAATTGGAGCGGAGATAACACATTGTTCATCTCCGCTCCAATTAAATCAATAAATCCGAAAATCAATAAATTCGAAAATCCTTAATTTTAACCCATGTTCGATTTCAGACTCAAAGTATTCCATACTGTTGCCAAACGGCTTAGTTTTACCAAGGCAGCTGAAGAGTTGTATATCTCTCAGCCGGCGGTGACTAAACATATTCATGAGCTGGAACAGCAGCTGGGCATGGCTTTGTTCGAGCGTATCGGCAACAAGATCAAGTTGACGCGCGCCGGGCAGATCGTGATGCATCATGCAGAGATCATCTTCACCGATTACCGTCACCTGGAGTATGACATCAATCAGCTGAAACATACACAGGGCGGGATGTTGCCGATAGGCGCCAGCACTACTATCGCGCAATATCTTATTCCGCCGCTGCTGGCAAAATTTAACCAGCGGTACCCGGATGTGAAAACATCTCTCACCAATGGCAATACCGAACAGATAGAACAGGCGCTCTTTGAAAAGAGCATCCAGCTGGGCATTATAGAGGGCAGCTCCAAGAACCCCCTGCTGAAATATGTGGAGTTTGCAAAAGACGAGATCGTGCTGGTAGCCAACGCGAAGCATACCTATGGCAACGGAGAACCGCTTTCCGCTGCCGACCTGAAAGCCATTCCCCTGCTGATGCGCGAGCACGGCTCGGGCACGCTGGAAGTGATCACAGAAGAGCTGAAAAGATTAAAACTGAAGATCACCGATCTCAATATCGCAATGTATATGGGCAGTACGGAAAGTATCAAATCGTACCTGCACTACTCTCCTTGCGCCGCTTTCATTTCCCTGGCAGCAGTGCAGCGCGAACTTGAAGCCGGTGAGTTCACCATCCTGCCGGTGAAAAATTTTAAACTGGTCAGGAAGTTGCACTTCACATACCTGCAAGGCCTGCAAGACAAGCTGGCACAGCTTTTTATCAAATTCACCCGGCAGCATATGGCCGAATAACGGTAACGGATATACGTTATTTACGAAGTCGCCAGTAAATCATTTCGCCAGACCTTCCGGTTTGTTTCATGCCCAGTTTTTCCAGTACCCGCATAGACGCCAGGTTGCTCACATCGCATTCTGCCACGATACGCCGTACCGGCGTAGCAGTAAAAGCCCAGCGGATCAGCTCCGCCGCCGCTTCCGACATGTAACCCTGATTACGGTATTCCGGTAACAGCGAATAACCGATCTCCACTTCTCCATCCTTGTCGGGCCGCCCTTTAAAGCCCACATCACCGATCACCGTTTTACTTTTCGATTCAATGATGATCCAGAATAGCCAGGGATATAATCCCGGGTCATGTTGCAGCAGTTCAATGAAATAAGGAAGCTGCTCACGGAGGTCGGGCAGTGGCCATTCCGGCGGAATGTGCGCATCCAGACTGCTATCGCCGTGCGGATTGTTCAAATATATTTCCGTTACAAGCGGTAGCCTGCAAGGGTGTACGAGTAGTCTTTTCGTTGTGAGGGGTAACATCCGCGTTTTTTTAAGTTCACCATTGCTTGAGCCGCAGTGTAGATGTATCCAATGTTTCGCCGGCTTTGAGTGCGTGTATTTCCAGGCCGGCAATATCTTCCGTTAATGCTTTTAATCGTTCAGGCGTTCCCGTTAGAAACGACATGGTACCATAATGACAAGGGATCACATGTTTCACCTTGAGGAGGCGGGTAGCGAAAGCCGCTTCCAGCGGGCCCATGGTGAAACGGTCGCCGATCGGCAGTATAGCGATATCCGGCTCATAGATCTCGCCCAGCAAAGCCATATCACCGAATACGGAAGTATCTCCCGAATAATATATCGAGATATCATCGCTCAACCACAGAATAAAGCCGTTGGTGGTATGGCGGAAGGCCGTAGTACCATCCGGCAGTGTGATGTGAGCGAAATGAAAGGCGTTGGTCATCGTCACCTTCACATCCAGAAGAGACACGGTGCCGCCGGCGTTCATCGGCTCGAAGGTATGCTCGGGAACTCCATGCTCCAGCAGATAGGCGCGCACCGCAGGATTGGCGATCACTCTGGGAGATCTGCTGTGGATGATATCGAGGATGTTTTTGTCGAGATGATCACCATGTCCGTGTGAAAGGAGGAGGAGATCAATTTTTTCGGGGATAGACAGATCTGCCGGCAGATAGGTATTGCCGGTATACCAGGGATCGATGAGGATGGTCCGGCCTTCAGGTGTATTGATCCGGAAACTGGCATGCGCCAGGAACTGGATCCGGGTGTGCGGCGTGCTCATAAAATACGGTATTGGTTCGCTGACTAAATATACAGATTCTGTTTTTATTCCGTTTTCGCGTATTTATTTTCCCGATCCCGTAAACAGCAAGGCCCGCCATGCGAGTAGTTTTGCGCCTCATTTCGTCCATCTATATATTCTGTATGTCCAACATCAAATGGCCTTTATGCTCGTTGCTGTTATGCGCCGGCACTATGCAGGCACAGCAAAAAGACACTGTTAGAACAGACAGTGTTTCGTTCCGTAATCGTATACTCAATACCGTTATTATCACTGCCGGCGGTATCCAGCAGCAGATCAAGGGCATGGATGCTTCCATCCAGGTGCTGGAGAGAAAGCAGCTGGAAGATGCGGGTATCCGTTCGCTGGATCAGGCCATCACCCGCATTGCCGGCGCTGTATCGCAGGATGAAGACGGCCGTGGGCTGAAGCCCAACTACAGCCTTCGTGGCCTTGATCCGGAGCGCAGCAGCAGTGTGCTCACCCTCGTTGATGGCAAGATACCCAGCGGCACCATGTATTATGGCGATCCTGGCGGCTACTATATGATGCCCCTTAACCAGGTAGAACGCGTGGAGGTGATCAAAGGCGGCGCTACCAGCGTGCTTTTCGGTGGCTACACCATTGGCGGCGTGGTGAACCTCGTTACCCGCAAAGCCCCCTTCCAGCCTGAAACCCGCGTGGAACTGGGCTATGGCAGCTGGAACGAGCTCACCGCTCAGGTGAATACCGGCGCCCGTAAAGGTAAATTCGATTACTGGATCAATGGCTATCGCCGCCAGGGCGATGGCCCGCGTGAGTCGCGCAGCAAGTTCGATGTCAACAACATCACCGCCCGCATTGGCATGCAAGCCGATTCCAGTACCCACCTCTCCATCTACCTCGACGGCTATACGGAGAATTCACAAACGCCCGGAGGCCTCACCCAGCAACAGTTTGACGAGAATCCCAGGCAAGTGCAAAACCCTTATGACGATTTCATTTCCAAACGTTTCAGCACGCATATCAGTCTGGATAAACAACTGAGCCGTTACGACGCCATCAGCATTGCGGCCTATGGCAACTATTTTCAACGCAACTGGTTCATTTCCCGTAAAGATGCCAACAACCAATACACCAACGTTACGGGCTATATCCGCGACCTGCCGGCAGTGGGCACTGTAGCGGATTACAAGCTCACGCGCCCTGTTGGCGGTCATGAAAACCAGTTCATCGCCGGTACCCGTTTACATACCGACCGCTATAATAACAATACCATGAAAGGTTTTTATCCTGGCGCACATATAGGTGAAATGACCGGTATCAAAACTACGTCTACCTTCAGTACCGAAGTATATGCCTACGATAAATTCCATATCACCACACCGCTCTCCGTGTCTGCCGGCCTGCGTTTCAGCAATATCAACTACAAAGAGGACAATTACACCATACAGAACCCCGATAAGAGCATCGGCCGCGAAGACCGCACCCATGTGCAGGCCTGGGTGTATTCTCTTGGCACGAACTACCTGTTCAACGACAACTATGAAATATTTGCCAGCGTGTCCAGAGGCTTTCAGCCGCCGCTGATCTATGATGTGCTGGATGCAGGCACCATCGATAAAGGCATCCGGCTGAAGCCACAATACTCTATGAACTATGAAGCCGGTGCGCGGGTGTCGCCGCTTAACTGGTTACAGGTGCAGCTGGCGGTATACTATCTCAGTTTTAAAGACAAGATCATCTATGATGCCAATGCAGGCGTATCCCGGAACATCGCCGGATCAACGCACAAAGGTGTGGAGCTGGAACTGCAAACCACCGAATGGAAAGGTCTCTCCGCATTTGTGACCGGCGCCTGGCAGGAAGCCCGTATCACGGAAGGCGATAACAAAGGCAACTATCTCCGTTATGCACCGGTGCAGCTGGCATCAGCAGGTGTGCAATACAGTCATAAGATCGGTGAGGGCGTATTCAATGCCAATGTTGCCTTTAACTATGTAGGTAAGCAATACAGTGATGAATCCAATTCGGAAGTGGCCAGTGCAAATGGTTTCAACGGTCCTATACCGGCTTATCATTATGCAGGCCTGCACCTGAACTATGAACGGAAACATTGGGGCGCACGATTTGGCGTCAACAATATTACGGATGAAAAATATTTCAACCGCCGCTGGGATTTCTGGGGAGGTATTATGCCGGCGCCCGGGCGCAACTTCCAGTCGTCTGTATTTGTAAAATTCTAATCTTAATAAAAAAGATCAGCCAAAGCTGCTGCTAGCAGCTTTGGCTGATCTTTTTTATTAAGATGAAATGCAATCGCTATCTGCGTTGCAGGGTATAAGTAATGGTAGCGTTGTTACCTTCGAAGTTCACATTGGCTCTCCAGGTCATGGTGCTGCCGGCGCCTAGTACATCAACACGGTATCCTTCTGTTACGTTCTTGGCTTTTTCGCCGCTGTACAGTTTCTTGAACTGGAATTGTGTGCCGCCATTAGCTTTGTTGAGCGACCATACAATGTTCTGGGAAGCGGGCGTACAGCCATCAGTGTTAGAAGAGATCGTATAAGAGCCCATACCGTTGTCGGGTAATACCCATTGGCTGCCGATGAAGCATTTGGCGGAGGCCTGGTCAAATATGGTCACTTTGGCGTTGTCGGGGATTCCTTCATAGTGAACGTCGGTCAGTACCCAGTTACCTTTTACAGCCGCTTTGTTAATGGAGGTGGTAACGCCTTGCTTTGGAGCGCAGGATGATCCGAAAATAGCGATCACTGCGAGCAGTACAGCAGCAAATGAGAAATTTTTCATGGGAAACGAATTTGTGTTTTAAATGCTCTGGTAATTCAACAACTGTTACAGCATAAGGTTCTATAACAGCAAAATACGCTGGCAAGTTCAGCATTTACAATAAACGTACCAAATGAAAAGAGGCGCTTAGTGGGTAGGAAGTGCGGGGGCCGCTATGGCAGGCGTTTTCAGCCTTATCAAAACATCTTCAAGCTGGTTGACGCGGTTGTGGAGATACCAGGTGCTGGCGGCGAGCGACAGACACAGGATACATACCGCGATGAAGGCGCATCTCCACCAGATGCTTACGGAGATGGTGCGGTTCCATCCTGGTTTGATGTGGATATAAGTATCGCCGGTATTCGTATGTACATAGTCGTTATCCCTGCGCGTGCGGTGATCGAAGCGGCTGCCGCGGTTTAAGCGGTGCAAGACTGTTCTTTTCACCTCCACAGGTGGAGGCACCGCTTCCGCAAACAGTTGCATCTCAATCCGTTCTTCTGCTGCCGCTACCTCCGCATTCAACAGCGGGTATATTTTACGAAGGTAGATCAGCTCCTCCTCTTGTTCAGGAGTGGCCAATCCCAGCAGGCAACGTTCAATGATGCCACTTTCTATGTAATCTTGCAAGTTCAATTTTGTAAGGCCCTGAAATATATTATAATAATATCTATATACGAATATCCTCCGTTTCCCGGATTCTCAAAATTCTACTTTTTTTTACAAAACGATATTATCCGGGCAGAAATTATAACAGGTAGCAATTTCTTTCGTTGCTTGAATAAATGGCGCTGGCGGGAGCCGGTCTTTTCAATCTCTCTTTTTCCTGTTCTTTTATCTGAGCGTATTTCAGATAGTAGAAGATGGCGAAGAACAGTAATATTTTGGCCAGTAATACGAGGAAGATAAGGAAGAACCTCCAGTATTTGTGTACGGAGATGTGATCATTATCTTTTGGTTGGATGTTGATGAAAGTGTAATTGGGTGGCGTATCGCCATTGCTGGTATCGCGGTCCCATCTGGATCTTTGCAGTATCCGGTTGCGGATTTCCACGGGTGGCATAGCGGCGTCGGCAAAGGCAGCCTTCTCCAGGCGGCGCTCCACGATGTCCACCTCGGTATCCAGTTCAGGGTACAGCTTTCTCATATGCTGCAACTCTTCCACCTCGTCTTCAGTGGCGAGCCCCATCACAAAGGATTCGATAATACCGCTTTCTATGTAAAATTTTAGTTCCAAGCGTCTTTTAAGAATTTTCTGAAAGCCTTCATAGCGGCTCCCAGCATTTCATTTACCTGCCCTTCCGGCAATGCCAGCATACGGGCTATCGTTGTTATAGACAATCCTTTAAAATAACATAACCTGAACACCTGCTGTTCGTTGATCGGTAAAGCTGAATAGAACTTTTGCAGCATGCCGTGTTCCATTTCCATTATTTCATTTCCGGTAAGTGCGGTTTCGGGTAGTGCTTCCTGGATAGCGTATTCCCTGGTTTTCCTCAATAACCATAAAAAAAGGGTCCGGTAACCTGAAGTCCTGAATGTCCCTATCTGATGGAAAGCCCAGGTAAAAACCCGGACGATAACATCATTGGCCCTATCTTTTATAGGCACCAGTTGTAACGCAATACTGTAGAGTGCTCCTGCATATCGGTCATACAGCAGCTCTTTTGCTGCATGATCCCCCTTTATCAGCCGCTCCACCAGCGCGTTTTCACTTATATGTGCCAGATCTCTGCGCAAGAAGTTGTGCTGATAATTAGAAATAGCTAAACTAGCAAAAACAATCCATATATGGAGCAACTCTCTTATATGAATTTATTCACAACTCCTGCTAAAATGGACAAGCTTACAAGGTCATCCGGTAGAGCCAATATTGGAGACCTATGATCGGTTCCAGCTCTTTTACCAGCTCAAAACCGAGCTTGTCGTACATCTTCCTGGCGGCAGGCATGGCCGTGCTGGTATGCAAGCCTAATATTTTCTCCCCATCTTCACGCGCTTGCCGGATGGCCATCTCCATCAGCTGCTGCCCGATACCCAGTCCGCGGAAATCAGGATCCACCCCCAGGCGGCGGATATAAGCCCAATCCTCCGGGTAGATTACGGTAGGGTTGCCGGAGCGCACCAGGAACACAACCCCTACCAACTTTGCACCGCTTTCACATACAAAAGTATAGCTCATCTTCATCAGGGCCGCCAGGATATCCATATCTCCCTGGCTGGTACGCATCCGCTCCCAGTTGCCCGGTGTCATCACTGCCGCAAATTCTTCGTAACTCCTCACGGAAAGGTCAGCGATAGCAGCAGCATCGGCAGCGGTAGCCAGCCGGTAATGGAGTATATGCATACAGGTTAGTATTGTTTAATGAATAGTCAGGAAACAATTGCCGTTCATTTGTTGTTCCTTTTAACGCCGGGAGAAGCATAAAATTACAAGACACCGTTACTCATCCATATTTTTTTGCCAGCAAGATAAATTCAGCGCGGAAATGAAACGATCAGCATGGCTGCTCCTACTGTGTATCAGCAGCATAAACGCCAGCGGCCAACTTCAACAAAATGCCAGCAAACAGCTACGCCTATACGAAGATGACGACTTCTTCAATGTGTGGGGCCGGGGTACCGACAGAGCGTATAGCAACGGTACTGCTATCGGATACCTGTATATGAAAAAGAAGAAAAACCATTTCATCGACCGGTGGCTGCTGGCCAAGGCCGGCAGAAAGGCTGTAAACGTGTACGAATGGGACCTGATGCAGGTAATGATCACGCCAGACAATATTGCCGATACGTCCTATATCCCCAGCGATTTCTACTATGCCGGCGCGCTCTTCGCTACACACGGCGTCACTTCCTACAATAGCGCCAAACAGTACAGCCTGCATTCCGAGATCGTATTTGGCGTGATGGGCCCCTGGGCCTTCGTTGAGCAAACGCAAACCTTTGTTCACCACATCATCGGCGACCAACTCCCCCGCGGATGGAGTCACCAGGTGCCCAACGCGCCGTTACTCAACTACAACCTCACCTATGAGCGGATGCTGTGGCATCCCAGAAAATATTTCGAGATCATCGGCGGCGCCGGCGGCAGGGCCGGCACCATGGCCACAGGGCTCTTCGCACAAACATACCTGCGCGTCGGGAAATACAATTCCTATTTCGGAGATGCCGATCTCAAAACCGCTACCAGGCACAAGTTCCAGGTATACCTCTTTGCAAGACCCCGGTTTGACATCATGATGTACAACGCCCTGCTGCAAGGCGGCATTTTCCGGTCGCGCGATCAACACTTCGTAGACGAAAGCAGCAACCGCCTCACCCACATGCGGCATTTCACCATCGGGATGGATTACGGCATAGCTTTTGGCATCAACCGCTGCTCGGTCGTATATACTCAGCAACCACGCACCGCATGGATGAGCGGAACCGGTAAGCACTCGGTTGGAAATATTACCTTGTTAATTTCTCTGTCCAGGGCAACCATTCCGTCGCCGGGACGTTAATTAGTCAACAAATCATCTCTTATATGAACGCTGTAAGATCTATTTTAATGGCAACAAGTGCTTTGCTGGCCCTATCCTGCAACAGCGGCGGCAACAAAGGCGCTGCCGACAGTGCCGCCAATGGCAACAACGACACCTCTCTGGCTGTAAGCGCAAACCCCGTCACTAACCTGGAAGTACAACCTATTAACGGCTACTTTGTGAAGAACACTATCAAAGTAACGGATAGCCTCACCTTCCTGGTAATTGATAACCAGCAGTCGTTCGACAGTCTTTTCGGTATGGCCAAAACGATGAACAACACCATCGACAAGCCCGACTTCGGTACGCATCTCGTGATTGCCGTAACGATGCCGCCCACTTTCTATGGCACGCAGATCCAGTTGCAATCTGCCACCAACAACAGCAACAATAACAATGCAGAGCTGCATTTCGTGGCAACAGGCCAGCAGGAAAAAGGATCTTCTTCGATCGTGCCGCTGTGGCTGGGCGCCATCCCGAAGAGTGGCAAAAGTTCCATCAGCCTGTACACCGGCGATCATCTTACTAAAACAATCACTGAAAAAGAATAGTGGCATCATAGCGAAACCGGGCCAAAGCGCCGCGTGATCTGGGCTGTCCTGTAATCAAACAGCGATTCCAGCTGGCGTTTCACAAACAAGCCATGGGCGAGCGTGCCAAGCCATCCGAGCGGCAGGCGGTAGTGCACGATATCTTTCATGCGTGTGCCATCGCCCGCCGCTTCAAAATGATGTTCGTGATGCCACATCCGGTACGGGCCGCTGCGCTGTTCATCTACAAAATATGCCAACGGCTTCACCTGCGTGATCTCCGTTACCCATAACAGCGGGATACCCGCCACAGGACTCACTTTATAGGTAATGATCTGCCCGGGGTAGATCGGTCCTTCGTAATGCCGTGAAGTAACGCGGAAACGCATATACGAAGGCGTTATCTCCAGCAGATTACCAGGCGATGAAAAATAATCCCACACGGCCGCCAGCGGCGCAGGAATGAGCTGTTCCCGTATCAGCGAATAAATCATGGGCATCTTTTTGCACAATTAAGTAACATCCAGTCCGGATATCTGCAATAACGTCTAACTTAATCGTAATTTTGCAGATCGTCATAAAAAAGAATGCATGGCCCGCGACCCACATCAATATCATGAACGCTTCGAGGAAGTTTACGAGCAGTTGAATGAGAAGCAGCGAGAAGCAGTGGACAATACGGAAGGTCCGGTAATGGTTATTGCCGGTCCGGGCACCGGTAAAACACAGATCCTCGCTTCGCGCATCGGCAAAATTTTGCGCGACTCAGACTTCATGCCGCAGAACATCCTGTGCCTCACCTATACAGATGCCGGCACTGTGGCCATGCGCAAGCGTTTGACCGATTTCATCGGGCCAGATGCCTACCGCGTCAACATCCACACTTTCCATTCTTTTTGTAATGAAGTGATCCAGGACAACCTGGGCCTGTTCGATAAAACCGTACTCGATCCCATCTCCGACCTGGAGAAGATACAATTGCTGAAAAAGCTGATCGACGGCTTCGACAAGAACAACCCGCTCAAACGCTACCGTGGCGATGTTTACTTCGATATGAAGAACCTCTCCAGCCTCTTCTCCACCATGAAACGGGAAGGCTGGACAGTGCCCTTCATCCGCGAACGGGTTGATGAATACATCAACAGCCTGCCACAACGGGAGGAATATATCTGCAAACGCGCCACCAAAAATTTCAAAAAAGGCGATATACGCACAGATAAAATAGCGATTGAAGAAGAGAAGATGGCCCGCCTGATGGCCGCCGTAGCGCAGTTCGACGTATTTCAGCAACTCATGCTCAACGCCAACCGCTACGATTTCGATGACATGATCATGTGGGTGATCCGCGCATTTGAAGAAAATTACAACCTCCTCGCAGATTATAAAGAACGATTCCAATATATACTGGTAGATGAATACCAGGATACCAGCGGTACACAGAACAAACTGATACAACTGCTGATAAAAGGCGAAGAACTGCCCAATGTATTTGTGGTGGGAGATGACGACCAGTCTATCTACCGCTTCCAGGGCGCCAATGTCGAGAACATGGAACAGTTTGCCGGCGGCTTCTCCGACACCCTGCGCACCATCGTGCTTACACAGAACTACCGTTCCGTGCAGAACATCCTCGATACCGCCATGACCCTCATCGACAACAACGGCAATTCGAGGCTGGTAAACCAATTGCCAGGCCTGAGCAAACAACTGGTGGCCAGCAACAAAAATCTGGTATCGCTCAACATCCCGCCGGTCATACAAATTTATAATACGCCGAAAGACGAGATGGTAGGCATTACCCTGGCAGTAACCCAACTCATTGAACGGGGTATTACGCCTGGCAAGATCGCCGTCATCTACCGCGAAAACAAATACGGGGAAGAGCTGGCGCAATACTTCCGGCTGAAGGGCTTGCCCTTTTATTCCAAACGTAACATCAATCTCTTCCAGGTGCCTTTCGCCCGCAATGTGCTCAACCTGCTGCGTTATGTAGCCGCAGAGATGGACACTCCCTATAGCGGCGATGGCCTCCTGTTCGAGATCATGCACTACGATTTCTACCACATACAACCGGTGGAAGCCGCGAAAGTGAGCATCCGGGTAGCAGAAAAAGGCTATGATGAAAAAACATCTATCCGCCAGTTTTTGCAGGAGTGGCAGTCTACCCGCAACCTCACGCTTTTCTCTGAAGCGCCTGACGATGCGCTCATGCACCTCAGCCGCCTCCTGGAAAAATGGATCGGCGATGCCTACAACGTAACGCTGCAGCAGCTTTTCGCCCGCATCATCGGCGAAGGCGGCGTACTCACTTACATTATGGCCTCTCCTGAAAAGATGTGGCTCATGAAAGTATTGCAGGCCCTCTTCGATTTCATCAAAGACGAAACCCGCCGTAATCCCGACCTCACACTGATCGCGCTGATGGAAACCATTGACCTGATGGAAGCCAATGGCATCCCCATCGAACTGGTACAGGTATCCGGCAATGATAAAGGTATCAATCTCATTACCTCCCATGGCTCCAAAGGACTGGAGTTTGAATATGTGTTCATGGCGGGCACCAACTCGCATCTCTGGGAGAAAAAGAGAAAGAACAGCACCGGCTTTTCCTTTCCTGATACGGTGTTCACCACACAAGCTACGTCTACAGACGAGCAGGAACTGCGCCGGCTTTTCTATGTGGCCATCACCCGCGCCGAAAAACATCTCTACATCAGCTATCCTGAATACAAGCAGGATGGGAAACCGCTCGAGCCCAGCATGTTCATCGCAGAAATACAGGAAGAACACCCGCTGCCACAGGAACGTGTACAACTGAACGATGAATTGATGTTTGAGTTTGAAGTGCTGCACTACCAACAGCAGCAATCGCCCGAGATCGCAGCCGTGGACCATGCTTTCATCGACAGCCTGCTCAGCACTTTTGTGATGAACGTAACAGCGCTGAACAACTACCTCGATTGCCCGCTCAGCTTCTTCTACAAAAACCTGGTACGCGTTCCTACAGGCCGCTCGGAAAGTACCGAATTTGGATCGGCCGTGCACTATGCCGTGGAAAAGCTGTTCGTGAAAATGCAGGCCAACAGCAATATCTTCCCCGGCAAGGAAGAGTTCCTGAAAGATTTCCGCTGGTCCATGATGCGCAACCGCGAATGCTTTACCAAAGAGTCTTTCGAGCGAAGACTGGAATATGGCAAGGATATCCTCAGCAGTTATTACGATAACTATATCAACGAATGGAACAAGATCGTGAGCGTAGAACGGAATATCCGCAATGTAACGGTCAATGGCGTGCCATTGAAAGGGAAAGTGGACAAACTTGAATTTGACGGCAACGAGATCAACGTGGTGGATTATAAAACCGGCGACTACGAAAAAGCGATCAGGGAATACCGGAAATTCGAACGGCCCAATGAGCGAAACCCCAATGGTGGCGACTATTGGCGGCAGGCCGTATTTTACAAACTGCTGCTCGATAATTACCGCCCCAAAAGCTGGAAGGTGGTGAGCACCGAGTTCGACTTCATCGAGCCTAACAAACAAAAAGTATATCACAAGGAGAAGGTGGTCATCACCCCGGAAGACCTTACTACCGTATCACAACAGATCACTGATACCTGGTCTAAAATCCAGCAGAAGGACTTCTACACCGGCTGTGGCAAGCCGGAATGCCCCTGGTGCAACTTTGTGAAAGACAATCAGCTGTACGTAGCCCTGCACACCCTCGAAGAAGAGCCGGAAATATAAGCACAGCTTTCCCGTCTTTTCGTAAGTTTGCCAAATATTCCAACATTCATGAATCAAAATATCCGGAGCTGGGCTTTCTGGCTGATGTTTATAACCGTAGTAGCTATTTCTTTTACACGTTGCGCCAATATAGTGCCGCCGGGCGGTGGCCCGCGGGATACGCTTCCGCCGGTGCTGTTGCAGGTAAACCCTCATGACTCCACCCTGCACTTCAAAGGCAACAAGGTTACCTTCATTTTTGATGAATTTGTGGAGCTGGATAATGTGAACGATAAACTGATCGTATCACCCACACTCAAACGTGTGCCCTTGGTTACGGCCAAGCTGCATACCGTTACCCTGCAAATAAAAGATACGCTCAAACCCAATACCACCTACACTTTCAACTTCGCTGACGCTATCCGCGATATCAATGAGCGCAATATTGTGCAGGATTTCCAGTATGTGATATCTACCGGCGATTACCTGGATAGTTTGCAAATCACCGGCCGCATCATCAACGCAGAAACAGGAAAGCTCGATAGCAACGTAGCCGTGATGCTCTACCGCGACCTTACCGACTCCGTAGTATCCAAGGAAAAACCTTTGTACTACGCCAAAAGTCGCGGTGATGGCACCTTCCGCTTTAAGAACATCGCACCGGGCGAATACAAGATATTCGCTTTGAAAGAGGAAGACCGCGACCTGCAATATAACCAGCCTTCCGAGATGATCGCATTTGTAGACAAACCGATTGGATTGACCAACAAGAACGTAGCCGATGTGAACATGCTGCTGTTCATGGAAACAGACAGCACCGTCAAGAAGCCGGAAAAGCTCGACTCGCTTGAGTTACAGCTGCAGCAGGAAGAGAAAGAAAGACAACGGGAGAAAGATAAAGACAAAAAGAAACCAAGGCTGACGGCCTCCCCCACCCTTGAAGGCGGCCAGCAGGAATTGCCGCAGCCGTTGCGCGTGGCCTTCAACCTGCCGCTTAAAACGCTGGACAGCAGCCGCATCCAGCTGCTGGAAGACACCCTCCACACACCGGTTACCTTCGCCAGCAGCATGGACTCCACACGCATGAAGCTCACCATGGATTACCAGTGGAAAGAGAACATGCCGTACCGCCTCATCATCCCGAAAGACGCCGTACAAGACACTTCCGGACAGACATTACTAAAGGCGGATACCGTCAACTTCAAGACCAAAAAGCTCAACGACTATTCCGCCTTTACCGCCTCATTGGAGCTGAGCGACAGCACCCGCAAGGCCATCGATGATACTACCATGCATTATGTGTTCCAACTGGTGCAGGACAAAGTGATCAAATATTCCGGCACAGTAGTGAATGGTAAATGGTCGCAAACGCTGATCACGCCTGGCGAATACGAGATCCGGGTATTGCTGGATAAAAACGGTAACGGCAAATGGGACCGTGGTAATTACTATACCCAACCCAAAAAGCAGCCGGAACAAGTGATCCTGCTGCCAGAAAAAGAAAACCTGAAGGCCGGTTGGACCGTCAGGAAACCGTTTAGGATTTGAGGATTTATTGATTTTCGAATTTTCGGATTTAAATCAAAAAATCCGAAAATCAATAAATCTCTAACTTTGCATTATGGTCTTCTCATCCGCATTGATAGAAAACGCAGTAAATGAATTTGCGAAGTTGCCGGGTATCGGTAAGAAAACTGCGCTGCGCCTGGTATTGCACCTGCTCAAACAAGACCTGAGCCAGGTGCAGCAGTTTGGCGATGCTATTTCCCGTATGCGGGAACAGATCCGGTTTTGCCAGATATGCCATAACGTATCAGATGAAGATACTTGTAGCATCTGCAACAGCCACTCCCGTCATAAAAATGTAGTGTGTGTGGTAGAAAGCATCCGTGATGTGATGGCCATCGAAAACACGCAGCAGTATAATGGCTTGTATCATGTGCTGGGAGGCATCATCTCCCCTATTGATGGCGTAGGTCCCGATCAGCTGAATATACATTCCCTCGTAGAGCGTGTACAGCAGCGGGGTGTAGAGGAAGTGATCATGGCTTTAAGCCCCACCATTGAAGGCGATACTACGATCTACTATCTCTCTAAAAAACTGAAAGATCTTCCGGTGAAGATCACCACCATTGCCCGTGGCATTGCTTTTGGCGGCGAACTCGAATATGCCGACGAGATGACGCTGGCTCGCTCCATCTCCAACCGGCTACCACTGGAAAGCTACGTTCAACAGAAATAATTTAGGGATTTAGGGATTTTTGAATTTTCGGATTTAAATCAAAAAATCCGAAAATCCCTAAATCCCAAAATAAATACGGGTGCTCAATAGCACCCGTCTTCGTTTAACCTGTAATTCCACGTTATGAAAAATGCTCAACGGATCTGATCTTTTGATCCGTGTAATATGTTATGGTTGGTCTCTGCTTTTTGCTGTTCCTGCAAGGCTTTCCAGCGCTGCATTTCCAGTTTATTCAGGAAACAAACTTTAAAAACTTCGTTCTGACTATCTCCTGTGTTCAGGTCTGGCACGGGTTGTAAACCCAGGCTGGCCAGGTGTTCACGCAGGCTTTGGATATGCTTTGAGATCGTCATGTCGGGTGTTGGTTTTGTTGTAAAGAAAATGGAGAACTAATGACAAAGGAGCTGTTGTTAGCACATACAGCAACAGCAGCGGGTTGTTCTGCTGTTTAAGGGCTGGCGGGAGGCCCTGGCCGTTCTTTTCACTATCTTTAAATCATTTTGTTGCATGGCGCTTTTTCTATTACCCTACAAATATAGTAGACTTTATAGACTATCTCCAAATAAAATTTCTATGTATAGATAAAATCTATACAAAAAACAAATCGTATCATTCTGCGGGAAATTAGTACAGTAGGTAATTAACAGGGAAAACTTTAAATTTGCAAGGATATACAGGGTGGATTTGTTTATTGTTCGACCCTGGTACTTAAACAGTAACTAATAAACGCATCAGACATGAAATCTTTACAAGACTGCGCAAATGAGCGTGTGCTCATTATTGACGGTGCAATGGGCACCATGATCCAGCGATACAAACTACAGGAAGCTGACTACCGCGGAACCCGCTTTGCCAACTACCATACTGATCTTAAAGGGAACAATGACCTACTGAATCTCACTCAGCCGCAGATCATCGCTGCCATCCATAAAGAATACCTGGAAGCCGGCGCCGACATTATTGAAACCAATACTTTCAGCAGCACTTCCATTGCCATGGCCGATTACGACATGCAGGCACTGGCCTATGAACTGAATGTAGCCGCTGCCACCATTGCTAAAGCAGCAGCACAGGAATATACCGCTAAAAACCCCGACAAGCCCCGCTTTGTAGCAGGCGCTATCGGCCCTTTGAACAAAACATTGTCGCTCTCGCCGGATGTGAACAATCCCGGCTACCGCTCCGTTACCTTCGACGAAGTAGCCGCCGCTTATGAAGAGCAGATCAAAGGCCTGGTAGCAGGCGGCGTAGATATCCTGCTGATAGAAACCATCTTCGACACGCTCAATTGCAAAGCCGCGATCTTCGCGATCAAAAAATATTTCCGGGAAAGCGGCCAGCCAGAGCTGCCAGTCATGATCTCCGGTACCATTACTGATGCCTCCGGCAGAACGCTGAGCGGACAAACACTGGAAGCCTTCTATATTTCCGTGATGCACGCCAACCCCTTCTCCATAGGCCTGAACTGCGCGCTGGGCGGACAACAGATGCGGCCTTACATCGAAGAGCTGGCCAATATCGCCAGCTGCTATGTGAGCTGCTATCCCAATGCCGGCCTGCCCAACGCCTTCGGCGAATATGATGAACAGCCGGAAGATACTGCCTGCATCATCGAAGACTTTGCAAAATCCGGATTCGTAAATATCGTGGGCGGCTGCTGCGGCACCACGCCCGATCATATCCGCCACATCGCAGCACATGTGAAAAATGTCAGTCCACGCCTGAAGCCTGAACTGGCCGCAGCACTGGCTTAACGGATCTCCACCTTAATACGACTAACAGCAACAATGAGCGCAACCACCATAAACGACATCGGCCCCATCGGGGACGCTACCGCCCAACGCAGGACCATCTCTCCTTTCATGCGCCTCAGCGGCCTGGAGCCCCTGATCGTAAGGCCGGAAACCAATTTTATCAATATCGGCGAACGTACCAACGTAACCGGTTCTAAGAAGTTCGCCCGCCTCATACGGGAAGGACTATACGAAGAAGCATTGTCCGTTGCCCGCCAACAAGTGGAAAACGGTGCGCAAATACTGGATGTGAACATGGACGACGCCCTCCTCGACGGCGAAAAGGCCATGACCACCTTCCTCAACCTCCTCGCCGCCGAGCCGGATATCTCCCGCATCCCTATCATGATCGACTCCAGTAAGTTCTCCGTGATAGAGGCCGGCCTCAAATGCGTGCAAGGTAAATGTATCGTGAACTCTATCAGTCTCAAAGAAGGCGAAGCCAAATTCATTGAGCAGGCTTACATCTGTAAAGCCTATGGCGCCGCAGTGGTGGTAATGGCCTTCGACGAACATGGCCAGGCCGATACAGAAGAAAAAAGGGTCGCCTTCAGCCATCGCGCCTACAAGATCCTCACCGAGCAGGTAGGCTACGATCCGCAGGATATCATCTTCGACCCCAATATCTTCGCCATCGCCACCGGTATCGAGGAACATAACAACTATGCAGTAGAATTTATCAACGCTACCCGCCGTATCAAGGAACTGATGCCGCTGGCCAAAGTGAGCGGCGGCGTGAGTAACGTATCCTTCTCTTTCCGCGGTAATGAAACCGTGCGCGAGGCCATGCACTCCGTATTCCTGTTCCATGCCATCAAAGCGGGTATGGACATGGGTATCGTGAATGCGGGTATGTTACAGATATACGACGATATCGAACCGCAACTCCGCGAACTTTGTGAGGATGCCATACTGAATCGCCGCGAAGATGCCACCGAAAGGCTCATCGCATTTGCAGAAACAGTAAAGGCCAAAGGCAAGGTAATAGAGAAAGATGAAAGCTGGCGCCTCGGCTCCGTGGAAGAACGCCTTAGCCATGCATTGGTAAATGGTATCACCGATTATATAGAAGGAGATACAGAAGAAGCCCGCCTGAAATACCCGCGCCCCCTCGATGTGATCGAAGGCCCGCTCATGGATGGTATGAACATCGTAGGTGACCTCTTCGGCAGTGGTAAGATGTTCCTGCCACAGGTAGTGAAAAGCGCCCGCGTGATGAAGAAATCCGTGGCCGTGCTCACCCCTTTCATCGAAGAAGAGAAACTGCGCCTCCAGGCCGAAAAAGGCGGAGAGCTGAAGTCCGCCGGCAAGATCCTCCTCGCCACGGTAAAAGGTGATGTACATGATATCGGTAAAAATATCGTAGGCGTAGTACTGGCCTGTAACGGCTACGAAATCATCGACCTCGGCGTAATGGTGCCCGCAGACAAAATATTGCAGGTGGCCAAACAGGAAAAAGTGGATATCATCGGCCTCAGTGGCCTGATCACGCCTAGTCTGGACGAAATGGTACACGTAGCCCGTGAACTGAAACGCCAGGCATTTGATATCCCGCTGATCATCGGCGGCGCCACCACTTCCCGCACCCATACCGCGGTGAAGATCGCACCGGAATATGAGCATGGCGTAGTACATGTGCTCGATGCCTCCCGCAGTGTAACCGTTACCGGCAGCCTGCTCAACAAGGCTTTGAAAAAGAATTTCCTCGGTGATATCCAGACCGAATACCATAAACTGAATGAGTCTTTCCGCAACAAGAAGCCGGTAAAGCAATACCTGCCTTTTGCGGAAGCACAACAGAATAGAACAGCGATCGACTGGTCAAACTTCAAACCGGTGAAACCTGCCTTTACCGGCATCAGGAAATTTGAAGATTATGATCTCGGAGAGATCGCCCGTTATATCGACTGGCAGCCGTTCTTCATCTCCTGGGAACTGCATGGCAAATTCCCGCAGATATTGACCGACGAGGTAGTAGGCGTGGAAGCTACGCGCCTCTACAACGATGCACAGGCCCTGCTCAAGAAGATCATCGATGAAAAATGGCTGGGCGCCAACGCCGTTATTGGCCTGTTTCCCGCCAATGCCGTAGCGCCGGACACTATACAGGTAACACCAGAGCAGCCAGGCATCGCGCCCGTGAAGCTCGAATTCCTGCGCCAGCAGATCAAAAAAGCGCCGGGGCAGCCTAACCTCTCCCTCGCCGATTTCATTGCACCGGCTGAAAGCGGCTACCAGGACTATATCGGCGGCTTTGCCGCTACTGCAGGCATTGGTATTGAAAAATGGCTCGACCGCTTCAAAGCAGACCACGACGACTATAACAGCATCATGCTGAAAGCGCTGGCCGACAGGCTGGCAGAGGCTTTCACAGAGCTGATGCACGAGCGTGTACGTAAAGAGTTCTGGGGCTACGCCAGCGAAGAGCATCTGAGCAACGAAGATCTGATCAAAGAAGAATACACAGGTATCCGCCCCGCGCCCGGCTATCCTGCCTGTCCGGAACATACCGAAAAGTACAAGCTGTTCGATCTTTTACATGCCACCGAAAACACCGGTATCACCCTCACCGAATCACTGGCCATGTATCCCGCCGCCAGCGTGAGTGGCTGGTATTTTGCCAACCCGGAGGCAAAATATTTCGGCCTCGGTAAAATAGAGAAAGACCAGGTGGAAGACTATGCCCGGCGCAAAGGCTGGACGATAGAAGAAGCCGAGAAATGGCTACGTCCTAACCTGGAGTATGATATGTAACCCTTTACTAAAGGGTTTTGCAAAAGAAACGGGTGTTTGTATAAACACCCGTTTCTTTTTAATTCGTAATTTTCAGCCTATAATAATCAAAAGATGCGTATCGTTACTTACAACGTAAATGGCCTGCGATCTGCCATGAACAAGGGTTTCACGCAATGGCTCGCAGAAGATCCCGCGGATATTATCTGTCTTCAGGAGATCAAAGCACACAAGGAAAACGTGGATTTCGCGCAGTTCGACCAGCTCGGATATGAGCATTACTGGTACCCTGCCCAGAAAAAAGGTTATAGCGGGGTGGCAGTGCTCACCCGCATCAAACCGGATCATGTGCAGTACGGTAATGGCTATGTCCAGAGTGATGCAGAAGGCCGCTTTATAAGGCTGGATTTCGGCGATATCACGCTGGTCAATACCTACTTCCCTTCCGGCACCAGTGGCGACGAACGGCAGGCCTATAAATACCAATGGCTGGATGAATTCTTCCTGCATATCGCCGAACTGAAGAAAACCCGCCCTAATGTGGTGGTTTGCGGCGATTATAACATCTGTCACAAGCCGATCGATATCCACGATCCGGTGGGCAATAAGAAGTCTTCCGGCTTCCTGCCCGAAGAGCGTGCCTGGATGGACAAGCTCTTTGACAGCGGCTTTGTAGATACTTTCCGGCATTTCAACCCTGCGCCGCACCATTACAGCTGGTGGAGCGTGCGTGCCAATGCCCGGGCCAATAACAAAGGCTGGCGTATCGACTATATCAATGTTAGCGCCCCGCTGCAGGAGAAGCTGAAACATGCCACCATTTACCCGGATGTGAAACATTCCGACCATTGCCCGGTTTTCCTGGAACTGGCACTGTAAGCGGTTTCACCATATATTGATTTGAATTTTCAACTATCTGCAAGCAAGATGATCATTTATAACGTTACCGTTAAAGTGGCTACAGACCAGCATTTGCGCTGGTTAGACTGGATACGGGATGAGCAGATACCCGCCATGCTCAACACCGGGCTTTTCCATGATTACCGCATATGCCGCCTGCTGGAGCAGGATGATGCAGACGGGCCTACCTATGCTATTCAGTACTTTACTGACAGTATGGAGAACTATAACACTTTCCTGGAAGAACACGCCACCGCCCTCCGGCAAAGGGGTTTCGACCTCTTTGGCGATCAGTTTATCGCCTTTTCTACCTTGATGCAGACGGTATAAAACTGCTGTTGTTTTGAAACTTATCCACAGGAAATTCACTATTTTCAAGGCATTGGGAGTCTGGTACAATAGTTGGGAAAAAGGTGCGTTTATAGTAAAAAGACTGGCAAATGAGCTAGGGCACAGGGTTTTATAAGATCCTGCTAATCTTTTACACTTTAGCAGGAAAACGACCAATCAGCTGTAACCGTTACCAGTAGCGTTTTTCAGCCGATAAAAATTTGTATAAAAAAGTTGCAAAAAATTTGGTAATCTGATAAAACGCGCTATATTTGCTCACATCAAACATTTTTTCACTAGTTAAATCTTACTAACTATGAACAAAGCCGAATTAATCGACAAACTTGCCAAAGATGCTGGCATTACTAAAACCCAGGCTAACGAAGCATTGGATTCTTTCACTAAAGCTGTTGCTGATACCCTGAAAAAAGGTGGTAAAGTAACGCTGGTTGGTTTCGGTACTTTCTCAGTTTCTAAACGTGCTGCTCGTAACGGTAGAAACCCACAGACTGGCCAGATCATCAAGATCAAAGCTAAGAAAGTTGCTAAATTCAAAGCTGGTAAAGCTTTATCTGACAAGCTCTAATCAGTTAGCACAACTTATTCAAGCAAGGAACAATCATGTTTCTTGCTTTTTTTATTATATAAAACCGCCAGCAGTATGCTATTTCAGCGATTTAAAGTAATTTGCAGGCTGTTATCAACATCATATTAAACAACAAACTTCAATTTATTCGTTATGGGTAGAGGAGATGTAAAAACCAAAAGAGGTAAGATTTCCAACAAGTCTTTTGGTAAATCCAGACCTGCAAAAACCAGGAAAACTACTGCTGCAAAAGCAGATAAGAAAGCCTAAGCGGTATGTGAGAATTTATTGATTTACGGATTTACGGATTTATGAATTTGAGGATTGACAAATAAATTCTCAAATCCGTAAATCCTCAAATTCATAAATCCGTAAATCAATAAATTCTCACATTTTCACGGCGCCAGCCGTTCTATTTTCCAACTGCCACCTGGCATCAAGGTGTATAAGATACGGTCGTGCAAACGGCTGCTACGGCCTTGCCAGAATTCTACTACGCTGGGCTTTACCACATAACCACCCCAGTAATCAGGTCGCTGCGGCGTTGCTTGCGCATATTGTCTCGCCACCTGATCTACCTGCTCTTCCAGGAATGTGCGCCCAGGTATCACCTTACTCTGTGGCGATGCAATTGCACCAATCCTGCTGCCAACAGGCCTGCTATTATAATAATCATTACTGATACCCGCACTCGCCTTACTAACGGTGCCCTCTATACGAACCTGCCTTTCCAACTCACGCCAGAAAAACAATAAAGACACATGTGGGTTCAGCGCTAACTCTTGCCCCTTGCGGCTTTCGTAGTTGGTAAAGAATACAAAACCCTCTTCATCGAAACCCTTTAACAACACGATACGCGCCGAAGGATGGCCATCCGGCGTACTGGTGGCCAAGGTCATGGCATTGGGCTCTTCTACTTCCCCCGTAGTGGCATCCTGCCACCATTTTTCAAATTGCTGCAAAGGATAGGGCGCCACATCCCGCTCATCCAGAGAAGCCAGCTTATAATCTTTCCGGAGATCTGCTATTTTCTGGTTCAACATGGTTTACTGATTAGTTGTTATCTGATAGCACTAGTTAACACAAAGGTATGGAAGGATAATAGTAAATTTGATGATCTGATATAAATCATACTATGAAAAGAATATCCTTATTGTTGCTGCTGGCAGCGGGTTTGCTAGGTTCCTGCTATCAGAACAACGGCGCTAAGCACGACAGCGACAGCACCTCGGCCGCCGTAACGCCACTGGTATCTACCCCGTTCTTTTACACACAACTCAAGGGCAGCATGGACAATAAGCCCATCACCATGCAACTCCTGAGAACTACACCCAATGCTTATACCGGATATTACTGTTATGATAGCATCGGCATGCCGCTGAGCCTCACCGGCACCGGCGATTCAGGCCTGGTGAAGATCTACGAGGAAGGCACTACCGGCGACAATGAAAGGTTCTTCAGTGGCCAGCTGACCAATGAAGGCACCTTCAAAGGCGTATGGCATGGCGACGGTACCTCTCATCATTTCGATCTGCATACCTCCATGGATAAAGCCATTCCCTTCATCGTGCTCTATGCGATGGATTCCGCCAAATTACTGCCGGGAAGGGCTTCTTCTCCTGTAGGCACTATCGCTTCCAGTATGTTGTGGCCTGATTCAACAACCGCCCCTAAAGTGGCTGATTTCATCAAAGCCGCCATCACCGGCAATGCACATACTAACCCGGTCGCCTTCCTGCGCAAGGGTATAGACTCCTTCCTTACCAGTTACAAAGGAGCTGCGCTAACGGCCGACAGCAGCGAGTTTGCAGATGAAACCACTTTCACCTCCTGGAACTGGTCGAGCGACAACGATATCAAAGTAGTATGGAACAAATGGCCATTGCTGGTACTGGAGCGCTACGTGTATGATTTCAGCGGAGGCGCACATGGCAACTGGGGCGTTACTTACGTTACGCTCGATCTCTCCAAACAGAAAATACTCCGGCCGGAAGACATTTTCAAGCCTGCTTACAAAACACAGCTGAGTCCTTTGCTGGACAAGGCTTTCAAGAAGAAGTACAACCTGAGCGACGACCAGCCCCTGGGACAAAACCTGCTGGTGCAAACGATTCCGCCGAATGATAATTTTATTGTGACAGATAAGGGAGTGGCCTTTAGCTATGTACCTTACGAAATAGGACCTTATGTATTGGGGCAGGTAACCTTGTTCCTTCCTTTCAAAGACCTCAAGCCGCTTTTAAAATAAGAAAAGCTCCACCGCCGTTGGCAGTGGAGCTTTTCTTCAGCTGTATGATTGCTACCCTTGCACCAGTGTGCCTACATTTTTGCCCATGATCACGTTCAGGAGATTACCTGGTTTGTTCATGTCAAAAACGATGATAGGGAGTTTATTTTCCTGGCAAAGCGTGAAGGCGGTCATGTCCATCACGTTGAGAGATTTCTGATATACTTCGGCAAAGGTGATCGTTTCGAAACGTACGGCAGATTTATCTTTTTCCGGATCAGCGGTATAGATACCATCCACACGGGTACCTTTGAGGATCACATCGGCCTGTATTTCGATGGCACGCAGGGAAGCGGCAGTATCGGTAGTGAAATAAGGGTTACCGGTACCGGCGCCAAAGATCACTACGCGGCCTTTTTCTACGTGGCGGATCGCACGGCGACGGATATACGGTTCTGCGATCTGCTCCATTTTGATAGCGGATTGCAGACGGGTGTAGAGGCCGATCTTCTCCAGACCGCTTTGCATCGCCATTCCGTTGATCACGGTGGCAAGCATGCCCATATAATCACCTTGTGCCCGCTCGATGCCTGTTTCAGCTTCGTTCATACCCCGGTAGATGTTTCCACCGCCTATCACAATGGCCACCTGAACACCCAGGTCTGTTACTGCTTTGATGTCATAGGCATATTGTGTTATCACCTTTGGATCTATTCCATAATTTCCTTCCCCCATGAGGGCCTCACCGCTCAATTTGAGCAAGATTCGCTTATACTTTGGCAACATGACGCTATAAAGAATTGTAAGATTGTGACTTGCTTGTGTAATTACGGTCTTCTAAGATACAACTTAAAAGCAGAAAAAGGCGAATGCCTTTCAATTTGCGGGCGCCAGAATTTTAAGCGCAAAAAAAAGGAGAGAAATTTTCATCCTCTCCTTTTTTTTAATATGATTGGCTTAACCTAAAGCGATTCGTTTAAAACCGGTCACTTTCAGGTCAGCGTCTACTGACTTCAGATAGTCGCCAACGGATTTGTTAGCATCTTTAACGAAAGCCTGTTGGATCAGGGTGCTCTCTTTAAAGAATTTGTTCACTTTACCGGCAGCGATTTTTTCGGCCATTTCAGCAGGTTTGCCTTCCGCTTTCACCTGTTCAATAGCGATATCTTTTTCACGGGCAATCGTTTCAGCAGGAACGCTTTCCGGATCTACTGCGATAGGGTTCATCGCAGCGATCTGCATAGCGATGTCTTTACCTACTTCTTCAGAAACAGGTTTGGTGAAACCTACCAGTACGCCCATACGGTAGTTACCGTGGATGTAGGCAGTAACGCCACCAGCAGTTACGTACTCAAATTTATTGAGGGTGATTTTTTCACCGATCTTGGCTACCTGGTCGTTTACTTTGTCGGCAACAGTTGCGCCATCCAGTTCAGCTGCATTCAATGCATCTACGCTGGAGATACCTTTTGCCAGTGCCAGGTCTACGATAGACTGGGCAAATTTGATGAAGTCTTCGTTCTTGGCAACGAAGTCGGTTTCACAACCCAGACCTACGATAACGCCGGATTTACCATCAGCCGCAGTTTTAGCGATGATAACGCCTTCTTTGGTTTCGCGGTCGGAGCGCAGCGCAGCTACTTTCTGACCTTTCTTACGGAGGTAGTCTACTGCTTTTTCAAAATCGCCATCACTCTCTACCAGTGCCTTTCTGCAATCCATCATACCAGCACCAGTTTGCTGACGCAGTTTGTTTACATCAGCTGCTGTAATTGTTGCCATGAGCTATAATAAGTTTAAAAGATTGAAATGATTTATTGGAGTTGTTGCAAATTACAAATTACGAATTAAGAATTACGATCGATCGTAATTCTTAACCCGTAATTCATAATTCGGAATATTATTTAGCGCCGCCGCCTGGTTTTCTGGGACCACCGCCGCCAGCGTTAGAAGGACGACGTTGACCACCGCCAGCGTTGCCGCCACGGTTCTGGCCACCACCGCGGTTAGCGCCTGCGCCACCGCCACGGTTTTGACCGCCACGGCCAGCGTTAGCACCACCCTGGCCACGACCAGGACCACCTGGTTTACGGCCTCTTTCGCGGTCTTCACCACCTTCTACTTCAAATTTGCGTGCTTTATCTTCTGATTCTTCCTCCTCTTCTACTTCTTCAGTTTTTTCGCTGGCTCTTTCAGACAGGCCTTCTGCGATTGCTGCGCAGATGTAGCTGGTGATGATAGCGATAGATTTAGTAGCGTCGTCGTTCGCAGGGATAGCGAAATCAACTTTGGTAGGATCAGAGTTGGTATCTACCATACCGAAGGTAGAGATACCCAGACGTTTTGCTTCTGCCAGAGCGATATGTTCGTGGCTGATGTCAACCAGGAACAATGCAGCCGGAACACGTGCCAGTTGTGCGATACCGCCCAGCACTTTCTCCATTTTCTCTTTATCGCGGCTTAAAGTAAGACGTTCTTTTTTAGTGATGTTGTCGAAAGTACCATCTGCCAGCATTTTTTCGATGCTCTGCATTTTCTTCACGCTCTTACGGATAGTAGCGAAGTTGGTGAGCATACCACCTAACCACCTTTCAGTAACGAAAGGCATGTTGATGTTACGTGCAGCATCTGCTACTATTTCTTTCGCTTGCTTTTTAGTTGCAACGAACATGATCTTTTTACCGCTTTTAGCGATGGATTTCAGGGCAGCTGCCGCTTCCTGCAAGCCTTCTACGGTTTTGTTCAGATCGATGATATGAATACCTTTCTTTTCTGCGAAAATATAAGGCAGCATTTTCGGATTCCATTTTTTCTTCAGGTGACCGAAGTGAACACCTGCTTCCAGTAACTGCTGCTGCAATGAGGTATTATTTTCCATGTTTATATTGCTCAATTAAAAGGATCAAATAATGTTTAGCTATCAGTGCCCAAAGATTAACGTTTAGAGAACTGGAAGCTTCTTCTTGCTTTAGCTTTACCTGGTTTCTTACGTTCTACTGCTCTAGGATCACGTTTCAGCAGACCAGCTGCTTTCAGTGCAGGACGGAACTCGGGGTTCACTTCGCACAGTGCGCGGGCGATACCCAGTTTAATCGCTTCTGCCTGACCTTTGATACCACCGCCTTGTGCATTCACCTTCAGGTCAAATTTATCAACAGCGTCGATGGTCTTTAAAGGCAGCTCCACCTGGTTTTGCAGGTAGATCAGAGAAAAGTAGTTTTTATAGTCTTTGTCGTTTACAGTAATGTTACCGGTGCCTTTATTGATATAAACACGGGCAACCGCTTCCTTACGACGACCGATTGTATTTTTTTGCTTTTCCATGTATCAGAGAAAAATTAGAAAGTTAAAGGTTGTGGTTTCTGAGCAGCATGAGGATGTTCAGCGCCTGCGTAAACGAACAGTTTTTTGAACATTTTACGGCCCAGACGGTTCTTAGGCAACATACCTTTGATAGCTTTTTCGATCATCACCTCAGGACGACGGCGGATCAGGTCTTTAGCCAGCTCGCTTCTCTGACCACCAGGATAGCCTGTGTAGTGGATGTATTCTTTTTCCTCCATTTTGTTGCCGGTCAGAACGATCTTGTCGGCATTGATCACGATGATATAGTCACCACAATCAGTATGAGGAGTATAGTAAGCCTTGTTCTTACCTCTTAAAATGGCCGCCATCTTAGCACATGCTCTGCCAAGAGTCAGGTTGGTAGCATCTACAATGTACCAGTCACGCTTTACGTAAGCGTCGTTAGCCGATTTAGTTTTGAAACTTAATGTATTCATTGTAATACGATAAAAATTACTTCTTGGTAAACAATTCCCCTATTATGAGGAACGCAAAGGTACATTGCCCTTTCTGAATAACCATACATTTTACTCACTTTTTTACAAGGCACCTTTGTAACTAATTGATAAACAATAAAAAATTTGTTTCAAAGTTATTAACAACAACATAAAAGAGCGTTAATAAGTGATTTATTCATCATATATCCGGCATAAAAGAAACGCCAGCCGTTAAAAACAGCTGGCGTTTCTTTTATAAAGAACCATGTTAGTTATCAGTAACCAGGATTCTGTGTAAGCTTGCTGTTGGCGTCGATCTCACGCTGTGGTACCGGGAATACCAGTTTATTATCCAGGTAATCAAGTTGGCCGAAATTCTTTTTCAGGCGCTTCAGCGTCCAGAACTTGTCGCCCTCAAAGGCCAGTTCACGCAGCCTTTCTGCTACTACGTCATCAGCGGTAACAGCTGTCCATGCAGAAGCACCGGAGCGCTGACGGATCAGATTAACATCGCTCAAAGGTGTAGCCCCAACAGCTGTTCCCGCACGCAGGTTAGCTTCCGCGCGGGTCAGGTACATTTCTGCCAGCCTTACTACAGGAATCACCTTGTATTGTTGTTTCCATTTATTAGTATAGAAACCATCGCCCACGTTGATACCATAGTCTTCATAAGTAAAACCCTTGCGGACATCGGTATCCTCGAAACCGTCGATCTTATCCATATTTACAGGAATATCGCCGCGGCCACCGAAACTACGGCCGGCGTAGAACGTTTGCAGGCCATTATTGGAAGTACCTGCATTACTCTGATTGGTTTGCTGAATCGCAAATATATCCTCTGAAGAATTGGTGGCATTGTTAAATGCCTTGTCAAATGAGGAAGTCAACTGGAAATGTCCGTTTGTGATTACAGAATCTGCAACAGCAGCCGCTTCATTGTACTTACCTTGCGCAAGATAGATCCTTGACAGAAACGCATATGCGGCAAACTTGTCTGCACGGCCATTGCTTTGCTCTGCCGGTAAACCAGCTACTGCATCTGTCAGGTCTTTTATTGCCTGGGCTTGTACAGCATCTACAGTAGCACGGGCCACATAGCCTTTCGCCAGATCTGCTTGTCCGATAATAGGATCAAGCACGAGGGGCACGGCCAGGTCAGTAGTAGCAGAACCTGCGGAATAAGGCTTACCATATAAACCACTCAACATGAAGTATACAGTACCTCTTATGAACTTGGCTTCTGCACCAATCGCTGCCCTGTTGGCACTGGATACCTTATCCAGTTTGCCTAACACAATATTCGCATTGTTAATTGTAGCAAAACTGCGGGCCCATATAGCCTCAGCAATGTCGCTGGTTTTAAGCTGTGTGTGTAACTGGTATTGCCTGTAATTGAGGAATGTCCCCTGAAATGCCTCTTCTCCATTGGTGGCTACCAGGTCAGGAATGAGCAAAAACCGCTCACCAAAAGAATTAGGATCCTGCAGATTCTGGTAACAGCCCAGCAACACCGCCTGCACATCACCTTCCGTTTGAATCTGGTCTGGAGATATCTGCGTTCCTGGCGCTACATCCAGCTTCTTGCCACAAGCAGCTAAAACTGCTAAAGACACCACCAGTGCTATTTTATGAATATGTCTGATTTTCATCTTGAATTTTTTTTGATGATTAATACTTCTCAACAAGGCCAATGATCTTAGAACTTGACATTTAAACCAACTGTAAATTGCTTGGCTTGCGGAACGGTGTAATAATCTATACCGCCTTCTACGTTACCGAGTACACCGGAGTTGATCTCGGGATCTCCTTTGTACTTGGTGATGAGCCAGAGATTATAACCACCTACGTATACTCTTGCACTGGAAACTTTCAATGCACTGATAACATTTTTCGGCAGTGAATAGCCCAGTGTGAGCGATTTCAGACGAATGTATGAACCATTGGAGATCCAGCGGCTGTTGGTAGAGTAAGCACCGCCATCTGCATAGTTACGTGTCAAACGTGGTACATTGGTAACATCACCAGGTTTTTGCCATCTGTTGAGGATATCTCTGAGTTGGTTATCGTAGTTACCTGCTCCCCAACCATTGTCCTGGTATTGACCGGCACGATTGTAAATCTGGTTACCCTGAACAAAGCTGAAAAATACATTGAGGTCAAATCCATAACCGGAGAAAGTATTGGTGAAACCACCGGTCCAGTCAGGAACAGATTTACCAACCACCACGCGCGGTGCACTGGAGAAATTAGTAGTAGGCTTACCATCAGCGCCCTGATACTGCGCATTACCAGTTTGAGGATCTACTCCCAGGTATTTAGGCATAAAGAACACACCGATAGGCTGTCCTTCTACCGCCCTCTGCTCATCACCACTTTGAATGATCTGTCCACCGATATTCTGTACGCGGTTTTTATTGTAGGCTGCATTGATAGTAGTGGTCCAGTTGAAATTTTTGCTTTCGATGTTCCTGCTGGTGAGCAATATTTCCACCCCTTTGTTCTCCATATGACCAATGTTCATGTACTGGAAAGCGAAGCCGGTAGTATAAGGCAGGTTGGCGCGCAGCAAGAGGTCGGATGTTTGTTTGTTATAGTAATCCACTTCACCGGAGAGACGGTTATTAAAGAAACCAAACTCCAGGCCCACATCAAACTGACGGGTTTTCTCCCATTTCAGATTGGGGTTACCCATTTGTGATGGGCGGAAACCTGGTAATTGCGGATAAGAAGTAACATCTAACAATGTCATGTACCTGTTCTCGCCAATTTCGGCGTTACCTGTAATACCGTAGCTGGTACGCACTTTCAGGAAGTTAAGTACTTTGTTGTTCTTCAGGAAATCTTCTTCAGATACTACCCAACCCACAGAACCCGCCGGGAACACACCATAGCGGTTGTTTGGACCAAAGCGGGAAGATCCATCGGAACGAACGCTGAAGGACGCCAGATACTTGCTCTTGTATGCGTAGTTTGCACGGAAGAAGTAGGACAGGAAGGTATAACGTTGTGAAGAAGAATAACCATAGATGATAGATGCTGCTGCTGCAACATTCTTGATTGCATCAGAAGGAACGAGTTCTCCTTGCGTTCTGGTATTAGACAAATCATTTTGTATATAGCTCATACCAGCCGTTGCACTTAATGTATGTTTCTCTCCGAGCGCAGGCGTGAAGGTAAAGTAGTTGTTGGTATTCAGCGCTACGTTCTGCGTAAAGAAAGATGATGCCTGTCCTTTGCCAAATGCATCAGATGCAAGTTTGCCGATGTATTGGTTTTCGGTCAGGTTGGTAATATCAGTTCCCAGTTCGGAGCGGAATGCCAGTGTGGGGATGATCTTGTAATTCACAAATACGTTACCCAATGTGCGGAAAGTGACCTGCCTGTTGGCATTGAACTGTGCATCATACAAACCGTTAGGATAAAGCAGATTGGGAATTAAAGCGCCGGTGGAGTCCCTTACCGGTGAAATAGGCGGTTGCGCCACCAGCTCACTGGGTGTAGAGAAAGTGTTATCGTTGGATACACGATCCAGCTGGGAGCGGCTTACAGTCATATTCATACCAAGTGATATCTTATCGCTTGCAGTATGTTCGAGATTGAGGCGGCCGCCATAACGCTGGAAAGTATTGTTGATCACAATCGCTTGCTGGTTGTTGTAAAAGCCGGAAACAAAGAATTTCGTTTTATCTGTTCCACCGGAAGCTGAAACATCGATCTGTTGCGTATGTGCGGTATTACGGAAAGAAAGGTCTTCCCAGTTGGTGCTATAGCCCAGGTTGTGGTAATCCTTGCCCTGCGCGAGTGCTTTCAGTTCTGAAGCGATGCCATAGTTGGGATCATTTGTGAAGAAATCGATCGCGGCGGCTTCAGTTGGGAAGGGGGATCCAGTCCAGGAATCGTCTTTTGTAGCAAAGGCAGTTTTACCATCGTTCTTTGCTGACTCTTCCAGCAGTGAAACGTATTCTTTTGCATTGAGGAAACCTCTTTTCACAGCAGGTTTACCCCAGCTGTTGCTGGCGTTTATTTCAAATTTTGTTTTCTCGCCTGTTCTGCCTTTTTTGGTGGTGATCAGTATCACGCCATTGGAGGCGCGCGCACCGTAGATAGCAGCGGCAGAAGCGTCTTTCAACACTTCAATAGATTCAATGTCGTTAGGGTTAATGTCGGCCATGGGGTTGGTAGGTTCATTACCTTCATCAGTGAGACTGGTAGATAATACCGGCATCCCGTCTACCACATACAGTGGCTGGCTGCTCGCAGAAATGGATGAAGTACCGCGTACGCGCACTTTGATACCTTGTGCCAGTTTACCACTACCGGATTCGATCACCACGCCGGGCGATTTACCCTGGATAGCAGATTCGAGACTCACTACGGGTTGGTTTTCGATGTCTTTCGCACCGAGTTTGGAAATGGAGCCGGTCAAGTCACGCTTCACCTGTGTACCGTAACCTACCACAATCACTTCGGATAAGTCTTTTTTACCGGTAGTGAGTGCGGCGTTGATGGTTTGTTGGCTGCCGATAGCGATTTCCTGGTCGCCATAGCCTACAAATGAAAATACCAGTGTGTTGGCCTTGTCTGGAACGTTGAGTTCATAGGTTCCGTTGGCTTTTGTGACAGTTCCGGTAGCGGTGCCTTTTACCTTAATCGTGACGCCGGGTAAAGGGCTCCCCTCTTTTGCGTCTGTTACCGTACCGGTGATGTGCCTGCCTTGAGCAAAAGACAGGGCACTTATGAGCATGAGCATGCTCACAATGGAAAAGAAACGTAACATGGTTTGATAATTTGGTTAATAAAATCCGGGTTTTTTGATTGGGTGTTCGGGCTTAAAGTTGATTTTCTTCCCCCCTTTCAATAAGCAATTTTAGATTTTGATCGGATAAAAATATTACTTTTTTAATACATTATTTAAAAAGATGTTAAATTTTATTTTTGAATAGAGGGATAATGAAGATAAAAAAGGCGCAGCCATTGGATGGCTGCGCCTTTTTCTTAAAATGGATAATCTTTTCTAGTTGTTCCGGTTGCGTGCTCCCATAAAGATGAGTATATACTGAAACAAGGTTGCCAGGGAGGCCAATGCAGCCACCACATAGGTCATAGCAGCCCACCAGAGGGCATTTTTAGCCTTGTCGTGCTCGTCGCGTTGCATTACACGGCTGCTGTCCAGCCAGGCCAGCGCCCTGCGGGAGGCGTCAAATTCCACGGGTAGCGTGATCAGGGAGAACAGGGTGGTAACGGCGAAAAGCACGATACCTGCCAGCAGCAATTGCGGAAAGCGGTTGATCAGCAGGATACCTGCCAGCAGCACCCATTGCACCAGCGAGGAGCTGAACTGCACGGCGGGCACCAGTCTGGACCTCAACCCCAACCAGGGATAAGCCGCAGCGTGCTGCACGGCGTGCCCGCATTCGTGGGCGGCCACTGCGGCAGCGGCTACATTCGCGCCCTCGTATACTTCCGGGCTCAGGTTCACGGTTTTATTGGCAGGATTGTAATGATCCGAAAGAAATCCTTCTGAGGAAAGCACTTGCACGTCGTAGATCTGGTTGTCGCGCAGCATCTTTTCCGCAATCTGGCGGCCGGTAAGCCCGGACGAAGTGGGTATTTCACTATATTCCCTGAACCTGCTTTTCAGGACATAGCCAACAAGCATGCTGAGCCCCACAAAAATCAGCGATACAAATAAAATTCCTGGTGTCATAGATATAAAAATTAGCATCTGATCTGCGCAAATATCTCTCCAAGGAACCCATTTTAAGGTTTATTTAGCGTTTGTCTGCCAGGCCCTCTTTTTATTCGCGCTCAAGAAATTTAACACTGCCATAGTGGCAAAACCGGGCCAAAATACAGAAAAAATCCGGTCCATTTGTCAGTCAAGTCCGTCAGTCTTATTACTCATTTTTCATATGCAATTTTCCATAACATCAACCCTATTTATCAACATTTTACGGCTTGTCAATGAAAGTAATATTGGACGAAAATAATGGCGAAACAAGCGATGGCAGCCACTTTCTGACATTAAAAAAATACCTCAAAAGTTATTCACATCGATTAAATAAACTTTTTTATTCTGAACCCATTTAGTAATTTAGACCTGAATTTAATGGGTTAGTAAGTAGAAAGAGTCAACGGAATCTTCCGTTTGGCTCTTTTCTCTTTTTAGGGTATTCACTCCATCCTTCTAAGGACCTCTTTTTAACATTTCCACCTGTTAATGATAAAACCGTTTACTTTGTAAGCATCCTCTTTTTAAAAATTATGAGTAAGATAAGAACCGCTTTTTTTTGTCAGAACTGTGGATATGAATCAGCAAAGTGGAATGGCAAGTGCCCAAGCTGCGGACAGTGGAATACCTTCGTAGAAGAAAGAGTACAAAAAGATATTCCGCTGAAACAACAAGACTGGAAACAACAGGAATCCGGCAACAACCGCACCAATAAAATCATCAACCTCGCAGAGGTGATCACCAGCGAAGAAAAACGTTTACTCACTCCCGACAATGAACTTAACCGTGTGCTGGGAGGCGGTATAGTAGCGGGTTCCCTCGTATTGGTAGGTGGTGAGCCCGGTATCGGAAAGTCTACACTCTTTCTGCAAAATGCACTTCAACTGAAGCACATTAAAACACTTTACATCAGTGGCGAAGAAAGTGAGCAACAGATAAAAATGCGGGCCGACCGTATCAAAAATACCAACGACCAGTTTTATCTACTTACGGAAACATCCACACAAACGATTTTCCAGGAAATAAAAAAATTGCAACCACAACTGGTAATTGTTGACTCTATACAAACCTTACAATCCCCTTTCATCGAATCAGCACCCGGCAGCGTATCCCAGATCAGGGAAACTACTGCGGAACTGCAACGATTTGCCAAAGAAAGCAACACACCTGTATTCCTCATCGGCCACATCACGAAAGACGGCTCCATAGCAGGC
Organism: Chitinophaga vietnamensis; assembly: GCF_902167635.1. Taxonomy (GTDB): domain Bacteria; phylum Bacteroidota; class Bacteroidia; order Chitinophagales; family Chitinophagaceae; genus Chitinophaga; species Chitinophaga vietnamensis. The sequence continues at coordinate 296,683 of NZ_CABHMS010000006.1, forward strand.
CCCAAAGTACTGGAACACATGGTGGATACCGTATTGCAGTTTGAAGGCGACCAACACTATGCCTACAGAATACTACGCACCATCAAAAACCGTTTTGGCTCCACTGCTGAACTGGGCATCTATGAAATGACCGGCAACGGCCTGCGACAAGTCACCAACCCTTCAGAGATACTGATATCACAACGGGAAGACCTCCTCAGCGGCGTTGCTATTTCCGCCACCATGGAGGGCTTACGGCCCCTGCTGGTTGAAGTACAGGCACTCGTTACACAATCGGTATATGGTACGCCGCAACGCACCGCTACCGGTTTCGACCTGCGCAGACTGCAATTGCTGCTGGCGGTACTGGAAAAGAGAGGCGGCTTTCACTTTGGCGTAAAAGATGTTTTCCTCAACATCGCCGGTGGCATACGTGTGGAAGATCCTGCAATAGACCTCGCCGTGTTGTGCGCACTGCTATCATCTTATGAAGACAATGCGCTGCCCAACAAAGTTTGCTTTGCCGGCGAAGTAGGCCTCAGTGGCGAGATACGGGCGGTAAACAGAATTGAACAACGCATCGCAGAAGCAGAGAAACTTGGCTTTGAAAAAATATTTATCTCCCGTTACAACAAAAAAGGAATTGATTTCGCTAAATTTAATATCGAAGTAATAGCAGTAGGAAGAGTGGAAGAAGTGTACCAGCAGCTATTCTGACGTTTTCTAACCACCATATCTTTCATCTGATGACCACCAGTTTGTTAACCTCCGTGGTGCGGTTGTTCTATCCGCATTGCTGTGAATCCTGCGGCGCCGACCTGCCACAAAAAGAAGAGCTGCTTTGTCTTCGCTGCGCCGAAACCTTGCCAGTCACGCATTTCCAGCGATACCAGCATAACCCCGTAGAAAAGATCTTTTGGGGGCGTGTTCCTGTTGATCAAGCCATGGCAGCCTATTATTACAGCCAATCGTCTTGTTTGCAAGCTATGATACATCGTTTCAAGTACCGGCAGCGAAAGGATATTGCGTTGTATCTTGGCCGGAGAACGGGGCATTTGCTACTACAAAGTACATGGCTACACGAAATCACAGGTATTGTGCCGGTGCCGCTATTTCCTGATAAGCTGCGGCAGCGGGGTTATAACCAGTCGCAGCTATTGGCGGAAGGCATTGCCGCCGTTACAGGCAAGGCGGTATTGCCAGCGCTCCTGCAAAGGCAGCGGTATACGGGTACACAAACCCGGAAAGACCGCAGCCACCGGTGGCAGAACGTTTCCGGCGGATTTGCTGCCGCCTCCAACCTGGCGGGGCATCACCTGTTACTGGTGGATGATGTGATCACCACCGGGGCTACAACCGAGGCCTGTTGCCAGGCGCTGGTAAACCAGCAGGCTAAGGTGAGCGTCTGTGCCCTGGCCTTTACCTACAGCTGATCAAAAAGTTATAATTTTCTCATAACGGATAATTAACTTTACAGGGCAATCATTTACCATTATCTTTGAACGTTCCGAATTAAAACATTTCTTATGTTTAAATTAGCTATGCTCTCCGTTGCTATGTTCATTGCAGTTACAGCTTCACATATTTATGATTTTAAGGTAGATGCCATAGATGGAGGAAAAATTGATTTCGCCAAATACAAAGGCAAGAAAATACTGATTGTCAACACAGCATCTCTCTGCGGAAATACGCCCCAATACGAAGGACTGGAAAAATTATACAAGAAGTATCAGGATAAGCTGGTGATCATTGGTTTCCCCGCCAACAACTTCGGGTCTCAGGAACCGGGCTCCAACACAGAGATCAAGGCTTTCTGTACGAAACAATACGCGGTAACATTTCCAATGGCCGCAAAAATTTCTGTAAAGGGAGCCGACATACATCCATTATATAAATGGCTGATGGATGAGAGCAAAGCCAAACACCTGGAGCCTGCCGAGGTAACCTGGAATTTCCAGAAATACCTGCTGGACGAAAAAGGCAACCTGGTGGCGGTTTTCTCTCCTAAAACACAGCCGGAATCCGCAGAAGTCATTGCGGCTATCGAGAAAAAATAAGAACGCAGTCGTTAAAATTAATCTGCCAACTTAGTTAGTGAAATTGCATTCCAGTGAATGCTTCCCTGTTCGTATGGTCGTACAGGTTAGTATCTGCTTTTTAATACATAAGTGGCATCAAGCTCATGAAAAAACTCAACCTACTCTTTGGAAAACTGGCATTGCTATGTGCTGTCAGCTCCGGTATGCTTGTTTCTTGTCAGACCAGTGTGGATACCCCCATTATTAACTGTCCTGGTATGTCGATCATGGGCCGCATCGGTGATACCAGCTCCAGACTGAACCTGTCTGGCGCAACTTTATTCAGACAGGAGAATGACAGCGCATTCTCCAAGTATCTGAGCATAGAAGCGCTGTCCGACTCCATGAAGGTGATCATTAATATCATTGATGGCCCTTATACAGATGGAAAGATCGCCGATGACAGCATCCATACGCAAACATATTATTTCTCAAGGTCACGCAAAATACAAGGTGGGCTTGTGGTTGCAGGCGTGCGCAGTTTGGGCGATTACAATTATCTCACCACCGACAGCTCACAGGTGACCATTACCAGGATAAACACCAAACATCAAACAGTGTCCGGCAATTATACTTTCTACGCCAACGGAAATATTACCGGCTCAGGGGTATTCGACAATGTTTGCTATGTATCCTTGCATTAGACCATTCATTAAGCCCCTTTTCATTATCTTGCGACCATGCTTTTTTCAGACATCATAGGACAGCAGGTTGCATCACAGCAGCTGGTACAATCTGTACAACAGAACAGGCTCAGTCATGCCATGATCCTGCTGGCGCCGGAAGGCGCAGGCGGACTGCCGCTGGGGCTGGCCTTTTCACAGTACCTTGTTTGCGAAAACAAACAGGCCCATGATGCCTGCGGGCGCTGCGCCGCCTGTATCAAGGCTTCCCAATTCATTCACCCGGATATTCACTTCTCTTATCCGGTGATCCCGCGGAAATCAGGCGACAAGCCCATTAGCACCGATTACATCACTGAATGGCGCGAGTTTGTGAGCACCCATCCTTATGGTAATGCCTACGATTGGCTACAGTTCATCGGTGCAGAGAACAAGCAAGGAAATATCACTGCCACTGAGTGCCAGGATATCATCCGTAAACTCAACCTGAAAAGTTTTGAGAGCGGCTATAAAATACTGGTGATGTGGATGCCCGAATACCTCGGCAACGAAGGCAACCGCCTGCTCAAACTCATAGAGGAGCCCCCGGTGAATACGCTGTTCATCCTGATAGCGGAGAACCAGGAACAGATACTGGCCACTATTCTCTCCCGTACTCATCTCATTAAAATAAACGCTATCGCGAAAGACGCGCTGGTAGCGGCTTTGATGGAGAAAGGCCAGGTGCCTGCATCGCGGGCGCAGCAGATCGCCACCATCACCGCCGGCAACTATCGCGAAGCGATGTATCTGTTACAGCACTCCGAAGACGATTATCACGAATTGCTGCGCAACTGGCTCAACTACCTGTTCACCGGCAATCGTGTGGCATTACAGGAATGGATAGAAGGCATCAGCAGCGCGAAAACGGGCCGCGAAAACCAGAAACAGTTCCTGCGCTATTTTATCAACCTGCTGGAACATACGATACGCCTGCAATTCCTGGATCGCGCACAGCTGGCATTTTCGGAAGAAGAGATGGACTTCTCCGCCAAACTGTCGAAACTGGCCAACCTGGAGCAAATGCAACAGATCAGTGAAGCGCTTGATAACGCTTGTTATTATATTGAACGCAACGCCAACGCCAAGTTGTTATTTCATGCCCTGTCCATCAAGCTGCAATATATATTCAAAAAGAAACCTTTACCAGTGATGTAACAGACAAACGGCTTTCCGGGCCTAATGTGCTGCTTTTCCTTATCTTTGTTGCTTCCACCTTTGTTTTTCTAATTGGAAAAATGTATTTTAAAGGATTGGAATGACCTGAAATGCTTATTTATAAAATTTAAACTATTTAATAATATGGCTTGTGCCGGATGTGGTACGGGTGTAGATGGGAAGCCGTCAGGATGCAGGAGTAATGGAGGATGCAGCACAGGAGGTTGTAACAGACTGAATGTATTTGACTGGCTGTCCAATATTCCGCTTGGAGATAGCTTAACACCATTTGACATTATTGAAGTAAGTTTTAACAATGGCAGCCGCAAAGACTTCTACCGCAATGTAACCAAACAGCACTTTGACAAAGGCGAGATGGTAACGGTAGAAGGTGTGAGTGGCTTTGACGTTGGCTCAGTAAGCCTCACCGGCGAGCTGGTAAAACTTCAGATGAAAAAGCGACGTGCAGAGGATACACCCGAAGTAAAAAAAATCCTTCGCCGTTCTACCAACGACGACCTGCAACGAATGAGTGATAACAAGGCCCGTGAAAAAGAGGCCTTGATAAAATCCAGGGCCCTGGCGCGCAACCTCGGCCTGGAAATGAAGCTCACAGAAGTGGAAATACAGGCCGATGGCCGGAAAGCCACCTTCTTCTATACGGCAGATGATCGCGTTGATTTTCGTGAATTAATTAAAGTATATGCCTCCGAATTCAGGGCCAAGGTAGAGATGCGCCAGATAGGCGCACGCCAGGAAGCCGGAAAAGTAGGTGGCATCGGCAGTTGCGGCAGAGAACTGTGTTGCTCTACCTGGTTGTCTGATTTCAAAAGCGTGAACACCACGGCAGCCCGTTATCAGAACCTCTCTATCAACCAGGCCAAATTATCCGGCCAATGCGGCCGCCTCAAATGCTGCCTCAACTATGAACTGGATACCTACCTCGATGCGCTGAAAGATTTCCCGGAAGATGCAGACACGATAGAAACCGCCAACGGCGTGGCTTCCCTGCAAAAAAGAGATATCTTCAAAAGCCTCATGTGGTACTCCTATGAGGGCAGCAACAAACAATACCCGCTTACTATTTCCAGGGCCAAAGAAATCCGTCAGCTCAACAAACAGGGCATTAAGCCGGATGATCTCAAAGCAGTGGAAGTGGTGACGGCGAAACCCAAAGAAGCGGATCTTGGCTTCGCGGATGTAGTAGGACAGATCAGTCTGAAATCACTGGAAAAAACAGTACAGAAGCGTAAGCAGAAAGATAAAGACCGTCAGAAACAACAGAAAGGGGAACAGAAACCTGGCGGCCGTAACGAGCAAGCAAAGCAGGAACAACAGCCTCGCCAGAAACAGGAAGCACAGCGCCCGCAACAGCAGGAACGCCGTCAGCGCCCTGAAAACCGCCCCCAGCAACAGAAACAGGGTGGCGGCCAAAACCAGCCCAAGGCAAAGCAAGAGCAACAACATCGCCAGCAGCAGGGACCTAAACCCGAAAACCCGCAGCAGCAGGGGCCGAAGCAAGACCGCAGGCCACCCAGGCACAAACCAAGGCCTAATAACAGCGGCGGCGGTAACAAACCAGAAAATTCAAAATAATGATCAATAAAAAAGACAACCTCCGGGTTGTCTTTTTTCATTTAATCTCTTCTTGCTATCGCTACCCGGTAAAATTCATACCCTTCCTCTGTTCTTGCCGGAAGATATTGTTGGCGGTACTCATCAGCGCCTTTGTCTTCCAGGAGCCTAAGCCCGAACTGCTGCAGGTAGTCTGCCACTGCTTCCGGATAAAGCCCGAAGGTCCAGCGTTCCTGCAATTGTTCCAGGTTGCTCAACAACGTTTCTCCTCCCAGAAAAGCGGAAGGCTCGTCCAACACACGTTGATGGATATACGTAAATATCACGAATGAACCTTTGGGCAACTTGCCAATGAAAGTGAAAGTAGCCGCCACCGCTTCGGCGTGGAGGTAGTTGGTGACTCCTTCCCAGATCACTGTAGTGGGCAGGCGGAGGTCAACGGCTTTCAGTGTATCGGGATCGTTGATCCCTTGCTGGTTGAAATCGACCTGGCAAAAAGTAATATTGGCGGGCAATTGCGCCTGTTGCCGGCGAAAGACCGCCATTTTATGCGCGAAGGTATTGGGGTGATCTACTTCTATCACAGGCAGGTTCCTGAGGAAATCGAGGCGCAGCGCGCGCGTATCGAAGCCGGCGCCCAGGATCAGGAGCTGGCGGATGCCTTGCTGTACGGTCTGTTGCAGCAGATCATCGATATAACGGGTGCGTGCGATCCCCGAAGAAAGCGCGCCTGGAATGCGTTGATGGATGGTGCGCTCAATGTACCTGCGGGCAGCGGGCCATGCAGATACTTTCACGGCGAAGCGCAGCTGCGGCTCAATGAAATTAACAGCATAAGGATCGGTGAATAAACGATCGTCCGGCTTACGGGTATTTTCAAGCGCCCGGAACAAGGCCATATACTGGGCGGTGCGGCTTGTTTTATCTGCTTTCATGATAGCGGGTCAGGTGAAGGGTTCCTGTAAATTTAACGCTATTTGCGGCAAATCGAAAAGGCCGCCCAGAAGGAGCAGCCTTTGTTAATAATTGGTTTTTGCTTATGAGAAAATCTTGAAAAATCAATGTGATCATCTCCCTTTCAACGCTCTCTCCTCCATATCAACAAAGGGTTACGACTCGTTCTCAAAGAAGAGCCGGTAATAGTTCATGTTAGTGGCTTCATCAAAACCCCGTTCAATCATCTCACGGTTGCCATGAATATAAATATGGAAATTGCGGTCCAGCTTCAATATGCTTTTGAAAATTTTCTGCTGCTTCTTTACGGCTGGCGCGGATATTTCAAATTCGTCAGGAATAGACTGCTGATATTCCTGTTCGTAATGTTCTCTATATTCTTTGAAAGACGCGATGGCTTCGGGGTGGCCCAGTACTTCCTTCGCGAAATCGTCCATCTGGAACTGTTCTCTCTCCTTAAAATACGCGGCTGATTTATTCAGGAGATCTACCTGGTCGATTCTATCTATTTCATATTCGGCTGGCAGTTTATCATGGATAAACTGTTTGCACATGTTCACTGCTGTTTCTGTTTGGTGGTAGCTATCTTCCCGGCGCTGCACCTGCAGGAAGGCATCTTTCCAGTACACTGCTTCGGTTTGTTTACCGATACTGTCAACGATACTTACCTTGTATCCGTGCTCTTCTTCTGTATTAAATATCAGACAACCTTTGTCCAGTTTGTTGATGTTGATACCATCTTCATAGTTGACCTGGTAATTATCATCCGAGAGGAACACTTTCAGATAGGTATCGCGGTTTTCCGATTTAAAGATACCGATGGCTTCTATCTCTTCTCCATCCACAAGACATTTGCTAAAGTAGGCAATATAGAGCTCCCCTCCTTTTATTTTTGGATGGGTGGAATGTTTATATAGATGTTTGGCAATGTTGACGGATTGCTCCTGAAACTCATCCTGGTTGGTAAATATACGTCTACAATATTGAAAGATCTCATTCAGCTGCAGGTCGGCGTCATGAAAAAATCTGAAATATTCGGCGGCATTGGCAAAGGGCTGGATAAAGTAAGTGATCAGCAGTTGGCTGATCGTTTCATCTTCCAGCTGCAGTGGCGCTTTTGAACAAACCAGCGGCTCCTCGTTGGATGAATTGCCCACCTTGTGAATCGTCAGGTGCGCCAGGTCTTTAAACTCCGAAACATGAATCATGCGGGCAAAAATAATAAATTAGGAACATCAGCCCGCCTGCTGCCGGAAAGATAAAAAAATGCTTATTTTAAGCTCCAAAAAAATCCTCATCATGATAAAGCAGATCAGCCTGCTGGCGCTAATGGCCGGATGTACCCTTTCCGCCCTGGCCCAGCAAAGACCACTTTATGAAGCCCAGGACCTCACCGCCGAAAATATGTTCTCTGTAAATATTGAAGGCCCGAACTTCGACAAAGCCGGCAATTTCTATGTGGTGAACTTCCAGCACGACGGTACCGTTGGAAAGATCAATACCAAAACCGGCGCCGGCGAAATCTTCGTATCACTGCCCGATAGCAGCATCGGTAACAGCGTCAACTTCGACAGCAAAGGCGTGATGTACCTGCCCGATTTCAAAGGGCACAATGTACTTACGGTAGATATGAAAACCCGCAAAGTGAGCGTGTACGTGCATTCCAGCAAATTTAACCAGCCGAATGACCTTTGCCTCAACAAAAAAGATCAGATCTTCGCCTCCGACCCCGACTGGAAAAACAGCAAGGGCCAGCTGTGGCGCATCGACCGTAACCGCAAGCCCGTACTGCTCGAAACCAATATGGGCACTACCAACGGCATTGAACTCAGTCCTGATGAAAAAACATTGTACGTCAATGAAAGCATCCAGCGCAACATCTGGAAATACGACGTGGATAAAAACGGCAACATCTCCCACAAAACCCTCTTCGCCAGCTTCCCCGATTTCGGCTTCGATGGCATGAAGTGCGACAAAGCCGGCAACCTCTATGTAGCCCGCTGGGGTAAAGGCGTGATCGCCGTGCTCTCACCCAAAGGAGAACTGATCCGCGAAGTGCCGCTCAAAGGGAAACAATGCAGCAACCTGATCTTCGGCGATAAAGACGGCAAAACCGTTTATGTAACGCTGCAAGACAGAAAATGCGTAGAGACATTCAGAGTAGAGATACCAGGAAAGAAGTTTTGATTTAGGGATTTTTTGATTTACGGATTTAGGGATTTGGGAGAAGTCTCAAATTCATAAATCCGTAAATCAAAAAATCCGTAAATCCATAAATTATTTAATGATAAGTAGCCATCCTTTATTCTTCGCTACTGGTATGGCGGCGTCTTTGGCGAATACCTGCCCCTGTTGGAAATTACGTATATCCGGCGCCGTTATTACCGCTTTTGCCGGGTCAAGGCCGAGAGCTTTCCAGTCGATCGTGAGTTTGATAGTAGTATCTTCCTTTGCCCAGCTGGCAAGGGATACCAGCACCGCGCCATCTTTCTTGTAAATGGTAGCCGGTACCAGCGGGTTATCAGTTTTAACCGGATTGTTATCTACCCAATAACCGATCATCTGTGTACCTTTCATCCCGAAATCATCCCATACCTTCCAGATCGGCCGTGGATCGGAGTTTTCGGTCCAGGGCATACGGTTGGTCATGCCATATACCATACCTCTCCATTGATTGCCGCCGTCCTGCAACATCTCTCCCATTAAACCGAACGGAATACCGCTTACTTCTGTCAGGAAGAAATCAGGATCGTTGTGTTCATAATCGAAGTATTCGCCGAACCAAAGCCGGTTGAGGTACGGGAAGTGCTCCATATACAACATGGCGCTGTTGATGAAACCATCTGACTTATTATACTGGTTAGCCGAGTGCAGGTCAATGATGCCAGGGTGGCCGTTCTGCGTGAGCACACGCTTGATGCGCTTCATGGTTACACGATCGAAAGCCACATCATCCAGGTAGATACCATCGATGCCTACATGCTGAACGAGCCAGTTCATGCCTTCCACATAATAGTTATGCCAGCGGTTCATGCCACTGTTGATGATGGCAGCGTCTTTGTCTTCCGGCACAAACCAGGCAGCGATATAGTCTTTACCCACGTGCTCCTGCAACCAGGAGAAGCCGCCGCCTTTGCCGGGGCTGTACACTTCGTGGCCCAGACTGCGCAGCGGGAAGGTTTCCCAGGCGTGGTTGGAAAGCTCGCGTACTGTGTTGTATATCTTCACCTTCAGGCCTTTGCTATGGGCTTCATCAATGTAATCCTTCATCTTTTTCCATTCAATAAACGGATAATTGATCCAGGGATTGATCTCGTTACCATGGTGGATATTCACAACAGTAGCGCCGGTAGCCTTGATAGAATCGAGGTTGTTATAGCGGTGATAGAAACGCGTAGCCCACTGGAAATCTGTATTGATCGGATGGAACGGTGTTACGAAGAGATGGAAATTATAATACAACACCTCTCCTTTGTGCATGGTACGTTCGCCGCTGTAGCTGTTGACCAGTATGGACTTGCCTTTCAGGCCGATGCTGATGCCGCCTTTATCGCCATTACCCCAGGAAGTGGGCAACAGCAAAGGCTTTTGCAGGTAGAAGTTAGTGTTGAGCGGGCGCACATAATTTTCATCCCGGAGGGTGAATTGCAGGCCGGCGTTTACATCGCCTACCCAGGCGCCATCCTGGTTTTTATTTTTTACATCCCATTTCCAGTTGATCTGTTCGGGGCGGATGCCGCCCTTCTGGTTAAGGCCCATCATGTATTTGGCGGCGCCTTTATCCAGCGGGATGTGCATGGTCACATCTTTGAGGGCTACCTCTTCGAGGGCGGTCACTTTTACCGCGTACTCGATAGCGCCATCAAACTCTATGGCAGCGTTGATCTCCATTTGCAGACCAGGCGCGGTGTTCACCGCTTTCCAGGTGATCTTGCCGGCATCGCGGGAAGTCACCTGCCAGCCATTGCTTTGCCATTTGAGGTCTTTGCCGTCAGCGGCGGCGATGAAATGGAAATGTAGTGGTTCGGTGAGAATATTTTTAGGCTGGGTAGATAAAGACGTCATCTCTGGTGTGAAGAAGGTCTGTATCTGTGCCGGGAAGCCATCTTTGTTGATGCCTACTTTGCGGCCAAGGAGGCTGATCACAGTGTCTTTCAGCTCCAGTGGCGTGTATGGCGCGATCACGGCATTATCCTGTGCCAGTGTGGAGTTGAGCCATTTGAGGCGGGTCTGTTTCCAGGGCTCGTTGAAGCCGCTGTTCACTGCCAGTTTAGGCGTTACCGTTAGTGTCACCTTTACAGGGATGGTGGACATGCCATCTGCCCTTACGGTGGCGATACCGCTGTAAGTGCCTGCGGCAGCGTCTTTCGGCACATCGACACCACACCACATCGCCTGTACTTTTCCTGCTGGTACATTTACTACGCTGGTGAAAGGTCTGGCATCGTAAGTGGTGCCATTGGTATTGATGCAGCTTTGTTGTGTGGCCGCGATCACTTTGCCATCGGCGGTTTTCAGGTCAGAGAAGGAGATGCTGACATTGCTCAGAGGCTTGAGGGCATAGATACCCAGCTGGTAGGCATAGTATTCTCCTTTATCAGCCTGGCCTTTGAAAGATTGTGAAGGCCCTTGCTGCATCCAGCGTTGCGGCAGGTCTTCTGTCATTTTAATGGGGAACTCGCGGTTCTCGGGGAACACAAGATAGCCTGCCCCCGGGTGTTTCAGCAGCAGTTGTTTCATTTCGGCGGCGGTGGCAATTACTTCCATCGGATAGAAACTGTTGAAGTCATCTACCGCTTGCAATTCTTTTACTGCTGCATTGGGCCGGATACCGGCCGGGATGGCCTGTAACCAGCTGTTGTCGGCCGTTTGCTCAGGCGTGAGGTATACGCCCCGGGGATAGTTGGAGCGGCCCTCATTCTTATAAGGGAGGTAGTAGATATAGTAATCGCCCCTGCCGGAAGCCGGTTCGAAGCAGATATCTCCTTTCTCACGGTCAAGCACCAACGTTTTTACGTTCGTGATCTTTTGTTTTGTTTTAGCATCCTGGATGATGATGCGTTTCTGCTCCGGATGTTCATCACGGCGGCGCCAGGGGATGATCACCCGGGCTACCTTACCGGCGCCGTTGAAAGCAACTACCGCGCGATGATTGCCGAGCGAATCGGCATCCCAGCTGCTATTGCCATTGGTATATTTCACCTGTTGGGCCGTGGTGGCGCTATACAGGCCCAACAACAATCCGGTTGCTATGAGTCCTCCTTTTATCATTTGGTATAAGTTTGTGGAATATTTGAGGATTTATTGATTTACGGATTTATGAATTTATGAATTTATAGCTGCTTTCAGATTCTCCACAAATTTATAAATCCGTAAATCAATAAATCCTCAAATATCCTATGGATTCTGTTGCAGATTTGAATTCAACACAATATCCTGTTCTGGTATAAAGTGCACCACGCGCGGGTCCGTATATTTCACTGTTTGCGGGTTCACCGGATGATAGCCCGGATAATTCCTGACGAGATCCCGGTTATTACGGAAGATATCGAAGCAGCGATGGGTTTCGAAAGCCAGCTCCAGGCGGGCTTCGTCGAGCACTACATCCAGCACGGTAGCATACCCTTTGAGATCGGAGGTGCTGAACAGTGCTGCGCCAGACAAGCCGGCACGTTTGCGGATGGTGTTCACGTCATCGATGGCGGATTGGTTGTCGCCCAGTTTGGCGGCGGCTTCTGCGCGGATCAGGTACATCTCTGCAAGGCGCAGCACCACAGGGGAGCTGAGCGTAGGAATGTTATCCTGATTAGAGAATTTTTTGATAAACCATTTCTCTACCTGCACACCACCGGCTTTACCGCGGGTGGCAATTACTTTGCTGCCATCGGGTCTGGTAGAATCCTGACCATTGGCTTTTTTCAGCACCAGTGGCTCAACGAAGGCGTGACGCACATCCTGCGGATATTTATCCAGCAATGCGCGGTAAGCGGCAGATGCGTAGATCTCGCCCCAACCCATACCGCCGGGAGATGTATAGTACATGGAGCCGATAGCGTTCCACTGCCGGTCGTCCTGCAAGGTGTGATGGATAGCCCAGATGGTTTCCGGATTACCTTCGTTGCCTTTGGTGTAATACGCGGACAGATCGGCGGTAGTTACGAGCGAGTAGCGGCCGGAGTTGATAACAGAATCAGCATAGATGCGGGCGGAGTCGTTCTGTCCTTTGTAAAGGTAAACCCTTGCCAGCAGCGCCATGGCTACCTCTTTGGAGGCATAGCTGTTGCTGTTGCTGCTGTTCATCAGCCTTCTGGCATGTACAAGATCACCGATCACCTGGTCGTACACTTCTTTCACCGTATTTCGTTTAGGCTTTGCCGTCATATCGAATTTGGTGACGATGGGCACACCCAGGTTGGTGGTGGGGTCTTGCGCATACGGACGGCCGAAAGTACGTACCAGGCTGTGATGCGCAAATGCGCGCAGGAAGAGGTTTTCTCCGATCAGTTCATCTACATCTGCGGAAGTACCTTCTTTCATTACCGCCAGCAGCATGTTACAGCCGTTGATAGCACGATAGGCGGCACGCCAGTAGGCATTGGTATTACCCTGGTTGGTAAGGTGGCCGTAGGTGTAAGAATAGAACAGCGGGTCGGTGGTGGTACCGCTCAGCGCGATGTCGTCACTCGGGAACTCCCCTATCTGCCAGTAGTTACGGGTAAAGGCTTCTTCTTTCAGCAGGGCGTAGTTACCACCGGTAACGATCGGCCATTTGCTGGGGTCATTCAATGCCGCATCATTAGACAGGGCATTGTGCGGTTCTTTTTTCATGGAGCAGGAAGATGCCAGCAGCAGCAATGACAGTCCTGCAAAGTATTTTGATATATGCTTCATGATGATCTTCTTTTTTAGCACCTGTTAAAAATTAATTTCCAGTCCGGCGAACCATTTGGTGGCATATGGATATTTCACACCGTTGATACCGCGATCGTCCACTTCAGGATCGATACCGGAGAATTTGGTGAGCGTCCACAGGTTGTCGCCGCCAACCGAGATACGGGCGCCGCGGATGCGGGCGCGGTCGAGCCATGTTTTAGGCAGGCCGTAGCTCAGGTTCACATTTCTCAGGCGCAGGTAGCTGCCGTCTTCCAGGAAACGGGAAGATGGTTTGTGTGAGTTGTGGTTACCATCCAGCACATATTTAGGATGGGTGGCATTGTCGCCGGGCTTCTGCCAGCGGCTCCAGCCTTTATCGAGCTGCATGAGGTTATACTGCGAGTAGGCGCCATCGTTATCCATCAGCTCACGGTTGCTGTTATACACTTTATTACCGGAAACGAATGCGAAGAAGGCAGACAGCTGCCAGTTCTTGTAAGAGAAGGCATTGCGGATACCGCCAAAAAATTTAGGCGTAGCAGTACCTACGATCTGCAAGGTAGCTTTGTTATAGTTGTTGGTGGCAGTACGTACTTCTTTGCCATTGGCATCGGTGGTAACCTGCTCCCACAGCGGATCGCCGTTAGCCGGGTCTACGCCTAACCATTTACGCATGTAGAAGCTGCGCATATCTTGTCCCACCTGTAATTTGTAATAACCACTGGCAGGATCGGTGATAGAATTTTGATCACCGTAGAGAGAGGTGATACGGTTTTTGTTGAAACCGATGTTGAAATCGGTGCTCCATTTAAATGCTCCTACGAGATTATCAGTGCTCAGGTTGATCTCAATACCCTTGTTACGCACGGTGCCTACGTTCATCGGAATGAAGGCGTAGCCTACGGTGGCGGGCAAGGGTACGTTGAACAGCAGGCCTTTGTTATCTTTCTGGTATAACTCTACTGTCAGGTTAATCCTGTTGAATAAACCGAGATCGATACCGAAGTTGGTGTTATAGGCTTTTTCCCATGACAGGTCAGGAACGCCCACGCGCAGCGGATAGGCGCTGGGAACGCCATTGTATTGCACATTGGCATAGTATTGCGCAATCGCCAGGTAGTCGATGATATCGGCATTACCGGTGGTACCGTAACTCAGTCTCAGTTTCAGGTTGGAGATCGCTTTGATCTGTTTGATGAAAGCCTCTTCTGATGCGGCCCAGGAAGCGCCGAATGCAAAGAAATCGCCAAACTGTTTGTTCATACCAAACCTGGAAGAACCATCTCTTCTAAAAGAAGACGTGAAATAATATTTGTAATTGTAGTTATAGTTGGCTTGTACAAAATAGGAATTGAACACCCGTTCTATCTTGTTACCACCAATGCCTACCGGTGCAGCGGTTACATCGAGTACATCTTTACCGGGCAGGATACCTTTACCTTTTGCATAGATGTTATTCAGATTGGATGTCTGGAATTCCGCGCCCAGCAAGCCATCCAGGTGATGTACCTTATTGAAGGTATATCTTGCGCGCAGCAGGTTGGAACTGATGTAGGAGGCAGAATCTGCGTAGCCGTTGTAGAGGTTACCGAGATCATCGCCGCCGGAAGATGTTCTCACATCGCCGTTATATTCTTCACGGTCGTGATAGTACTGCGCGCGGTTGGTGGTGCTGAACGTTAACCATTTGGTGATGTCGTATTCCAGTTTCAGCAAGCCTTCGAGCGATTGACGCTGGTGTTTGTCGTAGTTATATTGTTGATCGTAGAGGAAGTTGCTCGGGTCTCTGTTATACCACACAGCAGCTTTCTGCGGGTTTACCGGGCGGCCTTGCGCATCGTAGGGATTATCCCATGGCATGTTGGTATACACTTGGTACAGCGATCCGTTGGAATTATCGTGGTCGTTCTGTTGTACGCCGGCGAAGTTGGCGCTCAGGCGGAAACGCTCGTTGATATTATGGTCGATGTTCAGGCGTACGCTGTAACGCTCAACGCCGGTACCTCTTACGATGCCATCTTCTTTATAATAGTTACCGCCGAGATAGAACTTGGTTTTTTCGCTGCCGCCGCTCACGTTCAGTTCATAGTTCTGGTTGGATGCTTTCTGGAAGGCGAGATCTTCCCAGTTGGTATTCAGATTTCTGATAGATGGATCGAGTTGCGCGCCAGCGGCCTTTTGCAGGTCGTACAGCTGGGAGCCGTTCATGAGGTGGAAGCGGCCATTGTTCACTTGTGCGGTTCCGATGTTGGTGCGGAAGTTCACTTGTGTTTTACCGGCTTTACCTCTTTTGGTGGTGATAACGATTACGCCGTTGGCGGCGCGGGCGCCGTAGAGTGTAGTGGCGGCGGCATCTTTCAGCACCGTTACGCTTTCTACATCGCTGGGGTTGGGCAATCCGCCTATTATGCCGTCTACTACTACCAGTGGCGCGTTGCCGGCGGTGAGGGTACCGTTACCGCGGATACGGATCACGGGAGCAGCGGCAGGATCGCCGGAGCTGTTACCAACGAAAACGCCGCTCACTTTACCTTGCAGCATTTTGTCGACCGTGGTGGCGGTAACATCTTTCAGTTTAGTGGCGTTCACGGCTTGTGCGGCGCCGGTGAGGTTTTTCTGTGTGGTAGTGGTGTAACCCATTACTACTACTTCATCCAGCTTTTTAGTATCGGCTTCCAGTTTGATGGTCAGGTCCGTACGGCCGCCCACGGCCACTTTCTGAACGTTGTAGCCTACATAGGAGAATACCAGCACACTGTTCTCAGAGGGAACGGTGATGGTGAACCGGCCATTGGCATCGGTAACGGTACCATTGGAGGTACCTTCTACGGTGATGGTTACGCCGGGCAGCGGATCGCCGCTATGCGCATCGGTGATGCGGCCGGAAACCTTTAGCTGTGCTGCATTGGCAGCGGGAGTGATTACTACCAGGTCATTCTCCAGCACCCGGTAAGTAACACCGGAGCTGTTGAACAACATACCCATTACATCGTCTATCTTTTTATTCTTTACGTCAATGTTTACCGATCTGTTGAGGTCAGCAAAGTCTTCATTGTAGAAGAAACGGTATTTGCTGTTACGCTCAATTAACTTGAATACATCCTTTACACGCGTGTTTTCGGCGTGCAGCTCGAGCTTTTCCTGTGCATAGGTAGTTGCTGATACCTGTAAAAACCCTCCGAAAATCAGCAGACTCGTCATCTTCATCATTAGCAATAATTTTCGCCTGGGGCAGAGAAATTCCGCCAGGTTTGGTGTGGATTTCATAAACTTGTATAGATTTTAGTTAAACGATTAATTACTACAGCTTGCCCGTCGCAAAGGCCGCTGTATACAGGTGATTGTCGTTGATTGGGGTAAGTCGCATTACCCCAATTTTTTTAGTCGTTCATATCGTGCATTAAATTTGATACGTTGTTTTACAGGTGATAAAATTTGGTTGTGCTGCTACCGGCCGGCGCTGCTATTTCCCGGCCGCCTTTAGTATTGTTGTATATTTTTCTTTCAGTTCCTTGTCCACAGTAAGTTCCACCACGCCCTTGCTGATGGTGTATTTCAGCGGGGCGGTAAGCCGCAGGATGTTCAGTATCTGCTCAAGGGTTTCCTGACGGAAGGTGCCGCTGAATTTGTAATCTTTCAGTTCTTCATCTTTAATGATCACCTGTACATTGAACTTTCGTTCCATTGTCACTGCCAGCTCGCTCATGGTTTGGGCGGCTACTATCCAGCTGCCGTCTTTCCAGGCGGTGTATATTTCTGTATTGTTCACTTCACTGCTGATAACGGGCGCCGTTGCCGTGCTGCTGCCAGCGCCCGTTTTCGCAGGTTTCGTAGATACGTTACCGTTACCTGTTGTTGGTTTTTCATAAACCACATGTTCATGTGGTTTCATCATTTTATTGAAAGGATGTGGTGTTTGGCTACCATCGATCTTCACCTCGCCTTCTACTAGCGTGGTGACTACAGTCTGGTCTTCCGGGTAAGCCTTTACGTTGAAAGACGTGCCCAGCGCGAGGATGCGGAGGTCTGCGGCTTTCACGGTGAAAGGCTTGTGCGGATCGGTATGTACTTTAAAGAAGGCTTCCCCTTCCAGTTTCACTTCCCGGCGCGCGGTGTTGTATGATTGCGCATACTGTAACTTGCTGCCGGCGTTGAGCCATACTTCCGTACCGTCCGACAGCTCAATGCGGGTGGTGGCGCCTTTCGGGCTGGTGATGGTCACCATCGCAGGCTTATCTCCCGCATGCCCGCTGTGATGCCAGGCCCACATTACACCGCCGCCGATAACGAACGGCAACACATATGATGCCGCCAGATAGAGGTAACGCTTCCATTGGCCGCCACGTATCACTACCGGCGAAACCTGCGCCTGTAAAGCATCCCACGCGGCCTGTGTATCATAATTCCCCGCGCCGCGGGTAACTTGCCAGGCATCGCGCAGCTGTAGAAAATAAGCACGCTGCGCTTCACTGCCAGCGATCCATTCCTCCAGTCGGCGTTGTTCCGGCAGATCAGCCTGCCCCGACAAAAAACGGACGATCAGTTCATCTACTTCTTCCTGTGAATAGTTAGCCTCCATACGCGATAAACTTTACTATGACAACATTCATTGACCAACAGGGTGACAAAGCCCGGGGAAATTTTTTGATTTTTTGATTTCGTTATTTTTTGATTGATTGGTCCGGACGTAAAAAAGGTAGTAACTCATCCCGGAGTTTTTGCAGGGCGCGGGTCATTTGCGTTTTAACCGTATTGACGGAGATGCCCAGGTGGCGCGAGATTTCAGGGTAGCTCAGTTGTTCAAACCTGCTGAGGCGGAACACATCCTGGCATTGCGGCGGCAGTTTGCGGATCGCCTTTTCTGCCAGCAATTCCAGCTCATTGTTCACCATCTTCTCTTCCGGCGAATGATCTGCCGGCATGCCCATCAGGTGTATCCTCGATTCCATCTGCTCCAGCAGATCGCTGCCATAGCGGGCCTTCACCCGCTCCTGCTTGATGAGGTTGAGACAATTGTTTTGTACCGCACGATAGAGATAAGCTTTTTCAGATACTTCAATACGGAGATCATCGAAGCGTTCCCATATTTTCAGGAAGGTATCTTGTACAATCTCCTCTGCCAGGTCACGCCGGTTTACAAAGTCGAAAGCATGAGCGCACAGCGGGTCATAGTACCTTTTGAATAAAGATTCAAAGGCCGGTAGCTGGCGGTAGTCAAGTTTAATATTTGAGATCGTTTCCTCCAATGTTCACTGTGGCGAAAAGATACGACAACTTACCATGAATAAAAAACGCGGACCGGCAACGGTCCGCGTTTTTATATAGCTGGTATTATATTATCACTACATACACAGGCCGCCACAGGCGCTGATTGTTTGGCCGGTAACGTAGGCGCTCATATCAGAGGCGAGGAACAGGCATACATTGGCGATATCTTCCGGCGTACCGAAGCGGGCCAGCGGAATTTTAGCAATGTAGTTAGCTGCGCCATCGCCATCTTTCAGGTAGCTGGTCATATCGGTTTCGATAAAGCCCGGCGCTACTGCATTACAGCGGATGTTACGGCTGCCCATTTCCTGTGCGATGGATTTGGTGAAGCCGATGATACCGGCTTTGGAGGCCGCATAGCTGCTCTGGCCGGCATTTCCCATGATACCGATCACGGAGCTCATATTGATAATGGAGCCGCTCTTTGCCTTCATCATCGGGCGGATCACATGTTTGGTCATATTGTACACGCTCTTCAGGTTGATGTTCATCACATCATCCCACTGGTCCTGGCTCATGCGCAGCAGCAGGTTGTCTTTGGAGATACCTGCATTGTTCACACAGATATCGATCTTGCCAAATTCTTTCAACACTTCTGCTACCAGTGTTTCGCTCTGTTCGTAGTCGCCCGCATTGGATTTGTACGCCTTGGCCTTTACGCCCAGGGCACTGAGCTTTTCTTCCATGATCTTTGCTTTCTCATCAGAGCTCACGTATGTGAAAGCCACATTGGCGCCTTGTTCAGCAAATTTCAGTGCAATCGCTTCTCCAATACCACGGCTGGCGCCAGTTACAATCGCTACTTTGTTCTCCAGTAATTTCATGTTATAGTTGATAGGTTAATTAAGCATTCATTTCTGTGGCCGCAAAACGCAGTATCTCTTCCAGGTAGTTGCGGTCGTTATTTAATCTGGGTACTTTGTGTTGGCCGCCCAGCTTGCCTTTGCTCTTCAGGAACTCGCAGAAGGTGCCCCTGGGCAGCACATGTATCACCGGCATGCGCAACGCAATATCTTTATGCCGCTTGGCTTCGTAATCCGAGTTGATGGACTTCAGTGTGCTATCGAGTACTGTTGTGAATTTATGGAGATCATCCGGCATCACATCAAATTCCACCAGCCACTCATGGCCGCCATTGCCTTCGTCGCTGAAGTACACCGGGGCGGCGGTATAGTCGTTCACCACAGCGCCGGTGGCTTCGCTGGCGCGGGCTACCGCAGTATCAGAATTTTCCACGATCACTTCTTCGCCAAATGCATTGATGAATGATTTGGTGCGACCGCTCACTTTGATCCTGAAAGGCGTCAGCGATACAAACTGGATAGTGTCTCCCACAATATATCGCCACAAGCCGCCATTGGTGCTGATCACCAGGGCGTAGTTCTTGCCCAGCTCCACTTCCTGCAGCTGCAGGGTGCGCGGATTTTCTTTGCCCAGTTCCTCCATCGGCATAAATTCATAGAAGATGCCATGGTTGAGGAAGAGCAGCAGGCCTTCTTCGCCCACTACATCCTGTGCGGCAAAGAAGCCTTCGGAGGCGTTGTAAGTCTCCTGGTAATACATCAGCGGCTTGCGGATCAGTTTTTTAAACTGTTCGCGGTAGGGCGTAAAGCTCACGCCGCCATGCATGTAGAGTTCTATATTGGGCCACACATCGGCGAGGTTATCCGTACCGGTGAGCTCAAAGATACGTTTGATGAGGACGATCGTCCAGGTGGGCACGCCGGCAATGTTGGTCACATTTTCATGGATCACCGCATTGGCCATGCGTTCTATCTTCTCTTCCCATTCGTCCATCAGTGCGATCGAGAGATCGGGTGTGCGGATCATGTTGCCATAGAAGGGCATGTTCTGCAACATCACGGCACTGAGATCCCCGAAGTAGGAATCGCTGTCTTCCGAGAGCTTGTTCACCTGGTGGCTGCCGCCTATCACCAGTGATTTACCGGTGAGGAGGTCAGAGTCCGGAAAGTTATTATAGTAGAGTGATATTACATCGCGGCCGGAGCGGTAGTGGCACTCATCGAGGCTTTCCACCGTTACCGGGATGAATTTACTTTTATCTGCCGTGGTGCCGCTCGATTTTGCAAACCATTTGATAGGCGTGTTCCAGAGGATGTTTTGTTGTCCTTCCATTACGCGCTGTATATAAGGCTTAATGGTATCATAGGTATGTACCGGCACCCTTTGTTTGTATTCATCGATCTTGTAGATCTTCGAAAAACCATACTGCTTGCCGAACTCCGTATACTGGGCGGCACTGATAAGGTTCTGGAATACCTGCTGTTGCACTTGTACAGGGTATTGCATGAAATGCGCAATACGCCCCATACGTAATCGGGCCAGTTGTGATATTGCAGGACTTAAAATTCTCATATAGGATACTGTAGAATAATTTTTATTGTTTAGCTGCTTCGTCCAGGTAATTTTTACGGCGCAGGATGAAATTCTGGCCAAGATACACTTTTCTTACCTGTTCATCCTCCGCCAGCTCTTCTGCCGAACCGGACTTCAGGATTTTTCCCTCAAACAATAAATATGCGCGGTCAGTGATCGACAGGGTTTCCTGCACATTGTGATCCGTGATGAGGATACCTATATTTTTATATTTCAGTTTAGCTACAATAGATTGGATATCTTCCACTGCGATCGGGTCGATACCGGCGAAAGGCTCATCCAGCAAGATGAATTTGGGGTCTACGGCGAGCGCGCGGGCAATTTCGGTACGGCGGCGTTCACCACCACTGAGCACATCGCCGGGGCTTTTACGCACGTGTTGCAGGCGGAACTCGCTCAGAAGGCTTTCGAGCTTCTCTTTCTGTTCGGCCTTTTTAAGGTTGGTCATTTCCAGTACAGCGGCGATATTGTCTTCCACACTGAGTTTCCGGAAAACGGAGGCTTCCTGCGGCAAATAACCGATCCCCATCTTGGCCCTTTTATACATAGGCAGCTTGGTAATATTCAGGTCGTTGAGGTACACATTGCCTTCATCTGGCTTGATAAGCCCTACCACCATATAAAAAGAAGTGGTTTTCCCTGCACCGTTAGGGCCCAGCAGCCCCACGATCTCGCCCTGCGACACCTCTACAGATACGTGATTTACCACCGTTCTGTTCCCATAGCGCTTTACCAGCTGGTCTGTATGTATTCTTAATGCCATATGATCAAACTTAGCAAAATTAAACATTTCATTCACTTGGCCTAGTTATAGTTATTTTTAATCCGGGGATATGTTATTTTTGCCCGCATAATTTTTAGTCATGAAAGTAACGGAGCATATTGCCCAGGCCAAGGATACGTTGATCTCTTTCGAGATACTTCCCCCGCTGAAGGGAAAGAGCATTGAGTCCATCTACGAGCACCTCGACCCGCTGATGGAATTCAAGCCAGCCTTCATCAATGTTACCTATCACCGCAGTGAGCATATGTTCAAGAAGAAGGCTGATGGCTCTTTCGATAAAGTGGAGATCCGCAAGCGCCCAGGTACCGTAGGCATTTGCGCCGCCATCATGAACCACTATACCGTTGATGCCGTGCCTCACCTTATCTGTGGCGGCTTTAGCCGGGAAGAAACGGAAAATGCGCTCATCGACCTCAACTTCCTCGGTATCGACAATGTGCTCGTACTGCGCGGCGACGCTCCTAAAAATGAAACGTTCTTCGAGCCCGACCCTCATGGCCATAGCTATGCGATCGACCTGCTCGACCAGGTGGTCAATATGAACAATGGCATCTACCTCGAAAACGACCTCCAGAGCGGCGTTAAGACTAATTTCTGCATCGGCGTAGCCGGCTACCCCGAAAAACATTTCGAGGCGCCCAATATGCAAACAGATATGAGCCACCTCAAACGTAAAGTGGAAAATGGAGCCGACTACATCGTTACCCAGATGTTCTTCGACAACCAGAAATTTTTCGATTTCGTGAAAAAGTGCCGCGAAATGGGCATCACCGTGCCTATCATCCCGGGGCTCAAACCGCTCACGTCCAAGAAACAACTCACCATCCTCCCCAGGATCTTCCATGTAGATATCCCCACAGATCTCTCTACAGAAATACTGAAATGCAAAACAGACAAGGAAGTAGAACAGGTAGGAACTGAATGGCTGATCGCCCAGTCCAAAGAATTGAAAACCTTTGGCGTACCGGTATTACACTATTATACACTCGGCAAACCCAAAGTGATCAGAACGGCCGTAGAAGCCATTGTGTAGATTTGATTATTTGATTATTTAGTTATTTGATTATTGGCCATTCGCACCAATAATCAAATAATTAAATAATCAAATAGCTAAATATTAAGGAAGGGAAGGACGAATGTCTTTCCCTTTTTTGCTTTCTTTCATATAAAAAATGCCATCATGTAGATACATAGTGGCATATCCCTATAACTGTCACACTTTTAATTTAACTGTCCAATGATGGCGGCCAGTGATTTGTTGGCCACTATCACTAATAAGACGCCTGGAAATAACTACTCCCCTATGCGTTTTAAAAAAAATAAAAAATCCCCCCGCTCTCGCGGAGGGATCAATATGATAAAGCGGCCTGGGGAGATGATTACCAGTCTTCCCTGTTAAAGATGAAACCCAGGGTAAGGCCCAGGTATTGATTTTTCATGCTGGCCTGCGATGTTTTGTCGATATCCAGCAGCCCCCAGCTATAGTTGGCGCCGATGGTCACATACCTGCTCAGTTCGAGGCTGGCCATCACATTCACGCCAACATCCCAACGTTGCAGCTGGAAATTAGAAGAGGAGACATTAGGGCCGGTACTGCTGAAGTCCACGTCGCGGGAATTGGTTTGTAATTGCTTTCCGCTGTTGTAAACCGTGAGGTCGTAACGCCCTTTTACACAATAGGCGGCATAAGGCCCGCCACCCAGCGCCAGGCGGCTGCTGCCTAACGGGATCATATATACGACATTGACCGGCAGCTCCAGGTAATGCAGCTTCAATTTGGTTAAACCCGCAGTGAAAGCATTCGGTGCGGCCGTTTCTTCACCGGACAACTTAGCGCCCTTGTTGATATAGTTCAATCCCGGCTGAAGATATAATTGCTTATACAAGGGCACATCAAAATAAACGCCCGCCAGCCAGTTGTCCAACGCACTGGCATTTTTAGGCGAACCGGTGCCACCGGATTGGTTCAATTCAATATTTGAGTTGACATAACCGCCTTTTACTCCAAGGCTGACCTGGGCGCTAACAGAGGCTGCGGCAAGTAAGGCCACGACAAAAATGACAAGATATTTCATTGTGATCTCGATTGATCAGGATTTTTCTGGTTACTGCTATCAGGATATGTACCGAACTAACGAATTATTTGAGGTAAAGCTTCAGGGTATAAAAATAATAAGACTGCCCAAAAATAGGCAGTCTTTTTCTAAAAACATAACAAGAAGTTCATGTAGCAGGATTATCTGCCGCTGAACTTATATCCGATAGAAACACCAAAGGAGGTGTTTTTCAGGCTTCTGCCATTGTCTGTATTATCCATCTGGTTTACAAGGCCGAGGTCTGTATTCAGTCCGAAATACAGGCCCATAGGCATTTCATAACCAATGTTGATACCGGCGCCGGCATCAAAACGTTTTTGTTTCAGTGGTCCGGCAGCATCATCGAACGCATTTACGTCGTTTCCACCGGTGTTTTTAAATTTACCACCTACGCCATATGCGATGTAAGGTCCGGCAGCCAATACCAGCCTGCCATTACCTACTTCCGGCTTGAACATAAAATTGATCGGCAGTTGCAGATAGGAAGTGGTCAGCTTAAGATCTGAATTCTTGAATTTACCACCCTTGCCTTCATACAGCAAGCCGGTACCGATAAAGAATTCGTCTGCCAACGGAATATCCACCGTAACACCTGCTCTCAGGTTAGTAATGAGTTTACTGGTTTCCTTACCACTGTTGAGGGTCAGGTTCTTGTAAGTAACGCTGGAAAAATTAGGTCCTGCTACAATGCCCCATTTGGCCTGGCCAAAGGAAATACTAGCTACCAGTAATGCTGCAGCAGATAATAATAACTTTTTCATTTGATGAGGTTTGATTTTAGGGAACAGAGCCAACAGGCGTTGTAGCCCTCTTCCCGGTTTTATTGATTACTAATAAACAGCCTGTTTTTACTTGCCTGACTCTATATACAAAATCGATTATGATTTGTTCTCGTCAGGCATTACTTTCCGCCAAACAGATAGCCCACAGAAAAGCTCAAAACACGGTTCTTGCCCTTGTCGTCGGTACTGTTATCCGTACCGGAACGGAGCTTTCCGAAGCCCAGCCCGTATTGAGCGGATACGATAAAGTTGTTGATCTCCGCGCCCAACATCAGGTTACCACCCCAGTCGAAGCGTTTCATTTTGTCGTAACCCTTGTTAGGGTCACCAGAATTGAAAGGAGTATCGTCGTCCCATTTAATATTGGTAGAAGTGCTGATGGTGGTATTGGCAGCGGTTTTGAAGTCTACCTTGTTCTTACCCGCCACCCCAAAGGCCACGTAAGGGCCGATACCTGCAAAGAGGCTGGTATTGCCACCCAAAGGCAGCTTGCCTACAAAATTCAATGGAACTTCTATGTAAGATGGGTTAGTGCTGATCTTCGTGTATGGATTGGTGATAGTTGGATTGTTTGGATCGCCTGATTCTAATTTAGACCCCTTGGTACTATAAAAAACGCCTGGCTGGAACGACAGTATCCGGGGCACCAGCGGCAGATCGGCTACCAAGCCGGCATGGAAACCCGGTAATATCTGGTTTTTATCAACATCGCCGGAATTGTTGACAGTGATGGTAGACAGGTTCAGACCGCCCTTAATACCCAGGCGGGCCTGAGACATCGCCGCAAAGGAAATACACATCGCTGCAATGGAGAGGATCATCTTCTTTTTAGACATATACCTTGTTTTTGGTCCGACCGGCGAAATCCAAAGACTATGCCAAAAGATTGTTAAAATAACATAAGAAGATGATCATCAACCATTAACAAGATGAAAAATTATTACATTCTCTACAATTTGGCCGATTTATCCTTTTCTGTTTGCTTATCCAGGAACTCATTCAGCTGTTCCATTGCCAGCCTTTTTGCAACGATCCGCTTCTTTTCATCGAGCAGGTACACCACCGGCGTACTGTAAACATCATAGAGGCGGCGGTAATTGCTGGACGATTGCGGGTCCCAGGCATGCACCCAACCGCTGAGGTGATGCTCCTCGATGAAATGCAGCCATTCTTCCCGGGTGCCTTCTGTTTTAATGCCGATCATAGCCACCCCCTTGTTTTTCCAGCTGGCCTTGAAGGCCGAATCGAGACGGGGCAGCTCCACCTTACAGTGGCCGCAGGTGGGATCCCAAAAAACAAGGACTGTGTACTTTGCCTGTGTTTTATAAAGAGAAACCGGCTTGGCCGCAGTATCCTGCAATTCAAGCGGAGCAGCCTGCTGGCCGATCAAGTTAGGAGCAATGGCATAGGCCCGGTTCACAATCTTGTTGAGCTGCTCATCGGAGAGCCAGTAGGCTTCTCCCGGCACGTAATATTTTTCCACCAGGTGCACAAAAACCGCGTCCATGCCCATGTAGGGAGAGGTTTCGTAGTTATAGGTGAGCCACCACAGCACGTATTTGAAGGTCTCTTTGTTTTTGCGGGTGCGGGCAATGAGGGCATCACAGTCGGCAATGATGGAGTCCGGCGTATTCAGTACTAACTGGGTGAAGTACTTTTTGAGTTTTCCTTCGAGGATAGGCGTCCTTACCAGTCGTTCATTGTCGAGGTCTACCTCGTCCCAGTAATGTGCTTTGAAATAGCGGTAGGCAAAGGTGGAATCCTCTCCTGTAGGCTGTTTCGGCACTTCCGGCTCTTTCATGCTCCGGAAGATCGTAGCGAGGATGGTGCCCGGGTGCTGGCTGGTCATTTCGTTACGGAACTGCTGGATCTTTTTCATCAGCTCCTGTTGCTGCGGCAATACTTTGGCGGAGTCGTCAGCCGTTTTAGCGGCTCTCAGCTGCTGCATAATGGCCTTGTTGGCGCCTTCCTGCTGATAGAGGAAACGGTTATAAGCCAGGAACAGCTCATTGTCGGGAGAGTTTTTGTAGGTGGTTTTGGTGATCAGGTCGGAAGTATCTATTGACACTTCAAATACCTGTTTTTTATCTATCAGTGTTTCGATATATCGTTGTTTGTCGGGCAATACGATCAGGTAGATGCCCGCCATCAGCGGGTTCTGGCCTTTCAGCACCGCCACGCCAGCCGGGCTGATATCAGCAGAATCGGTGAGGTAGGTATTTTTGCCCATATAATTGCCGAGGAACAATTTCCCGCCCCGGAAATTTTTCAGCTTCACGGTCACCTGGTAGCCCTGGGCCTGCAGGTGCAACTGTAAGCAAAGTGTGGTAATCAGCAGTAAGAAAAGTTTGCGCATAGGATATCAGTAAGGGATTGTAAAAATAAGGCACAACTCTAACAAAATAACCAAATCCCGGAATTTCTAAATGCGCAAATCCAATTACCTTTGCAGCCGTGAGGAAAAAAAATGTTGTTTTAGAAAACGTACCTGTAACTGCCTATGCGGCAGAAGGTAAAGCGCTGGCCCGGCAAGACGGCAAGGTCATTTTTATAGAAGGCGGCGTAGTACCAGGAGATGTGGTAGACGTAAGGCTGAGTAAAAATAAGAAAGACTGGGCAGAAGGAAAGGCCGTGCACTTCCACTCCTATTCAGAAAAGCGTGTGCAGCCCTTTTGCCAGCATTTCGGCGTTTGCGGCGGATGTAAGTGGCAGATGCTGCCCTACTCCCTTCAGCTGGAATACAAACAACAACAGGTAGCCGACCACCTGCAACGTATCGGCAAGTTGCAGCTGCCGAAAATGAGCCCCATACTGGGTTCGGCCCATACGGAGCATTACCGCAACAAGCTCGAATTTACTTTCAGCAATAAAGCATACCTCACCAATGAGGAGATCAGGGCCAACGACGGGCTTATCCCGGTAAAACCGGCGCTGGGCTTCCACGTACCCAAGCTCTTTGATAAAGTACTGGACATCGACACCTGCTACCTGATGCAGGAGCCGGTGAACCTGATCCGCAACACCATCCGTGAATATGCCATCCGGCACGAGCTCTCGTTTTACGATATCCGCCTGCAGGAAGGCTGGCTGCGTAACCTGGTGGTACGCCTCTGCACCACCGGCGAGATCATGGTAAACCTGGTGATACATCATGAAGACAAAGCCAACAGGGTAGCGTTGCTGGACCATCTCCTCCAAACGGTACCGGCCATCACCACCCTGCTGTATACCATCAACCCGAAAAAAAATGATTCCATCTTCGACCTGGAACCCAGGACCTACTTCGGCAAAGGTTACGCAGAAGAGAAGCTGGAAGATTTTGTTTTCAAGATCGGACCTAAATCTTTCTTCCAGACGAACACTTACCAGGGAGAAGTGTTATACAAAGTCACCCGCGACTTTGCAGAACTCAGTGGTTCGGAAATTGTATACGATCTTTACTGCGGCACCGGCAGCATCGGCATCTTCGTATCTCGCAAGGCCCGCAAAGTAGTGGGCATTGAGCTGATCAAAGAAGCCATTGACGATGCCAAAGAAAATGCCGCCATGAATAATG
Organism: Chitinophaga vietnamensis; assembly: GCF_902167635.1. Classification (GTDB taxonomy): domain Bacteria; phylum Bacteroidota; class Bacteroidia; order Chitinophagales; family Chitinophagaceae; genus Chitinophaga; species Chitinophaga vietnamensis. The sequence continues at coordinate 324,845 of NZ_CABHMS010000006.1, forward strand.
TTACCAATGCCGAGTTTTTTGCAGGCGATGTGGTAGATATTTGTAATGATGATTTCTTTGCTCATCACGGGCAGCCTGATGTGGTGATCACCGATCCCCCACGGGCAGGGATGCACGAAAAACTGGTGAACAAACTCCTGGAAATAGCGGCGCCCAAAATTGTATATGTTAGTTGCAACCCCGCCACACAGGCCAGGGACCTGGCTTTGCTGGACCCGCTGTACACCGTGGAAAAGGTGCAACCCGTAGATATGTTCCCGCATACCCATCATATAGAAAATGTGGTATTGCTTAAAAAAAGAGCCAATAAATAATCAAGTCAGCAACAATGAACGAGTACAGGCCCGGTAGATTTCAGTTTTTGCCTCTGGTGATCAAAAACCTCCTGATCATAAATGGCCTTGTATGGCTATTGGAGATCACCTTATTGAAGTTCGGATACGATCTCAGCAACCTGTTTGCCCTGCATTACTGGGGGTCGGACCTGTTCAAACCTTACCAGTTTGTGACGCACCTGTTCATGCATGACCCATCGAATATCCTGCACCTTGCTTTCAATATGTTCACGCTGTGGATGTTTGGCGCTACCCTGGAAAACCTCTGGGGGCCCAAGCGTTTCCTCGTTTTCTATATGGTTTGCGGTGTAGGCGCGGCGCTGTGCCACATGGGCGTGCTCACTTATGAGAACATACACCTCACCCGCGATGCACATGCCTTCTATACCGATCCTTCCTTTAGCAATTTTGTAGTGCTGGACAACAGGTACCACCTCAGCGAGATGTTCAACCTCGAAGGGCTGAAAGCTGGCCTGTCGGAGAATCCGCCGAATGAAAAAGCTATTGAGATCGCCAAGCTGGCAGTACACGAATTCATCAGCAAATACCGCAACGGCGCTACCCTCGGCGCTTCCGGCGCGGTATATGGCATCCTCTTCGCTTTCGGTTATCTCTTCGCCAATACTTATATCTACCTCTACTTCATGATCCCCGTAAAAGCAAAATATTTTGTGGGCTTCCTGATCGTTATGGAGCTATGGGCGGGCCTTCAGAACTCTGCCGGTGATAACGTAGCGCACTTTGCCCACCTGGGAGGCGCGCTTTTTGCTTACCTGTTGTTGAAGAAGTGGAGCCGGAACAGAACGAATTTTTATTGACACGAAGTATTAAGCCGTAAATTTGTATTGAAAAATATTAGTACCATGCATGCCCTGGAAAAAGAGAAACTACCCAACCTCTCTTTAGGAGAAGGAAGGAATATGGTAACGCAATTACTGGTCATCAACCTCACCATTTTTATTTTCCTGTTCTTTACATTGGTGATATATCTGATGGAGAACGTTGGTGAGCCGCGTTTCCATCAGGATATTATGACCTGGTTGCAGGTGCCTGGCGAGGCCTCACTGGTGCTCCGCCGGCCATGGACGCTGCTTACCTCGTTATTCACTCACATCGGCGTATGGCAGGTGTTCAGTAATATGGTGTGGCTGTGGTGTTTCGGTACGCTGATGCAGCACCTGGCAGGCTATCAGCGCATTGTGCCGCTCTATCTTTTTGGCGGCTTCGTTGGTAATATTTTTTATGTGCTCGGCATGCAGTTCATCCCTGCCTTTCACGCCACTGCAGCCAATAGCGTGTCGCTGGGCGCCTCCGGCAGCGTAATGGCCATCGCGATAGGCGTTACTTCCATCGCCCCCCGTTACCGCATCTTCCCTTTGCTCGCTGGCGGCGGTATTCCGCTGTGGGTGATCACCCTGGTATTTGCCGGCCTTTCAATAGGCACACATCTTTCTTCGGCCAATGGCATCACTTACCTCCCGCTGCTGGCTGGCAGCGCGCTGGCAGGCTTCATCTATATGCAGCAGTGGAAAAAAGGCAATGATTGGGGCGGCGGCTTCAACAGGCTTACCTTCAAGCTCACACACGTTTTTCACCCTGCTGATCAGCAGGTGAACCCTGCGGAAGTAAAAAAAACGCCGGGCACTAATACAGAAACGCCTCCCTTTAAAAAAGTAGGCAACGTGCCGGAATCAAAGATCAACGAAATACTTGACAAGATCAATGAAAACGGGCTCTCCTCGCTCACTTCCGAGGAAAAGGAAACACTCCTCAGAGCCAGTAAATCAGATAATTAAAAAAATCCCCCGCCAGTGCGGGGGATTTTTTTTAATGTCTTATTTGTAATTTAACCACATGTTGGTTTTTATCCGTTCCCTTTTCCTATGGAGTAATGTGCTGCTGGCACTGTTGCTCTCCGCCAGCGCTTTCCTTACCTTCCTGAACCCCGGCCAGTACTGGATTGCAGGGTTTGCAGGCATGTTCTTTCCGCCCTTGTTCCTGCTGGCGTTGTTGTTCATTCCATTGTGGGTATTGTACAAAAAGAAATATTATCTGATCTCGCTGGCGGCTACCTTACTGTGCGCAGGCCCTGCATTACATACCTGGGGCATCCATTTCTTCCAACGCAATGATGTGCAGCAAAAGGCCGATAGCAGCCAGTTTACGCTGATGACCTATAACACCAGCAGTATGGGGCTGCTCCACTATCAGGATGTGGCGCCGGTGCGCAACCAGGTGTATGCCGCCGTGAGGGCCGCCTCGCCCGATGTGCTGTGCCTGCAGGAGTTCTATACAAACGACAATCCCGCACTCGCCAATAATATCGACAGCATCCGGCTGGCAGGCGATTATCCATGGCACTATTTCACCTGCGATAAATCGCATTGGGACACCTGGCATTATGGTATCATTCTTTTTTCGCGCTATCCTGTGGTGAAAGCGGAAAAGGTAGCCTGCGGCTTTAGTGCAGCCGGCAGCGGCAGCAGCTTCCTGCTGGCCGATCTTCGTATAGGCGCCGATACCATCCGGGTGATCTCCGGGCAGCTAACTTCGTATATGTTTACCCGTAGTGACTTCAAGGAACTATACACCCTGCGCCGGCAGGGCATTACAGACACGGGAGGCTTCACTGCGCTGCTGATGAAGATGCGCCATACCTTTAGCCAGCGTGCGGCGCAGGCGCGGCAGCTGGCAGCGCTGGCTACCGCAAGTCCTTACCCCGTAATCGTTTGCGGCGACTTCAATGATACGCCGGTATCATTTACCTACCGCACTGTGAGCGCACATTTACAAGATGCCTTCCTGCAAAGATGCGCGGGCTGGGGACGTACCCTTTCTTATCTTTCCCCAACCCTGCGGATCGACTACATCCTGCCACAGGAGCGGTTTTACGTGCATGCCTGCCAGGTGTTAAAGGTGCCCCGGTCAGAGCATTTCCCGGTAATGGCCCGCCTGTCTTTGAAAAAACATTAACTTTATTGGTTCAACAAAGTGCATACGCGGTGCGATTTTTAAGACTTTTTACGAAGGGATTTTTTCTGATCATCAACTTCGCCGTGGTATTACTTTTCCTGGGAGCCTGCCTGGCGCCGTACGTATCGCCGGCATGGTTCTGGCCGATCAGCTTTCTCACGCTGGCTTTTCCCTTTTTGCTGGGATTGCTGGTGATTTTCCTGATAGGCTGGCTGTTCTTTAATTACAAATATGCGCTGCTGTCGTTTATCGCCATGTTGTTGGGCTGGAAATCGATCAACGCTTTTATCGCCTTTAACATGCCTTCCGGTAACAAGCCGGGGCCGCCGGATGCCACTATTACGGTGATGAGCTACAACGTAAGCCAGTTCGGGCTTTACAGGGAACGCGACAGTAAATACAACCGGCAGGCTATGTTTGCGCTCATCAAAAAACAGGAACCCGATATCGCCTGCTTCCAGGATTTTTATACGGCGGAAAGAAAAAATGATTTCAATAACCGGGAAGACATCTCCAAAGAGATGAATCTCCCCTATCGTTTTTTCTCCAGTGATTTTAATCGTAATGGCATGCAGCACTGGGGCTCTATCATCTACTCAAAATATCCGATCATCGCATCTGATAAAGTAAAGATGAGCGTGGGACCGCTGAGCGAAAGCCTGATCTATGCAGATATTGTACGGGAAGAAGATACGATCCGTATTGTAAATATGCACCTGGAATCTTATCGTTTCAACGAAAAGGATTATAATGCGATCAGGAAGATCAAGAACCAGGAAGATACCGGCCTGGTGGCCACTAAAAGTATCGTGCAAAAAATGCGGGAAGCGTATATACGTCGCAGCCAACAGGCCGATATTGTGGGTGACTTCATCCGCCAGAGCCCTTACCCGGTGATCGTTTGCGGCGACTTTAACGATACGCCCGCATCCTATACATATTTTACGATCAAAGGCGGCCTGCAGGACGCTTTCCTGCAAAAAGGATGGGGCATAGGCCGTACCTTTGCCGGGCTGGCGCCCACGCTGCGGATCGACTATATTTTTGCGAGCACTGATTTTAAAGTGAATAGTTTCAGGAAGATCAACTCCGACCTGTCGGACCACTACCCTGTAATGGCCAATCTCAGCATCACCGGCAATGGCCGCGCCGAAGTAGAAGTAAATAAATAAACCTTGTAATCATTATGAAAATTTTAAATATCTTGATGTCTGACCGATGTTGTTGCCTGAATTTAACTTGCGACAGAAACAATATTTATCTTTGCCACCCCGACGTCCGACAGCAGGGCGCCGGATAAATTTCCGTTAATTACAGCATATGTCAGAACTCAGAATATACAACTCATTACACCGTCAGAAAGAAGTATTTACCCCCCTGCATCCTGGCCACGTAGGCATGTATGTGTGCGGCCCCACCGTATCGGGCGAATCACACCTGGGCCACGCCCGCCCCTATATCACCTTTGATGTGGTATACCGTTACCTGCAATTTCTGGGTTATAAAGTACGCTACGTACGTAATATCACCGATGCCGGCCACTTTGAAGAAGAAGGTCGCGCAGCAGAAGATAAAATATCCAAAGGCGCCGTACTCGAGAAACTCGAGCCGATGGAGCTGGTACAGAAGTATACCAACCTGTATCACTGGGCCATGTTGCAGTTCGGCAACCTCGAGCCCAGCATAGAACCCACTGCCACCGGGCATATCATTGAGCAGATAGAAATGATCAAAAAGATCATGGAGAAAGGATATGCCTACGAAGTAGATGGAAGCGTTTATTTTGACGTGAAGAAATACGCCGCCAGCTACGATTACGGTATCCTCAGCGGTCGTGTGCTGGAAGATATGCTCGAAACCACCCGCGAACTGGAAGGCCAGGACGAAAAACATAACAAAGCCGATTTCGCCCTCTGGAAAAAAGCGCCGCCGGAACACATCATGCGCTGGCCAAGCCCTTGGGGCGAGGGTTTCCCGGGATGGCATATCGAGTGCTCCGCAATGAGCGCCAAATATCTCGGTACCCAGTTCGATATCCACGGCGGCGGTATGGACCTCCAGTTCCCGCACCACGAGTGCGAGATCGCACAGAGCGAGATCGCCCACGGCGAACTGATGGCCCGCTACTGGATGCACAATAATATGATCACCATCAACGGCCGCAAGATGGGTAAGTCGTACGGTAATACCATCAAGCTCACCGAAATGTTCACCGGCGAAAACCCGCAGCTGGACAAGGCCTACAGCCCGATGACCATCCGCTTCTTCGTATTGCAAACGCATTACCGAGGCACGCTCGACTTCTCCAACGAAGCCCTGCAAGCCACCGAGAAAGGATTACAACGCATGTGGGCCGCCTACGAAACGCTGCAAAAGCTCTCCTGGAGCGGCAATGGACAAGGTGTGAACGAAGAACTCGACAAACAGGTGCGTCAGTGGTGCGTGGAAATACCCGAGTTCATGAACGACGATTTCAACACGGCTAAAGTGCTGGCCAACCTGTTCGAGCTTACACCGGTGATCAATTCCCTGAAAGGCGGACAGATAAAAATGCACGAGATCAGTGAAGATACTTTCCAACTGCTCCAATACACCTGGAAAACCTACCTGGTAGATATCCTGGGCGTAAAAATGGAAACGCTTGGCAACGACGAAAGCAAGCTGGATGGCGTATTGCAGATGTTGATCACCATGCGCAAAGAGGCCAAGGCCCGGAAGGATTATGCTACTTCCGACAAGATCCGGAATGAATTATTGTCTGTAGGTATTCAGCTGAAAGACGAAAAAGACGGTTCCGTTTCTTACAGCATTCAATAAAGCTAATTAACCGAAGATAATGCGTAAAGCACTGCTATTCCTTACAGCGCTGGCTCTCGTAGCCGGCGCTTGTCAAAACAACAAGACTGAAGATCATTCGGCCGACAGCACCGGGGCCAGCAAGGTGGCTAAAATAGAAACGCCGGTACCCGCGTTCCAGGCCGATTCCGCCTATGCTTACACTGCACAGCAGGTGAGCTTCGGGCCAAGGATACCGAACACGCCGGCACAACAGAAATGTGCCGACTGGATGATCAGCAAACTGCGTCAGTGGGCCGATACCGTTTATGTGCAGCGCACCACCGTTACAGGCCCTAAAAAGGAACATCTCCCCTGTATCAATATCATCGCGAGTTTCAACCCGGCCGCCAAACAGCGCGTGCTGCTGCTCTCCCACTGGGATACACGCCCCTGGGCCGATGAAGATGCTTTCGACAAAACGAAAAAGCTCGATGGCGCTGATGATGGCGCCAGCGGCGTAGGCGTATTGATGGAAGCGGCCCGCCAGTTCCATCAGCAGAAACCGGAAGCGGGGATCGATATCCTGTTGGTAGATGTGGAAGATTATGGCGTGCCTTCACAGGAAAACACTTTCTGCCTGGGTACACAGTATTGGGCTAAAAATCCGCATGTGCCGGGCTATAAAGCCAACTATGGCATCCTGCTGGATATGGTGGGCGGCCGCGGTTCGCAATTTTATATGGAAGGCTCTTCCAGGCAATATGCCGCCGCCCCGATGAAAATGTTCTGGGATGCGGGCAATAAGCTCGGATACTCCGATTTCTTCCGGTATGAAGATTATGGCTCCTTCATCACCGACGATCATATCTATGTGAACACCATGGCGAATATCCCCACTTTCGATATCATCGCCTGGCAGCCAAGCGGTAATTTTGCGCCGCACTGGCACACGCAGAACGATAACATGAGCGTGATTGACAAAAGAACATTACAGGCCGTAGGACAAACCATCCTGCAGGTGGTATATGCCCAGCCATTCAGCTATTGACCGCTGCGATAAGGGGTGTGGGTAGATGTAGCGTAATTTTTTAAATTGCATCTTATGCCAAGATCTTCCAACACCCCGGCAACCGTTCATTATACGGTGCACCTCAGCAAAGACAAAAAGTTGGGTAAGCTCATTGCGGGACCACTAACGGAGCTGCCCGTACGAAAAAATATTGCGCTGAAGCTGATCGCCTCCATCATGTCGCAGCAGCTGTCTACCCGCGTGGCAGAGGTGATCTACGCCCGTTTTCTCGCCCTTTATGATAACCAGGAACCAACGCCGCAGCAGATCGTGGATACGCCGGCGGCCACCCTCCGCGGCATTGGTTTGTCGAATGCCAAAGTTACTTACGTACATAATGTTGCCCGCTTTGTGATCGACGAAAAGCTGACAGATGCCCGTTTGAAGAAGATGAAAGATGATGAGGTGATCGCTTATCTCACCCGGATCAAGGGAGTAGGCAGATGGACAGTAGAGATGTTGTTGATATTTTATCTGGGCAGGGAAGATGTTTTTTCTGCCGGCGACCTGAATGTGCAACAGGCAATGATCAAATTATACAAGCTGGACAGTACCGACAAAAAGCGCTTCCAGCAACAGTTACAGGAGATCTCGGCCCGATGGTCACCCTATCGCACACACGCTTGCCGTTACTTGTGGGCATGGAAAGACGGAAAATAATTTTAATAACCTAAGTCAATGCTAAATACATTGCGTAGCGCTGTACGAACTTTACGCTATGAGCTTGCAGGGAAGATTTTTTGAGGAGGAGAATGCTGGTAATGAGATAACATTACCCAACGGAACACTTGTTTACTATCCGTGCTTCTTCAATGCTACGGAGCGCGATCAATTACTGTACACACTGAGAGATACGATAGCCTGGAAGCAGGAATCCATGCGGATATATGGCAAAGAAGTGCTGTTTCCGCGGCTGATGGCCTGGTATGGCGATGCAGCTACTTCCTACCGTTTTTCAGGCAATACGTTTGTGCCGCATGCGTGGACCCCGGCGCTGTTGCAGATCCGTGACCGTATCACCCCGGTGGCTGGCAGTATGTTCAACAGTGTGCTGTTAAATCTTTACCGCAATGGTAACGATTCGATGGGATGGCATGCAGATGAAGAGCCGGAATTGGGCCAACACCCTGTGATTGCTTCTGTTAATTTTGGCGCAACCCGCCGCTTTTTATTACGATATAAAAGTGACCATCACCTGAAACATGAGATGTTATTGCAGCATGGCTCCCTGCTGATTATGAAAGGCGCGCTGCAACATTATTGGGAACACCAGGTGCCCAAAACGAGCAAACAAACAGCGGAAAGGATTAACCTGACCTTCCGATTTATCCACCCTTAAAAGCCAAGCCTACTATGAAAAACCTCATCCTGTTAATTGGAAATGACATCAACAACATCTCCAAAGGACAAAGCTGGAAAGACCTGTTGCAGGATATCATCACCTTTTGTCATGCCGGCGACAGCGTTATCCTCGACGATAAGAAACCATTTCCGTTACTGTACGAAGAAATATTCCTGACGGCTATACGGAGATTGAAAATAAGAGAAAGAGACCTGAAATCATTTATCGCCAGCAAAACAGCGGAGATACGTGGAAACGGCATCCATGCTGCGATCCGGGCATTAAAGCCGGCGCACATACTCACTACCAATTATGAGTTTACACTGGAAGGCCGTACCCCCTATGAAAACACCAGTCTGATCAACGAAAAGTTCTATAGCATATTCCGGCGATACCGCATGGATGATATTAATTACTGGCATATTCATGGCGACTGCCTCAACCCGATGAGTATCAATCTCGGCTTTGAGCACTATGGCGGCCAGTTACAGCTGATGCGCAACTACGTCGTGAGCGGCACTTTCTATTCCAACAAAGAAGTGCCTAAAGCTTCCCTGCTGCGCCGCATCCATGCCAAACAAGTGTACGAACATTCGTGGATCGACTTCTTCTTCACCAAGGACGTTCACATCTTCGGGCTCTCGCTCGACTTCGTGGAAACAGACCTCTGGTGGCTGCTCACCTATCGGGCCAGGCAGAAGTTCCATCACAAGAATATCTCTATTCCCAACGAGATCTTCTACTACATCCCGGAAGAATATATGCAAGCCGCCAAATTCAAGCTGGACCTGCTAAAGGCCAATGATGTTACTGTTGTGACCCTGCCGGGGAAGAATAAATTCGCCTACTATACTTCCATCGTGGAAAGACTGGGCGCATTATAGCGGATTTTTCTCGCAAAGGCGCAGAGGAGCAAAGCAGCGAAGTTATAACCTCGCTGCTTTGCTCCTCTGCGCCTTTGCGAGAAAAAAAATCGCTCGTTGACCAGAAAGAAGTATTTTAACGGCCAGGAATACACGAAATTTCAATGATACATCGCGTCGCTGCCCTGTACCTGTTATGCTTGTCGGCCATCATCGGCTGTAAGGTGCAACGCCCTGCCGCCAATATTGCGCCCGCAGGCGCTTCACAGCCGGCGCCCGCCTATCAAACCATCCGCCCCATATATACCCTCGCTGATATTTTACCTTCCTATCCCGGCGGCGAAGAGGCCCTGCTGAAATTCTTAACAAAAAATTTTCATATACCATCTTTCTATATAACAAACGGTTTATCCACCCGCCTGCACCTTTCCTTTGTAGTAGAGGCTGATGGCTCCTTAACGAACATTAAAGCGATCAGCCCCTCCGGCAAGATCAGTGAAAACCCTAATGCATTAGAGCAGGAAGGCATCCGCATAGTGAAGCTGATGCCCAAATGGAACCCCGGCAAGGTGAAAGGCAAGCCTGTAGCGGTTTTATACGATTACCCTATCGCCTGTATCCTTCCGCAGGAATAACACTTGGCAGCGTTTTTGTAAACTGGGGCGGTTGTAACAAAAATAGAACCCTAACGCTCTATTTGTTGTTAATATGTTTTAAATCTATATTTTATGTTATTCAAATTAGCTATCGCACTGGCGGCTACCGTGGTTACGCCGGTACAAAAAAAACAGCCCCCCAAAACACAGATCATGTACGTGAAAGAATCCAAGGAGCCCTGCACAGGAGTAGCTCCCATGGAGTGCTTACAGGTAAAGGGTGAAAAAGATACCGCATGGAGCAATTTATACACCAACATCAACGGATTTAAATATGTACCGGGCTACCGCTATAAACTGCTCGTTAGTGTTACCGATATCAAAAATCCTCCGGCCGATGCGCCTTCCGTAAAATATACGCTCAGAAAAATATTGCAGAAAAAGAAAGTGAGCGCCCAGTCCGGCTCTCCACTCTCCGCTGATAAAAAATGGACATTAGTGGAGATGAATGGGAAGAAACTCAACAAATCACTGATATGGATCCAGTTTGATCCGGCTACAAACCAGTACCATGGCCATGGCGGCTGTAATGGTCTTGGCGGCGCTTATACCTCCAAGGGCAACAGCATCACCCTGAAAATGGGTATGAGCACCATGATGGCCTGCCCTGATCAACAGGATATGGACAACGAAAACCAATTCCACAAAGCGATCGGCGATCGCACCTATACCTATAAACAGGTGGGTGAGACACTGAATTTTTACCAGGGGAAAAAAGTAGTGCTGTCTTTCAAACTGGATGCCGCACAGCCCGACCAATGGGCATTCATCGCGGGCAAAAGATGGGCATTGATCAAAATGGGCGATTCTACTTATAGCGATTCCCGCACCTGGCTGGAGTTTGACACCAGGACTGGCCGCTACCATGGCAAAAGCGGTTGCAACAATGTTACCGGCGCTTACAAAACCATTAAGAACACTATCACTTTCAATATGGGCGCTACTACCCGCATGGCCTGCCCCGAGCCAGGCATCATGCAAAGGGAACAAGCGTTTCTGCATACGATCAGCCAACAAACATTCAGGTATGATGTAGCTGATCAAACACTGAACCTGTACAAAAACGGAAAGCTGGTGCTGATATTTGGTATGCAGGATAAAGAACAATAATCTTATTACGGCAGCACAACCTCTTTGCGCTCATGGAGCTTCCGGAGGGGTTGTGCGCCTATTTATGATATCACCAGCGATTGCGGCGTGTAGCCCGCAAAGGCAGTAAATTCGCGGGTAAGATGTGAATGATCGTAGAAACCATTATCCAGCGCCAGTTCCAGTAATGTTTGATGACGGCCTTGTTTCAATTGCTGCCGCACCGCCAGGAACCTCACCGTACGTGAAAACATTTTCGGACTTACACCGGTATGTTGCAGAAAACACCGTTCATAATGCCGCCTGCTCATACATGCCATTGCAGCAAGATCGTCTATAGGCGCCGTGCCGGCGGTACTACGTATATGCGTTATCGTGGCATTGATGCGCTGGTGTATCACATTGGCGGATGGTAAATGCTGCAACAGGAAATGTTCAATATATTGTATCTTCTCTTCCATACTCTTCCCGCTGGACAATACCGGCGCCAACTTCGCTTCCCATTTTGTTGTTACATCCCGTAGTAATACCATGTCATCTGTGATCTCTTGCAAAGGCAGGCGGGTAAAGGCATTCAGGCCACCCGGCAAAAACCGGATACCGATCATGATGCATTGTGGCCGGTGTACCAGGTCCTGAAAGCGGGTCATGGTGCCGGCAACAAAAGCGTTGCCGGGCGCTATGCGCATTTTTTCAGGACAGGCATTGAAAGTATGTTGCCCTGCATTGAAAATAATATCAGCGCAGGTATCGGGCAGGATGCGATTGGTAGACAGCCGTTCCGGTGCTGATGCCCAGAAGGCATCTACCCAGGTAGCGAGAGCAGGATGTGGCCGTATGGTGCGGAACATACACAAGTTTACAAAAAATAAGGCTGCCCGGCAAAACCGGCGCAGCCTTCAACGGACGGGGAAGTCACTGTTATGATAGAACACTTAAACGCTATTCGTAAACTTCGTTGCCAATATTCCTGGCAACGGCCATCAGTTTACCTTTGGGGCTGTATTCAAACATCATGGCATTGGAGGTTGCTGATCCAACTGCCACTACTACCGGTACAGTGCCTTCCACATGTGGCGGCACCTGCACCACCAGGTAATCAGCTGTGGCGTGCAGCACTTGTGCTGGTACCTTACCGAAAACCACCCTGTTCAGCGCTCTATCTTCGCTGAAGCCATGGCCGCGGATCATCAGAAAATTACCTGCATCACCTTTAACGGTAGTTACTTCTCCAGGTCCTTTCAACCTGTGTTCTTTTGGGGTGCACGCTATCATGCTTATCATTAACAATGCAAGGGGCACCACAAACAATTTCAACTTTTTCATCTTGCTTTTTTGGGGGTTACAAACCCTGTTATAAATATTGCCCGGGGTTACAAACCATCGCTGTACAACTCTTTCAGCAACAGCATATATTTTGGGGCTAAACGTATGCAAATTTATAACGGCGCTACGCAATAAATGTGCGTAGTGACAACATAAATAAAAATTGCGTAGTACTACGCACACGGCTATATGAAGAAATATGGCTTACTTCTTCATCACTTTGGCTTTGTTGTATTCCCAGTTCATGCGGGCAATATGCAGTACGGATATTTCCTGCGGGCACTCCACCTCGCAGGCTTCCGTATTGCTGCAGTGGCCAAAGCCTTCGGCATCCATCTGATCCACCATTTTCTGCACGCGTGCGGCCGCTTCTATTTTGCCTTGCGGCAACAGGGCCAGGTGCGTTATTTTCGCGCTGGTGAACAAGGCCGCGCTGGAATTTTTACAAACAGCCACACAAGCGCCGCAGCCAATACAAGCGGCAGCATCGAAAGCCGCTTCAGCAGTCGGATGACCAATGGGGATACTATTCGCCTCCGGCGCCTGGCCTGTATTCACGGAAATAAAACCGCCCGCCTGTATCACCCGGTCGAACGCGCTGCGATCTACTTTCAGGTCGCACTTCACCGGGAAAGCCGCCGCCCTGAAGGGTTCTATGTATATCTCCGAACCATCGGCAAAGCTGCGCATATGCAGCTGGCAGGTAGTGGTATTCGGCAAAGGGCCATGGGCACGGCCGTTGATCATCATCCCGCATTGCCCGCAGATGCCTTCGCGGCAATCATGATCAAACTCTACAGGGCGCTCCCCTTGCTGCATCAATTGCTCATTCAGGGTGTCCAGCATCTCCAGGAAAGACATATGCTCACTGAGATTATCAAGGCTGTAAGCCGCCATCCTGCCGGATTTCTCTCCACTTTCCTGTCGCCATATTTTTAATCGTATATGCATACACGATAGTTTTTAGATAGATGATTATTTATAACTGCGCACAGTGGGTGTTACAAACTCGAAGTGCAGCGGTTCTTTATGCATGACCGGCATTTTATTCGTCCCTGGCCACTCCCAGGCGGATATAAAAGCGAAATCCTTATCGTTACGCAGCGCCTCGCCATCGGGCGTTTGGTACTCTTCACGGAAATGGGCACCGCAGGATTCGTTGCGGGTAAGCGCGTCGTAGCACATCAGCTCTCCCAATTCCAGATAATCCGCCACGCGACCGGCTTTCTCCAACTCAGTATTGATGCCATAACCACCGGGCACATACAGCTGATGATAAAACTGCGTACGCAAAGCCCCGATCTCTTTGATGGCGGCTTCCAGTCCTGTTTTGGAGCGCGAAAGGCCGCATTTATCATACAATACTTTTCCGAGCTGCCGGTGAAAATGATCTGCCGGTAAATTCCCTTGAATCGCCAGCAGCAGGCGCAATTGCGCCTGTACCTGTTCCTCTGCGGCGGCAAATGCAGCATGCCGTACATCTACAGGCCCGCTCTTGATCTCATCGGCGAGATAGTTACCAAGCGTATACGGCGCGATGAAATAGCCGTCCACACAGGCTTGCAGCAAAGAGTTAGCGCCGAGTCGGTTAGCGCCATGATCAGAAAAATTTGCTTCTCCCAAAGCAAATAGTCCGGGGATGGTGGTCATCAGTTCATAATCCACCCACAAGCCGCCCATAGAAAAATGCGCCGCCGGTGAAATGCGCATAGGCTCCGTATAGGCATTTACGTTAGTGATCTTTTCGTACATGCGGAAAAGATTGCCATACTTCTCCCTGATCTTCGCCTCTCCCTGATCATGGATCGCTTTCGAAAAATCAAGATATACGGCATTCTTCAGGGGGCCGATGCCATAACCTGCGTCTATGCGCTCTTTGGCGGCACGGGAGGCAATATCTCTGGGCGAAAGATTACCAAAGGCAGGATAACGGCGTTCGAGGTAATAGTCTCTTTCTTCTTCCGGAATATCCCTGGGCTGGCGTTGATCATCTTTATTTTTCGGCACCCATATACGGCCATCATTGCGCAGCGATTCCGACATGAGCGTGAGCTTGGATTGATACTCTCCCGACTGCGGCAGGCTTGTAGGATGTATCTGCGTCCAGCTGGGGCTGGCCATGAACGCACCTTTCTTGTGCGCGCGCCAGATTGCAGAGCCATTACAGCCCATGGCGAGGGTGGAGAGATAATATATCTTGCCGAAGCCGCCGGTAGCCAGCACCACGGCATGCGCGCCATGGCGCTCGATAGCGCCGGTATCCATATTACGTACAATGATACCGCGTGCCTTGCCATCGCTCACCACCAGGTCCAGCATTTCATGGCGTGCAAACAACTGCACCGAACCGGCGCTCACCTGCCGCATCAAGGCCTGATAAGCCCCTAACAGCAGCTGCTGGCCGGTTTGGCCGCGTGCATAAAAGGTGCGCGACACCTGCACGCCACCGAAAGAACGGTTGTTGAGGTACCCGCCGTATTCACGGCCAAAGGGCACGCCCTGCGCCACCGCCTGATCTATCAGGCTGGCGCTGCATTCTGCCAGGCGGTATACATTGGCTTCGCGCGCACGGAAGTCGCCGCCTTTGATCGTATCATAGAACATGCGGAACACACTGTCGCCATCGTTCTTGTAATTCTTACAGGCGTTTACGCCGCCTTGTGCGGCCACCGAGTGTGCACGGCGGGGCGTATCCTGGAAACAAAAGCTCTTCACACGGTAGCCCATCTCGCCGAGAGAGGCCGCAGCAGCGCTTCCCGCCAGTCCGGTACCCACTACGATCACCTCCAGCTTGCGGCGGTTGGCAGGGTTTACCAGCTTCGCATGTGCCTTGTAGTAACTCCACTTTTCTTCCAGTGGTCCCTCAGGAATTTTAGACTCCAGCATCGCCATCTATTTTAAAAAATGAACGTAAACCGGTATAAATGCAAATCCCGCACTGATACCAACACTATATATCCAGCCGAATGCCTTGATCCATCGAACATATTTGGGATGATACACCCCCAGCGTTCTGGCCGCGCTGAAGAAGCCATGCAGCAGATGATAACAAAGCGCCACCATACAAATCACATACAGCGCCACATACCAGGTTTCGTTGTAAACATTCACCACCAGGGTGTAGAGGTCTTTGTGACCATTGGCGTCGATCGGCAGCTGGCCGAACTTGTACACATACCAGAAATCGCGGAAATGGATCACCAGGAATATCAGCAGGATCGTTCCCAGCAGACCCATGTTCCGGCTGTACCACTTGCTGGCAGTACCGCGGCGGTCATATCGATATTTCACTGGTCTCGCACGTGTATTCGTTAACGTTATTATCACCGCGTATACCACATGCGCGATAATGCTGGCATAAAGAATATAAGAGATAATCTTGATGATGATATTCCCTGACAGCAGGTGCGAATAGGCGTTAAACTGTTGCCTGGACTGCTCTCCGGGCAACAACAATTGCAGGTTGCCCAGCAAATGGATCACCAGGAAGAAGCAAAGGAACAATCCTGTAAATGCCATCCATATCTTTCTCGATAATGTTGTTTGCGCCATAATCCTCTGTTTAAAATATTACCAGATGCCCAATACTTTCCACCAGCCTGCGCCTACGCCCATCCATATTACAATGAATGCGATACTGATGAGGAAACCGCATTTCCACCAGTCTTTCAGATCAACATAGGTACTACCAAAAAATACCGGCGCCGGGCCATGGCCGTAATGCGTCAATGTACCGAAGATGCCTCCGCAGAAACCCAATACCAGCGCGAGCAGCGTGCCTGGTATTCCCACAGAGATACCCACACCGAGGAACGCGGCGTACATCGCGGCCACATGCGCCGTAGCGCTGGCGAAAATGTAATGGCTATAGAAATATACCAGTACGATAATAGGAAAGGCAGTGGTCCATTGCAGGCCGCCCACCTGTTTTTTAATCAGGTCGCTGAACCAGGGGATGAAGCCCAGCGAATTGAGGAAACTGGCCATCATCACCAATGCAGAAAACCATACAATCGTATCCCAGGCGCCCTTTTCAGATTTTACATCTTCCCAGGTAAGCACCTGTGAAAGCAGGAGGAACACCAGTCCTATCAAAGCCGTGGTGGTGGCGTCTATCCCGAACATATCGCCGGTGATCCAGAGGAACAGCAGGATCACGAAGGCGAGCAACATCAGCCATTCATTACGGCTTACAGGCCCCATCTCTTTCAGCTTTTCCGCCGCCATGGCCGGGGCGCCGCCGGTGGATTTTATCTCCGGCGGATAGATGATGTATAACAGGTACGGCACTACGATAATCGACAATATCGCCGGCACCAGGGCTGCTGTAAACCACGACATCCATGAAATATCGATGCCGGCATTTTTTGCAAACTTCTGGCACATCGGGTTGCTGGCCGTTCCGGTGAGGAACATAGAAGATGTGATCAGGTTCATGTTATAGCTGCTCAACGTAAGATAGCCGCCCAGCTTGCGATGCGTGGCTGGTTCTTCCGGGATCGAGCCGAAGTTCATCGCCATGGATTTCATGATCGGGTAAATGATCCCTCCTCCTCTTGCAGTATTGCTCGGCACGGCCGGCGCCAGTACCAGGTCGGCCAGACCAAGCCCATAGGCCAGTCCCAGCGAACTACGTCCGAAGATGCGTATGAACAGATATGCAATACGCTTGCCCAGCCCCGTTTTGATAAATCCGCGTGCAATGAAGAAAGAGATACCGATCAGCCAGATCACTTTATCGCCAAAGCTGGAAAGCGCCAGGGTAATGGATTTGCCGGGATTGCCCGGCGCCAGTACGCCGGTTAATGCCACGAGTGTAATAGCCAGCATGGACATGGTGCCCATGGAAGCGGCTTTCATGATAATGCCAAGGATGGTAGCCAGGAAGATGGCCAGCAGGTGCCAGGCTTCCGGATGCACTCCTTCCGGCGCAGGAATAAACCAGATGATCAGGCCAAAGGCCAGCGTGATAGCGAGTTGTGGGTACTTGATCTCTTTCATAAGTTGATGTTATAGTCTGCACTGTATCTGTACAATCATCAGATTGCTGTTATGCGTTTTGGTTCCGGGGATATCTCTTTTGTAATCATCTATCTGCATCCCAAGCTGGATGCGGCCTCCATAGTCTTTCAGGAAAGCCAGGCTGATCATCGGTATGTAGGAATTCCGGGCATTGCCATCATGTCTGTAATCTTCATTAAAATATTCATATCTCATAGAAAACTCTATGGACGTGAGTTTATGATAATTGATCTTATACTTGAAGTTGGGCAATACATAGATACCATTCATGACATACCTGCTCAGCGGGTCTGTCCGCATGGAGTCGGGCAAGGCGTAATAGTAGCGGTGATCGGTGCCTTGCTTGTATTCAGATTGCAGTTCCAGGTCTATCTTGGGCGATAGTGGAATAACGGTGCTCACATCTACCCCCATGGCATATACGTTTTGTTGCTTTACGGAGCCAAAGCCGCCATTGAGGCCGAGTGAGAATTTATTCATATTGCCAAATTCGAGACGACCGGTGGCCAGTTTGCCATTATCATCATCGGAAGGCTGGTTACGGTTATTGCCGTTCACCACCGACAATGCATATTTCATCGGGATGGCTTTGTCCTGGTTGAAGGCGCCGAACATAGACACTCCCAGCTGAAAGCTTTGCCAGCCGTTATTACCAAAGGCGGTGTATTGGTTAGAGAAATCCATGGATTTGATGATATCCACCGGGTAGAGGTCTTCCAGCCCGAACGATGGCCGGAACTGGCCTACCGTAAAGTTGACAGCATCATTCCATTTGTAGGATACAAAGGCGTTTTCGAGCACTTTGCCTTTAGGGTCGGAGGCAAAATCGGCGAGATTCACCAGTACCTGTGCGGAGAAGCGGTCGCTCACCTGCGCCTTTACCTGCAAACGCGCGCGCTTCAGGCTGAAGCTGTTGCGGACCACCTCGGAGGCATTGGGTTGGTGCGTGCCATTCACATCTACATCATGGTGCAGGGATACAGTATAACGGGCCTGGAATACACCGCCCAGCGTGATCTTTTTGAGGAAGCCAGTCACCCGCTGCAGGGCAGAATCCTTGGCTGTACTGTCTTTCACAGGATCGATGCGGATAATGGCAGCAACATTTCCGGCAAACAGGAAGAGAATAATGAATAGGAGTAAACTTCGTTTATGCATGCACGATGGTATTTATCCGATAACAACGTGCAGGAGGAAAAAGTTCAACAAGCGCAGTGAACGGAGCGGTATTTTTCTCGCAAAGACGCAAAGCAGCAAAGGATCGAAGCGATCCTTTGCTGCTTTGCGTCTTTGCGAGAAAATAACTCGCCGGTCTTCGCTTTATTTCACGAGCTTCAGCTCATTGATAATATTTTTGGCGCCACCGAGTTTTTCGATGCACCACAGCACATAACGTACATCCACGCAGATGGTACGGTTGTATACTGCGTCAAACTGGATCTTGTGGCTGAGCGCTTCGTAGTTGCCATCGAAGGCCAGGCCGATCAGTTCGCCGTTGGCGTTGATCACAGGCGATCCTGAGTTTCCGCCGGTAATATCATTGGTAGTGATGAAGCAGGTTACCACATCGTTACGTTTGGCATCTTTATATTGACCGAAATCTTTTTTCTTGTAGAGATCAACATAATTGGCAGGCAGGTCAAATTCGTAATCACCGGGCACATATTTTTCCAGCACGCCTTTCATGGTGGTTACATAGTCGTAGTACACCGCATCGCGTGGTGTGTAAGGCTTCACCTGACCATAAGTAACGCGCATGGTGAAGTTCGCATCCGGATAGCGGTTAGCATTAGGCGACATTTCCATTACGCCTTTGAGGTACTTGCGGCCGAGGTCATTATTCTTTGCCACGAACTGTGAATACAGCGGCAGGTATTTACCGGTGAAGTTCTTCAGGAATGCGCTGGCGTAAGCAAAGGCAGGATCGTTCTGCAATGTTACTGCGTCGGGATTGGCTACGAAGGCTTTCCATTTGGCATCATCAAAGATGAAGGTGTTAGACATCACGCCGGTGGCCCAGAGGCGGTAGGTGTTCTCATCATCGAGGCTGCCGTATTTTGCTTTCACGCCATCGTAGAAGCTGGCGGGCTGCTGGTCTTTGGGCACATCGGTGTAGAACATATGGCAGGTAGCGGCAAGAATTTTCTGGTCGCTGGCTTTATTTTCATCCTGCAGGAAAGTGGCGCGTGCCTTGTTAGCCGCTTCCACGGCCTTTTGCAGCTCTTCTTTTGGCGTGTTGGGCGTTACCAGCGCTTTCTCGAGAATGGAGAGGTTAGCAGCGAAGGCAGCGAGCGGCGAGCCAAGGATACCTTCTGTCAGGTATACACGGCCTTTCGCATAAGGCGACCAGGCTTTATAGTTAGCGGCGTAGTCGTTGAAGAGGTTGGCGTATTCAGGTTTGCCGGCGGCCCATTTCTGGAAAGCGGCTTCCTGGGCCTGTTTCTCTTCCAGTACATGATGCTGTTCCAGCTGTTTTGTTTCGCCATCGAAGAATTTCCAGTAGTTGGCAATGCTGGCATAAGAAGAAGCCAGTTGCAGTTTCACTGCCGGGTCTTTCTTCATCTGCTCAAACATCGCTTTCAATCTTACGTCGCGGAGATTGACCAGGGAAGGGTTGTCCACCGTGGTTTTCAGCTGCACGCCATAAGAAGTTTCGTAACGGTTGGTACCGCCGGGATAACCGAAGATCATGGCGTAATCATTTTCCTTGATGCCTTTGATAGATACCGGCAGGAAATGTTTAGGCTTCAAGGGAACGTTGTCGGCCGCATAGGGAGCGGGTTTGCCGTTCTTGTCGGCATATACGCGGAATATGGAGAAGTCGCCGGTGTGGCGGGGCCATTCCCAGTTGTCGGTATCGCCGCCGAATTTGCCCACGCTTTCAGGCGGGGCGCCTACGAGGCGGATATCTTTATAACGCTCGTACACGAAAAGCAGGTACTGGTTGGCTTTGTACATGGGTACCACTTTGGCTTCGTAGCCGGTGTTGGCAGTAGCTTTGGCAATGATATCGCCGTAGGCGGCCTGTTCTTTCTGGCCTCTGGCGGCGCCATCGAGGCCTTGCAGCGCTTCTTCCACCTGTTTAGTCACATCTTCCACTTTCACGAGGAACTGAACAGATAATTTAGGTGCGGGAATTTCCTGTTGTTTATTCAGAGCATAGAAACCATTTTTGAGATAGTTGTGCTCTACGCTGCTGGCGGTAGCGATGGCATCGTAACCGCAGTGGTGGTTGGTAAAGATGAGCCCTTCGTTGCTCACGATTTCGCCGGTACAGCCGCCGCCGAAGATGATGATCGCGTCTTTCAGCGATGCTTTGTTGATACTGTACAACTGCTCTTTCGTCAATTTGAGGCCTTTCTTCACCATGTCGTTGTACGTTTGCTGCCCCAGTAAATAAGGCAGCCACATGCCCTCATCTGCTTTTGCCCATTTAATGCTGGCGCAGAGCAGGAGTAGCAAAACCACTAAATTTTTTCTCATGATTGTGCAGATTTTGTTTAAAGGACCTCAAACCTAGGTAATTTTTTGTAAACTGTCGTCGCCAAACTGTGACAGGTGGCGCATTCCAGTGATAGCCCGGTTGCACATCTGTAAAATAATGTCATATGAACCGAAAACTGGAATATGTTTTGATAAAGGGAGGCTGCAAACTGGCCATGCCAGAAAGGATACCCTATTCTAAAATTTTTAAAACTGCTGATTATGAGAAAAATGTTTTTATTGATCGGAATGGCCGCCTGCTTCGCTTGTAACGAAACCGCTACCCAGCAGGAAAAGAAAGAAGATATCAAAGACAGCATACAAAAGGCCGGGGAAGAGCTGAAATCCGCCGCCAACAACGCCGGGGATTATCTCTCTGAACAAAAACAACAGGCTGAAGAAGCCATCGACAAGCGTATCAAAGAAATAGACCAAACCACCGAAGAGCTCAAAAAACAAGGCACCGAGCAAAGTGAAACAGCCCGTAAAAAACTGGAAGCGCTGAAAGTACAGATGAAAAAAGAAATGCAGGAAGTGAAGAAGAGCAGCGCCGCCACCTGGGACAGTACCCGCAAAGCCGCGGATGAACTGATGAAAAAATCCGATAAGGAATGGACAGATTTCAAACAGGATTTTAAAGATCTGTTCAAGAATAACAACTAAAAATAATTTTAGATTTTTTTATGTCGGCGATTTAGCTATTTTGTTGATGTATATTAGTTTTGCCAGCGGCAAAATATCTAAATCACCAAATAAGAAAATCGGAAAATATTGGTGTAATTTTACCCGGCTTATAACACTAAACAGATTAGGATTTGCTATTATCTCATTATCAGGACGCGCTAGTGGAGGCAGGCTGCGATGAAGCCGGGAGAGGATGCCTTGCCGGGCCGGTATTCGCGGCCGCAGTGATCCTGCCGCCCAGGTTCCGTCATCCGCTGTTGAATGATTCCAAGCAGATGAAACCGGAACACCGGGAGAAGCTGCGCAAAGTGATCGAGAAAAAAGCCATCTGCTTTGCAGTGGCCAGTGTGGACAATGTAGAAATAGACAAGATAAATATTTTAAAAGCCTCCTTCAAAGCCATGCACCTGGCTTTGGAGCAACTGAGCAGGCAACCGGAATTTATACTGATAGATGGCAACAGGTTTGTCCCTTACAGAGAAATACCGCATGCCTGCATCATCCAGGGAGATGGAAAATATGCTTCGATAGCCGCCGCTTCTGTGCTGGCCAAAACCTACCGCGATGAATATATGCAGCAATTACACGCTGCTCATCCGCATTTTGGCTGGAACACAAACATGGGCTACCCGACCAAACAACATCGCGATGCAATTCGTGAGTTTGGCGAAACACCCTATCACCGCGTATCTTTCCGCCTTCTCCCCGATCAGCCGGAGCTGGATTTTGATCTTGATATGGATCCCGCGCCGGATAACAACATTGAACAATAGCCATTCACCCGTCACTAAAAATGATTGGGAACAGATATGTTAAAACAAACACAACAACAAAAGTTATTACAAAAACTCTCGCCTCAACAGATTCAGCTCATGAAACTGTTGCAGGTGCCCACTGTCAATCTCGAAGAAAGGATCAAGGAAGAACTGGAAGAAAATCCGGCGCTGGAATACGGTGAAGAAGCGCATGACGACGAGTTCAAGGAACAGGAAGAGTTTGACGCCGCCGATAATGAAGACGAAGAGTTTGAACCAGATGGCAGCGAAACTGATTACGACAATATCGATATCTCCGAATATGTAAGTGACAGTGATGATGATGTGGCAGATTATAAACTGCGTGATGATAACTACCCCGACCCGGATGAAAGCAACAAAACCATTCCGGTAAGAGTAGAAACCTCTTTTCACGAACACCTGCTCAGCCAGCTCGGCATGCTGGAACTGGACGACCGCCAAACCGCCATCGCCGAACAGATCATCGGCTCTATCGACGACGACGGCTACCTGCGCCGCGAAGTAAGCGCCATCGTAGATGATCTCTCCTTCTCACAAAATGTATCTACCGATGAAGCCGAAATCAATGAGCTCATTAAAAAGATACAGGAGTTCGATCCGCCAGGCGTATGCTGCACCGATCTGAAACAATGTCTCCTGCTACAGCTGAAACGCAAGCCACAGGACGATCCCGGCGTACATACCGCCTATCAGATCCTCGAAAACTATTTCGACGAATTTACCAAGAAACATTACGAGAAAATACAAAAGGCACTAGGCCTCTCGGATGAAGCACTGAAAGAGTCCATCAATCAGATCATCAAGCTCAATCCCAAGCCCGGCGGCAATTACGCCTCTATCAACAAAGCGGAAAGTTATGTGCTGCCCGACTTCTTCATCCTGAACAACGGCGGCAAACTGGAGCTCACGCTCAATTCCCGCAATGCGCCTGACCTCCGCATCAGCGGCGGTTACCGCGAAATGCTCAAGGAATACGACCGTGGTGATAAAAAAGATAAACGCCAGAAAGAAGCGGTGCTGTTCATCAAACAAAAGATCGACGCCGCCAAATGGTTCATAGACGCTATCAAACAAAGGCAACATACCCTGCTCTCCACCATGGAATCCATCATGGACTATCAACGTGAGTTCTTCCTCACCGGCGATGAAACCACCATGAAACCCATGATCCTGAAGGATATCGCCGACCGCACCCAACTGGATATCTCCACGGTGAGCCGCGTTGCCAACAGCAAATACGTACAAACGGAGTTCGGCACTTTCAAACTGAAGTTCTTCTTCTCCGAATCCCTGTCTACCGACAGTGGCGAGGAGGTATCTACCAGGGAGGTGAAAAAGATCCTGTCCGACCTTATTGAAGCGGAAAACAAACGCAAACCATTAAGCGACGAGAATCTCACGAAAATGTTGCAGGACAAGGGTTACAACATTGCACGCCGTACTGTGGCCAAATACAGGGAACAATTGAATATCCCTGTGGCGCGCTTACGTAAAGAACTATAAAAACAGATCATGCAAGAACAAATCGTATTGAACCGCGACGGGCATTTACAAGAAGAGCCTGAGTTTTCACCTGCCATGCGTAGTATTGCGCAGGTGATCTCTTATGTGGCGCATCCCTTGTTTATCCCGCTGCTGGTTACTTTCCTGGTATTGCAATCGCTGCCGGAATATTTTGTATCGTTCAAGCAGATCAGCAAGCGCTTCCCGTATGATATGCTGTATTTCAGGGTGGCGATCATCAGTCTGTTCTTTCCCTTGCTCACGGTGGCACTGGCCAAGTTGCTGGGATTCATCTCTTCTATATATATGAATACGCAGCGCGACCGCATCATTCCTTATGTGGCCGTGATCGTATATTATTTCTGGGCATTCTATACTTTTCTGGCGGAGGGCGTGGCGCCAAAGTTCTACACAGCTTTTTTCTTCGGCACTTTCCTGGCGATCTCGCTGTCTTTTGTTTCCAATAATTTCCTGAAAACGAGCATGCATACGGTAGGCTGGGGCGGTGTGATCGGCTTTTTGCTGTCGCTCATGTGGGGCATGCATATGAATGTATCCTTACCCCTCGTGATCACATTTTTTGTGGCGGGCATTGTGGCTACTGCAAGACTGGTATTAAAGGCGCATACGCCTGCGGAAGTATATATCGGATTTTTTATCGGGATCATTACCCAATTAGCGGCCTGCTGGATATTGGTGGTTTAAAGCCTGTTTCAAGCCTGTTTCAAGTATGGATAAAGCCTGTTTAAGCGCTGATTAACTATCACCCAGTGTTCCTTGTTCCTGCTGCTTTCCGCAGCAACAGAACAAGGAATCGGGAGACAGGGAATACAGAATGGCGGTAAAAGAGTTTTTGGGGTTTTACCTGTTAAGCCAGTCACTTCACTGGTTACGGTAACGCTGGATGTAAAGGCCATAAGGCAGGCTAACAAACAATTTAACTTAACAAACAAACATTGGGGAACTTTCAACAACTAATTTGACAATACAAAAATCACATATTCCCGGCTGATACTCAAGCGTATAACTACGCTTTTTCAAAAAGCAGTATTTTCCCCCACTTCTTTACAACATTTTTTAAAAGATTTTTTGAGGAAGATGTTTACGCACATCCAATGCGTAATGCCTTCCGATCTTTGTTTTGCCATTGAGCATTAACCCCTTCGGATCTGAGATTTTCGTACCGGGTGAGCTGGTAAAAATACCCGGGCATTAAAAAGATAGCCGGCTGGCCAGGTGCGAAAATTTCAAGATTCCGACACCAAGATATTTAGCAATAAAAAATAAAAAATGCTAAAAATTTTAGGAAAATTGAAAATTAGGTTATAATTTAGCAATCCAGTTAGTGACGATTGCTTTCGTTTAAATTTGTAAAAAACTTACTTATATGTCTACAGCCAATGCAGAAAAATTAAAGGCGCTCCGCCTTACGATGGACAAGATCGAGAAAGATTTCGGTAAGGGATCTGTGATGATGATGGGAGAAAAGGCAGAAGCACCCATGGAAGTAATTTCTACAGGTTCTTTAGGTCTGGATATCGCGCTGGGAATTGGTGGTTTTCCTAAAGGAAGGATCATCGAAATATATGGACCTGAATCATCCGGTAAAACTACCGTGGCCATACATACTATTGCAGAAGCACAAAAGAAAGGTGGTATCTGCGCAATCATAGATGCGGAGCATGCTTTCGATAGCAGCTATGCAAGAAGACTGGGAGTAGATGTAGATTCTCTCCTGATCTCTCAACCGGATCACGGTGAACAGGCATTGGAAATTGCCGATCGTTTGATCCTCTCCGGCGCCGTTGATGTAGTCGTGATCGACTCCGTAGCTGCACTGGTACCCAAAGGTGAGCTGGAAGGCGAAATGGGCGAAAGCAAAATGGGCTTACAGGCCCGCCTGATGTCACAGGCATTGCGTAAACTCACCGCTACCATTGCCAAAACAAACTGCTGCTGCATATTCATCAACCAGCTGCGTGAAAAAATTGGTGTAATGTTCGGTAACCCCGAAACGACTACCGGTGGTAATGCATTGAAGTTCTACGCCTCCGTGCGACTGGATATCCGCCGCATGAGCCAGATCAAAGATGGCGACGAAGCCGTAGGTAACCGCGTAAAAGTGAAAGTGGTGAAAAACAAAGTAGCTCCTCCTTTCCGTCAGGCAGAATTTGATATCATCTACGGTCAGGGTATCTCCAAAATGGGTGAGATCATCGACATGGGCGTAGAATATGGTATCATCCAGAAAAGCGGTAGCTGGTTCAGCTACGACAGCAACAAACTGGGCCAGGGTCGCGATGCAGTGAAACAACTGCTCAGCGATAACCCCGAACTGTCTGCCGAGATTGAAGGCAAGATCAAAGCAAAACTGGCGGAACAAGCAGAACAGGCATAATCGCCATCCGCTGAAACGCCCGGCCAGGGCGCACTTGATCGAATCAAATCAGAAAGTGTTATATAGTTATATAAACCAAACTTAGTTTTAGTTTTAGTAAGCATTGGGTTAGTATGCACTCCCCGCCTTTTCCTGGGCGGGGATTTTTTTTAAATTAGTAGTATGGAAACCATCGCCTTCACCACATTCATACCCGCTTACGAGCAGCAGGTAGCTACTCTTATCACCAATATCCAGCAAAAGGAATTTGGTGTTCCCATCACATTCGCCGATCAACCCGACCTTAGCAACATCCCCTCCTTTTATCAGCAAGGCAAGGGAAACTTCTGGTGCGCACTCAATCAGCAATCCGAAGTAGTTGGTACCATTGCACTGATCGATACCGGCAGTAATATTGGCGCCATCCGCAAAATGTTCGTAAGGGCCGACTATCGCGGCAAAGAAAAAAATGTGGCTGCACAACTGCTGCAAATACTGGAAAGCCATGCACAAAACAAAGGGCTCAAACAACTTTATCTCGGCACCGTGCCCCTGCTCAAGGCCGCACTGCGCTTCTATGAAAAGAACGGCTACGAACCGGTAGCAGAACAAGACCTGCCGCCACAATTCCCGAAAATGGCGGTAGACACTGTCTTCTTCAAAAAAATACTGTAAAAAGAAAAAGCCACCAGATTGTATCCGGTGGCCTTCTATATTTTCTGCCTAATAATATTAAGCTTCTGCTTTCATGATCTTTGCATTTTTCTTGCGCTCTTCTTCATCCAGGATGGTTTTACGCATACGGATAAAGTTAGGCGTTACCTCGATACACTCATCCTGCTGAATGTATTCCATACACTCTTCGAGTGTCATCAGTGTTTTAGGTGCAATGTTGGTAGCAGCATCACTTCCGCTTGCGCGCATGTTGGTCAGCTTCTTACCTTCATTGGCGTTCACCACCAGATCGCCTGGCTTGTTGTTCTCACCAATGATCATACCCTTGTACACCTCTTCTCCCGGATCCACAAAGAAGAAACCTCTGTCTTGCAGTTTATCCAGAGAGTAGCCGGTAGTAGTACCTGCTTCTTTCGCGATGAGCACACCGTTGTTACGGCCGGGGATAGGGCCTTTCCAGGCTTTATAGTCCATAAAGCGGTGCGCCATTACAGCTTCACCGGCAGTGGCAGTCAGCATCTGCGTACGCAGACCGATCAGGCCACGGGAAGGAATTTCAAATTCGAGGTGCTGCATTTCACCTTTGGTTTCCATGATCAGCATCTCACCTTTACGGCGTGTAACCAGGTCGATCACCTTGCTGGCAGATTCCTGCGGAACGTCTACCACCAGGGTTTCATACGGTTCACATTTTTTACCATCAATTTGTTTGATGATTACCTGCGGCTGGCCTACAGTCAGCTCATAACCTTCACGGCGCATGGTTTCGATCAATACGCCCAGGTGCAGGATACCGCGGCCATATACGAGGAAGCTATCAGCGTTATCAGAATCTACCACGCGCAGCGCGAGGTTCTTCTCGGTTTCTTTCATCAGGCGATCGCGCAGGTGGCGGGAAGTAACGAACTTACCATCTTTACCAAAGAACGGCGAGTTGTTGATACCGAACAGCATGTTCATGGTAGGTTCATCCACACTGATGACTGGCAGGGCTTCCGGCGCTTCTGCATCAGCGATGGTATCACCGATGTTGAAATCTTCAATACCTACTACAGCGCAGATATCACCTGCTACTACTTCGGTTACCTTTCTCTTACCTAATGCTTCAAATATATACAGTTCGCGAACTTTCTGTTTTTTAGAGGTACCATCGGTCTGCATCAGGGTTACCCATTGGCCTTCCTGGATGGATCCGCGGGTTACTTTACCTACAGCGATACGGCCAAGGAAGGAAGAGTAATCCAGTGAGGTGATCTGCAATTGCAGGTTACCTTCTGTTACTTTCGGCTCTGGAACATATTCCAGGATACCATCCATCAGCGGCGTAATATCTTCGCTGGGCGTTAATGAAGAGTTGAACCAGCCATTCTTACCGGAACCGTAGAAGGTCGGGAAGTTCAGCTGCTCTTCTGTTGCATCGAGGTTGAAGAACAGTTCGAATACGGCATCATGCACTTCGTCGGGGCGGCAGTTGGCTTTATCCACTTTGTTGATTACCACGATCGGCTTCAGGTTCAGCTGCAGCGCTTTCTGGAGCACGAAACGGGTCTGCGGCATCGGACCTTCAAAGGCGTCTACCAGCAGGATCACACCATCGGCCATTTTCAATACCCTTTCTACCTCGCCACCAAAGTCGGCGTGGCCCGGAGTATCGATCACATTAATCTTGGTGCCTTTGTACTCAACAGATGCATTCTTACTGAAAATGGTAATACCACGCTCTCTTTCAAGATCGTTACTGTCCATGATCAGCTCGCCGGATTCCTGGTTCTCACGGAATACGTTGGTCTGGTGAAGAATTTTGTCCACCAGGGTAGTTTTACCGTGGTCTACGTGTGCAATGATTGCAATATTACGAATATTCATATACTTGTTTCTTTAGCTATCAGCCATTAAGCATTTTAGCGCCAATAGCCACAAAATGAAGGCGCAAAGGTACGAAAACCTGACGAGAATGAAGGAAACGGGCTTTAAATAAATGTAATCATTTGGTCACGATGGGTTTTGCCCTCATAATCGACTGGTTATCAATAGTTCATAATTTTCACTACATAGTCGAATGCGCTTTGGTTGGTAGGATTGTCTAAGGCATGAATGATGTCAAGTTTTTCGCGGGAAGTGAGATGCCACGACAGAGCCGCCGCCTTATCCTGGCGTTGCGGCACATATTGAAAAATAACACGGTGAAATTTATCCGGGAAATAGGCTTCCATATAATTCACCAGGTCATCCTGGTCAAAGTCCTGCATGGCGCTCCAATGCTGCTGCATGGTGAACAGCGGCTCAAAGAGCAGATCGCCGAGGTCCTTGGTTTTCTTGATGGGAGAAATATCATTCTTCCTGGTATCACGCACCTGTATATAAATGATCCCGCTGGTATTTTCATTGATCCACTGCTGGAAAGTATAGAGATAACGCAGCGTTGTTTGCTGGCCGAAGTTATCGCGGATACCGGCATCCATCACATCCACAATGGGATTGGTGGGCAGGAAGGCATTCGGCAATACATAAGGAAAGGTAGCGCACATGCGGATCGCGCTGGTAACGCGCAAATCCATCGCATCCTGTCGAGCGAAGTACTGACCAAAGTCCACCCCATCGATATCACGTACCTGCCGCGTCGGATATTTGTATTGTGGTGAGCACAGGTAACTCACCGGCATGGGTGAAATAATGAGCCGGCGGCCATCTGCATTGATCGTTGCGTTCCATATCAGCATGGGTATCTGGGCTTCTTCTTCCGGCTGGCGATAGGCCTGTAATGTTTTATTGAAAGCCTTATCAGTGTTCTGATTGAGCTGCATTTCAAAGGCATAGCCCCTGTCCTTTGCATAAATATTCCGTCCGATATGGAAGCTCCTGAATGGTGTGATAAAGTCGTTCACTGCCATCGCAGAGAACACAGGATTGAGCAGATCGCGGGAGATCTTCTCTGCATAAATGCTATCGGTGAGATGCACCGGCTTGCCTTGCTTTTGCTGGTAATACAGTTCGCGGAAATAAGTAGCGCCCATCATACCGCCGGAGGCGCCGGTCATGAGTACGGTATGTTTCATCAAATGCCCGTGCAGCAAGGTATCCAGGCGTTGCAGCACATTCACCGACCAGGTGGCGGAACGGCTGCCGCCGCCGCTGAAGTTCATCACGATCAGTGGTGGTTTCTTGTTGGCCGGGAATTGTGCCCGCCAGCGTTCCAGTATTTTCAGCGTACGCACTTTGTCTGTCTCCAGTTTTTCTTTCGTGAAAAACTGTTGCAGCGCCTGCGGACTGTACTCCGGTCGTCCCTCTTTCTGGCGATAATTAAGACCGTAAGCCTTGTTCCTGTTGTCAACAATATTGTGTTCTACGAGCCAGTTCAACCCGAACATCATCACGAGCAAAACTGGTATGGACCAGGTTTGCAGCAGATAGGAATATGCGCCGGCCACACCGATCAGGAAGGCAAAGAACACCAGCACGCTGGCGCCGGCAGGGATCCTGAATACGTTGTAATCCATGAGGTAGGCCAGTATTACAAGAAATATCAGGGCGCAGCCCACGGTGATCATGGCGGCAAAGTGATGCTGTTTGAGAATGCTGTCGAGATAATGTTTGTTATAGTGATCTACATTCCTTGCACGACGGATGCGGAAGGGCGTGGAGAAATAATTATGAACAGGCAATGCGTTTTCATCGGGCTCCTGCGTAGGCTTCATGATTGTGCGCAGGAAATTGCGCGGGTTGCCGAAACGCCGTTCCAGCCTGCGTCCTATGTTCTTATCTGCATTAAAGAAATAAAAAAAACTGAAGAAAATGATAAACAGTACCCCGCATATATATCCTTCTCCCAACAACAAAATATCTGTAATGGCCGCCAGTTGTTCATAACGCTGGTACTCCCATCCGCGGTAAAGCAGGCAGATGATAAACGCCAAAGGAATGATGGAGTTATTAAGACAATATCTGAAAAAGGGCTGAGAAGTGGTGGCCAGGAATTTAAACCGGCCGGTATGCAAAATGAACGTGGTGATATGCCAGCTCATGATGAAAGTGCCTGTAGCAAGGCCCAGGATGGCGGTACTGTAGAAATTCACTTTCCCCAGATATTCAGGCGCGAGAAACAGTGCATCGCCACCAAAAACTTTTGCGAACCCTCCGTTAATCGTACTGAAAAGGATCACCCAAAAGACGAGCAGCACCTGGTATTTCCTGAAATGCAGCAACAGTAGCTGTATAGGGAAAGAATAGTAAGTTTTTACAAGCAATAATTTCACCTTCATCAGACGATTATTACCAATAAACTTACGAGAAATTTCGATATCTGGCCTTCGAAAATCCTTATTTCGCAGCAAGGCCTCTGCTGAGGTAGAGGGTCCACATCAGCGAAAGCAGCAGCAGCATGCCTACGCATTGATGCAGTATACCAAATGTAAGCGGGATATGTGTACGGCTGTTGAGCAAGGTAAGTACGCCGAGCAGCACCTGCAGCAACACGAGCATCATTGGCAGATAGCGGATCGCGTGCAACATACTGTTGGCGGGCGTTTGCGCGGCCTTCCACCACCAGATGGCAATGAGGATCGTGATCAGGTATGCCAGGCCGCGATGGATGAATTGTATGGTGATAGGATTGTGCAAGATATCAGCGAAGAAGCCGCCTTGTATAAACATGCCTCCGGGTATCCAGGCGCCATTGATATCAGGCCAGGTATTGGCCACCAGCGCGGCATGCAGGCCGGCCATAAATGCGCCATATATCAACTGCACCGTTACGAGCGCCAGCAGCCACACGTTGAGCTTGCGCAACTGCGGCGCCGGCAATATTTCCACAGGGCGGATGCTTAGTTTCAATGCAAACCAGAACACATAACACAACAGCACCAGCGCAGAAATAAAATGGATTGCCAGGCGGATATGATTCACATACAGGTTCTCTTCATTCAGCCCGCTCATCACCATGATCCAGCCAATCAGCCCCTGGAGCGCGCCCAGCAGGAAAAGGATGATCATCGGGTTCACCATCGAGCGGTTGATCTTTTCCTTTATAAGAAAATAGATAAATGGCACAATGAATACCAATCCCATCAAACGGGCCCAGTCGCGATGCAGCCATTCCCAGAAGAAAATGAATTTGAAATCAGATAAGGTGAAATGATTGTTCACATATTTATACTGTGCGATCTGTTTATACCCGTCAAATGCTTTCTGCCACGCAGCCTCATTCATAGGCGGAAATGCGCCCAGCAAGGGTTGCCACTCCGTGATAGACAAGCCCGAACCTGTTAAACGGGTAATACCTCCTAAAAGTACCTGTACGATCAACATGCCCACGCCTATATATAACCATATGGCCACCGGGCGATTATTTCTAATTGTGACTGTTTCCATAAACGATGCGAAATTAGGACAGAAATCAACAACACCCGTGCATATTTCTCACATTATTTTAACAATCGGGTAATATTCAGTTAACGCAACGTGCTGATCTTTGCGGCGGAAAATAAAAGGTACCATTGTATTAGCTAATACGGCCCTGATTAAAAAAGCTCAACATTAAAAAATTAATGTCATGAAACTCGTAAGAATTGTTTTAGCGCCCAAAGCAGTAATGATTGTATTAGCCGCTATCCTGTTTGGTTCAATGCACACATCAGCTCAGGAAAAGGCTTTTGCTTACAACGCCGCCCGTGTTTTTGCTAAAGAGCAACCCGGCAAGGCAGTAAACAAAGAGATGTTCTCTATGCAAATCACACAACCGGAAAAGGATTCCCTGCTTTTCAATATCTCTATCGAAAATCCTAACAACGAAAAGCTGACGCTCTACATCAGAGATAACAACAACAACACACTTCACCGCGAAGCACTGCCGGCAAAACAGCACTATGTAGCTCGTTACAACCTGCAATCACTGGATGATGGTCAATACGTTGTTGAGATCAGAAGCGGTAAAAACCTGCTGGGTGAAAAGGCGATCGGCATCAGAACACAGACCACTGTGAACAGGAATGTGTCTATCGTTGACCAGGAGTAGTACGATTCATCCCCTCTTATTATTATAAAAGAAAACGTCCACGTGTATGTAGAAATACAGTGGACGTTTTCTTTTTTATAACAAGCAGCTTAGTCTTTCTTTCTCATTGCCTCGTAGAAGACGTCCATTATCTTTCCACGGGTATTGAGGGTAGATAATTTCGTATTGGCGCCACCGTTAGGGTATACGCGGTTGCTGAGGAAGATGAACACCAGGTTGCTGGCGGGATCAGCCCATACGCAGGTACCGGTAAACCCGGTATGGCCGAAAGTGGCCCCTGAAGCGTATTTCGCAGGATAAGGCTCTGATCTGGATACATTATCTTTCTCCGGTTTGTCGAATCCCAGTCCGCGGCGGCTGATACCGGAATTATATGCCGTGAAGAATTTAACGGTCTCTGGTTTCAGGTACTGTTTACCATTGTAAGTGCCGCCATTGAGCAGCATCTGCATGATCACGCCCAGGTCTTGCGCATCGGAGAAAAGGCCGGCATGTCCGGCTACGCCGCCAAACATGGCGGCAGCGGGGTCGTGCACATCGCCACGCAACTGTTGTTCCCTGAAGTTGTGCTCAAATTCGGTAGGCGCTATCTGCGAGAGCGGAAACCGCTCCCTCGGCAAAAAGCCGGTGGTGGCTAATCCCAGCGGGGTATAAAAAGTTTCCTGCACATATTCATTCAGTTTCTTTCCTGTGATCGTTTCCACGATCTTTCCCAGGAAGATAAAATCCAGATCGCTGTAAACATAGCCCTGGCGTGGCGATAGCTTGCTATCGAGGATCACTTTCCAGAGCGTATCGATATAGCGGTTGTCCAGGTAGAGATGATCTGCTACCCTTACATGGTGCTGTTCATCGGGATTGGCGCGGTATAGCGCGGTATCCGGATGGCCGGCGGCATCGATCGTTTCTTTATAGAAAGGTATCCATGCTACGAGACCTGCCTGGTGTAATAATATGTCGCGTACTTTCAGTCCGGCTTTGTCGCTGCCTTTCACGAAAGGCAGGTATTCGCCCAAAGTGCCTTCCAGGCTCAGTTTCCCTTCATCGTAGAGGCGCATTACCGCCAGTGTGGTGGCGCATATTTTGGTAACGGAAGCCATATCATAAATAGCGTTGGGCGTTACCGGTTCCTGTTTGTTGTATTCAAAATGTCCGAAGCAGCGGTTGAATATCACTGCGCCATTGCGCATGGCCAGCACTTCACAGCCGGGGGCTGCGCCGCGGGAGATCATGTCTTCGGCGATCGCATCTATTTTGAGCAGCACTTGCGGATCGAGGCCGGCTACGGCAGGATCAGCGGCCGGCAGAGAAGTATATTTATTCACTTCATACGTTACGCCTGTACCGGA
This sequence comes from Chitinophaga vietnamensis, assembly GCF_902167635.1. Taxonomy (GTDB): domain Bacteria; phylum Bacteroidota; class Bacteroidia; order Chitinophagales; family Chitinophagaceae; genus Chitinophaga; species Chitinophaga vietnamensis. Next base: position 359,176 of record NZ_CABHMS010000006.1, read on the forward strand.
AGGATAGGCCGGGCAAACCGTTACTGGCAGCTTTCCTTGTGCGCCCAGATTGCCAAAGAGTAGATCGGCTGCCGCACGTTGCGTGGTGCTGTCATCTTCATAAGCAGCAATAATATTGGGCGCTTCGCAGAAATACTGGATCGCATATGGATTGCCGAAAACTACCGTGGCAGAAGGCATTTCTTTTTGCAGCTGGCGAACGAGCAAGCGCTCGGCGAGCGACAGCCCGAAGTTACCCGCCGGCCTGCGGCTGTAGTTCTGCAAGCCAATGATCACCGCTTTATAATCCCGTTGGATGCGTGATACAATTGGCGCTACCTGCTCAACGCTCTGGCGGCTGGTGAAGATGAACGCATCGGTGCCGGGCTTGTATGCTTTGATGGCATCAATGAAAGTATTGTTCACATCCGCGCCCACGGCAACCACCGCCAGCTTCTGCTGCGTCATGGCCGGCGAGAAAGGAATCAGTTTATTTTCATTTTTTAATACGGTGAGCGCTTTTTCTGCAATGCGGCGGCGCAGCGCATCTGTTTTCGCATTGATATCTTCCGTGATGTGATTTACATCAATATGTTGCGGCTGCCACAGGCCCAGGTTATATTTCGCACGCAGCACTTTCTTCACACGGGTATCTACTTCGTTCTGGTCTATCAATCCTTTTTTAATGGCTTTCCGGATCGCTTCCACGCTGCCGGCGGCGGTGGACGGGAGTATCATGAGATCGTTACCGGCGAGCAGCGACTGCAAGGATTCCTGACCATTAGTGTAAAATTTGGCGATCCCTTTCATTTCAAGTGCATCGGTAACGATCAGGCCTTTGTAGCCCAGCTCCTCTTTCAGCAGTTTGGTAACGGCTTTATAAGAGATGGAGGTAGGCGTATTGGGCTTGTTGTCAATGGCCGGTATATAAAGATGTGCGATCATCATAGAGCCTACGCCCGCTTTGATGGCTTCGCGGAAGGGATAGAGCTCCAGGGAGTCGAGTTGTTGTCTGGTTTTATTGATCGTGGGGAGATCAAGATGAGAATCCACATTGGTATCGCCATGGCCGGGGAAGTGTTTGGCGCAGGCCATGATGCCGGCATCCTGCATACCGTGGATGGTGGCAACGCCCATGCGGGCTACCTGGTATTTATCTTCACCGAAGGAGCGGTCGTTGATAACCGGATTGTTCGGGTTATTGTTGATATCCATATCGGGGGCATAATCCACGTGGATGCCGAGGCGGCGGCATTGTTCGCCCATGACGCGGCCGGCCTCATAGGCGAGCGCGGTGTCTTGTGTGGCGCCGAGCATCATTTGGCGGGGCAATGAGATAACACTGTCGAGCCGCATGCCGAGGCCCCACTCGCCATCGATGGCGATCATTAAAGGTACTTTGGAGATCGACTGGTAATAATTGGTGAGATTGGCTTGCCTTACGGGCCCACCCTGGAAGAAGATGAGGCCTCCTACTTTGTTCTCGCGGATGTCTTTCACGACCGCATCGATATGATCCTGCCCGAGGTTGGAGTGGGCCCTGATCATGATGAGCTGTGCGATCCGTTCTTCCGGTGTGAGCGATTGGAAAACGCTGTCGGCCCATGCCGATGCTTTGTCTTGTGGAATTGTGTGTGCAACCTTTTTGTTTTTCTTCTTGTTGAATACCGAGTGCGGCTTGGGAATTGCGCTGCCCGTCATCAACAAACCTGTTAGTCCAGCAACCAGTAATTGTTTCATCATGTCATAAACTTACAAATATTCAGGCAGTAATTCGAGCGGATGATCTGTATATCAACTAATTATTAATATTGATTATATGATTTTGTCAAATACAAACTTTATAATTAAATTAGGGTATGCCGTTAAAGATATTTTAGAAATATCTCTTTAAAATTAAAATATCTTTATTATTTTTCTAAAACTTTACAGTTTATTCAATCAATTGTAATTTTAATTACCAATACATTCAACTGTTTGTTATATTTGCAACCTTGCGAGTAAGTTAGATTTAAATAAACATGGTCAATCTCATTTTATTTGGCCCTCCCGGCAGCGGTAAGGGTACTCAAAGTGCTAAGATTATTGAAAAGTACGGGCTGATTCACCTGTCTACCGGCGATTTGCTTCGCAGTGAGATTGGGGAGAAGACGCCTTTAGGACTGGAAGCGAAGAAGTTCATGGACCAGGGTTTGCTGGTGCCGGACGAAGTGGTGATAGGTATGATCAGTTCCAAGCTGGACGCTAATCCGGAAGCACGGGGCTTTATCTTCGACGGTTTTCCGCGCACGACAGCGCAGGCGGAAGCGTTGGACAAGCTGCTGACATTGAAGAAGACGGCTATCTCAGTGGTACTGTCTTTGGAAGTTCCTGAGGAAGAGCTGATCAAACGTTTGCTGAACCGAGGTTTGACCTCCGGCCGCAGCGATGATGCTTCTGAAGATGTAGTGAAAGCACGTATCGTGGAATATCATAGCAAAACTGCTCCTGTAGCGGATCACTATGCCAAATTCGGCAAGTTCAAAAAGGTAAAAGGCGATGGTACTGTTGACGCCACCTTTGAACTGCTCTCCAAAGAACTGGATGAACTGATTGCCGAGAAAGTGTAATCCCGCACTGGCAAAGGCTTTCATCATCTTTTTACACAACGCAAAGATTGTAAGTTACCGGTAGTTAGTACCTGTTATGTACTAATTAACCCAAACTTCACGATCTTTGCGTTTTATTTTAGGGTCCTTCCTTCGGGCAGGGCCTTTTTAAAATCAGGGAAAAGTGGAAAAAGCGAACTTCGTAGATTATATCCGTGTATTTTGTAAATCAGGAAAAGGCGGCGCCGGCAGCATGCACTTCATGCGTACCAAATTCAATGCGCAAGCCGGTCCTGATGGTGGCGACGGTGGCCGTGGCGGCCATGTGATCCTGCGCGGTAATGCCCAGCTCTGGACCTTACTCCACCTCCGCTGGCATAAAAATCTGCTTGCAGAAGATGGAGAGAATGGCAGTGGCGATAATTGCACCGGACGCTTTGGAAAGGATATCATCATTGAAGTACCGCTTGGCACACAGGCCAGAGATGAAGAAACCGGCGAAGTTGAAGCAGAGATCCTGCACGACGGGCAGGAAGTGATCTGGCTTCCAGGTGGCCAGGGAGGCCGCGGCAACGCCTACTTCAAATCCCCCACCAACCAAACTCCCGAATATGCCCAGCCCGGCATGCCCGGCATCGAAGGCTGGAAAGTAGTAGAGCTGAAAGTATTGGCAGACGTAGGCCTGGTAGGATTTCCCAATGCCGGCAAATCCACCCTCCTTTCTACCATCACCGCCGCCAAACCTAAAGTAGCCGACTACGCCTTTACCACCCTCACCCCCCAACTGGGCATGGTAGCGTACCGCGATAACAAATCGTTTTGTATAGCCGATCTTCCCGGTATTATTGAAGGCGCGCACGAAGGAAAAGGATTAGGCCATCGATTTTTGCGACATATTGAAAGAAACGCCGTATTATTATTCCTGATTCCAGCCGACAGCCCCGATCATCGTAAAGAGTTCGAGGTGCTGGTGAATGAGCTGGAACAATATAATCCCGAATTGCTGGACAAACAATTCCTGCTAGCCATCAGCAAGAGTGACATGCTCGACGATGAATTGAAAACCGCTATCTCAGCAGAATTGCCGGAAGATGTACCCCATGTGTTCATTTCTTCCGTGACCCAACAGGGCCTGAGTGAACTGAAAGATATGCTATGGAAAGCCCTGAACGAGGATAAAAAAGTGGATTCTGCCGGATCTGCCACCGCAGAATAACCTTGCCAACCAGGCAATGAGAGGGGAAGTAATAAAGCCAATGTTCGTTTTATAGGACCCGCATACCATGAAAAGATTATTCTCATTAGCAGCGCCCATGCTGGTGCTGCTGGCATGCCACTCACCCGCCAAACCCAAGCAGGAAAGGCCTGTACAGATTGACACCATGTTGTTGATTGCACCGCCTGCGCACGCCGCCACCAAAGTAGCATCCAACGAAGTGTCGGTTGTCAACAAAGACAGCGTTACGTATATCCGTTTCGGTGATTGTTACTTTTCGCTCGACTGGATCTATCCTGATGCACAGCGCAATGATTTCGAACTCCATCCCGACACGCTCTTTTTCAAGCTGGCCTACAAACACACCATCGAAGGGCAGATGCTCGCTATTACTGCCGGTGCCAACGAGAAAATGAAAGTATGGCAACGCTATGAAACCAGCGCCATCATTGAAGGCTCCCCCACCCTGGCACTATTACAATGGAAACATCATCGCTCCGATTGGGAAGCGCTCAAAGAAGAAGCGAGTAATTTCTATCTCTGTAAAAAATATACTCCTGAAGAAAAGCAATTATTCCCCGAAGCCAACATCAATGAATTACGTCAGCAGATAAAACAGCATTTCGGACGGCTGGCACTTTCACGGATCGCAGGCCTCTGCTCATTTCCTTCCGGACCCGCCAAAGTGGCCATCAGCCGCTATTTCCTGAAGGTGTCCGGCACATTGAACCACTCTGCCGACAAGATCAACAAACTACTCGTGATCGATGTTGCCTTCAAAGGATAACCAGCAGTCAGTGTTCATTCATTATCTTTATAAAAAAATATCCCTGTGAAATTATTCATTATCTCATTGTTCACCGCCGCCCTGCTGGTACAGGCCTGCAAACCTGCTGTCAACAGTGCTGCTATTACTGCTGACAGTACCCAGGCAGATACCATGCTGAAACACATTGCCGGTTCTTACAAAGGCGATTTCGACGGCAGCCCCATTTATATTACCATCAACTTTATTAACGGCAAACAAGTAGCCGGATACAATGTCCACAAGGGTTTGCGCCGCAACCTTCATGGCGATGTAAGCATGGATGGCAGCAACTATGTGCTCCACCTTGCCGAACCAGGCGATCATCCTTTTGATGGTAAATTTGTGCTCACCCTGATGAATAACCTCCAAAGCGGCAGTGGTAGCTGGGCGCCAGTGAATACTCCTTCCCTTAAAGAGAAGAAATTCCAGCTGGCGAGGGTAGACGCAAAAGATTACAACAAAAGCAATGATGCCGACGGCATGAACAGTATAGCCAACTTCTTCGCGGACGATGTGCGCCACAGCACGCTCGAAACCAAAGAAGACGGCAGCTGCCAGCTCAAATATTATCCACAGATCACTGATTCCACTTTTGAAGAACAGGCCGTTGTTGTAAGAGGTACCTGGAAAGTAAGCAACGACAAAAAATATATTACCGTCAACTGGCAACCCAACGAACGCTTCAATAAAAAAGAATCACAGTTCACCATCAACTATCACAAACCGGAAACGGAAGATGATGGCTTATACATAGAAAGCGTAACTGGCGAGGGTTTCGAGTTCCATGGCATGCCATAAGATGCGAAGGTTCAAGAAGATATTATGGATACTAACGGCCACGGCTATACTCTATGCGTCCTGGCTGATGATACTGCTGAGTATCCCCTACCTCGCATTTAACCGGTATACCAATTTCCTGATGACCAAGCAGATCGCCTGGCATGTACAGCATTGGCGCATCAGTTTCTATACACATGTTTTTATCAGCAGCGTGGTGCTGATAGCGGGGTTGTTCCAATTCAGCAGCTATATGCTGCATCGGCATCCGCGGCTGCACCGCGCGCTGGGAAAAACTTATGCCGGAGTGGTGATCAGCATCAGCGGGCCAACAGGTCTGGTGATGGCCTTTTACGCCAATGGCGGATGGCCGGCGCGGATCAGCTTTGTGATCCTTTCTGCATTGTGGATCGCCTTTACGGCGACGGGATGGAAACGCGCTATGCAACACCGTTGGGAATCACATAGCGCGTGGATGTTGAGAAGTTATGCATTGACCTTATCGGCCGTTACGCTTCGTTTTTATGCTTACCTGCTCGGCCTCATGCACATGCCGCTGAAACCTGCGGCAGCTTATATCACCGTATCCTGGCTCAGCTGGACCTTGAACTTACTGATAGCAGAACTGTTCCTGAAACGGGCCGTGCTGAAGCTATTGGCGCCCGGCTACCGCCAGCGGCTCTCCTGATTTGTGTGTAAAGTGTCCATCATCGCTGATCGTGTAATAATCCCGCTTGATCTCCTTACTGGACACCTCCTTATTATCTTTGAAGCCTTCTTTCTGCGGATCTTTTTCGTATTCAATCTTGTAATCTGTCAACGCAATCTCTCCATTAGCGTTGATCATACCTACACGGTAAGGATCATCATCTTTTATCTGTCCGCCTACCAATAATTTATCGATCAATTTACCGGTAGGAGAATAACTTACGAGATAATAATACGGGAAATTATATCCTTCGATCTCTTTATCATTCACTGCATATACCAGTGTTTTGTAGGTTTCGGCAGCTTTTACCAGCCCCACAGAATAGAAGGTGCTGCCTACTTCGCGGGAAAATTCAGCATCACGCATCTCGGGTACATATCTTTCAAAATCGTAGGGAATATTCCTGTCGTCTGAAAGTTTCTCTGCATAGGATTTGTCGAGCGTAACCGGCAACGGTAGCGATTTGAACTCGCGGGCAAACAGCGTCCATTGCAGTTTGTCGGGATCTCCTGCGCCGCTCAGCGTCTCGGTAACGGCTCTACGAAAACTATATTCATTTGTGGATCTCACATATAACAGGTCTGGATCTTTCATGATGTTATCCACATTACCGTAGCCAAATTCAATGGCCGATACCAGGAAATACAGCGAGCTGTCCACCTGCTGATTATGCGAATATGCGCAGGCTTTATTGTACAATACTTTTGACAGTGGCTGGTAGCTGAGCAGCTCTGCCATATTGTAAGCGCCGATGGCTTCTGAATACTTGCCGTTATCCATGAGGGCATTGCCCAGTTCATAATATGCTTTGCCCTGTGGCCGCAATAAGATGGAACTTTTGAACAGGGCCACGCTGGCATCTGCATGTTTTTTGTTCCGGTATTGGTCTATTGCTGCCAGGAATTTCTTTTCCGCGGCGTTCACATTTCCTCTGGAAGTGGCTACTGCGGCCTTTACGGAGTCGGGGTTATAGATAGAGTTGGCCGTCAGGGTAACTTTTTCCTGTGTTTTGTTACTGCCGGTTTCATGGCAGGCAGCAAACAAGGCCAGAGAAGCTAACAAAAGTAAAACACGCATAGAATAGGAATTTAACCTCCTAAAGATACACAAGTATGTTTATGGAAAAATATCAGGCCTGCATCTTATCACAAATCTATTCTATGACGGATAATTATAACTGCCAGTCGCTCAACCACGATGACACCTTTATCCTGAAAAGTAATCTTGCCGCCAAGTACAACCAAATTAGCAAGATGTCTTTATTCTTTGGCGGTATTACGCTCTTCGGTTTCTTTCTTATCATGTTGCGCATCCAGTCTTTACAGCCAGGATACTTTTTTCTGGCCGTAGCGGTATTGTACTGTTCCTTCTTTCTTGCCTTCTGGTTCAGCACCATCGCGCGTTTGAAGCGGGACCTGAAAGAAAAGAAAAAAATAGTGCTCACGACGAGGATTAAAAATAAATCCAGCACCAATGAACTGGGTATCAGGGAACATTACCTGTTGCTGGAAGACAATCCATTTGGATTGAAGAAGATAGATGTAACGCCGGAGATATTTGCCCGGATACCATTGCACACGGAGCTGAAGATCACTGCAACCCTGCATTCCGGTACTTTTCTGCAATGCGAGATGGAATAACGTAAACGGTTATACGCTATTTTATTTCGAATGAGAGTACACAATATTTGTCGATGGTGGGTGATACCTTGATGTAAATGGTATGCTTGCCATTACGTAAGGTGGTGGCAGGCGGTAAGGGTGGCGTGCCACAATAACCCATGGGAACGATGGTCCTGTCGGCATCGGCATTGCCGGAAGCGGAGAGCAATGCGCTGTTACCCATCACGTAGATACTGTCGATCGGAAAGTAGTTGGTGGTAACATTTTGCGGCAGCCTGCCGATATCCAGATTACCGATCTTCAGGTTACTGAACCAGGATTCGCTCTTATTTACAAATCTCACCATCAGGGGGCCTGACTGGCTCTCATGGTCTTTTTTGCAGGCGATGAAAAGCGCGGCTACTGCGATACAGAAAAGGCATAAAGATCGCTTCATGGAAAAGTGATTTATCGTGAAGCGCGTTAGTGTCCTGGTTTGTTACACGACAAGTTAAGCCTATTCTGTAGGGGGCAGAAAGTCTTTTCGTTTGGGTGGACTTTCTTTATCCGGCACATAATACAATACTTCATCGAGCTTGTCGAAAATGTATTTGAAAGTAGCGAGGTGTTCTTCCTCAGAAGAAAAGAACTTCGCCTGTCCATGCAGCCTGTTTTGCTCGAAAGTCAGGATCATGCGGAGTTTGCCGGCATCATCAAAAAAATATCCGCGGCCCTGCCTGGCGCCGTGTACATATTGCACAGATCTTTTCAGCAACTTGTTTTCATAACAATGCCAGAAACCTTCCCGCAATCCGTTTTGCTCATATCCCGCCCAGAGTTGCTCCTGCTGCGGTACTGTACGGAAATTGTATTCGTTCATAGCTGTTTATCTGACGATCTTGAGTTCTGATTTGATAATATTTTCTTTTGTTGCCCCGGCTACGATCGGTTGCGTGAAGATGTATTTCACATCGGTGAAATCAAAATAGTAATCGATAGAGCCATCGTTGGAGCCGTTTACTTTCCTGGTGCTTTCGTCAAATCCTTCGCCTATATATTTGATCGTTTTGGTAGGATAGGTTTCTTTCAGGAATTTTTCCTGTGATTCATGCCCGGCCTGGTGTGCCTTTTTAAAGTCGTCTTTAGAAGCGCTGGCTTTGTTCTTTTCATAATCTTTGATGGCAAATCTTTCCACCACGAAATGCAGGAACCAGCTTCTGAAGATGGGCGATGAAAGATTGAGGGTATCATCGGTATCTACATCTCCGGTGGCGAAGCTGTCGATGAACTTGGTATCTGATTTCGGGATAAGGTTCAGATTAACGGTTTGTGCGTCGTTAATGGCTTCGAGCATTTTTTTGGCATATTCATCTTTGCCGGTAGCTTTGGGATCGGTGGCTTTAATGTTACCGTCGGCTTCCATTTCCATTGCTACGCTGGAGCCATCGTTCATTTTGGCGAGGAACTTTTTGCGGGTCGCTTCGTCGGTGCCGGTGAGTTTCATTTTCCGCTGGATGCCAGTACCGCCGCCGCTTTGCTGTATCACATGCGTAAGCTCATGTGCCAGCAGGTGTTTGCCTTCATTGGATTCAGGTGCAAAGCGGCCGCTGTTGAAATAGATGTCCTTACCTACCGTGAAGGCTTCCGCTTGCAGGTCGTCCGACAGCCGGGTGGCGTAAGACCCGGTGTGGATACGTACATCTACAAAGCTTTCGCCGAAGCGGCTTTCCATGAAATCGCGGGTGCCTTCCGGCAGGGGATGCCCGCCACCGCGAGAGCTGTCGATAGCGCTGGAAGTAGCATCACTGGCGGGTGCTGATCCGCCGGCAGCCTGACGTTGGATAAATCCGGGCTGCGGGCTGCGCTGGGCCAGGTTTTCCTCTTCTTCACAATGTGCGCATTTTCTTTGTATCAGGCCTGGTTGGGGCATGCGCATGATATGATCCGCCGTGGCATCGGCTTGCGTTTCCTGGGCGGCATTTGCCCGACTGGTAGCGGATTTGCGGCGAAGGATGTTGTTGGCCACATGACTGCTGCTGCTGTTGGAAGAGGCTTCCTCACGCCGGCGCGCATAAACATTTGAGGTGCTCATAAACAAGGGGTTTGGGGTCAATAACTTTATTTACTAAAGTTAAGATAATCCCTGCGGAAAGAGGGGATTATTTTCGGGCGATATACTACTGAGCCAACCATGGGACTCGAACCCACGACCTGTTATTTACGAAACAACACCTGCCCACTTATTGAAGTTTTGCGTTCTTTGTGAAAATATAGCAAAGTTTAGTCAGATGGTCGATTTATTGAAGTTCACTGACATTTCAATTGCAGCGTTTACGGTCTACAAAAAGGGCAGAATTTACCGAAATTCATTCCAGCTTTATTAGTGCATTTTTGAAGCACGATTGGCAAGGTTTACGATGAATTTTTGGACATATTTTCGGGGCATAACAAGCTTTTATTAGTGTCACATTATGATTGAACGTTTTCTATAAACTTATCAAGGATAATAAAAAATAGAGAAATCAATAATTGAAAATTAAATTTAATAAGCAATAACCACGATGTTCGGCAGTATAATCTTCGATGATTTTTGATAGCCCTTTTTATTAAACCCTTAACCCAATTAAATCGAAGCCCATGAAAAGTAAATTTCCTTTGTATCTATTTCTTTTTGTTATGATCTGCATGGCAATAAATGCCTGTCGAGATAAGAACCAGGTAGCCCCGCAAGATTCTATCATTGGCCGAATAGAGGGCAACAGTATTACTGCTATTCCATCCAACGATATGCTTCCGGAAGCTATAGGGGTGAAATATATAGCATTTGTCAAACAAAACTTGCAGGCCGAGCATTTCCGCGTTATAAACAAATCTGTTATTAAAGCAGACAACTTTTATTATTTAAAGACCACAGTTGAAACCAGTTCCTCTAAGGTAAGAGATGTCTATGTTTCCCTTAAGCAACTTAGTGGTACAAATTCATTGGCTGCAGATACAACCATTGTTACCTGTGAGGCGATGACTTGCAACCAATGTGGCATTTATCTCAACCGAGTGACAGGTGTTATATCTTGTGTGTGCGGATTCCCAAACGGAGGAACTTGTAAAAAAATCGTTACAGCCCCCCCAAAAGATACGCCCAATATAGCTGCTTTACATTAATTAACCCTTAAAAAATATGCAAATGAAACCTCCTCTAATTATTGCTTTATTTTTAATGCTAACCGTGGTAATACTGTTGAGCTGCCAGAAACAAATGATCCCATCTAAGCAAGAAGGTTTAGCAATGGAAACAAATGGGAAGCTCATTGAAAATGAGATTTCGCTACACTCGTTGAAAGATCAGCTTGGAGCCGGATATGCAAGATTTATCAGAGAGAATTTTACACAAAAAGACTTTGAAATTATTGACAAAAAGGTTATCAAGGGAAAGTATCACTATTATCTTATGACAAGGGCACAGATAGATGCAAATAATACGGTAGATATTTACACTGAGCTGGTTAAAAGGGGAAATGAACTAAGCCTTGTCTCCATGGCTTCAGATTCCACTATTCACTACAATTGCACAAGAGTAAACTGTAGTGGCTGTAAATTTGATATTAACTCTCAATCTGCTTTATGTTATTGCCCGGACCCAGACAATTCAAAGGTCTGTAAGTTGATTGTCACGACTCCCCCTAAAGATACCATTAAGCCATAAGATAAGTATTTCCAACACAGTACTGTTTCTTTGTCATAAGTACTGTGTTGGAGTATAAACTGCGATTCAATGAAAATGAAATCACCTATTCGTCAACTCATTGGAATAATAGTCTTATTTACTGCCTTGATAATAGCTTCGTGCTCTCAGCACAGCAAATCTCGTGTACCTATAACAGAATACAGTTTTCCATCACTGACAAACGATATCAAACAGGACTCTGAACATCTTCCAGCAATAAAATTTAGAGAATATTCTTATAACTTCGGAAATGTAAAGAAGGGGGCAAAATTGGTTCATATCTTCAGATTTGTAAACAATGGGGCAGCTCCTGTCGTAATTAATGACATTAAAGCTCACTGTGGGTGCGTTGTAACCAATTTTAGCAAAGAACCGGTTAACAAAGGAGATTCTGGAAGCGTGGAGATATCGATTAAAACTGGAGATTTATCCGGACAAATAGAAAAAGTAATCAGTGTCTTTAGTAATACTGCTCCTGTTCAAACCGATCTGTTTGTCCAATCTGAAATCAGAAATGAATAGCTGGCAAAATATGATATCAAAGTGGTTTGTAATTGTTGCCTACCTAATTGGAATAGGTATGGGGGAATGTCGTGCGAGAACACAAAATGAAATCGAAGGACGCGCATGGCTTGAGAAATGTCACCAGCGCCTGAAAGGCGTTCGCAGTGGTTCATTTAATGTTTTTGTAAAGAACAAGATGATATTAACACCAGATACTGTCAGAGCCAGTGCAGTATGCGTTTTCAAGAATGAAGGCAATAAACGTTATATATATATCCAAAAAAGTGACGATAGTTCTTTTCTTATTTCATCCCCCAAGTCGTTGATTTTGGGAACGCCTGGGACAAAACAGGCTGTTAGCTTTAACATACGTCAACAGCAAGCGCCTGACGCGCTGTCTAATGTGTTTCATGACCTTTTCTTTGAACCATTACTGACCGATAGCTTTTATAGTAGAATATTGAACAATGCAAATATTAAAATATATGTCGAGCGTAACGGGACCCGAACAATCTTATTGAAAGTCAGCTACCCGGATCGAGGTGACGTAACCCGTATGTATAGTCTTTTAACGATCGATAAAGAGGAGTTGTTAATAACAAAAGAAATTTTTTTTGCAAATGCTTTTAATGATCAACAAATCACGGAGGTAAGCATACATCATCCAAGATTGAACCATGCGCACATAAATGACAATCTATTTGATATAGACTATCAGCTGGCAAAGAATCGTTTGCAACTCAGGTCTTTGGAAGAACTATACAAAGAGAATGATCCAGGTCTGACACTTACATCCGGAAATCCTGCACCAGCCTGGAGCCTTACTAATGTTGACAAAAAGGTGTTTCAACTGGATGATTATCGCCGCAAGATCATTATACTTGACTTTTGGTATATGTCATGTTATCCATGCCTCAAAACAATTCCGGTTTTGAATCAGCTTTATCAAAAATATAAGGCTGGGGACAAGATAGAAGTACTTAGCATAAATACCGACAAAAAGCATACAGAGTTACTACCAGGATTTATTGATAGTAAGCACATAAAGTACCCCGTGTTGCTTGGCGGTGACACTATCGCGCACGAATATCATGTTAGATCATATCCAACTCTATTTATTATTAACAAGGGCATTATTGCCCATGTTGAAGAGGGATATTATGATGGGCTTTTAGAGAAGATAAGCCGTATAGTTGATTCTCTACTAACAAAATGAGAACCGATTGTTTATATTTTTGAGATTAATTAGTTACCGTTATTCACTAAAAAACTCTTTCATATCGACTCCAAGGGCACTAATTACGCTATCTCTGAATTTTGGGTTAATGCAAGTCTTTCACATGAAAAAGTGTATCAAATCACGTATCAAGTAAATCCGTTTGAAAAACGATTATCCTCATAACTAGTTCACTTCCATTGAGCCAACCATGGGACTCGAACCCACGACCTGTTATTTACGAAACAACTGCTCTACCGACTAAGCTAGGTTGGCTGATAAAATGTATCCGAAGATAAAAAAATAAACCGGCAATATCAATGCATCGCCGGTTCGTGTATGGTCAAAAGTGGGCTTGTTTGTTCTTCCTTCAGCAGAGGGTCGAACAACATGGCAGTACAAAGGCAGTTTTTGAATCCTTTGGCCACCAGCACAGGATAGTTTACGCAACTCTTACAGCCATCCCAGAATTGTGGGTCGTGCGTGATCTCGTTATAAGTGACCGGCTCAAAACCCAGGCGGCTGTTCAGTTTCATCACGGGCAGGCCGGTAGTGATACTGAATATTTTTGCAGATGGATACAGCAGGCGGCTCAGTTCAAATATTTTTTGCTTGATGGCCGCCGCCACTTTTTTACCGCGGAAATTGGGAGAAACGATCAATCCGCTGTTGGATACGAACTCGCCGTTTTCCCAGGACTGGATATAGGAAAATCCCGCCCATACTCCCTCGCGGCTGAAGGCAATCACCGCTTTTCCTTCCAGTATCTTTTTCCTGATATCAGCAGGATTTCTTTTGGAGATGCCGGTGCCCCGTGCTTTTGCAGAGGCTTCCATCTCTGCTACGATCGGTATTGCAAAATCAACGTCTGTGGCTACTGCCAACCTGACGACGATGTCATCATCTGTTTCCATTATTGCTGGTTTGTACGTTTGTTAAAGTTGAGTTGTTCTTGTATGAAGAGGCTGTATATAGATCCCGGGATCATGGAATATACCCTGATACGGTTCATCCCGTTGGTGATCGGTACGGCGCATAAGGCCGGCAGGAACACCCGCGTGATAGCTCCTTTTACCACCTCGTTGCCGCGCTCATAGAGCTTTCCGGCCAGCGACAGGCATTTGCCTGCCACATTAAAATTCTCTTCCCGCAGCTGTGTGCCGGTGTATTCACTGAAACAGCTAACGGTGTCGTATATATGAAATACGGCAGGGAACTGGTGTAAGGCTTTTTTAAGTGCCGGTATATTGTCTTCAATATAGGCCGGCACTTCGTATTGGTTTATCATGGCTTAGCGGATTAATTAGCGCCTGCTGGAAATGACCAGTTCGGCGAGCACAGAGATCAGGATGGCTCCTAGTACGATGTAATAAAAGAACCTTCCTTGTGGTACGGGCGGTTTCGGATATACTCGCATAGTGATAATGTTTTATTACTGTTCAGATGCCAAATGTTATTCCAGCTATACAAAAAGAAATGCTAAAAACGATTATTTCGGCCATGAATAACGGTTTGCGGGGAGATTCAGGGGATTTTAAGAAGAGATGCCAACACAAAAAAGCCTTTCATTTCTGAAAGGCCTATGCAAAAAATGTAAATGACTTGTTATCACGCAGCTACAACGGTGGGAGTTTGCCGTTTGTTCCGGATGCTTTTTTGCTGCTTGCGTGTTCTGTTGATCCACATGATCGTACCGGTAACCGGGAAAGTTACGCCCAGCAAAGCCACTGCCAGCGCGAATATTTTGGAGGGCAGCCCGAAGATGGAACCCGTATGCAGGGGTTTGATCGTGCTGCGGATCTGCTGGCCCAGGTTCTTTTCTCCAAAGGTCTGCGATTGCAGCACCTTGCCAGAGAACTGATCGAGATAGTAAGTGGTAGAAGCTCCTTCATGGCGGGTACCGGCAGGCAATAAGGTAACTGTGATAGCGGCGGCGCTGTCTTTCGGGGCCGACACTATGTACCAGCTGGCATCAGGCACTTGCTGCCTTACCCCTGCCAATGCCGCTTCAAAGCCAATACTGCGGCCGGTTTCAGGCTGAACAGATAAGGGCGGTTCCATCGGCTTGGGCGAGGTGCGCAGTGCGGCGTACATCCCTTTGCTGAACCACTCGAACGACCAGGTCAGGCCTGTGAAGGCGGCAATAAACAGGAAGATAGCCGTATAAAAGCCAAGCACTACGTGCATATCGTGGTTGATGCGCTTCCAGCCGCCATCTACCTTCATCTTCAGGCGTTGCCTCAGGATGTTGCGGGTCTTGGGCCACCAGAGGACAATGCCGGTGATAAGAATAAAGAGGAAGATGAAAGTGCTGATCCCGGTAATGGTTTTGCCCACTGCGCCGGCCAGCAGCCAGCGATGCATCGCGAATATCTTGTAGTAGAAAGTTTCCTGGTAACTGTAAAGTTCGATCACCTTACCGGTATAGGGATTTACAAAGGCCTGACGGCCCTTTTCCTTCTTGTTTTCTTTTTTACGCTCGCCTTTCCTGCCTTCTTCTAACGACACTACCATGCTGCGGGCAGGATCGCTGTATACCTGTATGCGGCCGATGCCTGCGCCTGGCGCCTGTTGCTTCACCATCCTGGCGATCTCGTCCAGCGGCAAACGCTGCGCGCCAGGCCTTACATAGTAACGGTCATGGTTACACGCCTCCGTGATCTCCTTCTCAAATACCAGCAGGGCGCCGGTAAGACAGGTATTGATGATGACCAAACCCGCTACAAGGCCCAGGTACAGATGTATACGGCGAAAAAAAACTTTCATATAGGTAGTTCGTAAACAGCAAAGAAACGAGCTGTTCGTAAAAGAATCTCCTCAAAAAGGGAAAATCATTTACGGATTTGGGAATTTCCGGATTTACGGATTTATTGATCAATCTCCCCGCAAATCTATAAATCCGTAAATCAAAAAATCCCCCAATATTTTACAGGAGGCCGCCGAGCATGCCGCCAGCGGCGCTCTTCATTTCGGCTTCCCAGGAGTTCTCGGCAGCTTTCAGGGCGCGGTTCAGCGCGGTGATCAGCAAGTCTTCCAGCTCTTCTTTCTTATCTGCCACCAGCAGTTCCGGAGCAATATCGATGCTTTTCACCTGGCGATTGCCATCTACAGACACTTTTACGGCGCCGTTGCCGGCGTCGCCATCGAGGGTCACATTTGCAAGACGTTCCTTGCCTTCTTTCATTTTTTGCTGGATCTGTGTCAGCTTACCAAATAAATCACCAAACATGTTCGTGCGTTTTTTAAGGCTGCAAAGATAAGCGATCCGGGCAGTGTCTATTCATATAGCTTCTTTTCATTATACAGATACAACAATGCAATATTCCGTATCTTCCGGGCAGCTTATATTATCAGCAATAATGGAAACAAAAGTTTGTATCATCGGAGCCGGCCCTGGTGGCGCATGTGCAGCCCTTCAGCTGGCTCAGCTTGGCATTTCATGTATCGTAGTGGACAAAGCTATTTTCCCGAGAGATAAAGTGTGTGGAGATGGCCTCAGTGGAAAAGTGCTCACCATCCTGGAACGTATCGACAAAGGCATCGGCGAACGCCTGCAAAAGGCGGCCTTTAAAGCCGACAGCTGGGGCGTTACCTTCGTTGCGCCGAACCGCATCGGCATGGACATCCCCTACAAACCCGACTATCAAAAACAAATGAACGACCCAAGAGGTTTTGTTTGTAAACGCATAGACTTCGACAATTTTCTCGTGGATGAACTCAAACGCCGCCCGGAAATTCGTTTATTCGAAGGCGTTAGTATTGATAAATATGAGCTGCAGGCAGACGCTTATCATCTTTCCAACAACGATGGCTCCTTCCAGGTGAAAGCACAAGTAGTGATCGTCGCAAACGGCGCCCACTCCTCGTTTACCAAAGATGTGGCAGGCATCAAAATGGAACCAGAGCACTATGTGGCAGGCATCCGCGCCTATTATAAAGGCATCAAAAATCTGCATACCGACAACTTCATCGAGCTGCACTTCCTTAAAAATATGCTGCCCGGATACCTCTGGATATTCCCGCTGCCCAATGGCGAAGCCAATGTGGGCGTGGGTATGCTGAGCAATACCGCCCGCAATAAAAAGGTGAACCTGAAAAAGCTCATGCTCGATACCATCGCTACCGATCCTGTGATGAAAGAGCGTTTCGACGGCGCTACGCTCGTGGGCTCCATCGATGGCTATGGCCTGCCTCTCGGCAGCAAAAAACGCAAGCTCCACGGCGAACGTTATATGCTCGTAGGCGATGCCGGCTACCTCATCGATCCATTTACCGGCGAAGGTATCGGCAATGCGCTCTACTCCGGCCGTATCGCGGCACAACAGGCCGCCAGGGCTATTGAAGCCAACGACTTCTCCGATCAGTTCTTCAACGCCTACGATGAAGGTGTATACCGCATCCTCGGACCTGAGTTACAAGTGAGCACCAAATTGCAGAAGCTCATCAAATACCCCTGGCTGTTCAATATGCTCATGAAAATGGGCTCGCGCAACAAACAGCTGAAAGAGCTGATGTCGTGCATGTTCCATGAGGTAGACCTCCGCAAGAAACTCGGCAAACCCATGTTCTACGTAAAATTGTTGTTTAACAAATAAACATTTATCCCGCTGTGAAATACCTGACCAGAATATCATTTATCACACTTTTTGCTTTTACGATGAATGCCAACGGCCAGCAACCTTTGTACACCCATACGCAGCAAGGGCAGCTACAACTCACTACCGCCGGCGCCGATCATCTGTCGGGCTTGCCGCTGAAGTGCCTGGAGCTGGAATTTCCTTATAAAACAGGCATCGTATTTTCTGATAGCTCGCTGGTAACCGCACCCAAAAATTACCATCCGGCATTTTACGGTTGCTTCGACTGGCACAGCAGCGTGCACGGCCACTGGATGCTGGTAAGGCTGCTCAAATCCTTTCCTGACCTGCAACAGCGGGAGCTCATCAAAAAGAAACTGGCCACTCATCTTACAGCTGAAAATATCAAAGGAGAACTGCAACTCTTTTCCGATAAGGAAAACAAAAGTTTCGAGCGCATCTACGGATGGAGCTGGCTGCTGCAATTACAACGCGAACTGCTCACCTGGAACGACCCGCTGGGCAAGGAATTGAGCCAGCATGTACAACCGCTCGCATCTAAATTCTCCGCATCTTACATCGATTTTCTCGGCAAGATCATGTACCCCATCCGCGTGGGCGAACATACCAACCTCGCCTTCGGCCTTTGCCTCGCCTGGGATTACGCAGAAACGGCCCATGACACAGCATTACAAACTGCCATCCGCAATGCCGCCATGCGCTTTTATGCCAATGATAAAAACGCGCCTGTGAGCTGGGAACCGGGCGGTTATGACTTCCTCTCCCCTTCGCTCACCGAGGCCGACCTTATGTGGCGCGTGATGCCAGCGGCCAACTACCGTACATGGCTACACGATTTTCTGCCGGGACTCTTCGAAAAAAAGATCAGCATCCTGCAACTCGCAGAAGTGAAAGACCGTACCGACGGCAAGCTCGTTCACCTCGATGGCCTCAACCTGAGCCGCGCCTGGTGCCTGTATAACATTGCCAGGCATGCCGGCCAAAATGAGGCTGCTATCCGCGCACTGGCCAACCACCACCTGGAAGCGGCCATCCCGCATGTAGCCAGTGGCGACTATGCCGGCGAACACTGGCTCGCCTCCTTCGCGGTATATGCGCTCACCGCCGAAAAACAGCCATAGTATCAGATCGTCTCGGAATCGAAGATGATCACCTTCTCCCAGTATTGTTCACATGCTTCAATAAACCGGAGATGGGTAGGATGTTCCTGGTAGATGTCATGATCCGCCATGTTGTGGAATACGCACAGCAAACAGTAATGGTAGCTGCGGTCAATAACCGGGCGGTTTGTGGGAGCGGGTTTTCCTACATTAAATACCACTACTTCTTTTATCGTACCGAGGCTGGACACCCCAGCCTCAAATTTTTTTATCTCTTCTTCATTCAGTCCTGGCTTCAGGTAGAAGTTCACTACATGTACAAATTTCTTGTCGTCAGCTAACATGGTCATCTGTTTTTAGACCATTAAATTAACAGATGATCATTGTTCCTGCAACACATATTTACGCACGGTGTAAAGATTTACCAGGTACACCAGGGCCAGTACAGCCAGCGCGCCAGCAAATACCAGCCAGGCTGGCCAGGGGCTCACCACCATATCATGTTTCGCCAGCGCAGTAGCGGCCATATACTGCAAAGCCGCCACCAGGGCCAATGATATCACCCCGATGATAAAGTACAGCGGCACGAACTGTTTCAGTAAATAGCGTTGCAATTGCTTCGGAGCTGTGCCCAGCGTCACCAGCAGTTGTATTTCTTTTTTACAGGAGGCTATGATCAGTTGTATGAACATGCTGAAAACCAGCAGGGCAAAGAAAAGCAGGATCAACCCGAAAAAGCCAACTACAGAAACGATCGTTTGTACGATCACCCTTGTTTTGCTGAATTTGAGTTTGTCCTGGTTGGTGGTATAGCCATGATCGTCCAGGAACTTTACCAGTTGCGGGTTAGAGGGGTCTGGCGTTTTGATGATGAGCCGCGAGGGCAGCGGCGCGGTAGCGGCGCCATACTTTTCATTGGCCCATTCCATAAAGTTTTGTGGTACGAGGAAGGAGGAGATACGGTCAGAAAACCCGACCACATGCCCCAGGTATTGTTCAGAGATGATATTATTGGAGATGTTCACCTGCAATGGCAGCGCTTTAGCTGTTTCCTGCGATATCTGTGGCAGGTCCTGGCTGAGGGAGAAACCGAAATTATAAAGATTCAGGAAGTCGTTGGGTAAGATGATGGGGATGGTGCGGCTGCCGGGAGCCCATTGCCAGTCGGCGCCTTTCACATCGAGGAAGCTGTCGGGCACAGCTTCAAAGAACATATCAGTGGCGAAGTGCAGATCGCCGGGGGCTTGCACCACTACTTTGAACTGGCTGGAGGTCACTAACCCGAACGCCTGTACGAAAGGTTGCTTTTTAAACTCGTTGATCTCTGCTGCGGTGAACACGCTTTTGCCGGGGAGGCCCATGCTGCTGTTGGTCACTTTTTTATTGATCACGAGAAAGTCGGCGGTTTCGTTCTGGTTTTTTTCGCTGTAGAGCAGCTGGCTGAAGTTGGAATGGGCTTGCAACGCTATAAGGATCAGGAGCATGGCGATGCCCAGTCCTATGGAAGCCATGATGAACCGGCTTTTGCCGACGCCGGTTTGAATGATCTGTTTAAGTAATCCAAAAAATGGGCGCATGAATACGTTACATTAAAGCTGAAAATGCTGATCATAGCGGAAGTGCTGATCATTGTCCAGGTCTGTGAGGATGAAGCCGGCGCCCCGCGCTTTGCATTCCTCTGCGATGAGGGCGGCAGCGCGGCGGGTGTTCTCTTCATCGAGGTGACTGAAAGGCTCGTCCATCAGCAGCCACTGGAAAGGTTGCGCCAGTGCGCGGATGATGGCGATGCGCTGACGCTCGCCATAGGAAAGCGTTTTGCTGCTTTGCTGTAACACATGCGTTACTTGCAGGCGGCTGGCCATCTCTTTTATTTTCTCTGCCGTACAGTATGGCTCCGGGATCATCACTCTTTTCAGTTCAATATTTTCCTGTGCGCTGAGCTGTTCAAAAAGGCGGAGGTCCTGGAAAACGATGCTCATCTGTTGTTGCCGGATAGCGGCGATAGCATTGCGATCGTAGGCTGGCCAGGGCTTGCCGTTGATCAGCACATTTCCCGTATAGTCGTAACGGATATGATAAAGATAATGTACCAGCGTGGTTTTGCCGGTACCGGAAGGCGCTTTTATTTTCACAAAGCTACCCTGCTGAAAAGTAACATCCTGGTTCCAGATGCCGGAAGACCGCTGCAGGAGCTTGTCTTTAAGCGGCACGGGCAACAACTGTTGTAACTGAATCTGCATGATCTTGTGCTGGGTTGCTTTTAAGTGAACCGCCCCTTGAGGCGCTTCAGGCACTTCAAGGGGCGGCGTACTGAATAATATGAATTAGTGCGCAGCGGCCGGAGCGATCGAGCTATCTGCGCCAGCCACAGGTGCGGCGAAGAGGCTATCTTCCAGCGCCTGGTTAGCGGCTTCTTTCTTTTTCTTGGCTTCTACCATTTTCGCAGCTTCAGTGCCAAATTCAACCAGTTGTACCAGGCTGTTCTTGTCCTGGTCTTTGAAGTTGAGCACGGCTTCAGAATGCTGGATATCACCGCTGGAAGTTTGAGCGGAGAAGGTAGCATCTTTCAGCAGATTTTTCAGTTTCACGATCATGGATTTTTCAGTGCTATCCACTTTATCTTCAGGGATGTTCTTCATGATCTGCTCTACGTTAAGGTAGCCGCCCATCATGCTGCCTTTCACTTTGCTTTCTACGCCTTCAGGCAGTTTGATGCTGCCTTTACCCGCGAGGTATTGTTGCAGCAGTGCGCTGTCGGAACCGAGCGTCACAGATTTTTCGGTGATGTTGAAGCTCGGCGCCATCGCAGCCATGGCGGGGTTGGCCATCACATAGTGATCGCCTTCTTTGGTGAAATATTGTTTCACCATCGGAGAGGTCATCACTTTATTGAAAGCGTCTTTGTTACCTACTTTCAGGTTGAAGATCCATTTAGCGGAAGGCTCATCGCGGAATTCACCGGGGAAGTACTGAGATTCTTTCTTGGTAACGGTGAAGTCGGAAGCGACGTAAACCAGCTGACCTTCAAATGCGTTGAGGATATCATCCATGGTAAGGCCGGCGTTTTGCAGGCCCATATTCACGAGGCCATCAGCGCCGGTGGATTTGATGATCTCGCCGATTACATGCAGGTCGATTGCATAAGACAGGAAGCCGGTGATATTTTCAGAAGGATATTTCTTCAGCATATCCATATCCACTTCTTTCTTGCCGAATTTTTTGTAGATGGCCGCCAGTTCTTTACCATAGTAGGTATCACCGTTGAAGAGCACTTTGCCTTTTTCAAAGTTGAGGGTACCGGTATAGTAGGTGCCTTCCATCAGCTTTTTGAAGTTGGCCGGGATCATGGCGAATTGGCCGCTGTTGTAGATGGATTCAGGGTTTACGAAAACCGCGATATCAGCAGGATCTTTCATGAGCTTTTTGAAAGGCTCGATGGTGCCGGCAGTTTCATTCTCTTTCAGGTGGAAGAGGTGATCTGTTTCGGCTACCCAGGTGGCGGCTTCATCTTCTGTTACCTGGGCGGCAGGAGAAGCAGTAGCAGCAGGTGCGGCGGCAGCGCTGTCCACATCGCCGTCGCCATTGGCATCGGGGAGGGTGGGCATTCCGTTGTTATTGAGCTGGTCGAGTTTGTTCCTGTCCAGCGGCGCTACGTAGATCAGCGTGGATTTGGTCCAGCCGATCACTGCATGCTGTTTGGCATCCCAGATATATTTGAAGTCGTTCTTGTTCTTCAGAGAAAAATCGGCTACATTTTTTTTCAGATAGGCTTCGAACTTGTCGGCATCTTTCAGGCTGCCAGTGATAGAGAGATAGGATTTTCCTTCTCTGATATCGCCTCTGAAGATGAAGGAGGCAAAGAAGTTGCTGGCAAGGTCGATACCGGAATTTTTAGCGTCATTCCAGGCGTTGGTGATGCTGGTATCTTTTGTTTGTGCGGCATTGAAGAGCTTTTCCATGCTCAGCCCGTTGGTAACGAGCTTCTGGGTGAGTTGTTTGGCGTTCAGTTCCAGTACCACGCCAGCTTCTTTGGGGATATACTTGCTTTCCTCGGGTACTTTCGAGCAGGCAGACAACACGACCGCTGCGGTGACAGCGGTTAACAAAACTTTGGAAATTGTTTTTTTCATAATAAAAATAAAAATTATAAAAATGATGGCATTGCATGACAGTCCTGGTTTCGCACTCCACTTGGCGGTGTTATTGCAGCACAATCCTGCGGCAGAAAAGGGATCCGGGGCAGGTCTTTCAAAACAAACATAGCGAATCAGTGTCTATCCACGATTTCTGTTGAACTTTACAACAATCGTGGTATTTCAATGCTGCAAAAGTACGTATATTTTTGTAAGCTCATATGTCTCTATTTCCCGGGTCACACAATATTTCTTTACCGATATAGTTAATACCTTTGTGCTTTGCTATGAAACTATTTTTTAAAACCATAGAAAAACCGATATGTTCCTGATCTTATTACAGTATATCCGTCCTGTGGCGGCTGTAGAGCACTTCATGGAGGCGCATACAGCTTTCCTTCAAAAACATTATGAAACGGGGCAGTTCATTCTTTCGGGCAGGAGAAAGCCCAAATCCGGTTCTTTGATCCTGTGCAAGGCCTCGAGCCGGAGAGAAGTAGAGCAAATCATGGCGGAAGACCCGCTGGAAAAGAATCAGTTGGCTTTATATGAAATCATTGAGTTTGAGCCTACGATGTACGCGAATGCACTGGAGAGATAAGCATGTTATTAGTATCTGTCGTTCAATTTAAGCTGCCAACTATCCCTTAGTTTCCTTTCTATTGTAAATCCTACTGCATAAAGTAAATGACTTTTGTGAGCCATTTGCTGGTATCTTTTTCTGTTCCGGGATCTGTCACATACATTTCCATCATGGGCGGAACTATCTTTTTACCCTTGTTAGCTATGAATTTGCGCAGTGCCACATGGGCATTGGCGGTATTGTTGTATGCGCCATAGTAGTCCACATAAGCGGCCCTGGCGGCGGGCAGGGAGATGATTTCGAAGCCGGCGCCGGCTTTGCTGCCTTCCGGTACAGGGATGGCGGCAGCCATATCCGTTTCATGCCTGATGGTATCCCAGGTGAAGAAAAGGCCGCAGGGTACGCCCGGCTGCAACTTCGCTTCCATGGAGGCTTTGTAGATCGTTTCCAGGTGACTGCGGTAGAAAGAGCCGATATTTTTCACCGGGATGGTTTTTCGTATAGCCATGTAGGTGGTAGCCGGAAAATCCATCTCTTTCACCGTTACGTCGATGCCATTGGGCGTTCCAGGGCCTTTTTTATCGGCTTCGGCCATGCTTTTGAGGTTATTGAGGCCCTGGTCGAAGTCTTTTTCAAGCGCCCCTTTCATGAACCACGACATTACATTCTGGGGTCGGGCATAGCGGGCGTCAAAGCCCCAGGTGATCTTTGTTTTGCCGGCAGCTTCGGTAAGATTGAAGAAAGCATCGGCCTCAGACTTGAAAGGCTTGATAAAAGTGAGTTTCTGCTGAACGCTCTTAAAGGGGTCCAGCGCGAGGTGTTCCAATTGCCCCTCCCCGATCTTGTCGCCCTTCCAGGCATCGATCGCACCAACGGTGCCATCTTCACCGGTGATGGTATACTTTGCGGCGGAGTCCATCTTCTTCCAGGTGCTCCACTCATTGAACCGCTCAAAGCGAACAATATCATTCCAAACGATGCTGGCAGGCGCATTGATCTCGATGGTACGCTCCACATGCAGGGTAGTGGGCGCAAGGAAAACAAGCACTATAAAAGTGAACAGCAAAATACCAATGATCCAGGCGAGTGCTTTTAGAATTTTCATAATCGGGAGGGGTTGGTTACAATAAAAATACGCTTTTTTATTGTGTGCCCCTTCACCATGTTGGCACAAGCAAAACGAACAACCTATTCTTTTTCTTTTTTCTGATTATCCTGGTAACGCTGGGATGCATCCTGGGCCTTTTCAAAGTCGAGGATCACTGAGTTGATACAATAGCGGAGGTTTGTTGGCGGCGGGCCATCGTCGAAAACGTGTCCCAGATGGGCTTTACAACGACCGCAGAGCACTTCCGTACGGTGCATGCCATGTGAATTGTCCGGGGCATAGATCACACTGCTCTTGGTAATAGGTTGAAAAAAACTGGGCCAGCCACAGCTGCTTTCAAATTTGGCATCTGACACAAAGAGCGGATTGCCGCATGCTGCGCAGTAGTAAGTTCCTTTCTCCTTGCTGTTCCAGTATTTTCCTGTAAAGGCCCATTCAGTGCCTTTTTCACGGGCAATATTGTAAACATCATGAGGCAGGATCTTCTTCCATTCTTCGTCCGTCAGATTAACCTTGCCCGTGTCGGTACGGGAATAAATGTCCACCTTCTTTTTTCCGTCTTCCATTGATTTCTTTTTTTCGCCAGTTTGCGAGTAAGTACAGTTGGTAACCAAAATAGAGATACTCAAAATTATCAGATTCCGCAGGTTCATCGTAGTAGATTTGATGCGTTAACTTCCTATTAACTATCGTCGGCCTTTTTTTGCTGATACCCTATATTAATTTTTCTCATTATAAAATTACGTATCAATGGCCGTAATGGATTGTTAAAAACAGGCAAATCAGCAACGTATTTCACAAATCCTGTATCATTTTGTTGAAAACAGTCTGATAATCACCGGCGATCAACTGATTTTAAATTATTAACTTTACGCCAAAAGGCTAGTTAAGTGGCGGATATCATCAATTTATTACCAGACAATATAGCGAACCAGATAGCTGCGGGAGAAGTGATACAAAGACCGGCATCGGCGGTAAAAGAGTTACTGGAGAATGCAGTGGATGCAGGTGCAACGGAAATTCAGCTGATCATAAAAGATGCAGGCAAAGAATTAGTGCAGGTAATTGATAACGGCGGCGGAATGAGTGAAACCGATGCCCGTATGTGTTTTGAACGTCATGCTACCTCCAAGATACAAACCATCGAAGATCTTTTCTCTATCCGTACCATGGGCTTTCGCGGTGAAGCCCTCGCCTCTATTGCTGCGGTATCACAGGTAGAACTGAAGACCCGCAAGAAAGGCACCGATATCGGTACTTATATAGAGATAGATAATAGCCTGGTCAATAAACAGGAACCCTGTCAAACTTCAGAAGGCACCAGCATCGCCATGAAGAACCTCTTCTTCAACGTGCCGGCACGACGTAACTTCCTGAAAAGCAATACCGCGGAGATGCGCCATATCGTGGATGAATTTATCCGCGTGGCTATGGCATTCCCACAACTGCAATTCTCGCTCACCAGCAATAACCAACAACTTTTCCACCTGGAAAAAGGCTCGCTCAAACAGCGTATCATCGCCATCCTGGGCCAGCACTACAATGCCAAACTGGTGAACGTTAAAGAAAGTACCGACTACATGAACGTATACGGCTTCGTGGGCAAACCGGAAACGGCCAAGAAAACCCGCGGCGACCAGTTCTTCTTCGTCAACAACCGCTACATCAAAAGCCCCTACCTGCATCATGCAGTGATGAACGCTTTTGCAGATATCATCCCGGCCGACAGCTTCCCGCTGTACGTCCTCTTCATTGATGTCAACCCGGAACATGTAGACATCAACGTACATCCTACCAAACAGGAAATCAAATTCGATGATGAGAAAGTGATGTACGCCTTCGTACAGGCCGCAGTGAAACATGCCCTGGCCCAGTTCAGCGTAACGCCCACACTGGATTTCGACCTGGATCCCAATATCCAGCACCTCGATGCCGTGAGCAAACCTTTCACCGCAGAAAAACAACACGAATCCACCCACTCACCACTGTACAAGTCCTTCACACAGGCCAACCAGGCCCATATGATCGACCGCAGTAACAGTAACCTGAAGCACTGGAAAGACCTCTACGAATCCGGCAGCGGCCAAACGCAGCATAACGCTCCCGCCTATACGGAAGATGACGAAGCCGAAACCCGCCCCGCCGTTACGTATGAAACCCACGCTCCTGCCACCGCTTCCGCCATCGATGAGCGCTGGCAAGATACTTCCAAAGACCAGAAAGTACCGGTACAGGTACATCAGCAATATATCCTGTCGCAGATCAAGTCAGGCTTCATCCTGATCGATCAGCACGCGGCACACGAAAGGATCCTGTACGAACGCTATCAGCGCGCCTTACACGAAACGCCGATGGCCACCCAGCAAAGCCTCTTCCCGCAAACCTTACAGCTGCCCCCCGCAGATGCCGTACTGGTAAGCGAAATGCTGCCCGACCTCCAGGCACTGGGCTACGACCTCGAACCTTTCGGCAACCACACCTTCGTGGTGCGCGGCACCCCGGCCGATATCGCCCAAGGCAACGACCAGGCCACCATCGAAGGACTGCTGGAACAATTCAAACACTTCAGCCACGAACTCAAAGTGAACAGGCGCGAACACCTGATCCGGTCCATGGCGCGCAATAACGCCATCCCCGCCGGCAAAACCCTCAGCGCCCGCGAAATGCAAAACATCATCGACGAACTCTTCGCCTGCAGCATGCCCAACGTAGCTCCCGGCGGCAAGTTCACGTTCATCTCCTTCAAACTCACTGACCTCGCGCGAATGTTCGAACGCGGGAATTAACGCGAAGGTTGTCTTACTCAGGATTATAATGATTGAAAGGATTCGCAGGATTTTTTACAGGATTTATAAAGATTAAAAAAGGATTCGCGGAGATCAGCTCGAATTGATCTTCCCGAATCCTTTTTTAATCTTTATAAATCCTGTAAAAAATCCTGCGAATCCTTTCAATCATTATAATCCTGAGTAAGACAACCTTCGGAATCTATCAAACTTAGGCCTGTATATTTCGTGCAGCCTCATATCTGGCTGGAACAGTTTTTCTTTTGCGGAGGCCAAACCCGCTATGGGTGGCATTTTGAGCGCGGAGGCGGCTAGTATGATGGCGCCCAGGGCGGAGGCGTCGCTTTGTTGTTGCAGGGTCATGGGCTGCCCGAAGATGTCGGCCAGTAGCTGGATCCAGGCGGGGGAATGTGTAAAGCCGCCACTGACGGATATCTTGCGGACTTCGCCGGCGGTTTCCTGTAAAGCGTTTTTGATGTTGAGCAATGCAAAGCAGGTGCCTTCCAGTACGGCACGCGTGAAATGAGGCGCACGATGCTGTGGCTGTATACCGATGAAAGCCGCTGTAGCGCCGCTATCCCAGATGGGCGCCCGCTCGCCGAGCAGGTAGGGCAGGCATAGCAGCCCGTCTGGCGGCAGCGCCAGGGCCTCGTTGATCAGCCGGTCGGTGTTTTCAGGCGGCTGTTGGAGGAAATCGCGCAACAACCATTGCAACACCACGCCGCCATTGTTGGTAGCGCCGCCCATGATATAGACATCGTCGGTAAGCAGGTAGGTGAAGAGCCGCGCCTGTGGATCAGTGACGGCCCCGGGAATGGCCATCCGCACCGCGCCGCTGGTGCCGATAGTGAGGGTGGCATGGCCAGCGTCCATGGCGGCGCTGCCCAGCTGGGCAAGGCATCCGTCGCTGCCTCCCATCACAAGCGGGGTATCGGGCGGGATGCCCAGTTCCTTTGCTATGGCGGATTTCAGTCGACTGATGATATGATCCGCCGGCACGGGCTGTGGCAGGCGTTGGACTTGAAGACCGGCAGCTTCCAGCGCAGGCACGCTCCATTGCAGGGTGTGGATGTCAAAGAGGCCAGTGGCCGATGCGATGGAATGATCGACGAGGTATTCGCCGGTAAGATGATGGATGATATATTCCTTGATGCCGATAAACAGCTTCGCGGCAGCAAACACGGACGGCTGCTCCTTTTGCAGCCATATGGCTTTGCTCAGCGGCGACATGGCATGTACCGGTGTGCCGGTGCTGTGGTAGATCGCCGCGCCTGCCGGTGTGGCGCGCAGGGCTTCCGCGAGTAGCTGGCTGCGGTTATCCGCCCAGATGATGAGCGGGGTAAGCGGCGCCCCTGCTGCATCTATGGCCATGAAGCTATGCATGGCGCTACTGAAGGAGATAGCCGCCGGCGGATGCCCCACCTGCTGTATTACTGCACGGATGCCGGTCATCACAGCCTTCAGAATTCTGTCGGGGTCCTGTTCGCTAAATCCGGGCGCCGGGTGCGCCGTTGGATAGGCTTCCTTCCAGCTGGAGAGCACCTGGCCGTTCATGCCTAGCCCAATCGTTTTAGCACTGCCCGTGCCGATATCTGAGCCGATAATATATCTGTATCTCTCACTCATAAAAAACCTTTCCTTTTTACGCATTTAATTTATAGATTTAAAACCGGTGTTCTTAAAATAAAGACTAAAATTTCCACGAAATGGCTTTTGAAATTAAAAAACAGGGAAAGGTCTATGATGTTTGTATTGTTGGTTCCGGCGCCGGTGGCGGTATGGCAGCCAAAATATTATCTGAAGCCGGTCTCAAAGTAGCGCTCCTGGAAGCGGGGCCTAAATATGATCCGGCAGATCCGGAGCAGGCCACGCAGCTCAAGTGGCCCTATGAATCGCCCAGAAGAGGCGCCAGCACTACCCGCCCCTTCGGCGACTTCGACGCCGCCTATGGCGGATGGGAGATTAACGGTGAACCATATACGAAAAAGAACGGCACCGAATTCGACTGGTTCCGCTCCCGCATGCTGGGCGGCCGCACTAACCACTGGGGGCGCATCTCCCTGCGTTTTGGCCCGCGCGACTTCAAACATAAAAGTTATGATGGCCTCGGCGACGACTGGCCGATCTCCTACGAGGACGTAGCGCCTTTCTACGACCGTGTTGATAAGATGATCGGCGTTTTCGGCACCAGAGAAAATATACCTAACGAACCCGATGGATTCTTCCTCCCTCCTCCCAAACCCAGGCTCCATGAGCTGATGATGCAGAAAGCCGCTACCAAACTGGGGATCCCCATGATCCCTTCCAGGCTCTCCATCCTCACCCGCTCTGTTAATAAAGACCGCAGCCCCTGCTTCTATTGCAGCCAGTGTAACCGCGGATGTACTGTTTATGGCGACTTCTCCTCTTCTTCTGTACTGGTAAAACCAGCCATGAAAAACGGCCACGTAGACCTCTACACCAATGCCATGGCCCGCGAAGTGCTTACAGACAATAACGGAAAAGCCACAGGCGTACTGTATGTAGATAAAAATGATCTGCAGGAATATGCGGTGAATGCAAAAGTTGTGGTGCTCGCCGCCAGCGCCTGCGAATCTGCCAGGCTGCTGCTCAACTCCAAGTCGGCACAGCACCCGAACGGTCTTGCCAACTCAAGTGGCGTAGTAGGCAAATACCTGCACGACTCTACCGGCGCATCCCGCTCCGGGTTTGTACCTGCGCTGATGGACCGCAAACGTTATAATGAAGATGGTACCGGTGGCATGCACCTGTACATTCCCTGGTGGGGCGACAACAAAAAACTCGACTTCCCCCGCGGATACCACGTGGAAGTAGGTGGCGGCCTGCATATGCCCGGCTATGGCTTCGGTTTCGGTATAGAACATAGCAACGGCAAATATCCCGGTCGCGATGGCAAGCCTAAAAAAGCCGGTGGCTATGGCGCTTCGCTGAAAGATGACTACCGCCGCTTCTATGGCGCCCAGGTGGGCTTTGCCGGTCGTGGTGAATGTATCGCACGTGAAGAAAACTATTGCGAAATAGATCCTAACGTAGTAGACAAATGGGGTATCCCGGTACTGCGTTTCAACTACACCTGGACCGATCACGAGATCAAACAGGCGAAACACATGCAGGATGTTTTTGAACAGCTCATCGTGGAAATGGGCGGCGTACCCAATGGCGCCAAACCCGGTGCAGACACGAACTACGGGCTGGAGAACCCGGGCCGCATCATCCATGAAGTAGGTACTACCCGCATGGGCGATGATCCTAAAAAATCTGTTCTCAATAAATTCAACCAGGCGCACGAAGTAAAAAATCTCTTCGTGGTAGATGGCGGAGCTTTTGTTTCCCAGGCAGATAAAAATCCTACCTGGACCATCCTCGCCCTTTCCCTGCGCGCATCTGAATACATTGTAGATCAATTGAAGAAACAAAATATTTGATAATTACGGATTACGAATTAAGAATTACGCGTTTCGTAATTCTTAATTCGTAATCCGTAATTAAAAACCCAAATAAAAACACCTTATCATGGATAGAAGAGAGTCGCTCAGGGCGCTTGCACTGGGAACCTTATCTGTAAGTGCCATTATATCCGCCACTGGCTGCGATGATAAAAAAGAAGCCGGTAAAAAAGAAGGTAGCGCCGGAAGCGGCGCTGGATACGGCCGCACAGCCGATGAAGTACTGCGGGATAAAAAGCTGAACGATGAAAAATTCTTCACCGACCAGGAGATGAAAACGATCACGGTATTGGCAGATATCATCATTCCGGCAGATGAACATTCCGGCAGCGCCTCTGATGCCGGCGTTCCGGCATTCATAGAGTTTATCGTGAAAGACAAGCCCGAACATCAGCTGCCGATGCGCGGCGGCCTGCGCTGGCTCGATGTTCAGTGCGCCAAACGTTTCCATAAATCATTCACCGAATGCAGTAACCAGCAGCGTACAGAAGTGGTAGACCTCATCGCCTACCCCGAACAGGCAGCACCTGAAAACAGCCAGGGCGTTGCTTTCTTCAACCTGATGCGCAACCTCACTGCCACCGGATTTTTTACCAGTAAGATCGGCATCAAAGACCTCGGTTACGTAGGTAACACGCCCAACGAATGGGACGGCGTGCCCGCAGATGTGTTGAAACAATACAACCTGGCCTACGACGAAAAAACATTGCAGCAATGTTTGAAGATCGAAGACCGCGGCAAGCTGATGACCTGGGACTAACGCAAACAACCACTATTTATATCTCATTAAAAACTATTCATTCTCATGGCACCAGAAAAAAAGAATGAAGGGAACCAGGTTTCCAGGAGATCATTCCTGCGAAACGGCGCACTGGCCGCCGCTGGCTTCATGATCGTTCCACGTCACGTTTTAGGCAGAGGCTTCACAGCCCCCAGCGACCGCCTGCGCGTAGCAGGGATCGGTGTGGGTGGTAAAGGCTATAGCGATCTTACCGGCTTCTCCGAAGGCCCTGCTGATATCAATTTCCTCTGCGATGTGGATACCCGCCGCGCCGCAGATGCTGTAAAGAAATTCCCGAAAGCGAAGTTCTATACCGATTTCCGGGAGATGCTCGAAAAAGAACACAAGAATATCGATGCAGTATCTGTATCCACCCCCGACCATCAGCATGCTGTTGCCGCTATGGCCGCCATGCAGCTGGGCAAACATGTGTATGTACAGAAACCGCTTACGCACGATATCTACGAAGCGCGCATGCTAACGGAAGCGGCTAAACGCTACAAGGTAGTGACCCAGATGGGCAACCAGGGCGCTTCCGGCGACGGCGTACGTCAGCTCATGGAATGGTACAATGCCGGCATCATTGGCGATGTACACACCGTGTACGTTTGGACTGACCGTCCCGTGTGGCCGCAAGGCATTGCCTGGCCCAACACTTCCGCTCCTGTTCCCAAAGAACTCAACTGGGACCTCTGGCTCGGTACCGCGCCAAAAAAAGATTATGTAGACAACCTCGTGCCCTTCAACTGGCGCGGCTGGTGGGATTACGGCACCGGCGCCCTCGGCGATATGGGCTGCCACCTCATAGAACCTCCTTTCCGTGTGCTCGGCCTGGGCTACCCCACTTCCGTGGAATGCAGCGTGGGCAGCGTGTACGTAGGTGAATTCAAACGTGGCTACTTCCCCGACAGCTGTCCTCCTTCTTCACATGTGATCATGAAATTCCCGGGTAAAAACGGAAAAGAAGTGACCATGCACTGGATGGATGGCGGCATACAGCCGGAACGCCCCGAAGAACTCGCACCCAATGAAAGAATGGGCGACGGCGGCAACGGCGTTATCTTCATCGGTACAAAAGGCAAGATGATGTGCGGCACCTACGGTATGTATCCTACCTTGCTGCCCACTTCCCGCACAAAAGAAGTGAATGTGCCGCAAACCATTGCCCGCGTGCCGGAAGGCCACTACGTGCAATGGGTGAACGCCGCGATCGCAGGGCATAACAGCGCGAAACACAAAGCGCTCAGCTCTCCGTTTGATATCGCTGGGCCGCTCACAGAGTCTATCCTGATGGGTAACCTCGCCATCCGCAGCTATGATGTGCGCACACCGAAACCTAACAAACCGGATGCTTTCGATTATCCGGGCCGCTACCTGAAACTATTGTGGGACGGGCCTAACATGAAGATCACCAACTTCGACGCAGCTAACCAATTCGTGAAACGCAAGTACCGCGATGGCTGGTCGCTCGGCGTATAAGCTAAAAAAAAGGACCACCGGGCGGTGGTCCTTTTTTTTATTTGTAAGGTGCATTCTGGTCGAGATTACTATTCTTCCTGATCTCCGCCACCGGTATCGGTAGCAAATATTTTGAAGAATCATAACTGCGATCCTGCATATTGAATACATGATATACAAACGGATGGCCCGCCACCATGGAACCTAATACCTCTATGCCCTGGGCTGGCTGGTTGAAGAGAAAGGCAGAGCCATTCCATCTCCGTACATCAAAAAAGCGGTGCTCTTCAAACGCAAGCTCATAGCGCCTTTCATAACGATAGATATCCCACAGCGCCGCGCCGGTAGCAGTAGTAGCAGGCATTCCTGCACGGGTACGTACCTGGTTGATGCGGGTAATGGCATTTGCTTCATCGCCCAACAGCAAACTGGCTTCTGCATAGTTCAGCAACACTTCTGCATAACGGAAAAATATCCAGGACTGATCTCCGGAGAAGAATTGCGCATCCAGTGTTTTGTCCATGAACTTACGGATATAGTAACCAGAGAAAGTGCCATTCCAGTTTTCGATGGTGCTGTTCCGCGTATCGAGGCCCCAGATGCTGTCTTTGCCATTGGGCGACTCATATTTACCGGTTTGGATGATGCCCACAGGATCAGCCTGTGCAGCATCCGCCGGGCGGGCTTTCCATTTGGCGCCATCATAGAGGATGGTAGCGTAGAAACGTGGATCGCGGTTTGCGTAGGGCGCTTTCGCTTTTGCAGGATCATTCCATGAAAACGGCGTACCGTCTTTCATCTGGTAACCAGTCACGAAGTTTTCCAAAGGCACATTGCCTCCCCAGTTGTGATAACCGTTAGGACCATTGTAGAGGTCATGACGGGTACCGAGCAAGGCTTTATCATACAGTTTCACGAAGATCATCTCCACATTATCCTTATCTAAAAATACGCGCGCGTAGTTATCAGCAGCGGAATCAGTAGGATGATACAGCGCATAACGGCCCATCCTGATGATGCTGTCCGCAGCGGCGCGGGCCAGTGTGGCGTATTGTACGGTTTTGTTGGAGCCATTGCCCATCAGGGTATCAGCGCCGGTGTTGAAAGAAGCGCTGGCAGCGTATAACATCATACGCGATTTCAGTGCAAATGCAGCGGCGCGTGTGAGACGGCCTTTGCTGCCGATATCGCTATAGCTGTCTGGCAACAGCGCGGCGGCGCTGTCGCACTCCTGCCCGATGAAGTCCACACACCTGCTGAAAGAAGCGCGCCTTACATTTCCATAATCGCTGTGCTCACCATTAAGATTGAAGGTGTAAGTGATCAAAGGCACGCCACCAAAGTATTTCACGAGCATATGATAATACCAGGCGCGCATGAAATGTACTTCTCCTTTCATTCTTTTCAGCGCATCAGGATTGATCCCTTTTACAGAATCTATCTTTTCGAAGAACATGTTACAATTACGGATCACTTTGTAGTGACCTCCCCAGCGGCTGAAATCTCCCAATGCGCCGAAGTCGTCAGGTGTAACATTGCCCTGCACCACGCGGGAGGTGTTGTAGTCGTGGATAAAGCGGCTTTCGTCCGACATCGATGATAGCATTACTTCTCCAAAGCCGGGCCGCATCTGTGCGTACATATCGTTTACGAATGCCTGTATCAGGCCCTGGTCTTTCCACACATCCTGTTCACTGAACTGGTCCAGCGGCTTTTTGTCGAGGAAGTCTTTATTACAGGCCGCCATACCGCACATTAACAGGGCGCCCGCCATATATTTTATAAGCGTATTTTTTTTCATGGCTCGATGATTAGAAGGTTATGTTTAATCCCACGTTATAGATCTTCGTTTGCGGATAGTACTGGCCGCTGCCCTGAGGCGCTTCCGGATCGAAGATCTTCACTTTATCGATGGTGAGCAGGTTCTGGCCGCTCACATATACGCGGAAGTCCTGGATGCCTACGCGTTTGCAGAGTGCTGACGGAATGTTGTATCCGATATCCAGTGTTTTAAGACGAGCATAGTTGGTATTCCAGTACCAGAAAGTGTTCTGTCGGTTTACCCAATACTCACGGTCACGGTCATACGCTCTTGGCCAGCTGGCGTCGGTGTGGGTGGGCGTCCAGCGGTCTTTTACAAATGCGTCGGGGAAGTTGCCTATCAAACCGGATTCTGTGCGGATATACTGGCTGGCGCCGGCAGCTCCTTGCCACAGCATGGTGAAGTCGAAGTTCTTGTATTTAGCGGTAAGCGTAAGACCGAAGATCCAGGTAGGATACTGTGTGCGGTCTATTCTCACGCGGTCCAGATCATCGATCTTTCCATCTCCGTTCACATCTGCAAAGATGATATCTCCCGGACGTGCGCCAGAGATGTGCGGTGTTTTATTCACCTGGTCCTGATCTTTGAAGATGCCCACTGCTTCCCAGTACAGTGGCGCTTCGATCTGCTTGCCGGTAGCTTGCTGCCATGCAGGCACATTCGGCTGTTCTGCCCAGTAGAGTATCTTGTTTTTCGCACGGGTAACAGTTCCTGTTACCTCGTAGTGGAATTTCCTGATATCATTTTTATGACTCATCACCAGGTCAAAGCCCTGGTTTTGTACGCGGCCAATATTTTCATCGGGCAGCGTAATACCGGTGTAATCGGGCACCTGCGCATTACGCGGGATGAGGATGTTGGAACGGCGGGAGTAAAAATAATCTGCTTCGATGGAGAGTTTATCTTTAAACAATTTCGCTTCGATACCTGCATCGTAGTTATTCGCTACTTCCCAGGTGATGTTTGGATTGGGCGTACGCACCTGGTACAACGTTTTGTTGAGGTCTGTACCAAACATCACACCGCCGCCGCTCAGCGCATAGGTAGTGATGTACTGGAAATTGGGTATCTGGTCGTTACCCATCTGGCCCCATGAGGCGCGTACTTTAAAGTAGCTGACAGTGGGAATATTTTCTTTCCAGAAATTTTCGTTAGACAGCACCCATCCTGCGGAAGCGCCGGGGAAGAAGCCATAGCGGTGATTGCTGGGGAAGTTCTGCGAACCGTCGTAGCGACCGTTGAAATCAAAGAGGTATGTTTCCTTGTAGTTATAAGATACACGGCCGAAATAGTTGCGGCGGGCATATTCAATACCGGAACCGCTGTTATCTTTTTCTCTGTCGCCGCCAACAGACAGCTGATCCAGCTTATCGGAGATGAAGTACTTACGGCTGGCGGCGAAGTTGTCGCCTTTGATATTGTTCTGTTCTACTGCGAGGAACCCGCTGAAGTTATGTTTGCCGAAAGACTTTACATAGTTCAGTTTGAGGTTGACGGTAGAGCTCCTGTTAGAGAAGAAGGCTTCGTTAAGCTGTGGCGCGCTCACCCCTCTGGACGCGGGATTCAGCTTATGCGCAGAAGGATCGTTGGGATCGAGGGTATAGAGTGTCCAGGGCTTCACGAAGTTCTTCTGGAAGTCGAAGTTCTGATCGTAAGCGAAGCTACCATCTACAAACATCCCTTGTACCCATGGGATATTGATCACTGCGGAGAAGGTTCCGTTCACGACGTAGTTTTTATCGAACGTGTAGCCGATAGCGTTAGTACCGGTTACAACGGGGTTGTCGCCGTATTCGATATCCGGGCCGGGCAAACCATTAGGCCAGATGGCATTTTCGGTAGGGCGGCCGCGCATCAGCGCACGGAAGATAGAGCTGGCGCTGCGTGGCGGGAAGTTCCTGTTTTCTAGACGGCCGGCCAGATCGAAGCGCAGGCGGATATTGTCGGTCACCACTGCATCCAGGTTGGCGCGCACGTTTTGTTGACGATAGTTGGTAGCGCTGTTCTTATACAAGCCATCCTGGAACAGCGATCCGAGCGATACATAGTAAGTCATTTTTTCGGAGCCGCCACTCAGCGAGAGGTCATGCCTGTTTTGCAGCGATATCTTTTTGATCACGGCATCATACCAGTTGGTGTTAGGGTAGAGCCATGGATCGGACCCATCGCCGAACTTTTTGATCTGGTCGGGCGTATAGCGCGGGTTATCGCCACCATACTGCAGTATTTCGTTCACCACCTGCGCATACGTAGGCGCATCGGCCATTTTAGGCAAACGGGTAGGTGTTACGAACGACTGGTTAAAGCCATAGCGCAGCGTGGGCTTGCCGCCTTTACCGCGTTTGGTGGTAACGAGGATAACGCCGTTGGCCGCGCGGGAGCCATAGATGGCGGCGGCGGCATCTTTCAGGATGGACACGCTTTCGATGTCATTCGGGTTCATGCGGTCGAAGCCATCTCTGGGAAAACCGTCTATCACCACCAGCGGGTCGCTGTTGCCCAGCGTGCTGCGGCCACGGATGAAGATCTTGGAGCCATCATAACCGGGCTCACCGCTTTGGTTCACCGCAATGATACCGGGAATGCGGCCCACCAGCGAGTTTGAAATGTTGACGTTAGGCGATTGCTGCAGCTCGGAACCCTTTACCATGGATACTGCGCCGGTTTTGGTCACTTTCTTCTGCGTACCATAACCAACAACTACATACTCATCCAATGTTTTCTGGTTTTCTTTCATCACAATGATGATACTGCTGCGTCCATCTACTTTTACTTCCTGCGAGTCGAAGCCGATGTACTGAAAAACAAGTACAGCGTCTTTACTTACATCTGTGATCGTGTAGTCGCCTTTAGCATCGGTAGTAGCTCCTTTCTTGGAGTCTTTCACCAATACAGTCACACCAGGCAAGGGATTGCCATTCAGATCTTTTACTTTTCCCTTGACGGTGATATGGGCTTGTTGCCAGACGGTGGGCAACGAAGGATTGGCGCTGAGCGGGTGAGCGCTCGCCAGAAGACATAGCAAAGCTATCGCCTTCCCATAACGTGGAACCATAGTGCGTAGAATTTGGGTTGATAATATCAGTTTTTACAATATCAGTTTTTCGTTGGATAGCCTCTTTTCATCGCTTAACGGGCTTATCACATCTATCAGCCAATTTATTCACAAAATCATTAATTATTTTCTAAAAATAAGCGTATTTCAAACCCGTTTTTTAAAAAAACATATAATATAAAAGAAGTATTTAAAAAGACGGGGGTTTTCGCATAATTTTATAGTTATCAGCGTTATTTATCAAAGCCCTTCCCCCGGTTTATGAAAAGCTTATACTACCTTGGAACCATCTTGCTCTCATGTCTGCTGCTATTCTCCTGCAGCAAGGAAATGAGCAGGGAAGGTACAGGTCCGGTAAGCACCTGCGATTACGCTCCTTACACGCAAGGCTCTACTTTCACTTATCTCAATTTCAATCAGGCAAAAGATTCCGCCACCTACACGCTTACGGTTGATGGAGATACGACTATCAACGGAAATGTGTATAAAAAACTGCGGGACGACAGTGTGTTCATGTGCTCCGGCTGCAAAGACGGCACCTATTCGCAAGTGGCCAGCATCATGAGTTTCCAGGGATTTAAAGCCAGTGATCTCCGCCTCAATTATCTGAAAGATTTTCTTCCTGCGGGCAGCGTCTGGAAAGACACCATCACCGCCAGCAACGGTACTATCGCTACCACCGGCGTGTTGCAATATACCATCCTCGGCAAGGGCGCAGGCAAAACGGTTAACGGTAAAGCCTATACGGACGTGATCACCGTACAGATGGAAGCCGCTGCCATAGTGGGTGGCAACCCGGTACCTGTGGGCATACTCTCCACCAGCTACTATGCAAAGGGTGTGGGCCTCATCGAAGCCGACCAGGCGCAGGACACCACCATCCTGCTCTCCTACCGCATCAATTAATATTCATTACGGATCATCGTCAGGAATTTTTCTACCGCTCTTCTCACGCTGCTGGCGCTGTCTTTATTGTTGTTCACCAGTACGCTGAACACCAGCGTTTTATTTTTCCTGGTTACCAGGTAACCGCTCAAAGCCACGCTACCCGTGAGCGTGCCGGTTTTTGCATGTACAAACTGCTGCTGGTAATAGTTGCGCAAGGTGCCTTTGCCGCCGGTAGGAAATATATCCCAGAGCCTTTCTTTCGGAAACTCTTTGAATAGCTGTGTGAGCACAGTAACAAAATCGCGCGGCGTGAAAAGGTTATAGCGCGAAAGCCCCGAACCATCCACCCATTGCGGGACCTGTGGCAATGCCTGCAAATAATTATCGAGCATATGCGCGATGGCGCGTTTGGTGCTGATGCTGTCCCAGAGCAGTGCCGCGCACATCATCAGTGTTTGCTCTGCGAAGAAATTATCACTGCGGTGCATCATGGGGATGAAGAGAGAATCTGCCGGGATGCTGCGCAATATTTTGTACGAAGCGCGGGGGGCAGTAACGGCAACGCCTATACTTTTATGAAGCGTGTCTTCCAGCCGCTCGCGCAGGTCCTGGAGGGAGCCAGTAATGAAAGGCACTTCTTCTTTGGTGACGGATTTGTCTTTGCGGTTATATTGCAGGAAGAAATGATTGCTGCGTTCATCCCGGCTGGTAAGGGCGCTGCTGCTGGTATCATCCGCGGTTACAGCCAGATCATAGTTACCGGGGGAGATATAAGTAGTATCGTTATGATGATAGATACGCGCCACATTGCCATACATAGGCCACTCAGTAAGTTCGGGCTGGTAGTCGTCCGCAAAATCGTTCCAGGCCCATCCCGGGCCATAACGCTTGTTGCCATTGCCTGCCGGCACAATGTATATTTGTTTCTTTGTTTGCTGCAGCAAGGAAAGCAGCGGCTGAAAAGTGTAATCAGGATGCAGGAAAGAAGGATCGGCCATGCCTTTCACAAAAAGCGCCGTATCATTTTCATAATAACGGGCAGCAGGCAGCGAGTCGCCCAGTATCTTCATGCCGGCATAGAGTGAGAATATCTTTGTGTTGGAAGAGGGTGTAAAATATTTATCATCCTGGTATTGATACCAATACTTTCCCGTAGCAGGTTCATAGATGCAGATACCGGCGTGTGCGGCTTCCAGCGGGGCATCGTGCAGGAGCTGTGCATTGGCCCATTTGGCGATGGCGGTTGTTTGTGCATGCACACTTACAACCAGGATGCAAAGCGCCGCTGTAAAGAGAGAGATGATTTTCATAGCACAAAAATTACGGATTTACAGGGATATTTAATGGAGAAGCCCTTGAAGCGCTTCGGGCGCTTCAAGGGCTTCTCCTTCATTCGTATTGATACATTAGCTGAAATACTTGGTGATACCGGGTTTCGCGTAAGCGTAGTTGCCGGATGCATCGGGCATTACTGGCGGCTGTGCATCAAAGGCATATACTTTCGGATGTATATCCAGGCCGGAATTGAGTGCCACGTTCCAGTCGATCACCTGTCCGGAATAGGTGGCCAGGCGGCCGATGATGGCCGACAATGTTGCCTGCGCGCCTCTTTCTGCATCCTGGAATTTGTATTCTCCTTTCGCGATGGCGGCAAACAGTTCATCATGTTCTGTTTGATAAGGGTTGTTCTCTTTCGCTTTCTTATCAAACTGGAATAATACTTTTCCTTTGTGGTCCACGATCCTGGCCTGGTCGCAGAAGATGCGGCCTTTGGTGCCGATGATCTCTTCATCTACGCGGCTGGGCGCATCTTTCCAGTGGCGGCATTGGCTGTTCATGATCACGCCATTGGCGAAGCGGTATTCTACGGCATGGTGGTCAAATATTTCACCAAACTCCTTGCCGGTGCGCACGGCGCGACCGCCCATACCCAGCGCGGTTTGCGGCGTAGCGTTCATGAACCAGTTGCCCACGTCGATATTGTGGATATGTTGCTCTACGATATGATCGCCGCAGAGCCAGTTGAAGTAATACCAGTTACGCATCTGGTATTCCATTTCAGTGTATTCAGGCTTACGCGGCTTTACCCAGAGCGCGCCCTGGTTCCACCATACGTTCATAGATACAACATCGCCGATGATGCCGTCCTGCGCACGTTTATAGAGCTCGCGGTAAGAGTTCTGGTAACGGCGTTGGAGGCCCACTACCACGTTAAGTTTCTTGGATTTGGCCACAGCTGCGGCATCCAGCACTTTCTTGATACCCGCAGGATCAGTAGCTACCGGCTTTTCCATGAACACGTGTTTGCCTTGCCTGATGGCTTCTTCAAAGTGTATAGGCCTGAAACCCGGAGGGGTGGCCAGTATTACCACATCGGCCAGCGCGATGGCTTGTTTGTAGGCATCGAAACCGATGAATTTATTTTCTTCTTTTACCGCCACCCTGCTGGCTTTATCGCCCAGGGCTTCTTTGATATTGTTGTAGCTGTCCGCCAGTCTGTCGGGGAAGGCATCTGCCATAGCTACCAGCTGCACATTTTCTTTTGTGCTGAGGGCTTGCGTAGCGGCGCCTGTGCCACGGCCACCACAGCCTATCAGCGCTATTTTGATCACATCGGAAGAACCCGAAAAATAATTGGCTTTAGATAAGATGGGCATGGCCAGCAAGCCTCCTGCCAGCAGGGAAGACTGCTTCATGAAATCGCGGCGGCCCTGATCGTGGAATTTTTGTTTGTCCATAGATAATCAGATTTAAGGAATGAGTTTTAGCGTGCTCCTTTATATTTGTCAATAATGTCGGCAAAGAATTTCTCCGCTTCCTCTTTTGTGGGCTGGCGTACGGGCTGTACGATGCGGAAACCTACGAAAGGCGCGTCAGCATTCCACCAGGAGCTTTTAGGTATCTGGGGGTCGCGGCGGTTCCACACGGGATCAGACTTCACCCTGGCGGCGCAGCGCAGCTGTGCAGCGAAATCATCGAAACTGCCGCCTTTGAGTGTGCGCGGTGTTTTAGCTGTGGGCACTGTCCAGGGATTGTTGTCGCTGGCATTGGCCACTCCTTTCTCATCGTATTGATCCATGGTCCATTCTTCCACATTACCAAGCATGTCGTAAAGGCCCCAGGCATTGGGTTTCAGCTGTGCTACCTTGTGGTATTTATCTTCGCTGTTACCTTTATACCAGGCATATTCTTTCAGCTTTGACGTATCGTTACCGAAAGGATAAGCGGTGGATGCGCCGGCACGGCAGGCATATTCCCATTCGGCAGCAGTAGGCAGGCGATAGAAGATGCCGGTTTTTGCATAGAGCCAGCGGCAATACATCAATGCCCCGTATTGACTCATGCTGTTGGCCGGAAAGCCGCCAGCCTTACCCATTCCCAGCGTCAGGTCGATGTAGGGCGGGCTTGGGCGGGTCATACCATCGGGGATGGGAGTCTTATCTTTTTCACTGTCGGCATACACATCATATTCATCAAATGTTACTTCGGTGGCGCCCATGTAAAAGTCGTCGATCTTTACTTGTTTGGCGGGGCCTTCATCAGCATGACGGCCTTTTTCTGTATCGGGGCTACCGAGTGTGAAGGCGCCGCCTTTGATGGGCACCATGCGGAAACGTACGTCTGTTCCGGGAATTTTCTGTTCGTAAGCATTGAAACCCTGTTGGGCATTTTGCGCAATCGCAGTCTGGCTAAGCATCCCGCCCAGCAATACGGTCACATACAGTCTTCTCATCTAACGTGATTAAAAAAATATAAGTGGGTGAATTTAAAAAATACAATGACGTTTGCAATATTTTTTTGATGAACGCGAAAAAATGGCCCTGATTTGAAAAATCTTCATCAATATTAGTATTTCTATGTAAAACCTGTTAAATTTAGTCCCGTCCTTTATACACTTAATCTACGCGTTATGGAAAGACGAAAATTCTTGCAACAAGGCACGCTGGCAGGCATCTCCGCGATGGCGCTGGGCGGCATCACAGGCAGCGCCAAAGCCGCTGCCGCCGCGGGTTCCGGCCTGTCTGAAAAACCCTTCCAGATGAACTATGCGCCGCACGACGGCCAGTTCAAAAATAATGGCGGCGCCAGTTTTCTCGATCAGATAAAATTCATGTATGACCAGGGCTTCCGGGCCATAGAAGATAATGGCATGCTGGGCCGCGATGCCGCCGAACAGGAAAAGATCGGCAACCTCCTCGCCCAGAAAGGCATGACCATGGGCGTTTTCGTAGTGGATACCGGTAACAACTGGAAAACTTCACTCACCACCGGCAAACAGGAATTTAAAGACGCTTTCCTGAAAACCTGCCGCGAATCCGTTACAGTGGCCAAAAGAACCAATGCCAAATGGATGACCGTTGTTCCCGGATTCTTCGACCGCAGCATTCCGATGGGTATTCAAACCGCTCATGTAGTAGATGCATTGCGCCGCGGCGCAGAGATATTCGAGCCGCATGGCCTTGTAATGGTGCTGGAACCCCTCAGCGATACGCCCGAACTCTTCCTCCGCACGGCAGAGCAGAGCTTCGAAGTATGCAAGGCGGTGAACAGCCCGTCCTGCAAAATATTATACGATATCTATCATATGCAACGCAACGTAGGTAACCTGATCCCCGTGCTGGACATGTGTTACGAAGAAATTGCGTATATCCAGATTGGTGATAATCCCGGCCGTAAAGAACCCGGCAGCGGAGAGATCAACTACCGCAACATCTTCAAACATCTGCATCAAAAAGGCTACAAAGGCGTGCTGGGCATGGAACATGGCATGACCGGCCAGGGTAAGGAAGGAGAGATCGCTTTGATCAAAGCATACAGAGACGCAGATAATTTTTGATAATTACGAATTGCGAATTAAGAATTACGGCTTTATGGGGAGATCATGTGATCTCCCCATAAAGCCGTAATTCTTAATTCGCAATTCATAATTATTTTTTCGTTATCTTAATTGACAAAAGCTTTTTTCATATGGGTTTTTTAGTGCGCATTCTGGTGAGCGCTTTAGCTGCGATGTTAACTACATACTTACTTAAACCGGCCGTGAGGATCGACAGTTTTGTTACCGC
This sequence comes from Chitinophaga vietnamensis, assembly GCF_902167635.1. Lineage (GTDB taxonomy): Bacteria > Bacteroidota > Bacteroidia > Chitinophagales > Chitinophagaceae > Chitinophaga > Chitinophaga vietnamensis. Next base: position 403,143 of record NZ_CABHMS010000006.1, read on the forward strand.
CCTCTTACTCGCGCTGGTATTGGCTTTGCTAAACGCGCTGGTAAAACCGCTGCTGGTAATATTCACCTTTCCGGTCACCATCATTACACTCGGGCTGTTCCTTTTTGTGATCAATGCCATCATTATATTGCTGGCCGCCAAGATCGTTCCCGGTTTCAAGGTAGACGGTTTCTGGTGGGCCATGTTGTTCAGCATCGTGATGACGATCATCAACAGTATCATGATCTCGCTGGCTGGCGGCAACAACAACAACTAGGCTTTCCTTTGCCAGTTAAATATCCAACGCATGTATTTCGATCGGTCCAATATCAGTGACACACAGCTGCTGGCCTTTTACAGATCGCTTGTATATCCACGGCTGATAGAGGAAAAAATGCTGCTGCTATTACGGCAGGGTAAGATCAGTAAATGGTTTTCAGGGATCGGGCAGGAAGCCATCGCCGTAGGCGCCACGCTGGCGCTGGATGCAGATGAATGGATCATGCCGCTGCATCGCAATCTCGGCGTATTCACGACCCGGCATATGCCGCTCGACAAACTGCTACTGCAATGGCAGGGCAGCGAAAATGGCTACAGCAAAGGACGTGAGCGCTCTTTTCACTTTGGCAGCAGCGCGCATCATATCTGTGGTATGATCTCTCACCTCGGGCCGCAGCTCTCCATCGCTGATGGCATAGCCCTCGCCCACCGCCTCCGTAAAGAAAAGAAAGTAGCGCTCGCCTTCACCGGCGAAGGCGGCACCAGCGAAGGCGAATTTCATGAAGCGCTCAATGTGGCCGCAGTATGGGGTTTGCCGGTCATCTTCCTGATCGAGAACAACGGCTACGGCCTGAGCACGCCGGTACAGGAACAATACCACTGCGCACGGCTCGCCGATAAAGCCATCGGCTATGGCATGGAAGGCGTCCGCATCGATGGCAACAACCTGCTGGAAGTATATCAAACCATCCGCACGGCGCGCAACTATGCCATCAACGAAAACAAGCCGGTGCTCATCGAGGCAATGACCTTCCGCATGCGTGGCCACGAAGAAGCCAGCGGCGTGAAATACGTGCCCCCGGCCCTTTTCGAGGAGTGGGGCAAAAAAGATCCCATCGCGCAATATGAGTCTTTCCTCCTGTCTTCCCAACTCATCACCGAACAGGAACTGCAACATGTCCGCGAAGAGCTGAAACAGTCCATCGATGCCGAAGTGGCCAAAGGACTGGTAGAAACGCCGCTCATCCCCGACACACAAGCGGAACTGCATGATGTTTATGCGCCGGCGCCCTTGCCCATCGCGGCTTCCGGCCCGGGCGCCGACAAACGCTTTATTGACGCCATCTCCGAAGGATTGCAGCAGTCTATGGAAACGTATCCCGAGCTGATCCTCATGGGGCAAGACATTGCCGAATATGGCGGCGCCTTCAAGATCACAGAAGGATTTGTGGAGAAATTCGGTACGGACCGCGTGCGCAATACGCCGCTCTGCGAGAGCGCCATCATCGGCGCCGCGCTGGGCTTGTCCATAGCGGGTTTCAAGAGTATGGTGGAAATGCAGTTCGCTGATTTTGTAACCTGCGGATTTAACCAGATCGTCAACAACCTCGCTAAAATACACTACCGCTGGGGCCAAACGGCCGATGTGGTGATCCGCATGCCCTCCGGCGGCGGCGTAGGCGCAGGGCCTTTCCACTCACAAAGTAATGAAGCCTGGTTCACACATGTGCCCGGCCTGAAGATCGTATATCCCTCCACCCCAGAAGATGCCAAAGGGCTGCTGACCGCCGCCATCGCAGACCCCAACCCGGTCCTGTTCTTCGAACATAAAGCACTGTACCGCAGCATCAGCGGGCCGGTGCCTGAAAAATATTATACTACCGAGATCGGAAAGGCACGCCTGGTGCAGGATGGCGAAGATGTAAGCATCATCACTTATGGCAGCGGCGTACATTGGGCCACCGACTATGCCCGGCAACACCCCGAATTGTCTATTGCCATCCTCGACCTCCGCACCTTGTTGCCGCTGGACTACGACGCTATTCATAATGTGGTAGCCGCCACCGGCAAAGTGCTGGTACTGCATGAAGACACGCTCACCGGCGGCTTCGGCGCCGAGATCAGCGCCTGGATCGCCCAGCACTGCTTTCACCTGCTCGACGCCCCCGTGATCCGCTGCGCCAGCCTCGATACCCCGGTTCCCTTTGCCCTGCCCCTCGAAAAAAATTTCCTCGCCAAATCCAGGCTGGATGGCTATCTGCAACAATTAACAGCCTGGTAATTGGGAATTTAAAACCGAATGCTTTAATTTGCACCCGGATAATAATAAACTCGTTATACTATGTTGATGAATCTTTTAACAGTAGTAAATACCACCAACTTTTATAAAGTAGGTGACGCTATTGGTCATTTTTTCGCTCCGGTAGCCATCATCGTTTTTGCAATAATGTTCGTGTATGCCTGGGTTAAATATGCAAAACCTTGATCATTCATCCGTTTTTTACATCGCATTATAATAAAGAAGGCTACCCTGCGAGGTAGCCTTCTTTATTATCAACCCTTGAGAAGCTCTTCTATCAAGGCTTTCAGCTCCGGCGTAGAGGGCCGCGGCGCATCTACATTCACGATCTTGCCGTTTTTATCAAACACCATAAACCGTGGAATGCCATTGATACCATAGAATTTGGTGATATCGCTCCAGCCATTCACAAATAACTGTACGCCTTTCATTTCCTTTTCTTTTACAAAGGCTTTCCATTTTTCTTTGTCTTTGCCTTCGTCAACAGACACGCCTACAAACGTGACATCCTTGCCGTTCATTTCTTCCTCCAGCTGTTGCAGGTGCGGCAGCTCGGCCTTGCAGGGGCCGCACCAGGTGGCCCAAACGTCCACCACCACTACTTTTCCTTTGAGGTCGTTGAAGGATACGGGCTTGCCGCTCAGGTCCTCGCCGCTGAAATTGAAACCGGCTTCTCCTTTCGAAAATTTACGTACCGACTTTTCATATTCGAGGTAGCGCTTTTTCTCTACATCGGTAGCAAGATATTTTTTCACCGGCTCGATAGCCGCGATCAACGACTCATAGGTCCTGTAGCTACCGAGGCTGCTGGTGATGAACAGTGCCTTTACACGATCGCTGCAAAATCCGTCCACACCCTTTTGGAACATCTCCTGGGGTTTGGGCCTGTCGGCTGCAGTCTTTGTCAGCAGCAGGTTGTAGGTGTTGTAGAGACGTAGCAGGTCTTCTGCTTCGGCCAGTTGCAGCAGTTTATCGTCGCAGTATTTTTTATCCTGCACAATGGTTTTGTAATAGGCCGGGTAATCCTTCAGCTGCGGGTGTTCGGAATGCGGGATGAGCAGGAAGCGTAATGCGGCATGCTCAATATCCACGTCTGTGGCGAATTTCAGCAGTTCGTTGAAAGATTTGTTCGGTGTGTTCACTGTTTTTTTGAAGGCGGCTACTTTGGGCAGCGTTTTTTCCAGCGTGGGGAAATACGATTTGTAAGTAACGGTATCCATGCCCATGGCAGGTTTCAGCACTGGCGCTGCCAGCTCGTTCCATTGTTGCAGGAGCTTGTTTTCGGCAGAACCGGATTTCACCGTATAGGCGGCGCCGTTAAGTTCAACGTTCAGCTGGTCGCCGGGCTTCAGGTATACGCGAACACCATTGCTGCGGGCGGCAGACGAGAGATAATAGAACCCTTCCTGCGGGTGGGGCAGCGCAAAGGCAAAGGCGTGCTTGTCATCTACCCACGCAGACGCCACCTCTTTGGTTTTGCCTTCTTCTACGGCCAGCAAGGTGATCTTTTCTACTTTGACATCAGCTGAAATACCCTGGATAACGGTAACGGGTACACGGGCGGGTTTCTGGGCCAGGAGGGCGCCGGGTAGCGCCATGCAGGCCACAACCGGCAAGAGCCGGTTAAGGTTCATGTGTTTCATGGTGTAATGGTGGTTTTATGGTGGTTCGGTCGTAAAAATAATATGGCGGGGCGAAACTTTCACCACATTGTGGCTAACGGCGCAAAACAGGGATGCATTATTATTCCGGCCGGATGTATTGATTGTAGAATTGTTCGGTATAGGCCAGGTTCTCTTCATCAAAACAAACCAGCACTACTTCTTCCAGGGAAGTTGCTTCTTCTTCTAAAAATTTCACGATGGTATCCATCGCGATGCTGGCAGCGAGATCTTTGGGGAAATGATAGATGCCAGTGCTGATATTGGGAAACGCGATAGAACGGAGATGATGTACAGTAGCCAGTTCCAGCGAATGACGGTAACAGTTGGCCAGCAGCTGTGGTTCCTGTTTGTTGCCGCCGTTCCATACGGGACCTACGGTGTGGATCACATACTTTGCGTGCAGCCGGCCGCCGGTGGTGATCACAGCTTCGCCGGTTTTGCAGCCGCCCTGGCGGGCCACAATAGCGCGGCAGTCTTCCAGGATGGCCGGCCCGCCTGCACGATGGATAGCGCCATCCACGCCGCCACCGCCCATCAGCGAGGAATTAGCTGCATTCACGATGGCATCGGTTTCCATCTTCGTTATATCTCCTTTGATAACCGTTATTTTCTTGTTCATGCTCAGATCGTTCTTACATATACCAGTTTCCCTGTTTTCTTTCCACTGTCGCGGATATCTATTTCAAAGTTGGGAAAACTTTTGATCAGTTGAACCAGTTTGTTGTAGCCGTAGTTGCGGGAGTCGAAATCAGGTTGTTTTTTTAACAGCAGGTTGCCCAGCTCGCCGAGGTAAGCCCATCCGTCTTCATCCGCGATATCATTGATGCTGGAAGACAGCAGGGTGATCACTTCTTTATCGGCTTTGCTGATCGCTTTCTGTTTCTCTTTGGCGGAGCGCGGCTTTCCGCCGGTTTCAGTTTTCTTTTCTTTGAGCTGCAAGATTTCCAGGTAGATGAATTTATCGCAGGCGGAGCGGAAGGCGCTGGGCGTTTTACGTTCGCCCATGCCGATCACGTACATGCCGGCTTCGCGCAGGCGGGTGGCCAGGCGGGTGAAATCGCTATCGCTTGATACGAGGCAAAAGCCATCTACGCGGCCAGTGTAGAGGATATCCATCGCATCGATGATCATAGCGGAATCGGTGGCATTTTTGCCGGAAGTATAGCTATACTGTTGAATGGGTGTGATGGCGTAATCGAGCAGCACGCTCTTCCAGCCAGCCACTGTGGGTTTGGTCCAGTCGCCGTAAATCCGCTTGAATGTGGGGTTGCCGTATTTGGCCACTTCTTCGAGCATGCCTTTGATATTGTGATATGGGATATTGTCGGCATCGATGAGTACGGCCAGCCGCAGATCTTTATTATCTTCTTTATTGTCCATGGTGGTAGTTTTTAAATAAAAACGTGTTAGCTACAAGCGTTGTGGCTGCAACTAACACGTTGTAAATCTTTATAGGGGAAATTATTTCAGATAAGAACGGATCATCCAGGCCATTTTCTCATGTTTTTCCATGAGTCCAGTCACGAAATCGCTCGTGCCTTTATCCTTGTATTTTTCGTCGAACTCATCGATCAGGCGGCGCAGGTTGCGCACAATGGTTTCATGATCGTTCAGCAGGGATTGCAGCTGTTTTTTCTGGTCGTTGGTATATTCTTCTTCCAGGAGATGGGTGAGCTTGAGCGCATCTACAAGGCGACCTTCTGCATAGTGACCGATTGAACGGATCCTTTCAGCAACTTCATCACCAAATTCTTCCAGCTCTTCATATTGCCCTTCATAAAATTTGTGCATTTCCATGAAGTTGGGGCCTTCAATATTCCAGTGGCAGTTACGGGTTTTAGCATAGATCACCAATTCATCCGCTAATACTTTATTCAGTTCCAACGCAATTTCTTTTGCATGTTCAGGAGCAACACCGATGTTTACTTTCATATCATTGAATTTTTTGGTTATAGTAAATATACTAAATCGGAAAACAGTCTCACATGACGATTGTCAGGATTTAACAGCCGGTTAATATAAACAGGGAACAGGTATATTTTGTTCGGCATGTATGCGGGTTTCCGGAGATCAATTACTTTGCGAAAATTGTACCATAGTCGCTAATTTTGCAGCATGTATCAGTCGACTGAGAGAATTTATAATTTACAGTTCATCCTGCTCTGTCTTAGCAACGCTCTATTCTCTGCCAGTTTTAATATGATGATACCCGAGTTACCTGCGTATCTTACCAAACTGGGTGGAGCCGATTACAAGGGATATATCATTGGTTTGTTTACCTTGATGGCAGGGCTTTCCCGGCCTTTCAGCGGCAAGCTCACAGATACGATCGGCCGTGTGCCGGTGATGGTGTTCGGGTCGCTTATCTGCGTGGTGTGCAGCCTGATGTATCCATTGGTAAGCTCCGTAGGTGCATTCCTGTTGTTACGTTTCTTTCATGGCTTTTCTACAGGCTTCAAGCCTACCGGCACATCCGCCTATGTATCGGACCTGGTGCCCTTTACCCGCCGCGGCGAGGCAATGGGCATGATAGGGCTGGCCAGTACCATTGGTATGGCGGTAGGCCCGGCCATTGGCGGCTGGGTAGCGTTGCATTGGAATATCAACGTGATGTTCCAGCTTTCGGCCGCATTTGCCTTGCTTTCCGTGGTGATCCTCACTGGCGCGATGAAAGAAACATTGCCCAACAAACAGCGCTTCCGTTTCTCGCTGCTGAAGATCTCCGGCGACGAGCTTTTTGAGCCTCTGGTATGGGCGCCAGTGATCATCACTTTCCTTACGTACTTCAGCTATGGCGCCATTCTTACGGTGATCCCCGATTTCAGCGCCTTTCTGGGCATTGCCAATAAGGGCCTGTTCTTTACTTTCTTCACCGGCAGTTCTATCGGTATCCGTTTGCTGGCCGGCAAGGTATCAGACCAATATGGCAGGGTGCCAGTGCTGAAAGTGGCCACCCTGCTGATTGCGGCTTCCATGCTACTGATGGCTTGCTCGTCCGGCGGCATCCTGCTGATGTCTGGCGCAGTGTTGTATGGTATTGGCGTGGGCCTCAATTCTCCGGCTGTTACCGCCTGGACGGTAGACCTGGGGAATCCGCAGTTCCGTGGCCGTGCGCTGGCCAGCATGTACATTGCTATGGAAGCGGGTATCGGGCTGGGGGCTTATCTTTCCGCTTTCATTTACAATAACAATGCAAGCCATTTCCCGCTCACATTCTATGTGCTGGCAGGCATCTCGGTATTAGCCACGCTGTACCTGGCATTTATTTACAAGCCTAAGGCTGCCACTACCTGATCATCCCGCAACAGGCTTCAGGTCACGGAAAAATTGTTCAAATACAATTTTATCGTTCTCCGTTTGGTATACGCATACCTCGCTAAAGCGCCGTGGGCCTACGTTTTTGATATCTATCTCCATCGTGAGGATGGTAGTGAAATAACTACCGGCAAACTGCGGTTCTGAAAAATGCACGCTGATGATGCTATTGAGATTATCCAGGAACCTTTGCTCTTTTGCGTGCATGTTAGTGGCGCCGATGGTTTTGGAGCCATCAGGGTCAATGCTTACGATATCGGGATGATATAGCTCCTGTTGGGCCTGGATAAACTCCCCTGCTGTGCACAAGGCGATCAGCCTTGAAGCGATAGTAACTGCTGACATAGTTTCCGTTATTTTATGGTAAGGATGGTGATGGCGTTTCTCCCTCTTCTTCTGATGTTTCCGGTTCCACGATGAGGGTTTTCGGCATTTCTTTTTTGTTGTCGAGGCCCAGGCGGCGCATCCTTTCTGCGCGGCCTACCAGGTTGCCATGGCCGGTGGTCAGTTTGTTGATGGCGGCTTCATAAACGTGCTGGCTGCGTTTCAGGTGCTCTCCTATCAGGGCCATATCTTCAGCAAATCCGATGAACTTGTCGTACAGCGCACTGCCTTGCCGTACGATCTCTTCGGCGTTCTTGTTCTGGTTATCGAGGCGCCACATATTGTCGATGATGCGCAGTGTGGCCAGCAGCGAGGGCACGCTCACCAATATGATACGGCGGCGGAAGGCGTAATCATAGAGATCTTCATCGGTTTGCATGATGGCCAGCGCGTAAGCTGGTTCTATCGGAATGAAAAGGATCACGAAGTCTGTCGTGTTGCCGTAAAGGTCATGATAGGCTTTGCGGCTCAGTTCATTGATGTGGTTTTTCACGGATTGCAGGTGCATGCGCAGTGCTTGTTGCTTTTCTACTTCGTTGGTGGCGCTGCAATACTGCTCATATGCTTTCAGTGAAACCTTTGAATCGATCACCAGCTGGCGGTTTTCAGGCAGTTGCAGCACGAGGTCGGGCTTGCGCAGCTGGCCGCTGGTGTCGTATTGAGCATCCTGGGTAACGTAGTGGATTCCTTTTTCAAGGCCGGAGGCTTCCAGCACTTTTTCGAGGATCATCTCGCCCCAGTTGCCTTGTTTTTTGGTATCGGCTTTCAGTGCATTGGTGAGGTTATTGGCCTCGCGTGATAAGGTTTGATTCAATTGCAGCAAACGTTGCAGTTCATTTTTCAGTTCCGCACGTTGCGAGGTTTCCGCTACGAGCGATTGTTGTACGCTGTGACGGAAATGGTCGATCTTGTCTGCCAATGGCTTGAGCAGGTCGTCCATTTTGGCCTGGTTCTGTTCCATGAAGGTGCCGGAAATGCGCTGTAGCAAGTGCTGCGCCACGTTCTCGAACTGTAGCTGAAAATCGTCCTGCATCTTCTCCATGCGCTCTTTTTCATTGGTCAACTGAGCATGCAGGTGCTTGTTCTGTTCCAGGATACGGCCCTGTTCCGACATCAGCTGGGCAATTTCTTCGTTTAGCCGTTCAAGTTGTTCCTGCCGCTCCTGTAGCTGGGTACGCCTGTCGTCCAGCGTGGTTTGCAGATACTCCTGCCGGGCTTCCAGTTGGTGGTAACGTTCCTGCAATTGTGCATTGGCGCCCTCCAAAGCCCGCTGGCGCTGCTTTGCGGTGAGATACAAGTAAGCCAGCATCAGTGCCAGCAACCCCATAACAATCGATAAAATCAACATGATAATCTTCCCCCAACGTAATATTCGTATATCTCTACGCATTCAATCTGCGCTCTCAACGGTGTTTTTTTATAAACCCGATCTCTTCCCGCGATGCGTTCTCCCATTCCAGCATCTCTTCCAAAAATTTCTCCACATAACGTGTAATATAAGGCCCATCTATTTCTTCCGGCTCCACAGTATCCAATGTGCTAGTCTTGGGGCCTTCTTCTGTAATGCCATCCACAAAAGGATAGGCCACCCAGATAACGATCTGACCATTGCGCGATTGTGAAAACGACAACAGCCCACCTTTCTTCATCTTCTGTACAATGGCGTTGGGCGTCTTTTCCACAATACCGCTGGGGGTATAGTTGAACATTACATACACCGACTCCATATTTTGCCATGCCTCATTCACTTCAGCCTTCCAGTCGAACATCGGGAAACGCTCTACCAGCTTGTTTAATTCACCGAGGATGAATGCCCGGGTGATGGTATGCCACTGGTTACGCCTTTCTTCAATCCTGAAAAATATCTGCGCCAGCTCCTGGCCCAGCTTTTCAATATTGTCCATATCTTTTTTTATTGAAGTTACTGGAAAAAAAATTCCCGGCTGGTGAGCCGGGAATTACATCTACTTAAAATAATATTAGAGTCTTTCGTACAACTTACGCAGGCGTTCGCGGGTCATGATCTCTTTCCAGTCCTTGCCCAGCGCGTTTTCCCAAAGCGGCGCCATGCCCAGCGATACATTGATCATCGTATCAAACTGTTCATCGCTGAGGCCTTTGGTGATGCCCTGCGGAATATCGATGTGATGCTTTTTCACCATCTCCTTGAACTTGGCTACGCCATCGGGATAGAACTCTTCCAGTTTATCGAACACGATACAGTTGCCGATACCATGTTTAGTGCCCAACAGGTAAGCCAGTCCATAGCTCACCGCGTGTGCCACGCCTACCTGTGAATAAGCGATGCTCATACCGCCGGCATAGGAAGCCATCATCAGTTTCTCATCGGCATCATCATCCCACTGGTCTTTCTGCAGGAAGATCTCCTCGCAGAGGTCCTGTGCTTTTTCACCATAAGATTTGCTGAATGCGTTGAGATATGTGCCCTGTAAGGATTCCACGCAATGGATAAAGCAATCCATCGCAGTATAAAAACGTTGATTAGGTTCAACGGTCTTCGTTAATTCAGGGTCCAATACGATCTGATCGAAGGGGGTGAAATCGGAGTTCATACCCAGTTTACGCGTTGGGCCGGTGAGCACGCAGGTACGGCTCACTTCCGCACCAGTACCGGAGATCGTAGGGATACCAGCTTTGTAAACACCAGGAACTTTCACGAGGTCCCAACCCTGGTAGTCGGCAGACGAACCGGGATTGGTCATCATCAGCGCTACGGCTTTGGCCATATCCATCACAGAACCGCCGCCGATGCCGATGATACCGGACACCTGGCCAAACTCCGCTTTCAGCTCATCACGTACCTGGTCAACATAAGTAGTTTTGGGTTCATGTGTTACGTCAATCACCACGATCTTGTCTTTACCGCGTAAAGGCACGCGCGACAAAAACGTTTGCTTGTCTCTGAAATACTCATCCACAAAGAAGATCATGGGAGCGTCGCCATTACGCCTGGGGGCCAGTATTTCGTCCAGCTGATCGAATGATCCGCGGCCGTAAACCACATAGTCCACCATTTTAAAATTCCTGAATTTCATATATGCGTATTAGTTAGTTTGTATTTACAATAATTTCGCGGCCTTTTCCAGGTCTTCCGGCGTATCGATCTCCACGCCCATATAGGATGTCAGCACCATTTTCATGGGGATGCCATTTTCGAGGTAGCGGAGGCATTCGATCTTTTCTGCCGCTTCCAGCGGTGTTACCGGCATTTTGGTAAAATCCAGCAGGGTTTGTTTGCGGAAAGCATAAATGCCGATATGTTCATAATAGATCGATTGAATATCCTTGTTACGGGGATAAGGGATCACGCTGCGCGAGAAGAACAATGCGTTGGAATACTTGTCTACCGCCACTTTCACGTAGTTTGGATCTTCGATGGAGACGGGATCTTTGAGCACCTGCATCAGCGATGCCACCTGTACTTTTTTCCCTTCTTCTCCTTCAAATACCTGTAGTAGTTTTTCCAGTGGCTCGCGTTGGGTGAAGGGTTCGTCGCCCTGCACATTTACCACAATGTCTACATCGTTCATGTCTTCCACAGCTTCGGCGATACGGTCAGTGCCACATTCGTGCTCTTTCTTGCTCATCACTGCTTTGCCGCCATTGTTCACGATCTCGTTGTAGATAATATCGCTGTCGGTTACTACCATCACTTCGTCGAATACGCCGGTTTTCACGGTGGATTCGTAGGTGCGGAGGATCACACTTTTACCACCCAGGTTGGCCATCATCTTGCCCGGGAAGCGCGTGGCGCCATAACGGGCAGGTATTAACGCTATTTTCTTCATGTAGATTTTTTTGCTCTGCGTGGTATTTATAGCGCGCTTTTCACGGCGTTCACCAGTTTCTCTGCTCTTTCTTTTATTTCAGCATCAGACCAGGAGAGGTTGATGGGAGTAGAGATATTTCTGCCGATGATGGCATCGGAAGCCGGGAACGTTTTGGTTTTATAGATCTCCATGGCTTGTTTCAGGCCGGGAGGGAATGGCGTGAGCACATTGCCTTGTTTGAAATGATCCCATTGGCGGATGTAGTGCCAGTTGTTATCATAATAGTAGAAAGCGACCAGGCCGGCGGCTTTCATGGCAGCAGCGGCTTTGCGGGCTTGTTCCGGTTCCGGCAGGAAGAACGACAGGAAGGTAGCGCTGTCGCCGGCTTCATCAGGCAGGCGGCGGAAAGTAACGCCAGGCACCGTGGCCAGGGCATCTTTGAATATTTTCTTGGTATTGCGCTGGATAGCCAGGAAATGATCCAGTTTGCGGATCTGTGCCAGGCCTACCGCAGCATGCAGCTCGGAGATACGATAGTTATAGCCGATGAACGGGTGCAGGTCAGCGCCGCGGTCCACACCGAGGTGGTCGTGGCCATGGTCCGTATAGCCGTCACATTTAGTATAAACGTCTTTGTTATTGGTGATGATCGCGCCGCCTTCTGCACAGGTAATGGTTTTTACAAAGTCGAAGGAGAAGGTGCCCGCATCGCCGATAGCGCCCAGCGCTTTGCCTTTGTAGGTGGCTCCGAACGACTGGCAGGCATCTTCGAGCAACAGCAGGTTATGCTTTTTGCAGATGGCCTGCAAGGCGTCGAGATCGGCCATTGCGCCGCACATATGCACCGGCATTACCGCCTTGGTCCGGGGAGTGATGGCCGCTTCCACTGCCTTGGGGTCCAGTGTGAGGGTATCGTCCACATCTACCAGTACCGGCGTTGCGCCTACAGAGAACACGGATTCAAAGCTGGCCACAAACGTAAAGGTGGGCATGATGATCTCATCGCCGGCGCCTATTCCGAGGGCCGCCATGGCGGTGGTAAGGGCAGCGGTACCGCTGGAGGCCAGCTGTGTATAGGATACATTCAGCTTGTCGCAAATAGCCTGTTCCAGCTCCTTTGCTTTCCAGATGCCTTTACGCGGACCATCAAATCCGTAGCGCATCATAATACCTGTTTCCAGTACGTCGTTTACTTCTTTCCTTTCCTCGGCGCCAAATAGTTCATATCCGGGCATAAACTGTTGATTTTAAAATATAATTGACAAAGATGTTTAAATCGTGCAGCAAAGTTACTATAATCAATGTTGCGTTACATCGCAAAAATCGTTTATCTTTTGCTAAAAATCCGACATGCGTTTGAAGCTGTATCTTATCTTTCTGGGCGCTACCCTCGGGCTTTTCACCGCCAAAGCACAGGCGCAGCAAGGCCCCGAACAGCAGATCAGGGCCCTGATGGCCAAACAAACCACCGCCTGGAACAAAGGGGATGTAGAAACTTTCATGCAAACCTACTGGCAGTCGGACTCCCTCCTGTTCATCGGTAAGAACGGCGTCACCTATGGCTGGAAAGCCACGCTCGACCGCTATAAAAAGGTATATCCTGACACAACGGCCATGGGCAAGCTCGATTTCCATCTGCTGGAATTCAAGCCCCTGGCGCATGATGTCTATTTTGTTGTGGGCAAATGGCACCTGCAGCGCAGCATCGGCGACCTCGCCGGGCACTTCAGCCTCATACTCCGCCGCATCAAAGGAGAATGGAAGATCATCGCTGACCACAGCAGCTGAGCGGGCACAAAAAAACCATCCCATGATTGGGATGGCCGCTATACACCACAACATTAAAAAAGAAGATGGAGATGATTACTATACTTCTTCTTTAAAGAATCAAATTCATCGTCGGTTTATCAATGGATATGGTAATAAGGTTCGTGGATGTCAGCGCTTGTCCTTCTCTTCATTGTACCTTACTGCTTTGTTCTCTTCCTCCGGCTTACTGGAAAGATCGCCATGGAGCGGGTTTCGTGTAACGCCGCCTTTATCTGTGTCCAGTATTTTCACCGGTTTCTTTTTTCGCTGGCGCCAGGCTGTTGATGCCTCTTTGTTGGCTTGTTTTTTCATCACCATTTATTTTCCAGGTGAAACAATGCAGGTACTTCACCTATCAGCCGGCAAAGTTTATTCCACCGTTTTCTCCCGCTGAAATCCGCTGATAGCGGGCTGGCGTCGGGGTGCATCCTCCACAAACCTGTCATGCACAATGGGCAACTAACACTACAAACCGCTGCTTTTTTACGGCAGCGCTCATTAACATCACGTTCACAAGCGGGCGTGTCTTTTTTTGAAGGCTTCGCATTACCTTTGGTGCCTCAATGATTTTAACCCATAGCCGCTGATCAACCAAGAGTAGTTTTACCCATTACCTCTGAAAATCGTTTCATTTTAATCCGTTCCTGTTTAAAACCCGGTATCTGTTTGATCATCATTAACTGGTATTATGTCCGGGAAAATTTTTATTGCCGCTTTATTGCCGGCAGTGGTATTTTTTAGTAGTTGTACCAAAGAGTCAAATGTACAACCCCTTCTCCCCAAAGGCCCTGTAGCCGTGGATTCGGTGACAGTGCCCGAAAATCATGTAGATCGCAACGCCTTGCTGGTGCTGGTAAATGGCCTCCGCAGCCGGGGCTGCAAATGCGGCGACGTACAAATGCCTGCCGTTGGCCCGCTCACCTGGAATGGCCTGCTCGAAAAAGCAGCGTACCTCCACAGCAAAGACATGTCGCTGAATAATTATTTTAATCATACCGGGCTTGATGGCTCCACACCCGGCAATCGCCTGGACAATGTGGGCTATCACTGGAATACTTATGGCGAAAATATCGCCATGGGCAATATGGACGAACAGGCTGTGATATTAGGATGGCTCAACAGCCCCAAACACTGTATGAATATGATGAATGCCAGCTACACTGAACTGGGCGTAGGCCGCTACGACAAATATTGGAGCATGGAGCTGGGGCATCGCAATAACCCGCAATAGGCAAGGCTCAGGGAGCTTTCATCTTCTTGCGCCACATGCGCCATACCAGGTAAAGGTAAGCGCCAAGAGAAATAGTAAACCAGGTATAAAAGAAGATCATGCGGCCCGGAGTGGATTCTTCCGGTACGCCGAAACCCAGGTACAGCCCGAGAAAGATATTAATGAGCATCCAGATGAGCCCAAGGAATATGGTGCGGATGATCTTGATGAAAAACATCACCAGATCCATATCAATGTTATTCCGTTGCTCCGGAGGTGTGGATTGTTCCGGTTGTTCCGTTTTTTCAGCCATTGGCAATATGCTTTATCAGGGGAGGCACAGCCTGGCCAGATCGGTGCTGTCGCCCTTGAATACGTTAAAATCTACGGTAGTCCTGATCCCGTTCACCCGGCCCTCGTCGCTATGTTGCCAGAAGAGCCAGGCCCGTTTAGAGGAAGGCCGTTCTTTCTGGTAATAGTGCGCTATCCATAGTGGATAATCATCAAACTCGCTGCCAAGGTACGTTTCATAGAAATGTATATTGGTATAGATGATCGGTTTTACCTTATAAATCTTCTCCATCTCTTCGAGCCATATCCTGGCCGTGCTGCGGATTACCGCAGGCGGCTGGTTATTGCTCGTTTCAATATCCAGCACAGGCGGCAGGTCGCCGGATTGCAGTTCCACCACATTCTGGAAATTGATCGCCTGCTTCAAAGGGTCGCGGGTAGAATAGAAAAAGTGATAAGCCCCGCGCACGAGGCCCGCTTTGCCCGCCCGGTCCCAGTTCTGACGGAACGCCGCATCCTGCCGGGTAATGCCCTCCGTTGCTTTTATAAAGGCAAAGGATATACGAATATTTTCCACCTGCATCTGCTTCACCGCATGCCAGTTAATATCTTTCTGGAACTTCGATACGTCAATGCCATGTATGCTGTAATTTACCGGCATATCTATTCCAAACTCATCATATCGTACAAACTCGATGCGTGCCTTCCGGTAATGCCACCACAGATAAGTTCCTATGGCCGCGCTTAAAACAATCAATACTAAAAGTCCGGTCCAGATTTTTTTCACTTTGTTTCAGTTAGTTGCAGGAATTGGGTATGACGCTTTTTTATAGCAAGTATAGGTTATAATTTGTTGAAAGAAGCTACTTTTACAATGGTCAAGCGATTTTTTTATGCCCGATTTTAACTTGAATGACAGCCTGAACTTACTTTCCAAGTTTACTTTCCGCCGCATCTGGAATGCCGGCAAGGTATTCAGCAGCTATTTTATGAGCAAATGGACGGGAAAGCCGGTGCAGTGGGGCTACCCCATCTCCATGTCTTTTGAACCTACCACCTCCTGCAACCTCCGCTGCCCGGAATGCCCCAGCGGCCTGCGCGCGTTTACCCGCCCCACTGGTATGTTGCAGCAGGACTTCTTCCGTAAAACAATAGACGAAATATCCAAAGAACTGTTATACCTCATCTTCTATTTCCAGGGAGAGCCTTACCTCAACCCGGGATTTCTGGAGATGGTAAAATATGCCCATGATAAAGGTATCTACACCGCTACCTCCACCAATGCTCACTACCTCACGGATGCCAACGCGAAAAAAACCGTGGAAAGTGGCCTGGATCGCCTTATCATCTCCATCGACGGCACCACGCAGGACGTATACACGCAATACCGCGTGGGCGGCCATCTCGATAAAGTGATACAGGGCGCCAAAAATATCGTGAAGTGGAAAAAAGAACTCAAGTCAAAAACACCTTTTGTGTTCTTCCAGTTCCTGGTAGTGAAACCTAATGAGCATCAGATAGAAGATATCAAACGCCTCGCTGCCGAAATCGGTGTAGACCAGGTGCGCTTCAAAACCGCACAGGTATATGATTACGAGGAAGGCAACCGCCTGATCCCCACGATCGATAAATATTCCCGCTATCATCGCAATGAAGATGGCACCTACACGATCAAGAATAAACTGAGCAACCATTGCTGGCGGCTATGGCATTCGCCCGTTGTTACCTGGGATGGCCTTGTGGTGCCCTGCTGTTTTGATAAAGACGCCCAGCACCGCCTCGGTAACCTGAAACAGGAATCCTTCAAAGCTCTCTGGCATAACAAAGAATATATCCATTTCCGTAGCCAGATACTCGATACCCGCAAAAACATTGATATCTGCGCCAACTGCAGCGAAGGTACCAAGGTATGGGGCTAAAATTATCCTGATAAATTTTTTGTTTCCTGATAATCAGTGCATTACTTCATTTGTAGTTATACAACTACAAAAATAGTTTATAAACTACAAAAGTAGTTATATCTTAGATGCATGAAAAAGTTATCACGCAAAGAAGAAGAGCTGATGCAGATAATGTGGGACCTTGGCAAGGGCTTCGTAAAAGATGCCATAGAACAGCTGCCCGATCCCAAACCGCACTACAACACCGTTTCCACGCTCATGAAGCGTCTGGAAGAAAAAGGGTTCCTCGCCCATCATGAATATGGTGGCTCTTATGAGTACTATCCTGTGATCGGCAAGGAAAAATACAAGCACACCTTTATGAAAAAAGTACTCCATACTTTTTTCGACAACTCCTACATCAATATGCTGGCGTATTTCGCCAAAGAAGAAAAAATGTCGCCCGAAGAATTGAAGCAACTGGTGAAGATGATCGAAAAAGATAAAAAATAACGGTTATGGCTACACTCCTTTCCTACTTCGTGCAGGCTTCCTGCTGTATGGCCGTTTTCTACTTATTATATGTATTGGTATTTCGCCGGGAAACGTTTTACCGGTATAACAGGCTGCTGTTGCTCAGCGCCTTCCTCTTCTCCGCCATTCTTCCCTTGTTGCCGCTTCCATCGCTGCGCACGATAGCGGTGGAAGCGCCAGGACAGCAGGTGATCGTACAGCTTCATGATATCCCCACAGCGCAACACGCCGCCCCGCAAACCAATACTGGCGGGCTTTCTATCGGATGGCCGCAATTGATCATCGGCTTGTATGCCGGGGTAGCTATCACGCTCTTATTGGTATACCTGGTACAACTCCTGCGCATCGCACGGCTCATAAAAAAAGGAGCCGTGCAACGCTATCGCCAATACAGCTTCGTGCAATTGTCCGGGCTTACCACTCCTTTTTCTTTTCTGCGATACATCTTCATAGATACTAACCGTTACGCCTCTACGGACTTGCAACATGTGGTGGCGCATGAGAAAGCCCATGTACTGCAACACCACAGTATCGACAACCTCGTGGCCTCGCTCTGCTGCTGCCTCTTCTGGCTGAACCCCTTTGCATGGCTGTTGAAAAAGTCCCTGCAACTGAACCTGGAATTTCTGGCAGATGAAGCCGCGTTGCTACAGGAGCCTGTTTCGGAAGACTACCAATACTGCCTGCTCCGGGTAGGCCTGCAATATCATGCTCCTTCTGTGGCGCATCATTTCAGTAAGTCGTTCATTAAAAACAGAATCTTTATGATCAACAAATCCCGATCCCGCCGTAACCGCACCTGGATGTACCTGCTGGTGCTTCCCGTACTTTTTGGCACAAGCGCCGCCATCGCTTATACCAAACCGGCTACCATCAAGGCTTCCGCAGCCCTGAACAGACATCTTGCCGAAAAAAACCAGACTATTTACGGTGTGATTACCTGTAAAACTACTGCTGCCGATATCCAAGAGATGAAACAACAACTTGGCGCCAAGGGCCATGTGCTCACTGTTGATGATATTGCCTACAACAAAAAAGGTGAGATCAAACAGATCGTAGTAAAGATCAGTAACACAGCTGGCACCACCTGGGCCCGCAGCAACCGCGATGCAGATGGCGAAAAAGCGATTTCCCCTGTATTCTTCTATACTTCACAGGACAAGAAAAGTGTTTCTGATGGTTTTGGCGTAGATGATTACCCGGCCTCTCTTCGCTCGCTTGCCGCACAGGAAAGTGGTGATCAGGCCGCGGGCCCTCAGAAAGTAAAAAAGCAGAAAGCATAACGCTGACAGTAGGATTCAGCCTAGAAGGCGCAGAATTGAAGCCTGTGGCCGGGATGAAAGATGATGTAACGGTGATTGCTTATAGCATAATGAGATAACGTGCAGGGCTACACGTTATTTTGTCATTGTCCCTCCTGGGAAGCGGCCTTTTTCTTCCGCCTGTTTTCGGTTACCTTGTTGAATAGTTTAATGCCCAGTTGTACCCCTACAAACTCTAGCACTGTCATCAGCGCCCCGGTAGCGAAGTTCTTGAACTTACCGCTTTCCCAGGCCACTCTGGCTACATTACCCACCATATTGAGTGTGCCGCGGTGTTTGCCGCTGCCGGGGATGACAGCATTCAATGCCATCTTCTTGTAATTGTCTTTAAAAAAATCCACACGGTCGCCCAGCTCGTCTTCCAATTGTTTCGAACGCATTTTTAACCGGGCGATTTCCAGCTCCAGGGTTTCAAAGCTGTTGATTTTTACCTTACGCATGTGTATACTTTTTTCATTTGAGGTGCTTTTATCTTGACTCTACAGCTTCGTCATTATGCACATATCCCGGATCGTCTGTTTTGGCGGATCTGTTATTATGCAGATGATTAGACTCCTCGTCTCTGGCGGCAATCTCGTCTACCAGCTCTGTGATCAGCAATCTTGCCAGCGGCCTTTGGATCAGTTGTTTGCGGAACAGCAGTATCACCAGGAACAGCACCACGAACAAGCCTGCTGCACATGCGAAGCCGATGGTAAAGCTGCCGGTCATTTCACCGATCCAGAACCCTACCACCATGCCAAGGAACACGATCACAAAAAAGAGCAGCAGGAAAGCCAGCGTAAGGGAGAAAAACAATCCCAATGCCTTCGACAACTTTCCCGCTGCCTGGAGCTTAATCAGGTCCAGTCTGGTTTCCAGGTACTCCCTGGCTACTTTTCCCGTTTGGTTAAAGTAGTTGCTGAAATTTTCTTCCATGCAAAAGATTTTATTCGAAAAGGGGTGTTATGCCAGCTCGTTTTCCAGTGCATCTTCAAAATGGTCTTTCCTTTTTTTCCATTTGTCTTTCAGTTTGTCTGTCTGGAACTTCACTCTTTCTACCAGTTCGTCTTTCTTGTCTGAATTCAGGAAATATCCCACTGCAACGCCTACGGCAGCACCTACGATAAATGAAACCACGGCTTTTGAACTGTTACTCATAACAAAAGGTTTTTAGAGATGAGAGAATTAAGGTTTTCGTTTTTTTTGTATCTATTGGTTCGCAAACATTATTCCACAATTTATAAATGTTTTGCCAAACCAGGCCGATGCATCGCTTTTTAAAAACAAGCCGTCGAGATTTTTGTTTGCCTTTCCGGATTATTTATACGAAATTAAACCATGAGTTATTTAGACAATGACCGCCTCAAACAGATCGCCTTTCTGTTGATAATTGTGCTGCTGGCCCTTCTCTTGTTCCTGGAGCTGTACACCTATTTTCCCGGTTTCCTCGGGGCCGTTACCATGTATGTGCTTTGCCGCAAATGGATGTTCTACCTGGTGGAACATTATAAATGGAGAAAGAATCTCGCCGCCGCCCTGTTGATGATACTTTCCTTTCTCATCATCCTGTTACCGATCGGTATGTTGATCAACATGCTTACTGACAAGGTGACTTACGCTGCCACTCATTCTGCAGAGCTGATCAATGGCGCCAAACAGTTGAATGCGCGCATCCAGGAAAATACCGGCGTCGATCTCTTGTCTGATGGCCGCCTGCAAAAGTTGCAGGAAGGTATTACCGCAGTGTTGCCACGTTTTCTCGGCGCCACTTTCAATACGCTTACTGCCATCGCCATCATGTATTTCATCCTGTATTTTATGCTGGTGAAAGGCCGTGAAATGGAATCCAAGCTATACGAATATATTCCGCTGAAAGATGAAAACGTGGTACGGTTGGGTAAAGAGTTCAACACACTGGTGATCGCTAATGCCGTGGGCATCCCGTTGATAGCGGTGATACAAGGCATTGTAGCATTGATCGGTTATCTCGTTTTCCAGGTGCCGGAGCCCTGGTTCTGGTTTATCGTTACTTGCTTTACGGCCATGCTGCCGGTGGTAGGCGCCGCTGCCGTGTATGTGCCTATGGGCGCATATTTCCTGGCAACAGGCCATACCTGGCAAGGTATCGCGATATTGATTTATGGCTTTGGCGTGATTGGCACTTGTGATAACATCGCGCGCTTCCTGCTGGCCAGGCGGATCGCGGATGTGCATCCCCTGATTACCGTATTCGGCGTGCTCATTGGCGTCAGCCTCTTTGGCTTCATCGGC
This sequence comes from Chitinophaga vietnamensis, assembly GCF_902167635.1. Lineage (GTDB taxonomy): Bacteria > Bacteroidota > Bacteroidia > Chitinophagales > Chitinophagaceae > Chitinophaga > Chitinophaga vietnamensis. The sequence continues at coordinate 423,874 of NZ_CABHMS010000006.1, forward strand.
CTGATCTTCGGGCCGCTGCTCATCTCCATGTTCATCCTCCTGCTGGAGATCTATTCCAATGAATATCTTGTTAAAAAAAGAGAATTGCCGCCGCCTGTTTTCAGGAAGCACCAACCCGGAAACTAGCGGTAGTAGTTATTTTCAGCGATATAGTTGATAACGGTATCTGGCACCATGTACCTCACTGATTTCCCTTCCCTGATCCATTTGCGGATGTTGGTGGCAGAGATATCGAGCATGGGCGCATCCAGTATTTCCAGTTTGGCGCCGAAGGTATCACTGATCTCGTGGCCCGGCCGGCGATATACGTAGATGGGATAATGTTTGACGATATGCTCATAATTTTTCCACCGGGGCAGGTTCTGAAAACTGTCGCTGCCCATGATGATGCAGAACTCCTGTGTAGGAAATTTTTCGCCAAGGTAGGCGAGTGTATCAACGGTAAATGAAGGACGTGGCAGGGAGAACTCGATATTGCTGGCCCTGAGGCGCGGCTCGTCTTTGATGGCCAGTTCCACCAGGTGAAACCGGTCGTGCTCATTCAGCAGTGCCGACGAAGGTTTCAGCGGGTTTTGCGGTGAAACCACCAGCCATACTTTGTCGAGATCAGTATTGTACGCTACGTAATTGGCAATGATCAAATGCCCCGTGTGTATAGGATTAAAAGACCCAAAATACAAGCCTATTCTCATGTTTCATCGTGTAATGTGCCAATGGCATATCAATAATGCGTGTAAAAATAGGCATTTCCGGCGATTGCCGCAGCATAACACCGTTTATTCCAATGGCTTGAATTGTTCAAATACCTGGCCGCAGGATTTGCAATAATGGATCGCGCGGCAAAGGGTGGAACCAAAAGGAGAACGCAGGTAGGTATTTTTACTGCCACAATGCGGACAGGGAGTATTGAGCATGATCTCTGCCTTCATTTCGCCGGCAAGCAGCTGTGGTGGCGCGATACCGAAGTTGCGCAGCTTTTCCCGGGCCGCATCGGTCATGCGGTTGCTCTCCCAATGCACGTTCTTGTCAACAGTAACGATAACGGCTATACCAAGCGCCGCTTCTACCTGTGTTTTGATATTCTGTTGAATATAGGTCACTGCCGGACAGGCCGCAAATGTAGGGATCATGCGGATATGCGCGGCTTCTTCTTCCAGCGTTACATTTGTGATCATGCCCAGATCCAGTACGCTCAGTACGGGGATTTCCGGGTCCATCACTTTTTCAAGCGCCTGGTATATCGCCTCTATCGTGATTGTTTTTGTCATAGTTACCAGCTTGCATTAGTGTCCTGGTTGAACACCTCTCCCATTTCTTTCAATAGTGGCGCGAGATGCGGCGTGTGCTGGCCTTTGCGGCCACCGTACACCGGTTGCAGGGTATCCATATCAGGCAGGTTAAGCGAAGCTTTCACCAGCACGGGATAGATCCGGTCCAGCCAGCGGTTGAATAGTTCTTTCTCTCCCGGATATACTTTCTCTGCTATCAGTATCTCTTCATATTCCGCGGAAGGTTCAAAAAGACCTGCCGCTAACGCGAAAGCCTCTTCCATGGCGGCACTCATACGTTCGTAGCTGTCTTCGCCGGCGCGGCACAGCTGCATGATCCAGGCATTGGCATGCAGGGTATGGTATTTCAATTCGCCTTTTACCTTTCTGCTCAGCAGCTGAAACGGTGTAAAGCTGCTGCTGTGCAGGCTTTCATAGCGTACTGTTTCTGCATGGTCGAAAAGGAAATGGCGCATCAGGCTGAAATCATATTGGCCATTGGGCATTTCCACGAAATGGCTGCACTTGAAAGCCTCTTCTTTGCGGATGAAGGCAAAGCGATCCGGATCGCTGCCGCCCAGATGCTCTTCGAGGGCACGGTACAATGCCCATGCATGGCCGATCTTGTCCTGTGCCATGGAAGAAAATGCGATATCCTCCTCCATTACGGGGCCAAGGCCGGTCCATTCAGAATTACGGTGGCCGAGGATGAGCTCATCGTCCGCCATTTTTATGATCAGATCTGTTACTGCTTGATTATTGGGCATGACCGGATTGTCCTTTTGCTTGTTTGAATTTATTGATCTTTTCCATCACTTTGAAACCGCTGGCATCGCGGTAAGTTTTTTCCTGGTTGTTGGCGAACATATCTTCGTCTTCCAGGTCAAATGCGAGGATGTCGGCACTTCTGACCACCCACAGGTTCACACATTTTTTGCGGCGGGCAAATTGTTCTTTTGCGAAAACGAGCGCCAGTTGCGGATCAGGGGCGTGTACACATCCCACGTGTTCGTGATGGGCGCCTCTTTTCTCCTGGTGGAATACTTCGTATACATTCCAGTTCTCTCCTTCTTCTACCTTAATAACATCCGAGGGGCTGCCGAGTTTAAGGCGGTTCACCCGGGGATCTAATGAGTCTGACATGTAAGAAACAGGTTGTTTTTGAGATGATCGTTAAGCTACCGGCAGGGCGCGGCGTTCTTTCGGGTTCATGAGTGCTTTGCGTACCCAGCGGCCATGTTCTTCGGCCCATTTGCGCACCTGCAGCCGTTCTTCGTTGCAGGGGCCGCCGCCATTGATCACTTTGAAAAACTCGTCCCAATCGGGATCGGAGTATTCCCAGCGGCCGGTGTCCGGGTTCTTGCGCAGATTAGGATCCGGCAGGGTGAGGCCCAGTTCCCATATTTTTGGCACATATGCATCCAGGAACTGGTTGCGCATTTCATCGTTGCTGGCCATTTTCACTCTCCACTGCATCAGCTTTTCGCTGTGCTGCGAGCTTTTGTCCGGCGGACCGAAGAAGTGCATGATGGGCTGCCACCAACGGTTGAGGGCATCCTGCAACATTTCTTTTTGTGCAGGCGTGCCGGTAGCCAGCTCAATGAAGGCATCGTGGCCCTGCTTGAGATGGAAGCTCTCTTCATAGCATATACGCTCCAGCGCCCGGCAGTAGGGGCCGTAGGAGCCTTTGGAATTGGCCACCTGGTTTACAATGGCGGCAGCATCGATGAGAAAGCCGATCACTGTTACATCCGCCCAGGTTTCAGCCGGATAATTAAATACATTGGAATACTTGGATTTGCCGCTGAGGAGATCGTTGATCATGGCTTCACGGGATTTGCCCAGCGTTTCAGCAGCATTGTATAACAGCTGCCCATGGCCGATCTCGTCCTGTACCTTGGCGATCAGTGCCAGCTTGCGTTTGAAGCCCGGCGCCCGGGTGATCCAGGTACCTTCGGGCAATGCGCCAATGATTTCGGAATGCGCGTGCTGCTCTATCAGGCGGATCAGCTGCCGCCGGTATTCCACCGGCATCCAGTCGCCAGGCTCGATCTTTTCTCCCCTGGCAATACGTTCTTCAAAAGCCGCGAGCTTCTCCGGCTCATCGTGCATTTGTTCTTCCCTCAACTGTTTGCTGTTGGGTTCATCAAATATATATCCGCCGCCGTACATAGTGCGATTGTTTTGGTCGATCCGTAATTTACGGAAAAAAGCCCGTTTGCGGCAGAAAATGATTGTTAAAATAGCCTCCGGATGAGATAGCAGGAAATGTTATAGAATCGCAAAATTTCCCTTTGATACTACAGCATGCCGGGCATTTTCCTAATTTTAAGACAGCAAAACCTGTTATGATCCTGCAACCGCTGATACTATGTCTGCTACTGCTGTCGTCCGGAACTCCCGTATGGCATGCACGCAGGGCGCCTGCTCATCATCTGCCCTATATCAAACTGGTGTTCAGCTATCATCCACAGGTGGATTCTATTCCTTCAGATACCATTTTTTATTCTCTGGCAAGGCCGCTGAAATGGGAGGATTTCCAGGGAAGACCATCCGCCAATGGCCCCAGTGCCGCAGTTACCTATAGTAGCTTCGCGTATGAAGGCAGCAGCCGCGCAATCAAAGATACCCTTCAGATCAACCTGGATATGCAGGTGTTCTTTATCAAAAGCGCTTCCTGGGTACGCGCCGACGCCCGCACCGCCTACGGTCTGGCCCACGAGCAACTGCACTTCGACATTACCCGGCTGGTAGTGGAAAGGTTCAAACAACGACTTAAACAAACAGCCCTGAACCGCGATGATTATGATAGTGTGATACAATATCAGTATCTTGAAGCATTCCGGGAAATGAACCGGCTGCAATATGCCTTCGACAGAGAAACCCGCCATGGCCTCGACCCCGCCGCACAACTACGGTGGCGCGACAAGATCAACGTAGGCATGAAAAATAATGGCGTATTACCTGAAGAACTTGGCTACGAATTTGATTATCTTCATCAATAAAAGGTTAAACCTTGAGAGCTTTTCACCGTTTAAACTTGTACATCACAACACTCATCCTTAAAAAAGCGGATATGCAACCAAATCGCTTATGGTGGCTCACGGCCAGTCTGGCACTCGCTCTGATCCTCCCTGCCTGCAAAAAAAATGATAACAGTGGTTCCCCCAATCCCACCAATTCCGGTAACGGCAAGGTGTCTGTCAATGACAGCATCTTCTTTATCTTCAAAGACATATACCTGTGGACAGATGCTACCCCCGACTCCGCCACCTTCAAGCCGGAGAGCTTCAGCAGCCCCGTGGCTATGTTCGACTCCTTAACGCATTACAAGAAAGACGCTTCCAACAATAACCTCGACCGCTACAGCTTTATCGACGACGGCACCACCTCCCGTGCGCTGCAAGGCGGCGTAGTAGGCGACATGGGCTTCCAGGTGGGCTTCCAGACGAATACTGAACTGCGCGTGGTATACGTATACCCCGGCTCCCCTGCCGACAAAGCAGGCATCAAACGCGGCTGGAAGATTAATACCATCAATGGTACCAGCAGCTTTCAATATGGTTCTCAAAGCACCAATACCCTGCTGAACAATGCTCTCGGCGGCAGCTTCGCTGCTTTCACTTTCCAGAAGCCGGATGGCTCCACCCTCAGCACCACCCTCACCGCTACCCAGTATAACCTCGATCCTATCTTCTACAGCAATGTATATACCTTTGGCACTACCAAAGTGGGATACCTGGTATTCAACAACTTCGTAGCGCTGAACCTCGTACAGGGCAAGCTGGATAACATCTTCAGCAATTTCCTCACACAAGGTGTTACCAATGTGATCATCGACCTGCGCTACAATGGCGGCGGCCTCGTGCAAACAGCAGAATACCTCGCCAACAAAATGGCGCCGGCATCTGTCAACAACACGGTGATGTACACCCAGATTTATAACGATAACATCAAGAACGACCGCTATAGCTGGTACTTTACCGGCATGAAAGCCGTTCCGAATTATCCTAACTATAACTGGACAGATATCTTCCATTCGGAAGCTACCACTTACGCCACTACGAACTTCCAGAGCACCGGCGCACAGAAGATCGCCAACCTGCGTTTCCTGGTTACACATAACACCGTATCTGCCAGCGAACTGCTGTACAATGTGCTGAAACCCAGCATGAGCCCCCGCCTCGTGGGCCGCACCACCTACGGCAAACCTGTTGGTTTCATCAATATCACTTTCGGCAGCTACGATATGTATGCGGTAAGTTTCCAGTCTAAAAACTCGGCCGGACAAGGCGATTACTTCACTGGTATCGCTCCTGATGTAAATGTCCAGGACGACTACACCAACGATTGGGGTAGCCTCAGCGATCCTTTGCTGCACTCGGCTTTACTGGACCTGGGCATTCCTGCTAGCCAGCTGGGCAGACAGGCAAACATCGAATCTTTCCGTCTTGCAGAAAATGCAGTGAATCCTACTGCACTTGGCAAGTTCAAAGGGATGATTCTTGAAAGAAGAAGATAAGCACAATCTATAAAAAGAAAAGCCCCACACGCAAGCGTGTGGGGCTTTTCTTTTTATAGATTGCGTTACATTGTTTTGGCGCCACTGAATTTATCTACCGGCAGGTTTCTATCCATCTCTTCAATTACCTGTAATATGGTCTTTACTGCGCGATAATAAAATGATGGATTAATTCGTGTATACTCATCCGTTAGTTGATGATAATCAGGATGGTCTTCTACCCCGAAATACAGGAACGGAATTTTCTTCTGGAAAAATTCATATTGGTCGCTTTGTTGGGTCCAGTCGTCATGGCCTTGTTCGGGTTTGTCGTGCCCGGCAATCAGCCGTACAGCGCTGTTGGCGGCCACTTTATCGATGTAAGGTTTCAGATCGGGGAACTGTGAGGTACCGCAAACGTATAGTTCGTTTTTATCGTTATGCGATACCATATCCATATTGATGTTCTGACGGATTGTTTCCAGCGGCACGGGAGGCTGTGCTACAAAGGCTTTCGCGCCTTGCAAGCCTTCTTCTTCCCCATCCAGTGCAGCGAAGATGATCGTATAGCGGGGCGGGTGTTGTTTGAAATATTTTGCCATGGTCAGCAAAGCCGCTACACCAGAGGCGTCATCGTCTGCGCCATTGTAAATACTGTCTTTCGCTTCATTGGGCTTGCCGATGCCAAGATGATCATAATGTGCAGATACCACAATCGCCTGGTTCAGCTTTCCGGGGATGTAACCAAAAAGATTGGTGCCCATGATCCTTTTCTCGCCCTGCTGAAAATAGAATGGATATTCGTAAGTATCGTGATAGCCCGCCAGTCCTATCTTCCGGAAACGATCGATGATATAGAACTGCGCCATGCGACTGCCGCGGGTGCCCACTTTACGGCCTTCGAACTTGTCGGCAGAAAGGGTACTGATATCCTTCATCAACTGTGACGAATCCACGGGAGCCTGTGCCATCGCGGAGGCAGCCCAGAACAGGCTGGCACTGAAAAATAGCCATCTCATAGTACATTGCATTTATTGCAATGTACCCAATATTTTCTGCCGGGATGATTAGATTTTATTTAAAAATACTGAAGATGATAAAGCTGCACACATAGGCCAGGCCGGTCATATAGAACAGCTGCGCGACGGGGAACTTCCATGATTTTGTTTCACGCCGTACAGTGGCCATCGTACTCATACACTGCATGGCAAATGCATAAAACAGCATGAGCGACAAACCTGTGGCCAGGGTATACACCGGCGAGCCATCGGGCCTTTTGGCGGAAGCCATCTTTTGGCGGAGCGTAACATTGTTATCATCAGGGTCCTCTCCAACACTGTAAAGGGTGGCCATTGTACCTACAAACACTTCACGCGCTGCAAATGAAGTGATCAGCGCAATACCGATCTTCCAGTCGAAGCCCAGCGGGCGTATGGCCGGCTCTATCACGTGGCCGAGGATACCTGCATAGGAATTGGATAACTTCTCTGATTTGAACTGGCGATTAATTTCAACTGCTTCGGGTGATCCTTCCGGTACTGTTTTCAACAGCTGTTCATATTTCGCGTGTATCGGCTGCATTCTGCTGCCAGGGCCGTAAGAGGCCAGGAACCAGAGTGTTACGGAAATCACCACGATCACTTTCCCCGCATCGGTCACAAATATTTTTGCTTTCTCCACCATGGTGGTACCTACGTTCTTCCAGCGCGGGGCGCGGTATACCGGCAGTTCCATGATGAAATAACTTTTCTCTTTGATGCGCACGAACAGTTTCATCAGCGCAGCGATGATGATCGCCATGAAAAAGCCCAGCAGGTAGAGGCCCATCATCACCAGGCCTTGCAGCCCGAGGATGCCGAACACCCTTCTGTCGGGGATGACCAACCCGATCACGACGGTATAGATGGGTAAACGTGCAGAACAACTCATTAATGGCGTGACGAGTATCGTGATGAGTCGTTCTTTTTTATTCTCGATCGTACGGGTAGCCATGATAGCCGGAACGGCGCAGGCAACGCCGCTGATCAGCGGCATAACGGATTTACCGTTGAGGCCCACCTGCCGCATAAGCCGGTCTGTAAGGAAGCTGATACGCGCCATGTAGCCGGTATCTTCCAGTATCGTGATCAGTCCGAAAAGGATCATGATCTGTGGCACGAATACGGCAAAGCCACTCACGCCCGCCAATATACCGTTGATGAATACATCACTGACCATATTTTCTGGCAGCACCTGCGTGAGCCAGCCGCCCAGTGCGCCAAAGGCGCCTTCGATCCAGTCCATCGGATATTTCGCCAGCCAGAAGATGCTCTGGAATAACAGGAACATCACTACCAGCAGGATGGCATAGCCCCAGAAGCGGTGCAGCAGCACATCGTCGATCTTGTCGGTGCGCAATTGTTTTTGCAGCGGGTCTGTTTCTACTACGGTGCCTTTCATGATATGCTTGATACGGGCATATCGCTGCGTGATCTCTTCGGCCTGTACTTTCGTTTTATTGAAATGATGTTTTGCCAGTATATTTTTGATGGCCAGTTTCTGTCCGCCATTGAGGAAATGCAGCTCATCACTGTTCACCGCTACATGAAGGGCGGCGTAATCGCTGCGGCAAGGGCTGATCTGCTTCACGTCTTCAATCACTTCCCTGGCAAGTGCATTGTTAGGGATAAAATCGCGGGCGGGTGCGCTATATTGGCCACGGGCGGCTAATTCAATGATTTTTTTCAGTTCCTGTACCCCTTTACTTTTGCGCGGGTTTACTGCTACTACCGGCACGCCCAGTTCTCTTTCCAGCCCGTCGATATCTATTTCCACACCTTTCTTGCGTGCAATATCCATCATGGTCAGCACAATGATGACCGGCATTTTCAGGTCGATGATCTGGGAACAGAAGAGCAGGTTGCGTTTGAGGTTGGAAGCATCGGCCACGATCACAACAAGGTTGGGTGCTTCGGCGGCATTGACGTTAATGAGTACATCGTAGGTGACATACTCGTCGGCACTTTTGGGATAGAGGCTGTAGGTTCCAGGCAGATCGATGATATTAGCGTTCAGCCCAGCAGCAATATGTGCCGTTCCCGTTTTCTTGTCCACCGTTACCCCGGGGAAGTTGCTTACTTTCTGGTTCAGGCCAGTGAGTGCATTAAAAAGGGAGCTTTTACCACTATTCGGATTTCCTACCAGTGCGATGTTTATGGGTGCCTGCATTCCTTATCTTATCCAGTTAATTAAAATGATGTGCCGAATATGCAAAGTTAAACATTAATCAGGCTGGGTAATGATCGAAAGCGGAAAAAAGCGGAGCGCTCTTTAAAAGCAAAAGCCATGGTCGATACCACGGCTTTTACATATATTATATTGGTGTGATGTGTGATAGATCAGCTTTTATGAAGATTTAATATTCCGTATGCGATATAAGAGATGCCATCTTTTATTTGTCCGAGGGAGGCAACAGCGGCAGTAGCCCTTTCTTTGATCGATCCGGTATCTTTCTTATTATCTTTTTCTTCTCCTTTATCGTGATAACGATAATTATTTTCTAATGAATCTTTGTCCTGGCTTTTTTGTTCCACGGGGCGCTCTTTCCTGTTTTCGTCGTGAAGCCCGTCAGGCGTCATTTTCAGGTTAGCGGGTGTTTCATCATCGTCGTTGAAGTCCCAGTTATCATCAGCATTATAGCGGCGGAAGGAGAAGTAACGGTATACATCGTGGTCGATTTCCAGGTTTTTACCGTTAGGAACTTTCACGATCAGCGTAATATGCTGCCCGCGGTATTTGTCGTTCAATGGCAGGGAGAATCCTGAAGGGATATAAAGAACAGAGTCCTGCTGATTTAATTTGAACTGTATATCGGAAGCCAGTTGCGCGGCCTGTGATTCTGTGCGGCCTTTGGAGAAGCGCACTACGTCTACACCGAAGCTGTCTGTAGTGCTTTTCTCTATTTTGATCCTGATATCGCCGATCACTACGGTATCTTCGTCCACATAGAAGTGTTCATCCATGAATTTGAAATCGTCTTCATCATCTGACTGGATACCTGGCAGGCGTTTGAGGATCAGTTTACCTTTAGCGGGTTGCGTGATGGCAAAGGTTTGTTTGTTGGTGCTGCTTCTGCGGAAATCTTTCACGAGCGATACAGCTACCATACCGGCAAACAGGAATCCGAGCAGCCAGAGGAAGGCCAGGGTAGGCCCAACGAAGCGGCTGGTTTGTTTGGAGCCGGTGAGTTTGCGTACCAGGAAGATCACCAGTGCGATCAGCGGGATGCCTACCAGCAGGCCTACAGCGGGCCACAGCAGGAAGGTGTGCTGTTCGGCAGAGAAGATCAGGTGTTGCAATGGCATCAGGGCCGCGGAAGAGATGGCGATACTGATCGCTGCCACTACGAGGCAGAACAGCAGTACCACTGCCAGGAAGTAAAAGAATCCTTTGGTAACGAATACCAGCGCTTTGCCGAGGCCGGAGGCGAGGTTCACAAAGAAACGCTCAATGTCGTTACCTACCTGCTTTCCGCGGCCCTGCGAAAAATTTTTGATGTCGTCTCCAACACTCTTCACGTGGCCTTTCACGTTTTGCAGTTCTTCCTGGATGGTAGCGCGGATGTTGTTAAGGTCCACACGCTCCCCTCTCATTTCCAGTTTTTCAGCAGCCGTATCTGCGGATGGCGTGGCTATCCAGAGGATGAAGTATACGAGGATACCAGTACCGAAACCACCGATGGCCAGCAGGGCAAAGATGATACGGAAGATCACCGGATCTACGTTGAAGTAGGCGCCCAAACCACTACAAACACCACTCAGCACTTTGTTGTCCGGATCGCGATAGAGGCGTTTGCGCGGACGGCTATAGTATTCGTTCTGTGTTTGCTGTTGTTGCGCCTGTTCCTTGGGGGCTTCCTCATCAAACTGCTCGGGCGTACCCATGGCGGCTTTCATGGAGGTTACATCATCGTCGGTAATGCAATGTGCTCCTTTCTTGAGTTTGTCCTGGAACAGTTCAGCAATACGCGCTTCAATGTCCGCAACAATCTCATCTCCCCCTTCCTCTTTTGAAAAGTATTTTTTAAGACTGTCCAGATACTGACGCAGTATCTCATAAGCGCTATCCTCTATGGGAATCAGCCTACCAGACAGGTTTATGTTGATAATCTTTTTCATTTCTGTTGTTCGTTTAGGTTTTAGGTAATAGGTCCTTAAAGGAGTGCATTGTTCTGCGTTAATTGGTGAACCGCATTGGCCAGTTCATTCCAGGTTGTTTCCAGCTCAGCGTAAAAGGCGTCTCCTTTTTCTGTCATGGAAAAATATTTCCGCGGAGGGCCGGAGCTGCTTTCTACCCAGCGATAGGTGAGCAATTCGGCATTTTTTAATCTGGTAAGTAAAGGATAAAGTGTTCCCTCCAGGATATCGAGCTTCGCTTCTTTCATCTTCTCTATAATATCTGAGGGGTAAGCTTCTCCTTGCTTGATGATGGACAAAATGCAAAACTCCAGCACGCCCTTCCTCATCTGCGATTGTGTGTTATCTATGTTCATGGCAAGTGAGCTTTTAAAATTTGTTTTCTAATGGTGGTTGTGATAGCTATTTCAACATTCCGATACAAAAATAGGAATTATTTACTACTATGCAATACACAATACCATAGAAAGCAAAATAATTGGCTTTGAACATTACCCCAATCGCCGATACAAGTATATTATAATCAATAAGTTACATTGTTAAATATAAATATTTATTAATTTGAATAATTGGGATGAACGGTAAATAGAAGCGGATGAATTGCTTTAACATTTTTTTAATTGCCGGATCAAAAAAAATATCATCCCGCTGGGTTACTTTTGTAAGAGCAGTTATGTATGAAGAAAATAATCGGCATATTTCTTTTGGGCCTGATGGTTTCCCAGTTACTTCCCGTAAAGGAGGTAGGAAAGCTGCTGTTTAATAATCAGATCGTAGAAGAACATCCGGTAGATGGTTGCGGTGGCGATCATGTGAAACTGACGAAAGAACTGAAGTGCTGCACCCTGTTCGATAGTACGCTCCGCCTGGATCCACTGCTGCTGCTCACCCCTGTCCAGTATCATTTGTTTGAAGATATTCCCAGCGGCCCAGCCAGGGAAATACATACCCCGCCTCCCAACATCGCTTAATGCTGATGCCTTGCTGCTGTGATCCATAGCAGCTGTTCCCTTTATTATTACCAATTAAATCATTGATCACCCGGTGCTTCGTGTATCCGTATGCGTTATACGGTTCCTGTCGCCAGCGGTGCTATTGCTATCGGTGTAGCGTCCACGGTTGCAGCTTGTTGCTGCTATCCGGAAGCGCGATCCCTGATTGAAAAGCTTATTTTATGAACAAGCAAACATCCTTTTTCTCCAATATAAAGGCCGACTTTTCCTCCGGACTGGTCGTGTTCCTGATTGCCGTTCCCCTTTGCCTGGGCATCGCCCTGGCATCCGGCGCGCCACTCTTTTCCGGTATGATCGCTGGTATCATCGGCGGTATTGTTATCGGCTTCCTCAGCGGATCACAGCTGAGTGTGAGCGGGCCGGCAGCGGGCCTCACCGCCGTGGTGCTTACTGCCATCACCAAACTGGGCGCCTTTGATATCTTCCTGCTGAGCCTCGTGATAGCGGGCGCCCTGCAATTATTGCTGGGCCTCATCAAGGCAGGCACGGTAGCCAATTATTTCCCGTCAAATGTGATCACCGGTATGCTTACCGCTATCGGGATCATCATCATATTAAAACAGTTGCCGCATGCATTCGGCTACGATAAAGATGCAGAAGGCGATTTTACATTTTTTCAGGTTGATGGAGAGAATTCCTTCAGCGCCATATTATCTGTGATCAACCACATCAGCATTGGCGCTACGCTTATTACTGCCATTTCCATCCTGATCATTCTGTACTGGAACAAGATACCGAAAGTAAATGTGGTGCCAGCCCCGCTGGTAGCCGTTATCGCCGGTATCCTGCTGAACATGGCATTTGCAGGCAACGGGGTGCTGGCGCTCGGCGCCAACCATCTCGTGAGCCTGCCGGTGCCCGGCAGCTTCAACGATTTCATCGGACAGTTTATGACGCCGCGCTTCAGCGCTATCGGCAACAAAGACGTATGGATCACCGCTGTTACTATCGCCATCGTAGCATCTGTGGAAACGCTGCTGAACGTAGAGGCCACCGACAAACTCGACCCGATGAAACGCTACACCTCCCCCAACCGCGAACTGAAAGCACAGGGCGTGGGTAACATGGTAAGTGGCCTTATCGGCGGTTTGCCCATCACCTCCGTGATCGTGCGCTCCAGCGCCAACATCAATGCCGGTGCCAAAAGCAAGCTCTCTTCCGTGATCCATGGCGCGCTCTTGTTGATCTGTACTGCTACCATTGCCAGCTTGCTCAACAAAATACCCCTGGCCACACTTGCAGCCGTGCTGCTGGTGACCGGGTACAAACTGTGCAAGCCTGCTATCTTCAAAGAGATGTTCAAAAACGGCAAATATCAATGGGTGCCTTTTGTGGTAACAGTAGTGGCAATCGTATTCACCGACCTGCTCATCGGTATCGCGCTGGGTATGATGGTGAGCGTACTCGCCATCCTCCGCGGTAACATGAAAAGCTCTTATTTCTTCCGTAAAGAGAAATACCAACATGGCGATAGCATCCGGCTGGACCTGGCCCAGGAAGTATCATTCCTCAACAAAGCCAGCATCCTGCTCACCCTGGATCACCTGCCAGCCGATACCACCGTTGTTATTGACGCACAAAAAACGGCCTACATCGATTTTGACGTATTGCAAACCATACGCGAGTTTAAAGAGATCAAGGCGCCGCAGAAAAATATCAAAGTGATACTCACCGGATTTAAAGAGGTGTACAAGATCCAGAACACGCCCAACCTGTCAAAAGAAGAACAGGAGAAGATGTCCAGCGGTCATGTACACACCATTGCTACCGGTAATCATGAAGAGCTGTTGAAAACATTACAGCTCAATTAACCAACAACAACGCGCAAGGAGAAATAAGGAAACCATGCTTCCCTTGCTGTCTTTGTATTCATCTCATCAACAAAAAAAGAAAAAATGAAAACACTTGATAAAGCATCCCAGGCCCTCATTACGCCCAAAATGGCGCTGGAACTGCTGAAAGCCGGCAATACCCGTTTTGTTGACAACCTGCGGATCAACCGGAACCTGTTGCAGATGGTGAACGATACTTCCGACGGCCAGTGGCCATTTGCCGCCATCGTCAGCTGCATGGACTCCCGCACCTCTGCGGAACTCATCTTCGATCAGGGTTTGGGGGATATATTCAGTATTCGTTTAGCCGGCGCCGTTATCTCTGACAACGTGCTGGGCAGCCTGGAATATGCCTGCAAAGCTGCGGGTTCCAAGTTCATTGTCGTGCTCGGCCACACCAAATGCGGCGCTATCAAGGGCGCTTGCGATGCCGTGGAAATGGGCAACCTCACCGCGCTGCTGAACAAGATCACGCCAGCGGTATACGCCGAAAAAACTATAAAGCACGACCGCAACTCGCATAACCATGCCTTTGTGGATGCTGTCACCAACATACATACCGAACGTTCCGTACAAGCCATCATGGAGCAGAGCTATATCCTCCGCGACATGATCCTGAAAGGCGAAGTGGGCATCATCGGCGCGCTCTACGATGTGGAAACCGGTGTGGTCAACTTCCTGGAACATACGCTGATACTGGAAAACAGCGAAACCATTACACCTGCTGTGGCGGTGTAATGCCATTATAAGGAGAAAAAGGACCTACTATCTGTTCACAACGATTAGTGGGTACAGAGGCGTTAATGGCCACCACCTCAACGATCTATTAGGGGCGATTGTTGAGACGGCTGTTAACTGCCTCTTTTTTTATATCCGTGCAAGCCGCTCTGCAGCGCGTTCCAGCGTGTCCTGTTTTTTCGCGAAACAGAAACGCACCACATGATCGTCTTTTCCGTTTTGATAAAATGCAGATACCGGGATGGCGGCCACTCCAAACTCTTTTGTGATGCGGATGGCGAAATCCTTGTCGCCCTCATCAGAGATACGATCGTATCGCATCAGCTGAAAATAGCTCCCCTGGCTTGCCAGCGGCGTAAAGCGCGTATCGCGCATCAACTGCAGGAAGTAATCTCTTTTCTGTTGAAAGAATGCCGGCAGTTCCAGGTAATGCGACGGCGTTTCGAGAAAACGCGCGAGGCCATATTGCATCGGCGTATTCACAGAAAAACAAAGGAACTGATGCACCTTACGGTACTCCTGCATCAGATGCGGCGGCGCCACACAATAGCCCATCTTCCAGCCGGTATTATGAAATACTTTCCCGAAAGAAAAAGTAACGAAGGCGTTGCGGTAAATATTGGGATAGCGCAAAATGCTGTGGTGTTGCGCGCCATCAAATATCAGGTGCTCGTATACTTCATCAGATAATACCATCAGGTCAAACTCCGCTACCAGCTTTTCCAGCTCGCGGATATCATCTTCCTGTAAAATGCTCCCCGTTGGATTATGTGGTGTATTGAGCATGATCATTTTTGTGCGGGAGCTGATCTTGTTTCTCACCTCCTGCCAGTTGATCCGGTAATCAGGGAATGAAAGCGGGATCAGTACTGGCTTTCCGCCATTGACGATCACGTTGGGAATATAGCTATCATAAGCCGGTTCAAAGATGATCACTTCATCGCCGGGCTGTATGCAGGTAGCGATGGCTGTAAAGATAGCGTAGGTGCCGCCAGGGGTGATGGTGATCTCTGTATCCGGGTTGATGGATTGGTGATAAAGACTTTCAATTTTATTAGCGATGACCTCACGCAATTGCAGAAGGCCCGGCATGGGCGCATACTGGTTATGGCCTTGTTGCATCGCTTCATTCACCAGCGCTTTCAGCTCTTCGTTGCAATCGTAATCGGGGAATCCCTGAGAGAGGTTGATCGCTTTGTTTTCTGCTGCCAGAGCGGACATAACAGAAAATATAGTAGTGCCAACATTGGGCAGTTTTGAAACCATAGTCATTTAGATATTTTCGGATTTTGATATTTTCGGATTTGGTTTCTGTGAAAGATCTCATAGAAGCTAAATTCGAAAATATCAAAATCCGAAAATACCTAAATATTTACAGGAACTTGTCTCCTTTGTTCCGTTTTATCTCTGCTACATATTCCTTGATCTGTTGTTCGTTATCTTTTTTGCAGATGAGGAGCACGTCTGTTGTGTCGATAACGATGAATTCGTCGAGACCTTGTAGTAGAACGAGTTTATCGTTGGGGGCTTTCACCATGCATTTGGTAGCGTCGATCACTACCACGTTTTTGCCTTGCACGGCATTGCCGAGATAATCTTTTTCGAGGTTCTCATATGCCGAAGCCCAGGTGCCGAGGTCGCTCCAGCCGAAGTTGGAAGGGATCACGTATACGTTATCGGCTTTCTCCATGATACCATAGTCGATGGAGATGTTGGTGCACTGCGGATATACTTTTTCTATCGCATCTTTTTCATTCGGTGTATTGAGTGCAGCGGTGCTTTGTTCGAACAGCTCATCAATTTCAGGGAGGTATTGCCTGAAGGCCGCCAGTATGGTTTTTACGTTCCATACGAAGATGCCGGCGTTCCAGAGGAAGTCGCCGCTTTGCAGGAATGTTTTTGCCAGTTCCAGGTTGGGCTTTTCGGTGAATGTTTTCACTTGGTATACATTATCCGCTACCTGTTGCGGTTCGAACTGGATGTAGCCATAGCCCGTATCGGGGCGTGTAGGCTTGATCCCGAGCGTAATGAGCGCGCTATGTTTTTGTACGAAGAGGAGCGCGTTGAGGCAGGCGTTGGTAAATGCGGGACCATCCATGATGAGATGGTCTGCCGGTGCGCAGATGATATTGGCTTTCGGGTCCTGTTTATTGATCTTGTGAGAGATGTAGGCTACACAGGGAGCAGTATTTTTACGCGATGGCTCGCTCACGATATTGTTCAGCGCCAGTTCTGGCAGCTGTTCCGCTACTTTGCCGGCGTATTGGTGATGTGTAACTACAAAGATGTTCTCTTTGGGAATGAATTGTACGAATCGCTCATACGTCCACTGCAAAAGGGTTTTCCCGGTATTGAGTATATCCAGGAATTGCTTGGGATTGTCTGTCCGGCTCTGAGGCCAGAAGCGGCTTCCGATCCCGCCTGCCATGATGGCCACGTAAAAGTGGCTGTTTAGCTGTGTCATTTCTAAATAATTCCTTCTCTGATTAGATCATGTAAATGAATAATACCGGTGTATCGCGTACCGTCCATTACCAGCAATTGGGTGATGTCGTGCAGGCGCATCATTTCAAGTGCGTTGATGGCCAGCTCATCTTGCTGAATATTTTTCGGGTGCAGCGACATGATATCTTTCGCCGTTACGGTGGCGGTAGTCACATTTTTCTCCAACATTCTGCGCAGGTCGCCATCGGTAATAATTCCCTGCAAATTGCCGTTATTATCCAGTACAGCAGTGACGCCCAGCATTTTTGAGGAGATCTCTACGATCACATCGCGGAGAGAGCTGTCCAGGCTTACTTTGGGGGCCTGATGCAATTTGCTGAGGTCTTGTACTTTCAGGTACAGCTTTTTGCCCAGGGCGCCGCCCGGGTGGAATTTGGCGAAATCGGCAGCGGTGAATCCGTGCCATTCGATGAGGCAAACGGCGAGGGCATCGCCCATGGCCAATTGCGCGGTGGTGCTGGTAGTAGGCGCGAGATTGTTAGGACATGCCTCCTGGCTTACAGTAGTATTGAGGATATAATCGGCCTCCACAGCGAGATAGGAAGTGGTATTGCCTACCATGCCTATCAGAGTATTGCCGAAGTTCTTTACCAGTGGCACCAGTACCTTGATCTCCGAAGAGGTACCGCTTTTGGAAATGCACAAAACGATATCTTCCTGGCGTATCATGCCAAGGTCACCATGGATAGCATCTGCTGCGTGCATAAAAACAGCAGGGGTTCCGGTGGAATTGAGGGTGGCCACTATCTTTTGGCCAATGATCGCGCTTTTGCCGATGCCCGTCACTACCAGCCTTCCTTCACAGCAGGCAATGAGCTCCACAACTTTCTCAAAATCGGCATCTATAAACTGCTGCAAATCATTGATAGCTGACGCTTCCATGGCAATGGTGCGCCTGGCCACGTGTCCTATATCGATGCTTACATTTCTTTTCATGACGAATTACAAATTTATCATTTTTTAGTCAGCAGCGGCACGATCCGTTAATTAATATTGATACTACGGGCTTTTTTAAGTAACTTCGTGTCCCCTAAAAAACATATAATCTAATTTTGTCATTTGTTAGTTCTTTAGAGTTTACTGTTTTAAAATAAATGCAATGGCTGTTGTTAAGAAGGAAAGTTTGATGGATGCATTACGCGAACACTTCGGGTTCGATTCCTTTAAAGGAAATCAGGAAATTATCATAAAAAGCATCCTCTCAGGTAAAGATACTTTTGTTATTATGCCAACCGGCGGAGGTAAGTCTTTATGCTATCAGTTACCTGCGCTCATGAGTCCCGGCTGCGCACTCATTGTTTCTCCCCTTATCGCTTTAATGAAAAACCAGGTAGACCTGGTACGTGGTTACAGCAGTAAGGACAATGTTGCTCACTTTCTCAATTCCACCCTGTCGAAGGCGCAAATTAAAAAAGTGCGCACAGACCTGCTTTCCGGTAAAACGAAGATGTTGTACGTAGCGCCGGAAACACTGACCAAACAAGAAAATCTTGATTTCTTCCGCGACTTGCAGATATCATTTATTGCAGTAGATGAGGCGCACTGTATCTCCGAATGGGGACATGATTTCAGACCGGAGTACCGCCGTCTGAAAGAGATGATCGAACAGATCAGCGACCAGCTGCCCATCATCGCGCTCACCGCCACAGCCACTCCCAAGGTGCAGAGCGATATCGTCAAAAATCTTGCATTAAAAAATCCAAATATCTATATCTCTTCTTTCAACCGTCCAAACCTTTACTACGAGATCAGGCCTAAACGCAAGAAAGACCAGACCATCAAGGAGATTGTAAAATTTATCCATCAGCACAAAGGAAAAAGCGGTATCATCTACACGCTGAACCGCAAAACAACAGAAGAATTGGCCGACATGCTCGTGGCCAACAATATCAAGGCGGTAGCATACCATGCCGGCCTGGACCCCGCTACCAGGGCTCAACGCCAGGATATGTTCCTGCATGAAGATGTAGAAGTGATCGTTGCCACCATCGCCTTTGGTATGGGAATCGACAAGCCCGATGTGCGCTTTGTGATCCATTATAACATTCCGAAAAGCCTCGAAAACTACTACCAGGAAACAGGCCGCGCCGGCCGTGATGGCCTCGAAGGCAACTGTATCTGCTTCTATTCTCACAAAGATGTGCAGAAACTCGAACACCTCATGCGCGATAAACCGCTCAGCGAACGAGAAATGGGCGCACAGCTGATCAACGAAACAGTAGCCTACGCAGAAAGCGCCGTATGCCGCCGCAAAGTGATCCTGCACTACTTCGGCGAAAAATATGATACTGAAGATTGCGGCCAGTGCGATAACTGCCGCAACCCGAAAGAAAAGATCGAAGTGAAGAACCGCGTGGTGATCGTATTGAAAGCCATCCGCGCGCTGGAAGAACGTTTCGGTACCGACTATGTAGTAAATATCATCACCGGAAAAACCAGTCCGCAAATCACTACCTACCGCCATGATCAGCTCGACATCTTCGGAGAAGGAAAAGAATTTGATGCCCACTTCTGGAATTCCCTCATCCGCCAGATGATGCTGGAAGGCCTGATTGAAAAAGATATCGAAGAATATGGTCTGCTGAAAGTGACCGATAAAGGCACCAAATTCCTGAAAAAGCCATATTCCATCATGGTGGCGCTGAATCATCAGTTTGATGAAGATGGCGGAGACGACGATGACGAAGCTACCACTGAAGCCCAGGCTTCCGCAGACCCGGTATTGTTTGAAATGCTGAAAGAGCTGCGCAAGAAAGTGGCCAAAGAAAAGAACCTTCCTCCTTTCGTAATCTTCCTGGAAACATCTTTGGAAGATATGGCCACACAATACCCCACTTCTGTACAGGAGCTGGAAAAGATACAGGGCGTAAGCAAAGGCAAGGCAGCCCGCTATGGTAAACAGTTTGTAGATGTGATCTCCAAATATGTTGAAGAGAATGATATCACCAAGCCGGACGACTTTGTGATGAAGAGCGTGGTGAACAAGAGCGGCCTGAAAGTATTTATCATTCAGAATATCGATAAGAAAATTCCGTTGGAAACCATCGCCAAGAACAAGGAACTCACCATTCCTAAATTGCTGGACGAAATGGAAACCATCGTGGCCAGCGGCACCAAACTGAACGTAGATTATTGTCTTGATGAAGAGCTTGATGACTACGCCCAGGATGAGATCATGGAATATTTCAAAGGTTGCGAAACCTCCAGTCTGGCGCTCGCACGCGAAGAACTGATCGATAGCGACTACACATTGGAACAACTGAAATTAATGCGTATCAAGTTCCTCGTGGTATACGGCAACTAGTAATAATTGTAGCATTTATGAGTATTCAGCAAATACAGGAGACCATCGCCCCCGAGCGCGAAAAAGTAGTAAAGCATCCGCTGTATGCGCAGCTTCAGTCATTGGATGATGTGCGTCAATTCATGCAGTTTCACGTATATGCAGTATGGGACTTTATGTCCTTGCTGAAAGGGCTGCAGCAGCAGCTCACCTGCACCGATGTGCCCTGGGTGCCCAAGGGCAGCGCAGCCACGCGTTATCTCATCAATGAGATCGTGACTGGTGAAGAAAGCGATGTAGATCAGGACGGCAACCGTTGCAGCCATTTCGAATTATATGAGAAAGCCATGCAACAGGCCGGCGCCAATACTAAGGACATACAGGCCATTATTCGTGCAGTCGTGGCCGGTAGTGACATCAGAGACATATTATCAACAACGGAACTTCCGGCAGCCGTAAAGGGCTTTTTAGGCTTCACATTCGACGTGATCCGCACCGGCAAGGCCCATATCATGGCGGCCGTATTTACCTTCGGCCGCGAGGATCTTATCCCCGATATGTTCTATGCACTGGTAAAAGACCTGGATCAGAAATTCCCCGGCAAACTGGGTACCTTCATCTATTATCTCGAAAGACACATCGAAGTAGATGGCGATCATCACAGTCAGTTGGCGATGCAGATGGTGCAGGAGCTCTGTGGTAACGATGCACAAAAATGGAACGAAGCTGCCGAATATGCGCGCCAGTCGCTGCATTGGAGGAATCAATTGTGGAATGGTATTCTCAATGAAAAAGTTTTTTCTTAAAAAACAGGCATAAAAATTTTGTAATTCCGAAAAGTATATTACTTTTGCAATCCCTTCACACGAGAGGGGAAACAAAAAGGATGGTGCGGTAGCTCAGTTGGTAGAGCAAAGGACTGAAAATCCTTGTGTCGGCGGTTCGATCCCGCCTCACACCACAGAAAAAGGAACACAACTTAATGTTGGTTCCTTTTTTATTTTAGGTAAAATCTTAACTTACGTAGTATCCAAAACACTTTCCACATGCCTGCCGGATACTCCCCCAACCCACTCTATAAAAAGCTCGGCCTCAAAGAAGGCTTCTCTGTAAAGCTGGTACATCCGCCGGCAAATTACGCCACGCTCATCCATCCACTCATGGATCATATCATCATTGCAAAAAAGAATACTGATCTTGATTTCATTCATTTCTTTACAAATGATGCAGCAGAGCTGGGAACGCAACTTCCTTTGCTAATGAAAGAAATTAAAAAAGCGGGAACGATCTGGATCTCCTGGTACAAGGGCAGCGCTAAAAAACCCACTACTGTAAATGAGCAGCTGATCCGTGCTATCGCACTGCCATTGGGCCTCGTAGATGTAAAAGTATGCGCCGTGGACGATGACTGGTCCGGCCTCAAGCTGGTTTACCGCCTGGAAAACCGCTAACCCGCCTCAAAAAAATTATTTACCTTTTGGGTGATATTTCCCTGATTGCTGACACTAACAGTTAAACACCTGTTATATGGGCACACATCACGATCAATGGCTGACGGATATATACCGGGAAACATTCCCGCATGCCGCCAGGGTGGTACAGAAAATGGGCGGCGACCTGGAAACCGCCAGGGACCTCTTTCACGACGCAATGATCATCTATCTCGAAAAACAAAAGGACCAGCGTCTGCAAATAAAAGTATCTCCACAGGCCTATCTTGTCGGTATCACCAAAATACTTTACATCAGGAAACTGAAGCAGGATGCAAAGGAAACCACCCTCGGCGATAACGATGTCATTATTCCGGAAGATTTCTACGCTCCTCCTCCCGCTGGCAATAAACTGATCAGCTACCTGAAAACCGCTGGCAACAAGTGTTTGCAGCTGTTGAAAGCATTCTATTATGAACAACGGTCCGTACAGGAAATCGCGACAGATTTTCAGTACAAAACCACCCATTCTGTGTCTGTACAGAAATACAAATGCCTGGAAAAAGTAAGGGAACAAGTAAAACAACATCACTATGAGGAAACAGCTTGCTGAAACACAGGAGATAGATCGGTACTTGCTGCAACAGCTCGCAGGCCCCGACAGGCTTGTATTCCAAGCCAGGAGCATCCTCTCCCCTGCGCTACAGGAGAAAACTTTCTTCCAGGAAAAAGTACATCGCCTTATCCGGTGGTTTTCCCGGAACGAAAAACGCAAAGAGCTGGAATCCTTGCACCAGCAACTCATGCAAGACGAAACATTCCGTCAATCCATTAACTCGATATTCCAATAACCATGGCCTTCATGATTCCTACCGTTATCGACGGCGACACCCGCGGCGCCTTCGATATCTACAGCCTATTGCTGAAAGAGCGCATTATATTCCTTGGCACACCGATCGACGACCAGGTCGCAAACCTCATCGTGGCACAGCTCCTGTACCTCGACAGTGAAAGCCACCGGCCCATCAATATGTATATCAATTGCCCTGGCGGCGTAGTCTATGCCGGCCTCGCCATCTACGATACCATGCGCATGCTCAAATCGCCGGTATCCACCATGGCCGTAGGCTTCACCGGCAGCATGGGTACAACCATCCTTGCTACCGGCGCCACCGGCCAGCGTTTTGCATTGCCGCATGCTACCATCCACATGCACCCCACCAGCGGCGGCGCCAAAGGATACACCGAAGACGTCCGCATCGCCTACCGCGAACAAGAGCGCCTGCAAAGCCAGATATTCCACCTCATCGCACAGAAGGCCGGTAAAACTCACGAAGAAATAGCCGCTGCTTTCGAAAATGACCATTTCATGAATGCTCTCGAAGCCAAAGCCTTCGGCCTTATTGATGAAGTGATCGGCAGCACGGAAGACCTGGTAGCGCTGCAACATCTGCCGTTCAAAATCGACCTGGCAGGTAACCCTCGCTTGCTATCTTGATACGAGCCGCTCCATCACTTGCCTGATCGCCTCCACCCGCTGCTGCATCCGCAAGGGCGACCGCGTTACCAGCAGGTCCATATCATGCAGAAAAGCGCCAGGCGTATAGGATGCCAGCTGCTCGATGTCTTCCTCCTTAACCAATGTTTTGTCATACCAGCTGCTCCGCAAAATGAAATAATGTGGCTCAAACCAGGCCGCATGCAGCATCCTCAACATCTCCGTACAATCGTGTACGCCGCCATCGAACACCAAACTCATAGTCATTACAAAAGCGGCATCGGTTTGCCGGTGCCGTTCCAATATTTCGTATAGCCGTTTACGATAGTATGCGGCATTCTGTGGCCGCCGGGCGCTGCCCGCCACCACAAATTGGCCCTGCTCCGGCTTATCCAGGCTGATAGGCGCTTTCAGGGGAAAGAAATGCTTCCTGCGAAATAACTGCTGCAGCGTAATATGCTTTCCAGAATACGGGTATCCCGCGATAACAAACAATTTCCTCGGATTCATCTCCAAAAAAACCGCTTTTTTATGGCGTAAATGTTTAGTAAATGTTAACGCTATGCTTCCTGTTTTTTTATTTGTATTTTGTACGCTTATCCACCGAAAAATACCCGTCATGAAAAAAATATTTGGTTTCGTTCTGCTGCTATTAGCTACCACAGCCAAGGCCCAGGGCCCGCTGATACGCATCTCCACCAATAACATCAGCCTCGTATACAGCCCCGATCAAAGGGGAAGGCTCATCCAGAAATATTTCGGACGCAAATTGCAGCCCGAAACAGCCGACACCCTCAGCAAATCATCCCAGGAAGCATACGTCACCGCCGGCATGGAAAGCCTGCTGGATCCCGCCATCCGCGTGGTTCACAACGACGGCAACCCTTCTCTCGAATTAAAATATATCTCTCATCAATCCAGCAAAAAAGACGGGAACGTAACCACCACCGACATCTTCCTGAAAGATCCCGTATACCCCGTAAACGTAGTACTGCACTTCGAAAGTTTTTATAAGGAAGATGTGATCAAAGCCTGGACAGAGATTAAACACAATGAAAAACAACCCCTGCTCCTCACGGCGTATTCCTCTTCCATGCTGCATTTCAACGCAGCGAAATACTGGCTTACGCAGTTTCACGGCGACTGGGCCAGGGAAGTAAATATGGAGGAACAGCCGCTCACCGCCGGCATGAAAATACTGGACAGCAAACTCGGTACCCGCGCAAATATGTACCAGTCGCCCATGTTCCTCCTCTCCCTCGATAAAGCCGCTGCCGAAAACAGCGGCGATGTGCTGGCAGGTACACTCGCCTGGACCGGCAACTTCAAATTCGCCTTTGAAGTAGATCAGCTTAATGCATTACACATCAATGCAGGTATCAATCCTTACGCTTCCGACTATACACTAAAACCCGGGGAAACCTTTACCACACCGGCTTTCATCTTTACTTATTCCGCAACGGGTAAAGGCCAGGCAAGTCGTAACCTCCACCACTGGGCGCTTAATTATGGCGTGATGGATGCTCACACTCCCCGCCTCACTCTACTCAACAACTGGGAAGCCACAGATATGAACTTCGACGAAAACCGCCTGGTTCAACTGTTTGGCGGCGCTTCTAAACTGGGCGTGGATATGTTCCTCCTCGATGATGGATGGTTCGGCAATAAATTTCCACGCAACGCGGATAACGCAGGCCTGGGTGACTGGCAACCCAATACCACCAAGCTCCCGCACGGTCTTGGCTATCTCGTACAGGAAGCGCAAAAGCAAGGTATTAAATTCGGTATCTGGCTCGAACCGGAAATGGTGAATCCCAAAAGCGAACTGTATACGCAACATCCCGACTGGGTCCTGCGCCTGCCTAACCGCGAAGAAAATTACTACCGCAACCAAATGGTGCTGGATCTTACTAATCCGGCTGTGCAGGATTTCGTTTATAATATTGTCGACAAAACATTATCAGATAATCCGGGCATTGCGTATATCAAATGGGATTGCAACCGCATGCTCACCAATACTTACTCGCCTTATCTGAAAGACAAACAATCACATCTTTTCATTGATTATACACGCAGCTTTTACAAAGTGATGGAACGTTTGAGGGCCAAATATCCGCATCTGCCCATCATGCTGTGCTCAGGTGGTGGCGGCCGCACAGACTATGGCGCCTTGAAATACTTTACAGAGTTCTGGCCCAGCGATAATACAGATGGCCTGGAAAGAATCTATATACAATATGGCTATTCTCACTTCTTCCCATCCAATACGATATCTGCCCACGTCACCAATTGGGGCAAACAATCTTTAAAATTCCGTACAGATGTGGCCATGATGGGCAAACTGGGTTACGATATCAAAGTAGATGCATTCACTGATAAAGAGCTTCAGTTCAGTCATGATGCAGTTACTACGTATAGGCGTATCAGTGATATTGTGTGGTATGGAAATCTCTACCGTCTTATCTCTCCTTATGAAGATGATCGCGCGGTGTTCCAATATGTAAGTGACGACCAGCAAAAAGCGATCGTATTCCATTACCTGATGAACGTTCGCAGGAAAGAAGTATTTGAGCATGTGAAATTGCAGGGACTTGATCCGAAAAAGAATTATACCGTTAAAGAGATCAATCTTTTCCCGGGAACCAATTCTGCTTTCAGGTTCAACCGCTCATACAGTGGAGATTACCTGATGACCGTTGGTCTGAACATGGCGCCCAGAGCTACTTCCCTCACCAGTAATATATTGGAGATAACAGCAGAATGATAAAGTTTGATTTACGGATTTTTTGATTTTGGAATTTAGTTGTTATCCCTAAATTCCAAAATCAAAAAATCCGTAAATCATAATTCTTTATGGTGTATATCTTTGCTATTGCGAATATCAAATGCTTTCACTCCGGGTGCTGTGGCAGCTTTAGTCATAAAGATATCTGCATCTTTTACCTGGTCAATGATAAATGCCGGCCGCTGATCCGCTTGCTGGTAGTACACTTCCACATCTCTCAGCTTCAGATTATTTACATGACGGATGAAAAATCCGGAAGAAGGCATTACCCCAAAGCGGTAAGGTTCAGGATAGTCTTTTTCAAATTCAGGTACCTCCCGTTTGGCTTGTTCCGCAGTACCGCCGCCTTTGTAATAAAGTTTGATGTTACTAAGGTGCAGGTCTTCAACATCGTGTCCTGGAATACCGGAAATGATGGCGCCATTCCTGGGATCGATATTATACGCTACAATATTGCTGATGATGATCCGTCTGCAAGCGCCTACAGGCGTGTCTTCCGGCCCTCTCATACGGGCGCCCAGGCGCACAAAGATCGGTGCGTTCATGATATCGCGCATCGTGATGTTGGTAATGGTAACATCTTCCAACAGGCCGCCATCAACCGTTTCCAGCGCCAATCCGCGGCAATAGTCAAATACACAATTACTGATCGTTACATTCTTAAATCCGCCGTTTGATTCTGTTCCCATCTTGATACGGCCTGTAGGATTGCCATCGGAATATTTCTTTTCTTCACGCTTGAAAGTGCCATCCAGCAAAGAGCCTTCATCATAGCCGCTTACAAAGCAATTGGTGATCGTCACATTTTCCGTGGCCCGGGCCTCTCCCAGTCCGTATGAGCTTTTCAGGCAGATGCCATCGTCATATGGCGAGTTAACGGAGCAATTGGATACCCGCACGTTCTTGCAGCAATCAATATCCATTCCGTCACGATTGGTATCGATCTTCAGGTTGTCTATGATCATATTATCTGCGCCAGTGGCCAGTATGGCGAAGTGGCCGCCATGCAGGATAGATATATCGCGTAAGGTGATATTGTAACACCGTTTCAGGCTGATCGCTTTGTTGCCGCCGCCAGCAGGCACTTTATTGTTGCGAACGAGGCCCTTGCCCCAAATGAGGCCGGTGCCCATGATGGCAATATCATGTACGCCTTCTCCATAAATCAGGCTATTCCGCCAATGGCTGTGCCCGAAGTCCTGATAAGCGTCGAAGGCGTTAGGTTCCGGCTCGTCGTAACCTTTTTCATTCACTGGTTCTGCCGCCAGGATCACTGCTCCCTGATCAATGAACAGGCAGATATTATTTTTCAGGTGAATGGTATAGGTGAGATAATTTCCTGCTGGAAAATACACTGTACCGCCACCCGCGCCGGAAGCCGCACTGATGGCCGATTCAATGGCTTTGGTATCCAGCGTCTTTCCATCGCCGGCGGCGCCATAATCTTTTACATTAAAAATAGTTCCTGCATTGGCGTACTGCATACATAGTAGTAACAGGCAGAAAAGAGATCTCTTTTTCATACATGAACGTGGTTTTGTAAGAAGATAACGTAATAGGCTATACGAAATATCAGGAAGATATTTTCCCATAACAATTTATGCAAACGATTGCATAAATCATAGTTTTTTGAGGGATTTATTATCTTCAGCGGGTAAATGCACAGTTCATGCTCCCTTTTTCAGATATGCCCTATGGAAACGCGCCATGGTACTGCTTTCCGTTAACAGAAATCTGTATGTACCTGTTGCTGATTATCTGCGGCTGGCATGCCTTTAAAAAAGGCGTGGGGCATGTATCCTGGCTGCTTGGCGGCCTCGGGTTCGGCCTGCTGCTGGAATATGTGAACGTAGCTACCAACAGCGGCTATGTATACGGACGGTTTACAGTGATGCTGGGCCATGCACCACATGATATTCCTTTGTGCATCGGTTGCGGCTGGGCGGTGATCATCTACTCTTCCCGCCTCTTCTCTGATAAATTCGGTTTGCCATTATGGAGTGCTGCCGCGCTCGACAGCCTCCTGGCCTTGAACATCGATCTCAGCATGGATGTCGTAGCCTATCGGCTGCATATGTGGCATTGGGATTGGGCCAACCGTGGCTTCCCGGATCAAACCTTGACGGGGCAATGGTTTGGCGTACCCTATGGCAATTTTTATGGATGGCTGTTGGTGGTCTTTTATTATTCCTGGTTCGGTCGCTTGCTGGAAAAAATTCGTTTCCATAAACTTGCCAGCAGCAATAGCTGGAAAGCCTTGCTGCCATTACTTTCCATCCTGTTATCACAACTTGCTTTATGGATATCGCTCTTTCCGCTGGCGCGCCTGCTGCAATCAACTGTGGGCATTACCAGCAAACATAGGCTCATAGCGGTGTTGCTATTGTTTGCGCTGCTGGTGGCGATCGGCTTCAGAAAAAAACATGCGCCGCTCTCCGGCAGATTCCCGCTGGCAGCCTGGATTGTACCGGCATGGTTCCACATGTATTTTTTCGTGTGGCTTTTCCTCGGCGGCTTTGCGGCAGAAAATAAATGGATGACTATCTTCGCAGTGATCAATTTCCTGATTGGCATAGTAGTACACGCGCCTGTTTTCGTAACAAAGGATAAGCGGACTTTAACCATTTCACACAGCGCGCGTTAATAGATAAAGTAATTTCAGGCAGTGCATACATTAATCAGTTATCTCGCCGGCACTAACTGGCATATCTACGTCAAGATTGGCAGCACCTTGTTGCTCGTGCTCACTTTCATCGGGGTGGCTGGAACCATCCTGCTCGAAAACCGCAACCCGGTGAAAGCTATTGCCTATATTTTGCTACTCATATTTCTGCCCGTAGTTGGTTTGATTGTCTACTATTACCTCGGCCGCGATCTGCGGAAAAAGAGGCGCTTTACGCTCAAAGGAAGCAGGGATGAAGTATTGTTCGCAAAATACTGGCAATCGCAACGAAGGGAAGTAGAAGCCATGCAACTGGAATTACGCCACGAAGCCGGCAAGAAACAGGAAATATCAGCTATGCTGCTGAATACACGGCAATCAGTATTGAGCCGCAACAACCACGTAAAATTGCTGATCAATGGTGAAGAGAAATTCCCGGAAGTTTTTGCTGCACTGCGCGCGGCGAAACATCACATCCACATTGAATACTACATTGTTTCCGCCGATGATATCGGCAACGAAATAGTCAATATCCTGATCGAAAAGTTGCAACAAGGCGTGCAGGTCCGCTTCCTTTATGATGATATGGGCAGCAATCATATCGGCAAAATATCCCGGCGCCTGAAAGAGCATGGCGCCAGCGTATACGCCTTCTCTCCTGTACTGGTCGATTTTTATCTCAACGCCAACTATCGCAATCACCGTAAAATTATTGTTGTAGATGGCGCCATCGGTTTTGTGGGAGGCATCAATCTCGACGACCGCTACATTAACAATGGTAAACATGATCTCTTCTGGCGTGATACCCATCTTAAAATAGAAGGAGATGCTGTAAACCTGCTACAGCTGCAGTTTCTGATGAGTTACCGTTATTGCAGTAAAGAAGTATTCCCCTTTGAATCTCCCTTCTTCCAACGTTCGGCATTAAGTGGTAATTGCTTCACGGATATTGTTGCCTGCGGACCAGATTCTGAATGGCCGGTAACGATGAATACGATCATCGCTGCTATTAATGTGGCGCAAAGAAGGGTCAGGATCACGAATCCTTATTTTATCCCAACAGAAGAACTGCTGAGCGCTTTGCAGATTGCTGCGCTTTCCGGCAAAGATGTTCAGCTGTTGTTGCCTTATCGCAGTGATTCATTTATCGTGCAACACGCTGCCCTCTCCTACCTGAAACCCTTGCTGGCAGCAGGTGTGAAGGTGTTTTTCTATACACGTGGTTTTATTCACGCCAAAACAATGGTGATAGATGATAACCTCTCCTGGGTAGGTTCTGTGAATTTTGATAACCGCAGTTTTTTTCTGAATTGTGAGATCGCGGCGCTGGTGTATGATAAAGAGGTAGCCACTGCGCTCAATCGCGCCTTTGAAGAAGATCTGTTATATTCGGTGCCTGTTGAAGAAACCCGCTGGAACAAGCGTAATGTGTTGAAACGCTTTCTGGATGCTGTATGCAGGCTGCTAACGCCATTGCTGTGATCAATATTTGCTGTCCTCATCTTCGTCCAGGAACTCACCGTTATCTTCTTCAAGATCACGATGCCTGTCGCCACCCAGACTGTACAGGTTATTCTCTTCATCCTCTTCTCCGATCGCTTCTTCCGCGTCGTCAAGATCAGCGCCTGGTACATCCAGGTCCTCCCCTGTTTTGTCTTTCTGCCAGGTCTCTTCCTGCTCTTCTTCACCTTTTTTACCGCCTTTGTTTTTGGCCGGCGGCAGTTCACTGTTATGACGGTATGATCTTGTTACATCATCCATGTTGAGGTCCACTTCATTGGCACGGTTACCGGTGCTCATGATATCTTCATTAGCAGGATATTGCGGATACCCGGGAAATTCATCTTCTTTCTTTTTCTTTTTCGCCATGGTAAAACTATTTAAAGTGTGGCAATGTTATCAAATATAGTAACAAGCGGGCGAAAAAGATTGTTCTGGCCGCTATCCAAGCGGCCTCCAGGCTATTGCGTATGCCGTTTTCCTGTAAGATTCAGTTGAAAGGAGACACCGGTAGAATACAATTTCACACTTCCTGCCCCCACACCTTTGAGCGGAATTTTTGCATAGGGCTGAACGCCTAATATCAGGCGTTTACCAACTGGATGTTGATATAATGCGCCTACATTCAACATCGCAAGATAGTGTCGGTTTTCATTCTTGAAAACCAGCTCTTTTGTATATCCGCCGGCATAATAATAGTCGTAATTTTCCTTGAGCATAAAGTAGCTGGAAACACCCGCCAATACACTCACTTTATTATCCTTGTTTTCCCAGAAATTGTAGTTGATGTTAACCGGTACTTCCAACACATCGCAATTGGCATCAACTTTCTGTAGTTGATAAACCGGGTAATTATAATCTTTGGATGTGGCGCCGTAGATTTTTTTATTATACACCACGCCGGTAGTTACAAACCATTTTGGTTTGAAATAGTAATGCGCCAATATGCCGGCATTGAACCCGATCTTTCCATATTTGAAAGAAGGTGCGGCGTTAAAATCTGGTCCGAGGCTAAGTCCCACATACAACCGCGGATGTTTCGGTTTCTTTCTTGGAAAACGTGATGCTGCATCCGCTGAAACAGCAGTATCCACAGGTATTTGAGACGATGATAATAATTTCGTATAATCGTTAACGTTATACCTGTTTTTTGTATACAATGAAGATATATGCCACGGTGTTGATGGTATCGCTACGTTACTGGTTGATGGAGAAACTGTTTGATCATTGATACCTGTAACATCTTCACGTTTGATATTTTCTTGGGGAGATGAAGGAATAATTTTTTTGGGAGATGAAGAGCTGTTTCTCTTTTCAGTCGCTGATTTCACCTGCACAAGTTGTTGTGTTGATGGTGGCACAGACGTTTTTATCGAAGGTGGTGTACTCTTCGGGATCACGCCGGCAATCGTATCTGGTAACTTTTGAGACGTTTTTCTTTGCAGGTTATTGGTCTGGGAAGTGCCATTATTAAATAGCCACCAGCCACCAAGACCTAACATAACGAGCAATGGCAACAGCCACCACCAGAAGATTCCCGGTTTGCGGTCATCACTGGTGTCAAGCATTTTTTCCATTTTTCCCCAGGCTTCCTGGTCGAATGGAATATCAGCTTCATTCAGCTTGTTACGAATACTATTTTCAAAAAAGTCACTCATTGTTAAACAACGAAATATTTGCTCCAATACCTCCTTGCGAAGGATTGGCAGCAGCTTTTGTAATTTTCTCTTTCAATATTTTCTTGGCTTTAAACAAATTCGATTTAGAAGTTCCCTCGGAAATACCCAGTGTCTGGGCAATCTCGTGGTGTTGAAATCCTTCCATGACGTATAGGTTGAACACAGTACGGTATGCCGGTGGTAATGTTTGTACCAGCTGCAGCAGTTCATCATAAGACAGTTTCTCCACTATATGTTCGTCTACTGCTATTTCGTGTACATGGTCAATATCATCAGCAAATTGTACTTTCTTCTTACTGCGTAAATAATCGATGGCGGTATTCACCATAATTTTAGCTAACCAACTTTTGAAGGGGCGGCTTGTATCAAAAGAATGTATGTGTTGAAATATTTTTAGAAATCCATCATTCATAATTTCGACGGCTTCTTCTTTTTGTTGTACATACCGTAAACAAATGCTCATCGCATAACCGAAAAAAATCCGGTAAAGCGTTTCCTGGCTGCCGCGTTGTTTTTTGCGGCAGCCGGCTATAAGCTGGTTAATATCGTTCAGGTCGTGCACAAATAGTTTCTTGCCGGACTTCAGGTATATATACGTAAAAGAATACGCATAATGCTAAAAAATGGTTGCCCTCCCTTTAAAAAAATCTTCCATTTACAAAAAACGTATTTTTAGCCCCATTTTCAGCCTCACCCTCTTTTTGAATATATGTATTCAACCTCTCAGAGATATTCGAAATTTACCCTACCTCAAAAGGTCACTTTTTTCCGGTTTTGGACAAAAAAATTCAATAAAAAGGGGCAAATCTGTTCAGACTTGCCCCTTTTTTTAAAAGATGATCTTTTCTATCGTCCCATGTACACCATCAAGATTTGTACATCACTTGGATTCACACCGCTGATTCGGCTGGCTTGTCCCAAAGTACGTGGACGGATTTTATTAAATTTCTGTTTGGCTTCCGCTGAAAGGGAAACCAGTTTGCCATAATCAAATGTATCAGGTATTACCAGGTCTTCGAGTTGACTCATTTTCTGAACGAGTTCATTTTCTTTTTCGATGTACACTTCATATTTGATCTGAATTTCTGCCTGTTCCAATGTTTCTCTGCTGAAGCCTTCGAGTGCCTTCGCAATCTTCGGCACTTCATTTCTCATAGAAAAAATGTCCAGTCCGGGGCGCAATAATATTTGGTGAGCGCGCTGTTTTTGAGTCAGTGGCGCAGAAGATTTAGAGGTAAGCAGAGCACTGATTTCTTCTGGTTCAATGGATAATTCCTTCAGGATGGCTTTGATTTTCTCTACGCCAGTTGTCTTTTCCTTTACTTTCTGCATTCTTTCTTCAGAGGCGAGGCCCAGTTTATAGCTTCTTTCGGTCAGGCGAAGGTCTGCATTATCCTGGCGAAGCAATGTACGGAACTCTGCACGGGAAGTAAACATCCGGTAAGGCTCTTCCGTTCCCTTGTTAATAAGGTCGTCTATGAGCACGCCGATATAAGCCTCACTTCTTTTCAATACAAAAGGATCTTGCCCTGTGGCCTTGAGGTGGGCATTGATGCCGGCCATCAAACCCTGGCAAGCGGCTTCTTCGTAGCCGGTGGTACCATTGATCTGTCCGGCAAAGAAGAGATGCTGCACCTGTTTAGTTTCCAAAGAGAATTGCAATTGGGTAGGTGGAAAGTAGTCGTACTCGATCGCATATCCAGGACGGAACATACGGCAATTTTCAAAGCCAGGCACCATGCGGAGCGCTTTCATTTGTACATCTTCGGGCAGGGAGGTCGAAAATCCATTCACATATATCTCCACCGTGTCCCATCCTTCCGGCTCTACGAACAATTGATGACGATCGCGCTCAGCAAAACGGTTGATTTTATCTTCGATGCTGGGGCAGTAGCGAGGGCCCGTTCCTTGAATACGTCCCTGGAACATGGGTGAGCGGTCAAAACCAGTACGCAACATATCGTGTACTGCTTCACTTGTATACGTGATCCAGCAGCTCCTTTGCTGGGCAGGTTTAATTCTTTCTACATCGAGATAAGAGAAGCCAACGATCTCATCATCGCCTTTCTGTTCCTCCATTTTAGAATAGTCGAGGCTGCGGCCATCGATGCGGGGAGGGGTGCCTGTTTTCAAACGATCACTTTCAAAGCCAAGGGATACTAACTGTTCGGTAATGCCGGTTGCAGCCTTTTCGGCTACACGCCCGCCGCCAAATTGCTTGTCTCCTATATGAATAACCCCATTGAGGAAGGTGCCGTTTGTGAGCACTACTGCTTTAGCCTGTATTTCATGCCCCAGGCCAGTGATTACGCCATAGCAGCGACCGTCTTTCACGAGCAGGCCTTTCACCATATCCTGGTAAAAGTCCACATTAGGCGTTTTTTCCAGTGCCTCTCTCCACTTGGCTGCGAAGAGCATGCGATCATTTTGTGTTCTGGGGCTCCACATGGCAGGTCCTTTCGAACGGTTCAGCATGCGGAACTGGATCATGGATTGGTCAGTAACAATACCAGAGTAACCACCTAATGCATCAATTTCTCGCACAATTTGTCCTTTGGCAATGCCTCCCATAGCAGGGTTGCAGCTCATTTGGGCTATCGTCTGCATATTCATGGTGATCAACAAAACTTTTGACCCCATATTGGCGGCGGCAGCGGCGGCCTCGCACCCTGCATGGCCAGCGCCTACAACAATTATATCGTATGATGGAAACATAATAATTTTAGAAAATGCAAAATTACGGAGAAGAAGGGAGATTGTACTGAGAAATTAAATGTTCCACGTGGAACACATGAAGTTGGAATGAAAAAGGATGTTCCACGTGGAACATCCTCTTCGAAAAAAAATCTACAATGTTTCACGTGGAACATTGTTATAGTCTGAAGTACTTTTTGAGATACTCATCCTCTTTCGCGCGCATCAATTCCTGATCCTTCTTTGATTTGTCTTTGTATCCACAAAGGTGCAAAGCGCCGTGAAAAATTACACGATGTAATTCCTGATAGGCGGGAACTCCAAACTTTGCTGCGTTCTCTTCTACCCTATCTACACTAATGTATATTTCCCCCTCTGTAACTTCCGGATCCTCCGACATCTCGAATGTCACGATATCTGTATAGGTGTCATGTTGCAAAAATTGCTTGTTGATCTCCAGCAGATACTCATCGCTGCAAAAAACATAATGCAAACTTTTGAGTCCTTGTCCTTCTATTACGAACAGGTCCTTAAGGTAAGCTTTCAAAGCCATTCTGTCCTTCAAATTGATCGTCACTTCATGTGCAGTAAACTGAATTGCCATTTCTTTCTTCTAATCTGGTATTTTGTAAAATTAAAGTGAAATTTTGTATTGTATGAGGTTTCTTTTTGCATATTGAAGGGACCAGCCTAACTTTGTCTATCGTCCAAAGGATGATCTCCCCATTTGCTGGAACAAAGTTAAAACGGACCAATTTGTAGATAATGAAAAGAGGCATTATTAAATTATCCTCACTCGCCACAGGAAAGAGTGCTGTGATCATAGAATTTGAAAAGGACGATCTTCATATTAAGCTGATGGAAATGGGTTGCGTACCTGGTGAAACAGTGAAAATAGAAAAAATTGCTCCGCTGGGAGATCCGATCTCTATCCTCGTTGCAGGATATAATTTATCGCTCCGAAAAACTGAAGCTGATCATATTTGGGTAGAGGAAATTTAGAATTTTCCTCTACTCTCCCATTTTATCCCCAAAAACAGAAAAAATTTCATTTTTCTTCGAACTTCCCCTGATTTTTCCACAATTTTCTGCGCTTCAAACTAAAAACAAAAAAAAATTTTGCGAAAATGACCTATTTATCCACATTTCGGTGGTAAGAAATCGTCATTCTCACTAACGGAAGAAAAAATTCGCCGGAGGAGAGAGTTTCCCTCCCGTTGTAAGGCCCAATAAAAAATATTCAAATCTCAGGCGCTTAACAGTGGGCTGAGAATTGAATGAATAAATCACTTTAACTTTTTGCCTGACTACATTTAAAATATTCAATTCTCAGCGCGTTACCAAAGGCCTGAGAATGCGATGGATTTTTGTGTGTCGCATAAAGGTCCATGAGGATTTACTCTCAAAGCATAACAAGTGCGCTGACATTAAGCTGTGGAAGAAATCCCTGGGGTCACCACGAGTTTTGATGAATTTTTCATTCTCAGCGCACTAAAATTATTTATTAACCCACTGAGAATCAAATAGAATTGTTTATTTCCCATTCCGCCTCGAAAAATTTCAAATATTCGATTCTCAGGGCCTTCACAAAATGCCGCGTCAGCGTTTTAACAATTAAAATTGTTGACCATTCTACAAGAATCTTTCAAATATTCGATTCTCAGCTGACTACATAAGCGCTGACATTTGCGTAAAAAACACCCAACATGGGCTAACCCAAGGATAAAAAAGAATATCTAATTCTCAGGCAGCTCAAAAACCAGTTTTGTTTGCTATGTGGAGAAAGCAGGCTTTATGCCTTTGCAGATGTGGATAAAGCGGGTATTTGTGTGAGTGAAATGTAAATATCGCATCCTCAAGCTATTCATAGAGCGCTGAGAATTAGTTGGGCAAAGGGTAAATAAGAATGCCCCGAGAATATTCAATTCTCAGGGCATTCATTTCTTCTCAATAAATTATTTTTGTCTAAATAAAATTGAAAATCAATTAGTTATAAATTATAATCCAGCCTGTGCGCTGATTTCCAACATTCTTTCGATGGGTTTTTTAGCTGCTATTCTAAGGCTTTCTTCCATGGTAATTTCCGGTTGTTCATATTCCATGCAGAGATATAATTTTTCCAGCGTGTTCAATTTCATATGTGGACAATCGTTACAAGCGCATGCATTATTTGGCGGCGCCGGGATGAAAGTCTTACCAGGATTTTCTTTCTGCATCTGATGCAGGATGCCAGTTTCGGTAACTACGATATATTCCCGGGCATCATCTTTCAGTGTGAATTTCAACAAACCCGTTGTGGAACCAATGTAATCCGCAATGGCCAGTACCGCCGGCTCACATTCAGGATGGGCGATCACTTTTGCTTTCGGATGCCTGATTTTGAGTTTGGTGATCTTCTCCAGGGAGAATATTTCGTGAACCATACAGGCGCCATTCCACAAAACCATGTCGCGACCCGTTTTTTTGACCAAATAAGCCCCTAAGTTCCTGTCGGGGGCAAAAATGATCGGCTGGTCCTTGGGAACGCTTTCGATTATTTTCTCGGCGTTTGAGGAGGTACAGATGATATCGCTGAGCGCCTTGATACCTGCAGAACAGTTGATGTAGGAGATCACGATATGATCCGGGTATTTATCGCGGAACTTTTTGAATAACTCCGGTGGGGCGCTGTCGGCCAATGAGCAACCTGCTTTCAGGTCGGGGAGCAGTACTTTTTTTTGCGGACTCAGAATCTTCGCGGTTTCGGCCATAAAGTGCACGCCGGCAAAAACGATTATATCTGCATCCGTTTTTGCGGCTTGCTGACTGAGGCCCAGACTATCGCCGATGTAATCAGCGATATCCTGAATATCCGGTTCCTGGTAATAGTGCGCGAGCACTATTGCGTTTTTCCTTTTTTTCAGATCCTCGATCGCTGCGAACAAATCCAAAGCGGGATCCACCGGTATATCCAAAAATCCGTTGTGTTGCAAATTTTTTTTCGCGGTGGCGATTTCCGTAATCATAATTATATACTTATTTATTTTTTTAAAAGAAAAGCCCACTACTATTAGGGCTGTGAATATGTGGAAATTAATTTTTCAGCCTTGATACAAATGTAGTTGTTATTCTTTTTTCCATAGCTATCCACATTAAATTAACAGGCTCTTTCCGCGCCAATACTGGATTTTGATATATTCATCCACATACGTGGATATCGTTGTGCGTGAAAATCTTTTCGTTGTTCACTGTATTAGGAAAATGTTAAAAGATGGCATTTACTATCCACAAAAGCAGGCTCAAAATTTCTAGAGAAACTTTCAGTACAAAAACAAAATTAGTTTTACCTGTGTATAAAGGCACCTTTTCCCAACTTATTTTACGTTTTACAGGGGTTTTTACACATCAATTGTGGAAAAAAACGTCGCGGGAATGAAAAACCTCCAAACAAGTGTATGTTTCGGTTTTGCGTTGTTTTATTCACATTTCCCTGTGAATAGCCCGAAATGACTTTTTCACAATTGTGAATAATGTTTTTGCTGACGGAAAGGATTGCATTTGCGAAGATACCAGATAAAACGGGCATTTGCGGGCGATAAAATCCGTGCGAGAAAGCGGTTGAAAATCAGGGCTTCGTGTGGAAAACCTGTGGATGGCCGATAGCCCCTGAAAGTGTTATAAATGCTTCAAACCCTTTGCTGTACTGCGTTTGAAACCAAAAAATACTCTTTTGCAGTTACAGTTATTTTATTCTATTTTTGCTTTCCTTAAAAATGTAGACTATATAATATATGTCAGTAATTCAGAAAATCAGGGACAAATACGCGGTGGTGATCGTAGTAGTGATCTGCCTGGCGATTGTTAGTTTCCTGTTGCAGGATGCCTTCTTTGGCAAAAGTTCCCTTGCCCGACGTTCCACCGCTGTGGGTAAAGTAAATGGACAAGAGCTGGATCTTTCAGAATACCAGCGTCGTATCCAGGATGAAGAATCTGCTGCCCGTCAGCAAATGCCGAATCTTGACGAACAAACCCGTCAATATATCCGTGAGCAGGTGTGGAACCAGTTTCTGAATGAACAGATCATGCAGGACCAGTATAAAAAACTGGGCATTGTTGTTACGGAAGCGGAAGTGGTAGATCAGATCACTGGTAAAAACCCGAGCCCGATTGTAGTGCAACAATTTACGCATAACGGACAGTTCGATCGCCAGCAGCTGGTACAGGTAGTACAGCAGGCAAGCAGCAACCCGCAGATCCGTGAGCAACTGCACAATCTCCAGAACTATATCGCTAAAACCCAGGAACAGCGCAAATATCTGTCACTGGTAAAAGCAAGCGTATATTATCCTAAATGGCTGGCGAAACAACAAATGGAAGATAACAGCAAAACTGCTACAGTTTCTTATGTTAATGTTCCTTACGCCAGCATCGCGGATTCTACTGTAAAAGTCACAGACAGTGAACTGGAGCGTTTTATCCAGGATCACAAACAGCTTTTCAAAGTAGAAGAATCCCGCAAAATCGAATACCTGGTATTCGATGCGATCCCTACTGCTATTGACTCTGCAGCCGCTATCAAACAACTGCTGACGCTGAAAGCTGAAATGGATACCGTGAAAGATATTGCCGGTTTCATCAACCGCAATTCAGACATTAAATATTATGATGGCTATGTTGCCAAGAACGAAGCAAAAGTTCCACAGAAAGATTCTATCGTGAATCTGCCTGTGGGCAGCACTTTCGGCCCTTACTACGATAATAACCTGATCGTTTATGCGAAAATGGTAGATCGTAAAAATATGCCGGACAGTGTGAAAGTGCGTCATATCCTTGTTGCATCCGGTCCGCAGGGCGGCCTTCCTGATTCTGTTGCGAAGAAACGCGCAGATAGCATCCTTGTTGCTGTGAAAGGCGGCGCCGATTTCAAAGCGCTCGTTACACAACTTTCCGATGATCCGGGTAGTAAAGAAACTGGCGGTGAATATACTTTGACTCCATCTTCCCAGTTCGTTCCTGAATTCAAAGATTTTGCACTCTATGGTACTAAAGGTGAAACCAAAGTGGTAAAAACACAATTTGGTTATCACGTAATACAGATCATGGATCAAACAAATATTGGTCCTGCTATCAAAGTGGCTTACCTCGGTAAAGCTGTTGATGCCAGCAAGGAAACTAATAACGCGGCATACAGCGCTGCAAGCGAATTTGCCAACAAGAACCACACTCCTGCCGCATTTGAAAAAGCGGTACAGGAAGGTAAACTGGCGCCAAAAGTAGCAGACAATGTTCGTCCGATGGATTTCGTAATTCCCGGTATTGGTCAGTCGCGCGATCTGGTTCGCTGGGCGTATGATGCCAAGAAAGGCGATGTGAGCAATGTATTTTCTCTGGATGATAAATATGTGGTGGCCCTGCTGACCAGCATCCGTAAAGAAGGTACTGCTCCGCTGGATGACGTTAGACCTCAGGTAGAAGCAGAAGTAAGAAAACATAAGAAAGCAGAACAGATCATTGCCAAGATCGGTGCTGTTGCTTCTCTCGACGCTGCTTCCAAATCCACTACACAGCCGGTGCTGAAAGCAGAAGGTGTTTCTTTTGCCAGTCCGTTCATCGCTTCACTGGGCTTTGAGCCTCGTGTAACCGGTGCATCTTTCAACAAGGATTGGGGTACTGCTAAAGTATCAGCCCCTATCGAAGGTAATGCAGGTGTGTATGTGATTAAAGTAGACAGCTATCAGGCTGCAGCGCAACCTGCTCAAGACCCTGCAACAGTGCAGGCTGCCTACGAACAGAGCATCAAAGCAATGCTTGATAACCAACTGTTTGAAGTGCTGAAGAAGAAAAGCGATATCAAAGATAATCGCGGTAAGTTCTTCTAAACAAATACATTTTTACTGACATAAGGATCAAAGGGGCTGCCAACAGGCGGTCCCTTTTTTATTGTAGATAAGGGCGTAAATTTGTATGTCTAAATGTGGATAATATGGAAGAGATCATCAATAAAGTGGCACAGAGCGGCCTGGAAACAATAGACCTGGAGCAGTTTTACCCGGAAGGAGAGATCGTGATCTTTGACCTGAAGGATTATCTCTTTATGCAAATGATCCTCAAGGAGAAAGATTTCCGCAGTGCTTTGCAGTTGGTAGACTGGGAGCAATACCGCGGCAAGAATGTGGGCCTGATCTGTAGTGTGGATACTGTTATTCCTTTATGGGCATATATGCTGGTAATGACCTACCTGGAGCCTGTGGCGGCTTATGCCGCTTTTGGCGATGCAGAATTTATGTATAAAACCCTTTATCTGCGTAACCTCGCCAAACTGGATGTAGCGGCCTTTGCGGACAAAAGGATCGTGATAAAAGGCTGTGGCGACAAACGTGTGGGAGAAGTGGCCTATGCTGAGGTGACCCGGCTTTTGCGTCCTGTAGCGAAAAGTATTATGTACGGCGAACCTTGTTCAACTGTTCCTATCTACAAGAAAAAATAATCAGAACCAGCCGCGTTTCCGGAATACCCAGATCATAATAATCAGGATAACGGCCATTGAGCCGAGGGTAATAAAATATCCGTTGGGCACTTCCAGCTCAGGCATGTTCTTGAAATTCATACCATAGATGCCGGCGATGAGCGTGAGCGGGGCCATGAGCGTAGTTACCACGGCCAGCACTTTCATGATCTCGTTTAGTTTGAGATTGAGCTGGGTGTGATACATTTCCTGCAAGTTGAGCACCATATCGCGATAGTTATCGGCGAGATCGTTGCACTGGATGATGTGATCATGCACATCCTTGAAATACTTGGTAACCCTGTCTTCCAGCAGATCGCTTTCACTTTTGAGGATACCGTTGAGGAGCTCGCGCACGGGTGCTATGGCGCGTTTGAAGAGCAGCACTTCGCGGCGGAGGAAATTGATCCTCGCGAGAGTGCGGGTGTTGGGCTGATGCTGCACCATATCTTCCATCAATTCAATTCTTTCTCCCAGTTTATCCAACACCACGAAATAATTATCTACAATGATATCCAGCAGGGAGTAGCAGAGATAATCGGCGCCGCCAGAGCGAATGCGGGAAGTATTGATCCGGAGTTTGTCGCGGATTGGATCAAACACATCACGGCTTGGATCTTCTTGGAAGGAGATCACAAAATTCTTTCCGAGCACGATGCTGACCTGCTCCTGCTCTACTGTTGAAGTTTCGCAATTGAAGTACATCATGGGCAGCAGGCAAAAGAGACATTCGCCGATTTCGTCCATTTTGGCGCGCTGGCCGATGCTGAGGATATCTTCTTCCAGTAGTGGGTGGATATTGAACCGTTCACAAATCTTATGGACCTCATCTTTATTCAGCCCGTCGATATTGATCCAGCTGATGCGGGGTGATTCTGCATAGGGAAATGTTTCTTCCGCGCTGGAAAGCATGCTCTCTGTGCATTCGTTCGCATCATAATCGAATACGTTGATTTTCGCTACTGCCGCAGTTTTGCGGGTAGTGACACTGATGGCCGGATTGAAATTCATGATGCGCTGCTTCTTTACCTTGAAAGGGTTGAGCGCTTCCAGTACTCCCGGGATGGGCAATATTTTCTTCGGAGACATGACCGTTTGGGTTTTGCTAGCTGTCCTTAAATCTGTCCCGAATTTAAATTAAAATAAATTTCGCTTAACTATTACTTAATCCCCGCCGGGTAATTTTACATTGACCTTTAACCTATGCTGTAGAATGTATTTTGATTGTTTGCAAACCCCCACCCCCGCAGGAGGCTGCTCCTGAAGCATTCATATAGCCGTTAACGTTAGCTGTTCTCCCTGATTCTATTGGACTATGTGAACCGGGCGAAAAATGCCCGGTTTTTTTCAAGAAAGAGGCGAGCTCTTAAAATGTAAATTCGTCATATCAATCCTATAGACTAAGTGAAGATATAAATTAAATAAAAGCCCTCTCATTCAATGAGAGGGCTTAGTTTATCAGAATTTCGGAAGATCAATTTCCGGGTGTTGGCCCTTGGCGGGGCGTTCAAAGATATCGCCGTATTGTGCATTGGCGGGTTTGAAGCCGCTGTTCCAGAGATAGAACCAGCCGTTTTCATAGCCGCCGCCATAGTCGATACGATCCTTGGCTTTGGCGGTGGCGTCGTTGGTGAACCTGGCTTTAGTGAGCTCTATCCATTCGCCGGTATTGGTTTTGATCCAGTGGTTGCCATAATAGCCCTTGCGGCCCAGGTGGCCATTTTCAAAGGAAAAGTTTTCGAGGAATGAGTAGAGATGCCCCATATATTTTCCGTCTTTCGGCGCGCGGAAGCTGGCGATGAGCTTCCACTCATGGTGCTCCGGCACGTAGAAATAAGCGGTGTAAGTGGTAGTGGCGCCTTGCGGAACGCTGTGCATCAGGAAGCGATAGGTTTCGCCGGCTTTCCAGTTGTAGATCCAGTGGCTATGCCCGCCGGTGCCTTCGCCACCAAACCCACTGGCATAAACGCTATCGCCTTTGGCGAGCATGACTACCTGGTCTTCATATTTCACCTTGCTGCGCTCCTGTGGTTCGCCACCGGCATCCCATACAGAAAAGATCACCCTTCTTTCAGTAGGAGAATTAACCTGCATACCAAAGTATCCGCGGTGGAAGCCGCAAGACATGAAGTAAGTACCGATCTTGTCTTCTCCTTCCGGCACTTTTATTTCGCCATAGAACCACTCTACATTTTTGCCTTCCGGCACCGGATAGTTGAGGTGCACAGAAGCCGCGCGGCGCCAGGGTTTCGGGTTGAACTGGATATCTTTCACTGCGGCGCCTTCGAGCGTTACCGCTTTTACATCTGCATATATTTCTCCCTGCTTCTCCACTCCTTTCAATGTAATGCAATAAAAGCCTGGCTTTTTGATATTGGTTTGCAATACCGGAATTTTCGTATAGTCCTGATTGTTAGGAATGATAACTGTTTTGTCTGTTCCGTTTATACTCACATCTACTTTGCTGCCTGCATCTGATTTGGCTATCAGTGCTACTTTCAGCGGTCCGGTGCTGGCGGCATGAAAATAAAAGTTTATTGTATTGGCGTTATCTGTCCAGTGAATGACACCTTGTTGGTAGTCGATATCTACTTTTTCTTCCCTGGGGTCCGCATAGGCGGTGAAGCCGGGAAGCTCGGCGGCAGGCGCCTGAGCCGTGGCGTGATGTGCTGCAAGGCTAAACGCCAGCAGAGCCGTAATGAGCGGGATATTTTTCATTGTCCTGTTTTGATTGCCAACAAATAAAGCAGGAACGTTTTCTAAAAGCAATTTTATTCATCAAAATTGACACACGCGTGAGAAATGGCACGAAATGGGCAAAAATATATACAGCACAGCCTTATGAAGACTGTCTGAAACGCTCTGCCATGGCATATTTGCTTATGGGAACCGTTTTTGATCCGGCCTTTTTATTTAC
Source organism: Chitinophaga vietnamensis (assembly GCF_902167635.1). Lineage (GTDB taxonomy): Bacteria > Bacteroidota > Bacteroidia > Chitinophagales > Chitinophagaceae > Chitinophaga > Chitinophaga vietnamensis. The sequence continues at coordinate 467,837 of NZ_CABHMS010000006.1, forward strand.
TCATCAAAAAAAATAAATTAATTATGGCAAATCAACTTGATAACAAGAAAGTCGCTATACTGGTGGCAAATGGCTTCGAAGAAGTAGAACTTACGCAGCCACTGGAAGCGCTGAAAAATGCCGGAGCAGAGGTGGATATTGTATCTCCGGAAAAAGAAGTCGTACGCGCCTGGGCAGAAAAAGAATGGGGCAAGGAATACCCGGTAAACAAGCAATTGAGCGAGGTAAAGGCACAGGATTATGATGCACTGGTATTGCCGGGCGGCGTGTTGAACCCCGATCAGTTGCGCATCAATCAGGATGCGGTAAACTTTGTAACCGGCTTCTTCGACGACAGCAAGCCGATTGCCGCTATTTGTCATGGCCCGTGGACGATGATTGAAACCGGTGAACTGGATGGACGCAGGGTCACCTCTTATCCCTCGCTGAAAACAGATCTCGAAAATGCCGGTGCGATGTGGCTGGATGAGGAAGTGGTAACTGATAACGGACTTGTTACCAGCAGAACACCAAAAGACCTGCCGGCTTTCTGTAAGAAGATGGTGGAAGAGATCGCCGAGGGCGCACATGCACTCTGATCAATGTTTTCTCTTCTTGTAGGTCACTTCCACAGTGGCCGTACCTGTGCTGATCATACCCAGCTTGCCGGCGGCTTTGCGGGAAACGTCGATGATGCGTCCTTTGGTGAAGGGGCCGCGGTCATTGACTTTCAACTTTACGCTACGTCCGTTGGCGATGTTGGTGACCCGTATTTTTGTGCCGAAAGGCAGGCTGGGGTGGGCAGCAGTCATACTATTCTGGTGGAAAATTTCACCGCTGGCGGTTTTCTTTCCGTCGAAGGAATCGCCATAGAAAGAAGCCTTTCCCGTTTGCGTGATCTTTTTGCTACAGGCGCTGCAAAGCAATAGCAAGGCCAGAGAAGGGGTCAGCAGATTCCTCATGCGGTGCGGTTTAGGTGTAGCATAAAAATAAACTAATTTTCCGAGGCTTTCAGGTGCATGAGCGCACTTTTCACCATCACGGGTACTATCAGTCGATGGAACGGCTTTACAAAGAAAAAGTAAAATCTGCCCCAGCGATTATTGAAATATACAATGGTGGAACAGACCAGCGCGTGCTGCCGGAGATAAAGCGATACCCTGAAATCCAGGTGCTTATCGTCCGTGCCCATGATCAGCTCGTGATCATTTTTAGTGATAACGGTAAAGATACCGGCCTGTTCGCCTGGCGTGAGTGTTAACCGTGCGGTTCCTTGTTTGTCTGTTTTCAATCCAAACCATTTTACAATGGCATCACGGAAATGTAAGAGATGTTCCACCCAACGAGGAGCAGAAAAAACAAAGGCCTGCGTGATAGCGAGGAGATTGGTGGGATGCGGCAGCGGCCCGGTATAGGCGTCTTTGTAATGGATAGCCGGCAATTGTTGCCACAGCAGTGAATCTGCTGGCAAAGAGGTTTTCATGATCTTCATAAAAAATGTAGCTGGCCGCAGCGCAAAGGTAGGTGAACAATGTATAAGAAAAAATGGTTTTATTGATCATACCTACAATTTTCAAAAAAGATATTTTATGGGGAAATCAGTTGCTGACCAGCTTGTATCGATGCTTGCAGATGCAGGCGTGAAACGTATCTACGCCGTTACGGGAGATAGTTTAAATCATGTTAACGATGCTGTGCGCCGCGACGGGCGTATACAGTGGATACATGTACGACATGAAGAGGCCGGCGCTTATGCCGCCGGCGCAGATGCCCAGCTGTTGGGCATTGGCTGTTGTGCTGGCAGCAGTGGCCCGGGGCATGTGCACCTGGTGAATGGTCTTTACGATGCGCATCGTTCCGGCGCGCCGGTGCTGGCCATTGCATCCACTTGTGCCACCAATGAATTTGGCAGTGGTTACTTCCAGGAAACGAATATCATCAAACTGTTTGATGATTGCAGCCATTATAACCAGTTGGCCGCTACGCCGGAACAGGCGCCGCGTATGATGCAGGCTGCGTTGCAGCATGCGGTACACAAACGTGGCGTAGCTGTGATCGGATTGCCGGGCGATGTAGCCGCCGCCACTGCCGTGGAGATACCTACCGCTATGCGGGTGTACCGGCCTAATCCCGTGATACGACCGTCTGACGAAGAGTTGCAGCAGCTTGCTGCAATATTACAAGCGCCGGGCAGAGTAGCCATCTATTGCGGCCTTGGCGCTGCTGCCGCACATGATGAAGTGGTCGCGTTATCTTCTCTCCTGAAGGCCCCTGTCTCCTATTCTTTCCGCGCGAAAATGGGCATCCAGCATCATAATCCTAATGAAGTGGGCATGACCGGCTTACTGGGCCTGGCATCTGCCTATAAAAGCATGCATGAAGCAGATGTGTTGTTATTGTTAGGAACAGATTTTCCGTACACGCCGTTTATCCCGGAGCACTCCCGCATTATACAGATAGACTTGCAACCTGAACGACTAGGTCGCCGTGCGAACCTTGAAATGGGCCTCTGTGGCGACATCCAGGACACGCTAAAAGCCCTGCTGCCTTTGCTGAAAGAAAAAACAGACCGCGATTTTCTTGATTCCATGCTCGAATTTTACCGAGAGATACGAAAGAAATTACAGACCTATGTAGAAGACAAAGGTAAAGAAGCCGCCGTGAGCCCGGAATTTGTGGCGACAACGATCAGCCGTTTGGCCGCCACCGACGCCATTTTTACGGTAGATACAGGCATGACCAACGTATGGACCGCCCGCTACCTGGAGAGTACCGGTAAGCGCACTTTGTTGGGTTCTTTCAATCATGGCTCTATGGCCAATGCCCTGCCGCAGGCCATCGGCGCGGCTTTGGCGCAACCCGGCCGGGAAGTGTTTGCCCTCTGCGGTGATGGCGGTTTGACGATGACACTCGGAGATCTTATGACCATACAGCAATATAAACTTCCCGTAAAAGTGATCGTTTTCAACAATCGCGCATTGGGCATGGTGAAGCTGGAAATGGAAGTAGCCGGCATCCCCGACTGGCAAACAGATATGGTGAACCCCGACTTTGCCGCCGTGGCGCAGGCGATGGGCTTCACCGCCTTTACCGTGAAAAATCCGGAAGAGGTAGAAACAGTGCTATCAAATGCTGCAAAGACCGCCGGGCCAGTGCTGGTAAGCGTTTTCACCAATCCTGATTCTCTTGCGATGCCACCGAAAATAGAATTTTCGCAAATGAAAGGATATGCCCTCTGGATGAGTAAATTGATCCTCAGTGGCCGTTATGATGAAGTATTTGATGCTGTGAAATCTAACTACAAACATCTGAAAGATGTACTATAACTAGAACGGATATCCGATCGCGATATTCAGTATCAGGTTTTTCTTTCTCCATTCAGGATCGCCGAAGGCGATCTTATCAATTACCCATCGCTCCTTTTCGGGCAGATAGGGAATGCGCAGCGGGAACGCGAGATCCAGTCGTACCACTACGATAGAGGCATCTATACGTAAGCCCAGGCCAGCGCCTACTGCGATCTCTTTATAGAAAGAGCCGAATTTGAATTGCCCGCCGGGCTGGCTGGTATCAGACTTTTGCAGCCAGATATTGCCGGCATCCACAAATGCGGCCACATTGAAAACGCTGGCTACATGCACGCGCAGCTCGGAGTTAAATTCCAGTTTGATATCGCCGGCTTCGTTGGCCAGCAGCCTGGAAGATGTATCCAGCGCGGGGTTGTGGTAGGTGCCCGGCCCCAGCGTACGCGCCCGGAATGCGCGGATACTGCTGCTACCGCCGGTAAAGAACTGCTTCACGAAAGGCAATGACCGCGATGCGCCATACGTACTATTACCATAAGGAAGACCATAGCCAACAAACAGGCGGTTGATCCATTGTTTGCCCTTGCCAATCGCCCAGTAGTGGCGGCCTTCGAGAGAAAGACGCTCATATTGCGCAAAAGGATTTTTAAGAATATTGCGTGTGCTGTCTCCCTGCTTGGGGATGATCAGACCGGCGAGATTACCGGATACATCGAGGTTGCCGCTGAGATAGAAAGAATGCACGCGGTTAGGCGCCTGGTTATTGTAGGTGATCGTATAGTTACCACCTAAAATAAATTGTTTAGAGATTGCGGCGCGCTGGCCGGGGTCGTGTTTCAGAATGCTGTCGTATGCCGCGGTAGTCTTTGTGGGCAGCACATAAGAAACGGCTATCGGTGAAAGGATATGGCTCAGGTACTGGTTATGTTGCCACAAGTATTGCAACTGCACCGTATAGGCGTTGAGGTTATACAACCCTGCGCGGCTGTAGAGATCATATCCCACGCTGATGCGCGTACGCGGCACATAGGGCGTTCTGATATTGATACCTTTGATGGGCGTAAAGAAGCGCGGGATGGTAACCGCCACCTCGCCTCCCAGCACATAGGAATTAGACCCACCGCTGCTTTTAGCGCCTGTTTGCCATTCCAGACCGCCCGTGAGCGATATCTCCAACAGGTTGGCGGAATGCAGCCAGTTGCGATTCTTGGCGGTGATCTTTACCTGCGAACCCACAAATCCATTCGACTTGGAAGTGCCTCTCAGCTCGGCTTGCAGCGAACGGCGCGGATAAGGGGTGAGATAAAATTTGGCATCGAGCCAGCCGCTATCTAACCGCAAACTGTTGTTGACCATATTGCGGTAGTTGCCGTAACGCGCGGCGCTGTCGCGGCGGGCGCGTGATGCGGAGTCCCTTGTAAGCGATACCGGCGCCTGGTTCAAGCCAACGCCCACAATATTGTGTATAGCGGTATCTCTTACAGGCCTGAACTGTCCTTTCACAAATTTGAATGTGCCCAGGTTGATCAGCCTTTGTAAAGTAATGTTATGCGAGCTTTGACGGTACAGGCTATCAGGACGAAGGAACACCGATCTTTCAAAAACGATCGGCTTGAAACGCTTCGATGAATCTACGATATATACATTCTTGTAGCGTTCCGGTGTTCCCAGTACGGAAGCGGAATCGTTTTCCAGTGAATAATCCGGGAACAGGGTGATATCATGCATCCGGTAGGGCCGCAGTGCCGCTATTGGCGTATTGTCCTTGATCTTCACATACATAGCTACGGTGCCGTTGTGGTTACTGTCGGCCTGCACGATGAGATAATCCGGCGTAAAGTAATAGTAACCCATTTCTTTGAGATTAGCGTGTATACGTTCCCGTTCGGCTTTGATAGAATCGAGAGAATAAGGCTCCCCTACTTCCAGCGAGCTTTCTTCTTTCATGGGCAGTATCGTTTTGCCAATAGCACTGCTGTCTGTTTCATACGTTACACTTCTGATGGTATAGCGAAGACTGGGCGTAGCGGTGTATTGGATAGATGCTTTTTTCTTGCCGGAATATTTGACGCTGGCGCCTACATCTGACTGGAAGTAGCCATGATCCGACAGGTATTCTTTCAGTACATTGGCGGTATAGTCAGGTTTGGCCTGGCTCATGAGCACAGGCGCTTCACCCCATTTTTTTCTGAGCAAATAATTCAATCCTTTGCCTCTAGGTTCCTTGCCCATATTGTATAACCACAATTTGATAGGCATGCCGAGAAACTTTTTATTAGGCATGGGTCGAATACGTTTTTCCATTCCTTCTGTGAGCGAGGAATAATCTCTGGGTTTCTTTTTTTCGTTCCACTTGATGCTGCTCCCTGTATATAGGCGATCGTTCTCCGGCACGGTACGCGTAGTACTGCAGGAGCTGACCGCCAGGTATAACAGGCAGATGAAAGAAGCGATGATATGACTGTTTTTGTGCTGCATCCGTTCGGAAACTGTTTATTTTTTATTTTTTTTCTTATCTGATTCACGCAATTTTGTGGCGCTGGTACTGCGTTTGGCCCGCTGTAATATCTCTCTGAACTCATCATAGTCCATTACCAACATAAATGCTACGCCGCTTTCTACGATCTGTCCTTCAATCACTGATTGATTATTATTCCTGTATACGCGCACCTTGTAACGCCCGTCGCGCGTGAGTTTGTAGTCGATAGATACATCACCGACGATCGAGCTGGCATTCTGTGCCTGCTGGCTACCGGCCAGCATGATGTTGGAACCAACGGAAACGGTTAAACGATCATTGAACAATGTTTTAGATGCGCCGATGTTCAACTTGGTTTGTTCCTGTGCGCTGCCGGTAGAATAATCCTGCTGGCTTTGCAGGTCGAAGTTGAGGTCTACACCTTTGATGAGGTTACCAGCGAGATTGTTCAGCTGTTGCGACAGGATTTTACTCACGCTGTTACGCGCGGCCTGGGCTACGCCACCAGCGGCACTGTTATCCAATGTGCTGGTAGGGTCGTCGGGGATGAATGTGCCCAGTACCAATAAGCCCATTACCTGTTTGTTTACTTCAGAAGGGACCTGGTTCAGTTGTTTCAGCTTGTTGTATGGCGCGCCTTTCAGCACATTGCGTTCTTTTTCAGGCATGTCAAGACTGAAGCTGATATCCGGTTTCATCATATTCCCTTTGATCATGAGGTATACTTCAAAAGGCAAACGCTGTTTGTAAGTGTTGCGCACACTGGCGTCGTTGACGTCGGCCAGCCCATCGCTTACAAGGTCGATGGCGGGCGCGTACACGGTATATTTGGCGGTGATGTCCAGATCGGCATTCATGGCATCTCCATTGAAAGAAATGTAACTGCCTTTCTGGATATCAAAAGATCTTTTGATCAACTGATTCAGCGACATTTCGTATTTTCCTTCGTTGATCTCATAGCGGCCGGTGAGGCTCATCTTGCTACTGGCATCAAGGGTGGCGTTGATATTGGCCGTACCCTTTGCTTCTACATAATCTCCATTCTGTTTATCAATAATTATTTTAATCAAAGACTCAGGTGTGATCTCCATGTTGCCGGAGAAGTTGATGCCTTTGAGTTTTGGATTCTGATATTTCAGGCTGTCCATTTTTGCAATGAGTGCGGAATCTACCGGACGGGATTTATCTACAAATTCCACTACTCCTTCCCTGTCGGCCAGTCCTGGCGCTTCTTGCGGGATGGTTAGCGTTACTTTGGATTTATCACGCAGCTTCACGGTGGCATCTATTCTTGGCATATCCATAGAGCCGCGGATCTTTACCTTGCTATCGATGAACGCAGGTCCATAGATCCACTGATCCTCATTCTGTTGAGCGCCCAGCACCATGAAATTGTCGGCATTAACATCCAGGTTGAAATTATATTTAGTGAAATCAGGCGTGTTGATACGGCCATTCACGACCATCTCATTACCCAGACTATCAGCTATCACCACATTATTCATCGCGATGCCTTTTTCGTCGATGAGAATATTTTCATCGGGGAGATGAAGATTTGCGCCTATCATGCTGATGGTGCCGCCCGCATTGTTGAAATGCAGGTTACCCAATATTTCCAGCGTCTTGGTATCGCCGTTGATGGTGAACTTGCCGTCTGTGCTGCCGTACATCCGCGTAAGGTTGCCCATGGTAAAGGGTTCCAGGGCTGACATGTTCAGGTGGTTGATGTTGACGGTGGCATTGATCGTACTATCATAAGTACCGTTGATCTTCAGATCATTTTCATTGCCGCTAAGGCTGGCCTGGAGACTATACTGGTTGGGCTGCGTGTTCTCCACGGAGGCATCCACCGTGCCCATGAGTGTATTCTTCACCGTTAGACTGTCCAGTTTCAGGGTGGCATTGATCAGCGGTGATTTATCCCAGTTGCGGACGGTGGCTTCAGCATTGAGGTTACCGTTGGCCAGCAGTGTGTCTGTAGCCAGCAGGCCGGTGATGGTGGACAATTTAAAGTTAGCCACATTCAGCTGCAATGCGGGCGTAGTGCTGGAATCCGGTTTGGTGGCCAGTTGCAGCGATTGGCTGCCTTGCGATAACCGGATATTGGCGGTATCGGGCAGACCATTTTTCATTCGCAATAAATTGTTACGATCCACTACCCATTCCTGTTTATTGAGCAGCAGCCCAGGTTTGAGGGAAAGCTCCATTACATTGGCGGGCAGGAAAGTAAGCATACCGCCCAGCTTATATTTGGCGCGGTAGCTGGCATCATCCAGCAGCAGGTCGAAGTTGACCACGCCGGCGTTGGCGTGGGAAGATACCTGTGTATGGTGCAGCGGGAAAGTAGGATGCGCCATATGGGCGAGCGCTACGTTCGCTTGCAGAGAGGTGTCGAGGATGTGGGCAGAGAGGCCGAGGCTGTCGATCTTCAGGGAATCGTATGCCAGCTTCGGCGCAAATGCCTGCATGACGAACAGGCTGCTATCGCTATTAAGCCTTCCGGTGATGACCAGTGGCTTATCTACGCGGAGCGCCGGAAACAGTGGCTGCAGGCTGCGGGGCCAGATGAGAGAGGCGTCCCAGGTAAGCAGCTGGCCATGCGGCGGTTCGATGATACGACCAGAATCTCTTGGCAGCAGCGGTTTTGAGATGATCTGCGAGAGGGCGGCCCCTATTTTCGTATAGTCGAGATGGCCATAGGCGTTGATAGGGCCGAGCGGGCTTTTCAGCTCCAACATTTGTTGATAGGTGTAGGTAGCGAGCAGTGAAACGGTATCCAGCGGCGCCACATGCCCTTTGGTGGCGATCTGCCAGTTGGTGAGCAAGGCGGAACCTTCGATCCGCTGTGGTTCAAGACTGCTGAAATCCGCATTGAGCAGGCCGCTCACGCTGAGCGGCTCGGTATACCAATGGGTAGCGTAAAGGTCTGCTTTGGTAATATCTATATTGGCTTTCAACGATTCGAGGGAAGTATCGCCCAGCGTTCCGCTGATATCGAATATGGTATGGAGGCTGCTGTCGCTACTTTGGCCTGCTGCCCGAAATGCGCCTTTATTGATGTTGGCGTCCACATTCACGCCGTTGTACGTATAGCCGTTATAGGTAGCTTCGGAGAGTTGCACGGCGGCCTGTGCGGCCATGCCTTTCATCGTATAGCCCTGGCCGTTAGCCTTCAGGCTGCCGCTAACCCAGCCGAGGGTGGTATCATACATCAGCACACCCGGATTCGCCCGGAAATAGGGTATACTGATGTCATAGCTGCTATGAATGCTGTCGGTGATATTGACGAGTTTCGCATTTATGTTGGCAGATGCATAGTCGCTTTTCAGCTGCAGCTGTGTGGTTATATTTTTCATGCCGCCATTGAAGGAGCCGGTGATCAGCATGTTTTCCGGCAGGCGGGGCGTATCGGGCATGGCGCCTGGAGGCAGCCAGGCACGCAGGGCTTTGTTGCCTGATTGTATGAAGAGATTAGGAATATCGGCATTGAATTTCCCGGGATCGGCGGCGTGCGAGATCACGGAGTTATCTGCCTTGATCACATTCCCTTGCTGGTCGTTGATATACAGCTCTTTGATGCCAAGTTGCGCGAGGCTGCCTTTGAATATAGCCGTTGCCGTTAGTTGTTTGTCCCACAGCGGCGCGAGATATTTATTTTTCCTTGCATCCGGCACAAAGCCCAGCCACTCGCCCAATGCCACGTGGATAGAGTCGAGATTGCCTTCGAGGTTCATCTGGTCGAGGTTTTTGGAGATGGCGGACCAGGAGGGCACGGTAACGGCTATATTTTTCCGGAGGATGCTTTTATTGGTTTGTACCAGCAAGTTTTTGAGCAACAGGCTTTTCGGCGTGAACACCAGGTCCATATTGGCTTTGCGGATGGTGAAGCCGGACCAGTCGCGCATGGTAAATGTTTTCATGCTGGCGCTGATGCTGTCTGGCAGGTACCTGATATTGGCCACATGCGAGTTAAGGTTGGTAAGCAGCAGGTGCTTATAATCTGGATCGGGTCCGGCGGCTTTGGGCGCGGGTCCGCCATTGTCGTAGCTAAGGGCCAGCTTGTTCAGGTCTACGCGGGTGGCAAACAGTTGCCAGGTGTTGGGCGTAGTATCCGGTGTGGCGGGCGTGGTATCTTTTCCGGGTAGCATGGCTACGATGCCGGCGGTATTGTTGATGGCGAGGTCGCCGATCTGGATGCGGGTAGAGTCCTGATCGAGGCTGCTGTTGAGCACTTTCAGCTCGCCGATCTTCCAGGCGGTGGTGATGCCGATGCCATCGCCGGAATAGAGAAAGGTGCTGTTGGTGATGCTGAGTTTCTTCAGCAGCAGGTGCAGTGCTGCACTGTTGGTATCTGCTGGGGGCGGCGGTGGCGCTGCGTTGGTGGACTTGGGAATATAATTTTGCCGGAAGAAACCTTTGAGGCCATCGAGGCGGATGCCACGGAAGGAATACACGCCATCGTTCACGAGCAGATCGTCGGGATCGAGGTGCAGTTCATTCCAGGTAAGCACCGCATTCATTCCGCCGGGAAGATCCTCATAGCGGACGCTGAATTTTTTCAGCGAAATATCTTTCAGGATAAACTGCAAGGTGGTGCCGGTGGCTTTGGGAAACGTGTCCGGAGCGGCTTTGGGCGTTACGAAGGCATCAACGGCGAACTGATAGTTGAAGGTGCTGTCGTTAAGCCGGTATACGTTTATCAGGGCGGTATCCCATTCCAGTTTATCGATCTTCAGTTCATTACCCAGAAGGGAGAACAGGTTATAATGTACTTTGAGAGAGCCGGTATAAAACAGGGCGTGGTTGGTGGTATCGGCTACAAAAACATTTCGCAGTTCGAGGTATTGCCATCCTCTTGCGCGGAGGTATCCGATCTGTACGCGTGTATTTAATTTTTTCTGAAGATAGGATTCGCCTTGTTGGCGGAGATAATTCTGTACACCGTTCAATTGTAGCAATAGCAATAACATTACGGGCAAAAGGAGCACCGCAACTAATATCCATAAAAGCCATCTCCACCAGGGGCGGCCGTGTTTTTTTCCGGTTTCTGCTGGTTCTGTCACTATGTTTTTTTCCTACTGGTAATTTACTGAATTAAAACGCAAAAGCGCGCTTAAGGTTTAGGGTATCAATTATTTGCAAGGATACATTAAATACGGTAACGGACACACTTTTTTCTGTGTGAAGAAGAGAGAGCATATAGGATGACAGATGATAAGATGCTTTACCGTGGCTTGTTTCGTTCGTTAAAACGGAAGATATAATATTCCAGATCGTCTTTTTTCTCCCGGTCTGATCTAAATTCTTCCAACAGTGTATTGTCTTGCGGGAGAATATATTTTTTGAGATTATAGGCAGATAATTCGTAGATATCACCGGTAACGATATTGATCACTTTCGTTAGTGTATACGGTGTGTTGATATTGTTGACGGTCATATCTGCGGAGTTGTAATATCCGCGGGAGGGTTGAATGCCTTTGAGCTGATAGATGCAGTAGTAGCCCATTTCGGTGATACGGTTCAGGCCATTGTCTTTGATGTAAACATTCTTACCATCGCAGAAGCCCCAGTAATTTTTCACTTTATGTTCCTGTCCGGATGCATCGCGGATAACAAGTTCGTTGCGGTTGGCGAGGAGATATATCTGTGCGGCGGCGCTGCGTTCTTTGATCACGAGGTCGCCTTCTTCAGACGGGCTATTGGTCTGAAATTCCCGGAATGTTTTATAGAGGCCTTTTTTGAGCGTTTTAGCATGAATGACGAGATCCTGCGGGGCGCTGGTTTGCTCCTGTGCTTGCAGCGACAGGGCCATCCATATCCATCCCCAGATGCACAACAGCTGTTTCATAGCTAACAAAAGTATCCGCTTTCGCTGCTGAAAGCAGTACAAATAGCTGAATGGTCGCATTGTTTCTGCTGATCGGGGGTTTCTGTCTTTAAAAGAAAAGGCCGGGTAAAAACCCGGCCCGACTGAAGGTTACAACAAAATCTAAACCTGCTTATGAGAAAAGTTTTGATTAGTATATTTTATAAGGCCATAGCTTGCAGCGAATGGTCTTTACTTTCCAGTTGTGAGCTGCCCATCAGGAATTCGTCCACTTTCCTGGCGCATTCGCGGCCTTCGCTGATGGCCCATACCACAAGCGATTGCCCGCGGCGCATATCGCCGGCTGCGAATACTTTGGGTATGGAGGTCTGGTAATTCTTTTCAGTTGCTTTTACATTGCCACGTTCGTCGAGTTCTACTTCCAGCTGCTCGAGCATGCCTGTGTGTTGCGGATGTAGGAAACCCATTGCCAGCAGTGCCAGTTCGCAAGGCACATCTCTTTCTGATCCCGGCACTTCGATAAACCTGGCCGGCCGGCCATCATTGCCCAGTGTCCATTCAAGATTTACGAGACGGAGCGCTTTTAGGTTTCCGTTGTCGTCGCCAATAAATGCTTTTGTTGCGATAGCCCACTGACGATCAGCGCCTTCTTCATGCGAAGAAGATGTTTTGAGGATCATCGGGTAAGAGGGCCAGGGCATGAATTCGGTACGTTCTGACGGCGGTTTGGGCAACAGTTCCAATTGTGTAACACTGGCTGCACCATGGCGGTTGCTGGTACCTACGCAGTCGGAGCCGGTATCGCCGCCGCCTATCACGATCACATTTTTGCCGGTGGCCATGATATCGCTGCCAGACACGGGCAGCGCTGATACGCGTTTGTTCTGTTGTTTCAGGAAATCCATGGCGTAGTGAACGCCTTTCAGTTCACGACCGGGGATATTCAGATCACGGGGGATCGTAGCGCCGCCGGCCAGCACTATAGCATTGTATTCTCTCAGGAGATCGTTGGTACTAACGTCAACGCCTACGTTGGCATTGCACTGGAAGGTGATTCCTTCTTCTTCCATTATTTTGATACGGCGCTCTACTACCCATTTTTCCAGTTTGAAATCCGGGATACCATAACGGAGCAGGCCTCCTGGTTTGTCGTCGCGCTCGAATACCGTTACCTGGTGGCCGGCATAGTTGAGCTGCGCGGCGGCTGCGAGTCCCGCGGGGCCGGAGCCTACAACGGCTATCTTTTTGCCGGTGCGCACGCGTGGCACTTTTGCTTGTACCAGGCCTTTATCAAAAGCGATTTCTATAATGTGCCTTTCAATTTCCTCGATCGCTACCGGCGGCTGGTTGATGCCCAGCACACAGGCGCTTTCGCATGGAGCCGGACAGATACGTCCGGTAAATTCAGGAAAGTTATTGGTGGAAGTAAGGATATCGTATGCTTCCTGCCAGTCCTGGCGGTATACTGCATCATTAAATTCAGGTATCACGTTGCCGAGCGGGCATCCGCTGTGGCAGAAGGGCACGCCGCAGTTCATGCAGCGGGCGGCCTGCTGGTTGAGCTTCTTCTCGGGGAAGCGCTCCACAAATTCATTATAATGCTTTACCCTCTCCCGTGGATCCGCTTTCCCGGGCTGCTCGCGTGTAAATTCCAGGAATCCTGTAGGTTTACCCATATCTGATTATTTTCGAATTTTTGGATTTTCGAATTTTTGGATTTGAGGAGATGATCTTCAAATCAAGCCATTCAAAAATTCATCAATCATAAATTTATTTTCTGCACTTTGCCAGACTTCAACACGGCCTTGTATTCTTTCGGGAATACTTTCACAAAGTGTCGCAGCTGGTTTTCCCAGTCTTTCAGGATAAACTTGGCTACGGTACTATTCGTATAGGCGTGATGTTTAGTGATCAGGTCCTGCAACGTGCTTACATCTTCCTGATCCAATGGATCGAGGTCGATCATATCGCGGTTGGCATGATTCACGAAAGTGCCTTTTACGTCGTACACATAGGCGATGCCGCCGCTCATGCCCGCGCCGAAGTTGCGGCCTGTTTCGCCGAGGATCACCGCACGGCCGCCGGTCATGTATTCACAGCCGTGGTCGCCCACGCCTTCCGCAACGATGGTGGCGCCGGAGTTGCGCACACAGAAGCGCTCGCCCGCTTTCCCACGGATGTAAGCCTCGCCGGAGGTAGCGCCATAAAAACAAACGTTGCCCGCGATGATATTTTCTTCTGCCTTGAAACCGGCCTCGCCTGGCGGATAGAGGATCAGTTTGGCGCCAGACAAGCCCTTACCGAAGTAGTCGTTGGCCTCTCCTTCCAGCTCCAGTGTAAGCCCTTTGGTGGCGAAGGCGCCGAAGCTCTGTCCGGCAGAACCTACAAACTTGAAATGAAGGGTATCTTCCGGTAATCCGGCGCTCTGGTATTTCTTCGATATTTCGTTAGAAAGAATAGTACCGATAGTGCGGTCTGTATTTTTAACCGGGAACTGCTGGAACACGCGCGTTTTCTTTTCCAGCGCGGGTTGCGCAGCTTTCAGCAGCTGCCAGTCGAGCACTTCTGCCAGGCCATGATCCTGTTCTTCCAGTTTGTACTGGCCTGTTTCAGCGCCAGCAGGGTCCTGGAATAATATCGGAGAGAGGTCGAGCTTCTGCGCTTTCCAGTTGGTGATGCCATCGCGTACTTGCAGGCAATCTACTTGTCCAACCATTTCGTTGACGGTGCGGAAGCCCAGGTCGGCCATGATCTCGCGGAGTTCTTCCACGAGGTAGTGGAAGAGGTTCACTACGTGCTGTGCATCGCCGGTGAAGCGTTTGCGCAGTTCAGGATCTTGTGTGGCCACGCCTACGGGGCAGGTGTTCACATGGCATTTGCGCATCATGATACAACCTTCTGTTACCAGTGCGGCGGTGGCTACGCCCCATTCTTCTGCACCGAGCAGTGTGGCGATGGCAATGTCGCGGCCTGTTTTCAGCTGGCCATCAGTTTGCAGCACTACCCTGCTACGGAGTTTATTGCGTACCAGCGTCTGGTGTGTTTCGGCAAGACCGAGTTCCCAGGGCAGCCCTGCGTGTTTGATAGAGCTGATGGGAGATGCGCCGGTACCGCCATCGAAGCCGGATACCAGCACTACGTCTGCATGCGCTTTGGCCACGCCGGCAGCGATAGTGCCTACGCCCGCTTTAGATACCAGTTTTACGCTGATACGTGCGGCACGGTTGGCATTTTTCAGATCGAAGATCAGCTGTGCAAGGTCTTCGATAGAATAGATATCGTGGTGCGGCGGCGGAGAGATCAGGCCCACTCCGGGAGTGGAGTGTCTTACTTTCGCGATCCAGTCGTCCACTTTGTGGCCGGGCAGCTGTCCGCCCTCTCCGGGCTTGGCGCCCTGCGCCATTTTGATCTGTAATTCGTCTGCGTTGGTGAGGTAGTAGCTTGTTACGCCGAAACGTGCGCTGGCCACCTGCTTGATGGCAGAACGCATCGAGTCGCCGTTGGGCAGCTGCTCATAGCGCAGTTCATCTTCTCCCCCTTCACCGGTATTGCTTTTCGCGCCGATGCGGTTCATAGCGATTGCCAGGGTGGAGTGCGCCTCGTGTGAGATAGAGCCAAAGCTCATCGCGCCGGTAGCAAAGCGTTTCAGAATGCTGGCAGCCGATTCAACTTCGTCGATAGAGATGGAAGCACGGTTACGCTTAAACGAAAAGAGGCTCCGCAGTGTGCAGGCTTTTTCGGCCTGCTCGTTCACCGCTTTAGAATATTTTTTGAATACGCTGTAATCGCCCATGCGGGTGGCGTATTGCAACAGATGGATCGTAGTTGGATTGAACAGGTGAAATTCGCCTTTGCGTTTCCACTGGTATACGCCGCCTTCTGTAAGACGCTGTACCGGCGTTTCTTTGCGGCCATAGCCCATCCAGTGCTTGGCGAGTGTTTCGCGGGCGATATCATCCAGCGAAAGGCCCTGGATACGGGACACGGCGCCGGTGAAATATTTATCCACCACCTGTTGGTTGATACCCAGTATTTCAAAAATCTGCGCTCCCTGGTAAGATTGCAGGGTGGAGATACCCATTTTTGAAAATACCTTCAACAGGCCGTCGCATACGGCTTTCACATAATTTTTCTTCAACTTGTCCACATCCTGGTCGGTATCCAGTTTGCCACCCAGCTTCATATCGCGGATGGTGCTGAGCGCGAGGTATGGATTGATGGCGGTAGCGCCAAATCCGAGCAGACAGGCAAAGTGATGCACTTCCCACACATCTCCTGCTTCCACGATCAGGCCTACCTGGCCGCGGTATCCTTTGCGGATCAGGTGGTGATGTACGGCGGAAGCCGCGAGGATAGAGGGAATAGCAGCATGTTCAGAATCGATGGCACGGTCGGAAAGGATGATCACTTCAAAACCATCTTCTACCGCATCTACCGCATAGCGGCACAGGCGGGCAAGGCCTTTTTCAATAGAGCCGGGTTTGCCGTCAGCTTTGAAATAGGTCTGCAATGTTTTGGCCTGGAAGATACCGGTATCGATACTGCGTATTTTTTCCAGTTCGTAGTTGTTGAGGATCGGGTGACGAAGCGCCAGACCATGGCAGTGCAGCGGATCTTCGTCGAGCAGGTTACCATTGTTACCCACGAATGTTGCCAGCGACATCACCAGTCTTTCCCTGATAGGATCGATAGGCGGATTGGTTACCTGTGCAAACAGCTGTTTGAAATAGCTGCTGAGATGCTGCGGCTGATTGCTCAGCACGGCCAGCGGAGCATCGGTGCCCATGGAGCCCACCGGCTCTTTGCCGTCAATGGCCATTGGCGCGATGATAGTATCCAGGTCTTCAGTGCTGTAGCCGAAAGCGCGCTGGTATTTGAAGATCTGATCATGTTCCAGGTGAGTGAAAGTGACTCTTGGTTCAGGCAGTTCTTCCAGTCGTATCTTGTATTTATTCAGCCATTCGCCGTAAGGTTGCTGGGAGCAGATCTGTTGTTTCAGTTCTTCATCGCCTACGATGCGTCCCTGTTCCATATCCACGATGAACATTTTACCCGGCTGCAGGCGTCCTTTTTCTTTTACATTTTTAGGATCGATCGGTAATACGCCGGCTTCAGAGGCCATGATCACACGATCGTCTTTTGTTACCACGAAGCGGCTGGGGCGTAACCCGTTACGGTCCAGGGTGGCGCCGATGATTTTACCATCGGTGAAGGAGATGGATGCGGGGCCGTCCCATGGCTCCATCAGGGAAGCATGATATTCGTAAAATGCTTTCTTCACCGGGTCCATATCTTCATTGCCATCCCAGGCTTCAGGGATGAGCATCATCATCACATGCGGCAGCGAACGGCCGGTCATGGTGAGCAGTTCGATAACATTGTCCAGGCTGGCGGAATCGGACTGACCTTCTTCTACAATAGGCAGCAGCATGTCCATTTCTTCCGGCGTGAAATATTTAGACATAAAGTCGCGCTCCCCGGCACGCAGCCAGTTGAGGTTACCCTTGAGCGTGTTAATTTCACCATTATGCGCGATGTACCTGTAAGGGTGCGCCAGGCGCCAGCTTGGGAATGTGTTGGTTGCAAAACGGGAGTGAATGAGGGCAAAGGCGGAAACCATTTTCTCATCACTGAGGTCCGGATAATAATGACGGACCTGGTAAGTGGTCAGCTGACCTTTATATACAATTGTTTTATAAGAAAGAGAGGCGATATAGAACAGCGACTTTTCTTTAGGTACTGTATTGCGTACTGTTTTGGAAACATAGTTACGCAGTACGAACAGCTTGCGCTCAAAGAGCTCAGGATCGCTGATAGAATAAGGACAGGCGATGAATACCTGTTCAATCTCGGGTTCTACTGAAAGGGCGCTTTCACCAATGCCATCGGGGCGTACCGGCACTTTGCGGTAACCCAGGATCTCCAGGCCCAGCTTTTCTGCGCTGCGCTGGAATATTTCGCGGCACTCTTCGCGCCAGCGGGGCTCTTTAGGAAAGAACACCATTCCCACACCGTATTTTCCAAACTCGGGCAGGCGAATGCCGACCTTCAGGCATTCGTCGTATAAAAATTCATGAGGTGTCTGAAACAGGATACCAGCACCATCTCCTGTGTTCTGTTCGCAGCCACAGGCGCCACGGTGTTCCATGTTTTCCAACATGGTCAGCGCATCGCGAATAATATGGTGGGATTTACGCCCCTTGATATGAGCGGTAAATCCTGTTCCGCAGGCATCATGCTCGAACTCAGGACGGTATAAACCTTGCGTTTGCTTCACTTCATCCATTTGGTTTAGATTTTTTTCTTGGCACACTTCCCCCAATGACTTGCGCCGTTGGTGATGGTGTACGATATAATTCGGGAACGGTTTAAAGATACTAAAGGAATGCGGTATTTTTTATACAAACTATTGTTATATGCATAAAATTTAGAAAAATTGAAAAAAGAGTGTTGTTTTGTTAGATTTTATAGAAGAACGGACCCGCCACAGGGCAAATTGGGGATAAAATAATACCAGTATCCCCTCGTATTTTGTGATTTCCAGGGAATGTGCTTGCTTTGCATACTAACGCCAACGCCTATATTCAATCTGCTATGCCTGTAAAATATCTTACCCGCATGATCTTCCTGCTGTCTGTATTATTATATACAGACACTGTACTTGCTCAATACCCGACCGACGAAAAAGCGCCGGAGAAAGCCGCTGTGAAAAGTAAAAAGATCAAACTGAGCGACAATCCTGGGTTTTCGGACAACAAGCCCGCCTTCAAGATCGCCGCTATTGAAGTGGTGAACCTCGCCTGGGATACGGCTCATCTGGGCTATTTACAGGTAGGCATGGGTAACCGCAAAGCGGCCGCCGTGCCCGACGGAGCGGCTGCGACCTGGCTGCAGGATTTTGTGAATAAAGCCTACGGTAATCTCTATACGCCTGAAGGCGCCCGCCTGCTATGGATTGTAGAGGACCTGCGCATCGGGGAGCGAACCGGCGGCATGAGCGAGAAAGCCTTCATCCGCCTGAAAGCAACAGCTTACGCTTCCACCGATGGCACAGCATACAGGCAGGTAACCAGTTTCGACGATGTGCGCATGGTAGGCGGCCTGGATGTTACCCACAAACACAAAACCAATATCGCTAACGCTTTCCAGCACCTGTTTGACACTACGCTTGCAAAAGCGCCACAGTCAAGCGGTTCAACGCTCTCGTATGATGCTATCATTGCTAAACATCAGCAACGTTATCAGGCGCCGGCACTAAAAGACACTACGCTCAACAATGGCGTGTACCTCACCTTCAAAGAGTTTCTGGACAATAAACCATCTTACCGCTTATTTGAACTGAAAAAAGGGAAACGCAATTTCAGCGTGTCTGTAAACGGCGCCGATGGCCTGCTCACAGAGAAAGAAGCTTTTTGGGGCGTAGTGAAAGATGGAGAGATATATGCGCATGTAGCGGGTAACTTCATCCCGCTGGAGAGAACAGCCAATGGTTTCGTCATTTCCAATTATATCGAAGCCAGCAAACAGCGGAATAACCAGATGTTGCTTGCCGGCGTAGCTGGTGGCGCCATTGGCGGTGCGATAGCTGGCGCTATGGCTGGTACTGCCACCAGCAGCGGACCACGTGGCAACAGCACCGTAAAGATCTATTATACAGACGCCTTTCCGCAACTGGACCAACGCCCGGAAGCTACTGCCATCGATATCGAAACCGGTGAACTGATATTTTAAACAGCATCACTCCGGCTCGAAAATAAATGTTGTCTTGTTACCTTTGATCCTCGTCCGCAGCGGCTCTCCGGCCAGACTTTCATTCTGCAAACGATCCAGCGCCGTTACTACATACGTGTAGTTGCGGCCTTTGATATAAGCAGCATCTTTGTATTCAGGGTCGGGCGACTGCTGCAATATGGCAATGATCTTGGTAGGATCGGTGAGGTTGATGACTTCATTTTGCTCGAAACGATAGAGCACATACTGTTTAGTATGTCCGCTGGTATCATCATCGGCCCAATGTATTTCCAATCCGCCGGGGCGTTCGAAGGCATCCACAAAATAAGGCGCCTCGGGCGCTGTATTAGGCAGCCAGGGCATTACAGGGCGCAGGGCTGGATATTTATAAAGATGCCGACGCAGCGTATCTTCAATACCCAGCGGGTTGCTCCTGAAAGAAGCCGCACTGTAAAAGATACTACCCTGTAAGGTATTGAGGGTGCGTACTTCTTCGATCTGGCGGGGCAGCTCCATCGGATTTTTCCAGGCTGCATTGCTGCCGATGCGATAAACGCCATGCCCGATATACACCTGGCGGCCATATCCATGCTGGCTCCACCAGTTCAACAACACTTCAAAATCGGCGAGGCGGTGGCCGCGTTCCCAATACAGCTGCGGCGCTACATAGTCTATCCAGCCATTCTTCAGCCATTTTAAGATATCTGCATAGAGGTCGTCGTAGTTGGCCAAACTGCCACGGGTATACGAACCATCAGGATCTTTATCGCGGTTGCGCCAAACGCCAAAAGGACTTACACCAAACTTCACCCAGGGCTTTTCCGCCTTGATGGCGGCGCTGAGCATTTTGATGATAGCATCCACATTGCTGCGGCGCCAATCATCTTTCATCCTGTTGCCGCCATAGAGACGGTAGGAAGTATTATCAGGGAAATCCTTTCCTGGCACAGGATACGGATAGAAGTAGTCATCGAAATGAACGGCGTCGATATCATATCGTTTTACCACGTCGCGGATAACGGAGGTCACATATTCGCGCACTTCGGGCACGCCGGGATCAAAATATTTCTTACCGTCGTAAGTGAGGAACCACTGCGGTTTCAGGCGGGTGATATGATTGGGTGCGATGCTGCTGCGGCTGGTGTTGAATACGGCACGGTAAGGATTGAACCAGGCATGAAACTCCATGCCACGCTTGTGGGTTTCCTCTACCATAAATTGCAGCGGGTCATAATATGGGTAGGGCGCCTGCCCTTGTACGCCGGTAAGGTATTCTGACCATGGTTCATAAGGCGAAGCATAGAAAGCATCGGTGGCAGGGCGTACCTGCACGATCACTGCATTCATGCCATTGCGTTGTTGCTCGTTCAGCAATGCGATGAACTCCTGTTGCTGCTGTTCGGTACTGAGCCCGCGCCTGGATGGCCAGTCGATATTTTCCACGGTGGCTACCCAAACCGCCCGTAGTTCACGTTTGGGCGGTAATTGCGCCCATGCCTGTTGCATTAAGCCTGACAAAAAAATCGCACCTGCTAATATTTGCTTCAACATCTACCTGAATTAAACCGTAAAATGCGAAAATAGCAAAAACCGGCGCTGATGAAAGCACAAATATTTGATTGTGATAAAGATGGAGTACTTTATCAAGGAAAAAGTGTGTTAATTGTTTCCAGAATGGCCTACCCTTCCTTGTTTGTCTGAAACCCGCCAGGCTTGCGGTATTGCGCAGGAATAGTAGATGCATTTCCGTCGCGCATGGCATTGTAATGCGGCGACATGATCTCTACGCCAGCCTCATTAAAATGATCCTGAATGCTTTGATGCAGTAGCGAGTAAATACCAGACATGCGCCCTGGCTGATCAGTATAGGCATTGATCTCGTAGGCCACGCTGAAATCATTCAGGCTGGTTTGCAGTACGAACGGCGCTTTATCTTTCAAAATCCCGTCTGTAGCCAGTGCGGCATTGATCAGCAGTTCGTGTACCTGCTTCCAGGGCACATCATAGCCGATCGTGACGGTGGTATGCAGGATCAGCCCCAGCTCCTGGCTTGATGAGGTGAAATTGATCGTATGGCCGTTGAGCACACTGGCATTGGGCACCGTGATCTCTTCGTTTTTCGTGGTGCGGATACGCGTTACCAGCAGCGTTTTTTCAATTACGTCTCCTGTAATTTCTCCAATTTTAATACGGTCCCCGATCTTGAAGGGCCGCATGTAAGTGATCACGAAACCCGCTACCACATTGGATATGGCGGAAGATGAGCCGAGCGAAAAGAGAATGCCGAGGAATACCGATACGCCCTGGAATATTTTTGAATCAGAGCCTGGCAGATAAGGAAAGATCACCACGAACATAAAGGCATACAGCAGAAATTTGATACCGCTGGCTGTAGGCTGCGCCCAGTCTGCATAGAAGCCTTTTACGGTGAGATTGCCGGAAGAGATCTCCCCTGCGAGATAGTTCACAAACTTGACCAGGTAACGGGTGATCAGGTATACTACGATGATGGTGAGTAATTTTGGGAGATAATGTAAAAGCCCTGCCAGCAAGGCTTTCACGGGCGCCAGTGTCCAGGCGATGAGGCGGTCGGCAATGCCTTTGGTCCAGGGGAAGATGCTGAATACCAGCGGCAATGTGATATAGAAGACGAACAATATCAGCACGATGCGCAATACCCTCAGCACGCTGAAGGCAATACTGATCTGCTTTTGCTGGTTCAGCAAGGCGTATTCCTTCACTTTCACGCCTTTGAAATAATGATCTTTTCGCTTCACGATCTTATTGATCAAGCGTTTAAAAAGCCGGTTGATCAGCCATACGATCACGCCGAAAACCAGCACGATCAATAGCAGCAGGCCCACGCGCACCAGTATATGTTGCAGGCTGTTCTCTTCTTTCGCTTGCAGGATGGCCTTTTTCACGATGGCGGTATAATTTTCCGCCACCTGCTTTTTATCGAGGTTGAGCCACAGCGCGTCGTCATCGGTGATGGTGAAGAGGATAAGATCGCCATAGGTAACATCAAGATTATCTTCATTGGGAGAGATAGAGATGGAATCTGCGGAGAAGAAGGGATCGTTTTCCAGCTGCGAGAGTTTTTTCTCGATGTTACGTGCTCTTTCGCTGGGCAGCATGGGGCCGATCTTGTTGTATACGAAGAAGAGGGTATCGCCGAAGGGCGCCACAGGAATGCCGCTGTGCGTGGCTTTCAGGTCCTTGATGCGTTGCAGTTGCTGTGCTTTTTTGACAGAGTCGGTTTTTTCTACGTTAACCAATTTATCTATCAGTTCCTGCTTTTTCTGATCGTTGTTGCTTTTCAGTGAGGATATCTGTTGCAACAGCGCTTGTTTTTCTGCTTCGGAGGCTTTGAGCAGGGAATCATTTTCGCGGAGGTAGCGGGTGGTGATCACCAGTTGCGTATCGGCTGCATTGCGCGCGGCTTTACTGGTGTCGGTCTGGGCCATGCTGGTAGCGGCAAAGCCAGCAAGGAAGGTAAACAGGAAAATAGCAATTCTCATTCACGTAGCTTTCGTTTAAAGTACGTAAAAAGCCGCAAAGTTCAATCGGGAGCAGGGTTATACCTTTCTGCCGAGATATTGGGAATAGTCTGGCAGGATCACCTCATAGTCCTGGTGCATCAGTGGTGAGGTGAGCAGGAAATCTGCGGAGGCGCGGTTGCAGGCCACCGGGATGTTCCATACTACGCCGAGTCGCAGCAATGCTTTGATATCAGGATCGTGGGGCAATGCTTCCATGGGGTCCCAGAAGAAGATGATCACGTCGAGGGCGCCTTCTGCAACGAGCGCGCCTATCTGCTGATCGCCGCCCAGCGGGCCACTCAGCAGTTTGCGTACAGAAACATCGAGCGCTTCTTCGATCAGCTTGCCGGTGGTGCCGGTGGCGTATAGCTCATGACGGGCCAGCACCGTTTTGTTGTAGATGGCCCATTCGATCAGTTCGGCCTTTTTGTGGTCGTGTGCGATCAGCGCGATACGCTTGCGTGCTTTCAGGATTTTTACTGTCATACAGATACAAAAGTAACACGCTGATCGAAATAATTGAATGCTGATTTATTTTAATGTTTATCGGCGGTGTCGAGTGTGGACAGGTCGCGGTCGAAGATATAGAGCCCGCCTTTATCTTCCCCGATCAGTTTCAGTTTGTCGAGGATATGCCGGGCCATTCTTTCTTCCTCGATCTGCTCGGTCACATACCATTGCAGGAAATTGTGCGTGGCATAATCTTTTTCGTGCAGCGCCATATCTACGAGGTTATTGATCTCCCTGGATACGGCCAGTTCATGTTCAAACACCTGCTCAAAGATGGCGTTGATGTTCTTGAACTTGACAGCAGGCTCTTTGAGGGCTGGAACCAGGCCATGGCCGCCACGTTCGTTGATGAATTTGATGAGCTTGAGCATGTGAATGCGCTCTTCATCGGAATGGCGGTACAGGAACTGCGCTATGCCGTTATAGCCCTGTACTTCCGACCAGGAGGCCATCGCGAGATAATATTGGGAAGAAGACGCTTCCATTTCCACTTGCTGGTTCAGTGCCTTTTCAATTTTGGGCGAGAGTTCTTTCAATAACATGACGATAGATTTTAATGTGGTGGAGATAACAAGGCAGAGAGCGGGAGTATCGTTTCTACCTATAAGATTATTGTAAAATTCGATGGGAAATCAAAGGTGGGCATTACTAAAATCTGCCCGGAAAGCGTTACCTTTGTGCGGTAAATTAGGATAAAATGATTAAAACAGGAAATCCAATCATCAGCATATATACGGAAATGACGCCGAACCCGGAAACGATGAAGTTTGTGGCCAACAAGCTCCTCTATCCTGGCAAAAGCATCGATTTCCCGGATGAAGCCAGTGCAAAACCTTCTCCTTTGGCGATGGAGCTTTTCAGCTTCCCGTTCATCAGGGGCGTTTTCATCATGGCGAACTTTATTACGCTCACCAAAACCAGCGAAACCGACTGGAATGATATCATCCCCACGGTAAAAGCCTTCCTGAAGGAATACCTGGAAGATAACCGCCCTGTTATCAACGAAGACGAAGTAGTGGTTACCAAATCCACTGCCAGCAACGAAGTTAGCGCAGACGACAGCGACGTGGTGAAACGTATCAAGGAACTACTGGAAAACTATGTGAAACCGGCCGTAGAAATGGATGGCGGCGCCATTCAGTTCAAGGACTACCACGATGGTACGGTGAAACTGATGTTACAGGGTTCCTGCTCAGGCTGCCCCTCTTCTATGATCACGCTGAAAGCTGGCATCGAAGGCATGATGAAGCGCATGATCCCCGAAGTGAAAGAAGTAGTGGCAGAAGCAGAATAAGCCATAGTTGAGTGAATGATAGTGTTAAATGAAAGCACAGTCTTTTGGCTGTGCTTTTTTATTGTGGATAAATAAAAGAACATGAAAGGATTTTTAGTTTGGATCACCGGCCTGGCCATCGCCACACAGCCGGTGCTGGCGCAGCAGCAGCGCACAGACAGCGCTTCCGCCGTGATCACCTACGGCTTCCGCAGCAATGGAAAAGATATTCCCGGCAACAGCCTTCAGTTGCTGATAGACCACGGCAGGGCACATCTCGCTCCCGGCGGCCCCGCACAGAAAGAACAGCAATACCTTCAACTGGATGAAAAAGTGAGCCTGCAAGTGCTCGCTCTCCCTAACGGTGACGTATATACGCTCCGTAAGCCCTTCGCGGAATATGCCACTGCGGAATTACTGCCGGATACCGCCACCATCCTCGGCTTCCCCTGCAAAAAAGCAAAACTGTTTATCCGCTCCAACACCATCGAAGTGTGGTACACCACCGCCACCGCATTGAGAGGCACTCCTAACATTAACATCGCACCCGGCCTCGGACTGGTATTAAAAACCGTCCGTAACGGCAATAGCGAAACCATCGCACAAAAGATCACCTACCGCGCTATCCAGCCCAGGGAGCTGGCATGGCCCGCCAATACCGGCCAGCAGGTGGATGATGCGGCCTACCTCCGCGCAGTGATCGACAGCCGCTATACCACGCTGCCCATCTTCCGCGAGGAACAGATCAGCTGGGATAATAAAACGCCTAACCCCGCTGCAGACCAGCCCAACATTACCTACCGCTATGCCGGCGGTACCGTGATACTGAAAAAAGTAAAACTGCCCGCACCGGAAAAAGGCCGTACCCTCTTCGCCGAGCTGGTACAATATTCCAATGGCGATGCGTATGACCGCACCGGCTCCGTATTCATGATACCAACAGACAAGCCCCTATCTTTCCTCCATGGCCTGCAAAACGGCGTAGGGGCGTTACCGTTATTCACCGCCGCCAACGGGAAAAAATACCAGGGCATGGCAGCTACCGATAATTATCTGCCTACACTGGAAATCATGCGCTTCTTCACGCCCTTCGGTGTGCGCCAGTTCAATAACCAGGTAAAGATCAAAGGCTACCACTGGGCAGACTCCGTTGTGTATAAACAGGATGTCTCCGAGCTGCAAAGCCGCCTCCAGGGCGAAGTATGGATCGGCGTGTATATCGGCAACTACGACAAAGGCGGCCATAAAGTAAGCCTCGACTTCAAATATTATCCCGGTGATAAAGATGACGAAGACCGTCCGACTCCTACCTGGGTGCAGCCTATTTTCAATACGACCAATGTGATGGAAATGGCCGGCCAGGAATATGCGACCCTGTTCGATAACGACTCGCTTACCGTTACGGTGAACATCCCGGCTGGCCTGAAACATGTACAGCTGCGTTACATCACCACCGGCCATGGCGGCTGGGGCGGCGGCGATGAGTTCAACCCGAAACAGAACGAGATCTTTGTTGATGGAAAGCGGGTGTATCATTTCATTCCATGGCGTACGGATTGTGCCACGTACCGCTTGTCTAACCCGGCTTCCGGCAATTTTGGCAACGGCCTCTCCTCTTCAGATCTGAGCCGTTCCAACTGGTGCCCCGGCACCCTCACCGGGCCGGTATACATCTCGCTGCCTGATATTACGCCGGGCCTGCATACCTTCAAAGTGGCCATCCCGCAAGGGAAACCGGAAGGCAGCAGCCAGAGCTTCTGGAACGTTTCCGGAACGCTCATCGGAGAATAATATTCATTACAAATTATGCCCACACATGTGGCATAATTTGTAATGATTTACTTTCGCCTAACATTTCTGATCGCTATGAACGATATCTACCAGGGCATCCTGAATGGATTACACACAATGACCTGGCTGGAAGCCGTTGCAGTACTGTTTGCAGTATTGTCTGTCATCTTCCAGAAACAAAATAATATCCTCGTATATCCCACGGGGATCATCAGCACCGGCATTTACACTTACCTGTTGTCGCGTGAACACTTCAAACTATATGCAGACGCCACTCTCAATGCCTATTACCTGGTGATGAGCGTGTATGGCTGGATCCACTGGCTGCATAAAGACAGGAACCACCAGGAGGATGTAGTGGTATCTCACAGCAGCCGGAAAGAGTTGCTGACAGCGGTATTCATCGCGCTGGCAGGCTGGGGCATCTTCTACGTACTGTTGCATTATTTTTCAGATTCCAATGTGCCGGTGATGGATGCCTTCGTATCTGCCACCGCCTGCGCGGGCATGTGGCTGCTGGCTAAACGAAAAGTGGAAAACTGGATATTGCTCAACATCTCCAACCTCGTGGCTATTCCGTTGTTATTCTATAAACAACTTTATCTTACCGCCTTGCTTACCATCTTTTTGTTTATCATTGCGATATACGGATTTATCAGCTGGAGAAAAGAAGCGGCTGCAAGAGAAATAGCGCATCCATGAAAAAAGTAGTAGTTATCGGGCCTGAATCTACAGGCAAAAGTACACTCAGTGAAAGACTGGCCACACACTTCCATACCGTGTGGACCCCTGAGTTTGCGCGCGAATATATCGATCAGCTGCAAAGGCCCTACGAACAGCACGACCTCCTGAAAATAGCCACAGGACAGCTTTTGCTGGAAGAGGAACAAAAAAAGAAAGCGAAAGACCTGCTCATCTGCGATACGGATCTATATGTGATCAAAGTATGGAGCGAACATAAATATGGCGATTGCGATGCACAGATACTCGACCAGATCGCGCGGCAGCAATGCGACCTTTACCTTCTTACCTATATTGACTTACCCTGGGAAGAAGACCCACAGCGCGAATACCCCGATCCTGAGATGCGGCAATATTTTTACAATATCTACAAAGATATTGTGACGCAATCCGGGGCGCCTTTTGTGGAGATACGCGGAGACTATGTCCGGCGGGAAGCCCTTGCCGTGGCCGCTGTACAGCAGTTGTTAGCATAATTATTTACGACCGGTGACAAGATCGGCAATATCCGGATCAGGCGCAATGTTGCGCATCTGTACCAGGATATGACGCTGGCGATAACTGGTGATGCGCGCCGGCGGATTCACCGTATATTTCACAGGATTGGGCAGACAGGCCGTTATCATCGCTGCTTCTTCGCGGTTAAGGCTGGCGGCGCTCTTGTTGTAATAGGCCTGCGCAGCGGACTCGAAGCCGAAGATGCCATCGCCCGTTTGCGCTACATTGAGGTATACTTCCAGTATGCGTTGTTTCCCCCAGATCTTCTCGATCATAAAAGTAAAATACACTTCCAGCCCTTTACGGACCCAGCTTCTGCCCTGCCAGAGAAATACGTTTTTAGCTACCTGTTGACTGATGGTGCTGGCCCCGCGGATCTTCTTGCTCTGCTGGTTGTGTTTCATCGCTTTTTCTATCGACTTGAAATCAAATCCGTCGTGATCGGTGAACAGTTGGTCTTCACTGGCAATTACAGCCAGTTTAGCGTGTTGTGAAATCTCGTCGTAGTTCGCCCAGGCCTTTTGCAGTTTTTTGTCGGTGCCCCAAAGGCTGAACCAGCTGCCGATTTCGGTGAGTGTGATGGGCGGATTCACCCATCTTAATATGATGATGTAAATAAATTGTGCGACAAATAGAACCAGTAGTACCCTCCTCAATCTCCTCCACGTTCTGGGAACAATGCCTTTTAATTTCATCCGCGTAGGTTTAGAAAAATCGGGCGGAAAGGTAGGAAGATATTCGTAATTTGTAATTCGGAATTCTAAAATCCAGGCTTATGTTGCTGCAAGTACATCCGGATAACCCGAATCCAAGACACCTGAAGACG
Organism: Chitinophaga vietnamensis; assembly: GCF_902167635.1. Lineage (GTDB taxonomy): Bacteria > Bacteroidota > Bacteroidia > Chitinophagales > Chitinophagaceae > Chitinophaga > Chitinophaga vietnamensis. The sequence continues at coordinate 496,339 of NZ_CABHMS010000006.1, forward strand.
ATCGTAGACTGCCTGAGAGATGGAGGCCTGATCATTTATCCAACAGACACCGTGTACGGCTTGGGCTGCGATATTACGCAGCACAAAGCCATTGAAAAAATAGCGCGGATCAAGCAGGTGGACCTGAAGAAATCACACTTTTCTTTTATCTGCTATGACCTCAGCCATCTGTCGGATTATGCGAAGAGCGTGGATACGCCTGTATTCCGCATGTTGAAAAAAGCATTACCGGGGCCATATACGTTTATTCTGCCGGCCAGCCGCCAGGTGCCCAAGCTGCTCAAAACCAAGCGGGATACGGTGGGTATCAGGGTGCCGGATAATAATATCTGCCGCACCATTGTAAAGGAACTCGGCAACCCGCTCATCAGTACTACATTGCCTACCGACCATTACGTAGAAGAATATACCGATCCCGAGATGATTTATGAGAAGTTCGGTAAACTGGTAGATATTGTAATTGACGGAGGACCAGGCGGAACGGGCTTTTCCACGGTGGTGGACTGTACCGGCGATGCGCCCGAGCTGGTGCGTGAAGGCATCGGTAGTTATGAAGCGATCACCTGATATATTTATAATGATGAAATGCTGGTGGATGATCGGTTGTTGTTTGATCCCCGGAATTATCCGGGCGCAGAGCTTCCATTTGAAACCGGTGCACCTGTTGCCTGTGAACAAAGCGGTAATGGCAACACCGCCGCCTGTCCCGGCGCTTGCCCCTGACTTTTACTACCATCAATATTTCGGTTTCTTTTGCAAAAAGGAATGGAGCTGGCAAAAACGTACAGGCGTACCCGTTAAGGTCCGCCTTGGGAATTACTCATATACCCAACAACTTGAAGGAAAGCATTGATGGTGGCCCTTTTTCATAAAAATATCTGACGAAGTCAAATTTATTTATTTGACGACGGCAACAAAATATAAAGGCTCCTCTCCGCGTCGCGGGAGGAGCCTTTTTGTATTCAGGAAATCTTTATTTAATACCCAGTTTCTTCGCAATATCAGCGGGGATTGCTTTTTTGTTCACCATGATGCAGGTGGTTTTGTAAGCGAAGTAAGGAACAGAGGCATAGAAGTAGCCTTTGTCGAAGTTATCGGTACCCCATGAGTTTTTCACCCGGAAGTACTTGTTACCGTTCTGGTCTTTCGCCAGTCCTACGATGTGCATACCATGATCATCCTGTGTTTCGAAATTATCGAAGGCGAGCTGGCGCATTTCGGGGGTGATGGTTTTTTCTTTACCTGGCTCGAGGAAGAGGTTTTTCTTTTCTTCGGCAGACATATCGGCCCAGTCTTTTTCCGGAACGATGGCGAGGCCTTCTTTGAAGTTGAAGGTTTTTTCGCTCACGTCGGCGGCCCATGCGATGGTGTAGCCGTTTAGGATCGCATTTTCAGCGATGTTGGTGAAATCGTTCAAGGGCACGTTATAAACCCTTTCCCAGTTCCAGTTGTCCGGCACTTCCAGCACAAATGGCTGGTAGTAAGGATGGTGGGTGAAAGAAGAGAGCAGTACGTAATCGTCGGCATTGAGGCCCAGTTCTTTGGCGAAAGATTGCGGCGTGTATGACTTACCGTTATACTGGAATTTCTCCGGCGCATCGCCCATATAGGCATTGAGAACGCCATCCACGGCCTTTTTCCAGTCGGGGTTGATCGTGCCTTGCGCCTCGGCGATGGTTTTGGTCATGCCTTCGAGCACGCTTTCCATTTCAGCATGGTTGTAGGTTTTTACGCGGTTGCCATCGTAAACGCTTTGCGGAACGAGGCCATATTCGCGCAGGCAGAGCAGGTCGTCGGGGAAGCCGCCGCCTTCGCCGAAATTGGCTTTGCCATGCATACGTACGTAGTTGGCAGCTTTCAGCGGATACATCTTACGTACCACAAACATTTCGCTGAGGTTAAGGCCCTGGCCTTTTCCGTTACGCAGCAGTTCAGACTCAAAGAAGGAGAGGCCAGAGAAAGACCAGCAGGTGCCGGTGCGGCCTTGGTTCTGCACATCGCCGGCGTCCAGGTTCTTAATGGTGGTGAACTGGTAGTGGCTACCTTCCACGTTGGTGTTGCTTTGAGCGAATGCAGCGGCACTGTACAGCGTTGCTGCGCACAATATCCATTTCTTCATGGTGTATAACTATAAGATTTTAAAACAAGCACCAAAAATAAGGGAAAGCGGGTATTATGCGCTCGAAAAGTTGTATGAACGGAAGCTTGCTACAGCCGTGGGTTCCAGGATATATTTCGATTATTCACCATTATACTGGTCGCGGGTGATCTCCCACTCCCAGAGTTCCTCATTTTCAATGTTCTTTACCGGGCCAACAAAGTGCATCCCTGCTTTTTGCAGTACTTTAACGGAGGCGTTGTATTCTTCTTCTGTATGGGCGATGACGCGATTTACGTAGGAATGGCCGAAGGCGAAGCGGATGAGGGCGCGCGCCATTTCGGAGCCGAGGCCTTTTTCGCGGTAATCGGGGCTGATCTCATAGCCCATCTCCACGAGGCCATGTGCATCGGGGCGGCCTTTGAAGCCACCGGCGCCGATCAGCTGCTTGTCGTCCCGGTGTATCACCAGGTAAAAGAACCATCCCAGTAAAGATGGGTCATTCCTTAGTTTGTCGTACGCCACAAGCACCATTTCGGGGTATTCTGTCCAGCCATCGGGAACGCTGATGCCCAGCAGATCTGCCAATACATCATTGCCCTGTAATAGTGATTCAAAATACTGTAGCGAGCAAGGTAACAATTGCAGGCGAGGAGTCTGGATCATGTTTTGAAACTAGTAAATGGGATTTACAGATTTATGAATTTACGGATTACGGATTTGAGGATTTATTGATTTGAGGATTTGATGTTCCTTAAATCAATAAATCAATAAATCCTCAAATCCGTAAATCATTTAATGTGCTTCTAGCCAGTTATTGCCGGTTCCCATCTCAGCTTCAACGGGAACGGCGAGCGGTAATGCATTCCGCATGCAATCCAATATCAGGGGTTTTATCAGTTCAAGTTCTGAGCGATGGGCATCAAACACCAATTCATCATGCACCTGCAGTAACATTCTGGAGCGGAGGTTTCTTGCCTTGAACTCCTTGTGTATCGCAATCATGGCCAGTTTGATCATGTCTGCGGCGGTGCCCTGGATCGGCATATTGATCGCATTTCGTTCGGCAAAGCCGCGCACCACAGCGTTGGAGGAATTGATATCCTTCAGCCAGCGTTTGCGGCCCAGCATCGTTTGTACGTACCCGTTATGCTGCGCAGATTTCACCTGGTCTTCCATATATTTTTTGATAGATGGATACTGGGCAAAATAATTGTCGATCAGCGTTTTCGCCTCACTCCTGGGTATTCCCAGGTTTTCTGACAAACCGAACGCGCTAACGCCATAAATGATGCCAAAGTTCACGCTCTTGGCATTACGGCGCATATCTGACGTAACGGCATCCAGGGGTACATTGTACACTTTTGCGGCGGTAGCGGCATGGATATCGATTCCGTCGCGGAAGGCGGCGATCATCTGTTCGTCGCCACTGATGGCGGCGATGATGCGCAGCTCTATCTGGGAGTAGTCGGCCGACAGCAGCACATATTCTTCATTGCGCGGCACAAAAGCCTTGCGCACTTCGCGGCCCCTGTCGGTACGGATGGGGATATTCTGCAGGTTCGGGTTATTGGAGCTGAGGCGGCCCGTTACGGCCACTGCCTGGTTATAAGAGGTATGTACGCGGTTGGTGCGCTTGTTGATCATTAACGGTAACGCATCTACGTAGGTGGATTTCAGTTTGCTCAGCTCGCGGAAGATGAGGATATCCTCCACGATCTGGTGCTTGTTGGAGAGCTTCTGCAACACATCTTCGCCAGTGGCATACTGGCCGGTACGTGTTTTTTTGGCCTTTGGATCAAGCTGTAGTTTTTCGAACAGCACTTCGCCGAGTTGCTTGGGCGACGCGAGTTTGAACCTCACGCCCGCCTGCTCGTATACGCTTTCCTCTGCCCGTTTTATCTCGATATCCAGCTCGCGGGAATAGTCGGCCAGCGCTTTGATATCCAGCGCAATGCCTTCGTACTCCATGTCCGTCAGCACTTTGGTGAGCGGGTTCTCTATTTCGTAAAGTACTTTCTCTACTTTTTTCTGTGGCAGCAAGGGGAGGAATTTCTCTTTCAGTTGCAGGGTAACGTCTGCATCTTCTGCGGCGTATTCGGCCACTCTTTCCACTTCTACATCACGCATGCTCAGCTGGTTCTTGCCCTTGCCGATCAGCGATTCGATGTGCACCGGTTCATATTGCAGGAATTGCGCGCTGAGGTAATCCATGCTGCGCCTGCCTTCCGGCTCAATGAGGTAGTGGGCCAGCATGGTATCGAAGATGACGCCTTTGATCTCAAAGCCATACCACTTCAGGATGATCATATCGTATTTGATATTCTGACCAATGAAGAGCGTAGTTTCTTTGTCGAACACCGGTTTAAATTCATTGAGCACTGCGATGGCGGCATCTCTGTCTGCCGGCATGGGCACATAGTAGGCCTCTCCCGCTTTCCAGGCGAAGCTCATGCCTACGATATCCGCGTCGTTAGGGTCTTTGCCGGTAGTTTCGGTATCGAAAGAAATTTCCGGTTGTTGCAACAGTTGCTGCACCAGTGCGGTCCTTTTCTCCGGCGTATCGGCGATATGATAGGTGTGTGGCGTATTGTGTATATTTTTTTCCGGTTGCAGGAAATTGGCGGCGCTTTCTTCTGCGGCGGGTTCCCCGGAAGGCTCTTCTGCGGCTGTTTCTGTGGCTGCGCTGAAAAGATCAGGCTGTACGGTTTTCTTGCTTTTCGGCGCTGGCGCGGGTTCCGTGGTGGCGGCGCCACCGAAGCCTTCTCCCAATATTCTTTTGCCGAGCGTTTTAAATTCAAGTTCCGTGAATACTTCGGCGAGACCATCTTTATTGCCTTCTTTCAAACAGAAATCTTCTTCATGGAAAGTAACGGGCACATTGGTGATGATGGTGGCCAGTTCTTTCGACAGCAGCGCGTTTTCACGGCCGGCCTTGATCTTCTCTCCCATCTTGCCACCGATGGCGTCGGCATTATCCAGCACATTTTCCAGGGTGTCGTATTGCGCCAGCAGTTTCATGGCGGTTTTTTCTCCAATACCGGCAATACCGGGGATATTATCTACGGCGTCACCCATCAGGCCGAGGATATCGATCACTTGTTTCACCTCTTTGATCTGCCATTTATCGCATACTTCTTTCGGCCCCATGATCTCTTCTTTGCTGCCGGCATAGGGAGGTTTGTAGATGAATACATTATCCCTTACCAGCTGGCCATAGTCTTTATCAGGGGTAACCATGTACACGGTATAACCCGCATCAGCGGCTTGCCAGGCGAGGGTGCCGATCACATCATCTGCCTCATAGCCGTCCAGTTCCACTACGGGAATATTGAAACCTTCGATGATGCGTTTGATATCCGGGATGGCATCGATGATGTCTTCCGGGGCATCTTCGCGGTTAGCTTTATAATCGGTGAAGGTGGTATGCCGCTCGGTAGGCGCGTGCGTGTCAAACGCAACGGCGAGGTGAGTGGGCTTTTCTTTATTGATGAGATCAAGTAATGTAGTGGTGAACCCGAATTGCGCATTGGTATTGCGGCCGGTGCTGGTGATGCGCGGATTCCTGATCAGGGCATAATATGCTCTGTAAATCAGTGCCATGGCATCTAATAAAAATAATTTCTTTTGCATCGCTAAACCTACGAGAATTAATTTGAATGTACAAAATTAAGATGGAGGATTCAAACGTCCGCGCTGTAAATTTGGGTCCGAAAAAGAATGACATGAAAAAGATCTATTATCTCTCCACGTGCAGCACCTGCAAGAAAATATTGGAAGAAACGAAGGCGGTGCAACGTGGTTTTGAATTACAGGATATCAAGAAAGACAAGATCACCGATGCCCAGCTGAAAGAAATGAAACAGCTGGCAGGCAGCTACGAAGCGTTGTTCAGCCGCAGGTCGCAGCAATACCGCCCGATGGGCCTCCATGAAAAAGTGCTGACGGAAAAAGATTATCACGATCTGATATTACAGGAATACACTTTTCTGAAACGCCCGGTAGCCATTGTAGATGGAAAGATCTTTATCGGGGCCGAAACAAGGGGAATTTAGGGATTTGTTGATTTAGGAATTTACGGATTTACGAATTTTTTGATTTAAATCCGTAAATCCCTAAATCAAGAAATTCCTAAATTTCCCACAAATTTCCTCACCACCTCTTTATACTGGTTCATATCCTGGTCGTGTTGGAAGGAGCGGAACGGAAAGCTGGCGGCTGCATCCAGTGCGGCTTTCAGGTTGAACGCTTCCTGCGACAGGGAATAGAAATATCCTTTTTCCATCAGGTATTCCCCGAGGTACACCTGTTCTGATTGTCCGGGAGTGGGAATGAGGATGGCTTTTTTATTCAGTTTCACAAGGTCCATCAGGGTGGTATAGCCCGAGCGGCTTAATACCATATCCGAGGCCAGCATGGCTTCGTTGAGCTGGGTGGCGTTGAGATGGTTGACCTGTGTTACGCCGGGCGCCACCTGCTCGTTGAGCGGTGTGCCGGGTTTTCCGCTGACAATCAAGGCTGTAAGCGGCAAGGACTTGATCTGGTCGAGCACCATTTTCTCGAGGTTGGAGCGTTGCGGCTCAGGACCGGAGATGAGTACGAGCAGATCGTATTTTTTGGCAACATCGGCCTTGGGCTCAAAGCGGCTCAGGCAGCCGATGTAGGTAGTATGCGGCGGCAATGTTGCCGGATGAGCCAGCTCGCCCGATAAATTGTTATTATCTGCGTAGTCAGGAATCCAGCAGGCGGTATAGCGGCGGATGAAACGGTAGTTGATCTTTTGCAGGGTACGCTCAATCCAGCCACCAAAGGGGGTTTTGATAAGGAGCTGGTGCGTGATGAAAACGGTAGGGATGCGCTTGTGGTACAGTCCGAAACGGTTGTCGGAGATCACCGCATCAATTTTATACTGATCTACAGTTTTGCGGAGCCATCGCTGTTCATACTTCACCGTCCGGTAAATTTTTGGAATTTGTTGTATGATCTTCATTCCGAAGAATTTACCCTTTTGAGCGTACTGGATGCGGTATCCGGGAAGCGGGAGGATGGTGATCTGTGGAAATTCCTGCTGCAAAAGTGCGGCGTGTTTGCCTTCGGCAGCAATAAAAACTTCGCAACCGGCGTTTAGCATTTCATGTATCAGCGGAATGTCCCTGGTGGCATGTCCCAGGCCCCAATCCAACGGTACTACAAGAATTTTTTTGCGAGAAAGGATTGTGGACAAATAATTTCTATTTTTTTGCGAATTTAGCTTAATTTACAAATGGGCATTGTTAAGAAACGGTAAACTCTAAGACAGGAAATATTTAAGGATCAGTATATTTAAACTTTGTATGAATAAGATCAAATGGGTGGTAGTCTTTCTTCTCTGCGGATGTTTGGTAATGGAGGGTTGCAAGGTTTTCAAGAAAAATGATTGCGGTTGCCCCACCTTGAACAAAAAGCGAATGCACTAAGGAACACTCATTCTGTCACAGCAGCAACGATTAACGTTTTAACCTTATCTTTTTTGTATTATCCCGTGATCACCTTTACCAATTAACAATTTTTTTCGGGGAACAGTCAAAATTTTTTTCATGAAACCTGTAGATAGAGATTTATTAATCCTGCTACATGAAGATAGGTACACTGAGCAGCAAATTCAATCCGCAGTAAGGCAGATTAGTGAGATGTTATCGTTGATCGAAACGATGGATTATCTCTGTGCTGTTATGGAAGTAGCTGATTGCAACAAAAGCAGGATTACCAGCAAACGTTCGTCGCTGGAAAAAGCCATTGCCCGCAAGGCGCACAAGCCTTTTGAATTTATTATTCACAAGAACTAGTAGCTGCACACCCGTAAACAATTCCCGGTAGCTCTATCCCGCTGCTTTAGTGTTTTTGCTGTGCTTTTTTATTAAATTCTTGCGTACGTTTGCCATCAAATAAACCCATTAAAGTGATGGCAGATTTTTCACACCTGCAGGATTTTTTACAACCTGTTTCAAAGGCTTTTCTGAACGATGACCAGGAATACGATGCATTCCAGGTGGGCGGTACTATTGACGTATATGAAGAAGATCATATTCCCGATATAGATGCTGCCGATATCGTATTGCTTGGCGTAGGTGAAGAAAGAGGCGGCCACTCCGGCAGAACCGGCACCCATGGCCCGGATGCCGTCCGCAGGGAATTGTACCGGCTCTATAACTGGCACCGCGATATCCATCTCGCCGATGCTGGCAACCTGCGCTCCGGCGCTTTCCTCGCCGATGCATACGCCGCTATGAAAACCGTAGTGGGCGAACTGATACAAGCCAATAAAACCGTCATCATCCTCGGCGGCTCACACGATCTCACTTACGCGCAATACAAAGCATACGCTTCCCAACAACTCATCATCGAAGCCACCGTAGCCGACGCATTGATAGACCTCCACGAAGAGTCTTCCATCCGCAGCGAACGTTTTCTGATGGAGATACTCACAGAACAACCCAATTATCTCAGGCACTACAACCACCTTGGGTTTCAGAGTTATTTCGTGCATCCGCGCATGCTCGAAACGCTGGATAAACTCCGTTTCGATTGCTTCCGCCTCGGACGTATCCGCGAGAACATGGAAGAGGCAGAACCGGTACTGCGCCACTCTGATCTCTTCAGCCTGGATATCAACATCATCCGCCATACCGATGCTCCGGCCAATCACCTCTCCCCTAATGGTTTCAGTGGTGAAGAGGCCTGCTCGCTGGCCCGCTATGCCGGCATGAGCAGCCGCCTGAGCTCTTTTGGCATCTACGGTTACCAGTCTGAAAAAGATAAGGAACATCTTACCGCACGCCAGATCTCACAAATGATCTGGTACTTCCTTGATGGAAGAGCCGTAAAAAATAAAGAGGCTTTACTGGAAGACAGAGACGCCTTCTGGGAATTTCATATAGCCTTCTCCGATATAGAGACCGTATTCCTCAAAAGCAAGAAAACAGGCCGCTGGTGGATGCAATTGCCCGATCGCGAGTTTGTGCCCTGCGCTTACAACGACTACCTCCTCGCCAGCAACAACGAAATGCCGGAAAGATGGCTCAGGCACCAGGAGAGATTGTGATATTTTATTATTTAGTTATTTGGTTATTTAAGGCTACGGCCTACGCCACAGCCTTAAATAACCAAATAACCAAATAATGAAATCACTCTGTCTTTGATAAAGGCAGCTTTGTTATCGGTGGAAATCATATCATCGTCGAGGCCATCCATCGTGCGTTTATGCATCTTCTCTACACGTTCGTCGATCTTCCTGAAAAAAGCATCTTTTCTTTCTTCCCAACTTGTTTGATCCTGCTGCAACTTACTCAGCTGCACCGGGTCGAGCGAGGAATATAACTGCTGCAAAGTGCCGCGCAGCAGGCTATCTACGTCATGATAATAAACAGCGGCGCAGTCGTACATCCGTTGGCTGTTGGCAAGGCATTGGTGGTAGCGGTTTTCGATCGAATCCAACGCAGCCTGTTGCGACTGCTGCTGGGCACTGATTTGATTACACAGAAAAACCGCCACGAAAAATAAAATATATCTCATGGACAGTGTGTGAATTATAAAGATATGGCAATTTATATATTATTATTTGATAATTTATTATTAAGAAATCATTACTGTTTGACTCCTACAGAGCCATTACAGGCATCGCCTTCTTTACGGCCACTGAGCCATACCTGCAAAGCCTCGATACGTTGTTGCGTTAACTCAGTGAGATAATTGGCTTTGCACATCGGGAAAACACTGCCGTAAGTACTGGCAGCTTCAGGATACATTGTTTTCACCTGTGCGTCGCGCAGCTGCACCCACAGGCGCTGCGCCTCTTTTAAGTTAGTGATGAACTTTTTGTTGGCAGCATAATCTTTCAGGATCGCCTGATAGATCGTATTCAGTTTTTTGTCGGCTTCCTTATATTCCTGGGCGGCCTGTTTGCTCATATCGCCCTGTGATTGCGCAAAGCCGGCAATGCTGGCGGCAAGCAGTGCAAGACAAAGAATTAATGACTTCATTTCAAGCTGGTTTAAAAAATCTGAATGCATACACCATCGGTATCTTTCCTTCCAGTCCTTTGATGTAAAATTTTCCGTCTTTCTCTATCGTATTATTAAAACAGTTGTAGGGAGAATAATCATATTCTTCCAGAAACTCCAGTTGCAAACCCTGTCGCAGCAAAGCTCCTATCGTTTCGCTAAGTGCATGGTCCCAGGAATAGGACAGGCTTTTCAGCGGCGCGCTGCGATCGGTATAACTGCCGGACACCTCTTCAATGATCTCTCCCCTGTTGAAATAGCTGTATTTGATTTCTTTAAATTGTTCATCGAACATCATCACCATCTGGTGAAATTCCGCCATCACAAAGTATCCGCCGGGTTTCAGGAAGCGGTTCACTACAGCAGCCCAGCGGTCGAGGTCGGGCAGCCAGCCGATGGTACCGTAAGAGGTGAATACGATATCGGCCTGTTCATCAAAATGCTGTGGCAAACTGTAAAGGTCGCAGCAGATGAAGCGTGATTTATTTTGCAGGTCCAGTTGCTTTGCAAAAGCTTCCGCCTGTGCAATGGCTGTGTCGGAAAGGTCCACCCCTGTTACGTTTGCGCCCATACGTGCAAGCGATAGCGTATCCTGCCCGAAATGACATTGCAGGTGAAGGAGATGTTTGTTTTGTACATTGCCGAGCAATGCCAGTTCGATACTGTTGAGTGAATTTTTTCCGTTGAGGAATGCAGGCACGTCATAAAAATCGGAACTAACGTGAACGGCTGTACGTTGATTCCACATGTCCCTGTTAGTGGCGATATAATCAGGTGTATGATCCATACTATCCGGTACTAGCGCGGCAAGAGCCGCAGTATATAAAAATAAAAAAGTTTCCGGCGTCGGAAACTTTTTCAAACAGATATTTTTTATCTCTCTATATCACCACCAGTTCATAGAAATCTGCCGGCGAGAGGTATTGTTTGGCGAGATGCTGTAGTTCCTCAGCAGTAACGGTTTTGATGATGTTAATATTGTTGTAGAAATATTGTTCATCCAGATCGTTAAGGATAAGATTTTTCCAGCGTTGTATTACCTGGAAGGCGCCATCGAGGTCGCCGAGGATGGAGCCTATCATATAGTTGCGCACGAGGTCGAGTTCTTCCTGCGGGATCAGCTCCTGTTGCAGCCTTTCCAGCTCCTTGCGTATTTCGGCGATGGTGGCTTCGCATACATCGCGGCCCGCTTCCGTTTGTATATTGAGCGCGCTCACCTGGCGGAAGTTATACAGCTGCGAATAGATGCCGTAGGTATATCCTTTTTCTTCACGGATATTGCTCATCAGCCGCGAACCGAAGTAACCGCCGAAGATGGTGTTTAGCACCAGCATCTTCGGAAAGTCGGGATGGTAGCGGTTCGGGAAGGGGCGCGCCATGCGCACGGCGCCCTGTACGCCATTCTCATCATTGAAGATGCGGAATTTCTTTTCTTCGGCCGGCTGTACAGGCAGCTCGGGGCGGAGCAGGTGTGATTCGCCATTCCAGGGCGTACTGCCAAAATACTGGTTCAGCAGCGTGATCATGTTTTCCGGCAGATGCCCCGCCAGGAAGATACGGCAGTTATTATACGTGTAATGTTTTTTATAGAAGCCTTGCAGCACTTCGGTTTGCAGCGCATCGTAGGCCATCATGGAGCTTACGCGGCCATAAGGGTGAAACTCGCCGAACAGGTATTGATCGATGTAGCGGTTGGCAACAAAGTCGCATTTCTGAAGGTTTACCGCCAGTTTTTGTTTCTGGTTTTGTTTGTAGATGTTCAGCTCTTCTTCCGGAAATGCGGGGTCGAGGATCACTTCCTGTAAAACAGGCAGAAGCTCGGCGGTATGTTTGGTGAGGCAATGCAGGGCGTAGGTTGCATTTTCATGATAGGCGTTACGGTTCAAGTATGCGCCATAGTATTCGATGCTTTCATTGATCTCCAGTGCGGAACGCTTGCCGGTGCCGTTTTTCATAAGAAAGTTGGTAGCGGTGGCCACGAGGCTCTGGTTTTCATACCAGCTGCCAGCGGGGAACACGAGCTCCAGTTGTAAGGTATCCTGTTCATCTGATTTAAAGACATAAACGGGAATGCCATTATCCAATGTGAATTTTTCGTAGGGTTTCAGCGTTATGTCAAACTCCACGGCGTCTTTAATAGCAGGAGGAATACTTCTGTTCATTGCATGTCGTTTAAGCCGGTATGGCAGCAAAGCCGCCACGGGTCTAATTCTCGGCGTAGTAATAAATAGTATTGGAGTTCTTTTCGTTGAAGATCTTGTTGGCTTCTGCATGAATATCTGCAGCCGTCACTTCTTCATAGTTGCTGAACTCACTGTTCATGAGGGAAGCATCACCCAGCAGTTCATAGAACGCCAGGTTGTTGGCACGATTGAGCAGGCTCATATCTTCGAATGCCAGCAGGCTTTCCACGCGGTTTTTTACTTTTTGCAGTTCTCGTTCCGGGATCACTTCCTGTTGCAGTTTTTCCAGTTCTATCTGGATAGCCTTTTCTGCATCTTTCATCTTCACGCCTTTCACCAGTTTGCCTTCGATGGTGAGCAGGCCGGCATCGAGGCTACCGAAATGATAACATTCGATGTTGCTGAAAAGTTTCTTTTCTTTTACGAGCACCTGGTGCAGCCGGGAGGCGCTGCCACCGCCGAGGATATCGGAAACCAGGTCAGCGGCATAGTAGCGTTTATCCTGTCTTGGATAGATATGATAGCATTTGTACAAGGCGTCCAAAGGCACGCTGGACTTCACTTCCAGCTTGTGTGCTTCCCGCTGTTCGGGTTCAATGGGCAGGTTGCGCACATATTTTTCGCCGGAAGGAATATCGCCAAACCATTTCTCTGCAAGGGCTTTCACCTGTTCGGTGGTGATGTTGCCCGCAACGGAAAGGATGGCATTTACCGGGCGGTAATATTTGAAGAAGAACGCTTTTACATCTTCCAGCTTCGCATTTTCTATATGCGATAATTCCTTGCCGATGGTCATCCAGCGGTAGGGATGCGTGGAATAGGCCAGCTCGCGCATTTTATGCCATACGTCGCCATAAGGCTTGTTGATGTAGTGTTCCTTAAATTCTTCGGATACTACCTTGCGTTGTACATCGAGGCTCTTTTCACTGAAGGCGAGCGACAGCATTCGGTCGCTTTCCAGCCAGAAGGCCGTTTCGATATTTTCTGCGGGCAGCGTAATATAATAATTGGTAAGGTCGCTGGTGGTGTAGGCGTTGTTTTCGCCGCCGGCCATTTGCAGTGGCTCATCATATTCCGGGATATTGACAGAGCCGCCAAACATCAGGTGTTCAAAAAGATGTGCAAAGCCTGTTTGCTCCGGGTTTTCGTCTCTTGCTCCTACGTCGTAGAGTACATTCAATACAGCCATCGGCGTGGTATGGTCTTCATGGACGATCACACGTAATCCGTTAGCGAGCGTGAATTTATTGTAGTGGATCATAAATTATTTTTTTATTTGGTCATTTTATTATTTGGTTATTTGATTAGTCAATAACCAAATAATAAAATAATAAAATAACCAAATTTCTAAATGGTCGTTAGTGTCGCAAATTAACTATTTCACTCAATGTACAGCTCTTTTTTGTCGTAATTGATCGTGAGGGTAAACTGTTTCCAGACCTCATAACCGATGGCGCCGGCAATTTCTGTGAAGGCGCCAACATCGTCTACGTCTTTGCTGTAGCTAACGGGCACTTGTTTGATGTTGTGGCCGGCCAGCTCCAGCTGGGGGATGCTGCTGTTAATGTAATATAACACTTTCGCCATATCCTGCACCCGGTCGGTATTGGCGGTGGGTAACAAGGTATTCAATTTGTTCTTGTCTACGAAAGGCCAATTGAAAAGGATGCCGTAATCGCCGCCGGAGGTCAGGTGGTAATGCCCCGGAATGGTGCGCCCATCGGGCAATTGCACCACTGCATCGATAACGGGAGTAGTATAATTGAGCTGGAAATGCACGAGCCGCCCGGTATTGCCGATGGGCGTCCTGCCTTTGTGGTAGCATACCAGTTGCTGCTGCCGGTAATCTATCTTCACAATATATGCTTTCAGCAAAGCCACGCCAATAACGCCATCCATCGGGGTAACCGGGCTGATATTTTCCAGGTTTTCGATATATGCGTTCACGTAAGGAAGCCTGATCTCGTTGAGATACATGGCGTTAATGCTCGTTACGGGTACTTTGATCATGCCATTGTTCACGCCGCTCATAAAGGCTTCTTTACTGCCGTTGAGCCGCAGCCGTGTGGCCACGCGTGCATCCAGCACCGTTACTTCCGCGCCGGTATCAAAAATAAAATGAAGTGTGTCCTTACTGCCCGACAGTACTGCCGGTATTACTACATGCCGGTCTATAATCCGGAAGGGAATAACAGCTACCGGCTTTTTGTTGTCTGGTTCTGCCGCTTCTTTTTTTCGTTGTGCAAACACGGGTATACTGGCTGCACAGGAGATCACCCATACTAACCATAGAAATCGCCACATGACACAAATAACGTTAAAGTATACTTTTTATTGGCAACTTTTTGATCAACAGGTCGTTGTCGCGCCGCACCAGCAGCACTGCGCGGGTACCTACGTTTTTCAGTAACTCGCGGAACAGCTGCAGGTTGGAGCCCAGGTTATTGTTCACCGCCATAATGATATCTCCTTTTTTAAAGCCTGCTTTTTCTGCCGGTGATCCTTTGATGATGTCTGTTACTTCCACCTGTCCGTTAATGAGATAGATAATCAAGCCGGTATAGGAATAGTCGAATACATCTCTGAAATGGGTGTTGGGCAGCAGGTAGATCTCTTTTTTGGCGTAGTTGAGCGTGATATTAAAACGCCGGAGCAGGTCGTTGCCGATCATGCCGCCAAGAAAGGGATACGAGGTGATGCCATAGGTATCATCGAACATATAGGTAGGCACATTGCGGAATACATAGCTGCCTATTTTAAATTCCTGTATGGTAGTGAGCGACATCTGCATTTTGCCGCCGAGGCCCTGGGCTTCGGTTTGGATGATCTTTCTCTTTTTTCTTCTGCCTTCGATGAGAGAGCTGTCTTTCACAAATTCGTTGGACAGCAGCAGGCACATACCCGCGCCGGTATCAAAATAGAAGCGGTTGCTGGTATTTCTTCTACCGTTTTTGATGGGAGATGATATGAGCGGAATGAGGGTGAGCGAGGGTTTGAGCAACATGCCGCCCCGCGGGTAGTTATGCTTTCCTTTGCTGTAGATGAAAATTTCTTCCGTATCGTAATCAACAGTAACGATATACCTGCTGAGGAGGCTGTAGCCGATGATGCCATCTACCTGTAATCCATACACCTGGCTGATCAGCTCATAGTCGTTGACATGAAAATCGAGGCTGTCGACAACAAGGCCGCCGGGCAGTCGGAGACGGTGGTTCATGGCGAAGGAAACGGTTTTGGAACCGCCAAGGCCGCGTACGATCCGGTCGGTGGGCGTGAGTTTGATGCCCAACCTGACGCAGGTGGCCGTGTCCAGTGAGATGCCGGCGCTGCCGGTGTCGAGGATGAACTGTAGCGTATCCGGGTAGTCATTCAACTGGGCCTGAATAACTACTACCCCGCCGTAGTACTGTTTGAACTTAAAACGTGTGATCAGTACCGATGGCTTTGTGCTGTCGTTTCTAAACGTGGCATCCACTGCGCTGGCCTGACGGTAAAATCCCAATACAAGCAACAGCAGCAGGAAGCGTAACAGAATTGGTCTAGACATAAGGGGGATGCTGGTGCATCGTATTTGTATAAATTTAACATTTAAACTGTTTCGTATAAAATATTTTTATTACAGACGGTAAAATTTATCTATGGAAATTCGGTGAACAGATATATCCAATTACACTACCTTTGTTCCGTCAAGAAGGAAAGCACAATGGAACTACAGGATCTATACAAAAAGGCACAGCATTTTGAATTTCTGACAGCAGAAGAAGGTGTTTATTTATTCCAGCACGCTCCTCTCGCAGAGCTGATGCACATTGCCAATGAATTACGCAAGCAACAGGTGCCTCACGGCAAGGTTACCTGGCAGATAGACCGCAACGTGAATACCACCAACGTGTGTATCGCCAATTGCAAATTCTGTAACTTTTACCGCATCCCTGGCCATCCCGAAGCCTATATCACGGGTATCGATGAATATAAACGCAAAATAGAGGAAACGCTGAAGTACGGCGGCGACCAGCTGCTGCTGCAAGGCGGCCACCATCCTGACCTGGGCCTCAGCTTTTATGTGGACCTCTTCAAGCAACTGAAGCAGCTGTATCCTGCACTGCGCCTGCATACGCTCGGCCCCCCCGAAGTTGCGCATATCACCAAGCTGGAAAAAAGTACCCATATCGAAGTGCTGAAAGCCTTGAAGGAAGCGGGTATGGACAGCCTGCCCGGCGCCGGCGCTGAAATCCTCAACGACCGCGTACGTCGCCTCATCTCCAAAGGAAAATGCGGTGCACAGGAATGGCTGGATGTAATGCGCGCAGCACACCAGCTCAATATCGCTTCTTCCGCCACCATGATGTTCGGGCATGTAGAAACAGTACAGGAACGCTTTGAGCATTTCGTGGCAATCCGCCAGGTACAAAGTGAAAAACCGGAAGGACACTACGGTTTCACAGCCTTCATCCCCTGGACCTTCCAGGACGTAGACACGCTGCTGGCGCGCATCCGCGGCGTTCACAACATGACATCTGCCGAAGAATATATCCGTATGATCGCGATGAGCCGCATCATGCTGCCGAATATCAAAAATATCCAGGCATCCTGGCTCACTGTAGGTAAGCAGGTAGCACAGCTCTGCCTCCATGCCGGCGCCAATGATTTTGGCTCCATCATGATCGAAGAGAATGTGGTAAGCGCCGCAGGCGCACCGCACCGTTTCACCTACCGCTCCATGCAAGAGGCGATCCGCGAGGCCGGCTTTGAACCGCAACTACGTACACAGCTGTACGAATTCCGGAAAATCCCCGCCGCTATTGAAGAACAGGTGATTAACTACTAATATTAAAGATAAAAGAGAAGGGCCCCGCGTTTCGCGGGGCCGGCCATCTCCTT
>NZ_CABHMS010000007.1 GCF_902167635.1 Chitinophaga vietnamensis
TACCAATATGTTGCCCCTACGGGGCATATTGATATTTGTTCTTTGTGTTTCTACCAATATGTTGCCCCTACGGGGCATATTGATATTTGTTCTTTGTGTTTCTACCAATATGTTGCCCCTACGGGGCGTATGGTGTTTGTTATTCGTGTTTCTACCAATATGTTGCCCCTACGGGGCATATTGATGTTTGTTCTTTGTGTTTTACCGCTATGCCGCCCCTACGGGCATATACGTTCCGCCCCGTAGGGGCGAAATATTGGTAGCATTGGTGCATCTCCGCGCCAGCGCCCCATCGGGGCGCCATATTGGTGGGCCTATCATCTACTCCACAAAAATCTCATCGCAACAAATCGCGGGGCGTTTACCCGCCACATGCCTCCACGCCGGCAAGGCCGCGGGGCATTGCGCGCTCACCCTGATATAACGGGCATTTGCACTCACCGGGAAATTAAAATGTTTGATCTGCACTTCGTAATCTTCCGCGGGCACAGGAATATCCTGCTGGCCCGCTACCGTGTAATGCTGGCCATCCGCGGAGGTTTCCACCAACACATGCGCCGGATGGAAAATATAATGCCGGGGATCGAACAGGAAATTCATGCTTACCTGCTGTATCTTTTTGCTGCTGCCGAGGTCCACGGTAGCGATCATATCTTTATCATAAGTGTACAGCCAATTATAGCTGAAATCTTTGCCGCCGGGAAGTCCGTCGGTAAGCGTGCGTTCCCCTTTGGGCGTGTATTCCGGCGTATAGGCATTGGCCAGTTTCACTGGGGCGCCAAAGGCCAGGCCTTGTACCCAGGCACGGTTGAAGAGCGCCTGCCATTCCTGCGCATAGGTATCCGGTGAAGCGCCGCCTTCTGATAGTTCCTTTACCATGGCCGTTTTGCAGGCGGCCACAAAATGTTGTACCCTGGCGGGCCATTTCGGATTAACCTTAAAGCTGTTGCCATCGGGCAGCAGGTAGCCAAATTTATCGGTGCCATAGGAGCGCGATTGTTGCAATACCGTGTACTCCAGTGGCAGCCGGACCTTCAGCACACGTTTGAGCAATACGGAATCACTGCCGGCAGCAGCTTCGGCTTTGTCGAGCAATACGGAATATTGATCGATCTTTTCGGGCGACAAATAATCCTTCGCACTATACACCGGGCTGCCGTAGATATCCAGTACGGCATGCGTCGATTTTACGGCAGCGCTGAGCGCTTCCTGGTATTGTTGTATATAAGGGCCGGCAGCGCCATAATAGCTCTTGAAGAAAGCCTTGTTGAGGGCCGCCATATCAGCATTGGGCTGCCATAACAGTGACGCCTGTACGTAGCTGTTGTATTCGGCCATATCGCCGTAAGTGTCGCCGCTGCCTTGTGAAAATACGCCCTGCACATGATGCGCGGCAAAGTATTGCAGGTTGGCCTGCAAATGCGTATAGTCCGGAAAAGGAGCGAGGTAATTGGTGAACTGCGTGGTATAGTCCCAGATGAACAGATGATCGGTGAGCGCTTCCCATCCTTGCAGGTGGTTGCGGAACGCCGCAGCGGAAGGCGCCGTGGCCAGCGGCTCCTGACGATATGCATCAATGGTGCTCAACATGATATAAACATTGGGCGCAGGCTTTGTTTTCGGCGGTTTCGCCGTATAGCCATAGGCCAGTGTGGTGAAGCGCTGCTCCGGGAATTGTTGTGCAATGCGGTTCACGAAACGGATCAAAGAGCCGGCAGCACTGCCTTCCGCGGCATCGGCTGCACGGCATTGATCGCAGGTGCAGGCGCCAGGGCCATCTTCTGCGGCGATGGACCAATACATCGCATCGGGATTTTCCCTGATCGCCTTTTTGAAATAAGCCACAGCCAGTTCAAATACTTGCGGGTTGCTCAAACAAAGCTGCATGGGCTGGCGTTTTCCATCTACCAGCGAAAAATATTCCGGATGTTCCGCGAAATATGTTTTAGGCGGCACTATCTTGAAAAAGGAATGTCCCCAAACGCCCCACAAGTCCTCAAAGCGATGCAGACCGTGCCAGTCGAGGTATTCGGGATCGGTGGAAGCAGGGTAGTAGGTTTCGCGGTAAATAAAAGCGGGTTCCCGGAGATCGTTCAATGATCCGGGCAATTGTATATTTTTTTCCTTGGGCACATAGGCGGGTACATCGGCGTCCTTACGGCAATGCATATACGTTTCCAATACATAATACACGCCATGCAACACGCCCTGGCCGCCGCCACCGCGGATGTACAGGTTTTTGTTATGCATGCCGGCGAAGAAGCCATCCGCCTTTATTTTGTCGGGGCCGCTGCTATGATTGGTTTGACCAATAAATACTGCGGGCTCTTGCTGATAGCTACCTTCCGGCACGATGGGTAGCCGGGCGCCGGATATCTTGTTCACCATATCCTGAAACACGGTGGCAGCCTTGCTTTCCGCCTTGGTAGGCGTCGCCGGCGTAACAATCACATAAGCGCTCTTGCCGCCGGATACCAGGCTGATCTCGTTTTCGGGCGGCGTACAACTGTGCACCACCAGCATCGAGGCTAATAATAAACTATTCATCTTCACTAACATTGCGGTAATGGCCGAAAGGTGTTTCAATAATCCGGCCAGTTTCAAATCACGTTGAATATGAGTATGTTTGAATACATTTACGACGAAATTATGCAGAAATGATGAAGCAACAACAAACTTTCACGATCCTGTTGGCAGATGATGGCCCTGGCCAGCTCTTCTCACTGGAACCTGTGCTGGAAGCGGATCATCGCGTAATCATCAAAGTTGCTACCCTGGCGGATGTGGCCTCTCATCTGCCTGTTCATCTCATCATTATGGATGCATCAAAAGGCATCGATATGGCGCCGCAGTTGCAGCACATCCCGCTGCTGCTGCTGCATGCGCCGCTGGATACGCGTTTGGCTCAACTGCAAGTGGATATGTTTGAACGCATGTACCATGAGCAACAGGAAAAAGAAACGCGCATCCGGCAGCAGGAGCAGTTCATGTACATGGCCGTGCATGATCTGAAGTCGCCACTGGCCAGTATTGTAGCCTTATTAGGATTGGTGAATGAGGATGAACAGGTACAAGGCGCACCAGACCTGAAAGAGTATATGCAGATCGTGATGGGGGCTACGCACCATCTTACAGATATGGTTGCATCTATCCTCGATTATACCCGGCAAACCGCTGCACCATTGCAAAAAGAGCATGTATCCGTAGCGGAATTGCTACAAGGCTTGTCTGTGCCGGCACACATACGCATGAGCATCGCGTCGCAGCTGCCGGTATTGTATACCTACCGCGATCGCCTGCAGCAAGTGTTTCAGCAGCTGGTATCGCATGCTGTGCTGCACATGGATAAGCCCCGGGGGGAGATTATGATCGGGGGAGCAGCGCAGGACGATTACTATGCGTTTTTTGTAAGAGACAACGGGCCTGGCCTCACCCGTATTGATACAGATCTTGTCTTCAAATTATTTGAGCGGGTAGAGAAAGATGGTAAAACAAGTACCCGTTTGAATCTTTTCAAACTGTTGGTAGAAGAACAAGGCGGCAAAGTGTGGGTGGATACGCGACCCGGCGAAGGCAGCACCTTTCATTTCCTCTGGCGCAGGTATTGATCTCACTCTTCAAATATCCATAGTCTGCCGCTTATCTGCTGTGTGTTTACGGGCAGGCAGGATACTTTACAGGTTTTATTTTCCGGATCATCGAACTGCCATATCCAGTTACGTATCTCATTATCGGGAGATGCAAAGAGGCGGATGGCTTCTTTGTAAATATCCTGGGTATTGGTGGTGCGGTTGCGCAATTGTGTGAGCGCATCGGAGAGGATCACGGGCAGTTGTTCGCCGGGGCCGGGCAGCTTCAGCAGCTGTGCGCCTTGCTGGTTCACCCATCCGGAAAAGCCGTCGTTGTCGATGAATACCAGCGCATGCGGGATAGTATGCATGATAGCGGCAAAACGTTGTGATAGCTTCCGCAGATAGGATTGCTGCTGTGATTGCAGCCGCAGCTCTTTCATGCGCAGGCGTATTGTTTCCACGCAGGCGGTGAAAGCATCATCGAACGTTTGCATGGCATGCCAGCCAAGGAGTATCACGCTGATATCAGGCGTGGTGCTGCTAACAGGTATGAGCACGGCAGAGGCGCAATGTTGCAGCAGCGCTTGTATGGCGGTACTTTCCTGTGGTACGTCTTTCCACCAGATGGTTTTGAAACCATTCTGATGCAACAGTTTCCTGACGGGGCCGGCTTGAATCACCTTGCCGTTGATGGTAAGGGGTTCGTCTGTCAGCTCCAGTTGCAGTACTACATCGGCATCCATCAATTGTTTCAACAGATCGAGGCTGAAGGCCGGAAGAGGGGATGGTTGTTTGTCCTTGTCCCAATGGGCGGTTTGATTAATAAAATGCAATGCTTTGCGTTCCCAGGAGTCCACGTGAATGATTTATGAGGGATAAAAACGAGGGTTATCTTGACCATCATAAATATAAAAAATAATGGCGAATGAAAAGCCCTTTTTACGGGCCTTTCATTCGCCATTCATCATTATTTTCCTTGCTATTTGGTCACTTTCAGTACCTGGAAGCTGCCAGGAGCCGCTTGAGGCTTGGCGCCGGCGGCGGCAGCCAGCAGATCGGCGGTGGGCAGGTATACGGCATGTGTAGCCGGATCTACCACCAGTGTGCGTGCGCCTTTTTTGGTAGGCACGTTTACAGGTGCGCTGTATTTATCGGCTGATTGCTCTTTGATCACGGTGAGGGTGCCTTCGCCGTTGGCGGCGAAGATATTGTGTTCTGCTTCGTCGAACGCTACGCCATCGCAGCCGTCGCCGATTGGCAGGGTGGTCACTACTTTACCGTTGGTGGCGTTCATCACTACGAGCAGTTTGTTATCGCAACCGGCAAAGAGGCGTTTGGTTTTGGTGTCGATAGCGAGGCCGGTAGGCGCTTCGCCCTTGCCGAGCGGCCAGTGCGCGCCGGCAGTGAAGGTGGTCGCATCTACCACTACGATCTCGCTTTTATCTTCCAGGTTCACATAGATCTTGCCGGCATCATCGCTCACGGCTGTTTCCGGGCGACCGCCAACCGGGATGGTATGCACTACCTGGTCGGTAGCCGGATCGATCACGCTCAGGTCTTTACTTTTACCATTGCAAACGATGATCTTTTTGGAGAAAGCATCATACAAGATGGCATCGGGGTTCTCGCCTGTTTTCACTTCACCCAGCACTTTGTTGCTGTGGATATCGAATACAGTAGCGGTATTCAGCTTGCCGTTAGTAGTATAACCTTTATGGAAGGCAGGCGCAAAACCGATACCATGCACGCCGGTGGTGTTAGGGATCACGCCAACGGAATCGCCGCTGTTCTTGTCCAGGATATTGACCTGCGTGCCGTGAGAGGCGTACAGCTGCTGCGTAACAGGGTTCAGGGCTATGTAATCCCATTTGCCATCGCTTTTGATATGGAAGGTACTGGCTACATGCCAGGACTGAGCCTGTGTGGCACAGGCGGCCAGCAGTGCGGCCGACAGGAAAAGTGCTTTCATATGAACATATACGTTAAGGTTACAAATCTCGAAGGCGATTCTGTATGTAATCTGTAGTCTGGCATCTTTCCGTATATTCTTCATTTTAATTTAACCCGCAATAAAATTTTATTACTTTTGTCCTGTGCTGAAGATAAGAGCCATACTATTGTTAAGCATCTATCTGCTGAACTTCACAGAATGCAACCAGCTGTTGAAGATACCCGTGTTCTTTGCCCACCTGCATGAGCACCGGATGGAAGACCCGCACATCTCCATCATCACATTTATCAAACTGCATTATTTCAGTGGTAATATTCACGACAAGGATTATGACCGCGATATGGAATTGCCATTCAAAACGCATGACTATATCGGTTATGCTGTGATGCCCGCCATCGCGCCACCGGTGAGCTATACCGTTACCGTGCCGTATAGCGGCGATATCCGCATCAACTATCCTTCTTATCTTAACAAGATGCGCCCGGTGATCCCCGGCGCCGATATCTGGCAACCTCCCCGGACCTTCACTGCCGCTTAATCGTCTTTACCATAAACATTTATTACCTTTTCAACACGTTACTTGACGTGAACAGGTACATTTATTGACATGTGCCCTGCGCAGCGCTCCTGCACAGGCATATAATCCATGGGATATGCTCAACCGCATTATTCAGTTTTCCATACGGAACAAGCTGATTATAGGACTATTTATTCTAGCGCTGGTGGCCTGGGGCAGCTACCAGTTTACATTGTTGCCGATCGATGCCGTCCCGGACATTACCGATAACCAGGTACAGGTTATAACGGTAACGCCTGCACTGGGAGCCCCCGATGTGGAACGCCTCATCACCTTCCCGATAGAACAGGCCAACAGCAACATTCCCGGCCTGAAGGAGATACGCAGCTTCTCCCGTTTCGGCCTCTCGCTCGTCACCATCGTTTTCTCCGATAATACCGATGTGTACTGGGCGCGGCAACAGGTGTCCGAACGCCTGCAACAAGTGCAGGCCTCCTTACCAAAAGATGTAGGCACGCCTGAACTGGCGCCGGTAACCACCGGCCTCGGAGAGATCTATCAATATGTGGTGAAACCAAAGCCCGGCTACGAAAACCGGTATGATACCCGCATGCTGCGCAGCATACAGGACTGGATCATCCGCCGCCAGCTGCTTGGCACGCCCGGCGTGGCCGACGTATCCAGCTTCGGCGGTGTGCTCAAACAATATGAAGTGGCCGTAAACCCCGCCAAACTCAAAGCCTTCAATGTAACGCTGCCGGCGCTCTTCGATGCGCTGCAGCAAAACAATCAGAATACCGGCGGCGCTTACATCGAGAAAGGCCCTACGGCACTTTTCATCCGCAGCGAAGGCCTCGCAGGGTCCATAGAAGATATCGCCAACATCGTTGTGAAAACTTCTGAAAAAGGCCTGCCCGTGCTGGTGCGCGACGTGGCCACCGTGAAGATCGGCGGCGCCAACCGCTATGGCGCCATGTGTTACAACGATCAGGGCGAAGTAGCCGGCGCAGTTGTGATGATGCTCAAAGGCGGCAACTCATCTGCCGTCATCAAAGAAGTGAAAAAGAAAGTAGCCGCTATCAGTAAAACATTACCGGAAGGCGTGGAGATAAAACCCTTCCTCGACCGTTCTAAAATGGTGAATCACGCCATCAGCACCGTGAAGAAGAACCTGATGGAAGGCGCGCTGATCGTGGTGTTGGTGCTGGTGTTCTTCCTGGGCAATTTCCGCGCAGGGCTGATCGTGGCATCGGTAATACCGCTGTCCATGCTCTTCGCCGTGATATTGATGAACGCTTTCGGCGTAAGCGGTAACCTCATGAGCCTCGGTGCGCTCGACTTCGGCCTGATCGTAGACGGCGCCGTCATCATCGTGGAAGCCGTGCTGCACAAGCTCACGCAGGGGCGCGACTATGCAGGGGTGCAGCGGGTAGACCAGCAACATATGGATAACGAGGTGAGCACAGCCGCCTCGCGGATGATGAATGCCGCTGTATTCGGGCAGGTCATCATCCTGGTAGTATACCTGCCGATCCTTACACTGCGCGGCATCGAAGGAAAGATGTTCCGCCCGATGGCGCAAACCGTGTCCTTTGCGGTGCTCGGCGCTTTCTTCCTCTCGCTCACCTATGTGCCCATGATGAGCGCTTTGTGCATCAATAAAAAAATATCCCACAAGCAAACGCTGGCCGACCGTATGATGGCATGGCTGGAAAAGGCCTACGGGCGCATGTTACAGCGTGTGATACATTTCAGGAAAACGATGATCCTCACCTGCCTGGTATTACTCGCCTGCGCCGTGTGGTTATTATCAACGATGGGCGGCGAATTTATCCCGCAGCTGGAAGAAGGCGACTTTGCCGTGGATACCCGCGTGCTTACCGGCAGCAGTTTACATACCACCATCAACAGCACGCAACAGGCCGCCAGCGTACTGCTGAAGCACTTCCCCGAAGTGCAGCAGGTAGTAACGAAGATCGGCAGCGGAGAAATACCTACCGACCCGATGCCGATCGAAGCGAGCGATATGATGGTGATCCTGAAAGACAAGAAAGAATGGACTTCTGCCAAAAGTTTTGATGAACTGGCAGAGAAGATGGGAGAGCAGATGGCTACTGTGCCCGGCATTACCACCGGTTTTCAATATCCTGTGCAGATGCGTTTCAATGAACTGATGACTGGCGCCCGTCAGGATGTGGTGTGCAAGATATTCGGTGAAAACCTCGATTCGCTGGCCATCTACGCGGAAAAGCTGGGCGCGCTGTCCAGCACCATACGCGGCGCAAAAAGTTTATACGTAGAAAAAGTAACGGGCATGCCGCAGATCGTAGTGAAATATAAACGCCCGCTCATCGCGCAATACGGCCTCAATATCGCTACGGTGAACCAGGTGCTGAATACTGCTTTCGCAGGACAAAGCACCGGTTATGTATTCGAAGGCGAGCAGCGTTACGACCTCGTGGTGCGCATGGACAGCAGTTTGCGTACACAGGCCGAAGATGTGCGCCAGTTGCTTATCCCCGCACCCAATGGGCAGCAGCTGCCACTGGGCCTGCTGGCGGATATCGAGGTGGTGGATGGTCCTAACCAGATACAGCGCGAAGATGCCAAACGCCGCATCATCGTTGGTTTCAATGTACGTGGCCGCGATGTGCAGAGCGTGGTGGAAGAGCTGCAGGCCAAAGCAGGCCGCCAGCTGCATTTGCCGCCGGGTTACTTTATAACTTATGGCGGCGCCTTTGAGAACCTCGCTGCCGCAAAAGCGCGTTTGGGTATAGCCGTTCCCGTTGCCCTGCTGCTGATATTCCTCTTGTTATATTTTGCATTCGGTTCTATCCGGCAAGGGCTGCTGGTATATTCCGCCATCCCGCTCTCGGCCATCGGCGGGGTGCTGGCGCTGTGGGTGCGGGGCATGCCTTTCAGCATCTCCGCAGGCATCGGCTTTATTGCCTTGTTTGGCGTGGCAGTGCTCAACAGCATTGTATTGATCAGTCATTTTAACCGTTTGAGAAAAGATGGTATGGAAGATATGATGGAGATTATTTCACAAGGCACGAAAGATCGTTTGCGTCCCGTGCTGATGACGGCCATGGTGGCCTCTCTTGGCTTCCTGCCGATGGCGCTGAGCACCGGCGCCGGCGCAGAAGTGCAACGCCCGCTCGCCACTGTGGTGATCGGCGGGCTGGTGACCTCTACGATCCTCACTTTGCTTGTGCTGCCCTCCCTTTACCTGATGTTCGGAAAAGGCCGCAGCAGCAAAGGTGGCGGCGTAGCGGCAGTTGTCATATTGTTGTTAGTATCTGGCACGCCTGCCTTTGCACAACAGCGCATTCCGCTGCCGGCTGCACTGGACATGGCCGCGAAACACAATTATGCCTTACAGGGCAAATCCCTGCAAACGCAGCAACAGCAGGCCTTGCAGCGATCGGGATTCGATCCTTCCAAAGCCATGCTGGGTGCAGAGTATGGGCAGATGAACAGTATCGCCAATGATACGCGTATTGGTATCACGCAGACTATCAGCTTTCCTTCTGTATATACCAGCCAACGCAAAGCTTTGCAGGAAAATTACCGCGCCGCCATGGCCGACCGCCAATGGTCGGAACGAGAGATACAGATCGCAGTGAAACAAAGCTACTACCAACTGTTATGGCTATACGAAAAAGAAAGACTGCTGCATTATGCAGACAGCATCTATGCTTTGTATGTCAATAAAGTAGAACTGGGCTTGAAGCTGGGAGAGAACAATATCGTGGAAACCACGGCAGCACGGCAACAGAGCAGCCAGGTGAAACATCAGCTGCAACAGTTGCAACCCGATATCCAGATCGCCTTGCAACAGTTCAACTTTCTGCTGGGCGAAGTCACCGTGCAATATGCCCCGGAACCTGCGCCGCTGCAATATACGCCGGTCCTCAGCGCCGATACCAGCTGGATCGCGCAACATCCGCTGTTACAGCGGCAACAGCATCTTACCCAAGCGGGCGCTCATCTCTATCAAAAAGAAAAAAGAAAACAGCTTCCTGATCTGATGTTGGGATACAGTAATCAATCGATTATCGGTTACCAGCGCGAGAATGGCGCCGAAACCTACTATGGCGGCGGCAAGCGTTTCTCTGCGGTGCAGGCGGGGGTGGGCATCCCGCTGTTCAACAGCGGCAACCGTGCGCTCATCAAAGCCAGCGCGCTCAATTACCAGCAACTGAAGATAGCCGAGGAGGCTACCCGCGTGCAGCTGCAAAACAGCTATGCCAGCGCATTGGCCAATTACCGCAAACAGGCCGATAACCTGCGCTATTACCGCGATACCGCCCTCGCCCAGTCACAGCAATTACTCGATGCCGCCGCGCAGCAGATCGCGAATGGCAACATCGGTTTCCTGGAATGGGTGCTGCTGGTAAACCAGGGCATCGGCGTACAGAACGATTACCTCAATGCAGAAGATAATTACAACCAGGCTGCCTTCCAGCTGGAAAAGATCACAGGCACGAATTAAAAAAAATTAGTATCATGGAAAAATACCTGGCAGGTTTGATGATATTGCTCGCCGCCTGCGGCGACGCCCGCCAGCCAAAGGCGGCAGAACAAACGAACAATAATAGTAACACCGTTACCCTCAACGATGATCAGCTGAAGAATGCACACCTGACCATCGCTGCACCACAGCAATTGAAGATCAGCCGCACCATTCATCTGAATGGCCTGATCGACGTGCCGCCGCAAAACCTGGTGAGCATCAGCGCGCCGCTGGGCGGTTATGTGAAACAGCTGAAACTATTGCCTGGCATGCACGTCACGAGAGGCGAAGTATTGGCCGTACTGGAAGATATACAGTTCATCCAGCTACAGCAGGACTACCTCGCTGCCAACGCCAAATTACAGTTCCTCGAACAGGAATACCACCGGCAAAAAGAATTGAACCTCAACAAAGTGAGCAGTGATAAACTGTTTCAGCAGGTGCAGGGAGAATATACGGCGCAGCAGGTAACGGTGCGCGCGCTCTCTGAAAAGCTGGCGCTGATCGGCATCCGCGCGGATCGTCTCAGCGAACAGAATATTTCGCGCAGCATACCCGTCACCGCGCCGATCAATGGTTACGTGGCTACGGTGAAAGTGAATACCGGGAAATATATAAGTCCTACTGAGGTGATCTGTGAGCTCATCGATCCCTCCGATATTCATCTCAACCTGAACGTTTTTGAAAAAGATATCAACGCGCTGCAAGTGGGGCAAACCGTAAAAGCCTTTACCAATGAGCATCCGGAAGATATTCATGAAGCGAAGATCATCCTCGTTACCCGCAACCTCGATGCAGAGCGGGCCGGCGAAGTGCATTGTCATTTTGAAAAATATGATACGAAACTGGTGCCTGGCATGTTCATGAATGCAGATGTAGCAGTGAGCGGCGAAGAAGTGCAGGCCGTTCCGGATGATGCCGTACTGCGCTGGGAGAACAAGAACTATGTGTTCATCGCCCGCGATGCGCACACCTTTGAACTGTGGCCGGTGGAGAAAGGCGCTTCCAGCAACGGTTATACCGCTATCACCAGCCCAGGCGGAAAAGCGCTCCCGCAGGAGAAAATAGTAACGGCTAACGCCTACACGCTATTGATGAAGATGAAAAATAAAGTAGAAGAAGAGTAATTGAAAATTTACGGATTTACGGATTTTGGGATTTACGGATTTTCGAATTTGAGAATGGGGCCTTATTTTCGTCCATCAAATCCGAAAATTCGTAAATCAATAAATACCAAAATATTTATGGCTTTTATTTTTGACATGAACGGCACAATGATCAATGACATGACCTATCACCTGGAAGGATGGTATAACATGTTACAGCGGCTGGGTGCTAACCTTGATAAAGAAGCGGTACGTGGGCACATGTATGGCAAGAACGAGGAATTGTTGACCCGTGTTTTCGGAAAAGATCATTTTACATTGGAAGAGATGCGGGAAATTGCGCATGAGAAGGAAGTACTGTACCAGCAAGCGTTCCGGCCGCATCTCGCGCTGATCGAAGGTCTGCCTGCGTTTCTCGACCAGGCGGTGGCGAAACATATTCCCATGGCAATTGGTACGGCCGCTGATACTTTCAATATCAACTATGTGCTGGATAACCTGGATATCCGCCACTATTTCAAAGCGGTGATCAGCGCGGCGGATGTTACGCACAGCAAACCTGATCCCGAGGTTTTCCTGAAAGCCGCTGCTGCCATTGGTGTTGAACCTGGCCGCTGTATCGTATTTGAAGATGCGCCTAAAGGCGTGGAAGCCGCCGCCAACGCCGGTATGAAAGCAGTGGTACTAACAACTATGCATACACGCGACGAATTTGCCGCATACAATAATATCATCGCATTCGTGAATGACTACACTGATCCGGTATTGCAACAATTATTATAAGGGATTTTGGGATTTTGGAATTTATGGATTTAATTGGAGCGGAGATGAACAATGTAGTCATCTCCGCTCCAATTAAATCCATAAATCCGTAAATCCATAAATTCAAAAATTCTATTTCCGGATGCCAAAGCACTGGAGCATCTTGGCATAGATCTCATTGTTTTCGTATACGCCTCTGAACAGTTGGGAGTTAGGACCGTAGGCAAATACCATCACGGGGATACCGGTATGGTCGTTGGTGGCGAAGTGCCCGCGCAGCTGGCCGGTAGCGATATCGCCATCCATGAGGGCAAGGCCGCTGGTTTCATGGTCTGCTGTTACGATCACCGTGGTTTGTTTATCCTGGTCGGCAAAGCGCAGCGCTTCTCCGATGGCTTCGTCGAAGTCGAGCATTTCACGTACGAGGTAGTCCAGGTCGTTGAAGTGGCCGCCATGATCGATGCGGGAGCCTTCCACCATCAGGAAGAAACCTTTGCCGGAGGCGTTCAGTTGCTGCAAAGCCTTTTTCACAGCGCGTTTGAGGTAGTCGCCGCGCCCTTGTTGCATGGAGCCTACCGCTTTATTGCTGAGGATCACCAGGGTCCTGTTTTTCGTTTGTGCGTTCCAGTTATCCAGGTTATCCACTACATAAACGCCTTTGGCGGCGAGCTGTTGCTGCCATTGCGGGCCGAGGTCCTGGTCAAAATCTTCCTTGCCGCCACCTACCGCGAGTTGGAGCGGGCTGGTGGTGAGCGCCTGCGCCAGGAGACGGGTGCTGTCGCGGTCGGTGGTATGACCGTAGAAAGACGCCGGTGTAGCCCCGGTGATTTCTTCGGTCACTACCACGCCGCTCTGGATGCCTTTCGGCGCAAGGGTTTCAGAGAGCACAGGGATAGATACGTATGTTTTGTCCATACCGATCTCGCGGTTATTGGTTTTGACGCCGGTGCCCATGGCGGAGCCGCCGGCGGCGGAATCGGTGTGGTAGTTGTCTATGGATTGTGTTTTGGAAAGCCCCAGCTGCTTCATTTTAAAGAGGCTGAGGGCGCCTTTGTTGGCCGTGTAACCGGCAAACATCTGCGCAAGGCCAGTACCATCGCCGATCATCAGGATCACGTTTTTGGAACGTACCTGTGTAGCATCGGAGGCGTAGGTAGGCGTATATATTTCGTGTACAGGAAGCCCGGCCACAGTGGTTTTGGCGGTATTGCTGATCACGTCGTAGAGTTCTGTGGGCTTATCGGTGCCGATGATGTCTACACCGAGGTCCATTAATTTATAGTAGCAGCTTTTGGAAGAAGGGGCGCCCCAGAAGCGGAAAGGATAGCCTTGTGCATGCGCTTTGTCGATCACCTGTTTTACTTTTTCGAGATCGGCGGGGGTAAGGGTGCCTTTGCCGTTCCATTTTGAGTAATTGGTGAAACTCACACTGACCATAGCGATGCGGGGTTTCAGGCTGGCAGGGTAGGTGCTGTCTGGCCGTCCATCAAAGAAAAAGAGTGGATCGTACTGGTTCCATTCAGCAGCCGGTGGCACATTACCGGAGAGCACGATCTTCACTGCTTCCGGGTTTACGCTACGGTCGAAGTACTGGCGGTACGGTATTAGCAGCTCCTGCAGGGCTTTGAGCGTAGAGCGGCCTTCAGTTTTTATATCTACCAGCAATTGCATCGGGCTGCCATCCGGGTAGGCTTTACCGTTATTAACGGCAAACTGACGCACTACAGGCAGCAGGTACATTTCCTTGAAAGTGCGGAAGGCCTGGATATCTTTATGGTCATGTGCTACATACAGCACACCATCTTTCAAATGTATATCAGCTTCAATAGAACCGAAGCGGAGAGAAGCGGCCTCGTAGAAGGGAGTACTCCGCTCATAATCATTGTGGGAGTGGGCCTGCGCGATACTGTATGTTTTCGTTTGTGCGTGCACGTTAATAGCGAGTATCAGCGCCGGGAGAAGAAACAGCTTTTTCAAAATTTGTAGATTTTCGGATTTTCGAATTTTCGGATTTCCTGATCTGAGATACAGTAAAATAAAATCCCAAAATCCGAAAATCCGAAAATTCTCACATATTTTTTACCAGCCCTGGTTCTGCGCGATCTTGCCGCCGCTGGCGTCAATTTCACGTTGTGGAACAGGCCATACGGCGTTTACCACTGGATCGAAGGTACGGGCGGGCCATATTACTTTCACGGGATCGTAACCATGGAGTGGTTTTGCGTAGGCTGCCTGTGCATCGCCCCATCTTACGAGATCGCGGTGGCGGTCGGCCCATTCGCCGGCCAGCTCGCATCTTCTTTCGTGTTTGAGGTTGGCCATGGTGGCGCCGGTGATGGGTGCAAGACCAGCACGTTTACGGATCATGTTGATCTCGTTATCTGCATTCTTGCCTTGCATCAGCTCTGCTTCTGCTTTGATGAGCAGCACTTCTGCGTAGCGGAGCAGCGGCGGATTCAGCGCTGTGGTGGGGTGGTCGCCATTGCGGCTGAGATAAGTGCCGATTGGATCTTTATAACCAAATGGCTCCATATACTTACGGAACTGATAACCGGAACGGCTGTTGCTGGATTGATATACCATTGAGTCGCCGAAGTATTTGAATTTGTCGCCCGGTTGCAGGATGGTGGCAGCGAGGCGTTTATCGCCCGGCTCATATTCCTGTACCAGTTCACGGGTAGGCATGTAATAGCCCCAGCCATTGTATTTGCCCCAGCCGGTGAGTTCGAGCATTACACCCGGCAGGATGCTGCCCCAGCCGCTGTTACCAGCTGCGGTGCTGTAAGCGGACCAGATGTATTCAGATGTCCAGTTGTTAGCGATGGTGAACACATCAGAGAAATTATCCAACAGGCGGTGTTTGCCGCTGAGGATCACAGAGTCGGCATATCTTTCTGCGTTCGCATAATCTTTCTTATACAGATATGTTTTAGCGAGATAGGCAAAGGCCGCCGTTTTATGTGCGTGGCCGTAGTCTTCCGGCTTGTAAGTATCGAAGTAAGGCAACAGCTCTGCTGCGTGCTTCAGGTCAGTGATAATGGAGTCGTAGTTCACGTTTACGTTAGCTGCTCTCGGTACTACAACGCCTGGAGTAGGATTGTATTTGCTTACGATAGGAACCCCTGCGCGGCTGTCGCCATAGTTATAGGCCAGCTGGAAGTACATCAGGCCGCTAAGGAAGTAAGCTTCGCCAAGATAGCGTTGTTTCAGCTGTGCATCCATATTGATGCCGGGTACATAGCGCAGCACATCGTTGGCGCGTTTGATCACGATATAGCGCAATGACCATTGGCCCTCAGTATAACTGCCACCAATAAACGAAGGATTGAAGTTTTTGATATTCTCGGCTTCCGGTTTACCACGGCCTACTACCATGTCATCACTGGCATCGATGAACCAGAAACATCCACGTCCGTAGAAGTTCTCATCATCAAATTGATCGTATGCAGCATTCATGCCGCTGGTAGCATCCTGCGATGTTTTCCAGAAATTAGCCAGCGAAGGAGAGCCTTCCGGCACAACGTCCAGCTTTTTATTACAAGCACTTGTAAGGGCAATACCAGCAAGTGCAGAAAGGGTATAAATGAGCTTTTTCATTTTCTTGTGTTGCTTGATAGTTTAGAAATTCAGGTTCAGACCTACAAGGAAACCTCTTGCCTGCGGATAACGGCCCAGGTCAATACCGTAAGTATCGGTACCTACTTCAGGATCCATGCCGCTGTATTTGGTGAAGGTGAACAGGTTGTTAGCGGTAACGTATACACGCAGTTTGTTGATGCCTGCACGTTTGATCAAGGCATCGGGCAATGTATAACCGAGTGTCACGTTTTTCACGCGCATATAAGAACCATCTTCGATGTACCAGTCGGAAGTAGTACCGAAGTTACCGTTAGGATCGGTGATGGATACACGTGGAATGTTGGAGCCGGTATTGGTTGGCGTCCAGGCGTTCTTCACATCGGCGAGCAGGTTGTAACCCTGGCCTGTTACGAGTGGCGCAAGACCGGTGTATTTGAGGGCATTGAAGATTTTGTTGCCATGTACGCCCTGTAAGAAAATGTTGATGTCAAAACCTTTGTAGCTGCCGTTGAAGCTCAGGCCATAAGTGAATTTAGGATAAGGAGAGCCAACGAATTGTCTGTCGAGGTTGTCGATCTTGCCATCGCCGTTGGCATCTACAAATTTCAGATCACCCGGACGTGCTTTGGGTTGTATTTTATTACCGTTCTTATCTACATAAGCATCAATCTCTGCCTGGTTCTGGAAGATACCGGCTGTTTTCACTACATAGTAGGAATAGAGCGGATGACCTACTTCTATTCTAACCGGGGTGATGGAACTGCGGATATTGATATCGGAAGTAGGTAATACTTTATCATCAAATCCGAGCGACAATACTTTGTTGTTAATAGTGGAAAGATTACCGCTGATGCTGTATTGGAAGTCGCTGCCCGCTTTGCTGTTGTAGGTCAGCCCCAGCTCGATACCATTATCTCTTACTTCGCCTACGTTAGACCAGGTACCTTTAGGCACGCCGTCTGTGCTCAGTGGTGCGCGCTGACGCAGCATGTCTTGTGTTGTTTTAATATAGTAGTCAGCGTTCAATGTTAACCTGTTGTCGAGGAAACCTGCATCCAGGCCGATATTGGTTTGACGGGAGCTGGCCCATTTGATATTGAGGTTAGCAATGGCGCTTTCAGCATAACCACGGGAGATGGTAGATCCTGTACCAAAGTAAGTGTTGGTTTTTAACAGCAGCGGATTTACAGCACCTGATGGAAGACTGGCGAGGTTACCGAGTTTACCAACGTTACCGCGGATCTTTAGGAAGCTGAGCGCATGATCGATGTAGAGATTCTTTATGAAGTCTTCGTTGGTGATCACCCAGCCGGCAGAAGCAGAGTAGTAGCTGGCGTAGCGGTTCTGCGGCGCTACCAATGAAGAACCATCACGGCGGCCGATGAGTGATAACAGATACCTGCCCTTGTAATCATAGTTCGCACGTGCGAAGTAAGATTCCAACGCGGATTTTTCGATCCCACCCCAGAAGCCATTCGGATCTACGCCGTCAGCATTTTGTGGGTAACGAAATTCGGGCCGTTCGTCGTTGAAGCCAGTTACCAACAGATCGAAATATTCACGTTTAGACTGTTGATAGCTGTAACCTGCCACTACATTTACGCTATGGCCACCAAAATGTTTGTCGTAAGTCAGTGTTTGCTCTGCGAGCAGATCGTTGGAATTGCTATTGTATTGTTCGAGATTGTTGAAGTCGAATTTCTTTCCTGTTTCGAGTACGCGTGAAGTGAAAGTTTTATCTGTTTCAAAAACTTTGTTTATTGCAAGGTTGGAGCGGAAAGTCAGGTCTAATGGCAGTTTAACCTCGATATAAGGATTGATCAGCAAAAAGTTTTTAGGTTTTTTGCTATCCAGTCTTTTCAGGTAAGCAACGGGATTGATCACATCGCCATAAGCATTGGCCCACGCATCAGGCAAGCCGTTGTAGGAGCCGTCAGCTTTGTAAGGCGTTACGCTGGGCGTATAGTACATGGCGGTGAGGAGCGCGCCGGTATAAGCGTTGGTAGTGTTAGCGCCGTTACCGTTGGAGAAAGCATAGGAGAGATTCTCACCGATCTTCAGCCAGGGATTGAACTGGTGCTCGGAATTGAGGCGGAAATTATAACGTTCGTTAAAGGTATTGATCAGGATACCGTCTTGCTTGCGGTAACCGAAGCCCATGAAGTATTTGGATTTATCATTACCGCCGCTGAGGTCTGCGTTGTATTCCTGTACCATGGCGCTTTGCGTGATAGCGTCGAGCCAGTTGGTGCGGGTGATGTTGCCATCCGGGTTTTTAGCAGGATCATAGGCCGGGTTCCTGGCTACGCCGGCGTTGTCATAAGCCTGGTTCATGACATTGTTGAATTCAGCTGCATTCAGCACTTTCAACATTTTATAGGTATGCTGCACGCCCATTTTAGCATCCAGGTTGATGCTCATCTTACCCTGTTTGCCTTTTTTGGTGGTGATGAGGATTACACCGCCGGAGGCGCGTGCGCCGTAAATGGCCGCAGCACCGTCTTTCAGCACAGTCATCGATTCGATATCAGCCGGGTTGATCAAACCATCATAGATAGTACCATCTACTACATACAAAGGGTTTTCACCGTTGATACCGCCTGTACCGCGGATATATACTTTAGGAGCGGAGGTAGGGTCGCCGCCCTGGTTTTGTACTACCACGCCGGGAGCCTTGCCCTGCAATGCTTCTTCCACGCTGTTTACAGAACGGGAGGAGAGCTTGTCGAGCTTCACATCTGTGATAGCGCCGGTGATCTTGGTTTTGCTCTGTGAGCCATAACCTACTACCAGCACCTGGCTCAGCTCTTTGCTGCTCACTTCCATGGTTACATTGATTGGCGCGCCATTGAAGGTAGCCTCTACTGTTTTATAACCTACCATAGAGATGCTGAGGATCACATCGCCGGTATTGGCCGTGCTGATGGAGAAGTTACCGTTTACATCGGTGATGGCGCCTTTGGTAGTGCCTTTGATCACTACTACTGCGCCGATGAGCGGGCCGTTGGCATCCGATACCTTTCCCGTGATCTTGCGCTCCTGGCGTGTTTCGCCTGGTGTAGCGCTACTCCCGGGATAGATGAGGATGGTGTTCTGGCGTTCTTCAAACTGCAAGCCTGTATTGCTCAACAGGTCAGACAGGATATGCGATACGGTTTCATTTTTCCAGGAATGCTGTGCTACCTGCACGTTGGCCAATGCGCGCTGGTCGAAAGAGATCTTTACGCCTCCCTTCTTTTCCAGCGTGGAAATGGCATTCGTAAGACTACCCGTTTTTACTTGCATGCCGGGAACTACATTTTTGAGTGCCTGGCTGTAGGCAGAATAGCTTTCAGCAAAAGGAGCGGTTGCCAGCAATAGCAAAAGCAACGGCTTGATCCCTTTCCGCGGATGCCTGAGATGATGACGCAGTGTTGATTGCATAGTGATTGGTATTAAAGATTGAATGCTGTTGTGGTGACTGTTGTATAGAGATAATTAATAAACTTCGTACTGGTGATCCCCCGTTTTTTTGAAATGTACTTTTGGCGCTACACTGACAGTGGAGATCACATCCAGTTTCTGTTCCAGCGTCATGTTGCTGGTAAGACTGAGGTTCAGCCTTCCCTGTCCGAGGTTGAGATGGCTGCTGAACTGCACGCCATAGAAGCTTTCCAGCTCCCACAGCGCTTGTTGAAGCGTGCTGTTATATAGTATAAGGTCCCCTTTGGTGGAGGCATTGAGCACCGCGGTATCTGTGTGACAGATGAGGGCAGTTTCATGATAATAGAACAATTGCTGCGCGGCCTGCAATGTGCCCAATACCTGGCGTTCGGTGGTCACCTGTACCTTTCCGCTGGCAACGGCGATCCTGGACGGTTGCCCCTTGATATTGCGTACCAGGAACGAGGTGCCTAATACATGTACCTGCAAGGGCCCTGATGCTACGGTGAAAGGCTTTTGCTGATCCTGATGTACATCAAAAAATACCTGTCCCTGCACTTTTACGGTACGGTCATGAGCACTGAACTGCTTTGGATATTCCAGTACGGATGCGGCGCTGAGCCATGCATGCGTACCGTCAGGCAAGATGATATCCTTGCTTTCGCCAATGCCGGTGCGGTATTGCAGCCAGGCGAGGGCAGGGGCTTTGCTTTGCGAAGGATGTTGATGCCACCACCAGGCGCCTGCGATACATAAAGGCAGTAATACCGCAGCAGCAGCCAGTGAGCGGCGCAACCAGGTAATACGGCGTTTCGGCGCCGCGCCGATATGCTGGAACACCGCTGATTTCACGGCGTCCTGTGTTTCCTGTGGCAAAGACGCCGGTGTTTCATCGGCGGCCATCTTATCCAACCAGGTGAAGAGCATCACCACTTCATCTGTGCTGCATTTGCCTTCCCGGTATTTTTTCAGTAAACGGTATATCTCTTCCTGATCCACTATCTGATCGATTTAGCAGATGATCATGTTGTTCATCTGTAGTAAAGTCACACGTCAGAAAACAGATAACTATTCCCTTATTGCACTTAACAATTAGGTAACATTGGATCAGAGAAAGAAAGAAAGGAAAGAAGATCTCAATTGTAGTTTCAGCCGCTGGTTAGCGGTATTGAGCTGGTTGCGGACAGTTTGCTCTGAAGAGCCGGTGATGCCGGCGATTTCCGCTACAGACTTATGTTCGAAGCGGCTCATATGAAATACCTGGCGTATGCGGGGAGGCAGCATGCCTACATGCTGTTGCAGCTGCGTATATATTTCTTTGGTATGTAACTGGTCGGTGGCGTTGACGGTATTTTCGTGTAAGAGTGCGGCAAACTGATGCTCATGCCGGGCGCGGATGTCTTCCCGGCGCAAAGCATTGAGGATACGGAGTTTCAGCAGGAACACCAGGAAGGCCTCCGGTTGCCGGGGCGCCGGTATGGTGCTGCGTTTCTCCCATAATTCAATAAAAAAATTCTGTAACACATCTTTCGCCATTGCCTCATCGTCGATAATGCTGCAAGTGTAGTGCATCAGCTTATCCCAATGGGTGTTGAAAATGCGCTCAAAAGCGGCAGCATCGCCACTTCGGAAATCTTCCCATAATTTGCTGTCAGACATAAATTCCCCTTTACACGTAAAACAGATAAGCACGTCAAAGGTAGGGTCAAAGCTGCTATACTATCCCCTCGCGATTTTATGTTTATGTTAATTGTTGCCCCTGCTTCATGAACGTGGTAAATCGATTTAGACTTGGTTTTTACAAGAATAAAGATATATGTTTCAATAAACGAAAGCAAGAAAAAAAGAATTATAATGTTGGCCAGTTGCGTACGAGTTCATGTAACAGTTTTTGCCCCTCGGGCCATTCGCCCAGCCCGGAATCTGCATTAATATGTCCTTTGGCGCCCAGGTTCACAAAGCGGCTGCCCCAACTTTGGGCAAACTGCTTGCTCCGGGCAATACTGCAATAAGGATCATTGGTGCTGGCCACCACAATATTACGGAAAGGTAATTTGATCATCGGCACAGGGCTGAAGCCTGTAGCCACTTTGGGAAAGTCGGCCCGCTCCGCATCCGCCGGGGCTACCAGCAAGGCGCCGGTGATATGAAGCCTTGTTTGCCGCGCCCAATGCGCCACCGCCATACAAGCGAGGCTATGCGCAGCAATCACCACCTGCGGCCCGGCCGCCTTTACATCTTCTTCTATCTGCGCCACCCAGTCGGCACATACCGGCGCGCTCCAGGAACGCTGCTCAATACGCTTTGTGCCGGGAATCGCTTGCTCCCAGAGGCTTTGCCAATGCGAAGGACCAGAACCGTCAAGGCCCGGCGCTGTAAGAACACTTATCTCCATAAGATAAAGGCGTGGTTAGTAGTGAAAGATAATAAGATAAAAATAAAAAGGTCGAAAGAATTCGACCTTTATTGCTAAATTCCACGTTATGGCACTCAGGTCCATAAAAAGTTCATCAGTTATAGATAATTGATATTGTCGGTATTGTTGGCTTTTTGAGAGAATAGTATTTGTATACAAATGTATGTGATGCTAAAACCATTGTCAAGTATTAGCAGAGATATTTTTATAAAAGCCGGAAAATAGCCGTGGTGGCCTATCTTAGGCTGTCAAGATAATTATACTGTCTCCCCTGTTATAAAATTCTGAAATTATTGATTACTTTTTTGGGAGAATCTGATACAATATGCCACGTTCATTTTTTTCCTGCCTCATCATCGTGATGGGTGGCGCCTGGCTGAATACTGCGGCCGCACAATCGTCTCCACGAACCTTAACGGTTACACTCGATTATTATTATAATCATGAATTTAAAAAAGATAAATCAGGCAATACCCAACGCTG
Source organism: Chitinophaga vietnamensis (assembly GCF_902167635.1). GTDB lineage: Bacteria > Bacteroidota > Bacteroidia > Chitinophagales > Chitinophagaceae > Chitinophaga > Chitinophaga vietnamensis. The sequence continues at coordinate 22,326 of NZ_CABHMS010000007.1, forward strand.
GCACTATACCTGGGAAGACCAGGCCAGCAGCGGTTATTCCATATGGGGCCATATCTTCGACTCGCTCGGCGTAAAGCGGGATACCCTCGCCGCAGCGCCTACAGCGGCCAATTTGCAGCATTCCGATATTTATATGATCACCGATCCGGATACAGAACAGGAATCCCCTTCACCGAATTACATGAATGAAAAAGATGCAGCAGCCATCTACAACTGGGTGAAAGCCGGCGGCGTATTGGTTTTGCTGGAAAACGATTCCCTCAACGCGGAGTTCACGCATTTCAATATTCTCGCAGAACGTTTCGGCATTCACTTCAATGGCGACAGCCGCAATCGTGTACAGGGCCGTCAATGGGAGCAAGGCGCCTTCCTGATCCCGCCGCATCATGAAATTTTCCCGCATGTGCAGAAAGTGTATATCAAGGAATTATCCTCCCTCCGCATACAAGCGCCTGCCCGCGCGGTGTACAAGGATGGCGACCATGTGATCATGGCCGTTGCCAAAGTAGGCAAAGGCGCCGTATTCGCCGTTGGCGACCCCTGGTTCTATAACGAATACACGGATGGCAAACGTTTGCCCGCCGACTACCAGAACTATGAAGCCGCTGTTGATCTCAGCGCATGGCTCATCAGGCAGGCCAGGAAATAATAAAAACTATTGTTGTAAAAAATCAAGGTTCCTGCGGATACCCGCGTATTTGCTGCGTTTCAAGGGAGAGTGGCGGAAGATATGTTTGAACGCTTCTTCGCTCAACTCTTCCCAATCTTTGGTAGTGAAGTTCAATATTTCAGGGATAGGCGTAAACTCGGCCTCCTGGTGCGCTTTGGCGAAACGGTTCCAGGGGCATACATCCTGGCAGGTATCGCAGCCAAACATCCAGTTGTCGAACTGTCCCTTCATCTTCTCAGGGATCAGCTGATCTTTCAGCTCTATTGTAAAATAAGAGATACAACGACTGCCGTCTACCACGCCAGGGGCCACCAGTGCGCCGGTAGGGCAGGCATCCAGGCAACGGGTGCAGCTGCCGCAATAATCGCCCACCGGGCTGTCGTATTCCAGTGGTATATCCGTGATGAGGGTGGCGATAAAAAAGAAGGACCCCGCTTGCTTGTGGATCAGGTTTCCGTTCTTGCCGATCCAGCCCAGGCCGCTGCGCTGCGCCCAGCTGCGTTCCAGCACCGGCGCGGAATCCACGAAGCCGCGGCCCTGCACCGGCCCTATATGCTCCTGCATGCGCAGCAGCATGGTTTTGAGCCGGGCACGTATCACCTCATGGTAATCTTTGCCGTAAGCGTACTTGGAAATTTTAGGAACATCTGCCCGCTGCTGCTCCGAAGGAAAATAATTGAACAGTAAAGTGATCACCGACTGCGCCCCTTCTACCAGTTTCCGCGGATCTATGCGCTTGTCGAAATGGTTCTCCATATACTGCATAGAACCATGCATACCTTTGCCCAGCCAGGATTCCAGCCTGCGGGCATCCTCATCCAGCTGCACCGCCCGCGCAATCCCGCAATGGTCAAAACCCAGCTCCCGCGCCAGCGCCTTTATGAAAGTAGTATGTGTCACAAAGCAAAATTACGAATTACGAATTAAGAATTACGGACCACGCTACGGGTCGTAATTCTTAATTCGTAATTCGTAATTCAAATTATTTTATCTTCGCCCCGGCATTTTATCCCTGCCCCTAAACTGTATGCGCCTTATATCTGTTGTGTTTGTCGCCTGTACCTTCTTGTGTTTGACAGCCCTGAATGTCTTCTCACAAGATAGCAGCAAACTGAAATTTGGAAAAGTATCAAAAGAAGAGTTTAACGTCCAACGTGTCGAAAAAGACACAGGAGCCCACGCTATCGTGATCTCCGAAATCGGCTCCTCCGCATTCGAAACAACGGGAGGCAGCCTCCAGCTGGTCTTCAAAGTTCATCGCCGCCTCAAGATCGTAGACAAGAACGGCTATGACTACGCCACCATCCGCATTGGCCTGTATAAAAGCGATGGCAGGGAAGAAGAAAAACTGAGCAACCTCAAAGCAGCTGCCTATAATCTCGAAAATGGCGAAATCGTAGAAACGAGAATGGAGAATAAAAACGTTTTCTCCGATGCAGTAAGCAAGAACTATAACGTGAAGAAATTCGCTATACCGGCCGTGAAAGAAGGGTCGATCATCGAATATTCCTATACGATCACCTCGCCCTACTTCCAGCACCTGCGCCCCTGGACCTTCCAGAATGATGTGCCCACCCTGTGGAGCGAATACAGCGTAAGCCTGCCCGAGTATTTCGATTATGTGCAGATAGGACAAGGCTTTGAAGACTTCGCCGTGAAAACGAAGACTTCCTCCCGCACCACCTTTTCCTTCCGCGACGATTCGCGCGGCGCCACCGGCCCCTCGCAAACGTTTACCGTTACGCCAAACGTCACCACCTACCGCTGGGCACTGCGCAACGTAGCGCCTATCAGGGATGAAAATTATATCACCACCATCGATAACTATGTCAATAAAATAGAGTTCCAGCTGGCATCTGTCAACTGGCCCGAACAAGCGCCCAAGCCTTTTATGAGCACCTGGCCCAAGCTCATGGAAGACCTGCTCAAAGACGAGGACTTCGGCAGTGCACTGGATAAAAATAACGGCTTCCTCGCCGATGCAGTAGATGAAGCCATCAAAGATGCCAAAACCGATAAAGAAAAAGCAAACAAGATCTATAACTGGGTACGCAGCAATTTCACTTGTACTGATCACTCTTCGCTATGGATGAAGAAATCGCTGAAATCCTTGCTCCACGATAAATCCGGCAACGAAGCCGAGATCAACCTGCTGCTTACCGCCATGCTCAAACGTGCGAAACTGGATGCAAGCCCTATCATCCTCAGTACCCGCGATCACGGTTACGTATATCCGTACTACCCGCTGCTGTCGCGCTTTAACTATGTGATCGCCGGCGTGAACACCGGAGATGAGTTTATCAGCATGGATGCCTCGCATCCCTTGCTGGGCTTCGGTAAGCTGCTCGGTAGCGCCTACAACGGCGATGCCCGTATCGTTAATACCGATGCTACGCCTATGGTCTATTCACCCGACTCCCTGCGCGAACAGGCCTTTACCAGCGTCGTGTTCCACAAGATCGAGAACGGTGAACTGTACGGCGAATTCCAGCAAAGGCCCACCTATCTTAACTCTTACGGCATCCGTAATACCGTGAAGGAGAAAAAGAAAGAAGAATATTTTAAAACGGTAGAGAAGAATTACAATGGAGATGTAGAGTTATCAGATACAGAGATCGAAGGGTTGGACGACCTGGAATCCCCGGTGCTCGTGAGATACAACTTCAAATACAAAATAGGGGAGGACGATGTACTATACCTCAACCCCTTGTTCGGAGAGGCTTACAAGCATAATATCTTCAAGTCGATGGAAAGAAAATTCCCTGTAGAGATGAATGCCGTTTACGACGAAGTATATTCTTTCAACATGCAGGTGCCTCCGGGATATGTGGTGGACGAACTGCCCAAACCCGCTGTGGCCAAGTATAACGAAGATGAAGGCTTCTTCCAGTACCTGATCCAGCAATCAGATGACCGCATCCAGCTGCGTTGCCGTGTGAAACTTGCCAAAGCTGTTTTCCCGCCGGAGGAATATCCCACCCTGCGCCAGTTCTTCGACCTGGTAGTGAAAAAACAGGCAGAACAGATCGTCTTAAAAAAGAAAAAATAATTTATGCCGAAACATTGCATATCCATCATCTGTTTGTTGACAATGCTCGCTGGCAGCGCATTTGCCGGTGAGCCCCTATACCCCGCCAGCGCCATCCCAGCCGCCCTGAAGAAAGACGCGCATGTAGTGGTGCGCACAGATGAAACAGCCTACGAGATCAGCGATCCCGGCAACATGCGGTACACACATCACTATGTGCTCACCGTGCTCGATGAAGGCGGTGCGGATGATGTAAAATTCAGTGAAGACTATAGCAAGAATTTCGATATCCGCTCTATCAGTGGCGCGCTTTATGATGCAGAAGGCAAACTGGTGAAACGCCTGAAACAGAGTGATATCAAGGATTTCGGCTCGCCCGGCGAAGCCAGTCTGATGACCGACACCCGCTACAAGGTACACGAGTTCAATTACAACGTATATCCGTATACGGTAGAATACGAAGTGGAGATGAAAGTGAAATCTGCGTTCTACATGCAACGCTGGATACCACAGGTGCACGACGACTGGACCATTGAACAGGCGCAGCTGACAATAACCACCCCGGCGGATTTCAAACTGATGTACCGTAACTACCTGTATAACGGTCAGCCGGAAACTGCGACAGATAAGGACCTCAAAACCTACAAGTGGACCGTAAAACAAGTACCGGCGCTGAAAGAGGAGAACTATGCCGCAGAGATTTACAAACGTACCACCTGTGTATTGTTGGCCGCCGGCCAGTTCCAGATGGATCGCTACCAGGGCAGCCTCAACTCCTGGAAAGACTTCGGCGCTTTCGGTTACCAACTCAACGAAGGCCGCGATGTGCTGCCCGATAACATGAAACAGAAAGTGCATCAACTTACCGATGGCCTCTCTACAGAAAAAGAAAAGATCAGCGTACTGTATAAATATCTTCAGCAGAACTACCGTTACATCAGCATACAGCTCGGCATCGGCGGCTTGCAAACCTTCGACGCTGTTACTGTCAACAAAACGGGATATGGCGATTGTAAGGCGCTCTCCAACTATATGATGGCCATGCTCAAGGAAGCGGGCATCCGTTCTAACTGCGTATGGATAAGGGCGGGAGAAACGGAACGTTCCTTCCCGGAAGATTTCCCGCTCGACTGGTTCAACCACGTGATCCTTTGTGTACCTGGTAAAGATACTACCTGGCTGGAATGCACCAGCGGTATCCTGCAGCCGGGATACCTGGGTTCCTTTACGGCCAACAGGCCGGCCTTGCTCCTCGATGCGCAAAGCAGCCAGCTGGTACATACGCCGGCTTACGGCATCGAACAAAACCAGCAGTTGCGCCGTATCGATGCCGTGGTAGCGGCATCCGGCGATATCGACATTACGGCTGTCACGCTGCGTACCGGCGAGTTACAGGATGATCAGCGTGCAGAGTTACATTACCTCAGCCGCGAAAAGCGCCTGGAGCGGCTCAAAAGCTCCCTCGATCTTTCCAGCTACGATATTGTAGATTATAATTGCAAGGAACTGGAAACAGCGCTGCCCTCCATCGAAGAGCAACTGAAGATAGCCGGTCACAGCTACGCTACGGTAACGGGTAAACGAATGTTCCTCGTGCCTGATATCCTGAGCCGCACCTCCATCAAACTCGACAAAGATACTGCGCGACAATCGCCCATCCGTTTCATCACCTCCACCCGCATCGTCGATACTGTCGTGATCAAAATACCGGAAGGCTACAAGCTGGAAACACTTCCCGCGCCTGTCATGATGAAGAACAAATTCGGCGCCTACACCTCCATGCTCTCCGTAAAAGATAACACGATCACGTATATACGAAAACTGGAACACTACGCAGGCTCCTTCCCGCCCTCCGATTACCCTGAACTGCTCAAATTCCGCAACACCATCTACAAAGCCGACCGGAGCAGGGTAGTGCTGGTAAAGGAGGAGTAACGCGAAGGTTGTCTGGCTCAGGATTATACTGATTGAAAGGATTACCAGGATTTTTTTTATCAGGATTAATAAAGATTAAAAAAGGATTCGCGAAGATCAAATTGAAATGATCTTCACAAATCCTTTTTTAATCTTTATTAATCCTGATAAAAAAAATCCTGGTAATCCTTTCAATCAGTATAATCCTGAGCCAGACAACCTTCGCTTATTTTTCTCTTACGCTGATAGAAATATGTCTGTCTTTCTTCCTTTCTTCGTCTGGTGCGGTGGCTGCGGCTTTGGCGAATTGTGAGCCATAGCCTTGGGCGCCCAGCAGTTGTGCGGCGTCGGCGTTGAGTTTTTTCAGTGAGGACTCTACGGCTTCGGCACGTTGTCCGGAGAGTTTGAGGTTGATGGTGCTATCGCCGGTGCGATCGGTGTAGCCGCCGATCTTGATCTTTGTTTTAGGGAAGGCCTTGAGGATGGCGGCGATGTTGCCTACCTGTTTCATGCTTTCCTCGGTCAGTTCGGCGCTGCCGGTTTTGAAGTTGAGGTTATCGAAATCAAACCATACATCTTTGCCTGGTTTGCGTGAATCATCTTTGAGGAAGGTCACCAGCTGGTCTTCGATACCGCCTTTATAAGCATCGAGTGTGGTGCCGTCGGGCAGTGTCACTTTGATGCTTTCGCGTGTCTCGGTGGTAGTGGGTGTAGCTACCTGTGAACTGGCGGTGGAGTCGGTGAGCTGGCCGGTGGTAACACTGTCGCTGGTGCCGCTGCCGGTATTATGACCGCCGCCACAGCCGCGCATCAGGTACCATAACAGGATGATGGCTACCAGTATGAGTAATAAAGACCATATCCAACGATTGCTGCTACCTTGTTTAACGGTGTTAATGGTGGCATTGGCAGCATTGCTGGCGCCCGCACCGAAGCTGGATGCAAGGTTGCCTACTTTTTTGCCAAGATCGCCCAAGCTGGCCAGTCCTAATATGCCCGCGAGGTTCAGGCCACCGGGAAGCGCGCCCAGTATCTTGTCTTTCTGCGAATTGAGGAACGACATCAGGCCGCCGGCATTCAGGTTGTTCTGTGCGGCATATTGGCCTACTGTGCCCAAAGTGGCCGGTGCAGCGGATTGCAGCAGGGTGCTGGCCGATGATTCTTTAATGCCTGCATAGTTGGCCAGCATACTGGTGATAGAGCTTACCTTGTCGCCAAATAAATTTCTCAGCATATCGGCGCCCTTGCTGAGTATGCCCCCGGCGCCTCCCTGTAAGGCGCTGGTAACGCTGTTAGGATTGGCGTCGCCGGCCGCTCCCTTCACGAGGTTCAGTAATCCGCCAGCATCTCCCGTGGAATCGGCCTTATGGAACAATCCTGATAATACAACAGGCACTACGCCTGTCAACGCCTTCTGTATTCCCCCTTCACTCTCTCCTAATTGTGAGGATGCCTGACTGATTACATTACTGTTAAAAAGATTTTTTGCACTTTCTAATAAGTCAAAAGACATAATTGTAGGGTTTAATGATGAAGAAAAATATCGGGAACGGCTTTGCCGCTGGTCGAAATTCACAGACGATCGCTTCGGATTTCTATAACAATAAAGCATCCCGTCTTGTTTGAAATATCGCTACAATTATTGGTCTATGACTGGTTTACAGAGATATCTGTTTGATAATCAATTTTGAAGAAGAAGTTTTTTGATTTAGAGCAAACTAACATATTATAAAAATCACAACGATGTTACGGCCAAAACAAAAAGATTAAAGCATAACTTTAAAGAAAGACGGATCATGAGAAATGGACTACTCATCGCACTCGCCTTTGTGGTAGCAGGTTTCACAGCCTGTAAACACGGCGGCGGCAACGACAGGAAGATTACTATTGCCTATGTAAACTGGGCCGAAGGCATAGCCTTGACACAACTTGCCAAAAACCTGCTGGAGAAAAAGGGTTATACCGTGACCCTTAAAAATGCAGACGTAGCCCCGGTATTCGCCGCGGTAGCCGGTGGCGACGCCGACGTTTTTATGGACACCTGGATGCCCGCCACCCACAAAGATTACATGGACAATTTCGGCAGCAAGGTCACCATCCTCAACACCAACTTCGACGGCGCTAAAACAGGTCTCGTAGTACCGGACTATGTCAACATCAACAGCATCGAAGAACTCAACGCTGCCAAAAAACACTTCGGTGGTAAAATAATCGGCATAGATGCCGGCGCTGGCATCATGAGCAAAACACAAGATGCTATCAAAACATACCACCTCGATCTCCAACTGCAATCTTCCAGCGAAGCAGCCATGATGGCCACTCTCAAAAAGTGCATCGACGAAATGCAACCCATCGTCATCACCGGATGGGCGCCACACTGGATGTTCGCACGCTATAAACTTCATTTCCTCGAGGACCCTCTGAACACCTTCGGCAGCGAAGAAAAAATACTCACCATCGCCAACAACGAATTCAGTGTACGCGATACCGTCGCCGTCAACTTCTTCCGCAAATTCCAACTCAACAGCCAGCAACTCGGCTCCCTCATGGGCTCCCTCGCCGATGCCGATGGCAAAGAAGACGCCGTCATCGAAAGATGGACCTGGGAGAACGCCGAATGGATAAAAAATATGGCTCAGGATTAAATGATTAGAAGGATTAGCAGGATTTTTTTACAGGATTAACAAAGGATTCACGAAGATTATTTCGAAGATCTTCGCGACGATAGCCCCTCGTTAATCTTCTCATCAATCTCCTTAAATCTTTATTAATCCTGTAAAAAAATCCTGCTAATCCTTCTAATCATTCAATCCTGAGAAAGACAGCCTTCGCTGGTTTCTAAATATTTCCACTTTCTCCCCGCTATGCTTCTCCGCTGCGCGCAGCAGGTCTTTGATGTTGTTCACTGGCGTATTGCCTACTTTCAGGATTACATCGCCGGCTTGCAGTCTGGCATTGAAGGCCTTGGGCGTTTCCACAATATATACGCCGTTATTGTCAGGAAGGCCGGTGGCGGAACGTTCGCCGAGTGTTTCTATGTTCTTGATCTTGCCGCCTTTCCAGTTGATGATCTTGCCTTGTGCTTCGCTGCTGTGGCGTAATACGGGGAGGGGCGGGCGCTGGGCAATCGCTTTCAGGGCAGGAGAGGTAACGCCGAAATCAGTGGTGGAAAAATTTTTGAATCCAATGGCTAATGCAGGAGAGGTGCGGCTCACGCGGTAGTCGCCGGTGGCAGGCTGCACGAACTGCGGATCGCCGGCATGTGAATGTGCATCGGTGCCGCTGGACTGCGCTGCTGCTAAAGCGCGACTGTCGGGGAAGAGGTTATAATCGATCTCGTCGCCCCAATAACGGATGCCAATGGGCTTATAATCGCTGGTAACAATATTATGCCGGAAGTTATCGTGGCTATCCTGAAACCACACATGCGGATGAAAAGAGTTGTTAAGCATAATGTTGTTTTCTACGGTACGGTAAAATCCTTCGCGCAGTTTGAGGCCGCCGTTCAGGCAAACGTTTTCATAGATATGGTAGTTGGAGGAACCATCGTCCAGGTCTATATCCCAGCCATGATCGCAGCGGAAACGATTGTGATAAAGCACATTGGTGTACATGGCATCCTGCTTTACCATCCAGGGATGTATTGCGGCAAGACTATCCATCTCTTTCCGGTCGGGATACCACCAGCGGTCGCGGCCCCAGGAGTTGAAAGCGCCATGGTCGCCGGTTTCCAACACCGTGTTGAATACGTCGTTATATTCGATCAGGTGCCCGCCCCAGGTGCCTTCACTAACGTTGATGCCTGCACGCGGAACATCATAAATGGTATTATGGGAAATGACCAGGCGCATCGACATCGATATCTGGATGCCCGCACTTTGTTTTTCTATGCGCCCGGTACGATAGATGAGGTTATCGACAGCGGTGCAGGAATCAGGATAGTGGCTGGTTTTAGGGCCGGCAAGGGTATCTGTCTCCTCAAATTTTCTCGATTGATTGTATTCAAACAAAGGAGAGCGCACCGCGTCAGGATTACCGACAAAGCAGATGCCGCTGGCGCCTGCATCATGAATATGATTGCCGGAGATAAGATGATGACGGTTATAATTACTGAGGAAGATGGCATTGCCGCCGTTGTGATCAAATTCGCAATCATGGATGGTGCAATAGGCCGCGCCATCCAGCAGTATAGCGCCGCCACGGTAGATGGCCCAGTCGCTGCGCAACAGAGGTTCTCGTGTATCCATGAACGTTGGTGCAGTGTGCGCAAAGCGAAGCCCTTCGATGCTTACATTTTTTACGGGCGCCGCTGCACTGCCTTTAAGTACGATCACCTCCTTGTGCCTGGAAACCGTAACAGTGGCCTTTTTCAGGTCAAGGCCAGCTGCAGGCTTGTAGTAAAGTATTTTATGAGCGGCATCATAATACCATTCATGAGGCGCATCTAGTTCTTCAAATATATTCTCTACAAAGCGGTATTGGTGGTGCATCCCCATCTGGCGGTTATTCTGATAGCCGCCTTCGAGCTGTAAGGCGCCATCAGCATTTACCCCGGTGATACGGTAATGATAACCGCCCCATTCAGCGGCATGCAAGGCATGTACGTAGCCGCCCTCGGGGTGTTGCCATGTTTTTACACGCGCCGGGCTGATGGCATCGGCAGCAGTGCCATTATAATGCTGTGCGCTACTGTCGTAATTAGGATAACGGGCGCGTACCTGCTGCCGGTCATTGATATATAACTGATCAAACTGGAAAGGCAGGTCCAGGGCTGCTTTATAGATGCCGTTCTTCCACGGTTCCCATTGCACTTTTACTGGCAGTCCGCCACTCAGCGTAGCTTTGCCATCGCCGTAGAAAATAATATGTCCTTTACCGTTAGTAAGCGTACTGCTGATCTCCAGCGGCGTTTCCAGGTAATGTGTGCCTGGCTCAAAAAATACGCGGATGTCTTTATCGGGTTGCTGTTGGTGCAGGCGTTCCAGTTCGCCTTTCAGGCGACTGGCGGTTATGCCCCGGTTGCCGGTGCTTACCTTTATATCGTAATGTTGTTGTGCATAGAGTACAGGCGTTACCGTTACTAACGTGGTCGCATATACGAGAATAGATAGCAGTCTTTTCATGTGTTGGTTTGATAAGAGCTAATTTAAGTCGCCCTTAGCGCCCATGTTAATGAAAATTTAGCAGTTACTGAACGGATTTTCTGCAAAAAATGCAGTACTTTTTATGATCATCTGTCAAAATTACTGCATACCGAACATTGGATCGGCCTTTGTTGTTAGGAATACACGCGTTGATAACGTAAAAAAAGAGAAAACAGAAAGATATGAATTTAAATAATTTCACTATTAAATCGCAGGAAATACTGCAACAAGCGCAACAACTGGCGTTCAATCATCAGAACCAGGCCATAGAAACAGGACATATCCTGAAGGCCTTGCTCGATGATCAGGACAGTCCTGTTGAGTATTTACTGAAAAAGAACGACGTGAATACGAACTTCCTCAGCACCAAGCTCAACGAACAGTTGCAAAAATATCCCCGCATGGCGGGAGGCGACGGTGGCCAGATGCTGAGTCGCGATGCCAACAATGCCATGCTTCGCGCAGGTGCGGCCATCAAAGAATTCAAGGATGAATTTGTGAGTGTGGAACACCTCTTACTAGGTATCCTCGGCGGCAGCGATGATTCCGCTAAACTGCTGAAAGATGCCGGCCTTACAGAAAAAGGCCTCAAATCCGCTATCCGTGAACTGCGTAAAGGCGAAACCGTTAACTCGCAGACCGGCGGCGCACAATTCAATACCTTGCAGAAGTTCGCTAAAAACCTCAATGAGCTCGCCCGCGATGGCAAGCTCGATCCGGTGATAGGCCGCGATGAGGAAATACGCCGTACCCTGCACATCCTTTCCCGCAGATCAAAGAACAACCCGATCCTCGTGGGCGAACCCGGTGTCGGTAAAACCGCCATTGTAGAAGGGCTCGCGCATCGTATCCTCAATGGCGATGTGCCCGAGAACCTTAAATCAAAAATTATCTACGCTCTCGATATGGGCGCACTCATGGCGGGCGCCAAATACCGCGGCGAGTTTGAAGAAAGATTGAAAGGCGTAGTGAAAGAAGTGGCCGAAAGCAATGGAGAGATCATCCTCTTCATTGATGAAATACATACGCTCATCGGCGCAGGCGCCATGGAAGGCGCGATGGATGCCGCCAACATCCTCAAACCGGCACTGGCCCGCGGTGAGCTCCGTGCCATCGGCGCCACCACCCTCAACGAATACCAGAAATATTTCGAAAAAGATAAAGCGCTGGAACGCCGCTTCCAGAAAGTGTTGGTGGATGAGCCCAGCGTGGAAGATGCCATCTCCATCCTGCGCGGACTGAAAGAAAGATATGAAAGCCACCACCATGTGCTGATCAAAGATGAAGCAATCATTGCTGCCGTGGAGCTCTCACACCGCTATATCACCGATCGCTTCCTGCCCGATAAGGCCATTGACCTGATCGATGAAAGCGCGGCCAAACTCAGGCTGGAAATGAACTCCATGCCGGAAGAACTCGATGAACTGGAACGCAGGATACGCCAGCTCGAAATTGAAAGAGAAGCTATCAAACGCGAAAACGACGAAGAAAAACTCCGCGAGCTCGCAGAAGAAATAGCCCGCCTCGGTGAAGAACGCAATACGTTCAAAGCCAAATGGCAAGCGGAGAAAGAAGTCGTAGACCAGATACAGAACGCTAAATCAGCGATCGAAAATCTGCGCCTCGAAGCCGAACAGGCGGAACGTAACGGCGATTTCGGCCGCGTAGCCGAGATCCGCTACGGTAAGGTGAAAGAAGAAGAAAAACGTGTGGTAGACCTCACAGAAGAATTGAATAAAATATCTGCCAATCATAAACGTCTGCTCAAAGAAGAAGTAGATGCGGAAGACATCGCGGAGAACGTGGCCAAAGCTACAGGCATCCCGGTGGCCAAGATGATGCAGAGCGAAAAAGATAAATTGCTGCACCTCGAAGATGAGCTGCACCAGCGTGTAGTAGGCCAGGAAGAAGCGATCATCGCAGTATCCGACGCCATCCGCCGCAGCCGCGCAGGCTTGCAGGACCCACGCCGCCCGATCGGTTCCTTTATCTTCCTCGGTACCACCGGCGTTGGTAAAACGGAACTGGCAAAAGCCCTCGCCGAATATCTCTTCGACGATGAAAGCATGATGACCCGCATCGATATGAGCGAATACCAGGAGAAACATTCCGTGAGCCGGCTGGTAGGCGCGCCTCCGGGATATGTAGGTTATGATGAAGGCGGTCAGCTCACTGAAGCCGTTCGCCGCAAACCTTACTCTGTAGTGCTGCTCGACGAAATTGAAAAAGCGCACCCGGATACTTTTAACATCCTCCTGCAAGTGCTCGATGATGGCCGCCTTACCGATAACAAAGGCCGCGTGGTGAATTTCAAAAACACCATCATCATCATGACCAGCAACATGGGCAGCCATATCATCCAGGAAAATTTCGAGGGCATCAACGACAAGAACAGGGAAGAAGTAGTGGATAAAACGAAAGAAGAAGTGATGTCGCTGCTCAAACAAACGATCCGTCCTGAATTCCTGAACAGGGTCGATGAAGTGATCATGTTCCAGCCTTTGATGCGCGATGAAATTAAAGGAATAATTAACATTCAGTTACAACAACTGAAAGACATGGTAGCAAAAAATGGCATGATATTGGAATTTTCAGACTATGCGATTGAATACCTCTCCGTACAGGGCTATGATCCGCAGTTTGGCGCAAGGCCGCTTAAAAGGCTCATTCAGAAAGAGATCATCAATTTGCTGAGCAAGAAGATACTGGCCGGCGATATTGATAAGTCCAAACCCGTACTGGTTGATGTGTTCGACGGTGTGGTAGTAATCAGAAACAAGTAATTCTAAATACGACGATACATAGTTAACGATAAACCCCGCGATTCTTCGCGGGGTTTTTTTATGCATCTTTCAGTAAATTTGAATAGACCAAAATATTAGCAGCATGATTGGAGAAAGAGAAAAGAAATTTATGCAATACGCTGTGGAACTGTCGCGCAAAGGAATGGAAACCGGCGATGGCGGCCCCTTTGGTTCCGTTGTAGTGCGTGGAGACGAGATAGTGGGAGAGGGATGGAACCAGGTGCTCTGCCATAATGATCCTACCGCGCACGCAGAGGTAGTAGCTATCCGCGATGCCTGTCAGAAACTAGGCACTTTCCAGCTGCACGATTGCGAAATATTTACCTCCTGCGAGCCTTGCCCCATGTGCCTGGGCGCTATCTACTGGGCCAGGCCGCAGCGCGTATATTACGCCAATACCAGAGAAGATGCGGCCGCCATCGCTTTCGATGATTCATTTATCTACCGCGAAATAGATGTGCCCAATGATGAAAAGAAAATCCCGCTGATCCACCTGCCCGGTGAAGAAGCATTACATGTGTTTAAGCAATGGGAGAAGAAAGGAGACAAGAAATTATATTGAGATTTTTTGATTGACGGATTTCTTGATTTAAATCAAAAAATCCGTCAATCAAAAAATCACTAAATCATTTATGGTGTGTCGCAAAATGAAAACCCCAGAACAAAGCCAGTAACAGGAAGAGGATTGCCAGGATAATAACGGTAAGGTATATATGATTTTCTGATTTCCTGCGCTGGCGGTAGCGTGAGCGCAGCTTCTTCAGCAAGCTCCATTTCATCTCGCGGAGCCATCCTGGTATCTTTTCCTTGTCTTTAATAGCGGCCAATCCCTCTAATGCTTCGCTGCAAAGATCACAGTCGGCCAGGTGCATTTCCACCTCGTGTTGTTCTTCCGGCGACAGCCTGCCCTGCACATAGTCCAGCAGCTGCTGTTGCGAAGGACAGCCCGTAGTGATGAATATATCGTTGAAATGCTCGTTCATATCACGTTGATGCAAATTAACTATTGTTTTGCGCGTTGTATTTTTTCCAGTAAAAGTTTCAGGTTCCGTTTGCCGTTCTGGATGTAGCTTTTCACCTGTAACAGGCTGTAGCCTGTTTGTTCAGCGATTTGCTGGTAAGATTTTTTTTGCAGATAGAACAGCTGTACACAAACTTTCTGCTCAGGATTCAGCAGATCAATTGCGCGTTCCATATGTTCCAGCATGATGTCTTTTTCCTGGTACACGCGTTTGTCTTCCTCTTCGGCGGCCATAGTTTCCATACTTTTGTCGGATATCTCTTCCTTGTATTTCATATGGTTTTGCCTTAACTGCATGAGGCAATAGTTTTTCGCCACCTGGTAGATCCAGGCGCGAAAATACTGGATTTCGTGTTTGTGGACATCGGATAATACCTTCAGGAATATTTGCTGTACGCTGTCGCGCGCATCCTCTTCATTTTTCAGGTATTTCATGCACATACCGAGCAACAGTAAGGCATAGCGGTCGAAAAGCACACCGATCCAATCACTGTTGCCATCAGCTTTGTACCGTTGGAGTAGCTCCTGATCTGTTAGTTGTTGTATCGCTGGATTGTTCACAGGTTAAAGATGGAAATGCCGACAAATTTCCATAAAAAAAGTGATATTAAACAAAAGGCTCACCACGGTGAGCCTTTTGTTTAATATCACATACTATCAAGCGCTTGCTGGGCCGCATTCTTCATCGATCCATCCATTCGGATTACTTCTCTGAACATGCGGCGGGCCTTGCCCATCTGGCCTTTGCTGCGGTAGCAGATGGCGAGCTGGTAGCGGGCCATCTCCACATATTTGCCGGTGCTCACAGATTCAATACGCCGGTAGCGGTCTATCGCTTCGCTGAGGTTGCCTTGTTGCTGATATAACATCGCGGCGCGGTAGAGGTATTCATCGCTGTTTACCGGCGGCTGACTGGCAGGCGTTTCCTTTTTAGGCGCTTCTGTTTTTTTAGGTTCTGGCGCTGGTTGTTCCTTGGCCACCGTAACTTTGGCCTCGCTGTCTGCTTTTGCTTTTTCTTTTTCCTTGTCGCGCTGCTCATTTACTTTTTTGATGGAATCAGCTGCGCGGGCCAGGGCTTGTTTTTTAGCAAGACTATCGGCCGCTGCTTTTTTACGCGCTGCAATTTTTGCAGCGGCGGCAGCTTTTATTTTGGCGGAATCCACAGCTGGCGTGGGCGCCGGAGCAGTAGCGGGCGTAGTGGCCGGCGCTGGTGTTGTTGCCGCAGTGGTATGTGTAGCCGGTGTACCTGCAGTATGATTCTCTGTAATGATGGGCTGCTGCGGAATATCCTGTGTGATGGTGGCGGCGCTGTCTTTTGGCGGGGTAGCCGCTGCCATGATCTTGGTAGCAACAGGCTGGTTGCGCAGGTGGCCGCGTAATACATAGATGCCGCTTACGCCCAGTGCTGCAAAGGCTACCAGCCAGAAGTATACCAGCAGGTTTTCTTTGTTGCGTTCCTTACGGGTGTATTTTGCTACTTTCTGTACATAGGAAACAGGCTGTATGCTTTGATGGATATAGCGTTGCAGCTTACCGGTAAGGTCGTTGTACTGATCGAAATTGTTTTCTTTTTCCAGCGCTTGCAATGCCTCAAAGCAAAGGTCGCAGTCCGTGAGATGCTGCTCCACCAGGTGTTTTTCCACGTCGGTGAGGCGGCCTTCCATGTAACGGGGCAGCTGATCTTTGTTGAGGCAACGGATGCCGGAAAAGATCTTTAATATTTTTTCGTTATGGGGCTGATTATTTGGCATAACTCTGATTCATGAATATCTTGGCAAGTTTTCCTTTGGCCGCTTTCAGCTGTGCACGCACCTTTTCACGTGTCCAGCCTTTGGCGGTGGTCAGTTCTCCGAAAGTTTTATTTTCAAGGTAAAATTGCGTGATGAGGTCGCGCTCTTCTGCGCTGAGGCGCTGTAAAGCCTGCTCCAGCTGCACGATCAGCTCCTGGCGGTCGATCGTATTGGTAGCGGCTTTGTCTACCTTGTTCTCGATATGCAGCAGGTCCCTGCCATCTCTCGAAGGATAGAAGGGCGTGTTTTTCTCTGGCTTGCCGAGATAACCTTTTTGTATATGCAGCATCCATTCGTTGGCCTTGTAAATAGACTGTGTTTTGATGCTGGAACTCAAGCGCTGTAACAATGCAGGGAATACGATATTGGGGTCGAGGCTGGGGTTGCTGCGTAAATGAGGCAGGGTGATCGCCACCAGCAAATGACTATACCTGTCCATCAATACACCTTCTGCTTCCCGGTCTTTCTGCTTCCGGGCCCGGGATATCAATTCCTTATCCGATAAATTGGTTAACTGCTGGTGCATAAACTTATTACTTTATATTTACGTATTAAAGCGGAAAAAGTTCAATCCGGAACAAGAATTTGAATAGTAAAACGGATTTATACAATTTATATGCCATATGCCATTGTTATTGTGCCAGTTGCGCCTTTGCGAGCAGAGGCGGCACACAGAAGTGAAATGATCTCGCAACTGTTATGGGGTGAATGTGTGGAGATCATCAACACCGCTCCCGGTGCTTGGGTGCAAATCAAAAACCAATATGATGATTATATCGGTTGGGCTACAGCCTCGCACCTCGAAACGATAGACTCAGCGCTATATCAGGCTCCGGTATCCGGGTACCTGCCATCATGGATTAACGAGGTAACAATGAACGGCCAGCCGATGATAGTGCCTTTCGGCTGCCTGGTCAAAAGTAACCTGCAATGGGGGAGCATCACTGTTGTCACACCACAACCGGTGCCCACTGAACTGACGTCTGCGCGTCTGGCTTCCGTTATCAAAGATAATGCTTTCACGCATCTAAATACTGCCTACCTGTGGGGCGGACGCAGCGTGTTTGGGATCGACTGCTCCGGTTTCACACAAGGGGTTTTCAAGACGGCAGGCCTGCGCCTGCTGCGCGATGCCTACCAGCAGGCCACGCAGGGGCATGTGGTTGATTTCCTGCAGGAAGCGCAGCCTGGTGATCTCGCTTTTTTCGACAATGAGGAAGGACGCATCACGCACGTAGGTATCCTGCTCAACGATCACGAGATCATACATTCATCCGGTAAAGTACGGGTAGACCCGATCGATAACCAGGGCATCACTAACGCCGATACCGGCATACGTTCTCACAAACTACGCATCATTAAAAGGATTTTTTGATTTAAGGATGTGAGGATTTATAAATTTAAATGGCGCCTGCAACAGGCGCCATTTAAATTTATAAATCCATAAATCAGAAAATCCGTAAATCTGTAAATCAATAAATTCCTAAATGATTCAGCTTTGTTTGAAGATCTTCCTGTAGTCTTCAAAGCTCTGTTTGATGATCTCTTCTGCTTTCGCTTTGTTCTGGAATTCTTCCACGATCACGGTTTTCTTTTCCAGTGTTTTGTATTCTTCAAAGAAATGACGCATTTCTTCGATGAAGTGGGGCGGCAGTTCGGAGATGTCGTTGATATGATTTACGCTCATATCATTGGCAGCAACGGCAATGATCTTGTCGTCGGCTTCGCCGCCATCGATCATTTGCATCACGCCGATCACTTTGGCTTCGATGATACACATAGGTACGCATTCGATCTGCGACAGTACCAGGATATCCAGTGGATCATGGTCATCGCAATATGATTGAGGAATAAAACCGTAGTTGGCGGGGTAGTATACAGATGAGTATAATACACGGTCCAGTTTCAGTAATCCGCTTTCTTTATCCAGTTCATATTTGGCACGGCATCCCTTTGGAATTTCAATGATTGCATTCACGATGTGTGGCACTTCTGCTCCGGGAGTCACGCTGTGCCAGGGATTTGTCATCATAATTTAATCTACTTTACTTTAAGGTTTATTGTTCAATACTTGCTTACTGCGGAAAAGTGAATAATCTATTCACTTCACTATTCATGAAGATATGGTTCGGTTTCCGTGAATATTCAACACGAAATCAGCCACACATTCCTGTCCGTTTAATGCGTGGCAAAATTAAGGAACTCGCCGTTAATAGCTAAGAAAAATTATCGCTATTTGGCGGCGGGTGCGCTGTTACCGCCTGTGGTGGCGGAATCTGGAGGTAGTACAGCGGTGGTGGTATCAAAAGCTGCTCCGCCGTTGGCCGGGGGAATATAGTTAGGAATGATACTTTCGAATGTCAGGGAAATTTTCCACTGGCCTCCTTCTTTCACCAGTTGCAGTACTTCTTTCTGGTGGGCGGAGGAATTGAGGATGGTGACAGATGCCTTGTCGCCGTTCTCTTCCATGTTTACCACTTCAATTTTTGCATTCCGGATCTTTTCTCTCTCAGCATCACTGCGGCGGGCATCGAAGAAGGAATACAATTGTATCACCTGTTGGGACTCTTTGGTGGCATAATCCCTGGCCTGGTCAAAGTTCGAATCCTGTATGGCATGCATAAACGACAGTGCTACTTCCTGTGGGGTAGCCCTTTTTTTACAGCTGCTGAACAGCAGGGTGGAGAATACTGCCAGTATGAGGATCCGACAAAAATTGGTCATGCGGTCGATAAATTATTATATATCACGAACAAAAATAGGGGTAAACATTCAAATCTGCAAAGTCATAAATATTTTTAAATGTAAGAATTTTGGAATTTGAGGATTTATCGGGGGAAGATGATCCCGGCAAAATCCTCAAATTCTCAAATTCTCAAATTCTTACATCAAGAAATTCCACAATATTTTATGGTTCCTTATTGGCGTCGTACGCCCTGATGATGGCTTTCACGAGGCGGTGCCTTACTACGTCTTCTTCGTCGAGCTCCAGGTAGCCGATGCCGTCGATATTCCGGAGGATGCGGGTAGCTTTGTCCAGACCGGATTTCTGGTTTTTGGGCAGGTCGATCTGGGTGAGGTCGCCGGTGATGATCGCTTTGGCGGAGGCGCCGATACGGGTCAGGAACATTTTGATCTGCAGGTCCGTGGCGTTCTGGGCCTCGTCGAGGATGATGAACGAATTGTCCAGGGTACGGCCACGCATATACGCCAGTGGCGCGATCTCGATCACGCGGTTGGTCATATAGTAGCTCAGCTTCTCTGCCGGGATCATATCGTCCAGCGCATCGTAGAGCGGGCGCAGGTACGGATCGATCTTCTCTTTCAGGTCGCCGGGCAGGAAACCAAGGCTTTCGCCAGCTTCTACCGCAGGACGGGTAAGGATGATCTTTTTGATAGCCTTGTTCTTGAGCGCGCGTACGGCCAGTGCTACGGCAGTATAGGTTTTACCGGTACCTGCCGGGCCGATAGCAAAAATGATATCGTTCTTGTCGGCCAGCGCCACCATCTTTTTCTGATTGGCAGTGCGGGCACGTACCGTGCGTCCGTTGGGGCCAAACACCAATACTTCGTTGGGATTGCGGTCGCTGAAGTTGTCGATACGGCCACCTTCTTCGTCACCGAGGATCTGTTCGAAATAGTTTTCCGTAAGGTTTCCGTTACGTTCCAGATATTTAACGATCTGACTGATCTTTTCCTCCGCAGTGGCCACTTCTTCCGGAGACCCACTCAATTTTAACTGGGTACCCCTGGACAGGATCTTCAACAGCGGGAATTTCTTTTTCAGCAGATCCAGTTTTCCGTTATTAACACCGAAAAACTCGATGGGATTAATACTATCTAAGTTAATAATGGATTCAGTCAATCTTTCTATGATTTAATTGTCCAGGAAATGATCGGATTTTTCAATCCGAATATATTTAATTCTTGTACAACCTGGATGGCAGCCGTGTTAAGCTATCACTAAATCCTGTAGCCATTCTGCTTGAACGACTCTACTTTAGCAGCGATGGCCGGGTTGCCCAGCGCCAGGATGCGTGCAGCCAGTATGGCAGCATTGCGGGCGCCTGCCTTGCCTACTGCCAGGGTACCTACCGGCAAACCGGCGGGCATCTGTACAATGGAATAAAGTGCATCAACACCACCAGGCAGTCCACCATCCAAAGGTACGCCCAATACGGGTAATGAAGTGTAAGCAGATACTACGCCAGGTAAGGCAGCCGCCATACCAGCCGCGGCAATTATTACGCCAAAGCCCTTTTCCTGCGCCGTAACACACAATTCGCGCACCTTGTCAGGATTACGGTGAGCGGATGCTACGATCATCTCGTTTTCAATACCAAAATATTGCAGATGTTTCTGCGACTCTTCCATGACGGGTTTATCACTCTCGGAACCCATGATAATCATTACTTTCATCTTGTAAAATTTTTGCTGACGGATGTATCTCGCTGCGAAGATATTGATCGTTTAACAATTTCAGAAAATAGAAAATCCACAATCGTGGATAAACAACATCGAACCATTTTATTACATTTACTTCTGCAATGGTGTTTTTTTGTCATATATTGCCTATTTTGTCCGATCGCAAGTCACAACGATAATGATTCCGCTACCATATGAATGAAGCTATGCTGGAAGAGCATTACAAGCGCCTGCAACACCTCGAAGCCGCTATCAATGCATGTGCATGGTCAATCACCATGGATGCAGCGGGGAACCTGATGGCCGCCAATCCGCTGGTAACACAGGCTTTACAGCTGCCCGCCCCCGTACTTCAGGGCAGGCCGCTTACCGATTTTCTCCTGCCGGCCAACGAAGGCCAGTGGGCGCACATCTGGCAATCTGCCCGTAAAGGTGAGAACATACAGGAACAGCTATGTTTCCTGATCGCCGGAAAACAGCCCCTGTGGCTGGAAGCAGCCATCAGCCCGCAAATGGACGCCCATGGCGCTCTCCAGCAATGCCTGCTCCTCGGCCTCGATATCACGGCCAGGAAATTATCCGAGATCAGGCTCAAAGAAGATGAACAATATTTCCGGCAGATACTGGAAAATCTGCCCATCGGTCTGCAACAGTTCTCTCTCGAAGGCGATAACATCGAGATGAACAGCCGCCAGCGGCAGATATGGGGCAGCGATCATGCCTTCTTCTCCAACCCGCACTACAACTGGCTGCAAGATCCCTTCTACCGCCACAATGGCCTCGCACGCCTGTTCGAAGAAGCACGCGACGGCCGCAAAACACTCAAACGCGAAATACTGCTCAACTACTCTGAAAAACATTACGAAGGTATCACCCGCATACATCCCATGTACTTCGACGCTACCATCTTCCCGGTGGTGGACCGCCAAAGCAACATGACCAATATCTTCCTCATCCTAGATGATATCACCGAGAAAAAACTCGCCGAGATCAGCCTCCAGAAAAGCGAACGCCTGCTCGATAATATCATCGAAAACCTGCCTATCGGCTATATCCAGTTCGATAACTTCGGCTTTATCCGCCGCATCAATCAAACGCAACGTTTCTTCTTCAACTCGCCGCATCCCGCTGCCCGCCGGCAGTTCAACGTGATGAACGACGATTTCGCCACCATGTTCCAGCTGGATGACCTCTTCCAGCAAGCCTTGCAGGAAAACAAAACCCTGCGCGTGGAAAAGAAAGTAGACTTCTCCCGTGATGAACGATGGACCAAAGTAGGCCGTGAAGTATATCTCGATCTCACCGTATTCCCCGTGGTAGACCCGGTGGATAAAGAAAAAATAGTGGTCGTACTGGTGAATGACATCACCGATAAAAAAGAGCAGGAACTGGAGAATATAAAGAACCAGGAATTCCTGCTGCAAACCGGCGAAATAGGCAAGATCGGCGGATGGGAAATGGACATGAACACCCGCCAGGTGCGCTGGTCCAGGCAAACATATAACATCCACGGTTGCCCGGAAGGCACCGCCATGAACTTTGAAACAGCCAGGTCTTTTTACACAGAAGAATCCCGCCGCAACCTCGACCTGCTGCTGGAACAATGCGCCACCAGCGGCCGGCCCTTCGATGCGCAGCTGTCGATCATCACCGACAAACCGCAGCCTAAAAGAGTGCGCGCCATCGGCCAGCCTGCGTACGACAATGGCCAACTGGTACGCATGTACGGCGTAGTGCAGGATATCACCGAGCAATCCGAGATCAGGGACGCACTCACCCGCAACACAGAGCTGATGCGGCTTTTCTTCGATACCGTAGATATGGGATATGCTGCCATGGAACCCGATGGCAAGCTGAACTTCCTCAACCAGAAAGCGGAAAAAATGATCGGCCGCAAAGTGCAGATGGGCAGTAACATCTTTGAAGTGTTCCCGAAACTCAGCGACACCGTGTTCTACGCCAGGATGCGGGAATGCGTGAAACAAGGGGCCTCGCAATCGTTCGGCATCTATTTCCCGATCCAGGATAAATGGTACGATTTCCTGCTCACCGCCATGGAAGATGGCGGTATCTCTGTATTCATGCGGGATATCACCGAAAGCCGCAAGATGCAGAAAGACCTGCGCAAGGCCAATGATCAATTATCCAATCTCAATAAAAATCTCCTCAATCAAAATAAACAGCTGGAAGATTTTGCGCACATCACCTCACATAACTTGCGTGCGCCGATCGCCAATCTGAAGGCGCTCATGCAAATGCACAATGAAGCTATTTCCCCGCAGGAGCGCGAGTTGTACCTGGGCATGGTGCATGAGGTGATCAAAAAAATAGATGAAACACTGAACGACCTGGTAGAAGTAGTGCAGATCAGGAAAGATGTGAATGTAGAACGGGAGAAATTAGTATTCGCAGAACGTTTGCAGAAGGTGAAAGATATTTTACTGGTGGATATTGAGAAGAGCCATATTCATATCACCTACAATTTTGACGAGGTGCCGGTAATCGAATATCCACGGGTGTACCTGGATAGTATCTTACAGAATTTTATCACCAATGCGATCCGTTACCGTTCGCCGGAACGCACGCCGGCGCTGCATTTGCAGACCTCGAGAGGGCAGGAGTCCATTGTGCTTACGGTAGAAGACAATGGCGTAGGCATTGATATGGAACGTTTCGGCAATAAATTATTCGGTTTCAGAAAAACTTTTCATAAGAACAAAGATGCAAAAGGGATCGGGCTTTTCATCACGAAAACGCAGGTGGAAGCCATGGGAGGAAGCATACGTGCAGAGAGCACCCCTGGCAACGGAACCAAATTTATTATTACATTTAGGCCCGAATAATCTGCTTATATGAACCTGATCAATATGATTTTTATTGTCGACGACGACCCAATCCACCAGCAGATAGCGAAGATCATGATCGAGCGGCAAGGTATCAGCAGTAATGTCCGGGTGTTTTCAGATGCACAGGACGTGCTGGATTACCTGAGGGAAAATACGGGTGCAAGCGATGCGCTGCCCGACCTGATCCTGCTGGATCTTAACATGCCGGTGATGGATGGCTGGGAATTCCTCGACGAATTTGCGGGCTTTCAGGCCGGCTTGCCCAAGCAGATCAGGATTTTTGTGTTAACCTCCTCTATCGATGAAAAAGACAAAGAGCGGGTACGCAGCTATCGGTTTGTAGATGGCTATCTGACAAAACCGCTGTCTAAAGAGATTATCGCCCACCTTTCATAACAGCAATTGTTTTTTCGGGATCGGGAGACGAGAAGATGGCACTGCCAGCCACCAGCACGTTGGCGCCTGCCTGTATGAGCTGTGCCGCATTCTCGGGGCTCACGCCGCCGTCTACTTCCACCAGTGCATGCGCGTTGCTATCGCGTATCAGCTGGCGTATCTCTGATAGTTTATGATAGGTTTGTTCGATGAAGGTTTGTCCGCCGAAACCAGGGTTCACACTCATGATGAGCACTACGTCGATATCCCGGATCACATTTTCCAGCAGCTGTACCGGGGTGTGCGGATTGAGCGCCACACCGGCTTTCATGCCCAGCGACTTAATCTGTTGGATATTGCGGTGCAGGTGAGGGCAGGCTTCATAATGTACAGTGAGGATATCGGCGCCGGCTTTCTGAAATTCAGCGGCATATCTTTCGGGCGCTTCGATCATCAGGTGCACATCGCAGGGTTTGCGTGCGCGCTTCTTGATCTGTGCGATCACTGGCAGGCCATAGCTGATATTCGGCACAAAGCGGCCATCCATCACATCAAGGTGAAACCAGTCGGCCTCGCTGCGGTTGACCATATCCACATCTTTTCCCAGTTCCAGGAAATCTGCTGCCAGTAAGGACGGCGCTATTAAAACAGGTGTATTTTCCAAAACGCTCTTTTTTGATCTGTGTAAATGTAAACAATTACTTGTTCAGACGTTTTAACGCCTCCTTTGCTTCTGTAAAATCTTTTTTGAAGGAAGACGCTTTGCTGTAGTCTTCGACGGCGGATATCTTGTTGCCTGATTTTTCATGGCAGAGGGCGCGGTAATAATAGGCCCAGGCATCGGTGGGGGCTGATTTTGCGGCGAGGTTATACCAGGTGAGCGCTTCTTTCCAGTTCTGGTCGTCGAGATAGAGGTGGCCCATCGCAAGGTAGGCAGCCTCATAACCGGGATCGGCCACTACGGCCTTCTTGAAAGCAGCGATGGCGGCGGGTTTGTTGCCCAGCTCCTGTTGAAACACGCCGATGCTGAACATCGGCTCCGCATTGGTGGAGTCTAACTGCCATGCCTGTACGTAATATGAGATGGCCTGTGGCGCCTTTCTGCTATGGAGCAGGTCGCCCAGCTCCATCAGCGCTTCATATTCCGGCGTAGCGCCTGCGGCGTGGATGGCGGAAGTAAGATGCTGTATAGCCGTCACCGTATCTTTATGATCTTCTGCGATGCGTGCTTTCAGGTAGAAGGCTTTGTCGCGCGCATCGGCCGTCTGTGCCAATACGCTGGCTACGCTGTCGGCAGTGGCGTACTCTTTATTTTCTATCATGGCAGTAGCGAGGCGGTATCGCAGGTAAGCATTGCCTGGCGCGGTGCCAAGCGCTTGTGCAAACATCTGCTCTGCTTTTTTGAAGTGCTCGCTCACGAGGGCGGCTTCGCCGGCGCCGGCCCAATAGTCGGTGTTGGCGGGCATCAGCGAGGCGCCCTTTTCAAAGTCTGGCTCCGCCAGCGCCGGGTGTGTATTGAACAGCAGCATGGCGCGGCGGTAATAGAGTTCGTGGTTGTTCGGAAACTGTTGCAGGGAATCTGTTACCGGCCTGATGATATCGCTGTAGAGGACGGAATCGGCGGTGCTGGCGGCTGCGCCGCCGCTGTTGCTTTGTTCATGACAGGCAACAGCGGCCAGGCATACGAAAAGGATAGGTAGGTACTTCATACAGCTGCCAAAGCTAATGGCTAAAATCTGATTTCCGAAATCTTACTGTAGCAACGCTTTTTTAAAGGCAGTATAATCTGCGGGCAGCAGGGTAGCGGATTTCTCTTTGCCATAGAGCTGCATCACGCGGGCCGGCGCATGTATCTCTTCCCGCAAGGATGGCGGCGCCGTGTCTTCAAACTTCACGGGGTGGGCCGTTTCCAGGAAAACGCCGGTTACATCGGGATGGGCAGACAGATATTCCTGCAAGCCGAGGTAGCCCACTGCGCCATGCGGATCAAGCATATAGTGATTCTCTTTCCAAACTTTTTCCATGGTGAGCAGGGTGTCCTTGTCATTGAAGCTATAGGCGCTGAAGCGCTCCTGTAATTTCGGCAAGCTGTTGCCGAATAACTGTAACACCCGTACGAAATTGCTGGGATCAGCTACGTCCATGGCATTGGAAAGGGTGGGAGCGGCCTTCCCTGGCTGGTATACGCCGCTGGCCATAAAGCGAGGCACCGTATCGTTGATATTGGTAGCGGCCACGAAATGCTCCACCGGCAGGCCGATAGCGGCCGCCATCATGCCCGCGCAGATATTTCCAAAATTGCCGCTGGGCACAGAGAACACCAGCTGCGGATGTGCGGCCTTCATCTGTTTCCAGGCAAGGAAATAATAAAACATCTGCGGCAGCCAACGCGCTACATTGATGGAATTGGCGGAAGTGAGCGGCCGCTTGTTTTGCAGCTCCTGGTCGAGGAAGGCGGTTTTCACCAGCTGCTGGCAATCGTCAAAAGTGCCAATGATCTCGAACGCGCTAACGTTGCCGCCCAATGTAGTGAGCTGTTTCTCTTGCAGGGTGCTTACTTTTTTGGAAGGATAAAGTATCACCACCTGTATGCCCGGCACATTATAAAAGCCACTGGCCACGGCGCCGCCGGTATCGCCGGAAGTGGCCACCAGCACGGTTACGGGCTTGGTGCTGTTGCGGCGGAAGTAGCCAAGACAGCCCGCCATAAAACGTGCGCCTACATCTTTGAAGGCAAGGGTAGGGCCGTGAAAGAGTTCCAGTGCGTAGGTCGATTTCGAAACTTTCTGCACGGGGAAAGGGAAGTGCAGGGTGTCTGCCACAATCTTCTTCAATTGTTCTTCCGGTATTTCATCTCCCACAAACGGGCGTATCACGTTGGTACCAATCTCCTGGTCTGAATACTGATGGATATTTTTGAGGAAGTCCGGGTCCAGTGCCGGTATCTCTTCCGGAAAGTATAATCCTCTATCGGGCGCTAATCCTTGTGTAACGGCGGTTTCAAAAGATACTTTGTGCTGTGCGTTCTGAAGACTGAAGTACTGCATGAATCATTCTTTATTTTGTTAGTCAATCACCTTTACACCTGCTGTATTGATGCGGGACACATAAATTTTATAATCTACGCCGAGGGGCGCGTATACGCTATCCATGGTGGCGGCCACTTTGCGGGCATTCTCTTCTCCTTTGCTGAGCATGAACACCGATGGCCCTGAGCCGGAGATGCCGCCGCCGAGCGCGCCGGCCTCCTTGCATTTCAGTTTCAGTTCATAGAATGCGGGGATGAGGATGGCCCTTACCGGCTCTACGATTACATCTTCCAGGGAGCGGCTGATCAGGTCATAATCTTCCTGGTACAGCGCGGCTACCAATGCGCCTACGTTGCCCCACTGGCGGATCGCGTCGGTCATCAATACTTTTTGTTTCAGTATCTCGCGTGCGTCCGATGTCTTTACTTCTATCTGTGGATGTATCACGGTTACCCACAGTTCCGATGGCGTATGCAGGCTGGTGATATCCAGCGGGCGATAGCTGCGTACCAGCGTGAAACCCCCGAGGATGGCCGGTGCTACGTTGTCGGCATGCGCAGAGCCACAGGCCAGTCTTTCGCCTTCCATCGCAAAACGTACCAGTTGTTTGGGCGTAAAAGGTTCGCCCAGCAATTTATTTACGCCTACCACGGCGCCCGCGCTGCTGGCGGCGCTGGAGCCAATGCCGCTGCCGGGATGTATATGTTTGAATATCTCTATCTCTATGCCGGTGTCGGGTTTTTCATATTTCTGTAACAGCGCCTGAACGGCTACGCCAGCTACATTCTGTGAGGTTTCCAGGGGAAGATCGGCGCCGTGGATCGCGGTAATACGGATGCCGGGTTCACTGCTCCTGCGTAAGATCATTTCGTCGCCGGGGGCGTCCATGGCCAGTCCTATCACATCAAAACCGCATGCTACGTTGGCAACGGTGCCGGGCGCAAATACTTTTATACAATCCATAAATTAATAATTGATTTTTATGTTTACAAGCACATTTTTTATAAACGTGCACTGCGGATGATGTCGGCAAAGATGCCGGAGGCGGTTACGTCCGCGCCGGCGCCGGCGCCCTTCACGATCAGCGGCTGCTCTTTGTAGCGGCTGGTGGTATACAGCACGATATTATCTTTTCCTTCCAGCTGGTAAAAAGGATGATCGGGCGATACACATTGCAGGCCTACCGATGCCTGGCCATCCACATAGCTGGCCACGAACTTGAGGCGTTTCCCTGCGGATTCTGCTTCTTCGCGCAGCCGTTGGAAATGGGCGGCATGGGTGTCCAGTTCCTCGTAGAAACCGGCGACAGACGGCGCATCCAGGCAGGCTGCCGGCAGGAAGGAGTGATTGGTGATATCTTCCATCTCTATCGCCGCGCCGCTCTCCCTGGCAAGGATGAGTATCTTGCGCATCACATCTTTCCCGCTGAGGTCTATGCGCGGATCCGGTTCGGTGTAACCCTCGTCCTGCGCGGCTTTCACCACTTCGCGGAAACTGGCGCCATTTACGAAATGATTGAATACGAAATTGAGACTGCCGGATAATACTGCTTGTATGCTATGCACTTTGTCGCCACTCCTTACGAGATCGTTGAGGGTGTTGATCACCGGCAAGCCTGCGCCCACATTGGTTTCGAAGAGGAAGGAGGCATTGTATTTACGCGCCAGGTCTTTCAGCTTCTTATAATATTCATAGTCGGAGGAGCAGGCAATTTTGTTGCAGGTAACTACCGAGATGCCGTGTTGCAGGAACTCGTGATAGGTAGCTGCTACTTCTGCGCTGGCGGTATTGTCTACAAATACGCTGTTGCGCAGGTTGAATGATTTGATCTGCTGTACCAATGCGTTCATATCCATGGGATCGCCCTGTGGGAGCGCGTTACGCCAGTCGTGCAGCCCGATGCCATATTCGCTGAGCAGCATGTTTTTGCTGTTGGCGAGGCCGGCAACCCTGATCTGGAGGCCCAGTTCCTGTTGCAGGTAATCCTGCTGTTGCTGTAGCTGTTCCAGCAGTTTGCCGCCTACGTTACCAACACCTGCTATGAAAAGGTTGACCTGTTTGAGTGGTGCTTCGAAGAACGCTTCGTGGATGAGGTTGAGCGCTTTTTTTACATCCGCTTTGTTGATCACTGCGGAGATATTTTTTTCGGTAGATCCCTGTGCGATGGCCCTTACGTTTACGCCGTTACGACCGAGGGTGCCGAACAGTTTGCCGCTGGTGCCGTGATGGTTTTTCATTTTGTCGCCCACTACGGCTACAATGCAGAGATCTTTTTCTACCAGTAAAGGTTCGATACGTTTCTCCTGTATCTCTTGCGCAAACTCGCTGTCCACAGCGGTTTTGGCCTTGAGCATATCGGTGTCATGAATGCCGACAGTGATAGAGTGTTCGGAAGAGCTCTGGGTGATGAGGATTACGTTGATGCGTTCCCGTAGGAGCGATTCGAACAATCTTTTTGAGAAGCCGGGGATGCCCACCATGCCGCTGCCTTCGAGGGTGAGCAGCGCGATGTGCTGTATGCCGGAGATGCCGGTTACCGGGAAGCTGCGGTCCGCGCCGTCATGTATCAGCGTGCCGTGGTCTTCCGGGGCAAAAGTATTTTTGATCCATACGGGGATGCGTTTGTCCATCACCGGTTGGATGGTAGGTGGATAGATCACTTTGGCGCCGAAGTGCGACAGCTCCATCGCTTCGGCATAGGAGATGTGCGCGATGGGGATGGCTTGCGATACGAGGCGCGGATCGGCGGTCATCATGCCGCTTACATCTGTCCAGATATCGAGTACGCTGGCATGTACGGCGGCGGCGAGGATGGCGGCGGTGTAGTCGGAGCCGCCGCGGCCCAGCGTGGTGGTTTCGCCTTCGGGCGTAGCGGCCACGAAGCCGGGGAATACAATGTAGTCGGCCGTTTGCTGTGCAAAATACTGACTGATATGATGGTTGGTGGCGACGAAGTTAACGGTGGCATGGCCGAAGTTGTTATCGGTCACGATCAGCTCGCGGCTGTCTTTGCAGGTGGCGGAGAGACCTTGCTGTTTTAATTTCTCTGCTACGATGGTGCAGGAGATGAGTTCGCCGAAGCTCATGATCTTGTCTAATGAGCGGGGACTGAGTTCACCTACCTGGAAGATGCCATCACAAAGGTTTTCGAGGGCATTCAGTTTTTTCTTGAGCTGGCTGATAAGGCCGCTCTGCATGGTGATAGGGAACAATTCGCGGATAGCGTCGAGGTGGCGGGCTTCTATTTCCTGTAGTACGGCCTTGTATTGTTCCTGGCCTTCTCCGGCGAGCTGTCCGCAACGTATAAGCTTGTCTGTTATGCCGCCCATGGCGGATACTACGATGGCATATTTTCCTGCCGGTTTATATTTTTTCAGTATGAGGCAAACTTGTTCTATCGCTTTGGCGCTGCCGACGGAGGTGCCGCCGAATTTTAGTACTTGCATGTCAAATAAAGTTTATACGTAGAAATGGTCCGGGTCCTTTCCGGTTGTGTACCACCTGTGTGGTCGTTGGATGATATGTGAAAACTAACCCCGCAGTGGGGTTGTAATAATGGTGGATGTAATGGCAATAGTGCGGGTGCATTCCCGATAGGAGGCGGGAGCGGAGGAGATCAGATATGTAGATACTGCTTGCACTATTGAAATATGACGATTGTGTAACAAAAGTCTATCTTTTCACTGGTAAATAAAAGCACCCGTTCGATATTTTGAAATGTTTTAAAAAATGGATGTTCTATTAGTATTTGATTATAATTTTCGATTTATTTTAGATGATAAGATGATTTTGTGCTGATTTGGTTCGATTTGTTTGATGGTTGGATAGATTTAAAAATGCGTTTTTATGACATTTTGATGACAAATTATTGTTTGTTTGGTTTATTTCAAAATATCCTTACCTTTAATCGTCTAAACTATATATCCTTGTCGGAATCGTTGAAATATACTTCCAATAGTCAGCTCCGCTACTATTTTCTCATGGCCACCCTCGCCATGGATTCGACTTTGGCATAACCCTCTGAAACGGCCTGTACGGGCCGGTCTTCCTGTTTTTATACCGTAACTTTGTAGTAGTCTTTCCGTACCTGCTATTTCAGTTCATGTATATATCTCTACTCGTAAATTTTTTATTAACGATCAACATAGCGTATTACGTTGTGCATCATTGATCATACACCAGAGCAATTAGATCATACACCATTACAATCCCGTTTTGAAAAAATTCTCAAAAACCAGTTATGCCACATTATCATAAGCTAGGACAGATACCACATAAGCGCCATACACAGTTCCGCAAGCCCGACGGCAAGCTGTATTCGGAGCAGTTGTTCTCTACGGAAGGCTTTTCATCGCACTCTTCTTTATTGTATCATTGTCATCCGCCCACCGAGATCGTAAAGGTAGAAGAGCCTTATTCCGTAGCGCCGCGCGTGGCAGAAGAAAAAATGCTGAAACACCGCAGCTTCCAGGGGTTCAACATCGCGGCGGAAGATGATTTCCTGAAAAGCCGCAAGGCCGTGCTGGCCAACAGCGACCTGCACATCGTACTGGCAGCGCCAAGGCACAGCATGAAAGATTATTTCTATAAGAATGCCGATGCAGATGAAATGATCTTTGTGCATGAAGGCAGCGGCCTCCTCAAAACGCAATACGGGCAGCTTACTTTCGGCTATGGCGATTACCTCGTGATACCAAGAGGCACGATCTACCAGATCAGCTTCAGCAATGAAAACAATCGCCTTTTCATCGTGGAATCGTTTAGCCCTATCCGTTATCCGAAACGTTACCTCAGCAAATACGGGCAACTGCTGGAAAATTCACCTTATTGCGAGCGCGATATCCGCCAGCCGCAAAACCTGGAAACCATCGACCAGGAAGGTGATTTTGTCATCAACGTAAAAAAGAAAGGCGTGATGTATCCCATCCATTACAAACACCATCCCTTCGATGTTGTTGGCTGGGATGGATGCGAATACCCCTTTGCCTTTTCCATCCACGATTTTGAGCCGATCACCGGCCGTGTGCATCAGCCGCCTCCGGTGCATCAAACTTTTGAAGGCAATAATTTCGTGGTATGCTCCTTCTGCCCCCGTCTGTTCGATTACCATCCGCTGGCCATTCCTGCGCCCTATAACCACAGCAATATCGACAGCGATGAAGTGCTGTATTATGTAGATGGCGATTTCATGAGCCGCAAACATGTAACGAGAGGCATGATCACCCTGCATCCGGCGGGCATCCCGCACGGGCCGCATCCCGGTGCAGTGGAGAAGAGCATCGGCGCAAAAGAAACAAAAGAACTGGCAGTGATGGTGGATACTTTCCATCCGCTGCAAATAACGGAAGCCGCTCTCGGCATCGAAGATGCCGGTTACGTCATGAGCTGGGCAGAATAGGTCAAATACCAACCAACATTATTAAAACCAAAACAATTTGAACGTCATGGAAACAGCAACAGTAAATGCTTCCAGCCTTACGGGTCAGCAGGATTTTTTACCGCTCAATGGTACCGACTATGTAGAATTCTATGTAGGCAATGCCAAACAGGCGGCACATTATTATAAGACCGCTTTCGGTTTTCAGTCGGTAGCCTATGCAGGCCCCGAAACCGGCGTGAAAGACCGCGCCTCCTATGTGCTTGTGCAGAACAAACTGCGCTTTGTGCTCACCACGCCCTTGCAGCCGGACAATGAGATGGCCCGCCACATCGCCGAACATGGCGACGGCGTAAAAGTGCTGGCGCTTTGGGTAGATGATGCCCGTTCCGCTTTTGAAGAAACCGTGAAACGCGGCGCCAAACCATACCTGGAGCCGGTTGTAGAGAAAGATGAATTCGGCGAAGTAGTGCGCAGCGGTATTCATACCTATGGCGATACCGTGCACATATTTGTAGAACGCAAAAATTACAAAGGCCTTTTCCTGCCGGGTTACAAGGAATGGAAAACAGCTTACAACCCCACTGATACCGGTCTTCAATATGTAGATCACTGCGTAGGCAATGTGGGTTGGAATGAAATGAATACCTGGGTAGAATTCTACGAGCGCACCATGGGCTTCCGCAATCTCATCTCCTTTGATGATAAAGATATCTCTACGGAATATTCTGCGCTCATGAGCAAAGTAATGAGCAATGGCAATGGCCGTGTGAAATTCCCGATCAACGAGCCTGCCGAAGGAAAGAAGAAATCGCAGATCGAGGAGTACCTTGATTTTTATGGCGGTCCGGGCGTACAGCACGTGGCCATCGCCACCAACGATATTATCCACACGGTGTCTGAACTGCAGCAGCGTGGCGTGGAATTCCTGAAGGTGCCGGCCTCTTATTATGAAACGCTGCTCGACAGGGTGGGCAAGATCGATGAGCAGGTAGCGCCGTTGCAGGAGCTGGGTATCCTGGTAGACCGGGATGATGAGGGATACCTGCTGCAGATCTTTACCAAGCCTATCCAGGACAGGCCGACTGTTTTCTTTGAAATTATTCAGCGTAAAGGGGCGCAGTCTTTTGGTAAAGGCAATTTCAAGGCTTTGTTTGAATCCATTGAAAGGGAACAGGCGCTGCGTGGCAACCTCTGATGCAATGTTTTTCGTTTGTTACGCTACCTGTTGAATAACCCTTAAATTCCGCTGAAAGGTTACAACAAATTTCAGCCTGCTAATCCGTTCCGGCTCTGACCGGAACGGATTTTTTTTATTATTTTAAATAAATTATTATTACTTTTAATATATAAATAGAGATAAATATAAGACGGGGTATATGGATGAGATGGCGGCCGATTAACATATTAATAACGAGTTTACAGGGTTCAACAGGCAGGCTTTGGCATAATTTTGTGAACGAGAGTACGCATTTCAAAAAAAATCATAACCTATGCACAAAACAGTTACCCACGGGGTTGCCTGCGCCATGCTGCTGGCCTCCGTAACTTTTATGTCTTCATTTAAAAATGACGATGGCACATCAGGTACTTACCTGAAAAAGATCTCTTCCGCTTCCGGCCAGACTACGCTGGAATACAACAGTGACAAAACCATCCGGAAGATCGTGCAGCATCACAAAACAGAGAATGCCAGCTACACCGACGTTACATTGCCGGTGTACGAAAATGGCCATCTTGTAAAGACAATGCTCGCAGATGATGAGAACGCCAGTTCTGGCGACCTTTACGCGGCTTATGACTATGTACAAGGCAGCGACAAGATCGCGAAAGTGAGCTTCTATCGCGATAATGCCGTGTACACCTACGATTCACTGGCATATGATGCCAATGGCAGACTGGCCTTCCGTTACCAGTTCAGCAAAGTGCCCGGCAAAGGCGCCTGGGAAAACAGCGGTTATCAGCAATTTACCTGGAACGACAAAGGCGATGTGGAACGCATGGACAATTACGGCAAACAGCCCGGCTATAGCAAATTTGTGAACACTTCCAGCATTAACTACACTTACGACGACCGTCAGAACCCGCAATTGCAGCAACCTGCACTCGCTTTTGTGCTGGATGCCAATGCAGCCAACCTCTCGGCGCACAACATCCTGTCCGAGAATTTAAGCACGCCGCATTCCTCCCGCGTGATCACCAACACCTACGTATATACGTATGCCGGACGCTACCCTGTTCGCGCTACCTATAACTCCGGTGCAGATCAGGGAATCGTAAAACTGGAATGGGCAAAGTTGTAGTGAAAGAAGAATGACTTAACTTTACAGGCAATATAACCAGTAATTGTTTCGTTTTTTTCTATGACCAATCAAACGCTGTTTGGAATTTTGTTTCTGTTGGGTGGAGTTTTTCAGGCTTTTACGGCAATTCTTATCTATCAAGGTCACAAACATTACCTGTTAAGATTTGCCAGTAAAAAAGTAAGTATAGTGATTTATATTATCTTAGCACTGTTGTTATTTTTCCTGGCCTACATCAACCTGGTATAAAATTTAAATTTGTTGTATTTGATATGAAGCGACTTGTTCTCGTCCTGATGATGATATTGACAGGCGGCAGTTTATTTGCCCAGCAATCCTTCCTCGATAACCAAAAAATGTTTCCCAAGGTAGGAGAGGCTTACCGCGAAAAGGAAGAACTGCTGAAAAAAGAATTTGAGAAGAAAGGACTGACTTATCCCGCAAAATATATTTTCATCCGTTCCTTCAAGCTCGACAGCGAAATGGAGATCTGGGTGAAAAACAATGCAACAGACACTTTCCGTCTTTTCAAGTCCTACCGGGTGTGCACGCTCTCCGGAAGAATGGGGCCGAAACGTAAGGAAGGCGACCGCCAGGTGCCGGAAGGATTTTATTATATCAATGATTTCAATCCAAACAGCAATTATCATCTGTCGCTCGGCATCAATTATCCTAACTTTTCCGACCGTATCCTGAGTGACCCGAAAAAACCGGGCAGCGAAATTTATATCCATGGTAACTGTATTACCGTTGGCTGTATCCCGCTGACAGACGAATTTATCGACGAGGTGTACATCCTCGCGGTGAATGCCAAGAATGCCGGCCAGGATTTCATTCCTGTGCATGTGTTCCCCGTGAAGTTCGGTAATGTTCGTTCTATGGATTATCTTGGTACGGTATCGCTCAATGATAATTCTTCCCAGCAATTCTGGGTAGAATTGAAAACTGCCTACGATTATTTCGAAAAGCATCACCGCCTGCCGGTAGTGCTCATCGACGACAAAGGCAAATATATTATGTAAGCTGAGTTTTTCAGATATATCAACAAAGGGGTGGACAACGGTCAGTAGTCCACCCCTTTGTTTTTAGATACGTTCTTATTTAATATTAATTTGGATTTTAGAGAATTTTTTTGAAACTTGTCCAAAGGTCAAATCAATTTACTATTTATGCACAGAAGAGACGCAATCAGGAATGTGGCGATTTTGTTGGGTACAGCCATTTCCGCTTCCACGTTATCAGCTCTGGAGAGCTGCACAGGTTCCGCACCGAAAAACTATGAACTCAATAAGCCACAAACCAAAGCGTTGCTGGCAGAAATAGCGGAAACGATCATACCCACCACCGATACGCCCGGCGCCAAAGCGGCGAAAGTAGACGATTTCATCATCACCATGATGAACGATTGCTACAAAAAATCAGACCAGGAGGTATTCCTCCAGGGATTGAAAAAGATCGACGAGGCCAGCGATAAGAAATTCAAGAAGACTTTCATGGACCTTACACCGGATCAACGCACGCAGCTCCTGACAGATATCGACAAGGAACGCGTTGAATACAACAAACGTAAGGACAAAAAAGAGGGCGATCCTACCCATTACTTCCAGTATCTGAAAGAGCTGACCCTGCTGGGGTATTTCACCTCCGAACCCGGGGCTACCAAAGCATTGCGCTATGTGCCGGTGCCCGGCAAATTCGAAGGTTGCATCCCTTATAAAAAAGGTGATAAAGCCTGGGCGGTCTGATCCGCGGTTATCTTCATATAGCCGTCCACGTTATTACATTACATCTCCTTAAAAAGACATTCCATGAATTTGAATATAAAAGCGCAAGAGCAAAACACCTACGATGCCATCGTTATCGGTTCGGGTGTGAGTGGTGGATGGGCCGCCAAAGAATTGACCGAAAAAGGCCTGAAAGTGCTGATGCTGGACCGTGGTAAAAAGCTCGAGCATGTGAAAGACTACGACACCGCCACTAAAGATCCCTGGGAGTTCCCCCACCGCGGACGTATCACCGTTGATCAACGCGAAACGCATCCCAAGCTGAGCCGCGACTATCCTTATAGTGAACACAACGAAAAATACTGGATCAACGATTCCCAGAGTCCATATAACGAAGTGAAACGCTTCGACTGGTACCGCCCGGATATCGTAGGTGGCAAATCCATCATGTGGGGTCGCCAATCGTACCGCTGGAGCGATATCGATTTTGAAGCGAACCTGAAAGATGGCATCGCCGTGGATTGGCCAATCCGCTACAAGGACATTGCGCCCTGGTACGACTATGTAGAAAAATTCGCCGGCATCAGCGGACAGCGCGAAGGCCTGCCACAGCTGCCCGACGGCCAGTTCATGCCCGCCATGGAAATGAACTGCGTAGAGAAAGATGTGAAGAAAAGTGTAGAAAGCAAATTCAAAGGCCGTATCATCACCATGGGGCGTGTGGCTAACATCACACAACCATTGCCCGGCCGTGAAAAATGCCAGTTCCGCAACCTGTGCAGCCGCGGATGCCCCTTCGGCGCTTATTTCAGCACGCAATCATCCACGCTGCCCGCAGCCATGGCTACCGGCAACCTCACGCTGCGCCCCGATTCCATCGTTCACTCCATTATCTACGATGAGAAAAAAGGCAAAGCTACCGGCGTGCAAGTGATCGACAAGCATACCAAGGAAATGGTAGAATATTACGCGAAGATCATCTTCGTAAATGGCTCTACCCTCGGTTCAACCTTCGTACTGATGAACTCCATCTCCACCCGTTTCCCTAATGGATTAGGCAACGACAGTGGCCAGCTGGGTAAAAACCTGATGGATCACCACTTCCGCACCGGCGCTTCCGGCACGGCAGAAGGCTATGATGATAAATATTATTTCGGCCGCCGTGCAAACGGTATCTATATTCCGCGTTATCGTAACATCGGCAGCGACAAGCGCGATTACCTCCGTGGCTTCGGCTACCAGGGCGGCGCAGGCCGCGGCGGATGGGCGCGCGGTATCGCTGAAATGGGCGTGGGTAAAGACTTTAAAGAAATGCTTACCGAACCAGGCCAATGGTCTATGGGCCTCGGCGGTTTCGGCGAATGTCTGCCTTATGAAGATAACAAGGTAACCCTCGACACATCCACCAAAGATGCATGGGGCCAGCCTGTTCTCAAATTCGATGTGGAGTTCAAAGAGAATGAAAAGAAAATGCGCGTGGATATGATGAACGACGCCGCCGAAATGCTCGAAGCAGCAGGGCTCAAGAACGTGAAGACCTATGACAATGGCTCCTGGCCAGGCATGGCGATCCACGAGATGGGCACCGCACGCATGGGCCGCGATCCTAAAACATCTGTCCTCAATGGCAACAACCAACTGCACGCCGTTCCGAACGTGTTCGTAACAGACGGCGCCTGCATGACCTCCGCCGCCTGCGTGAATCCTTCACTGACCTACATGGCATTGACTGCACGCGCTGCCGACTACGCCGTGAAAGAACTTAAAAAAGGGAACATCTAATTATTTTGTTATTTGGTTATTTGATTATTTGGTTATTTAAACTTCCGGACTATCATCGGAGTTTAAATAACCAAATAATCAAATAACCGAATAACAAAATTCCAAAATGGTTTTATGAATCTTAATATAAAAGCTGAGAAAGAAAATACTTATGACGCCATTGTGGTAGGGTCGGGGATCAGTGGTGGATGGGCTGCTAAAGAGCTTTGTGAGAAAGGCCTGAAAACATTGGTGCTGGAACGTGGCCGCAATGTGGAGCACGTAAAAGACTACAAGACTGCTATGATGGCTCCCTGGGAGTTTCCCCACCGTCTGCATCATACCAACGAGATGCGTGAGAAACATCCCATCCAGAGCCGCTGCTATGCCTTCGATGAAGCCACACAGCAATACTGGGTGAACGACCTGGAAAATCCTTACAACGAAGTGAAGCCCTTCAACTGGTTGCGTGGCTACCATGTGGGCGGACGTTCCCTCATGTGGGGCCGTCAGGTATATCGCTGGAGCGACCTCGATTTTGAAGCGAACGCAAAAGACGGGCACGGCGTAGATTGGCCGATCCGTTATAAAGATATTGCACCCTGGTATTCATACGTGGAGAAATTCGTTGGCGTGAGCGGACAGCACGAAGGGCTGGCACAGCTGCCTGATGGCGAGTTTCTGCCGCCGATGGAAATGAACTGCCTCGAGAAACATGTGGCGGCACGCGTCAAGGAAAAATTCAATGACCGCATCATCACCATCGGGCGTGTAGCGCACCTGACCAAAGGCATGAAAGACCGTGGACCTTGCCAGTTCCGTAACCTCTGCGCCCGCGGATGCCCATTCACCGGCTATTTCAGCAGCAATGGCGTTACGTTGCCTGCCGCTGCCGCCACCGGCAATCTCACGCTGCGCCCGGATTCTATCGTGCTGGAAGTTTTGTACGATAAAGATAAAGGCAAAGCTACCGGCGTACGCGTGATGGATGCGCATACACAGCAAACTGTAGACTACTACGCCAAGATCGTTTTCCTGAATGCCTCTACACTGGGCACCACCTGGGTCATGCTCAACTCTGTGTCCGACCGCTTCCCGAACGGGTTTGGTAACGACAGCGGCCAGTTGGGCCATAACCTGATGGATCATCATTTCGGTGTGGGCGCCGGCGGTGATTTCGATGGTTTTGAAGATCAGTACTATGATGCAGGCCGCAGGCCCAATGGTATCTATATCCCGCGCTTCCGTAACGTGAACGCACAAACGCTGCGCAAAGATTATGTGCGCGGCTTCGGCTACCAGGGCGGCGCAGGAAGAGGTCGCGGCACCAGCTGGGAGGGCATCGGCGCACAACTCAAAGCTGCGCAGGAAGTGCCTGGGCACTGGAGCATGGGCATCGGCTCATGGGGCGAGCATCTCCCTTATTACGAGAATAAAGTATCTCTCAACAAAAACAAAAAAGATAAATTCGGTCTGCCTACGCTCGACATCGACTGTGAATTTAAAGAGAATGAAAAGGCGATGCGTAAAGACATGCAGGAAAGCGCCAAGGAAATGCTGGAAGCTGCCGGTCTGAAAAACGTATATGGTTACGATGGCGCGCCGCCTCCGGGCCACTGTATCCACGAGATGGGCACCGCGCGTATGGGCAAAGATCCGAAAACCTCTGTGCTCAATGGTTTCAACCAGGTGCATGACGCGAAGAATGTATTCATCAGCGATGGGGCCTGCATGGCTTCTTCCTCCTGCGTAAATCCTTCTATCACTTATATGGCCCTCACCGCCAGGGCCTGTGATCATGCCCTGAGTGAACTGAAGAAAGGAAATCTTTGATCATTTGATTTATTTTAATTGCATAAAGGCCCCCGCGGTACCGCGGGGGCCTTTATGCAATTAAAATAAATCAAATGATCAAAGATTTCCTTTCTTCAGTTCACTCAGGGCATGATCACAGGCCCTGGCGGTGAGGGCCATATAAGTGATAGAAGGATTTACGCAGGAGGAAGAAGCCATGCAGGCCCCATCGCTGATGAATACATTCTTCGCGTCATGCACCTGGTTGAAACCATTGAGCACAGAGGTTTTCGGATCTTTGCCCATACGCGCGGTGCCCATCTCGTGGATACAGTGGCCCGGAGGCGGCGCGCCATCGTAACCATATACGTTTTTCAGACCGGCAGCTTCCAGCATTTCCTTGGCGCTTTCCTGCATGTCTTTACGCATCGCCTTTTCATTCTCTTTAAATTCACAGTCGATGTCGAGCGTAGGCAGACCGAATTTATCTTTTTTGTTTTTGTTGAGAGATACTTTATTCTCGTAATAAGGGAGATGCTCGCCCCATGAGCCGATGCCCATGCTCCAGTGCCCAGGCACTTCCTGCGCAGCTTTGAGTTGTGCGCCGATGCCCTCCCAGCTGGTGCCGCGACCTCTTCCTGCGCCGCCCTGGTAGCCGAAGCCGCGCACATAATCTTTGCGCAGCGTTTGTGCGTTCACGTTACGGAAGCGCGGGATATAGATACCATTGGGCCTGCGGCCTGCATCATAGTACTGATCTTCAAAACCATCGAAATCACCGCCGGCGCCCACACCGAAATGATGATCCATCAGGTTATGGCCCAACTGGCCGCTGTCGTTACCAAACCCGTTCGGGAAGCGGTCGGACACAGAGTTGAGCATGACCCAGGTGGTGCCCAGTGTAGAGGCATTCAGGAAAACGATCTTGGCGTAGTAGTCTACAGTTTGCTGTGTATGCGCATCCATCACGCGTACGCCGGTAGCTTTGCCTTTATCTTTATCGTACAAAACTTCCAGCACGATAGAATCCGGGCGCAGCGTGAGATTGCCGGTGGCGGCAGCGGCAGGCAACGTAACGCCATTGCTGCTGAAATAGCCGGTGAATGGGCATCCGCGGGCGCAGAGGTTACGGAACTGGCAAGGTCCACGGTCTTTCATGCCTTTGGTCAGGTGCGCTACACGCCCGATGGTGATGATGCGGTCATTGAATTTTTCCTTGACGCGTGCCGCCACATGTTTCTCGAGGCAGTTCATTTCCATCGGCGGCAGAAACTCGCCATCAGGCAGCTGTGCCAGCCCTTCGTGCTGTCCGCTCACGCCAACGAATTTCTCCACGTATGAATACCAGGGTGCAATATCTTTATAACGGATCGGCCAATCTACGCCGTGCCCGTCTTTTGCGTTCGCTTCAAAATCGAGGTCGCTCCAGCGATATACCTGACGGCCCCACATGAGGGAACGTCCGCCCACATGGTAGCCACGCAACCAGTTGAAGGGCTTCACTTCGTTGTAAGGATTTTCCAGGTCGTTCACCCAGTATTGCTGTGTGGCTTCATCGAAGGCATAGCAGCGGCTCTGGATGGGATGTTTCTCACGCAT
Source organism: Chitinophaga vietnamensis (assembly GCF_902167635.1). Lineage (GTDB taxonomy): Bacteria > Bacteroidota > Bacteroidia > Chitinophagales > Chitinophagaceae > Chitinophaga > Chitinophaga vietnamensis. The sequence continues at coordinate 63,930 of NZ_CABHMS010000007.1, forward strand.
CTCGTTGGTATGATGCAGACGGTGGGGAAACTCCCAGGGAGCCATCATAGCAGTCTTGTAGTCTTTTACGTGCTCCACATTGCGGCCACGTTCCAGCACCAATGTTTTCAGGCCTTTCTCACAAAGCTCTTTAGCAGCCCATCCACCACTGATCCCCGACCCTACCACAATGGCGTCATAAGTATTTTCTTTCTCAGCTTTTATATTAAGATTCATAAAACCATTTTGGAATTTTGTTATTCGGTTATTTGATTATTTGGTTATTTAAACTCCGATGATAGTCCGGAAGTTTAAATAACCAAATAATCAAATAACCAAATAACAAAATAATTAGATGTTCCCTTTTTTAAGTTCTTTCACGGCGTAGTCGGCAGCGCGTGCAGTCAATGCCATGTAGGTCAGTGAAGGATTCACGCAGGCGGCGGAGGTCATGCAGGCGCCGTCTGTTACGAACACGTTCGGAACGGCGTGCAGTTGGTTGTTGCCATTGAGGACAGATGTTTTAGGATCGCGGCCCATGCGTGCGGTGCCCATCTCGTGGATCGCCATGCCTGGCCAGGAGCCATTGTCATAGGTCTTCACGTTCTTGAGCCCTGCTGCTTCGAGCATTTCGGCGGCGTCGTTCATCATATCCACGCGCATTTTCTTTTCATTCTCTTTGAACTCCACATCGAATTTGAGAACAGGCTGGCCCCATGCATCTTTGGTGGATGTGTCGAGGGTTACCTTGTTATCTTCATAAGGCAGACATTCGCCGAAACCGCCGAGGCCCATAGACCATTGGCCTGGTTCGGTAAGCATTTCTTTAAAGTCTTTACCCACGCCCATTTCAGCGATACCGCGCGCCCATCCGCCGCGGCCTGCGCCGCCCTGGTAGCCGAAGCCACGGAGGTAATCGCGCTTGTCGCTGCCGATGTTACGATAACGCGGAATATAGATACCGTTTGCACGGCGGCCGAAATAATATTTATCATCATAGCCTTCTGCCGTGCCGGAAGCGCCGGTGCGGAAGTGGTGATCCATCAGGTTTTTACCCAGCTGGCCACTGTCGTTGCCTAATCCATTAGGGAAACGGGTGGAGATGGAGTTCATCAGTACGAAGGTTGAACCGAGGGTAGAGCCATTTACGAAGATGATCTTCGCGTAATATTCTACCATTTCCTTGGTATGCTTGTCGATCACTTGCACGCCGGTAGCTTTGCCTTTTTTCTCATCGTAGATAATGGAGTGAACGATGGAATCGGGGCGCAGCGTGAGGTTGCCGGTAGCCATGGCTGCGGGCAGCGTGGATGATTGCGTGCTGAAATAAGCGCCGAAGGGGCATCCGCGGCTGCACAGGTTGCGGAACTGGCATTTTTCACGGCCGGGCAATGGTTGTGTGATGTTAGCCACACGCCCCATGGTGATGATACGGCCTTTGAATTTGCTTTCTACACTTTTCTTCACATCTTTCTCTACGCAGTTCATTTCCATGGCGGGCATGAACTGGCCGTCGGGCAGCTGTGGCAGGCCTTCGCGCTGTCCGCTGATGCCGGCGAATTTTTCTACATAGTCGTACCAGGGCGCAATGTCCTTGTAGCGGATTGGCCAATCCACGGCGATGCCATCTTTCAGGTTCGCTTCAAAATCGATATCGCTCCAGCGGTACGATTGGCGACCCCACATGATGGATTTGCCACCTACGATATCCGGGCGGTACCAGTCGAAGCGTTTCACTTCGTTATATGGACTCTGGGAATCGTTGATCCAGTATTTTTCGTTGTGTTCACTATAAGGATAGTCGCGGCTCAGCTTGGGATGCGTTTCGCGTTGATCAACGGTGATACGTCCGCGGTGGGGGAACTCCCAGGGATCTTTAGTGGCGGTGTCGTAGTCTTTCACATGCTCGAGCTTTTTACCACGGTCCAGCATCAGCACTTTCAGGCCTTTTTCGGTCAATTCTTTGGCGGCCCATCCACCACTCACACCCGAACCGATAACGATGGCATCGTAGGTGTTTTGCTCTTGCGCTTTTATATTCAAATTCATGGAATGTCTTTTTAAGGAGATGTAATGTAATAACGTGGACGGCTATATGAAGATAACCGCGGATCAGACCGCCCAGGCTTTATCACCTTTTTTATAAGGGATGCAACCTTCGAATTTGCCGGGCACCGGCACATAGCGCAATGCTTTGGTAGCCCCGGGTTCGGAGGTGAAATACCCCAGCAGGGTCAGCTCTTTCAGATACTGGAAGTAATGGGTAGGATCGCCCTCTTTTTTGTCCTTACGTTTGTTGTATTCAACGCGTTCCTTGTCGATATCTGTCAGGAGCTGCGTGCGTTGATCCGGTGTAAGGTCCATGAAAGTCTTCTTGAATTTCTTATCGCTGGCCTCGTCGATCTTTTTCAATCCCTGGAGGAATACCTCCTGGTCTGATTTTTTGTAGCAATCGTTCATCATGGTGATGATGAAATCGTCTACTTTCGCCGCTTTGGCGCCGGGCGTATCGGTGGTGGGTATGATCGTTTCCGCTATTTCTGCCAGCAACGCTTTGGTTTGTGGCTTATTGAGTTCATAGTTTTTCGGTGCGGAACCTGTGCAGCTCTCCAGAGCTGATAACGTGGAAGCGGAAATGGCTGTACCCAACAAAATCGCCACATTCCTGATTGCGTCTCTTCTGTGCATAAATAGTAAATTGATTTGACCTTTGGACAAGTTTCAAAAAAATTCTCTAAAATCCAAATTAATATTAAATAAGAACGTATCTAAAAACAAAGGGGTGGACTACTGACCGTTGTCCACCCCTTTGTTGATATATCTGAAAAACTCAGCTTACATAATATATTTGCCTTTGTCGTCGATGAGCACTACCGGCAGGCGGTGATGCTTTTCGAAATAATCGTAGGCAGTTTTCAATTCTACCCAGAATTGCTGGGAAGAATTATCATTGAGCGATACCGTACCAAGATAATCCATAGAACGAACATTACCGAACTTCACGGGGAACACATGCACAGGAATGAAATCCTGGCCGGCATTCTTGGCATTCACCGCGAGGATGTACACCTCGTCGATAAATTCGTCTGTCAGCGGGATACAGCCAACGGTAATACAGTTACCATGGATATAAATTTCGCTGCCCGGTTTTTTCGGGTCACTCAGGATACGGTCGGAAAAGTTAGGATAATTGATGCCGAGCGACAGATGATAATTGCTGTTTGGATTGAAATCATTGATATAATAAAATCCTTCCGGCACCTGGCGGTCGCCTTCCTTACGTTTCGGCCCCATTCTTCCGGAGAGCGTGCACACCCGGTAGGACTTGAAAAGACGGAAAGTGTCTGTTGCATTGTTTTTCACCCAGATCTCCATTTCGCTGTCGAGCTTGAAGGAACGGATGAAAATATATTTTGCGGGATAAGTCAGTCCTTTCTTCTCAAATTCTTTTTTCAGCAGTTCTTCCTTTTCGCGGTAAGCCTCTCCTACCTTGGGAAACATTTTTTGGTTATCGAGGAAGGATTGCTGGGCAAATAAACTGCCGCCTGTCAATATCATCATCAGGACGAGAACAAGTCGCTTCATATCAAATACAACAAATTTAAATTTTATACCAGGTTGATGTAGGCCAGGAAAAATAACAACAGTGCTAAGATAATATAAATCACTATACTTACTTTTTTACTGGCAAATCTTAACAGGTAATGTTTGTGACCTTGATAGATAAGAATTGCCGTAAAAGCCTGAAAAACTCCACCCAACAGAAACAAAATTCCAAACAGCGTTTGATTGGTCATAGAAAAAAACGAAACAATTACTGGTTATATTGCCTGTAAAGTTAAGTCATTCTTCTTTCACTACAACTTTGCCCATTCCAGTTTTACGATTCCCTGATCTGCACCGGAGTTATAGGTAGCGCGAACAGGGTAGCGTCCGGCATACGTATATACGTAGGTGTTGGTGATCACGCGGGAGGAATGCGGCGTGCTTAAATTCTCGGACAGGATGTTGTGCGCCGAGAGGTTGGCTGCATTGGCATCCAGCACAAAAGCGAGTGCAGGTTGCTGCAATTGCGGGTTCTGACGGTCGTCGTAAGTGTAGTTAATGCTGGAAGTGTTCACAAATTTGCTATAGCCGGGCTGTTTGCCGTAATTGTCCATGCGTTCCACATCGCCTTTGTCGTTCCAGGTAAATTGCTGATAACCGCTGTTTTCCCAGGCGCCTTTGCCGGGCACTTTGCTGAACTGGTAACGGAAGGCCAGTCTGCCATTGGCATCATATGCCAGTGAATCGTAGGTGTACACGGCATTATCGCGATAGAAGCTCACTTTCGCGATCTTGTCGCTGCCTTGTACATAGTCATAAGCCGCGTAAAGGTCGCCAGAACTGGCGTTCTCATCATCTGCGAGCATTGTCTTTACAAGATGGCCATTTTCGTACACCGGCAATGTAACGTCGGTGTAGCTGGCATTCTCTGTTTTGTGATGCTGCACGATCTTCCGGATGGTTTTGTCACTGTTGTATTCCAGCGTAGTCTGGCCGGAAGCGGAAGAGATCTTTTTCAGGTAAGTACCTGATGTGCCATCGTCATTTTTAAATGAAGACATAAAAGTTACGGAGGCCAGCAGCATGGCGCAGGCAACCCCGTGGGTAACTGTTTTGTGCATAGGTTATGATTTTTTTTGAAATGCGTACTCTCGTTCACAAAATTATGCCAAAGCCTGCCTGTTGAACCCTGTAAACTCGTTATTAATATGTTAATCGGCCGCCATCTCATCCATATACCCCGTCTTATATTTATCTCTATTTATATATTAAAAGTAATAATAATTTATTTAAAATAATAAAAAAAATCCGTTCCGGTCAGAGCCGGAACGGATTAGCAGGCTGAAATTTGTTGTAACCTTTCAGCGGAATTTAAGGGTTATTCAACAGGTAGCGTAACAAACGAAAAACATTGCATCAGAGGTTGCCACGCAGCGCCTGTTCCCTTTCAATGGATTCAAACAAAGCCTTGAAATTGCCTTTACCAAAAGACTGCGCCCCTTTACGCTGAATAATTTCAAAGAAAACAGTCGGCCTGTCCTGGATAGGCTTGGTAAAGATCTGCAGCAGGTATCCCTCATCATCCCGGTCTACCAGGATACCCAGCTCCTGCAACGGCGCTACCTGCTCATCGATCTTGCCCACCCTGTCGAGCAGCGTTTCATAATAAGAGGCCGGCACCTTCAGGAATTCCACGCCACGCTGCTGCAGTTCAGACACCGTGTGGATAATATCGTTGGTGGCGATGGCCACGTGCTGTACGCCCGGACCGCCATAAAAATCAAGGTACTCCTCGATCTGCGATTTCTTCTTTCCTTCGGCAGGCTCGTTGATCGGGAATTTCACACGGCCATTGCCATTGCTCATTACTTTGCTCATGAGCGCAGAATATTCCGTAGAGATATCTTTATCATCAAAGGAGATGAGATTGCGGAAGCCCATGGTGCGCTCGTAGAATTCTACCCAGGTATTCATTTCATTCCAACCCACATTGCCTACGCAGTGATCTACATATTGAAGACCGGTATCAGTGGGGTTGTAAGCTGTTTTCCATTCCTTGTAACCCGGCAGGAAAAGGCCTTTGTAATTTTTGCGTTCTACAAATATGTGCACGGTATCGCCATAGGTATGAATACCGCTGCGCACTACTTCGCCGAATTCATCTTTCTCTACAACCGGCTCCAGGTATGGTTTGGCGCCGCGTTTCACGGTTTCTTCAAAAGCGGAACGGGCATCATCTACCCAAAGCGCCAGCACTTTTACGCCGTCGCCATGTTCGGCGATGTGGCGGGCCATCTCATTGTCCGGCTGCAAGGGCGTGGTGAGCACAAAGCGCAGTTTGTTCTGCACAAGCACATAGGAGGCGCGGTCTTTCACGCCGGTTTCGGGGCCTGCATAGGCTACCGACTGAAAACCGAAAGCGGTCTTATAATAATGTGCCGCCTGTTTGGCATTGCCTACATAGAATTCTACATAGTCGGTACCATTGAGCGGTAAAAAATCCTGCTGACCCGTAAGGCTGGAAGCATTTACTGTTGCTGTTTCCATGACGTTCAAATTGTTTTGGTTTTAATAATGTTGGTTGGTATTTGACCTATTCTGCCCAGCTCATGACGTAACCGGCATCTTCGATGCCGAGAGCGGCTTCCGTTATTTGCAGCGGATGGAAAGTATCCACCATCACTGCCAGTTCTTTTGTTTCTTTTGCGCCGATGCTCTTCTCCACTGCACCGGGATGCGGCCCGTGCGGGATGCCCGCCGGATGCAGGGTGATCATGCCTCTCGTTACATGTTTGCGGCTCATGAAATCGCCATCTACATAATACAGCACTTCATCGCTGTCGATATTGCTGTGGTTATAGGGCGCAGGAATGGCCAGCGGATGGTAATCGAACAGACGGGGGCAGAAGGAGCATACCACGAAATTATTGCCTTCAAAAGTTTGATGCACCGGAGGCGGCTGATGCACACGGCCGGTGATCGGCTCAAAATCGTGGATGGAAAAGGCAAAGGGGTATTCGCATCCATCCCAGCCAACAACATCGAAGGGATGGTGTTTGTAATGGATGGGATACATCACGCCTTTCTTTTTTACGTTGATGACAAAATCACCTTCCTGGTCGATGGTTTCCAGGTTTTGCGGCTGGCGGATATCGCGCTCGCAATAAGGTGAATTTTCCAGCAGTTGCCCGTATTTGCTGAGGTAACGTTTCGGATAACGGATAGGGCTAAACGATTCCACGATGAAAAGGCGATTGTTTTCATTGCTGAAGCTGATCTGGTAGATCGTGCCTCTTGGTATCACGAGGTAATCGCCATAGCCGAAAGTAAGCTGCCCGTATTGCGTTTTGAGGAGGCCGCTGCCTTCATGCACAAAGATCATTTCATCTGCATCGGCATTCTTATAGAAATAATCTTTCATGCTGTGCCTTGGCGCTGCCAGTACGATGTGCAGGTCGCTGTTGGCCAGCACGGCCTTGCGGCTTTTCAGGAAATCATCTTCCGCCGCGATGTTGAACCCCTGGAAGCTGCGGTGTTTCAGCATTTTTTCTTCTGCCACGCGCGGCGCTACGGAATAAGGCTCTTCTACCTTTACGATCTCGGTGGGCGGATGACAATGATACAATAAAGAAGAGTGCGATGAAAAGCCTTCCGTAGAGAACAACTGCTCCGAATACAGCTTGCCGTCGGGCTTGCGGAACTGTGTATGGCGCTTATGTGGTATCTGTCCTAGCTTATGATAATGTGGCATAACTGGTTTTTGAGAATTTTTTCAAAACGGGATTGTAATGGTGTATGATCTAATTGCTCTGGTGTATGATCAATGATGCACAACGTAATACGCTATGTTGATCGTTAATAAAAAATTTACGAGTAGAGATATATACATGAACTGAAATAGCAGGTACGGAAAGACTACTACAAAGTTACGGTATAAAAACAGGAAGACCGGCCCGTACAGGCCGTTTCAGAGGGTTATGCCAAAGTCGAATCCATGGCGAGGGTGGCCATGAGAAAATAGTAGCGGAGCTGACTATTGGAAGTATATTTCAACGATTCCGACAAGGATATATAGTTTAGACGATTAAAGGTAAGGATATTTTGAAATAAACCAAACAAACAATAATTTGTCATCAAAATGTCATAAAAACGCATTTTTAAATCTATCCAACCATCAAACAAATCGAACCAAATCAGCACAAAATCATCTTATCATCTAAAATAAATCGAAAATTATAATCAAATACTAATAGAACATCCATTTTTTAAAACATTTCAAAATATCGAACGGGTGCTTTTATTTACCAGTGAAAAGATAGACTTTTGTTACACAATCGTCATATTTCAATAGTGCAAGCAGTATCTACATATCTGATCTCCTCCGCTCCCGCCTCCTATCGGGAATGCACCCGCACTATTGCCATTACATCCACCATTATTACAACCCCACTGCGGGGTTAGTTTTCACATATCATCCAACGACCACACAGGTGGTACACAACCGGAAAGGACCCGGACCATTTCTACGTATAAACTTTATTTGACATGCAAGTACTAAAATTCGGCGGCACCTCCGTCGGCAGCGCCAAAGCGATAGAACAAGTTTGCCTCATACTGAAAAAATATAAACCGGCAGGAAAATATGCCATCGTAGTATCCGCCATGGGCGGCATAACAGACAAGCTTATACGTTGCGGACAGCTCGCCGGAGAAGGCCAGGAACAATACAAGGCCGTACTACAGGAAATAGAAGCCCGCCACCTCGACGCTATCCGCGAATTGTTCCCTATCACCATGCAGAGCGGCCTTATCAGCCAGCTCAAGAAAAAACTGAATGCCCTCGAAAACCTTTGTGATGGCATCTTCCAGGTAGGTGAACTCAGTCCCCGCTCATTAGACAAGATCATGAGCTTCGGCGAACTCATCTCCTGCACCATCGTAGCAGAGAAATTAAAACAGCAAGGTCTCTCCGCCACCTGCAAAGACAGCCGCGAGCTGATCGTGACCGATAACAACTTCGGCCATGCCACCGTTAACTTCGTCGCCACCAACCATCATATCAGTCAGTATTTTGCACAGCAAACGGCCGACTACATTGTATTCCCCGGCTTCGTGGCCGCTACGCCCGAAGGCGAAACCACCACGCTGGGCCGCGGCGGCTCCGACTACACCGCCGCCATCCTCGCCGCCGCCGTACATGCCAGCGTACTCGATATCTGGACAGATGTAAGCGGCATGATGACCGCCGATCCGCGCCTCGTATCGCAAGCCATCCCCATCGCGCACATCTCCTATGCCGAAGCGATGGAGCTGTCGCACTTCGGCGCCAAAGTGATCTATCCACCTACCATCCAACCGGTGATGGACAAACGCATCCCCGTATGGATCAAAAATACTTTTGCCCCGGAAGACCACGGCACGCTGATACATGACGGCGCGGACCGCAGCTTCCCGGTAACCGGCATCTCCGGCATACAGCACATCGCGCTGCTCACCCTCGAAGGCAGCGGCATGGTGGGCATCCCCGGCTTCTCAAAAAGATTGTTCGAATCGCTCCTACGGGAACGCATCAACGTAATCCTCATCACCCAGAGCTCTTCCGAACACTCTATCACTGTCGGCATTCATGACACCGATATGCTCAAGGCCAAAACCGCTGTGGACAGCGAGTTTGCGCAAGAGATACAGGAGAAACGTATCGAACCTTTACTGGTAGAAAAAGATCTCTGCATTGTAGCCGTAGTGGGCGACAAAATGAAAAACCATCACGGCACCAGCGGCAAACTGTTCGGCACCCTCGGTCGTAACGGCGTAAACGTAAGGGCCATCGCACAGGGATCTACCGAAAAAAATATCTCCGCAGTGATCAACAAAGCGGATGTAAAAAAAGCGCTCAACCTCATCCACGAAGCGTTCTTCGAAGCACCACTCAAACAGGTCAACCTTTTCATAGCAGGTGTTGGTAACGTAGGCGGCAAACTGCTGGAACAGCTACAGCAACAGCAGGATTACCTGCAACAGGAACTGGGCCTCCAGATCAGGGTTGCCGGCCTCGCCAACAGCAAAAACATGCTGCTCAGCGAATATGGCATCGGGCTGCACGACTGGCGTAACGCGCTCCCACAGGGCGATCCCATGGATATGAACGCATTGGTACAGCAGATCAAATCATTCAACCTGCGCAACAGCGTATTTGTAGACAATACCGCCAGCGCAGAAGTAGCAGCTACCTATCACGAGTTCCTGCAACACGGCATCTCGGTAGTTACCTGCAACAAAATTGCCTGCTCCTCCGACTATGAATATTATAAGAAGCTGAAAGACCTGGCGCGTAAATACAATGCCTCCTTCCTCTTCGAAACCAATGTGGGCGCAGGCTTGCCGGTGATCAACACCCTCAACGATCTCGTAAGGAGTGGCGACAAAGTGCATAGCATACAAGCAGTATTATCCGGCAGTCTCAATTTCGTATTCAATCATTTCGTAAATGGCGCCAGTTTCCGCGAAGTGGTGAAAGCCGCGCAGGACGAGGGTTACACCGAACCGGATCCGCGCATAGACCTCAGCGGGAAAGATGTGATGCGCAAGATACTCATCCTTGCCAGGGAGAGCGGCGCGGCGATAGAGATGGAAGATATCACCAATCACTCCTTCCTGCCGGCAGCCTGCCTGGATGCGCCGTCTGTCGCCGGTTTCTACGAGGAACTGGACACCCATGCCGCCCATTTCCAACGGCTGCGCGAAGAAGCAGAATCCGCAGGGAAACGCCTCAAGTTCGTGGCCAGCTATGTGGATGGCCAGGCATCGGTAGGCCTGCAATGTGTATCGCCCGATCATCCTTTTTACCAGCTGGAAGGAAAAGATAATATCGTGCTGTATACCACCAGCCGCTACAAAGAGCAGCCGCTGATCGTGAAGGGCGCCGGCGCCGGCGCGGACGTAACCGCCTCCGGCATCTTTGCCGACATCATCCGCAGTGCACGTTTATAAAAAATGTGCTTGTAAACATAAAAATCAATTATTAATTTATGGATTGTATAAAAGTATTTGCGCCCGGCACCGTTGCCAACGTAGCATGCGGTTTTGATGTGATAGGACTGGCCATGGACGCCCCCGGCGACGAAATGATCTTACGCAGGAGCAGTGAACCCGGCATCCGTATTACCGCGATCCACGGCGCCGATCTTCCCCTGGAAACCTCACAGAATGTAGCTGGCGTAGCCGTTCAGGCGCTGTTACAGAAATATGAAAAACCCGACACCGGCATAGAGATAGAGATATTCAAACATATACATCCCGGCAGCGGCATTGGCTCCAGCGCCGCCAGCAGCGCGGGCGCCGTGGTAGGCGTAAATAAATTGCTGGGCGAACCTTTTACGCCCAAACAACTGGTACGTTTTGCGATGGAAGGCGAAAGACTGGCCTGTGGCTCTGCGCATGCCGACAACGTAGCACCGGCCATCCTCGGGGGTTTCACGCTGGTACGCAGCTATCGCCCGCTGGATATCACCAGCCTGCATACGCCATCGGAACTGTGGGTAACCGTGATACATCCACAGATAGAAGTAAAGACATCGGACGCACGCGAGATACTGAAACAAAAAGTATTGATGACCGACGCGATCCGCCAGTGGGGCAACGTAGGCGCATTGGTAGCCGCGCTGTACCAGGAAGATTATGACCTGATCAGCCGCTCCCTGGAAGATGTAATCGTAGAGCCGGTAAGGGCCATCCTCATCCCCGCATTCTATGAACTGAAACTGAAATGCAAGGAGGCCGGCGCGCTCGGCGGCGGCATCTCCGGCTCAGGGCCATCGGTGTTCATGCTCAGCAAAGGAGAAGAGAATGCCCGCAAAGTGGCCGCCACCATGGATAGCGTATACGCGCCCCTCGGCGTAGATTATAAAATTTATGTGTCCCGCATCAATACAGCAGGTGTAAAGGTGATTGACTAACAAAATAAAGAATGATTCATGCAGTACTTCAGTCTTCAGAACGCACAGCACAAAGTATCTTTTGAAACCGCCGTTACACAAGGATTAGCGCCCGATAGAGGATTATACTTTCCGGAAGAGATACCGGCACTGGACCCGGACTTCCTCAAAAATATCCATCAGTATTCAGACCAGGAGATTGGTACCAACGTGATACGCCCGTTTGTGGGAGATGAAATACCGGAAGAACAATTGAAGAAGATTGTGGCAGACACCCTGCACTTCCCTTTCCCCGTGCAGAAAGTTTCGAAATCGACCTACGCACTGGAACTCTTTCACGGCCCTACCCTTGCCTTCAAAGATGTAGGCGCACGTTTTATGGCGGGCTGTCTTGGCTACTTCCGCCGCAACAGCACCAAGCCCGTAACCGTGCTGGTGGCCACTTCCGGCGATACCGGCGGCGCCGTGGCCAGTGGCTTTTATAATGTGCCGGGCATACAGGTGGTGATACTTTATCCTTCCAAAAAAGTAAGCACCCTGCAAGAGAAACAGCTCACTACATTGGGCGGCAACGTTAGCGCGTTCGAGATCATTGGCACTTTTGACGATTGCCAGCAGCTGGTGAAAACCGCCTTCCTCGACCAGGAGCTGCAAAACAAGCGGCCGCTCACTTCCGCCAATTCCATCAATGTAGCGCGTTGGCTGCCGCAGATGTTTTATTATTTCCTTGCCTGGAAACAGATGAAGGCCGCACATCCGCAGCTGGTGTTCTCTGTGCCCAGCGGCAATTTTGGAAATATCTGCGCGGGCATGATGGCGGCCGCTATCGGCCTGCCGGTGGAGCATTTCGTGGCCGCTACCAATATCAACGATACGGTGCCTCGCTTTATGGCCAGCGGCGTATACCAGCCAGGGAAGGCCGCTCCCACCCTTTCCAATGCCATGGACGTAGCTGATCCCAGCAATTTCGTACGGGTGTTACAGTTATTCGGCAACAGCTTGCCGAAATTACAGGAGCGCTTCAGCGCCTATAGCTTCAATGACAAGGACACCCTGCTCACCATGGAAAAAGTTTGGAAAGAGAATCACTATATGCTTGATCCGCATGGCGCAGTGGGCTACCTCGGCTTGCAGGAATATCTGTCTGCCCATCCCGATGTAACCGGCGTTTTCCTGGAAACGGCCCACCCCGTGAAGTTTGAAGACACGGCGCCGCCATCCTTGCGGGAAGAGATACATGCGCCGGCCCGCGTGATGCAGCTCTATGGCAAAGAGAAATCCGCTACCCTGCTGCCCGCAGATTATACTGCCTTTAAAAAAGCGTTGCTACAGTAAGATTTCGGAAATCAGATTTTAGCCATTAGCTTTGGCAGCTGTATGAAGTACCTACCTATCCTTTTCGTATGCCTGGCCGCTGTTGCCTGTCATGAACAAAGCAACAGCGGCGGCGCAGCCGCCAGCACCGCCGATTCCGTCCTCTACAGCGATATCATCAGGCCGGTAACAGATTCCCTGCAACAGTTTCCGAACAACCACGAACTCTATTACCGCCGCGCCATGCTGCTGTTCAATACACACCCGGCGCTGGCGGAGCCAGACTTTGAAAAGGGCGCCTCGCTGATGCCCGCCAACACCGACTATTGGGCCGGCGCCGGCGAAGCCGCCCTCGTGAGCGAGCACTTCAAAAAAGCAGAGCAGATGTTTGCACAAGCGCTTGGCACCGCGCCAGGCAATGCTTACCTGCGATACCGCCTCGCTACTGCCATGATAGAAAATAAAGAGTACGCCACTGCCGACAGCGTAGCCAGCGTATTGGCACAGACGGCCGATGCGCGCGACAAAGCCTTCTACCTGAAAGCACGCATCGCAGAAGATCATAAAGATACGGTGACGGCTATACAGCATCTTACTTCCGCCATCCACGCCGCAGGCGCTACGCCGGAATATGAAGCGCTGATGGAGCTGGGCGACCTGCTCCATAGCAGAAAGGCGCCACAGGCCATCTCATATTACGTACAGGCATGGCAGTTAGACTCCACCAATGCGGAGCCGATGTTCAGCATCGGCGTGTTTCAACAGGAGCTGGGCAACAAACCCGCCGCCATCGCTGCTTTCAAGAAGGCCGTAGTGGCCGATCCCGGTTATGAGGCTGCCTACCTTGCGATGGGCCACCTCTATCTCGACGACCAGAACTGGAAAGAAGCGCTCACCTGGTATAACCTCGCCGCAAAATCAGCCCCCACCGATGCCTGGGCCTATTATTACCGCGCCCTCTGCCATGAAAAATCAGGCAACAAGATATCCGCCGTCGAAGACTACAGCAAAGCGTCTTCCTTCAAAAAAGATTTTACAGAAGCAAAGGAGGCGTTAAAACGTCTGAACAAGTAATTGTTTACATTTACACAGATCAAAAAAGAGCGTTTTGGAAAATACACCTGTTTTAATAGCGCCGTCCTTACTGGCAGCAGATTTCCTGGAACTGGGAAAAGATGTGGATATGGTCAACCGCAGCGAGGCCGACTGGTTTCACCTTGATGTGATGGATGGCCGCTTTGTGCCGAATATCAGCTATGGCCTGCCAGTGATCGCACAGATCAAGAAGCGCGCACGCAAACCCTGCGATGTGCACCTGATGATCGAAGCGCCCGAAAGATATGCCGCTGAATTTCAGAAAGCCGGCGCCGATATCCTCACTGTACATTATGAAGCCTGCCCTCACCTGCACCGCAATATCCAACAGATTAAGTCGCTGGGCATGAAAGCCGGTGTGGCGCTCAATCCGCACACCCCGGTACAGCTGCTGGAAAATGTGATCCGGGATATCGACGTAGTGCTCATCATGAGTGTGAACCCTGGTTTCGGCGGACAAACCTTCATCGAACAAACCTATCATAAACTATCAGAGATACGCCAGCTGATACGCGATAGCAACGCGCATGCACTGGTGGAAGTAGACGGCGGCGTGAGCCCCGAGAATGCGGCACAGCTCATACAGGCAGGCGCCAACGTGCTGGTGGCTGGCAGTGCCATCTTCTCGTCTCCCGATCCCGAAAAAACAATTGCTGTTATGAAAGGTGGGCGATAATCTCTTTAGACAGCGGTTTTGTCAGATAGCCATCTACAAACCGATAGCTGCGTACCCGCTCTTTGTCTTTTTCATCGATAGAGGAGGTTAACACAAAAATCCTGATCTGCTTGGGCAAGCCGGCCTGAAAGCCCGCAAATTCGTCGAGGAATTCCCAGCCATCCATCACCGGCATGTTAAGATCCAGCAGGATCAGGTCGGGCAGCGCATCGCTTGCACCCGTATTTTCCCTCAGGTAATCCAGCACGTCCTGTGCATCTGAAAACACCCGGACATTACTGCTGATACCTTGCCGCTCGATCATGATCTTCGCTATCTGCTGGTGGATTGGGTCGTCGTCGACAATAAAAATCATATTGATCAGGTTCATATAAGCAGATTATTCGGGCCTAAATGTAATAATAAATTTGGTTCCGTTGCCAGGGGTGCTCTCTGCACGTATGCTTCCTCCCATGGCTTCCACCTGCGTTTTCGTGATGAAAAGCCCGATCCCTTTTGCATCTTTGTTCTTATGAAAAGTTTTTCTGAAACCGAATAATTTATTGCCGAAACGTTCCATATCAATGCCTACGCCATTGTCTTCTACCGTAAGCACAATGGACTCCTGCCCTCTCGAGGTCTGCAAATGCAGCGCCGGCGTGCGTTCCGGCGAACGGTAACGGATCGCATTGGTGATAAAATTCTGTAAGATACTATCCAGGTACACCCGTGGATATTCGATTACCGGCACCTCGTCAAAATTGTAGGTGATATGAATATGGCTCTTCTCAATATCCACCAGTAAAATATCTTTCACCTTCTGCAAACGTTCTGCGAATACTAATTTCTCCCGTTCTACATTCACATCTTTCCTGATCTGCACTACTTCTACCAGGTCGTTCAGTGTTTCATCTATTTTTTTGATCACCTCATGCACCATGCCCAGGTACAACTCGCGCTCCTGCGGGGAAATAGCTTCATTGTGCATTTGCATGAGCGCCTTCAGATTGGCGATCGGCGCACGCAAGTTATGTGAGGTGATGTGCGCAAAATCTTCCAGCTGTTTATTTTGATTGAGGAGATTTTTATTGAGATTGGATAATTGATCATTGGCCTTGCGCAGGTCTTTCTGCATCTTGCGGCTTTCGGTGATATCCCGCATGAATACAGAGATACCGCCATCTTCCATGGCGGTGAGCAGGAAATCGTACCATTTATCCTGGATCGGGAAATAGATGCCGAACGATTGCGAGGCCCCTTGTTTCACGCATTCCCGCATCCTGGCGTAGAACACGGTGTCGCTGAGTTTCGGGAACACTTCAAAGATGTTACTGCCCATCTGCACTTTGCGGCCGATCATTTTTTCCGCTTTCTGGTTGAGGAAGTTCAGCTTGCCATCGGGTTCCATGGCAGCATATCCCATATCTACGGTATCGAAGAAAAGCCGCATCAGCTCTGTGTTGCGGGTGAGTGCGTCCCTGATCTCGGATTGCTCGGTGATATCCTGCACTACGCCGTACATGCGTACCAGTTGGCCATTGTCGTACGCAGGCTGGCCGATGGCGCGCACTCTTTTAGGCTGCGGTTTGTCGGTGATGATCGACAGCTGCGCATCGAAGGGCCGGCCGCTGGTGGCGCATTGTTCCAGCAGCAGGTCGAGGTTGCGGCGGGATTCTTCTGTGTAAAAAGACCTGGCTGTTTCAAAGTTCATGGCGGTGCCTTCCGGGCAACCGTGGATGTTATATGTTTGCCTGGACCAGCGCACCTGGCGGGTGTTCATGTCCATTTCCCATCCGCCGATCTTGCCTATTTCGCCGGTTTGCAGCAGGAATTCCTGGTTCTTTATATTCTCCAGTTCCTGCTCTTTTTTATCGGTGATGTCATTCACCAGTACGACCACTATTTTTTCTTTATCCACCGGGTCTACCACGGGGAATACGGTGAGATCGAGATATACTTCACGGCCTACTTTGGTCCATCGTTCATCACGGGAGAAGTCTACTTTCTTTTCCACGCGCAGGGTTTTGTTTTCCTGCAAGGCTTGCTGGAAGAGGTCATCCAGCTGGAACATGGTGGCGAAATCGTCGTTCATCACGTTGAACTGCCGGCGGGCAGCGGGATGCGGCGAGTTGAAGAAGAAACGTTGCGTTTGATTGATGCGGCGGATAAAGCCGAAGTTATCGAACTGGATATAGCCGATAGGCAGGTTTTCGATGATATTATCGAGCAGGCGTTCGCTTTTCTGGAGGCTGATCTCGGCGAGTTTTTTCTCGGTGATATCATCTAGGATGAGGAAGATATTGGTCATGTTGCTTTGGCGGTCCACCACCGGGAAGATGGTAGCGTCGAAGTACATGGGATGTATGCGGGTGATACCTTCGTAATGTTTTTCAGAGTAGTTGAGCAGTATTTCGCGTTTGAGTGTTTTGCGGCCGTCGCGTGCTTCTTCGAACAGGCGTGCGAGGCCATTGTGGCGGTAGAAGGGATCTTGCAGCCAGTTGTAGTGCGGGTTGGAGAAGAAGGCATGATCGCTGCCCCATATCTGCCGCTGGCGGCTGTTCATCTCGATGTTATCGCCTTCGAGAGAGAACTGTTGCAGACCGATGGGCAGATTTTCCAGTATCTGCCGGAAATATTGTTCATCTTCTTTGAGCCTGATCTCGGATAATTTCCTGGCCGTGATATCGAGGCCGAGGAGCAGGCATTGCTGGAGAGCGCCATGGGCGTCCATTTGCGGGCTGATGGCTGCTTCCAGCCACAGGGGCTGTTTTCCGGCGATCAGGAAACATAGCTGTTCCTGTATGTTCTCACCTTTACGGGCAGATTGCCAGATGTGCGCCCACTGGCCTTCGTTGGCCGGCAGGAGAAAATCGGTAAGCGGCCTGCCCTGAAGTACGGGGGCGGGCAGCTGTAAAGCCTGTGTTACCAGCGGATTGGCGGCCATCAGGTTCCCCGCTGCATCCATGGTGATTGACCATGCACATGCATTGATAGCGGCTTCGAGGTGTTGCAGGCGCTTGTAATGCTCTTCCAGCATAGCTTCATTCATATGGTAGCGGAATCATTATCGTTGTGACTTGCGATCGGACAAAATAGGCAATATATGACAAAAAAACACCATTGCAGAAGTAAATGTAATAAAATGGTTCGATGTTGTTTATCCACGATTGTGGATTTTCTATTTTCTGAAATTGTTAAACGATCAATATCTTCGCAGCGAGATACATCCGTCAGCAAAAATTTTACAAGATGAAAGTAATGATTATCATGGGTTCCGAGAGTGATAAACCCGTCATGGAAGAGTCGCAGAAACATCTGCAATATTTTGGTATTGAAAACGAGATGATCGTAGCATCCGCTCACCGTAATCCTGACAAGGTGCGCGAATTGTGTGTTACGGCGCAGGAAAAGGGCTTTGGCGTAATAATTGCCGCGGCTGGTATGGCGGCTGCCTTACCTGGCGTAGTATCTGCTTACACTTCATTACCCGTATTGGGCGTACCTTTGGATGGTGGACTGCCTGGTGGTGTTGATGCACTTTATTCCATTGTACAGATGCCCGCCGGTTTGCCGGTAGGTACCCTGGCAGTAGGCAAGGCAGGCGCCCGCAATGCTGCCATACTGGCTGCACGCATCCTGGCGCTGGGCAACCCGGCCATCGCTGCTAAAGTAGAGTCGTTCAAGCAGAATGGCTACAGGATTTAGTGATAGCTTAACACGGCTGCCATCCAGGTTGTACAAGAATTAAATATATTCGGATTGAAAAATCCGATCATTTCCTGGACAATTAAATCATAGAAAGATTGACTGAATCCATTATTAACTTAGATAGTATTAATCCCATCGAGTTTTTCGGTGTTAATAACGGAAAACTGGATCTGCTGAAAAAGAAATTCCCGCTGTTGAAGATCCTGTCCAGGGGTACCCAGTTAAAATTGAGTGGGTCTCCGGAAGAAGTGGCCACTGCGGAGGAAAAGATCAGTCAGATCGTTAAATATCTGGAACGTAACGGAAACCTTACGGAAAACTATTTCGAACAGATCCTCGGTGACGAAGAAGGTGGCCGTATCGACAACTTCAGCGACCGCAATCCCAACGAAGTATTGGTGTTTGGCCCCAACGGACGCACGGTACGTGCCCGCACTGCCAATCAGAAAAAGATGGTGGCGCTGGCCGACAAGAACGATATCATTTTTGCTATCGGCCCGGCAGGTACCGGTAAAACCTATACTGCCGTAGCACTGGCCGTACGCGCGCTCAAGAACAAGGCTATCAAAAAGATCATCCTTACCCGTCCTGCGGTAGAAGCTGGCGAAAGCCTTGGTTTCCTGCCCGGCGACCTGAAAGAGAAGATCGATCCGTACCTGCGCCCGCTCTACGATGCGCTGGACGATATGATCCCGGCAGAGAAGCTGAGCTACTATATGACCAACCGCGTGATCGAGATCGCGCCACTGGCGTATATGCGTGGCCGTACCCTGGACAATTCGTTCATCATCCTCGACGAGGCCCAGAACGCCACGGACCTGCAGATCAAAATGTTCCTGACCCGTATCGGCGCCTCCGCCAAAGCGATCATCACCGGCGACCTCACCCAGATCGACCTGCCCAAAAACCAGAAATCCGGTCTGGACAAAGCTACCCGCATCCTCCGGAATATCGACGGCATCGGCTACCTGGAGCTCGACGAAGAAGACGTAGTAAGGCACCGCCTCGTGAAAGCCATCATCAGGGCGTACGACGCCAATAAGGAACCATAAAATATTGTGGAATTTCTTGATGTAAGAATTTGAGAATTTGAGAATTTGAGGATTTTGCCGGGATCATCTTCCCCCGATAAATCCTCAAATTCCAAAATTCTTACATTTAAAAATATTTATGACTTTGCAGATTTGAATGTTTACCCCTATTTTTGTTCGTGATATATAATAATTTATCGACCGCATGACCAATTTTTGTCGGATCCTCATACTGGCAGTATTCTCCACCCTGCTGTTCAGCAGCTGTAAAAAAAGGGCTACCCCACAGGAAGTAGCACTGTCGTTTATGCATGCCATACAGGATTCGAACTTTGACCAGGCCAGGGATTATGCCACCAAAGAGTCCCAACAGGTGATACAATTGTATTCCTTCTTCGATGCCCGCCGCAGTGATGCTGAGAGAGAAAAGATCCGGAATGCAAAAATTGAAGTGGTAAACATGGAAGAGAACGGCGACAAGGCATCTGTCACCATCCTCAATTCCTCCGCCCACCAGAAAGAAGTACTGCAACTGGTGAAAGAAGGAGGCCAGTGGAAAATTTCCCTGACATTCGAAAGTATCATTCCTAACTATATTCCCCCGGCCAACGGCGGAGCAGCTTTTGATACCACCACCGCTGTACTACCTCCAGATTCCGCCACCACAGGCGGTAACAGCGCACCCGCCGCCAAATAGCGATAATTTTTCTTAGCTATTAACGGCGAGTTCCTTAATTTTGCCACGCATTAAACGGACAGGAATGTGTGGCTGATTTCGTGTTGAATATTCACGGAAACCGAACCATATCTTCATGAATAGTGAAGTGAATAGATTATTCACTTTTCCGCAGTAAGCAAGTATTGAACAATAAACCTTAAAGTAAAGTAGATTAAATTATGATGACAAATCCCTGGCACAGCGTGACTCCCGGAGCAGAAGTGCCACACATCGTGAATGCAATCATTGAAATTCCAAAGGGATGCCGTGCCAAATATGAACTGGATAAAGAAAGCGGATTACTGAAACTGGACCGTGTATTATACTCATCTGTATACTACCCCGCCAACTACGGTTTTATTCCTCAATCATATTGCGATGACCATGATCCACTGGATATCCTGGTACTGTCGCAGATCGAATGCGTACCTATGTGTATCATCGAAGCCAAAGTGATCGGCGTGATGCAAATGATCGATGGCGGCGAAGCCGACGACAAGATCATTGCCGTTGCTGCCAATGATATGAGCGTAAATCATATCAACGACATCTCCGAACTGCCGCCCCACTTCATCGAAGAAATGCGTCATTTCTTTGAAGAATACAAAACACTGGAAAAGAAAACCGTGATCGTGGAAGAATTCCAGAACAAAGCGAAAGCAGAAGAGATCATCAAACAGAGCTTTGAAGACTACAGGAAGATCTTCAAACAAAGCTGAATCATTTAGGAATTTATTGATTTACAGATTTACGGATTTTCTGATTTATGGATTTATAAATTTAAATGGCGCCTGTTGCAGGCGCCATTTAAATTTATAAATCCTCACATCCTTAAATCAAAAAATCCTTTTAATGATGCGTAGTTTGTGAGAACGTATGCCGGTATCGGCGTTAGTGATGCCCTGGTTATCGATCGGGTCTACCCGTACTTTACCGGATGAATGTATGATCTCGTGATCGTTGAGCAGGATACCTACGTGCGTGATGCGTCCTTCCTCATTGTCGAAAAAAGCGAGATCACCAGGCTGCGCTTCCTGCAGGAAATCAACCACATGCCCCTGCGTGGCCTGCTGGTAGGCATCGCGCAGCAGGCGCAGGCCTGCCGTCTTGAAAACCCCTTGTGTGAAACCGGAGCAGTCGATCCCAAACACGCTGCGTCCGCCCCACAGGTAGGCAGTATTTAGATGCGTGAAAGCATTATCTTTGATAACGGAAGCCAGACGCGCAGACGTCAGTTCAGTGGGCACCGGTTGTGGTGTGACAACAGTGATGCTCCCCCATTGCAGGTTACTTTTGACCAGGCAGCCGAAAGGCACTATCATCGGCTGGCCGTTCATTGTTACCTCGTTAATCCATGATGGCAGGTACCCGGATACCGGAGCCTGATATAGCGCTGAGTCTATCGTTTCGAGGTGCGAGGCTGTAGCCCAACCGATATAATCATCATATTGGTTTTTGATTTGCACCCAAGCACCGGGAGCGGTGTTGATGATCTCCACACATTCACCCCATAACAGTTGCGAGATCATTTCACTTCTGTGTGCCGCCTCTGCTCGCAAAGGCGCAACTGGCACAATAACAATGGCATATGGCATATAAATTGTATAAATCCGTTTTACTATTCAAATTCTTGTTCCGGATTGAACTTTTTCCGCTTTAATACGTAAATATAAAGTAATAAGTTTATGCACCAGCAGTTAACCAATTTATCGGATAAGGAATTGATATCCCGGGCCCGGAAGCAGAAAGACCGGGAAGCAGAAGGTGTATTGATGGACAGGTATAGTCATTTGCTGGTGGCGATCACCCTGCCTCATTTACGCAGCAACCCCAGCCTCGACCCCAATATCGTATTCCCTGCATTGTTACAGCGCTTGAGTTCCAGCATCAAAACACAGTCTATTTACAAGGCCAACGAATGGATGCTGCATATACAAAAAGGTTATCTCGGCAAGCCAGAGAAAAACACGCCCTTCTATCCTTCGAGAGATGGCAGGGACCTGCTGCATATCGAGAACAAGGTAGACAAAGCCGCTACCAATACGATCGACCGCCAGGAGCTGATCGTGCAGCTGGAGCAGGCTTTACAGCGCCTCAGCGCAGAAGAGCGCGACCTCATCACGCAATTTTACCTTGAAAATAAAACTTTCGGAGAACTGACCACCGCCAAAGGCTGGACACGTGAAAAGGTGCGTGCACAGCTGAAAGCGGCCAAAGGAAAACTTGCCAAGATATTCATGAATCAGAGTTATGCCAAATAATCAGCCCCATAACGAAAAAATATTAAAGATCTTTTCCGGCATCCGTTGCCTCAACAAAGATCAGCTGCCCCGTTACATGGAAGGCCGCCTCACCGACGTGGAAAAACACCTGGTGGAGCAGCATCTCACGGACTGCGACCTTTGCTTTGAGGCATTGCAAGCGCTGGAAAAAGAAAACAATTTCGATCAGTACAACGACCTTACCGGTAAGCTGCAACGCTATATCCATCAAAGCATACAGCCTGTTTCCTATGTACAGAAAGTAGCAAAATACACCCGTAAGGAACGCAACAAAGAAAACCTGCTGGTATACTTCTGGCTGGTAGCCTTTGCAGCACTGGGCGTAAGCGGCATCTATGTATTACGCGGCCACCTGCGCAACCAGCCTGTTGCTACCAAGATCATGGCAGCGGCTACCCCGCCAAAAGACAGCGCCGCCACCATCACACAGGATATTCCGCAGCAGCCCATCATTACAGAGAATCATACTGCAGGTACACCGGCTACACATACCACTGCGGCAACAACACCAGCGCCGGCCACTACGCCCGCTACTGCTCCGGCGCCCACGCCAGCTGTGGATTCCGCCAAAATAAAAGCTGCCGCCGCTGCAAAAATTGCAGCGCGTAAAAAAGCAGCGGCCGATAGTCTTGCTAAAAAACAAGCCCTGGCCCGCGCAGCTGATTCCATCAAAAAAGTAAATGAGCAGCGCGACAAGGAAAAAGAAAAAGCAAAAGCAGACAGCGAGGCCAAAGTTACGGTGGCCAAGGAACAACCAGCGCCAGAACCTAAAAAAACAGAAGCGCCTAAAAAGGAAACGCCTGCCAGTCAGCCGCCGGTAAACAGCGATGAATACCTCTACCGCGCCGCGATGTTATATCAGCAACAAGGCAACCTCAGCGAAGCGATAGACCGCTACCGGCGTATTGAATCTGTGAGCACCGGCAAATATGTGGAGATGGCCCGCTACCAGCTCGCCATCTGCTACCGCAGCAAAGGCCAGATGGGCAAGGCCCGCCGCATGTTCAGAGAAGTAATCCGAATGGATGGATCGATGAAGAATGCGGCCCAGCAAGCGCTTGATAGTATGTGATATTAAACAAAAGGCTCACCGTGGTGAGCCTTTTGTTTAATATCACTTTTTTTATGGAAATTTGTCGGCATTTCCATCTTTAACCTGTGAACAATCCAGCGATACAACAACTAACAGATCAGGAGCTACTCCAACGGTACAAAGCTGATGGCAACAGTGATTGGATCGGTGTGCTTTTCGACCGCTATGCCTTACTGTTGCTCGGTATGTGCATGAAATACCTGAAAAATGAAGAGGATGCGCGCGACAGCGTACAGCAAATATTCCTGAAGGTATTATCCGATGTCCACAAACACGAAATCCAGTATTTTCGCGCCTGGATCTACCAGGTGGCGAAAAACTATTGCCTCATGCAGTTAAGGCAAAACCATATGAAATACAAGGAAGAGATATCCGACAAAAGTATGGAAACTATGGCCGCCGAAGAGGAAGACAAACGCGTGTACCAGGAAAAAGACATCATGCTGGAACATATGGAACGCGCAATTGATCTGCTGAATCCTGAGCAGAAAGTTTGTGTACAGCTGTTCTATCTGCAAAAAAAATCTTACCAGCAAATCGCTGAACAAACAGGCTACAGCCTGTTACAGGTGAAAAGCTACATCCAGAACGGCAAACGGAACCTGAAACTTTTACTGGAAAAAATACAACGCGCAAAACAATAGTTAATTTGCATCAACGTGATATGAACGAGCATTTCAACGATATATTCATCACTACGGGCTGTCCTTCGCAACAGCAGCTGCTGGACTATGTGCAGGGCAGGCTGTCGCCGGAAGAACAACACGAGGTGGAAATGCACCTGGCCGACTGTGATCTTTGCAGCGAAGCATTAGAGGGATTGGCCGCTATTAAAGACAAGGAAAAGATACCAGGATGGCTCCGCGAGATGAAATGGAGCTTGCTGAAGAAGCTGCGCTCACGCTACCGCCAGCGCAGGAAATCAGAAAATCATATATACCTTACCGTTATTATCCTGGCAATCCTCTTCCTGTTACTGGCTTTGTTCTGGGGTTTTCATTTTGCGACACACCATAAATGATTTAGTGATTTTTTGATTGACGGATTTTTTGATTTAAATCAAGAAATCCGTCAATCAAAAAATCTCAATATAATTTCTTGTCTCCTTTCTTCTCCCATTGCTTAAACACATGTAATGCTTCTTCACCGGGCAGGTGGATCAGCGGGATTTTCTTTTCATCATTGGGCACATCTATTTCGCGGTAGATAAATGAATCATCGAAAGCGATGGCGGCCGCATCTTCTCTGGTATTGGCGTAATATACGCGCTGCGGCCTGGCCCAGTAGATAGCGCCCAGGCACATGGGGCAAGGCTCGCAGGAGGTAAATATTTCGCAATCGTGCAGCTGGAAAGTGCCTAGTTTCTGACAGGCATCGCGGATAGCTACTACCTCTGCGTGCGCGGTAGGATCATTATGGCAGAGCACCTGGTTCCATCCCTCTCCCACTATCTCGTCTCCACGCACTACAACGGAACCAAAGGGGCCGCCATCGCCGGTTTCCATTCCTTTGCGCGACAGTTCCACAGCGTATTGCATAAATTTCTTTTCTCTTTCTCCAATCATGCTGCTAATATTTTGGTCTATTCAAATTTACTGAAAGATGCATAAAAAAACCCCGCGAAGAATCGCGGGGTTTATCGTTAACTATGTATCGTCGTATTTAGAATTACTTGTTTCTGATTACTACCACACCGTCGAACACATCAACCAGTACGGGTTTGGACTTATCAATATCGCCGGCCAGTATCTTCTTGCTCAGCAAATTGATGATCTCTTTCTGAATGAGCCTTTTAAGCGGCCTTGCGCCAAACTGCGGATCATAGCCCTGTACGGAGAGGTATTCAATCGCATAGTCTGAAAATTCCAATATCATGCCATTTTTTGCTACCATGTCTTTCAGTTGTTGTAACTGAATGTTAATTATTCCTTTAATTTCATCGCGCATCAAAGGCTGGAACATGATCACTTCATCGACCCTGTTCAGGAATTCAGGACGGATCGTTTGTTTGAGCAGCGACATCACTTCTTCTTTCGTTTTATCCACTACTTCTTCCCTGTTCTTGTCGTTGATGCCCTCGAAATTTTCCTGGATGATATGGCTGCCCATGTTGCTGGTCATGATGATGATGGTGTTTTTGAAATTCACCACGCGGCCTTTGTTATCGGTAAGGCGGCCATCATCGAGCACTTGCAGGAGGATGTTAAAAGTATCCGGGTGCGCTTTTTCAATTTCGTCGAGCAGCACTACAGAGTAAGGTTTGCGGCGAACGGCTTCAGTGAGCTGACCGCCTTCATCATAACCTACATATCCCGGAGGCGCGCCTACCAGCCGGCTCACGGAATGTTTCTCCTGGTATTCGCTCATATCGATGCGGGTCATCATGCTTTCATCGTCGAAGAGATATTCGGCGAGGGCTTTTGCCAGTTCCGTTTTACCAACGCCGGTGGTACCGAGGAAGATAAAGGAACCGATCGGGCGGCGTGGGTCCTGCAAGCCTGCGCGGCTGCGGCGGATGGCGTCGGATACTGCGATGATCGCTTCTTCCTGGCCTACTACACGCTGGTGCAGCTCATCTTCGAGGTGCAGCAATTTATCTTTTTCGCTCTGCATCATCTTGGCCACCGGGATGCCTGTAGCTTTGGCCACGTTCTCCGCGATGTCTTCCGCATCTACTTCTTCTTTGAGCAGACGTTTATGATTGGCAGATATTTTATTCAATTCTTCTGTGAGGTCTACCACACGTTTTTCTTCTTCTTTCACCTTACCGTAGCGGATCTCGGCTACGCGGCCGAAATCGCCGTTACGTTCCGCCTGTTCGGCTTCGAGGCGCAGATTTTCGATCGCTGATTTAGCGTTCTGTATCTGGTCTACGACTTCTTTCTCCGCTTGCCATTTGGCTTTGAACGTATTGCGTTCTTCACCGAGGCGGGCTATTTCTTCTGCGAGCTCGCGGAGTTTTTCTTCGTCGTTTTCGCGTTTGATAGCTTCTCTTTCAATTTCGAGCTGGCGTATCCTGCGTTCCAGTTCATCGAGTTCTTCCGGCATGGAGTTCATTTCCAGCCTGAGTTTGGCCGCGCTTTCATCGATCAGGTCAATGGCCTTATCGGGCAGGAAGCGATCGGTGATATAGCGGTGTGAGAGCTCCACGGCAGCAATGATTGCTTCATCTTTGATCAGCACATGGTGGTGGCTTTCATATCTTTCTTTCAGTCCGCGCAGGATGGAGATGGCATCTTCCACGCTGGGCTCATCCACCAACACTTTCTGGAAGCGGCGTTCCAGCGCTTTATCTTTTTCGAAATATTTCTGGTATTCGTTGAGGGTGGTGGCGCCGATGGCACGGAGCTCACCGCGGGCCAGTGCCGGTTTGAGGATGTTGGCGGCATCCATCGCGCCTTCCATGGCGCCTGCGCCGATGAGCGTATGTATTTCATCAATGAAGAGGATGATCTCTCCATTGCTTTCGGCCACTTCTTTCACTACGCCTTTCAATCTTTCTTCAAACTCGCCGCGGTATTTGGCGCCCGCCATGAGTGCGCCCATATCGAGAGCGTAGATAATTTTTGATTTAAGGTTCTCGGGCACATCGCCATTGAGGATACGATGCGCGAGCCCTTCTACAATGGCGGTTTTACCGACACCGGGTTCGCCCACGAGGATCGGGTTGTTCTTTGATCTGCGGGAAAGGATGTGCAGGGTACGGCGTATTTCCTCATCGCGGCCTATCACCGGATCGAGCTTGCCATCGCGGGCGAGCTCATTGAGGTTTTTAGCGAACTTCTGCAAGGTATTGAATTGTGCGCCGCCGGTCTGCGAGTTAACGGTTTCGCCTTTACGCAGTTCACGGATAGCGGATTTGAGGCCTTTTTCTGTAAGGCCGGCATCTTTCAGCAGTTTAGCGGAATCATCGCTGCCGCCGAGGATACCTAGTAAGAGGTGTTCCACACTCACAAATTCATCCTTGAATTCTTTGATGGCCGCACCTGCGCGAAGCATGGCATTGTTGGCATCGCGACTCAGCATCTGGCCACCGTCGCCTCCCGCCATGCGGGGATATTTTTGCAACTGTTCGTTGAGCTTGGTGCTGAGGAAGTTCGTATTCACGTCGTTCTTTTTCAGTAAATACTCAACAGGACTGTCCTGATCATCGAGCAAGGCCTTCAGGATATGTCCTGTTTCTATGGCCTGGTTCTGATGATTGAACGCCAGTTGTTGCGCTTGTTGCAGTATTTCCTGCGATTTAATAGTGAAATTATTTAAATTCATATCTTTCTGTTTTCTCTTTTTTTACGTTATCAACGCGTGTATTCCTAACAACAAAGGCCGATCCAATGTTCGGTATGCAGTAATTTTGACAGATGATCATAAAAAGTACTGCATTTTTTGCAGAAAATCCGTTCAGTAACTGCTAAATTTTCATTAACATGGGCGCTAAGGGCGACTTAAATTAGCTCTTATCAAACCAACACATGAAAAGACTGCTATCTATTCTCGTATATGCGACCACGTTAGTAACGGTAACGCCTGTACTCTATGCACAACAACATTACGATATAAAGGTAAGCACCGGCAACCGGGGCATAACCGCCAGTCGCCTGAAAGGCGAACTGGAACGCCTGCACCAACAGCAACCCGATAAAGACATCCGCGTATTTTTTGAGCCAGGCACACATTACCTGGAAACGCCGCTGGAGATCAGCAGTACGCTTACTAACGGTAAAGGACATATTATTTTCTACGGCGATGGCAAAGCTACGCTGAGTGGCGGACTGCCAGTAAAAGTGCAATGGGAACCGTGGAAGAACGGCATCTATAAAGCAGCCCTGGACCTGCCTTTCCAGTTTGATCAGTTATATATCAATGACCGGCAGCAGGTACGCGCCCGTTATCCTAATTACGACAGTAGCGCACAGCATTATAATGGCACTGCTGCCGATGCCATCAGCCCGGCGCGTGTAAAAACATGGCAACACCCCGAGGGCGGCTACGTACATGCCTTGCATGCCGCTGAATGGGGCGGTTATCATTACCGTATCACCGGGGTAAATGCTGATGGCGCCTTACAGCTCGAAGGCGGCTATCAGAATAACCGCCAGATGGGGATGCACCACCAATACCGCTTTGTAGAGAATATATTTGAAGAACTAGATGCGCCTCATGAATGGTATTATGATGCCGCTCATAAAATACTTTACTACAAGCCTGCAGCTGGCCTTGACCTGAAAAAGGCCACTGTTACGGTTTCCAGGCACAAGGAGGTGATCGTACTTAAAGGCAGTGCAGCGGCGCCCGTAAAAAATGTAAGCATCGAAGGGCTTCGCTTTGCGCACACTGCACCAACGTTCATGGATACACGAGAACCTCTGTTGCGCAGCGACTGGGCCATCTACCGTGGCGGCGCTATACTGCTGGATGGCGCGGCCTATTGCACCATCCATGATTGCGAATTTGATCACAACGGCGGCAATGCCATCTTCCTCAGTAATTATAACCGTCATCATCTTATCTCCGGCAATCATATTCATGATGCAGGCGCCAGCGGCATCTGCTTTGTCGGTAATCCTGACGCGGTGCGCTCTCCTTTGTTTGAATACAATCAATCGAGAAAATTTGAGGAGACAGATACCCTTGCCGGCCCTAAAACCAGCCACTATCCTGATTCCTGCACCGCTGTCGATAACCTCATCTATCGTACCGGGCGCATAGAAAAACAAAGTGCGGGCATCCAGATATCGATGTCGATGCGCCTGGTCATTTCCCATAATACCATTTATGATGTTCCGCGTGCAGGCATCAACGTTAGTGAAGGCACCTGGGGCGGGCACCTGATCGAATATAACGACGTATTCAACACGGTGTTGGAAACCGGCGACCATGGCGCTTTCAACTCCTGGGGCCGCGACCGCTGGTGGTATCCCGACCGGAAAGAGATGGATAGTCTTGCCGCAATACATCCCTGGATGGTAAAGCAGGATGCCATGTACACCAATGTGCTTTATCACAATCGTTTCCGCTGCGATCATGGCTGGGATATAGACCTGGACGATGGTTCCTCCAACTACCATATCTATGAAAACGTTTGCCTGAACGGCGGCCTCAAACTGCGCGAAGGATTTTACCGTACCGTAGAAAACAACATTATGCTTAACAACTCTTTTCATCCGCATGTGTGGTTTCAGGATAGCCACGATAACTTCCGGCATAATATTGTTACCAGCGATTATAAGCCCATTGGCATCCGTTATTGGGGCGACGAGATCGATTATAACCTCTTCCCCGACAGTCGCGCTTTAGCAGCAGCGCAGTCCAGCGGCACCGATGCACATTCACATGCCGGCGATCCGCAGTTCGTGCAGCCTGCCACCGGCGACTACCGCGTGAGCCGCACCTCTCCTGCATTAGCCATTGGATTCAAAAATTTTTCCACCACTGATTTCGGCGTTACCTCTCCTGCCCTGAAAGCGATTGCCCAGCGCCCGCCCCTCCCCGTATTACGCCACAGCAGCGAAGCACAAGGCAAGATCATCAACTGGAAAGGCGGCAAGATCAAGAACATAGAAACACTCGGCGAACGTTCCGCCACCGGCCTTCCTGACAATAACGGCGTATATATTGTGGAAACGCCCAAGGCCTTCAATGCCAGACTGCAAGCCGGCGATGTAATCCTGAAAGTAGGCAATACGCCAGTGAACAACATCAAAGACCTGCTGCGCGCAGCGGAGAAGCATAGCGGGGAGAAAGTGGAAATATTTAGAAACCAGCGAAGGCTGTCTTTCTCAGGATTGAATGATTAGAAGGATTAGCAGGATTTTTTTACAGGATTAATAAAGATTTAAGGAGATTGATGAGAAGATTAACGAGGGGCTATCGTCGCGAAGATCTTCGAAATAATCTTCGTGAATCCTTTGTTAATCCTGTAAAAAAATCCTGCTAATCCTTCTAATCATTTAATCCTGAGCCATATTTTTTATCCATTCGGCGTTCTCCCAGGTCCATCTTTCGATGACGGCGTCTTCTTTGCCATCGGCATCGGCGAGGGAGCCCATGAGGGAGCCGAGTTGCTGGCTGTTGAGTTGGAATTTGCGGAAGAAGTTGACGGCGACGGTATCGCGTACACTGAATTCGTTGTTGGCGATGGTGAGTATTTTTTCTTCGCTGCCGAAGGTGTTCAGAGGGTCCTCGAGGAAATGAAGTTTATAGCGTGCGAACATCCAGTGTGGCGCCCATCCGGTGATGACGATGGGTTGCATTTCGTCGATGCACTTTTTGAGAGTGGCCATCATGGCTGCTTCGCTGGAAGATTGCAGTTGGAGATCGAGGTGGTATGTTTTGATAGCATCTTGTGTTTTGCTCATGATGCCAGCGCCGGCATCTATGCCGATTATTTTACCACCGAAGTGTTTTTTGGCAGCGTTGAGTTCTTCGATGCTGTTGATGTTGACATAGTCCGGTACTACGAGACCTGTTTTAGCGCCGTCGAAGTTGGTGTTGAGGATGGTGACCTTGCTGCCGAAATTGTCCATGTAATCTTTGTGGGTGGCGGGCATCCAGGTGTCCATAAAAACGTCGGCGTCGCCACCGGCTACCGCGGCGAATACCGGGGCTACGTCTGCATTTTTAAGGGTCACGGTATAACCCTTTTTCTCCAGCAGGTTTTTGGCAAGTTGTGTCAAGGCTATGCCTTCGGCCCAGTTTACATAGGCAATAGTAATCTTCCTGTCGTTGCCGCCGCCGTGTTTACAGGCTGTGAAACCTGCTACCACAAAGGCGAGTGCGATGAGTAGTCCATTTCTCATGATCCGTCTTTCTTTAAAGTTATGCTTTAATCTTTTTGTTTTGGCCGTAACATCGTTGTGATTTTTATAATATGTTAGTTTGCTCTAAATCAAAAAACTTCTTCTTCAAAATTGATTATCAAACAGATATCTCTGTAAACCAGTCATAGACCAATAATTGTAGCGATATTTCAAACAAGACGGGATGCTTTATTGTTATAGAAATCCGAAGCGATCGTCTGTGAATTTCGACCAGCGGCAAAGCCGTTCCCGATATTTTTCTTCATCATTAAACCCTACAATTATGTCTTTTGACTTATTAGAAAGTGCAAAAAATCTTTTTAACAGTAATGTAATCAGTCAGGCATCCTCACAATTAGGAGAGAGTGAAGGGGGAATACAGAAGGCGTTGACAGGCGTAGTGCCTGTTGTATTATCAGGATTGTTCCATAAGGCCGATTCCACGGGAGATGCTGGCGGATTACTGAACCTCGTGAAGGGAGCGGCCGGCGACGCCAATCCTAACAGCGTTACCAGCGCCTTACAGGGAGGCGCCGGGGGCATACTCAGCAAGGGCGCCGATATGCTGAGAAATTTATTTGGCGACAAGGTAAGCTCTATCACCAGTATGCTGGCCAACTATGCAGGCATTAAAGAATCATCGGCCAGCACCCTGCTGCAATCCGCTGCACCGGCCACTTTGGGCACAGTAGGCCAATATGCCGCACAGAACAACCTGAATGCCGGCGGCCTGATGTCGTTCCTCAATTCGCAGAAAGACAAGATACTGGGCGCGCTTCCCGGTGGCCTGAACCTCGCGGGCATATTAGGACTGGCCAGCTTGGGCGATCTTGGCAAAAAAGTAGGCAACCTTGCATCCAGCTTCGGTGCGGGCGCCAGCAATGCTGCCAATGCCACCATTAACACCGTTAAACAAGGTAGCAGCAATCGTTGGATATGGTCTTTATTACTCATACTGGTAGCCATCATCCTGTTATGGTACCTGATGCGCGGCTGTGGCGGCGGTCATAATACCGGCAGCGGCACCAGCGACAGTGTTACCACCGGCCAGCTCACCGACTCCACCGCCAGTTCACAGGTAGCTACACCCACTACCACCGAGACACGCGAAAGCATCAAAGTGACACTGCCCGACGGCACCACACTCGATGCTTATAAAGGCGGTATCGAAGACCAGCTGGTGACCTTCCTCAAAGATGATTCACGCAAACCAGGCAAAGATGTATGGTTTGATTTCGATAACCTCAACTTCAAAACCGGCAGCGCCGAACTGACCGAGGAAAGCATGAAACAGGTAGGCAACATCGCCGCCATCCTCAAGGCCTTCCCTAAAACAAAGATCAAGATCGGCGGCTACACCGATCGCACCGGCGATAGCACCATCAACCTCAAACTCTCCGGACAACGTGCCGAAGCCGTAGAGTCCTCACTGAAAAAACTCAACGCCGACGCCGCACAACTGCTGGGCGCCCAAGGCTATGGCTCACAATTCGCCAAAGCCGCAGCCACCGCACCAGACGAAGAAAGGAAGAAAGACAGACATATTTCTATCAGCGTAAGAGAAAAATAAGCGAAGGTTGTCTGGCTCAGGATTATACTGATTGAAAGGATTACCAGGATTTTTTTTATCAGGATTAATAAAGATTAAAAAAGGATTTGTGAAGATCATTTCAATTTGATCTTCGCGAATCCTTTTTTAATCTTTATTAATCCTGATAAAAAAAATCCTGGTAATCCTTTCAATCAGTATAATCCTGAGCCAGACAACCTTCGCGTTACTCCTCCTTTACCAGCACTACCCTGCTCCGGTCGGCTTTGTAGATGGTGTTGCGGAATTTGAGCAGTTCAGGGTAATCGGAGGGCGGGAAGGAGCCTGCGTAGTGTTCCAGTTTTCGTATATACGTGATCGTGTTATCTTTTACGGAGAGCATGGAGGTGTAGGCGCCGAATTTGTTCTTCATCATGACAGGCGCGGGAAGTGTTTCCAGCTTGTAGCCTTCCGGTATTTTGATCACGACAGTATCGACGATGCGGGTGGAGGTGATGAAACGGATGGGCGATTGTCGCGCAGTATCTTTGTCGAGTTTGATGGAGGTGCGGCTCAGGATATCAGGCACGAGGAACATTCGTTTACCCGTTACCGTAGCGTAGCTGTGACCGGCTATCTTCAGTTGCTCTTCGATGGAGGGCAGCGCTGTTTCCAGTTCCTTGCAATTATAATCTACAATATCGTAGCTGGAAAGATCGAGGGAGCTTTTGAGCCGCTCCAGGCGCTTTTCGCGGCTGAGGTAATGTAACTCTGCACGCTGATCATCCTGTAACTCGCCGGTACGCAGCGTGACAGCCGTAATGTCGATATCGCCGGATGCCGCTACCACGGCATCGATACGGCGCAACTGCTGGTTTTGTTCGATGCCGTAAGCCGGCGTATGTACCAGCTGGCTGCTTTGCGCATCGAGGAGCAAGGCCGGCCTGTTGGCCGTAAAGGAACCCAGGTATCCCGGCTGCAGGATACCGCTGGTGCATTCCAGCCAGGTAGTATCTTTACCAGGTACACAAAGGATCACGTGGTTGAACCAGTCGAGCGGGAAATCTTCCGGGAAGGAACGTTCCGTTTCTCCCGCCCTTATCCATACGCAGTTAGAACGGATGCCCGCTTCCTTGAGCATGGCCATCATATAGTTGGAGAGCGCCTTACAATCGCCATATCCCGTTTTGTTGACAGTAACAGCGTCGAAGGTTTGCAAGCCGCCGATGCCGAGCTGTATGCTGATGTAACGGTAGTTCTGCTGAAGATATTTATACAGTACGCTGATCTTTTCTTTTTCTGTAGAGAGGCCATCGGTAAGTTGATGCACTTTCTGTTTCATGTTATCGGGCAGCACATCGCGGCCTTCGTTGAGTTGGTAACCGAAAGCGCCGAAGTCTTTCCAGGAGTTGAGGCTGCCCTGGTAGCGATCCATCTGGAACTGGCCGGCGGCCAACAATACACAGGTGGTACGTTTGTAAATCTCTGCGGCATAGTTCTCCTCTTTCAGCGCCGGTACTTGTTTTACGGTCCACTTGTAGGTTTTGAGGTCCTTATCTGTCGCAGTTTCCGGCTGACCGTTATACAGGTAGTTACGGTACATCAGTTTGAAATCCGCCGGGGTGGTTATTGTCAGCTGCGCCTGTTCAATGGTCCAGTCGTCGTGCACCTGTGGTATCCAGCGTTGCATGTAGAACGCAGATTTCACTTTCATCTCCACTTCGTATTCTACCGTATACGGATATACGTTGTAATTGAACTCGTGTACCTTGTAGCGGGTGTCGGTCATCAGACTGGCTTCGCCGGGCGAGCCGAAATCCTTGATATCACTCTGTTTCAGGCGTTTCACCAGTTTGCCTTCTGCATCATAAAGCGCGCCACTGATAGAGCGGATATCGAAATTCTTGCTATAGTCTTCACTGAATTTTACATCATCCGCACCGCCTTCATCGAGCACGGTGAGCACATAGTGATGTGTGTACCGCATGTTGCCGGGATCGCTGATCTCGTAGGCTGTTTCATCTGTGCGCACCACTACATGCGCGTCTTTCTTCAGGGCGGCTGGGATGGCGCTGGCGGGGTATAGGGGCTCACCGGCAAATGCGCTGCCAGCGAGCATTGTCAACAAACAGATGATGGATATGCAATGTTTCGGCATAAATTATTTTTTCTTTTTTAAGACGATCTGTTCTGCCTGTTTTTTCACTACCAGGTCGAAGAACTGGCGCAGGGTGGGATATTCCTCCGGCGGGAAAACAGCTTTGGCAAGTTTCACACGGCAACGCAGCTGGATGCGGTCATCTGATTGCTGGATCAGGTACTGGAAGAAGCCTTCATCTTCGTTATACTTGGCCACAGCGGGTTTGGGCAGTTCGTCCACCACATATCCCGGAGGCACCTGCATGTTGAAAGAATATACTTCGTCGTAAACGGCATTCATCTCTACAGGGAATTTTCTTTCCATCGACTTGAAGATATTATGCTTGTAAGCCTCTCCGAACAAGGGGTTGAGGTATAGTACATCGTCCTCCCCTATTTTGTATTTGAAGTTGTATCTCACGAGCACCGGGGATTCCAGGTCGTCCAACCCTTCGATCTCTGTATCTGATAACTCTACATCTCCATTGTAATTCTTCTCTACCGTTTTAAAATATTCTTCTTTCTTTTTCTCCTTCACGGTATTACGGATGCCGTAAGAGTTAAGATAGGTGGGCCTTTGCTGGAATTCGCCGTACAGTTCACCGTTCTCGATCTTGTGGAACACGACGCTGGTAAAGGCCTGTTCGCGCAGGGAGTCGGGTGAATAGACCATAGGCGTAGCATCGGTATTAACGATACGGGCATCGCCGTTGTAGGCGCTACCGAGCAGCTTACCGAAGCCCAGCAAGGGATGCGAGGCATCCATGCTGATAAACTCATCTCCGGTGTTCACGCCGGCGATCACATAGTTAAAGCGCGACAGCAGCGGGTAGTACGGATATACGTAACCGTGATCGCGGGTACTGAGGATGATAGGGCTTGCATCCAGTTTCGCACGTTTGAGCATGGCGGTAAGCAGCAGGTTGATCTCGGCTTCGTTGCCGGATTTATCGTGGAGCAAGGATTTCAGCGATTTCTTCATCCATAGCGAAGAGTGATCAGTACAAGTGAAATTGCTGCGTACCCAGTTATAGATCTTGTTTGCTTTTTCTTTATCGGTTTTGGCATCTTTGATGGCTTCATCTACTGCATCGGCGAGGAAGCCGTTATTTTTATCCAGTGCACTGCCGAAGTCCTCGTCTTTGAGCAGGTCTTCCATGAGCTTGGGCCAGGTGCTCATAAAAGGCTTGGGCGCTTGTTCGGGCCAGTTGACAGATGCCAGCTGGAACTCTATTTTATTGACATAGTTATCGATGGTGGTGATATAATTTTCATCCCTGATAGGCGCTACGTTGCGCAGTGCCCAGCGGTAGGTGGTGACGTTTGGCGTAACGGTAAACGTTTGCGAGGGGCCGGTGGCGCCGCGCGAATCGTCGCGGAAGGAAAAGGTGGTGCGGGAGGAAGTCTTCGTTTTCACGGCGAAGTCTTCAAAGCCTTGTCCTATCTGCACATAATCGAAATACTCGGGCAGGCTTACGCTGTATTCGCTCCACAGGGTGGGCACATCATTCTGGAAGGTCCAGGGGCGCAGGTGCTGGAAGTAGGGCGAGGTGATCGTATAGGAATATTCGATGATCGACCCTTCTTTCACGGCCGGTATAGCGAATTTCTTCACGTTATAGTTCTTGCTTACTGCATCGGAGAAAACGTTTTTATTCTCCATTCTCGTTTCTACGATTTCGCCATTTTCGAGATTATAGGCAGCTGCTTTGAGGTTGCTCAGTTTTTCTTCTTCCCTGCCATCGCTTTTATACAGGCCAATGCGGATGGTGGCGTAGTCATAGCCGTTCTTGTCTACGATCTTGAGGCGGCGATGAACTTTGAAGACCAGCTGGAGGCTGCCTCCCGTTGTTTCGAATGCGGAGGAGCCGATTTCGGAGATCACGATAGCGTGGGCTCCTGTGTCTTTTTCGACACGTTGGACGTTAAACTCTTCTTTTGATACTTTTCCAAATTTCAGTTTGCTGCTATCTTGTGAGAAGACATTCAGGGCTGTCAAACACAAGAAGGTACAGGCGACAAACACAACAGATATAAGGCGCATACAGTTTAGGGGCAGGGATAAAATGCCGGGGCGAAGATAAAATAATTTGAATTACGAATTACGAATTAAGAATTACGACCCGTAGCGTGGTCCGTAATTCTTAATTCGTAATTCGTAATTTTGCTTTGTGACACATACTACTTTCATAAAGGCGCTGGCGCGGGAGCTGGGTTTTGACCATTGCGGGATTGCGCGGGCGGTGCAGCTGGATGAGGATGCCCGCAGGCTGGAATCCTGGCTGGGCAAAGGTATGCATGGTTCTATGCAGTATATGGAGAACCATTTCGACAAGCGCATAGATCCGCGGAAACTGGTAGAAGGGGCGCAGTCGGTGATCACTTTACTGTTCAATTATTTTCCTTCGGAGCAGCAGCGGGCAGATGTTCCTAAAATTTCCAAGTACGCTTACGGCAAAGATTACCATGAGGTGATACGTGCCCGGCTCAAAACCATGCTGCTGCGCATGCAGGAGCATATAGGGCCGGTGCAGGGCCGCGGCTTCGTGGATTCCGCGCCGGTGCTGGAACGCAGCTGGGCGCAGCGCAGCGGCCTGGGCTGGATCGGCAAGAACGGAAACCTGATCCACAAGCAAGCGGGGTCCTTCTTTTTTATCGCCACCCTCATCACGGATATACCACTGGAATACGACAGCCCGGTGGGCGATTATTGCGGCAGCTGCACCCGTTGCCTGGATGCCTGCCCTACCGGCGCACTGGTGGCCCCTGGCGTGGTAGACGGCAGTCGTTGTATCTCTTATTTTACAATAGAGCTGAAAGATCAGCTGATCCCTGAGAAGATGAAGGGACAGTTCGACAACTGGATGTTTGGCTGCGATACCTGCCAGGATGTATGCCCCTGGAACCGTTTCGCCAAAGCGCACCAGGAGGCCGAGTTTACGCCTATCCCTGAAATATTGAACTTCACTACCAAAGATTGGGAAGAGTTGAGCGAAGAAGCGTTCAAACATATCTTCCGCCACTCTCCCTTGAAACGCAGCAAATACGCGGGTATCCGCAGGAACCTTGATTTTTTACAACAATAGTTTTTATTATTTCCTGGCCTGCCTGATGAGCCATGCGCTGAGATCAACAGCGGCTTCATAGTTCTGGTAGTCGGCGGGCAAACGTTTGCCATCCGTGTATTCGTTATAGAACCAGGGGTCGCCAACGGCGAATACGGCGCCTTTGCCTACTTTGGCAACGGCCATGATCACATGGTCGCCATCCTTGTACACCGCGCGGGCAGGCGCTTGTATGCGGAGGGAGGATAATTCCTTGATATACACTTTCTGCACATGCGGGAAAATTTCATGATGCGGCGGGATCAGGAAGGCGCCTTGCTCCCATTGACGGCCCTGTACACGATTGCGGCTGTCGCCATTGAAGTGAATGCCGAAACGTTCTGCGAGAATATTGAAATGCGTGAACTCCGCGTTGAGGGAATCGTTTTCCAGCAAAACCAATACGCCGCCGGCTTTCACCCAGTTGTAGATGGCTGCTGCATCTTTTTCATTCATGTAATTCGGTGAAGGGGATTCCTGTTCTGTATCCGGATCGGTGATCATATAAATATCGGAATGCTGCAAATTGGCCGCTGTAGGCGCTGCGGCGAGGGTATCCCGCTTTACGCCGAGCGAGTCGAAGATATGGCCCCATATGGAATAACCGCTGCTGGCCTGGTCTTCCCAGGTATAGTGCCAGCGTTGGGTATTGCCTGATTTATCTTTTTTAAATTCATGATTATAATAATAATCGAGTGTAACCGTTAAGGTTCGTGGAGACGATTGTGCGGCCGCAGTATTCAGCCAGGCGCCACCCATCACGATGATGAGGCAGGAAAAAAATGAACGTGGCATATTGTATCAGATTCTCCCAAAAAAGTAATCAATAATTTCAGAATTTTATAACAGGGGAGACAGTATAATTATCTTGACAGCCTAAGATAGGCCACCACGGCTATTTTCCGGCTTTTATAAAAATATCTCTGCTAATACTTGACAATGGTTTTAGCATCACATACATTTGTATACAAATACTATTCTCTCAAAAAGCCAACAATACCGACAATATCAATTATCTATAACTGATGAACTTTTTATGGACCTGAGTGCCATAACGTGGAATTTAGCAATAAAGGTCGAATTCTTTCGACCTTTTTATTTTTATCTTATTATCTTTCACTACTAACCACGCCTTTATCTTATGGAGATAAGTGTTCTTACAGCGCCGGGCCTTGACGGTTCTGGTCCTTCGCATTGGCAAAGCCTCTGGGAGCAAGCGATTCCCGGCACAAAGCGTATTGAGCAGCGTTCCTGGAGCGCGCCGGTATGTGCCGACTGGGTGGCGCAGATAGAAGAAGATGTAAAGGCGGCCGGGCCGCAGGTGGTGATTGCTGCGCATAGCCTCGCTTGTATGGCGGTGGCGCATTGGGCGCGGCAAACAAGGCTT
Organism: Chitinophaga vietnamensis; assembly: GCF_902167635.1. Taxonomy (GTDB): domain Bacteria; phylum Bacteroidota; class Bacteroidia; order Chitinophagales; family Chitinophagaceae; genus Chitinophaga; species Chitinophaga vietnamensis. Next base: position 103,242 of record NZ_CABHMS010000007.1, read on the forward strand.
CATATCACCGGCGCCTTGCTGGTAGCCCCGGCGGATGCGGAGCGGGCCGACTTTCCCAAAGTGGCTACAGGCTTCAGCCCTGTGCCGATGATCAAATTACCTTTCCGTAATATTGTGGTGGCCAGCACCAATGATCCTTATTGCAGTATTGCCCGGAGCAAGCAGTTTGCCCAAAGTTGGGGCAGCCGCTTTGTGAACCTGGGCGCCAAAGGACATATTAATGCAGATTCCGGGCTGGGCGAATGGCCCGAGGGGCAAAAACTGTTACATGAACTCGTACGCAACTGGCCAACATTATAATTCTTTTTTTCTTGCTTTCGTTTATTGAAACATATATCTTTATTCTTGTAAAAACCAAGTCTAAATCGATTTACCACGTTCATGAAGCAGGGGCAACAATTAACATAAACATAAAATCGCGAGGGGATAGTATAGCAGCTTTGACCCTACCTTTGACGTGCTTATCTGTTTTACGTGTAAAGGGGAATTTATGTCTGACAGCAAATTATGGGAAGATTTCCGAAGTGGCGATGCTGCCGCTTTTGAGCGCATTTTCAACACCCATTGGGATAAGCTGATGCACTACACTTGCAGCATTATCGACGATGAGGCAATGGCGAAAGATGTGTTACAGAATTTTTTTATTGAATTATGGGAGAAACGCAGCACCATACCGGCGCCCCGGCAACCGGAGGCCTTCCTGGTGTTCCTGCTGAAACTCCGTATCCTCAATGCTTTGCGCCGGGAAGACATCCGCGCCCGGCATGAGCATCAGTTTGCCGCACTCTTACACGAAAATACCGTCAACGCCACCGACCAGTTACATACCAAAGAAATATATACGCAGCTGCAACAGCATGTAGGCATGCTGCCTCCCCGCATACGCCAGGTATTTCATATGAGCCGCTTCGAACATAAGTCTGTAGCGGAAATCGCCGGCATCACCGGCTCTTCAGAGCAAACTGTCCGCAACCAGCTCAATACCGCTAACCAGCGGCTGAAACTACAATTGAGATCTTCTTTCCTTTCTTTCTTTCTCTGATCCAATGTTACCTAATTGTTAAGTGCAATAAGGGAATAGTTATCTGTTTTCTGACGTGTGACTTTACTACAGATGAACAACATGATCATCTGCTAAATCGATCAGATAGTGGATCAGGAAGAGATATACCGTTTACTGAAAAAATACCGGGAAGGCAAATGCAGCACAGATGAAGTGGTGATGCTCTTCACCTGGTTGGATAAGATGGCCGCCGATGAAACACCGGCGTCTTTGCCACAGGAAACACAGGACGCCGTGAAATCAGCGGTGTTCCAGCATATCGGCGCGGCGCCGAAACGCCGTATTACCTGGTTGCGCCGCTCACTGGCTGCTGCTGCGGTATTACTGCCTTTATGTATCGCAGGCGCCTGGTGGTGGCATCAACATCCTTCGCAAAGCAAAGCCCCTGCCCTCGCCTGGCTGCAATACCGCACCGGCATTGGCGAAAGCAAGGATATCATCTTGCCTGACGGTACGCATGCATGGCTCAGCGCCGCATCCGTACTGGAATATCCAAAGCAGTTCAGTGCTCATGACCGTACCGTAAAAGTGCAGGGACAGGTATTTTTTGATGTACATCAGGATCAGCAAAAGCCTTTCACCGTAGCATCAGGGCCCTTGCAGGTACATGTATTAGGCACCTCGTTCCTGGTACGCAATATCAAGGGGCAACCGTCCAGGATCGCCGTTGCCAGCGGAAAGGTACAGGTGACCACCGAACGCCAGGTATTGGGCACATTGCAGGCCGCGCAGCAATTGTTCTATTATCATGAAACTGCCCTCATCTGTCACACAGATACCGCGGTGCTCAATGCCTCCACCAAAGGGGACCTTATACTATATAACAGCACGCTTCAACAAGCGCTGTGGGAGCTGGAAAGCTTCTATGGCGTGCAGTTCAGCAGCCATCTCAACCTCGGACAGGGAAGGCTGAACCTCAGTCTTACCAGCAACATGACGCTGGAACAGAAACTGGATGTGATCTCCACTGTCAGTGTAGCGCCAAAAGTACATTTCAAAAAAACGGGGGATCACCAGTACGAAGTTTATTAATTATCTCTATACAACAGTCACCACAACAGCATTCAATCTTTAATACCAATCACTATGCAATCAACACTGCGTCATCATCTCAGGCATCCGCGGAAAGGGATCAAGCCGTTGCTTTTGCTATTGCTGGCAACCGCTCCTTTTGCTGAAAGCTATTCTGCCTACAGCCAGGCACTCAAAAATGTAGTTCCCGGCATGCAAGTAAAAACGGGTAGTCTTACGAATGCCATTTCCACGCTGGAAAAGAAGGGAGGCGTAAAGATCTCTTTCGACCAGCGCGCATTGGCCAACGTGCAGGTAGCACAGCATTCCTGGAAAAATGAAACCGTATCGCATATCCTGTCTGACCTGTTGAGCAATACAGGCTTGCAGTTTGAAGAACGCCAGAACACCATCCTCATCTATCCCGGGAGTAGCGCTACACCAGGCGAAACACGCCAGGAGCGCAAGATCACGGGAAAGGTATCGGATGCCAACGGCCCGCTCATCGGCGCAGTAGTAGTGATCAAAGGCACTACCAAAGGCGCCATCACCGATGTAAACGGTAACTTCTCCATCAGCACGGCCAATACCGGCGATGTGATCCTCAGCATCTCTATGGTAGGTTATAAAACAGTAGAGGCTACCTTCAATGGCGCGCCAATCAATGTAACCATGGAAGTGAGCAGCAAAGAGCTGAGCCAGGTGCTGGTAGTAGGTTATGGCTCACAGAGCAAAACCAAGATCACCGGCGCTATCACAGATGTGAAGCTCGACAAGCTCTCCTCCCGTTCTGTAAACAGCGTGGAAGAAGCATTGCAGGGCAAGGCTCCCGGCGTGGTAGTACAAAACCAGGGCGGCGACCCTACCTCCGCTCCTAAAGTATATATCCGCGGTACAGGCGGTATCAACGGTGAAAACCCTTTGTATGTAGTAGATGGTACTATCTATGATGGTTTGATCAACCCGGCTGATATCGAATCGATGACTGTGCTGAAAGACGGTGCTGCGGCCATTTACGGCGCACGCGCCTCCGGCGGTGTAATCCTCATCACCACCAAAAAAGGCAAACAGGGTAAGATGAGCATCAACCTGGATGCTAAAATGGGCGTGCAGCATACCTATAAAATGTTGAAAGTGCTGAATGCAGCTGAATTCAACAATGTCATGAACCAGGCTTATGACAACGCCGGCGTAGCCAGGAACCCGGCCTATGATCCTGCTAAAAACCCGGATGGCAACATCACCCGCACCAACTGGCTCGACGCTATCACGCAAAGCGCCATGGTACAGGAATACAACGCAGACCTCAGCGGCGGTAATGATAAATCCAAATACTTCATGGGCTTCGGTTACCGCAAGCAAGACGGTATCCTGATCAATACCTTTAACGAACGTTATAATTTCCGCCTCAATTCCGAGCACCAGTTCAATCCCTGGCTGAAGATCGGTGAGAATCTCTCCTATGCTTTCTCCAACGGTAACGGCGCTAACACTACCAACGCTTATACCGGCGCGCTCCTCACCGCCATGTACTATACGCCCAGCGTAACGCCTTACAAAGCTGACGGCTCCTACAACGGCTTGCCTGATGCGTGGGCCAATGCTTATGGCGATGTGATCAATCCCGTTGCTTACCTGAAAAGACTGGATAGCAAAAAACCTAAAAACTTTTTGCTGATCAATCCTTATATCGAGGTTAAACTGCCATTAGACCTGACTTTCCGCTCCAACCTTGCAATAAACAAAGTTTTTGAAACAGATAAAACTTTCACTTCACGCGTACTCGAAACAGGAAAGAAATTCGACTTCAACAATCTCGAACAATACAATAGCAATTCCAACGATCTGCTCGCAGAGCAAACACTGACTTACGACAAACATTTTGGTGGCCATAGCGTAAATGTAGTGGCAGGTTACAGCTATCAACAGTCTAAACGTGAATATTTCGATCTGTTGGTAACTGGCTTCAACGACGAACGGCCCGAATTTCGTTACCCACAAAATGCTGACGGCGTAGATCCGAATGGCTTCTGGGGTGGGATCGAAAAATCCGCGTTGGAATCTTACTTCGCACGTGCGAACTATGATTACAAGGGCAGGTATCTGTTATCACTCATCGGCCGCCGTGATGGTTCTTCATTGGTAGCGCCGCAGAACCGCTACGCCAGCTACTACTCTGCTTCTGCCGGCTGGGTGATCACCAACGAAGACTTCATAAAGAATCTCTACATCGATCATGCGCTCAGCTTCCTAAAGATCCGCGGTAACGTTGGTAAACTCGGTAACCTCGCCAGTCTTCCATCAGGTGCTGTAAATCCGCTGCTGTTAAAAACCAACACTTACTTTGGTACAGGATCTACCATCTCCCGTGGTTATGCTGAAAGCGCCATTGCTAACCTCAATATCAAATGGGCCAGCTCCCGTCAAACCAATATCGGCCTGGATGCAGGTTTCCTCGACAACAGGTTAACATTGAACGCTGACTACTATATTAAAACAACACAAGACATGCTGCGTCAGCGCGCACCACTGAGCACAGACGGCGTGCCTAAAGGTACCTGGTCTAACGTAGGCGAAGTAAGAGATAATGGTATCGAGCTGGGGCTGACCTACAACAGCAAAGCGGGCAGCGACTTCCAATACAGCATCAGCGGTAATCTTTCCACTATTAACAACAAAGTATTGTCGCTCGGATTTGATGATAAAGTATTACCTACTTCCGATATCAATATCCGCAGTTCCATCACCCCGGTTAGAATAGAAGTAGGTCATCCGCTCTATTCCTACTATGTAGTGAAAACAGCCGGTATCTTCCAGAACCAGGCAGAGATTGATGCTTATGTAGATAAGAACGGTAATAAAATACAACCCAAAGCACGTCCGGGTGATCTGAAATTTGTAGATGCCAACGGCGATGGCAAGATCGACAACCTCGACAGACAATTCGTTGGCTCTCCTTATCCTAAATTCACTTATGGCCTGAGCTTCAACGGCAGCTACAAAGGTTTTGACATCAACATTTTCTTACAGGGCGTACATGGCAACAAAATCTTCAATGCCCTCAAATACACCGGTCTTGCGCCACTCGTAACAGGCCAGGGTTACAACCTGCTCGCCGATGTGAAGAACGCCTGGACGCCAACCAATACCGGCTCCAACATTCCACGTGTATCCATCACCGATCCTAACGGTAACTTCGGTACTACTTCCGACTGGTACATCGAAGATGGTTCTTATATGCGCGTGAAAAACGTGACACTCGGTTATACATTGCCCGATGCCTTGATCAAACGTGCAGGCATCAACAAACTGCGTGTATACGTTACCGCTAACAACCTGTTCACCTTCACCAAATACAGCGGCATGGATCCTGAAGTAGGTACCGATACTTACGGTATTGACCTGGGCCGTTATCCGCAGGCAAGAGGTTTCCTTGTAGGTCTGAACCTGAATTTCTAAACTATCAAGCAACACAAGAAAATGAAAAAGCTCATTTATACCCTTTCTGCACTTGCTGGTATTGCCCTTACAAGTGCTTGTAATAAAAAGCTGGACGTTGTGCCGGAAGGCTCTCCTTCGCTGGCTAATTTCTGGAAAACATCGCAGGATGCTACCAGCGGCATGAATGCTGCATACGATCAATTTGATGATGAGAACTTCTACGGACGTGGATGTTTCTGGTTCATCGATGCCAGTGATGACATGGTAGTAGGCCGTGGTAAACCGGAAGCCGAGAATATCAAAAACTTCAATCCTTCGTTTATTGGTGGCAGTTATACTGAGGGCCAATGGTCATTGCGCTATATCGTGATCAAACGCGCCAACGATGTGCTGCGCTATGTACCCGGCATCAATATGGATGCACAGCTGAAACAACGCTATCTTGGCGAAGCTTACTTCCTTAGCGGCCTGATGTACTTCCAGCTGGCCTATAACTATGGCGACAGCCGCGCAGGGGTTCCTATCGTAAGCAAATACAATCCTACTCCAGGCGTTGTAGTACCGAGAGCAGCTAACGTAAACGTGAACTACGACTCCATTATCACTGACCTGAAGCACGCAGCAGAGCTGTTGCCTTACTTCGATACTTACAAGCCGGAAGACTACGGCCACGCACATAAAACGGCGGCCTTTGCCTATCTCGCTAAAACATATCTGTATAAGAAAGATTATGCGAACGCAGAAAGATATGCCGACTCTGTGATCCTCAGCGGCAAACACCGCCTGTTGGATAATTTCTCTGATGTGTTCACCATCGCTAACAACTGGACATCTGAATACATCTGGTCCGCTTACAGCACCGCAGCTGGTAACAGCGGCTGGGGCAGCATCCTGCCGGGTGTAATGCTCGAACTCACCGGCTGGGGCAAATACAATGGCTGGGGCTATTACATGCCTACCCGTGAACTGGTACAGGAATATGAGCCGGGCGATAAACGCCTCGCTGCCACCATCCTGCAACCGGGCGACAAATTCAAATACTTCGGCGACTCAATGGTATATCAATCCAGCAACAGCCGTTCCGGTTATCAGTTCCGTAAGTATATGGAGCCATTTGGTTATAAAGATCCAATCGGCACTTATCTCAGCCGCAATGGCGACCACCCCACCACAGCGCTGAATCCGCCGCTGCTCCGCTACGCAGAAGTGCTGCTCATCAAAGCAGAAGCAGAGCTGATGCAAGGCAAGAATGCAGATAACGAGATCAACATGATCCGTAAACGTGCTGGTCTTGCACCCATCACCGGCGCCACCATGGCCAACCTCAAACACGAAAGAAGATGCGAGCTGGCCGGCGAATGGGCCGACCGCCACCGCGATCTCGTAAGATGGGGCGATGCACAGGCAGCCTACGCAAAACCACTCCATGGTTACGATCCCGTGAAAGTAATATGGCCCGCCCGTACCTTCGATCCAGTGGTAAACGCCGTATGGCCTGTTCCACAACGTGAAATTGACGCCAGCGGCGGCAAGATCGCGCAGAACCAGGGCTGGTAAAAAATATGTGAGAATTTTCGGATTTTCGGATTTTGGGATTTTATTTTACTGTATCTCAGATCAGGAAATCCGAAAATTCGAAAATCCGAAAATCTACAAATTTTGAAAAAGCTGTTTCTTCTCCCGGCGCTGATACTCGCTATTAACGTGCACGCACAAACGAAAACATACAGTATCGCGCAGGCCCACTCCCACAATGATTATGAGCGGAGTACTCCCTTCTACGAGGCCGCTTCTCTCCGCTTCGGTTCTATTGAAGCTGATATACATTTGAAAGATGGTGTGCTGTATGTAGCACATGACCATAAAGATATCCAGGCCTTCCGCACTTTCAAGGAAATGTACCTGCTGCCTGTAGTGCGTCAGTTTGCCGTTAATAACGGTAAAGCCTACCCGGATGGCAGCCCGATGCAATTGCTGGTAGATATAAAAACTGAAGGCCGCTCTACGCTCAAAGCCCTGCAGGAGCTGCTAATACCGTACCGCCAGTACTTCGACCGTAGCGTAAACCCGGAAGCAGTGAAGATCGTGCTCTCCGGTAATGTGCCACCGGCTGCTGAATGGAACCAGTACGATCCACTCTTTTTCTTTGATGGACGGCCAGACAGCACCTACCCTGCCAGCCTGAAACCCCGCATCGCTATGGTCAGTGTGAGTTTCACCAATTACTCAAAATGGAACGGCAAAGGCACCCTTACCCCCGCCGATCTCGAAAAAGTAAAACAGGTGATCGACAAAGCGCATGCACAAGGCTATCCTTTCCGCTTCTGGGGCGCCCCTTCTTCCAAAAGCTGCTACTATAAATTAATGGACCTCGGTGTAGACATCATCGGCACCGATAAGCCCACAGAACTCTACGACGTGATCAGCAATACCGCCAAAACCACTGTGGCCGGGCTTCCTGTACACGAAATATATACGCCTACCTACGCCTCCGATGCTACACAGGTACGTTCCAAAAACGTGATCCTGATGATCGGCGATGGTACTGGCCTTGCGCAGATGTTTGCCGGTTACACGGCCAACAAAGGCGCCCTCAGCCTCTTTAAAATGAAGCAGCTGGGGCTTTCCAAAACACAATCCATAGACAACTACCACACCGATTCCGCCGCCGGCGGCTCCGCCATGGGCACCGGCGTCAAAACCAATAACCGCGAGATCGGTATGGACAAAACATACGTATCTATCCCTGTGCTCTCTGAAACCCTTGCGCCGAAAGGCATCCAGAGCGGCGTGGTAGTGACCGAAGAAATCACCGGGGCTACACCGGCGTCTTTCTACGGTCATACCACCGACCGCGACAGCACCCGTCTCCTGGCGCAGGCGCTCACCACCAGCCCGCTCCAACTCGCGGTAGGTGGCGGCAAGGAAGATTTTGACCAGGACCTCGGCCCGCAATGGCAGCAACAGCTCGCCGCCAAAGGCGTTTATGTAGTGGATAACCTGGATAACTGGAACGCACAAACGAAAAACAGGACCCTGGTGATCCTCAGCAATAAAGCGGTAGGCTCCATGCAACAAGGGCGCGGCGACTACCTCAAACGCGCTGTGAAAAAGGCTTTGCAGCAACTGAACGCCTCCGGCAAAGGTTTCTTCCTGATGGTGGAAGGCTCCCGCATCGATCATGGCGGCCACTTCAACGACCTGGACTACCTCGTACGTGAAATGCTCGACTTCGACGAAGCCATCGGAGAAGCGCTGCGCTTTGCCGACCAGGATAAACAAACCACGGTGATCGTAACAGCAGACCATGAAACCAGCGGCCTTGCCCTCATGGATGGCGATATCGCTACCGGCCAGCTGCGCGGGCACTTCGCCACCAACGACCATACCGGTATCCCCGTGATGGTATTTGCCTACGGTCCTAACTCCCAACTGTTCAGAGGCGTATACGAAAACAATGAGATCTATGCCAAGATGCTCCAGTGCTTTGGCATCCGGAAATAGAATTTTTGAATTTATGGATTTACGGATTTATGGATTTAATTGGAGCGGAGATGACTACATTGTTCATCTCCGCTCCAATTAAATCCATAAATTCCAAAATCCCAAAATCCCTTATAATAATTGTTGCAATACCGGATCAGTGTAGTCATTCACGAATGCGATGATATTATTGTATGCGGCAAATTCGTCGCGTGTATGCATAGTTGTTAGTACCACTGCTTTCATACCGGCGTTGGCGGCGGCTTCCACGCCTTTAGGCGCATCTTCAAATACGATACAGCGGCCAGGTTCAACACCAATGGCAGCAGCGGCTTTCAGGAAAACCTCGGGATCAGGTTTGCTGTGCGTAACATCCGCCGCGCTGATCACCGCTTTGAAATAGTGGCGGATATCCAGGTTATCCAGCACATAGTTGATATTGAAAGTATCAGCGGCCGTACCAATTGCCATGGGAATATGTTTCGCCACCGCCTGGTCGAGAAACGCAGGCAGACCTTCGATCAGCGCGAGATGCGGCCGGAACGCTTGCTGGTACAGTACTTCCTTCTCATGCGCAATTTCCCGCATCTCTTCCAATGTAAAATGATCTTTTCCGAAAACACGGGTCAACAATTCCTCGTTCTTGCCATACATGTGCCCACGTACCGCTTCTTTATCAAGGTTAGCACCCAGCCGCTGTAACATGTTATACCATCCTTCCAGGTGATAGGTCATGTCATTGATCATTGTGCCGTTCATGTCAAAAATAAAAGCCATAAATATTTTGGTATTTATTGATTTACGAATTTTCGGATTTGATGGACGAAAATAAGGCCCCATTCTCAAATTCGAAAATCCGTAAATCCCAAAATCCGTAAATCCGTAAATTTTCAATTACTCTTCTTCTACTTTATTTTTCATCTTCATCAATAGCGTGTAGGCGTTAGCCGTTACTATTTTCTCCTGCGGGAGCGCTTTTCCGCCTGGGCTGGTGATAGCGGTATAACCGTTGCTGGAAGCGCCTTTCTCCACCGGCCACAGTTCAAAGGTGTGCGCATCGCGGGCGATGAACACATAGTTCTTGTTCTCCCAGCGCAGTACGGCATCATCCGGAACGGCCTGCACTTCTTCGCCGCTCACTGCTACATCTGCATTCATGAACATGCCAGGCACCAGTTTCGTATCATATTTTTCAAAATGACAATGCACTTCGCCGGCCCGCTCTGCATCGAGGTTGCGGGTAACGAGGATGATCTTCGCTTCATGAATATCTTCCGGATGCTCATTGGTAAAGGCTTTTACGGTTTGCCCCACTTGCAGCGCGTTGATATCTTTTTCAAAAACGTTCAGGTTGAGATGAATATCGGAGGGATCGATGAGCTCACAGATCACCTCAGTAGGACTTATATATTTCCCGGTATTCACTTTCACCGTAGCCACGTAACCATTGATCGGCGCGGTGACGGGTATGCTGCGCGAAATATTCTGTTCGCTGAGACGATCCGCGCGGATGCCGATCAGCGCCAGCTTTTCAGAGAGCGCGCGCACCGTTACCTGCTGCGCCGTATATTCTCCCTGCACCTGCTGAAACAGTTTATCACTGCTCACTTTGTTGAGGTTCAATTCTTTTTGCCGGTGGTATTCCTGTTCGAGGAACTGTAATTTGGCGTTGGCAGCGAGGTAGTCCTGCTGTAGCTGGATGAACTGTATATCTTCCAGTACGGCCAATACTTCGCCTCTCGTGACGTGCATGCCAGGCAATAGTTTCAGCTGTTTCACATAACCGCCCAGCGGCGCGCTGATGCTCACCAGGTTTTGCGGCGGCACGTCGATCAGGCCATTCAGATGAATGGTGCGGCTGATCTTCAATTGCTGTGGTGCAGCGATGGTCAGGTGTGCATTCTTCAGCTGATCATCGTTGAGGGTAACGGTGTTACTATTATTGTTCGTTTGTTCTGCCGCCTTTGGCTGGCGGGCGTCGCCGCAGGCGGCGAGCAATATCATCAAACCTGCCAGGTATTTTTCCATGATACTAATTTTTTTTAATTCGTGCCTGTGATCTTTTCCAGCTGGAAGGCAGCCTGGTTGTAATTATCTTCTGCATTGAGGTAATCGTTCTGTACGCCGATGCCCTGGTTTACCAGCAGCACCCATTCCAGGAAACCGATGTTGCCATTCGCGATCTGCTGCGCGGCGGCATCGAGTAATTGCTGTGACTGGGCGAGGGCGGTATCGCGGTAATAGCGCAGGTTATCGGCCTGTTTGCGGTAATTGGCCAATGCGCTGGCATAGCTGTTTTGCAGCTGCACGCGGGTAGCCTCCTCGGCTATCTTCAGTTGCTGGTAATTGAGCGCGCTGGCTTTGATGAGCGCACGGTTGCCGCTGTTGAACAGCGGGATGCCCACCCCCGCCTGCACCGCAGAGAAACGCTTGCCGCCGCCATAGTAGGTTTCGGCGCCATTCTCGCGCTGGTAACCGATAATCGATTGATTACTGTATCCCAACATCAGATCAGGAAGCTGTTTTCTTTTTTCTTTTTGATAGAGATGAGCGCCCGCTTGGGTAAGATGCTGTTGCCGCTGTAACAGCGGATGTTGCGCGATCCAGCTGGTATCGGCGCTGAGGACCGGCGTATATTGCAGCGGCGCAGGTTCCGGGGCATATTGCACGGTGACTTCGCCCAGCAGAAAGTTGAACTGTTGCAAGGCGATCTGGATATCGGGTTGCAACTGTTGCAGCTGATGTTTCACCTGGCTGCTCTGTTGCCGTGCTGCCGTGGTTTCCACGATATTGTTCTCTCCCAGCTTCAAGCCCAGTTCTACTTTATTGACATACAAAGCATAGATGCTGTCTGCATAATGCAGCAGTCTTTCTTTTTCGTATAGCCATAACAGTTGGTAGTAGCTTTGTTTCACTGCGATCTGTATCTCTCGTTCCGACCATTGGCGGTCGGCCATGGCGGCGCGGTAATTTTCCTGCAAAGCTTTGCGTTGGCTGGTATATACAGAAGGAAAGCTGATAGTCTGCGTGATACCAATACGCGTATCATTGGCGATACTGTTCATCTGCCCATACTCTGCACCCAGCATGGCTTTGGAAGGATCGAATCCCGATCGCTGCAAGGCCTGCTGTTGCTGCGTTTGCAGGGATTTGCCCTGTAAGGCATAATTGTGTTTCGCGGCCATGTCCAGTGCAGCCGGCAGCGGAATGCGCTGTTGTGCAAAGGCAGGCGTGCCAGATACTAACAACAATATGACAACTGCCGCTACGCCGCCACCTTTGCTGCTGCGGCCTTTTCCGAACATCAGGTAAAGGGAGGGCAGCACAAGCAAAGTGAGGATCGTAGAGGTCACCAGCCCGCCGATCACCACAGTGGCGAGCGGGCGTTGCACTTCTGCGCCGGCGCCGGTGCTCAGCGCCATCGGCAGGAAGCCAAGAGAGGCCACCATGGCCGTCATCAGCACGGGACGCAAACGATCTTTCGTGCCTTGTGAAATAATCTCCATCATATCTTCCATACCATCTTTTCTCAAACGGTTAAAATGACTGATCAATACAATGCTGTTGAGCACTGCCACGCCAAACAAGGCAATAAAGCCGATGCCTGCGGAGATGCTGAAAGGCATGCCCCGCACCCACAGCGCCAGCACCCCGCCGATGGCCGAGAGCGGGATGGCGGAATATACCAGCAGCCCTTGCCGGATAGAACCGAATGCAAAATATAACAAGAGGAATATCAGCAGCAGGGCAACGGGAACGGCTATACCCAAACGCGCTTTTGCGGCAGCGAGGTTCTCAAAGGCGCCGCCATAAGTTATAAAGTAACCCGGCGGCAAATGCAGCTGGCGGCCTGCTTTGGCCTGCAGCTCTTCCACCACGCTCTGCACATCGCGGCCACGTACATTGAAACCAACGATGATGCGGCGTTTGGCATCTTCGCGCTGTATCTGGTTAGGACCATCCACCACCTCGATATCCGCCAGCAGGCCCAGTGGCAGCTGCTGCCCATTGGGTGCGGGGATAAGCAACTGGCGCACATCTTCGGCCTGTGTACGCAAACTGCTGTCCATGCGCACCACGAGGTCGTAACGCTGCTCGCCTTCGAATACATAACCGGTGCTTTGTCCTGCGAAAGCAGTATTCAGCACCTGGTTCACCGTAGCGATATTGAGGCCGTATTGCGCGATGAGCGGGCGTTTATATTTCACTACGATCTGCGGCATGCCCGTTACTTTTTCTACGTATAAACTTTTTGCGCCGCGTATGGTGCTGGACAGCGCGCCCAGCTTTTCCGCGTAGATGGCCAGCGAATCGAGGTTTTCACCGAATATCTTGCACACCACATCCTGACGGGCGCCAGTCATCAGTTCATTGAAACGCATCTGCACAGGATATTGAAAACCGGTGGTAATGCCGGGCACAGTAGCCATCTGCTCTCCCATCTTCTCTGCCAGTTCATCAAAACTTTTGGCAGAAGTCCATTCTTTCTTGTCTTTCAGGATCACCATCATATCGCTCGCTTCGATCGGCATCGGGTCGGTAGGTATTTCTCCGCTGCCGATCTTCGTTACTACCTGCTGCACTTCGGGGAAGTGCTTCAGCAGTACGCTGGCGGCCTGTTGCGTGCTGTTGATGGTGGTATGTAAACTGCTGCCGGTAAGCACGCGGGTATCCACGGCAAAGTCGCCTTCTTCCAGCTGCGGGATAAATTCGCCGCCCATCGTTGATAATAACCACACGGCGCAGGCGAGTAATACCAGGCAGGTGAGGATCATCGTTTTCCTGAAATGTATCACACGCTGTAACATGCGCCCGTAGGCCTTTTCCAGCCATGCCATCATACGGTCGGCCAGCGTTTGCTTGTGGGATATTTTTTTATTGATGCACAAAGCGCTCATCATGGGCACATAGGTGAGCGAGAGGAAGAAAGCGCCGAGCACCGCAAAGGACACGGTTTGCGCCATCGGGCGGAACATCTTTCCTTCGATGCCGCGCAGTGTAAGGATCGGCAGGTATACTACCAGGATGATGACCTGCCCGAATACAGCGGCATTCATCATCCGCGAGGCGGCTGTGCTCACCTCGTTATCCATATGTTGCTGGTCTACCCGCTGCACCCCTGCATAGTCGCGCCCCTGCGTGAGCTTGTGCAGCACGGCTTCCACGATGATGACGGCGCCGTCTACGATCAGGCCGAAGTCGAGCGCACCGAGGCTCATGAGGTTACCGCTTACGCCGAAAGCGTTCATCAATATCACGGCGAAGAGCATGGACAGCGGTATTACCGATGCCACGATCAGCCCTGCGCGGAAATTGCCCAGGAAGAACACCAGCACCAACACCACGATCAGCGCGCCTTCCATCAGGTTCTTCTTCACGGTGCTGATGGCGTGATTCACCATTTTAGAACGGTCGAGGAAGGGTTTTATCTCCACGCCTTCCGGTAATGTTTTACTGATAGCGGCTACTTTCTTTTTCACTTCTTTGATGACGGCAGATGAGTTGCCGCCTTTGAGCATCATCACAACTGCGCCGGCTACTTCGCCCTGATCGTTGTAACACATGGCGCCATAGCGGTTGGCGCCGCCGATCTTCACGGTGGCCACGTCGCGCACCAGCACGGGCAGGCCTTTTTCAGAAGTTTTCACAACGATGTTGGCGATATCTTCTATGGACCCTGCGAGGCCTTCGCTGCGGATGAAAAGTGCCGTAGGGCCTTTCTCGATGTAAGCGCCGCCGGTATTCTGATTGTTTTGCTGCAGCGCATCGAAGAGCGCCGGCAGCGTTACATTGAAGGCTTTGAGTTTGGCGGGGTTTACGGCCACTTCATATTGTTTGAGCACACCGCCGAAGCTGGATACGTCGGCCACGCCGGGCGTGCCAAGCAGCTGGCGGCGGATGATCCAGTCCTGTATGCTGCGCAGCATGCGGGTATCATACCGGTTTTCGTAGCCGGGCTTTGGTTTCACCACATATTGATAGATCTCTCCGAGGCCGGTGGTTACCGGCGCCAGTTCAGGCGTGCCTACATCTTTTGGTAAGGAGGCCTGCACTTGTTGCAGGCGTTCGGACACCTGTTGCCGCGCCCAGTACACATCGGTATTATCGGAGAAAACGATGGTGACGAGCGAGAGGCCGAAACGGGAGAAGCTGCGTATCTCCTTCAGGCCGGGAATGTTGCTGTTGGCCTGTTCTATCGGGAAGGTGATGAGGCGTTCCACATCGGGGGCTCCCAGTGCAGGCGTTACCGTTATAACCTGTACCTGGTTATCGGTAATGTCCGGGACGGCATCGATCGGCAACAATGTAAACTGGTAGCTGCCCCAGGCCACCAGCGCTAGAATAAATAGTCCTATAATCAGCTTGTTCCGTATGGAAAACTGAATAATGCGGTTGAGCATATCCCATGGATTATATGCCTGTGCAGGAGCGCTGCGCAGGGCACATGTCAATAAATGTACCTGTTCACGTCAAGTAACGTGTTGAAAAGGTAATAAATGTTTATGGTAAAGACGATTAAGCGGCAGTGAAGGTCCGGGGAGGTTGCCAGATATCGGCGCCGGGGATCACCGGGCGCATCTTGTTAAGATAAGAAGGATAGTTGATGCGGATATCGCCGCTATACGGCACGGTAACGGTATAGCTCACCGGTGGCGCGATGGCGGGCATCACAGCATAACCGATATAGTCATGCGTTTTGAATGGCAATTCCATATCGCGGTCATAATCCTTGTCGTGAATATTACCACTGAAATAATGCAGTTTGATAAATGTGATGATGGAGATGTGCGGGTCTTCCATCCGGTGCTCATGCAGGTGGGCAAAGAACACGGGTATCTTCAACAGCTGGTTGCATTCTGTGAAGTTCAGCAGATAGATGCTTAACAATAGTATGGCTCTTATCTTCAGCACAGGACAAAAGTAATAAAATTTTATTGCGGGTTAAATTAAAATGAAGAATATACGGAAAGATGCCAGACTACAGATTACATACAGAATCGCCTTCGAGATTTGTAACCTTAACGTATATGTTCATATGAAAGCACTTTTCCTGTCGGCCGCACTGCTGGCCGCCTGTGCCACACAGGCTCAGTCCTGGCATGTAGCCAGTACCTTCCATATCAAAAGCGATGGCAAATGGGATTACATAGCCCTGAACCCTGTTACGCAGCAGCTGTACGCCTCTCACGGCACGCAGGTCAATATCCTGGACAAGAACAGCGGCGATTCCGTTGGCGTGATCCCTAACACCACCGGCGTGCATGGTATCGGTTTTGCGCCTGCCTTCCATAAAGGTTATACTACTAACGGCAAGCTGAATACCGCTACTGTATTCGATATCCACAGCAACAAAGTGCTGGGTGAAGTGAAAACAGGCGAGAACCCCGATGCCATCTTGTATGATGCTTTCTCCAAAAAGATCATCGTTTGCAATGGTAAAAGTAAAGACCTGAGCGTGATCGATCCGGCTACCGACCAGGTAGTGCATACCATCCCGGTTGGCGGTCGCCCGGAAACAGCCGTGAGCGATGATGCCGGCAAGATCTATGTGAACCTGGAAGATAAAAGCGAGATCGTAGTGGTAGATGCGACCACCTTCACTGCCGGCGCGCACTGGCCGCTCGGCAAGGGCGAAGCGCCTACCGGCCTCGCTATCGACACCAAAACCAAACGCCTCTTTGCCGGTTGCGATAACAAACTGCTCGTAGTGATGAACGCCACCAACGGTAAAGTAGTGACCACCCTGCCAATCGGCGACGGCTGCGATGGCGTAGCGTTCGACGAAGCAGAACACAATATCTTCGCCGCCAACGGCGAAGGCACCCTCACCGTGATCAAAGAGCAATCAGCCGATAAATACAGCGCACCTGTAAACGTGCCTACCAAAAAAGGCGCACGCACACTGGTGGTAGATCCGGCTACACATGCCGTATACCTGCCCACCGCCGATCTGCTGGCTGCCGCCGCCGGCGCCAAGCCTCAAGCGGCTCCTGGCAGCTTCCAGGTACTGAAAGTGACCAAATAGCAAGGAAAATAATGATGAATGGCGAATGAAAGGCCCGTAAAAAGGGCTTTTCATTCGCCATTATTTTTTATATTTATGATGGTCAAGATAACCCTCGTTTTTATCCCTCATAAATCATTCACGTGGACTCCTGGGAACGCAAAGCATTGCATTTTATTAATCAAACCGCCCATTGGGACAAGGACAAACAACCATCCCCTCTTCCGGCCTTCAGCCTCGATCTGTTGAAACAATTGATGGATGCCGATGTAGTACTGCAACTGGAGCTGACAGACGAACCCCTTACCATCAACGGCAAGGTGATTCAAGCCGGCCCCGTCAGGAAACTGTTGCATCAGAATGGTTTCAAAACCATCTGGTGGAAAGACGTACCACAGGAAAGTACCGCCATACAAGCGCTGCTGCAACATTGCGCCTCTGCCGTGCTCATACCTGTTAGCAGCACCACGCCTGATATCAGCGTGATACTCCTTGGCTGGCATGCCATGCAAACGTTCGATGATGCTTTCACCGCCTGCGTGGAAACAATACGCCTGCGCATGAAAGAGCTGCGGCTGCAATCACAGCAGCAATCCTATCTGCGGAAGCTATCACAACGTTTTGCCGCTATCATGCATACTATCCCGCATGCGCTGGTATTCATCGACAACGACGGCTTTTCCGGATGGGTGAACCAGCAAGGCGCACAGCTGCTGAAGCTGCCCGGCCCCGGCGAACAACTGCCCGTGATCCTCTCCGATGCGCTCACACAATTGCGCAACCGCACCACCAATACCCAGGATATTTACAAAGAAGCCATCCGCCTCTTTGCATCTCCCGATAATGAGATACGTAACTGGATATGGCAGTTCGATGATCCGGAAAATAAAACCTGTAAAGTATCCTGCCTGCCCGTAAACACACAGCAGATAAGCGGCAGACTATGGATATTTGAAGAGTGAGATCAATACCTGCGCCAGAGGAAATGAAAGGTGCTGCCTTCGCCGGGTCGCGTATCCACCCACACTTTGCCGCCTTGTTCTTCTACCAACAGTTTGAAAAGATTCAAACGGGTACTTGTTTTACCATCTTTCTCTACCCGCTCAAATAATTTGAAGACAAGATCTGTATCAATACGGGTGAGGCCAGGCCCGTTGTCTCTTACAAAAAACGCATAGTAATCGTCCTGCGCTGCTCCCCCGATCATAATCTCCCCCCGGGGCTTATCCATGTGCAGCACAGCATGCGATACCAGCTGCTGAAACACTTGCTGCAGGCGATCGCGGTAGGTATACAATACCGGCAGCTGCGACGCGATGCTCATGCGTATGTGTGCCGGCACAGACAAGCCTTGTAGCAATTCCGCTACGGATACATGCTCTTTTTGCAATGGTGCAGCGGTTTGCCGGGTATAATCGAGGATAGATGCAACCATATCTGTAAGATGGTGCGTAGCCCCCATCACGATCTGCATATACTCTTTCAGGTCTGGTGCGCCTTGTACCTGTTCATCCTCATTCACCAATCCTAATAAGGCTACAATACTGGCCAGTGGCGACTTCAGATCATGCACGGCCATGTACATGAACTGCTCCTGCTGCCGGATGCGCGTTTCTTTTTCCTGTTGCTCATGGTACATGCGTTCAAACATATCCACTTGCAGTTGAGCCAAACGCGTATCCAGCGGCGCATGCAGCAGCAGCAGCGGGATGTGCTGCAACTGCGGCGCCATATCGATGCCTTTTGATGCATCCATAATGATGAGATGAACAGGCAGATGAGAGGCCACATCCGCCAGGGTAGCAACTTTGATGATTACGCGATGATCCGCTTCCAGCACAGGTTCCAGTGAGAAGAGCTGGCCAGGGCCATCATCTGCCAACAGGATCGTGAAAGTTTGTTGTTGCTTCATCATTTCTGCATAATTTCGTCGTAAATGTATTCAAACATACTCATATTCAACGTGATTTGAAACTGGCCGGATTATTGAAACACCTTTCGGCCATTACCGCAATGTTAGTGAAGATGAATAGTTTATTATTAGCCTCGATGCTGGTGGTGCACAGTTGTACGCCGCCCGAAAACGAGATCAGCCTGGTATCCGGCGGCAAGAGCGCTTATGTGATTGTTACGCCGGCGACGCCTACCAAGGCGGAAAGCAAGGCTGCCACCGTGTTTCAGGATATGGTGAACAAGATATCCGGCGCCCGGCTACCCATCGTGCCGGAAGGTAGCTATCAGCAAGAGCCCGCAGTATTTATTGGTCAAACCAATCATAGCAGCGGCCCCGACAAAATAAAGGCGGATGGCTTCTTCGCCGGCATGCATAACAAAAACCTGTACATCCGCGGTGGCGGCGGCCAGGGCGTGTTGCATGGCGTGTATTATGTATTGGAAACGTATATGCATTGCCGTAAGGACGCCGATGTACCCGCCTATGTGCCCAAGGAAAAAAATATACAATTGCCCGGATCATTGAACGATCTCCGGGAACCCGCTTTTATTTACCGCGAAACCTACTACCCTGCTTCCACCGATCCCGAATACCTCGACTGGCACGGTCTGCATCGCTTTGAGGACTTGTGGGGCGTTTGGGGACATTCCTTTTTCAAGATAGTGCCGCCTAAAACATATTTCGCGGAACATCCGGAATATTTTTCGCTGGTAGATGGAAAACGCCAGCCCATGCAGCTTTGTTTGAGCAACCCGCAAGTATTTGAACTGGCTGTGGCTTATTTCAAAAAGGCGATCAGGGAAAATCCCGATGCGATGTATTGGTCCATCGCCGCAGAAGATGGCCCTGGCGCCTGCACCTGCGATCAATGCCGTGCAGCCGATGCCGCGGAAGGCAGTGCTGCCGGCTCTTTGATCCGTTTCGTGAACCGCATTGCACAACAATTCCCGGAGCAGCGCTTCACCACACTGGCCTATGGCTATACGGCGAAACCGCCGAAAACAAAGCCTGCGCCCAATGTTTATATCATGTTGAGCACCATTGATGCATATCGTCAGGAGCCGCTGGCCACGGCGCCTTCCGCTGCGGCGTTCCGCAACCACCTGCAAGGATGGGAAGCGCTCACCGATCATCTGTTCATCTGGGACTATACCACGCAGTTCACCAATTACCTCGCTCCTTTTCCGGACTATACGCATTTGCAGGCCAACCTGCAATACTTTGCCGCGCATCATGTGCAGGGCGTATTTTCACAAGGCAGCGGCGACACTTACGGCGATATGGCCGAATACAACAGCTACGTACAGGCGTCACTGTTATGGCAGCCCAATGCTGATATGGCGGCCCTCAACAAGGCTTTCTTCAAGAGCTATTATGGCGCTGCCGGCCCTTATATACAACAATACCAGGAAGCGCTCAGCGCTGCCGTAAAATCGACGCATGCCGTACTGGATATCTACGGCAGCCCGGTGTATAGTGCGAAGGATTATTTGTCGCCCGAAAAGATCGATCAATATTCCGTATTGCTCGACAAAGCCGAAGCTGCTGCCGGCAGTGATTCCGTATTGCTCAAACGTGTGCTGAAGGTCCGGCTGCCACTGGAGTACACGGTATTGCAACAATCGCGCTCCTATGGCACCGATAAATTTGGCTACCTGCTGCCCGATGGCAACAGCTTTAAGGTTAATCCGAAATGGCCCGCCAGGGTACAACATTTTGTGGCCGCCTGCAAAACGGCCATGGTAAAGGAACTATCAGAAGGCGGCGCTTCACCGGATACCTATGCGCAGGAATGGCAGGCGCTCTTCAACCGTGCCTGGGTACAAGGCCTGGCCTTTGGCGCCCCAGTGAAACTGGCCAATGCCTATACGCCGGAATACACGCCCAAAGGGGAACGCACGCTTACCGACGGACTTCCCGGCGGCAAAGATTTCAGCTATAATTGGCTGTACACTTATGATAAAGATATGATCGCTACCGTGGACCTCGGCAGCAGCAAAAAGATACAGCAGGTAAGCATGAATTTCCTGTTCGATCCCCGGCATTATATTTTCCATCCGGCGCATGTGTTGGTGGAAACCTCCGCGGATGGCCAGCATTACACGGTAGCGGGCCAGCAGGATATTCCTGTGCCCGCGGAAGATTACGAAGTGCAGATCAAACATTTTAATTTCCCGGTGAGTGCAAATGCCCGTTATATCAGGGTGAGCGCGCAATGCCCCGCGGCCTTGCCGGCGTGGAGGCATGTGGCGGGTAAACGCCCCGCGATTTGTTGCGATGAGATTTTTGTGGAGTAGATGATAGGCCCACCAATATGGCGCCCCGATGGGGCGCTGGCGCGGAGATGCACCAATGCTACCAATATTTCGCCCCTACGGGGCGGAACGTATATGCCCGTAGGGGCGGCATAGCGGTAAAACACAAAGAACAAACATCAATATGCCCCGTAGGGGCAACATATTGGTAGAAACACGAATAACAAACACCATACGCCCCGTAGGGGCAACATATTGGTAGAAACACAAAGAACAAATATCAATATGCCCCGTAGGGGCAACATATTGGTAGAAACACAAAGAACAAATATCAATATGCCCCGTAGGGGCAACATATTGGTAGAAACACAAAGAACAAATATCAATATGCCCCGTAGGGGCAACATATTGGTAGAAACACAAAGAACAAATATCAATATGCCCCGTAGGGCAACATATTGGTAGAAACACAAAGAGCAAATATCAATATGCCCCGTAGGGGCAACATATTGGTAGAAACACGAAGAACAAACACCATACGCCCCGTAGGGGCGGCATATAACATTCTCCAAACCCGCGCCCCGCGCGATGTTCCGGCCCTGCCCGGGCCTTATTCTTCTCTTTCCCAAAAAAATATTTGGAAATAATAAACACCGTTCAGTATATTTGCACTGTAAACATTTCAACGTGGGAATATCAGAAAGAAAAGAACGTGAGAAAGCAGAAATGCGGAGGCGTATCGTAGATGCTGCCATCAAAATGTTTGTGGAAGAAGGATATGAAAAAGTATCTATCCGCAAGATAGCCGATGAGATTGAATACAGTCCGGCTACGCTGTATCTCTACTATAAGGACAAAGACGAGCTGCTGTACGATGTGCAGCGCGAAGCCTTCGATTACCTGGCGGCATCTTTCCGCGAAAAAGTAACCGCCAAAGATCCTTTTAAACGCCTGGAGCAATTGGGGATGGCCTATACACAGTTCTCCTACGATCATCCCGAGATGTATGATCTCATGTTCATCATCAAAGCGCCGATGAATACCGTAGAAGAAGAAGAGAGCTGGAAGAACGGAGAAGATGCCTTCTCCTTCCTGGAACAAACCGTTGCAGCGTGTATCAAGCAAAAACTTATCCGCTTCAAAGACCCGATGATGGCCTCTTTGTCGATATGGAGCTTCGTACACGGCCTGGTGAGCCTGAACCTCCGCTGCCGTATCAAAGTATCGCAGCTGGCGGAAGATCAGGTGCGGCCTTTCACAGAAGCCGCTGTTAAAGAATACCTCCGGATGATCAAAGCACCATCAGCATAAAAAGCCCGCGGGCTTTTTTTTAGCGAGAGAATTAAACACCGTTCAGTATATCAACAACGATTACGCCAAAGCCGCTACAGGCTTTATTTTTTTCGATATCAATAAACACTGTTCATTATGTCAACATTAATTACAAAAGGAGCATTGTTAACAGGCCTGCTCATAGCCAGTTTCAGCACCTTTGCCCAGAACACTGTGTTGGACCAATACATACAGGAAGCCTTCAACAACAATAAAGGACTGAAAGAGCAACACTTTCAGCTCGACCGCTCGCTGTATGCATTGCAAGAAGCCAAAAGCCTCTTTGGCCCCAACGTAGCCATGCTGGCCAGTTATACCAAAGCGAAAGGCGGCCGCACCATCGATGTGCCGGTAGGCGATATGCTCAACCCGGTATACAATACCCTCAATCAGCTCACCAGCAGCCAGAAATTTCCGCAACTGGCAAACCAGTCCTTCCTGCTCAACCCCGACAATTTCTATGATGCGAAAGTAAGAGCGAGTCTGCCGCTGATCAACGCCGAAATTTACTACAACAACAAAATAAAAAGAGAACAACTCTCCCAGCAACAAGCCGCGCTGAACGTTTACAAACGCCAGCTGGTACAAGATATCAAAACCGCGTACTTCCAGTACTACCAGGCCTCTCAGGCAGTAGCCATTTATAACAGCGCCCTGGGCCTCATCGAAGAAAATATCCGGATCAACGAAAGCATGGTGCGCAACGGCGTGCGTAATAACACCGCATTATACCGCTCGCAAACAGAGAAAGAAAAGATCAGCGCCGATATCACCCGCGCCAACAATACCCGCGACAATGCCCGCGCCTATTTCAACTTTCTCCTGAACCGCACACTGGACAAGGATATCCAGCTGGACAGCACCCTGCTCAATATTCCTGTTGCCGCCAACAACGGCGACATCAATAGCCGGGAAGAATTGCAGCAATACAAATATGCTATCAGCGCCTGGCACCTCAATCAGCAGCTGCAACGCTCCTACCTCATCCCGAAACTCAGCACCTTCATCGATCTTGGCTCACAAGGCGCCATGGCACATTTCGATAACCAAACACGCTACTATCTCTTTGGCGTAAACCTGGAATGGAACCTCTTCGCCTCCAACAGGAACAAATACAAAATAAAACAGGCGCAGATCGATGAACAGGCCACCATCACAGCTTCCGAGCGTACCGCCGATCAACTACGCTTACAGCTATACGAAGCTGTGAACAACTATAGCGCCACCATCCGCAATTACCAGACAGCGCAAAGCCAGCTCTCCTTTGCAGAACGCTATTACCGCGATCAACTCAAAGTATACAAGGCCGGTCAGCTGCTCTACATCGAACTGCTGGATGCCCAGAACCAACTTACCCAGGCACGCCTGCAAACCTCCGTGGCACAGGCTTCCGTACAAACCGCCTTCGCCGCAGTAGAACGTGCGCAGGCATCTTACAACATCGATCTTAATAAATAAAAAATCGCTCTCTATATGAAACACACATGGCTCATTCTTCCGCTCTCTATATTGCTTTTCTCCTGCGGCCACAAGCCTGAGCAAAACACTACCGACTCCACCGAGATCATCCCGGTGAAAGTGATGGCACTGCAACGCCAGGGCGCAGGCCTCTCTATCAATGCCTCCGGCCAGTTCACCACCGACGATGAAGTGTATCTCTCTTTCAAAACCGGCGGTATCATCAGCAATATCTTCGTGAAAGAAGGCGATCCTGTACATACCGGACAGCTGCTCGCTACGCTCAACCTCACCGAAATAGATGCACAGGTGCAACAGGCGCAACTGGGCTTCGAAAAAGCGCAGCGCGACTATCAACGCACGCAGAACCTGCACAACGACAGCGTAGCTACGCTGGAACAATTGCAGAACGCGAAAACCGCGCTGGATATGGCCCGCCAGCAACTCAGCACCGCACAGTTCAACCGTAGCTACTCCGCCATCCATGCCACACAAGATGGTTATGTACTGCATAAACTTGCCAATACCGGTCAACTGGTAAATGCCGGCACGGCAGTGCTGCAAACCAACGGCGCCCGCAATGCCCACTGGCTGCTGCGCGTTGGCGTAAGCGACCATGAATGGGCCAGCGTAAAGACTGGCGACAAAGCCACCATCGAAACACAATCGCTGCCCGGCACCGTACTACCGGGAACGGTTACACGTAAATCAGAAGGCATCGATCCGCAAAGCGGCACCTTCATCATCGACGTACAACTCACCGGCAGCAAGCCCGCCGCTATCGCGGCCGGCATGTTCGGCCGCTGTCATATCACCACGGCCAACACCAGCGGTAACACTTCCTGGAGCATTCCCTATGCCGCATTACTTGACGGCAATGGCAGCACCGGCTTCGTTTTCGTGACCAACGACAACAAAACCGCAGAACGCATACCTGTTACCATCGCCGGCATGGAAAAAAATAATGTGCTCATCAGCGCCGGCATGGAACAGGCCAAAGCCCTCATCGTTTCCGGTAGCGCGTACCTGAAAGACCGCTCCCCTATTCGCATCATCCAATAATCTCCCGCATCATGAAAATATCCAATTACGCCGTCAAGAATTACCAGTTCACGCTGGTGATATTCATCATGATCATCGTGCTCGGTATCTCCACCATCCTCAA
The DNA here is from genome assembly GCF_902167635.1 of Chitinophaga vietnamensis. Classification (GTDB taxonomy): domain Bacteria; phylum Bacteroidota; class Bacteroidia; order Chitinophagales; family Chitinophagaceae; genus Chitinophaga; species Chitinophaga vietnamensis. The sequence goes on from NZ_CABHMS010000007.1 coordinate 128,409, forward strand.
TATGCCCCGCTCGGAAGATCCGGAAATGCGCGCCCCGCAATATACCGTGGTAGTGGTATATCCGGGTACCAGCCCGAAAGACATGGAAGATCTCGTGGTAGATCCACTAGAGAAAGATATCTATGCACTCGACGATATCAAACGCATACGTACCAATATCAGCGACGGGGTAGCCACCCTGCGCGTGGAATATAAATACAGTTCCAACGTAGATCAGAAATACCAGGAGCTGGTGCGGGAAGTCAACAATAAACGGAAAGACCTGCCCGGCGATATCTATAGCATGGAAGTACTGAAGAGTGAACCCTCTGATGTGAACGTGTTGCAGGTAGCCTTGATCTCTGAAAACGCTTCCCGCGACAAACTCCGATACTATGCAGAAAAATTGCAGGAAGACCTGGAAAAAGTACCCGCCCTCAAAAATGTAAAACTGCATGGCCTGCCGGATCAGCAGGTGCGGGTGGAATTGCAACTCGACAAAATGGCCCAGCTGAAAGTCCCTGTGAACGCGGTTTTGGGCGCATTGCAAAGCGAAATGGCCAACATCCCCGGCGGCAGCATTGAAGCCGGCGACAAGAGCTTCAACATCAAAACCAGCGGCAATTTTCAGTCGCTCGATGAAATCAACAACACCATCGTATCTGCACAGAATGGCAAGAATATTTTCCTTCGTGACCTGGCCCGTGTATACTATGGTTTCGATGATGAGAAGTATTTCGTAAGACTGAACGGCCACCGCAGCGTTATTGTTTCTGCTGCGCAGAAGACGGGCGAGAACATCACTAAAACGCAACTGGCCTATCAGCCTGTGATCGCGCAGTTCAAAAAAACCTTGCCATCCAACATTGACGCCGTGCAATATTTTGATCAGGCCGAAGCCGTGAACCACCGGCTGAGCGGGCTTGGCAAGGATTTCCTCATCGCGATATTACTGGTAGCCATCACACTGCTGCCACTGGGGCAAAGGCCCGCCATCATCGTGATGATCTCCATTCCTTTATCGCTCTCCATTGGCATCGTGTTATTGCAACTCTTCGGCTACAACCTCAACCAGCTGAGCATTGTAGGGCTGGTAGTAGCATTGGGGCTATTGGTAGATGACAGCATTGTTGTGGTAGAGAATATTGAACGATGGATGCTGGAAGGACATAGTCGCCTCGAAGCCACGCTGAAAGCCACTTCACAGATAGGCCTCGCCGTGATCGGTTGCACCGCCGCACTCATCATCGCCTTTATGCCTTTGGTGTTCATGCCGGAAGGCGCCGGTGATTTCATCCGCGGGTTACCGCTGGCGGTGATCTTCAGCGTACTGGCATCTATGGCGGTATCGCTCACTATTATCCCTTTTCTGTCCAGCCGTTTACTGAAAGAACATACCGGTAATCCTGAAGGCAATATTTTTATGCGTGCCCTTAAAAGGCTGATCCATGGCAGCTATGCGCGTTTGCTCGACAAAGCCCTGCAACGTCCGCTGATTACCATCGTGGTGTCTTTGTTCATCTTTGGCGGCGCATTGTTCTTATTCAAAGCAGTAGGGTTCAGCCTCTTTCCTTCTTCTGAAAAGCCGCAGTTCCTGGTGAATGTGATCGCGCCACCGCAATCTAATCTCGCCTATACCGATAACATCGTGAAGCAACTGGAAACGGAGCTGAAGAAAGAGAAGGCGGTGAAATATATTGCCAGCAACATCGGGAAAGGCAATCCCCGCATCTATTACAACGAGATACCGGAAAATGAGCACAGCGACTATGCACAGCTGTTTGTGCAGCTTGATCCGAATACCAGTCCGGCTACGAAAACAGCACTCATTGAATCGCTGCGCAAAAAATGGACGCCTTTCCCTGGCGCCAAAGTAGAAGTGAAGAACTTTGAGCAAGGCCCGCCGGTAGCGGCTCCTGTTGAAGTGCGCCTCTTTGGTGATAACCTCGACACCTTGCGTTCGCAGGCCGCCATCGTGGAAAGTATGCTGGAAAAAACGCCTGGCACCATCTATATCAATAACCCGGTGAGCAATCTTAAATCAGATATCCGTGTACACATCGATCGTGAAAAAGCGCAGCAGCTGGGCATTCCAACGGCCAACATCGATAAGGTAGTACGTTTGGCCATCGCCGGCGTGAACCTCGGCAAGTACAATGACAAGAACGATAACGACTACGATGTGCTGGTGACCAAAGAAAAAAATGGCAAGCCCACGATGGATGTGTTCCGTGATCTGTATGTCAACAACAGCGTTGGCACGGCTATTCCGCTCTCGCAGGTGGCGAGCCTGCAACTGGAAACCTCTCCGTTGAGTATCCGCCACCAGGAAAAGAACCGTGTAGTAGCCGTAACGGCATTTGTGAAGAAAGGTTTCCTGGTAGATAATGTGATCAAAGATGTGATCAAACAGATGGATGCTTTGCACCTGCCCAATGGTTACAGTTATGAAATGGGGGGAGAGATCGAGAGCCGCAAAGATTCTTTCGGTGGCTTCCTCACGATCATCATCGTCACGGTATTTATGTTCATTGCGGTGCTGGTGCTGGAATTCAAGACTTTCAAAAGCACGCTGATCGTGCTGTCGGTAATACCTTTGGGCATTGTGGGCGCGGCTATCGCCTTGTGGATGACGGGCAATACTTTATCATTCGTGGCGATCATCGGTTTGATAGCGCTGGCGGGTATAGAGGTAAAGAATACGATCCTGCTGGTGGATTTCACTAATCAGCTGCGTGCGCAGGGGCACTCACTCGAAGCGGCTATACGCGAAGCGGGTGAGGTACGTTTCCTGCCGATCGTGCTCACCTCGCTCACGGCCATCGGCGGCCTGATTCCCATTGCCATCTCCACCAATCCGCTGATTGCGCCGCTGGCGATAGTGTTGATAGGCGGTTTGATCAGTTCTACTTTGCTATCACGTATTGTAACGCCGGTAGTGTATAAATTAATTCCGCCCAAAGTGGAAGTATTGGCTAAAAGCCGTGCGGCGGCACAACAACAACTGGAAGAGGCAATGATGTAGATATTTAAGCTCCCGCACAACGCGGGAGCTTAAATATCAACTAATTATCAGTACATTTACCAATAATTAGTTCACCATTTCCTGTTGAAAAAATAGATCTTATGAAAAAAATCATTCTGGTATCTTTCAGCCTGTTGCTGATGATCTGTGCGAGTGTGCAATCGTCGCAGGCGCAATTGAAAAGGTTTAGTATCGGTCCTTTTATTGAAGCGGGTTTTCCCACAGGGGATTTCAGCAATAGCCATCAAACGGGCTATGGCATTGGTTTGGGCGCCGATATTAAACTGGTGGCCGGCTTAACGGCAGTAGGTTCCGTCAGCTTTATGTATTTCAAAGGCAAGAAAGATGTGCCTACCGGTACTACCACTACCACTTATCCATCTGCCAAAGTGATTCCTATCCGTCTTGGTTTGAGATATAGTTTAGTAGGTCCGCTGTATGTAAAAGTAGAAGGCGGTACTGCGCAATTCACCGGCGACTACAACAATGGCGTAGGTGCGCTGGTAGCTCCTGGTATCGGCGTCCGCTTGCTGGGCCTGGATGTAGAAGGCAAATACGAAGCCTGGTTCAAAGACGGCACCCATGGCTTCTGGGGCCTGAAGGCAGGGTATAATTTTTAACGCGACGATTGTCTTGCTCAGGATTATTTTGATTTTAAGGATTACCAGGATTTTTTTCTGGAATAAAAAAGGATTCACGAAGATCATCTCGAAATGATCTTCGTGAATCCTTTTTTATTCTCATTAATCCTGATAAAAAAATCCTGGTAATCCTTAAAATCAAAATAATCCTGAGCAAGACAACCTTCGCATCAATAGAATGTGGCTGTCCACGTTTTTTCAAATATTTCTCCGGGAGAGAGTGAATGGATGCCTTCTTTGGCGGCGAGTTCGCCGGTGGCGTTGACGTTGTCGGCGATGCCGCACCAGGGCTCGATGCAGACGAAGTCGGCATCTTTGGCGGCCCAGATGCCCATGTAAGGGAAGCCGTCGAAGGCGAGGGTGAGGCCGTGAGGCGTTTTGTGGCTACGGATGCTGATAGCGGTAGAAGCCAGCCCTTTGAATACTAAAGCATCTTCGTAGAACAGTGGTTTTGATAAAGGCAGCTCCTGCGTGTGTTGCAGCAAAGGAGCCGGCGCCATTTCGATCTGGCCTGCGGCAGATAAAGGCCAGCGGCCCGCGGTTTCCTCTTTATTGAAATGAAGATAATAATCGGTGTAAACGGTATCGGGCGTCAACGGCACCCGGAAGGCAGGATGCCCCCCTACAGAGAATAACATCACATCATGCCCCATATTCTTTACATGATAACTTACTTGCAGCTGGTCATCTTCCAGCATATATCTCACACTGAAAATAAAATGGAAAGGATATACTTTGAGCGTATGGTCGTTGTGCGCTAAGGCTAATACTACGTAGTTATCGCCTTGTTCTGTTACTACAAATGTTTCATCACGGGCGAAGCCATGGCGGCCCAGCGTGTAGTCATGTCCGTTATAATGGTAAGTGTTGTTTTTCAGTCCGCCTACGATGGGGAACAGTACCGGGCTCTTCTTGCCCCAAAAGGCAGGGTCGCCGCTCCATAAGTATTCGAGGTGGTTATCGTTGCGCACGATGCTTTGCAGCTCCGCGCCTTTTTCAGCGATGGCGACGGTGAGTTTTTCGTTGGAAATGCGAACCATGTGGATGGGTGTTTTAGCAAAGATAATCTAAAAGCCCTTGAAGCGCTCCTGGCGTTTCAAGGGCTTTTAGCCTTATTTACCTAAGCGATAGGCATATCCTAACACCACGGTGGCGGCGCCGGTATTGTTCTTACCGTTGTCGTGCCCTTTCTGGATATTCAGGAAGCCGTAGTTACCGCCGCCTTCCACAAATATCTGGCTGCGGTTGAAATGATAGGCCAGTCCTATGTTTCCGCTGATGCCGAAGTTGAAAGTGTTCAACTGGTCTTTGATGTCCTTGGTGGCATCGAAGGACGGTGTACCTGCTGCCGTGATGGGTTGTTTACCCTCAGGATCGAGGAATACCGCGCTGCTGCCGCTGGTCACCTGTTTGGCAGAGAGCAGGAAGCCGAAGAACGGGCCTGCATCTACGTATAGGCGCCAGGGTGATTGCTTGCCGAGGTCCCAGCCAAATTTAGCAAGGATGGGCACCATCAGGTAATTGAGCTTGGCTTCGCTCTTGAAATCAGCGTAAAGGTAGGTAGGCGCCGGATTGGGAGCGAAGTAAGGCTTCATCTCGTCGGGTGTGGGATAAGCCTGTAAACCGCTCTTCTGGCCGCCTTGCGATGAATACTCTACCATGGCCTGTACGGAAAAAAGTTTACTCACATGATACTCTGCGAAAACGCCGAAATCAGGCCCCAGTCTTGAGCTATAGCCGCTGTTCAAAGGATTTTTTTCGTTACCTCCCGCGGAGAGTTTAGGAATGCTGATACCGCCTCTTGCGCCGATATCAACCTGTGCACTGGCTTCCATGCCGATCATCAACAGGGATGCGGCCACGAGGAATTTAAATGAAGGGATTTTCATAATGATGAATTAAGCCACAAATGTAGGGATTTTCGAATTTTTTGATTTACGGATTTGAAGAGCGGTAGCGGGCCATCAAATCCGTAAATCAAAAAATCCATAAATCCATAAATCCCTACACATGTCTTAGCCATTCACAAATGAATTGTAACACTGCGGTTTTATTCGTTTCATTATGCAGTTCATGATAGCTGCCGGGCCATTCTTTGTAGGTGAGCAGCGTGGCGGGCGCGCGCAGCGCAAACAGCCGGGAGCCTTCTACCGCGGTAAAGGCGTCGGCATCGCCGTGGATGAGCAAAGATCTGGTGGTAAGTTCCTGCGCATGTTCCAGGCACCAGGCGCCGTTGCGGATCATATCGTTTGCGAGTCGGAGGCTCAGTTTATCATGCCGCAAAGGATCGCGCTGGAATAGTTGCACGGCATCGGGATCATGTGATATCTTGTTGATGTCAAGGCCTTGTTTGATGCGCAGGTTGGGCGCCAGCGCGCTGAGCACGCGCAGCAAGCCTTTCAGCAAGGGGCCCGGCCTCATGCCGATGATAAGCGCCGGCGCGGAGATCACCGCCGCCAGCAGCTGCGGCTGACGCTGTAAGAGAAAACCGGTCAGTATCCCGCCGCCCATGCTGTGCCCGTACATCACTACCGGCTTGCCATACAGGTCTTTTACATGGGCCACAAAAGCCTGCAGATAATCGAAGGTAAATTCCATTCCGCGGGAGGCGCCCCTCCTGCCATCGCTCTTGCCATGGCCATAATGATCGATGCCCGTTACCGCATAACCCTGCTGCATGAAGTATTCCGCTACATGACTGTAACGGCCCACATGCTCGCCAATGCCATGCACCATGATCATCACCCTGGAAAAATCTGCCGGTATCCAGTTGATACCATGAAAACGCGTGTTGTGGGAAGACCAGTAAAAATCGTTCATTGCTGATTATTGGAACAAAACGAAGATAAAGAATATCTTTGTGCCCCGAGAGAAAGCAATCAACATTCAACCAATCCACCAATCTATCAACATGCGTGAAGACAAGCCTTCATCACCGGTTTACAGCATTCCCTTAAGCTACCGCAAAATGGAGAACCTGCACATCGTTTTCTGGTTACTGAAAGATGTGAGCTGGTGTATGATCTGGAAGCCGCTGGGCATTGCCATGATCTTCCCTACCCTCATCATCTCCATCGTGATCGCCTGGCGCACCCGGCAGTTTGTGGCGGAACTATGTCATAACCTGGCTATCACCGTATGGATCAGCGCCAACTCCTACTGGATGATCAGCGAATTTTTCCATTTCGATGAACACCATGTGTATGGCGGCATCACATACAAACACCTGGCGGTGATACCATTTACGATCGGGGTATTGATATTGGCGTATTATTACCTGTACTATCAGCCCAGGCATAAAGAAGAGACAGAGGAGATCGTATAATTTATTATATTCAGGAAGACAATCCACCATCTCATGCAACGCTCTTCTCTGTTAACATTGATCCTTATTGCTATTGCGACCAGTGTGGCAGCGCAGGGTTATACGCCAAAGATTGAATATGGCCCCTGCATGATAAAAATAGATAGCGGCGTAGTAGCGAAATGCGGCTATCTCATTGTACCGGAGAACCGGCAAGGTCCCCGTGGCCGCACGATTAAACTGCCTTTTGTTTTTATACGGAGAGACACGCAGGATGCGCACAAAAACATCGCGCTCCTATGTACCGGCGGCCCGGGATACAGTACTACCCGTCAAGTTACGCAAGTGAAGTATCGTTCCGATTATCTGAGCTACGGTGGATTTATTTTCCTCGATCAGCGCGGCACAAAAAATACCGTTCCCTGTCTTACTTGCGAAGAAGTGCAGCCTGCCATACAAAGGGCCTACCGGGAACGGCTATCCGTAGACAGCATGCGGCTACTGGCCCTGCGCGCCTGCCGCAAAAGGCTTGCCGGACAAGGCATTGATCTCTCTGCCTATAATACTATCGAGAGTGCGGAAGATATCAATGATCTGCGCAAAGCGCTCACACTCGATTCACTCTACCTGGTAGGTATCTCCTATAGCGGTGGATTGATGCTTACCGTGGCCAGAAATCATCCGGAAGCTGTGAAGGCGCTCCTCCTCAACTCCCCTTTACCAGGTTTTGTAAACTATGAAGAGCATGCACTTTTCAATATGAATGAAGCACTTGAACAGGTGTTCAGCCATTGTGAAAAAGACTCCGCACAGGCAGTATACAAAAACCTCCGGAACCGCTTCCATCAATACTTTACAGACATTACAGGTAAAACTTTCACGATGCATTACCTGGTAAAGAAAACGAATGAAGATATCTTGGTAGATTATACCAAGCAGCAATTGATGGATGCAGTGATCGACCGCCTGAATGAAAGGCAGGTGAAAGAAGTGCCCTTCGTGATGCTGGAACTGATAAACGGCCATCATGAAGCCTATGTGAAAGAGAGCCTGGATAATGTATTTTCAGATAATACCCAGCTGGCCTATGGCATGCGCCTGTCGGTATATTGTTCGGAGCAGATCGCCTATTCCAGCGAAGACCTTGTCCGGCGGCAATACGAGGTGCTGCCCTGGTTTGCAGGTTATGCCTTCAACAACGTGAATCATGCCATATGTAAATGTTGGGAAGTACAACCGGAGCCGGCAAGCGCTAAAACGCCGGTATATTCCAATGTGCCGGCATTGATCTCTGCGGGCGATATTGATCCCTGGTGCCCCTCGTTCTACAATGTGCTTATCAAACGAACAATGCCTAACAGTCAGTTACTGCTGATCCACGACCGTGGCCATGGCCCAGGTTTTGGGGTGAAAGGGGCCAGTTTTCTTGATTTGTTTATGGCTGATCCTTATAAGAAGTTAGTCTCTCCGGTCGGGGAAGTGATAGTACAATAAGTTTGGAACGCGCTGTAGCAGCACGTTCCAAACGTTGATATTTATATAGCGTCGGACAGCGAAGTGAAAGTGAAATCGCGGATCTTCAGGGGCGGGATGAGCGCATGTGCATTGGATTCGCTACTCACGATGCGTTCCGGCCGGCCTAATGCTTCGAGGTTATTGAGCATGATCACCGGGCTTTCGTTGAAGCGGAAGTTCTTCACCGGAAATTTGATCTCACCATTTTCGATATAGAAAGTCCCGTCGCGGGTGAGGCCTGTAAACAAGAGCGTTTGCGGATCTACCGGGCGGATGTACCAGAGGCGCGTTACGAGGATACCTTTCTCCGTGCTTTTGATCAGGTCTTCGAGGGAAGCGTCGCCGCCTGTCATGATCATGGCATCTGGTCCTGGTACGGCTTTCACATTATTCTTCTGCGCCCAGAAGCGGGAGTAGTACATATTTTTCACGACGCCTTTATCGATCCACACTGTTTTCTCCTGCGGGCGGCCATCGCCATTCCAGGGAGTGGTGGGAAGGCGTTTGTCCCAGGGATCAGAATAGATGGTGACCCTGTCGTCCATGATTTTCTCGCCCAGCTTTGTTTTGCCACCGGGTTTGCTGAGGAAGCTGCGGCCTTCATCGGCGCTGCGGGCATCCATGTTGAAAGCTAGTTGTTCCAGCAATACGACGCCGGCAGCGGGTTCCAGTATCACGGTATATTTGCCGGGTTCCAGTGCTTTCGCGCCTTTGGAGCCGGCGGCTTTTTTAGCGGCGATGCTGGTGGCGGCGGCTACATCGAGCTGGTTAACGTCGTTATAGCCGCGGGAAGCATAGCCGGAGCCGGTGCCATCTTCCGTGCGCAGGGTCACGTTGAAGTTGACATTGGTGCTGGTGCTGTAGGCAAACAGTCCTTTGGTGTTCATGATGGCGCTGTAGGCTGCATCGTTCTCGAGAAATCCGGCCGCGATGAGGTGGTTGCTTTTGGATATCTCCAGGCTCTTGCCTACGGCTTCTGCGCGGAATTTCGGATCGATGGCAGCAGTGGCTGCCTCAAAGGTGGGCGCTTCAGGACCATAATCCTGCGGGCCGAGGAAAGGCATGTATTCAGGATTTTCCGGGGCGAGGCGCGCCAGCTCTTCCGAGCGGCGGACTACCTTTTCCAGCGAAGCATCATCATATTCGTTGATGGTGGCTGTTCCCAGCCTTTTGCCGAAGGCGGAAGACACTTGCAGCTGTCCGCTGCTATTGCCACCGCTGGTAGATACGGCGTTACGGGCGTAGCGTATATTGCCGCCGTCGATGCCATAGAGGTTGACCTGGCATTCATCTGCTTTGGAATAGGCAAGCACTTTCTTCAATAATGCCTGCGCTTCTTCTTTCGTGAGTAGAGGCATAATTAAATTTTTCTGGCGGTGTTAATAACATTGATTCCATTGAAACGGGCGGTGGAAGAACCGTGTGACACGGCGCTCACCTGCTGTGGCTGGCCTTTTCCATCGAAGAAAGAGCCGCCGAGGCGGTAGTCGCGGGCATCCGCGATCGCTTTGCAACTATTCCAGAACTCCTGTGTGTTGCTCTGGTAAGCTACATCTTTCAGCATGCCTACGATCTCGCCGTTTTTGATCTCGTAGAATATCTGTCCGCCAAACTGGAAATTATAACGTTGCTGATCGATGGAGAAAGAGCCATCGCCGGCGATGAAGATGCCTTTCTCTACATTCTTGATCATCTCCGCAGGCGTGAGTTTGGCGGCGCCGGGTTGCAGCGATACGTTGGGCATGCGCTGGAACTGCACATCCGACCAGCCTTGCGCGTAGCAGCAACCCTGCGAATGATCCAGGCCGATGATGTGCGCCTGATCGCGGATGGCCTGGTAGTTCACCAGTACGCCATTTTTAATGAGGTCCCATTTCTGGGTGCCTACGCCTTCATCGTCGTAGCCTACGGCGCCGAGAGAGCCGGGTTGCAGTTTATCTGCCACGATATTTACGATAGGGCTGCCGAAGTTGAATTTCTTCGATTCCCATTTGTCTAGCGTGAGGAAGCTGGTGCCGGCGAAGTTGGCTTCATAGCCCAGTACGCGGTCCAATTCTGTCGGGTGTCCTACCGATTCATGGATGGTAAGCCACAGGTGCGAAGGATCGAGGATGAGATCATATTTACCGGGTTCTACAGATTTGGCTTTGAGCTTCTGCCCTACCTGTGCGGCGCCCTGGCGGGCATCTTCCAGCATATCATAACGGTCACGGTACAACGTAGTGACGCCTTTGATCTTCTCGGATTCTTTCGGGATGAGGTATTCATAACCGAGGCCGCGGGGTGCGCTGAGCGCACGCCTGGTTTCAAACTTGCCGGTGGCGGCATCGATCTTGGTGATCTGGAAGGTAGGCCAGATGCGGTGTACATCCTGATCGATATAAGAGCCGTCGCTGCTGGCGAAATATTTCTGTTCATTCACCAGGAAGAGATAAGAACCGCAATAGTTAGCGCCGCCTTTGAGGGCTGCATCATTGACAGACAACAGCAGGTCGGCTTTTTCTTTCACGGGTACCTCGAAAGCATTTTTTTCGATAGGCGCTTTCCAGCTCACTTCGCCGTAACCCTTCTGTGGCGCGAGTTGTACGGGGGTGGTAAGCAACCTGGCATTTTCTTTTGCGATGGCCACTGCGAGGGCAGCGGTTTTAGCGATGTTATCACGATCCAGCTGGTCGGTGGCAGCAAAGCCCCAGCTGCCATTGGCGATCACACGGATACCGATACCAAAGGATTCGGTATTCACGATGTTCTCTACCTTGTCTTCCCGGGTGATGATATACTGGTTGAGATACCTGCCAATTCGTACATCCGTGTACGTAGCGCCTTTGCTGCGGGCGGCATTCAGGGCAATATCGGCCATCTCCTTTTTCTTCGAGGTATCTACATTATACCATGGAGTTTCCAAGGGGATCGCCTTTCCGACGATGGGTATCTGCGAAAGCATTCCTGCCCCGATGCCCATGCCGGCGTAATGTAAGAAGTCTCTTCTTTTCATTGCGGCAACTTTTTTGTTGGTTTTTAGAATGACGATTTATACGGCATCCGACAATGATGTGAATGTAAAGTCACGGATTTTCATTGGCGGTATGAGATAGCTTCTGTAAGATTCCACGCTCACGCTTCTTTCTGCCTTGCCCAGGGCTTCTACGTTGTTAAGCATGATCACCGGGCTTTCATTAAATCGGAAATTTTTAACGGGATGTTTGATCTGCCCGTTTTCGATGTAGAAAGTTCCGTCGCGGGTGAGGCCCGTCAGCAGCAGGGTCTGGGCATCCACCAGGCGGATGTACCACAGCCTGGATACAAGTATCCCTTTCTCGGTGCTTTTGATCAGCTCTTCGAGGGAGGCATCACCGCCCTGCATGATGATATTGGAAGGCATGGGCACGGGGGCTACGCCTTTTTTCTCTGCCCAGTAGCGGGAGTACATCAGGTTTTTAACTTTGCCATTCTCGATCCAGTTGATCTTTTCCAGCGCTTGTCCTTCGCGGCTCCAGGTAGACGATGGCAGTTCCGGATGAAAGGGATCGGAGTAGATGGTTACTTTTTCATCCATGAGCTGTTCGCCCAAACGGTTGCCGCCGCCGGGTTTGCTCATGAAGCTGCGACCTTCGTCGGCGCTGCGGGCATCGAGGCCGCGGAACATATTTTCCAGCATGTAGGTAGCGGCTACGGGTTCGAGGATCACGGTGTATTTGCCTGGTTCCAGCGCTTTGGCGGCGGCGGAGCTGTTCGCTTTGGCAGCGGCTATTTTCGTGGCCTCGTAAGTATCCAGTTTGGATACGTCGTTGAAGCCGCGCGCGGCATAGCCTGAGCCGGTGCCGGCGCTGTTGCGGGTGGTGATGGTGAACACCACGCCGGTATCTGCATCGTATGCGAAAAGTCCTTTGGAATTGAGCACGGCATTGAAGGCCGTGGTATTTTCGATAAAGCCGGCGGCTTCAAGGTTGGCGCCTTTGGCCACCTCGATGCTCTTTGCTACAGCATCCGCGCGGTTATCCGGTGTGATAGCGGCGGTAGCCGGCACGAATGCGATGGACTCTTTGAAAGTGGCTGGCCCTAAAAGCGGCATGTATTCCGGGTTTTCGGGGGCGAGCTTCGCGAGTTCTTCGGCGCGTTGCACCACGCGCTGCAGGGCCGCATCGTTAAATTCATTGATGGTGGCGCTGCCGGAGCGTTTGCCAAAGGTAGAGGTAACAGACAGCGTGAGGGTGCTGATATCTCCTGCAGTGGAGATGGCGTTGCGCGCATAGCGGATATTACCGCCTTCCGTGCCACGGAGGCTCACTTCGCATTCGTCTGCTTTAGAGTAAGAAAGCACTTTTTGCAGCAGCGCTTTCGCTTCTTCTTTATGTAGTATAGCCATTGTGCTTGAATCAGATTTTTCTTGCAGTATTGATTACGTTTACACCATTGAAGCGGGTGGTGGCGCTGCCGTGCGATACGGCGTTCGACTGGCCCGGCTGGCCTTTGCCATCATTGAAAGCGCCGCCAAGGCGGTAGTCGCTCTTGTCGGCGATCGCGGTACAACTATTCCAGAACTCCTGTGTATTGGCCTGGTAGGCTACATCTTTGAGCATACCGGTGATTTTTCCGTTCCTGACTTCATAGAATGTTTGTCCGCCGAACTGGAAATTATATCGTTGTTGATCGATGGAGAAAGAGCCGTCGCCGATGATGTAAATGCCTTTCTCTACATTTTTGATCATATCATCTACACTTAATTTTTCTTTTCCGGGTTGCAGGGAGACGTTGGGCATGCGCTGGAACTGCACATCCGCCCAGCTTTGGGCGTAGCAGCAGCCTTGCGAATGTTTCAACCCGATGATATGTGCCTGGTCGCGGATGGCCTGGTAATTAACCAGCACTCCTTCTTTGATGAGGTCCCACTGGCCGCATTTCACGCCTTCATCGTCATAGCCTACCGCGCCAAGGGATCCGGGTTGGAGTTTGTCGGCCACGATGTTCACCAGTTTGCTGCCGAAGTTAAATTTGCCTGATCTCCATTTATCCAGCGTAAGGAAACTGGTGCCGGCGTAGTTGGCTTCATAGCCGAGCACACGGTCCAGCTCTGTGGGGTGCGCCACGGATTCATGGATGGTAAGCCAGAGGTGTGAAGGATCGAGGATGAGATCGTATTTGCCCGGCTCTACTGATTTAGCTTTCAGCTTCTGTTCTACATCCGCGGTGGCGTTCTTCACATCTTCCAGCATATCGTAGCGGTTGCGGTAGCGTGTTACTACACCGCTCACTTTATCCGCGGCGGAGGCAGTGAGGTATTCGTATCCCATGCCTACCGGTGAGCTGAGCGATTTACGTGTTTCGAACTTGCCGGTGCTACGATCTGTTTTCGTGACGGTGAAGGTGGGGAAGATGCGATGAATATCCTGATCGATGTAGGAGCCATCGGTGGAAGCGAAATATTTCTGTTCGTTGACGGCGAGTATCACAGAATTGACGAAGTTAGCGCCGCCTTTGAGGGCTGCGTCATTCACCGACAGGAGCAAGTCTACTTTGTCTTTCACGGGGATGGCGAAGGTATTTTGCAGGATGGGCGTTTTCCACGCTACTTCGCCATAGCCTTCTTGTGGCGCGAGTTGCACGGGATCGGCCTTCACGCGGGAGTTGGCTTTGGCCACTGCTACGGCGCGTTCGGCGGCTTTGGCGATCTCTTCTTTCGTCACGTTGTTGGTGGCGGCGAAGCCCCAGCAGCCATTGGCAATTACGCGGATGCCTACCCCGAAAGATTCTGTGTTGGCAATGTTCTGCACACGATTTTCGCGGGTAACGATGAACTGGTTGAGATAGCGTCCTATGCGAACGTCTGCATAGGTGGCGCCCTTAGCGCGGGCTGCGTTGAGCGCTACATCCGCCAGTTGTTTCTTCACCTTTACGTCGATGCCATCATTCAGAAAACGGGATGGATCAACAGGGTTGCCGAATGCAGCGAATTTCGGCATCATGAGGGCGCCCAGTCCCATTGCGGAAAGCTGGATAAAGTCTTTACGTTTCAATAGAAAGTCCTCCGGTTTAGATTTGATTTAGATTAAGTTGATACGGCAAAGGTTTGCAAACAATACAGCAACACACATAACGGAGATGTGTTCTCATAGCTTCAAACCATTGTCCTAAGCTATATTTTTTTTCTGTTTATTTTAAACCGTTTGTCACAATTTCCGCTCTATCCACAGCCCTGCGCAGGAAAGTACCAGGGCAAGGGCAAAGTACCACAGGGGCAAACGTTTCCGGGCCGCATTGGCAGTGGCGGCAGGCATTTCCGCTTTTTCCGGCATCAATTCCGGCCAATCGCTCGCTTGGTAAATATAGCCATGCGTGGTTTGTCCGGCCACCGTGAAACTTTGCCAGCCGCTTTGCAAGGGCCAGTAGCGGCCCGTCCATACGCCGGGCAGCAACAGGTGCTGTGCGAGGTAAACATTCCCGTTCTTAGTGGCTACCACCGGCGCTGCTACAGTATCTGTGGTGGCGAGGGTAATGGTTACCGGTTCATTTACCCTTGGCAGTTGAGGCGAAAGGGTAATAGCGGCGGGCGTTTCCTCGCTGCGCATAGCGGCGTTGATCAGGGCCGACCAGTAATGGCTATAGGCGCGCTCCTCTCCTGCCAGTTGCCAGGTATAGGTGTTGTTGATATGCGACTGCAAACGTTTTCCTGCTCCTTCCATCGTCATGCTCACGTATATGTTACCGGCGCTGTCTTTCACCAAGGGTACCTTTGTATTGCCGGAACGCCCTGCCAGTGCGGGATCTGCGGCAATGGGCGGTAGCCGTTCGCCACCACTCAGTTGCAGGCTCACGGCGCGACTGCCGGCGCCGGCGCTGTCGCCGCGGATGATAAGGCCCAGGTCGTGCGTACGCGTGTAGGCGTTCACGTTATTCCACTCCGTGGCGGTCAATGCTTGTTTATCGGCGATCACCAGGGCGAACTGGTCGAGCAGGGCGGCATTAACGTCTATCGGTATCGTTTTCCTGTTGAAGAAGCGCGTGGCATATTTTCCTTTCGACACCAAGGTGCGCATGGCTACCTCCTGCTGTCCTTTTCCGAGCCAGTCGGCCAGGAAGCGGTTTTCAAAATCCGGCGATGCGGCGAGGAACAGTATGCCAAAACGCTTTACCGGCAATACTTCCACAGGCACGGGCGCGCTGCGCTTGCCTGCCCTCAGCTCGAATTCGCCTGGCCCCAGGAATGGCGGAAACGTTTGCAGGGAAAAAGTAGTATCTGTTTGTGCAGGTATTTTCAGCGAGTCTTGCGTAAGGCCTGCATAGCGCAGTTGCAGCCATACTGCGGCATTGCTGCCATTGCGGTAACGGCCGCTTATCTGCAAAGGTTTGCCATAAGCGAGGCGCTGTGGCCAGTTGCAGGCGATGAACCCATTTTTCGATGCCTGCTCCGGAGTACGGACATTATTTGCGGGCCTTGTATTTTTTTTGGGAAGATAAACAGGCCATGCTAACATCACGAGACTGCCTACCGCGATGGTGGTGGCTATCAGCCGGAAGAGAAGGCGCCGTTTACCGGGCCGCCGGTATTCCTGCCGCAGCAACACCAGCAGTAGCACTATGCCGGCGCCCATCACGATATCGTTCCAATAGTTCATGTTCCTTTGCGCTGATAAAGGTTTTTCCAATAGTATTGTTGCAGGCGGTTTTGCGGCGTGCGCGTATCCGGCTGCGGCGCAAGCGGCGCCGGCAACATTTTCAAAAGCCCCCGCTGTGCGGCGGCGGCATCCGTCGCACTTTTGCTTTTGCCCTGCACGATGCGCGACAGCGCCTCCATGGCTGGCAGGAAGGCTGCCGGCTCCGCCGCTGCGCGACTGCCGAGCGCCGGCAATGCCTGCTGCAATACGGCCAGCGAAGCCGCATCGTACGGACCTGTATGATCTAACACGGACAAGGCTATACGTAGTATGTGCTTATCGTCTTTTACCTGCATTTCATCTTTCAATACCAACGGGTCTATTTTATCCAGCTCGCCGCTGAGGCGCTTCTCCGGTTTCAGCGGTGTGGTTTTCACGCCTGTTTTAGCAACGTATGCGCGTGACTTCTGTTGCAGGTCCTTGAGCAGGCGCAGGGCTTTGTATTCAAAAGGCAGGGCGTCCTGCGGTTTGAAGAGACGCAATTGCAATTCGGCTTTCCACATTTCATTGAGCGTGGCTTTGAGCTGCTGCTTTACGGCTGGCTCAAAGAAAGATGCATCTTCGGCATTGTCGTGCTTGTCTGTAAACTCGTCCAGTATTTTAGCGGCATTACCGAAATCGCTGGCATCATTTTTTTCCGGCGCATGCTGACCGTGGTCGTGATCGTCTTCTTCCGCTACACGGGAATCGCCTACATTAGATTCCGACTCTTCGCCCAGGAATTTGCCGTAGCGCAGGCGGAGCAGCTTCTGATCTGTGCCGAGGCCATTGCTGCGGTCTTTGAATTTCTCTACCGGCAAACTGTCTCTCTCCCTTATCAATTGTTCTGTTTCAATAATGATCTGCCGCTGGCTGCGGAAATATTCCGGTTTGATGTTAACGCCGTTGGCCACTCCTTCGAGATTGAACAATTGGGCCGTATCTGGCAGGGTAACGATATAAACGTCTGACAGGGTTTGCTGGCGGCGGCTATCGGTAACGGCTATATGAAAATAAAGCTCATCGCCGGGTTGGAGGTGCAATGCGCCGAGGTTGAGCTGACGGCTCAGTTCATAACGCGGCAGGTGGGCATTCAGTGACTGGTCAAATACGAACTGGGTATCGCGGAAGCGTATGGCTTCCCCGCTGCCGCTGGTAATAGTGGCGTGGAGCACGGCATCGCGGATGCCGTAGTCGTCGGCAATGGCGGCTTTCACTGCTACCTTTAATGGCATGCCAAAGTCGATGACGGTATAAGGTTGTGGCGATGAGATCTTCACGGTGGGCGGCTGATCGGGGATCATTTCCAGCTGATAAAATTCGGAGAGATCTTTGTCCAGCTGCACCTGGTAAAAGCCGGGATGTTGCAGCAGGCGTGTAGCCGTCCACGTAGTGCTGTCGGCATCGGGTTGCAGATTAATACGGGTGCTGTCGCTGAAAAGCAATGCCAGCTGCTTCACGGCGTGGTTGGTATGCAGCTCCCAGCGCAGTTGGGCACTATCTTCCGCCCTGATATGAAAAGCGGCCTGTTCGCGGGCAGGTAGTTTCGTATATGCGGGTGGTATGATCCGCACTTTCACCTGCGTGATGCCGGGCAATATTTTTTCGGGGATAGTTGTTTGGTCAGCAGCAGCGGCCCGCTGCTGCCATGATGGCCGCCAGTAGCGGATCGCCGCGCTTGCAACCATGGCTGCCAGTAATACTACGGCAGCACGCAGCAGCGGTTTATAGAAACTGCGGGGTAGCAATAGTTGCTCCATTGGCCCGGTTGTTTTTTCCAGCTGCAAACGTTGCAACATGTTCAACGCTGCCGATGGGAGCAGGTGAAGTGCGGAACTGTCTTCCAGCTGCGGAAACGTTTGATCCAGGTAACGCGCTACCTCTTCCCTTTGCAAAGGTTTGCGCCGGAAAAGATACAGCAGCAAGGCCAGTGCGACTATACTCGCCCATATGCCCCGGGCGCCGAACAGCGACCAGCCGAGCGCCGCTACAGCCAAGGATTGCAGCAGGATGGCCAGCAGTTTGATGATGTTCCAGCGGCGGCGGACGCTTTCTATCTTCGTATATCCTCTTGCGTTATTCATGTGCATCCTCCTTTTTCCGTCTGGCAGACAGATATCTTTCCATGCAAAAAACCAGCAGGAGAAGTATCCAGCAGGGCTGTTCCAGGGAGCTAAGCACCGTGAATGACTTGTTGGTATTACCGGGCTCTTTTTGTGCCGGCATTATTTGGTCCGGCGCTATCTGGCGGCGGTCTTGCAGCAGGGTATCCTGTTCCGGGAAGAAAAGCGGCAGCAGGTATTGCGGAAATACGCTGCTCCAGGGCATTTCAGTCCATGAGGGATGGATATGGGTATATAACGTATAATCGTTTCCGTTAGCAGACAAAAGGGAATTACCGTAGCTGTCGCGCCATAAGGCAGCGCTATCGTTTGCAGGGATATGCGCATTTACGGCGATGTCCGAACCTTGTAAATAAGCGTGGTAATACTGTGGTTTGCCAGGTGCATAGCGCACGGTATGCAAGGCTTTGACACCGGGCGGCAGGGACTTTTCTGACAGCCACCAGAGCCAGTTTGGCGAAGGCGGTAATTGCGCCGCTGCCGTAACCACTTCCACCTGCATGTTCCGCCGGGTGTATTGCTGCAAGGCTTGCAATGCCGCAGCCACATAAGCTGCGTCGGCGTTATTATCTGCGAAGATGCTGATGCGGCAGATGCCGCTATCGCTGCCTGCAGCCGTTTTGCCGGTATAAGTCACACCGGTGGGTGTAGCGGCGCCGGTAATCGTATAAACGCTATCCTTGCTAACAGGATACGTATAGGCGTTCCAGTGAGTAATGGAGTCTGCGGGAGTGTAGGTGCTCCAATGCAGTTGCAGGGCCAGTTCCGGGCGTGCGCCGGAGAAGCGGCTGAGGCGATTGCCGGTAAAGAGGTAAAGCGGCAGGTCGGGCGGCACTTTCTCTTGCAAGAGAGTTAACAGCTGCCAATAGGGTATTTGCGCGGTATCTATGCCTGACAAGGATTGCACATTGGTGCTGCCGAAAGAAGTGTCCCAGTTATGCAAACGATAGCCTGCCTGCAACAGCGAATCTACTGTATGTTGAAAATGAGGATAGGCGCCTTTCTCCACCAGTACCCAGCCGCGTTGTGAGCGGGCATCGATGGATTGCTGCCATACGGGCGCCGACAAGAGCAATGCCAGCAGCAGGATCAGCAGGCAACGCAGCAGTAAGAGCCACCATTCTGAAATACGTGTGCTGCGCGCATGCCGTACAGATGCCGCCTGTAACAGCTGTACGCTGCCTACTTTGAGCACTTTGCCGGGGCGGCGGCGCCACAAATGAATGAACACCGGAACAGCGATCCCGGCAGTCATCAGCATCCATATGGGTTGTAGCAATTGCAGCAATACTTATCTCCTCATTTTATTGCGCTGGTTCAGCACATCGCGCAGGGCGGTATCCAGCGGTTCCTGTAGCCACAGCTGCCTGTACCAGATATTCTTTTCCAGCAGGCGGCTGCGCAAGGCGTTAATATATTGATTGAAATTATTCGTATAGTCTTCCCCGTTAGCGATATTATCTATCGCCATGATCTCTCCTGTCTCCAGGTCTTCCACTGCCTGATACCCGGTAAAATGCCCTTCTCTCTCCTGCCGGCCCAGTAGCTGGAACACCATTACCTCATGGCGTTGCGCTGCCAGTGTTTGCAGCAGCGCGGTGATCTCTCCCTCCCGCTCGTAATAATCGGTAATGAAAATAATCAGCTGGCGTGTATTCGTTCCCGTTATCAGATCACGATAATGTGCGGGCGCGGCAAAGCGTCCACCGGAGCTGATCTGTTCTAACTGGTAGTAGAAGCGGGCCATCTGTTGCGCTTCGCGGCGTGGGTCCATATTGACGAGCTGTCCCTGTTGCAGCACGGACAGTCCGGTGGCATCTCCCTGTAAATGGGAAAGATAGCCCAGGGCAGCCGCAAGGTAGCGGGCATATTCGATCTTCACGATCCCCTCTTCCTGGTGGCGCATGGAGTTGCTCGCATCGATCACCAGGCGTACCGCGATACTTGTTTCCATTTCGGATTCGCGGATATAGTAGCGGTCGGACCGTGCGTACATTTTCCAATCGAGCCAACGTAGGTCATCTCCGGGCTGATAGCTGCGGTACTGGCTGAATTCCAGTCCGGCGCCTTTCATCCTGCTGGTATGGATGCCTGCCATGAAGCCATCCACCACTGTTCTTGCGGCGAGTGGCAGGTCTTTGATGGCCAGTATCGTTTTCGGGTCCAGCAGGCGGCTCATAATGATCAGGATAAGCGGGTGGCAGTTCTTTCGATCTGTTGTAACAAGGTGGCGGTTACCTGGTCGGGCGTTACGCCTTCGGCTTCGGCCCTGAAGTTCATCAGGATGCGATGGCGCAGCACAGGAAAGGCCATTGCTTTAATATCATCTATCGTGACGGTATAACGGCCACGGCACAACGAAAATGCTTTGGCGGTTAGGATGAGCGCTTGTCCGGCACGTGGGCCGGCGCCCCATCTCACCCATTCTTTCACATAGGCGTTGACGGTAGTATCCGGACGGGTGGCACGCACCAGGCGACTTACATAACTGACCAGGTCGGCATCGATGGACACCTCGCGCACAAGTTGTTGCAGCTGGCGGATCTCCTCGCCATCGAGCACAGGCTGTATCACAGTTTGTTGTGTGCCGGTGGTACCTGTGAGGATCGCAGTTTCTTCCTGCTCGGAAGGGTAGCCGATCTTTATGTACAGAAGAAAGCGGTCGAGCTGCGCTTCCGGCAAAGGATAGGTGCCGGATTGCTCTATCGGGTTCTGTGTAGCGAGAATAAAAAATGGCTTGTCGAGCGCATACGTTTGCCCTGCATAAGTCACTTCAAATTCCTGCATCGCCTCCAGCAGGGCCGATTGTGTTTTCGGCGGCGTACGATTGATCTCATCAGCAAGGATGATATTAGCGAAGAGCGGTCCTTTGTTGAATTTGAAAAAACGTTTGCCGGTAGCATGATCTTCTTCCAGCACTTCCGTACCGATGATATCCGTAGGCATGAGATCGGGGGTGAATTGTATGCGGCGGAAAGGCAGGTGCAGCGCTTGCGACAGCGTGCGTACCAGCAATGTTTTGGCCAGCCCCGGCACGCCTTCGAGCAGGCAATGGCCACCCGCCAGCAAGGCTACCAGCACTTCATCCAGCACGGCTTCCTGTCCTACGATCACCTTACGTATCTCTTGTTTCAGCCGCGGCAGTTTGTCCAGCAACTGTTGCAACGTTTTCTCATTAAGCATATAGTAACGCGTTAGCTGTTAGAAAGCTATTGTTTTAAATTTGAAATAAAAAGATGAAATTTAAAAAATAAATTAGATTGACGGTAACAGCCAAGGATAAGCGCATGCAAGGGAACGTATTTACTTTTGTAAGACTAAGATACCGGTCGGGCGACTGGGACACCGATCAGCGGATGCCTTCCAACATCCTCAATTCGCTGATCGAATACACCACTATTCCTGTAGCGCCACAAGAGAAGGTGATCGACCTTGGCAGTGCAGAGATATTTCAGTATCCCTTCTGTTATCTCAGTGGCCATAAGCTCGTACAATTTGATGCGCAGGAAGCCAATAATTTCAAACAATATGTGCTGCGTGGCGGTTTTGTTTTTGTAGACGATTGCAACCATGATATCGACGGGCTTTTTGCCCGCTCCTTTGAAACGCAGATGGCTAGCCTGTTTGGCAAAGGCGCGCTTAAAAAGATACCACAGCACCACCCTATCTATCATTCCTTTTTCCGTTTCGAGCAAGGTCCGCCCAATACCAGCTTTGAACTCAATGGCTGGGGAGATGACCTTGTACATGAATACCTCAAGGCGATTGAGGTGAATGGCCGCATCGGTGTGCTGTACAGCAATAAAGACTATGGCTGCGAATGGGATTATGATTTCAGGAACAAGCGTTTTATGGCAGAGGATAATACGAAGTTCGGGGTGAATATTGTGGTGTATGCGATGCAGTAGGGATGCGGCAGATATGGAGAAAATCATGAACTTTCTCCCGCAATAATGTTTCCGACGCTGTGGTGATATTTACGAGATAATAATGACGGCCGCTGCGAAGCGCATCCCATCTCCATTCCAGCTGACTGATACTTCTGTGAAAACCATTCTCATACCACCAGGCTGTGTATAATCTCTCTTTATTACGTTGTAATATGCCGGTATATACATCTACGCCATCTATATTGTCTTGTTGCATTTGCCTGCATTCAAACCCGCTTCCTTTCCAGCATATCATAGGTTGATGATCCGTAAAATAAAATCCTGGTATAGGTTTGATATAGATGAGCGCCTCCTGGGAATAGAGGCGGGTAATGCCTGTTGTCAACTGTGTGCTTTCATAGCCAGGCAATGAAAACGTTTTCATATTGCTCTTTTCTGTCAGCTTTTTGGGCAGGAGTATTGTGGCCGGCGCCAGGCATAATAGCCACCATTGCCTACTGCGGCGGGCATACGTTTGCGTTACCGGCGGTTTGCCGTAACGATACAGCAGGCATTTTACGAGAAAGGCCATGGGAGCGATGGTATAAATACCCAGCGAAACAAGCCCTACAAACTCATGAGCCATTGTTCCCGGGGGTAATGCAAACATCACTAAAACGATAATCCGGCAAAGATTGGCGACCAGGTCCAGCAACAATACCACGCCGATCAGCGCCAGCAACGGCATCCACGGCAAGCTCCGCTGGCAGCGGCGTTGATAAATCGCTACTGCCATGAGGCAGCAAAGCAGCGAGGTAATGGTCAGCTGTAAACCCATGCAGGCGGGGTCCACCGCAAACTCCCTGTCGCCACGGATGATCAGATTGCCCGCAGTATGTACCTGTGGATCTGTCCAGCTGATCATCTTTCCTGCCACAGCCGTCAACCACAATCTCACCGGAAAGCTGAAAACGTTTGCAGCATATTCCATTACCGGGGCGATGAATAACGCCGCCAGGATCAGGAGTTTGTCTATTCTGCCGAAAAACGTTTCCACAATAAAAAACAGGCCGG
Source organism: Chitinophaga vietnamensis (assembly GCF_902167635.1). GTDB lineage: Bacteria > Bacteroidota > Bacteroidia > Chitinophagales > Chitinophagaceae > Chitinophaga > Chitinophaga vietnamensis. The sequence goes on from NZ_CABHMS010000007.1 coordinate 151,570, forward strand.
TTACCAAGGCTGCATATTGTAAAGTATATACTGGCAGTAGAAAGGCCAGCAGCAAGCATATCGCAGATATCCATCCAAAACGGAAACTGCCGGCGCTTTGCCGCTCAACTCTCCAAACAACAGCCACTGTAAGCATTCCCAATGCAAAGGCGGCGCTCCGCCATTGGAAATAATCCGATAAACGCTGGATCATCATTATAGCGTATAAGACTATCAGCAAGCCGCCTGTAATCATCCGGTAGCGTATATACATTAACGTTATCATGCTTCTTTTTTGATGATCAGTTTGCCATAACGCACATACCCCAGGAAGCACAGCGCTACGATAAATAACGCCCACTCATGCGGCTCCGGTACCGCTCCATGGCCCCGCAGCGCTGCATTCTTCAAACTATTGATGCTTTCGGAAATATTGAAGTGCTCATAGTCCTGCTGCGTTTCCAGTACTATGAGACTCGAAACAGGCGACACCACATTGGCCTGTTGCGCCTCTGCCAACAATGCCGGATCAAAAGCAGGATGATCGTCCGTAGCTTTCGGCCCCAGCTGCTGCATTACATGATTGAAAGCAAACAGCCGGGCCAGGTGGTCGGGCGCCGTACAAGCAGGCAGCGTTGTATCGGCTGTTTGTACAATGCTGATACCGGCGGCAGGTAAAGTAACTTCGGTGGCATTGTCCTGCAACCGAAGGAAAATGCCCTGACTCATTTGTGCAAGCAGGGCGCGCAGATCGCCACTGTCGTATATCAGCGACCTGGTATCCCACAAGGCTGCCAGATAGGGAGAAGGGCGAGCGGCCAGGTCGAATACCCGCACCCGGCGCTGCGAGAAGAAAGCGCGGACATCGTTGCGGAATTGCGATGAATCCAGGTCACTCAGCTGTGGAGCATATTTCCCCGAACTGGTGATCACCAGCGACTTTTCAGGCGAAAGCAATAACTGGAAAGGGAATAAAGAGAAACGGTTACGGTGCAGTTCATCGAACAACTGCTGCTTGTTATCGGCGCTGATCAGTGTTTTGCCTTTTACCGGATGGAAAACATACGCCGGCTTTTTGCCCAGGGCCTGCAATAGTGTTGTATATGCTGCATATGTCCAGTTGTTACTGATATCAAGATAAACTTCATCCGGGATGAAATGTTCGAAGGCAGGTTGGTAAGACAAGATACTATAACGTTGACCACTAAACGTAAAAGTGCCGCGTGGTGGTTTCTCGTTGCTGAAACGCAGCTCCCAGTCATTACTATAACTACCACTGTAGTCAATTTCATTATTGGTGCGGCCGAAACCGTAAGGCAGGCTTATATATTGCGGAGTGGAGGCCAGCATCACTTTTACCCGTTCCGGTGCGCCGTGCCAGTCGGGGCCTTCAAACCAGCCTGGTTGGTATACAAGCTGGTTATTATCCAACTGTAAGGGCGAGGTGATACCGATCCTGAACTTGCGTTCTGCTTCTCCACGTGTAACAGGGAATACCCGCAATGTAACACGGTTGCCTTCCTGCCAATGCACGACGGCCGGATCACGCCTCTCTCTCCGTACTATCTGCGTGTAAGCCTTAACAGCGGTATCTTTTGTGGTGAGCAAGGCTTTCTCCTCCTTGCCATTGATCCACAGGGAAAGCGATGTGACGGTCGCGCCGGGAGGAAGATAAAATGTATAGAGCGCTTCTCCCGTATTGCTCCAGCCTTCGCTGTTATTTCTTACACTGATCGTGCGTTCCGTATAAGCCACATGCTGGTCGGGCCACACCTCCGCACGGGTTTGTACGTCAGTGGTGTGCAAGCCGTCGCCGCTCCACAATTGCTCAGTAGCTTGATGGCGCTTGTCGTACATTACTTCCAGCAAACGGATACGGTCTTCTTCATTGATAATGGAGCGGCCGCCAAAAAATGCGGCGATCATTAATAAAGGATCATGCATCCGTTTTTCGTTGTAGCGTTTTGGCACCCAATCCAGTTCGCCAAAATCAGCTACCGGTGCGCTATAAGTAATACCGCATTTCAGCACCAGCTCCGCCATGCGGCCGCTTGGCATACGTTGCGCCACCGGCACCCAGGCTGGTACGCTCATTTGTTGATTGTTGACTGGCATGGAATAAATGCGTTCCATCCCGTTCTTGTCGATCACGTAACCAATGGAAAATATGCCCGTCCATAACGCTGCGGCCGCGATCGTACCCAAACAGGCATAGCGGCAATATTTATCTCTCCATATAAATCTTTTTATCGCCACTACATTCAACCACAGATAAAAAAGAGGACAAAAGGTAACAATTGAAAAAAGGAAAAGGATACAGCCAATTACACTGAGCGGGTACAAGGGGAGCAAGAAGATAGAGAGATAGCACAACAAGCTAACCGATAATCCAGTAACAATACTCAGTAGTATCCTTATCCATTGAGGCCACTGCCCCGAAAAGGGCAACAGGATGGCATTTACACAGATGAGTACATTCATAATGGTAAACCAGGGTACCGGCGTGTCAAACACTTTCATCTCCCTGTTCATCAACCATGCGTCGATCATCAACATGCCCAGCAATAATGACAGGTGAGTAATTCCACCTCTCCCTCTTCGCCATTTACCAGATGCCAGATAGATGACAAGGTAAATACCAGTGAAGATATGTACCGCAAGGAAGAGAGAAAATTCATCGCTGACAATAACGCCGGTGCAGAACACGCCGAACGCCATCAGCAGCAAACCAAGGCCTATCCACCAGATGCTGTCCGGCTTTGAAACAGTGCTTTCCATGATACAGGGTTTAGAACAGCACAAAACTATAAAATAAAAAGTACTTTGCAATACAAAGTATATTTTATTTTTTGGAGTAGATAAGCAGAACAGAAAGAAAAAATAACTCCCCTCCCCCTACTACCATTCATCAAAAATATTATCTTTCGTCCGAGAATATGAAAAACGTGTAGCTATTATCACCATTTGCTCAATCGATTTAGTTCTAACGAAAAACCAACACCTACCAGCGATTCATTCCAGTCAACACACACACTTTCATTCACCTTTTATCTATTTCCTTATGAGGCTATCACTCTTTTACAGAAAAGGCTTGCTGCTGCTCACGCTATTATTTGCAGCCACCGCCGCCTTCGCCCAGAAGACCATCACCGGCAAGGTCACCAGTGCTGATGATGGTAACGGACTACCGGGCGTAACTGTCACCGCAGCTGGCACCGGGGCCGGCACCAGCACCGATGCCAAAGGCGCCTTCAGCATCAAAGTACCGGAAACCGCCACCAACCTGTCTTTCACCTATGTGGGCTATCAGGCGCAAACCATCGCCATCAACGGCCAGCAGGTGATCAATGTATCCTTACAGGCCAGCACTAAAGGTCTTGGCGAAGTAGTGGTAGTAGGCTATGGCGTGCAGAACAAACGCGACGTAACCGGTACCATCTCGTCTGTAAAAGGCAGCGATATCAAAAACCTGCCCGTAAGTGATGCCGCACAGGCCATTCAGGGCCGCGTAAGCGGCGTAGACATCGTCCGCTCCGACGGCTCTCCCGGCACTACCCCCAGTATTCGTATACGCGGTACCGGTACCATCAACAATTCCGAACCACTCGTGATCATCGACGGCGTGCCCGCCAGCGGCATCAGTGACGTAAGCCCGAATGATATCGCCTCCATGGAGATACTCAAAGATGCCTCCTCTTCCGCCATCTACGGTACCCGCGCCGCCAACGGCGTAGTGATCATCACCACTAAAAAAGGTACCTATGGCGAAAAGCTCAAAGCCACCGTGAACGTATATCGCGGCGTTTCCAATACCGTCCGCTATGTAGACCTGCTCACCGCACCCGACCTGGCCATGCTCAAACGCGAACGCTATACTAACGATGGCGTGCCCGTAGATCCGCTCTGGCAGGACCCTTACTACAGCACGCAACGCACCGACTGGCAACGTGCCCTGCTCCGCAGCGGCAGCGTTACCAACGCAGATGCCAGCTTGCGCGGTGGCAACGCCCGCTCCAACTATATGTTCAGCGCAGGATATTATGATGAGAAAGGATTGATCGTTAACACCTATTTCAAAAGATACTCTGTGCGCATCAACTCAGAACACAAGCTGGGCAAGCGTTTCAAGATAGGAGAAAACCTGCAGCTCACCTACCGCGAAAACAACGGCTTCGATACCTACTCTTCGCAAACAGGCCTTATCTTCAGCGCGCTGCGCTTCAACCCTGCCATCCCGGTACATAATCCTGATGGCAGCTGGGGCTCTTCCAAAGCCAGCAATGAACTCGGCGATATCAACAACCCGGTGTATACCGCTGAAACGTCTGATGGCTGGATCAAAAACTACCGCATGCTCGGCAACGTATATGCCGAACTTGAGATCATCGACGGCCTCACCCTGCGTGGCAACTACGCCTATGATGGCAGCATCATCAACCAATATAGCTGGAGCCCTAAAGTGCTCGACCAGACCCGCACCCGCGACCATGCCGAACTCTGGAACCGCAGCGAAACCAATGGCTCGCAGCTCGAAGAGGTTTTCCTCACCTACAACAAAATACTGGCACAGAAACATCATATCACCGTTACCGGCGGTTACTCTCAGCAAACTTTCAATGGCTATTTCTTCCGTGCCGACCGTTGGGGCTTCAACGATGAATCGCCCGACCAGCGCGTACTTAGCAATGGTAATGATATCCACGACGCCACCGGCAACTTCAATCCTGCCAGCGCCATCGCATCAGGATTTGTAAGAGGCTTCTATGGCTATAAAGATAAATACCTCCTCACCCTCACCTTCCGTGCAGACGGCTCCTCCCGCTTCCCGCCGGATAAACGCTGGGGCTATTTCCCCGCTTTCTCCGCAGGGTGGCGCGTTTCAGACGAAGACTTCTTCCGCAATAATGTGAAATTTGTAAGCAACCTGAAGATCACCGGTGGATGGGGACAGCTGGGTAATCAGAATGTGGCCGATTTCCAATTCCTCGCGCCAGTGAATAAAGATCGCCGCTATGCTTTCGGTGATAACCCTTACACCGGCGTGTGGAATGCCCGTCTCGCCAATCCCGCCATCACCTGGGAGAAAGCAGAGATGACCAACATCAGCGTTGAAGCGGGCTTCTTCCAGAATAAACTCAATGCCACTGTTACCTGGTTCAACAAAAATACCACCGACATGCTGGTACCCGCGCCAGAACTGGATCTGCACGGCACCGCCGATATCCCCGACCGGAACATCGGCGCACTGAATAACAAAGGATGGGAAGTGGAACTGAGCTACAATGGCGGCAATGGCGATTTCCATTACAACATCGGCGCCAATGCTTCCTTCATCAAAAACCGCGTTACACGCTTGTATGAAGCGGGCAGCTATATCTCTTCTTCATTGTATGGCCGCCAGGGACAAGAGATATCACGCACCTACGAAGGCCAGCCCATCGCTTCTTTCTATGGCTGGAAAACCGATGGCATCTATCAAACACAGGCTGATATCGACAAAGATCCCAACATCGCGAAAGACCCGAACAAAGGCAGCATCAAGCCTGGCGACGTGCGTTTCCTGGATACAAATGGGGATGGCGTGATCGATGAAAAAGACCGCGTGTACCTCGGCGATCCCAACCCGAAAATGGTGTACGGCATACAGGCAGGCGCCAGCTGGAAAGGCTTCGACCTTAGTCTGTCTTTCGCAGGCGTAAGCGGCGTAAAACTTTTCAATGCCGACAAAATGCAAGGCATGGATGCTAACTATCCATATAACCTTTATGCAGACGCCCTTCAACGTTGGCATGGCCCCGGCACCAGCAACACCGTGCCGCGCATGACGCTCGGCAATGCCAACCAGAATAACCGCACCTCCGACCGCTTCGTTGAAAACGGCAACTATTTCACGCTGCGCAATGTGGCGCTGGGATACACCATCCCCGCGAAAGTATGGGGCCACTCCGGCATCTCCGATATTCGTGTATACGTGGCTGCACAAAATCTCTTCATCCTCACCCACTACAGCGGATTGACGCCAGAACTGGGTTTCAGCGGCAACGGTTCCAGCGGTACCAGCGACGGCAACCGCCAACGCGGCGTGGATGTAGCGGCCTACCCGCAAGCCAGGACTTTCACCTTCGGTGCTACTCTCAACTTCTAAACATCAAACCATGCAAAGGATAAAACTATCTCATATATTATTGCTCGCAGCACTGTCACTGTCTGCCTGCAAAAGCGTGCTGGACGTACAACCCAAAGGTAACTACACCACCGGCAACTACTGGCGTAACCAGAGCGATGCCGTCGACGGCATCACCGGCATCTACAACGTTTTACTGGAAGAAGATTATACCGGCTTCAACGAATTTGTATTCGATAACTGCTCGGACGACCAGGTAAGAGGTGGCGACCACGATTACGATGCGGTGATAGAAGATTTCACCTACGACCCTTCTACCTACAGCGTAAGAGTGGGATGGAGATGGAAATATGAGACGATCAACCGCGCCAACAATGCCCTGATGTACATTCCGAAGATCACAGACATCGACCCCGCCATCAAGAGCCGCTGCCTGGGCGAAGCGCATTTCTTCCGCGCCTTCTCCTACTGGCGCCTGCTGCTGATCTATGGCGAAGCGCCGATGATCACGGAAGATGATGTAGCGAAAGGCAATTATAATAAACCGAAAGTAAACGCAGATACTTTACGTGCACAGATAGAGCGCGACCTGCTCGCTGCCGCCGACCTGCTGCCTGAAAGCTATGGCAGCGCCGACAAAGGCCGCGTGAGCAAAGGTACCGCCTGGGGCTTCCTCTGTAAATTATATATGAACTGGGAAAAGCTCGATAAAGCAATAGCATTCGGCTCCAAAGTAATTAGCAATCCTAACTATGCATTAGCGGCCAATTATGCAGATAATTTCAGTCCGGCCACCGGCAACAATTCAGAGATGCTCTTTGCCGTGCAAACGCTGGATGGCGGCGGCTATTCCGACTTCATCACCTATCATGCGCCCCGTAAATGGAACGGTTGGAGCTTCTTCTACCCTACCAAAGGGCTGGTAGATGAATTTGAAACCGGCGATCCGCGCAAAGATGTCTGCATCATGAAGCCTGGCGACAAGATAGACATCGGCACCGAGATCGCTACCTATACTGCCGATCTCTCCTGGTCGGGCTATCACTATAAGAAGTTCTGTTCCTGGAAACCTTCCGGTGGTCTTAACTACTCACTGAAAACGCCGCTGCTCCGTTCCGCCGATATCTACCTGCTGGTAGCGGAGGCCAAGATCCGCACGGGTGGCCCGGGCGCTGGCGATGCCGAGATCAGGGCCGTACGCCGCCGCGCCTCCGCCGCATTACCGGATATCAAAGGCGCCGATATGAAAGCGCTCATGCACGAACGCCGCGTAGAGCTCTGTGGCGAAAATGAACGCCACCAGGACCTCCTCCGCTGGGACAAGGCCAAACTGATCGATATTGTATCGCTGTATAATCAGCCCAAACTCGATTACGCCGGCAACGTCATCACGCGGGGCGGCGCTCCGCGCACCTTTGCCCGGCCTAAAAACTACTATTTCCCCATACCTCAACAGGAAATAGACCGAAGCAAAGGGGTGATCATCCAGAATCCAAATTTCAAATAACAGCAAGAGGCGGGCTAGCCCCGCCTCTTTTTTTGTTATCTTTCAGGCGGAGAATACCACGCAATGAAAGTATTACAGTTTACGATACCTGTAGCGCATGACAAAACGATCATTACGCAGAAAGACCAGCTGCCCTATTTCTACCCGCACCTGCACCGGCATGAAGAGATTCAGCTCACCTGGGTACAGCGCGGCGAAGGCACGCTGATCGTGGAAAATAACATGCATACCTTCCGGCCTGATGAAATCTACTGGATCGGCAGCAATCAGCCGCATGTATTCAAAAGCAGCGACACCGCTACCAACGTCAAAAATAAAAAGAACGCCGAAGCCCTCACCGTATTCTTCAACCCGGAAGGCAAGCTGAAACCCTTGCTGGACCTGCCCGAATTTAAAAAGGTACGATCCCTGATAGAACAATGCCGCAATGGCTGCAAGATTCCCGCAGCCCATGCCGCCGCCGTAGCCGCACATATGCGCAAGATCCACACTACACAAGGTATTGCGCAGTTCCTCGCCTTCACAGAGCTGTTGCACCGTTTCCTGACCATGAAAGATCTGCAACCCCTGATCACCGGCTCCAAACTGGCCGTCACCAATGAACAGGAAGGTATCCGCATCGGCGCGATCTATAACTATATCATGCAGCACTTCGACAATGAGATACGCCTGGAAGATATTGCCCGCGAAGCCCATATGACGCCCCAGGCCTTCTGCCGCTATTTCAAAAAGCACACGCGCCTCACTTTTGTCTCCTTCCTGAACGAAGTACGCGTAAACGAAGCCTGCAAAGCCCTCACCAATGGCTCTTTCGACAGCATCGCCGATGTAGCCTACCGCTGCGGCTTCAATAGCATCGCCAACTTCAACCGCGTATTCAAAAGCGTCACCGGAAAGGCCCCGCGGAGTTACGCGAAGGATTTAGCGTAGGTTGTCTTGCTCAGGATTATAAATGATTGAAAGGATTAGCAGGATTTTTTTTACAGGATTAATAAAGATTGAAGGAGATTGATGGGGAGATCTTTTCGACGATAGCTCTTGAAGCGCCCAAAGCGCTTCAAGAGGTGGAACCTCGTTGATCTTCCCGCCAATCTCCTTCAATCTTTATTAATCCCGTAAAAAAATCCTGCTAATCCTTTCAATCATTTATAATCCTGAGCAAGACAACCTTCGCGTGCTACTTCACACTAAACCTGTACACTGTTGTTTGTGTGTATGTTTCGCCGGGTTTGAGGATGACATTTGGAAAAGTAGGCTGGTTGGGAGAGTCCGGGAAATGCTGTGTTTCGAGGCAAAGGCCTGCATGTTGCGGGTATTTGCGGTTACCGGTGTGGGTGAGGGTACCATCAAGGAAGTTACCGGAATAGAACTGGATGCCGGGTTCTGTGGTGAGCACTTCCATGAAACGCCCGCTGCCAGGATGATAGAGGGTGGCTGCTGTTTCGAGGGCGCCTGCTTTTTTATCAAGGACCCAGTTGTGATCGAAGCCGCCTTTTACTTTGTCGATGTCGGCGCCCACTTTTTTGGCGGTGGTGAAGTCCATCGGCGTGCCTTTCACGGGGAGCTGGCGGCCGTCGGGAATGAGTTTGTCGTTAACGGGCGTGTATTTGCTGGCATTGAGTTGCAGCTCATGACCGAGGATGGTGCTATCGCTGCCGGCAGAGAGATTGAAATAACTGTGATTGGTGAGATTCACCGGTGTGGGTTTGTCGGCAGTAGCTTTGTAGGCGATCTGCAGGGCATTGTCGGGAGTGAGCGTGTACACTACCGTTGCCTGCAAGGCGCCAGGGTAGCCTTCTTCACCGTCTTTGCTGGTGTAGGAAAGCGTGAGGCTGCTGTCGCCACGCAGGGTGGCGTTCCAGATCACTTTATCGAAACCTTTAAGACCGCCATGCAGCGTGTTGCCGTGGTCGTTAGGCGCGAGTTTGTATTCTTTGCCATCCAGTTTGAAGGCGGCGTTGGCGATGCGGTTGGCATAACGGCCGATGAGGGCGCCGAAGTAAGGCTGTCCTTTCTGCTGGTAGCCGGCCAGTGTGTCGTAGTTGAGCACCACATTGCCTTTGTTGCCATTTTTATCGGCGGTAATGATATCGGTGACGATGCCGCCATAGTTCAATATTTTTACGATGGTGCCTTGCTGGTTTTGCAGGGTGTATTGCAATACTTCCTGCCCGTCTGTTTCGCCATAGTGGCGCGGATTGGCGGTGGTGGTCATGGTCGTGTCTTTCGTGTTTTCCGTCGAAGTGGAGTGGTTGTTACAGGAACCCAGCACTGCGGCGCCGGTTACAAAGAGAGCAGCTATTGCCCTGGTTTTCATTTCCATAACGTATACTATTTTGGTATTTAACGATCGATGAATATAGGCAATTTTCTGCTTTCAGATCAAAAGCGGAAAACATCCCTATACTTCTTGCGATCGATGCGGTAGTAGAAGGCGCCTTTCCGTGATCCTTCCATGTCTTTATCATTGAGTTTTACGAGCAGGCCGGAGGCGAGCATCTTGCGGCTGAAGTTCCCTTTGTCGAGGGCGGTATCATACACGCTTTCGTATAGTTGTTGCAGTTGTGGCATGGTGAAGCGGGTGGGCAGCAGTTCCATGAGCAGCGGTTGTATGGCCGCTTTGAGTCGCAGCTGTGTGATGGCTGTTTGCACCATTTCGTTGTGATCGAAGATCAGTTCCGGGTGATGATGTATGGAGAACCATTCTGCATGGAAATCGGTGCGCAGCGGCTGTTGGTATTTGCGGATATCTATCAATGCAAAATATGCCAGCGATACGGTGCGCTCTACGCTATCGCGGCCAGGGGCGCTGAACAGCTGCAATTGTTCCATGTAGATGTCATCGAGGCCGCTCAGGTCTTTGAGCACGCGGGCGGCGGCATCATCGGCGCTTTCTTCTTCCTGCACGAAACCGCCCATCAGGCTCCAGCGGCCTTTGCAGGGCTCGAAGCCGCGCCTGATGAGCAGCACTTTCAGATCCTGGCCATCGAAGCCAAAGAGGATACAATCTACAGCGAGTAACAATCTTGTCTGGTGGGCATATCTTTTCATAACCTGGTTGTGTTTACTGCAGCTCCAGCACTACTACAGAAAATGGAGGCAGTTTTACCTGTATGCTGCTTCCCAAGGTAACATCTTTAAAGGAAGCAGGCTTGATCCTGTCAGGTTTCGCAAAGGTATTATAATCCTGCAATTTTGCAGCGCGAAGTATGCGGCCGCTCACTTTATGGTACTGCTGGCCGCCGGTGTTGATGCTGATCTCCTGCGGGCGGCTGGCATCGATATTCACCAGCGAGATATGTGTGATGCCTGCTTTGTTCTTTGAAGCGGATACGGAAACGGCCGGCAGCGATTCTCCCTGGTACGTGTATACGTTTACGTTAGCCTGTACGGGTATCAGGGTGGCGTCCTGGTGCACATTGTACATCTCCATCACATGATAGGTAGGCGTCAGCAGCATGGAATCGCCTTTGGTGAGGATCACGGATTGCAGCACATTTATGGCTTGTGCGAGGTTGGCCATCCGCACGCGGTCGGCGTGGTTATTGAAGATGTTGAGGGTAACGCCGGCGATCATGGCGTCGCGCATGGTGTTTTGCTGGTACAGGAAACCCGGGTTGGTACCGGCTTCCACATTATACCATCCTCCCCACTCATCTACCACCAGCGCTATTTTCTTCCCTGGGTCATATTTATCCATGATGGCGGAATGCTTGTTGATCAGCTCTTCCATGCGCAGTGCCGATTGCATGGTACGGAAATATTCCTGCTCGGAATAGTTGACGGCATCGCTTTTATTGTCCCAGTTGATTACGGCATAGTGATGCAGCGCGATACCTTCCAGCATATGATGCGGGATGTTCTTCATGAGCACTTCTGTCCAGTTATAATCGGAAGAGTTGGCGCCGGAGGCAATGCGGAAAAGCTTTCCGCCGGCGGGCGCCGCGCTCATGAAGGTGGCGTATTTGCGGTACACGTCCGCGTAGTATTCGGGGCGCATGTTGCCGCCACAGCCCCAGGCTTCGTTGCCTACGCCCCAGAAATGTACTTTCCAGGCATCTTTACGGCCATTTTTCTCCCGAAGCTGCGACATCGGGCTTTGACCGCTGAAGTTCACGTACTGTACCCAGTCGGCCAGCTCCTGCACGGTGCCGCTGCCTACATTGCCCGCCAGGTAAGGCTCTGCGCCGAGGCGCTCGCACATGTCGAGGAAGTCGTGGGTGCCGAAACTATTATTCTCTGTAACGCCGCCCCACCAGGCGTTTACAATAGCGGGCCGCTTGTCTTTCGGACCGATGCCATCTTTCCAGTGATAGGTATCGGCAAAGCAGCCACCTGGCCAGCGCAGGTTAGGTATCTTCAGATTGCGCAATGCGGCGATCACATCATTGCGTACGCCGGCGGTATTGGGAATATGCGCGGTGTCGCCTACGTAAAAGCCGCCATAGATGCAGTGTCCGAGGTGCTCGGCAAAATGTCCGTAGATGTTACGGCTGATCACCGGCGCTGCGGCGTCCTGACGGAGAGAAACAGTATTTTGCGCAGCCGTGCGCTGTGTCAGTAACAACAGGCACATGAGCGCCTGTATCAAAAAACGTGGTTGTTGCATAACGGGAATGTATATCTCTCCCAAAAAAAAGAAATAATTGTCATTTATACAATTAAAATCTTTCGAAACGGATTAATTTGTTTTGGAAAACGAGGCATTCGCCAATTTATCTACGACTGGTTCCCGAACTACGGCACAGATGCCAACGCGCATCTTCAGCTGATCCGCAAAAGTTTACCGGGCCACCACCCCGGCGAGGCGGTAACCCGGATCAAATAATATTTTACTTGTTCCCAACAATCCTCAACCAGCTCTTGCCAGCGGGCTTGTCGTTGCCCTGCAATGTAATACCGATCCAGTCCATAATAGATGGCACCACATCAAAGATAGACGGGGCCGGATCTGTCTTATCCAGCGCAGCGCCCACAAAATCCCAGCTGTAATTGCCTACGATGGTGAAATCTTTCTTTGAAGGACTGCTGTCTTTGAGCTTGTTGCCGCTCTTGTCATTACTGCGCCAGTTACCGATCAGGTTTTTATAGTTCGGATGTGCCGCGTCGATATCGGTGATGAAAGCATACTTCTTCACCACATCTGCCGGCAGCGCAGCGTTCCAGATGCGTACATTGGCCATGTACATGTCCACTACGTTATCGGGGTACCATACTTCAGGGTTATAGCCGATAATAAGCGGACTGGGCGACTCCAGTGTTGGCGCGCCATGCAGGATCTTGCCGGTACCGGCAGGAATACCGTCCATGTACACATTTGCCGTATATACGTGACCGTTAGTTGCATCGTTGGTATGTGTGATAGTAGCGGCTATCGAATGGAAATTACCATCGTTGATGCCCTGCGACATCTCTGTTTCGGTAGCGTTGGCGCCATCCTGCATCACGAATACTACTTTATCATAACTGCGGTAAAAAGACCAGCCCGGGATCGTTCCATCCAGGCGTACACACTTGGTGAGGAAAGGCGGAAAGGTAAATTGATAGTTGCCATTAGGCCCTTTGTTGAATTTCACCTGCGCCTCTATTGTCATGTTGCCGCTGCCGGGGTTGTAAAGGCCGCCGTCATTGTTTTCCGCACGCACATAGCCCGGATCGCCGCCATGATAGCGCACGCCATAGTCCATCATACGAGGCCCGTCTACTTTGCCGGGCACGATGAGCGGACTGTAAAATACCGTGAAAGTACTACGTTCCATTTCCGATTTGCCCCCCATCTGTTGGGCGTAACCGCCACTGGTAGATTGTATCACCACGAGCCAGTCTTCATTGGCGGTATCTTTACGCGCCTTCAGGGCGTCCATCATCTTCCCGATATAACTATCCACATCGGTGATGGCTTGCCGGTACACCGGATTATCGCTGAAACCCGCTTGCAGTCCCGCTTTAGCAGGGCTGCTGAAATTTGCGATCACAACTTGCTCGCTGCCGTTCGCAAGTTGTGCAATGGCGGCATTGGCCACGCCTTTGTCGCCATCCGTACGACTTACATTGATCACTTTATCGGCCTGGTTGAGCAGGAAGTTGTTAAGATCTTCCCATTGTGTGATGGCAGTCACTTTCGTCTTGCTGTCATCTGCTTTCAGGTAGTGAATAAAGCTCTCGTAGTATTTGATATCGCTATGGCCACCCTCGACAGATTTGGGTATGAGCGTGCTGTCGCCGATCTGGTGCTTGAGATAAGGCATACCAGTGGTGAGCCCTGCCCAGCCGGCGGCGACAGTAGATACGGTATCATTTACGCCGCTCCACGTATATACGCTATGTGGCAGCAGGCTGGCGATCACGGAAGGGTTGATACTTTGCACCAGCTTGCCCGGTGCGCCATCGATGCCGATCAGCAGCACCTTTTTCTTGCGCAACCTGGCGCCACCGAAAGTTTGATCAACCGAGTCGCGGTCGTAATGCGCCAGCGAGGGCGCCTCTTTCTTGCAGGCGCTGAAACCTGCCGCCAGTGCCACTGCCACCGCTATCACGCCACCGCGTATATGTCCTGATATTAATTTCTGCATAATGCGATCATTTAAGGTTAGAAGAATTTAAGCCACAGGCGGCCGCTGACCTCCCACTCGGGATTGATCTGCAAATTGAGCCAGTAGGCGATCTGGTAAAATACTTCGGAACTATAGGGTGGTGTTTGCAGATCGATGTTACCGGCGCAGGGCAACACATAATCCAGCAGGTCCCAGGTATAGCCGCCTTGTAACGCGAAATCCTTACCCCTGGCGCCCGGCGCCATATTGCGGAATACGCCGCCTTTACGCTCCTTGCAAGGCCAGTAGCCGATCAATTTACCGTAGTAAGGATGCGAGGCATCGATCACATTGGTGCAGGAATATTTCGTGATCACATCTTCTGCCAGCGAATCTGCCCAGATGCGTACGTCTGTCATATACATGTTTTCCGGCGTACCCAGCGACCCCGGGATATACCCCATCGTGAGTGGCGCTGTAGTAGTTACATCGCCGATGGCCGTGATCTCCTTACGGTTGTTGAAAACACCATCGGTAAAGGTTTTCACCCATCGCTTCTTGTTGGCATCTGTATAGATCACCGCCGTAAGCTGATGCCAGAGCGCATTGTTCATATTAGCTCCCTTGCATTGGATATTGCCGCCGGATTTACGGCCGAAATTAATTTGCCAGTAGCTGCCTTCCTGGAAGAAACACCAGCCAGGCACGCCGCCATCAAAGGAGGCACGCTTGGACAGGAACGCAGGATAGTTGGCGGTAAAGCCCGCGGTAGCAGTACGCATCTTACACTCTATGGTATAGTTACCCGTGCTGCCGAAATTATACATGCTCTTATCTCCCAACACCGCATTTACTGCTGATGCGCCCTGGTCATACATGCGCACACCGTATTTGATGGCCTGTGGCATATCGACCTGGTGCCTGAACAGATCCGGGCAATAGAACAGGGAGAAACAATTCATCTCCTCGTTAGAGTCGCCACCATAGCTGTTATCGATACCGCCATGTGTGGACTGCACGATCACGAGCCAGTTCTCATTCGCAAAATCAGGGCGGCTTTTCATCGCATCAATGAGGCTGCCAATATAGCCGTCCACCTTAGTGATGGCAGCAGCATAGGCCGGCGAAGATGCGCTGAAGGCCGAAGCGCGACCGGCTTTGTTGATGCTGTTGAAATGTGCGAACATCAGGTCCAGGCTATCTTTTTTCAGATGTGCAACTGCAGAGTCGCGCACTACGGCATCATCATCTTTCGTAGTCACTTTCGTTACCACATCGGCCAGCAAAGTTTTGTGCAATTGTTCCCAACCCGTTACAGATACGGTTTTGAGGTTACGCTGCCCCGATTTTTTCACCAGCGACAAAAAAGGCGCATAACGCGCGCCACTGGCGGATCGCGGCGTGAGCGTGCTATCACGGATATTATTTTTAGCCACGCTTACACCGGTCAGGATATTGGCCCAGGAGGCGCCATCGTTGGTGACGCTGTCGGCCAGCGATTCATAACTATAGGTACTGTGTTCCATCATCCCCTGAAGCACAGGCGGTACGGCCTTTTTCAGCTCCAGGCCCGACAGTCCGTCCACTATGATCACCAGCACCTTACTTTTGTCGGAGAACTTCGGTTGCGGTGTATTATCGCTGGATACCAGCCCCACCTTTGTACAGGCCGCCAGCAGCATGGTGGCGGCGAGTGTACATCTCCTCAGATATTTTACAGAGATCATGCGCATAATTTTTTTCTAGATAATTACCTGATATCGTTCTTCCATATCTCTTCTGTCAGCAGCGGCAGGTCGCTTACATCGGCCTGTGCCGCGGCGGACACGTTAATGCCCCAATGCGTGAAGAAAGGCTTCAGGTTCACACCTGCGTAGCGACTGGCTTTTACGTAGAAGAAATTTTTCTTCACTTCGTTGATGTATGACAACCTTTGTTCGTGGCGGGCTTCTTTACAGATATATCCCATCATGCCATAGCCGTAACGTTGGAACAGCTGTACAAAGGGCACGAGGCGCTGAAACACATCGGTGATCTGTGAAAAGGGCCGGGTGGTATCGCCTTTGTTCACCCAGTCGAGCGCGCTGCCAACGAAGTTCTGGACCGGGTCATACACGCGTGGCGGTTTTAATCCATGACGTTGTGCGATCTGGAAAACGAAAAGGTTGTTGGAAGTTTCGCCAAGGCCATCGGGGCCGCTCCAGCTCCACATGTCATTCATCTGGAAGTTGTGGCCTACCTCGTGGAAAGGCCCCCAGCTGGCGCCGTGGTTGATGGCAGCTGTATCGAGGAACTCACTGTGCCAGTCGAGGTACGCCATGCAAGGATAGCCATTATGGCCGCTCCCCGCCGATATCTGGATATCGAGCACAAAGCGGTGC
Organism: Chitinophaga vietnamensis; assembly: GCF_902167635.1. Classification (GTDB taxonomy): domain Bacteria; phylum Bacteroidota; class Bacteroidia; order Chitinophagales; family Chitinophagaceae; genus Chitinophaga; species Chitinophaga vietnamensis. The sequence continues at coordinate 168,094 of NZ_CABHMS010000007.1, forward strand.
GGCGTGCCTGGCGCCTGGTCTATCGGATCAGCAGGATTATCAGAGAGGCCGTACCATTCGTGGTAATCTTTCTCTATCACCTCGTCCCATTTTCTCACCACGGCATCGGCGCTGAAATTATCCAACATGCCTATCAGCACTTTGCGGTAAAGGGTCATGATGAAGCGTTTGCCGCGCAATTCCAATACCGGCACCTGTGAGTGGCGTACCTGCTCTTTCCAGGTGGCATCAGCGCTTTCACCGAGCACGAAGTCGGGCGATTTGCACACATTACTGAGTGTTACGGTGATCTTTTTGTTAGAAGGGCCTGTGGGGATCAGGTAGATAAGCCCTCCGTAGATATTGCGGATATAGTTCACGCCGGGCAGTACGGTCTTGTTGGTAACGATCACGCCTGCACGTAGTTGCGGATATTTGCCGTTTATATTATCTGTATGCGATCCTACCTGTACGGTCATGCCTTCGGCGCCTTGTGGCATTTCAATCTTCACCAGTTCGCCGGGAGCGGCGTAGTAGCCGGTGCTGAGCCACTGGCCGGGCGGTACGCTGATACGTATCTGCGGGGAGGCGATCTTGTAATTGAGATCGAGGGTCACTTGAACGTTCTGCAAGCGCGGCTCTACTACAGATACCAGCCCCGGGAATTTGCGCGCGTCGGGAAACCCGCTGCTGTCGATCCTGAGCATGCTGGTATCCACGCCGCCGAGGCCAGTGGTATCTTTTTTCAGCGGCGTATTGTAGCCATCTTTATAATTATAATCTTTCTTACAGGCCGAGATCATCAGCAGCAACAACGATATACCTGCAACGGTCCTGGTAATGGATATTTTCATTGATCAGTGTTTTAAGTTGAATGCCTTTGATTATTTCGTGGTGTTCGGAAAATCGCGGTAGCGGGCGGGCCAGGCTTTGCCGTCGAGGCCCCAATCCGCCTGTACCGGTATATGCAGCCAGTCGAAGATCGCGAAGGGAATATCTGCCGGGTTGGGCACATATTTTTCCTGGAAGGGTATTACCGGGAAGAGGTATCCGCTGGCATCGCTGAAGGCTTCCCACTTGTATTTTCCGAGCAGCGAGAAATTCTTTTTCGATGGGCTCTTGTCGGCAAATACAGCGCCTTGTCCATCCAGGCAGGGCCAGTAGCCGATCAGGTTATTGAAGTTGGGATGCGAGGCGTTCACATAGGTGCGGGACGCCCAGCGTTTGATGTTCTCATCAGAAACTACGGTATTGAATATACGAACATCAGACACGTACATATCGATGTACTGTGTAGAGAACACGGCTTCAAAGTAGCCCAGCACGGTATTTTTGGTGGTGGAGAGACCGGCGATATTCGCATTCACGATCTGGCCGGTTGCTTTGTTATCGCCATCTATGAACAGCGCGGTTTTCACGGTGGTACCGCTGATCTCCACGGTGCCGCTGATGGTATGCCAGCTGCCGTCAGCATAATCACCCCCGCCTATTTCTGCTTTCTGTGAGCCATCCGCTACATAGAAGGAGATGTTACGGCCATTGCGGAAGAAGGCCCAGCCCGGGTTTGTGCCGGAACGTTGCGTACATTTCCCGAAGAACGGCGGCCAGGTGTAGGTATAGTTATTATTAGGCCCGGGCATGAACTTCACTTTGGCTTCGAAGGTCATGTTACGGCCGTTGATGTTATAAAAATTACCATCGTTGATCTCTGCGCGCACGTTATTATCCGGAGGACCAAAGAGGCGTACTTCGCTGCCTTCATAGGGCACACGGATATTTTCCGGACGTACGATCACCTGGCTTTCAAAGCGCGGGTTGAAGAAGAAGGTGAAAGTATTTTGTACCGGGTTGGAGAACGGTGTGCCGTCATTATCTTCCGGGCGTACCGGCCAGGGGCCGCCGTGGTTGGAGGTGACCACCACCAGCCAGTTTTCATTACCGATATTTTTGCGGGCGCGCAGGGCGGTCATGATATCACCGATACGTGCATCGGCCTGGTAGATGGCATCAGTGTATTGCGATACCGATTCATCGTAACCATATTGTTTACCGGCGGCATCTACGCCGTTAAATTCAGCGAATACGATACCGGCATTGTCATTACCCAGTTCATTGATCACGGCGGCGCTAACGGCATCGTCGGAGGCGAGCAGTTTGTTTTCATCCATGTTGTTACCCACGACTTGCTGGCTCAGCGCGGCGGAGGCGCAAAAGGCCGCCGTGCGGATATTAGCGCCGGCATCTTTCAGTCTTTTACTGAACACGGGATAGGTAGCCAGGTCAGCATGCGTGTAGTCGTTACCGTTAACCTTGTGTTTGGCGCTGGTAACGCCGGTCAATATATCGGCCCATCCGGCGCCGTTGGCGCCGGATGTATCGGAAATACCATTCCAGGAGAACACGGCGCTGTCGCGCAGGTTCCAGATCACCGGCGGCTTGATGGATTGCAGCGTAAGGCCTCTGGCGCCATCTACCACCAGCACCAGCACTTTAGGCTTGCCCGACAGCTTGCCGGGATCGTTGTTATATTCCTGTTCCCGCAACACGCCCTGGCTATCCTTGTTACAAGCGCCGAAAGCGAGCATCGCGGCAACACCCAGTAGCGGAATCATCTTTTTCATACTATGATCTGATTGTGGTGATTACTGAATTATTTCTCTAAAACCAGCCTGAAAATATTGCCCACACTGGTGTTGTCGAAGGCGACGATGCTGCCGTATATGATCACGGCGGGCTCTCCTTCCGCGGATACTGATTCTACCATACCGTTTACAAAACCTGCCAGCATACCGGTGTTATTATAACCGGCGGCCAGCGAGCCATCAGGGTTGAGGATCATCAGCCCGCGGCGCACATAGCCGTCATATTTCTCGAAATTGCCTGCCACCACCAGTTTGCCGTTGTTCAGCTGGATGGCGTGATTAGGTACGCCGCCGGTGAAGGTGCGTGACTGGAAGCTGGTCACCATCGATCCATCTTCATTCAACATCACGATACCATTGCAAGGCACCCCGTTGAAAGTGGTGAAGTTGCCGGTAACGATGATCTTCTTCGTATTCTTGTTGTAGCGAAGGGAATAGATCCTGTCATTCGCACCGGTACCTGCTTTGAACGATCCGTCTATATTACCATTAACATCCAGGCAGGCAATGTTAGCAGCGGATACATTGTCGAACTTGTTGAAAAAGCCGCCTACCACCAGCCTGCCATCGGGCAGCAGGGCGCCGTCTGTTAGGAAGCCGGCAGCGCCGGGTTTACCCCTGTGCATGTTAAGATCATAGTGGTAGGTAGAATCGAGATTGCCATTCCGGTCGATAGCCGCTACACTGTTGATATCGCGGCGGTCGATGGTGCGCTGCGTTTTAGTGGAGTTCTTGTAGAAGTACTGCACATAGCCGTAGAAGTTACCCAGCATCAGCACGCGGTTGCCCGATTGATACATATTACTCACCTGGCCTGTAACGCCGCCATTCAGGGCTGATACGGTATCTTTCGAGCGGTTCTCCTGCTGGGCAGGATCTGTGCTGCCAGCGGCATCGTCGGCAGGAATGATCTGCACAACTGCGGTATCTATCAATCCGGCAGGATGTATGCGCACCACATTGTTCAGTTCTTTGCGGTAGCCATAGCGGTCAAAGAATCCACCGAGGATGAATTTATTATCGGAGAGCTGGATACCGCTGGATATCATGCCTGTGCGGCCTACCGCCGAATCGGTCTTGAACGCGGCAACAAAATCACCATGCTTTTCAATCATCGCGATACCATTGAGCGGGTTGCCGATGCCATTGCTGTTATACACTTTAAAAGCGCCCAGCAGCAGGTAGCGGTTATCAGACGTAGCTATGAGCTGGTTGATACTTTGATCGGTGCCGGTGCCCGATTTGAATGTATTATCTATCCTGGCTTTCCCTTTTACCTTGAATACAGCTGTATAAAATGTTTGCTGGCCGATATTCACCGATCCGGTGCCGGAGCTGGCGGCAGGCGGCACCACTACAGTGATGCTGTTATCTGTCACCGATGTTACCTGCGCCTGCTGGCCGGAAAGGAAAAAATGCAGGGAGTCTTTATAAGGCAACAGTCCTGTTACCTTGAAAGTCACTTTATCACCGGAAGAGCCTACGGCCGGCGATGGCAGCTCCGTGCTGAACACCACGCCCAGCGGTGGTTTGCCGCCGGCATACGGATCGGGGTATACCGTTTCGTTATCTTTTTTACAAGCGGCTGCCAAGGCAACTAACAGCAGCAGGTACATATGTTTTTTGATCATTTGCATTAGCTGGATATTTTAGGTAGATGATCATTTTCCCAACAAGCCGTATTGATTGATACGGGAGAGAAATTCAAACCAGGAGAACCCGAACGGATGCCGCGTAAATGCCAGGGCATGTACTACGCCGTTCGTTGGCTCAATATTCACCGAGGCTACGGGCGCACGGTAAGGCGGCGGGCTCGTTTGCGCCGGGCTGGGATCATACGAGATATGCAGCTGCCGATAGCCTACATATTGTGCGCCGCCTTCACTGTTGTACACTACGCCGAGGTGCATGGTTTGCCCGTCATACGTGCGCGTATACACGCCGTTGTAGGTTTTGAAATTGGTGAAATCTACCTGTGGAATATCATTGAGCATCAGCTTCCCTTTGAAGATGTAACGACCGAGCATCTCGCGCCAGATCACTGGCGGCACCTGTTCCAGCGTTTTGATCGTATCTTTTCCCATGAGGAACAGTTGCGCATTCACATACTTCAGGGTAGTATCGAAACAGGGATTGGCCGGTGCAAAGAAGGTGATGTTCTCTTTCTGGAAAATATCTTCCATACCTGCCAGCTTGATCACTTTCAACAAGTCGCTGAAATATTCCGGTTTGGCTTGCAGGTATTGCAGCACGGTGCCATTGAACTTGCCATTGGCGTGGCCGGTATCCTGGTAATAATCTTTTTTACAGGCGGTGAGCAGCATCACTACTACTGCGAAACCCGCCATGAGCGGCAAAGCATATTTTTTCATGTTCATACAGCTTTAAGTTTAACGCCAGTATTCATTCAGTTTCATCAGTGGATTGTTGGTCAGCGCGCTCTCCGCGATGGGCCAGGTCCAGGCGCCGCGCTGGAATGCCGATTGCGAAATGGGCGCCGTGCAGTATTCAGAGTTGAGGATGCGGTGCGTGCGTACCAGGTCATAGAAGGCATGGCCCTCTCCCATCAGTTCTTTGGCGCGTTCCCAGAAGATGGCGTCTTTCAGTTCGGTGCCGCCACCGCCGGTGTAGGGCGCTGTTTCCGCACGTGCGCGGATGATGTTGAGCAGGCGTGTGGCCTCTCCTTCATCGCCCAGTTCTGCGTTGGCTTCTGCTGCCAGCAGGATGGCATCTGCATAACGGAATACGATAAGGTTACCATCAAAGGCAATGTTACTGCCTGTGTTGCCGATGAACTTGCGGAACTCTACCAGGTTGCCTTCGCGGTACATGGTGTTGGCGTCAAACCAGAGGTCTTTGCGTTTGTCGGCCACGCCGGGTGGATACATTTTTTCCATGAACTTGCCTACATAGTTCACGTAAGAGTAGCCACCACCGGCATGTTCCAGCACATTGTCATTGAGGTACTGGTAGCCGAGGCCGCGTACTTCGCCATAGTTCACGTTCTGTGTGAGCTCAAATATGCCTTCCTGTGATCCACCCCTGAACAGCTGCCGGAACTCTGATACAGTAAGCAGCCGGTGTGCGCCGCCGTTCTGTTCGATCAGCTCTTTGCCGAGCGCGGCTACCGCTTTGTAGTACTTATCCTTGTTACCTTCGTCGAAGCCGGCATTCCACATGTTCATGTGCATCATCAGTACGATGGCGGCGCCACGGGTGGGGCGTACGGCCTTCATCTTCGGATCGGTATAAGCCCAGGGCAGATCGTCTTTATACTGCGCCATATCTGCGATGCAGGCATTGAGCACATCGGTGAATCTCGTACGGCCGATGATCTCATTGAAATAAGGCTTGTTGTAATAAGGCACATCGCCATAGAGACGTACCATCACGAAGTACAGGAAGTTCCTTACCCATACTGCTTCGGCCTTGTATCTTCGTTTATCCGTTGCCGATATTTCCGAGCCGGGGATATCATCGATACGGTCGGTGAGGATACCGGCGGATTGTATTACGCGGTAGTATCCCTGCCAGTTGGGAATATCGTTGAAATGGAACCACTGGTTCCAATAGTCCTGCATGAGCGCCTTGAGGTTGTTGTACACGAGGTAATCGTAGTACGGACGGCCCCAGATCGAGCGGGAACGGGCGGTTTGACGGTAGATGCCACAACGGAACTCCGCCGCCAGGAAGAAAGAGTTATTGAGCAACACATCCGCGATCTCACCATAGAGGTTGTTGGTGAAACGCTCCACATCCGACCTCGTTTTCCAGAAACTGGCGCCGGATTCTTTGGTGGGCGATTCTGCATCCAGGAATTTCTTGCATCCTGTATTGCTGGTGCACAGCAAGGCTGCCATTCCTATCACCATAACAAAACGCTTCATATATCTCAGTTTAATTGCTTGAATAATTGTTTAACTAGAACTGTACATTCAACCCGAGGGTCACTGTTTTCCGGATCGGGTAACCATCTGCCTGGTCCCTGCCCAGCCCGGACACATTCTCCGGGTTAGGCCCGCTGTAGCGGGTGAAGAGCCAGGGATTAGTAACGGTCACGTATGTACGGCAGGAGGTGATGCCCCAGCGGATGGTACGGTCGCGCGGGATGGTGTAGGCCACCGTGATGTACTGTATCTTGAAATAAGAACCGTCTTCTTCAAACAGGGTCTGGTCCACCCGGTAAGGGCGCACCTTTCCAAAACGCGTATAGTCGTAAGGGTTAGGATACTGCGCTTTGTCGCCCGGCTTGGTCCAGTAATTATAATCATCGATGGGTACGAGCCCGGAGAGGATACCATCACTGTTTTTAGTCAGGGGTGTAGAGAAGCTCGCAAACCTGGCGGCAGTGGCATTGGTAAGGATATCACGGATAGCGGTGTATGATGCCACCACGTTGAGCGACCAGGCCTTGTATTGCAGGAAGGAGTTCAAACCACCGGTGATCAGCGGTTGTGAGTTACCTGCATAAATATAGTCGTTACCGTTAATGATGTAATTGCCGTCGAGGTCTACCCAGCGCGGATCGCCGGGGCGCATGGGATAGAAGTTCTGTCCTTTGGCGTCTGCCACGAGTATCGGGCGGCCGGTAGCGGGATCAACGGGCACGCTGGCGGCATCGGCGTATACACCGCGGTTATAGAGCAATACGTTTGTAAGGCTGTTGCGGCCTACCCGGTACAGGATGCTCTGGTTGTTGGCATCATCATATTTTATCAGTTCCCTGGCGCCTCCGGGCAGGTAAGTGAGATAGTCTCTGTTAAGCGCGCCATTGAAGCCGATGGTCCAGTTAAACTTGCTGGTGGCGGGCAGCGGGCGGTAGGTGAAGGTCCATTCGAAGCCTACGTCCATCAGGCCTGCATCATTGGTTTGCACTTTGCTGAACCCGCTGCTGGTAGGCAATGCAAGGTCCATCAGCATATTGTCCACATGTTTCACATAGGCGTCAAACTCCGCCTGCAGCTTGCCTCTCCAGAGGCCTAGTTCAAGACCGCCATTGAGCTGCGTGGTGGTAGCGGGTTTCATGTTGGCATTCGGTAACCAGTCGTATTCAATACCACTCATCGGACGGTCGTTATAACGGCCGCCGTTACGGTCGTTGTATACGCCGTAGGCATCGAAGATGGTGCCCTGCGGCGTTACGTTGCGGCCCCAGCTCGCGCGGAGAGAGCCGTAATCGAGCCACGACAGGTCTTTCAGCGTATTCTCCTTATTAAAGTTCCACCTCACGCCAACAGAAGGGTTGTTGGAATAAGGCGTGCTCTTACCTGTGGTGGAAGAAGCATCGCGACGGAACGAGAGGTCCAGCATGTACTTCTGAATGTAGTTGTAGCTGAAGGAGGCGGCGAAAGAAGCGCTGCGGAAATCTTTGGCATTATCCAGGATGCCGCCGGCATCTGAAAATCCGCCGGAGCCGATAGGCCCGTGCAGGTTATCATTCGGCGTACCGCGCATACGCAGCATGGTGGCCTGATAGCCCACTTTGTTCAGCTCATTGAAGGCCGACAGCGTGAAGTTATGTTTATCGTTATACGATTTGAAATAAGAGATGCCGCTGCGGCTGTACAGCGAAGTATTACGGTCGTTGAATGCCCGTACTTCGGAGTAGTTGTTGTTGATGGCGGCCGGTATGAAATTATCTTCCGTACCCGTTGTATTCTCATAAGAGAAAGTACTGGTGAGGTGTAAGCCCCTGTACAGTTCATAATCCACATCCACATTGGTGCGCACGTTGGCCGTTTTGTTGGTATTATCATTGCGCAGGGCCGATATGGCGCTGGCAGAAGAGGAATAGAAACCTGGCGGCGGCAATAAGGACGACTGCCGGCCGGCCTTGCCCACGTCTGATTGTGTGATACCGTTACCACTGCCTTTGCTGTTCTGCCCCAAACTGGTAGTGATGGCGGCAAATATCTTCAAACGCGGCGTGGGCCTGTATTGCATGTTGGTGCTGAGGCTGTAGCGGTTGAAGTCTGTATTCTTCAGGATACCTTTTTCATTATAGTAACCGAGGTTCACTTTATAATTGAAACGGTCGTCGCCACCGGATACCTGTACGTTGTGCGTTTGGTTGTAGGTGTATTTGTAGAACAATCCCTGCCAGTTGGTAGAGTTGTTGTAATACGGGTTAAGACTATCTGCCAGGAAGGGCGTGTTGTTGATATCTGCCTGCGCATATTTCAGGGAGTCGGTATAATTGAGCACTTGCCAGATGCGCTGGCGTCTTTCTTCATTACCACCAATTACTTTACGCAAAGTAGGCGGTATGCTGATGAAGAAGTTACCGCTATACTGCACAATAGGCACTTTGGATTTACCACGCTTGGTGTTGATGAGCATGACGCCATAAGCGCCACGGGAGCCATATAGCGAGGTGGCCTGCGCATCTTTCAGCACTTGTATGCTTTCGATATCTTCCGGCGGGATGAGTGAGAGCGGATTCAATCCCGGGCCTGCCTGGTTGAAACCATATTCATAACCGGAATTAGGATCGATGGGTACGCCATCGATCACATACAAAGGTGAAGTGGGGCTGAGGAAGGCGTTATCACCGGAGCCGGAGATACGCAGGGATGAAAGGCCACGCATCTGTATGGTGCCGGCATAACCGGGTGCGCCGGTGTTGTTCTGAATGTTCATACCGGCTACTCTGCCTTGCAGCAGTTCGAGTACGTTCGATACTGGTACGTTCTGCAGGTCTTTACCGCTGATGAGCACAGTGGAACCGGTGGTGGTTTCTTTTGTTTTGCGCTGATAGCCGATCACCACCTGTTCATTGAGTTTATTTTCTTTTACGGAGAGATAGATGCGCATCATCTCTCCGGCTTTGGCTTTCACGGTCATAGCGCCGAAGCCCATGGCCTGGAAGCTGATATCGGCGCCCTCCGGCACATTTACGGTGAAGGAGCCATCGCCGCCGCTGGCGCCCACGCCTTTCGGCGGTTTGCCGGTGAAGATGACCACACCAGGGATAGGATTGCTGTTACCTTTTTCATAGACAACACCTTTCACCGTCACCGTGTTTGTTTGCGCAGATGCGCTACCCGCCAGCATGAGCGCCAGCAACAGGTAAAGCAACCGCTTCATCTTCCCTGGTATAAAAGTATACTTATACATGAAGGTCTGATTTTATCATTGATGATATTATTTGTATCTCTCCTGTGGTCAATTGTTTGAGAAATCAGGATTTCTTGCCCAGAACCAGAAGATCACGCGCCAGTTGCCCGGCTCATAGATGGCGAGGTCGGTGCCCAGCAAAGCTGTTTCCCGTATACCGGCCACGCCTATACGACTGTAGCTGAACTGCACATGCGCGCGGTTGCCCAGGTTATTCGTATAGCGTGTAGGCAAGGGCGTTAGTGGAACGGGATAAGCCACGTCGTAGGTAACGCCATCCGGCGCAAACTGCGCGGCGCCAAAGTGATGCACTACTTCTTCCCATTTGGTATCGCCGAACATTTTCGGATCGATGGGATTGTAGGAAGAATCGCGGAACTCGAACGTAAGGCTGTTGCCGGTCGATTTCGGATCCTTGTAGAAGATCAGTTTGATAGCGCTGTTGCCCATATAGTAGTCCGAGTTCTTTGCTTTGATGTTGACCACGAGGTTGGGGTTGTTGGTACCATAGGAATTGCCTGTTACCGGATCGATGGTGTTCGGCTCGTAAGGCTGCTGCCGCAAAGGTTTCAGCTCCATGTTACGGATCATTTTAGTACCGCCGCTGTTGGATACTTCCACATCGAACCTATACCCGGGGTCTGGCTGCACTTTTACGGCATTGAGATAAGCAGGATCGATGGGCGTCCACATCACGAACTGCCCGGAATGCTCCCGCACTTCAAAGAGATGGTGCTCTTCTATCGTACGTTTTTTCTCTATCTCTTCCCTTGTTTTTTCCAGTCCGGTATAGGCTTCTTTCCACACCAGCACCGGAAATGTTTTATTGAAGATATCTACCGGCTCTCCTGCTGCCGTGCGCACGTTCATCACTTTGAACGTGAGCGGCAAGGTGGAGTGGTCGGCATTGAAGATATTGGTTTGCGGATCGCCGGGCAGGAGCGATGTTCTGCCCAATACCGGCTCAAAGGTGGTCTGGTTGTAGCCTGCGCCCGGGCTGATGTAATCCACATCAGCAGGCACTTTCACACAGGCCTGTGTGCCTATCAGGCCGGCTGCTGCCAACAGTAGCTGCAATCTTTTCATGGTAAATCAATTTATTTGTCAAACCTGCTGATGAACTCATTGAATCCGAACTCGTGATCTCCGCTCAGGATGTGCAATACGCCATTCCTCACGTAAGTGTCCATCGACATCGTGTTGGCCCTTACCCATTTGCTGATGTAGAAGGAGCCCTTGGTATCGCTGTAGATGATGTACTTCGGGCCGCCGCCGGAGAACCCGGAGGCGGATTGTGTGAACAGCTGCAAATTCACCTCCCTGCTGTATTTGAGCGAATTGATACCGCGTCCGTCGGGGAACTCGCGCAAACTGTCGGCCGGGTATACGCCAGGCACCACATAACGGCAGAAGAGCGTATCCAGGTTTTTGAGATCGATGGTATTAAGCGATACAGGAGCCAGGCCCTGCTTGCGGCGCAGCACATTCAGGTTGCCCAGGGCCGTAGCGAAGCTGGTATTGGTAGCGCCGAACACAGTGATCTGTGTGTTGCTCATCACACGTTTCAGCCCGAGGCGGTCCATCACTACCACCATCGAGTCAAATACGCCGGTCTTACTTTTCAGATAGTCGTACATGTTAGCATCCACCTGGGTAACACCCTTTGAATATTCTTTGTAGCCGCCATCTTTCTGGCAGCCTGCCAGCAGCCATGCTGCCAGCAGCGAAAAGCACAGTATGCTATAGATATTTCGTTTCTGCATTGCCATGATTATTTAAGCCAATAAGAATTTTGTACGAGCTTGGGATTGGCCGCCAGCACTTCATCGGCGAGTGGCCAGTAGATACCGCCATTGTTCAGCAAAGGCGCCAGGGCGCTCCTGCCGGGCCGCAGGCGTGCATAGCGTACCTGGTCGTACCAGCGCCATCCCTCTCCCATCAACTCTCTCCTTCTCTCCCTGAAAATTTCGTCGAGCATATCTTTGCCTTTGAAAGACGGGCTTACAATCCCCCGGCTCACCATCACCGCCGATAGCCACTGGTTTGCTTCCACAGGATTGTTGGTTACCACGGCAGCTTCTGCGCGGAGCAACATCAACTCTTCCATGCGTGAAAACATCATGGTAGCATTATACATGCGGAAGATGCCTTTGTCGGCCTTTCCATCTTCAATGATCTTGATCTTGCTGAACACCGGTGTAGTGGTATTGTAGTTGGTGAAATAATATTCTGTGAGCGGATAGCCGGTATTCAGGTTGATGCTGAAACGCTCATCGCCGGGCCAGTTGAAATAAGACAGGATAGAATCGCGCGGTACATACATCGCCGGCAAACGGTTGCTGGTAATGGGTTGCGCGAGGGTATACTCCTGCAAATGCCCTTCGGTTACGCCTTCTGAATTGTTATAATCGAAAGCGAAATTGAGTATCTGACTGGGGCCTGTGCGTGCAAAAAATCCGCTGTCGCTCCTGCACAGCTCTTCTGTTTTTGGTGTGAAGGTGGTACCGGCTTGCGTGTAATTGTCGAGGATGAATTGTGTATAGGACATTACATCGGTGTAATGCTGCTGCCAGGCTGCGATGTGCGCCAGCACGGCATAGGCGCTGATCTTGTTCACCAGCGTGCCTTTCCAGAAACCGTATCCCTGATTGAAATACAGCTCGCCGGGCATCTGTGGATCGCCGCTCTGGTAGATAAAGGGCAGATCTTTCGCAGCAGCTACCAGTTCTTTCTCTGCAAAATCGAGCACGGTGGCCTGCGGTGTGCGCGGCAACTGCGGAAACTGGCCATCATAAGAAGTGACGATCAGCGGCACATCTCCCCACACACGCACCATATAAAAATAGAGGAATGCCCGCAAAGCCCTTGCCTGCGCTATGTCCAGGCGATGGTTGGCCGCGGTATAAAAAGCGTCCTTCGCTACAATATTACCCGAACGTTCGATGAACAGGTTAGCAGCGTTGATAGCGGCATAAAAACGGCGCCAGCTTTTCAACGATTGCAATTGCGGAAAAGATACATTCAGCTCGTTGTTCACTACCGCCTTGAGATCGGCACGTGACACCGGCACAAAATCGCCTTTACGAAACTCGCCATACATCCAGAAGGCGGCATTGTCGGCGAGGGCGGCACGGGTGAGGCCATATACGCCAATGAGACTGCTACGTGCATCCTGCACGGTAGACCAGAAATCTTTATCGGTCACCAGCCGGGTGGACTTTACATCCAGTATCTTGCTGCACGACACGCCCGTGGCCGTGAGTGCCAATGCCAGGGCGGCTTTTCTTACTGAACGAAATATATTATTCATACGCATGAGATGACAAATGATTAAAGATCCAGTTTCAATCCTACGGTATACGTTTTCGGAATAGGGATCGTATAGCCGTTATCGTAGCCATTGTAGTAGCTCAGCTCGGGATCGCCGCCACTGTAGCCGCTGAACGTAAGCAGGTTATTACCGGTGGCATATACGTAGCAGCGTTTGACGCCTGGCGCTACCCTGCTTAACCACTTGCTGCCGGCGAGGTCATATCCCAGCGATATGCTGCGCAACTTCACGAAAGTGGCGCGCTCGAGGAACAGGTCCTGGTCTGCCCGGTATGGGATCACCGCGCTCCACGGATTATACAGCGGATAGCTTTTCATATTTTCCGGACGTTGCCAGTAAGTGATATCCTTCACCGACTCTATGTTGGATTGTCCGTCGTGGTTGATGAAATCCAGCCGTGTAGCGGTTTTGCTGTTGAGGATACTATGGCCTCCGGCGAAGTAGAAAGAGAAGGAGAGGTCCACTTGTTTATAACGGAATGTATTGCAGAAGTTGCCGGTATACACGGGCATGCTGTGGCCGGTCATCGTTTTATCTTTATCATCGATGATATAATCTCCGTTCACATCGCGCCACCTGGCATCGCCGGCAGTGAAAGCCACGCCTTTGAAACTCAGCGGCATATTGGTTTTCGGGTTGATGGGCACTTCGCTGTTGCTGTTGTAGATGCCCTGGTTTTCGTATAGCCAGAACTGATCTACCGCTTTGCCCACTTCAAATTTCCGGTCGCCGATGATGAGCTCTCTGGCCCCATTGGGCAAGGCTTTCAGCTCATTTTTGTTGTATGCTGCACTGAAGCTGGGTGTCCACTGGAAATTTTTACTGCGGATCACCTCTCCCGCGATGCCGAGTTCCACGCCGCTGTTGTTTACCTGCATGCCGCTCATATATGCGCTGATGTAGCCAGATTCTGCTACCACCGGCATCGGCAGCAGCATGTTCTTGTCGTTCTTCGAATAATAGTCTGCTTCGATGCGGAGGCGGTTGTTGAAGAAGGCGGTGTTGGCGCCGATGGTGAGGATATCTGCATAGGACCATCCTACGTTCTCTCCTACCCATCCATAAGAGTAAGGCCGTGAGATGCCCGCTACGCCTGCGTAAGAGTACATGTTGGGATTGCCGCTGGTGCCGAGGTCCACTTTATATTGGGGGCCTGCAGCGAATCGGTCGTCGCCGGGCAGCCGGCCTATGCGGCCCCAGGAGGCATGTACGCTAAGGTCACTGATCGCTGGCTGATCCTGCAGGAAATGTTGTTTCATATTCCACTCCGCGCCGATGGCAGGCGTGAACAGCCATCGCCTGGAAGACGCTACCAGTGAGGATCCGTCGCTACGCAGGGTGAGTGAGAGACGGAAGATATCGCGATAGTTGTATTTCACATGGCCGTAGAAAGACAGCAGCCTTTGTTTTTCATTATCGATATAACGGTAAACGAGTTGATTGGCGAAGAACAGTGGTGCGAGATAGTTGGCTTTATTCGCATCGCTTTCCACGATATTTACTTTGATACGGTCGCTGATACCTTTGTAAGCGCGCTCGTAGGTATATTTATAGAGGTCTGCCTGTAATGATTGTCCTGCCTCAAAGCTGAAGCGATGATCCCTGGAGGGGCTGTATTCATAGTCTACGACGTTTTCGAAGCCTACGCGCTGGTTGCCGCCATAATAGTTGGAGGCGTAATTGGCGCCATCCATGAGGGTGCCGGGCCAGAACACATCGCGGCGGTTTTCGTTGTAGTCGTAGAGAAGACGGGAAGTATAACGGAAACGGTTAAACGCAAATGCGAGAGAGAAGGTACCCTGTATGCTGTTTACATGATTCTTATCGAATCCTTTGTTAAAGTTACTGAGATAGTCGCCATAGGCGCTTTTGTCGGGCGACAGCGGGCTGCTGATATCCGGGATGTAGGCCGTTTCATCGAAGCGGTCCTGCATAGCGGTATTGCGTTGCCGGTCGAGGCGTGTGGCATTGACCATGGCGGAGGCCATGAGCCACTTGATGGGCGACATATTTACGATGAACGACGCGGAGTATTTATCGAGCCGGGTATTATCCGCGATGCCGTTGGCCCTTGTTTCGTCGCCATAGAAGCGGAAGTTAGCTCTTTCGGAGCCGCCGGAGATGCTGGCATTCACGGTATGTTGTGTGGTATTGCGGAAGTAGAGATCTGTCCAGTTGGAGCGGCCGAAATAGCTCGCATTGGAAGAGTCGCGGAGCCAGGAAGGGAAGCTGAGCGAGTCGCCGGTTTTCGCATACTTTTCATAGTACGGTTTGCGGAAGCGATTTTCATATTGGCCGTTCGTGGTGAATACAGGATCATAGAGGTTGATGCCGAAGTAGCTGTTCACGCTGATACGGCGTTGCCCGCTGGAAGCGTTTTTGGTGATGATGTTGATCACGCCGTTGGCGCCGCGTGGGCCGAAGAGGCTGATGGCGCTGGCATCTTTAAACACCTGTATCTCCTGTATATTGTCAGGGTTCACGGCGGCCAACAGGTTGGTGGCGGGCCCCAGGCGATTGCGTTCGCTGCGTTGGATATCGAAGATAATCGTATTATCCTGGACGAGCGGCACGCCATTTACGTATACTGCAGGTTGCACCTGGTATACTTCTCTTTTGGATAGCAGTGGCATGGCCGTACCGCGTACATACATGAATTGTTCTGTTCCAGGTTCGCCACTGGGCTCTTGCACGTAAAGGCCCCTGATATTACCTTTCATCATCTGTTGTACAGAGGTATAGGGATAAAGGGCAGTTTGGCCAAGGGCCAGCGTATCATTGTTCCTGAATACAGTTGGGGCTGTTCTTCTGTTGATGGTGCGTATCACATCATATTCGGAGATAACAGTGGAATCTCCTGTGGCGGGAACGGAGTCCCGGGCCGCAGCAGGTGTTTGTTGAGGCGCTGCCATGGCCTGTTGCGGGCCGGCGCAACAGATAACAGGCAGCACGCAACAGGCAGTTAGCAGCGAAAAGATCCGGCGCCGCTTCTTTTCCCGTAAGCGCGTGGAAAGGTGATCTCTCATGGCTATTACATATTTAAAATGATTCATGGTAGGCAACAGTGTCCTATTCAGGCATTTTGCAATGTCTGTGCACAGGCGGAACGCCGCCGTTTTTCAGCTATATGTTGTTATGAAACCCGCGAAGGCACGGTGGTAAAATCCGGTATGGGCGCAGCTTTGCGCGGCATACGTTTTTCGTAACGCTTTTTCATTGTTCTCATATTTTTAGAATGACAAATACACATAGCTCTCCCTGGCGGGTGCGGCGCCGCCAACGTGTTCATACAGGCAGGTATATACGCATGTTGCGCAGATACACTACGAGGCATGATATGTTCTCTTGAATTTCCAGCTACTACTACAGCTCCTTTGCTACACGTTGATTTTGGGTCTGGTTTTGATAGGGATGTTGTTACATCACAATCGTGGTTACTACAATCGTTAATTTACTGGTTGATAAAAATTTTCATTGTTCCTTTTTCACTTCACTATCGTACACAAAATAATAAGCGTAAAACCGACGTCAATATGCCTCTTTAATTTTTGAAAAATTTATGACAATCTTTTTTAGTGTTGGCTTCATTTACCCTATGCTACCGACAAAAAAATGACATGGCCCGAATAGTGCACTCATTATGGTTCCGTATCAAATATAATTTTTTTCCGGAGCTTCACTTACTTTTGATAAATTTTTTTTCGCATGAAGCATATTGTACTGGCCAGTACTTCCACTTTATTTGGGGAAGAATACCTGGCTTACCTGCAACCGGTAATGCAAACCTTATATGCGGGCATCACGGAGATCATTTTCATTCCATATGCCCGTCCAGGCGGCATTTCACACGACGACTACACCGCAAAGGCGGCAGCGGCTTTTGCCAGGATCGGCATCCATGTACGTGGCTTACATACTTTTCAAGATAAAAAGACAGCCTTGCAACAGGCACAGGGATTTTTCACTGGCGGCGGTAACACCTTCCTCCTGGTAAAACAACTTCATGAGCAAGACCTGATGCTGCCGCTGAAATCCGCTGTAGAAGCGGGCAAACCTTATATGGGCTGTAGCGCTGGCAGCAACATTGGCGGCGTGAACATGCAAACCACCAACGATATGCCCATCGTATATCCGCCCAGTTTCACTACTATGAGGCTCATTCCCTTCAACCTCAACCCGCATTACCTCGATCCTCTTCCCGGCTCACAGCACATGGGTGAAACGCGCGAAACCCGTATCCGTGAGTTTCATACACAAAACAATATCCCTGTGCTCGGCCTCCGCGAAGGCAGCTGGCTCGAGATCAAAGGCGATCACATCACCTTGCAAGGCACACTTAGCGCACGTGTATTCCTTCCCGGCAAAGAAGCGTATGAACTGGCGGCCGGAAGCGAAGTTTGTCTTACTCAGGATTATAAAGATTTAAAGGATTAGCAGGTTTTTTTTTACAGGATTAAAAAAAACCTGCTAATCCTTTAAATCTTTATAATCCTGAGTAAGACAAACCTCGCTAAAATCCACTTAAAAGAACAATTATTCGTTTATATTTGCATCATGAGAACAAGAGATGAACAGAAAGAAGCTGCGATCCGGGAGCGGGCGATTGCGATGATTGTGGAGGAGGGCTTTGATGGCCTGAGCATGCATAAGCTGGCGAAGGCGGTGGGTATTTCTGTATCTACGATCTACATTTATTTCAAGAACCGGGAAGATCTGCTCAATCAGCTCTATGCGGAGGTGTCGGCGGTATTTGCAACGGAAACGCTGCGCAATTTTGATCCGGAAATGGACTTTGAAGCGGGCCTCTGGCTGCAATGGAAGAACCGTTTGAAATATGTGGCCAGGCATCCTATGCACTTCCACTTTTCGGAACAATTCCGCAACTCGCCACTGATCCATCAGCAGATCGTAAAGGAAGAGGTGTTCCGCAATGCCATGCGCCGCTTTGTGAAGAACGCCGTGAAAAAGAAACAGCTCGCCGATCTGCCGGTAGAAGTGTTCTGGGCCCTGGCTTACGGACCTTTTTATGTACTGGTGAAATTTCACCTGGATAATAGTAATATGTCGGGCAAACCCTTCTCGCTCAGCGAACAGAAATTGAAACAGGCCTTTGAACGCGTGATTAAAGCATTGAAACCTTAAAAAATTTTTATCATAAAAACGAACGAATGTTCGTTAATTAAAAACATACTATGACTATCAATCATCTTAACCTGCCGCTGGCCGATGTACCAGCCGCAACTGACATCTTCACCCGCTGCCTCGGTTTCCGCACTATCGAAACCAAAGGCAATAATGATATTGTGGTGCTAGCCAATGAGGCGGGCTTCACCCTCGTGCTCATGGCCAACAGAAAGGCTACGCCCATGTATCCTGATAACTTCCACTTCGGATTTTTCCTGGACTCCACCGAGGCGGTGGATGCATGTTTCCGGCAACTACAAAACAGCTCCGTGCAGGCGGATCGCGCACCCGGGAAGATACGCAACAGCTATACCTTTTATTGCTTTCTCGAACCTGGTGTGATGATGGAAGTGAGTTATCAGTATCCTTAATGGAATAAGATTATCTTTCAGGTATGAAACGATTGCTCACCATCCTATTCGTACTGGCGTCAACGTTATACAGCGGACAGGCGGCCAACCGGCTGCAAGTGCTGAAAGCCGCCTCCCCTGCCCAACACAGGCCTACCGCCCGGCAAACGGATAGCCTTAGAAAGCAATGGATGCATCAACAAGCCATGGTGAATATCATAGATAGCGCAAAGCCGCCATTGATCACCACCTGCGAAGCGCATGAACAATGGCTGCACACCTTACAGCAATGTCCTCCACAGCAACAGCTGGAAATGCTTACTGACAGATACTGCCACCTGCCTGCAACAGCCAATGCCGGATCGTATCATACTGCGCGCAGACACAAACAGGCAGCGTGTTTGTTGCAAACCAATAATTATTATCGACGGAAAGCCCGTAGACCAGGACCTGAGCAGCCAAGCGGCTTTGCAGCTGGTACGCCGGCTGAGGAAAAGAAAAACAGTGATCTCAATAGCTGCACCCACAACCAAAGTAGTAGCTTAAGCCCTTGAAGCGCTTAAAGCGCTTCAAGGGCTTAAGCATTTTAAAGATGCAAACCGCCATCGCAACGTATAACCGTTCCAGTTATATTACCATTCCGCATCAGGAACACAATGGCATCGGCCACTTCTTCAGGCTGCCCTACCCTGCCTACGGCAGTTTGACTGGCAAACTGTCCGAAAGCCTCTTTCCTGGCTGCTTCGGGGAGGAAATCCCACCAGGGAGTATCTACTACGCCAGGTGAAACAGCGTTTATCCGTAAGGGTTGTATCTCTTTGGCGATGCCAGGCACCATCAGCTCCAGCGCGCCGTTGATAGCAGCCAGACCGGAAGTGCCGGGCAAAGCAGCCACGGAAGAAATAGCACTGATAAGCGTAATACTACCATTCTTTTGCAGATAAGGCAATGCCGCCTGTATAGTGTTCAGCTGCGGCCAGAACTTGCCTTCGAAGCCTTCGCGCAGTTCGTCTAAAGAGAGATCGGCAAACAGGCCACCACCCTTGGCGCCGCTGAGCGCCACCACCAGGTGATCTACCGGGCCATAGCCTGCAAAGAAACTATCAATAGCTGCACGGTTGCAGCTGTCGAGCACCGCTGATTGTAAGCCCTCCACCTCCCTGGTGGCGGCTTCCAGCCTGTCTGCCGATCTGCCGGTGATGGTTACTGCCGCTTTCTCTTTGGCCAACAATTTTGCGGTGGCCAGGCCAATGCCTGAAGAGCCGCCAGCGATCACTACTTTCCTGTTTTCAAATGAGGTGCTCATGTTGTAATTTTTAGTACAACAAAATTGCAACAGAAAACAGTGGGGATCATTGGCTCAATTATGCATTGTATTAACCCGATCATGCATTGCGGCGGAAAGCCATCGGGGTAATGCCCGTTTGCTCGCGGAAGAAACGGCTGAAAGCCGCGGGATCGCTGAAATCCAGTTGATAGGATACTTCTGAAACAGATGCATCTGTATATTTAAGCACCGCTTTTGCTTCGCGCAACAGCATCTCTGAAATGGCCGCAGAAGCTGTATTACCGGTGCTATTCTTCACCGTTCTGTTAAGATGGTTGGCCGTCACATTCAACAGCTCTGCATAATCAGATACTTTTCTTTTAGTGAGAAAATGCTGGCTCACCAGTTTGCGGAAACGCGCCACCAGGTAATCATTTCCATTGGTGGCGGGTTGCTGCGTATCGTAGCAACGTTTCACGCCGAGCAACAAAAGATAGAGGTACATCTTTATCGCCTTCTCTCTACCAGTGCGCATCTCCTGCACTTCTTCATTCATCTTTTTAAGCAGGTCTTCGGTTGCGGCCACTACCTCCAGCGGCAATACCACATGCGGCATGCCGCTGTAATCAAAGAAAGGAAATTCCTGCACAAGACGGTCGGCCGGCATCACCTCTTCCATAAAATCTTTATCAAACAGGATATAATACCCGAAAGCATCTGCGCTGATATTCCTTTTACTGAACACCTGACCCGGAAAGGTGAAAGCCACAGAGCCCGGGCGGCAGGAAAATTCTTCCAGCCCGATCTGCACATCCACACTGCCTTTCACGGAAAAGCTCATACGGTAGAACAATGATTTGAGCGGGCCCAGCGCCGGCTTCACGCCTTCGCTGGAATATATTTCAAAGCCTTTGATCTTCTTGCTATCGGGCAGATTGCTGTAGCCAAAGTGGCTGCTATCGTTCTCCTGGCGGTGTTCCTGCCGGAAATTAGTAAGCACAAATTGCGGGATATCGGGCTTCACTGGCATATGCATAATTTGTATCTTGTGAAATTAGATAAATAACCTGATGTATGGAACTTACGATATTGTATCGCCCTGTGGGCGCTAAAGAACTGGCACTCATCGAAGAATCCGGATGGAAACGTTTTCCGCCGCGATTGCCCGACCAGCCTATCTTTTACCCGGTGATGAATGAAGCATACGCTATCCAGATATCTGTGGAATGGAATGTGCCGGCCTATGGCGCCGGCTTTGTTACACGCTTTGCCGTACAAACAGATTACGTGAAGCAATTCAAAGTAGAAAATGTTGGCGGCGAGATCCATAACGAACTATGGGTGCCGGCGGAAGAACTGGAAACATTCAACGATCATATTGTAGGCCTGATCGAGGTTACACAATCATTCACGGCGTAAAAACAGAAGGTCCCGGCTAACCGGGACCTTCTGTTTTATTTTGCTACATCTATCTTCACTTTTTTATTCTTGATCTTTTCATCTTTGATGAGCTGCAAAGTATGGCTCACCTTCGATTTCACAACGGCCACAAAGGAAAAGAAGTCCTTCACTTCTATCAGCCCCACATCTTCTTTCTTCAATCTTCCTTTGTTGGTAAGAAAACCGACGATATCGATCTTGTTCACCTTGTCTTTCTTGCCGGCGGCAATGAAAAGCGTGGTCCATTTGGGTTTGTCGGGCAGCACTGCTTTTTCCGGCAGTGTGATCTCTTCCACTTCTTCCGTGATGTAAGGCATCAGCGTTTCTTCAGGCGAGAGGATGATAATGGCGGTACCACTGGCTTCCATGCGGGCGGTGCGACCGTTGCGGTGCACGAAACTATCCTGCGTATGCGGCAGGTGGTAATGAATGATATAACGGATATTAGGAATATCCAGCCCGCGTGCGGCGAGGTCGGTGGTGACCAGCACATTCACGCTGCCATTGCGGAACTTGCAAAGGGCGCTGTCGCGATCCCGCTGTTCCATGGCGCCATGATAGAAAGTGTTGATGATCCCTTTTTCGGCCAGCAGTGCGCTGGTACGTTCTACCGCTTCGCGGTGATTGCAGAACACGATAGTAGAACGATTGCCGAGATGACAGATAAGACGGAAGAGCGTATCCACTTTATCATTTTCGGGAGATAATACCTTTTTAATAGCCAGACGTTCTGCAGGTGCGCCGCCTTCTGGCAGGAAATTCAGTCTGGCAGGGTCTTTCAGCGCTACGAAGGCCGGTATCTCCACGGCTTCTGTGGCAGAAGTGAGGATATGTTTTTTTACGGCGGGCAATTGCTCCGTAATAAACGACACTTCTTCCTGGAAGCCGAGTTCCAGGGTTTTATCAAATTCGTCGAGCACCAGGGTGGTGATGCTGTCGGTGGTGATGTTACCACGGCGGATATGATCGCCGAGGCGACCAGGCGTACCAACGATCACGGCAGGCGCTTCGATGAGGTTGTTCTCTTCTGTTTCGCGCAGGTGGCCGCCGTAGCAGGCAGTGATCTTGTAGCCGCTGCCCATCTGGCGGAAAACCTTTTCTATCTGTAAGGCCAGCTCGCGGGAAGGCACTACAATGAGTGCCTGCGTTTTTTTGCTGGCGCGGTCCAGCAAAGCCACTACAGGCAGCAGGAAAGCGAGCGTTTTGCCGGAGCCGGTGGCCGACAACAATATTACATCATCATGTTGCGTATTGGCAGCGATAGATGCTTGTTGCATCTCGTTGAGCGTATCAATTCCCAGGTTGGCGAGCAACTGGTCTGCCATGAACTTTTCTTTTTGCATTGCCGCAAAAGTACAATAAAAGCATCAATAGCAGAGAGGTCCCACCCTAAGGGTGGGACCTCTCTGCTATTGATGCGAACTAGAACCTGTAAGATACTGTTCCGGTAAACTGTGTTGGCGGGATCGGGTTGATGCTGTAGTTCTCATGCACGTAATAGTTATAGGTGTTGGTGATGTTAGACACCTTGCCCATTACGGCAAAACGTTTGAAGTTATAGCCAGCGCTGAGATCCAGCGTAGCATAGCCTGGTACGGAGATCAACCTGTTTTTGGCGATGTTGCCGTTGGCATCGAGGGTATTGTTCCATCCTGCGAAACGTTGTCCGAGGTAATAGAAGCCTGCACCCACTTTCAGCCCTTTGAGCCTGGTTTGTTGCAACGTATAGAACACGCTGGCATTGGCGGTGTGATTCGGGTTACCTACCAGTCGCTCGCCGGATACTGAGCTGCCGAACTTGCCCGGTGTATTTTCGATGGTCATGTTGTTATAGCTGTAACCTGCGATCACGTCCAGTCCTGGCAACGGATGGCCTGCAATATCCACTTCTACGCCCTGGCTCAATGTTTCACCGATCAGCGCCTTGATAGCCGTATTGTTGTTGGGTTTGCCGGCAGAGTCGAATGGCGCCGTTTGTGCGTAGTTGTTATTCTTGATGCGGTACAGGGTAAGGTTCACAGATAACAAACCATGGAAGAAATCATTCTTCACACCTGCTTCATACTGATCGATCAGGGAAGGAGGCAATTGTTTGCCGTAGATGTCCAGCGCATTGTTGGGTGTAAATGAGTTGGAGTAGCTGGCAAAGAGCGCCGTGTTGGGCGTTGGCTTGTACACGATGCCCAGCTTGGGAGAGAAGGCATGGTCGTATCTTGCCTTCTGGGTAGTGCTGTTCTTGTTGGTCAGGAAATTATACGTTTCCTGTTCTGCGGTTTGCAGGTAAGAGAAACGCACGCCAGCCAATACTTTCAGCTTTTCGGAGATGCTGATCAGGTCTTGCACGTACACGCCTACACGATTGATCGGATTGTTGTTGCGTGTTTTGAGGGTATCGCCCGGCATATCAGTACGACGGGGATATTTATTAAGATCGTATACATTCACTACATCGTAAGAAGCAGGAACGCCGTAAACATAGTTACCGGTGAGATACCTGTCGCCGTCTACACCCGCCAGCACTGTGTGTTCTATGGAGCCAGTGCTGAATTTACCGGTGAGGTCGATCTGTGCGGCGTAGTAATCTTCGTTGGTAGCGTTACGTCCCAGCGGACGTTTCCACAGACTGTCTTTAGTGGCTTGTATACGCTCGATGGAATAATAATCGCGCTGGTATTTGGAATAGGCTACGGTAGCATTGATGGCCCAGCGGTCGTTCAGCTGGTGTTTCAGCGTAGCAGATGTGGTAGCCTGTTGGGTGTGCGCGTATTGCCATGGCGCGCCGTAGAAGGTGTTGCGTGGCACTTTGATGATGGCGGTGTCGGCGATGGAGCCGATACCGAAATCAGGAGTGAAATCATGTTTGAGGTAATCGCCTTGTACCAGCAGCGTCGTTTTTTTGCCGAGGTTAAAGAGGAAAGACGGATTTACGTAATAGCGTTTGGAATGTACCTGATCGCGGTAGCTGTCGGCCGTTTCAAAGGTACCGTTTACACGGAAGGCGATATTTTTTGACAGCGGGCCATATACGTCGAAAGCGGGTTTGAAGAGGCCATAGCTGCCGGCGCGGAGGTTCACTTCGCCGCCGAAATCAAATTTAGGTTGTTTGGTAACCATGTTCATCACCGCGCCGGGTGTTACGTTACCATAGAGGATGGCTGCGCTGCCTTTGAGTATTTCCACTCTTTCGAGGGAGCTCATTTCGGGCATGGCGCCGGCATTTACACGAGTACCATTTTTGAACATATTGGTAGAAGAGAAACCATAGCCGCGGGCATTAAAGGTTTCCTGCGTGCCGGCGCGCTGTGAGGCCATATAGATACCATTCACATTCTTCACCACATCGCTGAGGCGTTGCGCCTGTTGATCTTCCAGTACTTCATGTCCAATGATGGCCACGCTCTGTGGCAGGTCCATCGCGGGAACGGGCAATTTACCGATGGTGACAGGTCTTTTATTGATGGTGCGGGTGCGGGTACCGTCTACCACTACTTCGCCGAGCTGGCTGGAAGTGGATTGCAGGGTGTAGGCCACTTCCGTAGGTTTGTCTGCAATAACGGTGACGGTATTATGGAGGGTTTGCATGCCGGTAAAGGATATGACCAATACATGGCTGCCAGCTTTCACATTTTTGAGGATGAAGCTACCTGCTTCATCTGTGATAGTGCCTTTCTTTGTGTCTTTTACGCCAACCGTTACATAAGCTGCCGGTTGTCCGTCTGCGGTGCTGATCTTTCCTTTGATAGTTCCAGTTTGTGCCAGTACAGTCAGGTTAAGGAGCAGCAGGCCGATAATTGTATAAACCTGTTTCAATGCTGCTAATTTTTTTGCAAAGGAACAGCATATCCATTAGCGGCCCTGCTCGTAACGGGAAAACCATTTACGCGATCGGGAAAATCAGTCGGCAGCGGTCATTTCATGGATCAGTTTTGTTTCTGCCGGATCGAAGGGCGCGCCATTGGGCCGGAAGATATCATGATACCAAAGTGCAGGCTCCTCCAGCGTTTCAGGCTTACCCTGCGGGTAGTTGGTCTGCGTTTTACCGGCCACCAGGCCCCAGTTGATAGCTCCCACTTTATTTTTTTTCATCATAGGTAGATGCGTAGCGAACCTGCTGCCATTGGGTCTTTTCATATATTCGGTGCAGATGATGGGGCGGCCGCTGGCGAGCAGCGTATCAATAGCGCCCTGCATGGAGGCGCTGTCGGCATAATTGTGAAAGGTGATCACATCCGATTGCGCCAGCTGGTACTGATTGAAATCGCTGAACTCTTTACGCCAGATGCCAATGGTGATAGGCTGTTGCAGCGGCACCGCCCTGGCCCAGGCCACCACATTACGAAGCAGGGGCCAGCTTTTGGCGCCGTGGCCGAAATGGCCCGGCTCATTGTAGAGGTCCCACATCAGGATGCGGTCATCATTGCGGAAGGTTTGCAGCACATCGGTCACGTAATGTTGCAGGGTGTCCATCAGCAGTGGCAGGGAGTCGATGCGGTTGCCGGGATCTTTGAGCCAGCGGCTGTTGTGCCTCGCTGGCAGCGGCGCCGGCTGCGGACCGGAAGCATAATGATCATTCCAGCAATCATCAAAAAAAACGAACACGGTTTTGATATGATGCGCGGCCGCAATGCTCAGATACTGTCCCATGCGCCGTTTGAAGCCTTCGGGATCATCAGCCCAGGCCACATGATGCAGATATACCCGCATGCAATTCATACCAATACTTTCCGCATAGCCCAACTCCCGGTTGATGGTAGCCGTATCAAAAGTAGCGGCCTGCCACATTTCCAGCTGGTTCACGGCAGTAGACGGCGTAAAATTAGCTCCCACGGGCCAGGGCTGCTGCTGATACCAGGCGGCGGCACGCGCAATACTCCATCGCTCCTGCGAACGGACATTCACATGTAGTAACAGTAATAAAATAATGGCTGGTAAATACTTTGGAGTCATGGTTCTTTAAGGGGAATGGTTAGGTGATCAAGTTCGGAAATAAAACGAAGCAAGGAAGAGGAAGGTTAGGAATTTTGACTTTTCTATGATAGAACGCGAAGGTTGTCTTTGCTCAGGATTATTTTGATTGAAAGGATTACCATGATTTTTTTTACAGGATTTTTAAAGATTAAGAAAGATTTTCGATTTGATCTTCGCGAATCCTTTTTTTAATCTTCAGAAATCCTGTAAAAAAATCATGGCAATCCTTTCAATCAAAATAATCCTGAGCAAAGACAACCTTCGCGCTACTTCTTCATTTCGTTAATCCATTTCGTGATCAACGCCACGCCTTCTTTGTGGATGACGGTGCGG
This sequence comes from Chitinophaga vietnamensis, assembly GCF_902167635.1. GTDB lineage: Bacteria > Bacteroidota > Bacteroidia > Chitinophagales > Chitinophagaceae > Chitinophaga > Chitinophaga vietnamensis. Next base: position 194,704 of record NZ_CABHMS010000007.1, read on the forward strand.
GCGAGTTCAGGCATGGCGGTGCCGGGCTCGGTGCTGTTCATGCGATATGGGAGGATGGAGTGGGCGGCATCGCCGGGGATGATATCGTAGTTGAGGCCACCAGCGCCGCCGCCGGCGGAAACGGGCGATTTGAGCAAACCGAGATGTTCGTCGGGTGCATCATAGTTGAGGAAAAGGCCGGTGTTGTAAGCATCGCCGCCTTTGATGTGGCAGTGCGCACAATTTACATCGAGGTAGGCGCGGGCGCGCTGGCTGACGGTGAAATGAATGCTATCCTGCCAGGCGGGCAGCTGCGCTACTTCGCTGAGCGCCGGCAATCCTTTGAGGATACCTGATGAAGCCCATTGCTGCAATTGATTGGTGGCAGCGCCTTTGCGCGTGAAGTTGAGATTGCGCAGCTTCGGACCTATCGGCGTAAGAACGCTGTTGTTAATATGACAACGTTTGCAATCATTGGTGTTAGGCATCTGGTAAGTGGTAGACTGCTGCTGGCCGCTGTCGTCGAGGAAAGTGATGGGTATCTTTTTACCAACGATCCATTTCACGGCGTCGGACTGATCATCTTTCCAGAGATAGTTCATCACCTTCCACTGCTGATCATATGGATCTTTAAACAGGATACGCGTTTCTATCATCACCTTCTGATGCGATGGATTCGTATAGGCGAAGTTCTTTACAATGAAAGTGGAGTCCGGAAAATCAGGCAGGCCGGCATCTTTGTACTGCAAGGCCGTTCCTGCGGGCAGTACAATGAAACGGTCTTTCACGGCATAGTCGGTGAATAAGGGCGTGGCCAGTTCATAATTTTCCACGCCCCTGCGCGGCGTGAGCGCTTTCAGTGTACCGGTGAAAAAGCCATAGTCGGACAGTTTTTCTTTGAACTCAAACGGGCCACTGTGGCGGGTATACGCTCCCTTTTGCTGACAGGCAAAAAGGAGTGCTATCCCTAAAAATAAAATGCATCGTTTCCTCATCTCTCAAAAAATTATTTACAAACAAACGGCGACACATCTGTTGTCGGGCGCCAGTTTTTCTTCATGATATTCATCGCATCTGCATTTACAAAAAGATTATCCTGCTTTTGACGGATGCACAACGAATCAGGATTGGCCGCCGTGCCATGTGTGAGGATGTTGGTGCTGATACCATCCCAGGTAATGAAAGGTATGCGTTTGTTCTTACGGGCAGGGTCCTGCGCTTTCAGCTGCTGCTCAATGGCCACCAGCACTTTACCGGTGTGATGCTCATATACCGCAGGCGGGAAGCTGTCTGCAATCTGCAGGTCATTATCATGGATCGATACATTTTTCGGGATCGGGAAATAGTGATCGTTCATCTTCTCTCCTGCTTTCTCATCAATAAAAAATCCTGATACCACTGATATTACGCTGGAATTATTGTTGATGATACGGTTGTTATACAGCTCGATATCTGATGCGGCAAGTATCACCACTCCACTGCCGGGTGCGGCATTGCCAACGCCCCAGGTACTGCCGAAGCTGCCGGATTTAGCGAAGTTCTTTTCGTTGTTGTCGTGAAAATAATTGTTGTAGGCTTTTACATGACCACCACGTTTGGAGAGGTCTGGCAGGTCGAAGATGAGAAAGCCTGCCGTGTTGCCCCAAAATTCGTTATCATATACCTGTGCATTGGAAGTATTTTCTATCTCGCAGCCGGCCACATTTTTAAAAGCTTTGCATTTACGCACGATGGCGCTGTCGGTTTGTCCGACGTAGATGCCCGCATCGGAAGCGCCTTGCGCATAGCAGTTTTCCACCAGCACACGTTTGCACATCACGGGATAGATGGCATAGCCGCCGCTGGCGGAATCCGCTACCTGCCAGATGGCGTGCAGGTTGGTGATCACCACATCTTCGCTCTTGTTGATCTTGATGAGATCTCCTTTGGAGTCGCGGAGCGTCATGCCATCGATATGAAATCCTTTTACGTCGGTCACGCGGATGCCTTCCCCACCCTGACTTTGCGCGGAGAAGTCGAAGATGGTTTTATCGGGGCCGGCGCCTTTGATGCTGATATTTTTCAGCTGGGCCAGACTGAGATTATCGAACTTGTAGGTGCCGGGCTGCAAGGATACTTCGCTGCTGTCTTTCATGGTGAGAAAAGCCTCTACGATTTTAGCTTCATCGCCGGGACCAAAAGAGAGCTGATGCCGGAAACCATTGTCGTTAGCGGGTTTCCCCTGGTTGCAGGCCATCAGCCATGCTGATGCCGCCAGTAACAGATAGTGTTTATAACGATATAACTGCATAAGAATGATTTTTTCGGGAGATGATCAGAATACATTGTAAGCGAAGGTGACGTAATACATACCGCCGATACCGGGGCTGCCAAAGCCTGTTCTGTAATAGGTATTAGTGAGATTGGTAGCGCCCAGCTTTATTTTCGAATGTGCCTGTAGCAATTTATAACTTATCTGTGCATCTACCACAGCAGATGCAGGTACCGTGCCGCTGCCAAAGCCGATCTGGTAATAGTATGCGGGCCGGTAACGGAAAGTGGTAGCAAAAGAGTAACGTTGTTTTTTGCCAAAGCCTTCATTGCCAAAATCTATATTGAACTTGTAATTCGGCGTATTGAAATTATTCACCTGGCTGTTGTTCCTGTTCTTGAGGAAGTCGGACGAGAAGTTCGCTTTCGCCATAAAATGATGCGTGAGGTCCACTTCCACGCTGGCGGCATAACCATAAGTATTCACTCCTTCGGCGCCATTGTAGGCGATGTTGTATTGCACATAAGTGCTGTGGTCCTTGAATTTCGTGACATCGTCGGAGCCGGGCGTATTGGCAACATTCGTATAGCCGATGAAGTTCTTCCAGGTAGAATAATAGCCGAGCACATCAACGAGCACATGGCCGCCCAGCAAGGCGGAGTAGCCTAACTCGAACGCATCTACGGACTGCGGCTTGATATCTTTCAGCACAAATTTTTGCAGGTCGGCGGGGTTGTTGCTTTTCTGGTATTTCGTTACGCTTTCCAGTGTGTAGGCCGGGTATTTATCGAATTGGTATACGCCGTTGAGCAAGCGCCCGGAGCCGCCGGAGGCAAAGCTGTTATAATCAATGGGCGTGCTTTGCAGCGATTGTATGTTCGATGGAAAACTATAAGCATTCTGATAGGAGAAGCGGATATAATTCTCTTTAGCGGCTTCAAACACGGCGGAGGTGCGCGTGGTGATGCGCGGCTTTTCAAAGAGGGTATTTTTATCATAACGCAGGGCAGCGCTGAGACTTAATTTTTCCCGGATCACTTTTTTGGTCGCCTGCACATAGGCGCTGTATTCCGCTACATCGATGGGCCCATCGTTATCCGGGAATAGCGTGCCTTTAGAGTTGAGGCGGTACAGGCGATAGTTGAGGCCCGCGATCACCTGCGCAAATTTGATCAGGTCACTGAAATTATATTGCGCTTCGGCGTTGTGCAAACGGCTTTTATCGAGAAAGAGGGTGCCGCCCTGCGACGTAGGCTTGCCGGCGATGCTGTCTTTCAGGTGCAGGAACAGTGGACTGCCGGCGTCGGGGCGGCCCTGGTCCGCGAAGCGGCGCGCGATCATGCTGGCATCAGTATAGCTGCTGCCGGCGGCCATGGCCTGCAGGAGCGCGCCAACATATTGCGGATACCAGCCATCGCCGGTATTGGCGTTGTAGCTGGGCTTCCAGGCTTCGTTGATCAGTTGTGCGGTAGGACTGGCAATAATCGTGTTACCGGAATTTTCGGTGGTGGAATAAGCGCGCACAAACCAGCGCTGGCTCCGCAGCTCAATGCGGTATTGCCCCAGCTCATAGCCTGTGAGCGCGTAGCGGGTATCGTTGCTATACACGGCGTTACCCTTGCCGAAAGTGGCGCTGGTAATGAGTTGCAGGCGGGAAGTGAGTTTGAAGCGCACTTCTGCATTGGCCTTAAACAGTTTGGCGTCGCTGCTGAGGTAACCGTGTTCGGGATAGCCGGTGCGGGCTACATAGTTGTTGGCGCTGTCCAGCAAGGGGTTGATGATGGGCGCCAGTGCAGGGTTCTGCGCCAGCGCGCCTTGCAGGAAAGGGTTGATATCTACAGAGGTCTTGCTGCCGTAGAAATTGACGCCGTTGTAATTCGGATCGGTATATTGAGAGCCGGGGCCATTGGTGTTGGTGGTATCGGCGGCTACCCAGTCTTTGCCCTGAACGTATTGCACGTTGAGTTTGAAGGCGATCTTGTCGTTGACTTTTTTACCCCAGCGAAGGGTCCAGTCGTAGTATGGAGATGGCCCGACAGGATCATTGGCGACACCTTTTTTAATATGGTTCACCCCTTGTGTGATCTGCACGCTGAGGCCCTGGTATTTAAAAGGGTCTTTGCCGGTCATCACCATGGTGCCGTTGAGGCCGCGGGAGCCGTAGAGTGCGGAGGAAGCGCCAGACAGTACTTCGAGGTTATCGACGTCCAGTTCGGTGAGGCCGATGGCTGCGCCCAGTGCGAAGTTGAGGCCGGGGGCCTGGTTGTCCATCCCGTCCACGATCTGTGTGAAATTGGTATTGCCGCTGGTATTGAACCCGCGGGTGGTGACCGTGGTGAAGGTGAGGCTGGATGTGGTGATGTCTACTCCTTTCAGTCCCTGTAACATATTATAGTAGTTGGGCTGTGGCGAGTTGATGATGTCTTTGTTGCCGATCCTTTCGATGGTAACCGGTGATTCAATTTTCTTCTGTACGTTGCGGCTGGCGGAAACCACTACCTCCTTTCCCAGTACAGATACGGGTTCCAGCTCGATGCGGATGGCGCCCGCGCTATTTACCACCAGTTCTTTTGTTTCAAATCCGAGCGAGGAGAAGATGAGGGTAAAGGGATAAACAGCGCGGGTGGAAAAGCGAAAATTTCCCTGGTCGTTGGTGTAGTCGCCATTGGGTCGGTCTTTGATTGTTACGGAAACAGCCGGCACTGCTTCTTTGGTAACGCTGTTACGCACATTTCCTGAAATAACGTTTTGCGCATTTGCCATCAGGGAGGCAAACAGGCAGGCGGTGATGAATAGTAGGCATCTATGCATATTTTCGGATTTTGGAATGTGAGCATTTCTTGATTTGATCCGATCAGGAAATTCTCATATCCTTACTTCCAAAAATATTTGATCCTTTTTGCTAAAGTGCTGATTGCACGGGCTTTGGGGCGAAATTGTGCCTGCGCGGGGTGAAATCAGCAGGCCGGTGCAAACCTTTCTATGAAAACCGGCAGATAGGATCCGGATACCGGCACTTCCATATCATCGAGGCCTTCGATATGCAGGTAATGCCCTTTGGTATGCTTGCGGAAAAATACCACCTTGCCGATATTTACCAGGTAGGAACGGTGCGACCGTGCAAAGCCGAAACCGGCGATATCTGCTTCCACTTTTTTCAGTGCGGTGCGGATCAATTCTTTTTTGAGAGATGATCCGGCGAGATAATAGACGTGGACGTAATTATCTTCCGCCTTTACCATCAGTAATTTTGCAGGATGCAGGGTGAGCACCGGCTTGCCATGTTCATCGCGAAGCAGCAGGTGCTGTTCCTGTGCCTGCTCTTTTTCTTCCGGGATGGCGCTTTCGAGGTCGCGCAGGCGGGCGCATTTCTCTTCTTTATAAAACCATAGCAATGCCACGCAATAGGGCAGCGCTACAATGAGCGAGGTATATTGCAAAGTATGGGTATACTCCTGCCAGCTGAGGAAGAAGTTAGGGCTGATACACACATCTACCAAGGTTACTATCGCGGCAATGAGGGCCAGTTCGCCCAGGAACCAGCATATATACGTGCTGTTGGTGAAATGCAGCCTGCAACGGAGTTTGTACAATCCGAACTGCGAGATGCCCATGGCCGTCAGTCCGCACAAAGTGAAGATGAGCAACACCTGCACCAGTGAAATATCCTGGCCTTCGTACCATTTATTAATATTAAATGGCAGGAAGATGTACATAAACAGGAAGCTGAACACGCCGCAGAAGATCATCAGGTTGATCCTGTTCCTGACGGTATCGAGCAGGCTGAAACGCCTTTTCAGTCCGGCGCCCGCTGGCAATGCTGGCAGCCCTAAGGAAATACTTTTCATAACACGGAAACATTGGTTCTGCTATAGAAAGGTAAATAAAAAACCTGTAAAATAGCCGCATGCTTTTTATCTTGCGCAGATGAAATGGTATGTACCCGAAAGTTTTACGTTACCCCGGTTCCAGCTGGTGCTGTTCCGTATCATGGCAGTGATGATGGTGTTTATGGCAGGCGCTATGATCCTGATGATCCACGAATCGCCGATGTTCATCTTCCTCACCCTCATCTTCCTCTTCCTTGCCTGGTCTATGTACGCTTACACGCGGCTCGTGCTCACCCTTTCCGATAGCGGTATTACCCTGAAAGGCGGCCTGCGTCCGCACGACTTTCCCTGGAGCGCTATTGAGCAAGCGGATATGGAATTATTGGGGAAATACAGTACTCCTTATATTATGTTGTATTATAAAAATACGGACGGATCACAACGGAAACTGGAGATATCCCGCAGCTATTATTTTAAAAAGCGGTTCCTTGCCATCATGGAGCTGCTGGAGCAGCAGATACCACGGGAGAAATATACGGGGAGATACTGGCAGCTGAGGCCTCAGCAGAGGTGAAATATCTTTGCGCATAGCTGCGCGTGGCAACATACATAAATATTTCATAGTGATAATGATAATACCTGTAATTTAGGCCGCCAAAATAATTTTATCAATTACCCTGTTTTTATGTTAAAGAAAACCAGTACTGCCAACCGTTTCCTGCTGATTTATTCCGGTATCACCACCATCGCGCTGGCGATGATGCTGATGGCCTTCAGGAATGTAAAAGAAAGTTTCGAAGAGATATCTGTAAAACGTATCAACATTGTGGATGAACAAGGCCATAACCGCATCGTGATCTCTAATGAAGAGCATATGCCGCCGCCGCTGGTAGGAGGTAAAACGTACAAGCGGATATTCAATCCTGCCGGCTTTGTCTTTTATGATGAAAAAGGGAATGAATGTGGCGGCATCGCGCTGGCCAATCCTGATAAAAAGACCGGTGTGCGCGCCCTCGCCTTCGACTACAACAACAGCGATGCCATCGGCCTGATGACGCAGGAAGATATTGAAGGCAATCACTTCCGCTCCGGCTTCGCCATCAATGACAAGAAACCTGGCGGCCCCGTGGGCAGCGGCGTTAACCGGGTGATGCTGCACACCGTGAACGGCGTTGCCGGCCTGGAGATCAATGGTCCGGATGGTAAAGTTCGTATACGCCTGACCGTAGACACACTCGGTAATCCTTTATTTGAAACCATCGACGCTAAAGGAAAAGTGGTGAAGAAAGTATTCTGATGTGATACCTTAATGTGGATGGTCTTGATGGCCATCCACTATTTTTCTAATGATGCAGATGATCAGATATTCGCTGTCATGATGCTTCGATTTCATTATTTCGTCCTTCCTACCCTCAGCGGCAGCCACAGTAGCAGGTTCAGGAAGGCACAGGTAGCGAGTAGCACGCCAGCACCAAAGGCCGGACTGATATTAATGGTACTTCGCAGATCACTGGCGCTATCCATCAAACTGTTGTGATATAAAGCGAGGATGGTTGCACTCAGTGGCACTGCCAGCAGATCCAGCAGCAGGAATGCGCAGAGTATACCGGGATGATTGGAGTGTACAGCTTTCATGATAAACATCGTAGCCACGCAGGTAATGAGCGTATGCCACCATGATATAAAAAGCTGTTAACCCTGAAGATAGTTCCGTAGTGGTGTATTGTACTACTGAAAACCTTTGCATAACCCAATAGATACTATTCGTGCCGTATAGCAATAATATTAAGGCATATAGTATGTAGATGATGATCTTCATTGTGTGCGGTTTAGCCGTTTTTCAAAATAAGATTGGATGAGCGGGATATTCACTATTAAAAATAGCAGCATTACCAATAGTGAAAACTCCTGTATTTGCAGCTCCGGATTGATATGACTAAAGGTAAATCCAATGTAGTACCTGGTAACGGTGGGCGTAAATTCAAGTACATCCAATGTTCCGAGTAATAAAGTAACAAAAGTCAAGTGCCTGCCTATTCGTGGTTTTCGAATCAGGAAAATAATACTCAAAGCAACAAACAACATTCCCGCATAGTGCTTAGCCACCAAAACTACATTGGAGTTCGATGTGACAATAATACTATAGGCGAGTGCCAGGATCAGTACAGCTATAGGTGCATATTTTATTCTCTTCATAACTGGAAAATATGCTATTCTTTCCAGCTCAGCAAGCTTTGCAACTTCTTGTTAAAAGCGCCTGTTTTGTCGCCCAGCACACTGAAAAATTCTTTATCGAATTGCTCTACCGTTTTCACGGCCTGCTTTACAAGCGCCTTGCCTTCTTCAGTGAGGGCAACAGTTTTGGCGCGGGTATCGGTAGCATGTTCCTTGCGCTTGAGCAAGCCTTTGCTTTGCAGGTTGCGGAGCACTGTGGAGGTGGTCATCGGGTCTATTTTGGAATGCGACGACAGCAGCACCTGAGTTACGGGCTGGTCCTGCGTGCTGAGCCAGAAGGCACTGGCCAGCAGCACAAACTGCGAATGAGTGATATCATATTTCTCCAATGCCTTGCGGATGCCACGTTGCCAAAGACTGGTGACCTGCCATAGCAGGAAGCCGGAGCTTTCGTCGGCATTATCAACAGAGAATATCTTTTCTTCTTTCTTCATCGGGTAGCATTTTTGATTTGATAAGATGGAAATCATGCGCATTGATTTCAAGGAACCCGAAACGAAAGGGGTATCCCCATTTGTCTTTCTGAGGGATGAAATCCAGTTGACTTACAAGCGGCAAGATAGGCGTTTCATGGCAATCATAAAACTGTACGTCTCTTCTGAAGGGGATGAAATCCGGGAACATCCGGAACGGATATACGTTATCACCAGTTACTTGTCCGATAGCGGTGAAGGCCTGGCATTTTTCAGCACCTGCCATAGACTGTTTGGGAGAATAAAAGATGACCCAGTCTTGCTGGCTCATACGCCTGAGCGGTGCTGCTTTGCCATGGCAGGCCTGCATAAAGCAGCCTGCCACGCCGCGCATGGTGTGTTCTTTTGATACCACTGCGATCCAGTATTTCATGCTTGCAATTTTTTAGCGTTGTTGATCTGTGCCTGGAGATCGGCCTCCATTCCGGCGATGATGTTTTTCATAACGATCTTGTTCCAGAGTGGCGCTAGTAAGCCTTTCATGGTCATGGTAACGGTGAGCCTGGTGCCATCGGGGGTATCTTCATACCAGTGTTCGCCATACATTTTCGCCAAAGGGAAGGAAGTCTTGTCGCGGAAATACGCGTTCGTGCGGGTTTCTTCGATGAGGATTTTCACTTTAGGGCCGCCTTTAGGTTTGAGGGTAAAGTAGTTGCCGGCGGCGAAGTTGCCGTGCAGTTCGGCGGTTTCTACGCCTTCATCCCATTGGGACCATGCGTTTACGTTAGACATGAGTTTCCAGAGTTGAGCGCTGGTAGCGGCGGTAGTGGTGGTGGAGATGGTAGCTGTTATCATAGTGCGTTTATTGTACGTGCAAATATAATAAGTATACTTATAATAATGAAATTTATTTTTTGGGGAGAGGGATAAAAAAAGCCGCAGGTAACGAATGCCTAGTGAAAATATGTTCACAGGCAGTGTTAAAGCAACTCCCCACAGCACCCAATCTCCATATAGCAAGTCGGTCGGGTACATTGAACACAGGCACAAGGTGGAAAAGCCGAGCTGCTGGATAAAATTTCTGAAGAAGATCGTAATACTATTCTGCGCGTGGTAGATGCGTTCTTAAAAGAAGCTCAGCTTACTACTACCGCTAAAAAATTAAAAGCATAAAAGACCGCAAGCTGTGATACCTATTTTATGAGCGAGATCTTTGCTTTGTCGAGTATTTGTGCTATTGACGTGTCCCATATTCCAAAAGACATCAGCAAAAGGAAAATAATCTTATATTTTATAAAAATCTAAACCCCTCCAGATATTCGCTAAACTTATTAAAGTTCTCGGAAGTGATATTATATAATAATATCGTTGCTGCTTCTTTCTTTATAACACGTTGCTTTCTTTGAGGATTAAATTTAATCTTGCGTATATCATATTTGCCATGATCGGGAGTGCTGCTATTGATAAAATTATCTAATTCGGCTCCTGTCGGTTCATACATCGTATCCCGCATAAATGCTTTATTGGATAAATCTATATTGATAGCAACTACCTGCTGATGGGAGTAATAAAACACAAATGATTGTGAGTTCGCTATTGAGTACCATTTTAACCCTTTGGGAAGTTTTGCATAAAATGGTTTAGGTTTTAAAACCTCGTTATCCATCCTTAACCCGACACCACTTCTATAGATCAATATATTACTGTCCGGATAAAAGGTCATATCACCCTGCATTATTTGCATCTTCTTTTCTCCTGTTACTTTATCAATATGATGATTACAGGAACTTGTTTGAAGTAGCAGCAGTAATAAAAGACAAAAAACTACTGAATACGTTAATTTCATAAATTAATTTTTATTTATTTATCTTTTTTACTGCGTCTTTAAAATCATTAAATTTTATTGTAATTATAGTTCCACCAGAGTTATAAAACCCGATTGTCCTTTTGGTTTCCACCGTTCCACTACCACCTATTTGACCAGCAGGTGGAGGAGTAACAGTTTGTGTATATCCCAGAACAATATTAGGTCTAGTATCTGAGCCCGACATGTCTGCCTGGGATGGATTAGGCGTACCCACATTGACAATATTTCCATTCTGATCTTTTTCCAGAGGATGGGTGTGAGCATCATAATTAAATAAATCTCCTTGAGCCACCAGATCTTTCCTTGCATCCATTATCTCTTTATTCTCAACTTTTCCCTCTGATCCTTCCACTGTCTTTGATATTTTGCCCTCATTACCTACTGCAAAGTAATGCTCTTTTCCATTTCCCTCTGTTTTGGTATAAGCATCTTCCATTTTATCCGTTAGCGAGGCTCCTGGATTCTTTAACGTGTGGCCGTTGTCAATTGCTGTATTCACATCTGCTTCTTTCTTACTAAACGTCAGAAGCATTACTTTATCAGTTTTACCATCATCAACATGCTTTACCATTTTGCCATTAAGGTTATAGTAATCTGTAAATGGTGCCATTCCATCAGGATCTATGAATCTAATAGGATTATCAAAGGCATAATTATATGGTGACCATCTCCTCATTTTCTCCGCAAGAGGGTCAACAGTATGCCACCTCCCTATCTGCGCATCATACATCCTCGCTCCATAATCATACCACTCCAGACCGCTACCATCATTGAACTCTTTACTCTGCAACTCCTTGCCATTATACTTCAACCTATTTTCAGGATAGTTACTTCCTTTCAGCGCATTTGAACTTATTCCACTCATGGTGAGTCCAAACGGATAGTAGTGCGTTTCCTCCAATACCGGGCCGCTGGCCTGCGTTACCACCAGGTTGTCAAAGTACACGGGCTGCACACTTTCGTTGCTGGTGTATACATACAGGAAGCCGCTTTTCTTGATCGGCATCTTATCCTGCGCCAGTGTTTGCAGCTGATCAGGTTCGCCTTGTACCTGTTTTACCCCGCTGTTCTCATCTACTAATTTAAACTGATCGTCGAACAAAACGAAATTTAGATAGGCTTTCGGTTTGTCATTGCGGTTTTGATTCGGGTCCTTTTCTTTCAGGTGACGATAGTCGTTGTTGTAGAAGTTGTTATTGAAAGGTGTGGTGTTATCCAAAGCTGCACCGTGCGTATTGCTGGAAGAACCGTTGCCACCGAAGGCCTGAATCAGGTCTGCCAGCATGTTTTCCGGGTTGGCATCGGACTTTTTGTTCGGGCCCTGCGATTTGTAGAAGGCCTTAGCGCCGATCTGGATCGTATCGCCGGCCATGACGCGCAGCACAATGGATGGGCCGATCTTTTTGCCACCACTTTCTGCATTCAGTTTGGCAACAGATTCATTCTTACCGGTGCTTTCATCTGCGGGATAGCCTGCTGGCTTGGCGGCACGGGTATTGTCGATGTTGCTGAACAAGGCGGTTTCAGTGGCGGCCATCGGGGCTTCCATGGTAGCGGCGTAGATGCTTACGTCATTTTTCTCTGTGAGCACCAGGCGGGTATTGCCCAGGTGGTCTTTGACAAAATAATCGTAGATATACATGGGTGATTGGTTGGTTTTATATACCAGCCGCACACGGCCTTCTTCATGGGAAGCAAATTGCAAGGTATCATTTTGATACACGAAACCGCTGATATAGTCCGTGGTGGTCACTTTTGAGGCGCCGCCGGTGTTGTCAGTGACGATCTTTTTCAGTTTGTTACCCGCTGCATCGTATTGATAACTGATCGTGCCTTTGTTGGTGATCGTGATGTCTGTAGGCAGGTTCAGGTGGTTGTAGACGATAGAGGCGATGCCTTTGTTCAGGTCTTGTTTCAGGTTGCCCATAGCGTCGTAGTCGTAGTCATCGCCGGTGTTGGCGCCGTTTTTGAAATCGCCGAGCGGCGTGGTAACAGCGCTGGAATCATACACAGCAGCCAGTTTGTTACTATTGGGGCGGTAAGTATAGGCGAGACGATCTATCTGTGATTTGGTCACGCCATCCATGCCCCACTGGCTCATCTTGTTAATATTACCATTGGCGTCATAGGTGATCCAGTCGGTGGAGAAATTGATGTTATCTTTGGTCCAGGCCGCGCCGGCAGCATTCTGCTGACTGAAATTAGCGCTCACCAGGCGGTTGGTGCTATCGTAGTTGTAGCCATAGGCCCGTGGTGTAGGGTCATTCCAGCCTTTCCAACGGATACCGGAAATGTTACCATTGAAAGTGCTATCCTTGAAACCATAATCGTAGTTCAGCTCCTGACCAAAGTGGGATGCGGTAGTGCTGCCATTGAGATAATCCTTGCTGATGCTGCGCAGCCAGCCACGGATATTGTATTCATAGGAAAGCTGCTCCAGTGGCGCACTCGTACCGTTGATTCCCAACTTCTTTGTTTTCAGCTGTCCCAGCTCATCGTAATCGTTGAGGGCAACTGTGCGTTCAAGACTGTCCTGATCATTGAGTTTTTTCTTGACGCTGAGCAGGCGGCCGGCATCGCTGTAGGCCATCGTGGTGAGCACCGTGGTTTGCGGGGTGGCGCCACTACGCGGATTCTTGTGGCGGTGATAAGTGCTTAACACCTTGCCGCTGAAATCATAACGCGTAGTGAGTATATCCTGGCCGCCGGAGGCGTTGTCGCTGATCACTTGTGACACACGGCCTTTGTCGTTGTAATAAGTGGTAGTGGTGAGCCAGGTGTTGGTATTTAAAATTCGTGTACGCGTCCCCGTTACCAGGCCTTTTGTCATGCTGCTATTGCTCACCGGTTCGTAGTAATCTCCGGTGGGGGCTGGTTTGGTAAAATCGGCGCTAACAGCCGCCTGTGCGCCGGAGAAATTATAATTATCGTAGAACGTATATGTAAGCGGTGTGAGCGATGATGCGGGAATATTAGGCAGCGGGTTGCTCACCGTTATATTCACTACATCCATGCTGGGGCTGGTATTGATCACCATATCCAGTTCAGCGCCGCTGTTGGAATCGAAGCCATTTTCTACGCTGATGCTGTTAGAAGCCTCATAGAGATTACGGTCATTGGTAGCTACTACCAGATCCGCCACACGTGGTACAGTATAACTGGTGGCGCCGGTAGTGCCGGATACCCCGTTCATCGTTGTTTGCAGCGCATCGCGGGAAGAGGAAGAGGCATATATCGCCGTTTCCACCGGCCGGTTCAGGTTATCGTAGAAAGTGACCAGCCACTGGTTCTTATTACTCAAGTTATTATCTCTGGTAAACACCAGTCTGTCGCGCAGATCATATACCATTTCCACGGGGCCGGCGCCGGGTACCTGTTTTACGATCATACGGTTACGGCCATCATAAGTATACTGGAAACACAATTCTGAGGCCACAGTATTTACATTCCAATTACTGGTGATCTTCTCTACCGCCAGTGGAGGGATCACAAAGCGGAGATTACCAAGATCATCATAGATATAGTAAGTACAAAGCCAACCCATATGGCCGGTTCCATTCACTCCGCTCAGCTGTACCTTCTTCAACACTACATGATTCTCTTTATCCTTGAACTCTATTACCTGGCCGCGGTTTTCATCCACGGTTACATTCTTGTACAACTGTCCTGCTGCATAAACGGCCGTGGTAGTTGGATAGCCACTCGCCGGCATCGTCCAGATGCGGACTGAATCCGTAACAGTGTTCACAAGATACTGTTGCGAAGCGCCGTGGCCATTGCCTTTGGCCCAGCTATTACCTGCTGCATAGGTACCCAGCACACGATTCAGCGGCGAGGCTTCAAATTCTACCTGGCTATAATAAATGCTCTCCCCTGCTGCACCGGGATTCAAACCGGCATTCTGATAAAATGTTTTTTGTGTATTAAAGGGATCTGTCTTGAACTTCCCGTCACTGGCGCCTTGCGCAGCATAAGGCAGGTACTTGAACTGCTCCCGGCCGAACTCGTCGTACACCATTGGCGTTACAATATCGTTACCGCTATTGCTCATCCCTTTAGCCACCGTTTGTAATGGCCGGCCCAGGCCATCAAAGTACTGGGTGTTCTGCTTTACTTCTTTAACAGTACGCGCAGCAGCCGTCACAGCGGCTGTATCAGACAAAGGCGCACTCGGCTCCCAGGTGCGTATATAGTTCACCGTAGTATTCGTATAGGCGCCGGGGGTAGTGGCTGGCGTAGCAGCACGACGCACAACGGAAGGGTCGGGGATATTTTGGGCATGCGATATTTTGGTACTCAAAATACTCGCCACACCTAATATATAAATATATTTTTTCAAGTTAGTGCTATTAAAATGGATAAAATTATTGTGTGACAGGGGCTTTGTATTCGTAACTTATTCTCTTGAGTATGTTTCCATCGAGGTCTCGCACAGTTACCAATCTACCTAATGCATCATACTCATAATAACTGATCTGTCCTTTGGCATCACATTGGCTGGTTACCCCGATTTCAGGTTCATAAGTATAGGTCACAGACTGCGCATTTGCGGGGTAAATTTTCACTTCATCAAGAAACCCACTACCAGCAAGAGATACACTATTCACGCCCGTAATCCGATGCTCGAAATAGTTCCACCCATTGAAACTTCTGCCTTTTACTGTGCTGGTTGTTCCCGCAATATTCAATGCGCTCGTGTTTTTGGTCCAGTAGGAAACTATATAGTTAGTACCTGTCTGCAATCCGGATCGCGTAACAGGACCGCCAGCCAAATCATAGTACCTTTTGCCAGTTATGGCTTTTGCGGCAGTATAGGTAGGGCCAGCATAAGACCAATAACCTTTTCCATCGGCCTCGAAGGAAGTATAAGCAATAGAAGAACTATCGGCATTCCTGAATTGTGCTATTGGATAATTGCCGGCATAGTCCCAGATAATGGATTGTGGAATATCATCTGTATTCAATACCAAGGTCATATTTCCCTTGGAAGGTTCATAAGCAGCAATAGTCCTCAATTTATAATCGACAGGTACTACTACATTTCTATCATGTGATAATGTATCTCTGGGATTCACATTTTCATACGCAAAAAGATTAACAGGTTGTCCATTTGAATTATACTTGTATACCTGTCCCTTCACTAGTTTACCAGCAACGGAGGTCTCCTGTTTAACAGGTACCTCTACGATATTTTTACCAACCAATGTATTAAAACCATAGCCTGTAATATCATTGTAGTCGCCAGGATACCATGTCCTGTCCTCTATGATTCCGCCTTTACTATTAATGGCTCGTGTATTTGATAGTGTATAATTGTTAGCCTTGTTATAATAGTTAGCTATAACATCTCGTATTTCAGCCTGCAGACTACCATCGACATTATAGGTATAGTATTTATTGACAGTCGAATCCAATGTATACCACTCTGTAGCGAATTGCCCTAAAGCGGAGCTATAGGTCTGATAGCTGGCATCCGGGCTGATCCTGATGTCATGATACTTAAAGTAGGTATCATGATTTCCATAGAACCAATAATTATTTGTCAGTATCCGATATGTATTATTACTAAGTTTTTCATACTCACGTTTTCGTTCCAAAATACCTGTACGCCAATCAGCTGCAACGTTTGCAGGGTAAGGATATTTGGTACTGGGTTCGACAAAGCCAAGGAAATCATAAGAGAACTCATATTCAGTCTTCATGTTGGCGTTATTTTCATCCCGGTATTCTGTAACATTTCTGTAAACGATACCTTGTCCATCATTGGCGAATAGCGGCAATGCATTTTGCGAAGCGCGTCTCAATACCGAAGGCATCGTTTCACCTGATATTCCACAATAAATATTAAACGCAAAAACTGGTATATTCTTCAGTAATCCGCTACTATTGCCCGGCTTCTCGAAGTCCTTATACTCGAATTGTTTTACCAATCGTCCACCGTAGCCATCTTCATTGATAACTTTCTTTACACGCAGCCCCCCCACGATAAGATTTTTGATATAATTTGAATCTAATTCCTGCCAATATACTTCCACCTGAAAATCCTGATCAGGTTTGTCCGAGTCAACGATTGTTTTGATTTGATACTTTCCAGGGGCTAGCGGGCCTTTGATTTGAGGGTGCTTAATCCATAAATAATATGAAGGATCTGTTATTCCTGTAATAGTGATTTTCAGCGGGCAACTGATAGTATTAAATGCATCGCAGCCCTTAGCCACGATGAGTCCTGAGGTGCCAGGAGCACTATTGCCTACTGTAAAGGTATCTATATATATATTCGATCCCGGCGGCTGCTGAAATTGATTGGCTTTATAAAAAAAATAAGCCCGATTTATTCTTCCGGAAAGTTGAAATCCATTCTTCAACAAGTTCATATTACTGCCATCCACAGTATTACTTTCATAAGTGAATGAAGAAGTCCCCCCGCCTGGATACTGTATTCGCGACAACGTTCCAGCCATTGCTTCAGGCAGACTCACCGTCCTATCAGCACCATCCAACCCTTGTGCTTCAAATGCGGGGATCATCTGACTATTACTTTTGCCGTTGTAGTATCCCCACAAATCCTGTGAAGCGGACAATCTATTGGGTAATGAAGGGCTCGTATTATATGTGAATATATGGGAGAGCTGAAGAGCATTATCAAGGCTCACCTCTCTCAATGATTTCAGGTAGAGCCGTCGCTTGACAATATTTGTTACATTCCCGACACCCGGGCACAGGATATCACTTGTTTCACTACTCACAAAGTAGTCGTAGTCGAAAACGAAATTTTTCACTCTGGTGTTTGCCGAGTTTATTACAACAATGCTATCCAGTTGTTTCCCTTCTCCCATTACATCAAGCCTGTTGGCAGCAGAACGGATAAAATTCACAGTAACGTTGTCGCTCACAATACTCCGGAGTATTGATTTAGAGGTCAATTGCTTATAATAAGAAGTAGTAACATTTCCGGTAACTGCCTGACATCTGCCTGCCTGAGCGAAGTCTTTCACTTCCGAACCCCGACCAAAATCAGTAGCCCGATACGTTTCATAGCTGTAACTAATAATGCGATTCTCAGGAGAAACAATATCCATCAACTGCCATGCACTAATGTGCGGTGCGGTATTATCGGGTTCGCCTAAAGAAATCCCACCCGGCGTACTTTTATTGGTAACGAAGTTATTCTGAACTACATCTGTTGCCTGTCTCAGATTATCTTTGGATATACCGAAATAATATTTCATTCCATTTGGCATTGTTAGTTGAAATGCCTTTATGCGATTGTTCGCATCCACCTGATAGTCTATTTTGATCCTTTGTAATGGCGTCAGGATGAATTTCTTTTCCTGTTGATCAAAATAAAAGCGGCCCGAGTAACCGGGTACAGAGAACATAAATACATCGGGCTCGATATCCAGTGTTCCTCGTGCATAATTCGTGTACATGATATCGTAATATTCCCGACTGGTATGGTCCAATCCAATAATATATTCAACTGTTTTGGGTGTATACATATATCCATATGGGTCAACATCGTCCGGCAACCCGCGTACAACACGATTGATGGAGCCTCCGCCACGCAAGTTCCATCCCAGCCCCGTCCAGGAAGCCGTTTCTTCCACTTTGATACCACTGGCATTATAACTCAATCCTACCGGCACTGATAACTTACCTTGCTGGAGCGTATACAAAGGAATATTGATTTCCGGAGTCCCGGTACTCAATCCCACCGGCATTTCTATATATTTCCCCATGGCAGAAGCTTCCGGCGTAGGCGGGAAAATGTTGGTAACATTAAATGGATTCTGATTTTGCGCATTTACAATGAAACACGAAAATAGTGCGAATAATAATAGTCTAAACTTCACAAGCACGGTTTAAAAGGGCTTTGAGCCCAGGGTTAAAAAAGTACAGATATATTTTCCGGTTATTAAAAATTATACCCCATCCTCAACTTCACAGGATCGGTCATAGGTACATGCTGATTGTACAGAAAATCAAAGAGCAGCATCACGCTCCCTTTCAGTTTGGAGTTGATCTTGTATTTTTTGCTGATGCCCAATAAGGCGCTGGATGTCCATTGCTGACCGGCGCCATTGGGTATAGAGGTATATTCGGGTTGATAGTTCTGTTCATAGCCGCCATTCATGAAAAAGGTGCCTTTCAGCTTCCAGTCTATAAATGAACGGATGCCGAGGCCCTGGCTTGTGAACTGTATGTGATCGAAGCCGGTGCCCATACCCAATTTGTAGGAAGCGCCGATGCCCAGGCTACCGTTTTTGTGAAAGCGGTAGGCTACCTGTCCGGCGAGGTCGCTGGTGCTGGGGAAGAACTTGGTGCTACGCTGGAACTGTATGTTGCTGCCGAATTCCAGGCGTTGCAGGAAGCTCTTGGTCTTCATTTCATTGGGCTTGAAGTTGGGCATTTCGCCGGCATTGTCGAGATCGGGGAATTTGCTTTTGAGCTCATCGAACTTGCTGCGGGCTTCTGCCATCTGCTGACTCACCGCTGCCGAAGCATTGGGGCCATTGCCGATCCTTTGCTGGATCAGCCTTTCCACTTGTGAACGGGTTTGCAGCCCTTCGAGGTTGGGCGTGGCGCCACCGCCGCCGCCTTGTATGTTGAACAGGCTGGCGAGGTAGGAATGTTTCTGCATAAAGTCGTTGAATGCAGGCACCTTGGTGATGGCCTCCATCACTTTCCGTTCGGCTTTCTTCTTGTCTTTAAAGATCTCTTTATATTCTTTCAGCTGTTGCGCATAGTAATAGGCTTCCTTGTTCATCTTTTGCAGATCCTTGGTGAAGCCAGTGTATTGCGACAGCTGCTCCTGTAACAGTTTCTTACGCTCACGGATATACGCTTTGATCTCTTCCGCCGCTTGCAATTTTTCTTTCAGCTGATCGATAGATTGCATGGAGCCATTGAGCTTGTCGCTAAGGCCTTTCGACTGATTCAGCAAGCCTTTGGAGTCTTTTAAAAATGCCAGCGAATTTTGCAGGGAATCCAGGTACATATTACCGGCCAGCATGTTAGCGCCGGGCACCTTACCCAGTTTACCACGCAACCGTTGTTTCAGGTTAGCCAGTGAATCGGCAGAGCGGCTGAACAGGCGCCTGGCAGCTGAAGAGTCCATTCCCATCAGGCGGCGGCGCATGCGGTCTTCTTCCTTCATCATCCGGCTCAGGGCCTGCTGCGAACGTTTGGTGACCTGACTTTCCAGTCGGGAAGCCTTGCGGTTTACTTCAGAAAAATATTTATCGGGAACTTTTAATGCTTTATGCACGGTACTGTCCTGCGCGTACGTCACAGACAATTGAAGGATCAGGGTCAAAACAAATAGATACAGGAACTTCATAATTAAGTCGAAATGCTACACACTACAAAGAAAACAATATTAATCGAGGGCGATAATACAACTTTAATGTTACATTTTTTGAAATATTTTGATCCTGTCAAAATAGTTTAGAAAACCAGTTTGTCTTTGTTGAATTTTGAACTCCGAAAAGTATTTCCCAAGCATCAATATCCGTTGACTGCTACTTGCTACCAACAGGGAATCTTCTTTTTTTTCCGACAGCCATCATTAAATGAACTTACTCCCTGCTACAAAAACAGTCGTCAATGTTCCCCATGATATAAGCCACTCCTTCCACCCTTTCCCACGTGTGCATATCAGCCAGACGGCAAGAGAAATAAATGCCAGCTGAAAACAGACCAACCACTTCGACTGGATCAGCATCACTGTCCAAGCAAATCTCGCTGAATCTATAGGTGTTTTAAGATTTTCCAGAATTATCTACTAATGTGCCTGCCATGCTTACTATCACCATCTGGTACAGGAAGGCATAGACCCAGCCAAGCAATATCGCCACAATGCTGATCCGTCCTACTTCTTTCCGCGCTATTCTATTTTTTCTCATACCGCAAAAATCAAAAAAAGATCTCAAATAAAACTACTATTCTCTCCCCATAATCTTACCTTTATACCTCAACAAAAATTTCATGCTACTCACAAGAAAACTAGGTGCTACACTACTGGCATGGTGCCTGCCCATGCTGCTTTTCGCGCAATCAAAGAAGCCATCACTGCGCATCTCCCATCTCACGGGCAACTGCTACGTGTTCACGTCATGGAACATGTATCGATCAGAACCCGTACCGGCCAACGGCCTGTATGTGCTCACACCGAAAGGCGCTGTACTGCTCGACAGCCCCTGGGACACTACCGAATGCAAGCCGCTGCTGGACAGCATCTACGCCAGGCATCATCAAAAGGTGGTGCTGTGCATTGCCACACATTCCCATGGCGACCGTACCGGCGGATTCGGCATATTGCAAAGGGAAGGTATCGCTACCTGGTCATCACAGGAAACGTATGATACCTGCGTGGTGCATCATGAGCATACCGCCGCCTACCGGTTTCTGAAAGATACTACCTTTAATATCGGTGGATGCCGCATCCAGACCTACTATCCCGGCCCAGGCCATACGGCCGATAACATCGTGCTATGGCTACCGCAAAATAAAGTCCTGTATGGTGGATGTTTCGTAAAATGTACAGAAGATACCGGCCTCGGTTACATCGCGGAAGCCAATCTCGAAGCCTGGCCCGCCTCCATCCGCAACGTACAAAAACGTTTTCCGCATCCGGCATATGTGATCCCCGGCCACGGCAGCTGGGAAAATATCGCCTCGCTGGACCATACCTTCCAACTATTGAAAGAAAGAAAAAAGTAAGCACCTATGCGCGCCTGCTGGCTCCTGCTGTTAATCGTCTGCTGTTTTCATACAGCCACCGCCCAACTGGATTCCCTGTTCCGGCTTGTTCAGCCACGACCCTTCAATGGCGTGGTCCTCATCTCCCAAAATGGTAAAACCATTTATCAACTGGCCCATGGCGTACGTGGCGATAAAGACTCTCCGCCATTACAAATGGAGGATCAGTTCATCATCGCCTCCGTGAGCAAACAGTTCACCGCCGTGATGGTGCTGCAACTGGTAGATAAAGGCATGCTGCAACTGAACATCCCGGTAAAGCGCTACCTGCCCGATCTGCAATACCCCTGGGCCGATAGCGTCACCATTCATCAGTTGCTCAATCATACTTCAGGCCTTACCTCTCCCAATGGTATCGATCTCGACGCTGCGCTGGCATTTCCCGCTGGTTCCCGTTTTGCTTATGCGAATATCGACTACAGCCTCCTGGAAAAGATATTGGAGAAAGTAAGTGGCCAATCCTTCGAAACGCTGGCCAACAGCCTGTTTCAGCGCTATGGGTTAAAACATACCACCGCCTCGCTGCATGCCGCACACCTGGTGGCCGGTCACAAAGAAATGCCCGATGGCAGCCTGCACACCAACACAGGCCCCTACCGCATACCGCTGGCTCCCGCCGGCATCATCACCAATGCAGCCGACCTCGCGAAATGGAATGAACTGCTGCATGGCGGCCAACTCCTGTCCGACAGCAGCTACCGGCACATGACCACTAACGGTTCCGCCTACACGCACAGCGTATTTGGCAATAACCATTACAGTTATGGTATTATGAGCGATGAAAACGACGGCGCCACGGCCTTCTGGCATACCGGCTACATCGATGGCGGATTCATCTCCCTCAATCTCTACTACCCGGCTAAACACCTGAGCATCGTGATGCTGGAAAATGTAGCTTACAGTACCAGCAACTTTCCACGCGCTTTCTTCTTTGAAAAACAATGCCGCGAGCTGGCAAAAAAATATTGATCTTTATACACAAGCACCAAAATATGAGAACACCTGACACCACCCATAGCCGCAGGGACTTCCTGAGATCCGGCTCCATACTGGCCGCAGGCCTCGGCATCCTGCCACTGGCCGGCTTCTCAGCGCCAGCCGTGATGAGCGGCACTGCCGATAATATCAATTTCGTAGGCCCCAAACCCGGCTACAGCCCGCAGATAGGCACACTCGTATCCATGATGAACTGGATGCGCAATGTTGTACTGATGTCTGTACAAGGCATGCACCAGGAAGAACTCGACTTCCTCTTCGACGATAAAGCCAACACCATCGGCGCCATGCTGCTGCACCTGGCCGCCACCGAACGTTTCTACCAGATGCACTGCTTCGACGGACTGAAATGGGGCGCCTGGCCCGACGCCGAAAAAAAACGCTGGCATGCCGCCTCCGAACTGGGCGACGCCGGCCGCAAAGAGATCAAAGGCCACGACCTTAAATTCTACCTCGACACGCTCGATGAAGTACGCAACCATACCCTGGAGGAACTGAAGAAGAGAGACGACCAATGGCTGCTCGCCACCGACGATAAATGGTTCTGGGGCCCCACCAACAACTACTGCAAATTTTTCCACGTAGTAGAACACGAATCCAATCACAACGGCCAGATCAAATGGCTGCGAGGCCGCTACCCTGGCGCTAAGAAAGGGAACGAATCATAACATGCACCTCACGATCACCGGATATTCCACCGCGCTCTTTTCCACCTGGTATTTTGTGGAAGAAGCAGGCATCCTCTTCGATGCCGGCGATGGCCTGATCTCCGCATTGCTGCAAAAAAGCCGGAAGATCGATCATGTGTTCATCTCACATGCCGACAGAGACCATCTCACCGGCCTGCTGCAACTCAACCAGCTCAATGCGCGCGAAGGATATCCGGTGATCTGCTACCCGCGCGATAGCCGCTCCTTTCCAGCCCTGCAACAGTTCTCCGTCTTATTCGACCCACATGTATCAGGCGCTATCTGGAAACCCGTATCAGCAACGGATGAAATCTGGCTGCGCGACGACCTGCTGGTAAAACCTGTCCGCAACGGGCATGTGCCCGCAGCGGATCACATCACCCGCAGCCTCAGCTACCTGCTCATACAAACCCGCCAGAAAGTAATACCCGAACTCGCGCAACTACCACCGGAAGAACTGCGCCGCATCATCATGGAACGCGGCAAGGCGCACACCACCATGGAAGTACGTGATACCCTCCTCGCCTACTCCGGCGACACCCCCGTGGAAGACTGGCAACGCTTCGATGGCAGCGAAGTGCTCATCCACGAAGCCACCTTCCTTGGCGGAACAGAAAAGATCAAAGAGAAACCGCATGCCAACAAACACAGCACACTGGAAGAAGTGATGGAGATGGTCAGCCATATCCGGATCGGCAAGCTGATACTGGGGCACTTTTCATCAAGATACTCACTGGAACAGATCGACACCGCCATCCGGCAGTGCTGTCACAAATACGGCATCAGCATACCGGTGTACAGGATACCGCCCGGACTAACGGTAACGGATATACTGCACACCAGCCCTGTGAATGCTTCTTTATAAGGTTGACACCAGCGCTGCCAGCCGGTTGGAAATACCCACTTCATTATCATACCATGCTACCACTTTCGCAGTGTTACCGATGATCCTTGTGAGCAGACTGTCTACGATCGCGGAATGCGTATTGCCAAGAATATCGGAAGATACCAATGGCTCATCGGAATATTCCATGATGCCAAGCATATCGCCTTCGGCATGCGCTTTCAGCATAGCGTTGATTTCCGCTGCTGTAGGCGTTTTCCGGAGATTAACGGTCAGCTCGGCGATAGAACCGTCGATCACCGGCACACGGTAAGAGAAGCCATCCAGCTTGCCTTTGAGCTGCGGCAGCACATCGCCGATAGCTTTAGCTGCGCCGGTAGTAGTGGGGATGATGGATTGCGTAGCAGCACGGGCGCGGCGCAGGTCTTTGTGCGGACCATCCTGCAACATCTGGTCCATCGTGAAAGCATGGATGGTGGTCATGTAACCGGATTCAATACCGTATTCCTTATCCAGCAGGTGCAGCACCGGGGCAATGCAGTTGGTGGTACAGGAAGCGGAAGATAATATTTCATCTTCCGGGGAGATGATATGATTGTTCACGCCGTCCACAACGGTTTTCACGCCGCCGCTGGCCGGCGCAGTGATCAGCACTTTTTTGGCGCCAGCCTGGAGGTGCGCAGCCGCCTGCTCCCGCTGGGTAAAGCGGCCGGTGGATTCAATCACCGCATGCACGCCCAGCTCGCCCCAGGGCAGTTTCAGCGGGTCTCTTTCATTCAACAATAAAACCGGTTTGCCGTTGATGATAATATGACGGCCATCTTCCGTAACGACGCCCGGAAATTTTCCATGTGCCGTATCATGCTTGAAAAGATGTGTGAGGGTTTTGATATCGGCCAGGTCATTGATGGCTACTACTTCTACGCCCGGCTGCTGTTGCAGGACTCTCATCGTCATTCTTCCGATACGTCCGAATCCATTGATTGCGACTTTCATGATTATAATTTTTTTGGTAGATGATAGATCAGTTCAGGGCCAGCGAGGTGCGGAAACTATTCCGGTAGGTACTGGGCGACACTTCCAGGTGCCGTAAAAAGACGCGGCGCATCGACACGAGGCCGCCGAGGCCGCACTTCACCGCGATCTGTTCAATATTCAGGTCGCTGTTTTCAAGATAGTTGCGGGCCAGCTCCAGGCGCAGCTTTTCGATGAATTTTGCCGGTGTTAGACCGGTATCTTTCAAAAATACTCTTGCAAAATTGCGGGCGCTCATGTTCATGTAATCCGCCATCTGCTCCACGCGCAGGTCTTCATCGATATGGTCCATGATCCAGGGGCGCAGCTTACGCAACAGGTGACTGTTCAGCTCATAGTCGGGCAGCAGCGCACCAAACTGCGACTGGTTACCTGGGCGTTTGAGATGCACCACCATCTTGCGCGCCACGCGCAGGGCCAGTTCGCGGCCGAGGTCTTCTTCCACCATCGCCAGCGCCAGGTCAATGCCGGAAGTAACGCCGCCGGAAGTATAGATGTTACCGTCTTTGATAAAGAAAGGAGTGGTATCTACCTGGATATCGGGATACATGCTTTGCAGCTGCTCATAGCGCTCCCAGTGCGTTGTGGCGCGCTTGTTATGCAGCAGCCCCGCTTTTGCCAACACAAAAGTGCTGACGCACACCGAACCGATCCTGCGTATCTGCGGCGCCCGGCGTTGTAGCCATTGATAAAATTTCTTATAGTCTTCACTTTCTTCCGGCAGGTTGTAGCCGATGATGATGAGCGTATCGATCTTTTTCCTGATCTCATGTACAGAGGCCGGCGTGAGCAGGTCAATACCGGAATTGGTATGCACCTGTCTGGACACGGTGGCCGCTGCAATCATCACTTCATATTCCTCGTTATTGCTGTAGGTCGCCGCCAGGCCGAATACGTCGGAAGGCCCTGCCAGCGTGAGCAAACGGGTACCGGGCAGCGAAACGATTACAATTAGTTTTTTGTTATCAGCCATACCCAAAAGTACCACATCCGGCACTTGTCTGCAATGACAAAAATTAAACAGATACTGCCATATTTGTTTTATTTACCATATTTATTTTCCAAGTGCGAAATGATACCACAAAGATAGCATGAGAGGCAACATACGCGGGGTTCGTCTTATTTAATTCTCACCATACAAATCATCTCCTCTCCACTTCGATACCACGACAGCAAGGGCGCGGCGCTATCTATGCGCGGATCCTCTTCCAATACATCAAATGCTTCATCAATCTTTTCCAGATGGCACATCCATGCTGTGATGGTGGCTGTAATATATTTGCCACCGGCGATGGTATAGCTTTCGCAGCCATAGGCCTCCGCTTCGCCATCATACAGCGCGGATACGGCCACTTTAAACAAGGGGCCATTATCTTCACGGAACAGCAGCCCGAAAAGGGAACGCCCTTCAAAGCCTTGCAGGCGGAGCTCCAATGCATCAAAGGCTTCGGCCACGCCAGCAGGGTAAGTGGCAACTGTAAGGCAGCATACGGCTACCGGTTGTTCAAGCGTATATGTTTCCATGATTGTCAGGACGCCTTTTTTGCACGGCGCTCTTCTTCCAGTAAGTTGAAGGTGTCGAGATACTGATCACCCCAGGTTTCCATGGCAGCGATCACAGGCAGCAATGATTCTCCAAAATCGGTCAGGTAATATTCCACGCGCAGCGGCAGCTCGGCATAGATGGTTCTTTTGATGATGCCATGATCTTCCAGTTCGCGCAATTGCAAGTTGAGCACCCGGCGGGAAGCCGTATGGATGCGGCGTTGCAGGTCGCTGGGGCGGCGCACGCCATGATTGATGCAATGTATCAGATAGGCCTTCCATTTGCCGCCGATGATCTCCATAATCACCGACATGCCACAAGCAAATGTTTTCCGCATTTTTTTCTCGTACATAAGGTTCGTATTAGGCATCACAAATTTACGCCTATGGTTTAAAATTACCCGCAGGGAAAAAATTATCCCTACCCGCAAATTTTCACCCTTATTGTTTACAAACCTTGATTGGCGTCACTTTGCAGCAAATTATGCATATATGACCAACAACACCAAAACGGCCACCGTCATAGGTCTTGGCGCAATGGGCTCCGTACTGGCAGCCTTGCTGCTGAAAAATGGATATCAGGTAACCGTATGGAACAGATCGGCCGACAAGGCGGCGGCGCTCGTACAGCAGGGCGCTACTTTAGCGCAAGATGTAGCATCAGCCGTAGCGGCCAGCTCCGTGATCATCGTTTGTGTAGCCGACTACGCCACCACTGAACAATTGCTCGATCAGCCGGAAGTAAGGCAGGCGCTCAAAAACAAAACATTGGTACAGCTCAGCACCGGCACGCCCGAGGCTGGCAGGAAAGCAGCCGCCTGGGCTGCGGGCCATGGCATCCATTATCTCGATGGCGCTATCCTCGCTACCCCGCCACAGATGGGCCGTCCGGATACCACCATCTTCCTGTCGGGTAACGCTGCCGCCTATACGCAAAGTGAAGCGGTGCTGAAGGCACTCGGCGGCAACCTCCTCCTGATGGGCGATGATGCCGGCGTAGCCTCTGCCTGGGACTTCGCCCTGCTGTCCACCCTCTTCGGCGCCATCACCGGCTTCCTGCACGGTATGCGCATCAGTCAGGCGGAACGCATACCTGAAGCGGCTTTCAATCATCTCGTGAGCCAAATGTGGCCCGCCCTCGGCGAAATGATCCGCGACAGCGGCGACAAGATCGTTGCCAAAGATCACAGCCAACCGCAAAGCTCCGTGAAAACCTGTGCCGCCGGCGCCGACATGCTGATAGCGCATGCCCGCGAAACCGGTATCGACACTCATTTCCCCGGACTGCTGCAAACCCTCTTCAAAAAAGCCATGGACGCAGGCTTTAGCGATGAGCAGGTATCCGCCGTTATCAAAGTGATGTAATACCATTGTGTTGCCCGGGATTAACTTTATCTTCGGGCAACATAATTTTTATCATGCATTCGCTCCTCACTGCCATACAACATTTCATTCACCTGGATGATGCTGAAAAAATACAGGTAAGCCATCTCTTTAAAGAAAAACATTATCCCAAAGGCAGCTACTTCCTCCGCGAAGGCCAGGTATGCCGCGAAGTAGGCTTCATAGAACAGGGACTGGTCAGGTACTTCACCAACCACGATGGCGAAGAGCTCATCTTCGACTTCGGGAAAGAATATGATTTTGTCTGCAATTATCAGAGCTTCCTCGATCATTCCATCTCTACCAGGAGCATACAGGCTATTGAAGACAGCCTCCTGTATATCATCTCTTATGATGACCTGCAAATATTATATGAGACGATCAGGGAAGGACAGAAATTTGGCCGGCTGGCCTGTGAGATGATTTATGTAGATGCCATCAGCAAAGTACATTCGATGTACATCGATTCGCCGGAACAGCGCTACCTGCGGTTCATGGCCACCTATCCCGACCTGCTGCAACGTTTGCCGCAATACTATATCTCCTCTTATGTAGGCGTGAAACCACAGTCGCTCAGCCGTATCAGGAAAAGATTGGCAGCTACCTGATTTATTAACCCAGGTGCATGAAATCCTTCCGGGTGGCCGCTAGTTTTGTGATCATAAAAAATGAACATCATGAAACAAGCTACTAAAACAACCGCCTTCGTACTCTCCCTCTTAACGGGTATTTGCCTGATCTATATCGGCGCACATTTTCTGTTGAGCCCGCAGGAAAGTGAATGGCAGTTCGGCATCCATGTCAGCACCAGCGATGCCTCTTTCCATTATATCAAAGGTATACGCGACCTCTGTTACGGGTTGATATTGTGCGTGCTGCTGTTCACCCGCGAATACCGCGGCCTCGGCTGGGTGCTGCTGCTCGCCGTTATCATACCTGCAGTTGATTTCAGCATAGTGTATATGCATCCCGATCATATTCCTGCCCGGCTGATCGCGCACGCCGTTGCTGTTGTGCTGTGCCTGCTCCTCGGACCTTATTATCTGCTCACCACTTCAAAAACAAAATAATGTTGTTCTTCAATATCCTGCTGCTCGTACATTTCTGTGCCTTCCTTGCCTATGTGGCTTTGCTTGTATCCATGTTAAGGGTACCGCCGGTAAAGAAAGAGTATACCGGCTTGATACTGGGTATCACTATCCTGCTCACCGGCATCGCGCTGGTAGCGCTGAAATACCCTGCTATCAACTATTACAAGGTAGTGCCCAAGACGGGGCTGTTCCTGGCCGTAACGGTGATCAATGCCATCGGCGGCAACAAACTACCCAGCAGGAAAACGATCATCACGCTGCTGACACTAACGGTAACGGCTGCACTAATTGCGGTGCTGAAATTTTAAAACCCCTTGAGATACCGGCACAATACCACGCCATTGCTGAAAGGCCTTACTTCCAACAGCCGTAGTTGCTGTTGTTGTAAGGCCTCGCGGAAGAGCGGCTTGCCGCGGCCTATCACCACCGGGCTTACAAAGATGCGGTACTCATCGATCAGGTTGAGCTTTACGAAGCTGGATACAATACCTACGCCGCCCCACATGATCATATCCATGCCGGGTTGCCGCTTGAGACGCTGGACCTCTTCGCTGATATGATCTTTCACCAGTCTTGAATTATTCCAGTATACTTTTTTGAGCGTAGTGGAGAACACTATTTTAGGCAGCTGGTTCATACGGTCGGCAAATGCAATATCCTGTTGCTTTGCCCCGTTGTGGCGCGAAGCATGTGGCCAGTGGCTGGCCATGGTTTCATAGGTACGGCGGCCTACGAGGATCGTATCCATCGTGTGTAACTGTTCGTAGGCATATACGCCCAGCTCTTCATTCCAGTTACAGAAATGCCAATCCAGCTCTCCGTTAGGCCCGGACATAAAACCGTCCAGGGTCACGTTGGCGGATAAAACTACTTTTCTCATTGCATCGGGTTTGCAAGATAAAAGTAGTGTCCTTTGCCGGCTTGCAAGCGGGCCATATCGGACATTCTCAGGGGGGTAATTTACCGGGCAGCCGCTCAGCTGGCCGTTTCGCCGGGTATTACTGTTACATTTGTCTTATGTCCGCCTCTCAGCACTTCCACTATCACACGGCGGCCGATCTGGTTGGCCGACAGTAACTGGTGCAGGTCGTCGACCGTAGCCACGGGCTGGTGATCGAAGGAGATAATGATATCACCGATATGCAGCTCACTGTTATAGAAATTGCCATCGGGCACGATCTCGAACACATACACGCCGGTGTGGGCATTCAGTTTATTGGCTGCCACCATGCGGTTGCTGAGGTTCACCGGCTGTGCGGCAACACCCAGCTGCGCCCGGCGGATGCGGCCATGCAGGATCAGCTGTCCTGCAATCTGTGCGGCCAGGTTAGAGGAGATGGCGAAGCAAAGCCCTTGTGCAGAGGCGATCATGGCGGTGTTCACGCCGATCACCTGTCCGCTTGAATTTACCAGCGGGCCGCCGCTGTTGCCGGGATTGAGCGCTGCGTCTGTCTGGATCACGTTATCGATCAGGCGGCCGTTGCTGGCGCGCAGCGTACGTCCCAAAGCGCTCACCACGCCGGCGGTAACGGTGTATTGCAAACCCATCGGGTTACCGATCGCGATGGCGATCTGTCCTACCTGCAAAGTGGAGGAATCCGCCAGCGTCAAGGCTTTGAGGCCGGTTTCATCGATCTTCAGCACTGCCAGGTCCGTAGAAGGATCGGCGCCTTTGACCTCTGCATTTACCTTGCGCCCATCCACGAAAGATACGCGGATACTTTCGGCCTGCTCCACTACGTGATTATTGGTGATGATAAAACCATCGGAGGAGATGATGAACCCGGAGCCGGTACCAGCTTGCGTTCTGCGCTCCGGGGTATTCCTGTTGGCCACCTTTTTCTGTACTTCTATGTGTACCACAGATTCAGCTACAGTGCCCACTACGCCGGTGATGGTCCTGGAATAAGCATCCAGCAGGGCCGTATCGTTGGCGGTATTTTGTGCGAGTAATGAGATAATATTTTCCATACATGGGCTGGCTCAAAATCTTCACCAGTTTGGATCATGCGCCTTTTTGGCATCTTGCCGGCCTGCTCCCTGTCAATCCTGGTATTTCGCGGGTTGTAAAACGGCAATAATGCAGGCCAGCGCAGCGAGGATATTGGCCCAGGTGCGCACGGTATGCCAGCCATTCCAGGGGCCTTCAAACTGCGTGCGGGCAGCGGCCATCTGCTGCGGCGTGGCGCCTGCCAGCTGGAACTTTGCGATGGCGTCGTTCATCGGAACGTTGAAAGCAGAGGTGATGAACAGCACGCCTATCACATACAACAAGGTAGCGATCAGCAGCCAGCGGAAACGCGGCGAACGACGATGCGCCACTGTAGCCCATACCAGGAAAGCGCCCGCCCCCAGGAAACAAAACATAAATGCAGGGTTGATGATCGCAATATTGATCGCCTGAAAAGCAGCGATATATTGTTGATCCGTCAGCATACCCAGGCCGGGATTAACGGCCACGGAAAAGCCATAGAAAAGGCCCGCCATTAAAGCGGTAGTCATGAATGCGAGTACGAGTGAAAAGTTTTGCTTGTTCATAGTGTGTGATAAATTGATAACACAAAACTAGAACAAGGTCATACCTTAAAATAGAACAAATCCGACACGCGGCATTAATTGATGAACAGGGTGAAATTTTCCGCTACTTCTTCCAGTTGTTTCTGGTATTGATAAGGAGAGAACCCGGTGAACTCTTTGAAGGTGCGGATGAAGTGAGATTGGTCGGCATAGTCATTTTCAAATGCCACATCCGACAGCTTGCTGTAGTGATTGGCGCGCAACTGGCTCAGGGAGGCCTGGAAGCGGCATATGCGCGAGAACAATTTTGGGGTGATACCTACATGTTCTTTGAAACGGCGTTCAAAACTTCTCTCCGTCATCCGCAGATCGTCCTGCAGATCTTTTAAAGAGATGGCGCCTTTTGTTTTGGCGATCTGCGCAATCGCATATTGGGTAAGATCATTCTCCTGTTGATTGGAAGCGATCTGTTTAAAGAGATAATCCGACAAGATGTTGATCTGTTCTGTCAGCGAACTCGCATGCTGCAATTTGCCGGATAATTCGGCAGTCTGGCGGGCGGGCAGCAGCTCCAGGTCTGTACAGGCATTCGTTAATTCGCCGGCATTGATACCAAAGATGGATTTCAGTGCATTGGGATAGAATACAATACCAACCAGGTGCAACTGCCCGGTGAAGGTGAGCACTGAATGTTTGGTAGACTGCCCATATATCGCGATATCCGCCAGCTGCTTGTTTCCCTGGGAAAAAGCGCCCATATCCGGTTGCTGGAACATCAGGCCGGGACAGCCATCCACCACCGGGCCGAACACTTTTGGCAAAGTCTCTGTGGCGCTGCTTTCCAGCGTCCAGAAGTAGCGGACATGGTGCCTCAAAAAATCAGGTGGCGGTATCTGTGCATATTGCATACACTAAAGATAACAAGACTTTTTTAAATCTCTTGATGTGAGATGAATTCGGTGCGCCGGAATTTATTGCCACGGGTTTACACATTTTGATGCCCGGGCTGACGCTCCTACGGAGCTGATCGCAGCGTAGATCGCCGATTTTTTACCGGGTTTTCGCCCCTAGGGGGCGATATATTGGTAGCAGGCATCACATCCTACCAATCTGCCGCCCCTACGGGGCGGTAACGATCGTATTAATCACGCCCCGCGTGGGTATGATCTACGCTACGATCAGCTCCGTAGGAGCGTTAGCCCGGTAGGCCCGGGCGTCAACCCGGGTACCAAAATGCGATCTACGCTACAATCAGCCCCGTAGGGGCGGCAGATTTATGCAGCATTTATTTTGTAGTGGTTTGTTACGAAATAGCTGTAACCATACTCTATACCGGCTTATGACTGGCTTGATCCATACAGTATCCATACTGTCACCACGCCTACGCCTATACGTAGCGCAACCACCATTGCCGGTGTTCCTGCTTATAACGCCGGAACCAGCGGCAGGGATAATACAAGGAGGCTACCACTGCGATCCAGATGAGATACACCACCGGCAGACTGAAACCAAATTGTTGCGGCCGGAAATAGAAAGGCACATTCGCGATCTGGTCCGCACTATGGCCGGTAGCGAAAAACACTACTACCAGTAAGGTATGCAGAAGATAGAAATGGAGCACATAGTAAAAGAACGGCACGCTGCCATATACTTCTGCTACAGCCGCCCATTTGCCGCGTACCTGCTCGAGGAGGGAAAGCAGTACCAGTGCGGATCCCAGCGTGATGCAATCATACATCAGAGAAGGCGGGTATTTGCTCACGTCAAAAAATACATATAACGTTTTCAGGAAACTGTCTTGCTTTTGCCAGGGTACCGGATCGCCGTAAACATTGATAAAGCGCAATACAAAGAAGAGCGCTATCAAGGCAAAACCGGCACTGCGGATGAGTCTTTGTCTTTTCTCTGCCGGATAGGATTCGCGGTAGAGCGTGCCGGTGCAATAGCCAAGGAACATGATGCCCGTCCATGGCAGGATGGCGTAGAAATCACCGACGAGATGCGTGGGCGATAACACGATCACGGTACCTCTTGCCGTTAACAACAGATGCCACCAGTTGCCGGCGGCGCCGGCCTGTGGCAGTTTGAGGAGGTCTGTGATATTATGTCCGCAACAGAGCAGGATGCCTGTTACCAGCACCAGCCGGAAAGAGATACGGCTGAAGATGCCCAGTAGCACCATGCTCCAGCTGATGGCCCATATCACCTGCAGGATGATAAATCCGTAGTGCGGGTTGAAGGTGAGCCCCATCGTGATGATCGCTATTTCCACGAACACCAGCCACAGGCCACGTTTGACGAGCCCGCCGGCGGCTTCGCCGGGAGATTTCTTTTGTGAAGAGAGATAAGCGGAAAGCCCTGACAAGAACACGAACACCGGCGCGCAGAAATGTGTGACCCAACGGGTAAAATACAAAGCTGGCGAAGTGGTGGCGGCATTCAGGGGATCGGCCGTCATGGCTGTAACATGAAAATAATCACGTGTATGATCCAGCGCCATAATGATCATCACGATGCCGCGCAGGATATCGACGGAACGTGCGCGGTAGGAACGCAATAGTGACATGAAATGATGGTTGATATATTACATTAAATATACCGCTATCTGTTGATAATCCCTCCGTCGTTTATTGCTTTTTATCATCAGATGACTAACATATCCTGACCAGCCGGCGGATCGTTGTGACGGCGCGTCCGTATGGCCTTTCGTGCCAGCCAGGATTTGAATACGGTATGGAATACTGCCAGTATGATAGCGCCTTTGAACATACCTGTAAAGCCCCATGCCGCCAAACCGCCGATCACGCCAAGGAACAGCACCATGAACGGCAGCTTGCCGCCGCTCTTGGCAATGAGCACCGGCTTGAGGATTGCATCCACCACGAGCAGGCCAGCGCCATAGATGGCGAGGAATACCGTCATGCCCGGATGCCCTTGCGTAGCCATCCAGATGATGAGCGGCAGCCACACCACCAGCGGGCCTACTTGTATCAGCACACAGAAAAACACCAGGGCCGACAGCAACAAAGTATAATGCACGCCTGCGATCGTGAAGCCGATCCAGGAAATAACCGTTGCAATAAAAGCAGTTCCCATCACGCCAATAGATACGCCTTTGATCGCGCTGGCGGTGGCATTCATCAGGGTAAGCCCGTCGCGGCGACCGAGCAGATGCTGCAAAGTAGTTTTCAACGGTTGGAAAAATTTCTGTCCGCTCACCAGCATAAACGCAGAGATAAAGATGCCCAGCACAAACTGTGCAGCTGCGCCCAATATGCCTGCACCGCCACTGAGCAGGTGCCGCAATACCATCCGGATATGGTGTTCATAACCAGCAATCGTTTCCTTGGGATTATCGCGCAGCTGCTGCCAGAAAGCAGCAACGCTCTCGCCTACCATCGGCATATGCGTGATGCCATCCGGCAAAGGCGGCAAGCCATTCACCCGAATATCATCGATGAGCAGCAAGGTATCTTTCAAATGCCGTCCCAGTGCAGCAACCAGGTATATCAAGGGTAAGGCCACAATGATCACCAACACTACCGCATACAGCACTGCCGCCAGTTTGCGGCGCTTGTTGAGCTTGCGTACCAGCCACTCATAGGGTTGTGAAAATGAAACAAAAAAGATCAACGCAAAAGTGAATACTCCAAAAAATACTTTCAGTACATCATACAATGCATACAGCAACCCCAGCAGCAAAAGCAGCACCAGGATGGATTCTACAACACTCCGCGAAGATGGTATTTGGGTCTGCCGCATAAGATACGTTTGCATAAATATATGCTTTTTGAGCGAAGGTTGTCTGGCTCAGGATTATAGGATTGAAAGGATTACCAGGATTTTTTTTGTCAGGATTAAAAAAGGATTCTTGAAGATTGATAAGAAGATCTTCGCGACGATAGCCCTTGAAGCGCTCAAAGCGCTTCAAGGGCTGGAACCTCGTTGATCTTCCCATCAATCTTCAAGAATCCTTTTTTAATCCTGACAAAAAAAATCCTGGTAATCCTTTCAATCCTATAATCCTGAGCCAGACAACCTTCGCTATTGCTTCTGCACTTTTTTCGTATATACCTTTCCGTTACAGCCGAGTTGCAGGATATAAACACCCGGGGGCAGGCTGCCGGCATCGAAGGGGATGGTGTGCGCGCCGGCGGGCAGCAGGCCGTTGGCCAGTACTTTTACCACTTTGCCGTTGATATCGTATATGAGCAGGGAGGTATGGCCGGCCTGTTTGAGTATGAAAGAAGTGGTAACGTTGGTGGTGAACGGGTTGGGATAGGCGTTCAGAACAATGCTGTTATCGGCTGTTTTGCTGGCGGCGAGGGCGCCGGTTTGCACTTTTACTTCTGTATAGCTGTTCCAGAGGTTGGTACTGTTGCCATGCCCTACAATACGAACGTATTTGCCGCTGCGCGGCGTGAATGAAAACGTTTCCAGATCGAGAGAGGCGCCACTGCTCACCAGGCCGCTGGCGGCGGTGATCCAGCTGATGGTATCGTTTGCCACGAGCGCATCAAAAGTGGATTTGCGGATGTTGCCGTTGAAGAACGCGATCTGTACGCCGGATATTTGCAGCGTGTCGCCCAAACAGAATTGTATCCACTGGCCGTCGCCATTGGCCGACCAACGGGTGGCGAGATTATTATCAAGTACATTGGCTGGTACATTGCCGTCATCGGCGCTGGCGCTAACAGGCAGGCAGGGCGCTTGCGGCGCTGCGGCATTTGCGCCCACCATGGAAGGCGATAATATCTGTGCGATCACCGGTGCGTTGGATACTTCATCAGCGCCTTTGTCGAGCGGCGCAATGCGTGGCTGTCCATCCATGTCCACTGTTACATCCGGGTAGGAACCTGCGGCTGCATCGATGGCCGGACTGCCGCCCTGCAAATGATAAGTGCCTGTTGCATCCCTTGCCAGCAAAGGGTTGGCGGTGGTATAGCCACTGTCAGGCATTGCGCCGGCGCCATTGGTGTTGTAGAGCAGGTTGCCGCTCCATACCGCATCGGTATAAGGGCCGGCGATACTGGCTGCTGTCCCGCCGCCCTGAATGATGTTGTTGGCAAAAATGGTAGCGGTAGCGCCAAGGCCATTCGTACGGCCACTTTGCACGTAGTTGGCCGGATTATCTACCAGCGTGTTGAAGGCGATGAGTGTGCGATCGGGACGATCGTGCGAGGTGAGCGGCGCGCCATCGGCCACTTCTCCATCTCCATTACCAATGTTGATGGCAGGATTACAGTTTTCAAAATAGTTGCTGAATATTTTGTGATCATCGCCGAATATCCTTATCCCTGGCGTATTAACGAAGTAGTTACCATATACGACGCTCTTGTTGCCATGACGCAGCGTGAACTGTGCCGGGCAATTACGGATGGTATTGTAACGGATAGTAAGGGCAGATGCCTTCACAGATATCAATTCGTTTTCTCCCGCACATTGCTCAAAAAGATTGTACTCTACGATACTGTTGGAAGAAGAAAGACTGAAGCCGCTGAGGCCGAACTGGAGCGTTTCTGCGCCATTCGCGGTTTGTGGCTGCTGATCAAAAAAGTAGTTGTGATGGATGTACAGCCGCTGCGCGATCTGGCTGCCAGTGCCGCGTATCGCGAGAAAGCGGCCCATCGCATTCTTGTGCTGGAAAGTGTTGTAATCCACTTCGTGATCGTCGCCATTGATGAGCAGGTTCTCTCCTGCCCCGGGCGTTTCGAAGATGTTGCGCGTCCAGCGGCAAAAGCTGGTACCCGCTGCGGACGAGGCTTTAGAGGCGCTGAAGGTGAATTTAAAACCTTTGATGATGATGTATTTCGCCGGGCTCACCAAAGTGATGCCCGCGGTGCCAGTGATCTCCGCGCCACCAACACTTTGTGCCATGATGGTGATCGGCTGTGCCGCCGTGCCCTGCCTGTTGATGCTGATGCTGGCAGATGCTGTATAAACGCCATTGGCCAGTACGATCACATCGCCAGGAACGGCGTTGTTGATGGCAGACTGCAAGGCTTGCAGTGAATTAACAGGGATGTTAGCCGCAGATGCAAAGGCGGGAATAAGAAAGCAAAAAAGGAAGTACAGACGTTGATAAAAAGGGTTCATGGGCGATGAGTTTAGGATGATGCATCTAAACTAGGAAAATCCCATGAAAAATGCAAACGTTTGCACAAATCTCTCTCAAAACGCTGAAACTCAATACCCGTCATATTTACAGCAAAAATGACAGCAAGTATATAAATAAGATAGCGGTGATACCCATCACCGCACTACCGGTACTGTATACACGAAGCATATCTTTGATTTCCAGTCCGGAGAATTTAGAGATCACCCAGAAATACGCATCATTGGTATGGGAGATCATCATGGACCCTGCGCCCATCGCCAGCACACAGAGGAGCGGGCCGTGGCCGGCATCCATGCCCAATGCGGGCAGCAGCGGCTGCAAGATGGAAGCCGCCGTAATAATCGCTACGGTAGAAGAACCTTGCGCTGTTTTCAGCAGGGCCGTTACCAGGAAAGGCAGGAACAAACCCATCGCTGCGAGCGACTGATACTGTGCGATATGCCCGCCAATACCGGCTTTGGCAAGTATCGCCCCGAAGGCGCCACCACCGCCGATGATCACCAGTATACCTGCGGCTTTCTCCGCACCTTCGCGCAGCAGACGGGGCAACTCATTACGTCTTACCGACGGGCCGCCCGCCAGGGCCAGCAGGATACCCGCACTGATCGCTACTTCCGGCATACCGGCCACATTGATCAATTGCAATAACATGCCCGGTGGCGCCGTTTCCATACCTGCTAAAGAACGTAAGGCAATCAACAATACCGGCACAGCAATCGGCAACACCGACATCAGCACCGAAGGTCCCTGCACCGTTTCCTGCAAAGCCTCTTCCTCTTCTATCACAGCCGGCGGCAGTTTCCTGCCCATCAGCAGCGACCAGCTATAACCCGCCACCGCAGCGGGTATCGCGATCAGCAAACCATACAGCATCACTTGTCCTACTTCCGCGTGTATAGTACCCGCAGCTGCCGTAATGCCCGGATGCGGCGGCATCATACAATGCACCGCATACAAGCCCGTTGCCAGCGAGGAAGCCATTATCACCATCGAAACGCCGGAACGCCTTGCCAGCGCCTTGTTCAGCCCACTCAGCACAATAAACCCGGAATCACAAAAGATAGGCATGCCAACAATATACCCGATCATGCTCATCGCCATCGCTGCGCGCTGCGTACCTGTCTGCCGCAGCACATAACTGGCCAGCACGGCGGTACTACCGGTATGTTCCAGTATCAGTCCCAGCGTAGTACCCAATACAATCAACAATCCCAATGCCCCCATGATGTTGCCAAACCCGCTTTTGATCACCGTCAAAATCTCAGCAAAAGTCAATCCCAGCAACATCCCCGTAAGGATAGCCGCCAGCAGCAAGGCAAAAAATGCATGTACCCTGAAACGCGCTGTCAGCAATACGATCAGCGTAATCCCTGCCAACAGGGCGATCAGGCTTTGTGT
Organism: Chitinophaga vietnamensis; assembly: GCF_902167635.1. Lineage (GTDB taxonomy): Bacteria > Bacteroidota > Bacteroidia > Chitinophagales > Chitinophagaceae > Chitinophaga > Chitinophaga vietnamensis. The sequence goes on from NZ_CABHMS010000007.1 coordinate 233,656, forward strand.
GATTGACACCATAGGATTAATGAGGTTTTACGCGAAGGTTGTCTTTGCTCAGGATTATAAGGATTGAAAGGATTACCAGGATTTTTTTTTCAGGATTAATAAGGATTAGCGGAGATTAATGAGAAGATCAACAAGGTTTCAGCCCTTGAAGCGCTTTGAGCGCTTCAAGGGCTATTGTCGCGAATATCTTCGAAATAATCTTCTCATTAATCTTCGTCAATCTTTATTAATCCTGATAAAAAAAATCCTGGTAATCCTTTCAATCCATATAATCCTGAGCAAAGACAACCTACAAGCTGTTCTTCGCGATCACTGTCCAATCATCGCCACCATGGCCTTTGGCGATCCAGCGGTCCATTTCTTCGGCGATGGCGGGTATTACGGCCAGCGGCACGCCGGCTTTGGCGGCAGCGTCGAGGAAAAGGCCGGTATCTTTGCGGGCCATGTTGAGTTCCCAGGAAGGTTTATCGTAGCTGCCGGAGGTCATGCGTTGGATGCGGCCATGCAGCATGGTAGCCGGGTTCCAGGTATCGAAGAGGGAGGTGATGTCGCTGAGCGGCACGTGCAGCGCTTTTGCGAGCGATAAGGTGTCGGCGATACCTGCGGTGAAAGTGACGAGGAAGAGATTGCCGATGAGCTTCATAGCGGCAGCCCTGCCCTCTTCCGGACCGAAGTTGAGCACCTTGCCCGTCATTTTTGAAAGCGTAGGCTCCCATTTTTTCACCACTTCCTGATCGCCGGAAACCAGCATGGTACCAGTACTTTCCAACGCATTCACAGGCCCCATGAATACCGGCGCATGCAAATACGTATAGCCGCGGGCTTTCCAGTCTTTCGTGCGTTGTATCGCGCCGGCTGCCGAGGTGGTGGTATGATCGATGATGGTGGCGCCAGGTTTCAGCCCTGCCGCGGCGGCAGCCAGCACTTCATCAACGGTGCTGTCGTCTTTCAAAGTGAGGTGGATGACATCCGCGCCTTTCACGGCATCCGTCACCTGCGCAAATGCTTTGGCGCCATAAGTTTCCAGCGCCGTTGCTTTTGATGCGGTACGGTTCCATACCTGTACCTGTTCTCCTTTGGCGAGCAGCGCCTGAACAAAGTTCGCCCCCAAAAGGCCCATACCTAAGAATGCTACCATTGTAATTATTTTTTAGATGATGAAATTACTTTTTATTACCGTGAACGCCTATACGATAAATGACAGGATTATATGGCGATACCATATCCTACTTTCACGCGGTCCATCACCACATGCGTATAAAAGTGCTTCACGTTGGGATTGTCCATCAGCCATTGCTTGCTGAAGTCTTCATAGTGGCGCATATCGCGGGTATTCACGATCACCACGAAATCATAGGTGCCGGTAACGAAATAACACTGCATTACTTCCGGGCATTGGCGCATGGTGGCTTTGAATTTTTCCAGCTCGCGGGAATTGCCATCCTGCAATACCACATCCACTACGCAGGTGATGCCGATGCCGGCTACTTCGGGCGAGATGATCGATACATCTGCCTCTATCACCTTCTCTTCGCGCAGCTTCTTCAGGCGGCGCTGCACTGCGGAAGGGCTGAGATTAACGGTAGCGGCCAGCTCGTCGGCGGTGAGGCGGTTGTTCTGTTGCAGCAGGCGTAGCAGCTGTTTATCGAAATCATCCAGTTCATGCATTTTTTCCGCGTTTTAGCTATCAAAACTACCTAAAAAAACCGTGAGCGAGCTTCCTTTGCAGAAAAAAAGCAGCACGCTGAAAATAGCTTTGTGACAGCAAAAAACAACAGCGATATGCCCACACTTTTTACACCGGAAGAGATACAAGGCTTCCGCAAGGACACCGCCGGATGCGCGCAGGTGATCCATCTCAATAACGCAGGCGCCAGCCTCATGCCCGACAGCGTCACACAGGCGCTGCAAGCGCACATCACGCTGGAATCCACCATCGGCGGCTATGAGGCGGCAGCGCTCCGCGCCAAAGAGATCCGTCACTTTTATACGCTGGCAGCGCAGCTCATCAACTGCCATGCGGATAACATCGCTTTCACGGCCAGTGCAACGGACTCGTATACACGCGCTTTGTCGGCCATCCCTTTTGAACGCGGAGATATCATCCTCACGGATAACGACGATTTCATCTCCAATCAATTGCAGTTCCTCTCCTGTCAGAAACGTTTTGGTATCCGGATCGTGCATATCAGGAATGCGCCGGAAGGCGGCGTGGACCTGCACGACCTGCAACAGCAGCTACACCGCCTGCAACCGCGGCTGCTGGCCATTACGCACATCCCTACCAATGCGGGGCTGGTACAACCGGTACAGGCGATCGGCAAGATCTATAAAGATTATATCAACACGCACGAAGGCAAAACATGGTACATCCTCGATGCCTGCCAGTCGATCGGGCAGATGAAACTCGACGTACAAAGCCTCCACTGCGATTTCCTCAGCGTCACCAACCGCAAATTCCTGAGAGGGCCGCGCGGCGCGGGTTTCCTGTACATCTCCGACAAGGCGCTGCAAGCAGGACTGGAACCACTTTTCATCGATATGCGCGGTGCGGAGTGGGTAGCCAAAGACCGCTACGAGCCACGCAAAACAGCCATGCGCTTCGAAGACTGGGAATTTGCCTATTCGCTGGTACTCGCCACCAGCAAGGCAATAGCGTACTGCCTGCATATCGGTGAAGAAAGGATATGGGAACAGGTGAAATACCTGTCGGGCCTCCTGCGGCGCGAACTGGCCACCATCAAAGGTTTACGGGTGCTCGATACCGGCCCGGAAAAAGGTGGTTTGGTAACTTTCACCATCGCTGGCGCACAGCCAGATACCCTGGTGCAGCAACTGCTGCAACGCAGGATCAATGTAGTGCCGAGCTACCGCAATTTTGCCGTGATAGATTTTGATGAGAAGCAGGTGCAATGGGCGCTACGCGCCTCTCCGCATTATTTTAATACGGAGGAAGAGATCAACATTTTTGTAGACACGTTGAAGACGTTGGTTTGAAGCCCTTGAAGCGCTCAAAGCGCTTCAAGGGCTATGAGCCGCGAACGTGACACATTTATACTTGCCAGAAGCATACAAAGGTTGCCGCCCTTGAAGCGCTTAAAGCGCTTCAAGGGCTCTAATCGCGTCAAACACTCCTTCTTCTGAAAACCGCATGCCTTATCCTGCTCAGCGATTCCCGGGTGATGCCCAGATAAGAAGCGATCTGATGTTGCGGGATATGCTGCTCAAAATGCGGGTAACGTTCCAGGAAATCGAGGTAGCGGGCTTCCGCAGGCTGTTGCAATAACAACACGCGCCGCTGTGTAGCGATGAAAGCGTTTTCCATGATGATACGCCAGTAGATATTCATGGCAGGGATTTCGCGGAAGAGCGCTTCCCGCATGGAATGGTCGAGCAGCAGTACTTCTGCATCTTCCAATGCGTCGATATTGTAAGCGGAGGGCGTATGGGTGAGCAGGCTGTAGAGGTCGGCGATCCACCAGTCGCTGAGGGCAAACTGCACTACGTTTTCGCGGCCATCGTTGCTGGTTTCGTACATGCGCAGGCAGCCGCTGAGCACAAAGCAATCGGCCCTGCATACGTTGCCTTCTTCCAGCAGCCAGGTTTTCTTTTTCACCTTACGGTATTGGAAGAAGGCAGGTATGCGCGCGATATCCGCCGGTGTAAGCGTGATATGCCGGCTGCAATTCCGGATCAGTAACTCGTGCATGGCCGTGAGTATTTACCATGCATAGATACAACATTCCGTTATTATGGCACAAAACCCAGCTGCCGCATCAGGGTGAGATCGTCGGTAACGCGCCAGTGTTCTGCGATGCGGCCATTCACGATCTTTTCAATATTGATCTGGTTTACGGTGATCTTTTTACCGGTAGGCGGAAGGTTGAAGAGACTGTCTTGCTGGGTGCCGGTCATCACCAGGCGGGCAACGGCCATGCTGTCGTTCACCACCATATCCTTTATCTCGAAATGGAGGTCGGGGAATGCCCGGCGGATGGCGGCCACAATGGGTTTCAGGCCGCCGGGGCCTACTGGCGGATTGGGCGTGCTGGGCGTATGATTGATGTATTGTGGGGCCAGCAACTGGTCCAGCACATCCAGCTGGCCGCCGTTCCATACTTCCGTAAAATAACGTTCTACGATCTTCCTGTTCTGTGCCGCCTTTCCGGGCGATTGCACACAGGCGTATACCAGCAGCCACAAGGGCAGGTATAACAACATTCTTCGCATGATGCTTTTTTTATGCATCAAAATTCCGTTAGCGGCAGCAGATTTTTTGTGATCTGGATCAATGGATATCTGCGCATTAATGTATCGCTACACGGATCATCACCGGGTATTTGTTGGAGAACTGAAACAGTGCATCCAGTACGGCCTGCGGCGCAATGCTGTTATGATCATTGAGGTCGGCGTTGATCCGGTTGCCATCATTACCTACGGCCTGATACGAACCTTTTACGTACTGCATATGGTTGCTGCCACTCAGCAATGGTCTTGAAATAAAAATATGATCGAACCAGGATTTAGCGCCACCGCTGGTACCACAGCTGTTCGGCACGGTGGCCAGCAAACGGGTGGAGGTAGTGAGATAAGGCGCTACCAATGCAGGGTTTACGTCCCAGTTCACAGGATAATGCGCATTGCCATCCGGGAAGAAAGGCGGATCATACATGGCGGTAGTGCTATCTCCCGATACAATGGTCTGATATCCATCTTCCATACTGCTATGTGTATTGAAGTCTCCCATATTGATCACATTGGGCAGCACCTTGAATTGCCGGCGCAATGCCTGCATTTCCGCCGTCACCTGCTGATCACGGGTAGCGCTGTTGCTGCCGGATTTGGTATGGTTCACCACTACATACAGGAAGAGGGAATCATGCGTTTGCGCAAGCGTACTGTCTTTATAATATAATTTGTAGAGATCGAAGTCGGTGATGTTGGATACTAACGTTTCCGTATATACGTAACCCAGTTTTTGCTTGTTGTAGAACAGCACGGAAACATCATCTCCGTTAGTGGTGTTGGTGGGTTTGGCATAGTCGTAACATTGCGGAAACGCCACGTTCAGCACTTGCGATGCAATCGTTTCCGCCGGATGGCCGGGGGCGTACATCTTTTCACAGCTGAGTATATCGGGTTGCGTGTACCGGATGATGGTGCGGAAATAAGCGTTTAGTGAATCCATATTGCCCTGACAGCCATCGCCATAGTTGAGCACATTGTAAGCCATCACGCGGAGGGTGTCAGGGTTGTAATTGCGGGCTGGTACAGGTTCGCTGTTGTTGCCTTTCCCGCAGCAAGACATAGCGGCTATGATAGCGGCCAGGGAAAACATTCTTCTCATCAGAAAAATTTTTAACAAAAAGCCTGTCGACATTCCGCCCCTACGGGGGCGGGATGCCGGCAGGTCATATTTTTTTATCTACCAATATAACGCCCCGCAGGGGCGAAATGTTGGTAGATCATATTTCATCAATGTTGGTTACCGGAACCATTCACCTGGTAGCAACCGAGATCGCTGCCGGGCGGCGTTACTTCCGTTGCGCCGAAGATCGGATCGATCGGTACTACCACCAGCGGATGTACGGCGGTATAGCCTTTACCGATCAGGGGTGATCCCGGCTTGATATGAAAATTGTAGGCGCCTATGGCAGTAAGGCCCCAGGGCGAATAAGGGCTGGGCAATGGATAATTTACAAACATCGGGTTGAGCTTCTGCACAACGGGCGTACCGTCGTACTTCGGATTCATATAGTCGAAGTTAGCAGGCAGGTAGCTGGAGGGAGCAGGCAGGTCGGTCGCTTGCGGTTTCGTACATACGGTACCGGTAGTGAAGAAGTTGTTGGCGATCACCAGTGAGTCGGCATACTGATAGTTGTTGCCATAGCTCAGGTTAGCGGTATCGGCGGCGGGATTGTTTACTACGCGGTAGCCTACACGACAATTAACCGCTACGTTGTTATAGTACGCGCCTCTGGCGCCTTCTTCAAAGTTAGTGGTAGAACCGCGCTGGCCGGGCACTACGCCCCTGCCGCCATTGATGAAGGTGCTGTTGTACATCACCACGCTCGTTTGCGGCGCACCTACGGGCTGGCCTTTGTTGGAAGCTTTCTGTCCGTTATAGGCGCTGCCGATAAAGAAGTTATAAGCCATGGTGCCTACGGTGCCGCCTTTTACATTCACTACGTCGCCACCGGTGCCATTACATTTTTCGAAAGTGTTACGGAACACATGGATCCTGCCATTAGACACGCGGATACAATCATCCGTACCACCCCATACCCAGCTGTCTTCCATGATGAAAGCGCCATTAGGATTCTGGAATAACAGGTTGTAGGCGGTAGTAGCTTTCTGCTGCACGGCCGGACCAAATGATTTACCATAGCTGGCGCCGGCGAAATCGATATGCGTCCATTTAATTACGAGCATGGGGCAGGAAGTATCGGCGGCAATACCTTTCCAGAGGCGGTTGCTGCTGTGTGCTGAATCTGCCGCGTAGGCAAGACCGGGCGTATAATCTTTCTTCAGGCCGGGCACCGTCATCGTTACCGGGCTTGCCTGTGTACCAAGACTTACAAGGATACCACGCACTACGATACCTGCGCTGTTGGTCACATTGATGGTAACGCCAGGCTGGATCAGCAGCGTATCGCCATGATTTATGTATACGTCGCCGCCGATGGTGTAGGTTTTACCGGAGAGCATTACGCCTTTGATAGCGCCACTGAGCGGCGTAGCGTCGCTCACCGCCTGGCCCGGAGGCGGGGTGTATTTATAAATATCTGTTTTCTCATCCGCCCATTTCTTACAGCCGGTGCCTAAGCTCAGTACCGCCAGCATAGTGATCACTGGAATGAATATCTTTCTCATGTATTTTGTATTAAGGATGATTAGAACTTGTATTTAAAGCCAGCCAGGAAGCTCAGGTAAACGATCTGTTTTTCCATGTTGATGATATGATCGCCGGAACCCTGGTTAGGTAATCCCTGTGCAACGAAGTAGTCGTGTACGGCAGGATCCACTTTGATATACAGTCTGGATGCGGAGTTGGTGATGTTATTCACTTTCGTGTAGAAAGAGAAGTGTTTTGCCAAACGCTGTTCCAGGGAGAAGTCCAGCTGGGTATAAGGCTTCTGCCAGATATCCAGTCCGTACCAGGCAGACACCTGCGCGATCCTGTCGCCAGTGTAAGAGAATGCCACCTGCATATCCAGTCCGATCTTCGGATTCTTATACAACACGGATGCATTGCCGATGTGCGCCGCCTGGCCTTGCAGCGGCCTTGTTTGCGTGGTAACGCCGGTTTGCGTTTGCGCCAGTACCTTATCGTAGTATTTGGTGGTTTTCAGCGTCGTTACTTCGGAGTGCGTATAGGTGTAGTTAGCTGATACGCCGAACATACCGAAATATTTGGTGTACACGGCTTCAAAACCGAAGTTGGTGGCCTTATCGGTGTTCTGTGCCTGTATGTTCAGGTTGCTGGGGCCGCCCTGGTTGATCACGAAATACTCAATCGGGTCTTGCAGTTGTTTGTAGAAACCGCCCAGCAGCAATTGATTGGAGCCGCCCGGGAACAGTTCATAGCGCAGGTCGATATTGTCTGCGCGTACGTGTTTCAGGTGCGGGTTGCCCATCTCGGTGAATTGTTCGCCATGAACTGAATACGGATCGATCTCTCCAAAGCCCGGTCTGCTGATGGATTTGAAGTACGACAGGCGCAGTTGCTGGTTGCCCATCATATACCTGAAGTGTATGCTGGGCAATACATCCGTATAATGAATTTTACCATAGCGGGCGTCAAATTCAGCAGGCATTACAGTGGTGTAATCCTGTTGGGTATTTTCGATGCGCACACCGCCCAGTACCTGCAACTTCGGCAGCAGCAGGAATTTCACTTGCACGTATCCTGCGGTGATATATTCGTGCGCGGTGTAAGTATTAGGCGTGATAGCTGTTACGCTGCCGCTGCCATTTGAAGAAGGGTTGAAGAAGAGAGACAGGGTATCGATGGTATGAAAGGCCTGCGTGGTGCCGTAGAATGGTTTCAGGGAATAATCGTTGTAGTAATTGTCTCTGGTTTTATAGCGGTATAATCCACCGCCCTGGAATGCTACTTCCTGACCAAACAAACGTGGCGTATAGGCGAGGTTGGCATAAGCAGCCCAGTCTTTGTCGGTATTGTGCTGCCAGGTATGGCCTACTCCCGCACCATAGGTGGAAGAGTCGGCGCCGGTAGCTTTGCCATTGCCGTTAAAGAATACGTTGGAGTTGAAATTGTAAGACGACATATCCGGCACATTGCTCTTGGCGATAGAATATACGCCGGTCCAGTCGAACCTTACACGATCGCTCAGCTGATGATCGCCATGCAGGGTAGCATTGTAGATATCCTGTATCTGCCATCTGCTCCTGTATTCTACGTCAACAGATTTTTGTACGGCAGAAGAGTTGGTGCCAAAGGTGGTATCATTGGTGTACCTGGTCTGGTACTCGTTCTGATGTACATAGAAATTATACAGGGAGATGCTGTTACGGCTGTTGAACACATAGTCGATCTTGTTGTGCACCGCGATCCTGTTGGTTTGCGTTGAATATCTTCTGTCCATCACATCGGTGATCATCAGGCGGGTAGGCTCCGGCACGATGTCGGTGTTGGCGCTGGGGATGATGGTTTGTGTGTTGGAACCACGGAAGAAATTCTGGTAGCTGGCAGAAACGATCACGCCCAGTTTCTTGTTGATGAAACGGTCGCCGATGGTCAGACCAGCAGTCATGTTCACCGGGGCAGATTTATCGTTATAATGAAACTGGTTGATGGAGAAATCTTTTGCTGTGGCCGTATAGCCGTTGCCGTTAATCTCGGCGGGTGATGATTTACCGAGGCCGCTATGGTCGAAGGCGCTGAAAGGCCTGTTGGAGAAGAGCGTGGAGTAACCGCCTGCTACGTTAGCGGTGAGCAGGAAATGATCCGGCGCGCTTTTCATGACGAGGTTCATGGTGCCGCCGATCGCATCGCCTTCCATGTTGGCGGTCAGCGCTTTGATCACTTCCAGTCTTTCCAGCATTTCTGAAGGGAAGAGGTCCATCGGTACGAAGCGGTATTTATCATCCGGGCTGGGTATCTTGATACCATTCACCAGTGTGTTGTTATAACGCTGCGCCATCCCGCGGATGATCGCGTAACGGCCTTCACCGCTGTTATCACGCTGGATGGTAACGCCACTCACGCGTTGTAATGCGTTGGCAACGGTTACATCGGGCAGCAGCTGGATGGCCCTTTCAGAGAGGATGTTGAGGATCACATCGCGGTTCTTTTCCAGGCCGCGCGCGTAGCTGTCGCTATGCACATTGCCGCTGGTAACGTTTACGGCATGCAGTTCCTTTATATCATCTTTCAGTTCAACGTTCCCCAGTGTTTCTGCAGCGTTTACATCTTTCAACGTTACCTTGAATGCATCGGAAGTTTTATAGCCAACAGATTTGATCCTGATCTCGTAGCTACCTTGCGGCAGGTTGCGGAATACGAAGCTGCCATCGAGATTAACAGCGGTCCTGTATTTGGCATTTCCATTCTCTGCTTCTACTACCGCGCCCACCACAGGCTCGTGCGTTTTTGAATCAGATACTTTTCCTTTGATGATGCCAGCGAAGGCCGGCAGGGAAAAACAAATTCCACCTAATAATGACAATAGTTTACAGGGAGAAGAGGGCATGATGAATTTTGGTTTAGTGAAACAAATCTCTTCAAAAAGAGAGATGCCTTTCAAGCCCTTCCATTCATTTAATTATTTGATAAACTTAAATTAACCTTTTGTTATTATTAAAGGGATAGATTATGCGGTTTTCTCTGCGTAAAAAAATTACTTTATCCTTCAAAAGTGCCTGCTACTATTGATATGCAAAAAATCTGGAGCAATTCTGTGGCCGTCATCTTATCATGATAACCACTACAGAATTGCTCCAGATTTCATTACTGCTTCACGAAGCGGAAACGCTGTGCGGGCGATGTGTTGCTGCCCCATATTTCTATCTTGGTACCGTTGGCGGTATTGTTGGCATAAACATCCAGCGAGGAGCCGGTAGCGCAGGCGGGCGACAGGCTATAAATACCATTGCCTACAGCGGTGATCTTCCATCGCTGGCCGCTGGCGCCATTATCCGTAGCGATAGTTACCTGTGTGCCGTCAGCGCTGGCATTGCCGGTTACGTTCATCACTTTAGCGGGCGCGTTCTGCGGCTGCAGTTTATAATAGCCGTTGCCGGTACTGGTCACCATCCATTGCTGGTTGGCTGTGATGGGAGCGTTCTCGCTCCACAGTTCCACTTTGGTACCGTCGGCGGTGGCGCTGCCGGTAACATCCAGTACGCTGCTGTTGTTGGTGGTAGAAACTATTTTATATACGGCGCCGGATACGATACCGGTATCAGCAGGAGCGCTGCCGCCGAAATAAAAATCCACTTCTCCATTTTGTGTGCTGCTATTGACGATCACGGTATTATTGCCGGATGGCGTGGTGATAGCGCCGCCGGATACAGACCAGCTGAAATTGGCCGGGGGCGTGCCGCTGCGGGTAGTGAGCTGGATGTTTGTCATTGTGGCTTTGTCGGTGTTCGGCCACTGTGTGAGGATATTCGTATAGGCTTCCCAGCATTCGATTACGCCGGTAGCTTCTGTGGGTCGTACTACCGTTACATCTGCGGCGGGATAGCCGGTGAATGATTCTTTGTAGGTCCAGTTGGCGCCATCATAGGAGATGTAGGTGATCACACCTTCGAGCGGCGTGCCGGGAGATACATTCACATAGGTGCCATGGAAGTAATTGCCGCCAAGGAAGTACCAGTTGGCGATCGCATAGAAAGCGCCGCCGGCGGTAGCGCCCCACATCAGCACGGGTTGCAGCGAGCCGCGATCGATACCATTCCACAGGAAGGTAGTAGCTGTACTGGTAGATTCCTGTGGCACCGGCGGCACAGTCCATTTAGTGGAAAAGGACTGGATGTTGGTAGCTGACGCCTGCGCCGTATAGCCGGGATAGTTAGTGCCGGTAAGTTCGGTGCTGACAGCCTGTTGACCAGCGGGCATGCCCAGCGGCTCTTTACGCAGGCGGGCCGCAAACAGGTATGGGTCGCGGCTTTGCAGCTCTTCAGCGGAGAGCTGCCCGAAATCCTGTAATACCTTGCCGCTGGCAATATCTACTTTCTGCAAGTGGCCATTAGCGATGCGGGCAGTGGTATGGTTATCCACCGCAATCACGCGCGCGGCTGGTACTTTGCCATAGGGCGTTGCTACCATACCGTCTTTGTCGGGCTTCAGTGCTGCGGGGGTGTTGGCGTTGCCGGCGTCCTGCTCTTTGCGGCAGGCAGTGAAAAAGAGGGTAGTGCTGACTGCAATGGCAGCCAATGACAGGAGTTTTTGTTTTTTCATCGGATCAGTTTTTGTTTAGGATAGAAAAAATAAAGACGTGGTTGATACATCCCTGGCACGGGTTTCATCGTTCACTGATGACAATAGGGCTATTGATTCTTTTATTTGCTCTCCAACATAAAAACTGTTATCTGTAAAAATTATTGTGAAAGGCTAAATAAAAAGGCTGTATCGGGGGAGTGATACAGCCTTCGTTGCATTGCTTACCACGAACAGTACTACTTAGCAGAAATCAGAGCAGGTGCGGCGCGCCGTGCAGAGGTCAGTGCAGGTGTAGATGGTGAGCTTGGCATTGGCAGGAACTTCCTGTGAAAGATTGGCTACTTTGATAGTGCCGAGTGTCAGTTTTTTGGAGTTTTGTTTTTTCATAACATTTATTTTTTTGGGTTTATACCAGCAAATTAGTTTTGGCGACTGCGCTATTATCGCATTTTCAATAAACCAGTAGTAGTACTTCAGTAGTTCTACTTACAAAAGAGGGGACGCCGAAAGTGGCGTCCCCTCTTTATTTCCGGCAGTACCTCAGCAACGTGGCGTGAGGCATCCGGGGGCGCCGTGTGTACAAACAAAAGTGTAAACGGTAGCTGCTACTACCTGAGGCATTTGCTGGGAAAGGCGGGCCACTTTGAGGGAACCGAGTGTCAGTTTTTTGGTGGGTTGTTTTTTCATAACATTATTTTTTTGGGTTTACAACCACCAAATTAGTTTTACTAACTGCGTTATTGATGCTCTTATGAAAAATCAGTAGTAGTACTGACAAAAACAGAGGCACCTGAAAGTGGCGCCCCTGCTTCATTTCCGGTCATTACAATGAAATTACATCAACATAAATTCGTTGGACAAGTGAACCTCTCTGAACAAAGAAAAGTACAATTGCGAAGAGAAACAGGAATTTCTTTTGAAGCATCCTGTGAGAGACGGGCAACTTTGATAGCGGCAAGTTTCAGTTTTTTGGTGGGTTGTTTTTTCATACCATTTATGTTTGGGTTTATAAACAACGGGGTTGTTTGAATGATTACGTAGTATCGCCCCTACGGGGCGACAGGTTGGTAAATAGCATTTCGTCTACCAATATTTCGCCCCTATGGGGCGGATTGCAGCGTAGACCACATATATGCTATCGAGCTATCGCCCCGTAGGGGCAACATATTGGTAGCAACACATTCAGCCAACAATGTTACGCCCCGTAGGGGCGATATATTGGTAGCAATGTATTCAGCCAACAATGTTACGCCCCGTAGGGGCGATATATTGGTAGCAACGCATCCAGCCACAATGTTACGCCCCGTAGGGGCGATATATTGGTAGCAATGTATTCAGCCAACAATGTTACGCCCCGTAGGGGCGACATATTGGTAGCAACGCATCCAGTCAACAATGTTACGCCCCGTAGGGGCGATATATTGGTAGCAACGCATTCAGCCAACAATGTTACGCCCCGGAGGGGCAATATATTGGTAGCAACGCGTTCAGCCAACAATGTTACGCCCGGTAGGGGCGATATATTGGTAGCAACGCGTTCAGCCAACAATGTTACGCCCCGTAGGGGCGATATATTGGTAGCAATGTATTCAGCCAACAATGTTACGCCCCGTAGGGGCGATATATTGGTAGCAATGTATTCAGCCAACAATGTTACGCCCCGTAGGGGCGATATATTGGTAGCACAAATTAACAGAGGCGCCTGCGTTATAACCGCAGGTGAAAAAATAAGCATCGCTAACTATTTCACGATCTCTCCCATAATCTCTTCTAACTGTTTTTCAAATGCCTGCGCTTGTTCAAACATCGGGAAGTGCCCGGAAGCCTGTATCCAATACAGCTTTGCATCTGGGCGTATCATTTTCAGCTCGTAGGTGCAGAACGCCAGCAGGTCCTGACGGCCGCCGATAACATACACCGGGCCTTTGTAATGAAAGAGACTTTTGCTCAAATCGAAATGTATCCTTTGCAGATCCTGCCATATCAGGCCTTGCATGGTAGCATTGGATTTGGCGATATAGATCTTTTTCAGCAGGCTGTCGATGTTGGCTTTGTCGTAGACATAAGCCAGTCGCATGGTCCTGCTGTATTGCGCATTTTCTTCTTCGCTGCTTTTGCCTTCACTGATCTTTTTCTCCAGAGAATCCAACAGGGCCAGTTCGGCGCGCCCAACGCGCGCGCGCAGGTTGTTGGAGAGTGTTGTCATCCACTCATCGGAGAATTTGTAGAAACCAGGATTGGACAATACCAGCGCCTTTACCTTATCCGGATGTTCGGCGGCAAAGCTCATCGCCAGCATACCGCCCCAGGAGTGGCCAAAGATGATGGCATTGCGCAGCCCCAGGTGCTGCATCAACAAACGGATATCATCCACTGCCGATTGCAGGTTGATGGTAGTAGAATCAAAACGGGAAGGGATGGAAAGCCCGGTACCACGCTGTTCCAGCAGGATGGCCCGGTAATGTTTACCCAGCGCGATCGCTACATCTTGTTGTTGCAGACAGGAATTGCCTGGCCCGCCAGACAAAACGATCACCGGTGTTCCCCGGCCCCAGCTATGATAGTAAAGATGACCATAGGCATATTTGATAGAATCAAGCTGCTGGGCGGCAGCAAAGCGGGTACTGCATAGTAGCATGGTTAACCATATCCAGGTTTTCATATGTTTATATTTCTGTTTCGGGTATCACGGCGGTAGTATAAGGCGCGATGTATTCCCATCCCAGGGAATGATACAGCTCCCTTCCCTGCGCAGTAGCCACCAGCAAGCCTTTGCGGGCTCCTCTCCCTTTGGCAACGGCTTCCAGCGTTTTCATGATCACGCTTCCCAGTCCACGGCGACGGTGATCAGGATGGGTTTCTATGCGGTCGTAGATCGCGTAACCGTCTACCAAAGCAACGCGGCCTACTGCCGCTTCTTCACCGCGTGCGGTCAATATCCGCACCAGTGGCACAGCGGCGTGTTTGTTGACATCTACATGATATTGCGGTAACAAGTGATGTTTGGCAGGATGCATGCCGTGGGGGCAGCTCATCATGAAGGCCGGCGCCTCCAGCTTCCAGGCGGCAGGTAATATCGCCGCTACCTCTTCCACGGGTGCGCATACTTTCAGAAAGATATGCGGCGCATCAATTGTTGCCGCCAGTTCACGCACCATCGGCGTACAGGCCGGAAAAACATAACGGGTCTTGATCCCGGGCCAGCCCACCTCTGTACGGAAACCATCGCCAAACGGCTCTGGCGGCGGCACCTCACGAGCCATCGACCATCCCTTCACCCAGGTCTCTAATATACAAGCATCTACGGCGCTCATGGCAACAGGTTATGTGACCCTAAAGATAAGCAATCAAATATTTCACTACATTTATAGTATGAAATACTGCGAGATCATTCCCGGAGATCAGTTGAAGCCTTACGTCAAGTGCTACTACACCTTCGAGTCCTACGCCAACGTAGAACTGGATGATACCGTATTTCCCGGGGGCCATATGGAGATCATCTTCAACCTGGGAGAAGGCAAATGGCAGTCGTCTGTAAATGATACCTACTATACTACCCCGCCGGTAGAACTATGGGGCAAACTTACCCAGCCCCTTCCCGTAAAATCGCTCGGCAAGCACCGGATGCTCGGTATCCGCTTCCATGCGCATTCTGCGGCCTATTTCCTGCAAGATGAGATCTCACAGTTCAATAACCAGGTAGCCGATCTGCGCGACCTGCTCGGTGAACCAGTGCGCACACTGCATGCGCAATTACTGGAAGCTGTGAGTCTTGATGCGCGTATACAACTCATCGAAAAATTCCTGCTCAAACGATTGGCACAACAGGAAGGCAAGATGAACCATCTGGCCATGATCGGCCAGATCATCCGCGAGATGCAGCAAAGCGATAGCCAGGATCATATTGAAAGCATTGCTGCACGCTATCGCCTCTCCTCCCGTTATCTCCGCAAACTGTTCCTGCAATATACCGGTGTAAGCCCGAAGCTATACAATAAGATTAACCGCTTCCAGCATAGCTTGCAACTGATCACTGCCAACAGGTCTTCCCTTACTTCCATCACTTACGACTGCGGTTATTTCGATCAATCGCATTTCATCCGCGATTTCAAAACATTTGCAGGCATCACCCCTTCTGATTACTCACTGAACGCCTCTCCCGTATCGCAGGCAATAGCAGGTCATTAAATTGTTCCGTTTTATACAATTTGCGCTGCCGCACCCAGGCTACTTTTGTAGTGTTAAAACTACAAGATCATGTTTTCCAAATTTGAACAATTCAAACACCTGCATACAGCGCCGGGGCTACTCGTATTACCCAACGCCTGGAATGCAAAGAGCGCACAGGTTTTCCAGGATGCCGGCGCTAAAGCCGTAGCCACTTCCAGCATGGCGGTAGCCAACAGTCTGGGCTATGACGACGGAGAAGCGATGTCCTTCGATGAATATCTTTTTATCGTCAAGAGGATATTATCCGCAGTAGATATTCCTGTATCGGTAGATATAGAGATGGGGTACGGCCATACGAAAGAGGAAATTTACGACCACATCGCTACGCTGGCACAATTGGGTGTGGCGGGTATCAACATCGAAGACTCACAGCTCAGTGATGGCGCCCGCAGCTTGCAAGCTGCCGAAACGTTTGCGGCCAATATCTCTTACATCAAAGAACAGCTCACAGCCGCGCAGCTGGCCATTTTCATCAATATCCGCTGCGATACTTATATTTTAAATGTAGATCATAAACAAGCTGCCACGCAGCAACGACTGGCGCTCTACGAACACACAGGCGCCGATGGTATTTTCCTGCCTTGTATTACAGCGCCGGAAGATATCGCCGCCGCTGTAAAGGCCACCACGCTACCCCTGAATGTGATGTGCATTCCCGGCCTGCCCGATTTCCAGACCTTACAGCAACTGGGCGTGAAACGCGCCAGCGCCGGGCCTTTCCTCTTCAGCAAGGCAGCCGCACATACAGGTGAATTATATCAACAGATCCTCCGTGACAACAATTTTTCTTCCATCCTCTAAAACAACATCATATGCAATTACCTACCAAAGCACAAGACGCGCATGCCGCACTAGCCGCCGCTTTCAACACCGGCGATGTAAACACCGTGATGAACATGTACGATCTCAGTGGCATCATCGTACCCGAGCCAGGGAAGGCCGTTTCAGGCCAGGCGCAATTTGAAGCGGCCATCCGGTCCATCCTCTCCATCAAAGGCAAAATGGAGATCAAAACCGTATACTGCCTGCAAAGCGGCAATATCGCCGTAGGCAGGTCAGAATGGAACATCACCGATGGCAACGAAGTGAAAGTAAACGCCAAAGGCATTGAAGTGATGCGCCAGCAGGCAGACGGCACCTGGAAGATCGTGATCGATCATGCCTTCGGTGCAGAAAAGGATCTTATTGCTTAATCAGCATTTTGGTTGAAATAGAAAAACCCGGTTATCCAACCGGGTTATTTTTTTTCCTGATGTTGTCCTATTCTTTTGTTCCCGTTTGATATAAAAGAAAACATCATCATGAAAACAAACATCCTGCTCCCTGAGCGCGTATTTGGCGAATCAGTCCGCTGGCATGAAGATCGCTGCTGGTTCTCCGACTGGGGCACACAAGAGATCATTGCAGTGGATCCGCAAGGCCGCAGCGAAACCATGGTACGCCTGCCTTTCCAGTCCTTTCCCTTCTGTTTCGACTGGCTCCCCGATGGCCGCCTGCTCATCACTTCCTCCAGCGATCAGCCACTGTTGCGCCAGGAAGCCGATGGGTCGTTTGTATCACATGCCGATGTGCAACACCTCTCCCCATTCGGCTGGAACGAGATCGTGACCGACAACAGAGGTTATGCCTACCTCAACTGTGTTGATTTTGATATGATGAACGGCGCGCCTTTCCAACCTGGCCACATCGCGGTGGTGGCGCCGGATGGCAGCGCCCGGAAAGTGGCGGGCGACCTTTATTTCCCCAATGGGATGATCATCACATCCGACCATCAAACCCTCATTGTAGCGGAATCTTATGGCAAGCGGCTCAGCGCATTTGATATCGCAGCGGACGGCAGTTTACACAATCGCCGTATATGGGCCGATCTTGGCAACGGCGTGCCCGATGGCATCTGCGATGGCGGCGAACATACCATCTGGTATGCAGATGTGCCCAACAAAAGCTGCACCCGCGTGCGGGAAGGCGGCGAGGTAGTAGAAAGCATCACGCTGGACCAGGGTTGTTTCTCCTGCGCCAGCAATGGCCATCAGCTGTTTATGGCTACGATGGAATGGAAAGGGCCACAGCAGCTGTTCAGCGGGCCACGCACCGGCAATATTGTAATGGCGGAATGGTGATCTTTCAAAGATTGCGCGTAACTTCCGGGCTCAAAGGAACGTTTATGCGCCACGTATTCAACACCGCCCGGCTTGCCCTGCAGCCACTGACAAGCGGCGATGCGCCTTTCATCTACGAGCTGCTCAATACTGAAGGATGGAAGACTTTCATCGGCGACCGGCATATCCACACGCTGGATGATGCTGCCGCCTACATAGAAAAAATATTATCGAACCCGGACGTGACCTATGTGGTGGCCAGGCTGGCACAGGATCAGGAACCGGCGGGCATCGTCACGTTCATCAAACGGACCTACCTGCCATATCATGATATCGGCTTTGCCTTCCTGCCTGCCTATGCAGGCCAAGGCCTTGCCTATGAAGCGGCTGCCGCATTCCTGGAATTGATCCGGGCAGATGCCTCGCATAAAGAGGTGCTGGCTACCACCCTGCCCGGGAACAGCCGCTCTATACAATTACTGGAAAAACTGGGACTGTCGCTACAGGAAAAAATGATGCTGAACGGAGAAGAATTATTGTTGTTCCGCCTGGTATTAACACCGCAATAATTACTGCTGGAATCCCCCTGCAAATACCGTAAATTGTAAATATGGTACTTGAAAACAAAACAGCCGTAATATATGCCACAGGCATGGCTGCCCGCATCACCGGCATAACGATCGCGATATGAGTAAACATATCCTGCTGATCCTCCTGCTCTGCGCTACCGGCTACACCCGGGCACAAGCGCCGTTTGATACGGCGCTGCGCAATAACAAGGGTATCTATTCACTGGTCATCAGTATGCACGACAGCATCGTATATGCAAAGGGTTATAACGGCAAGGACTATACGGAATTATGCAATAACCAATCGCTTACGAAAAGCATCGAAGCTGTTTTGATCGGCATTGCGATCGACAGAGGACTGATCCCGTCGACAGATACAAAAATTGCTGCGTACTTTCCTGCGCTTATAACGGATAAGGATAAACGAAAAACCGCCATCACCATCGCGGATGTGATGAACCAGGCTTCAGGGCTGTGGCATGAAGACCTCATGCGGCTGGACCGCTACCTGCGTCTCTCCGACCCTTCCGACTATGTGCTCCGGCAGCCATTGCTCGCCGATCCCGGCAGCGAGCTGCATTATAACAATGCCGCCTCGCACCTGCTATCGGTGATACTCACCAAAGCAACAGGGCAGGCAACGGAAGATTTTGCACGCCAGTATCTCTTTGAGCCGCTGGGCATCCACCAAACCGAATGGCCCCGCATGGCCGACGGCTATAACGATGGCAGCGGCCTGCTGAGCGTACATATGAGCACTGCGGCCGTCAACAAGATAGGGCAACTGCTGCTGGATGAAGGCCGCTACCAGGGGCGGCAGCTCGTTTCCGCAAAATGGGTACAAGCCCTGTTATCTCCCGAAAAAAAATATCCTGCTCCCTGGGGCCTCGTCAACACTGATTACGCTTTGTGCTTTTACCACAAAATATACCGGGGAGAAAAAATGATCTTCGGCATGGGCTGGGGTGGGCAATACCTGATACTACTGCCCCACCTGCATGCGGTGATCACCGTGAACCAGGACGTGAACGACCGTAACGCCATCCAACAATCCAATACGTTTATGGGACAGCTGTTTCCTTTGATATTCGACTGGCTACAAACGCTGAAAAAGTAATATCTACAGAAAGCGGCGTTTTCATCTTCTTCCAAAAATAAATTGTCAATAAGACAATTATTTTATTATCTTACGCAGCCAAATCATCTTCATGAAAAGGATCGCCCTTTGTCTCGCCACCTTATTATTCAATGTAGCTGTACATGGCCAGCAGACTGCTTTTCACGACTGGGCGCCCACACCGCCCATGGGATGGAACAGCTGGGATTGTTTCGGCCCTACGGTAGTAGAGCAGGAAGTAAAAGATAATGCTGATTACATGGCGCGCTACCTGAAAGCAGCGGGCTGGCAGTATATCGTTGTGGATATACGCTGGTATGTATCCAACGACAAAGCCCATGGTTATAACCAGGCCAATCCGATATATAACCTGGATAAATACGGACGCTTCATACCGGCGCCCAACCGCTTCCCCTCTGCCAGTGGTGGCAAGGGTTTCAAGCCGCTGGCAGATTATATACACGGCAAAGGGCTGAAGTTCGGCATCCATATCATGAGAGGCGTACCCATGATCGCCGTGCAGCAACGCACTCCGGTAAAAGGTACCAAGGTAACTGCCGCCGATATTTATTCTCCAAAGGACAGCTGCGCATGGCTGCACGATATGTGTACCATCGATGCAGCGAAAAGCGGCAGTCAGGCCTATTACAATTCCCTGTTTGAGCTGTATGCCGCCTGGGGCGTTGATTTTGTGAAGATAGATGATCTGTCGAGGCCCTATCATACCGCAGAAATTGACATGATCCGCAAGGCGATCGACCGTTGCGGCCGCGCCATCGTGTTAAGCACTTCTCCCGGCGAAACGCCGCTGGAGGCGGCGCCGCACGTCAGCGCACATGCCAATATGTGGCGCGTGATCGATGATTTCTGGGACCGGTGGGCACAGGTGGATGAACATTTTGATATTTTCGAGAGATGGAATAAATGGAGAATATCCGGCGCCTGGCCCGACGGCGATATGCTGCCCCTTGGCAAACTGTCTGTTAGAGGGGAAGTCGGAAACCCGCGCATGACGGCCCTCTCCAAAGATGAGCAATACACGCTGATGACCCTCTTCGCGATCTTCCGTTCGCCCTTGTTCTTTGGTGGTCATCTTCCCGACAACGATCCTTTCACACTTTCCTTACTCACCAACCGGCAGGTGCTGGATGTGCTTAACAACAGCACTAACAACCGTCAACTGTTCAAAGACGCCAGCAGTGCGGTTTGGGTGGCCGACAACCCGCTCACCGGCGAAAAATATCTCGCAGTATTTAACCGCAGCAATAGCCAACGCACTATACCCGTTACACTATCTTCCTTCGCCAGCGAGGCCGCGCACCGGATCAAAGACCTGTGGACCGGCAAAGAGCTGGGAACTTTTTCTGCATCTTTTCAACCAATAATCGCACCACATGGCGCAGGCCTTTACAAGCTAAAGTAAGGCCCAACAAAATTTAGAGCCCTTGAAACGTTTCAAGGGCTTTAAATTTTGTTTTTGTTTTCTCAATCATCCATCGTAATATTGCGATATCACAATCAATACAATCATGGGCGCTACCAAATCAGACCTTTTCACCCGGCAGCAAAATGAAATAGCGGCGATGGCCAAGGCCCTGGCGCATCCTGCGCGGGTGGCCATTTTGCAGTATCTCGTTAAAAAGAACGCCTGCGTGTGCGGCGACCTCGTAGATGAGCTGGGCCTGGCGCAGGCCACCACCTCCCAGCACCTGAAGGAATTAAAAACGGCAGGTATTATACAAGGCGCGATAGAAGGCACGAACGTATGCTACTGCATCAACCCGAAAGTGTGGAAACAATATAAAGAACTGTTCAACAGCTTCTTTAAAGACGTGGATCCGAAAAATAACTGCTGCTGATTTTTTTTGACATCATTCATCGCAATATTGCAATAACACAATTAATATACTATCATGACCACAAACGAAGCGATAAAAGAACTGGTAAAATTACAGTACAGCGAGATCGCGCAGCAGGACCGGGAGTCCAACGCTGCCTCCTGCTGTGGCGCCAGCTGTTGTTCTACCGAAGTGTATAACATCATGAGTGAGGATTATTCCGCACTGGAAGGTTACCAGCCCGATGCCGATCTGGGCCTCGGCTGCGGCCTGCCTACACAATTTGCCCATATCAAAAGCGGCGATATTGTAATCGACCTGGGCTCCGGCGCGGGCAACGACTGCTTTATAGCCCGCCAGCAAACCGGTGCAAGCGGCAAAGTGATCGGCATCGACTTCACCCCTGCCATGATTGAAAAAGCAAGGGCCAATGCGGAGAAACTGGGCTTCAACAACGTAGAGTTCCGCCAGGGCGATATTGAAAAAATGCCGGTAAGCGCCAACGTCGCCGATGTGATCGTGAGCAATTGTGTGCTCAACCTGGTTCCCGACAAAGCCGCCGTTTTCAGCGAGATGTTCCGCGTACTCAAACCTGGCGGACATTTCAGCATCTCCGATATTGTATTACAGGGCGCCCTGCCCGCGCCGATACAACAAGCCGCTGAAATGTATGCCGGCTGCGTATCCGGCGCGATTCAACAACAACATTATCTCGGATTGATCGAAGAGAGCGGTTTTACCAACCTCGCCATTCAAAAAGAAAAGACCATCAACATTCCCGATGATATCCTGCTGCAATACATGGATGCTGCAGCGATACAGGATTTCCGTAACAGCGGCACCGGCATCTACAGCATTACCGTATATGCAGAGAAACCCGCAGCAGCGTGTTGCGCGCCCGGCTGTTGCTGACAAACTAAAATTTTCTACATGAAAAAAATCCTCGTCCTCTGCACTGGCAACAGTTGCCGCAGCCAGATAGCAGAAGGTTATTTGAAATATTTTGCCGGCAACAAGGCGGCCGTGTACAGCGCCGGCGTGGAAACACATGGCGTAAACCCGAGGGCGGTGGCCATCATGCAGGAAGATGGCATCGATATCTCTTCACATACCTCTAATAACGTGAACGAATACACGCATATCCCGTTTGACTTCGTGATCACGGTATGCGATCATGCAAAAGAACGGTGCCCGGTCTTCCCTGCTGCTGCGCGAACATTCCATGAAAACTTTCCCGACCCGGCAAAGGCCATCGGCAGCGAAGCAGCTATCATGGCTGAATTCAGGAAGGTAAGGCAACTGATAAAAGACTATTGTAAGGCCTTTGTTGAAACACACTTGTAATAAGAGGAACGGCGATGGGATCATCGCCGTTATTTTGCTTGTTTATCAACCATAATAATCAATTCGGATACATGTGCCTCATGGCGCGGTAGTCGCTGGCAGACGGCGCTGCACGCTGTACGCTGAAGGTGCTGCCATCGGATTTTGTCATCGTAGGGATGCTGCCGTCTACCGCAAAATAGTACGATCCATACATCATCACAGAGCCAAAGTCCAGCGTATCTACTTCAAAACCCTGTGTGGTATCGTAGCCGCTGTAGATATCATAGTTATGTTCGTACCCTGACTGGATATTATCGAAGTTGATCGTCACATATTGGTCCCTGTCTTTGCGCGTATGCTCGTGAAACAGGCCCAGTGCGTGTCCGAGCTCATGTGCATAGCGGCCTACTTCCTGGGAGCGGGCAATGTTCACATATTGCAATCTGCCGGTGTAGCCCAGTGTGGCAGAGTTACCGGATGAATTACGGATAAGCACATACGCAGTTTCGCCGCTTCTTTTTTCGCGGAAGCGTACATTGGTGCTGTCGGACCACATGTTCATCGCGCGGGCTACATCCGTTTTCTGTTGCTGGTTAAGGCTGGCATCGAGTGAATACACCAGTGTATCGTTTGGCCAATGGCGGCTGGCGGTTTCAAAGCCGGTGCCCTCCGTTGCAACAGGGGTGTTCCTGATCGCCGTTGCGGGCAAAAGGATGTCGCCCTGAAAAACAGCTTCTCCATTGATGAGTGAGTAGGTGACCGGCCGGCCGCCCAGGTAACCTTTCATCGCCTGTCCGGTTTGTCCGGGAAAGGCTTCTTCCGGGCGCTCCGCCGCTGATCTGGACGCGCGTGTACCGGCATGTTGCTGCTCTTTCTGGCAGGCGTAGGTTGTTGTTACTGCAATCGCAAGTACAGTGAAGGTTTTGAGAACAGATGTTTTGCTCATGTTTATTCAATTTGGGTTAAAAATTCACGCACAGGACAACAGATGTCATATCATGACATAGCGGGTCATCATACCATAATGGAAAATAAGAAATTAGTGCAAGTTGTTCTCAGACAGAAAATTCATTACATAGATACAACAACAAAAATAAAATTCCAAATCTCTGCCGTTAAGAAATTAATTTCCTATTTTACAGTATACAGTGAACATCTATCTTAACCATTATCTAAAATCTGTCATCCATGAAAGTGAACATCCGCGCTATTTTTATCTTTACCATAGCCATCTGCGTACTGTCGTGCAGCAAAAGCCGGGAAGCCGTGCCCACAGCCAATGACAGCAACCCTATTAAAACTGAATCCTTACCGCCGGCCTCCAGCTACCTGGTGCCGCTGGCAGGCAATGGCTTTGTTACTACGCTTGCCGCTGGCGGCGCAGAAACCATCACGGCCAAGGGTCTTGGCAACTGGACCAATGCCAACAGCATCACCAGCGCCTATTTTCGTGTAGGCCTTACCGGTACCCTCAACATCAGCGTAAGAGTGAAAGTACCTTCCGGCACCAGCGTGATCAAGGTAACGGTGAACGGCGCTTCATTTAACAAAACCGTCACTGGCAGCAGTTATACCGATTACAGCATTGGCTCTGTGAACATCGGCAGCGCAGGATATGTGAAAGTAGACCTGCAAGGCGTGAGTAAAACCGGCGGCTATTTTGGCGATGTGTCGCACATCATCATCAGTGGCAGCGCTACTGCAAGCAATGTAGTATACGCCAATGATTCGGCGAACTACTACTGGTCCAGGCGTGGCCCTTCCGTACATCTTGGCTACACCATTCCATCCGGTACTACTGCAGAATGGTTCTACAATGAAGTGACTGTACCGGCCGGCGAAGACAAGATCGGCTCTTATTTTATGAGCAATGGCTTTAATGGCGGCTACTTCGGTATCCAGGTAAACAGCGCCACCGAACGCCGCGTGCTCTTCTCCATCTGGGACCCTTCCACCGGTAAAACCTCGCTGGTACGCAAAGGGCCGAATGTAGTGGATAACAGCTTCGGCGGCGAAGGTACGGGCGGACAAAGCTACCTCGTATTCAACTGGCAGGCCGGCGCCACCTACAAATTCCTCACGCACGTATTGCCTGACGGCGCCGGCGGCACCGATTTCTCTTCCTGGATATATACGCCTGAAACCAGCGCCTGGCGCTTCATCGCCACCTGGAAACAGCCCAATACCACCACCTATCTCGGCGGCCTTTATTCTTTCCTGGAGAACTTCATCGATACCAATGGTTACCTTGGCAGAAGCGGCCAATACAGCAATGCCTGGATACGCAGCACCACCGGCGTATGGACAGAGCTGACCAGCGCCCGCTTCACCGCTGATGCTACTGCTACCAACGACCAACGGCGCGATTATGCCGGCGGCGTTGATGCCAGCACCGGCAGGTTCTTCCTCAAAAACGGCGGCTTCTTCGCCGCCTACGTAAACTACAATACCACGTTTACCCGCAGCGCCACCGGGGTTGCGCCGAATGTGAACCTGAATACACTGCCCTGATCTTATTCAGGGGTATACGCTAAAAAATAAGCGGCTGACGAATGTATTCGTCAGCCGCTTATTTTTTATCTTTATAAAAAAAACATGACCCGTTTCCGCCTTCTGTCTGTGCTGGCCTTCAGCATATGTTTGTTGACCTACAACACGCTGCATGCACAAACCCTCACAGATACTGCTACCCTGCTGCATACCGGCGATACCGCCCCTGATGTCACTTTCGAGACCAGCCCCGGCAAAACCAATACCTTCGCAGATTACAGGGGCAAGATCGTTTTCATCGATTTCTTTGCCACCTGGTGCGGCCCTTGCCGGGAAGAGTTTCCACACCTTACCCAAAAGGTATGGAATGTTTATAAAGATGATCCCCATTTCGTATTCCTCGCTTTCGGCAGAGAACATAACTGGAAAGAAGTAGAGGCCTTCAAAAAGAAGGTCAATCCCGGTTTCCCGCTGCTGCCGGATGTAGGCCGGAACGTATTCGGCAAGTTTGCTACCAGCTTCATTCCGCGCAACGTCATACTCGACGAAAACGGCAAGATCATCTGGCAAACCACCGGCTATGTACCACAGGAGTTTGAAGCCATGTTACAGCTGCTGCAACAAACGATGGCCGCCAGGAAAGCTACGGCTGCCAACTAGCGCTTTACTTCAACCGAAAGACTGCCGGAACGCTACCGGCGAGAGATGCGTTTTCATCTTGAATAACTTGCTGAAGGACTGCGGGTGTTCAAATCCCAGTTCATAGGCAATTTCACTAACAGAAAGGTCGGTAGTCGATAATTTCTCTTTTGCTTTGCTAATGAGTTTTTCATGGATGTGCTGCTGTGTATTTTGCCCGGTGAGCACTTTCAATAAATTGCTGAGATAATTGGGAGAGAGATGAAGTTGCTGCGCGATCTGCTGAACAGATGGCAAACCTTTCCGCATCAGCTCATCATTGTTGAAATAGGCATCCAGTATGGTTTCCAGGCGATCCAGCACCTGGTGGTTGCTGATCTTGCGGGTAAGGAATTGTCGGTGATAGAACCGTTCGGCATAGGTCAGCAACAGCTCAAGCTGCGCGATCATCACCTGTTGACTAAACTGATCGATGTTCGCATGATACTCCTGTTCTATATTACTGATGATACCCGTGATCACCGCTTCTTCTTTTTCGGATAGATAGAGCGCTTCATTCACAGCATAACTGAAATATTCGTACTGCCTGATCGCTTTGGCCAGTGGCGTATTCCAGAGAAAATCAGGATGGATCAGCAAGATCCATCCTGTATGTTTCAGCAGTACATTTGGCTCGATGGAGAATACCTGTCCGGGCGCCATGAAAAACATCACGCCGGCATCAAAATCGTATTCCTGCTGGCCGTATTTCATTCTGCCATCAAAATTGCGTTTCAGGGAGATGGCATAAAAATGCTGGATGATGCTTTGCGGCTCATCGCTGCGCAGCCTGGCGATATCCTTGCAGTTGACCACGCTGATCAGCGGATGCGCAGGCCCCGGCAGGTTCCTGAACTGATGGTAAGCAGTGATGGTATGAATATGATGCGGTGCAGGATGTTTCATGATACTATGCTTTAAATGCCGCAGCAAATTCCGCTGCAAAGGTTTCCAGTTTTACGGCGCCCATGGCGATCGGCGCTTGTTGCCGGTATTCTTTTACGAAGATACCATTATGCACAATGCGGAACAATTCCACGTAGCTGGTTGCCAGCAAGGCAGGCAGGCCACGGCTTTCCAGCTGCTGCTGCATTTGTTCGTCTGTGCATAGCTTCCATTGCAGCGCGGGCTTGCCAATGGCGGCGCCCAGCACGGCAGCTATCTCGTTACAGGTACGTTCATCGCTGGCAACATAACGTACTGGTTTTACTGCATGAACAGTGGTCAGCTCTTCTGCTGCTGCGGCGGCAATATCCACTGGCGATACCAGCACAACGGGATCTGCGCCGCCATAGTTGGCTTGCATCAGGCCGGCGCCTTTGATCATATCTGTGAACTGGTACAGGTTATAATAAAAATAACCTGGCCGCAGATGGGTGAGTGCGATGCCCGGCAACTGGTTCAACAGTTGTTCCACATGATGCGCGCCGAGGATGATGCCTGTGCCCTCTGTTTGCTCTGCTCCCATGCTGCTGAGGTACACTACTCTTTTCACGCCTGCCTGTGTAATGGCCTGCGCGTAGTTGCCGCCTATCAAACGGTAGTAGTCGCGCGGATCGGGCATGGCAAAGAGATTGGGAGGCACCATGGCATACACTGCATCGGCGCCGGTAAAAGCGCGGGTAACAAAAGCGGCATCTTCCAAAGGCCCGATGGCGGCGGTGGCGCCCAGCGCTTCAATATCTTCCTGCTTATCTGCCTTGCTGCTGATAATGGTAACGGCATGTCCTTGCTGAATGAGGGTGGTGGCCAGCGGCCGGCTGATGTGTCCTAAAGATCCTGTGATAACAATTTTCATCTGGCTGTTTTTTTATGCTACAAAGTTCTGTTGCAGCACAAAAAATGGCGTAGCCGAATCTATGATTGTCGTAACCAAAACAATGGTAATTTTGGTAAACTTTTCACTTATGAGCTTCCTGAAAACCAAGACCACCTGGAGCAATGCAGAATTCATTCCTTTCAAACTCTGTATTGCCAGCCTTTACATTATTGTTGGCGCTTATTTCCATGAATTTTTCAGCCGGTATTATATCCCGCTGGCTATCCTGTTCGTCATTGCAACAGTATGGACAATATACCTGTGGGCAAAGAAACCGAAAGTCTCACAACCTGAATAGCAGCGCCAGTATCACCCGGTCTTCCGACTTCACAAGGTCGGGCCGCCAGTTGGCCGGCAAGGGCGTAGTGCTGTAACCATCAGGAGAGGTAACGCCGCCAGCGCCGGCGAAGTAAGGCACATTGGCGTGACGGTGCACATATTCCAGTCTTACTAAAAAACTTTGATTAGGCATCCAGTCGAAATTGGTGGAACAATCCCAGCCCTTGAAACTCGTACCTGGATTGGTATCGAAGGGATACTTACCTTCGGTTTGTGTAGGATTGTTAGGATCGGGCAATGGACTGGCCTGTCCGGTGGGCGCCAGTACCAGGTAGCGACCCGGGTTGGTCATGACGCCACCGCCGATCGTCCACGCAAATTTATTTTTATTGAACCAGATGCGGTTGTAGAACATGGCGCTTAGAAAATATTGCGCCGGCTTGCTGGTATCGCTGTTCTTGAAACCGCTTACGCCGCCGCCGTTTTCAAAGCCGATATCGCCTGTGAGTGAAAAGGCCATACGGGAAACGCCTTTCGATGCAGGCTTGTTAAAATATCTCACCAACATACTATTATCCGAGTGGAAGCGGTTCCTGGTGGGGATGCCACCTGCATCCGCGCCATAGTAATCGTTAGTCAGTATCTTGAAACGACTGGAAGGATTCCAGGTAATATTTGCGCCTACGCCTGGCCGCCGGTTAAATACGCCGTAGCTCTGCCAGCCGTTGATGATCCAGGGTTCTATCTTGAGGTATTTGCTCGGATAGATCTGCACGCGCACTCCATTAAAAAACCAGGGCGTATTGTCCGATGTAAAGGAAGCCTGGTACTCCCAGTTCTCTACCTGGTAATAAGAGTTAAGCCCGATGTACGACATGAACAAACCTGCGTCCACATTGATACCATACCATACATTGAAATGATAGCCTACATAGGTTTCGCTGAGGTAACGATATACATCAGCGAGTTTATATTGGCCGCGGTATGGGCTCAGATCATTCCTGGGCACCACTTGCGAACGTGTGCCGAATTGCAGCATGATACGCGCACGTGCGTTATGAAAATTCAGATCGCCGCCCAGACTGAGATGCGACAACTGAATTTCATCATTCCTCGACAATGCCGTAGAACCCACTACGGTATGATCATTCGGGTGATTGAAGGAATGTGTGTAATTAATATCTACCATTACGCTCGGCGTAAAATATTTACCGGAAAATATAGAGGAGTCTCTCCGGTCGCTCCCGTTCTGCCAGTTGGTTTCGATACCATCGAAGGGTATCTTTTCATTGGTGGATTCCTGTGCGTACGATGTGGAAATACCTGCAGTAAATATACAAGCAAGGATAAGTAACCTTCTTACCATAACAACTATTTTAAGATAGGCAAAAGTGAGTCTTTTTTTCAATTCTGCGAAATAATGCACCCTACTAAATTGGAGCGATTTACAGCACGCCCCTGGCAGCATTCATCCGCCAACAACCTTTACCACAAAGGGTTTCAGCGGACAAATAAAATATTGGCCGGATATTTGTATTTGTGGGAACCGGTCCCACCGCCACTATTATGCCATTAACCTACATGTACACATGAACAATGCAACCGATCCCACAACCAGGCAAAATTTCAAGGGCAATAACTTTACATTACCAAGCTCCATCTATTACCAGTTTGTTGGCGCAGCCACATTGGAAAAACCGGTGAGAGATGAAGATTTTGTATTTATCTTATTCGAAAGCGGAGATGGTATACATACCATCAATGATATTGACCATGAAATCAAACCCCGACAGGTACACATCACCTTTCCCGGGCAGGTACGCTCCTGGAGCTGCGGCCCCGACACTATAGGGTATCGACTCAAGATCCCTGCTGAAGTGATCGAAACGTTTCCCGTCCAGTTCCAGTTCTCACTCACCAGATATAAGCACTGCCCTGTCATCAATCTTGACCCGGTTATTTTCAAAGAGATCCGGTCAGAATTAATGCTGATAGAAGGTATCCAGGCAGATGGGATAGACTGCTGCGAGATTCTCTACGCCCGGCTCCGGATGGTAGCCTTGCTGATCAACAAACAGATGGCATTACTCCATAAAGACATGCTGATGTATGACAGCAATCCTCTCCTGGTAAAATTGCAATCACTCATCGATACGCATTTCGCGCAACAACGTTCAGTGGCTTTCTATGCGCGCCAGCTGAATGTTTCACCCGGATACCTTGGTATCCTTTGTAAAAAAGGATTGCAGGTATCTCCCATTCAACTGATACAGCAACGCATTATCCTGGAAGCAAAACGTTTGATCAGATCTTCCAACAAATCTATCAAAGAAATCGCTTTCGAGCTCGGATTCGGCGACCTGGCTTACTTCTCCCGCTTCTTTAAATCCAATACCGGCTTTGCGCCGCGCCACTTCAAGCAGCATGATAAATAAAAAAACTATGATTCAGTCAACAAATGTAGCGATTCGGATAACCTGAAAAATGTAAGGACCACTACCTTTACAGCGACGTAAATATTCTACATGAGATCACCCCGAATTGTCATGGAAGGGAGCCATAAAACAAAATCGCTGGTCAGGGAAAAATTGATATGGGCCGTTGGCGAAGTGCTGAGGACCCAAAGCTATATCCATCTTACAGGTGGCAATATCTCCGACGTTGCCGGCATATCACTGTCACGCATATACGATTATTTTAGCAGTGTTGATAAACTGATGGTGATCTATTGGGAGATGAATGAGAACAGCTGGATCACACGGCAGGTGCAGGAATATTTTCTGCCAAGCTCAGAGGCATATATACAATTCGATACGCTCCCAGAAGAATACCACTGGACAATCTTCAGGTCAACTCGGGCTTATCCAGGCCATTAGTTGTTTTACAAAAACGTTTAGTTAGCCCCAAAATTTCTTATCCGCTATCGCTTTTTACGTATTGCTTGGGAGAAAATCCGGTATGGAATTTAAAGAAGCGGGAGAAGCTCGACAGGTCTTTAAAGCCCAGCGAATAACCAATCTCTTTGATCGACATGTCTGTGCTTTGTATCAGTCTTTTCGCTTCCAGCAGTATCCTTTGTCGTATCAGGCTGGAAGCGGAAACTTTGAACTGTCGCTTGCACAATATATTCAGGTAGTTGGGTACAATAAACAAATGTTCGGCATAAAAGGCCACCATCTTCTGTTCCCGGAAATGCTGGTCTATCAGCAATAAAAAATTATACAGCAAAGGATTGATGCGCCGGCTGATCGTACGTCTGAAATCCTTCTCTGCCTGGCGGCTCACGAGCATGGCGATCAGGCGTGCGCGTTCATGTACGATCTCCCAGAAAATATTGGACGATGCCAGCTCATGTTCAATAGCCTCGAACTCATTCGATATCTTTCGGAACAGTGCAGCGTCCAGCGTCAGCACGCTGTGCTGGTTAAATCTTGCAAAAGAAAATTGCAAGGTCGAAGAAAATGTCTCAAAAAGACGACGGTCGATGATCAGTTTCATCCCTTTTGTATTCTTGCCCAGATCCCACTTATGTATCTGGCCCGGAAAAAGCAGGTGTACCTGGTTTGCTTCTACCGGATGATCGATAAAATCGATCCAATGTACGCCGCTGCCTCTCTCAAATAACAGGAATACAAAAAAGTCATGAGAACGCGCTTCTTCAATGCTACTGGCCCCATCAAAGCGGTGGAATACCACACTACCATCGGGATCCCAGGCCTCCTGAAATTTCCTGATCTCAAGTATTGGAAATTTTTCTTTGGATTTCATTCTTATTTGGGTTTCATTCTTAAAAACGACAAATGGGACTTTAATCTAAATCAAGTTGACATGGCATCATTGACATAGATATTCCATGAAATGGCTGGCAAATAATCGCTGCATACCGCCGTTCTCCAGCAATGAAACGGCGTATTAAAACGCTAACAGGTATACAACCCAATGGTGTGACAAGTCCGGTTTTTCCGGAAATAATACTTCAAATGCTAACGATGCGTACAATCAATTGCGCAAGTAATTTATTGATAAAACAATCTCTTACTGGCTCTCAATTCAATAGGTACAAAAATATGGTAACGGTATAAAGGGATCATTGTCCTGTTTATTAAAAAACTTGGCTGTTTTATAGCTCCCGCCCCTGTTATTGATACGACCGATAATAGTGTTGGGCACGGTACTATATGCGTTACCGTTAGGGGCAATTAATCGTATTGAACCAGACAACATGCATCTTGCAAAATATTATCAGAGATGAGAGAAGCGTCAGGTAAAACTGTGAAGAAACAAGACAGGCCGGCTTTTGCAAGCCGGCCTGTGATTATCGTATTACTATAAATGTTACGATCAGTGTGCAGGATTCATGATCTGTATCAGTTGTTTGCTCACGATATAAGTAGGTGCATACAAAGTATTATCTGTAGCAGAAGTGAGTGGCGCATCTCTATCGATCGCATAGCCGAATACGCCGCCTTTCTTTGCCCCTGTGGGTTCCCAGCGGGCGTAGTCGTAGGCGCGGCCGGTGCCATTCACCGGGTAAGTTACATCATACCATACATTGGAAGGGTAACCATTTTCTTCATAGAAGGAGAAGCCCGGCACAAACTGGCTGGATTTGATGTAGGGAGAAAATGTTTGCCAGGTGGATTGCAAGGTGCTGGCGCCGCGGCCATAGGCCTGTAACCATACATAGTCCACCATGGTATATACTTTTCTGAAAAGGCTGTTGGTGCCGCTCTGATTAGTATCAAATGTAAGCAGCTTGCCGGTGCCTGATTTCGGGCCGAGGTATTTGGATAAGGCCGTATATACGCCCGCCATATCGGTGAGTGTTTGTCCGCTCGGTGTGCTCTCCACATCGATATCATAACCATCAAATCCATATTTGTTGATGGTGCTGTCCATGATATACCGTGCTGTTTTGCCATAGCCGCTGGTATCATGCGTAGCGCCGGCCACGAGGTTGAGATTACCGGTGAGGATCACTTTGGTGCCTTTGGCATGTAATGCGCTGATCCATCCCGGCACGCTGCTGGCAATGGGAGAGGTAGAAGAGAAGCAGAAGAGGATCAATACATCGAGGCTATCAGGCACTTGTGAGAAGTTAGTGCCAAAGGGCGCGGCGCCGTAGCAAGGGCCCTGGATGCGGTAAAAGCCGGCATAGATCTCATGCGGGCGGCTCTTGTAGGCCAGCAGGCTATCCAGGTAAGGATTGCTGCTGAGTGTGGTCATAGCTTTGTTCGTGGACAGTTTTTCTTTTTGTTGGGCATCTTTTGTGCAGGCGGCGCCGAGTATCAGCATGGCCAATGCCATCCATACCAGCGGCAATAAGCGCTTGTGTTGCATGTGTGTGGGTTTTATGAGTAAATAAAAAATCGACAGGACAAACGACCAGCACGTATTTTTCATCGTTCAGGTTGCAGTATTTGTATAAATAAAAGAGAAGCCACCAGGAAGGCGGCAAGTGCGAGCAAACGTCAGATATGAGATTAACAAGATAGGTTAAAAATGGAAACCGAGCAAATATTTAGGGATTTATTGATTTACGGATTTTTTGATTTGAGGAAACCTTGAGTTCCCTCAAATCAAAAAATCCGTAAATCAATAAATCCCTAAATATAATACCCTGGTCGGTCGATATCAGCCAGCAATGAGGGGTGTGTGGGAAGCCATGATAGTTGTTCCTGCGTTTGTTTGCTGGAGGCAGGAACATCCAGGGAGAAGAAACGCGCTATCCAGCCGAAGTGGTCGGATGCCGTTTCCGGCGATTGGGCTACCACCGGCACTTGCAGCTGTTTGCCGATAATGGCGGCAATATCCCTGGTGGGGATGCCTTCGTCGCCCACGGCATGATACCTGGCGCCGGCAACGCCTCGCTCCAGTATCAACCTGAACGCCCGTGCGGCATCCAGCCTGTGCACGGCCGGCCAGCGGTTCAGGCCATCGCCGATGAAGGCTGACACGCCCTTCTCCCGTGCAATGTTGATGAGCGCCGGCACAAAGCCATGATCGCCATCGCCATGAACAGATGGGGGCAAACGCAGCACCGATGCCCGTACACCGCGTGCGGCCAGGGCCATCGCTGCCTCTTCCGATGCGGCGCGCGGCAGGGAGCGCGGCCCGGCCGCCGGTCCGTCGTTCTCTGTGGCAATGCCGCCATTATGCACGATGCTGGTACCGGAGGTCACCACCAGCGGGCGCGCCGAACCCTCCAATGCGGCGCCTATTGCAGTAATGGCGCGCCGGTCGGCTTCGCAACTGGCTTCAAAGTTGGCGAAATCATGTATGAACGCCGTATGGATTACGCCATCGGCGGCCATCGCACCACGTTGCAAACTATCGGTATCATTCACATCACCGCGATGCACGGCCGCACCCGCCGCCGCCAGCCGCTGTGCAGCGGCATCTGAACGTGCAAGGCCCAGCACCTCATGCCCTGCCTGTAATAATTCCTGAACAATGGCCGAACCAATAAAGCCCGTAGCGCCTGTAACAAAAACACGCATAAATCCTGATTTTGATGTACCACAAAATTGCAGCGCAACAAGCCCCCGGCACAAGGTCATTTGACACAATTTTACCAGGTCATTTGACATATCTTTGTACTGAAATTATCGCCCATGTCTGAACTTTTTGAAAACTATATCCAGTCTAAAATTCATCTTACCAAAGACGAATTGCAACATATTATTTCCCTGGCCGTCACGAAAAGAGTACGCAAAAGGCAGCTGCTGCTGGAAGAGGGCGAAGTATGCATCCATAAGATGTTCGTGATAAAAGGACTGCTAAAAACCTACATACTCAAAGATGACGGCACGGAATATATCATGCGCTTCGCACCGGAAAACAGCTGGATCACCGACCATGAGAGCTATACGCACCAGACGCCGTCGAAATATTATATTGAAGCGATGGAAGACAGCACCGTGATGTTGTGGGCGCGCGATCATTTCTATATTCTGCTGGAAAGCATCCCTGCCCTGAAAGCCTACGCCGTTAATACGATATCCAACAGCCTCAATGCCAGCCAGGACAGGATACGCATGCATATCAGCGCTTCTTCAGAAGAAAAATACCAGGAATTTCTTCACACCTTTCCCGATCTGGCTAACCGTATCCCCTTACATCTGATCGCCTCCTACCTTGGCATATCCAGGGAAACACTCAGCAGGATACGCCATGCACAACGTAGTGTGAAAAGCCATTAGTTTTTACGCGTGAGCTGATTAGGAAATTATTCGGCTCATGAAGTACAATTGGCAACAACCGGACTATTAACAAACCAGGGGTAACAAACCATCTTTCTACTAGCTATTTCACGTGTACCGCCGGTATCGCAAATGCGGCCACTGCATTCCGCGAAGCCTCCATGCCCGTTTTCAGACGGTTCAGAAAGGCCGTCACATCTTTACCATAAGCCCTTTCGCTTAGAGAGAACAGGACTACGCCGGATGGGTCTTTCATGGCTACGTACCGGTAAACATTTCTTTCAAGAATATCTATCCGCTTTCCGTCGGCATTGTTGGCGCTCACGAGAAAATCGAGCAACACTTCGCCATCTTTCTCAAACACCTGGTATTGCACCATGGGATTACTTTCCTTCATCTTTTTCAACTCTGCCACCTTATGCCCAGCAAGATCCTTTACGGTGGCTTGTCCGCGGAGATAGTCGATCGACAGCATTTTTGAAAAATGCTCAACATTATCACCGGTGGTAAAATATTCCTGCTTGTAATAATTAGCTGCGGGGTGCGAGGACCATTGCAGATGCCAGCTTGTTTTGTTGAATTGAATGGGGCCCGGCACATGCAGGTAATCAGTGGCCGCAGGGGTTTGCGCTGATGCTACCGTACTAAAGAGCCATACAGCTAAGGCGAGGCTCATTAAAAATATCTTCTTCATCTCTCAAAAATAGACATTATTGTCTATTTCCGCTCTTCTATCAGTCGTTGTTGCCGGCGATAGGCCCCGGGCGTCATTCCGCGGTGTTTTCTGAATAATTTAGAGAGATAACTCTCATCATTGAACGACAGTTCAAGGGCGATCTCTTTCAATCGCATGTTGCTGTATACAAGCCGTGTTTCTATCAGTTTCAACCGGTATTCCAACAAATAATCCTGCAAGCTGCGGCCAGTGTGTTTTTTAAAATATTCGCCGAGATAATGAGGGGAGATATTCACGCGTTCCGCCATGGTATCAATTTTCAGGGCGGCTGCATCGCCGATGTGCTGCTGTATATAGCTGATCATTTTCATCGCCAATGGTTGCTCGCTGCCACTGCTCACAGAGCCTTCACTGGCGATCAGGTTACGGGCGATCAGGTTGATGAGGATAGATAATGATTGACGGATGATCAAGGTATGGCCATAAGACTTTTGTTGATACTCCCGGATGATCCCGTCCAGCAAGGCATGCGCCAGTTTCTCATCATTGCGTTCCCGGAAGATACAACCGGCTTTTGCATGATAATGGTTCAGGATATAACTGATCTTCCGGAGGTTGTCGCAGGTTTCAAGGCGTTCATTCTCGAACCTCACCTGTTCGATGAAGGCCGGGCTGAAACGCAGCAAGGCAATGCTGCTGCCGGTTTCGGGCGAAAAGGTATAAGGCGTGCCTTGTTGCAAAAGAAATAATTTACGGGGCGCATAACGGTAATCATATTGCCCCTCGCTGAACTGCCCCTTCCCTTCCAGCACGTATGCCATTTCAAAGAAGTAGTCGGACCGGAACCTGTGCCTGCGCATGTTGGTTTGCAC
The DNA here is from genome assembly GCF_902167635.1 of Chitinophaga vietnamensis. Taxonomy (GTDB): domain Bacteria; phylum Bacteroidota; class Bacteroidia; order Chitinophagales; family Chitinophagaceae; genus Chitinophaga; species Chitinophaga vietnamensis. Next base: position 270,261 of record NZ_CABHMS010000007.1, read on the forward strand.
GATGTCCACTTCCACCTGGTCTATTATCTTCATAAACGCCATCCGTCGAAGGTACAAAACAAACCCCTTATAGTACCATTTTTTTTGTACTCTCTGTCGTTGCTTTGCCATCAAAAAAAAATGGCAGCTGCAAAACACCGATGGTTCATATTGGCTATTTTATCTGCAGGCGCGTTTTTATCGCCCCTCGATTTCTTTATTGTGAATGTGGCGCTGCCTTCCGTAAAAACCGCGCTGCAAGCGACTGACACGGCTTTGCAATTAGTAGTGGCAGGCTACGGGCTGACCTATGCGGTGCTGGTGGTAACAGGCGGCAGACTGGGCGATATCTATGGACGCAAGAAAGTATTCATCGGCGGCATGCTGCTATTCACGATGGCATCCGCAGCATGCGCATTGGCAAAAGAGGTACAATGGCTGATTGCCGCGCGGATATGGCAAGGCATGGGCGCGGCGATGCTGGCGCCACAAGTGATCGCTACAATACGCGTGATCTTTCCGCCGGAAGAACAAGCGCGCGCCATGGGCATTTTCGGCGCTATGTTTGGCCTGGCAGCCATCGGCGGACAATTACTCGGCGGCCTGCTGATCAATGCGCAGCTCTTCGGCTGGACCTGGGAAAGCGTGTTTATGGTGAACCTGCCTATCGGCATCCTCTGTAGCATCGCCGCCTATTTCGTAATGCAGGAAAACCGCGCCGGCACGCGGCCCCGGCTGGATATCACCGGCATGCTGCTCGCTACGTTGTCGCTCCTCTTATTCATCTACCCCATCGTAAAAGGCCGCGAGGCACATTGGCCTGCCTGGGTATTTATAAGCATGGCGCTGGCCATCCTCACGGGATGGGCGCTGTTCCGCTATGAAGAAAAATTACTGCAACGCGGCAAAGCGCCGCTGCTGTATATGCCGCTGCTGAGAGACAGGTCATTTCTGAAAGGCATCGGTGTGATCTTCCTATACAATCATACGGCTGCCTTCTTCCTGATATTCCCTTATTACCTGCAAAATGGCTTGCACTATGGCGCTTTTGAAGCGGGATTATCGATACTGCCTTATGCTATCGGCTTCTTTATAGCTCCGTTGAGCAGCCATCGTTTCCGCGCTTCCAGTCAGCAATTGATGCAAGCGGGCCTCTTGCTGCTTATCGCCGGTTTTATGATTGGCGCAGTGGGCATTCATTTTCAACCGGCGCCGGGATGGTGGCTCAAAGCAGGATTGCTGCTGGCTGGTGCGGGCCATGGCATGGTGATGCCTGCCATGTTACGGCAGATCATGGCCGGTACCGCCGCTTCGCTGGCGGGCCAGGCTTCCGGTATCGTGAGCACGGCCATCCAGGTGGGCAGCGTTACCGGCACGGCAGTGATCAGCACTTTGTTCTTTTCACTGCTCGGCTCCTTTTCGTATAGCCGTTCCCTTGAGGTGGCATTCATTACGCTGGCAGCATTGCAATTGGCAGGCTGGCGGCTGGCAAAACGCTATGGTAAAACACAAACAAACAATAATATATGAATCATGCTGATCAGGCCAGCAAAATGGTCAAGGATTTTCACGTGGGCATACAGGACTGGTTCCGTGGCAATAACAATGTGAGCGCAGCGCAACTGCTGCATGCTTTCAGTGCACAATTTCAGATGACAGGCGCCAATGGCCAGGAGATGGACTTTCCGGCACTCGCAGCCTGGCTGCTATCGGTAAAGGGCAGCCGGCCGGGTATCATCGTCAGCTTCGATAATCTGTGGACCGCTTCTACCTTTCATCATACACTGGTGTATTATGAAGAAACACAGTCGATGGGAGACATTACCACCAAACGCAGGTCCAGCGCCATTTTCCGCTTGGAAGGCGATGACCTGAAATGGTGGCGGTTACAAGAAGAGTGGATGTAAAGATCAGGGAATAATATGTTCCGCGAGGCGTGCGGCAAATTCGTCCAGACTGGTCGTTACCGCATTGCTGAGTATAATAATCGTGGAGCCATCTTCCAGTACATGAAACAACATGGCCTGCGCTCCCATAATGGAGCCGGGCCTTTTCACGATGGTATATTGCTGCTGATGGATCTTGTAATTCTTATACACCCAAACGCCATAGCCATACTCGCCTAATCCTGAGGTGAACATCAGGTCGAGCGTAGCTTGTTTCAACAGCTTCCGGCCAAACAGTGCGTTGGAAAATTTCAGTACATCGTCTGCAGTAGAATACATGGCGCCCGAAGCATACCAGTTCTCCATGTACACCGGCAGATCGTTGACCAGCTGCCTGATATCATCCCGGTAAAAATAGGTATCTGCCAATTTCGGAATGACCGTTTGCTGATATGCGATACCGGTATTATTCAGCTGCAATGGTTGCAGGATGCGGGTTTTCAGGTTCTCTTCAAAACTTTTGCCGCTCACCTGTTCGATGATCTTGCCGAGAATAATATAATCAGCATTGTTGTAGTCCCACTCCTTCCCTGGTATGGTGTCCAGTTTACCGCTGCTGAAAAGTGTCAGCATTTCATCGGAAGTATGCGGCAGCTGGTATTGCGGCATCCCGTTCTTCAATACTGATTCCATGGAAGTGATGTTGGCATCCATATTATGAATGCCGGAAGTCATGTTGAGGAGCTGTTCTATAGTTACTTTATCTGCTCCTTCTCCTTTGTAGCCGGGCAGGTACGCGCTGATCGTTTTATGCAGATCGATCTTGTCTTGTTCATACAATTGCAGTATCAGTACGGCGGCAAATGCTTTGGTGATAGAGGCGATCTTGTAACGTGTATCCGGTGTGTTAGGCGTTTTATGTTGGAAATTGGCCAGCCCGAAACTCTTTCTGTACCAGGCTTTGTCGTGCTTTGCCAGTACGATGGTACCATTGAAATTATTCTTCCTGGCGAAGGAGTCGATGAAAGCCGCTGCCCCAGGGGATTGTGCAGCAATGGAACAGGTGATAGCGAGAAAGGCGATCAGGGAGATTATCTTTTTCATGGCAGGATGTATATCTAAATATACTCTTTTTCATTTCAGAAAAAAATTTTGCGCAGTCAAATAACTGCATTAAATTGCAGTCAAATAGCTGCATAATATGAAGATCCGCAGAGACGTATTTCAAGCCCTGGCCGATCCTACCCGCAGGCTCATTCTGAGCCTGGTAGCGATGCAGGCCATGACGCCGGGGGCCATCGCCGAGCATTTCGGCTCATCGCGACAAACCATCTCCAAACATATCCAGATACTCACGGAATGCGAACTGCTGAAACAGGAGCAATCCGGCCGGGAGATCCATTATCATTTCAATGCGAAAAAACTGAAGGAAGTGGCAGACTGGATAGATCCTTACCGGAAGCTATGGGAAAACAGGCTGGATGAGATCGAAGGACTGCTGGAAGAGATGCAGCAGAAGAAAACAAAGCGCAAAAAATAAAATCAAACTATATGAAAGAACAATTGTATCCTTGTCTTTGGTTTGATGGCCAGGCAAGAGCGGCAGCAGATTTCTACTGCAACATTTTCCCCAATTCACGCATCCTCCACGACTCCGGGATGGTAGTGAATTTTGAACTGAACGGAAAATTTTTCATGGGCCTGAATGGCGGCCCGCAATTCGCTTTCAACGAAGCGGTTTCCTTCGTGATCAACTGTAAAGACCAGCAGGAGATTGATCACTACTGGTACAAACTCACTGCCAACGGCGGTTCCGAAGGTAGATGCGGTTGGTGTAAAGACCAGTTCGGATTATCCTGGCAAGTGGTGCCAAGCGTACTGGGCGAGTTAATGTCTGACCCGGAAAAAGGGCCGCGCGTAGCGAAAGCATTTATGCAAATGCAGAAATTTGATATCGAAGCATTGCAAAATGCCTGATCATTCTTCACCTTCATTACTGTAACCATGGCAAAACAAGTGGAAGTTACCCGAACCTTCAATGCGCCGGTAGAAATGGTCTGGAAAGTATGGACCGATCCCGAACTGGTGAAACGCTGGTGGGGCCCGCAACACTTCACCTCTCCTCTCGCCAGGATCGATTTCCGCGAAGGCGGCCAATCGCTCGTGAGCATGAAAGCCCCGCCGGAAATGGGCGGCCAGGAATTTTATTCTATCTGGGATTATATAAAGATCGTTCCACACGAAAGCATCGAGTTCATTCAAAACCTCGCAGATGAAAACGGCCAGAAAACAGCTCCCGTAAAACTGGGCATGCCGGCGGATTTTCCACTGGACATCAGAACCGTGGTCACTTTCAAAAAAACAGGCGATGGCAAAACAGAGATGACGGTGACAGAATACGCTGAATTTGGCTCTATGAGCCAGTTTGCGCAACTCGGCCTGGAACAAAGTATCGCGAAGATGGCAGCCATCTTCCAATAATTATTATTCTCCCGATACACAGATCGTACCGGGAGAATAATAAATTTATGTTTGCAGACATTTCGTTATTTTTATAACGTTATTCCAATTCCCCAAAATATAAAACCCCAAATAACCATGGGTAATAACAATCATCCAGACCACGTCAATGACGTGATGAACAGAGATATCTCCGACAGTGCGCCCATCGCCACCTTGAACGATCTCAAAACCAAAACAATGGTCAATGACCAGACTGCCTACATTATTGCAGATGCATTTATCGGAAATCCTTATCAGCTGTTAGGACAGGTGATTGAGGTTAGGAAAACAGATGGTCAATGCCCTACCAACCTTGTCAATGCAAAGGACCTGAACTTTGAATTTTCATCGTTTCCGGTCACCGGCCTTAAAGTTGACGAACAGTCAAAATTAGCCAAGCCTCAATTACGCGGGTCCATTATCGTTAACAAAGCATTGTGCGCGCAGGCGGGTTTCCTCAATTTCCTGAGCGCGCAGCTGGATCAGAAAAGTACGTTCAGCCTTGTTATCATGGATCAGGCCAGCGGGCTGGTCAACTTCCAGGACCCATCCTGGACAAATGCCATCACGCAATGGAAACAGAATAACCAGGACAAAATGAATGATCCGGAGATCTGTTACATCTATGTTGTCAGTGGCTTCATTCAAAAAAATATCATCAAGAAAAAATATTATCTTTTTGAAGCAGGCGCTAAAGGCGGCGCTTATGGGCTGAACATTGACGGCAAATTGTCTACCAGCACCGACGAATACTCCCTCGATGTGGTTTTCGGGCTTACGCCCGCTATTATCAAACGTCCGCCGGCAGCAAGCGCCAATGTACTAAAGGCAGCACCTGCACCCTCCCCTTCTACCGAACATACATTCACGCCTTCCGTTGACGAAGCCCGGCTCTTCAACCTCACTTCCGGCCTCGTTCTGGATGTCCCCTGAGTAAGCATTTGGAGTAGCCGGCTTAATTACAGATATTTGAGGATAAAATAACCCGGCCTCCATGCGCTTCTTTTTTCTTTTGCTATTGCTGACCTATAGCGGCATCACCTTCGGACAAAATATCCATACCATCGAAAACGACCTGCTCCAAAACTTCCAGCAGATACAGTATTGGGGAGATCATAAAGAAACTGATGCAGGCGACTCCATCCTGCTCGCCAACAAACGCTTCGAACAAAAACTGCTTCAGTATACCAGCAACAACCCCGCTACGATTAGCGCAGACTTTGCACCACTCGATGCAAAAGGCCTGCAAATCGTCACTTCAAAAGACAAGCATTTGCGGATATACAGTTGGGACACAGAAATGGGCGGCACCATGCGCTTCTTCAGCAACGTGTATCAATATCAATCTGACGGTAAAGTATTTTCACTGAATCCGCATGCAAACGACGATAAGCTCCATGCAGCGGCCGCCTATGTAGCGATCTACACCCTGGAAAACCAGGGAAAAACGTACTACCTGGGCGTTTACAATGCTGTTTATTCTAACAAAGACGCTTACCAGGGCATCAAAGTTTTTGCGATCAGCAACAACCAGTTGAGCGATAGCGTAAGATTGATAAAAACAAAAACAGGCATCAAAAATCAGCTCAGCTTTGCTTATGATTTCTTTTCTGTAGTAGATAGAAAAGAACGCCCGATCCATCTGATCACTTTCGATCCTGATACGCAAACGATCAGTCTTCCCGTGGTAAAGCCCGATGGTACGGTAACAGAGAAGTATATCCAGTATAAATTTACCGGAGAATATTTTGAGCGCGTGATACCCGGGCAACAACTTTCGCCGGTAAAAACGGGTAGCTGACCGGCAGATCTTCTTGGTTTTACCTAATGCATATTTTCAGGCCCTGTTGATACAGGTAGTTTTACAACCAAAAACTACCCTGTTATGAACACTTCCAACATCCTCATCATCGGTGGCGGCATCGGTGGCCTGGCGCTTGCTTTATTCCTGCACAAAGCCGGCATACCGGCTGCCATCTACGAAGCCTATGCCTGGAAAGATGGCGTGGGCGGCGGTTTGAACATTGCGCCCAATGGTATGAATGTGCTGGCAACACTTGGTCTTGCAGAAGAAATAAAAAAACGCGGCGCCCTTACCACTGAGCACTGTTTTCAGAATGAAAAAGGTAAGGTATTAGCAAGGATGAGCAATGGCAACATTCAGCGATACGGCCAATTCGGCGTCAGCATTACCAGGAGCGCCTTGCATGAGGTGTTGACAATAGCGGTGAATAAAGCCGGCATCCCCATTCATTACAATAAAAGATTACAAAACATCCGGCAGCAGCCGGATAGCGTTACTGCTTTTTTTGAAGACGGCACTGAAACAAGCGGCTCCCTGCTGATCGGCGCCGACGGCATACATTCGGCCACCCGCCGCATCATATGGCCGGATGGGCCGAAACCCGCATTCACAGGCATGTTGGGAGTAGGAGGCTTTGTGAAATTGGCAAACGTACCTTCTCTTTCACAGCGGGACCTTGCCAGCTTGCACTATGTTTTCGGAGCCAAAGGTTTCTTTGGCTACTCCCCTGCTGATAAAGACTATGCCATGTGGTGGTCGAACCTGCCCTCTCCTACAGCGATGAGTGCCGAAGTATTGCAGGATACATCCGTAGAAAACGTGAAACGTGAGATGCTGGCTATCTATAAAGATTACGAAAACCCGGTGGTAGCGCTCATTGCACACTCCGAAAAGGTATTGAAACAAAACATCAGCGATATACCATCATTGCCGGTATGGCATCAGCAGCGGGTATTGCTGATGGGAGATGCCGCACATGCGGTAAGTCCGAATGCAGGCCAGGGTGCGTCTATGGCGCTGGAAGACGCCATCTGCCTCGCCAGGTTGCTCAGGGATATTCCCGGCGATCATGAAAAAGTGTTCGGGTTGTTTGAAGCCGCACGTAAACCGCGCGTAGAGAGGATTGTAGCCGAAGGGAGAAGGAGGGGCGATGATAAAAAGATCGTTACACCTATGCAGGCGAAGATCCGCAACTTCATGATCAGCGTGTTCATCCGGCTCTTTGGATCTACATCACAGGACTGGCTATATCGTTATAAAATAAACTGGGAAGAGAAAGTGGCCGCCTGAGCAAAAGCCCGTAAACACTATTACTTACGGGCTTTTGCGTAGGTTAATGTTTTACGATCAACCCTTGTTCAGGTACGTATTTATCATATTCCATATGCCGGGCGATGCGCAGTGCTTCTGCTTCTCCACGTAGCCTGGCCACCAGGTGCAGCGCGCCATCGATGCCAGCGGAGATGCCTGCCGTGGTGATGACCCGGCCATTATCTACATAACGCACATTGGATAATACTTTGGCTGAAGGCACTTCCTGCTGCAATGCCTGTATGCTCCTGTGAAAAGTGGTAACGGTAAGGCTATCCAGCAAACCGGTTTTGCCCAGTACAAAAGCGCCGGTGCAAACAGAGAAATAACCTTTGGTACTGGCATCCCTGCTTTTGATCCAGCGGATCACTTCCGGATCGCCGGCAGCTACGTCGTCGTTACCGCCAAAGATGGCGAAGAAGTCCGCTGGCGGCGCATCCTGGATACTATAGTCCGGATTTACTTTCAGTATGCCTTGCACTGTTACCGGCGCTTTCGTTTTTCCTACAGTAAATATTTTGAAGCCGGCATAGGAAAATACTTCCAGCGGTCCTGCGAAGTCGAGCACTTCCGTGCCGTCATAGAGGTAAAAGCAGATGCTGTAAGTTTGCGGTGGTGGCGCTTTAGCGGCGTCTTTAGGTATCAATGCCATGCCGCAATGGGGGCATATACCGGGCTGGTGATATACAATGGAGTCGCATGTGCCGCAGGGCGGGCAAACGTAGTCGGAACTTTTTTGCTGCGCCCAAGCCCATAAAGGCAAACATAGCAGCAAGATGACCAGATGTTTCATATCGCTTGATTATACCTGCAAGGTAATGTGGCAAGCGCGTGCAAAGAAGGACAAGCACCCGGCAAATCAGGCCAATTTTGCCGTCATGCCTGTCTTCCGGGCCAGCTGTCCCAATTGCCGGGTGTTGCCCATGCCGCAGGCTTTGGCTACCCATGACAGCTTCTGACCCTCTTTCAATAATTGCGTGGCCTTTTCTTCGCGCAGCTGTTGGATATATTCGCCGATCGTAATGCCGGTAGTAGATTTGAAGAGACGGGTAAGATTTCTGGGAGACATGAACACCATCGCTGCCAATGCGGTGATGGTGAGTTTCAGATGCAGATGATGCGTGATATAGTCCTGTACCTCATGCACCTGGTGATTGATATGCTGCCGATATTGCAGGTGGATGCTATGCTGCGCTGAGGCGCCATCACGGCGGATATACACCACCATATCTTTCGCCACCGTACAAGCAAAGGCAGGACCATAATGCTCTTCCACCAGGAACAGCGCCAGGTCGATGCCTGTGGAGATGCCTGCACTGGTGTAAATATTATCGCTCTTCACAAAGAGCCTGTTCTCTATTACCTGCAATTTCGGAAAGTGTTCCTGCAAGGCGGCGGTGTAAGCCCAGTGGGTAGTACAACTGCGGCCATCGAGCAATCCTGCCGCAGCGAGGGCAAATGCTGCGGTACATACAGAGCATACCGTGGCGCCCACTGCGGCAGCGTGTTGCAGCCAGGGTATCCAGCCACTGTCATCTTCACGGCTCCATCGGCTCAGGTCCATACCCGCAACGATCACAATATCATCAGCCTTAAGGGCAATGTCGGTCAAAGGCTCTACACGCGTAAATCCCAAACCGGAAGAAGCAAGCGGCGATGTATAAGGCGATACATACCGCAGTTCATATGGATGGCCGCAGCATCCCGCTTCATAAAAAACTGTTACAGCGCCTGCCAGATCCAGCAGATGTACGCTATCGAAGAGGAAGAAAATGATCCGTTTCTTTTCCATGGTGTGAAGGTACGATTCTCATCAGCGCGAGAACAGTTTTTCCAAGTCCTGCCAGCTGTGATAAAATCATACACAACAAAAAACCAGGTTACCCGTTTCTGATCAGGTAACCTGGCAAATGAAATTAATCCACATACAGCTGATGGCTGAATTTCGTGAGATTATTCTTAAACGCATTGGGCGTTAGTCCGGCGATGCGTTTGAAGAGACGCGAGAAATAAGGGTGATTTTCAAAACCGAGATTATAAGATATTTCAGAAATGGAAAGATCTGTTCCTGTCAGCAGGTTCTTGGCTTCTGATATCAGGAAGAGATGAATGAGTTCCAGCGCTGTTTTGCCGGTTTCCTGTTTCAGTACATCGCTGAGGTAGTGCGGCGAAACATGCAGCTGTTCTGCCAGGTACTTTACAGAGGGCAAGCCCTGTGTGGCGGCGATGCCTGTTTCAAAATAGGCCGACAGCTGTTCATGGAAGCGGTTGGCTATTTTACCGGAATGGTCTGCGCGATCAATGAACTGCCGTTTGTAGAAACGCTGGCTATACCTGAGCAGCGACGCAATATGCCCCAGGATAATTTCTTTGGATAGCTCATCCTGGTGATGGTGATATTCCGCTTCAATTTCTTTTGATATCCTGATCATCGTTTGTTCTTCCTGCGGCGTTAAATGCAGGGCTTCGTTGATATCATATTCAAAGTAGCGGTATTTCCTGATCTCCGCATGTAAGGGATGACCATATAAATATTCTTCCTGGAAGATCAAACAAAATCCATCGCCATCTGTAACGATATTGTCATTTGCGACGGTTTGCCCCGGTTTCATAAAAAACATACCGCCTCCTTTTGCATCGTACCGTGTACGGCCATATTTCAGCTCGCCGGATTTATGCCGGTTAAGACACATGGAATAGTAACCCAGTGTGATAGGGCCCATATTACAAACAGAATCGGGGGTAGAGGGTTTGAGCACCAGGAGCGGGTTTTCAGGGGGCTCCTCGCCTTTCAATATGAAGAGTTCTGTAATGTTCGTACGTTCTGCCATAAAACAAAATAGTTTGAAGATATGACGTATTATCCTGTTAAAATTAGGACAAATGTGTGAATGAAATTTGTTGCTTGCTTTTTACGGAAATAGGCGGCCGTCGAAACGGCCGCCTGACATATAAAAAACCTACAACTGTTACACTATCGTTCTGCTATTTCCAACCTCCTCCTGTGCTCCTGTACAATTCTACAACAGCAGTCAAAAGGTTGCTATGGATATTTGCAAGTCCCAGGTCCGCTTGTAAAGCATTGCTTTGCGCGGTAATGACTTCTAAATAGTTCGCCATATCTCCCTGGTATAGCAAGAGCGCATGCTCGATGGCCCGGTGCAGATCAGTAGACTGTATGTAGGTTGCCCGTTCTTGTTGTTTCAGTTTATCTATTTGCGCCAGCGCGTTAGACACTTCGCCTACAGCGCGCAGCACGGATTGCCGGAACGCGATCTCTGAATTATCGCGATTCAGCCTGGCTACCTCATATTGCGTTTTGTATTGCCGCCTGTTGAAGACGGGCTGCACAATGCCACCCGCTGCATTCGCCAGCCAGGAAGCCGGTTTGAACCAATCGCTGGCTTTCAACGACTCAAACCCGATACCGGAAGTGATCGTGAGCTTGGGATACATATCCGCCGCAGCCACGCCTACACGGGCATTTGCGGCCATCACGTCCAGCTCCGCGGCACGCACATCCGGACGGCGGCTCACAATGGAGGCAGGCAAGCCCGCCGGCAAGCTGGAGGGCACGGCCATATCTGTCAGCTTCACACTCCTGGCAATCTCGCCAGGATAGGCTCCTGTCAACAATTGCAGGGCATTTTCCTGCAGGGTGATATATTGTTCCAGCAATGGTATCTGCGCGGCGATGCCTTCCCGCTGCGCCTTTACCTGGTCGATGGATAATTGTGTCACATTGGGGGTGCCGGCATTCATCAGCAGCGTGGTGATCTGCAACGTGCTATCGCTCAGGGTGAGGTTCTCTTTGGTGATGGTCAGTTGCTTATCGAGCATCAGCAAATTGTAAAAACCTTTGGCGATATCTGATACCACCGTTGTTTGTACTGCTTTCCTAGCTTCATAGCTTTGCAGGTATTGGTCTACCACGGCTTCTTTCTGCCGTCTGATCTTCCCCCATATCCCCAGCTCCCAGGTGAGATTAAGCGTCACCTGGTGATCCTGGAAATAGTTGCTTCCCTGCATCAATGCGCCATTGAAGCTGTTGCCGGACGGATGGTTATATTGATATCCAGCCTGTGCATTTAACTGCGGCGTCCAGAATAGTTTTGCCTGCTTCAGTTGCTGATCGGCGATATCGATGTTCTTTAAAGCGGTCAGCATATTGTTATTACGTGCAATACCTTTCTCTATCAGCGCCTGCAAAGCCGGCTCCGTGAAAAAAGTATTCCATGGCATGTCTGAGATCGAAGAAGTGTCGCTGTAACTGAGGCCATTGTACTGCGCCGGCAATTGCAGATCCGGACGCTGGTAGTCGCGGGTAACTTTGCAGGAAGCAATGACAACGACTACCACCGGAGCTAACAGCAGATAACGCATATAATCTTTGCGGTCCATTATTATTTAGAATTTATACTTGTCTGAATGAAAGTTATTGTACTGCTACCTGGCGCGTCCGGACAGACGCGGCTTTCCGGGCAGATATCTTTTCCTGCATGTACTGGAAAATCACGAACAATACGGGTATCAGGAATATGCCGAGCACCACACCGGAAAGCATACCGCCAACAGCGCTCCATCCGATAGAATGGTTACCCTGTGCAGAAGCGCCTTGCGTAAAGATCAGCGGCAGCATACCCACGATGAATGCAAAGGAGGTCATGAGTATCGGGCGTAAGCGCAGATGCGCCGCTTCCAGCGCGGCTTCTACGAGTGTGTGCCCCGCTCGTCGCCTTTGCACGGCAAACTCCACGATCAGGATGGCGTTCTTGGCGATGAGACCTATCAGCATAATCAAGCCTACCTGTACATACACGTTGTTTTGTACGCCACCGAAACCGATAAACGCAAACACGCCCAACAAGCCTGTAGGCACGGTGAGGATCACCGCCAGCGGCAGCACATAGCTTTCATATTGTGCGGCCAGCAGGAAATACACGAAGAATACGCTGAGCAGGAAGATGAACACCGTTTGGTTACCGGCCTTGATCTCTTCCCTGCTGATACCGGTGAACTCATAGCCATATGAAGCGGGCAATGACTGTTTGGCCGTAGCCTGGATGGCTTTGATCGCGTCGCCGGTACTGTAGCCCGGTTTGGGGATCACCTGTATCTGCACAGCCTTGTAAAGGTTGTTGCGGGTCACCACTTCCGGGCCATAGGTGCGCACAAACTTGGCGACTGTAGACACGGGCACCATCGTGCCGAGATTATTCTTTACATAGATACCATCCAGCGAACTTTCGTCTACGCGGTAAGGCACATCGGCCTGCGCCATCACGCGGTAGTATTTACCGAAACGGTTAAAGTCTGTCACGAAGCTGCTACCATAATACACCTGCAAAGTGTTCATCAGATCGCTGATGGAAACGCCGAGTTGTTTGGCTTTGATATCATCTACTTCCAGGTTGTATTGCGGGTTGCTGGTATTGAAGGTGGTGAACGCTGTAGCGATCTCTTTTCTTTTGGAAAGCTCGCCAATAAAGGCCCATGCGGTGTTTCCCAGTTGCTGCAATGATCCGTCTCCCCTGTCCTGCAAGGTAAATTCTGCACCGCTCACGTTACCGAAACCTTGCACGGTAGGGAAGTTCACGAATACGGTCATGGCATCATGCACCTGGCTTGTTTTAGCGATCAGGCCGCCGGCAATCACATCCGGGTCTGTTACAGCGCCTCTCTCTTTGATGGGCTTCAGGCGCGAGAAGATAGCTGCCTGCGGCGAAGAGGTGGCAAAAGTGATGAGGTTAAAACCGTTGATCACCCAGGAGCCGTTTGTGGATGGATCTTTGTCGATGATATCACTGATCTGCGCGGTGGCGGCTGTGGTCCTGTCCAGCGAGCTACCCGCAGGTGTTTGCACAACTGACAATACGAAACCCTGGTCCTCGTTCGGGATAAAGCCGGTAGGGCTGTTTCTCATCAGCACCACGCTGCCCAATGTAACCAGCAGCAGCGCTGCAATGGCCACCCACTTGTTCTTCAACAGGAATTTTATACTGCCTACATATTTATCCGTCATCGCATTGAAGCCGGTGTTAAAGGCAGTGAAGAAACGTTTGCCAAGACCCGCTTTCTTCTCTTCTTCCGCATCCGCATGATGGTTTTTCAACAGCAGGGCGCACAAGGCAGGACTGAGCGTTAACGCATTGATCGCAGAGATGATGATGGCGGTAGCGATCGTAAAGGCAAACTGTTTGTAGAACACGCCGGCAGGGCCTTGTACAAAACTCACCGGCACAAATACGGCGGCCATCACGAGGGTAATGGAAACGATCGCACCGGATATCTCGCTCATCGCGCTGATGGTGGCCTCTTTCGGCGCCAGGTGCGTTCGAGCCATCTTCGTATGCACTGCTTCCACCACCACGATGGCATCATCCACCACAATGCCGATGGCCAGTACCAGCGCAAAGAGTGTGAGCAGGTTGATGGTAAAGCCCAGCAGCTGCATGAAGAAGAAAGTACCTACGATCGCTACAGGAACAGCAATCACCGGTATCAAAGTAGAACGCCAGTCTTGCAGGAAAACAAATACCACCAATGCCACCAGTATGAAGGCGATGATCAGTGTTTCTTTTACCTGGTCGATAGAGGCATCCAGGAAGTTCTTCACATTGTACATAATCTCGAAACGGGTGCCCACCGGGAGTTTCGGCGTAAACTCTTTCAGCTGCCTTTGTACTTCTGTAAGGATCTCGTTGGCATTGGAGCCAGGTGTTTGCAGGATGGCAAAACCGGAGGTAGGCTTGTTGCTCAACTTGTTGGTGGATGTATAACTATATCCGCCAAACTCAATACGGGCCACATCTTTCAGTCGAAGTACGGAGCCATCGTTATTGGATTTGAGCACCATATTTTCATAGTCCTCGTTCTTATTCAGCTTGCCTTTATATTTGATGATGTATTCAAAGGAGGCGCTGCTTCCCTGTCCCAGCCTGCCGGGCGCCGCTTCGATGTTCTGGTCCCTGATGGCGTTCATCACATCCTGCGGAGACAGGTTGTTGGCGGCCAGGCGTTCGGGCTTCAGCCAAATGCGCATGGAATAATCCTTGGCGCTGAACACCGTTGCCTGCGCCACACCGGGAATACGTTGCAGTTGCGGAATAAGATTGATCCTGAGATAGTTTTCCAGGAAAAGCTCATTATAACCTTTGGTGGTATCAAAAGCCTGCAAGCCCACGAACATGATAGTACTGTTCTGCACTTTTTGTGTGGAGATGCCCGCCTGTATTACTTCCTGTGGCAGCTGGCTATTGGCTTTCGATACACGGTTTTGTACGTTCACCGCATTGATATCCGGATTGGTACCTTGCTTGAAATAAACGGTGAGCGTATAGTTACCGTCGTTGCTGGAGTTGGAGGTCATGTAGCTCATGTTCTCCACGCCGTTCACCGCTTCTTCAATAGGCGTGGCCACTGCGCGCGCTACTACTTCCGAGTTGGCGCCGGGATAGTTGGCCGTTACCTGAACAGATGGCGGCGCAATATCCGGGAACAAAGTAATGGGTAATGTGAGAAGGGAGATCACCCCGAGTGATAGCAATATGATAGACACCACCGTAGATAATACGGGACGTTCAATAAATTTTCGTAGCATAAAATGAGATTGTGATGCAGCGGACAAAGCCGCAGAAATAAATAATGTTTTCCGGGAACAGACCACTAAATTGGTTTCGCTCTCAGCAGGCTATCCATGGAAGCCATTTTCGGCTGGATGGCCATTCCATCTTTCAATCCGCCCATCAGCAAGGTAGATTGAGAAGACAACACAATCCGTTCTCCTTTCTTTACGCCATCGGCTACAAAATAGTAGTTAGGTGTTTTGCCGGCAATGGTGAGCGACCGGGTCACTACTTTGTTACTGTCGGCTACGAGGTAAACGAATATTTTGTCCTGTATTTCAAAGGTGGCTTCCTGGGGCACCACCAGTGCGGACGACAGCGTAGTGGGTATCCTGATCTTGCCGGTGCTGCCGCTTTTCAGCGTTCCGGATGCATTAGGAAACGAGGCTCTGAAATTGATGGCGCCGATCGTTTTATCGAATTGTCCTTTTGCCAATTCTACCTTTCCTTTTTCCGGGTACACGCTGCCATCAGCCAGCACCAGTTGTACCGGGGGCATTGATTTTACTTTCTCCGCAATGGATTGGCCCGGGTATTTTTCTGTGAATTGCAGAAAACCTGTTTCGCTCAGGGAGAAATACACCCTTACTTCTTTTGTTTCAGAAACAGTGGTGAGCGCGCCTGGCATGCCTTTGGTGACCAGGCTGCCGGTTTTATAAGGGATGCTGCCGATGTAACCATCGCCCGGCGCAGTGATAGTAGTATACCCGATATTGATGCGGGCTGCTTCTACCTGCGCTTCGGCTTGTGCTACATTGGCCTGCGCGGAATGATATACTGCTTCAGCTGATTTCAGTTGTATGTCAGATACCACTTTCGCCGCCACCAGCGGTTTCAGTTTGTCAACATTGATCTGCGCATTTTCCTGCGCTGCTTTTGCCGCCTGCAAATTGGCCATGGCGTTGTGAAGTTGTTCTTCATAAGGCCTTTTGTCGATGTGGAATAACACCTGCCCTTTGTGTACGGCGGCGCCTTCATCTACCGCGATGTCTGTTAAATAACCATCCACCAATGGTCTTATTTCTATATCGCGGCTGCCTTGTATAGCGGCAGTGAAATCCTGGTAAGTAGTAGCGGGCAAAGCACTGACGGCCACCACAGGCACGGTGGGCGGCGCGTTGTTAACTGCCGCACGTCCGGCACAACCGTATAAACCAGTCATGAAAGAAAGCGCCAGGCCCCCGGCCAGTAGCTGCCTGAGATGTAAACGGTATGATTGATGATTCTTTGCGGTCATATAGTATAGTATTAGAAAATGAACATGTAATGCAAAAATTAAAGGGTAACCATTTGGTTACAAATATATGCGTAACCAATTGGTTACACAATTTTTTTTTCAGATTTTTTTTCAAACATTCAGGATGGGGAATGAAAACGGCGCAGGTAGGTAATATAAGCGGTGATGCTTTCTTCCATCACTTCCTTATCCATTTTATAATCCACATCCGGGTTACGCATCATGACAATGGAAATAAGCCCGTGCAGCATACTCCAGAGCAGGGAGGCCCTGAAATCAATTTCATGCTCGTTCATTCTTTGCAGGTAATCTATCTCCTTCATGGCGTTACCGATCAGGCGGCCGAAAATATTCAGCTCGGGCTTCAGCCTGCCTGTGCTGGAACAGGGCATGCCTATGCCATACATCAGTTGATAATATTCCCTGTTTTTGAAAGCAAAATCCCAGTAGGCGCAAGACAACCTTTTCAACTGCTCCTCGGGTATGGCGCAGGATACCAGGGCGGCGTTCAGATCTTTTTTAAGAAGATGGAATCCTTCGAGCGAAAGTTCGAACAGCAGGGCTTCCTTGTTGTCAAAGTATTCGTAAATCACCGGTACGCTATATTCTATGACATCGGCTATCTTCCGGACAGACAATGCCTGCCACCCTTCCATTTTCACCAGTTGTTTCGCTGCGTGCAGGATACTTGCCTTAACTTCTTCTCTGTGTCTTAATTTACGTTCTGATATACCCATCGCTAACACTGTTATTTTTTCTGGAACGGTTAGATTTTATACCGGTGATTAACGATGTAAAGCTATGACGCAAAAAAACGTGGATGTTTATACAAAAAGCAGGAAGACTGATACAAATTGCGGGTGGCCCGCTAAATAAATCCGGTCGGGATAAATCAATTAGAACCGGAAATGGCATATTTTTACGGAATTGGCAATCACTGATCCGATCATGAAAGTACACCGGCACATTCCAACATATCCACTCTCAGACTTTATTCAGCACATTATTTACGTTAGCGGATCATTATCAATACCCTACATCAAAGAGCTTCCGGAAGGCGGGATAAACCTCGTGATCGAACTGAATGAAAATACCCTGAATACAGTTTATCCCGAAATAAACGCCGCTTGCAAAAAAGAGGTGAAGCATGCCTGGATCTCGGGGATGCAGAAACAGGCGATCCATTACAAAAACAATCCTGATTCCACTATCATCAGTATCCGTTTTACGGTGGGCGGCTTTTTTTCGCTTACGAAGATACCAGTTACCGTATTGGACGACGTGGGCATTGAGGCCGAAGCTGTTTTTGGAAACTCCTTCACGCGATTGTATGAAAAACTACTCAATGCCGCCGCCCTGGCAGAAAAGTTCGCGTTGATCGAAAACTACTTTTTACAATATTCGGTTGAAGAGAACATGGGATACCATATCGTGAGGTTTATAAACCAGCATATCGACAAACCCATCGACTGGTTGGTACAGAAATCCGGCTATTCCCAAAAGCACGTCATTCACCTGCTTAAAACATATACGGGCTTCTCACCCAAATACCTGCAAAGAGTTCATCGGCTACAGCAGGTGATTACTGAAATCCAAAAAAACAAAACCCATATCGACTGGTTCTCCATCATCCACCGGTATGGCTATTTTGACCAGGCCCATTTCATAAAAGACTTTGCCTTTTTTACAGGGCTAAAGCCAATGGAGTACCTGAGATCTCAATTGGCCCTGGATGAAAACGAGCTGGTGCCCGAAATGATCCTGCAATTTCCTAATGATAACCCGGATGCAAAGTAAACCCTGACTTACCGACAAATGTCCCTGGTAAATTTTTTACAATGACAGGAAAAGCCTGCCAAGTACCTTTGTATCGAACAAAATAAAAACAACGATTTATGAAACCTTTTAGCATTAATGTACCGCAAGAAACTCTGAACGATTTATCAGCAAGACTTAAACAAACAAGATGGACAGATGAACCTGAAAATGCCGGATGGAATTATGGCACCAATCCAGGATATTTGCGGGAATTGGTGCGCTACTGGCAAACTGAGTACGATTGGAGAACCCACGAAGCGGAGATCAACCAGTTTCCCCAATACAAAACTGAAATAGACGGCATTACCATTCATTTCATTTATGTAAAAGGCCAGGGAGAAAATACTTCGCCGCTGATCCTGAGCCATGGATGGCCGGATTCATTCTATCGCTTTCTCCAGATCATTCCGATGCTGACCAATCCAACTGAAGGCGGGCGTTCCTATGACCTCGTAATCCCTTCCATACCCGGATTCGGATTCTCCCAGCAAACAGCTGTGAACAGCGATAAAACGGCAGCCCTGTTCAATAAACTCATGACAGAAGTACTGGGATATTCCTCCTACTTTGCCGCAGGCGGCGATATGGGCACTTTGATCACGAAGTCGCTGGCAGTGCAGTTCCCAGGCAATGTAAAGGCTATTCATTTAACGGATGTAGGCTATCCCAACGGCAGCGAGGACTGGGCAACGATGACACCCGCCGAACAGGCGTTTGGGCAACAAATACAACATTGGTTCTTTACAGAAGGCGCGTTTAATATGATCCAGTCAACCAAACCACAAACCCTGGGTTATGGGCTCAACGACAGCCCCGTAGGACTGGCCTCCTGGATCATCGAAAAATTCCATGCCTGGAGCGACCACGACGGAAACCTCGGCAATAGCATTAGGATGGACAAACTGATCACAAACATTATGATCTACTGGGTAAGCCAATCTATTAATTCCTCCATCAGAACATATGCCGAGAATGCCCGCGCCAGTTATATGGGAGGACTACAATCCTCACAACGGGTAGGCGTACAAACAGGCGTATCGCTGTTTCCCAAGGAAGCCCAATTCCCTAAAGAATGGGCGGAAAGGATGGCCAATGTTGTGAGCTTCAATGTACTGGGCAAAGGAGGTCATTTTGCAGCGATGGAACAGCCTGAAGTCTATTCCAGGGAGCTTGCCGGATTCTTTGGAAAAATGTAATCGCATTGCTGCATCTTCGTTATTAAAGAGCGCCTCAAAAGTAAATTTGAGGCGCCCTTTTTCTTTTTTTAGTTCCTTAAAAAGCGGATCAATGCTGCCGGATGATCTGTCTGCATCCCTGCTACGCCTTCCGCCAGGGCTTGCCGCCATTGCGGCGGGCCTTCATCTTTCGACTGCACATCCAGCCATACCGCTACGCCGCGCTGTTTGCACAAGGCCAGCATCTCCTTTGTATATTGTCCACGCGAGCCGTCTATCGCCGATACCGGGAACTGATCGAGGAAACCCGCCAGCGATGCGGCATCCCGCACAGTATCCGGCACGCTGCACATCAGCGGCATAGTGGGCGCTACTTCCCGCCATTGCCACAATTGCGCTTCTGCATTAGCATATACCACTACCCGTTTTTCCATTTTAAATTCCTTTATCAACTTGTACGCTGCCACAACATCGGCCTCTTTAAAATCAAGATAGATATTCACTTTCTGCCGGCATAAACGTAGCACATCACGGAAGCCAGGTATCTGGCCCTTTTGGCAAAGCTGCGCCCATGAGCTGCTGCGGATGTCCATCCCATGCCATTGTTCGCCATGAGAGATCACCAGCTGGCTGTCGGCCGTCATGCGCAGGTCTGTTTCTATGTAATCCGCGCCCAGCCTGATGGCGCTGGCATAAGCAGCTAAAGTATTTTCCGGCAATGTAACATGATCGCCCCGGTGCGCAATCACCACCGGATGATGCGCAGCCGGCGGCAAGGGTGGTCGTACGGGCATCTGCAGGCCTAACAAAAAAATCAGGAATGATAGCATAGCGCTTATTTTAAATACCACATGAGCGTTGTAATGGCATCGGCTCCCTGCCGCGCCACGGCGGCGGTGTACTGATCCAGGTTATAAGACTGCTCCGCAGATGGATAGATATACCTGCTGGGAATGCTGCTCACCGCGGCCAGCGGCCCGGTCACAAACACCGGGTAACCTGTACGGCGATGATCAAACCAACCCTCCGCCCCTTTCAGGAAACCAGCGATCCATTTCTGCGTGATCAGCTGCGACAACGTACCATTGTATTGCACAGCTGCCTGCAACTGGTAATCGCTGGCTGCCTTCCCGGTGATGCCATAATAAGCAAGCGAAGCGCTGATACCTTTGTTATACAGGGTGGCAGCGGTTTCGCCGGGCACGGTCACTTTCCCTGCCTGCGCTGCTTCTGCTAAAATGAAGCACTGTTCCGCATAAGTGATCAAAGCAGCTTTCAACAGATCATTGCTATTCTGGTAAAAAATATCTGCGAGCAAAGAAATATGTTCTTCTCCGCCATTATAATCATAAGGAGAACGGATGGCATTGGGCACACCTACATAAGGATGCGGATCTACCGTATAACCTGCAGGTTTGGCCACTGGCGCCACCCACACGGCCAGGCGCGGGTCGTTGAGGCGCAGCAGCGTATCAACGATCTCCTTGCTCGGTTTATATTTATTGATCTCCGTTGCGGAATTGTTCAGGTTACCGCCTGGCCAGGCATTGTTTTTACTAATACCCAGGTATTTCAATTCAGCATTATCTGCATTACCTGCCAGCAGCGGATACTTGTCTGGATGATCCAGTATATTTTGCATCTCCGTATAGGCGTTACCGTAATGTTTTGCTGCACGCAGCAGCAAACGCAAACGCAGCGCATTCGCGAAGCGCCGCCACTTGATAGCACTGCCACCATAAAGGATGTCGTAGCCAGGATCGATCGCCTGGGTATTGGAGGCCAGTGTATCATTGGCGGCTGCCAGCGTTTGCAACAGGGAGGGATAGATAGTTTCTTGTTTATCGTATACCGGGTGCACGATATTGCTGTCTTTCGATAACAACGCCGCGGAGTAAGGAATATCGCCGTAGAGATCTGTGATATAGGCAAAGTTGAACACCTTCAGTATATCGGAGATAGCGGTATACTGATGCATGTTGTTAAGAGCGGCGAGGTCGTGAAATGTTTTATTGATGCTAAGGGTATTATAATAAGTATCCCAGCTATCGGCGGACCAGCCAAACAAGTCCACGCCTTCATTGCGCACCTTGGTAATATAGCGTGCCGCTTCTGCGGGCTTGTCCAGAAAGGCGTCGTCCTGGTAGGGATAAGCGGTTTGCACTAAAGTGGTAGACAAAAGGTACTGCGGGCTCACCGTAGTAGCGTTATTGGGATTGGTATTGATGTCGCCGAACTGTTTGGTACAGGCGCCGAAGAGGAACATTGATCCCAGCAGCAGCGATGAATATATCTTTCTCATAATGATCGCAGATGATGATTAAAAATTAAGACCCAGTTTAACTCCATATGATCGTGTATAGGGCAATGACCAGCTGGAAGTACCCGGCGTAATGCCGCCACTGCTGATGGTCATGGCGGTTTCAGGATCATAGCCTTGCCCCGCCGCGGTCCAGCTGAAAAGGTTGCGGGCAATGAAGGCGATAGACAGATTGGAAACGGGCAGGCGGCCGGTTTGCGCCTTGCTGAACAGGTAGCTAAGACTTAGCTCGCGCAGCTTTACATAAGTGGCGCTGAAAGTATTGCGGGAATGCATTTTCCAGTAGTAGTCGCCGTAATAACTTTCCGGATCGGTGATGTTGGTATTTTTCACATAGCCGCCGTTGCCGTCAGACACATAACCATCTTCGATCATGCCATCGGTACGGTTGCTGCTGCCATCGTTCCAGCTCAGGCCCCCGTGTTGTGGATCGCGGCCCTGAAGCGTATTGGTGGTGCGGCCGTCCGACAAGAGGTTCATATACATGTAAGAGAAGAACTGCCCGCCCATGCGCCAGTCGATGAGCATGTTGAGTGTCCAGTGCTGATACGTGAAAGTGTTGCTGAATCCCAGCATGAAATCGGGATTGTAATTGCCGATCTTCACTTTGTCGGTGGCGTATTGCGAATGCCCTGTGTTGTCGAGTAATTCTTTTCCTTTAAAAGGCCCGTCGGGCACGGTTTTCCAGGTAACGCCCCACATATCTCCGAGTTGTTGTCCTTCGCGTATCTGGTAGTCGATCCCTTCGGCATTGCCTTGCAGGTATTGTGTGATACCTTCAGATAATTTGATCACTTTGTTGCGGTTGCGGGTGAAATTGATGCCGGTTTCCCAGATAAATTTCCCGGCTACCGGTGTGCCGTTCAGGCTGATCTCCCATCCCCTGTTGCGGATTTCGCCGGCGTTGATGATCTTGCCATTATAGCCGGAAGCCATGGTGGTAGGCGTTTGTATGATCTGGTTACGGCTGTTGGTAGTATACCAGGTAGCATCCAGTCCGAGGCGGCCATGGAAGAACTTCAGTTCTGTTCCCACTTCATAAGAGGTAGCGATCTCCGGTTTCAGGTTGTTATTTTTAAGCATCTTGCTGAAGTCGGCCATCTTCACATTACCCCAATCCGGCGAGCTGAAATAAAAATTGTTATACAGGCTGTAAGGGTCTGTATCCTTGCCCACTTTCGACCAGTTGAGGCGCAGCTTGGCGTACGACAGCGCCGCATTGTTGAGATGCAGCATATCCGACAGTATCAGGCTGAGAGAAGCCGAAGGATAGAAATAAGCATTGTTACCTGCCGGCAAGGTGCTGGACCAGTCATTCCTGGCAGTGAGATCGAGGAAAGCATAACTGCGGAAAGCGATCTCGCCCATGCTGTACAAGCTGTTGATCCTTTTGCGGGAACGGAAAGAATTGTTGGCCACCGTGCCTGCGGCGGCATTGGAGATGTTATACACACCCGGCATCACCAATTGCCCGGCTGATTGCGACTCGCTGTTATAGCGCTGGTCCATGCGGTTGCCGCCGCCAGAGATAAAGAAAGACCAGTCTTTATTGATCTCGCGTTTGTAGGTCAACAGGAAATCTGTGTTCTGTTCACTGTTGAAGAGGTCACCGATATAATAGCCGCCATAGGGATTTTTCACGGCGCTGAAAGCGCGTTTGCTTTCATCTGTTTCAGAGAACATATCCAGGCCGCTGCGGCCCATCAGGGTGAGGCCTTTCGCCAGTTCCATCGTTAACTGAACATTGCCGGTGAGGTGGTTGCGATTATATCCGTTGGTGAGCTGATAGGCAACGAAATAAGGATTATCCGTACTGCCCTGATCCTGTGAAAACTGCTGTAGTCCGTCTTTCCCGGCCATCCAGTAATTTTTCAGCAACTGTGAATTGATGTTGGCCGGCATGGTATACAGGATATACGCAGAGCTGCCACGGTTGAACGTTGGCCGGTTATCACTTTTATTATTCGTATAGCCGACATTGGTAGTTACTTTTATTTTCCTGCTCAGTTCATAACCGGCAGAAAGGTTGATGGTATTGCGTTGCAGGTCGGTATTAGGCGTGATACCGGTATTCCGCAGGTTGGTATACGATAGCCGGAAATTGCTGCCGGTAACCGCTACGTTGCTGGTATAAGTGGAACCTGTCTGGAAAAAATCTTTCACACGATTGGGATAGGCTACCCAATCGGTGGCGATAAGGTTGCCGCTGGCGTCCCGCGGGCTGTTCCACTGAATATGTTTGGCGCCCTGATCCAGGCGCGGGCCCCAGGAAGAGGTAGATAAAGTATTGGTAGGATCAGTAGAACCAGTGGCATCTCCTGCGCCAAATTCATTTTGAAAATCGGGGAACTGCCAGGCTTTATCGAATATCGCGGAGAAGTTGACATTTACGTTGAGGCCTTTCCGTGCCTTACCCGCGCCGGTTTTGGTAACGATCAATATCACGCCGTTGGCGGCGCGGCTGCCGTAGAGGGCCGCAGCGCTGGCGCCTTTCAGCACGGTGATGCTGGCGATATCATCCGGGTTGATATCTGAAACAGGACTGCCGTAATCAACGGTCACCTGCCCTACCGGCTGCGAAGGCGATCTGTTGGCCGATGCTACCGGCACACCATCTACTACAAACAGCGGGCGGTTATTATTAGCGATGGAAGATGAACCACGGATCGTTACCAACACAGAAGCGCCAGGATCAGAGCTGGCCGCCCTGATATCCACGCCCGCTACTTTGCCGGAAAGTGAATTGAGCACGTTCACATCCTTCACGGTATTGACTTTCGAGCCATCCATGGTGGCGATGGAATAGCCCAATGCTTTTTCTTCCCGCTTGATGCCCAAAGCTGTTACCACTACGGCCGATAGCTCTTTGGTATTGGTCACCATTTGCACATTGAGCAAGTCCTTGTCATCTACTTTTACTTCTTTACTGAAATAGCCGATAGAGCGGAATACAAGTGTGCTGGTATGCGCATCGGTTTCTATCACATAGCGTCCTTGTTCATCAGATATGACACTCTTGCCAGATGCAGGATCGGAGATCGTCGCGCCAGGCACCGGTTCTCCTTTTTCGTTGCGAATAGTACCGCTGATGGTGTGGCGGTCCGGAGTGTTCGCCTGCTTTGCGGCGGCAGGTATGCGACGTACGGCATAGTCGGTGCTGCTGAGTTGCTCCAGCATCAGGCCCAAAGGCCGTAACAGGTGATTGACGCGCGCGGCGTCGAAACTGCCGGAAACAGGCAACTGCTCTTGCAGTATATATTTATCTGCAATGGCTGCACTGCTGTAATTAAAGTTGACATGAAAAGTGTTTTGCAGTTGCTGCAAAGCGGTGATCAGTTTGATCGGATCTTCACCGGGATGTGCCTGTCCGCGCCAAGGTATAGACAATAGGAGCATGATCAGGACGAAGTACCTGTTCAGTTGTTGTTTCATAAAAAATTTAAAGTGATATGATACTATTGGAAAGTAATCGTTTGGCCTTCCTGCACTACGGTTCCTTTATCGAATACGGCACGGATGGCAGCCAGCAGCATGGGCAGCTTATCCGCCGGCACGGAACCGGTGAAGCGTTCCTGTTGCAGCGCGGTGTTTTTCCACCTGACCTGGTAACCATAATTATCTGCAATCACCTGCGCCACCTGTTGCAATGGAATGTTGTTGAATACGAGGCGACCATTCTTAGGCGTGATAACGCCTGCGAGGTGCAATGCTTTCAGTCGTTTGTCTGTAACATCCAGCTGTACTGCTTCTCCGGGCAATAGCCGGTAGCTTCCTCCGCCATCAGCCCATCCGGTGGCGGCGGCGGTCACCTTCCCTTCTTCCAGCCTTACCTCTATATGCTTCCTGCGATTGTAAACATTAAAAGCG
Source organism: Chitinophaga vietnamensis (assembly GCF_902167635.1). GTDB lineage: Bacteria > Bacteroidota > Bacteroidia > Chitinophagales > Chitinophagaceae > Chitinophaga > Chitinophaga vietnamensis. Next base: position 295,785 of record NZ_CABHMS010000007.1, read on the forward strand.
GTGCCCATCACCTTTACATCAAGACCGCCGGTATGCACTACAAATTTCGGGTGGAAGCCGGCAGGCTTTTTCGTGACCTTAAAAAATGCTTCCCCATCCAGCCATACAGCCCGTTCTTTCCAGGAGAGCCACCAGCTGCTGTAACGCAGGGTGGAATTAGCATTGAGCGTAACGATAGAACCATCTGGCAGCCTGACTATTTTCGTACTGGCGTAACCGTTAACAATGGTGGTGCTGCGGGTTGCCAGCAAGTAAAAAGTGGCGGCCAGCACCAGCAGTACCGAAGCGGCTATAGCGGCCCTGCGCACCCAAAGCTGTATCAGCTTCCCTCTCAGCCTGCCGTCTATCTGACGTTTCACCGCCTCGATCTCATCGGCTGATAATGCGGTTTCCTGTGCACGTAGGCCAGCCAGTATGTTTGTTATCTTTTGTGTTTGATTGTCCATCGTCATCTATAAGAGGAAAGGATGATGAAAAATACCCTCAGGAAAATGAAAGTTTTTTTAAAAAAAATTCAGCTTTCCAGTAATCCGGAGAGTTGCTGGTTGCCGGCAAAGGCCTCACGCATCTCCGCGAGCGCCCGGTATATCAGCGTGCGGGCGTATTTCACTTCTTTCATCGACATGATATCAGCGATGCCATCATAGCCGATGTTCTCAAAAAAATACAGGTATACGGCCTCTCTTTGCCGGTTGCTGAGCTGATTGATCACTTGTTGTACTACCAGTTGCAGGTGACTATCCTGTTGTTTATGGATCAGGGGATGATCGGCGGAGAGCTCCAAATGGAAATCATAGGCATCTTCTTCTTCCAGGTTCAGCGTAGAACGAACCTTTTGCTGCCGGAGGGTTTTCAATAATTTTCTTCTGGCGGATACAAAGAGATAACTCTTCAGCTGCCGGATATTTCCACGGCGGGAACTTTGGGTAAATAGCTCGATAAAAAAATCCTGCAATACATCTTTAATCAGGTCTCTGTCGGCCGTAAACTTGCTGCAATACTGGAACAGTAAAGGAAAGTAGGTGTAGTACAAGCTATCAAATGCTTCCTTGTTTCCTTTGCAAAATCGCTCCCAGAGCCGGGATTCATCTTCCTGTTCTACGGCCGTTTTATTCATATATGCAGATTTGGCACAGCGCAACCGCAAAGCTATCGGATTATCCCTCGGGAGTATATTAAGTTTGTGTTATCGGCTCGCAAAGGCGCAAAGGCGCAAAGCAGCAAAGATCGAAGCGCCTTTGCTGCTTTGCGCCTTTGCGAGAAAAACACCCGCGGTCATTAATGTACATAGGGCAGTTGAAACGCCGGCCCTGCCGTGGTGCCGTCATTCCTGCCTGATGGCGTTTGCATCAGCACGCGCGCCTGTACGCTCAGGGAGTACATAGCGCCGATGGCTTCATTGAGATTATCGGGATTACCATTGAAGGTATCGTGCAGCGCGTTGAGCATCTTCTGATAACTGCGGGCAAACTCGTTGGATAATATCTGTGCACGGGAGCCATCGGGATAGCCTACCGGTTGCGGATCATCCACCATCGGGTATACGCCATTGGGATCAAAAGGTATCGGGTCGCCGGTATAAGTGTAGGTGTTGCCGGCAGGCACCAGTTTGCGGCCAGCCACGATCTCCGCAAATTTATAATAATGCGCCAGCTCGCCCTGACCCGTTTGCGGGTCCATGTTCGCCATCCCTTCACCCTGGTCTACAATTTCGCTGATGGCATTCTGCGCATCTGCCAAAGACTTGATCACATACAGTTGTCCTGTCATGCCGCTCCAGTTGGATACCTGCTTGTCGGCATTTCCGAACGAGATCCTGCCGGCGCCGGAGAGGTCCTGCAAGGCTTGCAACACCTGGCTGTAAAACCAGCCGATGGTATAAGTAGTGGTTTGCTGTGCGGCGAAAGACGGTCGCATGGCCTTCAAACGCTGGATGGTAGTACCTTCCGGCTCTTCGATAGACATGAAGCAATCGCGTATCTGATCGATAGAGCAGCGGCGCAGTCTAACGGTGAGGCCTGTACGTAAACCACCGGGCAAGCCGCCGGGATACCTCGGGATGAAATTGGGATGCCGCAGGTCGGGAGCGCCGCCGATGGAGATCAGGATATTGGAGGCCAGTGCCATGTGCAGCATCTCTTCCACTACCACGCTGCGTATGAGGCCGGCCACTTCTGCATTGCAGCCCGGCATAATACTGTATAAGGCGCAGAGATAAGGCGGAATAGTGGAATGCTCCAGCTCTACGGCCAGTTGCAGGGCTTTCTTCAACCCCTCCACCGAATTGAAATTCAGGTAGGCGGGTTCATCTGCCTTGAGCCATTTTTGTATCATCGCCAGTTTGCTGCCGGAAAGGTCGCGCGTTACCGGCATATAGTTCGGACTGGTGATGGGCGTATTGAATACGTTCCGCAGGATATTGAGGCGTTCCATCACGCTGCCATAATCGGAGAGATCGACGATCGGTTTCATCACGGGATAGAGGTCGGCATATTGCTGGAAGATGGGTTGTATATCATCCACCCAGGTAGGCGCATCAGGTATGGGCGATTGCGTGAACACGTGCATATTCAGCAACTGGTTGCCGTTGGTAACGCCCGGTGGCGGCGGAGTATCGCCCAGTTGATAGGATACGCAATACAATTGGCCATCGATATATCCTCTCGGGTTGCCGGGGTCGGTAGCAGTGATGCTCAATGTAGCCGTACCATTCTGATCGGTCTTTAGCTGGAGTTTATCGATCGTTACTTTATTATACAGCAACACATCGGGCGTGCCTACCGGGTGCGGACCGGCCAGGGGCCCTTGTTTGATCTGTCCTACCAGCAGCGTGGGATCATAGGCACAAGTGATCGCTTTATTTGCCAGTGGCTGACCAAATTTTGTAGCATAGAACTTTGTTGTTTGCGCCGCCGCACCAGGATCGATGCGGAACACAAAATGATCGGCCCGGAGGTAAGTGCCATCGGGGCTTTCACTCAGCAAAGGCAGGAGCATGCCGGAATTGGGATCGGTGCCATATACCGCCAGCGGATTGGCGGCTACCAGCGCGGCATTATCAGCAGAGAGAGGTATGGAGATCACGCCTGCGGTAGTTTTATACCAATCGCAATCCTGGTATCTTAGTTCTCCCAATATCACTTTATCTTTTCCGGCGGGCGTTACCCACAGCTGGATATCGCCGATATCTTTCAATGGGCCGCCAACAGCGGTGGTGCCAAGACTATTGCCCATATCTATCTGTAATACTTTATTATTATTACTGTCCGTATCCACTACACAATAGGCTGTATTGAGCGTGTAAGGCGCACCGGGTGCGGGATTCAGCTGACGGCCAGCTACAAAGAAATCAGGATCTCCCGCTATTTGTTTGCCTATCGTACCGCAGATACGCCCCAGTGTGAAATTGGCCTGCGAATGATCTACTTCAAAACCGTCCAGGTTGAATTTGATGCTGAAAGTCTGGCTGTCTGTCTTGGTATCCATCATCGTTGTAGACGCCAGCTCAGTAAGGAAGCGGGAACTGATCGTGTTCTTCCCTTGTGTGATGCTGTTATTCCATGCAGACGTAGTGAGGATGCTCTGGTAGAACGCGCCCCAGCATGTATCGCTCGGAAAGGTTTTGGGATAACGTGGCCAGATATCACCAAAAGGAGCGGCCAGGAAATCGCTTCTGAAGCCGATCTGCGTGGCGTCGCCCACTACTACCTGGAAGCCCCATATCTCCGATACCATCTGGTTTTCCGGATCGAGGTCTACGATCTTGCCTTCTGCGCGGCCGTCAGCGCCGGTTACCGGCATACCGATGATAGGATCGATGGCGGGATCGTCACACCAGGTGCCATCACGGTAATACACTCTTTGCACCGTGCATCCGTACAGTCGCCAGGCGCCGCTGCCGCCGGGGTTCCACCAGCCATTGGAAGGCCCTTCGCCATAAAGCTGGAAGCTCGTCTGGAAAGTGTTGGTGTTAAAATGATAAGGGTCGTTATTGACCGTAGAAGGATCTGCCTGGAACTGACCAGAGAATTCTAAACGAGGGAATTGTAAATAACTCATACGATAATGGTTAGATTTATACGGAGGTGAATAAATGAGAGGGAGCTGAAAGCGCCTGGCGGCGCCGCATTCAAGGGTTTATCATAGTATAAATGGTTATTTTGAGATTTTGCTCTTACAAGGTAATGGATATTTTTGAAATAATTAGTAGTCCTGCCTTTAAAAAAATATCGTACATTCATTGTACCCTCATCAATAACTATTATCCCATGAAAAACAAAACACTATTGACTGCTACCCTCGCAGTCGCCTCTTGCATCATCATCCTGAGCAGATGCAATACCAGCCAGCCAAAGCAGGCGCGCTTCGAATTTACAGACATACAAATGGACCCTTTCCAGGATCACCGCGACAGCATCCCGCCGAAGTCGGTGTATAATGGTCCGCTCTTCACATTGAACCATCATTATCCTGCTTCAGCAACGCCGTTCACCAATACGCCCTGGCAGCAAGCGTTGGGCGGCAAGCCCATCTCCGCTGCCAATGCCCTCAAATATGTGGAGGCATTGAAAGCATACGTAGCGCCGGCTATTGTCAAGTTCCTGTATCAGCACAATAACTGGAATGCGGCCGCTGAAGGCTGGTACCAGGAACCCTGGACCGGCAGCCGCCGCGAAGCCATCTGGGGCAGCTATCTCGGCACCCGCTTCGATTCCGGCACTTTTGCCGGCTTGAAGAAATTCATGAGAACCTATGTACTAACCATGTACGATAAAACAGCGGCGGCCACCCTGGGCAAGATATGGGGCCAAACTGCTGAAAGACCATTGCTGGAAGATAAAAGCAATAGCCAGTTTACAGAAGGCAGCGTGATCGTGAAGTTCGCCTTTTCCACTGCCAATGCCAAGGATTGGGACGACATGCAAAATGCGCTCACCATATCGGTGTACGATACCGCCGTTGCATTCAAGGATCCGCATTACCAGCTGCGGCAACTCAGCTTTTTCCAGATGGATATCATTGTGAAAGATAGCGCCACCTCGCCTAAAACAGGATGGGTGTTCTCTACCCTGGTGTATGATAAAAATGCGCCTGGCAAAACTGCCTGGGACAAGATGGTGCCTCTTGGCGCACAGTGGGGCAATGATCCCGACGTCAACAGTACTGCCAATCCGGGCGCGCCTCTACAGGAAACTGTGATCAACCCGGCAGCGCCTAAATACAGTACCGCCACATTAGGCTGGGGTGGCCGCATCAGCGGCCCTAACGATGCTGCCGTAATCCCCAGCGCCGTTACCGTCAAAGGGGTATATTACAAAAACCTCGCTGCCTCTTCGTGTATGAGCTGCCATAGTTCAGCACAATACCTGATGCTGAGCAATCTTCTGCCCGGGCCCATCAAAGGGAATAAAGGAGATACTTTCAAAGTATTCACACCCGGTGGAACTGAATGGAGAAGATGGTTTCAGGACAATGCCGGCACTACGCCTTTCGATAAATTGAAAGGACAAGTGGCGCTCGACTATGATATGGTCACCGCTTTCAAATCCATACCTGCCTGGGAAGCATCCATTAAGGGCAAAACGCAGCAAACGATCGACGAGATAGAACACTACCGCATGCGGCCCGAGAAACAGTATAACGGAAGATGATGCCCTACTAACGTGAACAGCTATACGAAGTTCATTTTTCCCGACAGCATCCATTGCCGGATGGTCGAGGCTCAGCGCTCCGCAAAAGCTGGCGCGGATCACATCCATCGAGCGGGAAAGCCACTTGTAGAGCTCCACGCGCATCGCCAATTTTAGAGGCGGCAAATCGTTCACCATCTTCGCGATGTGGCGGTGCTGCTGCAAATGATAGGATAACAAAGCCGTTCGACGAAAATCCGGCAGATGAAATACCTCGATTTGGCTACAAAGTAGCCTGATCAGACTACCGGCAAATAAAAATGCAGGCTGACCTTTGCTGTACACTAAAATTAAAACATCCATGATCACAAATCAAAAAACATGGTTCATCACCGGTACTTCAAGAGGCTTCGGACGCATATGGGCGGAGGCTGCATTACAGCGGGGCGACAGGGTTGCGGCTACTGCGCGTCAATTAGCCAGCATCGCTGATCTGAAAGAGAAATATGGAGACCAGGTGCTGACACTGGCGCTCGACGTTACTGATCCCGTGCAGGTAAAGACCGCCGTAACACAAGCCCATAGCCATTTCGGCAGACTTGACATCATTCTCAACAACGCCGGCTATTCACTGATAGGCACTATTGAAGAAGCCAGCGCAGCGGAAGTGAGGCAGCTCTATGACACGAATGTATTCGGTCCGCTTGCGGTGATCCAGTCTGCCCTCCCACTGTTACGGGAACAAGGCGGCGGGCACATCATCGGCGTGTCGAGCACCCTCGGCCATGTGGCCATGCCCGTAATCGGCTACTATTGTTCTTCCAAATGGACGTTCGAGGCGATCCATGAAAGTCTGGCCGCCGAAGTCAAACCCTGGGGCATCAAGGTAACCATTGTAGAGCCCGGGGCCTATGCCACTGAATTCGGCAGTCAGGAGTCTTTGAAGTTTTCCAAAGCACTCGACATCTACACAGATTTTAAAACACAATTTACGACGGCATTGAGGAAGATGGAGAGAGGCGATCCACGGGCCACCCCGGAGGCGCTCTTCAAAATTGTAGATGCGGAACAGCCGCCACTGCGCTGCTTCCTGGGCAGCCGCAACCTCTCCGAAGTGCGCGCCGTATATGCAGAGCGACTGGCCACCTGGGAAACCTGGCAGCCCCTTGCTGCTTCCGCGCAAGGCGAAGCAAAATAAGTAATCATTATATTGCATAGCAGATGAAAAAGGAAGAAAATAAACCTCATCGATTTGAGTCCTTATCAGATGCTCACCAGGCCATGGGCCTGCCTAATCCGAAGCATCCGCTGATAAGCCTTATCAATATCAACACGCAGGCAGTGGCAACGGCAGCAGCGCCAGCCGCCCCTCATGTGCTGAACTTTTATAAAATATCATACCGGCCAAAGTTCAGCAGTAAATTGAAATACGGGCAAGGCTACTATGATTTTGATGAAGGAGGGCTGCTATTCGCTTCGCCAGGGCAGATCATAGGCAGTAGCAACGACGACGGCGATACCGGCTCCTGTTCTGAATATACCCTGCTGATACATCCGGATTTTCTGTGGGGCTATCCCATCGCTAAAAAGATCAGGCAGTATGGCTTTTTCTCTTATTCCGCCAATGAGGCATTGCATCTCTCGGAAGATGAAAAAGCAACGATCGTTGCTATCTTCAAAATGATTGAAACAGAGTTGAACCACAGGATAGATGATTTCAGTCAGGACGTAATGATCTCACATATCGAACTGCTGCTGAACTATGCCAGCCGTTTTTACAAACGGCAGTTCCTTACCCGCAAAGTGGTGCACAGCGGCCTGTTACAACAGATAGAAGACCTGTTGGAAGATTATTTCAACAAAGAAAATTCACTTACACAAGGTTTGCCAACTGTTCAATATCTCGCCGCACAATTAAATATCTCAGCAGGTTATCTAAGCGATATGCTGAGATCACTGATCGGACAAAATGCGCAGCAATTTATTCATGGCAAACTCATTGAAAAGGCCAAGGCGCTCTTATCTACCACCAGTCTATCTGTGTCTGAAGTAGCCTTCCTGCTTGGGTTTGAGCATTCCCAATCATTCAGCAAATTTTTCAAGACCAAAGCAAAAGTTTCTCCGCTACAGTTCAGACAATCTTTTAACTGATAGATGATCAGGCGCCGGGAAGATGCAATAATGCGTCTTCCCGGCGCTTGATCTATCCTGTTATCATTGGTCCGCCAAAGTAGCGGCCTTCGCATCCACTACTCCATAGCCGTATTTATCGCTCTTGTTCAGGTAGAGGCTTCCGGCCTTATCCATCCTGGCCAATATCTGATCCCTGGTGTCCGCAGGGTACCTGCTCCATACCAGGGCCGCGATGCCTGCACAGGTGGAAGTAGCCACAGAAGAGCCGCCTACCGTGGAAGGCACATCGCCGCTCATCGCCAGCGATAAAGGATGTTTGCCATCGCTGCTTCTTTCCATCACTACTACAAAGCGCACCTGTGTGCCGGTATGACAGGCATCGCAGCGGTCCTGCAAATTATCTTTGATACCGGTTACTGCTACCACTTCATTCATATATGCCGGGAATACCACGCCGATGCCCAATGCGTTGGCGATTTCCGCGACGAGATAGGTAGAAGTGCCTGCAGCGCAGAAGATCAGCTTGCCTTTATTGCGGGCATAGATAACTGCATCCTTGATCTTTCCACTTTCGAAGGGCGTGCCCATGCTCATGCTAACGATCTTTACCGTCGAGTCGTCGCCGGCCATGGTAAAGGCATCTGATACGCCTTGTATTTCATCATTACCGCTGATGAACACATCATCGGTGGCGTGTACGGTCATGAGGCTTGCGTTGTAGGCCACGCCGGTGCTGGCGCTGTCTGTTCCCCTGGGAGCGGCGCAAACGCTGGCCATTTCGGTGCCATGTCCGCAAGCGTCATTAGGTGTGGCATTGGGACGGGTTACTTTTTTCTCGATGGTCCTGTTACCGGAAGCGCCCTGGTTGAAGGCGCTGCCGAGGTTATCCTGCTGATCGCTCACGCCGGTATCGATGATCATCACTTTCACGCCGCTGCCGGTGGTTTTAGCCCACGCCTCATCGATCTTGTGATAGGCATAATTCCAGGACTGCCGGGCGCCGGGGAAGATGCCTTTGTACATATTGGTGTTCAGGATGCCTGTTTCGCCATTGTTATTGCCGCAGCCGGAGGCAGTATTGATATCGATGTTCTCTGTTCTGGGAGAGGCATCAGGGTTCATCACGTCGCCGTACCCGCCTGGTTCTGCATAGCGTACCAGCGCCGATGCCCGCAATGCCTTGATGGTAGCCGCTTTGGTAACTTTCACATCTATCACGGGCAACCTGTTTTCGTTATACGCGATCCTGACAGTTGAGACCTGCTCGTATGCCTCCACCAGCCTGATGATGGCGGCCTTTGCATCTTTCCATTCAGCGCTGTTGATATCGATCAGGTGTAGCTTGCTGTCGAGATCCCGGAAGCCCGCAGGCTGGTAGCCGATCGTGAGAATAGAATCGCTGTATAACAGCGCGCTGCGCAGCATGCCGGGCGTGGCGGCAGCCCAGTTGAAACGTCCTTTGCTTTTCAGTTCTTCTGCTACAAAATGGTTGATCGCTTGTTTGCTTACAAGCGCCGTATCTGTGGCGCTTTCGCCAGGGATGGGCGTCAGCGGCTTTTCCGCTTTATTACAGGCAAACAGGCAGCATAGCGCGCTGCCGAGTACAGTGAGGTGAACTTTTTTCATTTGATATAGTTTGGGTTAAAAAATCAGGGAATACAAACAGGGTATTAGTGCCGGCAGCAAGATAGGAACAGGGGAAGTATTAAAATATTGGCAGGAAGATTTTTAGAGGTTTTATAAAATTAGTGGCGTTAAACAGCGAAAATGCACGGCAGCGGGCACATTAGGAACGGTTTATATACCGCGCCTATTGTGCCCGAATACAGCCCGCTGGCTGTTGAAACAGCGCTGCTCATTGCCCGCTGTCAGTACTCGCTGGTTGATAGATATGCTTCGGAAACTCAGAGGGTATATATCGTACAGTGTCGCCATTGTACCAATCATCCAGTCCTGTTATGCTGAGCGTTAAGTGGTATACATAATTCTCTATATTTTCCTGATGAATACCAAAGTCTGGCAAATCAGATTTAATAGCATCCATTTCATCCACATAGGCGTTGTGGATACGTTCTGCTTCCTGTATAGCTTCTTCCAGAGATATCTTATGTTCATGCTTCAATACAAGGATGTGATTACACACTTCAAATTTGTCGTCAGCCATCTCTTTTTCGAGCGTGTACCAGTCATTCTGGATGGCCATGATCCTGCACAGCAATGCCCTCAAACGCATGATTACAGGATGTTCCATGATGTGCCTGGGCACCATGTAGTTCATACCGGCTTCCGTCATGTCTCCATAAGGATACATGGCGATGGTGTATTCCCTGAGAAACGACAATCGCAGCAGGCTGGGATAGCGGCCTTCACGGCGATAGGGCGCTTCCTCCATGATGCCGTAGGTAGTATACCGGTACATGTGCCTGGCCAGCCGTTCTATCCATTCATAAGGCATGTAAGTCAGCCATTCATCCCTGCATTTAGCGATCTGGCGATATAGGCCGGTATCGGTGGGCTTGGGTGTTTCTCCCAGTAACACGTTAATGATACGGTCTCTTTCTATGCTTATCTTATCTATAGGCCAGCGTTCATAATAATCGTCATACAGGGTAAGCCACAAAAAGAAACGGGCAATGGGTCTAAGATGGTCGATATTGGTAGTGGTAGGCGCCATCCAGGATGCACCGTTAGCCAGATTGTGTCCTTTTATTTTCTCTACAGCTTCCTTTGACATAAACGTGGCATAATCTTCATCCAGCCATTGCCGTTCTTCTTCAGCAAAATAGTCAGGATATGCCGGTGGAACATGCGCCCATGGATACTTTAACGGTGGCATTCTTAATTTTCGTAACATAGTTATCTTTTTTGAAATTAATGTACAGAAGGAAAGCCTTGCAGTGAGGTATACCGCTCCAACCGCGAGGACACTGATTTCCATCCACTCAATGTCATGCTGATATAATGCACCCGGTTTACCACTGCATCCTGCCATTCGCCGAAATCAGGCAGGGATTGTTGCAGGCGGATAAATTCCTGCAGCGCTTCATTGTGAATGCGCAGGTCTTCCAGGCAGGCTTCTTCGAGAGAGAGGTTCCTGCTATGCTGAATTGCCTTTACCACATTGTAATAGATGCTGCCTGTTGCCTCATCTTTGATGATGGATTGTACTTCGTTAAAATAGACCATCATCCGTACGGCCAATGTCCGCAGGCGTTGCAATACCGGATGTTCATTGATCCCGGCCGGCAACGGGATACCTGTTTCCAGGTCTGTCAACTCCAGGAAAGGATACAGGCACAGTGAATTCTCGCGGATCGCCATACATTCTTCCACACTTGGAAATACTCTTTTCAGCTTATACTCCAGCTCATGCTCCAGCCCCATGAAATACCGGTCAACAGCCGTAGTAAAGCGTTGCATCGATTCTTCGGAAATAAGTGGCAAGAGTTCTTCGCGTAAAGAACCTAACAAACTTCCCAACGGAATACCTGATTGCGCTGCACTCACTTCACCTTTCAATATCGAAACAGATTGCTGGCGAATGAAGCGGACCTGTTCGGGAGTGCCTTCTTCATACTTGTCATCATTAAATAGTGTCCAAAGCATAAAGCGGCAAACGGGCTTCAGACGTTCCTGGCTGGCTGTCGGAAACCACTGCGAAGCTATATGGGCCGTTTTCGTTTTCTTATACTTCTGTCGGGTCGCAAAGTCGTCCTTATATAGCCAGAGATAATCACCGTCGATCCATTGATTGTCGGTGATCTCCTGTAAAGCCTCTGCAAAAGGGTTTTTGAGTGTTGGGAAAGGGTAACTGAATAAGGATAGCATCTTTGTATTCATGGTTATTCCATTTGAGGGTAAACAGATTATATGGCGCCGGTCACAGGATATTAAAAGCTACTAATATGAAGATAATTTAAACCGGTGCATTCCAGCGTCATCACAAAGGCATGGACGGGCTGTTCAGATATTGGCAAAAGTAAATTCCCGGATGATGCCATATTAGTGTAGTTTTAGGGCATGAAATCCGTTTTAACGTTCCTTATATCCGCCTGCCTGCTGTTTTGTACGACAGCAATTGCGCAAACTTCTTTCCGTATCATTCCGCTTGGCGTGAAAGGCGGCATAGATGAAAGTAACCTCTCCGCTTATATGATCGCCCCGCAGGGCAGCGAGGCCTATGTATGCCTGGATGCAGGCACCTTGCACTATGGCATTGAAAAAGCCGTGCAGGCAAAGCTTTTGCACGGCGCTGCCGCCGAGGTGCTGAAAAAAAATATCAAAGGCTACCTCATATCGCATGCACACCTGGATCACCTGGCAGGCATGGTCATCAACTCACCCGACGATAGTTCCAAAAACATCTATGGGCTGGACTATTGCCTGGATGTGCTGAAGGATAAATATTTTTCCTGGAAAAGCTGGGCCAACTTCGCCAACGAAGGCGAGCAACCAGCGCTGGGCAAATACCATTACGCCGTACTGACGCCCGGCGTTGAAACGCCGCTGCAAAATACAGACATGCAGGTAACTGCTTTTCCATTAAGCCATGCCAGTCCTTATCAAAGCACCGCCTTCCTCGTACGCCATCAGGACGCATATGTGCTGTACCTGGGCGATACCGGCCCGGATGCAGTGGAGCATTCCGACCGCATGCACCAACTATGGCAACAGGTGGCGCCTTTGCTGAAAGCAAAAAAGTTGAAAGCGCTCTTTATTGAAGTTTCTTTTGCGAATGAACAAGCGGATAAACAATTATTCGGACACCTTACTCCACACTGGCTGATGGCGGAACTACAGGAGCTCGCTGCACTTTCCGGCAAGGAAGCGTTGCATAATTTCCCGGTGGTGATCACACACATCAAACCTGGCGGCAATCGTGAACAGACGATCCCTGCGCAATTGCAGGCGAATAACCCGCTGCATGTGAAGTTGATCATTCCAGAACAGGCGAAGTTATTGGTATTTTAGTCAAACACCCTGGCAATGAATAAAAACAAAATTGTGTTGCTGTCGCCCCTGATCATCATCGCCGTCAATATCATAACGGGGTATCTTTTCGGAAGCCTGCTGGCAAAATGGGCTTTTGTTCCGGTTATATTGATCGAATGGGCGCTCTTCCTGTTCTTTATTCTAAAATACAGTGCGGCAGGCGCTATAAAAACCTGGTTGCAGGCATCAAGCAAAAACCGGGGATGGAATGTGGTGGCAGTCCTGATAGGACTAACGCCACTTCCAATCTTTTTGCAACATAAGGAGCTGCTTACAGATTGGCAGATCTTCCTACCCTGGATATTGCTGGCGCTGATCAATCCGTGGCTGGAAGAATTTTACTGGCGAGGCTTGCTGTGCGACCATACTGCCAGCCGGAACAAATGGCTGTCGGTGTTCGCAACAGCCGCTTTGTTTGCGCTTAATCACCTCACATTCGGCATCAACTCCACATTAATGCGTAACCCCGCCGTTTTGGTTTCTACATTTATCCTGGGTATTGTATGGGCGGTCACTTATAAAAAAACAGGAAGTTTGAGATGGGTGATATGCGCGCATTTCCTGGTAGACTTCCTCAATCTTTCCGCGCCTTCTTTCCTGGACTTATACATTCCCGGCAGATAAAGCGCTCTTCCTCTAGATCGTAACTTCGCCCGTCCTGACTTCTCCGGCCCGTGTATAATTGGCGATGATGACGCCTTTTGATGTTACGTGACTTTCTGTTAATGTAAATGCTGCCGGGATCGCGCCATCTTTGAACAGCTTTTTTCCTTCACCAAGCATCAGCGGGTAGATTTTTAGCCGCAGCTCATCTACGAGGTCATGCTTCAACAGCAGTTGAACGAGCTCGCTACTGCCCCAAACCTGAAGGTTGGCGCCTTCCGTTTTTTTGAGCTGCTCAATATCTGCCACGCTTTTGAAGAAAACAGTATTTTTCCAGTCTGATTTTTCCAGGGTCTCCGACAGGACGTATTTGGTACCCTCATTGATACCCGGCCAAAAATCCGCGTGATGGGGCCAGTAGCCTGCAAAGATGTCAAAGGTCTTTCTGCCAAAAAGATAATCTGTCTGTTTCAATTCCTCTCTCAGTAATTTACCAGATACCTCGTCGCCATATGATGAAGTCCAGCCGCCATATTTGAAGCCGCCAGATGTGTCTTCCCGGGAGCCGCCGGGCGCCTGCATTACGCCATCCAGCGTGATCATTGACAGAACAATTATTTTTCTCATTTTATTATTTTAGGTCAAAGACTATTTCAAGAAATTGTTCAGGTAGGTCAGTATTGTCGTTGTCTGCATCATCAGGCTAACATGTCCTTGTGCAGGAACGATGGCCAGCTGTGACGGGGGCATTGACCCGAAATCAGCTACCACAGCGCCACCTAGCAATTGATATGTTTTTATCAACTCAATTTTATCCAATCCGTCATTGTCGCCGGAGATGATCAATACAGGCGCCTTGATTTTTGAAATATTGGCATCGCCCAGGTTGAATGGCGTTCCTGCGAAGGCGATCATCTGCTCCAGGAATTGGGTCCATTTTGTTTTATCGGGCGCCACGGCATTGTATGCGGTTTCCATAGGGCTATTCGCAAAAAGTTCAGGCTTCATTCCTTTAAACGCATTGTTTATCTGGGGCAACCAGCCATCACTCTTATAAGTGGCAGAGATGATCACTAATTTCTTCAAACGTTTAGGGTTTTGTATTGCAAACTGGTAGGCCACTGCGCCGCCGAAACTATATCCTGCCACATCGGCGCTGTCAATTTTCAGGTAGTCCATTACTTTTTCCACATCGCTGGCTAAAATAGCGTGCGATAATTTCCTGTCTGAAAACGGCGTATGCCCATGGCTTTGCATTTCAATAGCAATCACCTTCCTGGATTTTGACAACTCCGGGATCAATTGGCCCCAGTTCGACTGGATGGTCATAAAAGCGCCATGCAATAAAACGATGGGGCTGCCCTCGCCATATACTTCATAATACACTTTGATACCATTAACAGGTACGTAGCCGCTGCTGGAAGGCTTCGCCTGTTGTCCGTTTGACCGGGATACTGCCAACACCATGATGGCAAACAGCAGCATTGATTTAAGGGGATTACATGCTTTGAATAAATTTTTCATAACCAGTTTGAGATTTTAGTTTGAGTGCTATTGACAATACAAAGATGAAATTAGTTTTAATACCTGGTGATGTGCAAAAATGCCAACTTAGGGGTGAATTATGGCAATTTGGTTGAAAAACCCTGGAATACCTGCTGGTCAGGCATTCCAGGGCTTCGCTTCAAATCATGGGCATTCCGGGAGGTTCAACAGGTTATTCGGACTGTACCCGTCAGGAACTGTTTTGAGGTATTTTCGTTGATGATGCACCGCAATGATAACGTCCACTTCTTTTTTATCAACCTCAACGTAAAATTGATATTTACCATCTTCTATTGTTTTGATGGCATCTTCTTCTGTCAATTCCCAACGGATCCTGTTGTCTATTCCACCGATATGGGAAATTCTCTCATGAGCGTTATAGAGGCTACTACGCTTCCTAACGCAGGTAACTTGATGTCTGGTCATAATGAATGATTTATATTGAACAGCAAGATGGATTTTCGGGAGATAAATTATTTACGGAAATCCGCAGTCACTTCTGATTTCTCTCTGTAAGTCGCGCAGTCGGTTGATTTAAATAGTATATTTGTTAATAAGACAATTATATTTATGCATTTGAACTTTTGCATAATCTGATATTTTATTTTCATGCGCGAAGATATCCCTGAACTGCAAAACAGAATATGTCGCGGTGATACACAGGCATTTAAAGAACTATACGACGGCTGCTGCGCATCATTGCTGCAGTTGGCCCTGGCGATCGTTCATAACAGGGAAATGGCGGAAGAAATAGTAGCCGATGTGTTTATTGCCGTATGGCGACAGCAAAAAAACATCCATCAGGTAAGTAATCTGAAATGGTACCTCTATGCCGCTACCCGCAATATTGCGCTGAACTACCTCCGTAAATATGCACACAAGAAAACCTTGCATCTCGATGAAGCCTCTTTGCTGGAATATGAAATAAACCCGGAAATCCAACTGATCAGTAATGAAACGATGAGTCACATTAACATGGCCATCAATGAACTGCCGGCGCAATGCCGCCTCATCTTCAAGCTCGTAAAAGAAGACGGGATGAAGTACCGGGAAGTAGCCGACCTGCTGAATATATCTATTAAAACCGTCGAAAACCAGGTAGGCATCGCCCTGAAAAAACTCACCAAAGTGAAAGCATTCCTCATCACGCCACTTCCCGGCCATCCACAATCCTGAACAAAAAAATACCTCCTTTTGGGGGTATCTGCTCTTTCTTGTTGTCTTATATCCCCGGGCGCCTTTGTTCAATTATTTTCAATATTTCTATGAGCAACGATCGAATCTGGATATTACTCGGCAAACAGCTCGCCGGCGATATATCAACCACTGAACTGGCTGAGCTGGAAGCATTGCTGAAAGATGATCCGGAGGCCGCGGCTGCGCAGGAGACAGCGGCCGCCATCTGGCACACGCCCATACAGGAAAGCGCAACGGACAGCAGTAAAGAACGTATATGGGACCTCGTGAGTATACAACTGCATTCACATCGCCCGATCATACGCAGGCTCGCAGCCGCCGCAGTGGCAGCAGTTATATTAGCAGCCGCATGGGCAGGATGGCAATATCTGCATCCGGCTGCCCCTGCATTACGGCAACTCAGCTCCTCCTCCGGCGGAAAGTCAAGGGTGGTGCTGGCCGACGGCTCAACAATATGGCTCAATTCCAATACGCAGATCTATTACAAACCCGAAGGCTTTGGCAAACAACACCGCGAAATAACGCTTAGCGGCGAAGCGTATTTCGACATTGCTAAAAGCGATGGCGCTCCCTTTATTATCCATACCGGCAAAGTAAGTATTCATGTGCTGGGCACCACTTTTAATGTAAAAGCCTATGCCGGCGACAGCATCGTATCCACTACCCTGGTCCGTGGAAAAGTGACCGTATCATTCCTGGGAAAAACAGTGGTGCTGCATCCCGAAGAAAAAATAACCGTGCCCGTAGCCAGCCAGGAGCCTGTATTTCAGCAGGAGCGCCTGGAAAAAAACAGCAGCGGACAGCTGCCGGAAATATCCTGGCTGGATAACAAACTGGTATTTGACAATGATAGTTTTTCCGGCCTGGCAAACAAAATGAGCCAATGGTACGGCGTTACTTTTCATTTCGGGTCCGCCCCCCTGCAGCAGCTGCGGTTTTCCGGGATTATCAATACAGAATCACTGGACGAAGCGCTGAAAATGTTACAGCTTTCACGTCCGTTCACTTACCGGATCGAAGGGAAAGATGTATACATCAGCAACTGATATCGCATTCTTTATCTTTTTAAAATCAACATTATGACCTAGCAACATTACACACTCGCATACTACTTTCTTTCACCCTTTTATTATTCCATGTTATGAAAACAACGTTCCTACGGGCTTTGAGTAAAGGCCTGTCAGGCAGGCTGCGCGGCCTTCTCGCGCTGGCCTGCCTATTCGCCGGCATCATGCCGGCATCCGCCGTTGCTGTTAACCAGGAAAAGATCAGCATCGCCCTGGAGAATGTCAGCATTAAAACAGCCCTGAAAACTATCCAGCAAAAAACCCGTTACCGGCTCATCTATAACGATGATATATTGCCGGAAAAACCGCCGGTATCGCTTCATGCAGAAAATGCCACGGTAGAACAACTGCTCTCGCAAACCCTTGCCGGCACAACGCTGCATTACACTGTAATGGATAACAACGCCATTGTGATCGCAGCCGGAAATGTAAGCGCCGCCAAAATAAGCGGCACAGTGAAAAATGAGCGCGGCGAACCGCTTATAGGCGTATCCGTAAAAATAAAAGGCAGTAATATTGGCGCCGTCACCGATCAAAATGGCCATTTTGAAATCCAGGCCGCCACTGGCGCTACCCTGGTATTCAGTTATGTAGGTTATGAACAGATCGAAATCGTAAGCGCCACCGATCCCCTCAACGTTATACTGAAAGAAAGTGCCAGCGGTTTAAACGAAGTGGTGGTGGTAGGTTATGGCACGCAGAAGAAAACCTCTTCCACGGCAGCTGTGGCGGCGGTGCAGGGAAAAGAACTGGCAAAGTCGCCGGTGACCAACATATCCAACTCGCTGGCAGGAAATGTTGCCGGTATCAGCATGCGACCTAATGGCGGACAACCAGGAAGAGATAATCCCGATATCCACATCAGGGGAATCGCCACTACCGGCAACAATGCGCCGCTCATTGTAGTAGATGGTATCATTCGTAATAACATCAACGAGATATCGCCCAATGCCATTGCCTCCGTCACTATATTGAAAGATGCCGCTGCCGTTGCTCCTTATGGATTAGGAGGCGCCAACGGCGTAATTCTCATCACCACCAAACGCGGACAAACAGGCATACCTTCGCTTTCGCTCAATATGTATAGCGGATGGCAAACGCCTACTTATTACCCCAAAATGCTGAACGCACAGGATTATATGCGCCTGCGCAATGAAGCATATATGAATGAAAATCCTGGCGGTACGCAACAACCTTTCTCAGAAGATCTCATCAAGAATTATGCAGCGCTGCATGCCAAAGATCCCGACAAATACCCCATCAGCAATACGAAAGACCTGGTACGCATGCATGCCCCCACTCAGAATTATAACCTGCAATTAAGCGGCGGCACCAAAGTAGCACGATACTATGCCAGCCTCGGTTTTCTTCAACAGGATGGTATGTTCAAGCCGGTGAACTATAAACGTTACGATTTTAATCTTAACATGGAAGTGAACGCAACAGCTACCACCCTGGTAACTATGTCTGCCCTCGGCGCTTTCGAAAATACCAATAGCGTAGATGCCGCTACCACGCCGGGGCAGCTGTTCCGCAGTGCCTATAAATTAATCCCCATCACCAACCTTTATTACAGCAATGGCCTCTGGGGCGAGTTTGCAGGCAATTCTCCGGTAGGCATCCTGAATGCAGGTTACTCCCGTCGTAATGCCACTTCCCTGCTCACCACACTTTCCGTGGAGCAACAACTGCCTTTCGTTAAAGGGCTGAGCATCAAGGGAACGTTCAGCTATGATCCCAACGACTATATGGTGAAAGGATGGCATACGCCGTTTTATTTTTACTCACAAAATACAGCCACTAACCCTTACACCTATACGAAACAGATATCTACTTCGGAAGGCAGCGCTGCGCCGTATACCTGGCTCAACCAGGAGTATTCAAAAAACCAGTACTTTACCTACCAGGGATACCTCAACTACCACAATACCTTTGGTAAACACGACTTCACCGGTTTGCTGGTAGCAGAAGCCCGCAAGAATGACTCCACCGGCTTTTCCGCCCGGCGCAACAATTTTGCTGTCAGCATTGATGAACTGGGCATGGGCAGCTCCAATAAAAATGATTTTGACAACAACGGTTCAACCATTACCGGCAGTCAACTTGGATTTGTATACCGCCTGGGTTACATCTACGATCACAAATATCTTTTTGAGGCCGCAGGCCGCTACGATGGCCATTACTACTTCGCTCCCGGCAAACGCTGGGGTTACTTCCCTGCCTTCTCTGCGGGATGGGTCATCTCCGAAGAAAACTTTATGGCTGATCATCACTCAGTGATCAACTATCTTAAACTACGGGGGTCCTGGGGCAAATCAGGCAATCTGGCCGGAACGGCCTTCCAATATCTGAACGGTTATAATTTATACGGCAATGCCTACGCCTTTGGCAACGGCAATATGGTGCAAGGCTCCAACACCACCCGTGAGCCTAATCCGAACATCACCTGGGAAATATCCACTAAAACAGATATAGGGTTGGATATCTCCTTATGGGATGGATTGCTCACATTGGAAGCGGATTATTTTCATGAAAGAAGGACCGGCATGCTGCTGCCGCCGGCAGTTACCGTGCCCGTGGAATATGGCCTGAATCTTTCCGATGAAAACCAGGGTATCATGGTAAACCGTGGTATTGAAGTTTCTGCCGGCACCCACTATCGATTCTCGAATGGCTTGCAACTGAATCTGAGCGGCAATTTCAGCTATGCCAAAAATAAAATGGTCCAGGTATTTGAAACCGCTGCCACACGTGATAATCCCAATCGCAGCAGAACCGGCAGGCCTATTGGCACGCAGTTCGGCTATCATGCACTGGGATTGTTTACCGAAGCAGACGATATCAACCATGATGGCGTTATCGATGCCCAGGATGGATATAACGTTACCCAGTTTGGCGTGCTGCATCCGGGCGATATCAAATATGCAGACATCAGCGGGCCTAATGGCGTGCCGGATGGAAAAATAGATTCCTATGATGAAACAGTGATCGGTAACCCGGTGTACCCTGCCATCACCTATGGCTTCACGCCCAGCGTATCCTGGAAAGGTTTCGATCTCAGCTTGTTCTTCCAGGGATCTGCATTGGCCAGCATCAACATCCGCGGTTTCCAGACAGTGCCCTTTAATAACAATAACAGCAATTCTGCCTACGAATATTTTGATAACCACTGGACACCCAATACGCCTGATGCAAAGTATCCGCGTGCGAATCAATCGCCCTATGCCAACAATACCCAGAACTCTGATTTCTGGATGATGAAAACAGGTTATCTCCGTTTAAAAACGGCCGTACTGGGCTACACGCTGCCTGCATCCGTTTCCAAAGCATTGAAGATGCAGCGCCTCCGTTGTTACTTCTCCGGACAGAACCTCCTCACCTTCAGCAAAATGAAATTCATGGACCCGGAAGTAGGTTATACAGACCTGGAAACAGCCTATCCTAACCAGAAGGTATTTGTGTTTGGGCTAAATGTTACTTTTTAGATTCATCCTCTTAATTAAGTTACTATGAAGCGATACATCTCTCTGTTGCCTGTTACCATACTGTTATTCAGTATCCTGTCGTGCCGGAAAGATTTCCTGGAAAATACCGATAAGACAAAACTCACTGACGCCATCCAATGGAGCAGTGAAGGAAATGCCGATCTTTTCCTCAACGATATTTACAGTGCTTTACCCAACTACTGGAATCAGCCGGAGAACCTGGACAATTTCACTGATGACAATGATGCCGGTTTTTATTATACTTCCTACAACTGGAAACAAGGCATTGTAGCCGCCTCCTCCAACGACTATACGGTATGGGGCGGCATCACCGGCTCCGCGGATCTCACCAACTGGACAAGCACCTTCACCAACATCCGCAAATGCAATACTTTCATCACAGCCGTACGCAAAAACGCCGCTAACTTCTCACCGGAGTGGCTGCACAAACGGCTCGATGAAGCCCGCTTTATCCGCGCATTTTTTTACAGTGAGCTCTGGATGCACATCGGAGGTCTTCCCATTATTACCATCCCTGAAGAAAGGCGCACGATGGACAGTGCCGCCATATATATTCCCAGGAGCACCTTCGCAGAAACGGTAGATTTTATCACCACACAACTGGACTCCATCGTTAAAGACGGCTACCTCGCGCCGAAATACAACCACGGCGATGTAAATGCCGGCAGGGCCACACTGGGCGCTGCACTGGCCTTAAAAGGCTGGGTGGAATTATACGCCGCCAGTCCTGCCTTCAACAATGCGCAGCCCGCCGCAGGCAACGATCCGCACCAGGTGGCCGGTTACAATAACTATGACGCCCAACGCTGGGCCAAAGCCGCCGCCACCTTCAAACAATTCATAGACCTCTATGGCAACGGCAAAGTATATGACCTGTTTCCCGACCCTTCCGCCATCTGGTACGAAGCCAATAAATACCATTCGGAAGTAGTCTGGGACCGCCAGGTGGTGGCCAATATCATGGGATCATCATTTGAACAATATGGCGGCCCGGTGTGGATCAATGGCGTCTACTACACCTGGGGCAACTACTGTCCTACGCAGGAACTGGTAGACCAGTTTTTCATGGCAAATGGAAAGCCCATCACCGATCCCGCTTCCGGCTATGATCCGCAACATCCCTACATAGGCCGTGAGAAACGCTTCTACGACTGGATCGTATACGACGGCGCACCTTATAAGATGGATTGGATGGACAAAGGCGATACGATATACACCCGCATTGATAAAGTACATCCTTCCAAAAACCAGATTGATTTCGGGACCGACGATGTAAGCAACACCGCCTACTATTTTAAAAAGAAGCTCAACCCGCTCGTACGGCCTGGTGGCGGCGCAGTGAGCGGCGCCAACTTCATCTACTACCGCTACGCCGAAGTATTGCTGGGTTATGCAGAAGCACAAAACGAAGCCGTAGGGCCCGACGCCACTGTATACAACGTCATCAACCAGATCCGCAAAAGAGCAGCCCTTCCTGACCTCGCACCCGGACTATCACAGGCGGATATGCGGGCCGCTATCTACCAGGAAAGAAGAGTAGAACTCTGTTTTGAAAATAAACGCTTCTATGATATCATCCGCTGGAAAACTGCCAATACCGTCATGAACGTGGATAAACATGGTATGAAGATATCGAACACCATACCCAACGATAATAGCGGCGTATGGAAATATGAGATCGTGCCGCTGAATCATCCGCATGTATTCACTTCAAAAATGTACCTGAACCCGGTACCACAGGATGTAATAGACCGGAATCCAAGGATTGTGCAAAACCCGGGGTATTGAACCCGGGTTTCACCCGGGGGGCGATAAATACATTTCAAACCGATAATTAAGCCAAACGATATGAAAAAATTATCACTGCTTGCCTTATTCGCGCTATTTTCCACAAGCGCTGTTGTTGCCCAACAACCGGCCCCTGTTAAAATTGAGGATGGCTTAGTGCAAGGAACATCTGAAGATGGATTAACTGTTTACAGAGGTATTCCTTTCGCCTCTCCTCCCATTGGCGATCTTCGCTGGCGTGCGCCACAGGCTGTGAAAAAATGGGACACCGTGCTACAGGCAAAGAAATTCGCACCTGGCCCCATACAAGGCTGGACGCCGCCTTCAGGGAAAAGCGAGGACTGCTTATACCTGAATATATGGTCGCCTGCAAAATCTTCAAATGAACAGCTCCCTGTTCTAGTATGGATCCATGGTGGCGGTTTTAATGGAGACGCTACTTCTGATGTAAATTTCAGTGGTGAAAAATTAGCGAACAAAGGTGTGATATTGGTAAGCATCGCCTACCGTGTTGGTCAGCTTGGCTTTCTGGCACACCCTGAATTAAGTGCTGAAAATTCAAACCATGTTTCAGGAAATTATGGTTTGCTGGATATGATAGCAGGGCTTAAATGGGTCCAAAAAAATATTGCCGCATTTGGAGGTGATCCCGGTAAAGTAAGCATTTTCGGTGAATCAGCCGGCGGCGTCGCGGTGAGTATGCTATGTGCATCGCCACTTGCAAAAGGCTTGTTCCGGGGCGCCATCTCACAAAGTGGCGGCTCATTTGGACCACCAAGGATCACCACCTTTCCAGGTGAGAATTTAAAAAAATTACATGATGCCGAGAACGCAGGAGAAGCGCATGTAAGACAGGCAGGGTTTTCTTCGATCGCAGCGCTGAGAAAACTCGATGCGGATAAACTTCCTCCCATACACGGATTGGCATGGCCTGTTATTGACGGATGGGTAATACCAGATGATCAATACAAATTATATGAAGCAGGTAAATACAATGATGTGGCGATCCTGATCGGCTACAACTCTGATGAAGGCGCGAGCTTTTCACCACCCAAAACGCCCGCAGCCTACATCGCCGCGGTAAAAACGCGTTATGGTAAATTTGCTGATGATCTGCTTAAATCTTATCCGGTGGATTCCACCATTGTTCCCAAAACAGCCAGGGATTTAAGCCGTGATGCGGCATTTGGATGGCAAACCTGGACCTGGGCAACGCTGCAATCAAAGACCGGAAAATCAAAAGTGTTCTACTACTACTTCGATCAACATCCCGATTATCCCGCCGGCTCTCCACACTATGGCGACGGATCACCGCACGCGCAAGATATTGCTTATGTCTTTCAACATCTCGATGCATCAAATCCACAGACAAGCAAAAGCGATCTGGAAATATCTGATGCCATGGCAACTTACTGGACCAACTTTGCAAAGTATAATGATCCAAATGGTAGCGGTCTTCCCCGCTGGCCTCCATACAGCTATAAAAATCCTGTTGTGATGCACTTCCATCAAACTCCCCATACAGGCCCTGTGCCTGCTGAAAAATCGCTGAAAGTACTGGATGCCTATTTCAAATGGCGGCGTACGCCGGAAGGCGAAGCATGGGGCAAGCGGTAATAAAAAATAATCTTACATTTGAGCGCCAGCGGAAATGCTAAAAGAACATGCAAATATTGCCTTCCAAAGAATTATTTCCTTTTATCAAACATTATCTATTCCTCGAAAGCAGCGGGATAGATATCAAAAAGCTGCGCCTGTTCTCTGATGGAAATACGGGTATTGTCTTCTCTCCGGAAAATGATCTTGCCCTTGGACAGAAAGACAATACCCCACTGGAACGTCTGCCCCATTCATTTTTATACGGACAAATTACAGCATTCAAAGATATTTTTCTCTTAAATGAAACCAGGTTGATCATCGTGGTGTTTCAACCCGACGGAATCAACAAATTGCTTGGATTGCCCGCCAATGAGCTACAGGACCTCTTTATCAGGACAGAAGATGTTTTCGGAAAAGATGGATCACAACTTGCCATGCGGCTATTTGAAAAAAATACAACACAAGAGAAAGTAAGGATCTTAAATACTTTTTTTATTGACCTGGCGGTAAAACAAACACTGAAAACAGAAGCTCTAATATCTCCCGTGCTAACTTTTATCTTCAGGAATAAAGGCATGATGACGATGAGTCAACTGGTTAAATTTACCGGCTACACAGAAAGACACCTTGAAAGAAAATTTCTGACATCTATCGGCATCACTCCCAAAAAGTTTATCAACATTGTAAAGCTCCATAACTTCCTGAAAAAATTAAATGAAAAACCTAGCGAGTCGCTTACGCAAAGCGCTTATGAGGCAGGGTATGCAGACCAATCGCACCTGATAAAAGAATTTAAGAAACATACGGGCATCACCCCTGGCCTGTATAGCGACAAATCCGAAAAGATGGCCGTCAACCTGGTCGTGTGCGCTCCTGCTTCTCCAATGTCGGATTTGTACAATTTCCCGGAAATGCCGTAAACTATTTTTGTCCAAATCTTAATCATGGACAATTTAAAAATAGCAACTGCTCAATTTGAGCATAGAAACGCCGACAAGGTTTACAACCTGGGCGTCATTGAAAAACTTGCTGCACAAGCCTCAAAAGAAGGCGCTGATGTAATTGCCTTTCATGAATGTGCTGTAACAGGCTATACGTTTGCAAGAAATCTTTCCAAAGAACAAATGCTCGACCTGGCAGAATACATTCCTGAAGGAGACAGCGTTCTCAAACTTAAAGAGATAGCTGGTAAATATAATATTGTTATATTGGCTGGTCTTTTTGAAAAAGATAAAGATGATAACTTATTTAAAGCATACATCTGTGTTGATAAACATGGCCTGGTTGCAAAATTCAGAAAACTGCATCCATTCATTCATCCACACTTAACTGCCGGACACGAGTATTGCATTTTTGAAATTCATGGTTGGAAATGTGGTATCCTTATTTGTTACGACAATAACATCATAGAAAACGTAAGGGCCACTACGCTTTTGGGAGCAAATATCATTTTTATGCCCCATGCTACCATGTGCACGCCCTCGCCCAGGCCAGGAGCGGGCTTTGTCAATCCCGAGCTCTGGAAAAACCGCGAAGCTGATCCCACCTCTCTACGCCTGGAATTTGACGGCATGAAAGGAAGGGCATGGTTGATGAAATGGCTACCTGCAAGAGCTTATGACAATGGCATATACGTTGTTTTTTCCAATCCCATTGGTATGGATGACGACCAGTTAAAAAATGGATGCTCCATGATCATTGATCCCTTTGGCGACATCCTCGCTGAATGCCGATCTTTTGACGATAGTTTTGTTACGGCCACCATTACACCCGAAAAAATTACCAAGGCCGGCGGCCACAGGTATATCAATGCGAGACGGCCAGAATTATACAAAGATATTATTGGGCAAGCGCATGAGGCAAAACAGGTGGTGGTTTGGCTGCATACGGATGAAAAATAAAAAAATATTCAAAAAACGATCACACTATACGCAAAGTCATGTCTAATGAATAAACAATATTCATTAAACTAAAAGAAGAAAAATGGAAAATTCTTTTGACAACATCAGCGTACAAGTGATCGAACTGAACTGTTCATATGAAAAAGCCTTCAGTAACCTGAAAGACCCTTTGTTTCAAAAGGAATGGGGAGTCGGTTTTTTCAAAGACATCACGGAGGAGAACGGGCAGTATATTGCAGATACGCGGTTTGGTAAGATGGTGATGCATATAGATGCAGACGAGGCTACAGGATACATCCATACGTCTATGAACGGGGTAAGAACAAATCCGTCCCTGTTGGTCAGGAACGGAGAAACGAGCTGCGTATATCTGTTCGCGTTATTGAAACCTGAAGCCGCGCCAGTGGAAACCTTCCGCCAGCAAGGCATTCCAAGGTTGGTAGCAGATCTGCAAAGGCTGAAGCACATACTGGAATCCAATTGATCCGGTCATCAGATTTTGAATATTTTTGTATGATGAAAAACAACGAAGCCATAGCGCTATTGGTTTCCCGGGCCATCCAGGGTGATACAACAGCTTTGAACCATTTGCTGGAGGCCATCAGAAAAGATATTTATAATCTCTCCTTTCGCATGACCGGCGATCCTGAAAATGCGAGCGATGCCACCCAGGAAATCCTGCTTCGGATACTCAAGAGTATCGGCACTTTCCGGGGTGGCAGCTCCTTTGAAACATGGGTTTATCGGGTAGCCACCAATTACCTGTTGAGCGATCTTGCTAAAAAAAGCCGCCATATACCTGTTGTCTCTCTCGAATCCCTCGGGCCAATGCTGGAGTCCGGGCTCTCAGAGCCTCCTGCTTCCATGGATGCCGGAGAACGGGAAAAGCTGGCAGCTGAAATCAAGGTGGGATGCAGTTTGGGAATGCTGCAATGTCTGCATAAAGAAAGCAGATTGGTGTATATATTGGGAGAGATCATCGGTATCAACAGTGTGCAGGGAGCAGCCATCCTCGGGATTTCCGGCGATAATTTCCGGCAGAAACTATCCAAGGCCAGAAAAAAAATAACCGGGTTTACTGGTCAGTATTGTGGCCTGGTGAGCAGTCAGGCCAAATGTTCCTGCCATCAGGCAATTAACAGGTCTGTCAATTCCGGATTCATCAACAAAAACAAACTCCGGTATGCTCACGAAGGCGAAGGCAGGTTGCTCGCGGAAAAACTGGATCGCCTGGTAGATAAATCCAGGCTGCTTTTTGCAACGATACCACAATATGATCCGCCTTCGGAGAAACTGGACGCTATCAGGCAAATGCTGGAAACGGCAAAACTATTCCCGGGATAAGTGGACACGTTAATCGAAAGTCTTTTTAAATACTGGAAGTTGTAACTGGTGCAAACAACTTCCAATGCCCCTCCGATACAACATCAACAACACCATCGACCACTTTGATCGCGGTCTGATCATCTATCATATACGATGGCACGGGTATCGTAGCGGCCAGCTTTTCCAGGTTGGCAAGAGAATTTTCCGGAAACCACTCATGGTCCAGGTGCGGATGCAGGGCAAAATCAAGCAGTCCCAGTGATTTATCGCTTTCGGTTGGCAGCGTATGGCCACCATAGGTTGTGCCATAGCGGGTCATTACCATACTCCCTGCGCTCAAGCCTACGTATACCGTCTTGCGCAGCAGCGACGGCAAAAGCGCTGCCAGCCCGGATTGCAGCATCCAGTAGGTCAGATATTGGCAGTCGCCTCCGCCTACCAATAAGGCGTCCGTCTCCTGCAACATGGGAACCCAAAGTTCTTGTTTGATGCTGGGCAATGCAGTAAGCTCCAGTATTCCCAACGACTTCCAACCCATTTCGCAGAAGGGATCGCCCAGCGATCCTTTCATCACGTTTCGTGCAATGTCGGCGCCACCTTGCAACGCATATATCGCTGTGGGTATGAAAAGCGCGCTCGCCTCTGTGACCGGTTTACCCAGGAGATCAACCAGCGCCTGATGGATGCTTTTGTTGCTGATGCCGGCGGAAGTAAGAAGAAGCTTCATAATTTTTCTCTTATTGCGAAGATGGGACAATATAGACGAAAATAACCGTACTTCGTTGCCAAATGATTTTATATTGTCTGCTATGATAGATTCATCTCATGCCTGGAAACACATTCACACCGTCACGAATTTTCAGGACCTTGTTGCTACGCCCTTTAAAGGAGACACGAATGCAATCTGCTGGACACGCCAACTAACAGGCGATTTTTCCGAGATTGTTAAAAAGGTAACGCCAAGCGGAAATATAACGGAAATCGAACCAGAAGAGCTTTATGAACTGCAGTTGAGCGAACAGGGACAGCTTGCCCGTGCAATACTTTTGAATGACCTGAAGCTATTGAAAGCTCATGGCGCATCGCCCGTCCTTAATCTGATCAAGCACTATGAGCGGGACAATACCTACCCGTTTTTTCCAACTGATGTTTATTCCTTTCATGTAGACCGCTCTCCCATACCAACCGATACCTTTTTATGCACCTACTATGGCGAGTCCAGCGAGATATTACCCAATTCACAGGGCGAAAAGAAAGTACTTATTCCAGCCATACGTGATGAACTCAGAAAACTGTATCATGGAGCAGATGAGGGTTTTGAGTCTTTCTTAAAAGAACATTTTTTTGATCTGCACTATCAGGCCAAAGCTGATGCACGTCCCATCAGCCTGGGGCTTGGTCACCTGTGGCGGTTGGCGGTTGATCATCCTGGAAGCCAGGTTCCTCCTTGTCTTCACCGTGCGCCGGAGGAAAAACCTGGAGAGCACAGGCTGTTGCTGATTTGTTGAATGTGCAATATTTTTCGTTAATTGCTCTGAAAGTCTGAAAAAGACAGGCATCAAATATATAATAATGACACATCAGCAGATCCTGGATAATCTAGCGGCCAGACATCTGGTACAATCCGTTGACGAAGACCTTGCCAGGCTTATCGCCAGGACAATGTCTTATGCGAAACACGACAAAAAGATAGCGGGCGATCCACTCGCCTTCTTTCTTCCGAAAATGCTGTTACGGTGGGATTGTATCCTGAAAGCCGACCATGCCGAAGTCTCCGATAATTACAAACAAAAGGCCATACTTGCCATAGCTGTAAGCCTGCACAAATACGGGTTTGCCGACAAATCCATAACGGACAATGCGATAAAAGCCATTGACAATTTAAATCAATCCGTTGCTTTAAGTGATGATTTTTTCAGAAAGACAGACAAGATAAAAGCCCTTATCAGTAGCCCGCCGGTGGAACTAAAACGAAAACCGGCAACACCCGACAGCATTACTTTTTACAGACCTAAAGATGTTGTCTCCATTCAGTTAGGCAAGAAATATTACTGTGCTTACATTCATGAACTTTCGAGCCCGAATGAAAGCCCGGTTGTTGAGTTCTATGACAGCGTATTTGACAAAGTACCTACGCTCCCGGCCTTAGAAAACATCCAGGCAAAAGGGCGGGTATATAATGATGGCATAAAGCGTATTTCCAAATATTCAATTGCAGGGATGAAGTTTTTACCTGACCTGGCCAATCAGATCAAGTTGGTGAGCGCCTGTGTTGAGACGCCGCCTTCCAACAAAGACCTGCAAGAATCAATTGGGCTATATGCTGTTTGTGACATCTTTGATATCCAGGATGATATTAAAAGGATGTTTGGAGAACAAGACGTATAAAATCCACTATATAAAAAATACGCATGAAGATAAAAGCGCCCACAAATTCAATATTTGTGGGCGCTTGGAAGGATTTAAACTTCTTATGTATCAGGCGAAAGCATAAGGAATTAACCAATTTTATCTGTTAAAACTGCCATGGCCTCCCGTAAATAACTGGCATAAGACGCTGGTACTTCCAATGCAGCAAAGCGTCCGCCTTTAGGCATCTTAGTATAGAATTGGAGATTCACCCTTCTTTCAGCCCATTCCCGCGGCGTATCACTGTCAGCAGGGAAAATAGCCACAGCGGTGGGAGCTTTCACTGGCTGTATCGGGGCGGGAAATCCCTGTGCATACATGGCGTGCATATCGGCCGCGTATCTGCGAATAGAGGTATTTATCGTGCCTGTAACCCAATAGATCATGATGTTGGTCAGGAGCTCATCTTTGGAAAAGCTGTTCTCTATATCTCCTCCGGTATCACTCCAGCTATAAAATTTTTCCAGTATCCAGGACGCAAGGCCTACCGGACTATCATTTAGCCCATAACCCAGTGTCTGTGGTTTTGTGGACTGAACCATATTGAAAGCGCCTTCTGCAAAGAACCAACGCTGTATCTTCTGTCCGAACTCCTGCTCTGCCGGGCTAAGCTTCGACCAGTCTTCCGTTCCATTAGGGTAACCGGTATCAGTGAGGTAGATACCTTTGACCTGATCAGGGTACTGGTTGGCCAGGGATGTCGTCACGGCGTAGTCGCCACCTGCATAGAAATCCGAATAACCTAATACATCAGTCATCAGTTTTCCCCATAGCCTGGCGGTCTCTATGGATGGTAAGGTTACGGGGTCTGAAAATCCGTGCCCGGGCATCGACGGTATGATCAGGTCGAAGGCGCCGTCCTCAGTCAACAAGGGAATGATTTTATAAAACCGTTGAAAACTATCCGGCCATTCATGTGTGAGGAGCAAGGGCCGGGCTCCTGTTCCCTTTCCTTTTACATAGATAAAATGAATACCGGTTCCATCGATCTCCGTTCTATAGTTAGGAAATCTGTTCAGCAATTCCTCTTGCTGCCGCCAGTCGTAGCTATGCTGCCAATAGTCCACCAGTTGCCGTAAATAATCGGGATTCGTGCCGTAATTCCAGCCGGCATTATCCGGTTCATCCGTCCAGCGTGTCTGAGCCAGCCGTGCTTTAAGATCATCCAATACGTTTTGTGCCACATTAATCTGGAAAGGTGTCATCTTTTGCATAGTTATTTATTTTTTTCTGATTGAATACAAAGCTCGAAATGGTGAGTGACAACAGTATGTCAGTAGTTGGATATTGCTTAAAGATTTATTTTAACGCGGTGAATTTTTAAAGGTTCCAGATATAGGCGCCAGGCGCTGTGGAGGATATTTAATTTGGGGCATACGGGTTCATATTAAACACAAGGGCAATCAGTACAAAAAAAATTTTCTCCATAGGAATGAGCTACATCAACAATCATGTATTTTACAATTATACAGTATTTATTAAAGAAAATCTATTTCAGCCTGATTTTTTGTCTTTTGCCAGATAAATCTGTTGGCGTCAGCCCGAACCGCTTTTTGAATGAAAATGAAAAATGAGATAACGTTTCAAAGCCGAGATCCAGATAAATATCTGATGGTTTCATACTTTTCTTGTCAATGAGGAAATATGCTTCCTGCAAGCGCCTCGATATCAGCCATCGGCTTGGCGTTTCATGGAATATTTGTCCGAAATCCCGTTTAAATGCGGATAAGCTTCTTCCTGTAAGAAAAGCAAAACGTGCTATGCTGACATTAAACGCATAATTACGAACCATAAACTCCTCCAGGTTGATTTTTGCGGGGATACCAAAATCAAAAAACAGGCCTGCAAGTTCGGGTTGTTGCTGCAACAGGATCAATATTAATTCTTCACGTTTCAGGTCCCCAAAAGGTTCGCTTATTTTTCCCTGGCTATATATTTGACGTAACGATACAATATAATTATTCAATAACTCGCTGCCGGTTACCGGAATGCAGGTTTCAGTAGAATCGAATTTTATTATCGTTGGTTTGTGTTTGTTATAAAACGTTTTAAGGAATGACTCATCAAGAGTAAGAATTACCTTATCCAGTTCACCATCCTCTCTCATCTTATAATAGCGTCCCAACCTGTTCTTATGGGCGATGCAGCTTTGCCCGGAACGGAGCTCCAGGTATTTACTTCCGTCATAAAGCACCACAACTCCCTTCACCACATACACGAAATAGTGTTCGTCAATAAAATGCTGAGATGAAATTTCATCCATCACATATGTTGAATTTACACTCATAGCGTTCCTCATAGTAAATGAAATTACTCTATTTTCTGCAAGAACGCTCTTGTTTCTGTAACAACGCGATCCTGAAATTGGGGGTCGCACGATAATGCTGAACCTTGCATGGGCTCACCTTTTTCATCAAAGTAAATGCCCGTCTGTCCCGTTTCATTCATTAGTACCTTTGCGATAACTTTTGCTGATTTTTCAGGTGTGCTGCTGTAGTGCGAGAAAGGTGGTATGATAGCCATAAGGTGGCCAAATACAGCGCGCACAATTGAATTTGTGCTTTCACTACCCAGACCTGTGCCACGGGTTATTCCTGGTTCTACGGCATTAAAATGTAGTCTTTTATTTTCACGCGCAAGGGCCATGGTAGCGGCGAGTATACATTGCTTCGATGTGGCATAAGCATCTATGCCCGCTATTTTTGATCCGCCTTCTTTCCACTCGCCACGGGCGCTTGCCTCAACTGAAATGTAACGTCCGCCACGCATGCCCATGATTTTTGCGGGCTTGCGTTCCGGATCTTCAATGGCAGAAGCTATAGACACCACGTTCGCCCCATCAGGCAGGCAGGGTGATAATGCTTCTGTAAAAGCGAAAGCGCCAAGATAATTGGTGGCAAAAGTCATGTCCCAGCCTTGTGCATTTTTGCTGGCTTTTGATGGCATGATACCTGCGTTGTTAACTACGCCAGCCACAGGAAGCTTTAGGGCATCTATTTGTTCTGCTGCGCTTCTGGCTTTTGTAATGTCTGATATGTCACATATTATGCTTACTGCCTTTTGTCCAAGTCCTTCGATTGTTTTTTGTACCTGACCAAGCTTATCGCGGTTTCTGCCTACAAGAATTACCGCGCCATATTTGGCTAGCTCTAATGTAGTGGCATAGCCTATCCCGGATGTGGGGCCTGTGATTACATACGCTTTTGCTGTTTTCATTGCTATAAACTTTATAGCACAAAGGTCAGCGTGAAATCGTAAACCGGCTTTCCTGAAAAGTCCAAAGTTATTGTCCTGAAAAGTCCGTAAAATAAAACAGCACCTGCGAAATGATCGTAGGTGCTGTTTAGTCGGATGAAAAACTGGAAAAAATCAAGGATTTCCGTTCAGAATCTAAATATTATTTTTGAACAAATAGCCTGTATGAAAAGGCCGGATACAAAGCAGCCGGGCATAGACAAAATAACCGTAGCCTGCCTCGGTTCCAGTACGACGGCGGCCAAAGGGACATTTAACTGGATAGCCGCGCTGGAAAGCAGACCGCGGAATAAACCGTTTCATTTCATCAATTTTGGCGTCGGCGGCGACCTTGCTTATAATACATGCCAGAGGTTAAGGCAAGTAGTTAATAGCAATCCGGACTACGTCATTATCATTATCGGCAGCAACGACATACTGTCGATTGTCTTTGATAATGTCCGGCGTTTATACAAGCGCTGGAAACATCTGCCGCAGGAGCCATCTCCCGAATGGTTTCAGCACAACCTTCAGATCATCATTCAACGATTAAAACAGGAGACACCTGCTCGCATTGCCATAGCATCGCTCGCTCAGGTTGGTGAAGACCCATATCCCATTCACCCTGTGCAGAAACAGCTAAATGACCTTTTCAGGCGCTTCTCAGAGATCATCAAGAAAACGGCGCAGGCCGAAAACGTCGCCTACATTCCATTTTACGAAAGGTTTCACGAACAGATTATTGCTTCGCCTGGACAAGCTTTTACAAAATTCAGATTCCTGCCCTTCTACCGCGATTATCTTTTCCGCGAATTTATACTTGGATACAGCTTTGATAAGATCGCTCGCATAAACGGATGGAAATTTCATATAGACGGGGTGCACCTGAACACGCGGGGCGGCATGATATTAACAGACCTCGTGCAAGGTTTTCTATATAGAGGATATGGAAAATCTGCCCGATGATTAACCTACCAGGTTTACATACGTCTCTTGCTCCTGCTCTCGCTGATCGCGAGCTTCCTGTTCGTCTACCTGTATGAAAAGGTCATGATTTCGCGGGAACTGGCTACAGCATGGGATTGTGGCAATATCTCTAAAAAAGAATCTTTGCAAAAACTGGTGTTTCCTGAAGGGGGTATCCTATAAAAAGGACAGGATGGTTTTAAAACCATCCTGTCCTTTTTTGTCGGGATGACTGGATTCGAACCAGCGGCCTCTTCGTCCCGAACGAAGCGCGCTACCGGGCTGCGCTACATCCCGATCGGGAGAGGGCAAATTTAACAACCTTTTTGAATTATTGCCAAATTTTTTTCTTTCCTTCAGCCATGTGCCTGCCGGTATCGCCGGAGGGAAAACTACGGGCAAGCATACACTCCGGCAGATCACAAGTACGGAGGAAGGCGGATGCCCCCAGCTACAGATTTCCTTTAGGAATTATCTGTACTCTTACCCCATGAAAGTGCTGATCATTGAAGACGAGCCCGCCCTCAGAGCCACTATCCAGCAATACCTGGCACATCAGAGCTTCATCTGCGAAATCGCCGCAGACTTCCATCAGGCTATGGACAAAGTGAATGAATTTGACTACGACTGCATCGTGGCGGATATCGGGTTGCCCATGGGCAATGCCGACCTTCTATATATCAGACCTTGCAGCCTACAGCCTTATGATCTATACCTGTAAGTAAAACCTCCAGAATGAGCGACAGGCAATCATTACAGCGCCTCTTTATTTTTTGAATTAATAAATGCTTAACAACTTCATTTGTGCGATGCCGTTATTTTCGTAGCTGTCAAAAACCCGTCAACCCATGAAAACAGTCTGTACTTTTTTGCTGCCTTTTGTTCCAATCTTTCTTTACGCACAACATCGTTACCATACTGCCCCCTATGACACGATTATATGGAACTGCGCAGGTGGCCCCCTCTCAGCATGGTGGAATAAAGATGTCCCAGGCGAAATCAGGAGCATGACCGGGGTAATTATCGATGGGGTCAGATATGAGCAGGGCGGTCTCTCTAAGTTAGAGGATATTCCCAGTGGAAGAATTAAAACGCTGATCACGCCCAACAGTCTTGCATTGGTGCGTAGATATTTCACACGTAAATCTATCCGGTTCGTATTGATCGCCACTACCACCAGGTAATCTTAAAATCATGGACAAGCCTAAGACAAAACAATCAGAAGATTAAAAATACAATATAGACATGGGCAATAAAGCCCGATGTACACCAGAAGACAAAAGGACGTGACACTTTATTTCTCTGAATAAAACATTATATTTAGTAGGCTGCACAATACTGTACAGCCTACGTTATCTAATATTGTAGACCCATGAAAACGATCTTCTTTATAACTCTTTTTGTCACCGCTGCCATGCAGTCATTTGCTCAGAAGAAAATAGACCCGACCACGATGAAATCTGACACCTTGATCTATGATTATTCCAACCCCAGTATGCAACAATCAAAGCAGATATGGAATAATTATCTTGCTTCAGAGCAGTTGAAAAAAATAACTGGTGTAGTGATCAACGGAAAGAAATATGAAACTGATGGACTTGATCAGCTGAAGCAAATACCAGAAAATAAGATCAGCCGGATGACGCTTATTAAAGAGCCGGACCAGATAAAGAAATACTTCAGGGATACATTAATCAAGTTTATGTTCGTGGTGGAAACAAAGCAATCAAAAGATTAAAGTATAATATTGGATCGATACCTGGCGCTGTGTATTGAAGAAAACATATCCGGCATTCAAAAATTATATCTTTTATTTTTTATCAACTACCATGAATATTACAGCACGCGCAGGAATATCTACTTTAATTCCACCCGAGGTTGAAGCAGCATAAGCTTTTAATGTTGTATAATCTGCCGGTCCACCGGAAATGCCGGAAGGTCCATTGCCGTTTACATACACTTTTCTAGAAAACTCACCGCCGTCTGTTCCGCCCACCAACGAATACCAATAGAACTTTGCACCGGCATTAAAATTTTTAAATTTCAATTGTGCGGTTTGTGCCGTTGTAGACTGATTAACTATTGTAAGCCCAACCTGTCCGGAGCTAAAGGAATATGCATAGGTAGAAAGGTTATTCCCGCCCGTTACGGAAGTATTGATAAGTCTGTCTCCCAACATTTTTTGAAAGAAATACAGGTAATAAAATGCAGGTCTTGGATTCCATTTAGAGGCACCAGGTTCATCACCAACGTTGTATAATCCCATATCGTTACCATTGCTCCATCCATTGGCAAGATCCCAGCGGGAGGCAAAGCCAAACTTATTTTTCATCAGCTCATTTATCACAAGCACTGCATGCATACCTGATACCTGCGACACCATTTGCATGGAACCAATGGAAGAAATATTATATTCTGTCAGCGCTATTGGCTTTGCAGTTGCACCCGCTGCCGTTACCGATTGTGAAATAATATTGGTCATATCTGAAGTAACCGTAGCAGCTGTTGCAAGTATTACACCTGCCGGGTCATTGGCGTTGAAATTTGTATAGTAATTATGTACAATAAAAAAATCAGCGACATTATTTACCTGGGGAAGCACGCCTGCATTCCATGTTTTTGTAGTCGTTGGTTCCCACGATGCAGGCGAATGCTCTACAAGCTGTGCTCCGATATAAATGCTGACTCCTGTTTCCTTTGCAGCTTTTTGCATGGAGTCAACAAAAACTTTTACATGCCTGCCGTATAAATCGCCGGTAATGAATTCCGGCTGATTGTCCTTATTTTTGCTTTTGTCTATTCTATAACCTGGCTCCCAGCTTCCTGAATTTTCATTACCAATTTCCCAGTATTTCGTTCTGCCTTTATCATACCGAACCCAGTCTGCTGCAAGATGCGCAGCGGCTGCTACAGGGTCTGCACTTGTACCATAACGTGCATAGGCATAGTTCACTGTTATGATTCCTTTATTGCCTGTTTGCTGAAGCATGTTGTAATAGTTATCTACTGAACATGTCCAACTATCTGTATTCATTCCATGCCAGTAATTTTCTGCGTATCTTCCTCCATCTGCATTTACTAAACTATCCGGAACATCTGCAGGCTTTACATCTCTTGGTGTGTTCCAGAAAAATGCATCACTGATACTGCCACCAGGACAACGAATAAAATCAGGGTGTTGATTGGTAATATGAGTTAGTAAGGTGGCGTCTGTGAAATTGCCCGTCCATGTATTGGAATTATTGCCAAACAAGGTGGGGGGAATTTTAGTGACAACCGTTGAAGCATCCACAGTAATTATTGCAGCACCTGTTGCAGGAACCGAGCCATCAACCGAAGCAGGCGCAGTAAAGGTTTTAGGCTTCCAATCGTTTAAAAAGAAGCCGATTGTTTTGGCAATTTCAGGATCTGATGGCGTAACTACGGAGATAGTTGAATCAGCAGGGGCGCCACCGCCACTATCAACGCTTTTTTTACAGGAAGGCTGAAGCGAAATGATTAATAACAACAACAGGATTTTACTAGCAACAATTGCTACTTTTAAGCGCATAATTTATTTTTTTATTCCCTTTAACGATCGAGGTTCCCGTTTATTGTCATTGTTTTTTTGACACGAGCCACCAATCATTTTTTTTCGCGTAACGCTTTCCAAAGGACAATTAAAAGTGAGTGACGCATTCTCGCTTTAAAACGTGAATTTAAATACATAAAATTATTTATGAAAAACTTTCCATTAATGCGCAGAAATCCGGTAAACGAAAAGTGGCAGCAGACGTATTTTCATAACAGTGCTCTTTCTTATCGTTTCTGCTATAAAACTACCCGATGTTCTTTGAAGCATGGTTCTCAAATGTTGCAGATTATGGCAGGAAATGTTACAAATGCCGCTTTTCATAAGATTTTTCCGTGGTTAAGCTTCTTTTAGCTGCCACTTTCAGGAAGATGCTGAATGTGCGGAAGTAAGGCAGCTGCCCCCAGCTACAGATTTCCTTTAGGAATTATCTGTACTTTTACCCCATGAAAGTGCTGATCATTGAAGACGAGCCCGCGCTCAGAGCCACTATCCAGCAATACCTGGAACATCAGGGCTTCATCTGCGAAATCGCCGCAGACTTCCATCAGGCTATGGACAAAGTGAATGAATTTGACTACGACTGCATCGTGGCGGATATCGGGCTGCCCATGGGCAATGGCCTTGATATCGTCAAAGAACTGAAACATATGGAGTCCAAAGCCGGCATCA
Source organism: Chitinophaga vietnamensis (assembly GCF_902167635.1). Classification (GTDB taxonomy): domain Bacteria; phylum Bacteroidota; class Bacteroidia; order Chitinophagales; family Chitinophagaceae; genus Chitinophaga; species Chitinophaga vietnamensis. The sequence goes on from NZ_CABHMS010000007.1 coordinate 333,924, forward strand.
TCATCATCTCCGCGAAAGACTCGCTGGAAGATAAACTCAGCGGCCTCGAACTCGGCGCCGACGATTATCTCACCAAGCCTTTCCATCTCTCGGAACTCAATGCCCGCATCAACGCCATCCTCCGCAGGAAAAAGTTCGAAGGCAACACCACCATCTCCTTTTATGAGATCACAGTGAAGCCCGCCTCCAAAACAGTACTGGTGCACGATAAATCCATCACCCTTACCGGCAAGGAATACCAACTCCTGCTCTACTTCATCGCCAACCAACACCGCGTGGTCACCAAATCCGCACTGGCAGGCCATCTCTGGGGCGATGCCTACGACCAGGCCGGCTCCTACGATTTTATCTACACCCACATCAAAAACCTGCGCAAGAAACTACTGGAAGCCGGCGGCGAAGATTATATCAAAACCGTTTATGGCACCGGCTACCGCTTCGGATAAATGACCGCTCATGAAACTGCTCACAAAAACTACCGTCTATTTCCTTCTGATCATGCTGCCCTTCTTCACGGCAGGCGCATTCTATCTCTTCCATAAATTTAATAAAGAGATCAGGCATGAGATAGATGAAGAGCTGGTCAACGATAAACTGCAATGGATGCGCTACCTCGATACCGCCAGCGTCAACAGCCCGGTATATGGCATCTCCACACCGGAGTTCAACCTCATCCCCACCATCGAGCCTGCGCAACCCAAACATAAACTCAAAGGCGTCACCATTTACCAGGAGCCGGAAGATGCCTACGCGCCCTTCCGCCAGCTCACACAGGTGATCACAGTGCATAACCGCAACTATAAATTGATCTTGCGTAAATCAACGATCGAGAAAGACGACCTGCTGGACAATATCATCAAAGTGATGCTGCTGGCCGTTTGTGGCCTGCTCATATTTGTGCTGGTATCCAACTGGCTGATCAGCAGAAGAGTGTGGAAACCGTTTTACCAATCGCTCGACAGGATACGTCACCTGCAACTCAATCGCATGGAAGCGCAGCAGTTCCCACGTACACGCACACACGAATTCAATGAGCTGAATGCCGCCCTTAACAATATGGCCGCCCGCATCCATACCGACTATGTGAGCATGAAAGAGCTGACGGAAGATGCCGCCCATGAGATGCAGACGCCACTGGCCATCGCACAGAGCAAGCTCGAATTATTATTGCAGGATGATAACCTGTCGGAAGAACAACTCAAAGCCATCGCACAAAGCAGCGATGAGCTGCAACGCTTGTCGCGCCTCAATCACAGCCTGCTGCTGCTGGCCAAGATCGAGAACCAGCAATATCCCGTCAAAGAATTAACCGACCTCTCCGCCGTCGCAGAAAAATACCTGCAATTGTTTGAAGAGCTGATAAAAGAGAAACAGATCAGCGTCAGCACCGCCATCACCAGCCCATCGCTATGGCCGCTGCACCCGGCCCTGGCAGACATACTGGTGAGCAACCTGCTCGGCAACGCGATCAAATACAATCATACCGATGGCGCCATCACCATCCATCTCACAGAAAGTACGCTTACTATATCCAATACCAGCACACTGCCGGAAATACCCGCTGCCAGCCTGTTTCAGCGCTTCAAAAAACATGCGCCGGAACATAGTCATGCCAATGGCCTCGGCCTTGCCATCGTGAAAAAGATCGTGGAAAGCAATGGGCTGGATATCCAGTATCAACACCAGGATAACACCCACAGCTTTGTTGTAAAACAATTTAAATAAAACAGATTTACTCCAGATTCCCTCCGTTCCTTTGCATCGGATTTAATCTATCATTGACTATGCGAATCATCCTGTTAAGCGGTATCCTGCTATGTTTCGGCCTCATGGCCCATGCACAGCGCATCACTGTTCTCGTGAAAGATAATACCACCGGGCAACCGCTCCCCGGCGTTTCTGTACTCAACGAAACCACCAAGAAAGGACAAGCCACCGGCAACGACGGTACCATCAGCATCGCCAGGCAAGACAAAGGCGAGGCCGAGCTGCACTTCACCTTCGTGGGCTACCAGGCCACCGACCTCCTGATACGTTTTCCCTACAACGGTCCCGATACCATCCCCGTGATCATGCGCAGCGGCGGCACCGATATCGGAGAAGTCGTGATCTCCTCCACCCGCACCAATAGCCGCATCGAAGACCTTCCCATGAAAGTGGAAGTGCTGGGTAAGGAAGAGATGATAGAAGAAAGCGGTATCAAACCCGGCAACGTAGCCGGCATCCTCGGCGATCTTTCCGTTATCCATATCCAGAACACCTCCGCCGTAAGCGGCAACAACGCGATCCGCATGCAGGGCCTCGATGGTAAATATACCCAGTTGCTGCGCGACGGGCTTCCCGTTTACGAAGGCCTCAGCGGCAACTTTGGCGTACTGGCCATTCCGCCGCTGGACCTCAAACAGATCGAGATCATCAAAGGCTCCGTATCCACCCTCTACGGCGGCGGCGCTATCGCCGGCATGATCAACTTCATCGCCAAAACGCCTTCCAACAAACCGGAACTCACCATACTGGCCAACCGCACCACGCTCAAGGAAAATAATTTCAATGCCTTCTATTCACAACGCTATGGCAAAACAGGGCTTACCCTCTTCGCCGGCGCTACCACGCAAAACCCTGTGGATGTGAACAACGACGGCTTCTCCGACGTGCCGCGCGTTCGCCAATACACCGTTCACCCGCGCTTCTTCTGGTATCCCAACGAAAAGAGCACACTGGTGGTAGGCTATACCGGCACCTTCGAAAAACGTGAAGGCGGCGATATGCAGGCGCTCGACAAACACCCGGATAACGTGCACACCTATACGGAGGCGAACAACTCCACCCGTAACAGCGTAGACCTGCAATACACCCTCAAAAACCCCGGCGGCGGCACCCTCAGCGCTAAAGGCGCAGGTAGCTTCTATCACCTGGAAAATACAGAAGGCAGCTTCGCACTGGTGGGCAACCAAACCAGCACCTATGCAGAAGTAAACTATAACAAGAAGAGCGGCCGCCACGACTGGGTAGTAGGATTGAACAATACCGGCGAAATCTATCGCCGCGCCACTGGCGACAGCTCCCTGCTCGGCAATTACACATATAACACGATGGGCGCTTTTGCACAGGACGGCTTTCATATCACCGATGAACTGATGGCTGAAGCCGGCGTACGGGCAGATTATCACAATGTATTCGGCTGGTACGTACTGCCGCGCCTCGCATTTGTATACAAACCGGTAGAAGGCCTCTCCATCCGGCTGAGCGGCGGTACCGGTTACAAAACACCGGCTATCTTCACCTCGCAAACACAAACGATCGGCTACCGCAACCTGTTGCCACTGGCCGCCAATGTGAAGTCGGAAAGAAGCCAGGGGCTTAACTTTGACGCCAACTATCACACCAGCTGGGGCAAGGTGGACGTTACCCTTAACCAGGCTTTCTACTATACGCATATCAAGGATCCTATCCTGCCGGTACCTTCTGCCAAAGACAGCAGCAAAGTGCTGTTGCAGAACGCCTCATACGGCGTGAACAGCTTTGGCACGGACACGTATATACGTTTAGCGTACAACCACCTGGAACTGTATCTCGGCTACAACCATACTACTTCCCGCTATACAGACGACGCACATACCAACATCGCCTTTGCGCCGCAGGATAAGTTTGCCAGCACGCTGGCATACGAGATAGAAGAGAAATGGCGCTTCGGTATCGAAAACAGCTGGATGGGCAATCAATACCTTTACAATAACGAAAAGGCGCCCAGCTATTGGTTCTGGGCCCTGATGGTTTCCCGTAAGATCGGCGAACACGTAACGCTGGTATTGAACGGAGAAAATATCTTCGATGCACGCCAGGGCAAGCACGAACCACTGTTCACCGGCCCCGTGAGCAACCCCAGCTTCGCACCGCTATGGGGCCCGATCGATGGCCGCACGATTAACTTTTCTGTGAAGTTTGACCTCTAAATATTGTCAGGAATCCTGATTATTTTCGGATTTATTGATTTACGGATTTACGGATTTGAGGTATGTCTGAAGCCTGCCACAAATCCGTAAATCCGTAAATCAATAAATCCGAAAATATTTTTTCACCCGAAATTCACATCGCATGTGCAGAAAATAAACTTGGCTATGTGCTTAATTTTAGTAAATTTATCTCCCCGGGTAAAATTATTACAAGGAACTCCAAAATCATAACCCGTGCCCGCTTGGATCAAGCATTTCCGACGTTGTTAGTTGCTGAAAGATTGTTGTGCGGCCGCCTGAAAAGGCTGTCGGAACAGACTTTGTTTTAACTGATAAATAACCAGGCAAGTACACTTAAACTGACCGCTTATGCTCGCATCAACTTTACCCTCTCCTCAGGCAACAACTGCTACAGCGGAAGATGTACCCGATTCCCTGCAAATGCAGGACAGATTACTTTATCTCAACAAGATCATGGAGATGCTCGGCCGTATCAACAATACGGTGGCCCTCCACCGTCATCCACGGCAAACATTCGAGAACTTCCTCGACGGCATCCTTTCTATTACCGGCAGCGAATATGGATTTATCGGGGAGATCATTTATGAAGATCATGAGCCGCCACACCTGCTCGCACACGCCATCACCGCCACCGGCTGGAGCGAAGAAACAAAAGCCTGTTACGCCGCCAACATGCAGGCTGCGCTGCAGCTGCCGCTTGTAGCGCAGTTCGCCACACAGGTGATGCGCACCGCATTACCTTATATCAGCAACAGCCCCGCAGCAGACGAACGCCGCCAGGACATCCCGCCAGTGCATCCGCCCGTCAGGTCCTTCCTTGGCCTGCCAGTGATCCACGACCAGCAACTGATCGGCATCATCGGCATCGCTAACAAATCCGGCGGCTACAAAACCGCCATCATAGAACTGCTGCAACCACTGGTGCAAGCCTACGGCACCCTGCTCTATGCCAACAACAAAGAAAAGGAAAGATGCAGGATCGAAAAGAACAACCAGCAACTCGCCGCCGACCTCGACGCACTCGTAGCCGCACTCGACGACATCGTGTTCGAAATGAACGAAGAAAAAATATTCACCAAAATATGGTGCCGCCAGGAAAGCCTCCTGTTCCGGCCTAAAGACGAAGTGATCGGAAAATCTTTCGAGGAAGTGCTCGGCGAACATGCTTCCATCTTCACTCCCCTCGTAGAATCCGTGCTGCTCACCGGCGAACCCGTAGAATACGAATACCCCGATATCCGCAGTCACCTGCAAGAGTGGTACAGTATCAAAATAAGTTTGATCGGATCAGCCAGCACGAAACAAAAACGGCTATTGCTGCTCATCAAAAATATCACCCGCCGCAAAAAAGACGAGCTCGCACTCCTGCAAACAGAAGCCGACCTCCTCAGAAGTAACCAGCTGCTCAACATCAGCCAGGAAATGGGCCGCATCGGCGGCTGGGAATTTAATACGGTTACCGGCGAATTGTTCTGGACCAGGCAAGTATATGAACTGCGCGAAGTACCTTTCGACTATCCCGTTAACTTTGAATCCTCCGCGGCATTCTACCATCCGGAAGACAGGCCCCTGTTTGAAGAGGCGCGCCGCCTGCTGGTAGAACAACACAAACCCTATTGCCTCGAGATCCGCCAGATCTCCGCCAAAGGCACGCCCTCCTGGGTAAAAACAGTAGGCATCCCCGTTTTCATCAACGGCCAGGTAAGCCACTTCCGCGGCATCATCATGGATATCACCCATCAGAAAGTAACAGAACTGGAACTCATGAAAGCGAAAGACTGCGCCGAAAAAGCCGCACAGGCACGCAGTGAATTTCTCTCCGTCATGAGCCATGAAATACGCACGCCGCTCAATGCCATCATCGGCATCGCCGGACTGCTGGAAGAAAATCACCTGCCGGAAAATGCGGAAGTACTGCACAGCCTTCAGTTTTCGGCCAACCACCTGCTGGGCCTCATCAATGATATCCTCGACTTCAGCAAGATAGAAGCTGGAAAGATAGAACTGGAACACATCCCATTCGATCTCCCCGATCTGCTGCACAGCATCGCCAACAATTATCAGCCACTCGCCAAAGCCAGAGGCGTTAAACTGTTCACCGCCATCGATCATGATCTCCCTAAAAATATCACCGGCGATCCTGTACGGCTCGGACAGATACTCAATAACCTCGTGAACAATGCGATCAAATTCACCTACCGCGGATCAGTGAGCATAGAAGCCCACCAGGAAGAACATCATGGGGGCAGATGCAAGATCAGCTTTGTGGTGAAAGATACCGGCATAGGCATTCCCGCCGATATGCACGATCGCATCTTCGATACTTTTGTTCAGGCCGATGCCGCCACCACCCGCCGCCATGGCGGCACCGGGCTGGGCCTCGCCATCACGCGCAAACTGGTAGAATTACAGAAAGGCCATATCCAGCTGGAAAGCACGCCCGGACAAGGCGCCACCTTCCGCTTCACCCTCTGCTTCGATCTGCCGGAAAACAATAGTGGCAAACATAAACACAAAGGCAGCCGCCCGCCCGGATTCCTGGAAGGCATGCGCCTCCTCGTGGTGGAAGACAATGCCATCAACATCCGCGTAATAGAACTGCAACTGAAAAAGTCGGGCGCACTGCTCACCACCGCCTCCAATGGCCGGCAAGCACTGCAAAAGCTGCAGGAGCAAACCTTCGACGGCGTAATCCTCGACCTCCACATGCCGGAAATGAATGGCTACGAAACCATCCCGCACATCCGTATGATACAGCCGGAAGCCTTTATCATCGTGCTTACCGCCGACATCATGCCTGAAGTGGCAGAGCGTCTTACACTGCTCCACGTAAAAGACCTGCTCCCCAAACCATATGCGGCGGAAGATCTTTACAAAACGCTTATCCAGTATTATGAGTAGCGTAAATAGATGATGTCGTACCTTCGGCCCTTCAAAAGGAACGAACATGCAAACAAGGTCTTTGTCGGCCCGCGACCAGCAAGTCATCTGGCATCCCTACACGCAGATGCACACCGCACCTGCGCCGGTAGCCATTGTACGCGGAGCAGGCGCACTGCTGTTTGATGAAGAGGACAACAGCTACATCGACGCCACCTCCAGCTGGTGGGTCAATATCCACGGGCATGCGCACCCGCATATCGCGCAGCGGCTCGCCGCACAGGCGCTGCAACTGCAACATGTGATCTTCTCCGGCTACACCCATCCCCCCGCCGTTCATCTTGCAGAACAGCTGCTGGAAATATTGCCAGACAACCAACGCCGTGTATTCTACTCCGACAATGGCTCCACCGCCGTGGAAGTAGCGCTCAAAATGGCCATCCAGTACTGGGATAATAAAGGTAGCCGCAAACATACTTTCCTCGCCTTCAAAAACGCCTACCACGGCGATACTTTCGGCGCTATGAGCGTGAGCGGCAGAAGCGCCTTCACCCGCGTTTTCGATGAACTGCTTTTTGAGGTGCAGTTCATCGATCTCCCTACACCGGAAAATATCTCCCGTTTAAAAGAAGAAGTTAATGCCCTGCTCGCATCAGGCGTGGCGGCTTTTATCTTTGAACCGCTCCTGCAAGGCGCCGGCGGCATGCTCATGTACGAAGCGGCGCCCTTTGAAGAGCTGCTACAGCACTGCGTTTCAAAAGATATCCTCCTCATCGCCGATGAAGTGATGACCGGCTTCGGCAGAACCGGTAAGAACTTCGCTATGGAGCATGTACAAACGAAACCCGATATGATCTGCCTCTCCAAAGGTCTTACCGGCGGCAGCATGGCACTGGGTATCACTACCTGCACGGCAGCGATCTATGAGGCTTTCCTCTCCAATGATAAATTGAAAACATTGTTCCATGGCCACTCTTTTACGGCCAATCCGCTGGCATGCGCCGTAGCGCTGGCCAGCCTGGAACTGTTCACCGCAAAGGATTGCGCGGAACAACGGCAACGCATCAACGAAAAACACCGGGTATTTTTGCAGGAGCTGCAAGAGATGAAGGCAATTAAAAACCCGAGACTGCTGGGCACCGTGCTCGCCTTTGAAGTAGCGACCCCTAACGCCGACGGGTATACGAATAAGCTGGCGGATCACTTGCATCAATTTTTCAGGGACCGTCGCGTGATGTTGCGGCCGCTTGGCAACACGCTTTATGTGCTGCCACCGTATTGTATCACCGATGAACAACTGGACAGGGTATACGAATGTATCCGGGAGATGGTGGCCTCCCTTCCATAAAATAAAATAGCAAAGGCACGCGGGGCGTGCCTTTGCTATTTATAGATACAAAACAATTACTTTACCGGCACAGATACTTTGGTATCATCCCATTCAAAAACCACTGCGTTGGCGGGCAGTGTGAAGGTCAGTTTTTCCACTGGTGTTTTCAGTATCTGGCGTGGTACTTTCACCTGTGCAACATCCTGGTCTTTTACTTTTTCATAATCGTATGCGCCCCATTGTCCCAGTTTGGAGTTGAGGATCACGGTCCATTCTTTTTTACCCGGAATGGAGAAAAGCGTGTAGGTACCAGCTTTCACGGGTTTACCACCAAAGGTCACGTCTTTGCTGAAGGTGATTTCAGTAGCTTCGTCGGCGCCAGTACGCCATACTTTATCCCAGGGTTCCAGTTTGCCAAAGATTTCGCGGCCTTTTTTCTGTGGTTGGCCATACACTACTTTAATACCATTTCCTTCTGCGGTAACGTGTTCGCTTTTTCTTTGTTTCTCCTGTGCGAAAGACACAGTGGTGGCTGCGGCTACAAAGAGAGCGGCCATGATGATTTGTTTCATGTTGATGATGGATTTATTGGTGATAAGATGAGTAAGGTGTCAAGTTATCCAATTAAAATAAATCAACAAATGATGAATAGGACCAATGGCAAAATAGCTACACAGGAAAGGATCATTTGTGTTCGCAAATATTACTAAGCTTTGTAAGACCGGCATCCATGGCGGGTCCGAAGATCTTGTCGGCCATGAAGCCGCGCAGTTTCCACCAGGGCAGCAGGCCCAGGTCTGTTTGCAGGTGCCAGAAGATGGCCGTGCTTTTGCCGTCGGCAGCGAGTTTCAGCTCGATGCCCGCTTTTACGCTGCGCATGTTTTTTACATCCATGGTATAATGAACGCCTTTGCGGGGATCGCTGTCTTGCACCCTCACCTTGCCACTGCTTTTCTCGCCGGTCCAGGTGTACCAGGCGCCGGCGCCGCTGGCGGGTTCAGAGAAAGTCAGCTTGGCCGTAGGGTCCGGGCGGGTCCAGGGGTTCCAGCTTTCCCAGTCTTTGAGGTCGCTGATATGTGCATACACTGTATCGATCGGGGCATTGATAACGCCGGAACGCTCTACCACAGCGGTTGAGGGCAACAGCAGAGAACCAAGGAAAATCAGGGAACCAAACACCACCACACTGATCACTGCCAACTTTACAAAACGCATAGATATTTATTTAGCTGCTAAACGCGCAATATTACTTAATCCTTTTTCAAAATCGCGGCCTACCCATTTGTCCATCATCAGGCCCATGAGCTTACGCAGCGGGTGGTGGCCCATTTCAGCCACCATGCCCCAGGTGAGCAGGGTGCCCCCTTTTGCGGGCTCAAAACGGAAATAGCCGCGGGCGATGCCCATGCTCATGAAGTCGGTATCGGTAGCGATGTACTGGTTCTCCCTGGATTCGGTGATCACCAGGCTGCCACGGCCCACATTGCGGTTGCGGCTTTCCCAGCTGTAGCCGGCGCCGGCGCCGCTTTCTTTCTCTCCATAAGTGATCTTCAACGCAGGATCCAGCTCCTTCCAGGGCGACCACAGCTCCCAGTTACGCAATACATTTACAAAAGGAAAAACAGTTGTTACAGGCGCGGGTATCAGCAGGGAACGCTCTACCTTCACACGGGAAGAAACAAGGAAACTGAAAATGAAAAGCCCCAGTATAAGGACGATCAAGGCCCCCAGGATAATAAAAAAGGCTTGCATCTGGCAGTATTTATGTCCGACAAATCTAACTAAAACCGCTTACTCCCAGCGGAATACTTTTACTGCCACAGCATACACCACTACGCCCCACAGGGTGAGGATCGCAATATCCCAGCCTACATGCCACAGGTGCAGGCCTTCAAAGGCCACCTTGCGCAAGGCATCGATCAGGTAGGTCAGCGGCATCACCCGGCAAACAGGCTGCAACCAATTCGGGAAAGACTCTATCGGGAAAAAAGTACCCGCCAGCAAAAACTGCGGCAGCGTAACAATATTGGCCAAAGGAGGGATCGTGCTCTCATTCTTCGCAATGCTGCTCACCACAAAACCGAAGCCCATGAATACCAGCAGCCCGAACACCGACAACACCAGCATCTCTGCGAAAGTAGCAAAACCGTGTACCAGCGTGAATCCGAAGGCAAAGTGCCCCAGCGCGATAATGACCACAGAGCTGATCAACTGGAAGATCATACGGCTCAATGCCTCTGCCAGCACGATATACGTACGTTTGATAGGCGTTGCAAAGAAACGTTTGAGCACCAATGTTTGCCGCAGACTATAAAACAGGAACGCCGTACCGAAAACGGCCGCACTCATCAAAGCAAAGCCCAGCTGGCCCGGAAGAATGAAATCAATGGTACGGAACATACGCCCCGGCACTTCTTCCGGTATGAAAGTAGCCACAGAAGGGCGTTTGTACAGTTGATTGTCTATCCGCGCCGCCACCTCTTTCAATACCGACATCAGGATACCTTTCTTGCTGACATCCGACGCTGTAGAAGTACGTATATGCACATCGTAGGAAGGCGCACCCGCCGCCGATGATGTTGGCACAATATTCAGAATAGCCACCAGTCTGCCTTTGCGCAGGTCGTCTTCCATCACATCTGCCGCCTGGTCGGTCACCAGCCGCAAGGTAGGTACCTTCGACAGCGCCTGGTAATAGGGACTGTTAATATCGGTATGACGGTCTACCCCTACCTTCACAGACACACTGCTATTGCCAATAAAACCGAACACCAATATAAACACCAATGGAAATCCCAGGCTGAATACCACTGCGGAAGGGCTACGGAAAATAGCTCTCAGGCTCCCTTTGGTAATGGCAAACATCGCCCTCCATTGACTGTACTTAGTTCCATTCATCTGACCTGCTTTTTAAAAAATCGCGTAAAACTACATAAGATTTGGAAGATTTTATGCGGATTTTCGCGGAGCTTGTCTTACTCAGGATTATACTGATTGAAAGGATTAACAGGATTTTTCTAAAAGGATTAAAAAAGGATTCGCGAAGATCATCTCGATTTGATCTTCGCGAATCCTTTTTTAATCCTTTTAGAAAAATCCTGTTAATCCTTTCAATCAGTATAATCCTGAGTAAGACAAGCTTCGCGCTCAGAAGCGGTAATCAAACGGTAATCTCGCCTGTATGCCGCGTATTTCCTGTATTTCTTTCACCTGGCGATAGATATCGTAGTTGGCGCCCAGTTCCTTTTTCACCAGGCGTATGCTGATGTTGTTGCCCACATTTTTCATGAAGCGCGATAGCGGATCTTTCACTCCCGGGTATTCGGAGAGGCGGTATTTGTCCAGTTTGGCGAGGGCCGCAGCGCTGGCCAGTGCTTCGTTGACACCGCCGATACGGTCTACCAGTCCGAGTTTGCGGGCCTGTACACCGCTCCACACGTGGCCTTGTGCGATGCTGTCCACCACTTCGGGCGACAGCTTACGGCCGGCCACCACGCGGGATTTGAAAGAAGCGTAGGTGCTGTCCACCCCGTTCTGGATCAGTTTCTTTTCCATATCGGTGAGCGGGCGGCCCATACTGCCAAGGTCGGCATACTGCGCAGTCTTCACGCCATCGAACGTAACGCCCAGCTTATTTTTGAAGAAGTCCTGCATATTGAACATCACCCCGAATACCCCGATAGAACCCGTGAGGGTATTGGGTTCTGCGAAGATGCTATCAGCCATGCAGGAGATGTAATAACCGCCGGAAGCGGCATAATCGCCCATCGATACTACCACCGGCTTCACTTTTTTAGCAAGCGACAACTCCCGCCAGATCACTTCGGAAGCCAGCGCACTGCCACCGCCGGAGTTCACGCGGAAAACGATCGCCTTTACATTTTTATCTTCCCTCGCCTTGCGGATCACTTTGAGATAATCTTCGCTGGCGATGGTATTGTCGCGGTCACCTTCGCCGCCGATAATATCGCCCTGTGCGTAGATCAGCGCGATCTTGTTATCGCCGGAGCCATTGCTGATGTCGGTGCCGCTGTCGTATTTGCTGAGGGTCACGAAGTTGATCTTCTCCTTATCTTTCACGCCCAGCTTTGATTTCAGCTCGTCCATCACTTCATCGTCGTACTTGAGGCCATCCACCAGTTTATATTTGAGCGCGTCGTTGGGCTCCTGTATCATGGCCTCGTTGGCGTAATGATGCAGGGTAGCGGTATCCAGTTTGCGCGTGTTGGCGATGCCTTCCAGGAAGTTGCCATACAGCTCGCCCAGGAACTGCGTGGTTTGTACGCGGTTAGCGTCGGTCATTTGTGTTTCGCGCAGGGGTTCTGTAGCGCTTTTATATTTACCGCAATAAAATATTTCGGGTTTGATCTCGAGTTTGTCCAGCGCGCCTTTCAGGAACATGATCTGGCTGGCGAAGCCGTTGAAATCGATGCCTCCTTTGGGGTTCAGGTAGATCTTGTCTGCCGCGCTGGCCAGGTAATAATCCTGCTGCCCCATCACTTCGCCGTAGGCATACACGAATTTTTTGGATTGGCGGAAGCGCAGGATGGCTTTGCGGATCTCTTCATTGGTGGCGAAGCCGTTGCCATTGCCATTCACTTTAAGATAGATGCCTTTGATGTTGTCATCATCGGTGGCGTGGTCGATCAGTCTTACCACATCATAAAGGCCGGGGGTACCGGCATCGCTTACAAATCCGGCAAAGGGGGTTACCTGCTTCTGTTCTTTGTAAGATTGTCCGGTTTCCAATACCAGCACGGCATTGGGGGAGATCGTTACTTTTTCCGGAGCCAGCGACTTTCCGATGATCACCAATAATGCCAGCACACATATTACTGTAAAAACAACAAATGCGAGTAGTGCGGCAAAGAAAACTTTAAAGAAACGCATGTTTATAAGTTAAGATGAACAGAAGTGGAAAGATACATTTTTTCAAAAATAAGGAATATGGCTACTTTTGGGGCTTGAAATATACATGAATACAGCTTTATTACTTATAGGTGGTAATTTGGGAGACCGCGCCGCAAACCTCGGAAAGGCTGTCCAGGAGATCAATGCGGCCGCTGGCGTCGTCACAAAAACTTCCGCCCTTTACCAAACGGCGCCCTGGGGTGTAGTGGATCAGCCGGACTATCTCAACCAGGCCCTTGAGCTGCGTACCGAGATGGACGCACTAACGTTAATGCATACACTACTGGAAACAGAGCGGCGTATCGGCCGGCTACGGCAGGGCAAATGGGGCGCCCGTGTGATCGATATCGATATGATCTTTTTCAACGACGAAATACTGTCGCTGCCCGAGCTGAAGCTCCCGCATCCGCGTATGCAGCTGCGTCGCTTTGTACTGACGCCACTGGCCGAGATAGCGCCCGACTATGTACATCCTGTTTTACACAAAACCGTCAGCGAGCTGCTGGCGATCTGCCCGGATCATCTGCCGGTGCACCAAATCTAAAAATCCGTTGCATGCATTATAAATTTATCACGGTAGAAGGCAATATCGGCGCCGGCAAAACCACGCTGGCCAATATGCTGTCCAACCATTTCTCCGCCAAACTGATACTGGAAGAATTTGCCGACAACCCTTTCCTGCCGCTCTTCTACGAACGCCCGCAACAGTACGCCTTTCCGCTGGAGTTGTTCTTTATGGCCGAACGCTATAAACAACTCAAAGAGATGTTGCAAACAAAAGACCTCTTCAGTGATGTGATCATCTCCGATTATCTCTTCATCAAAAGTCTCCTGTTTGCAAAGATCAACCTGCCGGAAGAAGAATACTCCCTTTACCAGAAACTCTTTGACATCATCAATCCGCAGCTGGTACAGCCCGATCTGCTGATTTTCCTCAATGCGCCGGTGACCAAGCTGCAAGAGAACATCAAACACCGCAACCGCTCCTATGAGCAGCAGATCCCCGACGAATACCTGATGAATGTGCACGATACCTACATGCAATACATCAAGCAACATCCTGTACGCACACTGGTGGTAGATACAACGAAAGTAGACTTCCTGCGGCAGCCGAAAGATTTCAAAAACCTGCTAGATGCACTGGAACAGGAGTATGAGCCGGGTGTGCATTATTTGAAATTATAGTTGCCGGATCCTGATTTTTTTGGGGGTGAGGGTAACAAAAACCGGGCGGTCGAGTTGTTGGGTTTTCAATAGATAGGTAACTGCCCGGGCAATTTCCCGGTACTCTTGCCAGGAATAACGAAGGAAAAGCACGCTTAAATTCTTGATATGATGCGCAAACACCCATTCACCGAAGTCTTTGTCTTCTGTCAACAGCAGATAATCATGCTGTAATGCCCATTCAATCACCTTTTCATCTTTGATTCCTTTATTCAATTCGGTAACTGACACCACTTCAAACCCTGCTTCACGCAAGGTTTGAATGATGAATGAGTGAATATTCTCATCAGCTAATATCATGCAACGGCAATAATACTTTCGTTACCAATTACGTCCGATGCATAGGCCAGCACCGCCGCTATAGCAGTTGGTGTAAGGGAAGGATATGCCTTCATCAGTTCCTCCGTTGTAGCGCCTTCTGAAAGGCGCTGCAGCACCAATGCTACAGTAATGCGGGTCCCCTTTACGACAGGTTTTCCCAACATCACGTTTTCGTTTGATTCAATATATTCTATATAGTTCATATCGTACTGATTCTATCTACCAAATTTAACCAAATTCTGGGCTCCGTTTACTTTTTATCTATTATTTTATCTTTTGTAAATCCTTTCAATCCTTTAATCCTGAGCCAAACTACAACGCTCTCTCCGCCACCGTTTTCGCCGCTACGAACCCGCTGCTCCAGGCGTGCTGGAAATTGAACCCGCCGGTAATGCCATCTACATCCATTACCTCTCCTGCAAAGAAAAGGTTGGGTAGCAGCTTACTTTCCATCGTATTGGCATCTATTTCGCTGAGCGCAATGCCGCCGCAGGTAACAAATTCTTCCTTGAAAGTAGTTTTGCCTTTCACCGGGAACTCCATGCCCGTCAGCAGTTTCAGTATTTTGTTCTGATCTTTGGCCGGAAGGTCGGCCCAACGGATATCTTCGTGTATGCCTGCCTGTTGTAACAGGAATTGCCACAGGCGTTGCGGCAGACCGAAAGGATTTTTATGATGCAGTTTTTGTCCGCCCAGCCCGAAACGCAGCTCCTGCCAGGCTTCGCGGAGGCTGTTCTCGTTGTAGGATGGCAGCCAGTTGACGATAGCCGTAAACTGGTATTGCATTTCCTGCAGCTCGCGGGCGCCCCAGGCAGAAAGGCGTAATACAGCGGGGCCGCTCATCCCCCAGTGCGTGATCAGCAAAGGGCCTTGCTGCTGCAATTTACTGCCGGCGATCTTGATCTGCGCTTCCGCAACAACACCCATCAGGGCCGTCACCGGGTTGCCCGGCATATTGAAGGTAAACAGCGACGGCGCCGGAGGTACAATACTGTGGCTGGTTTCCGTGAGCCAGGAAAATTTGCCGGCCTGCGCATAGCCGCCCGCAGCGATGCAGAGGAAATCGGTATCCATCTCGCGGCCATCCTGCAATTGCAGGCGCCAGCCGCCACCAGCCTTCTTTTCCAGGGATGTTACTTCCTGGTTAGTGCGGATATTGACATGATATTTATCCGCTTCGCGCAGCAGGCAATCGATGATCGTTTGCGAATCATCGCTAACAGGAAACATACGCCCATCATCTTCTGCCTTCAGCTTCACCCCCCGCTCGGCAAACCATGCGATGGTATCAGGAACGAAAAAATGCGTGAAAGATTTCTTTACAAAATGCTGGCCACGGGGATAACGCTTTACCATATACGCAATATCAGGCGCGTTGTGCGTAACGTTGCAACGCCCGCCACCACTCACTTTTACCTTGGAAAGCAGTTTGCCCGTTTTCTCCAGCAACCACACCTCCAGCCCAGGGCATAAACGCGCGGCATTCACAGCACAGAAAAAACCGGCAGCGCCGCCGCCAGCCACCACTAATCGTTTTCGGATCGAACTCATTAAAATCTTGTTAAAACCATTGCTTGAACACGCAATAATAACAAACCTGCACTAATCTTACCGTTTAATCTTTCAAGTTGCTATTTTTGGTAAATTACCCGGCAAATAGCAAACAATCAACTTTCGCCTATATGAAATGGAAACTTCCCGTAGCCCTGGTCACCGCAGCGATGAGCGCCCTGGCATTCCTTCCGGCGCCTGCCGACTGGACGGACCGCATCGTCAAGGCCTTGCAGGTGTTCAATACGCGGTATCCGCAGGAAAAAGTGTACCTGCACCTCGACAAAGACTACTATGCTGGCGGCGAAACCATCTGGTTCAAAGGATATGTAACCCTCCAGGGCATGCCCGCCACACAGGCCACCAACCTGTATGTGGAACTGCTGGATAAAAACAATAATATCGTTCAGAAAAAACTGTTCGGCATCGCCAGCGCCGGCGCTCCCGGATTTTTTGAACTGCCCGAAAACCAGAAACCCGGCATCTATCAACTTCGCGCCTACACCGCATGGATGCTCAACTTCGATCCCGCATTCTTCTACACCCGCTCTATAGAAATATTCGACCCGGCGAAAAAAACAGCGCCCGAAGCAGATACCAGCGCCCAGGATTTTGCCGTGCAGTTCTTCCCGGAAGGCGGTAACCTCATGGCCGGACAAGCCAACAACATCGCTTTCAAAGCCATCGACAATAACGGTTACCCCATCGAAGTAAGCGGCGTGATCAAAAATGGTAAAGGCGCACAACAGGCCAATATCAAATCTATACACGATGGTATGGGCACTTTTGAAATCACGCCCGCCGATGGCAACGACAGCTACCAGGCCGTGATCAAAAGTGCGAAAGGACAAACCAAAACCTTCACCCTGCCGGCTGCACAAACAACCGGCGCCTCGTTAAAGATCTATAACAAAGGCGCACGCATCTTCTACCAGGCGATGCCCGGCGCCGCCAACGATACCTCCCTCTCACAACTGGCCGTGATCGCGCAGATGGGCAACCAGCTGGTGTACAAAGCCAACCTCGATGTGAGCGAAGGCCGTATCAGCGGCTTTATTCCCACAGACAGGCTCCCCTCGGGCATCCTGCAGGTAACGCTCTTTGCCAAAAATGGCCTGCCGCTGGCAGAAAGGCTCACCTTCGTCCGCAAAAACGACCAGTTCCTGATGGACGTACTGGAATCCGACCTCGCCCGCGAGCCCCGCAAGAAAAGCACGGTGGTACTGCGTTTGCCCGATACCCTGCAAACCAGTATATCCGTTTCCGTTACTGATGCCGACGCCGTTCCCGTCGATAAAAAGAACGCCAGCAATATCATCTCCTCCTTCCTGCTCACCTCCGATATCAAAGGATATGTATACAACCCGGCCTGGTACTTCCGCAACGACTCCGTACAAACCTTACAGGCACTGGATCTCGTGATGATGACCAACGGATGGAGACGCTTCAGCTGGGAGAAGATCGTAAAAAATGAAATGCCCGAGGTCAAATATCCCTACGAACAAGGCCTGCTCATGAAAGGCCTTGCCACCCTGCCTACCGGCAGACCGCTCACCAACGGCAGGATCGATATGATCATCAAAATACCGTCCGACAGCTCCTCCATGTTCGCACAGGCGCCGGTGAATGATAAAGGAGAATTTACCATTTCCAACATGGTATTCCCTGATACTGCATATATCTACTACCAGGGTAATGATAACGTGAGAAAGACAAAAGACGTGAGCGTAAAATTCGAGAACCACTTCTTCGAAAAACCTACGCTGATCAAGATACCATCACCATTGCGCGTACCGCCGCCGGTAGATAACAACGCGCTGAAACAGTTCCTCACCGCGGCTTCCGAAGGCAACAAAGTAAACCGTGCGATCAATAACAAAACCGTATATCTCCGTGAAGTAAATGTGAACGCCAAAAAACCGACGCCTGAACAAACCACAGAAAAACGTTACGCTTCGGGCATGTTCTCCGGTGGCGACGCTTACTCCTTCGACCTCACCAAAGAGACGCCTACCGCACTCAACGTGTTTCAATACCTGCAATCAAAAGTGGCAGGCTTACAGATCACCGGCGATATCAACAATCCGTCCCTCTCCTGGCGCGGCGGCAAGCCTGGCCTGTATCTCAACGAGATGCAGTCGGACGTTAGCATGCTGAGTTCTATCTCGGTAAATGATATCGCGCTGATCAAAGTGTTCCGTCCTCCGTTCATGGGCGGCTTCGGCGGTGCTAATGGCGCCATCGCGGTATACACCAAAAAAGGCGGCGACAATACCGGCACACCCGATCCACGCGTTAAAGGCTTTGAGCTCTATAAAAAGGCGGGCTACACCATCGTGAAGCAATTCTACTCTCCTGACTACTCCGTAAAAAAAGAAGTGCACTCCCTGCCCGACAAGCGCCTCACGCTCTTCTGGAGCCCGAACGTGGCAGTAGATACGCTCACGCATACCGCCAAAATAGAATTCTATAACAACGACTTCTCCAAACGCTTCCGCCTCGTTGCCGAAGGCATCGCCGACGATGGCAGCGTAGGCCGCCTGGAACAGGAATTTTGACAATAAGCATTAAATTATGAAGGGGGTCACCGTGCACGGTGACCCCCTTCATAATTTAATGCTTATTGTCAAAAAATCCCTGCGAAGAAGAACCCCGCCGCCACGCTCGTGGCTACGCTTACGAGGCCGGGGATCATGAAACTATGATTGATGATGAATTTCCCGATATGCGTGCTGCCCGTGCGGTCGAAGTTGATCGCAGCTAATAAAGTGGGATAGCCAGGTAGTACGAAATCGCCGTTGACGGCGGGAAACATGGCTACCATATGAGGCGCTGCAATGCCGAGCGTTACGCCTAAAGGCATCAAAGCCTTGGTGGTAGCGGCCTGGCTGAAGAGCAGGATGCCCAGCAAAAATAAAGCGATGGCAAAGGTCCAGGGAGCGGCACGTACCATATCGCCCAAAGTATGTTCGATGAGTGCATTATTGGTTTGCATGAAAGTGGCGCTCATCCATACCACACCAAAGACAGATACCACCGCCTGTGCACCGGAAGTGAACAGGCTGGCCTTGGCCACACTGGCCGCAGTGGTGTTGCAAAATAGCATGATGCCTGCCGCAGCGGCCAGCATAATGAGCTCTATCATGGCGGCCATTTTTATTTTGCCTTCAGGTGTTACTACCATGTTGGCGTTACCGGCGCCGAAAGTGGGCAGCAGTCCGGGAAAAGCGCCGATAAGCACGATCAGCAATACTGCAAGACCAAATATCACAACGGCCAGTTTGGCCCCTGGCGGCAGCGGCGCTTTGTTGCTGCTGGTATCTGCATCAATGCTTTGCGCAAACTCCGGATCTTTCATGAGCTCCAGGAATACAGGGTCTTTGTCCAGCTCCTTTCCTTTCTTCCAACATACTGCCACACCCGCTAAAGTGCCTACCAGCGTAGCCGGAATACATACTTTCAGGATGAACAGCAGGTCGGTCCTGCCACTGAGGATGGTGAGCAAAGCCGCGGTAGCTGCAGATATGGGGCTAGCAGTAATACCCAGATGGGAAGCGATCACGGAGATGCTCAGGGCCCTTTCCGGGCGTATTCTTTTTTTGGTAGATACCTCTGCGATGATGGGCAGCAGGGAATAGCTGATATGTGCCGTGCCGGCAAAAAGGGTGAACACAAAAGTGACAAGAGGCCCCAACAGCACGATCAGCGAGGGTTTGCTGCGCAGTATCTTTTCTGCGAGCCGCACCAGGTAATCCATGCCACCGGCAGCTTGCAAAGTAGCCGCTGTGGTTACTACCGCGAGGATGATCAGCATCACATCGATCGGTGGATCGGCAGGGCGCATACGGAAGAGAAAGATATAAATGGTCAGCGTCACCATGCCCATCACTCCCAGCCCTATACCTTTCATGCGGGCGCCAATGAGTATGGCCGCCAGTAAAATGGCAAACTGTATCCAGATCATAAAGTATATATACTTAGTAACGGAAGAACATATCCTGGATAATGGTGTGGTTGGCGGTTTTCAACAGTGCCAGCTGTAGCAATACGCGCGCTTTTTCCGGGTTGAGATCATCGGCAACGATGGTGCCGAGGTTTTCGTCATCCGTCTCGGCTTGCAGCGTTACACGGCCGCTGCCTGTGCGCGAAGAACGCACTACCACTACGCCGCCTGCAGTGGCGGCTTTCACGCGCGTTGCCACCGTGGGATACAGGTTGCCATTGCCCACCCCTGCGATCACGATGCCTTTGGCGCCGTCGTTCACGAGGCAGTCCACCAGGGCCGCATTCATATTGGCATAGCCGTAGAGGATATCTACTTTGGGCAGGGCATTTACCTGGCTGATGTCGAACTCCGTTTCAGTGGTGTGCTTGCGCAATATGGTATGGTACCATGCCACCTTGCCATCATACACTACGCCGAGCGGGCCTGCATTGGGGCTTTGAAAGGTAGCGGTGCTGGTGGTATTGGTTTTGGTCACATCTCTCGCAGAAAATATCTGTTCGTTCATCGCGATCAGCACGCCCCTGTTGGCGGAGGTTTTGCTGGCTGCCACTACAATAGCGTCGTACAGGTTCTTGGGTCCATCGGCTGAAATGGAAGTGGCTGAGCGCATCGCGCCTACCAGCACTACCGGCTTGGCAGTTTTTACAGTGAGCTGTAAAAAGAAACCGGTCTCCCCTTCCGTATCAGTGCCATGTGTGATCACGATGCCGTCTACATCACTGCGCTGCGCCAGCTGGTTCACACGCTTGGCCAGCTTCAGCCAGATACTGTCGTTCATGGCCTGACTGCCAACTGATGCTACCTGCTCGCCCGTAAGATTAGCTACTTTCCGCGCTTCCGGCACGGCGTTGAGCAACTGATCCACCGGCAGTTTGCCGGCGGCATAACCGGCGCGGACATTGGAAGTGCCAGCGCCGGCGATGGTACCACCGGTAGCTAAGATAATAATATTGGGGAGATCATTACTATGCGCACCGGCAACGACCGCTCCCTTTTTCTTCCTGCGCTGTGCCTGCGCCTCCACAGGAGATAATTGTATCAGCCAGGCCGTCAGGTATAACAGCCATCCATATACGAAAATTCGGGAGCGTAACATATTTCGTGGAATTTATTGAATGAACTGCGGACGGATCAGGTTATTGAATGTATAGATCTCGTCCCATTTTTCCTGTGTGATCAGCTTCTTTTCTTTCACTGCAATATCATGTACCGACTTCCCCGTTTCCAGCGCCTCGCGCGCGATAGCGGCGGATTGCTCATAACCGATGATGGGGTTCAGCTGCGTCACAATACCAATGCTGTTCATCACCATATCGCGGGTACGTTCTGCATTGGCCGTGATGCCCAGTACGCATTTCTCGCGCAGGGTGCGGCAGGCATTGCTCATATAGGAGATGGCCGTAAACAAGGCAAAAGATAATACAGGCTCCATTACATTTAGTTGCAGTTGTCCTGCTTCCGCGGCCAGTGTGACGGTAAGGTCGGCGCCGATCACGTAGAAAGCCGTCTGGTTCACCACTTCCGGGATCACTGGATTCACCTTGCCCGGCATGATGGACGATCCCGGCTGCATCGGCGGCAGGTTGATCTCGTTCAGGCCGGCACGCGGACCGGAAGACAACAACCTCAGATCGTTGCATATCTTGGAAACCTTTACAGCCGTGCGTTTCAGCACGCCGGACAATTGCACATAAGCGCCGGCATCATAGGTAGCTTCGATCAGATCGCCTGCCAGGGAGAGATCGAGCTGTGTTACCTCACGCAAATATTTGATCACGAGATCGGGATAGCCTTTGGGTGCATTTACACCGGTACCGATGGCGGTAGCGCCCATGTTCACTTCAGAGATCAGGCGCTTGCTTTCTTCCACGCGCGCCAGCTCTTCGTTAAGGTTGGTAGCAAATGCTTTGAACTCGTCGCCAAGGCTCATCGGCACAGCATCCTGCAATTGTGTGCGGCCCATTTTCAGTACGTTCCTGAACTCCACGCCCTTGTCGGCAAAGGCCTGGGCAAGGTTATTCAATATCTCGGTATAGCCGGTCAGCTTATTGATCAGCGCAATGCGGAACGCCGTAGGATAGGCATCGTTGGTAGATTGCGAGCAGTTCACATGATTGTTCGGATGACAGAACTCATACTGTCCTTTCTGTTTGCCCATCATCTCCAGGGCCACATTGGCGATCACCTCGTTGGCATTCATATTTACCGAAGTGCCGGCGCCGCCCTGTATCAGGTCGCTCAGGAACTGGTTGTCAAATTCCCCACTGATCACACGGTCGCAGGCCTTGATGATATATTCGGCAATGTGCTTGTCCAGCACGCCCAGGTCGCGGTTGGCCATGGCGGCAGCTTTCTTTACATACCCCAACGCCTGTACGAAAACAGGTTCAGTTTTCAAGGGGATACCGGTAATGTGGAAGTTCTCAAGCGCTCTCAGGGTCTGGATTCCATAGTATACATCCTGCGGGATTTCTCTTTCTCCAAGGAAATCATGTTCAATTCTCTTTGACATAAATTCAGCAAATTAAGGACGGAAGTTAATCGCTTTATCAACAATGCAATAAAAGAAATTGTTGTGTTCTTTGTTTCAAATCCATGTTTTAACTTAGATTCATTCAATAAACACAGGCTCTAATTATTTATTCTCATGACGATCCGCATTTCCGTTATATGTTTTCTGATTTTATTTTTCGGGAGAGAGAGAAGCACCGCGCAACATCTGAAACCATATTTCGATCCCAATGAATACCTTCAGCTACTGCGGATCACAGCAAGGCAGGGCGATAGCCCCTGGACCAAAGTCACTTCCCCGCCGCCGGAAAACTGCACCATGGTGTACCGCGCCAAAGAGACAGGGCTGAAAAACCGCTGGGATATGTGGCTCCGCGGCGATTCCGTAGCCATCATCAACATCCGCGGCACCGTAGGCGCCGCAGACTCCTGGCTGGAAAATTTCTATGCCGGCATGATACCCGCGCAAGGCACGGTTCAACTGAACGACAGCACCCGCGTTACCTATAAGCTCTCCTCAGATCCCGAAGCATACGTACACGCCGGATGGACGCTGGGCATGGCTTCCATGGCGCCGGATATCGTAGCGCATATACGTGAGTACTACCGGAGAGGCATACACGAATTTATCATCTTCGGCCATAGCCAGGGCGGCGCCATCACTTTTTTGCTGCGTGCCTACCTCGCTAATGTCGACGACCTGCCCAAAGATATTGTGTTCAAAACCATCAGCAGCGCGGCTCCCAAGCCGGGCAACCTTCACTTCGCCTATAGCTATGATTACCTCACCCGCGATGGCTGGGGCCTGCGGGTAGTGAATGCGCGCGACTGGGTACCGGAAACGCCTTTCTCCATTCAAACAACAAAAGATTATACGCCGGTAAATCCTTTCATGGATATCAAAAAAGCATTGAGAGAGCAGAAATGGCCGGCCAGATGGGCATTAGCGTATATGTATGGCCGTTTGAACAAACCTACCAAAAGAAGCAGCCGCCGTATGCAGCGCATCCTTGGCAAGGTCGCGTATACACGCGTAAAAAAGATACTGCCGGCGTATCAGCGGCCTTCCTTTGTGAACAGCCACAACTACACACCGGCAGGATCGCCTGTGATATTATACCCGCCAAGCGGCTACGATGAAAAGTTCCCTTTCAATGGCAAGAATATTTTCACGCACCATATGCTGCAACCTTATTCCTGGCTGCTGCACATGATCTATCATACACCGGAACATTAGTCGTTACCGGCGCTCTTCTCTCCTACGAACCAGTGCTCTTTGTCGCGGAACAACACATTGAAAGTTGTGAGTGAGCCGTAGATACGGGTGAGATATTGTTGCAGGTTGATCTTGTCTTCTTCCGACAATACTTTATGACTGTTGATCTGTTGCTCCATCACACGCAGGCGGTCGCGCAACATGGTGATCTTGTGAAAGAATGTTTCAATGGGAATTTCCTTTGGCTTGAGACCTGCATCAGCAGGCTGCAAGAGCAGGGTGCCGCCTTTCCATTTATCGCCCAGCGGCACTACTTCCGTGATACCGCCCCACAGCCGCAGTATCTTGAGCAGCGAAGTTTCCACGTCGGAGGCTGTTTCCACTTCTGCGGTAGTGTTCTCGGCTACCAGCACTTCAAACAGGGGATCTGTTTTGTCGATCATTTTGATACCATGATCCATAAAGGTGACGCGGTATTGTGCGTACTTTACCGCTACGATTACACCGGGGCCATAATGTGCGTGCTGCACGCGGGAGCCGATGCCAAGCGTCAGTTCTTCCATTCTTTTTTTCTTCAAACATAAGTAATTCCGCGCTGGCAAATTCCTAACATTTGTTAATCTGTATTACGGGCGATAACGGTTAAATTTATGGCATCTTAAATCATCACTGCTATGAGTCCTGATTGCAAGCTGATGTGTGGTATTACGCTTATCACCGTTCCCACGATCGAATTTGGTGGTCACTTTCTGTTGCGCGTGCTCAGTGGCCGGATGCCTTCCTTATCGCTCACACCTTTCCAGCGTGCGATGTTCCGCGCGGGGCATGCACATGCCGGCGTGATCGTGATCTTGTCGCTTATCTGCCAGGCGCTGGCGGATGAAGTGTGGCTATGAATTACGAATTATGAATTACGAATTACGGCCCGTAGCAGATCTGCGCTACGGGCCGTAATTCGTAATTCATAATTCGTAATTCGTAATTTCACTATTCTTTTACCTTATTCAGAAAGTACGATAGTTTGAAGAGTAATTCATCCTGCAAACCCGCACGCAGCTTGGCTTCTTCATCGGTGATGCCGAGGCGGCGCAAGCGCTGGTAGTATACATAAGAGCCGCCGATGAGTTCAAGGCACTCCTGTATTTTGCGTTTCACTTCTGCTTCTTTGGTACGTTTTTCAAATTCTTTTTTCGTGAGAATCTTGTCTACGAAATAAAAGTTGTCTTTGTCTTCCACCCATTTGTTGCCTTCGCGATGTTGCGGTTTGTACACTTCGAGATAGCAGTTATCCAGTTTCAGGATGTTGCCAAATTCCGCGCGGATATCAATCACAGTAGGCTTTTCCGGTGTAGGAGTGGCCAGGCGTTTCTTGATATGGTTGCTGATCTCTACGCCCAGTTCATCGCTGCTCATCAGTATCTGGTTGAGCTCAGAGAATTCAAGACTGATGGTGATGCGCTGGTATCCACGACCGCTCTTCACTTTTCCGAAGAGGCTGGGAGATGTTTTTTCGTCGAAGATGATATCTTCTACCTGCACTTTGGTGATGGTGCGATAGTTGGGTTTATAGCCTTCTTCTGTAGGCGTGGGGCGCTTGTTCACGAGCCGGGATGTTTCCTGGCGGCGGGTGAACTGGATGAAATCATCCACGAAGCGCAGCTCATGTTTTTTGAGTTTGGTATACAGTTCATTGGAGCTGTAGTTGTTCATCTGGCTGATCAGGCTAAGATCATTCCAGCTGTCGAAATGTTGCATTTTTTTGAGTTCATCCAGCATGTCGGAAGCACTCATGTTACGGCGGTAATACAATTCGCCAATGAGGAAGATGGCATATTCATGTATCGGGTAGCCCAGTTCAGGCAGCACATCATAGGGGCTCCTTTTCTGTTCCCTGGCGCTTTCCAGCAGGTCGATGTCCGGCACTACCGGCGCGAGCAGGTATTTACGGGCGGCTGAGCGCAATTTTTTACTAACATAATCCAGCAGTTGGTCGCTCACATGGCTGTGATGTACAAAGTCGTGCAGTATCTGCACAAAGCGCCGCGATGTGGGTAATCCGAACTGTGAAAGAATATCATTTTCCATGTCCAGCACGTCCTCATTGCCAGGCTCCTCCTTTCCAGGTTTTACCCGTTGATCCATTTGCTGGTAACGCTGATAGTACTCCTGTAATTTCAGTTTAAGCTGATCCATAATATATATACAATTAATAATTAAATACCCCTGCTTTTGTGGTTTTATAGGAAAATTGTCATTTTTTCCAGCTGGAAAGCTGGAAAACGGTCTTTAGTATGGTCAAAAACTCCTGGGAACAGGGTTTCGCAACGCCATATATAAAATCATATTACTGATTTTCAAAGACTTATGAAATCGGGAATTAAATGGGAAAGTGCGCAAAGATACGAAGAAAGCTCCAGTATCTCTCAGATTACAAAGATTTAACTACCTGTATCTGATGTCGTAAATTTAAGGCAGATGATCCACATTTTATAATAAATAAAACTGCAGATCAGATGATAAAGAATGGCCATTTGTAACGTGCTGAAATTTTTTTTTGAAAAGTATTTGGAATTTAAAAATCCTTTCGCTTATCTTTGCACTCCCAACAACGGAATACAGGCGGCGGAATAACGAAATCTGTATCACGAAAAGGGTTGAAAACGGTGACCGTAGCTCAGTTGGTTAGAGCATCAGATTGTGGTTCTGAGGGTCGGGGGTTCGAGACCCCTCGGTCACCCGGATAGCCCGAAAGTCGAAAAAAGACTTTCGGGCTTTTTTATTATTTCCTGTCTGCATATTTTCGTATACCCGTTGAGGTTAGTATAAACCAATTCGCGCCCCGGCTGAGGCAGCTCCTTAAAAAGGTTTCTCTAAAAAAAGAAACCTTTTTTATTGGATGATTTTCTGATCTTGCGTACCGAATCAATATTCCGGACAGATGATCTACTGCTTACCCATTATCGCCGCTATCATCGGATGGCTGATCAACAGCTTTGCTATCCGCCTGCTCTTCCGCAAAGTGTTTCCAAAAAAACAACAACAGCTGGCTGCACAGATCGGCGCCATGGTAGGACAACAACTTTTTTCCTTCGCCAGCATCAAACAAAAACTCACAGATCCCGCACAGATAAAGAACATCATCCCGCTGGTAGAATCACACCTGGACAGCTTCCTGCGCGAACGCCTGCCCAAAGCCATGCCCGTGCTCTCCATGTTCATCGGCGACAGTATCGTGAACCAGATCAAATCACACCTGGTGGCAGAACTGGATACCCTCTTCCCCATCCTCATCAGCCAATACCTCGATAACGTAGAAAAAGATATGAACCTGGAACAGATCGTACGTACAAAGATCGAAAGCATTTCCGCCGGGCAGCTGGAAACCGCCGTACATCAGCTGCTGCCGAAAGAACTGAGCGCCTTTAAAATGCTGGGCGCGCTCACCGGATTCATCACCGGCCTGATCGCGCTGCTGTTCCATTTTTGTTAACTACTGTTAAGACCTCTCAGCGTCGTTTTTGAATATTCCAACCAGCAAAACAACCGCTCAACACAATATTTGACCATTCATACCAACACGCGGGTACTTTTGTTTCATCTGACGAGAAGTCTGGATCTAAAACAGAACAGGATGAAACGATGCTACGCCATCATTGCTGGTATTTTATTGTGGCAGGTTAGCGCCTTCGCACAGGCCCCTGCCGTTAAAGGACAGAACGGGGCAGTCAAACAAGACGCTAAGGGACAAGGTCCCAACATGCCGCAGATCGGCCACCTCTTTGGAAAATTACAGGACGCCAAAACCAATAAACCCATAGAATACGCCTCTGTGGCCTTGTTGCGCCAGCGCGACTCCACCGTGGTTACCGGCATGCTCACCAAAGGCAATGGCGATTTCAGCCTGGAAAACCTGCCCTTCGGGCAATTCATCATCCGCGTGAACTTCATGGGATATGTGACCTTACAAAAGAAAGTGACCATCACGCCGCAAACCATAGAACAGGATCTTGGCAATATCAAGATGCAACCTAACGTGAAAATGCTGCAAAGCGTGGAGGTGACCGGGCAGAAAAGCGCCTTCACCATGGGCATCGATAAAAAGGTATTTAACGTAGACCGTAACCTCGTGAGCGTAGGCGGTACCGCCACAGACGTGCTCAAGAGCGTGCCTTCTGTAAGCGTAGACCTGGACGGCAACGTCACCGTGCGCAATGCATCTCCCAACATCTTTGTAGATGGTAAACCTTCTACCCTCACCCTCGACCAGATACCCGCAGACGCGATCGAAAGTGTGGAACTGATCACCAACCCCTCCGCCAAATACGATGCAGAGGGCATGTCGGGCATCCTGAATATTGTGCTGAAGAAAAACAAGAAAGCCGGCTTCAACGGCAATATACAAGCGGGTATTGGCACAGGCAACAAATACAATGGCGGCGGCAACATCGCGGTACGACAGGGTAAAGTAAATGTGTTTGCCAGCTATAATATCAACGCCAATCAAACCTGGGGCGAAGGCACCACCACCCGCACCAACTACGGCGGTGTCAAAGGCTCCGCAGCCGATACCAATTTCCTCTTCCAGAACAGCAACAGCAAAAGCAAGCCCCTGTTCCAGTTTGGCCGTTTTGGTATCGACTATTATCTCGACAACAGAAATACTTTATCTGTTTCACAAAATATTGTAGCGGGAGATTTTAAAACATCGGAAGACCTGCTCAGCACCTTCCAGGACAAAGATCATAACACTACCGGCCGCAACGACCGTCTCAACAACAGTAATTTCAATTTCCGGAACTATACCACTGCCTTGAGTTTCAAGCACACCTTCGCGAAACAGAACGAAGAGTGGACCGCTGATGCCAACTACAACCGCAGCACCAACAGCCGCAACGGCGACTATATCACTCAAGCGCAAAACCCGCTGGGGCAGCCCATTGGACAGTCTGTACGGCAGAACAATACCACAGATGGTAACACTACTTTCATCACCCTGCAAACAGACTACACCGATCCCATCGGCAAAACCGGCAAGCTGGAACTCGGCGCCAAAGCCACTTTGCGCGACTATACCAGCCGCTACGACGTATATAATCAGGACACCCTCACCGGCGCCTTCCCGCATATCGATTCGCTCTCTACCAATTATAAATACAAAGAGCAGATCTATGCCGCCTATGTGAATTACTCCGATGCCATCGGCAATTTCGGCTACCAGCTAGGCCTGCGTGCAGAACAATACATTTACTCCGGGGAGAACCAGGGCATCACCTACAAACCCACGAAAGCCGTGCCTGGCCTGTTTCCCAGCCTCTTCCTTTCACAGAAGCTGCCGCACGACCAGGAGCTGCAACTGAACTATTCACGCCGCGTAATGCGCCCGAACTTCTTTCAGCTGATCCCCTACCGCGACTACAGCGATCCGCAAAACCAGCGCGAAGGGAATCCTGACCTGAAACCGGAATACACCAACAGCATTGAGTTTTCCTATATGAAGAGCTGGAAAACCAGCAGCTTCCTCGGAAGCATCTATTTCAGGAATACCAATAACCTGATCTCTACCATCAGCACGCCGATCGGCAAGGATACGCTGCTTACGCAATACATCAATGCCAACAGGAATAATTCCTACGGCGCAGAGCTGACTTTCAAAAATCAGATCATCCCCGGCTGGGACCTCACTACCAATGTAAACCTTTACCAGACTGAGTTACAGGTGGTCAATAACGGTCAAAATTTTGATAACCGCGGCTTCAGCTGGATGGGTAAGATCAACTCGGAAACCAAGCTGCCAGCGAATTTCACTTTGCAGATCAATGCTACCTATCAGGCGCCCACTATCGCATTGCCTAACAACGGAGGTGGTGGAGGCGGCGGTGGCCGTGGTGGTGGCGGAGGCGGCGGGATGATGATGATCCCCGCATCCGCACAAGGTACCATCAAAGGCTTCAGCATGGTGGATGTAGCCATCCGGAAAGATTTCCTGAAGAACAAAGCCGCGTCTCTTACCCTGAGCCTGTCGGACATTTTCAATACCCGTCAGTATGAGCTGAACCAGCTAACGCCGGCCTTTGACCAGGACTACATCCGCAAGCGCGAATCAAGAGTACTGAAACTCAATTTCAGTTACCGCTTCGGTAAATTCGATACCAACCTCTTCAGGAAGAAAAAACAAAACAACAATAACGATACGCAAATGGGAGACCCTATGCAGAGTTTTTGATTGATAGATAAGTAAAGATGGTGAATGCAAGACCACAAGCCGGCAGCCAGCGTTTCCACGCCCTGCCGGCTTTCTTTATCTTATCTACCACTCATCACAAATCGATACTTTTTAAAAATGTGAAAAGTACTTTTATCCCGGATCAGACATTTATTATTTTCCTTTTTACTACGCATGCGACATTACCATTTGTTGTTGGGGTTGCTGTTTGTTACCGTGTATAACGTCAACGCACAAACGCAGAGTTCAGGGTCATTCAAAGTAACGGGCAAAGTGGTGGATGCCGCCACCAGCAAGCCGGTGGAATATGCTTCTGCCGTATTACTGAAACAAACCGATTCCTCGCTGGTATCGGGGATGTACACCACTAATGCCGGCGGCTTCAGCTTCGCCAATATCACACCGGGCATCTATGTGATACGTGTCACCTTTATGGGATATGATAAACTGGAGAAGGCTGTCCGTGTAGTGGAAGGCAAGCCCACCTATGCCGGCACCCTGCGGCTGCAGCCCGCCGGCAAGATATTGCATGCCGTAGAGATCAAAGCAGAGAAGCCCGCCTTCTCCATGCAGATAGACCGCCAAGTATTCGATGCCGGCAGTATGATCAATGCAGAAGGAGGCACGGGAACGGATATACTGAAAAACATCCCCAGCGTGGATGTAGATATTGATGACAACGTAACGCTGCGCGGCAAAAGCGTCACCATCTATGTTGATGGCAAGCCCTCTCCTTTCGGCGATGCCAAAACAGCCCTGCAAATGATACCCGCCGAAAGCATCGACCGGGTGGAGGTGATCAACAATCCTTCCGCCAAATTCGAAGCCCAGGGCGGCGGCGGCATTATCAATATCGTATTGAAGAAAGACAAAGCCATCGGGTATAATGTGATGTTCAACGCCGGCGCCGCCACCCGCGGCCAGCTCAATGGCAGCGCCAACGCCAGTTTGCGCCTGCGCCGCTTCAACTTCTTCGGTAACTACAATGGCCGGTATGAAGGTATCAATGGCAGCGGCATCAGCTCCCGCCACAACCTCGTGGCGGATAGTAGCAACACCGCCTATTTCCTGCAAGACAGCCACAACGAAAACCGCAACTACAACAATGGCGGGCGCTTTGGCTTCGACTTCTTCATGGATGATCATAACACCTTCACCATCGCCGAAGGCCTCAACTATAACAACAACCGGAACGAAGAACATATCTTCCTCGATTATCTCGACAATAACCGCATACAGCTGCGCAATGGCAACCGTGATAACAACAGCCGCAATAACAGCAATAACAACAATACCAGCCTGAGTTACAAGCATACGTTCAAGAAACCGAACCAGGAGCTCACAGCCTATGCCAGCTACAGCGGCAACCAGAGCCGCTCCGGCAGCGAGTATGAAACACGGTACTTCAAACCCGGCCTGGATACGCTCGACCGCGCCTCCTCACAGCACAACAACGGCATCAACAATAACCGCTTCTGGAACCTGCAATCCGATTACACCTCGCCAATAGGCGCCAAAGGCAAGCTGGAAGCCGGTATGAAGGCTACCATACGGGATATCGGTAACGACTATACGGCCTTGCTCTTCAATAAAGACAGCAGCGCTTATATCAAAAGCCCTTCGCTGTCGAATGAATATAAGTATGAAGAAGATATCTATGGCGCCTATGTGAATTTCGCCAATGCCATCGGCAATCTCGGCTACCAGGCTGGCGTAAGGGCGGAACAGTCTTATCTCAAAGGCTATTCCTTCACCCAGCAGAAGGCGGTCAACAACCGCTTCTTTAATCTCTTCCCCAGCATCTTCCTGAAATATAATATGCCGAAGAACCAGAACCAGAGCCTGGTGTTCAACTACTCCATGCGGATAGACCGGCCCAATTTCGATCAGCTCCTGCCCTACATCAACAACGCCGATCCGCAAAATATCCGGACCGGTAACCCGGATCTGAAATCGGCCCTCACGCATAAAGTGGAGATGAACTATTCCGTATATTATCCTTCTTCCAACAATTACCTGAGCGGCGGCGTATACTATGCGCAAACCAACGACTATATCGACCGTTTCAGCACACTGGATACCACTACGGGCGTCACCACCACCAAACCCATGAACCTGGCCACTTTGCGGAATACTGGCGCTAACCTGTCGTACAGTATCAATTTCACGAAATGGTGGAAAGCCTCCGCCAACCTGAATGCAGAGTATAACCAGATTAGTGGTCCGGTAGTAAATATCGATAACGTCACTTATGGCATCAATGCCAATACGCAGTTCCGCTTGCCAGCGAAATTCAGCATCGAGCTGAGTGGTCATTACCGTTCGCCGCGCATCCAGCCGCAAGGCACCTTCAAAGCCATGAACGGCATCGACTTCGGCATCCGCAAGGAAATGCTCAAGACCAAGGCATTAGTAATAGCCCTGAATATCTCCGACCTGCTCAATACCCAGCAGTACAGCTCTCACTACGAAACTTCCACCTTCATACAGGACTATGACCGGAAACGCACCACCCGCTTCATTCGCGTCAACATCCGGTACAGATTCGGCAAAATGGACCCGAACATGTTCCGCAAGAAAAAACAACAACAGGAAGAAGAAGAGAAACCACAGGAAGAGGCGCCACATCCGGAGAAGGGAAGACTATAAATATTTAGGGATTTTTTGATTTAGGGATTTTTTGATTTGAGGGGACCTGAAATTCCCCTCAAATCAAGAAATCCCTAAATCAAAAAATCCCTAAATATCCTTTATTTTTTCCCGGCCAGCATTGGCACAAAGGAGAAGTTGTCGAAGAGTTCCTGTTCGGTTTCGGTATCGCTCACTTTGGTGATGCGGAGCATGCGTTGTATTTCCTGGCCACCAACGGGGATCACCATTTTACCGCCTATCTTGAGCTGCTGTAGCAGCTTTTCAGGGATATGCGGAGCGGCGGCGGTAACCAGTATTTTGTCGAATGGCGCGTAGGAAGGTAGTCCTTCGTAGCCATCGCCGTAGAAGAAGCGGAGGTTGGGGTATTTGGATTTGAACTGGAATTGTTTCACCTGGTCGAACAGCCGCTTTTGCCGCTCGATGGTGAGCACATTGGCTTTCAGTTCGGCCAGTACGCAAGCCTGATAGGCGCTGCCGGTGCCTATTTCCAGCACTTTCTCGTAAGGCTTCACTTCCAGGAGCTGCGTTTGATAGGCCACGGTATATGGCTGTGAAATCGTTTGTCCTTCACCGATAGGAAAGGCACGGTCGTCATAGGCTATGCTTTCAAAAGCCGTATCAAGAAAAAAGTGCCGGGGAATATTATTGATAGCCGCCAGTACGTTTTCGTCTGTGATGCCTTTCTGACGGATACTATCAACCAGTTGTTTGCGTAATCCTTTTTGTTTATAAGTATCTTCATACCGCCTCATGCCGCAAAATTAACCAATACCAGCGATTTTCCGATTTTGAATTTCCCACATTGGTTTTTTTATTTTTACTTTACAATCCGTTTTGGCCCACCTGGCTCATCAAAACATGTAAATTATGGATATCAATATTCAAAACAAAGTAGCGCAATGGCTCAATGGCAACTACGATGCTGACACCGTTGCTACCCTGAAGAAAATGCAGGCGGAAAACCCTGAAGAGCTGACAGATGCATTTTACCGCAACCTCGAATTTGGCACTGGTGGCCTCCGCGGCGTGATGGGCGTAGGTACCAACCGTATGAACAAATATACCGTAGGGATGGCTACCCAAGGCTTTGCCAACTATCTGAAAGAGAGCTTTAAGGGCGAGATCAAAGTAGCGCTGGCACACGACAGCCGCAACAATTCCCGTTTCTTTGCCGAAACAGCCGCGAACGTTTTTGCGGCCAACGGTATCAAGGTATTTCTGTTCGAAAGCCTGCGGCCCACGCCAGAGCTGTCTTTCACCATCCGCCACCTCCAATGCCAGGGCGGCGTGGTACTCACCGCCTCCCACAACCCGAAAGAATATAACGGCTACAAAGCCTACTGGAATGATGGCGCACAGCTGGTGCCCCCGCACGATAAAAACGTGATCCGCGAAGTGGAAAAGATCGCCTCCCCCGACGAAGTGAAATGGACCGGCGGCGAAGCCAATATCACCATCATCGGTAAAGATGTAGATGAAGCCTACCTGCAGGAACTGCAAAGCCTCTCCATCAACCCCGATATCAACAAACAACAGCACGATCTTAAAATAGTATATACGCCCATCCACGGTACCGGCATCACCATGGTACCAGAGATACTGAAACGCTATGGCTTCACCAATGTGAACATCGTAGCCGAGCAAGCCACGCCGGATGGCAACTTCCCAACCGTCGTATATCCAAACCCGGAAGAAGCAGAAGCCATGAGCCTCGGCCTCAAAAAGGCCAAAGAGCTGGATGCTGATATCCTGCTGGGCACCGACCCCGACTCAGATCGTGTAGGCATTGCCGTTAAAGACCTGAAAGGTGAATGGATACTGCTCAACGGCAACCAAACCGCTGCCCTGCTCTTCAACTACATCATCGAAGGCCGCAAGGAAAAAGGCCTGGCCAAACCGGAAGACTATGTTTGTAAAACAGTAGTGACCTCTGACCTCATCGATGTATTCGCCGCTAAAAATAATATCCGTTGCTACAATGTGCTCACCGGCTTCAAATGGATCGCTGACCTGATCCACCGCAAAGAGCCACAGGAGCGGTTTATCTGCGGTGGCGAAGAATCTTATGGTTATATGATCGGCCGTAATGTGCGCGACAAAGACGCTGTGTCTTCCGTAGCCATGATCTGCGAAATGGCCGCTGTAGCCCGCAGCCAGGGTAAATCACTGTATGAACAACTGATCAATATCTACCTGAAATACGGTTACTATAAAGAACAGCTGATCTCTATTACCAAAAAAGGCATGAAGGGCGCCGAAGAGATTGCAGACATGATGCGTGGCTACCGCGAGAATCCACCCGCCACCATCAACGGCTCCGCAGTGATAACCCTTTTCGATTACCAGCTGCAACAGGTGAAAGATATCAAAACCGGCGAAATGAAGGCAATCGATCTGCCTAAATCCAATGTGTTGCAATTTTTGCTCGCCGACGGCAGTAAAATATCTGCACGCCCTTCCGGCACCGAACCAAAAATTAAATTCTATTTCAGCGTGAATGCGCCACTGGACAGCGTTTCTAACTTCGACAAAGTAACTGCCGAACTGGAACAAAAGATCAATGGCATTATTTCAGACCTGAAACTGAAATAATATAATTAAAGCTGATGGCTCATCAGGGCCATCAGCTTTTTCTCTCATGAAGCGCCTACTTTTTATACCTCTTCTGCTACTGCTATGCACCACCCATGCACAACAGCGGACACCTTTTTTTTCGTTACCCGATACCACTATTAAATCACGCATATGGATATTGAGCGGCGTAACCGCCGCCCTGTATGGCAGCAGCCTCGTAGCGCTCAATTCAGCCTGGTACAAAGACTATCCCCGTAGCTCGTTTCATTTTTTCAATGATATGAATGAATGGAAACAGATGGACAAGTTCGGGCATATTTTCAGCGCGTACTTCATTGGTAAATACAGCCGCGAAATGTGGCGCTGGTCGGGGCTCCCGCGCAAACAACAAATATGGATCGGCGGCCTGAGCGGCCTCGCCTATCAATCCGTCATTGAAATACTCGACGGCTATTCCGCCGAATGGGGCTTCTCCTGGGGCGATATGGGCGCCAACGCCATCGGCTCCGGCCTGCTCATCAGCCAGGAACTCGCCTGGAATGAACAACGCATCCAGATCAAGTTTTCTTCTTTTCCGAAAAGCTATGATGATCCCGTGCTCAAAAGCAAGACAGACCAGCTTTTCGGCACCAACATCTTCGAACGCACGCTTAAAGATTACAATGCACAAACCTATTGGCTGTCTGTAAATCTATACTCCTTCGCCAAACAAAGCCATCTTCCGAAATGGCTCAACATCGCCGTGGGATATGGCGCCGACAACATGTTCGGCGGCACCGGCAACAGCTGGACCGACAACAAAGGCATCGTATATGATTACAGCCACATCCCGCGCATACGGCAGTTCTACCTCTCGCCGGATGTGGACTTCACCAAAATACCCACGCGCAGAAAAGGCGTGAGAGTGATATTCCAGCTGCTGAACATGCTGAAATTCCCCGCGCCCACACTGGAAATCAATTCCAGGGGCAACGTGAAACTACACGCGATACATTTTTAAAGATTATTGAAGATAAGCGGAGATGATCTCCTCGCCTTCCATCTCCACCATCACCATATCCTGTAAGGTGGTAGACAGCGAGAAGCCAACGAAATCAACTGATAAAGGGAAAGATTTATGCTTGCGATCCACCAATACGGCGGTTTGTATTTTGGCTGGAAGATAGGCCAGCAGCGGCTTCAGGGCATATAACATGGTGCGGCCTGAATTGGCTACATCATCAATCACCACAACCACCTTGCCATTGAAATCGATCTGTTCAGACACCGTTACTTCACCCGGCTTTTGTTTGTCGAGCCGCAATTCGATGATCTTCATTTTCAAAGGAGAGATCTGTTGCAGGATCGCTGCAATTTTATGCGCTATGATCACTCCCCTGTCCCAGATACCGGCCAGTATGATCTCTTCGCCATCGCTGTTATGCTCATATATCTCATAGGCGATCCGCTCTAATTTCTTACCGATGCTATCTTTTGTGAGAATGATATTTTTCATGCGTCAAAAATAAGGCTTTAAATTTTTTGATTTTCGGATTTATTGATTTTCGGATTTATTTTTTTCAAGGCTATGCCAGTGCTGTGGGAAAATCTCAAAGAAACAAATTCGAAAATCAAAAAATTCGAAAATTTCGAAATAAAACAAATACGCTAAATTAGGGAGTCAAATCTGAATTCATGCGAATTGTACAAGAGTTGTTATTTGTAATTGCCTTCGGCGCAGCGGTTTATCTCTTCGCCGGAAAGGCGCGCCAGATCAGGAAAAACATCCTGCTTGGCCGGGACGAGGACCTCAGCGATCATCCCGGCGAACGTTGGAGGAACCTGTTGCTGCTGGCCTTCGGGCAAAAGAAAATGTTTCGTAATCCCCTGGTGGCGGTGCTGCATTTTTTTGTGTATGCCGGCTTCCTGATCATCAACCTTGAAATACTGGAGATCATACTGGATGGTATTTTAGGCACACATCGTTTATTCGTTCCCGTATTAGGTAGCCTGTACCCGGTATTGATCGGCTTATTTGAGATATTGGCCACCCTGGTGATCCTCGGTTGCGCCATCTTTCTGGTGCGCAGGAATATCCTCAAGCTGCGCCGCTTCATCAGCAAAGACCTTGACGGATGGCCGCGTTCAGACGCCAACTATATCCTTATCACCGAGATCGTATTGATGCTGTTGTTCCTCACCATGAACACAGCCGACCAGGAGCTGCAATCACGCGGGGCCGCACATTATATCAGCACCGGCCATTTCTGGGTGAGCGGCATGCTCACTCCTCTTGTGAAGGGCATGTCTGACGGCAGCCTTGAAGCGCTGGAACGCAGCTGCTGGTGGTTGCATATCCTCGGTGTATTGGCCTTTCTCAATTATCTCCCTTACTCCAAGCACCTGCATATTATATTGGCATTCCCCAACTCCTATTATGCCCGCCTGAAGCCGAATGGAGAAATGGATAACATGCCTGCCGTACAGAAAGAAGTACAGCTGATGTTACAGCCAGAACTGGCTGCCAGCGAGCCGCCATCCAGCGAGATGCCCAAGTTCGGCGCCAAAGATATCTTTGATCTCTC
Source organism: Chitinophaga vietnamensis (assembly GCF_902167635.1). GTDB lineage: Bacteria > Bacteroidota > Bacteroidia > Chitinophagales > Chitinophagaceae > Chitinophaga > Chitinophaga vietnamensis. Next base: position 371,861 of record NZ_CABHMS010000007.1, read on the forward strand.
CTGGAAAAATCTGCTCGACGCCTATAGCTGCACCGAGTGCGGACGCTGCTCTGCTGCCTGTCCGGCCAACCTCACCGGCAAGCTGCTCTCGCCCCGCAAGATCATGATGGATACCCGCGACCGCGCAGAAGAAATAGGCCGCAACATCAAAGCCAACGGCACTTTCACGGATGATGGCAAAACGCTGCTGCGTAATTATATATCAGAAGAAGAACTGCGCGCCTGCACCACCTGCAATGCCTGCGTACAGGAATGCCCGGTAAGTATCAATCCGCTCGATATCATCCTGCAACTGCGCCGCCACCTGGTGATGGAAGAATCCAGCGCACCTGCCGAATGGACGGGCATGTTCAGCAATATCGAAAACAATATGGCGCCCTGGAAATTTGGTGCAGACGACCGCGAGAAATGGATCGCCGAATTGAACAGCTAATCTTTTCATTTTAAAATCATCCTGATGCATATAAAAACAATGGCAGAATATGCCGCCAGTGGCGAAACACCGGAAGTGCTCTTCTGGGTGGGCTGCGCCAGCAGTTTCGACCAGCGTACACAAAAGATCACCAAAGCATTTGCAACGATATTGGATAAAGTGGGCGTGCCCTTCGCCGTATTGGGAAAAGAAGAAAGCTGCACCGGCGACCCCGCGCGCCGCGCCGGCAATGAATTTATTTTCCAGATGATGGCACAAACAAATATACAGGTGCTTAATATGTACGGCATCAAAAAAATTGTGACCACCTGCCCGCACTGCTTCAACACCCTGAAAAATGAATATCCCGCATTGGGCGGCAACTATGAAGTGATACATCATACCACATTCCTGCAATCGCTGATCGATGAGGGAAAGATCGTGCTGAAAGAAGGCGGCGACTTCAAAGGCAAGAAGATCACCTATCACGATTCCTGCTACCTGGGCCGCGCCAACGATATCTACGAAGCGCCGCGCAAGGTGCTGGAAGCCCTCGACGCCGAGCTGATAGAGATGAAACGCTGTCGCAGCAAGGGTCTTTGCTGTGGCGCAGGCGGCGCGCAGATGTTCAAGGAAGAAGAGAAAGGCGCCACACGTATCAACTTTGAACGCGGCCGCGAAGCCGTGGATACCGGCGCTACCGTGATCGCTTCCAACTGCCCCTTCTGCATGACTATGCTCACCGATGGCGTGAAAGAAGCAGGCAAGGAAGATAGCATCAAAGTGCTCGACCTCGCGGAGATCATCGCAGCATCACTTCTCGAAGGAAAGCCTTAATTTCGCAACATGAACAAGATACATTTCCCTGAAGGATTTTCTCCTGCTTCCAGGGTTTGGATATACCAGAGTAACCGGCCATTCAACGAACAGGAAGTAGCGGAGATCAATGAACAATTGCACCAGTTCACCGCACAATGGAACGCTCATGGCGCGCCGGTAAAGGGCTGGGGCGCGGTAGTGCTGAACCAGGTCATCGTCCTGATCGCTGACGAAACACAGACCACCGTAAGCGGATGCAGCACCGACAGCTCCGTCCGTATTATTAAAAGCATTGAAAGGCAATACGAAGTAAATATGTTCGACCGCCTGCTGCTGGGCTTCATCGTAAAAGACAAAGTGCAGCTCCTGCCGATGGCGCAAGTGCCTTACGCGCTGGAAAAAGGATATATCGACGAAAATACTTTGTATCTAAACAATACCGTACTGACCAAAGCCGAGCTCGACACGAAATGGCTCATCCCCTTGAAAGACAGCTGGCTGGCCGCCAAACTCGGTGTAAAGGCCTGAATCATTGAAGCCCCCTGCTACCGCCGGGGGCTTTTTTAATACCATCCACCTGAAAGCCGCTGCCCGCAAGCCTTTCCAGCACCCTTACAAATATGCTGCCATTATGGCATTTTTATGTTTTAATTGCTTATTTTTGCCATCCTAAATTTGAGATAGGAAATGCTGGATCAGATCACTAAAGTACATGATGAAACACGCCAGGGAGAAGCCTTTGCTCCCGCGGCAGACCACACGCAAACGTATAATAAAAAGTTTTATATAGAGAGCTATGGCTGTGCGATGAACTTCAACGACAGCGAGATCGTAGCGTCCATCCTTAACCAGGAAGGCTTTGGCGCCACCCGCAACATGGAAGAGGCCAACCTGATCCTGGTGAACACCTGCTCTATCCGTGAAAAAGCAGAACAGACCGTGCGCAAGCGCCTCACCGAATTCAAGAGCGCCAAGAAAAACAATCCTGGCCTGCTCGTAGGCATCCTGGGATGTATGGCCGAAAGGCTCAAAGCCCAGCTGCTGGAAGAAGAGAAACTGGTAGACCTGGTAGTAGGGCCAGACGCCTACCGCAGCCTGCCCGGTCTTATCGCCGCCGCCGAAACCGGCCATAAATCAGTGAACGTGCTGCTCAGCCGTGAAGAGACCTATGGCGATATCAGCCCGGTAAGACTGGATAACAACGGCGTCACCTCCTTCGTGTCGATCATGAGAGGCTGTAATAACATGTGCTCCTTTTGTGTAGTGCCCTTCACCCGCGGCCGCGAACGCAGCAGGGACGCGCACTCCATCGTTAGAGAAGCTACAGAGCTGTTCAACAATGGCTACCGCGAAGTAACCCTCCTCGGCCAGAACGTAGACTCCTACTACTGGACCAGCGACGACGACAGCGAAACCGTTACCTTCGCCATGCTGCTCGAAAAAGTGGCGCTCATCCATCCTTTGCTGCGCGTACGTTTCAGCACTTCCCATCCAAAAGATATCACCGATGAAGTGCTGTTCATCATGGCCAAATACGAAAACATCTGCAATTATATCCACCTGCCCGTACAAAGCGGCAGCACCCGCATCCTCCAACTGATGAACCGCACCTATACCCGCGAATGGTATATGAAAAAGGTGGAACGCATCCGTGAAATACTGCCCGACTGCGGACTTTCAACGGATATCATCTGCGGCTTCTGTACCGAAACAGAAGAGGATCACCAGGAAACATTGGAGATAATGAAATTTGCCCGTTACGACCTCGCCTATATGTACTTCTATTCCGAACGCCCCGGAACGCTGGCTGCACGCCGCTTCCAGGACGATGTACCGGAAGAAGTGAAGAAAAGAAGGCTCGCCGAAGTAGTGGAACTGCACCGCAGCCACTCCCTCGAAAGCATGCAGCAGGATGTAGGCAAAACCTTCAAAGTGTTGGTGGAAGGCACTTCCAAACGTTCAGACGCCGACCTGTTTGGCCGCAACGACCAGAACAAGGTGATCGTGTTCCCTAAAGAACACTACCAGAAAGGCGACTACGTAATGGTGGAAGTGATCAGCTGTACCTCTGGTACGCTCATCGGAAAAGCAGTACACTAGCTGCAATTTTTTAATCAAAAACAAAGGGTTAACCACATGGACATTCAGGCTATCAAAAACAGGTTTGGCATTATTGGTAATAGTCCCGCGCTGAACTATGCATTGCAGGTAGCTGTACAGGTTGCCAATACCGACCTTACAGTACTGATCAACGGCGAAAGCGGTGTGGGTAAAGAGGTTTTTTCTCAGATCATCCATGCATTGAGTGCACGTAAACATAATCCGTTCATCGCCGTGAACTGCGGCGCCATCCCGGAAGGAACGATCGACTCCGAGCTGTTCGGCCATGAGAAAGGCTCCTTCACCGGCGCAGTAGACAGCCGCAAAGGCTATTTTGAAACGGTGAACGGCGGCACCATCTTCCTCGACGAGATCGGTGAAATGCCGCTCGGCACACAGGCCCGCCTGCTGCGCGTACTCGAAACAGGCGAGTACATCCGCGTAGGCTCCTCCAAAGTACAGAAAACAGACGTGCGCGTGATCGCCGCCACCAACCGCGATCTCCTCGAACGTACCCAGCAAGGCAAATTCCGGGAAGACCTGTACTACCGCCTCAACACCGTGCCTATCCGCGTTCCGGCGCTGCGCGACCGCAAGGAAGATATTCCGCTGCTGTTCCGTAAATTCTCTGTCGACTTCTCCGAAAAATATAAAACGCCTTCCATCCAGCTGGATGATGAAGCGCGTAACATCCTGATCAATTACCCCTGGCGCGGTAATGTACGCGAGCTGAAGAACATCGCAGAACAGATCTCTGTATTGTCTTCCGACAAACTCGTAACCGCCAATGATCTCAAACGCTTCCTCCCGGAGCAGCCGGAGGTGAACAGGCTGCCTATGCTCGCAGCCCCGCAACAGCAGTCTGGCAGCGACTTTGCCAGCGAAAGGGATATCCTCTACAAACTCTTCTTTGATATGAAGAAAGACGTGACAGAGGTGAAGAAGATGTTTTTCGATATCCTCCAAAATCCCAACCTGATGCATAATCACGATTATCATCCGGATAATCATGTACTGCACAGCTATCCCGCTACCACGGAGATAACGCCGCAAGCGCCCGCCCTCAACAGTTCCCAGCCGATCATTATCCAGGATAACAAGATCGATCATCATGAAGAGATAGAAGAAACCCTTTCTATCGCCGACAAAGAAAAAGAACTGATCGTGAAAGCGCTGAAAAAGCACAAGGGTAAAAGGAAAGATGCTGCCCTCGACCTGGGCATCTCTGAAAGAACACTTTACCGCAAACTGAAAGAATATAATATCGCAGAATAAAACGCATAACTTGTCAACAATGAGGAGAACATTCTTAGCTATTTTGTCTGTAGCAGTACTGGCCCTGTTGGGCGGCTGCAGCGTGAAATATTCTGCTACCGGCGCCAGCATTGACCAGGAGGCCAAAACAGTGAACGTGCGTTTCATCGAGAACCGTGCGCCGATCAATAACCCTACACTGAGCCAGAAGGTGACCCAGAAGCTGCGCGACAAGATCACCTCTCAAACGCGCCTTACACAGGTGAATGAGAATGAGCCCCGCGCCGATTACGAGATCAGAGGTACGATCACCGGCTATTCATTTTCCAACGCCGCCGTTACCAATGTTGACAAGGCCGCCACTTCCCGTTTAACGATCACAGTGAATATTACGTTCCTCAAACGTGTTGGCGATAAAAAAGGATTTACACAATCTTTCTCGCGCAGCGAGGACTTCAGCGCCAGCCAGCTGCCCAGCTCCGTGGAAGGAGGTTTGATAGAGAAGATCCTGCCTAACCTGGTGGATGATATCTTTAACCGTGCCTTTGCGAACTGGTAATAATTCCGTCAGGAAGTTTTTTCATTTCGGAATTTTACTACATTAGCAACTTATGACGCCAAACAGGATCATCGAACAAATCTTCGGGCAGCCGGGCCTGCACCAGGTGGATGAAGCAGCGCTGGAAAAGCTGGTGGCGAAGTACCCGTATTTTTCTGCCGCCCGCCTTTTGCTGGCGAAGAAAGATTACAGCCATCATGAAGACCTGCACCGCGCTGCGGTGAAAACAGCCTTGCTGTATAGCGCCCAGCCGCATCATGCCTATCATTTTGTGACCAGCGAACCAGTGTTGCAGGAAGTCGAAGAACGCGTGGCCGCTGTGATCCCGGCAGATGAGATCGACCCCGCGCCCTTGGCAGTGGCCGATTTCGAAGCCGCTCCCGTGCAGCACAATGGTACTGCCGAAGTAACAACGGCGCCCGTGCCTGTACCCGATACATTGCCCGAAGCCGCTGCCAGCATGGAAGAAGAAGCCCTGCACGAAGCGATCCCCGTGGCAGACGAAACACCTTTATATACGCCGGCGCCCGACCACGATACTCCGGAAGAGACACCGGAAGAAACGGGACCGATCAAAATATTTCCATTGGAATTACCAGCAGAAGAAGAAACGGTGCTTACTTTTCAGCCATTGTATACCGACGATTATTTCGCCTACAAACGCCTGAAAAACCCTGGTGAGGCCGATGAACTGAACGAACAAGGCGCAGCAGAGATGAAGAGCTTCACCTCCTGGCTGCGGCAAATCAAAGACAATTTCACCGGCAAAACGAACAAAGACTGGTACCACCAGCAGCTTCACCGCCTCTACGAAGAGGATGAGGAACCCGAAGTTTCCGAAACGGTGGAAAAAATGGCGATGGACTCGATTACGCTTACAACGGATATAGTATCTGAAACATTGGCAGAGATATGGGTGAAACAGCAGCGCTATGAGCATGCCATCCAGATATATCAAAAATTAAGTTTGCTTAATCCCGACAAAAACGCTTATTTTGCGCAAAAGATTAAAGAACTCAAGTCACAAACAGACAAAAAATAACAGTAATTTATGTTGATAGTTTTTGGTATCCTGATCATCCTGGCCTGCGTGTTATTAGGTTTCTTCGTGCTGGTCCAGAACCCCAAAGGTGGCGGCCTGTCTGGCTCCTTCGGCGGTATTGGCAATCAGGTGATTGGCGTGCGTCAAACCACGGACGTACTGGAAAAAGGTACCTGGATACTCGCAGTAGTAATTGCACTGCTGTGTCTCACCGCTCCATTCTTCATCGGTAAAACTTCCAAAGTGCCTACCCTGGAACAAACTGCCGTTGAGAAGAGCATTGGTAACCAACCTATCCAGCAGCAACCGCAACAAGCGCCTGCTAATGTGCCAGGCACTACTCCGGCTCCCGCTCCTGCTCCGCAGAAATAATTCTATTTGAATAATATTTCAAGAAACCTCGCCGTTAAAAGCGAGGTTTTTTGTTAGCGTTAATATCATTATGGCGAAAAGAAAAAAACAGTCCAGCCAACGGTCTATCTGGATCAAACGCATACTGGTAGCACTGGGCTGTCTGGCCGCCGGCGCGCTGGTATATATTTCCTACCGCGTGTTCGGCCCTAATACAAAAGCATTTGGCGACAGCAAATTTTTCTATGTTCATACCGGCAGCACCTATGCCAATGTATTGGATGGCCTGGAGGACCAGGGCATTGTACGCAACCGCAACAGCTTCAACTGGGTGGCCAAAGAACTGGGATACCCCAGTCGCGTGAAAGCCGGCCGCTACAAGATTACCCGTGGCATGAGCAATTTCGATATTGTAAAGCTGCTCCGTTCCGGCAAACAAACGCCGGTGGACCTGGTGATCAACAAGCTGCGCACCAAAGATGATTTCGTACACAAGATCAGCCTCAATCTGGAAGCCGATTCCACTGCGCTCCGCGCCATCATGAGCGATCCGGTATACCTCCGCCAGTTCGGCCTCGATACCAATACCGTCATGTGCGCAGTAGTGCCTAATACCTACGAGTTTTACTGGAATACCAACGCCGAAACCGTTTTCAAGAAACTGGAAAAAGCCCGTGAAGATTTCTGGACTGACGAGAGAAAGGCCAAGGCCAAGGCTTTGGGGCTGACGCCCAATGAGGTGACCGCACTCGCTTCTATCGTTGAGGAGGAAACCAACAAGAACGATGAAAAACCGCTCATCGCCAGCGTATACCTGAACCGCTACCGCAAAGGCATGCGCCTTCAGGCCGATCCTACCGTGAAATTCGCCTTGCAGGATTTTGCGCTGAAAAGAATACGCGAAAACCATACACTCTTCGATTCTCCGTATAACACTTACCGTTATGCCGGTTTGCCGCCAGGCCCTATCTGCACGCCTTCTACCAAATCGCTCACGGCTGTGCTGAATACGCCGGAAACAGATTATCTGTATTTTTGTGCCCGGTCCGACTTTTCAGGCTATCACGCTTTTGCAGCCACCTACGCAGAACATCTTGTTAATGCGAAGGCCTACCAGGCAGAGCTGAACAAACGTGGCCTGTAGCCGCATTATTCATTCATTAAAATCCCGGATTAACTCTTGGCGTTTAAACCCGAAAATTATCTCTTCCGCTCCAGGCCTTACCGCTGGCTGGTAAACCGGAGCAAAACACTGATCCTTCCCGGGTTTGAAGGATTACCATTATATGATGTGCTGAAGTTTTTCGGCCAGGAAACAAAGGCCAGAGGCCTCGGCGACAGAGCCAGGGCTATCTCGTTCAACTTCCTGCTGGCGATACCGCCCTTCTTCATCTTCCTGTTCACCCTCGTGCCCTTCATCCCGATGAAGAATATAGAGGCCACATTATACGATCTCGCACAGGACCTCACGCCTAATTACAATACGTATATGATCGTGCGGGAGATGATCCATGATTTCCTGTACACGCATCGCAATGGCTTGCTATCGGTAGCTTTCCTCATGGGCTTCTTCTACTCTTCCAATGGCGTGATGGGCATCTTGCGTTCCTTCAACAAGATCGAAGGCGCCGGTTTCCGTAAACGTAAATGGTGGCAAACAAGGCTCACCGCTTTGCAGCTCACCGCCCTTGTAGTGGTGCTGTTGCTCATTACCGTGGTGCTGGTGATCGTGCAGGGCGCTACGCTGAAGCTGGTTTTCAACTGGACAGGTATCAAAAGCGCCTGGCTGCGCACAACGATCGATGTCGCCCGCTGGCTGATGATCATATCATTGTTCTATTCTATCAACGCAGTACTGTACCGCTTCGGACCAGCCACCACCAAACGTTGGAAGTTCATCACCGCAGGCGCCACAGTAGCCACTTTGAGCATGATACTCGTTACCCTGGGCTTCTCCTATTTTGTAAACAACTTCGGTAACTACAACAAGATCTACGGCTCTATCGGTACCATCCTCATCTTGATGCTGTGGGTATTCTTCAACTCTTTCTTCCTGCTGGTAGGTTTCGAGCTGAATGCCAGCATCCGCCGGCTTAGTGATGAAAAGAAAGGTGAATAATTTTTATTTTATCTTTTTTTATCATATCTTTCTATATACTATCTGTATTCTACCATGATCAAGCTGGTGCTTTATTTATCCTGCTGTACGCTCTTGTTCACCGCCTTTCAGCCTGCCCGGGAAGACGCGCTGGAACTGGGTTCCCTGATACCGAAAGCCGATATCCGCTGTACCGACATCTCCGGAAAAGAACTGTCGCTCAACGATGCCAGAGGCGCCAATGGCCTGCTGGTAATATTTGTAGCCAATCGCTGTCCGTACATGCAACGCAACCAGGAACGCCTGCATGCTGCCTGTAGCCTGGCGCGCAAACATAATATCGGCATAGCGATGATCAACTCCAACGAAGCGGCCCGCGTAGAAGGAGAATCGCTCACCGCCATGAAAGAATATGCCGCCAAACAGCAATACAATTGCTACTACCTCCTCGATCACAACGCCGAACTCGCCGACGCCTTCGATGCCAACCACACACCCGAATGCTTCCTCTTCGATAAAAACAGCCGCCTCGTATACAAAGGCGCCATCGACGACAGTCCCGGCAACGCCGACGCCGTTAAAGCCAAACTACTTCTCAACGCCCTCAATGATGTAGCCGCCGGCAAAGCCGTAGCCGTCGGGAGTTCCAACGCATTGGGATGTAATATCAAACGGAAGTTGTAACGCGAAGGTTGTCTTTGCTCAGGATTATACTGATTGAAAGGATTACCAGGATTTTTTTATAAGGATTAATAAAGATTAAAAAAAGGATTCGCGAAGATCGAATTGAAATGA
>NZ_CABHMS010000008.1 GCF_902167635.1 Chitinophaga vietnamensis
TCGCGGGGCCCTTCTCTTTTATTTAAAAATAATGTTAAAACTCGCCCCCTGCTGTTACATATTCCCTCTTTCCACGTCTAACAGGTACTAATTAAATCAAAAAGGAGGGACCATGAAAAAGCTGGGGTTAATAATGGCCGGTATAGCGCTGATGGCTGCTACGGCCTGTACAAGCACAAAAGTTACTTCATCCTGGAAGGCCAATGATGCGCAACGTCTGGAAAAAGATAACCGCATTATGGTGATGGCGTTAGTGCCCGAAAAAGACCGCACCCTGCGCAGCCAGATGGAAAATTATACTGTTTCAGAACTACGCAGAAAAGGCTATAACGCCGTGTCTGCGCTACAGGAATATGGTCCGCAAGGATTTGGAAAGATGGGCGAAAAACAGGTGCTGAACCAAATGAAAGGTAGTAATGTCAACCAGGTGATGACCATCGTGATGCTCGATAAAGGCCGCGAACGCAGTTATGTACCGGGCTATGTTTATCAGCCGTATGGCTACTGGGGCTTCTGGCCCTACTATTCCGCCTGGTATTCCAGGATGTATTCTCCAGGGTATTATACTGTTAACACCAAGTATCAGTGGGAAGGAAACCTGTATGACCTGAACAGCGGACAGCTGCTGTATTCCGTACAATCACGGTCTTTTGACCCGCCTACCACCGAAAGAATGGCGGTGTTGTATGCACAACAGGTAGTGAAAGATATGGCGCGACAGCAACTCCTGGCGCGTAATTAACAAAAGCGGAAAGTCTGACGGCTTTCCGCTTTTTTTTGTATGTTTAATCCCCTTTTAATCCGGCTATGTTCGAAATACCCGTCAGTGAAACAATATACCTGAAGCAGCTGCAACCCCAGGATGCGCCGCTTGTATTCAAGCAGTTGGATGAATCCCGTAAACACCTGCGCAAATTCCTGCCCTGGGTAGATTACAACACTAATGAAGAGCATTCCCTCCGGTTCATTCAACTGATGAAACGCAAAACAGAAGAACAGGAAGCCGTGGCATTCGGCATCTGGAGCAATCGTCAGTTTTGCGGCGTCATCGACCTGCATGAATGGGATCACCAGTTGCAGAAAGCCGAGATCGGCTACTGGATCGGTGAATCATTCCAGGGGCAAGGCATTGCCACCGCCGCCTGCAAAGCCTTGATCAATTTCGCTTTCAAGAAACTGCGGTTGAACAAAGTCGAGATCCGGTTCGTATTGCAAAATGAGCGCAGCGGGCAGATACCCATCAAGCTGGGATTCAGCAAGGAAGGCATTTTGCGGCACAGCGCCAAGCTGCACGGCCAGTATGTGGATATGGTAGTAATGGGCGTATTACGGCAGGACTGGAAATACTAGACCTCCTGCGAACCCGCAGCCAGCTTGCGTACACGGCTGTTCTTCTTCCCATAAGTGTAATAGACGATCATCCCGATACCCATCCATACAATCAATCTCACCCAGGTATCCCATGGCAGAAATACCATCATGCACACGCAGCACAATATCCCCATGATCGGTACAAACGGCACCCATGGCGTTTTGAAGGCACGTGGCGCATCGGGCATAGAGTAGCGCATCATCCATACGCCGGCGCATACGATCACGAAAGCGAGCAAGGTACCGATGCTGGTCATCTCCCCTACTACTTTTAAAGGCACCAGCGCCGCAAAAAGGCTGATGAAGACGCAGAACAGGATGTTGGATTTCCATGGCGTGCGGAAACGGGGATGTATATCCGAAAATACTTTTGGCAGCAGGCCATCTTTCGACATGGCGTAGAACACGCGCGACTGCCCCAGGAGGTCCACCAGTATCACCGACGTATAGCCGATGATGATAGCCAGCACAATGATCTGCCCGAGCCATTTGTAGGGCGTGTGCGAGATGGCGATGGCCACCGGCGCGCCACTGTCTTTGAATTCAGTATAAGGAGCGAGGCCCGTCATCACATGGGAGAAGAGGATGAACAGTACGGTGCAGATGGCGAGAGAGCCAAGGATGCCGATGGGCATGTTGCGCCGCGGGTTTTTGGTTTCCTGTGCGGCGGTGCTCACAATGTCGAATCCGAGGAATACAAAGAACACTACGCCGGCGCCACGAAGTACGCCGGAGAGGCCAAATTCGCCCAGGGCGCCGGTATTGGCGGGAATATACGGATGATGGTTGGCCGGCTGCATATACTGCCAGCCCAGTGCGATGAAAAGCAATACCACGCCCACTTTCAGCGATACTACTACTGCATTCCAGATGGCGGAGCCTTTGGTGCCCCGCATCAATATGATCGACATGAGCACTACCACCAATGCTGCGGGTAAATTGATAATGCCGTGCAACTGCTCGCCAGTGGCCAGTTTGAAGGTTTCAAATGGAGAATGCAGCCAGCGTTCCGGCAGGTAAATATTGTAGTAGTTCAGGAACTTCACGAGGTAGTTAGACCAGCTGATAGACACGGTGGCTGCGCCCACAGAAAATTCCAGTACAAGATCCCAGCCGATGATCCAGGCGAAAAGCTCGCCCATAGTGGTATAGGCATAGGTGTAGGCGCTGCCTGCGATCGGGATCATGGAAGCAAATTCGGCGTAACACAAGCCTGCAAAGGCACAGCCGATGGCCGCTACGATGAACGACAAGGTCACTGCCGGTCCGGCATTGTTGGCGGCGGCCATACCGGTGAGAGAGAACAGGCCCGCGCCAATGATCACACCCAGGCCGAGCATCACCAGCTGAAAGCCGCTGAGCGTGCGTTTCAGGGTATGGGTGTTTTCCTCGCCAGATTCGGCCAGCAGCCATTTGAGCGGCTTTTTGTAGTATTGCTTCATTATTACTCTACTGTTTTAGTGGACTAATTGGCCGCAAAGGTAGGATAAAAAATTTACGGATTTATGGATTTACGGATTTATGAATGTGAGGATTGATCAAATTCTCACATTCATAAATCCGTAAATCCGAAAATTATCGATCAGATGTCGCAGATATGAACGCCTTGGCTGAGGGAGGCGATCTTGTCGGTATGTTTAGGGATGAACTCCTGTGCCACAAAGCCTTTGAAGCCGGTATCATAGATAGCGCGCATAATGGCCGGGTAGTACAGTTCCTGTGTTTCGTCGATTTCATTGCGGCCTGGTACGCCGCCGGTGTGGTAATGTGCGATGTATTCGTGGTGGTCGCGGATATTGCGGATCACATCTCCTTCCATGATCTGCATATGATAGATATCGTATAGCAGTTTGAAGTTGGCGGAGCCGACGGATTTGCAGAGTTCCACGCCCCAGGCGGTGTGATCGCATTGATAGTCGTGGTGATCTACTTTACTGTTCAGCAGTTCCATCACGAGGTTTACTTTTTTCTTTTCTGCGTAGCCGATGATGCGTTGCAGGCCTTTGGTGCAGTTTTCGATGCCTTGCTGATCGGAGAGGCCGTTGCGGTTACCGGAGAAGCAGATCAGGTTGGTGAAGCCGGCTTTGGCCGTTTCATCGATATAGTGTTTGAAATAAGTTTCCAGTTTATCGTGGTGGGCGGGATTGTTGAATCCGCGGGTGATGCCCCATTCCGGTCCGTTGCTGGCCACCATGGCGCAGATGAGGTCATTCTTTTTCAGAATATCAAAATCTTTAGGGTCCACCAGGTCGATGGAGGTGATACCGATCTTCTTGGCGGCCTTGCACAGGTCGTCCAGTGGTATCGGGTAGCACCAGGCGCAAACGGAGTGGTTGATCTTTCCTTTTAGTTTTTCATCGACGGCGGCATCGTGGGCGGATACCCGGCCGGCAAGGGAAGATAACGCGGTGGAAGCAACAGCCATTGTGGCTACTTTCTTGATCATATCGCGGCGCGAATTTTCGTGAGGCATAAAAATCTTGGCTTTAAACGCCATGAATTTAGGTCAAAATCCGGGTAGTTGCAAGCTTGCGATAATGAATTAACTTTGGTAAGTTATTTGTTTAATTACCGAAAAGCGGAGATGGAAATGGACAAAAAGCATATACCCAATTTATGGGTTTGCATACTGATGGACCTCCTGGGTTGTGCCAGTTATGCAATCCCCTTGCTGGGCGAAGCCAGCGACGTGATATGGGCGCCGATATCTGCGTTTATCTTCTACCGTATGTTTGGCGGTACCCTTGGTACTTTCGGCGGCTTCTTCAACTTCCTGGAAGAGCTGTTCCCGGGCACTGACTTCATCCCTACTTTCACAATTTCCTGGATCATCAAGCGCATCATGGCTACAGAAGTGACACCGCCGGGTAAAACAGCTTAAGCGCTATTACATATTAATGATGACAGCGCCCGCCGGCGAGGCTACTGCCGGCGCTTGTTGTGCCGTCGGGAATCTCCTTAAAAAATAAGTGAAGCTGATCATGAAATACTGCTTCAGCGTGTTTGTTCTCACATCTTCAATATAAGTACTGTGCGCTGTTCTCATTACACTCACATACTGGCGGAGGATGTCAAAACACTGCAGCTTAACGAGGCCCTGTTCCTTTGACAGCAAGGTTTTGGCGATACTGGCATTCCACAAGGTAGAAGTGAGGTTGTAACCCGCGGCACGTCCCCTGCTCATATTACAGGTAACATCGCTGGCGATGATGACACCTTTAGGCAACCTGAACTTGCCATCTACAATAACAGCATAATCAAAATAGTTGGTAGCAGGCGTAAGCGGCAAACTATAGCGGGTAGTGTTATAGCTTACATTCCCACTTAATGCGAGATCCAGCCCGTCCAGCGCCACATAATTAATCCCGATATTTTGCGACAATTGCATATTGCTGCTATGGTTAAGCGTACCATTGATATAATTCACATCCCGTACAAAATTCATTGAGGTGGTGGAATTGAGGTTAATGGTTTTTTTCGGCAGTTGCGTCAGTGAAAAAGGAATCAGGGGCACAGAGGTATTAACTGATGCCAGCACACTGTAAGCGCCATTTACGTTTTCCGGCCTGCTTACCTGCACGCCGCTATCGAGGCGGGTAGCAGCAATGATCTTGTTGGATGAAAAAGTGGAGTTTAATGTTACGAATAAGTTGCTGCCCTTTTCTGCATTGAAGCGAGTGTACTGACCCCCGATCATGCTGGTAAATGAAGGCTTCAGATCAGGATTTCCGAGTTGAATATACAGCGGGTTGCTATGATCCGGAACGGGTTGCAACTGTTGCGCAGTGGGCTGTTGCGACATCCCGGAATAACTGAGCATCAGGCGTGTGCCTGGAGCCGGGGAGTAGTTGAAGTTCGCAGTTGGAGAGATGTTTATGGCACGTTGCTGTACAATGCTATCCTGGTGCGTTTTAAATGAGTAGATGTTATTTTTCAAGTCATTGGCCACTACTCCCATCCCTACGGAATAATCATACTTCGTTTTCTGAGCACGAAAGGAAAGACTGGCATTCTGGTTGACAGTATTGCTGCCCAGGATATTGCTCAGCGTATCGTTCAGCGTGTTGTAGACCTGTTTTGCGTGATCGTAATCGTAGGCATATCGGGCATTACTACCATGGGTTGATGTGATAGTATAAGATGCTTGCAGGTAGTGATCTTTGAATATGGGCTCTGAATAGTTGATATAACCGCCTACGCTGTTGTTTTTGTTGCTGATATCATATTGCTGGTTGAAAATAGTAGTGGTAGGCGTGCTGCTGTTAAAAAAGCGCGTGGTAGACTTGTTAAAGTTCAGCTGGTCGCCATTTGTGTTGACCAGCATCAGCGTGGCGGCCAGCGACCGCCCTGGTTTTTTGAAGCGGTACATATAGGTCAGGCGGGTTTGCAGATTTTTCGTATGCCCGTCACCGTTATTGAGGGTATTGCCGGCATTGATGGTATCTTTATGTGCGTTCAGTGTATTATATCCGGAGATACTGTAGTTACTGTTGCTGGTAGAGGAGTAGATGGATTCCAGCATAAGTTTACTACTTGCGCTCATATCATAATCCAGGCGCGCCGTCAGGCCCTGGCTGACATTGTGGGCGAGTGTCTGCGAGCCGGAGTTATTCAGGATGGAGCTGTCTTCCATAAAAGTTTGTTTGACAGATTGCTGGCTCATTTCATTCCGGGTATCGTTGCCGGTGTAGCTGACGTTCAGTCTCATTTTCTTATTGATCTCGCCGTTAATATTAAAGCCGCCTAAGCAGGTGCGATTGGCGCCGCTTCCGCCAGGGCTGAATATCGCGAATGAGCCGGTGCCGCCCTCCTGTCCCCGGCCATTTACGTTGTTACCGCCGCCTTGTACAGACACCTGCAAGGTTTGGTACCACAGGTTCAGGTTCATGTTGGCAGAGAAGCGGTCGTTGGTACCATATCCGCCGGAAAGGCTGCCAAACATACCTTTCAGCCGGTTCTTCTTCACCACAATGTTGATCACCTTCTCCCGCTTTCCATCATCTACCTTGGTAAACTCCGCTTCGTCGGACTTTTTATCGATCACCTGTACTTTATCAACAATTTCGGTAGGCAGATTTTTGGTGGCGGCCTGTGGATCGTTGCCGAAGAAGGGCTTGCCGTTTACGAGCACCCTGGATACTATCTGGCCATGTGCAGTAATGGTACCGGCGCGGTCTACCGCCACGCCCGGCAGTCTTTTGAGCAGGTCCTCCACCACGGCATTGGGGCGGGTTTTAAAGGAGCCGGCATTGTATTCTACCGTATCTTTCTTTACAACGATCGGTGGCCGTTCGTCCTGTATTTCCACGGTTTTGAGGTCTACGCCTTTGCGCAGCATGGCGATATCGCCCAAATCGATAAGGCGTTTGTCTTTATCAATGATGAGGGGTTTGTAGACGGATTTATAGCCCATAAAACTGAGGTAAAGGAGATAGTTACCATCCTCCAATCCACTGATCTCGAAGCGGCCCTGGTTGTCGCCCATGGCGATAGCGGCCACGGTAGAGTCTTTGACATGCAGTAATGCCACGGTAGCAGCCGGAAGTATCTCTTTTGAGTTGTGATCGGTAAGCCGGCCGGTAATCTTTCCTTGTCCGTATACCTGGTAAGCAGGCAGCACAATGCCCAGGCATAATACTAACAGTACCAATTGTAATTTGTGAATGATGGATCGACTTTCTACCATAATGGCCTAATAATAATAAAGAAACGTGTATAAATCAGGGCATACCGTATAAGCGGCAAGGCCCGCAGATACTGTCTCTGCGGGCCTTGCTGCTGATGCTGCGCGGTATGATCAGAATCGCTCCTGTATCATCCCTCCTCCCCTCATCCCGCGGGGGAAGTTCATTCTTATATCTCTCATGCCCTTGTTGTCTTTACTATTGGCAAACTTGTTAAGAAAATAGGTGAAGCTGATCATAAAATAATTTTGTAAAACATTGCTCTTGACATCTTCGATGTAGTTATCGTTCACGTTACGGGTCACGCTCACGTACTGGTGGAGGAGGTCGAAGCCCTGCAGCTTGATAAGCCCCTGCTTCTTCGGGAATACGTATTTGGCAATGTTGGCGTTCAACATGGTGGAAGTAAGGTTATAGCCGGCGGTGCGGCCTCTGCTCATGGTGCAAGTAACATCGCTGCCGATCATGAAGCCCAGCGGCAGGTTGACATTGAAATCGGCATTGAGCGAGTAGTCGAAATAGTTAGTGTTAGGCGTTTGCGCCAACGTATAGCGGGTAGAGTTATAGTTGATGCTACCGCCTGCGGATACATCCAGCAGCTCCTTGTAGGTGTAGTTTACATTCAAGCCTTGCATAATTTGGAAGCTGTTGGTGTAATTGAGCGTACCATTGGTGATGTTCACATCCCGGCCATAAGAGATGCTGGTGCTGGTGTTGAGGCTCTGGCCCGGCGTTCTCGACAGCGGGATGGAGTTATGCAGCATACCCTGGATATTGTAATAACCATTTACGTTCACCGGTTTGCTGGTTTGTACGCCACTGTCCAGGCGGGTAGAGTTGATGATCCTGTTGGTGATGAAAGAAGCATTCAACACGGCGAACATACCCCTGAATGTGGTATTGTTAAACTGGTTATAGTTGGCGCGTAGCGTGTTGGTGAAAGCGGGCTTCAGATCGGGGTTGCCGAGCTGGATGTACAGCGGGTTGCTGTTGTCGGGAACAGGCTGTAACTGTTGCACGGTGGGTTGCTGCGTGGTGCCGCTATAGTATATGCGTAAGCGTTTGTTTTTAGCAAAGGTATAGTTGAAAGATGCGCTGGGTGCGAAGTTTACCGTACGTTGCTGTATCAGGCTGTCGCGGTTGGTACGGTAAGAATGGGTGGTATTATCAAGATTATTGAATACCACATTAAGGCCGAAGGTATAATCATACTTCAGCTTTTGCGTATGCAGGTTGAGGCCTGCCACCTGGTTGATGGTGTTGTTCCTGAAAGCGTTGCTCAGCGAGTCGTTCAGCGTATTGTACGTTTCTTTGACATTGTCGAAATCATATGTGTGTTTGGTACTGTTGTTATTATATTTTGTGATGCCGTAATTTACTTCCAGGAAGCGGTCTTTGAATACCGGTTCGGTGTAGGTAAGGTTGGCGCCTATGCTGTTGCTGTTGCCATGTATCTCATTCCGCTGATCGAAGCTGGTATTGCTTTTGGGGCCGTCGCCGTTAAAGAACAGGGTATTGGATTTATTGAAATTCTGTTGGTCGTTCAGGCCATTGCTGAAGGTGATATTGGTGCTGAGCGTGCGTCCGGGTTTGTTGAAGCGTTTCCGGTACAGCAGGTTGCCACTAAGGGTTTGCGTGTTGCCGTGCCCGTCGTTGAAGGTGCTGCCGGAGTTGATGGTATCTTTATGGGCGTTCAGCGTTTGATATTGCGAAGAGCTGTAGCTGTTGCCGTTGGTGAATGAATACGTGGGGGCGAAGATGAAAGAGTTACTGGAGTCCAGCTGGTATTCCACGCGTGCCGACAGGCGATGGTTGGCATTGTCTGTCAGGTTCTGCGAATTGGAATTGTAGTAGATGGAGCTGTCTTTCAGAAAATTCTGTCTGGCGGATTGTTGTCTGAGATCGTTCCTGGTATCGTTAAAGAAATAGCTGCCGCTTACTCTCAGTTTTTTATTGAGGTCCTGGCTGAAATTGAGGCCGGTGTTCCAGTTGCGGGTGATGCCTGGATTGTTGCTGCTACCGAGGTTTTGCACCATTACGCGGCCGCCGCCTCTTCCTCCTGGGCCTCGGCCGCCGCTTCCGCTGCCTGCGTTGCTGAAGGCTATCTGGTCCTGGATGGTGTAACCGAGGTTATTGACGTTGTTGCCGCCTGCGAGCAATGATATTTGCTGGCTTTCGCGGATGCGGTTGAGGCTCATATTTATACCGAAACGATCGTCGGTGCCATAGCCTGCGGTGGCGCGACCGAACATGCCTTTCATCTTGTCTTTTTTCACAACGATATTGATGGCTTTTTCGGTCTGGCCATCGTCGATCTGTGTAAACTCGGCCTGGTCGGACTTCTTATCGATGATCTGTACTTTATCAACAATATTGGTAGGCAGGTTTTTGGTGGCGAGTTTAGGATCGTTGCCGAAGAAGGGTTTGCCGTTTACCAGCACTTTGGTAACAGATTGGCCTTGTGCCGTGATGGCGCCATCTTTATCGACGGTAACGCCAGGGAGTTTTTTTAGCAGGTCTTCTACTACTGCATTCTCGCGGGTTTTGAAGACGTCGGCATTAAATTCCAGGGTATCTTTCTTCACAACGATCGGCGGCTTTTCATCGAGTATCTCTACGCCTTTAAGGTCTACGCCTTTGTGATCCATGGCGATGTTGCCAAGGGTAACCAGTTTGTTGCCGGCATTGATGGTAACAGGTTTATAGACGGGTTTGTATCCCATGAAGCTGAGGTAGAGGCGATAGCTGCCATCGTCTATATCACTGATTTCAAAATTGCCTTTGTTATCAGAGATGGCGGTAGCGGCTACAGTAGAATCTTTGGCGTGGAGGAGCACAACGGTGGCTGCAGGCAAGGCTTCTTTGGTGGTCTTGTCTGTAAGCTGACCTTTAATCTTTCCTTGCTGGGCCTGCGCCCGGGTGTGGATAAGCCCCAGGCACAGTACCAGCAGTAATGGTAGCGTTTTATTCATAAATAGCATTGACAGCGAAGAGAAAGATAGGGATCGATTTTAATTTTGTGGTTGCCGTTGACGGAATTTTTCCATTTCCTGTCTTCTGATGTTCCTCATTTCTTCCGGGCTTATTTTCTGTGCGTCGGCGGGCAGGGTAAGCTCGGTGTCGTTAACGGCTTGCAGGTTCACGCTTTTGGCGGTGAAGCCGCGTTTGCTGCCTTCGGCGGCGAGTACAACGGCGTTGCTGTCGGGCAGGAGGCCGTTGATCGGCGAAAAGCTGAAGGGCAGGTCGGTGGTGTACCACACGGTGTAGGTATCGTCTTTCAGTTGTACAGTGGCCTTTTTACAGGTGTATCCGGCTATTTTTTTAGTTTTGGAAGAAGGATTTTTGTCGGGAGTGATGATAAAATCTTCTTCTGTGTAATAGGTTTTCTTGTCATCACCGAAAGTAGAAAATACCAACAGGTATTTTTTATGTTCCAGGTCGATGTACTGGGTATTATTACGGCCGGCGAAGGCGCCACCCCGGCGTATGTTGCTGGTATCGGCTCCGGGTCGTGTTCTGGTGAAGCCGGGCATTTCGGGGCGCTGTGTGGTGAGCTTGCCATTGTTATTGCTGAAAGTGAAGGTTTGATTGAAGGTGATCACATCCGGCATCTCCGGAGCTTCGCCACCATCGCCGCCGCGCTGGAAGAAGCGCATGCGTTCGGGATCGGTTTTGGCCGTTACTTCATATGCTATCACGCCGGCGCGCTGGGCCATCAGCGGCTGTGCGGCGGGCAGCAGTGCTGCTGCCAGGAGAAAACAGGTAATGCGGTTCATGACGGGATGTTTTTATATTACAAAAATCTCCACTCCTGTCCGTTTTTTTGGTTAAAAAGGATTATTTACTGTTAATTATTGTTAAGGATATATCCGCTTTCACGGCGGATTGGATAGCTTTGTCAAGATTAATCATCATTCATGCGCCAAAGAATCAGAAACATCCTGACACTGATGTGTGTCTGTATCCTGGGGATCTTCCTCTTCCAGGGCTATTGGTTGTTCAATTCCTACCGCATCCGGGAAGAGCAGTTTGGCAAAGAGATCAACGACGCCCTGCGCAGCGCGGTGTTTAACCAGCAGTTCTCTGATGTGCGCCGCTATATCCGCTATTACGGCAAGGATAAAGACTCCATGCGGATGCCTATCCGCGGCTTTGCCGTGCAGCTGGACGAGATCGGCGAACCTGGCAAAGGCCCCGGTTTTAATGTGCATTTCCGCGGCCCGCGCGATCACGACGGCAAGCCCGGCCTGCCGCCAGACGAGTTCCGTGGCGACTCACGGGCACGTATATACGCAGATACGCTGGCCCGCCAGATATCTGAATTTCTTATCACCAACCACCTGCATAACGATAGCTCCGCACTCAAAAAACTCGATTCGGTATTCAAAGCGGAACTCAACAACCGCCAGATCAATACTCCTTACCGCCTCGATACGTTTCATATGAGCTACAGCGGCTTTGAAAGGGAGAGCTTCCGCGACAGCATCCGCCGCCGCGAACCAAGGCAAACCCGCAAGATACCTTTCAATCCCGCCAGCAACCTCTTTGTACAGGCCAGCTTCGATTCTCCCCTGCAATTTATCCTGCAGAAGATGATGTGGACGCTCGTCACCTCTGTATTATTGCTCGCGCTGACAGTAATGAGCTTCATTTATATGTTGCGCACCATCCTCAAGCAAAAGCGCCTCTCTGAAGTGAAGAACGACTTCATCAACAATATGACCCATGAGCTGAAAACGCCCATTGCTACCGTGTCTGCCGCCGTGGAAGCCTTGCAGAATTTCAATGCGCTCAACGACCAACGGAAAACACAAGCCTATCTTGATATCTCCCGGAATGAACTGCAACGCCTCTCTGACCTCGTGGAGAAAGTATTGCATATCGCCGCAGAAGAAAAAGAAGATATAGAACTGTTCAAAGAACCTACGGACCTGAACGAAGTTATTGATAACATCCTGTCGAACCACCAGCTCAAAGCCACCAAACCTTTACAGTTACGTTACGACAACCATCTGAAGCATGATACTGTTAATGTAGACAAGGCGCATCTGTCCAACGCTATCAATAACCTGGTGGACAATGCCATCAAGTATTCCGGCGATCAGGCGCAGGTGTATATCCAGAGCAGTGAAGATGGCGGTATGTTGCAGATCAAAGTGAAAGATAATGGCATCGGTATCCCGAAAGTATACCAGGATAATATCTTTGATAAATTCTTCCGGGTGCCTACCGGCAACCTGCACAATGTAAAGGGTTTCGGGCTGGGCCTCAGCTATGTGAAGAAGATCGTGGAGATGCATGGCGGCACTATCCGCGTTCATAGTGAACCCGATAAAGGCACGGAATTTATCATTGCCATTCCGGCCGCGTAATAATATCTACCTAAAATTCGACTATGGCGAAAGTATTACTGATAGAAGATGAATGGCAGCTTGGCCAGATCGTGAAAGACAGTCTGGAGATGCGTGGATTCAATATGTTCTATGCCGCCGATGGCAAGGAAGGCCTGCGGCTTTATCAGCAGGAACATCCCGATGTGGTAGTGCTGGATATCATGATGCCCAACATGGACGGCTTTACGGTTACCTCCGAAATACGCAAGCAAGACAAGCTCACGCCGATCATCTTCCTCACCGCCAAATCACAGACGGCCGATGTGGTGAAAGGATTTGAGCTGGGCGGCAACGACTACCTCAAAAAGCCTTTCAGCATGGACGAACTGATCGTGCGGATCAAAGCGCTGCTGAAGCGTTTCGGCGATCAGCCCGCACAGCGGGAACCGGAAGAAGGCGCCGTAGGCATCGGGCAATACCTGTTCAACTACACCAAACAAACCCTTACCCGCAATAATGTTACTGAATTCCTCTCCCACCGCGAAGCCGAGATACTACGCCGCCTCTACGATAACAAAAATGAGGTGATGGAGCGCAAAACAGTGCTGCTGGACCTCTGGGGCGATGATAACTTCTTCAATGCCCGCAGCATGGATGTGTTTATCACCAAGCTAAGGAGATACCTGAAAGACGATACGCGGGTGCAGATCGTTAATATCAGAGGGGTGGGCTACAAACTCATCTTCTAAATGCCGCTGCTTACTTCCGCCATGGCAGGATCTATCTCAAACGTAATGCTCACGCGGGTTCCGCCGGCCTGCTGCGTTTCTCCGAAGAGGTCTTCTATTTCAATATGGCAATGCGAGTTGAACATGGTGCGGTACAGCTCCATCCTTTCCATGCACAGTTCAATACCTTTCGACTGATACCCTGATTTAAGGCCTTCGTTGTTGCGCCTGGAAGCGTGGTGGCGGCCGATGCCATTATCTTCCACTTCGCATAGCAGCAGGTTTTGCGGCAGGAGGCGCCATTGCACGAGCAGCTGGCGGGGACCATCTTCCTTGTTCATGAGACCATGCCAGATGGCGTTTTCCAGGAAGGGCTGTATCAGCATGCCCGGCACCAAAGTGGCGGTGGTGGCTATTTCGGGGTCTATCCGTATCGTATATTCGAAGGCGTTATTGGTGCGGAGCCGTTCAAGGCGAAGGTAATACTCCAGCAGGTCGATCTCTTCTTTGAGGGAGATGAAATGTTTGTCGGACAACACGAGCACCATGCGCAACATCCTGGCGAGGCCGGAGATATATTCATGTGCGCGGCTATCTTCGCCGGTGATGATCGCATTATGGATGCCGTTGAGGCAATTGAAAAGGAAGTGCGGATTCACCTGCGACTTGAGCGATACCAGTTTGGTAGCGGCCAGCTGACGCTGTATCCTGGCCAGTTCCGCCGACATATGGGTGGCCCGGCGCGCCAGGGCTTCCTGCTGGTGCAAGGCGGCCTTGTAACGTTTTCTGTATTGAAGGAAAAGCATCAAAAAGATCACCGCAACGGCCAGCAGGATGATCAGTGCAACAGTGTAGCGCTCCGCAGACATAAGACCAATTCGAATGAAAATATACGAATTAAGTAGCAATCAGGAAATCCTGAAGGGGAATTGACCGAAGGTTATAAAAACTTATCTTTGTCGTTTATGGAACAGTTAGTACAGCAAATAACAGCGTATAAAGAGGAAATACAGGCCTTTGTGCCTGCCACCGCCGCCGACCTGGAGCAATACCGTATCAAATTCCTGGGCACAAAAGGCATTGTGAAAGCCCTTTTCGGGGAAATGAAACAGGTCCCTAATGACCGGAAGAAAGAATTTGGCCAGATACTGAACGAGTTTAAACAGCTGGCGGAATCCCGCTATGAGCAGTTCGGTGAGCTGAAAGAGGCGGCGGGCGCTGATAAAGCTGATATTGACTATACCTTGCCGGCGGCACCACACCGGCTGGGCACCCGCCATCCTATCAGCCTGGTGCGCAATAAGATCATCCGCATATTCGAGCGCCTTGGTTTCACCATCGCCGAAGGCCCGGAGATCGAAGATGACTGGCACAACTTCACAGCACTTAATCTGCCTGAAAACCACCCTGCACGCGATATGCAGGATACTTTCTTCATCAGCAAAAACCCCGACTGGCTGCTGCGTACACAAACTTCTTCTGCCCAGGTAAGGGTAATGGAAGCCGGCAAACTGCCGATCCGCATCATCAGCCCGGGACGTGTATACCGCAATGAAACGATTTCCGCCCGTGCACACTGCTTCTTCCACCAGGTGGAAGGTTTGTACATCGACGAAAATGTTTCCTTCGCCGACCTCAAACAAACGCTGTATCACTTCGTGAAAGAGATGTTCGGAGAGAATACCGGCATCCGTTTCCGCCCTTCCTATTTCCCGTTCACAGAGCCGAGTGCAGAGATGGATATCTCCTGCTTCATCTGCGGTGGTACCGGCTGTTCTGTATGTAAACAAACCGGTTGGGTAGAGATATTGGGTTGTGGTATGGTGCATCCCAAAGTGCTGGCCAACTGTGGCATCGACCCTGAAAAGTACACCGGCTTTGCCTTTGGTATGGGTATAGAACGTATCACGATGTTGAAATACCAGATCAAAGACCTGCGGCTGTTCTCTGAAAACGATACCCGTTTCCTGGAGCAGTTCGAGGGTACCGTATAAAAATTGTTGCATGATACAATCCATCGCTGTATGCGGCGCCGGCACCATGGGCGCCGGCATTGCACAGGTAGCGGCTTCCAGCGGATTTACCACGATACTGTTCGATATCGAGGCCGGTATGCTCGAAAGGGCCAGGGCCCAGATCGAGAAAAGCCTCGGTGCGGCTCTTGAAAAAGGCCGGCTCACAGCTGCCGACAAGGAAAGCATCATCCGCAGGATCTCTTTTACTTCCCGCATTGAAGACTGTATCACCGAGGTAGTGATAGAAGCCATCGTAGAAAAGCTCACCGCGAAAACCGCGCTGTTCAACCAACTGGCCGAGATCAATCACTCCGAAACCATCTTCGCTACTAACACCTCTTCCCTGTCGGTATCTGCGATCGCAGCGTCTGTTGCGGTAAATCCGTCAAGAGTGGCTGGTATGCATTTTTTCAACCCGGCGCATGTGATGAAGTTGGTAGAGGTAGTAAGCGGTACGCAAACTGCCGCCCACACCGCAGATACGATATATGCGCTGGCACAGCAGATGGGCAAAACGCCCGTGCATGTGAAAGACTCGCCCGGCTTTATCGTGAACAGGGTGGCGAGGCATTACTACCTTGAAGCCATGCGCATCGCGGAACAGGGGCTCGCCGATTTCAGCACAATCGATCATCTCCTTGAAAGCGCCGGGTTCAGAATGGGCCCCTTCGCCCTGATGGACCTCATCGGCAACGATGTAAACCTGGCAGTATCACAATCGCTGTACGAAGCATTTGATCATGCGCCCCGCTTCAAACCCAATGTACTGCAAGAGCAGCGCGTAAAGGAAGGCAAGCTGGGAAGAAAAACCGGCCTCGGTTTTTACCGCTATGAAAAATGATGTACACGCCTGTTGTATAAAATCCCAATTCCAAAAATCATAGCTATTTTTGGGGGTACTTATGTAAAAAGAATTTTCTTCTCATGATCTTGGTAACCGGCGGAACTGGTCTTTTAGGCAGCAACTTAATTCGTTCTTTGGTAGAAGCAGGCAAACAGGTGCGTGCTTTGTACCGTAAATCGCCCGCTGCCGGTTTACAGGATATCCAACACAAGATCGACTGGTTTCAGGCAGATATACTGGATGTATGCGCCCTGGAAGAAGCTATGGCGGGCATTGAGCAGGTATACCACTGCGCTGGCGTAGTATCGTTTACGCCAGGTAATAACCAGCTGTATAAAGTGAATGTGGAAGGCACAGCTAACGTAGTGAACCTCGCCATCGACGCCGGCGTGAAGCGGCTCGTGCATGTAAGCTCTGTAGCGGCCATTGGCAGGGCCAAAGAAGGCAAGATGATTGATGAGGAATGTGAGTGGGAAGAAAGCAAACATAATTCACAGTACAGCATCAGCAAATACCTGGGTGAGATGGAAGTATGGCGCGGCATGGCCGAAGGGCTTGAAGCCGTGATCGTCAATCCTTCCATCATCCTTGGCAGCGGCTTCTGGAATGATGGTTCCAGCGCCGTATTTAAAAATGCCTGGAAAGAATTTCCCTACTATACCGAAGGCGTGAACGGCTTCGTGGATGTGCAGGATGTAGTGAAAGCGATGATGCTGTTGATGGACAGTACTATAAACGAAGAGCGTTTCATTCTCTCGGGCGATAACTGGAGCTACCGGCAGCTCTTCACCGAAATGGCTACGGCCATGGGCAAGCGGCCTCCCCACAAGCTGGCCACTCCTTTCATGACGGGCATCGTATGGCGTATGGAACGCCTCAAATCCATGTTTACAGGCAAGCCTTCCCTGATCACAAAAGAAACGGCGCATACGGCCCAGCTGAAGGTATATTACCGCAATAACAAGATACTGGATGCCCTTCCTTCCTTCTCTTATACCCCTTTACAAAACACCGTACGCAGGTATAGCGAGGCTTTTGTAAAGGATCACTCAACGAAGTAACAAGGCTGCGATAGCAGCGGCAATAACGGTTTGCACAGGCTCCTCGATGTCTTTGCTGAACCAGATGCGCGGCGTTTTGCCGGGGATCACTGCTGCGATGGTTTGCTTGCGGTAGTGAAACTCATAGCATACATTTTCATAAGAATTGACCACGCCGAAGTAGTTATGTGCGGTGATACGGTACTCCTGGTCGCCGGAGCGGAGCAGGCCTGCGGGCTTGTTATCGTTCAATTCGAGGTATGATGATGTTTTGAGGATCATTTCCCAGCGATTTAAAGGCTCATTTTTCACACCATTGAAGAGGGCATAGAAAAGTACGGCATTGCCCTGTAAACGATCTAAATAGGCGGGTAAATCGCGGTTTGAGAAGGATATCCTGTTGGTGTTCATGGTTTGCACCAGCAGCTTCTCTCCTTTGCCGCTCAGGTGAAAGCTGAAAGGTTTGGAAGGGGTGGCGGCAAAGCCCACATTCATCTCTTCGTTGATGCCGTTTTTTCTTGAGGAAGTGGTATAAGCGCAGAAAGAGATGGTTTTTGCAGTGAACCAGCCATCATCAATCCGCGTGCGGCATATGTTGGCAGTATCATAAAGCTCGTCCTTCACCCTTGATTGCGCCTGGGTAAAGATGGCATAGCAACAAAGCAGCAGCAATAAGACGGAACGCATGATCGTGAGAATTTATGGATTTGATGATTTACGGATTTAGGGATTTAGATAAATCCGTAAATCATCAAATCCGTAAATCATTAAATATTTTTCAGTTTTTCCCACATCTCGGGGATACGTTTGATCCAGGCCAGTTCTTTTTTCTTTTCGCGGGCCTCTTCAGCGGGATAGCCGAAATATACCTTGCCGCCATCGAGAGAGCTTGGAACACCGCTCTGTGCCAGTACTACAGCATTGCGGCCGATGGTGAGGTCTTTCGATACGCCTACCTGTCCCCAGAGGATCACATTGTCTTCGATGTTGGCTTTACCACCTACGCCTACCTGTGCCGCGAAGAGGCAGTTTTTGCCAACGATGGTACCATGCCCGATGTGGATCATATTGTCGAACTTGGTGCCACGGCCAATGATGGTATCACCGCTCACGCCTTTATCGATCGTGCAGCCGGCGCCTATCTCCACATCATCTTCGATGATCACGCGGCCGCAGCTTTCGAGCTTGTCGTACATCACTTCGCGTTCTGCCCTTTTCTTGAAATAGAAAGCATCTGCGCCGATCACGGTGCCTGCATGGATGATCACGTTGTCGCCGATCACGCTATGATCGTAGATGGTAACGTTAGGATGGATCAGGCAGTTGCGGCCTATGCGCACATGATTGCCAATGAATACGTTAGGTTGTATCACAGTGCCTTCTCCTATCACTGCGGTATCGCTCACGGCTTTGGTAGCCGGCTCAAAAGGGCGGAAATGTTTTACCAGTTTTACATAAGCACTGAAAGGATCATTCAGTACCAGTAATGCCTTACCATCCGGACAATCCACCTTCTTGTTGATGATGATGATGCTTGCTGCGGAGTGAAGACTGGCATTGTAGTATTTTTCAAAATCTACAAAAGAGATATCTCCCGGTGTAACCTTGTGTATTTCATTGATGCCGGTAGCCATCAGCTGGCTGTTGCCAACCAGCTCTGCGCCTATGAGCGCCGCGATTTCTGTTACGGCAACTGGAGCTTCGAACTTCATATGATCTGAATTATGAAATGAGATTAAAGTGCGACAAAGGTAGTAAATCAACGAGTGTAACAACGAAAATATGGCGTTAGATGGATGATGTTTTGCAAGGAGCAGACTGTTGTTATCCACAATTATTTTAGTGATGTGAATAAAATTTTTTGTAAAATTTTTCTTTTGTCATGAAATTCTTTTTAATATTGTGTAGGGAATTTTGTTTCCCTGTACTTACTAACCCATTCACATAATAAGAAAGTCTGATTGTTGTCACGATCAGACTTTTTTTATTGCCCTTGAAACCCGCGTCAATACAGCATTACAGCCAATGGCATTTTTTTCTCTCTATCTATCATCACAACAACATGTATCATTTTTTACAGCTCAAGGGGTAAGATATGAAAATGGGGGCGGGTCGGTTTTTTCGATTTTTCAGCTTTCAAACGGTGCAAATCTGAAGATCAGGGCAAATTTTTTTTGTTAAAATCTGCCCTTAACAAAAAAGCAGGCTTAGATAGCTTTGCTGAACAGTTGTGAGTCGGGCAATTTTCGCCATAATCGCGCATCAAATGCCATACATATATTGCGGATGAAAGGCCTGCCAGCAGGCGTCACCACTACTTTTCCGGGTAACACGGTTACCAGTCCGTCCTTTTCTAGTTCTTTCAATCGCTCCAGCCCTTCAACGATCGCATCGCATTGTGTATCGGCTTTATGCCAGGAGGTCTCGAACCTGCACATGAGGTTGTGAATATGACGGCGTAACAACAGATCTTCCGGTGTGAGAATGTGACCGCGCACAACAGGAAAATTTCCGCTGTTTACCTGCTCCTGCCAGGCGCTGGTATGCTTCTCATTCTGCACATAGGCGTACCAGTTATCTCCGATGGAAGACGCGCCCAGCCCCACTAACAGCGAAGTATGCGATACCGTATAACCCATGAAATTGCGATGCAGTTTACCAGTAGCAGCAGCGGTATGCAGCTCATCATCCGGCAGCGCAAAATGATCCATTCCTATCTCGGTGTAACCGTGGGCGGCAAAGCATGTTTTGCCCTGCTCGTAGAGCTGCCGCTTGGCATCATCACCTGGCAGGTCTGCTTCGTTGTACTTGCGTTGTCCTACTCCCTTGATCCAGGGCACATGTGCATAACTGTAGAAAGATATCCTGTCGGGCCGCAGCTGCATCACCTGGTTCACAGTATTGGCCATACCTGCTGTTGTTTGCAATGGCAAACCATAGATAAGGTCGAGATTGATGGAGCTGAAACCTGTTTCCCTGGCGGCTTTCACGGCGGCATCTACTTCTTCAAAAGGTTGTACCCGGTTAATGATCTCCTGCACTTTCGGATCAAAATCCTGTATGCCTAAACTGATACGCCGGAAACCCAGCGCGTATAATGTTTCAAGATGCGCCCTGGTAGTATTGCCCGGATGACCTTCAAAACTCAGCGACGCCCCGGGGAGTAAGTCGGCATGCGCATAAATACCTTGCAACAAGGCGACCAGGCGCTCGGCGCTGAAAAAAGTAGGCGTACCTCCGCCGAGATGTATCTCGCGGATACGGGGCCGTTCGCCGAAGACAGCTACATACATCTGCCACTCCTTCAGCAAGGCTGCGATGTAAGGCCCTTCTACGGTGTGGTTAACCGTAATATGCTTGTTACAGCCACAGTAAGTGCACATCTTTTCACAGAAGGGAAGATGTATGTAGATACTGATACCCTGTGTGCTATTCGACTCCCGGAACGATTGGCGCAACAGCATTTTCCAGTCGCCGGCATGAAAGTTTTGTTCATCCCAGTAAGGAACGGTAGGGTAGCTGGTATACCGCGGTGCGGCTACATTGTATTTGCTGATAAGGCTCATAAATTAAGGTTTATGACAGTGTTCAAAAACTTTTTCCTGTTGAGGGTGCATCACGGGGCTCACGTAAGGAATGCCGAGGTTCATGCCGCGCAGGATGAGCAGGATGCCCATGATGCCGATCATCACCGGCACCGTGCGGCGCAGGCGATTTCGTATTCCCAGGCTCAGCAACTGCCCGAAGCAGGCCACAGCGGTCATGGCAGGCAAGGTGCCGGCGCCGAATGCAGCCATGAACAGCATGCCGTGCAGGGCATCGCCGGTGGCCACGGCGCCGGCAATACCTAAGTACACCAGCCCGCAGGGTAACAAACCATTTAAGAAACCTATAGCATATAAGGCGCTGAAGCGTTGCGATTGCAACAATGCGCCCAGTGAAGACCTGATCCTGCCCGTCAGCGCACCGGGCAACTGCGGCCCGTTGAAATGCACGCCGGCTGCATATTTCAACAATAATATCAACAACAACAGCGTGCCCATAGCAATTGATAGCCATTGCTGCAAACCACCCACATACAAGCGCTGTCCCAGCCATCCGAAAAGCAGGCCTCCCAGCGCATAAGCGCTCGCACGGCCTGCATTGTACAACAGGATGCCGGTCATCTTTTTCATGCCCGCAAGATGCCGCACCGGCAACGTAAGTGCGATAGGGCCGCACATCCCTACGCAATGAAAGCTGCCGGCAAAGCCCAAGAGAAAAGCAGAGAGCAGGAACATCGGCATCAGTTAATGTGAAAGGATTGCTCCT
This sequence comes from Chitinophaga vietnamensis, assembly GCF_902167635.1. GTDB lineage: Bacteria > Bacteroidota > Bacteroidia > Chitinophagales > Chitinophagaceae > Chitinophaga > Chitinophaga vietnamensis. The sequence continues at coordinate 21,327 of NZ_CABHMS010000008.1, forward strand.
GGTAATAAGCTTTATCGTTCATCGTCCATTGCAGCTTCACTTTGTAGGCGCCCCTGATGAAACGCTCCCTGCCTACGCGCTGGCGGCCATTGGCATCAGGTTGCAGGGGCAGCTCAAAATCTCTTCTGGAATCAGAAGGGCGATAGAAACGGATGGTGCCGGAAAGCGCGCGCCCCCGCAGCTCCTGCGGCAAGGTGATGATAATGCTGTCGCCGGGCTGTGCAATGCTTACTGGCGCCGACAAGGCATCGGCATTGTTACGCCCGTCGATCACCTGCTGATACTTCAGCTCTTCGCTGTAGTAGTCGGGCGTTACCATATCAATGCGTGCGCGCATGCTTTTGGTGACCAGCGTGAGCATACCGGCCGCAAAAACAATGAAAACGATGGCTATCTTATGTCCCCAGTTCATAATGATCAATTTTATTCCGCAGGGCCTAAAAAAGTAGTAGGCAGTCCTGCGATTCTGTTATTATGTTGATAGATTCCTACGGTAAGGGATGATTTCCGGTGTTGTATGGCGTTTTTAGGTAGAATGATGAAGAAGGTGCCTTCCCCCTGCCCTTCTGCTTTTACATGAATGAGCGGCTTGCCTGCGATCTCGATATGGCCGGGCGTATTTTCCAGGCGTAAGGTTAGAGGTATGTCGGCAGCTGTTTTGTTGATCAGTTTGATGCGGTACAGGTTGGACACGCTGTCATGCCCGCGTTCCTGGTACAACATACCTGTGGTGCGCATGATAGTGCCGCTCACCGGCTTGCGGCTTATCAGCATAAAGGTGATGGCGCCGAGCAGTATGGTGAGAATGGCGGAATAGATGCGTAATCTTGGTGTGAAGCGCAGCGGCTCTTTGTTGGCAATGCCATTCTCGGAAGCATAGCGGATCAATCCTTTCGGCCGTCCTGTTTTCTCCATCATAAAATCGCATGTGTCTATACATGCAGTGCAGTTCACACATTCCAGCTGGGTGCCATTACGTATATCTATTCCCGTAGGACATACGTGTACGCATTGCAGGCAGTCGATGCAATCGCCTTCGGCGCGTTGCGCATCTTTACGGTATTTGCCGCGTGGTTCTCCCCTTTTGTAGTCGTAAGCAACGAGCACAGAATTTTTATCGAGCAGCACGCCTTGCAGGCGCCCGTAGGGGCAAACGGCGGTGCATACCTGCTCGCGCATGAAGGCGAACACGCCATAGAACACGCCGGAAAATACCAGGATGGCGGCCAGTCCGCCGGTATGCTCATTCACTGGCCCGGTGATGATCTTTACTAGTGCTCTTCCTCCAATGATATAGGCAAGAAAGGTATTGGCTATAATGAATGATAAGGCATAGAAAGCAAGATGTTTACCTGTTTTGCGGATGATCTTGTCCGTATTCCAGGCTTGCTGTTGCAGCCGTTGTTGTTGTGCGGCATTGCCTTCTATCCAGTATTCGATGCGGCGGAACAGCATTTCCATGAAGATGGTCTGCGGGCACATCCAGCCGCAGAAGAGGCGGCCGAAGGCCATGGTGAACAGCACAACAAACAGAATGAATGTAAGCATAGCCAGCCCGAAGATGAAGAAGTCCTGCGGCCAGAAGATAGCGCCAAAGAGAATAAATTTTCCTTCTACTACATTCAGCATAAATAAGGGCCTGCCATTTATAGAGATAAACGGCAGGCTGAAAAAAACACTAAAATAGAAGACGCTGAGAAGGCTGCGGATATTGTACCAGCGGCCTTTCGGCTGTTTGGCGAATACCCACTTGCGCTTCCCTTGTTTATCAACGGTGGTCAGACTGTCTCTGAATGTGCTGTCGTCCATAACTTATTCTTTTTCTCCTTGCGGCGCTTTCGGGTTCGGCGGGTTGCTACCGTGTATGGATTTGACGAAGCTGGCCAGCTGTGCGAGCTGTTTGGGAGAGAAATCTTCCTGCCAGGCCTTCATGCCTTTATCCTGTACGCCGTATTTGATCGTTTTAAAAATGTCGTTGATCTTACTGCCATGCAGCCAGTAATCGTCGGTGAGGTTGGGGCCTACAACGCCCTGCCCTTGCGGGCCGTGGCAGGGAGCGCAGGTAGATACGAATATTTTTTGTCCGGCCTCGAGGTCGGCGGCATCAGTGAGTTGCTTCACATTGTTTTCGTCGATCTTGTTAGCGGCGTTTTTCAGGTATTCCGCTTTGGCGATGGCGGCCTTCTCTTCTGCCGCTGCCAGTTCTTCCAGCTGCGTGGGAGCGCTGTGTGATACATAACCACGCCAGAGGTATACCACGGCAAAGCATATACTGAAATAAAAGCCCCATTTCCACCACGGCGGCGTAGGGTTGTTCAACTCGCGGATACCATCGAAATTGTGGCCCATATCCTCTTCAGCTTCGGTGGCGGCATCCAGTGTTTTGGTGTTGTTCACCTTCTCCAGCCAGGATACACGGGGCTTTCCGGGCAGGGCCGCTTTTTCCGGTTTTTGTTTCCGCTTGATGCCTACCAGGTAACGGAGCATAAATAACAAACTGATGATCACAAACAGTTCCAGAAAGATGACGGAAACGAGCAGCCAGAGGGATGTTTGAGACAGTGTGCCATGGGTGACCGACTCCTGTGCGGAAGCGCGCTTCGCCGACAAGGCAATGAAACCCAAGGTGAGTAATATTTTGTTCCCCTGCTGTTTCATCTTCTCCCTGAAAATATCCATCGCGCCAATCACTGCATTGGCCAATACGCCAATGGCGATGAGCAATGCAATGATCACCACCAGCAAGGTGAGCGCCACAGGATCAGAGAGCTCGGAGGGTTGAGGACGCCCTTCTGCCACCACCTGGAGGCTGCATAGCAGGCCGGCGCCGAGTATATAAAGAGATTTCAGGTTCATATCATGTTACATTTACAGAGATTATTTTTCATCATTGTCCAGCGGTATACGGCTTACGTGATCTACCATTTGTTTGTCGGCGCTGAAGGCCCACCATGCTGCTGCAACAAAGAAGATGGTGAATATCAGCAGGGATGCCAGCGGGTAAATACTGACACCTGATATCGACTCGAGGTAATTGATGAATTTCATGATCCGGTATTTTAAAAGTCAGTGTTAGCGGTAGCTGGCGCAGGCTTGGGCGCTGATTTAATATCTTTCCCCATCCTTTGCAGATAGGCGATCAGCGCTACAATTTCGCGGTCGGGGCCTACCGGCAGCTTATCCTTTTTCAGGTTGGCGGTGATTGCTGCGGCTTGTTTGTTCAGGTCGTCGATGGCCTTTGTTTCATACCCGTTCGGATAAGGCACGCCCAGCTTGCGCATCACATTGATCATAGCCGGCGTCTTGCTTTTATCGATGCGGTCTTCAAAGAGCCAGGGATAAGACGGCATGATAGATCCTGGCGACATGGACGTTGGGTCAAGCATGTGGTTGTAGTGCCATGAATCCGGATATTTGCCACCGATCCGCGCGAGGTCAGGGCCAGTGCGCTTGGAGCCCCACTGGAAAGGGTGATCGTATACAAATTCACCAGCTTTGGAATATTCGCCGTAACGAGCTACCTCGTCGCGGAAAGGGCGTATCATCTGCGAGTGGCAGGTATAACATCCTTCTCTCAGGTAAATATCCCTGCCATGTAATTCCAGTGGTGTATAAGGTTTCACGCTGCTGATGGTGGGGATATTACTTTTTATCAGGAAGGTGGGCATCATTTCCAGGATACCTCCTATGGCCACTACTACCAGGCTGAATACCACCAGCTGTATCGGCCTGCGTTCGATCCAGTTGTGCCAGTGCGATTTGCCATGTGTGGCAATTACTTTGGGCAGAGGCGCCGCTTCGGCCGCTTCATTGGCTACGAAAGTGCCGCGGCGTATCGTTTTTGTGAGGTTCACGATGGCCAGCACCAGGCCGCTCAGATAGAGGGCGCCACCCAGTGCACGCAGGGCATACATCGGCACGATGGTCGTCACCGTTTCAAGGAACTGGTATTTCAGCTGTCCTTCTTCGGTGAACTGTTTCCACATCATGCTTTGTGTGAAGGCCGCCCAATACAGTGGTATCACATAAAAGATAATGCCCAGCGTGCCGATCCAGAAGTGGGTGTTAGCCCATTTGCGGGAATATAATTGTGTAGAGAAAAGACGGGGAATGAGCCAGTAGAGGATACCGAAGGTGAGGAAACCGTTCCATCCCAACGCGCCTACGTGCACGTGTGCGATAGTCCAGTCGGTATAATGGCTGATAGCGTTCACATTCTTCAATGATAACATTGGTCCTTCGAAAGTGGCCATACCATAGCAGGTGAGCGCCACCACAAAAAATTTCAGGATGGCATCTTCTCTCACCTTATCCCATGCGCCGCGCAGTGTGAGCAAACCGTTGAGCATACCGCCCCATGATGGCGCAATGAGCATGATAGAGAACACTGTGCCCAGCGACTGCGCCCATTCGGGCAAGGCAGTATACAACAGGTGGTGCGGGCCCGCCCAGATATAAATAAAGATCAGTGACCAGAAGTGAATAATAGACCAGCGATAAGAATACACAGGCCTGTTGGCAGCCTTCGGCACGAAGTAGTACATCAGCCCGAGATAGGGCGTGGTAAGGAAGAAGGCTACGGCATTATGGCCATACCACCACTGTACCAGCGCATCCTGCACGCCGGCATACCAGGAATAGCTTTTAAATAACCCTAACGGATACTCGAAAGAGTTGACAATATGCAGCATCGCGATAGCCACCCAGGTACCGATATAGAACCAGATTGCCACATACAGATGTGATTCGCGCCGCCGCAGGATAGTGCCCAGCATGTTGGCGCCAAACACCAGCCATACCAGCGTGATCGCGATATCAAAAGGCCATTCCAGTTCGGCGTATTCCTTGCCGGTAGTGTATCCCATGAAGAGGGTGAGCGCGCCGCCTGCGATAATGGCCTGCCATCCCCAGAAGTGTAACTTGCTGAGCGCATCACTGAACATGCGTGTTTTACAGAGGCGTTGTAAAGAATAATAAACACCCATGAAGATACCGTTACCAACGAATGCAAAGATGACGGCATTCGTATGCACCGGCCGCAAACGGCCAAAGGTAGTAGGGGCAAAACCGAGGTTCATATCAGGGATCACCAGCGCCAGTGCAGCCCAGAGGCCCGCCAGCATGCCGATCAGCCCCCAGAACACACAAGCATAGGCAAACCATTTGACCGTGCGGTTGTCGTAATAAAATTTTTCGAGTAACATAGTGTTGCTTAATTGGTTTCGGAATGATCTTTTTTATCGTCGAAAAGAATACGATGCGCCGGAGAGAAATCATCTTCGAACTGCCCGTTCCGTACCGACCAGATGAAGGCCGCCAGGAACCCGATGGCAACGGTAAGGCTTGCGCCCAGCAAGAGTATGATTACGCCCATGGTAAAATATTTTATCGTTACTTGACCAGCAGGAAACGCGCGGTTTCCAGCGCCTGTAAGGCATGTATTTCGTTGGCGCCGAAAGTGAACACATCGCCGGATTCCAGCACCGTTATATTTTCGTTCAGCATAAAAGCGATCTTCCCTTCGAGTACCAATATCATTGCATCTGTGGCTGAAGTATGCGGCGGTATCTGCCGCCCTTGCTGCATCACCACCAGGTGCGCACTGAAACGCGCTGTCTTCAGTACGGCATAACTTTTAACTGGTTCGCTGGTGATCATCTGCAATACATTCATGGCTTTCATCTGTACAATTTGCGAAGGTCTTTTGATCGGCTGTAAGCGGCATGGGGCGCCCGTTGCGGGCAACACCAGATGGTGTTGCCCGCCCATTTCAATACGGGCACTCCTCTTAAATGCTTAGATGATCACAAAGGTAAAATGGCGCTATCGTAGTGGCTATGATATTGCTCAACCTGAAACATGACTTTTGTCAGGCTCCTGTGAAGCCGCACTGCGCAACAGTTTGCGACCCTGCCACTCACTCATTGTATAAGTGAGTAACACGATGCTGATAGAGCTGGCAGGCATGAGTATCGCCGCTGTTAATGGCGATAATACACCCTGCACCGCGAAATACAAACCGGTTATATTATAGAGTACCGATATCCCGAAACTGGCCAGTATAATACGTTTGCTGGCTTTGCACAATTTGATGAACGCTGGTAACATCGGCAGTTGCCGCGCTTCCAGTATGCCATCGCTGGCAGGTGTGAAGTTGTTGCTGTCTTCCGTCAGCGAGATGCCGATATCGCTCTGTTTCAATGCCCCGGCATCATTCAGCCCGTCGCCAATCATCATCACTTTTTGTTGCCGCTGTTGCAGGGAGATGATATAATCGAGTTTATCTGCCGGCTGCTGATTGAATAATAGGGTAGACTGCCGCCCCATCAGCTGGCGTAGCCAGGGCGCTTCGCGGTTGTTATCACCGGAGAGTACGGACAAAGAATATCGTTCTTTCAATTGTTGCATCAAGGGCTGGATACCGCTACGGTAGCTGTTGCGGATGGTGAACAATCCCATCAGCTTTTCGTTGATGGATACATATACTACACTGCCCTTGCTCTCCTGCTGCTCATAGGCGCCGGCAAACTCCGCACTGCCAAGCTTTACAAAATGTCCGTTCACCCAGCCACATACTCCTTTGCCGGTAAATTGCTGAAAGTCTGCCACCGCCTGCGCCGCCGGATTGCCGCAGTACGCGCGCACGGCCTCGCTCAGCGGATGCGGCGACTGCGCCGCTAACGCTGCGATCATCGCCTCTTGCGGCGGCGTCAGCGCAGTGCCATAGTAGATCACTGCTGCACCGGTTTTACCAGTGAGCGTACCGGTTTTATCAAAAACAATATGCCGGGCGTTGGCCATGTTCTCTATCGCCTGCGCATTGCGCAGATACAAATGGTGCCTGCTGAGAATACGCAAAATATGACCATGAGTAAAAGAAGCTGCCAATAACAGTGCACAAGGACAGGCAATGATCAATATTGCCGTAACAGCCGGCCAGATGCGGCTCGCATCATGCCATGCCCAATAAACGGCGCTAAGGGCGGCGATCATCAGCACTACCCAGGTAAAGTGCTGCCCCAGAAGATGTATGAACGAGGCATGTTTTTCTTTGCCCAGCTTCAGTTCATCGCGGTTCCAAAGGCTGGTGAGGTAACTCTGGGTAACTTCTTTGATCGTCAGTATCTCGATATTACCATCCAGCTGGCGGCCGCCTGCATAAATGATCTCCCCCACGGATTTCTTTACTGGCGCGGATTCGCCGGTAACGAAACTGTAGTCGATCAGCGCTCTGCCTTTTACCAGGATACCATCTGCAGGGATCAGTTCATTATTATGCAGCAACAAAGTATCGTTGACGTGAATGTCCGGTAATGGCACAGGTACCTGCTGTTCATCGCGGATAACGGTAACGGCTATAGGAAAATAAGCGGTGTAATCCCTGTCGAACGAAAGGCCCTGGTATGTTTTATCTTGCAGCACCCGGCCTGTCAGCATAAAGAAAACAATACCGCTCATAGAGTCAAAGTAGCCGGCATGGCCATGCGCGACTTCCACCACGCTACGCACAAAAGTGACGAAGATCGCCAGCACAATAGGTACATCGATGTTCAGGAAGCCGTGTTGAAGGCCCTTCCATGCTGACCGGTAGAAGGCTTGCGCGCTGTAGAAGAATACCGGCAATGCCAGCGCGAGATTCAGCAACTGGAACAGGCGTGCAGTCTTTTCATCTGCCCCGGAAAAATATTCGGGAAAACTCAACAGCATAATATTTCCAAAACAAAAACCGGCAACGCCCAACTGGTAGATCATGCTGCGGCTTATGCGTGGCTTTTTATCTTTAAGGTCCTGCAAACTGATGTATGGCTCATAGCCAATGGCAGTAAGTGTTTCCGCCACTCTTCTCAGCGAGGTTTGTTGCGGGGAGAAGATGATCAGCGCTTCTTTCCTGCTGAAATTGACGGTAACGCGTTGCACGCCTTTATTAAGCTGGTGCAGGTTTTCGAGCAGCCACAAACAGGAGCTGCAATGGATATGCGGGATATAGAAGGTGACATGCGTTTGTGTATCATTGCGGAACTGGATGAGCTGTTGCTGTATCTGTTCATCTTCCAGAAAAAGGAATTTATCCTGTCGTACCGCTATGCGTTGCGTGATGCCCGGCTGTTTGTTCAGATCGTAGTAAGTACAAAGGTCGTGCTGGTGGAGGATCTCGTACACCAGTTTACAGCCTTCGCAGCAAAAGGTTCTATTTTCCAGCTGGATGCGGGTATCCGGGCAATCTTCTCCGCAGTGGTAGCAGGCAATGCTGGCAGATGTTTCATGTGAGGTAGCCATGGCACAAAGGTATCAGCCCGGTTATGGGAGGGCAATGATATGTGTCAAGCTGAAAGATGATAAAAGTCAGGTTAATCCTGGAGGTTGGCAGTGCGCACGATTTCGTGCATATCGAGCAGGCGTATTTTCTTGCCTTCCAGCTCTATCATGCCATCTTTTTTAAATTCGGAAAGCAGGCGTATGGCGGATTCTGTGGCGGTGCCTACGAGGTTGGCGATCTCCTCTCTGGAAAGGCGTACGTTGAGGGTGAAGCCATCCGTTTCGAAGCCATAGGTTTCTCTAATGAAAAGGAGTGTTTCTGCGAGCCGCTCCCGTACCGGTTTCTGGGCCAGGTGAGTGATGCGCATTTCTGCTTTGCGCAGCTCGCTCGACAAGATGCGCATCATCTCGAAAGAGAGGGCGGCATCGTTTTGCAGGATTTGTATGAAGAGGTCTTTGGGGATGAAGCAGATAGCAGAATCTTCCAAAGCTGTAGCAGTGGCGGTATAGCGCTCGTTGCTCAGGAGCGCTTTGTAGCCCATGATATCGCCGGCTTTCACCAGGCGGATGATCTGTTCGCGGCCATCGTCGCCGCTGTGCGATAATTTAATCTTTCCGTCGTTGATACAGTACACGCCAAAAGGATAGGCGCCTTCGTGAAAGATCACCTGCCCTTTCTTGTAAGAAGAGCAAACCTTCGCGGCATCTATCTGGTCAAGATTGCTGGGTTCCGCCTTACAGAATATAGATGCAAAGCGGTCTTTGCATTGCTGGCATGCTGGATTATGAAACGGAGTACTCATATCGTGATTTGCAAAAGTACTAATTTACGGCTCCTTAACCAAAGTAAAAGCAGACGTGGCGTTTAAATATTATGTAATTTATAAACCATATGAGGTGCTGACAAGGTTTACACCGGAAGGCGGCAAATCCTGTCTGGCAGACTATTTCAAAGTACCGCCGGATGTATATCCAGTGGGCCGTTTGGACTATGACAGTGAAGGATTGCTGGTGCTAACGAACGACAAGGCACTGAACCACCGGGTACTGTCGCCGCGGTATGCGCATGAGCGGGAATACTGGGTACAGGTAGACGGCGCCGTAACTGCTGCTGCGGTGGCGCAATTGCAGGAGGGTGTACAGATCACGGTAGATGGAAAGCCTTATCATACGCGCCGTTGCAGCGCCAGTATATTTGAAGAAGAACCGCCGCTGCCGCCGCGTAACCCGCCGATCCGCTTCCGTAAAAGTATTCCTGCGCCCTGGATCAAAATGATACTACGGGAAGGCAAGAACAGGCAGGTCCGCAAGATGACGGCCGCCGTCGGCTTTCCTACGTTGAGGCTTGTCCGTTATCGCATGGAAAACCTTACCATCGCCGGCATGCAGCCCGGAGAGATGAAAGCGCTCAGTAAAGAAGAGATATTTAGGGATTTAAGGATTTGAGAATTTTCGAATTGGTTCAAATCAAGAAATCCTCAAATCCTCAAATAATCAAATTATTTAACTAGGTTTGTTGCCAACAAATTTCTATTATGCTGAAATCAATGACCGGCTTCGGAAGGGCAGAAAGCACAAGAGGCGAAACAAGTATTGTAGTGGAGATCAAATCGCTGAACGGAAAGCAGTTTGAAGTGAACCTGAAATTCTCTCCTTTGCTCAAACCTTATGAGTTTGATATCCGCAACATCATGCAGCAAACCTTGCAGAGAGGCACGCTGGATGCCACTATCAATATCCGCCAGAACGGCGCTACCCGCCCGGTCGTGATCAATACAGACCTAGCTAAATTCTACTATCAGTCTATCACCATGCTGGCCAACCAGCTGGAACTGCCCCAGGGCGATATGCTCAACATACTCATGAAACTGCCGGAAGTGGTATCTCCTGCTACCGAACAGATCACGGAAGATGAATGGAAAGATGTGGAAGAGACCTTGAGAGCCGCACTGGAAGATCTGGATGCACACCGTCAGGATGAAGGACAGATGCTGGAAGCAGACCTTATTCAGCGTATCACCAATATCGAAACCTATATGGTGAAGGTACGCGAGCTGGACCCGCTGCGTAAAGACCGTATCCGTCAACGCCTGGAAGGCTTGTTGGCAGAGCATGTAGGAAAAGAGAACGTAGATGCTAACCGCCTCGAACAGGAACTGATCTTCTATCTGGAAAAACTTGATATCTCCGAAGAGCTGTCACGCCTGGAAAACCACTGCCGTTACTTCAGGGAAATACTGAAAGAAACAGATCCTGCCAAAGGTAAAAAGCTTGGCTTCGTACTCCAGGAAGTAGGCCGCGAGATCAATACTACCGGCTCCAAAGCCAACGATGCCGGTATCCAGCAATGGGTGGTGCTTATGAAAGACGAGCTGGAAAAAGCCAAAGAACAAGTATTAAACGTTTTATAGTAAGGCGTACACACCATATGAACAGATTATTCCTGGTAACCGCGGGCTTATTGTTACTGGCTGCTGCCTGCAAGCCGCCTAAAATGGACGCTTACGAGAAGAACCTGGAAATACCGGGTCATGACTGGTCCTATGACTACAAACCTACCTTTGAAGTAAAGTTACAGCCGGAAGATACTGCCTGGCTCTATAACATCTATGTGAATGTGCGGCATACCGCCGCTTATCCATACAGTAACGTATGGCTGCTGATCGGCACCAGCTATCCCGGTGATAGCATCCCCAAGGAACAGCGCGTAGAGCTGCCCCTCGCCGATGCTACCGGCAAATGGGGCACAAAATCAAACCTGGATGATATCTACGAACATCGTATACCCATCCAGCAGCGGGCCATCTTCAATCAGCCAGGTACTTACAAGTTCACCTTTGAACAAAACATGCGGCAAAATCCGCTCCCCTATGTGATGAGTGTTGGCTTGCGGATTGAGAAAGCCGGCAAACGGCCATAATGAAAAAGATTTTCAATAAAATGCAGGAAGGAAAATCCGTTTCCTTCATCTATTTCCTGGTACTGGCCTACACCATCGCCGCATTGGTATGGTGGGGCATCCTGCTGTTCCGGCAAAGTGAACAGATCTCCACTTTCGAAAAACAAAACCTCTCCCTGCGCATCGACAGCCTCGCACAGCCGGTAGCGCACCAGCTGGAGTTGCAACGCATCAACAAGGAAGAGCATATGCGCTCTTTTAAATACATCGGCGAAGGCACCACCTTCCTCGGCATCATCCTCATCGGCGCGCTGTTCGTATACCGCGCCGTCTGGAAATATATGAAACTCAGCCGCCAGCAACAGAACTTCATGATGGCGGTGACCCATGAGCTCAAATCCCCGATCGCCGCCGCTAAACTCAATCTTGAAACCATCCGCAAACACAAGCTGGAAGAGGAGAAGCAACTGCGGCTCATCGATAATACCATTCGTGAAACCAACCGCCTTGATCAGCTCTGCAACAACATCCTGCTCGCTGCACAGCTGGAAACCCACCGCTATCAGCTCTTCAAAGAACCGCTCAACGTTTCCCAACTGCTGGAAGCAGGGATCAAAGAGCTGGGCGGACGAATTGGCACTCATGACATTCAGGCAAGCATTTTGCCACACGTGTGGATGGAAGGCGACAAGCTGATGCTACACATCGTACTCAGTAACCTGGTCGAGAATGCCGCCAAATATGCACCACGCAACACGGCTATCAAAGTGAAACTCTTCGAAGCCGGCAAACAACTGAAGTTGCAGGTACTAGACGAAGGACCCGGTATCCCCGAAGAAGAACGCGAAAAGATCTTCCTGAAATTTTACCGGGTAGGGAACGAAAACACCCGAAAAGCCAAAGGCTCCGGGTTGGGCCTGTTCCTCACCGCCAAGATCGTTGAACAACACAATGGGCATATTGAAGTACGCAATAATGAACCCGCCGGCGCCTGCTTTGAAATAACATGGACGGAATATTCCGTACAAACTGCGTAAATTAGATGTGGGATTAAATGACAATTTGACCCCCACCTGACTCAAATCAAACAATAACTTATGATGAAGGAAGCGACCAAGGCATCAATACTACTGGCGGAAGATGAAGAGAATCTCCAGGAGGCACTGAAGCTGAACCTGGAGCTGGAGGGCTATGAAGTAACTGCCGTCGACAACGGCACCGCTGCTCTTAAAGCAGTGAAAAATGAATATTTCGACCTGATCATACTGGACATCATGCTCCCCGAAATGGATGGTATCGCCGTTTGCGAAAATATCCGTATTCAGAACAATGAAGTACCCATCCTCTTTCTCAGCGCCAAAAACAGTAGCGCCGACCGCGTACTCGGCCTCAAGAAAGGCGGCGACGACTACATGACCAAACCTTTTAACCTGGAAGAACTCCTCCTGCGCGTGGAGAAACTGATCGTAAAAAATAAAAAGATCCAGGATAAAGACAGCGTACCCAACGTGTACCGCTTCGGTAATAACACCATCGACTTCGCCGCACAGGAATGTGTGGGCAAAGATGGCAAACACTATGAGCTCAGTAAGAAAGAAGCCATGCTCCTCAAATTGCTGATCGAAAACAAAGGCGAAGTAGTGACAAGAGAAAAAATATTGCAGGTAGTTTGGGGCTACAACGTCTACCCTACTACCCGCACCATCGATAACTTTATCCTCAACTTCCGCAAATATTTTGAGGAAGACAGCCGCAACTCAAAATACTTCCACTCTGTAAGAGGCGTTGGCTATAAATTCACGGAAGTATAAATCACAACAGCGGACGACAGCCCACCTGTCTTCCGCTGTTGCTTGTTTGCCAGTTTTCCGTCCATTCTCACCGCTTTCCTGTAAATTTCTGCCTCGTAAGAAATGCCACTTTCCATTGGCTCACATTTAGCCGATATTTAAATAATCAATTTGGGAGAGAGGGATCCTCTTGTAAACCTTATATGTGGCACATCGTTACAATGAAATAGTTTTTGCTGCGGATTGGCCGTACTGGCTGTTTTTCTTGTTTAGCCTCATTACCATCTTCGTTTTTTTCTTCATACGGGAAAGAAAGATCAGGAGCGCTTCGAAGAAAGAAATAACCATGCACCATACGTTGACTAACCTGGAGCTGCACGCTTTCCAGGCACAGATGGACCCGCATTTTATTTTTAACAGCCTCAATGCCATTCACCATTATATCCTTACTACCAGTACGGATATGGCCTCGCTATATCTCACCCGCTTCTCCCGCCTGATGCGGCTGATGATCGGCAGCTTTAACAAGGAATGGGTTTCCCTGCACGATGATCTCGAAGCGCTTGAACTCTATTTACAGCTGGAGCAACTACGCTTCGATCAACAATTCTCCTATCAACTTTGCATCGCACCGGAAGTGCATACAGCACATACCCTCGTGCCGCCACTGATCATCCAGCCTTATGTACAATACGCGATCTGGCACCGCCTCCTCACCCGCCCCCAGAAGCAGGGCGGCCACCTGTTGATACAGGTTGGTAAAGACAAGGATCGCTTGCTCATTCAACTGGAAGACAACGGCGTGCCAAGCGCCGAACTCCTCGACGATACCGGCGAACGCCAGGCCGCCGGCATAGATATCGCCTCCGAAAGATTGTACATGATGAGCGAAAAATATCACCTGCAAGCGCGGATCAGCGCACAGCAAGTAATCGACGAGCCAACAAAAGACAACAGGAACAGGCTCACCATCAGCATGCTGTATATGCCTTCCAGACAATCGATGGCAGGATAAGCCTTTTGGCCAGTAATGTTTTATTGCTTAATTTTTCGTTGTAATCGTACCAAGGTCTGAAACAATCTGTCACATGCGCGCCATTATCGTGGACGATGAGAAACATAGCAGGGACGTACTGCATATCATGTTGGAGAAACATTGTCCTGATGTAACGGTGCTGGCAGCCTGTAGTAACGGCGCCACAGCACTTGATGCTATCATAAAACACCACCCGCAGCTGGTATTCCTGGATGTTGAAATGCCAGGCCTCGATGGGTTCCAGATGCTGGAAGCCTGCACCGGAGGCGATTTTGCCGTGATCTTCATAACGGCCTATGATCACTATGCCATGCGGGCCATCCGCCATAGCGCGCTCGATTATCTCCTCAAACCTGTTGATATCAACGAACTCAAAGAAGCGGTAAACAAAGCCACAGCCGCCTTCGGGCAACGGCCGCGCAAAAAACTGGAAGACCTCATGCAGTTCCTTCAGCAACATGTGAAACAGGGCGAACGCCTTGCGCTGCCCACCGTTGACGGCCTGCGCATGCTGGTGGTGAAAGATATCCTCTATTGCGCATCCGATGGCGCGCAAACCCATATCTTCCTGCGTTCGCAAGAAAAGCCCGTGCTGGTATGCCGCACATTGAAAGATGTGGAAGAGTCGTTGACCGACAAAGGCTTCTTCCGGGTGCATCACAGCTACCTCGTGAACCTGTCGTTCATGGATAAATATATCAAAGGAGATGGTGGAGAGATCATCATGTGTGATGGCCAGAGCGTACCCGTGTCAAGACAGAAGAAACAGGACTTTCTTTTGCGTATAGAACGGCTCTGACGGCGGATTACAGCACTCTGATAAAAGAGCAGCTCACCCAGCCATTTTTACCATCCGGCATTTCTATCTTACAGAAATCCCTGGTCGCATCTACAATGTGCACCTTCATGCCTTCATGCAGTTCAAACATGTCTTTACTGTTATCATCCGGCGCGGCTTTCACCTTGATGTTGTTGTTCATCACAATACCTGCGTGATGGCTATTGACTGCCAGGTAAGTATCTATCGACATCGTCAGGTATAGCGCGAACAATATGCCCAGCACATAGTTACCCCAGCGCAGGTATTTGTTTTTCCACCCCGGAACATAGGCATTCAACAACACGCCGGCTATCAATAGCCAGAAGAAAATAATGGCGCCCGCTGCCCATCCGTTAGGACGGTGCAGGTGTTGCAGGCTAAGCCACCATCGCTGGAAAAATACCAGCGGCAGCTCGTCGGTGAAGCCATTTACTTTTTGATTGGCGATGGCGAGATTATGTTTGATTGCAGCATCTTCAGGAGAAAGTTGCAGCGCTTTTTCGTAATTGTAAATAGCATTACCATTTTTGCCGGCTTTGTACCAGGCATTGCCTGCATTGAGGTACAGCGCTTTTTCGTGATAGCCGGAGTCGATCAGGGCCTGATAAATTTGCGCGGCCTCGGTGAATTTGCTCTGGCGGTACAGATTATTGGCTTCGTCAAAACGTTGTTGCTGGGCAGCTATCTTGCTGCTGCTAAACAACAGCGCCAGCATGCCTGCGGCCATCAAAAGGGATTTGAGATTTCTTTGGTTCAACATTCCGCGTTCGTTAAATAATTAGTTCTTCAGTGCATTTTCCAGGTTGGTGATGATGCTCACCGCCTGCTGGTAAGTGCCTTGCATTTTGTGGTTGTCGTGCGATGGCGCATACAGCGCGGTTTCACAATTCTCGATCAGTGAGAACAACTCGGTGGTGTTGCTGCCATTGATGTGGTGGGTGGCGAGTTTATCCTGCACCAGCTGTTTGCTGAGATCTGCGAATGGTATTTTCAGTTTATGACTGAGATATCCCCACACGGCGCGGGAAGTTTCTTCGTAGAATGATTTGTCTTTTCCTTCTTTCAAATAGCGGGCGGCCAGTTCCAGGCGCTTTAAGGCTACCTTGTTGGCGTAGCGGTGCTTCAGCAACGAAGCATTGGTGGTGTTGTAATCTTTCCTGCGCTTGTACAGGATAACTGCTGCCGCTGCCAGCAATGGCAATGCCAGCAACAGGTAGAACCAGGGGCTGAGAATGAACCACAGATGTTTCCTTGCCCATGGCAGCGGGCCTGTTTCGATGTTCACCAGTTCATTTTTGCCAACGCTGAAATCTTGTTTCTCCTGGCGGGTGCGTTTACCCTGATCAATGTGGATCACAAAAGGCGCTGAGCGCAGTGTTTTGTAGGCATTGGCGCCGGGATCGAAGTAGGAGAACTCCACCGGTGCAATGGTATGATCGCCTGCTTCCATAGGCATCAGCACATATTCAAATGTGCGGCTGCCGGAAAGCGGGTTGCTGTTTTTCTCAATATTATCAGTCACTTTCGGGTCGTATTTTTCGAACCCGGAAGGGACATCTACTTTAGGCGAGTTGAGCAGGTTCACATTGCCTTGCCCGCTGATAGTGACTTTCAGCGTGAGTGCCTGATCGGTGTTAAGGTTGGTTTTATCAACGGTGGCCGTCATGCTGAATTTACCAACGGCGCCATTATAGCTGGTGGGCCGGCCATCCAGCGGCAGCGGCTTCACGGTTACTTTTACGGGATTGCTCTGAGTTTTATAAGGCACATCCTGGTATTCTACTTCAGGACGATTGAAAAAATCATCGAAGAAAGGGTCTTTGAAGGCAGGATCGTTGAAGAAGTCTTCAAACGGATCTTTACTGCGGCCATTGCCACCACCACGTTTGCCGTTGTTCACAAGTTTTACCAGGCGCACCTGGTTGTCTACCTCTACGGGATCGAGTTCCAGCTCGCCGGATTGCAGCGGGAACAACAACGTTTTGCGGATGGTAAATACTTTGTAGCGCACGCCATTGATATATTCCTCACCGGCCTGCGGCGGGTTGGGCAGCTCGATATCCTTTGCTGAAAAGCCTTTGAAGGCAGGCACTTTGGTAACGTTGGAATTAGTGGGCAGGCGTGTAAAGAGTTTATACGTTGCCGTTAGTTGGTCGCCTTCGTAGAGATTGGTTTTATCTACCTCTACTTTTACAAAAATATTCTTGCGAAGTTTCTCGTTAATATCTTCTCCTTTTTTGAGCACGCCTTCAAGATCATCGCTGCCCTGGGAGCCGCGGTGCTGCGGGAATGCAGGCGATGGCGCCACCTGTTGCTGCTGCGCCTGGCTGCTGCCTTTCCTGACTTCTATGAGCACCGGATTGGATTTTACCACATTGCCATTTACCCTTGCCTGCGCACCGGGAATGGTGAAGCTACCTACATGTTTGGGTTGCAATACATAACTCACCGCAATATATTCCGAGCGCCGGCCATTGAAGATAGAAGTACCCTGCATCTGGGAAGGCCCTTGCATGACCTCGAAATCCTTGAAATTTGGCGGATTGAAGCTGCTGATGTTTACGCCATTCTCCAGCATGAACTGTATCTGAAAAGGTTCATCCTGCGCCACGGTATTACTGCTTACGGTGGTGGTAAAACGAAATTCCTGCGCGTATGCGCAGGCAACGAGTCCTACCAGCAACAATAAGGAGAGAATACACTTTCTCATACAAAATCTGAGCATCATAATTATGTCAACAAATTTAACCAAAGCCGCTCCGGAAGCGGCGTTCAGGGCCGTTAAAAGTTAGTTAAAAAATTATGAATATATGTGGGCTTATATATCGCCTAATACAGGCCTGAGCAGGATTTCCTCTACTACTGTTTGTGGCGCAAGACTGTAGGCAGACCATATCACACTGGCGATATCTTCAGGCGGCATCATCCTGTCGGGCGGCGCATCAAAGCCATCCCACGATGCAGTAAGTGTTGGCCCCGGACTTACACCGGATACACGGATATTATGCGGCATCAGCTCCTGGCGCAGGTTACGGCTGAAGCCCAGCAAGGCATGCTTGGTGATACTGTAAGAGCCTCCATTGTGATACGCTCTGTGGCTGGCGGTGGAACAAAGATTGAAGATATATCCGCTGCGACGCGCTATCATGGCGGGCAACAGGGCCCTGGTAAGATAATAGGCGCTGTAAACATTCACCGCCATCAACTTTTCAAGCAGGCCATCGGCCTCTTCATGGATAGCGCCCGGCGTGAAAATGCCGGCATTGTTCACCAGTATATCCACCGCCGGAAATATTTTATTCAGCTGAGCTGCGAAATCCAGCACGTGTGATTTATCGCCCATATCCACCTGCATGGCGTACACCTTCACCGCAGGGTTCTCCGCCTGTATGGCTACCCTGGCGGATTCCAGCGCTTCGGCATGGCGCGCGCATATCGCTACATGACAGCCCTCCTTTGCCAGCCGCATCGCCACCGCCTTACCGATGCCCTTGCTGGCACCTGTGATCACTGCATTCATATTTTTCGTTGATTAAAACGGTAAAATAATGAATTTAATGTAACGCACAACACCCGCCGCCGCCATCCATCTGGCCGGTATTTCGTACCTTTGCGCATCATGAAATACAAACATCTTTTCTTTGACCTGGATCACACCCTCTGGGACTTTGAAACAAATGAACAGGAAACACTACTGGAGCTATATCATCACCATGCCCTGGAGAGCCGCGGAGTACCTACATTTCAGGCGTTCTCCACCGCTTATGTAGGTCACAACGAACGTTTATGGGAACGCTTCCGTAAAGGACTCATCACCCGCAATGACCTGCGCTACAAACGCTTCCGCCATACCCTGCTGGATTTCAAGATCGGCGACGAAGCCCTGAATGTGGCCCTGGCCGACCAATTCCTGGATATATTGCCTACCAAAACAGCGCTGTTCCCTGAAACAAAGGAATCGCTGGACTACCTGGCCGCGAAAAATTATCCTATGCACATGATCACTAACGGTTTCGAAGCTACGCAGTTGCTGAAAATGAAAAACGCCGGTATTGATCATTATTTCACGCATATCATCACTTCCGAGATGGCGGGCAGCCTTAAGCCTTATCGCGAAATATTTGATTACGCCATCGCCAAAGCCGCTACCACAGCGGAAGATAGCGTTATGATCGGAGATGCGATGGAGCTGGATATCAAAGGCGCGCACGCCGTAGGGATGGATCAGATCTATTTCAACCCGGCGAAGCCGCCGGTGGATTTTACGCCGACCTACACGATCGGCCATCTGAAAGAATTGAGAGAAATTCTTTAACATAAAAAAAGATCGCCCTCACCGTAAGTGAGGGCGATCTTTTTTAAGAAGATATTATTGCGCTTTCTTCGCGGCTGCGGCCACTCTCAGGTTGGCTGTTTTCGACGGCTGCTGGCAGCAGCTCTTGCCTTTCTGTTTGCAGTTGGCGCTGCAGTTAGCCTGCTTTTCGGTTTTCGCTTTCTTGTCGGATTTATCGGCAGCATTGCCTTTGCTGTCCTGTGCCGAAACGGTGGCTGCTGTGAATAACAATGCAGCAGCAAGAGAGAGAACGCTTTTCATACAATATTTTTTGTGATTAGATTTTTGCGATCACGGTTTGTGCACCTTTCACCACCTGTTCCAGCTTCACAGTTACTTCTGTGCCCAGCGGCAGGTAAAGGTCTACACGGGAGCCGAATTTGATGAAGCCCATCTCATCGTTCTGGTTTACCTGCATGCCCGGTTTCAGGTAGTTCACGATCCTGCGTGCCAGCGCGCCTGCGATCTGGCGAACGAGGATATCGCCTTTGTCATTGCCGATCACAACGGAGTGCCTTTCGTTTTCGGTAGATGACTTCGGATGCCAGGCCACCAGGTACTTACCGGCATGGTATTGTGAAAGCTTCACTTCCCCGCTGATGGGGTTCCTGTTCACATGCACATTGGCAGGACTCATGAAGATGGACACCTGCAGGCGTTTATCTTTAAAATACTCTGGTTCAAATACTTCTTCGATCACCACTACTTTACCATCGCAGGGAGAGATCACGAGCTCCTCTCCTGTAGTGGCTTGTCTTGCCGGCACCCGGAAGAAAGATACGATAAACAGGAAAAAGATCACGGATACGATCAGCAGGCCCCAGTGGAGGGCGGGCATATGGCCAAACCAGTAGAAAACGGCGCCGTTGATGACCGCCAGGACAAGGAATACAAGAGAAATGGTAGCAAATCCTTCACGATGGATCTTCATTGTTTTGTTTATTAGTTATCTGTTTATTGGTTTAATCGCAGTGCGAAGTTACTTCAATTCAAAAATTTCAGCATGTGAATTTCTGTCAGCCCATCATCAAGCAATGAACATACAGCCAGGCGAAGGGGGCGGCCAGCAGCATGGAGTCGAAGCGGTCAAGGAAGCCGCCATGGCCGGGCATGATATTGCCGGAGTCCTTGACGCCGGCCATCCTTTTGAGTTTAGACTCTATCAGGTCGCCTACGGTGCCGAAAATGGCGGCAATGCCAGCCAATGCCAGCCAGTGTTGCAGTGTCAGGTAGCCGCCCCAGAAATGGCCATAAACGCCGGCAGCGGCTACAGCCAGTATCATCCCGCCCAAAGTACCCTCGATGGTTTTCTTGGGAGAGATGGCCGGTGCAAAGGGCGTACGCCCGATGAGCGAGCCCACAATATAGGCCATGGTATCATTGATCCAGATGAAGATGATGAGCAGCAGGGGGATCAGCCATCCCGGTGCGGTGCCTACATCCGCAGCCGTGTAATGGATATCGGCGGCATTGAGCCGGATATTCACCAGCAGGCTGAAAGGAACCGTTACGTATAGCAGGCCCATGGCGGAATAGCCGATATTCTTCAGCGAGAAGTTTTTGCTGAACAGGATCTCGCCGAGGGGGAGCACCATCAGGAAAATCACGGCCAGCCACCATCCGAGGATGCCCGCAGAGATACCGTTCAGCACGAAGTAGCTGCCGGTGAAGGCGGTCATTACGGCGCAACTGGCCACCAGCACGCCATTGCGGTGCCAGCTGCTGGCAGTGTTATAGTCGGTGTCTATCAGCCGGACAAGTTTGAAATATTCCCGCAGGGCGAAAAAATTCACCAGGAAGAACAACAGGAAAAACGTAAAAGGACTCCACAGGATTCCGCCCAGCATCACTGCCACAAAAACCAGCGCCGAAGCTGTGCGGGTGAAAAATGTCTTCATGTATGTACCGCTAATCGTTTAAACAAAATTGATGGCGCAAAAGTGTATAAAATAACCCGTAGGAGCAAATCACTCCTCGTTCAGCTCAAATGTGTCGCCCATGGGCGGGTTCTCGTGTTGAGCCACCAGCTCGCGGGCGGCTTCCGCCTGCGAGGGATGCACATACAGTTCCACCTGCTTCATCAGCGATACGCTGAAAGCGGACGACTGTTTGTTGATCAGCACTACATGGATGTCATGTTCCTGTAACATGCCTTTTACCACTTCTGCCTCGAAGGCGCGGTCGCTCGAAAATACTTTTACCCAATCCTTTTCCATATGCCTGTTTTTAAAAATGAATCATTTGATGTTTTCTTCCGGCCTGAGCACCATGCCGGGTTCGGCCTTCTGGGCCAGCCGGTAGAACAATATAACCCCAACGGCTACACTGAGCACCACATAGTACCATCCCGGGGTGCTCTCCTTATTAGGGTCGCTGTGCGTAAAGCCATGCTGGAAGAGGTATACGAGCACCACCTGCATGCCGTTGTTGACAAAGTGCGCCAGGATGCTCAGCCACAGGTTGCCGGTAACGAGATAGATAGCGCCAAGTGTGAAACCCAGTGCTATCCTGGGTATGAAGCCGAGGATCTCGCCATGGATGGCGCTGAAGATGATGGCGGTGAACAGTACGCTGAGCCATCTCATCCTCGTCATGTTGATCATAAGTCGTTGCAGTACGCCACGGAAACAGAGCTCTTCTGCGATGGCGGGCACCAGCCCGATGAGGATCAGGTTGAAGAACAGATCGGTCGCCGAAGGCATGCGCAGCATCGCTTTAGTGAGCATTTCGGCTTTTTCCTGGAGCAGGCGGGCCTCTTTAGGAACATGCCACGACTGGTTCCAATCGCCCAGCACAGCGGCTACGGCGAGCGTGCAGAAAAGCAGGAGCGTGGCCCTGATCGCCTGTGACAAGCCAGGGACGCGGCTCAAGCCACAGTATGCCAGTGGCTTCGGCTGCCATAGCCAGGCGAAAAGCAGCGGCGCCACTAAATAAACAACGATGCTATAAAAAAATTGTGTTATTTTCAGATAGCCGACAAGTTTAGGATTGCTTAGGTCGCCATCCTGAATGTCGTTGATGGTAAACCCGGTCAGAGAAGGCAATACAGTATTTAGCAACAGTAGATAGATCATCATGAACCCGATGAAAAAAAAGATGAAAACTACAAACTGTAATAAGGTGGGATACTTCCTGAGATAACCGGCCATAAAGATTTACTGTGTTTATTTTGCGTAAATTTACAGCGTGAAATTAAGCATTGCAGTAACAGTAACTGTCAGCTCTCCCGCTGCAATCATGAAATTTATATAAGTTAATAAAATAATAACTACCGCCAAACAGGCTACGGTTCTCAATTTATGGTGAAGATAGGAAATATTGAACTCGGCGAATTCCCCTTGCTGCTGGCACCCATGGAAGATGTGAGCGATCCTCCCTTCCGCGCAGTGTGTAAGGACAATGGCGCTGATCTGATGTACACCGAATTTATTTCTTCTGAAGGGCTTATCCGTGATGCTATCAAGAGCAGGCAAAAACTGGATATCTTCGATTACGAACGCCCGGTGGGCATACAGATATTTGGTGGAGATGAAGAACCGCTGGCCATGGCCGCACAGATCGTTGAAGCTACCAACCCCGATCTGCTGGATATCAACTTTGGCTGCCCCGTGAAAAAGGTGGCCTGCAAAGGCGCCGGCGCCGGCATCCTCAAAGATGTTCCCAAAATGGTAAAGCTCACCGCAGCAGTGGTAAAGGCCACCAGGTTGCCCGTTACCATCAAAACACGCCTCGGCTGGGACGATGACACCAAGAATATCGAGGAAGTAGCTGAAAGACTTCAGGACGTTGGCATCCAGGCGCTGACCATCCACGGCCGCACCCGTACCCAGATGTACAAAGGCAGCGCCGACTGGACCCTCATCGGAAAAGTAAAGAACAACCCGCGTATCAAGATCCCGATCTTTGGTAACGGTGACATATGTACGCCGGAACAAGCCATCGCCGCCAGAGCCAAATACGGCGTCGACGGCGTCATGATAGGACGCGCCGCCATCGGCTATCCCTGGATCTTCCGCGAGATCAAGCATTTTATGAAAACTGGCGAACATTTAGCTCCGCCAACTGTTTTGGAAAGAGTGGAAGTATGTAAAAAACATCTGCATAAGTCTGTAGCCTGGAAAGGCGACATCGTAGGAATCCTTGAAATGCGCCGCCACTACACAAATTATCTGAAAGGACTGCCACATATCAAAGAATTCAGACAACAATTAGTAACTTACAAGACCTTAGCAGAGATAGAAGAAGTATTAGACGCGATCGTAGTACAGTACAAGGATCATATTTTCGAGAGGACATCTTCCCCAATGGCCGAAACTGATTTTCTACCGGCCAATACTGAAATGGCCGGTTGTAACGTTTACGGATAAACGCTATCGCCCCCGAAAAACAAAACATATAAAAACTACTTTCACATGACCACAATTAAAAATCTGAAAAACGAAGTCTGGAAAGACTTACAGATTAAAAACAAATCTGCCCTGCGGAAGAAATACGCCGTGTCTAACATGGGGAGAGTGATCAGTTATCATGAAAGTACAGAAGATGGTAAGCTACTCACGGGTTCTACCGTGGAAGGCTATACGGTTTTGAACGTAAAGCCCGCCGATAGCTACCAGTCACTCTACCTGCACCGCGAAGTGGCCAAGCTCTTTGCCAAAAGACCAGGCCGCGCCCACAGGTATGTGATCCATCTCGATTACGATAAAAAGAACAATAAAGCATCCAACCTTCGCTGGGCTACCAAAGAAGAGATGGAAGAACATCAACAGAACAGCCCGGCCAAAAGAGCCTATAAAGAAAAGCAACGCAACCGCCTGAAAGGCCTGAAACTCAATGTGAGCAAGGTAAAGAACATCAAGCGGATACTCAATAAGCCCGGTAAAAAAACCATGAAACAGATCGCCGAACAGTTCGATATCAGCGAAATGCAGCTCTATCGCATCAAAAGCGGCGAAAACTGGGCACACGTAACAGCGGATTAATGCCTGGTTTGCCAGGAATGATCATAAATATGATGTTGTCTGACAAAGGCCATACGCAATGCTGTATGGCCTTTGTTATTTTGGAATTTATGGATTTACGGATTTATAAATTTGGGGCTTCCTCCAAATCCGTAAATTCATAAATCCGTAAATCTCACCATATTTTCCAGCATCCTGCGGTAGTGGCCACTTTCCAGCAGTACGGGCTCATAGCCCATCAGGATCACCTGTTTTCGTGCACGCGATAACGTTACTAGCAGCTTGCGGTCTACCTCTATCTCTTCCTCTTCCCATTTGAAGCGCCCCAGGCATTGAAGCGTCTGTACCTGCGCGGCATGATACACCGCCAGCGATACAACGATGATATCGTTCTCGGAGCCCTGGAAGCGTTCCACCGTATCTATATTAATATCCTGTAATCCCTGGTCATCGGCCAGCAGCTCGCGTATCAGGCTGATCTGTGTACGCCAGGGCGTTACCACTCCTACGGTATCCTTACTAAAAGCCGGCCCATACTGCATTTGCAGGTATCGCAGCAGATCCGCTACCCTGGTAGCTTCTGTGGTATTCATTTTGGAAGTAGGCTCATAAGGACTGGGGATGAACACCTTCCGGCCCGCCCCCAGCGCACGTTGCCATCTCTCGCCATTGCTGACTGGCGGCGTAAAGGCCTCCTGCTGTGCCTCCCTGCCGGAAGCCAGCTGCCCCGCATAATAATGATTCACCAGCGCAGCGATATGGTCGTGCATCCTGAAATGTGTGTTCAGCATACCCCAGGCATGGCGCCAGTGCTGCGTTTTACAGCGCTGCATCAGCCGCTCGAAAATAGACGACCGCAGGTCATGGAAACCCAACTCCCGCAAGGAAGCATCTTTTACTGTACAGAAATATTCCTCCTGCGCCACCACCGGCGGCAACTGGTTCTGATCGCCGATCAGGATGAACTTACGGAAAGGCACCAGCAATCCCAGCAACTGCGGCTCGGTGAGCTGCGATGCCTCGTCGGCGATCAGGGTATCGGCAGGAATCCCCATCATCAGCAGCTGCTCCAGGCGGGTAGCCATGGTAGCCACAGTACCCACAAATACGCGATGACTGGTAACGAAGCTGCGGGCCTCGTCCAGCTGGCCTTTCAGGCAATATTGCCGCAGCTGTTGCGCCGAACCCGCACTACGCCCTCCCATACGGAGATAGCTAATCTGCTTTGCATCGAGCTTATGGCAGATCTCTTCCACCGCCTTGTTGGTAAAGGCCACAATGATCACATGGTGCGCCCTGTTCACCATCTCCCCTACTATCGCCGTGAGCAGGGAAGAAGTTTTACCCGTACCCGGCGGGCCTTGCAGCAGGTAGTAGTCCTCTGCCTCCAATGCCTGCTGCACAATGGTTTGCTGGTTTTGATTGAACATCACCGGCGCCGTGCCGGTCAAGGCTTTGCTGCGGGGCGCTTCGAGACCCAACAACATATCCGTGCGGCGCCGGTATTGTGGCAGCAACACATAGAACAGCGATGATGCCGCCATCCAGTAATTGGATTCATAAATATCATGTTCGATGATCCACTCATCATACTGACGGAGGAAATCCATCGTGATCTGACGGTTATTGAGGGAGAAGACAAGCTTGTCTTTCCCCAGCTCGTCTATGCGGCCCTTCAGCAGCTGTTGCTGCAGGGGCGCCAGTTCCGGGCCGGTACGGGGATAGATCACGGCGGTATCTCCCACCCGGAAGTTATGACTAACGGGCACGGTTATATCAAAATGAACGGCGCTGCTGCTGGTATCAAACTCGCGGAAATGCAGTCCGCGTATGATGTTGAAACGGGCGGTCTTTTCATTTTCGGGTTGCAGCCAGAGGGCGGCGAAGCCGTCGGCATCATCTTCCCGGTGCACCTCGGAGAACATGCCGCATTTGGCCTGGAGGTATTCGCGCAGTATGAAAGAGAGGAACTCGCAATAGTAGGCCCTGGCCAATGCGGGCGCATCTTGCCATGATCTTTCAAAGGCGAGGAAATGTTCTGCACTGAAACCCGGCAGCCCGCTGGCAGCCGCGCTGGTGATGGCAGAGAGCGCGCCATATTCGCCGGATGCCAGCCGCAGGAGCATGGCCACTACTTCATTGCGGAGGTGCAGCAGGTTGTTTTCGGTGGCATGGGTACTGCTCACGTTGCGCAGCGGCTGTGCCGCCGCAGCAGAATACAGGATGGCCGAGCTGCCCTTCCTTTGCCGCCCGAAGGCCGAACGCAGCAGCAGGTTATAGCCCACTACCTGCATCTCGTGGTTCTTCCAGGTATTGAAATCCGGCGCCTTGCCGCTTTTTAACTCGAAGATCTCCTTGCGGTGCGGGTCTTTATCGTCTTCCGCCATCAGGTCAAGACGCCCTTGCAGGCCATATTGCGCCGAGAAAAAGGTGGGCTCTATACGCACCGGCTTCGCTTTCAGGTCCTGCACGGTACTGTGCAGGTTGCCCCAGTGCGATTGCCGGATATCGCGGAACATGTCATTGATCTGCTCACGGCCGTAAGCGGCCGCCTGTAGCACATTTTCGGCTACGGCCTCTACAAAGGAAGATTTAAAATCGATCTCACTGTTCCGCAACATTTCATCCAGCAGGGCATTGACGAGGTTGCCCCGGAAGGCGGCCGGACTGGATTTTTGCGGCACAAGCTTTTTAACGAGATATAATAATTTGTTGAAACCTTTGCTGGTGAAACATTCTGCAAGATCGCTGATATCGATCAGCAGGTCGGGCTCCAACACCAGCTGGCTCTCGGCGGTGGTTACATAATCTGTTTCGTTGCTATCCTGGCGGCAATGCAGTACGTGAATGGTATCATAAGGACGTAACAGTCCGTGCAAAGCCGCCACAGTAACGGAATCCATATCTTGTAGTAATAACCGGAAATCTCCCTGTTCATCATTCTTCACCTCCAGTGAAAAACTGTATCTCCCCTTCGATCCGGTCTGCAAAGCGCTGCTTGCGGTGATCATGCATTTCAGCAGCGGAATGGTAGCAGGCCTTTGTTTTAAATTTCTGGATAAGATATGACTGCCCGTTTCCTGGTAAATGGGTGAAAGCGTGGCGGGCGCCAGGGTGTTGAAAAACCATGAAACGGCCTCTGATAGCGCTTTTATGCAAAGTACATGTTCTTCCGGTTGTAAGGGGAAAAGCGAGCGTGTAGCCCTGGCCGTTAGGATGCGCAGTGCGGTGAGCTGCTGGTGGATATCCGGCGGCACCACCTCCTTATCGAAGTAGAACTGCATGCGGGCGAAGAGGTTGCCGAAAGAGCGGTGCTCTTCCCGCGTAAGCTCGCGGAAAAGGCTCTCCAGTATCAGCTTGTAAAACCTGATCTTGTCTTCCGGTTGTTGTATATGATGTGCCTCCAGTATCCTTGCGTAAAACGCCGCTGCTTTATGTGATGCCCGCATCCACGCAATATAAGGAATACAATAGTGTTTGCATCAATGGGCCATTTGTTTTACCTTTTGGGGGATTTATAGTGTAAACATTTTTTTATGTCATCCAAAAAAATAGCCATTATAGGTGGTGGGAACCTGGGCTCGGCCATCGCCCAGGGATTGCTGAAGAGCGGTTTTTCAAAGGCCGGTGATATCATTGTCACCAAGCGCAATACCGGTACGCTCGGCGCCTTGCAGGAAGCGGGGGTACAGATAGAGAGAGATAATGCGAAGGCGGTGCGCGGCTCTGAAGTGATTGTGGTAGCGTTGAAGCCATATAACGTTCGCGAGGTATTGCAGGAGATCAAAGCATCTTTCGACCCGTCTAAACAGATATTGATCAGTGTAGTCACCGGCGTTAGTATCGACGACCTGGAACAGATCACGCCGGGAATGGCCGTGGTGCGGGCGATGCCCAATACGGCGATCGCGATCCAGGAATCCGTGACCTGTATCTGTTACAAGAACGCCAGCGAGGAGCAGGTGGCCTATGTAACCAATATGTTTAACCAGCTGGGCGTAACGGTGAGCATCGACGAAAAGCTGATGGATGCGGCTACTGTGCTGGGCGCCTGTGGCATCGCTTATGCGCTGCGTTTTATCCGGGCGAGCATACAGGGCGGTATCGAGATCGGCTTCGACGTACGCACTGCCAGCCTCATCGCGGCACAAACGGTGAAGGGCGCGGCAGAGCTGCTGATCAGGGAAAACCGTCATCCGGAAGAAGAGATCGACAAGGTCACCACCCCCAAAGGCTGCACCATTGCAGGTTTGAACGAAATGGAACACCAGGGCTTCAGCTCTTCCCTTATCAAGGGCATCACTGTTTCCTATAACAAGATTGTGAAAGGCTAATCCTTACGCGGGTAGTCGAAGAAGAGGAAATGCTTTTTGGCGCGGTCAAAATCTTTCCACGACGGGGTATCGGCTTCGATAGCGAATATGCCGGAAGTAGGTACGTTGTCGATCCTGATCTCTTCGGTAAGATAATTAGCGAAGTCGGTGATACCGGGATTGTGTGCGAAGATGGCTACTGCGTTGAAGTCGTCATCGATTTTGGTGATCACTTTCAGGAATGTGGAAGCGTAGCATAAATAGAGTTCTTCTTCCAGCAGGATGGCCTGTTTGGGGTATTTCCATTCGCCGGCCATGATTTTAGCGGTGGTGCGGGTACGTTTCGCAGGACTGGAAATGATCAGTTCTGGCACCATTCCGCGCACAATGAGGCGGTTAGCCATTTCCGGGGCATTCATTTTTCCTCGTTTGTTGAGAGGCCGGTCGAAGTCATCCATGTCTGGATCGTTCCAGCTGGATTTTGCATGGCGAATGAGGAGCAGTGTTTTCATGGGCTGAAAACCAATTGTTCGGAACGAAAATACAAGATTTTACAGGAAGTTAATGGCTTGGCGTCAAATGATGAATTGGGGCGGGCGTATTTAAGATAAAATTAACATGGAACTTATATTTATTTCATTGCGTTGCCGGCATGCCGGCAACGCAATGAAATAAGATTAATAACCTCTTTCGTTCTTTCCTTCCATATAGTTCATGAAGGCCTTGTTTACTACACGGTTACCGCCCGGAGTGGGGTAATTACCGGTGAAGTACCAATCGCCCAGGTTGTTGGGGCAGGCTTCATGCAGGTTTTCTACGGATTGATAGATCACTTCTATTTTTGCGCCGATACCTTGTGGTGTCAGTATTTCCGCGATCTTGGCGGAGATTTCTTCCGGTGTGAACGGCTTGTAAATATTCTTCACTACGTTTTGTGCGTGCAGGGTGTTGGTGCGCTGTAATTCTTTACAGAGGCCATAGGCTTCCTGCAGGATGTGTTCTTTGCCCTGTTCTTTCAGCAGCGCGATGGCAGCCTGGAATGCAACGAAGTCGCCCATCTTGCTCATATCGATGCCATAGCAGTCCGGGTAGCGGATCTGCGGAGCAGAAGAAACAATGATGATCTTCTTGGGTCCGAGACGGTCGAGCATCTTTACAATGCTTTCTTTCAGCGTGGTACCACGAACGATGGAGTCGTCGATCACCACCAGGGTATCTACACCGGGTCTCACGGTACCATAAGTGATATCGTATACGTGCTGCACCATCTCGTTCCTGCTGGAATCCTCTGTGATAAAAGTTCTCATCTTCACGTCCTTGATGGCGATCTTATCGATGCGGATGCGGCGGTTCACCATTTCGGTGAGCTTTTCTTCATCAAAATCGTTACCCCAGGAAAGGATACGTTCTACCTTTATTTTGTTGAGATAATCTTCCAGTCCTTTCAGCAGGCCATAGAAGGCTACTTCCGCTGTATTGGGGATGAAAGAGAAGATGGTATTACGGAGATCGTTATCGATTGCTTTGAGCACGGTACCGGAAAGGTTGCGGCCCAGGGCAGTACGTTCTTTGTAGATTTTCTCATCATTACCACGGGAGAAGTAGATCCTTTCGAAGCTGCAAGCCTTGCGTTCTTTCGGCTCCAGTATCTGCTCAACGGAGTATTCGCCGTTTGGTTTTACGATGAGGGCGTTGCCGGGCATCAGCTCCAGCACTTCATTTTCGCCAACGTTGAAAGTGGTGCGGATGGCGGCTCTTTCAGAAGCGGCCACGATCACATCATCGTTGATATAATAGTAAGATGGACGGATGCCGTGCGGATCGCGGATCACGAAGGCATCACCGGTGCCGATGAGGCCACCGGCGTGGTAACCGCCGTCGAATAAAGAAAATGCCTGTTGAAGGATGTGTTTTACGTCGAGACCATTGCGGCGAACTTCATCTTCTTTTGTGAGGAAGTGGTGTACTACTTCCAGCATGGCCGCGAGGTCGGAATTTTTATGTGTTTCTCCGGGTTCTACATTTACGAACTTGAAGAGCTCATCTGCATTTACCAGATTGAAATTGCCTGCCATGGCGAGGTTGCGGGCAGGGATGGTGTTGTAGCGTACAAAGGGGTGGCACAGTTCTGCATTGTTCTTGCCCTGGGTGGCGTAGCGGAGGTGCCCCATCAGCAGCTCTCCCAGGAATTTGATGTGCCCTTTCATCAGGCCCGGATATTTGGTGATCTCAGGCTGGTATTTTTCTATTTCCTGTACCTCATCGCGGATCTTTCCAAAGATGTCCCCGATGGCTTGTGGAGCGGCGCTCCGGACACGATGCATAAAGGGAACTCCAGGTTCTGTGTCCAGCTTTACCGTAGCAACACCAGCGCCATCCTGGCCTCTGTTGTGCTGTTTTTCCATGAGCAGGTACAGTTTGTTCAGCCCATAGAAAACGGTTCCATATTTTTGTTGGTAATAAGAGAACGGTTTTCTTAATCTTATAAATGCCAGTCCGCATTCATGCTTGATCGCATCACTCATGCCAGAAAATTGAAGACGCAAAGTTACGCTAAAAAAATAAGAATAAAACAACACGGCCGCCTGCGATGTAGCAGGCGGCCGTATTGCTTTATTCTCATTTACTTATTTAGTTATTGCTTTGCCAGTTGCGACATCCACTGGCTGATGTGCTTGCAATCTTTATATTCCGGATCTACGTGTACGTAGAACGTTGGTATCTTTTCAATCAGCCATTTATTGATGGCTTCTGCACGTTTGATATCCAGGGTACGTTGCTGGATACGGGAATAGTCGTCCGTAAGATTTTCCCTATGCGGATGTGTACGTGTTTTCAGGTAAACGATGCGGGTAGAGGTACGGCCGTTTTCGTCTGTAAACTGTACGGGTTTTGATATCTGGCCTGGTTTCAGGGAATCCAGCATCATCAGGATGTCTTTCTCGGAAGGATCATCCAGCTGATCGATGGTGATCAGTGTACCATCGCCGGTTTTGGACTGAAGCATACCGCCATCGAACTTGGCGCTGGGGGCATCGCTGTATTTGGCTACGGCTTCAGAGAAGGTGTAGCGGTTCGCCAGGATGTTAGTACGGATACTATCCAGCTTGGCGAGGCATTGGCTCAGATCGGACTTGGTTACTGCCGGTCTTACCAGGATATGTTGTACGGTTACGTTGTCGCCCTGACGCTTCAGCATCTGGATGATGTGGTAGCCGTGTTGTGATTTGATGGGAGAAGATATTTCGCCTTCTTTCAAACGGAAAGCTGCCGCGAGGAAGTCGGGATCCCAGGTGTTTTTGTCGTTACGGTTCAGCACATAAACGCCTTTATTGTCCTTAACGCCCGGATCTTCCGAGTAGAGGATGGCGAGAGAACCGAAGTCGGCTTCTTTGTTGATCACCCGTTTTTTAAATTCCAGGAGCCGGTCGATGGCATATTGGTCCATTTCGCGGGTGGCTTTGGGAGAGATGATCAGCTGGCCTATTTCCAGTTCGGATTCGTAGAATTTGAGACTGTCTTTAGGGATGGCGTCAAAATAGCGCTTTACTTCAGACGGCGTCACTTTTACCGGTTCGATGATTTTGTTGCGCATGGCTTGTGCCAGCAGTCCTTCCCTGATGGGGGTGCGGAAACGTTCGCGGAGCTGGTAAACGGAGTAGCCGGTGATTTCTTTCATTTTCTCTTTGGAGCCGTAGAGCTGTTCGAAGTAGCGGATACGGTTTTCCATCTGTCCTTCTACGTCGCCGTCGCTGACAGGCAAGCTGTCGCGTTCGGCCTGGAGTACCATCACCTTCTGGGAGATCAGCATTTCCATGGTTTGGCAGGCGGCGCTGGCAGGGATGTTGCCGTCTACAGAGTTGCGCTGCTGCTCGGCAAGTGCGCCATCCATATCAGATTTAAGGATGATCTTTTCACCCACGATACCGATGATTTTATCTGCCACCATTTTCTGCTGGGCCGAAGATGCTTGCCATAACAGCAAAGCGCCTGCGGATAATGCCAAAAGTTTCTTCATACAAAAGCGGTAAAGTTCAAAAATAACCAATTAAAGATCAGCTGTGTAGTTATTATCGACGGATTTAACAAAAGTTTAGATGAGGCAGGAAAAAATACAGCGAAGAGCCGGGTGGATCTTCGCTGTATTGCTATGGAGGCCGGATTTAAAAGCGGGTAGCCGTTAAATGGAGGCCTGTTATAATGTTCTTTTTACTTCTACTTCTTCGAAACCTTCGATGATATCTTCCGGTTTCAGGTCGTTGTAACCGCGGATACTCAAACCGCACTCCATGTTGGAAGCTACTTCCTTCACGTCGTCTTTATAGCGTTTCAGTGATGCGAGTTCGCCGGTGAACACTACGATACCATCGCGTACCACGTTGATGCGGGTATTACGGGTAAGTTTGCCGTCGAGTACAAAGCAACCTGCAACGGTAACTTTGTCGAAGCGATAGGTTTCGCGTACGGCCACGTTGCACACCACTTTCTTCTCGATCTTCGGTTCCAGCATACCTTCCATTGCGCTCTTGATCTCTTCGATGGCGTCGTAGATGATAGAGTAGTTGCGGATTTCGATATTTTCCTTTTCCGCCAGCTTGGCTGCCTGTGAAGAAGGACGTACCTGGAAGCCGAGGATGATCGCATCGGAGGCGGTTGCCAGCAATACGTCGGATTCGGTGATCTGGCCTACGGCCTTGTGAACGATGCTGATCACGATCTCTTCGGTAGACAGTTTCTGGAGGGAGTCGCTCAATGCTTCCACAGAACCGTCGAAGTCGGCTTTGATGATCAGGTTCAACTGTTTGAAGTTGCCCAGTGCCAGTCGGCGGCCGATCTCGTCGAGTGTGATGTGTTTCTTCGTGCGGATACCTTGTTCGCGAACGATCTGGGCGCGGCGGTTGGCCACTTCTTTTGCCTCGGATTCGTCTTCAAACATTTTGAATTTCTCACCAGCTTGTGGCGCACCGTTAAGACCCAATACCTGTACAGGTGTGGATGGTCCGGCTTCGTCCATTTTCTGGCCGCGTTCATTGAACATGGCTTTGATCTTACCGTAGAAGGAGCCGGATACGATGGTGTCGCCCTGACGGAGCGTACCATTCTGTACCAGCAGAGAGGCTACGTAGCCGCGGCCTTTATCCAGAGAGGCTTCCACGATACTGCCGGAGCCTTCGCGGTTCGGGTTGGCTTTGAGTTCCAGGAGTTCTGCTTCGAGCAATATTTTCTCGAGGAGTACGTCGATATTCAGGCCGCTCTTCGCAGATATTTCCTGGCTTTGGTATTTACCGCCCCAGTCTTCTACGAGGAGGTTCATGCCGGCCAGTTGTTCTTTGATCTTTTCCGGGTTGGCGCCTTCTTTATCAATTTTGTTGATAGCGAATACCATCGGGAGGCCTGCGGCCTGAGAGTGAGAGATCGCTTCCCTGGTTTGCGGCATGATGGCGTCATCTGCTGCCACTACGATTACGGCGATATCCGCCGCTTTGGCGCCGCGGGCGCGCATCGCGGTAAACGCTTCGTGACCGGGGGTATCGAGGAAGGTGATCTTTTTACCGTTGGCAGTGGTTACCTGGTAGGCACCTATGTGCTGGGTGATACCACCTGCTTCACCCGCTACCACATTGGCGCTGCGGATATAGTCGAGCAAGGAGGTTTTACCATGGTCTACGTGACCCATGATGGTCACGATTGGCGCGCGTGGTTCCAGGTCTTCTGGTGCGTCTACATCTTCTTCCTCTTCATTATCTTCAGCAGCGTCGAGGCCGATGAATTCCACTTCGTAGCCAAATTCGCCGGCCACGAGTTCTATTACTTCCGCGTCGAGGCGTTGGTTGATAGACACCATGATACCGAGGCCCATACATTTGGAGATCACTTCTGCGAAGCTCACGTCCATGAGGTTGGCCAGTTCGCTTACGGAAACAAATTCCGTTACCTGGAGCTTGTTGTTTTCGGCTCCCTGTGCCGCTTTCTGGCTGGCTCTTTCCTCGCGTTTTTCCCTGCGGTGTTTGGCTTTCACGTTCTTACCGCGTCCGCCGCCACCGAGTTTGGCCATGGTTTCCTTGATCTTGTTCTGGATCTCGTTTTTGTCGATTTCTTTCTCTTCAACAGGGCGTTTTTCTTCGTGACGGTTTCTGTTGAATCCGCCGCCCTGGCCGGGTCTGTTGAAGTTACCCTGACCGCCGGGTCTGTTATGGCCGCCATGCTGGCCGCCGCCCTGGCGGTTGAAGTTAGCGCCGCCTTGCTGGCCACCTTGGCGGTTGCCACCCTGGCCGGCGGGTCTGTTGTGCTGGCCGCCGCCTTGTTGGCCGCCAGTATTTGCGCCGCGGTTGCGGTTATCGCCGTGCTGACCATGTTGGCCGCCGTGTTGGCGGTTGCCGTGCTGGCCGCCGGCGCGGTTATCACGGTTATCGCGATTATCATTACGTTGGCGATGTTCGCCCGGAGCGCCACCTTCCTTATGGCTGCCGCCTTCTTTGAAGTCGCGTGGCTGGATGGGTTCCGGTTTCTTTTCAACGATGATACGTTTACGTTTACGTTTTTCGTCGCGGTTAAAGTTGCTTTTGTTGTTATCGCGTCTGTCGGATTGTACCGGCAGATCGATTTTTCCGATCACTTTAGGGCCGGTAAGTTTTTCGGCCTGGATGTTTTCGATCACCGCGCCGGCTTGTTCATCCTGTGATGCAGGAGGAGTTTGGTTGCTGGAATCGGCGGCAGGTGTTGGCGTGGCAGTGCGATGTTCATCCCTCTGTTTTGCCGGAGTATCAGCTGTTTCTCTGATAGCAGCAGCCGGTTTTGCCTCTTGTAATACTTCTTCCACTTTTTTAACTACAGGTTTATCTTCAACCGGTGCGGCTTTTTCCGTGTTATGTGTCGTATCGGTCAGGTCTGTTTTCGCTTTCTCTGCTACCGGAGCGGGGGCTTTTTCGGCCTTCTCCGTTTTGTCGGCTTTTTCGGCCGGCGGTATTTTCTCTGCTGCTGGCGCCTGAGGAGTGGCTACGGGAGCCGGTTCCGGTTGTTTTTCCGCTGTTGGTGTTACGGGAGCTGCCGGCGCCGGTTTTTCTTCTTTCGGTGCGGCGGCTTCCGGTTTGGCGGGAATTTCCGGTTCAGGAGTTTCCTTTTTGGCGGGAGCAGGTTTTTTCCGGTTCAGGGCGTCGAGGTCGATCGTGGTGATTACTCGTGGGCCGTTGATCCGTGGTGATTCTGTTTTTACTACTTCCGGTTCTGTGGGAGGTGCGGGGGCTTTCTGCGTTTCTGGGGCGGGAGGTGCCGCAGTTTTTTCCGCTTTAGGAGCCGCTTCCTCTTTTTCGGTGGCCGGAGGGGTGGGAACGGTAGCCTGAGGGGCCGGGGTTTCCTTTACGGGTTCCGGTTTAGGCTCAGGTTTAGGTTCGGGTTTGGGAGCTTCCGCTACGGGCGCTGCCTCTTCTTTTTCTTTGGTAGTCGTCTTTTTCGCCGCAGCCTCCGCTTCCTCTTTCTCTTTCTTCTTCATCGTTTCTAACACGCTTCCTTTGGGCAGGGCTATCTGGTCGCTTTTGCGTTTGTTAGCCTTGTCCTGTTGGAATTCCGACTGCAGCGCTGTGTACATAACAGCCGTAAGGCGGGCATTTGGCGAACCAAAGCCACCCATATCGAAGCCTTTATTGGAAAGAAAATCGATCAGGGTTTCCTTACCAATATTAAACTCTTTGGCTGCGGCCAGCAATCGTGGTGTGTTGTTTGTTGTTTCAGGCATATTGTATTTTGGGCCTCCCCTGTTTCCCGTTTCTTTAAAACGGGTTGTTTTTTTACGTTTAAACAATAACTCGAAAAAATCAATTCCCCTTCTTATAAGCCCTTTACCTGGGAAGGGTTCTGGCTGGGCTTTATTCTTTGTCAAACTCTTCCTGTAATATTCTTCTTACATCCTGCACTGTCTCTTCTTCCAGATCAGAACGGCGTACCAGTTCTTCTGTGGTCAGCTCCAATACGCTGCGGGCAGTATCACAACCTATTCGTTTCAGCTCATCTATGATCCATTCTTCGATTTCGTCGGAGAATTCTTCGAGATCGATATCAAATTCGGCCTGTTCCTGTTCTTCATCGCGGAATACGTCGATTTCGTAGCCGGTGAGTTCGCAGGCCAGTTTAATGTTAACGCCTTTTTTACCGATGGCCAGTGATACCTGGTCGGGTTTCAGGTAAACGGAGGCGTATTTGTTTTCGTTATCCACTTCCATGCGGCTGATCCTGGCGGGCGTGAGGGAGCGCTGGATGAGCAGCTGGATGTTGGTGGTAAAGTTGATGATGTCAATATTTTCGTTCCTGAGTTCACGAACGATGCCATGGATGCGGCTACCTTTCATACCTACGCAGGCGCCTACCGGGTCGATACGGTCATCGTAGGATTCTACGGCCACTTTGGCTCTTTCGCCGGGTTCACGGACGATTTTTTTGATCACGATCAGGCCGTCAAAGATCTCGGGCACCTCAATTTCCAGCAATTTAGCCAGGAAGGATGGATGTGTACGGGAAAGAATGATGAGTGGGGCATTATTTTTCAATTCCACTTTTTTCACCACCGCTCTCACGTTCTCCCCTTTTTTGAAATAATCAGTGGGGATTTGTTCGGCTTTGGGCAAAATTAATTCATTCCCTTCATCATCAAGCAATAAAACTTCTTTTTTCCAAACCTGGTAAACTTCCCCAGTTACGATCTCGCCGGCTTTGTCGGCGTATTTTTTCACGAGGATGTTCTTTTTCAGGTCGCCGATGCGGGCAGACAGCGTTTGTTTAGCCGCCAGGATGGCCCTGCGGCCGAAGTCCATGATCTCTACTTCTTCGTAGAGGTCTTCACCTACTTCCAGGTCCGGCTCGATGCTGATCGCTTCGGTATATGCAATCTGTGCATTATCATCTTCCACTTCCCCGTCGGCCACGATGGTACGACGGCGCAATATTTCCAGGTCGCCTTTCTCAGTATTTACAATCACGTCAAAATTCTCATCAGAGCCATACTTTTTCCTCAGCAGTGTTTTGAACACATCTTCCAATACCTTCATCAACGTAGGGCGGTCAATGTTTTCCGCCTCCTTGAACTCGGTGAATGACTCAATCAGGTTAATACTAGCCATGTTTAGTTATTATATTTTAAAACACGATGCACACCTTCGTGTGCTTGATTTCATTTAATTGTATGTCGGTTGATTTCTTTTCCTTCTTTTTGCCGATAGTTTCCTCGATGGTGATCATATCGTCTGTCACTGCCAGCAAGGTACCTTCTTTAGCGGTACCGTCCAGCAGGGTCACTTCTACTTTGCGGCCAATGTTTTTCAGGTATTGACGGTGCAATTTAAGCGGCTCATCCAGTCCGGGAGAAGATACTTCCAGAGAGAAATCGTTGTCGGGGAACAGCGCGGCTGTTTCCAGCAAAGGGTATAAAGCACGGTTAAACGCCACCAGTTTATCTACCGGTACGCCTTTATCTCCGTCTAAAAAGAGCTTTATATTGTTGGTGGGTTTAATTCTGATATCGACCAGAAAGTTGTCGGGATCATTTGCCAGCAGCCCCTCTGCCAGTTCCCGGATAGCTGTTATCACAAGTTCGTTTGCCATACAAAAAGCGCGAAGGGGACAATATCTCGTCCCCTTCGTTTGAATCATTTTTCCTACGCAAAATTAGGATTTTATTTTGATTGAAAAACTATTTCTTTAACTTGTACATAAATATTTATTGCGGATTACGCGGGCATTTCAGAGATATTTGCAGAAAAAATAATATGTTTGGGCAGATGAAAACAGCATGGTGGCGAAAGATTAACCTGGAGCTGATTGCCTGGCCCAGCGGCCTGCTGCTATTGTTCTTCCTGCGGCCCGACGAAAAAGCCCCGAGCCTTTGTTTACTGAAACAAGCCGGCATCCCCTTTTGCCCCGGATGCGGGCTCGGACACGGGATACATTATTTCCTGCACGGACAGTGGCGCGAAGCTATCCATCATCACTGGCTGGCACCTGTTGTAGCCATTATGCTGATGTACCGGACCATACAACTGCTGCGGCAGCATTTTGCCGACTAAATACACACCATTATGACAGAGTTTTCATTTGCCCTATTACCTGGTATTGAACCAGAAGAGTTAATGTGGTTGCAGGAGCTGACCAAAGGCTACAGCAACGAAGACAAGCAACGTTTCCTGGCGCTGTACCAGTCGAGGCGTAAAGACCCGCAGGTCATACTGATATGCAGTTTGATCGGGCTGGTGGCCGTTGCCGGCATACAGCGTTTTCTCCTGAACCAGATCGGCATGGGGATATTGTATCTTTTCACCTTGGGCTTCTGCTTTATCGGCAGCATTGTGGATGCGGTGAACTATCGCAAGCTGGCCTGGGAGTTCAACAAACAGGAAGCGCTGAAATCCGCTGCACTGCTGGGTTTATAGGTATCGCGCCTTTCCGGAAAGTTAAAGAAAGCTTAAAATGAGGCAGATTTTCCAGTGGCGGAATAGATATTCTGCTACCTTTGCTTCATTATGTTGAAATTAATACTCTATATATTTTTCGGTTATTTGCTGTACAAGCTGGTGTTTGATTTTATCATACCGGTGTACAGATCCGCCAGGCAGGTGAGGCAACAGATGGGCGATATACAGCAACGTATGCGACAACAGTTTGAAGAGCAACAGGCCGCGCAGCAAGGCTATTCACAGCAACAGCAGCAGTCGGCCCCGCGGCCTGCGCCGAAATCTGACAAAGGAGATTATATCGATTTTGAAGAGATAAAAAATTAGTTGGAAGGCCGGTTATCGCAACCGGCCTTTTTTATGCTTATGCCGTTTGCGGCCTGAAAATATCGAGGATGGTTTTGGGCGGCTGCAGGTGAATGGTGTGCAAACCCACTGCCCTGGCGCCTTCTATATTAGGCAGGGTATCGTCGATGAAAACAGTTTCTCCGGCCTTGAGGCCATTTTCTTCCAATACATACAGGTAGCTTTCCTTGTCCGGCTTACGGTAGCCGATATCATGAGAAAAATAAGCTTTGTCGAAAAACGCCGCCAGTGAGGGGATGCCGCGGGTATCCTGTAATATCTTGTTGAAGGCTATTTCGTGAAAAGCATTGGTATTGCTCAATAAATAGAGGTTATACTGTTGGCGTAGCTGTTGGAGTAGCTGCAGGCGCGCCAGGGGGAAGTCGAGCAGCATGGCATTCCAGGCGTCTACGATCTGCGCGTCGGTAACGCCTGCGGGCACGTGCTGGCGCATTTCTGCGAGAAATTCCTCCATGCCGACATGCCCTGTTTCCAGTTTGTTGAACAAATCAGAGCCGTGGAATTGCGTGTACAGCTCATGAAAATGCGCCACGCCCAGGGCGGTGAAAGCATCGCTGGTGCGCTGATAGCTGATGTTGAGGATCACGCCGCCGAGGTCGAAGATGATATTTTTAATGCCTTGCATATGATCAGAATGAATTACAAAGAAAGCAGTTTTTCTGTAAGTATAGGCGTGACCGTTATCTCATTAAAATATTTTTAGGATAATTCGGGAAAATAATTAATTTTGCCGTCCCTCGAAAAGAGGGATTTTAGTTCTTCGGAACGGCTCCTATAGCTCAGTTGGTTAGAGCACCTGACTCATAATCAGGGGGTCCCAGGATCATGCCCTGGTGGGAGCACAGAACTGGAAAGGCTTTTAGCGGAATGGCGCTGAAAGCCTTTTTCGTTTGATACAATTTGCCGTTTTGCGGGCTCTTACAAAGGAATGGCAGGCGCGCGGGACTCACTTACTGCCTTTTTGGGGCAACATCAATTTCTGTTGCAGCAATTGGAGTTACTTTTTCAGTTGAAGTCCATACCAAAAAATACTCGAATTTCTTGCTATCGGGAGTACAACCGACAATATACTCGCCAGGATCAAGGCTACTTTCACGGACGTAATATTCACCACAAACCCGAATGTCATTTTTTACCAGAGCACGACCTATTGTTATAAATTCCTGGCCTTGAGGTTCTCGCCATTGCTGATTATATCTTTCTGAAAAAGTACTATCATGAAAAATCGTCCAAGGAGAAGTCTACCTGCAAAAATTTTCTCCATTCTCCAGAAAAAAGAAAGTGCATGGCACGAATTGGTATCATGCCCTGGTGGAGCATGAGAGAAAAACAGCTTTCAGCATTTTGCTGAAAGCTGTTTTAATTAACTACCGTTTTTTAGGAAAGATTTAATTCATACTCTATTCATACTCTATTCATACTCTATCCATGCTTGAAACAGGGAGTATACTGCTAGTATCCATAGTGTTAAGATCTTTCTTACCTGGTCTGTTTCTACTTATACAATGCTTTCAAAGCTACTACATCATAAGCAGTGAAAGGCCTGTTGGTGCCGTCACTGCAAGCCAGCATCCAGCTTTTGGCATCCGGATCTGCGGGCGTGCCGGGGATCTGGATGGCGCCTACGCCGGCATCGCCTTCGTTGGCGGGGGGCACATTATAGCCGAACATTCTCAGGAATTGTTCCCAGGAAGTATAGCCGCAACTATAGTGACGATCCATATAATCGGAGTGGCGGAAGCCAATAGCATGGCCTATTTCGTGGGCAACCACGGTCGTAAATTCGCCGATATTGCTATAGCTGTTGGTGTAATATTTATTATTCAATTTGATAGGAGTGGCAGGATTGCCTGCTGTATCGGGGAAACCTGCAGATTGACCGAGAATCGTATAGCCGTCGGGGGTAGTGCCAAGGTCTTCACCGATGATGGTGATGTCGGGCGATTCGGTAGGGGCAACCCGTTTAAAGGTAAGTCGCAACCCTTGCGCATTGTAGCGTGCAACGGCTCCGTCGGTTGCTACTTTGAACAGGGAATCGGAAGTGCCGGCATTAACGGCCACTTTGATAACCCTCGGCAGGCCGCCGACCAGATTGGTAGTACGATACTGTTCCGTTTTGGGACCTTTCGTTTGGATCGCCTGTATGCCAGAGGCGAAGCGATCCAGCTGTTGATTGGTAACGAAGATGTCTCCTTCTACAATAAATCCACCATTCACCTTTCTGGCATAAGTAGGCGAAAAGCCGGCCTGTGCAATCCTGATCTGATCGGCTTTGCTTACATCGGTGCTAACGGCAGGGGGCTGAGAGGATTGGCCCGTGTTATTTTTTTGACAGGCGGTGAAAGTAAGGGTTGCACAGCATAAGGGCAACAACAGATTTTTTAGTGCTCTTTTCATAAACTTGTTTTTTGATGATGGGTTAAAAAATGAAAAAACAGTTACAGTACGCGTGATAATGCGCGCATTCAGATTTGCTTGACTAATAAATATGTGATCTCCTGTTATTGCTCTCAGCAGAAAACAACAGGAAACGCATGCATGGCAACGGACCCAGGATACAAGTGGCTAATGTGCGGTTGTTACAAACTCATAAAACAAGATTTTGTGTTGATACGCTATGCTCTTCTGACTTCTAGTTGGTAAGGATATCTTACAAGGAATAGTGCTATGGGCTAAATTTTTATCTCGACTAATCAAATATATTAAAATATGCATCTCCTTACAAATAATTTTTTGAGTGATGGATTCGTATAGTCGTCACCGTATTAGTTTGTACATTACATTTGTCGTAAAACCCGCAATATGATTTTCAGAAAAGCCGTACGCGAAGATCTGCCTGCCATCATCAAAATGCTGACCACTGATAACTTTGGCGCTGCAAAAGATATTGCCACCGACCCCCTGCCAGCCCTTTACTATGAAGCTTTTGATAACATCAGCCGCAACCCCATGCAGGAACTCATCGTAGCAGAAGACGAAAACGGCGAAGTGGTAGGCACCTTACAGCTTACCTTTATACAATATGTGGCGCACCAGGGCGGTATCCGCGCACTGGTGGAGCATGTACGTGTGAGAGAAGATAAACGCGGTCAGCGGATCGGCGAAAAGATGTTCCAATGGGTGATAGAAAGATCACGCGAGAAAGGAGCTTACCTTGTGCAACTCACTTCGGATAAGCGCAGGAAGGATGCAATCAGGTTTTATGAGCGGCTGGGCTTCAAGGATTCGCATGCGGGAATGAAGCTGGTGCTTTGATCTATAGCACGTTTGTTGTATGGCTTTTTATAAAGGAAAGGACTTTCTTTATAGTTGTTAATCCTGTGTGTATACGTTGTAGTTTTTTCAGTTAATATTTTATCGATCTTAATCCCGAAGCTATGAA
Organism: Chitinophaga vietnamensis; assembly: GCF_902167635.1. Classification (GTDB taxonomy): domain Bacteria; phylum Bacteroidota; class Bacteroidia; order Chitinophagales; family Chitinophagaceae; genus Chitinophaga; species Chitinophaga vietnamensis. The sequence continues at coordinate 63,919 of NZ_CABHMS010000008.1, forward strand.
GAGCGCTTTGTTCAGCCTGATTGTTGTGTGTTTTTTTCCGACGGGTCTTTAAGAAACCGAAATCTCATTCCACGGTGTTCAAAATTGTCACAAAGAATGAATGAAAGATGAAAGAAATTTTCATTGATGTAAATAGGTCAGCGGAGTCTTGGCATCAAGCATTATACAATAATGACTTTTCAAATGATTATATTTTATTTGAACATGACCAGGATAAACTGACATGGTTTGTGACGAATTATATGCAGTTCCTAATTCGTAAAGGTGGATTTGAAGTTATGCCGTTATATGGTAGAGCAATACATGATTTATCTACCTTTATTTACCAGGCAAATTTAAGCTTCCCTGTTTCTTATGCATTGGAGGCCTCGCTAGAGGCACTTTATGATTTGTTGTTGAATTTTGAAACAGAACCGGATCACAGAGTCATTATCTGGAATGATTGTGATCATTTACATCAACTCGACAAGCCTGTTTTTTCAAATATTTTTGAAAGAATGATTGTTGCTGCTTATTGTAATAGAAACGCCATCTCGACAATTAAAAGTGATAATACTTACTATAGAGTTGATCAACGGAATATATTTGTTTTTCAGACTATTGACTCAGAGGAACTCGCGGAGTTGACAAAGAAGCAGTATTTTATACCTTCAATCATTGAGCAAGAGCGGGGAGAAAGAGCTATTGATTTTACGGTTATTAGATTGGTTGATGATCTTTGAGACGAATCCCCAATTAAGAGTTGTAACGACACCAGCGGATGTTACTAAAGCATGTTACGAGGAGAATAAGCAATGAAGTCAATAAAAGAAATCACCAGGATGTTAGTTCATGAACTAAATAAATATCCTGATAAGATTGAACCAGCCAATTCAGGGGCGATATTTCTTAATGAAAGATTAGGAGATACCTCTTTTCTGTTAGCCGGATTACTTGGGTCGCTCCTAAAGGAAAAATATAATGAATGGCATGAGCAAAAATGGATAGACGATAGCCTCATAACGAATGTTGATACACAAAATCATCAATTGATAATTGAAGGAGTAATGATATGGGGCGAAATGGATACAACTGAACAATGGACAAGCCCATTCTTTTTTGAAATAGTGCTACTTGCGGATAAAGCATGGTTTAAAAAATTTACCTTTTTGTTCTGCGATTTAGACAAACCAGAAATAGCATACGAGGACTTTAGAGATAATCGCGCTTATTGGGTTGGCAGAAACAGGAGATGGAAATATATCATCAACTCAAATGACACATTGATATAAAGTGAAACATGCCTTCTCTTCAAATACCGTGAAAAGGTCAATAATAATTTCTGCTATTATTGTTGTTGCTCTGAATGCGTATTGTCAAACAATGATAAAAATTTCCCCAACGACGGAGGAAAAGAAACGTGGAGTCTTCCTTAAATTTAGAGACATTGATAACGATAGCTACGGATTCATTGAGCTAATCCTCAAGAAAAATAATACTTACAGATACGTGCGAGGAACGGATGTCACCAACCGGATAAGCGAAGGGAAATGGAAAAAGAGCAAGGATATAATAATATTGGAAAGTACTTTCCTGCAAGATAACCTACCCATTTCGGTAAGTTGCGATGGCAGTGGTAAGTTTGCTGAAGGATCAAAAATTGCAGTTGTAGAAAATGCAAAACATGAGCTTCTGACTGATATATTTGTTCTTGTCAATAACGATGCTATCAGATGTCTCCCATTAACAGGGCAATGTACAGGCGAGTTTGATAGAATAGAAAGGGTGAAGATACTATGTGAAAACGGGATGGCGTCCAAATGGATCAATGTCGTAGGTGGCGAAAGAAAAGTGAAGATTACGCTGCTAACAGATATTAATATAAGCCGGTACATTATCATGGACAAGGTCCGATTTAAAATCAAGGGAGATACACTTAAGTCGGTTGCTCGGCTACCAGAATGATATTTTGCAATTCGTATCTCACGATGAAGGGAGGATCAAGGCGGTCTATAAAACCGGCTCTCCTGCTGCATTTGCATGAAAGACCACTTCGGTAATGTACGTTTGGTATTCGTGGAACGGAGCGATTTCACCAGATATTCAGCGACGATGGAAACCGCTGCCGCTCCAACGGAGACCGCCTTGTTCAGTAATATCGATAATGCCCGCGCAGTCAAAAATGAATCGGTAGCTAAATTGAAGTCGACTTGACAAATTGATCTATACAAGAAGCCTAACGGAGATGTCGTTATTAAACCCCAAGGACCAAGGAGAAGCTGGCGAGAGTGAACCCACTGGCGTTAATTTAAATGAACTTAAAGAAGACAAATAATGTCAGAAGAAAGAAGAACAAAAACAAAAGTCTATTTAAAGATACACGACTTTGACTGTGCCGTTGATGAAATAACAACATTAATAGGCATTAACCCGTCTCAAGCCTGGCAAGAAGGGGATTTGATTCCTGGTAGAAATACCGATATGCGTCGAAAATTCAGCTCTTGGATACTTGCTTCCAATGCAGATGCTCATGCCTCTATCGAAGAGCATGTAGAGGCGCTAGTCAACATCATTTCTCCACGGTTAAAGGTTTTCAAGGATCTTATTTCAATCTACAGGGGGGAATTGACCATCGTTGTATATGCATATAATGAATATAATGTAGGAGGGTATGTGAATAAAGATAAATTGCGCGTATTATTAGATTTGGGGGTATCTCTGGATATTGATATTTACTTTCTGAATCATGCCGAATCTAAAATGAATGACTTGCCTTGAAAATACTAAAGTTACGTCTTCGACAGTGAATGCTTGCAGGGGTGAACAGGCTCGTGCATTATAATGCTGATAGGAGGATACAACTACGTTTCTATAAACGATACCGATTTGCGGAGAGTGGCTCCGCTCCCTAGTGATGTTTTTACAAATTCGTTTAATGTACTATTGATACAATAAAATGAATAGTAAAATTTTAAACAAGCACAATCAGCATGATTTCCTATCCATAATTTTAGCTTGTATCCTGACCCACCAGGCGCCTCATGGACCTATCTTTTATGATGAAGAAAATAATTTTTTCTTCTATTTTCATCATACACGTAGTATAGGGCTGTACTATAAATCAGAAAATGAAGTTGTTCTTAAAATATTAGGTACTGCAAACGAGGATTATGAAAGTAAAATGTATACATAATACTGGCGCTGCTCTAAGAGAATATGAATATAAATCCATGGAAAAGAATATGATGGGGAGATTTGGCGCGACGGGATATAGCGAATACAATGAGCTTGAAATAGGCAAAGAATATTTGGTAATGGGCATCATCATCTTTAAAACCTATCAAGCTTATTTAATAGATGATAATGGGCTTATCTCGGCTTGCCCGTGTCAACTGTTTGAGGTAACTGATAGCAAGGTTCCTTCAAATTGGTATTTCAGACTAATTGAAGCAGAAGAGGATATCTATCCTTTTGTACAATCCATATTCGGTTATTATGAATTGTGCGTTGATAAAAAATCATATGAAAATCTTATAGTAGAAAAAGATGAAGATGCCATGCGGACTTACTTCAGACGAAAGATGGCGTTGGAAAGGAGTTAGGCAAAAATAACAAACGCCACAAAAAATCCCCCTCCCCTCTGTAACATTTCCCCTCTCTCCCCTACTAACTCTTCAAAACCTCTCAACCCATGAAACGCATCATAGTAGCCTTGCTGCTACTCGCATCCCTTGGCGCCCTCGCCCAGCAAGCCTCGCAGGAAAAATCCCTGCTCTGGGAAATCAGTGGCAAGGGCCTGACACACATGCCCGTTGCCGTGATGGAGAAAATGTCGGAACAGATAGAGTATTTCAATAAAGGCATGACAGATGAAGTCACGCTTCGCTCCATACGCTACGTTGATAAGTATAAATCTGTTATTTCAGGTTTGGTGAGCGACTACAAACAGGAAAATATTCAAGGAGTTTATAAGATGCTGACGGGTCCCGCCATGGCGGATGATAGCATGAACTACTGGCTGGTGTTCCATCGCAACGCTAATTGGGTGGAGCGGATGCCGGCCGTGCTGCAACAGCGAAGTAATTTCTTCGCGGTAGGCGCAGGGCATCTTGCCGGCGAAAAGGGCGTCATTGCTTTATTGCGGGCGAAAGGCTATATTGTAACTCCTGTGATGAAATAAAGCGGCCCACTTGAAAAACAAGGAAAAAGAATTTCTTGACCTCATTGCTGTTCATAAGGGAATTATCCATAAGATATCGAAGATGTATATGGATACCCCTGATGATCAGCAGGATCTTTTCCAGGAGATCATCTACCAGCTCTGGAAATCGTACGACTCCTTCCGGGAACAAAGCAGCTTCTCCACCTGGATGTACCGACTGGCGCTCAATACAGCGATCTCCTTCTTCAAGAAAGAGAAGCGGCAGCCGCATGCCTCCGCTGAGGTGCCGGAAGATATCATGCAGGAAGAAAGTCCCTCGGCTACGCGGGAATTGCAACTACAACACTTCTACCAGGTTGTGCAAAAACTGGAAAGGCTGGAAAAAGCGCTGATCTTCTATCATCTCGAAAACTATTCCCACAAAGCGATTGCAGATAACCTCGGTATTTCGGAAGTAAACGCAAGAGTGAAGCTCAATAGGGCTAAAAACAAATTAAAAGAACTGATTAAACAACAAGGATATGAATTTTGACGATATACAAGCGGCCTGGAATAACGACAACGGCGGGAACCCGCCAATGCCGGATGACCTGAGCAAGCTCAAGCCCGCAGGCCTTACGCTTACCTCTATCAAGCAACGCATGTATCATGAAGGCATCGTGCAGGCGGGGGGTATTGTAGTTATTGGTTTTTATCCGCAGATCTTTCATCTCGATACGGCCTTTGTGGCGCCCTTCTATGCGGTGTATGCATTGCTGGTGCTGGTTTGCCTGCGCTATTTTCTCGCGTTCCGCGCATTGTATAAACGAATAAACCCAGTGACGCTGAACTCACGTGATAGCCTATACGAAACGTATTACGATATCAGGTTAGGGATAGAGATGTACAAGGCCTGCTCCTATGCCTTGTCGCCGCTGGCGGTAGCTATCGTGTTTTTCTTGTTATTTGGAACCCATTGGTCCAGCCATGAAATGAAACGGGAGATCATGCGTTACGTTTTCCTGGCATCGGCAATCATACTCTTTGTGTTCATCATCATTGCTACCGAATGGTGGGTAAAATATTACTACGCAGCGCCATTGAAAGAGATCAAGAAAGTGCTGGATGAGTTCAAAGAAAAATGATGGCAGCTATAAAAATCGCTAAAAACGTACCTTTGCCATTATGCACGGAAGAAACAGAAATGATATATACCCTGGCCTCGAAGTGGCCATCATCCTTAAAAAGGATCAGCGCACGGGTAAACGCACCTATGGCATTGTGAAAGATATCCTTACATCGGCGCCCTTTCATTCCAGGGGCATCAAAGTACGCCTGGAAGATGGACAGATAGGCCGTGTAGATGAGATCAATGTTACAGAGGAAGATTGATCACTATAACAGTTTCAGGTCTTTGGTGATCCGGTCAATCGATTCGTTGAGGTCCGGGCCAATGGCGCAACAGGTTTTGGTAGGCACACCGCCAAACTCGGTAAGGCCGGAATCTGTGATCAGCGTGGCATTCAGCCCGTCTTCCACCGCCAGGCGATAGATACGGTCCAGCTCTTCTTCAGAATCTACCGATAAACAGATCTTGGTAAATCCTTTGGTCATCCATTCACTCACCTCTTCAGGATTCCGCAAATGTGTTTGAAAGGTATGCCCTTCCACCGTGGCTTGCCGGGTTAAAAATGCGATGGAAGCATGTGCTCCCTGCGCAATCATCTTACCCTTACGCATGTTCAGGTCCTTGCGCATTACGATCACCTGTTTGATAGTTCTGGATGCCATACTACTGCTGTTTAGGCTGCTAATTTACAGGTTTTGCCGCTGTAAAACAGCAGTGGCGGCTACTTTGATCATTCACGAAAAAAACGGATATTCGTGAGAGATGTATCCATCTCCATAACCCCTAAATCCGTTTATAATGCAGTATTTCGATTTCCATACGCATGTCATCCTGAAACAATTGTTTGATGAAAATCCTAACATCGATGCCATTATCAGCCCGGGCGATGTGGCCGGCATCCCGCGTTTATGTACCGACCTGCCCAATATCATTGAAACACAGATACATCAGAGCCAGCTGGCGGAATTCAGCGACGAGGTGATTGTAGGCGCTGTATTGTATGGCCTGGAAAGTTACCTGGCCTCCGCCGTAATACCCCTGCGCCCCTATCTCAAAGGCAGCTCGCAGCATAAATTATCCTTGCAGCTGTTACAGGATATCGCCGACAACAAGTTCCATTCCTATACTGATTTTGCGATCACCCGCACCTTCAATAGTTACCTGCAGGCCAGCAGTTCGTTCAATATTCTCACGAACCAGAGTTTCAATAACCCGCTGCCAAAAAATAAGGTGAGCGTATTCTTTATAGTAGAAGGATGCCACACCTTTGTTAATACGATCAACGCCGTGCAACTGCCAGCACAGCGTTACGATCCGCAGGAAATTCTCTCCAACCTCGATCTGCTGCTGCAAAAGGCAAAGGTGCTCGCGATCAATGTCACACATATGCAGCAATCCAGCCTTTGCAACCATGCTTTCGGTATGCAGATCGCTGATGTGAAACCATTCTATCCGCACGGCAACGGCCTGGAAGACGATGGCCGCACAGTGATCAAAGGCATCATGGATCGCGGTATTCATGTAGACCTCAAACATATGAGCTATAAAAGCCGCCTCGACCTCCGCAACGAGATCGATGCCGGCAAATACAGCAACACCATGCCGCTGGTTTGCACGCACACGGGCTTTACCGGCATTCCGTTTTCACAATGGCCCGGCTTTATGTGGGAAAGAAGAACGATAGATGATGTGTGGTACATAGAAATGGCCAAAACCATGCAGGTAGCTAATTCCCCGCAAAGGCCCGGGGCGCCTGCCTTTAACATGACTACCATCAACCTCTTCGATGAAGAAATTGTGTGGATCGTAAAACATGGCGGTATGATCGGCCTGTCAATGGATCGCCGGATATTAGGCTACGTCAGCAAGTACGACGACCGCCCTACCGGCATACATGATGATAGTAGCCTGATTGTAGATAAAGAATATTTCTCTAAAACGGAGTGGACGGCGCTGGGCCTCCCCGATGCCCATGGCTCACTGATCTCTGACCAGGACTGCGTTTCCATGCAGGATATCGAAGACTCCGCCGAAGGCAGCCTGCCCGCCAGAAATGAATATTTCTATGATCATGTGCTGCTGCACCTGAAGCATTTCCTGCAAGTATGCTACCGGGCACAAATCCCGCTCGCAGAGGCACAACGCCATATCACCATCGGCTCCGATTTTGATGGACTGATCAATCCCTTCATCAATTTCTCCACGGTACAAGACATGCATGATCTCAAACAATACATTGATGCCAACTTCCGCATCTATGCCGCTGCCTTGACGGATTCCAGTGAATGGGCCAGCACATTCGATTTCGATCTCTTCACCCGGCAACTGTTTTACCAGAACGGATATGATTTTGTAAAATCATTTTTTCAGCGATGATAATCGTGTAACCGTTGCCGATAGTACCCCACTGATCAAATCCTCAAATTCTTAAATGAGAAGGGCCTCCCCGATAAACAAGGAGGCCGTTCTGCTCTTATAAATCCACGTTAATAAGCTGGTTGTTGTTAGTGATGACCAGTTGCTGCACCATGCAGCTGTCTGCCGGAACGAAAGACCCTTGCGGATCAAACCTTGAAATGGGCGACAGGAATGCATGACTTGTTTGCTGCAACGTTTGCGCACTACCGTTCACGGATATACGTTGCTGATCGTCGAAGCCGTGCAACAGTATTTTTATATGACGGAACCTGCTGTTGTAGCTGCCTTCCACCTTATCAAGTGTGATTTTTTTTGCTGCGGGATCATAAGTGATACTGCGTTTATAGTAATTACCGTTCTCATAATCAAAGCTCTCTCCGTCATCTTCATAATAAACGAAAGTATTGGCATGATCTCCTTTGTAGATATGCAAGGAGAGGGTATCTGCCGGCTTTTCCGTGGTAGACTGCACCAGTGGCTGCATCGGGATGATGCTGCCTGCCTTCACAAATACCGGCAAAGTTTTGATGCCCAGTTCTGCGGTCACTTCCTGGTGGCCGTTAATCACGGCATCGGTGTAGAGATTATACCATTTGCCTTCCGGGAAATATATTTTGCCGAAATCCCTGGTGCTTTCGAAAGGCGCCACCATAAAGGCATCGCCAAAGCAATACTGGTTCTGGTAGCGGGTATCATATACCTGCGGATCGAAAGTGTTGTCCAGCGCCAGCGTTCTCATAACGGGAACGCCTGTACGCGATGCGGCATACATGTGGCTGTAGAGGTATGGCAGCAGGCGATAGCGCAGGTTGATATAATTGCGTGTGATCTCCAGCGCTTCTTCCCCGAAAGCCCAGGGCTCGGCGGATTTGGTATTTACACCGGTATGGTTGCGGAAATACGGAATGAAGGCGCCGATCTGCATCCAGCGGGTATACAGGCTTACTGTAGGATTACCGGTGAAGCCACCGATATCCATACCGGTGAAGGCCATGCCGCTGATGCCCAGGCTGTTTAGCAATCTTACGCCGAGCAGCATATGATCTTCTTCGGCGCGGTTGTCGCCCGTCCAGAGGGCGCTATAGCGTTGCGATCCGGCATAGGCGGCGCGGGTGAGCAGGAACGGGCGTTTTTTCAATTCTTCCCTTGCGCCTTCGTAGCTGGCGCGTACCATTTGCAGGCCATAGAGATTGTGTGCCTGCAAATGCGAGATGGGATGGCCTTCATAATCAAACAATACATTGGATGGCATCTTCTGTCCCCAGGTGGCGATCTCGTTCATATCATTCCAGATGCCGCTCACACCCTCACGGATATACGATTTTATCTGCCCCTTCCACCAGTTGCGGCCTTTGGCGCTGGTAAAGTCCGGGAAGTGGCACCAGCCGGGCCATACCTGGCCGGTATAGTTTTGTCCATCGCTGTATTTGATGAAGATATCGGCTTTCTTTCCGTCTTCATAGGCAGGATAACCCTCTTCTACTTTAATCCCCGGATCAACGATCACTGTGAGATGGAAGCCCATCTCTTTCAATTTATCGGTAAGCGCTTTGGGGTGTGGAAAGCGGTCTTTATTCCAGGTAAATAATTTATAGGCATCCATATAATGGATATCCAGCGTGATGCCATCGGCCGGAATCCTTTTCTCACGCAGAGTTTCAGCGATGCGCATCACCTCTGTATCGGGATAATAGCTGTATCGGTTCTGTTGATAACCGAGGCTCCACATGGGCGGCAGCGGCATGCGGCCGGTGAGCGCAGTATAAGTGCTCACGATATTCACCAGCTGCGGATGATAGATGAAATAATAATTCATCTCCCCGCCCCTCGCGCCAAAAGAAGAAAAACGGTTGTTGCTGGCGCCAAAATTGAAATCGCTCTGGAAGGTGTTATCGAAGAAGATGCCGTAGTTGAGATGATGATGGATACCGATATAGAATGGAATGGTGGAATAGATAGGATCGCGGTTGGCGGCGTATCCGAACACATCGGAGTTCCAGTTCGTATAGCCTTCACCTTTACGGTCGAGGTTACCGGTTTTTTCTCCGAGGCCGATGAATCGCTCTCCTTCCTGCATTTTTTTATAGGTCGTTACTTCCTCTCCTACCCAGGAGGTAGTAAGACCGGTTTCGTCTTCATTGATCACTTCTCCTGATGGCGTCAGGAATTTAATAGCAAACGGATCTTTGCTGATGCGCACCTGTAGCGAGTCTGTGCTGATGCTGATCTCACGGCTGTCCTGCGCTGTTTTTACGGCAGTGGTCTGCGGTTTCGCGATTACAGCATAAGAGAAATCCGGTCCTAATGTTTGTTTGTCGATGCGTACCCGGATCACTGAAGGACTGTACACAGTGATTTCTGCGTAAGCGTTAGCGGCACTGATCTTTATCTGCTGACCGGAGATATTCACTTTTTCTACTTTCCCGATCTGTTTCACCGGGCTTTGAGCGGCGGCGCAGAAGTGTACCAGCAGCAAAGCCGCTGTGGATAACTGTTTGCGTAGCCCTAGCATTTTTTTTGTGTACATGAGAGATCCAGATTTTTGAAAACAAAAAGCCCGCCTTCCGCACCGGTATGCTGATGCGCGATCATGTGAAAATTTGCTGTGGTGGCGGGATTGAAAGGATCATACTCCCTGTGCGGGGAGTATGATCCATATTTTTTAGTAACCCGGGTTTTGCACCAGGTTTTTATTAACAGCGAGGTCGCTGGTAGGAATCGGGAACAAAAGATATTTCGGGTCGTCTGTTGGTTTCAGCTGCCATGGCTGCAGGAATTTTCCGAAGCGGATGAGGTCTTGTCTGCGCCAGCCTTCCCAATACAGTTCGCGGCCTCTTTCATCGAGGAGGTTATCGAGGGTGAGCGCTGGCAGCGGTGAGGCGCCGCGTTTCACACGTATCTGGTTAACGATCAGGAGTGCGCCTGCGGCATTGCCGGTTCTCAGCTGCGCTTCGGCCTTCATCAGCAGCACGTCTGCATAGCGGAAGAATACATAATCGTTGCTGGCCTCATTACCATCTTTTGAATTTTTTGAAGTGGCGAAATCAGGCGGATATTTAATCACCCTGATACCAGTCACTTCCAGGTTAGAACCTGTTTCTTTCAGTTGTACGTCGCGGGTGAAGATCAGCGGGTTGCCTTTTCTGTCTTGCAGCGGGTTGTGATTCACATCGTACTGTTGCCCTACGAGGAAGCCAACGAGCAAGCCGGAAACATCGGTTACGCCTGCATATGAGCCGCCTCTTCTGGTGTCGGCAGCTTCAAATTTGTCGTAGAAGTCAGACAAGGTAGCGAAGCCGTTCCAGCCGCTGGGGTTCTGGTTGTAGTGCAGGGTGAATTTCCAGCGCGCATAGGTGGCGTTGCCACTGCGCACGGTGCTGAATCCTGGTCCGTTCTGTTGCGTGAAAATGTTTTCGGTCGATTTCAAATCATTGTCACGCGCGAAGTTGTCGAAGTAGTTGTTGGCAAGGCTATAACCACCTGGTCCGTTAGTGATGTCATCGGCATACTTGATGACCTGTTGCATATCGCCTGCATCAAAAGTGGGCGATTGCCTGTTGAGGAAGGCGCCTTTGTTGAGGTAGCATTTCATCAGCAGTGCGCGTGCGGCGTCTTTATTGGCTACATAAGCTGGTGTTGCGGGCCTGTCGGGCAGATCCTGCATGATGGCTTTCAGTTCAGAAGTGATGAAGTCTACTGCCTCGGCGGCTTTCATCACGCGGGGTGCATTGAGCAGGGTATCCTGCGGATTTCTGAAAGGCACCTGGCCCCAGAGGTCCACTACGGTGAACATGGAGAGGGCGCGCAGGAAGCGGGCTTGTGCCGCCTGGCCTGCATCCGGATGGAAGTTGAGCACATTGGTAGCGGAGAACTGCTCCAGCAGCAGGTTGCTGAAGGCGTTCTGTACGTGTGCATGATCTGCTGTCCAGGTGTGCTGGTGGAGCGCGCGCCATACGCCGTTATCGTCCCAGTCGCCGGCACGGGTAGGGCCTACTACTTCATCAGTGGTCATCTCGCTGAGGCCCCAGCTGTTGCCGAAGTCCTGGTAGGGCATCTGCAAATTATCGTAAGCTGTTTTCAGCAGCGAAGGTACTTTGATCACGGAATCTGCCTGTGATTTGGTGAGCGTGGACCCTAACTTCTCGTTCAGGTTACACGCTGCGAAACTGATACAGCAGGCAGCTATGAGGGCAGTTCGAACTTTATTGTAAGTCATGATTTTTTGTTTTTGGTGAATGGATTATAAAGAGAACAACAGGCCGAACATCACAGTCCTGGCAGTCGGGTACGGAGAGTACTCGATACCAAAAGAACTAACGCCATTCACGTTCTTGTCTGTATTTACTTCAGGATCGAAGCCGGTGTATTTGGTGATCACGAACAAATTCTGACCGGTTACATACACGGATGCATTTTTGAGCACCTTGCCTACGTTGCCGATATTGTAAGTAAGGGTAACGTTATCCAGTTTGATGAAATTGCCGTTTTCCAGGTAGCGGGAAGAAACGGTGATCGGGTTAGACAGGCTCTCATTGTTGCCCAGCAAGGCTTTCGCGATATTCCTGGAACCGAGGTTGCCGATTGGCAATACGGTGTTAGCAGTATTGTTATACACCTGGAATCCGAAGGCGCCGTGTGCGCTGGCAGCCAGTACCCATTTTTTGTAGGTCAGCTCAGTGTTAATACCCAGCAATGTTTTCGGATTAGGATTGGTGAGATAATACAAGGTATTGCCATTGTCCGCATAGATACCCTGGCCTTTGTCGTCGAAACCGAGGAACTTGCGCACATAGAAAGTATTGAGCGGGTAACCATTGGCGAGGCGCTGTGAAGTGGCGCCGGATACGCCCTGGCCGCTGATAGAGCCGGTCAGCACCGGAGGACCGTAATAGTTTTTCAACTCATTATGCAGGAAAGTGGCATTGGCGCCTACTGTCCAGGTGAAATCTTTATGTCTTACCACATCTCCTTTCAATGATATTTCCACACCGTTGTTGATCACGTTACCGGGCAGGTTGATCCAGTAGTTAGATGCGGGAGCGGGCTGGATAGCCGGGAAGCTGAACAGGAGGTTGCTGGTGTTTTTGTAGAAGTAGTCCACACTACCGCTCAGGCGGTCTTTCAGGATGGAGAAGTCTACGCCGGCGTTGAACTGTTTGGAAGATTCCCATTTCAGGTTCGGGTTGGCCACATTGCTGAGACCCGCGCTACCGGAGGCTCCCAGGGCATATTGCTCCTGAGCGGCGCCTGCCGGGAATTCCTGGTTACCAGTAACGCCATAGCCTACACGAAGACCGAGGTTCTGTACAAAATCATTATGTTTCAGGAACTCTTCATTGCTCATGATCCATTTGGCAGCGAATGAAGGGAAGTAACCATATTTGTTATTAGAACCGAATTTGCTGGAACCGTCAGCCCTCATGGTGGCGGTCAGCAGGTATTTTTCATAGAAGTTCAGTTTCACTCTTCCGAAGTAGGATTGCAGTTCGGAAGTAGGATTGCGGAATGAACTCATGAAAGTGTTGGCCTGTGTGGGCGCCTGGAGGATGTCGGTATAATCCACTGCATAAGTAGGGAAGCCTAATCCGCCGAGGGCTACGCCATAGTAATCGAACTTCTGGTATTCATAACCTACCAAGGCGTCCAGGTACATGGCTTTGCTCACCTGACGGTGGAAGTTCAGGGTGGTATTGAACAGCTGGCTGGTCAGCTCGTTCTGGCCGAAATAGGCCTGGCCGAGGTCCTGCACCCCTGCGATGTTAATGAAAGAGGCGATTTGTGAACGGCGGGTACCTGCCTGGTGGTTCACGCTATATTGTGTGCGCAGCTCCCAGTCGTCATTGAAACGATAGTAGGGAGAAAGGCTGGCCAATACATAGTTGATGTTAGCTTTATCGTCATATGCTTCTGACATGGCCAGCGGGTTGATTGGCTGACCAGCAGCAAGGATATTGAGCGAGCCATCAGCTTTCCTGATCGGCATGGTGGGGTTCCACTGCAAAGCTTGTCCAATGAGGCTTCCGGTGAAGCCGGCATCGTTGGTGATCGGCGCCAGCTGCTCTGTGGTATGTGCCGCCATGATATTGTAATCCAGGCCCAGCTTCTTGCTCTCGAGGAAGTTGTTCTGGCCGCTCAGGGTAGCGGTATATTTCTTCAGTCCTGTTTTACGGATGATACCCTGTTGATCCTGGTAGCCGAAAGAGGCCCTGTAGCGGCCACTTTCATTGCCGCCGCTCACCGCTACGCCGATGTTCTGGGTAACGCCCGTTCTGAGGATAGAGCCCATTGCATCGGAGCTGGAACCGAAATCGCCACCTGTGAGATTGTATTGTTTCAATGCGGAACGATATTCATCGCCATCCAGCACTTTCAGTTTTTTCATAATGTTGCTGAAGCCGGCAGAATAGGCCACATCCAGTTTGGCAGGGCCGGAAGTGCCTTTCTTGGTATTGATGATGATCACACCGTTAGCGCCACGGGAACCGAAGATGGCAGTAGCAGAAGCATCTTTCAGTACATCCATGGAGGCGATATCGTTAGAGTTGACGAAGTTGAGCGGGTTGGAGGTAGGGGTTTGACCCAGGCCGTTCGCATTAACATCCGGACGTGCCACACGGCCATCGAGGGGTACCCCGTCGATCACGTACAGTGGCTGGTTGCCTGAACGTACAGACGATACGCCCCTGATCCTTACGGTAGCGGCAGCACCGGGAGCGCCACTGTTGTTCAGCACCATCAGGCCAGACACCTTACCCTGGATCAGCTGATCGGGCGCAGTGGTGATACCCCGGTTGAAGTCGGCCGCCTTGATAGAGGCCACCGCACCGGTGAGGTCTTTCTTGCGGGTGGTACCATAACCCACCACCACTACGTCGGTGAGGGTGGTGTTTTCCTGCACCAGGGCTACATCCAGGTTGGATTTGCCAGCGATGTTCACCTCCTGTGTTTTGTACCCGATGAAAGAAATGATCAGCGCATTGGCTGTTTCGGGCGCCGATAGTTTAAACACCCCGTCTGCATTCGCTGAGGTGCCCGTTTTGGTTCCTTTTACCTGAACGGAGGCGCCGGGGATAGCAGCACCATTGTTATCCGTTACCTTGCCTGTTATGGTTTTGAACTGGGCTACTACATAGCCCTGTACCAATAACAACAGCGTGCACAGGAATAAATGCTTGAGAAGTCGTGTTTTGGTCATAAAGTGGATTTTTTGAAATCAGTTAAAGACTGTTCCGTTACCGTGGATTTAATGCTGTTTGCCAATAAAAATTCAAGTGAACGTCTAGGGTGTTCGTTGCGAAAGATTTACATGCTCTTTTAAAACAACGTGGATTTTACCTGTCGTTCAAACGTGGATCTTGATAAAAATTTAATGTGCTTTGCTCTTTTAAATTTTGGTTCTCACAATTTTTGTATGACTGAAAATTACCTATGGTCAAAGTAAAAAACGAACGCGCAGGTCAACAACTTTTACAATCCGAATATAGAAAATAAAACCCTCATTTCCCAATTATAAAGAAACACATTATTGATAATCAATAAAATACAAACAAATATATTTTTTACATATATCGACGGTATGAGACAGTTTTACAGCGCTTTTATGGCCATAATCCGGGTCTCAAACTCATCATTGGGGACGAGAGAGCGTTTTTTGATCTTGGTTTTATAGGCATAGATGGTGTTCACAGAGTACTGTAAAATGTGGGCGATCTTCTCATTATCGGAGATGCCTATACGAATTAATGCGAAGATGCGGATATCGGTATTCATCAACTCGTTCTCCTTCAACACTACCTGGTTCTCTTTATCAAAAAGGGCGTTGAACTCATCTACGAAGTGAGGGAATATGCGCAGGAACACCCGATCGAAATTGGTGAATAACTCATCCCGCTCCTGCCGGATATTGATGTTATTTACCAGGAATTTGATCTCGTTTGCTTTATTATCGGCGATTTTCTGCTCTAATGACTGTTTTATCTTCTCTATCTTGCCAATATAATTAGCATTGATGTTGAAGAAGTAACCGATGTATTCTTCCTTGATCTTATTGGCTTCTTCCAATTGGCTGTTGATTTCCTGTTGCCGCAGGTGTGCTGCTGTAATGGTTTGCTGGGCTATCTTCAGCTTCTGCACCTGCCGGAACACGGTAATAGCCAGCACCACCAGGGCGATGAGCAGCAGGGTAACGATGGCCGCATAAATAAGGAGGGAGCGGTTGCGCTCTTCCGCCGTATTGATACGCTCCTGCTCTATGATCGGCAGGATGCTGCTCACCATCACTTTGCGCTGGCGGGCGCCATAGAACACCGCTTCGGCAATAGCCCTTTCAATATAATGTGAAGCATTTTTAATATCGCCCCGCTCAAACAGGTAAGTGGCCAGGGTATAAATGGCCATAGTCTCTTTCGTGGACGACTGAATATCCGCAATGGCCGAACGGGCCATGAGCATGATAGCAGTATCCGGCTGGCGCGCCTTCATATAGATCATGCCCAGCGCACAGGCCGAAACTGCCAGCTGGCGGTAAGTTACATCCGGACTGTCGAGGTTGGGAAAGAAGGCCAGGGCTGCCGTAAGGTTACCAGTCTTGTACAGCTGCTCTCCTTTGTGAAAGCGGTATTCGAAAGAATTCACAGGCATGAGGTGTAGTGCGGAGTCCATATACTCCATGCCTTTACGTGCATATTCCGGTGAAAAATATTTGTCCTGGTTATATTCTGCGAGATCAGAAAAGAAGCGGCTCTTCACGAGGTAGAACTGTACCCGGATGCTGTCCGGCATGCCGGTCACTTCCAGGGTATTGAGGAAGGCGGCGGTTTCGGTGAACATTCCCGACGACAGCAAAATGAAGCCCAGCTTCACTTTCCCGTTGATGATGCGCACAGGATCATTCAATTGCTCGCCTACTTGTTGCAAGAGGCGGGCATATACATAGGCCGAGTCGAAGTTGAAGACCTTATATTCTTCGTACAGCTGCTGATAGATATTATACCGCTGTACCGGGGTACCTGCGCCGGCCAACGAATGCCGCGTACTGTCTACCCGCCGCAGTTTGATCGAATCGTACTGGGCCGACCGTTCCATCGTTTGGTTCAGTACTTTCAGCAGGCTGTCCTGACGGCTGTTCCCTCTTGCAGAGGTGCACATTGAAATCAATAAGATCAGGCAACCTAAAATGCGCTTCATATTTTCAGTAGTGGGTATTATATAATGGCAGCGCTAAATTTAAGGGAATTTGGCCATGATCATGAAGATTTTGGGGAATTGTGGAGATTAATTTTTGTCCGGCCCTCAGGGTGTTCCGGTGTTGCCCCGTTTCAGTACGGGCGTGTTGGGAATGGATTGCAGCTGGGCGTCCAGCGGGCGTAGTTCCCGGTCGCCCACCTTTATGAAATAGCGTTGGAGGTTCTTGTCTTTTTCCGGATTTAGCAGGAGCACGGCGGCGTCGGGGTCGGTGGCGCTCCCCTTCACGATGCTGTAGGTGCCCTCGCTGTTGAAGGTCTGGTCTTTGCCGCCCAGTCCCTGGTAGGTTTCCCTGAGCCGGAAGGCATAGTCAGGGTCGGGGTTGGAAGGCTGCTCATGAATGGTCAGCTCTGTTTGGATACCGTTACAGTCGGTGCATGGCAGTATACCAGTGTAAGTGACCCAGTTGTCGGCGCCGGCGGTATTGCCGCTATGGGAGCTGTCGGCGGTACCGGCAACGGTGTTGGCATGGTGGCACGCGCTTGCCGTCAGTAATAACAGGCTGGCTGCCAGCAATTGCAGGTGTTTCATAAAAATTGGTTTAACAATAATAATAACAGCAACAGGCCGCTGTTGTTTACAATTGCGTGTAGAAGAGATTCCACCATCCGGGATAAAAAAGGACGGCCTCAGCTATCTGTGAAAAGCGGGCTGCGTCGCGATACCCGCGTTTTTGTTATGGTCGCATTTTTGAAAAACAGTCATTGAAAAAACTATTGATGTCATTTATAAAAGTTTCGATCATGTTTGTGAAAGAAAAATTGATAGACCTGCTGGGAGATCTTGTGAAGATCAATAACGATCGGGTGGAAGAATATCAACACGCCTGCGATGCAACCGACGACACCGACCTCAAAGCTTTGTTTCAGCAAATGATGGACGACAGTCGCAACTTTGCCCACCGGCTGAACGATGAACTGGCGGCAATGGCTAGCAGTGTGGGAACAAATATCACTACAGGAATGCTGTACCGCACATGGATGGATGTGAAAACGGCCTTCAGCGGTAAGGACCGCCACGCGATCCTTTCCTCCTGCGAGTTCGGTGAGGATGCCGCCCAGCGCGCCTATACAGACGCTCTGAAGAGCGATACGCCCATGCCCTACTACATCCGCGAGATCATCGCGAGCCAGCGGGCCGTGCTCCGGGATGCGCATGATACGATCAAAACATTCAGAGACCTGGCCCATGCACACCGCTGACAAGCGATCTTTTTTGTGCATTCCTTGGCGGGTTATTCTTTTTGTTCAAGTTAGGATCAGGGATGGTTGTTCAGGAATACCATACTACATTTGACCATATGATGTTCCAATCATGCTTATCTTAATAAGTAATATGGCAACTACGGGATTTTAGGTACAGGGCTGCTTCTTCATCGTTTGAGGCAGCCCTTTTTTGTTTCGCGTACTATACGGACATCCGCCGGAATGGCCGCCAGCTATTCAATTGGCGCCTGTTTGTTCATTTTGTTCATCTTGTTTTGCAAGTTGTGATGATCGGTACAGGTTATTTATCTTTATAAAGATTGAGAGAAGTCATCCTTGTAAATATTTATGACCATCTATGAAAAACAAACAGGGCCGTCTAAAACGGCCCTGTTCTATGCTAATACATGATCCCAGTCTTTCCATACCGGCTCATAACCCTGTCGGCGTAACATGGCTGCTATGGCGGCGGCACTCCGTTCATCCGATATTTCAAACTGCTCCAGCGATTGTGGCGCCACGCTGTAGCCGCCGGGATTGGTTCTGGAACCCGCGCTCATGGCGGTGATGCCCAGCTTGATGATATGGTCCCTGAATTTTTCTTCTTCCCTGGTGGAGATGCTCAGTTCCACTTCCTGGTTAAAGAGGCGCCAGGCGCAGATAAGCTGCACCAGTTCGCGATCATTCATTGGCACCTTCGGCGGCAGGCCGCCGGAGAAAGGACGCAGCCGCGGAAATGAAATGCTGTACTTTGTTTGCCAGTAAGTCTTTTCGAGATATTGCAGGTGCAGCGCCGTGAAAAAACTGTCGGTGCGCCAGTCTTCCAAACCGATGAGCACTCCCAAGCCCATTTTGTGGATGCCCGCTTTTCCAAGCCTGTCGGGCGTTTCCAGCCGGTACTCAAAACTTGATTTACGGCCTTTGGGATGGTGTTTCCGGTAATCGTGCTGGTGGTAGGTTTCCTGGTACACAAGCACCGCATGCAAGCCCAGCGGGATCAGTGCAGCATAATCTGCTTCATCCATGGGTTGTACTTCCATGGAGATATTGGAAAAATGCGGCCGCAAGAGGGTCAGGGCTTTTTGAAAATAGTCCAGGCCTACGGTCTGGTGGGCTTCTCCGGTTACGAGCAGTACATGATCATAGCCCATCGCTTTGATGGTGGCCGTTTCCTGTAATATCTCGGCGCCGCTGAGCGTGCGGCGCGCGATCTTGTTATCGAAACTGAAACCGCAGTAGGTGCAGATGTTCTGGCACTCATTGGAAAGATACATCGGGATGTATAATTGCATCGTGTTGCCAAATCGCTGTAAGGTAAGCTGGTGGCTCATGTTGGCCATCGTTTCCAGGTAGGGCGCCGCGGCCGGGGAGATCAGCGCTGCAAAATCATGCAGGCTGCGCCTGGATGTTTGCAGCGCCCGTTCCACGTCGACAGCGGTTTTGGCGTAGATGCTGTTTTTTACATCGTCCCATTCATGTTGTTGGAAAATATCTATGAACATATTCCTGAATTATGTTGTGTAAAAAATTATTGGCATATCGCCCCCGGGTGAAACCCGGGATAAAATGCCGTCTGCGCTACGTTAAGCCCCGTAGGGGCGATACTCATCATACCTCATCCAGAAACGCAATGAGCGGACTGGAAGCCACCGCTTGTCGGCCGCTGGCAGGCAGGCCTGCCTCATAGGCCATGCGGCCCGCTTCCACGGCGGATTTGAAGGCGGCGGCCATTTGCACGGGATCGCCGGCTACGGCAATGGCGGTATTCACGAGCACTGCATCGGCGCCCATCTCCATGGCTTGCGCGGCCTGTGAGGGACTGCCAATGCCAGCATCCACGATCACGGGCACTTTACTTTGCGCGATAATGATCTCCAGGAAATCATACGTTTTCAACCCGCGGTTGCTGCCAATGGGAGAGCCTAAAGGCATCACTGCGGCGGTGCCCGCGTCTTCAAGACGCTTGCACAATACCGGGTCGGCATGGATGTAGGGCAATACGATGAATCCGAGCTTGGCCAATGCTGCCGTGGCTTCCAGCGTTTCCACAGGATCGGGCAGCAGGTAACGCGGATCGGGATGTATTTCCAGTTTGATCCAGTTGGTTTCCAGCGCTTCGCGGGCTAACTGTGCCGCATATACGGCCTCTTTGGCATTGCGGACGCCGGAAGTGTTGGGCAACAGCTGCCATTGCGGATGATGGAGATGTTGCAACATATCGTCCGACTGATGTTGCAGGTCTACCCGTTTGAGCGCTACGGTCACCAGTTCGCTGCCGGAGGCCAGCAGCGCTTGTTCCATCACTTCTGGTGAAGAGAATTTACCTGTGCCGGTAAACAACCTGGAACTGAATGCCCTGCCGGCTATGTTGAGTGCTTGCATGTCAATATGCGTTTAATTGTTTGTAGAGATGTTGTACCAATACGCCTTTTTCTGTGGCATGTGTGATCATGCCGCTGGCGGCGATGCCATGTATGCCGGTCTGCATCAATGCATCAATATCTTCCGCCAATATTCCCCCGATGGCGATAACAGGAATGGCTATACGTTTTTCTTGTAGTGCCTGTATGATGGCCTTATAGCCTTCCAAACCCAGTATGGGGCTGAGGTTTTCTTTGGTAGTAGTGAAGCGGAAAGGCCCCACGCCTACATAGCTGGCGCCGTCGGCTGCGTGTTGAAAAATATCGGCAGCAGTGTTGGCGGTGCCGCCTACGATCATATCCGGGCCGGTGATGGCGCGTGCGGCAGCTACGGTCATATCGTTCTTGCCTACATGTACGCCATCTGCGCCAACGCTGACGGCTATACGTGGGAAATCGTTGATGATGAGGGCGGCTTTGTAGTAGTCCGTGATCTTGCGGGCAGCAGCTGCCATCGGCAGCACGTCCTGCTCCGACTGATGTTTCACCCGCAGCTGTATCCACTGGCAGCCGGCATCGCAGGCCGCGCGGATATGATCGGTATGTGTACCGGTTCCGGTTTGTTGTGAGATATAATGTAATCTGTTGATCATCTGTAATGATATCCTGTAAGTGATGAATGACTGGATAATACGTTTTCCGTATATGCTTTCCCGTTAGCGCAGGCGGGTATCAGCGATAGCCCTGCTGCCAGCGAGGCGGTGATGGCGGCAGACAGTATGCATCCCGAACCATGTTTGGGCCATACGGGCCCGGGGCCGGGCGCAAACTGATGCTCTTCTCCTGCTGTATACAAAGTATCGTAGCCAGGTTTGCCAGTGCGATGGCCTCCTTTCAGCAATACGGCGCAATGTGCGGAAAGCTCCCTGGCGGCCTCTTCGCCGTTGCGGGCGCCGCTCAGCAGCAAGGCTTCGTTATAGTTTGGCGTGAGCAGGTAGATATCCCGCAGGAGCTGTTGCCAGGCCTGCTGTTGCACCGATGCCTGGAAAGTGAAGCCAGCGGAGGCTTTCAGCACAGGGTCCAATATGATGTGGATGCCGGGCGCCAGCTCCTTCAGTTGGCGTACCAATGCTTGTGTGGCCTGCACATCAGGCATGATGCCGATCTTGCAATAGCGCACCGTATGTGCAGCCAGCAGTGGTTGTGCCTGTGCCATGATCTGCGGCAGCGGCAGCCAATCAACGCTGATAAACCGCGACGCAGTTTGCACGGTGAGTGCGGTGCATACGCCAAAACCGTATACGCGGTGTTGTTCAAAAGTTTTGATATCCGCCAGCAGGCCAGCGCCCCCGCTGGGGTCGAGGCCGGCGAGCGTCATCACATATGGTCGCTCCTGTTCCATGCGGCGAGTATCTGTTGAAAGTTAAAGACGGCCTGCTGTGGCTCGCGCCAGATGCTGCCCAGCAATGCTGCGCCGTCGTAATGCCATTGTTTCAGTAACCCGATATTATGTGCGCCGATGCCGCCCAGCGCCAGTACGCGCCGGCCGCCCTTGTCGGGCAGCGGTCCTGCAAAACGGCCCTGGTAGCTCCTCTTGGAGATACTGTCGAAAACGGGACTGAGCAGCAGCGTGTGAAAACCATCGTCCTGCGCAAGCAATTCCAGGATGGAATGCACGCCGGTGCTGCTTTCCGGATACTGTTGTATACTGGCGCGCCTTTGCCACGGACTGAGCAGGCTGCGGGTGCGGTTGCTCCAATGAACGCCTCCCAGCTGGTACTGGTGGTACAAGGAGTAATGATCACGGACGATGATGCGTGGATAGTACACCGGGTCTATCCCGTCCAGCAGTTGCCGGTGTTCATCTTCGGTCCATTCCGGCTTGCGCAGCAGCAGGCGTGTGGCGCCGGCATCCAGCAGCTCCGGAAGGATACGCGCTTCTTCGTATATACGTTCAGGTGAGGTGACAATCCAGATCATGGCGCGCAAAGTTTTAAGCGGTGTAGATCTCTGCGCCGCCGGAACGGAAGGCAGCCGCTTTCTCTTCCATGCCTGCCGCGAGGGCTTCTTCGTCCTGCAATCCTTGCTGCTCGGCAAATTCACGCACTTCCTGCGTGATCTTCATGGAGCAGAAATGCGGGCCGCACATAGAGCAGAAATGCGCGACCTTGGCGCCTTCAGCGGGCAGGGTTTCATCATGATAGGAACGTGCTGTTTCCGGATCGAGGGAGAGGTTGAACTGATCTTCCCAGCGAAATTCGAAACGCGCCTTGCTGAGGGCATTGTCGCGGTGTTGCGCGCCAGGATGGCCTTTGGCAAGATCGGCAGCATGTGCGGCGATCTTGTAGGTGATCACGCCTTGCCGCACATCTTCTTTATTGGGAAGGCCCAGGTGCTCTTTCGGTGTCACATAACACAGCATAGCCGTGCCGAACCAGCCGATCATGGCGGCGCCGATGCCGGAGGTGATGTGATCATAGCCGGGCGCGATGTCGGTGGTCAAAGGCCCGAGCGTGTAGAAAGGCGCTTCGTGGCAGCATTCCAGCTGTTTGTCCATGTTTTCCTTGATGAGTTGCATGGGCACGTGGCCAGGGCCTTCGATCATCACCTGCACCTGGTGCTGCCAGGCTTTTTTGGTGAGCTCGCCGAGGGTTTCGAGTTCTGCAAACTGGGCGGCATCGTTGGCATCGGCCAAACTGCCCGGCCGGAGGCCGTCGCCGAGGGAGAAAGCTACATCGTAGGCTTTCATGATCTCGCAGATCTCATCAAAATGGGTATAGAGGAAATTCTCTTTGTGATGCGCCAGGCACCATTTAGCGAGAATGGAACCCCCACGGGATACGATGCCCGTTGTTCGTTTAGCCGTTAACGGTATATATCTCAACAATACGCCGGCGTGAATGGTGAAATAGTCTACGCCTTGTTCCGCCTGTTCTATCAGGGTATCACGGAATATTTCCCAGGTGAGGGCTTCCGCTTTGCCATTCACTTTTTCCAGCGCCTGGTAAATGGGCACGGTGCCGATGGGCACAGGTGAATTACGGATAATCCATTCGCGCGTTTCATGAATATTTTTGCCAGTGCTGAGATCCATGATAGTGTCGGCGCCCCAGCGGCAGGCCCACACGGCCTTTTCCACTTCTTCTTCAATGCTGGAGCTAACGGCGGAGTTGCCGATATTGGCATTGATCTTCACCAGGAAATTGCGGCCAATGATCATGGGTTCGCTTTCCGGATGGTTGATATTAGCGGGGATGATGGCCCTGCCGGCGGCTACTTCCTGGCGCACAAATTCCGGCGTGATAAATTTCACGGGCGTATTAGCACCGAAACTGTTGCCTTTATGTTGTTGCCAGAGGGCGTTGTTATCGCGGTAAAGCGTTGCTGCGAGCTGGTTTTCACGGATGGCGATGTATTCCATCTCCGGTGTGATGATGCCTTGCTGCGCATAATGAAGCTGCGTTACGTTGCTGCCGGCTTTGGCGCGCAGCGGGCGCTTGTGGGCGCTCATAAGGGGCATATTGCCTGCTTGTTCGAGCAGGCCGCGTACATAGCCGCTGGAATATGCCGGCAGCTGCTCGGTGTCGGCCCGGTCGCTGATCCATTGCTGGCGCAGGCGTGGGAGGCCTTGGGTCACGTCGATAGGAATGTTTGGATCGGTGTAGGGGCCGCTGGTGTCGTATACCACAACGGGTGCATTGGGTATGGCGGCGCCCTGCTTGCCATGTAAGCGTGTATCCGTTAACGTTATACGGCGCATCGCTACGCGGATAGGATGCAGTTGGCCGTCTACATATATTTTTTCCGACGCGGGAAAGGGTGCGCGGCTGATGGCCGCAGGCTGTTGTTGCATGGGTAATAATTTTTTTCAGACAATAGGAATCCGGTCCGTGTTATCAAACTACGGAGAGGCATATACGAAGAATGTGAGGACCGCTACCCGCCTTGTGTAGCGCGGATGATCGTGATGTTGTCGGCAGCGGCAACGGCGGCAGTATCCCAGGCGGCGCGCGGGACTACTTCGTTATTAACGGCTACCGCAATGCCTTGGGCGGATAATTGAATAAACTGTAAGAGTGCAGCAATTGTAGTTCCCGGCTGCACCGCATAAAGTTTATTGTTTACAAGCACTTCCATGATTGCAGGAATTTAAGTGAACAATAAACTTTAAGGATGTGTGGAAGATGAAGGAGATCAGTTACTTTTCCCTACGGCAGTATGAGCTGCTTCAGGTACTGAGGGTATCATCTCAGCTTATGCGGTGTGAGCGCATAAACACCCCTAAAGTGAGCGGTAAAAGTAATAATAATTTTGGGATTTATGGATTTACGGATTTATGAATTTAAATTCGAAAATCCATAAATCCGAAAATCACACTAATTTTAGCATATGCTGAAAGAAAAAGGCCTGTGGCTTCTCATAATGGTATTTGTTGCCTGTAACCCGGCGCCGGAGCATGAGCCGGTGAAAACGAATGACGACAGCCTGGTAGGTATTGCAGACAGCAGTGATGTTGTAACGGTGGACAGCACCACTGCTGCTGTTGCAGATACGCTGCATGTGGATGCAGCTAAGCTCATAGGAAAGTGGATTCAGCCCGTAACGGGCGTGGACAAGGAAATGCAGGGTTTTCAGCTTAGGAAGAACGGTACGGCAAAGTCCATTAACATGTACACACTGGTATATGAAAAATGGCTGTTGTCGCACGATACCCTCTTCTTATGGAATCATTCCGAAGGGGTAAAAGATACCACTACACTGGTGGATACTACCGTTATAAAAGAACTCACGGATACTTCGCTGGTACTGGCGCCCTTGAAAGCTGCTGCGGGTTATAAGGAAAGATACCAGAGAAGCCATCAATAAACACGTTATCAGTTGTAGATCTGCCACAGTCCTACCAGGCAGGCTACAACTGCCATAAATATGCCGGCAGTGGCCAGCTGCATATCGTCAATACTCTTTCTGCCAATATACAGGGATATGAAACCAATTGCGATGGCCAGTCCGCCCGCTGTTACGGCGTAGGCAGGGGTTTTAGTGGTAAAGGAAAAAGCTGCCGCCAGCACACCAATAACGAGTGCGCCGATGCAGGTTGTTTTTGCTAAGGCTGTTGAGTGTTGCATATGGATGCTAATTTAAACAGGTGAAGGAATAATTGTTCTGCTATGATTGTTGACCACTTAGATCTTTTGATGTTAAAGGATCTTCCCAGGGAACTTTAAGTAAAGGGCCTACTTCCTGGTAACGCTGATCCTGGTATTCATCCAGCCCATATTGGATCGCCGTTGTATCCCGCACTTTGATGAAAGTGCCGCAAAGCCTGTCCCATATAGAAAAAATATTTGCATAGTTAGCGTCTGTTTCGGGCTGATAGCGGCTATGGTGTACCTTGTGCATATCTGGTGATACGATGATCCAGCTAAGGGCATTATCCAGCCATTTGGGCAGCCGTATGTTTGCATGATTGAACTGCGACATAAAGGCGGAGAGCGACTGATACGCCATCACCATCCAGAAGGGAACGCCCATCGTGATGATTGCCACAAAGAGCGCGCCTACCCGGAACAGGCTTTCCACCGGGTGATGCCGCAAGGCCGTGGTAGCATCTATCTGGGTGTCGATATGATGTATCTTGTGAAAATGCCACATCCATGCGGATTTATGTTGTACCCAATGGATCAGGTAGGCCCCGATGAAATCCAGCATCAGGAAGGCCAGTACTGTGTGTAACCACAGCGGCAGTTGCACGAGATATAATAGCCCGAAATGTTTTTCGCTCGTCCAGAGAGAGGCTTTAACGATCAGGAAAGCAAGGCCCGTATTGATCAATACGGTGGTGAGAGTGAAAAAGAGATTGGTGCCGGCGTGG
Source organism: Chitinophaga vietnamensis (assembly GCF_902167635.1). Taxonomy (GTDB): domain Bacteria; phylum Bacteroidota; class Bacteroidia; order Chitinophagales; family Chitinophagaceae; genus Chitinophaga; species Chitinophaga vietnamensis. The sequence goes on from NZ_CABHMS010000008.1 coordinate 90,266, forward strand.
CGGTAGCGGCTGTTGCGGAAACGGAAGCGCGGAATAATGCCTTCAATGATCCACAGCAGTAGTAAACCACCCACCAGTATTGCGGTGCGGTACACCGGAGGGATATGCTCAAAAAATGATACCATAACCTGGCAAAATATATAGCGTATAATTTCTCTATACTCGTGTGTCTGTGATGGTTTTACAACCAGGCCAACAATCGTTGTTTTTCTGCGGGGCGGGGGATAAAAATAATTGCCTTGTTACACCATTCAATGATCCCTCTGCTCGATCATCTTCAAGTAAAAAGTACGAAAATTTGGGGAATAAATCACGCGGATTTCCGCTACAGTAAAGAAAAAAAGCAACCTCTTTGTGAGAGATTGCTTTATGTATTATCATTTAGCTTCAAGCAAATTGCTTGCGGCGATTTTAGTATAGCCGTTACGTTTAGTTGTTCAACATCAGTGGCATTACCAGCATGAGCAGGTCTTCATTTTCTTCTTTTTCGGAAGGTTTGAGGATACCGGCTTTGGTGGCGGTAGCGAGTTCCATGGAGATCTCGTCGCCTTCGGCGGCATTGAGCATTTCGATGAGGAACTTGGCATTGAAAGCGATCTGCATATCATCGCCGGTGTACTGGCAGTTCATGCGTTCATTGCCTTCGAAGGAGAAGTCCACATCTTGCGCAGAAAGTTGCAGTTCGCTGCCTGTGATGGCGAGAGCTACCTGGTTGGTGCTTTTATTAGCGAAAACGCCTACACGTTTCAGCGCGTTCTGGAAGTCGCTTTTCACGAGGGTGAGGCGGTAAGGATTATCTTTTGGTATCACTACTTTATAGTCAGGGAATCGTGCATCGATGAGGCGGCAGATCATCTGTGCGCCGTCATGTTGTACGAAGAAGTGGTTCTGGCTATAAGATACTTTGATTTCAGAGTCGTTGTCTGGCAGTGCGGATTTGAGCAGGTTCAGCGGTTTTTTAGGCACGATGAAAGTGTCTGCCTTCGGGCATTGCACGTCTGTTCTTACGTATTTCACGAGGCGGTGGGCGTCGGTAGCTACGAAGGTGAGACTGTTGGGCGCGAGTTCGAAGAATACGCCGGTCATGGCCGGACGGAGGTCGTCGTTGCTCACGGCGAACAATGTTTTATTGATAGCGGTTACCAAGCCGGTGGCGGTCATGGTAAAGGAAGTCGTATCATCTGCTGCGGGCTCTTTGGGGAAATTCTCCGGGTTTTCGCCCATTACTTTATACTTGCCGTTGTCGGAAGTGATCTCCACTGCATAAGAGTTCAGGTCGATGTGGAAAGTGAGCGGCTGGTCCGGGAGGTTCTTGAGTGAATCCATCAGGATCTTTGCAGGAATACAGATCCGGCCGTTTTCTTTGGCTTCCACCTCCAGCTTCACCCGCATAACGGTTTCCAGGTCAGTTGCAACTACGGTCAGCTCGTTTTTGTCAATCAGGAACAGAAAGTCCTCCAGTATGGGCAATACTGTATTCGAATTGATAACACCGCTGATCTGTTGTAATTGTTTTAATAAAGTAGAGGAAGAAACAATAAATTTCATGGTCTATATGAGTTTGCTTGTCATTCTTATGGTGATAATCATGCCTGTCCGTTCACATGATACCTGTGTAAAAGGTGTAAATGTACTTCAAACAAAGATAGAAAGTTTTGGCATTCTCCCTAATTTCATCACATCTTATACACGAAAATATCCCCGTTTTACACAACGATTTCCAATACCAGATATATTATTGCTAAAGATAATGTTGGATAGATGGCTTGGATTTCGTAGTTATTTTAGATAAGATAATATCAGAATGATGATTTTTTGAATATTCTGAAAAGAATCTGGCTGTTCTTTTAAATTATCTTCAAATCGGTTACTTTTGCCGCGCAGAAAAATTTTTCCAAAACCAACAAAAAAAGCAGGTTATGAAACTGTCTCATTTAGCCGAAACACTGATTGGATCAGAAATCATCAAGTTAGCAGCTGAAGTAAAAGAGAAGCAGGCCAAGGGTGAAAAGATTTACAACTTCACCATCGGCGACTTTGACCCGAAGGTTTTCCCTATCCCGGTTGAGTTTGAGCAGGAAATCATCACCGCATACAAGGAACACCTTACCAACTACCCTCCTGCCGATGGTATCCCCGAGCTGCGGAAAGCCGTGAGTGAGTTCATCGGCGCACGTGAAGGCCTGACTTACGACCCGGCTAAAGAGATCGTGATCTCCTGCGGCGGCCGCCCCATCATCTACGCTACCTTCCGCACCATCGTTGACCGTGGCGAGAAAATAGTATACGCTACGCCCTCCTGGAATAACAACCACTACACCCACTTCCTGGAAGCAGAGCACGTAGTGCTGGAAACCAAACCTGAAAACGACTTCATGCCCACCGCAGCGGAACTGAAACCACTGCTCAAAGGCGCCACCCTGCTGGCGCTCTGCTCCCCGCAGAACCCCACTGGTACCGCCTTTGGCAAACAGCAGCTGGAAGAGATCTGCGACCTCGTGCTCGCAGAGAACAAAAGCCGCGGCGCCGACCAGAAGCCATTATATGTGATGTTCGACCAGATGTACTGGGTGCTCACCTTCGGTGATACACACCACTACAACCCCGTATCCCTGCGTCCGGAAATGAGAGATTACACCATCTTCATCGATGGCATGAGTAAGGCTTTCGCCGCTACCGGCGTGAGAGTGGGCTGGGCGCTCGGCCCTGCACATGTGATCGGCAAAATGAAATCCATCCTCTCCCACGTGGGCGCATGGAGCCCGATGGCCGAACAGAAAGCCGCCGCACGCTACCTTGTACAAACTGCCAATGTGGATAAATACCTCCAGCACTTCAAAGGTGAAATCGAAGAAAGACTGGAAAAAATATACGAAGGCTTTGACCGCCTCAAGAAAGCTGGTCACCAGGTAGATGCCATCGCGCCGCAGGCTGCGATCTATCTCACTATCAAAATTAACCTCGTTGGTAAAAAGACCGCCGATGGCCAAACACTGGCGGATCAGTCAGCGGTGACCTCTTATATCCTCAACGAAGCCAAGCTGGCCTTGGTGCCGTTTTACGCTTTCGGCGCAGCGAAAGACTCTTCCTGGTACCGCCTCAGCGTAGGTACCTGCGTGAAAGAAGAGATCCCTGAGATGTTTGAAAAACTCCAGGTCGCGCTGGAAAAACTGAAATAAGTTCATCATATAACGGTAAAGCCCCCACGCAGCCCGTGGGGGCTTTTTATTTTCTCTCCCCTGATCTTTTGACTTTTTCGGTAAAAAAGTTAAAAACATGTTAATTGGTCAACTTTGGTTACTATTTTAAAAAATCTTCTTAATTTTGACCTTGAAACTAAAAAAGTCAGAAAGTTAATGCAAGCAGAGACAAGAGATGAAATGCGGGACAAGATCCTCGAGGCGGCTCTGAAGCGCTTTACGCACTATGGCGCTTCAAAGACGACGATGAACGAGATCGCCGAGGACCTTCGCTGCTCGAAAGCATCTTTATATTATTATTTCCCCGACAAGAACGGCATGCACATGGCCGTACTGGAAAAGATCGGAGAAGCCTATTTCCAGGAAATGGAAAAAGAGGTAGCCCATATCAAATCGGCCGCCAAAACCCTGCACAACATCATCGAGATACGGAAGAAGTACATCTGCAAATTCAGCAGGCTGGAACTGTTCCGCATCATGCAGGAAGCATCAGAGGAGATACATGAACAGGTAAGGCTTGCGAAGAAAAGAGAGATAGAGCTCCATGCCGAGGTCATCAAAGCGGGTGTAGCGCTGGGAGAATTTAAAGTGAAGAACCATTACAAAACAGCAGAACTGCTCATACAATCGTTGCTGGGACTACGTTTCGCCGTACCGGCAGACATGGAACGCAGAGGCGCGGATTATGATTTTGATGAACTGGAAGCAATCGTACTGGAAAAGCAGAAAACTTTGTTAGATATATTCATCAGAGGAATCAAAGCATAAAGAACGGAACCATGGCAGTGAGAGAACGGATAATGGAAACGGCGCTGAGGATGTTCAGGACGTATGGCGTGAAAGGGGTTACGATGTTTGATATTGCCCGCGACTGCGGCATATCCAAGAAAACAGTGTATGAGCACTTTTCCGACAAGCAAACGCTCATAGACGAAGGGATGCAAATACTCCTGAACAGCCACATCGCTTATTTCCAAGAGCTGCACAACACCGCAGAAAATGCCATTGAAGAACTGGTCGGTAATATGAAATACATTACCTCCATGGCCAGAACACTTAACCCGGTGATGCTTTTTGAAATTCAAAAGTATCACCCCGATACCTGGCGTAGCATAGAAAGTTTTAAAGCCAGCTGTATTCTGTTTGGTATCAAAGAAAATCTGAAAAGAGGCATGGCGGAAGGCCTATATCGCCAGAACCTCGACATCAACACGATAGCCCGCATGCGCCAGTTGCAACTGGAAGCAGCCTTCGACCCGGCTCAATACCCGGCAGCTGATTTTCAGATGCCCGAAGTAATGGAACAGGTCACCGCACATTTTATCCTGGGAATTGCCACCATCAAAGGGCATAAACTGGCAAACCAGTATTTACAAATTAAAGAAGAAGAATAAACAGAACTACGCTAATCAATTAACGTATGAAGCGATTCAAGTTATCGCTTATCCTCTTGCTGGGGATAGGTGTATCTCATGGCTATGCCCAGGCGCAGCTGACATTGCAGGAAGCTCTCCGCTTTGCGTTGAACAACAACCAGGGACTGGCCAGAACACGCATGGATGAAGAAATGGGAAAATTCAAGACCCAACAGGCACGCTCACAGGCATTGCCGCAACTCAATGCCTCCGGTAACTATACCGACAACCTGCAATTGCAAAAGTCAGTATTGCCCGGTATCCTGATCGGTAAGCCGGATACCTCGCTGCTCGTGGCTTTCGGCGTGAAATACAGTGCTTCCGTCGGCGCCGACCTCGAACAACAGGTGTTCAACCAGGCCGTATTCACCGGCCTCAAAGCCGCCAAATCCGGTGAGGAATATTATAAACTGCAAACGCAGCAATCCACCGAAAGCGTGATCTACAACGTATCACAGCTGTATTATCAACTGCTGGTAACACAGGAAAAGATCAAAACGCTGGATAGCAACATCCTCAAGCTTACCCAATTGGTGACCGCCACCAAATCACAATATGATAATGGCCTCGCCAAAAAAATTGACCTGGACCGCATCAAAGTGAACCTCACCAACGTGGTGACACAACGCACCCAGCAACAACATCAGCTGGCCATACAAACCAATAACCTGAAACGCATCATGGGCATGCCTTTGCAGTCGGCCTTCAGCGTGCCGCCGGCATCCCTCGGGGAGATCGAAAGCAAAGCCGCCGGCGTATTGCAGTTTGAAGATGCTAACACCGACGGCAGAACGGAGATGAAGCTGCTGAAGAAACAGGAAGAACTGCAACTGCTGCAAAAGAAAGCCTACCAGGCAGAATATTACCCAACGCTTTCGGTTTTTGGCAGGTACTCTTATAACGGTGTGAGCAATCAATGGGCCTTTGCCAAAGACCCTGCTAACAACAGCGCCTGGTTTGGCGCCGCCGCAGTAGGGCTTTCCCTCAAGATACCCATCTTCGATGGCTTCAACCGCCGCGCTAAAGTAGGTCAGGCCAACGTAACGCTGCACCAGCTGAAAGCGCAGATGGCAGAAACATCGTTCAACCTCAACACCGAATACGAGAATGCCAAACTGGCCATCCGTACCAATCTTTCTACCATCCATACCCAGAAAGAAAATATGGACCTGGCTAACGAAGTATATTATTCTACCCAGAATAACTATCGCCTCGGTCTCGCCAGTTTGACCGACCTGCTGAATGCTGAAACCTCGCTCACCGACGCGCAAAACAGCTACAACGAAGCGCTGCTGCAATACAAGCTCGCTGAACTGGATATCATCAAAAGCAAAGGACAGCTGAAAGAACTGCTTAACTAGTACGCATATACGAAACAGACAACATCAACACACATACAAACTATTTGCAGATGAAAAAATTTATTATCTGGGGCCTGGTAACGGTAGGGGCAGTGGTACTGATCATGTGGAAGCTCAACGCAAATAAGAAAGCCAACGAGGCAAAAACGGAATTTGTGAAACAGAGCAACAACGGCGACGTGCCGGTGCTGATACAGAAAGTATCCCGCAATGACTTCTCCCAGGGATTCCTGGCCAACGGTAACTTCGCGCCCATCCGCGAACTCAGCTACATGGCCGAAACTTCCGGACGTATCACCAAACTGCTGGTAGACGAAGGCAGCGTGGTACGCCAGGGCCAGCCCATCGCCTATATCGACGGGCAGATACTGAATACTGACCTCGAATCTGCGAAAGCAAACCTGCAACAACTCAAAGTAGATAAAGAAAGATATGAAGCCGCCTTTCAAACCGGCGGCGTAACGCAGAAACAAGTAGACGACGCACGCCTTCAGTACGATGTGGCTAAAACCCGCTACGAGGCCGCCAGCCGCCGTGTGAGCGATACCTATGTGAAAGCGCCCATCTCCGGCATCATCAACAAAAAATATGTGGAACAAGGCGCTTACCTCTCCCCCGGTAATAAAATGTTCGACATCGTAGATGTGTCCAGGCTGAAATTGGCCGTGACAGTGCCCGAGAGCCAGGTGGTATCACTGAAGACAGGACAAAAAGTGAACGTGACCTCCAACGTATTTCCTGAAGCGAACTACGAAGGCACCATCACCTTCATCGCCGCAAAAGGCGACAACTCCCTCAACTACCCGGTGGAAATGGAAGTGAACAACATCGCCGGCAAACAGCTGAAAGCAGGCATGTACGGCACTGCGCACTTCTCTTCTCCGGAAACAGACAAAGCGATCTTCATTGCGCGCACAGCCTTCATAGGCGGCGTGAACAGCAACGAAGTATATGTGATGCAAGGCAATACCGCCAAAAAACGTAAGGTGGTGGCCGGCCGCATCCTGGGCGACCAGGTAGAGATACGGGAAGGGCTAAACGAAGGCGAAACCGTCATCACCTCCGGTCAGATCAACCTCACCGATGGCGCCACCGTAGCCGTACAGCACACAGCGAAGTAAGCCAGGATTTGTTGAACAAACTTTTGTAACATGAAGATCACTGAAGTATCCATAAAAAGGCCTACCATCGTGGTGGTGGTATTTACCATCCTCACGCTCCTTGGCGTGATGAGCTATAAATCGCTCAACTACGAACTGCTGCCCAAGTTCAGCTCCCCGGTAGTGACCATCTCCACCATATATCCCGGCGCCTCCCCCAACGAGGTGGAAAGCACCATCACCAAGAAGATCGAAGACGCGATCGCATCGATGGAGAAGATCAAGAAGATCACCTCCAAATCTTCTGAAAGCCTCTCCATTATTACCGTTGAGCTGAATAACGACGCCAACGTGGACATTGCTTTGCAAGATGCGCAACGTAAGGTGAACGCGATCCTGGCTGATCTGCCGGGAGATGCCAAACCCCCATCCCTGAATAAATTCTCACTCGACGATCTGCCGATCATGACTTTATCCGCCACCGCCAAGATGGACGATAAACAGTTCTATGACCTGGTAGATAAAAAGCTGCAACCTTTGCTGTCGCGCCTTCCCGGCGTGGCGCAAGTATCGCTGACCGGCGGCCAGGAGCGCGAGATACAGGTGAATGTAGATCCGAAGAAATTGCAAGCCTTTAATCTGTCTATCCTGCAATTGCGCCAGCTGATCACCAACGCCAACCTCGACTTCCCTACCGGTAAAGTAAAAACCGCCAATGAGCAGATATTGATCCGCCTTGCCGGTAAATATAAAAGTGTAGACCAGCTCCGCAACCTGGTGCTGAAAACCACAGAAACCGGTACACAAGTACGTTTGATGGACGTGGCAGATGTACAGGATGCGCAGAAAGATGCCGAACGTATTGCCCGTGTAGATGGTGTGAACGCGATTGCGCTGCAGGTACAGAAACAAACAGATGCCAACGCCGTGACGGTGAGTGAAGAAATGAAAAAGGCTATCGCCCGCATTGAGAAAGACTATGCGGCCAATGACCTGAAAATACTGGTGGCAAACGATTCTTCCGACTTTACGCTGGAATCGGCCAACTCTGTGATCCATGACCTCATCCTGGCGGTAATACTGGTAGCGGTGGTAATGCTGCTGTTCCTGCACAGTATCCGCAGTGCGCTATTCGTGATGATCTCCATCCCGGCCTCGCTGATCGCCACTTTCATCGGTATGAAGCTGATGGGATTCTCCCTCAACCTCATGTCGCTGCTGGGCCTCTCGCTGGTGGTGGGTATCCTCGTGGATGATGCCATCGTGGTGCTGGAAAATATATACCGGCATATGGAGATGGGTAAGAACCGCGTCCGTGCTGCGTTTGATGGCGTGAAAGAAATCGGCTTCACGGTAACCTCCATCACCTTGGTAATTGTGGTGGTGTTCCTCCCGATCTCCCTTACGAATGAACTGGTGTCAAAAATTCTCCGCGAATTTTGCGTGGTGGTAATGATCTCTACCATGCTCAGTCTCCTGTCTTCTTTCATGATCGTACCGCTCTTGTCTTCCCGCTTTGGCAAGCTGGAACATATCACTGGTAAAAATCTCTTCGAGAAATTTATTCTGTGGTTTGAAAGACAGTTACAATCTTTCACCGCCTGGATGACCGGCATCCTCAAATGGGCGCTGGGGCATAAAGCCATCACGCTGATTGCCGCAATAGGCTTGCTGGTAGCGGCTTTGCAGATGAGTAAATATTATATCGGCGGTGAATTCATTCCGAAAGGCGACCGCGGTCAGTTCATTGTGCAGCTGGAAATGCCGAAAGATGCATCAGTGGAGCAGTCGAACCAGGCTACCCGGAAGGCAGAACAGTATCTCAATAAAAAACAGGAGATCACCCGTTTGATCACCACTGTAGGACAAACATCTGAGGATGGTTTTGGTAACTCTCAATCTACTGCGTATAAATCAGAGATCACGGTGATGCTTGTCGATCCTGAGAAACGCAAGGATGCTTCTGATATCTATGCCGCCAAAGTGAAGAAAGAACTGAAAGCGATCCTGCCTGGCGTAAAAGTGAAAACCACAGACGTGAGCATTCTCGGTACTGCGGAAAGAGCGCCGGTAGAACTGGTGGTGATGGGCTCCGAGCTGGACAGCGTAATGGCCTTCGCCCGCAAGGCGATGGACACGCTGAAAACCGTGCCAGGCGCCAGCGAGGTGAAACTCTCTGTAGAAGAAGGTAACCCGGAGATCAACGTGCAGGTAGACCGCGACAAGATGGCCGCGCTGGGCCTCACCCTCGATGCCGTAGGAGGTACCATGCAAACAGCTTTCAGCGGCACCGCAGATGATTCTAAAGTGAAGTTCCGCCAGGGCGATTATGAATATGATATCAATATCCGGTTTGATGATTTCAACCGGAAGAATATACAAGACGTATCGAACATTCAGTTCGTGAATGATAAAGGCCAGCTGATCAAGTTATCGCAGTTTGCTACGGTTACTGAAGGCTCCGGCCCCAGCCACCTGGAAAGAAGGGATAAAAATACTTCCGTGTCTGTACAGGCGCAGGTATCAGGCCGCCCCTCCGGTACCGTTACGCAAGACTTTGCGGCCAAACTGGAAAAGATGAAGAAGCCTGCCGGTATCAGTTACCTGTTTGGCGGAGACGCTGAAAACCAGGGCGATTCCTTTGGTACGCTGGGTGCGGCGTTACTCATCTCTATTGTGATGGTATACCTGATCATGGTGGCGCTGTATGATAACTACATCTATCCTTTTGTGGTATTGTTCTCTATCCCGCTGGCGATCATCGGGGCATTGCTGGCGCTGGCGCTCACGAACAATACGCTCAACATCTTCACTATCCTGGGTATGATCATGCTGATTGGCCTGGTGGCGAAGAATGCGATCATCCTGGTGGACTTTACCAACCAGATGAAAGAGCAGGGCCAGAGCACCTATCATGCGCTGATACACGCCAACAATGCGCGTTTGAGGCCGATCCTCATGACCACTATCGCGATGGTGATCGGTATGTTGCCGATCGCGATGGCAACAGGCGGTGTGGCCTCTACCAAGAACGGCCTCGCCTGGGTGATTATCGGCGGCCTGATCAGCTCCATGTTCCTCACCCTTATCGTAGTGCCGGTGGTGTACATGGTGGTAGACAAGATGATGGCGAGATTCGGCATGGGCAAGCTTTCCAAGAAGCGCTACATCCGTCAGCGCATGGTGGCTTCCTATGAAGAAGTACCGTTAAATGAAGTGCACGTGAATTAAAATATTTTGATGAAATGTTACTAACAGTGTAACAGTTGTAGGTTTAGGTAAATAGCCGGAATAATCTTATTCCGGCTTAATTTTTTTTATTCTTTGATTTTCACAAGAAATCCTTTCCTGTTTACAAGTCAGATGAGATGATCCACTGTTAAATTTGTGGCCGTAAAATCTTCTTATGAAAACAATTACCCAGCTGATCGCCTTATTGATAACTTTTTCAGTAGCGCAAGCCCAGCGCACGATCCCCGGATTAGCCAGCCCGGAGAGCGTGGTAGCCTATGAAGATGGCTACTTCGTTTCCAATATCGGCGCCAAACTCGATCCTGTAGCCAAAGACGGCGACGGATCTATTTACTTCATTAAAAAAGGGAAAGTGATACCGGCCAATTTTGCCGGCGATACTTTAAATGCCCCCAAAGGACTGGAAGTAATCGGGCAACACCTGTATGTTGCGGATATCGATCATGTAAGAGGTTACGATATCCCTTCTCACAAAAAAATATTCGATCTCAACCTGGAAGGCAAAGCAGTACTGCTGAATGATGTAACCAAGGTAAGCGACAGCCTGCTGGCCATCAGCGACTCATTCAAAGGAAATGTACTGCTGGTAAACGTACGCAATGGAGAGTGGAAAGTATTGAATGGCGAAGTGCCGATGTCTAACGGCCTCGCGTATGATGCGCATACCGATATGTTGTACGTATGCTCTATGGGGCCTAACCTGGATGGCAGTGGCAAAATTTTTGGCAAGCATCTGCGTAATGACGGAGAAGCTTTCACGGTGCTGGAAAACTCTCCCAGCGGGCTTTTCGACGGACTGGTACAGTTAGATGAGCATCGTTTGCTGCTGTCCGACTGGATCACCGTGAAAAACCCTGCAGAGGGCAAGCTGGTGGTATATGACCTTGTTAGCAAAACATCCAGGGTGATTAAAACGGAACGTTCTCCAGCCGATATCGCGCTGGATCTGCATAATCGCACACTATTGATTCCGCAATTATTAGACAACAGACTGGTATTGGTACCACTGAAAAGTTTAGGCCTCTAGCTTTATTTTCTTGCGAGCAATAGCATGTGTGATACAGGAAATGGAATAGGTTGAGGTGCACTGCTTTCATACGGGCGAAAGAGTTGCACCTTACCTTCCAGCCTGTTTTTTACGATCCATTCGTTGCGGTAGGCATGGGAAAGATTGTCCAGCCTGAACCCCGCCGCTTCCAGTGCGGCTTTCCAGTCGTTATAATTCCAGAAACAGAAAGTTTCGTGCATCTCGCTCAGCCAGTTATCGTGGTAATCTTTCTTGAATAAAAATTCGCAGGCGTCCTGCATGGATAGCTGGCAATAGGTTTTCCCTTCGATGCTCACCCATTCATGTGGCAGGCGGTATCCTTCGTGGTGGCGGAAGTCCTGCGCAAAGCGTTCAAAAAGCGCTTTGGTAGAGAGTTTGCCGAGATAGGCCGCCAGCTGGTGCGTGTCGGTGTTAGTGGGCATGGGGAGGCTGTTTTCGCCGTCCTGGTCGTTGAGCCATAGCAATACTGTTTCTTCTCTGTTTTCAGGTCCTACCACATCGCGGTTAATCCACACGCCGCCCGGTACCAGCTCCTGGTAACGGTGACGGATAAACGCTAATAAATCTTCCCGGCTGCCATAAGATTCTATTTCATGTGTGAGAGAGGAGGTATGAATGGTGTTCATACTGCCCGGTTCGAATACTGTTCCGGTGACGGCATTTTTCTGGGAGAAGAACACGGAAGGGTTCGAAAACTCGCCATTGTGGCGGCGTTGCAGGCAGAGGTCATATAGATGGCGGGATACTTCTATCCCGTAAAAATCACATTCATGCAGGCGATCGTCTTCCGTGGCGATCTTGATCCAGGAGCCGGCCGCGCAGCCGATATCACCGATATTGCCGGTTTGTATATAGGGCGCTGTTTCTTTGTATTTCAATGCTGCGATATCATCCATCTGCTTCACATATACGCTGTAATCGCGGGTGGCGGTGAGGTCGCCATCGGTGCCGATGATCGGATCTTTCAGAATATGTTGCACCTTCTCCCCTACATTATACAAGGACCACACCTTGAATGATGCGGGATGCATCAGATCCAGTATGGCCGGGCTTTTGCGCCAGTGGGGCGTATTGGCTACGAGCTTCACGATATCCCACGGCATGGGTCCGACGAAGCTATCCGTAGCGGGGTCCCACTCTGCTGGCAGCACTTTGAAGCCGCGGGCCAGGTACATATCTTTCACGCCGGTAGAACAGATCACGAGGGTATTTTGCGGCGTAAGCGTATGCCGCCCTTCGCTGGAATGCCGGATGGTTTTGATGGTGTAATCGGAGAAGTCGGGGATCACGCCTACATCGTCGATACCGTAAACATATGCGGGTACATCCAGGGAGTTGGAAAATTCCTGTATGATCATGGCCCGGAGATAGAATGGTACCGGGTTCCGTTTGGTGCCGAGATGATTGGCAGAGGTAACGGCGAAGATCACGCCATCGATCTCCTGTGGGTCTAACGGGGAGCCATATACGTCATTTTCGCCTTCCAGCCTGCATTTGATGAGGCGGTTCAGGTATTTGAATTGGAAGTCGGTCAGTAGGTGATGGCGTCCGGGAATCAATAAATACATGGCATGAAGTTAAGGAATGGAAATTGTTTTTTGATGTTATGTAAATGTGTGCGGGGGCTATCGCTCCTACGGAGCTGGGCGATGTTGGTCCGTATTTGTGTCTACCGGGCTATCGCTCCTACGGAGCTGCGTGATGTTGTTTCGTATTTGTGTCTACCGGGCTATCGCTCCTACGGAGCTGGCGATGTTGGTTCGTATTTGTGTCTATGGGCTTAACATTGTTGCTGCACAATCGTCAACGCATCGCCCCTGCGGGGCGTAATATTGGTAGAAAAGCGGGAGCAACACAACACCTCGCCCCGTAGGGGCGAAAGCCCGGTAGCCCGGTGGCGGCCCACACAGCAATAAGCCCCGTAGGGGCGACACACTCATACATACAGGAACCCCGCCGGTATTTTTAACGGCGGGGCGAGGTGAAAACATGGAAGAAAAAATGATGCTTTATAACGCCGCGGTTTTTCTGATCTCTTCAAATGTATAGCTGCGGGTAACGCTACCATTTTCAAAAACGGTTTGCATAACATCCTGTAGTTCGGGCGCTTCGTCTTCACGATACGTCTTGAAACTGCCGTTTTCTTTTACCAGCTTGAGTTTGCCGGCTTTGGATTTTTTGAAAGAGGTACGCATTTGTCCGTTGGCATCGAGTTCTACGGGCATTTTTTGTACATCAACGGGCTGGCCGTTCAATTCGGCGTAGGCGCATTTGAGCGCGAACTCTTGTGTATCGCGGTTTACGCGTTGCAGGAGGGCGCCGCCCATGCCCAGTGCCAGGTTCTCCGCACTGATGCCGGCTTTTTCCAGTGCGGCGAAGATGCCGGGGATGGAAGAATAGCTGATGCCGTCGCCCTGGATCACGCGAACCTGCGGCGGCAGTACTTTGTAGCCTTTTTCGTTGATGGTGAACCCGAATTTTTCCATCAGGATGTGGAATATGCGGAGCAGGGTTTGTACGGGGTCGCCGCTATCGGGGCGGATCACGAGGGTGCCCTCTCTTTTCAGTATCTGTTCTTTGAGTTCGGCGCCCCAGTATTCCTCACATGCGCGGAAGATGTTGTAAGAGTCGGATACGCAGGCGATGGTGCCGGTTGGGAAGGTGTTGAGCACATGTTTGAATATTTCCAGTTCTCCTTTTTCGCCGAGGAGCGTAACGATGGAGTGCTCTGTGGCCGGGATAGAGAGGCCTGGTGCGGTTTGCGCGTTATAGTAACGTTTGGCGAGAACGGAACCGGCGAGGGTATCGCTGCCGGAGAAGTTCACCAGGTGGGCGCTGCCGCCGATGCCGGCACTTTCTACGGAGCTGGCGCCGCGGAAACCGAAATCGTTCAGTACGAAGTCGATCCCTGCGAAAGCGGCTGCACTGGCGGTTTTATCGTAGTATGCTTTTACTATTTTTTTAATTTCCCGGGAAACGGATGCTACGGTACAGGGGTACCATACCTGCATGAGCAGCGTTTCGAGGAAGTTGGTGAGCCAGAAGCAGTTAGGGTCGGTGTTTTCGATGGTCATCAGCACATTTCGTACAGGCACTACCGTGCCTTCGGCTACGGCCCTGATCTTCACGGGCAGCCTGCCGCCATGTTCGCGGATGATATATTCAAAGCGGCTGCGGTCAAATACATCGCTGCGACCAAACACTTCCAGCAGCATCTTTTCTGCTTCGTCAATCTTTTCTTTCGTGATCACCACTCCTTCGAGATACGCTTTCATAAAGTATTGCAGGCCGTAGAAGACGGTTTCATCAAATTTGCCGCCGCGACTTTCAAGGTAGGAATAAATGTACTGGGTGCCTGGCAGGTAAAGCTTGTGGTGTGAGTATTTATAGGCATCAGCGAGGAGGATGAGGTTTTCCTTTGTCATAACGAAACGTTTTAGCAAGAATATTTTTCAATCAATTTTTCCATCAGGGGGATATGTGTATCGGTGATCTCAGCCCGGGCGATCAGGTTACGTATATCCTTTACCGTTACCCATCTCAGTTCGGCGAGATCATCGTTGGGAGCGGATTCTCCCTGGATGAGGTCCGTGCTGAAGAGGGTGGTGATAATTTTGTTGATCTCGGAGCGGTAGCGCCAGTCGTCTACCCGGAGGGAGGCTACATATTCCATGGCGCTGGTTTCAATGGGTCCGCATTCTTCCTGTAATTCGCGGCGGGCGGCCGTTTCAAAACTGTCATCTTCCGGATCGGAGAAGCCGCCGGGCAGGCGCCAGGCTGTTTCATTCGGTTTGCGGCCCAGCAGCAATTCGGTTTTGTTGTGCCGGAACACCGCGATGTCAACGGTGGCGAATACAGATGGAAAGAGATTATAAGTATTGTAAATGATGCCCGCCCGGAACTCTTCGGTGTCAAACACTTTATCGGAGATGGCTTCGCGCATGGCGGTGGCATTATAGTCTTTCACCGGCGCGAGCGCTTCGGTGGTATAGCGGCCGTTGTACGTGGTGATGAAGCTGTCGCGGCTGCCGTATAGCAGAAAGGTTTCGTGCGGAAAATTATTATGCAGCAGCTCATCGAGCTTTTTAGACCATACGGTGTCACTCTTTTGATCGCTGAGCGGCAATACCACTATTTCGGGGAACTGTTGTTTGATCATGCGCTCGCGGGTGTAGAAGTCGAGCGGGTTTTTGCGGCTGCCTTTCACCGGACTTACACCCAATATGATCAGCACGCGGTTGTGTTTCTGTTTTACCTGCCGGATGATTTCCAGGTGCCCTTCATGTAAGGACGGTGTCTGGAACCTGGCGATGATAACTCCTGTGGGCTTTGTTTGCATCTTCGCTGCTATTTTGTGTAATTGTTACACAAATATAGAAAGGTATTTCACATCTCCAAAATTATTTTTTGTAAAAAATACACAAAATAGATTTTTATAGAGAGATGATGATTAGATCTCGAATGCGATTCCTTCTTTCTTCAGTTGAAAATAGCGCGACTCATCAAAGCTGAAAAGCTTGGCTGGCCTGCCTTGCGACACTTGTTTCTGTTTTTCGTTATGGGCGATCAGGATGCCCAGATGGTGTATCTTCTTTTGAAAATTCCTGCGGTCTATCGGCCGGTCGAGCAGTGTTTCATATAATTTTTCCAGGTCGGCTATCGGGAATTTCTTATCCAGTAGTTCGAAGCCGATCGGCTCATAGCGTATTTTATTGCGCAGCCGTTTCACCGCGAGGTCGATAATATCGGCGTGATCAAATGCAAGTGCGGGCAGGTCTTTGATATTAAACCAGGATGCATCTTCTGCATCGGAGCTGGCGGCGAGTTTGAAATTGGTGGGGTTTACCAGTCCGAAATAGGCCACAGACACCACTCTCCCGCGGGGGTCGCGTTGTGGCTGGCCGAAAGAATACAGCTGTTCGAGGTAGTTGATGTTCACGCCGGCTTCGGTGAGCAGTTCACGGGTAACGGCATTTTCGAGCGATTCGTTATCGTGCACAAATCCACCGGGCAGCGCCCAGGTATGCATAAACGGTTCGATGGTACGCTTGATCAGCAGTACCACAATGCCTTCCCGCGGGATATACCCGAACACCACGGCATCAACGGTTAATCTGATATGCTGTTTAATTGGCAAAAGAAAGCGGATTATCGTCCTTTAATATATTGTTCTATCTGGCTGGTGCCTTTATGCAAATTTACGAACAACGGGTTTTTAGCCGGGTCGAAAACGATGATGGTATTGGTTTCCCAGGCATCTTGCGGAGCGGGCAGCTCGATGATCACTTCCTGCCCGTTCAGGCGATGGAACACGAGACTGTCTTTCGCCGCCATATGCGCCTTAAACCCTTGTTGGTCGAGGTAATCGGTGAGTTGCTTTTTTAGCTGCAGAATAGAATCGGTGAGCGGCCCCGGCGCCGGTTTGCTTTCGCGGTACACGTAGCATTTCTCGTTGATCACATCGTAAGCGGACCTGTCCACTTCATTTTTGCTGTTTTGCTTGCAGGCAAACAGCAGGCAGGTGAGGACGAGGAGTGATAATATCTTTTTCATGATTCGGTAACTTAAGGTTCGTAGCAAGCGTAGTTACGCTGGCGATAAATTTTGCCATCGCGGAATTCGATGATCGTACAGATAAACGCTTTCATGATCTGCCCGCGGCGGTACTGGCCGGCATCTACGCCGATTTCGCCGGTCCATTTGGCTTCCACTGCAAGCGTATTGCCGGATTCAAATGCTTTCAGCACAGCAAAATGTTGCGACTTGAGAATAAGTTTGTTCGTGGCCATGCTGTCGAGCATGGTATCAAAGTTCCGCTGTTTGATATCATTCGACAGTTGATTCGGATATTCCGTCTGGATGATATTTGGATGAAAAATGTTGGCAAATTCGGTAGCATCGGCTGAAAAGCTTTCCAGCAGCTGAAAGTACCGGTGCACCAGGGCCAGTTTTTCGTCCATGTGAACTTTAATAACGAATATTTATCTGTAACGAATTGCGAATTTATAAAATTCGTTCTTAAAGGTACATGACGGCCACTGAATTATTTCAATGCGGCAGTTTGTGGTTCGCGGGTGTTGCTGAAGGCAAGTTTGCCCATGCTGTTTGTTTTGTCGATGATATCATAGATCACTTTCATCACGGTGAGCGTGCCGTCGTAATTGATCTTGTCGGCGCTGTCGCCCGGCAGGTGATAATCGGCATTGCTGGTGAAGAAGAAGAGCACCGGGATATTTTTCTTGTAGAAGCTGGTGTGATCGTAGGGACCGGAGGCGCCAGAATCCAGTACCAGCTTTGTTTCGCGGGCGCTCACTTCTTTTAGTACGGCGGCCCATCCGGGGGAGGTGCCTACACCGCTGATGTGGAGGCCGTTGGCAGCATCGAGGCGGCCGATCATATCGAGGTTAATCATGTAGTTAACAGCGGCAACATCGCTGCCGGCTACAAAATGCCTGGAACCGCTGAGCCCTTGCTCATTGCCGGAGAAGGCCACAAAGAGGTAGTTATTATTATGCAGCCTGGAACCTTTGAGCTGGCGCGCAATTTCGAGCATGGCCGCGATGCCGCTGGCATTGTCGTTGGCGCCGTGGTACAGCACCTTCTCCCCTCCCAGCCCGTTATGGTCTTCGCCAAAGCCCAGGTGGTCGTAGTGTGCGCCGATCACGATGGTGGCGGCTGCGTTATTATTAATATAGCCGATCACGTTAGTGCCGGTACGTTTCATGGGCTGAAAGGCTACCTGGCAGGTGATCTGGAAACCGTTGGCATCATCATTTCCCAGTTTTTTACTCACTTCATTGTTCACCCATACCGCCGGGATGCTGGCCGGTGTGGGGTTCTGGGCGAGCCAGTCGTTCACTTCCGCGATAGATTCTTTACCATTGTAGAAGATCACGCCGGTGGCGCCGGCTTTAGCGGCAGTAAGCGTTTCCTGTTGATACAGCTGCCATTTTGTTTTGCCTTTGGTGTTGTCGATCTCCTGTATATTCACGAGCCAGATATTATCCGGTTCGTTGACGTTGGGGATCACTTCTCCCTTCATGGTTTTTGTGGCGCTGAAAGGCAGGGGTATGAACTGGGCGCCGGGGCTCAATGCCTGGTGATTGAGCGTCATGGCGCAATTGGCGGCGGGTACGCGTGTCTCGTTTACGGTGAATGTTTGCAGGAAGCCTTCGTCGCCTTTGGGGCTGAGCCCTATCTGCTGCATTTGCGAAGAGATGTAGGCGGCTGCAAGCTGCTCGCCGGGAGCGCCGGTACGGCGGCCTTCCAGCTTATCGCTGCTGAGATAGTTGACGTGCGTTTGCAGATTTGACAAGGTTTTTCGGTCAACTTTTTTCTGTGCGCTCACAGGTATGGTAGCGACAAGCAATGGTAACAGCCAGGTTAAATTTTTCACAGCCATCTGTTTTGGGTATGCTGCAAAATTACAAATTAAGGCGCTTGCGAAAATTTTCTTTTTGACTATCCCGTTGTATTTGAGCTATTTATAATATATGAGGGTTGTCTGATAATAGTCATTCATCGGGTTTTATTCATCGTTGGTAATGGCCAAAATGCTATTTTTGCCGCGTTTTAAAAACAATGTATGAAAAATACGCCTTTTACAGAGAAACACATTGCGCTGGGCGCAAAGATGGCTCCATTTGCGGGTTACAACATGCCGATATCCTACACAGGTATTAACGACGAACACCAGGCCGTGCGCACAAACGCCGGTGTGTTTGATGTGAGCCACATGGGCGAATTCATTTTAAAGGGAGAAAATGCACTGGACCTCATCCAGCGCGTTACCAGCAACGACGCCTCCAAACTTACTGCCGGCAAGGCACAATACAGTTGCCTGCCTAACAATGAAGGCGGTATTGTAGACGATCTGCTGGTGTATTGTATAGAAGAAAATAAAGTGTATATGCTGGTAGTGAATGCCAGCAATATTGAAAAAGACTGGAACTGGATCAGCCAGCACAATACCAGGAATGTAGAGATGCACAACATCTCCGATAAAACCTGTCTGCTGGCCATTCAGGGGCCTAATGCCACCAGCATTTTGCAACCACTGACAGAGGTGGACATCGTAAACCTGAAATACTACACCTTCGCAAAAGGCGTATTTGCAGGTGTTCCCAACGTACTGATCAGCGCTACCGGCTACACTGGCGCAGGTGGTATCGAGATCTATTTTGAAGATGTTGACGGCGCTGCCGACAAGATCTGGGATGCGATCTTCGCAGCCGGCGGCCCTAAAGGCCTGAAGCCCATCGGCCTCGGCGCCCGCGATACCCTCCGCCTGGAAATGGGTTTCTGCCTCTATGGTAATGATATCGATGACCGCAGCTCCCCGCTGGAAGCAGGTTTGGGCTGGATCACCAAATTTACAAAAGACTTTACCTCCCGCGCTATCTTCGAAAAACAGAAAGCAGAAGGCGTGAGCCAGAAACTGGTCGGCTTTGAAATGGTAGATAAAGGCATTCCCCGTCACGACTACGAGATCAAAGATGCTGCCGGCAACGTCATTGGCCGTGTTACCTCCGGTACTCAGTCGCCCTCCCTGCAAAAGGCTGTGGGCCTGGGTTACGTGAAAACGCCTTTCGCAGCGCTTGACACTGAAATATTCATCTCCGTAAGGGATAAAGCATTGAAAGCGAAAGTGGTGAAAGTGCCTTTCCTGGGATAGTATTTTCCCGCAAAGACGCAAAGCAGCAACGAATGCAAAGGCATGCTCCGCGTGTAGAATATAGATAACTTGTTTTTCTTGAAAAAACATGCTTATTTGCGGGCGAAGCCCGCCTTTGCATTCGTTGCTGCTTTGCGTCTTTGCGGGAAAAAATCACCATATCTATGCCTACTATTCATTTGACTACCGTTATCCATGCCCCGCTGGAGCGGGTCTTCGACCTGAGCAGGAGTATCACGCTGCATAAAAAAAGTATGTCGCACCGGCAGGAAGAAGCCATAAAAGGCCGTACCAACGGGTTGATCTCCTACAACGAAACCGTTACCTGGCGCGCCAAACACCTGGGTAAAATGCGCCAGCTCACCACCAGGATCACTGAAATGCGCAAAGCGGATTTTTTTTGTGATGAGATGACAGAAGGAGATTTTACCCACCTGAAACATGAACATCATTTCAAGGAGATCGGTAACGGCACGGTGATGATCGATATCATGGATTTCGGAACGCCCTATGGATGGCTGGGCAGATGTTTTGAACGCATCTATCTGCAAAAATATATGACCCGCCTGCTGCAACGGCGTAATGACACCATTAAGGAATATGCTGAGAGCGACAAGTGGAGAGTGATCCTTGATTAATTAAATGTTATCTGAATGACGTCACACAACAAACCCGGCCTGGAAGTATGTCTGTCTCCGGCATTATTACATTTATACGATATAAAGAACAGCATCGTAGTGATCATTGATGTACTGCGCGCTACCTCTACTATCTGTACCGCTCTTTACAATGGCGCTGCCCGCGTAATACCGGTGGCCTCTGTAGAGGAATGTGTGAACATCGGCCGCGCCATCGGCGGCATCACCGCCGGCGAGCGCGATGGCAAAATTGCCGAAGGCCTCGTACACGGCAACTCCCCTTTCGAATATCCGAGAGAATTTATTGCCGATAAAACCCTGGTGCTCACCACCACCAACGGTACCAAACTGCTGCACATGGCCAAAGACGCCATTCAGATCATCACCGGCTCCTTTCCCAATATCAGCTCGGTTTGCGACTACCTCGTTGCACAGAACCAGAACGTGATCCTCGGTTGCGCCGCCTGGAAAGACCGCGTAAATATGGAAGATACCCTCTTCGCCGGCGCGGTGACCAGCCGCATCAAACAACACTTCGATGTGAACTGCGACTCCGCCATCGCCGCCGAAACCCTTTATGATACTGCCAAAGGAGACCTCTTCAATTTCATGAAACAGGCCTCCCACTATAAAAGGCTGGCTAACTACGGCCTTGAAAAAGATATTGCGTACTGCCTCACTCCCGATGGCGCCAACGTGCTGCCATTGTTTAAAGACGGAGAACTTGTTGCGGTAGACATTTAGGTTCCCTGCCCTTGAAGCGCTCAAAGCGCTTCAAGGGCTTTATTCGCTTATCCGCTTCAAGGGCTTTAAATTTTTGTACTATGACCTACCATATTTGTTCCACCTGCGGCGTACAATACGATGCCGCCGCCACCGCACCGCAGCATTGCCCGATCTGCGAAGATGAAAGACAATACGTAAGCCCAGCAGGCCAACAATGGACCACCCTCGAAGAACTGAACCGCAGCCATAAAAATATTATTGAAAAAGTAGCGCCAGACGTGTACGCCATCTACAGCGCTCCCGGTTTTGCTATCGGGCAGCGGGCGCACCTGCTTGTAACGCCCGGCGGCAACATCCTTTGGGATTGCATCGCTAACCTCGACGCCTCTACGATCGATCTGATACAGCGCCTCGGCGGTATCAAAGCAATCGCCATCTCGCACCCGCATTACTTTTCTACGATCGTGGAGTGGAGCCATGCCTTTAATAACGCACCGGTGTATGTGCACCAACTCGATGCGCAATGGCTGGGGCGTCATGACGCCGTGATCAAATTGTGGGAAGGCGATGAACTGCCCCTCTGGGATGGTGTGAAGCTATTGCTTTGTGGTGGCCACTTTCCGGGAGCTAATGTACTCTATTCTCCCGCAGGTAAAGGCGCCTTGCTCGTAGGCGATGTGATACAGATAGCGCCCGACCTGAAAACGGTATCGTTCATGTACAGCTATCCGAATTTTATTCCTTTATCAGCCAAAGAAGTGAACCGTATTGCCGATGTAGTGCATCCGCTCTCCTACGATGCCATGTACGGCGCTTTCGGCCGCTATATCAAAACCGGCGCGCAGGCTGCGATGGACTTCTCCGTGAAGCGCTATCTCCGGCATATCAACAAAAATTGACCTTATGACAACACCATTGATATTATGGCAAATGACCATGTGACCTTCCGTTTCCGCAAAAGTGAGAAATATAAATTTGACTAACCCCCGCCGGGAGCCGTTTAAAAGGCTTCAGGCTTTTTCATTAGGAATTTTCTGCTTACTTTTGTGGATTGCCTTTTTACCAGCTGTCGAATACTTTTTTTTCTTAAATTAACCCTTTGGCTGGTAATAAAAAGCTGGCAACAACGAATAGTATGTCGCTGCCCCATTTGCTAAAATATGTTTACAATAACGGCACTGATGAAGTGATCCGCAGGGGGAAGCGTATCTTTTCTACCGGAGGGGTAGAGCTGATAGAAGCCGACCCGGTGCTGAAGTCTGCCACCTTCCGTGTAAAAAGCGATACTCACGCCAATTACTACCGTGTATCTATCAATAAGTACGGAGAAACATCCGGTATGTCTATCCGCTGCCAATGTCCGTACAATCTCGGAGATATCTGCCGCCACGAAGCTGCCGCCCTGTTTCAGCTGCAGGAAATGCTGGACAAAAATCATTTCGACAGCTTCGATACACAGTTTGATCAGCAGCATACGCTGATCAAGATGAAATCTATCGACCTGAAAACGATCAAGCTGCTCACCTCCGGCGCTATTTTCGCACAAGCGGAAAAGATCGCCAAAGAGAGCCCCGCGAAAATTAAACAGGCCAAAGATGAAAAAGTGGAAGCAGTACTTACCCTGCAAGGCCACGAATATCCGTTGATCATACAACGTAACGAGGAACGCTTTTTTGATACGCATTGCACCTGCGATGAAACAGAACATGCCCTCTGTGTTCATAAAGCCGCACTGTTCCTGCAATTGCTGCAGAAGCACGGACAGTTCTATTTCGATACCCTCCGCAACTGGGATAAAGAAAAGAACAAACTGCTCTCCTTATACGGCTATTCCCTCACCGATGACCTCGACGGGAAATTTGCCTTTTCGTACATGGATGGTAAACCCTTCCTGCGCGTGCTCGATCCCAGCATCAAGCGTGTGGATGGCCAGGCCCTCGGCCGCCAGCCCGCCACTGCGCCACCGCCGCCGGAAGAGACCATCACCGTATCACAGCGCCTCGCCGCCGTTTTCAACGCCAATGAAACATTATACCCCTATTTCCGCATCGACCTCGTTAGCGGCGAAGTGAACGAAGAACAAACGGCCTTCGTATCTCTCGCCAGTAAACTCGATCTCACGAAATATGTGGACTTCTATCAATACAAAGAGAAAGACAGGGAACTGATAGCGCCTATACGAAAATTACAAGGCACTGAAGTGAGCAAGTTCCTCAGCAAAAATTCTCCGTTCGCCGGTATCTGGGAAAACATCACGCATGAAAATGCAGAAGAACTGCCCACCGAAACGAAAGAGCTAATGCTGGAATACCTGCATCCCAAGCTGGCAAAGCTGTTTCCGCAACTAGCGGAACATGGCCTCATGTTCCAGCTGCCCAACAGGCAGGCGTTTAAAACCAAGCACCTCATACCGGTACAGCTGGGCGCAGAAAGACTGAAACTCATCATCAAAGCCGCCAGCGGCGATACCCATGTAGAGGTTACCTGCTTCGTATCTATCGAAGGAGAACAGGTAAACGTATCGCAGAACGCCTGGGACAGCCCGCTCCTCTTCCTCTATGAAAACGTAGTGTACCTGTTCGAGAACCCGCAGGATGCCCTGCACGTAGAGCTCTTCAGGCAAAACGGACAACTGCGCATCCCTAACAACGAATGGCAGGTTTATCTTAAAGACTATCTCCTGCCGCTCAGCAGGCAATATGATATCCAGTTCGACCGCGAACTGCTGGCTGAAGTAGACAACATCCTGCCTGAATGCCGTGTATATCTGAAAGAACTCGGCGATACCTTCATCATCCAGCCAGGATTCGCCTACCGCGGCCAGGAAGTGGAATGGAATGAAGAAAACAGGATCACTGTACAGGAAGGTAATAAAGTGTTGGTGATACGCCGTAACAAAACTGCCGAAGATGAATTTGTGAACAAGATACGTACGCTGCACACCAACTTCGCCCAGCACGATAATCATAACTATTTCTACCTGCGCGCCAAGGAAGCGCTCAAAAATAACTGGTTCTTCCTCTTCTTTGATGCCCTGAAAGAAATGAATGTGCGCGTGTTCGGCTTTGAATCACTGCGCAATTTCAAGTTCAGCTCGCACAAACCGGTGACCAACCTGCAAATCAGCTCGGGCATCGACTGGTTCGATGCGCAGATCGAAGTGCTTTACGGCGATCAGCGCGTGAGCATCAAAGACATCAAAAGCGCGCTGGCCAACAAACAGAACTATGTACAGCTGGCAGATGGCTCCCTGGGCCTGCTGCCGGAAGAATGGCTGCGCAAATATTCCCTGCTCTTCAAAGTAGGGGAAGAAAAAGATAAAGGGCTCAAGCTCAGCAAATACAACTTCAGCGTCATCGATGAACTGTATGAGTTCATCGACGATGAAGCCGTAGTGATAGAACTGGAACAAAAGCGCAAGAAGCTCCTGCAGTTCGATGAGATACGCAATATCGAATTGCCGCATAATCTTCACGCTACCCTGCGCCCATACCAGGAGAGCGGTTTCCAGTGGCTCAACTACCTGGATGAGATCAAATGGGGCGGCATCCTCGCAGATGATATGGGTCTTGGTAAAACCATCCAGGCGCTCACTTTCGTGCAGTATTACAAGAACAGGCACGGCAAATGTATGGCGCTGGTAGTATGCCCCACCACCCTGATATATAACTGGGAGAACGAGATACGCAAGTTCACGCCGGATATCAAACATCACATCCATCATGGGCCTGCACGTTTGAAGAACTCCGAGGAGCTGGCAAAATTTGATGTGATCATCACCACCTACGGCACCCTGCGCAGTGATGTGCAGTTGCTCATGAAACTGGAGTTCGACTATGTGATCCTCGATGAATCACAAGCCATCAAGAACCCGCAATCAAAGGTGACCAAAGCGGCACAACTGCTGCATACCCGCAACAGGCTTGCCCTGAGCGGTACGCCCATGCAAAATAATACCTTCGATATCTATGCCCAGATGAACTTCCTCAACCCGGGCATGCTCGGCAGCGTAGACTTTTTCAGGAATGAATTTGCTACGCCGATCGATAAATTCCAGGACGAAGAAAGGAAAGAACATCTGCGCAAGCTCATCTATCCGTTCATCCTGCGCCGCACCAAAGAGCAGGTGGCGAAAGAGCTGCCGGAGAAGATAGAAACAGTGATCTTCTGCGAGATGGACGCCGAACAGCGCCACATCTACGATGCTTACCGCAATACCTATCGCTCGAAAATATTGGGCGTGATCGAAGATCAGGGTATGGAACGTTCGCAGCTCACCATCCTGCAAGGCCTGATGAAGCTGCGCCAGATCTGCGATTCGCCGGCCATCCTCAACGATGCGGAACAATACCCGAACCACTCGGTGAAACTGCACGAGCTCACCCGCGAGATTGCAGAAAACATCGGCCACCACAAAGTGCTCGTGTTCTCACAATTCCTCGGCATGCTAGGCCTGATCAAGGAAAGGCTGCAACATATGAAAATTCCTTTCGAATATTTCGATGGCTCCACCTCTACGATGGACCGCGAAAAAGCGATACAGAATTTCCAGAACAACGACGAATGCCGTGTATTCCTGATCTCGCTGAAAGCCGGTGGTGTGGGTCTTAACCTCACTGCCGCCGATTATGTTTACATCGTAGACCCCTGGTGGAACCCGGCAGTAGAGCAACAAGCCATTGACCGTACGCACCGTATCGGACAAACGAAAAATATCTTCGCCTACCGTATGATCTGTAAAGACACGGTAGAAGAAAAAATACTACAGCTACAGGAACGCAAGAAATCTTTGGTGAAAGAGATCATCTCCGATGATAGCGGCTTCGTGAAGAAGCTCACGAAGGAAGATGTACTGTACTTGTTCAGTTAGCACAAACGCTAAAAGCAGCGGCCTGCGCCCATAGGGCGCAGGCCGCTGCTTTTAGCGTATATTTTTATGCGCACCACCGCACAATCAGATCAGGCAACCACACCGCCACCGCAATACCATATGCAAGGTCGAGCCATATCATGCTGCCGATGGCGCCTAACAATATAATACCTACTATTGGCACAGTGATGGCTTTGAGCCACCAGGGCGTTTTTTCATCATTGGCAACGAGGCGCCACAGGCTTTGTGCATCGCCGGTGCTGGGAAAAGCGTGCATGGCAATGCTCACGCCAAGGTAGATGAGCACATAATCGAAAGGAGTGCCGGCGCCGAACTTCACCACCGGGATAGCTGCGGGGAAGCCGATGATCAGCCCCAGTAATGTATTTACGATAAACGGCCCGATGCTGATCCACAGCTGTTGCGAAGGCCTGGACGGTACCTCGTGTATCACATAGCCAACCGGGTTATCCACCTGGAAATATTTCACTTCAAAGATAGCTACCCCGAAAAGCCGGCAGAACAGCTGATGTGCAAATTCATGCACGATCACACCGGGAAAAGTAAGTACGCTGATGACGATGCCTGGAAGGAAGAACATTGTAATTATTTGATGATGGCCTCAGTTTCCTGAATAATAGTAGGATTGTCTACCGCAAGTCCTTTCAATTTTTCGTATAGCCGGTCGCGTTGCTGCGCGTGGCCATTGAAATGTTCTGCGAGCACAAGCGACTGTGTGCAAAATGGACCGTCCGGCGCCAGAGAGTGCGCTGTGTTGGCGGCTTTCAGGGCTTCGGGGTAATGCTTTTGCGCGAGCAGTACCCGTGCTTCTATGGCAAAGGCCAAGGCGCTTTCTGTGTTCTGGCTTAACAGCTGTTGGCTGATAGCCTGCAACCTGTCATATGCTTTATCATGCAGATAAATGCGCGACAATATGAACAAGGCTGGCCGGCAATCGGGATGCGCTTTTGCGATCGGCGCTGCAATAGTGTCCGCCAGCGAATATTCCCCGGATGCATAGCAGATATTGGCCAATACCAATGCCACGCCGAGATCCTGGGGTTGCTGGCGGTAATGCTGCAGCAAGGCGGCTTTGTAAGCGGCCGTATCTGCCGACAGCTTATTCAGCAAGTGGCTGAAAGCGGTATCGCTCACCTCGTAGTACTGAAAGGTGCTGGTGGCATCATTTACTTTGGCCACCAGTTGCTTGTCGTCGAAATTCGCATTCAGCAACTTTTGCAACACACTGTCGGCTTCTTTGAGATTGTCGTTATTAGCAGTAGCAATGAGGTAATGGGCGCTGGCTTCCTTATTGTCAGGGAACTGCTTCAAAACCCGCTCCAGCAGCTGCTTTTCAGTTACATAGCGGCGTTGGTCTTCTGCCTTGACTGCTTTCTCATAGGCTACGCCGGCAGAAAAATAACGCGGGAAATTATACAGGGAAACCAGGAAAAGCAGTCCTACAGCCAATGCGGCCCATTTGATACTATTCTTTACCGGAAACCTGCTGAGCTCCTTGCGGCAATCTTTACAAAGCTGCGTTATGTAACCTGGCTCATAATCGGGGCGAAGGCATTTAATACATCCTTCATGCATCACTTCCATAAGGTATAGCTTGGTTTAGGGAGAGCCAAGATAAGCGTTTTCCCGTTTCTGTATTCACCCTTCCGTTTCTGCATGGTTTGATCGTCCGTTTTTTTCAGTGTTATTTATCAAGTGAGGATTTAAATAGGTGATTATCATTTATTTATGAAGATGTAGAAAGAAGGTTATTCAAAATGGCATTTCAATGGTAATCCCCTCAGCGGAACAAAATTCAAGATTTATATGTTACCTGATTCGAAGATCTCCCAGTTAATCGGTTGCCAGATACCGGCATTATCCTTTCCGATGCAGCAGTTACCTGCGAAAGGTGCGGTAAGTAAAGTGATCCATGCATTTGCCGATTATACCGGCAACATGATCCGTGGCGGCCAGTTGCAGGAAGTGAAACGCTGTTTCACCATGGCAGGCGTACTGTATCATAATGGTAGTGCCGTGTTGCGTAATGCGATCGAAAGTGTATTCATGTTCGCACTGTCGCCGCTGTTATGCTCGCAACACAAGGAATTACTGCCTTTGTCATTGAAACAGATCAGGATCAGGCATCTGCAAACCATCGCTATCTAACCATTTAATAATAGCTATATGTTGACTATTCTCTTACTGCTGGCCGGACTTGCCTGCTTTTATCTGTTCTTTAAATCTGTTGACTACTTCGAAAACATTTAAACTATGACCGCTTTATTCGTGCTTTCGATATTGGTTTTTGGTTACATGATCTATGTATTGCTCAAACCGGAAAAATTCTGACGCTTTTTAACTGACATAAAAAAATGAACACAGAAATTACAGGCGTTATTGCCACCTATGGACTAACATTACTGCTGGCCTGGCCGTTGTCGAAGTATATCGTAAAAGTTTTTAAAGGAGAAAGAACCTGGTCCGATTTCATGGCGCCGCTGGAACGCCTATTCTTCAAGCTCTCCGGCATCAATCCGAACGAGGAGATGAACTGGAAGCAGCACTTGAAAGCACTACTCACCATCAACCTTGTATGGTTCGTGTATGCCTTCTTTGCGTTGATGTTCCAGGATAAGCTGCCACTGAACCCCGACGGAAACCCGGGACAGTCGGCCGATCTGGCGTTTAACACGGCTATCAGTTTTGTAGTGAACTGTAACCTGCAACACTATTCAGGAGAAACCGGCGTAACTTATTTCACACAGTTGTTTGTGCTGGCCTTCCTGCAATTTGTAAGTGCCGCTACCGGTATCGCCGCGCTGATCGTGGTTTTCAAGGCGATGAAAGAAAAGACCACTACCAAGCTGGGAAACTTCTGGGATATCTTTTTGAAAACGATCACCCGTATCCTGCTGCCCTTCAGCATTGTGATTGCGCTGATCCTCATCTTCAACGGATCGCCTGCCAGCTACGCCGGTAAGGATACGATCATCACTTTACAAGGCGATACGTCGAATGTTTCCCGTGGCCCTGCCGCAGGATTTATCGCGATCAAACACCTCGGCACCAACGGTGGTGGCTGGTTTGGCGCTAACTCCGCACATCCGCTGGAAAACCCGAACTATATTACTTATATCACTGAAATGGTAGCACAGGTGGTGATCCCCATTGCGATGGTGTTTGCCCTGGGCCTCTTCATACAAAGAAAAAAATTCGCGTATGTCATCTTTGGTATTATGACCATCGGGACGATATGCTTACTGATACCCACTATGCAAGCCGAAATGAGTGGTAACCCGGTCATGGCGCATATGGGCATACTGCAACCCACGGGTGCGATGGAGGGCAAGGAGGTCCGGTTCGGGCCTGCCGGAACGGCCTACTGGAGCGTGGTTACCACGATTATCTCCACCGGTTCCATCTGCGGGTTCCACGATAGTACCATGCCTATCAGTGGCCTGATGCAATTGCTCGGCATGATGCTCAACTGCTTCTATGGCGGTTGTGGTGTGGGTATCCTCAACTACTACATCTTTATCATCATCGCCGTATTCATATCCGGGCTGATGGTGGGCCGTACGCCTGAATTTATGGGCCACAAGCTGGAAGCGAGAGAAGTGAAGATCGCTGCGATCATCACGCTGTTATCTCCCTTCCTGATCCTCGCCGGTACTGCATTATCATCTTATATGATCGCACATCATCCGGATGTGAACTGGGCCGTGAAACCATCGGCATGGCTGAATAACCCCGGCTATCACGGATTTTCAGAGATGCTGTATGAATACACCTCTTCCAATGCCAACAACGGCTCCGGTTTTGAAGGGCTGGGAGATGGTAACGTATTCTGGAACGTAAGCACCGGCTTTGTATTGATATTGGGCAGGTTCCTGCCTATCATCGGACCAGTGGCCATTGCGGGCCTGATGGCATCGAAGAAATATATTCCTGAATCTGCCGGTACGCTGAAAACAGATTCACTCACCTTCGGCGCCATGACCTTTGCCGTGATCATTATCCTCACTGCATTGTCTTATTTCCCTGCCCTCGCATTAGGTCCGATCGCAGAATATTTTTCCCTGTACAGATGATAATCTACAAGTAAAACTATCATGAAAAAAGAAAATAAATTATTTCCGAGAGAACTGGTGATGGAGAGCCTGAAAGAGTCTTTCGTGAAATTGAACCCGAAACTGATGATTAAAAACCCGGTAATGTTTACCGTGGAGATAGGCACTGCCGTGATGTTGATAGTAGCCTTGTACGCCTTGTTCACCAAGCATACCGACCAGGGCAGCGCTGCTTATAATATATCCGTGTTCGTTATACTGCTGCTCACCGTATTGTTTGCCAACTTCGCGGAGGCCATTGCAGAAGCGCGCGGTAAAGCGCAGGCAGAGAGCTTGCGCAAAACAAGAGAAGAAACACCGGCTAAGAAGATAGAACTGATCGGCGAGATCTTTACCAACGAGATCAAGATCGTTTCTTCTTCACAGCTGCGTAAAGGAGATATTTTCCTATGTGAACCCGGGGATATTATCCCCGCCGATGGCGAGATCGTGGAAGGGCTGGCCAGCATTGACGAGTCAGCCATCACCGGTGAAAGCGCACCGGTGATCCGCGAAGCCGGCGGTGATAAATCCAGCGTGGTAGGCGGTACCAAAGTATTGTCCGACCATATCAAAGTACGCGTGAGCACTGAACCCGGCGAATCATTCCTCGATAAAATGATCGCACTCGTAGAAGGCGCCAGTCGTCAAAAAACGCCGAATGAAATTGCGCTCACCATCCTGCTGGCGAGCTTCACGCTGGTGTTCATCATCGTGTGCGTAACGCTGAAACCTTTTGCTGACTATGCACAAACACCGATCACCATTGCCGCTTTCATCTCTTTATTCGTTTGTTTGATACCTACTACCATCGGTGGTTTGTTATCTGCGATCGGTATCGCAGGTATGGACCGCGCGCTGCGCGCCAACGTGATCACCAAATCAGGGAAGGCCGTAGAAACCGCTGGCGATATCGACGTATTGCTGCTCGATAAAACCGGTACCATCACCATCGGTAACCGTAAGGCCACTAATTTCTGGGCCACCAACGGTGTCTCCAATGAAGATTTTGTAAAACTGTGCGCCTTGAGTTCTTTGTCTGACGAAACGCCGGAAGGTAAGTCCATCGTGGAACTCGCCGGTAAAGATGTAGTATCCAAGCTCACTACCGCCGGCGCTTCGCTGGTGAAGTTTACGGCCGAAACCCGCAGCAGCGGCATCGATCTGCCGGATGGCAACCGTATCCGCAAAGGCGCCTATGACGCCATCAAAAGGCTTACTGAGCGGGAAGGCTTCCAGTTTCCTGATGAAACCCGCGCCCGTGTGGAAGCCATCTCCAAAGATGGCGGTACCCCGCTGGTAGTAGCGCTCAACAGCAAAGTGCAAGGTGTAATCGAATTGCAGGATATCATCAAACCCGGCATCAGCGAGCGTTTCGAGCGCCTGCGCAAAATGGGCGTAAAAACCGTGATGGTAACCGGCGATAACCCGCTCACCGCAAAATACATTGCTACCAAGGCCGGTGTAGATGACTTCATCGCAGAAGCGAAACCGGAAGATAAAATGACCTATATCCGCAAAGAGCAGAACGAAGGCCGCCTGGTTGCCATGATGGGCGACGGTACCAACGATGCTCCCGCCCTGGCGCAAGCCGACGTTGGCGTAGCCATGAACAGTGGCACACAAGCTGCCAAAGAAGCCGGTAATATGGTGGATCTCGACAATGACCCTACGAAGCTGATCGAGATCGTTGAGATCGGAAAACAGTTGCTGATGACCCGTGGTACACTCACCACCTTCTCCATCGCCAACGACGTAGCCAAATATTTCGCGATCGTTCCTGCCCTGTTCGTAGCCTCCATTCCGGCTTTGCAGGGAATCAATATCATGAAGCTGCATAGCCCTGAATCGGCTATCCTCAGCGCCGTGATCTTCAATGCTATCATTATCCCTATGCTGATACCGCTGGCGCTCCGCGGTGTGGCCTATAAGCCCATCGGCGCCAGCGCACTGCTCCGCAGGAACCTGCTGATATACGGCGTAGGCGGTATCATCGCACCTTTCATCGGTATCAAGATTATTGATATGCTGATCGCATTGTTTATGTAAAAAATTAAATCATCCGTCATGAAAAAATATCTTTTGCCATCTATAAAACTGACCATCATCCTCGTTATCCTGCTTGCAGGCATCTACCCGCTCTTCCTCGCCGCCATCGCCAAACTGGCGCCCGGCAAAGGCAACGGTGTAACGGTCATGCATAATGGAAAAGTAGTAGGGTATGAACTGGTAGGGCAGAAATTTACGCAAGACAAATATTTCTGGTCGCGCCCTTCTGCGGTAGATTATAACGCTGCCGGCTCCGGCGGTTCCAACAAATCTGCCGGTAATCCTGATCTCCTCAAGGTGATACAGGAAAGGCTTGATACCTTCCTGGTTCATAACCCGACGGTGAAAAAAGAAGAAGTGCCCGCAGAACTGGTGACTGCTTCCGCCAGTGGTATTGACCCGGACCTCTCTCCTGCTGCGGCTTACGTTCAGGTAGCCCGCGTAGCGAAAGCCAGGGGCCTTGCTGCCGATCGCGTGAAACAGCTGGTAAGCGATCATATCAAATCACCACTGCTGGGCATGTTCGGACCTGCTACCGTGAACGTGCTGAAACTCAATGTGGCACTCGACGAACTGAAATAAAGTGATACCATTTAACCTGTATTAAGAACCAAGCACCAACGATGAAAAAGACCCGTTTGCTGGCAGCCGCCATGGGCGCTGCATTGGGCGCGTATGCGCAAGACTCGACACACACAGAGAAAGGAAAAGTAACCATCTCCGGCTACGCAGAAGTATATTACAGCTATGACTTCAATAAACCGGCAGATCACCTGAAGCCAGGATTCCTGTACAATTTCAACCGGCATAATGAACTTAACCTGAACCTCGGCATGATCAAAGCCAATTATACATCCGATCGCATCCGCGCCAATGTAGGCCTGATGGCAGGTACTTACCCACAGTACAATCTCGCCACCGAGCCCACCCTGATGCAACACGTGTATGAAGCCAACGTAGGCATCCGCGTAGGAAAAAAGGTATGGGTAGATGCCGGTATCATGCCCTCGCACATCGGGTTTGAAAGCGCCATTGGCAAGGATTGCTATACTCTCACGCGCAGTATCCAGGCGGAGAACTCGCCCTACTATGAAACCGGCGCTAAAGTAACCTGGACGCCCAACGACAAATGGTCCTTTGCGGCCATGTATCTCAATGGCTGGCAACGCATCAAACGGGTGGACGGCAACCAGACGCCTGCCTTCGGCACACAGATCACCTTCAAGCCTTCCGACAAAGTGCTGCTCAACTGGAGCACTTATGCCGGCAATGATTTTCCTGACAGCACACGCCGTATGCGTTACTTTAACGACCTTTACGGTACGTTCAATATAAGCGATAAATTCAGCTTCACTGCGGGTATGGATTATGGCATGCAACAAAAAGCGAAAGGCGAAAGTGAATTATACAGTTGGTATAGTCCCGCTGTGGTAGCGCGTTACGCCTTCACCAGTAAATTTGCATTAACAGGAAGAGTGGAATATTATAAAGACGAACATGGCGTGGTCATCTCCACCGGCGCCCCTGACGGATTCCAGACGATGGGCTACTCGCTCAACATGGACTTCACCCCGGTAGATCACGTGATGTTCAGGATAGAAGGCAGGATGTTCGATGGTAAGGATAAAACATTTATCAAAGGAACCAGTATGAGCAATACGAATACGGCCGTCACGGCATCGTTGGCGGTATGGTTCTAAGTATATACCATGACTGAAAAAGAAAAAGAACAATCTGTGGAGCATTTCCTCCAGATGGCCAACCGCGCAGGCAGAGGGATGTTTAAAGTGTACATCGGCATGAGCGCCGGTGTGGGCAAAACTTACCGCATGCTGCAAGAGGCGCATGCCATGCTGAGGAATGGCGTTAACATCCAGATAGGTTATATCGAAACGCATGATCGTGCGGAAACGCATGCCCTGCTGGAAGGCCTGCCCACCATACCAAGAAAACAGGTTTTTTATAAAGGCAAGATGTTGGAAGAGATGGATCTCTCCGCCATCTTGCTTTTGTCGCCTGACTGGGTGATCATTGATGAACTGGCGCATACCAATATCCCCGGCTCCAAAAATGAAAAACGCTGGCAGGATGTAGTAGACATTCTCAACGCAGGCATCAACGTGATCTCTGCCGTGAATATCCAGCACATCGAGAGCATTAACCAGGAGGTGAAATCTATCACCGGCGTGGAAGTGCAGGAACGTATCCCCGACCTCATCCTGCAAATGGCCAATGAGGTAGTGAACATCGACCTCACGGCTGATGAGCTTATCACCAGGCTCAAAGAAGGCAAGATTTATGATAAATCAAAAGTAGAGACGGCCCTCCGCAATTTCTTTCAGGCCGAAAAAATATTGCAGCTGCGCGAGCTTGCCCTCAAAGAGGTTACCACGCAGGTGGAAAGAAAAGTGGAAACAGAGATTCCGCGCAGCCAGCAAATGCGCCACGAGACGTTCCTGGCCTGCATTTCCACGAATGATGAAGTAGCCCGCAAGGTGATCCGCAAAACCGCCCGGCTGGCTGCTTACTATCATGCGGACTGGTATGTGCTATATGTACAAACACCCCGCGAAAGCGTGGACAAAATAGCACTGGCCGCGCAACGGCATCTCATCAATAACCTGAAACTGGCCACAGAACTGGGCGCGGAAGTCATCCAGGAACATGAGGCCAATATATCAGCAGCTATCATTAAACTTGCATTGGAAAAACATGTTACTACCGTATGTATCGGAAAGCCGCACATCAGCCTCTTCAGGATCATACTCCGTACTAACCTGTTTAACCAGTTGCTGAAAACGCTTTCTTCCAACGACATAGACCTCATCATATTATCATGAGTAAATTCAGGCTTAAAACGAAGATCACGCTCGGGGTGCTTTTCCTCTACATCATGCTGCTGATCGTAAGCGTGCTGGGATATTATTATCTCAACCGGCTCAATGAAAAAGCCAAGATCATACTCAAAGACAACTACGAATCGATCGAGTACTCCAAAAACATGCTGGTGGCCCTGGAAGACCTGTCTGCCAATCGTGCCGCCGCGTTGAAATCTTTTGAAGAGAACCTGAAAAAACAGGAAGCCAATGTAACCGAACGTGGCGAAATGACCGCCACCACGCAGGTCCGGAATATCTTCGATCATCTCCGTACCGACTCTTTAACTTCTCCCGGCGATATCGCCTCCATCAAACGCAGCATCTACGTGATCATGGACCTCAACATGAATGCGATCGTTGGAAAGAATGAACTGGTGAAGAAAACCGCCGATAACGCGCTCCTTTATATCGCTATCATCAGCGGCGTATGTTTCCTGCTGGGCTTCACATTCGTTTATAATTTTCCCGGCTATATTGCTAATCCCATTCATGCGCTCACAGAGGCGATCAAAGGCATCGCCGACAAAGAATATAACAAGCGCCTGTACTTCCGGACCGGCGATGAATTTGGGGAGCTGGCCGCCGCCTTCAATACCATGGCCCAGCGACTGGACGACTATGAGCACAGCAACCTTGCACGCATCATGTTCGAAAAGCAACGCGCCGAAGCCGTGATCAGCAGCCTGAAAGACGCCACCATCGGGTTCGATAGCAACAACACTATTCTGTTTGCCAACACGCAGGCTTTGCAGTTGCTCAATGTACAGGAGAAAGACCTCGTAGGCCGTCCCGCCACAGAAGCCGCCAAACAGAACGACCTGCTTAAATACCTCATCAACCCCAAAGAAAATGCGCCGCTCAAAATTGTAGTGGACGGCAAAGAAAGTTTCTTTACACAGGAAACCGCCGATATCCAGCACGAAGGAAAACGTATAGGCCATGTCGTTATATTGAAAAACGTCACCTCTTTCAAAGAGCAGGATATTGCCAAAACACATTTCATCGCCACCATCTCGCATGAGCTGAAAACGCCGCTGGCCTCGTCCGACTTCAGTTTGAAGCTGCTGGAAGATGAGCGCGTAGGGCAGTTATCCGGAGAACAAAAGGAGCTGCTGGAAAGCCTCAAGCAAGACAATCGCCGGATGATCAAGATCGTGAGCGAGCTGCTGGACCTCTCGCAGGTGGAAAGCGGCAACATACAATTACAGCCGCAATCCGTGAAACCTGCCAGCATCGTGCAATACGCCCTGGACACCGTACAAAGGCAGGCCGCACAGCACGAAGTGACCATCAAAACAGCTATCCCTGATACTACCCCCGATGTTGTGGCCGACGTAGAAAAAACGGCCTGGGTGCTGGTGAACCTGCTCACCAACGCCATACGTTATTCCAGCAAAGGCGCTGCCATCGAGCTTTCCGTGACGCCCACCGAAGATCAGCAACTGGTTTTTGCCGTACGCGATTTCGGCAAGGGCATTCCGGCGGCCTTCCAACAAAAGATCTTCGACCGTTTCTTCCAGGTGCCGGGCGGCAAGGGCCATTCCGGCAGCGGCCTTGGTCTGGCTATCTCCAAAGAATTTATTGAAGCGCAAAGCGGTTCCATTGGCGTGCACAGCACGGAAGGCAAAGGCAGCGAGTTCTATTTCAAACTACCGGTGAGTTTCACGCAGAGCAGCGCAGAATAACAACGGCCCGCGTCGCTATTTTATTTGCTTGGCGAGCAGCACTGCATCTTCTATCTCGGGAAGGTATTCGTTGTACACGGATATCAGTTCGTGTATGCGTTGGGGTATGGCGCCAAGATGCTGTACCAGCCTTGCATCGCGCTCTATGGTGGCTGCGATATCCACTGCCTCCCGCAGCCGGATGATATTGAGGTTGGATTTGATCTGGTGTGCCAGCACGAAGAGGTCTTCCCAACGCTGCTCCTGCACAGCTTCCTGCATTTCGCGGAATTTTTCCGGCAATATTTCCATGAGGTCTGTCAGCAGGGTACGTACACTTTCTTCGTTGTTATCCATCAGCCGGTAGGCGTTCTGAATATCTATATCGGCTGTTTTCCTTACTGGTGGAGGTGTTACAGGTATGAAGACGGGCACTTCGCAGCCGGTGCAGGACAGTATTTTTTCGTAGAGTATGGCTGGTTCAAATGGTTTGGAGATGTAATCGTTCATGCCGGCTTGCAGGCATCGTTCCCGTTCGCCTTTGATGGCGGATGCCGTCATGGCGATGATGCAGGTGTCTACGCCATTGGCGCGGATCTGCCGGGTGGCCTGGTATCCGTCCATGTTGGGCATCTGTATGTCCATGATGATGCAGTCGTAAGTCTGGAAATGCAGCAGCTCCACTGCGATGCTGCCGTCGGTGACGGCGGCGGTACGTGCGCCGGCATTGTTGAGCGCATGGAGGGCCACCTGCCGGTTGATCTCATTGTCTTCCACTACCAGGATATGCTTTCCCAGCAAGGGTTTTTCGCTGATGTGATGATGCGGCTGTTTCTTTGGCGCCGGCGGAAAATGGCATACGATGAAAGGCAGTTCCACATGAAAGCAGGCGCCTTTGCCGGGATCGCTGATCACAGAGATGCTGCCTTGCTGAATGTCTATCAGCTCTTTGCTGATGGTTAATCCGAGGCCGGTGCCACCGTATTTGCGGTTGTTATCGCTGTGCGTTTGTGTGAAGCTCTTGAAGATATGTTCCTGCATTTCCGGCGCTATGCCAATGCCGGTGTCACTAACGTCGAAGGCAATACGAAGATGGTCTTCATTTTTACCGAGCAGGGTCAATTGCAGGCTCACATGGCCTTTGTCGGTGAATTTAATGGCATTTTCCACGAGGTTGCCCAGTATCTGGTTGAGCCGCACGGGATCGCCGATCACATATTGCGGAATGCGTTCATCCACTTCTGTGAAGAAGGACAATTGTTTTTCCTGTGCTTGCAGTTTAAGGGAGAAGAGGCGATCGTTGATCTCGTCGCGGATATTGAAAGGCGCATGTTCGATATCAAGTTTGCCAGCTTTTATTTTTGAGAAATCGAGTATTTCATTGATGATGACGAGGAGATGTGAGGCGGATTTTTTGATAGATTGAAGAAAGTCGTCCTGGTCGCGGGTGAGCGGCGTTTGCAGCAGCATGTTGGTGAGGCCGAGGATACCGTTCATGGGGGTACGTATTTCGTGGCTCACGTTGGCGAGGAAGGTTTCCTGCGCTTTCATGGCTTCTTCAGCGGCTTTGCGGGCAATGATTTGTTCGCGGGTATAGTTGTTTTTTTCGGTGAAGTCCTGCCCGATGCCGCAGATGCCAATCAACTCATCGCGGCTGTTGCGGAGCGGAAATTTGGTGATGAGGAAGTGAAAGGTTTGTCCGTTTACGGTGATGGGGTCGTCCATGCTGGCGGAGCTACCGGTTTGGCGTACCTGTTGGTCGAGGCCGGCATAGCGCGATACCCAGTGGTAATGCGCCAGCTCTGCGGAAGTTTTACCGATCACTTCATATTTCTTTACCTGGAAGATCTCTGCGAAGCGGTTATTGACCAGCAGGTACCGGTCGTTCATATCGGTGATGAACATCATCGAGGGGGTGAAGTCGATCACGGCTTCCAGCCGCTCCCGCAGGTGGTCGAGGTAATGGTCGTCTGGTTTGGTAATATCACGAACGATGCAATGAAAGCCGCGTGCTTTGCCATCATCCTGCCGGATGATAGAAGCAAGTTGTTCTACCGTTCTCCTTTCGCCTGACCTGGTAATGATCTCGAAGCGTTGTGAGGAGTAGTCCTGATGGCTCTTCATCTGATGTACATAAAATTCCTGCAAACGTGCGAAGGTGGCCTCATCCAGCAGGAAGGAGTAATGTTTGCCCACGAGTTCTCCGGTGGTATAGCCGGTGATTTCTTCGGCACGTCCGCTGATGTAGGTGAAGTAGCCTTCGGGTGTGGCGGTATAGAAAATAGGTTCCGCTTCTTCTGCCAGTCTCCGGAAGGACTGCTCACTTTTTTGCAGTTGGTTGACCCTTTGTTTTATTTTTTTAAAGAGATAAAAAATATAGCGGGATTCACCGGCGAGCAGGATGAGGATGAAGCAGCTGGTCATCAGGGTTACCCAGAAGGAATAACGGGTGTATTGGATATCCTTGTCCAGCTGGGCTTTCAGGGCATTGCGGCTGGTATCGTCGGAAAGAGTGCTGTGATGGATCAGGGCGGCAGCGTCGCGGGTTCTTTTCTGTACCATCCAGGCATAGTACACGAATGCGCCGAGGAACATTACCACGGCCAGTATCAGGCAGATAACGGTATTTACAATTTTTCTCATAGATCAGCGGTTTCACAACACCGAAAAAATTGCAGGTCATCAAAATATCGTCGTTGGCAGTGGTTACAGCCCTTTTGAAGGATTTCTCATCAAATTAAAGATAATTTATTCCATTCTTGCTGTTCATTCTGTTCAGTATAAACGGGGTGTCAGGAAAAGAATATGATTGTCAATATTACTTTTTATGTAACTTCCGCCGCGGAAAATGGTCAACGGAGCCTGTTTTTGCAATATTTTAACAGATTTGTTTTGCGATCATTCCATTAAATTTGCCTAATATTCTTTTTCTTAAGTATTAAGATTTTATGAAGAAAATAATTTTTACGCTTGGTCTGATAGCGGTTTCCATAGGCGTATTTGCCCAGGATGGCGGCTCTCCGATGAATAAGGCGGTGAATGCAGCTACCCATTCCAAGGACTTTTTGATGATCCAGTTATCATACGATGGCTGGGCCGGTAGTCCTGATAGTGTGAAGACGGGCTTCAACAGGGGCTTTAACGTCGCCTTCATGTATGATATGCCATTCAAGAAATCCAAGATGAGCCTTGCGGCCGGTTTGGGTATCAGCACCAGCGGTATAAGTTTAAAAGACCACGCGATGGATGTTACAGGCGCCAGCAACAGCAAGAGTGTGAGCTTCCCTGCAACTACCAACGTGAAGAGATATAAAGTGGCTACCACTTACATCGAGATCCCGGTGGAGTTAAGGTACCGCAGTGTTCCCGACAATGCCAACAAAGGCTTCAAAGCTGCTATCGGCTTGAAAGTGGGCGCATTGGTGGATGCACATACCAAAGCCAGGGTAACAGGTGCTAACGGCGCCAAGACCACGGAGAAAGAGAAGAACCGCGAGTTCTTCAACCCCTGGCGCTTTGCAGCCACTGCCCGTGTGGGTTATGGCAACTTTGCGCTGTTTGGTTCCTACTCTATCAATCCTTTGCTGAAAGACAATTCTGTTTACGACATCAGGCCTTACCAGATCGGTATTGCGCTGAGCGGCCTGTAGGCGGAATGTTCAGGATATTGGGCGCGCCCCCGCATTGCGGGGGCGCGCTTTTTTTATGGTCAGTGGCCGGTGAATACCGGTTTTCTTTTTTCGATGAAGGCTTGTACGCCTTCGGCGTAGTCGGCGGAATTACCGGCAATTTCCTGGCAATAGGCCTCGTATTCGAGGGTTTGGTCCAGGGTTTCTGTCAGGCCTTTGGTGAGCATCTTTTTCATGAGCGCGATAGCTTTCGTAGGGGCGTTAGCGTAGTATTCGGCTTCCGTTTGTACGGCGGCATCGAGCTCGTTGGCGGGCACCACTTTGTTCACCAGCCCGAGCTGTAAAGCTTCTGTGGCGCTGATCTTCGACGCTTTGGTGGCCAGCTCGAAGGCGCGGTGATAGCCCACGGTGCGGGGCAGAAAATAAGAAGAGCCTGAATCCAGCACCAGCGCGATGTTAACGAAAATCTCTATCATCGTGGCGGCCTCGCTGGCGATGATCAGGTCGCAGGCCAGCGCCAGGGAGCATCCTGCGCCGGCGGCCACGCCATTGAGTTTGCAGATCACCGGTTTCGGCATGTTGCGGATGGCCCGGATAATGGGGTTGTAACGCATGTGCAGCGATTCGCTGAGACTGCGTTTGCCAGTGTCCAGGGTGGCTTTGAGGTCTTGCCCGCTGCTAAAGGCCTTTCCTGCGCCCGTGAGTATTACTACCCTGACGTTGGGATCTTTTTCCGCCTGCTTTAAAGCGTCCTGCAGCTCGTAGCTGAGGGGATCATTGAAGGCATTGTACACATCCGGCCTGTTGAGGGTAATGGTGGCGATGCCACGCTGGATATCAATCAGTAGCGATGCCATAAGGATTTAGTTATTTGGTTATTTTATTATTTGGATATTTGATTTATGGATTTACGGATTTTTTGATTTTCGGATTTGGATTTCCAACAAATCAAAAAATCCGGAAATCCGTAAATCCCCAAATTTTACAGTGTTTCTTTCAGCCAGCTGAAAAACTCACGTTGCCATACCAGTGCGTTTTGTGGTTTCAGCACCCAGTGGTTCTCTTCCGGGAAGTAGAGCAGTTTGCTCTTGATACCTTTCAGCTGCGCCAGCTGGAAGGCCTGTAAGCCTTGCTCGATGGGCACTCTGAAGTCGATGCCGCCCTGTATGATGAGGATGGGCGTATTCCATTTGTTGGCGTGTTCGCTCGGGTTGAACTGCGTATAGGTGTTCACGTTAGCCTTGTCCCAATAAGCGCCGAGGTCCCAGTTGGCGAACCATAGTTCTTCCGTGGTGCCATACCAGCTTTTCAGATCGAAGAGGCCATCGTGTGCCACGAAGGTTTTGAAGCGGTTTTCGTGAACGCCGGCGAGCATGTATACAGAATAGCCGCCGTAGCTGGCGCCGATCGCGCCAAGGCGTTTTTTGTCTACATAGCTTTCTTTGCTCACGTCGTCGATCGCGCTCAGGTAGTCGCGGATTGGCTGGCCGCCCCAGTCTTTACTGATAGCAGCGTTCCATTGCACGCCATGACCGGGCATCCCTCTTCTGTTAGGCGCCACCACGATGTAGCCCTGGGAGGCCATCAGCTGGAAGTTCCAGCGGTAGGAATAGAATTGTGACAGTGCAGATTGCGGGCCGCCCTGGCAGTATAGCAAGGTGGGATATTTTTGTGCGGGATCAAAGCCTGGAGGGAAGATCACCCATACGAGCATCTGTTTACCATCGGTCGTTTTCACCCAGCGTTTTTCCACTTTGCAGCTGCCGATCTTGTCGTAGATATTTTTGTTGACGCTGGTCAGCGCTTCCACATCGCCTTTCGCGAGATCAACGGTGAACACTTCTGCGGCGTGGTTCATATCGGTGCGGGTTACCACGAGCTTGTTGCCACTCTGCGCGATGATGCCGTTGATATCGAAATCGCCTTCTGTGATCTGGCGGATATGTTTTTCGTTCGTTTGCGCTACTTCTTTTGCCAGGTTGATCTCCATGAGTTGTTCGGTGCCTTTGATCACGGCGAGGAAGAAGATCTTTTTGCTATCGCTGCTGAAGCGCGCTGCATTGGCGGTGCCGTCCCAACCCTTGGTGATATTGGTTTTGACGCCGGTGCTGCGATCGAGGATGATCACATCGTTCTTGTCGGCCTCATAGCCATCGTGGGCCATGCTGAGCCACACGAGGTATTTGCCGTCGGGGCTGAATACCGGCTGCACATCGTAGCCCATCATGCCTTCGGAGAGGTTGCGGGTAGTTTTGGCCGTGAGGTCGTATTCGTAAATATCGGTGTTGGTGCTGATCGCATAATCTTTGCCGTATTTTTTCTTACATACGTAGATGATGCTTTTACTATCCACGCTCCAGATAGCGTCTTCCGGGCCACCAGAGGGCATTTGCGGGCAGTCGTATGGTTCGCCTGCCA
Source organism: Chitinophaga vietnamensis (assembly GCF_902167635.1). Lineage (GTDB taxonomy): Bacteria > Bacteroidota > Bacteroidia > Chitinophagales > Chitinophagaceae > Chitinophaga > Chitinophaga vietnamensis. The sequence continues at coordinate 133,301 of NZ_CABHMS010000008.1, forward strand.
TGATGTCTACCGGTGTGCCTACTTCGCCATTATTGTAGGTGGCGTAGAATACATGGGAGAAATTACCATCTTCCCAGGCATCCCAGTGGCGGTAGTTGAGGTTATCATAGATCTGTACATTTGATTTGGCAAGATCGGGATAATGGTCTTTACCGTTGATCTTTTTCACTTTCACCTCTTTGGTGAAGAGGATAAATTTACCGTCCGGAGAGAGGCGGATGTTATCCATCCCTCCTTCTACATTCGTTTTCTGTATTGGGTTGGAGCCGTCGGTGTTCATCTCCCACCACTGGCCTTTGAGGGAATAGCCGATCTTGTTGTTAGGCAATATGGCTACATCGTTTTCTGCGCCTGGTGTTTGGGTAAGTTGCTTTGGCGTGCCGCCGGTGATGGGGATGGCAAAGAGATTTTTCTCGCTTTTATTATCTGCAACATTTACCTGAGAAACGCCGTAGATAACGGTTTTGCCGTCTGCGCTCACCGCTTCTCCGCTTACGCGGCCTAACTGCCATAGCAGTTCGGGCGTCATCCTGTCCTGGGCTGATACCATAGTTGAAATGAATAGTCCTGTCAATAAAAGAGGTTTATACATGATGTGAAGGTGTTGTTTTGGATCGCGTAAATGTAGGTAGTTTCCCGCAAAGTCCGTAAAGTAAGCGAAGGGGCGCTTTCCGAGAAAAATTTCAAGTATTTTTGCAGGAAATTCTGAAATACTTTGATTGAGAAAAAACAAGCGGTACAAAAAGAAGAACGGGCAGTGATCGTAGGTGTGATCACGAAAGACCAGTCTGAGCGCCAGGTACAGGAGTTCCTGGACGAGCTGGTGTTCCTGGCTGAAACAGCCGGCGCCCAGACCGTAAAACGCTTTACCCAGAAGCTGTCGCACCCCGACAGAGCCACCTTTGTGGGCAAGGGCAAGCTGGAAGAAATACATCAGTTTATAACGGGCAGAGATATATCAATCGTCATATTCGATGATGAGCTGACCGGCTCACAGATCGCCAATATTGAAAAGGTGCTGAAAGTGAAAGTGATCGACCGCAGTGACCTTATCCTGGACATCTTCGCCCGGCGCGCCCGCACGGCACAGGCCAAAGTGCAGGTGGAACTGGCGCAATACCAGTACATCCTGCCAAGGCTGCGTGGTATGTGGAGCCACCTGGAACGCCAGGGAGGCGGTATCGGCAGCAGGGGCCCCGGTGAAACAGAAATTGAAACGGACCGTCGTATCGTTAAAGACAAGATCGCCTTGCTGCGCAAGCGTTTGGGCGAGATCGACAAACAGGCGCTCACACAACGCAAGGAACGCGGTGAGTTTATCCGTGTAGCGCTCGTTGGTTATACCAACGTGGGCAAAAGCACGCTGATGAACCTTCTCAGCAAAAGCGAGGTTTTTGCAGAAAATAAACTCTTCGCCACGCTGGATACCACCACCCGCAAAGTGGTGTTTGACCAGACACCTTTCCTCCTCAGCGATACAGTAGGGTTTATCCGCAAACTGCCGCACCACCTGGTGGAGAGCTTCAAATCCACGCTGGACGAGGTGCGCGAGAGCGATATCCTCATGCATGTGGTGGACATCTCCCATCCGCAGTACGAAGAACAGATCGAAGTGGTGAACCGCACCCTGCAAGAACTGAAAGCCTTCGAAAAGCCCACCATCATGATCTTTAACAAGATGGACCTTTACGAAGCCAATACCTTCGATAAATGGCTGGAAGAGGATGTGAAAGAAGATATCCTCAAACAGCTGAAAGAAAGCTGGGAGGTTAAAACCAACGGCAACTGTGTATTTGTCTCCGCCCTGGAGAAAAGAAATATCGAGGAGCTGCGCAAAACCATTATGGACAAGGTTTCACAGCTGTACCGGGAACGTTATCCTTATAAAACGGAATTTTTCTACTGATGGCCAAAAGATATTCGTGGTATAAACTCGATGAGGGCAGTTTACCTGTCGGCGAAACAGATATCCATGTACTGGAAATAAATGGTAAGATGATCTGCTGCACCCGTTTTCAGGGGCAGCTCTTCGCTTTCGCCTACAAATGCCCGCATGCCAGCGGCATTATGGCCGATGGCTTCGTGGACAATGATGGTAACATCGTATGCCCGGTACATCGCTACCGCTTCAGCATCAAAAACGGGCATAACACCACCGGCGAAGGATATCATCTGAAGACATATCCAATAGAACAAAGGGAAGATGGCTACTATCTTGGCCTAGAGAAGACAGGCTGGTTCTGGTAGGAATTATTTTTGTGTTAAGAGTAGCGTGTATTGTTGAAGTAACCGGCAGATGCCAGTAAATTTCGCTATGCTAATTACACCTACACGTAAGTTTACACTGAATGAAAACCAGGTCTGGCTGCTGATCACGGCGATGGTGGTGCTGTTGCAGTTCAGCGCCCTGTGGGTACCCATCCTGGAGCCCGATGGCGCGCTCTATGCCGGGATATCCAAGCAGATGGTGCTCCGTCATGATTATTGGAATCTCTATGCGGATGGCCGCGACTGGCTCGATAAACCCCACTTCCCTTTCTGGATGGTGGCGCTTAGTTTCAATATCTTCGGCATTCATACCTGGTCGTACAAGCTGCCCGCTATATTGTTTTCATTGATGGGCGCCTGGTATACTTATCGTTTTGCTTTATCTCTTTATAATGAGCAGGTAGCCCGCTGGGCGGTATGTATCCTGCTTACCGCCGAACACCTGGTGATCTCCAACAACGACGTACGCGCAGAACCATACCTGACGGGGCTTATCATCGCTGCTGTTTATTTTTTTTATCAGAAGAAGATATTGCCCGGCGCCATCTTCGCCGCTTGTGCCGTGATGACGAAAGGCCCTTTTGCGCTGGTGCCCATCGGTGCGGCCATCGGCGGCCAGCTGCTCTTTACCCGTAACTGGCGCGAACTGCTGCACTGGCGATGGCTGCTGGCAGCAGTGCTCATCGCATTGTTCATCACACCGGAACTGTATGCATTATACCATCAGTTTGACCAACACCCGGAGAAAATAGTTTTCGGTCGTACCGGCGTTTCCGGTCTGCGCTTTTTCTTCTGGGACAGCCAGTTTGGCCGGTTCATGAACACCGGTCCTATCAAAGGTGCGGGCGATCCTTTTTTCTTTTTTCACACCTTGCTGTGGGCTTTCCTGCCATGGTCAATCATGCTCTATGCTGCTGTGATCCTGTTCATCAGGCGATGGAAGCAACAAACGGAATATTACTGCATATGCGGCGCCCTGGCCACTTTCCTGCTGTTTTCATTATCGAAGTTCCAGCTGCCGCATTACCTGAATATCATCTTCCCTTTCTTTGCCATCCTCACCGCAAATTATATCCTCTCGCAGCAAAGCGAGCGCTGGATGAAGTTTTTCCGCACTACGCAATATACCATTATCATCCTCATCGCCATACTGGGCACGGTGATAGACCTGCTGTACAAGCCCGCCATGCACTATGCCTGGCTCATACCCGCCGGCGCCCTGATACTGTTGTATGTGCTGCTGCATAACTGGCTCGACAAATCTACCAAGGCGGCTGTATTTTACCGCACCATCGCTATCAGCATCCTGTTGAACCTTTACCTGAATACCATCCTGTATCCCGATATGATGCGCTACCAGAGCGGCAGTGAAGCTGCCCGCTATGCCAATGCATCGTTACCCGGAACCACGGTAGCCCTGTACGGCGATAACAGCTACGCTTTCGATTTCTATCTCCATGCGCCGGTAGCGCGTTACGATAGCACTACGATCCTGCCCGCGTTGGCGGCATCGCCGAAGGTGTTGTTCGCCACTCCGCAGGCGGTGGCATCGCTACAGCAAAAAGGCTTCACCTGCGAGGTGATACAATCCTTTCCCCATTTCAGGGTGAGCAAACTGGATCTGCCCTTTGTGCGAAAAGCCACCAGGGTCAGCACTTTGGAGGAGCGGGAGCTGGTGAGGGTGAGAAAATGATTTTTTATCATCAATCTGAAACCCTTTGTGGTGGCTACTTTTTCTTATCTCCCGAAAAAAATTTCAAAAAAAATGAAATAAGATTTTGCAAAAATGAAAATTTACCTATTTTTGCAATCCCAAATCGCACAAACGATACGGGAAACACTCCTCCTTAGCTCAGTTGGTTAGAGCATCTGACTGTTAATCAGAGGGTCGCTGGTTCAAGTCCAGCAGGGGGAGCAAAACATTGAAGGCTTGCAGTAATGCAGGCCTTTTTATTTTATAGTTTGCTATACCATGAAGAAAATAATACTGTTACTGTTGCTGGCTGCGGGCCTCATTAATGCCTATGCACAAACTGGTGATCCCACTATTGTAACCAGTATTAAGGAAAATACCACTGAACGGCAGATTAAAAAGTTGTTGATACTTTCAGCAGGACCCATGTCCAGCAGAAAGATAGCGCAGGATGTGAAATATGCGCTTGACAAGGAGCTTAAAAACGAAGCGTTCTCTTCTTCGCTAATGTATCTGGGAGATGTGAGCCACGTCACTGATGAGAATATTCGAATAGCATCCAGGATGTATCCACATGATGCTATATTAGTGATTGCGCCGGAATTTGTGGCCGACTCCACGAAAGATTACGTACACCGCACATTGGCTTATAACATCTTTTTAAGAGACTATGGTCGCCCCGCCAAAAAGAAAGGAACGAAAGAGTTTACCAATCAGCTTTCTATTTTTAGCCTGCTGGATGATACCAACCTCACAGAACCATACTGGGCGGCGCAGATAGCGATATCGACCAACTTGGGGTCCGATAAGTATTTCAATCATCTGGTGAAAATGTTGAAAGAGACGTGGTATTCACAGATGATTAGTTTGGGGAGTTAAGAGGTTTTTATAGATAGGCTGTTGTATACTGTAGAGGGTTCAAGGCATGTAATAAATATGGTTTAGGGTAGGTTATCGCTTTGCCCTGTTCTGTGTATATCTATTGTTGGTGATCTTTGCATTAACCTTGGTTTCGAACAACTTTGCTGGATATGGATATCTGGCTGCCGCCTGTTGTGAATTGCTTTCAAACTTTACATTACCTTTGGTTCCAAACAACTAGATGTGCCATTGTGCTACGAAGATAGCTGTTGTGAATTGCTTTCAAACTTTACATTACCTTTGGTTCCAAACAACGAAGACCATCAAGTTTCACGCAAGCGACAGTTGTGAATTGCTTTCAAACTTTACATTACCTTTGGTTCCAAACAACTGTATTAGTTTATAAGGCCTAACTGTATAATGTTGTGAATTGCTTTCAAACTTTACATTACCTTTGGTTCCAAACAACAAAATTGAGCGGCTGGTGGCCCCTCTTGAAGTTGTGAATTGCTTTCAAACTTTACATTACCTTTGGTTCCAAACAACAGTAAAAATAACTCAAATTAAGCATATGCTGTTGTGAATTGCTTTCAAACTTTACATTACCTTTGGTTCCAAACAACCCAATAGAGGGTACCAGTAGTCTCCAGGTGTTGTGAATTGCTTTCAAACTTTACATTACCTTTGGTTCCAAACAACCTCGCAATTGGATTCCCGCCGCCCACGCATGTTGTGAATTGCTTTCAAACTTTACATTACCTTTGGTTCCAAACAACTTCTTAATGCTAATGACATTTTATCGCTTGTTGTGAATTGCTTTCAAACTTTACATTACCTTTGGTTCCAAACAACGTTTATGAGTATTGTTTCTTTATCTATTAGTTGTGAATTGCTTTCAAACTTTACATTACCTTTGGTTCCAAACAACTGAACTTCGGAATAAGTATCTGCCCTGAACGTTGTGAATTGCTTTCAAACTTTACATTACCTTTGGTTCCAAACAACGAGCTTCATACACATTACGAAAACCATGTAGTTGTGAATTGCTTTCAAACTTTACATTACCTTTGGTTCCAAACAACTGAACTTCGGAATAAGTATCTGCCCTGAACGTTGTGAATTGCTTTCAAACTTTACATTACCTTTGGTTCCAAACAACGAGCTTCATACACATTACGAAAACCATGTAGTTGTGAATTGCTTTCAAACTTTACATTACCTTTGGTTCCAAACAACAAAGCTCTGCAGGCTTCACACCAAGATAAGTTGTGAATTGCTTTCAAACTTTACATTACCTTTGGTTCCAAACAACGATGAATTGATCATCTACCATAGGGGCAAGTTGTGAATTGCTTTCAAACTTTACATTACCTTTGGTTCCAAACAACGGTGATATCGATCACACCGATAGCCGGCGGTTGTGAATTGCTTTCAAACTTTACATTACCTTTGGTTCCAAACAACTAATATGGCACGTTCCAGCATTTCATCGTAGTTGTGAATTGCTTTCAAACTTTACATTACCTTTGGTTCCAAACAACTGACTTTTATGGAATGCCTGCCCGTAGAGGGTTTAGCCTCCGGAACAGCATAAAAAAACGGGAGATCCTCCCGTTTTTTTATGGCTATAATCCGCAAAATTTTAATGTTGGTATTAGAAGAGTTCCAGTTGTTGTACAGGAGCAGGTGTACCCACCTGCTCCTGGCCATGAAATATTTCCATCATACCAAATTGTTTGTCAGTAATATTTAATATTCCAACATGACCTTTAGCAGGAAGGATTCTTTTGACCCGCTGAATATGTACTTCTGCATTTTCCCGGCTGCTACAATGGCGAAGATACATGCTGAACTGAAACATCGAGAACCCGTCCGCAAGAATGTTTTTACGGAATTTTGCATATATTCTTTTGTCCTGTATTGTTTCCGTAGGCAAATCAAACATTACAAGTACCCACATGACGCGATAGGCGTTTAATCGTTCAAATTTCATATTAAATTAAATATGTCGTTTGCATGACCGGATATAATAGCTTCCTGGATTGACCTTCAAAGCACTTTGCCAAACTGGATGTAGTCCGTTGCATGGCATTCATTAGCGGGCTTTTTTCCTCGTCCAATATCACATCCATCGCGGGAATCCCCAATAGCCGCTGCTTCATGGAAGGCGTCATCTCAAGATAGCTACCGTTCATCCTCACAATGTCTGCCACTATCATGTCTACATATGGCCTATAGGGCTCCATAATATCGTCTGCCAGGCAATATGCATTGTATTGATTCCGGTGAAAAATACCGAGCGTAGGTAATAGACCTGACCCTACCAGACAACGTGCCGTTAACGCCCTTAGAATGGCATATCCGTAGTTAAGGAGATTGTTCGGAGGAGCCCCTTCCCTTAATCGCCTGAAATCTGTAGCACCAGGAAATATATTTTTCCAATAATAAGCAGCGGCCTTCGCTTCGCAGTTGTCACTGTCCCCACTTTTGACACTGGTAGCAAGTTTCAGCAAATACTTATTGGCAATTCTTTTCTGTTCCAATAAGTTGGCCTGGTTGGTGATTTTAGCCACTACTGTCTGATACCAAAGCTGCTTCTTTAAAGGAACCGATGCGCCTATTTGAAACTGAAATCTCTGGCTTTGAAGAGAGTGTCCATCCAGATTAAGCAGCATACCTGTTGGATGATGTGTGTCATTGCAGGTGATCACCGCAACATTATTGGCCAATAACTTGGCCAATACAGCCTGTGTTATTGTTATTTGCTGATGGTCCAATATTAATAAGCCAATATCTTCGATAGCCGCCTGCTTCTCTTCTCCCGTTGTTCCCAGCTCAATTATCAACTGCTCATTTCTTGTTTTCAAATAAGCAGGATTCCCGAAATAAAGCGTACGCTTGATCATAGGTCAAATGTTAATATTCCCTAATCTGCCAACTGTTAGTTTAATACAAGATTCTTTGATCATTAATCCATCTATAGATCGTTCCATTTTATTTGAAGAAGTGAACTCAACTTTATTAACTATACTTGTGGCTACTTCATGTTTAATAAAGAAAACCTGGTTTCCACTAAAGCTCACTACTTTATATATTCTGCCAACATACTTCGGATGTTTATCCCTGAATGAGATATTTGAGTTTTGTTGTAATTCATCTTCAGTAGGTAGATATACCAGGTCATTGGGAGAGAGATGAAACAGCAGCGGCTGTCCCTTGATATCCCGTTCAGGAACTGAACTTAGGCCTTGTTTCTGTCGTTCAATAACTATGTTTAGTGGAATTGATTCGAAACTGCGCTTCCCTTTTTCACCCTGATACACCGCAAAGAATAAATTTGTACCTTTTTCTGCCTCTACAAATTTCCTGGACTTATTGCCGCTTTGACCCAACTGGAATTTACTCCCTAATTCAAAGACCCTGGCTTTATAAATCGGCTGATGAAACTTCCCGTCATTATAGTCTCTGATATGCTTGTTAAGCTCTTCAAGTCCCTCGGGGGTAAAAGCCATTTCAGGGTTATTTTCCCTGGCCGCCAGGTAGTTTTTTAATATTTTCTGAATACCTGTATCTGTGATAGCTTCAATAGTTTTCAGATCGAAGGACGTGTCAATATCTTTACGCGTAGCGGTTATTATTTTCCCTTTAGGTACCTTGATTCTCGGCAGGTTCACCAGGCCGGAGACAGTGTCTTTATGCAATGGCTTCCGTATTGCCCAGTTCTGCCCGTTTTGTTTTTGTAATGCTTTGACTTTAACGCCATCCTTTACAACCCAGCTCTCATAGTGATTCGTAGCCTTGTTAATGATGCGAAGGTTTTGTTTAAAGCTGACAATAATACTTTCGAGCGCGTTTTTAACGCCGACAGTAAAGTTTTGCCATGGCTTATGAAACTCTTTGGGAATTTCCCTTTCTATTTTTTCGCCGGTTTCAGGATGGATATAACTGACCTGCTCATATCTTCTCAGTTTCCTGTTCAGATCATAGCGTACCGGCGACTTGGCATACAAATTATTTAACAGGTTGATGTGATCTCTTGTCGTACAACAGATAATTAATGCATCCAGCGCGTGGTGACGGTGATCCAACCGTTTCCTGGAAAAGTTTTTTGATTCGTTTAGCGGCACCGTAGGGAGGAACTTTTGATAAGTCTCATTCCAGGCAGTATAGTTCGACGAATTGCTCTGTGCATTCATCCGTTCGAACCTCGGAAGGATCAGATCATTCCAGACATCGTTTAACCCCCAGTCCTGTTTTAATATGCCAGTTATCCTACCATTCGTCTGAATTAAATTTTTTGAATTAACGCCATCGTCATCAGTTGCTGATCTGACAATATTGGATAAAAGTCCGGAGATAAACTTGCTAATATAACGAGTGTCGTTGAGTTGTCTTTCTATCATTTTCTCCGGAATATCTTCCATTAAAAGCTTGTTGCGCTTACTTCTGTTCTTTGCGTAATGTTGGTTAACAAAATCTTCATATTCCTTTACTTCAAAAATACGAACCGTTTTTCCCAATCCTGTCTGTACTATTTCACCATGATGACTTTTGATAAATTCAAGTCCTACCTGGTTGTCTTTTAACTTGTTTACGGCCGCTTCGCAAATCACTTTATTTGAAAAACTATCATCAAAATACCTGCTTTGTGGAATGATATGTTCAATCTCGTATGCTGGAGTGAATAACTTATTAAGCGGGATGATAGCCCCGGTATATGGAGAACGGTATTTTTGTTCGAGCCAGAGTTTATATTTTTTTAATTCAGCAGACGAGGGTTGGGCTATCTTGCTGATTTTGATAATTTCTTCATTGATCTCTATATCAGAATTCAAAACCCCTTCTTCATAGATCTTCAATATTTCCTGTTGCATGGGAGAATAAGGGCGTACGTTTTCGATGTCAGGGTCATTTAGCAGCTCGCCGAGCAATGCCTTTATTCTCAAATTGGTATTTTCATTTTCTAAAACCTGGTTGGTAATTTTTTTTCTTTCATCTGCGGGATTTTTCATCTCCCTGCCAAGCTCGATATGAATTTCATCGAAGAAATCACTGGCGCCATTTCCGTATTGTTGCCATACATCTTTGACTACACGCATGGTCTCCATTACCACCTGCTCTACAATGGGATTACGTAAGGAGTGCTGCCTGAAATCCTTCAGAAAGGATGCTATATCCTGTGGTGAACGCCATTTATCTGTACTCGTCGCCTCCGAATGATACCCATATATTATATATTGTGCGAGCCACACCTGCAAGCCCTGGAAGCTGTTTTCATGGACTAAATGTATAGCATGTTTTCTAACCCTGTCTTTGATATTTTCATCGTATTCACCGGTAATTATTTTTTCAATTCTGGATTTGGATGACTCATCTATGGCCTCCCAATTCCAGTATTTCCCCACACGCATCAGTGGGAGGAGTTTTTTTATGGCCTTCTCTGAGAAAGATCCATAGTCACTTTTGAATGGTGGGAACTTCTTAAATGAACTAACAAATGTTACCTGATCGATGCCATATTTTTCAGCAAAGGTTTTTAGCGCCTTCTCATATTCCACTTTATCCGTTACAGAATAGATAATATGCCATAACTGATATTCGTGTTCTTTCGTTGGAAATCCTGTTGGTAGGGCATCTACTTTCTCCAATCTGTTTTTTATAAGCGCTCCTGTTTCATTACATGGATATATTTTATCACTGACATAATTCCATCTATATTTTTCGATTTCCGCGCTTAGTGCTTTTCCCTTGAACCCCTTTTTTTCCAGGATGAATTTCAGCAGGTGTTTTTGCTCAATTTCTTTTCTGTTATCCAGGAATCTGAATAACTCTTCCCGGTCTTCAATATTGGTTATAAAATCAGCAGTAACATTGGTATCGTCCATTTTCTTGTAAATAGAAAGATTGTGTTGCCATTGCCATATCCTGAATTCCTGGTAGTAGGGATTTGACTTAGCAATGGCTTTGAGGTACTGCTGGTGGACGGTGCCATTTTTATCTTTATAGGTACGATATTCCAGCGGGCAATTGGCTATAGAAGATTTCTGACTCTTCAACGGGCGTTGATAAAAGAGAATATCATCCATGAGGAGATGTAAAATATCTTTTTCCTTTAAGACAAGCTGGCGGGCTTCATTGCTTCTGTATAGCTCTCTAATGCAATGATTATATACTTCCTCCTGTTTTAATGCTGCATGAAATTCCTGTTGCTTTAACAGGATTTGCTTTAGCTCCTGTCTATAAAATCTCCGTTCAATTGTATGTATCAATTTGCCCTTTATTTTTTGCCCAGGCTTTTTTAGCAGGTGGTCGTAAATAAAGGCGCCTACCGTGTTTCGGGAGTTTTCGATTTCTTTTTCAGTTTTCTTTTTTAACAATGTCCAGTCACCTTCTGAAGGCGCCCGGAAGCTCCTTTTTTTAATGGTGCCATCATTATCCAGGTCTGTGGTTACAATGAAGTCCCTTGTTTTACCTTTCCAGTCATATAATGGCACCTTGTTGGAGCGCCTGTATTCCCACCCATTTTCCAACGTTAAGGTATACCATGTCTCTCCTTTTTTGTTTTGTTCTTCATCTGTCGACACATCCAATATCTTTAACGAGTGGAATTCCACAAGTTTATTAGGATGCTCTTCCTCTTCTTCCCCCCTGAGCTGATAGTAACCACGTTTTTGGTTAAAATTCAATAATATCCAAGCTAGTTCCTCTTTCTCTATCCTTTCAGCAAGCGCTTTTTTACGGAGGTAATATATCGTCCAGTCGTAGGGTATGAGTTTCTGTTCCCCCTTTTCGTTTTTTAATAATTCGGGTTGGGATATTTGGAAGTCAGCGAGCATTTCCGAAAAAGACTTTTTAAATATGAAACCATCCTTATCATAAGGAAGTTTGGGCTCTCCATTTTTAAATTTCCCTAAGCGTTTTTCAAAATCAATTGCAGCCGCATAGTGCGCTGGTAGAAATCCCATTACATTCAATACTCTGTGAAGACGTTCTCTCCGCAGCAAAAATCGCTCGCGTAACCTTCGTGAGCTCCTGAGCCGTGTACGTTCCGCAGTTTGTGATATGGAATTACCTTTGTCAAATTCCCCCAAAATATCCTGCGACATAGGTATAATACGCGTTCCCGAAGCAATTATCTCTCCGATTTTATTAGGAAAATCTTGCTTGATGAGTGACCAACCAATGGAATTGGTGCCGATATCTAAACCAAAAATTCTTTTCATTTCATTTTTTATTATTGAATAAATAATCTACCTTCAACAATGAAAGCAATTCACAATAAGGATTATTCCGTTGTGAAAACATGTAAGGTGGGGCAACTCGCCTTTTTTTTATTAAGACTGCTTTCATGATTTGTGGTATGCTCATACTAAATGAATAGACGCCTTTCTTTCATACAGACTGCTGTCATTAACTCTTTCTGGTATCCTTTGGGGATTGTTAAAATTGAAGTATTCACTACAGTTTATAAGCTTTAAGGTTGATACAATGTGTCCGTTTTCCATTGCATGGAAGGCAAGTTGCTTTGAAATAAAGTTAATCAGGGATTGAAAGCAACTCTTAACAGGCCTGCCAGCATTCACTGACTGCGCCTATCTAACAAATATAATAAAAAGATATGAGTTCTGTACATACCTCCGGAAATTAATTGATGCTTGTTTTGAGATAATGAAAGGCTGCCCCACACAACAATCTCCCCTCTCACGTGTTATATCCCAGTACACCCCTCTCATCACCATTAAAGAAAGAATATAACAAATGCAATACAGCATCTCTTTCTGCACCGTTTGTATGAACAGGGCGATGCACCTCAAAGAAACCCTGTTACAAAATATCATTGATAATCTCGATTACCACCCTGTCGAGTTTGTGCTGCTGGATTATGGCTCCCGCGATGATATGTACGACTGGGCGCGGCAAACCTTACAGTCTTATGTAAACAAAGGCCTGCTTCGATATTACCGTAATCCTGAACCGCAGTTTTTTCATATGAGCCATGCGAAGAATATGGCGCTCAGACTGGCTTCCAACGAAATCGTTTGCAGCGTAGATGCTGATAACTTCACTGGTCGCGGATTTGCGGCTTATATCAACGAGCGGTTTAGCAGGGAAAGTGATATTTTCTTGTCGCCCCCGCGTATCGGTATCGACAAAAAATGGTGGGATGTACAGGGGAGGATTTGTTTACGCAAAGATGATTTCTATACGTTGCGTGGATATGATGAAGGCGTTGTTGAATATGGTTATGAAGATCAGGACTTCAAGAACCGCCTTGAGGTATTCGGCCGCCGTAAGGTGGTGATCAAAGATCCGGCCTTCTTACAAGCCCTCCAACATGACGATAGCCTGCGCATCGCAGAGGGGTGCTCCACCAAGAAGATGAAAGAGCTGTTCATCTCCATTGCTGATGATACGTCCGAGATCATTTATCTACAGAATAACAATAGTTATGAACGCTTCTACACCGATAACGACCTGTTGATACAGGAAGGCAATCGCCCGATGAAGATATCGCTGCGGAACATGTATACAGGCATTTACGCCGGTGATGGCCGTTCCCTGCAACTATACAAGAGGAACAATGAACCCCTGATGATTTTGTCTATTCAAAGTGATGGAAGCCTGCGGTCGAAAGACCAGCGCGAGTTCTATCCTATCACTTCAAGACAACTATGCGAGAGCTTCCTCATGCAGCGCGCGATTTATCTTGGGAGAAAAGTATATATCTCTAACCGCAATAGAGCTACCGCGGTGAATGGAGTAGGCTTTGGGACGGGAACCGTTTGGAGAAATTTTTCCGATGAGCGCATTATCCTTGATTAGATTTTTTTACCTTTAGTTATTACCTGCGGAAGTAGCTCACCCGGTAGAGCGACAGCTTCCCAAGCTGTAGGTAGCGGGTTCGAGTCCCGTCTTCCGCTCTTTAACATGTTCTTGATAAGAACGATACCTATATCTCAACATTTATATGAAGAAGTTACTGATGCTTGCCGCCAGCTGTTTGTTAACACTCCCGGTCTTTTCACAGAAATACCAGTACGACGACTCCACCCATCTCGCTTTTCTGAATAAAGAATGGTGCGAGGTAGATAAGAAAGAAGATGCTGCCTACGTCCGCCTGATCACCGGTGTGAATAAAGAAAGGCCCGTGTACATCTTCCGCGATTTCTTTGTAACAGGAGAACCACAGATGGTGGGCGGATCCACCAGCAGGGAATTCCTTCGTGAAGAAGGCGAATTTGTCTGGTACTTTAAAGAAACAAAAAAACTAAGCCGCAAGGGCAGCTATTCCAAAGGTCAGCCTACCGGCACCTGGTATGATTTCTACCGCAATGGCGAATTGCAGACAGAATACATCGTATTGAGCGAGGCCGACAAAACTGAACAAAAACTGGATACCAGGATTTACAGTCGTCGTATCATTAATAGTTGGGATAGCACTGGCAAGAAAGAGGTAAGCGATGGTAATGGCTTGTTTATCCAGCGCGACAAAGATTATAAGACTACCGGTAAAGTAACCATCAAGAACGGCTTTCCTGATGGGATATGGGAAATATACGACGCTTCCGGACAGAAAACAGAAGAGCAGCAATACCGCGATGGCATTTTTATTAAAGGTCAACACGTAGGTAACGGTACCGCCTATACGTACGATACCCTGAGTGTTCGGCCTGAATACCCTGGTGGAGAAATGGCCTTGAACCGCTTCCTGGCCAGGAATATCCGCTACCCGCGGATCGCGCAGGAGAAAGGTATGCAAGGCACCGTGATACTCAAATTTATAGTAGGAACAGATGGACGTATCAGCAATATCACCGTTTGCACAAGCGCCGGCACACCATTGGATAATGAAGCATCCAGAGTGGTGAGCCTGATGCCAGTGTGGAAACCGGGCATGCGGCTCGGATTAGTGCATGCAGAAGAGATGAACCTGCCGGTAAGATTTACGTTGAGATATTAAAAAGCTGGCCGCTCATGCGGCCAGCCTTCTTACTTACTAATGAAGATCTGCCTTAACTGATCTATCAACACCCCATTGCCATTGACGCTAATGTTGTTGATCTTCTCTGCAATCTTCTCCACATATTCCATTTCTTTCAGTTTAAACAGCATAGGATTATCTTCCATCAGCCTGGCGGTATTCAGCAGGCTCCTGGTGCTGGCAGTTTCTTCCCTTCTCATGATAATATTGGCCTGCGCTTTCTTTTCAGCGATCAGTACCTGGTTCATGATCTCTTTCACATCGCCTGGAAGCACGATATCCCTGATGCCGAAGTCTTGTACTGAAATGCCCAGCCCTGCTGTCTTTGAGGCTACCGCTTCCAGGATGAATGGTGACAGGGTATCTTTTTTGTCCAGCAGATCATCGAACGTTAACGCACCTACGTATTCACGCAGTGCTAACTGGAAAAGGGTATACAACTGCTTTTCGTGATCCTTGTTCTGCAACAAGGCACGCGCTATATCACTGATGCGGAACTGTGCCCAGGCATTGATACGCAAAGCCGCCTTGTCTTTCGTCAGGATCTCCTGGCCGTTCATTTCCTGTTGCTGCTGACGCATATCTACTCTTTGCAAGTTGATAACGGTGCTATTTACCCACCATTGGTAGATGCCTGGCTGCAGTACTTTTGCAAATTTCGCATCGATGAACAACAGGCCCGCTTCATGTTCTTCTACCCGGTAGCTTCTCACGTAAGCCGCCATCAGCCTGGACGACAGGATGAAGGGATCTATCTCTGCAGGGATATCTATCCTGCTGATATCTATATGAACGAATTTATAATCGACTGTATTTTTCCAGTAAGTATATCTTCCGGATGTCAGTACTTTTTGTAGCAAACCGTTTTCGTATTGCAGCGCGATTTCATTATCGCCCACATTCACTACCTGTAATGCGGCTGCCAATGCGGCGTCTTGCAGGAGCGCGTTCAGCTCCAGCGGCGCATTGAACGGTTGATAGATGTCATAGATTTTTACCTCTTCATTACCGAAGAACCAATATCTGCCTTCTTTCAGCATCTCCTGGTAAACACCTCTTTTGAATACCAATCCTCTTTCGTAGGCATTCACTACTACTTTTTTCATATGCTTGTTTTTAGGGTTCTGAATAATGATCACCGGCATTGTAGCTCATCAAACCTGCGCGGAGGCCATATGATCACACCTTTTCGCTTACTACATTGAAACACTTGCTGCCCCAGGTGCGCACTTGTATGTAAGCGGCCGTATGTGATGCCAGCCGGCCTGCAAAGTGCCGGAACGATTGGAAGAATTCCTTCCTGAGCGGCCAATACCGGTGATTTTAAGACATCGCCATGTTTATAGAAGCGGCGGGCTTCTGCGAATATGGATACATGATCCAGACTGTTGCTCTATCCATTGAGCTACGCCGAAGCGGAAGGACTCGAACCTTCAACACACAGATAATACAAGGATGCGTCTTCGTTGCAACAGCATACGGTGTTTATGGCGCCGCACTATGGGGTGTTGTGAAACCCTCATCCGGTTTGCATTGCGATCACTCTCCAGGCTTCCAAACAGGAAGATCTTTATGGTTGGCCTGGCCGGATTTGAACCGGCGCTCCACTGCGTATAAGGCAGCTGCGCTCACCACTGCGCCACAGGCCACGATAGGTATAGGCATAAAAAAACCGGCCATAACTAAACGACCGGTTTCAATTTTCACGTAGCTATTACACGTGTTGACAACAAGGTCGTTGATGCAGGTATACAGTTGTCCATCTGCTACCGCCAATAAATGATGTATGTATCAATTGTTTGATCATTTGCAATGTTTTAAAATAAAAAAGCCCCGCAATTGCTTGCGGGGCCTGTGTTATATTGAATCAGTTATTTTACTGTTCTGCATCATAACATGCACCGCAACGGCTGGTGAAACTGGGTGTCCAGCTAAACAGGCTTGTGTGTTTTATATTTCTTTCGTTGCGTATCATGTGTAATTTTTTTGACGGTGCAAAGATGGAGATATTTTTTTGATTATTCCAAATAATAATAAAAAAATCTGACAATACCCCAATCAGGTAGATAATTGGTTTTTAGAAAATGAGCAGTTAATTCTATATTTGTTAGTAGTAGCATTACATAAATCCAGCGATTCTGTTATGTCTGACCTTGATGTAATAATTAAAGCCTTAATCCACTTCCGTGATGAGCGCCATTGGGAGCAATTCCATGACTCCAAAAATCTGGCAGCCGCCATTTCTATTGAAGCAGCTGAATTAAATGAACTTTTTCTTTGGAAAGATATTGCCGCTTCCGAGCAGGTCGACAAGGAGAGATTAAAAGAAGAGCTGGCAGATATTTTTGCCTTTTGTTTTCTGTTGGCCGATAAGCACAAATTAGATGTGAAGGAGATCGTACTCGAGAAGATAAAGAAGAACGGGGAAAAATATCCTGTTCACAAAGCGAAAGGGTCAGCCAAAAAATATAATGAATTATAAGCCTCAACCCGCATTTGACTTCCCTATATGATTATTTACCAGAAAAGTAAGCAGGACTTTATTGAAGATTTATCCTCCAATGATATCCATAATATCATTGCCGCAGCCATCAAACAGAAAACCGGCAAAAATACCGGACAAGGAGAATTGAGCTCCTTCGAGACCTCATTACAGAAAATGGGAATAGTACTTAGCCATAAGGACATTCCGAATGATTGTCTGGTTGCGATAGAATACCATTTCCCATTAACCTCGAAGCGGGCTGATTTCATTATTACCGGTACGGACGGGCAGCGCGAAGCTATCGTAATTATTGAATTGAAAGGATGGAAAAGTGCAACACTTACCACCCAGGACGGAATGGTAAACACACAATTCAAACATGGGTTTAAAAATACCTGGCATCCAGCTTATCAGGCATGGTCGTATGCCTCATTGCTCAAGCACTTTAATGCAGTAATTGAAGAAGAGGAAATTCATGTGAAGCCATGTGCGTATTTATATAACTATTCAAAAGATGACACCATTACGAATGTTATCTATAAGAATTATTTAGATAAAGCGCCTGTGTTTTTAAGATCAGATGCCGCTGAATTACGAGCTTTTATTTGCCAATTCATTAAACAAAAAGAAAGTGCAAATATACTTGCCCGACTGGAGAAGAGTGATATGCGACCAGGAAGAGGGCTTATGGATTGTATTGCTGACGTAATGGATGGCAGGGATGATCTGGTACTTATCGATGATCAGAAAGAAGTGTATGAGATAGCGATGGAACTTGCACGTAACTCGCACGTTGCGAATAAAAATGTGCTGATTGTAGAAGGAGGCCCAGGCACAGGAAAATCGCTTGTAGCAATTAAATTGTTGGCAGGACTGATTTCGAATGGACTGGCTGCAAAGTACGTTACAAAAACTCAGGCGCCAAGGAATGTGTATTTCAGCAAATTGAGCGGCGTAAAGCCAATGACCGAACTAAGAAATCTCTTTGTTGGTTCAGGGGCATTTACAACGGCTACGTCAAATAGCATCCCTGTTCTTATCATTGACGAAGCCCACCGGTTGACAGAAAAAAGTGGACCATATCGAAATGGTACAAATCAGGTTAAAGAGCTTATTGACACTGCTTTGTGTCCCATCTTCTTCATCGATGAAGATCAGACGGTACATATGGATGATTATGCGACTATTGAAGTAATTAAAGATATCGCGACCGCTGCAGGGGCTAATATACACTGTGTTGAGCTTGCATCCCAATTCCGTTGTGGGGGATCTGATGGCTATTTGGCTTGGATCGACCAGCTATTACAGATCAGGGAAACCGCCAATATTTCATTTGATGGCGCAGCATATAACTACGATTTCAGAGTAATTGATACACCGAACGAGTTATACGACATCATCTACGAGAAGAATAAAGTGAATAATAAAGCTCGTTTGGTAGCAGGTTATTGTTGGAATTGGGACAGCAGAAGAAATGAGAATATCTATGATATTACTATTCCGGAACATAACTTTAAGATGAAGTGGAATTTTCAAAACTATAATGCAGCCTGGATCATTGATCCCAACTCTATTAGTGAGGTAGGATGTATACATACAAGTCAGGGGTTGGATGTAGATTATATCGGAGTTATCATAGGTAAAGACATGATAGTGGAGAATGGTCAGGTAAAAGTGGACCCATCCAAACGAGCAAAGGACGATAAATCTATCCGGGGGTATAAGAAAATGCTGGCAGAAAAGCCAGAAGAAGCAAAGAAGAAGATTCGGGCAATCATTAAAAATACTTACAGGACATTAATGACAAGGGGAATGAGAGGCTGCTATGTATATTGCGAAGATAAAGAACTGGAAAAATATTTCAAGGAAGCATTGGCAATATCAGCAGCACAGATGTATGTCGCGCAGCCCGGTAAGTGACACGGATTACCAACCTCAACCACTCTACCTCTCCCCAAAAAACCTTAACTTTCAACCTCCATTGCGTTGACGATTAAAAATTTTAACCCATGAACATCTACAAAACCATACAACACCCCGAAGGCTACGATCCGGCGCCGCTGTATGAAGTCCGGGAAAATCTGGTGTATCCTACTATTTATCATGCCAACGGGTCCAGTGCCCATCCCTGGTTCGAGATAAGGGAAGATAAGATTTACACAACAGCTTATCATCCGCAAGGGCGCAGCGTTTTCCCCTGGTTTGAGATTGCCGGGGTAAATGTAAAAACATCGGTGCATCATCCACAAGGCAAAAATGGGGTGCCCTGGTTCCAGATACAGTAGTTATTTGTAACCAGCGGCTTGTAATGTGAATAGTTCTGCATAGCGGCCTTTCTTTTCCAGCAATTCATCGTGGCTGCCGATTTCTATGAGCTGGCCTTTCTCTAATACGAGGATGCGGTTTGCCATGCGTACCGTAGAAAAACGGTGAGAGATAAGTACTGCCGTTTTATTTTTTGTGAGATCAGCGAAGCGAAGGAACACATTATATTCAGCGCGGGCATCCAACGCGGAGGTGGGCTCATCGAGGATAAGCAATTGTGCATTTTTCATATAGGCGCGTGCCAGCGCGATCTTCTGCCATTCGCCGCCAGATAGCTCTATACCTTGATGGAAGCGGCGTCCGAGCATCTGCTCATACCCCAGTGGCATTTTTTCTATCAAAGGCGCTGCCAGGCTCTGTTTGGCGGCATCGTCAATGAGCGACTGGTTGCCGGCTTCCGAGATATTACCTACTGCAATATTTTGTGATACCGTCATTTGATAACGTTGGTAGTCCTGGAAGATTACGCCCACCTGTGTACGTAATTCCTTGAGATCATATTCGCGGAGGTCAACGCCATCCAGCAGGATGCGCCCCTCCACCGGATCATAGAGGCGGCTGAGCAGCTTTACCAGCGTGGTTTTGCCGGCGCCGTTCTCTCCTACCAGCGCCAGCTTTTCGCCTGCATGTAGCGTGAAGTTGAGATGCCTGATTGCCCATTTTTCTGCATTCAGATATTTAAAGCCCACATTTTCAAATGTGAAGCCTTCGCGGATCGGATGGGGGAAAGGCTTTGGCTGCGGTGGCGCCACCATCTTGGGTTGTATCTCAAAAAAATCGAAAAGGTCACGCAGGTACAACGCGCCTTGAGTAACACTGGAAAAACGTATCAGTATGCCCTGAAAAGTGACCCGCAACTGCCGGAAAGAGCCCGCCAGGAATGTAAGATCACCGATAGACTGATGCCCGTTGATCGTACGCAAAATGATGATCACATAGGCCGCATAATAGCCTGCGCTGCCCAACAGTGCAAAGAAAGAACCCCAGTAGGCATGTTGTACCTCCAGGTTTTTCTTGTCTGTATAAAATTTATCAGAGATGTTTTTAAAGCGGCCGATCAGGAACTTCGACAGGTCAAACACTTTCACCTCTTTAGCTGTTTCATCGCTGGCGCCGAGGTAACGGATATAGTCAAGCTCGCGCCGGTCGGAGGTTTGGCCCCAGGTAAGCTTGTAGTATTTATCATTGAAGCGCGACTCATTCAGGAAGGCGGGTATCACTGCCACCAACAGCAACACAATGAGCCAGGGATTGAATACAATCAGGCCCGCCGCCAGGAATCCCATGGTGATGAGGTCTTGCACCTGGCTCAACACCTGCGACAACAAAATGGTCCTGCCCACTGTTTGCTGGCGTGCCCTTTCCAGCTTATCATAAAATTCAGCATCTTCAAACTGGTCAAGATCCAGTATGGCAGCATGTTCCATGATCCGGATAGAGGTGTGGTTGGCGAAGAGATCGCCGAGAAGGCTGTCCATTAAAGAGATCGCACGACTGAGGGCATCAGAAAGGATTGCCAACACAAATTCCGCGACTACCAGCTGCCATAACCTGGTAGTATCATGATCGCCGCCTTTGCTCAGGTGCACCACCTGGTCGATGATCAGTTTGCCGACATACAGCAATGCCAGTGGCATCGCGGATTGCGCCACACGTAAGATCGTGTTGGCGATGGTCAGTCCGGGGCTGGTTTCCCATACCATCCTGAAAAATGCAGGAAGATTACGTAATGCCGCCAGCCTCTCTTTAAAAGATAATTTCTGTTGGTCTTTTCGCCTATGAGCGCTCATGCAATGAAATTACGAATTACGGATTAAGAATTACGGATTTGTGAGGAGATGATCATCTCCTCACGTAATTCTTAATCCGTAATTCGTAATTTTAGCCCCGATTGTCACACAAAAACAGGATGCAGACCATGACTATCTTCTTTATTATCATTACAGTATTAGTAATATTACTGGTAACAGGCGCTGTTACCGCTATCAATTTGCAGGCAAAGGAATGGCAGGCCAATAACGAATAGCCGCTGCACATAGGGGGAAATAGCTCACAGCGGCGTTATTATGCGTACTGTAGCGAATTAATAAATAGAAATCTATCGTAATGCGTGAAAAAAGAAATGTGCTGACTTACTTAGGTGAGAAGGAGTGGTTGATACTTTTCCTGTGGTTCGGCCTGGCCTTTATAGGCACGATCACGGAGATCGGCCGGGGCAACATGAATAACTATTACATCTTCAAGCAGGTATTTTTTCACGTCATCCATCAGCAACCCCTGTACGTAGAATATCCCAAAGAGTATTTTGATATCAACCATTACGGTCCTGTTTTTAGTTTCGTGATCGCGCCTTTCGCGGGTCTCGATGACCGTATCGGTTCTCTCCTGTTTGCGCTCGCCGGCGCGGCCGCTATGTATTACGCCATCCGGCAACTGCCGATCACAAGAGTGCAACAAAACATTGTGATGCTCTTTTGCAGCCAGGAACTCATGGGCGCCAGCGGCTGGTTCCAGTTCAATCAGTTCAGTTGCGCGTTGATCATGCTCACCTTTACTTCTATCCTGAAAGGGAAGGATTTCTGGGCGGCCTTCTGCATTGTAATAGGCACGCTGGTGAAGATATACGGCATCGTGGGATTGGGCTTCATCTTCTTCAGCCGTAACCCGAAACGCTTTATAGCAGGGCTTTTCATATGGGGAGCCATTCTGTTCGCCTTGCCGATGATCATCTCCTCTCCTGCTTATATTATACAAACATATGTGGATTGGTATGTGGAATTGGTGCATAAGAATGCGCAGAATCAAACTACCACTTTCCAGGACCTTTCCGCCGGCGGCTTTATCAAACGGGTGTTTCACATGCCCTGGCTCAGCAACACCTTTGTGCTGATACCACTGGCCTTGCTGTATGCATCGCAGTACCTGCTGCTGAAATACCGTTATAATTCGCGCTACCGCCTCTACCTGCTCTGCACTACGCTGATGTTCCCTGTACTGGCGAGCACCAGCTCAGAATCGCCCACTTATATCATCGCTATACCTGCGATCTGCATCTGGTACGTCATGCAAAATATCAAGTGGTGGCATCATGTATTCATTGTACTGGCGATACTCTTGGTGAGCTTCTCCCATTCAGATATCCTCACACCCTGGTTCAGACATAATGTGGCGGTGCCTTATGCAGTGAAAGCTTTTCCGTGCCTGGTGTTATACCTGATCATTATTTACCAGATATGGACAAGACAATTTCTGTTGCTCCGTACACCGCCGTCATCGGCCATGGCGCCGAAAATGGAACCTGCTGCGCATTTATAAAATTTAGCAAGATTTTGTAAGAATCAGCTCGTATCTTGCCTTTTTTAAAGGTTTTTGATTATGACATCGGGATTCAAGATAGGCCGCACACTGGCGCTCTCCGCGTTGGTGCTGGGCGGTTTCCAGGCAGGCGCGCAAAATAAGCAATCGTCAGGTTTTATTGAAAGCAAGGCCGTGGCAGCAGTAGACCCTTATATCGGCTCAGGCGGCCATGGACACGTATTTGTAGGCGCCAGCGTTCCTTATGGCGCCGTACAGGTAGGACCTACCAACATCGTTAAAGGCTGGGACTGGTGCTCTGGCTACCATTATTCAGACAGCGTAGTGATCGGCTTCTCGCAGATGCACCTGAGCGGCACCGGTATCGGCGACCTCGGCGATGTGCTCATGATGCCCTATACCGGCAGCATCCGCACCAGCCGCGGCACACAGGAGAACCCTGCTTCGGGCTACGGCTCGCATTATTCTCATGCACGTGAAAAAGCCCGCCCGGGCTATTATTCCCTCCATCTCGACGACTACAACGTTGATGTGGAGCTCACCGCATCCGAAAGAACTGCTTTTCATAAATATACATTCAACGATCAGAAGCCTTCCAATATCATCATCGATCTCAAAGAAGGGATCGGCTGGGATGCGCCAGTGGAAACGTTTATCCGCCAGCAGGATGAATACACGCTCGTAGGCTACCGTTTCTCCAAAGGATGGGCGGAAGATCAACGCCTGTGGTTTGCCATCAAAAGCAATGTGCCGCTGAAGCAGTTTACTGTTTTTGAGGGAGATGATAAGAAAGATGGAAAAGAACTGAAAGGCAAAAACGTGAAAGGCGTGATCTCTTTTGCCGGCTCTCCGGGCCAGGTGATGCTGAAAGTAGGCATCTCCCCGGTAAGCAGTGAAAATGCATTGGCGAATATCAACGCAGAAATTCCTGGATGGGACTTCGCCAAAACGGTGAATGCTGCTAACGCCAAGTGGGACAAAGAACTGTCTAAAGTAAATATTGAAACCAAAGATGCCGCGGCCCGTCGCGTATTCTACACGGCGCTGTATCATACGATGATCGCTCCCGCCCTCTTCAATGATCACGACGGCAGCTACCGTGGTACCGATAAAAAAGCCTACAAAAATCCGGGCTTCGATAATTATACTGTTTTCTCTCTCTGGGATATCTATCGCTCCTGCGCTCCGCTCAGCACCATCCTGCATCCAGATAAAGTGAACAGCTTCGTTAATTCCATGCTCACGATCTATCAGCAGCAGGGCAAACTGCCTATCTGGCCGCTGGTGGGCAGCGAAACGAATTGCATGGTGGGTTATCATGCCGTACCGCTCATCGTGGACGCTTATCTGAAAGGCTTCTCCGGCTTCAACGCCAAAGCCGCACTGGAAGCGATGAAAGCCTCTTCCACACGCGATGATCTTGGAATGAAATATATCAAGGAAAGAGGATATATCCCTGCCGATAAAGAATATGAATCTGTGTCCAAAGCCATGGAATATGCGATCGATGATTGGTGCATCGCCGCCATGGCAAAGAAGATGGGCAAGAAAGAAGACTACGAATATTACAAAAAACGCGCAGGCTATTATAAAAATTATTTCGACAGCAGCATCCGTTTTGTACGCCCGCGCATGAGCGATGGCAGCTTCAAAACACCTTATGATCCTTTCAACTCTATCCATGAAAAAGGTGATTTCACCGAAGGGAATGGCTGGCAATACACCTGGCTGGTGCCGCAGGATGTAGAAGGACTGATCCATCTGATGGGCGGCGATGAAGCCTTTACCCGCAAGCTCGACAGCCTCTTCACCGTTAGCGGTGACATGGGTAAGGAAGCCTCTTCTGATATCTCTGGCCTTATCGGTATGTATGCGCATGGCAATGAACCAAGCCATCACGTTACCTATATGTATGCTTTCGCCGGCAACCAATGGAAAACAGCAGAGAAAGTAAGACAGGTGATGAAAGAATTTTATTTCGATCAGCCGGAAGGCCTTGCTGGTAATGAAGATTGCGGTGCGATGTCATCCTGGTACGTGATGTCTTCTTTAGGTTTCTATCCGGTAAATCCCGCTAATGGCGTATATGTGCTGGGTAGCCCGCTGTTCGATAAAGCTACGCTGAACCTTCAGGGTGGTAAGAAATTTACCGTACAAACAATCAACAACAGTCCTGAAAATATCTATATCCAAAGCATTACGCTCAACGGAAAGCCTTACAGCAAAAGCTTTATCAGGCATGAAGAGCTGATGAAAGGCGGTACGATGGTAGTGAAGATGGGTAGCAAACCAAACTATGATTTCGGTAAGAAAGATGCAGACAGGCCAAAGAATGAATTGTAGTAATGTATAAAATAGAAAGGCCTCCCGCTCAGCGGGAGGCCTTTCTATTTTATACATTACTCAATACTTTCAGCACATCATCATTTACCTGACCGAATATGGATACGCCGCTGGCGCCATTGAGCACCGCGAGTTTCACCGCTTCGCTGAGATCTTCGTAATTGCCTTTGAAGTCGGGCAGGAAGAGACCCGCGTAGAGCGGGAAAGCGCCATGGAGGCCCTTCACGCCTTCTGCTACGGCATCGCCGATCCAGCTGATATTTTCGCGGTAGAAGCCATGATAGATCATCGGGCAAACCGCATTGAGCGGCCAGTTGGTCCAGTCCTGACGAACAAGGCGCTTCGCGATTTCCGGTGTAGGAAATACGGCAGCAGTAATATCTTTACCATGTTGTTTGGCTACCTGTGCCAGGTTGCTGACAACATTCGTGATGCGGTCGTAACGAAACTTGCGCCAGGAAGGGCTTTGGTCGGGATGTTCCAACTCCAGCGGATCTTTGCCGGTTTTTTCTTTATAAGCGCCGCGACAGGTATTGCAGTAGCAGAAATCATATTCCGGCAGCTCTTTCGATTGGTCTATACCGTAGTGGCTCCACAAATTAACCGGCAGGATCACATCGCAGAAGCGGACATAATCGAGGTGGATGCCATCTACATAATCTTTCGAGAGTATTTGTTCTACCTGGTTTTTCAGGTAGTTCACCACTTCCGGTTTGGATGGGCAAAGCCAGCGGTAGTAGTCTACATAGGGTGGATGGTTGGCGCATGATTCTCCTTTCCTGTTCTGTGCATACCATTCGGGATGTGTTGCCAGCAGGTCTTTTTCGCCTCTGTTCATGGTCCACATCCAGCGGTGTGCCTTGATACCATTGGCTTTGGCCGCTTTGAAATGTTGTTCGCTGTCGGCCTCGAACATGATATCTCCTATGCCTGCTTTTTTATAGGTGGCATAACGTTTTACCAGTTCAGCATATGTTTCTTTGTGATCGGGATTGATCCACACCCGGTGCGACACGCCCGGCCTTTCCAGTTCGGCCGCTTTTGCCGAAGCCCGCAGGTTCACCGAAGGCGCTGCCAGCGCCAGGCTTCCCAGTCCTAATGATTTAATGAAATGACGTTTATTCATGACCCTTATTTTCTTATTGAATATATCTTTCCTTCCTGGTTGATGCCCCATACCGCGGGAAGTCCGCCGCCGCTAAGCGTAGCATCGTACTGGCGGCTGATGCCTTCCAGCTGCAGCGTGTATGCCTTACCGTTATCTGCCTTTTGCCGGGCAGGAATCCCCAGTTCCCGCAGCGAGGCCGCAAAGCGGCCATGGGCACGGCTATACGCCTGCTGTTTGTAGTATACCAGCCAGAGCAGCTTTTTAGCATATTCCTGTTCCGGCAGCTGGAAGGCGACCTGTCCTTCGCCGGCTGCCTGCGTAGAGAACTGAAGGTATCCCCAGCGCTCGGGCGCATGCATATTAATGATCCCTTGTGGCGACCATACCCAGTTGTGTTCCGGTTGCCGGCGTTTTACATATTGATTGTTGCGGATATCGGTGTCCCACTCCACGCGGGAGAAGTTGATACGCCAGATAGTGCTATCGGCCGGGGGGCGCCTGTCGCCGAAGAAGCGGAGGGCGCTGAAAGGGATGGCCATCTCTACGGTCCAGTCCTGATCGGTATCACCGGGCTGGTTGATAGTGCCATTCACGTGTACGGCTGTACGAATACCTTTGGTATCCCAGTTGAGCATAGCGTTGCCGCCATTGCGGTAAGGCTTGTCCATAAACAGGTCCATCACGGTATTCAGCGCATTGATCTCTATTTCATAGTAATGATGCGTATCTCCATCCGGATCGATGAACACTTCAAAGTCATTATCCTGGAAGATGATCGTATCGTGTTGCAGCAAGGTGCCCCACACATGTGGCTCCTGTAATACTGCCGCGATGTACAGGTATTTTTCATCCCACAGCATTTTCACGCGTGTGCGTAGTGCGGGCATGGGCTTTGCATCTCCTTCAATATCTTTAAAGTCTTCGGTCCATGCCGCCTGCTGCCATGCCGGCTCGGAGAGCTTCCCGTCGATACTAATGCTGTCGCGGGTTTGGTAGCAAATGTAATTACGGGGTATACTGTTGAATGGCTGAAAGGATTCGGAGAAGGTTTGAGCGAAGGTTGTCTTGCTCAGGATTATGATGATTGAAAGGATTAGCAGGATTTTTGTTTTTTCAGATTTTTTGATCCACATTGAATTTGTTATTATAGATGCGTTTAAATTCTAAACTTTCAGCGCCAAAATTTATAAGTAAGCCCAATTCCAGTTTGTATGCTTCGAGATATCCTTTTGCCTGATAAGAATGCGAGTTTTCCAGGAAGGTCAGGGCCTTAAGCTCGATGCATATTTTTGTTTCTACGATAAAATCAGGTCTTCGGCTTCCGACAACATGACCTTTATAGTAAACTGGAATTTCCTTTTCTCTTTCAAAGAGAATTCCTTTTTCTGCGAGTTCAATAGCCAGCGCACGTTGGTATATCACTTCCTGAAAACTGTTGCCCAGTATGCGATGTACCTGCATCGCGCAACCGATTATCTTACCCGTGAGATCGGAGTACTTATAAGAGCTAAACATAAAGTATGGGTTAATAAACAAACAATGAAAATTACTAGCGCGAAAAATTACAAAAAAATAGCCGGGATATAACTATCCCGGCTCGAAAAAATCAATATAAAATCAGGAAAAACAAAAATCCTGTTAATCCTTTCAATCATCATAATCCTGAGCAAGACAACCTACCAGATCCTCACTCGCGCACTATCCGCTCTATACATACCATCTCCTGGTTTCAAATTGTACACCTGGTAAAAAGCATCCACATCGCTGAAAGGCCCGTTCACCCTGAATTTCGCGGGAGAGTGAACATCGGTGAGCACGCGGCGTGCCAGCTCTTCTTTTTTGGTGTGGCTGAGCCATCCGAGGGAGTAGCCGAGGAAGTATCGTTGTGATGGCGTGAGGCCTGCGATCTTCTCTCCTTTCTTGAATTGCGCGCTTTGCTGGAAGGCATCCCATCCGAGCAAGACACCGCCGAGGTCGGCGATGTTTTCGCCGAGCGTGGCTTTACCGTTGATGTGCAGACTATCCACCACTACGTAACCATTGAACTGTCTTATCATTACGGCAGCGCGTTGGTTGAATTTTGTTTCGTCATCTTTGGTCCACCAGTTTTTCAGGTTGCCGTCGGCATCGAACTGGCGGCCTTCATCGTCGAAGCCATGTGTGATTTCATGACCAATGGTAGAAGCGCCAGCATAGCCGTATACGAGGGCGTCGTCAAGTTCTTCATCGCGTTTGCCTGGAACCGTGAAGATACCGGCAGGTAATACGATCTCGTTGTTGCTCGGGTTATAGTAGGCGTTATAGGTCTGGGGTGTCATATCCCATTCGCTGCGGTCTACTGGTTTGCCGAGTTTGTTGACTTCATAATTCCACCACCATTGACGGGCGGCAGCCATGTTGGCTGCGAAAGACTGGTCTTTGATATCCATTGCGGAGAAATCTTTCCACTTATCAGGATAACCTACTTTCTTGGTGATGCGTGATAATTTATACAGTGCTTTCTTTTTGGTGCTGTCGCTCATCCAGGTGAGCTTTTCGATGCGTTGTTTCAGGGCGCCGCGGATATCTTCCACCATGCCTTCATATCTTTTCTTGGCGTTGGCGTTGAAATATTCTTTTACGAAAAGCTGTCCGAGAGCTTCGCCGATGGCGCTTTCTTCGCCGTCCAGCACGCGTTTCCAGCGGGGCTTGCGTCTTTCCTGACCACTCAGCAGCGTGCCATAGAAGGCGAAGTTGGTGTTGCCGATGGTATCGCTGAGGTAATAAGCGTTAGCATCGATGACATGCCATTTGAGATAGTTTTTCCATACTTCCAGCTTCTCCGATTTGATGGCGTTGCTGAGCGCCGTGTAAAATTCAGGCTGACCAACGATCACGGTGTCGGCAAATTGATGTACGCCATTATCGCCGATGAATGATGGCCAGTTCACGTTGCCGGCTATCTTGTTCAATTGTGTAACGGGCAGCTTGTGATAGTTGGCATTGGGATCGCGCAGGTCTTCGAGTTTGCGGCTGGCTTTAGCGAGCGTGGTTTCGAGCTTCACGATATCGATGGCGGCGGCTTTGGCGGCGTTTTCGTCAAGGCCGGTAAACTGCAACATTTTAGCAATGTGCGCCGGATAGGCTTCCCGTATTTTGGTGGTGCGCGGATCGGAGTTGAAGTAGTAATCGCGATTGGGCAAACCAAGACCGCCTTGTACCAGCTGCAACGCCATCGCTTCGCTGTTCTTGGCATCCTGGCCAACATAGATGCCGCACATCACGCCAGTGGAGGAGTTCAGCCTGGCCGCCACTTTTGCCAGTTGTTCGGCATTGGTGATGGCATCGATCTCTTTCAAAGTGCCTTCGATCGGCTTGATACCTTCTGCATTGAGCTTTACAGAGTCCATACCACTCTTCCAAAAGGCGGCTATCTTTTTAGAGATAGGGTCCGACGGATTTTTAACCGCTTTTTCATTGATGACGCGAAGGCGGTTGTATAGTTCTTCCTGTACAAGGTTGGCAATGCCCCATGAGCTATACTCTGGCGGAATAGGGTTCTTTTTTATCCAGCCGCCGTTGGCATATTCAAAAAAATCCTGGGCAGGATTTACAGTGCTGTCTATATTGACAGCCAGGGCATCGGGAGATGTTGGGGCGTCCGCAGTTTTCTGTCCCTGGTTACAAGACAAGAAACAGAACACGGTAGCGGTACTTACGCCAGTGAGCAAGAATTTTTTCATAAGCGGTAAAATAAAGATTTGCAGGAGGAAGTTAGGGATTTTTCGATCACACCCTACATAAAACGGGGTGAATGGTATAATATTAATTTGTATTTTGTTAGATAGATTTAACCCTTATCCTTCCTTTATGATCAACAAATTGAGGAGTGGCCGTGTACTGTCTATCGATGCCTTTAGAGGTATCACTATACTGGTAATGATATTTGTGAATGCGCTGGCTGGTGTGAATGGTATCCCCTCCTGGATGAAACATGCCCATGCGGATGATGACGCAATGACTTTCGTAGACGCTGTATTCCCTGCTTTTCTTTTTATCGTCGGGATGTCTATTCCCTTTGCCATCAATAACAGATTGGCAAAAGGCGATAACTGGCAGAAGATACAATACCATATCCTGTGGCGTACACTCGGATTATTGGTATTGGGCGTTTTTATGGTAAATACAGAAAGCCTGAACCCCGCGGCCACCGGCATGCCATTGCCTGTGTGGGCGCTGCTGTTCTACATCTGCGCAATACTGGTATGGAATGTTTACACCTTCAAACAAGCCCGTACTGCCTGGTACTTCAAGGGCGCCGGCATTGCAGGATTAGTTATCCTGGGTGTGATCTATCGTGGCGGAGAAAGCGGACAAGCATATCTTACGCCGCACTGGTGGGGCATCCTCGGATTGCTAGGCTGGGCCTATCTCTATGCCTGTATAATTTATCAGCTATTCAAGGGAACGGCAGATGCGATCTTTTTTATGATCGGAGTGTGTATCGGTTTTTATATACTTTGTCAGCAGTCTTTCCTGCTCAACAGCCAGTGGCGCTGGTTGGCGTCGCAGGCGGTTAATGCGGCACATACGTCCATCGTACTAAGTGGCGTGTTGCTGACGCTTTTCTTTTTTGATGAAGAGATGGACCTGAGGGGCCGCCGCTTGCTCACCCGCGTGTGTGGTTTCCTCACGCTCACCATGTTCATCTCATTAGCGCTGCGCCCCGGCTACAAAATATCGAAGATCCACGCCACCCCCAGCTGGTGCCTCAACAGCATCGCGATTTGCATAGCAGTATTCTCCCTGCTGTATTATCTGATAGATGTAAAAGGTATCAGTAAATGGACGGCCTTCCTCCGGCCAGCCGGTTCAAACCCTTTGCTTACCTATATTCTGCCGGATATCACCTTTTATCTGCTGATGCTGCTCGGCATACATTTGCCAGCGGTACTGAGCGAAGGCACAACGGGGATTATCTGGTGCATGTGCTTCGCGGTATTGATGCTATGGCTGGTAAAAGGGTTGAATAAATTACACATCAGGTTGCAGCTGTAAAAAAATTTATGCGATACCCATCCTTGTTGCGTCCGCTTACGTATATCTTAATGACACGTATTTAGAAGACAGTAACCCATACCCCTTATGAAAAAAATTGCCGCCATCATGGCGCTTGCAGGTGTGTTTTTAGCTATCTTAGCACAGTATGCCTTAACCGATGATTGGGCTTTGTTCCCCTTGTTTCACACATTAGGTTTTATAGGCTACATATTTATCATCAGCGGCCTCGCCTATTTTTCGCTGCTGTGCATCCATCAGCTTACCAAAGATGAGAAGATGAGAATAAAGCGCTACTATCAGCGGCACAGCGAAACGGAAGCCTGAAAAGGCCGCGTAATCGCGAACCCATGACCAGCGCTAATTTCACCCTTAAGTTCGAGTATAAAGGACAACCGCACATACTGGAAGTACGTGCGGCAGAACAACAATACAAGACAGTTTATAAGGTAGATATACAGGAACAGGAGATCACGTTTGAACCCGATGAAGAAGGATTTGTACGTGCCGTTTCCAGCAAGCCGGTACACGATCATGCGAAGTATGTAGATGTTAACCTGCTTCACCATGTGGCCGAGCTGATCATCCAGCACATCAGGAAATAAAGCTACTCCTGTGTAGGCCTGGTTTCGCCACGCACTTCGTCCCGGATGCCATCAGGGTCCCAGCCCTGGCCCTCATCCAGCCAGGTTTTGATGCGATCGGAGGCGATCAGTTTTTCCATCTCTTCAATACGTTCCTTCATAATGTTGACGTATTGCTTCTTATCGTCGCGCAGCGCGGAGAGGTCCTTCAGTGCGCGTTCATCCTGTTTGAGGAAGGTGCGCGCCGCCCGCCGGCTGTGATAGGCGCGCCCACCAAGCATTTGCAAGGCATCAGTGCCCACGCGCAGCGATGTGTCCACCGTTTCACGGTAGATGTGCAATACGCCCAGGTCCATCAGGTCGAAAGTTTCTTCAATGCTCTGCGAGCGCACGAGCAACTGCAAATGAGGGAAATATTTCTTTGCCATCTCCACCACCATACGTGTTTGCTCGGCATTGTCCATCGCTACAATGAGTATTTTAGCATGCTGGGCGCCGGCCGCCACCAGCAGGTCGTAGCGGGAGGCATCGCCATAATATACTTTGATGCCCAGATTATGCAAAGCATCCACCCGGTCGGAATCGAGATCAAGGATGGTAGTCTTGATGCCATTGGCACGCAGGAAACGCCCGGTGATACTGCCAAAGCGCCCGAAGCCGGCAATGATCACCGGATGTTGCTCTGCAATTTCATCCGGCTCCCGCTCCGTTTGCGACGAAATGGTGAAACGAGGCTGTACGATCTTCTCATATATCAGCATGATCAATGGCGTCATCGCCATACTGATCGCTACTACGGCAGTCATGATACCCGTCAGATGCTCATCGAGAATATTGGTTTGATGGGTAAACGACAGCAGCACAAATGCAAATTCCCCGATATCCGCCAGGGCAAAGGAAAACAGGATATTCTGATCCAGGCTGAGTTTGAACACTTTTCCCAAGGCAAATAGCACGATGCCTTTTATAACCATCAAAGCGGCTACCAGACTAAGTATCAGCCAGGGCTGCTGCAAGATGAGCTTGAAATCGATAGATGCGCCTACTGCAATGAAAAACAATCCCAGCAGGAGGCCTTTAAAAGGTTCGATATCACTCTCCAGCTCATGCCGGTATTCACTGTTGGCCAGCACCACACCGCCGAGAAAGGCTCCCAGCGCGGAACTCAGCCCCACCAGGTTCATCAGCACGGAGATGGCTACCACAATTAATAATGCTGTAGCGGTAAACAGTTCCCGCACACGGGTACGTGCAATGATGCGCATCAGGGGCCGTATCATATAACGTCCGCCGATGATAATGGTGGCCACAGCGCCCAGCACTACCAGGGTTTGTCCCCAGGCGGGCAGGTTATCGCGCAGCGTATGCGCCTGGCCGGCAGCTGCTGGCGCGCTTGCCAGCAGCGGGAAAATGGCCAGCATGGGGATCACCGCAATGTCCTGGAACAGTAGCACAGAAAATGCGCTTTGCCCGGCAGCCGTTTGCCGCCAGCCCTTTTCGTCCAGCGTTTGTAATACGATCGCTGTGGAGGAGAGTGATAATATCATCCCCAGCGCCAGCGCTGCTTTTACCGGCTGCCCCAACCAAAAGGCGATGGCCGCTATTGCGGCGGCGCTGAGCACCACCTGTAGCCCGCCCATCCCCAGTATGGCTGCCCGCAAACGCCATAGCAATGCAGGTTCCAGCTCCATGCCTATCAGGAAGAGCATCATCACCACGCCAAATTCTGCAAAATGCATGATGTCTTCTCCCTCTGCACCAATGAATCCTGCTACAGAAGGGCCTATGATCACTCCGGCGATCAGGTAGCCCAATACCGCGCCCAGCCCCAGTTTACGGGCAAGCGGCACAAACAGGATCGCAGCTGCGAGATACACCATCGATTGAAATAACAGGGAATGCTGGTCCATATCAGGAAGTTTGGGCTGGCAGATGAAATAATTGATTCAGATTGTCGAAGCGGGTGAGCATGGCAGGATCAAAGTGGTCATCACGTAGCATTTCCAGCACCTTCCGGTATTGCTGTGCCGCTGTATTGATATCTGCTTTGTCCATCCGGTGTACGCCATAAATGATATAAGGCGCCGCATAATGCATGTTACAAAGGTCCGCACTCTGCGAAAACGGATACAGGAACTGATGCACGGGATAACGGTGACGCCCCTCCGCAGTATAGGCCGCTTCCACGCTACCGGTAGAGATCACATTGGTGAAATACTTGCCTGTCAAGGCTTTGCCGGTATGGCCATAAGCCCAGCCATGTTCCAGCACCAGGTCCAGCCACTGTTTTATCATGGCGGGTGCGCTATACCAATAGAAAGGATGTTGCAGGAGGATGATATCGTGCCGCTCCAATAATGCCTGCTCTCGTGCTACATCTACGTCAAGATCGGGATACTGTTCATACAGGTCGTTGAAAGTGATGCCCGACATACCCTTCACCGCTGCAACAAGCTGCACATGCATGCGCGACTTCTCCAGGGCTGGGTGTGCGAAATTGATCAATACTCTGGCCATAGTTCAATAACAGCCGGGTGGCCGTGAATGTTAATTTACTATCTTTCTTGCTACCCTTCAGAATATTCCTGTAATAATGAACGGTATTTATCGAGGATACTGGATTTAGCGATGATGCCCACCAGGCGCTTGTCTTGCCCCACCACAGGCAGATCCCAGGCATGTGCTGCATCGAATTTTTTTATCACCGTACTGATATTTTCTTCGATATACACAATGGCAGGCGGCGCTTTCATCAGCGCTTTCACGGTGAGGGTATCATATTTTTCGGGGTTGAACATCACCGGCCGTATATCATCCAACGTGATCATCCCTTCCAGCACATGTTGTTGATTCACCACAGCAATCAGGTCGCGGCCATCTTTTTTCAGCAATTCTATCACTTGCCGGAGCGTAGCGTCAACATGGATGGTAGGCGTTTCTGTCTCTACCAGGTCTTCCATTTTCATCAGCAACAGGATATTTTTGTCGTGCTCACGCGTGAAGATCTTGCCTTCCCTGGCAAGGTCTGTAAGTTCGGGAGATAAGGGAGAGAACCATTTATTCATGAGGAAGGAACCCGTAGCCACGATCATGAGGGGGATGAAGAGATCATATCCCGAGCTGGATTCTGCGATCAGAAATATCGCCGTGAGTGGCGCATACATCACGCCGGCCATCACACCGGCCATGCCCACGATCACGAGGTTGGTTACCGGCACTTCGGTAAAGCCCAGCTGCATGCACAACAAGGAGAAAAAATAACCGAGGAAACCACCGGCAAAGAGAGAGGGCGCAAAGTTCCCGCCATTGCCGCCACTCTGAATAGTGATGGAAGTAGCAAAGGCCTTGAGCAAACACACACAACCCGTGAATACCAGTAACATCCAGCTTTGCATGGGAATGTAGCGGAAAAAGCTGTTGAGCAGGATCGTATCGCCGTTACCGTTGGCCAGCGATTTCACTACGGTGTAGCCTTCGCCAAACAACGGCGGCATAGCCACGCATAATGCCGATACCAGCAAACCGCCCAGCATGGCCTTGCGCAGGGCATTCCATTTGAGCTGATGAAAAAAGTGTTCTATCCGCTTGGAGATCACCACAAAATAGCGGGCATACAATCCGCAGAGCAAGCCCAACACAATATAAAAAGGTACGTTGTGATAATTGAAGGGCGTTCTCGATTCAAAGTGGAACAATACTTCTTCCTGCAAAATAATTTTCGATAACAAACTGCCGCAAACTGCCGCCACAATCAGCGGCATAAAATCCGAGAACACAACGCCGGTGAGCAATATCTCGAATGCAAACATCATCCCGGCAATGGGCGCATTGAAAGCCGCGGCAATACCGGCGGTGGCGCCTGCGGCCAGCAACAGTGTCCGTTCTTTATAACCAAGGCGGTAAGTGCGCGCATAGTTCGATCCCAATGCGGCGCCTGTTACGGCAATAGGGCTTTCCAAACCCGCAGAGCCGCCGAGGCCCACAGTAACGGCGCTTTGCAATATCTGCGAATACATTTTCACAGGCGGTATCAAACTGGAATTGAGCGCGATCTCGTGTAATATGGCCGGTATCCCCTTGCGCGATTGCCCCTTGAAAAACCATACCACTATTAATGTGGTGAGCACAATACCGAGAAATGGAAAAACAATATAGAAGATCACCTGCGTGCTGAAATGCACTTTGTACGTGATCACATAGTGGATATAATGCACCAGCATTTTGAGCACCACGCCGGCCATTCCGGCGGCGCAACCCACCAGGATACCCGACAGCAGAAGAAATTGGTTCCGGTTCAATTTACTGTGCAGCCAGTGTATCACCAGTTCATAACTCCGCACTTTTTTTAGGCTGTATTGCTCGAAATCTCTTTTGAATCTAAAAAAACTATGATATTTCCGGATGTAGTTATACTGGCTCATGTAGCAAATTTAGGCATCAGAGCTCAATCAGTGCATAAACTTTATCGTTCATATAAGGGCCGCCGGGATGCCGCGCAGTATAATCCAGGTTGATCCAGTATTCATCTTTCAGTTCGTGGTAGTAAATTTCTTTGATGGCAGGTTTCGGGAAAAGCGTGATGATGGCCTGTTTCATGGTTTCAAAATCTTCGCGGTTGCCGCAATACAGTTCAGGGTAGGCATGCCCGCGTATCAGCACGATGCGGCAACGCGCCCCGATGGATTGCAGACAAGACATCATCAACAGGGAATGGTCGTCGCAATCGCCGCCAAGGCCATTCCGGATGGTTTCCTGCGGGGTCGCGAAATATTCGTCCCTGCGGGAATCCAATACATACTTGAACCGGCTGTTGATATAACGGAAGAGTGAGAGGAAACGCACGATCTTCCCGTATTTATAAAAATATTCGTCGTAATAATCCAGCGAATGTTGTACGGAAAAATTGCGCACCAGCGAATCCTGGTAGTTGATCTTCTCTCTTATGCCCCGCACGGTTTTATCGCGGTAGCTTTCTACTTTGCGGGGGTACAAACTGAGAATATCCAGCTGCTTGCTGTCTTTGGTGCCCCAATTGCCCTGCACCATACCTTTATAATCATTCAACACATTGTTGAAGGTATAACGGTGACCGAACTTGTTGAGGAGCAGCAGTCCGCAGGTGAGCAGGAATACCGGGATGATCAATGGCCGGAAAACCCAGCGCAGCAAGTATAACAGCAAGAAACAGGTGATAACGGCAACGATCAGATCAACATGCAGGCCGCCGGCCACAATGGGCGGAATGAACCGGTTCACGTAAGGCGCCAGTATCAGCAGCGTCAATAGGCCCAACAGGTTGAGCACCCAGCGTTGTATGGTGGAATATTTACTTTCGTCGATAGCCATTACGCTATGCAATAAAGCAAAATTATGCCACAATCATCGCGCTAAATTCGGGACTGCCTGTTTGAAAGAGGTGCTCTTCCGGATCAGTTCAATCTGCTGCTGCGCATCATGTTGCTGCCTTTCCATTTTCAGCTGAAGGTACATCCTGTTAAGGAGGCCGTAGTTCATCAGGGCCAGCACTTTGAAGTCGAGCTTCTGTGCGATCTCCACGCCATTCTCCGCCAGCCTGATGGCTTTGTTGTATTCCTGTCCCTTGCTGTATACATTGGCGTGCAACAGTTTCTGATAGGCTTCGAGATATTTGCCGCTGAAATAATCTGATGAATATTTTTTCAGTACCTGGTCGGTATGGCGGCAGAGCCTTTCTGCAGCTGCAACATCGCCGAGACCAAGGTGAGCATGCGCCTGCCAGCAAAGCAGCATCAAACGGAAGGCGTCTGTTTTGCGATGTGGTAAAGACGGATAGGTCTCAAACATCTGCTGGGTGAAGCGCAGCAGCTCATTGAAATCTTCGAGCAGCACAAACACAATACCCATGTTACGGAACACTACCTCCTGCGGTACGGTGATATGTTTGCCATTACCGCTCCAATAGCGGGGATAGTTGTAGATCTTCTCCCGGATCACTTCATTCACAATGCCGAACTTCAGAAATTCGTAGATGAACAGCTGAATTTCGTACGGACTTACCCACAGCTCATCGGCGAAATCGTCCGGGCCATATATCTTTTTAATATTGTTGAGTTCCTGTTCGCACTGCTCTGCATCCAGTTGCAGCAGGGCGATGGTGAACAGCATGTTCCTGATCTTGAGTTTATCTTCCTTGATCTCTGCCAGCTGTAGCAGGGCGTTCAGGACTTTACGTTTTCTGAAGTGTATAAATTCGTCATTGATAAAATTGCTGATGGGATTCTTTTTAAAGAAACCTGCCGGGAAGATGGATTTTAACTCCATCTGATCATTACCATCATGTTGATAATGTAATACGAGGTATTCCAGCAGATGTGATTTTTCGATATTGGCCAACGGCAGGTGCAGCATCTTCATGATACCGTCTGTTTGCTGGTGATTGATCGCGTAGCGCAGCAGCCATTTGAAAACGCCCACGCGGTATACCGTTTGGGGCAGATGGGTGAGCACGCCCATCAGTGCAGATTCATTCACCTCTTGCCTGTTCTTGTGCAGATAATGCATCGCCACAAAATATTCCAGCAGGAAGGTATGGGCGAAACGCACTTTCACATGGAACATGATCTCCTGGCTCAGGTTTTCTTCCACCAATATATTATCTGCCAGCAGTTCCTTATATGCCGGGAACAGGTCCGGGTTCTGGTTCAGCAGAAGGTGTTTGTCGGTGTAGATGCCCGCACGGCCCAGGTCCAGCAGGGTGAGCAACTGCTCGATGATCCTGATCTTGAATGAGTTGGTTTGCGAATTGAAGACGCGGTGCTGGATGAACCGGGAGATGATTTCATACAGGCTGAGATGTTCATCTACAAACGTTTGTTCCGGCCCGCTGTTCAACTGACAGAAGAGTTGCAGATAATAAGGATGCCTGAGTTTTTGCAGGAAGCTCTCGGAGAACATCCGCACGGTGGCGGGATCGAACTGGTGGTTATATAATATGGACTTCACTTCCTGTTCCGCGAGTTGCGGCAGGTTGATATTGGTTTCCTCATCCATTTCCGGCCCGAGGTACCAATAGCGGCGGAAGGCCGGGTACTGTTGCGAATGCTGGAATATCTCGGCCCAGGTGCTGCTGCGGATAGAGAGGATCACTTTCACCCATGGGTAGAGATCGTTCGAGTATACGAAGTCTTCCAGTTTGGTATACAGCAGGCGGAGCTTCTCTCCTGCTACTGCAATTTCATCGAAGCCATCGATGATCAATATCAGGCGTCCACCTTTTTTATCGAAGTGGCTGGCGAAGTATTCGCGGAAGTTTTCACCATTGCCAAGGTTCAGCTGGTTGTCGAGCCATGCAGATAGCGAGAATCCTTTCAGCAGGAGGCTGCCGGCGGCATGTGCATGAATGAACCAGCAGATGTCTTGCTTGTAGCGGGCTTCTTTTCCGAACCAGAAATGTTCGGCGAGGTGAACGAGCGCGATAGACTTGCCCCATCCTGAAGGTGCGATGAGTGCAGTGGCGGCGTAGTCGCTTTCCAGGAACCGTTCGATGTGTGCATTGCAGAACTGCCGTGGTACGGTAGACGGAAAGGCAATGCCCGAGCGGTTTTTGAGCGTAAGGATCGTATAGTGGGATACGGCATCGGCTTTGGTTTTCAGGTCAGCCCATTTGCCGGTGTCTACGGGGATCTCGGAGGAGGCGTTGAGTTTCCGGTAATGGTGCTGTTGAAAATCTTCCCAGTCTTTATATTGACAGTACTGGGACAAGGTATTGAGGGTATACCTTGAAAAGCTGTGCTGTGCCACGGCAAATCCGAACACTCGTTTGAGCGTCGTTTCGCTGACCAGCTTAGTGGTATCGTCCAATATGGACTGAGAGAGATGTTTGCAATCTCCCGGCAACATGACTTCAACACCAAATCTGCGTAAGACTTCTTTCTGCAGAGTTATGATAAAGTCATAGGATAGATCTATCATAGGGGACAATAATGGATTATGGAATTTTACGGTACAAGGTTAATTACGTAGTGGTCAGGGGTTTAGATTTTACAAAGGCAAAATGAACAAAATGAACAGGGGATATTAAATTGAATTACATATGTTGTATTTTTTAATGTAATAGAATATTTTATAGATAGATATCATATATAAATATGAGATAGGCAGTAAGATGCCAGAATAAAGTCCAACAATCACCCTAGCCCTCACATCTCCTGTATTCAGGCTTGGCGCTGCCAGAAAAAAAATGAAAATTTTTTTCAATTGCTTGTTTTTCCTGCCACAACAGTTTATTCATTTTTTCAGGGTAATCCACACGCTAAATTGAACAAACTGAACGGAAAAAAGACAAACTGAACAAGATGGTTGTGCTGAATCAAATGAACAAAAAGAACCTTTCGATAACGCCAGTATCCATTTACTTTCGTACTCGCTGTAACAATATTTTAACATTTTTCCAGAGAAGAAAAAGTCGCCAGATAGTGGACAACACGAATGGGTAATACTGTACTGAACGGTGAAAATATCTTTCTCGCTTGTTGCACCTCATAACCTCCTGCCTGCCTAAGAGTTCTTGAAACAAGGACATTAAGAATGCTTTATAAAACCCACTATTGCTATGCATCCTATCTTTACTCCTAAGGGGTCATCAAGGGCTTTCTCTTTATTATTTATCTTCCTCTCGCTGATTATTTCAGCAAGCGGAGCGATCTACGCCCTGGGAACAAAAACTGTTCCTGTTGCACATGGCAATCTGAACAACGGAGGGTTTAACTTCCTGGGAACTTATCTCAGGCAGCACCCTAACGCACCACTGAATCCCAACAGGATGGCCACTGGCCAACTGGCTGCAGGGCCCTTGTGGAGCTTCGCTTCCGGACAGAGCCAGGTTACTACTGGCGGCTGTTTGTTGTGCACCATCAATAACCCGCAACTGGCAATAGATGGGGATACAACTACCGCATCTACCCTCGTATTGGCTGCAGGCGTAGTAGGCAGCATAGGGCAGAAATTGCAATTCTCCGGCTCGTACCTGGCCGGCGACCAGGTAGCAATAGACCTGGAAATCCCTAACCAGATCTACACCAAACAATTATTATCTGCGGTACAAATACAGACATTCAATGCCGGTGTTGCCAATAATGATCCGGTTACACTGGACAATGCATTGGTGAGAGTACAGGTGTTGGGCATCGGCTTGGGCACTACCAATAAATTCCGTGTAGTAGTGCCGATCGCAAAAGATTTTGATGCCGTGCAAGTGAGCCTGTCGGCCCTGTTTGCCGAATTTGGCTCTTTGAGAATATATGAGGCCGCTGCTATCATTCCGGTAACAGTGCCCACACCACCAGTGATCCCCGTAGGCGGTAGCACCACGCTGAATGCCTCTATGCCGCGTATACCCGGCGCCACATTCAAATGGTACAGCACACCGGCAGGTGGCACGCCACTATCCACCAGCAGCTCATTTACTACACCGGCACTGAGCAGAAGCACCACCTATTATGTAGAAGCATCTACCGGCACACCCGGGTTACAAAGTTATGTACGCACACCGGTGCATGTAACAGTGAGCGGCGGAAACGGCGCACTGTGGAGCTTTGCATCGGATCAGCAAAGTCCGATCACCAGCGGCCTGGCCTGTGCATTGTGTTTTGTGGACTATCCGGAACTGGCAGTCGATACCGACACCAGTACTGCATCCAGGATTGTGTTGCCCGCAGGTATTGCAACTTCTGCCGGTCAGCGCCTGATCTTCTCCGGTTCATATAAAGCAGGCGATAATATCGCGCTTGATCTGGAAATTCCGAATAAATTTTACACTAAACAAGCGCTCTCCGGTATTCAGATAGAAACATTCAATAACGGAGTTTCCAATGGCGACGCCACCAATATAGGTACTGCATTGCTACGCTTGCAGGCGCTCGGTATAGGGCCTGGAGGTATCAGTAAATTCAGAGTGATATTTCCTGTAACGAAAGATTTCAATGCTGTGCAAGTGAGCCTCTCTGCGTTATTCGCAGAGTTTGGCGCATTAAAGATCTATGATGCTGCCGCATTTATTCCGGTGAAAGTATCGCAGGATACTGTTAGTATCACTTCAGGTCAAACCGCTAATCTCACAGCATCCATCGATCCGCGTATGGCCGGCGCTACCTTCGCCTGGTACGCCGATTCTGTTGGCGGTACCCCGCTTGCTACCGGGCCGTCTTTCACCACACCTGCGCTCACCACTTCTACCAATTATTATGTTGAGGCCACCACCCCGGATGGCCTGCACAGTTTTGTGCGTACACCCGTGAACGTTAGTGTTAGCGGTGGCGCCGGCGCTATCTGGAGTTTTGCCAATAGCCAAACAAGCCCCATCACTGGCGGTATTGCCTGCGCATTGTGCTTTGTAGACAGCGCTGCCCTGGCGGTGGATGGCGATACCACTACTGCATCTAAACTGGTGCTGCCAGTGGGCGCCGTTACGTCTATCGGTCAGTTGCTGAAGTTCCCCGGCAGCTATAAAGCGGGCGACAATATCGCGCTTGATCTCCAGATACCGAATGCGATCTATACCAAACAATTGTTATCTGCCGTGAAGGTGCATACCTTCAACGGTGGCGTAGATAATGCCGATCCCGTTACATTGAACAGTGCATTGATACGTTTGCAGGCACTGGGCATTGGTATCGGCGGCACACCCAAGTTCCGGGTGATCATCCCTGTACAGAAAGATTTTGATGCCGTGCAGGTAGACCTTTCTGCGCTCTTCGCAGAATTTGGTTCCCTGCGCATCTATGAAGCATCTGCCTTTATTCCTGTCACAGTTACACCTGATTCCGCCATGGTAGTGCGTGGCGGCACCACCACGCTCAATGCGGCCATCGCCCGTGTGCCGGGAGCTACCTTCCAGTGGTTCAGCACTCCCAGTGGCGGCACGCCGCTGGGCAATGGAGCCAGCTTCACAACACCGGCATTGACTAACACTACTACCTATTATGTACAGGCAACCAGCCCTACCGGCAAATCCAGCTATGTTCGTACGCCCGTTACCGTTAATGTGGTGAATGGCGCCGGCGCTATCTGGAGCTATGCCGATCAGGAACAAAGTCCTATCACCAGCGGTGTAGCTTGTGCATTGTGCTTTGTAGACAGCGCTGCCCTGGCGGTGGATGGCGATACCACTACTGCATCTAAACTGGTGCTGCCCGTAGGCGCGCTCACCTCTGTTGGACAGTTATTGAAATTCCCTGGTAATTATAAAGCGGGTAATAGCATCGCGCTTGATCTTCAAATACCCAATACGATCTATACCAAACAGTTGTTATCTGCTGTGAAGGTGCATACCTTCAATGGTGGCGTCGACAATGCGGATCCCGTTACCTTGAACAGCGCTTTGATACGTTTGCAGGCATTGGGCATTGGTATTGGCGGTACGCCCAAGTTCCGCGTGATCATCCCTGTCCAGAAAGATTTTGATGCCGTGCAGGTAGACCTTTCTGCGCTCTTCGCAGAATTTGGTTCGCTGCGCATTTATGATGCAACGGCATTTATACCAGTAAAAGTTTCTCCGGATACCGCCAACGTGGTACGTGGCGGCAGCGTTACATTTGCTGCCAGCATCAACCAGATACCTGGTGCTACTATTCAATGGTTCAGCACTCCTACTGGCGGTACGCCGTTGAGCAGCGGCCCCAGTTTTACTACTCCTGCATTGAGCCGGAGCATCACCTATTATGCAGAAGCCACCAGCCCCGACGGCAAGAAGAGCTACGTGCGCACTGCTGTGCCAGTAACCGTTTCCGGTGGCGTAGGCCCGCTCTGGAGCTATGCTGATCAGGAACAAAGCCCGATCACCAGCGGCGTAGCATGCGCATTGTGCTTTGTAGACAGCGCCAACCTGGCCATTGATGGCGATACCACTACTGCATCAAAACTGGTGTTGCCAGTAGGCGCACTCACATCAGTAGGACAGTTACTGAAGTTCCCCGGAAGTTATAAAGCGGGCGACAATATCGCACTCGATCTCCAGATACCTAATACCATCTATACCAAACAGCTGTTGTCTGCTGTGAAGGTGCATACCTTCAATGGCAGTGTTGATAATGCCGATCCGGTTACGTTGAACAGTTCGTTGATACGTTTACAGCTATTGGGCATAGGTATAGGCGGCACGCCGAAATTCCGTGTGATCATTCCTGTGCAGAAAGACTTCGACGCCGTGCAGGTAGACCTCTCTGCTCTCTTTGCAGAATTTGGTTCACTGCGCATTTATGAAGCTACCGCGTTCA
The DNA here is from genome assembly GCF_902167635.1 of Chitinophaga vietnamensis. Classification (GTDB taxonomy): domain Bacteria; phylum Bacteroidota; class Bacteroidia; order Chitinophagales; family Chitinophagaceae; genus Chitinophaga; species Chitinophaga vietnamensis. Next base: position 177,553 of record NZ_CABHMS010000008.1, read on the forward strand.
TACCTGTTACCGTTACACCACCAGCGCCTACTACTACGGCTGGCGGCACGGTTGCGTTAACGGCAGGTATCGATCAAACAAGGATCAGTAATCCATCTTTCAACTGGTATACAACGCCAACCGGCGGCACACCTGTATTTACAGGCACTAACTTTACCACACCGCCACTGGCTCGTAATCAGACCTATTATCTGTCAGCTACCTCACCTGTTGATGGCCTGAACAGTTATGTTCGTACGCCGGTTTCGATTAAAGTGGCCGGTGGACCGGGCACCATCTGGAGCTTTGGCCAGGATCAGGTAAGTCCGATCACATCCGGTATTGCATGCGCGGCCTGCGTGGTCACCAATCCGCAACTCGCTGCAGATGGCGATACTACTACTGCATCTACCTTTACTACAGGCATAGGCGTAGGTACTACGCTCAGCCAGCAAGTAATAATGCCAGGCGTTTATCAACCTGGCGACAGTATTGTGCTTTTCATGGACCTGCCTGCAGATCCTATTCTGAATGCTCAATTGCTGCCAAATATCTCCGTACAAACTTTCAATAATGCCATCGCTGGCCCTGCAGTACCTAACAATGACCAGGTGTTCCTCAATAACACCGGGCTGGTAAGGTTACAGGCGCTGGGTCTTGGATTGAACGGCACTAATAAATTCCGCGTAACCATTCCGGCTACTAAAACATTTGATGCGGTACAGGTAGGACAAGGATCGCTGGCAGCATTGTCATCTTCCTTACATCTGTATGAAGTAGCAGCTGCTATTCCTGTAACGGTAACGCCTTCTCCTGCGACGGTTAATTACAACAAACCCGCTACGCTGAATGCGGCGATACGCGTGCCTAACGCCACCTTCCAATGGTTCACCACTCCAACGGGCGGTGCTCCGATCCCTGGTGGCGGCGCAACATTTACAACGCCTAATCTCACCCGGAATACTACTTACTTTGTAGAAGCAACCGATCCTGCCGGTACAAAGAGCTTTACTCGTACAGCCGTTACCGTTAAGGTGAGCGGCGGCAATGGCCCGCTGTGGTCATATGGTACTGACCAGGTAAGCCCCATCACCGGTGGTATAGCCTGTGCGCTTTGTACTGTTCAGGATTCGCTGAAGGCGATAGATGGCGATACTACTACTGCTTCCAAACTGATTGCACCAATCGGCCTGTTGGGATCTGTTAGCCAGAAGATCATCTTCCCTGGCGCTTACCAGGCTGGCGACAGTATTATCCTCTTCCTGGGATCTCCTGTTGATCTGCTTGCACAGGCAAGTGTGCTGAAGAGTATCTCTGTACAAACTTCCAAAGCTGGCGTAGAGAATGGTGATATTACGCCGCTTAACCAAAATGTTATAGGCCTTAATGTGCTGGGATTGGGAACAGACGGTTCGCACAAATATCGTGTGGCAATACCTGCAACGAAACCGTTTGATGCCGCGCAGGTGAACCTGGGCGGACTGGCCACTGTGAGCAATTCATTGAATGTTTATGAAGTGGCTGCCAGCATCCCGGTTACAGTAGCAGTTACACCAACTGATACCACCGTGAATGTAGGACAAACAGCTACTTTCAATGCATCTATACCGAGAATACCGGATGCTACTTTCACCTGGTATGAAACCCCGACAGGCGGTACTGCGTTGGCTACCACCAACAGCTTCACCACTCCGCCGCTCACACAGGGCAAAACATATTATGTAGAAGCTACTTCTCCATCTGATGGACTGGTTAGCTTCCAGCGTACAGCCGTTACCGTTAGAGTTAACAATGCGCCTACAAATGCCAGTCTGGCCTGCGGTGCTGCGAAAACCCAAACGTGGGGGCCAACAGGTATTTGCTTGCTCTGTTCCGTGGATTCTGCTGCCAATGCAGTAGATAATTCCATTTACACCGCATCTGCTATCCACACTGTGATAGGTGTACTTGGCGGAGAACAACAAACGCTCAGCTTCGGAAAAACCGGAAAAGGAACAGACAGCATCCGCATCAAGATCGGTATCCCTGCTTCCCTGATCGATGCCGGTATATTGAGTAATATATCCATTACTACCTATAACGCTGGTGTTGCCAAAGTCACCACCCCATTGAGCGGCGGCTTGCTGACGCTTACGCTGTTAGGAACAGAACAGGTGGGAACCTTGACGATACCGGCCGGTCAACCTTTTGACGCTGTACAAGTAGGCGTAACAGGACTGGCCTCTGTTGCCACTACCGTGAAGATATACTATGCCAGCATTGTTACGCCAAATGCGGCTGTTACCAATAGTAATGTGAATGTTTGTACCGGCGCTACCGCTACGCTTACCACCAGTGGTCCTGCCGGGTACTCCTTCCGTTGGTATAACCAGGCCGTTGGCGGCACGCCGATCGGCTTTGGTCCTTCCTTTACAACGCCTGCCCTGACTGCCGATGCGAACTACTATGTAGAAGCGATCACACAGGATGCAGATAGCTGTGCCAGCAGTGTTCGTACACTCGTTTCCGTTAGGATCGGTCAGCCAACAGTAGCTGTTACGCCAGCTTCTGCACAGGTAGCACAGGGCGCTACTCCAACCTTCAACGTAGTAAGCCCGGTAGCTACCAATAAATACAACTGGTATACAACGCCAACCGGCGGAACACCTGTGTTTGTAGGGCCTACCTTCAGTGTACCGCCTGTAACAGGCAATATCACTTATTATGTTGAATCCACAGATGCTACCGGTACTTGTAAGAGTCTGAGAACACCGGTGGCTATCACCCTTACCGGTGGTGGAGGACCATCATCACCTGGAGATATTGATTGCGGTGGCGCTACCAGCCAGCTCAGTTACGCGAGTGGTTTGTGCGTAGGATGTTATGTTGAAAAACAAGATTCTTCTGTAGATAACAGTACTGCTACAGCATCGGTGTTACATACCATCCTGGGCGTGCTGGGTGCTTATACTCAGCAGACGCTGATCTTCCCAACACCTGGTAACGCTGGCGACAGCGTGCGGGTGGGATTGTCTGTAAACACCGGATTGCTCGATGCAAGTGTATTGGGCAGCATAGTGATCGGCTCTTACAATGGTTCAACATCTAACAACGACAGTATTGCACTCAATAGCGCACTGATTAAACTGAACCTGCTGAGTGGCAGCCAGCGTGCTACCATCGCCTTCAAGCCTGCCGGTAATTTCGACAGGATATTTGTAAGGCTCAACTCAGGCGTGGCTACAGCGCTTACTTCGCTGAACCTGCACTATGCACAGATATTCACCGGTACGCCTACTGTTGAAAAAGACACTGTGTATGTATGCTCCGGTCAGACCGCAACACTCAAAGCAACCGGCCCGGGCAGCAGCTTCCGCTGGTACAACCAGATAACTGGCGGTACGCCGCTGGCAACTACTGCTACTTATACGGTTCCTAACGTTACCGCAAATGCAGTATACTATGTAGAATCTGTATCCGGACCGGGTTGTACCAGCCCTGCCCGTAAAGCAGTGAATATAATAGTAGGATTACCAACAGTGATCGTTGCTCCGCAAACAGTTAGTGTAAACAGCGGCAGTACGGCTACCTTCACCATCACCAATCCTAACCCGGCTTATCAGTATAACTGGTATGATGCACCGGCGGGAGGTACACAGGTAGCTGCCAATAAAACATCATTCACTACTCCACCGCTTACCGCTGCGAAGATCTACTACGTGGAAGCATTTGATCCGGTAGCAAGTTGCGCCAGCTCTCAACGTACGAAGGTGATTGCGAATATTAACATGTCGCCTGAACCAACACCATGCAGCTATGCAAACCAGCAACAGAGCCCGATCATCTCCGGCGTATGTGTGCTGTGCGGGGTTAGCAATCCTGGTTTGGCAGTAGATACCAACGCCAACTCTGCCTCCACGATCAGCGCTACACTCGGCGCGCTGGGCTATGTGGGTCAGTTACTGCAATTCCAGAATACGTATGCAGCCGGCGACAGTGTATCCGTTGATATGGAAATACCAGGACAGTTGGTGACAGCAGCATTGCTGGGTGGCATCAGGTTGCAGACATACAACGGCGCTACTCCGAACAATGATATGATCACACTGAACAGTGGCCTTGTTCATCTCTCCTTGCTGAGTACAGGTAACAGGTTCAGGGTAACGATACCAACAACCAATGCATTCAATGGTGTGCTGGTGAGCATCAATGGAACGGTTTCCTTGCTCACCGACCTCAATGTATACTTTGCAGCCGCCTTCCCGCCAAGGCCAACATTGTCACAAACCAGCTTCAGTACTTGCGCAGGCAAGCCGGATACCCTCACGGTAACTGCTCCTGCCAACGCTGACATCAAATGGTTTGATGCAGCCATCGGCGGTAACCAGGTGGGCAGTGGTTACACATTCATCACACCTGCGCTTACTACTACCACTACCTACTATGCCGAATCCGGCAAGTTTGGTTGTGCGAATCCTGTAAGAGTGCCGGCCATTGTAAACGTAGGCGCGGGCCCTGCTGCGCCAACAGCGCCAGGCGTTAGCCTCTGCGCAGGTGGTAAGGCTACATTGGTAGCTTCCGCTCCGGCAGGCGTACAGTTCCACTGGTATAGGAGCGCTACCGATACCGCAGTTCTGGCTACAGGTACCTCATTTGTAACGCCAGTGCTGACAGCCGATACCGCTTACTATGTGGCATCTGATAACAATGGCTGTATCAGTACGCGCACAAGGGTGCCAGTAACATTAGGCGCTGTACCGGGAGCATTCACCGTAACGCCTCAAAATACTACAGTAAGCAGAGGCCAGGGTGCTATCATTAACGCTACTGCCACCGGCGCCGGCGTTGTGTTCAAGTGGTATACCGCCACTGGCGACAGCATCTTTGTAGGCCCGAGCTTTAATACGGGACCATTACAATCAACATCCACCTATCTTGTAGAAGCAGTAGGGCCTAATGGTTGCGCTACTGCACGGCAAACAGTTACTGTAACCGTTCTTAACAGCAACGGCAATGACGTACCTTGCGACGCTGCTAATGATCAAACTAATACCGTCAACGGTATCTGCGTAGGTTGCTATGTAGACAATCCGGCACTCGCGGTAGACAGTTCTGTTTCTACTTCTTCAACGCTTCATGTAATAGCCGGCCTGCTTGGCGGTTATGTACAACAAACCCTGATATTCCCATCACCCAGCATTGCCGGTGATAGTGTGAATATCCTGCTCAACTTCCCGGTTGGACTGACAGATATAAGTCTGTTGTCGTCCTTACAGGTAGCAACTTACAACGGCGCTACCTTCAATAACGACCGTTTGTCTGTTGGCAGCACATTGCTGACATTAAGATTACTCAGCGGTAATCAGCAAGCAATGCTGACCTTCAAGCCAACGGCAACATTTGACCGTGTGGAAGTTCGCCTTAACTCTGGCGCTGCTACCCTGCTCACAGCGGTAGGCATCAATTACGCCAGCCGACTGGTAGCTACGCCACAGGTAGCCAGCGATTCCGTAACCGTTTGCTCTGGCGATTCTGCAAGAATGGCCGTGAAGAACCCGGTAAGCGGCGTTACCTACAGATGGTACAACCAGGCCAATGGCGGCACCGTACTGGGTACAGGCACCAGCTTCACCAGCACACCTGTTTCTGCTGCTACTACTTTCTATGTAGAAGCCAGCAAGACGCTCAATGGTTGCGCGAACCCGGTTCGCACAGCTGTTAAGGTGAATATGACTACACCGCCGGCAACCCCGGGTCAGCCTTCATCTGTAACGATCTGCGCTGGCGCTACCGCCGTACTGGCAGTACCAACACCTGATACTACGCTGCGCTATAACTGGTACAACGTAGCAACAGGTGGCGCCAAACTCAATACAGACAGCGGCTTTACGTTCAAGGCAGCCAATATTACTACAGATACCACCTTCTATGTGGAAGCAATGAACAAATGTGGTGCAGTGTCTGCAAGACAGTCTGTAAGTATCCATCTGGGCTCATCATTACAAACACCGGTGATCACACCATCTCCTGATACAGTGTTTATCAATCAACAGCCGGTATTACGTGCAACGCCACCGGTAGCCAACGCGGTTGTCGCATGGTTTGCATCCAATACTGCTACAGATACGCTGTTCAAAGGCACCACCTTTGCTCCGGCAGCTTCTACTACCGCTGGTACTGTGACCTATTGGGCACAGGCTATCATCTCCGGTAGTTGCGCATCTGCAAGAGTACCGGTGAATGTGGTAACGATCTCAGGTCCTGGTCCGATACCTGTTCCATGCGAAGGCGCTACTACCCAAACTGTTGGCGGCAACGGATTGCTGGTATTGGGTAATGTGTACAACCCGCAACTGGCAGTAGATAATGATCAAACCACGGCATCATCTCTCGTAATAAATCTCGGTGCATTGAATGCAAGCGTTTGGGAACGCGCAGGCTTCAACGGATTGTCTGCACCTGGCGACAGCGTACGTGTACTCTTGTCCAGCCCGAACCAGATACTCTCTGCCGCATTGCTGGCCAGCGTTCAGCTGACTACTTACAATGGTAGTGCGCCGCAGGATTCCGTGCTCACCAGCAACCCGCTCCTGTTCGTGAAACTGCTGGGTGGCGGCCGTCAGGCAGAACTGACCTTCCTGCCTGCTCATCCGTTCGATGCAGTAGAAGTGAAACTGAAATCCGGAATTGTTGGAGCGCTCACCGAAGTAGACTTTAACTACGCACGCCGTATTATGGCAGCGCCACAAGTACAGGCATCCAATGTGAGCGTCTGCGGAGGCAGCACGGCAACTCTCAACGTGGCGAACCCTGTAACCGGTATCACTTACCGCTGGTATACTTCCAATGGTACTTACCTGCCGGGTAAAGATGGCAACAGCTTTACTACAGGAGTATTGACCAAGGATAGCGTATTCTATGTAGAAGCATTCAGAGCTGCCACCGGCTGCGCCAGCAGTACCCGCACAGCAGTGAATGTATCAGTGGGGGCTATCCCTGTAGCACCGGCTGTATTGGCCGATACTGTTGCGGTATGCCCAGGCGCAGATGCTGTACTGGCTGTGTCCAACCCTGTGAAAGGCTATAGCTATGGCTGGTTCAACACACCAACTGGTGGCACACAACTGAATACCGACAGTGGTTTTGTTTACAAAGTGACGAATGTAACAGCACAAGCGATCTACTACGTACAAGCGAAGAACGATAGCTGTAACACTGTATCTGCTAACAGAACAGCGGTGTTGGTACAAACCGCGAGCAGCCTCGCTGCGCCAACGGTAACACCGTCGCCAGCCAGAGTAGACACCGGTCAACAGGCTATACTCACTGCATCTGCTGCTACAGCAAATGCATCCTTCACCTGGTTCCGTTCACAAACCGGAGCTGATACCCTGGCGAAAGGCGCTGTATTTACACCTGCCATCAGGCATGCAGCTGCTGTAGATACCTTCTGGGTAGAGGCATCATTGCCAGGTGCTGTAATGTGTAAGTCAGCACGCACCTCCGTGCTCGTGATCACATCGCCGGTACCTGTTGATGTAGTACCGTGCGAAGGCGCTACCAGTCAAACAACAGGAGGCAGCGGCCTGCTGGTAATGGGTAATGTTTACAACCCGCAACTGGCAGTAGATAATAATACCAATACTGCATCTTCTCTCGTAATAAACCTGGGCGCACTGAACGCCAATGTATGGGAACGTGCTTACTTCAATGGTCCATCTGCCATCGGCGATACTGTTAAAGTAATGCTCTCCAGCCCGAGCCAGATCCTCTCTGCCGCTCTGCTGGCCAGCGTACAGCTCACTACTTATAACGGCAACATACCAGGTGATTCCGTAACGCCGAGCAACCCGCTGGTGAACCTGAAAGTGCTCTCTGGTACAAGAGGCGTACTGCTGTCATTCGTTCCAACGAAGACATTCAATGCGATCGAAGTGAAACTGAAATCAGGAGTAGCAGCCGCATTGACCGCAGTAGACTTTAACTACGCACAACGTGCGATCGCTGCGCCAACAGCCACCGCAAGCGGCGACTCTACTGTCTGCGTTGGCAAGTCAGCTACCTTGTCTGTAGTGAACCCGCAACCGGGCCTGACTTACAGCTGGTACGACAGTAAAGGCGCACACCTGAAAGACAGCGTGGCCTTCGTTACTCCGACTACCCTGGCTGCCGGCAGCTATGGATATACCGTGAGCGCATCCAGGAATGGCTGTACCAGTGCAGCATCTGCACCGGTTAACGTAACCGTACAGGCAGTACCAGCGCCACCGGTAGCCGATAGCAGCAACCCGGCTGTAGTATGCGCAGGCAAGCTGCCGGTAACATTGAAAGTGAAACCAGTGGCTGGTATAACTTTCAACTGGTTCGATGCAAACGGCCAGCAGATCGCTACCAACAGCGCTACTTATACAACACAAGCAAACCTCATCGCAGGTAATTATACCTTCTTCGTAGTAGCTGCCAATACCAATGGCTGCTCTAACGACAGCGGTCGTACGAAGATTATGCTGAAAGTGGATAGCGCAGCTACCGCAGCCAGCATCAATATCAGCGATATAACAATCTGCGCAGGCGATACAGCGATACTGAAACCGACCAGCGCAATCAGCAACCCGGTATTCAAATGGTATGCAGATGCGAACAAAGTAACACCAATCACTACCGGTGTGAATACCGCGACAGGCGTACTCTCTATCCCGGGTCTTGCTACTGGCACTTACACCTACTATGTAAGCGTGAGCGATTCTGGTACCTGCGAAAATGCGGCCGGTGCGCTGAAGAAAGTAACGGTGAATGTAGGCAACAGAGCTACTGCGGCAGATATCACTGTCACAGGTGCTACTACTACCTGCCCGCAAACGACGGTTACCCTTACCGCCAGCAGCACCACCGTTACCAACCCGGTATTCAACTGGTACAGTGATTCCAAACTCACGCACCTCTTACATACCGGCGCTACTTACACTACCGACACATTGAATGCGGCTACCACTTACTATGTGAGTGTAACAGGCAGCAACAAGTGCGCTAACATGGCTGATTCCGGCAAAGCAGTTACTATCAATGTGAATGCTATCACAGTGCCGGTTGTAGCGCCTGTGGCCATCTGCAGCGGTCAAACAGCAACGCTGAGCGTATCCAACGCAGATGCATCCGTGACCTACACCTGGTATAACAACATGCTCCGCAGCAGCATCCTGCAAACCGGCAGCACATTCACTACCGGCGCGATCACCAGCGACACCGCCTTCTATCTCGAAGCGAAGAAAGGCGCCTGCGTACTGCAACTGGTGAAAGTAATGGTAACTGTAAACGGTGCACCATTACCAGTGGTAGACACAGTACAGGCAATATGTGCCGGCCAGCGCGCAACACTGAGCATCAAGACGCCAGTGGCAGGTATCACTTACAAATGGTTTAATGTAGCTACCGGTGGCACACCGTTGAACACCGACGCTGGTACTACCTTCATCACCGATACATTGCGTACCACTACCATATTCTACGTAGCGGCAGTAGGTAACGCAGCCTGCGTCGGCACATCCGCAAGGGTACCCGTTACAGTAACGATATCACCGCTGCCAGCAGCACCGCAACTGGTATCTGCTACACAAACAGTATGTGCAGGTAATGGCGTAATATTCCAGGTACTCAACCCTGATCCGAACATGACCTACCGCTGGACCAACAGCGCAGGTGTACAGATCGGCGCAGGACCGATAGATACTATCCCGGGTGTTACCACCACTGGCGACTACTACGTAACAGCGTTCAACAAGAATGGCTGTGGTGGCGGAGGCAGCAGCACTAAAGCACACGTAGACGTGAGCGGCTCACTCGTGAACCCGATAGTTGGCGACACTTCTATCTGCCGCAACCAGCCGGTAACACTGCAAGTGAAGAACATCACCGCAGGCGCCAGCTACAGCTGGTACAGCGCAGCAACAGGCGGACAGCTCCTGTCAAATGCAGCTACCTTCACAACAGGCACATTGTCCAGTGATACAGCCTTCTATGTACAGGCATCTAACGGTACATGTACCTCTGTTTCACGCACGAAAGTGAATGTGTTTGTAGGCAGCGCACCAAAACCAACTGTCGACAACAACAACAAACAAGTATGTGCGGGTAGCAGTGTAACCTTCACCATCACCTCTGCTACAAATGGTGTGACCTACAAGTGGTACAACGTGGCCACTGGTGGTACGCCACTGAACACAGATAATGGTGCAACCTTCACCAGCGGCGCACTCAGCGCATCTGTAACATACTATGTGGAAAGTGTAGCGGCCCTGAGCTGTGGCACGGCAGTATCTCCGAGAGTAGCCGTAGCAGCCACTGTACAACCGGCGCCGGCAGCACCACAACTGGTAACTAACAGCCAGCATGTATGTGGAGGCGGTAACGTTACCTTCAATATCAACAACCCGGATCCGTCACTCACCTACAACTGGTATGACGCAGCTGTAAACGGTACGCTGAAAGGCACCGGCACTTCCTTCACCGCCAGCGGTGTAACGGCCAGTGTGACTTACTATGTGGCCGCATTCAACAGCGCAGGTTGCAGCAATACCGGCGGCAGAACAGCAGCAGCGATCATCGTAGACGCTGCACCAGGTGCACCGGTAGTGACTATCCCGGCACAAACAACTTGTCTCAATAACATCGTAACATTCAACATCAGCAATCCTGATCCGGCCTTGACCTATAAATGGTACAACGCAGTAGGCAACGACAGCGTAGCCGTTGGTACATCCTTCACCACCGCTAAGCTCACCGCCACTACGAACTACTATGTAATAGCTCAAACCATCGGAGGCTGCAACAGCCTGTCACGTACCAATATCTCCGCTACCGTGGTGGATTCTATCAGCACGCCGAATGTAAATGCAACACAAACAGTATGTGTGGGTACACCGGCAACGCTGAGCGTGATCAACCCGAACAGCGGCCTGGTATACCACTGGTACCATACTGCTACTGATGCAACACCATTTGCTACCGGCAGCCAGGTACAGGTAACAGGCCTCACCGCTAATGCTTCCTTCTTCGTGGATGCACAGGTAGCGAACGGCACTTGTGTAAGCACCGGCAGAGCAAGAGTGGATGTAACAGTAAGCACCGTACCGCCAGTACCAACAGTGAAGAGCGCGAACGTGTCAACCTGCACCGGCGGCAATGCTACCCTGCAGGTACAGAACCCGAACCCGGCATTCACTTACACCTGGTACACTGCACCGCAAGGCGGCGCCAAAGTAAACACTGGCGACAGTGTAACCGTAGGCCCGATCAACGCGAACCAGGTTTACTATGTAGAAGCAACGAACGCCGGTGGCTGTGCAAGCCCGACACGCGCACTCGTGAATGTATTCGCAGGCGTTGCTCCTGATGCGCCAAGTGTAACAGGCAACGAGCCTGGTCAATGCCCGGGCAGCACTTACACGCTCACGGCTACTTCTACAACGCCAGGCGCTGTATTCAACTGGTACACCACCGCAACAGGCGGCGCGCCAGTGGCAACAGGTGCTACATTCATCACACCACAGATCAACGCAGATGTGACCTACTATGCAGAAGCAGCTATCGGTACCGGTTGCGCAAGCGCCAGCAGAACAGCGGTGAACATCGCCGTACTGAAACCGCTCGCAACACCAGTAGTAGATACAGCTAATACCACTGCTACCAGCATCACGTTCACATGGCAGCCGGTACCAGGAGCAACGCACTACGAAGTAACGCTCGATAACGGCGTGACCTTCATACCGCCTAGCTCCGGCGCTAACGGCACTACCCATACAGTAACCGGATTGCAGCCGAACCAAAGCGTAACGATTCGCGTAAGGGCGCTGAGCGATAAGGCTTGCCAAACCAGTGCACTCTCTAACGGTATCACCGATAAGACAAGGAACCCGCAAGGCAACAACATCTTTGTGCCAAACCTGTTCAGTCCGAACGGTGATGGTGTGAACGATATCCTGTACGTATACGGTACGTCCATCGCTCAACTCGAATTCAGGGTGTACAATCAGTGGGGTCAGCTGGCATTCCAGTCCAAAGACCAGCATATCGGATGGGATGGTACCATGGGTGGTCAGAAACAGCCGGTAGGCGTGTATGTATGGCAGCTCCGCGCAGTAATGCAGGATGGCACTGTGATCATCAAGAAAGGTAACGTAACCATAATGAGATAAAATTCTAAAACACAAGCCGGGGTGCTGGCGATCCCATCACCCGTGCCCCGGCTCTTCTTTGAACAAGTAAAAAATGTTCCTATGAAAAGGATCTTTATAGCCGCAATAACTTTAGCGAGCAGTTTGCTGCCCAGGTTAGCAGTAGCCCAGGTAGACCCTCACTTCTCGCAGTACTACGCGTATCCGCTGTGGTTAAACCCTGCGCTCACAGGCATTATAGACGGCGACTACCGCATCAGTGGTGATTACCGTAACCAGTGGGCCAACTATGGTAAACCATTTTCCACTGCCGGCGTATCCATTGATGCCGCCACCGATAAAAATATCGGCGTTGGTTTGAACGTAATAAATATGTCTGCCGGCGATGCAGGCTATAATCACCTCAACGCAATGGCCAGCGTATCTTATAGCGGTGTGAAATTTGGTAAAACAAAAACTACCATGTGGGTATTTGGTATCCAGGCAGGTATTATCAACAGAAGACTGGACCCCGCTAAATTCCAGACTGGTAGCCAATATAGCCCCACTATTGGATTTGATCCGAGCATCTTCAACGGAGAAAATGTGAGAACTACCTCTTCCAATTCCTTTGATGCAGGCGCCGGTACCGTTTTGTTCGATGGCAATCCTAACCATCGTTTCAATCCATTTGTAGGTTTTGCAGCAACACACCTTACTCAGCCTAAAGACGCTTTTTCGGCAGAAGGCAACCGCAACCTGCCTGTACGCTACCTCGTACATGGTGGCGCCAAGATCAAGCTTACCGACCAATTAAGCATTACGCCCACTGGCCTCTATATGCACCAGGGTAATGCAGAAGAAACAGTGGCTGGTGTGTACGCACAGCTGGCCGTGAATCCCGAATTTGATTTTCTCGTAGGCGGTAACTACCGATTCAACGATGCCGCTATACCCTTTGCTGGTTTCCACTTCAAAAATTTTGTGCTGGGCCTCAGCTACGACGCCAATACGTCCAGCCAGCGCCGCCTGGTGAATGGCAGCCAGAGTTTTGAAGTATCACTATCCTTTATCAGTCGTAAAAGAAGAGTGCTGAACGAAGAATACTTTATTTGTCCAAGATTGTAATACTTCGCCCAGCAACTAGAAGGGAGAAAATTTATACAGAAAAAAGAAATGGACCCTCATGAAAAAAATTACACACTGTTGGCTGATTGTTATCTTCACGGGAATAATAAGCGCTGCGCAGGCACAGTATGTTTATGACTATAAACATACTGCTGATGTTTACTACAATGCGAGAGATTATTATTCCGCAGCGCAGTATTATAACAAAGCGCTGGGCACCTTCAAAGTGAAATCAGAACAGATATTGCCCTATGCCGTTGCCGGGGCTGCTCCCCCTTCCGGTAAAATTAAAGACTATCAACAGGTAGTGGCCAAACTGGCGGAATCTTACCGCATGTATAATGATTTCGGTAATGCCGAAACATGGTACTCGCAACTGGTAGGGTTCAACAATCCACAGTTCGCACAGGCGCGCTACTGGTACGGTGTGTGCCTCCGCGCTAATGGTAAATACCAGGATGCGCTGGATCAGTTCAATAAATTCAAACAAAGTTATACCGCTTCTGACGAGATCTCTACACGTGTTCCTCTGGAAATCGCTAACTGCGAATTTGCAATAGCAGAAGCCGCCAAACAACCACGTTTCACTATCGCAAAAGTATCCGGTAATGTGAATGAGGGCGGCGCTAACTACGCGCCTGTAGTACTGGACCCGCATACGCTCCTGTTCACCTCTTCCCGGCCGGAAACGCCACCATTGCCTGCCACAGCCAAACAACCGGCAGAAAAGAACAAGAATAAAAATGGTAACCCCTATGTAAACGACCTCTATACAGCTACCGGAAGCGATAACAATTACGATAACAGCCAGAAACTGAAGATACCCGTTGCTAAAGGTTATGATCAGGGTGTATCTGCCATCTCCCCGGATGGTAAAAGTATGTATATTACCCGATGGACCGTTAAAAATGGTGTGAAACAAGCTGCTATCTATATCAGCAATCGCCTGAACGGCGCATGGTCTGACCCCAAACCATTAGGCAACAATGTAAACGTAGAAGGCTACAGCTCCATGCAGCCTTTTGTTACAGCCGATGGAAAATATTTGTTGTTTGCTTCTAACAGACCTGGGGGTATGGGTAAGAATGATCTTTGGTATTGTGTGATGTCTAACGGTGTGCCGGGCAGCGCGCGCAATATGGGTACCGCCATCAATACAAAAGATGAAGAACAGGCGCCTTTCTATGACGCAGAAAAGAACCTGCTGGTATTCAGTACTGATGGCCGCGTAGGCCTCGGTGGTCTTGATTTCTTTTCCAGTGAAGGCGATTTCGGCACCTGGTCTACCCCGGTGAATATGGGCCTGCCGCTCAACTCTCCCAAAGATGATATCTATTATTCTGCACTGGATAATACGCATCCTTTTGCTTCAGGCTTTATCAGCTCAGACAGAGAATCTGTATGCTGCCTCGAAGTATTCAGTGTGAAAAGGGTACGTAAACTGGCCAGTGGCCTTGTGATCGACTGTGACACGCATCTGCCGCTGGAAGGCGCTACCGTCACGCTTTCAGACAGTGCCCGCCAGAAAACGATCAATAAAGTTACACTAGGAAAAGATGGTCGCTATTCGTTTGAAGTAGATCCCAAACGTTCTTATAAAATAGTAGCAGAAAAAGAAAACTATTTTACCAAAACACTCAGCTTCAAGACCGATGGACTGGATAACAGCGACTCGCTTGATAATCCAACACTGTGCCTGCGCCATTATGAAATAGAAAAACCAATCGTACTGAATAATATCTACTACGATTTTGCTAAGGCCACCTTACGTCCTGAGTCGAAGGCCGTGCTGGATACTGTAGTGGATATCCTCAACGACAATCCGAAACTCACGATAGAAATGAGTGCGCACACCGATAGCGTTGGCTCCGTGAAATTCAATGATAAACTGTCGCAGGCCCGCGCGCAATCATGCGTGGATTACCTGATCAGCAGAGGTATTTCGCCCAGCAGGCTTACAGCTAAAGGCTATGGTAAATCAAGACCGATCGCACCAAACTCTCTGCCTAATCATAAAGATAATCCTGCAGGACGTCAGTTGAACAGGCGTACTGAATTTAAAGTACTCCGCCGCCAGGTGGTAGTATTGGAAGGAAAAAATGCACAAGGGCAATAACATAACTTCTCCGGATATATCCGGACTTCCATATCCTGTCAAATAACCGTATCTGAAAAATAGCCGGCGCAAAAGCCGGCTATTTCTTTTCATCACTCTTTACAAAATAAGAGCTACCCTCCTAACAAAGGTTGCTCTTCAACCTTTAACAGTAGTATTAGTTAGTTTTACCGTAGTTGCCGATAGCGAGTGTATCTTTTGCATTTACGATCACTTTCACGTAAGCGGCATACTTAACAGCACCGTCGTATTTGAAAGTGGTATCTTTCGGTCCGGTAGCGGTTTTCAGCGTGATCTTGTTCACTTTCTTGAACAGGTCAATGTTCATAGCAGCGCCAGTACCGGTAGCTGAAGTAACGTTCAGTGTATCAGTTTTAGGTGCAGTCATAGTACCACCAATGAAGTAGATGACGTTGTTTGCATCTTTGGTGTTTTTAGTCAGAGAAACAGATACATTGATAGTGCTGTCGCTGTTTTCTGTTACAGTGATGGCGCCTACTTTGTTGGCGGCGTCAGCGCCTACACCTTTCAAATCGAAGCTGGTACTGCGTGGAGCCGGAGGCGCTGGATCATCATCTTTCTTACAGGCAGTAAAAGTAACACCCATAGCAATAGCGAGCATGGCTCCTGTTTTAAGAGCATGTTTGTTGAACATAAGCATGATTTCAGTTTTAATAAAGGTTTTAGATCAAGATTACTTATCAGTAATTTTTGGATTATAGGTTTTCAGCGCTTACTGTGATGTTAAACGGAACTTAAAAACAAAAGTTACACTTACAGGTAAAGAATTTTTAAAATGCTTGTGCCCGATCGATGAAACCCAATGCTGTAGCTGGTTTTAAACAATCCGGGATTTATTTCATGATAAGACGGTAGCCCTAACTTAAACTCGTGTTACAACATTTTTAAAATTTTATTTTTTGCAATGATGATTTTGATGAATGAAAAATTCGATTACATTTGTAAGATGTTAGAAGATGCCAAATCAACACTTATGAAAATGTAATCAGACAACGGTACTTCCGTTACGTCGCCCCTTTCACTTTCTTATATGTCTCTGTAGCCCGGAGTGAGCTATTATTGCAATACTTTATTGTTTACGACCTTATTTTTTGTTTATGACTATGTCATCAGAACCACTGTCGCGTACCGGCAGGTTTTTCAGATTATTACGTATAGCCATTACCGGTAGTGAGAAAGAATTTACTACTGGTAGTATTAACCGCGCTATCTTTTTACTATCACTGCCTATGGTGCTCGAAATGGCCATGGAGTCGCTGTTTGCAGTGGTGGATATATTTTTCGTCAGTCATCTTGGTATCAACGCCATTACTACGGTAGGCCTTACAGAGTCCGTGCTGTCATTGTTATATACCGGTGCAGTAGGACTCAGTATTGCCGCTACGGCCATGGTGGCCAGGCGCATTGGTGAAAGAGAACCTGATGCGGCCGCGCATGCCGCCACGCAGGTGCTGTACCTCTGTGTGGCCTTCGCTGTAGTGATCGGCGTTATCGGTGTTTTCCTCTCCAAAGATATCCTCGCTGTCATGGGAGCCAGCAAAGAAGTAGTGGAATACGGTCACGTATATACGAAAATTATGCTGGGCGGCAATATCGTGATCCTGTTGCTCTTTCTGATCAACGGTATCTTCCGCGGCGCGGGCGATGCCGCTCTTGCCATGCGCTCCCTCTGGCTGGCGAATGGCCTCAACATCATCCTTTGCCCGCTGCTGATCTCAGGTTTCGGCCCCATACCGGCGCTGGGCCTGAAAGGCGCTGCCATCGCCACTACCATCGGACGCGGCGCAGGAGTATGCTATCAGCTGTGGCACATCTTCAGCGGAAAAGGGATCATACACATCATGCGCAAGCATCTCAAGCCCGCGCCGGCCATGATGGTATCTGTCCTGAAACTGGCCGCCGGCGGCTCTTTGCAGATGCTCATCGCTTCCGCCAGCTGGATATTCCTGGTACGCATCATCTCTTATTTTGGTAAGGATGCCGTTGCAGGGTACACCGTAGCGATCCGCGTGGTGATCTTCACCATCCTGCCGGCCTGGGGAATGGCCAATGCTGCGGCTTCGCTGGTAGGACAGAACCTGGGCGCGGGCCAGCCCGACAGGGCCGCTACCTCGGCATGGCGGGCCGCCTTCTTCAATATGATCTTCCTGGGCATTGTATCGATATCCTTCCTGGTGGCCGCAGAGCCTATTATACGGCTCTTTACCGGTGAAGAACAGGTGGTGTTGTATGGCAGCCAATGCCTGCGGTTCATGAGCCTCGGATACGTTTTCTACGCCTATGGCATGGTGCTGATGCAGTCGTTCAACGGCGCCGGCGATACCCGTACGCCTACGCTCATTAACCTCTTCGGCTTCTGGATGCTGCAACTGCCGCTGGCCTACCTGCTGGCTATCTTCCTGAAGCTGGGCCCACAGGGCGTTTTCTGGGCCATCGCCATCTCAGAATCGTCGATCGCCATCATCGCCATCCTCCTTTTCAGGAGAGGCGCCTGGATGAAGGTTAAAATTTGATGGAGAACCCGCTATTTCATATTAAGTAGTTACCTTTGCGAGGTTTTGCATTAAACATTAACCTAATAAACCAGTAACAAAAAAATATGTCGCTAACTGTCGTAGGCACCATGGCGTTTGACGAAATTGAAACGCCGTTCGGAAAATCAGGAAAAATCATCGGTGGCTCCGCTACCTTCATCGCCTGGGCTGCATCCAATTTTGTAAAGCCTATCAACCAGGTATCCGTAATAGGCGCCGACTTCCCACAGGCTGAACTGGATGCCCTCACTGCCAAAGGCGTGGTGCTCGAAGGTGTACAGATCAAGAAAGATCAGAAGTCTTTCTATTGGTCCGGCAAATATCACATGGATATGAACACCCGCGATTCCCTGGTGACCGATCTGAACGTGCTGGCCGATTTCCAGCCGGTGATCCCCGACAGCTACCAGGGCAGCGAATTTCTTATCCTCGGCAACCTCACGCCACAAGTGCAGATGAGCGTGCTCGACCAGCTGAAAACAAGGCCTAAGCTGATCGTCATGGACACCATGAACTTCTGGATGGAAGTAGCCCTGGAAGACCTGCTGAAAGTGCTGAAAAGAGTGGATGTACTGATGGTAAATGACAGCGAAGCCCGTCAGCTTAGCGGCGAATACTCACTGGTAAAGGCTGCCCGCAAGATCATGACCATGGGCCCGCGTTATCTCATCATCAAAAAAGGTGAACACGGTGCGCTCCTGTTCCATGAAAATCATGTATTCTTCGCTCCCGCTATGCCGCTGGATGATGTATATGATCCAACCGGCGCCGGCGATACCTTCGCTGGTGGTTTCATCGGTCACCTGGCTAAAACCAAAGACCTCTCCTTCGAGAACATGAAAACCGCCATCATCGTAGGTTCTGCCATGGCATCTTTCTGTGTGGAGAAATTCGGTACCACCCGCCTCCGCGAAATAACGCCGGAAGAAATTACCGCCCGCCTGGAACAATTTGTTCAACTGGTGAACTTCGATATCGACCTCGTTTAAATAATTAATAATTACGAATTAAGAATTACGGCCCACCCGGTAGATCTACCAGGTGGGCCGTAATTCTTAATTCGTAATCCGTAATTATTTAAAGATGCCGTTCAACACCGCTGCCAGCCTCAATCCGCCCTTCAGCAACTGTTTGTTCAGATCGTTGATAAATACATAATTGTAACGGTAGCTGAGTTTGGAATCCGGTTTCGTATAGCCGTAAACTTTATCCGCCAGCTCGTGTGATTCAAACATCCAGTCAGCGATTGTGCCCGCCTGGTAAGCCTTTACCTGCTCCGGAGAGGCAATGTCAATAGCTTTGGTGTACTCCGTATAGCTCAGCTGCTGGAAGTCGATCAGCTGCTCATCCCACACGTGGTGCAGGTTAGACGGCTGATTGAACCACTGCACACTGATCTTGTTGCCGCCCTGGTCTTCATCATGGCCTACGTGCAAAGGTTGATGCATATCGCCCAGCATGTGCACGAGGAAAGACAAGGCAAACTGTTTTTGATCCTTAGGCAAGGAACGGTTTTTCAGTTCTTTGATCATAGCCTGTGTTTCCACGTATAGATTCTCGCCGGTAGCGGCTTTGAGCAGACTGTCAAATTCCGCGCGACTAACGCCTCCCGGAAAATCCAGGTAATGCCAGGTGTTGGTATGATCGTACCGGTGCGTGGTGTCTGATTTGATGAAGTCAGGCCAGTTGGCGATCATGGCAAGGCTCTCGCGTCCGAGTATGGCGGTAACAGCCTGTCGTGCTTTAGGCGTGAGATGCTGCCAGGCAATCTCCGCTACCACACGGTGGCCGATAGGCCCCCAGGCAAAGCTGGCAAAAGGTAAGAGGAAGCCGAGCGCCAGGCCCAGCACAAATTTTTTCATCATAAGTATCCTTGATTGAAGCAACAAAAGTAAAGCATCTTTTTTTAACACTTTAGCTCACACTTCTTTAGTATTTTTACATACTGCTCAAAGAAATTTACATATGCCTTTCAAGATACATGCACCCTACGCTCCCGCTGGCGACCAGCCGGAAGCAATCAGACAATTGACCGAAGGATTAAAGGAAGGAGAACCCTATCAAACCCTGCTGGGCGTTACCGGCTCCGGTAAAACCTTTACCGTGGCCAATGTGATCCAGAATGTACAGCGCCCCACATTGGTGCTTACACATAACAAAACCCTTGTAGCCCAGCTCTATGGCGAGTTACGGCAGTTTTTCCCGGAAAATGCCGTGGAATATTTTGTGTCTTATTACGATTATTATCAACCAGAGGCCTACATGCCCGTGAGTGATACCTATATCGAAAAAGATCTTGCCATCAACGAAGAGCTGGACAAACTGCGCCTGAAAGCCACGTCCAACCTGCTTTCCGGCCGGAGGGATATTATTGTGGTAGCCAGCGTGTCCTGCATTTATGGTATGGGTAACCCTACAGATTATGAAAATGGTATCATCCGTATCCACCAGGGACAAACATTAAGCAGGAACACCCTCTTGCACGGGTTGGTGAATTCCTTGTACTCCCGCACCACTGGCGACTTTAGCCGCGGTAACTTCCGCGTACAGGGCGATACGGTAGATATCAACCTGCCCTACGTGGATTATGGCTACCGTATTACTTTTTTTGGAGATGAGATTGAAGAGATAGAAAGTTTTGATGTACAGAACGGGAAACGCATAGGCAAGATGGACAATGCCGCCATCTTCCCCGCTAACCTGTACCTGGCGCCGAAAGACATGATGCAGCAGATCATCTATGAAATACAGGACGAACTGCATGCACAGGTAGAATATTTCAAAGCAAACGGGAAACTCATCGAAGCGCAGCGCCTTTCCGAAAGGGTGAACTATGATGTAGAGATGATCCGGGAACTAGGCTACTGTAGCGGCATTGAGAACTATTCGCGTTTCCTCGACCGCCGTACGCCCGGCACAAGGCCGTTTACATTGCTGGATTATTTCCCGAAAGATTACCTCTTGGTGATAGATGAAAGCCACGTGACCATCCCGCAGATTGGCGGTATGTATGGAGGCGACCGCTCCCGCAAACTGAACCTCGTGGAGTTTGGTTTCCGTCTGCCTTCCGCGCTGGATAACCGCCCGCTGAATTTTTACGAGTTCGAGAACCTGGTGAACCAGGCCATCTTTGTAAGCGCCACCCCCGGCGATTACGAGCTCAAGAAAACAGAAGGTATCGTGGTGGAACAAGTGGTACGCCCTACCGGCCTGCTGGAGCCACCGATCGAAGTAAGGCCCAGCGTGAACCAGGTAGATGACTTGCTCGATGAAATCGATAAGCGCGTGCTGAAAGGCGACCGCGTACTGGTAACCACCCTCACTAAACGTATGGCCGAAGAAATGGATAAATACCTGAAACGCATCAACGTGAAATCAAGGTACATCCACTCCGAGGTAGATACGCTCGAACGTATCGAAATTTTGCGCGACCTGCGGCTGGGCAACATCGATGTACTGGTAGGCGTGAACCTGTTGAGAGAAGGTCTTGATTTGCCGGAAGTATCACTGGTGGCCATTCTCGACGCAGATAAAGAAGGCTTCCTGCGCGACGAGCGCTCGCTTACGCAAACGGCTGGCCGTGCCGCCCGTAACGTAGACGGTTTGGTGATTTTCTATGCAGATCATATCACGGAAAGCATGCAGCGCACCATCGATGAAACGGACCGCCGCCGCGAGAAACAGATAGCTTATAATATTGAACATAATATCACGCCGCGTACGGTGCGTAAAAGCAAGGAACAGATACTCGGTCAGACCTCTGTATTGGAGATCAAACATTTCGATGAATCATCGCCGCTGGCCGTACATGATGAAGTAACATTAGTGGCTGAAGATGCGATGACCTTCGCAAAATCATCTGCTGCGGAGGTGAAAACTATCCCGCAAATGGAGAAAGCGATCGGTAAGGTGAAGAAAGATATGGAGAAGGCGGCCCGCGATCTCGATTTTATGGAGGCGGCCCGTTTGCGCGACCAAATGTTTGCCCTGGAACGCGAATTACAGGAAATGAAACAATAGCCGCAACCATTATCACATATGTAATTATCTACGATGTGATAATGGTTTTTCTTTTTCACTTCAGGAAAAATTTCATTCGTAAGTTTCTTATTATGAATTATTTAATGTGAATTTCTTTCCGGTACTGTATCATACTGTTATGTCTTTTTTAAATTTTGTCAAGACGGAATTTATATCTCATTAAAATATTGATAATTAATGGTTTATATCGTTTTGTGCCACATGGCAAAGCTCTCATCCATCTGAAAATAATTATTTATATTATTATTTTATATAATACAATTGATTTAATCCCAAATATTCTCCCACTAATTCAAAAATTTCTATTTTTCATGGCTTCTATTTGACGTTTTGAATTTCATATCTACTTTTATTTAAGAAATTTAAAAATCGAATGCTATGAAGAAAAACTCATTTCAAGACTATCTACCGTTTATTTTTCTGACGGTAATTGCCATCATAGGAATTTTTATTCCAACGATCCCCAGTTTTTCGGATACCAGCAAATACAATTATGGTGACATTGCCTGGATATTGGTAGCGTCTTCCCTTGTATTTCTGATGACACCCGGCCTTTCATTTTTCTATGGCGGTATGGTGAACCGGAAAAATGTGATCTCTACCATGATGCAGAGCTTTATTGCCACCGGCATGATCAGTGTGATATGGGTGGTAGTTGGTTTTAGTCTGGCATTCGGTAAATCCTATCATGGTATCATTGGCGATCCCTCCACTTTCTTCATGTTCAGAAATGTGGGCTCAGGAGCTCCGTGGAGCCTGGCCCCCACTATTCCGCTGTTGTTGTTTGCGCTCTTCCAGATGAAGTTTGCGATCATCACGCCGGCGCTGGTAGTGGGCGCGGTAGCCGAGAGGATCCGTTTCACTTCTTATGTATTATTCATGGTGTTATTCAGTTTGCTGGTGTATGCGCCAATCGCGCACTGGACCTGGCATCCTGATGGCATCCTTTTTAAATTAGGCGTGCTTGACTTTGCAGGTGGTACCGTAGTACATATTTCTGCTGGTTGCGCGGCGCTGGCCGGTGCGCTGGTATTGAAGCGCAGAAAAGATCATATTGAGAAGAAAGAACTGCAACCCGCCAATATTCCTTTCGTATTGTTAGGTACAGGTCTGCTATGGTTTGGCTGGTTCGGCTTTAACGCCGGTTCTGCACTGGGCGCCAATATGCTGGCGGCTACCGCTTTCGCTACTACTAACACCGCTACTGCTGCCGCAGGTTTATCATGGGTGTTCTTTGATGTAGTACGCGGCCGCAAACCCTCGGCGCTGGGCTTCTGCATCGGGGCAGTAGTAGGGCTGGTAGCGATCACGCCGGCGGCGGGTTATGTAGCTATTCCGCAGAGTATCTTCATCGGTTTCGTTGCAGCGATCGTATCCAATATGATGGTACACTGGAAATCCAAAACCAGCATTGATGATACGCTGGATGTATTCCCTTGCCACGGTATCGGCGGTATGGTGGGTATGCTGTTTACCGGCATCTTTGCTACCAAAGCCATCAACGCAGGCGGCAGCGATGGCTGGTTTTACGGCAACTTCGAACTGTTCAAAAACCAGGTGCTGGGCCTCTTGCTGGTAGTGGCTTACAGCTTCACGGTATCTTATGGTATCTTCAAGCTGATCAACCTCATTCACCCCCTGCGCGTAACAGAAGATGAAGAAGCGCTCGGACTGGATGTTACACAGCACAACGAACATTATCATCCGGCTATGATGTCTGTAAACGGCCATGGTACGCTCAATGAAGAAGAGCTGGTTCATTCATGAACGGTTCCCCGCATACGCATAGCAAGCGATATTCAGTTCTTTGATCACGATCTATATCAACTATATTAAACGTACGTGTAGCCATGTACGTTAGAATGACCTGGAATGGATAACTGGTGAGTGAAACTGCCCATGTGATATCACTGGTTATCCATTCCTTCTATTGAAGAACCGGCACGCGAAACCGGCACGCTTTGTACTGTACACCACGTAACATTCTCTCCCAAAACGAGCGCAGAAAAGGCAGCATTTCAATTACCATTTTATCAACCAAACTCACGTAAATGAAACGAATGCTCATGACCTTATTTGCGGCAGGCAATGTAACGCTTGCCTGGTCCCAATCTACAGACACGATACCCGCCCCGGCCCTCAAACTTTCAGGATCTGCCGATGTGTATTACAAGTATAATCTCAACGGTAATGCCACCGATAATAAAACGAGCTTTACCAACTCCCATAACTCTTTCGAGCTGGGCATGGTATCGCTCAAGGTGGAACATGGGTTCAAGAAAGGGAGCATAGTGGCCGACCTTGGCTTTGGCCGCCGCGCGGCCGAATTTTCCTACAACGACGGGCCCGCGCAAAATAACAGCATGACCATGGCCATCAAACAACTGTATGTGTCTTATCAGCTTACAGAGAAAGTTAAGTTGAGTTTGGGCAGCTATGCCACGCACATCGGTTATGAATTGGTAGATGCTTACCTGAACAGGAATTACAGCATGAGCTATCTATTTAGTTATGGTCCTTTCTTCAATACCGGTGTCAAGGCAGATATTGCATTGAGCCCGTCGCTAAGCGCTATGGTAGGCGTTTTTAACCCTACCGACCTGAAATCAGTTACCCAAAACAATCATAAATATATCGGTGCACAATTAGGCTTTGCGCCGCAAGGCACGCCGCTTAAATTGTACCTGAACTATTTGGAAGGGAAAGATACCAGCAGTATACAAAACCACCAGGTGGACGTGGTAGTAACTTACCAGGTGAATACTGCGCTGGGATTGGGTTACAACGGCAGCTACAGTACTTACACGAATACGCAGCCGAAAAGCGAAGTACGTAAAAATGCCAGCTGGTGGGGCTCTGCGCTGTATGTGAATTATGATATTAACAACAGGATAGGCCTTACGCTGCGCGGTGAATATTTTAATGATAAAGATGGCCTGAAAGTATTTACCACGCCGGCTTACCCGGGAGGCGAAGTGGTGGAAGGCACGCTGTCGCTCAATTACAAGGCAGGAAACCTCACCATCATACCGGAGTTCAGGTTGGATAAGGCATCCAAAGATATCTTCAATAAATCCGATGGCAAACCGGGTAATGTTACTTCCAGTGTACTGTTAGCGGCGGTATATCATTTCTGATCTGTCTGGTTTTTATCTTCTTTTATAATGATTATCTTGGTGTAAAAAAAGTGATGTTACAATCTTCCACGTTAAAATTCCTGAAATCGCTGAAACAACACAATAACAAGCCCTGGTTTGATGAGCACCGCGATGACTATATGCTGGCCAAGTCTGATTTTGAGACGATGGTGCAGCAATTGATCGATGGCTTGCAGAAGCAAGACCCTTCGATGATGGGTTTGCAGGTAAAAGATTGTGTTTTTCGTATATACAAAGACGTTAGATTTTCAAAAGACAAGACACCGTACAAAGTGAATATGGCTGCCTCTTTTCAGGCAGGAGGTAAAAAGTCGACACTGGCCGGATACTATTTTCACCTGGAGCCGGGAGGCAACAGTATGGCGGGGGGAGGCCTTTGGATGCCGCCTGCGCCTGAACTGAAAAAAGTAAGGCAGGAGATCGATTATAATTTCGGTGAATTTGAAAGCATTATTTCCAATAAGGAATTCATCCGGCATTTCGGGAAGATAGAGGGCGAGTCGTTAAAAACGGCGCCACAAGGCTACCAGCCTGATAATCCGGCGATCGCTTATTTGAAATTGAAAAGCCTGGTAGTATCTCGCCCGGTAACGGATGAAGCTACTGTACAACCAGCATTGGTGAAAGATATATTAAAAACCTTCTCCATTATGCAGCCGTTCCTGCAGTTCATAA
This sequence comes from Chitinophaga vietnamensis, assembly GCF_902167635.1. GTDB lineage: Bacteria > Bacteroidota > Bacteroidia > Chitinophagales > Chitinophagaceae > Chitinophaga > Chitinophaga vietnamensis. Next base: position 203,333 of record NZ_CABHMS010000008.1, read on the forward strand.
ACCGGGCAATGGATTGAGCCATAGCCCGGTTTATTAGTTATATGAGGGTCAGAAATCTTGTTCTCCGGCGCCCTCATTACTAACTAATAAACCAGCAAATCAGTTCTTGTGAATCAGAAATTCAAACGGACGCGCTTTGCGGTTTTTCAACAGGTTTTCCTTGTCGGTACGCGCGTGCGCGAATTTCTGGTTGTAAACATTGGCCACTTCGATCGTTGGAATAATCCCGTCCAGTGTATCCTGCTGATCAACGATGTTCATGATCCTGGATACCTGTGAAGAAAAGTTTGAACTCCATTCTTCAGTAAACTTGTGCATCAACAAAAGCTCTCGATTGGTGTTGGTTTTCATAGGACTTAAAGGGTGTTTTTCAAATTAGACAATAGTGAAAAATGCATCTCTCTCGCTTCGAATCGGACATCTCTGTTTGTTAAGTTAGTTGGCATAGGATTATTACTACCAAAATTGAATTTTATCCTCCACAAATCAATACTACTTCCGTGTAATTTTTACATGTTGCATGTTATGCTTTTATGAAAAATATAAAAAAAAGCAAGCGGTAATACGCTTGCTTTTAATGAGTTATAAATATATTTTCGTATAGTCATCTCCGGTACTGCATTCCCGGGTCATTCCTGCCTGAAATTACATAGCACAACAGTATGATTACAGCCAGTTTTTAGCGGTCAGATATTCTGCGATTTGTACGGCATTGGTAGCGGCGCCTTTACGCAGGTTATCTGCTACGATCCACATATTCACTGTTTTAGGTTGTGTTTCATCGCGGCGGATACGGCCTACAAATACTTCGTCTTTATCGTGGGCATCTTTCGGCATGGGGTATTGCTGTTTAGACGGATCGTCTACAACTATTACTCCTGGCGTTTTTTCGAGGATGGTGCGCACATCTTTCAATTCGTACTCCTTATCAAATTCAATGTTCACAGATTCGCTATGGCCGCCCATTACCGGAATACGTACAGTCGTTGCCGTTACCAGTATGCTATCATCTCCCATAATTTTCTTCGTCTCGTTCACCATCTTCATCTCTTCTTTCGTATAGCCGTTATCGAGAAATACGTCGATCTGTGGGATCACGTTAAGATCGATGGGATAAGCATAAGCCATTTCACCCTGGATGCCTTGTCTTTCATTCATCAGTTGTGTAACGGCTTTTACGCCGGTACCGGTTACTGACTGATAAGTAGATACCACTACTCTTTTGATGCGATATTGTTCGTGCAGTGGTTTCAGTACCAGCACCATCTGGATGGTAGAACAGTTGGGATTGGCGATGATCTTGTCTTCCGGCGTGAGTGCGTCGCCATTTACTTCGGGCACCACCAGTTTTTTGGAAGGGTCCATTCTCCAGGCGCTGGAATTGTCGATCACGGTGATACCGGCAGCGGCGAATTTAGGCGCCCACTCGAGGGAGGTGCTGCCGCCTGCGGAAAAGATCGCCACGTTAGGCTTCATGGAAATTGCCGTATCTGCGTTCACCACCTTATAGCCCTTGCCCTTAAATGTTACTTCCTTACCTACGGACTTCTCAGAAGCCACGGGAATCAATTCTGTAACCGGGAAATTCCTTTCCTCCAGTACCTGTAACATTTTTGAGCCTACCAGCCCGGTAGCTCCTACTACGGCAACTTTCATTTTATTTTACATTTTAATTTTTAGGAAGACCAAAATTAATATATCATCGCGGGTTTTCATAGTTAATAACGCGTGATTTTTTTTAAATCACCGCTTGTGTTCAAGGGCTCCAGGGGCGGTAGCACCGCAGTAGCTATCGGTATCTTCCGGATATGATGAAAATAAAGTACTTTTGCCGGCAGGTATTTATATATTTTTTATCTAAATATTTGACCTCAAAGGCCTTGCCTGGAGCCGGAAACGGAGGAAAGTAATGGCATAAAAGTTGAGTTAAACTCAGCCCCCTGCGCCGGGAATTTCCAGGCGAAAATTTGTCAGCGGGCAATCTATTATAATTATTTATATTTGCGCTTCCTAAAAATTTGAACATGCAGTACAGAGAAATTGTTGCAGTAACCGGATTGGGCGGTTTGTTTCAGTTAGTTGCCAGTAAACAAGATGGCGCCATCGTTAGGTCACTGGAAGATAAGAGCACAAGGTTTGTGTCTTCCCGCGTGCATAATTTTACTCCACTGGAAAGTATCGAAGTTTTCACCACCGGTGAAAATGTAAACCTGGCGGAAGTTTTCAAAGCCATGGATGAAAAAGCCACTGCTCACCCACCGGTAGAAGCAAAGGCCGATAACAATGCGATCAAAAGCTATTTCAAGCAAGTGTTCCCTGAATTCGATGAAGAAAGGGTATACGTGAGCGATATGAAGAAAATGGTGAAATGGTTCGGCATTCTCAAAGCCAACGACTTGTTGAAGTTTGAGGAGATCCTGGCCGAAGGCAATGGTGAAGAAGAAGTAGTGGAAGAGGTAGCCGCACCAGCAACGGAGAAAAAGAAAAAAGCTGCCGCCACACCTGCCGCTGAAGAAGAAACTGAAGTAGCAGAAAAACCTAAAAAGCCACGTGCTAAAAAGGCCGCCAAAGAAGAAGGTGAAGATGCTGCTGAAGAAAAAGCGCCGAAAAAAGCAAAGGCTAAAAAAGAAGACGCTGCTGCCGATGGTGAAGAACCTAAGAAAGCTGCCGCCAAGCCACGCAAGAAGAAAACAGAAGAATAAGCTGTTGCTTGCCTAACAAAATATCAAAATAAAAAAATAACAAAATAATCCAGGCTGCTGTAACCAGGTAATTTACCTGCCTGCGGAAGCCTGGAATTTTTTATTTTAGTAAGATGAAGCATTTAAGCGCAGATATACAAAAACTCCCCCGTCACTTTTTACCGGAAGATTTTCATGTGACCACCTGGGAAACCTTGCAGCCCTATTACGAAGCACTGCAACAAAGGCCAATCACTCATGTGAAAGACCTGGAACAATGGCTGAAAGATATCAGCGAACTGGAAGCCGTGATCAGCGAAGATGCCGCCTGGCGGCAGATCCGCATGACCTGCGACACTACAGACAAATCGCTCGAAGAGGCATTCGCCTACTTCTGCATGGAGATACAGCCCAAACTGCAACCCTATGCAGATGCCCTCAATAAAAAGCTCCTCGAAAGCCCCTTCACCAAAGAGCTGGACCAGGAACTTTATCACACCTACCTCCGCAGCGTGCGCAAACAGGTAAAACTGTTCCGCGAAGAAAATATTCCGCTACAGGCAGAACTCAGCGTGATGGCCCAGCAATACGGCATGGTTGCCGGTAAAATGACCATCAGTATTAACGGTAACGAATACACGCTGCAACAGGCCGCCAAATTCCTGGAAAGCAGCGACCGCAACCTGCGTGAAGAAGTGTTTTCCAAAACGGCCGCCCGCCGCTTGCAAGACCGCGATACGCTCGACAAACTCTACACTGACCTCGTATTGAAACGCGATCAGGTAGCCAGGAACGCCGGCTTCGCCAATTACCGCGACTATAAATTTGAAGAGCTGGGCCGCTTCGACTATACCAAGGAAGACTGCTTCCAGTTTCATGATGCCGTGAAAGCGCACATCGTGCCGCTGTTGCAGCAGCTCCTCGAAAAACAACAACAAAAATTACAGCTCGATACGCTCAGGCCCTGGGATACCGATGCAGAGCCAGTAGGCGTGGAACCTCTCTCTCCTTTCCACTCTGGCGAAGAGCTGGTAACAAAGGCCATCGCTACTTTCGATGAGTTAGGTCCCTTCTTCGGCAACTGCCTCCGCGTGATGAAACAGATGGGCCGCCTTGACCTTGAAAGCCGCAAAGGCAAAGCGCCCGGCGGTTACAACTGCCCGCTCGCTGAAACCGGCGTGCCTTTCATTTTCATGAATGCGGCCGGACAGATGAAAGACCTCATCACTATGGTACATGAAGGCGGTCACGCTGTGCACTCGTTTCTCAGCCACGACCTGGCCCTCAGCGCTTTCAAGGAATACCCGATGGAGATCGCAGAAGTAGCCAGCATGAGCATGGAACTCTTTACCATGGATCATTGGCACATCTTTTTCGATGATGCCGATCAACTGCGCCGTGCACGCCTGCAACAGCTGGAACGCGCCATCAACATCTTCCCCTGGATCGCCACTATTGATAAATTCCAGCATTGGGTATACGAACATCCGCAGCACACCGTGGAAGAGCGTACCGCAAAATGGAATGAGATCATGAGCGAGTTTTCGCCTGCAATTGTTGACTGGAAGGGATTTGAGGCATACCGCTCCTCTTTCTGGCAGAAACAACTCCACCTGTTTGAAGTGCCTTTCTATTATATTGAATATGGCATTGCGCAACTCGGCGCCATCGCAATGTGGAAGCAGTACAAAGAGAACAAACAACAAGCCCTCGATAATTATGTGGCAGCCCTGAGTGCCGGCGCTACCAAAACGTTGCCAGCGCTATATAAAACCGCAGGCATCCGGTTCGACTTCTCCCCTGCTTACGTGAAAGAGCTGGCTGATTTTGTGAAAGAACAAATAGATTTGTTGTAGGATATGCAAGATGAAAGCCCTTGAAGCGCTCAAAGCGTTTCAAGGGCTTCTTCATTTTTTAATCGCTTTAATTTTATTTACAGGATTTGCAAACCCCGCTCACGACCACTTCTACATTATGCGCTGCAAACCCTTTAGGGAGGTGGATTTCAGGCACATCGGTATCGTCGAGGCAAATGGTATTGCCACAATGCTCACATTTGAAATGTACGTGATGATCGTGATGGTCATGCTCCGAACATTCCGACTTGCACACGGCATAACGCACGGAAGTGTCGGTAGTCGGTATCTTATGGATGATGCCTTTATCGAGGAAGGTTTGTAAGGTGCGGTATACAGTTACCCGGTCAAATGATTTGCCGGCCAGCTTTTCAAAGTCGCTGTGCTCCAATGCGCCATTACTTTTCATAAACAGTTCCAGTATTTTGGTCCTGGTTTCTGTTACGCTCAGTTTACTGTCTCTCAGTAAGGTCGCTATCCTTTCTGCTATTTGTTGTTTGTTGCCCATGATGAAAAAAACTCCTTTATTCTTTCATTAATCGGTCAATGTCGTTAATAAGTTTAAATACATCCTGTTGTTTGGTGCCTTCGTACAGGCCACGGATCTGACCATTTTTATCGACCAGTGCAAACCATTGGGTGTGCACAAAATCCTCGTCGCCACCGGGTGTGCCATCGTCTACCAGGTACCCCTGGCGGGCAAGGCGGTACAGTTGTTTTTTATCGCCGGTGAGGAACCACCAGTTCTTTGCATCGGCATTGTGTTTCTGCGCATAGGCTTTCAGCACAGGAACGCTGTCGTGTTCCGGATCTACTGTATGCGACAGAATGAGAAAGTCCGGGTTGTCTTTATATTTCTCATACACCTTATCCATATTGGCATTCATCTTCGGGCAAATGCCGGTGCAGGTGGTAAAGAAGTATTCCGCAACATAAGTTTTGCCTTTTACGTCGGCTTGTGTTCTGGTCTTTCCTTCCTGGTCGGTGAAGGTAAACCCTGGCACCGTATGGCCTGGCGCGCCCAATATGGGCAGCTTCTCTACGCCGAAAAATGTTCCGCGTTCCCCTTTGATCACATAGCCTGCATATCCCAGAAAAGCCACGCTTAATATCGCAAAGAATATCGTTAAAATGATCGCTTTCTTCGACATAACCTTTATTCCAAAATTTGTTCAATATACAAAGGTAGTGCATACAGAACAGATGCCCAGCAATACCATTTTACTATAGCCCCTTTTTATTTACACACAACAATTTACAGTTGGTGAAATAAATTATCTCTCACAATACAAATTTACGTAAAAAATTATTTGCAACATTGTTGCAAAATTATATAGTTTTGTGAAGATTGAAATTCGGGATATGATGAGAGTAAGATTACCGGGCCGGATGAACCTGGATGCGTTGGGTATCGGCGCTTCGTTGCTATGCGCTATTCATTGTGCGCTGCTGCCATTGCTGATGACGGTATTGCCGCTGTTAGGCGCGGCTATTTTTGAGAACGCGACAGTAGAATATGCTTTGCTGGGCGCTTCTTTCCTGATCGGGTGCCTGGCGCTGGGCCGCGGCTACTGGCGTACGCACCGCCGTTTGTTGCCCTTGTTATTGTTTGCGGGCGGTTTCAGCCTGCTGGTATTCGGGCATTTTATGCATGCGGGCAACTGGATACCGCCAGTGATCATCACCGTGGGGGCGGTGGCTATCATCACCGCACACCTGCTCAACCTGCGGCATTGCAGGCCGGGCGTTCCACACAACCATTCTTAAATAATTATACATATGAAAAAATTGCCAGTAACGGTGCTGAGTGGATTCCTCGGCGCGGGAAAGACTACTTTGCTCAATTATGTGCTGCACAATCGCGAAAATCTTCGTGTAGCCGTGATCGTGAATGATATGAGTGAAGTGAATATTGACGCGCGTTTGGTGAAGAATGAAAACACCCTGCACAAAACGGAAGAACGATTGGTAGAGATGAGCAACGGCTGCATTTGCTGCACGTTGCGGGAAGACCTGTTGAAAGAAGTAGAGCAGCTGGCGCGCGAGCAACGCTTCGATTACCTGCTGATCGAGTCTACAGGCATCTCGGAGCCGCTGCCCGTGGCGCAAACCTTCTGTTACCAGGATGAAGCCAATGGCATCGACCTGAGCGCCGTGAGCCAGCTGGATACGCTGGTGACCGTAGTAGACGCCTACAATTTCCTGCGCGACTACAGCAGTGTGGACCTGTTGCGCGACAAAGGCCTCACCGAAGATAACGGCGACGCACGTACGATTGTAAATCTCCTTACAGACCAGGTGGAATTTGCCAATGTGATCGTGCTCAACAAATGCGACCTCGTTACCCAAGCAGACCTGGGCGCGTTGAAGTCCGTACTGCGCAAACTCAACGCCAGCGCCAGGATCGTAGAGGCCGTGAAAGGCCAGGTGCCGCTCGCCGATATCCTCAACACCGGCCTGTTCGATTTTGAAACTACTTCTCAAAGTGCAGGCTGGCAGGCAGAACTGGAACAGGAGCATACGCCTGAAACAGAGGAGTATGGCATTTCATCATTTGTATACCGCAGCCGCAAGCCTTTCCATCCAAAACGTTTCTGGGAGTATCTCAACGAACGCTGGCCAGGTAATATCATCCGCAGTAAGGGATTGTTCTGGCTGGCCTCCCGCCCCAAAGTAGCGCTCAACTGGAGCCAGGCCGGCGGCTCGCTCCGCGCCGAAAAGGCCGGCTACTGGTGGTGCGCCATCCCGCGGGAACGCTGGCAGATGGACGAAGAAACCTATCAACTCGTTACCACCCGCTGGGACGAACGCTTCGCGGATCGCTATAACGAATTGGTGATCATTGGCCAGGACCTCGATGCACACGCGATCATCATGGACCTGGAAAGCTGCCTCTGTACAGAGAAAGAGATACGGCAGTACCAGGTAGGTTATGCTTTCTATGATCCGTTTCCTTTGGATTAATTTAGACTAACCTAAAAAATAATTAAAGTATGTTTAAAAAATATCTTCTAGCTTTGTAAAAATATTATTCCGAGAACCCATTGTTACTATCCTGAAAACCTGACCCTGTCAACTGTTTTTTAAATAATGCTAATGAAGAAGATTTTTACATCGCTACTATTGTTGTATTGCATTTCGGCAAGCGCACAACAGCTGGTGATCAAGGGTAAAATACTGAGCCATGGCAAGCCCCTGGCCTTTGCCAACGTGGCCATCCCCGCCCTGCATGCCGGCGCCATCACTGATGAAAAAGGCACTTTCCAGATACAACACATTACCCCCGGCAACTATGAGATCCGGGTATCCATGCTGGGATACCAAACACAGATCATTTATAAAAACATGACGGCGGGCACTGTGATCTTACCGGACATCTACCTGGAAGAAGACCAGTCGAAGCTCGAAGAGATTGTAGTAACGGGCGTTTCGCGCGCTACGGCGGTTCGCAAAAATCCGGTTCCCATTGCCGTGATCGGCAAACGGGAAATGAATATGAATGTCAACAATAACCTGATCGATGCCATCACCAAAGGAGTGCCCGGCGTGAGTGCCGTTACCACAGGGCCTAATATCTCCAAACCCTTTATCCGCGGACTTGGCTACAACCGCGTGCTCACCCTCTTCGACGGCGTAAGGCAGGAAGGGCAGCAATGGGGAGATGAACACGGTATAGAGATAGACCAGTATGGCGTAGGCCGCGCGGAAGTGGTGAAAGGCCCTGCCAGTCTTACTTACGGCTCCGATGCTCTTGCCGGCGTGATCAATATGATACCGGATATTCCCAATGTAGCTTCAGGCGCCTTGAAAGGCAGCTTCCTCGCCGATTATCACACCAACAATGGAATGATCGGATCATCGCTGGGCCTGGCCTGGCGTACGGGCGACTGGAAATACGCGGCCAGAGGCACTTACAAGGCGGCGCATAATTATCAGAACAGTGTGGATGGTTATGTATATGGCACCGCTTTCAGGGAGTATAATCTGTCGGCCCTCGCGAGGGTCGATAAATCCTGGGGCCATTCGCAATGGGGCGCTACTTTGTATGACAACATGCAGGAAATCCCCGACGGCAGCCGCGATTCGCTCACGCGCAAATTTACGCGGCAGGTAAAAGAATCCGGCGCCGATGATATCCGCAACCGCCCCATTGTGCCGGATGATGAATTGCATACCTATCGTATCAACCCGCTGCATCAGCGCATACAACATTACCGTGTGTACAATCACACGCAATACGACAACCTTTCGTTTACGCTGGGCGCACAGCAGAGCATCCGCCGGGAGTATAACCATCCCGAAGTACCCGTGCAGCCTGGCTTGTACGTGGTGCTCAATACCTTCAACTACGATGTGCGCTATAATCTTCCTACGGTGTCGGGCATTGAAACAACGGTGGGCGTAAATGGAATGTATCAATCCAACAAAAGTAAAAACGCTACTGATTTCCCTATTCCGGATTATCATCTCTTCGATATCGGTGGATTCTTTTTTGCAAAGAAAACCTTTGGAAAGGTAGATCTGTCGGGAGGTTTGCGTTATGACCACCGCTATATCAACTGGAAAGATTTTTATGTGGGAGAGAACAAGCAGCATGGTTTTGACCAACATGTGCAACTCCCTGATACAGCGGGCGCGCGCTTGCAGTTCCCGGCTTTCCGGCATACTTATACCGGTATCTCCGGTAGTTTGGGCGCCACCTGGAACATTACAGAGCGTGTATTGCTGAAAGCAAATATTGCGAGAGGCTACCGCGCGCCGAACATCACGGAGATCGGCTCCAATGGCCTTGATCCCGGTGCGCATATTGTATATCTTGGCAACCGTAACTTCAAGCCGGAGTTCAGCTTGCAGGAAGATATAGGCTTGCTCGCTTACCTGCCCGATCTGGACCTGAGTGTAGAGGTCTTTAATAATAACATCGACAACTACATCTACCAGGCACGCCTATACGATAATAATGGTGATCCGGTGGTGATCGTACCGGGCAATACTACTTACAGCTACCAGCAATCACGGGCGCGGCTTTATGGTGCGGAAGTGAGTGTGAACCTGCATCCGCGGGTGCTGAAGTGGCTTAGCTGGAATAACAGTGCCGCCTATACGGAGGGGCTGAACCGCAATGATGCATTGATAAAGAAAAACGGCGATGCCGCGCGTTACCTGCCTTTCATACCGCCATTCCATTTCCGCTCCGAGCTGCGGGCTACCGCCAGTGGCAGCTATGGCATCTTTTCACATGCTTATGGCCGTGTAGAGCTGGATGCTTTTGCAGCACAGTCGCATTTCTACGGTGTGGACCGTACAGAAACCTACACCCCCGGTTACACGTTGATCAATGTGGGAGCGGGTTCCGGCATTATTAACAGGAAAGGGAAAAATCTCTTTGATATCTTCTTACAACTGGATAATGTGTTCGACGTGGCTTACCAGGCCAATATGAACAGGCTGAAATATTTCGAATATTACAGCGCCTCTCCCAACGGCCGTTCCGGCATTTACAATATGGGGCGCAATTTCAGTGTGAAGGTGATCGTGCCTTTTTAGTGGAGGTTCATCCCGATCTTCACGCCTATCTGCAAGCTGGGGAGTACGCTTACCATAGTGCCGTCGTTGAGCTGCACGGCGCCATTGTTATCGTGGTAGGAATGGTAGGTGTACACCTTGCTGCGGACGCCGATGCCAACGAAGGGATCGATGATGAGTTTGTCTTTCGTGAACTGGCGGCCCAGCAGGATTTGCAGGCCGTATACGTTTTTATCGCCGGAGTTGGTATAAGTGGCCCTGTTGATGGTAACGTCTTCGTTGGGATAAAAAACTCTTTTATAGAAAAGGATCGGTTCGAAGTAGGTGCCGGCAGCGCGGGAGGGCGCGGTTTCGCGGGAGATGAGGTACCAGCGGATACCAGCGCGGAAGCCAAGTCCGCGGCCATCCACGAATTGCCCGGTGCTGAGATCGGGTTTCTTCTGTCCGAAATCTATTTTTTTCGTGAGCACATAATCCGGATAATCTGTGTAGATACCACTTACGCCCAATTCGAGGCTGATCTTGCTGGTGAGTTCCTGTTCGAGGTAAACATCCAGCTCATTGATGAGGGTAGTTGGATTGACCTTGATATAGGTGTTTCTGTGGAAACGTTTATCGTCCTGCGCGTAGGTATGAAGGAGCGAACAACAGCAAATCAAGAGGAGTAGTATCTTTTTCATACAGTTGTAAGGGTTGGGTAGTTTGTAACAGCAGAGAAAGGTCTCTATAAACTTTTCAATAATCGTTCCACAATTACCGGGAACCACTGATGTTCGAGTAGCTGTACCTTGCGCGCAACGGATTCGGGCGTATCTTCTGGTGTGATGGTACAGCGTTCCTGCAGGATGGTTTCGCCATCATCATATTTTTCATTGACGAAGTGGATGGTGATGCCGCTTTCTTTTTCGCCGGCGGAGATCACTGCTTCGTGTACGAAATGGCCATACATGCCTTTGCCGCCGAATTTAGGCAAGAGGGCAGGATGGATGTTGATGATCCGGTTGGGGAAAGCCTGCACCAGGTTGGCGGGAATTTTCCAGAGGAACCCTGCCAATACGATCAGGTGCGCCGGAATGGCTTTCAGTTGTTGTACATATACATCGGAATGGAGGAAGGCTTCTCTTTCGATCAGCAGCGTTGGTATGCCTTCCCTGGCAGCGATCTCCAGAACGCCCGCCCCTGGCTTGTTACAAACGATGAGCGCTACCCTGGCTATATCGGAGCCCCTGAAATGATCGATGATCTTTTGCGCGTTACTTCCTGCACCTGATGCGAATATGACAATATTTTTCAATGTACCTGTTTTGAAATCCGCTGCAAAAGTAGAATTAATTATGCATCAGATGTTCCCCACAGCCACGATAAGTGTGATCTTTTATTTTCACCTCCACAGTATTCGGTCTCATTACGCCGCTCATATCATCGGAGCAGGCAGTGTTGCGGATGCTGACGGTGATAGCGGGTGTGGTATATACTTTTAAGGTGTCGGTATTGGGCCTGGGCGCTGGCAGCGCTGCGAGGATGCTGTCGCCATTGGCGGACTTATAATGTATACTTTTTTTATCGAGGTCGAGGGTCCAGAAGGGTTCGTTGCCGCTGGCGGTGAAGGTGATGCCGGCTTTTGATTTTTCGGCGTTGATGCTGCGGCGGTCGCCGCCTTCTACGGGTTTGAGTTCGTAGTTGCTGGCGAGTACGCCTTCGATGCGTTTGCCGGCACGGTCGAGCAAAATGAGTTTGCCTGCTGCGGCGAGGAAGGAGCTGCTGTCGGTCTTCTTCCGGATCAGTACTATGGAATCGTTCAATTGTTTCCAGCTGCCGTTGCTGACGGTGGCGATGCCTCCGCCCCTGCCCTGGTAGGCAGTGAGCTCACTGAAGGTATGGTCATCGTAAAGGCTGATCTGGTAGTCGATACCGGGGCAGTCTGCACAGGGGATGGTTCCCTGGAAGGTGCCAGTAAGACGGGGCGCCGCAGGAGCTGTGGTGGTAGCGGTTTTGGAGCTGTCTGCCTGGTGGCCCGGCGTGGTATTGTTGTTACAGGCGGCCAGGGAGATCAGGAGTATGGCAGAAAAGTACAGTGAGCGCATGGGAATGTTTTTTAAGGATGTATTGAACATTCTGTCCGGTAGCAGGTTATTATTTGGTAAAAATAAGCATCCGGCGGATATAAATTGTCGGGAAGAACACATATATTTAATATAGGTGTAGGGAGGATATAAGTGGTCACTATCATTTTTCCATCTTTATATATTAATCTTATATCCTTTGAAACCGCCCGCCATCTTGGGTGTGACTGTGTTGAAGCAGACCTTGCGAACTTTCAATCAAAATAATAAGTTTTGAAAGCAAATATTGGGTAATGTTCTGAGAATAGCCAGCAGAGAGGGTTTTAGCTGAATCGAAGCTCGGAAAATAGGAAAAAAAAGCGATTATTTACGGTAAGAAATTTTTTTAATTGTTGATAAATTGTCAACATTCTGTCTTATTTTTGCTGGCACTTTTAAGAAACTTTAGGTCAAATCTAAACTATATAGGCTGTGTATCGTCGTGTTTCCATTCTTTTGCGCAAGCATTTTGTGAGTGTGCTTATTCTATGCGCTAGTATAGTAATTCCGTTTTCTTCCGTTAAGGCTGCGGATCCTGCGAAGGGTAAGGCACTGTTCCAACAAAATTGCGCTTCATGTCACAATGTCCACAAGAGGGTGACAGGTCCTGCACTGAAAGGGGTTGAAGACAGGTGGCCCGATAAGAAATTATTGCACCAGTGGATTCATAACTCCGCTTCTGTTCTCGCATCTGGCGACAAGTATGCCAATGATCTCTTCAACGAGTACAACAAAACAGCCATGACGGCTTTTCCTGCGTTGTCCAATGAAGAAATCGACGACATCCTTGCATTTATCAAGGTAGAAGGCGAGAAAGAGCCTGGTGGCCAGAAAGCTGGCGCACCGACAACAGAAGGCGCTAAAGAATCAGGCAGCGACAACAGCCTGCTCTTTGGTATCATCACCCTGATCCTCGCGGTGGTGGCGCTGATCCTGATGCAGATCAACAGTAACCTGAACAAGCTCGCTGGCGATAAAGAAGGCGTAGCTACTCCGGAACCTGTTCCATTCTACAAAAACAAAGCTTACATCGCACTGGGTATCCTGGTGTTATTTATGGTAGGCGGTTACTTCACTATTAACGGCGCTATCGGCCTGGGTCGCCAGAAAGACTATATGCCTGAACAGCCGATCTTCTACAGCCACAAAGTGCACGCCGGTATTAACCAGATCAGCTGTCTGTATTGCCACGCCGGTGCAGAGAAGAGCAAACATGCCATGATCCCTTCAGAAAATATCTGTATGAACTGTCACAAGGCTATTAAGGAATACTCCGGCCCTGAACTGTTCACTGCAGAAGGAAGGAAGATCGATGGTACTGCAGAAATCCACAAATTATACGATTACGTAGGCTGGGATCCTGAAGCGGGTAAATATACCAAACCAGGTAAACCTATCGAATGGACCAAGATCCACAACCTGCCTGACCACGTTTACTTCAACCACTCACAGCACGTTGTAGCTGGTAAACAACAATGCCAGACCTGCCACGGTAACATCACCGAGATGGATGAAGTACACCAGTTCGCCGACCTGTCTATGGGTTGGTGTATCAACTGCCACCGTACTACCAAAGTACAGTTCGCAGATAACAAATACTACAGCATCTTCGAACAACTTCATCAGGATATTAAAGATAAGAAGATCGATAGCGTGACTGTTGAAATGGTAGGTGGTACTGAATGTCAAAAATGTCACTACTAGAAAGGATTTAGAATTTTGGGATTTCTTGATTTACGGATTTTTGAATTAAATCCATAAATCCAAAAATCAAAAAATCCGAAAATGATTAGGGTATCAAATTTTAAAAACGTAACTCGTTAATATAACATGGAGCAAAAAAAGTATTGGAAAGGCTTGGAGGAGTTGCACAATACCGATGCGCATCAGGAGATTGTGAAGAACGAATTCAGTGAAGAATTGCCGTTCGAGAGTGAAGGCCTGTTGAATGCTACAACCCCCCGCAGGGATTTTCTGAAATACCTCGGGTTCACCACGGCGGCTGCTACAATTGCTGCCAGCTGTGAAACACCGATCAAAAAAGCGATTCCTTACGTTAACAAACCAGAGGAAATTACGCCCGGTGTAGCTAACTATTATGCTTCTTCTTACGCGATCGACGGTGAATATATTCCTTTGGTGGTGAAAACCCGCGAAGGCCGTCCCATCAAGATCGAAGGAAATACTTTATCATCTATCACCCAGGGTGCTACCACCGCTAAAGCACAAGGCGCGGTACTCAGCCTGTATGATACTGCCCGTCTCCGTTACCCGTCTATCGGCGGTTCGGAAACAACCTGGACAGAACTGGATAAACAAGTAACTGCAGCACTGGCCGGTTTAGGCGGTGCTCCTGTTGTTTTATTAAGTTCCACTATCCTCAGCCCGAGCACTAAAAAAGTGATCGGCGAGTTCCTCGCAAAATATCCGAACTCACGCCACGTAACATATGATGCAGTATCCTACTCTGGTATGCTGCTCGCCAACGAAGCTGCCTATGGTAAAAAAGTGATCCCTTCCTATCACTTCGAAAATGCGAAGACCGTAGTGAGCCTGGGCGCCGATTTCCTCGGTACATGGCTGAACCCTGCAGAATTCCAGAAACAATTTGCGCAAACACGTAAGATCAATGCCAAGAAACCGGAGATGTCCAAACACTTCGTATTCGAAAGCACCATGAGCCTTACCGGCGCTAACGCAGATGAAAGATATACGCACAGGCCTTCTGAAGCCGGCGCCGTAGCACTGGCCCTGCTCGCGGCAGTAGGTGGCAGCGTAAGCGCCCCCAAACTGGACGACAAAGTAGCAGCAGGTATCCAGAAAGCAGCAAAAGAACTGAAAGCCAACAGCGGTAAAGCCCTGGTGGTAAGCGGTTCTAACGATGTGAATGTACAGGTGATCGTAAACGCTATCAACAACATCATTGGCGCTAATGGCACTACGATCGACTGGGCCGCTCCGTCTAACTACCGTCAAGGTATCGACAGCGATATGACCAAACTGGTAAGCGACATGAACGCAGGCAGCATCGGCGCTGTACTGATCTATGGCGCCAACCCCGCTTACGATTACTTCGAAGCCGGCAAATTCGCTGAAGGTCTGAAAAAAGTGAAACTCGCTGTTTCCTTCAACGACCGCAATGATGAAACCACTGAACTGTGCAAGTTCATTGCGCCTGATCACCACTTCCTCGAAAGCTGGAATGACCAGGAAGGCAGAACAGGCTACTACAGCTTCACACAGCCTACTATCAGCCCGCTGTTCAAAACACGCGCTGTACAAGATACACTGCTCACCTGGGCTGGTAATACCACGCCTTGGGCCGACTATCTGAAAAATGAGTGGATGGGTAAACTCGGCGGCCAGGAAGGTTGGGATAAAGCCCTCCAGGACGGTATCGTAGAACCAGCCACGGCTCCCGCGCTCGGCGGTGCTTCTTTCGCAGGTGATATTGCAGGTGCTGCCAGCAAAATCAACAGCGCGAAAAAAGGCGGCCAGAAAGAACTGGTGCTTTATGAAAAAGTAGCTATCGGTAATGGTAAACTGGCTAACAACCCTTGGTTACAGGAAATGCCGGATCCTATCACCCGCGCTACCTGGGACAACTACGCGATCATTTCCAACACCTTCGCTAAAACTTTCTCTGTTCAACTGGGCGATGATTACGAAATCAACGCAGACAAGAAAGTGCTGAAGATCAAAGCAAATGGTAAGGAGATCGAACTGCCTATGCTGGTGCTGCCAGGTATTCATCCTGACGTGATCGCGATCGCAGTAGGCTACGGCCGCAGCGCCAATACTGGTAAGGCTGCCGGCGGTATCGGTAAAAATGCTTATCCTTTCGTGAGCTTCAATGGTCAGACCTTCGATTACTTCGTTACTGACGCCGCTGTTGAAGCTACCGGCGCTAAATATCCGCTGGGTAACACACAAACCCACAACAGCTACGAGGGCCGTCCTATCATCAAGGAAACCACGCTCAAAGAATTTATCAAAGAACCTAAGAAAGTAAATGAAGACAGGGAAGAGCTGAACAAGTTTGGTAAAGACTTCCGTAAAGATGCTACCCTGTATCCTAACTATACTTACCCTGGTATCAAATGGGGTATGTCTATCGATCTTAACACCTGCTTTGGTTGTGGTGCCTGCACCATTGCCTGTCAGGCTGAGAACAACGTTTCTGTAGTTGGTAAGGAAGAAGTGGTGAAAGGGCATGAAATGCACTGGATCCGTATCGACCGTTACTTCAGCGGCGATGAGAATAACCCTGAAGTGGTGTTCCAGCCGATGCTGTGCCAGCACTGTGATAACGCGCCTTGCGAAAACGTTTGCCCGGTAGGTGCTACCAACCACAGCTCTGAAGGTATCAACCAGATGGCTTACAACCGTTGCATCGGTACCCGTTACTGCGCTAACAACTGTCCGTATAAAGTTCGTCGCCTCAACTGGAGAGACTGGAACGGTGCTGACAGCTTTGAAAATAACCTCTACGATGTAGCTGATATGAACGATAACCTCACCCGCATGGTGCTGAACCCTGATGTAGTGGTTCGCAGCCGTGGTGTGATGGAAAAATGTTCTTTCTGCGTACAGCGCTTGCAGGATGCTAAACTGACCGCCAAAAAAGCTGGCCGCCCGATGAAAGACGGTGAAGCTAAAACAGCGTGCCAGCAGGCTTGCGCAGCTGATGCTATCGTGTTCGGTAACGTGAACGACAAGAACAGCGAAATCTATAAGATCCGTAACGAGGAACAAACTGAGAGAATGTACTATGTGCTGGAAGAAACCCACACATTGCCTTCTATCAACTACCTGGCAAAGATCAGAAACAAAGATGCCGCGAAAGAAGCAACACCTGCTCACAAAGAAGAAGCGCATCACGCATAAGATCTTTTAACAGGTCATCGTTAAGGGAAAAAGAAAGTAAGAGTTACAGAATCTGAGATCATAACAATAGACAAGGGCTAGTAGCTAGAAGCTAGCAGCTAAAAGCTTATAGAATATGCATTTAAAATACGAATCCACACTGAGAGAACCTTTAGTAGACGGGGTTAAGGATTATCACCAGGTTACGGAAGATATCATTAGTCCTATCGAGGCTAAGCCTGGAAAACTGTGGTATGTAGGCTTTTTTATATCACTGTTACTGTTGGGCTTCGGCGCATTTTCAGTGTTTTGGCAGATTTATTTCGGTGTGGGTGTTTGGAACCTGAATAAAACGATCGGTTGGGGTTGGGATATTACCAACTTCGTGTGGTGGGTAGGTATCGGTCACGCCGGTACGCTGATCTCCGCCATCCTCCTGCTGTTCCGTCAGGGATGGCGTACAGGGGTGAACCGTGCGGCAGAAGCGATGACCATCTTTGCGGTAATGTGCGCCGGCCAGTTCCCGATCATTCACATGGGACGTGTATGGATGGCCTTCTTTATCCTGCCTTATCCCAACACCCGCGGTCCGGTATGGGTGAACTTCAACTCGCCGCTGCTGTGGGACGTATTTGCGATCTCTACTTACTTCACTGTATCACTGTTGTTCTGGTACTCTGGTCTGATTCCTGACTTTGCTACCATCCGCGACAGAGCCAAAACTAAATTACGTAAACGTTTATACGGCCTTGCTTCTTTTGGCTGGACTGGCTCTACCAAACACTGGCAACGTCATGAGGCACTGTCGCTCGTACTGGCAGGTTTATCTACTCCGCTGGTACTTTCCGTACACACGATCGTATCTTTCGACTTTGCTACCTCTGTAATTCCTGGTTGGCACACTACCATCTTCCCTCCTTACTTCGTGGCGGGTGCGATCTTCTCCGGATTTGCGATGGTACAAACACTGCTGATCATCACCCGTAAAATATTGAAACTGGAAGAATACATTACCGTTGGCCACATGGAAGCCATGAACAAGGTAATCGTACTCACTGGTTCTGTAGTAGGTTGCGCTTATCTTACCGAGCTGTTTATGGCATGGTACGGCGCTAACCCTTACGAGTTTGCTACTTTCTTCAAATACCGCGCTGCCGGTCCGCTGGGCTGGTCTTACTGGATCATGATGACCTGTAACGTAATCTCTCCGCAGGTGTTCTGGTTCCGCAAAATGAGAAGGAACGTAGCTGTAACATTCTTCATGTCCATCATTGTGAACATTGGTATGTGGTTCGAGCGTTTTGTGATCATCTGTACTTCTCTGTACCGCGATTACCTGCCATCCAGCTGGTCTTACTATCGTCCGTCCTGGCCTGAAGTAGGTTTCTATATGGGTACATTCGGTCTGTTCTTCACCTGCTACTTCCTGTTCTCTAAATACTTCCCGGTAATTGCAGTAGCTGAGATCAAGGCTATCCTGAAAACTTCCGGTGAAAGCTTCAAAGAGAAAATGGAAGTGTATGAAGAAGAAAGTGCCGAGAAATTTGCTCACGATGTAGCGCACGCACACTAAAAGACGAATTGACAGAATCTATTACAAGGACTTTGAATTTTTAAATATATGGCTGTTAAAAATTTTGTTGTAGGATTGTTTGATGACGAGGCGGTGTTGTTTCCGGCGGTAAAGAAAGTACGTACCGCAGGTTACAAGTTGCACGATGTGTACACACCCTTCCCTATCCACGGTCTGGACCACGCGATGGGCCTGAGGGAAACCAGCCTGCACACAGCCGGTTTTATCTATGGTATCACCGGTACTACAACGGCATTAACATTTATGAGCTGGGTATTTAATGTAGACTGGCCGCTGAACATCGGCGGTAAGCCTCACTTCCCTTTACCGGCTTTTATTCCTATCACCTTTGAGTTGACCGTACTCTTTGCAGCGGTAGGTATGGTGATGACTTTCTGTTATCTCTGCCAGCTGATGCCGGGTGTGAAAAAACACATCTTTCATCCGCGCCAGACAGACGACAAATTTGTAATGGTGATTGAGCTGACAGAAAAGACCAATGCCGAAGAAGTGAAGAACTTCCTTTCTGCAGCAGGTGCGCATGACATCAATGAGCAGCAGGCAGAAGCCGGCTGGTGGTACGGCAGGTTCGACAAAGACGACGAACCTTACCTCCGCAAGGCAAAACCGGTAAACGCGTAATAATAATAACAGCAAAACAATACAGTGGCCTCACATTAGGAACACGCAAGCAAGGACTAATGAAAGCCAGATAAATAATTTCTGATGAAAAGGACTTCCAACATATTGATTGTAGCCGCATTGGCAACTGGAGCTTTCCTGGCAGCCTGTAACAGGGGGGAGCACAACAGAAAGCCGGGCAGGATTTATATGCCAGACATGTATGAATCCCGTGCGTATGAATTTTACAATGCTCGCTTGGCAGGGATGAAACCAGTGGAAGGAACAGTAAAAAGAGGAGAAGTATTGCCATACCATCTGAAAGAATCAGATACTGCATTGGCTAACCTGGTAAAGAATCCGCTGACGATTACCGCAGCTGATCTGAAAGAAGGTGAACGTTTATTCAATATTTACTGCGGCATCTGCCATGGCACCGCAATGGATGGTAACGGCCCGCTCTACAGAGGCGGCGACGGTCCCTACCCTGCTGCTCCTGCTAACCTGGCAGCCGGTCCTAAAACAGCCTACACCGAAGGCCGCCTGTTCCACGTAATGACCTACGGTTATAACGCAATGGGTAGCTACGCCAGCCAGCTCGACAGAGAACAACGCTGGAAAGTAGCAGCTTACATCAAGAGCAAACAGGCCGGTGGCGCAAAACCAGCTGAAGTCGCTCCTGCTAAAGACAGCGCAGCCGCTAAAAGCGTAGCCGCTAAATAAGAGAGTTAAACTGAATTTCAATCAAGTATTTTAATATACAGTAATGAAAGACCAATTTGTAGTACCGGCAAGATTAAAAAGGACCAGCTTCGTGTTAATGGGCGTGGGCTTGCTGACGTTATTGATCGGATTATTTGCATTCCAAGGAGAACACGCTACACGTTTCTGGGCCGGTCTGTTGCAAAATAGCAGCTTCTTTTTGCTGATTACATTGGCCAGCACCTTCTTTATAGCTGCTACAACCCTGGCACATGGTGGTTGGCAAATTGCTTTCCGCCGCGTACCTGAAGCTATTTCCATGGCAGTGCCTGTACTGGCCGCCATCCTCTTTCTGGTGGTGATGATCATCGTTTTCGGAGGAAAAGATGAGATCTACCACTGGGTAAATGCACATCACGTGCATGAAGATCCCATCCTCACCTGGAAATCAGCTTTCCTGAACAAAGGCTTCTTCACTATCGCTACCATCATCACCCTCGGCCTCTGGGTATTCTTTACCCTGAAGCTGCGTAAAATGTCTATCGAAGAAGATGGATGGGACCTCAAACCTGAAACTGGTAAAAAACTCATTTGGAGAAATACAGTAGTTTGCGGTGGCTTCCTCGTAGTGTTCACCCTCAGCGTAGGCTCTACCACGCCATGGCTCTGGCTCATGAGCATCGATGCTCACTGGTTCTCTACCATGTATAGCTGGTACACTTTCGCGAGCACCTGGGTATCTGGTCTGTCCCTGATCGCACTGTTCGTGATCTACCTAAAAAAACAAGGCTACCTGCCTTATGTGAATGAAGAACACCTCCACGATCTGGGTAAATTCATGTTCGCCTTCAGTATCTTCTGGACTTACCTCTGGTTCTCCCAGTACATGCTGATCTGGTACGCCAACATGCCTGAAGAAACTGCCTACTTCCAGCCACGCGTATGGGGCGAGTGGAGACCGATCTTCTTCCTCAACCTCCTCATCAACTTTATCACACCGTTGCTGTTCCTGATGAAAAGGGATACAAAACGTAACTATACTGCCGTTGTATTCATGGCTATCGTGATCATCGCCGGCCACTGGATGGATTTCTGGCAGATGGTATACCCCGGCACCGTGAAACACCTCGTGTTCCCATGGTTTGAACTGGGTATCGGTGCAGGATTCGTGGGACTGATCATCTTCCTGGTATCCAACCAGCTGACTAAAGCTGCACTGGTTCCGAAGAACCACCCTTACCTGAAAGAGAGTATCATTCACCACACCTGATCAGGTGAGAAAGGAGATTAGGCAAAAGAAAAGCATTAGATAACTTAATTATTTCATATAGCAATGTCAGGATTTTTAGCAGTCTTAGTTGTTGTTCTCATATTCATAGTCATCTTCCAGATTGCGAAGGCGAGCGAATATGTGTCCATATTGAAGGGAGAAAAGAAAGCGCGCCAGCAAAGTAACCGTATAAATGGTTTTCTGCTGATAGCATTCCTGGTGCTGGGGCTTATCGCAGTTTACTACTGTAACGATCTGCTGAAAGGCAAGATCCTGGGCGATTCTGCATCCGTAGAGGGTGAAGGCGTAGATACCTTGATCTATGTAACCCTGGCGATTACGGGTGTTGTATTCGTTATTACTCAGGTCCTTTTATTCTACTTCGCATTCAAATATCAGGAGAAAGAAGGCCAGAAAGCATTTTACTTCCCGCATAACAACAAACTGGAAGTTATTTGGACTGTAATCCCTGCCATTGCGCTGACTGTACTGGTAGCCTTCGGTCTGAAACACTGGTTCCGCCTCACTTCCGAAGCGCCAAAAGATGCTGCGATCGTTGAGATCACCGGTAAACAATTCAACTGGCTGATCCGTTACCCGGGTAAAGACGGTCAACTCGGTCGCCGCGATTTCAAACTGATCGATCCTGCCGCTTCCAACGAGCTGGGTATCGACTGGAACGACCCGCTGAGCAAAGACGATTATCAGGCTACTGAAGTACACCTGGTAGTAAACAAACCCGTAAAATTTGTGATCGGTTCCCGCGATGTGATCCACGACGTTGGTTTACCTCAGTTCCGCATGAAAATGGATGCGGTGCCCGGTATCCCTACTACCCTGTGGTTCACACCCAGATTCACCACCAAACAGATGAAGGAAAAAACCGGTAACCCGGATTTCACTTACGAAATTTCCTGCGATCAGATGTGTGGTTCCGGTCACTACTCTATGAGAGGAGTGATTGTTGTAGAAACACAGGCGGAATTTGACGCCTGGGTAGCTAAACAACCTACACAATACAGCCTGGCGCATCCTGCTGCTACACCTGCCGCTCCTGCTGCAGACAGCACACAAAAAACGGTAGCAGCCAATATCAAGTAAGCTGTAATTTTGTGTTGTAGATTTTTTTGACGGAGTACATTTTAAATTAAAAAGATAAACTGACCAACGACGATACTTCCCGGAAGTCAGTTAATAATAAATTGAACCGATTATGAGTAACGAAGCAACATTGCACAGTCAACAGGAGGTAATGCACGGCGCGGGGGCGCATGATCATCATGATCATGAGCACCATCATGACAGTTTCATTTCAAAGTATGTGTTCAGCATGGACCATAAAATGATCGCCAAACAATTCCTCATCACTGGTATTGTGTGGGCCATCATTGGTGCTTTCTTTTCTGTACTGTTTCGTTTGCAACTCGGCTATCCGGATGCTACTTTCCCTTGGCTGGAAAGCATCCTGGGCCACTGGGCCAAAGGCGGCCGTATCACTCCTGAAGCTTACTATGCGCTGGTAACCATGCACGGTACCATCCTGGTATTCTTCGTATTGACTGCCGGCTTGAGCGGAACCTTCTCTAACCTGCTCATTCCACTGCAGGTAGGCGCACGCGATATGGCTTCTCCTTTCATGAACTGCCTGAGCTATTGGTTCTTCTTCCTGGCCAGCCTCGTAATGATGGCATCTCTGTTCGTTCAAACAGGCCCCGCTTCCGGTGGTTGGACCATGTATCCGCCGCTGAGCGCACTGGGAGACGCTTCTATCGGTTCTAAAATTGGTGTGGATCTCTGGCTTACCAGCATGGCGCTGTTCGTTGTTTCACAGCTGCTCGGTGGTCTGAACTATATTTCTACTATCCTGAACATGCGTACCAAAGGTATGAGCATGACTAAAATGCCGCTTACCATCTGGTCGTTCTTCTTCACCGCTGTTCTGGGTGTACTGTCTTTCCCTGTGCTGCTCTCAGGTTTCATCCTGCTGCTCATGGATCGTCACGCAGGTACCAGCTTTTACCTCTCTGATATCTTCATCGCTGGTAAAGCGCTGGCTAACGAAGGTGGTAGCGCTATCCTGTATCAACACTTATTCTGGTTCCTGGGTCACCCGGAAGTATATATCATCATCCTCCCTGCGATGGGTATGGTATCAGAAGTACTGGCTATCAGCTCCCGCAAGCCTATCTTCGGTTACCTCGCGATGATCGGTTCCCTGTTCGCCATCTGTATCCTGGCCTTCCTGGTTTGGGCGCACCACATGTTCGTAACAGGTCTGAATCCTTTCCTGGGTGCCTTCTTCGTACTCCTCACCTTATTGATTGCAGTACCATCTGCCATCAAGGTATTCAACTGGATCACCACCATATGGAAAGGTAATATCCGCTTTACGCCGGCTTCCCTGTTCTCTATCGGTTTCGTGAGCACTTTCATCTCTGGTGGTCTGACCGGTATCTGGCTGGGTAACTCTTCTATCGATGTTCACCTGCACGATACTTACTTTGTAATTGCGCACTTCCACATTGTAATGGGTGTGTCTGCATTCTTTGGTATGTTTGCCGGTATCTATCACTGGTTCCCTAAAATGTATGGCCGCTTCATGAACAATACCCTGGGCTATATCCACTTCTGGATCACGCTTGTGGGCGCGTACCTGATCTTCTGGCCTATGCACTACGAAGGTATGGCCGGTATGCCGAGAAGGTATTTCGATTACAGCAGCTGGGCTTCTTTCAACCAGTTCCAGCCGCTCAATGCATTCATCAGCTTTGTGGTGATCATTGTTTTCGCTACACAGCTCCTGTTCGTGTTCAACTTCTTCTATAGCATTTTCAAAGGAAGAAAACTGACCGTACAGAATCCTTGGGGTGCAACTTCCCTGGAATGGACTACGCCGATCCACGCTGGTCACGGCAACTGGCCTGGCGAAATTCCGGAAGTATACCGCTGGGCTTACGACTACAGCAAGGATGGAAGAGATTTCATCCCGCAAACGGAGCCTATCGGTCCTAACGAATCAGAGCATTAATAAACAGGTTCCGGCGGGCAAAAATGCGCTTACCGGAATCTGCATAACTGTGATGTTTGTAAATTTGTCCCGAATGATTAAAAATCCGGGATGTGGCTAGAAAAAACATGTTGCAAGAAAACTCCATAAAATTGTCGACATCTTATGCAGTAGCAAGCAAGGTGAAGGATTACTCTCAGCTGATGAAGTTTAACCTCACCTTCATGGTAGTGTTCTCCTGTGTAGTGGGCTATCTGCTGGTGCCGGGAGTGGAGTTTAACCTGGTAAAAGTTCTTTTATTATTTGCAGGTGGTTTGCTGGTTTCAGGATCAGCCAATACCATCAACCAGATATGGGAAAGGAATACAGACAAGCTGATGGCCCGCACGGCGCCACGCCCCTTGCCTTCCGGCCGTATGTCTGAAGGAGAGGCGATCGCTGTAGCGGCAATCACCGGCGTAGCGGGTATCCTCGTAATGGGGTATTGCTTTAACTGGTTGAGCGCTATCCTGAGCCTGTTTTCACTGGTGATGTACGGCTTCGTATACACGCCCTGGAAAAAATGGAATTCACTGGCAGTGCTGGTGGGTGCTATCCCGGGCGCGCTGCCCCCGCTTATCGGATGGGCAGCCGGCGCCAACAACCTCGCTGAAGGCGGCTGGTCTTTGTTCGCTATCCAGTTCCTCTGGCAGTTCCCACACTTCTGGGCAATCGCCTGGATTGGCTATAAAGACTATACCAGGGCTGGTTTCAAGCTGTTGCCTGCTAATGGTGAGCCCAACAAGTTCACTGCCATGCAGGCCGCTTTGTATACCTTATTGCTCATCCCTGCAGGTGTGGCGCCTTATCTGCTCAAGATCACCGGCGGTATCTCCGCTATCGTGGCCATTATCGCAGGTGTGTTCTTTTTCTGGCGCGCAGTAAACCTGTACAGAAAAAATGATGTGCCCGCAGCACGCAAGCTCATGTTCGGTTCTTATATCTACCTGACCGTAATGCAGCTGGTGCAACTGCTGGATAAAGTACGAGTATAAACGAAATTGGAGGAGTGATGCAAACAATGAGCGTACAACGTAACAAAATACACCCGCACAAATATTCCCTGTGGATAGCAATGGGCAGCATTACCATGATGTTCATCGGGTTTACGAGTGCTTATGTTGTGAAGAGATCGCAAGCCAACTGGCTCGCCTTTGAATTGCCACATATCTTTTGGATATCCACTGCCGTGATCCTGCTCAGCAGCCTCACCATACACCTGGCCCTGAAGCAATTCAAGGAAAGGAATATGCAACGCTACAAACAGTTAATAACTGTTACGGCTATACTGGGCGTAATTTTCGCAGCCTGTCAGTGGACTGGCTTCATGCAGATGAAAGCCAACGGATTGCCCCTCAACGGGCCGGTATCCGCGTCCTTTATTTATGTGATCGTAGGCGTGCATATGTTGCACGTACTCGGCGGTGTGGTTGCTTTACTGGTGATGTTCGCCAGGGCTTACAGGACCCGCATCCGCACCTATAGCGCAGTACCTATCGAAGTAGCCGCTACCTACTGGCATTTCGTAGATATACTGTGGATTTACCTGTTAATTTTTTTAAGTATCGCCAGATAAACTTTGTAAAATCTTATAAAACAAACAATGGATACAGCAGTTACAGCGAAGAAAAAATGGTGGGCCGGAGGATATTCTCCCTTTAATGTGAGCTATGGCAAGTTGATGATGTGGTACTTCCTGATGTCAGATGCGTTCACTTTCGGCGCGTTGTTGATAGCATATGGTACCATCCGGTTTTCCAGCACCTCCTGGCCTGATCCGAATGAAGTGTTCCGCTCTTTCCCTGGTATGGGCCACGCCAATATGCCACTGGTATTCGTGAGCTTGATGACCTTCATCCTCATCATGAGTTCTGTTACAATGGTACTGGCTGTACACGCCGGCCATATGAGAGATAAAAAAGCCGTAGCTAAATGGCTTACCTGGACCATCGTTGGCGGTATCGCCTTCCTCTCCTGCCAGGCCTGGGAATGGACACACCTGTTCCACGAAGGCGCATGGTGGGGCCGTAACCCTTTCCCTAACGTAGACGG
Organism: Chitinophaga vietnamensis; assembly: GCF_902167635.1. Lineage (GTDB taxonomy): Bacteria > Bacteroidota > Bacteroidia > Chitinophagales > Chitinophagaceae > Chitinophaga > Chitinophaga vietnamensis. The sequence goes on from NZ_CABHMS010000008.1 coordinate 229,628, forward strand.
CACCGTTGCTTCTACCAACTTCACTAACTTCTTCTTTACCATCACCGGTTTCCACGGCTTGCACGTAACTTCCGGCGTGGTACTTAATATCGTGATCCTCGCCAACGTACTGAAAGGTACTTATGAAGACAGAGGTCACTATGAAATGGTGGAAAAAGTAGGCCTTTACTGGCACTTTGTAGACCTGGTTTGGGTATTCGTATTCACCTGCTTCTACCTGCTGTAAGCACCAGTGAAACCATACAAGGTTTGTTTTTATTTGGAATCTGATTTTTGGAATTTATTTAATTAAGATAAGTAATGGAACATACACAAGCTGTAGGACACGAACAAGCACACGCTGATTCATCTACCAAAAGCATCTGGAGAACCTTCTGGATCCTGCTGTGTATCACAGTGGTGGAAGTTGGCCTCGCATTCCTGCACCTGGAAACAGGCGTACCTAACAGGTTGCTCCTCAACTCCATCTTCATCGGCCTCACCGTCGTGAAAGCCTTCTATATCGTTTCTGAATTCATGCACCTCGGTCATGAAATCAAAAACCTCATCCTGACCATTCTGATACCTTTACTGCTGTTCGTTTGGTTCATCATCGCCTTCCTTTATGATGGCGTTTCCTGGAGAAACCTGAGGAAAGACCTCGCTCCCGGTACCAAAGTAGAAGCGCCTAAAGCTCCGGTGAAAGAAGAAGGACACGGACATTACTAGTATTTACAACGGCTAAATTTTACGATCATTTCCCGCAGGGCTATTATAGGAGTTTTATTGGCGATATTGGTGCCGCTTACAGGTTATCTGATTGTAGATCACTATGGTAAAAATGCTGTGCCCATCCCCCGATACTTTATCCCCGAGAGGATCGATACAGTTGTAAGAGATGGTAAAACCAGCGTGGATACGGTGTTTCACACCATCAGCGACTTTGAAATGACCAACCAGCTTGGCAACAAAGTAAGCCTGAAAGACATGGAAGGAAAAGTATTACTCGTTGATTTCTTCTTCACTTCCTGCCCGAGCATCTGCCCTACACTCACCAAAAACCTGAGAACCATCCAGAGTGCCTATGTAAAGAACGATACGTTACTACAGATACTCTCCTTCTCGGTTGATCCAGTCAGGGATTCGGTCGACAGGCTGCGTAAATACGCATATGAACACCAGGTGAATCCCGACAACTGGTGGCTGCTCACCGGCGATAAGAAAGAAATCTACGACCTCGCCCGTCACCAGTTCTTTGTTTCCGTAACAGAAGGCGATGGCGGTCCGGATGATTTCGTTCACACCGAAAAACTTGTGCTGATCGATAAAGACAAACATATCCGGGGATACTACAACGGCCTTGACTCCAACGATATCAAAAGGGCAGCGACAGACATCGCCATCCTTCACCTCGAGAAAGACAAGCACCGTCCGGGTTTCCTCAAGTTCCTGAAGAAACTGTTCTCGGGTAGCTGATAAAAGTAATTGTTGTGAAAGGTGAATAAAGAAAGGGCGTTCACCTTTCTTTATTCACCTTTCGTATTTTTGTGCATCATGGAATTGAAAAATAAAAACCTGAATCTTCCTATAACAATCGTTTCTATCGCCATTCCGGTGGTGGTAGCATTGTTGTTCTTTTTACCGAAACCGGAAATGCATCCGGGTTTTGATATCAGGATATTGCCGCTTTTCCATGCCATCCTCAATTCCGCTACTGCCGTACTGTTGCTGGCCAGCCTCTATTTTATCAAAAATGGCCATGTGAAAGCCCACAAGATCGCTAACCTCGTTGCAGTGACACTGTCGGTGCTCTTCCTTGTATCATATGTAACCTATCACGCGATGGCGCCTGAAACCCGCTTCGGTGATGTAGACCACAACGGCGTTGTAGATGCTGCCGAAAAAGCTTCTCTCGGCGGTATCCGTTACCTGTATCTCTTTCTGCTGCTGACCCATATTGTACTGGCTGGCGTTATCGTTCCGCTGGTGCTGTTCACCTTGTTGCGCGGCTTCCAGAACGATATCCCGCGCCACCGCAAGATCGCCCGCATCACCTGGCCCATCTGGTTTTATGTGGCCGTTACCGGCGTGATCGTTTATATTATGATCTCTCCCTATTACCATTGATGTAGTTGGTAAGCATTTTTAAACAGGATGGCTTAATTTTGCAGGATCAAAAGATAGTGATATGAAGCAACTGAGCGCGTTATTACTGACTGGCTGTTTACTGGCCATGAGCCCATCGCTGATGGCACAATGTTCCCTGTGCACCAAAACGGCACAACAGCTCGGAGAAGGCCCCGCAAAAGGACTGAATAACGGTATCCTCATGCTGGCGCTTACCCCGCTGGTGATCATTGGCTTCCTCGCCTATCGCTGGTGGCGCAGTAATAAGGAAGCCTGACAGTTGGCATCGCTAACAACTTCCTTTTATAACTATGATAACCTACAGACAAGCAGACATTGCTGATATCCCCGTTGTTTCCCGACTGCGCCTGCAATTCCTGCAGGAAGTATATCCCCAGGCGGATACTTCCAAAAATGATATCCTGTTACAACAGCTTGATGCCTATCTCCGCGAACACCTCCCCAAAGGCGATTTCGTTAATTGGCTCGCGCTCGACCGCAACGAAGTAGTGGCCAGCGCCGGTATCGTATTCTATAACCAGCCCCCGCTCTATCATAATCTCGAAGGAAAAGTAGCCTATATACTCAATGTATTTACGTTGCCCGCCTATCGCCGGAGAGGCATAGCCCACGGGCTTTTTGAGAGAATAGTGGAAGAAGCGCGCCGCCGTAATACCGGCAAGTTAAGCCTGCATGCAACACCCGATGGCCGTTCTTTGTACGAACAGTTCGGCTTCCTGGCAGGTGATAATGAAATGACCTGCCAGATGAGCCGTATACAATAAGGTTGTGGATAGGATAATAGGATAAATCAGGCTTCTTCACTTAACTCGAACTGCGGACAATCTACACGCAGATCTGAAGGCTTCATTGAAAGACGGAACAAGTTGCAATAATGCCCTTTCTTGTTGGTGCTGTAGTGCTGACAATTAAAGCACATCTCTTGCGTGGAAGTAACTTCCTGCTGATTGAGTTGGTAAATGAGCTGCATCAGCTGCTCCAGCAATACGCCTTGCTCCTTCTCTGAAGTCAATGCTGCGCTGTCTTGCAAAGGCTGCGCAAAACGTTCTACCTTCCTGGCAATAGCCTTGCCTTCCTTCACCAGCTGCAAACTGTGGCTGCGGGTGTCGGTGGCGCTGGCCTTTCTCACAAGATACTGCTTCTGTTCCAGCGATTTTACCGCATCACTGATCGTGGCCTTCGTCATATTGAAATAGGAGGCCAAGGATGTGACAGTGCGCTTCTCTTCCGGATAATGAAGCAGGAATGTAAGTACCTGGATCTGTATAGGACTTAACCCATACTGTGTGGCCTCTTGCCATAATAGCACTCTAAAGGCTTCTGATAATCGCTCCAATGCAACCACAACTTTACTTGAAGTGTTGTCGGTTTGCTGCTCGGGACTGAATGTGGATACTTTCCCCATGATTTTTTAAGTGGCTGTCCTTATTAATCGGGGCAAGGTACAATATTAAAATATCGGTGTAAATAGCATGTTAGTGACATCCTTGTAATTCATGGATATGGTACCCCCGCTGGCTGATATCCCTTTCCCAACGAGGTATCATCTCCTCCGTATGGCAAAACCGGCAATCCTTGTAGGATACGAAACCCTTATCCGGCCTGGATTGCAGCCATTCGTTGGCATAGGCGCGCACCGCCTCCACCTCCGTAACGGCCGGCGCTATCACGTAAAAATGAAGAAACCCGCCTCCGGGCAACTTCGCATAAGTGTCATAAACTGCTGCTAACATGACAAGATCATTTCCGGGCTAACGGTAACGGTTATACTAAATCAGCGTAAACCCGCCTTTTTCCTGGTAACTCCACAGTACCACGCTGAGACTCACTGCTTTAAACCAGGCTTCCTCCATTCGCTTCACCTCGGCGGCGCTATGCCCCGCCGACGCCAGCAAGTTATTGGCCGCCTGCGTTACGGGATACACAAACGTGGTCAGATAACGGAGAAACACCGGCGGAATACCCGGCAACACATCCTCTTTCTTCAACTGTAAAGCAATCCGCTGCTCAAATTGCTGCCAGCGCCCGTCCTCATTACGCGTACACAATTGTGTTATCCACTCGCTGAACCGCGGCGACAAAGCATTTACCAGGTTGATACCCGTGGAGAAGTATTGAGATAGGTAATCATTGGCCAGTATATAGGCCTGCCAGGCATTCAGCAGGTCCTGTTCATGGCCTTGAAGAATAGCGGCTGCCTTGTTCAGGTATTGCTCATCTTCCTGCGTCAGCAACAACATGCGCTTCAGCATCACCAGTTCCTGCGGACTGATAGAAGAGCCGCCTGTACCAGTGTTTGCAGGTGCCCGCTCTCCGGCATTACTCATACATTCACATGTTTTTGTTAGGGGATTCACAAATATAATGAGGTTTCCTAACTATAAAAATTTTTATAAGGGCTTAGTACGCAGTGCTAATACATGTATATGATTTTATTGCATGATGGTTAAATTTCATATAGTTTTGGAGAGATGAAGAACCACCTGTACTACTTTAACCGGAGCGGCCTTCCCTTAATACCTCCTGTTGCCGTGACGGACGAAACGCCCGTGAATAGCGGCTTTGGAAGAGCGCTCTACCTCAGCGCCTGGTCGGTGGCCGGCGCTGTTGCCGGCTGCGCCCTGACCTATGGCATTACCTGGCTGATACAGCAGATCACCAACCTCGCATTCAACGGAGAGCTGTCGTCGCATGCCTGGCTACCGGAACAAAGCGGCCTCGGGCCGGCCATCGCACTGATTCCGGTAATAGGCGCTATCGCCTGGTGGCAGCTGCGCCAACGCTCGCCGCTGGCCAGCGCAGCAGGTATGATCATTGGCACCGGCGCCGGCGCGCCACTCGGCGCAGAAGGCGCCGCCATGTACAGCAGTAGTACTGGCATACAATACCTCTCCCGCAAATGCGGCCTCAATACTTCGGAAACAACTATCGTGAGCAGCGCTGTTATCGCCGCGGTGATCACCTGGTGCTTCGGAAGCCCCCTTGCTGCTATCTTCCTGGCCATAGAGCTGTTCTTGCCGGTACTGGCCCTCTCCACCTTGCTGCCGCTCGGCTGCGCGGTGGCGGTAGCTGCTGCCGGCGTATGGCTTTGGCGCCAGCCACAGTATGATGTGAGCGCTGCCACGCCCGCCACTCTCTCACTGTTAGGCATATACGTAGTAATAGGACTTTTAACCGGAGGGCTGTCGGCATTGCTGATACGCAGCACCGCCCGCATGAAACGCCTGCGCGAAAAACTCAACGGCCAGCGCCGCTGGTGGCTGCTCCTGGGGCCGGTAGCCACGGGGCTTATCGGATGGTGGGCGCCTGAAACTTTAGGGCCTGGCACAGCCATATGGCACGATCTGCTGCATGCAGGTGTTACCATGCAAACGATGATGGCGATAGCTTGTCTGAAATTATTGTCGTGGTGGTGTTATAACATTGCCCTGGAAACCGGTACCAGCGTTCTTACGCTGTTGTCGATCGGTGGCGCCTGGGGGCTTACTATCGCTTTCATTTTCCAGGTATCCCTGGACGGTATCACCGTCAATCCTGCCATGGCGGCAATAGTGGGCATGTTCGCATTATTTGCCGGCGCGTCAAGGGCGGTGCTGGCATCGGTGATATTTGCACTGGAAATATCACACAGCGGCCACCTGGCATTGCCCGTGCTGCTGGCCTGTTCTGTCGCTTATTTCGTGTCATCTTTCACGCAAAGCGGCGTAAGGCGCAAAGCCGCGCTTCGCGCGTAAGAAAATCGCGTAAGAAAATAATGTGATCATCTGCGGGCGAAGCCCGCCTTTGCGTCTTTGCTCCTTATGCTGCTTTGCGTGATGCTGCTTTGCGTGATGCTGCTTTGCGTGATGCTGCTTTGCGTAAAAAAATTATTCTCCGCCGGAAACAAATTTCAATCCTGCAATAGAGCCAATCAGCATGATCAGGAAGAAGATACGCCAGGCCGCTGCTGGTTCTTTAAAGAACAGAATACCGGCGAGGGCAGTACCAGCCGCGCCAATGCCCGTCCATACTGCATAAGCGGTGCCTATCGGCAGCCCGCTGTTGATCGCCTTGTTCAGGAAAAGAAAACTCAATGTGATCGCTACAAAGAAACATACAGAAGGCCACAATCTGCTAAAGTTTTCGGAATACTTCAGGGAAATAGTAAAGCCCACTTCAAACAAGCCTCCAATGATCAGGAATAGCCAAGCCATAATAACCAGGTTTAATAGGTGATGAAAAATTAGATGATACTAAAGAAGGACAGGCATGAAACGCCCTACAGCCAAGGATTAATGGCCGTAATTAAATACCGCGTAAACGATTAATATACCGATAGAGATAGTACGCATATACGCGAAGATACAAAAATTCTCCGGGGGCTCAGAGCCGCCGCAAAGCTTCACGTACGCTTAACGCAGCAAGGGGATGCGCGCCCACAAAGCGCTTTACCGCTTCGGGACTGGTTTTGGCGTACTCCCGCAACGACCACCCGATGGCTTTCTGGATAAAAAATTCTTTCGAACCGCTGCAATGAAGGATATACCGGAACAATAAAGCCTCGTCCGTATCTTTCTTATAACCATTCTGAAAAGTGATAGCTGCACGTTGCAACCACATATCATTGCTTTTGATCCACTGATCGGTAGTAGCGGGTTGTAAGGCCGGAAACCGCTTCAGGAGCGGCGCTACGAGATAAGAGATGGTATTGTCCACTGTTTCCCACCATGATTTATGCACCATCATCCATTCAAACAGTTCAATATGCGCTGCTGTCCACTGTTTGGGCATCTTTTGCATGATATCGATGGCGGCATATTGATATTCCCGCTCCGGCAACATCCACAATGCGTTGATGAGTGCGGGCATCTCTGCAATAGGCGGATAGCCGTGGGCCTTCATCATCTCGCTGATCATCTGCCGCCGCGCAGGCGTTTTGATACCCAGATGGGCAAACTGATTTTTGAGATACTGCGTCATGGCCACTGCATCGGCAGGATGGGCGGCCTTTTCGAAAGTGCTGGTGATCAGGCCCAGGTAGTCCATACTATTTTTTTGAGCGGATATAACGGTAAAGGTTAAACGATTTTTCCTGCATGTGCTGCCTGATCTCTTCCTGTAGTTGTTGTTTATTCACATCGTGCATGCGGCGGTGCTGGATCAGCTGGTAGGCTTTCTCTGCCAACAGTTGTGCATGGCGTTGCGGCTGATGCAGGATATTGGCCTGGTGTTGCTTTACGGCTGCTACAATTTCGTGTATGCCTTGCTGTTGGGTGGCCACCGATTTGACAACAGGTATCTCCCATCCTCCATGGTGGCGGCTGTGCGCCAGCATACGCAGGTTTTTTACAAATTCGTCGGCATTGGCACGGTCGGATTTGTTAACGATAAAGATATCTGCGATCTCCATCAATCCGGCTTTCATGGTTTGTATTTCGTCGCCGGCTTCGGGCACTACCACTACCATGGTGGTATCGGCAATGCCTGCGATCTCTACTTCGCTTTGTCCTACGCCTACAGTTTCTATGAATAGGTAGTCAAAGTTTGCCGCCCGGATCACATCGCTCACTTCAATGATCTTGGGGCTAAGCCCGCCCAGGGCGCCCCTGCTGGCCATCGACCGGATGAATACCTGCGGATGATTAAAATGCTGGCTCATTCGGATACGGTCGCCCAGCAGCGCACCAAAATTAAAGGGAGAAGAAGGGTCTACAGCGATGATGGCTATACGTTGTTGCTGTTCCAGCAGGTGGGTGATGAAAGCATTTACCAATGTGCTTTTCCCGGCGCCCGGCGGACCGGTGATGCCGATCACCTTAGTGGAACTGTTGCCCGGCAAGGATTCCAGCAATTGCTCATAGCCGGCTGCTTCGTTCTCTACCAGCGAAATACATCTCGCCAGCGATTTAATATCGCCGCTTATCAATCCGGATAAATACTGCTGGTACATGTATGCTGATGGAGTGGTTTAAGTGCAAAAATAGGGATATCTCCTTTTAACCAGCCAGCGAACGATAGATACGGAGGTATTGCGCCGCAATATCATCCCAGCGGAAAGCGTCGGCATGCTTGCGGATAGCGGCTGCCGTCTGGTATTGCGCGTAATGCGCAAGCCCTTTGCGGAAAATTTCCTGCATATCGGCGGGTTCAAAATTGCTGAAGTAGTAGGCCAGCGAGCCGCCCACTTCCGGTAAACTGGTTTTGTCCGACAGGAACACCGGCTTGCCGAAGTGCATAGCTTCAATCACAGGTATGCCGAAACCCTCTGCCACGGAGGGAAACGTAAAGGCGGTGCAATTGGAGAGATACCAGTATTTATCTTTTTCATTCACCGGCCCGATGATCTTCACACGGTCCTGCACGCCGTAGATAGCAGCTTCCTGCAGGATGCGCGCCTTGTAGGCTTCATTCACATTGCCCGCGATCACCAGTTCATAGGCATTGTTTGCTAACAGGCATGGCAGTACGTGAAAATTCTTTTTAGGCAGCACCGTCCCGATGGAAAAAAGGAAACCGCCTGCGGGCCTGTATTTCGGGGCATCGAAGCCGGGAAACTCTTCCACATGGCAACCATTGTAGATCACACTGATCGGTTTGTTACCGATATGCAGGTGTTGCATGATATCGTCTTTCACATATTTTGATATCACCACCAGGTGATCTGATTGATCAACCGTGCGTTGTACCTTGGCGAGCAAACGATCTTTTTTATGCACATGGTTATCTTCATATAAAAAATTGAGATCGTGCAAAGTGAGCAGCCGCTTCACTTTCCGGTTGCCCGGCGCATAATCTGATGATTGGTAGGTAGTATGCCATACATCAAACTGCTGCCGGTAAGGCATGAATATTTTATGCCAGGATTGTTGGGCAAGATAATGTGCTTTGGGTCCGAAATGCGCGCCGGCTTTGGATGGCAGATAATAGTAAACGGCTTCGCCGGCATTCGCCTGTTTCAATATGGCTTTACCTAGTTCGCTGCAATAGGTGTACAGTCCTGTATTCGGATATTTCATTCTTTCGCAGTCGATAAGGAATCGAGACATAAAGGCAACAGTTGCTAGGTTGATTGAATTAATTTTTCCCAAATATAAGCAGGTCAATCAGAAATAAAAGCATATTTGTTTTGATGGCTCAGTGCGTGAAAGGCTTGTCTGTATTAATTCGCACTAATTTTATAACTTAGGGATTATGACTAATTTCATTGCAATATTTCCGCTGAGTGTGGTGGCTTATCCGGGCGAGCAACTGAACCTGCACGTGTTTGAGCCGCGCTACAAGCAGCTGGTAGCGGAGTGTGTGGGTGAAAGTAAACCATTTGGTATTCCTTCAGTGATCGATAAAAAAGTGATGGAGTATGGCACACTGATGCAGGTAGAGCGGGTGGAAAAGTTTTATGATAACGGGGAGATGGATATTGTGGCCCGTGGCCTGAGCGTTTTCCGCACATTGGAACTAATCCAGCAAATACCGGATAAACTATATGCCGGCGCGATTGTAAATTACCCTGATAGTAACGAAGCCGGCAGTCCGCGCCTGTTGCAGGAAGTGTTGCACGCTATCCGCGAGCTGCATGCTATCTTGCAGGTGCATAAAACATTCCGCAAGAACGACGAAGACCTGCGCGCCTACGACGTAGCACATCATGTGGGCCTTTCCCTGGAAGAGGAATATGAGATGCTGCACCTGTTCTATGAAGTGCAGCGGCTTGAGTACCTGAAACGCCATCTGCACAAGGTTATTCCCATGATGGCAGAAATGGAACGGCTCAAAGAACGCGTAAAACTCAATGGCCATTTCCGGAATCTATCTGCCGGGGATATTTAATTTTTTATTAAGATGATGATCTGTAGAGGATTTTGAAAGATAAAATCCGGAACTTTAACGCCTTTTTAACAGGGCGGAATTTGGTTTTTTTTGCTTCCCGCATTAAAAAGTAGATATTTGCAGACCTAAATTTTTAGTACTAGGCTTAAACTCAATTGGATACTAAATGCATTGGACAAAAGTCAGCATTCTTTGCTTTCTGGGAGCCCTGTTTCTCGTGGCAAATAATGCTACCGCACAGGATAACTCACCATACTCGCGTTACGGATTGGGAGATCTGAACAACAACCAGAATATTGTCAACCGCGGTATGGGTGGCGTATCTCAGGCCTACGGTGATCCTCAGTCGGTGAACTATATCAATCCGGCCAGCTATTCCAACCTGGTACTGACCACACTGGATATCGGTGTGGAAGGCGGTTCACGCAGCATCAGGGACAAACAAGCCAGCTTCAACTCCGGCTTCGGTACCCTCTCTTATCTGCAATTGGGCATCCCCCTGAAGAAAAAATGGGGCATGAATATCGGTCTCCGCCCGGTAACCCGTGTATCCTACAACATACAACAGCCTGTACAACACACTTTCTTTGATACCACCAAACTGCCCGTCTCCGATATCTTTGAAGGAAGCGGCGGCTTGTACCAGGTATACCTCGGTACCGGCGTAGGTATCGGCAACTTCAGCATCGGTGTGAATGCCGGCTACCTCTTCGGCAGCATCGAAAACAACAGCCGCGTAATATATCCGGACAATACCATCTTTGCATCCAGGCATATGTCGCGCATCAGCTATAGCAGCTTCTTCTATAAAGTGGGCGTACAATACAAGGCCAAACTGAACAAGGAAATGGACCTTTCCTTTGGCGCCACCGGAAGCCTGAAACAGAGTATGGGCGCTCGCCAGGAGTCGCTTACAGAAACATTGCTGTTCAACGGTTCCACCAACGACTATACGAACCAGGATACCGTAAAATATGCGAAAGGCGAAAACGGTAAAGTCATCTACCCCGCTGAATTTGGCGGTGGTATATTGCTGCGCAAACTGGATAAATGGTCTCTTGGTGTAGATTTCAATACAACCCAATGGGGCAACGACTTCCAGACCTATGGCCGGAAAGATTCAGTGCAGAACTCCTGGAAACTGGCCATCGGCGGACAGTTCGTGCCTAACATCAACGCGCTCAGCGGCTACTGGAACAGAGTAGCTTACCGCCTCGGTGCTTACTACGGTCTCGACTATGTGAAATTATACGGTCAGAACATGCCAGCCCTCGGCTTCACCCTGGGCGCCGGCCTGCCCGTACGCAGAATGCCCTACTCTAACCAGTACAGCATGATCAACGTAGCCTTCGAAGTAGCGCACCGTGGTAATACCAATACCGTGCTGCAGGAAAATGTGTACCGCGTATCCCTCGGCTTCACATTGAGCGACAGATGGTTCATCAAGCGTAAATATGATTAACGCACCTCGTGCATGATCCATAAAAGCATTCTATATTTTCTTATAGCCGTTACCGTTAGTAGTTGTGAAAACGACATACAAACGGTAATGTCTTTTGATTCCAAAAAGGCCGCCGTAGAAAATGGTACAGATATCACGATCATTTTCAGCCAGAATGGACGGGTGAACGCCAAACTTACCGCGCCGGCACTGGAACGCAGCCTCGACAGGCCCTCCTACGTGGAATTCAAGCGCGGCCTCAAAGTGTACATGTACGACACTACCCTCGCACTCTCCAGTACGCTCTCCGCCAAACACGGTAAATATCTTGAAGAAGAAGGTAATGTTTATCTCTCCGACAGTGTAGTCGTGATCAACGCTAAAGGCGAACGCCTCGATTGTAATGAGCTTAACTGGGACCCTAAACGAAAAGTGTTCTACTCCACCAAAGAAGTGTTTATCCAATCACCTACCGCTACTTTGCATGGCTGGGGATTGGAAGCCAATGAAGACTTTACAGAAAAGAAAATACTCAAGGTAAGTGGCCCGATGACGGTGGAAGACAGCACCTCGATGGCGCATGATACTACCGTAAATGCGGTACCGGCGCCCGTTGCGCCCAAGCCTGCCGGCAATACGCCTGCCATCAAAGCACCGGTGGCCGCACCGCTTATTACACCGCCTGCAAGAACATCCCGGCAGGATTCAGTTAAACCATAAACTAACGTAATAGCATAAACGAAAGAACCCTACCTCTGCAGGTAGGGTTCTTTCGCTTTAACCTATTTTTTAACCTAAAATTTGGTAATATTAGAACCAATAATTATGCCAAGTGCCGGTATTTTGATTATATTTAAAAGAAACAGGAAACTATGGAATCAATCAACTGGCAAGACTTTGAAAAAGTAGAAATGAGAGTGGGCACTATCCTCGAAGCAAATGATTTTCCCAAGGCCCGTAACCCGGCATACCAACTCATGATCGATTTCGGTGAAGAAACAGGTATTCGCCGTTCCTCTGCACAAATTACAAAATTATATAATAAAGAGGAGCTCATTGGTAAGCAAGTAATCGCCGTTGTCAATTTCCCGGTAAAGCAAATTGCCAATTTTATGTCCGAATGTTTGGTACTTGGAGTGGTTGGTAACGATAAGGAAATTGTATTGCTCACCCCCGATAAAAAGGTGGAAAATGGCTTCCGAATAGGCTAAAAATAGGGATAAATTGATATATGTTTACCTGTAAGTGCCTGTATATCAAATAAGTATTTAGCTAAATTTAAATCAATTTTATTAATTTATAATATTGCAAATATCTTAATATAATAGCTCATTCACCATTATCCGATGTTCACGAACTAATTCATGACGTTCACGGAAATGAAAATTGAAACCTGGTTCGGGACTATATCTTTGTATCAGGTTTTTCATAGGATATGGTTAAAATTATTACAAGGGCGGTATTCTTACCACCCTTTTTTATTTCTCTCCTTTTCAGCGTTCCTGCGGGCCTTTTTCAGTAACTTTTTGTATACTCTCTTAATAATCAATAAATTAGTATTGAAAATCAAATATTTGTATTATTATAAAGTATTTTTCAACTCCATGCGTTTAACGTCAGTTTCCGTACGTTAACCGAGAAAAATACACCATTCACAAAAATGAATGCGCACATAATCAAAAAAAGGATCACCTTTGGTGTAGGTTTTTCAATAAAGATATGGTTAAAATTTTTCGGGGCTGTAGTCTTGCAGCCCCGTTTCTTTTTTATAGACCTTTCCATTCGCATCGTTGTAAACTAATAATAAATAAAAAAGCCCCCGCGCTATTAGCGTGGGGGCTTTTCTTTTGGGCTGCCTGCTTATTTTTCGCTGAAGGCTGCCGGGAAAGATTTATTCAATAAGTTATTATAGATAAAACGATAGGCTTCGCTGGAAGAGTGCTGCGCCTTGATGCCGCGCCATCCGTGGCGTTCGCCGGGATAGAGCATGAACTCGAAATGTTTATTCAGGTTCTCCAGCTTGTCGATCAGCTGAATACAGTTCTGCATGTGCACATTATCATCCATGGTGCCATGGGTAATACGGAGCAGGCCCCTGTATCTGTCGGCATAGGTCATCACGGCCGTTTGTTTGTAACCTTCCGGATTTTCGGCCGGGGTATCCATGTAGCGCTCCGTGTAGTGGCTATCATAGAGCTGCCAGTCGGTAACGGCGAAATTAGCCATGCCATAATTGAATACCGATGCGCCATAAGTAAGCGCCATGCAGGTCATATAACCGCCGAAACTGCCGCCGGTGATACATATCCTGGATGTATCAACCCAGGCCTGGGAACGCAGCCAGGAAGCGGCATCCATATAATCTTCAATTTCATGGATACCCAGCTTGCGGTGGATATAGTTCATCCCCATCTTGCCCAGCTGGCCGCTGCTGCGATTGTCGATCACCACCTGTATCACGCCTTCCTGCGCCCACCACTGTTGGGTGAGAGAAGGCTTCCAGGTATCGAACACCTTGCCTGCATCCGGGCCGCCATAGATATCGATGAGCACCGGGTATTTTTTACCGGCCTCCATATGAAGCGGCATCATGATAGTCATCGGTAACTCAAGGCCGTCGCGGGTTTTGTAATACTTCAAAGCGGCGGTGGCTACATTGTATTTATCGAAATCCGCGCCCTTGCTATCGCCCAGCTCACGGATCATTTTACCATTATTATCTACCAGCGCCATTTTAGCCGGCGTTTGCAGGTTGGAATAGGTGTCAATAAAATATTTACCATCTGGTGAAATGCTCACCTGGTTATCGTAATTGCCGGAAGTGAGGCGGGTGATAGCGCCCGACTGCAAACTCACTTTGTAGAGATCAAAGCGGGTAGAGGCCTCTTTACGTGCAGTGAAATAAACGATCATATTTTTCTGATCGATGTGCACTACGTCTTTTACGGTCCAGTTGCCGGAAGTCAATTGCTTTTTAAGCGAGCCGTCGGTACTGTGCCAGTAGAGGTGCGCCCAGCCGCTCTTGTCGCTTTTCAGCAGGAAGCCTTTATTATTATCGAGGAAAGGCACGGCATCGAACCAGTCGATCCAGGTTTTTTGTTTCTCATCGTAGATCTCTTTCCTGGCGCCGCTTTCCGGGTTGATGCTATATATTTTCAGGTTATCCTGGCCACGGTTCATCCATTGTATCCAAAGGCTTTTACTATCGGCGGCCCAGAAAGGCGTACCGAAATACTGGTCATCATTTTCGTTGAAATCAGCCCAGGTAGTGGCGCCGCCGCTAACCGGCACAATGCCCAGCTTCACGGCCGGATTGGGATCGCCTGCTTTGGGATAACGGGTATTTTCGAGATAGCCATGTTGCCCCTTTTCGCTGTAGATGGGGAACACCGGCACTTTGGTATCATTGAAATGCATGTAAGCAATGTGGCGGCTATCAGGGCTCCACCAGAAAGCGCGGTATTTGGAAGGGCGGCCCAATATCTCTTCATAATACACCCAGGATGCCCAACCATTGTAGATCACATCTGTGCCATCGTTGGTATAGCGGATTTCTTTGCCAGTGGCCACTTCCACGCTGTAAAGGTCATTATTGCGGGTAAAGGCTACATATTTTCCGTTGGGCGACAGGGTAGGATTTTTTTCTGTTGCGGCATCATTGGTAAGCCGTGTTTCTTTGCCATCGGGCGTTTTATAGAATATGTCATTATCTTTTACCTGCACGCTGGGGCCATCTACCGGTGCGGTATAGATGGTGGCCTTTCCGCTGCGGGCGTCTACCGACCAGGCCTGCAGGCGGCCGGTAGCAGTATCAGGGCGCATTTCCAGGTAATGTTCTGCATCTGCCCAATCCCTGATCATAGGTAAAGGTTTGGAGATATTGAGCGGCTTACCCCTGAATGCCTGTTCAAAAGTAATATCCTGCTTTTGTTGCGCCTGTGCGGCCGGAAGCCATAGTAACAGCAAAGAGGCGGGTTTTAACCATTGTACACTTCTCATAACTTGTATTAACGGGTGATTTGTTGGTTGTTGGCGGGCGAAAATACGTATAACTGCCAAACAGCACTCGATAATTTGTATAAACGGCCCTTCTATAATCACCATTTGTAATGTGATTGCTGCCAGTTATTCGGAATTTCCCTGCAACGAGGAAGTATAGCTGGAAATCGCAGTAGTGGCGCGTACTTTTATACCGGTTTTCATAGGATATGGTCAAAAAAGTAAGGGGCTGTAGTCTTGCAGCCCCTTTCCCTTGTTCCTTCTCTATTATTCAGTTATTTTTGCACTCCAATTTGGATTTACACATGACACAATTATCTGAGCAAGAGATTATACGCCGGGAAAAATTGCAGGAGCTGCATAAACTGGGCATAGATCCCTACCCCGCCGCCGAATATCCGGTAAATGATACTTCCGTTAATATAAAGACCAATTACTCGGAAGCCACCAAAGAGCAATTCCAGGATGTATGCCTGGCAGGCCGTATCATGAGCGTACGCGATATGGGCAAGGCTGCATTTGTGGTGATACAGGATAATGTAGGCCGTATCCAGTTGTATATCCGTCAGGACGATATCTGCCCGGGCGAAGACAAAAGCCTGTACAGCACCGTTTTCAAGAAACTCACCGATATAGGAGATTTTATCGGGGTGAAAGGTTATGCCTTCATCACCAAAACCGGTGAAACCTCCGTACATGTGAGGGAACTGAGCATCCTCGCCAAAGCACTGCGCCCGCTGCCGGTGGTGAAATCGGTAGATGGCCAGGTGTTCGATGAAGTGACCGATCCCGAATTTAAATACCGCCAGCGTTATGTAGACCTGGTGATCAATCCGGAGGTGAAAGAGGTGTTCGTGAAACGCACGAAGATCATGCAAACCATCCGTGATTTCTATAACAACCTCGGATATCTTGAGGTGGAAACGCCCATCCTGCAAGCTATTCCGGGTGGCGCAGCCGCACGCCCGTTCATTACGCATCATAATGCGCTGGATATGCCGCTTTATCTGCGTATCGCCAACGAACTGTACCTCAAACGCCTGATCGTAGGCGGTTTTGAAGGAGTATACGAATTTGCAAAAGATTTCCGCAACGAAGGGATGGACCGTACGCACAATCCGGAATTTACCGTGATGGAAATGTATGCCGCCTACAAGGATTATGAATGGATGATGAGCACTACCGAAACCCTGCTGGAAAAAGTAGCCCTTGCACTGCATGGCACTACACAGGTACAGGTGGGTGAAAAAAACATCGACTTCAAAGCGCCCTTCCGCCGTGTAACTATGTACGAAGCCATCCAGGAGCATACCGGCATCGATATCTCTCAAATGGATGAAGCCCAGCTGCGCGATGTTTGCAAACAGCTGAACATCCCCGTTGATCCCAAGATCGGTAAAGGAAAACTGATCGATGAAATCTTTGGTGAAAAATGCGAAGGCCACTACATCCAGCCTACCTTCATCACCGATTACCCGGTGGAGATGAGCCCGCTCACCAAAAAACATCGCAGCAAACCCGGTCTGGTAGAGCGTTTTGAACTGATGGTAAATGGTAAGGAGATCGCCAACGCTTATAGTGAGCTCAACGATCCCATCGATCAGCGCGAACGTTTTGAAGAACAGGTGAAATTGATGGAACGTGGTGATGATGAAGCCATGTATATCGATTACGACTTCCTGCGTGCACTGGAATACGGCATGCCGCCTACTTCCGGCATCGGTATCGGCATTGATCGCCTGACCATGCTGATGACCAACCAGCCATCTATCCAGGACGTGCTGTTCTTCCCGCAAATGAAACCAGAGAAATAATTTAGAGATTTCTTGATTTACGGATTTTTTGATTGAGAGATTTTTGATGGAAGCCTTCAGGCAAACCCAATCAAAAAATCCCTAAATCAAAAAATCCGTAAATTAAATTGCGCTAACTTTAAGTAGGTCTTAAAATTAGCTATATGAAAACGATCATTGTTCCCACCGATTTTTCAGATACCGCCTACAACGCCGCGACCTACGCACTCAAACTGGCAGGAGAACTAGGTACTACCCGCATTGTACTTTATCACGCATATGAGCTGATCGTTCCCATTCCGGATGTACCATCCGCCGTGCCGATGGTAAATTCAGACGACCTCAAAGCCGCCAGCCTGGAAGGTTTGGAGAAGATGAAAAATGAATTGTCCAGCCTCTTGCCCGCTGGCAGCACCTTGGTAACCCGTGCAGATAATACGCTTCTTCCCGCTACCATCAACGATGTATGCAAAAACGAACAGGCGGACCTCATTGTGATGGGCATCACCGGCGGCAGCAAAATGGAAGAAATACTTGTTGGCTCCAACACCATTGATGTGGTGAAACACACCAATACACCGGTGCTGATCATCCCCGCCGATGCGCGGTTCCGCCGTATTGAAAAGATCGTGTTTGCCTGCGACCTCCGGAATGTAGCAGAAACCACGCCCATGGCCCCACTCAAGAAATTGCTGGATGTATTCAAAGCAGAATTGCACGTCATCAACATCGATCATGAAAGCAGGCACTTCACCACGGATACGCCTTTTGAAACCCTCATGCTGGACACCCTGTTGGAAGGGTACCATCCACAATATCATTTCATCGATAACCCGCATGTAGTAGCAGGTATCGTAGAGTTTTCCGAAGAGATCAAAGCAGATCTTATTCTCACCATACCTAAAAAACATGGATTGTTCGAAAGTATCTTCAAACGCAGCAGCACATCCAAACTGGTCTATAAAACGCATATTCCCTTGCTGACCATACACGAATAAATTTTTATACATTTGATCATCAACACTCATCATAACACTATGCTTAAAAGAACACTGTTAGTATTGCTGGGCGTTTTTTGCCTGCAAGCCAGCCAGGCACAGCTTTTGGACAAACTGAAGAAGATCGCGAAAACCACTACTGGAACGGATTCCAACAGCAGTGTTGGCGGTAATTTCACAGAGGCAGAAGCCGGATCAGCGATCAAGGAAGCGCTTTCAAAAGGAGTAAGCGCAGGTATCGCGAAGCTCAACAAGAAAGACGGATTTTTTGGAAGCGATGTTTACAAAATGCTGCTGCCGCCAGATGCCGTAAAGATCGGTAATACCCTTCGCGCAATAGGTCTCGGCAGCCTCGTAGATAAAGCCATCCTTCAGATCAACCGCTCTGCGGAAAAGGCCGTAGGATATGCTGCCCCCATCTTCGTAGATGCCATCAAACAAATGACCCTCACCGATGCGCTTAATATCGTAAAAGGTGGTAGCACCTCTGCTACTGATTTCTTCAAAAGCAAAACCACGGATAAGCTGAAAACTGCTTTTTCTCCGGTCATCAAAAGCTCGCTCGACAGTACCAGCGCTACCCGCTATTACGGCGATATCGTTACTAAATACAACAGCTTGCCTACCACTTTCAATAAAGTGAATCCTGACCTGCAAGACTATGTGACCACTATGGCCGTGAATGCCCTCTTCGACCAGATCGGTAAAGAAGAAGCCAGTATACGCGCCAATCCTGCTGCACGTACTACTGACCTGCTGAAGAAAGTTTTCGGCGGTAAATAATCAAAAATTAATAAAAGGGCCTGTAGCATATCGCGCCAGCTGGCGCAATATGCTACAGGCCCTTTTATTAAATAGTTACGCGAGGCTGGTCAGCAGCACCTGCCACGCTTCCTGCACTTTGCCAGCCCGGAGCAGCTTTTGTGCATAAGTATGCAGTTCGCGCTCCATTTCATCAGGCGTGACGCTATAATATTGTATGATCTGTTTGAGATGATCATCAGAGAAAGAGGGATCCACTACCGGCATTTCATGTACATTACCCAGTTGGCCCAGGCAGTTACCCGTGAGGATATTACTGTTGCGGATAGATAACGGTAACGCATCTACGCCGATGCCCAATTGTGTATTGGGTTTGGCCACTTCAAAAACAGCGTCGCCGGAGGCGCGGCAGTAGAAGTCGCCGCCCATGCGGGCTACCAGGTCGATCTTATGCGGATCGATCCGGCCTTTGTTGTCAAGAATGTCGTCATTGATATGTACCATCACCGGCTCGCAGATCACGAGGTTGCCGGCGCCGCCCTGGTCGCCGGTTTCAATTACCTGCTTCACTATGCACTCCATTTGCACGGGGCTTTCGTTTACACGGAAAGGTTTTATTTTTTCGGATGGCAAAGGCGTGAAGCCCGCCTTTTCAAATTCACTTACGCCGGCCGGATATTCGCAGCTTGCGAGCGATGTTTGTTGCACCATCGCATAGTTCACCACGTTGATCACCACTTCTTTGGTGGCGTAGATATTTTCCAGTGTATGCTTCACCGTATTATCCCTAACGCGCCGTGAAGGCGAAAAGATCAGCGTAGGCGGATTGGAGCCGAAAATATTAAAGAAGCTGAATGGAGAAAGATTAGGTTGCCCGTCTTTATCAACTGTGCTGGCGAAGCAGATCGGCCGGGGCGCTACTGCGCCCAAAAGTAAAGCATGCAGCTCCGATGTTTTGATGGTTGAAGGTTGGATGCGCATGACCTATACATTTTTTTTGAGTGCCAGCAGGGAGAAGTTAAGATCTTCTGCCACGATGGTGTTGGTGAGGGTACCGAGACCGTCGATCTCCATTTCCACTACATCGCCGGCCTGCAGCCATTGTTCGGGGTAGTTGGGATCGTTCAGTTTACCGGTGCCGTTGAGTTCCAGGAAACAGCCGGTGCCTACGGTGCCGCTGCCGATCACATCGCCGGGAAGGATATTGGCGCCGTATGCGCAACGTTCCAGTATCTCCGCAAAGGTCCAGTCCATATCCGCCATATTGCCTTCACTCACTTGAACGCCATTTACTTTGCAGGTCATTTTCAGGTTATAGTTGTTGCCGGTATGGCCGGGTTTTGCCGGCACCAGCAAGTGTTCCAGTTCATCGGGCGTAACGAGCATCGGGCCTATTACGGTGCTGAAATCCTTGCCCTTGGCGGGTCCCAGGTTCAGTTTCATTTCTTCCATCTGAAGCGTGCGTGCGCTCATATCGTTCATGATCATGAAACCGCCGATATACTCATCCGCTTCTGCTGCGGTGATATTACGGCCTGCCTTGCAAACCACGATGGCCACTTCGAGCTCGAAATCCAGTTTGTTGAAGTGATCCGGCATACAGTGAATCGCGCCGGGGCCCTGGATGGCATTGTGGTTGGTGAAATAGAAGATCGGGTACTGATCAAATTCCGGGATCATCTCCACCTTGCGGTTGCGGCGCGCTGCCGCCACGTGCTGACGGAAGGCATAGCCATCACGACAGGAAGTAGGGAAAGGCACCGGCGCCAATATCTGCACACTATCATAAGGGACGCCGATCGCGGAACCTGGTTTGGTACCGGCTTTCAGCTGTGCATCGGCATGTAAGGCGATTTCGATCACATCTTCCCACATCAGCAGGAACATCTGCATATTGTTAGGCAGGTCGGGATGGAGATCTTGTGTATTGTATAATAGCCCATCTGCCAGGATGGCCAGCTGGTCGGCTTCTTCTCTTAAATAAGTAACAAGTTTCATGATCTGGTTTGTGTTCTGGTTGTATGAATGGTCAAATATAAGAAATGTGGGGAAGGGGATACCAGCTCCCGTTTAAATCTTTATATTTATACATCGAACCATTATCTATATGCGTAGTTGTTTGCTGGTATTGCTTTTGGGCTGTCGACTCCTGACCATGGCCCAGCCACATACAGACACATTTTTGCAGCGCCTGATCGCTGATCACGCCTCTCCTGCTTTGCAACATATCCTGCAGTATCCGGATTCTTTTCGCTATCAGTTGATCTATACGCAGATCGACCGGGATGCTGCCAACCGTCCGCACTTCAGGCATTATTATTTCAATGTGGATGCAAACAGTTACTTCAATCCTGCCAGCACAGTAAAGCTGCCCACCGCAGTGCTGGCCCTGGAAAAACTGCGCCAGCTGCACATTCCGGGCCTTACTATGTATACGCCCATGCTTACCGACAGTTCCTGGAGAGGGCAAATCAGCGTACATACCGATACTTCCGCCAAAAATGGCTTGCCTTCCATTGCGCATTATATCAAGAAAGTATTTCTGATCAGTGATAACGATGCCTATAATCGCCTGTACGAATTTTCCGGCCAAGAAGCCATCAATGAAAGGCTTTGGAATATGGGCTACAAAGATGTGCGCATCGTCAGGCGTTTTATGCCGCTTACAGAAGAGGAAAACCGTCACACCAACGCAATACGCTTCGTGGACCATGAAAAGCTCATCTACCGCCAGCCGCCGTTATACTCGCAGATCCCTTTTGATTACAGCCGCGAGGTACTGATCGGCAATAGCCACCTCGATAAAGACGACAAGCTGATACCACGCCCGATGGATTTCACGAAACATAATAACCTGCCGCTGGCCAGCCTGCAACAGATATTGCAGTCGGTGCTCTTTCCGCAATCAGTACCGCCATCGCAGCGTTTCCATTTACAGCCGGAAGATTATCGCTTCCTGTACCGCTACATGTCTGAATATCCTTCCGAATCAAAGTATCCGAAGTATGATACCGCTGAATACTTCAACAGCTATACGAAATTTTTTATGTTCAAGGCCGGCCGGCAACAGATACCATCTTACATTAGGGTATTTAATAAAACAGGCTGGTCATACGGATTTTTGACAGACGCTGCTTACATCGTCGATTTCAAACATAATGTTGAGTTCATGCTTACCGGTACGATCTATGTAAACCGCGACGGTATATTAAATGATAATAAATACGAATATGAAGAAGATGGATACCCCTTCTTCAAGGAAATCGGCGAGATCATTTACCAGTATGAATTACAGCGGCAGCGGCCCCGGAAGCCGGATTTAAAAGCGTTTAGAATGAACTATTCACAATAAATTTGCGGCGCAAGATTCTTGCGTTCGGTTTCATCGTTGTATTTTTGCGGGGTATTCCCAAATAAGCAGTACATTTTTTGTGGCGTAAGTCACGTATAGATTAAGATAGGTTTTATTCATTTCCCGTAATTAACTAAAAACAGGGAGTCATGAAGTTTGAAAAGATCAAGAACAAAGGACAGGCAAGGTTATTTGAAAGCCAGTACCTGGAGATGCTGACCAAAACGCATCCCCTGGTGATCTGGGGCATGTACTTACCCATTATCGGTTACATGCTGTATTACAGTCACGATACGCTCGGATTCAAGGTAGGCACAGTCGCAATGGTGTTCGTCGGCGCCATGCTTTTCTGGTCGCTGTTTGAATATATCATGCATCGTTTTCTCTTTCACTTTGCGAGCGATAGCCCCAAGGTGCAGCGTTTCATCTATGTGATGCATGGTAACCACCATGAATACCCGCGCGACAAACAGCGTTTGTTCATGCCGCCGGTGCCCAGCCTCATTTTGGCTTCCCTGATATTTGGCGGCCAGTACATCTTCCTGCGTCAATACACATTTATGTTTTTCCCTGGATTCCTGCTGGGGTATCTCATCTATGGCAGCATGCACTATGCGATCCATGCCTGGAATCCGCCTTTCAGGTTCATGAAACCTTTATGGCGTAACCATCACCTGCACCATTACAAGAGTGAGGAAAAAGGTTTTGGTGTGAGTTCGGCGTTCTGGGACCGGGTTTTCGGCACTTTCTTCGACCTGGAAAAAGAGAAGGAAGATAAAGAGAAGGTAAAAGAACTGATGTTCAAATAAACTAAAATGGTGAGAGGATATCCTCTCACCATTTTTCTTCGTCATCGTCGGGCTGGCGATTCCTGAATGCAGCCCTGGATTCAATCTTTTGTAGTTGTCGTTCAATGATCATCGCAGCAATAGCGCGGTATGGGCTGGCATTTACTGCTGCCGCATCTTCCAGTAGCTGCCGGATCTTCTTTTCAGAGATGTCAATGCGGTAAAGCAGGTAGACGAAATGCTGGAAGTCTTTGCTGATCAGCATTTCCAGCCTTGTTGCGAGCGCTTCTTCCAATGCTTCATAACTCACGGCGCCGGGTATACGTACTTCAAAGGTCTGTGCGGCCCAGGTGGCAGTTTCATTGAGATATTGTGCAGGGAAGGAAGTCATTATTTCATTTGTTTGATTTTGTAAGAGGCGTTGGTTACTACTTTCACCGGCACTTTGAGATCGCGTTTGAAACCTTTGGCCTTGTTGGCTTTATAGGTATATTGTCCGTTCATGTCGGTATTCTGCACACAAATGCTGGGCAGGCCGCTGCTGCGGTTAATGAGGTAGTTGGATTGTGTAGTGCCGCTGATCTCGGCAGTAGCCTTGATATCATCTTCCAGGGTGATCTCCTGCACCTTATCCGTTTTTATTTTGGCGGCGCCGCCTATTTTGGCGGTTTGTGAATCCCAGGTCTGCAGGTTCCAGTACAGGTCAATGCTGCCTATGAGGCCGCCGCGCATCGGGATATTCTCTTCCCATTGGGTACCGGTTTTGATGCCATGAGCCGGATACATGATCAGCAATTGTTCCAGCCATCCGCGGAATGCGCTGGTACCAAACTGGTCGGTCATCAGTTTTTTATATGCTTCCTGTTCGTCGCTTTTAAGGCTGCTGAAGGCATTTTCAGCATTGCTGAGGATATTGTCCAGGCCATCTACTTTGTTGATGATACCGGTGCTGGTGATTTCCACGGTGAAAGGCTGGTCCAGCATTTTCTTGAGGCCTGCCTGGAAAGGTTCTTTATCATTGGTCACTTTCGCGTCTACGAAAATGTTTTGGTTCTTGGCGTTGAAGTTGAACTTGAGGTCTTTGTAACGGAAGGTAAGCAATACTTTGCCGGGTTCTATGGAAGTGACTTCTATGGCGATAACGTTGTTATAGTCGCGGGTGGTGCGTTGCACGATATCGTTCACTGTCATGTAGGTTTCGCTGCGGCTTTTCTGCTCCAATTCAAACAGTTGGCCTTTTTCAAAGCGGTAATCGAGGGCTACATATTCCTGCGCGCTGGCGGTGAATGCGAGCGTCATCATCATGATCGTCAGTCCCAATAATTTTTTCATTTCTGCTATTTATTGTTGTCAAACATATTTTTCGATCACACCGAGGCCAAACAGTGCAAAGTCGTATTTGGCGGGATCTTCAGGGTCCAGCTGTTTTAGCTGGTGGGTGAGTGCCACCGCGGTTTTCCAGTCGGCCTTGGCATCCTGGATCAGTCCGAGCCGGGCGGCTACCCTGCTTACATGAACGTCTACCGGGCAAATCAATTGTGCGGGAGAGATGTGCTCCCACAATCCAAAATCCACGCCATTTTCGTCTTTCCTCACCATCCACCGCAGGTACATGTTCAGTCTTTTGCAGGCAGAATTTTTTGCAGGGGTAGAAAGATGTTTGCGGGTACGTTCTGGATGTTCGAGGGCAAAGAATACTTTGTGAAAGCCCAGCAATGCTTTTTCCACGTTCTCGTCTTTCGGCCCGAGATGGCTGCTGAAGGCAAATTCCAGCGATGTCACGTTGCTGTAGTAATGTTGCAGGAACTCCACGAAATACAGCAGGTCGAGGCCATTGAATGTACGGTGGCAGAAGTCCATCAGCTTCATTCGTTCCCTTGGCTCATGGTGCCGGATGTAGTCATAAGGTGCATTGTCCATCCTGTTCATCAGCTCCGTGCATTTTTTGATGATACTGGTACGATTGCCCCATGCCAGCACGGCGGCGAAGAGCCCTGCGATCTCTACATCCTGTAACAGGCTGAATCGGTGCGGAATTGATATCGGATCGTTAGCGATAAAATCGGGATGATCGTAATAATCCGCTTTTGCATCCAAAAAATCCTTGAGTTGCTGGATCTTCATACAGTTATCACATGTATCACAAACAGCCGGGCTGTACATGGAGTATACTGGGAGTATACAGGGAGCATACAGGGAGTATACAGGGAGTATCCCCATGTACAGCGCCTTACAGGCTGTGGATATGGTTTAGGCAGTAAAGATAATTCGTTACCGCGAGGTATTTTATAGTCTTTACCCGATCGCTTTGCGAAGGTCTTCCACGAGGTCGTCTGCATCTTCGATGCCTACGCTCAGGCGGATGAGTGAATCGGCCAGGCCGTTCTTGATGCGCTCTTCACGCGGGATGGAAGCATGCGTCATGCTGGCCGGGTGGCCGATGAGGGATTCCACGCCACCGAGTGATTCCGCGAGTGAAAACAGGTGTGTGCTGCTAAGCACGCGGTTGGCTGCTTCCAGGTTATCGTCTTTCAGCGTAAACGACATCATGCCGCCGAAGCCGCGCATCTGTTGTCTCGCAATATCATGGTTAGGATGGTCGCTGAAGCCGCACCAGTATACTTTATCCACTTTCGGATGATTACGCAGGAAATTGGCGACCACTACCCCATTTTCGCAGTGACGCTGCATACGCACATGCAGTGTTTTGATACCGCGCAGCACCAGGAAGCAGTCCTGTGGCCCCGGAACGGCGCCGCAGCTGTTCTGTATGAAATAAAGGCGCTGGGCCAGCTCCTCGTTTTTTACGATCACCGCGCCATGCACCACATCACTATGGCCACCGAGATATTTGGTGGCGGAATGTACAACGATATCCGCACCGAGGTCCAGCGGGTTTTGCAGGTAAGGCGAAGCAAAAGTATTGTCTACCGCCAGTATCAGTTCATGGTTGCGGGCGATCTGCGCGCAGGCGGCAATGTCAATAATATTAAGCAGGGGGTTGGTCGGTGTCTCGATCCATATCAGCTTTGTTTTAGCAGTGATATGTGCTTCAATGTTCCGGGCATCCTGCATACCGATGAAGGTGAATTTAATGCCGTAGCGTTCAAATATTTTAGTGAAGATGCGGTAGGTGCCACCGTATAAATCATTGGTAGCGATCACTTCATCGCCAGGATTGAGCAGTTTTAGCACAGCGTCGGTGGCGGCAAGACCACTACCGAACGAGATGCCATGCGTACCGTTCTCGATGGCTGCCAGGGCGCTTTGCAAGGCGTCGCGGGTAGGGTTCTGGGTGCGTGCATATTCATAACCTTTGTGCTGCCCGGGGGCAGATTGCACATAGGTAGAGGTTTGGAAGATGGGCGTCATGATGGCGCCTGTGGACGGATCGGGAGCTACACCTGCGTGTATGAGTTTGGTTCCCAGCTTCATGTCTTAAATATTTTAAAATGAATAATTTCTGGTGGTTGTCAAATATACCCAGATTTAAGATTCAGGAGAAGACGGATTGTTGGCAGGACTTTCAACAGGAAGATATCTTGATAAATTCACTTGTCCATTTTAGCTAATATTATAATATTATCGTATTATTTATTACGCTCACGAACATTTTTATATCGTTCACCAAATCCTGGCTGAGGGGAATGCATAATCGCGTTACATTCGTTGAGGTTTTTCATAGGATATGGTTAAAATTTTTAAGGCGGTATTCCTACCGCCTTTTTTATTTTACTTCTTTTTAGTCTTTTGAGCGGTAGCGCCTTCCGACCATTTCACTGGCAGGTTCACGCTTACCTTATCCCAGGCGATGATCAGGTTGGCTCCTGTTTCTGCTTTTTCAAACACCATTGTGAAGGCTTCCACTGGCGAATCCAGCGCTATCACCGGCAGCGGTACTCTTACCACGTCTTTGTCCTGATCGTATTTGAAAGCGCCCCAGATATCTGTTTCGCGGTTGATGATAATGGTCCATATTTTTTCAGTGGGGATGGCATACATCGTATAGCGGCCTTTGGCGATGCTCTTGCCGCCGATGATCACCGGTCTGAAAAATTCTATTTCAGTGGCCTCGTTGGCGCCCAGGCGCCATATTTTGCCATATTCTTCCAGGTTACCGAAGATCTGCCTGCCTTTGGTTTGCGGGCGGCTGTAGATCACACGGGCCACCAGCGGTCCGGCAGGTTCACCTTTCACTTTTACAACGTATGGATACATTACAGGATAGTAGGCCATATCCATGGGGCTCGCATCCAGCGGCGGGAGCTTTTTATCTTGCGCTACTGCGCTCAGGCTTACGATACCCATTACAAAGGCTGCTAACAGTGCTTTTTTCATTCCGTTTTTTCTTTTTGCTTAGATATGATAATTGAGGCTCAAACCTACCCATTTTTGTGCAATACTGAAAGAAGATAACCGGCTTTTAACAAGCTGTTAGCGGTTTTCGGTCAACAGTGTTTTTGTATAGGCTTCCAGTTCCGGGAAAAAAGCCTGATAGCATTCCTGTAAAGCGGCATAATGCTCCATGAATACGGCGAATATCAGCTCCGGTGAAGATTTGAGATAATGCGCCCTGCTGGCTACTCCGCGGATACTGCGGCCAATGCCCTCCACCGTATGATAATTATACAACCAGTTGAACTGCTGCATGTAATGAAACATGTCGAGGAACGCCGGCGGCAAGTGCTCCTGCTGCTCATTCACCTGCTTATAAACGTAACGGGCAAACGAAAATAATGCTTCATTAGTAAAACGGCTGGTATCACAGGCAAGGAAATGATCGAAGACCAGATCCGTAAATACGCCGCTGTAAAGCCCTGCGGCCGGTTTGAAATACTGCTTGGCCTGCGCGGTTACCGGGTGCTGGTCAGTAAAGGTGTCGATAGCGCGGTGAATGATGATGCCCCGGCGGATGCCAGGCGGCTGTGCCTCGAGCTGCTTTTTACCTTTTACAAAGTCGGCGATCAGGTTGCCGACGATTAACTCCGGTTCACGGAAAGAGAGATATGCATGTGCCAAATGATTCATGAAATGCGCTATAGGTCTGTTGCATGACAAAAATAACGATCATCCGCCAACCCCTCAATTTTCATCCTATTTAACAAAACCTTAACGTCGACCGATGCAACATTGGCAAACTAGTGCCAAAAACGTTACTGCTAAAGGTCTGCATGGCCGTATGTCCGCTATTGGCGGGGCGGACGTCCGATATCGGATACGTTAAATTATCATGATAGCCCATCAGTAAATAATGCCTTGACCATCAGGCCCACATGGTGCTAGCTTTGGGGTATCAAAGTAAAAATTTTATTCACCCCCGATAAAAATTGACCGCCATGAAAAAGTTTTTTTTATTAGTAGTTGCAGCTGTCATGCTGAGTGCTTCCACCCTTTTTGCAGAAGCTTATGAAACCACTGTAAGTTATAAGATCAAAGCAGCTTTCGATGAGTCATTCACCGGCGCTAAAGATGTGAAATGGTATACTGAAGATAACAAGACCTTCACCGCCAAATTCACCATCAGCAATAACAAGGTAACGGCCTTCTTCGACACCAACGGCGATCTGCTGGCCACCAGCCGCTATATCCAACAGGAAAATCTGCCATTGCAGGTGATCAACAGCATGATGAAGAAATATCCGGACAACAATGTTTACTGCGTAGTGGAATATACCTCCGGTACCAATGTAGTATACATGATCACCCTGGTAGATGACCAATACTGGACCGTACTGAGAGCCG
Source organism: Chitinophaga vietnamensis (assembly GCF_902167635.1). GTDB lineage: Bacteria > Bacteroidota > Bacteroidia > Chitinophagales > Chitinophagaceae > Chitinophaga > Chitinophaga vietnamensis. Next base: position 258,436 of record NZ_CABHMS010000008.1, read on the forward strand.
ATACTGCCGGTAACCTCAAGCAGTTCAGCCGCCTGAAGAAAGCATAACAATTTTGTAGTGGTCCCCGGTGCAAATTTATCTTAACTTTGCCCCCTGTTAAGGCTTTATAAGCCAGGCTGTTAATGTATAAATGATTAAATGACATGAATAAGGGACCTGTTTCTCAATTTATCCAGCACCATTACCGCCACTTTAATGCTGCTGCATTAGTGGATGCTGCCAAAGGATATGAAACACATTTGCTGGAAGGTGGCAAAATGATGGTGACGCTGGCCGGCGCCATGAGTACGGCCGAGCTGGGCATTTCTTTCGCTGAAATGATCCGTCAGGGTAAAGTGGATATCATTTCCTGCACCGGTGCAAACCTGGAAGAGGACATCATGAACCTGGTAGCGCACACACACTACAAAAGAGTGCCTAACTACCGCGATCTGAGCCCACAGGAAGAATGGGACCTGCTGGAACAAGGCTTCAACCGCGTTACAGATACCTGTATCCCTGAAGAAGAGGCCTTCCGCCGCATCCAGCAACATATCTACAAAATATGGAAAGACGCCGACACAAAAGGTGAGCGCTATTTCCCGCACGAATTCATGTACAAGCTGCTCCTCAGCGGCGTAATGAAAGAAAGCTACGAGATCGATCCAAAGAACAGCTGGATGCTCGCTGCCGCTGAAAAGAACATTCCTATCATCGTTCCAGGATGGGAAGACAGCACCATGGGAAATATCTTTGCTTCCTACTGCATCAAAGGTGATCTGAAAACTTCTACCATGAAGAGTGGTATCGAATACATGGTCTTCCTGTCTGACTGGTACCGTAAAAACTCCGCTGGTAAAGGCGTTGGCTTCTTCCAGATCGGTGGCGGTATTGCGGGCGACTTCCCGATCTGCGTGGTACCGATGATGTACCAGGATCTGGAATGGACTGATGTGCCTTTCTGGAGCTATTTCTGCCAGATATCCGATTCCACTACTTCCTATGGATCTTATTCCGGCGCTGTTCCCAACGAAAAAATCACCTGGGGCAAACTGGATATCCATACACCCAAGTTTATCGTAGAGTCAGATGCTACCATTGTAGCGCCGCTGATATTTGCGTATATCCTTGGCTGGTAGTACCAATATTTTTTTCAGAAAGAAGTCGTTCTGCGGTCGTAGAGCGACTTTTTTATTTTCAGTGGAAGAGATCAGCTGCGATACCATCTGCAAATAACCTGCCCGCCTTGGTGAGGCGCAGTACAGGGCCTTCCTGCACCATCCATCCTTTGGCCATGAACTGCCTGCTTTCCTGCATTAATTTTTCTGCATAAGCAGCGTCAAATTTTTCAGCCACCCATTCCAGGTTACAGCCTGCGGCGGTGCGCAATGAAGTCATGATGTATTCATTAAACACCATATCGGTAGTGAGCGATTCCAGCTCAAAAGGTACGGCGCCCGCCTGTATACTCTTGATGTACTGTGCATTGTTGGCCACATTCCACTGCCGCGAATGGCCGTTGAAGGAATGTGCCGACGGCCCCAAACCCAGGTAGGACTTGCCTTGCCAGTAACTGCTGTTATGCCGCGAATGCCATCCCGGCAAAGCAAAGTTGGAAATTTCATAATGCTCATAACCGGCCGCTTCCAGCCATTGCATCAGCTGCTCAAAATGACGGGCGGCCTTGTCGGCATCCGTGGGCGCCATCTTTTTCTTCTGAATAAAATGATCCAGCGCGGTACCGGGTTCCACTGTGAGCGCATAGCACGACAAGTGAGGGATACCCAGTGCGATGGCCTGCTTTATATTCTGTTCCCAGCCTTCGTCGCTGAGGGTAGGCCCGCCGTAGATCAGGTCGATGGTGATATTGTTGAAACCCGCGGATTGCGCATTGGTAATGCATTCCAGCGCCTGCAGGCTGTTGTGCGCACGGTTCATCCAGCGGAGATCTGTTTCATGGAATGACTGCACGCCGATGCTGAGCCGGTTGATGCCGGCGGCTTTCAGCATTTGCAGTTTGGGCATATCGAGATCATCGGGGTTGGCCTCCAGCGTGATTTCCGCATCGGCCGCTACCGGAAAGGTCTGGTGCAGGGCTGCTAACAAGGAATGTAGTTCTTCCTCGCTTAACAGGCTGGGCGTGCCGCCGCCGAAGTAAATGGTTTGCACGGTTTCTCCCTGGAGATAGTCCCGCTGTAAGTCGATCTCCTGCAGCAAACCCGCTACCAGCGCACTTTTCTGCGCCAGTGAAGTCGAGAAATGGAAGTTGCAGTAATAGCAGGCTTGCCTGCAAAAAGGAATATGTAGATAAATACCGGCCATCGGTCAACTATGGACTATTTTAATATCTTTGCAAGCATCAAAATTACGTTTCCGTTTTGTTATCTGAGCAGGGAAGCGTTATATTGAAAAGCCGTTTATAAAATCATTGAAAATATATTTCCTGGTGCGCAACTGGTTATTGTTTTTATTCATATTGAGCTATCTGCCGCTGGCAGCACAAACTGTGGATTCAGGCGCTGTGAAAAAGCCTGCGGCTCCTAAAAAGCCGGTTGTTACCCGTCATGCATCGGATAGTACCCGCCCGAAGCCCCGGCCAGTGAGGCTCAAAACAGATTCATTAAAACAACATGCGATCAGGCGCGATACGGCTGCATTAAAGAAAACAGCCATTACGCCTGTTGATACTACGCATCGCAGCGATACCACGCTGGCAGCGGCTCCCAAGCCCAAGGCGGTATCTGCCTATGATATCTACCTGAAAAAAATTGAAGGAGAAAACATATTGCTGAAGCCCGGTCGCCCGGTGTTTTACGACACCAATCCCATGCGGCCTTACCGGGATATGGATTGGTTGGTGTACCTGATGGGCGGCGTATTGCTGGTATTGAGCGTAGTACGTTTGTCTTACCGGAAATATTTCTCTGACCTCTTCCGCGCGTTCTTCAATCCTACTCTGAGTCAGCGCCAGTTGAAAGATCAGCTGTCGCAATCGCCGTTTCCGAATTTATTGCTGAATATTTTCTTTTCCATTGCATTGGGATTATATCTCTACCTGGTATTGTACCGGCAGCAGGTGTTTCCGCAGGCGGAGCCATGGCTGCTGATCCCGGGCCTGGTGGCGTTGGTAGCGATCGTTTATGGAATTAAATATGTGATGCTGCGTTTTTGTGGCTGGCTCTTCGGCAATGTGGAGCTGGCGGATGCTTACATTTTTATTTTGTACCTGATCAACAAAATATTGGGTGTGTTACTGGTGCCTTTCCTGGTGATCATGGCCTTCTGCAAGCCGGAAATAGCCAGAACTTTTCTTTATATTTCTATCTTTTTTATTATATTATTGATTGTTTACCGGTATATAAGATCATATTCATTGGTAAGGCAATACCTATCTTTCAGTAAATTGCATTTTTTTCTTTACCTTTGCGCATTCGAGGTAGCGCCGGTATTAATACTAACGAAGGTGCTCCTGAATATCTGGTTAACTGGTAATCCCTGATTACCGCCTATTGTTAACACAAGAGCTTAAAAAAGTATGATAAAAGGCGGGCCAAAAAAAGATTTGCAAGGTAAACAAATTCAGTCAATCCTAATTTCTCAACCTAAGCCTGAAACAGAAAAGTCTCCTTATTTCGATCTGGCAAAGAAGTTCAATGTAAAGTTGGATTTTTTCCCGTTCATAAGGGTGGAAGGCTTGCCTGCAAAGGAGTTCAGGAAACAGAAAATTGACATCCTGAACTACACTGCGGTAATTTTTACCAGTCGTAACGCGGTGGATCACTTTTTCCGGATCTGTGAAGAAATGAAGATTAAAGTGTCGCAGGATTGCAAATACTTTTGTATTACAGAAGCCGTGGCACTGTATCTCCAGAAATTCATCCTCTACCGTAAAAGGAAGGTGTTTTATGGAGCAGACGGATCTACCAAGGGTGTACTGGAAGTGATGAACAAGCACCGTGATAATGAGAAATTCCTGTTTCCCAGCTCTGACAGCCAGAAAAAGGATATTGAAGAGTGGTTGAAGGCGAACAAATGTGAATATGCGACCGCAACCCTTTACAAAACGGTTTCTAACGATGTAAAGGAAGTGTTGTCAAAGCATGCTTACGACATGATCGTGTTCTTCAGTCCGTCCGGTGTGAAATCATTATTTGAGAACGTGCCGGCATTCGAACAGAATGGTACACGAATCGGTGCTTTCGGTCCTACTACCTCAGCAGCCGTTGAAGAAGCCGGATTAAGACTGGATGTAAAAGCTCCTGCGCCACAGGCGCCCTCTATGGTGGCCGCGCTGGAACAGTATCTTGCCTCGGCCAACAAGAAATAAGCGCGTTATAACGCTACAAATTATTACCAGGGATGGCATCAGGTCATCCCTGTTTTTTTCCTGCAACCTGAACGCATCAACGAAGATCATCCAAAAATAATTCGGGGAAATTCCGAAAAATAAATTTCTTTGTAACAGATTTATTACCAATCTTTCTATTCCGGTCTAACATCAAGGGGAGCCATGAACAAGCTAATCGGCGAAACAAGTCCTTATTTGTTGCAGCACGCACACAACCCGGTGGAGTGGTATCCCTGGGGGGAAGAGGCTTTGCAGAAAGCGCAGCAGGAAGATAAACCAATCCTGGTGAGCATCGGCTATGCGGCTTGTCACTGGTGTCACGTAATGGAGCGCGAAAGCTTTGAGAACGAAGCTACCGCGCGTATCATGAACGAACATTTTGTGAATATCAAGATAGACCGTGAAGAGCGTCCGGACCTGGATCACATCTACATGGATGCGGTACAGGCGATGACCGGCGCAGGAGGATGGCCGCTCAATGTGTTCCTGACACCTGGCAGGAAGCCGTTCTACGGAGGCACTTACTTTCCGCCCAAACAGCTGTACAACAGGCCATCCTGGACGGATGTGCTGCTGTCGCTCGCAGATGCCTTCCGCAAGCGGCGTGATGAAATAGAAACGCAGGCGGATAATCTTACACAACATATTCATCAGTCGAGCCAGTTCGGCATGCAAGCAGGCATCAACCTGAAAGTGCCGCTGGAAGAGCTTTTTACCAAAGCGCAATGCGATACGATCTGTGACAATATATTGCAGCAGGCAGATAGGGAATGGGGCGGTTTCGGCCGTGCGCCCAAATTTCCGCAAACGTTTACCATCGCTTATTTGTTGAGATACCATCATGCGTATGGAAAACCGGAAGCCTTGCAGCAGGCCTTGTTATCGCTCGACAAAATGTTACAGGGAGGCCTCTATGATCAATTGGGTGGCGGCTTTGCGCGTTATTCCACGGATGAGAAATGGCTGGCGCCTCACTTTGAAAAAATGTTGTACGACAATGCGCTGCTGATAGATACCCTCTGCGATGCCTATCAACTAACGCGCAATGAAACATATGCGCAAACGCTGCGGGATACGCTTGCCTTCATCAGCCGTGAAATGACGGCGCCGGAAGGAGGCTTCTACGCCGCGCTGGATGCGGACTCTGAAGGAGTAGAAGGAAAGTTCTATGTCTGGAGTAAAGCAGAGATACAACATATTCTCGGCGAGCAGGCCGCTGTTTTCTGTGAGTATTATGATGTGAGCGAGCATGGCAACTGGGAAGAAACAAATATCCTCTGGGTTCAACAACCCTTGGTGCAGTTTGCCGCTGCGAAAAATTACGATCCTGCGGTGCTGGGCGCTACGTTGCGCAATTGTCGTGAAAAATTGCTGGCTGTGCGTAATCAACGTATCAGGCCGGGTTTGGACGATAAGGTATTACTCGGCTGGAATGCGCTGATGGTGCATGCCTGTTGTAAGGCCTTTGCGGCGCTCGGCGACGGGCACTACCGCGAAATGGCTATACGAAATATAGAATTTTGCTTGCAGCATTTCCGTGAAAATGGCCAGGGCGCAGCGTTTTATCATACCTGGAAGAATGGCCAGGCCAGGTATCCAGCTTTTCTGGATGATTATGCCTGCCTGATAAGGGCGCTGATCGCGCTGCAGGAAATTACGGGCAACACCACCTATCTGTATACCGCAAAAGATATTACGGCCTATGTGATCGAACATTTTATGGATGATAGTGGCCATTTCTTCTACTATACAACAGATACGCAATCTGATGTGATCGTAAGAAAAAAAGAAATTTATGACGGCGCCGTACCTAGCGGCAATGCGATTATGGCGCAGAACCTTTGGTATCTTTCTGTTGTTTTTGATAACAGGCAATGGGCGGATATGGCTGTGGGTGCAGTTTCCAGCCTGGCGCAAACGGTGGTGCGTTATCCAACTTCTTTCGGCGTGTGGGCGCAACAGTTATTGCAGCTGGTGAAAGGAACGCCGGAGATAGCCGTAGTTGGAAAAGATTTTTTACTTCGGATGAATGAAGCGGGAAAATGGTTCCTGCCTTTCAGAATTTTGGTAGGTGCAGAAAAAGATGTCAGTGATATTCCATTGTTGGCAGACCGTGCGCGGGAGGGGGATACTCTGGTGTACTTATGTAAAGATTATCATTGTATTAAACCAGTATTTTATATAGAAGAAATAATTAATTTAATATAATATTTATGTAACTTGCAGCCTATAAGGGTGGAGGTGATATAGATAAATGTTATTCCTCTTATATAATAAAATGTTAAAAAATACGTTTAAATTAGTTACCTGCTGGTGGTATGAGGAATTGAAAAAGTTGGGTAAAAAGTAACTACGGATTAAAATTAATTATTACATTTGCTATCTTTCATATAAACAAAGCGGGTGATAATATGAGAAACGTGTTTCCTTCATGCTGGCAAAACACCTGGCTGGTTAATAGAAAAACATATTCTGATGAAAGCTACCCTTATGAAGCTTAACTTTTCAAGAGGTCTGTTGGCAGTTTTGCTGGTTACCCTGCTGGCCAGCTGTGGCGGTAGTAAAACCCCCAAGAACGCACAAGGGCAACTAATTGGCGTAAGCCCCAGGCCAAAGTATTATCCTCCTGTACCTTATGGAATGGTATACGTACCTTCCGGAACTTTTCACATGGGGCCCAGTGATGAGGATGTGAACTATGCCTTTACTGCGCGTAACAAGGCGATCTCTATTTCCGGCTTCTATATGGATGCAACGGAGATCACCAATAACGAGTACCGTCAGTTTGTGCAGTGGGTGCAGGACTCCATCGCGCATATCCTGTTGGGCCATGTTAAGCAGGATGATGGTCATGATATTATTGACTGGAAGCAGAAGATCAACTGGCGCGACAAAGGCACCGTTGAGAAACTGGATGCCATGATATATGCCGAAGCTGACCGTTTGTACGGCAGAAAGGATATTGACGTGGGAAAACTGATTTATCACCAGGAAACTTTCAACTGGGACAAGGCCAAGTTGAGGGAGAACTTTGGTAAGCCCCGTTCAACGTTCATCGTTAAAAAGGATGTACCTATTTATCCGGATACCCTCTGCTGGATCAGGGACTTTTCATATGCTTACAATGAGCCGATGACCCGTATGTACTTCTGGCATCCGGCCTTCGACAACTATCCTGTAGTAGGCGTAAACTGGCACCAGGCCACTGCCTTCTGCGAATGGAGAAGTAAGTTCTGGGAAGACTACCGCAACTCCAAGAAGTTGTTCACTGAAGATAAATTCCAGCTGCCTTCCGAAGCACAATGGGAATATGCAGCGCGCGGCGGCAGGGAGCAAACTCCTTACCCTTGGGGTGGTTACTACATCCGTAACAAAAAAGGTTGCTTGCTGGCCAACTTTAAACCCGGCCGCGGTAACTATCCTGAAGATGGCGGCTTCTACACGGTACGTGCAGATGCTTACTGGCCCAACGATTACGGCTTGTATTGCATGGCCGGTAACGTAGCCGAATGGACGCAGGATATCTTCTACGAAAATGCCTATTCATTTACATCTGATATGAACCCTTATCTGAGAATGGATGTTCCGGATGATGCACCACCAAAAATGAAACGTAAGGCGGTGAGAGGCGGTTCCTGGAAAGATATCGGTTATTTCCTGCAAACAGGTACCAGGTCATACGAGTACCAGGATAGCTCGAAATCCTATATCGGCTTCAGATGTACGATTGCTTTGAGTAAGAGAAGAATAGGTCATCACTAGACTAAACAAATGAAGATCAGCAAGTAATTAATATAACAAGAAAAACCTTTTTATATGATGAACACTATCTGCAAATCGTTGAGTAACAACTATTCCATACAGTACTTTAACACTAATCACTTTAACCAGATTAAATTTTAACCTATGGCTATGAATCCTAACAAAGCTAAATGGCTGAACTTTTTCGTATGTATTGCGGCTTCTGTTGTAATTATTGGAGCATTATTCAAACTGCAACACTGGCGCGGAGCTGACATTGCTTTGATCTTAGGTCTGAGCACCGAGGCGCTCATCTTCTTTGTTTATGCTTTCGTACCTGATTCCGGCGCCTCTCATGCAGAAGGCGGTGCAGTAGCAGTTGTGGGTAGCCCTGCTGTGGCTGGTCTCGACAAAATGCTGCAAGAAGCAGATATCACTCCTGCTAATCTCCAGCGCCTGAGCGAGAACTTCCAGAAATTAGGCACTACTGTAGATAAAATGAGAGACATCAGCGATGTTGTAGCTGCTACCGGCGACTACACACAAAAAACAAGAGAAGCTGCCAGCGCTATCGGTAATGTTGCCAACGCTTACACTACTGCCGCTTCCGCTGTATCTTCTTTCAACAGCGCTTCTGAATCTACCAAAGAATTCCATGTTCAGATGCAGGGCATGACCAAAAACCTGGCTTCCCTCAATGCCATCTACGAACTGGAACTGCAGGACACTAACAACCACCTGAAGGCCATGAACACCTTCTATAGCAACCTGCAGAACACTTCTGCTGCAATGAGCGGTAGCATCGAAGACGCCAAGAAAACACAGGAACAAATTTCCCTGCTGGCTAAAAACCTCAGCAACCTCAACGCGATCTATGGTAACATGCTGAGCGCTATGCACGGAACCAGATAAGGTATAGCTATTAGTTTTTGAGTAATAAACATTCATTAAATCTGAAAACAAACTATGGCACTACCTAGAGATCCCAGGCAGAAGATGATCAACATCATGTATCTGGTCTTGACGGCCATGCTCGCGTTGAACGTCTCTGCCGAAATATTGAATGCATTCAGTATCGTTAATAATTCTATCAATACATCCAACAAATCTCTGGCTGATAAGAACCAGTTCATCTATGATCAGTTCAATGAACAGATGAAGAATGATGCTGGTAAAGTAGGCCCACTGAAGGCAAAAGCAGAAAAGGTAAAACAGATCTCTGCCGATGCTTATAACTATGTGGAAAATCTGAAAAATCTTATCATCACGGAGAGTGGCGGTCGCACAGAAGACGGCGATATCAAAGATAAAGCCGGCCTCGATGCTCCTACCCGCGTAATGGAGAATATGAAGAAAGGTGATGAACTGGAGCAAAAACTGAAAGACCTCCGTACACAATTATTGACTTACGTAGATCCTAAGAAAAAAGATCAGTTCGAAAAAACTTTACCACTGAGAATAGAAGTAGGCAAATCAGCTACCGACCGCGAAGTTGGCGCTCCTAAAAGCTGGTCTACTTACCACTTTAACATGGTGCCTGTAATCGCAGCCGTAACCATCCTGGGTAAATTCCAGAATGATATTAAAAATTCCGAGTCTGCCATTATTGATGATCTGTTCCGTCAGATCGATGCACAGTCTTTCAAATTTGATAAAGTAAGACCGTTCATTTCACTGAACTCCAAAAACCTGATGGAAGGTCAAACCGTTACTGCACAAATCGCAGTAGGCGCTTACAGTTCAACTGTAAATCCTACCATCACTGTAAACGGACAATCTGTTCAGGCGAAAGATGGTCTGGGTACCTTTACCGCCACTGCTGCCGGCATCGGCGAAAAAACGATCTCTGGTACTATTACATTGCCTAGCCCTACCGGCGGCCCTGCTGAGTCCTTTCCCTTTTCCGAAACTTATAATGTAGGTGCCTCAACCACCTCCATCTCTGCCGACAAGATGAACGTATTGTATATCGGCCTGAAAAACCCGATATCCATTTCTGCCGCAGGCGTACCTGCTGAAGCAGTATCTGCCTCTATCAGCGGTGGTAACATCGCTAAAAAAGGCTCCGGTAACTATGAAGTAACTGTTAGCCAGCCTGGTAAAGCAGTGATCAACGTAGTAGCTAACATCGACGGCAAAACCAAATCCCTGGGCCAGAAAGAGTTCCGTGTAAAACGTGTACCAGATCCAGTGCTGAAAGTAGGTATGAACAAAGGCGGCAGCATGAAAGCAGCTGACTTTAAAGTACAAGGTGGCTTGCGTGCTGATCTCGAAGACTTCGAATTTGAAGGCGTAAAATATGAAGTGGTAGGCTATCGTATCGGCGTAGATTCAAAAGGACACGAATACCAGGAAGGCGACGCCAACAGCGCTTACTTCCCTGCCAGCGTTGCCGCTTCGATCCGTGGCTTACGTCCGGGCGACCAGGTATACATTGAAAACGTGAAAGTAAAAGGACCCGATGGCGTGGTACGTTCAATGCCTAGCACAATATTTAAATTAAACTAACAGGTCATAAATTACTGAATTATGCGTGCAGTAATATTTAACAGAATTGGTTGGTGTACTTTGTTGCTGGTAATGCTGGCAACAGCTGCTGAGGCGCAGCGCCGTGGAGGCACTACCCGCCGCAGAACAGCTACACAAGCCACTCAGCAGGATCCTAATGCGGTAGTAAATCCCGCTACAGGAAATGCTGTTGCGCCACCCCTGCCGCCCCTCCTACCCCCAACGCCCCGATGGGATCACCGCTGCTCCGTTTCGACACCCCGCGTAAATCATTGCGCGTAGATGGCGTGGTGGAAAGGAACCTTGCAAGAGAACGCGTACCTATTACCTACGATTACATCCGTGAGGATGACAGGTTCTGGGAAAAACGTATCTGGCAGGTAATCGACGTAAGGGAAAAAATGAACCTCCCCTTCCAGTACAACGTGGAAGATGAGGCTGGCACAAACCAACTGTTCATCAATATTCTGCTCACCGCAATCAAAAACAAAGAGGTGGAAGCCTTCAATCCTATCGATGACCGCTTCACCACTGTAATGCCCTACTCCGAGATCCTTAACAAGATCAGCGGCGAAGAAAGGACCGTACGCAGCATCGACCCGGTTACCAACGAAGAAAAGATGGTAACCACCCGCGACGACTTCGATCCCCGTACTATCAAACAGTACAAGATCAAAGAAGTATGGGTATTCGACAAAGAAGCATCTGCGCTGAAAGTACGCATCCTCGGTATTGCACCCATGGTATCCCGTATGAACGACGATGGCAGCGTGCGCGCCTCCATCCCCCTGTTCTGGGTGTACTATCCTGATATGCGCCCTGTACTGGCCAAATACGACGTGTATAACCAGAACAACGACGCATCTACTATGAGTTGGGAAGACCTCTTCGAGATGCGCTTCTTTACCAGCTACGTGATCAAGGAAAACAATACCTACAACCGCGAGATCAAGGATTACATCAAAGATGGCGTAATGCGTCTCCTGGAAGGCCAGGCCATCAAAGACCGCATCTTCAACAAAGAGCAGGACCTCTGGCAGTATTAATCTATCTACGGTCTAACCGATCATATAAGGAAGGCAGTCAGTTCGCTGATTGCCTTTCTTTTTTTATCTTTCGGTATGGCCACCGACCTTTTAAAAGAAGCCGTTTTCCGCATCATGCCCTTGCCCCAGGCAGAATGGGACGCATTTGCAGCTGCCTGGATACCGGTAACGTATAAACGAAAAGTGGTGATCACCCCTGCCGGCGAAATTGAGCGTTACATCTATTTTGTGCTGGAAGGCGTGCAGCGCCTTTTCTGCCTGGAAGGCGATAAAGATTCCACCATCATCTTTTCCTATACCGGCTCCTTCTCCGGCGTAATGGACTCTTTTCAACTACAATGTCCTTCGCCTTATTGCCTGGAAACGCTTACCAACAGCCGGATGCTGCGTATGTCGTACGCAAATTTTGAAGAGTTGATCAATACTTATACGCTAATAGAAAGATGGGTAAGACTAGCCTCCGTGGCTGCGCTCCATGGCGTGCTGGAACGGCATCGGGAACTGTTGTCTTTCAGTGCTGAACAGAAGTTCAGGATACTGCTCACCCGCAGCCCGCATGTGCTGCAAATCATCCCGCACAAATATCTCGCCTCTTATCTGGGTATCGACCCAGCTACTTTTTCAAAATTACTGGGCGCCGTGAAGCTGTAAAAATGTTGATCTGCGCCAAGATTTTTTATTGATGACCAGCTTAGTTTTGTGAGAAATAAAGCAAGATGCCGGTTAACAGCGATATATTTCTGCAACAGTTGCGCCAACAGATTATAGAGGTAAGAACCGCCGTGGAAACGCGTTTCAGCGGAAAAAATGATGCCAGTTTGCAACTGGCGCCAGCGCCCGGAAAATGGAGCGCTATCCAGTGTCTCGAACACCTCAACACTTATGGCCGCTACTACCTGCCAGCCTTGGAACGTGCGATAGAGCAAGCACTAAAGAATGGCGACAAGGCCACTCCTCGGTTCCGCAGCGGATGGCTGGGCGCCAAATTTACCAAAATGATGCAGCCGCAGGAGAATGGAATGCCGGCTACAAAAATGCAATCGCCCAGAGGCTACCGCCCGGCACTCAATCTGCCGGTAGCGCCGGTGCTGGCGGAGTTTATCGAGCAGCAACGGAAGATGGAAGCCTTGCTTGTAAAGGCAGGCAGCGTGAACCTGATGCGGTCTAAAGTGGCTACTACCCTTTCGCGTTTTATCCGGATGTCGGTAGGAGATACCTTCGGGTTTATGACAGCGCATATCCGCCGTCATGTAGCACAGGCGGAAAGAGCGCTTGCTGCGGCTAGCGAACATACCGTTAGCGTATAGCCGTAAGCGTTATTGCGCGTTATTGCCGCCATGAAAATGTTCCCAGATCAGCTTGGCCTTGGCAGCGCCTACTTCTTTGGTCAGGTCTTCCTGCGATAAGGCTTTCACTTTGTTCACGGAGCGATATGTTTTCAGCAGTTGCGTGGCGGTATTTTCCCCGATGCCTTTGATGCTCTCCAGTTCATTTTTGAAAGTGCCCTTGCTGCGTTTCTGGCGGTGGAAGGTGATACCAAAGCGGTGCACTTCATCGCGCACGCGGCGTATTAGTTTGAGGCTTTCGCTGTTAAACGGCAGTTTGATACTTTCCGCATCTCCCGGGAAAAATATTTCTTCTTCATTTTTAGCCAGGCCTACTACGGTCATGCTGCCAATAAGATTCAGCTCCCGTATGCTTTCCATGGCGGCCCCAAGCTGGCCTTTACCACCATCGATGATCACCAGCTGCGGCAATGGCTCCGCTTCGGCCAGCAGGCGGTTGTAGCGGCGGAACACAATCTCCTTCATGGAAGCGAAGTCGTTGATGCCCTGTACCGTTTTGATATTGAAATGACGATAATCTTTTTTAGAAGCTACCCCGTCTTTGAACACTACGCAGGCAGCCACAGGGTAGGCGCCCTGGAAGTTAGAGTTATCGAAGCATTCGATATGCGTAGGCAGCACGGGCAACTCAAGATCGGCTTGCAACTGGTAAAGCACCTGTTTACGTTCGCTGTCGCTCTTGCCTTCAAGATGCAGTATCTTTTTGCGGTAGAGGTCTTCTTTGAAGTAGTTCACGTTCTTTTCCGAGAGGTCCAATAACTTCTTTTTATCGCCGCCTTTAGGAACGGTAATGGTGACATTACTTTCCGGATATTCCACCGGAAAGGGAACAATGATCTCGTTGGTAATACTTTTGAACACGTCTCTCAGGTAGGCGATCGCATAGGTGAGCACTTCTTCTTCTCCTTCTTCCAACTGTTTTTCGAGCGTAACAGTTTTGGTGTCGGCGATGGTGCCATTGAGGATGCGCAGGTAGTTTACATAGGCATGGTTACCTTCACTGATGATGGTGAACACATCGGCATTGCCCATGCGGGTATTGACGATGGTGGATTTAGCGGAATATGCATTCAGGCTTTCGATCTTTTTACGCGTGATCTCGGCCTTTTCAAATTCCATATTGGCGGCCTGCGCCTGCATCTGTTCTTTAAATAGACTGAGCACCGGCGCGAGATTCCCCTTCAGTACATTCTTCACCTGTTGCAGACCTTCACGATAATCTTCTTCTGTTTGCAATCCTTCACAAGGGCCTTTGCAATTGCCGAGGTGGTATTCCAGGCATACTTTGAACTTGCCTTTACGTATATTCTGCTCCGTTAGGTTCAGGGTACAGGTGCGCAGCGGAATATTGTAGCGGATTACTTCCAATATCTCGCGCACGCGGCCTACGGAGGTAAATGGCCCGAGGTACTCGGAACCGTCTTTCACAATGTTGCGTGTCAGAAACACCCGTGGAAAGGGCTCTTTCTTGATCACGATATACGGATACGTCTTATCATCTTTCAGATTGATATTGTACCTCGGCTGGAACTGCTTGATGAGCGAGTTTTCCAGCAGAAATGCATCTTGCTCTGAATCTACGATGGTAAATTCGATATGATGTATGTGCTCAACGAGCTTACGTGTTTTGTAGTTGTCGTGGTTCTTTACAAAATAGGAACTCACACGTTTACGCAGGCTTTTGGCTTTTCCCACATATAGCAGGGTGCCTTTTTCGTCGTAATATTTGTAGATACCTGCTTCTACAGGTATGGTATGTGATATCTGCTGAAACTCCGCTCCTGTCATGGTCACATCTGGTTTTTAGTTACAGTGATTTCCAGGTCTTTAGGTGCGAGGAACGCGATCTTCTGATGGCTGGCGATCCGGATACTGCGGTCGCGCAGGTAGGTAAGTTGTTGCCTGAATTCATACACCATATTGCTGGTGTAGGATTGTATGCTTACTTGCTGGATGGTACCATTTCTATCAATCTCCAGTATGATCTCTTCCGGGTTGGTTTGTTTGCCTTTTGATTTATAGATAACAGTTTTGTTACCGGAAAACTGGTCGGTCATGGTGTTGCTATCATATTCATCACGGAGAGATGGTTTGTTAAGGTCCATATCTGCGAAGGGCTTGAGGAGGTCTTGCAGGGCGCTGCTATCCTTGCTGTTGATGGTGGCGGTATCGGTTTGGCCGTTGATGGTAACTGTTTTATGCAGGGTGATGCCGGCATTGCGGAGGCGTTGTTTTTCCCCTGTAAAATAGGCTGGCAGGTTTTCGTACTTATCTTGTGAGAGGTGTTTAATCCCTTTAGTATCAGGCTGACAGGCCATCAGGCTGAGTATGGTCAATATCACCGAAGCGTAGCGGTATTTTTTCATTCCGTAAAATTAATACTTAAATATGGGTCATAAAAAATGCGCCGTAAAAACGGCGCATCGATGCATGAGCAAATCTGTCGAGAGCACTAAAAATATAAAGATCAGTCTTGTCGACTGAGACCTAAATCGGTTTATTGGTTGTTAAACGCGGGCCGCGTGTAAATGTTACAGTCTGAATAAAAAGAAGTTCAGTTTTAACATTTTATTTTAACATAAAGATAAAAAGCAGCAGACAGAATATTTTCCGTCTACTGCTTTTGTGGAAGATGTTGATGATAACCGGCTATACGAGCAGATTACCGGTCATTTCCTTCGGAACGGGCAGGCCCATGAAGTGCAGGATGGTAGGAGCGATATCACCCAGTTTGCCATCTTTCACGGCGCCTTTGAAGTCTTTACTGATGATAAAGAGGGGCACCAGGTTGAGGGTATGGGCGGTATTGGGGGTACCATCGCTGTTGATCATGAAATCTGCATTACCGTGATCAGCAGTGAGGAAAATAGTATAATCGTTGTTGAGGGCGGCAGTCACTACGCGTTCAACGCAGTGGTCAACTGTTTCCACCGCTTTCACTGCTGCTTCAAAAACGCCGGTATGGCCCACCATGTCGGCATTGGCGAAATTGAGGCAGATGAAGTCGGCGGTTTTGTTTTCAATTTCCGGAACGATGGTGTCAGTGACTTCATTGGCGCTCATTTCCGGTTGCAGGTCATAGGTGGCTACTTTCGGAGAAGGCACCATGAGTCTGCGTTCGCCCTCAAACTCCTTCTCACGGCCGCCGGAGAAGAAGAAGGATACGTGCGGGTATTTTTCTGTTTCGGCAATCCTGATCTGTTTAAGACCATCTTGCGCCAGCACTTCGCCGAGGGTCATGTTCAGGTTGTCGTTCTCAAAGATAACATGAACATTTTTATAAGTTTTGTCATATTCTGTCATCGTGGTGTAGTACAGGTCCAGCGGCTGCATGCCGAAGTCGGGAAATGCTTCCTGGGTCAGCACTTGCGTGATTTCGCGGCAGCGGTCTGTACGGAAATTGAAGCAGAGCACTGCGTCACCGTTCTGGATGGTAGCAAGGGGCTGGTTCTGTTCATTCACTGCGATGATGGGCTTGATAAATTCGTCGGTCACGCCTTCGGCATAAGAGGCCTTCACAGCGGTGATCAGGTCGTGCGTAGGGGTACCGATACCATTTACCAGTGCATCGTAGGCGAGCTTCACACGTTCCCAGCGTTTGTCGCGGTCCATGGCGTAATAGCGGCCGGTGATGGAGGCTATTTTACCCGTAGTTTTTTGCAGGTGCGCGGAGAGATCTTCAAGATATCCCAGTCCGCCCTTCGGGTCTGTATCACGGCCATCGGTGAAGGCATGGATGAACAGTTGCTCTACGCCATTGTCTTTGGCGATCTGTGTCAATGCTTTCAGGTGATTGATGTGGGAGTGTACGCCGCCATCGCTGACAAGCCCTATGAGGTGGAGTGCTTTGTTATTGTTGCGTGCATGGGCCAGGGTATCGAGCAGCACCTGGTTTTTCGCCAGTTCGCCATCTCTTGCGGCTACGTTGATTCTTTGCAGCTCCTGGTATACGATGCGGCCAGCGCCGATGTTCAGGTGACCTACTTCGGAATTGCCCATTTGCCCGTCGGGCAGGCCTACCGCCTCACCGCAGGTAACCAGGTGGCTATGCGGATATTGCTTGTATAGGCCGCTCACAAACGGTGTTTTGGCGTGTGCAATCGCATCGGCTGCAGGAACTTTGCCTTCGCCCCATCCATCCATAATTACGAGAATGGCTCTTTTCTTTTCCATATCCAATCTGGTTAGTTGTTATTTATGGACGTGAAAGTAATTATTATGCCTCTAAATACTTTCTAAAAATTTTGCAAAATGAGACTTCGGAGAAAGGGGATGTTATGAGGCTAATTATACACATTTAATCTCTCTTGTATTTGTTTGAAAATATATGTTATCTCTCCGTTATTATTTATAGATTCATTGCTACCACTATGATGTGATTTTGTTGAATTACAGTGCGTTTGGCATAATTTTGGCTTTTAATTTGAGTTGGAATTTTCACATTTTTAATCAAATAACTGACAATGAGAAAGCTATTGATTGTGCTGGGGATATTGTTGGGAGGATTTATTTCGGCATTTGCGCTTTCGGCAGGTTCATCGGAAAATTTACTGGCAGGGCCGTTTGATGACGTAGTGGGAGCAATCAGGCAAGGAGACGTGAGCGGCTTATCCCGCTACCTGGACAATACCGTTGAAATAAACATTTCTGGGAAATCTAATTCCTATAGCAAAGCACAGGCAGAAATTATATTGAAAGATTTTTTCGCCAAAAACCAGGTGAAATCATTTGAACTCTTACACCAGGGCGGCGAAGGCTCTAAATTTGGCATCGGCACGCTGGCCACTTCCGGCGGCAGTTTCCGGCTCTCGTTCTTTCTGCAGAAGAAAGGCGCTTCAATGGTATTAAACGAATTGAGGTTTGAGAGCAAATAAAAACACACAACATAAAATAATTGAAAAACCTTGGTGCTCCGCATTTAATTGCGGGGCACTTTTTATTTTTGCACGCGGGCTGTAAGCCCATCCGGGAGAATAAAAAAATCATTCGGTATGTTAGAAGAAGCAGCACTCCAGGCATTCATCAGAAGCGCACTGGCAGAAGATATAGGCAGCGGCGATCACTCTACGCTCGCCAGCATTCCACCGACCACCAAAGGCCAGGCACGCCTGAAGATCAAGGAAGACGGTATCCTTGCCGGCATGCAGGTAGCGGAAGCGGTCTTTAAATGGCTGGATATGTACACCGTTTTCAAGCCCTTCAAGCAAGATGGAGCATCCATGAAATCCGGTGAAGTGGCCTTTGAAGTGGAAGCCGCCATCCATACGCTCCTCATGGGCGAAAGACTGGTGCTCAACTGCATGCAGCGTATGAGCGGCATCGCCACCCTCACCCATCAATATGTGGAAAAGCTCAAAGGCTATCATACCCGCGTGCTGGATACCCGCAAAACCACTCCTAACTTCAGGATGCTGGAAAAAGAAGCGGTTCGTATAGGCGGTGGCGTGAATCACCGCATGGGATTATACGATATGGTGATGCTGAAAGATAACCACATCGACTTTTCCGGCGGCATCACCACAGCCGTTACCAAAACAGTGGCGTATTTGAAGGAACGTAATCTCCCGCTGAAAATAGAAGTGGAAGCCCGTAACCTCGAAGATGTGAAAGAGGTGCTGGCAGTAGGACATGTAGACCGTATCATGCTGGACAACTTCACACCGGAGCAATTAGCAGATGCGATGGCGCTCATCAACGGACGCCTCGAAACCGAAGCCTCTGGCGGCATCACGCTGGATACCATCGAAGCGTATGCAAAAACCGGCGTCGATTTTATCTCTGTAGGCGCTATCATTCATCACGCTGTAAGCCTGGACCTGAGCCTGAAAGCGATCATTATATAACGCATTATTTTGAAGAAGATCCTCTTTATCATCAACCGCAAAGCCGGCACCGACCGTGAAAAGCGCCTGGATAGCGCTATCCGCCGGCATTTTCCTGCCGACCGTTATGAGGTCAGCATCACGCATCTCCAATACCTTGGACATGGCGCCGATCTGGCCCGCGAAGCGGTAGGTAATGGCGTACATACCGTGGTAGCGGTTGGCGGCGATGGTTCTATCAATGAAATCGCGCAAGGCCTTGTTGGCAGCAATACGGCCATGGCTATCGTGCCGCTGGGCAGTGGCAACGGCCTCGCACGCGCACTCAAAATACCGCTGGACGTAGACAAGGCGCTCCGCCTTATTGTAGACGACCGCCAGCGCCCGGTGGATGTAGGTTACGCAAACGACAACCTCTTCCTCAGCAATGCCGGCGTAGGCTTCGATGCACTGGTAGCAGACCAGTTCCGGCACACCAAAAAACGCGGGCTTTACGGCTATGCCAAGCTGGTACTGAAAAGCTTCAATACCTATCAGCCGGGGGATTTCAACATCAGCATTGATGGTAAAACATTGCAGGAGAAAGCATTCCTGCTTACGGTAGCTAATGGCAACCAGTTTGGTTATGAATTTAAACTGGCGCCGGGCGCCAATGTATTCGATGGCCTGCTGGATCTCTGCATTATGCCCCCCGTCAAATTTTATCACCTCCTCCCGGTAAGTATTTACTCTTTATTGGGTAATATTGATAAAACAAGATACCTGAAACATTACACAGGCAAAGAGATCATCATCCGCAGCCCGTCATTGCAATACCTGCAGGTGGACGGCGACGCGGTGCCGCTCGCTGAAGATGGCGTGGTACGCCTGCGGGTACACCCACAGGCTATCAGGGTAGTAGTGAATAATTAACCCTTCAATTGTAGTAAGATGTCTAAGAAGAAGATGAACAACAACGGGATCGTTTATTCCACGGATCCCAGCTTTTCGTTCGAGCCAGCACATACAGACGATGTAGCCACCCTCTCTCCGGCCGAACAGCTGCTGAGGGTAAAGCTGGATACCAAGCAACGCGCCGGTAAAGTAGTAACACTGATCGATGGCTTTGTTGGTAAAGAAGAAGACCTGGAAAAACTGGGTAAAGAACTGAAAACAAAATGTGGTACCGGCGGTAGTGTGAAAGACGGCCAGATACTGATCCAGGGCGATTATAAAGAGAAAGTGGTGAAGTGGTTGCTGGACTGGGGCTACAAAAAAACGAAATAATATTTTCTCCCCCGGAACTTCCGGGGGAGAAAATACCGATTAACGGTTTACTAATTTCATACTGAATTCTGTATAGCGCTGGCCGGCTACGGCATGCTGTTTCAGTAAATCATCGATCGCCTGAAGTTCGGCCTGGCTCAGCTGAATATCCGCAGCTGCGGCGTTTTCTACCAGGTATTTCCTGCGTTTGGTGCCAGGGATCGGGATGATGTCTTCACCTTGCGCCAGTACCCATGCTAACGAAAGCTGTGCGGTGGTAATACCTTTTTCTTTCGCAAATTTTTCAAGCGCATTTACGGTCTGAAGGTTCTGTTCAAAATTATCTCCCTGGAAGCGGGGCAGCCCTTTGCGGAAATCGCCGTCGCTTAATTGACCCATATCGGTAATGGCGCCGGTGGAAAGGCCACGCCCGAGCGGGCTGTAGGCCACGAGCGATGTACCGCCTTCGCGTGCTGCCTTCAGGATATCTCCTTCTACATCGCGGGTGAACAGGGAATATTCACTTTGCAGGGCAGCGATCGGATGTACGGCATTGGCTTTTCTCAGCGTTTCTGCGCTGGCTTCAGAGAGGCCGAGGAATCTTACCTTACCTTCTTTTACCAGTTCTGCCATCGCTCCTACTGTTTCTTCAACAGGCACGGTATCGTCTATACGATGTGAATAATAAAGATCGATCACATCTGTGTTAAGACGCTTCAAACTGGCTTCACAAGCTTGTTTCAGGTACTTCGGAGAAGCGTCTACATAAAAAGATTTATCTTCTTTTACCCGAAAACCGAATTTAGTAGCAAGAAACACCTGATCACGTTTGGTAGCCAATATTTTCGAGAGCAGGATTTCGTTAGCTCCCTGTCCGTACATGTCGGCGGTATCCCAGAAATTGATGCCGAGTTCCAATGCCTTTTCCAATGTAGCCAGTGATTCTTCTTCATTAAAATCCTGGCCACTGCCATAGGCAAACGACATACCCATGCAACCCAGTCCTATTGCGGAGACATTCACGCCTGTTTTTCCCAGTTTTCTGTACTGCATATTGATCTTTGTTTTAGTGATACAAAATTAGGTACAGGCGTACGGATAAAAATTGTAATACTCAAAGAGATACTTGTAAAAATCAAAGTACTATTGCGCGGTATTCATACGGCGACTGTCCGCTGTGGTTACGGAAGAAATGCGTGAAATTACCAGGGTCTTCAAAGCCAAGGCACCAGGCTATTTCAGCGATCTGCCAGTCCGTGTGCATGAGCAACAGCCGCGCTTCCAGCAGGAGGCGCTGGCGGATATGCTCGCTCACTGTGCGGCCGGTCGTGTGTTTCACGCAGGCGTTCAGGTGGTTGGGGTGGGTATTCAGTATGTTCGCAAATTCTTTGGCTGTTTTTAATGCAATCTGTTCGGTGGTATGTTCAATCGGGAACTGCTTTTCCAGTTTATCGGTGAAGCGGTGCGACAACAATTGCGCAGCGGTAAGGCTCCTTACCGGGCCCGCGGCCTGCGCAATACGTTTACTTTCCAGCATCAGCAATTTGAGATAGATGAGGATCGCTTCCTGTTTAAAAGCGGCATTCTCTTTATACTCTTTCAACAACTGGCGGAAAATAGATTGCAGGTATCCGCTCTGTTCTTCTGTGATGCTGAACACGCCTTGCGCGCCGAGCTGCAACAGCGGATATTGCAACAGCTCATGGTGTTGCGGTTCAAAAAGTTTCTCTGTAAAAATACAATAGTAGCCGTCCTGTTCGGATGAAGTGGCATGCCAGGTTTTCACTTCCTGCGGATGCAGGAATATCAAGGTAGGCCCATTGATCTCATAGCGGCGCTCGCCGGCAGTATAAGTGCCGGTTCCTTTTGTGATCAGGCTGATCTTGTAATAATCGCGGCGACTGGCAGATACATCCTCCTTGATAGGATAATCTTTCCGGGAGTGTACTGCAAAACAGCCATGGGCGGGTGCTTGCGGGCGTATCTCCCTGGGGGCGTATAAAAGCAGATCGTCGTTGAAATCCTCCATCCTCATGGTACGGATGGGAGTTGATTGCGCAGATTTATATGAAGGCATACCCAAATTTAATTATTCCTTAGATAACTTTATTTGCCCCAATGTTATCTTTTTAGAAGAAGTCATGCGCCGAAACCCTTGCAGATACTGGCTTGTTCTAAAAAATGAAACAATGTTGCGTTTTTATATTTGATTTTTTTGAAAAGATTTTACAATTTGTTAACGCCTTTATCAACCAAAATCTTGTTATCATCAGCCCTGATGATATGCTTATGTAGAGCGGCCTGCCACATATGTTACGAACAAGATATTATTTTTTTAGAGCGGAAATATGATGCGTTTTCACGTGCATATTTCCGCTTTTTTGTAGAGATACCACCTATGATATGCAAATGAAAACACAACGCTCCCCTCTCTGGATATTCGCCACATTGCTGGTGTTGAAAGCAGTGGTGCAGTGGATAGCGGTAAGTCCGGCCTACGATCTGCAACGCGATGAATACCTGCACCTGGACCTGGCCAATCATCTGGGCGCCGGTTACCTCTCTGTACCGCCATTTACGGCGTTTAATTCCTTGTTGATCGATTACTTGGGTGGTGGTGTTTTCTGGGTGCGTTTTTTTCCGGCTTTGTATGGCGCGCTTACAATGCTGCTCATCTGGAAGATGGTGCAAAGGCTTGGTGGTGGCTGGTTTGCGCAGGTGTTGGCCGGATTGCTGTATATCTGTTCCGGGTATTCGCGGTTGAACATGCTGTACCAGCCTAATTCTTTTGACGTGCTTTCCTGGACCTTGTTGTTTTGGTTGTTGTTGAAATATATCGATGAGCAGAAGAACGTGGACCTGCTCTGGATGGGGGTGGTAGCGGGTTTCGGGATATTGAACAAATACAATATCTTCTTTTTGCTATTGGGACTGGCGGCCGCGCTGTTATTATCGCCGCAACGAAAAATATTCCGCAACAAGTACCTGTACTTCGGGCTGCTGCTTGCATTGCTGATCATCTCTCCTAACCTGCTATGGCAGGTCAGGCACGGGTTTCCGGTGATACATCACATGCAGGAGCTTACGGAAAAACAGCTGGTGCATGTGAACAGGATCGCGTTCCTGGCGGATCAGCTGATCTTTTTCCTGCTGGGTTGTTTTGTGGTCATTGCGGCCTGGCTGGGCTTATTATTGCACAAGCCTTTCCGGCCATACCGGGTGATATTGCTCACTTATTTGCTGGTAATGCTGCTGTTCACTTACATGCAGGCAAAAAGTTATTATACCCTTGGCTTGTATCCCGTACTGCTGGCGTTTGGCGCGGTGTACTGGGAGCGGATCTTCACGCACGACTGGACCAGGCATCTGCGTTGGGGATGGCTGGCGTTGGTAGTGATTCCTTTTATCTTCCTGTTCAATGCCATATTCCCTGTAATGTCGCCGCAACAGATACAGGTGCGCTCGGGCAAGTTCCGGGCACTGGGACTATTGCGTTGGGAAGATGGCAAAGACCATCCCCTGCCGCAGGATTTTGCGGATATGTTGGGCTGGAAGCAGCTGGCGGCTATTACCCTGCAGGCTTATGAGCTGGTGCCGGCTTCGGCGCGGCCATACACATTGGTGCTTTGCTCGAACTATGGCGCGGCAGGAGCTGTAAACTATTATAACCGCGGCAAAATGCCGCTGGCCGTATCTTTCGACGCAGACTATGTTTTCTGGTTCCCCCGGATGGACAGTATTCAATACATCATCAAGGTGGGCGAGGCGCCTGGAAAGGATATTTTACCTTATGTCGGCAAAGTATTGCCGGTAGGGCAGCTGCGGGATTCGCTGATGCGTGAAGATGGTTCAGGGGCGTACCTCTTGTCGGACCTGTCAGCCGAAGTGCCAGGCAGATTACGTAAACGCATATACGAAAAACAACTGCAATACCGCGGAATGCCTTAACTAGCGGGCGTGTACGAACTCCACTTCACCGAAGCCCAGCTGCAGGATGGAGCCATCCCTTTCAAGGCATAGATGACCATCGGGCAGTACGTCGCGGATGGTGCCCTGGAATATCTCTCCTTCTTTTTTGTAGAGGGCTGGCTGTTGCCAACGGAATAGCCTGCTTTTAAATTCTTCGAGAATATTGTCGTAATTGTCAGGTGAAAGGTTAGAGAGGCGTTTGTCGAGGTAGCTGCATAGTTCCTGTGCGAGGGCGGCGGCGTCCCAGGTTTTGCCGGTGATCTGCCTCAGGGAAACAGGATTGGTGAGGTGTTCGGGGAAGCGGGCCTGGTTAAGGTTAATACCGATGCCGATAATGGCATATTGCCATACACTGCCTCTCAGGACGTTCTCAATGAGGATGCCCCCTGCCTTTCTGTCACGCCAGTAAATATCATTGGGCCATTTAATGAGGGTTTCATCTCCGGCGTAGGAACCATAGAAATCGGTGGCTGCCAATGCAACTGCCATGCTGAGTATGAATTGGCGGGAAAGCGGCAATGTGGCTGGTTGCAGGGCGATGGTAAGGGCGATGATATCGCCACGTTCGGCGAGCCATTGTTTGCCGCGGGTGCCTTTTCCGGCCGTTTGGTTCCATGTAAACCAGGCTGTGCCTGATGTCACCTGCCCTGTGTTTACCTGTTCCATGGCATAGTTATTGGTGCTGTCGACTTTGTCTAAAATATGAAACGGGTGTCCTATCACGTGAATCCTTTTTAGTCTGTTTTTCGGCCCGAAAAGTAGTTCATTTTATTATTTTCTTAACAAATTGGACAACCCCGGCGGTATATTTCTCAGCGTTATATTACTGCTTGTTTAGTAACTTTGACAATTAAAGTTTATTTTTAACAAAAACGTGATTTATTGGCACCCTTAACCGTTCTGAGCACGAGGAAAAAGGCGCAGATGCGTCTGACCAGAGAAAGTGAAATTTTTACCACCATCATTAAGGCCATACAGGAAAAGAAGGGGGAAAATATCGTATCCCTGGATCTACGCCAGATTCCTGAAGCCGTGGCCGATTTCTTTGTTCTATGTGAAGCAAATTCCAATACACAAGTGAGAGCCATTGCCGACTTTGTCGCAGATGAGGTACAGAAGCATGTGGGGGAAGCGCCGTACAAGCACGAAGGGCAGACCGCTCAACAATGGATATTGGTAGATTATGTGAATGTGGTTGTGCATGTTTTTCAGCCGGAGACCAGGAAGTTCTATAATCTCGAAGAAATGTGGAGCGACGCTGACAGGATGGAACACAACGATAACTGAACAAAGCAGTTGTTTTAAATATTAATATTATATATTTCTGATTGTAATAAACATCCGTAAAGGAGCGTAAGATTATGGAAAAAGGAGGCAATAACTTCAACAGGGGTTCAGAAAAATCGCCTAAGAAAGGACCGAAGTTCAATATATACTGGGTGTATGCCTTTATCGGTATCGCTCTGCTTACCATGCAATTTCTTGATTTTGGATCCCACCCTAAAGAGATCAGCTTCCAGGAATTTCAGGTTAAGTACCTGAAACCAGGAGATGTTGACAAGCTGGTCGTAGTAAACAAAAAATATGTAGAGGTCTACATAAACAAAGACAGTTTAAAACTCGCCAAATTCACAGACGTTGCCAAGAATAAACTGGGCAGCGAAAATCCCGGACCGCATTTCCGTTTCACAATTGGTAGTGAGGAAAGTTTCAAAAAAGATATCGACCTGGCACAGGAAGGCGTGCCGATGGAAAACCATGTGAAGATCACGTACGATGAGCGTCAAAGCTGGTTTGAGCCTATCTTCCAATTGCTCCTGCCTATCATCCTGATCATTGGTTTGTGGATACTGCTGATGCGTAAAATGGGAGGCCCTGCCGGCGGCAGCGGCGGCCCTGGCGGCATCTTCAACATCGGTAAGTCAAAAGCCACCCTCTTCGATAAAGGCACCCGCGTAAACATCACCTTCAACGATGTTGCCGGCCTCGACGAAGCAAAAGTGGAAGTGATGGAGATCGTAGACTTTCTGAAGAATCCGAAGAAATATACTTCCCTCGGTGGTAAAATTCCTAAAGGCGCGTTGCTGGTAGGTCCTCCGGGTACCGGTAAAACCTTGCTGGCCAAAGCAATGGCAGGCGAGGCGCAGGTGCCGTTCTTCTCCATGTCCGGTTCTGATTTTGTGGAACTGTTCGTGGGCGTGGGCGCTAGCCGTGTGCGTGACCTCTTCAAACAGGCACGTGAAAAAGCGCCCTGTATCATCTTCATCGATGAGATTGATGCGATTGGACGTGCAAGAGGCAAGAACGTAATGATGAGTAACGACGAACGCGAAAACACCCTTAACCAGCTGCTCGTGGAAATGGATGGTTTCGGAACAGACAGCGGTATCATTATCCTGGCTGCCACCAACCGCCCCGATGTGCTGGACAGCGCGCTGCTGCGCCCGGGCCGTTTCGATCGTCAGATCTCTATTGATAAACCAGACCTGGCCGGAAGAGAGACCATTTTTGAAGTGCACCTGAAGCCTATCAAAACCTCTCCCAACCTGGATGTGAAGAAACTCGCCTCCATGACCCCCGGTTTCGCCGGCGCCGATATCGCCAACGTATGTAACGAAGCCGCGCTCATCGCCGCCCGTAAAGGCAAGACCGAAGTGGAAATGGACGATTTCAACGATGCGGTAGACCGTGTGATCGGCGGCCTTGAGAAAAAGAACAAAATTATCTCTCCGGAAGAAAAAGAAGTGATCGCTTACCACGAAGCCGGACACGCTATCTGTGGCTGGTACCTGGAACATGCGAACCCGCTGGTGAAAGTGACCATCGTACCACGTGGTGTGGCGGCGCTGGGCTACGCACAGTATCTTCCGAAAGAACAATATCTCTACAATACCGAACAACTGATGGACGATATCTGCATGACCCTCGGCGGCCGCGCAGTTGAAGAGATCGTATTCGGCAAAATCTCCACTGGCGCACAAAACGACCTGCAGGTGATCACCCGCATGGCCTATGCCATGGTAACCGTTTACGGTATGAACGATAAAGTTGGTAATGTATCTTTCTACGATCCTAACAGCGATCAATCTTTCACCAAACCTTACTCTGAAGAAACATCCAAGATGATCGACGAAGAAGTAAGAAAACTCATCGAATCCGCTTATGTGAGAACCAAACAACTGCTCACAGAAAAGCTGGAACAGGTGAAAACCCTGGCGAAAGAACTGCTGCAAAAAGAAGTATTGTACCAGGCAGACCTGGAAAGACTGATCGGCAAACGCCCTTGGGATGCGCATAAAGAGCATCACCTGGGCAAAGAAGGAATGACAACTGATGGCGTACATCCTGCCGATATCATCAATCCTTCACCTTCACCTGCTAATGCATAATCAGTGATATGAAAATTTCTCCTGCCAAGGAAAATATTCTGAAGCGCGTACGGAATGCTTTAAGTCAGTCAGTACAGTTGCCCTTCCCTAACTCGGAGGGCAACACTTCTGTGTTCAAGACCGAGAGCGAAGGAATGGAGATCAAGTTTGCGGAAGAATTTACCAAGCTGCAAGGGAAATTTGTTTTCTGTTCAGGTAAATCAGAGCTGATCGAAAACCTGCGCGCACTGTGCGATAACAAGGAATGGCGCAATATTTTTTGTCAAACGCCGTCTTTGTTGAAATCATTGCACCAGGATGATCTGCCGATATTGAACCATGGCAACATGCACGAAGCGGATGCCGCTATCACTGATTGCGAATACCTGGTAGCCCGCACCGGCACCGTGGTGCTGAGCGCTGCACAGCCTAGTGGACGGGCATTACCCGTATATGCGCCCGTACACGTGGTGATTGCTTACACACATCAGATGGTATTTGACCTGAAAGATGCCTTGCATAAGCTGAAGGATAAATATGGTAATGAGCTGCCCTCCGCGATCTCTTTTGCGACAGGCCCCAGCCGTACCGCCGATATCGAGAAAACGCTGGTAGTGGGCATTCATGGCCCTAAAGAAGTATACGTTTTTTTAGTAGACGAATAAAGTATCTAGCTGCGTAGATATTGGCTTTTAGCGATCTTCGCCAAAAGTCGATATTTACGCAGCTTTACAATTTTAAGCATGGACATCAATCTACCCGCTAACAAGAAAATATATTTTGCTTCCGATTTCCACCTCGGTGCGCCCGATGCGGCTGTGAGCCGGCAACGCGAGCGGCTCATCATCCAATGGCTGGAACAGGCGGAGCAAGATGCTGCGCACATTTTCCTGGTGGGCGATGTCTTTGATTTCTGGTTTGAATACAAGCATGTGATCCCGAAAGGATATGTGCGTATCCTCGGTAAACTGGCCGCATTAAGAGACAAGGGTATTGGTATCTCTGTATTCATCGGTAATCACGATATGTGGATGGATGGCTATTTTGAAGACGAGCTGGATATCTCTGTATATTACGAACCGCAAACCTATAACATCGCCGGAAAAAAGTTCTACATCGGCCATGGTGATGGCCTTGGGCCTGGCGACCATGGTTATAAATTCCTCAAGAAGGTGTTCCGCAATCCGGTATGCAGAACATTGTTCTCCCTTATACATCCTTCCTGGGGTATTGCGCTGGCCAATTACTTCAGCCGTAAAAGCCGCGCTGCTACCGGCCAGGAGCAGGAGCTGGAGCATTTCCTCGGTGAAGACCAGGAGTGGCTGGCAATCTACAGTAAAGAGGTGTTACAACGGGAACATTTCGATTATTTCATCTTCGGACACCGTCATCTTCCCCTCGATATCAAAGTAGGGGAAAACAGCCGCTACATCAACCTGGGCGACTGGCTCAATTATTTTTCTTATGCTGTATTTGACGGACAGCAGACTTCTCTTAAATTTTTTACAGCAGCCGGCGAACGCGCTGCCGCTCAGGCATCCAGGATTTCGTGAAGAATGGGTGGCGAGTGCAGCTCGGTGAAATCCGCCAGGTGAAGCCGGAGGAAATCGAGGTAGGCGTACAACAGCTTGCGACGTCTTTCTTTCGGCATGCTGATAGCCGCCAGCTGTGCAGCTTCCTGGCATTGGAACAACTGATCTGTGAGTTCACTGTTATCAGGGTCCAGGTGGTTGACATGATGCGGCGGTAAATCGGTGTAATGGCCTTCTAACAGATCGAGATAGGGCGTGTATTCCGAAAAGCGGCCATTGAGCCGGAACCCGAGGTATTCTGCCACTTTCAGTGTAAAGAACAAGGGCAGGTTGGCGGCAACGGGCATGGGAGCTGTATCCAGCAGCTGTAGCGCATTTTCGGCGAAGTAGTATAGATCAAGGTGCTGTTCCGGCTGCTTCAGGCATTTTTGCAGCAGCTCGATCATATAGAGCGCTACCGTATTTTTTACCACATTGAAATGCAGTGAGCTGTAAATGAAGCCCAGCTTGAATTCGGAGATGCGTTGCAGGTTTTTCACCTCCTGGTGATATACGACCAGTTCCAGGATATTACCGGGCTGCAGGAGGTTGCCCCTGGCTGCCTTGGGTTTGGAAGATCGAACGCCATTCACGATATACGATTGCTGACCGAACAGTTCCGTGAAAATGCTCACGATGATGCTGGTATCTCCATACTTCACTGTACGCAATACGATGCCGCGTGTTTTATGTAACATGTGCCGGATTAAGATCGCAATTTAGCTAAAATGGTTTTATCGATATAGCCGCCTCTTTCGACGATCACATTCACAGCCAATAGCTATTTTAATTACCTTTACGCCCTTACTAAATTGAAGCATCCTTTATGTGGCAACGCTTAGCCGGCTTTGTGCTCAAATACAGATTACCACTCCTTATTCTTTTGCTGATCAGTACCGGCGTAATGGCCTGGTTTGCCAGTAAGGTGCAACTATCATATGACTATGTAGCTACCATCCCGCACGATAACCCGAAATTTCTTGAATTCCAGCAGTTTAAAAAGAAGTTTGGGGAAGATGGTAATATGATGGTGCTGGGTGTACAGACCGATAAATTTTTCGATGCCGGTTTCTTCAATGATTATGTACAGCTGAATAAAGACATCAAAAATATCAAAGCTGTTGAAAATATCCTCAGCGTGCCGCTGGCGATCAATCTCGTTAAAAACGACAGCACCAAAAAGCTGGAAGCCAACCTGCTGTTCAGGGGAGACCTGAGCCAGCAGTCCGTGATCGACAGCCTGAAGAATACGTTTAACTCTCTGCTGTTCTATAAAGGTCTGCTCTATAATGCAGAAACGCATGCTTACCTGATGGCAATTTATGTGAACAGGGACGTGTTCAATTCGCCGAAACGTACGGCAGTAGTAGATTCCATCTATAAGCTGGCGAGGGCTTTTGAACAGAAGCACCACACAGAAGTGCGCCTGAGCGGGTTGCCGCTGATTCGTACAGTCATGGCCGTTAAGGTGGCCGACGAGCTGAAGCTGTTCCTGAAAATATCTTTCCTGCTAACGGGCTTGATCCTCTTCCTGTTCTTCCGTTCATTTGGTGCGGTATTGATGTCGATGGTGGTAGTAGCCATCGGGGTGATATGGTCTGTAGCCACTATTGTACTGATGGGTTATAAGATCACTTTGCTGACGGGCCTCATTCCTTCGCTGATAGTGGTGATCGGCATTCCGAACTGTGTGTACTTCCTGAGCAAGTACCATACGGAATATGCGAAGCATGGCAACAAATCGGAGGCCTTGGTGCGCATGATACAGCGCATGGGCGTTGTGACCTTGTTTACGAATATCACGGCGGCTATTGGCTTCGGCGTGTTTTGTTTCACGAACAGCGCCATCCTCAAAGAGTTTGGTGTGGTAGCGGGTTTGAACATCATGTTCATCTTCCTGATCTCCTTTATCTTCCTTCCGTCTGTATTGAGTTATCTACCTGCGCCGAAGACCAAGCATATTTCTTATCTCGATAATAATTTCTTCGGTAAAGTATTGGACCTGCTCAATACGCTGGTATTCAAATACAGGCCATGGATCTATATTGTGAGCGGTGCGCTGGTGCTGGTTTCGATCACGGGGATGATGCGTTTGAAATCGGAAGGGTATATGCTGGACGATATTCCGAAGACAGATAAACTGTATACCGATCTTAAATTTTTCGAGCATAATTTCCGTGGCGTGATGCCATTGGAGATTGCGGTAGATACAAAAAAGAAGATGGGCGTGATCAGCCTGCAAACGCTGAACAAGCTGGATGAGCTGACGAAGCTGATTGCGTCGCAGCCTGATTTTGCGCGGCCGTTGTCGGTGGTGGAAGGTATCAAGTTTGCGAAACAGGCTTACTACAATGGCGATAGTCTCAATTACGCGGTGCCTAACCAGTTCGATCTTGGTTTCCTGGCGCCTTACCTGCGTATGAAAGGCGCGGCGGCGGGTGGTAGTAATTCTACATTTTCGAAGCTGGTATCGTCGTTTATGGATAGTACCAAACAGATTGCGCGTGTGAGCGTGAATATGGCGGATGTGGGTTCTCAGCGCTTGCCCTTGTTGCTGGATTCGCTGCGGCCGAAGGTGAATGCGATCTTTGATTCATCGCAATACAAGGTGACGTTTACCGGTACAAGCGTGATATTCCAGGAGGGTACCCGTTTTATTATCAATGGCCTTACTGAAAGTATACTGCTGGCCTTTGTGTTGATCATGCTGTGTATGTTATACCTGTTCCGTTCCTGGCGGATGTTATTGATCTCTTTGATCCCGAATATCATTCCGTTGGTGGTGACCGCCGGTGTGATGGGTTGGGTAGGCGTAGCCTTGAAACCTTCTACAGTGCTCGTTTTCAGCGTGGCCCTGGGGATTGCTATTGATGTTACGATCCGTTTCCTGGTGAACTTCAAGCAGGAGTTGCCGCATCACGACCTGAATATTTCTGCCACGGTAAAGCAAACGATTCATGAAACAGGTTTGAGTATTATTTATACTTCTATGATCCTGTTTGCCGGGTTTATGATCTTCAGTTTCTCGGAATTTGGCGGTACGAAGGCTTTGGGCTGGCTCACATCTCTCACCCTGATCATTGCGATGGTGACTAACCTGACTATTTTACCGGCTTTGTTGTTATGGATGGAGAAGGCCTTGTTGAAGCAGGCGAGCAAGCGGGAATTATGGAAGACGCTGGATGATGAGGAAGATATTGAGATGTCGAAGTTAGGGGTAGATGATATAGAGTAGATTAATTAATTTTTATCAAGATATAGATGCAGTCATGCCCGCGGTATGGCTGCATTTTTCTTTTGTAGCAGTGTGGCGGGCAGGCAGCGGCTAAAATTTAGCTAAAACAGACAAAAAAGCGTACTGAAATAATCTAGTGGACAGCATTCAAATACCTTTAACGCCGCTCGTATAAAAGCGTTACCGATACCCATAAAAAAGTAAGAGGTTTATAATGCCATTCTAACCACTAGTTCATGAAAAACAAATACTTAAAGGGCGCTCATTTGTCTGAGCGAAAATTTAAGGAGATCTTGCGGCTGTTTGCCGATGATCTTACCGCTACGCAGATTGCGAATATCAGCGGTGTAAGCAGGGTAACTATTAACAGTTATCTGAAGAAGTTGCGAAGCCAGATCGCACGTTATTGTGAGACTTTGCATCCAGCTTCAGCCCCGCCGGGAGTCGTTTACGAGCGTCAGCCCGAGCCCCAGGCCGATCACGATTCGGATGTCCTGGTGGCGGTGAAAACGGAAGTAGACAGGGCTGTGAAGCCGGTTATTTTCGGGATCACGAAATTGTCTGACCGGTTGCATACCGAGATCCTGCCAGACGTTAGCCGATCGATGATCCATGCGGCCACCCGGGGGCGGTCGGTATTGGAAACATTGGGAGCTACGGAGCGTTTACGCCAGTTCAATGGCGTGGTCGATTTAGGGCAGTACCGCTTGTACCGTTTGGGTAACAAACCTGCTGATTCGTTAAGCGGAACCCACCAGATGGACGATGTAGATGCTTTCTGGGGGCTTACAAAGCACCGGTTGGCGAAGTTCAAAGGGCTTAACCGGAATACTGCTTATCTCCATTTAAAAGAATGTGAGTACCGTTTTAACCACCGCAATGATGATTTGTACATGTCGTTACTGGAATTGCTAAAAGCGTATCCACTAACGCTTGCATAAAGTACTGGCCCCGTTCCACGTCCGGAGCGGGGCTTTTCTGTTTTAAGGCAAGGCAGATTAAAAATTAATCTCGATTTAGATTTTGGTTGATGAGCACAGGCGGTATTCTTGCCGCTTGTTTTGTTTTAGGTACATATATAATATTAATTTCTATAACTTGTTAATGAAAAGTTAAAAAGTTGTTATCTAAATGTTATCAGCAAGAAAGAACTTTTAATTTTTTGTTAATAATTTTTATATTTGGTGCCTGGTTGAAAATTTGCAAGGAAACTGCTTATGAGAAAGAATTTTACTATTTCTCAGAGGGATTTATTGAATAAATCTCAATGGAAGATGGTATTTTTCCCGATTTGTTAACTTGGTTACAACATAATGCCAACACCTGTAAGAAGCTGCTCCACGCGCATTTATCGATCATTTTTATTAAGAGGAAACCAAAGGAATTGAGGCGCAATGCCTTGATGATGATTATTTTTTAAGTATTTAAAAACAAGGAAACAAAATCATGCTTATGAGGAAAGTAGTATTTCTCCTCTTGTCCGTGTTTTTGCTTGCCGGGCAAGCCTTTGCGCAGAGCCGCACTGTGACGGGGAAAGTTACCGACGGTAAGGACGGATCTCCTATACCTGGCGTAACCATTCAGGTAAAAGGTACCAGCAAAGGTACCACCACCACGCCCGATGGATTTTACAAGATCAATGTAGACGACAACAATGCGGTACTGGTATTTTCTTTTGTTGGATATGCCAACAAAGAAGTGCCCGCCAACCAATCTGTTATCAACGTGGGACTGAGCACTGACAACCGCGAACTGAGCGAAGTAGTGGTAACCGGTTACACGCAGGTAGACCGTAAAAAAGTAGTAAGCTCTATTGCTGAGGTAAGCTCCAAGCAGATCGAAAACGTTCCCATGCCGGACGTAAACCAGATCCTGCAAGGCCGTGCACCTGGCGTAGTGAGTGCTTCTTCTTCCGGCCAGCCGGGTTCTATGCAGAAGATCACCATCCGTGGTATCGGCTCATTGAGCGCCAGCGCCAGCCCGCTGTATGTGATCGATGGCGTGATCATCAACAATGGTCAGTTTAACTATGACGTACAAACGCAATCCAGCGACATCATGGCTAACCTGAACCCTAACGACATTGAAAGTGTAAGCGTGCTGAAAGATGCATCTGCACTGGCTTTGTATGGTGCAAGAGGTAGCAATGGCGTAATCGTGATCACCACCAAGAAAGGTAAAGCAGGCACTTCAAAAGTGAATGTGAAAGCACAGTATGGCTTCAACTCTCCCAGCTTCGGCAAGTGGAAACAGATGAATGCACAACAGGCTTTCGACTACCAGAAAAAAGTATTTGCATTGAATGGCTATACACCTGACCAGGTGGCTGAGCAAATGCCGGACTCCCTGCTGAAATACGCTTTTGACTGGAGAGACGCTGCCTTCCAGAATGGCCACACACAGAACTATGAAATCTCTTCCAGTGGCGGTAATGATAAAACCAAGTACTATATCTCCGGTGGTTATTTCAGCCAGGATGGCGCGCTGATCTATTCTGGTTTCAAACGTTATTCTGTATTGTCTAACGTAAGCCAGAAAGTAAATGACCGTCTCGACATCGGTATGAACCTGAACCTGTCTTACAGCGATGCTAACAACGCAGGCGCCGGTAACCGCTACAGCAGCCCGCTGCTGGCCAGCTTTGCCAACAGCCCGCTGTTGCCTGCTTACCAGCCTAACGGTAAACTGTATACTGGTCTGGAAGACTACTGGCAGAACAACTCGTCTACCGGCGATAACTTCCTGTATTCCGTTCCCCGTAACGCCAACAACAACTATAACTTCCGTGGCCTCGGTAAATTATACCTGAACTACCGCATTTTCGACTGGTTGAAATTTAACCAGAGCGTTTCTGCAGATATGATCATGGCTCGTCAGAAGACTTACCAGGACCCTACTACAGGTGATGGCTTCAATGCCAAAACGCCCGCCAATAGTGGTGATATCTACGAAGCATCGCAGAATAACAGGACCATTACTTCACAAACATCCTTCTCCGGTAATTTCAATCTGGGCGAGAAAAACCAGTTTGATTACCTGGCATTGATGGAATATGCGCCTACCCACTTTGTTGGTTTCAGCGCAGAAGGTATTGGTATTGCCAATGGCAAGCTGAGAGCGATGGATAATGCTTCTACACCGCAGGCCGTTAAAGGTAGCGAGTATGATTACCGCTTCCTCTCTTACCTTGGTCAGTTGAACTATACTTATAACAGTAAATATTACCTGACCACCTCTATCAGAAGAGATGGTTCCAGCCGTTTCGGCGCAAACAGGAAATACGCAACCTTCTACGCAGTGGGTGCTTCCTGGCGCATTATCGACGAGGAGTTCATGAAATCACAACATGTGTTTTCTGATCTGAAACTGAGAGCGAGCTACGGTACTTCAGGTAATGCCAACTTCGGTAACTATGAAGCGATGGCGCTGTATAAATTTGACGTGGCCTACAATGGCGATCCAGCCAGCCGTTTCTTCAGTCTCGGTAACCCCAACCTTACCTGGGAAAAGAGCAACAATGCCAATATTGGCGTGGATATGGGCTTCCTGGATAACAGGATCACTGCCTCTGTTGATTTCTACAACAAGAAAAGCACTGGCCTGTTGATGTATGTACCAATTCCGCCTTCTGTGGGCTTGAAAAGCCGCCCTGATAACGTGGGCGCGATGCAGAACAGAGGTATTGAAGCCACTGTTTCTACCGTTAATATCAAGACCAGAGAATTTACCTGGGGCTCTGATATCACTTTCGGCCTGAACAAGAACAAAGTGCTGGAACTGCCTAACCACGATCCTATCAACAACTTCACGGATTTCGATCAGAATCAGTATACCAATACTATCCTGAAAGAAGGGCTGCCTGCTTATACCTGGTACCTGAAAGAATGGGCTGGTGTTGATCCTAACAATGGCGATCCGCTGTGGTATACTGCTGATGGTAAAACTACCAACAACTACGACAAGGCCGCATTCAAAACTTTTGGCAGCACCATGCCGAAGTATACGCTTGGTTTCAACAACACCTTTACTTACAAAGGCATTACGCTGTCTGCATTCTTCTATGCATCCCAGGGTAATCAGATATTCAATGGCACCAAAAGATTTGGTGACGCTGATGGCGGCCGCTTTGGCTGGAACTACAACGTAGAAGCAGGACAGAACTACTGGACTACTCCGGGGCAGCATGCCGACAGGCCGAAACCGGTGATTGGCGGTAATCAGAAATCTAACGCGGCTTCTTCCCGTTACCTGGAAGATGGTTCCTACATCAGGCTGCGTAACGTGACACTGGGCTACAACCTGCCTCAGAATGTACTGAAAGCGGCCAAGATACAGGGTGTGCGTGTATATGTTCAGGGTCAGAACCTGCTGACGATCACCAACTACTCCGGAGTAGATCCCGAGATCGGTTATGATGGTTTTGAGTTCTTCAAATACCCAGTGAGCAAGAGCGTGAGCTTTGGTATTGATATCACTTTGTAAATCCAAACGAACATCAGAAATGAAAAAAAGTATCATAGCAATATTTGCAGCAGCAGCTTTTATGGTTAGCTGTACCAAAAAACTGGATGTGACTCCAACAGATTCACTTCCGATCGATGAGGCGCTGTCTGATCTGCCAATGATCAAAAATGCGTTGGCAGGCGCATACGACGCGATGCAGTCCGTATCCTATTACGGCCGTAATTATTGGGTAATGACCGAAACCAGCGGAGATAACATTTACATCGCCGCCAAGAACAGTAATCGTTTTATCACGAGCTTTCAGCGCAGTTATACCACGCTGGATGGAGATGTGGAAGATTTCTGGTCACAAGCTTATGCAACTATCCTGAGAGCAGACAATGTTGTTAACAATGTGGATAGTGTGGATGGCGACGTAGCAGAAAAGAGCAGGGTGAAAGGTGAGGCCTTGTTTATCAGAGCGCTTGCGCATTTCGATCTCGTGAACATGTTTGGAAAGCCTTATAATCAAGGCAACGGCGCGCAGCCGGGTGTGCCATTGAAACTGAAATACGCACTGGAGAAACCTAAACGCAACACAGTTGGAGAAGTGTATGCACAAGTGATCGCTGATCTGAAAAAAGCAGATACATTGCTCGCTGCCACCACTGAAACTGACAAGGTACATGCCACGAAGTATGCCGCTGAGGCTTTGCTGGCAAGAGTTTATCTCTATAAAGGGGCAAACGATAGCGCTATCATCTACGCCAGCAAAGTAATTGCCGCCAACTACCAGTTAACGCAACCCGACGGCCTGGCTGATTTCTACAACAGCCCCGGTAAGAGCAAAGAAGAGATATTTACACTGGCTTTTGTGGCCAATGAAAGCTTTGGCTCTGATAACATCGGTCAGATCTATCTGAAACCTGGTTATGGAGATATGCGCGTATCTCCAGATCTGACGGCTGTTTTCACTGGTGCAGATCTTCGCCAATCATTGTATATCGGCACTTTCGCTGATGGCTCTACCGGCGAGAAAACCAACCGGAAATTTACAGGTCAGGACGGCCAGGCAGGCATGCACAGTCCGAAAATATTACGTCTGGCAGAGATGTACCTGATCCGTGCGGAAGCATATGCCAAAACCGGACAGGCTGCATTGGCGATCGCCGATCTGAACACACTGAGAGCGTCTCGTGGCGCGGCGGCATTGTCCGGCATCGCTGATAGCAAAGTGCTGGATAATGTACTGGACGAAAGCAGAAGAGAGTTTATGTTTGAAGGTCATCGTTATTTTGACCTGATCAGGAACGGCAGGGATATCGTTCGTAACTTCTGTCACGACATCCGTGAGATCACTGCTCCCTGCACTTTCAGTGCGACCGCTACTACTGTTATATGCCCGATACCTCAGGCAGAAATTAATACCAATCCAAATATGGAACAGAACGAAGGATACAAGTAATTCGTTCGGAATCCGTACAGAATAATCTTTGGCAGGAAGCCATCAGGGTGAGTTCCCTGATGGCTTCTTTTTTTTCCTAATGTGATAGAAAATTATTTTATCGCAGAACAAATATATCTATCCAAAAGAAATGTATTTGTTTCAATCTCTCCTTTCAACAAACCCCTGATACTCCTTGTTATTTAAGCGTATTGATAGAATCCTTTCATATCCTCTGAAACAAAACAATCAAAATAATCCAGTACTATTCTAATAGCGAGAAATTAAAACCATTAACTGTTTATTTAGTCAATCAAAACCAAGTTGCTTATGAAAACAGCGCTACTATTATTGCTGTTCGTGTGCGGCAGCGTTCTATCCACAGTAGCCCAGACACGAACGATCAGCGGAAAAGTTTCGGATGCAAAAGATGGTTCACCCTTGCCGGGCGTTACAGTAGTGTTGAAAGGCACTACCAAAGGTATTTTTACCTCCGGTGATGGTACTTACAAGCTGCCGGGTGTAAGTACCGGCGCAACGCTTCTTTTTTCTTTCGTGGGTTATGTAAATAAAGAGGTAACAGTGGGGACAGACAATGTGATCGACATCACCCTGGAAGCCGATAAAAAACAATTAGGCGAAGTAGTTGTGACCGCTGTGGGTTTGAAAAGAAACACGCTGGAACTAGGCTACAGCGTTACCTCTGTGAAACCTGATGTGCTGGTGCAGAAATCAGAACCTGACATGTTAAAAGGACTGCAAGGCAAGGTCGCCGGTGTAGATATCAAAACATCTCAGGGGACGCCTGGCGCTGCCACGCGTATCAACATTCGTGGTAACACTTCTTTCTTCAGGGATAACCAGCCGCTGATCGTAGTGGATGGTATTCCGTATAATAACGACCAGGTAGCCACTTCCAGTCAAACATCCGGTGGTGGCGCCTATTCCAGCGGTCTTTCCTCCCTGGATCCCAATGATATCGCTTCCATGACTGTGCTGAAAGGCGCCGCAGCTGCTGCTTTGTATGGATCAAGGGCATCAAATGGTGCGGTGATCATTACCACGAAATCAGGCAGTGCTTCGCTTTCCAGGAAGAAACTGGAAGTGACTTATTCCAGTTCTATTTCTCTGGAAACCGTTGCCAGTTTGCCAAAATATCAGAATGATTATGGCCCGGGCAGTTCCTTTAGCTATTCCAATGCCAACGGCTCCTGGGGGCCTAAGTTTGGCACATTGGATTCTATCCCGGTCTGGCCTGATTACTTGAAGGCATTTCCTAATCTCTTCCCTAAATCCGGAAAGATACCTTATCGGGCAGTTCCGAATAATGTGAAGGATCTCTTTAAAACGGGTTTTATCTCCGAGAACTCCGTTAGTGTGAATGGAGGTACTGAAAAGGCCGCATTAAGCGCTACGGCGTCCTATCTGAGCCAGGATGGTTATGTGCCGCATTCTTCGTTTAACCGTGGGAGTATGTCTATTGGCGGCATTACGCGGCTGACGAACGGACTTAGCCTGAATGCCAATTTTGCTTACAGTACCAGTAACCAGTTGGGAAGCATCTTTGGCGAGAACCAGGTACCAGGCGCTGCTTCTTCCTTTGCGCGTAATCTCTTCCTGGGCAGAAACTGGAACATCGCAGGGTTACCTTATGAAGATGCCAATGGTAAGCCTGTTTCTACCAACAGCTCCCAGTATGATAACCCCTTGTGGGCTTTTGTACATAATACGGTGAACACAAGAACCGACCGATATGTAGCAGGGATGAAATTAAACTACGACATTCTGCCTTGGTTCAATGCTACTTACCAGATCGGTATCAATACCAATTCATTTTTCCGTAAAGAGATTACCGATATTGGTTCAAGAGGGGCTGAAGGAGTAGGGCAGATTATTGAACACCATTATCGGTTTCAGGAGATAGAATCCAATCTCATAGGCACATTTACGCCGAAATTGCGTAACCCTGATTTCGGTTTCAAAGGCATCCTCGGTCATAGTGTGAACCAGCGAACTACCAGTCAGCAAATCGCCACCGGTAAAAGCATAGTGGTACCAGGCATTTACACACTGTCCAATACTAAAAATTTATTGCCATCAGGAGATGTGTTTGTTAGGAGAAGATTATGGGGCATCTTTGGAGAAATAGACCTGGACTATAAAAAATGGCTGTTCCTCCTTGTTACCGGTCGTAACGACTGGTCATCGACACTGGCGCCGAACAATCGTAGTTATTTTTATCCTAGCGTAGCCGCATCCTTCATTTTCACAGACGCATTGAAGATGAACAGCAAGGTGCTCACCTTTGGTAAGATCCGCGCCAGTTGGGCGAAAGTTGGACGTGATGCCGACCCTTACTCGCTGGCAAGTACCTTTTCTGTGAATGCGCCTTTCCTCGGGCAATCCGGTGTAATGCAGAGCCCTACAGCAGGTAACGTCAAGCTCAAACCAGAATTTACGCAGGATTATGAAGTGGGCGCCACACTGGAATTTTTCGACAGGCGGATCGCGCTCGATGCTGCGTATTACATGCGTAACTCCACTAACCAGATCGCGCCGCTTACATTGCCGCCGTCTTCCGGCTATGGACAAGTGTTTGACAACTATGGTAAGTTAACGAACAAAGGTGTGGAGATAGATCTGAACGTAATACCGGTGAAAACAAAAGATCTCACCTGGAGCCTCCATTGGGTATTCACCAAGAACAAGAGTGAAGTGAAGGAACTGAAGCCCGGCATTGTGCGCCTGCCGCTGTCGGGCGTGCTGGATGCGCTTAGTCCCTACCTGGAAGCAGGCAAGCCGTATGGCTATCTGCGCGGCACCGTTGATGCGCGCGACAAAGATGGCTCTTTACTGATCGATCCTAAAACCGGTTTATTGATCCGTGCACTGAATCAGGATATGGTTGGTGATCCTAACCCGGATTTCAAAACAGGGTTAAGCACTTCCCTGAACTATAAAGGACTTTTTGTAAATGTGCTTTTTGACCTCACCAGGGGCGGTGATATCTATTCTGTTACTACCAGCTCTTTGCTGGGACGAGGCGTTACAAAAGATACCAAAGACCGCGAGAACGTATTTGTGATCCCGGGTTATTATGGTGATGTGAACTCGCCAGGCACGCCGCTGCTGGATGCCAAAGGCCAGCGTATTCCGAATACTACACAGATCAGCAACTTTGAATTATTCTTCGGAGAAACCTTCGCTATCAACTCGGCTACTGAATGGAACGTGTATGACGCCACTGTATGGACTTTCCGCGAAGCGACATTAGGTTATGATTTCCCGAAATCATGGTTTAGCAAAACGTTTATCGGCGGACTGACCGTTACACTCACCGGCCGTAATCTCTGGTATGTTGCGCCTAATATGCCGAAGTATACGCACTTCAATCCAGAGGTGGGTAGCTTTGGCTCTACCAATGTGCAGGGTATTGAATTGTCTGGCGCCCCTACCACACGCCGTTTTGGTGCGAATGTGAAAGTGACCTTCTAGTATTCATGAAAAACTATTGAACCGATGAAAAGACTAAGCTATATATTTCTGGGTGCACTAGTGGTCATGACCGCGTGCACGAAAAATTTTCTCGATATCAATACGGATCCCAATAATCCGACAAAAGTATCGCTGGTGCAACTGCTGCCGTCTACAGAGCAGGGGCTCGCATACGCGCTGGGCTTCAGTAACAGCGGAAGGGGGGCGATCGGTTTGACGGAAGTGCTGGCGGTGTACATGCATCAGGTAACGGTACGCGAATCGCAGGACCAGTATGGAGCTAACGGGAGCCAGTTTGATATCAACGGCTCCTGGTCGCAGTTTTATAGCTCGCAGGGAGCAACTTCATCCAGTGACATTATAGGTACGATGGAAAATCTGAACGTGCTGATCAGGTTGGCCGAACAACAGGATAACCGCATCTATGCTGGTATTGGCAAGGTGCTGAAAGCGTATGGCGTAAGTCAGTTTGTGGATGCCTTTGCCGATGTGCCTTTTTCAC
Source organism: Chitinophaga vietnamensis (assembly GCF_902167635.1). Lineage (GTDB taxonomy): Bacteria > Bacteroidota > Bacteroidia > Chitinophagales > Chitinophagaceae > Chitinophaga > Chitinophaga vietnamensis. Next base: position 300,498 of record NZ_CABHMS010000008.1, read on the forward strand.
AAGCGAATCAATATGCTACAAGTGGTGTGCGTTATCCGAAGTTCGACAAAGGACAGGATATCTATCCGCAATTATTTGCCATGCTCGACAGCGCCATTGCCGATCTTACAAATACAACATCCAGGAATGCGCTGAAACCCGGTTCAGATGATGTTTTCTACGGAGGGAGTGTAACGCAATGGGTAAAATGCGCTAACTCCATCAAACTGAAATTGTATAACCAGGTAAGGTTGGTGCAAGATGTTTCTGCTAACGTTACGGCATTGGTAAATGGGGGTAAATTGTTCAGTAAAACTACTGATGGCTTCATGATGAAATATGGATCTGGCGTGGCTCCTGACGATCGGAACCCGGGGTTCAGCGAGTATTATGCAACGCAAAAAACACATTATCAAAGCCCCTGGTTTTATGAAATATTGAGAGGATATAATCCGAAAATATTTACTGGTATAAAAGATCCCAGGATTCCTTACTATTTCTTTAATCAGAACTCCGCTACCGGTGCAGCACAAAATGGAACGGATTACCGCGACAGCGCCTTCATTTCTATCCTCTTTGGTTCTGTTGGCCCCAACCGTGATAAGTCGCAGGATAATAGTTTGACTGTATTCGGTATGTATCCTGTAGGTGGCCGTTATGATGATGGCAACCCACAGGTTGTGAAATCTACCAGCGGGACAGGCGCGGCGCCATTACGTTTGCTGACCTATGCAGATGTGCTTTATATAGAAGCTGAATTGATGAATGCCGGTGTGTTGGCTGGTGATCCCCGCTCAAAGTTGAAGGCGGCCATGCAGGAATCATTTGCAACAGTAGATTATGTAGTGTCGTTGGCGAAAGGAGGTCAGAGTGTGCCAACGTTGGTGGGTGCAAGCAGCGCAGATTATATCAACAAGATACTGGCGGTATATGATGCGCGTATAACAACAGCAGACAAGCTGGAGGTGATCATGACAGAAAAATGGATACAGAGTTTTGGGTTCAGTTGCGATCAGTATACAGATTACCGTCGTACAGGATACCCTGTGTTATTCAATCCTAACGATCCGTCGCAGGCGCCGGGAGGTTTTTTCCAACCACCATTAGCGGGGGACCCAAGTATTCCCGGCCCACAGGCAAAAGTGAAGGTAGTATTGGGGAGGAAATATCCCTTATCACTGCCATGGCCTACAAATGAGCTGAACGTAAATCCTAATGCTCCTGCACAGAAACAGCCTGATGCCACTCCGGTATTCTGGCGTAAGTAGAAACAATAAAATCTGTATGTATGAAGAAGATAAAAAGCCTGATAATAGTGGTTCTTGGGATATGCGTGTTTTATGCTTGCCGTAAGAACGATAACCCCAAGTTGCCCGATGGTATTGCGAAGGGCGTGATGCCACAATTGACACAGGATACCACTGGAGATATCCTGATACAGGATATGACCAAATTCAAAACCAGTTTTAATCTCGGTCTATATTTTCCATCCGGTCCCAAGCCGCAGAAAATGGATGTAAGGGTAGTGATGAATAACAAATATAACAATGTAAAAACATTGCAGGCGGGCGTTACCACCTTCCCTACCCAGATACAGATTACCGGGCCGCAACTGGCGCAACTATTTGCTTTAGATCCTGCCACTGTGCCTTCGGGCACAACATTTACGGTAGCGCCGGATGTGACTACACAGGATGGAAAAACGTATCCCGCTTTCAATTATGGCGTGAATGGTACGGATACCTTCCTGATTTCTCCTTATGGCGGTGATGTAAATAATTTCCCCGGTGCGGTATTGAACTTGCAATACACCAAGGTATGTCCGTTGAATATGCATGCTTTTGGTAATGAAACTACGGGTGTGCCGCTTACGGTTGTGGATAATGATTTCTGGGGCGCCACTTATTCGGTACAGGGCACGCTGGATCCTGCGGATAGCACAACGTTGATACTTACAGGTTGGGTGCAGGATCCTGGCGCAGTAGTGAAGGTAAAAGTTAATCCGCGAACGCAGGGGGCTACAGTTGCCAAGCAGATATATCTGCCTATACTGCCCGGTACTTCATATCATAATCCGGCTGTGGCAGGCAGCGGAAAAGTGAATGCCTGCAATAATTCTATTTCGCTTACATTGACCAATACAGTTACCGAGGGCAGCTTTGGTACAGCGAATGTGGTTATCAAGCGTTGAGTACAAAAATAGCGTAGAGCCGTATATGTTAGGAGTGCGATTGCATTGCAGTCGCACTCCTTATTTTATACTTATCAAGCCTTAATATACATTTTGCAGTCGGTTTAAAAATAGTATCTTAGTTGTATCACCAAGTACTTTTTAATTTTCCTATATTGCATAACTTTTAAACCAAAATTCTAGAACTTTTAAACCGAAATCTAAGTCTATATTGGTAGTGCGTTGTTATAGTTGACTTACCTTCAAGAGATCGTTTAAAGACCTATACTATTTTGAATGATTGATTCTGCCAACACAACCTGTAGGACGGTAGCAAATTCAATTTTTTCGATAGGACAGTAATGTAACCCGAGGTCAAGTCTGCTGTGGTTTGAGATGTTCATGTTGTTATTCCAAGTTCACTGAAAATCAATATCAAATCTAAATTGCTTATGAAAAGAGGACTACTCTTATGGCTGTTCGTGGCCATCAGCGTCTTGCACGCTTACGCACAATCACGAACGATCAAAGGCAAAGTAACTGATGCCCAGGATGGGACACCGCTGCAAGGGGTAAATGTGGTGGTGAAAGGTACGTCGAACGGGACTGTTACCGGACCTGACGGTACCTATAAACTGGAAGTGCCCTCCAACGCAGTACTTGTTTTTACATTTGTTGGATATACGCCGGAGACGGCCGCGGCAAACAAGGATAACATCAATATGCGTCTCGCGCTGGATAACAAACAGCTGGGAGAAGTAGTTGTAACCGCCTTGGGTGTTACCCGTGAGAAGAAAGCCCTGGGTTACTCCGTGGGTACAGTGAAATCTGATGAACTGGTGCGTGGCGCCAACCCCAATCTGGCCACCGCTATCCAGGGTAAAGTATCCGGTGTGGAAGTAAGGCCTTCCAGCGGTATGCCAGGTGCATCGGCGCAGATTTTTATCCGTGGTGCGCGTTTCTTTGATGGTGACAATACACCTTTGTACGTTGTGGATGGCATGCCTATCAGCAGTACTCCTGACTATGCTGTGGGTGGTAATGGTGTAACTGGTACCGACTTCTCCGGTCGTTCAATTGATATCGATCCAAACGATATCGAATCTATCGATGTATTGAAAGGCCAGGCTGCATCTGCTCTCTATGGTACAAGGGCCGCCAATGGCGTTATCATGATCACTACCAAGAGCGGTAAGAATGTGAAGAAGGGTAAACCAGTGATCAATGTAGCATCTAACTACCAGTTTGATAACATTTCAAGACTGCCTGATCTGCAAACTACCTATGCACAAGGAGGTGGAAATGTTTATAAGAACTTCGTTTCTTCTTCCTGGGGGCCTGAGATCAGCGGATTGGCCGACGATCCAAAATTTGGTGGTAATGTACCTAACCAATACAATAACAATAACCCTACCGATGCTACCAAAGGCCGCTTCTGGAGCCCTCAGGCGCAGGCCTGGCTGGTTCCGACGGCGCACAGAAATGCCAAGGAATTCTTCCAGCAAGGTTTCACCTCCAATACTTCACTCAACCTGTCGCAAGCCAATAACTTTGGTAACTATTCTATCGGTTTCGGTGCTACTAACCAGAAAGGTATTGTGCCTGTCACCGGTATGAAAAGGTACAATGCGAAATTCGCGGGTAACTTTGATGTGAGCCCTAAAGTGAAAGTAGGTACTAGCTTAAATTTGTCCACAGTAAGTATTGATAAACTGCCTACTGGTAACAATAGTATCCTGTTTGAGATTTATGGCGCACCTCCCAGCTACGATATGAAAAATACTCCTTTTGCTGAAAAGGATAATCCATACAAACAGATTACTTATCGTCCTGGTAACTTCGATAATCCATATTGGTCTAACGTAAATAACTCTTTCAACGAGAAAACCAAACGTTTCTTCGGTAATGCTTACATCAGCTACGATCCGTTCAAAGACCTGAACATCAGATACCAGCTGGGTACCGATATTTATACTACCGATATGGAAGAAGTTTACGAACTAGGCTCTGCTGCCACAGCAGGTCAGACCTTCTTTGCCAGTGTGCCTTCACCGAACGTACCAGGTGGCGGTAGCATCATCAACCGCTCTTTCATCAACCGTACATTGAACTCATTGTTGAATCTTACCTATACCAAACAGCTGGGCAGTGATTTTAAACTGACCATACTGGTGGGTAATGAGGTGAATGATAATGTTACACGTGCGATGACACAAACTGGTAAAGGGTTCAATATCGGCGGTTATCACAACATGAATAATACAGCTGTACAAACCGGTGTTGAAAGTAAATTCCGTAGCAGAAGAGTAGCATTCTATGGCAATGCCAGCCTGGATTGGAAAAGAATGCTCTACTTGAACATTACAACCCGTAATGAATATGTATCTACTATGCCTCAAGGTGGCCGTTCTTTCCTTTTCCCGTCTGCATCTTTGGCATGGGTAGTGAGTGAACTGCCTTCTCTGCAGGATAAAGATATCTACGCAAAAGTTCGCGCATCTGTGGCCCAGGTGGGAACTGTGGGTGCTTACATGGAAGAAGTATATACCAAGCACAGTTCTGGTAGTGGTTTCTTCGGTGGAGGCCATGGTATCATCTTCCCATTCAACAACGTAGTGGCTTACAGACCCAATTCAACACTGTATGATAAGAATCTTAAAGCGCAGAATACACAGTCTATTGAATTAGGCGCTGAGTTAGGTTTCTTTAAGAACCGTATCGGTCTGGAATATACTTACACCAGACAGAACACCATCGATCAGATCTTCTCCATTCCCATGGCAGGATCTACTGGTTACAGCGCTATTGTGAGAAACGGCGGACAGATGTCCAGCGATGTGCATGAGATAATGCTGAAAACAACACCAGTGAAAACCAGGAACCTGGAGTGGAACTTGAACGTGTCTTACACCAAGGTCATCAACAAAGTTATTAAGCTTGCAGAAGGTGTTGAGAACATCTATTTGGGTGGCTTTACTGATCCGCAGGTGCGTGCAGCCATTGGTTACACTTATCCTGCTATCTATGGTATCTCTTTCGCTCGTAATAAAGAAGGCAAAATGATGCTGGATGACGATGGCATGCCTATCGCGGGTGATGAAGCGGTGATAGGTACTGTAACACCTGATTTTATCGCCAGTTTCAGCACTTCTCTTCGTTATAAATTCCTGCGCTTAAGCGCATTGGTTGATTGGAAGAAGGGTGGTCAGATGTATTCTGGCGCCAACAGGTTGATTGATCTGTATGGTACCTCTAAGAAAACAGAAGGCCGTAATACCATGGAAGTTTTCTATCCTGGTGTGAAAGCATCTACAGTTAAGCCTGATGGTACTGGTGGTGATCCTAATACGACTGTTATTAAAGGAAGAGATAATATTGAATTCCTCTACAATCAGCTGCTGGGTGGAATTGACGAGGCGCACATCTATGGAACGTCTTTCGTAAAACTCCGTGAGATTGCACTGAACATCGACCTGCCACAAAGCATTTGTGCAAAAACAAAAGTGATCAAAGCCGCTTCCTTGTCAGTATCAGCGCGTAACATCCTGCTGTGGACAGAGCTGCCTAACTTCGATCCTGAATCTTCTCAGGGTAATGGTAACATGCAGGGTGGTTTCGACTATATGTCATTGCCGCAAACCCGTAGCTTTGGTTTAGGTCTTAACCTTACTTTCTAATAACAAAAGCTGAATAATTATGAAACATTGGAAATATATAACAGGATCTTTGTTGGCGCTATCATTCTCCGCCTGCTCAGATAAAGTGATGAATGAAATCAACCGGGACCTGAATAACCCCAAGAATGTGGCAGCGGTGAATGAGATCCCGTCAGTGACTACAGAAAGTGCTGTTGGTACAACGGGCACTGATCTGGCGTATTACGCATCCGTGTTCATTGAACAGAACTGCGGTAACTATGGTCAGATGCAAAGCGCTGATAACAGAACACAAGTTACAGGTGGCGCATTGGGTAACAATAACTGGAACTCCATCTACGACAATCTGATGATATTGAAAGATATCATCAAGAAATGTTCTCCCGATGGTAGCGAGCCAAATAACAAACTCACCCTGGGTATCGCACAGGTATTGACAGCGTACAACCTCGCTATTGTTACTGATATGTGGGGACAAGTGCCTTTCTCTCAAGCTTTGAAAGGAGCAGGAAATTTTGAACCTACTTATGACAAACAACAGGATATCTACAAAAAAGTGATCCTGCCTTACCTGGACAGTGCGATTGCCAACTTCGCAAAACCTGTTACTCCTGACATAGTTACAGGGCTTGCTCCTGCGGACTTTATCTACAAAGGTGATGCTACCAAATGGACCAAAGCTGCCTGGAGTCTGAAAGCCAGGTACTATCTGCATATGAGAGCTGTTGACCCAACCGCCGATGATGCTGCACTTGCAGCCATCGCCAATGGGTTCGATAATGCTTCATCTGAAATGCTGTTTAATGTTTATCAGCCAAACGTTGCTGCTGCCAATCCCTGGTATCTGTTCAATGTAGACAGGGCTGGTTACCTGGCAGTAGGCCGAACATTATATGACCTGATGAACAACCGTAAAGATCCGCGTATTCAGAACTACTTCACTTTGGTAGGCGGTACCGTGCAACCAGGACCTAATGGTACTGCTAATCAAGGTAATTATTCTGTTTCCTTATTCTCTTCCACGTCAAGTAAGAACAAAGCGAAGTCAATGGTGGCTCCTACACCAATGATGACCTATCACGAGTTGCTATTTATCCAGGCTGAAATCCTTGCCAGGAAGGGACAGGATTTTAAACCGGCACTGAAAGCCGCTATCATGGCTGCTTTTGCATATAGCGGTGCAACCGGTGGTGATGCTTACTACACCAACACGGTGCTGCCGCTGCTCGGCACTACCCAGGCAGACAACCTGAAAGAGATCATGACACAGAAGTATATCGCTTCTTATGAAGCCGAGTCTATTGAAGCCTATAACGATTACCGCAGAACAAGAATCCCAACACTGAACAATCCTTTCAATAACAACTCCGCTTATGGATTCGTGGAAAGATTCCCTTATCCTACCAGCGAAACCAGCTCCAACCCGAAAAATGTTCCTAAAGTGAACATCTTCAAAGACAAGATCTGGTGGGCAGGCGGTACTGAATAAGTACACACTAATACCCGATAACTGAAAAAAGGATCGCTCATTTGAGCGATCCTTTTTGTTTTTTATAGCACGAACGTGCTATGTGGTCAAATTCAGGTTTCATTATATTTGCGCGCTGTCTGAAAAACATGAGAAGAAGATTCTTTCTATGTCAGGGAGTATCTGATCGCTTATGAGGAGCAGTTCAATCAACCTGTTCCATTTTAATTGCACGGCCTAGTATAACCAGCCAGCTCATAAAAAGATGAGTATTGATTTAAGGTATTCATAGGAGGAAGCACGCTGTAAAGCGTTAGATTATTTAGTAGCCAGATTTTCGTATTCCCGAAAGATCGGGACAAAGCTGTAATAACTGATTAATTGCTTATGCACAATATTATTTTGCTTATGAGAGAAAACTTGTTACTGTAGCGGTCACCGTAGCATTGCTTTTCCCAGGTTAAAATTATTCGTATGTGCTGAATTGATAAGAAGGACAGGGACCTTCAGGAACTGTCATTCCCTAACCTCGCCCATACGTTGCGCATGTTTATTTTTTCAAATCAAAATCGCTTATGAAGAAGGGGTTATTTCTCTGGCTGTTCATGGCCATCAGCGCTTTACACGCGCTGGCTCAAACACGAACGATTACAGGTAAAGTGACGGATGCCAAAGATGGCTCTGCATTGCCTGGCGTTACCGTGAAAATTAAAAACACTTCCACAGGTACAGTGACCAATGGTGAAGGTACATTTACCATCAGCGTAAATGGCAACCCAACACTGGAAATCTCTAACATCGGCTACGGTGTTCAACAAGTGTCCACCGCTGGCAAGAACACGATCAATGTTCAACTGAGCCAGGATGAAAAGGCACTGAACGAAGTAGTGGTGGTGGCTTACGGTACCGCCAAAAAAGGCTCTAACACCAGCGCCAGTACACAAATCGACAGCAAAAAATTTGCTACCCGCCCGATCTCAAACATCGCCAGCGCACTGGATGGCGCTGCTCCAGGTATCCAAACCAATGCTAGTAGCGGTCAGCCAGGTGAAGGCCCTACTATCCGTATCCGCGGCTTTGGTTCTGTAAACGCCTCCAGCGATCCGCTGTACGTGGTAGACGGAGTTCCTTTCTCCGGCAACCTGAGCAGCCTTAACGTAGCTGATATCGAAAGCGTTTCTGTACTGAAAGATGCATCTTCCTCCGCACTCTACGGCGCCCGCGCCGCAAACGGTGTGGTGATCGTTACTACCAAAAAAGGTAAGAAAGACCGCTCCTCTTTACAGGTAACCGCTACACAGGGTTTCAGCAAACGCGGAATCCCTGAATACAGCAGAGTAGATGCTGCCCAGTACTATCCGCTCATGTGGGAAGCTAACCGCAACGCCCTGGTATCAAAAGGTTCCACATTATCCGCTGCAAACAAAGCGGCTACCAATGGTATCAAAGGTTTGCTGGGTTACAACCCTTTCAACGTACCTGATAACGCTATCGTAGATACAAACGGCGTACTGAATCCCAACGCGAAACTGCTTTACGGCGATGACCTCGACTGGGACAAAGCAGTTACCCGCACCGGCTCAAGAGGTGAGTACGGACTGGCTTACAGCGGTGGCTCTGAAAAAACAGACTACTACGTATCACTGAACTACCTGAAAGAAAAAGGCTATGTGATCAACTCCGATTTCGAGCGTATCGCCAGCCGCATCAATATCAATACACAAGCCACCAGCTGGTTCAAAACAGGTGTGAACATCTCCGGTACATTTGTTAAATCTAATCAAACAGATGTAAGCAGCAGTACTGGTTATGTGAACCCGATCTTCTTCTCCCGTAACATCGGCCCTATTTATCCTATCTATCAGCATGATCCTGTAACAGGTGCCTACCTGCTGGATGCCGACGGTAACAGAATGTACGACATCGGTGCAAACCGTGGTCCTGGCGCTTCTCCCGGTCGTCATACCATTGCAGAGAACCTGCTGAACGACAACTCTTTCAAACGCAATATCCTCAGCGGTAGAACTTTCGGCGAGATCACTTTCCTGAAAGATTTCAAATTTACTACCAGCATCGCTGTAGATGTTACCAACTACAGAGGTAACGGCTTCCTGAACACCATCGTTGGTGATGGCGCTCCTTCCGGAGTTGGCAGCCGCACCAGCACACAGAATACCAGCTACAACCTGAACCAGCTGTTGAACTATAACAAAACAATCAACAAGCATAACATCGAAGTACTGTTAGGCCACGAGAACTACGATCAAACCATCAATACCCTGTATGGCGAACGTCAGTCGCTCGTAGCTCCCGGTAACTCAGAGCTGTACAATTTCACCACTACCAGCAGCCTGTATTCATTCACTAACAAGTACAGGATTGAAGGTTACTTCTCCCGCATCAACTACGGTTACGACGACAAATACTTCCTGTCTGTTGCTTACCGTCGTGATGGAACTTCCCGTTTCTCTGTTGATAACCGTTGGGGTAACTTCGTTTCCGCAGGCGCCGGCTGGCGTTTAGATAAAGAAAACTTCATGAAGCCTGTATCCTGGGTGAACATGCTGAAACTGAGGTCTTCTTATGGTACTGCCGGTAACGACGCGGTACTGGATGCAAACGGCAATCAGAACTATTACGTTTGGCAATCCCTGTACTCACAAGGCTACAACAATGCGCTGGAGCCAGGTTTGTACTACACCAAGATCGGTACACCTGAAATTCAGTGGGAACAGAACAAGAGCTTCGACCTCGGTGTCGACTTCGGCCTGTTCGATAACAGACTCACTGGTAGCATCGAATACTTCAACCGCAGATCAGACAACCTCCTGTTCGATCTTCCGCTGCCACTGTCAAGTGGTATCGCCACCAAATCTGCTAACGTAGGTTCTATGGTGAACAGAGGTTTCGAATTGCAACTGACCGGTGAGATCATGCGTAAGAAAGATTTCGGCTGGACTGCTGACCTGAACCTCAGCACCCTGAAGAACGAGATCACCAAACTGCCACAGGCTGAAATCATCTCCGGTACTAAAAAACTGTCTGTAGGCCATTCTATCTATGACTACTGGCTCCGCGAATGGTATGGCGTTGATCCGCAGGATGGTTCTGCATTGTATCGTGCTAACGTCTACAATGCAAGCAACTGCCGCATCACCAAAAATGGCGACACCGTTACTACCAACATCAACAACGCAAGATACCACTACGCCGGTTCTGCTATCCCTGATCTGTACGGTAGCTTGAACAATACTTTCACATACAAACAATTCTCGCTGTCTTTCCTGATCTCCTTCCAGATCGGTGGTAAAACTTATGATGGCACTTATGCTGCGCTCATGAACTCCGGTAGCTATGGTGCAGCACTGAGCACAGACGCATTGAAACGCTGGCAGAAACCTGGCGATATTACCAACGTACCACGTATGGACCAGAGCCAGACTACCAACTTCAACGCGGCTAACTCCGATCGTTGGTTGACCAGCGCATCTTTCCTGAATCTCAGGTCTGCAAAACTGGGCTACAATCTGCCTAAACAATATGCACAGAGCATTCACGTACAGGCAGCCAGCGTATTTGTAAGTGGTGAAAACCTGGCGCTGTTCACTGCACGTAAAGGCATGAACGCTGCTCAATCATTCAATGGTGTTACTACAAACGTGTATATGCCTGCCCGTATTATCAGTGCTGGTCTGAATGTTACTCTCTAAAATTTGAAAGAATGAAAAGGATACTAAGTATATTCATTGCAGGTGCAGTTGCGGCTTCCTTGCTCTCTTCATGTAAAAAAGATTACCTGAATACTTCCCCGACAGACGCCGTGTCTGAAGGTGATCTCTTCGTTGATACCAAAGGTGGCTGGGCCGCTTTGAACGGTATTCACAGAGCGATGTATTCAGCTTACGATAACCAGGACCAGGCCGGACAAGGCTCTATCATGATCGATATGGACATGATGGGTGATGACCTGGTAATGACCAGCGCCGGTAACGGTTGGTTCAACGCTACTTACCAGTGGCAAACTCACCGTAACGTGAATGCTTCCCAGCTGCGTTTCGTTTATTATTTCTACTACAGGATCATCGCCAACGCGAACAAGATCATCGATAACATCGATAAAGTGAAAGGCGCCGATGCTGATAAAAAAGCGATCAAAGGTGAAGCGCTTGCTTACCGCGGATGGGCACACTTCCAGCTGGTACAGCTTTTCGGCGGCCGTTACGATGCTGCTGCTAAACCTAACAACCAACTGGGTGTTCCGGTGCTGACCAAATTCACCACCGATCCTCAGCCAAGGGCAAGTGTTGAACAGGTATATACACAGGTGAACGCCGACCTCGATGCTGCACTCACTAACCTGGCAGGTTATCAACGCTCTTACAAATCCCACTTCGATACATTGGTGGTATTTGGCCTGAAAGCACGCGTAGCTTTAACTATGCAGGATTGGAACAACGCTATCGTTTATGCGAAAAAAGCCCGTTCCGGCGCTAATGACCTGATGAGCAATGCAGACTACCTGAAAGGATTTAACAGCGTAGAGAACCGGGAATGGATCTGGGGCAGCTATCAGACTGATGACCAGACTACCTACTTCACGTCCTTCTTCGCTTACATGTCTGCTAACTTCAGCTCCAGCAACATCAGAAGCAATCCTAAGGCGATCAACAAAGTGCTGTATAAGAAATTAACAGCAACGGATATACGTAGCCAGCTTTGGGACTCTACTGGAAAAAACATTCCTATTCCGCCAAATGGTAAGACCTTCCCATATATCAACAAGAAGTTCATTGCCAAATCAAATGGTAGCAGCGTAGGCGATGTGCCTTACATGCGCCTGGCAGAAATGTACCTGATCGAAGCAGAAGCTAATGCCAAACTGGGTAATGACGCTGCTGCTGCCGACGCCCTCTTTACGCTCGCCAAGAACCGCGATGCTAACTACACCAGGTCCACTAACACCGGTGCTGCATTGCAGGCTGAAATTGCGACCCAACGCCGTTTGGAGCTGTGGGGTGAAGGTTTCCGTTTCCTCGATCTGAAACGTCAGAACCTCCAGCTCGACAGAACCGGTACTAACCATAACCCTGCATTGGCACTGGTAATGACCATGCCGGCTGGCGACAACCAATGGCAATGGCTGTTCCCGCAGGATGAGCTGAATGCGAATCCCAAGCTGGTACAGAACCCGCTGTAAGCGATTTTGATTTAGATATTAAGAGAGAAAAGGCTGGCGATCGTGCCAGCCTTTTTTATGCTTTCATAAACAAGAAGCTCCCCGCATGTTATACGCGGGGGGCTTCTTGTTTATTTAAAGAAAGATAATTATTTCAACACTTCTTTCAGCTTCGCTTCCAGTGCTTCTCCTCTCAGATTGGAGGCAATGACCTTGCCTTGCGGATCGAGCAGGAAATTAGCAGGGATCGAATTGATGCCGTACATCGGCACTACTGCCGATTCCCAGAACTTCAGGTCACTTACATGATTCCAGGCCAGGCCATCCTGTTTGATCGCCTCTGTCCATTTATCTTTTGTTTTATCCAGTGATACGCCAAGGATAGTGAAGTTCTTGTTCTTATACTGTTGGAATGCTTTTACTACATTCGGATTTTCTGCTCTGCAAGGCCCGCACCAGCTGGCCCAGAAGTCCACCAGTACATATTTACCACGGAAAGAGCTCAGGCTCACCATCTTGCCGGAAGGGTCAGGCAGTGTGAAATCAGGGGCTGCGTCGCCTATTTTTACTGTACTGGAGGGCTCTTCGCCGCCGGCCGCATCGCCACCCTGTGATTTTTCCAGTTCAGCGAGTTTGTCGGTCATGCTTTTCACCAGCGTGTTTTTCGGGAAACGTTTGGTGAGGTTGGTGAGCACTTGTTTATGGGAAAGTATTTCGTTGCCGTCTCTCACCTGGCTGATTGCAAACACTGCGTTGGCGGGGTTCTTCGTCTTGTCAGCCATCAGGAAGAACTCTTCTTCAAAATCTTTCTCTTTCTTTTGTAAGGCCAGCACTTTCGGCTGCAGGATGCTGTCTGGCGTTTTGAGCTGATGCAGACTGTCGAGGCCGCGCATCTCTTCTGTCAGTGAAATGGATTTCTTGCTGATATCGCCGAGGAACTGTTGCAGTTCTGAAGTAGCTTCAGAACCTTGCACGGTCATTTTTTCGAGATTGTCGAGATCGCCGTCCAGCTTCATATCGCCGGCATCGAGCGACAGCAGCACGAATTTACCGTTCTGAAAACGGATACGATAAAGGCCTTGTTCGGCCACCATACCTTTCAAAGTGAATTTGCCGCTGGCATCTTTCACGTTGGTAGAGTCTACCACTTTCACTTCATTAAGAGTTAACTCTTCCAATACTACCGGGCCTAGCGGGAGATTGGCGAAATGCCCGTCTATCTTGAATTCTCCTTTCTCCTGTTGTCCGGTACAGCTGGCGAGGAAAGCCGCTGCAGAAATCCATAACAAGTATTTTTTCATGCAAATGTTTTTTATAAATCGTAAGCGTTCAATTTAACTTTTCAATTTTGCCGCGAGTAATTCGTTGGTCAGTCTTGGATCGGCTTTGCCTTTCGACAGTTTCATTACCTCCCCTACAAAGAGCGCCATCAGGCCTTTTTTGCCGCCTTTGAAAGCAGCTACTTTGTCAGGATATTTAGCCAGTACCTCATCAATGATGGGACTGATATTATCTGCATTATGATCTTGCAGCAGATTGAGCCTGGTGGCTATTTCCAGCGGATCGCCGGGAGAGGTGATCATCTCCGGCAAGATACGGGAAGAAGCAATGGAGAAGCTCACCTTGCCACTATCTACCAGGTTGATCAGCGCCACCAGGCGCTCCGGCGTTACCGGAAACGCAGTGATCTCTTTCGATTGCTCGTTGAGCCACGATTTAACAGGGCCGAGCATCCAGTTGGCAGCAGCCTTGTAATGCGTAGTGAGTTGCGTCGCCGCTTCAAAATAATCCGCGGTAGCTTTATCATCACAGATCACGCGTGCATCATATTCCGGCAGGCCGTATTCATGTGTATACTTGTGGATCAGTTCCTCCGGAAGCGCTGGCAGCGTGGCTTTGATGGCTGCGATAAATTCATCGGTGAATTTAAACGGCGCCAGGTCGGGTTCGGGGAAATAGCGGTAATCGTTGGCTTCTTCTTTGGATCGTAAGGAGAACGAACTACCGGTGGCCGCATCAAAGCTGCGGGTTTCCTGCACAAGGGTACCGCCGCTTTCCAATACTTCTACCTGCCTTTTCACTTCGTTATCGATCGCACGTTTTACGTTGCGGATAGAGTTCATATTTTTTACCTCTACCTTGGTGCCCAGTGTGGTACTGCCTTTCAGGCGGATGGAAATATTGGCATCACAACGCATGCTGCCTTCTTCCATATTACCATCGCACACGCCGAGGTAGCGTACGAGCCTTCTTAACTCCGTGAGATAGGCATATGCTTCCTCGCTGGAAAAGATATCCGGTTCGCTCACGATCTCCACCAGCGGTACGCCGGCACGATTGTAATCAACATAGCTGTTGGCCGGGTCCTGGTCATGCAGCAATTTGCCGGCGTCCTCTTCCAGGTGAATGCGGTTCAGCTGTACCTGACGGCTGCCGGTATCTGTTACAATGCTGACATAGCCACCCTTGCAGATAGGCGCCGTATGTTGCGATACCTGGTATCCTTTCGGAAGGTCAGGGTAGAAATAATTCTTCCGGGCGAAATAATTATCTTTTTCAATTTCGCAATGACAGGCCAATCCCAGCTTGATAGCATATTCTGCCGCCTTGCGGTTCATCTTAGGCAGGGTGCCGGGATGCGCCAGCGTAATCGGGCTGATATGCGTATTAGGCGCACCACCGAATGCGGCGCTGTCGCTACAGAATAACTTACTCTCTGTCAATAGCTGGGCATGTACTTCCAGCCCTACCACCATTTCGTATTTACTGTAATCCAAGAAGTGATGTTTTAAGATTCCGTATAAATTGACGATGGAAGCAATTTCACCACTATAATTGCTTACCGGTAAACGCAAATATATTCAAATAATGCCGGGATTCCGGGCAATTTCATGCCGGGAAAATGCTAAATTGAGATGACAGTAAATAATTCTTCCCTATGATCAGCAATGCCCAGGCAGCACAGCTCTACCATGCGCAACAAGCTTATTTCGATTCAGGCGCCACACTGCCGTATTCTTTCAGGAAGGCACAACTGAAACGGCTGAAGAAGGCCATTCAGCAGTATGAGCCGAAGATCATGGAGGCCCTCCGCCAGGATCTGCACAAACACCCTATGGAAGCCTATTCCAGCGAAATAGGATTTTTATACGAGGAGATCGACTATATACTCGAAGGCCTCCGCGAGTGGATGGAACCCACCGTGGTCACCTCTCCGCTGGTCACTTATCCCAGCAGCAGCCGTATCTACCGGCAACCGCTGGGCCTTACGCTCATCATCGCCCCCTGGAACTACCCGTTCATGCTGCAGCTCAGCCCCCTGCTGGGCGCCATGGCCGGCGGCAACTGCGCCATCCTGAAGCCTTCCGAGCTGGCGCCGCATACCTCCGAAGTGATCACCGCACTTATCAAAGATACTTTCGACCCGGCATACATCACCACCGTAGCGGGCGACGGCGCGCAGGTCATCCCCCTGCTCATGTCGTTCCGTTTCGATCATGTATTTTTTACTGGTAGTATACCCGTGGGTAAGAAGATCATGGAGATGGCCGTGCCACATCTCACCCCCGTTACACTGGAACTCGGCGGCAAATCACCCTGTGTGGTGGATGAGAACGTGAATATAACGGTGACGGCTAAACGTATCGTATGGGGCAAGTTCTGGAATGCCGGGCAAACCTGTGTAGCGCCAGACTACCTGCTGGTACACCACCGTGTAAAAGATGAACTGGTAACCGCCATGAAAAATGCCATCGTGGAGTTTTTCGGTAACGATCCCGCCGCCAGCACCGACTACGCCCGCATCATCAACGATAAAAGATTTGATACTGTGGCGGCCTATCTCAAGGAAGGCCATATCGTTCACGGCGGACAAACCATCCGGGAGCAACGCTACATTGCGCCCACCCTGCTCGAAGATGTAGAATGGTCCGACCCCGTCATGCAGGAAGAGATCTTCGGGCCCGTACTGCCCATCCTCACCTTCGAAGATATTTCACAGGCCATCAAAGCCATCAAGCAACTGCCTTACCCGCTGGCGCTCTACGTTTTCACGAAAAGCAAGAAAACAGAAAAAATGCTGATAGAGCAGGTACGCTTTGGCGGCGGCTGCATCAATAATTCATTGGTACATCTCACCAATCCCGAACTGCCCTTTGGCGGCGCAGGTTTCAGCGGCATGGGGCAATACCATGGCAAATACAGTTTTGATACCTTCACCCATCCCAAAGGCATGCTGAAAACAGGCACCTGGCTGGACGTTCCTACGAAGTATCCGCCCTTTAAGAATAAATTGAATCTCTTGAAGAAGGTAATGCGGTAGATTGTCTTACTCAGGATTATACTGATTGAAAGGATTACCAGGATTCTTTTACAGGATTAAAAAGGGATTTGTGAAGATCAACTCGAATTGATCTTCACGAATCCCTTTTTAATCCTTATTAATCCCGATAAAAAAATCCTGTTAATCCTTTCAATCAGTATAATCCTGAGCCAGACAACCTTCGCATTATAAATCCACTTTATTCAATTGCTTCGGCACTTTCACTTCAATGGTTTGTTGTTGGCCATTACGTGTAACCTTGACTGTTATAGTGTTTTTGTTGATGTTATTGCGATAGGTGGTGGCTACGTCGTGGGCGGATTTAATGGGGGTGCCGGCCAGTTCGGTAATGATATCGTCTTGTTTGAAACCGGCTTTTTCAGCGGCAGAACCTTCTGCGATGTTGATTACTTTGGCGCCATCGCCGTTTTCAGTGTCTTGTACTTGCAGTCCCAGGCGGGCGCCGCCCAGCGGGCTACGGTTGCCGAAAGACCAGGAATTATCGTTGCCATTGTCATGCAGCGGCGGCATCATATAGAACCGTTTGTTGAAGCCGCGCGGCGAGGGGAATGGCCGTACATCGTTGCCGGTGATCGCTTCTTTGCGCTCGTCGAGGGTAACGTTTACTTTGTTATCCTTCTTATTGCGTATATACGTTACTGTTATTTTGTCGCCGGGTTGGTAATTGCCGATGGTTTCAAATAAGTCTCTGGGCTCATCGATCTTTTTATTGTCGATATTGGTGATGATATCGCCGGCTTTGATGCCCGCTTTCTCGGCCGGACTGCCCTTCGCCACACTCTTGACGGTGGCGCCTGCGGGCGCTTTCTTTTCGGTGATCACACCCAATACGGCCTTGTTGGTGAATATAGGTTGATCTTCTCCGGTGTCGCCATTATCATCTTCATCATTGAAGAGGTTGAAGTCGCGGAAGTTACCACCACCATTGAATCCGAGGGTGTTGCCATCAACGGGCGTGATCTTGCGGCGAAATACTGAGATGTCAGGATTGCTGAATTGATCGGGCTTTTTGCCGTCCAGCAACATCTCGCCATTCTTGATCTCTACGGTTACTTTGCCATCCTTATCGCTTTTATGTTTGATGACGATCTCGTCGAATTCACCCAGTTTATCTTTTTTATCCTGGGCAGATACGGAGGCGGAGTAAAAGCTGAAGCAGGTAAAACCTGCGAGGGTAAGGGTTTGCAGCAACTTGCTCATATCTCTGCGGTTTTAGTACTTAAAATTACTGTAAAATGTGAGAATGGGAGAATTTACGAATGGGAGAATTTATTTCTATGAAGTCGTTCCTGAAATCTCTAAAGGGTAACTCGTAGAAATAAATTCTCCCATTCGTAAATTCTCCCATTCTTACATTATAGTAGTAATCCTTTCACAGCGGCCACCACCTGGTCCAGTTTATCTGTTTCCTGGCCGCCGGCCGTAGCAAAGGATTTCTGGCCGCCGCCGCCGCCTTTGATCAGCGGAGCGATACGTTCCTTGATGATCTTGGGAGCTTCCCAGCCTTTGGCTGCCACAAGTTTTTCATCAATAGTAAGGGCTACACTGGCTTTACCACCGATGTTGGCAGCAAATACCAGCACGTGGTCGGGAATCTCGGTTTTCAGCTGGAACGAAAGCTGGCGCAGGCCTTCGGCGTTACCCACTTCCACGATCTGGCCGAGGAAGTTGATGCCGTTGATCTGCTGTGCCTGGGAACGCAGACTGGCAGCCAGTTGGCGTACCTTTTCCAGTTCCAGCGCTTCTACCTGTTTTTCCAGGGATGCCTTGTCGCTGATCAGCGCTTCCACTGCTTTCACAGGCTCCTTGGGGCTTTTGAGGGCGCCTTTGATATCTTTCAGTTGTTGTAATTGCTCGTTCACAAATTGAAGGGCCTGTGCGCCGGTTACAGCTTCTACACGGCGTACGCCTGCGGCCACTGCGCCTTCTGATACAAATTTGAAAAGACCCAGTTCGCCGGTAGCGCCTACGTGCGTACCGCCGCACAGCTCTACGCTGTAGGCAGGGTCCATGATCACCACACGCACCACATCGCCGTACTTTTCACCGAAAAGTGCCATGGCGCCGAGTTGTAGCGCTTCTTCTTTCGGCAGTTCCTTGATCACCACCGGGATATTTTCACGGATCTTGTCGTTCACGATCTGTTCGATCTGCGCCAGCTCTTCATCTGTCACTTTCGCGAAGTGGGAGAAGTCGAAGCGCAGACTTTCCGCATTTACCAGCGAGCCTTTCTGCGCAACATGTGTGCCCAGCACCTGGCGGAGCGCCGCATGCAGCAGGTGGGTGGCGGAGTGATGGCGCGCGGTGTTGCTGCGTTTGTCTTTGGCCACCACGGCTTTTACCGGCGCCGCAGGATTGGCGGGCAGTTTATCGGCAAAATGTATGGTAAGGTTATTTTCTTTTTTGGTATCGGTGATGTGGATGATGTCATCGCCGAAGTGAAGCACACCGGTATCGCCTACCTGGCCGCCGCTTTCTGCATAGAAAGGCGTTTGGCCCAGCACCAGCTGATATTGTTCTTTGCCTTTAGCTTTTACGGAACGGTATTTCAGCAGGCGGGTATTGCTTTCCAGCTGTTCGTAGCCGATGAATACAGAATCCGGTGTTTCGTCCACGGTGATCCAGTCGCCCATATCCAGTTCAGTGGCGGCGCGGGAGCGGTCTTTCTGTTGTTGCATGGCGGCCTGGAAGCCTTCTTCATCTACAGAGAATTTATTTTCCGCCGCAATCAGGCTGGTGAGGTCATACGGAAACCCGTAAGTATCGTACAGTTCAAAAGCGGTGCTACCGTCGATAGCCTTGCTGCTGGCGCTTTTCATGAAGTCTTCAATACGGCGTATACCACTTTCAAGGGTACGGAGGAAGTTATTTTCTTCTTCATAGATCACTTTCTTCACGAAGTCTACCTGTTGTTGCAGTTCCGGGAACACATGTGAGAACTGTGCGGCGATCACCGGCACAAGTTCATGCAGCAAAGGTTTTTTATTGTCGAGGAAAGAGAAATAGTAACGCACGGCCCTGCGGAGGATACGGCGGATCACGTAACCGGCGCCGGTATTGGAGGGCAGCTGTCCGTCGGCGATGGTGAAGGAGATCGCGCGGATGTGGTCAGCGATCACGCGGAAGGCGACATCGGATTTCTCGTCGGTGCCTTTATATTGGCGGCTGGTGAGCTTTTCGGTGGCCTGGATGGTGCCGGAGAACACATCGGTATCGTAGTTCGAGGATTTACCCTGAAGCACTCTCACGAGGCGTTCGAAGCCCATGCCGGTATCTACGTGTTTGGCGGGCAGCGGTACGAGTGATTTATCTTTCTGGCGGTTGAACTGCATGAATACGTTGTTCCAGATTTCGATCACCTGGGGATTGTCGGCATTCACGAGGGTACGGCCATCGATCTTTTGTCTTTCCGCGTCGGGCCTGCAATCCACATGGATTTCAGAACAGGGGCCGCAGGGGCCGGTGTCGCCCATCTCCCAGAAATTATCTTTCTTGTTGCCCAGCAGGATGCGGTCTTCCGCGATATGGGCTTTCCAGAAACCGTAGGCTTCTTCATCTTTCGGGAGGTTTTCGCTGGCGTCGCCTTCAAATACGGTCACGTATAAACGATCTACGGGTATCTTGTACACTTCGGTGAGCAGCTCCCAGCTCCAGGCGATGGCTTCTTTCTTGAAATAGTCGCCAAAGCTCCAGTTGCCCAGCATCTCGAACATGGTATGATGGTAAGTATCGATACCTACTTCTTCCAGGTCGTTGTGCTTGCCGCTCACGCGCAGGCACTTCTGCGTATCCGCAACCCGCTTGTGCGCCGCTACTTTGTTGCCCAGGAAGTAGTCTTTAAACTGGTTCATCCCCGCGTTGGTGAACATCAAAGTAGGATCGTTCTTAATAACGATAGGTGCAGAAGGCACGATCTGGTGCCCTTTTGACGCAAAAAAGTCCAGGAATTGCTGTCTTATTTCAGATGCTGTCATAAATATTGATGCGAATTAATATGTATCTCTTTCCCTTGTAACTCAAGCCTTTATAAAGTTTTAGAAAATTGACATTCAAAAGGTTGATGTTTTAATCTAATTACATTAGGTTTGTGCGCCTTATTTTCCCGCCGTGTCACAGGGAGTGCAAAAATATTGAAACCTCCATGATTATTCAAAACAGGATGTGTTACCCGGCAAAAAAGTTAAGGTGGCGGTTATACGCATCCGACGCATCCATACGTTTGTACACCTGAAATATCTGCTGTCACAGTGCGAGCACTATGGCCAAAAACGTACACCCGGTGCAATGAAGAAGGTTAAATATTTTTACAACACCCAAACATTAAAATATGAGAAGCTCGTAGTTTCACTGCGGGTGAAGATACTGAGGATACTCGGTTTCGTTTCGGCTGCCATTGTAACCGGTGCCATCTTCCTGTCTATCGCCTACCGCTTCCTGGACTCTCCTAAGGAGAAATCCCTGCGCCGCGACCTCGACGGCATGAAGGAAAAATATGACGCCCTGCAAGGCCGTATGAAAGAAGTGAAAACGAAACTGGCCGAACTGGAAGACCGCGACAATGAAATTTACCGCGTGATCTTCGAGGCCTCCCCCATCCCGGATAGCGCCCGCATGGGTAAAGTGAACCGCGACGAAGAAGCCGCACAGCTGCAATCCTTTGCCAGCAGCGAGATCATCGCCTCCACCTCCGTATTGCTTAAAGAGATCAGCAACAGGATGAAGTCCCAGGAAACTTCTTATGACGAGATCGACAAGATGGTGAAGAACAAACAGCAGATGCTGGCATCTATCCCTGCTATACAACCCGTGTCCAACAAGGATTTGAAGCATATCGCCTCCGGCTTCGGCTATCGTATCGATCCGATCTATAAAACGATGAAATACCACGCAGGCCTCGACTTCGCAGCGCCCAGCGGCACGCCCATCTATGCTACCGGCGATGGCGTGGTGGAAGATGCCAGCCTGAGCGATGTAGGCTACGGCAACCATGTGGTAATACAACATGGCTATGGCTATAAAACGCTTTATGGGCACATGCTCCGCATGAAAGTGAAAGCAGGCCAGCGCGTAAAACGCGGCGATGTACTCGGCTGGGTGGGCAGCACCGGTAAATCTACCGGCCCGCACTGCCACTACGAAGTGATGAAAAACGGCGAAAAGGTAGATCCCGTCTACTTCTTCTTCAATGACCTCACCCCCGAACAATTCGATCGTATGCTGAAGCTGGCCCGTTCGGGTAACCAATCATTCGACTAAGGATAAACGCTTGGTTAACAAGGGGTAATTTCGTTTTTTTAAAGAAAAGCTGTTGGCTAAAATCCAAAAGCTGAAGTAAATTGGTTAAATTCATGGCCGTAAAAGATATTCGTCACCGCGTTTTTTACCACCATGCATCAGCTAGATCTCTTTTCGACGCCGGAAACGCCCCATCTGCCGCAAGCAGATGCTGTGGCCGTGAAGTCTAAAGTGAAAGCGACCAAATCGCCTGCCGCAGCAGCACCGCAAAACGGTAAGAAGCGCGGAAGGAAATCATTGAAAGAATTATCGGAAGACCCGGACCTGATTATGGAGTTGGATAAACAAACACTAGACAAACAATATTATTCTATCAGCGAAGTAGCCGCTATGTTCAGGGTGAATACCTCCCTGATCCGCTACTGGGAAAATGAATTTGATATCTTGCAACCCAAAAAGAACCGCAAAGGCGATCGCCTTTTCCGGCAAGAAGATATCCATCATCTGAAGCTCATCTATCACCTCCTGCGCGAAAGAAAATATACGATCGAAGGCGCCAAACAAAAGCTCAAGGAAGATCGCAAGCTGGCCGCCCGTAATTTCGAAATGGTACAAGCTTTGCAGAAGGTACGTGGTTTTTTGACAGAACTGAAAGATCAATTATAAAAACATGTTTATGCGATTAAAAACATTACTCCTGGGTGGCAGCCTCTTATTATCATCCCTGGCCTGGGCTCAAAATGGCAAAGCGCTGAAAGGTAAAGTGGATATGAAAACGCTGATGAACGGAGCCGAATACTCCTGGTTCTATAAAGGCGTGAACAGCTATGAGCCCAACGACAATATGCTCAACTACATCAAAGCTAACCGCAGCAACTTCAGCCTGGTAGCCATTATGGGCACCTGGGATGAAACCAGCCGCCAGGTGCTTCCCCAACTCTATAAAGTAATGATCATGGCCGGCAGCCCGGAAGATCAGGTGATCCTCTTCGGCGCCGATGAAAAAATGCAGACAGACGCCCCCACCGATTATAAAGTGAAGAAAGTGCCTACCATCATCGTTTTCAGAGATGGTAAAGAAGAAGGCCGCATCGTAGGCGCCCCTAAAGAATCAGTAGAAGCAGACCTCTCCCGCATCCTGCTGAAATCTTCCAAGAAAGAAAAAGACAGCGAATAAAAAATTACGGATTACGAATTAAGAATTACGGCCCGCCTGGTAGATCACCAGGCGGGCCGTAATTCTTAATTCGTAATCCGTAATTTTTTTTATGCCTCGTTTTTAAAGGTCACATTCATACTGGTGGTAGGCAGCTTCACATCGCGGGCCTCCAACGCCTTGATCACCGACAGGTTCACATTCTCGCGGAGCGCCGCATACTGGTTGCCATCGATGATATAGGTGTTGAAAATTACCTGCACCACGTAAGTGTCTTTGGTGAAATCATGGAGGTTCACAGTGAAGCCGGGCAGCACATTGCTATTGTCTTTCAGGATGCCGCGGATATCCTGTACCACGCCCAGCACTTTGTCTGCCTGCGTTTCGGTGCCCAGTTCCAGCCGCATGGCCACCCGCTGCTGCGTGCGCAGTGAGAGGTTATCCAGGATGCTGTCCACCATCTTTTTATTAGGCACGGTCACGAAAGTCTTTTCCAGCGTGCGCAGGCGCGTGCTGCGCAAGCCGATCTTTTCTACCGCCCCCTGGAAACTGTCTACCTTCACGGTATCGCCTACACGAAATGGTTTGTCGAAGAAGATGATAAAAGAGCCGATGAGATTTTCGATGCTTTCCTTCGCAGCGAGGGCGAGGGCTGCCGCACCGATACCAAGGCCCGCAATGATCTTTTCTACCAGCGTAGGCCCGAAGAGTATCCGGGTAAACGCGATGGCGCCCATGATGAACACAATCGCCTTGAAGAAGTCGCGGAAGAAGATCACGAACTGGTTATCGGTCATATCCGGCGTAAGGTCCGCCTTCCGCTCCAGCACCAGCGCGATGAAGTCGATGAGGCGCAGCATGATCCAGATGATGCTCATGCTGAAAGTGAGGTTCAGCAAGGTGTCCGTCACATTCTGCAAGGTCACCTGGTTATAAACATGCACATTCAGCACATGCGGGAACGTGAACCTGTTGATGGTAAGCATGAAAGCCACCAACAGCAGGAAGTATTCCAGCGGGCGCACCAGCAGGTTAACGAAATCTTTTTCCTGCAACTGTGGCGACCAATGTTTCACCAGCCTGTAAAGTACGGCGGCCAGCACACGGGAGATGACGCGTTTCACGAATGACATCAGCAGCAGCACGCCCGCCAGTATCAGGTAGTCGCGTACAGGGTTGTCTAAAATGATCTGATCTAAAAAACTGTTCATAAAAGGGGACGATTATATGATTCTCTGGCATTCTTGATCGATGAGTACTACACCAGGCCTGGCGCCTTTGTGGAAGCTGCCGTAAGTACCGCTGATACCCAGCGCCCTGGCGCCGTTGCTGGTGGCCCATTTCAGCAGCTCTGCCAGCGGCAGTTCCGGGAAATGCGCTTGCAGGGTCCTGATCTCTTCCCATACCGACAACTGGTGATTGGAGGCAAGACTGTCCGTACCCAGCGTGATATTACAGCCATGGCGGCGCAGCAGCGGGATATCCGGCAGGCGGCCTTCGATATAAAGGTTGGCCTGCGGACAAAGGCACCACCAGGTTTCCAGGGCTTGCTGCAGCGCAAAGCGTATATCCGTATCCGTTGTATAGGTATTATGTACGAGTAATATTTTTTGTTGGGAGAAGAAAGGGAGATAAGCAGCCAGACTGTTACTGCCGGGAGCTTCAAACCCCTTGATATCGATGCCGAAGGTCTGGTAGAAAGGCAGGAAATCTCCTGTTTTGTGCTGGTACAGCTCATTTTCGGCGGCGCATTCCTGGTTGTGGATCGTTACGGGCACATTATCTGGCGTGGCGGCCAGCATCCCGAAAAGCGTTTTGCTCACGGAGTAGGGCGCATGCGGGGCGATGGAGCAACTGTGCTGCGCGCCGTTGATCTTTTTAAATTGCTGTAATACGTCCATGCTGTAGGCATAGCGGCCCTTGGCGCCGGCGTCTGTAAATCCCATGCACTCCACGAAAGTGTGGTAGTAAAGTTTCCCTTGTTGCTTTTGCGCGAGTGTGGCGGTGCTGTTGCTGATATCGCCTACGGCGGCGATGCCGGCCTGCCACATGGCTGCTTCAGCAGCGCTGATGGCGGCTTCCTGGCTATCGGCGTTGTTATTGCGGGATTGCATCACCTGCGTGAGGAAGGCCGGAAGGCCCGTCCCTTCAGGGATGACGCCTTTCATGGCGGATAATTCCAGGTGGCAGTGCGTATTTACAAAGCCAGGGCAAAGGATGCCATCCAGTTCCTGCACGTCGCCGTCAATGTCGCTTTCGGTTGTAATGCCCGCCACGGTGCCGTCTTCGTCGATCACCAGCACCTTGCCGGCGCCCAGGAATTGCTGTCCGTCAAATATATCTTTTCCTTTTAATCTGATCTGTTTCAATAACCTGGTGTTTAATTAAGTTAATGATGTTAATTTTGCAACCCGATTGACAGTATCATGCCTGCCCGGGATGATACTCAAAAGTCAAAGATAATTATGATAGACAAACTCGAAGCTATAAAAGGCCGTTTTGAGCAGGTATCGCTGGCGCTCACCAATCCAGAGGTGGTGAGTGATAATAAAAAGTTTGGCCAGCTTAGCAAGGAATACCGTCAGCTGGAGAAGATCGTAAAGGCTTACGATGCTTACCGCAAGCTGCTGGACGATATCGCCTTCAACAAGGAAGTGCTGGACAGCGGCGACGAAGAGATGCGCGACCTGGCCAAGGCCGAAACAGAATCATTACAGGAACAGAAAACTGCACAGGAAGAGGTGATCCGCAACCTGCTGATCCCGAAAGATCCGCAGGATGAGAAGAACGCTATCCTTGAGATCCGCGCTGGTACCGGTGGCGATGAGGCCAGCCTCTTTGCCGGCGACCTCCTGCGCATGTATCTCCGTTTCTGTGAGCTGAAAGGGTGGACCACTAACCTCATGAATGAAAACCCCGGTTCTGCTGGTGGTTATAAAGAGGTGGTGCTGGAAGTGAACGGAGATGATGTGTATGGCACCCTCAAATTTGAATCCGGCGTACACCGCGTGCAGCGCGTGCCCGCCACGGAAGCATCCGGACGTGTACACACCTCTGCTGCCACAGTAGCGGTGCTGCCCGAAGCAGAAGACGTGGACGTAGACGTACGGGAGGCTGATATTAAGATGGATACCTTCCGTTCTTCCGGTGCAGGTGGCCAGCACGTAAATAAAACGGAATCGGCGGTAAGGCTTACCCACATTCCTACCGGCGTGGTAGTAGAATGCCAGGAAGGCCGCAGCCAGCACTCCAACCGTGAAATTGCGATGAAGATGTTACGTACACGCATATACGAAGCTGCGGTGCGCAAACATGAAGATGCGATCGCGTCTCAACGCAAGAGCCTTGTATCTACCGGCGACCGCTCGGCCAAGATCCGTACATACAACTATCCGCAGGGCCGTGTTACCGATCACCGTATCGGAATGACCATCTACAACCTCGACGCTTTCATGAACGGCGATATCAAAGAAATGATCGAAGCCCTCGCCTTTGCTGAAAACGCGGAAAAGCTCAAGCAAGGAAGTTGAGAATTTACGGATTTATGAATTTAGGAATTTTCGGATTTATTGATTTATTGATTTATGGATTTTATAGATCATTAAATCAATAAATCAATAAATCAATAAATCCGAAAATTCCTAAATTCCTAAATCCGAAAATTCACAAATCCTTAAATCCCCAAATCAAAAAAATTCCCCTACATTTAGCATACACATCTATTACTCCTCCTTTTAAAATTTAATCACAATGCTAGAGCAATTAATGCAACTCGTTCGGGAACATGCACAGGATGCCGTTGTTAACAATCCGTCCGTTCCTGATGAGCACAATGAAGCCGTTATCGGCGCAGCTACCGAATCCATTGCTTCCGGACTGCAACAGGAACTGGCCAATGGCAACACAGAAGGCGTACTCGGCCTGCTGGGCGGTCATACCGACAGCTCTTCCAGCAACCCGGTAGTGAGCAACATTTCCAATAACCTGGTAGGTACTTTATTGGAAAAATTCAACCTGGACAAAGGCGCTGCTACACAACTGGCGAGCTCTCTCATCCCCAGCGTATTGGGCTCGCTGGTAAACAAAACAAATGATCCTGGTAACAGCAATTTCAGTCTGGGTGGTATCCTGAGTTCTCTCACAGGTGGCGCCAGCTCCGGTTTTAACCTGGATGGCATTCTTGGCAAACTGAAAGGTGGCCTCGATCAGAACGGCGATGGCAACGTTGACCTGAACGACCTGAAAAATGTGCTCAGCAATGGCGCACAGCAACAACAGGGTGCAGGCGGCGGAATTGGTGGCTTGTTGAAGAACCTTTTAGGCTGATCGTTGTTAAGATATCAAGCGTAACAGATTCCATATCCGTGGAAGCAGGGAGAGGCATATTTATGATTATGTATATGTGATATTTTGCTTACTATCTTTTTACGTTTTGTTAAAATTTATTAATCAACAGGTTGGAAGCAAAAAAAGAAAACTGGCAATATATTTGTTTACCAGTTTTCGACTTAAATTTGTCATCCATACTGATTATAAATAACCTTCATGTTTAAAATTACTACAATGAAAAGATTGAATGTTCTGGTAGCTATGTTCTTGTCAGTTACCATGCTGTTTAGCTGTAAAACATGGCAGAGCATGGACAATACGAAAAAAGGCGCTGCAATTGGTGTTGGCGGTGGTGCTGCCGCTGGCGCTATCATTGGTAAAGCGGCCGGTAATACGGCATTGGGAGCGATCATCGGTGCGGCTTTAGGTGGCGCTGGTGGTGCTTTAATTGGTAAGAAAATGGATAAACAGGCACAAGAGATCAAAAGTGAAATCCCTAACGCTACTGTAGAGCGTGTGGGTGAAGGTATCAACGTAACATTTGATAACGGCGTGCTGTTCGGCTTTGATAAATCTGACCTTTCTCCTGCTTCACAACAGACCGTAGCCCAGCTGGCACAGATCCTGAACAAGTATCCTGATACATATGTACGTGTAGAAGGCCATACGGACGATAAAGGTACCGATGCCTATAACATGGGCCTGTCTGAAAGAAGAACGAATACGGTGATCAACTACCTGAAATCACAGGGTGTTGCCGCTAACCGTATTCAGGGTTTCTGGTATGGTAAGAGCCAGCCTAAATTCCCGAACGATACAGAAGAAAACCGCGCCAAGAACCGCCGTTGCGAGTTCTCTATCTTTGCAAACGACAAGATGAAAAATGAGGCGAAGAAAGAAGCGGGTCAACAATAATTCAAGAAACACTTATTTCTCATAAGCAGTATATATATTCCCCCCTGGTTCCAGGGGGGATTTTTATTTTGCGTCTTTGGAGAGGAAATATTTCTGAAACAGTTTGAATACCCAAACACCGGCAATTGCGCCGAGAGTATCGGCCAGCGCATCGTATAGATCAAAGCTGCGGTCGATGGCCCAGTATTTTTGAATGAACTCTATTGCCACGCCGTAGGCGGCTGAGAGCACAACGAAGAGCAGCAGGGTACCAGCAGAAACATATTTCTTTTTCTGGTAAATAGCCAGACTGAAAAAGAATACGATGCCGCCAAAGAGGCCGAAGTGCACAAATTTGTCGAAGTGTATTTTTTCGAGAAAGGGAGTAGTGGGGATATCTTTGCCTGGCAATGTGCAAAGAATAAAGATCATGACAACCCATAAAACGGCCGGAATAAAGTATTTCCAGTTCTTCATCTACACAAGCGTTGCAAAGTAATAAATATGGTTTCTCAAAGTACGTTCATGAAAAAAGACAACAGGCCAGCGTTGTAACGTGGCCTATTGTCTTTTCCAATATGATTGATGATTGTTTGATTATTCAGCAACCAGTGCTTTGTAGGCTGTTGCATCGAGCAGTTTGCTTACGTCAGCAGGGTTTTTCACCGTCATCTTCACCATCCAGCCATCTCCATAAGGATCGGTGTTAACCAGTTCCGGCTCGCTTTCCAGGTCCCCGTTAAACTCATTGATCGTTCCGGCAACCGGGAGGAAAAGGTCAGATACTGTTTTTACAGCTTCTACTGTACCGAATACATCTTCTGCATTCAGTGTTTTGCCGATTGTAGGAATATCTACAAACACGATATCTCCCAGTTCGCGTTGTGCAAATTCGGTGATACCGATCGTTGCAACATTACCTTCTAATAAAATCCATTCGTGATCCTTGGTGTAACGCAAGTTTGAAGGAAAATTCATAACAAGTTTGATTTTGAGCCGTAAAAATACAGAAAGAATTATGAAATACCGTGTGAATTAAAAAAACAACCACTTTTTAACCAGCCTTATTTTCATAGGTATATCCTTGAGTGGCCGGTCTTGTTTGTCGGTCTTCTCTGCGGCGATACGGTCAATCACTTCCATGCCTTTGATCACTTGTCCGAATACGGTATAGCTCTGATCGAGGTGGGGCACGCCGCCGATGGTTTTATACACCTGGCGCTGATCTACCGGTATCTTGCGGCCGCCGAGGCGCGTCTTCTCCAGGTTGTCCAGCTGCTCATCTGTAAATACTTTTCCTTGTACAATATAAAACTGGCAGCCGGATGATGCCTTGGCAGGGTTGTTATCGCGAGCCGCTGCCAGCGCGCCTTTGCGGTGAAAGAGGTCGAGCCTGAACTCCGCAGGGATCGTATAGCCTGTATCGCCATTGCCCAGCGTATCGCCGGCATGCGCATGCTTGGAATCAGGATCACCGCCCTGTATCATGAAATTTTTGATCACACGGTGAAAGAGCGTACTATCGTAAAAGTGGCGCCTGGAGAGCTTTATAAAGTTATCCCGGTGTAAGGGCGTTTCATCGCTCAGCCGGATGATCATCGTGCCATAAGGGGTGATTACCTTTACTTTCCGGTGTTTGGCCATGGCCAGGCCCGTGATCATCAGCAAGAGAGAAAGGAGTAACAGTTTTTTCATATGCGTGTTTATGCTTCTTCGTCGTGAGAGAAATAGGCGATCACATGTTCCTTCAGGAAGTGCTCTTGTTCCTGAAGGCCCATGGGCGGCACAGGTTGCAGCTCCCTGAAATGGGGCCATCCGTCCTTATCGTAGCCATCCAGCTCAAAGTAGCCGCTCTGGCTCAGGAGCGTGCATACGGCTACGTGCATCAGCTCCTGCTTTTGTTCTTTGCTATATTTTTTCTTGAGATGATTGATTTCGTTGATACCGATCAGAAACAGGATGGCCTCCATGTTCGGCGTTTTGCCAAATCGTTCTGTGAGCATCTCTTCTATAGGTTTCCAGCGCTTCTCAAAGTCTTCCATGGTAATATCATTTATGAATTTGCGAATTTACGAATTTGAGAATTGATCGATGGATAGTATCTTATCACGGCGAAAACAGGGTGTTTTCGGGGCAGAAAAAGATGTAGATGAGCCACGGTGGCAAGTTTAACAGCATTTTAACTGCCCATTCACATAGTGATAAGTTTTATTTGATCTAAGAATGATTATTTTAGCACACCTGAAAAATTAATAGCATGGAAAATACATCGTCCGACATCCGACAACTGAACGAAAAAATCCATCAGGCGAGCGCCTTCGTGGAGCTGCTCAATATGGAGCTGGGCAAAGTAATTGTGGGGCAGCGTTACATGGTGGAAAGACTGTTGATCGGTTTGCTGGCGCAGGGGCACGTACTCCTTGAAGGGGTGCCCGGTCTCGCAAAAACCTTATCCATTAAATCCCTGTCTTCCGCTATCAATGCGAAGTTCAGCCGTATCCAGTTTACGCCTGACCTCCTGCCTGCGGATGTGATAGGTACTATGATCTACAACCAGCAACGCAATGAATTTGTGGTGCGCAGGGGTCCTATCTTCGCCAATTTTATCCTGGCGGATGAGATCAACCGCGCCCCGGCAAAAGTACAGAGCGCCCTGCTGGAGGCTATGCAGGAAAGACAGATCACCATCGGTGAAAATACTTTCAAGCTGGATGAGCCCTTCCTGGTATTGGCCACCCAGAACCCGATTGAACAGGAAGGTACTTACAACCTGCCTGAAGCACAGGTAGACCGTTTCATGCTGAAAGTAGTGATCGGCTATCCCACTAAAGAAGAAGAAAGACACATCATCCGCCAGAATCTCAACCCACAGGACATTCCAGCCATCCGGCCGGTGATCCAGCCTTCCGATATCATGGAGGCCCGCAAGCTGGTACGTGAGGTTTATATGGACGAGAAGATCGAGAAATATATCATCGATATCGTTTTCGCCACCCGTAACCCGGAAGAATACAAACTGCAAAAGCTGAAGCCGCTCATTGCCTATGGCGGTTCTCC
The DNA here is from genome assembly GCF_902167635.1 of Chitinophaga vietnamensis. Lineage (GTDB taxonomy): Bacteria > Bacteroidota > Bacteroidia > Chitinophagales > Chitinophagaceae > Chitinophaga > Chitinophaga vietnamensis. The sequence goes on from NZ_CABHMS010000008.1 coordinate 331,960, forward strand.
AAGGGCCAGCATCAACCTGGCACTGGCAGCCAAAGCATATGCTTTCATGAAACGCAGGGGCTATGTGATCCCGGAAGATATCCGCAGCATCTGTTTCGATGTGATGCGCCACCGTGTGGGCCTCACCTATGAAGCAGAAGCCGAGAATGTAACCAGCGAAAACATCCTCAGCGAGATACTGAATGCAGTAGAAGTGCCTTAATTCCTAATCTTAATCATTATCAAGGTGGATACGGCTGAAATATTAAAAAAGGTAAGACAGATAGAGATCAAGACCAAAGGGCTTACCAATCACATCTTTGCGGGCGAATACCATAGCGCCTTCAAAGGAAGGGGTATGTCGTTCAGCGAAGTAAGGGACTATCAATTCGGTGATGACGTAAGATCGATCGACTGGAACGTAACGGCCCGGTTCAACCACCCTTTTGTAAAGGTGTTTGAAGAAGAAAGAGAACTGACCGTGATGCTGCTGGTTGATGTGAGCGAGAGCTCTTCCTTCGGTACCAAAAAACAGGACAAAAGAGCGCTGATCACTGAACTGTGCGCCGTGCTGGCCTTTTCTGCCATCAATAACAACGATAAAGTAGGGGTGATCTTTTTCAGCGATGGTATGGAACGCTATATTCCGCCGAAAAAAGGTAAATCACATATTCTTTTCATCATCCGGGAATTACTATCATTCACGCCTACACGAAAAGGTACCAATATCAAAGAAACCTTGCGATTCTTCAACAATGCGACCAAAAAGCGCAGCATTGTTTTTGTGTTGAGCGACTTCCTGGCCGGTAATTACCAGGATGCGCTGAACATCGCTTCCAGGAGGCATGATGTGGTAGGCGTGCATGTATATGACCCGCGCGATAAAGAACTGCCGCCGGTAGGGCTGGTACAGATGACCGACGCCGAAAGCGGCGCCGTGCAATGGATAGATACCAACGATCGCCGGGTGCGTCAGTACTATGAAAACCAGTTCCTGCAACATGCACAATACTGCAAAAACGCCTTCCTGAAAAGCGGCGCGGAGCTGATGACCGTACGCACCGATGAAGACTATGTGAAAACATTGCAAACATTCTTCCTGAACAGAGCATAAAGGCGAGCAAAGTAAACATGTATAAACAACAAGCGATACGAGGTATATTTTTATGTTTGTTACTGGGCCTGATACTGCCTGTGGGCGTGATGGCGCAAAACCAGCCGCAGGTGTCTGCCTCCACAGATACCACCAGCATCAGAATTGGCGAGCAGTTCAAGCTGCATCTATCCGCCACCGTACCTGCCGGGCAACTGAAAGATACCAGGATCCAGTTTCCGCAACTGCCGGATTCACTGGATCACTTTGAAGTGGTGTCCCGCTCCGCACTCGACACCAGCGGCAACGAAAAACTGAAGGTACTGGCGCAAACCATTACCCTTACCAGTTTCGACTCCGGCCATTGGGCATTGCCACCACTGAAGTTTGAAGCTATCATCAACGGCAATAGCGATTCTATCATCGCGCCGGCCATCAGCATGGATGTGAACACCGTGTCTGTAGATACCACTAAAGCATTCAAGCCTATCAAAAGCGTACAGGCCGTGCCCTGGAGCATCTGGGACTACTGGCCCTACATGGCCATTGGCGCTGCTGCCGTGCTGCTGATACTGGCATTGATATGGTTCCTCCGTAAACCGAAGAAGAAGGCGCCTGTAGTAGTAACGCCTACCGTTTCACCATATGAACTCGCCTGGCGCGAACTGAGATCGCTGAAGGAAGAACAGCTGTGGCAGAAGGGAGACATCAAGCAATACTATACCCGGCTGACGGATATCCTGCGCACTTATTTCGAACACGAGTTCGGCATTGCCGCGCTGGAACAAACTTCCGAAGAGCTGTTGCAGAATATCAAGCCGATCACCAAGATAAACCAGCAGCGCGACAAACTGCGTGCCCTGCTGGCCATCGCTGACCTGGCGAAGTTTGCCAAGTTGCAACCTACCGCCGATGAGCATGAAGACTGTATGCGCAAGGCAGAAGAAATCCTTGAGTGGACCAAGCCCAAAGCGCCTGCGGCCGAAGGGGATGCCCCGCAACCCGCAGGAACAAAATAAAAAAGTAATTGATGGACCTTTCAGTTTGGAAAAATATTGAATTTGCTTATCCGGCCTTCTTCTGGCTGCTGCTGCTGATACCAGTGATGATCTACTGGTATATTGCGCGGCGCAAACGGCAGCAAGGCGTAATGATGGTATCCTCGCTCGATGCCCTGCGCCACCTGCCTGTATCCTGGAAGATCCGTTTCAGGCCATTGCTGCTGATTTTGCGCATACTGGCATTCACCGCACTGGTAGTGGCTTTGGCCCGTCCGCAAACCTCCAATACCTCCGAGAATATCGACAGTGAAGGGATTGATATCGTGATGGCCATCGATATCTCCGGCAGTATGCTGGCCGAAGACCTGCAACCTAACCGCATGGAGGCCGCCAAAAAAGTAGCGATGGACTTTGTGGATAAACGCATCAGCGACCGTATCGGCCTCGTGGTATTTTCTGGTGAGAGCTTCACGCAATGCCCTATCACCACGGATCATGGCGTATTGAAAAACCAGATCATGCAGGTGAAAAGCGGCATGCTGCAAGATGGTACCGCCATCGGTATGGGATTGGCTACCTCGGTAGACCGCCTGCGTAACAGTCACGCTAAAAGTAAAGTGATCATCCTCCTCACCGATGGTGTAAACAATACCGGTCTCGTAGATCCGCTCACCGCGCTGGAAATCGCGAAGGCATTCAAGATCAGGGTGTATACCATCGGCATCGGTACCATTGGTAAAGCGCCTTTCCCCATGCCCATGCCGGATGGCACCGTGCAAACGGTGATGCAGGATGTACAGATCGATGAGCCGTTGATGAAAAAAATATCTAAAGAAACCGGCGGTAAATACTTCCGCGCTACCAATACTACCGACCTGCAAAACATTTATGCCGAGATCGATCAGATGGAAAAAACAAAAGTGGAGATCACTTCCTTCCGCCACTTTGCGGAACACTTTTTCATCTTTGCCATGATCGCGCTGGTGTGCATGCTGCTCGAAGTAGTGTTGAGATATACTTTGTTCAGGAGCCTGCCTTAACGCAGCCATTCTGTTTTAGGGAGATGCCTTGTTACGGCCAGCGCCGGCGCAAGGCATCTCTTTTTTATTCTTACCTTTGATGATCTTATAAATCATTATCGATTGCAGGCAACAATATATAAATCAACAGGCAGCTGGTATGTGGTGAAGACGGCCACCGGCGAAGTGTTCCAGGCACGCATGAAAGGTATCTTCAAAAAAGATGATGATATCACTTCCACCAACCCGGTGGCAGTAGGCGATGTGGTGGAGATCGAGCCGGAAGAGGGCGACACGGCCAATGCCATGATCACGGCCATCCATGAGCGCCGCAACTATATTGTCCGCACTTCTCCGCACAACAAGAACAAGAAACATATTGTAGCCGCTAACCTGGACCAGGCGGTGCTGGTATGCACGGTGAAAGAGCCACGCACCTCGCAGGGCTTCATTGACCGCTTTCTCGTTACTGCTGCGGCTTATCACGTTCCGGTGATATTGATCTTCAACAAAAAAGATCTTTACAAAGCGAAGGAAATGGACAAGTACGAAGCATTGCACGACCTGTACACCAGCATTGGCTATGAGGTGTTGCTGATTTCTGCTACTGAAGAAGATGGGATCGAGGCTGTGCAGCAGCTGCTGAAAGATAAGACCACCTTAATGTCCGGACATTCAGGTGTGGGTAAGTCGTCATTGATCAACGACCTGTTGCCGGGGCTGGAACTGCGCACCAAAGCGGTGAGTGGCTGGAGCGGCAAAGGTTTGCACACCACCACCTTTGCCGAAATGTACGATCTGCCGGAAGGCGGCCGCCTGATCGACACGCCTGGCGTGCGCGAATTCGGGATCGTGGATATTGCTAAAACGGAATTATCACATTATTTCCTGGACATGCAGCCTTATATTTCCAATTGCCAGTTCAATAACTGCTTACACATCAATGAGCCGGGATGCGCCGTGAAAGCCGCTGTGGAAGCCGGTGAGATCGATGTGGACAGGTATGTGAGCTATGCTACCATACTGGAAACAATAGAGGAAGATCAGTACTGAGCTATTTCTTCCGGGGCTTATTTAATTCATCGAGCACTTTTTCAGCGCCCCAATTACGCCTGGGCTGAGGGCATCCTTTCTTTTGCGTATGGCAGGCCATACATGTGATGGCTGTTGCTAACAGTATCAATGCTACTTTTTTCATAGATAAGGTGATTAGAAGAGACGGCTCATTTGTTTGCCGGCTCTCATGTTGGCCTTCTTGGTGTCTTTTGTATAATAGTTGGAAGCAGGGCATCCTTTTTCCTGCGAGGCACAGCTCTGCAGCAGGATAGCGCCCAGGATCAGCAGGCATGATAGTATTTTCATAGAGGGATATTTACCTGCAATATAATAAATTTATTTAACGCGTCCGGATCAGGGTTTTGCCTCGGGCAGTACATCTTCGTACCAGGAAGCGTACATCGCATAATTTTTGGAGATGCGGTTGATCTCTCCGTTGATGAGCTCCATATCAATATCCTTCACTTTCTTCGCGGGGACGCCGGCATAGATGGTGCCTGGCTCTACGTGGGTATTGGCCAGTACTACGGCGCCTGCGGCGATGATGCTGTTGCTGCTGATGCGGGCATTGTCCATCACGATAGCGCCCATCCCTATCAGTACATTATCTTCAACAATGCAGCCGTGTAGGATGGCATTGTGCCCGATGGATACGTTGTTGCCAACGATGGTCTGGGATTTCTGGTAAGTGCAGTGGATCACTGCGCCATCCTGCACGTTTACGTTATCACCGATACGGATGCTGTTCACATCGCCGCGAACAACAGCATTGAACCATACGGTACAACCTTTACCCATCACCACATCGCCAACGATGGTGGCATTGGGGGCAATGAAGCAGTCGTCCGCCAGCTGCGGTGTAATTCCTTTTAAAGGCAGAATGTAGGCCATAGCGATCAGTTTTAGTGCGTGATATACAAATATAACAATTACTAATTAGCTGTTGTTTTCTAACTTCGCAGATATGAATAACAGGCAACTTTTTCTGCAGCATGTAGCGCAAACATCTGATGCACCTTTGGCATTAGAGATCGCAAAAGCGGAAGGCATGTACATGTGGGATGTGAACGGGAAGAAATATCTTGACCTGATCGCGGGTATCAGCGTTTGTAATATGGGGCATTGCCATCCGGCGGTGGTGAAGGCGATACAGGAACAGGCGCAGCTATACATGCACCTGCTGGTATATGGAGAGTTTGTACAGTCGCCGCAGGTGTCTTTTGCCACCTTGCTCACGCAGCACCTGCCTGCGCATCTCGACTGCGTATATTTCACCAATTCCGGTGCGGAAGCGGTAGAAGGCGCTATGAAGCTCGCCAAGCGCTACACCGGCCGCACGGAGATCGCAGCTTTCAACCGCAGCTACCATGGCTCTACACAAGGTGCGCTCAGCATCCTCGGCGATGAATACTGGCGCAATGCCTACCGCCCGCTGCTGCCCGGTATCCAGCATCTCGAATATAACAATTACGACAGCCTGGAGCTGATCACCACCAATACAGCCGCGGTGATCGCGGAAACCATACAGGGCGAAGGCGGCGTGATCGTACCAGAACAAGCGTGGATCAAAGCCCTGCGCGATAAATGCACAGCTGCCGGCGCATTGCTCATCCTTGATGAAGTACAATGCGGTTTCGGCAGAAACGGCACCCTCTGGGCATTTGAGCAGTTCGGCATTACACCGGATATCCTGCTGCTGGGCAAAGCCCTTGGCGGCGGCATGCCGCTGGGCGCTTTCATCTCTTCACACAACATCATGTGGTCGCTGACCAACAACCCCGTGCTGGGCCATATCACTACTTTTGGCGGTCATCCTGTTAACTGCGCTGCGGGCCTTGCAGGCTTTCAAGCCTTGCTGGATCAGCAGCTCATAAAAGATGTCGAAGCCAAAGAACAACTTTTCCTGCAACACCTCAAACATCCTGCTATCAAAGCCATACGCTCCCGCGGCCTCATGATAGCCATCGAGCTGGAGAGCTTCGCCGTCAACAAAAAAGCGATCGACTACTGCATCGATAAAGGCATCATCACCGATTGGTTCCTCTTCGCCCCCGAATGCATGCGCATCGCCCCTCCGCTGATCATCACGGAAGAGGAAATTATATTTGCATGCAAAATAATTTGCGAAGGTCTGAACGCGTAGGTTGTCTTTGCTCAGGATTATATTGATTGAAAGGATTACCAGGATTTTTTTATCAGGATTAATAAAGATTAAAAAAGGATTCGCGAAGATTAGTTCGAATTGATCTCCGCGAATCCTTTTTTAATCTTTATTAATCCTGATAAAAAAATCCTGGTAATCCTTTCAATCAATATAATCCTGAGCAAAGACAACCTACGCGTCAGAATTGTAGTTTGAAACTGCCAAATACGCCGAAACGTTTGCTGGCGGTCTCGTCGGGGAGGGTGCTGGGGGCAACGCGCCAGATGAAATCCACGCGGAGGAATTTGAAGATGTTCTCTACGCCGGTACCTACTTCGAGGTATGGATTGCTTTCCAGCGTTCTGAAAGGATAGCCTTTGTTGAGGTTCAGTTGTTTGTTGGCATCGGAAAGAGAGCCGATCACGCCTTTGGCGGTCCAGAATTGGCGCCACTTCAGCTTTTTGATCAGCGGGATGTAACCAAAGATACCATTGCCGATCGTATGTTCTATGTTGAATCCGGCGTATTGGTCGCTGATGAACTCAAAGCGGTTCATCATGTTGAAGGCGTATTTATTGTAGTAATAAATTTCGTTGCCGGGATGTATCTCCAATGACGTATAAGGTAGTGTGCCAAATATTTTTCCAGCGAAAACATTGTAGTAAAAAGAGCCGAAAGGCGGCAGCTTCACGTAGTCGGAAACACTAAGCGCCAGCTTTTGATATTCCTGTGCGCTGCCCAGGATGCCTGGCACGCCCACGGCATATTTCAGCTCTACGATCGGATATTTACTGCCCAGGCTGACGCGGTAATAGTTACCTTCCAGGAACTCTTCATGGAACGCGTAACGCAGCCGCAGCTCTACTTCTGCGTTGGTGAGCGGATCGCGGCCATTGGGCAGTTTCGGGAAAATACTATCGGTAGGCAGCGGCTCAAAAGGCCTTATCTGCTTGTGTACAAACGACAGGTGATGAGAGAAGCCACTGTAATATTCTTTGAAAAATTCTATGCGCTTTTCATCTACCATGAGAAACTTCGAGGGTATACCATGTTTGCGGATCGCGAGTGTGAAGATATTGTCGGTGCCTACTTCATCATAGTAGTGGGTGCCGTTATCGAGATCGCGGGTATAGGCGCCGTAAATGTAGGTGCGTGGATGCCGCTTCAGCAGCCACAATGCAGACATCTTGCCTTTGAATACCTGGTCGCCGAAGCCATAAGCCAGGTAACCATAGAGGTATAGATTTTTGTTGAATTTAGGCGTAGTGCCAAGATCGAGGCGCAGGCGGAAACCTTCCAGCCTGTTCTGTGAAAAGAGGTAATAGTAAGGGCCCCATTCGATCGGCCCGAAAGGTTTGTAACCGGTGGCCAGAAAACGGATGGTGTTGGAATACTTCTGGAACAGCGGCATCTTCTGAAGTGTGTCCACCATTTTATAGATGCTGGCTTCGTTGCGGGAAAGGTCTTCCGGACGGGCATTGAGCCAGAAGGAGTCTTTGCGGATACGGGCACTGTCGAGCACATTGATGTTCTGCGGATAACGCTTATCGCCGAAGATGGCGGCAACGGAACTGTCGTTCACCTTCACATCATTGTAGGATGTGGTTTTGCGGCCGATGAATTCAAAGGTGCGGCCGGGCCGCGGACTGGGCGCCCAGAAGTCGGCAATGAATTTATCTTTATACAAAAACCAGGAGCTATCGGGCAGCTGTTTAAATTCCTGTACCAGGCTTATCTTCCGGACGAAATTCACATTGGCTTCAGCTGGTACGGAGAGCGTCGTTTTCTGTACGGCGTAGGTGGTATCATGCACCCAGATATCGCCGATGAAGGCATTCTCTCCTTTTCGTTTAGGCGTGAAGTTTAGTTTGATGAAACGTTGTCCGCTGACGTATTGCGTATCTGCAATTTTGTAGTCGTAGTAGAAGGCGCCGTTCTGATTGATCGGACTGGCAAACTGTTTATCGAAAACAGGGATGAAGTTATCGTACACATTGATGTTCTGGTACATGCCGCCGAGGAACTTGGTAACGCTTTCGTTATCGATGCCGGAAGTGCGGCTGGCTTTGATGATCTCTTTGGTACGATGGGGTTTCGACTGGTAGTAATAATCGGATAAGCTTTCTGTGAGGAAGATGGGTAGAAAGGGTTTATCTTCCGAAGTACTGTCGATGTTGTCGAGGATGAAAGCAAATGGTTTGGTGAAGCGGTTCCTGGATAATTTTTCCTTGTTAAGGTTTTTCATATCCAGTTCCAGTTTGTTGTATACTTCGTATTTGTAGTTATCGAGGCGGTTGTAATTGTTTTCCGGTTTATGTCTGACGATCTGTTTGAGGAGGATGAGTGCAAAGTTGACGTTGGCTTTGATCTCATATGTTTTCAGTGATACATCGGAGCGGGTAACATCGAAATTGATAGTTTGTTCTTTCTGGGATTTATCTACGGGCATTTTGAGGATGTTATAGCCCATTACCCTTACCAGCAGGGAGTCTGAAGGGATTACGTTTAATTCAAAAAGGTATTTGCCTTCTGCATTGCTGACCATACCGGTTTGGGTATGTACAAATTGAAGGGTGGCGAAGGGAATGATTTCCTGTGAGTGCGCATCTCTTACAACCCCGCTAACCTTATACTGCGCCATCAAACCTGAGCAACAAGCGCTTACGCCAATGATCAATGCTAATATTCTTTTCCAGCCTATCATATCTGACAACAATATTAGAGTATTTAATGCGAATTGTGCACGGCCCGATAAGAGGTGACCGTGTTATTACATAAAAATATATTTTGTTTACTGAGAATTTATATTAGCTTTGTAACACAAAGTGCTTTCTATAATGACGGATCAGCAACATCTCGACGCATTAACGGACATCAGGCGCATCATGGAGCGCAGCAGCCGCTTTATTTCACTGAGTGGGCTGAGTGGTATATCAGCGGGCATTTGCGCGTTGATAGGGGCGGCTATTGCCCGTTACTGGCTGGTGGCCTACTATGCGAAATGGAATGAGACCCGCACCTATAATGGCCAAGATTATGCCATGTTGAAGGTGCGCCTGCTTACATTAGCCGCGGCCGTGCTGGTGGCGGCTTTGAGCGGAGGCTTTTTCTTCACCTGGCGGCGTTCGAAGCAAAACAACCTGCCTGTATGGAACGTTACTTCGCGCAAGGTGCTGATCAACACGGCGATTCCGCTGGTGGCTGGCGGCATATTTATACTGGGGCTCATGTATAACGGTATCGAAGCGCTGGTATCGCCCAGCTGCCTGGTATTTTATGGCCTGGCACTGATCAATGGCAGCAAGTATACTTTGCCTGATGTGCGCTATCTAGGTATCACCGAAACGATGTTAGGTTTACTTAATCTTTTCTTTTTGCGGCAAGGCCTTTATTTTTGGGCTATTGGTTTTGGCGTGTTACACATTATCTACGGTGCGCTGATGTGGTGGAAGTACGAAAGAAAAGCCAGTATTCAATCATGAGCATGAACCCGATAGGAAACTTAAACAAGATTTTTGAAAGTCGTATACGCCTGGGCGTTATGAGTGTGCTGATGGTAAACGAGGAGGTGAACTTCAACGATCTCAAACAAATGCTGGAAGTAACCGATGGCAACCTCGCCTCTCATCTTGGCACGCTGGAGGAGAACGGTTACCTGAAAGTACATAAAGGTTTCATTGGCCGTAAAACCAATACCACCTATTCCATCACCGCTGCCGGTGAAAAGGCCTTCAAAGGGCATCTCGCAGCATTGGAATACATGATCAAATTCACGAAATAATTTTTTTTTCTTTTTACTTTGAAATACAAAGTGCTTTTCAAATTCAAAAAATCCCAAAATTCAAAAATCAAAAAATATGAATACTTCTTTCTTTGACCGATATGCCTATGCTGTTAAAGCCGCCATCGTCTTGCTGTTGATCCTCCTGTTGCTCATCCCCACGGGCATGATCCGTAGCCTCATCCGGGAACGTGAGCAGCGGAGTAAAGAGGCCGCCGCTGAGGTCAGCGGCAGATGGGGCGGCGAACAGCATATCACCGGGCCTGTACTGGCCATTCCCTATACCGATAGTAACCATACCGCCTGGGCCTACCTGCTCCCGCGGGAACTGAAAGTGAACGGCGAGCTGCTGCCGCAAGAGAAGAGCAGAGGCATCTTCCATATCGTAGTATATGATGCCAAACTACAACTGAGCGGTAGTTTTTCGACAGATGAAATAACACGCCTCAATCTCTCTCCTGCCGCCATTCATCCGGAGAAAGCCGTGTTGATGATGGGCATCACAGACCTGCATGGTATCGACAGCCAGACGCAGGTATTGTGGAACAATCAGCCCTATCTTTTCAATCCAGGTGTCGTTAGTCCCGACCTGTTTGCAGAGGGCATGCAAGCGCCGGTACCGCTCTCGCTCAGCGATACCGGCGCCCTCGCAGGCAACTTCACTATTGAGCTGGGCATCAAAGGTTCAGGAAAAATCGCCTTCTCGCCGGTGGGCAAATCCACTACAGTGAATATTAATTCCAGCTGGCCTGATCCCAGCTTCGATGACGCCACCCTGCCGCTCAGCAGCCGCGTAGATAACAAAGGCTTCAGCGCAGAATGGAAAGTACAATACCTCAACCGCAACTACCCGCAAAGCTGGACAGGCAAACAATATGATATCGCATCCGCTGATTTCGGGATACGCCTCATGAAGCCCGTAGATGGCTATCAGCAATCTACCCGGGCCATCAAGTACGCATTCCTTCTCATCGGTCTAACCTTCTTCATCTTCTATTTTATCGAACAATCACAACGCCGCGCCATTCATCCATTGCAGTATGCCCTTATCGGGCTCGCCCTTTGTATTTTTTATGTATTGCTGATATCCATTTCAGAACAGCTTAACTTTATCACGGCGTACATCATTGCCAGCGTGATGACCATCGGGTTGATTGCCATGTACACGGCCAGCGCCCTGCAACACAAGGGCACCGGCATCGCGATAGGCGTGATACTGAGCATCCTGTACAGCTTCATTTATGTGATCATCAGCGCGGAAGATTTCGGCCTGCTGATGGGCAGTATCGGACTCTTTATTGTACTGGCCTGCACGATGTATTATACCCGCAGGATCAGCTGGACCAAAGCCGCCATTCATCCATAATCCATATTCATGGCAAATAATTATATCAGCAGACGATTAGCCAGTTTCGGCCACGCATTTAACGGTATCGCCGCCTTTGTGCGCAGGGAACCACATGCACGCATACACGCAGTTGCAACAATAGCAGTGGTGGCTGCCGGCTGCTGGTGCAGGCTTTCCACCGCAGAATGGTGCTGGATCATACTGGCTATCGCATTGGTATGGGTAACAGAGATGATCAATACAGTGGTAGAAAAGATCATGGATCACCTTTCGCCGGAATACCACCGCAACGTAAAATTCATCAAAGACGTAGCCGCCGGCGCCGTGCTGATCGCCGCCATCGCGGCCGCCGTGATCGGCGCATTGATATTTATCCCGCATTTATAAACTGCTGTTTATCCCTGTACCATTTAACCTTTAAAACAAGCGAGATATGCATTTGAGAAGAATAGTCCGCTTAGTACGCGTAGGGCTTCATCGCCCGGGTATATTGCACCTGTTATACGCTTCTATGGCGTTTGGTTTGCTACTGCTGATTTTTCGTATAGCCCATACCGGTAGTATGCTGCGGGCATCACTGGCCTGGAACCTTTTTCTGGCCTATGTTCCCTATGGTATCACCCGCTGGATGGAGCGGCACCCTGCCGCCATGAAAGACCGCTATAACTGGTATGGCTGTTTCGTAATATGGCTCTTGTTCATCCCCAACGCGCCTTATATCATCACCGACCTCTTTCATCTGTTCGATGGCGGCGTGCCGCTCTGGTTCGAGCTCTTCGTGATCTTCTCCTTTGCCTGGAATGGTCTGGTGCTGGGTTATCTCTCCATCAACAGTATGGAAAAAATGTGGCGCAACCGTTACTCCCGCTGGCCGGCATGGCTATTCACTTTCCCGGTGATGTTCCTCTGCGGCCTGGGAGTTTACATTGGCCGTTACCTTCGCTACAACAGCTGGGATATGGTGAAAGACCCGCTTACTTTAATGAGAGATATCGGCAACCTCTTTTTGCATCCCTGGGAATACCGCGCCGCATGGGCGTTTACGATATGCATGGGGATTTCATTGAGTTTGATGTATCCCTTTATCAGGAAACTACAACAACCACAATAACGTAAAAGGCCCCCGCATTGCGGGGGCCTTTTACGTTATTGTGGTTGTGCTGATTAGAAATCTACGCCCATACCGAAATACCATATCGGGCTGCCTCTGAAGAAGTTGACCATCGGCCAGCCGGCATCTACGCGAAGGAAGTAACCAGCGATAGTGGTGCGGGCGCCAAAGCCGTAACCACCGATGAAAGGCCCGAGGAAACCTTCTTTGATGCGGGTGGTAACCGTAGGCTGTACCGGGTTATTATCATACACCGCATAATTAGCATCTTTAAAGCTGAGCTTTTCATTCCAGGCAGTACCAATATCAATGAAGCTGGTCATCTGGAAATTACGCAGGAATGCGGAGTTGATAGGTTTATCGATGAAGGTGGCAAATACTGGCAAGCGCAGTTCTGTGTTGAGGAGCATTACGTTGTTACCATTCTTTGCATTCTGTTTGTAACCGCGGAGGTTTTCTGCCAGCGTTTGATAGGCGTAGTTGGCGTTGGGATTCACTTTGGTGCTGGCGTCGATCTGCGGGTTCAGCCAGTTGTCGATACCACCGAGATAATACAACAGTTTGCGGCTGCCCCAGGACATATCCATGGAGAAGCGGGTAGCCCAGATGAAGTTACGGTAGATCTTTTCGTAGTGACGTACATCCACACCCATGTTATAGGTGAAACGTCCGTTGGCAGCCGGCGAAGTAGGATTGAAGAATTCATTCAGTCCGCCATTCGTGAGTTGCGCATTCAGGTCGCCATAGATTTTAAAACGTGTACCATTCCAGATATTGATAGCCGGATTGATGGTATTGTCGTGTACATATTCGAGACGCAGTAATGCGTAGCTTTCCTTCAGGTCATTTGCCTTCAGTGAGGCCCTGTCGGCCGCCTGGAACACCAGTTTGTCGGTACGGTAGCCTGCCTGTAAACGGATGCTTCTTACCTGATCGAAAGGATAGCGTACTTCCGCCTGGTAAAGATTAGTGATCAGTTTAGAATTCACTGGTGTGAAGATATTCTGGCTGGTGTCTACAGAAGCAAAGGGCAGACTCTTATCTACTTTACGATAATAGGTAAGTTTATAATCGAAACGTTTTTTGAGATAAGAAGCGCTGAAGAAATATTCAGAGCCTTGTAATGAAGACGGGATGCGGAAACCGCCGTTGAACTTCACGTCTTCAAACAGGTCGCTTACACCGAGGCGGATGAGGCCATTCACCGGGTCGGTGAGGCGTATCGGGTTGCCGGCAGTAGGCTGGCCGGTGAAGGGCTGGTACCTGTTAATGAGGATGGAGTTATCCAATTGCAGCACGAGGTAGTCGGAGGCGAACTTCAGCTTGTAAGGCAGCAGCTTGGAGCGTTTCAGCACGGGTTCGGGCCTTGGCTGTTTCATATCCAGTACAGAAGATGGCAGGTTGTTGTTGCCAACAGCCGTGCTGGTATCGGCAGGTTCGTTACCAAATTCGTTCTGGAAGAAATTGGGATGCGAGCTGGTATCTTTTGGAACCGTGGCGTAGATGGGCAATCCGAGGCGCACGCTGTCTGCATGCATCTGTGCTTTTCTGAAATTGGTAGGTCTTGCGCTTACGTTCCTTCTGCGAAGAGTGGTAGTATCTACCTTCAGCTTCATCAGCCTTTTGATATTGGAATAACCTACTACTTCAGATACTTCTCCCTGTTCGCCCGTTACTCTGGATTCCTGTATGCCATAAGGGTAGTTAGAGATCGGGAACGTATAGGTGGAGTCGTTAGTAAGCACTACTGCTTCTACAGAATCCGGCGCTGTGATGCCATAGGCTGCCATGGCGGAGTCCAGCTCTTCTTTTTCAGGATTATGCAGTATTTCGGAGCCTACGTAGAACAAGGAATCCACGCCTACGTTCTGCGACTTGAAGAAGCCGGCATAACGGTTACGGATACCGTTTGCATCAGATACGAAGGTGAAGTGGGTAGTATTGTATTGCATGGGCAGCCGTGCATCGCCATATTTCAGGTCGGTGAGCTGGGTGATCTGCTTTTCGGAACTTTTATTCCAGTTGTCGACCATGAAGATGTTGAAAGGACGCGTAGGCAGTGAAGTATCGCTGCCACGGCCTTTCGGGGAGGGCCTGTTGGAAGCATACAGGATACCGCTTTTGCCGGGGAAGGCGGCAAAAGAAGGATCGAGGTCGTCGTACACGTCGTTGGTGATCTGGTCTGTTTTATAATTGCTGATGTTGTAGGTAAAGATGTCGGTATGGCCATTTTTCACGGCGGAGAGCAGCAGGGTGTTCTCCTGTACCGGCATGTATTTGAAGTCTATCACGCGGTCGAACTGGTGAAGGTCCTGGCGTATAGTCGTTTTCGTTATAAGGTCGTAGATCAGCAGTTTGGTTTTGCCTTCATGTTCGTATACTACTGCGAGGCGGTTCCCTTTGGGGTTCCAGGCCATCTGCGGGTAGTTGGGATCAAGCTGGTTGGCCAGTTGCACTACGCCGCTGCGGAGCAGCACTTTGGGTTTGTTCCATCCCAGTTGTATTTGTACGCGGTATACGCCTTTCCTGAACTGCACTACTGCATAGGAATTGTTTTTGGGATTGGCGTTGAAGCGGAAGTAGTCTGCTTTGCCGGTTTCCTGTGCCACGATGGTGCGGCCTTTGGCGGAAGTTTTTCTTCTGCGGTTATCTTCAGAGAAACGGCGTTGATAGAATACAAAGAAATCCTGTGTGGCTTTCTTGGGAGTGAGGTTGAGCACCTGCTCAAATCCTTTTTTGAGGCCGCGGTTGATGCGGGTGATATACATGAGGTAAGGAACGGCGTCTTTACCATATTTACATTCCACGTAGTACCAGAAGGCGTGCCCGGCGAGCAGCGGATGGTCGTAGGCCAGCTGGTTGAAGTTATTGTATTTGCCGGAGAGGATAATAGATTTCAGTTCTTCATCCTGTTTGGCGGTCCAGTTTTCGGCGGCATAGCCGATGAAGCCATCAGTGAACCATTTGGGGAAATCGATGAGGGCGGCGTTGCCGGCAAATTCGCCAACATCTTCACCAAAGAGCAGCGTTTCCAGCATGATGCGCGCAATCCCTTGCCTGATCTGACGTTGCAGGTTTTCGTGGTTACCGTCGAAATACACGATCATTTTGTTACCTACCAGTTTGGTAACGCCGCCGGTATTCTGCCAGTCTATACCAATGCCGATATTGGATTGCTTCATTTCCCCGAAGCTGTTATAGACCACAATATTGATACGCTGGCGGGGAGTGGTTTCCATGAACTGTTCCAGTTGCGGCAGTTCCTTCTCTGCGATCTGTACCACATATTTACCAAGTTCCAGCCCGTTCTGACTAAAATAGGTGTTGAAATGGCGGCTCTGATAGTATCTCCATTTGAAGTTCTTGAACTGCACACGATTTTGGCCAAATTCTACAGTATTCGTCTGGGCTTGCGATACCATTGTTCCAAGTAATAGGGCAATGTGGAATAATAACCTGGTAATAAATCTGTTCATACAGAAAGTATTGATAATATTGTGATCTGTTTAAAATTAGCTAAAAATCGGGTAACATGATCGAAATTCAACAATTCACCTTTAATCCGCTGCAGGAAAACACATACCTGCTTATTAACGAAAAAAAGGAATGTATAATTATAGACCCGGGTTGTTATTTTCAGGACGAAAGAAAAGAATTATTACAATATATACAAACAGAAGGGTTAAATGTTACAAGATTGCTGAATACCCACTGCCATCTCGATCATATCTTCGGAAATAAACTGGTATCGGACACTTACAAGGTACGCCCCGAGATTCACAAGCTGGAAGAGGTAGTGCTGGAGCGTTCCCCGCAGGCGGGCGCCATGTACAACCTGCCTTTTGAGCCTTCGCCCTTACCCGGCCGTTTCATGGAAGAAGGCGAAAAGATTTTATTCGGTAAAGAAGAGATCGAGGTATTGTTCACCCCTGGCCATTCTCCGGGCAGTGTGTCTTTTTACTGCGCCAGCCAGCGTTTCGTGATCGCCGGGGATGTATTATTCTACCAGAGCATCGGCCGCACCGACCTGCCGGGAGGCAGCCACCAGACGCTGTTACGCAGCATTCGTGAAAAGCTCTTTGTCCTCCCCGATGATACCCGCGTATTCTCCGGCCATGGCCCGGCTACGACTATTGGCTTTGAAAAGAAATACAACCCATTTTTGATTTGAGAATTTAAGAATTTACGGATTTTTTGATTTAAATCCCTAAATCCGTAAATTCTCAAATCCGTAAATTCTCAAATGAATTTCCCTATAAATGGCATTCGTGCAAATTCTTTTTTCTCCATGCGGAAAATGAACCAGGCATAGGCTGCAAATAACAGCGTGGCCACCGCCAGCGATGCGGGTTTCAGCGCATAGATATCCCCCGGCGAGAGCCACCTGCTGTTTAACCAATTGTAAACATAATAGGTGATAACTGCCAGACCCATGTAGGTAATGAGTTTGGGAAGATGATAGGGGATGGGATAATGTTTCTGGCCCCACACATAGCAAACCACCATCTGCACAAAGTAACATACCATCGTGGCCAGCGCAGCGCCGAAATAGCCCATGAACGGTATCCACCACCAGTTGAGCAAAAAGGCCAGTACCGCTGTAATGATCGTGATCACGGCGCCGGTACTGGTACGGTCCGTGAGCTTGAACCAGATCGTGAGGTTATAATAGATCCCCAGGAACATATTAGCCAGCAGCAATACCGGCACAATGCGCATGCCCTGGTAATAGAAAGGCACGCGGAGGAACACTTTCCATACGTTGAGATACAGGCTCACAAAGAGGAACATCAAACAGAGCAACATCACGAACAGCTTCATGATACGGGCATATACCCGCTGCGGGTTCTCACTTTCCGCCTGTTTGAAAAAGAAAGGCTCCGCCCCTAACCGGAACGCCTGTATGAACATAGTGATCAGGATCGCCAGTTTGTAATTGGCGCTGTATAAGGCAATGATCTCTTTTTTGGCTTCCATATCATTGCCGGGCAGGAACTGCGGCAGAAACCAGGCCCGGTCAAAGGTTTCGTTCACCATCCCGGCCATCCCCACAACAATAAGCGGCAGCGCATAACGGAGCATCTGTTTCCAGAGGGCGCCGTCAAACTTCCACTCAATGCTCCGCAGCTGAGGCAGGAAAAGCACCAGCGTGATCGCGCTGCCCAGCATATTACTCAGGTAGATATACCCTGTCTGGCTATTACTGCCCAATACATCCGGCACCCAATGATGCCCGGCGGCATATAGTTTCGGACATATGACAAGGAAGAATACGTTGAAGAAAATAGTGGTAACGATACCGGCTATACGAATAGCGGCATAACGTACCGGTCTTCCTTCCAGTCGCAGCTGGGCAAAGGGGATCGCCGTTAGCGCGTCAAAAGCCATGATCAGCACCACATAGGTATAGAACGCCGGATGCCCGGCAAGGCCCGCCAGTTCCCCTGCATAGGAATTGATCACCGGTCCCCGCATTAATAGTAACAGTATGGTAATGCTGATGGTAGACAATAACAGGGAGATCATGGAAGTACCCAGCACATGCCGCTCGTTCTCCTTCTTCGCAAAGCGGAAGAAGGCCGTTTCCATGCCGTAGGTCAATACAATATTGGCAAAAGGAATATAGGCGTATACGTTGGACATCTCCCCGAACGACGCCCGGGTAAGAATACCCAGGTAAAACGGCGTCAGGAAATAATTGAGCAGCTTGCTCACTATGTTACTCAAACCGTAGTAGATCGTTTGTCCTGCCAGTTTCTTGATGCTCAATGCCGTAATTTTTTACAAATTTATTCAAACTTTCCGCCTCTGCGCTGCTGCTTCTTTTCAGACAGGCGCTTTTTAGATTGTATCCGTTTCTCTTTCGCCGCTTTGGATGGCCTGGTGGGCACGCGCTTTTTCCGCGGAATAAGCGCCTGCGCCAGCAAAGTATTAATTTTGCGGATCACCTCTTGCTTGTTACCCAACTGGGTGCGTTCCGTTTGTGATTTCACCAGCAGCTGTCCTTCTGCATTGATGCGGTTAGCCAGCTTCTCCATCACCACCTGCTGCTGTTCCGGCGTCAGCAAAGCAGATGCCATCACGTCAAAATAACCCTCCACCATCGTTTCCACCTTGTTCACATTTTGTCCGCCCTTCCCGCCGCTGCGGGCCGTGCGGAACTGGATCTCGGTGGTAACATCTATTTGCATTATATTTGTATTTTAATAATATTAAAAAGAAGAACGAACGGCAATTTATTAAATTGCCAGATTAAAATGCCTATTATTACAGCACATTCATCACATTTGTACCCAACAGAACCATGGTCTATTTTACTGAAGAACAACAACGCGTCCTGAAAACCGCCTGGATACCTATACTACCTGCCCTCTTACTCAATGTGGTGGCTTTCCTCTTCCCCAGGGAATCAATGGTGGGAATGAGCTTACGAACGATTAACTACAGCGTCATGTCGATCCTGTTACTTTCATGGGAACTGGGAGTGCGCAGGGGGCCTGCCAAAGGGCTCGCGTTGTTGGGCATCTCGTCGCTGACCGTCTTTGTATTGACATGGCTGCCATTGTATCTCGGTTTTAGCAGCATTATCAATGTAGGGGGCCTACAGATTCCTTTACGGACCAGTTTTTTGATGATAATAGCAGCCAGGTATTTTCTGGTAAATACAACGCATAAATGGCCACTGATTCTTATCGGGACTGCTATACTGATGTTTATGCCGGAAGCAGTATGGCAGATCTACTTCATACTGGCGCCCTTCCCTGGTTCGGCGGATACACCGCTGGCTATCCCCTCGGGGCTCTATACAATAGTATATGCGTTCCAGTTATATACCGCCCTGTTCTTTCTGGAGAATTATCTGAATATACCTGGTTATATCAATAAGTTACGCTCAAAGATACAGGTACTCGGCAAAGCGGAATTTGCCTTGCTGTCGCTTGTAATGCTTTTTATCATCATGGGCGCCATGCTGATGTTGAACTACGCCATCAATGGCTGCTACCTGATTCTTTTCAGAAAGGGTACCGACGTGTTCTTTGGTCAAAAGGTGCCCCTGGTACTGATAAATGCTGCAGTATCCGCTTGCTGGCTGGTATTGGCAGCTTATTTCCTGCGTAATGTGGTAGTGGCCCGCAGCCTTACCATCCACATCGCCAATGATCTTTTTTATGTGTTGCACTATATTCCCGGATTGAATATCATCGCGCTCATCATCTCCTTATGTAGTCCGGAACGTAGTCAATCCATAGAAGAAAATGCGATGATATATTTGTACAGCCGCAAAACGGCCGCCAAAGTAGTGACCTTCATTGTCGCTATTCTGGCAGCTCTGGCTCGTTGTGCGTTTGTAATGAACGCCGGCTATGGTTATCTGAATGGATATATGATCGGTCTGGCAATCGTGCTGAGCCTGGCGAGCCTCTGTTTCCTGGCACTGGGTACGAGTTTTAAAGCGTTTATTTATATACTTGTCGGTTTCAATGTATTTGTGATATTGCTCATTCGCAATTACAGTGGCATATTTCAAGGGGTGTTCCTGTTTGCTACCTATGCGTACATGCTCTTTTATTTCCTCATGGAAACATTCCATGCGGAGCTGAGTGGCGAAGATGCGCTGGCAGCGCCGCTGGCCAATCGCGTGCCGGCATAATCAAACAAATTTTTTATCTTTTCAGCATGAGGGCAGTTATACAGCGCGTAAGCCGTGCATCCGTTACAGTAGATGGCAATGTAACCGGCGCTATCCAGATGGGATTGCTGGTGTTGCTGGGTATTGAAGACGCAGATACAATAGAAGATATACAATGGCTGAGCAGCAAGATCGTGAACCTGCGCATTTTTAACGACGATGACGGCGTGATGAACATTTCCGTGAAAGACGCGCATGGAGATATTTTGCTGGTCAGCCAGTTCACTTTACATGCTTCCACCAAAAAGGGCAACCGCCCTTCGTATATCCGTGCCAGTAAGCCGGATATAGCCATACCACTATACGAAAAGATGATCGCGCAACTGGAGCAGGATCTTGGAACCCGTATAGAGCGGGGGATCTTCGGCGCCGATATGAAGGTGGAACTGCTCAACGATGGCCCCGTTACCATCATCATTGATTCCCAGCACCGCGAGTAGCCTCAACTTGTCAGGTAACTTTAGCAGGAGGACAACGTTTCATAATAAATCACCTATATTATGATGCGCAACCTGATCTATTGTTTATTCCTCGCTGTGTTATGTAGCTGCAAGTCAAAAAAAGAAGAGGTTCAACCTTTCTCTAAATGTGATGAACCCATCACAAGGAGTTATTTCCGGCTGATCGACAAAAAAACAGGCGACAACCTGGTATCTGGCGCTCATGCGAAGATCAGCCCGGATAGTATCCATATCAGGATAAACGTAAAAGACTCTATAGGCGTACAGCTGATGAAGCCCGGCGATCTGATATACCTGCCTTCTTTCGGCGGACACGATACCCTTTTAATTACCACAGGAGGCAAATACTATGTGTTGCCCCTGGCGCTTAGCAGCGAAGCCATTGAATGTGGCGTACGTTTAAGCACTGCAATAGCCGGTGGCGATCCCGCCGTGCTGGTAGCGGATTCCATTGGATGCGTCAACATCCCCTTCAACCTTAATTAGTACACACTTTTAAACTCTCCACGTATATGAAACGCAACCATATTTATTGTTTGATCATCGTAATGCTATGTAGCTGCAAATCAAAAAAAGAAGAAGTAAAACCGCGCTGCGACTGCGACGTCATGGTCACAGAAGGATATTTCAGCCTGATGGATCAATACACCGGCGATAACCTCGTATTCGGCGCTCACGCGAAGATCAAACCGGATAGTATCTTTTACAAATTTGGTACAGACTCTATGAAAGTGTTCTGGGCCGGCCCTCCCGCCGCCCCGGCCGGTTTCATGCACCTGCCCTTCAACGGCGCCCCCGACACCCTGTTGATCAACACCGGCGGGAAACACTATGTGCTCTCCGTAGCCAACTATTGGAAGATGGTGGCCTGCTGTGAGCACCGGCTTATTTATGTAAGGATCAACGACAATACCACCCCCATCCTTGCAGATAGCACCGGGCGCGTTAATGTCCTTTTCAGCCTCAACTAAAACATCATAATAATATGCATATGCTCAAAACACTTGTCTGTAGCCTCTTGGGCGTGCTGCTGTTCACTGCCTGTAAAAAGAAAAACAAATCCGGCAGCAACTGCGACAGGGTAGAATGCCTGACGATCAACAGCCCTTTCAAATTCCGCCTGGTGGATGATAACGGGCATAACCTCACCTTTGGCAGCAATGCCTCCATCAGCCCCGATAGCATTACCCTGGCCCTGGCAGGGAACCTCCGGCTGAAACCCGCCGTAGTGGATTCTTTAAGCAATGATGGTTATTTCTATGCCAGCGTAGGCAACCTGTTGGGATACAGCGCATACCCCGCCCCTCTGCCACTGCGCATCGGCAGGGCCGGGCAGGAAGCCCGCATACTCGCACTGGGCATGGCTTTGAAGCCAAAGGATTGCTGCGATTTTTCCGCCACCGTCGTAAAAATCGACGATAAACCGGCAGACCTGCAACCAGATAGGACCGGCGCTGTTAACATACTCGTAAAATAGCAACTACCAATGTTTTCCGGCATTCGTTATCTTTAGGATAATAAAAACGTTGTTATCCATGACCATTAACGAAGCGCAGGAAAAAATCGATCACTGGATCAATACCACTGGTGTCAGGTATTTCAGCGAACTCACCAACATGGCCATCCTCACAGAGGAAGTAGGCGAAGTAGCCCGCGTAATGGCCCGCAAATATGGTGATCAGTCTTCCAAAGAAAGTGACTCCAAAAAAGAACTCGCCGATGAACTCGCCGATGTAATGTGGGTACTGCTCTGCATTGCCAACCAAACCGGTATTGATATGACCGTGGCCCTCGAGAAAAATTTCGAGAAGAAAAATATCCGCGACGCTACCAGGCATACCAGTAACGACAAGTTGAAATAAACAGCAGTAAAATGAACAAACCCTCCAAGATAAAGATCTACTGGCAGGTGCTGAAGCAATCCGGCAGTGATTTCATTGACGATAAAGTACTGAAGTTAAGCGCGGCCCTGGCCTATTACACGATCTTCTCCATCGCCCCCATGCTCATCATCATCATCTTTTTATGTGATCTCTTCCTGGGCAAAGAAGCGATAGAAGGCAGTGTATACGGACAGATACGCGGACTGGTAGGCAACGATGCCGCCATCCAGATACAGGCAATGATCCGCAACGCCACCCTCTCCACTGACGTGAGCTGGGCCACCATCGTAGGTTTCGTGACACTGATCATCGGCGGTACCGGGGTGTTTGCAGAGATACAGGATTCTATTAACTACATCTGGCGACTCAAAGCCAAACCTAAAAAGAATGGCTTGCTGAAAATGTTGTTCAACCGCCTGCTCTCCTTCTCGCTGGTAGTGAGCATGGGCTTTATTTTGCTGGTGTCGCTGGCCATCAACGGGCTGATGGAACTGCTCAACGAGCGCCTCCTGGCCGTTTTGCCGCAACTGGAGATCGTAACGGTATACATCACCAATATCATCATCACATTTGTGGTGATCACTGTTTTGTTTGCCATTATCTTCAAAGTGTTGCCAGATGCGCGTATCAAGTGGAGGGATGTAACCGTAGGCGCCGTCACCACCTCCATTTTATTCATGCTGGGGAAATTCGCTATCGGTTATTATCTTGGCGCCAGCAAGGTATCTTCCACCTATGGCGCCGCCGGCTCCATCGTGATCATCTTGCTTTGGGTGTACTATTCCGCCGCCATCCTGTATTTCGGAGCGGTGTTCACCCGGGTGTATGTACAGTATTTTGGTTCCCGTATCTATCCCAATGAATACGCCGTATTTATCAAACAGATAGAAGTAACCCATGAAGAAGAACAAAGGGTGACAGAAGGCTAAATCTCAAAATACCAAAATCATACAAATACAAAAATATTTAAATCCATATTTTCAAATTAGGCCTTTATCTTTGCGCCACTATGTCTACAGATCAGAATAAATTCCAGGCGATCATTTCGCATTGTAAAGAATACGGTTTTGTTTTTCAGTCCAGCGAAATTTATGATGGACTCAGTGCTGTATACGATTACGGTCAATACGGCTCCGAATTGAAGAAGAATATCAAGGACTACTGGTGGAAGAGCATGACCCAGCTGCACGAAAATATCGTGGGGATCGATGCTGCCATCTTCATGCATCCTACTACCTGGAAGGCATCCGGCCACGTGGATAATTTCAGCGATCCTATGATCGATAACAAAGACAGTAAGAAACGTTATCGCGTAGATCACCTGATCGAAGGGTATGCAGAAACGCTGCCACAGGCCGATGGCGACGCCCTGCTGGCCAGGATGGACGAACTGCTGAAAGAAAATGATTTCGCCGGGCTCAAAACATTAATTGAAGAGAATAAAATAAAATGCAGTGTAAGCGGTACCGTTAACTGGACAGATGTTCGTCAGTTCAACCTGATGTTCTCCACCCAGCTGGGTAGCGTTACTGATGAAGCCAGCGAAATATACCTGCGTCCCGAAACGGCACAAGGTATCTTCGTTAACTTCCTCAATGTGCAGAAAACCGGCAGGATGAAGATTCCTTTTGGTATCGCGCAGATCGGTAAAGCATTCCGTAACGAGATCGTAGCCCGTCAGTTCATCTTCCGTATGCGTGAATTTGAACAGATGGAAATGCAGTTCTTCATCCGTCCCGGCTCACAGAAAGAGTGGTATGAGAAATGGAAGGAAGAGCGTATGCAATGGCATCTCAGCCTGGGCACCGATCCTTCCAAATACCGTTTCAAAGATCACGTGAAACTGGCGCACTATGCCGATGCTGCGGTAGATATTGAATTTGATTTCCCAATGGGCTTCAAAGAAGTGGAAGGTATCCATTCCCGCACAGATTTCGATCTGAGCCAGCATCAGCTCTACAGCAAAAAGAAGATACAATATTTCGATACAGAGATCAATCAGAACTACGTACCTTATGTGATAGAAACCTCTATCGGCCTGGATCGTATGTTCCTGCTCGTAATCTGCAATGCTTACGAAGAGCAGGACCTGAGCACGCCCGAAAAGCCCGACAGCCGCGTAGTATTGAAACTGCCTGCGAAACTGGCGCCGGTTAAATTAGCCATCTTCCCGCTCACCAAAAAAGACGGTCTGCCGGAGCTGGCGCGTGAACTGATGAACAGCTGCATGCCTGCGTTCCACTGCTTCTATGAAGAAAAAGATGCGATCGGAAAACGCTACCGCCGCCAGGATGCGATTGGTACGCCATTCTGTGTAACTATCGATCATCAGACCAAAGAAGATGGTACAGTTACCATCCGCTACCGCGACTCCATGGAGCAGGAACGTGTACCCATGGCCGATGTGAAGCAATTGGTGATGAACAAGATATTCTAGCAACTCACTGATAGAAAGATTGCCCTTATTTAACGCGAAGACCAATTCGGTTCCCAGCCCTTGAAGCGCTCAAAGCGCTTCAAGGGCTACCATCGCAAAGATCATATGATCTTCGAATTGGTCTTCGCGTTAAATAAGGGTAATTTTTTTATTCGCACTCCTAACCATACAATTCCTGGTGAATAGATTTCCGGTCGTACCCCATAGCCTGGATACGCTGCTTGGCCTCGTCTATCATGGCTTTCCAGCCGCAGAGGAAAAAGTTAGCGGGCCGGCGATCGTGCAACATGGATTCATAAATGGCATGCACATATCCTTTATGCCCCTGCCAGTTTTCTTCGCGCGAGAGCGTAGGGATATACGTAAACCCGGGCCACTCGGCCTCGAGCTGTTTCAGTTCTTCTGCATAAAGCAGGTCTTTTTCATAACGGCAACCGAATATCAGGTTGATCGGTGCATGCTGGATATTATGCAGCCGCATATATTGGCTCATCGAACGGAAAGGTGCAATACCGGTGCCGGTGCAGATGAGGAACAGTTCTTTGTCTAACGGTTCCGGCAGTACGAAAACGCCCTGCGGGCCGCGGAGCAGCAGCTCGCTACCTTCCCGCACTTCATTGAACAGGTAAGTGCTGCCGGCGCCGCCTTCCAATAATACGATCACCAGCTCTATTACATTGGTACCATCCGGGTGAGAAGCGATGGAATAGCTGCGCCAGCGTTTGTTCTTCTTCTCGTGGATGGGCAGGTCCAGGGTAACAAACTGCCCCGGCTTGAAATCGAATTGCGTCACTTCCGGTATCTGTATCCAGAACCGCCGGGTGTTATAGGTGGCATCCACAATTTTAGTAACAATTCCGGTGTACCAATGATCATTCATGGTGGGAAGGTTTAACCATCTGAATTTAATTAAAAATTTTCGGATTTCTTGATTTTCGGATTTATGGATTTGTCGCGGATGCCACAAATCCGTAAATCCGTAAATCCGTAAATTCTCAAATCTTCCTTATCTTTGCATCCTTCATGAATTTACAGGCTGTATTACAACTTTATCAACGTGATCATCGCCTGCAGACGCTGGTGAAGGGGCTTCAACAACCCACCCCACAATACTTTCAGCTTTCGTCCCTGAGTGGGAGTGCATTAAATTTTGTGGCAGTGAGCACCTGGGCGCATGCAGATGTGAACCATCTCTTTATCCTGAACGATAAAGAGGAGGCAGCCTATTTTCAAAACGACCTGGAACAACTCTCCCAGGCACTTGATATCTTCTACTTCCCAGACTCTTTCAAGAAAACCGGTCAGTTCACAGACCTGAACAGCAGCCACAGTATGCTGCGTACAGAAGCGCTGATGAAATTCTCCGGACCCTCCGTGCATAAAAAGGTACTCGTTACCTATCCCGAAGCACTGTGGGAGAAAGTAGCCGGCAGCATGGCTTTCAGCGCCAATATGGTGCAGCTCAAAGTAGGCGACGTGCTCAAAGTGGACGCCCTCCTCGAACAACTCGTAGGATGGGGCTTTCATTATACCGACTTCGTATACGAACCCGGCCAGTACGCGTTGAGAGGCGGTATCCTCGACATCTACTCTTTCGGTAATGATAAACCTTACCGCATCGAGCTTTTTGGTGAAGATATCGACTCCATCCGTCTCTTCGATCCCGAAACACAGCTGAGCGAACGCAAACTCACGCAGGTAACGCTCATCGCCAATATGGACACCCGCGCCGCCGATCATACCAAATCCTCACTGGTAGAGTTCCTCCCGGAAAATACCATCGTATGGATGAAGGATCCCGGCTATGTCAAAGGCGTAGTGGAACAAATGGAAGAACGCCTCGACGATTTCCTGCAATCAGGACAGAAGGTAAGGATAGATGAAGATGAAGAGATGGAAATCAAAGCGGACGATTTCGTGAAAGCCGCCACCCTGCTGGATCAGCTGCTGAAAAGACATACCATCGTTTTCGGTAACAAAGACTGGCTCTCAGAAAATGGTTTCCGTTCCGATACGATCGTTTTCGATACACAGGAACAACCGGTGTTCAACCGTCAGTTCGAACTCCTGCTGAAAGATCTCACCAGTCACAACAACAATAAATATTCACTTTTTATATTCGCTGATAACCCGCGCCAGCTCGAACGTTTGCGCAGTATCTTCGAAGACCTCAAGGCAACATTCGTGTTCTATCCCATACCAGTGGCCATCAGCCACGGTTTCATAGATCACGCGCTTAAAATCGTTTGCTATACCGATCACCAGATCTTCCAGCGTTTCCACAAATCCAGGGTGCGACAAGCCTACAAC
This sequence comes from Chitinophaga vietnamensis, assembly GCF_902167635.1. Lineage (GTDB taxonomy): Bacteria > Bacteroidota > Bacteroidia > Chitinophagales > Chitinophagaceae > Chitinophaga > Chitinophaga vietnamensis. The sequence goes on from NZ_CABHMS010000008.1 coordinate 359,272, forward strand.
AAGAACAAGGCGATCACCATGAAAACGCTGCGTGAGCTGCAATCCGGCGATTACGTTACCCACATCGATCATGGAGTGGGCGTGTACAGCGGCTTGCAGAAGATTGAAGTAGGCGGCAAAATGCAGGAAGCCATCCGCATTATTTACAAGAACAACGACCTCTTGTATGTAAATATCAACTCCCTGCACAAGATCAGCAAATACACCGGCAAAGAAGGCGTAGAGCCCCGCGTGAATAAACTCGGCAGCGATGCCTGGGACAAGCTGAAAGAAAAAGCCAAAACACAGGTAAAGGATATCGCCAAAGACCTCATACAGCTGTACGCTGTACGCAAGGCCCAGCAAGGGTTTTCACATACCCCCGATACCTACCTGCAAACGGAGCTCGAAGCATCCTTCATCTACGAAGATACGCCGGACCAGAGCAAGGCTACCGCCGATGTGAAACGCGATATGGAATCGCCCTCACCCATGGATCGCCTCGTGTGTGGCGATGTGGGCTTCGGTAAAACAGAAGTAGCCGTTCGTGCCGCCTTCAAATCCATCGTGGATGGCAAACAGGCCGCCGTGTTGGTACCCACTACCATCCTCGCTTTCCAGCACTATAAAACATTCTCCGAACGCCTCAAGGATTTTCCATGTACCGTGGATTATCTCAACAGGTTCAAATCTTCCAAAGAGAAAAAAGAGACGCTCAAAAAACTGGAAGAAGGAAAGATCGATATCATCATCGGCACGCATGCCTTGCTCGGCAAGGAAGTGAAGTTCAAAGACCTGGGCGTACTGGTGATCGATGAAGAACAGAAATTCGGTGTTTCCGCCAAAGAAAAACTGAAGCAACTCAAACATAACGTTGATACGCTCACACTAACGGCAACGCCTATCCCAAGAACGCTGCAGTTCTCGCTCATGGGAGCCCGCGACCTGTCTATCATCAATACGCCGCCGCCTAACCGTCAGCCTATTGAAACGGAAGTGCACGTATTCAACCAGGACCTGATCCGCGATGCCATCTACTACGAAACAGAGCGTGGCGGCCAGGTATACTTTATTCACAACCGGGTGAAAGGCCTCGCTGAAATGGCGGCGCTCATCCAGGGCCTCTGTCCTGATCTGTCCATCGCTACGGCGCATGGCCAGCTCGAAGGCCACCAACTCGAAGAGGTGATCCTCGATTTTATCGACCGCCGCTACGACGTGCTGGTATGTACCAACATCGTGGAAAGCGGTGTGGATATCCCCAATGCCAATACCATCATCATCAATAATGCGCATCACTTTGGGTTAAGTGATCTGCACCAGCTGCGCGGTCGTGTAGGCCGTAGCAACAAAAAGGCTTTCTGCTACCTGCTGGCGCCGCCTATGAGCACATTGCCGGCCGATAGCCGCAAACGCCTGCAAACACTGGAACAACACAGCGAGCTCGGAAGCGGCTTCCAGATCGCTATGCGCGACCTCGATATCCGTGGCGCCGGTAACCTCCTCGGAGGCGAACAAAGCGGCTTCATGGCCGAAATAGGTTTCGATATGTATCAGAAAATCCTGGATGAAGCCATCCGCGAACTGAAACAAAACGAATTCCGCGATCTCTTTAAAGAACAACTGGAAGAAAAGAAAGATTTCGTGAGCGACTGTACCATCGATACAGACCTCGAAATACTCATACCAGATACTTATATAGAAAGCATCCAGGAACGTTTGAACCTGTACCAGGAGCTGGATAATATCACCGAAGAAACCAGGCTGCAAGCCTTCGAAACCGAGCTGGCAGACCGTTTCGGCCCATTGCCTGAACCCGTGAAGGAACTCCTTACCATGATCCGCTGCCGTTGGATGGCCATCCAGCTAGGCTTCGAGAAAATGATGCTCAAAGAAGAAAACCTCCGCTGCTATTTTATCAATAACCCGGATTCTCCCTACTTCGAATCTCCTACGTTCAACCATATATTAACGTATATCCAAACCCGTACGAACAACGCCAAACTCAAACAAGTAGGTAAAAATTTCATGCTCGTGGTATCCCGTATCCGGCATATGAATGACCTGTACAACTTCCTCAAAGGTATCACCGACAGCAGAAAATAATTTTGCTATTTATTTATTTTATTATTTAGCTATTTGTAACTATTTAGCTATTATATCGTTATTTAAATTCTTACATCGAAAATAAATAAATCCTCAAATTTTTATGGAATCGCTTTTATCTCATGCATCATGAGGGTGTAAATCAAAACGGAAACAAAAATATTTTATCAGTAAAACTTCGACACATGAAAAAGGTAATGTTATTAGCCGCAGGATTATTCGTAGCCATGAGCAGCTTTGCACAAACGATAGATAGCAAACAGCCCGTAAAGAAAATAGAAGTGAACGGCTCTGCTGAAATGGAAATTACGCCGGATGAAATCTATCTCAATATCTCTCTGCGTGAATATCTCAACAAGAACAAAACAAAAGTGGATATCTCCACACTGGAAAAACAACTGGAAAAAGCCGTAAGCGATGCCGGTATTCCGAAAGAGAACTTCACTATCGAAAATGTATACGGCAACAATTATGAGATCTGGTATCTCCGCAAGAAGAAAGAACCGCAGGAATTTATGGCCCGCAAAGAATACCGCCTGAAGCTGAACAAGCTGGACAAGATCAACCAGGTGCTTGCCGCCGTGGATGCAGATGGTATCGAAAATGTGAAAGTGGCATCTTATACTTCCAGCAAAATGGAAGAATATCGCAAGCAGGTGAAGATCAAAGCAGTTCAGGCAGCTAAGGCAAAAGCAGAATATATGCTGGAAGCTATTGGCAACAAGATCGACAACGTTATTGAAATAACAGAGATCAGCACTGATAACTACTCCGATTTCAACCGCAACATCATGAGCAATGTAGCGATGTACAAATCTGCTGATGCCGTGGGCGGCGCCGCTGAATCTGATATCAGTTTCAAAACAATTAAAATCCGTGCAGAAGTAAGAACGGTGTTCGGGACCTGAACATCAAAGCTGGTAAACGTTTCCACACGATCACGCTTACTTACGATATCGTGAACCTTACCAACCTGCTGAACAAAGATTGGGGTATCCAGTACTTCTCACCCAACACTTTCAACTCT
>NZ_CABHMS010000009.1 GCF_902167635.1 Chitinophaga vietnamensis
TTATTAATCCTTATAAAAAAATCCTGGTAATCCTTTCAATCAGTATAATCCTGAGCAAAGACAACCTTCGCGTTACTGCCCCACGAGGAACACTGCATTACTAAACATCAGTTTGCCGTTTTCCCAGAAGCTCCTGAATAGCGGGTTATCTGCGAGGATCACGATGGAGCCGCTGCCTATTTCCCTGACGCCGAAAAGGAGGCCATCTTTGAGTAGGCGGCGGGTTTCAGTGCCTACAAAACCACTGAGGTAGTTATCTTTTTTCAGTATGCCCACGTTCCAGCCGCCGTTATCGAAAAATTCGTATAGGCGTGCATCCTGTTTGAGGGTATAATAGTGTGAAGGGTAACCAAAAGCCAAAGGATGGGTGGTATCCATTTCTACTTTGAAAATAGCGCCGGGGATGAATTGTTTAACGCTCTCCCTTTCACGGTTGGCGTAAGGTTTCAGCACATCGTAGGGACGGGCTTTTTCAGCGCGCTCCTTGGCTTCTTTCTCATCTTCTTTCTTCAGGCGTATGCCCCATTCGCCGGTGGCGAGTTGCGCGGCAGCGCCTTCCAGCGCAATAAGACGGCCACCATTGCCCACCCAATCTTTCAGGCGCTCGGTAAACAACTTATCACCCAAGAAACGGTATTCGCCATTGGCAAGGATCAATACATCCACATCTTGCAGGGTTACTTCGCCTATATTTCGTTCATTCACCACCGTTATAGGGTAGTTGATCTGCTGCTCGAAGAAATGCCATATCTCTCCCATGCCGAGCGAAGATACCTCGTCGCCCGCCACCAGTAATACTTTCGGAGGTTTGATGAAACGGATCTTGTCGGAGCCGAAGTCGGTGCCTTTCTCCACGAAGCCGGTGCTGACAGCATCCAGCGATATCCTGAAGCGATTGGCCTGTGTGGTAACGAAGTTATCGAAATCGAAGCTGGAATGGTTATTACCATTGCGCGCGATGATGAGCGTGCCTGCCGGAAACTCTTTACCAGCGGCGGTAAACGCCGTTTCAGAGAAACGGACTTTCACGCCATTCTTCAGTAAGGCGGAAAGGAACTTCACATCACGTACGCTGTTCCACCGCGAAAGGTAGGCATAAGGCTGTTGTGCAATCAATGCCTTGTTGTTGCGCACCGCAGGTGAATCGTTGGCCGGTGTGAGCGGCTGCTTCAGACCGTAGGTGGTAAGTCCGTATGCATAAGGCAATGCCCATGCAGTGATATCGTAAGTAACAGAATCCGTGAGGCGCGATACCGGTTCAAACAATACCCGCAGCATATTGGAATGCGGCTGGTAGGCATTGATGACAATATCTTCCTTGTTGATGCTGAAGTTCTCCGTTTTGCCGCTGAAGTAGTTGAAACCATTGGCATTGCCAGTGTTGGCGCCATAGCCGAAGGCGATATCATTCTTCCTGAGCAGATCGGCCAGGGTATTGAGTTTTTCCGTGTTGCCGCCCGCCTTTACCACATAGGATTTGAAGCCGCCTTGCGGATCGCGCCTGGCGTTCTGGAAATACTGTGCATACTCTTGTAATATCTTGCCGGCATGTTGCGAGGCTATTTCGATGGTAGACATGCCCGTGGTAAAGTGATGTGCGATGCGGTCAGAGAGGGTGAGGGTATCGCCATCATTTTTGAGCACGGCAACGCCGGCGCGGCCACTGCCGCCTTGTTCGTAGGTCATGCCCAGGGCGCCATTGTACATGGGATAGGTATCGCCGTAGCTGGGGTAGAACAGATCAAAGCGTTCTTTGGTAAAGTACAGCCATCCCTGTTGGTCAAAATATTTTGCGTTATTCTTGCCGATCATCACCTGTAACTGGCGCTGCCAGGGCGTTATCACGTCATGGAAGGGTTCTGCTGCCGGCGCAAAATAATAGGGGTTGTCGATCTCCTGTTCGTGGAAATCAACATGCAGCTGTGGCATCCACTGGCGGTATTTTGCAACGCGTTGCTGGGATTCCTGCTGCGTTTGCCAGGCCCAGTCGCGGTTAAGATCGAAGTAGTAGTGATTGGGCCTTCCGCCGGGCCAGGGTTCATTGTGTTCGCGTGCGTAGCGGTCTACGCTGGGTACGCGGGTGCGGGTCATGTTGTAGTAGTTCACATATCTTTCGTGGCCGTCGGGGTTGAGGCAGGGGTCAATGATCACGACTGTATTTTGCAGCCACTGCTGCGTTTGTGCGTTACCGTTATTCACCAGTTCATAAAGCGTGGCCATGGCCGCTTCGGTAGATACGGCCTCGTTGCCATGCACATTATAACTGAGCCATACGATCACGGGCTGGCTCGTACCTTTGACGCCGTTGGCATTGGCCATTTCCACGCTGTTCTGCCGGATCTGATCGAGGCGGGCGAAATTGTCGGGAGAGGCCACCACAGCGGTGATGAGCGGACGGCCTTCATAGGTGGAACCATATTGTTCTACCTTTACATTTTTGACGGTGGCGGCTACCAGTTTGAAATAATCCACCACCCGGTAATGTGGGGTGAACTGTGTCCCCAGGGGATAACCAAGGAACTGTTCGGGCGTAGGCACCTGCGCATAGGCCATGGAAAAGCCCAGGAGCATCAGTGACAGCAGCAAATATCGGCGCATAGGAGCGATTGATTTTAGGGTCGAATATAGGCATTGTTTTACAAAGCCGGTATAACGTTGATCATTATACGAAGATGATTGTATAGAGATAATTTGAGATAGATTTAAATTTCTGGAAATTCGCTGCTTGTCTTAATTTAGTTAAAATCCTTTTCATGCGATCTCTGATATTGACAGGAGTAGCCATTTGCAATGTGCTGGTGGCCTGTGCGCAGCAATCTACGGACCCGCTGCATCCGTTCGACTATACTATTGAGAAAGATATTACCGTGCAACACGGCGCTGTGGTGTCGGCCCATCCGCTGGCCAGCCGTGCAGGTGCGCTGATATTGCAGCAGGGCGGCAATGCGGTGGATGCCGCCATCGCTACACAGCTGGCACTGGCCGTAGTATATCCCGGCGCCGGCAACATCGGCGGCGGAGGCTTTCTGGTAGCCCATCTTAAAAATGGCCGCAACATTGCCATCGACTACCGCGAATCCGCTCCTGCCAAGGCTTCCAGGGATATGTACCTCGATAGCGCCGGCAACGCTATCACCCGCCTCAGCCTCGACGGCCACCTCGCCGCCGGCATCCCCGGCACCGTAGCAGGCCTCTTCGCCTCTATGAAGTACGCCAGGCTGCCCTTCTCCAAACTGATAGATCCCGCCATACGCCTTGCAGAGAAAGGCTTCGTGATCACAGAACAGGAAGCCAAAGGCCTCAATGCCAGCCGCGAAGACTTCCTCCGTCTCAACACTGTAAAAACAGCTTTCGTCAAAGAACAACCCTGGAAAGCCGGCGACACCCTTATACAACCACAACTGGCCAAAACGCTGAAACTCATCCGCAGCAAGGGCGCCGCCGGTTTCTATGAAGGCGAAACCGCCCGCAGCATCGTTGCCGAAATGCAACGCGGCAAAGGCATCATCACCCTCGCCGACTTGAAAAATTATAAAGCCAAAGAAAGACAAGCGCTCACCTTTCCCTATAAAGGCTATACCATACTCACCATGCCCCTGCCCTCCAGCGGCGGCATCTGCCTGCAACAGATGATGGGCATGATCGCCAAATACCCGATTGCACAATGGGGCTTTCAATCGCCGCAAGCCATGCAGCTCATGATAGAAGTGGAACGCCGCGCCTATGCCGACCGCGCACAGTACCTCGGCGATCCCGACTTCGTAAAAGTGCCGGCCGCACAACTCACCAACCCGAAATACCTCGCCAGCCGCATGCAGCAATATGTGCCGATGAAAGCCGGCAACAGCGACAGCACCCGCGCCGGCGCCATCAAAGAAAGTGAAGAAACCACCCACCTCAGCGTGATCGACGCTGAGGGCAACGCAGTAGCCGTTACCACCACCCTCAATGGCCACTTCGGCAGCAGAACAGTAGCCGGCGAGGCAGGCTTCCTGCTCAACAACGAAATGGACGACTTCAGCGTGAAACCCGGCGTACCCAACATGTACGGCCTCGTGGGCACAGAAGCCAATGCCATCGCGCCAGGTAAACGCATGCTCAGCTCCATGACGCCCACCATCGTGCTGCAACAACAACAGCCACTGTTTTCGCTGGGCACGCCCGGCGGCTCCACCATCATCACCTCCGTTTTCCAGACGCTGATGAACGTACTCGAATTTGGCCTCTCTCCCGCTGAAGCTGTGAACAGGCCCAAGTTCCACCACCAGTGGCTGCCCGACGTGGTATACGTGGAACCCGGATTTCCGGAAAGTAATATCACCGAACTGGAAAAAATGGGCTACAAGATCGTGAAACGAGGCCCCATCGGCAGAACAGAACTGATCAAAAGAACACCCGCCACACGCGTGCTGGAGGCGGCAGGAGATACGCGCGGCGATGATAGCGCCGCGGGATATTGACGATTTGAGAATTTACGAATTTGAGGATTTACGAATTTGAGGATTTGAGGATTGCTTGATTTGATCAAATCAAGCAATCCTCAAATCAAAAAATCAAAAAATTTTTACAATGTCTATTTACTTAAACAGTGTGGAACAACGTTTCCTCACTTACAAACAACTCGGTGGCAAAACGCTGGAAAGGCTCAGCACCGAACAGCTGCACTGGGAGCCGGAAGGCGAGCCCAATAGCATTGCGCTCATCGTGAAACACCTGCATGGCAACATGCTCTCCCGATGGACCGACTTCCTCACCTCAGATGGCGAGAAACCCGATCGCCACCGCGATCGTGAATTTGAGGAAGACAATGCTGCTAAAGAAGAGATCATCCGCCGATGGGAAGAAGGCTGGAAATGCATGCTGGATGCCATTCACAGCCTGCAGGAAGCAGACCTCGAAAAGACGGTGCTCATCCGCAATGAGCCACATATCGTGATAGATGCGATCAACCGGCAGCTGGCGCATATTCCCTATCACGTAGGACAGATCGTATACATCGGCAAGCTGCTGCTGAAAGACCAGTGGCAAAGCCTCTCCATCCCGAAAGGACAATCGGAGGCGTTCAACAAAATGAAATTTGGTAATAAATAGATTTATGTCAATCAGAAAAATACGTATATCCGTTCCCGTTATTACCGCTTTCCTGCTCGCCGCCTGCAATACGGGCCATACCAATGATTTGCTGGTACACAAGAAATGGAAGGTGTATGACGTACAGGTGCCGGCCGGCGATCCTTATAACATCACGCAGATCACGCAGGCCAAAGACCTGAAGAATGGCTACTACAGCGATGTATATTACCAGTTCCTGGATAACAACGTATTTGTAGCCACCATTTCCGGCAAGCCTGATTCCGGCAAATACCAGTTGCTGAGCAATGGCAAGATGATTTCTGTAACAGCGTCCAATGGCTCACGCAGCGCGGAGAACCTCGTTACGGTAGAACGCCTGGATGAGGATCATTTTGACATGAAGGTGTTGTCGGGAGATTTTCACTTTATCTTGTGTACAAAGAAAGAATAAAATTAAACAATTCCACGCCTATGCTCCAAACCGCCGTAACACCGGGCAGAACGGTGATGATAGATGACAGGAGCTGCCTCTTTTTTTCGGGCTTCTCCTATCTCGGGCTACATCAGCACGCAACATTCAAAGCCTTGCTGGCAGAAGGTATCGGCCACTATGGCGCCTTGTTCCCTTCTTCACGGGCAGGCAACCTACGGTTAAGCCTGTACGAAGAAATAGAACATGCCCTCGCCTCGCTCCTGGTGCAGCAGTCGGCCGTCGTATTTTCTTCCGGCTATCTCTCCGGACAAGCAGCTGCGCATTACGCTACCACCTGCGGCGAGATATTATATGCGCCCGGCGCACATCCTGCCATATGGCACCACCTGCCTGCATTGCCCGCCGGCTCCCGCGAGGCATGGATACAAGCCACCATTGAAAAAGTGAACAGCCAGCCCGATCACACCTACGTGATCGCCTCGGATACCGTAAGCCCGCTCAGCGGCATCATCTATTCTTTCGACTGGCTACAGCAGCTGCAACGCAAAGTGTTGGTAGTACTGGATGATTCGCATGGCATCGGCATCACCGGCCCCGGCGGCAAAGGCAGCATACATGCCCTTCCCGGCGCCAGCCAGGTACGTTACCTCATCACCGCCTCGCTGGCCAAAGCCTATAGCGTGGAAGGCGGCGTAGTGGCCGGCCATGCCGCCGATATCGCAGCGCTCAAGAAAACGCCCTTCTTTACCGGCAGCACACCCATGATGCCCGCCAATGCTTATGCATGGCTGCATGCAACAGAACTGATCAAAAAGCAAAGGCAGCAACTCAAACAAAATGTGGAACACCTGGAGCAATTGTTTTCGGACATACCCGCACAACACAGCCCCGGATTGCCCATGTTCATCCTGCCGCAACACGACGGAGCGCCGCCACTGGCGGATTATCTGGCCGACAGAGACGTGGTCATCTCCAGTTTCTCCTATCCGAAACCCACCGATCCGCCTATCCAACGTGCGGTAGTATCTGCCCTGCATCTGCATAAAGATCTCGCTACCTTACATCATTTTCTCCGGGAATATTATCTATCTGTAAAATAAACACGCCATGAAAAAAACAACCCTGTTATGCTTAGCCTGTGCGATCAGCATATCCTTGTTCGCGCAGCAGTCGTCATTACTCTGGAAAATATCGGGCAAAGGCCTGCAGCAGCCATCATGGCTCTATGGCACCATGCACCTGCTATGCAAAGGAGAGATGATCTTCCCTCCTGCTGCGGCCACCGCCTTCAACAATGCCAAAACCTTGTACATGGAAGTAGACCTTTCCGATCCTCAAACCACAGCTAAAATGCAGGCCCTCATGATGATGCCCGATCCCTATTCCTTTCGGCAACTTTTTGATACTGCCAGCTACAACGAATTGCATCAATACCTGCTCGACAGCCTCCATATGGAATCCGCGGCACTCGATCATGCCAAGCCATTCCTGTTCACCACGCTGCTCACTATGAAGCTGGGCGGCTGCGACGAGATTGAAAGCCCCGAACGCATACTGATGGCCAAAGCCAGCGCCATGCACAAACCAATGGCCGGCCTCGAAACCCTCGAAGCGCAAATGAAAATATTCGACGATATCCCCGATACCGCCGAAGTTCGTATGCTCATGAACGTTATACACGGCCAACAAAAAAGCAAACAACAGTTTGCCATCATGAAGCAAGCCTACCTGAAACAAGATATTAGTGAACTAACCAGGCTCATTGCCGACGAGCCGGAAATGGCTCCCTACCGGAACATCATGATCGATGACCGCAACCGTAACTGGATCCCCATCATAGAAAAACAAATACAAAGCGAGTCTACCTTCATCGCCTGTGGGGCAGGGCATCTTGGCGGAACCAATGGAGTGATAGAACTATTGAGAAAGAAAGGATATAAAGTAGAACCCGTAAAATAATTTACGGATTTTTTGATTTACGGATTTGTGAATTTGTGGTAGCCTTCAGGCTCGCTACAAATTCATAAATCCATAAATCAAGAAATCCGTAAATCAAAAAATTCTCACATCAACCAACTTTCCTCGTAACCTTCGGAACTTTGATCGTTACTTCGTAAGTGCCTGGTACCAGCAGCCGGAAGGCAAACCGGGGGTTTACGCTGTAGATGCGGTCTGGCGTAGGTGTTACGCCCGGGTCGATCTGTACAACGCTGCTGGGAATCCTGTAGTACATCAGATAGCCATAGCCGGGTACTTCCTTCAGCGGGAACGGCGTTACCTCAAAATCACAGATCATCGTGGTATCGGTATATTGTACCGGATGAAAACGGGAATAGCTTTCAAACAGCGGCCTGTCGCCACGTTTCATCAACTCCCCTGCATTGGGATTGAACGGCGTACCGTTCTTGTCCGTTACCTTCAGCACTACCCGGTAGCCATCGTTAGACAGTTTTTTGTAAGTCATGGTAGGCGCGCCGATATCGCCGCTGGTGGTGGTATTGTTCTTGAACCATGCGCAGCCCTTACCATTGTCCTGGAATTCCAGCAGGTACAGCTGCAGCACGGAAATGTTCTTGAATATCTTCGTACCTCTTTCATTCGATACGCTGATATCAAACGTATAATTACCATCGGGAATGTTGATTGATCCGTTGTTGACGATCAGCTGTCCTGATTTTTCCACGATCTGCAAAGGTGGTACGCGTTGTTTGGTACGGATAGCGTTCAATTGCGCTACGGTGGTATCAGTATCAGGATTGAAGAGTCTGGTGAACACCAGAATCTCTTGCGAATCAGTAAAAGCCTTCACCGATTTACCGGTGGCGAGGTCGCGGATATCCACCAGTTTCACGCTGAGCGGGTAGCTGGTGCCATCGCCCTGGAAGGAGCGGGAATCCGCCGTAAAATAAGTGCCTTTAGGCACCCGGAAGGTATCATCTACATACCTGATCTGGTCGCTGATATAACCTGGGATAACCTTCTTACAGGAGAGGAACGCCATGATGACCAACAGCGCCAGCAGTCCTTTTTCGTATATGCGTTGGAGTAGTTTCATAGCCTGACTTATTTAGGTTGCTTGGCAAAAGTGAAAGTGTGGGAGTTGCTCATCACATGCACCACACCATTGTTTGTGATAATTCCGGACGATTGGATGATATCTTTCACATCCCGCTGCGATTCCGGCAAAGCAGCCAGGGAATCGGGATCTACCGGGTCGCGGGCGCCGAATATCTTCGTTATGTATATGTATTTGGGACGGTCGGTAAAACCGGCATTTACATAGGTATTGCTCTGATCTTCTTCCAGCGAGATCAAACGTTGTTCGCCATCTTTCGCGGTATACATCGCACCATCTTTATTGAGCGAATCGCGGATGATATGACCGGGGAAGATGTAGGCCCGCAGCGAATCTTTCAGGCTCGGAAAATCCAGCTGGTCGAAGTTGAACACCAGGTTTTCGTCGCCTGTCTGCAATTGCAGCCTTGCTTGCACTACCTTCTTCACATAGTTGAAGATGCAATAATTAGTAGGTGCAAAAAAAGTGGTGTTATTGGCGTTCACTTCGTCCTTCAATCCAGTTTTATCGATCAGCAGGATGAGCGTATCGAAGAGCGGGTTGGTATGCAGGTATTCGTAAGTGGTACCGTTGAACTTGGCGGTGTGCAGGCTGCCGCCGATGATGTAGTCCTTCTTGCATGCCTGGAATGCCACCAGTGCCATGCAACAGAAAAGGATATAACTACTGATCTTTTTCATGATCTTCTTTTTAGATGGTTACAGTCTTCCGTTCCAGTAAGGTGTTTGTTTCATCAGTGGGTTATCCTTGAAGATATTCCTGTTGATGGGCCAATATGTTCTGCCGTAGTTGGCATGGCCTATAGTGAAGGCACCTTCGAATACGCTATTGAATTTGTCCAGCTTTTGTGTGCGGCAGAGATCCCAATAGGTTTGTCCTTCGGCAAACAGTTCCCTTACTCTTTCATTCACGATAAACGTGAAGAGTTTATCACCGGTGAGGGAGGGACTGGTCGGCGCTACACCTGCACGCTGGCGGATTTTGTCTACCAGGCCACGTGCGCCGGCTTCATCACCGAGTTTGTAGAGCGCTTCCGCGCGGAGCAGGATGATGTCGGATAAACGGTAGATGAGGATATTATTGGAGAACCAGGGATCACGTTTGACATCACCATCTTTATAGAACACATTCGCGTATTTCCTGAGCATGGGCCATTTGCCATCAAGGGAATAGTACCATATTTTGTAACGGAGATCTGTAGTATCAGATTTGGAGCGGTCATATATCTTGTTAATGGTTTCCAGGTTCACGAGCCAGGGCACATCGTCGGTGTTCGCCGGCTTGCGGGTGGCCAGGAAGGGGTCGTACAGCGTCCTTTCACCGATACCCTGTTTGGAGCCTTCGTTCTGATCATAGTTGATATTGATCTCGAAAATGCTTTCGGTGGAATGCCCGATACTCATCTTCACATACTGTGCGGAGTCGGTGATGAGGGCGAGATTGAACTTGCCGGGATTGTTGACGATATCGCGGGTATTCTCTTCGCATTTAGCGTAGTTGCCCATCCATGCATAGATGTGTGCTTCCAGTGCCAGTGCGGTGGCGAGGCTGGCGCGGATGCCGCGGTCGTCAGTGCTTTCGGTATTCACAGGCAACAGCTGTTTGGCTTGTTCGAGATCAGCGATCGCTTGTGTGAGCACTTTCTGCTGCGCTTCGCGACCATAGTTCTTAGCATCTGCCACATCTTCCACGGCATCTGTTACCAATGGCACATCTCCCCATACTTTTGAGATGAAGAAATAGTTGAAAGCGCGGAGATAGTAGGCTTCGCCGAGAAAATAATTCTTCCTTTCAGGCACTTTGAATGCACTCACCGGGATCGTGGGTATCTTCTTGATCAAGAGGTTGGCCTGTGCGATCGCTTTGTAGAATATGGTCCAGTCCTGAAGATTATCGAGATAACCATAATACACGCCGTCAAAGGAACCATCCCGCAACTGATGTATGGCGTAGTCGCTGCCGTAGGTGATGAGGAAAGTATTACAAGGCACATCCCCATATACATAGTAGCGGTTTTGATCGGTGAGGGCATCGCGCAGCAGGGAATAACCGCCGAGCAGGCCCGCAAACGCATCGTTCTCATTCTGCCAGTACACCCCGCTGGACGGCGTTTCACGCGGATTCAGCTCCAGCACTTTCTTGCAGGATAGCCCCATCAGGCTGATCACGCACAACAGGCAAGCAATTATATGGATTCGTTTCATATCATTTTCATTTAAACGTTAAAAGCCGAGATCAATTCCCAGTGTGAACTTCGTGGGGATGGGGTAACCATCGCCATCGTAAACGCCGTAGGCATTCACCGCTTCTGCATCAGGGATATGCGATTTCTGTAGTGTGAACACATTGTCCATAATGCCATATACACGCAGGCGGCTGAGGTGCAGCGCCTTCAGCACACGCGGAGTGAAGGCATAGTTGAGCGAGATGTTCTTCAAACGGGCATAGGCTCCACTTTCGATGTACATCGTGCTTTTATCCAGCCAGGCATAGTGATAGTCACGGTCCGCAGAGCGCAGTGATAAGGACGGAATATCGGCGATATCACCCGGCTTTTTCCAATAGTTGATCTTGGTGAGATCGAACAAGGCGCCCTTGGCAAGATTGATCTCTCCACCATCACCGCTACCATCAAACAAGCTCACAAAACGACGGATCTTGTAAGAGTTAAGTATCTGCCGGCCCATGGTGAATGTGAAGAAGAAAGAGAAGGAGAAACCTTTATAAGAAATGGTGTTGTTGATACCACCGGTATACTTCGGATTCGGGTCTCCTCCTACGATCTGATCCATCGGCTCTTTGATATAGTAGTTACCTACCTGGTCAACCAGGACGGGATCGCCGGCCTTGTAAGGCGTACCCACAAAGTTTTTCAGCGGCTGCCCGGTGAGGTAGTTGAAGGGCACATCAGAGTCTTTGGAATAAACGCCCCGCTGCTCAAACACGAACATCTGGTTGGCAGGGCGGCCTACATCCAGCAGGTAATCGAAGCCGTAGGCGCCGCCGTTGTACGAAACGATCAGGCTTCTGCCACCATTGGGCAGGCTGGTGATGATATTTTTGTTATAAGAGATATTGAAATCGGTAAACCACTGTACCGGGCTTTTATCAGGCAGGTTCTTGCTGTTGATCATCAATTCCACCCCGGAGTTGCGGATACCGATAGCATTGGTTTTCGCCAGATCGTAACCGCTGTAGATGGGCAACCTGTAATCAAAGAAGCCGCGGCTGGTACCACGGGAATAGGCATCCACCGTCAGGCGGATACGGTCTTTGAAGAAAGTGGCTTCCAGTCCGATGTTGCTCTGGATCGACTGTTCCCACGACAGATCACGTTGCGCGATACCGCTGGAATAGTTAGGAATGATCACAGAACCGCCATTGTAGGTAGTGGCTACGGAATTGCTCTTGTCGGCAAACTTGGCGGCGTTCACGGTGTAGGTGTTGTAGCCGAGGTAGTTGCTTTCCGGCTGACTGCCCGTAATACCATAGCTACCACGGATCTTCAGGTAACTGAGCCAGTTGTTGACGCCTTTCATGAATTCTTCGTCGCTGATGATCCAGCCGGCCGATACAGATGGGAAAAAGCCCCAGCGGTTGTTCTTACCAAATTTGGAAGAAGCGTCAGCATTGAATACGGCCGACAGCAGGTATTTCTCTTTAAAGTCGTAGTTCATCCTCGCAAACAGGCTCTGGAGGCCATATTCCTGGAAAGCGGAAGTAGCGGTACTGAAGTTTTTATTAGCCGGGTTCACCACATTCACATAATCGTTGGCGATGAAATCCGCATCAGCATATGTGTTGCGATAGGAGTTGTATTCCAGGTTCTGACCGCCGATCAGGTTGAGGGTATGGCGTCCGAATTTTTTCGTGTATTCGAGGGTGTTATACACGGTGAGGTGCTCGGATTTATCTGCAAAGGAAGAAGCAAAGCCAAAGCCGTTATCCCTCACCACCGACGGCGAATAGTAATCGCGGTTGGAGCTTGCGGACTCGTAAGAAAAAGTGGTATTGAACATCAGCGATGGCAGGATGGCGTAGTTGAACACGGTGCTCAGCTGCATGCTGTTATTGATGTTCTTGTCGAACTTGCGGCTGTTGCCCACCAGGTAATCTTCGCCGGCCTGCGTGAGATGATAGAACGACGATGGCAGCTGATCACTGCTGAATGAGAAGTTACCGCCGGTACGCTCGTTCAGGGAACGCGGGCGATCGGTCCTGTACAGGCGGAAGATGGTGCGGTTATTGAGTTTCGGCGTGATCTGAATGCTCACATTGGAGATCATGCTATACCTTTTGAAACCGGTATTTTTAAGAATACCTTCTTCATTGTAATGCCCGAGGCTCACGCGATAGTTCACCAGTTCCGTACCCCCCGCAATAGAGAGGTCATAGTTGTGGATCATACCCTTCTGGTAGAAGAGACCTTGCCAGTCGGTATTATTATTGAATGCCGGATTGAGGCTATCTGTCAGCATCTGCGGCAATTGATAATTATCTTCCCAATGATTGTATTGTTGCAGCACATTCAGTTTCATGCGGCGTTCTTCTGCGCCGGTTACGAGTTCTGTAAGTTTGCGCTGTTCAGACATACCGTGATAGGTGCTGAAATTGAACTGTGCTTTTCCTGCGCGTGCCTTTCTTGTTTTGATGATGATCACACCATTAGAACCTCTGGAGCCATAGATGGCAGCAGCGGAGGCATCTTTCAATACGTCGATGGACTCAATATCGTTCGGGTTCAAACCCGCCAGCATATTGGTGTTGGTGCCTTGTCCGTAGGTGAGTGAACTGATATCATCGGTAGTGGTGGGGATACCGTCGATCACGAAGAGCGGCGAGCTCACCGCCCTGGCGGCATCGAAACCTCTGAGCACGGAGGTATTACCTCTAACTACAAGACTGTTACGTACGCCCGGCTCACCGGAAAAGTTCTGTACGTTCACACCAGCTACACGGCCCTGCAAAAGCATGTCGAAGCTCGGTGCAGGAATGTCTTTGATCACATCTCCTTTCACACTCGCGATAGCAGCGGTGTTCTTCTTACGGGAAACTTCCTGGTAGCCGATCACCACCACGTCTTTGAGCGACTTAGCATCCGGCGAAAGGCTGATAGTGACATTATTCTTGCCATTCACATTGATCTCACGTGACAGATAGCCCACAAAGGATAACTGCAATACATGGGTGTTTCCTTTGAGGGTGATGGTAAAAATACCAGCGGCATTAGTGGTGGTACCATTAGATAAAAGCCCCTTCTCAACGATGGTAACACCGGGAAGCGGCGAACCGGTTTCGTCTTTGACGATACCCGTTACTTTCAGGTCCTGCGCCTGTACGGATAGTCCCAGGCACAGCAGACTTAAAAAGTGTAAAAGTTTTCTAAACATAGCACTAGTTTTTGGTTGATGTGGTTGATAATACGCATAGCACGGCCAGGGGCTCCAGTAGAGCCCAAGCCCGGCGGAACCGGTTCGGATGGAATCTGATGAAACTACAGTGCAATAGCCGGCCGTATCCTGCTACAGCAGGACAACAGTACAGCAAACTATAGTTCACAAAATTTACATCTGCACGCCGTGCAGATACACTTTAACCACTATGAATGTGGGCAGGGAAAGCAAGTGTTGACATGTTACTGATTTTTGGTTGATGAGCAGGGCATTCCTGCTAAATGGCAGCGCAACTTGTTTTTTTTCATTATTCATAGTATACCTCCCGTGCGCCGGGGGAACCGATCAAAACATTTACCTCCTTTTCATTTTAGTAAAAAATCGATTTAGCTTGGTTCTTATACGGAAAAGATCATTGGACAAAAAAGGTACTGGCATTGATGTGAGAAGAATTGATTTAGCAATTCAAACTTTGGTTGAGATAATAAATACTTTAATTGAGAAGCTAACTGCACAGGCCCGCGACTAACAATACAAGGATTAAAGTAACAACTCGAATTTTTTCAATGTTCTTTTTTCTACGGCTAGATCATACACCTAATTCGTTGCGACAGTTATTTAAATGCTCATGTAAGGTAAAGTTAAAATCAGCGATTATATAATACTGGATTACTTTCTGACAGATTATTGACAAACGTTCCATTTTTTTTACCGTTATTGGTGAGGAGTATGCAAATATTGTCTCCTCACCAATAATGGATCAATACTTTTCTAGTCTTCTTTATAAATACGCACCTCCATTTTACCATCCGCGCTCACGCTCCCGCGATACATACCAGCGGTATTAAAAGGCATTGCTATGTTACCATCTTTATCAATGGCGATCAAACCACCGTCGCCACCGAGTTTCGGCACTTGTTGCATGATCAGCTCATCGGCAGCCTGTTGAATGCTCCATCCTTTATACTCCATCAGATCACTGGTTGTTTTAGCTACCACAAGGCGGATAAAATATTCTCCCCAACCGGTGCAGGAAATGGCGCAGGTATTATTATTGGCATAAGTACCGGCGCCGATGATCGGTGAATCACCCACCCTTCCGAATTTTTTGTTGGTCATGCCGCCGGTAGATGTAGCGGCGGCCAGGTTACCGGCACGGTCTAACGCTACCGCACCTACGGTGCCAAACTTGTGATCCTTGTTTTCGATGCCCAGCAATGCATTGGGTTTATGAACAGTGGAATCATGATCGAGCTGCACCTGGCTGGAGTCTTGTGCTTTCACCCGCTGCAGGCCTTTCCAGCGATCTTCCGTATAAAAATAGGAAGGGTCTACGATCTCAAGGCCGGCCTGCTTCGCGAACTTTTCTGCGCCTGCGCCGATCATCATCACATGCTGCGATTTTTCCATCACAGCGCGGGCAGCGCTGATGGGATTGCGGATAGTGGTAACGCTGGCTACGGCTCCCGCTTGCAGGGTTTTGCCATTCATGATGGCGGCATCCATTTCATTCTTGCCTTCATTGGTAAATACAGCGCCCTTGCCGGCATTGAACAGGGGATTATCTTCCATGACCCGCACGGCCGCCTCCACAGCATCCAGGCTGCTGCCGCCTTTCCTGAGGATATCATAACCCGCCTGCAAGGCCTGCATCAGCCCTGCACGATAAGCCTTTTCACGCTCCGGCGTCATCTGCGATTTCAGGATAGTACCCGCGCCTCCATGGATCACTAACATATATTTATTCTTTTGTAAGAGGGAATCACCTTCATAACGCGCTACAGCAGCGGCATTCAGCCGCCCTGCCATCAGGATGGTCATCACCGCAATAAAGATTCTGGTAAGCATATCACCTTTTTGCTATAAAAATAGAACAAACAATTACGAATTACGAATTACGAATTAAGAATTACGGATTTGTGGGGAGATCATGTGATCTCCCCACAAATCCGTAATTCTTAATTCGTAATTCGTAATTGATTATTTTTGCGAGATAAAATTTAGCGCCTGAGAAAAGTACGGAAAATATTATCAGTAGTTTTATTGTGTTTGTTGGGCCTCATCATTTTGATCGGGATACTGGTAAACATCCCGGCTGTACAGAACTATCTTGTGCATGTGGCCACCGCCCGCCTGTCGGAACAACTGAATACACGTGTAGAGATACAACATGTGAACCTGCGGCTGTTCAATAGCATGGACCTGGAAGGGGCGCTGATCGAAGATCAGCATAAAGACACGCTCCTGTACGCGGGCCGCCTCCGGCTGCGCATTACCGACTGGTTCTTTTTCCAGGACAAGCCCGTGATCAAATTCATTGGTCTCGACGATGCACAGCTGAACCTGATCCGCCATCGCAACGATTCCGTCTGGAACTATGCCTTCATCTCCGATGCCTTCGCCCCCGCTCACCCCGATACCAGCCATACGCCGTCAAAAGGCATCTCCCTCGATCTCAAAAAAATTGATCTGCACAACATCAAGATCAACCAGGTAGATGCCTGGGTGGGAGAAGATATGCGGGCCACCGCCAAACGTATCTATCTCGACGCCAAAAACCTCGACCTGCAAAAACATAATATCGATATACAGGAACTGCTGCTCGACAAGCCCAGCTTCATCATCAGCAGCTATGCCTCCTCTCCCCTGCGCAAAAAACGCGTCCATCCCGAAGCAGCCCCCCTCGTAGCCGATACCTCCAAAGTACCGGCCCTGCGATGGAACAACGATAACTGGAAACTGATCATCAAAGAACTCTATATCAGGGACGGCCTCCTTGGCGTGGATAACCCCGACGACTCTACGAAAATAACAAACGGCTACTTCGCGCCCAATCATATCCGGTTTGGCAGCATCAACCTCGCCCTTACCAATACCAGCCTGGTGAAAGACAGCGTGATCGGCGATCTCAGCCTCACCACCAAAGAACGCTGCGGCTTTGAAGTGAAAAAACTCAACTGCCGCTTTAAAATGTCGCCGGTGGAAATGGAGTTCAACCACCTCGACCTCGAAACCAACCGCAGTCATATCGGCGACTACTACACTATGCAGTATGCCGATATCAATGATATGAACGACTATATCAACAGCGTATTCATGCAAGCCCGCTTCAAGGACTGCAAACTCTCGTCTGATGATATCGCCTTCTTCGCGCCACCGCTCTCCTCCTGGAAAAAGGAGATCAAACTCAACGGAAAAGCCCGCGGCCCTGTCAGCAACCTGAAAGCATCCGATATCGACCTCGATGCCGGTAACACCACACACCTCAAAGGTACCCTTGAAATGCGCGGCCTGCCGGACATCTACGAAACATTCATCGACTTCCGCGCCGAAGAACTCGTGACCACCGGCAACGACGTAATGCAAATCATGCCCATCGTAAAAGAGGTGAAGACCGTCCGCATCGACCGCCTCTCGTCTATCCGCTTCGCAGGAAGCTATACCGGCTTTGTGAACGACTTCGTGGCCTATGGCCAGTTCCAGACCAACCTCGGGAAAGTCAATTCCGATATCAACTTCAAAACCAACCGCGATATCCCGGTATATTCCGGTAGTCTTACTACCAGCAATTTCGACCTCGGCGCCCTGCTGGATAACAGCAACATCGGCGAAGTAAGTCTTGATGCAAAAATCAATGGCGAAGGCTTCAACTTCAAAACGCTCAAATCCAGCGTGGATGCGGATGTAAAAAACATCTCCCTCTACGGCTACAACTATCAGAACATCAAAACCAAAGGGGAAATGAGCCGCAAATTCTTCAATGGCTCCCTCACCGCCAATGATCCCAACCTCGATATGGACTTCGCCGGTACGATCGACTTCAACCAGGCATTGCCGGTATTCAAGTTCAATTCCGAGATCCGCAAAAGCGACTTGAAAGCATTACATATCACCGAAGATTCCGTTACGCTGCAAGCCAAGCTGGACCTCAATTTCGCCGGTAACAACATCGATAACTTCGATGGCAGCGCACGCATGTACGAAGTGTCTGTTTTCAAAGACAAAAAACGCCTGGAGTTCGACTCCCTCGCCATCTCCACGCACGTGCAGGACAATATGAAGATACTGGAACTCGCCGGCAGCGAGGTGTCCGGCTATGTGAAAGGGACCTACAGCTTCCTCGAACTGCCCAATGCTTTCCAGCTGCTGCTGAATAAATATTATCCCAGCTTCTTTAAAGCGCCGAACGACAGGAATATCCACGAAGATTTCAGCTTCGCATTCCAGTTCGGCCAGGTGGCCAAACTGCTGAAAGGCTTTACCACCAAGCTTTCCGGCTTCGACCAAACCAAGGTGGAAGGCGCGCTCAATACCAATACCGGCGCACTGTCCCTGAATGTGAACGTACCCGAAGCAGCCTATCTCGGTTACCGGGTGCAGGACTTACAGGTACGTGGCGAAGGTAATTTCAACAAGATCAATCTCAGTACCAACCTCGGGAAAGTGTTCAACGGCAACAACCAGGTACTGCAAAATACCTTGCTGATAGCCAGTTCCAGCCATGATACCTCCTTCATCAAACTGGATCTGCAATCGCTCGATACTACCTCGCTGGATGGTTTCTATGCCCGCGTGGTGACGGTGCCCGAAGGCCTCAAGATCAATTTCCTGAACAGTGCCTTCACCGTCAACGAGCGCCAGTGGAACGTTGCGCCGGGTAATGAAATATATTGGAGCAAACATTTCCTGACTGTCAAGAACCTGCGCATCACCCGCAATGATCAGAGCGTAACCGTTGAAACCAATGAATTCAATCCCGATGAATCCAAGTTTATCGTTACGCTCAAAAACCTGAGCCTCGCAGATGTCATCCCCTCGCAGCTCATCACGACCCGCATCGAAGGGGTGACCGATGGTACTATCAACATCTCCGATCCTACGCAGAACCTTGATATCAATACAGCGCTGCGCACCCGTCAGCTGCGCATCGACAATGATTCTATCGGTGTGCTGTCGATCGATGGCTCCTATCATCAGGCAACCGGGGTGGCCACCTTCGCCGTGAAATCCGATAATGAAGGCAGGAGCTTCCTCGCGCAGGGCCGCGTGGGGCTATCTTCCGCGGATAAAGGTCTCGACGCTACCGTGGATCTCGGCGGCATGTCTATCAGTCTGCTCAATAAATACCTGGTGGGTTATGTTTCAGACCTGAGCGGCAGCGTAAGCGGTAAGATCAATGTGAGCGGCACTACCGACCAGCCCTCCTTCAAAGGGGCGCTGCAACTGGATACGGTGGCCGTCACGGTCAACTATCTCGGTACGAGGTACCGCATTCCCAAACTGAATGTGAATGTGGATGATAACCTCATCGAGTTCGGCAGCTTCACCCTCATCGACAAGTATAACACCAGAGGCACGGCCAGCGGGTATATCAGCCATGATCACTTCGACAAGCTGAACTTCGATTTTGATGTAACCGGGCGCCATTTCCTCTTCCTCAATACCTCCGCTACTGACAACGATTTGTTTTATGGAGATGTGATCGCCGATGGAAAAGTATATTTCTCCGGACCGCTGAACGACCTGCAATTGCATGTGCTGGCGCGTCCCCTCCAGGGCACGCATTTTTATCTGCCCATATCCGACAGCAAGGATATCGGTAAATATGATTACATCACTTTCAAGACTTATGGTAAAGAGATAAAAGAGACGAAGAAGAAGAAAGACAATACCAAACTCACCGTGAAGCTGGACATCGCCGCTAATCCTGACGCACAGATCGATGTGATCCTCGACGCCACTACGGGCGACGTGATCTCTGCCAATGGCACCGGCAACCTGCAGATCATCGCTAACACCGAAGGCGATTTCAATATGTATGGCAACTATGAGATCAACAATGGTTCCTACAACTTCACGTTCCAGCGTGTTACCAGCTGGAAATTTGATATCGAGAAAAACAGCAGCATCAGCTGGAATGGCGATCCCCGCGAGGCCAAGATGAATATCACGGCCAAGTACTCCCTGCCGAAGGTGAGCCTCTACAACCTGCTGGGGCAGGCCGCCACGCTGGCTACCAACGACAAGCTGGCTACCCGCCAGGAGAAAGTGGATGTGCTCATCTCACTGCGCGGCGCGCTCATGAAGCCGGACATTACTTACTCTATCGAGTTGCCCGATGTGGGCACCATGTCTTACGAGAGTGGTGTAGCCGCTAAACTGAAAGAGATCAACAACGACCAGAACAAGGCGCTGTTGCAGATCTACGGGCTGCTGATCGCCAACCAGTTCCTGCCGGATGATGCCGGCGGTGGCGCCAATGTGGGCATCACTGGTAAGAATAGCGTGGGCCAGGCTCTCTCTGCACAGGCTTCTGCTATCCTCAACAATATCACCGGCGCCCTGCTCAAAGGCAGTGGCATCGGTATCAACGTCAACTACCGCGCGTACAATGTGGGCGGGGTCGATAATTCATCAGTAGATCGTAACCAGGTGAGCGCCGGTGTTACCAGTACTTTATTTAATAACCGTTTCCGTTTGTATGCCGGCGGCGACTACGACTGGGGCAAAACCGCTACGGCGGCCAGCAGCAACCGTTTCGCGGGCGACTTCCGCCTGGAATACCTGCTTACGCCGGATGGCCGTTTCCGTATCAATGCCTTCAGTAAATCAGACTATGATATCTATAACCTTAACAACCGTACGAAATCAGGTCTGGGTATTTCCTATGTAAGGGAGTACAACCGCTTCTCTGAATTATTTGCCCGCCGCAAACGCACGCCCCTCCTCGATTCGCTGAGGGCAGCCCGGCAAGATAGCACACAAAATAAATAATTACGGATTACGAATTAATAATTACGGCCCACAGCGTATACATACACGGTGGGCCGTAATTATTAATTCGTAATTCGTAATTGCCGAAGGCAAAAATTATCCTTTCAGTATCTCATGTCCGAGCTTATCGCGCTTGGTTCTGAGATAGTTTTCGTTATGCGGGTTGGGATGTATTTCGATGGGAACGTTTTCCACTACTTCCAGTCCGTAGCCGGCGAGGCCTGCGCGTTTGCGCGGGTTGTTGGTGATGAGGCGAAGTTTGGAGATGTTGAGGTGGCGGAGTATCTGGGCGCCAACGCCATAATCGCGTTCATCCATTTTGAAACCCAGTTCCAGGTTGGCTTCTACGGTGTCGCGGCCTTCTTCCTGAAGTTTGTAGGCTTTCAGTTTATTCATGAGGCCAATGCCGCGGCCTTCCTGGTTCATATATAATATGAGTCCTTTCCCTTCTTTTTCCACCATCTGCATGGCGGCATGCAGTTGTTCGCCACAGTCGCAGCGCAGGGAATGGAGGATGTCGCCGGTAACGCAGGAGGAGTGTACCCTTACGAGTACTGGCTCGCCCGGTTCCCAGTCGCCTTTCTTCAGCGCCATGTGGATATCGTTGGAGTTGAGTTGTTTGAATGCGATGAGTTCAAAGTTGCCGTATTTGGTGGGCATCTGTACCCTTACGCCTTCTTCTATCAGCGTTTCCTTTTCGAGTTGATAGGTGATGAGGTCTTTGATGGAGATAAGTTTCAGCCCGAATTTGGTGGCGATCTCGCGGAGTTGCGGGAGCCGGGCCATGGAGCCGTCTTCATTCATGATTTCTACGAGTACGCCTGCTGGCTCAAATCCGGCGAGGCGGGCGAGGTCGATGGTGGCTTCGGTGTGGCCGGATCGGCGAAGAACGCCGCCTGTTTTGGCTTTCAGCGGGAAGATGTGGCCGGGTTTACCCAGTTCTTCCGGTTTGGTGGCCGGATCGATGAGCGCCTGAACGGTTTTGGCCCTGTCGTGTGCGGAGATGCCCGTGGTGCAGCCATGTCCGAGCAGGTCCACGGATACGGTGAAGGGGGTCTGGTGCAGGGCGGTATTATCACGAACCATGAGGTCCAGTCCCAGCTCTTCGCAACGCTCTTCTACCAGCGGTGCGCAGATCAGGCCGCGGCCATGCATGCTCATAAAGTTGATGATCTCGGGTGTTACGTTGCGGGCGGCAGTTACAAAATCCCCCTCGTTCTCACGGTCTTCATCATCCACCACAATTACCAGCTTACCATTTTTTATATCTTCTATTGCTGCTTCTATTGTATCTAACATATAAATTATCCTCTGGTCAATTAATATAGAATGGCGCAAAGTTACGACTTAAACCTGTGAAAAAACGAGGGCGCCGGAAAGCCCTGCGGCGGCGCTTATACAATGGAGATCAAGAAAAGTTTAAGCGGTCTGGCGCTTTTACGCATTAACATTAACTTCCATTTGATAGTTTATAATTTTTTGATAAATAACTGTGAAAATATCCTGCGAATATACCCTTCAGATATAGGGCTTTCAAACAATCGAAAAGGGGCCAAGTTATCCACAGAGGGCTTAACAATTTGTTAATTCGGAGTTAAATTTTAACCACGATTATTTATCATCTTTGCGCCATGAATCAAACTTCTCTAATCATGGGATTTAGAAAATTACTTCTTACATTTTCTTTATTACTCACAGTCCTTTTTACCTATGCTCAGGTAACGACAAGTAGCATGACTGGCGTTGTTACAGACGCAAAGGGCCAGGCCCTGATCGGCGCCACCGTTAAGGCAACCCACACTCCTACCGGTACTGTATATGGTACTACTACCCGCGAAAGTGGTGAGTTTACCATCCCCAACATGCGTGTTGGCGGCCCGTACAAGGTAGAAATTTCCTTTATCAGCTACAGCACTGAAACTTTGAACGAGCTGTATCTGAAACTGGGTACACCGCTGAAACTCAGCATAAAGCTGAATGAAGGCGCCCAATCACTGAAAGAAGTGAACATCACTGCCTCCAAAGCGATCGCACAAGGCAATGGCGGTACTGCCATGAACGTTTCCCGCGCGCAGCTCGATGTGTTGCCGACTGTAAACAGGAGCGTACAGGATTTCGTAAGACTGAGCCCTCAGGCTGCTGTTTCTACCAATGGTAAAGACGGTTCGCCAATGGGGATCTCTTTCGGCGGTCAGAGTAACAAGTACAACCAATTCGCTGTGGATGGTGCTGTTACCAACGACGTATTCGGCTTGTCTGCCTCCGGTACTAACGGTGGCCAGGCTGGCGCCAACCCCATCTCTATTGAAACAATCGACCAGTTACAAATCGTATTAAACCCTTATGACGTAAAACAGAGCGGCTTCACCGGCGGCGGTATCAATGCTATCACCAAGAGTGGTACCAATAACTTCCACGGCGCAGCTTACCTTTATTACCAGACCCAGGGCCTGGTAGGTAAAGCTCCGGATTCCACCCGTCAGAAGTATGGCGACTTTACCAGTAAAGTATTCGGTGCTTCACTGGGCGGTCCGATCATCAAAAACAAACTGTTCTTTTTTGTAAACGCAGAAAGAAGTGTAAGGAATAATCCGATCGACTTCAACCCTGCTGCCGGCGGTTCCAACGTTACTGTAGACGAGCTGAAAAGCATCTACAATTTCGTGAAAACCAAATACAACGTTGACCTGGGCGGCTATACCGACCAGCAACGCGACAAAACCGCTACCACATTGTTTGGCCGTATCGACTGGAACATCAACGCAGTGCACAAACTGACCATTCGCCACAACTACCTGAATGCCAGTGATCTCATTTATAGCAGAGGTTCCAGCTCCGCCGCTTTCTTCAATGATTATTATACTTTCCCTTCAAAAAGTAACTCCAGCGTAATCGAGTTGAACTCCAACTTCTCCAATAAGCTGAGCAACGAACTGAGGGTAGGTTATAATAATGTAAAAGACAGAAGAAGTTACATTGGCCAACCTTTCCCGACCGTTACCATCAATGATAACGGCCGTACTATCAACCTGGGTAGTGAATTCTCTTCTACTGCCAACGCGCTGGATCAGAGCATCTGGACCATCACCGATAACCTCACCATGTACAAAGGCAAACACACCATCACTGTTGGTGCAAACGCTGAGATCTACAAGATCAAAAATACCTTCATCCAGGGTGCTTTCGGTTCTTATGTTTACGATTCTATCGCCGGTTTCATCAACAACCTGAAACCAAGACAATATCAGATCAACTATACCACTGCCGACTCTACTATGAGAGATGGTATTGGTTTCAAAGCTGCGCAGATCGGCTTCTACGCACAGGATGAATGGAACATCAGAAGAAACTTCACCCTGACTTATGGTGTGAGAGTAGACATTCCGATCTTCCCGACCACACCTCCTGATAACGTGGCGTTCTCTAAAGACCCTGCATTCGCTGGCTACTCTACCACTACCATTCCGAAATCCCGCCCGCTCATCGCTCCGCGCGTAGGCTTCAACTGGGATGTGACTAACGATGGTAAAACTATCATCCGTGGTGGTGCTGGTATCTTCACCGGCCGTGTGCCATTCGTATGGATCTCCAACCAGTACGGCAATACCGGTAACGTATATACGAACGTGAACCTGAGCGGCGCCGGTTTACCTGCTGCCTTCCGTTTCAACTACGATGGCAACAGTCCGTTCTACGGTCAATACTCTGCTGCTAACCTGGCTGCAATGGGCGCCAATGTGGGCTCCAGACCGTCCAACATCAACCTGTCTGACAAGGATTTCAAATTCCCTCAGATGTTCAAAACCAACCTGGCTGTTGAAAGACAACTGCCTTGGGGTATGACAGGTACCATTGAAGGTAACTTCACCAAAACGCTGAACAACGCTATCTGGGAAAACCTGAACATTATTCCTACCGGCGATAGCGTAGCACTGGGTGGCGGTATCAAAAGACCTACCTGGAAAAAGAAAACTACCAACTGGGGCGATCAGATCCTCCTGCTGAAAAATACCAACGAAGGTTATACTTATAACGTATCTGCCGAGTTGACCAAAACAACCAGCAATGGCCTGTTCTTTAAAGTAGGTTATTCTTACGGTGATTCATATGCCATTAACGACGGTACTTCTTCTACTGCAGGTTCTAACTGGCGCTTCGGCCCCAATATTAATGGTCTGAATAATCTGGAACTGGCCCGCTCCAACTACAGCATGGGCAGCCGTGTACTGGCGGTGGTTTCAAAAACATTCAAATATGGTAAGGAAAATAAATTCCGTACAACTGTTACCTTGTTCTACAACGGTCAGTCCGGCATTCCTTATTCATGGGTATACTTCAACACAGTTGATCCTACCGGCGACGACCTCGGTTCCAACGGTAACAACGACCTGATCTACATCCCGAAAGCAACAGAAGTAGCCACTATGACCTTCGATCCTATCAGCCAGAAGGATTCTAAAGGTAATGTGATCTACACCCGTTCTCAGGATCAGCAACGTGCTGACCTCGAGCGCCTGATCACCAATGATGGCTACCTGAGCAAACACCGTGGCGAGAACGCGAAGAAAAATGCCGTACGTACGCCGTTTGAAAACATCTTCGATTTCAAAGTGGCACAAGTACTGCCAATCTTCAAACAACACAAACTCGAGATCACATTTGATGTGCTGAACGTAGGTAACCTCCTGAACAAAGACTGGGGCAGAACTTACTTCATCGCCAACAATGCCTCCACTCCGCTCACATTCAGAAAACTGGATGCCGCCGGCAACCCTGTTTTCCAATATGACAGAAGAAGAGAGATTAATGGTTTCGGTGATGAAAAGCCTTACTACATCAACAACTTCACTGCTCGCTGGAGAGGTCAATTAGGCCTGCGTTACAGCTTCTAATAGCCGCACAAGATATCTTCAATAGAAAAGGCGCCGCAGATCTGCGGCGCCTTTTCTATTGAAGATATCTTGTGCGGCTATGAATACAGTACAGCGATATTTTCGCAGTATCATCTAATAATTTAGTGATTGAATACCCTGTCATCTTTTATAACTGTACTGTTTTTATAACCTTAACCTATATTACCATGCGAAAACCTCTACTATTATTTTTCCTACTTGTTTATGGCGCCCTATCCGCTGTTGTATCGGCACAAAATTGTCCGATCAGGACCGTTACAACCAAATGGGATGGCCCGGGAACCAGCAATACCTGGAATTGGAGCACTGCGTTTTATGATAACGTGTATATAAAGAACCGAAGCTACACCACCATCGCTTCTCCATTCTACGCCCCCACTTCCACTTTGCAGAACCCTAATCTTATTTTTCTGCAATCACCAGTAGTAAAAGAGTTATTGCCGGAAGACGGATGGGAGCTGTTGGTAAAAGATTTCGGTAATAATGTGAACTTACCTGCAACAGCGGTCACCAATCCTTTCTTCGCCCTGTATAACCGGTACACAGGGACCATAAGGGCTTTCTTTATGGTGATAGATCCCCTGGCCGGAAACAACAATGGAGCAACTATAAGCCTGATGTTTGAAAGTGGCCCCGGGGGCAATGAAAGCGCCTTACTGGCATTTGCCAATCCAATTACCAGCTCTGTAGATAAATTCGTAAAGGGCAGCATGCTCCGCATGCCCAATAAATATTCCAACGAATATGATTATTGGTTGTTTGCTGATTTTCCCGTGGCATATGATCCATGTACCTGTGTATATAATTCTAAAATTACTTTCACCGTTCAGTTAATTGAAACCACCAATGCCTCGCTTTCCATCAAGCTCAAAGGTGCTTCCACAGGGTCTATCAAAGAAGTGATCAAAGCAGCTCCTGCAGGCGTACAATCATCATTGGAAAGTAATTCAGTGCTGGATTGGGTAAATGGTGTTGTAAAATCAGGTACAGAAGGATACAAAAGCTGGCAGGGCTTCAGCACAGCAATAAATGGTGTAAAAGATGCGATAGTGACCGCTAATCCGGGTCAGTCACAGAAAATAACGCAGGAATTGTCGGGCATATTAAACATTGCTAAAGCCATTCCTTATGTGGGCGCCGTGGCAGGTGTACTCGACTTCTTTATTGGTGGAGGTAAGAATGCTGCACGATCTGCGCCGATGGCTTTTGAAGCCAACCTTCAGCACGTTATCAATGGTACAGCCGATGGTAAACTGGAATTGTCCACCGTAAGAGGCTATCGTACCATTTGTACACCAGGCGCCAATAACACCGGTACCATCACTGCTATACCTACCTATGATAACCCCCTTGGAGTATTTACCCTGATGGAAACCCCTAAAGTGGAATTTTTACAATATCAACGAATATATACTACTTCCATCGGTTATACAGCCCCGAATCCTTCATACGATCCAAACTGTGCACCCACTCCCGACGACCCCTATAAATGTGATGGTAACACACCTTACATTAATGGTTCGATCGGTACGCTTGATGATAAAATCCGTGTTTACAAAGTGAGCGCACCGATCAAATATGTGCTTAACCCCGCCGCAAAAGTAGATCTGATAGATCTAAAAGTTGCCCTGGTAGTCTATGATACTATGTATCATGAACACTGGAACACACCCGCTACCTTTGGTAATGTTGCTCCCTATACCTCGCTGAATGGGCAATTAAACAATATGGGGTATGAATATGAGAATGACATACGCTACAGAACACCGTTTGTTTCCCTAAACTGTATTAATAATACCAGCATTGCGGTGGTCATGAGTAACAATATCAATGGCAGGCTGATCATGCCAACAGATATATACCTGAAAGTGAAAGCCATTTTCCGCAGACAAGATGCAGGCCCCAATACACAGGACATTCTGTTCATAGGCACTTATAAAACAGACCAGGCGCGTTCGGCAGCAGATCCGGGTAACCTGACCTTTACCTTGCAACCTACCAACAGAAAAGATGGCAATTCATTCGATATTCCACCTTACGAGTACCCTAATACTTATTATTACCAGGCATCCCAGATTATATTCCCTATGCCGGTTCCTGGTATAGCAGGTCAGGATAGTCCAACTTTTCCTGCCGGATGTCCTACCGGTATTCCTCCTGCACAGAATGCTTCACAGATCGCCGCTTTCTGTGGAGATCGTTCCAGGTATAATCCGCAAGTATTAGCTATGCTGGCGAATGCGAAAGATTCATACCGCCCGGTAGAACCAATGGATTATAGAACGAAAGAGGCCCAGGAAAGAAAACTATGGAACAGCCCCAACCCCGTAAAAAATCAGACAACGATTTCTTTTGAACTGGATAAAGAAGAGAAAGTGTTATTGTATGTAAGTGATTTGAATGGACGTCAGATAAAAATGCTGATAGATAAAAGCCTTCCGGCAGGTACACACAACACGGTCTTTTATACTGATCAACTGAGCAGCGGTACCTACTTTTATACGCTGGTAGCGGGAAACAGGCATTATACCAACAAACTGATTGTAACAAGATAGTGGATATTTTGCCGGCACTCCGTGTCCTTATAGGAGTGCCGGTATTCCCCAGGGAACTTTTTATTTTCTCTCTGAAAAAAACGGCAGCCGCAACATCGCTTCCACAGCCAGTTTCCAGGTATCCGGATGATGCCGCCCGCCTTGTATTTCCAGGTAATGTATATCTTGTTGCAGCTGGTAACCGTGCATCTGCAATTCTTCAATCAGGTCCAAGGTATCATCGATGCTGTCGATAACGCCATTGTTGTTACGATCGGCGGTTTCGTCATCGGTTCCACATTCAAAGAAAAACTGCATGCCGGGATGAAAGTGTCCCTTACGGATCACACGGTGCATGATGCGGTCGGTCAGGTCGCTGTAATGGGCGTCGAGAGGCTTGTCGCGCCACCAGAGCGCGCCGGAGCATACGCCCGCAAAAGTAAAGATATCCGGATGCCGCCATACGATATCCAGGGCCGACAGCCCACCGAGCGAAAAGCCGGCAAAGCCACGCGGGAGGCCCGCTACAGCAGGATGCTGCTGATACAGCCATGGCAGCAGCTCTTCCAATATGAATGCGGTATATTCGGCGGCCAGACTACCATCGCCCTGAAAATCGGGGATGCCGGCTACGCCATATTCCTGCCTCCTGGCACTGCCGGCATGTATGCCGGCCACCATCACCGGCGTAGCCTTCAGCAAGGTCGGGATATCCAGCAACGGCAGGTCCTGCCCGTCGTTGACCAGCAATAATGTTTCTGGCGGTAATTCCGGCAGGTAAATATCTACCTGCACTTCCCGTCCTAACTTCTTCGAATAAACGAAACCCATCTTTTGGGGATTTGAATATTTAATTATCTGGGTATTTTATTATTGGCAGACTTTCAATCTATGAATTTATGCATTTTAATCCTCCCATCAAATCCCAAAATATCTAAATAAATAAATCCGTAAATTTATTTAATGACTGAAAACTTCTACAAATGGCATTCCCCCAGTCTGGACCGGGAATTTGAGATGCTGGTGTTTGGCCACAGTGGCTATCCCCTGCTGCTGTTCCCTACGTCCATGGGAAGGTATTTTGAAAGCAAGGACTTCGGCCTGATCGAAGCCATCCGCTGGTTCATTGACGAAGGCCATGTGAAAGTTTACTGTCCCGACAGCATCGATGCACTCAGCTGGTACAATAAAAATATCCCGCCGGCGCAAAGAGCGTATAACCATACCTGTTATGACCGCCTGCTGATGGAAGAGATATTGCCGCGCATCAACGCCGAAACCGGCTACCAGCGCATCGCTGCGGCCGGGTGCAGTTTCGGCGGGTACCATGCAGCCAACTTTGCCTTCCGGCACCCGGAACGTGTATCCTACCTGTTCAGCCTCAGCGGCGTGTTCGATATCAAACCAAGGGTAGACGGCTATTACGACGATAACATCTATTTCAATAACCCGGCAGATTTTATCTCCGGCAATAACGAGGCAGACCTCTGGCGCATGGGCATCATACTCGGCGTAGCCAGCGAAGACGTTACCCGACCACAGAATGAAATGCTGTCGCGCATGCTGACCGCCAAAAAAATCAGCCACTGGCTCGATATCCGCCAGGGCGCCGTACACGACTGGCCCGTATGGCGCGAGATGCTGCCGCATTATCTGTCACTCATACAATAAAGCACATGAAAAAGATCGGCATCCTTTTCGGACAGGAAAACACTTTCCCCCAGGCATTTGTAGACCGTGTGAACAAGATCAATCCACCGGGGATCTTCGCGGAATTTGTATCGATAGATAAAGTGATACAGGGCGCCGATAGCGGCTATGCGGTCATCATCGACCGTATCTCCCAGGATGCTCCCTTCTACCGCGCCTACCTGAAAAATGCCGCCATCAGCGGCGCCGCCGTCATTAACAACCCTTTCTGGTGGAGCGCCGACGATAAATTTTTCAACAACGCACTCGCCCAGCAAACAGGCGTACATGTGCCCCGCACCGTATTGCTGCCGTCCAACAAGCTACCCAACAACACCACCGATAACTCTTTCCGCAATCTTGTATATCCGTTCGACTGGAACACTATCTTCGACTACGTGGGCTTTCCCGCCTATATGAAACCATATGATGGCGGTGGATGGAGAGATGTGTACAGACTGGAAGACCGGGAAGAATTTTTCCAAAAACATAAAGAAACCGGGCAACTGGTGATGTTATTACAGGAAGAGATCAACTTCACGCAATACTACCGCTGCTACTGCATTGGCGGCAAACATGTGCGCATCATGCCTTATGACCCGCGAAACCCGCACCAGCAGCGTTACAACGCCGATTTTAAAAGCAGCAAGTCCTTGTTGAAAGAAATATCACAGGCCGTGATCACCCTCAACCAATACCTGGGCTATGATTTCAATACAGTAGAAATAGCGGTGCGCGGAGGAGTGCCCTATGCCATCGACTTCTGCAATCCTGCACCCGATGCCGACCTTCATTCCATTGGAGAAGAGCATTTTGAATGGGTAGTGGAAACCAGCGCCCAGTACGCCATCAAGCGCGCCAAAGCACAGGCGCCAGGTGCAGATAATCTCACCTGGGGAAAATTTATCAAACCCGTCTCTCCCCAAAAAAATACCGCCAAAAAACAACAAAAAGAAAAATGAAACCGTTTTACCGGGCTACATTTGTATCCATAAAAAACTAACAGCAATACCATGTACAACGCGTTCACGCTGGGCATAGAAGAAGAATATATGGTCATAGATCCTGCAACGCGGGAACTCAGATCACATGAGCAAAAGATCGTGGAGCAGGCCCACAAAGTGATCCGCGACCAGGTGAAAGCCGAATTTCACCAGGCAGTAGTGGAAGTAGGCACCCGCGTGTGCGCTAACATACATGAAGCCCGCGAAGATGTAGGCCTGCTGCGCCGCACCATCCACCAGATCGCCGGCGAGCTGGGTTTCAGCGTTGGCGCCTCTGGCACGCATCCCTTTAGCAAATGGGAAAAACAACTCATCACCGACCACCCGCGATATTTCGAGATCGTCAATGAAATGCAGGATGCCGCAAGGTCGAACCTTATCTTCGGTATGCACGTGCATGTAGGCATGGAAAACCGCGAAATGGCCCTGCACATCGCTAATTCCGTACGTTATTTCCTGCCGCATATCTTTGCGCTCAGCACCAACTCCCCTTTCTGGGAAGGGCGCAACACCGGCTTCAAATCCTTTCGTACCAAGGTGTTCGACAAATTCCCCCGCACCGGCATCCCCGATTTTTTCAGCAGCATAGAAGAATACGATAACTATATTAAACTGCTGGTGAAAACCAATTGTATCGACAATGCCAAAAAAGTATGGTGGGACCTGCGTGTACATCCTTTCTTCAACACGGTAGAATTCCGCATCTGCGATGTGCCGCTGACGGTAGACGATACCATTACGCTAGCAGGCCTGTTCCAGGCCGTATGCGCCAAGATATACAAGCTGCGCATGCAAAATCTCAACTTCATCATCTATAACCGCGCGCTCATCAATGAAAACAAATGGCGCGCCTCCCGCTATGGCATCGATGGCAACCTCATTGATTTTGGTAAGGAGATGGAAGTGAACGCCCGCTCCCTCATCTTCGAACTCCTCGATTTTGTGGATGATGTAGTGGATGACCTGGGCAGCCGCGATATCATTAACGCCACCGTTCACATCCTGGAAAACGGTACCGGCGCGGATAAGCAGCTCCGCTGTTACGATACAACCCACGACCTGGTGGCCGTTACAGACTATATCCAGCAACAATTCCTCGCAGGATGTTAGGTTCCCGCTCCTTTGCCAGAAACTTCGCGTAATTTTGCAGTATGCGTTCTATTAAAATAGCCGTGCTGGATATGTACGAAGGTGTGCCGAACGAAGGCATGCGCTGTATCCGCGAGATTTTGACGAAGTATGCCGATATGCACCGCCTCCAGCTGCATTTCGATGAATTTGAAGTACGCCTGCAACAACAGGTTCCCGACACCTCTTATGATATCTACCTCTCTACCGGCGGCCCCGGCAGCCCGGTAGACAGTGAAGGCAGCGACTGGGAAAAAGCCTATTTCAAACTGGTAGAAGATCTCCTGCAATGGAACCGTAGCGAAGCACAAAAGAAGCCCATGCTTTTCATCTGCCACTCTTACCAGATCATGTGCAGATATTACGGACTCGGAAAGGTATGCAAGCGCAAATCCCCTGCCTTCGGGGTTTTCCCGGTACACAAAACCGCGGCCGGCCTACAGGAGAAAATATTCGGCGCACTGCCCGATCCCTTCTATATCGTCGATAGCCGCAACTGGCAAGTGATCGAACTGAACGACGATAAGTTACAAGCCATGGGCGCTAAAGTACTGGCATTGGAAAAAGAACGGCCGCACGTACCGCTGGAACGCGCTACCATGGCCATTCGTTTCAATGAACATTTTATCGGCACACAGTTCCATCCGGAAGCCGATGCCGCCGGTATGCACATGTACTTGCTACAGGAAGAAAAGAAAAAGCAGGTGGTAGACAACCACGGCATCGAGAAATATAACAGCATGATCGAGCAGCTGACCGATCCCGACAAGATCATGCTTACGCACGACCGCTTTGTGACGGCATTCCTGGACTATGCCATCTATGGCGCGCTGTCTGACCGTCTCGCCGCCATCGAACGGAGCGTGCAGGTAGTGGCGCACAACGATGCCGAAAATTCGTTCTTTTAATGTTTACACTATGATCCGAACCGTCAGAACAGCCTATAACGAGCAATTCACCGATCATCGCTACCAGCAGTTCCTGCAAGGCATGGCCGCAGATGCAGGCGTGGCGCCTGCCTTCAGGGTAGCGGAAACGCCCGTGTTCGTACCCGCCAGCCTCACCACCAAACTGGTACAAGCCTGCGAAGAGATCGTGAATGTGATCCTGCGGCCCGATTTCAAAACCCTTACCCAGGAAGCCATTCCGCCGGCATTGAAAGTACCGCAGGAAAATGATCACCCACATTTTATCGTGATCGATTTTGCAGTTTGCAAAACAGATGATGGTACGCTCGTGCCCCAACTCATCGAACTACAGGGCTTTCCGACCATGTTCGCCTTCCAGGAAGTAATGGCACGACAGTATCAAATACATTTTGACATCCCTTCTCATCTCAATAACTTCTTCAATAACCTCGACCAGCAAAGCTATTATCAGCTGCTCCACGATATGATCGTAGGCAACGCTGCTCCCGAAGAGGTGATACTGCTGGAAGTGAAGCCGGAAGAGCAAAAGACGAAGATCGATTTCTATTGCACGGAAAAATATATCGGCATACGCACCGTTTGTCTGACCGAATTGATACAGGAAGGCAAGCAGCTTTTCTATATGCGCGACGGCGTGAAAACGCCTGTGCGCCGCATTTACAACAGGATCATCTTCGATGACCTTCAAAAACAGGCAGATACTTTAGGAGATCATATCAACCTTTTCCAGGAACTGGATGTAGAATGGATCACGCATCCCAACTGGTTTTACCGCATCAGCAAATTCATGATGCCGCTCATCCACAGCGAGTATGCACCGAAAAGCTGGTTCCTTCACGAGTTACCGGTGATACCCGCCGACCTCGAAAATTATGTGCTCAAACCATTGTTCTCATTTGCCGGACAAGGCGTAATTATAGATGTGAAGCAGGAAGATATCGACCAGGTGAAAGATCCGGAAAACTGGATACTGCAACACAAAGTAAAATATGCCCCTGCCATTGAAACGCCCGGCGGGCCTGCCATCTGTGAGATCAGGATGATGTACGCCTGGCCCGATGGCGCCGCAAGGCCGGTATTGGTACACAACCTTTCCCGCCTCAGCAAAGGCAAGATGATTGGCGTAGGCTTTAATAGTACTGATACCTGGGTGGGCGGCAGTTGTTGCTTCTTTGAGTTTGAGTAAAGCAGATACATTGCGCAGCCACTGGTTATCTTCGTAATAATATCTACATTTACTAGTATGTGTCAACTTAACTACTATCCTTATGTTTAGTAACCTGGCTATCGATGTTGCCCTGGGGCTGATCTTCATCTATCTATTATACAGTTTATTCGCGTCTATTCTGCAAGAGATGATCGCGCGGGCATTCAACCTGCGGGCGCGGATCCTCACCAAAGGCTTGCGGCGCATGCTGGAAGATGATGACCATCGCGATGATCTCGGCTTTTTCGGCAAGTTCACTTTCTTCAACTTTTTTTATGAGCTGGGATGGAGCGTG
This sequence comes from Chitinophaga vietnamensis, assembly GCF_902167635.1. Classification (GTDB taxonomy): domain Bacteria; phylum Bacteroidota; class Bacteroidia; order Chitinophagales; family Chitinophagaceae; genus Chitinophaga; species Chitinophaga vietnamensis. The sequence continues at coordinate 34,449 of NZ_CABHMS010000009.1, forward strand.
GTGCATTTTTTCTCCCCCTTCCGCAATGCGCCCCTGCTGAAGAAATTTTATGCTTCCCCTTCTATCCGCTACCTCGGAGAGAACAGCGCGGCAGCAAGGCCGGCTTATATCAGTCCGCAAGTATTTTCGCAGACGGTGGTGCACCTGTTAAGGGGCAGCGCAGCGCCACAGGAAAATGATGCCGCCATCATTGCCGCCAGTCTGGCAGACAATCCGCTGCACATCGCGCCAGACACGCTTTCGCACCTGCGCAACCTTTTCGAAGATGCCGGTCATGATGTGAAACAATTCCGCATATACCTGGAAGCCTGGTTCAACGAAACCATGGCCCGCGCTACCGGCTGGTACCGTAAGCATACACAAACCTGGCTGCTGGTGATAGGGATGTTCATGGCAGGTATTTTTAATGTAGATACGATCGCTATTGCGAGGATATTGATGAAAGACAAGACGGTACGCCAGGAGATGGTACAGCTGGCAAGCAGCCAGGCGCCTGCCTTTGCGGGTATAACGGACACGCTTGCACGAAAAAATATGTATTTTAAAGATAAGGACAGCGCCTTCCGCCGCGCCGATACCTCGCTGCGTGTATTCGTGGCCGATACCTCGCTTATTGGCGTATATGCCATGCTGCGCCACGATGCCGGCGATGCCCGCAATGTGCTGGGCATCCATAGGGAGTTCAGTCCGCAGCACCCTTACGGACTGGTGCATCCATTGCAACAAAATGGCTGGCTGGTGCTGGGCGGCTGGTTCATGACCGCCATGGCCATGTCTTTGGGCGCCCCTTTCTGGTTCGACCTGCTAGGCCGGGTGGTGAAGTTCCGCACCACCGCGCCAGACAATACCCGCGCTGCCGAGTAACAAAGTTTTAGTAATTTTGGTGCTCACCTCACCTCCTAATTTCGCATCTTATGACACGAACAAACTATGGCTCCGGCGCTACCTGGGAAGACAAGGTAGGCTATTCCCGTGCCGTGCGTGTGGGTAATATCATTGAAATTGCCGGCACAGTAGCGGTAGATAATGATAAAGTAGTGGCAGAAGGTAACGCCTATGAACAAACGAAATTTGCACTGGCCAAGATAGAAGCTGCGCTGGTACGCGCCGGCGCTACTCTCCACGATGTGGTGCGCACCCGCATGTTCGTCACCGACATCTCCCGCTGGGAAGAATATGGCCGCGCCCATGGCGAATTTTTCAGAAGCATCAAACCCGTCACCTCTATGGTGGAAGTGAGCAAACTAATCGATCCACGCTACCTCGTTGAAATAGAAGCTACCGCTATCATAAAAATTTAGGGATTTATTGATTTACGGATTTTTTGATTGGGGTTTTGTGGCCCGGTGTTTTGTTGTTTGTTTTTGTTGTTGATGGCCCGGCATTTTTTTACCCGGGTTTACACCCGGGCCTACCGAGCTTCGGCCCCTATGGGCCGATCTACATTTATGATTAAACAACAAAACACCGGGCACAAAACCCCAATCCATAAATCCGTAAATCAATAAATCCCTAAATCCCTAAATATTTAATACAGTTCGCGCCATTTGAGCATGCCGCCAGCCAGGTTCTTCACGTTGGTGAAGCCCATGGTTTCGAGGAGCATGCAGGCCTGTCCGCTGCGGTTACCACTGCGGCAGTAAACGATCACCTCATCATCTTTCCACGCTTCAATCTCGTCGATCTGCATGGCCTGCACCTGGCCCAGTGGTACCAATACACCGCCGATATTGAATTCCGCACGCTCATGCGGTTCCCTTACATCTACAATATGGAGGGTCTCTCCTTTATCCAGGCGCTCTTTCAGTTCTTGCGCGGTAATATTTTCCATGTTAATAAAATTTGTGTTGCTGATTATCATTGTAATTTACACCAATTCCGGCTATTGCTGCTCGGGCTGCGCGGCAGCGCCGGTGCTGTCTTTTACCGGTTTGGTGGCCGACAGCCACAGGTCCACGCTTTCGCCGGCCCTCACGAGGTTGAACTCACCAATATCGTTCTTACGTGCAGGCTGCTGCTTGATCACATAGGCATTGGCCGTATCTTTTACACTTGGATCGATGATCACTGTGCCGGCATTGAGACTGCTCGCACTGAGCGCTTCACGGGCCTCCATGTAGGTAAGTCCTACAAAATTAGGCACCGGGTTTTCAATGCTGCCAGTACCGCTGCTCAACACCAGTGTAACGTTGCTGCCTTCCGGCACCAGGGTGCCCGGCTTCACTTTCTTGCCATTGAGTATCTGTTGCAATACCGTGTTGGTAGCGAAATCCGGCTTATAGATGGTATCGCCTACGTTGAGGCGCATGCTTTTCAGCATCATTTCAGCGCTGCGGAAAGTAAGCCCCTCGAGGTCGGGCATCTTTACCATCGGCGCCACTACCTTGTTAATGGTCAGATAGATGGTCCTTCCCACTTTCACCTGCGCGCCTTTTTCGGGCGTTTGTACCCATACGGCCAGCGGCGGGATACTGTCTATATAGATAGAATCTCTTACATCCGCTTCAAAACCCATCTTTTCAAGCGTGGCAATGGCCTCTTTTACATTCTTGCCATGAACATCAGGCACCGTCAGCGTTTGCCCGTGCTTGGTGATCACGCCCAACATAGAAAAGAACAGCAAGGCCAGCACAAAGAAAAAAGCGATTACTGCCAACAGGTTAAATCCGAATGAGCGTTTGGTGATGAAATCAAACATTGTTCAGTTATAGAGTGAATAAAATTATGGTGGAAATTACGAATTATTATTATTTCATGCATTCCTCCAACAGCTCGCCGTAGAACGCCTGCAAGGTTTTACCTGCGGCCCTCACCTGTTGTGGCACCAGGCTGTTTTCTGATTGTCCGGGCATGGTGTTGGCTTCCAGGAAAAACAGTTTACCGCTGGCTTCTTCATAAATAAAATCGATGCGTACAATACCTCGGCAATTGAGTTTGTCGTACAGGGCAGAAGCGGTATCCTGCACGAGCTTCGTAATATCGGCAGATACCGGCGCCGGCGTAATCTCGTTGGAAACGCCTGGCGTATATTTCGCCTCGTAATCGAAAAACTCTTTACTGCTCACCACTTCGGTGATCGGCAATACCTGTAGCTGGCTGCCCGTGCGGTACACGCCAATGGTGAGCTCGCGGCCTTTGATAAATTCTTCGATGAGTACCTGTGAGTCTTCTTTGAAAGCCTTGTCGATAGCGGGTTGCAGCTCTTCGGCGGTTTTCACCTTTGACATGCCGATGCTGCTGCCGCCTTCTGCGGGCTTAACGAATACGGGTAAACGCAGTTGTTGTAATATATCAGTGGTATTGTAGGGCAGATGACGGAAGATATGTACAGATTTGGATACGTTCACGATGTTGAACGCTGCCACTACCTTGTTGCAATAGCTCTTGTTGAAGGTGAGCGCGGAGGTGACCATGCCACAGCTGGTGAAGGGGATGCCGAGCATCTCGAAATAGCCCTGCAGGCGGCCATCTTCACCGGGCGTGCCGTGGATGCCGATGAATACCGCATCAAAAGTGATCTTCTTGCCCGCCACCAGCAGGGAGAAATCATTCTTATCGATCGAATACACCTGGCCATCAGCAGCAGTGTAGTGCCATCCTTCTTTTGTGACGATGATCTTGTAAACATCGTATTTGCTGCTATCGAGATTTTTCTCAATCGTAACGGCACTTTGCACGGATATTACATATTCTCCGGAATATCCGCCGGCCACCAAAGCTATATTCTTCTTCATAAGATATTTTCGTAATAAGCGGGTAAAGTTAAAGGTTATTTGTCAATTGTCAACCGGCGTTGCCGGTATAAAAAACCGCTCCGGTATGGTGGCCGGAACGGTTCATAAGCTTCCTGTAGAATATATTAATTAGATGTGGAGTTTGGCTTTTTTGCCGAGCAACTCGTCTACTGTTTCCTGGTACATTTCGTCCGGTACGCAGCAATCAACCGGGCAAACGGCTGCACACTGCGGCTCCTCGTGGAATCCCTGGCATTCGGTGCATTTGTTGGGAACGATATAGTAAGTGTCAACGCTGATAGGCGCGTTGCGCTGGTCAGCATCGATCGTAGAGCCATCCATCAGGGAATAAGTACCTTTTACGGTAGTGCCATCCGCTATGGCCCATTCCACGCCGCCTTCATAAATAGCATTATTAGGGCATTCGGGTTCGCAGGCACCACAATTAATACATTCGTCTGTTATCTTAATTGCCATAGAGTAAACTTTTTGTTTAAGTAGTAAGCCATTAATTTTGTGGACAAAAATAAAATATTCCCGGTTTAATTAGTCATTATTTATATAGTTTCATGAACATAGCAGAAAAAAGAGCAGCGCTGGTGCGCCTGGGCCAGTACCTGGCCAGTAAGAGTCCGGAACTGGAAGCAGCGAAACAGCGGGCATATACCGCCAATGGATGGTTTATTCCTGAATTTGTTGACAAGGCGCTGGATAACATCTGCCAATATTTCCTGGAACCCGCTGCCCTGGAGGCCTGGCTGCAACAATATCCCGCAGCTGCGGATGCCGTCACGCCCCGCAAAGTAGGCATCGTAGCGGCAGGTAATATTCCCCTGGTAGGCTTCCACGACTGGCTCTGCGGCTTTATCAGCGGCCACGAGGTGAAGCTGAAACTCTCCGGTAAGGATGAGATCCTGATGAAACATATCCTTGAAAAGATGAACGAGTGGTATCCCGCTACAGCAGCGCAAACCACCGTACAGGATATGCTGAAGGATTGCGAAGCCTATATCGCTACGGGCAGCAATAACTCTTCCCGTTATTTCCAGTACTATTTTTCAAAATATCCGCATATCATCCGGCATAACCGCACCTCCGCCGCTGTGCTCACCGGCGCCGAAACGCCGCAGCAGCTCGAAGCGCTTGCCGATGATGTGATGCTGTACTTCGGCCTCGGATGCCGCAACGTCACCAAAGTATTTGTACCACAGGGCTACCAGTTCCAGCCCCTGCTGGATGCGCTCAATAAATACGCCTGGCTGATGGACCATCACAAATACAAGAACAACTACGATTATAACCTGGCGCTGCTGCTGCTCAACAACAGCCCTTACCTCACCAATGGCACAGTGCTGTTACATGAAGATGATTCCCTCTTCTCCCCGCTCAGCGTATTGCATTACAGTTACTACACCGATATCAAGGCCCTGGAAAAAGAACTTTCCGGCAACGAAGTGCTGCAATGCCTGGTAGGACAGGATTTCACGCCTTTTGGTTATGCACAGCAGCCATCGCTCAACGACTACGCCGATGGCGTAGATACAATGGCGTTCATGCTGGGTCTTAAATAAAAAGATGATCATGGCGCATCTGACAATCCGCCATGATCGTTTTTTATCGCTAACAATTTGTCTTATTTTGTTGTTATATTGTCAGTGCAAATGCGCACCTGTTTTGGCTTTGATTAACGATTGATCTAAAAATCTGTTAAAGTGAACAGCAGACTATACGTTTGATATCGCGCCGCGATTAAATTTGTATCGGAGGCATGTAAATTGTTGACATCCCGACGTTATATTTTTAGTTGAACCACAACGCTAAACACACTATAATATGAAATTCAAGCAAATTGTTGCAACTGTACTCATCAGTTTTGTAACTGCCGCTGCCGCCATATTTGTGTACGGCAAATATTTTCAGCAAAGACAGGCAGGACTTTTCCAGAACGGCTCTAACGACATCCCCGTAAACTATGCGCGCTTTATGCCCGGCACTGAAGGCCACAGCGCAGCCACCCCGCCCTCCGATTTCACCAATGCCGCCAAAGCGGCCGTTCCCGGAGTGGTGCACATCAAAACAAAGATCAATCCACGCCAGATCACCAATGGCAATAACCTGCAACGCAAACGCAGCATCTTGCAGGACCTTTTCGGCGACGAATTTTTTGGCGACGAATTCAATGGCGGCGGAGATGGCCGTAAATACTACATCCCCGGCCAGATGGCCTCCGGCTCCGGCGTACTGATCTCTGATGATGGCTACATCGTGACCAACAACCACGTGATCGATGATGCCGACGATATCAACGTATCCCTGAGCAACAGCGGCAAAACCTACAAGGCCAAACTCATCGGCGCCGATCCCAGCACCGACCTCGCCGTAATCAAGATCGACGCTAAAGGCCTTCCCTACTTACTTTACGGCAATTCCGACAATGTAGAGATAGGCCAGTGGGTACTCGCCGTAGGCTATCCCCTGAACCTCGACGCCACCGTTACCGCCGGTATCGTGAGCGCTAAATCCCGCTCCATCGGCATCAACAAAAGCGGCGGCAAAAGGAACAGCGCCATCGAATCATTTATCCAGACCGATGCTGCCGTGAACCAGGGCAACAGCGGCGGCGCCCTCGTTAATACCAACGGTGAACTGATCGGCATCAACTCCGCCATCGCCTCACCCACCGGCTCTTACGCAGGTTATTCCTACGCGATCCCGGTAAACCTTATCAAAAAAGTAGTCAACGATCTCCTGAAATATGGCAGCGTACAACGCGCCTACCTCGGTATCACCTACGTGCCCAGCGCCATGATCGCCTCTCTTTCCGATGATCAACTCAAAGAAATCGGCGTGAAAAGGGATGTGGTTGGCGTACAGGTAAATGAAGTTACCGACAACGGCTCCGCCAAAGCTGCCGGCATCCGCTCCGGCGATGTGATCGTCAAGATCAATGGCATTGCCATCGCAGGCCCCTCACAAATGACTGAACAGGTAGCCCGTTACAAACCCGGCGACAAGATCAGCATCACTTTCCTGCGCGACAACAAAGAAATGACCGCTAACAACGTAGTGCTGCGCAACATACAAGGTAATACCGATGTGGTGAAAGTGACCACCCTGGACCGTTTGGGCGCCGATCTCTCCTCCCTCGATAAAGACGATGCCCGCCGCCTCGGCGTGCGTGGCGGTGTGTGGGTCAGCAATATCAGCAATGGTATCATCAAAAAACAAACAGGCATGGCGCCAGGATTCCTGATCCTAAAGGCAGGCAGCACCAGCGTTACCAGCCCCGAAGAACTGGCCACCGTGCTCGACAAACAAAAAAGCGTACAACTGATTGGCTTATATCCCGAGAGAGGCAGCAACGTATACTACTACAACATCAATGTAGCCGGAACCTCCAGCGAAAGCTTCTAAATATTTTGGGACGGGAGGATTTGTGAATGGGAGAATTTATTAGAGATAGTGTTTCAAATAAATTCTCCCATTCCTAAATTCTCCCATCCCAAAATTTCTACAGGTTGATTACTCCTTTTAGTTGAGTGAAAAATTCATCTTTCTTTCGCGATGAAATAGGAATATTTTTCTGATCGCTCATCACCACAGCCGTTCCCAGCCCTTTGATGATCTTGACGATATGATGAATATTGATGAGGAAAGATTTGTGCACGCGGTAAAAGCCTTTGTCAGACAGCATTTCCTCGTACTCCTTCAATGATTTGGAGATCAGGTGAGAAACATTGTTGATCAGCTGGATTTTTGTATAGCTGTCGAAAGCTTCGCAATAGATAATATCCTTCAGATCGATCACATTGTAACCATCGTTCACCGGGATCACGATCTTGGAAAAAGCGTTATCATTATTTTTGACATAATCTTTCAGGATAGAGGCCAGTTCGTTCAGGCGGCCCTTCTTGCTTTTCTTCACTTTCTCCAGCGCATCTTCCACCTCGCTCACCTTGATGGGCTTCAGCAGATAATCCAATGCAGCAAACTTGATGGCCTGCAACGCATACTCCTGAAATGCAGTGATAAAAATAACTTCGAAATTCAGAACAGGGAACATTTCGAGTAACTGGAACCCATTATGAGGGGGCATCTCAATATCGAGGAACAGTACATCAATGGGGTTGTTCTTGATCATTTCTGCCGCTTCATGAATGTTTTGCGCCTCGCCAACTACCGTTACATCTTTACAATAGTTTTCGAGGATATTGCGCAAAATATGAATGTTGCGGACTTCATCGTCTACAATGGCAGCTTTAATATTACTCATAACATCTTAACAATGGGAATCAGAATTTCAACTAAGGTACCTTCCTTATTGCCGAAACCAGATTTAAATTTATCAATAATTTCTAACTTTCCAACATTTCCATTAAAAGATTTTATAATCTGCAAACGCTCCTTAATCACGCTCAGTGCAGTGGATTCATGCTTGATGAGCCTTGAACTTTTGATGCTGTTCGACTTATCCCAACCAATCCCGTCGTCGTCCACAGAGCAATATAACAGGTCCCCTTCCATTTCCAGCCTGATCTCCAGGTAGCCGCTGCTGTTCTTTGGCGCCAGTCCGTGTTTGATCGCGTTCTCTACAATGGGCTGTATGATCATGGGCGGAATATAGATCGTATAGTCCTTCAACGCATCTTCCAGAATAAAATGATACGTGAAAGAATGTGCGAAGCGAATCTTTTCCAGTTCGAGGTAACGGGTCAGGAAAGCGATCTCTTCTTCCAATGATATATATGATTTGCGGGAGTTATTGAGCATCTGCCGCATCAGTGTGGCAAAGTCGGCCAGGAAGTTCAACGCCTGTTTCTCTTCTTTTTCCAGGATAAGATGCTGAACAGAATTCAACGAGTTAAAGATGAAATGCGGGTTCATCTGGTTGGTCAATGCTTTGGCTTCCAGCTCTGCGATGCGGCGGTTGTACTCTGTTTTGCGCTTCTCTGCCTGTTTGATACGACGCACGATATAGCGCAGGATCACGAGGATGAGCAGCAGCCCCAATACCAGCACAATGCCTCTCGCCCACCACTGCTGGTACCATTGCGGCAGGATATTAATATTGATGCCCAGCGGCTGGCTCCAGTCACTCTTGTATTTGCGGGCCCTCACCATCAGCTTGTAAGCGCCAGGTTGCAGGTCGGGGAATGGAATGATATTAGACATCGTAGTTACCCAACCGGTAGTAGAGTCGCCGGAGAAATTGTACTGGTACTCTACCAGGTCCGGCAAGTCGAATACGATTGTGCCGAACTCCGCTTCAAACGAGGCTTTGCGGCGGAACAGGTGCACAAAATTCTGATCTGGCAGGAAGGTACTGTCGCCATAGCGGATATTACTGAGGTAGATCACCGGCGGCACCGAATCCACCGGGATATTGTCTCCCCTGAAATAACACAGCCCGTTGGAAGTGGCGATATACAATAATCCGTCGTCATTGAACACGCCACGGATATCATCTGAAGAGAGGCCATCGTTGGAAGTGATATTGCGGATAATGGTCTGCGTTTTCACATCGATCACGGAAACACCGTGATTGGTGGCCACATACAGATGCCCTGCCCCATCATAATATAATTGCTGACAGATATCGCTGGCGAGATTATTTACAGAGGCAAGGTGCTTCACCACTGAATCATGATGCATCACATAAATGCCCTGGTCGGAAGTACCGATCCAGAGGTAGCCATCAATCCATTTCAGGTCTTTGATGCTCTGGCGCAGGTGTGTATCGTTGCCGGGCCGCAACAGTTGCCGGTTTCGGTCGGAACAGAAATACAGGCCGTTGTTGGTGCCTACATAGTACGACGAATCATTGATACAAGCCACAGAAGTAACGAGCATATCAAGATCGTTGATGGAATAATCGTCCAGCGCAATCACCTGGTTCTTGGCGGCAATGCGGATCTTGCCGGAAGGCGACACATCCACATCTTTCAGCATCTTCACCGCTTTGAGGCGGGTGGCCTTTTGGGAAGTTGTATTGAATTGAAAGAGGCCATTATCTGTACCGATCAGTACATTATTATCTTTATACGGCAAGATGGAGAGCAGGCTGTTACGGCCGGTGGTAGTGTCTAGCATGAATTGCCGGATACTGCCATGTGCATCGATGGTATTGAGGATGCCGGCGTTTTGCCCGATCAGCAGGAGATCCGTGCGTTTATCTTTGTAGATACTGAAGATCGAGTGAGAATAAAGACCATTGGTGTTATCGAGATAACTGAAATAGAAATTTTTATACGGAATATAGTAGACGCCATCTCCGAAGGTGGAGATCCAGATATTGCCATCGCGGTCTTTCAACAAAGAAGTGATGTAATGATTTTCCAGCAGGCGCGTCACTTTCTTCTCTCCCCTGAAAAAACCTTTGAGGTAGTACAATGCGCGCTGGGTGCCGATCCAGAGGTTATCATTGTCGATACAAACATTGCTGATATCTTCCCGGATGCCCCATTCTGCACCGTTGAAAAAGCATACCGCTTCTTTTGCGGAGAAAGAATAGAGCGTGTTGCGCAGCAGTACGATAGGATTACTGCGGATATGCGCTTTAAAATCTCCGTCTGTTATTGGATAGGGCGATACGGGAAATATTTTCTGATCGGGGTTATTGATATCGTGCAGACTTTCCACCTGGAAAGCGTTCATGAGCGACCGGAATATATGGGCATTGCGCAGCATGAAAAGCGGGTCGGTATTGGCATCGCCCAGTTTGCCGTATTCCATTTTGCGGCCATTGTAAAACAGCACGCGGTTGTTGGAATTGAGGAACCACACAGCATGTGCGGAATCTTCAAAGGCATACTGCATGTAATGGCTACGGTTGTTGAAGGTCAGCGAGGAGTCGTTGTCTTCATTATGTATCACGGAGTGATAGTAGAAAGATGGCTTGCCGCTGAGGGTGAGAAACCATACGCGCCCTTTTGAATCGGCGGCGAGTTTTACGACATCGTTATCGGTGAGACCATCTTTTTTGGAGTAGTTGCGGAAGCGTTTACCATCAAACTTGCTGACGCCGGTGGGGGTGGCGAACCAGATGAAACCATCTTTATCCTGAACAGCAGTATATACTGTGGCATTTGCCAGTCCGTCCTTTACGTTGTAATTGCGGATCATCAGGCCCTGGGCCAATGTTGCCGTACTTACGGAAAGGATGGCCAGCATCCATAGCAGTATGTGACGGATAAAAGGCATCAGGTAGATTTAATGGTTAATAATTGCTGTATCCCCTGCCATTGCGGGAGATACAGCAATTACAAATATTAGTAGGCGCGGGCAAAGAGCACTCTTTGTGTGGAGGGCTTACCACTGAGGATACAAGTGCCGGCTTCCTGCGGATTGTTCAGCGGGATGCAGCGGATCGTTGCTTTGGTGCGTTCCTTGATCTGTTCTTCGGTTTCGGCGGTACCATCCCAGTGGGCAGATACGAAGCCGCCTTTCTCATCCAGTATTTTCACGAACTCGTCGAAGCTGTCTGCTTTCGTGATGTTGGCATCGCGGAAAGTTTTTGCTTTGGTGAAGAGGTTTTGCTGGATCTCGTCGAGGAGCTGCTGGATACGGGCAGGGAGGCCATCGAGCGAGAGGCTCATTTTCTCTTTCGTATCGCGGCGGGCTACTTCGGCAACGTTGTTTTCGATATCTCTTGCGCCGATAGCGATGCGAACGGGTACGCCTTTCATTTCATATTCGGCAAATTTCCATCCCGGGCGGTTATTATCGGAATCGTCATATCTAACGCTGACGCCTAAACGCTTCAGTTCTTCTACGATGCCTTTCACTTTTTCATCGATGGCAGTTTTCTGATCGGCGCCTTTGTAGATGGGCACGATCACTACTTGCAGCGGCGCGATACGGGGTGGCAGTACCAGTCCCTCGTCATCGCTGTGCACCATGATGAGCGCGCCGATGAGGCGGGTGGATACGCCCCAGGAGGTAGCCCATACGTAATCGAGTTTGTTTTCCTTGTTGGAGAACTGCACATCGAATGCTTTGGCGAAGTTCTGTCCGAGGAAGTGGGAAGTGCCGGCCTGCAGGGCTTTCCCGTCCTGCATGAGTGCTTCCACGCAATAGGTTTCTACGGCGCCGGCGAATCTTTCGCTGGGCGATTTCACGCCTTTGATCACGGGCACGGCCATGTATTGTTCGGCGAAGTCGGCGTATACATCGAGCATCTGTTCTGTTTCGGCGATGGCTTCCTCGGCGGTGGCATGGGCGGTGTGGCCTTCCTGCCAGAGGAATTCGGCGGTGCGGAGGAACAGGCGGGTGCGCATTTCCCAGCGTACTACGTTGGCCCATTGGTTCACGAGAACGGGAAGATCGCGGTACGATTGTATCCAGTCTTTATAAGTATTCCAGATGATGGTTTCAGAAGTAGGGCGAACGATGAGTTCTTCTTCCAGTTTGGCTTCGGGGTCTACGATCACGCCATGGCCATCCGGATCATTTTTGAGGCGGTAGTGGGTTACTACTGCGCATTCCTTGGCGAAGCCTTCCACGTGGGCGGCTTCTTTACTGAGGAAGCTTTTGGGGATGAACAGCGGGAAGTAAGCGTTCTGGTGGCCGGTGTCTTTGAATTTGCGGTCCAGTACGTCGCGCATGGCTTCCCAGAGGGCGAAGCCATAAGGTTTGATGACCATACATCCTCTTACGGCAGAGTAATCTGCCAGGCCGCCTTTCAGCACCAGGTCATTATACCATTTTGCATAATCTTCCGAACGGGCGGTGATCTTTTTACTCATAAAAAATTATCAGATTTATATATTACTGTTTTCCAGCTATTAAGCCCTTAATTTATCCAGCAAAAATTAATCGTATTCTAACCAGCTTATATTAGTTATTGGCTTAATTTTTGCCCTGATATTTAAAAAGAAAATGCTACAAACCTACATGAAAATCATAAAGGTGCAAATAGTTCGTTTAAAATAAATGGTTGAACTTTACTATTGTAACTTTGTAGCAATGAAATCCGTTAAAATACAGTAAATTTACCATACAGATCACGCAAAAAATATATTTCAAATGAAGCCTATACTATATACATGCACATTAGCCGGCCTGCTCGCATTAGGAGCCTGCTCCAGTGCGTATAAGACCGCTTCCACACCGGATGATGTGTATTATTCTCCACGTCAGCAGCAAAATGCCTATGCGAGGAATGATGGCTCCAATGGCAATTCCCGCCAGGATGATAACTCCTACTACACCAGTACTGCAGCAGCTGATGAAGATGGCGGCACTTACGTAACGTACCAGGATGAGGACCAGGGCGATTATGCGCGCAGACTGGACCGCTTCAGCAGCACCAGCAAATATTCCGGCGATTACTGGGATGGTTATAATTCTCCCAACGTATATATCAACAGTTATTATGGCATGAGCCCGTACAGCAGCATTGGCTGGGGTTACAGCCCTTACTGGGGTTCTTCCTTCAGCCTGGGTCTTGGCTTTGGCTGGGGCGGCGGCTGGTACGGTAGCCCCTGGGGCTACTACGGTGGCGGCTGGGGCTGGCCTTATTACGGCTACTATAACCCCTACTACTACAATCCTTACTACAGCTACTATCCCGGCGGATACTGGGGCCATGGCGGCTACTGGGGCGGCGGCGGTTGGTACAGCCGTCCAACTGTGTATGGTCCGGTGAGAAGAAATAATGACCGAATCATCAACAGTGGCAACACCGGCGGTGGCAGCGGTACCGGCGGCGGCGGTTATGTTCGTCCTTCACGCGGCGGCGTACAACCGATCGGCGGTAACAATGGCGGTTATGTGAACCCGGCATCCGGCAACGACAGGCCACGCAGAATATTTGCACCTTCCAGCTCTGAAAGGCCCATGATCTCCAGACCTGCCAATGGCGGCGGATGGAACGGCGGCAACAACAACGGCGGTTATTCCCGTCCTTCCAGGGTAGAATATTCCAGACCATCCAACCCGGCGCCGAGCTATTCTCCTCCTCCCAGCTCCGGCGGCTCCCGCATCAATAGCGGCGGCGGTGGCGGCGGCGGATACTCCCATCCTTCGAGAGGTGGCCGTTAATAAAAGATCTTTACAAGATAAGCGTAGCCTAAAAAACTACGCTTATTTTTTAACCCTCATACGAATTACGTACCAGCAAACGTTTTAGCCACGAGAACACCATGTAGCCCGCACTTCATACCTTGCAGGCACTTCTCATCTTTTTAAGATACTTGATATGATTAAAAGAATTTATCCTCTTTTAGGAGGTCTGTTATTTTCCGTTTCAGCGATGGCGCAGAGCAGCTCAGATGCCTTGTTACTGTCTAACCAACAGCCCAGCGGAACCGCGAGAACACAGGCTCTCGGAGGCGCATCTGTAGGATTGGGAGGTGACTATTCCTCCGCATACACCAACCCGGCCGGTATTGCCATGTTCAAGACTGGCGAATTCCTGATCTCCGCCGGCGTAGGCATTTCGAATAACAAGTCGTCCTATCTCGGCAACAGCAGCCTGGATAATAGCGGCAGCCGCACGAACTTCCAGTTGCCTAACGTAGGCGTGATCTTCGCCACCAACAAAGGCAGCGGGCCGAGTTCCTGGAACAATATCACCTTTTCACTGGGCATGAACCGCCTGGCGAATTACAATAATAAATTCGCCTTTGCAGGTCACAATACCAAAAGCTCCATCACCGACAGCTGGCTGGACGCGATGAGCGGACAAACGATAGATTATATCAAAACCCGCATGCCGCTGGATGGCGGCCTCGCTTTCGGCACCGGCGTGATCGATACCATGACCACCGCCGGCAGCCTTAACCTCATCAGCCTGGCCACGCCAGACCGTACTTTCGGCGGCCCGATCACCATACAACAACGCGGTACCGTGACCACAGAAGGCGGCCTTAATGAATATAATTTCGCTATCGGCGGCAACTATGGCGACCGCCTCTACATCGGCGCAGCCATCTCCCTGCCGAGCGTGAACTATAAAGAAACCACTTCCATCTCGGAAGATGATGCCACCGGCAACAAGAACAACTATTTCAGCTATCTCGATTATAACCTCTACCTGAAACGCACCGGTTTGGGTATCGGCGCAAAAGTAGGCGTACTCTATAAATTCACGGATCGCCTCAGAGTAGGCGGCGCGATACATACGCCAGTTTATTACTCCCTGCACGACAGCTATTCAGCAGACCTGACAGCTAATACAGAAAATTATTTCAACCCGCCTAACCAGGATATCACCGTTCGCTCCAGCGATGTAGGCGGTAATGCGGAATATGATTTCAACATCACCACGCCCTGGCGCTTCATGGGCGGCGCTTCTTACTTCATCGGCAATATCAAAGATCCGAAAGCCGTACAAGGCTTTATCACGGCCGATTATGAATACGTGAACCAGGGCTCCAGTAAATTCCGGATCAGCGATGATAAAAATTTTGAGAGAACGCTCAACAGTAATGTGAGCAATTTATACCAGGGCGTCTCCAACCTGAAAGTGGGCGCTGAAATCAAGTTCGCCACCTTCCTGGCTGCCAGAGCGGGTTTTGCTTACTATGGCAACCCATACACCAGCGATGCCTATAACCGCGATATCAACAACAGCACCGTAGATGCCTCCCGCAAGATCTACAGCGGCGGCCTGGGCTTCCGTAACAAAGGGCTGTACGTTGATCTTACCTACAGCTATGCGCAAGGTAAAGACAGATACCATCCTTACACCACGCAGCAGGCGGCCCTTACGCCTCCTCCGGCTACCATGGACTTCACCAGAAGCAATATCATGTTGACCATGGGACTGAAGTTTTAATAATTACGGATTACGAATTAATAATTACGGCCCACTGTGTGTACACAGTGGGCCGTAATTATTAATTCGTAATCCGTAATTATTATATAACATAGTCACGTTTTTATCTTTATTAATTTTGCCTATCTTCATTAACTTTGGTTATCGCGAAACACAAGTAGATCCACATGGTTACGCTGTTCAATAGTGCTGATATTGCTGCATTTGACGCTATCTATCACCAGTACCATCATGCGGTATTCAAGAATATATACAAACTGGTGTTACAACAGGAGGCGGCAGAAGATATTCTGCAAGAGGTGTTCCTGGCCTTATGGAACAACCGCCATAAACCAGGCCTGATGGCCGATGCAGGCGGCTGGCTGTTTGTGGTGAGCTATAATAAATCCATCCAGTACCTGAAGAACAGCGCCCGCGAAAAGCGGCTGCTGGCGGAACATCCAGCGCTACCCGCCTTTACAGAAGAAAACCAGCCATCGCTTGAAGAGTTGCAATTGCATCTCATCAATGATGCCATCGAAAAATTATCTCCCCGGAAAAAAATGATCTTCCGCCTGTGCCGCCAGGAAGGTAAAACAACTGCCGAAGCAGCGGCTGTTTTAGGCATCTCTCCATATACTGCTAAAGAATATCTGCAGGCAGCCACTCATTTCATCAGGGCTTACATTGCCTCTCAACAGGCCACTGCATCGGTTTCCAGCCTCTTGTTGCTCACCATCTACCTGCAAAAGTAAGCGGCTTAATAATTTAGTAACACCGCCTGCCCCCTCTTTTACCTCGTCTTTCAGTTTTTATAGATGAAAGCATGGAACAGATCAATTTATTATTAGCGCAGATAAGGGCTGGCAATGCCGCCGCCGCCGATATTGAACGGCTGGAAGAGATGATACGCCAGGAGCAAGACGCTCCCCTGCGGCAGGAGCTGCGTGCAGCCTTCGACGAGGCCCTTGCCACCCGTGAGCAAGTGCTTACGCCGGAACAAACGGCTGCCATGCTCCAACGCTTGCATGCCAGCATCGGTGCGCCACAACAGTTGCGGCCTATATGGTCAGGACTCCTACGTATTGCTGTAGCAGCAGCCGTGCTACTCATCGCCGGTGTGACCACCCTGATGATCCTGCAACGTATGGATCGCCGGAAAGCGGCCACCATAGCGCAAGCAACGAATCGCATCAGCAACCAGGGCGATAAAATAAAAGTGATCACCCTTTCCGACAGCTCCGTGGTGCGGCTGGCCCCCGGCAGTACGCTCTCCTGGCAAACGCCGCGCAATATGACGCTGACAGGCAAAGCCGATTTCAGCGTGCAGGCCAACGAGCAACAGCCTTTCACCGTAGCTGCCGGCGCCACCACTACTATTGCGCTCGGCACCCGCTTTATTGTGGATGCACAGCAATCCGGCAAAGTGGCCATCAGCCTGGCATCCGGCAAGGTGCGCGTGCATACCGGCGAAGCCCGGGATGTGTACCTGCAACCCGGTGAACAATGCACGGTGAATACACTTACGCATACCTATGCCGTGCGAAGCGCCAACAGCACTGCTGTAAGCGCAGCTGCGGGCAGCAAGCCAGCTGTCAACATAGTCGTGCTATCCTTCAACAACGAAGCGATGGACGGCGTATTACACCAGCTGGAAGCGCATTTCGGCAAACGCATTCATTATAACGCTACTGATGTCAGTGAACTGTACTTCACCGGCACGGTGCTGAAAAATGATTCACTTAAAAATATCCTTTCGGCTATATGCGCCATGAATCAGCTCACTATGCGGGCTGCGGGCGACAGTATCGTCATTAGCAGGTAATAAATATCATTCATCGCCGGCGCTGTCACGGCCCACATATGTACCGGGTACATGTGAAGGACCGGCTATTCACCAAACTGTTTAAATATCTATCAGATGATCAAACTTTTAAAAGGGTACGCCCGCATTCTTTTACTGTTATTGTTTGCGGTGCACAGTTTAGCACAGGAAGCCGTTAAACCCGTGCTGGTAAAGGGAAGCGTTATGAGCGAAGGCGGCGAGCCGCTGATCGGTGTATCCGTTACCGTTAGACAGCATAACGGCAAGGAAAAGTATAATGCCACCACCAATGAACAAGGCGTTTTCCAGCTGTTGGGACTGAAAGCCGGCGCTGAATACGATTTCACTTTCACCTTCATCGGTTATGAGAACAATACCATCAATGGTTTCCGGGTGAAAGAAGGAGAAGGCAACCTCTTGCTGGTAAGAATGAAAGAGGCCAGTCGCGGCCTGAATGAGCTGGTGGTAGTGGGTTACGGCACCCGTACCAAGAAGGAACTGACAGGCGCCGTTGCTTCCGTGCGTTCCACTGATCTGAGGCAGCAGGCCGTTACCTCTTTCGATCAGGCGCTGGCGGGCAAGATGGCGGGCATACAGGTGATGCAGACCAATGGCGCACCTGGCGGCAATGTATCCATCCGCGTACGTGGCGTGGGCTCTATCAGTGCAGGCAACAACCCGCTGTTTGTGATCGATGGCATCCCGGTGACCAATGACACCCGCAATGCCTCTCCCGGCGTAAACAGCTACCAGCAACCGTTTAACCCCCTGGCGGCCATCAATGTAAATGATATCGCCTCTATTGATGTGCTGAAAGATGCGGCATCCGCCGCCATCTACGGTTCCAGAGGATCTACCGGCGTAGTGCTGATCCGCACCAAGCGCGGCGTCGCCGGCAGGATGACTGTGAATTATGATGTGAACTACGGCATTCAGCAAGTAAACAAACATGTGGATGTGCTTAACGCTTACGACTATGCGAAACTGGTGTATGATGGCCATAACAACGCCTATCTCGACGCCGTGCCCACCGGCAAGCCCACTGACCCCAATAGCGTGAGGCCGCGCAATCCCTCTACCTGGGTGCCTCCGCAGGTATTACCTTACCTCGAAGGCAAGCCAGGACTGACAAATACTGACTGGCAGAAAGAAATTTTCAGATCAGCGCCCATGCAAAGCCACACGCTGAGTATCTCCGGCGGGACAGAGAGTTTGTCGTACTACTTTTCCGGTAACTATCTTAACCAGGATGGTATCGTGATCAACAATAACTACAAGCGTTATTCCAGCCGTTTCCGGATCGATGGCGGCAGCAAGAAGTTTCGTTTTGGCGTAAATATGAATCCATCCTTCACCGACAACCGTGTGGTGAATGCCGAAGGGCCCTGGTTTGCGCCCAACTCCGGCGTGATCGCTTTATCGCTGGGCTATGCGCCGATCTTCCCGGTATACAATCCTGACGGCACTTTCGCCGACTCGGTGAATGTGTGGGGCTATGGCCAGACCAACCAGCTGAACCCCGTTGCTGTAGCCACTTTGATCAAAGACCGGATCAAAAATTTCCGCCTGATGGCTAACGCTTATATGGAGTATGAATTTCTTCCCGGGTTGAAATACAAGATTGCAGCCGGTACAGATATTAATACTTTCAGGAGAGATTATTACCGTCCTTCCACCCTGCCCTTGCCCGCCGGCACACTGCCTTCCGTGGCTACCGGCTTCTCCAATACCGATCAATATACCAACTGGCTGATAGAACATACAGTGAGCTATGCGAAAGTATTCGGCAAGCATAAAGTAGATGCCCTGGCAGGTTTTACCGTGCAGAAAGAAAACCAGGAGCACAATACTTTAACGGCCACAAATTTCCCGACCGATATTGTAACCACGCTCAATGCAGGGCAGATCAGCGCCGGGGCTTCATCGCAAGAACAATGGAGCCTCAACTCATACCTGGCGCGTGTGCAGTATAGTTATGCCGACAAATATTTCCTGACGGGCTCCGTAAGACGCGATGGGTCTTCCCGTTTTGGCATCAACAAAAAATGGGCATCTTTCCCCGCCATCTCTGGTGCCTGGCAGGTATCCAACGAGCCTTTCTTCAATAAAAAAATGTTTCTCAGTTCCCTGAAACTCAGGACCAGCTATGGTTTGACAGGCAACTTCCAGATACCGAACTACGGATCGCTGGCGCAGTTGAGCAATACCAACAGCAATTACATTCTTGGTAACCAGGTATTGGTAAATGGCGTATCCATCACATCTCCCGCCAATCCCGGCCTTACCTGGGAAAATACATCCAGCTTTGACGCTGGCCTTGAAGCAGGTTTCTTTGATGATGTGCTGCAACTCACGCTTGACTTTTATAATTCCAACACTACCAAATTGCTGCTGAACCTCCCGGTGCCAGGCGCTTCCGGCTTCAGCACCTATTTGCAGAACGTTGGCGCCTTGAATAACCGCGGCGTGGAAATGGCCTTGTCGTGGAACAAGAAGATCAGCAGGGATTGGGCGATAGAAGGCAATGCCAACATTGCTTTCAACAAGAACAAAGTAACAAAGCTCGGTCCTTCCGGTGCGCCGATCATCGCTACCGGCGGTACCGGTAATGCCTACTTCATCACCAGGATCGGGGAGCCCATCGGTTCTTATTATCTCTACATCAACGATGGTATTTATAAAGATAAAGCGGACCTGGATGCTTCCGCCAAAACCAGCAATCCTACTTATGTGGGCGATCTCAAGTTCAGGGATATTAATGGAGATGGAAAGATAGATGCCAGCGACCGGGCCATCATCGGCAGTTTCCAGCCGAAGTATATTTTTGGTTTCAGCAATACCGTGAGATACAAACAGCTTGATCTGAGCTTCTCGATACAAGGTAGTCAGGGTAACAAGATATTGAACCTCTTCCGCCGTTATATCGCTAATGTGGAAGGCAATTTCAACAACCTTGCTTTTGTGAAAGATCATTTTGTGTCTCCCGACAATATCGGTGCGGGCTATATCAACCGGGCCAACAGGCTGGCTACGGGCGGCAATGGTATTACTTCTTCCTGGCATGTGGAAGATGGCTCCTTTGTGCGCGTGCGCAACATCGCCATCGGTTATAATTTTCCGTCCGCATTGATGACGCGGCTGCATATGAGCGCTGCGCGCGTGTATGGCGCGGTGCAGAATCCTTTCACCTTCACGAAGTATTCGCTGTTCAACCCGGAAATCAGCAACCGGACTGATAATGCGCTGACTGCCGGTGAAGACTATGGCTCTTATCCTCTGGCGCGCACTTATTCTCTCGGACTTAATCTTACTTTCTAATCCAGCAATCCAAGTAATATGAAAAAATATGTGTTATATCTTCCGGTGCTGCTGCTCATTTTTGCGTCCTGCAACAAGGAGTTCCTTGATCTGACGCCACCCTCGTCGATTTCGCCGGGTTCTTTTTTCAAAACACCCAATGATGCCATTACCGCCGTGAATGGCTGTTACGAATCATTGGCGCTGGGCAGCCAGTATGGCGCTACTTTCGAGATACTGATGGAAGCCCGTGCCGATAATTTCACTGATCAGGATCCTTCGTCCAATGCAGGACAGAACTACCAGATCAACCGTTACTCCGACAATCCCGGCAACAGTAATTTTTATACCAGCTGGACCGGCATCTACAATGGCATCTTCCGTTGTAATACGGTGATCACCGCGATTGATGGGATCAAGATGGATGATGCTTTGAAAAACCGCATCAAAGGAGAAGCACGGTTTATCCGCGCGCTGGACTATTTCAACCTGGTGCGTTTGTGGGGCGCAGTGCCTTTGCTCACCAATGTAGTGGACCCGGTGAGCGCCGTCAATCTGAAACGCGATGATGTAGCCGCCGTGTATAAACAGATAGAAGACGATCTCATTTTTGCAGCCGCCAACCTGCCTGCCGCCTATCCCGCTTCAGACCTGGGTCGCGTTACATCCGGCGCTGCCAAGGGTTTGCTGGGGAAGGTATATCTCTATGAAAAAAAATATGCCGCAGCGCAAAGCGTATTGCAGGATGTGATCGACTCCAAAGTATTTTCCCTGCTGCCCAATGTGGCGGATGTTTTCAGCACCACCAACAAATATCACGCGGAAATATTATTTGCCGTGCGTTATGCCAAAGGCATTGCGAATCAGGATCATGGCTTCTGGTATGCCAATTCGCAGGTGATCACCATTGATACTACGCTGACCAAAGCCTATAGCGACAATGACCAGCGTAAAACGTTGGTGGACCCTGTGAAGCCGGCGGGCAATGCCAACATCATGCCGCGCAAGTTCCTGGACCAGCCGGTGAATAACAATGCCGGCAACGATTTCCCGGTATTACGTTTTGCAGAAGTGTTGCTGTTGCAGGCGGAAACGCTGAATGAGCAAGGCTATAGCGCCGGCGGCAATGCCTTCCTGTACCTGAACAATGTAAGAACGAGAGCGGGGCTGCCGGCACTGACAGCGGCCGATTTGCCCGACCAGTCCAGCTTCCGGGCGGAAGTATACAAACAGCGCCGTCTGGAATTGCCCTTTGAGTGCGATCGCTGGTTTGACCTGGTGCGTACCAATCGCGCTGTATCGGAGATATTGGCAAATAAAAAAGTGACGCTGCCTGCATTCAGGCTGTTATATCCGATTCCGCAACAGGAGATCGATATCATGAACAATCCTGCTACCTTCCCGCAGAATCCGGGATACCAGTGATATTTTTTTTCACGCAAAGGTGCATAAGCAGCAAAGAACGCAGAGATATGCTTTGCGTTCTTTGCTGCTTATGCACCTTTGCGTGAAACTCAATCTACACTTACTGCATCCTGTAAGTACAGTTCCATTTCGTTTGCTTCGCGGGAATCGAACCAGGCGAATGAAGCGTCTTTACGGAACCAGGTGAGCTGGCGTTTTGCGTATTGGCGGGTATGCGTTTTAATATCTTCTATGGCTTGTTGCAGGGAGAGTTTGCCATCGAGGTAATCGAATATTTCCTGGTAGCCTACGGTGCGTAATGCGTTGTGTTGGCGATGGGGCAATACGGCTTTCACTTCTTCCACGAGGCCGGCTTCCATCATGAGATCTACACGGTGGTGGATGTTTTGATGCAGCAGCTCTTTGGGCAGTGTGATGGCGGTTTTGATGATGCGGAAATCGCGCTGGCGTTGTGTGGATGTGCGGAAGGCCGTGATGGACCTGCCGGTGGCTTCCAGCACTTCCAGTGCGCGGAGCAGGCGTGCGGGGTTCTGCGTTTCTGCGATGGCGTAGAAGGCCGGATCGAGGAGCTGCACTTGTTGTTGCAGCCAGGAGAGGCCGTAGGCGGCGTATTTGATATTGAGCGCTTCGCGGATGCCGGGCGGGATGGCGGGCATATCGTCGATGCCTTCTGCGAAGGCTTTGATGTAAAGGCCGGTGCCGCCGCACATCACGGCGATATCGTTGTGTTGGAAGATCTCCTCCGCATACTGCAGGGCGAGTTTTTCGTATAGCCCTGCGTTCACTTCTTCGCGGATGGAATGGGAGTTGATAAAATAGTGAGGCACTGCCGCCAGCTCTTCCTGAGATGGCTTTGCAGTGCCTATGCTGATTTCTTTATAACATTGCCGGGAGTCGGCAGATATAACGGAGGTATTGAACAGTTTCGCTATTCGTATAGCCATAGCCGTTTTACCGGAGGCTGTAGGCCCTGCTATGATGATCACTGTTTTCTGCATGGTCTAAAATCCGCTCTCTTCCTCTGCACCAAATTCTTCTGCACCGTCGTTGCCCATGGTATCTTCTTCTCCTTCTTCGCCGAAACCGTCTTCGTCCATTCCTTCTTTGTTCAGGTCGTATTTTTCTTCCATTTCCACGAGTTTGTCGCCCACAAGGCCCTTGGTGCCGTACTGGCTGGGGGCCAGGCCTTCCTTGCGTACGCAGGCGGGGTAGGTTACTTTACTGTTCTCATCTTTGGATACGCCGATCAGCTCTACCAGGAAAGACCAGTTTTTGGCAAAGTCGTAGAGATAGATGAATTTCTGGTTAGGGTCTTTTACGGCCGCCGCAATGGTTGTTTCTGCCATGAGCAGGGGCTCTGCCTTGCGGGGTTGTTTGTCCATTTCCAGGATGATCTCACGGCCGCGCTGCCAGTTGTCATTACTGCGGAAAAAGGTGGCTTTATGTTTGGAATCGAATTCGAATGCTTGCAGAATAGCTTGATGAAACTGTAAAAACGTCTGATTCGGCTTAATGGCAATGTCTCTGTAAACACTTTCGTCTTCTTCCCAGTAAACTCTGAATTTCAAAACCGGCATGACAATTAGGTTATAAGTTGAATAAATATATAAAGATTTAGCCCTCAGTGCAGGGTAATTTTTCAACAGCACATTAACCTACTCAACACTGTAAAATTACCAATTTTATTTAACTGGGGTGAGATTGAATGCTTTTGCTTTTTCGAGCATAAAAGCATAGGCTGCCTCATAGGTATTTGGAATTTCTCCGTCGAGGATGGCTTCCCGGATAGCGTTTTTGAGGTCGCCCACGATCCGGCCGGGAGAGAGTGCGAATGTTTCCATGATCATTTCCCCGGTAACAGGCGGTTGCCAGTTGCGGATACGATCGCTCTCTTCCACTTCTTTGAGGCGTTTGCGGACCAGTTCGAAATTTTCGAGGTAACGTTTAACCTTGGCTTTATTTTTTGAGGTAATGTCGGCTTCGCAGAGCATCATGAGGCTGTCGATATCATCGCCCGCGTCGAATAGCAGTCTGCGTATAGCCGAGTCAGTTATATTTTCTTTCGTGAGGCTGATGGGGCGCAGGTGGAGTTCTACCAGTTTTTTCACTAGTTTCATTTTATCGCCCAGGGGCAGCTTCAGTTTGGTGAAGATGCGGGGCACCATTTTGCCGCCCACGGCATCGTGGCCGTGGAAGGTCCAGCCATGGCCTGCTTCAAACTTTTTGGTGGCGGGTTTACCGATATCATGCAGCAGTGCGGACCATCGGAGCCAGAGGTCGCGGGTATGTTGCGAGATATTGTCTACCACCTGCAGGGTATGATAGAAATTATCTTTATGCCCTTTCCCTTCGTACATCTCCACGCCCACCATGTCTATCATTTGGGGGAAGATGATCTTCAGGAGGCCTGCCTTATAGAGGAGGTCCAGTCCTACCGAGGGTTTGGGCGAGAGCATGATCTTGTTAAATTCATCCGTGATCCTTTCCTGCGAGATGATGCGGATACGTTCTGCATTTTCGCGGATGGCGTTGAAAGCGTTTTCCTCGATATTAAAATTCAGCTGCGAGGCGAAGCGGATGGCGCGCATCATGCGGAGGGGATCGTCGCTGAAGGTTTGTGCCGGCGCGAGCGGCGTGCGGATGATCTTGTGTTCGAGATCGTCCAGTCCGTGAAAGGGGTCGATGAGGGAGCCGTAGTCTTCATCGCGGAGGCTGATGGCCAGTGCATTGATGGTAAAATCGCGGCGGTTCTGATCATCTTCGAGGGTACCGGCCACTACTTCCGGGTTGCGGGATTCGTGGCGGTAGCTTTCTTTCCTGGCGCCGACAAATTCAATTTCGAAATCGTTCCATTTGATCTGTGCGGTGCCGTATGTTTTGAAGAAATTAACGTTGACATTGTCGCCTAGCGTGGCGGCCACTTTATGAGCGAGTGCGATGCCGTCGCCGACGCAAACAACATCCATATCTTTTGTTCTTCTGCCCAGCAGTTTATCGCGCACGAAGCCGCCTATCAGATAGGCGGGAACGCCCAGTTCGAGGGCGGCCAGCGCTATCTTCTCCAACATTTTCCTTTCCTGCAGGGAGCAGGGAATATCCATCGGCTTGTTGCTGATCATAAATTGCTTATGCTGTTATTTTTTTCCTTTCTTTCGCTAAAACCAGGGCGCAAATGTAAGAAATAAACGCCTTTAATCCCGTATAATCGCTATTGATCCGTCTTTTCCGATCCTGATGATGCGGGAAGCCGTGTGGGTGGCGGTTTCCTGCTGGCGGTATTTCACGATATAGTCGGCGCCGCGGATGATCTCCGGGGAGATATCGGCAAACGTAGCAGGGGCGGGCGCTCCGCTGATATTGGCGGATGTGGACACCAATGGTTTCCGCAGGCGTTTGATGAGATGCCGGCAGAAGGGGTCCTGCACGATACGGATGGCGATGCTGCCATCAGCGTTGATCACGTTGGAAGCCAGTCCCAGTGCGCCTTCATAGATCACCGTGGTGGGTCGGGTAAATCCGTTGATGATCTCCGCAATGTCGGGCCTGGGGTTGGCTACATGGTGCAGCAGGTCGCGCACATCGGCCAGCAGTATTACCAGGCTTTTGCTTTCTTCTCTCTGCTTGAGCGCGAATACTTTCTTCACAGCGGCTTCATTGGTGGCATCGCAGCCGATGCCCCAGATAGTATCTGTCGGATATACGATCAGGCCGCCATTGCGCAGTACAGGAAGGGCGGCGGTGATATCATCTTCAAAAATCTCCATCCCGCAAATTTATAACAAAGTCGTTTTCCTGTATACTTCCATCATGGCGGCGGCACATTTTTCCGGCGTAAACAGCTGTGCATGCAGGAATCCTTTCTGCCGCATATCGGCCACCAGCACGGGATCGTGCAGCACCCGCTGCATTGCTGCCGCAATCGAGGCGGGCTTCAGCGGATCCACATAGAGTGCGGCATTGCCGCCGGTTTCGCCAAAGCAGGACCCCTCCGAGGTGATCACCGGCGTGCCGCTGCACAGCGCCTCCAGTATGGGAATGCCGAAGCCTTCGAACAGGGAGGGATACAGCAATGCGGCGGCGCCCTGGTACAGCAGTGGCAATTCGCTGTTTTCCAGGCGAGCGTGATCGTTGAGCCAGATCACCTGGTCTGTCATGCCATTATGCTCCAGGAATGCTTCCACTTTCTTTCTATAGCTGGCGCCGCTGCCCAGCACAACGAGCGGGAGGCGGTCCGCTCCTTTTAGTGTATGCATGGCCGTTACGATGCCGAGGAGGTTCTTGCGCTCAATCACGGAGCCTACATAGAGGAAATAGCGGGCGGGCAGCCGGTATTTGCTGCGCAGCGCAGCGATGCTGGCATCGTTGTGAACGGCGGTGAAGGCGGGATCGCAGCTCTGGTATACTACATCGATCTTGTGTGCGGGCGTCTGATAATAAGAGATGAGATCCTGGCGGGTCTGTTCGCTGATGGCCACTACCCTGTCGGCGTTCTCGCAGGCGTAGCGGGCTTTCCGGCGGTAGGTCACTACATCGATCGGGTTATATTGACTGGGATATCTTTCGAAAATCAGGTCGTGCATGGTCACCACCGATTTGATACCGCTGTTCTGGATACCAAAGGGTATCTCGTGGCTGAGGCCATGATACAGCTGGATACCGTGCCGTTGCAGGTCGGGGATGACATAGCGGCTGCGCCAGGCCGACTTAAACCAGCGATGGTAAGCCTTTTCCGGCACCACGGTATGCATGTTGGGACGGTTGTTCCATTGGTACATGGTGGTGAGCTTCGGGGCGAACAGATAATATTCGTTCTCCGGGAAATCCGCTGCCAGAGAGCTGATGAGCGTACGGCTGTAGTTCCCCAGGCCGGTGTTGTTCTGAAACGCACGTTTGGCGTCGAATCCGATTTTCATGGCTGCAAGTTACAGAAAGCAATTACGGATATATTCCAAAATCCGTAAATGGTTTATTATGTTTGCAAAAAAATAAAAAAATGGATTTACAACAACAAATACTGGCTGCCTGGGCTGATCGCAGCCTGTTGCAGGAAACGCAGTACACAGATGCAGTTAAAACGGTAATAGAAGCGGTAGATAAAGGCCATCTGAGAGTTGCAGAGCCGACAGACAATGGCTGGAAGGTGAACGAGTGGGTGAAACAGGCGATCCTGCTGTATTTTTCTATTCAGCCGATGGAAACGATGGAGCTGGCTCCTTTCGAGTTCTATGATAAAATGAAACTGAAGTCTAACTATAAAGACCTGGGCGTTCGTGTGGTGCCGCATGCAGTGGCGCGCTATGGCGCTTTCATTGCAAAAGGTTGCATCCTGATGCCTTCTTATGTAAACATCGGCGCTTATGTAGACGAGGGCACCATGGTAGACACCTGGGCTACCGTTGGTTCCTGCGCGCAGATCGGCAAGCATGTGCACCTGAGCGGTGGCGTGGGTATTGGCGGCGTGCTTGAGCCTTTGCAGGCCAGCCCGGTGATCATCGAAGATGGTTGCTTTATCGGTTCCCGCTGCATCGTGGTAGAAGGAGTTGTGGTAGAGAAAGAAGCGGTGCTGGGCGCCAACGTGGTGCTGACACAATCCACCAAGATCATCGACGTAAGCGGCAGCGAGCCTAAAGAATACAAAGGCCGCGTGCCCGCGCGCAGCGTGGTGATCCCGGGTACTTATACCAAGAAATTCCCTGCGGGCGAATACCAGGTGTCTTGCGCGCTGATCATTGGCCAGCGTAAGGCTTCCACTGATCTGAAAACAAGTTTGAACGATACGCTGCGCGAATTTAACGTGGCTGTTTAATCGCATGCTGCAAGGGTAAGCGAATATTTATTTGGTAAATTAAAAAAAGCGCTTACCTTTGCAATCCCTTTACGGGAAGATGCCCAGATGGCGAAATTGGTAGACGCACTGTGTTCAGGTCGCAGCGTTCGCAAGGATGTGCTGGTTCGAATCCAGTTCTGGGCACTTGGAGAAAGCCGGAGATAATATCTCCGGCTTTCTCGTTTTAATATAGTTTCCAGGCAGCGTGCGTCTGTGGGGGACAGGCTTGGGTTTTTATTTCTCCAGGATTAAGAGTTCTCTTCTGTTATCGATAGTCCACCGGCTGAATTTATTGAGAAAGCTTTTCCCCAACAGGTATTCCTGCACATCTGGCGAGGTAGCTAACATGATATTATCAATAGTAAATTTGCCAATCTGAACATTGTTGATCTTATAAACCTTGCAATTCACCTGTTTACCATTCGCCATATTGTAAGTAGCATTTCCCAGGAAATCTTTTTCAGTGAAAAGATGCTGTCCCATCATTTGTGTGGCAAGCGAGTCGGAGATCAGCAGATCTGTTGCGCCACTGTCCAGCAACCAGACATGCACAAAAGAACCGATTTTCACTTTCAGCTTTGTCATCGCATTAACAGTAATAATGTTCACAGTATCAATACCCGATACACTATGTACATCTGCTGCCAGAGAAGGTTTCCAGCCTGTGGTTTCCGACACTTTCTTCACTGGCACACCGCCACAACGATAAGCAATTTCATTGTATAGAAAAGAGTTTGGATCAGATAATTCTTCCATTCTTTTAGCTGGCACCTTCCTCTCTTTCATTACATTCACAGCACAATCGCAGTATGCGTCCAGCTTCTTTTCATCCAATGAATCCTTAACACTCTTCTTCAGGTTTTCCTTCATACCTTCCTTTACAGATCTCACCTGCGCATCAGAAAAGAAAACATTTCTATTCCACGCTGCCTGAAAACAATTTTGAAGATCTGCTTTTAATACTGAATCCTGGTCAATCAGGAAGTTCAACCAGTCGTCGCCGGCGACATTCAATGCTTGCCGATATTGCTTATTGGTAAAATAGCCATCCAGCTTCTGTGCATTGCAGGCGCAAAGCTCCAGCGCCTCCTGGCTATCCGCCCCCTTTTTGATCTTCTCCCTGCATTTTGCAATGAATAACCTTTTGCCGACGAGCGGCATTCCTTCCTTTGTATTGATGAAGTTATCTTTTAGAAACGACTGGCTGTTGGCAGTAAAGGATAGGGACAAAAATATCAGTATTAATAAATTACGCATAGCCACGCAAAAGTAATAAATAATAGTAAACGCCTGCTAGTTGAGGACTTGCGATATTCGCCGTTATCTTGTAAGGATATTAAAAGATGAATTGCGTGTGCAAATTTATTTTATCTACATTCATATCCTGCCGTTAACGTCTAATTAACGCTTGCCATACTCTCATTATCTAATTTCCGAGCTGTTCATTTAATGTATCTAGACAGCACAAAGAATGAGATTAATGGCAAAAAGAAAAACCGCAATATCAAGCGAACACTCCTTATTCAATGAACTTTCGCAGCTTATCGAGCAAAGCCGGCGGCAGGTATTTTCACAGACTAACAGCACTCTTACTATACTTTTCTGGCAAATAGGCCGGCGCATCAACGATGAAGTCCTTAAAAATAAGCGAGCGGAGTACGCAAAACAGATTGTGTCGACACTGTCGACACAATTAAAGCAGCAATATGGGAAAAACTTTGAGGTTAGAAATTTAAGGAGAATGATGCAATTTGCTGAGCAGTTTACTGATCCTGATATTATCCTATCGCTATCGCGTCACCTGAGTTGGTCGCATTTCGTTGAATTGTTACCACTGAAACAGCAGGATGCAAAGTTGTTTTATGCGCGGATAGCTGTTAGTCAGGCTTTGGGGATCAGGGATTTGCGAAAACAAATATCAACCAAAACATTTGAACGGACAGGTATTGCAAATATTCAAAACACCAGTAAGCATCCAGCCATCAACGATAATTTCAAAGATCCTTATTTTCTGGACTTTTTAGGATTACAAAATACTTATCTGGAAAGAGATCTTGAAGAAGCTGTATTGCGGGAACTGGAGGCATTCATATTGGAACTGGGTAAGGGATTTGCTTTTATAGAGCGTCAGAAAAGGATGATCATTGACGGAGAAGATTTTTATTTGGATCTTTTATTCTACCATCGCAACCTAAAACGCCTGGTGGCAGTAGAGCTAAAACTGGGAAAATTTGAAGCCCAACACAAAGGGCAAATGGAATTGTATTTAAAATGGCTGGATAAATACGAAAGGAAAAAAGAAGAACACGCTCCAATAGGTTTAATTCTATGCGCAGAAAGCAGGCGAGAACAAGTTGAGCTACTGGAAATGCACAAGGATGGGATTATGGTGGCAGAGTACTGGACAGAACTTCCGCCTAAAAAAGAATTGGAGAAAAAGATACATAATATCTTCCTTGAGGCTAAGGAAAGGATGCGACGGAAGGAGCTGCTTGGGAAATAAGTTTGTCGTTTTTATCCAAACGTAGAACAAGCACCATACAATATCTTTGTAAAAAAGAAACTATCTATGGCAAACACTCCGGCTAACAACAAGTACAAACACGAACAGGTACAATACATCGAGTTCCTTAGCGAAAATATCGAGCGCGCCAGGAAATTCTATTTCAGCAGCTTTGGCTGGAAATTCAGCGACTACGGTCCCGACTATACGGCATTTGGCGGTGAGTATGTTGATGGCGGTTTCATGAAAGGCAAGCCGGTAAAAGGCTCTGTACTGGTGGTACTCTACTCCAACGATCTGGATAAAACCAAAGAAAAGGTGATCGCTGCCGGCGGTACCATCGCAAAAGATATCTTCACTTTCCCCGGTGGCAGACGTTTCCATTTTACAGATCCCGATGGTTACGAACTGGCCGTTTGGACGGTGGAATAACAAAAAGGGTGAGCATGGCTCACCCTTTTTTGTTATATCTGCATTACTCCATCCGCAAACTCTTCACCGGATTGGTCAACGCGGCTTTCACCGCCTGGAAGCTGATCGTGGCCAGAGCAATGAAAATAGACAAGACGGCGGCCACCACAAATATCCATATGCTGATATTGATACGGTAAGCAAAATCACTCAGCCAGTTGTTCATAACCAGCCCGGCTACCGGCGCAGCGATCAGGAAGGCGATGAGCACCAGTTTCACGAAATCTTTTGACAGCAATACAATGATATTGGAGATAGATGCGCCCATCACTTTCCGCACGCCGATCTCTTTGGTGCGTTGGGTAGTAGTGAACAAGGACAATCCCAGTAATCCCAGGCAGGCAATGGAAATGGCCAGGGCAGAGAAGATGCCGAATATCTTGCCGAACAACTGATCATTGGCATATTGCTGGTTAAACCGCGCATCCACGAAAAAATAATCAAAGAGATTACCGGGAAAATAAGCATCATATTGTGCCTGGATCGCTTTCATGGTAGCAGTGATATCCTTGGTGTCTACCTTTATGGAGATGGCGCTGTTGGTGCTGTACAGCGGCATCAGGATCAGTGGTTCCAGCGGGTAACGTAAGGATTTCTGATGAAAATCAGCGATCACGCCAATCACATCCCACTGTTGCCCTTCCACGTGAATAGTCTTGCCCACTGCATCTTCGGGCTTTGCAAAGCCCAGCAGCTTTGACACATTCTGATTCAACAGGATATTATGTACTTTCCTTCTGTCTGCATGATAATCTGTTACATCGAAATTCCTTCCGGCGAGCAGCTTGATACCATATACCTGTAAGAACTCCGGGCTGATCGCTACTTTACGGGTAGTGAAGCGCGGCGCATGTTCGTCGCTGCT
This sequence comes from Chitinophaga vietnamensis, assembly GCF_902167635.1. GTDB lineage: Bacteria > Bacteroidota > Bacteroidia > Chitinophagales > Chitinophagaceae > Chitinophaga > Chitinophaga vietnamensis. Next base: position 66,154 of record NZ_CABHMS010000009.1, read on the forward strand.
CAGGCTCAGGTCAAAATCGCGGCCCATTTCATCGGCGGCCACGCTCCATGAATTGGCCACGTTTTTCACGTGGGGTATCTTCCTTAGTTCATCTTTGAAAGCGTCTGAACGGGTGATGAAAGTGGAATCAAACTGTGAGAGGCTCGGGCCTCTGATCACCAGCACCTGTGAGAGGTTGATGCCCAGGTCTTGTTTGCTGATATAACGCATCTGGCTATACACCACAAATGAGCCGATGATCAGCGCAATGGTAATGGCAAACTGACTTACCACCAGGATCTTGCGCAGATGGATACCATTTGAGGAAGCGATGTATTTTCCTTTTAATACCATTATCGGTTTGAAGGAAGACAATACAAACGCTGGATAAAATCCGGATACAAAAATACCTGCCACTAATACGCCCAACAGGAGCGCCACTACATTCCATCCACGCAATCCGTTATGGAAGAGATAAGATAAAGAGAGATGATGTTGAATGAGACGATTAAAGGCAGGCTGCAACAAGGTCACCAGCATGATAGCCAATCCGAATGCGATCATGTTCACCATAAAAGATTCTGTCAGGAACTGCCTGATCAGTTGCGACCTGGTAGCGCCGCTTACTTTCCGCACGCCCACTTCTCTGGCCCTGTCGGCAGATTTGGCGGTAGAGAGATTGATATAATTTACCCAGGCGATGGAGATGATGAGCGCAGCGATGATCAGCATCGACCACACAACAGTGGCGCTGCCGGTATTGGCCAGCTCATATTCATAATCGGAATACAGGTGCACGCTGGTTAAGGGTTGCAGATGGAATTTTTCCACGCTGCCGGATATCTTGTTCCCCTGAAAATGCCGGTCGCTAAAGGCGGGCAGCTTGGCTTCCAGGGTTTTATAATCTGTTCCGGGCCTCAGCTGAATATAGTGCCAGAAATCGGAATCAGTGAAATCATAATCAGCCGCTTTCCATGAATCCGGGCCACTGTAAAGCGAATTGTACGACAGCAGGAATTTGAAATTCAGATGGGAGTTTTCCGGCGGATCGGCGCAAATGGCGGTAACCTTGCAGGGGCGGCCTTCAAAGCGGATCACTTTCCCGATGATATCCGCATCATTGCTATGCTTGTCAAACAGCGTATTGGCGAGCGTCCGGGAGAGCACCAGCGAAAAAGGCGCCGCGAGTGAAGCAGATTTATCACCAGCTATCAACGGATAGGAGAACATATTGAAGAAGGCATTATCAACAAAATAACCTTGCTGGTCGCCGATCTTTTTATCATCATTCATCATGATGCCGAATGCGGGCCGCATGCGGGTATGGTTGATCACTTCCGGGAAATCGTCCTGCATGGCTTTTCCCACGGCGGAGTAGGTAATGGTACCATGTTGTATCAGTTTCCCGTTCTGATAGCGATCGTTAGTGACACGATAAATATCTGCAGCATTTTTATTGAACCTGTCAAAGCTCAGCTGGAAACTTACATATTGCAGGATCAGCAGGCAGGCCGCGATGCCAATAGATAACCCTGTAATATTGATGATGGAAAAAACCTTGTTCTTGTTGAGGTTTCTCCACGCTGTTTTGAAATAGCTTCTGAACATAGGGCGCATTTTTCAAAGGCTTCATTTACAAGAACATGCCAGAACCTGATCCGTTGATTTTCAAGGGGCGGCGCCGTGATGAATGTGCGCAATCGGTACAGCTATTGTCCGTTTACGGACACCGTCCTGAATATTTTCCACAGCTTTATCTTCAATGCCAGCCAACCGAGGAAAGCGTATACCAGCAACAGGACAGCGAGGTGCTGGATATATGGATAGATGAGTTCCACGGCGCCTTTCTGGATCAGCAATATTTTAAACGCCTGTAAGAATGGCGTGAGCGGGATGATGTTGGCGATAAACTGTACGAAGGCCGGCATGGCGCTGAGCGGCCAGGTGAAGCCACTGATGATGAATGCGGGCGAAGCGATCACCATCAATATCTGTGTGGCTTTCAAGGCATCGGGAATCAGGATGCTCACAAACACGCCCATGAAAGATACCGAGCCAACAAAGAAAGCGGTGAGCCAGACGAAATGCAGGATGTTCTGCGGCATGGGCACATTGAACAGCATGTGCATCACGTAAAACACGGAAACGATAAGGATAGAGAATGCCCAGATGGGAATCACTTTGATAAGCATGATAGGAAAGGCCCGGCGGCGCATGCTGCGGTATTCTTCCACAAATGACCCGCGCTGGAACTCTGCCGCAAAGCTTACGGCCATGGCCAGCAATATCACCTGTTGTAGTACCACGGCCAGCATGGCGGGCCACATAAAGATGAGATAATTGCTGGTGGTGTTGAACAGCGTAATATAGTTGGCTTTAAACGGCTCATACTGTGTAACAGCCCTGGCGGCGGGCATCCCCATCTTTTGCAGGCCCTTGATAGATACGCCGGCAGAGAAAGTGCCAATGGTCAATTGTAAGGCTTTGGAGGCGAAGTTGGCGGTGAGCACATTGCCGGTGTTGACATACACATTTACTTCCGGGTATTTCTTTTGCAGGATGCTGGCCTCAAAACGAGCAGGGATCACTACCGCAGCTGCGGCCTCTTTCCGGATCACTTCATCGTTCACGCTCGATGGCTCCTGCAAGTATTTGAGCACTTTGATGCTCTTGTTATCTGCCAGCATCTCCACCAGTTGATTGGATAGCGGTGTGTTATCTTTATCGATCACTACAACGGGAATATCTTCTACCTTACCGCTTTTATATACAAAGCCCAGCAGCGTGGCATAGAATACCGGCGCCAAAAAAAATACGGTGCGCAATGTAGCATTGCCAACGAACAGTTTGAACTCACGTTTCAACAATCGGAAAAATTCTCTCATGCCTGTTTATTTCAAAATAACACTCGCGTTTACCAGTATATCTTTGGTTTTGCTTTTATCTTTGGGTTGCACCTTGATCTCGTATACCGCGTCCTGTGGCTGGAAATCAGGGTAGGCCGTGGTGATATCTGCGTAGCGTGTCAGTTGTTTGATGTAGGCGATAGTGCCATCCAGTTCTTCCTTGTTATAGATCACTTGCAGTTTTACGTCCTGCCCTTTCTGATATTTTGCGATCTTGCTTTCTGGTATGGTAAACCGGAAATAGGTGCTGCCGGGGATATAGCCGTTGAACAGCGCAAAGCCTGCTGTGGCCAGCTCTCCGGGATTGAGGCTGATGGTTTCTATTTCCATATCGCTGGTGGCGATCACATAACGCTCGGAGTAGGCCACATTAGCTTCCTGCAAAGCGCCTTTGGCCTGAGATGCTTGTCCTGCAGCCATTTGCACCCTTTCTACGCGGGTGCCTTTTTTCACGTCATCGAGTTCGGCTACCACCGCATCGTATTGCGCTTTTGCGCCCTGCATTTTGGCATAGATCTCATCGTAAGCCTGCGGCGACATGAGGCTGTCGTTGAACATGTTGGTGGCGCGGTCAAATGATTTCCTGGCGAAGTCGTATTGTTCTTTCAGGCCTTTGTATTTGGCCTGTAATTGTTTCATCTGGTCGGCGGTGGCGCCGTTGCGCGCCATCTGTTCCTGTGCCGTGGCGGCATTCACCGCGCCTTGCGCCTGCGCAATTTTCGCCGACACTTCCGGGATGTCCAGCAGGGCCAGCGTATCGCCTTTTTGTACGGTTTGTCCTTCCGCTACATAAATTTTCAGTATCCTGCCCGTAACTTTTGGTGCAAAGGAGATAACATCCTTTTTTGATTTCCCTTCGAAATTATCTGCTCCCCGTTTCTGCGGGCCACAACTTGTTAGCGCCAGTAAACTGATAAAGCATATGCGGGTAATTATTTTCATCTTATAGCGATTAAGTTTAGCAATGATTAGTACAGTTTGCTCACATCGAGTTCCTGTGTGGAGCGCATCAGTTCAATGGCGGCCCTGCGTTGATTGAAGATGGCATTTTGATAATCCAGTTCCGCCGCTTCCAGGTCGTTCTCTGCTTCTATCAGCTGTGTAGATTTTGACAGTCCGTACCTGAACTCCTTTTCTGCCGTTACCAATGCATCTCCTGCCATCTCCTTCTGTTTTTTCTTCAGCGCAATTTGCGCGTTGGCAATATCATAGTTGGATTGGTTGTTGGCCTGGTTGAGTGTGAGCTTGCGTAATGCATCATACTTCTGGTTCTGTAGCAGTTCCTGGTCGATGCGTGCAGTTGCTATCGCGTGCTTGCCTTCTCTGCCATCAAATATCTCCCATTTAAATCCTACGCCGGCGGTGAGCAGGGGGAAGATATTGAGATTGGTAGGCCGCCAGTCCAGCTTTCGGCCGGGGTAACCGATGGCCGGTATCGGCGGGATAATATTATCAGATGATTTGATATGCGTGCCATACAGGCCGATGTAATAGGTAGATGCCATCAGCTGTACTTTGGGAATCCACCAGGTTTGTTCCGCCTTGACCTTATAGCTGGATGCATTGATGCCGTGGTTCAGTGCACGGATCTCGGCGCGGTCTTCAATTGTTTTTTGCGGCGTGGTGGGCACCACCGGCAGCAGCACCGGATTGATCTGCCGGAGACGGTCTTTGCTGATGCCCGTCAATACTTCCAGTTGCGTGAGCAGCAATTCCTTTTTGCCTTCATACTCTGCTACTTTGGCGTCCAGCGTGGCTTGCGCCAGTTCTATTTTTTTATGATCGTATGGTGTGATCAGGCCGTATTGCAGGGCTTTGTCGGCAGTTTTGCGGTTTGCATCGAGCCTTCGTTTGCCTTCATCCAATACTTTCTTTGATTGATATACCAATGCCAGCTGGTCATAGGCGCGGGAGATCAGGGCCACCACTTCATCGCTGGTTTTCTCGAGCAGCATATTTTCCGAGAGCTTTTTTTCTGCGAGGGCTTTGCCGAGATATTTCACCTTTCCGCCGGAATATAGCAGCATCCTGGCATCTGCCTTTGCCAGTCCTGAAAATCCGGATACGTTGATATTATTATTGTATTTACCTTCCGGAATATTCAGAAAAGGTTGGAGGTTCAGCTCCGGGGAGATCACACGTGCGGTAGCATTGAGATAGCCGGCCATACCACTTACTTCCAGTGTGGGGAGGTACACATCTTTCAGTTTATGCTGATCGAGGCCAGTGAGCTTGTTTTTGGTAAGTTGCGCCCTGAGGTCTGCATCCCTTACCATCGCGCTATCCAGCAGCTCCCTGAATCCAGGGGCCGTTTGTGCGTTACCGTAGTGAAAGCATATCAGCGACAGCAGCAGGAATAACAACTTACGGTTCATTGGCGAAATATATTTAAATCCGACACGGTTCATTCTTCAAATTAACAACAAAAAGAACGAATGGTTGATTTCCTGCGTAAAATCGATCATTTATATATGAAGGAAAAGCATATTATTCATAAGCTTTCATCTCTTCCAACAACTCCATCGACTTCAACACCGGTGTCCATTCTGTTCCCCTGAAAATAAAGCGGAACCATTTTTCCTCCCTGTTCTCATAACGGATATGGATGAACAGCCAGATGGCCAGGGCCGTAAAAGCCAGTGTGATGGCGACTGACAGCGCACACCGCATCGGGCTTGACCCATCAAACATGTTGCCGTTCCAGTAAAAGGTGGTCCAGAAAGGCATTTGCAGAAAAAGTATCCGGGTAATCCAGAAAGTGGAAGACCGTAAGCGGGCCAACTTCTCCTGCGTAGCGAATACGGGTTCGGTGATATCCACCTGCCGGATCAGTATCACCTGGTAGCCGTATATGCCGATCGCAAGTTTGTTAAACAGGGAAATGATGATCATCGATACCAGGAAGAATGGGCTGGCGGCATGAAACAGGCGGATAACCAAAACGTCCAGGAAGCCCGCCCACAACAGGCCTGCTATGATGGCAAATATTTTCAATGGTGTCATGGAACGCAGGAGCGATTGTATTTTCATATGCGTGATATCGGCTGCATTTTTTTTATTGAGAGAAAGAGATGCATCGAGCCGCTGGCTGTATGATCTCCATAGATCAAGCAATTCTATATCTTCCATAATACTATTTTTGAAGGGTAGAGAATTTCTGTTGAAGCAGTTTTTTAATACGGGCAATACGGGTGCTGACATTCGTCACTGAGATACCGGTGATCTCTGCTATTTCCTTTTGACTTTTTTCTTCCAGGTACAGGAGCAGGAGCGCCTTGTCCAATTCCTTCAGTTCAGTGATAAAACGTTGCAGTAAGCGGAGCTGCTCTGCATTTTCAGGCGGCGCCTCTTTATCAGACAGGCTCAGGATACCCTCAGATAGCGGGCTGGCGATCTCTTTCCGCCGCCTTTCCTTACGGTAGAAAGAAATAGCAACGTTCAGGGCTATACGATATATCCAGGTGGAGTACTGATAGGCATCGTTGTAGCTGCTGAACGACCGCCACAACTGTACACTGATTTCCTGAACCAGGTCTTTCCTGTCTTCCGGATCGTGGCAATAGGCGTTGGCCACCTTGTAGATGATGCCTTTGTGTGCCTGCAGGATGGCCAGGAAATGATCCGTTGCGTTCATGTTGCGCTTACTGTTTCTTCATTATTCGCACCACCGCTCAAAAAATCACACAGCAATTTACAAAATGCAAAAAAAAATGCCGGCCAAGAAAAGCCGGCTGTGATTAGTAGCTGAATTACCCGGCCGAGGGAAGGCCGGTTCCTGTTAGAAGGTTATATCCAGGGCATGTTTGCCCTGATAATGAATATTGATCTTTTTTGAAAACCACCCTACCCTGCCCGACATAGTGCCGGCGAAGGATATCTCCACGGAATCACCGAGGTTGATACCGCTGTTGCCCAGCGCGGCAAAATCAGGTTCCAGCACTACCGGAATGGAAAAGGTGGCATGCGCCGGCACGATCATCACCGTATCGATCCTGACATGACCGAGATGGAAGGTATCCAGCTTCATGTCCAGCTCTCCGCCAGTGAAGGTGAAACCATAATTGTTAGGATTATAGTAAACCCCTGTTACGCGCAGTGCGGGCTTATTGGGCGTTACGTTAAAAACCTTGACGCTCAGCCTACGGGGCAAGCGGGCCTCCGGCGTTTTAAAAAAGGAGCATGACGACAGGAACAAAGCAAGCAGCAATAGTCCCCATGCGCTGCGGTGATTAAAGTAGCTCATCCAGTTTTTTTTCCAATTGATCTTTTTTATAGGAATCGAGTGAAGCGGCAATCTTTCCATCTTTGCCCATCACGATCACGTGAGGGATGTAGAAGATGTGCAATGCTTCCTTCACGCCTTTACCGTCCTGAAACCCGCCATCTGCCAGCGTTTGCGGCCATTCCATTCCCAGCTCTTTCATGGCTTTCTGCCAATTTGCTTTTTCATCGTCTACAGAAACACTTACGAACACCACGCCTTTATCTTTATATTTTTTGTAGTGCTCACGCAGCGTGGGGATATAGGCACGGCATGGCGCACACCAGCTGGCCCAGAAATCAAAGACTACGATTTTACCGGCGAGACTTTTCACAGTGAAGGGTTGTCCTTTTGCATCCGTCATTTTCAGATCCGGGAAAGCATTACCGGCGCTGGCTTTCGTAAGCGCGGCAATTGCAGCGTCCAGGCGTTGGCCAGACCAGCTATTTAAAGCGTCGGGGCCTAACAAGGCGCGGGCGGCGGTAGCCTTTTCCAGCGTAGCGGTATTTTCGCGGAGCGCCAGGTAGGCAGCTATTTCCGTATTGGGATGTTGCTGAATGTATTCCAGCGAAGGTGCAGGCTTGCTCATGTATGCCTGCCATTCGTCGTTCAGCTTGCCTCCTTTCAGTTGGGTGGCAGACAAGGAATCCAGGCTGCAATCAATGGTATAGTTGGTATTCTCCAGGTACACATACAAATACCTGGTGCTGATCTTCAACTCCACCAGTGCCGGGTGTTCCAGCTTGCCGCTGTAAATGAACTCGCCATTCATGATGCGCGCTTTCGTTGGTATCGCTTCTTCTTTTTCATCCTGCGTAAGATGCACAAAACGGGCGATCACCACGGAACCACTGATAACGCCGCTCACTCTTCCCTTGATCACAAATCCTTCTTCTGCCATGCCCAGCATAGGTAACAGCAGCAGGAAAGCAATTTTCAACAGTTGTTTTCTCATAATAGCAATCTTGTTAAACAGCGGCCACGCCTGTGGCGCGGCCTGCTGTAAGGGTTTTTTAATGGCGGTTTTCTTATTGTATTGTGGCTGACAGTTTTTTGTCGAGATTATCATCGTAAAGATCCATCGCCAGCACTTTACCATCCGGGCCTACCAGTATGTTAGACGGAATGTAGGTAACGCCATATGCTGCTGCCGCAGCGTCGGCCCAGCCTTTCAGCTCGGATATCTGGAGCCAGGTCAGTTGTTCTTTCTGGATCGCTTTTACCCAGGCTTCTTTTTTGGAATCGAGGGAAACACCGAGGAGCACAAAGTTTTTGTCTTTATACTTTTCGTTAGCGGCCTTCAGGAAAGGTACCTGGCCTTTGCAGGGGCCGCACCAGCTGGCCCAGAAATCGATCAGCACATACTTTCCTTTGAAATCCGCCAGGGATACCTGTTTGCCGTCTACGTCAGCAAGGGTGAAGTTGGGCGCGTCAGCGCCTACTTTAGGACGGTTGGATGGATCGGCAGACTTCTCATCGCTCATTTGCAGAGAAATCGGAGAAGGATCAATTTTGCCGGGATATTTATAGCGCATCAGGATGCGGGATGCTTTCGCATGTTCGCCAAGGCCTTCATACAGCTGCTCCCGTTCTTTCGCGTTGCTGATGAAGCAGGTCAGGAGATAGCCGCTAAGACCTGAATTCGGATGGTCTTTGATCCATTTTACATACTGCTTGTGCATGATGCTGTCCAGTACGCCAGCTCTCTTCGATACAGAATCGGCTTTATCTTCATCTCCCAGCTTTACCGCTGCATTATAGGCCTGGCGCAGTTCTTCCAGCTCTTTGCCCATTCCTCTCTCGCTGCTTACCATCGCCATCACTTCTTCGTTTTCCTTTACCCAGGGAGCGCCGCTGAACTTCGCGCCGGTGAGGCCATCGCCTTTACCCGTGATAGTCATCTTCCCGTCTTCCACGTACATTACAGCAGTGCGATTGGCATTATAAGTAGTGCCGATGATGAGGATATACATGCTGCCGCCTTTGGGCATGGGCATCTTCAGGTTGAAGCCATGGTTTTTAGTGCGCGTGCTGTCGATATCGCCGGAGTAGGGCTCATAGAGGTACACCACGGAATCATTCGGCAACCGGTCGATCTTCGCGGAGATCTCCGCTACCTTGTTATTATCATTTTTGAAAGTGATCTGTTGTTCCTGCGCCAGTGCTTGCAGACTGCCGGCGCAAAAGAGCAACACAAGAAGTTTTTTAATCATGATGTAATGCTTTTAGTGATTTTAAAGTGTGACAACGGGATATGCAACTATAAGCGGTTCGACAGCATATCTTCCAGTACAGATACTGTTTGATCTAAATAAATATCCTTGCTGAGTTTCTCCAGCCAGGCCTTGCTGCGGAGCTCTTCACCGGGCGTTGTTTTAAGCGTAGCCGGATTGACGCTGCGCAGCAGCGCAGGCGCTACAAGCAGGGTATGACCGGCGGGCAGTTCCCTGTCTTGCTGGATGCGCTTTTCACAGCTGTGCGCCGCGCTGTATGCTTTCCTGAAATCTTCCAGGTTGAGCAGCATTGTTTTATTACGCAGTGTTTTCAGTTGCGCCATGTTGTTGTCGATATCTGCGAGTGCGGGCGTAGCTTTGATACGTGCATTGGCCAGCTGGATCACTTTTTTGAGATCGTAGCCGCTTTTCACTTTATCGAAGGGCAGCAGTTTCAGGGTATCGTTGGGCAACGCTGAGCTGAAATCCTTTTCCATAATGGATTCCAGCGACATGCGGTTTTGCAGGACGATATCAGGAGTAACGCCATTCAATTGTGTAGCGGCACCTGTGATGCGATAGAATTTTTGCAGCGTAAGACGCAGGGTGCCGTAAACGGTATCCGGTATATTTTTGGCCACATCGCCGGATTTGCCCAGGCTGAAACCCGATTGCGCAGTGCCTTTACCGAAGGTGGAAGCCGTACCGATGATGATGCCACGGCCCAGGTCCTGCATGGCGGCAGAGAATATTTCAGAAGCAGAAGCACTGCCTTCATCTACCATCACGGTGAGCGGACCATCATAGAGCGGGCCCATAGCGGGAGAGGTATAACGTTGCAGGCTATCTTTTGAACGCAGCCAGGAGATGGGGCTGGCGGGCACAAAGCCGGCGCACATGCGCACTACTTCGTCGAGCGCACCGCCGGGGTTACCGCGGAGATCCATGATGATGCCATCTACTTCATTCTCTTTCAGCTTTTCTATTTCTGTCCATACGTCGCCGGCGCAGCCTTTGAGGCCCGTTCCACTTGCATCTACGTAGAAGGTGGGCAGATAGATATAACCAAATTTTTTCCCGTTCTTCTCAATCAACGCACTCTTGGCCCTGTTCTCGGTATCGATCACCTCATCTCTTTTCAGGGTAACGGTTCTGGCCTGTTCGCCGGGCTGCTGCAATTTCAGGGTGATGGAAGTGCCTTTATCACCACGGATCATAGCGGTAACATGTGTGGCGTCCATGCCGTTGATGGGCACCATTTCACCTTTGCTGTCCATGATGGCAACGATGATATCGTTTTCTTTCACTACGCCGCTTTTATAGGCAGTGCCACCGGGCATCATCCTTTTCACAAAGAAGTCAGATTCTTTAATACCCAGCTCGATGCCGAGACCGTAGTAACGTTTGGTGAGCATCTCGTTGAAAGAGCGGTCGTCCGGCGCAATGTAGGCAGAATGCGGGTCTACCTCTCCTATCATTACTTCCATGAACTGCGTGAATTTCTCTTTCATCGCATCTTTCGAGGTACTCTGACGGAAATATTCTGCATACCATTTGCGTACGTTTTCGCGCGCCTTGGCTTCGATGGCGGGGTTGAATGTTTTCTTCGCCGCTGTAGCCGCGGTATCCATTTCCATGTAATGACGCAGCGTGTAATATTTGAGGAACCGGCGCCAGCTGTTTTCGCGGGCCTGTTCATTGGCAGGGAATGGCCAGTTTTTATTCCAGGCTACCTCCACGGATTCATGCTGCTGCATATCGAAAGGCTGTTGCAGGATACGCATGCAGATGCTTTCTGCTTCCCTGATACGCTTGCTGTAGATGGCATAGGCCGCATCGAAGAAGGCGCTGGAACCATCGTTGATGGCTTCATCGATCTTGTCTTTATAGGTAGATAATTGTTGGATATCTTCCTGTAAAAAAATATCATTGTTAGGATCCAGTACATGCATGAATTTCTCCCACACTTCGCGGCTGTAGGCGTCATCTACTCCATGATAATTGAAATGGTCTTTCTTTATTTTTTTGAATGCGGAGGCGATGGCGGCGCCGCGATAACCAGGCTGACTCACATCTGTCATGGGTGGTATGGTAGGCGTTGATGGCTGAGCTGGCATGTTCATCGGTATCGGCGGCCGTGACTGAGCTATCGCGCGGGGTCCTGTGAATGCCGCAGCAGCGGCCAGCAGCAGGATTTTCGTTCCCTGGCAAACTTTCATACTCTTGCTAATTAAGGCTGATAATTGATTAAGGCGTTTCTGTATAAAAGGCAACAACTGCGGAAAAAAGGGTGAAGCGGATGTAAGAAAAAATAATGCAGAAAAAAAAGAAACCTCCTGAACAGGAGGTTTCTCATTTGGGGATAACAACACCAATAAATCTAATGGAGACGGATATTTTAAGGGAGGTTACCAATAGCTTGCAAATCGACACCATACATGTTAATGAAATAATTCACAACGATGGTATATCGTTTCATCACTAATCCATTCACATCTACATCCGGGCTGAGCGGATGACCGGGCGAGCTCAGTTCATCATAAGAATGACCGGTGATCATTTGCACATATCCCAGGAGGTCCGTAGCCACATTGAGTTCCGAGAATTGCGCCACGGAATCCACTACGCCAAGGGCATACCTGTTATCGTTGCCCACGGAGCCATAGGATGATGGCGCTGTGCTCATAAAATCATCCGGTATGGCGATATTTGCCACGCGATAAGCTCTTTCCATATAGTTGCGGTGCGCCAGCCCGCGCAGTTGCCTTAACTGTTCAGGTGTTTGCTGTGGCAGCGTGCTGTTGGCATAACCGAAAGCCAGCATGCTGCCGGTGGCGGCAAAGGCTTTGGTTGCTCCAATGGTATCAACGATCTGCCTGGCGAGCAGTATTTTAAACGGTAATGTTTTTTGTAAAAAAGATTCCGGATAACAATTGAACAGTTGTGATTTCAGAAATGCCAATGCCTGTGGAATGTAGGCGGTATCGGCCACATAGGCGGTATCTGTTCTTCTGTCGATATAGTTATAATCGAAATCGTGTTGTGTAAATTTATAGAGGATATAGCTGCCGTATTGCTTGTGAAAGGCAACGATGGAATCATCATAGCTTTGATGGCCCTGCGGCAATATATAGATGGGCCGCACTGGATCGGGCGTGATCGCTGCTTCTTTATGGCAGGCAGATAATATCGCGAGCGTTGCTATCAGGAAATATATTCTCATCACTGATTTTTTTTACGATTGAAGATTTTATTCCGGCTTCCTTGTGCCGTTGTATAACGGATTTTGTTCCAGTGCTGTATTGCGGGCAATAGCAGCATCCGGGATAGGCAGCACATAGGCAGGATCATGTGCTTTGAGCCTGAACACCTGTGTGGTGACGGCATCTGGCATATAGATATGTTTGATGGAAGGCATACCATAGCGGCGGAGGTCCATCCAGCGGTGGTTTTCTTCCATGAACAGTTCCCTTCTGCGTTCTGTGCGGCACATCTGTAGCAGCGCATCGGCGGGGCCTATGGTCCAGGGCTGGAAAGCTGATTTATCAATCCTGTTTGCGCGCAGGGTGTTGAGGCTGGTCAATGCCTTACCAGCGGCGGCGGTATTGCCGGTGGCCTTGTATTGCTGGATGTACGCCTCTGCCCTGTTGAGATAGGCTTCCGCGCTGCGCCAGGAAATGCCATCAGCCGAATTCGAACTGTTGATTGTCATTTTTGACATTTGATAGTCCGGGGCAATCCATTGTTTCAGCACACCAGGAATAGGATTAAAGGTGATCAGCGTACGCAGATCGGAGCTATCGAAACAATTGACCAGGTCATGTGACACATCAAAGGTGAGCGACATCCCTGCCGGGCTATACTCAATGGAACTTGCATAGGTAAACAGGCTCTCGATGCAATTGGCGCCGGTAACCGGTTTGCCGGGATCCGGTGCGCCGCCCCAGGTGTTGAGGTCCATGAGCTGCGGGTGATACATGAGTACGATATCTGCATGTTGAATGGCCTTGTCCCATTTTTCCATATAGAGATAAATCCTGCTGGCCAGCAGATGCGCTGCCACAAAAGAAATGCGGTAAGGAGAGGTGTTGGATTTAACTTTATCCAGCAGATAGGTAGCACTGTCTATATCACTGCTGATCTGGTCATACACCTCCTTCACCGAATTTCTTGGCATGGGCGCATCCGTGAGGTTGGCAGATGTTCTGATGGGAATGCCCGGGCTTTTATCAGGCGTGGTGCTGGAATCATTGTATGGCTTTGCATAGAGGTTCACGAGCATAAAATGATAGAATGCCCGCAATGCATATGCTTCTCCTTTGAACTGGTCTTTTTGTGTTTGTGAGCCTGTTGCATGATCGATGTATTGCAGCGTTACGTTAGCGCCCAGCAAGAGGTGATAATATTTTTCCCAGGTATTGAGCTGATCGCCAGCATAGCCTGCTGCGGCGGCCCTTGCAAAGAAATCAGGTTGCCATTGAAATATGGATGAGGGAGTGATGCGATCAGAGAGGCTGACAGCATTTGCAGCACTTACATAACACTGAATGTCATCATCCAGAAAAAGTCTCCAGGTTTGAATAGCACTATTCAGGCCCGGATAGCCATCCGAATATAATATCTCTCCATAATCGGCAGCTGATTTGGGCACCAGGTCGGTCTGGGAATATTCCTGCAGGAATTTTTTGCAAGACATCAAGCACAGGGCGCCTGCTATAACGATCAATATCTTTTTCATGTCAGCAATTTGAATGTTTATATTAGAAAGCAGCACTGAGGGAGAACGCGTAGGTTCTGGCCATGGGCAAGGCATTATAGCCAGAATTAAAATCGCTGATCTCCGGATCTTGTCCATGCAATTGACGATTGGCGATCGTGAAAAGATTGCTCACATTAAAGCCCACCGTGATATTTTTCAAAGTTTTTGTTGCCAGATACCTGGTTGGAATAGTATAGTTCACGGCGAACGAATTGCAACGGAGGTAATTATTGGTGATCGTTCTGATATCCGACAGGATGTAGGCCTGGTAAGGATTCACCCGGATATACTGTCCTGCTGTATTTGATGAGTTGATCTGCATGTAATAAGGCACATTCAACCAATTGCTGTAAGGAATATCACTGACGATACCCGGAATATTGGTTTTTGTTTCGTCGCCTGGTTTGCGCCAGCGGTCGAAATAAGTAACAGGCACATTGGCGTATGGCGATGGCACAGAGTTATAATCACTGTTCAATACAAAGGGGCTGTTCAAGCGCTTGGTACTACCAAGGCTGAGATAGAAGCCGGCATTTACTGACAGTGATTTGTAGCGGAAAGTGGGCGAAAAACTCAGGTAAACCCTGGGTTCACTTTGTCCTGAATACACGAGGATATCATCGGGATTATAAGTTTTGTTTTTCTGATCGAGCTTATCGAACAACGGAGTACCATCCGTATGGCTCAGGCCTGCAAACTTATAGGAATAGAAACCGCTCACAGGCCTGCCAGGCAAGTGTCCTGTGCCATCAAACAAATTGAAAAAAGCAGGCTGGCTTACGGTACTTGCCAGCTTGCTCATCGTTCTTGAAGCCGATGCCGTAATGGAGAGCTCCGTATTGGGCCTTCTTATCGGCACTACTGTCGCGGACAGTTCCCATCCGCTGCCATCTATTACGCCCTTGTTTCTGTACATCGAGTTCATACCGTATTCATATGGGATCGTGACGTTGTCCAGCAGGTCTACGGAGTGTTTAGTGTAGTAGTCAAACGCTACTGAAAGACGGTTATCAAAGAAGCCGATCACACCACCGGCATCCCATTGAGTGGTTTTTTCCCAACGCAGATCCGGATAAGGCAGTGTTTTGATGTGCAGGTAGGGCATCTGTGTACGGGCATTGTCAACATTGCTGCCGTTATAACCGGCTATCAGGTTAGGCCCCACTGAAGTCACGGCATTTCCTTGTGTGCCATAGGAAGACTTCAGCTGTAATGCGCTGATCCCCTTGGTGGGAAACCATTTCTCCGCGGATACATTCCATTGCCCGGAGAGGGTCCAGGTGGGCAGGAACCTGGAATTGGTGTACTGGCCAAAACGGTTGGTACCATCTGCCCTGATCGAGCCATACAAGGTATAGCGATTGGCCATGTTGTAGGCTGCCGTTGCAAAAATACCTACCCTATTGTTACGCGTGTCCAGCAGTGAATTGTAATTGATATATTTTCTGCCATTATCAGAAGCAAAGAAGGTTTTTCCTCTTTCCGGGAAATACCCGGCCTGGATAGAAGTAGATCCATCTGCCTTGGTGGAACTTATTTCTTCATTTAAACTAACGCTGAACAGGTCGCGGTCCTTGAACAGGCCAAGGCTATAATCAATGCTGTTGGTGATAGACAAGGTAACCCCGCGTTGATTGTTAGCAGTCAGCACACCGCCGGCAGGTAAATAGGATAGTTTGATATACTCTTCAGTGGGCGTCCAGTCCAGGTTCCATTGACGTTGCTTGGCAGCTGCATAAGACTGCTGATCAAAACCTGTTTGCCCTTCTGCGCTATTGATCACGGCACTGGCATTACTGCGCAGGCTCAGCCCCCTCAACAATTTGTATTCGAGTTGTACAGCCATTGCCGTGTTCTGTGTTTTGGCGTTGTTGAAAGTATGCTGCAGATCATTCAACATATTAAACTGAAGCGGCGGATTGATGACAGGCCTCAGCTGCTGGCCTTGCCCTAACACTTCGCCATTCACCACTAAACCGCGCGACAGTGGATAGAATACATCAGGACTAAAGCCCCGGTTGGTTTGTATCGCATAGGCCAATGGAGATATTGTGGGATAAAAGCTGTTGATCTCTTTATAGTTTTCCTGCAGGGATACATAAATATTCAGTTTCTTGCCCAGCTGGGTCTGCAAGTTGAATAATGCGCCATAACCTTTGTTGTTATCGCCGACAGCGCTGGACTTACTATCAGCATAGCTCAGCGAAACACGATAGGTAGTTTTACCTACCCC
This sequence comes from Chitinophaga vietnamensis, assembly GCF_902167635.1. Taxonomy (GTDB): domain Bacteria; phylum Bacteroidota; class Bacteroidia; order Chitinophagales; family Chitinophagaceae; genus Chitinophaga; species Chitinophaga vietnamensis. The sequence goes on from NZ_CABHMS010000009.1 coordinate 82,505, forward strand.
ACCGCTCATGGCCAGGTTGTGTTGCATGCTGACTGCATCCCGAAATAATAATTTGAACCAGTCTGTATTACGTGTTTCCATCTGCCCCACCTTGGCGTTAAACTCCGCTTCTGTGATCTGCCTTGCATACAAGGCACGCAGCAAGCCTTCATAAGAAACGGTTTCAGGGAATCCGCTAAATTGGTCAGAGAAAGTAGCGCCATCTTCCTGCAGCTGCCTGGAAAGCTCCACGCGCTGCTTTGAGTTCATGAGGTTGAGACGATTATAATTAGGGCGTTGCTGAAACGAGCAATTCGTATTGTAGCTGATCTGCAAGGGGCCGGCCTTTCCCATCTTGGTGGTCACCACGATCACCCCGTTGGCAGCGCGCGTACCATAGATAGAAGTGGCGGCCGCATCTTTCAGGAAGGTGATGCTTTCCACATCATAAGGGCTCAAACCACTGATAGCATTACCCATCAGGTCAAAGTTGGATTGTGCGACGCCCGCGCCATCGATCAGGTTATTGACGATCGCATTGGAGAGCTCTACTGGTTCGGGGCGGATCACGCCATCTACCACCCACAGCGGGGAAGCGTTACCCAGCAAAGTGGAGGTTCCCCTGATACGCAGTTTAGGCTTGGCATTCACGCCACCGGAAGTATTCAGTACCATCAGGCCAGGCACCTTGCCCTGCAACATTTTATCGATGGTAGGCATACCTGGTTGCATCATTTCCGCAGCAGTGAGTTTGGTAACAGCGCCGGTAAACAAGCGTGGGTCCATCTTCTGGTAACCATTTACAATCACTTCTTTTATCCCCTGTGCAACGGTATCCATTTTAAAAACCAACGGCGATGCTACGTCCTTACCAATCTTGTAAGTGATCGTTTTCATACCAACGCGTGAAAGGCTGATCTGCTCATTCACCCAGGGGATGAGCAGAAACGTGCCATCCGCCTGAGTGACTGTCATCTCTTTGGAAGTAAGGCCCTGAATACTTACGCCCGACAAAGGGTTGCCGTTGTTGTCAGTAACGCGGCCCTGTATCACTCTTCCTTCTTTATTCTTCCCTGTTTTTCTGTCGGTTTCGTAGATCACTACCCCTTGCATGGCTACACTGAAAGACAGGCCCGTATTGGCTAATACCTGTTTCAGCAAGGCTTCCAGCGTTACGTTATCCATTTTCACCGTAACGGCCGGCTGGCGGTCGATCACCTCCGTATTGTAAGTGAAACGCACTTTCGTTTTTTCACGGATGTCTTTCAACACCTTGCTCAATGGTGCATGATTGGCTTCGTACGATATTCGTTTCGACAAGATCTCCTGATCGGCATTATCCTGTGCATATAAACCGGTAGCGGTGTGCAACAGTAAAAGCAATAGCAGCAAGGGACCATACAAGACAAAGCTTTTCACCTCCTTCCCAAGGAAGGATCGCGCGGTTAGTTTTCTCATTTTGGTTGATATTATGGTTTGGCCAGGCAACGGACAAATTGCCTGTGATCTACATGACGGCTGATCTTTTATTATTTACTATTACTGTTATTTTTCATTGTTACATGTACGGTTCTATCTTCCACTCTAAATTGAATATCGTTACTGCTCCGGTTGATCTGTGTCAGCACATCCTGTAAATAGGAAGGCTTGTGCATGCCCAATGTGAATCTCATTTTTCCCGCGGCGGGATCATCGAATATAAAGTTGTAATCGTAGTTGCGCGATAATACTTTGGCGATATCCGTGAGTGGCGCATCATCGAAGAACAGTTCCCCGTCTTTCCAGGCGGTGTACATGTTTACATCAACAGCATGCTTGCTCAGGGCGTCCTTGCCGGAAACAGATTGTTCCCCTTCCTGCAACACCACCTGATCGTTGTTGACAGTCACCAGCAGCTTACCATTGGCGAGGGTGGTCACTACATCCATTTCATAGGTATTCACATTGAAAGCTGTTCCCAGTACTTTCATCGACACTTTCCCTGCATGCACAATAAATGGCCGTTGCGGATCCTGTGCCACGTCGAAAAATGCTTCTCCCGTTACATACACCTCACGTGTGCTGCCACTGAATGTTTCAGCGTAAACGATCGTGGTGGCAGCATTCAGCGACACATTGGTACCATCGGATAATTGCAGGCCGTATTGACGGCCCGCAGGTACATGGAGCGTATCCTGCACAGGCGCTGCCTCATGGCTGTTATTTTTCGTATAGGTGATAAGGGTAGAATCGGATTGTATCTGCGCGCCGGCAGTTTGTGCTATCTTTTGTTCGCTGGCGCCGAGGGTGAATATGTTGCCGCCATGCTTCAGCGTTACATTGCCGGATGGCGTGGCGGTGGCCAGTTCGCTGCGATGATGCCTGCGCCAGGGCGCCAGCATCCATATTCCGGCGCCGATGGTGAGCACCAGTAATGCGGCCACGAGCTGCCTTACGATCACCATACGGCGGATGCGGCGCTGTTCTCTTGCTGCTACAAATCTCTCCCATCCGGCGTCTTCAGAGAATTTACCTGCATGTAACCTTGCCTGCATTTCCCTGGCGGCAGCCAGCATCCCCCGCTCCTCTTCATTGAGCGACTCCGGGGCAGCGTTGCCATCCAGGACTTCCAACAGCTTGTCCCAGTCTATCCGTATATCATCATTATCGTTTGTATGCATCATAACTTATAATTAGGGCAAACAATTTTAAAAAAGGGTGAAGGAAGTAAGTAATTTGAAAAATAAAATCAGGAAAGCCGCTTTTATCATCCAGCCGCACTCTTTCCTTAAAAACTGCAAAGCCAGTTTGATCTGTGTTTTTACCGTGTTGATGGAAATGCCGAGCGTATCGGCGATATCCTTGTATTTCAGGCCGTCGCGGTTACTGAGCAGGAATATGCGGCGCCTTTGTTCCGGCAGGCGGGCAATGGCATCCCATAGCGCTTTATTACGCTTCTCCTCATCGGTATATTCCTCTCCTGGAAAATATTTTATCAGTTCTTCTATCAAATGAACCTCCTGTAAAGTTGTTTTACCGGATTTTTTGAGATAATTAAGGGACGCATTACGGATAGCGCGAACGGCATAACTCTTGAAGTTATGCGTGATGTGCAGCACTTCCCGCTTGCTCCAGCAATAGAGAAAAAAATCCTGCACGATGTCCATGGCGGCATCTTCATCTTCCACCATATAATACGCGATCGTGCACAAAAATTTATAGTGAAGCCTGAACTGCTCCTCAAAAGAAACGGCTTCTACAGATCCTGGTTGACGCATAGTGCACTTTGTATCTTCATTGTTTCCCGTACAAAGTATTGATAAATCCGGAATTATTTCCATCGATGGTAGCCAGCTGTTTTCCAAATAACTCTTAATTTATATATATAGGCTGGTTGTTCTTTCTTGTAAAAGATAAGACAACAGGGAGACGAAAACGGGTGAAGCCTCCCGCGCTTTTTTTTGGATTATCTTTGCGCGATGGATTATTTCAAGAAGCTGCTTGACCTATTAAAGACAGAACGGGAAGAAGACCGGCGCGCCTACCAGGAACTGACAGAACGCTCTTCTGTAGCGGATCGCAGGGCCAATGGCCTTAGCTGGTACCCTATCGCCATCCGTGGCTCCGAGATGAGCCGCGGCGATTACCTCACCGTAGAAGTAGAACGCACCACCCATCATGATATCCCGCACCAGCTGCGTTTCGGCGTGGCGGCAGTATTGTTCTCCAACCACGACCGCCAGCAGGACCAGGTAGCGGGTGTGATCACCCATCAGAGCGGCAACCGCCTGAAGATCACGCTGCGCACCGACGAGCTGCCGGAATGGGCCAGTAACGGCAAACTGGGCATCGACCTGCTCTTCGACGATAACAGTTACGACGAAATGCAGCACGCGCTGAAACAGGCCACAGCGCTGAAAGACAAGCCCGCGGAGGGCCGCCTCATCAGGGTGCTCACCGGCGAAGCCGCTCCCGCCTTCCGGGATGATATCCCCGCATTCACGCATCCACGGCTCAATGCCTCGCAACAGGCCGCCGTACAAAAAATATTATCCGCCAATGATGTGGCCATCGTACATGGCCCTCCCGGCACCGGTAAAACCACCACGCTGGTACAGGCCATCAAAGCCCTGATCCGGCAGTCGCCGCAACAGGTGCTCGTAGTGGCGCCCAGTAATACCGCCGTAGACCTGCTCAGCGAAAAGCTCGCTGAAGAAGGCCTCAACGTGTTGCGCGTAGGCAACCCTGCCCGCGTATCCGACAGGCTCATGGCCCTCACCCTCGATAGCAAAATGTCGGAACACACCAGCACGAAGGAGATCAGCCGACTGAAGAAGCAGGCCAACGAATTCAGGAACATGGCCCACAAATACAAACGCAACTTCGGCAAGGCAGAAAGAGAACAACGCAAAGCCCTCTTTGATGAAGCCCGCAATATCATGAAGGCGGTAGAAAATACCGAACAGTATGTTATTGACGATGTGATCTCGAAAGCACAGGTGATCACCGCCACATTGGTAGGCGCCAACCACTATACCGTGCGTAACCTGAAATACCAGACGGTTGTGATCGACGAGGCCGGCCAGGCGCTGGAACCCGGCTGCTGGATACCCATCCTGAAAGGAGAGAAAGTGATATTGGCGGGAGATCATTGCCAGCTGTCGCCCACCATCAAATCTACCGAGGCCGCACAGCAGGGCCTGGCTACTACCCTGCTTGAAAAATGCGCCACCCGGTATCCGGAAGCAGTAGTGCTGCTGGAAGAACAATACCGCATGCATGCCGATATCATGGGCTATTCATCGCGCATCTTTTATGCCGACAAACTCAGAGCGCACGCCTCTGTAGCCGGCCATCTGCTGCATGCCGCCGATACGCCGCTGTCATTCATCGATACCGCCGGCTGTGGCTTTGAAGAGCAATCCGAAGGCACCAGCACCACCAACCCGGAAGAAGCGGCCTTCCTCTTCCGCCACCTCAGCCGGATGGCAGCGGAACTGAGCCAGCATTACAGCAGCGCCGATTTCCCTACCATCGCGGTGATCTCTCCCTATAAACAACAGATACAGGTACTGAAAGAACAGCTGGAACACGCCCCAGCCCTGCATCCTTACGGCGACAAGATATCCGTTAATACCATCGACAGTTTCCAGGGACAGGAACGCGATATCGTATACATCAGCATGACGAGAAGCAATGCCGACAATAAAATCGGCTTCCTTTCGGAGATACGCCGCATGAACGTAGCCATGACGCGGGCCCGCAAGAAACTGGTCGTAATCGGCGATAGCGCTACGCTGTCGCAACTCCCGTTCTATGCGGATTTCATCAGTTATACCGAGCAGCGGAATGCGTATCAGAGTGCCTGGGAATTTGCAGAGTAATGCGGCTATATTGCGGCAATTTTCAAATTTTCTTCAAAAAAAATTTGGTGAAATCCTTTGTGTGCTTATCTTTGCACCCCTGACACATCAAAAGATGCCCAGATGGCGAAATTGGTAGACGCACTGTGTTCAGGTCGCAGCGCCTGCAAGGGTGTGCTGGTTCGAATCCAGTTCTGGGCACCAAAAAGGCTTGTAAGTTAAAACTTGCAAGCCTTTTTCTTTTAAAGCATCATATGAAACCTTCATTGAGCACATCTATTATTGATCATTTATCGTAAGTTAAAATAAATGACATAAGTGTCTGTCCAAAACGCCTTAAAAATAATACAGCAGTACAGAGAGCAGGAACGCGAAGATTGTCAGGTCCCTTTAACGCTTGAAGATATCGTTGATATGTCTGTCGAAGAAAATCTCCCTTTTTCTTTAGAAGAACTTAAGAAAGCTTTCCAGATTGATTGGGATATGCGTTGGCTTAAGTATTCCTGGTAACACATTTTTGTATGCTGAATATCGAGACATTAAAATGTTCCTATACAAATGAGGAAACATTGCTTATCCTGTTGACGCGTTTATACTTCGGAACACAGGATATTGAAGCTGTACATGCTTTCCTGGATAAAGAGGTTATTGACTGGAGTTCCTTTTATAAACTTATTCTGCATAATGATATCAGAGGGTTCATTTATGACATTATTACCACATTTCCAGTAGCAATCGATAAACAAATCCATGATACGCTAAAGAAGGACGCCATGGCGATCACTTTGGTAGGAGCTTACCAGGCCCGTTTGATAAGTCAATTGAAGATCGCTTTTGAAAAGTCGGGAATAACCGTGATTCCACATAAAGGAAGCGCACTGGCCGCGCGGTATTACAGAGCTCCCCTGTTAAGAGAAAGCTCGGATATAGATTTTTTAATAAATAAGGATGACCTACCTGAATTAAGAAAGTGCCTTCATGAAAACGGTTATGAGCAAAGATATTCTATCTCTGCACATCAGATGGGGTTCCTCCTGCGCTTTCACAGAGAGCTCTCTTTTAAAGCTCCCAAAGACAGGATGGGCATTACCTGCTCTGTAGAACTGCAATGGAAGCTGCTGGAACGTTACTGGGGGAAATTTTTCGAGTATGATTTTTTTGTTCAGCACCTGCAACCCTATATGGCCATGGACGGTACTTCACAGGTGGGCTTGGCTCCTACCTACGATTTTTTATGTGTAGCTTCCAACCACCTGATCAGAGAGCCGCTGTTGAAATTTAAGTATTTAATTGACTTAGCCTGTATGATTCAAATTTCTTCCAGTGAGTTGGATTGGGAAGAGATAAATTCACGTTTCAAGTTATACAACTATACTGCTTTCTTATGGTCCGGCATGAATGCTTTAATTGATATAGTAGGGCTTCAACTCCCTGTACCAGGCCTTCCGCCAGTGGCCTATCATTTATTTACGGCTACAGAAATCCAGATTGGCCGCAAAGCATTTTTCAATAAAATCAGGCTGACAAATTTAAAGCGATCATTTCTGGGAAAGATAAAATTCAGCGTGAAAGCCCGTTTATCTATCCTATTAGTACCTAACGTAAACGATTTGTCCATGACGAATGCGCCTGCATGGACCATCCCACTCATTATTCCCATGAAATCGTTCCGGCTCCTGTATTCATATATTACCAGGAAACATTAAGCCGGGCATACTTATTCAATGCATCCAATATGGTAACAGTAGCGAAGTTCTTTCTTTCGTCTGTTGTCACAAATATGTTTTCTCCATTTTCGTGATCGGTGTTGTAAGTCTCGGGAATTCTCAATTCTGCAGAAGGGTTCCAGTATCCTGCGGGCTGTTGAGCATGGAGGAGATCATTCAGCATTGCTTTTACCAATTCATGGTGCTGTTCACTATCGTATGAACATGATATTATTTTCAATAGAAGTGCTATTTTAAAATCGTTTGGAACGGGCTTATCCAGCTCTTTCCGGGCTTTATTGCAAGCCCAGCCTACGGCCATATCAATTTCCTTCTTATACTTGTCTGCATCTTTATTAAACAGGGCTTCCACGGTAAGTGCGGTGGCATATTCAGGGCCGTTCCACCAGTAGCTGTACCAATATCCTTCGGTATGCTGGTTCGCCAATAAGTAATCAATGGCATCCTGCTGGCCGGCCAGGGCATATGCGGCAGTAACGCAGTGATGCGGTATTTGCCAACCATTAAAATGTTGCCCATCGGTTTTCATGTTGTATTTTCCAACAGGTACATTTGGATCGTACGTGATAACACCGCCGTTTGCAGCAACATATCTGTTCATCATATCAAAACCAGGTTCCGGAAATTCATCAGCGAATGTTGCAGTATTTGCAAAAAGCCAGGTCCAGATAGTACTGTCTGCATCTGCTCTGTTCAAAACATTATACCCCCATCCTTCTTGTTCTCTATACCTGGTTTTCAAAATTCGCCAGGCGCGGTCCAGTGCTTCACTGATTCCAGGGTGCTTCAAACGTGCCAGATGACAGGCTACATAGGCCGTTACCCACTCATCGCTGATGCCGGTCTTTACATAAAAATCCTTCCACCATCCTGATTGTTGCTGGTTCGAAAGCAAATGATCAATTCCTTTAGCAATAGCTTGTTGAATAGCAGAAAGGGATACATGTTCCCGGTGCGCTTTCTTTTCCGTTTTAAGCCCCAGGTTTTTTTTCACCATCCATAAACTTCCATAACCCAGATAAGCCTTTAACGCTATCTCTTTATCAGGACAATAAGATAATTTCAAATGAGAGAGCTTTCTCTTTAAAAAAGTGAATTCGTTTTCCGGCTTTCTTAAAGATGCTATCCACAAATGTTCGGGCCAGTCATTCGTTTGCCCGGGGAATATCTCTTTATCCCAGTTTAATATGGCTTCTATCTTATCTTTTTTATAATGATGACACGTATTGATCTTCTCTATAAAAAAACGCCAGTAAGTATCGATAGGCGGTTGTTTGTCCCAAAAGCATTCAAAGCCAATCTTCGGAAAAACATTTTTTCCAATGTCGATACATAAAGTTACCCGGTCCGCATAGCTGTGTACGAATGATATCCAACGGTCGAGTGTCGGCCCCGTCCAGGCATAGCCTATTTTTTCCAGGAAGGGGGCTACTGCAGCCATAGGTAATTTTTTGATGTTTACCCGCAGCACGTCCACATCTCTGGAAAACATGATCCCCAAATATGCGATATAAGCCGGAGGCGGGCAAGCGTGAAAGATCGTTTCGAAAAGATCATAAAAGGACCGGTCTTCTCCCAATGTTTCTTTCAAAACAGTAAAACAGACATCCTTCCGGTCGATATCATCTAAACCTGGCTGCAATTCAAAAAACAATAAAGGAGTTTTTACGCCGGAGGGAAGCACATCTAATTCCAGAAAAACTTCCGTGATATTTTTATGATAAGAAGATAATTGATCCGCCCAGGTTTTAAAAAAATGGGAGATATGCTCATGCTCCAGATTTCCTGCAAACTTATTTTGCACCCAGTCTGAAAGTGCCGGCAGGTCATCTTCGTCTCTACGTATGCAGAGTTGCAGGTCTACTTGTTCGTGATGGTCAAGACGGCATTCCAATCCAAAGCGGATGAGTGGAGGAAAAAAATCCGCCGCAGTTTTTAACAAAGGCAGCTGCGCTGGTGATACCAGTGCCTGTGGAAGCGAATCACAAAAATCCCCTGTCGCTTTTAAAAGCGAGTATTCATCGAATGCTTGTTTCATATCAGGCTATCTTATCGTTTCAAGTATCGCATCGTACACTTCATGGATACGCATGATATTATCCGGAGCATGTATGCTATAGGATGGTACAATTTCCAGGAAGGTCATTGCTGATTGGAAGTAAGTCTTCAAGTACTGCTTGGAATTAAGCCCCGGAAGTAATATCTCATCCATCAACACTGAAAGTGCATCTGTTTTTTTTATGGTGGTGATCAGCCTTTCCGGCTCGGGCGTTCTTGATTTTATAAAGAACACGGCGGCGACTTGTCGTGGAAGAATATCTACGGCAGGTGCTTGTTGATTGAAATAATATTTACGGGTGATAATATCCGATGCTGCCGTTTCTTTCCAGTCAGGGGGCAATTCAAAAACCCGCTGAAGGTTGCCGTGTGGAATATCCAGCACAGCTGCTATGTCTGGATTGATCTTCAATGATGTTTCCCCTTGTGATACAAAAAAAGCTTGCTCTTCCTCGTGCAGCATTGCATAGTCATCGCACCATATTTCATGTCCTCTGAGGTGAAAATAGGTAGCCAGCGTAGATTTGCCGGCTCCCTTTCTGCCCATAAATAAAATCGCTTTCTCATCAACACGCATGGCGGATGCATGTAAGCAAAAATAGCCTTGTTCCTGCAGGCAAAACTTGGTAACGTTACCCCGGATCAGCGACTGGACAGATTGTTGTGAAGTGCCGCTTACGACGTGATAGAAAACGTTTTTACCTGCTGAAAAGATAAGAAAGCTCACTTTTATTGTTTGGTCATCATAATATTCAAAGAGGAAACACTTCTTGTTTTCAGAAGTGTTCCCTGCATAAATATTCTCACCAAAAGTTGCTGAAGAAGGAGCAATTTTAAACGGATTAAATACGATCGCTTTCTTCAGCCCAACAAAATCTGCATGATTCAGCTTAGTGAATTGGATAGCAAAATGCAAAATTGTTCAATTAATTATGAGTTATAATTTGGTGTGGTGCCCCCGTCAGTCCCATGTCCGGAAGTAGTAGTGTTCGTTATCTCGCCAATTTTTCCGAGATCTTTTAATTCAGGGGTTTGATAAACCTTTTTTTCCTCGTGTGCAGTTAATTCTTTTTGCATGATGTTAATCTTTTAAGATTAGTGAAATGATTGATGATGGTAATTCTTCCATGACAGAACATGTAAAACAGGTAAAACGTGGTTGTAGTGTAACGATGAATGTCTGGCCCCCCGCACAGCTTCCAACAGCTGCGGTATGTTTATTTTGCCGGAAAGGAAGTCGCCCGATTCTGATAACCTTTTCTCTACCATGTCTTGTATCTCCTGTATTTTCAGGTTCTGGGAAAGAGGATTTCCGAAAAGAGACGTTTTAGGCCTTCTTATGATCTCTCCGGGCAGGTAAGGGATCATAGCCATACGTAGCAAAGCCTTTTGATACAATAGATGTGGGGGGAGCGCTAATATGAAAAGGAATAGTTCCAGTGAAAAAAATGGTTGTCTTATCTTTATTTTATTGCCGGTAAAGCCTGGGTGGGAGGTTTCAAATAGCCAGGACCAGAAAGCGTTTCCGGACATAGCAAAATTTGACCTTGTGGAAGTGCCGTCTTTATTGGGTTTAAATGGCGTATAATCTTCCGGAAAGAAAGCGGGATCGTACCATGGCGGCAAAGACATATTTGTGTCGGGCGCTTTCTTCACCCACTTCCTTATTCTTTGCCGGATCGTCCGGAAGAGATGGCCGAATGTTCTAAAGAAGGCCAGATCATCCAGATAGGGCTGTATCAGGTATCCCTGGGCCGCAAGCCTGCGACGCGAGCGCTGCTCATACTCAAACAAGGGATCTCCTCCGAAGCCCGCTAATAATACTCTTGAAAAAGCCGCGGCATCAGCAACCATCCGGGATTCAGCAGTGGCATCCGGTATGGCGGCCGGCTCTGGAATCCAGAAGCTCATGGGCTGGGCGACATTTTTAATATAATCCTCTGCAATGTATTGTTTGATCGGTATTTTAAGATGGCCGGCTGTGAGCTTCCCGAAATATCCTTCCATTTCATTTACAAGATGCCGGTAGCTGATATTAAAAGATATCAATGTGTGGTCGTCGCCATAGCTGTCATCAAGCACCTTCTTTGCCGTTGCCGTTATGGACGAACTATCCATGCCGCCGCTCAATGTGCAGGCAACTTTATTGGTACGGGTACGGTCTTTAATAGATTGTTCAAACAAACGATGAAAATGACTGACATATTCCTTTGTTGCTTTATAGCGTACAGGTTTGATATCGGAGGGAATTTGCCAATAGCAGCTGATATGAATTTCCCCGTCTTTGTAAATCAATTTATGAGCCGGTGGAAGTTTTTTAATCTTTTTATAAATCGTTTGACCGAAGCTTCCGTTTCTACCACTCATCAGGTAGTCGCGCAATACATCGTCATCCAGTTCAGACTTCAGCTGGGGTATATCTTGAAGGGAACGGTAAAAATTTGTAAAAAGAAGCCGGTTATCATATTGGGCATAATAAAACGGGATCAGGCCGAAATGATCGCGGGCGCAAAAAAGGTGGTTCGTTTGTTCGTTCCAGATGGCAAAAGCAAAATCTCCGGCAATGTGTTGCAGGCAGTCTTCTCCCCAGTGTTTATAGGCGTAGAGGACCAGGTAGGAATCAGGGGTGCTATTACTGATGGCGCTGAAGTATGCGCCAAGTTCCCTCACCAGTTCCTCCCGTTTATCCAGCCGTACGTCTCCCACGATCCGGAGATTTTCATCCACGGTGAAGGGTAGCCGCTCTGTTACAGTATCTTCACAGGTTCTAAGCCAGCCAAACCGCAAATCGGCCCTGGCGCTGCTCCATGCGCCCTGGTAGTCATCACAGCAAGCGGCAATGACTGCCGTTGAAACGTCCAGCAATACAGTATCGGCTTTCTGAAGCTGAGAAGATACTATGCCAATGAATCCGCTCATTTAAATCTGAGAATAACGTTTAGTTTATCTGCTGGTAAAACGAAATAATTAGCAATTACCGAAGGATGGTCATTTAAAAGAACGCCCTCTTTTTCCAACCATGCGTGGGCATCAAACCTGCCCATATGCTGACTCACGCCAATTTTCAGCTCCGCATCAATACCTTTTCTTCTTAATAGTAAACGCATGACCAGCGATTGAGATAAACACCTTCCTTTCAAAAATGGTAATTGGTTCATTTGATGAAAGAGCGTTGCATATTTGTCGAGCGTCACAATAGTTTCGTTATGGTCCGGTGGCGGAACATTCTTCGTAAAAAAAGAAAGTAGCTTTTCGGTTGTTTTTAAGCTCGTAAAACGAAGACTTGCTTCTGTCAGGATGGTAAGAATGCGCGCTCTAACAAACAGCCGATCGTATGCCCTTAAACATCTGTTTAAGGTAATTAAATCGCGATCTGTATACATCAGTCAATGACAATTAATTCTGCATTTTTAAGGCTCTCAATTAATCTGGGGATATCCTCTTGAAGTCGTTCTATGCTTACTTCATATTCATCTTGCAGTATATGGAGCGCAGATGCGTATTCCTGGTCATCAGATAATAATTCCCAAAATCGCTTCCCGACTTCATTGAGTTCATAAAAGCGCTCCGTGTTCAAATTCAGGATGACAAAGCCTGCACCCATTTCCCGAACAATACTATTTTCCGATATTTTAATTTTTTTTCCTGAGAAGATCATTAATATTTTGGCGGTTTTTTGAGACTTAAATAGGTAAGGACCTGTCCATAGATAAATGTTAAGAACAAATTACGTGTCGAATATGAATATTAACACCTTTTGGAAGTCAATTTATCTTCTGACTACAAGTTTACAGCAAATAGTAGAGTTAAACAAGCCTGGATTAATTTTTTTTTCTGAAACGCAGCTACTTGAGTATAACCACCTATAACATTCCTGCCTGTGAAAAGGTTCAATAAAAAGGCTTGCAAGTTAAAACTTGCAAGCCTTTTTTCATTTATACTACTTAATTAACAGTCCCTGTCAGATAAGCCGCATAGTTCACATTCCCGCTGATCGGCTGCACCGTATTCGACAATACAGGACTTATACCCGATACCTGGTATTCAAGTTTGCTCAGATCAAACTTGAACGTATGCGTACCCGCAGAGAGATTTCCCACACTTACCATCAGGGGGCTGAGCGCGCCGCCCTGGCACCAGTTCCTTACAGGATACCTCCAGGTGGAGTAAGGGCCTTTGGCGCCATTGGGATTGATGCCATCATAATAAGAAGCCGGTGTGCAGAAGATGCGGGTACTTACGCTGGTCTTCTGAACGTTGTCAACAGAAACGACATTGATGCGTGAGCGGCCTTCTTCATTGCCATGGCCGGTAGTGAAGATGGTCAACATACCGTTGGCGACAGCTTTCGGCAATGTTACCGTAGCGGTGAATATGCCGTTAGTAGTATTCTCGGCATTGATCACATTTGTAGCGAACTTCGTGGAATCGTTAGCAGTGCTACCAGAAGTTACGAGTGAAGCATCCAGCTGGAAGCCGATATTATCGCAGAAGCTCAATCCGGCGGCGGTAGGTTCGCCATAGTCAACGTTAGCGCCTATGTTAACGTATATCCAGGCATCCTGGTCGGTACGACGTAATTGCTGGGCGAGTGAGCTGAGATTATAACTGTTATAATTGATCGTATTAGGCGTTTGTGATTTGAGGAAATACGGCGTCATGATCCAGCCCACTTTAGCGCGCTGACTGAGCAGCGACGACAGACTATCTTTTGGCGTGTTCAAAGGCGTATTGAGAACGGCTACCTCAAAGGTTCTGTCCCATCCATCGTATTGCGCATACAATTTCAGATTGAGCGTAACCGTGGAGCCGATCTGTGTTTTTTCTGTTGCGGTGAGTTTTCGCAAATAGGTAAACCCGTTGAGTTTAACGGCAGCGCCCACCGGCGCTACATTCGGGTCGGTGCAGGAAGTCCATTGGCCGGTGCTGCCTGCGGATGAATAGATCCCGTAGAAGCGGGCGCCTTTCAACAAACTGATGGTGCCCGCCAGTTCTGTTTGAGGCTTGTGTTCATTCTTCCCGACCGATTGGTCGCTGATGGCGTTTTTAGTACAGGAGTTGAGCAGGAACAGGGCCATGGCCGCAGCCTGCATTTGCCGGATAGACGGCACTTTGATGTTCTGGATCATACAAACATGTTTTATTGAAGTGATAAATACTCACTTTTGTACATGCAAAACATTCTCTCTACGATAAAATGCATTTATCGTGTTTACCGCTACAGTTAAAATTTTGTTTTGCATATGGCATGCAGCACGTGCACAGATTGGGCTAACGGCGTACAATAAATCTGATTTGCTCTTTACTATTAGTGCTCGTGGCAAGGTTTCATAATGAAGATAGATAAAATATTTGAGGATTTTTTGATTTACGGATTTTTTGATTTGTGACAAAACTGAAATCCGCCACAAATCAAAAAATCCGTCAATCAAAAAATTCGCAAATTCTCACTGGTAGGCTAAGGCAAATTCTTTGGAAAAATCCTGCAAGGTGGTGCCGCCAACAGACAGGGATCTGTGCTTGTTGTAGTCTTCCATGAAACTGCCATCCCGCAAGGCTTCGCCGATTTCCACCATATATACTTTTGCCATCTGTTCGGAGAATCCGCTTGCTGTCAGGGCATGCAAAAGTTGTTCATCGGAAAACTCGATCCAATGTACATCCGACTTCCCTACTGCGCTGCTCAGGGTTTCCGCCACCTCAAAACCATTCTTTTCATCACTAACGATGTATTGAATTTGCTTGCCGGAAAATGAGCGGTTGTGCAAGGCGCTGAATGCCGCTGCAGCAATATCTTTGGGATGCGTAAGCGGTAAATTAACAGTACCACTGAAATTATTCCCCAGCATGTGCTGGTACTTGATCATGGGGATAGCGCCATAAAAATTCGTCAGGAACATGCCCGGGCGCAGATGCAACACATTCACATCCTGCAATTCATTCAACTTTTGCTCTACGTAGAAATTTGAACCTGTGGGGCCTAAACCATTTTCCAGGTGAGCGCCTATGCTGCTCAGGTTCACCACATACTTTACGCCGGCTTCTTTCACCGCCTGGGCGTATTGTTCACCCACCGTTTTAATATATTCTTTTAAGTTGGCCGTCCTGAAATTGGGCGGTATCATCAGGTATGCCGCTTCTCTTCCTTCAAATGCCTTTTTTACAAACGCAAGATCCTCTATGGAACCTACCAGCGGAATAGCATTTAATTGTTCAATCTCTTTTACCCTGTCGGAGTTAGAAGTGATGACGCTTACTTCATGGCCGTTTGCTACTAATTTGTCGATGAGCACGCGGCTGATGTTTCCCAGAGAACCTGTTACTGTTACTTTCATATGTCTCGTTTTAAATTTCTTGTACAAAAGTAAAATCATACTTACTTTTGTATAAGTACTTACCCTATAGTATGTATAGATATGACAACAGTAAAAGCAAATTCAGTAATACAGGAGAATAAAAACAATGCGTTTGCAAATTGCCCGGTCACCTTTGTGATGGAGCGGATTGGCGGATATTGGAAACCGATCATTCTTTTCAATTTACTTACCGGCATCAAACGGTACAGTGAACTTAAAAAATCGATTCCGGACATCACCGAAAAAGTGCTGATACAGCAATTGAAACAATTGGAGGTGGATGAATTGATCATCCGGAAGTCAAAGCCGGTAGTGCCGCCGCATGTAACCTATCAGCTTTCAAAAAAAGGTAAGGAATTAAGACCGGTGCTGCATGCAATGGCTGCATGGGCGGTGAATAATGGGGGAAGACAATCGAAGCAATTTTTAAAACAGATGGAAGATTTTCCGGAGGAGTGACGATATAAAAAGATTGCAGGCAATGCGCCTGCAATCTTTATGATACTATTTCTTCACCGCACTCAGTATTTCATTTGTCAGTACGGTATTGGCGATATCTGTTACATCGTTGTAATCACCCGCGGTCATTACTACTTCCAGGTCGAGGGCGGGGATCATAGAGATCATCTGGCCGCCATTCCCTTCTGCCTGGGCCATCTCTACATCCTGGCCGCCCACCTGGCGATGTGCGCACCAGAACTGAAAACCGTAACCCCATCCGGCTTCGTCGGTATTGATAGTCCAGCGGGTAGCATCGCTGATCCAGGACGCCGGCAATATTTGCTGGCCTTGCCACTGCCCTTTCTGCATATAAAGCCGGCCCACCTTTGCCATATCCAGCGGGCGCATACGCAGGCCGGAAGGCATCCAGGCGATACCGTCAGCACGGGTAGTCCAAAAGAATTGCGATATGCCCAATGGCTGGAAAAGATAGCGGCTAACAAATTCCCGTATATTCATACCCGTACTTTTTTCTACGATCTGTCCGAGCAAATGGGTATTACCACCGCTGTAGTTGAAAACAGTGCCTGGCTTGGCAACGCTTTTACATTGCAATACGAAATCAGTAGGGTCTTTTGCTTCCAGCATCTGTCTTTCGCTGTTGGCAGGATCTGCATAGCTTACGCGTTCGTTCCATGCCAGCCCTGAGCTCTGGGTAAGCAGGTCGTGAATGGTGATATTGGCTTTGTCGCCGGTAGCATATTGCTTGTAGTCAGGAAAATAATCGAATATCCTGTCATTCACACTCTTGATCTTTCCTTGCGCCAGTGCAAGTGCTACGCAGGTAGATACAATACTCTTGGTAACGCTACGGCAGTCGTGCAGGCTATCCCTGGTATGAGGCACTCTGCCAACGGGCGTCGGGAACACCGCATCATCTCCGGTGAAATAATGTTCGTATATGAGCTTGTTCTTGCGAAGGATGATCAGACTGTGAATATTGTATTTACCACTGTCGATCTTACTTTCGAGCTGGAGGATCTTGTCTTTATCTATATTAGCTTCTTCGAAGGTCCCCGTTTCCTGGCCGGGTATTTCCGGAGCCGGGTCATCATTTTTATGACAGGAGCAACATAAAACTACCAGCAGCATGGGAATAATGATTCTCATAATAAATCAGGTTTTTAATAATGATAATGGGAATTCCCGGTCAATACATGCATGCAGGAATACGACGTGCAGAGAAAAACTTACCCCTATCAGAAAAAAATAAAAAAGCCGGAAATTTATTCCGGCCGTTTTCTATTTTTTATTCAATCGTTTTTGCAGGGTGCTGATCTGCCGTTGCTGGTGATCCAGCTGCTCCTGTTGGCGGATCAGATGCAAGGTAAGCTCTTCTACTTTCTGTAATAGTTGTTTATTCATTTCTGCTATATCCATCCCGTCCCGCGCTACATCTGCCGCGACGGGAATACCCGGCAGATGTTGATGTCGTTTGATAAATGCCTGCATCTCTTTCACCGAGGGGAGTTGATAATTTTCGGCAAATACAAAGTCGGGCCAGTTGCTCCGTAATTTCACCCGCACGCCTTCCGCGATGATGCCGCCGGCAACAGCCAGTTTATATCCTTTGGTATCTGTGGTACCAATGCCAACATTACCATAAAAAGCAGCGGAGGAGTCGGGCGCCAGTTTCATCACCGGGTAAGTAACCTGGCCATCGCTGTATTCAAAGAAGAATGGTTTATACTGCGCACTATATCTTTTCTGCAACCTGATGCCGAAAGAATGATTCTGCGGGTAGCTCATGTTATACAGGTCCATGATCTCTTCTTCATTATCTCCATTCACCAATGCGAGCGTTGCTTCGTACGCGTTTTTACTGGCCCTGGGAGACCATATTTTCATGATCGTAAAATCGTGGCCATCCCGGCGGTAATACGGGATACCCGAATTACCATAGTTAAATAACAAGGAAGAAGCAGTGCCGTTGTAATTGTTCACTTCATAAACATCATTGGTAACATCCCAGCGGTCGGCGCCGTTTGTTCGTACCAGTGCGGCGCCATCCAGGTTACCTTTTACAACGAGGGGATCATTATAATTCATCGTTCCGCCATCGACCACCAGGTTACTATTGGTGATCAGGGCGCCTTTCTGCAGGCGGGTGCGAACGGTGGTACTGTCGCCACGTTGTGTAACAGTTTGTAAACTTTCCTGTGCCATGCCGTGCAGGGAAAACAGCGACAGGAGCGCGAATGCGGCAATAAATTTCATAGCGGTTTCTTTTAATTATTCAGGGTTGAAATGTGGTTAATAAAATCTACAGATGACGGGTTACTTAGGCGAGCATTCACAGGTGTTGCCACAGTTGTTACTTACATCTAAAGATGGAATATCAAGATACAAAAAAATATTATCCTCAAAATATGCTTTATGTTTGCCCCATGATCCAGGCATCCCTTGCTGATAAACCCATGGCCACCGCTATACTGGCGAAGGCTTACGAAAAAAATGATACCATCAATGAAACCATACTGCCAGGCAAGTTGCAATGGCTGATGGATTACTCATTTGAAGTTGCCCTGCATGCCGGCGCCGTCTATCTCTCTGATGATAAAAAAGCAGTGGCCCTGCTCCTCTTCCCCGAAAAAATGAAGGTCTCTTTTAAAAGTATCCTGCGGGATCTCCATTTCCTTTTTTTCATCGGCGGCTTCAAAAGGGCTATGACAGCCCTTTCGCGGGAACGTGCTGTCAGGGATGCACATCCCGCAGGCCGTATCTCTCATTTGTGGTACCTCGCTACAGATCCCGCCCATGCGGGCCAGGGTATTGGCGCCACGCTGATGCAGGAACTGATCCGGCTGGCGCAGCAACAGCAACGTATCCTTTGCGTGGAATCCCGGATCGAAAAAAATACCATTTGGTATCAAAAGCGCGGACTGCTTCCCTACCGGGAACTGGTACATCAAAACCGGCGCTGGACCTGCCTGCGCACTGCTCCCAATTATCTTGCGTAAATTCGCGGCAACATGTCAGATCTCTCTTCCGCATTCATGATCGACCCGGCCGTATTGCATCGCCTGGTACAGGCTTATACCAGCTATGCCGCTTACCTGCAATCGGGCAACAGCGCAGATACCGGCAAGATCGCGGCTTGTTTTATGCATGCGGCATCCTACCAGCTGCTGCTCGATCAGGCGGCGTCAAAGCGACTGTTTTCAAGGGCCGCGCAGTACTATGCGCAAGCCAACCTGCCTTATGGCGTGATCGCAAGCATTTGTTGTGACGAGATTTCCTACCTGGGATATGTGGAGTATAAAGAGAAACGGAACACCGCGCCCGACCTGCAATTTTATCAACTGCTCAATATGTATTTCGTCGGTGAAAGCGTGATCACCAGCGCCCGGCAGGAACCGGTGGGAAAGCTGCAGCTCCCCTTCTCCCTGTATGCCGATACGCTCGAACAAACCGCCGATTTCAGCTGGGAACAAAAGGCCGGTCAATTACCCAAGGCCTGGACACCGCTGCTGTCAAGCATCTACAGCCACCTGCAAACTTTGCAAAGCAATACGGAACAATGGCGGCAACTGCAAGGCACGCCCGTTCCTGTTGAGCCGGAAACCCTGGCTACCTGTATTACTTTATTGAAGATCACGGATAGGAACGGCATCCCGCGGGAAGTCGTTCAGGCATTGATAAAGCAACAAAAGAGCGCCGCCTTTCTTCCGCTGAAGATCGCGCTGCTGCTATGATTCAGGACCACAGATGCGTGCGGTCGATCACTTCTTTGAGCACCAGCTCATGTGCCAATGCGCCCCAGGTGAGATTACGTTTTTCAGACAAGCGCGCTTCACAGAACAGCCGGGCCACTGCCGGCGGCGCTACCTGTATCATTTCAATGGCCTGCATGGCCAGCGCCATTTTCTCTACAACGATGCGCGCCTTCAGCTCCAGGTCCGCAGGATGCGCGAGCAATGCCTCCAATGCCTGCAGTTGCCCGTCCAGCGCAGGATCGAGGCCTTTGGCCTTACGGAAATAATTCATCAATGCTTCCATGCTGGCAGGCTCTTTATGCATGGCGCGCAGTACATCCAAAGCCTGTATGTTACCAGAGCCTTCCCAGATGGCGTTTACAGGGATATCGCGGTACAGGCGTGGCAAAATCGACTCTTCCACATAGCCATTACCACCCATGCATTCGATGGCTTCTCCCAATACCAGCACGGCTCTTTTGGTGTTCCAGAATTTACCTACGGCAGTGGCAATGCGGGTGAAATGCAGCGCTTCTTCATCATGCAGGGCATCATCGAAACCTTTGGCCAGCCGCATACTGAGGAGGGTGGCGGCCTGCGATTCCAGGCAGAGATCGGCCAGCACATTTTTCATCAGGGGTTGTTCAATCAACCTTTTGCCGAAGGCATGACGGTGATGACAATGGTGGATCACTTCCGCCAGCGCGCGTTGCATGGTGGCGGCAGAGCCTACGGCGCAGTCGAGCCGCGTGTGGCGCACCATCTCCATAATATTGGCAATGCCACGCCCCTCTTCTCCGATGATCCTGCCCCAGGCTTCGTGGAACTCTACTTCGCCGGATGCGTTGGAACGATTGCCCAGCTTGTCTTTCAGCCTTTGGAACCAGATTTTATTCTGCACGCCGTCGGGCGTAAACCGGGGCACGAGGAAACAGGTAAGACCTTTATGCGTTTGTGCCAGCACAAGGAAAGCATCGCTCATCGGCGCGCTGCAAAACCATTTGCGGCCGGTGATCTTATAAATGCCGTTGCCTACAGGAATGGCAAAGGTGATATTGGCGCGTACATCGCTGCCGCCTTGCGGCTCCGTCATAGCCATCCCGAAGGTAACGCCCTTCTTCTCGAAATACGGGATATGCCTTTCATCATACTCCCTGGAAAGTACGCGTGGCAGCCATTCTTCAGCGATTGCAGGTTCTATTTTCAGAGAGGGCACTACGGCGAAGGTCATCGTCAGCGGGCAGCTGCTGCCCTCATCGGTTTGTTGTTTGAGGAAAGATAATATACTGTGGGCGAGATAACCGTGTTGGGAAGAAGTCCATGCAATGGAATGTACCTGGTGGCGGATCGCCATGTCCATCAGCTGGTGGTAAGCGGGATGATATTCTACCACATCCAGCCGGTTGCCAAAGCGGTCGTGGGTTTTAAGAACAGGCGACTGCTTATTGGCGAGCATACCGGCGTTGATCATGTCGCGACTGCCAGTAATTTTACCGAAAGCTGTTGCCTGTTCGCTGATCCAGTTGGTACCGAAAGCATCCGTCACTTCCTGCAGGGCGCCATGGGTAGTGAATGCGTTATAGTTTTCCAGCACTGGCGGCTGGTTGAACGCTTTTTGAAAATCAAAACCGTGATACGACATACGCAATGGTATTTGATTCTCAAATTTAACTTATTTACTGCAATGGCAACTCCGTGGAAGTGGCCATTGGCGGGCGGCCGGAGGCGGCCAGTGTGGAAGGTAAGGGAGTGGCCCCCAGCAACTCCAGGTAGGTTTGGTGGCCATGTTGATAGGCCAGCCAATTACCGATATGTGGGGGCCACCATATAGGCGGCGGGGGTAAATAGGCAGGGATATCTCCTACATTGTTCAGCACAACCGGCGTACTTACCTGCATATATTGCAGGCCTCGTTCATTGAGCTGCTGCTGTGCGCCATTGATCACGCCTTTGATCACATCATAGGCGATACCTTCCGAGGCCACGGGGATGCCCTGTTGCAGGGCATATTCCAGGCTCGCGAATGCGCAGGGCACCAGGTCGCAGTTGTTATAGATACGGTAGGCAGATGAAATACCGTCGGAAAATTCGTTGTTATAATAGCTCACAAAGCCCTGGTCGCCCACGCTGGGCGAAGCAAACGTATATACGGACCAGTTAGCCGGATATACGATGCTCGTTTTCAGGTGCAGCGCAAAAACAGATGCGAGCGCGCCACCGAGGCTGTGGCCTGTAATAAAGATCTGTGGCGGGTTTACGTCCGCCAGGTACTGCAATATATAATTGAGCAGCGTACTTCCATCTTCTCCTTCGAGGTGTATGAGGTTTTGTAATCCCGTATAGATACCCTGCGATATATAGCCGCCCATCCAGTTCACGGTATGTAATACGTCGAGGTCTTCAAATACATTTTTGAGGTCTTTCCACACAGTGCCCCTGATCACGATAGCCAGCTGCCCTGTTTTCTTCTGACGCGCCACGAACAACAGGTTTTCGTTCTGCGCGCCGTACCAGCAAAGGTCCCAGAGGCCCTGCGTTGCATAGCTGTTATCTTTCAACAGTTTCCTGAGATCTTTTTTTGAGCCGGCATAAGCCATACCAGAGAGTGTCATGCAAATGCGTGCATCCTCCTGCTGATA
This sequence comes from Chitinophaga vietnamensis, assembly GCF_902167635.1. Lineage (GTDB taxonomy): Bacteria > Bacteroidota > Bacteroidia > Chitinophagales > Chitinophagaceae > Chitinophaga > Chitinophaga vietnamensis. The sequence goes on from NZ_CABHMS010000009.1 coordinate 104,802, forward strand.
TCCATCTAGCACTGTCATAGGAAATAATTGATGATTAAAACTTTTGCGAAAGTATCAATATGATACGCGTTGTAAAAGGCTGAAAAGGGCTTTATCAGTACCTCTTTTACACCTTTCCCGGGAAATGAAAAGCCCTTCGCCGGGAGGGCGAAGGGCAGGCAGATAAAGATATAGCGGAGATCAGGCGAGGGTGATCAGTTCGTTTTTGATGGCGAACAATACCAGGCCGGTCCTGGATTTGATGTTCAGCCGCTGGAACAGTTCCTGCCTGTAATTATCGATTGTATGCGGACTTAAATTCATCTGATCGGCGATCTCTTTATAGGTTAGCTCGGAACAGCAGAGTTGCAGGAAGCGGATCTCGTTGCTGCTCAGCTGCTGTGCCAGCGGGTTTTCGGCTGTGCTGCCCTGGATATTGCGCAGCAGTTTCGCAGATACAAGCTCATTGAGAAAGTAGCCGTGCTCGTGAATGGTTTTGATAGCATTTACCACATCGCCGGTTTTGGATTCTTTGAGCAGATAGCCGCCAGCGCCGTTCTTCAGCATTTTGATGATCTCTTTGTCTTCCTCAAACATACTCAGTGCGAGCACGCGCACCTGTGGATAATGCTGACGCAGCCAGGAGGTGGCGGCAAAGCCGTCCATCACGGGCATGCTCACATCCATCAATACCACTTCCGGCGTAGTGCTGCCGCTGATCTTCTTCATCATATCGGCCCCGTTACAGGCTTCAAAAACGATCTCTATCTCTTTAAATTCAGACAACAGGCTGATCAGTCCCTGCCTGAACAGGGTATGATCATCTACGATAGCCACTGGTATTCGGTGATGCAGCATTAGGAATGATTGTAAGGAATAGTAAAAGTTATTTTGGTACCGGCGCCGGGTACTGAATCGATTACCGCGTGGCCACCTATCATCCCGGCTCTTTTTTGGATGTTCTGCAATCCCAGTCCTTTGTGCATCTTCATGGTTTCGGCCACATCGAAGCCGATGCCATTATCTGCGATCGAGAGGGATAGCAGGTCATTCTCCAGCGCTAAATTAATCAGTATTTCTTTAGCCTGCGCATGCCGGATAATATTGTTGAGGGTTTCCTGGAAAAGCCGGAACAGGATGGTTTCTTTATCGGGATGTGAATGCAGGGTCTCGATATTGCGGTGGTAGGTGACCTGGAAGAAGCCTCCTTTCTCCAGCCATTCCAGTTCAAAGGCGATGGCGGTGATGAGGCCTCTGCTCACCAGCTCTTCGCCGTGCAGCAGGCGGGCCAGCGCACGGATCTCGCGGGCAGACTTTTTGGTGAGGTCTTCCGCGGCAGCGATCTTCTCGGCAGCCCTTTCTTTTTCATCCATGTTGATAGAGCTCAGCGTGAGGATGGTAAGCCCCAGCAACTGCCCGATGTTGTCATGGAGATCATAAGCAATGGTTTTGAGGGTCTGCTCCTGCACTTCCATCTGCGACTTCAGCAATTCATGCTCAAAAGCTTGCTTCAACAGCTCCACCTCTTCCTGGTGGCGCTTTTTACGGCGATTATAAGTATTGATATACACGATAAGGAACAGGGGTGCAGTCAGAAAAATAATTGTTATCAAACTGATAAGGATGTAGACCTCCTTTGACGATATCTGCATATAAAGGCGTATGACCAACAGCAATATAACAATACATTAAGAATGTTGAAAATAATATATCGTATAGAATAGGGAAAGGCGGCTATCTGGTCGTGGATCAGGAAATCAAAAAAGAAATTGGTGGCCGTACTGCCGAAATAGTATAGCAGCGTGCCATTCACCCACCAGAAAGGCGCATAACTTCCGAGCTGAAAATATTTTTCATCTTTCAATATCAGGTAATAATAATACAGGCTTGCCAGTACGAATACGATCGACATCACAGTGGCGGTATTGTTTGCAAAGGCAGCCAGTCGATGCGTGTATATCTCCGTAATATATAATGCCAGGAACAACGCTATCCATCCCGGCAGCAGGTAACGAACCGATATATATTGTTTGTAGAGATAAGAGAAGAATGTGGTAATAATACCACATTCTATTAGCATAAAAAGATTGTAAATAGGGATATTGGATAGATGTAATACTTTGCGGATGTAGATCCCTGCTGCTTCTACGGTACATACTACCAGCAGATAGGGAATGAAAAGCCTCCATGCGGGCTCCTTGTCACGGTACAAACAAAAGGAGCCCACGAGGAAACAGATCAATTCCGAAACGGTATTTACGGTAAGATACATGCGTTTTTATTATTGTGCCGCTGTAATGAGCGTTGCACCGATATCGTTACAGTTAGCAGGCGGTGGACACATCTCGCCGCGGTTTTCAATTACGGCGGAGATGATGATACCTCCCTGGCGCAACTTGCTCAATTCAGGTTTGTCATTGGTGTAATAATCCCAGTGCAGGTGCTTGCCATCCGACATCGTACTATCGAAGGTAGACACCATCAACAGAGTGTTGTGGCCCCAGTAAACGGAATCCGGAATATGTACGCCGAGCGTATCAGGTACATAGTTTTTGTTATACGCCGCCAGGTAGAAACGTACGCCATCGCCGCCTTCCGCCTTGATCTTGGCCACCAGGGCTTCCAGCCGGCTCAACTTGAACCATACGCAACGGGTATTCTTGTTCTTCTTCTTTCTGCCATCTTCCGATAAATCCTCATCTGCCGGGCTGGCAAATGTGCCGCCTACCGGATTAGGAATGTAGTTCAATACATACTGCTGCGCCGCTTTCACAGACAAGGTATCATTACTACCCAATGAAGGTGGTTGAGGGTCAGTAGCCTTACTGTTGGACGGTGCCTGCTGACAAGCCACCATGGCAATTGCCATCGATGCCAGGGAAAGTGTAAAGTTTTTGAAATTCATAAGTATAGTTATTAGTTGTCTTCAAAGATAATCATACTGCACTTAGATAACATCGTTTTTTCCAGGGACAACATCTCCTGCAAAGTTGTCTGGAAAAAAGCCGAAAATAGCTTTTGCAAGAAATGAGAAATGTTTTATAACCAGGCCAGGCAAAAATATTTATTTAGTATCTTCCCTGCTCAAATAATATGGAAGAACAAGAGAAATATGAGGGCTTACCGCATGATGAGCTGGGAATAAAAATCCGCTCAAACGATAATCCCTATCTATCTCCCGATATTCAAAAAAAACTGCTGCAACCCCGCAGATTATCTTCTTATTTTATTGTATTGATCGAAAGCGGCTCAATCACCTACAATCTGGACCTGCAAGACTTTACGCTGACTGACGGGCATCTCCTTTTTGCCATGCCCAATCAAATTTTCATACCACCCGCTAAAACAGCGCATCTCAAATATTTCAAGCTGCTGTTTGATGAAAATACATTGGCATTGCTGCCACAACAATTTCCCTTTCTGGTCAACCCTTTAAACACACAAACCATAGTGCTTGACAGCGCTGCAAAAGAAAGGGTCGTAAAGGTTTTTGGAATCTTAAACCAGCTGCTCTACCTGGATAAATACGAGACCGACACCGAAATAATATTGGCTTATCTGAACTCATTGCTCTCAGAATTAAACAGCGCTTATTTCAAAAAGAAAGAACCCGTCAATGCCTTAAACGCTAACCTTTCAAAGTTCATCGAGTTCAAATTAGTTGTGGAAACGCATCTTACAGAACAGCCTTCTATCAACGCCATCGCAGAAAAATTAGCTTTATCTACCAACAGCTTGTATCGGATTGTAAAAGAATATGCCGGCACATCGCCAAAAGATTATTTTATTAACCGCTTGATGACGGAAGCGCAGCGAAAACTGCGCTATTCTAATATTTCCGTCAAAGAACTGGCCTATGAATTAGGCTTTAATGACCCCGATTATTTTTCAAGGCTCTTCAAAAAAAGCACCGGGAAGAGTGCCAGTGATTTTTTGCCCAGGCAAGATTTGTCGGGGAAATAAAATGAATTGTCCATTTCCCCCGTTTTTTAGCCCGCTACTTTTGCTTCATAAAATTCATACAAGAATGAAATATGCATTAGTAACAGGAGCTAACAAAAGCATTGGCCTCGAAGTGGCACAGCAGCTCGCTCAAAAAGGAATATATGTTTACCTCGGCAGCCGTAATTTGGAAAATGGCGCTGATGCCCTTGGTAAATTAAAAGCAAAGGGATTGAACAATGTAGAAGTGATTCAGCTCGACATTACAGATGATGAATCGGTAAGTAAAGCCCGTAAAGAAATAGGTAAAAAAACAAAGGTGCTGGACATACTCATCAATAATGCGGGTATTTATGGCGGCTATCCACAAACAGCGCTCGACGCAACGATCGACCAGTTTAAAGCAACTTATGATGCAAATGTTTACGGCGTGGTGCGGGTTACACAGGCATTTATTGATTTATTGAAAAAGTCCTCAGCGCCTCGCATTGTGAATGTAAGCTCCAGCCAGGGTTCTATTACCCTCCACAGCAACCCGACATATAAATACTACGACTACAAAGGCGTTGTATACCTTTCTTCAAAATCAGCCTTGAACATGTATACCGTTGTGCTGGCATACGAATTAAAAAATACCAACTTCAAAATAAATGCAGTTTGCCCGGGATATACAAAAACAGATTTCAACGGGCACCGTGGGTCCGGAACGGTGGAAGATGCCGGAAAACGGATAGTAAAATATGCGCTGATCGACAATGATGGCCCAACAGGAAAGTTTTTTAGTGAAGAGAATAATCCTGAAACAGGAGAAATACCCTGGTAAGGAATGATCTCAAATAAAAAGGGAAATCAGCTTTAACACTAATTTCCCTTTTCTGTGGTGTGGTGCGGGGCGGGATCGAACCGCCGACACAAGGATTTTCAGTCCTTTGCTCTACCAACTGAGCTACCGCACCCTTTTGCAGCTATGCCATGCAAAAGTAATATAAGTTCTGAAATTACCATCAGTATTTTTTGTAATATACCAGCTCTCCTGCTTCGCCGCTCCCCGCGCCCTCACTGGGTATAAACAGCGTGATGAGTATCGCCGGTTGCCCGCCTATTGTGAGGTTGGTAATGGTAGGATTTGCGAAAGCAGTGCTGTGATTATCTGTTACGATATGCAAGGTGTCTGCATTGCCGGTCTGATAATCGTAGAGGTAAGTGCGCCAGCTGCCGAAGTCGCCTTTTATGCCTTGTCCCTCTATCACACCGAATTGGTAGCCTTTGAAATTATCAGCATCCCTGTCGCCGATGTTACCTTTCACACCCCAGTACAGCAGCGCATTGTCGAAGTTCAGTTGCTTTTGTGTGGACCAGCTGTTGAAATTGATGAGGGTACCACGGGCTTGTCTGTCCACATCACAATTGGAGTAGTAGTGATGGCCTACATCAATGCGCGCGATGCTGGCGGAATAGAGATTGGGCGTGCCTTCTGCACAGGAAGAGAGCGTGCGCGGCGCATCAAAACTTTTGGATACCACGCCGTTCTTCAGGTTGGTCCAGCTGCTGAAGTAAGTGAACTTGAGATGGTTGCTGGGCTCCTGCTCCCAGGCCATGATGAAGCCGCCTTCGGATGCTACCGCAATGGTAGGCTGCGATGCGCTACCAGTATTGCTGCCAGCCAGTTCCCGGATCCAGGTCCAGTTGAGCACATCGGTAGAAGAGGCCAGATTTACTTTGGCAGCGCCATTTACATAAGTGTGGTAAACAGCGATGTAGCCGCCTTCAGGATTGGCGATGATCTTGGCGCAATCCATAGTATGCCCGACATTATCTTTAAGGCTGTACCGGCGGGCATCGGCGCCGGTCACGTTTTCGATATAGCCCCTGAGGATCGCGCGGGTAGGGTCCGATGGCGCGCCAGCCGCTACCACAGCGGTTTTGGAACTACCGGGTTTATTGATGCTGGCCTGGTCGTGCAGCGCAGCTTTGCTGCATGCCATCAATAGCAGGCATGCCAGGCCGATGCGGGTTGCTGTGAATACCATAACGGGAAAGAGGGTTTTAATGAAGAATAGGTTTTCACTGGAAGATAATAAATCTCAGTCAATATAACCTTTTTCATCGGTTACTTTCCCGGTTTCTGCATGCCTGCCTTTATGGAAGGGATCAAAATAATAGAGGTCCGCCTGCTGATACAGCAGCAGGTGCTGTTTCAGACGTGGCACAAACTGATCGAAATTACGCTGCGCCGGGGCCGTCCATGCGGCTTCGGCCAGGGCCGACAAGCGCGGGAAGATCATGAAATCGAAGCGGTTATTGTTGTTGACCGTCTCCGTCCAGAGGCATCCTTGTATGCCCAGCACCTGTGGCTGTTGTGCAGGTGCGAACTCATATACGCCACGGAGCGTATTGAACTCTCCTACTTTCCAGCGGCGACCGGAATGATGCGAACTATCCTGCACAAAATCGAAATACATCGGGATGCGCGGGCACAGGATCACCTGGTAGCCTTTGTCCAGCGCCATTTTCAGCGCTTCGGGCTTGTCGTGACGCCACCAGCATACAATGGTTTTGTTTGTCGGGAAAGAGCCTGTGGCAATTTCATCCCAGGCTATCACCTTGCTGTTTAACTGGTATACGCTGTCGGCCATTCTTTGTAAGAAATAATCTTCTACCTGTTTTTTATCAGTGAAGCCCTGGTTGCGCATCAGGCGCACAACGCCGGAATCGCTGTCCCAGCTTTTGTTACCGAAGCTCACCTCATCGCCGCCAAGGTGTATCATGCCTGCGGGGAAGAGCGCATTTACTTCACGCAATACATTCGTGAGGAACTGGTAAGTGATGGCTTTACCGGGGTTGAAGGTAAACCCGGCATATTTACCCGTGCCGCCGCCGCTGATCTCAGGATAGGCCCTGCTGGCCGCGCTGGCATGTCCGGGCATATCTATCTCGGGAATCACGGTAATATAACGTTCACGCGCATACGTAATAATTTCGGCGATATCTTTCTGTGTGTAATAGGTCGCCGGGGCGGTGCTGTCGCTGAAGTTACCGATACCGCCAACAGTGGTCAGCAAGGGATATTGTTTAATTTCCAGCCGCCAGCCATTCATATCAGTGAGATGCCAGTGAAAGCGGTTCAGTTTATAGAAGGCCATCCAGCTCAGTAAGGCCTTCACTTTTTCTTTGCCAAAGAAGTGACGGGATTCATCCAGCATAAACCCGCGCCAGGCGTATTGCGGTGCATCGGTGATCTGCCAGCCCGCAATGGTACGATGGTCCGGGGTGGCAGCCAGCAGCTGCAGCAGCGTGGTGATGCCATTGAAAACGCCTTCCGCATCGCTGCCGGAGATGACCACTTTTTTACCGCTCACCTGTAACGTGTATGCTTCCGGCTGGGCGCTGGCGGCTGTTTTACGCAACTCAATACTGCCGGTGGCGGATGCTCCGCGGTGCAAACTGATATGATAACGTGCTTGTAATTCCTTTTGCAGGTAAGCTGCCAGCGGCTCCATGCCTGCCGCCGCCACGATGGTAGTATGATCCGTAATACCGAAGGTAGCCGCTGTTTTCACTGCTTTCACCGGTAAGGGGATCACAGGGCACACGGTCTGTGCAAACGTTTGCTGGCAGCACAGCAGTAATACTGCGGTAATGATTTTTTTCATATGTCACTATCTAAGCTTTTGCAAGATAATAAGCGCGGGAGGATTTTCTTAATTTTCCGGGAGCTAAGGAAATATTCAAATGGCCAGGGGCTTCTTCTGACATAGCGCCAGATGCTGCACGCCCCATTCATACACGGGTTTCAATGCAGCCATGAGTGAGACGCCGGCAGGCGTAACGCTGTACTCCACCCGTGGCGGCGTTTCTGCAAATATCTGCCGCGTCAGCAATTGATCCTGCTCCAGCTCACGCAATTGCGTAGCCAGCACTTTCTTGCTGATGCCAGGTAAATGTTTTTCCAGCAAACTGAATCGGTTCACACCTTCGGATACCAGGTGCACGATCAAAGGCTTCCATTTACCACCAATGATGTTCAAGGTGAGCGCAAACGGACATAACGCCGGCGCATATATCAAAACTTCTTCCAGCACTTCTTTTCTCATATCGCTTGATTTTCAAAAAAGTAACCTGAAAGTTACCCTGGTGAGCTACAGGTAACCAATGATTTTTTCTATCTGCAAGTAACAACTTTGCTAAAAATAAAACAATGAAAACATTACAACGCACTACCTTGTTTACCACGCTGCTTTTGCTGCTCACCTCCATCCATCATCTGTATGGCGCCATTATCTACCATTCTCACTGGCGCCTGCATATCCTCTTCATCAGCTTGCCGCTGCTGTTCATCATATGGCTGCTCGATAAACGCTACCGCGCCACACACAGCAACAGCCTGCGGCTCACGTATCTGCTGGCCGTAGGCATCTTCCCGATGATCGTCATCGGCGTATACGAAGGCGTGTATAATCATCTCTTCAAAAATATTATTTACTTCGCCGGCGTTGATGACCACATCTACCACATGCTGTTCCCCGCGCCTCTGTATGAAAAGCCGAATGATTGGCTGTTCGAGCTCACCGGCATTTTACAGGCATTTTTCGTATATCCGTTACTGGTAAATTTTATGAAGATGTGCAGACGGACTATCTTTGTGCAACAATCACAGGAGCTATGATAACAACCGCATTAGACCGACTGCAATACCTCTGCGAAGTTATTCCGCCTTTACTGCAACAGATCGACGAAGCAAGCTTTACCTTCAAACCGCAACCTGCGAAATGGAGCAAGAAAGAGATACTCGGGCATCTGATAGACAGCGCCGCCAACAACCATCAACGTTTTGTAAGAACGCAGTTTGAAGAAGCGCCGGCTATCGCCTATGATCAGAACCAGTGGAATACTTTCAGCTATCACCAGCAGATAGATACGCAGCAGCTGATCAGCTTCTGGACGGCTTATAACAAACAATTGCTGGCGCTGGCAAGCCTGATCCCTGCCTCCCTGCTGGGCCGTGAGTGTAACGTGAAAGGAACCATGTTTACATTGGAATTCATCATTACCGATTATGTGAGTCACCTGGAGCATCACCTGCGGCAAATAGTAGCATACTAAGGCCGAAGCCCTTGAAGCGCTTTGAGCACTTCAAGGGCTTCTCCGTTTCCATCCGCCATTTACATAAAAAATTGCTCGGCAACGATCTTTCCGTCTTTCACATTGTACACACACAGCTCGCTCATCTTCATACGTCCACGGCCTTTCATGGTGATATCCATCGTTAGCACGGTAGCGAAAACATTATCAGCCACAATAGGTTTGCTGGCGCTGCATTCATGCACCTGCTCGGTCATGTTTTCAAATTTGTGACCCTTTTCAATGATAGCGGGCAAGCCCTTCGTTTCCTTCTCAAAATCAGGTGTTGCATAAGGCTCAATGCTGATCGCATCTTCGGCGAACAATTCTTTTTGAGCAGTTTCGAAATCGCCTTTGGCGCATAATTCAACCAGGCGGTCTGCGATTTGTTGTACGGTCATGGTGGTAAAGTTTGAGTTGGATTTGGAAAAGAGAAGCGTTAAAATTTCCACATTTAAGGTACGTAAATTTCAGCACTTCACAGATTATGCCGCCTAGATGATGAAATAAAAAAACCGGCGCCTGCTTCACGCATTGCACCGGTTGCTGTCTCCCTCAATACATCAGTCTTTATCTTCCTTCATCTCTTTCAAAAACTTTCCATTGGCATCAAAGATCAGGTCCTTCTTTTTCACTTCTGCTTCGTAATTCACTTCTCCTCCGGCTTTGATGATCTTTGCCGCTTCTGTGATGGCTGCGCCTTTGTAATGTTGCTTTACATAGTCCGCTACGCCGGCCGGCAGCTCTTCAGTTTTGATCACTTCTTCGGTTTGTTCCAGTGCGCCTTTGGCATCATAAACTACAGACAAATGTTTACCGCCCTGTACAAAAGTGGCTTCATAACCGGTTTTGCCTTCTTTGCTCCAGGTTACATAGGAAACATTGCTATAGGCCTTTTCAAAGGCAGATTTCACAGTTGCAGGTACTTTGACCTGTGCATAGCCGGCCAGGCTGAAACCCATGCCCGCCAACAGTAACAGGATATACTTCTTCATAAAATAAATATTTATAACAGCAAGCTAATACCTGATTCTGTTATCAATCTGTACCAAAACTGTCGCAAAACTGTAGAATCGTGGAATTTTCCCCACATCCTTACACACCCGTCCGCTCTCCGCCGCTATGGCATCCTGTTTGCGTTGATGTGATTGGTTGCTAAAAATTTTTTTATGAATAACAGTATCGCCCAGATCCTGGTGGCGGACGACGACCCTGAAGATCTGTTCCTGATGCGGATGATGTGCAGTGAACTCGCCTTTGCCGATATCATCCATTTTGTAGAAGATGGAAAAAATGTGCTGGACTACCTCGAAGGCATATACGAAATAACATTACCGGAGCTGATCGTGCTTGACCTTAACATGCCACGGATGTCGGGCACACAAACATTGGAAGCACTACACCACGATCCCCGCTTCCAGCGCATACCGGTGATCATCTACTCCACCTCTCTCAATGAATACCAGCGCAAACGCTGTATGGAACTAGGCGCCAAAGCCTATGTGATCAAGCCAAGCACCTATGCGGAAGGCCTGCTGGTGATGCAGCATTTTCATGAGTATAGCAAAGGCCATTACTCCTTCCCTGCCCTTAGTGCATAGCAGCTGCCTGCTGCTTGCGGAAGGCCGAAGGGTTCATCCCCTTGTATTTTTTGAACAGGCGGTTAAGATGGCTTTCATCTGTAAAGCTCAGCTCCCAGGCAATTTCATTGATGCGCATATCACTGTGCCGGAGCCGCGTTTCCACAAGTTTCATTTTGTATTGCATGATATAATCCTGCATGTTCTCACCCGTATGCTTTTTGAAATAGCGCCCGAGATAACTCACCGAAATCCCCGCATGCTTTGCCACTGCCTCTGCTTTCAACAGTTCCGGCGTATAGATATGTTCCTGTATATAACGGATGATGTCCATCACGATCATGCCGCTGTTGTCGTTGATACGCGCGGGCAGCTTCATCGCAATGTTGCGCGCTACAATGGTGATGAAGGTATTCACCAGTTGCTGTATCACTTCGCGATGATAGAGCTGCTGCTGGTTCCGCTCCCTGACCAGCGAAGTCACAATGGCCTGTACAATGGGCTTGTCGTCTGCATTGAATAATATACATCCCGGTTGATGCGAGGCATGTTGCAGGATGAACTCCATGCGCTGCGCATTCACAGTAGCAGATTTTATGTAGATGTCATTGAAGCGTAGAAAGAAAAAACTGGTGGTTTGATGGGGCCGGAAAAAATGCGCGTCTTCCGGTGTTACCAAGAACAGATCTCCCGGGCGGTAGTGAAAAACATTGTCATTCACCACCTGTTCCCCTGTTCCATTCCGTATAAATATCAGCTCAAAAAAATTATGCCGCTGCGCCGTGACCGGGCACACATCGGTTTCGCAGGTATGCACCTCAAATGGTTCATACAAATTATTCCTGCTCATGACGATAGTTTTGATCTTACAAAAGAAACGAAAAATTGTACAGGGATCAGGACGACAAAATTGTACAATTTTACGTCATCAAAATTAAAGGATAATCATGAAAGTCTTGATCGTTTTTGCACACCCGGAATTACGCTCGCTCAACGGCAGCCTGAAAACCGCTGCTGTACAATATTTGCAGGAAGCGGGCCATGAAGTGGCCGTATCAGACCTCTATCGCCAGCAATGGAAATCCGCGGCCGATGGCTACGATTTCCAGCACTTCGACCCTGCCGCACGGCTCTATTATAACCACGCCTCTAAAAAGGCTTTCCTTGAAGGCGCCCAAACCATCGACATCAGCACGGAACAGGAGAAAGTGAGATGGGCAGATGTGGTCATCTTCCAATTCCCGCTGTGGTGGTTCGGTATGCCCGCCATCCTCAAAGGCTGGGTAGACCGTGTATTTACCAACGGCTTTGGTTATGGCACCGGCCAGCGTTACGGCCACGGTGCGCTGGAAGGCAAACGGGCCATGCTCATCATTACAGCCGGCGCAGCGCCCGAACAGTTCCTGGAAACCGGCATCAACGGATCGATCAACGATCTGCTGTTCCCCATCCACCACGGCATCTTCTGGTATACCGGCATGTCGGCATTACCGCCCTTCGTTGTTTACAATGCCAACCACATCGCCGAAACCGAGGTAGACGCTTTGCTGCCATCGCTGAAAGACCGATTGCTATCGCTGGATAGCACCGCGCCTATTCCGTTCCGCTATTTCAGCAAAGACTATGATGAAGCAGGTGTGTTGAAAGACCATTTCCAGGGAGATAAAAAAGGCTTTGCCTTACACCTGCATTAGCGCTTCTCCAGAGAACGATCAATGGAAACCCTGCCCGCGCCATACACCAGCAAGGTGAATAACATCAGGATATAATACAACGGGATCTCAAAACCATTATCACCGGCCTCGAAGCCGTTGGCCCAGTGTACGGTGATAATGGCCACCACCATACTGAAGATCAGCGGCAGCGTGATGTAACGCACCCACAGCCCCAGCGTGAGCAATACCACACCCAGTGCCTCTGTAGTGCCCACCACGTAAGCATTTACATAAGGCAGCGGAATATGCATCTGCGCAAACCAATCGCCGATGGCGTGCATATCTTTCCATTTCATCATGGCAGGATGATAGAATCCGTACGCCAATACCAGCCGCATGAGCAGCAATGGGAGGTCTTTGAGCGCCGACAGTCGCCGGGCCCAGGAAGCATATGTTTTCATTGATTTCAGGATTGAAAGCCTAAGACGAAGCCCTCCTGCTGCATATGCCGCAGGAAAGCAATGGTATCATGTTGTAGTGTATCCGTACCCGTTATACCCAGTCGTGGGGCAAATTCGAGTATATCCGTTACCGTTAGTCCGTGTACCAGCTGCTCGCTCACAAAGGCCAGCCAGGGCGACAAATCAGTAAATTGTACATTACCGGTGGCGGCATCGCGGTAGAGCAATACAAAATAAACGCCCTTGCGTTTCACCAGTTTGCGTGCGTCCGCTTCGGTATGCACCGGGTACGAGAGCGATAGCAGGCGATGCTCAGGATTCAGCACCAGCGGGGTTTGCAGCCAGTCGCCCTTCTTGTTGAAAGATGGCGCCGCTATATCTTCCATATTATATACTTCCATCTCGGCCCATTCAAAACCGAGCAAATCGTTGAGGTAGGGAATGCCATAGGCCTCTTCCCAGTTATGTTCTACCGCATAAGTGTAAAACTCAAGCGGCAGCTTCCACACCTGGTATGACTGACAAGCATGGTTGGCGAAAAATGTTTTCACCATACTGCTCCATTTACGGGCAGGAATATTTTTAAAGGCAATGGGAAATGCGCCTTCCATCGTGTCTTTGATCACGTTGAAAACCAGCTCACGGTAGTATTTCAGGCGCTGTTGCGATGCGCCGGGGAGCTTCACTTTTTCCCCGGTGCGGCAGTAGTGCGAAAACGACTGCTGGATATGATAAGTGTCAGGCGACAAGTTCATTTTTTGAAGTCCATTGTTGGTGACAGATCTGTTTCAGTTTGGTCAGCTCGCCTTGCAGCGCTTCCATCTCCGGGATATTGAAATCCCTTTCTAGCAGCACCGGCACGGGTTTCAGGTATTGCAATGTCCATTCAAAAAGCTCATATACCGGATCGATGATCGCTTCGCCATGTGTGTCGATGATGAGGTCCGGCGCCACCTGTTCGTGGCCCGCCATATGAATATAGGCTACTTTATCCAATGGCAGCTGCCGTATAAAATCTTTCGCATTGTACTGATGATTGAAGGCATTTACATAGATGTTGTTCACATCCAGTAAGAGCTGGCAGCCCGACTGCCGCACGATTTCACAGATGAAATCCGCTTCGCTCATCTCTGCCGCTACCGGCGTATAGTAGGAAACAATTTCCATCGCGATCGGCCGCCGGAGATAGTCCTGCACCTGCCGGATGCGGCCTGCAATATGTTTCACGGCATCCATCCGGAAAGGAATGGGCAGCAGATCATACATATGTGCGTTGTCGCATTTGGAATAGCTGAGATGTTCGGAATACAGCTGTACTTTGTATTCATCCAGAAAAGCCTTCACATACTGCAGGAAAGCGCGGTCCAGCTCCTCCGGACTGCCGATGGAAAGGGACAATCCGTGGCATAGCACCGGATATTTTTCCACAACCTGGTGCAATATTTTCTTCCAGTAACCGCCGATGCCCATCCAGTTCTCTGGCGCAAACTCAATGAAATCGGGCTTGATAAGGGATCCTTCAATTATTTCGCCGGCAAATTCACGCCGGAATCCTATACCTACCATAACAGGAGATTTAAGATAGAAAGGCCGGTACTGCTGTATTTACCGGCCTTTCAGATGATGAGATTACTGGCCGGCTTTGGTGCTGTCTTTTTTAGCTTTGTGGCCTTTGCCACCTTTGCCTTTTTTGTCGCCACATTTGCCTTCGCCGCATTTGCCTTGGCCGCATTTACCTTCTTTGGATTTACCGCCTACGGCAGCAGAATCTTTTTTCGCACCGCATGCCAGCTCTATAGCATTAGCAGCAGTGTGGTTGCCTGTCAGCGCATCTCTTACAGCGGCGCCGGTGCCCAGGTTCGTGTAACTTGCAGGATTGGCATTTACATGCAGGCTCGCCAGGCCCAGGATAGCGCCGGCTACGAGAGAGCCTGAAAACAATACTTTCTTGTTAATTGATTTGTTGTTTTCCATGTTTCAAGTGTTTAAAAGACTGAGTGAAATATGATTGTTGGAAATAAGACGCAGCTTACAGGTAATCCTTACAGGTTTTCTCCATTATTTTTTTTCATGTTTTCGGCGATCATGTTTTCCCAGGCCTGTTTGATGTTTTCATCGAGGACATCATTTGTTGCGGAGGGCTGCTGTTCCTGGCTTTCATGTACGGCGGCATCAATGATGCTGCTTTGTTTTGCATACCGTCTGCAATATTTACATATCAGCAGATGCAATGCTAGTCCCATTCTTTCAATAAAGGAGACGGGCTGCTGCAAGCGCTTTTCCACCAGCATAGTGGCGTCTTTACAGCTAGGCATCCATGAATGTTTGTGTTTCTTCATCTCAATTACTGAACCAGTTTTTATCCAGGCAGGCCCTCATTTGCAATTTGGCCCGGTGCATGAGCACCCAGTAGTTTGACGCGCTGATGGAAAGATCCTTACAAATTTCTTCAGATTTTTTTTCTTCGAGATGTTTGAGGTTAAATACGGCCTGGCCCAAGCCTTTCAATTTCCTGATACAAGCGTGTAGTATACGGTAAAATTCATGCTGTTCCTGGGGAGAATGAGACATTGGCGCCCAAGGCTGCGGCGCCATATTCTTGCGCCAGTGGCCCTTTTCATCGAAGAAAAAATGATGCGGGTCGCTGTCGCCGGTATGCTCTTCATCTATACTTACCGTTATCCCGCTACGTCTGGATTTACGGTAATGGTCAATGATCTTGTTCTTGAGGATGGCCGTCAGCCAGCTTTTTTCGCTGCTCTCGCCCTTGAACTGCGCCTGTGCCTGTAAAGCCGCCAGGAAGGTTTCCTGCACAAGGTCCTGCGCAAGCGCATTATCTCCCGTACGGGAAAGGGCAAAGCGGTACAGATCATCTGCATAACGCTGTACCCAGGCGCTGGGCTGAACGGTAACTAGTCGCTCCTCTGGCATATATTCCGGTTTACATAAAAAGCATACGGAAAGTTAAAGGTTTTAGTTTGCCGAACACACCCAAAAAAATGTTAATAAATAAAATGTCCTATTTTTGAGGCGCAGTAACTAATCTATTTTTAAAGGCTTTTTAAGCGGTCTTTAATATAACGTACATCCATATACTATACCTTGCGGATAGTTTCGGTGACCTACAATAACATAACAGACGGCCCATGAAAAAAAACATGCCTCCTGTAACATCCACCTACTTTGTTACATTGGTGAAGGCGTATCTAAACGGAACTAAAACGAGCGCAGAAGTGACGCAGGAGCTGATACCGCTACACGATACCAACACAACATACAGAGGTGACATTACGCAGGTAATCCTTGATACCGCGCGGGATGTGAATGAAAATTATTACGAAGAGATCGTTCATACATTGGCTGATGCCGCTGATACCGCACCCACCCGTGCCGGCATGATTCATCAGCTGGAAGCCTTGCTGGCAGGCCGTATCAGCAAGGACGACTTTTTCCGTTGGGCTACCTGGCACAACGAACCCGGCAATGATGCCGGCGAAGGTTTCTTCGACGATATTGCAGTAGACTACTTTTGTTCACAACTGCTGCCACAACATCACAGCGTGCTCACCAACGCCCACTACGAGCAGGCACTCGAAATTTTTCAATCAAACCGCCATCATCCGCTGAAAGATAAGATCGCCCTCGTACTGCTCACCGACAACGAACAACAACGTTTCCTTTTTTATATATCTGATTATATCCAGGGCCGCACCGCACCGGAACAACTGGATGTATACCTGCTGAACCGCTTCGGCATGGATCATCATTCCTTCCCATACATGCCCGCCATTGCCGCCATCATGCACGAACCCGCCAAACTGCCGGCATTGCTGCAGCTGGCCAAAGGCATTGTGAAATAGATTTACGGATTTATTGATTTACGGATTTTCGTATTTACGGATTTGTGGAAACTGAAATACTTCAAAAGCAAGGTATTGCCGTTTCCACAAATCCGTAAATACGAAAATCCGTAAATCCGTAAATCAATAAATCCGTAAATCCCTCACTATGATACCATCAGGCTGCACCCACGCAAAGCTGAATTATCCAATCGGCCCAACACTTCAAAGCGGCCATCATCATGCATCTTCCCGATATCTTCTGTGGCGATAAAAGCGCAGGACCAGATATTGGCCAGGTCGATGACGTTGATTACCCCGGCGCCTTTGCCAGCGCGGATATCGAAAGGGTCGTTCTCATCGCGCAGCAGCACCTGCATCCAGGGCGGCGTCTGGAAAAGGCCATTGCCTTTGGAATAGGCCTGCGACAGCAGTTCCGTCATGCCGTATTCCGCATGGATCACCGGCACGCCCAGTTTTTCCTGCAGGAAGGCATGCACTTCCTGGCGGGTCCATTCTTCCCGGCGTCCTTTCATGCCGCCGGTTTCCATTACAATGGTATGTGATAACTGCAAGGAATATTTTTCTGCAAAATCCAGCAGGCCAAAGGTTACGCCGATCAGCAACACCCGCTGTCCGCGAGCCTCCAGGGCTTGTAGCTGATGGAATAATTTATCATGCTCATATAAATAGAAGCCGCTCTCCTCACGTCCGCTCCGCACAATCATCTCCTGTACCATACACACCAGCGATGAATGCTGGCGTTCCAGGTACGAGGGCAACAGGCCTACCACCACATAATCGCTCACCGGGCCATAAAATTGCTCAAAGGCCGTCATGAAACTCTGTGTGTAAATGGCGGCATCTTTCACGAGGTGACGGCTATTGACCGTTTGCGTAGTGCCGCTGCTCTCAAAGATCAGCTGCGGCTCAAACGTACCACAAACCACCTGGTGTGTTTTAAAGAACTGTATTGGCAGATAGGGAATCTCCAATATACTTTTCACCTGGTCCGGCTGTATGTGCAGCGCATCGGTATAGGCCCGGTAAAGGGCATTTTCGCGGTACTGGAAGCGGAAAAGCTCCAGTGCAGCGACTTCCAGGCCGCCTGGCTGTAGAGAGAAAATATATTCCGGAGAAACTTTGTTCATCTTGATCGATCTTTAAAACCGCACAAAGTTAGGGAGAAGAATAAATTTCCCCACAGCAAGTAACAATTGCTATAAAAAAACGTTTTGTAGGAGATACATGGAGATAGCCGATAATTTGTATATTACCTAAATTAATGTACGTTTGTTTTATGAAGAAATTCCTGATACTGATCCTTTTAACCGGCCTTTTTTACGCTTGTAAAAAAGATAATTACGGCTCAAAACCCATCCTTACCTTCAAAGGCTACTCTACATCCGCGCTTACCACTGCTACTACCAATCTCGATATTATATTAAATGTAAAAGATGGCGATGGCGATATTGAAGATACCATCGCCTGGGAAAGACATTATTATATTCCACCTGCCACCGTACCGGTATTCCAGGTATGGAAGATGCCCAATATCGGCCAGCATGAAGGTCATAGCGTAGATGCTGAAGTGAGCCTGCACCTGGGCACCTCCGATTTCCGCGGATGGGTGGAAGGCACCGGCACCCGCCCGGACAGCATCTGGTTCAGGGTTTTCATTGTAGATAAAGCCGGGCATCACAGCGATACTATTATCACGCCTAAACTACCTATCATCAAACAATAGCCAAAAACCTTTACATTTACATCATATAAAGGATTCCTTTTAACATAAGGAATCCTTTTATTTTTAGATCATCATATTTTTCCGCGCATGAATAAAATAGAGGAATTACAGTCGAAGATGGCCGAAGCGATGCTGGGCGGTGGTGAAGTACGTATCGCATCACAACACAAGAAAGGCAAGCTCACAGCCCGCGAACGCCTACAGCTGTTGCTGGATGAAGGATCTTTCGAAGAACTGGATATGTTAGTCACCAACCGTAACCGCGGCCTCACCACCGATCAGGAACAATTTCCCGGCGACGGCGTAGTGACCGGCTTCGGCGCCATTAACGGACGCCTGGTATATGTGTTCTCCCAGGATTTCACCGTTTACGGCGGCAGCCTGTCGGAACCCCACGCCCGCAAGATCTGCAAGATCATGGACCTCGCCATGAACAATGGCGCACCGCTCATTGGCCTGAACGACAGTGGCGGCGCACGTATACAGGAAGGGGTGGTAAGTCTTGGCGGATATGCTGATATCTTCTACCGCAACACCCGCGCCTCCGGCGTGATCCCGCAGATCAGCGCCATCATGGGGCCTTGTGCCGGCGGCGCTGTATATTCTCCCGCTATCACCGATTTCATCATGATGGTGGAACAAACTTCCTACATGTTCGTAACAGGTCCCAACGTGGTGAAAACCGTTACCCATGAAGAAGTAACCTCGGAAGAACTGGGCGGCGCACAAACGCATGCTACCAAAAGCGGCGTTACACATTTCTCCTGCGCCAACGAAGTGGAATGTATCCAGAACATCAAAAGGCTGCTGAGCTATATCCCGCAGAACTGTGAAGAAACCGCGCCGGTATACCCTTACGAGGCAGCCAATGAAGTGAGGGAAACGCTCAATCAACTGATTCCCGCCAATCCCAACCAGCCTTATGATATGAAGGAAGTGATCGAACAGATCACGGATGCTGATAGTTTTTTTGAAGTACATAAAGATTTTGCGGAAAACCTGATCGTAGGCTTTGCCCGCATCGCCGGCCGCAGCATCGGTATTGTAGCCAATCAGCCGGCTCACCTGGCGGGCGTATTGGATATACACGCTTCTGTAAAAGGCGCGCGCTTCACCCGTTTCTGCGATGCCTTCAATGTGCCGCTGCTTGTACTAGTGGATGTTCCCGGCTTCCTGCCCGGCACCGACCAGGAATGGAATGGCATCATCACCAATGGCGCCAAACTGCTCTATGCCCTCTGCGAAGCCACTGTGCCGAAGATCACCGTCACCACCCGCAAAGCCTATGGCGGCGCCTATTGCGTGATGAACTCCAAACATATCGGCGCCGATCTCAACTTCGCATTTCCGCAAGCTGAAATCGCTGTAATGGGCGCCAAAGGCGCTGTAGAGATCCTCTTCAAAAAAGAGATCGATACCGCCGCCGATCCGGAAACGCGCATGAACGAGCTCGTGAACGATTACACCGAAAGATTCGCCAACCCTTACCTGGCAGCCGAAAAAGGATATATCGACGAAGTGATCATCCCCGATCAAACACGCATCAAACTCATCAAAGGGTTCAGCATGCTGGAAAATAAAGTGGTAAACATGCCGAGAAAAAAACACGGCAACATACCTTTGTAGAAGGTCTCACGCAAAGCAGCGTAAGCAGCAGAGCAGCAAAGGCGGGCTACGCCCGCGATCTCTATGGTGCATTTGCGCGCAGCGCTCTTTGCTGCTCTGCTGCTTACGCTGCTTTGCGTGTAATCTTCAAATTCAGCTCCATGCTCAGAACTGCTTTCAATTATTTTCTCTTTACCTCTGTTTATATCTCACTGTGCGCACTGCTCATGATATGGCAGACTGACCAGGTGCTGCATCTCTATTATTATGATCGCCACGATTTTTACTGCTTCGTATTTTTCTCCACTATATGCAGTTATAATTTTCATTGGTACCTTACGCCTGGCAGCTATTCCTCTTCTGAAAGGTTGATGTGGGGAGAACGTCACCGGCTGCTGATGCTGGTGCTATGCGGCATTGGGCTGCTGGGCGCCCTGTATTTCTTCTGGCCGCTGCGCGGCCACTGGCTGGCATTGAGTGGCGCGGCCATCCTCACGTTCCTCTATTCTGCGCCCAAGGTGCCGCATAAAACTTTTATGTGGCTGCGCCGCATTGCGATAGGAAAAACATTGTTCCTCACCTTCGTATGGACCTACGTCACCACGCTGCTGCCCGCACTGATAGCAGATCAGCGGATAAACGCCCCGGTGGTCCTCTTCACGCTGCACCGCTTTGCACTCATCTATGCCATCTGCATCCTCTTCGATTACCGCGATCTGGAGTCCGATAAAAAGGAAGGTATCCGCAGCCTCATCACCTATCTCAACGAAAAAGACCTGAACCGGCTGTATTATCTTTCCCTGCTGACGGCCGCACTCAGCGCGGTTTTCCTCTACCCTTACACCTCCTGGCCGGTGATCGGCACACTGCTGTTTGCCTCTGCCGCCACCGCGCTCATCACCCGCAAGGCGCAGCAGACCCGCTCTGATTATATGTTCTACTTCGTGCTCGACGGTTTCATGATGCTCTCTGCCCTGCTGCACCTCGCCTGGCTCCTCATCTCATAAAACCTTCTCCCTCAAATCCCAAAATCAAAAAATCAAAAAATCCGTAAATATTCTACATTTGTCCGGTCACAATCGGAAAAAACTATGTCTAAAAAGCAGAAATCCATACTGGGCAAGGAATCACTGGCATTCCTGAAAGACTACCTGAACAATCCGTCTCCTACCGGCTTCGAGAAAGAAGGGCAAAAGCTCTGGCTGAAATATATCACCCCTTATATCGACGAACATTTCGTGGATGCCTATGGCTCCGTTGTGGGCGTGATCAATCCCAAAGCGCCTTTCAAAGTGGTGATAGAAGCGCATGCCGACGAGATCTCCTGGTTCGTGAACTATATCTCCCCGGAAGGCCTGATCTATGTGATCCGCAATGGTGGCTCCGATCAGCAGATCGCGCCCAGCAAGCGGGTGAACATACATACCGAAAAAGGCATCGTGAAAGCCGTATTCGGATGGCCCGCCATCCATACCCGCATGCGCAGCACCGAAGGCAAAGAACCACAACCTAAAGTGGAAAATATCTTCCTGGATTGCGGCGCCCGCTCCCGCAAGGAAGTAGAAGACCTCGGCATCCATGTAGGCTGTGTATGCACTTTTGAAGATGGTTTCGAAGAACTCAACTACGACTACTATATCTGCCGCGCCATCGATAACCGCATTGGCGGCTTCATGATCGCGGAAGTAGCCCGCCTCCTGAAAGAGAAAAAACAGGAACTGCCCTTCGGCCTCTACATCGTCAATGCAGTACAGGAAGAAGTAGGCCTGCGCGGCGCCGAAATGATCGCCAAACGTATCAAACCGAATGTGGCCATTATCACCGACGTTACGCATGATACCACCACCCCGATGATCAACAAGAACATCGAAGGCGAGATCAAATGCGGTAGTGGCCCCAGCATCACCTACGGCCCCGCAGTACATAACATCCTGCGCGATCTCATCATCAAAACAGCGAAGAAAAACGATATCCCTTACCAGCTGCACGCTGTAAGCCGCAGCACCGGCACCGATACAGATGCTTTTGCCTACTCCAACGATGGTACGCCATCTGCATTGATCAGCCTCCCGCTGCGCTATATGCACACCACGGTGGAAATGGTGAAAAAAGATGATATCGAAAATACCATCCAACTCATCTACCATACCTTACTCAACATTACACCAAAAACAAATTTCCAATATCTCTGATTTTAAATTCATCACATATGCAGATCCGTCATGACTGGACGATAGAAGAGATCCACGATATCTACAACACACCTCTGCTGGAACTGGTATACCGCGCAGCCTCTGTGCACCGCGAATACCAGGATACCGCTGAAGTACAGGTGTGCACACTGTTGTCCATCAAAACCGGTGGCTGTCCGGAAGATTGCGCCTACTGTCCGCAGGCTGCTCGATACAATACCGATATCAATGTGCATGCCCTCATGCAAAAAGACGAAGTACTGAAATACGCGCAAAAGGCCAAGGAAGCGGGTTCCACCCGTTTCTGCATGGGCGCCGCCTGGCGCGAAGTACGCGATAACCGCGACTTCGACCGCGTGCTCGATATGGTAAAAGGCGTGAATGAACTGGGCATGGAAGTATGCTGCACACTGGGCATGCTCACCGAAGAGCAGGCGAAAAAGCTCGCCGATGCCGGCCTCTATTCTTACAACCACAACCTGGATACATCCCGCGAACATTATAGTGAGATCATCTCCACCCGTACTTATGACGACCGTCTTCAAACACTCGACAACGTCCGTAAAGCCGGCGTGAGCGTGTGTTGCGGCGGTATTATCGGGCTGGGAGAATCCCATGAAGACCGCATCGGTATGTTGCACACCCTGAGCAACCTGCCCGAGCATCCGGATTCCGTGCCCATCAACGCGCTCACCCGCGTAAAAGGCACGCCGCTGGAACATCTGCCGAAAGTGGAGTTCTGGGATATGGTGCGCATGATCGCCACCGCCCGCATCCTGATGCCGAAATCAATGGTGCGCCTCAGCGCCGGTCGCGCAGAAATGAGCATGGCCGATCAAACGCTGTGTTTCATGGCAGGCGCCAACTCTATCTTCACCGGGGATAAACTGCTCACCACCGACAATCCTTCGCTCGAACATGACCGCATGATGTTTGAACTGCTGGGACTCAAGCCCCGCGAAGCTTTCAAAGAAGAGAAAGCAGCATGCTGCTAAATGATAGGCAATAAAAAAGCGTCCACCCCTGCAAGGGTGGACGCTTTTTTATTGATATGATTACAGAAAGTAGGCTACTGCCAGCTTATATCCTTTCATGCCCAGGCCACAGATGCTGCCCACGCATTTAGGCGCTATCAGAGAAGTATGCCGGAACTCTTCCCGCGCGTATACGTTGCTGATATGCACTTCTATCACCGGTGTTTTGATCGCGGCAATGGCATCGCGGATAGCCACAGAAGTATGGGTGTAACCGCCTGCATTCAGCAGGATGCCATCGGCGGAAAAGCCCACCTGGTGCAGGTAATTGATGATCTCTCCTTCTACGTTACTCTGAAAATAGCTGAACGTCACGGCAGGGTATTGCTCTTTCAGCTGTTGCAGGTAATCTTCAAAAGACTCACTGCCATAGATACCCGGTTCCCGTTTGCCCAGCAGGTTCAGGTTAGGGCCATTGATAATTGCGATCTGCATGTTGATGAAAATAAGGTACGAAGATAATTATTCAGCTTTATTATTGCTATCGCTGCCCCAGCGGTATGTTTGCTGTTCGATACCGGCGAGATCGATGATACGGTCCACCACGGTGCCGGCCACCTCTTCGATCGTGGTGGGCACGCTGTAGAATGATGGCGTAGCCGGGCAGATGATGCCGCCTGCGAGGGTCACCGTTTCCATATTGCGGATGTGCATAAGGTTATAAGGCGTTTCCCTTACCACGCAAATGAGTTTGCGCCGTTCTTTCAGCACCACATCGGCGGCACGGGTGATCAGGTCGTTGGAGATACCGGTGGCGATGCGGCCCAGCGTGCCCATAGAACAGGGACAGATGATGATGGTATTGAAGCGTCCGGAGCCGGAGGCAAAGGGTGCATGAAAATCCTGCTGACCATAAACGCGGAAGGGCAGCTGATTGTATTCCTCATTTCTGAGTTCTGTTTGCCAAACGGTTTTAGCGTTTTCCGTCATCACTACGGCTACTTCATCCAGCTGATCCTGCGCAGCATGGAGCTTTTGCAGCAGCTGGCGCGCATAAATAGAACCGCTGGCCCCTGTAACTGCAACTACTATACGATGTTTCATGCTGCAAAGCTAGGTAATATGCAGCATTTGCAGCCATGCTTACAGGCCTGCCTCGGCGGCAATGTCCTCCATACGGATGCCGTTATGGCTTTCATCGTAAATACATTGACCATTGCGGATCACCAGCACCTGCGGAGATTCGTGCGGAATGTGGTAGATTTCGGATATTTTGTTGGAGATGTGACGATAGTTGATCAGATCGAGATAGTAAAACGTTAACCCTTCCGGCTCAACTGCACGCTCCAGGCGGGATTTCGCCATAGAGCTGATGGAGCACCGCGTGCTGTGCTTGAAAATGACTACCGGCTGATGCCCGGATGCCGTATTGATCTCCTGCAGTTGTTCTTCGTTGGTTAACGTTATCCAATTCATTTCACTAACAATGTTTGCTATGCTCTGCGACAGGCGCCTTTGCCATCCCTCTCATCGGGCAGCCCAGTTTCTGATGCGTGGCGCAGGATGTTAAGAAAGCAGCAAAGATACAAACCATACCGGCGTAGCCCAAAATTCTTACATAAGATTTCATACAGGGAGGATTTATTTAGTAAAACGAAAATTCATCAGAATTTATGCTATGACAACTTTTTTAATCGTCTTTTGTAACGTTATTTTGCAAATATAAAAAATACATTAGAAAAAACAACACTATGTATTTGGGAATTTCCAGATTAAGAATTTTCGGATTTTCGAATTTGTGGATTTACGGATTTATTTCAAATCCCTAAATCCGTAAATTCTCACATTCTTACATTCTTACATTCTCACATTCTTACATCCGGAAATCCGAAAATATTCACCATGGCAAAAGTACATTTTATTGCGATAGGCGGAAGCGTGATGCACCAGCTGGCCATAGCACTGAAGCACAAAGGATATATCGTTAGCGGCAGCGACGACGAGATATTTGAACCGGCGCTTGGCAACCTGCGTGAGGCAGGCATACTGCCAGCCTCCCTCGGGTGGGATGCTGCACGCATCACCCCCGACCTCGACGCCGTAATCCTCGGCATGCATGCCCGGGCCGATAACCCCGAACTGATACGCGCACGGGAACTGAACCTGAAAATATACTCCTTCCCGGAATACATCTACCAGGAAAGTAAAAACAAATTGCGTGTAGCCGTTGGCGGTAGTCATGGTAAAACTACCACCACCGCCATGATCATGCACGTACTGCAAGCCTGCCACAAAGCCTTCGACTACCTCGTAGGCGCCCGCCTGGAAGGCTTTGCACAGTCGGTCAACATTACCGACGCGCCCATCATCGTATGCGAGGCCGACGAATACCCTGCATCCGTGATCGAGAAAAGGCCCAAATTCCATTTCCTGCACCCGCAGGTGGCCGTGCTCACCGGCATCGCATGGGATCATATCAACGTGTTCCCCACTTACGAGATATACAAAGAACAATTCGCCATCTTCATCCGCCAGATGGAACCCGGGCAAGTGCTCATCTACAACAGCGGCGATGAAGAACTCGGCAGCCTGGTGGCCGCCGAAGGCCGCCACCTGCGCCTTGTGCCATACAATACCCCGATCCATATGATACGCAACGGCATTACCCGTGTGTTCTTTGATGAAGGCTATGCCGACCTGGAAGTGTTCGGCGGTCATAACCTCCTCAACATGCACGCCGCCAAACTCGTATGTAATGAACTGGGCATCTCTGATGAAGCCTTCCTGCAAGCCATCGCCACTTTTAAAGGCGCCGCCAAGCGCCTGGAGCTGGTAGCAAAAAATGAGCACACCGTTATCTACCGCGATTTCGCACACGCTCCCTCCAAGGTGAAAGCCACCATGGAAGCCGTAAAGCAACAGTTCCCCGAACGCCGCCTCATCGCCGTACTGGAACTACATACCTACAGCAGCCTCAATGCGGACTTCCTCAGCCAATACCATGGCGCTATGGACCCCGCAGATGTAGCCGCAGTATTTTACAGCAAACATGCGCTCGAAATCAAACGCATGCCCGACCTCGATCCTGCCCTCATTGCCGCAAGGTTTGGCCGGAAAGATTTGCATATCTTCCATGAACGCGAAGCACTCGAAACATTTCTGTCACAACAGTCATACAAAGATGCCAACCTCCTGCTAATGAGCTCTGGTACCTACGACGGCCTCGATTTCAACACACTTTCCAAATATCTCAATCAATAAATCAATAAATCCATAAATTCTCAAATCACTATAATGCCTTCTTTGCTCCTCAAAAGGCCGCTGGCCGTCATTGATCTGGAAACCACCGGAACCAACGTGGCTTCCGACCGCATCATCGAAATCGCGATCATCAAAGTATTTCCTGATAAAACAACGCAGTCGAAAGTAAAACGCATCAACCCCGGCATGCCCATCCCCGCCGGATCCACAGCGATCCATGGTATCAAGGATGAAGATGTGAAAGACGCCCCCACCTTCAAACAGGCCGCCAATGAGCTGAAACAGTTCCTCGATAACTGCGACCTCGCCGGCTATAACTCCAATCGCTTCGATATCCCCCTGCTCGTAGAAGAATTTCTCCGCGCAGAAATGGACTTCGATGTATCCAAGAGGAAGTTTGTAGATGTACAGCGCATCTTCCACCTGATGGAAAAACGTACGCTGGCTGCCGCTTATAAATTCTATTGCGATAAACAACTCGAAAATGCCCACAGCGCCGAAGCCGACGCCCTGGCCACTTACGAGATACTCGAAGCCCAGCTGGGCCGCTATGAACAGCTGAAATGTGATATCGACGCCCTCGCTGATTTCACCAAAGAAGAAGAATATATTGACTTCGCCCGCCGCATCGTGATGCAGGGCGGACAGGAAGTATTCAACTTCGGTAAATATAAAGGACGCCCCGTGCGCGAAGTGCTCAAGATAGAGCCACAGTATTATGATTGGATGATGAAAGCAGATTTTCCGCTGAATACCAAACAAAAACTGTCAGAAATCTATTATAATATGATGTTAAAAAAAATGTAATCTTTTTTTAGAACATCATAACTTGCGGGCGAATTGAACTATTTTCGCAGTCCTAAAATATTCGGCTGAATTGGAAAAGCTTGTCATTATACCTACGTACAATGAAAAGGATAATATCCGGAACATCATTGACGCTGTATTTTCCTTACAGCAGGATTTTCATGTCCTCATCATCGATGATGGCTCCCCGGATGGCACCGGCGCTATTGTAAAGTCGCTACAGCAGCAGTTTCCAGGCCAATTGTTCCTGGAAGAAAGATCCGGCAAGCAGGGCCTTGGCACTGCCTATATCCATGGTTTCAAATGGGCGCTGGCCAACAATTACCAGTACATTTTTGAAATGGATGCCGACTTCTCCCACAATCCGAAAGACCTGGTACGCCTTTACGACGCCTGCGCCAAAGACGGCGCCGATGTGGCTGTGGGCTCCCGCTACGTGAAAGGCGGCAAAACCGAAAACTGGCCATGGGACCG
Source organism: Chitinophaga vietnamensis (assembly GCF_902167635.1). Taxonomy (GTDB): domain Bacteria; phylum Bacteroidota; class Bacteroidia; order Chitinophagales; family Chitinophagaceae; genus Chitinophaga; species Chitinophaga vietnamensis. Next base: position 132,439 of record NZ_CABHMS010000009.1, read on the forward strand.
TGCCGTATTATCCTACGGCGCCTCCATCTATGTGAGCATCATCACCTGGATGCCCGTAAAAGACCCCACCGCCGGATTCGTTTGCTATCGCAATGAAGTGCTGCAAGCCATCAACCTGGATCAGATCCAGTTCGTAGGCTACGCTTTCCAGATCGAAATGAAATTCACCGCCTGGAAACTGGGCTTCCGCATCAAAGAAGTACCCATCACCTTCAAAGACCGGAAAGAAGGCTACTCCAAAATGAGTAAAGGCATCGTGAAAGAAGGCATACTCGGCGTGCTCAAGATCCAGTGGCAAAGCCTGTTCCGGCATTATAAGAAACGAGTAAGAAACTAAAAGATATTGAGGGATTTATTGATTTACGGATTTGTTGATTGATTTGAAGCGATCAACAAATCCATAAATCAATAAATCCGTAAATCCGTAAATGAAAAAAGCATTTCTTCAACTGCACCTATCCGTATTCCTGGCTGGTTTTACGGGCATCCTCGGCAAACTCATCTCCCTGAACGAAGGCCTGCTGGTGTGGTACCGCTTACTGATCACTGCTGTTACTTTATACATATTGTTCCGTGTTCAAGGCACTTTCAGGAAATTGCCCTGGAAAGATATACTGCCGATCGGCGCCACCGGCGTAGTGGTAGCCCTGCACTGGCTGTTCTTCTACGGCAGTATCAAATACGCGAATGTATCCATCGGAGTGGTCTGCTTTTCTCTCACCAGCCTCTTCACCGCTATCTTCGACCCGCTCATCAACCGCCGCCGCTTTGATGTGGCGGAATTGCTGCTTAGCCTGCTCACGCTCAGCGGTATCCTGCTCATCTTTCATTTTGATACGCAGTTCCGCACGGGTATCATACTGGGCATCATTTCCGCAATGTTTGCCGCACTGTTCACCGTTTTCAACAAAAGGCTCATCAAACGTTTTGATACCCGCACCATCACGTTCTATGAGCTGTCTACCGGTTTTGTAGTGCTCACACTGGGGCTGCCATTCTACGTATATGCGTTCCCGGTACCTTCCCTGATGCCCGGTACCATGGACTGGATCTACCTGCTGATCCTTGCCTGGGCCTGCACCGTATGCATGTACCTCCTGAGCATGGAGGCCCTGAAAAAGATATCTGCCTTCACCGTCAACCTCTGTTTCAACCTGGAACCGGTATACAGTATCGTGCTGGCTTTCCTGCTCTTCCATGAAAATAAATACCTCAACCCGGCCTTCTATGGCGGCTTAGCCTGCATCATGCTGTCGGTATTGCTGCAAATGCTGCGCGTGGCGCGCCAGAACAGGCTGGCCAGGAAAGGTTTATAAGCAATCCTGCGCGCTCATCCCTTTTTTAACACTGCTTAACACTGCATTTCGTATTTTAATCGCCGGATTATTTATTTAGCCTTATGAGAAAAGTTTTACTGGGGATATCCCTCCTGGGATCATCCCTGTTTACTTATGCACAACAACCTGCCAAGCAAGCGCTGGATCACAGCGTTTACGACAGCTGGCAAAGCATTGGAACCAAAGTGATCAGTAACAACGGACAATGGGTAGTATATACCATCGTACCGCAGGAAGGTGATGCCAACCTCGTGATCTACGACCGCAGCACCGGCCACTCGCTCACCGTTCCGCGCGGCGCCAGTCCTGTGATCACACAGGATTCGAAGTATGTTGTTTTCAGCATAAAACCTGTATTCAAAACTGTACGCGAAGCAAAGATCAAAAAGAAAAAACCGAATGAAATGCCGAAAGATTCACTCGGCATCGTTACACTCGGCAGCGACACCGTACTGAAAATGCCGAACGTAAAATCGTTCAAAACGCCCGCTAAAGGCAGCAACCTGCTGGCCTACCTGGTAGAAAAACCGGAAGCCGATACCGCCAAAGGCAAAGTTCCCCGCGCCATCAAAACCGCCAAAGACGATGACCGTGCGGACGACGACAAGGATGCCGCCAACAAATCCGAGAACGGCATACTCGTGATCAGGCAGCTCCAGAGCGGCTTACAGGACTCTATCAAAAATGTGTCGGAGTACTTTATCAGCAAGCCTGGTAACAACCTCCTCGCAGAGATCAACAGCGAGAAGAAAGATTCCCTCTCCCGCACAGGCGTATTGCTGTGGCATGCCGCCACCCGCAAAGCAGATACCCTCAGCCGCGGCTATGGCGATTACAAACAGTTTGCCTTCGATGAGAAAGGCGAACAGGCGGCTTACTTCGGTACCCGCGACAGCGCCAAATCCCTGCAACAGTTCTATCAACTGTTCTACTTCAAACCCGGACAAGACAGCGCCATCACCGTCGCCGATAAAAATACCAGCGGCATCCCCGCTCACTGGACCATCAGTCCGCACAGCAATATCTCTTTCAGCAAAAACGGGCAGCGCCTCTTCTTCGGCACCGCGCCTATCCTTCCTCCGAAAGACACGACCATCGTGGATTTCGAGGTAGCGAAAGTGGATATCTGGAACTATAAAGACGACTACCTGCAGCCCATGCAGCTGAAAAATGTCGATAAGGACCTGAAAAGGAATTACGCCGCCGTGTACTACCCTGCCAGCAAACGCACGGTACAACTGGGCGGCGAAGACCTCGAAACCCTGCTCACCACAGACGAAGGTAACAGTAACTACGCCCTCGGCTATACGGACAAAGGCGAACGCATTCCGCTGCAATGGATCGGCCGCACGCTCAAAACCGCCTTCCTCGTGGATGTGAACGACGGCACCCGCAAAAAGATCAAGGATAAACTGGATGGCAGCTATTACATCTCCCCTGCCGGAAAATATGTGATCTGGTATGATCTTGCAGACAAACAATGGTTCACCTACGATAACGCTACCGGCGCCATTACCAATGTAAGCAAGGATATTCCCACAAAGGTGTATGACGAAGAAGATGATCATCCCGATGTACCTGAGCCTTATGGTCTCGCCGGATGGATGGAAGGCGACGCATTTGCGTATATCTATGACCGTTATGATATCTGGCAGATAGATCCATCGGGTAAAAAAGCGCCGCTGTGCCTCACCGGCAGCTACGGCCGCCAACACCGCACCCGCCTGCGCAATATCCGGCTGGATGAGGAAGAAAGATTTTTCCATCCCGGCCAAACGCTTATCCTTACAGCATTCCAGGATAGCGTCAAATACAACGGCTACTATTCCCTTCAATTACCGAAGAAAGGAAAGCCTGCTGCGCCGCAGCAGATCGTGCTGGCGCCTTACGCCTTTGGTGAGCTGATCAAAGCTAAAAATGCCGATGCCTGGGCTTATACCAAAGCCAGCTACGTGCTTTCGCCCGATGTGTATACCGGCAGCAAAATCGCCGATGCCGTGAAGATCAGCAGCATCAACCCGCAACAGCAGCAATACAACTGGGGTACCGCCGAACTGTACAAATGGACCACTTTCAGCGGCAAACCCGCGGAAGGCATCCTGTACAAGCCGGAAGATTTCGATCCCAACAAAAAATACCCGGTCATCTTCTACTTCTACGAAAAACTGAGTGATGGCCTGTACAGCTATATGGCGCCTGCGCCTACGCCTTCGCGCCTCAACATCCCGTTCTTCGTGAGCCGCGGCTACCTGGTGGTAGCGCCGGACATCAGCTATGAGAACGGTTATCCGGGCAAGAGCGCGTATGATTACATTGTGAGCGCCGCAGAAACGCTGGCCAAACAACCCTGGGTGGATGGCAAGCATATGGGCATTCAGGGCCAGAGCTGGGGCGGTTATCAGGTAGCTTACCTGGTTACACAAACCAATCTCTTCGCCGCAGCCTGGGCGGGCGCGCCGGTAGCCAATATGACCAGCGCCTATGGCGGCATCCGCTGGGAAAGCGGTATGAACCGGCAGTTCCAATACGAGCACTCGCAAAGCCGTATCGGTGCTACCTTGTGGGAGAAGCCGGAACTGTATATCCAGAACTCTCCACTGTTCAACCTGCCCAAAGTGACCACGCCCATTGCTATTATGGCCAATGATGCCGATGGCGCCGTTCCCTGGTACCAGGGCATTGAAATGTTTACCGGTCTGCGTCGTTTAGGCAAGCCCGTATGGATGCTCAATTACAATAACGAAGCCCATAACCTCGTGCAGCGCCAGAACCGCAAGGATATCCAGCGCCGCGAGCAACAGTTCTTTGATCACTTCCTCAAAGGCGCTCCCGCTCCGCAGTGGCTGGAAAGCGGCGTGCCTGCCACCGAGAAAGGGATCAACTGGGGCTGGTAAAATATAATTACGGATTACGAATTAAGAATTACGGCCCTCCTGGTAGATCACCGGGAGGGCCGTAATTCTTAATTCGTAATTCGTAATTATTAGAAGTCCGTAATTCTTAATTCGTAATCCGTAATTATTAGAAGGCCGTAATTCTTAATTCGTAATTCGTAATTATCATAAAATATTTCATTTATATGATTTTTTAACATATATTTACATTATCCTTTGAACCAACACTATTGCACCTATGAACTTCCACATCTACCACCCGGAGGATGCCTTGCGTCCGTTTGTAAAGCAATATTATTACTGGGAAGATAATACCAGGGGAGTGATCCAGCTACCGCAAAGCCTTTTTGCGCTGGGCGATCAGTACATGGTATTTATCCATGAGGGAGAAGCTACCGTGAAACCCGCGCACCACAAGCCTTTCACCTTGCCGGCCAATGCCGTGATCGGGCAGTTCACCTGTGCCTGCCAGCTGCATGTGAAAGGACCGGTGAAGATCGTGATCGTACAACTCAATGCCTATGGCTGCTACCGCCTCACCGGGCTGGATATGCATGCCTTTACCAATTATTACCGCAACCTTGCCATGCATAGTAATCCGCTGTGGATACAGCTTTCCGCCAAGCTGGCGGCAGCGCGGCAGCCGGACGAGATCATACCGGTGCTCAACCAGGCTTATCAGCAAGCCCTTTCACAGGAGCCCCGTTCACTGAAGCAGGTAGATGAAATGGCCGATTATCTCATCGCCAAACAAGGAAATGTAAGCCTGGGCGAACTGGCGCATATCTTCCATCTCTCCCGCCCTACTATGGAGCGTATATTCACTGCCGTTATAGGCATACCGCCGCAGCTGTATATCCGCATGGTGCGCTTCAAGATCGCGCTGCGCTCATTGCAGCAGCTCAACCTGCCCCAGTGGCAGGCGAATATGGGCCGCAGTAGCTATTATAACCAGGCCATGTTCGTAAAGGACTACCTGCTTTTCAATGGCGACACGCCTTCCTATTTCGAGCCCATATCCACTACCATCGCGCACATCCATCAGGGTAACCGCTTACAAATAGCCGTTGCCAGCTGATATTTTTTGGCTTATTTTAGTAAGATAAAACTAGGATATGGCCGAAATTGATGTTACGAAAGAAGATTACAGGATCAGCAGCGACAAGCAACTGCTGAACGTTCCCGTCATTCACCGTTTTTTATCGGAAGAGTCCTATTGGGCAAAAGATATTCCACTGGGCACTGTGCTGCGCCAGATAGAAAATTCCGTTTGTTTCGGGCTTTTTCATAAAGATGAACAGATTGGTTTTGCGCGGGTGATCACCGACAAAACCACTTTCGCTTACCTCGCCGATGTGTTCGTATTACAGCCTTGGCGGGGCAAGGGTTTATCCAAATGGCTCGTGGAACAGATACTCGCCCACCCCGACCTGCAAGGGCTGCGCCGCTGGCTGCTCGCCACCAGCGATGCCCATGGCCTCTATGCCCAGTTTGGTTTCACGCCGCTCGCCAACCCCGAAAGGATCATGCAGATTCATAACCCTGACGTATATACGAAAAAAGAAGAATAACGTTTCTTTTGATTAACTTACCCCCCAAAATGGTGACCTATGCAACATTCTGCCGCGTGGTGGCGCGAACACTTACAGTTACAATCACATGTGGAAGGCGGCGCTTTCCGTGAAACCTATCGCTCCGAGTGGAAGCTGGATATGGCTACCCTCCCCGCCGGCATGAAAGGCAACCGCAATGCTTCTACCTGTATTTACTTCCTGCTGGAAACCGGGGAGATATCTGCCTTTCACCGCATTGCGGCGGATGAGATCTGGCATTTTTATGATGGCAGTACCCTCACGATATATGAGATCGAGCCGGGCGGCAACCTCCGCACGCATAAGCTGGGCCGCAATATCCTGGCGGGCGAGCAGCTACAGGTGGTGATCGCCGCAGGCAACTGGTTTGCATCGCGCGTGGAAGCGCCGGATAGTTACGCGCTCACCGGCTGCACTGTGGCGCCAGGCTTCGACTTCGCCGATTTTGAACTCGCCGAGCGCTCGCCCCTGCAGGCGGCCTATCCGCAGCATGCCGCGCTCATCGCGGAACTCACGCGCTAATGTTCACGCAAAGGCGCAAAGCAGCAGAGGCGCAAAGGCGGAAAGCGCAGGCTGCACGCGCATCGCATTAACAATTTACCGGCACAAATAAATCGCGCCTATTCTTATCTGCGGGCGCAGCCCGCCCTTTGCCCCTTTGCTGCTTCGCGCCTCTGCGAGAAATCTTTTTTCTTAACTTACACGCATGAAAAAGATCCTGTATGCCGTCGCGCTGATCATCATAGCCATATTCATTTTCTGGCTGGGCCGCTTCTTCGGCAGCAAAAATGTGAGTCAGCAAGTGATCTCCAACAGCACCATCGTAAAAGAGATCGCAGAACTGGCCAGTCTGGACGTGGAAGGCAGCGCCAGTATCAAACGTAGTAATATCGGCAACAATGGCGACTGGACCGATAACCTGAAAAAGACTTTCCTCGAAAATACGATCTGGGTAACGGTGCCCTACCAGGCAAAATATGGCGTGAATATCGACGATAAACATTTTAAAGTAGATATGAGCAACAAGCAGATCATCGTATACCTGCCAGCGCCAAAACTACTCAGTTACGAGCTAAAGCTCGATCGCATGGAAACCGCCAACCGCAAGGGTTTGTTCCTTTTCCAGGACGATGAAACCTATACCGATGTGCAGAAGAAATTATACCAGACTTCCCGCGATCAGCTGGAACACAATACGGTGTACATAGAAAAGTCGAAAGCGAAGATCAGGCAGATGATGGCGCAATATTATGCGCCTTTCCTGAAAGACCATACGCTGGATGTGCGGTTCGACAGCAGTGCCGCCACTGCTGCGCCTGCGCTGCCATAGCGCTTATGCGGCGGCCAGGTATTTCACGAGGCTCCTTTTGGCCACTGGCAACAGCGTTTCATTAATTGGCATCACTAACTTTGTTTCCACGCAATACACAGCAGGGTTGGGCATTTCAGCGTGTGAACGCAGCAGCAGGCCTTTGATATGTTCGCAGGTATGCACGAGGTCTTTCTTATACGCTTCCAGGTAATGCATATGAATGCCCCTGAATTTTTCATCATGCCGCTCAAAGATCGTGAGGCGATAGGCATATACCAATACATCGCGGTAATGGCCGTCGCACAGCAGCATAAAGCCTTCCGCAGGATCGAGTGGCACCAGGCCCACCGGGGAAATGCTCAGCTTGTCTTCCACAAATTCATATAATTCCGTACCCTCCCTGATCGTGTTGTTCATCTGTGGCAAAGAGTACTGGATGATGTTTTCCAGCTCCTGCATCAGTTCATCATCAGCGATCAGCTGTTCATAGAGCAGCTGCAGTTTTTCCATGTTCACGGTGGTGAGTCGTTTAGGGAATTGCTGTTGGAGGAACTGTTTGTTTTCCCGGAATGCGAGCAGGTTATTATAGTGGAAGATGATATCAGCGAGCTGGGGATATAATTTATGCTGGTTGAAGTAGCGGTTAATATCTTGCAGATATGCCAGCAATGTGTATTTCTTCAGCTCAAAATCGATGTATCCGTCTGCAAACCAGGTTTCACTCAATGCTCCCATAACAATTTAATTTAATGGATCATATCCTGAATTTACGAAAAAAAACGCGGAAAAAACGGGATTGTGAATGATACAGGCATTTTTTAAAGATTATTTCAAAAGCAGGAAGAATGAATACGGTAAAGGGTTTGAGAGATTATGATATCAAGGCGGATTTGTTAATAAGAAATATTTTTAAGGGCTGTCTTTTTTATTAGTTTAATTTTCATAACTTCAGGTACAATATTTTTCATTTTTTTAATTTCAGTTATCATGAACATTTACGTAGCCAACCTGCATTATAGGTTGAACGATGAAGATCTTCATCAGATCTTCAGCGATTTTGGAGAGGTTACCTCCGCTAAGGTTATCAAAGACCACGAAACCGGCCGCTCACGTGGTTTTGGATTTGTGGAAATGCCCAATCAGGAAGAAGCAGCTAAGGCTATGGATAGTTTGAACGGCAGCGAAGTAGAAGGCAAGCAATTGATGGTAAACGAAGCAAGACCTAAACAACCGAATAATAATTTTAAAGGTGGTGGCAACCGTGGCGGCGGTGGATATGGCGGCGGCGGTCGCGATCGTCGTTACTAATCGCCCCTTATTCGGCAAAACCAAGACGAAACTAAAAGCGACGAGGCGTTCATATGAACGCCTCGTCGCTTCTTTTTTAGCCCTTGAAGCAATGCTTCAAGGGCTTTATTATTTAGAAACTTTTCTTCGGATCAAAATTTTCCAGCTCCTGTGCTACCGCCGTGAGGAAAGTAGCGCCCAGGGAACCATCTACGATACGGTGATCGTATGACATGGACAGGTACATCATATGCCTGATAGCGATGGAATCACCGAGTTCTGTTTCAATCACCACCGGGCGTTTTTTGATAGCGCCTACGGCCAGGATGGCCACCTGTGGCTGATTGATGATGGGTGTGCCCATCAGGCTACCGAAGGTACCTACATTGGTGAGTGTGAAAGTACCGCTCTGGGTATCTTCCGGTTTCAGCTTGTTCTGGCGGGCGGCATTGGCCAGTGCGTTCACCTGTTTGGTAAGACCGGTAAGGTTCAGCTGGTCCGCATTTTTGATCACTGGCACGATGAGGTTACCGGAAGGCAATGCAGTGGCCATTCCCACGTTGATATCTTTCTTGATGATGATCTTGTCGCCATCCAGTGAGCAATTGATCAGCGGGAAACGCTTGATACATCTTACGATCGCTTCGATGAACAGCGGTGTGAAAGTGAGTTTTTCGCCTTCACGTTTTTCGAAATCGCCTTTCACGCGGTCGCGCCATTTCACCATATTGGTAACATCGGCTTCGGCGAAGCTGGTCACATGCGGGCTGGTTTGCTTGCTCATCACCATGTGATTCGCGATGAGCTTGCGCATGCGGTCCATTTCAATGATTTCCACGTTGCCATTGTAGGTAGGCGAGGCCACAGTGGTGGTAACAGCGGCTGTGCGTTGGGCCGCAGCGGCGGCAGGAGCAGCAGCAACAGGCGCCGGCGTTACATCCGGGATCACCTTGCCTTCCTTACGGTCGGCCACATACTGCAAAATGTCTTTTTTGGTTACGCGGCCTTCGCTGCCGGAACCGGGGATCTTTTCGAGGTCGGCGAAGCTCACGCCTTCCTGTTGTGCGATGGTAAGTACCAGCGGCGAATAAAATTTTGCGCCGGCTCCGGAGGCCACAGGAGCGGCTTCTTCGGTACGGGAGGCCGCGGCAGGCGCCGGGGCGGAAGTGAATTTCGGTTCTGCTGCAGCAGGTGCAACAGGCGTGGAATCGGCAACAGCTGCGGTTGCGTCGGCATTGGTGTTGATACGGGCGATCACTGTACCTACCGGCACTACGTCGTTTTCGGCAAACAACAGTTCTGTGATCTCGCCCTCTGCGATGGATGGCACTTCGCTATCCACTTTGTCGGTGGCGATTTCCAGCACGGTCTCATCTACCTTTACGTGATCTCCGGGCTTTTTATGCCAGCGCAAAATGGTGGCTTCCATAATGCTCTCCCCCATTTTAGGCATTACCAATTCTATAATGGCCATAAGATTGAATTGCTTTTAGTGCGCAACAAATTTAAGGGAATTGTATCAATCCTCCTGTAAGATCAGTTTGCGTAGTTCGTTCATAGCGTATACGGCCGTCATCTGTGTATTGCGTTCACGGTCGTAGCGCAGGTGATATTTGATGGCGGTGGTGCGCTGGCGGCTGCCTACGGCGATCCATACCGTGCCCACGGGCTTTTCAGGCGTGCCGCCATCGGGGCCCATGATACCGGAAACGGCGATAGCATAATCTGTTTCCAGCAATTGTAGTGCGCCTGTTACCATTTCACGCACGGTAGCTTCGCTCACAGCGCCATGCGCCTGCAGCGTGGCGGCTTGCACGCCCAGCATCTTCACTTTCATTTCGTTGGCATAGGCGACAACGCTGCCTTTAAAATAGTTGGAGCTGCCCGGCACAGCGGTGATCCAGCTGGCAATCAGGCCACCGGTACAGCTTTCAGCAGTACCTACCGTTTTGCCCCGCTCTTTCAGCAGGCCACCCAGCACTTCACCCATCGTAAGGTCCTGGTCTGCAACGGTGATATCAACAAGGCGCTCTTTCAGCTCCGTGAAATAGATGCCCAGTTCTGCCGCTGTGGTGATCTTGTCGGCGCCCTGGGCGGTGAGTCGCAGTTTCAACAGACTATAGCTGGGCAGGTAAGCCAGTTTGATATGCGGCGGCAGTTTGGCTTCAAAGTCTGTGATGCGCTCTGCCACAAAGGATTCGCCCATACCGGAAGTGATCAATGTATGATGCACTACTGCCGGCGTATTGAAATGCGCTTCCAGCCTTGGCAGCACATGGTTTTCCATGATGCCTTTCATTTCGTGCGGCACGCCGGGCATGGATACATATATCTTCCCGTCTTTTTCGAACCACATGCCGGGCGCAGAGCCACGGTCGTTGGAAAGCACCGTGCAGGATGCCGGCACCAGCGCCTGGTCTACGTTGCGTTGCAGGATAGGCAGGCCGCGGCTTTCGAACATATACAGCACCTTCTTCAGTACTTCTTCATCTTGTACGAGACGGGTGCCGAAATATTCGCAGAGCGTGGGTTTGGTGATATCGTCGGCGGTGGGGCCAAGGCCGCCGGTGATGAGGATGATATCGGATACTGCTGCTTCTTTAGCCATCGTAGTGAGAATGTCTTCTTTCACATCGCCAATGGCTACACGCCGGTGTACCCAGATGCCCATCGCATTGAGCTGTTGCGCCATCCAGGCGGAATTGGTATCAATGGTTTGCCCGATCAGCAATTCATCTCCAATAGTAATGATACTGGTAGTGACCATGAAAATATTTGCGGATTTTTTGATTTACGGATTTCTTGATTTAGAGATCGATAAAAAATCCGTCAATCAAAAAATCCGTCAATCCATAAATTATTGAAAAAATGGTTCCAGTCTGTGTTTCAACGCATCAGGAAGGCCTGCTTTCTGGCGGGTGTTCACATCCACGAATACGAGGGTGGTAACGCCTACGTTCAGCAGTTCTCCTTTTTCGTTGTATAGCTCACTGTGAAACTGTATCCGCGAGCTTTTAGGCAGCTCTTTCAGTATAGTCTTCACCGTTATGAGGTTATCATAGAATGCCGGCCGGAAATATTTTACATTCAGTTCGGCTACAGGCATCATCACGCCTTGTTCTTCCAGTTCGCGGTAGGTGAAACCCAGTTCCCGTATCGCTTCTGCCCTCCCTACTTCGTAATAGAGGCCATAGTTGCCATAATACAGGTATCCCATCTGGTCGGTCTCTCCATATCGAACTCTTATTGTTGTTGTGCTGATGAACATGGTTCTCGTCTTTTTTATTGCAAAAATATTGCTCTTGTCACAAAGATCAATCCATTACTTGCCGATCAGTCCATCGATAGATACTCTGCCTGGTCCGGTGAAGAGGATCACCACAAAGGCAGCGAGGTACATGACAGGCAATTCGATCTTGTCTACCGGCTGATGTGCATTGATGATGAAGATGATCACGGACATGCAGATCACGAGCGGAATGGCCGCCAGCCTGGTCAGCAGGCCGATGATAATGAATACTGCGCAAAAAACCTCGGCAAACACCGTCATCCCCAGTGAAGTGGTATGGCCCACATGCAGCGGATCAGGAAAGGTGCGTGCCTTGGCGGCAAAGTTGATCAGTTTAGGCCAGCCATGCAAGAGGATCAAACCGCCAAATACCAATCGTAGCACAAGCATCGAGAAGTGCACAGCGCCATTCGTAAAGCCTGCCGAAAACAGTTTTCTCATAGTAGGTAAGGTTTTTGCTTGTAATTTATTTTTCGCAAGATAGCTTAATCGCTTTTGCCGGTATTCCGGAGTTATCCACATCGGTTGGAAAAGCATTCTAAAAAGAAAAGATATAACTTTTATATTTGCTGAAAGGCACAACAAGAGTAATCGCCCGGCCGGAAAATATTTCCGCCCGGTATTCGTTTTAATCGCATATTCAAGATATAAAGCAACAGCATGCAGTTAATAAGAAAAATTATTGTTCCAGGCCATCTGTACTTATCCCTTATCGCCTTCACGGGCGCCTGTATTGCGGGAATGCCAGCCGCAAAGGCGCAACAGACACGCATCTACACAGATCCTGAGAAAACATTCAAGGACGCACAGCAATATTTTCAGCATGAAAAATATGCTGTGTCCATGCAGCTTTTCAAACAAACGATCGATAATATCGATTATTTTCACGAAACAAACCGCGACCTGGTAAAAGCAGATGCCTACTACTATTATACCATCTGCGCTCTCAAACTGCAACAGGACAATGCGGAAAAACTGGCGCTCGATTATCTCAAGCTGTTCAACAACAACGCCCGCGAACAACTCGTCAGCTATCAACTTGCGAAATATTATTTCCATCTCAATAAACTGAAAGAAGCAATCCCTTATTACGAAAAAGCGGGGATCGACAACCTCTCCAACGCTGAAATCGCAGCTGCGAAATTCGAACTCGCCTACTGCTATTTCAATGTGAAAGACTTTCAGAAAGCGCAGCCGCTGTTCGCCTCCATCAAGGAAATACAGGGAAAATATTATATCCCTGCGAACTACTACTATGGCTTCATCGCCTATTACAACAAGCAGTACGGCGAAGCGCTCAACAGTTTTCAACGCGTAGTAAACGAACCGAAATACAGCAATGTGGTGCCTTATTACATCGCTGAAATTTATTATTTCCAGGGCAAAGCCGATCAACTCATCGCCTACGGCGAGCCACTGTTGCAGAAAGGCGGCCAGTACTATGAAGCAGAGCTGAAACAACTGATCGGTAAAGCCTATTTCGAGAAGAAAGATTATAAAAAAGCATTGCCCTACCTGCAGGAGTTCCAGGATAATTCCGACGATGTGAAGAATGAAGATATCTACCAGCTGTCTTATTCTTACTATCAAACCGGCAACCTGAAAAAAGCCATCACCGGCTTCAAACAACTCAGCAGCGCCAAAGATTCACTGGGTCAGAACTCGATGTACCTCCTGGGCGACTGCTACCTGCGCACCGGCCAGAAAGCCAATGCCCGCAACGCTTTCGCCTTCTGCGCCAATAACAGCTCCAACCCGCAGCAACAGGAAATCTCCCGTTTCAACTACGGTAAATTATCCTACGAACTGGGCTACCAGGACGCTGCCCTCACCGAACTTACACAGTTCGTGAAAACCTATCCGCAATCTGAATATAACAAGGAAGCCAGGGAAATACTGGTGAACCTGTTCATGAATACCAACAACTACAAAGATGGCCTGGCAACGATAGAGATGATCCCCGACAAGAATCCTACCGTGCTGAAAGCCTACCAGAAAGTAGCCTATGGCCGCGCCACAGAGCTGATCAACGACCAGCAACTGGCCGAAGCAGAGCGCCTGCTGGATGTAGCCATCAAAAATCCATACGATGCCAACATCAGGCAGCTGGCCTATTTCTGGAAAGCGGAGATCGCGCTGCGCCAGAACAAGACCGACAATGCCATCACTAACCTCAACGCCTATCTGAATACTACCGCACCCGTTTCCGGTGAGGCCAACGCACAAACGGCCAGCTATAACCTGGGTTATAGTCTGCTGAAACAGAACAAATACGCCGACGCACTGCCGCATTTCGAATCAGCGGAAAGAGCCAGCGGACCTAATGCACAGCGTATCGCCAATGATGCCGCCCTGCGTGCGGCCGACTGCTACTACATGCTGCGCCAGTTCCCGAAAGCGATCGCCCTCTATGATCGCATCATCAACAACAACGAACCCGGCTCCGATTATGCGACCTATCAGAAGAGTATCATCCTCGGCCTGCAAGGCAAACAAAGCGAGAAACTGGCCCTGCTGAAACAACTGGGCAACAAATTCCCAAGCTCCGGCTTCAACAACGAAACAGATATCGAGATCGCCAACACTTATCTCGCATCAGAAAAATACAACGACGCTATCCCTTACCTGGAAAGCGTTTTACAGAAACAGCCCAACGGCCCTAACGCGCCGCGCGCCCTGCTGAAACTGGGCCTCTGCTGGTTCAATAAAGACAATGACAGCAAAGCCCTCTCCTACTATCGTCAGGTGGTAGAGAAATTCCCAGGCGCACCGGAAGCCAACGAGGCCATGCAAAGCATCAAACAGATCTATGTGAGCCAGGGCAAAACCGACGACTACCTCGCTTTCCTGAAAGCCTCCGGCAGAACGGTGACTGCATCGGCAGAAGATTCCCTCACCTATGCCGCCGCTGAATCGCGCTTCACCAGCAACGACTGCGCCGGCGCCACCAGCGCATTCAACAGCTACATACAGAAATATCCGAATGGACAATTTATCCTCCCGGCCTATTTCTACAAAGCAGAATGTGCGTATAACAATAAAGACTATACGAACGCATTGCCGGCATATGAATTTGTGCTGTCGCGCAATAACAGCATCTACGCGGAACGCGCTGCTTTACAAGCCGCGAACATCAACTTCTACCAGGCAAAGGATTATAACAAAGCGCGCACTTACTACCTGCAACTGCAAGACCTGGCCACCAGCAAGGAAAACAGCATGGCGGCCACCCGCGGCCTGCTGCGCAGCAATTACCAATTGAAACACTGGGATGAGGTGAGCAACTACGCCGAAATGCTGCTGTCGGGCTCCAATCTGAGTACCGACGACCAGATCATCGGGCACTTCTACCATGCAAAAGCACAGAAAGAAAATGGCCAATACGCCGCCGCTGTCACTGAATTTAAAACAGTGGCCGGCATGACCAAATCAGAAACCGGCGCAGAAGCACGTTATGATATTGCCGATTGCTACTTCCGCCAGGGAGAGCTGGATGCCGCCGAGAAAGCAGGTTTCGACGTGATCAAGAATACATCTTCCTACGAATATTGGGTAGCAAAAGCGTATATCCTTCTGGGTGATGTATACGCCAAACAACAGGATTATTTCAACGCCAAAGCCACCTTCCAGAGCGTAGCCACCAACTGCCCTATTGCCGAGCTGAAACAGGAAGCGAAAGACAAACTCGCACAAACCGAAGCAGAGGAGAAAGCAGCGGGTAAAAAGAAGAAGTAAATATTTTTTGATTGACGGATTTACGGATTTTTTGATTTACGGATTTTTTGATTTAGGATTTGATTTAGCATGAACATCACTCACTCATACAACAAGCGCCTCTTCCTGACAGCTGCGATCGGCATCGCCGGAGCCCTGCACCAGCAAGCCGCCGCACAGGAAACAACGCTGAAACAGGAAACGATCGATATCATCTCTACTTACCAGCCCAAGTTGAGAGATGCTGCCAAACTGAATCTCACGGCCTCGCTGCCGGCAGTGGACAGCTCCCGCCCTTCGCTGAAGTACCAGATACCGGCGCTCAACCTCAACTTCATGTACCAGGCCGCTCCGCTGAAACCACTGGCCCTCGGCAAAGATTCACTGGACCTCCTGCAAAATAATTTTATCAAACTGGGATATGGCAACCTCAACACGCCATTCGTACAAGCCGGCTTCGGCAGCGGCAGGCATGAGCAATATAACTACGGCCTCTACGCCAGCTATGTAGGCTCCAAAGGGAAAGATATCCCCGACCAGGATTACAGCGCCCTCAACGTACTGGCCGCCGGCTCCTACCTGCTGCCTAAATTCCAGTTCAATGCCAGCCTCGCTTTCGACCGAAACAACGTTCATTATTACGGCTACGATCATACCGGCGGCAACCTGAACAAAGATGATATCTCACAAACATTCAACCAGCTGACGGCACAGGTGAGCGCTAAAAACCGCCCGCAGAACGACTGGGCCTTTCAGTTTGAGCCCAGGGTGAAGTTCATCGCCTTCAACGATTCCTATAAACGCAATGAAAGCACCTTCATCCTGAATGTGCCCGTGAGCAAGCAGATCGTGGAAGATATCTATATCAAAGCGGAAGGCGTATTTGACCTCTCTGCTTTCAAGGAAGATAATAACCGCGTGATCAACAATAACCTCGTGGCCGTGCATCCTGCCGTGGAGATCATCAAACCTGGATTTGTGCTGCACGCCGGCGTAAATCCCACATGGACCAACGACAAGTTTTTCCTGCTCCCCGATATCGTGAACGAATCACACCTGATCCGGAAAAAACTGATCCTGAGCAGCGGATGGATCTCTTATTTTGAAAAGAACACCTACCGCAACCTCACCAGCCGCAATCCTTTCTTCCGCGGCCAGATGGACGGTATGCTCAACACCCGCGTGGAAGAGAAATACACCGGTATCAAAGGCACGCTGGGCAGTCATTTCAACTATAACACCAAATTCGCATCTGTTACCTGGTACAACCTGCCGCTCTTTGTGAACGACAGTCTTGACACCAAACGTTTCATGACACTGAACGAAACACAGTTGCGCGCTTTCCAGCTGCATGCAGAAGTAGGCTATATCCAGGAAGAGAAATTCCAGGCGCGTGTGAGTTTCGACTGGTACAACTATAACAAACAGGAACTGCAACAGAAGCCATGGCACCTGCCTGCCTTCCAGGGCGACCTCTTTGCACAATATACCATCGCTAAAAAACTGCACCTGAACGCCGACCTCTTTGCCTTGAGCGGCAGCTATTACCTGCTGGCCAACCAGAAAGATTTCGGTAAAACCAGCGGCGCATGGGATATGAACGCAGGCGCCTCTTACGATATCGGCAAGCACTTCAACCTCTGGGTGAATGCCAATAACCTGTTCAATACCCACTATCAACGCTATTACCTCTATCCTACCTACGGGTTTAATATAGTTGGTGGAATTATGGTAAAGTTCTAACTTCAACCTTCGGCAATTAAAAAATAAGTACACCCCTTGAAGCGCCGCACACGCTTCAAGGGGTCATTCAATTAAAACCGTTTCCCTTTACACATGGTCCTTCAGCAATATATCCAGGAAGTGCTCTTCAGGCAAAGAGTTTGTGTGGTCCCCCACCTGGGCACCTTCCGTATCGAGCATTTCCCGGCACAGTATAACGTAAGCGCACAAACGCTGACCGCCCCGCGCGACCAGGTATTATTCACTCAAACCTGGCAAGACGACGGTTCCTGCCTCGAGTGGATCGCACTCAAGGAAAACCTCGTGCCTTCTGTGGCACAACGTAAGCTGGAAAAATACCTGGATGAACTGAAAGAAGAATTGAAAACAGGCAAGCCCATGATATTGCCGGGCATCGGGCAATTACAGGGCGACTTTGCCGGCAATATTCATTTCTATGCAGAAGAATTGCCGCTAAGCCAGGATACCTTGTCGCTGCGACCTATCCGGCAGGAAGAGGCTGCACCGGCGCCCGCGCCCACACCTGCTGCACCGGCAGCCAGCATCACCATACCACCTGCGCATGCGGAACAACAGCCCCTGGAACCAATCATGACGGAAGAAGCAGAAGAAACGCTGGAAACCATCACAGAAGAAAGCGGCTTCAAATGGTGGTGGGCAGCCGTTCCTGTAGCAGCTATCATTGGCGGACTGGCCATCTGGTGGTATGTGAGCAATCAATCCACGCCGGTGGCGATGCCTACTCCCAACACCGATACCGTGAAGCATGAAAGCCTTACCCCTGCCGACAGCCTGCAACAGGCCGACAGTACGCATGCCGCACTAACGGCAACGCCTACACTGAATTATTTTGCTGTAGTGGCCGAATTTGCTGACAGCGTCAAAGCGCTCAAGTTCGAAAAAAGGCAGAAAGGATGGGGCCGCGAAGTAGTGATGTACAAACGCAATGACCTGTTCAAGGTAGCCGTACCCCTCAGCGGTGCGGACTCTCTCAAAGCGCTGGACAGCATCAAAGCTGCCTTTGGCAATAAAGCATATCTGGAATACTAGCCCTTGATCTCGGCTGCCACAATTTCCAGGCCTTCCGCAAAGCTATGCGGCTGGTAGCCCAGTTCTTTTTGGGCCTTGTCGATGATCAGGCCTGTTTTGGCAGGCCGTGGGGCAGGCTGGGCAAGGCTTTTAGCGCTGATGCTTTCTATCAGGCCCGTGTCCAGCTGAAAATATTCGGCCGTTTTGACGGCCATATCATAAGGAGTAAGCACATCTTTTCCTGAGAGGTTGAAATAACCTGGCGCCTTTTTATCTGCCAGCAGGCGGATGCCTGTGGCCAGATCATGGCACAACGTGGGCGTTCTCCACTGGTCGTTTACCACTTTGATCTTTTTGCCCTGCTGCAGGTTGTTCTTCACCCAGGTGATCATATTGCTGCGATGCGGATCGGCCACCACGCCGTATACCAGCACGGTACGCACAATAGCCCACTGCAATTTGCTGTTATGCACGATCCTTTCTGCCGCCACCTTGCTGGTGCCGTAATAGCAGATAGGATTCACTGCTGCATCTTCCGCATAAGGGCCCTGAAGGCCGTCGAACACGAAATCAGTGGAAAGAAAAATAAAGAAAGCATTGATTTTTTCGGCGGCCTGCACAAGGTAGCGGGTAGCGCCTACATTGGTATCCCAACAGGCGTCCTTGTTCTTTTCGCATTCATCTACCTGCGACATGGCGCCTGCATGGATGATGATCTCCGGTTTATATTTATCCACCAGCTGTTGCACACTGCCGGCAGAGCGGAGATTCACCGCTTCATAAATATAGTTGTCATGCCGCGGAAAGCGGTTGGGGCCTCTGCCGGTAGCGATCACTTGATATTTCCCGTCTTGCAGAAAAATGGGGATCAGGTGCTGACCCAATAGTCCGTTACTTCCTGTTATTAGTACATTCATAAACCATATTCAAAAGGCATCTTTAAAGATACGGATTTAATAATTACGAATTACGCATAGTGTAGTTGCATAAATGTATCGCCCCTACGGGGCTTGATGTTGGTAGATCGTATTTTGTTCTCCCCGGGTTTCACCCGGGTCTACCGGGCTTTCGCCCCTACGGGGCGTATAGAAGCGGAACATTTACGTTAGTAGATGAAACGTATGACTAATACATGATCTAGCCCCGTAGGGGCGATACATTTATGCAACTACATCATTCGTAATTATTAATTCGTAATTCGTAATTATTATTTCATTCCCAGGTTGTACATGGTAAAGGCCCAGATATCTGTGGCCTCATCGATCATTTTGGAAGTAGGCTTGCCCGCGCCGTGACCCGCCTGTGTTTCAATGCGGATGAGGGTGGGGTTAGGCCCCGCATTGCAGGCCTGTAGCGTAGCCGCAAATTTGAAAGAATGCGCCGGCACTACACGGTCGTCATGATCCGCAGTAGTGATCAGCGTAGCCGGATAGGAAGTACCAGGCTTCAGGTTATGCAGTGGAGAATATTTAATGAGATATTTGAATTGCTCCGGATGATCACTGCTGCCATATTCCACGGCCCAGGCCCATCCGATGGTGAACTTCTGGAAACGAAGCATATCCATCACGCCTACTGCCGGCAATGCCACCTTAAAGAGCTCAGGGCGCTGCGTCATACAGGCCCCGACCAGCAGCCCGCCGTTGGAACCTCCGCGGATAGCCAGCTTCGACGGATTGGTATATTTCTCCTTAATGAGATGTTCTGCCGCACCGGTGAAGTCATCAAACACATTTTGTTTTTTCTCCATCATGCCCGCCTTATGCCATGCCTCGCCATACTCGCTGCCACCGCGTAAAGAAACGACAGCATAGATACCGCCCTGTTCCATGAAGTACAGGTTCGATACGCTGAAACTCGGCGTCACCGCGATGTTGAAGCCACCGTAGCCATACATCAGCACTGGATTGTTGCCATCTCTCTTCATACCTTTTTTATAAGACAGGAAGATGGGCACACGGGTACCGTCTTTACTGTTGAAGAACACCTGTTTGGTTTCATAATCGTCCGGGTTGAATTTCACCTCCGCTTTGCTAAACAAGGTGCTGACGCCGGTTTTGATATCATATTTATAAACGGTGGCCGGCGTAACAAAAGAAGAGAAGGTGTAGTACAGTTCCGTTACTTCTTTTTTAGCGCCAAATCCGCTGGCAGAGCCTATGCCGGGCAGTTTCACCTCATGCATGTTTCGGCCATCGTAATCATATTGATACACGCGGGATGCCGCATCTTTGAGATAAGAGAGCAACAGTTTACCACCGGCGCTCTCGGCGCTCTGCATCGCTTCGGGCTTTTCCGGTACGATGGTTTTCCAGTTCTTTTCTTCCGGTTGCTTCGGATCAATGAGCACGATCTTGTAGTTAGGCGCCTGTACGTTGGTGCGGACCAGCAGCTTATCGCCCACATTATCGATCACGTTTGCTTCATTGGCGAAACCCGGAAAGAGCGTTGCAAAGCCTTTGCTGGCGGGATCTTGCAGGTCGCGGTAACGGATCTCTACGCCGGAAGTGCCTTCGGTGAGTTCCAGCAGGAGGAAGCGGCCATCTTCTGTAACGCTGGCGGAGCAATTGCGCAGCGGATGTTCTTTATCTTCATAGATCAGCTCATCCTGCTCCTGTTTATCGCCGATCTTGTGATAATATATTTTCTGGAATTCATTTTTCCTGGACAGGCGGCTTTGTTCATCGGGCTGGTCATAGCGGCTGTAGTAGAAGCCATTGCCTTTCCAGGCGATGCCGCTGAATTTGAGCCACTCCAGTTTATCGCTCAGCAATGCTTTGGTCTCCACGTCCATTACAAATGCATCCTGCCAGTCGGAGCCGGCCCTGGCGATGAGGTAGGCGGCGTATTTACCATCTTTCGAGAAGCTGAGCGTGCCCAATGCGGCGGTGCCTTCGGCAGATAATTTATTGGGATCAATAAATACTTCCGGTGTGCCATTGGGTGTGGTGGAGCGATAGAGAACAGATTGGTTCTGCAATCCATCGTTCTTAAAATAGTAGTAATACTTGCCGTGTTTAACCGGAGCGCCATTCTTGGGATAATTCCAGAGGGTCTCCAATCTTTTTTTAATGTCGTTGCGGAAAGGGATACGGGATAAATAATCTTGCGTGATCTTATTTTCTTCTGCTACCCAGGCTTTGGTTTCAGCGCTGTGATCATCTTCCAGCCAGCGGTAGGGGTCAGCGATCTGTGTACCGTGATAATTGTTGACGGTATCCACCTTTTTGGTGATTGGATATTTAATATCGCTGGAATACTGTGCTATGGCTTGTCCTGTCATTAAACTCATACCGATTATTAACCACCTCCTATTAGTTTTTTTCAACATGCCTATAATTTTTAAAAAAATTTTCTACTTTGTTTAATCAAATTTAAAAATTTAGGTTATTTCATCAGATAACTGTTAGAAAACAATTGCAAAATGTTATTTTTGTGCGCCCTTAAGATATTTTTTTAGCAATTTATATGAAAAAACTGAACAACATTGCAGTCCTTACCTCAGGGGGAGATGCTCCTGGCATGAACGCCGCAGTTCGTGCCGTCGTAAGAACGGGCATTTATCATCAGCTGAATGTGTTCGGCATTATGTACGGTTACAGAGGAATGTTGAAGAATGAGATATTCCCGATGGAGTCGAAATCAGTGGCGAACATTATTCAACGCGGAGGCACCATATTGAAGACCGCCCGGTGCAAAGAGTTCTATGAATATGAAGGGCGAAAAAAAGCTTATGAGAATCTGAAGAAACACAACATTGACGGGTTGGTTGTTATAGGTGGCGACGGCTCGTTCAATGGTGCGCAGAAGTTCAGCCAGGAATTTGATATTCCGTGTATAGGCTTGCCTGGTACTATTGACAAGGACATTGCTGGCACTGATTCTACGATTGGTTTTGATACGGCGGTAAATACGGCGATAGAAGCGATCGACAAGATCAGGGACACAGCGGATGCGCACGACCGTTTATTTGTGATTGAGGTGATGGGCCGCGATGCAGGCTACATCGCGCTTCACAGCGGTATCAGCACGGGTGCAGAGCACGTCTTAATGCCGGAGCGTAAAACAGAAGTAAACGAAATTATTGAAGAACTGCAGGCAAACGAGCGCAGAAGAAAGCTCGTGAACCTCATTGTAGTGGCCGAAGGAGATGAAACCGGCGGCGCCAATGAAGTAGCCCGCAGGATCAAAGATCACTGCCCTCAACTGGATACCAGGGTTTGCATCCTGGGACATATCCAGCGTGGTGGCGCCCCCTCCTGCCAGGACCGTATCCTGGCGAGCCGCCTCGGCTACGCCGCTGTAGACGCCTTACTCGAAGGCATACACAACGTCATGATCGGCGTTGTTAATGACAAGATCCATTATACACCTCTTGACAAAGCTGTAAAAGCGAAACAGGAAATTGACCCCGAATGGTTTAAGATTGTTAAAATTCTTGCGAGTTAAAAAATAAGACTTATGAGTACAAAGGATCTTTCGAAATACTTTCACAAGCAGATGGACAACGCTGCAGGTAGAGAACACTCTTCCCACAAAACAAAAATTGTAGCAACCGTTGGCCCGGCCTGTGATACCTATGAAGGACTGCTGGCGCTGGTAAAAGCAGGCGTGAACGTTTTCCGCCTTAACTTTTCCCACGGCTCGCACGAAGATAAACTGCGGATCATCGAATATATCCGCCAGATCAACAAAACAGAACCTTACAACGTGGCCATCCTGGCCGATCTGCAAGGCCCGAAACTGCGCGTAGGCGAAATCGCAAACAATGCGCTGCCTCTCAAAACCGGTGATATCCTCACTTTCGTAAACGAGAAAGTAGTGGGCACCATGGAAAAAATCTATGTTTCCTACCCTGACCTGTACAAAGATCTCAAACCCGGTCAGAAAATCCTGTTGGACGATGGTAAGATCGAAACAGTGGTAAAAGAACTCACCCCTGCCGGCGAAATCAAAGCCGAAGTAACATTGCCAGGCGTGCTCTCTTCCAAAAAAGGTTTCAATCTTCCCGATACCAAAGTATCTCTGCCTGCCCTTACCGAAAAAGATATCATCGACCTGGAATTTATCATCGACCAGGAATGCGACTGGGTGGCCCTTTCCTTCGTGAGAAGCGTAAAAGACCTGATCGACCTGCGCAAACGCCTGGAAGCGCGCAATTCCAAGATGAAAGTGATTTCCAAGATCGAAAAACCCGAGGCCATCCAGAACCTGAAAGAAATTATCTGGGAAAGTGATGGCGTAATGATCGCCCGTGGCGACCTCGGCGTGGAACTGCCTGTAGAGCAGATCCCGATGATCCAGAAAGATATTATCCGTAAATGTATCCACCGCGCGAAGCCCGTTATCGTAGCTACGCAGATGATGGAAAGCATGATGGACCGCACCCGTCCTAACCGCAGTGAGATCACAGACGTGGCCAACGCCGTACTGGAAGGCGCCGACGCAGTAATGCTCAGCGGCGAAACCGCTACCGGCCAGTTCCCCGTACTGGTGATCCAGACCATGAACAAGATCATCCAGGAAGTGGAAAAAGAAGCGATCATCTACAACCGTAACCTGATCCCTCACCGCCACTCTCCTACCTTCCTCAGCGATGCACTGTGCTACAACGCCTGTAAGATCGCCGAAGACCTCGATGCTGATGCCCTCATCGGTATGACGCAAAGCGGCTACACCGGCTTCATGCTGAGCAGCTACCGTCCGCGCTCTCCGCTCTACGTCTTCACCAAAGAAAGAACACTGGTGAACCAGCTGAGCCTCAGCTGGGGCGTACGTGCCTTCTACTACGAAGAAGAAGAAAGCCTTGACGATATCGTTTTCGATCAGATCAACATCCTGAAAGAAAGAGGTTTCGTGAAAGTAGGCGATGTAGCCGTAAACACCGGCAGCACGCCCGTGAAGCTGCACCTGCCTACCAACATGCTTAAAATCACCAGGGTAGAATAGTGACCTTATCAGTTAAAGCAACAAGGGGATCGACGTAGTCGATCCCCTTGTTGCTTTAACTCTTTTTATAAGTGAGCAGGTAGATGATCAACGCCGTAGTGATCAACGCCGTACCGGCGATACATACGCCATTCCACCGGCCTACAGACCATACCCACAGCCCGATGCCCGAGCCCAGCGAGGTACCGATAAAGCTGGTGGTCATGAATACTGTATTCAACCTGTTGCGCGCTTCCGGCAACAGCATATAGATACGCGTTTGATTGGAAACATGTATTGCCTGCAAACCCAGGTCTATGGCCACAATCCCCACAATGATACCAATGATATTGGCCTGGAAGATATAAAACAGGAAATAACCGAGGAACAGAAAGATGATACCATACCCAACGGCTATACGAGGATTTTTCTTGTCGGCAATACGCCCTACCAATGGCGCGCCGAGCGCTCCTGCGGCCGCCGCCAGCCCCATCAGACCAATCTTGTCGCTGGAATAATGAAAGGGCGCATCCGATAACAGGAATACCACCGTGGTCCAGAACATACCAAACATCGCGAAACCGCAGGCATTGATAGCCGAGGCCTCGCGCAGTACCGGTTGCTCCCTGGTAAGCGTGAGCAATGATTTCATCAGATCGCCGTAAGTGCCGCTGAAAGCGGGTTTGCTGACAGGGAACGAGATCGTCATCACAATCGCCAGCAAACCGCTGATTGCTGCCGCAATGTAGAACATCGCCCGCCATCCAAACTGATGGCCCACAATGCCACTCAGGGTCCGGGATAACAATATGCCCACCAGCAGGCCGCTCATAATGGTACCGATCACCTTTCCACGGTTGGCAGGACTCGATAAATGCGCCGCCAGCGGCAATATCAGCTGAGGTACCACCGAAGTGAAACCGATCATCAGGCCCGTTACTTTCAACATCGTGATATTCACCGATTTCGCAGCGGCGAGCAAAGCCACCACCGAAGCGATCGTCATCACCACAATCTGTCCCTTTCTCTCCAGCTTGTCACCCAGCGGCACACAAAATAACAAACCCAATGCGTAACCTATCTGCGTGAAGAATGTTACCTGCCCGGCATTCGCATCCGTTACGCCAAACTCCTTACTCATCAATACCAGCAAGGGCTGGCTGTAATAAATATTTGCCACGATCAGCCCTGTGCAAAGGGCCATGATCAGGATATTCCATCTGCTAAGCTCCATAGTTTCGTCTTTCATGCCGCAAAGATAAACGCATTCATCCGCCTTGCACTGATTAAATCCAGAAACGGTAAATTTGTAAATGCTAATTGCTCACCGCTAAAAGTCATAGCTATGTTCAAGAGTATAAATCCGTACACACTGGAAACCATCGCTGAATACCCTGCCCATACAGACAAGGAGATAGAACAGAAACTGCTGACGGGTGAAAAGGCCTTCCGGCAACTGTTACAAACGTCGCTGGATCAGCGCCGCCAATGGCTGCAGGAAGTAGCGCAGTCACTGAAAAACAATGCAACGGAACATGCCACGCTGATCACACAGGAGATGGGTAAAACCCTTAAGGAAGCCAAGGCCGAAGTACTCAAATGCGCCACCTCCGCAGAATATTATGTAAAACACATCACGGAAATACTGCAACCGCGCATCATCACTTCCGATGCACGCAAAAGCTACGCATCTTACGAACCCAAAGGCATCGTGCTGGCCATCATGCCCTGGAACTTCCCCTACTGGCAGGTTTTCAGGTTTGCCATCCCGAATATTCTCGCCGGTAATACCGGCCTGCTCAAACATGCCAGCAATGTAAGCGGCTGCGCATTGGCCATAGAAAAGCTTTTCGTGGAATCGAACTTCCCGGCAGGCATCTTTCAATCTCTCCTTTTATCTTCTCAACATATTGAACCCATCATCGCAGATCCGCGCGTACAGGGCGTTACGCTCACCGGCAGCACGCCGGCTGGCAAAAGTGTAGCCGCCCTCTCCGGCAAGTACATCAAAAAAACAGTGCTGGAACTAGGCGGCAGCGATCCTTTCATCGTGTTGAAAGACGCCGACCTCGATGCCGCCGCTGCCACCGCCGTGAAAGGACGCATGCAAAACGCCGGACAATCGTGCATCGCCGCCAAACGCTGGATCGTGGAGAAAGCCGTGGCGCCCGCCTTCACAGAAAAAGTACGCGCCATCCTCTCGCAGATGAAACAGGGTAATCCCATGGATAACGCCACAGACATGGGTCCCATGGCACGCCCCGACCTCGCCGACGAACTGGCCCGCCAGATGCGGGACACCATCAGCCAGGGCGCACGCCTCGAATTGGGCGGCACGCATCAAGACTGTAACTTTGCCCCCACCCTGCTCACCGGGGTTACTAATAATATGACCGCTTTTAAAGAAGAAACTTTCGGACCTTTGGCCGTAGTGATCGAAGCCGCCAACGAACAGGAAGCTATCGCGCTCGCCAATGAGACCGACTTCGGCCTGGGATCAGCCCTGTGGACACAGGACCTCGACAAAGCAGCGCGCCTCGCCACACAGATCGAAAGCGGCAACGTATTCGTCAATGCCATGGTGAGATCCGATGCCCGCCTGCCCTTCGGCGGCGTGAAACAATCCGGCTACGGCAGGGAACTATCACTCGAAGGCACACACGAATTTCTGAACGTGAAAACAGTTTATATTCAATAAATGACAACTTCTCTTAAACGCGAACGCTACACTCCCTATATCACTTTCTCCCGCAAGGAATGGGCGGAAAGAAGCAACGACGCGATGTTACAGCTGGCCGACTACGACCTGGACCAACTCCACGGTATGAACGAACCACTTACCATGGAAGAGATCAAACAGGTATATCTCCCGCTGGCACATCTGCTCAACCTCTACGTAACTGCCTCGCAACAGCTGCATACGGCCACCAGCCATTTTCTCAGCAGCCAGGTACACAAAGTGCCTTATATCATCGGCATCGCAGGGAGCGTGGCCGTGGGCAAAAGCACCACCGCGCGCGTGTTACAGAAATTATTGCAGACATGGTCCAACCACCCGCGTGTGGACCTTGTGACCACCGACGGTTTTTTATATCCCAATAAATTCCTCGAACAAAATAATATCATGAACCGCAAGGGCTTCCCTGAAAGTTATGATATCAAAAGGCTGGTACATTTCCTCGCAGATGTGAAATCAGGCAAAGAGCGCGTAGCCGCGCCACTGTATTCTCATCTCGAATATGATGTGTTGCCAGGCCAGCTGCAATGGATAGAGCAACCCGATATCGTGATCGTGGAAGGTGTGAATGTGCTGCAAGTGAGGCCCAGACAGCAACAGAAAGATCCTTCTGTATTTGTGTCAGACTTCTTTGACTTTTCTATTTATGTAGATGCCGCGGAGAAAGATATCCGCAAGTGGTACATCGCGCGCTTTGAATCGCTGCGCCAGACAGCCTTTCAGAACCCGGAATCTTTCTTCCACCGCTATGCGCATCTGTCGGACAGCGCCACCGTGGAACTGGCCACACAGATATGGAGCGACATCAACAAGCCTAATCTCGAGCAGAATATTGCGCCTACGCGCGATCGTGCAAGGCTGATCCTGGAGAAGGGCAGCAACCACTTTGTGCAATCCATCAAACTGCGAAAAATATAATGCCGGACCTTCAAACAATGCGGCAACAATTACAAGCATTGCTGCAAACCAGCCCGCACGCTGCTTTTGACGGCAGCAGCCAGGAATTGTTTGAAGCCCTGCTGGAACCTGTGAGCTTTGCCAGCGGCACGTATTTGTCTGCCGCCGGCAAAGTGGCCGACCGGCTCTTTTATATCTGCACCGGCATTGTACGTGTAGTAACGATGCATGAAGAGAAAGAAATCAGCATGGATTTCGCCTTCCCTGGTATGTTCAGCTGCTCTTATGCTTCTTTCATTACGCAAACACCAGCTGTAGTGGCCATTCAGGCCGTAACGCCGGTTACTGCTTATGCCGCCAGCTACAACCAACTGCAAGGGCTATACGAAAAGTCGCATGAGTCGGAAAGGGTCGGACGTTTGATCGCTGAGCAGCAATATCTCCGCAAATACAGGCGGGAACTGTCTTTCCTGCAATACACCGCACAGGAGCGCTACCAGCAACTATTAGCAGAATATCCTGAAGTGATACAACATATTCCCGTAAAACAAATTGCCTCCTATCTGGGCATAGAGCCTGAAAGTCTCAGCAGGATCAGAAAACATTTAAAGACCTGATATAAACAAGTACCATGCAATTACTATTCTTGCGCCATGCGACCCTTCTGATAGAGTGGAATAATAAAAAGATATTGATAGATCCTATGCTCGGAGCCAAAAGCAGTATGGACCCTGTTGCCAATGCTGCCAATACCATCCGCAACCCGATGCTGGATCTGCCACTCGATGAAACGGCACTGCAACAACTATTGCAATCACTCGACGCCGTGATCGTTACCCACACCCACCGTGATCACTGGGACCCGGCAGCCACGCAGCTTTTGCCAAAACAATTGCCCATCTTCTGTCAATGGCAGGATGAAGAGAAGATCAAAGCCGCCGGCTTCACACAAGTGATCCCCGTAGCTACCAGCCATACCTGGGAAGGACTAACGCTACATCGCACTGATGGTCAACATGGCACCGGTGAAATTGGCCAGAAGATGGCGCCGGTATCCGGCTTTGTGTTGCAAGGCGATGGCGCATCGTTGTACATCGCCGGCGATACCATCTGGTGTGAAGAAGTGGATGCGGCATTATCGCAGTATCAACCAGCGTATACCATCGTAAATGCAGGCGCGGCACAGTTTATCAGCGGCGATCCCATTACGATGACGGCTGAAGATGTATTGGCAGTGATCACTCATTCTGCGAATACGAAAGTAATAGCGGTACATATGGAAACAATTAACCATTGCTACCTTACAAGAGAAGCACTGAGCGCCGCTGTGGCAGCGGCTTCGCAGGCTTGTATCATTCCAGCGCCGGGCGAGCGGATACAATTGAATTAAACGGAATTTTTTCACGCAAAGACGCAAAGCAGCAAAGTCGCAAAGTCGCAAAGATCTTTGTTGCTTTGCTCCTTTGCGCCTTTGCGTGAAAAAAATTCCGCTCAAACAAAAAAAGGGCTTTCTTTCGAAAGCCCTTTTCGCATAATGTCGGGAGTTATCACACCCACTCATTAACATGCTTGGCATTGCCCATGCTGATTTCGCGGGCGGAAATGGTGAAAGTGATGGTCATCGGATTTTTGTTTTCGTAGTCGAAAGACTCTTCAAACTTTACCAGATAGCCTTCTTTAAATTCCAAAGCTTTCAGTTTGGAATCAGTGTCTCTTTTGTAGAAGGTGATGGTACCATCTTTTCTTTCGAAATTGTTTACCATCCACTCAAAGAGTTCTGTTTTGCCAGTAGATTCAACGGTAAGGCGGATGCGGCCACCACGGGTGATAGCGGAAGGGCGTCCTGTTTGATCTGTTTCCTGGCTGAGGTCGTAAGACACGTGCTGAACATTGTAGCTGGTGCCGTTTACTGTCAATACGGATTTGAATGACATGTGGGTTAAGTTTTAAGGTTACAATAAAGAAAAATACCAATAAAGAATAAGTAAGAATTATGCTTCAAATTTAAGGGGAAAATTTCTATTCATCAAGAGTCCTAACAATTTTTTTTGGGCAATTAACAAAATACTTATCTACTGCTATATGACCGCGCACCATTAATGGGCGCGGCTATTCATCATCATCAGTTTAAGATTATCATAGTCTCTGCTCTTGGCATCGAGCCTGCTGGTAAGGTCTGCCACCTGTTCTTTCAGCGTGGCAATATTCTGTTGTGCGTTCTGTAACTCGCGCAGTTGCTGCTTTGACTGCTGCAATGAAAGGCCGTTCTGCACAATGTTATCATATAATGCAAAGTGTGTTACTACATCTTTCGGGATAGAGTTACGCATATCTGCCAATGATGCCGCGATCACCTGGTCCATATAGTTGGCGTTCTGTCCGGGCAGATTGATAGAATCGAGATTGCGTTTCACTTTATCCATCTTCTGCACAAACTCGGCCTGGAATGCTTGCTCCTGGCGGAATGTAGACAACTCCTTCCGCAGAGAGGCATTCTCTCTCGCCGGTACTTGATAATTAAAAAATATAGCGAGCACAAACAGCCCTACGGTAATCACAAAGAATAAGAGAAACCAGAAAAATGACGTAGTGCGTTCTTGCCTGTTTAAAACCTGCATAAAAATTTATTTAACGTTTGATAGGTTGATAGATCATGATCAGTCTGTGAAGAACCACCTGTTCTTCTTGTGCTTGCGCAGATATTCGGAATCTTCCGCAGATTCTTCTTTAACGAATATGGTGCTATCTGTTTTACGTCCGATGTAATCCAGTCTGCTAAGGCTTTCGAACAGTTTGTTGACAGCCCTTACAAACGGGATCATTGGTTGCAGACATTCCCGCACGTCAATATGTTTGTAGCGGATATTGGCGCAGCTGATCATCAGGTTTTCAAGTTCGCCCTGTCGCAGCTCGCACCATTCGGAGAAGTAGTTCAGCAGCTCTTCTTTACCGGCGCCGGCGCGTTGATCGATCGCATTTTTCATGGTGCGCGCCAGTCCTGCGATCACCTCCAGCATCTCTGCCGGTGTTTGGTACAGCGATAACCACCTGAATTGCGTGATGCGCGTACCCAGGTACTGCACCATTTTTTCAGTGATGTACAATACGACCAAAGCCAGATCATTATTCTGGTTGCGGCCATAGATTTTTTGTACGATGTGCACGCCATACAGTTCCATCTGTCCGAGAAACTGGTCCAGTTCATGATGCAGGTCAATCAATGCGGGATGGGCGCTCACGCTGTTGCATGGCGGGATGTAGTCATCTTCCAGCTGCGGGCGTGCATCCATTACCGTTATCTTGGCCAATGCCATCTGGTAGCTGCCCAATTGTCCCTGCGGCAATTGCGATGCAGGCACCACGTATAAACTATATTCGGGCGTTGCATAAGGCAATCTTGGCGGATCCTCTTCCAGCAAGGGTTCGCCGCTGGGCTGGCGATTGAATGGATTCACCTGCATCAGCACATAGTAGGTGCTTTCTGTATGCTGTGGGTCCCAGGCATATACGGCTTCCGGGAAGGTGGTAGCGTATTTCAGGGAATGAACAGTATGTTCCGGTATTTCTATACGTGCGCCGCCGGGTGTGATGGCGCGGCATTCCGTGAGTTTGATGCGCCATTGATGCTGGTTATCGTTTACGAACCAGCAGCGCAAAGATTCTTTCTGTTCTGCTTTGGGAGGTAACAGTCCATAGTTAAGGGCATTCAGTCCGGTAGAGAGGCCATCACGGATCTGGTCGAGCAATGCATTTTCTGTTTCAATGAAATGCTGCTTCCTGATCTTCATGCCGTCAACCCAGTTCACGGAAAAATATTTCAGCGGTTCCGCCATAATCTAACTTTTAGGATATCTCAATTCTGTTGCAAATGATCACGCTGTTTTCCTTGATGCCATTCATAAACACTGCTTTGCCGGGGTCCAGCGTTTTGGCGGCGCCAAACCAGCCGGGCTTCAGGTGGAACACCCATCCATAAGGCTGTCCGTTCTGATCGATGTAGTCAATGGGCGTATCAGGGTAGCGGTCGTTATAGTCGTTGATGAAGTGATAGAAGAGATCGCCCAGGTCCATCTTCATGGGTGTGCGGGCGCGGAAATAAGTACGGTTGCGGTCGCGGTGTCCTTTCTCCATTTCGAGGCCTATTACGATCAGGTCTCTCATCTCATCTTCATTCACCTCAGGCACTTCCTTATACATGGGATATTGCCACCATTTATGCACTTTCACGGGTATTCCCATCATCTTCTCGAAGGTCTTATATACAAAGGTGGGCAATACAAAAGCGAACATGCTGGTGAGCATGGGATAGTAGAGGAAATCATCTTTATCAAGAAAGCGGTTGACGAGCACGAAGCCTACGCCGCCAAAGAGCCAGATGGCAATGATAAAGGCCAGTTCGGACCCCAATGTAGTTTCATTGGCCCAGAAGCGGGTGTACATGAAATGACAGTGTACCACGCCCAGGCCGAGGAACCATACCTCATAAAAGAAATACTGGCTCATCAGGTTGCGGTGTGTAAAGAGGAAAGGTATAGAGGCTATCACAGCAAAGATCAGCGTCATACAAAACAAATACCACAGCGCTTTCTTTTTAAACAAGCTGAAGTTCTTGATGTACCTGCTGAGCAACGCCACTATGATAGATCCCACTGCCAGCACGCCGGCCAGCATAAAATAGAATTTCGCCGTGTATCTCATAGTTCTTTTCTGATATCAGGTTTTTCGGGTTTGGGTTTTAACAACATGTGTTTTTACGCGTCGTCAATTTAACAAAAATAGTTCCACATCGCTATGATCTCACTACAAGAAAAAATTATATCCCATAATGCCTTCTTCCGGCTTGCGGTCGGACACTGACGCTGACCGCTCTTTCGGGTTGGGTTGCAGCTCGGTGATCACTTCCACATCTGCCGGAAAAAAATAGTCATAGCAAGTTTGCAATAACCGGCCATACGCTTGCCAGGGTAAATAATCATAGACCCGGTGCTGTTGCAGCGGGCCAAGTGTGACGGTCACCCTGGGCATATCTGTATAAAATATATCTCCCGCCATCGTATCCACGCCTAGCCGGCATTCTCCCAAAGGCACGCTGCTACCGGCTTTCACAGGTTGCGGATCGTGATTCCAGGCGATATCCACTGCTTCTTCCAATACCAGTTCAAGGCACAACTTCACCAAAGGCATATTGCCTGCAATGCGGTGCATGTACGGTAAGAGCTTTACGAGCCTGTTGGCTGCCATGGAAGGCAGGCCGGCAGGCAGCTCCCAGAACTCGTGGAAAAGATGATCTGCATCCTTCCCGAATACGTCAAACAACAGGTGTTTCTCCCGTTGTTCCAGAAAAACGCGCTGCAGGAAAAATTCATTTTCCAGCGGCTGAAAAAAACGACGCGCCTGCTGCTGCTCTTTCTGCTGCCGCTTGTAGCGTGCCACCATGGCACTCACACCTTTCGCCCTTTCCGGCTGCTGCGAGAAATCATGAAAGATGCCTTCCGGCAAACGGTCGTATATGCCATCACGTGATAGTGACAAGGCGATGAACGGCTGATAAGGCTGACTATCATCCAGCTTCACATCCGTAATATCTTTATTAAACGAACGGGTGAATACGTTCTCCAACTGCACTACGATCTCTTCCTTGCGCACGTGATTATCTAACAGCTCACCCACCACTACCTCCGCTCTTACATCATAAGGCAGGGCCTGCACGTGATCTATCACTTCCTCCAGCACCGCAGCTTTCTGTGCGTTGTTCACCATGTGATCTGATTTTTAGGTTTTTCGGGTTTAGCTATTTTTTGAATAACTCGTTAGCATGTCTATCCAAGAAATAGGTAATGGTTTCGGGCTAACTGCAAAAGCAAAAATAGGTTTTTGCCGCTTGCACTAAAAAAATATTTTTACGCTTCATCTTTGGCAATTTATCTAAAAAAAATATTAAAATTGCAAAAACCTGAAAAACCGATGGCCCCCCGTAAACCTGAAAATGAAAGGAAGGTTAACTCATTCAGACCCTTTGGAAAGATTGCCAGTCATGTTGACCCGATGGTACTCTTTACCTTCCTTGGATTGTTTGTTATCAGCATCGTACTGCTTGCCTTTCAGATGAGCGGAAAAGAAGATTGTACCCAAACAGATATTCTCTTAAGCAACAAACAACATACTAACAGCAAAGCATATACAGTTGGAGAAGTAATTACATTTAATGCACAGAGCGCAGATAAACACCATGCCGGCTACACCTGGGATTTTGGCGACTCATCCGCCAGGAATACCGGCGCACAAGTGTATCACTCCTTCTATAAAGCAGGCAGCTATATGATCACGCTCACCTCCGGCAAATGTACCTGGAACAAGGAAGTAGTGATCGTACCCGCTATCTCGGAAACGCCTGTCAGCACCAAGTCCGACCTCTTCCCCGTGATCGAAGGCCCTACTGAAGTGCTCGCCGGAAGACCCGTTACCTACAGCAACAAAATGCCGGGCGCCAACAAATGGACCTGGCGGCTCATGCAAGATAATGCCGAAGTACACACCGGCTCATCTGTTACCTATACCTTCTCCTCCCCCGGCCAGCGCACCTTGTCGCTGATCGTGAACGGAGATACCAGCCGCATGGTGATGAAAACCATCACCGTATTCCCGGCCAAGCCGCAGGAAAAACAGGACTATATTCCTGAACCATTCCCGCAGCCGGCACAACCCACTACGCCCGCTCCGCCACCACCGCCTGAAAAACCGCGCGTACCGGCCATTTCAGACGATGAGTTCAAATTCATGCTGTCGCAGGTAGTGGGTAAACAGAAGAGCGCAGGCGACTTCTCACAATTCCTCTGCAATAACCTCAACGCCAGGGTACTGCTGAACGATAAGGAAACTGACAGCTTCGCCAACTTCTGCTCCCGCATCTACGGTAAAAAGAAATTCAGGATCGAAAAGGTAAACCTCGTGAAAGATCAGGATGGATGCGTGAAAGAGATCAGGATCATCTATGACAAAAAGAAATTTATCGGTATCTTTTAAACAGGTATCATGAAAGGCAAATATTATAAACTGCCGATGGATTTTTCGCAGATACTGCAGAAGAAAGACATGCAGACCATCACGCTCGAAGAATCCGTAGCACAACATATTCATCTGCTCATCACCACCGTATTGGGAGAGAATAAAGACGATCCCCAATATGGCTGCCAGTGGTGGGATAGCGACTTCGACATCAAAGCCTCCAACAACGAAGTGAAGGAACAGGTGGAGAATGCCGTGAAATCCTCCATCCTGCGCTATGAGAAGCGCCTGACGCAGATCAGGATAGTAGCCGCCGTAAACCAGGAAGAGCTGTCGCTCATGCCCTCAAAAAAGATCAAGAAAAAAATACGGGTCACCGTTACCGGCACACTCGCCAAAAACAATAACCCGTTTCAATACAGCAGTTATTTCTATATCAGTCCACTGTCTTACGACTGATGATTGTTTTGAAGCTCATCTCACATGAAAGAAAAAAAAGAACGGATCAAGGATCGGATGCTCAAAACAGCCGCCAGGCTGTGGGGCTACCCGGATGCGGAAGTGGAAACTTCTTTCGACCCCATCGTACAACTGCTGCTGGAAGCCTGTGCCAGCGAACTGGAAAAGATATCCGGCGAAGTGGATGTATCACATGCCCGCCTGGTGGAACGCCTGGCGCAGATCATGATGCCCGAGCCCATCACCAGCAGCCAGCCCGCCTACGGCATCCTGCATGCCACCGGTACGGAAGCTGTCACCACGCTGAATGCAGACCATCAGTTCTATCATCATACCAAGAATAATAACACCACCCGCGACCTGTTCTTTTCACCGGTAGCGCAGCACCGCCTCTTCCGCGGACAGGTGCAGTACCTTGTGATCGGCAGCCGATTGTATGAAACGCGCGACAACTGGTTCAAAGAACAGATATTGCAAGGCAAAACCCTGCCGGATGCAGCACCTAACCATCTTTGGCTGGGACTGGCCATGGAAGATCATTACACGTCGCTCGACGGTCTCTCCTTCTTCTTTGACCTCCGCAATATCCACCAGCAGGAAATGTTTTATCACTACCTGCCGCTGGCACGCCTCTACTTCAATGATGTGGAACTGCAATACAAAAGCGGCTACTACCACAGCCGTTCCGAAGTGGAAGAAGAAGTAGACAACATGGTACAAGTGGCCGTAGATAACAATGCCCGCTACAGTCAACATGTATTGCAACGTTTCCGGAAACATTTCCTCACCATCACCGGCTCTTCTGCACCGCTCAAACAAAGCAGCGGACATCCCGAAATATTATCGCAGATATTTGGCCAGGAAGTCGGCAGATTGCAGAAAGAGATACAGTGGCTGCGCATCGAGTTTCCTGAAGCGCTGCACCACACCTTGCTGGAAGACCTCTATTGCAGCATTAACTGCTTTCCGGTGATCAACAAAAAAGTGAATGAGCAGTCGCTGAAACTTAACCGCTATCTCAATATCATTCCATTACAAACACCGGATATTTTCTTCGACATCAAGAAAGTGTACGACCTCGAAGGCACCGATTACTATGTGCGCAATTTCTCCACTGCCGGGCAGATGCAGGAAGGCGAGCTGGTAGTGCGTAGCAGCGGTATTGGCCGTTTCGATACGCGGGAAGCCAAAGAGATCATCGCCTATCTCATGGAAGTGATCCGTGATGAAAGTTCGCTGTTTGAAGAAGTAAAGAACGACTATGTCACCAACCGCATGCGGGAGCTACATCAGCTGATCGCCTCACTGGAAGAGCAATTGCAGCCAAGCGCCAACAAAGGCAATATCCCTTATGTGATGGTGAAGCCACGCGAAAATGCGGAATACATTTTCATCGAGTTCTATTCCACCAATGGTTCGGCGGCTAATCATATCCGCATGGGCAGCAAATTGATGGAGTATGGTACAGTGAATGCGAAACCCAACAGCATCACCTTGCTCACTAACACCCAAGGAGGAAAGGACCGTTTGAATATAGATGAGAAGATCAACCTGTATCGTTCACACTTGTTATCACACAACAGGATTGTGACCACGGAAGATATCAAGGCTTTGTGCCGTTTCATTTTTGGTAACGAGATGCAATCTGCCGCGGTAAGTAAAGGCGTTGCCATGCAAAGCGGTACTGGCGCGGGTTACAACCGTACCATGGATATCAGGATACAGCTTACGCAGCCGGTGGCGAAATACCCCGCTGCCAATCTGCATTATCTGAAAGAGGAATTATTGCTCCAATTACAGGAAAGGTCTGCCAACATATTTCCATACCGCATATTCCTGAACGATGTGATGATGTGAGGCGCTGTGCTTAACAGCTGCACATTGCCGCCGGTCTTCAACTGATCGACGGGCACGCCCTTTTTGCCTTGTGCATCGCAAAGCACGACGGAGGCCCCAAAGCCGAGGTCTACATATACACGGTCGCTCACCAGCCATCCTTTGCCGGACAGGCTGGAACTTTTTCGTATATACACCCCGTTAGCCTGCAGGTCGTCCATGAGTTGTATGCTCACCAGCTCGCCATCGCGGAAGTTATTATTGTTTTGCAGTTTGGCTGCAAACACCGCTGTGCTGGCGGCTCCGCGGGATTGCTTCCCAACGGTGATGCGGATGGAATTAAAATCTTTGGTACTTGCCACCTGTGGTTTTGCAAATACAGAACCGTTATTACTGCTTTTGCTGAAAACATTGTACCCGAATCCCGGAAGGTAGAGTTCCGGGCTTTCAAACA
This sequence comes from Chitinophaga vietnamensis, assembly GCF_902167635.1. Classification (GTDB taxonomy): domain Bacteria; phylum Bacteroidota; class Bacteroidia; order Chitinophagales; family Chitinophagaceae; genus Chitinophaga; species Chitinophaga vietnamensis. The sequence goes on from NZ_CABHMS010000009.1 coordinate 169,952, forward strand.
ATTGTTTGATGGCAATGATCTTGTAAATGTATTGTGCGGTTTCGTTGTTCAATACCAGTTGGTAATAGTCGGTACTGCCCTGCCGCCGGATGTTCTTCGAAATATTACCTGATCCTGCGTTATAGGCCGCAGCCGCCAGTGTCCAGGATTTCAGCTGGGAGTAATATAACCTGATCAGGCGGCAGGCCGCATGTGTGGCTTTGATGAGATGGTTGCGTTCATCGTATCCATTGGTAACGGTGAGGCCCAGTTCGGCCGCGGTTCCTGGCATGATCTGCCAAACACCCTGGGCGCCTGCGGCGGAAGTGGCGTTAGTCAGGCCGCTTTCCACGATAGGCAGGTATTTAAAATCACCCGGTATCTGGTATTGCTGGAGAATAGGTTCTATGACAGGAAAATACATTTCGGCCTTGAGGCGTAATGCCGGCAGATAGCCCTGGTAGTGCAGGTTCTGCTTGATCACGTCCATCAGGCGGAAAGATACAAAGTCTCTTTCCATTGGCACCGCTTCTCCACAGAAATCTATTTGCTGTGCGGCGCCAATGTGGATTAACAAACAAAAAAATATACCTGTCAGGAATAAGCGTTTCATAAAAACAGGCGTAATTATTTCGACACCATATACTTCGGCAGTGCGCTGGCGGGCAGGTACAATGCCACGAGTTGCTTGCCGCTAGCTGGTTTCAGCACTACGATCACTTCATCGTCTTTTTTGAATTGTTTGGAAGGCACTACGATCACTTCATTGGCAGTTGATTTACCGCCTATGGTGGCAGGACCTCTTTTGTAGAGGATAGGCATACCATGCAGCTGCGCATTATCTTCTTTGTCTTTATGCAGCAGGCTTGTTTTCACGATGGTGAAAGGTTCCTTGCTATGGTTCTTGATATTAAAGCAGAAGTAGTTCAGGTTGTTGAGCGTCATGGCCTGTGCATAGCTGAGGGTTACGCCTTCCGCCTTGATCTCGTACTGGTGGCTACCTTTGCGGTCGTTGCCAAAATCTTCAGCGATCTTGCTAACGGTTACCGTATCGATGCTGATGAGGGTGGCATCATCTTCCGGCAGGTCAGGCAGTGTGGAGATTTTGTCGCCGCCAGCAGGATGTTCTGCTGGTTGTTTGCTATTCACGGCAACATCTTCCGGTTCTTTCGCAGCTGTTTTGCTGCCTTTAGGTTTGGACAAAGCGTATTTCAGTTTGCCAAGATCCGCTGTGGGCCGGAAGCTGAGGATCATGTAGTGAATGTTCTCTCCTTCGCGCACGATGAGGTTAGTAGGCCTTGGCGAGGCCACTACCGGCCGAACGAAGGCCATGTTGCCATCCACAATGCGATAGTCGTAATCTGTATTCTTGCCATCGCCGATCTGGAAGGTGCTGATGGGAGAACCGCAGGTGATCAAGGTTACAGCTCCTCTTGTTGTTAGCACGGTATCTGTGCCTGACTGGGCATTTGCCGTCAAGGCAGTGATGGTAATTAACAAACCTAATATGCCGCTGCACATCGCTTTCTTCATAATATCCCGACTTTTACTTTTAAAAAACTTCATAAATAAAGGGCTGTAGCTGTAACAGGCGTTCGGCCGGGAGCTTGTCCCAGCCGCCCTGTTGTCTGATATCGTTGTTATTTGTTATTGTCTTGTTCGTATGTAGTATCCCATTCGTTCATGTCTTCGCCCTTATGGCCTTCCATTTTGATAAGGAAGTTTTTGGCCGGGAAGTACGGTTTCAGATGAATATCCAGGTGGATACGGTCTTTCTGTATCGGGTCCTGTTCAAAACGGCGGATATTAAAATCTTCAATGAGTTTATCCGGGCCGGTGATACCGTCGAGGAACCGGATGATCTGTTTCATCAGGTCTTTGCGGGTATTGGCATTGAAGTTTTCAAACGCTCTGCGGTTGAGGAAGTCCATGAGCACCTTGGTAACGTAGTCGAATACACGCACTACAGAGTAGGTTTGCAGGCCGAGGTTATCGCCGTTGAAAAGTGTTTTGGCACTGAAGGCCATTACTTTGCCGTATTCCTTTACCATGGGGATGAGGCCCATTTTTTCCAGGCTGGCGATTTCGCTTTTCTTCAGCTCAAATCTTACGCCGTCCACTTCGTTCATGCCGCCGAATTTTTTACCGGCGGTCACTTGCGACATCAGTGTTTTGTAGATCTTTCCTGCGAGGGCGCCGGAGGGCGGCACATAGAGGTTATCCTGTTCGCCAACTTCGTCGAACTTGCCGCGGCCTACCAGCCAGTTACAGGCCATGATCACATTGGAACGGTGTATTTCGCCGCCGGTGAGGTTAGCCAGCTCGAACATCTCCATCACATCATCCGGTGCATCGAGGTGGGCAAAATCCGTTACCAGCATGGCTTTATTTTCATGCGCGATCTTCGCCCATTTTTCCAGCACCTTGTTGGAGCCCAGGTAACCCGGTATCACGAGGAGGCTGTAGTTGGTGCGGAGGTCGAGACGGTCGTAATTACTAACGAGTTCTTCGCGGATGGCATCGATAAAGCGGGTGTTATCGAGGTCTTTCAGCTGTTCCAGCTCCACGTTGATGAAAGATATGTTCTTCACCTTGTCGGACTCGGTATTTTTAAAGAACAGCGCTACGTTACGGTAGGCTTGCTCCATTTCGCGGGTTTCTGCGATTGCTTCACCCAGGTTGGTGGCTAGCACCTTATCTGCTTCTTCTGCGTGGGTGCTGCAGAAGTTCACCATATCAGGGAGTTCATTTGCTTCAGACAGCACTTTTTCCCAGATGGCCAGCGTTTTCTTGAGTTTATCGCGCTCAGTTTTTTTGGCAGCTTCTGTCAGGAAGATGTTGCGGCGTGCTTTACGCTCGGGGTTAAGATTCTGTGCGCCTTCTACAGTAGCTTCCAACAGGTCGAAGCCTCCGTATTTTGCCAGCGCTTCTATACTCTTGTTGAGGTTAACTTCCTGCTGTAATGCAGGCTGGCCGTTGGTTTGCAGCTCTTGCGGTTCCTGGTTTTTCTGTGTTTCAGCCATAATTTAGGGAGTTAGATTCTCCTGGGGAGAACAGTTAATTACTTGGTGTTAAGATCTTTCAACATGCCACGGACCGCATCCAGCATCGCTTTACGGGCATCAGGATCAGCCAGCGCCGTTTTCAGGATCTTGTTTGTTTTCAGGTGCTTCATGATCTTGAGGTACTGTTCTTTTTCAGTAGCCAGGTCGTTCAGGAAAGCACTTTGTGCGGTAATACCTTTCACGCCGAAATCACCGAGGTTATGGAATTGCAGTTTCTCTGGAACGGTACGCCCTTCCGCATCATGAAACGTTACATTCACTGCCGGTTTGAAATGTTCAAACACGTCTTCCACAGATTGAAGCCCTTCTACAATTTCGGGCTTTACGGGGGCTTGCTGGGTTAACTTTTCAGCAAACAAGGTACGGTTATGCGATATCTCCGCAATGGCTTCGTTGGCGTCGAGTTTCACCTCCGTGCCGCCAATTCCGTAATTGTCATTCATAGATAATCGTTTATTTAGTTATTTGATTATTTGTTTATTTATTGAGCACCCAGTCCAGTTCATTATTCTTTATGTCGAGCGTAACGGTCATATCTTTCTGCAAAGTACCATCGATGATCATGCGCGACAGCGGCTTGCGGAGCTGGCTGCGGATCACTTCCCGCAGCGGGCGTGCGCCGTATTGCGGCGAATAGCCCAGCAGCGCAAGATGTTGCCTTGCTTCATCTGTAACGGTTAAACTGATCTGTTGTTGTTCCAGCAGATGCAATAAATGTTGCAGATGGATATCGAAGATCTTTTTCACATTTTCCTGTTGAATAGGACCGAAAGGCACAATCTCGGTGAGCCTTCCGAGGAACTCGGGCCTGAAGTGGCGCGCCATCAGCTCCATCAGCTGGGAAGATGGCGGTATAACGCCCTCCTGGAACGACTTCGTAATGGTATCGCTTCCGATGTTGGAAGTGAACAATACCAGGGCGTTGGAGAAGTCGCCCGTTTTACCAAGCCTGTCATGCAGCTTGCCTTCATCCATGATCTGCAAGAAGATATCAAATACAGATGGATGCGCTTTTTCAATTTCATCAAAGAGCACGACTGCATAGGGTTGCTGGCGGATTTTGTTCACCAGCAGGCCGCCTTCTTCATAACCCACATATCCCGGAGGCGCGCCATAGAGCAGGGCTGCGGCGTGTTCTTCTTTAAATTCTGACATATCAAAACGGATCATGCAGCGCTCGTCCTGGAACAAGAAGTCTGCCAGGGATTTCGCCAGTTCCGTTTTACCGGTACCGGTAGGACCGAGAAAGAAGAAAGAACCGATGGGCTGTCCGGGGCGGCTCAATCCTGAGCGTGACTCAAGAATGGCGTCGGCAACGGATTTCAGGGCATGGTCCTGTCCTACTACGCGCTTGCGCAGATGCAGGTCCATACTCACCAGCCTTTCACGTTCCTGTGATTGTATCTTGCCGAGCGGTATGCCGGTCATGGCTGCGATCATAGTAGCGAGGTCCACTGTAGATACGGTGGTTTGCTGTTGCGCTACAGATTGATCCAGCTGATCGAGCAGTTCATGCAGGTATGCCTGCAATTCCGCTGTGGTGGCTATTTTATTAACTTCTTTGGAAGTATGCAATTTGCTGGAGAGCAGGGTACCGAGTTTTTCCATCATCTGACGGTAGTACCATTGGAGATCATCCAGCAGTAAGGATTCCTTGTTTTCCAGTTCCTGCGATTCCTGCCGCAATGAGGCAGCAAGGGCGGCGCCGGTATCCTGCATCGCGCGGATAGCCGCCATGGTACGGTCGGCCAGGTTGATGGCGCTGTCGGGCAGGCTGCGTTCTTTCAGGTATCTTTTAGCAAGGCGTATCGCTTCGTGTATGCTTTCGGGTGATATCTGCAGTTGATAGAAAGATTCATATACGGGCATCACTGCGGTGAGCATGCGACTGGCCTGTGTTTCGTCGGGCTCGGACAATGTGATGGTTTCAAAACGGTGGCGCAGGATACTATCGGGCTCAATGAGCTTACGGAAACCTTCTGGTGTGGTGGCGCCGATGAGTATGATCTCTCCTTTGCCCAGTGCGGCTTTCAGCACATTGGCGAAACCGCTGGATTGTTTGTCCAGCAAGGTATGCAGGTTATCGATAAACAGGATGTGTTTACCGTGCTGTTTCAGTTGCTGGATAATTTGAAGGAGGCGGTCTTCCAGTTCATTCTTGTAAGCTGCGCCTGCTATGAATGCGCTATAATCCAGCGCATAGATATCGGTGGCCTGCAATGGAACGGGCACCTGTTTTTGCACGATGGCCCTGGCGAGACCTTCTACCAGTGCGGTTTTGCCAACGCCGCCTTCGCCGATAACGAGCACGCTGGAGCGGTCTTTTCGTGTAAGGATCTCCGTTATAGCGCGTACTTCGCCGTCGCGGCCCACTACCGGGTGGAAGCTTTTCAGCAGTTGCGGATCGGTGATGCGGTATACATATTTGAGCGCGCCGGGTTTGATACCGTCGTGCGTTGTATTGTTATTATTATTATTGTTAGCAGCTGTTTTATTCTTTTTGCCAGCGGCCAGCAGCTGATCGCGGGTGAAAGGAAAAGTTTTCAGCTGATCGTAAGAGAAACCTACGCCGGGTGTGCAGAGAGATACGAGGAGGCACCATGCATTGGCTTCGGGCAGATCGTTTTCCTGCGAGATGTTCACAGCTTCCTGCAAGGCGGTAGCAGCGGCTTCGTCGGGCTCCGGATCATCTGTATGACGTGGCGATCTCGGCAGTTCGTCCAGTCTTACTTCTGCCCATTCCTCTATATAGTATACATCAATATCCCATTGTTGTAATAAAGGTACCAGTCCGGTTTCTTTATGTAAGCATGCGCGTAACAGGTGCGCGGGGGTAAACTGCGCATGGTGATATTCCTTGGCAATGGCGCTTGCAATCCTGATGGCGGACTGCAGGTCAGGGCCCATTATGGTCATTATTGACAGGGTCATTTGGGTGATACCAGGTTTTTCAGAAACAAGTTAACAATTACAATTCAATTTTTGCTTCAGTATAGAAGCGAGGTAAAGATACAGCGAAATTATTTACGGAAATCGTGTTCCTAAAAAAACTGCGGTAACTCATCAAGTCAAGGCCATTGGCGCATTGTCATATTCAGTTATTTTTTTATTTATGACAGTATACATTGCTGGCAGGCCGCGGTGTGCCAATAGTATCTTAACTGTATAGATGAAGGCAGGTTCAAGCCGGTTTCAAGCCAGGATAAAGTATAGCTTGTCATGTTGCAAAAAACGGTAAAATAATACCAGCTGCTGCTGCTACCGCAGGAAAGAGACGTAAAGGAGAGATGAAGATACGTGATAAGTATGATAGGACCACTATCGAAAGATGTTTCACGTATAAATACGGTTTATCAAAAATAAAGAAATAAGATTGACGCAAAATCAAAGAGAATATTTATTTTCGTAATTGCCATCACAGGAGAAAAACGAAAAACCAATTTAATCCTTAAACAGGAACCCATGAGAAAAACCTTTGGTCCCAAAAGCGCCCACTGTTAACCTTTTCGAGCGGATACATATCGGCCGCTTTAACAGCACAGGAGTTTCATGGATCCGTTAATACATCCATAACGATCAAAATTATTCTTTTATGTCTTTCAAGTCTGAACTCATCATAGGCGGGAAAACAGTCAACGTGCTGGAGTGCAACTATGGTTTTTCCCAGGGCACGGATGCAGTAGGCAAGCCTAACACCATGCCTCGCGGCGGCACGATTTCCTTACTGCTGGAATCCGCCAGGGATACCGATCTCGTGCAATGGATGGTATCGCCTGATGAAAAGCGCGACGGCAGCATTGTATTTAAAAGAAGGGATCATGATTCCAGTTTGCGTACCGTCAACTTCACGGAAGGCGTATGTATCCAGTTTCATGAAAGCTATAACCACAACGGCAGCAGCCCCATGGTCACGCATATCATCATCTCTGCCAAAGAATTGAAAATCGGTAATGTAGAATACAAAAAAAACTGGGGGGAATAACTTATGCCCGGCCACAACGAGAAACTGAAGGTAGTGCTTTCCATGATCATGCAGAAAATGGAATCTACCCTGAAAGAAATGCGGGCCAGCGGCCCCGGCAGCGATATCAACGTGCGCGCTTTCAGTACGGACCAACCTTTGCCCGACAGCGATATCACCATCACCCGGTCCGATTATCACGGACAACAGGAAGCCGTTCTCCGGAGCGGCCTGCAACAGCTGTGCTATTCCATACCAGCGATGTTGTTCAATGCCGGCATCTCTGACAGCGTACTGCCAGCCTCCAGTATTCATCTTACTTTATCTGGCAGTCTGCTGCATGTTTATATAGATGGCTATGGCGAGATATTGCTCAACATCCGGGAAAGCAAGGGCCATGCCCTGCTCTGGCAGGACGAACCCGTCAATGCAGGACACCCGATCGATATCAATGAAGTGAGTATCGCCGCCAGCACTATGAAACGTGCCTATGAAGCGGATCATGACTATACGAAAGAACTGATCGAAAAAGATTACGAGTTCCTGAAAAAACAGCTGGAAGAATACCTGCACAAGAAAGGCGCGCCTACCAAAGCCACTGATTTTCTCCCCCGCTACAAGATCAACTGGATCAAGTATAAGGAATTGGTGAGAAAGCTCGGGCCTTTGCACGAGGTATATAAAGGCCTTATCAAATCTAATACGCTGATGGATGTGTATGACATCAGTACTGCCAAAGTGGGCCAGGGCAACGTTCCCGGACTGGACGCACTGACGGGCGGAATGGGTTCGGTGATTGTGGATAATGTGATGCAGCCTACTGAAGCTCTACTCATGGATTTCATTCGCGTTGCAGAAATCACTCCATCATGGAAAGGAGGTGGGTATCGACGTATGCCACAATTGATGAAATATTATAACTCCAAAGAAGAGGAATTCAAACATAAGTTTGTAGGTACGTATTTACATGAAGAAGAGCTCAAAGCGCTTAACCAGCAAACATTAATTGATCCGAAAGCACTGCACCTCAGCAGCAACTTCATGGAAACACCTCATGATGACGCAGGAAAGCCGTTAGAAATATTTCTGTATATAAGAACAGATAAGTTACAAACGGAGTTAGTTAATATCCGTGATTTTGGTGTAATTTATGTAAATCCCGGACACTGATGCAACTCATTCAAATATGATAAACAAATTAATAACAGTATACATTCTTTTGGTAGCGACTGCCAGCCAGGCAAGTTGTCAGTCAGCCACTAGTGAGCTTGACAAGCGAGATACAACTATCAACACCAATATTTTCTATTTGAAAAAAATCGATAAAGGCCCAGATAATCAAAGCATGACGGTATGGGAAAACAGAGCTGATTCCAACGAATTCATTGTAAAAAGCTTTACAGGTGACAAAACAACCGGATTTGTTCATTACAAGAATAGAAAAGCAGAAGGGTATTTCTTTATCGGCTTTGATAATGGTGCTATGATGCAAGAAGGTACCTTTAAGAACGGCAAGCTGGATGGCACTATCAAAGGGTACTATGAAGATGGTTCGCCAGCCAGTATCTACATCATGAAAGACGACAAAAAAATTGATGTAAAATACTTTGACAGAAAGAAACCTAAGCAGTAGATGAAAACAACTATCGGGTTCGTATTGATGATAACAGGAACAACAACGGCCGGCTGCCAGTCCGCCACCAACAGGCTTGACAGAGATACCATTATCAATACAAATATCTTTTTTCTGAAAACGATAGATAAAGGACCTGATACGCGTTATATGCATGTGTGGGAAAACCGGTCGGATTCAAACGAGTTTATAGTAAAGGGATTCACAGCAGATAAGGCGACCAGTTTCATGCACTTCAAGAATAGAAAACCGGAAGGTTACTTTTTCTCAGCCTTTGATAACGGGTCTCTCATGCAGGAAGGCTTTTATAAAAATGGCAAATTGGATGGCCTCATCAAAGGATACTACGAAGACGGCTCCCTCGCCAGTATCTATACCATGAAAGATGATAAAAAAATTGACGTAAAATATTTTGACAGAAAGCAAAAGAAATAAATGAAAGCGGTTATTGGATACATACTAATGGTGATCAGCGCAGGAATAGCGCTATGGGGAAGATATTATCATGGCGAGTTGCTCCCGCACGGATGGCCCGTCTATATAGCCGCCATGGCAATAGGATTGATAGGTCTCTATCTCAACAGAGCAACACCGCCTTCCGGCCAAACCCCTAACGTGTATGCCAATGGTCAACAATCGTTCTATAACGACAAGATCGTAGTGCCCTTAACTGCCTGCGAAATACTCAGCAACAGCTGGACTGAAGAATCTTATGAAGAACCGTATGTTAACAAGCCCGGCATAGTTACCCCGCTCACCAACTGGAACTACAAACCTTTTGGCGACAACAAAAAAATAAATGATGTGACCTCCGTAAGGCTCGTGTACAGAACCATCTATAACGGACAAGACACCACCTTTACCAGCGCGGCGTTCCAACAAGACCTTGATTACATCAAAATGGCCATGGTAGCCAATCCCAACACATATATCTATCTGGACCGCCATAATCCGGATAATTACTTTTTCGATGTCTCATGCATAAATAATAGAAGTCATTCTTAACCTCTTTCAATGTTTGTACTATGGGTGAAGATAAATTCCTGAATAAATCAGCAATAGGTATTGAAGGATATTCCGGCAAAGTGGAATTCAGCAATGCCACACTGGAACAGTCTATCGGCTCTCACCACTACTTCAGCTTCCTGTGGCGCCCCGGCGGCGTTACCAGCGATCTGAACTACCAGCAGCAGATCATACAACAATATATAGGTAAAGGCCTCTCTATCACCTTTGGCGATTTCCGCTTCAAAGGGCTCATCACCAGCATTGCCGTGATGGAGGAAGATGGCGCTGCCACCGGTTTCCAGGTGAGTGGCGTAAGCCCCACCATCCTGCTGGATGATGTACCGCAAAGCGCTTCCTACTACCAGCAGTCCTTGCAAAACGTGATCCAGGGCGCCTTGAAAGATGCCAACACCAGCCTCCTGAAAACGCAGGTGGTGCCATCTTACAAAAAACCGCTCCCCTATTGTGTGCAGTACAACGAAACCGATTTTGCCTTCCTCGCCAGGATAGCCGCGCGCTATGGCGAATGGATGTATTACGATGGCAATGCCCTCGTGATCGGTGATGTGCAGAAAAAAGAAACCAAGCTGACAAAAAACGTTACCCTGCATAACCTGAAGACCATAGCAGCCGTAACGCCACAACGTGCACATTACGTTTCCTACGACGCGCTGAAAGCCACTCCGCTCAACGAAAAAGTACAGAAGGCGGAAACCGGCTCCCATCCGCTGATGCAGCTGTCGGCCTCCGCTTCTGATGATCTTTACTCCGGCTCTTCTTCCAAACAAACCTTCATACATCATGGCTATAACCAGGATGAGCTGAATCATGTAAAAGAGCTGCAAACCAAAGTAACGGCCGCCTCTTTCGTGAAAGTAAGCGGCGTGAGTGAGCTGCCCGTCATGCCTGCGCAACGCATCAGCATTGCGACAGACACGAGCCAGTCGGCCTACACCGTGATCTCCTGCACCCATTTTGCCGCCACGCCAGGCAACTACCACTGTGCTTTCACGGCTATCCCCGCCGACGTGAAAGTGCCGCCTTACAGCAATCCGCACCGTGTACCTAAAGCCGATATACAAAGCGCTACGGTAAAAGATAATAATGATCCGGAAAAGCTCGGACGTGTGCGCGTTCAGTTCTTCTGGCAATCGCCCAATGAGATGAGCCCCTGGCTGCGCCAGGCATCGCCCGCAGCGGGCGGCGGCACCGGCTTCCACTTCGTGCCGGAAGTAGGCGAAGAAGTAGTGATAGGCTTTGAAGGCGGCAACGCTGAAATGCCTTTTGTACTGGGCAGCAAGTTCAATGGTAAATCCAAAAGCGGCTACGGCGATGCACAGAATAATATGAAAGCCATCAAAACCCGCAGTGGTAACCTCATCCAGCTGGATGATAACAGCGGCAGCGTTACCGTTACCGATAAAAATGGCAGTACCATGGTGATGGACGGCTCCGGCAATATCACCGTACAGTCGCAAACGTTAGTGACAGTAAAAACAGACGACAAGATCGTAGTGGACGCCCCCAACCAGATAGAGTTCATCTCAAAAGAGATCCATATCAAAGGCTCTCAGAAAGTGATCATCGGTGATGGCCCGGCCACCATCACACTGGACCAGCAAGGCAACAAGATCGATTCCGGCGCCGACAAGATCACCACCAGCGCCGTTACGCTGCACGAACTGAGCAGCGGCGCCAATATGAAAGTGAATGCCGAGCACTACGAAGCTACCGGCAACACCAAAGTAGCCATTAACAGTACCGAGATCAAAGTGAATGGTAAAACCACCACCGACATCAAGGGCGGTATGATACAATTGAATTGCTGATATAACAATATAACACGTTGAACGAACATAATCCCATAGCACAGGAGGTCAACAAAATACAGCAACACTGGCGTAGCAAGATCAGCGGGCAAGCATCGCTGCGGCTGGTGAGGCTGGTGATCAGGCCCGAAGAAGCCCGCGTATACGAGGGTTTCTGCAAACTGGAATCTTCTCCCTACGGGCAACTGGACGAAATATTTGTTACGCATCTCACTCCTTTTGAAAATGAAGATACTTTCAGTACTGCCATCATCCGCGACTGGCTACAGGCTTATGATGCCAGCACGGAGTTGCTGAAAGAAATGGAACAACGCGGCGCACCGCTGCAATGGGACCCCGCACCATTCCGGCAGGCAGTATCTTACGATGGCACTTTATCGCACGATGCCACACTGCTGAAACTGCTCGCCTCCTTCCGGCAATCGCTGCCGGAACAGCCGCGGCAACTGGTACTGGCGCTGATACCGCGCCAGGTAAGCGATATGCGCAGCTTCACCAACTGGCTCACCAATATGCTGAAACGCGGTATTCCGGAAGGAGTGAAATTGCTCGTGCTCGATCATCTTCAGAAAGAACAGGTGTTGATCAACGACCGTCCATTCCCGGGGCAGATCATCTCCACACATGTTCCCCTGCAACTGGAACAGGCCATACAAAAGCTGGCTACCAGCGGCAGCCCGAACGATCCCGAAGTACAGTTCCGCAAATGCCTCTTCGAGATGGGCAAAGCCCTGCAGGATAAAGATGTGAAACGTGTGCACTACTGGGGCCAGCGTGCGCTCGACTGCACACAGCAGAGCGGTAACAAAGGCCTTTTTGCTACCGCGCATATCATGTATGCCGGCATGCTTTTCAATTTTAAAAGAGATCCGCAGATACCACTGTTGCTCGAAAAAGGCATGCGCATTGCCAAACAGGGCATGCAACAAAATGACCCCGCCTGCATTCCCCTCGTGATACAGTATTACGGCTATCATGGCGCTTATGCGCAGCTACGGAAAAATCATTCCGAGGCAATCGACTGGTATGTCAAACAGGCCACGATGGCGCAAGAACAGCATTTCCTGCCGCAGGCTATGAATGCCTGGTACCAGGCCGCCGAGCTAAGCAGGCGCAAAGACGCCAGCCGCTACTATACGATATTGGAACAAGCCTGGAAAGGCGGCAACGGCATGACAGACGACGAAATCACCTCTTCGGTATATTGCTATCTCGCCAGCGACTATTACGAGTACGCCTATACGAATAAAATGTCACAGACAGTACAGGACATTCAAACCCTCATGTCCAGGCTGTTTGGCGGAAACTGGAAAGAAGAAATTGATAAAATGAAAAAGTCCAGGGCGCGCACCATCATGCAGCCGCTGGCAGAAACAGAAACGGAAACAGAAACGGAAACAGAAGAAGCATCTTCGTAGTTAACCATCTCAATTATGTTGGTAAGTAATAAACATTTCACCCCCGTTATAGGGTTGGATATCCATATTGTTATCCTCTTCGGATTCCCCATCCCACTACCGCATCCTTACATTGGGTTAGTGGTAGACCCCATGGACTATATACCGTTCATCGGCGCCACCACCAAGGTAAATCATGTTCCGCGTGGCAAAAGCGACACCAGTGGCAAGTTGGTATTCCTTTTCCACATTCCCATGGGAGGCCCGTTCTTACTGGCTCCCATGATCGGACATGACTCCGTGAATTTCTTCGGCAGCAAAAAAGTGAAAGTGGAAGGCAACCTCATGAGCCCTTCCGGCCACATGCTCATGACCTGCAATGATATCGGGATGCCGCTCTCCCTGCGGCCGGGAAAAAAATTCATCCCTATCCCCAGCTTATATCTTCCTACCTCCTACTCTATCCCCTTGTCTTTCGGCAAACCGGTGATGCTCGGCGGCCCCTTCGTACCCGACTGGGCCGGCGTATTGATGAACCTCATCATGTCCTACGGTTTTGGCGCACTGATGAAAGGATTAGGCAAGGCAGGAAAAAAGGCCCTGACCAAATTCAACAAAGCATTACAGAAAAAATTAGGCAGCAATAAACTCAGCAAGCTCCTTTGTAAGAAAGGGTTTGAGCCGGTAGATCTTATACAGGGCATCGTGATCTATGATATCACCGACTTTGAACTGCCCGGTCCTATCCCCCTGAAATGGGAACGTTCCTGGAACAGCGACAGTCCTTTCGAAGGGCTATTAGGCCATGGTGCCCATCTCTTTTTTGACATGCGGATAGAAGAATTTCCGGGAGAAGATGCGACCGCCGTTCTCTTGGGAGATGGCCGCACCGCAGTGTTTGAGCTGCTGCCCTTCAGCGGCAACAGCGATTTTAACCGGCATGAACAGCTCACGCTCACCCGTACTCACGTTGACGAATACACGTTATTTGATCAACAGGAGAGACATACCTATACCTTCAAAAAGGCGCATCCGCAAGACGCACAATACCGGCTGATCAGCATCACTGACGAGAAAGATGCTATGATCAGCCTGCACTATAACAGTAAAGGCCACCTGCTCCGTATCATCGACAGTGCAGGCCGTCACCTGCTGGTGAGCAGCGACGACAAAGGCAGGATCATCAAAGTAACTGCACAACACCGGGGAGAACAAAGGCAGCTGGTAGCTTACGCCTACAACGATGCCGGCGACCTTTGCGCCGCCACAGACGCCCTTCAGCAAACTACGTATATACATTACCGTGATCATCTCATGATAAAGAAGACCGACCGCAACGGTGTTTCTTTCTACTGGGAATACGACCGGCAGCAGAGATGTACGCATACCTGGGGCGATGGCGGCATAATGGAAGGTTTCCTGGAATACCATCCCAAGGAGGGTTTCAACCGGATCACTAACAGTCAGGGGCATACAACTATTTATTACTATACCCCTGATTTCGTGGTATCGCAGATCAAGGACCCGATGGGCCATTCCACTTTCTTCTCCTATACAGATGCAATGGAGATTTACCGCGTCATTGACGCGGAAGGCAATACTACCGGCTATTCTTACGATGATAACGGCCATATCACCGCCGTTACTTATCCGGATGGCACAGAACGGAGCTCGTCGTATAATGAAGCAGGCAAACTGGTGCGCATCGCCGATGCCGAAGGTAATAGCCGCACTTATGTATATTATGGCGGCAATGGCCTGCTGCATACCATCACGGAAGCGGATGGCAGCATGCGCATCTTCCGTTATGATCAAAACAAACAACTGGTAAAGATAGAGGACGAGCAGGAAAATGCCGTCCTGATGACTTACGACGAAGACAGGAATCTATCTACCCTCACCCTGCCCAATGGCGCTGTAACCCGCTGGGAGTACGATGCCTGGGGGCAGTGCACGCGGATCACCAATCCCTTGCAGGAAGAACAGCATTTCCGCTACGACCGCCTCGGTCGTGTCACAACGGTAAAACTGACCGATGGCAACCAGGTACAGCTGCAATACAACGCCTATGATGAGGTGACGCAGGTGAATGACCGTCATCATGAAGTGCGTTTCGCCTACACCGCCATGGGCAGCCTGAAGCAAAGGGAAGAAAATGGCAGCAAGCTGCATTTTATCTATAACAATGATGAACAGCTGAATGGCATCGTGAATGAACATGGCGAAACCTATCGCTTTACCCGCAATGCAGCCGGCGATATCATCAGCGAAAGCGGCTTCGATGGCCTGCTGCGCCACTATGAGCGCGATAGCACCGGCAAGGTATTGAAAACGCATCGCCCCGGCGGTAAATGGACACAATATGAATATACCGGCAACGGGCACCTCGCCCGCGCCGAATACAGCGACGGCTTCTGGGAAACGTATAGCCATGACCGTAATGGCGCACTCATTGAAGCTTCCAACCCTACAGGCGTCGTAAAATTTGAAAGAGACGCCATGGGCCGTGTGATCAGCGAAACCCAGAATGGCTATACCATCAGCACACAGTTTGCCCGCGATGGCAGCGGCAAAACGGTGCAAAGCAGTCTGGGCGCCCACATACAAACACGATGGAACCAGGACGGCGACATCAGCGCCATCAGCGCCGGCGCATGGAGCGCACAGATACAACGCAACCTGCTCGGCCTTGAGATAGAACGCAGTCTGCCTGGTGGCGTAAAAAGCCGCTGGACCTATCATCCCGGCTCCTCCGCCACCGGCACACCGGATGCGCACCAGGTGCAGGTAAACGGCAAAACGGTGCGCAGCCGTCAATACCACTGGGATGCCAACCAACGCCTCAAACAGATGGTGAATGGTCTTACCAACGGTACTACCCACTTCGGCCATGATGATTTTGGCAACCTCGCATGGGCCCAATACGATGATCGCAGTTACGACTACCGCCTGCCCGACAAAGCCGGCAATCTCTATAAAACACAAACCCGGAAAGACCGCAAATACAGCGCCGGCGGACGTTTGCTCGAAACAGAAAACGCCCGCTTCCATTACGATGCAGAAGGAAATCTCATCAAAAAGATCGTGATGCAGTCCTCGTTCCCTGTAACATGGGAATACGAATGGTATGGCAACGGCATGCTCAAACAGGTACGCCGTCCCGACCAGAAAATCATCACCTTTCAGTACGATGCGCTGGGACGCCGCACAGAAAAGGTTTTCAACGGACAAGTAACCCGCTTCCTCTGGCAAGGCAACACCCCCTTACATGAGTGGACCTATCCCCTTTCAGAAAAACCGCGTGTAGTCGTTGACGATAGTGGTGAGCTGCGGGAAAGTCATCCCGAACCCGTACCACCCGAAACCCTCACCACCTGGGTGTTTGAAGATGGTACCTTCCGGCTGGCCGCTAAAATCACCCGTTACCATCAGTATTCCGTTATCACAGATCACCTCGGCACACCCGCCACCGCCTTCGACGAGCAAGGCCGCGAAGTGTGGAATGCTGAATTGGGAATTTATGGAAATGTGCGTAAGTTCGAAGGACAGAAAGATTTCATCCCCTTCCGGTATCAGGGGCAGTATGAAGATGTGGAAACCGGGTTGTATTATAACCGGTTCAGGTATTATAGTCCGGAAGAAGGGGTGTATGTGAGCCAGGACCCGATTGGGTTGATAAGTGGAGAACCCAACTTTTATGCATATGTTGATGATCCCAATAAATTGGTCGATGCCTTGGGGTTATCTTATTCAACTTCAGATGCACTTCTGTATAATATCAAGCAAAATTTAACTATAGGTAATAATCGGGCCGAGCTAAGTGGCATCCATAGTTATGATGATGTTATGGAGGCGGGACGTAAATTTGTGGGGAGGAACCCTACTATTGAATATCATCCCGATGGAAAAATAAAGGCAATGACAAGTAGTGATAAATTAAAAAGGTTCAGAGCGCCTCAATACAAACCAATACAAGGATACAAGCAGGCCAATTTTGAAATGAGAACCTCTGAGGATGTAACATGGAAATCACCTATAAATATTGGCACCGATGCTGAGCCAATAATGGGCGACAATCCGAGAAAAGCAAATGTTCACGTAAAATGCTCCTAAAACCAATGATAACGTTAGATTCAATATCTGTTGATGGCATCAAAGATGTTAAGAAAATAAATCTATTGATGGAAAAACCATATTTCTATGATGTGGATTTATGGATTAAATCTTTATACGAAGAAGAATCCCTCATGCTCTATTCTGCGTCAATATCTAATCCCAAAGGAGTAGAGCAAAAATTTGAGAAGTCTAAAAATGTCAGCTTCATTGGTAACAAGATCTTTATTTTCAATTCTGATATGAATTATGAAACTCTCTTTAACAGTTTTTCTAAACTAGTATCAGCGTCTCAAGGAAGAAATCAATATGAAAGCAGTATTCTGTTGCAAAGATATTTTGAGGAGCAAGATGTGTTATTTGAAACATCAAAAGAGTATTATTACTATCTCTTTGATAAAATCAAGGGAAAAAAATAGCTATTATATAAAGAAGAAGTAGACTTGGAAAATTTCGGAATAATTCCGATAAATACTGACTTCAACACCTCGTCAATCCTGGGAGAGTATGAAATGCGCAGGTTTGTCGCTGGGAATGACGGGTATAAGTCAAAAAGGTTGCATGAAGGAACAGCTTGATAAAATAAATAAATTTCTACAAAATCATCAGTGGTGCGATTTTGAGATCATAGATTTAAAGGGAAATCTACGCATAGGAGGAAAAACAGGATTTAGTAATGATTATGATATCGTCATTACTTTTTCCGATGTTTTCTTTATGCAAATCTTATACGAATGGAAGACCGACACGCAAGCAATTGCTTTCGAAATACCAGATGTACAAGAGGAGAGAACAATAAATATCAATTTTGGCATTGAACAAGGGTTTCAGCTATTCAAAATTTATGCTGAAGACATAGAGAGCCCTTTATACATAAGTTCTAAAGGTATTTCAGTAGAATTTCCTTCTAACAGTTGAAGCTAAAGCGACGTACATCGGAGACAGCGTATAGAAAAGAAAACTAACTGATGCAAAATATCAAATTAGTAGCTCTAAAAGAGAACATAGAAAGAGGAGCAATATTGAGATGTAAAGGAAAATATCCTTATGAGGACTATGTTGATTTTATGGTCATTGAATCATCTGATGAAGGAAAACTTGCTTACTCTTTACTCGTAGCATCAGGATATAAAGCCGGGCTGTCGTTTGTGACCTTGCCACAAGAGTCTATTCCTTCTGAAAACGAAGGCTATGCAATAAACATAGAATGGCTAAAATCTAACTGGAGCAAGTGGGGGTATTTCGAATGTCCGATTGAAGATGTTCATGTCATTTACAAGGATCCTCCAGGCGATTTTTACAACTGATATTTTAAAACCAAAATAAAGAAAGCGTGTTTGAACCATGGGAGCAGCATCGTGGCTTAGGCTAAAACACAAAAAACTACATTTATTTCTATGCAGTCTTCTTTTAAAAATAGATAGAAAAGCCACTGACTATTTACAAAAACATGGGCTGGAGTACACACTGGTAAAGAAAGTAATCAAATTTGCACATGATCTTGACCCAATGCTGGCATATAGCATTTCATTCGATCTTTTTGAAGAAGCAGAAGAAATAGGCTACAAAGAATCCAGGGTGATCTTTGTTGTTATTTTATCTACCAGATCGCTAAATGAAGGCATTAAAATAAGCGCGGAAATAGGAAGCATATACGAAAGTATCAGACTCGAACGGCTGACAATCCAGAATGATCTGCCAGAGGCGGCAAAGGTGTACCTTGACAATGCACCTGCTAATTTTGAAAAAGTTGGACTCATTCCTTAAAAAGGAAATACAATATAGAGAAGAAGATGAATAAGGCGTCTGCTGTAACTCATGAGATAGCACAAGAACATACTACTAAATAATCAGGTCATGGCGAAAGAAAAGATCAGGCTACTACCACTCGAAGTTGCATGGAAAGCCGGTGCATATGGAATAAGCATCGACGGTTCAGAAGCTGACAAATTAACGATTACGACCATTATAAACCTGGCAATTGGCGATCCAAAAGAGCTTCGTATAGAATTTTCTTCGTTTGCTGAAGTGAGGTTTTTCAACTTCAACTTTGGTGAATATAATTACGGAGCATACCTGGTCAATGCTCCTACAGGAGAGTTTGTTGAAGATACTTATGATTGGCAAAGTTTAGATGCACATTTCAAAGAGAGCAATATATGTCCCAATCCTTATTTCTATGAAGTCCAAAATTCCGCTTGGTTTGAGGAAAGAGAGATATATCAGGCTTTATTAAAAAAGAATTTCAAACATTTCATTTTAGTTGGCTATGATAGTTACGTTGAAGTGCTCGCCCGGGACGATATTCAATATCATTTCAGTTAGCAATGGATAATAATACGTGGAGAACTCGTTGGCATACACGTCTACCTGCCAAAGCTATTAAACAATCATGAAAAAGAGCTACTACCATACATTCGGAAGTAATATCGAAAACATACAAACTTTAGCCAGGCTATTACTCGATAAATTAGATCTGAAATTTGAAATGCACGAAAGCGACTACATAGGTGTGTATTTGAAATATTCCGGTTTGTATGCCGATAAAATTACCATTGAAAAAAATTTCAACGCTATCGAAAATAATTGGAAAGAACAGGATTTCAAACAATACAAAACCCTTATCTATGTCAATAATACTAATGGGAAAAATGCGGACAAACTCGGTAAAAGTAAATATTTAAAAGAGGCGCTCGTAAAAATAGCTGATATAATTTTTCTTAAGGAGAAAGTAGTTGAGGCTGATCTTTAAAAATACTGTATGGGGCCGGATGTTTTAACCTATAACAATGAGGGCATAAAAAATGGAGCATTTGAAATTGATGAAGATCTCCATTATTGGCTGTTCAATAAAGCAAATTTAGATACGGAAGAATACACCACGCTATTTGAAATAAAAGATTATTATAAAACTAATGCACAATTGGCTGGTGAAAGATTACAAAGTTTTATCCATGCATTAGAACAGATAAAAATAAGTTCTCCATTTAGTAAAGAGATTGATTTTATTATCAATAAAATCAATCAGAACAATATTAAGAAGATACGAATCACTGGTGATTAATTACGCTATGATAAAAGTACTGCTTAAAGAAATAGCCGCATCCAAACGAATAAGGGATAAAATGATTGCCAATATTACTACAAAAAAAGAAACAGCCATCATTCTAAACCTGACGGAAATAACATATGATTTCGACAATAAAAAAGTTACACTAACATATTATGTAGAAGACCCCAATTATCCCGCTGTAGAAATAACTTTTGACGAGTTTTTAAATATTTTAGCTGCCGAAGGATACTAACACATGAAAACAATCCAGCTCGATTTCAAAGCGATAAACTCCCTGGAAACCCTCCACCACACGCTAAAAGAGCAAATGGGATTCCCGGATTTTTATGGCGCTAATATCCATGCATTGATCGATTGCCTCTCCAGCATCAGGTATCCTGAAGACGGGATGAGCAAGATCACACTGGAGAAAGATGAGATATTGATGATAGAAACAACTCAGCTGTCGCAGGCCAGTGAAGTGCTGTTACGTCACCTGCTGATCGCTGTAGAAGATGTTAATAACCGTCAGATAGCGCGAGGCAATCAACCGGATATCTATATCTGTCTTAGATGATCAACACCAACGATTGAGCCCGTCCCCTGAAAACCTTTCACACCAGAGATCTCCGGCTATTGATAAATACCATCAACGAGGAACTCCGGGCACTTCCTGCTTGATCAGGACTTGGAAAAAGCAGTGGTAGTCCAAATGCTTACGTTCTGTTGCAGGTCTTCCACGAGTTGCAGCAGCGTCAGGAAATCCATGTAGTAGCCTGTGAGAAGGTTGGGATCGGCGAGCGACTGGTTCATATCAGCTTCGAAATAGTCGAGGCCATGGTTGATACCGATATAGATACGATTACTATAAAAAGAGATGAACAATTTGGCCTGGGAGCGCTCCTGCAACGCAAGCACACGTTGCATCAGGGCGGGCGAAAGCAGCTGCTGCGCCTCCTCTGCATCAGATGAATACACCATGAACTCGCGGTTAAAAGCAGCATCCGCGGGTAATACTTTCTTTCCGAGATTCCAGGTTTCAATGAAGCCATTATCTTCTGCGGTGGAAGTAAATATCTCTTCCGTCATGCTGTTGCGCGAGAGGATATACACCGGCGCCGTGAAATACCGGGGAAACTGTGCGATGAAGTAACTGCCTGAAAACACCGTGTCGGCGCCACGTCCGCGTAAGGTTACCAGTGGCATGCGCGTTACTTTGAGATCGCAGAACTGAAACTGCATATTCCCCATCTTGCCGAATACCTGGTCGTTACCGCTGATATTGTACTCCTTTTTGGCAAAGAGACCACTTTCAGTAAACTCCTCGAAGCTCGCGTAATTAAGCGGGAGATAAGTATAATCAGGGTTGATGAAAGAGATAATCGGCTTCACCACTTTCTGCTTGAAGTCCTGCCGGTAATCCGTTGCAGGCTGGGCTTTCGGATGCCTCGACATCAGGTATTTCACGAGCAGTCCCACGCTCACGCCCAGTATCACTACCGCGATAAGCCATATCACCGTGGTATTTCCACCGCCGGCGGTCATCAGCAAATAAAATAACAATACAGGCAGGATGCCTGCCACCCACATCCAGCGCGTCCAGCGCCTGCCGGCGATGCGCTGCTGCTCCAGCTTTTGCAGATCTTTACGCAGGTGTTGATCAACAAACGTTTTAAATTCTTCCAGTGATCTCATAAAACAGTTAACACAATCAGATAAAGTATGGTTCAATTGTTGGCCCAGCCGCCAGCGACGCTCCCTCCGGAACCTTTGCTCACAAAGGCTTTGAAGGGTTGTACATTTTCTTCCGATAGCGGCAGTTTATAGGCCTGCCTGCTCTGCGAGAGGATCACCTGCGCATATTCCATCGGGAACAGGCGCACGCGTATCAGGCGCAAAGGCAGTATCAGTTTATAGTCCGTGTAGGTGTTGACGTTATTCACGGCATCTCCTTTTTCAAGGCGGTCAATAAAGTCGTGTATGCGGGCGGGGCGCCGCTTTGCCTGCGACAGCATAATCAAATAAGGTATCAGCGGACCTATTACCATCAGCCCGAACATCACGTAGAGGATGAGGGGCAGCTGTACATCGTTGCCCAGTACGTTCACCAGTACCAGCGTAAGCAGCGCCAGTGCCGCCACTTCCGCTACGATCAGCGCCGTGATGGTTTGCCGTATGTCTCTCTGGTGGATGGCCAGCAAGGTGGATCTAAGTTCTTGCAGGTTATTCATGGGTCTTATTTTTTTGCGTAACGAGCCTGACGAAATTGCTGATGGCAAGGTATAGACCGATGGCGCCGATCACGCCAAACACCGATAGCAGCACCCATTGATTGTTGCCGGTCATCTTATAAATCAGCGTTTCTATCCTGGTGAGACTCACAGCATCAATGGTAGTATTGCTGAATTGCTGGTAACGGTTAATGCCCAGCCCTATTCCGGCCGCTGCCAGCAGGAGTCCTGCCGCCACGCCGCCCCAGGAAGGACCATCATCATCGTCATCCACAAGCTTGTGATTACGGGGTTCCATTTCAGGTTCGATGCTGTTCATATAAAGATTTTATGGTTATTGTTCCTCGGGCTAACCACAACGAAAATAACGAATTAATGCATTATTTGATCAACAACACCTGCGGTGGAAAAGCGAAATCATTCCAGGCTGCGTCTGCTTCTGCGGGAGTGATATCGCCATTATAAACCATCACGCGATATCTTAACGTATAGTCGTTACCGTAAGTAAGCTGCCAGGGTTTCATTTTAGTGGGGGAATAGTTGAGCATCAGCTCTCCACCTTCCATGTTTTCCGGCCATACGCGCAGTGGTTCCGGCGAATCGTAGTTATCGGGTGCATTCATGATGAGCAGGCCTGCCTGTCCTTGCGGGGTGGCGCCGGTAATCTTCACCCAGCGGGCGCGGGTGCTGTCGGCATCTTTGCGTGTTTTGCCTTCTGAAGTAAGCACCTGGCTGGTGGCAGCGGTGAACGCTGCGGTAGTTCTCAGCCCAAACCCGCCGCCATAGCGGTATTGCAACAGGGTAATACCGCTGTCGGATGCGCAACGGAGCGTGGATATCATATCCCACAAACGGCGGGCGCCCTGCTCAGTGGCAGGATAGGCCCTTACCTCCAATGTTTCACGCAAGGCGATCTTTTCTCCTTTACCGCCGCTGAAGGCCACATGTTCCTGCAAGGCGGTAAAGCCGCACCAGGCGGGGCCCGACACTGTTCCCAACAGCTGCGCAAAACGTACCTTGCCTTCTTTTTTCTGCACGTTCCAGAAATCTGTTTCATGACCTTCAAAACGGGTATGTGTCCAGGGATTCCAGATGCCCATATGATGCCGGTGACCGGCATTCGGAAAGATATTGGTCAGCACCGCGCCATTAGGCGCCCATAAAGGATGTATGAAACCACTGCGGCGGTATACTGTATCGGAACCTGCGGGCGGCTCTGCTATGGCGGTATTGTATTGTAATATCTGATCCTGTCCCTGGCGCAGCACCACTGCTTCTTTCGTAACAACCGCCATCATGGCTGGTGCGGCGGTAGCAGCCTTTGCCTGGTGCAATTCAAAAATACGGGTAGCGCCGGCGGCCGTATGGCCGCTCAATATCCAATAAATACCATCGGCCTGCACCTGAACGGGAACGGCTATACGTTTTTTCCCACTCACTTCTTCCAGTTCAACATTTGCAGGAATGCCAGAGGTTTTATAGGTAACAAGACAATTATTCCGGTTGTAGCTGCCGGCATTCACTTGCAGACGGGCAAGTACCTGCGCCTCTGTGGAAACGGCCGCCAGCAAGGCCAGCGGCAAAAGGATATTCTTCATAACGTATACATCTATAAAGATAAAAATACGGCCTGTTTCTGCTGAATGCAAGTCCTTTGCGTAGTGATGCAATAATATTGCATAAAACATGGTGCCGCCATTTTTTATTAATTCTATTACTTTTGATGCATTAATAAGTAACAAATGGCAGCCCCCATTATTAACATGCAATCTACTAAACTGATCATCACCAATAAAACTGCGTTGCAGCAGAAATATGGGGACCAACACCAGGCTATCCTCAACGACCTTGCTGCATTACAGGCTTTTGACGGTACCCGTCACCTGGATACGCATATTATTTTCCTGGATGATGCAGCACAGATGCAATCCCTCAAAGCCACGGCGGTAACCGATCCTGCGGATGAAGCCCAGAACAAACAGGCTATCGACGAGTTATATGCATTCTTCTCACCAGGATATATATTGATAGCAGGCGCACAGGATATTGTCCCCTTTCAGCGTTTGAAAAATATGTTATCGGGAGATACAGACCCGGATACTTTTATTCCGAGCGACATGCCATATGCCTGCGATGCGCCTTACGACAAGGATCCCGGCAAATTCGTCTCGCCTACCCGCGTAGTAGGAAGGCTGCCCGATGTGCCTGCGCAAAATGATCCCGCATATTTCCATTCACTCGTTCAGGATATCATCAACATAAAATCCCTGCCGCAAAGCGAATACCGGTCTTACTTTTCGATCAGTACCTTCGACTGGCAGGATTCTACACAACATTCACTGCGCAATATTTTCGGTGATAACAGCGCCCTGCGCATTGTTCCCGGCACACCGGATATCGATGGCCACAATTGGACCGTGCAACAACTGATGCCCAAAACACATTTCATCAATTGCCACGGCGCCATCTACAATGCAGGCTACTATGGCCAGAAGTCATACGATTTTCCGCTGGCCATGCAATCGGATACCATCACCGGAAAGATCAGCAGCGGCACCGTAGTAGCAGCGGAATGCTGCTATGGCGGCCAATTGTACGATCCTTCCAAAAATATCAGTAAGCTGATGAGCATGGCCAACAGCTACCTGCTTAACCATGCCATCGCTTTCGTAGGCAGTACCAATATCGCCTATGGCCCGTCTACCGGGCAAGGGCTGGCCGACCTGCTCACGCAATATTTTGTGATCAACGTGCTGAACGGCGCCTCTACCGGCAGGGCCATGCTGGAAGCCCGGCAGAAGTTCCTCAATGAAATGGGGCCAACCCTCGATCCTTATGAACTGAAAACCGCCGCACAGTTCAATCTCTTCGGTGATCCTTCACTACAGCCGGTGATCAACGAAAAAGATCCTGCTACAGATATCATGAGTAAATCATTTGTGAACTCCGTGCAGAACCGCCGCGATAACCTCGAAGCGCGCGGCAAAATACTGGATACCTTTATTTCAGCGCCGCAGCCTGCGGATGAATCGCATACCACCGATCCCGGCGTACAGGATGCCATGCATTCCCTGCTCAGTGAAAAACAGTATGGTAAGTCGCTCCCGAAAGTATTCGTCGCCAAAAAAGAGGAGGCTACACCATCTGTAAAATTTCATGTATTTTCGGAACCAGTAAAAGCCACCAACAACGCACCTGCTTCAAGGGCGCTGGTGGTGAAAGAAAAGAACAATCAAATACTCGGTTATCGTGAATATGTCAGCCGATAATAATAAAAAAGAGACACCCGTAGTAACGATGCAAGGCCGGCTTGCGCTGCGCACTTTCGGGAAACACACCAAGAGTGAGCACCTGGGCGTATTCCTCTGCACCGATCATGGGGATTATCTCATCCGGCCTGCCGATGCCAACCCATTTATGAACAATCCACTGATGCCGCTCGCCGGCAAGATCATCAGCGCCACCGGGTCCATCGTGGATTATGTATTCCTTGCCACCAGCTGGCACGAAACGGGCGATAACTTGTAGCTACCGCAATTTTTGTTATTTTGTGAGATGACAGGACAGATGAAGACTGCCAGAAGAATGTAACCTATGAACTTATCGGCATTTATAACAGCCCTGATCCGCGAAGGGCAGGTAGCTGTGGCACACGATATTACCCCGTTTCCCCCTGAAGCATTACAGGAGGCCACCGCAGTACTGCATAGCTATTATCTCCATGATATTTCGGACATGCCCGCCGACCCGCCAGCATTCGACCCCGAGGCCGCATTATGGGCCGCGATCTACGTTTTCCGTACCACTCAACTCATCATGCTCAAAACACCGGCGGCTGAACAGGTAAGCACCCTGCTCCTGCCATACCCGGGTGCCATCACCGCTGCCGCGATATACAGCGCAGACCTGTGTTTGCGCTATCTGCCGGACCTGCTCAGCATGAGCAAAGGCCTGGCGCCAGATGATCCGCTCCTTACACAACTGCGGCAAACCGCCGCCGCATGGCCCTACTCTTCCACGGGTATGCAAATTACGCCAGCTGCGCACCTGGATATCATCACCGGCAACTCCTCACTATTACAAGCTTACGCCGACAGAGTGATCGCCACCAGGGATATCAGCCGCTGCAATATGCCCGCCGTAACTGCCGCCATTGTAGCGGCACTCGGCAATTATCAGGAAATACTCTGGCCCGATTTCAGGTTACCGCTACATCATCGTTAATTCGCCCGTAGCACAGCGCCGGTGCCGGGCCTGTCTGCATAAATGATACGACCGTTTTCAATGCGGATGCCATCCGCAGTATCTTCCGCCAGCAAGAGCGGACCGTCCATATCTACATAGTCCAGGTAAGGCAGCAGATGCGCCACAGCGGAAGTACCCACCGTGCTCTCATTCATGCTGCCGGTCATTACCTTCATACCAAATCCTTTTGCTGCGCTGATCATACGCAAGGCCGGCGTGATCCCCCCGCATTTGGTGAGCTTAATATTAATACCATGAAAATAGCCATGGCAGCGACTTACATCCTCTTCAACAATACAGCTTTCATCTGCCATCAGCGGCAGCGCAGATTGTTCATACACGCGTTTCATGCCGTCCCAATCGGCGGCAGGCATCGGCTGTTCGATAAATTCCACGCCCAGCTCTTTCAGTGCGATAGCATTGCGCAACGTCTCTTCCACGCCCCATGCACAATTGGCGTCTACCCTGAAAACCGCGCTGGTATGCTTTCTCAGCTCCCGGATGATCGCAATATCATCTTTGGTACCAAGCTTTATTTTATAGATAGGCCAGGGGAAAGCCTGTAACTTGCTCACCATATTGTCGATCGTATCAATACCGATCGTATAATCGGTGAGCGGGTTATGAGAGATATCGAGGCGCCACAGCTCGTATAGTTTCTTGCCTTGCTGCTTGGCATACAGGTCCCATGCAGCGAGATCAAGCGCGCAGAGCGCAAACATATTATCCTTCAGGCGCGGAAACATATCCTGCCAGAAAGCTTCCGGTGTGGCAAGTGTGTATTGTTCAATAAAATCACGGTGCACGTTAATCGCTTCCATCAGGCGGGGTACGGTCATGTTGTAATAGGAGTTGTCTGCCGTTTCCCCGAGGCCACTGTAGCCATCCTGTTTCAATTCGGCCACCAGCAAGGGTTGCACATCTTTCGATTTACGCGATATGGTAAAGGTATATCTGAATTTCAGCTCAAAAGGATAAAGGTTCAGTTCCATGTAGATAGTGTTTACGCGTTTTTCCATTCCGTGGAGCCAGGCCCCAGCTCAGCGATGATGCGGTAGCGCCAATAGTGCGCTGCCACAGCAGGTATATTGATCCGCTCTTCGTCAGGAGCAGGCAAGGGCTGCCGGCCTTGCAGCGCCAGCAGTTCCTGTATTTGAAAGATACGCCACATTGCGGGAGATTGCAAATGTTGCTGCACGATCTCTTTCATCACCGCCGGCGTACACTCCGTAGGTGCGTTACCGTTATATTGCAATACATCCTCCCAATATTGTTGTGTGATGGCCCGGTCTTCCTTCCACCAGCCTCTCAGCGTGCTCATATCGTGTGTGGAGGGCGTTACCACAGAAAGATAAGGTACAGTGGAAAGATCGGTAAATGTGGTATGGGTTGATTTGGGCATGCGCTGCACTTCCAGTCCGCTGATGCCCAGCTCCCGCATCACGCCTGGCACACAATGCGGCACCATGCCCAGGTCTTCGCCGCAGATCAGCATGTCTGTAGCTTTCATGAGGAAGGGCAATTTGCGCATCGCCTCCCTTCGCCAGCAGCTTTCCTGCCGCACAAAAAAGTAATGGTGATGCAGCTGCCTTAATTTTTCCTGTACTGCCGGCGCCAGCGCTTTAAAAGACTCGGTGCTCATCAGGTCATAGCGCGGGTGGAATACATGACGCCCGCGGTGTTGCTCGCGGATGAACAACACTTCCGCTGCCAGGTGATACAAAGCTGCTTTCACGGTGGCAGGCAATGCCTGTTCGTTGATCAACCTTTGGGTGCTGTAGGCTGGCAGCAGCTCAAAACGCCCGCCCGCAGCCGCTTGCAGGAAACTGTCTTTGATCATGCCCGCATAGTTGCCAAAGCTATGGTCCAGCGTTTCCGCAGTGATATAAGGCGTGCAAAAGCGCTGCTCATCAAAGCCGATATCCAGGTGCAGCAGTTCCTCCGCACTAACGGGAACGGCTGGATGAAAATAACCCAGCAGGCCCTGTATCGCCTCTTCCGGCACTTGCCAGATGCGGAAAAAACCCAGTATATGATCAATGCGAAAGGCATCAAAATAGGCGGACATATGCTGCAAACGCTGCCGCCACCAATCATAGCCATCTGCGGCCATGCGCGGCCAGTTATACGTGGGGAAACCCCAGTTCTGGCCTTCGGCGGTGAAGCTGTCCGGCGGCGCTCCTGCCTGCATGTCCAGGTGGAATAGCTCCGGATGCATCCAGGCATCCACGCTGTTCCTGGCGATGCCGATCGGGATGTCTCCTTTCAATGCGACGCCGCAGGCATGCGCCGCCTCCACAGCTTCGCTGAGCTGCCGGTGCAGATGATATTGTACAAAAAAATGGAAGTGTGCCGCTTCGGCCGCCTGCGGGTCTTCCATGATCAGCTGATTGATCGCGCGATAATCATATTCATTATTCGCAGGCCATCGCGAAAAATCACAGGTATTGTATTTATCTCTCAAAAAACAAAAAACAGCATACGGCAACAGCCAATGTTCATTACTGGCAAACCATTGCCAGTAATGGCGGGTTTGCAAGCGCTCCCCTTCCTGCTCGTATAATGCGCGCAGGTAAGCCATCTTGTAATGGATCACTGCTTCATAATCGAGCTGCATTTTTTCGTTTAGCCTTTGCCGTAGGTCGTCAAATTGTCTTTGCAGCGGATGATCATCTGCCAGTTTGCCCACTGCCTGCAAACGGATATACAGCGGGTGCAGCGCATACGAGGAGATAGCCGCATAGGGATAAGAATCTCGCCAGGTAAAGGTGCTGCTGGTATCATGCACCGGCAGCAGCTGTATGAGCTGCAAGCCGCTGCCGGCGGCCCATTGGGCCAGTGGCGCGATGTCGGCAAACTCGCCGGTACCAAAACCTTCAGCACTGCGCAAACTGAATACCGGCACTGATACGCCCGCGCCGCGCCACGCGGGATAGTCGAACCTCGCCACGCCATCATGTATAGTCGCCTGCTGCAAAGGCGTGGCGGCCATCGCCAGGCGGCGGTTCTCCCCTTGTTCGTACGCCAGGAATTGTTGTGTATCGAGATCGTAAATGCCGTATTTATATTCCAGGCCGCTGTTGTTCAAAGGCAGTTCCAGCGCGGCGGTGAACCAGCCGTCTGCATCGGAATGAAGGAGCAGGGGGCGCTGAATATCCCATTGCCCGAATGCGGAGATATTGCCAAGCAAACAAATTGTTTTACCAGGTTCCAGCAGGGGCGCCAGTACTTTAAATATATGCGTGGCCGTTAGTAAGCCGGGAATATGTGAAGTAGCTCTTGGAAAAAATACGCGGGTAAAAGGAGCCGTCAGCCAGGCGTTCTCAGGGGCGGCAGGATCATGCCAGCAGTCCATGAAAACCAGCTCCGGCGGCATTCCCGGCCGGATGGTCACTTCACGGGCCAGACCTTCCACAGTAGATACCTGCAACTCTTTTACGATATAGTAATAACGGAAGACGACCGGAACTTCGGTAGAGAGAATAACCTCGGCGAACCATTGCCCGTGGCCGGTCCATTGCATGGCAACGGCGGCTTGTGGCAAGTTATTCCCCAATGCGGGTATATTTCCCAGCAGGTATAAGTTCTGCCCGTATCGGGTGTGGTATGGAAGATAGAACCGTAATCTGTATTGCATCTGTTCCTGGCTATGCCGGAACAAAATAATAAAAAAATAAAGGCATTTGATGAATGATCATCAAATGCCTTTAAATATATGCGTTGTTGACGTAAAAGCTTATTTCACTTCTTCAAACTCGGCGTCGGTTACACCATCGCTGCCGCCTTGGGCTTGCTGAGCGCCGGCGTTAGCCTGTGCGCCTTCCGGCTGGCCCTGAGTGGCTTTGTAGAGCTCTTCAGAGGCGGCAGTCCAGGCAGCTTCCAGTTCGGCAGTAGCGCTGTCGAGCTGTGCACCATCCTGTGCTTTGTGCGCTTCTTTCAGTTTATTCAGTGCGGTTTCGATCGTTGCTTTTTTATCAGCAGGCAGTTTATCGCCATATTCCTTGATCTGTTTTTCAGTCTGGAAAATGAGGCTGTCGGCCTTATTCAGCTTTTCGATCTTGTCGCGCTGTTCTTTATCGGAGCTTTCGTTTGCTTTTGCTTCAGCTTTCATCTTTTCGATTTCTTCCTTGCTCAAGCCGCTACCAGCTTCGATCTTGATGTTCTGTGTTTTACCGGTGCCTTTATCTTTAGCGGTAACGTGCAGGATACCGTTGGCGTCGATATCGAAGATCACTTCGATCTGCGGAACGCCGCGGGGAGCCGGCGGAATATCACCGAGGATGAAACGGCCCAGGGTCCTGTTCTGTGCTGCCATCGGCCTTTCGCCTTGCAGTACGTGGATTTCCACGCTAGGTTGGCTGTCAGCGGCAGTAGAGAAGGTCTCTGATTTTTTGGTCGGGATGGTAGTGTTGGATTCGATCAGTTTGGTGAATACACCGCCCATTGTTTCGATACCGAGAGAGAGCGGCGTAACGTCGAGCAACAATACGTCTTTCACTTCGCCGGTGAGTACGCCACCCTGGATAGCAGCGCCGATAGCTACTACTTCATCGGGGTTTACACCTTTATTAGGTTTTTTACCGAAGAATTTTTCTACCACTTCCTGGATTTTAGGGATACGGGTAGAACCGCCTACCAGGATCACTTCATCAATTTCGGAAGTGTTCAAACCGGCGTCTTTCAAGGCTTTGCGGCAAGGTTCCAGTGTTCTTTCCACCAGGGAGTCGCTCAGTTGTTCGAATTTAGCGCGGGTAAGTTTTTTCACCAGGTGTTTAGGAACGCCATCCACCGCAGTGATATAAGGCAGGTTGATCTCTGTTTCAGCAGAAGAAGACAGTTCGATCTTCGCCTTTTCAGCAGCTTCTTTCAGTCGCTGCCATGACATCGGGTCTTTGTGTAAATCTACGCCTTCATCTTTCTTGAATTCATCTGCCAGCC
This sequence comes from Chitinophaga vietnamensis, assembly GCF_902167635.1. Taxonomy (GTDB): domain Bacteria; phylum Bacteroidota; class Bacteroidia; order Chitinophagales; family Chitinophagaceae; genus Chitinophaga; species Chitinophaga vietnamensis. Next base: position 201,403 of record NZ_CABHMS010000009.1, read on the forward strand.
AGTCCATGATCACTTTATCGAAGTCATCACCACCGAGGTGCGTATCGCCATTGGTAGATTTCACTTCAAATACGCCATCACCCAGTTCGAGGATGGAGATATCGAAGGTACCGCCACCAAGGTCAAATACGGCGATCTTGCTGTCGACATGTTTTTTATCCAGGCCGTAAGCGAGTGCTGCGGCAGTTGGTTCGTTGATAATACGGCGTACGGCCAGACCGGCAATTTCACCGGCTTCTTTGGTAGCCTGACGTTGTGCGTCGTTAAAGTAAGCAGGTACGGTGATCACCGCTTCTGTTACTTCCTGACCGAGATAATCTTCAGCGGTCTTTTTCATTTTCTGGAGGATCATCGCAGAGATTTCCTGCGGTGTATAGAGCCTGCCGTCGATGTCCACACGGGTGGTATTGTTATCGCCCCTTACTACTTTGTAGCTTACGTGCGTTAATTCATTGGTTACTTCGTCAAAGTGACGGCCCATAAAACGCTTTACTGACATAATAGTGTTTACAGGGTTGGTGATGGCCTGGCGCTTTGCAGGATCACCTACTTTCCTTTCTCCGTTTTTCAGAAATGCCACTACAGATGGGGTTGTTCTCCTTCCCTCATCATTGGCAATCACTACCGGTTCGTTACCTTCCATAACGGCAACGCATGAGTTGGTAGTTCCTAAGTCAATGCCTATTATTTTTCCCATAGTATTAATATTCTCCTTTAGTTGTAAGTTAAATGTCGTGTTTGGCTTTGGTTTGTCAATGATTATGCCAAGCGGGAAAGTATGAAATTATGTCAGTCAGACAGTTTAGATAATTATTTATCAGAAGATTACGTACTTTTGATACCGTACTGATACAAGCTGTTTCATAACCCAGCCTCCATTGTCACTATTTCATTCCTAACCTCAATGATTTCATGTAATAAATAGCAATTGTGTAACCTAACCTTCAGTTCTTATGAAAAGATCCATTCTATGGCAGGCCGCGTGCATACTGCTGGCAGTATCACCATTCACCGGCCGTGCCCAGGACCAACAGTCCACTACACTAGCCCCGGAAGCTCCGCTCTTTCACGGAGCAAAAGACTTCAAAAAATGGTCCATTGGCGTTAACGGCGGCATATTGGCACCCGTGGTGATCACAGGTGGCAGTAACGATTTCACCAAATGGAAGGCATCAGCAGGTTACGGCGCATACGTGAAGTACCAGATCCTTCATTTCCTCGCACTCCGGGCCGACTATGTAGGCGGCAAGCTCCAGGGTGACAACAGCAAAAATCTCGGCAATGGCATGCCTCCTAACCGTGCTTACAGTTCCTTCGACACGAAATTAAAATGGACAGGTACCCTCAATGCCGTGTTCAATATTACTACAGTGAACTGGCTCACCCGCAAAAACTTTGTACTGCTCTATGGCTCTGTGGGCGGTGGTTTGGCAGGATACAGCCCCACCATTACCCCTGCCGGTGGCGGCAGCCCCATTGACTATAAACCGGGCGGCAGCATCACCGAATTGATCATACCAGTAGGCGCCGGCCTCAAATTCAGGCTCTCTGAATTTGTAAACCTCGACCTCGGCTATACGATGTATTATGTAGATGCTGACAACCTCGATGGCTATAACTACGGCCCCAATAAAGACAAGTTCTCCTACGGCCACGCAGGCCTGGAATTTATGCTGGGCAAGAAAGGCCGCCCGCAGCTGCAATTCCATAACCCCGCCGCCGCTATGTACGACGAACTGGAAGCCCAGAAGAAAAACCTCGAAGCCCAGCTGGCGGCTGCCAATCAGAACAATGCCAGGTTGACGGCCGACGTAGATAAACTGACAAAAGACTCCGATGGCGACGGCGTGTCCGACTTCTTCGATAAATGCCCCGGCACACCGCAGGGCGTGAAAGTAGACGGCTCCGGATGCCCGCTGCCAGTACCTGAAGTAAAGAAGGAAGAAGAAAAAATAGTTATAACGGAAGAGGATACACGCGTAGTGAAAGAAGCCATCCAGAACCTGGAATTCGACTTCGCTAAAGCCAGCATCAAGCCACACTCCTATGCTGCGCTGGATCGCGTGGCTGAACTGCTGAAACGCAAAAACCTCAACCTGAAACTCGCCGGCCATACCGACAACGTAGGTAACGCTAAACGTAACCTCGCCCTGTCAAGGGAAAGAGCCGAATCTGTTAAATCCTACCTCGTATCCAAAGGCGCAAACGCTTCCAAGATCGAAGCGGTAGGCTATGGCTCCACCCAGCCGATCGCCAGCAACAAAACTGCTGCCGGCCGTCAGAAAAACAGAAGAGTGGAATTCACTATATTCTAAAATTGCAATCAGATAGGTCGCGCAATTGCGCGACCTATCTGATTAATTTCTCTTTCCGGCATGTTTCTTGGAGCCCCTCTGCCTACAAAATAAACATATCATGAAAAAACTTATTCTGTCTGGCATACTCGTAATAGGCGCTATGCTGGCAGTAAAGGCCCAAGAGATCAATTTCGGCGTAAAAGGCGGTCTCAATCTCGCCAAACTTACCAACAGCGATAACGCTAAAACCCGCGCCTCTTTCAATGCCGGCGGTTTCGTTAACATCGGGCTCAATGAATCCTGGGCCATCCAACCCGAACTGATGTACTCCGGCCAGGGCGTTAAATACAAAAGGAATATCGCCGGCCTGTTCACCACCGAAAGCACACTCAAAACAGATTACATCAACATCCCGGTAATGGTGCAGTATAACATCGTACCTTCTTTTTATGTAGAAGCCGGCCCGCAGGTAGGCTTCCTCGCCGGTGCAAAAGTGAAATCCGGTAACAACAGCACCGATTTCAAAGATTACATGAGAACGGCAGACTTCTCACTGGGCCTGGGTTTCGGCTACAAGCTCGATATGGGCCTGGGCATCTCCGGCAGGTATAACTTCGGTCTTACCAATGTTTACAAAACCGACAAAATAGACCTGAACAGCAAGAACTCCGTTGCACAGATCGATCTATTCTATACTTTCTAATTACGAATTACGGATTAAGAATTACGGCCCATCATGCAGATCTGCATGATGGGCCGTAATTCTTAATCCGTAATTCGTAATTCATACTATATTTGCTGCTCGCATTAACCAATTTCAGCATGAGTGTTGTACAATCTATCAGAACGGCCGCAGTGGCCGCCATTCAATCGCTTTACGGCCAACAGGTAACGGAAGGAGATATTTCTATCAATATCACCAAACCTGAGTTCGAAGGCGAATATACCATTGTTGTGTTCCCGTTTACAAAATTCAGCCGCCAAAAACCGGAAGAAACCGGCCAACGTATCGGCGATCACCTGGTTGCCCATCATCCTGAATTGATCGTACGATTCAATGTGGTAAAAGGTTTCCTCAACCTCGTGATCAACGACGCTTACTGGACACAGTTCGTACAACAGCATTATACCAACCGCAACATCGGCGTCCAGCCTGCTAATGGGAAAAAAGTAATGGTGGAATATTCTTCTCCCAATACCAATAAACCACTGCACCTGGGCCACCTGCGTAATAATTTCCTCGGTTATTCTATCTCCGAAATACTGAAGGCAAACGGGTTTGAAGTGATCAAAGCCAACCTCGTCAACGATCGCGGCATACATATCTGTAAGTCGATGCTGGCATGGCAGCTCTTCGCACATGGCGATACGCCCGCTTCTACCGGCATCAAAGGCGATCACCTCGTGGGCGACTACTACGTGAAATTTGAATCTGTGGTGAAAGAACAGGCCGAACCTATCATCGACCGTGTACTGGAAAGTGACTTCCGCGATTTTGAAGGCGCAGAAACAGAGAAGCTCGAAAAGCTTGTAAATGCCCTGCACAAGCCGGAAGTGAAGGAAGATAAAGAGAAGGCAGCGAAGATCATGGACGACATCAAAGAGTTGTCGCGCAATAAAACAGAGATCATGCAGCAAGCCAAGATCATGCTGCAACAATGGGAGGCCGGCAACCCCGAAGTGCGGGAACTGTGGGCCACCATGAACGGTTGGGTGTATGAAGGCTTCAATCAAACTTACAAAGCCCTTGGCATCGACTTCGATAAAATGTACTACGAAAGCGAAACCTACCTGCTCGGGAAAGACCTGGTGGAAGACGGTTTGCGCAAGGGCGTCCTCTTCAAAAAAGAAGATAACTCCGTGTGGATCGACCTCACTGCCGATGGCCTGGACGAAAAGCTCCTGCTGCGCGGCGATGGCACCTCTGTGTACATGACGCAGGATCTCGGCACGGCACGACTGAAGTACAACGACTACCACATGGATGAAAGCATTCACGTGGTAGCAGATGAACAGAACTACCACTTCAAGGTATTGCAGCTGATCCTGGAGAAGCTGGGCGAGCCTTCTGCGCCGGGCATCCATCACCTCAGCTATGGCATGGTGGAACTGCCGCATGGCCGCATGAAAAGCCGCGAAGGTACTGTAGTAGATGCAGATGATATGATCGTGGAGATGGTGAACACCGCTGCTGAAAAAACCAAAGAATCCGGCAAGAAACTGACGGACTTCTCCGACGATGAACTGCAACTGCTCTATGAAACCGTGGGCCTTGGCGCGATGAAGTTCTTCCTGCTGAGAGTAGATCCTAAAAAGAAAATGATCTTCAATCCGGAAGAATCCATCGACCTGCATGGATTCACCGGGCCTTTCATACAATACGCTTACGCGCGTATCAGGTCTATCCTTCGCGAAGTGGGGCCTGTAGCGGATCTTGAAACATTCCGTTATCAAGGCGAATTGCTGCCGCTGGAAAAAGAACTGATCATCCTGAATGAACAATTCCCGGGCATACTGGCAGATGCTTACAAAGAGATGAGCCCTGCTGTAGTGGCCAACTATGCCTTCCAACTGGCGCAGTTGTTCAACTCTTTCTATGCAGAAAAGGTAGATGGCGTACCTACTTATTCCATCCTCAGAGCGGCCAGTGAAGAAAAGAAAAAACTGCGTTTACAGATCATCACGCTCACAGCGCATACCATTGCACAAAGCATGAAGATGCTGGGTATCCGCGTACCGGAGCGCATGTAGTCGCGCAGAGATTTAGGGATTTACGGATTTACGGATTTATGGATTTATGGATTTAAATCAAGAAATCCGTAAATCCATAAATCCCTAAATCAAAAAAACGCTGCGGGCCTTTCGAACCGCAGCGTGTGGCAGCTTGCAGCCACCGTGGCCAAACTGCCGAAGAAAATACCACAGCAAGCAGCATAGCGAAAAAGGAGCTTGCCTGTCCTTAATACGCCGTTTTTTAATTCTCTTCACTGTGGCAAATGATATTTGTTGTAACCTTCCTTATAATTTTTCTTTATCGATCCCTATTGCCAATGCCTTGTCACACAGCGTTGTTCCTTTCTCCTGCTCTCCCATGCCCATATAGGATTTGCCCAACATGAACATGACGAAAGCGTTGCCTGGCTGTAGCCGCAGCAGGTGTTCCCATTGCGTGGCGGCTTCTTTGAATTGATTATTTTGATAACAGGCATGCGCCAGGTTGTATAGTATCATTTCATCGTCGGACTGGAGTTGTTGCGCCTTGCGCAGGTCGCTGATGCCGCGTTCTGTTTGTTGCAGTTGTATCCAGGTAACGCCGCTGTTGAAGAAGAACAGCGCATCCTGCGGATATCCAAGGCTGGCGGCCTTTTCAAACGATGCTGCTGCCGACGTGTAGTCGCCAACGTTATAATACATTAAACCAGCCTGAAACCGGCTGATGCTATGCTTTTGATCCAGCTTTAATACCGCTTCGTAGAAGCGGATGCTTTCGGAGTAGTTGCCCAGTTGTGCATAGAGTTGTGCCAGTTGAAAGGGAATATCCTTGTTGGCCGGTTCTTCTATCCTGGCTTGTTGCAGCGCTTCCAGCGCCTCTTCGTATTGCCGCAGGTAATAGCAGCTGAAGCCTATCAAACGGCTGGCGGTGGCGGCGCCCAGCTGCTGCGCCTTGCGGCCATAGCGCAACGCTTCTTCATATGATCTACCTGCAAAGTAAATGTCTCCCAGCTCACTATAGGCAGCAGTAAAGTTGCTATCGGCCTTGATGGCAGCTGCAAAGCGCTGGCGGGCCGCTTCGAGCTGTCCGTTTTTTTTCAGGGCGATACCTGCTTTGTAAAGCTGAATGGCTTTCGGGTGCGTGTCCGGGAAAGGCCCTGCCCATGCGGCTTGCATGCCTGTCATGCTGATGGCAAGAGATATACACAAGACGTATAGGGAGGTTTTCATGAATGGCGCGTTGCTGTCTTCTTACAAATATAAATAATAAATAATTTATTTTATTATTTATTTAACGAGAGAAGATCAGCCCAGGTCGGAACTGCTGAAAGACAGTGGGAGCAAGTCATTCGCCCTTTGTACCACATATACTTTTCCACTCAGGCCGCCGAGGATCAGGCGGATGGGTTCTTGCTGGCGGTGCTCATATTCTGCGAGTGCCTGACGGCACATGCCGCAGGGAGAGATCGGATGTGAACTATCGCCATTGATGTTATGATAGCTGATAGCGATGGTATCGATGGCAACATCAGGATATACGGAAGATGCGGCGGCCAGCGCTACTCTTTCAGCACAGATGCCGACGGGGAAAGAGGCATTTTCCTGGTTGGAGCCGGCGATGATTTCGCCATTCACCAATCTGATCACAGCGCCTACCTGAAAATGAGAATAAGGAGCATAAGCATGTTGGGTTACATCACGGGCTTCTTTCAGCAGCCAGGCATCGGCATCGTGGAGGCCGGTGATATCGTCGTAGACGAGGTATTCGAATTGCTGCAATTGTTTATCCATAGAAAATAAAAATGGTGAATAAAGATAGTTCTTTATTCACCACGTTGAATATTTTGCAGCGCTTTTACTTGATACCTCTGAATAGCCTGCTCCAGCGGATACCGCCTTCGCCATAGCTCATCCAGATCATCCAGGCTTTACCAACGATGTGATCTTCCGGAACGAAGCCCCAGAAGCGGGAATCCAGGGAGTTATTGCGGTTGTCTCCCATCATCCAGTAGTAGTTCATCTTGAAAGTATAGGAGTCGGCGGGCTGGCCGTTGATGATGTATTTACCATCTTTCTTTTCAAAAGTATTGCCTTCGTAAACACGGATAAGACGTTCGTAGAGTGCGATATTGCTTTCATCCAGCTTCACGGTAGCGCCTTTCTTCGGGATGTAAAGCGGGCCGAAATTCTCTTCTGTCCATTTGTAATGCACCGTATCATGCGGGAACACCATGTTGTAGTTGAAATCTACATAGTTGGCTTCTTCAAATACGGTTACACTTTTCACGATCTGGCTCATATCGCGGAGCGCGGCCACGTTGGCAGGCGTGAGGTTGTATACGAATTTGTTGCCGTCGAGCGGTGTATTTTCCGGGTTGATGCCCATTTCTTCCAGGCGGCTGGCATTGAGCTGGTCGCCGGTAGTTTCAACGATATAGCGGTGCTGGCTGCCTGGCGGAACCGGCGCGGCTTGCCCGTTGATGAATACGGCGCCATGTACGATGCGGATGGTATCTCCTGCCTGCGCCATACAGCGTTTGATATAGTTCTCGCGTTTATCTACCGGGCGATGGAGGATTTTGAAATTATCGTGCACGGCCTGCCAGCCGTTCTGTCTTACCATATTGTAGTAATCCGGATCCGGAGAGTCGATGGCTACCGTATCGCCTTCGGGGAAGTTGAACACTACCACATCATATCTTTTCACATCGCTGAAACCCGGCAGGCGCTTATATTTCCACTGTACGGCTTCGGAATAGGCCGGCGTGGATTTGGTAAGCGGTAAGGTATGATGCACAAATGGCACTGCCAGCGGCGTCATGGGGATACGAGGCCCATAGCTGATCTTGCTCACGAAGAGGAAGTCGTTTACCAGCAATGTCTTTTCCATGGAAGGCGTAGGGATCGTGTATGCCTCGAAGATGAAGGTGCGGATAAGCGTGGCTGCTATGATAGCGAATACGCCAGCGTCTAACCATTCTCTTGCCGTAGATTTCTTTTTCTTTGGCTGACCATCTTTATTTTTTTTCCAAAATGCCAGGTTCATTCAATTGCGCTTGTTAAATGCTTAAAAAGGCAAATATAATATACTGCAACCGGCTTGCCGCTATTCCCATAGAAAAAGTTTTCTTAAAAATAGCTTAATCTTTTGCCGTACATTTGCCCACGTTACTATACCTTACATTGAACAGGTTTACCATTAAAGATATCGAAAACTTCACAGGTATAAAAGCGCATACGATACGCATCTGGGAACAACGCTATCAGCTATTTAAACCAAAACGAAAAGATACGAACCACCGGGTATATGATAGCGACGACCTGAAAGCCCTCCTCCGTATAGCCTACCTGTACCACCACGGGATCAAGATCTCGCGCATAGCTTCTTTGTCTGAAGCAGAACAAAACAACATTTCACTGGAGATCGCCAGCGAGAGCCATGGCTACGAAATTCATATCAATGACCTGATCAATGCCACTCTTGATTATGATACGCTGCGCTTCCAAACCCTGCTGGACAAACTATTACAACAGGAAGGCTTTGAAACCGGCATCACCAAGGTGATCTATCCATTCCTCGAAAAGATAGGCGTGCTTTGGCTTACAGGCAGTATAAGCGCGGCGCAGGAACATTTCTGCTCCAACATTATCCGTAACAAGATGATCGTAGCGATTGAGCAGCAATCGATGAATTACGCGTCTGATGAGCATTTCCTGCTTTTCCTGCCGGAAGGCGAGTTTCATGAGATCCCCTTGTTGTTCACCCATTACCTTCTCAAAAAGAATGGCCGCATGGTCACCAATTTCGGCGCCAACGTGTCCGTGGAAGACCTGCTCCCTTTCCTAGCGCAACGCAAAGTCACGCATATCTACACGCATCTTCTCACCAGCATGACGCAACAGGCCCTGGAAGCCTTTGTACAGGCTTTATACCAGTTGTACCCACAGGTAGAGATATGGCTATCCGGGCCACCATCGCGGTTGCCAGCCATTCCGGTCTATAAAAATGTACGGGTGATACGCTCGATGAGCGAGTTATTGGCGCTCTAAAGTACTTTCGCCAGGATATCACTAACCGCTCCCGCCCTGTTGAGCACCATAAAGTGGCCGGCGCCGGGGATCACGTGCGTAGGCTTCACAAAGCGCAGCGGAAAAGGCTGATCTTTTTCACCGTGAATATGTACGATGTTAGCGGGCACTGTATCATTCTCCCAATGCAGGATAGCATCGACCGCCCAGCGGAGATAATTGTAATCTCTCTTCTGTAAATATTCGTTCACCAATGCACGTTCTTCAGGCGTTTCAATATCCAGGAAACGGGTAACGATGAAATTTCTGCGCTGGTAGAGGATCTGATCAGGTAATTTGTTCAGGCCCAGTTTGCGGACCCAGTTGTAATAGGGCGGTTTTTCGCGGGTATGCTTGATACTGGAGAGGATGATATTTCTGGCCACGGGCCTTATTTTGGCGATCTCGAGGCTCATGATGCCACCGAAAGAAACACCGAGGATATTAACGGGGCCTTCAGCAGTGATGCCTTCCGCCATGCGGGCGGCATAACTGCTGAGCGGCTCGTTGTGCAGTGGTGCGATCCACTTCAGGTAATGCACTTCGTAGCCTTCCGGGTATTGCAGCCGCTGGAAGATACGTTCGTCGGCTCCCAGCCCGCTGATCAGGTACAAATGCTTTTTATTCATCCTGTTGTGGTTTCTGAATATTGTAACGTTCCAGTTTGTTGTAGAGGTGACTCCGCTGGATGTCCAGCTCCTGGGCCGTTTTCGTCATATTCCATTGGTTTTTTTCGAGCATGAAGCGGATGAAGATCTTTTCTATCTCATCACGAAAATCATGCAGCTTTGAAAGCACCAGCAGGTCGTCGTTTAAGAACTTACTTTTTTTTTGTCGCGGTTAGGCACCACGAAATCATCTACATCTTCTGCCGAGATCGTTTTCCCGGAGAGGATGACAAGGCGTTCCACCACGTTGCGGAGTTCGCGGATATTACCGGACCAGTTGTGATTTTGCAGCGCTTTCATGGCATCTTTATCGATGTTCTTGCGCGCGATACCGTATTCCGTGCAAACGCTGTCCAGGAAGCTATCTACGAGCAACGGCACATCGTCGCGGCGATCGTTGAGAGAAGGTACATGAATGAGGATCACGCTCAGGCGGTGGTAGAGGTCTAGGCGGAAATTTTTCTCATCTACTTCTTTGAGCAGGTCTTTGTTGGTAGCGGCTACCACGCGTACGTCTACGCTGATCTCTTTATCGCCGCCTACGCGGGTGATCTTGCCTTCCTGTAAAGCGCGGAGCACTTTGGCTTGCGCGCTGAGGCTCATATCGCCGATCTCGTCGAGGAAGAGGGTGCCGCCGCTGGCCTGTTCAAATTTGCCGATGCGTTGTTTCACGGCAGAAGTGAAGGAACCTTTTTCGTGACCGAACAATTCACTTTCTATGAGTTCACTGGGGATGGCAGCGCAGTTCACTTCCACCATCGGGCCGCTGGCGCGGTTGCTGAGCTCATGGAGCCAGCGTGCTACCAGTTCCTTGCCTACTCCGTTCTCGCCGGTGATGAGTACGCGGGCATCGGTGGGCGCTACTTTTTCCAGGGTATCTTTGATCTTGAGGATGGGCGTGGAGTTACCGATCATTTCCGGCACCTTGTTCACTTTGCGGCGCAGGGTTTTGGTTTCGGTGACCAGCGTGCTCTTGTCCATGGCGTTGCGCAGGGTGATAAGCAGGCGGTTGAGATCCGGCGGTTTTGAAATGTAGTCGTATGCGCCTTTCTTCACCGCATCTACAGCCGTATCGATGTTGCCGTGCCCGGATACCATCACGATGGGAATGTCGGGATTCACTTCCCTGGCCTTTTCCAGGAATTCGAGTCCGTCCATTTTGGGCATCTTGATATCGCACAATACAGCATCGTATTGTTTTTCCTTGAACATTTTAAAACCTTCCAGCCCATCTGCCGCTTCATCTACCTTATATCCCTCGTAACTCAAAATCTCCGTTAATGTTTTACGGATGCTTTTTTCATCATCAATTATTAAAATGTTAGCCATAGTCAGATTTAGAATTTATCAACAGCGGTCAAAAATAAAGATTAATCGGCAAGAAGAAGGAATATTAATTGCTAAAATTGCAGCTAAATAACGGACCATGAAGATAGAGATAATTCCTTACCAAGCGCGCTGGCCGGAAGAATATAAGTCGATTGTAACGGAGCTGAAGACGGCGGTAGGCCAATGGGCGCTGGCCTTCGACCATATTGGCTCTACGAGTGTGCCGGGCCTGCCGGCCAAAGACGTGATCGATATCCAGATGACGGTTGGCAGCCTGGATGTGCCGCTGGACGCGCCTTTGGCGGCACTGGGCTACCAGGCTTCCGTACGAGGCGTGATCGACCACCGCCCGCCGGGCCGCGATGATATTCCCGAAAAAGAGCTGGTAAAACGTATGTTTTTCAGGCCTTCCCGCCGCGTGCACCTGCATGTGCGGGTACAAGGGTATTTCAACCAGCAATATCCCCTGCTGTGCCGCGATTACCTGCGTACCCACCCTTATGCCGCGCATGCCTACGGGGAGATCAAACAGCAGCTGGCCAGGTATTTCCCCGATCATGAAGATGCTTACTACGATATCAAAGATCCTGTATTTGATCTCATCATGGAGGGCGCTTATGAATGGGAGAAATCCCGTGGAAATACGAATTTAGTCCACTAACTTTACAGGATTTATGCGTAATTTCATTCTCCATCATTTAGCTGTAATTCCATCCGCATATGAACGATGATTTTCTGGAAGAATTGAAGCGGAGACACCGATTAGCTGCGGCAAACGCCTACCCTGCCACCGGGGCCGTCAGCGACTTTGCCAACAACCTGATTAATTGGTTATTCCCCGAGCATACCGGCCAGGTGATGGCCGATCCTGTGATGCTGGAACAGTACGCACGTCAGCTGGAAATACAGCTGGAGCTGCTCTTACAGCCCATGCAGCGGCAATTGCCGGCTTCTTCAGAATCGTTGAGCCAGGCCTTCATGAAGCAGGTGCCGGCGATCTACGACGATCTTACCAAAGATGCCAGCGCTATGTACGAAGGCGATCCTGCCGCCACCTGTTTGTATGAAGTGATCCGGGCCTATCCCGGATTTTATGCGGTGGCTTTTTACCGCATGGCGCATGTACTGCAGCAATTGCAGGTACCTTTGCTGCCACGCATGATCACGGAGCTGGCGCATTCCCGCACGGGCATTGACATTCACCCGGGGGCGGTGATTGCGCCCTGGTTCTGTATCGACCACGGCACGGGTATCGTAATCGGTGAAACAACGGTGATAGGGCCGCATGTGAAGCTATACCAGGGCGTTACGCTCGGAGCGCTGAGCATTGAAAAAAGTATGGCGATGAGCAAGCGCCATCCTACCATTGAAGCGCATGTAGTGATCTATGCCGGCGCCACCATCCTGGGCGGCGACACGGTGATAGGCCATAACAGCGTGATTGGCGGCAATGTGTGGCTGATCAAAAGTGTGGAACCTTTCTCCCGTATCTACTATAAAGCAGCGCACAAGTTATCAGAATTATAATCAAGCATCATGGCCTCCATACTCGATCTCGTCGGTAATACACCGATGGTAGAACTGAAGAAAATAACCGTTAACCCGGCAGTCACCATTTATGCCAAGCTGGAAGGCACCAATCCTGGCGGCAGTGTGAAAGACCGTGCCGCCTATGGTATGATCAAGGGCGCACTGGACCGCGGCGAGATCAAGCCCGGTATGAAGCTGATAGAAGCCACCAGCGGTAATACCGGCATCGCACTGGCGATGATCGCCAACCTGTTCGGCCTCGAAATAGAACTGGTGATGCCCGCTGATGCCACCCAGGAGCGCGTGCTCACCATGCAGGCCTATGGCGCAAAAGTGGTGCTCACCCCCAAAGAGCAGTCTATGGAAGGTTCCATCGATTACGCCAACGAACAGGTAGCCAAAGGCGGCTATTTTATGCTGAACCAGTTTGCCAATCCCGACAACTACGGCATGCATTACCGCACTACCGGCCCCGAGATCTGGCGCGATACCCAAAGCCGCATCACGCATTTCGTGAGCGCGATGGGCACCACTGGTACGATCATGGGCGTTTCCCGCTATTTAAAAGAACAGAACCCCAACGTGCAGATCATAGGATGCCAGCCAACAGAAGGCGCTAAAATTCCCGGTATCCGCAAGTGGCCGGAAGCCTATCTGCCCAGGATATTTGAAAGACCGAGAGTAGACCGTATCATGGATATTTCGGAAGAAGAGGCGCGTACGATGACGAAGCGCCTGGCAAAAGAAGAGGCCATCTTTTGCGGGATGAGCAGCGGAGGCGCCGTGGCGGCGGCTTTGCGCGTGTCGCAGGAATTACGTAGTGGCGTGATCGTTAGTATCATCTGCGATCGCGGCGACAGATACCTCAGCAGCGATCTTTTTCAATAAAAAGCAAAGCGACGCGCATCAGCGCGTCGCTTTGCTTTTTATTGAATTTCGTCGTTATTTCTTCATGTACATCACTTCCTTCACCAGTTTCACGGTACGCTCGATATCGGGCAGGTACAGTTTCACCAGGTTGGGCGCATAGTGCATAGGCGCGTCTACAGCGGTGATGCGGCGGATCGGTGCATCCAGGTAGTCGAAACCTTCCTTCTGGATACGGTAGGTGATTTCGGAAGACACGCTGGCGAAAGGCCACTGCTCTTCCACGATCACGAGGCGGTTGGTTTTCTTTACAGATTCCAGGATAGTGAACCAATCCAGCGGACGGATCGTACGGAGGTCGATCACTTCTGCCTCAATACCTTCTTTGGCCAGCTCTTCTGCCGCGCCCAGCGCCACTTTCATCATTTTGTTGAAAGATACGATGGTCACGTCTTTACCAGCGCGTTTAATATCGGCTTTACCGATAGGGATGATGTATTCTTCTTCAGGTACTTCGCCCATATCGCCATACATCACTTCACTTTCCATGAACACCACCGGGTCGTTATCGCGGATAGAAGCCTTCAGCAGGCCTTTGGCATCGTACGGGTTGGAAACTGATACTACTTTCAGGCCGGGGATATTGGCATAGTAGCTTTCGAAAGCGGTAGAGTGCTGTGCGCCGAGCTGACCTGCAGAGCCGTTAGGGCCGCGGAAAACGATCGGGCAACCTACCTGGCCGCCACTCATGGCGAGCATTTTGGAAGCAGTGTTGAGGATCTGGTCCAGTGCCAGTACAGCAAAGTTCCAGGTCATAAATTCAATTACCGGACGCAGGCCATTTTGTGCAGCGCCCACACCGATGGCCGCAAAGCCCAGCTCTGCGATCGGCGTATCAATAACGCGTTTAGGACCAAACTCATCCAGCATTCCCTGGCTCACTTTGTAAGCACCATTGTATTCGGCTACTTCCTCCCCCATGAGAAATACGCGCTCATCACGGCGGAATTCCTCCTGCAGGGCTTCTCTTAAGGCTTGTCTGAAAGCTATCTGACGCATGCTATTCGTATAAAGTTTGAAAGTTTAATTGCCCGGTTCTCGATTGGGCAGGGCAAAAATATTGTTTGTTAGCGAAAAAGCAAAAGCCCTTTTAAAAATTGAATACATTTGATATATTTATATTTTCATATATGAAAAGATGATTACCATTACTGTCCTGACCTTATGCTTTCTGACGGCCCTTTCCTGCAAGATAAAAAAAGTGAAAGCGCCGGAATTTGCCGCCCTCGCCTGGTCGCTGCATCTCGTATTCCTCTTCTTCTCCATCATCTGCCTCTTGCTCATGCTCAACAGCTACGGCTTCAAAGGCACACAAACGGAGCGCGTATTCTTCACCCTCTATGCCGGCACAGGCATGCTGGTATATGGTTTCAGCCAACCGGCCATCAGCGCGCGGTATTATTATCTCGCCTGCTTTTTCGGGTTCCCCTTCGTATTGCTCTTCGGGCTGTTACTGCCGCCATTACGCACGCTCGCACTGGTAGCCGCCATCACTTTACTGTCGGACAGTGACTTCCACCGCTACGATATCGACAACGACTATGCCCTGCAAACCAAGACCAGCGGGATTTTGTCGAGATACCCGGAATACAGCCTGATTGAAGATAAATACTGGTTTTTTGAGAAGATCACACCTGACATAGTAAACCCGAAAGCGCCGCTACGGGCATTGAAGCTGATCAAGAAAGGAGAAGACAGCGTACGTATACAACTACTGGCCAGCGGCAGGAATATTCGTATAGACACCACCGTTATATTGGGGAATTGACGGATTTATGAATTTACGGATTTTTTGATTTAGGAATTTCTTGATTTGAAGGGAATTTCGGGTTCCCTCTAAATCAAGAAATCCGTAAATCAAAAAATCCGTAAATCAAGAAATTCTCTCAATAACTATCGCGCTGGCGCCGCCGCCGCCATTGCAGATGCCGGCTACGCCATATTTTGCGTTGTGTTGATGCAGGATGGAATTGAGCGTTACTACGATACGTGCGCCACTGCAACCGATCGGGTGGCCTAAGGCTACGGCGCCGCCCCATACATTCACTTTGTCCATAGACAGGTGCAGGTCTTTTGCATTGGCGATAGGCACGCAGGAGAAGGCTTCGTTCACTTCTATGAAGTCCATATCAGTTACTTTCAGTTTGGCTTTTGCCAGTGCGATGTTCACTGCTTTTACGGGCGTGGTGGTAAACCATTCGGGCGCTTGTGAAGCGTCGCCATAGCTCACGATCCTGGCCAGGGGCTTCAGTCCCAGCTCTTTTACTTTTTCACCGCTGGCCAGTATTACGGCGGCGGCGCCATCGTTGATATTGGAGGCGTTAGCGGCGGTGATGGTACCATCTTTCTGGAAAGTAGGTTTCAGCGTAGGTATCTTGTCGAAGATCACTTTTTTATAATCTTCGTCTTCACTGATGGTGGTCACTGTTTTACCGGGGATCTCCACGGGCACCACTTCTTCTTTAAAATATCCTTTCTCCCAGGCTGCAGCGGAGCGTTTGTAAGATTCGATCGCAAAGGCGTCCTGGTCTTCGCGGGTGATGTGGTATTCTTTGGCGCATAATTCGCCCGCATTGCCCATGTGAAAATCGTGGTACGGGTCCCAGAGGCCATCGCGGAGGATACCATCGATCACGCTGCCATGGCCCAGCTTGTAGCCGGTGCGGGCTTTATCGAGGTAGTAAGGCACAGCGCTCATATTTTCCATGCCGCCGGCCACTACGATATCGTTATCGCCAAGGAGAATACTTTGTGCACCGGCAATGATGGCTTTCATACCGGAAGCGCACACTTTATTGATGGTAGTACAAGGTACCGTGTTGGGGATACCTGCGCCAAGACTGGCCTGGTTAGCAGGCGCCTGTCCGAGGTTAGCGCTGATCACATTTCCCATAAACACTTCATTCACCTGGGAAGCCGCTACGCCGGCTCTTTCCAGCGCCGCCTTGATAACGGTAGATCCGAGCTTTGTAGCCGGAATACCCGATAACGCGCCATTGAAAGATCCTATCGGCGTGCGGGCAGTAGCTACTATAAATACTTCTTTCATCTGATAAATAAGATTGTTTGGCTTGTGGATAAATCTACCAAATATAAGAAATTACGAATTACGAATTAAGAATTACGGATTTGTGGGAAGACCTGTCAGATCTCCCCACAAATCCGTAATTCTTAATTCGTAATTCGTAATTTCCTATTTTTGCATTTGCTTTGATATCACAACAATCCATACAACAGATACTTGCCCGCATTGATATTGTGGAGATTGTAGGCTCGTTCGTGAAGCTGAAGAAGCGGGGCGCCAACTACCTCGGCCTCTGCCCTTTTCACAACGAGAAGAGCCCCTCGTTCACTGTATCGCCGAGCAAGGAGATCTATAAGTGTTTTGGCTGCGGCGCCAGCGGCAATACCATCAGCTTCATCATGGAGCATGAGAAGTATTCCTATGTAGAAGCCCTGCGCTGGCTGGCACAGAAATACCAGGTGGAGCTGGAAGAAACAGAAGTAAGCCCTGAGCTGAAACAACATCAGCAGCTGGCCGACAGTCTGTACATCATCAACAATTTCGCCCGCGAATATTTTTCTGATACGCTCTTCCACAATGAAGAAGGACAAAATGTGGGGCTTAGCTACTTTGAAGAACGCGGATTCACGGAAGAGACCATACGAAAATTCCAGCTGGGCTACTGCCTCAACACCCGCGACGCCTTTGTGAAAACGGCGCTGGACAAAGGCTACAACCTGGAATATCTTCAGAAAACGGGCCTGGTCACCATCCGTAATGAGCAGCCGGCGGATAATTACCGCGGCCGCGTCATCTTCCCCATCCACAATCAATCCGGTAAAATACTGGGCTTCGGTGCGCGCATACTGGTGAAATCCGATCGCGCCCCGAAATATATCAACTCGCCGGAAAACGAGATCTATGTAAAAAGCCGCGTGCTTTATGGGACCTATTTTGCCCGTCATGCCATCGACAAACTCAACGAGTGCCTGCTCGTGGAAGGCTATACCGATGTGATCTCCCTGCACCAGGCCGGCGTAGAAAACGTAGTGGCCTCCAGCGGCACCTCGCTCACGCAAGACCAGCTGCGCCTCATAAAGAAATATACCAACAACCTCACCATCATCTACGACGGCGACAGCGCCGGTATCAAAGCCGCCCTGCGTGGCCTGGATATGGCCGTGGAAGAAGGGTTGAACGTAAAGCTCGTACTGCTGCCCGATAAAGAAGACCCCGACAGCTATGTACAACGCATCGGCGCGGAAGCATTCCGTAATTTCATCCAGGAGAACAAGCAAGACTTCGTGCTCTTCAAGCTGCAACTCAGTATGCAGGAAGCGGGCAACGACAGCAATAAAAAATCACAGCTGGTAAACGAGATCGCAGAGACGATCTCCAAGATCGATAAGGCAGAAGACTTTACCCGCCAGCAGGACTACATCCGCCAATGCAGCCAGCTGCTGAAGATCGATGAACAGGGGCTCATCTTCCTCGTCAATAAATTTATCCGCGAACGCCTCGTGAAGCGCGAGCAACAACATGCCCGCAATCATCCCGAGCCAGCAGAAGACGCTCTTAGCGATGAGGCCATCGCCGCCATGGAAGCCGCTGAAACCGGCATCTCCATCGATTCGCTGCTGAATAAAGATGAGAAACAAGAGCGGGAACTGGTGAAGATACTGCTGCGCTTCGGCGACAAACCCTTCAGTGAAGAAGAGCAAAACACAGTGGCCGACTATGTTTTCCATCTCCCTTATGACTTTGAATCACTCGCAGATAGCGAGCTGGTAAAGCGCATCCTGCGGGAATACAAACAACTGTATGATGAAGGCAGCGTGCCCGATAAAAAGTGGTTCCTCTATCACCAGGACCAGGAACTTGCCAAAAGCATCGCGCTGATACTGGAAGACAAAGAAGCCGACCTGAGCGTGAACTGGAAAGAGCGCTTTGAAATTGATACGGTTTACGGCGACAACGCCTATCTGAAAGATACGATCTCCACTACCAATTATCTCATCCTGCGCAAGATCAAAAAGCTGATCTACGAGAACCAGCAGGAAGCCGAAAAAACCAGCGACATGGATCAGCTGCTGCGTTGCATGGAAATGCAGCAGCACCTGAAACAGCTTGAAAGGGAGCTGACGCAGGGCCTCGGTACTGTTATTTTCAAATGATTATTTTTTGCTACCAATATGCCGCCCCTACGGGGCGAGGTGTTAGTAGATACGCATAGCTACCAATATATCGCCCCTCCAGGGCGGAACATCGGCAGCAATACATTTGCATCAACTCGCCCCGGAGGGGCGGCATATTGGTAGCAACAGGCGTATGCACCAACAAATAATACGCCCCGGAGGGGCGATATATTGGTAGCAAACACAATTATTTTATTTGTGAATCCGCTCCCATACCTGGAAAGCAAAAGGGTATTGGTTTTTCTCATCAGCTTCGTGGCGTTCATCGCTCACGAGATTCCAATCGCTGCCATGTATGACAGGGAAGAAAGCATCGCCGTGCACAACGGCGTATACCCGTGTGAGGTAGATACGCTCTACTAACGGCATCGCCTGTACGAATATCTGGGAGCCGCCGGTGATGAACAGTTCATCGCCTTCAAAGGTGTTGGCCTTGGCGATGCCCGCCTCGATGGAAGGCACTACGTATACGCCTTCGGGAGCATAATCCGGCTGGCGGGTGATCACGATATTGGGGCGGCCGGGCAGCGGCCTGCCGAGCGATTCAAATGTTTTACGGCCCATCACGATGGGTTTGCCCAGCGTAGTGGATTTAAAATATTTCAAGTCTGTGGGCAGCCGCCAGGGCAGCTGGTTGTTAAGGCCGATCACCTCATTTTCGGAGGCCGCCACGATAATGGAAACAGTCATCATAAACGCAGATTATACCGCCACAGGAGCCTTGATAGCGGGATGGAACTGGTAGTTCACCAGTTCGAAGTCTTCATATTTGAAACCAAAGATATCTTTCACATCCGGGTTGATCTTCATTACCGGCAGCGGGAATGGCTGGCGGCTCAGCTGAAGCTGCGCCTGTTCCATATGGTTGCTGTAGAGGTGTACGTCGCCGAAGGTGTGAACAAAATCGCCGGCATCGAGATCGCACACCTGCGCCATCATCATGGTGAGGAGTGCATAGGAGGCGATATTGAAGGGAACGCCGAGAAATACATCTGCGCTGCGCTGATACAGCTGGCAGCTTAGTTTGCCGCGGGTTTCACCTTTGCTGGTATCGGGGGGCGTAACATAGAACTGGAAGAGGCAATGACAGGGGCTGAGGGCCATCTTGCCAAGGTCGCCGGGGTTCCATGCATTTACGATGATACGACGGGAATCCGGATTCTTTTTGATCGTATTTACCGCATCTGTGATCTGGTCGATCACTTTACCATCGGGGGTTTCCCAGCTGCGCCATTGTTTGCCGTAAACGGGTCCGAGGTCGCCGTTTGCATCGGCCCATTCATCCCAGATGCTTACGCCATGTTCTTTGAGCCAATGTATGTTGGTATCTCCGCGAAGGAACCAGAGCAATTCATAGATGATGGATTTCAGGTGCAATTTCTTGGTGGTGACCACCGGGAATCCGTCTTGCAGGTTAAAACGCATCTGATAGCCGAAAACGCTGGTGGTGCCGGTTCCCGTGCGATCAGACTTTACCGCACCATTTTTTATAATATGTTGTAATAAAGAAAGATACTGCTCCATAAGGCGGCAAGTTACAGAGAAAAATATAACAAAATTAAGTCGAAGAAAAAAAGTGGATGTGGTTGTAATTTTTCGTAATCTGCTCAATAATTCAAAAGGTTACAACCAGAAAGGAACTATCCCTCAAGGAAACGGCTATACGAAAAAACGCCCTCTGTATCTCTGTAGTTGCAAATGTACATCAACCGGGCATTTACAGGAGGTCAACCAAAATCGAACTAAGAAATATTGTAAAAACCAAAATCTCAATTTGCATATCTCCCGGAGAAAAATTGCTGGGTTTTATCCTGTGATCTAAAACATTTATTCATGATCTAAAACCGCTATTTAATCAATCAATTTTCAGTTTAAATCGCTACATGCTATGCTTCTACCTAAATTCACCTTGCTGGTGCTGTTTTGCTTATGCAGCACCACCGCACTATTTGCACAGCAGAACGTTTCGGGAAAGGTTACCGATGCCGTCAATGGCAATCCGATTCCCGGCGTTACTGTGCGTGTGCCTAACGCTAACCGTGGCGCTGTTTCTGATGCCATGGGTAATTATAACCTCTCTGTTCCGGCAGGCACGCCCAATCTCATCTTCAGCTCTACCGGCTATAAAACCAAAACGGTTTCTATTGCAGGAGGTTCCAGTGCTGTGAATGTTTCACTGGAAGAAGACTTCGCCCGGCTGGATGAAGTAGTGGTAACGGGCCTTGCTACTACCGTCAAGCGGCGAAACCTTGCCAACGCAGTGGCCACCATCTCGGGCAAAGAGCTCAATGGCGTAGCGCCTGCACAAACCTTTGACGCCGCGCTGAGCGGCAAAGTACCAGGAGCCCTCATCACTGCCAACTCCGGCGCACCGGGCGGCGGTATCTCTGTAAAACTTCGTGGTATCACTTCTGTATTCGGCAACTCGCAACCACTGTATGTAGTGGATGGCGTGTTCTTCAATGCCAGCAGCATTCCCGCAGGCCTGAATGATGTAACCGGCGCCGCTACTGCCGGCAACCCCAACAACCAGGACAACCCCTCCAGCCGCATTGCCGACCTGAACCCCGATGATATTGAGAACATCGAGATTTTGAAAGGCGCCTCCGCTGCAGCGATGTATGGCGCCAAAGCCGCTGCCGGCGTGATTATCATCACCACGAAAAAAGGACGCGCCGGCAAAACGAGGGTGAGCATCAACCAGGAGATCGGCTTCCAGAAAGCGCGTCACCTGATGGGCGTACGTACCTTCACCGCCGAAACAGCTGCCGACCTCGCCGGACCCGCCACCAGCACAGATCCATCGGTACTGGCTACCCGCAGCTGGTACAAAGCTAAATTCCTCGCCGCGCAAAGCGCCGGAAAAATATTCGACTATGAAAAAGAACTTTATGGCGAGACCGGCCTGATACTCAATACCAACGTGGCTTTGAGCGGTGGCTCTGAAAAAACGACCTTCTACGCCTCCGGCAACCGCCGCCAGGAACAAGGTATCATCAAGAACACCGGCTACTTCAACAATTCATTCCGCCTCAACGTAGACCATAAAGTCAACGATCGCGTTTCGGTAGGATTCACTACTAACTTCATCAACGCTTCTTCCGACCGCGGTCTTACCAATAACGATAACAACGGCGTAACACTGGGCGTGGCGCTGTCTTCCACGCCTACCTGGATAGACCTGCATCCGAATGCGCGCGGTGAATATCCCCGCGATTCTTTTGCCGCCTCTAACCCGCTGGAAACGCGCGACAGGATGATCAACAACGAAACCACCAACCGCTTCGTAGGCGGCGGTAACGTAGATATCAATTTCCAGCAGAGCGCCCACTCCACCACACGTTTCATTGCCCGCGGCGGTGTGGATTTCTTCAACTACAAGACCGTCGCGTTATTCCCGCGGGATCTTCAGTTTGAAGAGAAGACCACGCAAGGCCACTCCATACAAGGCATCACCAGCAACATCAACACCAACCTGGCAGGATTCATCGTCAACAATTTCACGCCGAATGAGAATATAGGCCTTACCAGTACGCTCGGCGCCACACTCGAAACCGGCTACCTGGATAACACCGTTACTTCGGCCACCAACCTCGTAGCAGGACAAACCAACGTAGACCAAAGCGCGAATACAACTACCCGTCAGTTCAGGCAGAAATACCGCGACAATGGTATCTTCCTGCAAGAAGACCTCTCGCTGATCGATGCCTTCACCATCAGCGCCGGCGTACGTTTCGACCGGTCTACCAATAATGGCGACTACAAAAAATATTATGTATTTCCGAAGGGCGCTTTCTCCTGGAACATTGCGAAGATGAAATTCTGGGATGTGCATACCATCGATAACCTCAAGATCCGTGCGGCTTACGGGCAATCTGCCAACGTACCGCCTTATGGCAGTAAGTTCACACAAATGCTGGCCAGCAATATCGGCGGCAACCCCGGCGTGCTGGTAGATAACCTCCGCGGCAATGCGGATATCAAGCCGGAAAGACAGGCAGAACTCGAAGCCGGTTTCGATATCAGCGTGTTCAATGGCCGCATCAGCCTGGAGGCTACCTACTATGATAAACGCATCTACGACCTGTTGTTACGTCACTCCCTGGCCTCTTCCACCGGCTTTGCCAACGAGTGGAAAAACAGTGGCGACCTGAGCAACAAAGGCGTGGAACTGGGTTTAACCGTTATCCCGATCAATACCGCCAAAGTGAAATGGACTTCCAATATCAACTGGTGGAAAAACAAATCGAAGGTGACCAAGCTCACCATTCCGGCCTTCTCCATTGGCGCATTCGGTAACTCGCTGGGTACTTTCTACCTGGAAGAAGGCGCATCAGCCACCCAGATCAAAGGCATTGTAGGCAACAATTTCAACCTGATCGGCAATGCCGAGCCGAAGTTCCAGATGAGCTTCTACAACGAAGTGTCTTTCCTCAAAAACTTCACCCTCCGTTTCCTCATCCACTGGAAAAATGGCGGCGATAACATCAATCTCACTGAACTGCTGACAGACCTCGGCGGTACTACCTACGATTATGACGACATGATCAAAGGCACCAAGGCAGGCGTTTACAGGCCTAATGCCGGCGATGCCTCCTTATATGTACAGGATGCTTCGTATGTGCGTATCCGTGAGATCGGGCTGTATTACAATGTGCCGCTGAAACACGTGAATTTCATCAAAGGTTTGCGTGTAGGCATTTCTGCCAACAACTTTTTCACCTGGACCAAATACATAGGTTATGATCCTGAAGTATCCAACTTTGGCAGCAATACAATGACCACTGCCGGCAGCCGCGGCAGCAACGGATTGTCTACCGGCGTGGATGTAATGCCATTCCCTGCCAACAAAAGAGGAAGCTTTCATATCGGCGTTGATTTCTGATCATTATCTATCTAACAAAACTGAAAAATCATGCAAAAGTATTTCATCTATATACAGTCTGCCGCTATCTGCCTGTTGTTATTCGCCTCCTGCCAGAAGGGGGAGATCAACAGTCTGAATACGCCCACTGTTGGCGGTATTACGGCCAACCCTTCGCGCAGCGATCTTTTCAACCTGGTGACTGGCGCCGAATCCGGTATGCGCCGCGATATAGCCGCTTACCTCGATGATAATGGCGTGATAGGCCGTGAGATCTACCGTTTCTCCGGCAGCGAGCCGCGCTACACCACCGACCTTTTAGGCGGCGGCACCAAAACGCTCGACAACAACACTTTCTATCTCACCAATCCCTGGTCCGGCCGCTATTCCGTGATACGTCAGTGTTTCCTGATCATGGATGGCATCCGTAACACACAAACGACAGTAGCCAATGATGCGCAGAAGAAAGCTTTCACCGGTTTCGCCAAAACGCTGATCGGCTACCAGTTGTTGCTGAACTTCAACCTCACCTACAGCAATGGCATACGTGTTCCGAGCGATGATCCGAAACAGGTCAATCCTATCATCACCAATACCGATCAGGCGCTGGATTCCATCCTCAATTTCCTGGATGCAGGCAAGGCGGACCTTACCGGTTCAGATGTGATCTTCCCGCTGTCTGGCGGTTTTGCCGGATTCAATGACGCTGCCGGGCTGCTCAAGTTCAATCGCGCCATAGCCGCCAGGGTGGCCGTTTACAGGAAAAACTGGACCGGCGCGCTCGCCGCTTTGAATGAATCATTCTTTAATCTTACTGGCGATTTCAATACCGGTGTTTATCATACTTTCTCCACCAATGGCGGCGATATCGCCAACACGATGTTCCTGCCGCCCAACAACACCGGAGAGGTGCGTGTAGCGCATCCAACTTTTGCGGCAGATATCAGCGCAGGTGACGACCGTATCAACAAAACATCGCTGCGCTCCGCGCCGGCCAGCCAGAGCGGCCTTACCGGCAACCGCGATCTTGCGTTGTGGCCATCACTCAGCTCGCCCATTACCATCATCCGTAACGAAGAGCTGATACTGATCTATGCAGAGGCCAAAATTCAACTTAACCAGTTCCCGGATGCCATAATAGCCATCAACAGGATCCGCACTGCACACGGCCTCCCGGCCTATGCAGGCGCCGTTACACAGGCCGCATTGATCACCGAAATGCTAAACCAACGCCGCTACTCCCTTTTCATGGAGGGCCACCGCTGGATAGACCTGCGCCGCTATAACCTCCTCGGCACCCTGCCCAAAGACAGACCCGATGATGATGTTTGGGACAAATTCCCGTTGCCACAGAGCGAAAGCAACATTTGACGCGAAGGTTGTCTTTGCTCAGGATTTAAGGATTGAAAGGATTACCAGGATTTTTTTTATCAGGATTAATAAAGATTAAAAAAGATTTGCAGGAAGATTAACGAGGTTCCAGCCCTTGAAGCGCTCAAAGCGCTTCAAGGGCTATCGTCGCGAAGATCTCCGCAAATCTTTTTTAATCTTTATTAATCCTGATAAAAAAAATCCTGGTAATCCTTTCAATCCTTAAATCCTGAGCAAAGACAACCTACAGCGCTCTCCGCTTCAGTTCGCGGCGGATCAGGGCGAGCTCGCGGCCCATCTGGCCGGAGATGGAGGTATTTTCCTGTGCACGGCGGATGAGGTAAGGCATGACATCTTTTACAGGGCCATAAGGCAGGTATTTGGAAACGTTGTAGCCGGCATGTGCCAGGTTGAAAGTGATGTTATCGCTCATGCCCAGCAGCTGTGAAAAGCTGACGCGCTCGTGGTTGTGCGGCAGTCCTTTCTGATCGAGGATGCGGGCAGCCAGCATGCAGCTGTTTTCGTTGTGGGTGCCGATGAATACGGCAAGATGATCGAGATGATCGAGGCAATAAGCCACAGCAGCATCGTAATCCCTGTCGGTGGCGGCTTTATCAGGTTGTATGAAAGTAGGGTAATTATTGGCGGCAGCGCGTTTGTTTTCTTTTTCCATATAAGCGCCACGTACCAGTTTGGCGCCAAGAAGGTATCCTTCCTTTATGGCTTTTTCGAGCGATACTTTCAGGAACTCGTAACGATCGTGACGGTACATCTGGAAAGTGTTGTATACGATCGCTTTCTTTTTGTTGAAGAGCAGCATCATTTCATCTACGAGATCATCTACCGGCTGCTGTATCCAGGATTCTTCGGCGTCAACGAGCAGGCCTATTTCATGCAGCTCGGCCGCTTCGGCGATGCGTTGCACACGGTTACGTACGCGGTTGTATTCCTGTTGTTCTTCAGTGGAAAGCGTTTCACCGCGATGGATTTTTTCCAGCAGTTCGAAACGTGCGAAGCCGGTTATTTTGATGGCGATGAAAGGAATATCAGGCTGGGAGGCCGCGTATTGGATCGCACGGATAAACTCCGGCACTGCCTGGTCGTAGTTGCTTTCGCCTTCCATGGCTTCTACGCCGTAGTCGAGCGCAGCGCCCACATGATAATTACCCAGCTGATGAGCGGTTTGTGCTGCTTCTTCAAGGGTTTCGCCGCCGCAGAACTGTGCGAAGATGGTATTTTTGATGATGCCTTTGATAGGTAAGCCCAGCTTGAATGCCAGCGGAGTAAGGCTGGCGCCCATTTTAACGAGCCATGGCTTGCCGATATAGCTAAAGAGAAAGTTGGCTTTTTTCAATGCCTTGTCGGTCTTTGCCTCAAATGCAATGGCCGTATTATCGAAAGATAAAGGTAGCTGCTTTTCCATGGGCCGCAAAGTTAGGGTGCGTCTGTTTTTCAACCAAAAATCATTATTACACGGGAAAATCTTTTTATCTGCGTAAACAGAAATTGTCTATTGTTACACAGAAATTGACGGAAGCGCCCGCGCCTGCTGCTGTTTATTTTCCTTACTTTTAGCTCTTTTCTGATAAATACAAAAATACCGGCATATGCGATTAAATGCTGATACTACCAAAAAGTATCAAGGATGGCTGCCACTGGCTGTGATGATGATGGCTGCCTGTCAACCAAACTCCGCTCCTGCAACGGATCCCTTGCTGGCCTTGCAAACGCCGGGCGTACATTACACTACCTATCAGGGCGAAACGGGTCGCCGAACCGCTGTGACACTGCCGGATAGTTCGCAGGTGATCCTCAACTCCGCGTCCCGCCTGCTGGTGCCGCAAAATTTTCAACAGGAAAAGAGAACCGTGCTGCTCGACGGCGACGCCTGGTTTGCCGTGAAAGCCGCCCCACAGCCCTTTTCCGTGGTATCCGACAAACTCACCGCAGCGGTGCTGGGCACCGATTTCCGTATGCGCTCCTTCAGCGCACAACAAGGCGCTACCGTATATTTGGTGAATGGCAAGATCAAGGTGAGCAAATCCTATCATTCCACTACTGATAATCAACCTGAAATATTGGAACGCGGACAGATGATCCTGGCCAATAAAGAGATCGACCTGATGGAGAAAGAAACCTTCCATCCGGAAGAAGCCGAAGCATGGCGCTCCGATACGCTGGTGATCCGCGATGCCAATACCATGGCGCTTTCCCGCCTGCTGGAAGACTGGTTTGGCGTGGAAGTAGCCATCACCGGCGACGCCGCCAAAGCACGTACTATTACGGCAGCACAATTCCATCATGCTACCCTGCAGGAGGTGCTGGACAAACTCAGCCACTCGCAGGATTTCACTTACAAGATCTCGGGCAATAAGGTAACGATCAGGTATTAATAGCGTATATCCGTTAACGTTAGTAATATTTTTTTTTTGTAACTTATCATAAATTTCTTTCACTATGAAAACAATGCTGTTCTCCCTGTTGCTGCTCTGCATGGCTGCCGGCGTGTCGGCGCAAACGGCGCCCTGCTGTCATGCTGATGCCATCACAGATTTCGCTGCGCTGGCCAACCGTGAAGACTTCCGCCTGTCGCACCCCGACCCGCTGCCGTATCATTACGAAGGCGCCGAAGGCCTTGCTGTTTCCTTCAAAACGCCCGACGGACAAGACGCTCACGGTTTTCTTTTCAAAGCGAAGAGCGCTTCCGACAAATATCTTTTCGTATACCACGAATGGTACGGCCTCAATGATTATGTGAAGAAAGAATCTGAAAAACTGTACAAGGATCTTGAAGGCAAAGTGAATGTGCTGGCATTGGATATGTATGATCAGCAGGTGGCAGTGAACCGTCAGGATGCGGCCAAACTCATGCAGGCCGCCAAACCGGAACGATTGAGGGCTATCATGCAAGGCGCCTTGCAATACGCCGGCAGCCATGCTAAAATCGCTACCATCGGCTGGTGCTATGGCGGCGGGCTCTCCCTGCAATCCGGCCTGATCAATGGCGCACAGAACGTAGGCGATGTGATGTATTACGGCATGCCGGAAAAAGATGTGGCCAGGTTAAAAACGCTGCAAGCCCCGGTGCTGGGCATTTTCGGCACAAAAGACAAAGGCATCAACCCGGAGGTAGTAGCGGAGTTCGAAAAAAATATGCAGGCGGCAGGTAAACAGCTTACCGTAAAAAGCTTTGATGCCGAACATGGTTTCGCCAATCCGAGTAACCCCATTTACAATAGCGAAGCTACCAAAGAGGCATACAAATTGGCAATCGCTTTTTTGAGAAAACAATTGTTATAAAATGCGATGCTACCGGGTTTTCGCCTGGTAGCATTGTCTGAGCACCAGAACGTATCTGAGCAGCTATGCTAAAAATTGCAGGATACCATTTAACACACCTTCATGGCGCATGATGCGGAAATGCCCGTCGCCACTAAATTTCATTGATTCTATAGCAGGATACCGTTGCAGGAAATCATCCACTTCCGTAGCTGATACGAGCGTATCAGTAGTATCATATGCCATCCAGATGCGATCGGCATGGATACCGTTGATATAACGATGCAGGTCCATGCTGTCGAGATCTTCGTGTAGGCGTTTACGTATGATCTTTTGTACATGCGGCATTACCACGGGATCGATGCGGAAGAGGCGGAAGGTTTCGTTGAAGAACACCGGGGCGCTGAGGGCACAGCTAAGCATCACGAGCTTGGGCACCTGTAGTTCGCGGCGGGCGAGCGTGAGCGCGGCGGTGAGGCCGCCGAGGGAATGGCCTATCACAGCGTATAAGGGGCCTTCTCTTTCGATCATTTGCGCCAGCACATGCATCCACTGCACCAGGTTGGTGCGCCGGCCGCCGGAGCTGCCATGCGCCGGGGCATCGTAAGATATTACTTCATAGCCATTGTTCACCAGCATGGTGATGAGCTGGCGGAAATGCAAAGGACTGCCTCCCCATCCATGATGGAGCAATATTTTTTTGGGAGATGATCCCCAGCGATAGGTGGCGATGGAAAACGGGGTATCATCGAAAGGATAGCTGCTGACCTGTATCTGCGCTACAGTGGCGGCATTGCGCCATTCGAGCTGGGAGGCGCGCAGCTTCTTTTTCGCTGGCGGCGTGCAGTACAGGCGAAAAAACATCCTCGCAGTGGTAACCGGGAAAGGGCGGCTCATACCTGATAGTAATAGCGCAGTGACGCGAAACGACAAAGGCAAAACCTGGTGTTGCATATTTTAGACCATTTGGTTTATTTCCTGACAAAAAGAAAACTAGTGGCAATGTTGTTGAATCTCTTCTTTGAGGGCATCCGTTACCACCAACATCTGGCGGTTGGTATTAAGGAGGCCGGTCACCAGTATCGCGCCTTCCAGCATGGTGTACATGCGGATCGCAAACTTCTCTTCATTCCAGTGTTTATGAAATTCGCCGTTGGCTTTTCCAAGTTGAACGATCTTCTCGATCCTGGATTCAAAGTAGAGGATCAGGTCCCGCACTTTTTTCTTGAGGGCGGGATGGGTATCATCGGCTTCCACACCAAAATTAAGCACGGGGCAGCCGCCGCTGATCTGCTGATTCAGGGGATAGTGCGCATAATAATCGAGCAGGGCAAAGAGTTTTCCTTTGGCAGTGGTTTCCGGCGAGGTAACAGCCTGCAGCCGCAGCTTCTGCGATTCGGCGATATAGTCGAATACCGCCATCACGATATCTTCCTTGGAGCTGAAATGCCCGTACAGGCAGCCTTTCGCTACCCCGGTGGCCTCCAGTATATCGTTGATCACCGTGCCCGCTATGCCTTTCCTGTTGAGAATAGGCGCCGCCGTTTCAATGATGAACTGCTTCGTTCTGTCTGCTTTCCCCATATCTACCTAAAAATAGACTAAATGGTCTGAATTTTAAAATAAATTATTTACGGAACAGTTCTTCTACGGCATCGGCATAAGCAGCGCCAACCGGCACGGGGATGTTACGGATGTAAAGGGTATTACGATCTGCACGATCGATCTTGTTATTCGCTACAATATAAGAGCGGTGCACCCGCGTAAAAAGCCCGCCAGGCAAGAGGTCTACCGCCTCCTGCATCGAGAGCCTCGACATCAGTTTTCTATCTTGTAAAATAAAATTGACATAGTTACCGGCGCTTTCCAGGTACAGTATCTCCTCCAGCACGATCTTGAATTGTTCGTAGCCGCTTTTGATAAAAAGATATTCGGGGCCATTATCTTTTGCAGGGCCGCCTTTCTGCTTCAGCTGCCACAGTGTATGCGCCTTATTGCAAGCCTTTACGAAACGTATGAGGGAAAAGGGTTTGAGCAGGTAGTCGATCGCATCCAGCTCAAAACTTTTCACGGCATGTTCGGAGTAAGCAGTGGTGAAAACGGTCATGGGCGGCGTGGTGAGGCTGGTCAGAAAGTCCAGCCCGGAGATATCCGGCATTTTTATATCGAGGAAAAGCAGGTCTACCTTTTCTTTGGCGAGGTAGTCCATGGCTTCAAATGCGTTGGTGAAAAAGCCTTTCATTTCAAGGAAAGGTACCATGGCGGCATGTTTCTGGATCACGGCCAATGCTACAGGTTCGTCGTCGATGGCGATTGCAGTGAGCTTCATGTGCGTTGTTTTCTCCTGTCAGCAAGATAGGGCATTACTAAATTTTGCCGAGCAACAATTTCCGGGCCTGTGCCCAGAGATCGCGAAAGCGGCTGTCTTCCCGGCGTTTCCATTCCCTGATCAGTTGATCGGCCTGTTCGGTGCGCATATCGGCGGTTTCGGCGAAGATGTGATCCACCACGGCTTTGTCGGCGTCGATAGCCGCACGCTGGTAGTGTTGTTGCAGCTCCTCTCCTTTTTCCTGTTCCAATTGGGCGGACAATACGCCCTGCGCCGTAGCGCTGGCCAGCTTTTCGTCATACTCGCCTTTGGGCATGAGCAGCTTGCTGAGCAGAGGCATGATCTCTATCAGGGTGATGATAAAAACAATGAGGCGGTAACGTTGCTTCAGGGGTGGATGATGTTCTGTGAGATCGTTCAGCGCTTCTGTTTGCGCGAGGAAGCCGTCGGTAAGCGTGCTTAGGTAAATGGTCTCTTTGAGACTGTCTGCACTTTTGATGCGGGCCATCTCAATTTCCAGTTGCCTTTGTTGTGGCGCCAGTTGTTTTTGCAGCGCCTGTAATTCTTCTTCCGATCTGATGTAAGCGGATTTTTTCACTCGGGCAACGGCTTCTTCGCCGATGCGGCCGGAGCCGCCGGTGCCGTCGGTTTCTTTGATATAGTTATCGCGGTAGTCTTTTACAGCCGCTTCTTTTTCGGCGAGCTGCTGGCGATTGCGTTCCATGGCCTGTTCCAGGGTATTGCGCTGGCCGGCATTGAGCTGTACCAGCTGCGTCCGGAAGGTATCAAGCTTGGCCTGCTTGTTCAGTTCCAGTTGTGCATTGATATCTTTTTTGAATAACATCAATACAACAGGTTGAGAGATGAACAGGCCGATGGTAACGGCCAGGACTAAACGAAAAGCGACGGGCAACCATTTGGTATTGCCGTTGCTGCGGGTCATGGCGGCGATGAGGGTTCTGTCTACCGATAATATCGCGAAACCAAAGAACAGGGCCAGCGCGAGCACGATCATATCATCGTTGACGATGGTAGAAAAAAAATATCCCCAGGCAAGGGTGGCAAACATCCAGGTAACCAGCACGGCTACCCCGATGATGCGGTAACGTTCTTTTTCGGTACGGCATTCTTTCAGTATATCGGCATCGGCTGCGGCCAGCCACCAGAGGAACTTTGTAATGGCATCGGGCTCCGGTACAGCCGCCGCCTCATCTTTCTTTATCATCTTCATTAATTATTGACATCGATCGTTAAATGAACAAAAAACTCTGTAGTCGTTTGTCTTATACTCAGTTCATGTTTGTTGGGATACAGCAATGCCAATCGTTCTTTTACGTTGTTGAGACCGATGCCCATACTGTCTTTTTCAGGATCGTTCTCCGGGCGGGCATGTACGCTGTTGTATACGTCGAAAAATATTTTGTCAGGCGTGCAGCTCAGCGAAATAACGATGCGGGAGCGGCTGCGCAGGCTGATGCCGTGTTTGAAGGCATTCTCCACAAAAGGGATCAGCAGCATAGGTGCAATCTCGTGCTGGCACTGCCCTTCATCGATATTCACTTCTATCAGGATATCCGGCGACGACATCACCCGCAACCTTTGCAACGCGATATAATTTTGCAGGTAAGCTACTTCCTTATCTAACGGAATTTTCTCCAAATGATTGTCATGGAGCATAAAACGCATCATATCCCCCAGTTTCTGGATCCCTTCGCTGGTACGGGCGGCATCTTCCTGTAAGGCAGTACCATAGAGGGTATTGAGGGCATTGAACAGGAAATGCGGATTGATCTGCGCCCTCAAAAAATCCAGGTTGGCAGCGGAATGGCCCAGGGCTTTTTTCAGGGTCACTACGGTCCTGGCCTGGCTGCTCCGGCTGCGGGCCAGCCAGTAGCTGAGCGGCAATACAAATACCACAGAAACAAAGCTGCCGGCAAACATCAGCTTCACCAGCTCATCGCCGCCGTGGTGCGTCATGGCCCGGGTGATCAGTCCCATCATGGCCGCCGCCAGTATCACCAGGAAGAAAAGGTCGCGGAACATTCTGGTCTTCACCTGGTGTTGAAAGAACTCCGGGAAAATACGGTATTGGGATATAAAGAACACTGCCAGCACCTGTGGCGCGAAGAAAAAGATGATCAGGAAAAGATCGCGCGAATCGCTGAAAGTAAGGCACATCAAGGCTACAAAGGCAGCGGAGGCATACAATATCTCCTTCCCCATTCCACTGTGCACGTTGGCGGCAAGTATTTTATGCAGGTGTTTCAGGTATAATGTTCTCAGGATGTAATAGGCCACATACAGTATGCCCAGGAATATCGTAGTGATAAAAGCCGCCTTGGCAAAGAACATATGCGCGCCCTTCACCGTGCTGTACACGCCTAACAGATAGCCTTTATAATAAGAACCTGCTACCATCAGGGTCAGGAAAAGCAGTACTGCCGTGGGTATCAGCAGCAGGATGCCGGGCAACCAACGCCGCTCCTCCAGGAATTTCGGAACGATCACAAAATTGACGAACAGGAAAGTCACATATCCCATAATGATCACCGCCATCGACGGCAGCAGGTAGTTGAGATAATAATCGAATACCTGGTGGTATTCCTCAAACTTCCATCCGTAGATGCGTTGCAGCTCAAAAACATTGTAGACAATGCTGGGATATAGCAGCCCGAACATGAGCAGGAGGAAGATGCCCGAGAAGATGTTGAATTCCAGTTTCCTGTAATTATCCATAGGGAGAAGCGTATTTTCAGCAATATTAGCCATTGGCCTGCTCCATCAAAGGAAAATGGGATGAAACAGTCATTTTTTATGACGAAAAGATAATAAAAAGCAAAACGGCGGGCAAAAGCCCGCCGCCTCAACTATGATGGGGTTTGCTGGTCATTGTTTTTTGAGGGAATTGAGATAATCCTGATGCCACTCTTTGGGCAGTTTCTTCAGTATACTGTCTTTGGCGTAGGGTTGTTCAAACTTATAATACTGTTGCAGGCGGCTATCTCCCACGAGGATGCCATTGGCATAAAAGAGCGCATTGTTCTTGCCGGGCGCCTCCTGGTTTTTGTCGCACCGGGTAAGGGCGAGGTTCCATACTTCGCCGCTGTATTTTTCCTGGTTCAGGGAAACAATGCTGGCTTCGCCTTTATCGGTCAGTATCTTGTCTTTCACTTTCAATTGCGCGGCCTGCACGATACCGCCAGGAATGGCCATGGGATGGTCTTGCGTAACGAGCAGGTTGTGTCCCTTATCATCGATCACGCGGATCATGGGGTGCGGCTCATGACCGGTAGTGTTGTATTCCACGCAATAGGCGGGCTTTCCGGGCGATGCCATCACTTTACCTTGCATGGGCACGTCTTCAATTTTCATTACTTTGCCACCGTCCATGGTGATGTTGGTGCCTTTGGCAAGGCAACCGGAAACGATCTGCATGGGCGGTATCTTCAGGGTGGGCGGCGTAGCGGAAGCCGCATTGGTGATCGTTGCAAAAGCGGGCTGGTTGCCTACCTTCACGAAGATGGTGAGCTGAAACAGTACCTGGTCGCCACTGGCAAGACAGGAATTCTGAAACTGCGCAGTGGGCACATTCCAGGAAAGCACGCTGTCTTTCACGGTCACATAATCCCAGAAGTTACCGCCGATCGGGATGCCTGCGCATCCGCCACCAACGGGCAACCTGGCCACGGTGATGTTATAGAAAGCGCCGGAGTTGGGCTTGCCATTGCCATCTACATTCACCTTGCCGTTATACACAATGCGGCCTTGTAAAGGGAACATGAAATTCGGCGCCAGTCCGCCAAAGCAATAAGTGCAGGCGGGCGTTTTGCGGGTCATGCATACGGTGATGATAGACGTATCAGCGCAAGGCGCATTGTTGCATTCGCCTACCGGCTGTCCGAGCTGGCAGGGCATGGGTTTGATATTGATCACACTATCCACCACATTGGCGGAGGAGGCCACCTGGAAGCCGGTATGCGTATCGCCGCTCTTGTCCTGGTAAAAATAGGCGAACAGCGAGTTTACCGTATCTATGCGCGCAGCCTTGCCTCCCACCTTGCCTGTTAAGGCGTTTTCATTCTCCGTACCGAAGGTAGCCACCTGCAAATCGCGGCTGTTAAGGTACGCGCTCTTTCCTACAGTAGGCCCGATGGTGTCGCCATTCTGGTTGAACAGCCCCAGCGAAATGGTGGAGGAGAGCACTTCTATAGGGATGGAAGATAATCCTGAAGTAGTATAATGTACCTGGTCTTTCGTATCAAAAGAGGTAATAATATTCACTGGCCCGGCGATCTCGGCAAATGACGAGGCCGTGTCTTGCAGTACAGCCGTGGGTTGTAGCGTCTTCACATGGTGTTGGCGTGTAGCTTCCAGCACTTTAAAAAATTGCGGGTTGGTATTTTCGTTTATGCCTGAGCGGTAGAGCATCTTCGTATATAAGCGGTATTGCGCTTCATCAGAGAAATTGAATTGCATACGCTTACCTGTTTGCCCGATCTGTAGCAGGTGCTTGACATCCTGCCGGTCTTGCTCAGAATAGGTATTGAGGGAATGTTGTTCCGACGGCGCGCAGCCCCATAGGGCCATAGCAGTCAAAACGCCTGTTATCAATTGTTTCATGGGATATGTATAAAAATGAACAAGAAGATGCAACCTGCCGGAAGGTGCCGGCAGGCTATCATATACCGGGGTACAATATTTTCTTTACAGGCAACCCATAATAGCACCCACCAGATCAGGGCCTGCGCAGGCGGCCAGGCATGCAGGGTTAGGGCCGCAGGTGGTGAGGCATTTGATGCCGATAGGGCCAGCTGCCGACAACAAACAGGGCACTTTACCTACCACGGCATTACCAACATCTTTTAAAAAATCGAGGAAGCCGGAAGTCTGTATCTGTCCGGATGCCATAGCCGGCACGCCTGCATATATCTGCCGTGCAGGCGCTGCTGTAAGGGATGTGCTTAAATTTGGAAGTTTCATATCGTTCGGATTTAGTGGTTATATACCGGGATAATATTTTGCCAGCCCTACTACGAGGAAAGGAAACTCATTGGAAACATCCACAGTGCAGGCGTAATTCTGCATCGCTGCAGACGTTTGCGACTGATAGGAAAATATCACCGTGATGATCTTCATATTGCCGTAAACCTCCACCGGATTGGCATTCACGCGTATCAGCTCATAGGGGTCATTT
The DNA here is from genome assembly GCF_902167635.1 of Chitinophaga vietnamensis. Taxonomy (GTDB): domain Bacteria; phylum Bacteroidota; class Bacteroidia; order Chitinophagales; family Chitinophagaceae; genus Chitinophaga; species Chitinophaga vietnamensis. The sequence goes on from NZ_CABHMS010000009.1 coordinate 237,170, forward strand.
GCATTAGCGTATTGCAGCTCCCATGTTTTCACATACAGCAACATATACCGCAGCACGAGGAAATTGAGCGCACGGTATTTGTCCAGGTCGCCGGCATTCTTCACCAGTTGTGTGGTATTGGAGAAGATAGTGGCTGCCTGCTCCGGTGTGGCCCGACCGCTGGTAGCTTTGATGATATCTTTCACATATTCCTGTGCGGTGATGCTATATAGCTGCGTCATGATCACGTAGGGCAATTCCTGTGACACATTCACTTCCAGGTGCCCATTCGTTTTTTCACCGATGAGAATATCATAACCGATCTGCAAGGGAGTAGGCGCCAGCGACTCCACAAGGGTGCCCAGCATGCGGTTGGTGGTTACTTTGATGGCGTAAAGATCGAGGAAACCGTATATCTGGAAGATCCAGTTCAATTCCCTGGCGATATAGAGGTTCTGCGGATCGCGGAGATATTTGAATGCGATCATGCGGAAAGGTTTGTCTTTATCGGCATCGTCGGTAACGGCTACCTGATAAAATTCGTTTTCCACACTCTGGGAGGGAAACTCCGGGATGATATCTCCGAAAGTATATACATATGCGCCGGTGCCGCCATTGCCACAGGTGCATCCGCCGCTGCTGTTGCCGTTTTGCTGGCAACTGCATTGCGGCACGATGTAAGAAGTGTTCTGGTTTTCCAGGAAGCGCGCCGTATCAAACTTTGGCTCATCGGCGCCGGTGATCTTTCCCGGTCTCGCGAGCGCTAAATTATTATCTGCGAAAGAAGCAAATTTCATCGGGGAAGATTTGATGGTTTATACAAAGTCGGATGCGAAGCAATTCCTGATGCAGGGCAGCGCATCGGCGCCGCCGCATTGCCGCCAGCAGTTGATATCAGCGCCACAATACGAGCATGCCGCAGAAGTGGTGGCGCCTACACATTTATCAAGACAGCCGGCGCCTACCTGCATGGCTATTTGACTGACCGCTGCTGCCGGCGCCCCCGCATACCTGCGGGATGATCTTATCTCCTTGCCGGAAGAGAGCATCGCCTGAAGTTTCATGTTACTTCTTTTTAGGTTTAGGTTTGTGTACTTTTTTTTCTTTGGCGGTATGTTTCGGCTTTACCTCTTTCTCTACCTTGCCTGTTATGGGTAACTGCAATGAGAGTTTCTCCTGTTCTTCCAGTTCCCGTCTCACCTGCGCAGCCAGCGCGGGTATGGCGTCTATCAAACCGACGATAAATTCCGGCGACTGGATACGGGTAGATACTTCCCAACCTTTTTCGTGTGAATCTTCCGTGCTGCACAACCCGATCTTGCCATTGTTCTTATTACCGGAATAATCGAAGCCATAGCAGCCATAGCCTTCATTGAGTTGCCAGTTGAGGATCATATTCATGTCTATAGGCGCAATGATCACCTGGCCAAGTAACGTGACCGCATATACGATATTGTTGTACAACGTGAAGGCGCTGATGGGCGGCATTACGACGGCTTTCACATCCTGCCAGGTAAGGCCTGCATCTTTTGAATAGGCCAGGTTCCCGTCTTTCTTTAATACCATCAGCAAACCGTTGCTGTAGCAAACCTGCGTGATCTTGTCTATCAAGGTTGGCACAGAAGTGAAGCTGGAGCCGCCATTGGTAGAGTGGTTCAATCCGCCGGAAGTATCCACCATCCATAGTTCTGTGGCAGAAATGGCATCGATGTAGCCGAAGTTGGTGGCGCTGTTTACCAATGTCCACGATTGACTGTTGTTGGTACTGATGAAAAGATTGTTAGCCGTACCGATGCAGAAAAGCACATTCGGCGCGGGGGCGCTCAGTTGCGCAGCGCCACCACTTGTAGTTTGCGTCCAGCTGGCGCCGCTGTTGTTAGAGAGCATGATATTGGGCGGATTGCCGCTACCGGCTTTCCAATAACCCCATACCACGCCGTTTCCCTGTACGGCGATGCCATTGAGTTTGGTGGCGAGCGTGATCACACTCCAGGTATTACCGCCATCTTGCGATACCTGGAAATTATTGTCTGCGTCCAGTCCGCAGAGCATAACAGTGGGAGAACTATTAACGATATTGGGGCCAGCAGATATGGCAATGAAAGGCCTTGATATAGCGGGCAGCTGCCAGGTGGCCAGGCCGGTATTGTTGTAGATATTGCGGCGCATGTCCTGTTCTATCAGCTGTTGTGTTCTCACCTGATCCCATATACGCAGTTGCGTGATCCTGCCTTCGAAGGAATCGCTGAAGTTACCGCCTGCGGAGCCTTGCAGCTGTGCCAGCACAAGCGCGCCGCCAGGCACCAGCGGCGCGCCGGGAGAAACAGTAGTAGTATAGGCCAGCACCGCGTCTTTATACAGCAGCAGACTACCGCTGTTACTGTCCCAGGTAAGCGCGAAATAATGCCACTCCGGGATATTGTCTTTCGTATTCACAAAAGAGATACCGGTGGGATTGGTGGTATGGCTGTTCACATACAGGTTGATGTTTTGCGGGTTCTGTATCACCAGCGAGTTTTCGCCGGTGAGCGAGTACGACAGAATGGTGCCCGTATTTTTCGGGCTGGCCTGTATCCAGAACTCCACGGTAAAAGCTTTGCTCACAAAATCTTCTACCGGGTTCACGATGATATAATCCGTGAGGGCGCCCGACAATGAAGCCACGGTATTGTAGATGGGATCGTATTTTGGAATGGTGATGATGGTCTTCATATGCAATCAGTTTGATGATCATGGTGCCGGGTAATAACGCGCCAGGTGCCTGCTGGCCATGAAGGGGAACATGCCGGTAACGTCCACTTTCACGTACCAGTAGATGATGTCGACGGTATCGCGGGCCTGGTACTGGAATATTACGTCCATGATGCTGCGGTTGCCTTGTACGTTGGCGCGTTGCACGTCCACGCTTTGCAGGAAGTACACGCCGGGCGGATAGGGCGGCAGCGGGTTGCTGAGCTGCATTTGCCAGGCCATGAAGTAGATATCTTTCGAGCGGATGGTGAGATAGTTAAGGGCGCGGTGCGCATCCGTTTCACCGGCATTGTCCGTTACATCCAACATCTGTTGCAGCATGCTTTCCACGATGTCCCGCGGGATGCCGGGGATATTGGCCATCATGGCATTGACGAACTGCGAGAAAGTGAAATAGTAAGAGAGATTCACAACGGCCGTGGGCAGCTGCGTGCCGTTGCATCGCTCCGGAGATGCCAGCGGGCCGCGGGTTCCCACTACTACATCAAATTTCTTTTCGCCCACAAATACCGGCTCCAGTGCGGCAATGAAATGATAGAGCTCTACGTTGGAACGCGGCGTGAGGATGTAACTGTCCACCCCTTGTATGTTGAGTATCCAGCACATCTTTTCAGCGATATAGAGGTTCTGTCCCTGGCTGAGCACCTGGAAGAACAGCGCATTGGGCGGGCCTTCTGCGCGGAATTCCTGGTAGGCATACATATACTCTTCTTCAAGGCTTTTGTTCGGGAAGGTGGGATAGATATTGCCGATGGCGTAAATGTAGCCAAGGTCTTGCGCGCCACCGCCGCCGCAACCGCAGCCGCATTGTGGCTCCAAAACCGCCAGTGGCGCGGCTTGCGGGACCAGCTGCGTATCAGCCGCCACCACCGGGTCTGGCGCCTTTTCTACGGCAATGGTTGCAGGCGCTTCCTGTAAAGATTGTTCTGTGTTCATACGAGCGTTGATTTACCGGGTATTAATGATTTTTTCGAGATGTGCCTGGCTTTGTGTTACGTTGAGCAGCGGCGGTACGATGCCCCTGCGGCCGCTTCCCTGCTGCGTGATAGCGGCATGTATCTCGCCGGCTTTCGCATGCGGGTATAGCGACCATAGTAAAGAGATACTGCCTGTTACAAAGGGCGTGGCTACACTGGTACCTGAGAGCTTCGTATATCCGCCGCCGGATTGCAGGTGAGTCATGTTCCAACCTGGCGCCAGCAGGCCTCTCTGGCCGATGGACATGCCGATGTTGGACTGTGCCGAGGGCTCGCCTTTCTGGTTGCAGGCTGCCACTGGTATCACCCAGGGATGGTCAAAGAGCGGATTGTGCCCGATGCGTCCGTGGTTGCCGCTGGCGCCAACGATGATCACACCGCTGTGGAAGGCATCGTCAAATACCTGGTGCAGCGGGGAGGCGCCTGCCCGGCGTATGCCTTCCGGTGCTAGGCCCAGGCTGAGATTGATCACCCTGGCGCCTTGATGCATCACATCCCGGATTGCGTTGGCAAGATGTGTTGTTGTAACCTCCGGGCATTGACTGAAATCTGCTGCTTCGCAGAAGATGGGCCGGGCCACAAAAGTGCAGGCCGGGCAAATGCCTGGTGCTCCTGCCTTTCGGGCGGCGCCTAATATGCCGGCCACAAAAGTGCCGTGTTTACAGGCATAGCTGCTGGTAGTCTTGCATACCACCACTGCCGCATCGGCAGCGGGTTTGAAGATAGCCCCCTGAAGATCGCTGTGGGATGTGTCTACCGGCCCGTCTATAATGCCTACTCCGATACTCCTGTGTCCCTGGCTTCGCTCCAGCAGCGGTTGCAGCTGGATGAGCGAATACGCCTGATCAAGCACGCCCTGCATGAATGGTTATAATGAGTGAATAATTAACTTATTGCAATACGCAAACAGTGCCTACCCCTGCATTGGCCGTTTTCAGGCGTAGCGGCGCGCCGCCGCCCGGCACGCTGTTGGCCGCTTCTACGGCTGCTGTACAACAGTTGTTGGTAAGAAGATCATACTCGCTGGCCTTGCGTTTATCGTAGACTGCTGTTGCCTTTTGCCAGTCGGATGCAGAAGCCTTCTTCTTCACGATGGTGCAGGAGCCGGACGTATCCCCTTCTTTTGCGGACCCGGCATCCGCGAAGTACCCGCGTGAATCTACGATCTTCCCGTTCCTGACGAAAGTAAGATAACAATGACAGGGGCAACTGCCTGTGCCTTGCCCCTGCACAGGACGGGTACAGGCATAGATATCTCCGGTATCGTCTTTTTCCGCGGACTGTGGTGCAATACCCGCTATGCGCGCGGGGTAGCCGCTGTTCCGCAACATAAAAACGACGTTGTCCGCATTACCGAGATAAGGCAATTTCATAATGGTATATTTAAACTATAAAAGACAGGATACCTAACTATTATTTGTTTGCATACATAACGAAGGAAGGCGCCATCTCTCCCAATTGATACAGGGCATCTGCTGCACAGGAGCAGCAATCGTGCTCATTGAATTTAAAGTCCTTGCCGGCGCATGTTTGTTGATAGTAGCGTCTGATCCTCTCCCAGGAAGCTGGTGTAATATTTTTCCGGATAGTATTGCATTGCAGGGCCGCATCTGGTTTTCTGTCGGGGCCACCGGTCTCGTCCGGCCCATAGGATATACTGTCTGCCGTATTGCCGGCGGCATCGGTAAGCCTGATATAGCAGTGTTGTACAGGGTTGCCCTCGAGACTACCTTTTCTCAAACACACCTGCATATCTGCCTGCGGCGCCAATCCAAGGGTGACAGGTAATTTCATGCGGTTTTCATTTCGACACTATGAAATTAACCAAGATTTTAATACGGCAGTATCACATCTTCCGGTAGTTGCCATCACATAAATGGGGGATGGCCTGCGGGCCTGGTGAGCTTGGCCAATATCTCTCCCTTGGAGTTCACCTCCATCTTCCGGTAGATCTTCTTGATATGATGCCTGACGGTTTCTATGGAGATGCCCAGCCGCGAAGCGATCATCTTGTAACTAAGGCCGCCCGAGATCAATTGCAGTATCTCTTGCTCCCGCTTGCTCAACAGGTTGTTGTATTGACATTCCCGGAACGATACCAACTCTTCTACCATCAACCGCGTGATCTGCGGCGACAACGGGAAAACCTTGCCAGGATAGGATCTTACCATCTCCTCTATCAATGATCCATCCATCTCTTCTTTCAAAAAATATCCGCTCATCCCCGATTTGAGATAACACAATGCTTTCTGTAAATCATCACATGCAGACAAGGCAATGACCACTGTGGGTGTCATGTTCTCCGACTGTTGCATGAAATGCACGAGCGACAAAGGATCATAAGCATCTACATCGATGAACAAGAGCAAGGGCTCTCCCAACAAGCCTTTGTATTTGGAGAAATCCTGCAGGAGCGGCAATAACATCGAGATGGAATCCAGGCCTGCCCGTGTTTTGAGCGTCCTGTAAAAATCTGTATCCGCGGTGAGGACCAGGGGGATAAATGGCAGATGAACTGCAACATCAGCCGGATAAAGCGTTTTCAGCTGCGACCGCATAATTATATTGAGGGAATGTGGATAATAAAAAAGCCAACAACTATAAATGTAGCCTAATACCAGCAATCAAAAAAATCGGGCATAAATACCACAACTGAAAATAATGGCGTATTTTATAAAAAAGGAGGTCCTGCAACGATGCTGTTGCAGGACCTTTTTCATCAGGATAGTAACAAATATGTAATCGTTAAACTGTTGCTAGTGCCTCATCACCGTACCGTTAGCGATGAGCGGGGTTAACATTATTTTTTCTGATCCCACCAGAGGCGCGTACCAGGATTGTCCTTTCCGCCGCCCAGCAGGGCCACCGCCTTATTCACTTCGTTGGTGTTGTTCTGATATTCGGATAAGGGGAAAGGCAGTCTTCTGATCTGGATCTTTGTATCTACCGTACCACCACTGTTGTTCACCACTACCGGGAAAATTTTCGGATAACCGGTACGGCGAAACTCGCTCCAGGCTTCTTGTCCGTCGGGGTACATACTAATCCATTTCTGCGTAATGATGCGTTCCAGTTTTGTTTCGAAGCTGGCGGCATCATCCCATTTGATAGTGATGGTGCTCAGCTCTGGTGCGCCTGCTGCCACGTTGTTGGCGCTGTTCACCGGATCTGTATAAGGCGCCGCCTTGCTGGTAGCGTCATTGATATAGTTGGTGGCATTGCCCGCAGCATGTTCGTCAAAAGATACCGCGATACCTTTTTCATAGAGCGACTGTGGCGTACCATTCATCGCCCAGCCACGGAGCGCGCCTTCTGCACGGAGGAAATATACTTCCGCAGCGCTCATCCAGTGTACCGGTGAAGACTGCTGGAAGTTGAGCGTGGAAAAGCCCTGGCGGTCTGGTTTTGACACGATCTGTATACCATTGCGGATACCCTTGTACTGACCAGGGAATTGCACGGAAGGATTGAAATATGCCTGCAAACGCGGATCGTTATAACCGGTAAGGAAGGACTCCATATTAGCGCCCATGCGGATATCGCCGTAGGAATCACTGATCACATACAGGGGGTTGGTGATCATGATACCATTGCTGCTTTTCACCGCGGCATTATCGCTATTGTCTGTGAGGAGGCCACCAGGGTTGTTTACAGCAGCTTCGGCCTGTTGTTTGGCCAGCGCCTGATCGGCATAAGAGATCCTCATTGCGAGACGCAGGCGGAGCGAGTTGGCAAACTTCAGCCATTTCGTATAGTCGCCACCGTAAACATAGTCCCATTTCTGCAATGGCTTCTGACCCGGATGCGCCTGCACATAGGCAGTAAGCGCTGTTACGGCCGTATCCAGCTCACGGAAGAAAGAGTGATAGATAGAATCCTGTCGGTCGTAAGGAACGGTTACACCGCCCCCACCGAAGAGAGAATAAGGCAGCGGGCCATAGATATCCGTTACGCGGTGCATGGCTTCTACTTTGATAATGCTGGCCACGGCATACATATCCGGGTTAGTGGCGGCAGCCCTGCGGCGCACTTCCAGCCAGGCAGGCATCACGCTGGTAAAGCCGATATTGAAAGCGGCATTGTTCCAGCCGCCTATCATGAAATAGTTGGAATTGTTTTGCCCGCCATTGAACGGTGTAGGCGTGCCCATATAGCCGGAATAAAGATCGGCGTTGAGGTTCTGCTGCACCTGATAAGCGGAGGCATCGCCGGGTGTGGCATTGCCCAGCACATTGGTCACCTCCTGTGTGATAAAGATACCCAGCCCGGCGTAATCCAGCTTCAGCATGGAATCGGTTACCTCTGTAGGCTTGGTATTGAACTCTTTGAAATCTTTGGTACAGGAAGATTGCAGGAGTGCCATGCCTGCGATCGCAGCCACGGGAATCATCTTCCAAATGCCTTTATATCTGTAGTTAGTAATTTTCATACAATACGTTTTAATCTGTCAACAACTTAGAAGGATACTTTAATGCTCGCGCCATAATTTTTCAGGCTCGGGGGATTGAAGTAATCAAAACCCTGGAAGTAAGTGCCGGTGGCAGCTACAGATTCCGGATCATAAGGCGCTTTATTGTAGATCATCCAGAGGTTGCGGGCGATCAGGGAGATGCGGATATTGCGCACTTTGTCGTTGAACCATTTTCCCGGCAGGTTGTAGCCGAAGGAAAGCTCGCGCAAACGTACGTTGGTAGCGCTGTACACATATTCGCCCATTGCGCCGGTGGAGCCGCCGTTGGCGCCTGCCACTTTGGAGTAATATGTTTGTGCATCCACCAGCTTGCCGTTTACAGTTACGCCGCCTTTATCGCGGGCATCGGCGCTGGCTACAGATACGCCGTAGAAGTCCATGATAGATTGTGTGGCGGAGATCACCTTACCGCCTACCCTTGCATCGATGAGGAAACTGAGGGTGAAATTTTTGTAGTTAAGGCTGTTGTTGAAACCGAGGTTGAAATCAGGATTTACGCTACCTACTTTAGTGAATGTTTTACTGATCACCGGGAAGCCTTTATCGTCGGTAACGAGGCTGCCATCGGCATTGCGTTGCAGGCCCTGCGCATAAATATCGCCGGTACTGCCGCCTTTGGCGAGCACCATTTCATAAGAGCCGGAAGATGCCGCCACGAGGCTGTCCTGCGAAGTGAGCTTGCCGGTATACGGGTCCTGGAACGGAGGCAACATCTCTATGATCTTGTTGCGGTTCAGCGTGAAGGTAAGGTTAGGATTCCATTCTACATTACCGAACCTGCCGTTATAACCAAGTGATGCTTCGATACCTTTGTTCTGTACTTTACCAGCGTTTACATAATAAGCGCTTACGCCCACCGCCGCTGAAGGAGTGACCTTGAAGATCTGGTTACGTGTGTTCGCATCGTAATAAGTGAAATGGAAATTCACACGATCTTTAAATAATCTCAGGTCGGCTCCTGCCTCAAAGGATGTTGTCTTTTCCGGGTGCAAAGTGGAGAAAGGCCGGGTGGTGATCGGTGCGGGCGTACCGTTCACCATGGCGTAAGTAGGGTTGCTGAGGTAAGCTGCGGGCGCATTACCCACATCGCTCAATGATGTTCTTACTTTCAGATAAGAGATGAAAGCAGGCAGCTTCACCATATCGCTCACAATACCAGACAAACCTACTGAAGGATAGAAGAAAGAAGATTGATCTGTAAAGGCCAATGCGGAAGACCATTCATTCCTGGCAGTGGCTTCCAGGAAGAGACGGTTCTTGTATCCCAGCTGACCGCTGAAGAATACGGCCTGTGCCTGATCGCGGGTGATATCCTGTGTGGGACGGGAATTCACCGCATCAATATTGGTTAAGGAGAAGAAATTCGGGATGGTGAGCAAACGGCCACCAGCGCCAAATCCATTCGTTTTATTATCTACGATGCTACTACCGATGGTAGCCAGCAGGCTGAAGTCTTTGAACTTTTTGTTCATCGTCATCATTACATCTGCATATACCTGTTTGGTGTTCATCGTAGAGTGATTGTAAGCGCCATTATCGCCGCCGCCAGCCAGCAGCTTGATAGTAGAAGCATACATCTGCGAATCGTAAGTATCATTGGTATTATCCAGTTTCACACGGCCCTGTACATACAGCCAGTCGTTGATGTTGTATTTCAGCGCAAGGGTACCCATGAACCTGTCGCGTTTATTGTTGAACAGGTTGCGGTGAATGATCCACCAGGGGTTCTGTGCCTGGAAACCGAGGTCGCCGTAAGGCCAGTACTGCGTATAGAAGTTCCTGTTAGGATCGAAACGCTCATACTGTTGATAGTGGCTGATGGTATCTCCTCTCGGGAAAAGATACAGCGGCAGCAGCGGGTTGTAATACTGTCCCGGACGCATAGGGTTTTCCTGCGTTTGCGTGAGGTACATCGCGCTTACATCGAGATTCAGTTTATCATTGAAGAAGGTAGAAGTATTTCTTGCAGAGAAATTATAGCGGGTGAACCTGTTGCCGGGGATGATACCTTTTGAATTGACCGCAGCGGCTGAAACGTAGGTCTGGCTTTTCTCCGAGCCGGTAGCTACATCCACGGCATTGGTGAAGTTAGTACCTGTCTGGAAGAAGTCGGATATCTTATAGTTGAAAGGCTGTTGCAGCTTGGCGCCCCAGCTGAGATAGGAGCCTGGCTGAGAGCCGTAAGTGGTTTGTTCGTCCGGCAGTACAAAAGGTTTGTAAGCGGTAGCGCCGGAGGTGAAGTTCACGCGGGTATTGCCAGCGCTGCCTTTGCGGGTGGTGATGAGGATCACGCCGTTGGCCGCCTGGCTGCCATACAATGCCGCCGCAGATGCGCCGGTGAGTACAGACATGCTTTCAATATCTTCCGGGTTGAAGTTGGCGATACCATCACCGCCATCTGTACCGCCAAAAACGTTGGTAGCCTGGCTGGAAGAAAAGAGATTAGGCAAAGGAATACCATCTACCACATACAGCACGTTGTTATTAAAGAACAGTGATTTCACGCCGCGCATTACCACACGGGTAGAACCGCCAATACCGGCGCTGCTGCTGTTGATTGTTACGCCGGCAACTTTACCGGTAAGCGCGTTTACGAAGCTGGGATCCTTTACGGTGTTCACATCGCTGCCGGCGATAGTTTGCACATTATAGGTAACGGATTTGGAAGTTTTCGTTAAACCCAGTGCGGTTACTACTGTTTCCTGTAGCTTGTTCACCGCTACTTTCAGGGTGATCGTTACCATCACGTCGCCATCTTCCACTTTTACGATTTTCTCCTGCGGTTCAAAACCAATAAAGGTAACACTAAGCGTATAAGTACCCGGCATAATCCCCCGAATATTGAATTTGCCGGAGGGATTGGTGAGAGTACCCTTTTTAAGTTCGCGGATATAGACCGTGGCGCCGGGTACGGCCTGCCCGGCTTCGTCTACTACCTGGCCGTTGATCACTTGTGGCGGAGGCACGGGCAGCAGTTCGTCGGTCTTCTTTCGGATGATGATAATATTTTTTGTGATGACGTAAGAAAGGGGTTGCCCTTTCAAACACTCTTCCAGCACGGATTCTACCGATGCGTCTTTCACATCGATATCAATATTGCCGCTATGACGGATCAATTTATTGTCATAGAGCATAGAGAGACCGCTCTGTTCCTGAATGGCGGTCAGTACCTTTCCCAGGGGTACATTCTTCCTGGAGATCGTGATCTTCTGCGAGTATCCGGCGGCACTTACGTGGAGAAAGCCGACCAGAAGCAGCACGGTAGTTAGTTTCATTATCCACAACAGTTTTGACAGCAAAGAACCGCGGGCGGACACGGTTTTGCATAGTACGAGCAGATGCATACCTTTGTTTAGTTTAGGTTTAATAAAAAATAGCAGTAAAGGGCATTTTTTTGAACCTGGGCATATCAGGCCGGGAGTGCTTCCAACGCTCCTGGCTTATTTTTACCGCAGGTTCAACCGGGATATTTATTGTTGTATCATTGTTTTTCCCACACGTGGCGGGTGGTTATCACGACATATTTATTTTGGTTTGATTTACAGGTGGAATTATTGCATTACGATCAATTGTTTTCCATTCAATTTACAGTGCACATCGCTTAGTTCCAGTGCTTTCAGCACTTCTGACAGATATACTGCTCTTGATATTTTACCAGTGAATTCATGGTCGGGTACCTGACCCACGTATACTACGCTCAGGTCGTACCAGCGTGCGATCTGCCGCATCAGTTCCGGCAAGCTGTTACCGTCGAACTGGAAGTAGCCATTTTTCCAGGCCACGGCTTGTTCGATATCGGCGTGTTGCGCCAGCAGCGGGTTAGCGCCAGGTATCAGTTGTCCTTGCTGGCCCGGCGACAGTTGCAATGCGCCATTCATACCGTTGATCCTCACTGCTCCTTTCAGCAGGGTAGTTTTCACGGCTGCTTCTTCCGCATAGGCATTCACATTGAATTGCGTGCCCAACACGTCTACGGTGCCTCCTCTCATTTTTACGGAAAAAGGTTTGCCTGCCGATGCAGCTACATCAAAGTAAGCTTCGCCGGTGAGTTCCACCATGCGGGAGGTACCATTCATGCTGGCCGGGAAACGCAGAGATGACGCGGCATTCAGCCATACATGGCTGCCATCCGGCAGCTCGATATGATACTGGCCGCCATTAGGAGTGGTGATGGTATTGTATTGCACCGGGCCGGAAGTACCGTCGGTATTATATGCCAGCTTGCCGCTGGCCAGTTTGATCACCTTGGTACCGCCTTGTTGTGATAACACACCGTCGTGGGCGCTGTCGAGCACGATGGTGGAACCATCTGCCAGAGTAAGCACGGCACGGTTTCCACCGGGCGCGGGGTCGAGGCGCTGTGTCGCGCTGATCTCCGGCCTGGCTTTGCGATATTGTTTATATACAACCGAACCTGCTATCACCATTAGTGCGAGTGTGGCGGCAACGGCTATTTTTTTGCCATACAGTACAAAGAAGCCAGGACGGGGCGCTGGTTCCTCTGCCAGGTCGAGCTGGTCGAGCCTAGCCTCCAGCGCGGCTTTCGCGGCTTCGGGCATAGCGGGGTATGCACGAAATTCTTCGGGCACATTTTCACACTGATCCAGTGTAGCGTGAAAGTCTGCAGGCGCTACTTCGTGCAGCCAGGAGGCCAGCAGCTGCGCCTCCTCAGGAGATAAGGTGATCCCCTGTGCATACTTCCCGATAATAGATATAATTTCTCCCTGGTTCATGAGCTTCATTAATATAAAGACGGACAAGTATAAAAACCGGACACCCGGATGATGAAATTTTTTTAATTTTTTTCAGAGAGAGGGATTCAGCGGTGGGCGAGCACACAGCACAACACCAGTACAGTGGTCCATTCCGCGTGATGACGAAGGTATTCTTTGATGAACCGGATGGCGGCATAGAGCTGCTTTTTCACGGCCGAGCGCGAAAGCTGCATGGCTTCGGCGATCTCGTCGAGGGTCATTTCGTCCTGTGCGCTCATCAGGAAGATCGCTCTTCTGCGTTCGGGCAGCTGCTCGATGGCGGCTACGGCAGTCTGATAGTAGAGGCGATAGATCAGGTCCTTTTCGGTTTTGTTGTCGGCCTCGGGAAGCCGCTGTGCTACCTGTTGTACGGCCTTGGTGCGCGTGCTGTTGCGGCGGGCCAGGTCAGTAAGCTTGTTCCTGGCCATGCGGAACACATAATCTTCAAAGGAAGCGATACCTACGAGTACGGCACGTTTCTCCCATATCTTCAACAATACCTCCTGGATGATCTCCTCTGTATCTTCCTGAGATTGGCTGATAAAATAAATAAACCTGTACAGCAAAGGGTAATAATGACTATACAGGATGGCATAAGATGCTCTGTCGCCCTCCGATATTCGCTGCAACAAGTCCTTTTCATCCACCAGACGCGGTTTGTACTTCATAAGCTCCCTGTGGAATTATTAGATCGGAACTAAGATTAATGACAATTAACCGTGAATATAGGAAATACTCACATTTGAATAATGCACTGCGTTTATTATTTTCAGGGCTTTAAGTGATTATTCCCATGCAAACATCCAACAGACGGAAATTCCTGGGCACTGCCGCTGCCCTCTGCGCGGGCGCTGCTACGGCATCTGCCATGCCGCTCATGCCGGCGAAATCAACATATCCGCTGGCGCATCATGTATTCTTCTGGTTAAAAAACCCGGACTCCGAAGAGGACCGCAAAAAATTGATCGAAGGTGTGAAAACACTTGCCAAAATAGAAACGGTGCGTTCCCTGCACGTAGGCATAGTAGCTAACACAGAGAAACGGGAGGTCGTAGACGCCAGCTGGCATGTATCAGAGCTGATCTTCTTCAGCGATCTGGCCGGACAGGCCACCTATCAGACACACCCCGTTCATCTGGCCTTCATTAAGCAGTACGGACACCTCTGGGAGAAAGTAGTGGTGTACGATGCCATGGAGGTATAGTATACAGGTATAGGTACAATGGTCCGCTCAGTGTTGCCCGCTATAGCGAACGAGCTCCTGGCCAAAGCGCTGGCGGTAGGCTGCATAGCCGATAAACCCGATGATCTCCGCTTCCGCATGCGGCGTGGCTTTGGAAGGATCTGCCGATATCAGCTGAGAATAGGCGGCGCCCATGCCTACAATGAAAGCGCGCGCATACGGGAAACCTTCTTCGGAAGCGGATGTAAAGGCGCGCAGCTCATCGCGGTCCAGCAGGCGTAATTGCGCTTCCATGATGTGAATGAACTGCACCAGCGATTCCTTGTCCAGCTGCAAAAGCCGCTGTTCCAGCATCGCCGCAATATCGCTGCCGAGTATTTCGCTCAGCTCAAATACCAACTCCGGTTCATTGGTTTTCAAACCAATCTTCCTCAGTTCATTGGCTTCAGGAATATCCTGCCAGGCCGCGTCAATGATTTGCCAGAAGCGTTGCTCGTTCATCGCTCATTGCTTTGTTTCAACAAATGTAGCGGCAGCAAACGCATTGGATATGCGCACTAAAATTTCTGCTAACGGCTCCACACTTCATGCACAGGTTTGCCCTGTGTGCTAACGCCATTGTGTTCCCAGATAGTGTCAGTGACTTTATCGTTGAAGGTAAGCGACAGGCCAGCCTTGCTGTCGTCGCGGGAGAAAAATTCGATATGCTCCGTATATTTTCCGTTATCAAAAGTATAGGCGCCACCGCCGGAGCCCATGAACTCGCCGGTATCGGTGTTGATAGCCATCCATTGAAAACGGCCGCCACTCAGTACTTTCAGCGTTTTGCGGGCGCCCTCAGGTATCGGGTTCATCTTACCATCCTGCTCTCTTGCCGTGATGCGCCAGGCGCCGGCCAGCGGGCCTTTCCCTTCATCTACACGGCTCCACTCCTGCGCGCTGCCCTGCTGTGTGACCACCAGCTTGTCGTTGATAAAATCTACCGGCACGCTTGCAGATTGCCCTACCTGTGATTTATCATCACTGTTAAATTCAATAGATACCACCACTTCCTTCTCCCCCTGCGGTTTCCAGGTACCGCCATAAGTGCCATAGAATTTGTTGCCGGCATAAGTTGCAATCGTGAAATAAGTGGGCGTGATGATCATCACATTCCTCACTTCTCCCTGCTGGTACTGCCATGCGCCCAGGAAATTATTCTGCGCCATACCGCGGGATGCTACAAACAGCAAAAAGATAAAAAAGAAGAGCTTCTTCATAAAACGGGTTTAAGGTGCCTAAAAATTAATAAAATTTCCCGGCAACACGAACAGGACCGTGTTAAATTATTTGAATGCCAGCGCTTCTATCCCGATGCGATGCACAATATTATCAGGAGTCCTGATTATTTATCAAACAAGGCCTTGTGCTTTTGCCCCCATTTATCCAGCATTCTGATCACGGGTATGAGATCCTTACCGATATCAGTAAGCTCATACTCAACGCGGACAGGCACTTCCGCGTACACGTTCCTCAACACCAAACCATTGTCTTCCATCTTCCTCAACTCCAGGGTGAGCATACGGTCAGTGATCGTTCCCAATAACTTTTTCAATTCTCCAAAACGCATCTTCCCATGCGCCAGGTAGCAACAGATCGCCAGGGTCCATTGCCCGTTGATCAGCCTGGAAGCATATACCTCCATGCATTCTGCCATCAGCAAACGCTTGTTCTCTTCATGTGTTGATGCAGGTTTCACTTTACTCATACTTACACGAATGTTAGTTGCTCACACTGGGTTACCATCGCTTATTTCACCAGCAACTTAAATATTTTTACCCGGATTTTAAAACCACAAGCACATGAGTAAGACACTGGTAATTGTTATTCATCCCGACATGCAAACATCGGTAGTGAATAAAAGATGGATAACTGAATTAAAGAAATATCCGGATCACTATTTCATCCACGACCTGCACGCAGCCTATCCATCAGGAGAAATAGACATAGCAAGCGAACAGGCATTGCTGGAACAACACAACACCATCATCTTCCAGTTCCCCTTCTATTGGTTTAATTGTCCGCCCCTCTTAAAAAAATGGCTCGACGATGTACTCACCGATGGCTGGGCATATGGCCGCAACAGCGGCTATAAAATGGGCGGGAAGAAAGTGGCGCTGGCCATCTCCGCCGGCATCGCCGAAACAGCGTACACCGCCGGCGGAAAATATAAATACACGCTCGAACAACTCACCGCACCCTTCGAGATCACCTTTCAATATGTTCGCGCCAACTACCGCCCCCTGTTTGCTTTCTATGGCGGCGGAAAACGTTCCACACCCGAAAAGGTAGACCAGAGCGCACGTGATTATCTCGCCTTTGTGCAGGCGCTGAATTAAAAAAAATTTGAAATTCCTCTTGACTTTCCCCCTAGGTCATACCCTCGATGATCCAGACTTCGATCTGGTGCAGGCATTGGAAGCACACAAGCAAGCGCTGCTCGCCCGGAAGGAAAGGATAAACACATTGGTTGGCACCATAGAAAAAACATTGGTAACACTAAAAAAACAACACGATGTTACAGGTAGAAGATTTATACGAAGGCATCTCCAGAGACAAGATGGATGCCTACCGGTCCGAAGCCATGGCCAAATGGGGTAAAGACACCGTTCACAGTGTGGAAGATACCCTGCGCAGTTTCAGCAAACAGGAAATGGAAACGCTGAAACAAGACCTGAACGATATCACCGCCCGGCTCACCACACTCATGACCAGCGACCCTGCCAGCGATGAAGTACAACAATGCATCGCGCAACGCTATCAGATCATCCTCAGGATCACCGGTGGAAAAATAACGATGGACAAGCTGGAATATTTCAGAAAACTGGGAGAGCTGTATGTAGAAGATAACCGCTACACGCCCGTAAATGGCATGCCCAGCATGGAACTGGCGCTGTTTATAAAAGAAGCGACGGCGTATTATGTGAGGCAGCTGAGGAAATAAAAAAAAGGCAATTCAATCCTGAATTGCCTTTTATCCTGTGGAGTTGGCGGGAATCGAACCCGCGTCCAAACATATTCGCCGAAAGCTTTCTACATGCTTATTTATGCATTGGGATGTCGGAACTCAGCAGGGGCATAACGAACCAACCTCGTTCTTATCCGTTAGTGTTTCAGTGCTCACTCACAGAAACCATGAGCACCTATCCCTATGGGTTTGATGATTCAGCGGCGGGAGTCGCATAAGGCAACAACTCCGGGCGGCTATAATGGGTGTCTAATCTCTGATTAGGCAGCCATGGCGTAGTTAGATTCGCCATTTGAAGTTTGAATATTCAGATTATCGTGCTAATTATCCAACGCACGGCATGCTTACACTCTCAAAGAACTATGCTGTCAAAACCAGGCAACCCCGGTAAGTCTGCAAATATACAACAATAATTACGGATTACGAATTAAGAATTACGGCCTACTGCGTAGAACACGCAGTAGGCCGTAATTCTTAATTCGTAATCCGTAATTATTTATGGAAGATGCTTCTCCAGATATCCAGTCCGTTTGCATACAGCAGCAATCCCAGCAGGATCACCATACCTACGATCTGTGCATACTCCAGGAACTTCTCACTGGGCTTGCGGCCGGTGATGATCTCATAGAGCAGGAACAGCACGTGACCGCCATCCAGCGCAGGGATCGGCAGGATATTCATGAACGCCAGTATGATAGACAGAAAAGCAGTCAGCTCCCAGAACATGCCCCAGTCCCACATTTCAGGGAACAGCTTGGCGATGCTGCCAAAGCCGCCCAGCGATTCACTCATCTTCACTTCCTTGGAAACGAACATCAGGCGCAGCTGCTGCACATAAGATACGAGCTTGTCGATACCACGATGGAAGCCCGCCGGGAATGACTCCAGCAAAGTATATTTCTTCACTTTATACTCAAACGGATCCTGGCCGGTGATGCCCAGCACGCCTTTGTCGGACAGCTTTGGATGCAGTGTGAGCGTATCATTGCCGCGGATCACGCCGAGCGCGATCTCTTGTCCTTTGTGTTTGAGTATCTCTCTTTTAAAGCCGATCATGTAAGGGAATGACTGGCCATTGACAGCAACAAGGCGATCATTTTTTTGCAGGGAGACAGCCGCCGCGGCAGTGCCCGGCGCCACGCTATCCACTACATAAGGCGCTGCCGGTACGGCGAATGGCGCTTTCTGCTTCAGCAATGCGTTGATGAAACCATCCGGCACAGCGATGTTCATCTGCTGGCCATTGCGTTCTACCTGAATGCTTTTCACTTCATGCAGGATCAGGTAGCCGGTGATCTTCTCAAATTCTTCTACCTGGTGATTATCCAGGGAGAGGATCTTGTCGCCATCGCGCAGGCCGATGCTCTTACCCAGCGAATCCACCTCCACACCATATTTGGCGTTGGCGGTAGGCAGGTAGGTATCGCCGTAATGCCAAAGCAGCATGGCATAGATGAAGAAGGCAAGCAGGATGTTGACCGTTACGCCGCCAATCATGATGATGAGGCGCTGCCAGGCCGGCTTGGCCCGGAACTCCCATGGCTGCGGGGGTTTCATCATCTGCTCCTTGTCCATACTTTCATCTATCATCCCGGAGATCTTCACATAGCCACCCAGCGGCAGCCAGCCGATCCCGTATTCCGTTTCACCTTTCTTTACTTTGAAGAGAGAGAACCAGGGATCAAAGAACAAATAGAATTTTTCTACCCTGGTTTTGAATAATTTGGCGGGGATAAAGTGGCCCAACTCATGCAGTACAACCAAAATAGAGAGCGACAGCAACAGCTGCCCGGCTTTCACCAATATTACCTCTGTTGTCATTTACTTGTTTTCAGCTTTAATTCTGCCTGTTAATATATCAGATTTTGCATATACAGAAAGCAGAAGCATTGTTAATTTTTTAATGATTATCAGATCACGATAGAATTGATGAGGGAGGCCGCATGTTCCCGGGCGGCGTTATCTGCCTCATAATAATCGCTCAGGGTGGGCGTTTCCACGAACGGTATTTTAACCATTGTTTCTTCTATCACCTCTGTCATTTGCAGGAAGCCGATCCTGTTTTTCAGGAAGGCGTTCACCACCTCTTCGTTGGCCGCATTCATGACGCAGGCGGCATTACCGCCCTTCTGCATCGCTTCCATTGCGATGGCAAGGTTACGGAATGTTTTTGTATCCGGCTGCTCAAATGTGAGGGAAGGATAATTCCTGAAGGAGAAACGTGGAAATTCGTTGGCCAGGCGGTCGGGATAACCGAGTGCGTACTGGATGGGCAACTTCATGTCGGGCAGGCCCATCTGGGCTTTCAGGGAGCCGTCTATAAATTGCACCATGGAATGTATGATCGACTGCGGATGCACCACCACTTCTATATTCTCCGGAGAAAGACCGAAAAGCCAGCGTGCCTCGATCATTTCCAGCCCTTTGTTCATAAGGGTGGCGGAGTCGATCGTGATCTTGGCGCCCATGCTCCAGTTGGGATGTTGCAGGGCATGGTCTTTCTTAACATTGATAAGGAAATTCGGTTTCTTGCCGAGAAAAGGACCGCCGGAAGCGGTGAGTATCACTTTCTCCACTTTGCTGAAAGGCTCTCCCAGCAAGCATTGGAAGATGGCCGAATGTTCTGAGTCCACCGGGATAATGGGCACGTTCTTGCGACGGGCAGTGGCCATTACAATATCACCGGCTACCACCAATGTTTCTTTGTTGGCCAGCGCGATGGGCGTTCCCTGCTCAATGGCTGCCAGCGTAGGAGCCAATCCGGCAAAGCCCATAATAGCTGCCAGCATCATATCTATCGTGGACCAGGAAGCCACTTCCACCATGGCTTTCGCGCCTGCGAATACTTTGATGCCTTTATCAAACAATACATCCTTTACCAGTTTGTATTTCTCTTCATTTCCTATCACAACGGCATTGGGCTTGAATTTCAATGCCTGTTCAATCAGCAGGTCTGCGTTCTGCTGTGCGGTCAGCACTTCCACACTAAACCTGTCGGGATGCGCCGCTATCACATCCAGTGCCTGTATGCCAATTGAGCCGGTAGACCCGAAGATGGCAATTTTTCGTTTATTCATTACGGTGATTTACTTTTTCAGATAACAAAAACGACGCGCAGCCCGGAAAGCCTCCGGCCGCCGCGTATTACGGTCCATTCAGCCATCATTGCAAATACTGCTTCAGTTCATCTGCCAGTTTGCGGTCGTTACTCAAACGTGGCACTTTGTTCTGACCGCCCAGTTTTCCAATAGCTTTCATATAGTCGATAAAGCCGTGTTTGCGCACTGGCCTGATCTTCAGGGGTTGTAATATGTTTCCTGTTAAAAGGTCGTTATAATAAATGTTCTTCTGTCGCAGGTTAATATCCACTTTCTTCGCAAACGCTTCCATGTTCAACGGCAGGTTCTCAAATTCAACGAACCATTCGTGGAATGGCAGTTCGCCATTGGTTTGTACCATGGGCGCCACGGTAAATTCCGTGATGTGCACATTCTCTTCTGCGGCGGCTTTCATCAGGCTGTGCTCTACTTCTTCCCCGATTACGTGCTCGCCGAAAGCGGAGATGAAATGTTTGATACGGCCTGTTACCAGCAAGCGGTAAGGGTTGGTGGAGACGAACTTCACGGTATCGCCGATGTTATATCCCCAGAGCCCGGCGTTATTGTTGATGATCAGAGCGTAATTTACGCCGGTTTGTACATCTTTGAGCGACAGTCGCGTAGGATTTTCATCAAAAATTTCCTGTGCGGGGATAAACTCGTAATAGATGCCGGAATTGGTGTTGAGCAGGAGCCCTTCCTGTTCCTGCGAATCCTGGAAAGCAAAGAAGCCTTCCGAGGCCGGGAATGTTTCGATGGTGTGGATCGGCGCGCCGATAGAGGCCATGAGCTTGGCGCGGTAAGGTTCAAAGTTCACGCCGCCATATACCATCACATCAAAATTCTTGAATATCTCTTTGATCCGTTTGCCATTGCTGCGTTCCATGAGGCGGTCGAAATACATCTGCACCCATGGCGGTATGCCGCTGATCAGCGTCATATCCTGGTTGAAGGTTTCTTCTACTATTTTGTCCAGTTTGGTCTCCCAGTCGTCAATGCAATTGGTTTCGTAGGAAGGCAGCTGGTTGGTACGGAGGTAGCGCGGGATGTGATGGTTCACGATACCGCTGAGACGCCCGGTGGGTATGCCTCCTACCCTTTCCAGCTCGGGGGAGCCGGAGAGGAATATCATCTTGCCATCGGCGAAGCTGGAGTTCCCCGTTTCTCCCATATAGTTCAGCAGCGCGTTGCGGGCAGTGTCTATATGATTGGAGATAGAGTCTTTGGAGATGGGAATATATTTAACCCCGCTGGTGGTGCCGGATGTTTTGGCCAGATAGATGGGCTGTCCTTTCCAGAGTACGTTCTGTTTTCCTTCTTTGATCCTTTCTATATAAGGTTTGAACTGCTCGTAATCGCGCACCGGGATGGCCTGTTTAAAATCATCATAGGTGTGTACGGCCTCCAGTTTGTGTTCTGTCCCGAACTCTGTTTTCTTGCCTGTCTTGATCAGCTCCTCCAGGATGTTTGCCTGGTCTTCCACCGCCCTTGTCATCTCCTTCCTGATCTTGTTGTAGACGATGGAAGCAAATGGTTTGGCCAGCAGTGATTTAAACTTCATGCCCTTTATTTTATGATTGAGAGATTGAGGGGCCGTGTATCCGGAGGCAGCACGCAGCTGGTGTTGGCGCCCGGGTACGCGGACCTGTACATCTTGTTTAATCCTTGTGTAAACGACAAATGTATATAAAATTGCGTTGCTTTGTATGGCAAAATAACTGTTTTTCGCGGACGAGGGCCATATATAAGATTTTGTTAAAAAAATCTAAAATTCAGGAAAGTACGTATCTTTGAAATGATTAAGCTTTAGGGTGTTGAATACATGATTTTACGCATGTGAATTAAAAAATGCCTTAAAACTTTGTCAATTCAAAAAACAAATGGTACTTTTGCGGAAATTATATTTTGGATAATTATGTTTGCAGTTGTAAAAATCGCAGGTCAGCAATTTAAAGTACAAAAAGACCAGGAAATTTTTGTACAGCAGTTACAAGGAAATATCGGTGATAAAGTGGAGTTTTCCGAAGTACTGTTGACAGACAATGCTGGTAAGCTGGCTGTAGGTACTGATGTAAAATCAGTAGTAAAAGCAGAAATCTTGGGACATGTTCAGGGCGATAAAGTAATCGCTTTCAAAATGAAGAGAAGAAAAGGCTTCAGAAAGAAAGTTGGTCACCGTACCCATTTCACTAAGATCAAAATCAACGATATCGCTTAATTTGTACGTTAAGTGAACTTATTTTATTAGACAACGTTTTTTAAAGTTATTATACAATGGCACATAAAAAGGGTGAAGGTAGTGTAAAGAACGGCCGCGACTCCCAAAGCAAAAGGCTGGGCGTTAAAATTTTTGGTGGTCAACCTGCTATCGCTGGCAACATTATTGTACGTCAGAGAGGCACAGTTTATCACGCTGGTCAAAACGTAGGTATTGGTAAAGATTTTACCATTTTCGCAGTAGCTGACGGTGTAGTAGAATTCAGAAAAGGTCGCGAAAACAAAACTTACGTTTCTGTTAAAGCATTTGACACCACTGCTCAGGCGGAAGCCTAAGTCAGTGTTTGCCATAAAGTTTTTTTATACCCAATTATTTTTTACTAACCCAAATTCAAAAAACAATGGCAACAATTAAAAAAGCGGCTGCTAAAAAAGCTGCGCCTAAAAAGAAAGCTGCTGCTAAGAAAGCCGCTCCTAAAAAGAAAGCTGCTGCTAAAAAAGCAACTGCTAAAAAAGCTGCTCCTAAAAAGAAAGCTGCCGCTAAAAAAGCAACTGCTAAGAAAGCTGCTCCTAAAAAAGCCGCTGCTAAAAAAGCAACTGCTAAGAAAGCTGCTCCTAAAAAGAAAGCTGCTGCTAAGAAAGCCGCTCCTAAAAAGAAAGCTGCTGCTAAGAAAGCTGCTCCTAAAAAGAAAGCCGCTGCTAAAAAACCTGCTGCTAAGAAGAAAGCTCCTGCTAAAAAAGCACCTGCCGCTCCTGCA
Source organism: Chitinophaga vietnamensis (assembly GCF_902167635.1). Classification (GTDB taxonomy): domain Bacteria; phylum Bacteroidota; class Bacteroidia; order Chitinophagales; family Chitinophagaceae; genus Chitinophaga; species Chitinophaga vietnamensis. The sequence goes on from NZ_CABHMS010000009.1 coordinate 260,365, forward strand.
GCACCAGCATCTCCGGCTATGTAAGATCGGATTTACAAAATGTAGTTATAAGGGTCCTGGTAATACCAGGACCTTTTTTTTTGCGCGCGAAGGTTGTCTGGCTCAGGATTTAATGATTGAAAGGATTACCAGGATTTTTTTACAGGATTAATAAAGATTAAAAAAAGATTTTCGAGTAGATCTTCGCGATCCCTTCTTTAATCCTGTAAAAAAATCCTGGTAATCCTTTCAATCATTAAATCCTGAGCCAGACAACCTTCGCGAAAATCTCCGTAATTTCACTACATGGACAATTACTCAATAGCCGATAACTTCTCCCTCCTGTCTAAACTCATGGACATACACGGAGAAAATAGCTTCAAAGCAAAATCATTTGCCAGCGCCGCTTTTACCATAGAAAAGCTACCCACCCAACTGAAAGATACCCCCCGCGAAGATATCTTCCGCATCAAAGGCATTGGAGAATCTACCGGGAAAAGCATCCTCGAAATGCTCGATACACAACAGTTTGGCCTGCTCGATCACTACCTGCAGGTCACACCGCCGGGCATCCTTGAGATCATGAAAATAAAAGGCCTCGGCCCCAAGAAAATAGCCACCATCTGGAAAGAACTGGAAGTGGAAACCATGGGCGAACTACTCTATGCCTGCAACGAAAACCGCCTGCTGCTACTCAAAGGCTTCGGCGAAAAAACGCAGGACAACGTCCGCCAGAATATCGAATTCTATCTCTCTAACCGGCACCGCTTCCTCTTCGCTGAAGTAGAAGCCATCGGTAACAACCTGGAAAAACAGTTACAGGAACTGTTCGCTCCCGCGAAAGTGGCGCTCACCGGCGCTTTCCGCCGCAACCTTCCCATCATTGATGAAATAGAAATACTTATCGCCGCACCTGCGGATACAATACAACAAAAGCTCGCCGCATTGCCAGGCCTTCAACTGCAATCCGCCACCAACGGAGATAGCGTATGGACGCTGGAAGAAAGGATCAAAGTGGTGACACACGCCTGCGAAGCCGCCGATTTCTATCAACAACTCTTTCTTACTACCGGCGCCCCGGCATTCATCGATCAATTCAATGCCGCCGGCGGCCATACCGCACTGCTGCAAGCCAATTCGGAAGAAGATATCTTCACGGCCGCCGGCATGGACTATATCGAGCCATGCCTCCGTGAAGGCGGCGCAGAAATCGCACAGGCACGCCAGCATCAGCTGCCAGCGCTCATCACCACCGCTGATATCAAAGGGATCATCCACTCCCACAGCCAGTGGAGCGATGGCCTCGACACACTCGAAGAAATGGCGCTTGCCGCCAGGAACCAGGGCTTCGAATATCTCGCGATTAGCGACCACTCCCGCTCCGCTTTCTATGCCAATGGCCTCGATGCAGAAAGAGTGCTCGCACAACAATCTCAGATCGATGAACTGAATCAGCAACTCGCGCCCTTCCGCATCTTCAAAAGCATTGAAGCAGATATCCTCAACGATGGCGCACTCGACTATCCGGATGAGATATTAGCCACCTTCGACCTGGTCATCGCCTCGGTGCACTCCAACCTGAAAATGACGGAAGATAAAGCCATGGCGCGTTTGCTCAAAGCGATAGAAAACCCGTACACCACCATACTCGGCCACATGACCGGCCGGCTGCTCCTCAGCAGGAACGGATACCCCGTAGATCATAAAGCCATCATCGACGCCTGCGCTGCCCACAACGTAGCCATCGAACTCAACGCCCATCCACGCCGCCTCGATATCGACTGGACCTGGCTTTCCTATGCACGCGAAAAAAATGTGCTCATCTCCATCGATCCGGATGCGCATAGCATCAAAGGATTTCATGACGTGCATTATGGCGCCCTCGCAGCACGTAAAGGCGGTATCACAAAAGCTAACAATCTTAGCAGCTTCTCCGCCGATATGCTCGGGAACTACCTGATCAACAGAAAAAAAAGTAAAAACCTGCTCCCATGAAACTATTGGCACTAGCCGTTGCACCAGGGTTTGCCATCTCCCTGCTCTTCTACAAGCTGGACAAATACGACCGCGAACCGGTAGGCCTGCTCCTGCGTTGCTTTCTGCTGGGAATGGTATGCGTAATACTGCCCCTGTTCATACAAGGCTATGCCACCTCCGTACTCGGATTGCACGAAAACGACGGCACCATCGTCGGCACTGCGGCCTTTGCATACGGCATTGTAGGCGTATCTGAAGAACTGGCAAAGTTCCTCGTATTACGCTTCTACGCGTATCCTAAAAAGGATTTCAATGAACCGATGGATGGTATCGTATATGCCGTAATGATAGGAATGGGATTCGCTACATTGGAGAACATCGCATATGTGGCGCGTTTCGGCGTAGGCACCGGCGTAGCGCGCATGTTCCTCTCGGTGCCCGCCCATGCTACATTTGCCGTGCTGATGGGCTATTACGCCGGTCTTGCCAAATTTATACCGGCACAAAGGGAAGCCCTGCTGCTGCGCGCTTTCACCATCGCGGTATTCTTCCACGGCACCTATGATTTCTTCCTCTTCACCGGTAATAGTATATTGCTGCTCGGCGCATCGGTGATCACTTTGCTGTTTGCGGTGAGACTATCGATAAAGGCTATACGAAAAGACAGGGAGCTCTCCCGGCAGCTGCATGAAAATCATTACTTTGAGGAGCAACAAAACAATGAGCATACATGAAACTGATATACGTCTATGATCCTCTCTGCGGCTGGTGCTACGGTTTTACGCCCGTGATACAGCAATTACAGGCCGCGCAGGGCAACAATATGACATTTGAAATACTCACTGGCGGCATGATCACCGGCAGTAACCGTCATCCCTTCTCTACCATGGAAGCTTATATTCAAAAAGCGCATACCAGTGTGGAAGAGATGACCGGCGTGAAATTCGGAGCGGCTTTCCTCCATAAACTGCTCCCCTCGCAGGAATTGATGGATTCGGAAAAGCCGGGTATTGCGCTGACGGTGTTCAAAGGTTATCAACCTGATAATGCCATCAACTTTACACATGATATGCAGGTGGCCATGAATTATGATGGCATCAGCCTCAATCACGACGATACCTACCGCACGTTGATCAGTAAATATCATCTGCCGGAAGATGAGTTCATCAGCCGCCTGCATGATGAACATTACCGTTACGAAACACAGCAGGAGTTCCAGCTGGTACAGAACTGGGGCATCACCGGCTTTCCTGCTGCCATACTGGATACAGGCAAGCAACTCTACCTCTGCGCAAGAGGATATACGCCGCTTGAGCGCCTGCAACAAACCATCGACAACATTATCAAAGAAAGCAACGCCTCTTAAAAAATCTTTCAGATGTATCAGATAAAAGCCGCTACCACCGCTGAAATCCCGGTTATACAGGATCTTACAGAAAAGATATGGCGCCCGACCTACCGGGAGCTGCTTACACCGGAACAGATCAACTATATGATCGATATGATGTACAGCACCGCTTCGCTGAACCGCCAGATCAATGAACTGAGCCATCATTTCGTGATCCTCCATGATGATGAAACACCCATCGGGTTTGCCGCTTACAGTCATACAGATCGCCCGGAAGTGTATAAACTGCATAAGATATATCTCTCGCTCGACTATCAGGGAAAAGGCGTGGGCAAGTTCCTGCTCAATGGCGTGGCCGATCGCGTGAAAGCGCTGGGCGCCCATATATTGGAACTGGATGTGAACCGCTTCAATAAGGCAAGGAATTTTTACGAAAAGCAGGGATTTACCGTGATCAAAGAGAAGGTAACAGATATCGGGAATGGTTATATCATGGATGATTATGTAATGCAAAAACCATTATAAAAAAAGAGCCCGGTAAGGACATACCAGGCTTTTCCCAAGTTAACCATTAAAAGACACAACTCTTATATTCTTAAATATGTTGATTCGGTTAATAGCAGATTAAGAAAGATGATGAATTAATACGGGGCCGATCCAAGGTGCCTCATGCTTAATTACTCACCTTCACTTTTACATACGGCTAATTAATGCAGCCGGATTTAGCTTTACATAAAAAACCTGCATCTTTTATATTTTAATATAAAAGATGCAGGTTTTTAGTTTATTAATTCTTATAAAGACTTCAGAAAGAGGATGAGATGTTCCCTTTCAGTTGCCGTGAGGCGGGTGAACTGCGTTTTGGCGGCAGCGGCTTCGCCATCGTGCCAGAGGATGGCTTCTTCCAGGCTGCGTGCGCGGCCATCGTGGAGATAATAAGGCGTGCCATTTGTTTTTTCGAAGAGGCCTATTCCCCACAGCGCGGGCGTTTTCCATTCGTTGCCATCGGCTTTGAAATCAGGGCGGCCATCTGCGAGTCCGGCGCCCATATCGTGCAATAACAGATCCGTGTAAGGATGGATACGTTGATTACTCAGCGCTTTAAATCGTACATCCGTTCCCGTTTGTACAGACGGGATATGGCAGCTGGCGCACCCGATCTGTGCAAACAGCATCTCCCCTTGTTTCACCAGCGGATGCGTGGTATTGCGGCGCGCTGGCACCGCCAGCGTTTTGATATAGAACACGGTGGCATCGAGGATAGAATCCGGCAGTTCGGGATCATCGGCGAGGCCATCGTATTGCGGCTGGCCATAGCAGCTCTCCTGTGGAAACACACGGCTGGTAACGCCCATATCCTGTTGATATGCCGCGGCCACCTGCGTGAGCAAGGTGCCGGTATTGGCTTTCATGCCATAGCGGCCAAGGATGGTAGCACCTGTAACCGCATCATACACGTAGTTGGGCTTACCACTGATACCCCGGTTCTCTGCAGCCTGTTGCTGCGCGAAGCCAAGGATGGTAGCTTCGGGTATCAGGTCCAGCAGGCCGAGGCCAAAGAAAGGCGGCGCCATACGCGCCGATGTGAGCACATTGCCGGGCATCGGCGCATAGGGCGACGCAATGGTATAAGCGGGCTTGTACAAAGTAGTTTGATGACCATCCGGATACGTTACCACCTGTTCGGTATAGTTGATCAGCACTTTGGCCTCGGGCTGTTTGCCGAAGATGGCGAGGTCCTGTAACTGAAGCCCATAGCCAGGTACAGGCAAGGGTGCGCCATGCGCATCACTACCGGGCACGCTTAAACGTACCAGCATCGAAGAAGTGTTGAGGCCTGTAGTGGGGTTGCCCTTGCCATCATTATGATGACAGCTCTTGCAGCTCACATTGTTGTAGATCGGCCCCAGGCCGCTGTTTACCGGTGCGGGAGCGGTCACAAAGGTTTGCTCGGACTGTTTATCACCGAGGTCATGTACGTGTTGATCGCGTGCATTCAGTCCGGGTATGGCATGCCCGAAAGCTTTACTGGTGATATCAAAAACGGTAGACTCGCCGCCGCTGAGCTGCGGATCATAGCCGCTTTCAGCGAAGGGTTCCGCCTTGCGGCACATCATGAGCCAGGCGGGCATCGACAGCAACAAGGCCGCGATATAAATTTTTCTTATCTGCATCAGGAACCTAGTCGGTAATATTCTTGGTAACAAAATCTTTCAAAGGCCCGCTGAGCGTAGCATTGAGATCGCTGATCGCATTCATGACCTGCTGGCATTGCGTACGCTGGGAAATGATCGCCTGTTCATAAGGCACCGTGATCGCATTGAAGGAGTTGATCGCCGCCTGGAACTTTTCCTGCAAATCCTTGTTCAGTGCGGCATTGCGGGCAGATACCAGCTGATCGAGGCCTACGCCTTTGTTGCCGAGGAAATTGCCCGTATATACGTTGTATGCACCGATGATATTATTCTTGAAATCAGTAAGTGAGTTGCCGCTGAATGGCGATTCTACTGTCTTCGGGTCCTGGGCATCAAAGGGTTCTTTCATCTTACCATCTCCCACCTCTCCACAAATGCTGGTCATCGCATTCACTACTGCAATGAACACCTCCTGCTTTTTGAGATAGAGCGTGCTGCTGCCGCCGGCATTGAGCACTTTGGCGGCATAGTTGCCGCCGGAAGGCAACCAGCTGTTATGCAGCTGCTGGCAAGTGTTTTTCAGATCGGTGGTAAGGCTGATGATATATTTCATCTCCCGCGCATTGATATCGGTTGCTTTGCGTTTTCCATCTGCTCCCCATAAAATATATTCTATCGGGTGATAACCTCTGAGCGATAACGCGAGCTTTTCAATGTCAGCTACTTCCAGCGGATTGCTGCTGTTGATGATAGAATCCAGCTGCACGCGGTCTACCGGCCAGGTATCCATGCTGGGATCGTAATTATCATCTTCTACCGGGCCGAAAAGATAACCTTCACATTGTTCCCAGGTGCTGCGCATATCGCGCCAGGCCTGTTTGGCGGCGGCGAGATTTTCTTCTGTAGGCGTGGCTTTGAGGATCGTTACCTTATCATTGAAAGTGCCGGAACGCTGCGACAGATCAGCATATCCGTTGATAGCCGTTCTGTTAACGAAGTCGGTGATAAAAGTATTTTTCAGGGTATTGAAGTCTGTGCCACCTGTTGCCGGCGCATCGCTTTTGGAGCAGGAAACAGCGGTGGCTATCATCAGTCCGAAGACAATGTATCTGATCTTCATAAATAAAAATTATACGTGTATGATGAGATGTTGTTGTTGGATATCTGTTTTCAATTGCAGCAGATGCATTTCCGCAGGGCCTTTTTTCACGTTACCGTCCTTGTCGAACTGGCTGCCATGTACGCTGCAATAATATCCGCTGCCAGTGGGCACCAGCGGGTTATGCTGGTGTGTACAACGGAGCAACAATGCCTCGTAACTGTTATCGTTATTTTTACGCACCGCAATTTCGTAGGCATAATTTTTCGGGCTGATGATCTGTAGAGGAGCCGTATTGAAAAGATCGAGCGGTATTTCCACCTGGTTATTGTTCATCGCGGTCTTGAAGGTTTTAGCAGGCGTGCTACATGAAGAAAGAAAATCTGCAAGACCTACGCCCACAGCGCCTGCCACACAGGCTTTACAGGCATCTTTCAAAAAACTGCGTCTGGATGAAGCATGCATAAGAAGTGATTTAGAAAGAATAACCGATGCCGATATTGAGGAATGAGTTGTTTGTTTTATACGGTATGCGCGATGGCGAGGGATTGATCACGAGATCAGGATTTTCATCTCCTGTATGCATCAATCTTACATCTGCCTTGATCACTACATTGGGTACCGGCAGGTATCCGAGGCCTATGATCAGGTGTTGTTGCTTTTGCGTGCCATCATAAATCCCGTTATAAGGAATGGAGCTGTTGAGATCAAACATTTCATAGCGGGCGAAAACATTGAGCTGTTGCGCTTTCAGGCGGCAATGTTCCAGCACATTGTAGGCAGCTTCTGCATAAGCGCCATACATGGATTTGCTGACGTTATTAGCATAGGCGCGGTTCACCTGCGCGGCATCGGGGAAGGTAACGGCGGCGCCGAGCAACTTGAAAGCAAAACCATCGCGGGCATATTGCACATCGGCCTCGCCAAGATACATGGGCAGCGCCGCCATACCATAGCTCAGTTCCAGGCTGTCGGACTTCCGCTTATTCAACCCGTTCGTACCGCCCGCATAGCCGGACACCTGGAATTTGAAATCGTTCCAGAAGTATTGCAGGGAAGCGGTAATGGCGAGATTATTGGCGAAGGCCCCCTGGCCTTCGGCACGTCCTTCTTTAAAGCCGGTGCCATGCGAGAAAGCGGCGGAGTTAAGGCCATTCACCACCGCAATGCTGTAGCTCAGGGGCAGACGGCGCAAGCGGCCATAGAAGCCGACGCCCAGCTCCCGCCAGGTGGCGGGTATCACCACTTGCTCTACCAGCGGCCTTTCCACGCCATTGAAGTTAACCGGCAGGTGGTTTTCATTCAGCAAGCCAATACGCGGGATGAACAAACCTGCCACCACATACTGACGGGGATTGAGGTTGAAACGCAGGTAAGCCTGTTCCATGGCTATTTCGCCGGCAAAGCCATTATTTTCCTGGCCTACGCCAGCTTTGGCATTTTCCAGTTCCATCTCACTAAAAAAAGATATCTTCTGATTGAACTGATGCCCTACAAACAACACGGCACGTTCCAGTGTGGCAAAAGACATCTGCTCATTAAAGTTCCTTTGATAATAGGCCGACCCGTAGCCCGAGATCACAGTTTTGTTTTTGGCAACGCCAGCATTCAGGGAGTCTTCGTTGGTTGATAATACCAGTTTTTGTGCGGGCGTCAGCTGCTGTGCCGAAGCAACAGATACAGCCATCACACCACATACAACGGCGGAGATAATCGTTTTCATGTTGCAAATTTTGCATATCTCCAGAGACCGTTTCCCGCGAATGCGGAAAATGAGTGATCAAAGCGGAATAGTGAAGAGTTGTTTGCTCAGTTATACTGATTATAGGATTAGTTTTTCATCAGATAATAGGATTCACGAAGATCAAATCGAAATAATCTTCGTGAATTTATTTAATCGTGAAAAAAAACCTTATAACTTTAATCAGTATAATCTGAGCAAAGACAACCTTCGCAAAGAAATTCCCGCAAGGCGAAAGCCATGCGGGAATGTGTTGGTGCTTGAAACGCGTATATCGGTAATAGTATCAAGCCATTATTTGGCGGAGAGCATGGTGCCGTCGTCGGTATCGTCATCGTGGATGACGGCAACGGCTTTGTTGAGTTTAATATCCGGTGAAACGTGCAACTGGCCGGCAGTAGCGGCGGCGGTGGCATCACGGAGTTTTACGACTACGAGCGCATCGGGTTCTTTGATACGGTCGTTCACGAGGGCCACCTGGATATCAGTTTCGCTGAAGGCACAGTCGCCGGTGATCTTCACCATATCGCCGTTCATGATGATGTATTTTTTGCCGTAACGCGCCGTGCTGGATGAATCAACACCGAAATAGATATTGATATCGCTGCCGGTGCAATTGGTTTGTACGGACTGGTCGGCGGCTTTCACCAGTATACATTTGAACATGCTTACCGGAGCAGTGGCTGATTCGTTGGCGTCAGTAAGTTTGACAAGCGTTACGTAGGCCGGCTGATCCTGGATGTATTGTGATGCAGAGATGGACGTTACATCACCATTATATCCAACTACCGCTTCGTTGTCTGCTTTGATCTCGCTCAATACCAGCACTACTGTTTCTGCGAGCTCAAAACGGTTGTCGTCTTTCACTTTCACATTCAGACTGGCGGTGGAAGCGCCGCTATCAATGACGAAAGGCGCTTTGATGCTGTTCACGAAATCCGCGCCAGGCAAGGCGGTACCGTTACCGAACTTGTAGGTGAGACGTACCGGTTTAGCGGTAGCGTTGATCAATGGCGAGTTGTCGCGTTTGAAGATACCGGCGGAGAACACCACATCGGTGTTAGGTTCTGCGCCATTGCTGCCTCCTACAAATTTCACGATGGCAGGCTGGTCGAGGATAGTCACTTCTCCTTTGGCTTTGGTAAGATAGAGATCAGAGGCATCGAGCACTTCTACGTGGAAGGCTTCTTTTCCTTCGAGGAGGTTATCGCTCTTGATCGGTATCTGGATGGTTTTGGAGATGATAGCGCCGGCAGCAAATTCAGATGGAACAAAAGAGATCGTACCTTCCGTTACGTCAAAATCGCCGGGGCCCGCGCCATTCTTATGCGGGATAGTTTTATAATGTACATTCACAGGCGTGCGCACACCATTGTTTCTCAGGAAGCCGGAGAGGGTGATGGTGAGCGTGGCATTTGACAAGCCATTGAGCGGCTCTGATACTACGATATCATTGATAGATACACCGTGGCTGATCTTGATGATGCGGTTACCATCTTCATCACCGCCGCCAGCGGCGAGGATTTCGCCGGCAGGGCTCATCACCAGTGATGCCAGCGATGTTTTGGCATCGTATTTACCGAGTTGTTTGTCGAACATCAGTTCCCCGTCAGGACTGAGTTTCAGCAGGCGGTAACCTTCTTTGGTGACTACGCACATTTCATCATCTTCCGTGAGCAGCAGGTGCTGGAATACGGAGCCGATGTTTTTATTAACGACCATGCTACCGTCGGGCAGGAGTTTCACGATTTTGCCGGTACCGTTGCCGAGGTTACCACCGGCGGCCACTACTTTACCGTTCTTGCCTACTTCGAGGGCATAGAGGGCGGCATCTACTTCTTTGTTGAAAAGCTCGGTGCCATCGGGGCGGAGCTTCACGATGCGACCTTTATCTTTCTCTTCTGCGCAGGCGAATATCTGGCCGAGGTCATTTACTTTCATCGCGTTGAACTTACCGTCTACCGTGCTGTATTCTTTGTCGAATACTACTTGTCCTTCCGCGTTGATCTTGGCGATGCGGCTGGCATTGCCGGTACCATAGGCTCCGCCGCCCATAGCGAGGATAGCGCCATCTTCGAGGAGCAGCATCTTTTCAAATACGGCGCCGGGTTTGCCGAAGCTGAGTTCATATTGTTTTTCTCCCTTACCATCTACCTTCACGATGAAAGCCTTGCCCTGTCCATCTCCTACGTCGCCGCCTACGGCAACGATGTTTTCATCTTCATCGATCAGTACATTGGTGAATACGTTATGTGCGCCGAAGCCTTTATCAAATTCTACTTTACCATCGGGTGCAAACTTGGTGATGCGGGCCTGTGCAGGCTTGCTGCCATCTACGCCTACGGCGATCAGGCCACCACGGCGGTCGGCGATGATCTTGTCAAAATAGCCGCCCTGGCCATTGCCGATGCTTTTGTCAAACACTACTTCACCGGTGGCCGACAGCTTCGTGATACGGGCATTGCCGTATGCGATGGTACCGCCGCCTACCACTACCAGCTCGTTCTTTGGCAGCAGCAGCAGGTCCTGGTAAGCTACCAGCCCGCCTTTGTTCAGTTTGGTGTTATAAATAAGATTTCCACTGGCCGACAATTTGGTAATGCAACCATTGTCTGTACCGCCACCGATAGCTACAATTGCATTGTTCTCTGCAATTGCCAGTTTCTTGTACTGGTTCTTCGGCGTACCGAAGCTTTTGTTGAAGACTACCGGCATTTCCTGTGCAATGGCCTGTGCGCCTATTGCCAGGAAGAGCATTAATGAAGCAATTTTGTTCATCTCTGTAATTTTGATATACGCAAAAAAGTTATTTACAAGATCCTCACTTCACAGCGGCGGTTCACGCCCTGTACCTTTATGAACAGCTCCCTGTCGGCTGCCAGGGAATATTGTTTGGCGATCATCACCGGTTTCGTAGAGCCGTAATAGTTAACCCGGATACGGTCCGGATCCACTCCCCTGCTGCGCAGGCATTCCTGTATGTATACGGCGCGGTTCCTCGACAATGCCAGGTTATATTTCTCTGCGCCGATCACATCGGTGTGGCCATTGATCAGGATGAGGCGTTGCGGATGCGCTTTCCATACCTGGAAGATGGAATCCAGCTTGCGCCATTCCCGGTCTTGCGGCACATACGAGTTGAGATCGAAATAGATCACCCCGGGGATATGCCACAATACCCCGGCTACTTTGGCGAGGCTGTCGCCTTTCTGGGTAGCGGGATTCGGGTTTTCAGGCTGGCGCCATCCGATCCTGTCGGGAGCGGCATTGGCGCTGCGGCTGTCGCTGAAGGCGGCGGGCGCGGCTTGCGCGGCCGCTGCTGTTGGCGCTGTTACAGTGTTCACGGTATTTTGCCAGGGAATGATCTCTGGTGAGCTGTTCACGGGTTCATCGGCATAGTCCGCAACCGGGCGCTCGTTGTTGGCAATAACGGGCTCGGCTACACGTTTCACAGGCACAGGTAAAGGCTGCTGAACGGAATCATTTGAGATGTTGTCGTAGCGCTTGTCTCCTACTAAAGTCTGCTGACGGCGATCATCCGTCTGGTTCATCGTATAGGGCACTTTATCGTCATCTTTCAGCGGCTTGCCGGGATCGGGCAGGTCCAGCTGTTTCAAAGGATTTTTCTTCAGGTTGAGCACATAAATATGATCATTGTCGTGCACACCGGAGCGGTCAGAGGTAAAGTACAACAGCCGCTTATTCACATCCAGCACGGGATTCAGGTCATCGAACTGTGTATTCACCGGGTAAGGCAGATGCGCCACCCCTTCTTCCGGTTTCTTCACATTGATCACAAATATATCTTGTCCGCCAAAACCTTGCAGACCATTGGAAGAGAAAAATAACTGGTCTCCGGATACGAACGGATAAAGTTCATTACCATTGGTATTCACCGCAGGACCCATATTTACCGGCGCTTTCCACCGCTTCTCTTCCTTGTCCCAGTCGGTATAGTAGATGTCTGTTCCGCCATAACCGCCGGGCATATCGGATGCAAAGTACAAACGTTTCCCATTCGGAGCAACAGATGGATGCAGGAAAGAATAGTTATCTGCATTTTTCCCGATCTTCACCGGCACGGGTTTGCTCCAGTTGTCGTGCTCCGGCTGATAAGTGGCCTGGAGCAACTGGGTATTGTTGTTATAATTGATATAGGAATTTTTCTCGTTCTTCACCGCATCGAAACGATTGGAAGTATAGATCACTTTTTTACCATGATCGAAGAAAGAGGCCGGCCCTACTTGCAGTACGCCTTTCAGGCTGTTGCTGAAGGGTTCTACGCCATCTTCCGACACCATGTATAATTTTGAATTGGTGTAGAACGACTGTGCATCGTTCTTTTTAAAATCATTCGACAGAAATACGATGTTGTCGTTATACAATGCCAGTCCGTACTGATACCCCGGAAGGTTCAGCCGTAAACTGTCTACCCGCACATTCCGCATGGAATCGCGGTTAAAGAAAGTGTAGTAGTTCGTCAGTGATTCCTGCAGGTTGGTGAAACGTGCGTTATTCTTGTAGTTCTTCGCATAGGTTTCGGCCACTTCTTTGGCTTTGAGCACGCGGCCGGTGCGCTTCAGCAGGTCCATGTAATTGGTCACATCGCTTACCAGCACATCATTGCCGGGTTTGTACAGCAGCTCATCATAGAGGCTGAGCGTTTTTTCGAACTGCCGTGTTTCAAAATAGATGCGCGCCAGCTGCAGCTTGGCCGCGCGTAATACTTCTTCTCTTCCGCCGTTGTTGATCACGTCATTGCACAGGCTCACTGCATGCTCATATTCCTGTCTTTTGAACAGGCGGTCCGCACGCCTTACTTTGGCCATGCCATTTCCGCCTGTATGATCTTTCACGAATGCACAGGAAACAAACAGGATTACCGTACTCAGGAAAAGTATGAAGTTTCTAAAAGTTAGCATACGATCCATGATTGATGAATAGTTATTTTGTTAGAAATATCTTGGCGCTACCACTTTCCATTTCGACCAGGCGAAGCGATAGTTTACCATCAGCTCGTGCGATACGGTTTGCGCGCCCTTCAGGTTCGATTGCGTGGGCGTATCATACGAATAGCCGATCTGCAGGTTTTTGGTGGCCTGCACCTGCACCAGGCCTGTCACGGTTTTTTCAGAACGCCAGGAAGCGCCCAGCCATACCAGGTTTTTCAGCAGTATATTGGCATTGAGGTCGTATTGTACCCCACTGCCTTTTACCGCACGGATCAAAATGTTCGGCTTGATCTTTACCGCATCATTGATCGTGAAGAGATAAGCAGTTTGCAGATAGTAATGCGATTGCACCGCTACTTTATTTACACTGTTGCCCAGGTCAAAACTTTTGAAGGTGGGAGAAGAGACGCCCACAAAGAAATGATCGGTGAACAGCATGAAACCGAAGCCCACATCCGTTTTCCAGTAACTCTGGTTTTTTGCAAATACAGGATCGGAAGTGTTGAGCGCCCAGTTATCTTCCTTGTACTGCGATACGCCTCCTTTGATACCCATCGCCAGGTACAGCTTCTCATTCAGTTTCACACGCTGCGATACATTGAAGTTGACCTGCGTTTGTGAGTTCACCGTGATCTTTTCATTCATCAGCGAAAAACCCAGGCTGGTATTGGTGGCCTTCACAGGCGTATAAAATGAGGCCGTAGCCGTTTTAGGTGCACCATCCACGCCCACCCACTGGTTGCGGCCCACAGCCGTGAGGCTGGACGACTCGTCCATAGAAGGATACGCAGGGTTGATCACCATGTTGTTGAACATATATTGCGAGTAGATAGGCTCCTGCTGCGCCTGCACTTTCGCGCCGCAACAGCAGATGACCACTATACCTAGCGCTTTTATGATGTACTTTTTCATAGGTATCAACTTGTTTAACGTTTGATGACAATGTAGCCCGTATACCTTTCCGTTTTACCATTGGTACGTACCTCGATCACATAGAAGTAAGAACCATCCGGCACCTCTTGTCCCGAGCTGCCGCCGGTATTGGCATGGCCGTCAAAGTTGTTGGACTTGTTATCGTAGTTGTTTGTTTTGAAGACAGTGCCGCCCCAACGGTTGAAGATCACCACCTTGTTATCCGGATATTTATTGATGTTCTCAATGTACATCACCTCATTACCCATGCCATCATGATTCGGCGAAATACCAGGATACACGCGGATCTTGCCATCTACCCCATCTACATAATTGAGCTGGCGGTTTTTGTCGAGATAGAACCTGCTCACGGAATCCGGTACGCCATCGTTGGCAGAATCCAGGTCGAGGAAGTTGGGGATACCATCTCCATCGCTGTCATCATCCCAGGGGTTACCATTGTGGTTGATATCTTCCTGGTCATTGGTCAAACCATCGCCATCGGTATCACAAGGGCCGCACATCGGATCATCATTGAGGATCACACCGGTGGCCTTTACAGGATCAGTGAGTGTGGGCGTATTCTGGCCGGAAGGCACAGATACCGTCATCATATGTACAATGAACGACTGATCCATTTCAAACACGGTATCACCAATCATGCGCACAGTGAGCGTACCTTCCGACGCCATCGGCGGGATGATAGTTTGTGTGATGTTATCTTCGAAATCCTTACCAGGTATGGCTTTGTAGCTCATGAAAGGCATCTCGGTACCATTGGTATCTTCTTCAAACACATAGTTCACCGTGATCGGGCGCGAGCTCTTCCGGCTCATCTTCAGTTTGAAGTCGAGCGGCAGGCGTTCACCGAGGTTACCTTCTTTCGCAGAGAATTTAAGCGCAGCGAAAGAGATGCTCAGCGGATCATTATCTGTAATCGCTACCTGTGCAACATTATTGGCGCCGGCTGTATACAGCGGCGTACTGTTGCTGCCATTATAAGGCAGGATCGTCGCCTTCAGGAATCCGTTATCATCATTTACGTCATTATCAGTAACGGTGATGGTAAAGGTGTACTGCGTTTGCATAGCGGGCAGGTTCACCGTAAGAACGTTACCGGAGAGCGTACCGGCGCTGGTGGCGAAGCTGCGGGCCGAATCCTGATCGATCTGCAGGCGTACCGGCACATCGGACTTGGCGCGGGTAGGCGAGTTGAACGTAAACTGTATCGCGTCGCCTTCTACCGCTGTGGCAACGGCGCTGGCGATATTGAGCACCAGCGTGTCGTTATCGTGGATGATCACATCGGCGGTGGATTGTGAAGAGATAGGCCAGGTCACGCCTGCGAGCGTGCTGCTCACCGTCTTCAGTTGCAGTTGCACATTTTCATCTCCCTCTACGATATTATCATCTATCGGATTCACTGTTACAATCGCTTCATGCTGGCCCGCCGGGATGGTAACGCTGCCACCCAGTTTTTGATAACGTACATCGGGCGTAGCGCTGCCGCCAACGGTATAATTCACAGTTACATCTTTCACGGCAGAGAGCTGCGTATCTGTGAAGCGGATGCGGAAAGCGCCTTGTGTGGCCGGTTCGGCGGCATCTTTTACTTTTTCCACGAGCATCTGGCGGGCAAGGGCTTTAGGGCCGGTAGCGTCGCTCTCATCATCATGTACCGTCACTATTACGGTATCTGCTTCGTTGACGTTGAAGCCGATGAACTTGTTGAAACGTTTCATCTGTGCCAGCATCAGGGCGGCTTTCACCTGCTCATCGCCTTCTATCACATAGTTATCGATCACATTAACGGGAACGGATACACTGGTTTTACCGGCAGGTATCGTTACCGATGTGGGTATAGGTGCAATATTGGTGGTACCTGCGATGCTGCTAACGTAGAACACTACTTTCACATCGGCGGCGGCGGTGTCGGTACCGGGCAGGCTGAACACGAAACTGCCATTGGTGGCGGGTTCCGCGGCATCGCTGCCTTTGGTAAGTATTACGCGCATATCGCCGGTTTCAGGGATCAGCACCGCGGCAGGCTGTTGCAGCGTATAGGCAAAGCTGCCGGGTTGCAGTGCGGCTTTGAACACCAGCTGCTCATCGCCTTCGAGTGCATGATCGTTGATGGCGTTCAAAGTATAAGTAAGGCTATGCGTGCCCGCCGGCAGTTTCACCTGCGCCGGCATGCCGCTGTAATCTGCATCATCAGCGGTAGATGAAGGATCACGGGCAATATTGATGATGATATCTTCTGAGGATACAATCTGATCGGCAGTGAAGCCAACAGTTACCTGGCTGCTATGGCCTTCCATCAGGGAAGTAGAATCGATCTTCACCGCGAGTTGCAGATTGGCGGGATCGCGGCGGGTAGCATCATCTATCGTCAGGTCTATATGATCGCTTGTAAGGCCCGGATAGTTTTGAGATACAGCTACAAGGCGCAGCAACTCATCCGGCTCAATTACCTTGTCTGCCACCGCAGTAAAGGAGAACTGTACTGCTGATTGACCCGCAGGTATCACCACTGTTGAAGGCAGGCCGCTGACATCTGTTGCTTTGGCGGCAGATGCAGGGTCTATCGATATGCCTACGGCGATATCCCGGTTACAGGTCACGCCAGGCGCCAGGCTCACCTGCAGGGTGTAGCTGTTGCCTTCAAGCACATGTGTGCCGGTGGTGATGCCGGTCAGCTTCAGCACATTGTACAGCGGGTTCTCATGTGTCTTATCTCTGATGATCACCGTGGTATCACGTACCGGCATATTTATATCTCCGGTATTTCCCTGAACGATCAGGCTTTCGTTATCTTCCAGTACCAGGTCGCTGTAGGCGCTCACGAGCGTAGACGAAGCCGTTTCATTATCTCCCGGGTTCATCGTAATAGATGCAGGCAATGCGCTGTGATCGTTGGTGGTGGCCGTAGATGCCGCGCCTTTGTTGAGGTTCACCGTGATCAGCCTGCCCGCTTGCCAGCCATTCGGCAATTGCACAGAGAGCTTCGTGCCGGCGCCACCTTCATCAATACTGTCTGGCGTAGCCTTGATCAATATCGGCGATGGCAAGGGATATTGTTTATCAGTAATCGTATAGTCGAGCGGGTTAATCGTGAATGTAGAGATGCCATCTGTTGCAGTAGCCGGGATATTCAGTGTTTCCGGCCCTTCTACGAGATTATCGTTCAACAGGTCCAATACGATTACCGTGTCTTTGTTATAGATGATGGCGTTAGGAAGATTATAATCTGCGCCTGATTGTGCGGTGCCATTACGCGGTTGCAGGGTAATGTTGATGGGCACTTCTGTTGTTACGCCGGTAGGCAGGGTAACATTCAGGTTTACTTTATCGCCTTCCTTATAAGGTGCAGGCGTTTGTGCGGCTACGCTCAAAGTAGTATTGGCGGCCGATGCGCGCGTCATATCCTTGATAGTCAGCGGCACATTATTGACCACAAACGGGGCGGCAGCGCCATCGAGTATATAAGATTTATCTCGTTCCAATACCAGGTCGGTATTGGCTTTCAGCACGCCGGCGAATGTTTGTGAATGGGTGGCGGCTGGCAATACCAGCTGGGTAGTGGTAAGCGTAGCATCGCTATTGCCGGCCACAGAAGCCGCATCCCTGCTGAGGGTAACGGTGATCGGCGTTTTGGAAACATAAGAACCTGCCAATGATATCGTGATATCCGCACTGCTGCCTTCCGGCACTATGCTGATATTGGAGCTCATCGTCATCTGGTTGGCGCCTGGCTGGTTGATGGTATTATCTGCCACCGTGATGGTATCGGGCCGCACTTTTATATTATTATCTGAAGTGGAGCCGGTAACAATGATGGTACCGCCGTCGCCCAGCATATTGTTGGCAAAGGCGGTGATGGTGGCCGGTGTTGCTGCGGTCTGACCTTTCTTGATCACGAAAGTGCCCGGCACGGCGGAGTGGTCAGTATTGGCCAAAGTGGAAGCGGCATCTTTTATAACGTTAACGCTTATATCAAAACCGGCGATCCAGTTATTAGGCAAGGTAACGTTAAGCGCGGTCTGGTCGCCTTCCTTGATAGAGGCCGGCGTAGCGGTGAGTTGCAATGTTACCGGGTATTGCGCATCAATGATCGTCACATCTGCGGCGCCAATGGTATACACATAAGCGCTGCCATCGGTCACGGAAGGCGCAACATGGATGGTTTCCGGCCCTTCTACGATATTATCGGTCTTGATCACCAGCGGCACATGTACCGTATCGCCGGAAGAGAGTGTAGCCGTTGCCGGTAGTGTATAGTCTGCGCCGGCTGTGGCGGTACCGGAGGTGCTGAAGTTGATCGTCAGCGGGATTTCGGTGGTTACGCCTGCCGGCAAACTGATGATATAATCATTGCTGGCGCCTTCTGCCAGCTGCTGTGTAGCAGGGGCAATGGTGAGCGCCCTGTTGGCAGCTACCTGGCGCGTCATATCTTTAATGATGAAAGAAGCAGATGCTACGGTGTAATTGGCTGCCGTACCATCGATGATCAGCTGTTCATCATTTTCAATGATCTTATCCTGTAAAGCATTGATCACCGTAAACGGCGTAGTGGTATTGTTGGTGAATTTTGGTAATACAATGTTAGGTGACCTGAAACTGAAGTCAGTTGCGGATGCCGCAGAACCAGTGTTGCGTGAAAGCGCAATGCTCACATCTTTGGCAGAGGTAATGCCAGCGGGCAACGACAATACAAATCGGGTACTGTCGCCTTCATTCAGCGGGTCCGTTTGCGCCGTCATCGTGATCTTGTTACTGCCCGGCGAAGTGATCCTCGTTTTATCTGCAATGCTCAATTTCAGGCTGTCGCCCGTCGCAATATTCGGGTCCGCACTGGCCAGCGTTATGATTACATAGGAGTCATCATCAAGTACCGTATTGGCAGGCGCGGTGATCGCCACCGGCAGCGATGCATTTTTACCGGCAGGGATGGTGATGGTTGCCGGCAACGCAGTGTACGCGCCATTAGCGGCAGTGGTTGTAAGGCCCTTGCCTATATTAAAAGTGAAATCTTTACCGGCGATCAATCCTCCCGGGAAAGCCACGGTGAGATTGGTACCGGTGGTATTGCCTTCATCAATGCTGTTGGTAGTAAGCTGCAAGGTCACCGGTGTGGTCAGCGGATAGTTTGCATCTTTGATGATCAGGGTAGTATCCTTCACGGTGAAAGCCGTGCTGGTGCCATCTGTTACGGTAGCGCTCAGGATCAGGGTCTGATCGCCATCGATCCGGTTATCGGTCGGCACATTCAGGTCAAAGTTGGCAGCGTGATTGGTGATGGTCAGCGATTGCGGCGTCAGCGTATAGTCGGTACCGTAAGTGGCGGTGCCGCTGTAAGTAAGGTTGACGGTGATCGGCACTTCTGTTGTCACATTATCAGGCAGGGAAGCGCTGAAATGATACAGGTTGCCTTCCTTGATTTGTGTAACTGCGGGATCCTTCTTAAAGGAGATGACCGTATTAGCCGCATTGAGGCGGGTCATATCTTTTATCTTGAAAGCGGCAGATGTGATCGTGTAATTTGGTGCAGTACCGTCGATGATCAGCTGTTCGTCTGTTTCCAGCACCAGGTCTGATGTTGCAGTAACAACGGTGTAATCAGTGAGCGCGCTGTTCAGGCCCTTGCGCAGAACGATGTTCGGCTGGTTCAGCGTGAAATCCGCCGCGGTAGCCACAGAGGCCGGGTTGGCCGCTAAACTGATCTGAATATCTTTCGCTGAAGTAATGCCTGTTGGCAAGGCGATCTGGAATTTCGTACTGTCTCCTTCGTTCAGCAGTGCGGTTTGTGCCGTCAGCGTGATCTTGTCGCTGCCAGGTGAGGTACTTCTTGTTTTATCCGCGATCACCAGTTTGAGGCTGTCGCCTGTTTTGATGTTCACATCCGGATGCGAGAAATTGATCACCAGCATGGAACTGTCATCCAGCACGAGGTTAGCCGGCGCTGTGATCTTCACCGGGGCAGAGGCATTTTGTCCGGCCGGTATCGTAATCGTTGCCGGCAGGCCACTGTAGGCTGTGTTGGCGGCGGTACCGGTCACTCCCCTGCTGATGTTGAAGACCATGTCCTTACCTGCTTTCAGGCCGTTGGGCAGTACCAGTGTGATGTCCGCACCTGTTGCATTGCCTTCGTCAATGGCAGTGGCAGTGGTATGCAAAGTAACCGGACTGGTCAACGGGTAGTTCGCATCTATAATGGTCAGCGTGGTATCGTTTACATGATAGGTGTTGGTGATACCATCGTTACCGGTGCCGCTGAGCTGCAATGTCTTATCGCCATCTATCACACTGTCTTTCGGCACATCAATATTCAGCGTAGTGGAATGGTTGGCGATCACCAATGGCGATGGCGACAGCGTATAGTCTACACCGTTAGTGGCCGTGCCGGCAGGCGCCAGGGTAACGGTGATCGGGATATCAGTAGTGACGTTGAACGGTAATGATGCGGTAAAGTGATAGAGGTTGCCTTCTTTGATTTCCGTTACCGCCGGGTCCTTTATCAGCTGGATGGCTGTTAAGGTAGGATCGAGGCGGGTCATATCATTGATGGTGATATCGGCGCCGGTAACAGTAGCCGGATGACCCAGCACTACTGCATCTGCCTTCACACGGAACAACTCAGGGCGCTCCAGCACACTGTCTTTCACCGCGCTGATCGTGATATTGGCCGATCCTTTATTAATATCGATCAACACGCTGTCCGGCAGGATATAATCCAGTTTAGGCGTGGCCGTTACTCCGGTCGTTGGCGCGATGCCGCTGAGTTTTACCCAGAATGCCTCCGTAGTGGTAACACCGGATTGCAGGCTCACCTGCGCAGTGGCGGTGTTACCCTCATCGATCGATGCCGGTGATGGCGGCGTGAAGAAGATGTTATGGTTCTCGTCATCCTGTATCACGTAAGTGGCCACCACCTTGGGGCCCAGCGTAAGGAGGCCGTTACAGCCAACGGGCACCAATTGCACTTTAAAATGACGGTCGTATTCCAGTTTGTTATTACCGATCACGGTAAAACCATTCACCGTAACAGGGGTAGGCGTGCTGTAATCTCCGGGCGGTATCATAAAACCATTCTGGAAATTGGTATAGTCCACGCCGTCTATTGCCACATGCGTATCGCCCGGCGTGGCAGGTACCACCTGCATCTTCACGTACAAGGGCGCAGTGATCTTGCCGCCCGATACAATGATATTGAAGTTATGAGGATCATGATTATCACCTGTATTACCTTCCAGCCCGGCGAGCGTATCCTGTGCAAATTGCACGATCACCGGCGTGGAACCGGTGCTCACAGGCCTGCTGGCCATAGCGGCTTGCAGGGGAATATAATCTGAATTAAATGTGGTATCTGTACCATAGCCTACCAATACCGATGTTCCCTGCGCAACATTTCCTTGCAGGGGTTTGTTTTGATCGGAGATCTCCACGGCAATACCGCGGTTGGTGCTGGGCAGCTGTCCGAAGTTACAGGTGTTATAAAGACTGAAACCATCCGTTTTCTTCTGGTTGCGGGAATTTACCACACCGGAATAATAAGTAGAGAACTGGTCGCGTGCAGCCAATACATGTGTGAATGGTCCGGAAGCCGGTGTGCCAATACCTCTGAAAAGCCCTACCAGCTTGGGCGTGGTGCCTGTCGGTACTGGCGGCGGTATCTCAATGAATCCTTTGGTGTACAGGGCCGCTGCGCCAGGATAGCCGGGCGCGGTGGGCGCCAGAGCTTCCTGTAATACATTGTATTCAGACAAATAAAGGTGCGGCACTGCATTGAGGCCGCCCGGCATATCTGCTGCTGCTACAAAAAAAGTATAGTCGAGGTAGAAATAATTGGTCCCGCTTACATAACTGATGGTGATCATCATCGTCATGTTATTGAAGAAGTTGAACCCCGCGCCGCTAACGGTACCGATCATATTCACCCGGTAAGGTTCTGCCGTGGTTCCTTTCCCCATCACGTCAGATATCTCACAGATGCTCGGCGTCAGCTCACTGCTCACGTACAGGTTATCAAGATCCTGGAATATCATGGTGCTCACGATACCCGTTGGTATTTTCTGATATGTTTCTGCATTGCCCAAACGGTAAACGCTGTAGCTGCCACTGGGATCGATCTCGATCCTCAGGTCATTGGTAGTAGCAAGGCCTCCTCCGGGGTTAATGATTTTTTTCGTTTGTGCGTGTGCGTTAATCACGAAGCCAATTATCCAGACCAGCACCATACCGCAACGTGCTGCGATACGACAGGGCATAGCTTTCTTCGTTGATTTCATAGGATGGGAAAGGAGTAACATAAAAACGTGTAAAATTTCTATTTATACATATAGATTTTAAGTCAGAAAAATGAATACAGTCCTTTGTAAAACCCTATATGCCTGTATGTAAATTGGCTCTCCCGGCACCAAGCTGTTATTCCTTGTAAATTCTGAAAAACCTTTGCCGGTGGTTATTTTGTTATATACTCAGCGTGTAGCGAAGATCGACATGACTTTATAACTTTCCATATATTCTATAGATTGTCAACTATAAAAAAACAGTTTGTTATAAAATCATATATTATAATAAGCAAATTTATATCATAAATTATATTTAATCAAATTAATTTGTTTAGCAAGATGAGATAGAAGGCAGAAGGCTGCTTAACAAAACTTTAGGGGAGAAAGGGAGAAATTTACTACGAATGATTATGTAAAAAGATAAAATAACCATAGATTTGCCAAAAAAAGAACAGAATGTCTACAATTGCTAAATCTAACATTGACTTTGACCTGAAATATAAGGTAAAAGATATGTCTCTTGCTGCCTGGGGCCGCAAAGAGATCGAGCTGGCAGAAGCCGAAATGCCCGGCCTCATGTCGCTCAGAGAAGAATATGGCAATAGCCAGCCACTGAAAGGCGCACGCATCGCCGGCTGTCTGCATATGACTATCCAGACTGCCGTACTGATCGAAACCCTGGTACACCTGGGCGCCGAAGTACGCTGGAGCTCCTGCAACATCTTCTCTACACAGGACCACGCCGCTGCCGCTATCGCCGCTGCCGGTATTCCTGTTTTCGCCTGGAAAGGCCTCAACGAACAAGAGTTCGACTGGTGCATTGAACAAACCCTGTTCTTCGGTTCTCCCGATCGTCCGCTCAATATGATCCTGGATGATGGCGGCGACCTCACCAACATGGTGCTCGACAAATACACAGAACTGATCCAGCACATCAAAGGCCTCAGCGAAGAAACCACTACCGGCGTTCACCGCCTCTACGAGCGCATGAAGAACGGTACCCTGCCGATGCCCGCTATCAACATCAACGACTCCGTTACCAAATCCAAATTCGATAACAAATACGGTTGCCGCGAATCCTGCGTAGATGCGATCCGCCGTGCTACCGATGTAATGATCGCTGGTAAAGTGGCGGTAGTAGCCGGTTTCGGCGATGTTGGTAAAGGTTCCGCTGAATCCCTCAGAGGCGCCGGCGCCCGCGTGATCGTTACAGAGATCGATCCGATCTGCGCACTGCAAGCCGCCATGGAAGGTTATGAAGTGAAAAAAATGAGCGATGCCATCAAAGAAGCCGATATCGTAGTAACTACTACCGGCTGCCGCGATATCATCACCGGCGAACACTTCAAACTGATGAAAGATAAATGTATCGTTTCCAATATCGGTCACTTCGATATCGAAATCGATGTAGCATGGCTCAACAAAAACTACGGTAACACCAAAGTGGAAATCAAACCACAGGTAGATAAATACACCATCGACGGTAAAGATATCATCCTGCTGGCAGAAGGCCGCCTGGTAAACCTCGGTTGCGCTACCGGCCACCCTTCTTTCGTAATGAGCAACTCCTTCACCAACCAGACGCTCGCGCAGCTGGAACTGTGGCTGAACGCAGACAAATACGAAAACAAAGTATACGTACTGCCTAAACACCTCGATGAAAAAGTAGCCCATCTCCACCTGAAAAAAATCGGCGTGGAACTGGACGTGCTCAGCGACGCACAGGCAGCCTACCTCGGCCTGCCTAAAGAAGGTCCGTTCAAACCAGACTACTACCGTTACTAATCGTAAGGGTATAATATATCAAAAAGCGTTCTGTCAAAAACAGAACGCTTTTTGTTTTAATTTTGCACCATGACAAAGCTCAGTGTAAACATCAACAAATTTGCTACGCTGCGCAATGCGCGCGGCGGCAATCTCCCCGATATATTGAAAGTGGCCCAGGACTGCGAACGCTTCGGCGCCGATGGCATCACCGTACACCCACGCCCCGATGAACGTCACATCCGCTACAAAGATGTGCGCGACCTGAAACCCCTCGTTACCACCGAATTCAATATCGAAGGCTATCCATCAAAAGAATTTATGGACCTCGTACTGGAAGTGAAACCACACCAATGCACACTGGTGCCCGATCCGCCAGACGCCATCACTTCCAACACCGGCTGGGACACCGTCCGCTATCAGTCGCAGTTGAAAGATGTGATCTCCACACTCAAAAAGGCAGGTATCCGTGTATCTATCTTCCTCAACCCGGAAGCAGACAAAGTAGCTGGCGCCAAAACCGCCGGCGCCGATCGCATCGAACTCTACACCGGCCCTTACGCGGAAGAATATACGAATGCACGCACACAACCGCAGAACCTCCAGCTGTTCAACGACTATAAGAACACCGCCCGCGAGGCCACTGCCGCCGGCCTGGAAATCAATGCCGGCCACGATCTTAACCTCGACAACCTCCGCTTCTTTAAACTGCATATCCCCCAGCTGAAAGAAGTGTCTATCGGCCACGCCCTCGTTGCTGATGCACTCTACTACGGCCTGGAAAACACGATACAGCTTTATAAGCGCCAGCTCATCGATTAATTACGGAGTACGCAATAAGCATGATGGCATCGTTGCGTAAATTTGTCGCCCCGGGGGCTACCGAGCTATCGCTCCTACGGAGCTTAGTGCAGCGGAACATACGGTTTATCTACCGGGCTTTCGCCCCTACGGGGCGATATATTGGTAGCGGATATTGTGTCTACCAATATGCCGCCCCGTAGGGGCGGTAGCAATCGCATTGATCAAGCTCCGTAGGAGCGAAAGCCCGGTAGATAAACCGTATGTTCCGCTGCACTAAGCTCCGTAGGAGCGATAGCTCGGTAGACCCGGGTGGAACCCGGGGTCCACAAACCCACAAACCCGTGGCCGCGGCCGGTCCCGGGGTACGGCAAATTCATGCAACAACCGACATTAATAACAAAGCCATTCCCTTCCAGGAATGGCTTTGTTTTAACCCTTAAAACAATCAACATGAAGTTCATACCGGGGTCACAACAAACCAGCATGAACTCTTCTATAGTTTACCGTCATGAGTGACAGCAATGTTACGTGTGTTACTTCTTTAATAACGCTATTTCGAGCACTTGGTTCATTTGTTTTACATAATGAAACTTCAGTCCTTTGATATAGTCGGGATTAATTTCTTTGATATCTTTCTCATTCTGCCAGCAGAGGATGATCTCGCGGATACCGGCACGTTTGGCAGCCAGTATTTTTTCTTTGATGCCTCCTACCGGCAACACCTGCCCTCTCAGCGTAATTTCGCCGGTCATCGCGAGATACGATTTTACTTTACGGCCGGTGAAAATAGAGGTCAGCGCCGTGAGCATCGTGATACCCGCGCTGGGACCGTCTTTCGGAACGGCGCCTTCCGGGATGTGCACATGCACGCTCTTCTGCGCAAACAGTTTCGGATCGATCTTATACTGGGCAGCATTGGCCTGCAGGTAAGTGAGGGCCGTTATTGCAGACTCTTTCATCACCTGGCCGAGGTTACCGGTCAGCTTCAGTTCGCCCTTGCCTTCACTCAGGCTGCTTTCGATAAAGAGGATATCGCCGCCAACATAGGTCCAGGCGAGGCCTACAGCCACTCCCGGAGGATTACCCACTTTATATATTTCGTTGGAGTAACGCGGCTTGCCTAATATTTTTTCAATATTTGCATCGGTGATATTCTCCGGCAGCGGACGTTCCAGCGCTACCTCCTTCGCCAGGTTACGCATGATGGAGGCAAAGAGCCGGTCCAGCTCCCGCACGCCGCTCTCGCGGGTATAGTCCGCGATCACATGCTCTATAACGCTGTTGCTTATACGAAATTTTGTATCCTTTAACCCGTGCGCTTCCTTCTGCTTCGGCAAGAGGTGGCGTTTGGCGATCTCCACTTTCTCTTCAATAGAATAGCCGCTCAGGTCAATGATCTCCAATCGGTCGCGCAGCGCCGGGTGGATCGCATTGATGTTGTTGGCTGTCGCGATGAACAATACTTTGCTCAGGTCGTATTCCAGTTCGAGGTAATTATCATAGAAAGAGCTGTTCTGCTCCGGGTCCAGCACTTCCAGCATGGCGGAACTGGGATCGCCGCGCAGGTCATTGCCGATCTTGTCGATCTCATCGAGGATCATTACCGGGTTAGATGATTTGATCTTCCGGATAGATTGAATGACCCTGCCCGGCATCGCGCCGATATAGGTTTTCCGATGACCGCGTATCTCGCTTTCATCATGCAGGCCGCCAAGGCTCAGGCGCACGTACTTGCGGCCCACTGCATTGGCGATCGAGCGTCCCAGCGAGGTTTTGCCGATACCCGGAGGGCCTACGAAACAGAGGATCGGAGATTTCATGTCTCCTTTCAGTTTCAGTACAGCCAGGTATTCCAATATCCTTTCTTTGATCTTTTCCATGCCGTAATGGTCATGGTCCAATATTTTTTTCGCCTTCTTCAGGTCGTAGCTATCGGTGGTATAATCGCCCCAGGGCAGGTCCAGCAAGAGATCCAGGTGATTGTACACTACGCTGTAGTCCGGCGTGGTGGGATGCATGCGCTCCAGCTTTTCAATGCCTTTTGCGAAGGCTTCCGCCGCGGCCGGCGACCATTTCTTCTCTTCTGCCTTGCGCTTCATCTCCCTGATCTCACGATCATTGGCATCTCCGCCCAACTCTTCCTTGATGGATTTCATTTGCTGTTGCAGGAAGTAGTCGCGCTGTTGTTTGTCAAGATCCGCCTTGGTTTTGTTGGTGATCTTGTTTTTCAGCTCGGCCAGCTGCAATTCTGTTTGCAGCAATTTCATCAGCAGCTCCGCGCGGGTGCGCAGGTTGTTGATCTCCAGCAATTGCTGTTTATCTTTTAATTCGGAGTTGAGGTTGGAAGACACAAAATGCACAAGGAACGACGGGTTCTCGATATTCTTCAGGATGATGCCAGCTTCTGAAGGCAGGTTGGGCGACAGGTTGATGATCTGCGCAGCCAGGTCTTTGATAGAAGAAACATAGGCGTCAAATTCCGTATCCTCGGCTACCGTCTCTTCCGGCAGTACCGTGATCCTGGCTTTGAAATACGGATCTTCTGTAACGATCTCGTTTATTTTGAATCGTTTGCGTCCCTGGATGATGATGGTGGTGCCGCCATCCGGCATTTTGATGAGTTTCACGATACGGGCCACAGTACCTACTTCTGTGAGATCGGCCACATTGGGATCTTCTACAGTACTGTCTTTTTGCGCTACTACACCGATCATTTTGTCAGTCTTGTACGCATCGCTCACTGCTTTTATGGACTTGTCCCTGCCAACGGTGATGGGCAATACCACCCCGGGGAATAATACTGTATTTCGTAATGGTAACAATGCCAGTTCATCGGGGATTTTGCTGTCATCCTCTTGCGCATCCCCATCTTCATTCAAAGGGATAATAGGCATGAACTCCATTTCATCTTCCGAATTTCCTAAATAAAATCTGTTCATCTGAGTTATTTAAAGCCTCCGAGGACATTCTGTCATAAAATACGGCTACAGTCCTCATTATTTAGAGCAGGGGTACATTGTCAAGTTTAATGCCAAGTGCCGGCATGGCAGCAGGAGTGATGACCGGAAAAAGCGATGTCCCGGCAAATTGCCGGGACATCGGAAAATAACTTAATGGCATTCCGTAAATAATTACAAGGTAACGCCAACGCCAATCTGGATCGCCTGGTTTTTCCAGTTGCTGGTGTTGGTTACGCTGTTCAGGTCTTTCACGTCATTAAAGCCAATGATGTAACGCGCACTGATGTTGATGATAGGCAATTGCAACCATAAGCCAGCCACACCGGAAATATCGCCGCCTTTGAAGGCCTGGTTAACAGCGCCGGAAGAACCAAACACTTTCTTGTCGCTCACCAACGCACTGAATTGTGGACCTACCTGCAATTTAATGCGGGGACTGCCCAGGTCGATGTTGGCCAGCAAAGGAATGCTCAGGTAATTCATGTTGATCGTTTTTCCGTTGTCGCTCAGATTACCAGTATTGTAGATCTGGCTAAAATCGTCTGTGGTCTTGGTTTTGGTAGAAGAGAAAACAAATTCACCCTGTACTCCGAAACCTTTTACCAGGTGCAATTGCGCGAAAGCGCCAATGTGATAGCCCAGTTTAAAACCATCCTGGTAGCCGGTACCATCTAATTTACCAAGGTTAGCTCCACCTTTGACACCAAAACGGAGCAATCTGTCTTGCGCTTTAACGGTTGAAACGGCAGTTGCGGTTAGCAGCACGACTGCGAGAAACAGTTTTTTCATAAAATTGCTTTAAATAATAATGGTTAAAATATAGACGTACATCACAACATTTACCCCTACGCGACTAATTGTGATTGGCTAACTACAAATTTTATGCTCAATATTAAAAACTATACGCCACACGCGCAGTGAAATAGCTCATGATGTGCTGGTCTTCTCCGGTGAAAGGCTTGAAAACAGTGAAGGCGGGGGCGATATTCAATTTGCCGACGAGATAGGAAAAATTAAGTGTGAGATCAAGTGCGCGCGGCTCAAAACCGGAATGATCTTCCAATGCAATTTCTTTTCCGCGATGTACAACGGTCTTCTTTAACTTGGGAGAACGGGTAATATATTGAAAGGCTTTGAGGTTGCTGAAATAGTTGGCGGTGCCGCAGGTAAAGCCGATGGAGGGCGCCAGCAATATGGCATCTGTGCCGCTCAGGATGCCATTGAACAGGAAGGGATGCCGCACGGCGAAGATGACGTTGAAGTCGTTACCACGCAACGAACTGTGGGTATGCTCTCCGCTCTCATCATGCTTGCCCCAGCCGTAATCCACACTGATACCGGGTTCCAGCCACCACTTGCGGTAATAGAAATAAGCGAATATCTCATTGGTGATGGGCGTTTTAGGCACATCGCTGGAATCTGCGAAGAAATATTTAGTGTAAGAAATACCGGTGAGTACGTTATCACTTTTCGTATAGTCGTAACCGGCAGTGAGGTCCCATTCAAACCAGGGATGTTCATTGGCATTTACCAGGTAATAGCTGCTAACGCCGCCATAGAAGCCGCTTTTATGATAGTAGGTCAATGAAGGCGCCAGGAAGGTCTTCATTACTATCGGCCATTCATAGTTGGTGGTTTTGCTGCCGTAGGCGGGATTATTGCCATATCCCACTGCTGCAACCAGTTCACTCTTATCTTTTTTGCGTAACAACGAATCGAGCTGTTTTTCCAGCTCGGCTAAAGTTTGGCCCGCCGCGATACGGCTGCATAACAGCAACAGGAATATAAAGTAAACGCGCATGAACATGCTTTTTCCTTGTACTACGTTCACCGCAAGATAGGTGTAATTCCGCATTTAAATGCAGTTGACAGTCGAAGAGGGCATAACTGTAGTTGTATGATGGTTATTTGTCGATAAACTCCATTTTTCGGTTAAACGAGATCGATGACGGTAATCTCCGGCAATACGCCTACCCTGCCGGGGTAACCGAGGAAACCGAAGCCCCTGTTCACATACAGGTGTTGATCGCCTTCCTTGTAAAGGCCGGCCCACTCTTTATAGATATACTGCGCCGGGCTCCATTTAAGACCGGGAATCTCTATACCGAACTGCATGCCATGGGTATGGCCGGCCAGCGTAAGGGCGATGTCCGGGAAATCCGTGCGTACCTGGGCATCCCAGTGGGTAGGGTCGTGCGACATCAGTATTTTAAAGGGGATATGTTCAATGCCTTCATAGGCGCGCTTGAGGTCACCATGACGGGGAAAACGGCTCATGGCGCTCCAGTTTTCCACGCCCAGCAGGGCGATCTGCTCTCCACCCTTCTCCAGCACTGCGTTTTCATTCATCATCAATTTCCAGCCCAGTTCGCCATGTACCTGTTTCAAACGTTCCAGGTTCTGGTGCTGAAGGGCGCTATAGCCGTTGGGCGTCTTGTCGGGCCAGGGGTAATAGTCGCCATAGTCATGATTGCCCAAGGTGGAATACACGCCCATAGGGGCTTTCACCTGACGGAACACATCCATCCAGGGCTCCATTTCGCTGGCGCGATCGTTGACCAGGTCGCCAGTGAAGAGGATGAGATCGGCCCGCTGGTCGTTGATCAGCTGCACGCCTTTGATCACTGCCTCGCGGTTGGCGAAGCTGCCGGAGTGGATATCGGATATCTGCACGATGCGCATGCCTTTAAAGGAGGCGGGCAGGTTTTTGAGCGCCAGCTTTATTTTGTGCACACGATAATTATACTTGTTGGAAAATCCGTACACGAGCGTAGCAAAGAGGCCGCCGCCCGCGATGAGCCCCAGCCTGTTGAGGAACTGGGAGCGGGAAAGGCCATTCACGGCGGTTTCCGGGCTAATGGTTTTGGCCGCGCTGAAGCGACGGACTACCCAGGTGAGGGCGCGGCGTACATCATCCAGCAAGAGGAACACGGCGGTGAGCAGCTTGGCCACCACCAGCCCGATGATCACGGCCAGTACATAGGAACGCACGGCGGTGGGCCAGTTATGCCATTTGATGTAAGGCAGCAATGCTACGGTAATCAGGCAGGCCAGCGAAACAAACCAATATATGCTGTAAGTGACGGTACGTACCCTGGGGCTGGACATGTACACGATGGCCCGTACGGCCTGGAACACGTAAATATCCAGCAATAAAAGAAAGATCAGTAAAAAAACGGAATTAAACCCCGATCGCATGATGAAAATATTATATAAATATATGATAGGACAGCAAGTTAATGCAGTTTTGCTGGTCCAAAAAGTTAAAACCTTGCTGGCAGGATACGCCCTGTTTCAAGCCAGTATAAAGCCAGTATAGAGCATGTAGACGAATAACAAGCGGGGAGATTGTATGTTCTTTTAAAATTTTTCCCGGGCAGGGCGGACAGTTTGTGAATAAATAAATATACTGCCACGCCGGACTTTTGGGTAATCGTTGTATTTTTGTCCGATTGGCGAAATAAGGTAAATGGTAATTTGTAAATGGTAAATCGTAAATTACGGGGTACCATTGGCTGATTACATTTTTACTATTCAAACCGGTTCAAGCATATGAAATACACCTGTTACGGACATTCCTGCTTTGCGATTGAAGTGAAAGGCAAGAGGATATTATTTGATCCTTTTATCAGACATAATGAGCTGGCGAAGAAAGTAGACATTGATGCCATAACGGCGGATTACATTTTTGTTTCTCATGGTCATGAGGATCATACGGCCGACCTGATCGAGCTGGCAAAGCGTACAGGCGCCACCGTGGTATCGAATTTCGAGATTGTGACCTGGGTGAGCAAGCAGGGAGTGGAAAAGGTACACCCGATGAATACCGGCGGCAAGTGGAAATTTGATTTCGGTACGGTAAAATGCGTGGTGGCACAGCATTCCAGCAGTTTGCCCGACGGCGCTTACGGCGGCAACCCCATGGGTTTTGTATTCATCACCGACGATGCCAACTTTTATTATAGCGGCGATACCGCGCTCACTTTCGATATGGAACTGGTACCGTCTATCGCCACGCTCGATTTTGCCGTGCTGCCGATCGGCGATAATTTCACCATGGGCGTGGAAGATGCCATCGCCGCAGCTGAGCTGATCGAATGTGATAAAATAGTAGGCGTACACTACGATACCTTTGGTTACGTTAAGATAGACAAGAAAGCGGCACAACAACAATTTGACGAAGCTGGCCTGGAACTGTTGCTGCCTGAAATAGGAAGCACCATAGAGGTTTGATTTATCCTTTATCCTATAAATAAACCTTAGAATTTTTAATTTACACAATGGCTAGAATAATCGCAATCGCTAACCAGAAAGGTGGCGTAGGAAAAACTACAAGTGCAATAAACCTGGCAAGCAGCCTGGCTGTGCTGGAATTTAAGACACTGCTGGTTGATGCCGATCCTCAGGCCAACAGCACTACAGGACTGGGCTTCGACCTGCGCAATGTACAGCAGAGCCTTTACGATTGTATGGTGAATGACGTGCAGGCAAAAGATGTAGTGCTGGAATCCGATACCCCCAACCTGAAAGTACTCCCCTCACATATAGACCTGGTAGGCGCCGAACTGGAACTCATCAATCATCCCAACAGGGAAAGAGTGATGAAACAGGTGATCGACAGCGTGAAAGATGATTACGATTTCGTGATCGTAGACTGCTCTCCTTCTCTCGGCCTGATCACCGTAAATGCCCTGGTAGCCTCCAATTCCGTGATCATCCCCGTACAGTGCGAATTTTTTGCACTGGAAGGTTTGGGCAAACTGCTCAATACCATCAAGATCGTACAAAGCCGCCTGAATACCGACCTGGAAATTGAAGGTATCCTGATGACCATGTACGACGGGCGTTTGCGCCTGAGCAACCAGGTAGTGGATGAAGTAAAACAACATTTCGAGGAAAGCGTATTCAATACCATCATACACCGTAATACCAAACTGGGTGAGGCGCCCAGCTTTGGCAAATCCGTGATTATGTACGACGCTGCCAGCACCGGGGCCATCAATTACCTCAACCTGGCCAAAGAGATCCTGCAGAAACATAATTACACACAAATAAAATCCAAAGACAAAATCTTAGCTATTAACGATGACCAATCCAAGTAAGAAAGAGGCGTTGGGTAAAGGCATCCGCTCGCTGCTCCAAAACATTGACACCGATCTGAAACAAACTGCCGGCGCGCTGGGCGACAAAGCCGTGGCGGCCGCTACCGGCATTGAACGTGTTCCGTTAGACCAGATCGTGACTAACCCGAAGCAGCCGCGCCGTGACTTTGATGAGCTGTCATTACAGGAGCTGAGTCAGTCGATAAAACTGCACGATGTCATCCAGCCCATCACCATTGCCAAAATAAGCAACAAAAAGTACCAGCTGATTGCCGGCGAGCGCAGACTGAGAGCCAGCAAGATGGCGGGCCTGAAAGATATTCCTGCATATATCCGCCAGGTGAATGACCAGGAACTGCTGGAACTGGCCCTGCTGGAGAACCTGCAGCGTGAAAACCTCAACGCGATCGAGGTGGGCCTGAGCTATAAAAGGCTGATGGAAGAATGTTCCCTCACACAGGAACAGGTGGCCGAACGTATGGGCAAAGAAAGAAGCACAGTTACCAACTATATCCGCCTGCTCAAACTGCCGCCGGATATCCAGGTGGCGGTGCGCAACACGCAGCTGAGCATGGGCCATGCCCGCGTGCTCACCGGTGTGGAGAATGTGGAGAACCAGTTATTCATCTATAACGAAATATTGAGGAGCGGCCTTTCTGTACGACAAACAGAGGAGCTGGCCCGCAAAGTGAACCAGGCTGCTGAAAAAAATCCGCAGCTGAAAGCCGCCAAAGCCAAGCTGCCACCGGCTTTCCAGAAGATCCAGGACAACCTGGCCTCCCACTTTGCCACAAAAGTTAAACTGGACAGAGGAAGAAACGGAAAAGGAAGTATTTTGATCGAATTCTATTCAGATGAAGAACTGGATAGTATCCTGGAAAAAATAGATATATACGGTGGCTAAGCTGGCTGGAAACATCATCAATTTAGTACGTAGCGCTTTACTGATCCTGGCAATATTCCTGGCCGCTCCTGCCGGAGCCGCGCCCACACCGCAAGGTATGGCAGATACCACTGTAGCGGCCGCACCCCGTGTAGCCGACACCGTGAAACCATTGCAGCATATTGCCACAGATACCGCTAAAAACATCGCTCCCAGGCGCGATTCCATCGTGTTCAGACCAGATATGCCCCTGCCGCACAGCCCGCGCAAAGCGGCTCTGTACTCGGCTATACTGCCCGGGCTCGGACAGGCCTACAACAGGGAGTACTGGAAAATTCCGCTGATATACGCCGCCATGGGCACCTGTACCGGTTTCTTCATCTTCAATATGGACCAGTACAAACAATACCGCGATGCCTACCGCATCCGCATGGCCGGCAACCCGGATGTTAAAGACAAGTTCATTGTACAATATCCAAATGCACAATCCCTGAAAGTGTTGAGAGATACCTACCGTGAGTGGGTTGACTATTCCGTGCTGTTCTTCGTATTATCGTACGGCCTGAATATCATTGATGCCACTGTGTTTGCGCACCTGCGCACCTTTGACATCTCCAATGATCTCACCTTGCAGGTGACGCCAACGATCATCAATAACCGCACGCCGGGGATCGGTGTTAATATTTCATTGGGAGGCAAAAAGGCCAGCAGAAAGGCTTTCTACTATGCGGGCCGTTGAGCCGCATCTCCCTTTATCATAAAATCATAACAGATCAGGGACATGAAAATTGCGCTTATCGGCTATGGCAAAATGGGTAAAGCTATCGATGCCATCGCTACAGCAAAGGGTCACGAAGTAATTTTAAGGGTGGAGCATAATACCCCGCAGCTGCTCGACAAGGAGCACCTGGGGCAGGCAGATGTAGCCATCGAATTCACTACGCCGGAAACGGCCTACCATAACGTGCTCAAATGCTTCGAGGCCAATGTGCCCGTGGTTTGCGGCACCACCGGCTGGCTGGATAAATTGCCGGAAGTGGAAAAACTTTGCAAAGAAAAAAAGCAGGCTTTTTTACACGCCACCAATTTCAGCATCGGCGTAAATATCTTTTTTGAAGTGAACAAGCGACTGGCCGCTCTGATGGCCAGTCAGCCGCAATACGACGTGTGGATGGAAGAGATCCACCACACCCAGAAGAAAGACGCGCCCAGCGGCACTGCGCTCACCCTGGCCGAACAACTGATGGCCAGCGTTAGCCGCAAGAAAACCTGGGTGAATGAGGAAAGCCATGAAGCGGGCGTGCTGTCGATCATTTCCAAACGTATCGATCCCGCGCCAGGCACGCATTCCATCACGTATACCTCCGCCATCGACGACATTACCATCACGCATACGGCCCATTCCCGCGAGGGTTTTGCCGCCGGCGCCGTGATCGCCGCCGAATGGCTGAAAGGCAAAACAGGAGTGTTTTCCATGAAGGATGTACTGAACCTCTAACAGCTGCTAAACAACAAGCCGCTGTTTACCATTCACTTTTACTTATATTTGTTAAGTTAAAAATGTTCGTGCAATCTTAGTACATCCGGGAGGGATGCAAATCAGTCAGTATGTTATCTAAAAAAACGCAATACGCATTTCACGCTTTAATTTACCTGGCAGAGAATGTAGATAAAGGTCCTATCCTTATTTCCGAAATTGCGCAGGAAAAGAATATCTCCATCAAATTTTTGGAAAATATCCTGCTGGAGCTGAAAAACTCCGGTATCCTCGGCAGCAAAAAAGGAAAGGGTGGCGGCTATTACCTGATGCGGCCTCCCAAAGAGATCGCGTTGGCCAGGATTATACGTCTGCTGGATGGTCCGATTGCGCTGCTCCCCTGCGTTAGCCTCAACTATTATGAGCGCTGCGAAAACTGCCGGGACGAAGCAGTTTGCGGACTGAATGAAGTGATGGGGAAAGTGAGGGACTCCGCATTGAAAATTCTCGAAAACAAAACTTTGAAAGATATCCTCACCCGGGGCAGCTGAGGCAAATCCCGGTATCAACTTTAAAGCCCTTGAAGCGCCTGGAGCGCTTCAAGGGCTTTTTGTTTTGCTACGGCCTCAAGCCCTTTTTTAATTATTTCTCCTTTTAGTCTATCTTTTTTATAGGATTTATGTATTTTTGTAGACGATCCCGCTAAAAACGGGAACTGGCACTAGGCATTTCACAATAAGGAAGATTTACATGACAGACATTACCACAGCGCTGGACAATAAGTCGGTGGTGGAGTCGATACAATACCTGGCGGAACAATACCCCGGTGGCGTGGCCTTCTCCACTTCTTTTGGCCAGGAAGACCAGGTGATCGCTGATATTATCTGGCGCAATCAATTGCCCGTTAGAGTATTCACACTGGACACAGGAAGGCTGTTCCAGGAAACGTACGACCTCATAGACCTCACCATGGCGCGCTACAAGCAGCCAATAGATGTGTATTTCCCCGACACCGCAGCCGTGGAGAAACTGGTGGGCGCCAAAGGCCCCAACAGCTTCTACGAATCCGTTGAAAACCGCAAGGAATGCTGTGGCATCCGCAAAGTAGTGCCCCTCAACCGCGCACTGGAAGGCGTGAAAGTATGGATCACCGGCCTCCGTGCCGAACAATCCGAGAACCGCCACGATATGCAAGTGATCGAATGGGACGAAAAACGTCATCTCTATAAATATAATCCCCTCATCCATTGGGGCTACGACGAAGTAGTGAACTACCTCAAAGAAAATAAAGTGCCTTACAACAAGCTGCACGACAAAGGCTTCATCAGCATAGGCTGCGCGCCGTGTACACGCGCCATCGAGCCGGGAGAACATCCGCGCGCCGGCCGGTGGTGGTGGGAACAATCGCACAAAGAGTGCGGATTGCACGGATAATATACCTGTAACAACATTTGAACATTACACTTAATTATAGTCTATGACGAATCAGATCAATTGGGAATTTCCGCAGGCACTGGAAGATGAAGCGATCTACATTCTTCGTGAAACAGCCGCCCAGTTTGAAAAGCCCGTGCTGCTCTTCTCCGGCGGCAAGGACTCCATTACCCTTGTACGCCTCGCCCAGAAAGCTTTCTACCCGGGCAAGATACCTTTTGCTTTATTACATGTAGATACCGGTCACAATTTTCCTGAAACCATCGAATTCCGCGACTGGCTCGTCAATTCACTTGGTTTGGATATCATCGTGAGAAACGTGCAGGACAGCATCGACCAGGGCAAAGTACAGGAAGAAACCGGCAAATACGCCAGCCGTAACGCTTTGCAGACCGTTACCCTCCTCGATGCCATCGAAGAAGGCAAGTTCGACGCCTGCATCGGCGGCGCACGCCGCGATGAAGAAAAAGCGCGCGCCAAAGAAAGGATCTTCTCCGTACGCGATGAATTTGGCCAATGGAACGCCAAAATGCAGCGCCCGGAACTATTCGATATCCTCAACGGAAAAATTAATATAGGCGAGAACGTGAGAGTATTCCCCATCTCCAACTGGACAGAACTGGATGTATGGAACTATATCCGCCGGGAAGGCCTCCGCATCCCTTCTATCTATTTTGCGCATGAAAGAGAGATCATCGAACGCGATGGCCTCTACTGGCCGTATTCTACGTTCCTCAACACTACCGCCGACGAAGTACCGTTCCGCCAAAAGGTGCGCTTCCGCACCGTAGGCGATATGACCTGTACCGCCGCCGTATTATCCGAAGCCGACAAACTGGAAGATATCATCGCTGAAATCATGGAAGCCAAGATATCCGAACGGGGCGCCCGCATCGATGATAAACGCTCCGAAGCCGCCATGGAAAAGAGAAAACAGGCCGGCTACTTCTAATTGTTACACGCATTTTCAACACAGGAAATAAAAATATTGATCATGGAAGTTTTACGTATAGCCACTTCCGGTAGTGTAGATGACGGCAAAAGCACATTGATTGGCCGCTTGTTGTATGATACCCATTCCATCCCGCAGGATAAAATGGAAGCGCTGCACGCCGCCAGTAAACGCAAAGGGCTTGATTTCACAGACCTCTCGCTGCTCACCGACGGCCTCGTAGCCGAGCGTGAGCAAGGCATCACCATCGATGTGGCGCATATCTACTTCTCCACCCCTACCCGTAAATACATTATCGCCGATACGCCCGGCCATATTGAATATACCCGCAACATGGTCACCGGCGCTTCCAATGCGCAGGTATCGCTCATCCTCATCGATGCGCGCAAAGGCATCGTGGAGCAAACTTACCGTCACTTTTTCATCGCCAACCTGCTGCGTATCCCGCACCTGGCCGTATGCGTGAACAAGATGGACCTGGTAGAATACAGCGAAGCGCGCTTCAACCAGATCGTGGAAGACTTCCAGCAATTGCTGAACAATGCGGCCTTCAAAGGACAAGAGGTAGCTTTCATCCCGGTATCTTCCCTCTATGGCGAAAACGTAGCGGCCAGCAATGGCGCCATCAACTGGTACAAAGGCCCTACCCTGCTGGATTACCTGGAGCAGATATCTTTTGATCATGAAGATAAACAGCATCCGGCCCGCTTCCCCATCCAGAGCGTGATACGCCCCAGAACAACGGAATATCACGATTTTCGCGGCTTTGCCGGCAAAGTAGCCAGCGGCCATTTCAGTGTAGGCGATGAAGTGGTATCACTGCCTTCCGGACAAAAAAGCCGGATCAAAACCATCGAACAATTTGAAAAGCAACTAACGGCAGCGCATACACGTGAAAGCGTGGTGATCACATTGGAAGATGAGATCGACAGCAGCCGCGGCAACATGCTCGTAAAGCCTGATCAGCAGCCGCAGCAGCTGAAAGAGATCAGCGCCAGCATCTGCTGGATGGACCAGCAGAAACTTACCCCGGGCAAAACCTATC
Organism: Chitinophaga vietnamensis; assembly: GCF_902167635.1. Taxonomy (GTDB): domain Bacteria; phylum Bacteroidota; class Bacteroidia; order Chitinophagales; family Chitinophagaceae; genus Chitinophaga; species Chitinophaga vietnamensis. The sequence goes on from NZ_CABHMS010000009.1 coordinate 299,220, forward strand.
TGCTGCAGCACGGCGTAAACCGCGTGAAAGCAAAGGTGCAGCAGATCAACTACGTTACAGATGTGACCAATCATCTGCAAACCATCGATAAAAATGAAATGGGCCTGAACGATATTGGTAAAGTAACGTTGAAGACCGCACAGCCCATCTTCGCAGATACTTATCAGTCCAACCCCGCCAACGGTGCATTCATCCTGATCGATGAATATAATAACACCACGGTGGGCGTAGGATTCATCGAATAGATTACAATAAAAAGAAGAAGGGATTGCCCGCAGCTGCGGGCAATCCCTTCTTCTTTTTATTGTAATCTATTCGATGAATCCTACGCCCACCGTGGTGTTATTATATTCATCGATCAGGATGAATGCACCGTTGGCGGGGTTGGACTGATAAGTATCTGCGAAGATGGGCTGTGCGGTCTTCAACGTTACTTTACCAATATCGTTCAGGCCCATTTCATTTTTATCGATGGTTTGCAGATGATTGGTCACATCTGTAACGTAGTTGATCTGCTGCACCTTTGCTTTCACGCGGTTTACGCCGTGCTGCAGCAGATAGGTTTTGCCCGGGGTAAGTTTCTGCTGGTCCATCCAGCAGATGCTGGCGCTGATCTCTTTCAGCTGCTGCGGCTGCTGATCAGGCTTTACGAGCATGTTGCCGCGGCTGCTGTCGATCTCATCTTCCAATGTGATCACCACGCTTTCACGTGTATGCGCTGCCGTTAGTTGCTTTTCAAATTGTTCGATGGTTTTGATCCGGCTTTTTTGTCCGGAAGGCAGTGATACCACTTCATCGCCTACACTGAAATGGCCGCTGGCTACTTTGCCGGCAAAGCCGCGAAAATCGTGATATTCCGTTGTTCTGGGGCGTATCACGCTCTGGATGGGGAAGCGGGCCGGATGCTGTTTATCTTCATGATCAAAAGATATCTGCTCCAGGTAATCCAGCAGGGTAGGGCCTTTGTACCAGTTGATGGCGCCATTGCTGGCCGCTACGTTTTCGCCATAGAGGGAAGATACCGGGATGAAAGCTACCTCTTGTCCTTTGAAGGCCGCATTGTTCAGCAATTGCTGGAAGTCTTCCACGATCTGGTTGAAGCGCGCTTCGCTGTATTCTACCAGGTCCATCTTGTTCACGCATACGGCCAGGTGCGGGATACGCAGCAGGTTGGCGATGAAAAAGTGACGGTAAGTTTGCTCCACGATGCCTTTGCGCGCATCGATGAGGATGAGCGATACCTGCGCATTGGAAGCGCCGGTGACCATGTTGCGGGTATATTCAATATGGCCGGGCGTATCGGCGATAATGTATTTACGGGTAGGGGTGGAGAAGTAGATATGCGCCACATCGATGGTGATGCCTTGCTCACGCTCGGCTACGAGGCCGTCGGTGAGCAGCGAGAGGTCTGTGAAATCAAGCCCTTTGCGTTTACTGGCGGCGTGCAGCGCTTCCATTTTATCCTGCGGGATGGAATGGGTATCATACAACAAGCGGCCAATCAATGTGCTTTTGCCGTCATCTACACTACCGGAAGTGGCTATACGTAAAACTTCCATGATCAATATTTTTATTTCCTGTGTTGAAAATGCGTGTAACAATTAGAAGTAGCCGGCCTGTTTTCTCTTTTCCATGGCGGCTTCGGAGCGTTTATCATCGATGCGGGCGCCCCGTTCGGATATCTTGGCTTCCATGATTTCAGCGATGATATCTTCCAGTTTGTCGGCTTCGGATAATACGGCGGCGGTACAGGTCATATCGCCTACGGTGCGGAAGCGCACCTTTTGGCGGAACGGTACTTCGTCGGCGGTAGTGTTGAGGAACGTAGAATACGGCCAGTAGAGGCCATCGCGTTCGATGATCTCTCTTTCATGCGCAAAATAGATAGAAGGGATGCGGAGGCCTTCCCGGCGGATATAGTTCCATACATCCAGTTCTGTCCAGTTGGAGATGGGGAATACTCTCACGTTCTCGCCTATATTAATTTTTCCGTTGAGGATATCGAATAGTTCCGGGCGCTGCATTTTGGCGTTCCATTGGCCAAATTCATCGCGTACGGAGAAGATCCTTTCTTTGGCGCGCGCTTTTTCTTCATCGCGGCGTGCGCCGCCGATGCAGGCGTCGAACTTGCCTTCTTCGATGGCATCGAGGAGGGTAACGGTCTGCAAAGCGTTACGGCTGGCGTATTTGCCGGTTTCTTCCTGTACTTTGCCCTGGTCGATGCTGTCCTGCACGTTTCTCACGATGATATCCAAACCAAGTGAATTGACGAGCCAGTCGCGGAATTCGATGGTTTCAGGAAAATTGTGACCGGTATCTACATGTAATAAAGCAAAAGGTATCTTGCCCGGGTAGAAAGCTTTCTGGGCGAGGCGTACAAGGGTAATGGAGTCCTTGCCGCCGGAGAAGAGCAGCACGGGCTTTTCAAACTGGGCGGCTGTTTCACGAAGAATGTAGATCGCTTCATCTTCCAGTGCCTGCGGAAATTCCCAATTGATCTGATTCGTCATAGACTATAATTAAGTGTAATGTTCAAATGTTGTTACAGGTATATTATCCGTGCAATCCGCACTCTTTGTGCGATTGTTCCCACCACCACCGGCCGGCGCGCGGATGTTCTCCCGGCTCGATGGCGCGTGTACACGGCGCGCAGCCTATGCTGATGAAGCCTTTGTCGTGCAGCTTGTTGTAAGGCACTTTATTTTCTTTGAGGTAGTTCACTACTTCGTCGTAGCCCCAATGGATGAGGGGATTATATTTATAGAGATGACGTTTTTCGTCCCATTCGATCACTTGCATATCGTGGCGGTTCTCGGATTGTTCGGCACGGAGGCCGGTGATCCATACTTTCACGCCTTCCAGTGCGCGGTTGAGGGGCACTACTTTGCGGATGCCACAGCATTCCTTGCGGTTTTCAACGGATTCGTAGAAGCTGTTGGGGCCTTTGGCGCCCACCAGTTTCTCCACGGCTGCGGTGTCGGGGAAATACACATCTATTGGCTGCTTGTAGCGCGCCATGGTGAGGTCTATGAGGTCGTACGTTTCCTGGAACAGCCTTCCTGTGTCCAGTGTGAATACTCTAACGGGCAATTGATTGCGCCAGATAATATCAGCGATCACCTGGTCTTCCTGGCCAAAAGAAGTGGAGAAGGCCACGCCACCGGGGTATTGTTCCGCCAGGTATTGTATCGACTCCACCACCGACTTATTGTCCAGCGCTGTGGTAATGTCTGTCATGTAAATCTTCCTTATTGTGAAATGCCTAGTGCCAGTTCCCGTTTTTAGCGGGATCGTCTACAAAAATACATAAATCCTATAAAAAAGATAGACTAAAAGGAGAAATAATTAAAAAAGGGCTTGAGGCCGTAGCAAAACAAAAAGCCCTTGAAGCGCTCCAGGCGCTTCAAGGGCTTTAAAGTTGATACCGGGATTTGCCTCAGCTGCCCCGGGTGAGGATATCTTTCAAAGTTTTGTTTTCGAGAATTTTCAATGCGGAGTCCCTCACTTTCCCCATCACTTCATTCAGTCCGCAAACTGCTTCGTCCCGGCAGTTTTCGCAGCGCTCATAATAGTTGAGGCTAACGCAGGGGAGCAGCGCAATCGGACCATCCAGCAGACGTATAATCCTGGCCAACGCGATCTCTTTGGGAGGCCGCATCAGGTAATAGCCGCCACCCTTTCCTTTTTTGCTGCCGAGGATACCGGAGTTTTTCAGCTCCAGCAGGATATTTTCCAAAAATTTGATGGAGATATTCTTTTCCTGCGCAATTTCGGAAATAAGGATAGGACCTTTATCTACATTCTCTGCCAGGTAAATTAAAGCGTGAAATGCGTATTGCGTTTTTTTAGATAACATACTGACTGATTTGCATCCCTCCCGGATGTACTAAGATTGCACGAACATTTTTAACTTAACAAATATAAGTAAAAGTGAATGGTAAACAGCGGCTTGTTGTTTAGCAGCTGTTAGAGGTTCAGTACATCCTTCATGGAAAACACTCCTGTTTTGCCTTTCAGCCATTCGGCGGCGATCACGGCGCCGGCGGCAAAACCCTCGCGGGAATGGGCCGTATGCGTGATGGTAATGTCGTCGATGGCGGAGGTATACGTGATGGAATGCGTGCCTGGCGCGGGATCGATACGTTTGGAAATGATCGACAGCACGCCCGCTTCATGGCTTTCCTCATTCACCCAGGTTTTCTTGCGGCTAACGCTGGCCATCAGTTGTTCGGCCAGGGTGAGCGCAGTGCCGCTGGGCGCGTCTTTCTTCTGGGTGTGGTGGATCTCTTCCATCCACACGTCGTATTGCGGCTGACTGGCCATCAGAGCGGCCAGTCGCTTGTTCACTTCAAAAAAGATATTTACGCCGATGCTGAAATTGGTGGCGTGTAAAAAAGCCTGCTTTTTTTCTTTGCAAAGTTTTTCCACTTCCGGCAATTTATCCAGCCAGCCGGTGGTGCCGCAAACCACGGGCACATTGGCCTCGAAGCATTTGAGCACGTTATGGTAGGCCGTTTCCGGCGTAGTGAATTCGATGGCTACATCTGCCTGCCCCAGGTGCTCCTTGTCGAGCAGCTGCGGGGTATTATGCTCCACCCTTAAAATTACTTCGTGACCCTTTGCTGTAGCGATGGCATCGATAGCTTTACCCATTTTGCCATAGCCGATAAGCGCAATTTTCATGTCCCTGATCTGTTATGATTTTATGATAAAGGGAGATGCGGCTCAACGGCCCGCATAGTAGAAAGCCTTTCTGCTGGCCTTTTTGCCTCCCAATGAAATATTAACACCGATCCCCGGCGTGCGGTTATTGATGATCGTTGGCGTCACCTGCAAGGTGAGATCATTGGAGATGTCAAAGGTGCGCAGGTGCGCAAACACAGTGGCATCAATGATATTCAGGCCGTACGATAATACGAAGAACAGCACGGAATAGTCAACCCACTCACGGTAGGTATCTCTCAACACTTTCAGGGATTGTGCATTTGGATATTGTACAATGAACTTGTCTTTAACATCCGGGTTGCCGGCCATGCGGATGCGGTAGGCATCGCGGTATTGTTTGTACTGGTCCATATTGAAGATGAAGAAACCGGTACAGGTGCCCATGGCGGCGTATATCAGCGGAATTTTCCAGTACTCCCTGTTGTAGGCCTGTCCGAGCCCGGGCAGTATAGCCGAGTACAGAGCCGCTTTGCGCGGGCTGTGCGGCAGGGGCATATCTGGTCTGAACACGATGGAATCGCGCCTGGGAGCGATGTTTTTAGCGGTATCTGTGGCAATATGCTGCAATGGTTTCACGGTGTCGGCTACACGGGGTGCGGCCGCTACAGTGGTATCTGCCATACCTTGCGGTGTGGGCGCGGCTCCGGCAGGAGCGGCCAGGAATATTGCCAGGATCAGTAAAGCGCTACGTACTAAATTGATGATGTTTCCAGCCAGCTTAGCCACCGTATATATCTATTTTTTCCAGGATACTATCCAGTTCTTCATCTGAATAGAATTCGATCAAAATACTTCCTTTTCCGTTTCTTCCTCTGTCCAGTTTAACTTTTGTGGCAAAGTGGGAGGCCAGGTTGTCCTGGATCTTCTGGAAAGCCGGTGGCAGCTTGGCTTTGGCGGCTTTCAGCTGCGGATTTTTTTCAGCAGCCTGGTTCACTTTGCGGGCCAGCTCCTCTGTTTGTCGTACAGAAAGGCCGCTCCTCAATATTTCGTTATAGATGAATAACTGGTTCTCCACATTCTCCACACCGGTGAGCACGCGGGCATGGCCCATGCTCAGCTGCGTGTTGCGCACCGCCACCTGGATATCCGGCGGCAGTTTGAGCAGGCGGATATAGTTGGTAACTGTGCTTCTTTCTTTGCCCATACGTTCGGCCACCTGTTCCTGTGTGAGGGAACATTCTTCCATCAGCCTTTTATAGCTCAGGCCCACCTCGATCGCGTTGAGGTTTTCACGCTGCAGGTTCTCCAGCAGGGCCAGTTCCAGCAGTTCCTGGTCATTCACCTGGCGGATATATGCAGGAATATCTTTCAGGCCCGCCATCTTGCTGGCTCTCAGTCTGCGCTCGCCGGCAATCAGCTGGTACTTTTTGTTGCTTATTTTGGCAATGGTGATGGGCTGGATGACATCGTGCAGTTTTATCGACTGACTCAGCTCCTGTAATGACAGCTCATCAAAGTCACGGCGCGGCTGCTTCGGGTTAGTCACGATCTGGTCTAACGGAACACGTTCAATGCCGGTAGCGGCCGCCACGGCTTTGTCGCCCAGCGCGCCGGCAGTTTGTTTCAGATCGGTGTCAATGTTTTGGAGCAGCGAGCGGATGCCTTTACCCAACGCCTCTTTCTTACTTGGATTGGTCATCGTTAATAGCTAAGATTTTGTCTTTGGATTTTATTTGTGTGTAATTATGTTTCTGCAGGATCTCTTTGGCCAGGTTGAGGTAATTGATGGCCCCGGTGCTGGCAGCGTCGTACATAATCACGGATTTGCCAAAGCTGGGCGCCTCACCCAGTTTGGTATTACGGTGTATGATGGTATTGAATACGCTTTCCTCGAAATGTTGTTTTACTTCATCCACTACCTGGTTGCTCAGGCGCAAACGCCCGTCGTACATGGTCATCAGGATACCTTCAATTTCCAGGTCGGTATTCAGGCGGCTTTGTACGATCTTGATGGTATTGAGCAGTTTGCCCAAACCTTCCAGTGCAAAAAATTCGCACTGTACGGGGATGATCACGGAATTGGAGGCTACCAGGGCATTTACGGTGATCAGGCCGAGAGAAGGAGAGCAGTCTACGATCACGAAATCGTAATCATCTTTCACGCTGTCGATCACCTGTTTCATCACTCTTTCCCTGTTGGGATGATTGATGAGTTCCAGTTCGGCGCCTACCAGGTCTATATGTGAGGGGAGTACTTTCAGGTTGGGGGTATCGGATTCCAGCACTACATCTTTTGCCTGCACGTCATTCACCATACAATCGTAAAGGCTCTGCTGTACATTGCGCAGGTCGAAGCCCAGTCCTGTAGTGCTGTTGGCCTGAGGATCGGCATCAACCAGCAGTGTCTTAAATTCCAGCACAGCCAGGCTGCTTGCCAGGTTTATTGCACTTGTAGTTTTTCCTACGCCACCTTTCTGGTTAGCGATTGCGATTATTCTAGCCATTGTGTAAATTAAAAATTCTAAGGTTTATTTATAGGATAAAGGATAAATCAAACCTCTATGGTGCTTCCTATTTCAGGCAGCAACAGTTCCAGGCCAGCTTCGTCAAATTGTTGTTGTGCCGCTTTCTTGTCTATCTTAACGTAACCAAAGGTATCGTAGTGTACGCCTACTATTTTATCACATTCGATCAGCTCAGCTGCGGCGATGGCATCTTCCACGCCCATGGTGAAATTATCGCCGATCGGCAGCACGGCAAAATCGAGCGTGGCGATAGACGGTACCAGTTCCATATCGAAAGTGAGCGCGGTATCGCCGCTATAATAAAAGTTGGCATCGTCGGTGATGAATACAAAACCCATGGGGTTGCCGCCGTAAGCGCCGTCGGGCAAACTGCTGGAATGCTGTGCCACCACGCATTTTACCGTACCGAAATCAAATTTCCACTTGCCGCCGGTATTCATCGGGTGTACCTTTTCCACTCCCTGCTTGCTCACCCAGGTCACAATCTCGAAATTCGATACCACGGTGGCGCCTGTACGCTTTGCCAGCTCGATCAGGTCGGCCGTATGATCCTCATGACCATGAGAAACAAAAATGTAATCCGCCGTTATGGCATCAATGTCTACTTTCTTCGCCAGCTCATTATGTCTGATAAAAGGATCAAATAATATCCTCTTGCCTTTCACTTCAATCGCAAAGCAGGAATGTCCGTAACAGGTGTATTTCATATGCTTGAACCGGTTTGAATAGTAAAAATGTAATCAGCCAATGGTACCCCGTAATTTACGATTTACCATTTACAAATTACCATTTACCTTATTTCGCCAATCGGACAAAAATACAACGATTACCCAAAAGTCCGGCGTGGCAGTATATTTATTTATTCACAAACTGTCCGCCCTGCCCGGGAAAAATTTTAAAAGAACATACAATCTCCCCGCTTGTTATTCGTCTACATGCTCTATACTGGCTTTATACTGGCTTGAAACAGGGCGTATCCTGCCAGCAAGGTTTTAACTTTTTGGACCAGCAAAACTGCATTAACTTGCTGTCCTATCATATATTTATATAATATTTTCATCATGCGATCGGGGTTTAATTCCGTTTTTTTACTGATCTTTCTTTTATTGCTGGATATTTACGTGTTCCAGGCCGTACGGGCCATCGTGTACATGTCCAGCCCCAGGGTACGTACCGTCACTTACAGCATATATTGGTTTGTTTCGCTGGCCTGCCTGATTACCGTAGCATTGCTGCCTTACATCAAATGGCATAACTGGCCCACCGCCGTGCGTTCCTATGTACTGGCCGTGATCATCGGGCTGGTGGTGGCCAAGCTGCTCACCGCCGTGTTCCTCTTGCTGGATGATGTACGCCGCGCCCTCACCTGGGTAGTCCGTCGCTTCAGCGCGGCCAAAACCATTAGCCCGGAAACCGCCGTGAATGGCCTTTCCCGCTCCCAGTTCCTCAACAGGCTGGGGCTCATCGCGGGCGGCGGCCTCTTTGCTACGCTCGTGTACGGATTTTCCAACAAGTATAATTATCGTGTGCACAAAATAAAGCTGGCGCTCAAAAACCTGCCCGCCTCCTTTAAAGGCATGCGCATCGTGCAGATATCCGATATCCACTCCGGCAGCTTCGCCAACCGCGAGGCAGTGATCAAAGGCGTGCAGCTGATCAACGACCAGCGGGCCGATCTCATCCTCTTCACTGGCGACCTGGTCAACGATCGCGCCAGCGAAATGGAGCCCTGGATGGATGTGTTCCGTCAGGTGAAAGCCCCTATGGGCGTGTATTCCACCTTGGGCAATCATGACTATGGCGACTATTACCCCTGGCCCGACAAGACGCCCAACGGCTATAGCGCCCTTCAGCACCAGAACCTGGAACGTTTGAAACAGGTACATGGCGAACTGGGCTGGAAATTGATGATGAATGAAAACGCAGTGCTGGAGAAGGGTGGAGAGCAGATCGCCCTGCTGGGCGTGGAAAACTGGAGCGCCATGAGCCGTTTTCCCCGTCATGGTGACCTCAAGCGCGCCTATGAAGGCATTGAACATATCCCCTTTAAAATACTGATGTCGCACGACCCTACCCACTGGGATGCCCAGGTACGCACGGATTTCCCGGACATCGCCCTTACGCTGGCCGGCCATACCCATGGCATGCAGTTCGGTATAGAGATTCCCGGTCTTAAATGGAGCCCGGCGCAGTATATCTATAAAGAGTGGGCCGGCCTTTACAAGGAAGGCGATCAACACCTGTATGTGAACAGGGGCTTCGGTTTCCTCGGTTACCCCGGCAGGGTAGGCGTATTGCCGGAGATTACCGTCATCGATCTCGTTTAACCGAAAAATGGAGTTTATCGACAAATAACCATCATACAACTACAGTTATGCCCTCTTCGACTGTCAACTGCATTTAAATGCGGAATTACACCTATCTTGCGGTGAACGTAGTACAAGGAAAAAGCATGTTCATGCGCGTTTACTTTATATTCCTGTTGCTGTTATGCAGCCGTATCGCGGCGGGCCAAACTTTAGCCGAGCTGGAAAAACAGCTCGATTCGTTGTTACGCAAAAAAGATAAGAGTGAACTGGTTGCAGCAGTGGGATATGGCAATAATCCCGCCTACGGCAGCAAAACCACCAACTATGAATGGCCGATAGTAATGAAGACCTTCCTGGCGCCTTCATTGACCTACTATCATAAAAGCGGCTTCTATGGCGGCGTTAGCAGCTATTACCTGGTAAATGCCAATGAACATCCCTGGTTTGAATGGGACCTCACTGCCGGTTACGACTATACGAAAAGTGATAACGTACTCACCGGTATTTCTTACACTAAATATTTCTTCGCAGATTCCAGCGATGTGCCTAAAACGCCCATCACCAATGAGATATTCGCTTATTTCTATTACCGCAAGTGGTGGCTGGAACCCGGTATCAGTGTGGATTACGGCTGGGGCAAGCATGATGAGAGCGGAGAGCATACCCACAGTTCGTTGCGTGGTAACGACTTCAACGTCATCTTCGCCGTGCGGCATCCCTTCCTGTTCAATGGCATCCTGAGCGGCACAGATGCCATATTGCTGGCGCCCTCCATCGGCTTTACCTGCGGCACCGCCAACTATTTCAGCAACCTCAAAGCCTTTCAATATATTACCCGTTCTCCCAAGTTAAAGAAGACCGTTGTACATCGCGGAAAAGAAATTGCATTGGAAGATCATTCCGGTTTTGAGCCGCGCGCACTTGATCTCACACTTAATTTTTCCTATCTCGTCGGCAAATTGAATATCGCCCCCGCCTTCACTGTTTTCAAGCCTTTCACCGGAGAAGACCAGCACATCATGAGCTATTTCACTGCGCGTGTGGCGTATAGTTTTTAATATTGAGCATAAAATTTGTAGTTAGCCAATCACAATTAGTCGCGTAGGGGTAAATGTTGTGATGTACGTCTATATTTTAACCATTATTATTTAAAGCAATTTTATGAAAAAACTGTTTCTCGCAGTCGTGCTGCTAACCGCAACTGCCGTTTCAACCGTTAAAGCGCAAGACAGATTGCTCCGTTTTGGTGTCAAAGGTGGAGCTAACCTTGGTAAATTAGATGGTACCGGCTACCAGGATGGTTTTAAACTGGGCTATCACATTGGCGCTTTCGCGCAATTGCACCTGGTAAAAGGTTTCGGAGTACAGGGTGAATTTGTTTTCTCTTCTACCAAAACCAAGACCACAGACGATTTTAGCCAGATCTACAATACTGGTAATCTGAGCGACAACGGAAAAACGATCAACATGAATTACCTGAGCATTCCTTTGCTGGCCAACATCGACCTGGGCAGTCCCCGCATTAAATTGCAGGTAGGTCCACAATTCAGTGCGTTGGTGAGCGACAAGAAAGTGTTTGGTTCTTCCGGCGCTGTTAACCAGGCCTTCAAAGGCGGCGATATTTCCGGTGTGGCTGGCTTATGGTTGCAATTGCCTATCATCAACATCAGTGCGCGTTACATCATTGGCTTTAATGACGTGAAAGACCTGAACAGCGTAACCAACACCAGCAACTGGAAAAACCAGGCGATCCAGATTGGCGTTGGCGTTACCTTGTAATTATTTACGGAATGCCATTAAGTTATTTTCCGATGTCCCGGCAATTTGCCGGGACATCGCTTTTTCCGGTCATCACTCCTGCTGCCATGCCGGCACTTGGCATTAAACTTGACAATGTACCCCTGCTCTAAATAATGAGGACTGTAGCCGTATTTTATGACAGAATGTCCTCGGAGGCTTTAAATAACTCAGATGAACAGATTTTATTTAGGAAATTCGGAAGATGAAATGGAGTTCATGCCTATTATCCCTTTGAATGAAGATGGGGATGCGCAAGAGGATGACAGCAAAATCCCCGATGAACTGGCATTGTTACCATTACGAAATACAGTATTATTCCCCGGGGTGGTATTGCCCATCACCGTTGGCAGGGACAAGTCCATAAAAGCAGTGAGCGATGCGTACAAGACTGACAAAATGATCGGTGTAGTAGCGCAAAAAGACAGTACTGTAGAAGATCCCAATGTGGCCGATCTCACAGAAGTAGGTACTGTGGCCCGTATCGTGAAACTCATCAAAATGCCGGATGGCGGCACCACCATCATCATCCAGGGACGCAAACGATTCAAAATAAACGAGATCGTTACAGAAGATCCGTATTTCAAAGCCAGGATCACGGTACTGCCGGAAGAGACGGTAGCCGAGGATACGGAATTTGACGCCTATGTTTCTTCTATCAAAGACCTGGCTGCGCAGATCATCAACCTGTCGCCCAACCTGCCTTCAGAAGCTGGCATCATCCTGAAGAATATCGAGAACCCGTCGTTCCTTGTGCATTTTGTGTCTTCCAACCTCAACTCCGAATTAAAAGATAAACAGCAATTGCTGGAGATCAACAACCTGCGCACCCGCGCGGAGCTGCTGATGAAATTGCTGCAAACAGAATTGCAGCTGGCCGAGCTGAAAAACAAGATCACCAACAAAACCAAGGCGGATCTTGACAAACAACAGCGCGACTACTTCCTGCAACAGCAAATGAAATCCATCAAGGAAGAGTTGGGCGGAGATGCCAATGATCGTGAGATCAGGGAGATGAAGCGCAAGGCAGAAGAGAAGAAATGGTCGCCGGCCGCGGCGGAAGCCTTCGCAAAAGGCATTGAAAAGCTGGAGCGCATGCATCCCACCACGCCGGACTACAGCGTAGTGTACAATCACCTGGATCTCTTGCTGGACCTGCCCTGGGGCGATTATACCACCGATAGCTACGACCTGAAGAAGGCGAAAAAAATATTGGACCATGACCATTACGGCATGGAAAAGATCAAAGAAAGGATATTGGAATACCTGGCTGTACTGAAACTGAAAGGAGACATGAAATCTCCGATCCTCTGTTTCGTAGGCCCTCCGGGTATCGGCAAAACCTCGCTGGGACGCTCGATCGCCAATGCAGTGGGCCGCAAGTACGTGCGCCTGAGCCTTGGCGGCCTGCATGATGAAAGCGAGATACGCGGTCATCGGAAAACCTATATCGGCGCGATGCCGGGCAGGGTCATTCAATCTATCCGGAAGATCAAATCATCTAACCCGGTAATGATCCTCGATGAGATCGACAAGATCGGCAATGACCTGCGCGGCGATCCCAGTTCCGCCATGCTGGAAGTGCTGGACCCGGAGCAGAACAGCTCTTTCTATGATAATTACCTCGAACTGGAATACGACCTGAGCAAAGTATTGTTCATCGCGACAGCCAACAACATCAATGCGATCCACCCGGCGCTGCGCGACCGATTGGAGATCATTGACCTGAGCGGCTATTCTATTGAAGAGAAAGTGGAGATCGCCAAACGCCACCTCTTGCCGAAGCAGAAGGAAGCGCACGGGTTAAAGGATACAAAATTTCGTATAAGCAACAGCGTTATAGAGCATGTGATCGCGGACTATACCCGCGAGAGCGGCGTGCGGGAGCTGGACCGGCTCTTTGCCTCCATCATGCGTAACCTGGCGAAGGAGGTAGCGCTGGAACGTCCGCTGCCGGAGAATATCACCGATGCAAATATTGAAAAAATATTAGGCAAGCCGCGTTACTCCAACGAAATATATAAAGTGGGTAATCCTCCGGGAGTGGCTGTAGGCCTCGCCTGGACCTATGTTGGCGGCGATATCCTCTTTATCGAAAGCAGCCTGAGTGAAGGCAAGGGCGAACTGAAGCTGACCGGTAACCTCGGCCAGGTGATGAAAGAGTCTGCAATAACGGCCCTCACTTACCTGCAGGCCAATGCTGCCCAGTATAAGATCGATCCGAAACTGTTTGCGCAGAAGAGCGTGCATGTGCACATCCCGGAAGGCGCCGTTCCGAAAGACGGTCCCAGCGCGGGTATCACGATGCTCACGGCGCTGACCTCTATTTTCACCGGCCGTAAAGTAAAATCGTATCTCGCGATGACCGGCGAAATTACGCTGAGAGGGCAGGTGTTGCCGGTAGGAGGCATCAAAGAAAAAATACTGGCTGCCAAACGTGCCGGTATCCGCGAGATCATCCTCTGCTGGCAGAATGAGAAAGATATCAAAGAAATTAATCCCGACTATATCAAAGGACTGAAGTTTCATTATGTAAAACAAATGAACCAAGTGCTCGAAATAGCGTTATTAAAGAAGTAACACACGTAACATTGCTGTCACTCATGACGGTAAACTATAGAAGAGTTCATGCTGGTTTGTTGTGACCCCGGTATGAACTTCATGTTGATTGTTTTAAGGGTTAAAACAAAGCCATTCCTGGAAGGGAATGGCTTTGTTATTAATGTCGGTTGTTGCATGAATTTGCCGTACCCCGGGACCGGCCGCGGCCACGGGTTTGTGGGTTTGTGGACCCCGGGTTCCACCCGGGTCTACCGAGCTATCGCTCCTACGGAGCTTAGTGCAGCGGAACATACGGTTTATCTACCGGGCTTTCGCTCCTACGGAGCTTGATCAATGCGATTGCTACCGCCCCTACGGGGCGGCATATTGGTAGACACAATATCCGCTACCAATATATCGCCCCGTAGGGGCGAAAGCCCGGTAGATAAACCGTATGTTCCGCTGCACTAAGCTCCGTAGGAGCGATAGCTCGGTAGCCCCCGGGGCGACAAATTTACGCAACGATGCCATCATGCTTATTGCGTACTCCGTAATTAATCGATGAGCTGGCGCTTATAAAGCTGTATCGTGTTTTCCAGGCCGTAGTAGAGTGCATCAGCAACGAGGGCGTGGCCGATAGACACTTCTTTCAGCTGGGGGATATGCAGTTTAAAGAAGCGGAGGTTGTCGAGGTTAAGATCGTGGCCGGCATTGATTTCCAGGCCGGCGGCAGTGGCCTCGCGGGCGGTGTTCTTATAGTCGTTGAACAGCTGGAGGTTCTGCGGTTGTGTGCGTGCATTCGTATATTCTTCCGCGTAAGGGCCGGTGTAGAGTTCGATGCGATCGGCGCCGGCGGTTTTGGCGCCAGCTACTTTGTCTGCTTCCGGGTTGAGGAAGATAGATACACGGATACCTGCCTTTTTGAGTGTGGAGATCACATCTTTCAACTGCGACTGATAGCGGACGGTGTCCCAGCCGGTGTTGGAAGTGATGGCGTCTGGCGGATCGGGCACCAGTGTGCATTGGTGTGGTTTCACTTCCAGTACGAGGTCCATAAATTCTTTTGATGGATAGCCTTCGATATTGAATTCGGTGGTAACGAGGGGTTTCAGGTCGCGCACATCTTTGTAGCGGATGTGACGTTCATCGGGGCGTGGGTGTACGGTGATGCCATCGGCGCCGAAGCGTTCGCAGTCCTGGGCCACTTTCAATATATCGGGGAGATTGCCGCCGCGCGCATTGCGCAGCGTAGCAAATTTGTTGATGTTTACACTGAGCTTTGTCATGGTGCAAAATTAAAACAAAAAGCGTTCTGTTTTTGACAGAACGCTTTTTGATATATTATACCCTTACGATTAGTAACGGTAGTAGTCTGGTTTGAACGGACCTTCTTTAGGCAGGCCGAGGTAGGCTGCCTGTGCGTCGCTGAGCACGTCCAGTTCCACGCCGATTTTTTTCAGGTGGAGATGGGCTACTTTTTCATCGAGGTGTTTAGGCAGTACGTATACTTTGTTTTCGTATTTGTCTGCGTTCAGCCACAGTTCCAGCTGCGCGAGCGTCTGGTTGGTGAAGGAGTTGCTCATTACGAAAGAAGGGTGGCCGGTAGCGCAACCGAGGTTTACCAGGCGGCCTTCTGCCAGCAGGATGATATCTTTACCGTCGATGGTGTATTTATCTACCTGTGGTTTGATTTCCACTTTGGTGTTACCGTAGTTTTTGTTGAGCCATGCTACATCGATTTCGATATCGAAGTGACCGATATTGGAAACGATACATTTATCTTTCATCAGTTTGAAGTGTTCGCCGGTGATGATATCGCGGCAGCCGGTAGTAGTTACTACGATATCGGCTTCTTTGATGGCATCGCTCATTTTTTTCACTTCATAACCTTCCATGGCGGCTTGCAGTGCGCAGATCGGATCGATCTCTGTAACGATCACGCGGGCGCCGGCGCCTCTGAGGGATTCAGCGGAACCTTTACCAACATCGCCGAAACCGGCTACTACCGCCACTTTACCAGCGATCATTACATCGGTAGCACGGCGGATCGCATCTACGCAGGATTCGCGGCAACCGTATTTGTTATCGAATTTGGATTTGGTAACGGAGTCGTTGATGTTGATAGCGGGCATCGGCAGGGTACCGTTCTTCATGCGCTCGTAGAGGCGGTGAACGCCGGTAGTGGTTTCTTCGCTGAGGCCTTTGATGTGCTGGATCAGTTCTGTGTATTTGTCGAGCACCATGTTGGTGAGGTCGCCGCCATCATCCAGGATCATATTGAGCGGACGATCGGGAGAACCGAAGAACAGGGTTTGTTCAATGCACCAGTCGAACTCTTGTTCGTTGAGGCCTTTCCAGGCGAAAACAGGAATACCGGCAGCGGCGATAGCGGCAGCGGCGTGGTCCTGTGTAGAGAAGATGTTGCAGGAGCTCCAGCGTACTTCGGCGCCCAGGTGTACCAGGGTTTCGATCAGTACGGCAGTCTGGATAGTCATATGCAGACAGCCGGCGATGCGTGCGCCTTTCAGTGGCTGGCTATTGCCATATTCTTCTCTGAGCGACATGAGGCCGGGCATTTCGGCTTCTGCCAGCTCGATCTCTTTGCGGCCCCAGGCAGCAAGAGACATATCTTTTACCTTATATTTCAGGTCAAAGTCAATGTTAGATTTAGCAATTGTAGACATTCTGTTCTTTTTTTGGCAAATCTATGGTTATTTTATCTTTTTACATAATCATTCGTAGTAAATTTCTCCCTTTCTCCCCTAAAGTTTTGTTAAGCAGCCTTCTGCCTTCTATCTCATCTTGCTAAACAAATTAATTTGATTAAATATAATTTATGATATAAATTTGCTTATTATAATATATGATTTTATAACAAACTGTTTTTTTATAGTTGACAATCTATAGAATATATGGAAAGTTATAAAGTCATGTCGATCTTCGCTACACGCTGAGTATATAACAAAATAACCACCGGCAAAGGTTTTTCAGAATTTACAAGGAATAACAGCTTGGTGCCGGGAGAGCCAATTTACATACAGGCATATAGGGTTTTACAAAGGACTGTATTCATTTTTCTGACTTAAAATCTATATGTATAAATAGAAATTTTACACGTTTTTATGTTACTCCTTTCCCATCCTATGAAATCAACGAAGAAAGCTATGCCCTGTCGTATCGCAGCACGTTGCGGTATGGTGCTGGTCTGGATAATTGGCTTCGTGATTAACGCACACGCACAAACGAAAAAAATCATTAACCCCGGAGGAGGCCTTGCTACTACCAATGACCTGAGGATCGAGATCGATCCCAGTGGCAGCTACAGCGTTTACCGTTTGGGCAATGCAGAAACATATCAGAAAATACCAACGGGTATCGTGAGCACCATGATATTCCAGGATCTTGATAACCTGTACGTGAGCAGTGAGCTGACGCCGAGCATCTGTGAGATATCTGACGTGATGGGGAAAGGAACCACGGCAGAACCTTACCGGGTGAATATGATCGGTACCGTTAGCGGCGCGGGGTTCAACTTCTTCAATAACATGACGATGATGATCACCATCAGTTATGTAAGCGGGACCAATTATTTCTACCTCGACTATACTTTTTTTGTAGCAGCAGCAGATATGCCGGGCGGCCTCAATGCAGTGCCGCACCTTTATTTGTCTGAATACAATGTATTACAGGAAGCTCTGGCGCCCACCGCGCCCGGCTATCCTGGCGCAGCGGCCCTGTACACCAAAGGATTCATTGAGATACCGCCGCCAGTACCGACAGGCACCACGCCCAAGCTGGTAGGGCTTTTCAGAGGTATTGGCACACCGGCTTCCGGACCATTCACACATGTATTGGCTGCACGCGACCAGTTCTCTACTTATTATTCCGGTGTGGTAAATTCCCGCAACCAGAAGAAAACGGATGGTTTCAGTCTTTATAACACCTGTAACTTCGGACAGCTGCCCAGCACCAACCGCGGTATTGCCGTGGAGATCTCCGATCAAAACAAACCCCTGCAAGGAAATGTTGCGCAGGGAACATCGGTATTGGTAGGCTATGGTACAGATACCACATTTAATTCAGATTATATTCCCCTGCAAGCCGCTATGGCCAGCAGGCCTGTGAGCACCGGTTCCACGCCGGTGATCGTGCAATTTGCACAGGATACGCTCGCCGGGCTGGAAGGTAATACAGGTGATAATCATGATCCTCATAACTTCAATATCATTGTATCGGGCGGCAAGATCACTGCGCCCTTGTACGTGAAGATGCAGGTGGTACCTGCCACGCCGGGCGATACGCATGTGGCAATAGACGGCGTGGACTATACCAATTTCCAGAATGGTTTTATGATACCGCCCGGAGATTACAGCACGCCTACCCCTGTTACGGTGAATGGTTTTACCGTGATCGGTAATAACAAACTGGAATACGACCGTCATTTTAAAGTGCAATTGGTGCCCGTTGGCTGTAACGGCCTCCTTACGCTGGGCCCCAAGGTGGTGGCCACTTACGTGATACAGGATGACGAGAACCATAACATCTTCTTCACGCCGCCATCACCGGCATCGATCGATGAGGGTAACACCGCCACTGCGCAGGTGAGCCTGCAATCCGGTGTTACCACTACGGAGGCATTCTGGGTAAAACTCAGCGGCATCGCGCCAACGACCGGAGTAACGGCCACGCCTAAACTGGATTATATCCTGCCGGACAGCGTGTTGATCGATATTAATAAAGGATCGGCCAATATCACGATCAGCGCGGTGAAAGACAGTGTGCTGGAGCGCCCTGAGTTGTTCCGTGTGAAGGCAGATGCAGTAGTGCTGGGTCATCCGGCTACTGTTACCGGCGCCGATATCACCATCAATGATATGACCCGCCTCGATCCTACCTTAACAGCCATCCAGCTGATAAAGGACCCGGCGGTAACGGAAATCAAAGAAGGCAACCTCTATCACTTTACCGCATCATTACCGTTCAACGTCACTACTGATATCCCGATCACCGTTACCCTGGCGCCTGCCGGCACGGCCACTAACGGTGTAGACTATACGCTGTCGCCATCGCCATTGGTGATCGCCAACCATTCCACTACGCTGAATATTGATGTGCCGAAAGACAGTGTGATAGATGGCGATAAGACATTGCAGCTCAGCGGCACCGGTAACGATGGTATCACCAACACCTATCATGTAAACGATACCACGCTGACCATTATAGATGCGAACTACCCGTTGACCAGTCCGGTTACTTTGCATACCACTGCCACTGCCATTGACGAAGGCAATGCAACAGGTGCGGACATCACACTGGTACTGCCCAACGGCCTGAAAGCAGGTAAGGACATGGTCTTCAACATCAGCAGGGGAGTGACCGGTACCGCCGCCAACACAGCCTACAGTGGCCTGCCGGCAACGATTACGATACCGGCCGGACAAAATGCCTCTGCCCCGGTGAAGATCACAGCGCCGGCTAACCTCGTGCTGGATGACAGTTCCATGCTGGTGATCAATTTCTCGCATCCGGATGTGAACATCAAAACAGGCGACAGCCTCAAACTGGTGATCGCGGATAAAACAAGAAGTACCTCACCTGGCAGCGACAAGATCACGCTGACGGCACAAACCGCACTGCTGAACGAAGGAGACAGTACGAAATTCCAGATCGCCTTGCCAACAGGCATTACTTCAGCGAAAGATATTCAGATCAGTTTAGCGGCCAACCCGGCCTCTGTGGCTACCGCGGCGGATTTCACGCTGAACCAGCCGAACATCGTTCTGCGCAAGGGCCTGAACAGCGCGCTCACTGATTACACCGTTGTTACTGCAACATCAGACCTGGTGCTGGAAACAGACGAACAGCTGATCATCGACGGTACTGCACCAAATTACACGATCACATCTGCCGCTTTCAAGATAAAAGATATGACCCGCCTCAATGCGGCTAATACGGTCATCTCCTTTAAGAAGGATCCCGCAGTTACACAAATCAAGGAAGGCAACCTGTATCATTTCAGCGCTTCCCTGCCTGATAATGTGACAACAGAAGTGCCGATCACCGTCAACCTTACTTACAGCGGCACCGCCACTTACGGTACCGACTATACGCTGACGCCGCAATCGCTGACCATCACCAATCACGCTGCCAACTTTGACCTGAATGTGCCGACCGATAACCGGATCGATGGCGATCAGACCCTGATCCTGAGCGCTACCGTAACAGATGGCACCAGCACGGCTTTCACCGTGAAGGATACTACCCTGATCATCAAAGATGCAAACTATCCGCTGACCACACCGGTGACCTTGCAGCTTACTACCAACAGCATTGATGAAGGCAATACCACCGGTACCAATCTCACCGTGGCTTTCCCGGGAGGATTGATCGCCGGTAAAGATTTCACTTTTAATATAGGCAAGGGCCTTACAACCACTGCCGCTAATGGCGCGTACACTGCGTTGCCGGCAACCATCACCATCCCTGCCGGTAAAAATGCATCGCTGCCGGTGGCGATCACCGCGCCTGCCAATACGGTACTTGATGATGACTCCTATGTAATCATAACGCTGGCCAGTGCGGACCCGAATATTGCGACGGGCGACAGCCTGAAATTGAGCATTGCAGATAAAACGAGGATCACTTCGCCGGGCAGTAACAAGATCACGATGACGGCGCAAACGGACCCGCTGAATGAAGGCGACAGTACCCGATTTGTATTGTCGTTGCCCGCTGGCATTACCTCTGCCAAAGATGTGAGCATTGCGCTTTCACGCAACACTGGTTCTGCGGCATCCGCAACTGACTTCAGTTTCAGGTCACCTAACATTGTATTACCAAAATTCACCAACAATACCACTACGCCGTTTACGGTGATCAATGCTTTACAGGATAAGATCATTGAAAATGATGAACAGCTGATCATCGATGGTACGGCAGCCAATTACACCGTAGCATCTGCTTCTTTCATCATTAAAGATATGACGCGCCAGGTAGCTGCCAACAGGGCGCTCACCATTGCCCCTGCTACACAGCAGCTGGCAGAAGGCGCCAGCAATGATTATATCATCAGTTTGCCGGCAGGCGTAACCACCGAAATCCCGCTGACGATCAACTTCAGCACCTCCGGTACCGCCACAGCCGGCGCAGACTATACACTACCGGCAACGGCTACACTCTCTTCCGGCGATACGGTACATGTGCCGCTGGTGATCAAGACCGATAATATCGTAGAAGGGCCGGAAACCATCCATGTTGCGCCTTCCGTGACCGATGGCAGCGCTTATGTGTATACCATTGGCGCCGCAGATGTGACGATCATTGATGCGCAATACCCGGTAACATTGCAACTCACCGCTACGCCGGCCTCTATCAAGGAAGGCGACCAGACCGCGCTTAACGTTACCTTGCCTAATAACTGGATCGCCGGTTTTGATATAAGCGTTAACGTTATAAAAGATGCCGCTTCCACTTTGGCCAATACTGACCACTCCGCCGTGCCGGGCACTTTCGTGATCAAGAAAGGTCAGACCGCAGCAACACCGGCCACCATCACCGCCTTTGCCAACAATATGCTGGGCGACGGCGGTACCATCATTGTTACCGGCTCCACTTCAGATAATAATATAAAAGTGCGGCCCGATACCATCACGGTGGCAGATAATACCATCAACCAGCCAGGCGCCAACCAGATGACGATGAGCTCCAATATCAGCATAGTGCCGGAAGGCAGCAGTGCGGATATCACGATATCATTGGCAGGTTCTTATGTTTCCAAAACGCCGATCACCGTTACCCTCAGCAGGGATGCGGCTTCTGTGGCCGGCAATAGCGATGCTACGCTTACCACTACCCAGCTGGTATTGCCAGCCGCCACCCATTCACAAACATTCGCCGGCGTGCTGAAAGCCAATACCGACCTGGTATTGGAACGAGATAAATCTTATATACTCGATGGCGCTGCCGCCCCGTTTGTGGTCAATAATGTGCCGCTGACTATCAAGGATATGACGCGCGCATCGGCCGCCAATACTACTTTGAGCGTAGCCGCACAAACGCCTGCACCTTATAAGGAAGGCGATAAAGTAAACCTGAATGTTACCCTGCCTACCGGCGTAACAACAGAAGTGCCCATCAACATTACCCTGCAACCGCGTAATGGCACCGCACAATCAGGCGCAGATTATAATCTTCCTAACGCCATCATCTATAACAAAGACACGGTAATCGTATTGGACCTGTTGAACGATAATCTCGTAGAAGGGCCGGAAACACTGAATATCCCGGCTACTGCAACAGATGGCATCTCTACATTCACGATTAACCCGCTCGACTATACGATTACTGATAAACAATATCCCTTGCCATCGCCGATATTGATCAAGGCTACGCCAGACAGTATTGATGAAGGTGGCGCCGGCACGAAGCTCTCTGTGCAATTGCCGAATGGCTGGCAAGCGGGCAGGCTGATCACGGTGAACCTCAACAAAGGCGCGGCATCTACGGCCACCACCAACGATCACAGCGCATTGCCTGCATCTATTACGATGAACCCGGGAGATAATGAAACGGCTTCGTCTACGCTCGTGAGCGCCTACAGCGACCTGGTACTGGAAGATAACGAAAGCCTGATCGTTCAGGGAAATACCGGAGATATAAATATGCCGGTACGTGATACCACGGTGATCATCAGAGATAAGACACATGAGAACCCGCTGTACAATGTGCTGAAGCTGACCGGCATCACCACCGGCACACATGTGCTTGAAGGCAACAGCTACACCCTGCAGGTGAGCCTGGCGCCTGGCGTGACCTGTAACCGGGATATCGCCGTAGGCATATCGATAGACCCTGCATCTGCCGCCAAAGCAACAGATGTCAGCGGCCTGCCTTCAACAGTGGTGATACCTGCGGGTCAATCAGCAGTACAGTTCTCCTTTACTGCGGTGGCAGACAAGGTAATTGAGCCGGATGAGTTGCTGCGCCTTGTAGCTGTATCTCAAAACTATCCGGGCCTTACAAGCGATCATATAGACCTGACGATAGATGATGCTACCCGCCGCGATCCCGCCAATCTGCAACTCGCGGTGAAGATCGATTCTACTTCCCTGATGGAAGGCCATAGCAGCCAGGTAACTGTTGGCTTCACTGCCGATCAGATTGTATCCTCAGAAGATATCATCATCAATATTGCCCGTGATCCTTCATCTACCGCTGATGATGCAGATTACAGCGGCATGCCGGCGCAGGTGAAACTGCCGGCGGGCACGCATAGCCTTACTTATACTTTGAACGCCATCAACGATCATGCACTCGAAGGCGATGAGCAGCTGGTGTTCAAAGCCGCACTGCAACCCGGCAGCTTTGCCTATACGCTGCAACAGCCTGCCGCGGTGCTGATCCCTGAAACCGGCGATATGCGCGTAATACTTACCAAAGGCAGCGATGCCGCGGAACCCGCCACCAATGGCAGTTTCGTGTTCAGCCTGCCCGGTACCGACACCGCCGCCGCCGATGTGAAAGTAGTGTTCTACGTTAGCAGCATCGCAGGTACCACCAATATTGCACCTATACCCACATCGGTAACGATACCTGCCGGTAAAACCAGTGTATCCGTTCCCGTTAATGTGATCGATAACTATGTGATAGAAGGCGATGAGCAGGTGAAAGCCGCCCTGATGCTGGCACAGATGAAACGTTTCAACAAGTTCATCGGCTTCAACGTCAACGAAGCAGATACCGTAATAGTGACGGTACATGATGATGAGAGCGACGCTACCGGCCCTAAAGCCCTTGCCCGCCAGATGCTCGTGGAAAAAGTAAAAGATGCCGCCGAACCGGCCACACAAGGCGCTTTCCGCATCCGCTTCACAGATACGCAGCTCTCTGCCGTGAAAGATGTAACTGTGAATTATACCGTTGGCGGCAGCGCTACGCCCGATGTACGTTATCAAAAACTGGGTGGCAGCGTTACCATCCCGGCGGGCCAGCATGAAGCGATTGTAACAGTGAATCCGATAGATGATAATATCGTAGAGGGAGATGAAAATGTGCAACTGCAACTGAAGACGGTGAGCAGCACGCTCGCAGGCGTGACCTGGCCTATCTCTTCACAATCCACCGCCGATGTGATCATCCACGATAACGACACGCTGGTGCTCAATATCGCCAGCGCCGTTGCCACAGCGGTAGAAGGCGACGCGATACAGTTTACGTTCAACTCGCCTACCCGCGCCAAGTCCGATGTGCCGGTACGCCTGCAGATCGATCAGGATTCGGCCCGCAGCTTCGCCACCAGCGCCGGTACGCTCTCCGGTAACGTTCTTACGGTGAACCTGCCCGCTATGCAAACGCAGTACACCTTTACCATCACCGTTACTGATAATGACGTAAATGATGATAACGGATTCCTGAAGGCGACGATCCTGCCTTATAATGGCAGCAACAGTACGCCGCTGTATACAGCCGGCGCCAATAATGTTGCACAGGTAGCGATTACAGATAATGATCCGCTGAGCATCTCTTTCGCTGCGCTTAAATTCTCTGCGAAAGAAGGTAACCTCGGTGAACGCCTGCCGCTCGACTTCAAACTGAAGATGAGCCGGAAGAGCTCGCGCCCGATCACGGTGAACTATGTGTTTGAAGAAGATACCAATGGTACCGAGATGCCTTTCATGAGCTACAAAGCCATACCTGGTAAGGATTTCGAAGATAACATCACACAAACTATCATCCCGCCGATGGCGTCGGAAGGTACGCTCACTGTGCGCATGATTGGTGATACCGTGTTTGAAATGGATCAGTCGTTCATTGTACATATGATGACGGTATCTGTGCCTTCCGGCCAGAATACGCCCACACTCACTGATCCTGTAAAGGCCACCGGTGTGATCCTCAATGATGATCCGATGTGCGGCCCTTGTGATACCGATGGCGATGGTTTGACCAATGACCAGGAAGATATCAACCACAATGGTAACCCCTGGGATGATGACAGCGATGGAGATGGTATCCCCAACTTCCTCGACCTGGATTCTGCCAACGATGGCGTACCGGATTCCGTGAGCAGGTTCTATCTCGACAAAAACCGCCAGCTCAATTATGTAGATGGGGTAGATGGCAAGATCCGCGTGTATCCTGGTATTTCGCCGAATCATGATGGCATGGGTAATGAGGTGATGTACATTGAGAACATCAATAAATATCCGGATAACAAGGTGGTGATCTTCAACCGTTGGGGCGGCACTGTCTTCAAAACAAACAACTACGATAACAAGTCCAACAACTTTGACGGCCATGCCAATACCGGCGGCAGCTCGGGACAAGAGGTGCCGGATGGTTCTTACTTCTATGTGATCGAGGTACGTACCAATGGTAAAACGGAAAGGTATACGGGCTACATTGTCATCAAACGTTAAACAAGTTGATACCTATGAAAAAGTACATCATAAAAGCGCTAGGTATAGTGGTCATCTGCTGTTGCGGCGCGAAAGTGCAGGCGCAGCAGGAGCCTATCTACTCGCAATATATGTTCAACAACATGGTGATCAACCCTGCGTATCCTTCTATGGACGAGTCGTCCAGCCTCACGGCTGTGGGCCGCAACCAGTGGGTGGGCGTGGATGGTGCACCTAAAACGGCTACGGCCTCATTTTATACGCCTGTGAAGGCCACCAATACCAGCCTGGGTTTTTCGCTGATGAATGAAAAGATCACGGTGAACTCACAAACGCAGGTCAACTTCAATGTATCGCAGCGTGTGAAACTGAATGAGAAGCTGTACCTGGCGATGGGTATCAAAGGAGGCGTATCGCAGTACAAGGAAGATAACTGGGCGCTCAACACTTCCGATCCTGTATTTGCAAAAAACCAGAGTTACTGGAAAACGGATGTGGGCTTCGGTTTCATGCTGTTCACCGATCATTTCTTTGTGGGCGTCTCTTCTCCCACCTTCAAAAGTTTTGACCTGGGCAACAGTGTAAATAAAGTAGCGGTGCAATCGCATTACTATCTGCAAACTGCTTATCTCTTCACGATCAATGATGCGGTAAAGATCAAGCCGAACATTTTGATCCGTGCGGTAAAAGGCAGTGGGGTACAATACGACCTCAATGCCAATATACTGCTGAAAAACCTGGTATGGCTGGGCGCTTCCTGGCGTTCTGAAAAAACCGTGACAGGCCTGGTGCAGGTGCAGGCCACCAAAAACCTGCAGATCGGCTATTCGTATGATACGCCCACGCAATCGAACCTGAAGGGCGCGCAAACCGTATCGCACGAGCTGATGGTAAACTATCGCTTCGCCTGGTCGAAATGGAAAGTGGTAGCGCCAAGATATTTCTAACAAAATAACTATTCATCAATCATGGATCGTATGCTAACTTTTAGAAACTTCATACTTTTCCTGAGTACGGTAATCCTGTTTGTTTCCTGTGCATTCGTGAAAGATCATACAGGCGGAAATGGCATGGCCAAAGTAAGGCGTGCGGACCGCCTGTTCAAAAGACAGGAATATGAGCATGCAGTGAGCCTGTGCAATGACGTGATCAACAACGGCGGAAGAGAAGAAGTATTACGCGCGGCCAAGCTGCAGCTGGCGCGCATCTATTTTGAAACACGGCAGTTCGAAAAAACGCTCAGCCTCTATGATGAGCTGCTGTACAAACCCGGCAATGATGTGCTGGTAAGCGATGTGACCAATTACATGGACCTGCTGAAGCGCACCGGCCGCGTGCTCAAAGCCAAAGAAGTGGCCGAAACCTATGCGAAGAACTACAAGAATAACGCACGTTTCACCAACCTGCAGGAATCACTGACGAACTACTACACTTTCTTTAACCGCGATTCCATGCGGAATGTGCGGGTAGACAGTTTACGGCTGAACCTTCCGGGGTATCAGTACGGACTGGCATTGTATAACGACAACATCGTATTTCTGTCGAATGATTTTAAAAAGAACGATGCACAGTCGTTCTACACCAATTCAAAATTATACATGGTGTCGGAAGATGGCGTAGAACCCTTCAGCAACAGCCTGAAAGGCGTACTGCAAGTAGGGCCGGCCTCTTTCTTCGATCATGGTAAAAAAGTGATCTATACTTCCAATCGTTTCGATGCGGTGAAGAACGAGAAAAATTCCTATATCAATTATAACAACAATACCCAGTTGCTCCAGGCCACTTATCAGCCGGAGCACGACAACTGGAGCAAACCCGTGCCGGTGAAGATCGGGAAAAATGCAGATAACTATTCTTTCCTGCATCCATCTGTTGCTCCGAATGGGAAACGTTTGTACTTTGCATCCGATATGCCCGGCGGTTATGGCGGAACAGACATCTACTATACCGACTGGGACAAGGAAGAGAAGCGGTGGAAAGCGCCGGTAAATATGGGTCCTGCGGTGAATACCAATGGTAATGAACTTTATCCGTTCGTATCCGGAGACCAGTTATTTTTCTCTTCCAATGGTCTGCAAGGTTTTGGCGGACAAGATATATTTGTGATCAATGTGAAGAAACCGGAAGAAGGGGTGGCGCATCTGCCTTACCCGGTGAATACACAGTTCGATGACCTGAATCCCGTGCTGGATGTGAATAAGCGGCTGTTGTACTTTACCTCTGACCGCTCCGGTGTGCACGACAATGATCATATTTATGTGCTCAACCTGAAGAAAAATCCTTTGAAACAGCTGGACCTGCCCGATCCCGGCAAGCCGCTGAAAGATGACGATAAAGTGCCCTATACGATGAACCAGACGGATGATCGCCGTCAGCAGACTTTAGTAGGAGACAAGCGCTACGACAACATCTCAAATGATTCCGTTCAGCAGCCTTTACCTGTGCCTGTGAAACGTGTAGCCGAGCCCGTTATTGCCAACAACGAGCGCCCGGTTGCGGACTATGCCGATGAACCCGTGAACAGCTCACCAGAGATCATTCCCTGGCAAAATACCGTGAACACTGTAACAGCGCCAACAGCAGCGGCCGCGCAAGCCGCGCCCGCCGCCTTCAGCGACAGCCGCAGCGCCAATGCCGCTCCCGACAGGATCGGATGGCGCCAGCCTGAAAACCCGAATCCCGCTACCCAGAAAGGCGACAGCCTCGCCAAAGTAGCCGGGGTATTGTGGCATATCCCCGGGGTGATCTATTTCGATCTCAACTCGTATGTGCCGCAAGACCGGGAATGGCGCAAGCTGGATTCCATCTTCCAGGTATGGAAAGCGCATCCGCAACGCCTCATCCTGATCAATGGCCACACCGATGTGATCGGCGCAGAGAAATATAACCTGGCATTGTCGAGGAACCGCGCCGTATACATACAGGAATGCCTGCGCAGCAGGGGAGTGGATCCGGACCGTATCCGGGTTAACTATTACGGCTCTACGAAACCGGTGATGATCGCCAAACAATATTCCCTGGCAGCCGACAGGGAGCTGTTCATAAAGGTACAGGGCGTGAACCGCCGCTGTGAAGTGAGGATCTTGTAAATAACTTTTTTGCGTATATCAAAATTACAGAGATGAACAAAATTGCTTCATTAATGCTCTTCCTGGCAATAGGCGCACAGGCCATTGCACAGGAAATGCCGGTAGTCTTCAACAAAAGCTTCGGTACGCCGAAGAACCAGTACAAGAAACTGGCAATTGCAGAGAACAATGCAATTGTAGCTATCGGTGGCGGTACAGACAATGGTTGCATTACCAAATTGTCGGCCAGTGGAAATCTTATTTATAACACCAAACTGAACAAAGGCGGGCTGGTAGCTTACCAGGACCTGCTGCTGCTGCCAAAGAACGAGCTGGTAGTGGTAGGCGGCGGTACCATCGCATACGGCAATGCCCGTATCACGAAGCTGTCGGCCACCGGTGAAGTAGTGTTTGACAAAAGCATCGGCAATGGCCAGGGCGGCTATTTTGACAAGATCATCGCCGACCGCCGTGGTGGCCTGATCGCCGTAGGCGTAGATGGCAGCAAGCCTGCACAGGCCCGCATCACCAAGTTTGCACCCGATGGTAAAGTAGAATTTGATAAAGGCTTCGGCGCACATAACGTATTCACCAATGTACTGATCGATGAAGATGAAAACATCGTTGCCGTAGGCGGCGACGTAGGAGATGGACAGGGCAAGGCTTTCATCGTGAAGGTAGATGGTAAGGGAGAAAAACAATATGAACTCAGCTTCGGCAAACCCGGCGCCGTATTTGAAAAGATGCTGCTCCTCGAAGATGGCGCTATCCTCGCTATGGGCGGCGGAGCCTATGGTACCGGCAATGCCAGCCGCATCGCCAAGATCAACGCGGAAGGACAAGTAGTATTCGACAAAGAATACAGCACGGTAGACGGTAAGTTCAACGCGATGAAAGTAAATGACCTCGGCCAGATATTCGCCTGCGCAGAAGAGAAAGATAAAGGTCGCATCGTGAAGCTCCGCCCCGATGGCACCGAGCTTTTCAACAAAGAAGTAGATGCCGCCCTCTATGCCCTCGAAGTAGGCAAGAACGGTAAAGTAGTGGCCGCCGGTGGTAACCTCGGCAACGGTACCGGCAAAATCGTGAAACTCCTGCCCGACGGTAGCATGGTCGTTAATAAAAACATCGGCTCCGTATTCCAGCACCTGCTGCTCACGGAAGATGATGAAATGTGCGTAGTCACCAAAGAAGGTTACCGCCTGCTGAAACTCAGTCCTGACGGGGAACTGATGTTCGACAAACAACTCGGTAAATACGATGCCAAAACATCGCTGGCATCACTGGTGATGAGCCCTGCCGGCGAAATCCTCGCCGCTGGCGGCGGTGATGAAGATGGTAACCGCATCATCAAGATCAGCCACGGTGTATCTATCAATGATATCGTAGTATCAGAGCCGCTCAATGGCTTGTCAAATGCCACGCTCACCATCACCCTCTCCGGCTTCCTGAGAAACAATGGTGTGCGCACGCCTGTGAATGTACATTATAAAACTATCCCGCATAAGAATGGCGCGGGCCCCGGCGATTTTGACGTAACGGAAGGTACGATCTCTTTTGTTCCATCTGAATTTGCTGCCGGCGCTATCATCTCCAAAACCATCCAGATACCGATCAAGAGCGATAACCTCCTCGAAGGAAAAGAAGCCTTCCACGTAGAAGTGCTCGATGCCTCTGATCTCTATCTTACCAAAGCCAAAGGAGAAGTGACTATCCTCGACCAGCCTGCCATCGTGAAATTTGTAGGAGGCAGCAATGGCGCAGAACCTAACACCGATGTGGTGTTCTCCGCCGGTATCTTCAAACGCGACAACTCGCCATTGATCAACGCTACCGCTAAACCGGTACGTCTCACCTACAAGTTCGGTAACGGTACCGCCTTGCCTGGCGCGGATTTCGTGAACAGCATCAAAGCGCCTTTCGTCATTGATAGCGGCGCTTCCACCGCCAGTCTGAATGTGAAAGTGAAAGACGACAACCGTTTTGAGCTCGCAGAAACAGTAGTGCTGGTATTGAGCGAGATCAAAGCAGACAACGAAGCGGTAGTTGGATATAATGGTGATGTAACGTCCATCTCTGCATCACAATACATCCAGGATCAGCCGGCCTACGTAACGCTTGTCAAACTTACTGACGCCAACGAATCAGCCACTGCTCCGGTAAGCATGTTCAAATGTATACTGGTGAAAGCCGCCGACCAGTCCGTACAAACCAATTGCACCGGCAGCGATATCAATATCTATTTCGGTGTTGATTCATCCAGCACGGCGCGTTACGGCAAAAAATACATCATCATGAACGGCGATATGGTGAAGATCACCGGCGACTGTGCCTTCAGCGAAACTGATATCCAGGTGGCCCTCGTGAACGACCGTATCAAAGAACCCGATGCGCTCGTAGTCGTAAAACTCCGTGATGCCACCGCCGCCGCTACTGCCGGCCAGTTGCACGTTTCACCGGATATTAAACTCAACAAAGCCGTTGCCGTCATCCACGATGACGATACCGACGACGGCACCATGCTCTCCGCCAAATAATGGCTTGATACTATTACCGATATACGCGTTTCAAGCACCAACACATTCCCGCATGGCTTTCGCCTTGCGGGAATTTCTTTGTGCGAAGGTTGTCTTTGCTCAGGATTATACTGATTAAAAGGATTATAAGGATTTTTTTCATCAGATTAAATAAGGATTCACGAAGATTATTTCGATTTGATCTTCGTGAATCCTTATTTAATCTGATGAAAAA
>NZ_CABHMS010000010.1 GCF_902167635.1 Chitinophaga vietnamensis
AAGGCCCCCGCGGTACCGCGGGGGCCTTTATGCAATTAAAATAAATCAAATGAATAATTAAATGAAAAGATGTATTTTGTACACTTATCCGCAACTATATTTTGAACAATGAAGAAAGTTATACTAGGCAGTATGCTGGCCTTGTCCTGCTGGATGGGCCAGGCAGCGTACGCGCAAGGCAAGCATACATTTGCATTAAGCAAGACGGAATTTTTGCTGGATGGTAAGCCCTTCCAGATGATCAGCGGAGAGATGCATCCCGCGCGCATTCCGCATGAATACTGGCGTCATCGTATAAAGATGGCGAAAGCAATGGGCTGTAATACGATTGCCGCTTATGTTTTCTGGAATTATCATGAAACCACGAAGGGGCAATTTGATTTCTCTACCGGTAATCACAATATCGCAGAATTTATAAAGATCGCGCAAGAAGAGGGCATGTGGGTGCTGTTGCGCCCGGGCCCCTATGTATGCGCAGAATGGGAGTTTGGCGGTTTACCGCCTTACCTGCTGCAAACGCCTGATATCAAAGTGCGTTGCCTTGATCCGCATTACATGGAGGCAGTAGAACGTTATGTGCAGCACCTCGCCGCAGAAGTTAAACCCTTGCTGGTGACCAATGGCGGCCCGGTGGTGATGATGCAGATAGAAAATGAGTATGGCAGCTATGGCAACGATAAACAATATCTCTATACACTGAAAGACCTCTGGGTGAAGAATGGCATCAACATTCCGTTCTACACTGCTGATGGCGCTACGGCTTACATGCTGGAAGCAGGCGGTGTGCCGGGAGCGGCCATAGGACTGGATTCCGGCGGATCGGAAGAAGATTTTGCCGCAGCAAAAAAACAGAATCCGGATGTACCCGCCTTCAGTAGCGAGTCGTATCCCGGTTGGTTAACCCATTGGGGCGAGCCATGGCAGCGGCCCGGCATCGATGGTATCTCCAAAGAAGTGAAGTTCCTGATGGATACCAAACGTTCTTTCAACCTTTACGTTGTGCATGGCGGTACCAACTTCGGCTACACGGCCGGCGCTAATTCCGGCGGTAAAGGCTATGAGCCGGATGTTACCAGCTACGACTATGATGCGCCGATCAACGAGCAAGGCAATGCCACGCCAAAGTACCAGGCTTTGCGTCAGCTTATTGGTTCATACCTGCCCAAGGGTAAGCAACTGCCGCCCGTACCTGCGCCTGTTCCAACTATCAGCATACCGGGCTTTACGTTAAAGCCGTTCACGTCTGTATGGGATCACCTGCCAGCGCCGGTGCGTTCGCCGCAACCCAAGCCCTTCGAGGCTTATGGCCAGGACTATGGTTTCATGCTGTACAAAACAACTTTGATCGGTCATAAGAGCGGCAAGCTGGTGATCAGGGACCTGCACGATTACGCCACCGTTTTCCTGAACGGCCAGTTCATCGGCAGCCTGGACCGCAGGCTGGGAGAGCAATCTATCAATCTGCCCAAAACTGACGTGAAAGATCCGGTACTGGAAATACTGGTGGAAGGCATGGGCCGTATCAACTTCGCCGAAGCCCTGATCGACCGGAAAGGCATCACCGACCGTGTAGTACTGAACGGCATGACGCTCATGAACTGGGACGTATATAGCCTGCCCATGCAGGAAAAATTCGTACAGTCGTTAACGTTATCTTCCGGCCACCCTGCCAAAAAAGGCCAGTTCTTCAAAGCCTCTTTCCAACTCAGCAATACCGGCGACACCTACATTGACATGTCCGCCTTCAAAAAAGGCATCGTATGGGTGAATGGCCATAACCTCGGCCGCTATTGGGAGATCGGCCCCCAGCGCAGCCTTTATTGCCCTGCTCCCTGGCTGAAGAAAGGCGAGAACGAGATCATCGTTTTCGACCTTCTGCAAGAGAATGCAGCGGATGTGAAGGGGCTTAGCTCAGGATTATAAGGATTGAAAGGATTACCAGGATTTTTGGATTTATTGATTTTGGGATTTATTGATTTAATTGAAGCGAAGATGACAATATTGTTCGCCTTCGCTTCAATTAAATCAATAAATCCGAAAATCAATAAATTCGAAAATCCCTTTGTGTACATTCTACGCTATCTATTTAATTTTCCACTGCCTTGCTTTTACCGCGTAAAAAGCCTAACTTAGAAATATTGGTTTTTCATTTCTTAACTTCTTAAACAAGGCTTGCCATGGGAAAAGTACGCAACATCCTGCAGGCCAAGGGTCATGCAGTTTATTCTGTTCATCCTGACAATACTGTCTTTGAAGCCCTGCAAATGCTCGTTGAT
This sequence comes from Chitinophaga vietnamensis, assembly GCF_902167635.1. GTDB lineage: Bacteria > Bacteroidota > Bacteroidia > Chitinophagales > Chitinophagaceae > Chitinophaga > Chitinophaga vietnamensis. The sequence continues at coordinate 2,277 of NZ_CABHMS010000010.1, forward strand.
TGTAATGTGGGCGCATTGACAGTTGTGGATGAGAACGAAAGATTCCTTGGGATATTTTCAGAAAGAGATTACGCACGCCGCGTTATTCTGAAAGGCAGGGCATCCAAAGAAACGCTTATCAGCGAAATTATGACCGAAAGACCTATCACTGTTACTGAAGAAGATTCCATTGAAGATTGTATGGCAAAGATGACTGACAAGCGTATCCGTCACCTGCCGGTAGTGGATGAGCAAGACCGGCTCATTGGTATGATCTCCATCGGGGATGTGGTGAAATACATCATCGATGACCAGCGCTATATTATTACCAGCCTGGAATGCTATATCAATGGTACGCACACCTGATGGTGCAAAAGTGTTTTTGTTTTTTCATCAGGATCTTCGTAATTTCAATTCATATAGCCTTTGCCGTTAGCACGGACCTTTCATGTTATGAAATCCTAGTCAGCAGTTACAACATTACATTTAACGGTCTTTACAATTTTATCGCTCGGAGGGCGGACATTGTGGAAAGCACTGTTTCTAATTCCATTCCCGTTTGGCCATTTTTGGTGTATGGTGGTATTGTTTTGATACTTGTCTGTATCATCCTGGCCCTGTCATATTCACTGGGGCAGCGGCATAAAGACCGCGCCACCGGAGAAGCTTATGAGTCAGGTATTGTATCTACAGGATCGGCACGTTTAAGATTTCCCTCCCAGTTCTATCTCATCGCTATGCTGTTCGTTATTTTCGATATCGAAACAGTTATGATCATCTCCTGGGCTATCGCTTACAAAGAAGTAGGCTGGACCGGCTTTATCGGCGTATCTGTATTTATCCTCATCCTTTTGGCCGTACTCATTTACGAATGGCGCAATGGCGCACTGGATTTTGGCCCGGACGGCAAAAAAATTCTCCGCGCCTACAGAAAACTCAGAAAGAGCAGCATTTCCAACACACCCGCAGCAAGTCACAACTATCCGGACATTCAGGCACAACAAGCAGCAGCAATGTAACATCAGCCAGGGTTGATTTTTTCTTTATTAAAATCAACAGCCATGAAATGGTGGATGACACAGGCAAACGATGCTACCGGCAAAACCGCCGGCAATACTTCCATGGAAGAGGTGATACAACAGAGCGTGATGCTCACCTCTGTTGAAAAACTCCTCGCCTGGGGAAGGCAGAACTCCATGTGGCCATTCCATTTCGGCCTCTCCTGTTGTTTCGTAGAAATGGCCACCGCCATGACGCCCAAATACGACCTCGCCCGCTTCGGCGCTGAAGTGATACGCGGCACACCCCGCGAAGCCGATGTAATGATCATCGCCGGTACCGTATTCATCAAAATGGCGCCTATCATTCAGCGCCTGTACGAACAGATGATGGAACCGCGGTGGGTCATCTCCATGGGCTCCTGCGCCAATTCCGGCGGTATGTATGACATCTACAGCGTAGTACAGGGCGTAGATAAATTTTTACCGGTAGATGTGTATGTGCCCGGATGCCCGCCAAGGCCCGACGCTTTCATGCAGGGGCTCGTGATGCTGCGCGACAGCGTAGGTAAAGAGAAACGGCCGCTCAGCTGGATCATCGGCGAACAAGGCGTAGTGAAGCCGGAAAAAATCTCCATGAAAGAACAGCTCCGCGAAAAACGGCAGCAGATGACACAATTCAAAACACCCGACGAAATTTAACGCATCACCTATAAATACTACTACTATCAAACCCATTCTGGACATATTAACAGCGCGTTTCGGTGAAAACACCTTTACCACGCAGGACACACGTGATGGCATCTCCACCCTGGCCATGCCCGCAGAAAAAACAGTGACGGTATTGCAATTCCTGAAATCCAGCGTTATAATGCCTTATCGCATGCTCTATGACCTCACGGCCATCGATGAGCGTGCGTATAAAAGAGCGCAGAACGGACACAAACCTTTTGATTTCACCGTTGTATATACCCTCTTTTCTTTTGACCGCAATGAATTTATCCGCCTCAAAGCCGGCCTCCATGGCGAATATCCGTCGATAGACAGCATCACCCACGTATGGCCTGCGGCCAACTGGTATGAACGTGAAGTATATGATATGTTCGGCATCCGGTTCAATGGTCACCCCCTGTTAAAACGTATACTCATGCCCGTTACCTGGGAAGGACATCCGCTCCGCAAAGAGCATCCTGCCCGGGCAACGGAAATGGGGCCCTTCAAGCTCTTCAACGAAAAAGTAGACAGGGAACAGGGCGCCCTGCAATTTAACCCCGAAGAATGGGGCCTGAAACGGCATAGCGACGATACCGATTTCATGTTCCTCAACATCGGACCGCAACACCCGGGAACCCACGGCGTATTGCGCATCATCCTCCAGCTCGACGGAGAAGATATTGTAGACGCTGTGCCCGATATCGGCTTCCACCACCGCGGCGCTGAAAAGATGGGCGAGCGGCAATCCTGGCACACCTACATCCCTTATACAGATCGCATTGATTATCTCGGCGGCGTGAACAATAACCTCGCTTACCTCCTGGCAGTAGAACGCCTCGGCGGTATTGACGTGCCGCTGCGTGCACAGATCATCCGTGTTATGCTCTGTGAGCTGTTCCGCATCGCCAGTCACCTCGTTTGGTATGGCACCTTTGCACAAGACCTCGGTCAGCTGTCACCAGTATTTTACATGTTCACCGACCGTGAAAAGATCTTCGAGATCATCGAAGCTATCTGCGGCGGGCGCATGCATCCCAACTGGTTCCGTATCGGCGGCGTAGCGCAGGACCTGCCGCAGGGATGGGAGCAGCTGGTGCGCAACTTCATCCATTATTTCCCGCGTAAACTGCGAGAATACGATAACATGGTAATGAAGAATACCCTCTTCAAGACACGCACCAAAGGCATCGGTATCTATACGCTCGAAGAGGCGATAGAGTGGGGCGTTACCGGCCCCGGACTCCGCGCCTGTGGCCTTGAATGGGATCTGCGCAAGAAAAGGCCCTACGGCGGTTATGAAAATTTTGCTTTCGAGGTCCCGGTTGCAGCAAATGGCGATTGCTACGACCGTGCGGTAGTGCGGGTGGAAGAAATGCGGCAAAGCCTCCGCATCGTGCAGCAATGCCTGGAGTTCATGCCGCCCGGCGATTTCAAATCGCGCCACCCGCTTGCTACCCCGCCGGTGAAGCAGCACACCATGCAGGATATTGAAACGCTTATTCATCACTTCCTCAATGTCAGCTGGGGGCCTGTGATCCCCGCCGGCGAAGCCATGAGCTGCGTAGAAGCCACCAAAGGATGGAATGGCTATCATCTCATCAGCGACGGCAATACATCGGCATATCGTGTACGCGTGCGCACGCCCTCGTTCCCGCATATGCAGATGATACCGTATATCAGTCGCGGTTATACCGTTGCTGACTTGCTCTCCATCCTCGGCGGAATGGATTATGTATTGGCTGATATTGACAGATAAATCCTCAAATTCTCACATCCTCAAATATGTAAATATCAATTATGCTATCATCTCACGAAATAGAAAAGATACAGGAAGAGCTACTGCATGTGCCGGTAAAAAAAGCGGCCTGCATAGAAGCGCTGAAGATCGTGCAGGCAGAACGTCGCTGGGTATCTGATGAACATGTAGACGATATCGCCGCATTGTTGGATATGAGCGCCGCAGAGGTAGACAGTGTAGCCACTTTCTACAACCTCATCTTCCGGCGGCCGGTAGGCAGGCATGTGATCCTGCTGTGCGACAGTATCAGTTGCTGGGTGATGGGATATAATACGATCAAACAATCATTGATGGAACAATTGCAGATCAGCTACGGGCAAACCACGCCAGACGAGCGTTTCACCTTACTGCCCAATGCCTGCCTCGGCTGTTGTGATCATGCGCCCGCCCTGATGATCGACAATGATCTCTATAATGATATCAACGACAATGATCTGAAAAACATATTAACTAAATACCCGTAACAACAATACACCAATAAAATAAATAAATCCGTACATCAAAAAATCCGACAATGGAAAAGCCGCTCACACAACATATCCCGCTTTCGGGCGCTGCGCTGGACCTCCGGCAGTATGAAGCTGTGGGCGGTTATTCCGCACTGCGCAAGGTGTTGCAGACGATGACGCCGCAAGAGGTGACCGCGCTTGTAAAAGAGGCTAACCTCAGAGGCCGTGGCGGCGCGGGTTTCAGCACCGGTATGAAATGGAGCTTTGTGCCGATGGATGTGCCTGGACCTAAATATCTCATCGCCAATGCCGATGAGATGGAGCCCGGCACTTTCAAAGATCGCTGGCTGCTGGAAGGTAATCCGCATCAGCTGCTGGAAGGCATGATCATCGCGGCTTATGCCATACAAGCCACGGACGCATTCGTATTCCTGCGCTGGGCCTATAAATCCGCCGCTGTGCTGATGCGGCAAGCCATCGCTGATGCTTATGCTGCCGGGTATCTCGGCAAAAAAATATGCGGTAAGGACTTCTCCCTGGAAATGCAATTGCATACCGGCGTAGGCCGTTACATGTGCGGAGAAGAAACAGCGCTGCTTAATTCACTGGAAGGAAAGCGCGCCACACCCCGCGCCAAGCCGCCGTTTCCGCAGGTGAGCGGTTTGTTCGGCAAGCCTACGATCGTCAATAATGTAGAAACGCTTTCTTATCTGCCCCATATCATGAACAATGGCGCCGACTGGTTTAAATCGCTCAGTCAGAGCAGCGATGGCGGCACTAAAATTTATGGCGTGAGCGGCAAGGTAAACAAGCCCGGCGCCTGGGAACTGCCGATGGGCATTACCATGCGCGAGCTGCTGGAAGAACATGCCGGTGGTATGAAGAATGGTTACCGTTTCCGCGGAGCCTTGCCTGGCGGCGCTTCCACCGACTTCCTCACCGATGCGCACCTCGATGTAAAAATGGATTTCAATGGCGTAGCCGCCGCCGGCAGCAGGCTGGGAACCGGCACCATGGTGGTGCTCGACGATCACACCTGCCCGGTAGGCTTTGTACATAACCTGGAACATTTTTTTGCGCAGGAGTCGTGCGGCTTCTGCACACCTTGCCGCGAAGGCCTGCCATGGACAGAGAAAATACTCTATGCCATGGAACAGGGCCAGGGCACCATGCAGGACCTGCAACTGCTGGAACAGCATACGCAGCTGCTGGGCCCCGGCAATACCTTTTGCGCCCTCGCGCCCGGCGCCATGGAGCCTTTGCAAAGTGCGCTGAAATATTTCCGGGAAGATTTTGAACAACATATCAACGAAAAAAAATGCCCTTATGCCCATCATACACATTGACAACAAAGCATACGAAGTGAAGGAGGGCAAGAACCTGCTCGAAGCATGTTTATCGCTTGGCCTCGACCTGCCTTACTTCTGCTGGCACCCGGCGCTGGGCTCTGTTGGCGCCTGCCGGCAGTGCGCCATCAAGGTTTTCAAAGATGCGGAAGACCAGAAAGGCAAGATCATCATGGCCTGTATGGAGCCGGTGAAAGACCAGCTACGTATATCCGTGAACGATAGTGAGGCGAAAAATTTCCGGGAACATGTGATCGGGTGGCTGATGACCAATCACCCGCACGACTGTGCCGTTTGCGATGAAGGAGGCTCTTGCCATTTACAGGATATGACCGTGATGACCGGCCACTCTTACCGCGATTATCATTTTACCAAACGAACTTACAACAACCAATATCTCGGACCTTTCCTGAATCATGAGATGAACCGTTGCATACAGTGCTATCGCTGTGTGCGTTTTTACAAAGATTTCGCCGGCGGCAAAGACCTGGATGTTTTTGCCGCCCATAATCATGTGTACTTTGGTCGTCAGCAGGAAGGTACACTGGAAAGCGAATTTAGCGGCAACCTCGCAGAAGTATGCCCCACGGGCGTTTTCACCGATAAAACATTGAAGCAACATTACACCCGCAAATGGGACATGACCTATGCCCCTTCTATCTGCCAGGGCTGCGGCCTTGGTTGCAACATCTCCGCAGGAGAGCGTTACGGCACCCTGCGGCAGATCACTAACCGCTACAATCATGCTGTGAATGGTTATTTTCTTTGCGACCGTGGCCGCTACGGCTATGAGTTTGTGAACAGCAGTAACCGCATCAAAGAAGCGCTGGTGCGCCATGCGCCCGGCCATGAGGCCAATGGCCTTTCCGTGATGCAGCATATACGCAACCGTATGCAGGCCGGAAAGGTAATAGGCATCGGCTCTCCAAGGGCATCGCTGGAATCTAATTTCCTGCTGAGGCAGTTGGTGGGCGCCGACCATTTTTATCTCGGCGTATCCGACAGCGATCATGATATGGTATCGCTGATGATGAAGATATTGAAGCAGGGACCGGTGCGTGCCGCCTCGATGTATGAGGCTGCCAATGCAGATGCGGTGTTGATATTGGGAGAAGACATTACCAACACCGCGCCGATGCTGGCATTGCAGGTACGGCAGGCGGTGCGCCGTATACCCGTGGAAGCAGCCATGAAACAAACACATGTGCCGCAATGGCAGGATGCCGCTGTGCGCGAAGCCGCACAGGAAGCGAAAGGGCCGCTGTTCATCCTCAATGTGCTGGAAACAAAACTGGATGAACTGGCTGCCGCTGCCTGGCATACTGCGCCTGATAATATTGCACGTATAGGCTTCGCCGTTAGTCACCTTATTAATGATCATCTGCCCACTGTAAGCGGCATGTCGGAAAAAGGCACTGAAGTGGCGGAAACGATTGCGAAAGCCTTGCGGCAGGCTAAAAATCCTTTAATCATCGCTGGCTACGGCAGCGGCAGCACGGCAGTGGTGAAAGCTGCCGCCAACGTTGCCTGGGCGCTGAAACATGCCGGCATTGATGCGATGCTGTCGTTTACAGTGCCTGAATGCAACAGCATGGGACTGGAAATGCTTGGCGGCCATCGACTGGATTCCGCAGTGGCAAATGTGATGAACGATACTGCCGATACGGTCATCATCCTGGAAAATGATCTCTATCGCCGGCTCGATCAACACATGGCCAGCCAATTCCTCGACCGTTGTAAAAATGTGATCATGCTGGATCATCTCTTCAATGCCACTGCCGAAAAAGCTCATATCATATTGCCTGCAGGCACTTTCGCAGAATCCGACGGAACGCTTGTGAACAACGAAGGCCGCGCCCAGCGCTTCTTGCAGGTGTACGCGCCATCAGGACAGATCAAAGAAAGCTGGCGCTGGCTGTTGGAGATCGCCGCTTTCAATGGTCATGATCCCTTGAAAAATATACAATCACTGGATGAAGTAGTGGCCGCCATTGTGCGCAGCCACCGCATATTTGCCGGCATCGAGTCATTGACGCCGCATGCGGATTTCCGTATGGCCGGACAAAAGATACCGCGTGAGCCGCACCGTTACAGCGGCCGCACTGCGATGCTCGCCAATGTGAACGTTAGCGAACCGAAGCCGCCGGAAGATACCGATACCGCGCTTTCCTTTACCATGGAGGGTTACAGGGGAGAGCCCCCATCTTCCATGATCCCCTTCTTCTGGTGGCCCGGGTGGAACTCGGTGCAGTCGGTCAACAAATTTCAACAGGAGATCGGCGGGCAGCTGCACGATGGCGACAGTGGCAAACGTTTGCTGGAACCGCTGCCTGCTAACGGTAACGGGCATACGCCGTATTTCCGCGAGGTGCCGCAGCCTTTTATTCCATTGGCTGGTCATCTGTTGCTGGTACCGCTGTACCACATCTATGGCTCGGAAGAGCTGAGTGTGCACACACCGGGCGTGGCCGAGCGCATACCGGCGCCGTATATCATGTTGCACAGCGAAGATGCCAAACGTTTCCAGGTGGCGGCCGGGCATCTCCTGTATTTTATGGATAAAGGACACCAATACGCGCTGCCGGTGGTGATCAACGATACGCTGCAACGCGGCGCTGCGGGCATACCCGTAGGCCTGCCGCAGATGCAGGTAGCGGAAGTGCCGCAGCTCATTAAAATATAAGTACCATGACAAACTACTGGTGGATCATAGGAGGCGTTCTTTTCGTGCTGCTCAATACAGCAGCCGGCCTGATATGGCTGGAACGCAGGATGCTGGCCCTCTGGCAGGACCGCTACGGCCCTAACCGCGCCGGCCCCTTCGGGTTGCTGGTGGTGCTGGCGGATACGATCAAGTTATTCTTCAAGGAAGACTGGATCCCGCCATTTGCAGATAAGGTTGTATTTGTATTTGCTCCTGCCGTAGTAGTGGCCAGTGTGCTGATGAGCTTTGCTGTGGTACCTTTTGGACCAAATGTTGTGGTGGCAGATTTCAATATCGGTTTGCTCTTTTTCCTGGCGATGTCGTCTATTGGTGTGTATAGCGTGGTGCTGGGCGGCTGGGCTTCCAATAACAAGTATGCGCTGTTGGGCGCCATGCGCGGGGCTTCGCAGATGATCAGCTATGAAGTGTTCATGGGACTGGCATTGATGGGCGTGGTGGTGCTCACCGGTTCTTTCAACCTGAGAGAGATTGTAGAAGCACAGCGGAAGATATGGTTCATCATTCCGCAGTTCATCGGTTTTCTGATATTCCTGATTGCAGGCATTGCTGAAACACACCGTTTACCTTTTGATATCCCCGAGGCGGAAAGCGAGCTGGTAGCGGGTTTCCACTCGGAGTACTCCGGTATGAAGTTCGGCATGTTCTTCATCGGTGAATATCTTGGCATCACCCTGATATCTTCTATGGTCGTTACCTTATACTTCGGCGGATGGCTGGGACCTGCATTTTTGCCGCCGGTGATCTGGTTTGTATTGAAAACGTTTGCGTTCATTATGCTGTTCATCCTGTTGCGCGCTTCCATGCCGCGGCCGCGTTATGATCAGCTGATGGAATACGGGTGGAAAGTGCTCTTCCCCTTGTCGCTGGCCAATTTGCTGGTAACGGCGGGCATCGCGCTCTGGCTCAATCATTAAATCCGTAAATCCAAAAATCCGTAAATTCTTAAATCCTCATATCATGTTCAGCCTGATCAGAAGCATGTGGTTAACATTCCTGCATATGTTTCACAAACGGGAAACATATCAGTATCCGGAAGAACACGCGCCGCTGCCGGCCCGCTGGCGTGGCCGCATTGCGCTCACACGTGATCCGGACGGGGAGGAGCGTTGTGTAGGATGCTACCTCTGCGCTGCCGCTTGCCCCGTGGATTGTATCTCCCTGCAAGCAACGGAAGATGAATTTGGAAGAAGATACCCGGAATTTTTCCGCATCAATTTCTCCCGCTGCATCTTTTGCGGATTCTGCGAAGAGGCTTGTCCTACCTACGCTATACAGCTGTTGCCGGATTTTGAAATGGCAGAATACAACCGTCAGAACCTGGTGTACGAGAAAGAAGACCTGTTGATACAGAGCCAGGGAAAATATCCTGGTTATAACTATTACAAAGTGGCAGGATTGGCGATCAAGAATAAAGATAAGGGAGATGCCCAGGATGAGCTGCCGCCGGTAGATATCAAAAGCCTGCTGCCTTAAAAAGATAGCTCATGGAAACTGCATTCTATATCGCTGCGGCCATTGCGGTGTTATCGACCATCATGGTGATTACGCGTTACAACCTGATGCACGCCTTGCTGTATCTCGTGGTATCCCTGTTGTCGGTAGCGGTGATCCTTTATCTCTATGGTGCGCCTTTCATGGCGGCGTTGGAGGTGATCATCTACGCAGGAGCGATCATGGTGCTCATCATCTTTTTTGTGATGATGCTGAACCTGGGTTCCGAGGCCGACAGAGAAGAGCGGCTATGGCTCAAGCCGCGCATCTGGGTGATCCCCGCGGCGCTATGCGCCGTATTGTTGGGCGAGCTGGTGTACCTGGTATTGGCGCCGCATCATGCGGCGGCGGGCATAGAGGTAGTGCCGCCGAAAGCCGTGGGCATGGCCTTGTTTGGTCCTTACCTGCTGGCGGTGGAGCTCACGGGCATGTTGTTGATGGCAGGCATTGTAGGGGCTTATCATCTCGGCAGGAAGAAAGCAAAAACATTACATCGTTTTCTTGAAAACAGTGCATCATGAATATGCATCCAACTAACGCGGGCCTGCTGCTGGCGGGCATTCTGTTCGTACTGGGCCTGCTCAGTATGCTCATCCGCCGCAACCTGATCTTTATGCTGCTATCGGTAGAAATCATGCTCAATGCGGCCGGACTGGCCTTCATCGTGGCCTCCTCGCGCTGGGGCAGCGCTGACGGGCAGGTGATGTTCATGTTCATCCTGGCGATGGCAGCGGCAGAAGTTTCGGTAGGACTGGCACTGATACTACAGCTTTATCATCAACTCAAAACACTCGACAGCGATGAAGCCAGTCGCATGAGAGGCTAAATCAATACATCCGTCAATCAATAAATTCCAAAATATTTATGTCTGCGCTCTTGATACCGGCCTTTCCCTTCCTGGGTGCGCTTCTCCTGATGCTGGGATGGAAGCGTTTCGGGTGTATAGCCGTTTCCGTTATTGGCTGTGGCAGTATTGGTATGGCCGCCCTGATCGCGTTCCTGATCGTCGCCACACAGGGCGGCCAGCAAGTGCAGCATGCCTGGAACTGGCTACAGGCAGGCACTTTCAGCGCCGGCATCGATCTGCGCATGGATGCGTTGTCCAGCATTTTTGTACTGGTGATCACCGGCGTAGGCTTGCTCATACATGTATATTCCACCGGTTATATGAAAGGAGATCCGGACTACGGCCGCTTCTTCGCTTGCATGAACCTCTTTGTGGGCGCTATGTTGATGCTGGTGATGGCAGATAATTTACTCTTATTATATTTTGGCTGGGAAGGCGTGGGGCTTTGCAGTTACCTGCTGATCGGCTTCTGGTATAAGGATCCGGCCAATGGCTATGCTGCCAGGAAGGCCTTCATTGTTACCCGCATCGGCGATACGGCGATGGCTATCGCGTTGTTCCTGCTGTTTCAACATACCGGTGTGCTGGACATTCCAACGATCCTCGGAAAGGCCGGACAGCTATGGACTTCCGGCGATGCTACTGTTACACTGATCGCATTATTGCTGCTGGGCGGCGCTGTTGGTAAATCAGCGCAACTGCCGCTGCAAACATGGTTGCCCGATGCGATGGCAGGTCCCACGCCGGTGAGCGCATTGATACATGCTGCCACCATGGTGACGGCTGGCGTGTACCTGGTTGCCCGCATGCATACTGTATTTGAATTATCACCGCTGGCGCAAACCGCTACCGCGGTGATAGGCGCTATCACCTTGCTGCTGGCGGGTTTCAGCGCACTGGTGCAAACCGATATCAAAAGGGTACTGGCTTATTCCACCATCAGCCAGATAGGATATATGTTCCTCGCATTGGGAGTAGGGGCATGGTCGGCCGCTATCTTTCACTTCGTTACGCATGCCTTTTTTAAAGCCCTGTTGTTCATGGCTGCGGGCGGCGTAATCGTGGCTTTGCATCATGAACAGAACATGTTTAAGATGGGAGGATTGAAGAAGCTGTTGCCCGCGGTATACTGGGTATTTCTCATCGGCGCTGCCTCGCTGACGGCGATCCCCTTGGTAACAGCCGGCTTTTATAGTAAAGACCAGATCATCTGGTTGTCGTGGTCGGCCGCAGGCGGGCATACCGGCTATTGGCTGGCCGCCTTGCTGGGCGCGCTGCTCACAGGCATGTACACCTTCCGCATGTTCTTCCTGGTGTTTTATGGAGAAGCAAAAACGCAGGTGCATCATATTCCTGGCCCGGCCATGATGATACCTCTGTACATATTGGCGGTATTATCTACCGTAGCCGGTTTTATCGAGTTGCCGCATACCATGGGGCATCTTGCTTTATTCAGTCAATGGTTACAGCCGGTATTGCCGCCGGTGCAAATGCTGCATGAGTCGGCGGGTATGGAGTGGACTTCGCAGGTGTTGTCTGCACTGCTCGCGCTCAGCGGTATCGGTTTGGCTTATGCCTGGGTGATCCGGCGGCCGCAAGGCATGTCCGATTTCCTGGAGATGCCCGCTATTGCCTGGCTGCGCGGCTGTTGGGCCAGGGGATGGGATTTCGATTTCGTATATGATATGCTGTTAGTGCGGCCCTTTGTGCGTTTGTCGCGCATGAATCGCCGCGACCTGGTGGATAAGCTCTACACAGGCCTGGCCTGGCTGATGGAGAGATGCCATAACGCTCTCGCACGTACGCAAAGCGGCCTGCTGCGCTGGTATGTGATGGGCGTGGTGCTGGGAGCCGTCACGATCCTGTCAGTACTGATATGGCGGCTATACGAATAATACTAACGTTAACGGATAAACGTATTTTATGATACTGCTAACACTCATCCTGATACTGCTGGCCGGGGCGCTGCTGTCCTGGGCCGCGGCGCGTGTCAATCCGGCGCTATGCCGCTGGATATCGCTTTGCAGCCTGTTGGTGAACTTTGGTATCGTGCTGGGGATATGGATGGGGCATAGTGGTTTGAACGCCCTGCAACAGGGTGTCTGGTGGTATGAATACCGCGCCGGCTGGGTGCCGCATTTTGGCATCAGCCTGCATCTTGCACTGGACGGACTCAGTTTGTTAATGCTGGTGCTCACCTTCTTCCTGGGGGCATTGAGCGTGCTGATCTCCTGGCGTGAAATACGCACCCGCATTGGATTCTATCATTTCAACCTCTTGTTTGTATTGGCCGGTATCACCGGGGTATTCCTGACGCTCGATCTTTTTCTTTTTTATTTTTTCTGGGAGATGATGTTGATACCGATGTATTTCCTGATCGGTATCTGGGGGCATGAGCATCGTGAATATGCGGCCAACAAGTTTTTCATCTTTACGCAGGCGGGCGGCTTGCTGATGTTGTTGGCTATACTGGGCTTGTATTTTGTGCACGGGGCTAACACCAACGTATATACGTTTGATTACAATGAGCTGCTGCAAACGCCCATGTCGGCCGCTGTGGCGCATTGGCTGATGCTGGGCTTCCTCATTGCCTTCCTCGTAAAATTACCTGCCGTACCATTTCATACCTGGCTGCCGGATGCGCATACGGAGGCGCCCACTGCCGGCAGCGTGATACTGGCGGGGCTGTTGCTGAAAACCGGGGCCTATGGCATCCTGCGTTTTGTGTTGCCTTTGTTTCCCAATGCCGCCGCTGCATTTGCGCCCTGGGCCATGCTGCTGGGCGTGCTGGGCATCCTCTATGGCGGTATGCTGGCCTATGCGCAAACAGATCTCAAGCGCCTTGTGGCCTACACAAGCGTGAGCCATATGGGCTTCGTACTATTAGGGGCTTTTGCCTTCAATGAGATCGCCTACCAGGGTGTGATCATGCAAATGATTGCACATGGCGTGAGCACGGGCGCGCTCTTTATGATCTCCGGCGCTTTGTACGAACGTTTGCATACCCGTAACCTGCAAAGGATGGGTGGCCTCTGGCAGATCATGCCAGTGATGGGCACGGCCACCATGATCTTTGTGATGGCCTCTCTCGGCTTGCCGGGCCTTGGCAATTTCATTGCGGAATTCCTGATACTGCTGGGCAGCTGGCAGGCAAGCCACTGGCTCACGGTGCTGGCAACGACAGGGCTGGTGGTGGCCACCGCCTATTCGCTGCGCATCATGCAGAAAGTATTTTTCGGGCATAATGAGCGGCAGTATGCTTTGCCCGACCTGAGCCGCCGCGAGCTGCTGATCCTGGTATCCCTGATACTGGTCATACTCTGGCTGGGCGTATATCCGCAAGCGGTATTGAAGATGTCCCGGAATCCCGTGCCGCCGGGCATTACAGCGGCATCCTTTTCTTTCAGATCTCTTAATCCTTAGCATATGTCGTTTGCAGATTTCATCAGTCTTGGCCCATTGATCACGCTATGCGCAGCGGCGGTGATAGCGATGCTGCTGGTGGCCGCCTGGCGTAACCACCGCCTGGTATATTTCTTTACGGTGCTGGCGTTTGTAATGGCCTTGTTATCGGTGTTTCCTGCTATCCGCTACCTGCCGCACCAGATACCGCCATTGCTGGTGATCGACGAGTTCTCCCTTTTCAATTCCGGGTTGATACTGGTAGCGGGTTTTATCATCCTGCTCTTGTCTTTCAATTATTTTGAAGAGCGGGAAGAGCGTAAGGAAGAATATTATCTTTTGCTGATACTGGCTACCATCGGGGCTTTGGTGCTGGTGGTGAGCAGGCATTTCATGTCTTTGTTCCTGGGGCTGGAAACGCTGAGCATCAGCCTTTATGGCCTGATTGCTTACCTGCGCGCCCGTGAACGCTCTGACGAGGCAGGCATCAAATACCTGATACTGGCGGCGCTGTCGTCCGCTTTCCTGTTGTTCGGCATGGCGCTCGTATACGCCTTTTCCGGCCATCTCGATTTTCCGGGTATCGGTGACGCCATCACCAAAGCAGGTCGTTTACCCGTTACCGTTATAGCCGGTTTTGCATTGATGCTGATCGGTATCGGGTTTAAATTAGGCATCGTACCTTTTCATATGTGGGCGCCGGATATCTATGAAGGCGCGCCTTTGCCGGTGGCGGCATTTATTGCTACAGTCTCCAAAGGGGCCATGCTGGTGGTGTTGATCCGTTTTTACCAGGATATACACGGCAGCAGCTGGCCGATGCTCTGGTGGATAGTGGCCATCATTGCGGTAGCGTCGATGTTTACGGGCAACTGGCTGGCGCTTACGCAGCAGAACATCAAACGGATGCTGGCCTATTCTTCTATTGCACATATGGGTTATATCATGGTGGCTTTTCTGTCCGGTGTGCAAACGGGTCTGGAGGCTATCGCTTTCTACCTGGTGGCTTATTTCATTACCAGCATCGGCGCCTTCGGTGTGCTCATTGTGATGTCGAGCAGCCGCCAGGATGCGGAAACGATTGCAGACTACCAGGGTCTTTTCTGGCGTTATCCCTGGATCGCTACGGTGTTTACAGCCATGCTGCTGTCTTTGGCGGGCATCCCGCTCACTGCGGGTTTCATTGGTAAATTTTATGTAGTGATGGCCGGAGTGAACGGGCATCTCTGGTTCCTGTTATTCATGTTGGTAGCGAACAGTGTGATCGGGCTCTATTACTACATCCGGCTGATTGCGGCCATGTTCCGTGCGCCCCGCGAAGGAGAGATGCCAACAATGATCACGCCTTCGTTACCGGTAGCTGGAAATATAACGTTAGGATTGCTAACTGTATTGCTGGTAGTGTTGGGCGTCTATCCCACGGCGGTGATGCAGTTGATACAACAGATGATGAAGATATTAGTATAAAAAGGAAGGCGGCCGACTGGCCGCCTTCCTTTTTATATGTTATCAACCCGCTCTCTTCTGTTCCGCGCTAGTCCCCGTTTGGCGGTCACGCGCTGCTTTGATGGAGCTGCTGCCGAATTTATAGCTGAAGTAAATACTGTATGTTTTAAACTGCCAGGTATTGTAGATAGACATATCCAGGTTGGCATATTTCGCATTGCCCCTGTAGAACTGGTTTTGCAAGAGGTTATTGGCAGTGAGTTTGATCGTAGCCTTTTTGTCGAGGAAAGTCTTCTGTATACCAATGTTCATATTATGCCGCGCTACTCCGTCGAACAGCGCATATACGAAGGGCGACTCATAAAAGGCCGTCAGCTCTATTTTGTAGTCTTTCGGTAAGGTGAATGTATTGGTGCTGTTGATATAGTAGGTGAAAGAACTGCGTGTTACTGCGGCGCCGCCATTGATGCCCTGGAAATGGAATTGGCTGTAGCCGGTATTCATGTTATTATCCATGTGCCACCACTTGGTGAAATCAGCGGGGATGGTGAGCGATACGGTGTAGGCCTTGCTCCAGTTATAGTTCATCGCTACGCTGATGCTGGCTTTGGTGCTGTCGTTCTGTTCAATGAATTCTTCAATGAAATCCTTTGTCCGGTTATATCCCAGCGTGAGGATATATTTATCCTTGAAGATGTACGACAGCTCTGTGTTGTCTGAATACTGCGGACGCAGGTAGGGATTGCCATGGCCGAAGGTGTACCGGTCGAGATAGAACAGGAACGGATTGAGCTGGCTGTATTCCGGTCTTTCGATCCTGCGGGTATAGGCCAGGTTGAGCTTGTGTTTGTCGTTGATCTTTTCTTCCAGGTTGATGTTGGGGAAGAAATCAAGATAAGTCCTTTTCACGCTGCTTTTCACGGAATAGGAGGTACCTTCGGAATTGGTTTGTTCTGCGCGCAATCCGAGCTGCATGCTGAATTTTTTCCAGGCTTTTTTATAGCTGGCATATGCCGCATATATATCTTCCTGGTACCTGAACTGATCGCTCAGGCCTGGAGAAGTAATGTAGTGGCCATTCAGCAGGGAATCGTACTGGAATATGTTGCTGGTGGTAACGAAGCTGGCTTTTACGCCTGCTTCGATTTTGCTTTGCTTGCCGAGTGGCCAGGAGAGGTCGGCTTTGGCGCTTTTGATAGTGATCTGCGTGGTGCCGAAGTTCTGTATGCCGTTAAAGTTGCGGAACTTTTGTGAGTGCATGTCGTACAGACTATCGTTCAGCGTTAGGTGCCGGTGGTTGTTGAAACGGGCGTAATCCAGGTCCACACTTAGTTCGCGGCCACCGGCGGTGTCCAGTACGCTTTTGTAGTTGACGTTAACGGCTACGTTATCGAAGTGGTTATCGTTCCGTGATAGTGAATGCAGCACAGAGTCCGGCTGCTGATTAACCTGGCCCAGCCTGGTTTGACTGATGATCCTGTTGCCGAAAGAGTTGGCATAGCCGTTCACCAGCACGCCTACGGTGTTTTTGTCGTCCAGGAAGTAGTCCAGTCCGGCTTTGTAGGTATTGTTGATGAACTCGTTGCGATGCGCTACGCTTTGGCGCAGTGCGGTGGTCATGATACTGTCTTTCACATTCCGGCTGTACTCGCGGGTAACACGGAAGGGACGGTCGCCGCGGTTGAAGTCACCATAGAGGTTGAACTTCGTGGTTCTCCAGTTGAAGTTGCCGCCAGCGCTGTAGAAGCCGTAGTAGGCTTGCGACAGTGTTGCGTTCACTGAGCCGTTGATACCCGTGAGTTTGCCTTTTTTTGTTTTGATGTTGATAATACCACCGTTACCGGCGGCGTCATATTTGGCGGGAGGAGTGGTCATGATCTCTATCTGCGCGATGGTTTCCGCGGCGGTGCTCTTGAGCATATCGGTGAGCTGATCGCCGGTGAGATAAGTGAGTTTACCATCTATCATCACCTGTACGGATTTACCTTTCAGCAGCAGTTGTTCGTTCTGGTCCAGCTGTACGCCCGGTGCGCGGCGGAGGATATCCAGCGCGGTGTTACCGGCGGCGGTAGGGCTGCTTTCCACGTTCAGCACGGTTTTGCCGGCTTCCCTTTCAATGAAAGGTTTCTGGGCGGTCACGTTCACAGCTTGGAGATTTTTTGCCAATGATTCCAGCTGCACGGTGTTGAGGGAGATGTTCTTGTGGCCTGCGCCGATGTTGAATGATGCTGAATAATGTGTATTATATCCTAACTGTGACGCCTGTACGAAATAGTTGCCGTCAGGTATCTTTTCGAATTTGGCGTTGCCGTCTTCGGTAGTGAGTTCGCCTTTAACGAGTACAGAGTCTTTTACATGCCGCAGCAATACGCTGGCGAAAGGAAGTGGTTTACCAGTTTTATCCGTGACTTTCAGGTTGATTGTGCCAGCAGGGGATTGCTGGGCATGGGATACATATACAATTTGAAATAGCATTCCCAATACGACAATGAACTTTTTCATACTATCGTTCAGTTATTTTCTCTAAGCAATGTTGATTCCTTCCGGAATTGATTCCGGCCCTATCTATGTTGAGTGAATTGGAAGATGGAAATTAATGCGTCTTTGACCTGGGCTGTCCGGGTACTTACCTTGCCGGGCGTACAGGCAGGGGTGGCGGGGGACGGTTCATTTTCCAGGATATGTCCTACAGTGATCAGGTAAACAGGCATTATGTCCGGCCTGCTGGCCGACAGGGTTTGCGTATTGATTTTGCCTTTGCAGGCCACAGCAAGCAGGCCGAGGGCGCAGAAGGCTATAAAGACAGCAACTTTTTTCATACCGGAGCTTTGTTTGCATTAAAGACGTACCAGCCTGAAAAAAGTTGCACAAGGGAGTAAAAAAATTCTTGGGTCGATAAATTTACCGCTTCAGCAGGCGCTGGATGGTCACCGGCGAGCGTTGTTCCAACAGCACCGTATGGCCATTGCTCAGTTCTTCCAGCAGGCCGTCCTGGTAATAACGGACAGTCAGCAATTCCAATCCTTCATTATACTTGATCTTGAAATCGCTGTGTAAGGTCTTGATCAGCAGTTCTATCTTTTCCGGGTTATTATCGATACAGCAGGAGAAACTGATCGCGCCGTTCTGCATCAGGTTGATCTTCACTTTCAGGCCATGGAATATCTCGTAGATATCGCTGATCTTATCTTCCGTAATAAATGAATAATCTTTGGAGGTGATGGTGAGCAGCACCTGGTTCTTTTTCAATACGATAATAGGCGGCAGCTGGCGGCTGTCGGCCACTTCACGGATCACGGTGCCGGGCAGGTTCTTGTCGAGGAAACATTTAACCAGCAAGGGTATCTGTTTATTTTGCAGTGGCTTGATGGTTTTCGGGTGGATCACCTGGGCGCCATAGTAGGCCATCTCAATCACCTCGCCATAGCTGATCTCGGGAATGTTCACGGTATTGGGGAACAGCTTGGGATCTGCATTTTTAAGGCCTTCCACATCTTTCCAGATGGTCTGGCTTTCGGCGTTCAGCATATTGGCAAAAACAGCGGCGGAGTAGTCGGAGCCTTCACGGCCCAGTGTCACGCTTTCGTTCTGGTCGGTGCTGCCGATGAAGCCCTGTGCTATCACGATATTGGCGGTATTGAACAGCGGCAGTACCTTGTCGGTCACCTGGCGTTGGGTATATTCCCAGTCGATATTGGCATCACGAAAGGTATCATCGGTGCGGAAAACATCACGTACATCCAGCCAGGTGTTGGAAAGCCCGACAGTATTGAAGTAGGCGCTCACGATGGCGGTGCTGAGCAGTTCGCCGAGGCTCACCAGCTGGTCGTAATAGTAGTCGTAGCTGCGCAGGGGTTTTTCGCCCAATGTCCATTCAGCTTCGGTAAAGAACTGTTGCAGCTGCGCGAACAGGGGGTGCTGGCTGTTGCCAAGCAGCGCTTCTGCTACTGTTTTATGTTGCTGTTCGATATTATACAGCAGCTGTGCGGCTATCTCGCGCTTGCGCAGGAAATAGTTCTGGGCCACCTTTTCCAGCTCATTGGTCGTTTTGCCCATGGCAGAGATCACGATCAACAGCTTGTCGTCGGGGAATGATTGCACGATCTGCGCCACCTGGCGGATACGTTCAACACTTTCTAAACTTGCACCACCAAACTTGAAAACCTTCATGTGATAGTTTGTCTTCTGTTAAAAAATTATTTGGCAAAATAAGGCAAGTTTAGAATTGTTTTAAAATCTGTTTACAGAGAAATGACAGTTTCGTTAAAATAGTGGCAATTCCTGTAATTTCGCCCCGAAAACCTACTAACGTTATGAATCATAAGCAGAAGGTTATGACACTGGACGAATTTACGATCCAGGAATTGCGTAATTACCCCGGTGCTACCGGGCAGTTATCAGGTTTGTTGAGAGACATTGGCCTGGCTGCGAAACGCGTAAATGTGGAGGTGAACAAAGCCGGTATCGCGGATATCCTTGGCGAAGCCGGGAAAACCAACGTACAGGGCGAGTCTGTAAAAAAGCTCGATGAATTTGCCAATGAGCAGTTCATCAGCTCCCTGGAAACCAGCATCTATTGCTGCGGGGTAGCCTCCGAAGAAAATGAGCACTTCATCGCTTTCACCGACGAACACTCGAAAAAATCAAAATATGTGGTGCTCATGGACCCACTGGATGGTTCCAGCAATATCGATGTAAACGTGTCTATCGGAACGATCTTCTCGGTATACCGCCGTTTATCGCCCGAAGGCAGCGAATGTGAGCTGGAAGATTTCCTGCAGCCCGGTACCCAGCAGATTGCAGCGGGGTATATCATCTATGGCTCTTCTACCATGATGGTATACGCTACGCGCCGCAGTGTGCAAGGCTTTACGCTGGACCCTTCCATCGGTGAGTTCTGCATGTCGCACCCCAATCTCAAATGCCCGCCGGAGAGTGATATCTTCTCGGTGAACGTTGGTTATTATCATCTCTACGAAGAAAAAATCCGCAAGTCTATCGATCATTTCATGGCGCGCGATGAACATGACCGCATCTACCGTCATCGCTTCGTAGGCTGTATGGTGGCGGAGATCCACCGTACGCTTATCCAGGGCGGTATCTTTATGTACCCTGCCTTTGGCAAGTATGCATCCGGGCGTTTGCGGCTTTGCTACGAATGTAATCCGATGTCGTTCATCATGGAAAAAGCTGGTGGCATGGCGATGGCCAATGGCCGTCAGCGGCTGCTGGAGCTGAAACCGGCGCAGTTGCATCAACGCATACCGATCTTCATCGGATCGAAAAATATGATGGAAACCTGGAAAGACATTGTCAACCAGCAATAAAAAAAGAGGCCATCAGGCCTCTTTTTTTTACACACTTTGGTACAAGACTTGTTAAACGAACCGGGCTGGTATCAGTCTTTTATTTATTCATCATTTTAAATTCTTAACCATTTCCCTTATGTCAATTTTGAAAAGCCGCAACATCTTTTTATTGCTGGTAGCATTGTTCGCCGCATTCCAGGTGAGTGCATGTACACGTGGTGCGAGCCGCGCCGACAGCAGCAGCAATGGCGGTGGAAACCTCGAGGAGCAGATATTGTATTACACCAACAAGTTCCGTCAATCCAAAGGACTGAAGCCCTTGCAGCTGGATGAAAGCATCAGCGTGCAGGCGCGCCGCCACAGCCGCAATATGGCCAATGGCAGCACCGGTTTCGGCCATGAAGGCTTTGAGAACCGCGTTGCCATCATCACCAAACAGATGGGCCGCGTAGGCGCCGCCGCTGAAAATGTTGCCTACGGCACCCTCGATGCCGAACAGGTAGTGCAGGGATGGATCAACAGTCCGGGCCACCGGCGCAATATGCTGGGCGACTATAACCTCATCGGGATCGGCACTGCCAAGGGCAATGGCCGGATTACCTTCTTCACACAGGTATTTATTAAACATTAATTACGAATTACGAATTAAGAATTACGGCCCATAGCGTAGATCTACGCTGTGGGCCGTAATTCTTAATTCGTAATTAATCTAATAGATCTACGCTATGGGCCGTAATTCTTAATTCTTAATTCGTAATTAATTTATAATTTGGCAGCATGGAAAAGAAAAAGATCATCGAAGTGCGTAACCTCGTGAAGAAATACGGGGAATTCACTGCGGTAAAAGGCATCAGTTTTGAGGTGTATGAAGGAGAGATATTCGGGCTGCTGGGGCCTAACGGCGCCGGCAAATCCACGACGCTGGAGATCATCGAAACACTCCGCGAAAAGACCAGCGGCGAAGTGAGGGTAGGGGAATATGATCTCGACAAAGATCCTAACAATATTAAAAAGATCATCGGCGTACAGCTGCAAAGCTCCGGTTACTATCCCGGTCTTACGCTTACTGAACTGATCGAAATGTTCGGTGGCCTGTATAATCAGCCTGTACATCCGAAGCAATTGCTGGCGATGTTCAACCTGGAAGACAAGGCCAACGCCAAGTATAAAGAACTCTCTGGTGGCCAGAAGCAGCGCTTCTCCATCGCTACCACGCTCATTAACAAGCCCCGCATCATTTTCCTGGACGAGCCCACCACCGGCCTCGATCCGCAGGCCCGCCGCAACTTGTGGGACCTTATCCAGCAGGTACGCGCACAAGGCACCACCGTAGTGATCACCACCCACTATATGGATGAAGCGGAGTTCCTCTGCGATCGCTGCGCCATCGTAGACAGCGGCGAGATCATCGCAC
This sequence comes from Chitinophaga vietnamensis, assembly GCF_902167635.1. GTDB lineage: Bacteria > Bacteroidota > Bacteroidia > Chitinophagales > Chitinophagaceae > Chitinophaga > Chitinophaga vietnamensis. Next base: position 24,195 of record NZ_CABHMS010000010.1, read on the forward strand.
TGGATTCACCGGACGCGCTTATCGACAAGCTCGTATCACAAGGGTTTGAACGTAAGAAAGAAGTGAAGAAGGCCAATCTCGAAGATGTGTTCATCCACCTTACCGGAAAAGACCTCCGCGAAGCATAGCTAAAATTTGTTGTTATGGAAGCACTGCAATATCCGATAGGCCGCTTTGAAATGAAACAGGACTATTCTCCTGAAGAGATCAAACGCTTCATCAACGATATCCGTTATCTGCCATCTCTCGTGGAAATCGCCATACAGGACCTGGACGAGCACCAGCTTCAAACGCCCTACAGGCCCGGCGGATGGACGGTAGCACAAGTGGTGCACCACCTGGCCGATAGTCATATCAACGCTGTTACCCGCCTGAAACTGGCGCTCACGGAAGATAAGCCCGTGATCAAACCTTATGAAGAAGACCGCTGGGCCGAACTACCGGACGTAGCGCACACGCCGGTGAACGTATCCATCACGCTGCTGCATGCCCTGCATACCCGCTGGGTCAATCTCTACGATCACCTGGCGCCGGAACTGCTGCAACGCACCTTTATTCATCCGGCTTCCGGCATCGAGTACAACCTGAAAGGCCACATCGCCAACTACTCCTGGCACGGACGCCATCACCTTGCACATATCACCGGACTCAAAGAAAGAATGGGCTGGTAAAAATATTGATCTATGAGTAACCTGGACTGGAAAACGCTCGCTTCTGAATACCTGTTCAAAAGCCCCTGGCTCACCGCCCGCAAAGACAAATGTGAAACGCCTTCCGGCAAAATCATCGAACCATATTATGTATTAGAATATAACGACTGGGTAAACGGCGTAGCACTTACAGAAGATGGACAGGTGATCATGATCCGGCAATTCCGCCAGGGTATCGGCAAAACCTTGCTGGAAATACCCGGCGGCACGATGGATGCCACCGACCCTTCACCGGAATTCGCCATGGAAAGAGAACTGCTCGAAGAAACGGGCTACGCTTTCAAAGAGTTGATCCCCTTAGGTTCCATCGCCCCCAATCCTGCATCCAGCAATAATCTTACGCATATGTTCCTCGCCACGGGCGGTAAAAAGATACGCGAACAACAGCTGGATCATAATGAAGAAATTGAAGTAGTGCTCATGCCGCTGGAAGAAGTGCAACAGCTGGTATTGGAACACCAGCTGCTGCAAAGTTTGCATGTGACCTGTATCTTTTATGCCTTGCTGCATCTCGGGAAGATGCAGGTGAAATAATTACATCGCCTCCGCTACAATAAAGAAGCTACCGCAGATGAGTATCATATCATCGGGATGCGCATGCTGTTTGGCAGCTTGCAATGCCTCTTGCACGGTGGCATAGGCACGGCCTTCAAGGCCGCATGCAGCGCCCATTTCCGCCAGTGTCACCTCATCGAGGGCGCGGGGTATCTGCGCCTTACAGAAATAATAATGTGCGGTAGACGGGAACAAAGGCAATACCTTTTCTACTTCTTTATCTTTCACAAAGCCTGCTACAATGTGCAGCTGCTGGTAATTCACATGTTTCAGCTGCTGCATGATCTCGATGATGCCCGCTTCGTTGTGGCCTACATCCAGCACAGTGAGCGGATGTTCATTCACCACGTCCCAACGGCCACGCAGGCCGGTGAGTTTCTTCACGTGCGACAGGCCCGCATGGATATGTTCCTGCGTAATATGCCAGCCGCGCTGTTGCAGTATTTTGATGGCAGACAATACGCCCATCACATTCTTTTCCTGGTATTGGCCGCTGAGGTCCAGCTTGAAATGATGCATCTGCTGCTGGCGTGTATCCAGTAACGTTAGTTCCAGCTGCGAGAGGCTGATACGGCTGCCATCGGCCATCCATTCCTGGTCGGCGAAATGCAGGGGCGCATTTTCCGCGGCAGCTTTTTGTTCAAAAATATATTTGATATCAGTTTGCGTTTCGCTGATCACCGCCGGCACGCCGGCCTTGATGATGCCTGCTTTTTCAGCGGCGATCTCGGCTAAGGTTTCGCCTAGCAGGTTCTTGTGATCATAGCTGATATTGGTGATGAGCGAGAGCTCCGGCCTGATCACGTTGGTGCTGTCCAAACGCCCGCCCAGACCGGTTTCTATAATGGCGATATCTACCTGCTCGGCTGCAAAATAGGCGAAGGCCATGGCTACGGTAAGCTCGAAGAAAGAGGGAGAGATGGTGTCGAGATGCATCCGCATCTTCTCCGTAAAATCAATGACAAATGCTTCTGATATCATTTGTCCGTTTATCCGGATACGTTCTCTGAAATCGAGGAGATGAGGAGAGGTGTACAGTCCTGTTTTGTAACCGGCCTGTTGGAAGATGGCGGCCAGCATATGGCTGGAAGAGCCTTTCCCGTTGGTGCCTGCCACATGCACCGATTTGAAGCGGTGATGCGGGTTATCATTCAGTTCGAGTAATGCGATGGTGTTATGGAGATCCTTTTTGAAGGCGCTGGCGCCCACTTTGGTGAACATGGGCAGGCGCTGGTAAAGGAAATCCAGCGTTTCGGCGTACGTGTGCATGGCTAATGTTTCGTTGTTAGTTATTCACCGGGCAGCCCAGTTGTTTTTTGCGCATATGGAATATGCCGCCACCACTGCCGCCGCCACGTTTGAAATGGATCGGTATTACCCGCAAAGCTACGAAAGCATCTGCATGATCCACCTTATGCCTGAGGAGGTTTGTAAAAATACTGGTAGAGCCGATCAACAATGGCCCAATGCGTATGCCTGCGCCAAGATCCGCCTGCCCGTTGCGGTTGATGACAAAGGGGAGGTAAGCGCCAAAGATATCAGTATCATAACGCGGCGTTATCTGGAACAGCGTGAGGGCGTAGGTTTTGGCGAGCGAGTGCTGGCCGCCGTTCAGCGCGATGGCCGCATTGGCGCTCACAAAGAAACGTCCGTCGATGTTATAGTCGCCGGAGAGCTGCAAGGTAGTAGGCAACGCCATGAAGAAATGATCATTGGAATCGATCGGCGTAAAGTAACTATTCAGGCGTCGCGCATATTGTTGCAGGCTTTCATTCTTGCGGTAGGTGAGGGCATTTGGATTAATATGATCTTTGGTGAGATTGAGATCTGTATTGGTTTTGGATTTCGTATAGCCGATACCGCCAATGTCGGTGATGGCGAGGCCTAAACGCAGTTTGTATTCGTCGGCCCCGGGGTTCCAGTGGTCGCCCGAATATTTGCCGAAGCCGTCGTTGTCGGGACGGTATTCATAGATCACGCCGATATCCGCGCCTATACCGGGATTCTCGAATAGCTTTAAATTGCTGATGGCAGGCGATTGCCAGTGGTCGGCCTGTTCATTATAGCCGTATTTGAGCGTGCCGCTGTAGATAGTTGCATCACGACGGGTATTGAGGCCGAAGGTGGCATTATCGACTGCCGCATAGCCGGCGGCGATACCGCCCAGGTATTTCAAAGTGATACCTGCTTTCCATACGCCACTGTAAGTTTCTTTGATCACGCGGGCATAGCTGAAGCCAAATTCATTCCAGGCATGCGCGCTTACGGCCGCATGTTCAATGGTGTAATTGCGGCCTGTATAAGCCGCATTCGGAAAACTGTTGCCGAAGAAATTGGCTTGCTCGGTGCTGAGCGGGCCGCCATTGGCGCTGCTGCGGATGCGCCAGATGAAGGATACCGTCTGCCTTTCATCGATTGAGTACATGACGGAGGGCATCAGTATCTCGGCCATCTCCCAGCCATTCTGTTTGCGTTTGGCCGATGTATCCAGAAAGAAATCCTGGTTCTTGCGGAAGGTATCCGGTATATTGAAGAGCAGTGATTTCGGGTATTTGACGTAGGTATTGCCTGCTTTGCCATCTGCGCCGATGATGTTCACATCCCAGCGGTAGCGGGTGCCGGCAGCGCTGGCGGGGTTGGACAGCACGCCATAGATACCGGCATAATGGCTGGTATGATATCCGGCGAAAGACTGTGCCATGGCAATACTACAGCCGGCAAACATAAGGATCGCGCACAAAAGAAAGATACGGTTAGTAACAGTCATTGTTGGCTTGAAAAGATAAAAGGTTTTTCGGAATAACGCTTTATGGCGCGTTGTTGCTCTACGCATAGGATGGAAAATAGGAAACAAAGGAGCAATAGATTTTAACCGTTGTGAAAAATTTTCCCAACACTTCTCTCTCACTCACCCTGACAAAAAATATTATTCTGCTTTAAAATAAAAACGGATGGTGCCAAACTGTTCTTCCGGCGCGTCCGGGTTGGCATTGTATTTCAGCTGTGTAGCGGCTTTCTTCGCAATATCTATCAGCTGGGCGTTGCTGAGCGTGGAACCGCGCATGTTAAAGGTGGCGGAGATCACGTTGCCTTGCTGATTCACTTTTATGTTGATGGCAATATAGCCGGATTCGTTGCTGTCGTAAGTAACATTGGGCCTGCCGATCAGGTTGCGGCCATTGAGGCGGAAATCGGAACGTCCGCCACCGAGTCCGCCGCCCGTATAGCCTTTAGCGTTAGGATCGCCATTGAGCTGGCCACGGTCGCCCGGCCGGCCGGTATTACCTTCGCCGGTAGCATTGTTGGAGCCATTTGCGCCATTGCCGCTATTGGCATGGGCGGTGGCGCCGCCGCCGTATACTGCTTTGGGCTTGGGAGCTGGCGGGGCAGGAGCGGGCGGATTTTCGCTGGGTTTTTTCGCTGGCTTCTCCGGTTTGGGCTCCAGTTTTTTCGGTAATTCTTTGGGAGGCTTTACTACGGGTTTCTCCGGCTTCTTGATTTCGGGCGCATCTTCTTCATCCTGTGTGGCGATATCCCGTGGAGGTTCTGCATTGTCTTTGGCAGCAGTGGCTTCGCTTTCTGCGGGGGCGGGCGCAGGCGCGGAGGCAGCAGGCGGATTGGGGTTCAGCGGCTGAACATCTCCCATTCCATCATCGGAGGTACCGAGGTTCACTTCCATACCCAGGTCCTGGTCGGGCAATGGCGGCGGCGCGGAGAAGCCCGCGAACGCAAATGCTACTAACAGTAACGCATGTACGCCAATCGTTACGCCCAGTGCCTGTAGATTTTTTTTGCTGTTTTTTTTCTCCATAGTTTTTGCCGCCACTTTGGTTCAAAGTTATATATTCTGCTTACATCTTGCTTTAAAATATTATAAAGCAGAAAAAATCCTGCCACAATCTTGTTAAATTGCAAGAGTGCTTATGAAACCTATCCAACAAACCATCGGACTTTATCGAAATGCTTATTCCGGCCTGGCTCCCGCCACCTGGTGGCTGTCATTGGTATTGCTGATCAACAGATCGGGTACTATGGTGATACCGTTCATGACGGTTTATCTTACCAAGCACCTGCATTTCAGCATCGCGCAGGCGGGCCTGGTGATGGCTTGCTTTGGCAGCGGCGCTATTGTTGGCGCGCTGCTCGGCGGATGGCTGTCTGACAGGATCGGCTTTTACCAGGTACAATTCTGGAGCCTCTTCTCTAACGGTTTATTATTTATTTTATTGGGCCAGATGCACACCTTTCCGCAGATTTGTACCTGTGTGTTTGTGATGAGCTCCGTTGGCGACGCCTTCCGTCCGGCCAACAGTATTGCCATAGCGGCTTACAGCTTGCCGGAGAACCGGACCCGTTCTTATGCGCTCAACAGGTTGGCGGTGAACCTCGGTTGGTCTGTAGGGCCCGCCATCGGCGGCTTGCTGGCGCAACACAGTTACAACCTGCTCTTCTGGGTAGATGGCGGCACCTGCATGGGCGCGGCCTTGCTCATGCGCGTATTCCTGCCACCAGTGCCGGCGCCGCCCAAACAGGAAAAGAAAGCAAAACTACCCGGCGGCCATGTATGGCACGATCGTATCTATATCTGGTTTATCATCTTCGGTACCATCAACGCGATCTGCCTGTTCCAGTTCTCCAGCATTGTTCCGCTTTATTTCAAGGATGTGTTGCACATGGAGGAATGGTCGATCGGGCTGAACATGTCTATCAACGGTATCATGATCGCGCTCATCGAGATGGTGATGGTGTACCGACTGGAAGGCACCAGATCCAATCTTTATTTTATTGCCCGCGGGGCATTAACGGTATGTATTGCTTATGTGTTACTGGCGTTGATGCCGCCATTGTGGCTGGTGGCGGTCATCTTCATGGTCACCATCACTTTCGGGGAGATGTTCTGTTTGCCCTTCATGAACAGTTTCTGGATATCTCGCAGCAAAGATCATAACAGAGGCCAATATGCGGCGTTGTATACGATCTCTTATTCATTGGCCAATATTGTTTCTCCCACTTCCGGCGCCTTCGTGGTGCAGCGCCTCGGCTTCCAGCCCTGGTGGCTCATCACAGCCGGAGGATGCATCTTGTCTGCCGCAGGATTTATGTGGCTGAAACGCGAAGTTAGTCTTGCTCAGGATTATAAGGATTAAAAGGATTAGCAGGATTTTTTTACAGAATTAAAAAAGGATTCGCGAAGATCAAATCGACATGATCTTCGCGAATCCTTTTTTAATTCTGTAATAAAATCCTGCTAATCCTTTTAATCCTTATAATCCTGAGCAGGACAATTTCCTATTGATTCCACCATACCTTGTCTGTGATCTTTGCATCCTGCTGTGGTTGGGGATTGGAGGACCTTTCCGTCAGCGGGTAGAGGAAGCGGGTAGGGATGGTGGTGGTAACGGCGTTCTTCACGAGGTTGAGGTGAGGGTAGCCGGTTCTTCTCCAGTCGGTGTAGTTTTCGATGGAGAGGAAGTTGGCGGTAGCTTTTTCGTCCATCAGCTTTTCCCAGGCATCAGCGGCGGTAAGGTAGCCGCGTGCAGCGAGATAGGCCTGTGCGGCTGTGCCGGTGGTATCGATGCCGAGTTTGATGAAATGTGCTTTGATGCCCTCGCGGTAGATCGGTGATGCCGCTGCGTAACCTGATTTAATCAAGGTGGCTTCGGCTTTCAGGAAGATGGCTTCTGTGTAGTTCAGGACATAATTGCCGGAATTAGCACTGCCATAGAAGGGGCCGGGGGTGGAGTAATCAATAATAGCACCAGGCATATCATCGCCAGGAATCCTACCATTGTATTGGCCTGTTGAAGGGGCGGGAGCTACTAACTTAGGCAGGCGAGGATCATTGCGTTTCACCAGCGAATCCACCAGTTTAGAAGATAATACCACTGTGGAAGACGATAAGGTACTATAGTTCTGAAAAACAGGACAAGATGAATTTGGACTGCCATCATACGGAAATACCATATCATCGGAATTAGCAGTCATACTGTTTTGCAGCGCATTCAATGCAAGGTCGGCTTGTGCAGTTGCCGTGAAGCCCGGCGCTTTGCTGAGATGCATATAAAAGCGTGCTTTCAGCAAATAAGCTGCTTTGAGCCATTTGTTGAGGTCGCCCTTGTAAAAAAAATCATCTTTGCCGGGTTTTTTGCCACCACGGTTAGCTGTGAGTTGCGTGATGGCGCTATCGAGCAATACCTGAAGGTGGGTATATATCTGTTGTTGACTATCGTAAGCAGGCGTCAGGTTTTCGCCGCCCTGAAATGCTTTGCTGTCGGGTATTTCGCCCCATAGATCAGTTGCATTGCCTAGTGTGTAAGCAAATAATACATTCGCGATACCTGTATAGGCGGAATTGCCATTCTTGGCCGACTTTTGCTGCAACAGATAGAGATTGTATAAAGTAACATTGTAGAAGGAGCTCCAGTAGCCGCTGAAAGTACCACTGTTCACCTGATATACGTCACTGTTGGGAACGGCTTGGTTTTGCGCGGTTTGCTGCATCCAGGCGGTAATGAGCATGGAGGTATTGCCGGAAGCAATCACATTGGACACGTTGGCTTCGGCTGGACCGAGCAACAGGTTTTCCGATACATCCAATGGGTTATTCGGGTCATTGTTTACATCGAGGAACTTCTTACAACCACTGGTTGTGGCAGCCAGTAATCCCAGGGAACATATATATAGCTTGATTCTTTTCATGATCAGAGTTTTTCCATTCAAAATAATATAGGCGTCACCGTTAGAATGATACTTTCAGACTGAACAGGATGCTGCGTGTGGTGGGCGTAGAGTACGCATACATACCTATGCTGCCATTGCCGGAACCAAAAGAATTTACTTCCGGATCAGGACCGGTAAAATGAGGTTTGTACACCCACAAGTTGCGGCCGGTTACTGTAAGCGACAGGTCCTTCAGTCTGGAATGAGCCAGCAATGCACGTTTGAAATTGTATGATAAAGACACATTACGCAGTTTGATATAAGTACCGTCCTGGATGAAGTTTTCACCAATGTTGTACATGGCAGAATAGTACGATTGCGCACTCACCGCTACCGTATTCTCTTTGCCGGTTACGTCGCTGATGCCCTTGATCACAAGTGGTTTATCTCTGTTTTCCGTTACTTTGGCCGTACCATATGCATAGCCATATTGTTCGTCCTGGTTGTAGATATCGCCGCCTTTTTTCATGTCAAAAAAGAAGCTGAGCGACAGATCCCTATAACGGAAATTGTTGCTCAATCCAGCTATCCAGTCAGGGCTGATATTGCCGATAATGCCGGGAGCGTCTGCTCTTACTGGTATACCGTTGGCGTCTATACGTAATTGCCCGTCAGCTGTTCTGGCAAACTTGTCGGAAAAGAAAGCTCCGTAAGGTTGGCCTTCAATGGCATATACAAACCCGATATTGGTATTAGGTACGCCGGGAGCGATTTTGTCTACCATTGTTTTTATTTTGGAGAAGTTGGCAGTTATATCCCAGCTGAAATCTTTGCTCTTCACCGGAGTGGCATTGAGCAACAACTCCACACCATTGGTGGTCATCTCTGCAGAGTTAAGTGTAGTGCCGGTGTAGCCGGTGGCAGGAGATATCTGCGCGCCCGGGATCAGGCCGTTGGTCATTTTGCGATGGAAGTAAGAGCCTTCAAAGCCAATACGGTTGTTGAACAGGCGCGTTTCCAGGCCCGTTTCAAACTCCTTCATGGATTCATTGCGGAGGTTCGGATTACCTAATGTGCTTACTCGTACAAAGCCGTTCTGATCCAGATAAGGGAACGACAATCCGCTCATGTAACCGCCAATGGAATAGTCACTATTTGGTTGTTTGCTCGCTTGTGTATAAGGTGTTTTATTACTGTAAGGCAATACATTGTCGTTGCCCACAGCTGCAAACGATACCCGCAGTTTGGCGAAGTTGATCTTCTCTTTTAATGAAGGGGAAAGCAGTTCGGAAAAAACAAAACCAAGTGCTGCTGATCCATATGGGTAATACATATGATCCGTAGACAGTACAGAGGAACCATCTAATCTACCAGACAAGGCCAGTATCAGGTAACGATTGAACTCCACATCACCCTGTGCATAAAACCCTACTTTGCGGGAGAGCACATGTGATTCTGTTGATGTAACTTTACTCGCGTTGGAAATGTTATAGAACCCGCTGATGGCAAGCCCCTGGCCGGCCTGCGTGGCATCCTGGCTGTAAGTGGATTGCATATTGTTACCCACCATCAGGCTGGTATTGAATTTGCCAAACTCTTTCCTCGCCTGCACAATGAAATCATGGCTGTAATAACGGTAAGCAGTGTTGGTATTTTGTATGTAACCCGTTACATAGCTTACATCACCTGTATTCACATGAAAATCTTGCTGTACGTTATAGATATCTGCTCCGAGCCTTTCCGTTACTGATAACCAGCTGTTAGGTGCATAGGAGAAATTCAGCACTGGCATGAAACGGTTGGTATTAGTGTGGTTAAGCACATTGTCGACAATCCAGTAAGGATTGTTGCGTAGCACCCGATATAGACGCTGCGTACCATCGGGTTGCAGGTAAGGCTTCAGGTCGTAGGAGACAGGGGCTGCGTTCAGTACTAACAGCGGGCTTGTAAGACCGTAACCTTCCGGCAGTGTGTTCTTTTCAGCATTGGAATAACCTAGCTGGAATGTGGCTGTCAGTTTATCAAAGATGGTCGTATTGAATTTTGCGAAGAGATTATGTTTTTTATAATCATCGTTCGGAACAATACCGGTTTGATTGAGATAAGAATAGGACAGCAGGTAACCTGATTTATCTGTACCACCGGTTACAGACAAACTGTTATTGGTGTAGATGCCTGTTCTGTAAAATTCCTTCATCAGATTATGTGTTTTGATTGGCTGGCCGTTCACGCGCAATGTGTCTATACGGGCACCCCAGGACGCACCGGCCTTGTTGGTTACTCCGTCATAATATTTTCCTCCGGATCCCAGCGTATATTTATTCTGTCTCTCCGGAAGAATGCCCCAGTCAAAACCCAGGTCGGAATTGAAAGTGATGGTTGGTTTGCTGTTCACCAGGCCTTTTTTGGTGGTGATCATCACTACGCCTCTCGCACCGGCAGAACCGTACAATGCAGTAGCAGCAGCGCCTTTCAATACGTTCACACTTTCGATGATAGCCGGATCGATATCGGATAAGCGGCTGGAACCACCGCCACCACCGGGGTTGCTATTGGTTTCACTGTTATCGATAGGTACGCCATCCATCACGATCAGCGCTTCGTTGTTGCCCAGGATGGAGGTAGCGCCACGTATCACGATACGGGAAGAACTACCAGGCGTTCCGGAGGTGGAAGTGATCTGTACGCCGGAAACCTTGCCTGTAAGGGCATTGAGCACACTCGGCTCTTTGGTGCGGGTGATCTCTTCCGACTTCACTTCCTGCGAACTGAAGGTGAGGTTGCGTTTGTCGCGCTTCACACCAAGTGCCGTTACTACGATCATGTCCAGCGCTTTGGTATCTTTCTGCATTTTCACCGTAACAGGCGCGCCTGTGCCGGCATTCACTTCCTGTGGCGCAAAACCAATGGCGGTAACGATCAGCGTTGCGCTGTTCACACCGGCATTGAAGCTGAAGCTGCCGTCTTCCTGCGTTACGGCGCCTTTGCTTTTGTTGTCTTTCATTCTTACCGCGGCGCCGGGGATCACACTGCCATCCTCTGCAGTGACCTTACCACGTAAAATAAGCCCCTGTTGCGCCACCGCAATAACATGGCACAATAGCAGCATTAATAGCAGGCAGCTATTCCTCTTTTTTAAAAGCATAGATGATGAATTACTGGTTGAATAGATAAAGTGTTGCCGTAGGAAATATATGTTCCTGTTCCTCTTTGATATAAGTGGTTGATATAATAATTCAGCATGATTTCAAATCAAAAATAGATGGTGTAAATAAGATTTTCTTTATCACGATTAACCAAAACTGATCAGATATTGTCATTCCTTCTCTCGAAAGGATTATTAAAAATTGTTAAACGATAAACAAATATTGTCCTGCAAATACGGTTTTTGGCAAAAAAGGAGTAAAATTGGTTAATGAAAGTCATTCAATTTACCGTACCTGTTGCCGACGAAGGCTCTGTAGTAATACAGGAAGACATACTTCCCTATTTCTACAACTACCTGCACCGCCACAAGGAAGCGCAGGTAACACTTATCATCAAAGGGGAAGGCACGCTCATCGCAGGCAACTACACCCAGCCCTTCAAAGCCGGAGAGATCTATGTGATCGCCGCCAACCAACCGCACATGTTCAAGGGCGATGCAAAGTATTTTGAAAACCTTCAGGAAAAGAACATCCACGCCATTCATATCTTCTTCGATCACGACAATGCCCTCAAAGGCTTGCTGGCACTGCCAGAGATGGATACCGTAAAAAAATTCCTCCTTCTCACCCGCACCAGCCTGCAATTGCCCGCGGCTTATGAAGAGAGAACAGCGGCAGATATCCTCCGCATCTCCCGCCTGCACGGCCCGGAAAGATTGCTCGCCTTCGTGAGCATGCTGCTCTTCTTCTCCAAACAGGTGAAAGACTGGAAGTCGCTATCCACGGGCTTTTCCCGCTATGCTTACAGCGAATCGGAAGGTCTCCGCATGAACGATATCTATCAATATACACTGGAACATTACGCCGAAAACATTACACTGGGCAAGATCGCATCGGTGGCGCATCTCACCACTTATGCCTTCTGCAAATACTTCAAGAAACACACACGCAAAACATATCTGGGTTTTCTGAACGAGATCAGGATCAATGCTGCCTGTAAGAAGATCATCAGCGGGGAGTTCGACAGTATCGCCTCTGTAGCTTATGCTACCGGTTACAACAACCCCATCACCTTTAACCGGGTTTTCAGAAAAGTGACAGGCATGTCGCCATCAGCCTATGCGCGCAAATACCGTTTCGGTGATGATGGCGCGCATAGAGATGGGCACATACTGGAACTGGAAGAATATGGAGATCAATGAGCGAAGTCTTTCATATAATCGCCGGTGATACGCTCCATCGGCGGATTGAAATAACCGAACTTCACATCCGGGAACTCTTCCCGGATCAGCTCTTGCAGCTGTTTGATACCAAGGCATTCGCCGGTTTCCGTAATATTTAATTTGCCAAGATACCAGTCAGGATCGATGTTGAAATTGCGCCACTGGATCATATTCAGGCCGGTTTCACGGATCAGCTTACGCAGCGCTTCATATTCATCTGCACTGTCGGTCATACCAGGAAACACGAAATAATTGATAGAGGTCCAGCCGCCAAACTCGCGTACCACTTTCAGGCTTTCAACGATATCTTCAAAACGATAATTGTTAGGGCGGTAATAAGGGGTATAATACTTTTCCTGCGCGGAGTTCAGGCTCACGCGGATGCTGTTAAGACCCGCTTCACACAAGGCTCTCACGGCATCGGGCTTGCTGCCGTTCGTATTGATATTGATGCTGCCTTTAGGGGTATGCTTACGTATCTCGATAATCGATTCACGGATGGTTTCCCACATCAGCAGCGGCTCGCCCTCACATCCCTGGCCAAAGCTCACGATAGGATAGGGCGCTGTTTCCAGGTGAGGCACGGTATATTCCACGATCTCTTCTGCCGTAGGCTTGAAACGCAGACGGTCCTGTGTAGATACGATGCTTTCTTCTTCCGGCTGGAAAGAGATGCATCCCACGCAATTGGCGTTACAGGCGGGGGAAGAAGGGATCGGGCATTCCCATCTGCCCATAAAATAATTACGTGCAGCGGGGCAATGGTAGGTCAGTGCGCAGTTGTCGGCCAGGTGCTGTACCAGCCGGTTATGCGGATACGCTTCCAGCAACTGTTTCACGCCTTGCTTCACTTTTTTATCATCGAAGCCGGCGCACTCCTGGCGGATATCCGCTTCGATGCGTGTGGCCGGTACGTAAAATTTACCATCGAGCCAGCCTACCGCAGTGTAGCAGAACAGCGGCAGGGTGGGCGCATCGGGCATGGTCTCATAGGCTGCGAGATAAAAGCCGGTATGTGCCGGTGGTATGAAAGCCGCTACAGCCCAGCCTTTGTCGCAAAGCTCCATTTCGCCGGTCTTCGCATTGATGCCGATGCCACGGCGGCCTGGCAGCTCATACAGGTTTCCGCCATCGGGCAACTCAATCCATTCATCTGCTTCGATGGGCCACGCATCCCAGCCACTGCGGCCGGTTACATGGAGGGAGGTATCTTCAAAGATATTTCCCTCTCCATCGGAATACAATATATAAGGCGTCTGTTTTAACATGGTCTGTATTTAGAATATTAATGGATCCTGCTCTGGCAGAAGGCATTGAGCGCTTCCCGCTGTGTGGCTCCCGGTTCGTCCAGTATTTCCAGTTGCAGGATCTTGTTGTTCCTGAAGTCGATCGTGAACAGGTCGTTGCGCAAAATTACGTTATTCAGCTCGTTCCAGCCAATCAGCCTTTGAGAGAAGGTGGTAGGCAGCATAATGCCAGTAGTATCCATGCTGATGAACACGGGTTGGAAGATGCGGTACTCCACCCAGCCGATATAGGCCATGCCCAATCCGGTAATGAAAAGCAGTACGCCTGCCAATGGTTGCAGGTGCGACAGAAAATACAGGCTGCCGGTAAGACAGATAAATACCTGTACCATCCGCGCTACCACGTTAGCTTCGGTGAATTTTTTAAAACGCCTGGCCATGAAAGGGAAGGCGAGGCTTGCAAAGCCCAGTACGATGAAAAACACCACCAGGAACCAGTTGGGCTGCTGTCCGCGATAAATGCCGATGGCATTGAAGAGAAATAAAATCCCGACGAGGCCGTGCATCACAGGCAGGAGCCTTAGCCTGCTGGCCGCGTTGGGATGTAATATGCGCAGTTTGTACATGTACGTATCGTTTAGGAATGAGCGCTCACCAGCAGGTTGCAGAGCTTGAACAGCACACGCGCACCTACGTTGGCATCCCACTCGTCGTGAGAGGCGCTCACTTCATTCAGGTCAAACCCGATCAGTTGACGGCCGCTGGCCAATACACGCTTGAAGAGATAATATATCTGCTCTGTTTCAAAGCCGCCGCTCACTGGTGTGCCAGTATGCGGGCACAACTTGGGATCCAGCCCGTCGATATCGAAGCTGATGTACACCTGTTGCGGTAATTCCGCTACAATGCTGTCGCAGATAGCCTTCCAGGTCTCGCCTTCAAATTGTCTTTCTTTGATGTCTTTGTCGAAGAAAGTTTTCACGCGGTCAGCATGATCATTGATATAATCTACTTCTTCTTCGCAATAGTCGCGGATGCCCACCTGTACCAGCTTTTTGAGCTGTGGCACTTCTGCGAGGGCGTTGAACATGATGGAAGCATGTGAGTATTTGAATCCTTCATAGCTATCGCGCAGGTCACAGTGTGCGTCGATCTGAAGGATACCGAAATCGCCTTTATGTTCGCCGATGGCTTTGAAGTAGCCGAGCGGCGTGCTGTGGTCGCCGCCAACAAGGCCTACCAGCTTGCCTTTCGCGAGGAGGTCGCGGGTCTGGTTGTACACCCATTCATTCATAGCGCGGGTGCCATTGTTAACGTCTACCAGCGTTTTTTTGAGGAACTCATTTTCTGAGATATCTCCACCTTCTGTCAGGAATTTCAGGTACAGTTCTGCTTCTTTGCGGAGGTAGTCACTGCGCAGGAGCAGGTGTTTATCTGGCTCGCGCATGTAGAAGCCCTGTTTCCAGCCGTCTTTTACGTCTGCATCGTAAAGGTCTACCTGTAAAGAAGCCCTGAAGATGTGCTCCGGACCGCGGGCCGTACCATTGCTATAAGATACGGTTACTTCCCAGGGAACGGGCAGCAGCACCAGTTTGGCATCTTCTTCTGAAAATGGCAGGCCGAAGATGTTGTTCGACAGCAAGCCCACTGAGTTAGGGTCAAATTGAGATAAATCAGTCATGATAGCGTCTTACTTTTCTAAATTCGGCGCAAAGATACTATTCTTCTGATGTAAGCGATCTTTTTTTGCGAACATCGTCTACCTTTTATGTAAAAAGTATCTTGCACAAGTCATTTTGCGTTAATTTTGCGGATCAATTAAGAGGGTAGATAATAAAGCCCCGTCGGGGCGAAATCTTGGTAGATAATTTTCATATGAAAAAAACAAATATTATTCTGCTGGTGGTTATTGCGGTGGCAATAGGCGTGATCGTTACTATGGTAGGCGATTTCAGCACCTATGAAACCTTTGCTACTGCCCGCCAGAAAGAAGGGAAGGAGTTCCATGTGATCGGCAAACTGGATACCACACAAGTGATGAGCTATGATCCATTAAAAGATGCCAACCTGTTCAGCTTCTACGTAAAAGATAAAACCGGCGAAACCCGCCGCGTCGTTTTCTACGGCGCCAAACCTACCGATTTCGAAAAAGCCGAATCTGTGGTCCTCACCGGAAAAATGGAAGGCGCCGAATTCCATTGCAACAAGATTCTCATGAAATGCCCGTCCAAATACAAGAACGACCAGGTGGCAATGGGCACGAAAACAATGTAATTTTTTGATTTTCGAATTTTTGAATTTAAGAATTTATGTGGGCATAAATTCCTAAATCAAAAAATCGAAAATCCCTAAATATTTATTATGAAGTTTGTAGGGGAACATTTATTACCGGGCCAGCTGGGCCATTTCTTCGCCGTATTGTCATTCGTGGCATCGATGGTAGCCACTGTAGCCTATTACCGCACTGTAACTGTAAAGGAAGAAACATTAAAGACATCCTGGAAATCACTGGCCCGCTGGGCTTTCGTGGTACAATCCGCCGCCGTACTGGCCGTCTTCTCAATACTGTACTATATTCTGCACAGCCACCTTTTTGAATACAAATATGTTTGGCGCAATAGCTCCCGCGACTTGCCCTATCAATATCTTTTATCCAGCCTCTGGTCCGACCAGGAAGGTAGCTTCCTGCTCTGGAGTATGTGGAACAGCATATTGGGCCTGGTACTCATCCGCACTTCCGGTAAATGGGAAGCGCCTGTGATGTCGGTCATGTCCGTTGCACAATTAATGATGAGCAGCATGTTGCTCGGCATTTTTATCCTCGGTTATAAAGTGGGCAGCAATCCTTTCCTGCTGCTGCGCCAGGCCGAAGAAAACCAGATGGCGCCTATCTTCCAGCAAGCGGAATACCTCAGCTTCATCAAAGATGGTAATGGGCTCAACGTTACGTTGCAGAACTACTGGATGGTGATACATCCTCCCATCCTGTTCCTCGGTTTCGCCTCTATGATCGTGCCTTTCGCTTTTGTTTTCGCCGGCCTCTGGACCCGCGATTACACCAGCTGGACCAAACCCGTCATGCCATGGGCGCTCTTCGCTACCATGCTGCTCGGTACCGGTATCATGATGGGGGCCGCCTGGGCCTATGAATCGCTCAACTTCGGCGGTTACTGGGGCTGGGATCCTGTTGAGAACGCATCCCTCGTGCCCTGGCTCACCATGGTGGCCGGTCTGCACACCTGCCTGGCTTTCAGATCTACCGGGCATGCGCTCAAATCCACCATGTTCTTTTTCATCATCTCCTTTATATTGATCCTGTACTCCACCTTCCTCACCAGGAGCGGCGTACTGGGCGATACTTCCGTACACTCCTTCACCGACCTCGGCATGAGCGGCCAGCTGCTCGTATTCATGGCCGTTTTCGCCATACCTTCTTTCGCGATGATGATCGCGAGGAGAAAGGAGATACCCGGCGACCGTAAAGAAGAAAGTACCTATTCCCGTGAGTTCTGGCTGTTTGTAGGCTCGCTGATCCTGCTCATTGCAGCAATCCAGATCACCTTCACCACCTCCATCCCCGTATGGAACAAACTGCTCAACTTCACCGGCCTGAAAAGCCTGTTCAAACTGGACGACCTCGCACCGCCCTCCGATGTGATGTTCCATTATAACAAGATACAAATATGGATCGCCATTGTACTGGGCGTGCTCACTGCCATCGTACAATACATGAAATATAAGGATACGCCGCGCCGCCAGCTCACTAAAAAACTGCTGCCGCCTACCATCATTTCATTAGCGCTCACACTGCTGGTCATCTGGAAAGGAAACATCACGTACAGCGACTATGGCGCCGGTTTCCTCACTGCCATCTACCTGATGCTCTTCGCCAGCATCTACGCAGTGGTAGGCAATCTTGGCTATATCTTCACCGGCCTGAAAGGCAAAATAAAAAATGCCGGCGCTTCCGTAGCCCATATCGGTTTCGGTCTCGTGTTACTTGGCGCGCTCATTTCTTCTGCCAAAAAAGAAGTGATCTCGATCGATAAGATGAAGATGTTGGGAGATGGATTTTTCCGGAAAGAAAGCAAACAGAATCCGCGCGAAAACATCATGCTGCCCAAGAATATGCCGGTGCAGATGGGCGACTATCACGTTACCTACGTAGGCGACTCCACCGCTGCCGGCGATCCGAAAGTATATTATGTAACGCGCTACGAAAGGAGAGACAAAGCCACCGGCAATGTGCTGGAACGCTTCAGCCTCTACCCGGATGCTTTCGTCAATAAAAAAGAAAACAGCCTTTCTTCCAATCCTTCTTCCCGCCACTATCTTACCAAAGATATCTTCACCTATGTGACCGGCGCTCCCAACAAGGAAGAAGATGCGAAATCAGATACTTCCAAATATGTGGCACACGAAGTGAAACAGGGCGATTCTATTTTCTTCTCCAAAGGTTTCATTGTGCTGAAAGGACTGAACACCAAACCACAGAACCGCAACTACGCGCCTAAAGCCGGCGATCTCGCAGTGGGCGCGGAGCTCGAAGTATATACTCAAACAGACGATCACTTCAAACTGCAACCGATCTACTTCATCCGCGACAGCAGCTATCAATACAGCGTGGAAGATACCCTCGCGCCGCTGGCCCTCAATGTGCGTTTCAGCAAGATCATGCCGGCAGATAACAAGATCGAGCTGAAGGTGAAAGAAGCTGCTACCTTCAATGATTACGTGGTGATGAAAGCACTGGTATTCCCTTACATCAATGTGCTGTGGATAGGCGTACTGATCACCATCTTTGGTACGGCCCTGAGCATCTGGCAGCGTGTGAGAAGATAATAACAGCATCCTTGATCCGGATTTTCCGATGTATGGATATGGAGCAGGCGAAGTGAAATGATTATTAATTCCTGAAATAGTTGTTTCCTTTTATACCTGAATACATAAATTCATTCATCTGAAAATCCGGATTTTTTTATGAGAAGATGGTTACGTATAGCCCTGATCGTTATAGCCGCTCTTACTGCCCTTGTCCTGCTGGGACCTAAGCCTGCCACGCCCGTTTATAGCTACACCCTGCCCGTGGTGCCCCAGGCGGGAACAGCGCTGGAACAGTTTATCAGCCAGCGGGAAGCGGCCCATCACCTCAAGCCTGATAATGAGGCCCGCATCGTTTGGGCCGATTCCCTTCATCATAAAACACCTTACGCAGTAGTATACCTGCATGGTTTTTCTGCCAGCCAGAAAGAAGGCGATCCGGTGCACCGCAATTTCGCAGCGCGTTTCGGCTGTAACCTTTATCTGTCGCGCCTCGACGGCCACGGCATCGATACCTCGGATCCTTTGTTGCATATGACTGCCACCGGCCTTTGGGAAGATGCCAAAACCGCGCTCAGCATCGGCAAGGCCCTGGGTGAAAAAGTGATCGTGATGGGTACCTCCACTGGCGGTACGCTTGCCCTGCAACTCGCTGCGGCGTTTCCGAATGATGTATATGCCGTGATCAATATGTCGCCCAATATCGCCATCAACGACAAGCTCGCCTTCCTTGCCAACGACCCCTGGGGCCTGCAACTGGCCAGGGTTGCATCCAAAGGCGATTTCCGCC
This sequence comes from Chitinophaga vietnamensis, assembly GCF_902167635.1. Lineage (GTDB taxonomy): Bacteria > Bacteroidota > Bacteroidia > Chitinophagales > Chitinophagaceae > Chitinophaga > Chitinophaga vietnamensis. Next base: position 43,347 of record NZ_CABHMS010000010.1, read on the forward strand.
GCTCCAACGACACCAATAGCGTACATGCGCAATACTGGAATAACAGCTACCGCCTCGAAGCTGTGGTGCAACTCGAAAACCTGCTCGAGACCACAATGACGGAAGAGACATTTAAGAAGATACACCAGCCGGTGCTCAATCTTTATTATTATAAAGATGAACAACACCAGGATCCTACCGTAAAAGTATCTGCGATACTTAACATGGAAAAGCAGCTCGGAACGCCCGACAGTCTTAAAGAAGCGATCGCCATACCCAATGCGGGCGCACATGTGATCGGCAGCTATCTTACCAGCAAAGATGTACCTTCGGTAGAGAAAGCGATCACAGATTTTGCGGTCAATAAACTGAAAATGAAGCCGCTACAGGAATAGCGCAGCGGATGCTGATAAATCTGAAATCTTTGTTTAACTTGTGGTAACATTACACATGCAAGTAGCGTTAAAAGTGGTATGCGTCGGTTAAAACAGATTCTTTTTTCTTTATCCCTGTTGTTTGGCATAACCTTGTGCCATCGCACGGCCATGGCCCAGCAAGCCCATGGCGCCGACTCCATTGCATTGCATGCCATCGTGGTTGGGCACGATACTATCCCCGTGATTACATTAGCGATTTTTGATGTGGTAGATAAGATGCCGCGCGCCATCCGCAAACAACAGGAGCGCTGGAGCCGTTTGCGTAATGCGGTATATGTAACATATCCCTATGCTAAATCTGCCGCAAGGGTATTGAAGGATGTAAACATGCACCTGGCCACACTTTCCAGCAAAAGAGAACGCAAAGAATACCTCGCTTCCAAAGAAAAAGAACTCAAAGCCCAGTTTGGCGATAAGCTACAGAACCTCTCTGTATATCAGGGCAAGGTGCTCATGAAACTGATCAACCGCGAAACAGGACAGAACTGTTATGATATCATCAAGGAGCTGAAAGGCGGCTTCAATGCCCGCCTCTGGCAAACGGTGGCTTTCTTCTTCGGTGGTAACCTCAAAAGTGAATATGACAAACAGGAAGATAAAGATATCGAGGTGATCGTCCAGGAACTTGAAATGTACCAACACTACCGCGCCTATAATTAATTGGCTACCTTCGTCAACATGAAGCATTTACTCACTGCCTTATTTTTGTTTGCTGCCAGCCACGCCTTTGCACAATCGCAAAGTGATAACGATCCTGTTTTTGTATTGGATAGCGCCGTAGTGGCATCGGGCGCCCTGCAACAGATGGCGCCCAGCCAGATCGCCATCATCACTGTTGCAAAAGGAGCCGGCCCTAAAACAGTGGCAAAATATGGAGCCCGTGCTGAAAACGGAGTGGTGTATGTAGAAACGATCACCTTTGCGCGCAACCGGATCAGGAAATTCCTGAGTAGTCAGTCGCCCGCATACGATAGCCTCCTGCGTAAACATCATGGTACCGATACCGCGTTCTGTTATTTCGTCAATAACAAGCAGGCGACGCCTACTAACGGCTCACGGCTATACGCAATAGATATGAAAACTTTCCGTGGCCTGGAAATATTGTCCGGCAAGCCCTTGCAGGAAAAACAGCCTGGCAAGGACTGTGAGATAGGCGTATTTATTTCCAGCTCCGAAGATTGACCTATCTTTGCTCCCTCAATTTTTTCGAATATGAAACTGGATATACTTGCGATAGCCGTACACCCCGACGATGTAGAGCTGGGATGTGCCGGCACATTGATGGTACACGCGCAGCAAGGCATGAAAACAGGCGTGGTAGATCTTACCCGTGGAGAACTCGGTACCCGCGGCACGCCTGAACTGCGCGAGAAAGAAGCACAGGCTGCCGCAGAAGTGATGGGCCTGGCCATCAGGGAAAACCTCGGCCTCGCCGACGGATTTTTCCGCAACGATACAAAAGAACAAATGGCTATTATCACGGCTATACGAAAATATCAGCCTGATATTGTACTGGCTAATGCCATCGAAGACCGCCACCCGGATCATGGCCGCGCCGCGCAACTTATCGCCGACAGCTGCTTCCTGGCAGGTCTCCGGAAAGTAGAGACCTTTCTCGATGGCCAGCCACAAGCCGCATGGCGTCCCAAACAGGTGTTCCACTTCCTGCAGGACCGCTACCTCGAACCGGATTTTATAGTGGATATCACCCCCGTGATCGAGCGCAAACTGGAGGCTATCAAGAGTTTCAGCTCACAGTTCCTGGCGCCGAAAGATAACGAGCCGCAAACGTATATCTCTTCGCAAGGCTTCTTCGACAGTGTGGTGTACCGCGCCAAGATGCTCGGCAAGATGGTAGGAGTGGCCTACGCTGAAGGCTATACGTCGGCCAAGAAGATCGGTATCCGCAACTTCGCGGACCTGATCAATGAAGTAACGTAAACATTTCATTCCCTGGTGCGCTGTGGTGCGCCAGGGAATGAAACACAAATAAAACTTCCACGTATGAAAAAGACCCTTTTGCTGCTCCTGTTGTTGCCGCTCTGCGCCAGCCTCCACGCCCAGAAAACCGACAAGCAGCTTGCCGACATCCTCACGCCCATGTTGCAGTCCTTTCATGGCCAGGCGGGCATCTACGTACATCATCTTCCTTCCGGAAAAACAGTCGCCATCAATGCCGATTCAGTGTTCCCCACCGCCAGCATGGTTAAAATACCTATCCTGATCGGCGTTTTCAACAAAATAGCCAAAGGGGAGCTGCAATACCGCCAGCTGCTGCGCTACCGCGATTCGTTGTTATATGCAGGAGAAGATATATTGGGATCGTTTAAAGACAGTGAACAGATCTACCTGGATAAAGTAGTGATGCTCATGCTCACCATGAGCGATAACACCGCCAGCCTTTGGCTGCAATCCCTTGCTGGCGGCGGCACAGAGATCAACAAGTGGTTGGAGTCGAATGGTTTTGTGAATACGCGCGTCAACTCCCGCACACCCGGCAGGGAAGCGATCCGGAAAGTATTTGGCTGGGGCCAGACATCCCCGCGCGAAATGGCCACATTGATGGAGAAGATATATAAGGGAGAAGTGATCAGCAAGGCGGCGAGCGAGCGGATGTACCGCAACCTTACCCGCAATTATTGGGATACAGAAGGGGTATTACAAGTACCGCCAAATGTGAGAACAGCGTCGAAGAATGGCGCAGTGGATGAGGTACGTTCCGAAGTGATTATGGTAAATGCGCCGCATGGCGACTATATATATTGTATCACTACCAAAAACAATGCGGATCAAAGTTGGAAACGGGATAACGAAGCCTGGCAGCTGCTGAGGAAGGTAGGCGCTGCTATATGGAAGCATTACGAACCTGAAAGCACATGGAGCCCTGACCCCGGAATGGGGGCTTTCTGAACGGCAATGGACCCGCTAAACATCAGATGAACAGATCTCTGGTAGCGTCAAATTCATCCTGTTTGATGATGCTGTTTTTGATAAACGGAATCAAAGCAAGTCCTATCGTAATGATCACGAGAAAAATATATTTCTTTTTCATCTCCATTCGGTTTAAAATTAGATCCGCTTATATAACTAAATAACGTGCCAAATTGTTACGGAAATACCATAAAAATGTTACCTCAACAATAACTTTTTTAAGTATATGGCGGGCCGCACTGAAAAAGCTTATATATAGAGAATTTCAATGTCACATCTTAAAAATCTATTTGATTAATAATGAAGGTAAAGTGATCTTTGCGCCGGAAATTATTTTTAAGGATTGTCTGTAAATCAAAAATCATAATAGCATCATGAAAAATGTTATCTTATCCGTAGGGTCTGAGTTTCCCGAATTCAAAAAAACGGCTGTTGTTTCCATTGAGAAAGGTAAAGAGTTCTATGAACTGTCTTCCGAAGAACTGAAAAACTCCGGCAAATGGATGGTGATGTTCTGGTGGCCTAAAGACTTCACTTTTGTTTGTCCTACCGAAATCGCCGAATTCAACAAACATGCACAGGACTTCGCTGACCGTGATGCAGTACTGATCGGTGCTTCTACCGACAGCGAATTTGTTCACGCTGCCTGGAGAAGAGATCATGAAGACCTGCGTGGCCTGCAATTCCCTATGCTGGCGGATACTTCCAAATCCCTCGCCACTGAACTGGGTATCCTCGAAGCGAACGAGAAAGTTGCTTACCGTGCTACCTATATCGTAGATCCTCAGGGTATCGTTCGTTGGGTGTCTTTGTACGACCTGTCTGTAGGCCGTAGCGTGAAAGAAGTACTGCGTGTACTGGATGCGCTGCAAACAGATGAGCTGTGCCCCTGCAACTGGCAGAAAGGTGAAGCTACCCTCACTGCTTAAGTTTTCCCGATTTATTTATATATAAGTTTCTCCGGGCCGTTTCCAGCGGCCCGGCGTACTTTAAAAGCAACCGCAATTATGTTTGCAACTACTAACCAGGATACCGTAGCACAACTGTTGGAGTCTGTAGGACTGGCAGGCGCGCAGGCATCCGATAAATTACAGGCACTGGCTACGGCTGATGCCCGTTATCTGAAAGATCTGAAGATCAACGTGACTAACTCGCTGGGAGCAGCCACCCTTTCTAAAAAAGAGGCTTACTTCATTGGCGTGGCAGTTGCGGTAAACGAAAAGCACCAGGCCCTGCAGGCCGCTTTTGAAAAGCTCGCACAGCAGGAAGGCGCTACCGACAAGGAAATCGCTGAGGTGATCAGCTGCACCTCCCTGATGAATGCCAATAACGTATTTTACCGCTTCAGGCATTTCGTGAACAAGGAGTTTTATACTAGCACGCCGGCCGGTATCCGGATGAGCATCATGGCTAACCCGGTATTAGGTAAAGAGTTCTTCGAGCTGCTGAGCCTCGTGATATCGGCGCTGAACGGTTGCGAAATGTGCGTTACCTCCCATGAAGAAGCTGTGGTAAAACATGGCACCGAACCGCAACGTGTACTCGACGCGGTAAGATTAGGAGCCGTGTTGCGTAGCCTGGTGGTATTATTATAAGAAATAAAAAATGTTGGGGGACAGATGTGAAATTTGCTCCTAACTATTTGATTGTCAATTTGATGCAGGAGTGGGTCTTGGTGTCGGAATGCCTTTGCAGGCAGTATTTTTCAAATTTGTTAATAAATTCATTTAATAATATTTGCAAAATCCGCATAAAAGTCCGACTTTTGCATTCCTAAATTTTTAGATCATGGCAAGAGTATGTCAGGTGACAGGAAAGAAGCCGATTACAGGTCACCATGTTTCCTTCTCCAATATCAAGACAAAGAGAAGGTTTCTGCCTAACCTGCAGAAAAAACGTTTTTTCCTGGCGGAAGAAGACAAATGGATATCTTTGAAAGTATCTGCTGACGGTTTGAGAACCATCAACAAAAGAGGTTTGTATGCAGTAGTGAAGGAATTGCGTGCAGCTGGTCAGGAAATTTAATTCTAGGACTCACTTAATTTGTATACAAAATGGCAAAAAAAGGTAATAGAGTGCAGGTAATCCTGGAATGCACTGAGCATAAGAACTCAGGTCTTCCTGGTACTTCCCGCTACATCTCTAATAAAAATAAGAAGAACACTCCGGAACGTCTGGAGCTGAAAAAGTACAATCCTATTCTGAGAAAAGTGACTGTACACAAAGAAATTAAATAGTTAATTGTTCGTGGTTAATGGCTTGTTGCAAAGCCATATAGCCATTTGACCATAAAAACAATACATATCATGGCAAAAGGAACATCCAAGAACGCGAAAGTGAAAGATGCTAAAGCAGCAGCTGACGCTAAGGTGTGGACGAAAGTAGTAAAAGCTGTACGTTCTCCTAAAACTGGTGCTTACACCTTTAAAGAAGCGATCGTGCACAAAGATAAAGTGCAGGAGCACATCAACGCTAAGTAATTCGGCTTTACTAATCATACTGAAAAGCTGTCCCGTTAAACGGACGGCTTTTTGTGTTGTTAGCGGTCTGTAGTAATGCACATGTTCTCTACATTATTGGTGTGGTCCAACAAATGTTAACACAAAAGACGTATTTTAGCGACCTGGATACCGCATGTGATTAATGCAATTAAAAACGGGGCATAACACCCGTACCCAATAAACGTACTATGAGCTTTTTCAATAAATTATTTTCCCGGGAGAAGAAGGAAAGCCTGGATCAGGGACTACAGAAGACCAAAGAGAATTTCCTCACCAAGATCGGCCGGGCTATCGCGGGGAAGTCTACCGTTGATACCGAAGTGCTCGATAACCTCGAGGACGCCCTCGTTTCTGCCGACGTTGGCGTGGATACTACCGTAAAGATCATCGACCGTATTGAGCAACGTGTAGCTAAGGATAAATATTTGGGAACCAGTGAATTAAACAAGATGTTGCAAGAAGAAATTGCAGCACTGCTGGTAGATGCGCCCGATAGCGGCTTCCGCGATTTCGATGTGCCCGCCGATAAAAAGCCTTATGTGATCATGGTAGTAGGTGTGAATGGTGTTGGTAAAACCACCACCATCGGCAAATTGGCTTACAACTTTAAGAAGGCCGGTAAATCCGTGTTATTAGGTGCGGCAGATACTTTCCGGGCTGCGGCAGTAGACCAGCTGACCATCTGGAGCGACCGGGTAGGCGTGCCCATCGTAAAGCAGCAAATGGGCTCCGACCCTGGCGCCGTAGCATTCGATACGGTGCAGAGCGGCGCCGCCAAAGACGTGGACGTAATCATCATCGATACTGCCGGCCGTTTGCATAACAAATTGCACCTGATGGACGAGCTGAGCAAGATCAAGCGCGTGATGAAAAAAGTGATCCCTGACGCGCCACACGAAGTGCTCCTGGTACTGGACGGTTCCACCGGCCAGAATGCAGTAGAGCAGGCCCGCCAGTTTACCGCCGCCACAGAAGTGACCTCGCTTGCCATCACCAAACTGGATGGTACCGCCAAGGGCGGGGTCGTGCTGGCCATCGCCAACCAGTTCAAAATACCGGTAAAATATATCGGGATCGGTGAAAAAATGGAAGATCTGCAAGTATTTAATAAAGAAGCATTTGTAGATTCTCTCTTCAGCCTAAATAGCTGATAACGAATATGCTGTAATGAACGTTTGAGAAACTGATTGATAGTTATTTGAAATTTTACTTTAAACGAAACTGATCCGGGCGCTCCACTCCCCGGATCGGTTTTTGTAACTTGTGTTAAAACCTGCCTTTACTTAAATTTGATTTTATAGAAGTAGCCTTTTTGTACCCTAATTTAACAATTCGTAGTTATGATCATCACAAACATAGATCGAGTTGAAAACATTACACCGGAGGAATTCAGAAAGAAGTATTACGAGCCGCGCAAACCAGTTGTTATTTCGGGTTTAAGCAAAAACTGGCCAGCCTTTAATAAGTGGACTTGGGATTATTTTAAGTCCATAGTAGGCGACAAAACAGTAGGGGTTTATAACAATCAGCGGGCTGGCGCCAACACCCTGGTGAACGGTGCGGATGATTATATCACCTTCGGCGACTACCTGGACATGATCCAGCGTGGCCCTGTGGAGCTGCGCATCTTCCTCTTCAATATCTTCCAGCATGCCCCGCAGCTGGTTGAAGATTTTACCTGGCCTGATCAGCTGGCCAAAGGTTTTCTCAAAAAATACCCCATGCTCTTTGTTGGCGGGGCGGGCTCGGTAGCCCACATGCATTACGATATTGACCTGTCGCACATCTTCCATACCCAGTTCATTGGCCGTAAAAGAGTGTTGCTATTGGAGAATAAGCAGTCGCCTTTTATTTATCGCATGCCCTTTACAGTGGAAAGCGCTGCCAATTTTGTGAACTGGCATGAGAAGCTGGATACGGAACAGTTCCCGGCGCTGAACCATGCCCAGGGGTATACCACTATCCTCGAGCACGGCGATATGATGTTCATGCCGGCCGGCTACTGGCACCATATGGAATATATGGACAGCGGTTTTGCCATGAGCCTGCGCGCCCTGGATCAATCGCTCACCGGCAAGCTCAATGGCCTCTATCATATTGTAGGCCTGCGGGGTATGAATAACCTGATGATCAAGATGGCCCCGCAATGGTGGTACCATTATAAACGCAAGCTGGCGCGTGAACGTGCCGATAAGGCGCTGGCAAATCTACATGCCTGAGGCCTGAGATAAGCGGTTACAAATCCTTCACTTGCAATCGCTTATCTTAAATTTCATAATTATCAATTCTTTTTGTTACCTTTGCACCTTCCTTACTCAACCCCCACTAAGGCTCAAGTCACGTACAGTAAGTCTGCTGTTTTATTCAATTAGTGTCTGTGTGTCTTCGTGGCGGTAAGCGGTTCAGGGAATGCACTGAACCGCATACTCTAAAACATTCGCCCTTGAAGACGAAAACTTTAAAGAAAGACAAGGTTAACATTATTACACTTGGTTGTTCCAAGAACATGGTAGATTCAGAGGTTCTGAGCGGACAGCTCCTGGCCAATGACATCGATGTAGTGCATGAAAGTGCAAAGCGCGATCATAATATAGTAGTGGTGAATACCTGTGGTTTTATTGACAAAGCCAAAGAAGAATCGATCAACACGATATTGGAGCAGGTATCGTTGAAAGAGCGCGGCAAGCTCGACAAAGTATATGTTACGGGCTGCCTCAGCGAACGTTATCGCGGCGACCTCGAGTCTGAGATCGCAGGTGTGGACGCCTGGTTCGGTACCATGGAACTGCCGCTGATCCTCAAGAAATTCGATGCCGACTATAAAGCAGAGCTGATCGGAGAACGATTGCTGAGCACTCCATCTCACTATGCTTACCTGAAAATCGCAGAAGGCTGCAATCGTACCTGCGCTTTCTGTGCGATCCCGCTGATGCGCGGCCAGCACGTTTCCAAGCCGATTGAAGCGATAGTGACCGAAGCCGAAAAACTGGTGCATTCCGGTGTGAAAGAAATCATGCTGATCGCGCAGGAGCTGACCTATTATGGCCTCGATCTTTATAAAGAACGCCGTTTGGGTGACCTGATGCGCGCGCTTGCCGGCGTGAAAGGCCTGGAGTGGATCCGTCTGCACTATGCTTACCCGACCAAATTCCCGATGGAGATACTGGATGTGATGAACGAATTTCCGAACATCTGCAAGTACCTCGATATGCCGCTGCAACACGCGTCCAATGCGATGCTGAAGGCCATGAAGCGCCAGATCACCCGTGAAGAGATCGAAACCCTGGTGCATGCCATCCGGGAGAAAGTGCCGGGCATCTGCCTGCGCACCACGCTCATCGCCGGTTTTCCTGGTGAAACGGAAGACGATGTGGAAGAACTGAAAGGCTTCCTGGAAAGAATGCGTTTTGACCGGGTGGGTGTATTCACCTACAGCCACGAAGAAGGCACCAGCGCCTATGCGCTGGAAGATAATGTGCCGGCAGAAGAAAAGGAGAGAAGGGCACAGGAGATCATGGAAGTACAACAGGAGATCTCGCTGGAGAAGAACCAGGAGAAGATAGGCCAGGTATTTAAGGTAATTGTAGATAAGAAAGAATCCGGCAGATATCTTGCACGCACTGAATTTGATTCAGTGGAAGTGGACAATGAAGTGATCATCAACACCACCAGGCGCCTGAAACCCGGCGATTTTGTGGAAGTGCGCATCACCAAGGCATTTGACTACGACCTCGAAGGCGAGCTGGTGTAAGAACGAAAAAATTTAACAGCCGATAGCCAACAGCTAGGAGCTTATACATAAGGTTCCCGACGGAGCCTGATCAATGCAAATCAATGACAACATTTGAATCACTGGGCTTACAAGAGCCTATTTTGAAGGGGATTACGGACCTGGGCTTTGTTGCCCCAACCCCCATCCAGGAAAAAGCGATACCCGTATTGTTGAGTGGAGACCGTGACTTTGTAGGCCTTGCCCAGACGGGCACCGGTAAAACGGCGGCATTTGGCCTGCCACTGCTGCAACAGATCGACGTGAAACTGCACAAACCTCAGGGGCTGATCCTTTGCCCTACACGCGAACTCTGTTTGCAGATCACCAACGATCTGAAGAACTTCAGCAAATATCTTGGCGATGTAAGTATCGTAGCCGTTTATGGAGGTTCCAGCATCGTTCAGCAGTTGCGTGAACTGAAAAGAGGCGTGCACATCGTGGTAGCTACCCCGGGCCGCCTGCTCGATATCATCGACCGTGGCGCCATCAACTTCGAAAACGTACGCTACGCCGTACTCGACGAAGCGGATGAAATGCTCAACATGGGCTTCCAGGAAGATATCAACAGCATCCTCTCCAACACACCGGAAGAAAAAACTACCTGGCTGTTTTCCGCCACCATGCCACAGGAAGTGCGCCGCATTGCACAGAAGTACATGGAAGATCCGTTCGAGCTCACTGTGGGCAACAAGAACAGCGGTAACGCCAATATTGAACATGAATACTACGTGGTTCGTCCGCGTGAAAAATATGCCGCCCTCAAACGTATCGTGGATTACAACCCCGATATCTTTGGTATTATCTTCACCCGTACGAAGATCGAATCACAGGAGATCGCGGAATCACTGATCAAAGACGGCTACAATGCCGATGCCCTGCACGGCGACCTGACGCAGCAACAGCGCGATAAGGTAATGAAACGTTTCCGCGAAAAAGCCCTCCAGGTGCTGGTAGCGACAGACGTGGCCGCCCGTGGTATCGACGTTGACAACGTTACACACGTGATCAACTACGAACTGCCTGACGACGTAGAGAACTACACCCACCGCAGCGGCCGTACCGCCAGGGCGGGCAAATCCGGCGTATCGATCGCCATCATCAGCAGCCGCGACATCGGCAAGATCCGTCAGATCGAGCGGGTGATCGGCAAGAAATTCACCAAAGCCGAAGTGCCGGATGGTTTCGCCGTATGTGAAAAACAACTGTTCGCCCTCGTTCACCGCGTACACAACGTTACCGTGAACGAAGAACAGATCGATCCCTACCTGGAACGCATCAACGAAGAATTTGCTTCCATGAGCAAAGAAGAGTTAATCAAACGCTTTGCTTCTCTCGAATTCAACCAGTTCCTGGAATACTACCAGGATGCTCCGGACCTGAACGTGAAAGAAGAAAAACGTTCCTTCGAAGACCGTGGCAGCAGGGGCAGCGGCAAGTTTACCCGCCTGTTCATCAACCTCGGTTCTGTGGACGATTTCAACCGCGGCGATATGCTCCGCTACCTCTGCGACAATACCGGTGTGCGTGGTAACAAGATTGGCCGCATCGATCTGAAAGGCGTATATTCTTTCTTTGAAGTTGAAAATGATGTGGTAGATAAAGTGACCCAGGCCTTCAAGAAGGTAGAATACAATGGCCGCTCCGTGAGGATTGAAATGTCGCAGGATGGCGACAAACGTAGCCGTGGCGGCGGTGGACGCAGTTTCGATGGCCCGCGCAAACGCTGGTCGTCCGAAGGTGGGCCCCGTGGCGACAGACGCGAATCTTCCGGCGGCTCCAAACCACCGTTCAAGCGTAAATTCTAAACCCGCTTATTATAGAAAGAAAAAGGCGCCTCCACAGGCGCCTTTTTCTTTTTTATCATTTCGCGAAATTTAAACTATCTTGTTAACATCCAGACACCCAATAAAAGATCTTATGACCGGAGATACTTATCGCGTTATGCCATCCGTTATACCCTTTTCCCTCTTTACATCAGCAGATATTGCACTTTTTCAGTCGGGCTCACACTACCGGCTATACGAAAAATTCGGTGCGCACACCTTGACCCTCGACGGGGAAGAAGGCACCTACTTTTCCGTATGGGCGCCGGATGCAGCTTTCGTAGCCGTAACCGGAGACTTCAATTCGTGGGACCGCTACAGTCACACGCTCTTTCCACGCTGGGATCAATCCGGCATCTGGGAAGGATTTGTGCCGGGTGTCAAGGCTGGATTTCTCTATAAATATTTTATCCGCTCCAACAGCGGCGAAGAACTTTTTAAAGGCGACCCATACGCACATATGTGGGAGCTACGCCCCAAAACCGCTTCCATCGTGCATTCGCTCGACTATAATTGGAAAGATGCCGAGTGGATGCAACAACGTAAACAACACAATTCCCTGCATAGTCCTTACTCCGTATATGAACTGCATCTCGGCTCCTGGCGCAAGCCTGATCCTGCCGATCATGAACGGTTCTATTCTTATAAAGAGATCACTTCCATGCTGGTGCCCTATGTGAAAGATATGGGTTACACCCATGTGGAGCTGATGCCCGTGATGGAACATCCTTTCGATGGTTCCTGGGGATATCAGCTTACCGGCTACTATGCCCCTACTTCCCGCTTTGGCACTGCGCAGGATTTTATGGAGATGATCGACGCCTTCCATCATGCCGGCATCGGCGTAATCCTGGATTGGGTGCCGTCTCATTTTCCGTACGACAGCCATGGCCTTTTCCGCTTCGACGGATCGCATACCTACGAATATGCGGATATGCGTAAGGGTTATCATCCTGACTGGAACAGTTATATCTTTAATTATGCGCGCAATGAAGTACGTTCCTTTTTGTTGAGCAATGCGGTGTTCTGGCTCGACAAATTCCATGCAGATGGTTTGCGGGTAGATGCGGTGGCGTCTATGATTCACCTGGATTATTCCCGCGATAAGGGCGCCTGGGAAGCCAATGAGCTGGGCGGCAATGAAAACCTGGAGGCCATCAGTTTTGTGAAGAAGCTCAATGAAACGATCTACGCGCTGTTTCCGGATGTACAGACCATTGCAGAAGAATCCACTTCTTTTTATGGCGTGTCGCGGCCTACATTCATGGGAGGCCTGGGCTTTGGCATGAAATGGATGATGGGCTGGATGAACGATACATTGGATTATTTCAAGAAAGACCCCGTGCACCGCAAATGGTATCAGAATGACCTTACTTTCAGCGTGGTATATGCTTTCAGCGAGAACTTCATGCTGCCGCTGAGTCATGATGAGGTGGTGCATGGCAAGTCGCCCATGTTATATAAAATGCCTGGCGACGACTGGCAGAAGTTTGCGAACCTGCGCCTGTTGTATAGTTATATGTTCACGCATCCGGGAACGAAGTTGATGTTTATGGGAGATGAGTTCGGGCAAACGTCTGAATGGAATTACAAGACGGAGCTGGACTGGCATCTGCTGAAATATACGCCCCATAAGGGTTTGCAGGATTTTGTAAGAGATGTGAACAAGCTGTATACCGGCTCGCCGGCTTTGTATGAGCAGCAGTTCGACGGAGCAGGATTTGAATGGATCACGGTGAACGACTATGACAACTGTGTGCTGGCTTACCTGCGTAAAGGTATCCGGCCGGATGATGTGTTGCTGGTGGTGTTGAACATGACGCCGGTTCCCCGGGAGGGCTATCTCGTGGGAGTGCCGCTGGGCGGGCAATGGCAGGAGATACTCAATAGCGATGACCCTAAATATTATGGTAGCGGCGTGGTGAATACAGGTATGCAAACTGCCGTAAAACAACTATATAACGGGAAGGACTATACGCTTTCGCTCCGGGTGCCGCCTTTGGGGGCAACGATATTACAGTATCATTCTTTATAATTCATTCATCTTTAATATATAATTAAAAAATAGCTGATCCCCCGGGAATTTTTTTCCGGGGGATTTAAACTTTTAAGACCCGGCCTCATCTATTATAGAGCGCCAGCGATAGCAATAAGAGAGCAGACAGGGCGTTCTATAAAGACAAGTATTTTTCAACCAGATACTTTAAAAAATTATAATCATTACTTGCATTTAAAAACCATCAACATTTATGAAAAACACTCTCCGCAAGCCGGGGCTTTTAATGGCAACGATAGCTGTTACCTGTGCCACACTGATGTACGCCTGTAAAAAGGATAACTCCAGCACACAGGAGCCCATTCCGGCTAACCAGCAGAAAGTAAGCCTCTTCCTCTCCGATGATCCGGGCTTTTTCGACAAAGTATTGCTCGATATCCGTAAAGTAGAGGTATTAGTGGACACCTGCGGTAAGGATGCAGACGACAACTGGGAAGACAAAGATCGCTGCGGATGGGATGAAGACGACCATGGTAAAAAAGGAAAAGCTGATTCCTGCCAGGTTTGGGATTCATTACCAATTCATCCGGGTGTGTATGACCTGCTGACGCTGCGTAACGGCGCCGACACCTTGCTCGCTGGTGGCCTCGTTAAAAAAGGTACAATGGAAAGGATCCGTATCACTGTGGGTGGTAACAACTCCCTCGTGAAAAACGGCGTTACTTATCCGCTCGTATCTGTAGCCGGACAAAGCAAGATCATCGTTCGTGTGCGTCACACAGAATGGGATCAGCTGAGTGCCGACAACCTGCAACTGTGGCTGGATTTCGATGTACAGCGCTCTATCATCAGAACCTGGGAAGGTAAATTCATTCTCAGACCCTGGATCAATGTATTCACTATCGTGAAAATGGGTAGCCTGTCTGGCCGCATCACGCCGGCAGAAGCTTTCCCGGTAGTATCTGTTTACAATGCTAACAAAGATACATTGTATGCACTGCCCTGGAGAGAAGGTTACTTCAAAGTTCGCGGCCTGAAAGTAGGTACCTGGAATGTATTTGTAAATGCATCCGGCGGTTATAAAGACACTACTATCAGCAACGTAACTATCGACAGAGGAAAAGATACCAACCTCGGTGATATCAAGCTGCATAAATAGCTGAATAAAACGTTTTATTATAAACAGCCGGCCCATTGTACCTTGGAGCCGGCTGTTTTTTGTCCGGATATATGTTTAAAATATATAACTTGTGACAAAAGCGGATCAAATGAAAAAACTTATTTTCCTCTTATTACTGTTGGGGATGATCATACCGGCGATGGCCCAGCAAAAGAGCAACCAGCGGGATGCGCAGCATCGCAAGCAGGGATATTGGATAGAAGAAGTGGGAGAGTTGAGAGGGGAACCAGGCTACACCTGGGAGGGCACTTATAAGAACGGCCGCAAGGAAGGCGTCTGGAAAAAGACGACCACGGCGGGTTTCGTGATTGCGGAAGAAACGTATAAGAACAATGTGCTGGACGGCTACTGCAAATATTATTACCCTAACGGGAAACGCAGTGCAGAAGGCCGTTACATAGCTACCGAGATAGAAGGGCAACGGGATACGGTGATGGTGATCGATCCGGTTACTGATAAGGAAACGCCAACAGAGATCGTCAGGATGGGTAATTCCGTCAAACATGGTCTCTGGAAAATGTACGATGAAGAAACAGGGCAGATGGTGAAGGAGTACTACAACCGCGGGGAAGTGTCTACCGCAGCGGAAATGGGGGATACCGATACTACTGCAGCCCCGGCCAGCAAGCCGGCGCCGGTGCATCTGCCACATGAAGAAGCGGCCAAGCGCAAGAAGAAAGGATGAAAATGAACGGGGATGCTGGCAAAATGAATAAAAAGATTTATCCATTTTAGCTTTTTTTGTTGTACTTTCATTTAAGAGGATGTAACCTTATAGCCCCGGTACGCGACCGCACTGTTTTATTGTATAATCCTTTTAATTTGTTTGTATGAAAAGCCTAAGCATCCATCACGCTGAAAACCGTCAGGAACTGAATAACATTGACTATAACGTAGACCGTATCGAGATACTTTTCAGAGGTGTATTTATTTTTCTCGTATTCTGTGCTTTGATGTCAATATTCTTTCTATCAATATTTTACTGACCCACATCGTTCCGTCTGTATACGATAAGAAAATTTTGCAAAAAGTAGATTTACAAAAAAGAAAACCGGGGATCCCCGGTTTTCTTTTTTGTTTATGCTAAATGGTTTTTTTAACTGCAAATGTACAACTGTAGCCAGTTTGAGCCGATAAAAATAAAATGAACGCCGCCACATTTGTTGATTAGATGTTAACGGATCTGTTCATTTTGTTCATTGTGGTTTAAGGCTTTGAGATAAGCATACAAGCTATTACTTTTGATGTACTCTAAAGTTGGCATAGGTTATGAAAACGGCGCCGGATCTCTATCTGAATGCCTAATTTCTTTCCCAACTGCCTTGTTACCTAGCCATTACCAGGTCTTCAAAGTCTTTGTCTACCACAAATGAAATTGTATTGTCTGCCAGGAAGCTATCGGCCGCCAGTACCAGCGCTTTGCCGTCTACCGTTACAGTGGCCGGTTTGAAGGGCAGACCATGCACGATCACACGGTGACGGGTATACGAAGCTTCATAGTTAATATAGAACTTCTTTTTCAGGTGCAGCTGATCGGTGGTAGACTGTTGTTTGAAGCGGATGATATTATATTGTCCGTTCTTGTATCCGTAATGATCGCCGGCATCTTCATACAGTACGCTCTTCACTGTTTCTACGCCGTAATATACGTGCAGGATCATCTCTTCAATGGTTTTCTCCTGGGTATATTGCATATCCGGGTAATGCGGCACTACGGCGCCGGCCTTTACGAAGAGCGGCATTTCTTCCAGCGGCGTGCCGACTGTTGTCATCTGGCCACCAGCATAGGGTTTGTCGTTCCAGAAATAATACCACTGGCCGGCGGGCAGGTATACTTCTTTTTCTTTCATGCCGGCTTCGCTCACATGGCTGATCAGCAGGGCATCGCCGAACATGAACTCGTGCGTGCAGTTATGCGTGGCTTCGTCGTGTTGTGCAACGAATGCCAGCGGGCGCAGCATGGGCGTACCTTTGGCGGCATATTGCCAGAAAGTGGTGTAGAGGTAGGGCAGCAGGCGGTATCTCAAAGAGATGAACTTGTTGCATACCTGTTCATATTTTTCACCGAAGCTCCAGGGTTCCTGGTTAAAGCCTGTTTCGTTGCTGGCGGAGTGGGTGCGCATGAGCGGGTGGAAGGTAGCCAGCTGGATCCAGCGGGTGTACAGTTCCCCATCAGGCTCGCCGATGAAGCCCCCGATATCGCTGCCGGTAAAGGATATACCGGAAACGGATAAACGCTGACACTGTACAGCGGCCAGCCATAGGTGCTCCCAGCTGGATACGTTGTCGCCGGTCCAAACAGAGGACCAGCGCTGTGCGCCTGCATAGGCGGAGCGGGTGATCACGAAGGGCCGGTTGGGCATCAGGTATTTCTTGAGGCCTGCGGAGGTGGCCTTGCTCATCAGGTGGCCGTAGATATTATGCGCTTTGCGGTGGCTCACTTCCTCGCCGTCGTAGTCGTGGCGCACATCTTCGGGGAAGGTGCCCATTTCAAAAACGGCAGGTTCGTTCATATCGTTCCATACACCGCGCACGCCGGTTTCGGCGAGCCCTTTGAAGAGGGAGGCCCACCACTCGCGCACCACAGGATTGGTGAAATCCGGGAATACGCATTTGCCGGGCCATACATCGCCTTCCATAAGGGCGCCATCGGCACGTTTACAGAAATAGTTGTTCTTGAGCCCATCCTGGTAGATGGCGTAATCCGGGTCCACTTTGATGCCCGGGTCGATGATCACGACCACCTTGAAGCCTTGCGCGGCGAGATCTTTGATCAGGCCTGCCGGATCGGGGAAGTATTCCTTGCTCCAGGTGAAGCAGCGGAAGCCTTCCATATAATCGATGTCGAGGTAGATGACATCGCAGGGAATTTTGCGCTGGCGGAATTCTGCGGCTACTTCTTTAACACGTTTGTCGGGGAAATAGCTCCAGCGGCATTGATGATAGCCGAGCGCCCACAGTGGCGGGAGTTCGGGCGTACCGGTGATCTTCGTATAGGCTTCTGCCACCTGCAACAGTTCGGGACCATAGATGAAGTAGTAGTTCATCTCTCCGCCGCGCGCCCAGAAGCTGCAGGCATCGGGGCGTTCCTTGCCGAAGTCGAAGATGGTGCGGAAAGTATTATCGAAGAAGATGCCATAGCCCACACCCTTGTGCAATCCGTAATAGAAGGGGATGTTGCGGTACAGCGGGTCGGTATCTTTCTGATAGCCATAAGCATCGGTGCCATAGTTCTCGAGGCGTTTGCCGCGAAGGTTCAGCTCTGTGGGTTTGTCGCCCAGTCCGTAGAAGCATTCATCTTCCTGAACCAGTTTGCTGCAATACACGATCTTGCCGCCTTTTTGCAGGTAATGTTGCCAGTGGAAGCCCATCTCGTCCTGGTTGATCACGCGGCCTTCGGGGTCGGTGATGGTGAGACGCAGGTTATCGCGCGCGATGAACACTTTCAGGGCGGCAGTATAGATCTCAAAGGTTTCTTCAAACTCACGGATGCCAAAAGAGATGGGCGATTCTTCCAGGGTATCGCTGGTAGCGTAGGAGAAATCGCGCTGGAAAGTGCCATCTGCGGCATACCTGAAACGGATAATCTTGTCGGAGATCACCCTTACTTCCAGGATCGTTTCAGTTGTATAAAAACAAAAGTAGTTACCTTCCTTTTTCCATGCCCGGATACTGTCCGGATAATGTTTGGCCGAATATTTACTTGACGAGGTTTCAACTTGCATAATCTCAATTTCAGGATCCTGGTGCGTAAAACAATGCGCTCAAATTACATAAAAAAATCTGCGTGAGGGGATTAAATCACGTTTGACATCCCTATCGTTGCGTTTACGATCTAATTTACTTTCTTGACAAAAAAGAGAGAAAAGTAAGGAAATTACGCAGTAACTTCATAGTTATAAATGTACTTTTTGCTTTAACCTATTTTACCGGTGCGCCTTTCCAGGAGCACCTTTACATTTATAGTGGTTACCGCGACAGTACCGCAATGTCTTTTCCGGCGAGGAAGACGCTTTTCCCGTCCCTGGCTTTTTTCACCACATTAAAACCGTTGCCGATCTTTTGCCAGTCGTTGCCTCCGTTGAGGGAGATATCAGTGCCGGAGGTGCCGGTGCAGATGAGGATATCCTTTGTAATATAGGCTACGCCTGATTTGTAGCCGCCGGGCGCAGTATGCGGCGCGGTCCAGCTTTTGCCGCCGTTGCGGGTGAGCAGGCAGTTGCCGCTGCGGATCGTATCGTTGCGGTAATCGCCGCCCACAGCAATGCCGGTCTTCGTATTGTAGAAGGCGATGGAAAACGCGCCGGTGCTGCTTTTCCCTTGGATCATAGGCAGGGGAATGGATTGCCAGGTATCATCGCCGGTGAAGAAACGGGATACGGCGCCGCCGGTGGCAAAGTACACTTTGTGCCAGGGCATGGCTAAGAGGCTGGTGCCGCTGGCGGCGAAGAGGGCTTCGCCTTCTGCTGCGGACGGGAGTTTCGAGGGATCATCCCGGCGCCAGCTGAGGCCACCATCGTGCGTGCGTATGATGGAAAACCGCTGCTGTAGCGGATCGCCGATGGCGATACCTTCCTGGTCATCGAAGAAGTCGATGGCATCAAAGAACACGCCGTGCGTGGTGTCGGTATATACTTCCTGCCAGGATTGGCCGCCATCCTGCGTGCGGAACACATGTGCCGGCTCGCCGGCATTGATCACAATGGCCTGCTGTGCGTTGAAGGCATAGAGCGAACGCCAGTCGCAGCTATCGCAGGCGGTGATGCGCGTCCATTGCCATTCATGGCCGCCGTCTGTGCTGCGCCCTACCATGCCGCCGGTGCCGGAAGCCCACAGCACATCATCGCTTACTACGCTAAGCCCGCGAATGCTTTTCACCGGTGTGGGAGATATGATATTGATATGGTATCCGCTTTGTGCCTGCGACTCCTTATCGATGGCGAGCAAAGGCAGCAAACAAAAAAATAAACGGCAAAGTGACACTAAGTACCAGCGGCCTGTAATGCGGGCCTGTATTGTATTTGCGGGGAGGGATCGGAAGGATGCGTATCGTTTGTTCATAAGTTATAAGATTTATTCCCAATCTGTTAGCGACAAGAAAATTACAAAATAGCTATAAAGTGTGATGCAGATTTATATATTTGCAAATCAGCCTTAAACCTGCTTACTGTCATTAACACTAAATTAAGCGTGCATCTACCGCGTCATTTGAAAATACTTGTCCTGCACTGCCTATGCGCCTTCTGGGGGCTAGGGTTATGTGCACAGGATAAGCCATATATTTTCGACAGCTATAGTGTCAATGAAGGCCTTTCCCAGAGCTCTGTTTCCGATATCACGCAGGATGAGCAAGGCTTTATGTGGATCGCTACCCGCGACGGCATCAACCGCTTCGATGGCTATACTTTCAATGAATACCGTTACAAGCCCAGCTCGCAACCGCGCACCGGCGAAGGCAAAGGCGAACTGGTACCCAGGAGCACTACGGGCAACCGTGCGGTGATCAACCGTTTCGACCTCAAAGGTTATAAAGGCTATTCTTTCTTCAAAGACAGCCGCCGGCAATTGCTGCTGGCGCATAACAACGGTATCAGCATCTACGACAAATATCGCAACAGCTTCCGCTCACTGATGGAAGATACCACTTATGTGAATGCGAAAGAGCGGGATGCCAATATGAAGTTCAAGATATTGGGAGAAGATTCCGCCACCAATACCCTCTGGGTATGGCGCCCCATGAGAGGCGTGTATGTGCTGGATAAAAGCAGCCCGGAGAAAAGCAACGGGATGTATCCCACCAAACGTATCATCACCTATCCCTTGCAGTTCCAGCAAAGAGGCATCATTCCCAATGCGGTGATCAAAGACGGCGATAACATCTGGATGAACTGTGAGCCGGGAGAACTGCTGGCATTGAATATCCGCAACCTCCGCCTGTTTACCTACTGTGTGCCGGGCGTAGGCACCCGCCCCGTGATGCGCAATCTCAACAAGGATTCCATGCTCATCGTGAGCAGTGGTCACATCACCATCTTCAATAAAAAAAGAAATAAATTCAGCGATCTTGCCTTCGATATACATAATGAAAGAGAAGAACCTTTTCTGCCCTATGTAGTGGAGATGGACCAGGACGGTAATGCCTGGATCGGCGGCAACGACGGCGTGATCGTGTATTCCATCGTACGCAATGAGATCATCCGTCATATCGTGAGCTTCAACACTTTTGAAACACGTTCTTACAATGCGGTATATTATCTCTTCCGCGATGGCGCTGACAATATGTGGGTAGGCACCGACGGCGACGGTATCAAGAAATACTCTCCCCATAAAAAAGTCTTCAACCTGTACCGTTCTCCTTTCATTACGCATAACATGGTCACTGCCGTGTACAAGCACGATGATGGCAAACTCTATGTGGGCTTGCTGCGCGACGGATTGAACATTTATGAAGATGGCGGGAAATTCCTGGAACGGATCTCCAACGAACTGTATCCCGGCCGCTTCCCATCGAATGATGTGAGCGCCATTTGCCGCGAAGATTACGAACGTCTCTGGCTGCATTTCCGTGGTATGCATATCGGCTTGTTCAATGTGCTCAATAAAAGTTATACCGACCTTACCAGGAATGTGAAAGAACTTGGCTTGCCCGATCAACCAGACCAGTTCCCTTTCCTGTTCAAGCGCACGAATGGGCAGGTCTATTTCAATTATGGCCGTTTCCTGTTGATGTTCGATGAAAAGCATCCCGGTTTTGCCGTATCTGTGGTGCATGATTTCGGCGAAGAACTTCTGACCACCTACTTCGAAGATTTTATGGGCAATCAGTACGTGGGCACCAAATCATCGCTTTATATCCGGCATACCGGCAGCTCGCGTTGGAAAAATGTGCAGCTGCCCGAAGGCACCACGGTGAAATCTATCAACAAGAACCCGCACAAAGAGCTGCTGGTGGCCACTACACGGGGCCTCTTCATCCTGGATGTGAATGATAATATCAAACAACACTATAACAGTTTTGATTATCCGCGCCTCATCAACGATTACATGTACGGCGTGTTGCTGGATGATAAAGACAAAATATGGGTGAGCCATAATAAAGGGCTGTCGCAGATCAATACGCTGACAAACGAGATCACAACGTTCAATCATGAAGATGGTTTGCAGTCGAACGAGTTCAACAGCGGCGCCTTTTACAAGTCTATCGACGGAGAATTATTCTTCGGCGGTATCCGTGGCGTGAACGGATTCTATCCGAAAAATTTCCGTAACAATCCTTTCTATCCCAAGGTAATCATCCGCAGGATGGAAGTGCTGGACAAGCCCTATGAATCTGATACGGCGATATCATTGCTCAAGCGGGTAGAGCTACCTTATAATCAGAATACGATCGCTATTGAGTTTGTGCCTTTGGAGTATACGAATCCCGCAAAAAATAAAGTGCAATACAAGCTGGAAGGAGCCGATGAAGATTGGGTAGAAGGCGGTACCTTCCGCATGGCGCGTTATACCAATCTGCACCCCGGCGATTATACTTTCAAGGTGCGTGCTTCTAACAACGATGATATCTGGAACACCACGCCCACTACTTTGGAGATCGTGATCAAGATACCATTCTGGCAATCTTTGTGGTTCCGTTTTCTGTTACTGCTGTTGCTGCTTGGCATTGCGTATTATTTTTCTACCTTGTATCTCGACTATAAAATACGACATGAAAAACTGAAGCTGGAAAAAGAGCAGGCCGTAGATCAGGAGCGGGCGCGTATTTCCAGCGATATGCATGATGATCTTGGTTCGGGTTTGTCTACCATTCGTTTGTTGAGTGAGATCGCCAAGCGCAAGATCTCTGATACGAACCAGACGAGGGAGATTGAAAGAATATCGGAGACAGCGGGAGAGATGGTAGATAAAATGAGCGAGATCATCTGGGCGATGAACTCTTCCAATGATTCGCTGGCCAACCTGATTGCGTATATGCGCAGCTTTGCCGCTGATTTTCTGGAGCATGCGCATATCACACACCAGTTCTATTTCCCGGAAACGATTCCGAACATTAAACTGAGTGGCGGCACGCGGCGAAATATTTACCTGGCGGTGAAAGAATCCCTGCATAATGTAGTGAAGCATGCAAAGGCTACGGAGGTGATCATCGAAGTGAAAACGCACAAGAACATGACGATCATGATCAAAGATAACGGGAAAGGTTTCGATCAGGAGAAGGTGCGCTTGTTTGGAAACGGCTTGAAGAATATTCAGAAGCGTATGATGGCAGTAGGCGGTAATGCAGATATTACTTCCAACAACGGGACAATAGTTTTTCTCGATATCCCGCTAAATTGACATACATTTGTTCTTAATAACATATAAGTGTTATAATTATTTCAAAACATGACGGTATACTCAAAGAAGAAGTCGCAGGATAACATGGATATCATCTCTATTGCGATTGTAGAAGATAACCATGACATTCGCACGGCTATGGAATTGCTGATTAATGGTTCTGATGGATATGCCTGTGTTGGCACTTTCAACAATGCAGAAACTGCACTGGAACAGATCCCTCACCTGTTGCCGAATGTAGTGCTGATGGATTTCAATTTGCCCGGTGGTATGAACGGCATTGAATGTATTGCGCGGCTGAAAGCAGAATACCAGGATATGCAGTTCATGATGCTGACAGTATATGAAGATGACGACAAGATCTTCATGGCGCTGGAAGCGGGAGCCAGCGGCTACATCCTCAAAAAAACCTCTCCGGGAGAATTGTTGGAAGCGATCCGCGACCTGCACGAAGGTGGCTCGCCGATGAGTTCACAGATTGCAAGAAGGGTAGTGGCATTTTTCCAAAAACAAGCCAAGCCCAATCCGGCGCTGGAAGCATTGACCACCCGTGAGAAAGAGATACTGGACCAGTTATCCAAAGGATTCCTGTACAAAGAAATTGCCAGTAACCTGTTTATCAGTATTGAAACAGTGAGAAGGCACGTTCACAACATTTACGAGAAACTGCATGTACGCAGCAGAACAGATGCTGTAAATAAATATTACAACCGTTAAAAGTTACTTGCACAAAAAAATTAGGGATTTATTTATTTTGATATTTTGATATTTAGGATCGATGAAAATCTTCACCGCAACTAAATACCAAAATATCAAAATAAATAAATCCCTAAATGTTTTTAAGCGCTCACGCGTTTGCGGATTAGGTGCACAAACAATACCACGGCGGCGATCAGCAAACATGCAAGTCTGAACAATAAACCTGTTTTCATAGGAATAGGGATTAAAGGTGATTTAATCGTCTATAGCCAGTCGGATGATCACAAATTGAAGTATTGTTAAGAGCCGTATGTAAAAGGATATGGTGATGGATACTCAGCGCATCATTTGCCAGGAATCAAATTTCCTGATCATTTGCAGGAATTTGTTCCCGATCCGGTTGTTCTGTTCTTTTTTAATGAACCAAGTGGCGAGGATAGCGCCCACCAGCAAGATGGAAAAGATAATAAGGCAAAGTGTTTTCATAAGGACATAGGTTAGGATCGTTAAAATAGTTGTTAATGTAAATATATTAAAATATTTATATAAAACAATAGCCATGCAATAAAAATTTATAACGGGCACGTGAATAAATTATACTTGGGATGATTGCCTGAATCCATTATTTTTGCCAGCATTCCGGTTTTGCTAAAAGATTTAGTAGAGACGGCAGACTGGTAATGAACCCAAATCACATAGGTATTCAGGAAACTTTAATATATTATGGTAAATACGGACAAAACGGATAACAAGGATCTTTTCGCTTCCTATACGGAAGACTCCATACGGTCGCTCGACTGGCGGGAGCATATCCGCCTCCGGCCTGGTATGTACATCGGGAAGCTGGGAGACGGCTCCAGTATGGATGACGGCATTTACATCCTGCTCAAGGAGGTGACGGACAACTGTATCGATGAACACACCATGGGCTTTGGTAAACAGATAGATATTAAAGTGACCGAGCACCACGTAACGGTACGCGACTATGGCCGCGGCATCCCGCTGGGCAAGGTAGTGGACGTAGTGAGCAAGATCAATACCGGCGCAAAGTACGACAGCAAAGCCTTTCAGAAATCGGTGGGCCTTAACGGGGTGGGTACCAAAGCGGTGAATGCGCTATCCAGCGCTTTCCGCGTACAATCCATCCGGGACGGCCGCAGCAAGGTAGCCGAGTTCGAACGCGGCGTACTGGTGAAAGAACATAAAGAAACAAGCACCACGGAAGAGAATGGCACCCTGGTCACCTTCACGCCGGACGATACCGTTTTCAAGAACTACCGTTACATCCCGGAGTTCCTCGAAAACCAGATATGGAACTATTGCTTCCTCAATGCAGGACTGACCATCAACTTCAACGGGAAAAAATATCTTTCGAAAAATGGCCTGCTCGACCTGCTGCAACGCAAAACCAATGAGGAAGAGCTGCGCTATCCCATCATCCATCTCAAAGGAGAGGATATAGAAGTGGCCATCACACACGAGAACCAATATGGTGAAGAATATTATTCTTTCGTGAACGGCCAGCACACCACCCAGGGCGGTACGCACCTGGCAGCCTTCCGCGAGGCCTTCGTGAAAACGGTGCGCGACTTTTACAAGAAAGATTACGACGCTACCGATATCCGCGCTTCCATCTGCGCCGCCATCTCTGTACGTGTGCAGGAGCCGGTGTTTGAATCGCAAACCAAAACGAAACTGGGCTCGCTGACCGTATTTGAAGGCGGCCCGTCTATGAAAGCGTTTGTGCTCGACTTCCTCTCCAAACACCTCGATGATTTTCTCCACCGCAATCCCGCTGTGGCAGAGGCGATGAAAAAACGCATCGAGCAAAGTGAAAGGGAACGTAAAGAGCTGGCAGGTATCAAAAAACTGGCAAACGAAAGAGCCAAAAAAGCGAACCTGCACAACCGCAAACTGCGCGACTGCCGCATTCACCTGAATGAAGAATACACCGGTAAAGACAAAGTGGAGAATGAAGCCCGCCGCCTAGATACCACTATCTTCATCACCGAAGGCGACTCTGCGAGCGGTTCCATCACCAAATCGCGCAACGTGGAAACCCAGGCGGTGTTCAGCTTGCGGGGCAAGCCGCTGAACAGCTTCGGCCTCACGAAAAAGATCGTATACGAAAACGAAGAGTTTAACTTGTTACAACACGCCCTCAATATAGAAGAAGGGCTCGAAGGCCTGCGCTACAACAACATCGTGGTGGCCACCGATGCCGATGTGGATGGAATGCACATCCGTCTGCTTCTGCTCACCTTCTTCCTGCAATTCTTCCCCGACCTGGTGAAGAACGGGCACGTATATATCCTCGAAACGCCGCTGTTCCGTGTGCGTAACAAACAGGAAACAATTTATTGTTACAGCGAAGAGGAAAAACAAAAAGCCGTGAAGAAACTGGGTAACAAGCCCGAGATCACACGCTTTAAAGGATTGGGTGAGATATCGCCGGAAGAATTTGGCCGCTTTATCGGAGAAGATATCCGCATCGAGCCGATCATCTTGTCGAAAGATGTACATATCCAGAAACTCCTGGAATACTATATGGGCAAGAACACCCAGGCAAGGCAGGAGTTCATCATCAACAACCTGCGGTACGAAAAAGACATTATAGAAGAAGCAGTATAAAGCTCGAAGCCCTTGAAGCGCCCGAAGCGCTTCAAGGGCTTGAAAAGCTGTAATTCGCAATTGACATTATATGAGTCTTAAGCATATTGTTTTCGGTCAGGCTTCCGTGCCGGTGCTGCAAGAAGCCATCGGTATGGATGAGAAGATGGAGGGAGAAGTACTTTGTTTTGAAGACGACCTGTCCATAGGCCCCTTGTTCATCCTGGACACAAAGGAAGGACAGGCCGGCCGCAAGCAGTGGTGGGCGCAGGTGGCAAGCGCCATGCCTGTACCTGAAGCAACAGCACAGCACCTGTTTGAAGCAGCCCCTGCACCGCCGCCGCCAGCAGAAGAAACGCCCGGCGATGAAGACCGCTTCAGGGAGCTGAAAGCCATGCTCAAAGAAGACGTAGCACTGGAGATATGGATATGGGCAGGACAGAACAGCCGTGATGTGTGCGGCTACTACTGGCTCGTGAGCCAGCTGTATGACTTCGCCGGCCGCATTCACATCATCTACCTTAATAATCTCCCTTTCCTCAATGAGAAAGGCGCCGTATTTTATCCAACACATCTGCACCAGATATTGCCGAAAGAATTTCTGAAAGCGAAGAAACTGGCGCGCCCGGTATCACTCGCAGAATTTGAACTGGATGGCGATGAATGGCACCGCCTCATGAATGAAAATGCCGGCATACGCCTGCTTGAAGGCGGGAAAAAACTCAAAGGCGAACCAGCCACCTTTTACGATAAAGAGCTGGTGAACCAGTCGGGTAAAGAATTTGCGAAAGCGTGGCGCGTAGTGAACCAGGTAACCGGCAAGCTGAAATACGCGGTGATGGACCAGTTCCTGGGATGGCGCCTCAAAGAGCTGATCCGCGAAGGCAAACTGGAAAGCCGCGGCGAGCTTAAAACCATCCGCGATTTTGAAGTGAAGCTGCCTGGCGAAACCACAGAAGAAACAATTGTAACAGCGCAAGCCGAATAAGATGATCAAGGTAACACCGATAACATTACAAGGACAAGACGACAGGGGAAGCAACTACATGTGGAACTGTCAGCGCACGGGCGACTTCATGCTATGCTACCGCAATGCGGGCAGCAGCAGCGGCCAGCATTACCATGAAGGTATCAGCGCCAACAAGAACCCCGAAATCATGTACCTCTTCAGTGGTACCGCCGCCATACACTGGTGCCCCCTCGGCGGTTCAGAGATCATCGTAACCGAAGTAAGCGCGCCTGCCAGGGTGGAAGTGCCCATCAATATATGGCACCAGCTGATCGCCGTGACCGATTGCTGCTTTATAGAACTGAACTCCATGGAAGATGTGCAGAAAGACAGCGTGCGCGTATGGAGAGAAGATTTCGAAAATTTGATCAAAGTAAAATCGTAGTGTAATAATGGATATGGAAAATCAAACATCAGACGAATCTCTGCATAATGTAACCCATGTGGGTGGCATGTATGAGAGCTGGTTTCTGGATTATGCCTCCTATGTAATCCTGGAGCGTGCGGTGCCCAGCATCGAAGACGGGCTCAAACCCGTGCAGCGCCGTATCCTCCACGCCATGAAAGAAATGGACGATGGCCGCTTCAACAAAGTGGCTAACGTGATCGGACAAACGATGCAGTACCACCCGCACGGTGATGCTTCCATCAGCGATGCCATTGTAAACCTCGGACAAAAAGACCTGCTGATAGAAACCCAGGGTAACTGGGGCGATGTAAGAACCGGTGATGATGCAGCCGCCGCCAGGTATATCGAGGCACGCCTCTCGAAGTTCGCGCTGGACGTGGCTTTCAATAACAAAACTACTTCCTGGCAACTCAGCTACGACGGTCGTAAGAACGAGCCGCTCGTACTGCCCATGAAATTCCCGCTGCTGCTTGCACAAGGCGCAGAAGGTATCGCCGTAGGCCTCTCCACCAAAATATTACCACATAACTTCTGCGAGCTGATAGACGCTTCTATCAAATATCTCCGCGGAAAAAAATTCGAACTGTATCCCGATTTCGCCACCGCCGGTATGATAGATGTTACCAACTACAACGACGGTAAACGTGGCGGTAAAGTGAGAGTGCGCGCACATATCGAAGAGAAAGACAAGAAGACACTGCTGGTGAAAGATGTACCTTATGGCATCACCACCACCCAGCTGATGGAATCCATCGTGAAAGCGAACGACAGCGGCAAGATCAAGATACGCAAGGTGGTAGATAATACCGCCAAAGATGTGGAGATCGAAGTGCATCTGGCGCCGGGCATCTCGCCGGATATCACCATCGATGCGCTCTATGCGTTTACCGATTGTGAAATATCCATCTCTCCGAATGCCTGCGTGATCGTGGAAGACAAACCTCATTTCCTCTCCGCCTCCGATCTGCTGAAAGCATCTACCGATTTCTCCAAAGACCTGCTGCGTCAGGAACTGGAGATCAGGCTGGCCGAACTCGAAGAGAAATGGCACTATACCTCCCTCGAAAAGATCTTCTTCGAAAAAGGTATTTATAAAGAGCTGGAGCAGAAACACAAAGATTGGGAAGCCGTGATCGCCGCCATAGACAAGGCTTTTGCGCCCTATAAAAAGAATCTGAAACGGGCCATCACCCGTGAAGACATCCTGAAGCTCACCGAAAAACCGGTGCGCAGGATCTATCGCCTCGATATCAATGAACTGAATGAACAGATCAAAGGCATCGAAGGCGACATCAAACAGGTGAAGAACGATCTCGCCAACCTCGTAGACTATGCAGTAAGCTACTACGAAGGCCTGCTTAAAAAGTATGGCAAAGGCCGCGAACGTACCACCGAAATCAAGATCTTCGATACCATCCAGGTAGCGCAGGTGGCCATCGCCAACACAAAACTGTACGTTAACCGTGCAGATGGCTTCATCGGTACTTCGCTCAAGAAAGACGAATTTGTAGCTGATTGCTCCGACCTCGACAATATCATCATCTTCCGCCGCGATGGCAAGATGCTGGTAACCAAGGTGGCCGACAAAACCTTTGTGGGCAAGGATATCATCCACGTGGATATATTCAGGAAGAACGACGAACGCACCACTTACAACATGATCTATGTAGAAGGTAAGACCGGCGTGAGCTATGCAAAACGCTTCAACGTTACCGGTGTTACCCGCGACAAAGAATACGATCTCGCACACAAGGGCGAGAAAAATTCCAAAGTGCATTACTTCTCCGCCAACCCTAACGGTGAAGCGGAAGTGGTGACCATCAAACTGAGCCCTAACTGCTCCGCACGTAACAAGGAGTTTGACCTGTACTTCGAGACCATCGCCATCAAAGGCCGTAACTCGATGGGTAACCAGGTAACAAAATATCCTATCCGCAGCGTGAAGTTCAAAGAGAAAGGCGTATCCACACTGGCCGGCCAGAAGATCTGGTATGATACAGAAACGGGCCGCCTTAATACGGAAGAACGTGGCGTGTACATCGGCAGCTTCGAAGGAGAAGATAAAATATTTGTAGCGTTCAAGAACGGTACCTATGAGCTCACCAATTATGAGCTCACCAACCGCTACGAATCCAATGATGTCGTCTACATCGAAAAATTCAATCCCGACAAAATTGTAACGGCTATCTATTTCGATGCCGATAAAAAGCAATTCAATGTAAAGCGCTTCCGGATTGAAACACAAACCCTGAATAACAAATTCCTCTTCATCAAAGAAGGTGCGGGCAATTACCTGGAAATGGTAACTACGCACACACAACCGGTGGTTTTACTCAAAACCGGCAAGAAACGCAGCCCTGAAGAAGAAGAGATCAACCTCGCTGAATTTATCGAAGTAACCGGCTGGAAAGCAGTAGGAACAAGGATCGCCGGGGATGACCTGATCAGCGCAGAGTTGTTATCTGAAGATGAAGATCCGGACCCGGAAGAGGAGTCGAATATACAAGGGGAACTATTTTAGAATTGCTTGATTTACGGATTTTTTGATTTAATCAGAGCGGAGATGATAACATTGTTCATCTCCGCTCTGATTAAATCAAAAAATCCGTAAATCGGGAAATCCGTAAATATTACTGTTTCTTCTTCGGTGCTTCCTCTTTCTCAATATCTTCCGCACTGCGTGGCTTGGTCATGCTTTTCTTCTTCACATCTATTGGTATTGGGGCCGGTGCGCCTTTGCCCAGCGGGATGGCATCGTGGAATACTTTGTTGACATGCACCCATTTACCGGCTTTCCATTTAAAACCTTCGTAGTCCATATCCGACACATACGTATACTTTTTCCCGGGATCATTGCTTTCTGAAACGAGATGGTCAAATACGATCATGTCCAGTTCCTTGTTGTAATTGAGCGTGGCCGTGCCTTCTTTCTTGTATTCCATCACGAAGCGGTTGCGGGTAGGCTGTGGGATGCTGTCTTCTGCATAGCTGAAATAGGGGCCGCCAAAAACCGGTTGGCCATTCTTGAAGGTCAGCATTTCGATGATCTTCTTTTGGCTGCGCGGGTTGTTGGCATCCCAGCCGAAGAGCGTATAAAATTCCTGGTTAAAGTAATGCCGCTGGATGATGTTGTAGTACAGGCAGCCGTACCAGGATTTATTGCTGGCGATCGTATCTGTGTTGGTGAGATAGTCCGACGCATCAAAGAGCGGGAACAGCTTCAGCTGCCCGTCGGGCGTATTCATCTGGATGGCGCCATAGTGGCGGAAGAAGCCGTTTTCATGTTCCAGCGCCCAGGTGAAAATGCGGAAGGTACTATCGCCCGGATAGAGGACAGACACCGTATGCAGGGAGTCGAAAGTGTATTTGAAAGAATATTTTGTTTTCAGGGCGCGCACCAGTACGGGGATAAATTCATCGCAGGCGCGCTGGCGGCCATCGTCGCCTTTACCGGCGAAAATGTCCTGGCTCAGTTTCCGCAGGGTATCCTGGGAATGGCGCAGGGCCTTGAGTCCGGCGGCATCCGGGCGTTGCGCCAGGGCTGCGCAGCATGCCATCAATGGCAATAGTGACAGTAGTAATTTTTTTACCATACCTATATAATACGGTTCCGGCTTGAAATTATTGTATTTGCTGCGCAAAGGCCAGCAGGTTATTGTAACGTTGGTCTATCAAGGGGTGCGGCATGGGCGTATCGGGCAGGGTAGAAGGGATGAACACTGTTTGCATACCCAGTTGCTTCCCGAACTGCATATCGCTGAGGGTGTTGCCTACCATGACCGACTGATGGAAGTCGATCTCGGGAAAGTCCCGCTGTGCCTGCATTGCCATACCAGATTGCGGTTTGCGGCAAGGGCTGTTGCTTTCCACATCGGGGCAGAAATAGATGCCATCTATCCGGCCGCCATGGCGCTGGATTTCAGCCAGCATGCGGGCGTGTATCTCTTCAAGTCCGGCGGTGGTGAGCAATCCTTTGCCGATGCAACGCTGGTTGGTAACGATAACGATACGGCTGAAATGCTTTGCCAGTAAGGGCATGGCGGCCAGTACGCCATCGCTGAACCGGAACATATCCGGATGCAATACGTAACCGTTGTGTATCTCGTCGTTGATAACTCCGTCGCGGTCAAGAAAAAGCGTCATAACGTCAATGGCTATGTGAAAAATGTTGTTGAGCGGCGGCGTAGTCTTCCGGGATACCGATATCTATGAAATAGGTATCGCTGGTAAAACCATATATATCCCCGGCAGCGGCCTGTGGTTCCAGTACGGCTTTCTCAAAGGAAAATTGCGCTGGTAATAACAACTGATGTAAATAATCTTTATGGGTGAGATAGATACCGCCATTGATCAGCCCTGCTTCACAGAACTGTTTTTCATGGAAAGCGGTGATCTGTTGTTGTGCGTTGAGCGTAACAGTGCCGTAGCGATCGAAATGTTGCATGGGCTTCAAAGCGAGCGACAGCCGGCTTTTGCGGCTGTTGTGAAAGGCGTCGAAAGCGCGGAGGTCTACGTCAAAGTACGTATCGCCGTTTACGATGAACACTTTGTTGCCGTTTACTTTTTGCATGGCGTAAACGATGCCGCCGCCGGTGCCCAGCGGCTCCGGTTCTACGGTGAAGGATATACGAAGTGGCAGCTGTTGGCTTTCGCACCAACTGATCACTTGTTCTGATTTATACCCGAGGGAGAGGACAGCATGCGTAATGCCCTGTTGATGCAGGTAATATAATAGGTAATGCAGGAAAGGCTGGTCGCCGATAGGGGCCATGCACTTGGGTTTGTCGGCCACTACGCTGCGGAGGCGGGTGCCGAGGCCGCCGGCGAGCACTATACATTCACTCATGCGCCGAACAAATTGTTTTCTACGATCTCACAGATGATATGGCCCACGGTGATATGCGCTTCCTGGATGCGTGGCGTGTCGGCAGACGGCATATTGAGCAGGAAATCGCTGCCTTCTTTCATCTTGCCGCCGGTTTGACCGGTCATGCTCACAATCGTCATACCCTGTGCCTTGGCCACTTTCATGGCTTCGAGGATATTGGCGGAGTTGCCGGAGGTGGAGATGCCTACGAGTACATCGCCGGCCTGCCCGATGCCGCGCAGGATACGGGCATACACCTGGTCATAGCCATAGTCGTTGCCCACGGCTGTCATATACGAAGAGTTGCAATGCAAAGCTTCGGCATAGAGTGGTGTGCGGTCTTTATAAAATCTTCCGGAAAATTCAGCTGCAAGATGTTGCGCGTCGGCAGCACTGCCGCCATTGCCGCAGAAGAGGACCTTGTGGCCATCTTTGAGGCTTTGGGTGATCACCTCGGCCACCTGTGCAATGGTGTGCAGGAGCTGTTCGTCCTGGCAGATGGCCTCCTTTACGTTGATGCTGGCGCGTATGGTATTCGCTATTTGTTGCTTCATGTGTTAAAGATAAATCAGATGCTCCACGTTTGAACACCGTTGTTGGTAAAATGGTAGCGCTTCACATCGCCGCCAAAGCGGCTGAGGGCGTCCACTACAGCGAAGCGGGTATTTTTCGGGCAGTAGAAGATCATGAATCCGCCGCCGCCGGCGCCGGATATCTTGCCGCCGCTGGCGCCCGCCTGTCGGGCCGCTTCGTAGATCTCATCCAGTTGCGGGTTGGAGATACCTTTGGCCATCTGCTTCTTGTGTTCAAAGCCGTAGTTGAGGATATCGCCGATCAGGTCTATGCTGCCGCGCAACAAGGCTTCTTTCATCATCACCGCCTGTTCTTTCAGGTGGTGCATCGCTGCGATGGAGTCATCGTTTTTATCGGTTACATTTTTTTGTTGTTCAGAGATGATGGTGGAAGATAAACGGCTGGTAGAGGTGTAGAAGAGCACGAGATTATTTTCCAGTTCATGCAGGTACACTTCCTTGATGCGCAGCGGGTTTACGATCACTTTGTCGCCTTTATAGAACTCCATGAAGTTCACACCGCCGAAGGTAGCCGCGTATTGATCCTGCTTGCCGCCGGCCTGTTGGAGGTCTTCTCTTTCCACGGAGTAGGCGAGGTGTGCAAGGTCGTATTCACCGAGGGGCAGTTTGAGCCATTCGGCGAAAGCGCCCAGTACGGCCACTACCAGGGTGGAGGAGGTGCCAAGCCCGGAGCCGGGAGGGGCATCCACATAGGTGGTCAGCTTGAAGCCGGAAGGCAGCTGGCCATAGTCTTTATGAATACGGTTCACTACACCTTTGAGGATATCCAGTTTACCATCTAACGGTAAGGGATATACGGCGTCGTAGCTCAGTGTTTCCTTTCTGTCGGCAGATTCAAAAATAACTTTCCCGTTTGTGAGCGGTTCGATAGAAGCGCGCGCATACAGGGAGATGGTAGCATTGAGGATGGCGCCGCCATAGAGGTCCGAATACGGGCTCACGTCTGTGCCGCCACCGGCAAGGCCTATACGAAGAGGTGCTTTACTTCTGTAGATCATATCTTGAGTTTGGCATATGACATTATCTGCTGCTATGCAGGGTTTCAGTCTGCCGCTAATTTATGGATTTCTTTTGCCAGTCGCGCCCAGGAGTACTGTAATTTTTCCACGCGGAGGGCGGCCACCATATCGGCTTCGCGGTTATCTGCGAAATATTTTTCGATGGCGGCAGCGATGGCGGCGGGTTCGGGCTCGCATTGGAAGCCTACTTTCCCGTCGGGCACCATTTCGGTGAGGCCGCCTACATTGGTAACGACCATCGGTTTTTCAAAATGGTAGGCGATCTGTGAAATGCCGCTCTGGGTGGCGCTTTTATAAGGTTGTACCACCAGGTCGGCGGCACAGAAATAATTTTTTACTGCTTCGTTCGGGATGAAGTCGGTGTGCATCAGCACACGGTCGCCCAGCTGTAGCTCCTGTAACAGTTGCAGGTAGGGCGTGGCATCTTCATAAAATTCACCCGCTACGATCGCATGTATATCCATTTTTTTCATGCGCTCGTCGGCCATAGCTTTCAGCAGGAGGTCGAGCCCTTTATACTGCCGGATGAAACCGAAGAAGAGGATATAGCGTTTGTTGGGATCAAGCTGAAGATGAGCCCTGGCAGCCTCTTTGGAGATGAGGGCGCCATAGTTGTCGTAGATGGGGTGCGGTATCAGCGACGCTTTTTTGTTGGGCTCAAATACGCGCAGGTCGTTGAGCACCGATTGGCTCATCGCGATGAAAGCATCTACCGGTTTGAGGAAATACCTGGTGAAAGCCACGTCGCCGGGGCGTTTTTCATGTGGCACTACATTGTCCAGCACGGCGATCACTTTAGTATTACGGCTTTTGCCGAGGCGCAGCAAGGTGCCCAAAGCCGGGCCCATAAAGGGCAGCCAGTATTTGCTGATAATGATATCAGGCTGCATGCGGCGTATCTTGCGGCCGGTGACCCACCAGTTGAGCGGGTTCACGGCATTGATCAGGCGGCGGATGCGCAGGTGCGCGGGCGCCGGGTCAGTAGAGTATTGGCTTTTGCCGGGGAAGAGAAAGTTAGGATACTGAACGGTAAAGGTAAATATCTCTACATCGTCCGTCAGTTGCAGTTCTTCGGCCAGGCGTTCATTATAAGCAGCCAGCCCACCCCTGTAAGGGTAGGCTGTGCCGAGGATCAATATCTTTTTTCTAGGTGCCATTATTAAGAATTACGAATTACGAATTAAGAATTACGGACTAATTCGTAATTCTTAATTCGTAATTCTTAATTAGAGTTATCCATTCTTTCTTCTACCAGGTATGCATTGCGTTCGGCGGAATTGCGGGTTACCAGTTCACCGATGAAGCCGGTGAGGAACAGCTGAGAACCAATGATCATGAACAGGAGCGCCAGGAAAAAGATAGGCCTGTCGGTCATGTTATATTTGTCGTAGAAGAATTTGGCAAAGGTAAGATAGAAGGCAATGCAGAAGCCGAGGAAGAACGACAGTACGCCCAGTGCGCCAAAGAGGTGCATGGGGCGTTTGCCGAATTTGCCGATGAACATGATGGAGGCGAGGTCGAGGAAGCCGTTGATGAAGCGTTCCAGCCCGAACTTGCTCACGCCGTATTTGCGGGCGCGATGTTCCACCACTTTTTCACCGATGTTACGGAAGCCGTTCCACTTGGCGATCACCGGTATGTAGCGGTGCATTTCGCCATATACTTCTATTGATTTCACCACTTTCCGGCTGTAGGATTTGAGGCCGCAGTTCATATCATGCAGCTTCACGCCGCTCATGCGGGTGGTGGTGTAGTTGTACAGTTTGGAGGGCAGGTTTTTGGTCACGGCGTTGTCGTAACGTTTTTTCTTCCAGCCACTCACCAGGTCGTATCCGTCTTCCACGATCATGCGGTAGAGTTCCGGTATTTCATCAGGACTGTCTTGCAGGTCAGCGTCCATGGTGATCACCACGTCGCCCTGCGCTGCCGCGAAGCCTTCGTTGAGGGCGGCCGACTTACCATAATTACGTTGGAATTTGATGCCTTTGATACATGGATTTTCAACGCCGAGTTGTTGAATCACCTGCCATGAGTTGTCGGTGCTGCCATCATCCACCATCCATACTTCGTAGGTGAAATGGTGGGCCTGCATCACGCGTGCGATCCAGGCAGACAGTTCTGGCAATGATTCTTCTTCGTTTTTTAAAGGAACGATGACGGATATGTTTAAACTCATTACAGTTTTTGCTTGGTATATAATTTTATTGAACGGGTGGTTGTCCGGGTTTCGCTTTCCTGGCTACTGCAGCGCCGATCAGGGCAGCGATAGCGCCGAAGAACACATTGGAAAGGAGCGAGCCGCCGATCACGAACGGAATGAACATCTTTTTGGTGATCTCTAAAGCCTTCTCGATCGTTTCTTCCGACTGGTGCTGGGCTTCCATTTTCTGTCTGGCCGCTTCCAGCGCCTGGTCTTTTACATCCGGGAAGATGGTGATAAACAAGATGGTAAAGAGCACGCTCAATACGGTGATCACGGCGGTGGTGCGGAAACCGTTCGCAAAAATGTTGCCGAAGGTAAGTCCTTCGTTATTTTTACCGTAGTCGATGCAGGAAAGTATCACCCCTGCCATCAGCACCACCAGGCTGATCCAGCCGGCCCATGATTGCTGGTTGAGTTTAGTGACATAGAGTACAATAGAGATGAGGATCAGCGCAATGCCGGTAATGATCCCGTACAGGAGATGATTCTTTTTTGTCATAGTAACAAATTTTGAATGATAGGAATAAACACAGTGTGGGCCGGATGTTTATTTAAATACCTGCCCGTTATTGATCACAGCTACCGGTTTCCCTTTGAGCTGCGCGCCAATATACGCTGAATTTTTGGACCTGGATGCAATGTGCCCGGTTTCGAACTGCCATTCCATATCCGGGTCGAATACGGTGAGGTTGGCCATGGCGCCTTCCTGCAGGGAAGGTTTGCTGAGGCCGAATATCTGCCTCGGGTGTTCCGTGAGCATGGTGATCAACTGATCCAGCGCGATTTCCGGGAGATGTTTGCGGAGTACGCCAAAGCAGCTCTCCAATCCTATCATGCCATTTCTGGCGTATTCAAATTCCAGTTGTTTCGCGTCCCAGTCCTGCGGCAGGTGATGGGTGGCGAAGCAATCGATGATGCCGTGTTTCACCGCGTCCTGCAAGGCTTGCACATCGTCGGCGTTGCGCAGGGGCGGATTTACTTTCAGGTTGGTATCGTAGTTCACCAGCTGAGCGTCGGTGAGGGAGAGGTGATACGGTGTTACGGAGCAGGTGACTTTGATGCCGGCAGCTTTGGCAGCAGCGATGAGCTCCACGGATTTGCGGGTGCTGATGCCGGTGATATGCAGGCGGGAGTCGGTGTATTTGGCCAGCTCCAGATCGCGTTGTATGATGAGTTCCTCTGCCAGCGCGGGTTTGCCGGGCATGCCCAGCAAGGTGGAGTGGATGCCTTCATTCATCAGGCCATGTGCGGAAATACTGGTATCGTCGGGCAGTTGTATCAGCGTACCGTTGAAAGCTTTGATATATTGCAGGGCCTTGAGCAGGAGGCCGGGGGATTGTACCGGTTTCCAGCCGTCGGAGAAGGCTACAGCGCCGGCTTGCTGCATTTCGTACATTTCGGCGAGGCCGGCGCCTTCGGCGTTTTTGGTGGCGGCGCCGATAGGCAGCACAGTAACCGCAGCATGGCGTGTGCGGCTCAATACGTATTCGATCTGGGGTTTGGTATGCAGGGCCGGTTGGGTGTTCGGCACGATCATTACCGTTGTGAAGCCACCGGTAGCAGCAGCTTTGATACCGCTATACAGGTCTTCTTTGTGCTCCTGGCCGGGATCGCAGAAATGCGAGAAGATATCCATCCAGCCTGCAGATACATGCAGATTGTTACCGGAAATCACCGTGGCATGGCCATCTTCGAGTTGGTCCGCTACCTGCTGGATAATACCGTTCTGAATGGAAATGTCTTTTTGCTGCCCGTGGAAGGGAGAGGAAGGCGCTATAATCTTTACGTTTTTGAGTAATATGTGCATGCTTTACGTTCTATTCAAATATCAAAACCTGTCCGAAAATACAGGGGCAAATGTAATATAAAACTGTTAATTGAAACAACCCGTCCGCAGCCTCTTTTGCGGGT
This sequence comes from Chitinophaga vietnamensis, assembly GCF_902167635.1. Lineage (GTDB taxonomy): Bacteria > Bacteroidota > Bacteroidia > Chitinophagales > Chitinophagaceae > Chitinophaga > Chitinophaga vietnamensis. The sequence continues at coordinate 81,623 of NZ_CABHMS010000010.1, forward strand.
ATATGATCAGGTTGGTATGATAATTGAAAATGCAGGGGTAGCAGATCAAAATAACAAAGATGATTGACTATCTCACAAATCTTGTCACACGGATATGCGACCGCTCGGATCAGCTGAACGACTCCCAAACATTGAGCTGGCAGGCGCTCCGCGAAGCGGAGCAAATTGCTAACCATGCTTATATTCCCATTCTGACCCAATACATCGGACAAGAGCCCGATAAAGAAAAGAGAAGAGCAGCAGGCTATATTCTGACACAAGTATCCAGGAACACGAACGACCCCGAGGTAATCCGTTTTATGATGGACCGCCTGCGTATGGAGCAGGATGCCGATATGATCACCGCCATCCAGCAGGATCTGGAGCGCGGGCTGCCCATTCCGAGCTATATCAATATCGAGCCCCTGCTGCAAAATACCCTCTCGGTTAATAATAATGTCCGTAGATCCGCCCTGCTGGCCCTTCGCGGCACCAATAACCCCGCGGTGGAAGATTGGGCGCTCAATCTGCTCAAACGTACAGTCAATGAGTACGACGTATATTATATCACGCTGCTGCTGCATAAAACAGGCTCCCAGCGCAGCCTTCCGGCATTGCGCCGCCTGCTCGACCACCCGCGCCAGGATGTGAAAAGCCTCGCTTTCGCCACCATCGCCGATATCGAAAAAGAAAAGGAATCCATGTTCTATACCCGCTGCCTGCTGCGCGGCCAGCTGAAGTACGAAGCCATGGAAGCCATCTATAAATATGCCGACGAAAACGCCGTACAGGCAGTGATCACCAGGATTACAGAACTGCTATCAAAAAGGCGCTCCAGCACCCGCCTGACCATCGAAACATTCAAGAATGGCTTCACTGACCTGATGTTGGGCATGGAGTTTCTCTCCCGGTTCCGCAGCGCCAAAGCAGAAGTAAAAAAGATCTTCTCCTGGATCACTGAAAAAAGAGCCGACTATCTCCTCCCGGAAGAAAGGGAATGGATTCAACGCAACCTGCTCACCAGCACTTCGTAGTTCAATTTACTATATTCGCATCCTAAAAAAGATCAAGGATGAAAAAAGCGTTCTTAGTGCTTTTGACAGGATGTGTGATGAGCGGGCTGCAATTTTCGTATGCCCAGCAGCGTATGTTTACCATGTCTGAAGCGGTTAACGGGCTTCGCATGGAGCTGGCGCCCGAACGGGTGAAACAGTTTGAATGGCTGCCCGGCGAAACAGCCTTTACCCGCGTGGTGAACGGAGCATGGATAAAATATACGGTGCCTGCCCTCAAGGCCGATACCTTACTCACCGCTGCTACCCTCAACCAGCAGCTCTTTTCCGCAAAACCCCTGCGTGGTCTTCCGCCCCTGCACTGGCTTTCAGACAATACCGCCTGGTTTGCTATCGCTAATAATCTTTACACCGTCAATATCACGAACGGACAAGCCCAATGCGCCAGCTGGTGCACTTTGCCGCTGGATGCAGAGAATATCACTGTGCAGCCGCAAAGCCGCCAGATCGCCTTTACATCGAAGAACAATCTCTTTATACGCAGCGCCAATGGCGATGTACAGCCGGTGACCAATGATGAGGATATCAATATCGTGAATGGCAAGAGCGTGCATCGCGAAGAATTTGGTATCGACAAAGGCATCTTCTTTTCTCCGAAAGGCGACCTGCTGGCCTTCTACCGCATGGACCAGCGCATGGTAAACGATTATCCCCTTATCAACTGGGCCGTAACGCCCGCCCATGCGGATATCATCAAGTACCCCATGGCCGGCGGGAAATCCCATGAAGTAACATTGGGCATCTATCAGCCATCTACCCGTAAAACCGTGTTCCTGAAAACAGAAGGCCCCGCAGATCATTATCTCACCTGCGTTACCTGGGCGCCTGATCAGCAATCTGTTTATATCGCGCTGCTGAACCGTGAGCAGAACCACCTCTGGTTAAACCAGTATGATGTGAACAGCGGCGCGCTGATCAAAACATTATTTGAAGAAACAGACAGCAAATATGTACATCCGTCGCACCCGCTGACCTTTGTGCCGGGCAAGCCCGATCAGTTCATCTGGTATAGCGACCGTGACGGATACACGCATCTCTACCTTTACAATACCAACGGCCAGTTGCAACGCCAGTTAACCAAAGGTGCATGGGTGGTGAATGAGCTTAGCGGTTTCCACACGGCGGCAAACGAAGTGGTGATCACCGCAGCGAAAGAGAGCCCGATGGAAAAACATGCGTATGCCGTGAACCTGAAGAACAGCGCTATCCGCAGGCTGGATCAGGCGCCGGGCTGGCATGATATAATGCTCAGCGGCGATGGCGGCTATCTTTATGATGCTTATAGCGCTGCGGAAACCCCATCGGCCGCGGATATTATTGCGTTGAAAGGGAGCTGGAAACAAAATATCGTGAGCAGCGCCAACCCGCTGAGAGATTTCAAACGTCCGCAGGTTCGCCAGGTGACGCTGAAAGCAGCGGATGGCACGTCGCTCTATGGTAAATTGATCCTCCCTGTTGATTTTGACTCCACCCGTAAATACCCGGTGATCGTCTATCTTTATAACGGTCCCAATGTGCAGCTGATCCGCAATACTTTCCCGTATAGCGGTAATCTCTGGTATGAGTATATGGCGCAACATGGCTATGTGATATTCACGATGGACGGCCGTGGTAGCGCTAATCGCGGGATGGCCTTTGAGCAGGCTACTTTCCGTCATCTGGGTACGGTGGAGATGGACGACCAGTTGCAAGGTGTGGCCTATCTGAAATCATTGCCTTTTGTGAATGCAGATAAAATGGGCGTACATGGCTGGAGCTTCGGCGGTTTTATGACCACTTCCCTGATGTTGCGCCACCCTGGCGTGTTCCAGGCGGCGGTAGCCGGCGGGCCGGTGATCGACTGGAGCATGTATGAAGTGATGTACACCGAACGTTATATGGACACGCCGCAGGAGAATCCGGAGGGGTATGAAGAAGCAAACCTGCTTAGCAAAACGGGCAACCTCAAAGGCCATCTCATGCTGATACATGGCACCAATGACGACGTAGTGGTGTGGCAGCATTCCATCAAATTTCTGAAAGCCTGCGTGGATACGCAAACGCAGGTGGACTATTTCGTATATCCGGGGCACCCGCATAATGTGATCGGGAAAGACCGGGTACACCTGATGCAAAAGGTGACGGATTATTTCGACAGTTATCTCAAGTAATATTTACGGCCCCGCCTTTTGGCGAGGCCGTAAATTTATCACTTCGCGCCGGCGGAATAGCGAATGTCGCTGAAGGCGCCCGTACAGGAAGTACCCAGCGGCGATTGCGACGAGAAACCCAGCAGCAGCCTGCCTTTCGGCTGAAAGAATACCTGCCTTGCCACTTTCCATTTCTTTCCATCCACCGAATAATACAAGCTTAGTAAATTACCCGCTTTGGTGATGCGGTAATACATTTCATTCGTATAGGCGATGGCGTTATTGCTATCGTCCGTATAAATATTCGTGACGCCGGAGCATACGGATAAAGGGCCATCGTGGCTCTTTTCGAACAGGAATTTGATGTATTGGGTAGAATCGGTGAGCACGAAAAGCGCGGCGCCGTCGAAGGTTTTCCGGAAATCCACTTTGATCTTTGCGGTGAGGGAAAAATCGGGATCCGGTGGCGTGAAGGCGAGGATAGGCGCTGTGGAGGTGTTGTAGCCGCCGCCGGGATAATGGTAGTAGTCTGTGTGAGGGCCTGCGGTGATGCTAAGGCTGTTAGGCCCTGTAACGCGGAAAGACTGCGGTGCGTTGATCCACTGGCAGGGGGACGGGACGGCGCTGATATGCACCGTATCGCCGGGAGTGGCTGCCATGGCGGGGATGCAAGTTATCAGCCAGATAAAAAGAAATGATAGTCTGTTTTTCATTATGATAGTTTTTCAAGCGGGTTACGCAAACGCTTGCGTGGTTAACGCAAGCGTTTGCGTACACAGAATGTAAAAAGATTTGTTTAAACTCGTAGTGCAATTAATCAGGAAAATAGTTTTAGGCTTGAAAAGCAGCCATTTTTAGAACAGCGAACAATGAGTCCGAAACCTTTGCCACGGTTCCCAGCTGTGGCAAGGTTGTCGGGAGAAGCCCCACCATCACATTAGTGGATCACGAGCTGTGATTCCATGATCATCTGTTGATAATCATTTAAGGCGTGTTCTCCGCTGAGGAGCGACATCAGCATGTTGGTAGCTGCCTGTCCCTGTTCGTAGGGAAATTGTTCTACCGAGGCTACCGGTGGGAAAGCGGTATAGCTGCTTACCGGTGTGTTGGCGTAAGATACAAAAGTTATGTCTTTATTTATTTCAAGATTTTGTTTGCGGGCGTATTGTACGGCGTCCATGGCTACGTAGTCGTTGAAAGTGACGACTGCCGTTACTTTGCGGCGGAGCGACAGGAGATATTTCATGGCATTGCCGGTGCCGGCAACGGTGAGGTCGGAGTTGACGATCAGTTCCGGATCGTATTTGAGGCGGTGTTTGCGCAATGCTTTGATATAGCCGGCGGCTCTTTCTTTGCTGGCGACCAGTTGTTCCGGCCCGTTGATCATGCCGATCACGCGGTGTCCTTTTTTCAGCAGGAAATCCACGGCTTGTACGGTGCCTGATTCGAGGTTGCAGGATACCGAATGGATATTGGGCAGATCGGGCACACGGTCGAAGAATACCACGGGTATTCTGGCCTGTTGCAGCATTTCAAAGTGTTCGTAGTTACTGGTATTTTTTCCGATAGACACGATGCAGCCATCTACCCGGTGATGTTTCATGCTCTGGATGATCTGTTTCTCACGGGCCTCGTCGTCGTGCGACTGTCCCAGTAACACGGTGTAATTGTTGCTGTATGCCGCATCTTCGATACCACTGATCGCGCTGGAGAAAAAGGCTTCCGATAATTCCGGCAGGAGTATACCTATTGTAAATGTTTTGCCCTGCTGAAAGAAGATGGCCGTTTGATTACGTTCATAGCCCATTTCTGCTGCCAGTTGCTGTACCCTCATCTTGGTCCTCAATCCAATACTGTGATGATCGTGCAGCGCTCTTGATACCGTAGATACAGAGATATTCAGCCTTTTTGCAATTTCCTTTATTGTTGGTTGACCCGAAGAAACCACCTTTCTCATACATTTCAGCAATTAATGGAAAATAGTAACAGCATAAGCTGGCGGGTAAGTTACTTAGATATTAAATAATATCAGCTATTTTTTTATGGTTACAGGTGAATGTACAACATCTTTTTAATAATTTATTAAAATTAATATATGTTCGTTAACGTCTGCTACACAATTTTAAATGTGGTATGATGGAACTTGAATCACCATCAAACTTTTACATCATGCAGACTTTTTACGCTTTCCGTTATTGCCTTATGCTGGCAGGTTTTGGGGTGTTGGCGGCCTGTGGTACTACGCAGCGTTTAACACCTGCTGAGGTGCGTCGTAATGTGCGCTATGAAGAAGAAGCGAGGAAGATAGATGCTTACCGGAGCACACATCCTTTGATGCAAACAACTGATGCGCCGCTGCATGTGGCAGCGAATTAATGAGTTCATGTTTACTGCATATACGATTGGTAAAAACAGGCCCCGCTTCAGCGGGGCTTGTTTTTTATAATCTCTTCCTAATCTTCCATAACTATTTGTTAAAAGCGGTGTATTCAGGCGTGCTATTTGCAGCGGCTGTGTTAACTTGCCCATTGTTCCGTTAGCACATTTATAATTTTTATCAGATCATTAAAAAACGTATAGTATGAAACCAGAACGATTGGCCTTGCCGGTACTCCTGGTCGCGGTTTTTGCGTCCTGTTCCGCACCGCGGAAACTGAGGGAGTCGGAAGCGAGGAATGCACGTCTCGACAGTCTTTACCGTAACACGACAGCCCAGTTAAGAAGATGTGAGGAAGATGCTGCGCGTGCTGCTGCCGCTTACAAAGACCGGATGGAGAACATGCAGGAACAGCAAACGCAACTCAAGAACAACAACTCGCAGATGTTGGAGCATCTGAAGGAGTTATCTGTGATCTCTAACGCACAGGCAGAAAGTATCAAGAAGTCGTTGGATAATATCGGCGCGAAAGACGCCTATATCAAAGACCTTCAGGGAGCGATTGCCCGTAAAGACTCGCTGAATATGCAGCTGGTATTGAATCTGAAAGGCGCTATCGGCAACCTGGATGATAAGGACATCAATATCAAAGTGGAGAAAGGCGTAGTGTATATCGATATTTCCGACAAGCTGCTGTTCAAGAGCGGTAGCTATGAAGTAACAGACCGTGCGAAAGAAGTGCTGGGTAAAGTGGCCAAGGTGTTGCTCAATCAGCCGGATATCGAGTTTATGGTGGAAGGCCATACGGATAATGTGCCTTACCGTCCGAATGTGTTGCTCGACAACTGGGATCTGAGTGTGAAGAGAGCTACCTCTGTGGTGCGCATCTTGCAGAACCAGTATAATATTCCGCCTGCCCGCATGACGGCTGCCGGCCGCAGCGAGTTCCTGCCGGTATCGTCTAACGATACGCCGGAAGGCCGCGCTGCCAACCGCAGAACGAGGATTGTGATCCTGCCGCAGCTGGATCAGTTCTTCAAACTGCTGGAAAAGCCAGCCAGCTGATAGCAATAAGTTTAATGATGGAGCGTCCGGTCTTTACAAAGGCCGGACACTTTTTATTTCCGGTCGGGGCCTTTTTTTCCGAGGTAGTAGATGAGGCTGAACATGAAGTAGCGGGAAAGGACGTTAGCAGTGGTGTTTTCTATATAAGTTTCGTTTTGTACGCGGCGTATGGATTGGTTTTCTTTTAGCAGGTCGAAAGCATAGAGTTTGGCCACCATGCTTTTGTTTTTCAGGAAGGTTTTGGATAGTGAGGCATTGAGCAGGGTAAAGTGTTGTTGTGAACCGGTGTTGATCTGGGTGTTCACAGCGGTGCTGACGGTGAAATTGAGTGGAAGGTAAACGGCGCAGTTGAAGAAGAAGAGGTATTGGATATAGTCGTAGTAAGTATTCTGGATTGAGTATTTATTGCCTGTGTACACCATGGTGGTGTTAGATGTTAATTCAAATAGTTTTTTCGTATAAGAAATAGTAAGTGCGTGTTTGGTTGTATAGTCTATGGTCTTGCTTTCCACGTTGTTGATGTAAGACAGGCGGCTGCCGGAAAATATCCCGCCCTCATAGTTAACGCTAATTCCACATCTTTTGAAATACTTTCCCAGAGAGCTTTCCAGCGAGTAGTGATACGCATCGCCAGCATTTACAGGCTTGCTTGTTTGCTTGCCAGTACCATCTGTTATAACAGCTATGCCAAAGGCATTTTTTATAACGGTGCCTGTTAATGTTAGATTAAAATTAAGGCCGTTGATACTGGTGGAACTATAAACGAACCGGCCCATATGAGTGAACGATGTTTTAAGGTTGGGGTTCCCCAATTGCGTATATATTGGATCGGCTGTGCTATTTATGGGTGCCAGCATTGTTATTTGTATAATACCGGGAGAGCTTGAATAAAGGAAGCTGAGATTCTTGAACTTATTGAACGCATAATTCAAATTGAAAACAGGTGAGAAGGTATAAGCTGGTTGTTTAAAGAAATAGCCTTTTGTGATATTGTGGCTCTGTATATTGTTGATATTGAAAGTTCCACCGCAAATAAGTCTTAGCTTATCTGCGCTGATGTCAATATTGGTCTGCAATGATTGATTTAATTGCATATTGTGAGTATCATTTGACAGCGAGTCGTCTGGAATATTGTAGCATTGTTTGACCGGGTTAAAATTTCGTGTTTCACGGTCGTTATTGGAATTCTGTTTAGAAAGATTGTAGGCGATGGCAAATCTAACGAAATCAGAGAACTGGTCGTTATAGCTCACGTTTGCGTTAATAGTCCGCGTGTTTACATACTGACTAACATCTTGATCAATAGAATCATGGCTCCCCGACTGAAAATAGCTGATGGATTTGTTTAATTGTTGCTCGTTTTGTATTTCGCTGACATATCCTGCAGATACCCCCAAGGTCCTACCTTGTTTTTCGAATTGGTGAATATATTGTACGGTTGCATTATAGCTGATGTTACTTAATCTGTCGTTATTATTTGTAGCTCCGTGATTCAAGGTATCATTCTTACTGATAGTGGAGAATGAGCTATTGCTTAAACTCCGTTGATTGCTTTGTCTTACGAACCCACCAACCGTTATTTTGCTGTGGGGATCTACAGTAGCAGTTAGGTTGATGGCCCCCGCTTTATTATCAACAGTGCTTTGTGTATGCTGAGCAGATGAGTAGAAGGTATTATCTCCGGGAAGAATGTTTTGCCGTTGATCTTGATTGTCGCCTGTTTGTGATACAAATATCTGATTAATATAAGACGATCCATTCAGTTTTTTTGAGAAGTCTTTGTTAAGACTGCCATCTAAGGTGGTCGTTTTCATCAGGCCCGGAGGGCTCAAGCCGATGGGGTTTTCATCACTAGAGCCGGGAGCCCTGTTGCCATTGATATTATTGTGTTGCAGCACCAAATAAAACTGCCTGTCATCTCGCAATATGTTAGCATTGGCCGCCGCCTGTTTAGTATCATCAGTACCGTAACCCGCCGTGATAGCGCCTTTCACGCCTTGCTTCTGCTCCTTTTTGATAACCAGGTTGATAACCTTTTCATTGTTCGCGGGATCAGTAACGCCAACGAAATTCTTTTTATCCGTCAGTTGAATTTTATCTACAAGGTTTGCGGTGAGCAATTGTGCTACCTGGTTGGGAGAGGAAGAAGTGTTAGGCCCTTGCTGGAACAATGGTCTGCCATCTACGTACAGCTCTTTGATGGGTTTTCCCATGTAGGTGAAATTGCCTTCCATATCAACGGATAATCCCGGTATTTTTTGCAAGAGATTTTTCAGTGAAGCATTTTCATGAACCGTGAACTGCCCGGCGTCAAATTCAATGGTATCTTTGCGCACCGTATACAAGGGCCGCTCCGCCTTGATCTCTACTTTGTTGAGGGTAATACCATATTTTGCGAGAGAGATATTGCCCAGGAACAAAGTAGACTTCCTATCGGTGACGGTTATACGTTTATGATCACCCTGATAACCGAGATAGTTGATCACCATGTTGAAGTCGCCTTTGGGCGGTTTGGCAATCACAAAGTTTCCGGATTCATCCGACAGCGCCTGCGCCTTGATAACGGAATGATCGTTGTAAAGCAGGATACTGGCGCCAATCAGCGGTTGATGGGTATCCCGGTCGTATAGCTTACCTTTGATCTCCGTTTGTGCAGATGATTGCAGGAAAGTAAATAACAGTATGGTTAACAGTAAAGGTTTTATCATTACAGCGATGGTTATACTGTAATATTATTATTTATAAAACCTGTTTAACTGAAATGCATCTTAATGTGATTAATTTGGGGGAAAATAAATCATTGTGAAAATTGAATTCTCATAAATAGAAAGCCAGCTAGATATATAATATTTTATATCTTAATGTAAGTATCTTTGTTTAATTGTTATGCATTTGTTATCAAACAAAATTTCTACATGAAAGACCAGACTGCCATCATTCACACACTGAAAGAGCTACTGCTCAAAGCTAATGCCCACGTGACTTTCGCCGATGCCGTAAAAAATGTACCAACCCATCTGCGTGGTGTGGTGCCACCTCATATGCCATATAGTATCTGGCAACTTGTGGAGCATATCCGCATCACGCAATATGATATCCTGGAGTTTTCACGTAACCCTGATTATGAATCCCCATCATGGCCGGAAGGTTACTGGACCAAAGCCACAGCGCCCGCCAGTGAAGAAGAATGGAAACAAAGCATTGCGCGCATCAAAAGCGATACACAGGCATTCATTGACCTGCTGGAAGCGCCCGGTGCGCAACTGTTTGAGCCATTCCCACATGGCGATGGCCAGCATCTTTTCCGGGAAGCGGTACTGATCGCGGACCATACAGCTTATCATACCGGCGAGATCGTGGCACTGCGCCGCATGCTGGGGGCCTGGCATTAAATGCATTTCCACAAGCAATCGGCGAACCAGTGCCGCTGATCAAGGAAGCGCGCCACCGGCTTAAATCCGCTGCGGGCGGCCAGTTCGTCGGTTTCATCCAGATCATACTTCTGGGATATCTCCATATATAAAGGTTCATTTTCGCGGAAACGTATCGTCACGTCCTGACCGATGTGCACTTCCTGCTCCACAAGGCTGATCAGATAACTTTTGCAGGCGCCGCTCATCGGATCGTAAGTAGGGTAATGCTCGAATTTCGAAATATCGAAATCAGCTTGTAGCTCCCGGTTGATGCGCTGCAGCAGGTTAAAGTTGAATGCCTTGGTAATACCGCTGCTATCATTATAGGCGTTCAATATCAGCTGCGGATGCTTTTTCAGATCGAAGCCGATGAGCAACAGATCGCCAGATTGCAGCAAACGGCGCAGCTGCTGGCAGAAGGCCGTGGCCGCCACCGTACTGAAATTGCCGATATTGGCGCCCATCAGCAGCACTACTTTCTTTTTATCACTTAGCGTATTTACTTCTTTCAACATCTCAAAGTACTCCCCGTTCAACCCATGTACCTGCAATGCCGGCAAGCGTTGTGGTAATTCTTCCTGCAACTGCCGGATCACGTTAGCGGAAATATCCACCGGGAAATACGTATAGGCGACACCGTTATCCAGTAGTTGCCGCAGCAGGTGCACAGATTTGGTGGCATCGCCGGCGCCCAGTTCTATGATGTCGTAATCACCGGCAAAACGGCTGAAAGCCTGAGCAATATCCGCCGATTGCGTGGTCAGTATCTCCATCTCGCAATCAGTAAGATAATATTCATGACATTGCATGATCTGCTGAAAGAGCGCGTCGCCATTGGCGTCGTAAAAATATTTGGGATCGAGGTACTTCTGGGGGGCGGTGAGACCTTTTACTACATCCTGGTAGAAAAGGTCTGTTTGCCGGTTCCGCCGGCCAGCGACCAGTGTGGAAATTACAGTGTTGATGCTCATAACTCGTGGTTGTGTGAATGAAACTTATCCTTTTGCCAATCTGATACCCGTAAATTGCCATCGCAGGTAAGGATGAAAGAAATTGCGGTAAGTGATACGGCTGTGATGCGGCGGCGTTACCTCCGAGCCGCCTCTGAGCACCATCTGGCTTACCATAAATTTACCATTGTATTCGCCGATAGCGCCCGGGGCCTTGGTGAATCCGGGATAGGGGAGATAAGCGCTCTCCGTCCATTCCCAGCGCAGGCCCCAATTAAGTTGCGCCGCCGCCGCTTCCCATTCAAATTCGGTAGGCAGCCGCAGGCCTTTCCAGGCGGCGTATGCGGCCGCTTCATAATAATTGATATGACAAACAGGCGCTTCCGGCGCCAGTGGCTGTAAGCCCTGCCAGGTGTATTGCATCCACTGGCCATCGATATGATACCAGTACATGGGTGCTGCGACCTGATTATTTTTAACCCAATCCCAGCCTTCTGCATGCCAATGCCTGAAATCGCGGTAGCCGCCGGCGTTTATGAAGGCAAGGTATTCGCTATTGGTGACCAGCGTGTGGCTGATCTGATAATCGCCCAGGTATACTTTATGTCTGCCCAGCTCATTATCAAAACAAAATCCATCTCCCTGAAATCCTATCTCATACATCCCTGCGGGCATGGACAGCCAACCGCTTTTCGCGGTATCATTGGCAGGAGGCGTTTTGTGCGGATCGTAGGCCGGCATCAGTGGATTGTGGCCCAGGATATATTTGATATCTGTATATAACAGCTCCTGGTGCTGCTCTTCATGGTTAAGACCGAGTACCAGCAGCGCCTGAAGATCGGCTGGCAGTTCCTGGTTCAGGAAGATGAGCATAGCTTCATCCACATATCTGCGGTAGCGCATGATATCGGCTACAGCCGGGCGGCTCAGGTTGCCCCGGTCGGTGCGGATCACACGCGTGCCAACGGATTCATAGTAGCTGTTGAATACAAAATTATATTGCGGGTCAAATTCCGTATAGCCTTTGGCGTTAGGGCTGAGCAAAAAGGTCTCAAAAAACCAGGTGGTATGCCCGAGGTGCCATTTCGGTGGGCTCACATCCACTACTGGCTGCACTACATAGTCTTCCGTTTTAAGCGGAGCGCAAATGTCTTCCGATCTTTTTCTGATGGTAATATATTTTTCCCGAAGGTCCATATGATTATTGTTGTCCGATATATTCCTTGAGCGATGAGATACTGTTGATATGCAGCCGGGTGGCTTGTTCCCGGCGCATCATCAGGGCGTAGGTATTGTTAAATCCGATGGGTTTCATCCATTTGATCCGGTATTGTTGTTCGAATGCCTGGCTTACATAGTCATATACTTTTTTGTTGTCGCTGATGATGGAATCGGTTACGGTGGCGGGCGCCTGTAGTATGACGAGCAGCCCGGTGCCGCTATATTCCGGATACATATCTATTTCACCGTTGTTGAGGGCATCAAAACATATTTTGGTGCCGCCCAGTCCTGTTTTGGTAACCACTGCGAGGTCGGTATTGCCTTCGATCAGGTAGCGGTACATATTGGCGAGGATGTATCCGTCGCCGAATATTTTGGAGCCAATGCGGATCGTGCCTTTTTTGCCGTTGCGCGCAGGCTTCCACAGACGCATGGCTACGAGATAATCGCGGGCCACTTTTTCCGGGCTTTCTTTCAGAAAATCCACACGGTAATTGAGGACCGTCATAGTGCTATCATTAATTGTACCAGCCAATATATTGAGGACGTTTTCGAGTTCCGGATATTGTTGCAAGGTAGCCATTCTTACGATCGGTGCAGCATAATAAGGGGGGAAGATGTGCTTGTCGTCTTCCAGTACGGTAAGATCAAATGCTTTCACACGCCCGTCGGTGCTGCTTCCGCTGATCACGTCGATCTTTTTTTCATATGCTGCTTTGTACATGATCATGTCGCTGATCACCAGGGTGCGCATATGCAGGCCGTATACGGATTGCAGCCCTACGTCGCCATCTCTGCGGCCCATGAATTCTGGCGTGAAGCCCGCTGTGAGCCGGGCGCCGCCACCTGTTGGTAACAGGTAAAATGAGGAGAGCAACAGCAATATGAACGGTAAAGTGTACAAAATGGATTTAGAACGTTTGATATTTATATGTTGGAGGCGCGACAGGAGCCAGTCGAAGAGGATGGCCAGCAAAGCCGCCGGTATGGCGCCTGCAAGCAGCATGTTCGTATTGTTAAGTGCGATACCGCCAAAAATAAATTCTCCCAGTCCGCCTGCTGCAATATACGCCGCCAGCGTAGCCACGCCTACGTTGATAACGGTGGCGGTGCGGATGCCGGCCATGATCACGGGCAGTGCGAGCGGCAATTGTACTTTGAACAATAATTGCGACGGGGTCATGCCCATGCCGGTGGCGGCTTCCATTACTACGGGGTCCACGCCATTGATGCCGGTATAGGTATTGCGTATCACGGGGAGCAGTCCATAAAGAAAAAGCGCTACGATGGCGGGTTTGGCGCCGATGCCCAGCAGGGGTATCATAAATCCCAGCAGTGCGATGCTGGGAATGGTTTGCATGATGCCGGCAAATCCCAGCACCAGCCCCGCGAGGCCTTGCCGCCGGGTGATGAGGATACCGAGCGGTACGCCGATGATGATGGCCAGCAATACCGAGATGAAGGTAAGCCCGGTGTGGGTAAGGGTTTGCTCCAGCAGTTTGTTAGACTGTTGCTGCATGAAGGCGAACAGGTTTGTTGCTGTTTCCATTTACTGTTTTTTATAGGTGGCGATGGCCTCCATCACATTATTTCCGTTGAGTTGTTTTGTTGTTTGCTGGTATTCCACTGATACCTGCCCCTTGGTGAGAGCTGCCAGCGCTTCCCAGCAGGTGGCGCTGACGGGCAGGGTAGCGGCGCTGTTGCCGTTGCCGCTGCTCAGGAACGGCCAGATATCCTGCAATACCAGGGATTTGAGCTCCAGTTGCAGGCGTTGTGGTTCCAGGAAATGTTGCACGACGCTGTTAGCCGGTTTGAACAGCAGTTCCGTTCCTTTGCCTATCTGCTGGATGCGTCCTTCGTTCATCAGGCAGATGCGATCGCCGAGTTCGAAGGCTTCTTCCACATCATGCGTGACGAGGATGATAGTTTTGCTTTTAAGTTCATCCAGCGACAGGAACTCTTTTCGTACGCTCGTGCGGGTGAGCGGGTCGAGGGCGCCGAAGGGCTCGTCCATCAGCAGTACGGGCGGATCGGCTGCCAGCGCGCGTGCCAGGCCTACGCGCTGCTGCTGGCCGCCGCTGAGCTGTTGCGGGTACATGGCGGCGTAGGTATCGGCAGGTAAATGCAGTTTATCCATGAGCGTTAGGATGCGTTCACGGATCTGTTGTTTGTTCCATCGCAGAAGTTCCGGTACGATGGCAATGTTCTCCTGCACGCTATAGTGCGGGAAGAGGCCATTGTTTTGCAGCACGTAGCCGATGTTGCGCCGGAGGGCGGCAACATCCTGTTGCTGAATATCCTGTCCGTTTACGTATATGCGTCCGCTGCTGGCGTCGAGCAGGCGGTTGATCATGCGCAGGGTAGTGGTTTTGCCGCAGCCGCTGGTGCCGAGCAGCACGAGGGTTTCTCCTTGTGGCACTTCAAAGGATATATCGTCTACCGCTTTTTTTTCCGGTCCAAAAAATTTACTTACGTGCTCAACTTTTATCATTCGATATCAAAATTAATGGGGAATTATTTACTCATATTGCCCCTATTTATCCAGTGTCATAAAAAGATTGTTCAGTGATTCGGCATACAGTGGATGTGCGAAAACCATATCGCGCAATTGCGATGCGGTGATGCCGGCGGCCATGGCCATTTGTATCAGCGACATCAGTTCACCGCCTTCTTCTCCTACGACGGCGGCGCCCAGTATCTTTCCGGTGGCGGCATGTACCACGGCCTTCAGGAAGCCGCTGGTATGGCCCGTTTCGATGGCGCGCGCTACTTTGTCCATGCCGAGGTGCGCTACCTGTATGGGATACCCCTGCCTTACGGCTTCTTTCTCTGAAAGCCCGATACGCCCGAGTTGCGGATCGGTGAACATACAATAAGGCACCTGCCGGGTCTTGACAGTCATATTACCCTGTTCAAACAGGTTGCGGTATACGATAAGATGATCATGATAGGCGATGTGTGTAAATGCCGGGCCGCCTTTCACATCACCCAGCGCAAAGATGCCGGGGGCGCTGGTTTCGAGCTTGTCGTCCACTTGAATGAATCCGTGTTCGTCGGTGGTAACATTGGCTTTACTCAGCTGTAAGGTGGCGGTTTGCGGTTTACGGCCCGTAGCTACCAGTATATGCGTGCACGTCAGGGTGCGCCTGCCGGTGCCGGTGATGATATCCAAAGATAATCCGGCAGCGGTTCTGGTGATCTTGTCGGCCTTCGAAGAGGTATATATCTTCATGCCTTCATCTTCCAAAATATTCCTGATCACAGCGGCTACGTCTTCATCTTCGTGCGACATCAATTGCGGCGAACTTTCGATGATACTAACGTTACTGCCTAAACGCTGAAATAGCTGTCCCAGTTCAAGGCCAACATAGCTGCCGCCCAGCACCAGCAGCTCAGGTGGTACGATGGTTTCATCGAGCAGGGTGGTGGAGGTGTAATAGGGCAGGGTAGATAGTCCGGGAATATCGGGGATGAGCGGCGTTGTGCCGGTATTGATGAATATCTTTTCTGCGCTGAGGGTGCGTACATTTCCGCCTGCGGCCTCCACCAGCAAGGTTTTGGGGCTGGTGAACGCGGCGCTGCCATAGATGATGTTCAGCCCCGGTTGCGCTTCCAGTCCTTTTTGTACGCCATAGCGGAAGCGTTGTACGATCTCATTTTTGCGGGCAACGATAAAAGGCAGATCGATATCATGGTGGCCAGTGATGCGCACGCCCCAGGAGATACTGTTAGCCACGGTGTGGGCTACGCGGGCGCAGGCGATCATGGCTTTGGTGGGAGTGCATCCGTCGTTGATGCAGGTGCCACCCAGGAGGCGTTGTTCGATGACAGCAGTTTTATAGCCTTTGGCCGCCAGTTTCCTGGCGAGCGGATTACCGGCCTGTCCGGAGCCGATAATAATGGCATCAAACTTTTCCATACGGGTGAATTTGCAGTGAGCGGGCCAAATATTATACCACGACAGTCATTAAAATTAAAGTAATTATTGATACGAAATTGAAATGCATTTCGCCGGTTTTGAAGTATCTTTGCGGTTTCCAGAAAACAATTGCGAGTTGGTTAAGATCGATAATATCATATTGCCTGATTTTCCGCTGCTGCTGGCGCCCATGGAAGACGTGAGCGATCCGCCGTTCCGTGTGGTGTGCAAAGATGCCGGCGCTGACCTGATGTACACGGAGTTCATCTCCAGCGAAGGTCTCATCCGCGACGCCATCAAATGCCGGCGTAAGCTGGATATCTTCGATTATGAGCGCCCGATCGGCATACAGATATTTGGCGGCGATGAAGACAGCATGGCCATGGCTGCGCAGATCGTTGAAACCACCAATCCCGACCTGCTCGATATCAATTTCGGCTGCCCGGTGAAGAAGGTGGCTGGAAGAGGCGCCGGCGCCGGCGTGCTCAAAGACATTGACCTGATGGTGCGCCTCACCGAAGCCTGTGTGAAAGCCACCAAACTGCCCGTTACCGTGAAAACCCGCCTCGGGTGGGACGATGGCAGCAAAAATATTGAAGAAGTAGCAGAACGTTTGCAGGATGTTGGCATCAAAGCGCTGGCTATACATGGCCGCACGCGCTGCCAGATGTACAAAGGAGAGGCCGACTGGACCCTCATCGGCAAAGTGAAAAATAATCCGCGTATCCATATTCCCATCTTCGGCAACGGCGATATCAACAGCCCGCAGAAAGCACTGGAATATAAAAACCGCTACGGCGTTGACGGCATCATGATCGGCCGCGCCGCCATCGGCTACCCCTGGATATTCCGGGAGATCAAACATTATGTGCAAACCGGAGAGCTGATGCACGGCCCTACTTTGGAAGAGCGCATCGCCGTTAGTAAAAAGCATCTCGTGGAATCCGTGAAGTGGAAGGGCCCTGTTGCCGGCATCAACGAAATGCGCGGTTGCTACGCCAATTATCTCAAAGGCCTGCCGGATATCAAACAGTTCCGCAGCCGCCTCGTCACGCTGAAAACAGTGGAAGAGGTGAGCGCTGTGCTCGACGAGATCGAAGCCTATTACAAAGGCATCGAGCTGGAACACGCACCCATTGAGCTGATCGACTATCATCAGAACTGTCCGCTCTAAAATCACGTTTGTTCATACAGCAAATTTTCAGGATATTCGTTGACGTTGTACATGTGCGTTTTGTTCACCGTAAAATCCCCTGTATGCTCAGACTTCCCCTTGTTACAGCCATCATTGCGCTGATGATCATCGCTTGCAACGACGCATCCAAACACGAAAAAACACTTACTCACAGCAGCACGCCGCCCGACAGCGCCACCGCTCATGCCGATATCCGCTACCGCGATCAGCAACAGATCGAGAAAGTAGTGCTGGGATTTTGTGAGCACTTCGACAACGGCACGCTCACGCAATGTATGAACTTCATGGACGACAGCATCCGTGGAGAGATCGACGGCGTAAGGCTGCGCGGCAAAAAGAATTTCGAAGCTAAAATTGAACAGCTGATCGCCAGCACCAGGAACACACATTATCAGCCCCGGCACCTGCTCACCAACATGCAGTTTACGCCGGGTACCAACGATACAGTAAAGCTCAGCTGCTATTCTTCCATGTTCTGGACAGACCTGCAAACCGGCCAGATACAGCTGATGTCCATCGGTTATTATAAAGGGAAGGTGGTCAGGAAAGAAGATGGTAAATGGTATATCACCGTGCTGAATTCATTGCCCGACAGCCGGCTGGTGAAAGAATTCTATCACGACATACCTGAAGATGCAGCCAAGCTGTAATTTTGTTTAAAAGTAAAAACATCGTGTATGAAGATTACAGACATTAAAGGAACAGTGACATTAGCAAACGGCGTACAAATGCCCTATTTCGGATTAGGGGTTTGGAGATCCAACGAAGGACAGGAAGTGATCGATGCGGTTACATACGCACTGGATGCGGGCTACCGGCATATCGACACTGCCGCGATCTATCAGAATGAAGAAGGTGTAGGCCAGGCTGTTGCCAGGCATGCAGTAGACAGGAAAGATATCTTCATCACCAGCAAAGTCTGGAATGCCGACCAGGGCTATGACAGCACCTTAAAGGCTTTGGATACCTCGCTCGCCAAACTCGGTACTGACTATCTCGATCTGTACCTTATCCACTGGCCGGTAAAAGGCAAATACAAAGAAACCTGGCGCGCATTGGAAACACTTTATGCAGAAGGCCGTGTGAAGGCCATTGGCGTAAGCAATTTCCTGCAACATCATCTCGAAGATGTGCTGCAATCCGCCAAGGTAGCGCCGATGGTGGATCAGCTGGAGTTTCATCCCCGTCTCGTACAGCCGTCGCTGTTACAGTTCTGTCAGCAGCACGGCATCCAGTACGAAGCCTGGAGCCCGCTCATGCAAGGCCAGGTATTCGATATCCCCGAGCTGAAAACACTTGCCGCCAAATACCAGGTTTCCGTTGCGCAGCTCGTACTCCGCTGGGATCTGCAAAAGGGCGTTGTCACCATCCCCAAAAGCGTGCAACAAAAAAGGATCGTTGACAATGCCAACATCTTCCACTTCAACATCAGCGCCGAAGACATCGCCCTGATCGACGCCCTGGATCAAGGTTTGCGCGTAGGACCCGATCCGGATAAATTTGACTTTTAGCACGCGAAGGTTGTCTTACTCAGGATTATACTGATTGAAAGGATTACCAGGATTTTTTTACCAGAATTAATAAAGATTAAAAAAGATTCGCGAAGATCAGTTCGAATTGATCTTTGCGAATCTTTTTTAATCTTTATTAATTCTGGTAAAAAAATCCTGGTAATCCTTTCAATCAGTATAATCCTGAGTAAGACAACCTAGCAGTGTATCCACGTCTTTTCTATTATTATAAAAGTTCAATCCGATTGTGAGCTGCTTGTTTTTGTAGCGGGCTACGATGTTTCTTTTTTCTATGTTGGCGAATTGCTCGGGCGTAATATCCAGGCGCTGGATGGCGGAAAGGTGCTGCGCCGGGAAGTTGGAAAGGATGCGGATGTTGTGTTTGGCGGCTTGTTCGTGCAGGTAACGGATCAGCGTGTGTACGTAAGCGTTAATATGATCAAGGCCGATGTTGTTGAGGTATTCGAGGGTATGCTTCAACATCAGGATGTTGAAGTAGGGCAGGGTGCCGCCTTCAAATACCTGGGCATTCTTTTTAGGATGGAACACGGTATGGTCTTGCACGGAGTGGAAATCAGGTTGCGAGTATTCCACATTGTACCAGCCCATCACCTGCGGAGGATATTGATCGAGGATCTTTTGAGAGATATACATGCCGCCGATGCCGTAGCCCCCTGTTACCCATTTGTAGGCATGGAAGAAATAAATATCGACATGACAGGCCTGTACATCCACCGGCTCTACGCCAAAGGATTGTGTGGCATCTACGATATGGATCAGGTCATGTTTTTTGCATAGCTCGCCTATTTTTTTGAGGTCTTGTTTGAAGCCGGTGCGGAACATGACATGACTGGTGATGAGTAGGCGGGTGGCAGGTGTGATTTGCTTTTCAATATCTTCGATACTGATCACGCCATTGCCCGAATGCCCTACCAGGTGCACTTTGTAGCCGTTATGCATCCAGTTGACGAAGCTGGTGGGAAATTCATCGTGCATGGTAATGATCTCGTAATGTTTCGGGAACATACCATGCAGGTTGGTGATACCTTGTGCAGTATTGGTGATGAAGGCGATCTCTGAGGGGCTGGCATTGATCATACGTGCCAGCAGCGCACGGGCCTCGCTGGTCTGGCTATCCCAGGAGGGCATTACCAGCCGGCCTTTACGGCTTTGCTCTTCCAGCAGGGCGGTGGCATGCGCTACATACGAACGGCTCACAGGGCCGCCACCATTGGTGCCCAGATAGATATAATTTTCTGATGCCGGGTAATCTTCCCTTATTTTTTCCCAATTGATCATAGTCGCTGCTTTATATTGACAATATTAAATGATAACTTGCGAACCTGCAATGACATCTTTCATACATATTTCAAGGATTTTTTAGCATGTTGAGGAAACGGAGCCTGTTATTTTTTTCGATCATTTTATTTTCAGGACAGCGACTGGCAGCACAGGAGCGGCCGCTGTTCCGCCAGCAGGACGCGCCGCTGGAAGCGCGCGTCAATGACCTGTTGCATACCCTTACCCTGGAAGAAAAAATTTCGCTGCTGGGGTATAACAGTCCTGCCGTACAGCGTTTGAATATTCCTGCCTACAACTGGTGGAATGAGGCGTTGCATGGCATCGCAAGGGGAGGCGAAGCCACGGTATATCCGCAGGCGATTGGTTTGTCGGCCACTTTCAATGCGCCACTTGCGAAAGAAGTGGCTACCACCATTTCTACAGAGGCCCGCGCTAAATACAATATGGCGGTGCAGGCTGGCCGCCATGTACAGTACATGGGGCTTAACTTCTGGACGCCTAATATCAATATCTTCCGCGATCCGCGCTGGGGCCGCGGACAAGAAACTTACGGCGAAGATCCTTTCCTGACGGCCACTATGGCGGGCGCTTTCGTCCGCGGCTTACAAGGCGATGATCCTGCCGCACTGAAGACTGCCGCCTGTGCCAAGCACTTCGCGGTGCACAGCGGCCCGGAAGCGGACCGCCATAGTTTCAATGCCATTATTGACGAGAAAGACCTGAGAGAAACCTATCTCTATGCTTTTAAGAAGATGGTAGATGGCGGCGTGGAATCGATCATGTGCGCCTATAACCGTGTGAACAGCCAGCCTTGCTGTACCGGTAACACGCTGCTGCAGGACATCCTGCGGCATGAATGGCAATTCCATGGGCAGGTGGTGACGGATTGCTGGGCGCTGGATGATATCTGGCTGCGCCACAAAGCCATCCCTACCCGCGAAGAAGTAGCTGCCGCCGCGGTGAAAGCCGGCGTGAACCTCGACTGCGCCAATATCCTGCAGGACGATGTGCTGAAAGCCATCAGGAATGGCCGGCTCAAAGCTGCTGATGTAGACAGCGCGCTCGTGGCCTCTCTGCGCACACAAATGAAACTGGGCTTGTATAATGATCCTGCCAGTAGTCGTTATGCAGGTTATGCCGCCGACAGCGTCAATAACAGCTATCACGCGCAACTCGCGCGGGAGGCGGCCCGGCAGAGCATGGTGCTGTTGAAGAATGACGGCATCCTTCCCCTGCAAAAAGATAAATATGCTTCTATGTTGGTGGCGGGCTCCAACTCCGCCTCGCTGGAAGCCTTGATGGGCAACTATCACGGCGTATCCGGTAATATGGTCACTTTTGCTGCCGGCCTTGGTAAAGCCGCCGGCCCGGGCATGGCCATGCAATATGACCAAGGCTGCGATTTCACTGATACCACGCATTTCGGTGGCATCTGGGCTTCGCAGAACTGCGATGTAACGGTGGCCGTGATCGGCCTCACACCGCTGCTGGAAGGTGAAGAAGGCGATGCATTCCTCTCGCCCTCCGGTGGCGACAAGAACACCCTGAGCCTCCCGCGTTCGCAGGTGCTGTTCATGCAGAAGCTGCGCGCCGCACACAAGAAGCCCATCATTGCCGTGGTAACCGCCGGCAGCGCGGTAGATATCAAAGCCATCGAGCCTTATGCAGACGCTGTCATCCTCGCCTGGTACCCCGGCGAACAAGGCGGGAATGCGCTCGCAGATATCATCTTCGGCGATTATTCCCCCGCCGGCCGACTGCCTGTAACCTTCTACAACTCACTGAACGACCTGCCCGACTATAAAAGCTATAGCATGCAAAACCGCACCTATCGCTATTTTCCGGGCAAGGTAGCCTATCCTTTTGGTTTCGGCATGAGCTATACCAGTTTCCACTACAGCTGGAAACAAGCGCCATCAGACAGCTACACCCTCAAAGATACCATTCGTATATCCGTTGACGTTACCAATACCGGCGCATACGACGGCGACGAAGTAGTACAGGCCTACATCAGCTATCCCGGCATAGAACGAATGCCCCTGAAAGAGCTGAAAGCATTCCAGCGCACCCACATCAAAAAAGGCAATACCAACACCATCGAGCTCAGTATCCCCGTTGCCGAACTACAAAAATGGGACCTGCAAAAGCACCAGTGGAAATTATACAAAGGAACCTACAAGGTCCAGCTGGGGCCGGATTCAGAGCATTTCGCACTGACGAAGGAGTTAACGGTGAAGTAGGCGGATGTTGTCTTTGCTCAGGATTATACTGATTGAAAGGATTAACAGGATTTTTTTATAAGGATTAATAAAGATTAAAAAAAGGATTTGCGAAGATTTTCGCGAAGGTAGCCCTTGAAGCGCTCAAAGCGCTTCAAGGGCTGGAACCTCGTTACTCTTCTCGCAAATCCTTTTTTTAATCTTTATTAATCCTTATAAAAAAATCCTGTTAATCCTTTCAATCAGTATAATCCTGAGCAAAGACAACATCCGCTTAGCTCAATGCATTCACCACGCGTTTGAGCGTCAGGCCCTGAACGATGATGGAGAAGAGTACGACGAAGTAGCTTGCAGATAAGATCAGCTCTCTGTAAGGAGATTCCGGCAGCGACAAGGCCAACGCTACGGAGATGCCGCCTCTGAGGCCGGCCCAAACGAGTATGGTAATACTTTTGTAGTTGGTGCGCAGGTTACGGCGCAGCAACCACGCGGGGATGGTGATACTGAGGGCGCGTGCAATGATCACGAAGATGGCAGAGAGGATGCCCGTGAGCCAATAGTTGGAAAGGAAAGGCATCACCACTATTTGCAGGCCTATCATCACGAAGAGGATAGTGTTCAGCAGTTCGTCGATCAGGCTCCAGATATTGTGGAAGTAGCGCTGCATATCGGCGGATTGCCCGGCGCCGAGAGAAGTGTTGCCCAGTATTAATCCGGCGGAAACCGCGGCCAGCGGGATGGATACGTGCAGCAGATGCCCCACTACGGATATCACCATCACCATGGAAAGTGATACCAGCACAATGATCTGGAAATCGTCAACGCGTTTCATCGTGCGGTAGGCTACGATGCCGGATACAATGCCGAGCAATATGCCGCCCAGCACTTCTTGTGAGAAAAGTGCTGCAGCATGCGCAAAGGTGATGTGCGCATTGCTTTTATCTGCGATCTCTTTGAGGAGTATGAATAAGAGGATGCCGGTACCGTCATTCAACAGCGATTCGCCACCGATGATGGTTTCCAGCGCAGGTGGCACTTTCGATTTACGGAGCACAGATAATACCGCCACCGGATCAGTAGGAGAGATGAGCGCGCCGAAGAGCAGGCAATAGATCAGCGGCAGGTCGATCCCTAACAGGCGGGTAGCGCCGTATAACAGCAACCCGAAAATAAAAGTAGAGCCTACTACGCCCACCGTGCTTAGTATCAGCACCGGGTAACGTTGCGCTTTCAGCTGGTTGAGGTCAACATGCAGGGCGCTGGCAAATAGCAGGAATCCTAACATAATATCAAGCAGGGCGCCTGTAAAATCAATGCTCAGCGTGAGATCGCGGATGAACTGATGCGCACCCGGAAAAATTTTGCCCGTGAACAGGATCGCCATCGACAGGAACAGGGATACCACAATCACGCCGATAGTGCCCGGCAGCTTGATATAACGGTGATTAATAAACGAAATAAGCGCACTGATGGTGATTAAAGCCGTAATGATAGTAAAAGTGTCCATAAGCAAGAAATTAAAGCCATTAAATGATCAGGGGCGGCTTTAAAGATATGGAATACTTGGGAAATGCTGATCTACCTCTCATCTCATCAAAATTAACAGCAGAAAATAAAGCCGCTGCTTTATCTTTAGTAAAAGCCCTCTTATGTCATCTTTATCATTAAAGAAGAGGTGGTTACTTCCATGCGCCCTTCTCCCTTGCTTAGCCATTGCGCAAACCACAAAAATAGCTACGAACCATGTAGGATACGAACAGCAACGCAGCAAACAGGCCATCATGGTGGCTGCTACGGAATTAAAGCCTACAGCCTTCGAGCTGGTGGACCTTAGCAATAACAAGCCCGTACTAACGGGAACGCCTGTATTTAAAGGTACTGTAGGAAAATGGTCCGGTAAATATTTCTGGGTGCTGGACTTCAGCAAATGCAGCACTGCCGGGCAATACAAGCTGGTGGTAAAATTGCCTTCGCAGGAAGTACAATCCTTTCCATTCCGCATCGGACAGCATCTGCTCGAACAGCAAACGCTGTCGGATGTGATCTATTATTTCAAAGGACAACGCAGCTCCGGGCTGCTGGATCAGGCGGATCACCACCTGCCGCTGGCTGGCAGGCCCGGCGATACCGCTGATGCACATGGCGGCTGGTACGATGCCACCGGTGATTACGGTAAACATCTCTCTCATCTTTCTTTCTCTACTTACTTCAATCCGCAACAGTTATCGCTGACGGTATGGAGCCTGATCAACAGCTACGATCTGCTGATCAGGCGCAGCGGTACAGACTACCGGCAGTTCAACCGCCGCCTGCTCGATGAAGCGATGTATGGCGCGGATTATCTCACCCGCACGCTGGCTCCCGATGGTTCATTATATCGATCCATAGCGGCGCCAGGGCCGGGCAAGAAAGCGGTAGACCGCATCATCGCACCGGAAGATAAAGGCTACATCATTAAAAAGAGTAAGGACCAGACGCTCAGGGGAGATGCGAATACAACGTATAGCCGACACAGTTATCAATCCAGCTACCGCGCGGGCGGCGGCATTGCTATCGCAGCCCTGGCCAAAGCCGCTACCTTTGATACCTGCGGCGAATACAGCAATGCCGATTATCTCCACGCAGCGGAAAACGCTTTTGCTTTTCTCGAAAAGAATAATGTGAAGATGACCAATGATGGTAAAGAGAATATTGTAGATGACTATTGCGCCTTGAGTGCCGCCACCGAATTATACAAAGCCACGCACAAGCCGGAATACGCTGCTGCGGCGCAACGCAGGGCATCGCAATTAATAGCGCGCCTGCATTCTTGGAAGGGATATCATCATTACTGGCGTGCCGATGAGCAGGACCGCCCGTTCTTTCACCCGTCTGATGCGGGTTTGCCGGTGGTAAGTCTGCTTACTTATTACCCCGTGGCGGATGCTGCGCAGCAGGCGGCTATCCGCAAGGCTGTGCGTGAATCGTTTGAATTTGAACTGGCCATCACACATGAAGTGAACAACCCTTTCGGCTACAGCCGCCAGCTGGTGCAGGATACGACAGGACGCCGCTATAGCGCTTTCTTCTTTCCGCATGGCAGCGAAGCTGCGCCGTGGTGGCAGGGAGAGAATGCGCGACTGGCATCTATGGCTACTGCTGCGAGGATGGCGGCGCCGCTGTTCCGCCACGACCGGCCTTTTGCCGACAGCCTGCTGCAATTTGCAGCCGATCAGCTCAACTGGATACTGGGCCTCAATCCATTCGATGCCTGTATGATGCAGGGCACGGGGCATAACAATCCCGCCTATGGCTTCTTTGGTACATTTGAATATACCAATGCGCCCGGCGGCATTGTGAATGGCATCACCTCCGGTGTGGAGGATGAAGAAGATATCGCTTTCAATATCCCTTATGCCACTACTGGTAAAGATTACGACTGGCGCTGGGCCGAGCAGTGGCTGCCACATGCAGCCTGGTATCTCTGGGCCGTGGCAACAGGCGAATAACTATTCTGTTTTCAGACTTTTTACAGGATCCGTCAACGCTGCTCTGATGGATTGATAACTAATGGTAAGGAGCGTGATGATGATCGCCAGTATGCCTGCCAGCAGGAACACCCACATATGTATCTGCGTACGGTAGGGGTATTGTTGCAGCCAGCGGCTCATGGCCCACCATGCCAGCGGAAAAGCGATCAGCATGGAGAAGCATACGAGCTTCAGGAAATCTGCTGACAGCATCGCGGTGATATTGGCTACGCTGGCGCCCAGTGTTTTGCGGATACCTATTTCTTTGGTGCGGCGCTCGGCGGTATAGGCCGCCAGTCCGAACAGTCCGAGGCAACTGATGATGATAGTCAATCCCGCAAAGATGCGCGATAATTTATCTATCAGCATTTCGTCCTGGAATAAGTGGTTGAACTGATCATCCACAAATGCATAGGTGAAGGGGTAGTCGGGATTATCTCTCTGCATCACTTCACCTATTTTCTTTACTGCCTCGTCCAGCGGTATGCCGGGCTTGATGCGCGCATAGATCTTGTTGGTTTCTCCCAATATAGGAAAGAACACAACCGGCGAAGGTGTGCCATACATATTTCCGTATACATAATCCTTCACGACACCGGCTATACGAAGTGTGAGCATACCTTGGCCATAGGGGCTGGCTATTTCCAGGTTTTCGCCTATCACACTGCCTTTGCTGATAATTTTCGCGAATGATTCCGTGACGATCACGGTGGAAGTATCATTATCGTTGTGCGGCTGGAAGTCGCTGCCATCAATGATTTGCAAGCCTGCGGTACGCATGTACTCATGGCTTACCATCCTGATAGATACCAGTACATTGCTGTTGGCGGGTTTGCCTTTCCAGCGGAAGCCGCTGGTGCTATTGCCGGCATAAAGCGCGGAGTAGTCGGTCAGCGCTGCATTTGAAACGATGTTGGTGTTCAAGAGCTCCTGCTTGATCATGGGGAAATGCGCTACGGCATCTCCCTTGATGTCTATCGATAACAAGCGGTCTTTATTGAATCCCAGGTCCCTGCTTTTTACGTGTTGTATTTGTTGGTAGATGATCACCGTGGCGATGATCAATATGATAGATACGCTGAATTGCGCGATCACCAGGCCTTTGCGGATCATGGTGGCGCTACCGTTTTTCAGCTTGAAGCCTTTGAGGATGGCAATGGGTTGGAAAGAAGAAAGATACATGGCAGGATAGCTGCCGGCGATGAGGCCACAGATAATCGTGAGGGCCAGCAGCCCGGCAATATGCGTTGGGCGGTCGAGCCCCAGCGACAGATGTTTTTCTGTAAGGGTATTGAAAACCGGCATCAGCAAAGTGATGATGAGCACGGCGAGCATCGTGGCCAGCAAAGACATGATCATGGATTCGCCGATGAACTGCGTAACGAGTTTCCCTTTGCCGGCGCCTAATACTTTCCTCACGCCTACTTCGCGGGCGCGCTGTTCGCTGCGCGCAGTGGCCAGGTTCATGAAGTTGATGCAAGCCACCAGCAGGATGATCCAGGCGATGGTACTGAACAATTTCACGAAAGTGATCCTGCCGCCGGTTTGTACGCCATCGACGAAGTTGTCGCGCAGGCGCCAGTCGTTCATCGGGAACAGGAAGGCATGGTTAACGGCCTTGGGTACACGTTGTTGGATATAGTTGAAAAGTGTCCGGTCAATTTTGGCTACATCGGCGGTGGGAGAGAGCTCTACGAAGGTGTTGATACCATTGCTGCTCCAGTCGTCCAGTGAATTGTTGAACTGGCGGTAGCCGTCAAATGGCGCCATCCAGTCCATGCGCATGGATGAGTTCTCGGGGAGATCTTTCATCAGTCCTGTTACCGTATAGGCGTACTTGTTATCCATCGTCAAGGTTCTGCCTACTACCTGGTGGTCGGTGCCAAAGATCTTTTTAGCGCCTGTTTGCGAAAGCACGATAGAGTTGACCTGTTGAAAAGCTGTATGGGGATTGCCTTCCAGGAAAGGCAGGGTGAACATGCTGAATACGGAGCTGTCGATGAAACGTCCGTTGGCGTATTGCCGGTCTTTGCCATTGGCGAAGAGCATGCCGAGATTGTATTCGTTGCTGCGGCAGGTATTGACTACGCCGGGTATCTCGGCTCTCATGGCGGCGGCCATCGGTCCGCAGGTGGAGGAGAATGTGCTCTTGCTGCCATCGAAGAACCAATGCGCCTGCACTAAATATAGATGATCTTTTTTGAGATGGTTGTTGTTGAACGTCACTTCATCTTCTACCCATAACAATACCATGGCTGCGCATACGATACCGATAGACAGGCCAAAGATATTGAGGAAGCTGTAGGATTTGTTTTTCCAGAGATTTCTGAAGGTAGTTTTAAAATAGTTCCTGAACATTGTTGCCGGATTTTGGAAGAGATGGACCAACACAATGCCACGATATCCACCTGCTGATAATAAGCAAGTTAGCTTTTTTTTCAGCAGGTGGAATGTTCGTTTTCAATGCAATACTGTTCGATTATGGACAGCTTTAATGCAATACGCCGGCGGCAGCGCTGCTTTGCGTTACGGCGCCGCGGATGTTGCGGCGGCCGGTAAACAGGATCAATGTTGCCAGCAGTGCGGAACCCGCCATGGTGGCCGAGAGCGGCAGTGCGGTAGGCGTATCGAAATAGCTCACAAATGCAGAGGTCAATGCGCCAAGGCCCAGTTGCAATGCGCCCATGAGCGCGGAGGCGCTGCCTGCATTGCGCTCGAAAGGTGCGAGCGACAAGGCCGCTGCATTCGGGTTCACCAATCCCAGGCAGCACAGGTATAAGAACAGCAAGGCAATCAGGCCATACATCCCGATGATATTATTCATCGTGCCCAACACCATCAGGACGCCGAAAAGCAATTGCCCGCAAAGCGCCACGGGTATGATGTCCTGGCTGCGGAACCTGCGCAGCAGCAAGCTATTCACCTGGCTGGAGCCAATGAAGCCCATGGCGAGCAGCGCGAAGATCCAGCCATAGGTTTTGTCGTTCACATGATAGATCTTCATGAACACCTGTGGAGAACCGGATACATAAGCCAGCAATGAAGAGAAAGCCACACCGCCGGTAAAGGCATAGGTGTAGAATTGCGGTTCTCTCACCACCGATAAAAAGTTGTTGATGATCGGTTTGGGTTTCAGCGACATCATAGTATCCGGTTCATAACTTTCCGGCAGCCACAGGATACAGCTGAGTAACAATACCGCGCCCATGATGGTGAGGATGAGGAATACAGAGGCCCATCCGAAGGCGCTGGTCACGTAACCGCCCACAGTAGGTGCGATCATGGGAGAGGCGCCTACCACCAGCAGGAGCAGGGAAAATACTTTGGCATTGTCCTTCACGGGGAAGAGGTCGCGCACCATGGCCATCGCCGCTACAGTGGCGGCACAGCTGCCGATGGCTTGTATAAAGCGCACAATGATCAATGTATTGATTGTATGCGCATACATACATCCGATGCTGGCCAGGATATACAAGGCCAGCCCGATGAACAGCGGCCGCTTGCGGCCGAAACGGTCCAGCAGCGGGCCATAGAGCAATTGTCCCGCAGATATGCCGATGAAGAAAGAAGTGAGCGAAAAGCCCACCGCCGCCACATCAGTGCCGAAATCTTTGGCCATGGCCGGAAAGCCCGGCAGATACATATCTATGGAGAACGGCCCCAATGCCGTGAGTGAACCCAGGATTAAAATGAGGAAGAAATACCTCGATGGTGTGATCGTCTTTTCCAAGCTAAATGATTTAATGTTGATCGTAATGTGTGTGAAGACGCAAAGGTAAAATGAATCCGCTCAGCATACTATCAGCAAAATCTATCCGGCTATTAATTTTTCTTTATCAGATAAATTTAATTTAATATATCTTCGTGCGGTTCAATGAGCAAGTCGAATCCCCTTACGCCTTACTATGCCATCGGTTTATATGAGGAACCTGTTAGTGATCTTTTTATGTCTTTCTTGTCATGCCTTGCATGCACAGGTATTTAGTTCCATACAAGTGAGGCCTTGCGGCTCAGATGTGCTACAGCAGCGGCTGCGCAAGGATCCGGCCTATGTGGCGCGGGAAGCGGCCATCGAGCGCGCTATCCTCGCCAGGAGCTATCACACCGCCCCGTTTTCAGTTATCGCACCGCCGCCTATCGTTACCTTGCCGGTAGTTTTCCATATTATAGATGATGGTACCGGCAGCATCACCGACGCCAATGTGATACAGGCTTTGAATGATCTGAATGATGCCTATGGCGCTACCGGCGCGTTTACCGGCGCCCGCACGGATACGCGTATACGTTTTTGCCTCGCTAAAACTGCACCTGATGGCAGCCGTACTAACGGCATCGTACGTACGAAATCATACCTCAGCGATTTTGATGTGGACATGGAGGGTGGCGAACTCCTGAAGCTGGGCCGCTGGCCTGGCGATCGCTATATCAATATCTGGGTGGTACAGGGGATTAAATCGGAGTACATGCAGGACTTTGAATGCGGCAACTGGACGCGCCTGCACATGGGCGGCTATGCCAGCGCCGGCGGAGATATAGTGGTAGCGGGCCTCGGCGTAGGACTGGTAGCACATGAGATGGGGCATTATCTCAACCTCTTGCATACGTTTGCCAACAGGGATTGTAAGAATGATGATTGTACGGTAGATGGAGACAAGGTATGCGACACGCCGCCGGAGAGAAGCATCACCGGCGGGTACGCCTGCAGCAGCCCGCCCAATACCTGCCATACCGATACCCTCTCCGGTTTCACTACTGATGTTCCCGACCTGCCGGATAATTTCATGGACTACGGCCAGGGCGCCGGCTGCATCCTCTCTTTTACCGCAGGCCAGGCCCAGCGCATGCAGAACTTCATTGCAGCGGCACTGGGCAGCCTGGTAGCCAGCGCCGTTTGCAACGATCCCTGTACTGCCGCCATCACCGCGGGTTTCACGCGCAGCATCGATTATCCCGTGATCGGCGATGTGATCAACTTTACCAATACCTCCACCGGCGCAGATACTTATCAGTGGATCGTAGATGGCGTGCCGCAAGCTACCACTACCAACTTTTCACTCACCGTCACCGAAAAAAGAAACTATACGGTATGGCTGCGCGCTACCAATACCGCGGCGCATTGCAGCGCCACGCTCACTGATGTGATCACGGTGGGCTGCGGCGTAACGGCGCGCTTCTATCCCGACAAACGGAAGATCGCTTCCAAAGCGGGCTTCTCGCTCGATAGCGTACAGTTCACCAATCGTTCCCGCAATGCCACGGCCTGGACCTGGCTTATGAGCAATGATGCAGGCATGGCCGAAACGGCCATCAGCAGCAGCCAGCAGCTCACTTATGTATTCACACAGCCAGCTACCTATAATGTGCGCCTTGTGGCCACCGACGGGCATTGTTACGACACTACCAATGTGGTGCATATTGTGGTAGATGATCCAAGGCCCAACGGCGCCGTATTTGTTCCGGATATCCAATGCTATGATAAAGACAAGCTGCGGGTGAGCCTCTACTTTTATAACTACGGCTACGATACCATTCCGAAAAATACCCCGGTGGCCTTCTATGATGCCGATCCGCGCAAACCCGGCGCACACCGGGTGGGAGGGCTGTACCAGCTGCCGTCTGCATTGCCCGGTAAATGCGCCTCTGCCCTGTACACCTTTATCCTGGATGCCGGCCGCGCTGACATCGACACGCTGGTAGCCGTATTCAATGACAACGGTACTACCTTGCCACTGGCCTTACCGAATACTTCCCTGATAGAAAGCGATTATAATAATAACATCAGTTCGCACAAGAATTTCCAGTTCCATGTGAAGCTGACGCCGGCCGATTATACGCTCGCGCCGCAACAGCAGATCACGCTGAAACCATTGTCCAGTGGCGGTGTGATCGATCATGCCAGCTGGCAGGTTTCGCCCTGGCTCGATTGCAGCAACTGTATCAATAGCACCTTCACAGCGCCCTACCGCCAGGACAGCGTGGTGAAAGAACAAGTGATGGCCTTTAGTAAATATGGTTGTGTAGACAGTACCACTGCTACGATCCATCTGCCACCGGCAGACGACTATACCGTGAAGACCGATCAGGCAGATTGCGCAGCAGGCGATAGCCTTCATCTCGCCTTTACTATCTGTAACGCCTACACGAAAGGAAATATTCCGTCTCGGCTGTCGGTGGACTTTTATGATGCACCACCCGCCAGTGGCGGCGCTACGGCATTGGGAACTACTTTCGTCACGCTGGCGCAGAGCGCCGGCGCCTGTGAGCATTATGAGCAGTTCATTAAAAGACCTGTCAGTGGCAGCGTATATGCACTCGTGAACAAAGCCGCCCTCACCACCACCTTCCCCCCCGGCAGTGGTTTGAATGAAGCCAATTATGCCAATAATACCAGCGGCTATGATTACCACGCGCCGGTATTGTCCGTATTCCCGCTGGATACGACGGTATACCGGAAAGCGCCATTCCCGCTGTATTACAGCGTTCCCGGCTTCTCTCCGGTACAAATTGCCTGGCAACACGGTGACGGCTATACGTTAAGTTGTTACAATTGCGCTTCGCCGCAGGCGACCATGCGTGATAGCGCGGCTATTGGCCTGCAAGTCACGAATCAGTATGGTTGTACCTTGCAGGGGCAAAACTATGTACACCTCTTTCCGCCGGACATGACCGTGGAACTGCTGGAAGTACATTGTTTCGATAATAGCCATATCACTGCGCGCTTCAGGATATGTATGTCTAACGGCTACGATAGCGTATTTGCGCAGGTACCGGTATCTTTCTATGATGGCGACCCGGGTAACGACAACACGCATCTGTTATCGCCGGCCTATGCTACGCCTTTAATAGCACCGGGCGCCTGTGCGGAATATACGCATATACTGGCCGCAAGGGATCTCACCAGCCTGGTAGCGGTGGTGAACCAGCCCGCAAAGTTCAACGAAACCAATTATCTCAATAACCGCGCAGATATAGATTATACGCCATTCCGTGTAAGCGTGGACCCGCCTTATGAGGAATTATACCGGCCGGCTTCCATATGGTTGCATAGTACCGTTGCGGGCGATCATCCCATCAGCTATGCCTGGGAACCCGCGCTGGGTCTGTCTTGTACCAGCTGTGCAGCGCCTGTGGCATCGGTCACCTCGTCTATGAAATACACGGTGCTGGTGAAGAATGAATATTTCTGTACCGACACTGCTGCGGCTGTCATCAAAACCTTCACCGGTGTGAGTACCAGTATGCCCAATGCTTTCACGCCCAATGGCGACGGGCACAATGATATTTTTTATGTGATCGGCAGCCGCGATATCAAGCTGGTAAGGGATTTCAACATCTTCGACCGCTGGGGTGGCCGGGTGTTTGAAGCACACAATACGCCGGCCAACGATCGCGCCTATGGTTGGGATGGTAGCGTCAATGGCCGGGAAGCGGCTGCAGGGCCATATGTGTATTTCGCCACACTGGAATTTATGGATGGCACGGTACAGATGATAAAAGGCTCGCTGGTGCTGGTGAGATAGATGTATATTAAACAATCATTCTACGTTTCTATTTTAAAGTCATAGCAAGATATCTTCCTGTCATTTTCTTTTTTTGTTATGATGAATTTTGGGTTTATCATTGGGGCGTGAAACACCGACCTACTCAAAAAAACGAAGTAATGAAAACAGTGACCTACCTACGGACCAACAACGAGCAGGAAGATTTCAATGCCTTAATGACTGCGCTGGACAACGACCTGAAAGAAAGGTACCAGGATACCCGCGGACTTTACGACACACATGAGGTGATCGAAGCGATGGACACTGCGCTGGTGGCCTATATGGGCGATACGGCGGTGGGCTGCATCAGTTTCAGTGTGTTCAACGATCATACCATCGAGATCAGGAACCTGTTCGTGGTGCCCGAGCAAAGAGGGCAGGGCATTGCGGCCGGTATGCTGCAGGAACTGGAGCAATGGGCAAAGGAACTGCATTACAGCTATGCCATCCTGGAAACGGGCCGCCGCCAGCCCGAGGCGATCAGCCTCTATGAAAAGAACGGCTATACGCAGATGGATAACTATGGCCCTTATATCGGGCAGGAGAACAGCATCTGCATGCGCAAACGATTGATCCTCTCCTGATACAAAAAAGCCCCACGCGCTGGCGTGGGGCTTTTTTTGTCTTACCGCAACATATTTTGCCATCTGACTGTTATAGTCGAGGCATTATTAATGATCATTTTAAATTTCATCAAGAACATGAAGAAAGTTTTTCTGCTTGCAGCTGTTACTGTTTGTTTTACTACAATGAGCGTGAAAGCGCAAAGCATCCTTGACCAGGCCAAAAAAGCGGCTACCTCGGAAAGCCCGCTGGGCAATAGCGGTGGTATCGCCAGCAGTATCCTGGGCCAGCTGACGCCGGCGCTGTCACTCACACAAACACAGCAACCCAAAGTATTGAACCTGGTGAGCAGCTTCCTCACCAAAAAAGCCAGCATCCTGCCTTTGCAGCAATCTAACCCTGCCGCCTATACGTCAAAATTCGGCGGTCTGCAAAAAGGACTGTTCGGTAAACTACAAACACTGCTCACCGTAGCACAGTACACCAAGTTCCTCGGGCTGAAACCCAAAGCCAACGACGCCGCCAACGTACTGTCACAATTATTTTTTTAATTGACGGATTTAGGGATTTACGGATTTACGAATTTAGGGATTTACGGATTTATTGATTTATGGAGCATTTCCCCAAATCCCTAAATTCGTAAATCCCTAAATTCGTAAATCCCTAAATCCGTAAATCAATAAATCCGTAAATCCTCACTATCTTCGCGCGCTCGTAACCTGCGCCATGCCGAAGAAAAAAAAGAAGAGCGATGATAATTCGCTTTCCCTCATTATAGTATTGATAGTGATCGCCCTGATCGTTACTTTCTGTTCCCGTAAATTTAATACGGACGCACCGCAAAAAGAACTTCCGAAGAAATCTCATCATAAGAAAAAAACTGCCCGGCGCCATGCGCCGAAAGCCTTGCTCCTGGAGGATTTTGAACAAGGGTCGAAAACCAATTATAATTCCGGAGACGTTGACCTCGGCAGCGGTTCATGGGAATTTAAAGATGCTGTAACCGGTGGGGGAGAACTGGATCATAAGCAGGGCAGTCAGGCCCTGCGCATTCGTGCAAACGGCAGCGCTGCCATGAATTTTGATATCGTGGTGAATGGCACGGTAACGGTTACACTAAAACATGCTTTATACGGCAAAGATACCACTGCCGCCGAATGGGAGTTATGGGCTTCGGTAAATAAAGGCCAGCGCTATTTTAAGGCAGGCAACACCGTTAGTACCGGCAGCCGGCAACTGCAAACTGCTACCTTTTCCGTTAGCACCACAAATACGATCCGCTTCCAGATACGCAAAACAGAACGGGATGACGCCCGCCTCAATTTCGACGCTTTTGTAGTAAGATATGCCGGCCCTGCGCCTGAACGCAATGACATGCCCGCCGGTGACGCCGTAGCCGGCGACGATGATCATCTGCTGCTCGGTAATCCCAGCAATGCCAGCGCTTCGCTGGCCATGGCCAACAATTACCTTATGGATAAAGGCTACTATAAATTATCGTATAACCGTGACCGTGGTACGCCTAACTGGGTGTGCTGGCATATTTCCCGCCGCGACCTGGGCAATATGAACCGTGCGAATGATTTCCGCGCAGATATGGACCTGCCCTCCACATGGTACGCCGTAGCCCAGACCAGCTACATCGGCAGCGGCTTCGACCGGGGCCATAACTGCCCCTCCGGCGACCGTACCAATACCCGCGATGCCAACGAAGCCACCTTCCTCATGACCAACATGATTCCGCAGGCGCCCATGCATAACCAGCATCTCTGGGCTTACCTGGAAGATTATACCCGCGGCCTGGTGAAAAAAGGCAATGAAGTGTATGTGATCATGGGCAGCTACGGCGTTGGCGGTACCGGCAGCAAAGGTTTCCGGGAGAAGATAGACCACGACCGCATCACCGTACCGGACCATATCTGGAAAGTGATCTTAGTGCTGCCGGAGGGCAATAACGATTTGAAACGTATCAATAAAAATACGCGCATCATTGCTGTGAACACCCCTAACAGTAATGACGTGAACACAAGTTGGTCTGCCTATCTGACCTCTATTGCCGAGATAGAACAGGCCACCCACCTGAAATTACTGAGCAAAGTGCCGGAAGCAGTAAGGCAGGAGCTGGTGAAGAAGATCGATCATGCGGAATACTAATGCCGGTTAAATGTTTTCATCACAAACCGGCTGGTATCTACCTGGTATTTCAACAGCAATTTGTTCAAAGCCTGTACGGATTGAGCAAAAAGCTGGCTGCTCACGCTGTCTTGCTGGCGCGCAGCGAGATAAAAACAAAAGCCCGGCCGCAGGCGTATCTGGCTCAGCATCATGTTCATGCCAGGTATGCTGCTGTTGATCGCTTTGCTGATAGCGGTGGTATCTGCCAGGGAAATGCTCCATACCACATCAAAAACCGTTGAGTCGTTGACGTTAGGATCGCCGTGTGAAGGTTTGATGTAATGGGATGGATCATAAGCCCGCGCATAAAGTACTTTTTCACTGCTGTCGCTGAAACGGTTAATGCCTTTGTTCAATTGCCGCAGAACGCTGTCGCCACTGGCCACATAGAGGAGGAGCGGCACGGAATCAGGATGCGCGAGGAAGGCTTCCATGGCTTTATTTGCGGAGGCATATTTCATCAGGGGAAGATGATCATCGCCGGGTGGAGGGACATCGGGCAGTAACTTCACGAAAGCGGCGGTATCATTGGTGTAGAGATACCATTCGCCGGCGGTAGTCATTTTTTCGTCGAGCACTTTTCTTACTTCCACGAGGTGGTGATTGAACGTTTCCAGTGAGGCCTCTGTGAGCTCATATAAATCAGGGCTGTGGTGAAACCAGGAACCGGCGCAGCTTCTGACGAGGATGACCGCACCCACGGCCAGCCCTACAGGAATGGCGAACTGCGGTTTCGTAATTTTATTACGGGCCTCTTCCAATTGCGTGGAAACTGGTTGTGCGGATGTAGCTACCGTTTTCTTTTCGTAGGTGCTTCTCCGTTGTGCCAAGGTTTCCACTAATTGCGCAAATGCATCAAGCTCTTCGGCCTTGTTCGACACAAATCCTTTTGAGTTGTTGTTGAGATGCCAGGTCACCGCGCGGCGGTTCCTGATCTTCAGCCGCAGCGATGGCTGGGTGCCCCAGAAAGAACGGGATACGCCGATAATATCTTCCAATGCAAATGTGCCATATAAGGCAGAGCATACAAAGTGATCATCTACCGTGACTGTCTCATTCCGTACAATCCATCGTGTTGACAATATCAATCCTGTCATAATTACTGTTACAAAGATGGCTATCATCCAACCTACGCTCGGCCTGAGTTCAAAGTTGACGATAATACAGGCTAATATCCATACGAACAATAACAACATTATCCAGCCGGTACGGCCGGCATCGAAGATCCGGAATTGATAAATGACTTCACGAGACATGCGGGTTACCTCTTTTAGAAGGTGCAAAAATAACCAAAATCCCGCCGTATATTGGTCGCTGTCGTTATGAAAATGCTTATCGATGAAGACGCGCAGCCAGTTATTATTACCGCTATTGCTTTTCCCGTTCGTATTGTTTGCACAGCAAACGAAAGCACCGGTATTTACCGCCGGTACAGAAGGATATGCGAGTTACCGTATCCCGGCTTTGATACGCTTGCCCGACGGGCAGCTGCTGGCTTTTGCAGAAGGACGTTTGCACAATGCAGCGGATTTTGGTGATATTGATATTGTGCTGAAGCGCAGTAAAGACAATGGCCGCAGCTGGCAGCCCCTTGAAAAAGTGGTGGACAACGATTCCTTGCAGGCCGGCAATCCGGCGCCGGTAGTGGATCTTACCGATCCTGATTATCCTGGCGGCAGGATCTTCCTCTTTTATAATACCGGTAATAATCATGAAGGAGAGGTGCGTAAGGGCAAAGGTTTGCGTGAAGTATGGTATATCACTTCCTCCGATGGCGGCCAACATTGGTCGGCGCCCGTGAATATTACGGCGCAGGTGCACCGGCCGCATCAGCCGGAAGACTGGCGCAGCTACGCCAATACGCCCGGTCACGCTCTACAGTTTTCCCGCGGGCAATACCGGGGACGCCTATACGTAGCAGCCAATCACTCGCAAGGCAATCCGCAGCCACATTTTAAGGACTATTGTTCGCATGGTTATTACACTGATGATCATGGCAAAACTTTTCATCTTGCACAATCCTTGCCTGTGCCCGGCAGCAATGAATGTATGGCGGCCGAACTGGCCAACGGCGCACTGATGCTGAATGCCCGTAACCAGCAGGGTAACGTAAAAGCGCGCATTGTAGCCATCAGCAAGGATGGCGGCGCTACCTGGGATCAGTACAGTTATGACCCGCAATTGCCCGATCCTGTGAACCAGGGCAGCCTGCTCAATATCGCCTGGAAAAAAGGACAGCCAGTGCTGGCCTGCTGCAATGCGGCAGATACCTTACAACGCAATCACCTCACCCTGCGCATCAGCGAGCCTGGCGGCCGCCACTGGCGCAGGTCTTACGAGATAGAGGCCAGCAACGACAAGAAAGGGGACTATGCCGCCTATTCTGATATAGCCAATATCTCCCGGCAACAGATCGGCATCCTGTACGAACGTAAAGGATATAAAGAGATTGTATTTACAGTAGTGAACTGGACGAAGTAATTATTCCGCCAGCTGCTTCCGCAGCGCATGCAGGGCTTTTACAATGTGTTTTTCTACTGTGCTCACGGAAATATTCATACGGGAAGCAATGGCCTGATGGGAGAGGTATTGCACGCGGCTCAGCAGGAAGGCTTCCTTACATTTCTCCGGCAACTGGTTGATCACCTGTTGTATCTTTTCTTCCAGTTTTTTACTATCGATATACTGATCGCTGCGGGCTTCGGTGTGGGATTGCACCTGCTCGCGGATAGCAGCGTATTGCTTTTGCTGCACCAGTTTCTGCCGGAAACGGTCGATGATGCCGTTCTTTAGTAAGGTGTGGAGATAAGCGAACAGGTAGGTGGTATGTTCTATCCTTTCACGATTGGCATGCAGCCGGATGAACACATCCTGTACCACTTCCAGCGCATCTTCCCTGTTCTCCATCCGTTTGTAGGCCATGTTGAGCAGGCTGATAAAGTACCGGTCATAGATCGCCTCAAAGGCACGCGGGTCCCCTTCTTTCAATAACTGGAACAGATCGCTGTCGGTAGCGTTTGCATATGATAACTTCATTTTCTGCATGCAAATGGCGAATAAAAAAACTAAAAAAAAGTTAGAAATACAATAGCGGTACTTTTCTTTTTGCCCGTTTATAAAGAGGTAAAAAGATCGGGATATAATCTACCGCCCCTACGGGGCGCAATGTTATTGAACGAACGCGG
Source organism: Chitinophaga vietnamensis (assembly GCF_902167635.1). GTDB lineage: Bacteria > Bacteroidota > Bacteroidia > Chitinophagales > Chitinophagaceae > Chitinophaga > Chitinophaga vietnamensis. The sequence continues at coordinate 120,950 of NZ_CABHMS010000010.1, forward strand.
CTACCGATATATCGCCCCTATGGGGCGGCATATTGATAGATGTATCGCCTGCTACCAATATGTCGCTCCTACGGAGCGCGATGTTGTTGGACAAACGTGGCTACCAATATATCGCCCCTACGGGGCGGCATATTGGTAGATATATCGCCTGCTATAACATATCGCCCCGTAGGGGCGAAAGCCCGGTAGATATTGCGCAGGTTACGCCGCATTCAGCTCCGTAGGAGCGAACGCCCGGTAGCGATAGCCCGGTAGACCCGGGTGGAACCCGGGGCCGGCCGGGCCGACAGATTTATGGAACAACACAATTTCGACATACGGCTTTTAGAAAGATACCTGGCAGGCACAGCTTCTCCGGAGGAAGTGCAGCAGGTAGAAGATTGGCTCGCTGCCAGCGAGGCGAATGCGCCGTTATTTGATGATGAACATTCCACGGAGGCGATCAGGTTTAAAGACAAGGCAAAGGCAGCGCTACTGGGGAAAATGAATGCTGACCCGGACGCTGCCGGCGCTTTCCCCCGCCGCCGTATCACGATGATGCGATGGGCTGCTGCGGCGGCTATGGCAGGAATCCTGATCACCGCGTGGGTGTTTCATGCCCGGCATATCACCCCTACGGATAAACGGAAAGCGATATCGTTAAAGGAAACCATGTCTTCCGGCGCCGGCCACAAAGCCCTGCTGCATTTGTCCGGCGGCCGCGACATTGCCCTGGACACTGTTCCGGTGAACGCTGTGATCACCGATGGAAACGTTCGCATTACCAAAACGAACGGCCATGAAATTGAATATGCAGCAGGGGGTAATATAACGGCCACGCATACACTCAGTTTGCCCAAGGCATCGCGCTATACCGTAGTGCTGCCCGATGGCAGCAAGGTATGGCTCAATGCTCTGTCGGCCATCACTTTCCCGGCGGCATTCACCAGCGCTGCACGCCAGGTGAGCATCCGCGGCGAGGCCTATTTTGAAGTGGCCAAGCGAACGTTTGCAGGCGCGCGCCAGCCCTTTGTCGTGCAGGCGGGAGCCGCCACCATACAGGTACTGGGCACGCATTTCAATATCAATGCCTATGAAAATGAGCCTGTCATCAAAACCACGCTACTGGAAGGAAGCGTACAAGTGAACGTGAAAGGTAAACATACGCTGATCCAGCCCGGACAACAGGCCCGCGCTACCCGCCACGGGAACCTGAGCGTTGTACAACCAGATATAGACGAAGTAATGGCCTGGAAAAAAGGCTACCTGCAATTCGACAACACGCCACTGGAAGAAGTATTTCGCCAGATCGCACGCTGGTATGACGTTGAAGTGCGTTTCGCCGGAAATGCCCACCAGGGAGCTTTCCACGGGAAGATATACCCGAACATGCAACTGTCCGAAATCCTCAGCGGCCTCAAAGCCAATGGAGCACGCTTTTCCACCAAAGGAAATATCATTATTGTTGAATAAAACCTGACACGCGGATTCTCTTGCCTGTTATCAAGCATCTACCATTTTAACAACCTAAAAATCGTATGTATGAGGTTACCTTTAAAAAGAACCCTTGCACGCCGGCGTTATGCCCGGAAAACCTTGCTACTGCTACTATCCAGCCTGTTGCTGTGCTGGAGCCACGCGTATGCCGATCGCCAATCACAAAAGGTAAGTCTGGACGTGACCAACCAGCCCCTGGAAAAGATCTTCAAAAAAATGGAAGAAAAAACCGGCTATGTTTTTTGGTATAAAATGGATGTACTGAAAAAAGCCAGACCCGTTACCATCAAAGCGATCAATGAAGATGTGCTGGTAGTAGTGGATCAGATCTTCAAATCACAACCGCTTACCTATAGCGTGGTAAACAATATCATTGCTATCAAGGAAAAGGAGAGCGATGCCAAACCCGCCATGCTGGCGGATGCGCCGCCGATAGTGGTAAAAGGTAAAGTGGTCAATGAAAGCGGCGAACCGCTGATCGGCGTTACCATCAAAACAAAAGATAACAAAGCCTTCGCCACCACCAACGAAAATGGCGAGTTCTCCATCAAGGCGGCGCCGGGCGATGTGCTGGTACTTTCCTATATCGGCTTTCAGACTACGGAAGTGGCTATACGTTCTGAAGACGCTTTGAGTATTACGCTGAAATCAGCTGCCGACAAGCTTTCCGAAGTAGTGGTAGTTGGCTACGGCACACAGAAGCGCGCTAACCTCACCGGCGCAGTGGCTACGGTGAACTACGATAAAGTGATGGAAAGCAGGCCTATCACCAATCCCAGCCAGGCGTTGGCTGGTAAGGTGTCTGGTGTTTTTGTAAGCCAGAACTCCGGCTCTCCCGGCAGCGATGGCGCTACCATCCGCGTACGTGGCTATGGTACGCTCAATAACACCGATCCGCTGGTACTTATTGATGGTATTGAAGGCCGCCTCGCAGAACTCAATCCTGCCGATATCGCCAGCATCACCATCCTGAAAGATGCGGCTTCAGCCTCCATCTATGGCTCCCGCGCAGCTAATGGCATCGTGTTGGTTACCACTAAAAAAGGAAGCTACAATTCAGAGCCGGTGATCTCCTACAACGGCTATTACGGTTTCCAGCAGCTCGGCCGCAAATACGACCGCATCAACAATAGCGTGGAATTTATGAACCTCTGGAACAGCGCGGTAGTCAACAGCGGTGGCGATCCGCTCTTCCCGGCGAATGTGATCGACAGCTTCTCCAAACATAATGATCCTTATCTCTACCCCAACACTGATTTTTATAAACAGATATTCCGTACTGCACCGATCACTGAACACAACATCTCCGTAAGAGGAGGTTCTGCGAAACAGAATTTTTTTCTCTCCGCCAATTATCTCTCCCAGGATGGTATCATCAAACAAACCAACAGCAAACGTTATGGCGTCAACTTTTCTTTGAACAATAAAATAAAAGACTGGCTGGAAGTGGGCGGCCGCGTGCAGATCACGCGTAAAGTCACTAACAGCCCTTACAATGGTATCGACCGCATCTACTACATCCTGTCCAATGGCGGCTATCCCTTCATTGCGCCTTATACCAGCGATGGCCGCTTCGGCGCTACACAGGCACTCAAGCCGGATGGCTCGCCCATCGTGGATTCCCGCAACCCGCTGCCCGATCTGTATAATGGCAACAGCCAGTATGTGAATACTTTTTTCCGGGCCAACCTGAACGCTACGGCTAACATCACGAAAGACCTTACTTTCAAAACAATGTTCACCGGGCAATCAAACAACAATCGTCAGGATCGATACAATCAGCTCAACTACGTATATACGTCCACGGGGCTGCAAGGCAAAGTGCTCGATTACCCTTCCCAGGTTACGCCATACAGGAGCAATAATGAAGAGTTCTATTGGGTATTCTATAACACGCTCAACTATACGAAATCCATCAACAACGTACATAACTTTTCCGCGATATTGGGTACGCAGGCAGAGTCGTACCAGCTCAAGAACATGTCGGCGCAAAAGTCCGACCCGCCTAAGTCCGGCCTGAATGAAGTAGATGCAGGTACCAGTAATGTGCAGGCTTCCGGCAATACTACTGAATGGAGCATGCTCTCTTATTTCGGTCGTGTGAACTATAATTACCGCGAAAAATACCTGTTGGAAGGCAACCTGCGTGCGGATGCTTCTTCCCGTTTCCGGCAGGGCAACCGCTGGGGCTATTTTCCATCTGTATCAGTAGGCTGGGCGATGGAGAAAGAAAATTTCATCAAACGTTTGCCTGCGATCAGTCAGCTGAAATTACGCGCCTCCTGGGGCCAGCTGGGCAACCAGAATATCGACAACAACTATCCGTACATCGGTGCAGTGACGCAAACTAACGGTACCAGCTATACGGTGGGCGGCCAGCTGGCGCCCGGCGCCGCCATCACGCAACTGGTGGATCGCAATATCAGCTGGGAAACCACTACCAGCGCAGATGTGGGATTAGACCTCGGCTTCTTCGATAATGCCCTTTCTTTCGAGCTCGACTACTTCAATAAAAATACCGACAAGATATTGGTGCAATTGCCTATCTCCAGCACTTTGGGAGAAGTGAGCGCACCGATACAGAATATTGGTAAGATGAATAACAAAGGCTTTGAATTTGCGGTGAACTACCGTTCGCCGGAATATAAGTCGGGCTTCAGTTACGCCATCGGCGCCAACGTCTCCTATATCAAAAATATGGTCACCAGATTCCGCGAAGATGCGCCGGACCAGCTATGGCTGATCCGCGAAGGACAGCCTTACAAAATGCTGTATGGTTTCAAGGCCATCGGTATTTTCCAGACAGACAAAGAAGCGTCTCAATACATGTATGCCAATGGCTATGTGCCGAAGGCGGGAGATATCAAATATGAAGATGTGAACGGCGATGGCAAACTCGATTACAAAGACAAGCAAGCCCTTGGAAACACGCTGCCATCCTGGACTTACGGCTTCACCATCAATGTCAATTACAAACGTTGGAGCCTGAACGTAGTAACGCAGGGTATGGCCGGCGTATATGGTTATAACCAGAGTGCCTGGACCACGCCGCTGGGCATTTCCGGAGGCACCTTGCTGACCCGCTGGCGCGACGCCTGGACGCCGGAGAACCACAGCGCCACACTGCCAAGGATCGTGGTGAACGATACCTGGAACCGTTACGAATCTTCTTTCTGGGTGCAAAATATGAGCTATCTGAAGATCAAGAATATCCAGCTCTCCTACCAGCTGCCCGAAGCCTGGATGAAGACTATCCGCTTCAGAAGCGCGAATGTGTATGCCAACGTACAAAACCTGCCATCCTTTACCAGCAAGGGTTACATTGGTTTTGATCCGGAGCAGAACACGTTCGGTAACGGCGCAACCATCTATCCCACGCCGGTGATCACATCTTTTGGTATCAATGTGCAACTTTAAAAAGAAATGACTATGCGATATATATGTTTTTTGATGATGGCCCTGATGTTGTTGGTCAGCAGCTGCTCTAAATCATTCCTCGATAAAAAGCCCGACGACCGCATCACTACAGAAAATTTCTGGCAGAATGAATCCGATGCCTTGCTGGCTTTGTACGGCGTGTACAACGTTTTACATGAATCTTTCGTATATGGCTATGGCGGCGGTTTTGACGCCTGTTCGCCCAACGCCTATCAATGGGCCTACTGGGAAGGGATGGAGAAGCAGGTGGGTAACGGCACCATCTCTGCCAATGATGGCGGTATCGTCAGCGGGCGATGGCAGCAGTGTTATACCGGTATCAATCGTGCCAATACTTTTTTTGAAAATATAGATAAGGTACCGATGGATAGTTTGAAGAAAGTGCAGTTGAAGGGAGAGATTTATTTCCTGCGCGGGGTATACTATGCGCTGCTCGCCAATAGCTATGGCGGCGTGCCGGTGTTTACCAGATCGATCAGCGCTGAGGAGGCGCGGTCGCTGAAACGCAATACAGAAGACGAAGTATGGGCACAGGTACATGCAGATTACGACGAAGCGATCAAACGTTTGCAGAAAGAAGCGCCTGTAACGGGAAGGGCTACACTGGGCGCCGCCTATGCCATGAAGCTGCGGGCATATCTCTACAAAAGTAATTGGGACAAAGTACTGGAATATGCCGATAAAATTGATGCGTTGAACAAGTACAGCCTGTTCCCCAGCTACCATGGCCTGTTTCAGCTCGCCAATGAAAACAACGCCGAAGTACTTTTTGATGTGGAATATATGGATGGCCCTTTTCAGCAGGGCAGTTATTTCGATCGTCACTGGCAACCGCAGAACATCAAATATGGCATCGATGGTTCTAACTCCGTTGCGCCGATCCAGAACCTGGTGGATGCCTATGAAACCATCGATGGATCGCCGGTAGATAAAAGTAATCCTTACGCCAACCGTGATCCGCGGCTGGATTTCACGATCCTGCGGCCGGGCGCTTATTTCCAGGGGCAGCTCTATCCCGTGGAAATAAAAAACCACACTGGTCAGAAAGTAGGTTTCGGTATCCGTAAGTATACCATTGAAACGCAGCAGGTGGTGGCAGGGCAGGAGCCCCTGAATTTCATCATCTACCGTTATGCCGATGTGATCCTGTCGCGGGCAGAGGCCATGATAGAAAAGGGTGTGAATATTCCGCAGGCTATCCAGCTGATCAACCAGATACGTACTTCACGTACAGATGTGAAGATCAAGGCGCTGCCGCTGAACCTCCCGCAGGATGCGGCCCGCCAGCAGTTGCGCCACGAGCGCCGCATCGAGTTTGCGCTCGAAGGGCTTTATTGGGATGATGTAAGGCGCTGGGGCATCGGCAAAGATATCTATCCCGTTGAAGTGCGTGGCGCCGATGGCGGCCTGATCGAAACGAAATTCGCCAGCGGCTATACCGACAAGTCGAAGTTCCTGCCCATCTCCAATAATGAAATTTCCATCAATCACAACCTGGTGCAGAATCCCGGCTACTAGGCCCGCGGGATTTTCGAATTTATTGATTTTCGGATTTATTGATTTAATTGAAGCGGAGATAACAATATTGTTCATCTCCGCTTCAATTAAATCAATAAATCCGAAAATCAATAAATTCGAAAATCCTTCCTGAGCCAATTTGCGGGAAATACCTTAAACTTGGTGATTGAAATCTTCTGCAATGCTTAAAGAAAGAATCCGTCAGCTGGCCAGTGAGCTGCACTCTGCTGCTATTGCCAACCGCAGGCACCTGCATGCCAATCCGGAATTGTCTTATAAAGAGTTTAATACCGCCCTGTTCATCGAAGAACAGCTAAGGGCGCTGGATATACCTTTCAAACGAATGGCCAATACGGGCGTGGTGGGCTTGCTCAGCGGCGCCCGCCAGCCCTCGGAGGCCGTGGTGGCACTGCGCGCCGATATCGACGCACTGCCGATACTGGAACAGAACGAAGTAACCTACCGCTCGCGCAACAATGGCGTGATGCATGCCTGTGGCCATGATGTGCATACTTCCTCGCTGCTGGCCACAGCGGGCATTCTCAGCCGGATGCGCGAAGAGTTTGCCGGCACGGTGAAGCTGATTTTCCAACCTGCGGAAGAACTGATACCAGGCGGCGCCAGCATGCTGATCAAAGAAGGCGTGCTCGAAAACCCGCGTCCGCATTACATCCTGGGGCAGCATACCATGCCCGAGATGCCAGCGGGCAAAGTAGGTTTCCATCCCGGCCGTTATATGGCCAGCAATGATGAAATATTTATTACCATCAAAGGAAAAGGCAGTCATGGCGCCATGCCTCACCTGGGCATCGATCCCGTGGTGGTGGCTTGTCATATGATCATCGCTTTGCAACAGATCGTGAGTCGCCGCGCTAACCCGCTGATGCCATCGGTATTGTCATTCGGCAAGATGACCGCCAACGGCGCTACCAACGTGATCCCCGATGAAGTGCAGATCGCCGGTACTTTCCGGTCTATGGATGAAGACTGGCGCCAGGAGGCGCTTGCCAAGATCCGCAAGATGGCTGTCGGCATCGCTGACAGCATGGAAGCTACCTGCGATATTGATATACAGCAAGGCTATCCGGTGCTCATCAATGATGATCAGCTCACGGCTTTTGCCCGTGAACATGCCATTGATTTTCTCGGTGCAGAAAATGTGATTGATCTCGATATCTGGATGGCGGCAGAAGATTTTGCCTATTATTCGCAGGCCTCGGATGCCTGCTTCTATCGCCTCGGCGTGCGCAATGAAGCCAGGGGCATCATTTCCGGCCTGCATACCGCCACCTTCGATGCAGATGAAACCTCCATCGAAACCGGCGCCGGACTGATGACCTATCTCGCGCTTAAATCGCTGGGCAACTAACTTTACTAGCTGTAAATAGTACATATCGCCTGCTGCAAATTATTTATCTTGCGGCCAATATTTTTACTATGATACGCACCTATACCCGTATGTTGGCTGTAGCGCTGATGACCACAGCCCTGTTCTCCTGCAGTAAAGAAATGAGCGTTGCGCCCAATGCCCCCGGAAATAATAATAGCGGCAACCCCGCTACCGGCGGTATTTCCGGCGGTGTTACAGGTACTTATGATTTCCTCTGGGAAGAAGTCAATACCAAAACATCCATGACGCTGAACGAAGAGGGCAGTACCTACCTTACTAAATCCAATTGTGATTATGTAACGAAGAAAAACACAGGTATTGTCACCTTTCAGAATGGAAAAACTACTTCTGTTGATTTTTCTTATACTGTTGAAACAATGATGACAGCAGAAACCTGGATAGATAGCGTGAAAGCGGGAGAACAAATAGTTCCGTTCAATTTCACCTTGCCTGCCATGAGCACGGAAGGTACTTATACCATGGTCGGAACAGATTCCCTCCGTTCCGGGTTTGGACAGGTAACGTCCGGTATCCCTGATATGAACACCACCAGCGTTCCTACTACTTTCAAAATCAGCTGGGCGGGCGATACCCTGCGCCTGAACGGCGTTCTCTCTGTCAAAGGCCGCCAGAAAGTAATAATGGGATCAACGTATATACAGGACGTAGATGCGAAAGTGGTGATGGTGCTCAAGAAACGAAAATAAACGAAGATCATTTTTGTACCCCGGGTGCAACCCGGGGTACAAAAATGATCACAAAAACATACCGCCGCTCGCTTCAATCCGCTGCGCATTTACCCACGCCATTTCATCTGTACACAGCGAGGCGATCACGCCGCCGATATCATCAGCCACGCCGATGCGGCCCAGGGCGGTGTTGGCGCCGATGGCTTCACGGCTGCCCGGATGGGCATCGAAGTCGGACTTGTTGAAATCCGTATCGATAGCGCCCGGCGCAATCACATTTACACGGATACCCCTGGCGCCCAGCTCCTTGGCCATATAGCGGGAAAGCACTTCTATTGCGCCTTTCATGGCCCCGTAGGCCGCATATCCCGGCAGGGCAAAGCGCGCCAGGCCGCTGGAAAGATTGATGATGCCGCCTTTGTCGGCCAGCAGTGGTAACAATGTTTGTGTGAGGAAGAACACCCCTTTGAAATGTATGTTCAGCAGCTCATCGAACTGCGCTTCTGTAAATGTGCCGAAGGCGCCTTTTACATTAGTGCCGGCGTTGTTGATGAGGAAATCAAAGGTATTGCGTTGCCATTGCTCTTGCAGCAGCGCGCCTAAACGCTGCGCGAAATCGCTGAAACCAGCTATGGATGCGGTGTTCAGCTGCAGGGCTGCCGCCTGGTTGCCGGCGTTGCTGATCTCATTCACTACTTTCTCTGCTTCGTCTTTTTTACTGTGATAGGTGATGATCACATCGAAACCTTTCTTTGATAATGCCAGGGCGGCATTTCTGCCGAGACCGCGGCTGCCGCCTGTGATCAGTGCTATTTTCTTTGCCATGGTTGTTGAAATTTTTATGACACAAATTTCGCCCGGCATCGCTTCACGGGCATGGTGACAGTTTCAGTATTTTTAATGCCCTGATGGCGCTATCTTCAGTTCGTCGAGGTCGAGCTGCATTTCCTGCTTGCGGATCTCCTCATCGCTGAAGGTGTTGGCCTTGCGCAGGCGGAAGAGCTCTTTGCGTTGTTCGGCATAAATATCTTCCAGCACTTCGTGATACCGGGCCACCTCGTGCGCTTCTGTTTCGTCGCATTCCAGCGAATCGAGGCGCATGCGGGTTACGTCGATATCATGCTCAAGTTGTTGGTGCAGGAAGCCCACCAGTTCATTCTCTTTAATATCTTCCTGGTATTTTTCGTTTAGCCGTGCCAGTGCTACGCGCTTCAGGCTGAGCTGTATGCCTGCTTCCTGCTCGGCTTCAGGGATCAGCTCATCGATCTCTTTGATACCGGTGAGTTTGATGATCAATGGCAGCGTGAGGCCCTGGAATACCAGCGTTACCAATATAACGATGAAGGTGATGAAGATAACAAGATTGCGATGCGGAAATGCCGGGCCGCCCTCATGTAAGAGAAAGGGGACCGACAAGGCAGATGCCAGCGACACCACGCCGCGCATGCCAGCCCAGCCCACTACCAGCGGGCCGCGCCAGCCGGGCGATGATTCGCGCGTGCGGATACTTTTGCTCAACATCCGCGGGATGAAGGCGGCAGGATAGATCCATGCAATGCGCACGATGATGGTGAGTGCGCTGATCACCAGGCCATAAGTGATGGCTTGTCCTATAGAATAATCCCCTAATCCATTCACGATCACCGGCAGTTCCAGCCCGATGAGGATGAACACGAGCCCGTTCAATACGAAGATGAGCGTGCTCCACACTCCCAGCATTTGCAGGCGGGTGGCGCCGGTGCTGAATATTTCATGCGAGCGCCAGGAGAGGAAAAGCCCGCCGCTCACTACGGCCATCACACCGGAAAAATGAAATTGCTCGGCGGCGAGGTACATAAAATAAGGCGTCATTACCGTCAATGCAGCGTCGATACTGGGCGTAGTAGGGAGGAAGCGGTGGATGGCATACATGATATGCGCGATCACCAGGCCTATCACGATACCCATGCCTGCGGCGAGAAAGAACTGCTGCATTGCTTCGTGCATGGAGAACTGGCCGGTTAATACCGCCGCCAGCGCAAAGCGGAATACGATCAATGAAGAGGCGTCGTTGATCAAACTTTCGCCTTCCAGTATGGTGGTCACCCTTTTGGGTACTTTGATATTTTTCAGCACAGATGTGGCTGCCACTGCATCAGGAGGAGAGATGATACCGCCCAGCAGGAAGCCCAGCGCCAGCGTGAATCCGGGAATCATATTGCTGGATACATAAGCAACAATGCAGGAGGTGAAAAGCACCAGCCCGAATGCCAGCAACGAAATAGGCCGCAGCCATTTCCGGAAATCATTCCAGGAAGTATACCAGGCAGCCTCATACAGCAAGGGCGGCAGGAAGATCATGAAGATCAGCTCGGGGTCTACTTCCGCATGCGGCAGGCCGGGAACGAAGCTGATGGCGAGTCCGGAGAGCACGAGAAAGATGGGATAGGATATCTTCATCTTCTGCCCAAGCATCACCAACATGAAAATACCAAAGAGTAAAGAGAGGATCAACAATAGTGTGTGGTGCATATCATTCACATTAAGTACACAATAAATTAGGAAATAAATATGAAACGAAAACAACAGATATCCAACTGGTTTTTTATTAATTTCATACATTTGTAAGAGAACATTTTCCCCGGTTTTCCTTTTAACAGCAACGGTTATACGAAAAACAACCACGATGCATGCAACAAGATCCGTACTGGTAATTGTAGCACATCCTGATGACGAAACGTTGTGGGCAGGAGGCACCCTGCTGGATCACCCCGGCTGGAACTGCTTCGTAGCCTGCATTTGCAGGGGGAGCGATCCCGACCGCGCACCACGTTTCTTTGCAGCGCTTCGGCTATTCGGCGCTACCGGTGCTATAGATGATCTGGACGATGGCCCGGAGCAAACGCCCCTCCGCCAGGAAGTGCTCATCCATCACCTGTTGTCGCTGATTCCTCAGCAACATTTTGATCTGCTGATCACCCATCATCCCAAGGGAGAATATACCCGTCATAAACGTCATGAGGAAGTAAGCAAAGCGGTCATCAATTGCTGGCAGGAAGGCCGGATACAGGCCAGCGAGTTGTGGATGTTCGCATATGAAGATGGCCACGGCGCCTATTATCCCCAGGCCGACAGCCAGGCGCCATTGCAGGCGCCATTGTCGCCCGCCACCTGGCAACGTAAATATCAGCTTATCACAGTAACATACGGTTTTGCGCCCGGCAGCTGGGAAGCCGCCACCACACCGGCTACGGAAGCATTCTGGCGTTTTACTGATCCATCAGCGGCCTGCCGCTACCTGCAACAAGGAAGTACGCTATTATGAGAATATTGTTGTTATACGACTATCCGCCCAGCCCTGGTGGCCTCTCTACACAAGGCGACCTGCTCTACAAAGGGCTATTGGAAACTGGAATAGATGTGCATGCCGTACATACTGGCAGTCACCTCGAAAAAGAATGGTATTACCGTTGGTTCAAACCGGATGTGGTCACCGGTATCGGCTACTGGGGCCATGTGCCGGAGATCGCGCTGCATCCGCAACGCCACGGTATGCTGGCGGTACCCTGGCTGGTGGCCGATGGCTTCATCGCCAGCTATCAGCAGGAACTCAACGAGCTGCCGCTGCTGCTCGTTACTTCCGGCTGGGTGAAAGAGATGTACCAGCGCGATGGCATCACATCCGGCAATATCGAAGTGTTGCCTGTTGGTTGTAATACAGATGCATTCCACCCTTTCCCGCAGCATGATGAAAAAATAAATACCCTCCGTCAAATGATGGGTATCAGGGGAGATGAGCTCATGATCCTGACGGTAGGCGGAGATGCGGCCTCCAAGGGCGCCCGCGAAGTGATGCGGGCGCTCGCACAACTCGGCGATGAGGTACCGCCCTGGAAATATGTATGCAAAGTATGGAAGCAGGACCGTACCGAACGGCAGAACAAAGAAGACCTGAAACTGGCCAGTGAACTGGGTATTGCGGACCGTATCATCTTCAAAATGGAACAGATATCCCGCAATGCCATGCCTTACCTGATAGGCGCTTGTGATATATATGCAGCGCCATCGCGGCTGGAAGGTTTCGGTATGCCGCTCGTAGAAGCCGGCGCCTGCGGCAAGCCGGTAGTGAGTATGAAAGCGATGGGCATGCTGGATACGCTTGTCCATGGCGAAACGGCGCTGCTGGCGGGGGTAGATAAACACATCACCATCCACGAAGCAGTAGGCGCGCGCGCAGAGAAAGTAGTGTTCGATGTGCCACGTACGGTAGAGTACCGCGCCAAGGTCGACGATCTGGCTACACATTTGCGGCAGTTGCTGAGCAGTGAGCTGCTGCGGTACAATCTGGGCAGGGCCGCCAGGAAACATGTGCGGGAGCATTTCGATTACCGCATCGTGGCCAGGCAATTTGTACAGCTGCTCCGGGAAAGATTTGATCTATGACACCTTATATAGAACAGGCGCGCGAAGCCGCCATAGCCGTGCTGTTGCATAACAGGGTAGGCAATTATCACGGCCTACCGCGTACGGCAGGGTGGGGCTATCCTGAGCCCTACACGCGCGACCTGCTGCTGGCCATATTGGGCATCGCCGTAACGGATAATAAACTGCTCCACAAAAGCGCGCGCAAAGTGCTGGAAACACTGGCGCTGCACCAATCGTCGCATGGCCACATCCCTTCGCTGGTGCATGATCCGGACGACCGTGGCGCCAGCGATACCACGCCCTTGTTCCTGCTTGCCACAGGTATCTACCGTCAATTATCCGATGAGAAAGATTTCCTGGAAAACGCCGTACAGAAAAGCCTCGCCTGGATGCGCTATCAAAGCCCGTCCGACCGCTGCCTGGTTGCACAGCTGCCTACTACCGACTGGCGCGATGAACAGTGGACCATCGGGTATGCTTTGTATGTGAATACGCTGGTATATAGTTATCTCCGGCTGCTGGGGCATCATCGCGCAGCGGATGACCTGCGCCATGAAATGCGCCACTTCACGATCACCGCTGGCATTCAGCACCGGCATGTACACGAAGGACTAACGGTGAAGCATAAACCGTATTATGCTTTCTGGTCGTATAAAATATATAGCAGCGAACGTTTCGACCTGTTAGGTAATTCCCTTGCGATCCTTGCTGGTATTGCCTCTCCGGCGAGGGCGGTGGAGATGGTGGACTGGATCGAGGAAGAGTGCAGGGCCATGCGCGCGAAGGGAGAGCTGGCCATGAACCTGCCGCCTAATTTTTTTCCTTATGTCCGGCCCGGTGATCCCGACTGGCATGAGCGTTATGAAATATTCAATCAACCTGGTAACTACCACAATGGCGGCATCTGGCCGTTCATCTGCAGTCTTTATATAGCGGCCCTGGTAGCGGCAAAAAAAATGAAGCTGGCCACAGAAAAGCTCGAGGTGCTTACTGCGCTGATAAAGCTGTCCCGTAACCAGCCGCTGGACTATGGTTTCAATGAATGGATCAAAGCCCAGGATGGCCGCCCGATGGGGCAGAACTGGCAAACCTGGTCGGCCGCACTATACCTCTATGCCGTAAAATGTGTAGAACTCGGTTACACGCCTTTCTTCGACAAGATCAGGGCCGAAAGTCAAAAATAATTTTTTAAATGAATGATCGCTTACTTATCTTTGTGCCGCATGAGATACAGAGATGAAAATAAAATGCAGGCCGTCAAGGAAAAAGCGGTAGAGATGGTAGCGATCGAAGGGCTGGAAAATTTCAGCATCAACCGCTTGGCGAAAACGGCGGGAGTGTCTCCCGCTACGATCTACATCTATCATAAAGATAAGGATGACCTGATCAAAAGTGTGAGCGTGGAAGAGATCTCGCGCATGCTGGATTTTATTTTCCGTGATTTCAAGGCCACGATGAAGTTCCGGGAAGGGATGTGGGTGCAATGGCGGAACCGTGCCGACTATACCCTGCAGAACAGGCTGTCCAGCATCTTCTTTGAAAAGATACGTTTCTCTACTTATGCCGGCGAGATGATGGCGCTCATCCGGGGAGAGATGAATGAACGCATGCATACCTTTGTGCAAGGCGCCATTGACCGGGGCGAGATAGCGCCGTTGTCTGTAGAGGCTTTCTGGTCTATCGGTTTTTCTCCCTTATATACTTTATTACGTTTTCATCACGAAGGAAAAAATATTGCCGGCCAGAAATTCGTCTTCTCTGATAAAGTGATGAAAGAAACTTTCGACCTCGCAATGAAAGGTATATTGCTCAAATAATTTTTTTCTCTATTTTATAAATGAACGCTTGCTTATTTTTAATCTTATGAAACAGGAAACCACTTTTACATCACATCAAAAACTGTTGATCGCCATGTTGGCGTTGACACAGTTTACCGTTATACTCGACTTCATGGTGATGTCGCCGCTGGGGGATATGCTGATGAAATCGATGAATATCAAACCCGGGCCTTTTGGCCTGGTAGTATCTGCCTATGCCTTTAGCGCCGGGGCTTCCGGCCTGCTCACGGCGGGTTTTGCCGATCGTTTCGACCGTAAGAAACTGCTGGTATTTTTTTATAGCGGATTTATTTTAGGTACGCTCTGCTGCGGGATGGCGCAGTCGTATCCCGTGCTGGTAGCGGCCCGTATCATCACGGGCCTCTTTGGTGGCGTGATTGGTTCTATCTCGATGGCCATCATCACCGACCTGTTCGCCATAGAGTTGCGTGGCCGTGTGATGGGCTTCTTACAGATGGGCTTTGGCGCCAGCCAGGTGTTAGGTATTCCTATCAGCCTGTACCTGGCTAACCGCTGGGGATGGGAAGCGCCTTTCTTCATGGTGGTAGCCATCGCGTTGATCGTGGTAACGCTCATCCAGCTGAAGATGGAGCCGGTCAATAAACATCTCGCCCTGCAACACGACCGTAACGCCTTCCTGCACCTGTGGCATGCGATCTCTAAAAAAGAATACCGCATTGCCTTTGCAGCTACCGCGTTGATGTCTATCGGCGGATTTATGATGATGCCCTTCGGTAGCGCCTTTGCGATCAACAACCTGCATATCACCGCCGAACAGCTGCCGCTGCTTTTCATGGTATCCGGTGTGAGCTCCCTGTTCATCATGCCCACCATTGGCCGTGTTAGTGATAAGGTCGACAAATTCGCAGTGTTCAGCGCAGCTACTTTATACCTGATGATTATGGTAGTGGTATATACGAACCTCACACCGCATCCCCTGTGGGTGATCATGATCTTCAACGTACTGATGATGGTGGGTATCATGAGCCGCGTAGTGCCCGGCGTAGCTCTCACAACGGGCGTTCCCGACATGGTAGACCGTGGCG
Organism: Chitinophaga vietnamensis; assembly: GCF_902167635.1. Lineage (GTDB taxonomy): Bacteria > Bacteroidota > Bacteroidia > Chitinophagales > Chitinophagaceae > Chitinophaga > Chitinophaga vietnamensis. The sequence continues at coordinate 136,749 of NZ_CABHMS010000010.1, forward strand.
CATTTATGAGCATCAACTCCTCCCTGCAACAGATCGCCGGCGGCGTGGCCGCCGCAGTTGCCGGCGTGATCGTTACACAAAAAACGAAAGCCAGTCCACTCGAACATTACGACACACTGGGCTGGGTAGTGGTTGCCGTGAGCATGGTCAGCATCCTGGCCCTGGGCCGCGTGAGCAAAATGCTGAAAGCGAGAACCGCCAAGGCTTCCGCGCGGATGGCTGTTGCTCAGGATTAGAATGATTGAAAGGATTAGCAGGATTTTTTTACAGGATTAAAAAAGATGAAAGGAGATGGATGGGGGAGATATTCGCGATGGTAGCCCTTGAAGCGCTCAAAGCGCTTCAAGGGCTTCTTCGCTTAAATGATCTTCTCGTTAAATCAGGGTAATCTTTTTAATCCGTTTAATCGTGGTCAATGAACTGCACCAAAGTCGTTACCAGTTCAGGCTTGAGCGGGAGTGTGGGGTCCTTGTAGGTTTTGAAGTTGGCGTCTCTGTCTGCAGGCGCTGCTTTCAGGATGTGGCTCATCTCCGGGATGATCACGAGCTGCGCAGCAGGGTGGGCTTGTTTTAGCAGCTGTGCATCATTTTCACTTATTTGTATATCGTTGCTGCCTTGAATGATGAGAACGGGTATTTGTAGCTTTTTGATTTCCTGTTGTGGGTCGTATCGCATCCAGCTGATCAGGTAGGGTTGTACGGAAGAGCGGAGGAACATTTGCAGTGAGGGCGCAGCGTGCACCATGTGGCCCTGGTGGAGAGAGTCGATTAATGGAATAACGGCTTCCCTTACCTGCGGCGGTTGTTGTGCAAATTGTTTTTTGAGAATGAGGTCGGCACTTTCTCCGGCGCCGGCAATGGAGATGTAACCGTTAACCGGCGTTTTTTGCGCGGCCAGCATACCGATGAGGGAGCCTTCGCTATGGCCGGCAACATATACTTTGGAGAAACGTTTGTCGGCTTTCAGCAATTGTAGCAGGCCGGCGGCGTCGTTCACGTAATCATCAAAGCGGATGTCGGATTCCTTTGGCATAGCAGATCGGCTTTGCGCTATGCCGCGTTTGTCGTAGCGCAGGGAGGCGATGCCATGGGCGCTAAGCGAGTCGGCCAGCATGCGGAAAGCATCTGTGTGCGTCATCGGCGGGGTGTTACAATCCCGGTCAGTAGGGCCGGAGCCGGAAATGATCAATACTACAGGCACTTGTTGGTGATGTGAGGGAACGGTGAGCGTACCATAGATATCGCCCGTAGGGGTGTGCAACACGGCGGTGGAAGTGTCGGCGGCTTGCGCCAGCATCCACAGCGAGTTTGCAAGTAGCAGGGTGATGAGGATGAACTTTTTCATATGATTGTATATATAAAATTGATAATTCCGTAGGAGATACCTTCTGCGAGTATGAGCCCGGCGATGAAAATGATCACACCATTGGCGCCGCTGATATTGCACGATACCCGGAAGGCCTGCCACATCAGCTGTATCATCCAGATCACAAAAATGAGGCTTATCAACACGATGGTGATATAGCTTGGGCCAATCTCTTTCAGGCTATTGATATGCGGCAGCAGAAAATAAAGCAATGTGACGAAGATCAGCGGCCAGCGCGCCATGGCGAAGGTGCCGGCTACGTCGATCCAGCGGATGGAGGAACGCGAAAAGAACAGGCCGGCAAGATAGAATACCAGCACTACACTGCCCCAGGCGATCGGCGGTTCAATGAAATAATATTTCAGGGGGGTGATCCGATTCGTGTGAACGTCAATAGCGCCGTCGAAGTGGGTGTGGTTCGTGATGGCGATGCCGGTGGTGATCAGCATCAGCGCCCAGCCGATCAGCAGGGCCTTGGCGCCCGCCACGTAAGTAAAGGGCTCAAACAACCATTTTTTCATTTAGTTGATTTTATTTTCTTTTCTTCTGAAATGATCTTCTGTATAATATCATCCAGCAGGTTGCGCACAGTAGGATAGCTCAATCCCAGTTGTTGCGCCATGTCTTTCAAACTGCCACTGCTTTTTACAAAGTCGATCACGAATTGGAGGTCCTCCCCTGAAAGCCTTGCCAGCAGCGGCATTTCAAATGATCCTGTTACCGCTGTATCACAGGCTTCGCAACTCAGTGAAGTTACTTTCAGCGGCGAAGCACATGCCGGACAAAGATGCGGCAATGATTTTTTTACTTGTTTCATGCTTTAATAAAAGTAAGTAAACTTTTAATAAAATTCAAAACAAATTTAATTTTGTTTATTTTATTGATTTATGAGAAGGTCATTTAAGCGAAGAAGCCCTTGAAGCGCTTCAAGGGCTGGAACCTTGTTGGGAAATCTTTTTAATCCATTTAATCCTGGTTCAATGCCAGCACGATCTCATCGCCTTCCTGTATTTTCCGGAATCCTTGTTTTTCCAGCACGGCGATAGAACGTTGGTTGCCGGGCTTCACATAACCTTCGATGGCTTTGAGCCCGCATTGTTCGAAAGCGAAGGTGGTAACGGCTTTCAGGGCTTCCGTCATGTAGCCGGCGCCCTGGTGTGATGGCATCAGCTCAAAACCGACTTCCGCCACCAGGCGGTCGGCCGAAAAATTCCAGAGGCAGATGCAACCGATCAGGCGGTCGCTGTTACGCCGTGTGATAGCCCAATAGCAGCTGCGTTGCTGACCAACTTCCGCTTCGATATGAGAAATGAATTGCCGGCTTTGGTCCAGCGTGGTATAAGGGGTGCGGTCCACAAAACGGTTCACTTCCGGATCAGTACGCAGCGCAAGTATGTCCTGATCGTCGGAAAGCCGCAAGGAACGCAGGATAAGGCGAGAGGTGAAGAGTTGTTGCTGGACCAAGTTTTTCATTTTTGTAAGTTTCCATATGAAGATATAACTTGTTAACGATAAAGTAAACATATGAACCTGGATACATTTATGGCCTCGCTGGCTGCGGCGCAGCCGCCGGAAGGCAGCTCCGTTTTCCTGCAATCATTGTGGTATGATAAAAAGGGCGACTGGAAAAAGGCGCATGACCTGGTAGATAGTTTACCTGGCCGGGAAGCCGCCCGGGTACATGCCTACCTGCACCGCGTAGAAGGCGACGAGTGGAATGCCGGCTACTGGTACGACCGTGCCGCCGAAAAGAAGCCTGCCCTTACATTGGAAGAAGAATGGCAGCAGCTGGTGGGGAGATTTTTGAATGTTTGAATTTACGGATTTAGGGATTTTCGGATTTATTGATTGGTGCGGAGTTTTCACCAATCAAAAAATCCGTAAATCAAAAAATCCGTAAATCAAAGAAGGCCGCCTTTCGGGCGACCTTCTGTTGATTTGGGGATATTGAGCAAAGTGTTGCTACCAACACACACTAATGTACGATGTGGCACAAATGTAATAAGCCTCGCGCTGTTTTTTCTAAGTAGAAACCACAGTATGATAAAAATCCGTACAACTACGTAGGTAATATATCTTACTTTTGTAAGATACCAATTAGTATGTTATGTCTAAGAAGGCAGAATCAACAAGGCTGGCTATTTTGGAGAAGGCTTTTGGATTGATCTACGGGCAAGGTTACCAGGCTACCAGTATCGATGATATCATTGCTACCACGAAGGTAACGAAGGGGGCTTTCTTTTACCACTTTGCCAATAAGGAAGAGATGGGGCTGGCCATGATCCGGGATGTAATGTACCCTGGCATGTATCACGCGATGGTAGCGCCTTTGCTGGAGGCCGCCGATCCCGTGAAAGAGATTTATACGATGATGAGAAACCTGCTGCTGGACCCCCGTTTTGAAGTGAAGTATGGTTGCCCGGCCATTAACCTGATTGATGAGATGGCGCCGTTGAACAAACCTTTCCACGATGCGCTGACCACCCTCGTGCTGCAATGGCAGGAGGCCATAGAAAAAGCGTTGAAGAAAGGCAAGGCCGCAGGGCAGATCAGGAAAGATGTATCTGTGCAACAAACCGCATTCTTTATTATGTCCGGCTATGGCGGCATCCGTAACCTCGGTAAGATATATGGCAAGAGTTGTTACAACAATTACCTCAAGGAATTGAAAACCTACCTGCAATCACTGCGATAATTTTTTTTCTTCAAAAACATACCAATTGGTATGTTTTTTTATCTACCTTTGTCTGGAAATAATTCAGCCGGATATGTATGCCGTTCTTTTGTTCCTGCATTCTGTATGCCGATGGCTGGTGTTGATCAGCCTGATCTATGCCATCATCAGGGCTTTCCGCGGATACAGCCAGCGGCGCCCGTTCACCAAAACAGATGCCACTGCCCGGCAGATGGCCGTGAACTTTGCACAGCTGCAATTTACGATCGGCATGGTGCTGTACTTTGTAAGCCCCGTAAGCCGTTACTTTCTCATGCACTTTAAAGCGGCTATAACGGACACGGGTACACTCTTTTTCGGATGCATACATGCCTTGCTGATGATTGCCGCCGTAGGCGTGATCAGTACCGGCGCAGGTGTGAGTCAGCGCAGCACAGATGATCATACCCGTTTCAGTAAAATGCTGCTATGGTATGCGATCGCTTTGCTGATCATCCTGATTGCAGTGCCATGGCCGTTTTCGCCGTTTGCGCACCGGCCTTATCTCAGAACATTCTAACGATGAAACAGTTCTTCAATACTAACATCGGGCGCCTGCGGTTGCTGGCGCTCCTGGAAGGTATTTCCCTGCTGGCGCTGGTATTTATAGCCGTGCCGATGAAATACCTGGCCCATGATCCTGCGGTGACACGCCTGCTGGGGCCCGTTCACGGCGCTTTGTTCCTCCTGTTTGTGATCAACACTTTCAGCGTAAGCGTGGCGCAGCGCTGGAAAGCAGCTACCACCGGCAAGGTGCTGCTGGCCTGCATCATACCATTTGGTACGTTTTATATCGACCATCACATTTTGAGCAAGCTGACTTCCAAATAAGAGAAAGAACGATTATCTTTCTCATATGAAGAAGACAACAGATGCCTATCAACGCGCGGCCATGCCTTCCGGCGCCGTGGCCGTACTGGAAACGCGCACACTGGAAAATTCCAATGCCAACCTGCTGGCCGTATTGCAACCCGGCCAATCCGTGCTGGACGTGGGCTGCGGCTCCGGCGCCATCACACGCGGCATTGTGCCTTATGTGGGCGCACAGGGCTTTGTAATGGGAATCGACAGAAGCGCCGAGTTGATCCAACTGGCACAGGAACTATCCGGCCCGGCAACTAACCTGTCTTTTGCTGTGGCCGATGTGCTGGACTTCCAGCCCGGCCGCACTTTTGATGTGATCACCATCGCGCGCACCCTGCAATGGATCGAAGCACCGGAACAGGTGCTACAGCGGCTGATCACCCTGCTCCGGCCCGGGGGCGTCATCTGCGTGCTGGATTATAATCATCTCCTGCTGGAATGGCAACCGCAGGCGCCCGCCGCTATGCAACACTTTTACGACGCCTTCCTGAAATGGCGCGCAGATGCGCATATGGACAATGCCATCGGGGATCATGTAGCGGACCTGTTCCATCGCTTACATGCCAGCACCGTAACCGTGACGCCTCAACACGAATATGTTGAAAAGGGCATGCCCGGATTTGAAACGCATATCGGTATCTGGCAGAAAGTGGCGGAAACAAGAGGGGTGCAATTGGTGCAGGATGGATATATCACAGAAGAGGAGCGGCAGGCGGCCATCGCGGCATATGCCCAATGGATCAGGGATACGGCGCAAAGCATGCGGCTACATGTTGTAGCAACACATGCTACATTCGGATAAAATCACCGCCGGTACTACATACCCGCGGTGATCATCTCCCTTAATTCATATTAAAATGATTGCGGACCATATTTTCGTAGGTCCGTGCAGGTAGTATTTTCTTCAGCAGTACGGATAATTTCTCCAATGGCTTGCCAATGCGGTAGCAGCGCTTCAGCACCGGCGACAGTATGATCTTCTCAATGGCAGGCCCGAACCTGGAAGTGGGCAGGCCTTTGCTCACGCTGTTATTGACCACCGTCATACATTTCTCCCAGCTATCCTGGTAGGGCGAACCTGCCGGCAGCGTTGCCAGTACGCGGTTGGCATTGATATCGGTGACGATGCCGCCTGGCTGCACATAGCAGGCTTGTACGCCAAAGGGCACCAGCTCTGTCCGCAATGCTTCGGTAAGGCGGTCCAGCGCCGCTTTGCTGGCGCTATAGCCGGCACGATAGGGCAGTCCGTTCTCCGAGGCGATGGAGCTGATGTTGATGATCTTGCCGGAACGCTGCTGCCGCATCTGTGGCAGCACGGCCTGCACCAGGCGCAGCACGCCCAGCACATTGGTATCGAGCACACGCGCGAGATCGGCTACAGACAAGTATTCCACCGGACCGGCAAATCCCAGTCCTGCATTGTTGATCAGCACATCGATGCGGCCCTGCTCGCGGATAATAGTATCCACCGCCTGCCGGATGCTGGCTTCATCACTAACATCCATCTTTAAAGCATGGAAGTTATGACCTTCCCGTTGTATATTCCTGGAAACGCCATATACCGTGAAACCCTTGCCAGACAAGTAAGTGGCGAGGGCGTTCCCCAGTCCGGCAGAAGCGCCGGTGATAAGAATGACTTTATTAGGCATGTGATGGATTTTCGGATTTATTGATTTCTGGATTTATTGATTTTTGCGATTCACCGCCGGAAGGGCGGATGGGCGCGGAGATGCAATTATAGTAATGTTCCTTTAAGAATAATAGCGGCGATGGTAAAGTAGATGATGAGCCCCGTAACATCCACCAGCGTCGCCACAAATGGCGCAGAAGAGGTGGCGGGGTCAAATCCGAGACGCTTCAGCACAATGGGCAGCATGGAGCCGGAAAGCGTGCCCCAGAGCACAATGCCGATGAGCGCTACACCTACGGTGGTAGCTACCAGCAGCCAGTGCGTGCCATAGATGCCGGGGAAGAGGCTGGCCCACAAACTGATGCGCACAAAGCCCAGCGTGCCGAGTATCACGCCCAGTATAACGCCGGAAATCACTTCTTTCTGTACCACCTTCCACCAGTCGCGGATACCGATTTCATTCAGCGCCAGCGCCCTGATCACGAGGGTGGCGGCCTGCGAGCCGGAGTTGCCGCCGCTGGAAATGATCAGGGGTACAAAAAGATTAAGCACGATGGCCTTTTCCAGTTCGTACTGGAAATGCGTCATGGCAGAAGCGGTCAGCATCTCGCTGAGGAAGAGGATCACGAGCCAGCCGGCGCGTTTGCGGATCAGTTCAAAAGAAACAGTGGTGAGGTAAGGGTAGTTGAGGGCTTCCAGACCACCGAATTTCTGTATATCTTCTGTATCTTCTTCTACCACCACATCCAGCACATCATCCACTGTTACTACGCCCAGCAGGTGGTTATGGGAATCTACTACCGGCAGGGTGGTTTTATCGTATTGTTTGAAGATGTCTACCGCAAAGGCCCGGTCGTCGTGGGCATTGAGGCAGATGAGGTCTTCGCGCATCAGTGATTTTACGGTTTGTTCCGGACTGGCCATCAGCAGGTCTTTGATCTTGATGGCGTCTTTGAGTTTTTTATCGGCGCCGACTACGAAGATCACATCTACGTTATCAACTTTATAGGCATAGCGGCGTATATGGTCCAGGGCTTTGCTCACGGGCCAGTATTCCCGTGTGCGCAGGTATTCAGTTGTCATCATGCGGCCTACGCTGTCCTGCGAGTAGCCCAGCAGGGTGTTGGCGATCTGGCGTTCTTTGTCGGTCAGCAGCTCCAGCAGCTGTTGTACAACGGGTGCGGGAAGTTCTTCGAACAGCGTGGTACGGTCATCGTCGGACATATCGTTGAGCACTTCTGCTACTTTCTCGTGTCCGAGCGACCGGAGCAGTTCTTTCTGGATCTTGATATCCAGGTATTCGAAGGTTTCATGCGCCAGCTCCCTTGGCAGGATGCGGAACAGCAGGGCACTGTCTTCCGGCTGAATGTCATCAAACAATTCTGCAAGATCGCTGGGGTGGCTTTCTTTCAGGATATTTTTGATGGCGTACAGCTCTCTTTTCTCTATCAGTGCTAACAGTTCCTGTTTGATTTTAGCCTCCATTGTTGAGCCCTGTTATTGGTGTTGATATTAATTTCGAGCGTGCAAATGTAGGCTAATTTAGTAAGAAAGGATCAAGTTGGTATAGTGTTTGTTTTATCGGGGCCGGGTAAGGCAGAAATGTTTGTTAAACACCTCTCTTGGTTGCTGCCGCCCGTTCTTCTCCCTCTCGAGGCCATTACTATCTATGTCAAGCCCCTTATAGTGTGTAGCATTATTTTATCATTATTTTTTCACCCTGGAGCGACCTGCCAACGAGGCTAATTCGTCGTGTCATCCTGTTAACCGAAAGACCAGACAATGAAAATTGCGATTCATCACACCCCCGGCTCATTCAGCGATCGCTGGATTGCTTATTGCGAATCTAACGGTATAGACTATACGAAAGTTAACTGTTATCATACCGACATCATTTCACAGCTGGCGGATTGCGATGCCCTGATGTGGCATTGGCATCACGCTGATCCCAAGGCGGTATTGTTTGCGCGGCAGCTGATCTATTCACTGGAGGCGATGGGCAAGCGCGTATTTCCCGATGCCCGCACCTGCTGGCATTTCGACGACAAGGTAGGGCAGAAGTATTTGCTGGAAGCCCTGGGCGCGCCGCTCGTGCCCTCCTACGTATTCTATGATCCACAGGAGGCGCGCCAGTGGGCGGCCCGCACCACTTTCCCGAAAGTGTTCAAGCTGCGTGGCGGCGCCGGATCTTCCAATGTGATATTGGTGAAAAATGCGCGGCATGCTGGCCGTCTTATCAACAGGGCCTTTGGCCGCGGCTTTCCGGCTAACAGTCATGCCAACCGTATCCAGGACCTCTGGTGGCGCCTGCGGCGCGATAAAAGTCTGCAAGCCTTCAAAGACTTCTGCGGTGGCCTGGCGCGCACCATTGTGCCTTCCAGGTTTGAAAAAATGCGTGGCCGCGAAAGAGGCTATGTTTATTTCCAGGATTTCCTTCCCGGCAACACTTATGATACCCGCGTCAATGTAGTGGATGGCAAAGCCAGCGCCATCAGGCGTTACAACCGGGAGGGCGATTTCCGCGCATCGGGGAGCGGTCTCTTTGGCTACGATAAAGCCCTCTGCGATGAACGTTGTTTGCAGATCGCTTTCCGCCTTGCAGAGAAAATGAAAACCCAAAGCCTCGCCCTCGATTTTATCTTCAACGAAAAAAAAGAACCGCTGATCGTGGAAATGAGTTATGGCTTCACCAAAGTGCTCGATAACTGCCCCGGCTACTGGGACCGGCAGCTGCAATGGCATGCCAGCCCGTATATTCCCCAGTACTTCATGGTAGAAGCATTGGTGGCCGCCGGCTAGTGCAGGATATGCAGGGAGTTTTATATCTTAGCCCCTACCAATATATCGTCCCTACGGGACGGGAGATTGATAATACATCGCCCCGTAGGGCGGCATATTGGTAGCAATGCCGGTGATGAAAACCTTCCGCCCCGTAGGGGCGGAACCGTTATTAACGGCAACGCATACACGTATTAAACCATTCAACCAGCTCCTGATGCATGAGACTTTGTTATTAGTACTATCCCTGATCACCGGCGTAGCCTTCCTGGTGATACTGGCGCAGCGCCTGCGTATCTCCACACCTATTTTCCTGGTGCTGGGCGGACTGGCCGCCAGTTTTGTGCCGGGCGTACCGTCTATACGTATCAATCCTGATCTTGTGTTCCTGATACTGTTACCGCCTATTCTTTTTGAGGCGGCCTGGTTTACTTCCTGGAAAGAGTTCTGGCGCTGGCGCAGAATTATATTGATGCTGGCTTTCGGCTTTGTGCTGATCACGTCTTCGGCGGTGGCGCTGGTATCGCACTGGATGATACCGGGGATTACTTTGTCGCTGGGCTTTTTGCTGGGTGCGATCATTTCGCCGCCGGATGCGGTGGCCGCTACTTCTGTGCTGAAAGGCGTGCGCATTCCCAAGCGGATAATATCTGTGCTGGAAGGCGAGAGCCTTGTGAATGACGCGGCCAGTTTGATCATCTTCCGTTTTGCATTGGCTGCGGTGCTGGATAACAGCTTTGCATGGCAGCAGGCCACCCTGAGCTTTTTTTATGTAAGCATAGCGGGTATCGCTGTGGGATTGCTTTTCGGGCTATTGTTCTTTGCGATATTCAGGTGGGTGCCGATGTCGTCGAATATCTCCATTGTATTATCTTTTGTTGCGCCTTATCTCATGTACCTGAGCGCGGAGCAGATACACAGTTCCGGTGTGATGGCCGTAGTGGCGGGTGGCATGTTCCTGTCTTACCACAATCATAAATTCTTCTCCAATACGGCCCGCTTGCATGGCACGGCGGTATGGTCTGCCGTTATCTTTGTCCTCAACGGACTGGTGTTCCTCATGATCGGACTGGAATTACCGGTGGTGATGGAGGGGTTGAAAGAATACTCCGTAACGCAGGCTTTGGGTTATGCGCTGGTGATCACGGCGGTGGTGATACTGGTGCGGTTGCTGAGCAGTATGGCCACGACGGCCTTCACCTGGGTGGCGGGGCATTTCATTTATGTAGAAGACAGGCGGCCTGGTTTCCGCACGTCGTTGATCGCAAGCTGGGCGGGCATGAGAGGGGTGGTGTCGCTGGCTTCTGCATTGGCGATCCCGCTGCTCACCAAATCGGGGGAAGCCTTTCCGCATCGCAACCTTATTCTGTTCATCACTTTTGTAGTGATATTGATTACGCTGGTGGTACAGGGGTTTTCGCTGCCGGCTTTGGTGAAGTGGCTGAACGTAGAAGACCCTGATCACCGCAAGTCGCCGTCCTTACAGCGGATTGAGCTGCATGTGGACCTGTTGTCGCAGGCCGTTGCAGCATTGGAACAAAAATATCCCGATGAGCTGGAACATAATCCCATCCTGCGTAACAAGCTACTGCACCTGAAAAATGAAATAGAACAATTACAGGGCGACGAGCCCCTTACCAATCTCTCCAGTGGACCGGCGGCGGCATATTTACGTATTGCAAAAGAGATGATCCATTTACAACGGGAACGGCTAAACGTACTTCGCAAAGATATCAACTACGATGATGAAGTGATACGCCAGCACGAGGTGCGCATCGATATGGACGAAGAGCGCCTGCAGGACATACTCGGCGCAAGTGAGGAGCATTGAGATCACTTGCCATTTTCCACGCTCTTCAGTTCTGCTTTCCGGTCTTTCCCGAAATTGAATTCGCGGAAACCCTTGCTGTCAGGGAGTGTCATGGCAAAGTGCGGCAGTTCTGCGATCTCGATCGTCACATCTTTTACGCCCAGGTCAATGATATGTCCGCCATTATTTTTATCAGCAGAAAGAAAATGAAAATGATAACCATGGATGCTGAGTGATTCCAGGTAGAGAGGCAGGCGATATCCTACGAGGTCGCCATTGATGTGCTGATAGTGGAAGAAATGTTGCAGTGGCAATAACTCCGCCAGTGGCCTGTAGGGCAGGGGCGGCGGCGGAAAAGCCCTGGTGGTGGCGCTGTCGAAGGAGCCATATATATGAATGGCATAGATAGCGTTGGGATTGGAGAGGAGACTGTCGAGATAATGATAGAATGTTTGTTTATCCATCGCATGCGGCAGCCGGAAAATTTTTTGTGCATGAAAGAAAGTGACGAGGGCCAGTGAAGTGCTGGCGTCGTCTGTCATCACAGAAGTATGTCCGTCAGCGCGCGTCTGGTATATTTTTCCTTTGAGCATCAGCATTTCCCCATCGAGTTTATCGGGTGCGCCGAGCCCGAAATCCCCATGTTTTTTCAGTTCGCGGTTAGGGTACCATCCGTCGTAAAGGCCGCCGATAAAGCCGCTGGCCACGCCGGTCTGGAAGAAGGTGCCACCTTTATTTTTTTGTTGGGCAGATGATAAAAGCGGAGATAGCGCGATGACGATCAGTATATAAAACAGGGATTTCTTCATAACTTAAAGTTAATACAATGATATCCTAAAAAGGGGTAATTTTTAGTTTAAATTTAAATCACTTCTATGAAAATTTTGTCGAGCACCAACTTCCTGCTGGCAGTGGCCAGCATGCTGGTTTTTGCGTCCTGTAGCAAAGAGCAGGCGCCTGCTGTTAACCCGTCCTCACAGCAGCAAAAAGTAGCAACCGAATCTACTATCGGGGTATCAGAAAATTTCGACACCGGCACCAAAGGCGCTTATGCAACAGGTACGGTGAACCTGAGCAGCGGCTCCTGGACTTTCACAGACGCCTTGCTGGGCAACCTCGCCACCGATGTGAAAAACGGTACGCAGTCGGCCCGCGTGCGTAACAGCGGCAAGCTGACCATGAATTTCGACAATGCCAACGGCGCATCTACCGTGACCGTACAGCATGCGAAATTCGGTTCCGATGGCAACAGCACCTGGCAGCTGTGGTACAGCACCAACGGCGGCAGCAGCTACTCGCAGGCTGGCGGCACCATCACCACCAGCAGCAGCACCTTCCAGACCGCTACCTTTACGATCAACCAGGCAGGTAATATCCGCTTCGAGATCCGTAAAACAGATGGCACTTCCAACCGCATCAATTTTGATGATTTCGTTGTGTACAACAATGGCACCGACACGGTTACCAATCCTGGCGGCGGCGCCAAGGGCAAACGTTTCCTCTTCGACGCCACCAAAGCAGAAACCGCCGGTAATGCGGATTGGGTGATCGATGAAGACAACAACATTCCGCAACGTTTCCCCACGCCGGCACAATCAATGGTTACCGCCAGTACCCCTGAAACTTACTGGACCGGCGCACTTTCCAGCTGGGGCATCGCGCTGGTGAAAGGCGGCCACACCGTAGAAACGCTGCCTGCCGGCGGCGCCATCACCTATGGCAATGCTTCCAATCCGCAGGACCTTTCCAACTACGATGTATTTGTAGTGGATGAACCGAACATCCTGTTCACCGCAGCAGAGAAAACGGCGATCCTCAATTTCGTAAGCCACGGCGGCGGCCTGTTCATGATCTCTGATCATACTATCAGCGACCGTAACAACGACGGCTACGATTCGCCTGTTATCTGGAACGACCTGATGACCAACAACAGCGTACAGGCGAACCCGTTTGGTTTCAGCATTGATCTCACCAATATCACGGAATTGAGCAGCAATGTGCTCACCAACAGCAGCAGCAATCCTATCCTCAACGGATCACAGGGCTCGGTGTCACAGCTGGATTTTCATAATGGGGCCACCATTACTATCGATCCCAGCGTGAATGCCACCGTGCAGGGCCTCATCTGGCAGAACGGCTACGCTCAGGGCTATACGCACCTGATGAGCGCTTCTTCTACCTTTGGCGCTGGCCGCGTATACGTAGTAACCGACAGCTCTCCCATGGACGATGGTACCGGCGCGCCGGGCAACAACCTGTATGTAAGCTGGAGCACTTACAGCCATACAGCTTTGTTCATGAACGCTTCCTACTGGCTGGCGAAGCTTCAATAGCTTAACAAATATTAAGGGCTTTCCCACGGCCACCCGGCCGTGGGAAAGCCCTTAATATTTGTTAAGCTGCTGTTTGGCCTTCTTTACCGGTTATCGGTAATTTTTTTCTTTGTGTTCTTTTCTTTTTTACGATTTTTGAGTTGCATGAGGCGAGCGCTGTTACATATTCTTTTCTGGGTCGTATACCTGTTGCAGGACACTTTGCTGGAATACAAGTGGATTGTGCCATCGTTACGGGGTTTTACGCCCGAGCAGCAGGTCTGGGTATCGGTGGAAACGACCTTGTGCATCCTGCTTCCCAAGTTGTTATTTACGTATTTTCTGTTAGAGGTAACAGTAAAGCAGGCATTGACGTACCCGCGTAATTTCTGGCGTATCGGTACAGAGGCGCTGGCAGCCTTCCTGGTGGCGGTGCTGCTGAACCGCGTGATCTCCAATTATTTCATCATCCCGGTGTTGTATAAGGGAACACTCCCGGTGTATCCCTTGCTTGAAACGAGCCGTTTGTTGCTCACCGTGATGGATGTGGGCTTTGTAGCCGGTATCGCCGCCATGCTCAAACTGTTGCGGGTGCAGGTGCAGAAGGAAGAGAAGGAGAAGCTGCTGGTAAAAGAAAAACTGGAAACAGAATTGAAATTCCTGCGTAACCAGATCAATCCGCATTTCCTGTTCAATACACTCAATAATATTTATGCGCTGGCCAGGAAGAAATCGGACAATACGCCCGAAATTGTGATGAAGCTCTCCAAGCTGCTGCGTTTCATGCTCTATGAATCCCGTAAAGACCTGATCCCTATTGCAGAAGAGATCAAAATGCTGAACGACTGCCTGGAACTGGAACGTATCCGCTACAATGAACGCCTCACTATCACCTTTGAAAAGCAGGTGGATAACGGGCAACAGCTCATCGCGCCCTTGCTGCTGCTGCCTTTCATCGAAAATGCCTTTAAACATGGCGTGAGCGAAACCCGTTTTGAATCATTTATCCATATCGCGCTGCAATTGAAGACCGGACAGCTTAACTTCAGGGTGGAAAACACCAAAGAGAATGGTACGCCGGGCGCCATTACCGATAATATTGGCCTGGGGAATGTAAGGCGTCAACTGGAACTGATGTACAAGGACTATCATCTACAGGTAGACAATGAAGCCAGTGTGTTCAAAGTTCACCTGCACATCAATCTCAACAGTCATGCAAAAATATAGTTGTATCATCGTAGAAGATGAGCCACTGGCCGCTGAAATGCTCAGCGACTATATCCGGCAGGTACCCTTCCTGCATTTCAAAGGCGTATGCGCCGATGCCATCTATGCCATGGAGATGTTGCAACAGGAGCCCATCGACCTGATCTTTCTTGATATCCATCTCCCTAAACTCAAAGGGCTCGCTTTTATCCGCTCCCTCAAACAACCGCCACAGATCATCATCACCACCGCTTACCAGGAATATGCCTTGCAAGGCTATGAGTACAACGTAGTGGATTACCTGCTGAAACCTATAGAGTTCAGCCGTTTCCTGATGGCGGTGAACAAATTGCGGCAGCCGCTGATGCGGCAGGAGCCGGTAGAAATGATGCGACCCATTGCCGAAAGGCCCTATCTCTTTTTTAATGTGAGCAAGAAAAAAGTGAAAGTGTTTTTAGATGAGATATTATATATAGAAAGCCTGAAAGAATACATCAGTATCACCACGAAAGACAAGACCATTCTTACCAAATTCCCGCTGGGAGAGATTGAGGAGCTGCTGGCGCGCAATAATTTCCTGCGCATACACCGCTCGTTTATCATTGCGAAAGACAAGATCGATGCATTTACGGCAACGGATGTGGAGATCAGTAACAAGTCGATCCCTATCGGCAGAAGTTATAAAGAGCTGGTATTAAGCGTATTGGCTCCGCCGCCGTATTAGTCCCTGCTGTTTGCTGCGTACGAACAACGTATATGCATCTACGAAAACCTCCCGTATGCCCCTTGATGGCCGTGTGTAGCTATAGCGCTGTTCTTCGTTGATCCGCCGGCGGCCGCAAGCGCGGGTAGATTAATTTCACAGGCACAGACCAAAATCTTGCCTGATGAAATCGCAATGCTACACCCTGTTTTTGATGTTACTGCTATTGCCGCTGCTTGGCGTTGCACAGCAGACCATCACCGGAAGAGTGACCGCCAAAGACAATCAACAACCCATCCCCGGCGCCACTGTTCGCATACAAAATACCAGTACCGGCACACAAACAGACGCCCAGGGGCGTTTCAGCCTGAAAGCCAGTCCCGGCGCTATACTGGAAATAACCTCCGTTGGATTCGCTACACAAACCCGGCGGGTCGACAACAGCAGCGAGTATAACATTGTACTCGCCACTTCGGAAACCGCCCTCACCGAAATCATTGTTACCAGCCAGGGCATCAGGAAAGAAAAAAGAAGTCTTGGCTATGCCGTATCCACTATCACCAGCAGCGAGATAGGCGAAAACGTCAGTCCTATCAATGCCTTGCAGGGAAAGGTGGCCGGCCTCAATATCACTTCGGGATATGCGCCAGGATCTTCTTCACGCATTGTATTGCGCGGCCCCACCTCGTTCTCCGGCAATAATCAGCCCGTATTCATCATCGATGGCGTGCCTGTGAGCAACGACAACATGCGTAACACCGACTTCCTCAACGACCAGGTAGATTATGGCAACCGTGGCAATGACCTCAATCCCGCTGAAATTGAAAGCGTGACCGTGCTCAAAGGCCCCGCCGCTGCTGCATTGTACGGCAGCATCGCTTCCAACGGCGCTATTCTCATCACCACCAAAAAAGGAAAAAAGAACAGCCGCGCACAGATCAACGTTACCAGCAGTTACCAGCTGTCCAACATCCTGAAACTGCCTACCTTTCAGAACAAGTTCGGTGAAGGCAACCTGGACGCCATCGTAGACGACAGGCGGGAAAACTTCAGCTGGGGCGAGCCTTTCGACGGAAAAGAACGGCCTTTCGGACAGATCATCAATGGCAAACAACAGCTGAAAAAATATGAAGCGATACCCAACAATGTGCGGGATTTCTTTGACCATGGCCAGACCTGGAACAACAATATTTCCATAACAGGAGGAACGGATAAATCTACCTACTTCCTGTCCATCGCAGCGCTCAATAACAAAGGCGTAGTACCGGGAACTAATTTCAACAAGTATAACGTGCGCCTCAGCGGCACTTCCGAATTTTCCGAGAAGTTCTCCAGCAGCGCTACCATAGCCTATTCCAACCTTTCCGGTAAACTGCCGCTGGGCGGGCAATCCAACTCCGTATATTCTTCGGTGTTCCAGCAGCCGAGGGATATTTCAATCATTAGTTTCAAAGACCTTAGCAATCCCTATAACGGCACCTTCACCGGCCCCGATGGTACGCAGTATTACGGCTACTACGGCGCCTATTCAAAGAACCCCTATTTTCTCTTGCAGAATTATACGAACAACAATGCGGTGGATCGCATCACGGGCGATTTCTCCCTGTCGTATAAACCCATTACAGAACTGGATATCACAGAACGTATCGGTGCGGATATCTACTCCGACCGCCGTTATGAAAGGGGCGCGAAATACAATTATGTGCCCGCCGATCCTTTCTATGCCGGTAATAACTGGACGGATAACGGCCGCTATTCAGAAGACCTGATCAACTACAGCCAGATCAATCACGATGTGATCATTACCTGGACACATGAGCTGGCGAAAGCCCTCAACATGAAGCTGCTGGCGGGTAACAACGTACGTATGGAAAAACGTACCCGTACCATGACCAGCACCAATACTACCGGCGGCCTTAATATTCCCGGGTTCTACAGCTTCACCAATTCCAATGGCCCGCTGAACAGTACGAATTTATTGTACAATAAAAGGTTGTATGGCTTCTATGGCGCTGCGGACTTCGATTACAAGAGCATGTTGTTCCTCGGTTTCACCGGGCGTAATGATATCTCTTCCACCTTGCCGGTCGATAACAACTCTTACTTTTATTCCAGTGTGAATGGCGCCTTTGTTTTCACGGAGCTATTGAAAGACAAGGCCGCAGGACATGTGCTCAGTTTCGGTAAGGTGCGCGCCGGTTTCGCCAAAGTGGGCGCCGATGCTGATCCCTATCTTTTGTCGACCAATTTTTCCCAAACCAATCTGACGGTTGACTTCGGGTCGCTTACTTTTCCACTCACCAGCAATGGTGCGCTGGTGCCGGGTTTCACCCGCAATGACCGGATCGGCAATCCTCATATCAAACCGGAATTTACGCAGTCGCTGGAAGTAGGTACGGAGCTTTCCTTCTTCAACGACCGCCTCGGGCTGGATGTTTCCTATTATACTACTAAATCTACCAACCAGATCGTGCGTGTGCCGATTGCGCCCGCCACGGGTTATACCTCTGCTATCATCAACACCGGGGAGATGCGTAACAAGGGCGTAGAAATAAGCCTGCGCGGCATCCCGGTGAATACCAGCTATGGCCTTAAAATAGAAGTGTTCGGCACTTTCAATAAAGTGAATAATAAAGTGATCAGCATTTCGCCGGGGCTCGACCAGATCGCCATCAGTACCGGTATTTCAGCTATCACCACCATGACGCAGGTAGCTGCGGTAGGCAAAACTTATGGCGTGTTCTACGGGCAGGGCTTTGTGACAGACCCGGCTACAGGCAAGGTGGTGGTAGACAAAAACACAGGTCTGCCAGTGAACAATGCCACCAATTACTATGGCACTTACCTGCCGGATTATATGGCTTCATTAGGCGCCAATATTTCCTGGAAAGGCTTCAATATGCGCCTGCTCTTCGATACCAAGCAGGGAGGCATGTTCTATTCCAATACCAAAAGCCTGATCTCTTTTGGCGGATATACCGAAGAAACCGCGTACAACGACCGCAAAGATTATGTATGGCCTAATTCGGTGTATGAAGAAAACGGGAAGTACGTGCCCAATACCAGTGTGAAGTTCCATCCTTACACTTACTGGACTTCCGTTGCGCCATCGTCGGCATTTCTCACAGATGCGTCTTATATCAAATTCCGCGAGGCGTCGCTGCAATATAGCCTGCCCCTCAATACCACGCGGCGCCTGGGTTTCACGGGATTGAGCCTGACGCTCTATGGCAACAACCTCTTCATCTGGACGCCATCGTCCAACAAGTTTGCCGATCCGGAGATCAATGCGCAGGGCGCTTCCAATGTACAGGGATACGAATTCCTTTCGAACCTGTCTTTGCGCAACTATGGTATCAAGGTGACTGCTACATTATGATTTGCTCATAAAAATATTTTTACCAGATGAAAACGACCTTACGCATCATTGCATTGCTGTTCACGGGAACCTTGCTGTTTGCCGGCTGCAAGAAATTCCTCGACATCAACGCTGATCCTAATAATGCTGCCGATGTGCCCATCTCGTACCTGCTGCCATCAGCGCAGGGGGAGCTGTCTTATGCACTGGGCAATACCCTCACGATCGATGGCGGCATATGGAGCCAGTACTGGACCCAGAATCCCTCTTCTTCCCAATACCGTCCGCTGGACCAGTACGTGCCGGATGCCGGCAGTTTCGGGAATGTATGGGCCACCCTCAATTCCGATGCGCTCGAAGATATGCAGCAGGTGATCGACAAGGGCAAAGCCGGCAACCGCCTGCAATATATTGCCATTGCTTCTATCCTGAAAGCATATACGTTTCAGTTGTCGACAGATCTGTGGGGAGATATTCCATTTTCACAGGCTTTGCAAGGCACGGCCAATCTTACGCCAGCTTACGACAAGCAATCTGATATCTATGATGGTTTGGTGAAGCTGATCGATTCCGCTGTAGTGCTTATCAATCCTAATGATCCCAATGCGCCGGGCAATGATGACCTGATCTATCAGGGAGATATGGGCAAGTGGCTACGTTTTGCCAATACGCTGAAACTGAAGATAGGCTTGCGCTTGGCGAAGAAAGATCCAGCGCGGGCGATGGCGATTGTGAAAAGCCTGGCGGGCAAAGATTTTCTGCAGGATGGCGAAACGGCCGGGCAGCAGTTCAATGCTACCGGCGGCCAGCAAAACCCGCTCTATGGCGCTATTGCAGGCTCTGTACTGAATAAGGTGCAGAACCTGGTGGCCAGCAGTACCACTATTAACTTCTTTTCCTCGCATAATGATCCGCGTATTCGCGCCTTTTACGATCCTTTGCCTGGTGGCAACTTCATAGGCATCCCGCAGGGCAGTTTCGGTACTGCCGGACAGGGACCTATCAGTATCCCTTCGGCCAAAACGGGTGGTAATGCCAACAACCCCGCTTCCGCATCTGCACCGGTGATCCTGATCTCCGATTATGAGTCGAGATTCCTGCAGGCGGAAGCTGTGGTACGCGGCTGGCTCACAGGCGATGCAGCCGCCCTGTACAAAGCGGGCATCGCCAACAGCTTTGCGGCTTATGGTATCGCCGGCGGCGATGCCTATATGGCGCAGCCCAGTGTAGCCTTTCCCGTTAGTGGTACCACAGAGGCGCAGGTGGAAGCCATCATCACGCAGAAATGGGCGGCCATGTGCGGTAACCAATGCATTGAGAGCTGGACAGAATGGCGTCGTACCGGCTATCCTTCTTTCTTCGTTATCTCACAGGCTTCCATCATCGGGCAGCGCTTTCCGGGCATCTTTCTGTATCCTGGATCCGAAACTACCCGCAATCCGAAAACGCCGCCGCAACACAACATATACGACAAAGTATGGTGGGCGCTTTGATCTCTGTTCACATAAAATCTCTCCATCTTATGAAGATGCTTTATATCTTATTGGCTACAGCATGGTTATTCTCTTCCTGCAAGAAAACGGATAATGTAGTGACCCGCATCGTGACGCCGGTGTACCCGGTGATCACCCTCAATGGCGCGCCGCTGCTCTCGTCAGGCGTGGGCGGCACTTACACGGACCCCGGCGCCGTGGCGTATGATAGTCTTACCGGCCAAAGCACGCAGCTGACGCCCTACGCCAACAACGTAGATCTCAGCCAGGCCGGTTTTTACTCCGTGAATTTCATCGCCAAAAATGCCTATGGTTACCGCACCTATGCTTCGCGCCTGGTGCTGGCCACCACCGTGCCTGCCAGCGATGATATCAGCGGCACCTATCACCGCGTTCCCAACGGCGCAGTGGTAAACATCACCAAAGTTGGCACCGGGGCTTATAAAGTAGACAATGTAGGCGGAGTGCCCAACAATCCTGCTTTTATATTCCCGTTCTATATAGGCTTCACGGACCTTAACAATTTTCAGGGTCCTACACAGTCTACCCCTATCGGCGATCTTAGTATAGCCGGCCCCGTTATTATTCGCAATGGCGCTACCATCACGCTGAAGTGGCAGGTGATCAACCCTAACTTCGGCGCGAGCGTGCGCACGTTTGTAAAGAATTGACTAAACTACCAATATCTTGACGGCCTGGATATTTATATATCTGGCCTTGTATTTTATCTTGCAGGTATTATCTTGTGCTGGTAAAAATATTCCAGGTATGAGAAATTTCCTGCTCGCGATATTGTTAATGGGCAGCACCACCGTATCGGCGCAAACGTCTGGTAATCCTGTATTCCAGGGCTGGTATGCAGATCCTGAAGCCGCCGTTTTCGATAAGCAATACTGGATCTATCCTACCTATTCCGCACCTTATAACGAGCAGGTATTCCTCGACGCTTTTTCTTCTCCCGATCTCATACATTGGCAAAAGCATCCGCGTATCATCGATACCGCTGCGGTGAAATGGGCGCACCGCGCCATGTGGGCGCCAGCCATCGTAAAAAAGGGGCAGCAGTATTTTCTTTTCTTCTCCGCCAATGATATACAACACAATGGCGAAACTGGTGGTATCGGCGTGGCGGTGAGCGATCGGCCGCAGGGGCCTTACCGCGACCTGCTGGGCAAGCCGCTGCTGGACCGCATCGAGAACGGCGCGCAGCCGATCGACCAATTTGTGTTCCACGATAAAGATGGCGCCTGGTATATGATCTATGGCGGTTGGGGACATTGTAATATCGTGCAGCTGAAAGATGATTTCACCGGCATCCTGCCCGCTACGATGAAGGAGATCACGCCCAAAGGATATGTAGAAGGACCGGTGCTATTCACCCGCAAGGGCAAATATTATTTCATGTGGTCGGAAGGCGGCTGGGGCGGCCCCCACTACCGCGTGGCCTACGCGATCGCTGATAAGGCTACCGGTCCTTTTGAACGTATTGGCACCATTCTGCAACAAGACAGCACCGTAGCCACTGGAGCCGGCCACCACTCTGTGATACAGCTGCCTGGCAAGGACCGGTGGTACATTGTATATCATCGCCGGCCGCTTGGCGAAACCGATGCGAATCACCGCGTTACCTGCATAGACAAGCTATATTTTGATGAAGATGGAAAGATAAAACCTGTGAAGATCACCTTTGAAGGGGTGGCTGCACAGGCCCTCAAATGATGGCTATTCTGCTATCTTGCAACCATGACTTTCACCACGCAGCGCCTGTTCCAGTGCGTTGCCATCTATCAGTGCCCAATGTTCTGCAATGCGGCCATCTTCCAGGCGGAAGCTGCGGTAACCTACGGTGCTTACGGTTTTGCCGGTAGCGGGGATGCCGCGCCAGATGCCGGTATGTTCCAGTATCATTTTTATTTTCAGGATCACCTTATCCGCTTCGGCCACCGCATCAACGATTTCGGTATTTGACCGGAAAGAGGACTTGTTGATCGCTACCCATTGCCGCAGCCCGTCGGCGTCGGGCGGGAGAGGAGCGGGCAGGGAATGATCCCTGAAAGCCGGATGCAGAAAGGTTTCCAGCCGGCTGGTGTCGGACTCGTTCCATACCTGTTGCATAAACTGGCGTACCAGTGCTTTGTTTGCCGTCGTGTTCATAAGTTTAAAATTTTAGTAAGGCAAAAGTATGCCCTGGCCTTATGCACGACCTGCGTCAAACGTCACAAAAATTTATTGTCTTTTTTTCCGGATGCGGCTGAGGGTTTCCCGGGAGATGCCGATGTAGGAGCTGAGCTGGGTGAGGGATACCCGCTGTAGTAGTTCGGGATGATTTTCCAGTAACAATTGGTAGCGCTCTTCCGGCGTATGTACCTGAAGCCAGTGGGCTTGCGCCTCCTGCGCCATGAGCATCTGTTCCAGCCATAGCTTGCCAAACGCCACGATCTCCGGCGATTGCTGATAGATGCGGCGCAGGTCATCTTCCTGCCATCGCCATATCACGCTGGGTGCTATCGTTTGAATATTATAGAGAGAAGGCGTTTGTCCGCGCAGACTGGCGAGGTTGGTGAAGAAAGTATTTTCGAAATAGAAATTGGTATTGATCTCTTTGCCGCCCTTCAGATGAAAAACTTTGCAGGCGCCTGATTCGATATACCAGATGTCGCGGCATCGATTACCTTCTACCAGCAGCATCGCACCTTTTTTAAGCGTAGCGGTGTGCGCTGCGCTCACAAAGAGGTCCAGCGCGGGCGCTGGCAATGTCATTACCTGCATGATGTGGTGGATAAGGGTTCCGGGGGCATGGCTCATGATGGTAAAGATAATAAATCATTTTGCCCGGCAATACTGAAATAATTATTTAAATTTATTGAGCAACGATAGTACGTTTTTATACCCAGGCAGGCATTTATCATTAACCCAGGATGTAACCCGTTCCCTGTTAATGACGGCAGGGAGTCCATGTTATTATTAAACTCAAAAACCCGTTTATGAAGCAATCTGTCCACGTTCGGCAGGCATTCCTGCTGGCACTTCCCATTTCATTTCTATTATCGATGGCAGCCTGTAACAAAACAGACAAGGAAACTACGCCAACGGATAAACGAAATGTAAGCACCGAATCCGTTACCAAGGCAGGCGGTAAATCCGTTTGTTATGTAGAAGTGAACAGTAACAGCTTATTGAACACCGGCAAATACACGCTGACTACCGGCGGCCAGCAGTTGTTCGATATTGCGATCATCTTCGCTGCTAACATTAATTACAATACTACTACCCAGCAGGCGGTATTGTACAACAACCCTAACGTAAGCAATGTGCTGGTGAACCGCGCTACACAGATCGTGCCTTTGCAGAACAAGGGTATGAAGGTCATGCTTTCCATCCTGGGCAACCACCAGGGCGCCGGCTTCTGCAACTTCACCAGCAGGACCGCTGCCAGAGCCTTTGCGCAGCAACTCGCCGATACCGCCAGCTATTACAACCTCGATGGTATCGACTTCGACGATGAATATGCTGATTATGGCAACAATGGCCTCCCACAGCCGAACGACAGCTCTTTTGTGATGCTGGTGGATGAGCTGCGCAAGCTGATGCCCGGCAAGCTCATCTCTTTCTACTACTATGGCCCGGCCGCATCCCGCACCAGCTGGAACGGCACGCAGGTGGGCAACCTGATCAACTACAGCTGGAATGCCATCTATGGCTCTTACTCCGTACCCAATGTAGCCGGCCTGCCCAAGAGCAACCTGGCGCCCGCGGCAGTAGATATCCAGAGCACCAGCCAAACCACCGCCAATTCACTGGCTACACAAACAAAAAACAACGGATATGGCGTTTATCTCTGGTACAACCTCACCAGCACCAATAAAGCCACTTACTTCTCCGGCGTATCGCAGATACTATACGGCAGCAAGGTAACCTACACACCGTGAGAAATTTTGGGATTTATTGATTTTCGGATTTATTGATTTGATTGGAGATTGTCTGAACCAGGATTAAACGGATTTATAAGATTTTCCTGATTTAGCGCGAAGATCAAAGCGGTTCCAGCCCTTGAAGCGCTTTGAGCGCTTCAAGGGCTTCTTTGCTTAAATGCTCTTCGCTTTGATCTTCGCGCTAAATCAGGAAAATCTTATAAATCCGTTTAATCCTGGTTAAGACAATCTCCAATCAAATCAATAAATCCGAAAATCAATAAATCCGAAAATTTTCAAACTGGTGCGATCCTTGTGGCTTTTTTTATTAAAAAACCTGTTATGGCCCAGGAAATAAAATTGTCTGTAAACGGCCACCCATACGCCTTGCAGGTGGAAGCAACGGAATACAATGGGCACACCCTGTATTACCTGCTGGATGATGACCTCGAAGAAATGTTCCACCATGCGCTTCCCGATCACCTGATACTGATGGACAAGGGCGACGGCTTTGTCTGCTCCCCGAAATTGTCGGAAATGGAAGGTGGTTATATTGCACAACAAGTATGGAATGCGATCAGACAGCAATACATCGCAGGCAGGTGAGCTGTAGCGCCATGCTGATAATATCCTTAAACGGGTGCATGCAGGTACATGCACCCGTTTTGATTACAGGAGTTCTTTCAATTGCTTTAATACACTGCGCATGTTGATACCCTTTCCCAGCAAGCCTTTCAACAGGTCGCCCTCCGTGGCCAGCCGGGCGGCCATGTTATGGATATTGAAATGTGCGGGCTTGAGACCATGTTTTACTTCGTCCCAGCGCAGCGGTGCAGATACCGGCGCGCCCGGCCTGGGCCGCAGGGAGTAAGCGGCTGCCATGGTTTGTATCTGTCTGTTTTGGAGGTAGTCGAGGTAGATCTTGCCTTTGCGTTTGGCGGGTGTGCGCACTGTGCTGGTGAGGTTGGGCAGGCGTTTTTGTACCACGTGTACGATCAATTCGGCCAGCATGCGCGACTGTTCAAAGGTGTAGCGTGCGCCCAATGGTAATAGTATATGCATGCCCGTAGCGCCGGATGTTTTGACAAAGGAAGCAGCGCCGATGCTGTCGAGCACTTCTTTCAATACCAGCGCAGTATCTATCACCTGGTTAAATGAGTTGCCATCGGGGTCGAGATCGATCAGGCAGTAATCGGGGTAATCGGGTTTGCTGATGCGGCTATGCCAGGGGTGCAGCTCAATGCAGCCCAGGTTGGCCATGTACAGCAGGGTGGCTTTGTCTTTGCACACCAGGAACTCTTTGGTGCTACGGTCGTTTTCGCTGGTATAAGGGAAGGTGGTGATCCAGGAGGCTACTTTATCTTCCACATTTTTCTGGTAGAAGCTGGAGCCTTTGATGCCATCCGGGTGCCGGTTGAGGGATTGCGGCCTGTTTTTGAGATAGGGCAGGATGTAATCGGCGATGCTTGCATAGTAGTTGATCATATCGCCTTTGGTGATGCCTTCGCCGGGCCAGTATACTTTATCGAGATGGGTGAATTTAAGGAGATGGTGATTGACCTTCAGCGTGGCTTGTTTTTCGTCTTCCGGCAAACTGGTAACAGGAGCGGGTTTCACGGCTACGTTCTTTTCGTTGGCAGCGTGTTTATCTTCCCGCAGGCCCAGGAAAATTGCTTGTCGCAAGATACCTTCCGCTGTGATTTCCGCAAATTTCACTTCGCACACCAGTTCGGGTTTGAGCCAGGTGGCGGGCATATTGGTGGCCGGCGTTACTTTGAAGGGGCTGCGGTTGGTGATCAGCGGCTGAAATTGCTGGTAGAGTGTTTTCAGCGTTTTTTCATCGAAGCCGCTGCCCGTGTGGCCGATGTATTGCAATGTGTTGCCTTTGTATTTGCCGAGTATTACCGCGCCAAAATGTTTGCGGCTGTTGCGTCCTTTCGTATAGCCGCAAATGATAGCCTCGGTA
This sequence comes from Chitinophaga vietnamensis, assembly GCF_902167635.1. Classification (GTDB taxonomy): domain Bacteria; phylum Bacteroidota; class Bacteroidia; order Chitinophagales; family Chitinophagaceae; genus Chitinophaga; species Chitinophaga vietnamensis. The sequence continues at coordinate 162,858 of NZ_CABHMS010000010.1, forward strand.
TGTTGGTGGTGTTTTACTTTCAGCCAGTTGCCCGTGCGGCGTCCCGTCACATACGGGCTGTTGCAGTCTTTGGCGATAACGCCTTCCAAACCCTTGCTGATGGCGGCTTTATAGAAAGAGATCCCTTGTTCTGTAACATGATGGCTATAGGCGAGTTGCGGGATATCAGCGGGCAGCACTTGTTGCAGAATGGTTTTCCTGGCGAGCAGCGGCAGATGGGTGAGGTCTTTACCTTCATACCAGAGCAGGTCAAACAGGTAGTAGATGAGGCGTGCGCTTTTACCATGTTTGAAATAATTCTGCAATGTCTGGAAATCGGGGCTGCCGGCGTCGTTGATAGCTACGATCTCTCCATCTGTTACGGCGCGTACCTTCCATTGTTGCAGGGCTTCCCTGATCACCGCGAACTTTTCATTGAAAGAAAGCTGGTTGCGGGAGAGGATATCTGCTTTGCCATTGTTGAGATATGCGACCGCGCGGTAGCCATCCCATTTAATTTCGTATAGCCAGTTGGCGTTATCGAACGGTTTGTCGGTGAGGGTAGCCAGCATGGGCGCTACAGCCTTTGGCATGGCGCTTTTCCGGGCTGGCTGTAATAGCTCGTCCAGCGGTGTGGCTTTTGTTTTCGGTGTATTTTTTTTCGTCCGTTTGCTGTGCCAGGTAGCATCAGGATGTTGTGCGATCTGTGCAATCGTTTTACCTGATTTCGCTGATTTATTTTTGGAGAGGATATCAGTGGTGCTGGCGTAGCGGTCTTTGAGCTTCATGAGGAGCCAGGCATTATCGCCACGACCGGTAGATTTGATGAGGGCGAAAGCGCCTTTGAGTTTTTTCCCTTGCAGGGTGAAGGTGAGCTTGCCTTTATTCAAATGCTGCAGGGCGGCTTTTTCGCTGAGCGATTCACCGGTATGATGGTCCTGCGGGATATAGACGCCTTCATCCCATACGATCACTGTGCCGGCGCCATAATTACCTTTGGGGATGACGCCTTCAAAATCCTTGTAATCGTAAGGATGATCTTCTACCATCATAGCAAGGCGTTTCACATTAGGGTCCATAGACGGGCCTTTGGGAACAGCCCAGCTTTTGAGCACGCCCTGCATTTCGAGGCGGAAGTCGTAATGCAGACGGGAGGCATCGTGTATCTGTACAACAAATAGCAGCTTGCCCTTGCTGCCGGCGCCTCCTGTGGGCTCGGGCGTTTTATCGAACGACCGTTTCTGCCGGTATTTTTGCAGCCCCATGTAGATCGGTTTTGTGTCACAAATTTACGCAATTAATGCCCTCTCATGAATGATGCCACTGGCATGGTTTTGTGCGTGTTTTTCAAAAAAGAAAGCTATGGTACAGGAAGAAGCAAAATTTACCAAGAATGATCTGCTGGGTAAACAGGAGCAATCTGAACCAGCCGAACTGGAAGGCTCTTTTACCAGCCCCGGCACTACAGAGGCTGTGAAGACAAAGAAAATAGCAGACAGCTGCATGTTGGCAGCGATGGGCCTCTTGGGCGTATCCGCTATTTTGTTTTGCGCAGGTAAAAAACACCTGGGGCTTTTTACCGGCCAGTTGGTAGCGCCTTTACTATTGTTCGGGATCTATCATCAAAAAGAATAAAAGGGCCGCGAGAATGAAGCGGCCCTTTTCTTTATTAAACCGGAAACGCCGTCCGGCACGGTGTGCTTTGAACATTCACAAATGATGTGAAATATTTCCCCTTATGAACCTGATCAAAATCCTTTCCGTTTTTATTGTATATGATCTCTCCACCGGCACTGTGGTCTTTTATCATCATTATGCCGTCATTCTTCAACTATTGGTGGCGTGCATTGCCTGTCTTCTCTCTTTTCATTTGCTGCGGTATATTCTTTGGAGATTTCATTAAAAAAACATGTGTGATGAAGAAGACAAACGGAAAAAAGAAATGGTCTGCAAAGGTGACGGCTACCAGTCATGCGATGGACCTGAAAAAAGATATCTTCAGATCAGATGATCCGGAGGAGATTGCGAGATCGTTGAAACGCTCGTCCAGCAAGAGTCATAACAGAAAAGGCACGCCGTATCAGTCTGCCATGTCTATGCTGAATTTCTATATCAACCGGGCAGGGAAGAACCTGTCGGCCAGTAAAAAGCATACGCTCGAAGAAGCCAAGGTGAAACTGAAAGAAGTGTTTCACCACGCGTAATAAAAAATAAATTTGTTTATTTCGACCGATCGGTCTAGTTTTGGGCTATGCTATCGAAGTCGGAGAGAACGAAACAATTCATTATTGAGCGTGCGGCGCCGATCATCAACCGGAAGGGGATGGCCGGCACGGCGATCAGTGATATCATGGAGGCGACCGATATGGCCAAAGGCGGCATCTATGGCAATTTTGAAAGCAAGGAAGCCATTTGTAGCGAGGCGTTCACGCACCTGATCGGCGTACTCACAGCGCAAATAGGACAATTGCTGGCCGCCCAGCAAACCGCGAAAGGCAAGCTCTTTGCCTTGCTGGATTTTTATATGAGCTCGCATGCCTTGCACGACAAAGGCGGATGCCCGATCCTCAATTTCGGCATTGAGGCGGATGATACCAATCCTGCCATGCGTGCGAGGGTAGCGGAAACCATTACCCGCTTTGAGAAACGTATCAGCCAGATCGTGCAGAAAGGTAAGGAGACCGGAGAATTTATAGCAGATATAGATGAACAAACGTTTGCCATAAAAATGTTCGCCATGATAGAAGGCAGTATCCTGATCGGCCGCGTACAAGGCAACACCAGGCAGATGAAAGTCATTGCCCGGGCGCTCAAAACAGAAATTGAAAGCTTCTGCGCATAGCGCCCTTTTTTTTGCGATAAAAAAGACCGATCGGTCTTTTTAAGAAGAACCTGATTTAGCTTTCCTGTTTTTTTGATTTGCGATGAAGGGAGGGCCGTTGCCCGCGACAGCAATGGCGCCCTTCTTTTTCTCATCTTCCATTATGCTCACCTATGCATCCGTTAAAACGACAGCTCCTGATCATCACGGTCATCGCGGCCGCCATCATGGAATTGATAGATACCTCTATCGTAAACGTAGCCTTATCGCAGATGAGTGGCAACCTGGGCGCCACATTGGAAGACATCAGCTGGGTGGTCACTTCATACGCCATCGCTAACGTGATCGTGATACCGATCACCAGTTTTCTCAGCAACAAACTGGGGCGCCGCAATTATTATATCGGCTCCATTGTGCTCTTCACCGTTTGTTCTTTTATGTGCGGCAATGCCGGCAACATCTGGGAGCTGGTAGCATTCCGTTTTTTGCAAGGCATCGGCGGGGGCTCGCTGCTGTCGGTATCACAGGCGATCATGTTTGAACTATTCCCGAAAGAGAAGCAGGGAGTAGCCAGCGCGATATTTGGTATCGGCGTATTCATAGGGCCTACGATCGGCCCTACTCTTGGCGGTATTATTACAGAGAATTATAACTGGCCCTGGATATTTTATATCAACATACCGATTGGTATTGCCGCGGTTATTTCCTGCTATTTCCTTTTGCAGGAACCTTTGATCAAACAGCGGGCGAACAAGATCGACTGGACGGGCATTGCCTTGCTGGTGATCGGCGTCAGCACCCTGCAAACCGTGTTGGAGCGCGGGCAAACGGAAGACTGGTTCGAAACGCGCTACATCACAGTGTTTACAGTGATCGCGGTGCTGGCGCTTCTCATGTTTGTGATGTGGGAGCTATCGATCCCTGATCCGGTGGTGAACCTGCGGGTGCTGAAAAGCCGTACGCTCATGATATCGGCTGCACTCACTTTTGTGACGGGGTTGGGATTGTACACATCGGTATTCCTTACGCCGGTATTGGCGCAGCGACTGTTAAATTTCACGCCTACGCAAACGGGGCTGTTACTATTGCCCGGCGCGCTCTTCGCGGTACTGGCATTGGTCATTTCCGGCGCGATGCTGCAAAGAGGCGTATCGCCGGTGATCATCACCGTTGGTGGTTACCTGTTGTTCATTTATTTCTGCTGGTGTATGTCGCGCATTAATGGAGATGTGTCTGCAGGAACCTTGAGCACTTATCTCGTGTATCGTGCGCTGGGCGTGGCTTTGCTCACCGCGCCGCTTACCATGCTGGCGGTATCGTCATTGGATGTGAAAGATATTCCGCAAGGGGCGGCGCTCAATAACATGATGCGGCAGCTCGGTGGTTCTTTCGGTATTTCTATCGTCAACACCTATACGGCGCGGCGCATGGCGGTACATCGTGTGGACCTGGTGAGTCATCTGAACAAGAGCGATCCGCTCATCGCCGAACGTTTGCAGCAATACACACGTTATTTTATGCAACATGGCGCTACGCTGCCTGTTGCCAAACAGCGGTCGCTTGCCGCGCTGGAATATGCGGTGGGAAAGCAATCCATGATGCTCAGTTACCTGGATGCCTTCCTGATGATAGGGGCACTGTTTGTGGTCATGATCCCTTTATTGCTGTTGGTACGGCGCAAAAAGAAAGGTGCGCTGGCGCCTGCGCGGGTGATGTCGGATCACTGATACACTATTCCGTACGCAGGCATTTTACCGGGTTGGCTGCTGCCGCCTTCAATGCCTGGTAGCCGGTGGCCGCGAGGGCCAGCAACAATGCGCCAATGCCTGCTGCTGCAAACAGCTGCCAGCTCATCTGCGTGTGATAGGCAAAATGTTGCAGCCATTGCTGCATAGCGAAATAGGCGAGCGGTCCTGCCATCACAAAGGCCAGCAACACCAGCCGGATAAAATTACCCGATAGCTGCCCGGCGATGTGCATCGTAGTAGCGCCCAGCGTTTTCCGGATACCGATTTCCCTGGTGCGTTGCTGTACATCGAAAGTAGCGAGGCCGAAGAGGCCTAATACAGAGATCAGGATGGCGATGAGCGTGAAGTAATTCAATATGCTGAAGGTGCGTTGTTCCGCATTATAGTTACGCTGGAAATCATCGCTCAGAAAAGTATATTCAAAGGGTTCGCCCGGCAGTTGCGCTTTCCACTTGCTTTCCAGCGCAGCAATGGTTTGCCGCATATCGGCGGTATTGGCATGTACCACGATGTAACTGTAAGCAGTACTGGCATTCAACAGGAAGGCATAGGGGGCAATTGGTTTGCGCAGGTCTTCAAAATGAAAATCTTTCACCACGCCGGTGATCTCATACACCCGTAATTTTCCCTGGAAATTAAAATGGAGCTGTTGGCCAACAGCTTTGCTGAGCGGCACGCCGAACTTCCGCAGGGTGGCTTCATTCACCACCAGGCGGTTGCTGGTATCACTGCTGCCTGCCCGGAAGAAGCGGCCTGCAGCCAGTTTGAAGTCCATAGACTCGAGGAAGCCGGGCGCTACCCAATTCACATTTACCTGTTGAATATCGTTCACGGTTTGATCGGCACGGTAAAGGCTAAACGTAGTGGGGTTAGGTATGCCTGGATAGAACGTAGTGCCGGCGGCGCTTTTCACCTGGCTGTTATGCATGAAATTTTCGCAAAGAACCGTATAGGCATGTTGTGCGGCATTGCTGCGCAGCGGTATCACGATCTGTTGCTCCTGTTCAAATCCCAGGGGTTGTTTGCGCAGGAAATCCAGCTGATGGCGTACCGTGAGGGTAGCCAGTATCAATGTGCAGGCGATCACAAACTGGAACACTACCAGTCCTTTACGCAAGGCAATGGCGGGAATGCTGTTGTTGAAGCGGCCTTTGAGCGTATCGAGCGGTTTGAAGGCGGCCAGGTAGAAGGCGGGATAGCTGCCTGCCACAAAACCGGTGACCAGCGCCAGCCCGATGAAAGCGGCCGCGAGATAGGGGAGCGACGGCAGGAGACTGTTCATATCTTTTCCGCTAAGACGGCTGAAAAGCGGCAGTAGCAAGGCCGTGAGGCCAGCGGCCAGCAGCAGTGCAAAGAAAGTAAGGATAAAGGATTCGCCGAGGAACTGACGGATCAGCTCCTGTTTACGTGCGCCCAGCGCTTTTCGTATACCCACTTCCGTTGCCCTCCGAATAGAGCGTGCGGTGGAGAGATTCATGAAGTTCACACAGCCGATCACGAGTATGAACAAAGCGATAGAAGCCATGATATAAAGATAGGAGCGGCTGCTCACGGCGGTTACGATCGTATTGAGACCGTCATAAAGATGCAGATCTGTAACCGGCACGAGGAAGATCCTTTTGCTGAAGCCCGCCTGCTGCAAATCCTTGCCTGCCACGTCTTTCATGAATACTGCCAGCTTGCGGTCCACCAATTTTGGATCAGCGCCGGGTTGCAGGCGCACATAGGTATAGAACATATTGTTGGTGGCGAAAGATGTGGACGTACGGAGGAAATCGCCCAGCCATCCTGCATTGAGCGGCAGGAAGAAATGCGCGTCGATATGTGAGTGATAGCTTTCATCGCGCACCACCCCCGTGACTTTGAAAGCGCTGTTACCGCCAAGGGTGATCACCTGGTTGAGCGCTGCATTTTCGCCAAACAGTTTTTTGGCGAGGATATCGGTGATCACAATGGAATTGGTTTCCTGCAAGGCATGTGTGCTGTCGCCTTCCAGGAAATGATAGCTGAACAACTGGAAGAAGGAGGGATCGGCCTGGCAGCCTCTTGTTTCGTAAAAGGCGCGTGGCGCTTGTCCTGCGGGCTGTACCTGCAACAGCGTTTTATCTTCCGTCACAAAAAGGCGTGCGCTCTGTTGCACTTCCGGCAAGGCGTTGCTGAGAGCCGGCCCGTAAGATGCCGAGAGCATCGGATATTCTTCTTTAGCGCCGGAAGCGATCATCGCTTCGCTGTTCACCAGGTACAGGCTGGCGGCATGTTGCTGGTGCTGGTCGTACGATAGTTCGCTGCGGACATACAGCGCCAGTAAAATACAGGCAGTAAGACCTGCTGCCAGTCCGCATATATTGATCAATGAAAAGGCCGGACTTTTAAGCAGGTTACGTATGGCTATTTTAATGTAGTTACCTGACATGAGCAATGATTTAGAAGTGGCTGCCAGGAGGAGCGCCAAAGGGATGCCATAATCCAGCGATCAATACGGGCGGGCTTTTCACGGGTTGCTGCGATCGCCAAACGTCCGCTTTTGATACGTATCTGTCCGAAGGCGGACAATCGGCAAGGGGCGCCAAAAACAATTTTTTTTTTTTAATAAAATACTTATCTTCAAAATAACAAATACTCAATATAACCCTTGTGCTATGAAACGATGTGTCAGTGAGGGCCAGCGCTGGCTTTTCCCGACGATCGACGGCACAGTTACAACGATAATGGTTACCTCCTTTTAATTTAACCCGTAAACCCTCATTATGAAAAAGAAAAGACTGCCTTTAGAGAAAAAGCTTTTCCTGGGAAAAGCGCACATCGCTTCTTTGAACACACAACAACAATCAGCCATAAATGGTGGCGCAGCCTTCCTTACCCGCTTTACCATTTGCACTACTACTCAAACTGCGGTAGAAACCTGTTCAACCATTCCTCCTGGTCAAGATCTATGCGTTGCCTGCTAGGCGCATCCATATAACGCTACCAATATAGCGCTCCTCCGGAGCGTACGGGTAGATTGCATTGTATGGCTACCAATTAACGCTCCTCCGGAGCGATGTACGGGTAGATTGCATTGCACGGCTACCAATATAACGCTCCTCCGGAGCGATGTACGGGTAGATTGCATTGTATGGCTACCAATATTGCGCTCCTCCGGAGCGATGTATGGGTAGACCACATTGTATGGATACCAATATTGCGGTCCTGCGGAGATGTATGGGTAGATTGCATTGTATGGCTACCAATATAACGCTCCTGCGGAGCGTACGGGTAGATTGCATCGCAGGGCTACCAATATTGCGCTCCTTCGGAGCGATGTAGGGTAGACCACATTGTATGGATACCAATATTGCGCTCCGGAGGAGCGATGTATGGGTAGATTGCGTTGTATGGCTACCAATATAACGCTCCTCCGGAGCGATGTACGGGTAGATTGCATTGTATGGCTACCAATATAGCGCTCCTCCGGAGCGATGAACAGGTAGATCGCACAATATGTATCCCCGCCATGCGCCCCGCAGGGGCGGCATATTGGTAGCTCAAATGATATACCTACGCTTCCTGCGCCCCGTAGGGGCGCCATATTGGTAGCCGCCATATGGGCAACATGAAACCGGCTATTATTTTTATTTCTTAACCCAGACCCGCTTTATCCCCGCTGTCACACCAGCCAGAGGGAAAGGTATGTCTATTAAAACCCAGTTTATGAAAAAGAAAAAAGTATCCCTCAGCAAAAAACTCGTGCTGAAAAAAGAAGCCATTGTTAACCTGAACGCACAGGAACAAGCCAAAATCAATGGCGGCGCGCCTATCACCTGGTGGAGCGCTTGCTGTGTTGAAACTGATGAGGTGACCTGCCCTGCTGGCTGTCACAGATAAGTTCTCCCATTATTCACCTTCATTCCACCCACATGAAAAAGAAAAAGCCTTTACTCAGCAAGAAACTCCTGCTGAAAAAAGATGCCATCGCTAACCTGAATGAAGCGCAACAAGCCAGCATCGCTGGTGGTATGCCTGTTACCACCTGGAGCGTCTGCTGCGTAAAAACCAATGAGGCTACCTGCCCCGATGACTGCGTAAGAACTCACTTTTAAAACACCATTTATGAAAAAGAAAAAAATTGACCTCAGCAAAAAACTGCTGTTGAACAAATCAACAGTGGCTTCCTTGAACACCGACCAACAGCAGCAATTGCTGGGTGGTTTCGGCGTATCTGTGCTCTGTACAGACGACACCCGTCAGATCTCCAGCTGCCGCGCTACCAGCCCTGGCACTGGCCGTCCCTGCTGCCAGATACCTTGATAGCACCGGACTGTTTATTTTTTTACAACCGGGAAGATGTCCTGTTTTCCCGGTTGTATATCATCAACCTCCTGGCAAATGAATCCTGTTCCATTACCGCTGCAACAACTTTATCACGACCTGGTCCAGCTGCTCCGCGAAGAGCGTTTTGATGCGGACTACGCCAACAGCCTCTTTAAAGGGCCCTGGGGAGCGCTCCTGTTTATGTTCTACTATGAGCAGTATGCCGATCCTACGGCAGATAATGCCACCGCCCTGCTGGAAAAGATATACGAGCAATACTCGATCGAGGAAGATAGCAGCTATGCCTTCTGTTCCGGCCATACCGGCCCTTTCTGGCTGTTGGATCATCTCAACAGGCATGGGTTCCTGGAGATGGATATGCAATACCTCGCGGATGATTTCGTGACAGCTACGATTGTACAAAGCCGTGATCATCTCGATCATCTCAATTTCGATTTCCTGCATGGCAGCTCCGGCATGTGCAATTTCCTGCTGCATTACAGTGCCCGCCCCGATGTAGCGGCACACTTGCAGGAGTTTGTAAATGCGATGATGCTCCACAGCAAAATGACCGCCCACGGCCGCAGTCTGCCGCTCTTCTATACGCATGAAAAGCCGGTGGGCACTTTCGTGGATGCTTTCAGTCTGGCTCATGGTTCCTGCTCCATCCTCATTATACTGGCAAAGATCTACCAGGCGGGCATCGCGCAGGAGCAATGCCGGCAACTGCTGCTCGAAAGTTTTCCTTTCATCCTCCATCATAAAAATACACCGGCGGAAGGCAGCTTCCAGGCGCTGTTTCCAGCCATACTGGACGGTCATTCGATCAACAGTCGTCTTTCATGGTGCTATGGTGATCTCAACGTAGCGCTGGCGCTCTGGCGTTGTGGCCAGGCTATCAACATGCCTGCCTGGCAGGAAGAAGCCAAAGCGATCATGCATTATAATATTTGCCGCAATACGGATGAAGCGGCAGGTATCCTCGATAATTGTATCTGTCATGGTTCTGGCGGCATCGCCGCCTTTTACCGGAAGTTCTGGTTCGAGACGGGAGATATTGCTTTCTACCACTGCGCCAGCCACTGGCAGCGGCAAGCGGTGGAGAAAATTTCTTTTGATGAAGAAGGCCGCAAACACGGCATCAAAGTATGGCAGGGAAAAGACAAACAATGGGACTATGCCTGGGACCTGCTGGATGGCGGGGCCGGCGTGGGATTGTCGATGTTGTCGCACCTGCATGATACGCCACTGGCCTGGGATGAATGTTTCTTGTTGTCATAAAAAATAATTGAAAATGGCACTTTCGCATAAAGGGTTTTTCCTGTTGAGAACTCCGCTATACCCTGTAACCCGCTACAGGGAGGTGTTACAGGACAGCCTGTCTGAGCTGGCCGCCGCACATCCGCTGTTCCTGTATGCGCTGTGCATTGCTTCCAAAGACCTGCTGCGGGAACTGGAACGCGCCATCGCCGATCCTGCGGCGTTTAACCAGAAGAAGCTCGATAAATTACGCCGCTCTCTTTATAAATATTGGGTACGCGCCTGCACGCGCAGCACGCCCTACGGCATTTTCGCCGGATGCACCACCGGCGCCATCGCCGGCAACACAGTGATACAATTGCAAGATATTACCGCCGCACATCAGCATGTGCGACTGGACATGGATTATTTCACCAAAATCTGCGACCACATACAGCAACTCCCGGAAGTGAAGCCGGTACTGCGTTACAGCCCGAACAACAGCATATACCCGGCGGGCAACAAATACCGTTATGCAGAATATACTATTCAGCATAACTACCGCAAGTACCTGCTTACTTCCGTGGAGGACTCTGTATTTATGGAGAAGATATTAGGGGAAACCCGCGCGGGATCAACTGTAGCGGAGATCGTTCAAATGATATTGTCGGAAGATGATACCATCGCGCAGGAAGAGGCGGAAGCTTTTGTGGAAGAACTGATACAATCACAATTGCTGATACCGGATATTTCACCGCAGATCACAGGCCCCGATCAGCTACAGGCGCTGATCAGCCGTTTGTCGTCGGTGGCAGAGGCGGAGGTCCTGTACCAGTCTTTATGCGGCCTGCAGCAATTGTTGCGCCAGCAAGACTTTGCGCGCACGCGGCTCAATAGCATCCAGCAAATGTGCGAAACGCTTTTTCCTTTGGAAGCGCCGAAAGACCTGCTGCAGGTAGATCTTTTTAAAACGGCCCATACCTGCACCCTGAGCGAAAAACTCGTGAGCGATATTACCACGCAGGTGAACCGTTTGTTATCTATCTGCCACGGCTATACGAAATCACAATCGGAGATGAGCAACTTTGCGGCCCGTTTCCGTGAGCAATATGAATCGCGGGAGATGCCGCTCAGCTTTGTGCTGGACGCGGAAACCGGCATCGGCTATGGCGGCGCTACGGAACAAACGGTACATACGCCTTTCGTGGAAGACGTGTCCAATGGCCCCGCTACAGAAAACGCGACGGTGAGCTGGTCTGCCCTGCAACAGTTATGCCTGGATAAATACGAAACATTCCTGAAGGAAGGAGGAGGTACGGTGTACATCACCGATGAAGACCTTCAAAAACTGGGCGACCCGGAAACGGTGAACATGGCCAACAGCTGCTATCTCTTTGGTACGGTGCTGGCCGCATCTGCGGAGGCGGCAGATAATGGCGACTACCAGTTTGCGATGCAGTCGATGGGCGGCCCTTCCGCCGCCAACCTGCTCGGCCGCTTCTGTAGCGGCGATCCCGTGTTGGCCGCCAAACTGGCTGCCACACTGGAAGAGGAGGCTGCTGCGCATCCCGATGCCATACTCGCGGAGGTAGTGCATTATCCTGAAGCGCGTGCCGCCAATGTATTGATCAGGCCCGCTTTGCGGCCTTATGAAATACCGTATATCAGCGTGCCTGCCGCCACGGCAGATCATCAGATACCGGTATCCGACCTGCTGGTGAGCGTGCGGGGCAATGATGTGATCCTCCGCAGCAAAAGGCTCAACAAGCGCGTGATGCCGCGCCTCAGCTCTGCGCATAATTACAGTTTCAATAGCCTGCCGGTGTATAAGTTCCTCTGCGATCTGCAACATCAGTCGGTGGTATCGCATCTGTCCTGGGACTGGGGCGTGCTGGCTTCCCGGCAGCGATTGCCGCGTGTAGTGTATAAAAATATTATCCTCGCCAGGGCAGGATGGACGCTTACTTTTAAAGAGGTAGAGCAGCTGGGAGAAGCAGAGGCCGCACTACTGTCCTTTTTCACGGAATACCGTTCACGGCATGCCATGCCGGCGCTGGTATTGCTGGCAGAAGCAGATAATGAACTACTGATCGATCTCACACAACCCGCGTCTATACAGGTGTTGATGGAACATCTGCGGAGTAAAGGCCATGCAAAGCTGAAAGAATTTATCAATGGCGAAACAGAAGGCCTGGTGCGCGATGCGCAAAACAACGTATATGCGCACGAGTTATTACTGCCGCTCACCTGCATGCCTGCTGCCGCCAAAACGGCTACGATGGCTGCTCCGCGGCGCATGATCCTGGATGGACCCATGCGTTCTTTTACGCCCGGCAGCGAATGGCTATTTGTAAAGATCTATTGTGGATTTAAAACTGGAGAAGAATTGCTGGCCGGTTATTTTGCCGCGCAGCTTCCGGAATGGCAGGAGGATGGCCTCTTTGAGCAGTTTTTCTTTCTGCGCTTCGGCGATCCGCAGCCGCATATCCGCATCCGTTTTCTGAACAGCGCGCATCCGGCGAACAATGATGTGATACTGCACCGCATCGCCGCCGCCATGCAGCCTTTCATTGCGTCGGGGCAGGTGAGCAAGGTGCAATGCGATACTTACGTAAGGGAGATAGAAAGATATGGCGCGGAGACCATAATGTATTGCGAGCAATTGTTCATGGCCGACAGCCAGGCGGTATTGGGCATCATCAGCATGCTGGATGGCGCCGAGGGCGAGGCCTTCCGCTGGAAACTGGCCCTGCGCGGCGCGGGCATGCTGCTGGAAGATTTCGGGCTGAGCATCTCCGAACGCAAAAACCTGCTGGCCGCGCTGCGGGAGAGCTTCATCACCGAATTTGGCGGCGCTAAATTGCAGCACAAAGCACTCAACGATAAATACCGCAAGCATCAGCAGGAGATACAATCATTTATGCAGGCAGCGGATGATGAGAAGAACGAGATCACAGAAGCAATTGAAATGTTCCAGGCGAGAAGCGCCGTGACGGCACCTTTGGCGGAGAAGATACAATCGCTTTGCAGAGATGAAAACCGCTATCGCGATATCGTAGCCAGTCATCTTCATATGTTCCTCAACCGCATCTTCGTGGCTAAACAACGCAAGCACGAACTGGTCATTTACTTCTTCCTCGAAAAATACTATTTGTCACAACTGGCCATGGCCGCTACTATACGATGATGGGATTCACTTTTTTCAAACAGCTGGATGCGATGGACTGCGGCCCTACCTGCCTGAAGATGATAGCAAAATATCACGGCCGCGACTATCCGCTGGAATATCTGCGGCAGCAGTCGGGCATTACGCGCGAAGGCGTTACCCTGCTCGGCATCAGTGAGGCGGCGGAGAAGATCGGTATGCGCACCAACGCCGTGCAGGTCACCTTTGAAGAGCTGGACGAGCTGGTGGAACTGCCTTGCATCCTGCATTGGAACCAGCAGCATTTCGTGGTGCTGCCCCCACAGAATTACGACCGGCATAAAAAAAATGACAAGATACTTGTGGCAGATCCTGCACATGGCATGGTAAAGGTAGACAGGGCCACCTTTCAGCGTTGCTGGCAAGGTAACCGGAACCGCGGGGTGGCGCTGATGTTGGAGCCCGGCGAAAATTTTTTTGCCCTGAAGTCGGAGAAGCCCGCCCGTAGCGGCTTTCGCTTCCTGTTCCGCTACCTGAAACCTTACCGCAGGCAGGTAGTGCAACTGATGCTTAGCCTGCTGCTCGCCAGTTTGTTATCGCTCATCGCGCCCTTTCTCACACAGAGCCTGGTGGATGATGGCATCAACCGGCATCATATCGGTTTTGTATACCTGGTGCTGTTTTCGCAGCTATTGCTGTTTGCCGGTGCTACCGCTATCGAAATGATCCGCAGCTGGATATTGTTGCATATGAACAGCCGTATCAATATTAACATCATCTCTGATTTTCTCATCAAGCTGATGAAATTGCCGATCCGTTTTTTTGATACGAAGATGATCGGTGATATCCGTCAGCGCATCAACGATCATACCCGCATACAAGCTTTTTTAACCGGTACTACTTTGTCTACACTTTTTTCATTTGTGAACCTCCTCGTATTTGCCGCGGTGCTGGCGGTATACAGCTGGAAGATATTATTGGTGTTTGTATTTTTCAGTGCGGCGGCTATTACGTGGATATTGTTTTTCCTGCGCCGCCGCAAGGCGCTCGACTACAAACGTTTTCAGCGGATGAGCGAAAATGAGAACGTGCTGTTCGAAATGATCACCGGTATGCAGGAGATTAAACTGAATAATTGTGAAACAGCGCGCCGCTGGGAGTGGGAGCATGTGCAGGCGGGCCTGTACCGCATCAATGTGAAGGGCCTGGCCCTGGGGCAGTATCAGCAGCTGGGGGCGGTTTTTTTTCATCAGCTTAAAAATATCCTTATCTCGTTTATCACCGCAACAGAAGTGATGAACGGGCATCTAACGCTGGGGATGATGTTATCCGTGAGTTACATTATCGGGCAGATGAATAGTCCGCTGGATCAGTTGCTGACCTTCATTCAATCTGCGCAGGACGCCAAGATCAGTTTAGACAGATTGGGGGAGATCCATGAGCGGGAAGAAGAGGAGGCGCCGGAACGCGCGCCGGGCGTGCCTTCCCGGCTGAGTGGCGGGGATATTCATCTGCATCATGTATCCTTCCGTTATGGCGCGCGGCAATCCGCCTATGTGTTGCAGGATATCAACCTTACCATTCCGGAAGGCAAGGTGACCGCTATTGTGGGTACCAGTGGCAGTGGTAAAACTACCCTGATGAAATTGTTGTTGCAATTCTATGCGCCGGATGAAGGCACTATCACCGTTGGCGGTCAGCCACTGCAAAGCATTTCACCGAAGTGGTGGAGGAGGCAATGCGGCAATGTGATGCAGGATGGATTTATTTTTTCGGCCAGTATTGCAAAGAATATTGCGATCAGCGATGAAAAGATCGATCAGGAGAAGTTGATAAAAGCGGCGGAAGCGGCCAATATCAGGGATTTCATCGAGGCTTTGCCGGCGGGGTATCAAACGCGTATTGGTACGGCTGGCAATGGCATCAGTGCAGGGCAGCGGCAACGTATCCAGATCGCGCGGGCGATCTATAAGGATCCATCTTATCTTTTCTTTGATGAGGCGACGAGCGCGCTGGATGCCAATAATGAGCGGGTGATCATGCATAACCTGGAACATTTCTTCCGGGGGAAGACGGTGGTGGTGATTGCGCATCGTTTAAGTACGGTGCGGCATGCGGACCAGATCATTGTGCTGGATAAGGGCCGTATTGTGGAGCGGGGCACGCATGCCGCGCTCACGGCCAATCGTGGTAATTATTTTGAACTTGTAAAAAACCAGCTGGAGCTGGGCGCCTGATAAAATATGCCGGAACAAAAAACATTTACACATGCCTCGCTGGAAGAGGTGCGCAGTGAAGAGGTGCAGGAGCTCATGGGCAAGATGCCGCCGTGGATTGTGCGCAGCGGTATTACGATGATCGGTATTGTATTGTTATGTACTCTGGTGATGGCCGCCTGCCTGCGTTTCCCGGAGGTGGTGGCGGTGCGTGTATCCGTGAGAGGTAGTGAGGTGCAGGCGGTGGTGCCGTCAAAAGATGTATGGAAAGTACGTCCGGGCCAGGCGGTGGTGATCCGGTTGGATGCCTATCCATATGAGCAGTATGGCGTATTACAGGGGATGGTGCAAACGATTCCATTCGCAATTTCTGATACTACTTTCACCTGCAGGATAAAATTGAAACAGGGGAGGACTACGGCTACGGGAAAGGTGATCCCTCTGCAACCCTTGCTGGTGGCTGATGCGGAGATTGTAATCAGTGAAAAGAGCTTGTTGTACCGCTTATCAAGGCATTTCTTAACCAGTAATTAACAAACGGTAAGGATGCAGAATCATAAATGATTTACTAACTTGAGTAATAATAGAGAGCGTAATATCTGTCCAGACTAATCAGGAAAAACGAAACATATGATAAACATCTGCTGAGATGTATTACCTTTGCGCAAATTTTTCCATATCCCAATTTGAAAAAAGTGAACATGCTTTAATTACAACAGACCCTGATTGTTTGTAATGACGAGGAGATGCAGATTCATTTAAAAAATAAATATTGTATCGATGCCAAGAGACGTTGTCATTCCCAGTAACCCGTTTACCACTGATGATTCCGCTAAAACGTTTTACACCAGCCTTTAGGTAGTTTGTATTCCCGCGATGCGGACGGGATGTTATTGTTATGCCAATGGAGGGAGCGGCCCATTGTGCCAAGGGATATTGATTGTATGTTTTGAACTTTGATTGCATGAATGTGAATGCTACAAATGACAGTGAAGGAAATGAGCTGAGCAGCATTTCTTTTAAAGATCTTTTTACTCAGCAATACAGTTGGTTATGTTATTGTGCAGCAAGGGTGACACGTGATATGGATATTGCGAGGGACCTGGTACAGGATTTTTTTGTGTATTATTGGGCCAATCGTGAACAGATCAGGATCACCGGCACTTTTAAATCGTATGCTACGCGGGCGGTATTGAACCTGGCTGCATCGTATGTGCGGAAAGACCGTACCCGGGAACAGCATTATTCGCAATTACCTTCGGACGAATGGGAAGACAGCTTCGGGCAACGGCATGCGGAGCGGGAGTATGAGGCGCGCAGCAGCAAGCTGTTTGATGCCATTGGCAGTTTACCCGCCCAAAGGCGCAAGATCCTTATCCTGCACCAGTTTGGCAAAATGAAATATACCGAGATCGCCGATAAAATGGGCGTGAGCAAGAATACCGTTAAAACGCACTTGAAACTGGCGTATCGCATTTTAAGGGAAAATTTAAAAATTATTATGATTATATTCACCCCTTTTTAGCGATAGACCAACTTAATATTGAAATAACTCAATGTCGTCTGAAAATAGCCATATCAATTGGGACGCAATTTTAGCAGCATTGGAGAACGAGGAGAGTGGTGCGGAGATACCGCTGACAGAGGAAGAAGCACGTTGGGTGGAGACGTTCCGGGAATTAGGACAAACGCCCTTTCTTACCGAGTCGTTGTTGTTACCAGTTGAAGAAGATTTCTGGAAAGTGGCGGCCAGGGCCGGATTACAAGCCCCGGCTGTTGAAAAGAAACCGGAAAACACAACAGGCAGATTTATCCCTTTGCTGAAATTGGCCCGCCTTAAGGCCGCCGTGCTGCTAGTGATGATAGCAGCGGGAGCTATGGCCGTTTGGTTGCTCGGAAGGAGAGAAGCCAGGCCCGCCCTGAGGCCGGAATCCGATCCTTCCCTGCTGTACAACACCAATGCCAGCTTCGATCATATTCACGCAGACGGTTCCGAATTGCCTTGCAACTGCTGTTGTGCTCCCTCCTGCCCACAGAGAGGTAACCTCATGGATCATATCCTGCTGGATGGCGATGGCGACGACAGTAGCGTGATCACCGTTCCCAATTGTTTCATCAGGGAAACAAACAGCTGCATCCGCCTGGCTTCCTGTCGCCCCGTTACCAGGAAAAAAGATAAATTACTGTTCACACATTCCAGCCTGGAAGATGTAATGAAAGCTTTCGCTATGCACTACGATCTCAATTATCACTTCCTCGACGATGATAGCAAAAGAATATTACTCAATGGTATTGTTACGCTCACACCGGCGCCGCATGCATTGTTGCATCCGCTGGAGCAGGCCACAGGACTGAAACTGAGGATGTGCAGTGATACCGTATTCATCTCTCATAAATAATCTTGCTTTTCTTCTCTTTAAAAAAATCTGTTCTTCATTCACCCCTTCGCGTTATTTGCGATACTTAATATTGTATAATAGTTTAAGGCTATGCTAAAAGGGTGCGACCCGAAAAAAAATTAAAAATTGGTTCACCCTTTTTCATATAGCCGCCGACTTAAGTACGAATATGTTTGTGTAACTAAACGTTTTTTCAGGGTCGTTGCCCATATTTACAGCGGTTATCAGAGAGTCATTAGATTTCTTTTTACAGTGCCAGCTAAGCCAACGTACCTTCCGTAAAACGGAGATTTTGCCCATATCCTCTTTATTATGACTTGACCAGTGGTTCCTAACTATCTGGCAGAGGGACTTTTATCGCCAGTAAAAAGTGTTGTTTGTTTTAATCGTCAGGAGTCCTTATCAAGTATAATTAATAGATGAAAAACTTCTTGTCCGGAAACTGTCTGCCAATGGCGGACCGGACCTGCCATGCCTTTTGTGTCTTAAAACGTTGCGGATATGGAGTGTAAAATTTTACAAAAATCAACTTTATTCCTTCGTCTGTTAACCATTCTGTGTATACCGCTGCTGCGCCCCGTTGTCGTCAACGCGCAGCAGGATGCCATGTTTACCCAGTACATGTTTAACCCGCTTGCCGTGAACCCGGCATATGCAGGTAGTCGCAATGTACTGAGCCTTACAGCACTATACCGTGATCAATGGGTAGGTTTGAAGGGAGCACCTAAAACTTTTACTTTCTCTGCGGATATGCCTACCTGGAATAATAAGCTGGGACTGGGTATCATGGCATTCAACGATCAGATCGGCGTTACCAAATCCACCGGCTTTTTCGGCGTGTATACCTATCGTATCCGCTTTTCCAACAGCGGCACGCTGGCCATCGGCCTGCAAGGAGGCGTTACCAACTATAAAGCCGATCTCACGCAGGTGAGCCTGATCGATCAGAATGATCATGTGTTTGCCAACAACATCAATTCTTTCCTGCCCACCTTCGGCGCGGGCGTGTATTATAACACGGATAAATTCTATGTTGGTTTTTCTGCACCAAATATTATCAAGAGTTATCTGCGCAAGGATGTGTACTTGTATTCTTCCGAGCTGATTGCGCAGAAGTTTGAACATATGTTCTTCATGGCAGGCTATGTGTTTGATATGAATAACGATGTAAAACTGAAACCTTCTTTTCTCGTGAAATACGTGAAGGGCGCGCCCATACAGGCTGATATCAATGCGCAGGTATGGTTGAAAGATGTAGTGAGCCTCGGCGGTTCCTACCGTACCGACAAGAGCGGCGCACTCCTCACGGAAATACAATGTACGCCTCAGTTCCGGCTGGGCTACTCCTATGATTTTTCGAATAAGTCCCTGGCTGCATATAACCGCGGATCGCATGAGATCATGCTGCGGTACGAGTTTGGTTTTGAGAAAGGGAAGATATTATCACCCCGGTATTTCTAAAGCAGCAGCCAATGAAGCGGAAATTTTACGTCTTTATCTTTTTACTGTATCTCGTTTTATCCCCCGGAATCCCGGCTATTGCTCAATCGGCCGCCAAACTGGTGAAGCAGGCAGATCGTGCCTATGCGCAGCTCCGGTTTGCGGCCGCATTGGAACTGTACCACCAGGCCAATGCACAACAAGGCGGCGATCCGCATACGATCAAACACATCGCCTTGCTGGAGCAGGAACTGCAACATTATAAAGAATGCCTGCCCTGGTTTGCGCAGATCAATTACGACAAAGAAGCGCCATCATGGCTGTTGCTATACGTACAGGCGCTTTCCAGCAATGAGCAGTATGAGCGCGCCGACAGCTGCCTGCGCGTGTACCGCATGAGAACACAGCAGGAGGCGCCCTACAATTTCTCACAGGTAGATCAGTTGTTCCGTGATTCGTCGCAATGGCAGATACAATATGCATCGCTCAATTCCACGCTGGACGAGTTTTCCCCGGCGCTATTCGGCCATAACCTGGTGTTTGTGACTAACCAGTATTTGTCTACCGGTATCAAACGAGTATATGCACGCGATGAAAAACCTTTCCTGCAATTGCGCATGGTCACTGATACCGCCGGTATAAAGTATACGGATATACGAAAAATGAGTTTTATACGTAACGACGATGTGGTGTTCCGTTATGTGTTCAACGACGATGATACTTATCCCACCAGCAACGACAGCAAGGTAGCGGGTTTATACCGTTTCCGTTACCAGGACTGGAAAGGTGTGAAACGTCCGGGATGGAATAATGGCGTCAATGTTTTCGACAATCATGTAAATACAAAATATCATGAAGGCCCTGTAACCTTCTCATCCTTGTTTGATACCCTTTACTTTACGCGTAACAATTATGTGCCGGGCAGGTACCGGACCGACAAGCAGGGCATCAACCGCCTGAAGGTGTACAGCGCCGTATACCGCAGTGGTGGCTGGGAGCAGATCAAAGAGTTTCCTTTCGACAGCGACGATTATTCCACTGCGCATCCTGCCTTGTCGAAAGACGGCAGCACGCTCTTCTTTGTGTCGGACATGCCTGGCGGTTATGGCGGCAAAGACATCTACTATGTTACCAAAGCAGCAGACGGCAGCTGGAACAAGCCGGTGAATGCGGGCCCGCAGGTAAATACCAGCGGCGATGAGCTTTTTCCTTTCATCGATGCGCGCAACAACCTTTACTTCTCTTCCAATGGCCGCATGGGCCTGGGCGGCCTTGATATCTACCGGGTACGCTGGGCGCAGGGCGCCGCCAGCGGCGTGGCGGAGAATCTGGGTTATCCCATGAATACTTCCAAAGATGATTTTGGTATCTGGTGTACGGAAGACGAGAGCGGGCTGCATGGCTTCTTCAGTTCCAACAGGTATGGAGATGATGATGTGTTCCGTTTCCGTTCAAATCCGCTGCAGCTGCGACTAAGCGGCACGGTGTTCAACCGTATCACCAGCCTGCGGCAGCAGGGGGTAACGGTGTCGCTTATACGAAATGGAGAAAGCAGGGATACGCTTACCTCTCTTACGGGCAATTTCGGATGGCCTTTGTTGCCCAATACGGATTATGAGATCAGGGCAGAGATGAAGGGGATGAAGAAAGTGGTGCTGCCTTTTTCTACCAAGGGTATCGACACAGACAGCCTGATACATCATGACCTTTTCCTGGAACCTTTGCCGGATGGCGCTTTGCGCTGGCCAAAGAACTGTGATTCGCTCAGGCGCCTGTATGCGATGCCGGATATCTTCTTCGATCTCGACAGCTATGCCATCCGGCCGGATGCTTTGCCGGTGCTGAATAAGTTGGCGGCGATGCTGCGTCAGGATACGGCTTTGTCGCTCGTGATTGCCTCTTATACCGATGCGCGTGCGAGTGTGGCTTACAATAACCGTTTATCCGAGCGCCGTTCGAGGTCGGTCGCCGCCTGGCTGGAAAACGCGGGCATAGCGCCCGCGCGCCTGACGGTTCAATATTTCGGGGAAACGCGTTTGCGGAATGGGTGTAAGGATAATGTGCCTTGTCCGGAATACCTGCATCAGCAGAACCGCCGGTCGGAATTTTATTTCGTGAAAGACGGCATCAATATTACACAGGAATGTGTGCATCAATAAAAAATTACTGATTACTGAATAAAGATCGCTATATGATACGGAAACTTTACCTGTTACTGACTTGCTTCTTTTTACTTGCGCTGACGGCTAAGGCGCAGGTGGGCGTTGGTACCACTACGCCTGATGCTTCGGCAGCCCTGGATGTGACGGCGGCCGACAAGGGGGTGTTGGTGCCGCGGATAGCGCTGCGGGATGTAATGGATCCTTATCCCGTGGCGGTGGCGCCGGCAAAGGGTTTGCTGGTATTCAACACAGCTGCGGGCGTAAAGGGCGGCAACGGAGCCGGCTTCTATTATTGGAGCGGCGCTGATGGCAATCCGGCTAACAAATGGATCTATGTTGGCGGTGATTTTCTTACGGAGATCACCAATAACAAGGTATTGCGTGATTCTATCATCAACCTCATCAAAAGTTCCGGGCAGAATATGCGCTCGAAAAGCAACAAGCTGGTGATAGCTGGCGGAGATAGCAGCGTGCTGAAGCCGGTATGGCTGGATATTGATATGAAGGCCTTGCTGACGGATTCGCTTTTCCGGGATACGGTGATCAGCCTGATCCGCAGCCGGGATATCAGGAAAGACAGCGTAGGTAAGTCCGGGTTTATTGACTTGTATGATAGCAATGGCAATGTGTTGTCGAGGGCCGATAGCAGTGTATTGAAATATTTCAGGATAGGGGTGAACTCCCGCGGGTTGCGCGATAGTGTGAGCACTGTGGTGCTGGATAGTTTGAATAGAGGCCGTGTGAGAGATAGTGTATTGCAGATGACCAGCCGTAATATTAAAGATAGTTTGATCAAGAGCACCACGTTCCGTGATAGTATGTTTGTAAACCTTCGTGGCAAAGCGGATAGCGTTGGCAAACGTGGCTTCATTGATTTGTATGATGCCAATGGCAATGTGCTGTCGCGGGCGGACAGTAGTGTATTCAAGCATTTTAAAATCGGTGTGAATTCCCAGGGTTTCCGTGACAGCGTAAGCACCGTAGTGTTGGATAGTTTGAATAAGGGCCGTGTGAGAGATAGCGTCTTGCAGATGACCAGCCGTAATATTAAAGATAGTTTGATCAAAAGCAACACGTTCCGTGATAGTATGTTTGTAAACCTTCGCGGCAAGGCGGATAGTGTTGGTAAACGAGGTTTCATTGATCTCTATGATATCAATGGTAATGTGTTGGCGAAGTCCGATAGCAGTGTATTTAAGCACTTTAAGATCGGTGTGAACTCGCTTGCTTTCCGTGATAGCGTAAGCACTGTAGTGCTGGATAGCCTCAACAAAGGCCGCGTGAGAGATAGTGTCTTGCAGATGACCAGCCGTAGTATTAAAGATAGCTTGATCAAAAGCAACACGTTCCGAGATAGCATGTTTGTAAACCTCCGTGGCAAAGCGGATAGCGTTGGGAAGCGCGGTTTCATTGATCTCTATGATATCAATGGTAATGTGCTGGCGAAGTCTGATAGTAGTGTATTTAAACACTTTAAGATTGGTGTGAATTCCCAAGGCTTCCGGGACAGTGTAAGCACCGTAGTGCTGGATAGTTTGAATAGAGGCCGTGTGAGAGATAGCGTCTTGCAGATGACCAGCCGTAGTATTAAAGATAGCTTGATCAAAAGCAACACGTTCCGTGATAGCATGTTTGTAAACCTTCGCGGCAAAGCGGATAGTGTTGGCAAACGTGGCTTCATTGATCTCTATGACATCAATGGCAATGTGCTGGCGAAGTCTGATAGTAGTGTGTTCAAGCACTTTAAGATTGGTGTGAACTCCCAAGGCTTCCGTGATAGCGTGAGTACAGTGGTGCTAGATAGTTTGAATAGAGGCCGTGTGAGAGATAGTGTATTGCAGATGACCAGCCGTAGCATTAAAGATAGTTTGATCAAAAGCACCACGTTCCGTGATAGCATGTTTGTAAACCTCCGCAGCAAGGCGGATAGCGTTGGGAAGCGTGGCTTCATTGATCTCTATGATATCAATGGTAATGTGCTGGCGAAGTCTGATAGCAGTGTGTTCAAGCACTTTAAAATCGGTGTGAATTCACTTGCTTTCCGTGATAGTGTAAGTACCGTCGTGCTGGATAGCCTCAACAAAGGCCGTGTGAGAGATAGTATCGTTAACATGGTGACCAATAATAAAGTCATCCGCGATAGTATCTTCAATAACCTCCGAGGAAAAGCGGATAGTGTTGGTAAACGTGGCTTCATTGATCTCTATGACATCAATGGCAATGTGCTGGCGAAGTCTGATAGTAGTGTTTTCAAGCATTTCAAGATTGGTGTGAATTCCCTTGCTTTCCGTGATAGCGTAAGCACCGTAGTGCTGGATAGTTTGAATAGAGGCCGTGTGAGAGATAGTGTATTGCAGATGACCAGCCGTAGCATTAAAGATAGTTTGATCAAAAGCACCACGTTCCGTGATAGCATGTTTGTAAACCTCCGAGGCAAAGCGGATAGCGTTGGTAAACGTGGTTTCATTGATCTCTATGATATCAATGGCAATGTGCTGGCGAAGTCTGACAGTAGTGTGTTCAAGCATTTCAAGATTGGTGTGAATTCCCAAGGCTTCCGTGATAGCGTAAGCACCGTAGTGCTAGATAGCCTCAACAAAGGTCGTGTGAGAGATAGTATCGTGAACATGGTGACCAATAATAAAGTGATCCGTGATAGCATTTTCAATAACCTCCGAGGAAAAGCGGATAGTGTAGGTAAACGTGGCTTCATTGATCTCTATGATATCAATGGTAATGTGCTGGCGAAGTCTGATAGCAGTGTGTTCAAGCATTTCAAGATTGGTGTGAATTCCCAAGGCTTCCGTGATAGCGTAAGCACCGTAGTGCTGGATAGCCTTAACAAAGGCCGTGTGAGAGACAGTATCGTGAACATGGTGACCAATAATAAAGTCATTCGCGATAGCATCTTCAATAATCTCCGAGGTAAAGCGGATAGCGTTGGTAAACGTGGTTTCATTGATCTCTATGATATTAATGGTAATGTGCTGGCGAAGTCCGATAGCAGTGTATTCAAGCACTTTAAGATTGGTGTGAACTCCCAAGGCTTCCGTGATAGCGTAAGTACCGTAGTGCTGGATAGTTTGAATAGAGGCCGCGTGAGAGATAGTGTATTACAGATGACCAGTCGTAGCATTAAAGATAGTTTGATCAAAAGCACCACGTTCCGTGATAGCATGTTTGTAAACCTTCGCAGCAAGGCGGATAGCGTTGGCAAACGTGGTTTCATTGATCTTTATGATATCAATGGTAATGTGCTGGCGAAGTCCGATAGCAGCGTGTTTAAGCACTTCAAGATCGGCGTAAACTCCCTAGCTTTCCGTGATAGCGTAAGCACCGTAGTGCTGGACAGCCTAAACAAAGGCCGTGTGAGAGATAGTGTATTACAGATGACCAGCCGTAGTATTAAGGATAGTTTGATCAAGAGCACCACGTTCCGTGATAGTATGTTTGTAAACCTTCGCAGCAAAGCGGATAGCGTTGGCAAACGTGGCTTCATTGATCTCTATGATATCAATGGTAATGTGCTGGCGAAGTCCGATAGTAGTGTATTTAAGCACTTCAAAATCGGTGTGAACTCCCTTGCTTTCCGTGATAGCGTAAGCACCGTAGTATTGGATAGTCTTAACAAAGGTCGTGTAAGAGATAGTGTATTACAGATGACCAGCCGTAGTATTAAAGATAGCTTGATCAAAAGCACCACGTTCCGAGATAGCATGTTTGTAAACCTCCGAGGTAAAGCGGATAGTGTTGGTAAGCGTGGCTTCATTGATCTCTATGATATCAATGGCAATGTGCTGGCGAAATCCGATAGCAGCGTGTTTAAGCACTTCAAGATCGGTGTGAACTCCCTTGCTTTCCGCGACAGCGTAAGCACCGTAGTGCTGGATAGCCTCAACAAAGGCCGCGTGAGAGATAGCATCATCAACATGGTGACCAACAATAAAGTCATCCGCGATAGTATCTTCAATAACCTCCGAGGTAAGGCGGACAGCGTTGGCAAACGTGGTTTCATTGATCTTTATGATATCAATGGTAATGTACTGGCGAAGTCCGATAGTAGTGTATTTAAGCACTTTAAGATCGGTGTGAACTCCCAAGGCTTCCGTGACAGCGTAAGCACGGTAGTGCTGGACAGCCTCAATAAAGGCCGCGTGAGAGATAGTGTATTGCAGATGACCAGTCGTAGCATTAAAGATAGTTTGATCAAAAGCACCACGTTCCGAGATAGCATGTTTGTAAACCTCCGCAGCAAGGCGGATAGCGTTGGGAAACGTGGCTTCATTGATCTCTATGATATCAATGGTAATGTGTTGGCGAAGTCTGATAGTAGTGTGTTCAAGCACTTCAAGATCGGTGTGAACTCTTTGGCTTTCCGCGATAGCGTAAGCACCGTAGTGCTGGACAGTCTCAACAAAGGCCGCGTGAGAGATAGCGTATTGCAGATGACCAGCCGTAGCATTAAAGATAGTTTGATCAAAAGCACCACGTTCCGTGATAGCATGTTTGTAAACCTTCGCAGCAAGGCGGATAGCGTTGGCAAACGTGGTTTCATTGATCTCTATGATATCAATGGTAATGTGCTGGCGAAGTCTGATAGCAGTGTATTTAAACACTTCAAGATAGGCGTAAACTCCCTTGCTTTCCGTGATAGTGTAAGCACCGTAGTACTGGACAGCCTCAATAAAGGCCGCGTGAGAGATAGTATCGTTAACATGGTGACCAATAATAAAGTGATCCGCGATAGTATCTTCAATAACCTCCGAGGTAAAGCGGATAGCGTTGGTAAGCGTGGCTTCATTGATCTCTATGATCTTAATGGTAATGTGCTGGCGAAGTCCGATAGCAGTGTGTTCAAGCATTTCAAGATTGGTGTGAATTCCCTTGCTTTCCGTGATAGCGTAAGTACCGTAGTGCTGGATAGTCTTAACAAAGGCCGTGTGAGAGATAGTGTATTGCAGATGACCAGCCGTAGCATTAAAGATAGCTTGATCAAAAGCACCACGTTCCGTGATAGCATGTTTGTAAACCTTCGCAGTAAGGCGGATAGTGTTGGCAAGCGCGGTTTCATTGATCTCTATGATATCAATGGTAATGTGCTGGCGAAGTCTGATAGTAGTGTATTTAAGCATTTCAAGATTGGTGTGAATTCCCTTGCTTTCCGCGATAGTGTAAGCACCGTAGTGCTGGACAGCCTTAACAAAGGCCGTGTGAGAGATAGCATCGTTAACATGGTGACCAATAATAAAGTGATCCGCGATAGCATCTTCAATAACCTCCGAGGTAAAGCGGATAGCGTTGGCAAGCGCGGTTTCATTGATCTCTATGATATCAATGGCAACGTATTGGCAAAATCCGATAGTAGTGTATTTAAGCACTTTAAGATCGGTGTGAACTCGCTTGCTTTCCGTGATAGCGTAAGCACCGTAGTACTGGACAGCCTCAACAAAGGCCGCGTGAGAGATAGCATCATCAACATGGTGACCAATAATAAAGTCATCCGCGATAGCATCTTCAATAACCTCCGTGGCAAAGCGGATAGCGTTGGTAAACGCGGCTTCATTGATCTCTATGATATCAATGGTAATGTACTGGCGAAGTCCGATAGCAGTGTATTCAAGCACTTCAAAATCGGAGTGAACAGCAAAGCTTTCCGTGATAGCGTAAGCACCGTAGTGCTGGACAGCCTCAACAAAGGCCGCGTGAGAGATAGCATCATCAACATGGTGACAAACAATAAAGTCATTCGCGATAGTATCTTCAATAACCTCCGAGGTAAAGCGGATAGTGTTGGCAAGCGCGGTTTCATCGATCTCTATGATATCAATGGTAACGTCCTGTCCAAAGCCGATAGCAGCGTGTTCAAGCATTTCAAGATCGGTGTGAACAGCAAAACCTATCGCGACAGTACCAAACAAGTGATCATCGACAGCCTCGGCAGCCAGCAGGTAAGGCAAACGCTGGCCCAAACCCTGGTCACTACACCGGTGAAAGATACCATCCTCTCCATCGTGAGAAATAACCCGGTATTCACCAACCTGAAAGTGATCACGGATCAAAACTACACCGTAGCCAGCAATGACTATATCATCATCGTCAAAGGCATGACCGCCACCCGTACGATCACGCTGCCACCGGTAGCATCCAGCACGAACCGAATGCTTATCATCAACCAGTTCTCGCCGTCGCAAACATTGCAGTTCGACCAGAACATCCAGTACTCGGACGGTACGCAATCCAATTCGCTGCTCTCGTCGTTCGCGGGAGGAGCCACCGGCGGCGCACTCAAAGTAACGCTGGTATCCGACGGTACCACCTGGTATGTTGTAAGCTACACGTTCTAACAAGGAAAAGCATGAACATGATCAAACTATTATTCAGCAGGCAACGCAGGCACACAATAACAGCAGTCGCATTACTGGCAGGAGCGCTCAGCGCTTCTGCCCAGACTGCTGTCAACAAAGGCACGTTGCACGTGAACCCGAATACCATCGTGTATTTCGGGGATCATTTCTCGAATGATGGTAATTACTATAACGATGGCCAGGTCACCTTCTCTGCCAATCTTACCAACAACGGAAGTATGTCAACTGCCGATACCGGCACCACCTTCTTCAGGGGCAAGAACCTGCAACTGATCAACGGCGCCGCGCCGGTATCCCTTTTCAATGCGTGGATGAGCAACAGCATGCAGGGCATATCCTACGAACTGGATGATGAGATGGGCATCCGCAAGAATATGTATTTTAATAATGGCGTGGTAAAAACGACCGACAAAGGCTGGGTCACCTTCTTCAACGGCGCCCGCGCCCTCGGCGCATCAGACAATAGCCACGTTTCCGGTAAAGTGAAGAAAACCGGTAACGAGCCATTCATGTACCCGATTGGTAACGATCAGTACTATCGCCCTGCCGGCATCAGCGCGCCCGCCAGCGCCACGGAAACCATTGCTGCCGCTTACTTCTACCGGGATGGTAATTTTTCTCCCTATGATCCCCGCATCACCGATGGTAAAACCGGAAAAGTGAACATAGGGGAATATTGGGTGATGGACCGCGAAGCTGGCAGCACGCCCGTAACCGTTACCCTCACCTGGAACGCAGATAAAACACATACCATTGTAACCTCGCTGCCAGCACTGCTGATGGCCCGCTGGGACGGACAACAATGGGTGAGCGAAGGCGGGAAAGACGCGAGCGGCAACGAACGCGCCGGATCGCTCAACAGCGGCCATGCACTCGCCACTCTAGGCCCGCTCACTTTCTCCGAACTGCTCCGCCAGGCGCTTATCGGCCTCGCGCAGATCGCCAGCGAACCGCAATTGCAGCCGGATCAAACGTATACCGTCACCATCACGCTCATACTACGTAACATGGGCAATGTGCCGCTGGACAGCGTGATGCTCACCCATAATCTCGCTAACACCTTCCCATATCCGATGAAGTTCAGAAGATCGGGGCAGATCTCCCAAAGCGGCGACCTGGTGCAGAACGATGGCTTCGATGGTAATGCAGATATACAGCTACTCAAAGCACTTAGTACCATCGCGCCACAACAACAGGATACCGTGAGCTTCACGCTCAATATCTCGCCGGAAGGCCGCTATGGCACCTTCTACAGTTCTGCACAGGTGTCTGGTAAAAACGGCGACGTAGTGGTGAAAGATATTTCGAATGATAAAACCATCCTGCCGCCGAATAACAACGGCGACCCAACGGCTTATAACGATCCTACGCCCATCACCCTGCAACCCTTGAAACTGAAGATACCGGAAGGTATCTCGCCCAACGGTGATGGCCGCAACGACCGCTTCGTGATCGAAGGCCTCGATCCCAATGCCAAAGTGGATATGAAAATATTCAACCGCTGGGGCGATGCAGTATATGAAAATGCAGATTATCAAAACGACTGGGATGGCCGCTGTAACCGCGGGCTCCGCATTGGCGACCAACTGCCCGATGGTACTTACTATTACGTGATCACCATCAGCGACAGAACCCAGTCTAACAAGATACAACGTTTCGTAGGCTTCCTGACACTGATGCGTTAATGTTTAAATGATAGAAGAGATGAGAGCGATTTTTTTTCTGTTTATGTTGATACCGGTGCTACTCCGTGCACAGTCGCCAGTGCCCGCCAACGTGAAAGTGGCCACTGGCAAGAAAACGCCGGCACGCGGCGCCATGGATATCAACGGCAGCCTGTTCATTTCAGGTAAACTGTTCGTAGAGAACATGGGCAGCGCCGACAGACAAACACCATTGATCGGTATCACCAGCAATAACCAGATCGTAAAGGTGGCGCCACAAAGCGGCCGTAACGTAACGCCCATCAATATGGTCTCTTATGAACTGAAAAATGTGAACCTCGATTGGGTGAATGATTTCGATACAAAAATATCCAGTACGGACTACGTGGTAACGATTGCAGCGTATGATCTGAAAGACCCTGTATTACTGGCTTATGGCAGGGCTATGGCGCCCCTCCGTATTGAAACCTGGCAGGATAATAATACCAACACCTGGCACCTGGCGGCCGATTACGTAGGTACGGCGCCTACCGTAAACAGCACCTGGACACTGTTTCTGCTGGTGATGAACAAAAGCATCGCGAAAACATTGCCCGCCATCACAGAAAATTTTAACGGCAAAGATACCCTCACCGCGGCGGCATCGCCCAGCGGCCTTTGATCATTAAAACGCTTGACCGATATGAAAAGATATTATATACTATTGATCATCTTCCTTGCCATCACTCATGGTTTGCAGGCCCAAAGCAAGCCTGCGGTGGGCGTGGGCAAGATGAACCCGCGGCAGGAACTCGATATCAACGGCGATACCTATATCAAAGATATCTTACAAATAGACAGCATCGCTACCACCAACAGCCGTGTGCCTTTGCTGGGCATCAGCCAGAACAACGAGATCGTAAAGATATTGACCCGCAGCGGCAACACCACCTCCTTCAACTTCCTGACGTATTCCTTATCGAATATCGGCGGACAAGGAGACAACGTCACCGACTTCGATACCGGCATCGATACTACCGATTTCGTACTGTCCATCGCCGGGTATACGTTCAACAAAAAGATCACGCTCACCACCGATAACAAAGTACCACCGCTGAAGATACGCCTGTTCCCGAGCGGCAGCACCTGGCATATCAACCTCGATTATGTAGGAGGCAGCTCGGCAGAAGGTAACGGCACCTGGCAAATCAGTATCCTGGCGGTTAACAAGATCGTTGCCAGCATGCTCAGCCCGGTGTCGGTAGACCTGGGAGGAAGAAATTCAGGTAGCGCCCCCGGGCCGCCCAGTGGTATTTGAATGTAAAGTGTATTGCAGATGAAAAGGATATTATTACTGTTTTTGATGAGTATCGCCATGAGCGCCGCCTGGGCGCAGGCGCCCAAAGTGGGACTAGGCGCCCGCACGCCACGCGGCACCTGGGATGTTAACGGAAACGTATATACGAAAAATAAATTTTATGTTGATAGCATGCCGGTGGCCACCGGCAGCGTTGGATCATTAGGCATGCTCTCTACCGGAGAGATCGTAAAGATCGCGACAGTGAACAATGCTTCTACCATCAGCCTCATCACCTATAACCTCAATAATGTAGCAGGCGCCAGGATCCGCGATTATGATACAAAGATCGACACCTCCAAATACATTGTCGCGATTGTGGGATTGGTATTCAGTAAATATGTGCGGCTGCCTACAGTGGCTGGCGCAATGGTGGAGCCGCCCATCATCGCCAATGTTTTTGCAACATCCACTAACACCTGGCACCTGAATATGGACTACAGCGGCGCCACTACGGACGATGGCGGTAATGGCAACTGGAAAATACAATTGTTGGTCATCAGTAAAAATATTGCCTCAGCTTTTCCGCTGATCAGCGTACCGTTCAACGGCGGCACCACAGGCTCGGCCTCGCCGCCCGCGGGTATGTAAAGTACTTATTGGCAGATACCCCCAAATACAAAGTCCTTTAGGCTGAAGTCTAGTAGATAGACTCAAGGGGACTTAACAGCTACTCCGCCATTCCTGGCGGAGTTATTTTTTTATTTTCGGATTTATTGATTTTGGGATTTTTGATTTAATGGGAGATTGTCTGGACCAGGATTAAACGGATTAATAAGATTTTCATGATTTAACGCGAAGATCAACGAGGTTCCAGCCCTTGAAGCGCTTTGAGCGCTTCAAGGGCTTCTTCGCTTAAATCCGCCACCGTTGATCTTCTCATTAAATCAGGAAAATCTTATTAATCCGTTTAATCCTGGTCCAGACAATCTCCTATTAAATCAAAAAATCCCAAAATCAAAAAATCCGAAAATCATTATCATCCTGAGCAAGGAAAACCTTCGCTATTTCGGATATACGGAAGCTATGAAGCTTTTGTCGGTGGCGGATAATACAGCGTTCCAGCCAACAGAGAAGCCGTTGGTGGTGAAGCTGGCGTCAATCGGGTATTGCATGATGGAGGCCGGATCGTAGGCGCTGTATTGGGTTACCTGTGCGCTGTATTTGTAGAATACGTTGTAGTCTACATCTGATTGCGACCAGCCTTGCTGCGCATAGTAAGCATATACTACCGGTTTGTTCCATTGAATGTTGGCGGCAGGACTGGATTGTTCATGCGCCAGGCCAATAGCATGGCCAAATTCGTGGGTAACGGTACGGGAAAATTCCCAGTCGGAAGTGCTGCTGTCGAACCAGCCGAAGTGAATAGATTCATCATTGCCCGGGGCGTAGGTCAGGGCATCAGT
Source organism: Chitinophaga vietnamensis (assembly GCF_902167635.1). Classification (GTDB taxonomy): domain Bacteria; phylum Bacteroidota; class Bacteroidia; order Chitinophagales; family Chitinophagaceae; genus Chitinophaga; species Chitinophaga vietnamensis. The sequence goes on from NZ_CABHMS010000010.1 coordinate 195,068, forward strand.
TCCGATGTACGACCAGGAGCTGTTATCGCTGGCGAAGTTCACTTTGAGGTCGGCGGCCTGGTTGTCGGCTACGAAAGAGAACTTGATGTTGGCGTAGTTTTCCCACACCTTCGCATACGTTTGTACTTTGCTGCGCAGGAAAGTGCTGCCATTGAGGAATTTCACCCGGATCGTTTTGCCATTGGCCCAGCGGGAGGCTTTTACGAGAACGCCTTCCGTCAAGGGTTTGCCGGCTTTGTTCACGGGTTTGTCGATACATACTTTTGCTTTGGATACGCTGGTAGCAGCGGGGGCGGGTACCTCAGACGATTTGTTGCATCCTGTAATGATGGCCACAGCCAGGCATACAGAATAGGTTAAGTGCTTCGTTTTCATGATCTGCTTTTTAAAAAGGGTGATAGATTTGGGTTGTACAAAATAGGTTTCCTTGCTCAGGCAGATATTGGGTTTCATCAAAGATAAAGGAAAATGTTATCGGGAGATCGCAGCGGGATAATTTTTTGGGGAGAATAAAACAATGGATGATATGATTCGCTGTCCTGACTATTTTTAACGGATTACTTGCTGATCAAAGCCGCGGGTAATATCTTTCATGAAGGAATTGAGCGGGCGGATAGTTCCTTCCAGCTTCAGCACTACTACGCCATGGGCGGGCACTTTGAAATGCTGTTACCCGGCCAGTACATCTATCAGCGACTTCACAAAAGCTGCGAGCAAAGGGGCGCCCATCACCAGCAGGTCCATCACTTTCTTGATCATAGGCACTGGCTCAAACACTTTTACCTTTGCTTCTTCCGGTGGTAAAGCGGCCAGCATGGCCTGGTTGGAAGCATTTAACTGTAATTGCGCGGGCAAGTAGAATGCCATCAGTACAAATGTATGCAGGATACCATAGAGGTATACTATTTCCATGCGGAAGTAATCGTGGCCGATGGTGGCGTTATAAGCCTTCACAAGATCGAGTGAGTTAAGAGCCGTATAGAACTGGCCGGTGGCGATCACCGCAAAGGTCATCGTAAGCGCGGCAATGAGAAAATAAATTTTGAAATTGTTATTAATCTCCAATAATTCGTCTTTGTGTGCGGCGATCGCATTGTTTTTGAGTATCCGTGCAGCTGCACCGGAACAGAATAGCATGCCGGCGAAGCAAAGCGCAACTGTAATGTATCCCAGCGGATTTATCACCTTGAATATACTATTCATATTACTCATGAATAATTCGGGTTTTACAATAGCGGTATCATCGTTATATTTTAGTAGCCAGCGATAGAAGGCAATACATACGACGGTAATCAATATTGCATATGGTATTTTCCATTTCAGCGGAAAGTTCTCTGTGTGAGAGAAGGTTTTATAGAGAAGGAAAAGTATCAGCAGTACGTAGAGAACTGTCTGTATCAGCAGTGATAATGCCCAAAAGCCGAAGTTGGGATATTTCAGGAAGAAACGATCGGAGTCCATATCTTTGAGCGGGAGCAAAACAGTACAGGTGACGCTTTTGGTAATGAGGGAGCTGTCGGCATATATCACTGCTACTGGTTGTCTGTAGCTGCTATGGTTGGAATCAATCTTTACCAGGTCTCGGAGATTAAAGGAAGACGCCAGGCGTATACTTTTATCGGCGTACGCCTCCACAGCGCTATTGCTCATCGCGGCTACATACTCACGGGCATGTATCAACGCAGTTCGTTGTTTTACCAGCAGACTGTCGATGGATTTTTTTCCGGCCGGTATCAAGGCGAAGTGCTGGCGCTCTTCGGCCAGCAGGTGGATAGGAACCGTGTCAATCAGTGCGCTGTCGATCACCGTGTTGATCACTTCTCTTGGCTCCCATCGGATCTCATGAAATTGTTTTTTCTCATCCTTGCCGTTAAGAATAAATTCGAACGCAAACTTAAAGGTAGCAATACCAGCCACTACCAGCAGTAGTGGGAATAGTAAAGGACGAGTTTTTTGCATATATACAGGTATGTAGCGTTTAGAAGAAACTAAATTTCTCCGGCAAGGTCACTTTGATATTCAGGCTGGTCACGAAAGTAGTGTTACCCGCCGTGGTATTATAGTTCACGCCGCCATAAAAGTTAAGCCACACGCCATCAAGCGGATTGAGTTCCGCGCCGAAATTGAGCAAACCGTTATGGGTTTTGTATTGGCCAAGATATTGATATTGCAGTTCGCAAAATCCTTTCACACGGTTGGTGCCGATCAGGTACCTCACGGGAACGGATAAACGGAAATAGTTGTTGTCGTTGGTCAAACTGATCGTATCCTTGCCGATGCCTGCATTGAGGCCGATCAGCGTCTGGCCGTTGTCGCCCGTTTTGAGGGCATAGGTGCCCCAGAAGGCTACCTGCGCAAATTTGATATTGCCCACCATGCTGTCTTTCGCGGCGCCCATAATGGCCAGCGCGATATCCAGTTTCGTAGCATTCCAGTTTTGTTTTTTATAGGCAGTTTTGAAGGCGCTGAACCAGGTATCAAATTCCGGTTGCTGGTAAGCGGCGGCGAAGGTATTGTACGATTGCTGTACCGATGCATCGGATTTCAGTTTGGTATCGAGCATAAAGTCCCAATCGGTGATATCATCGAGCTGACTGGCTTTAAGTATCCGCACAGAATCGGAGGGATTGGCCTGCAAGGCCCAGCTGCGCACGGTTTCCAGGTATTTGGTGGCGAAGGCGCGGCGCAGGCCGCGGGTGGCCACCCTGAATTCAGCGAGCTTGGCCACGATGGCTTTGAGCGCTTCCGGATCGGTGGCCATCTCGCCATTGTTGATCACGTTGATACGGAAGCCTAGCGCCAGTTTGCGGCCGCCGGCAGCAAAGGCGCTGTCGCGCGCACTGCCCAGCGATACCCGGAAACTGTTCCACACTTTGTTTTTCACATAGCGTGAATTGGGATCAGCCATATTCCTTTTGGCATTCAGCAGTTGCGCGGGTGTTACCTCCAGCGCAAAGGCCCGCGGGATAATGAATTTATCGCCCTTGTAAAATTCGGATATCGCTACCGCCAATGGCATGGGGGTAGAGGGGCGCAGCAGGTTGGAAGGCTCCGTGCCTAAACTCTTGAAGGCCGGCATATCCGGTACAATGAAGTTGAGCTTCATTTTGCTCAGTGCTATAGAGTCAAGGCCCTGGCCATATGTTGCGATGGCGAGCAACAACAGGAGGCCTGTAAATAATTGTTTCATCATTTCAGCAGGTTAATTGGCAGTGAGCCGGATAAAGATAATGGAATACTGTGCCTTGCCGGTAAAGGCGCCGTTGTCCTGTTCAAAGCCCAGCCGGGCGCCATCCTGCCATATTTCCAGCTGGATGGTATAGTCGGGCGTGTGGGTGATATCGAGACCTACGAAGCCTGTTTCCAGGATGATGCGGCGGCCGTTGTTCTGATCCACTGGTATTGGCAAGGTGACGATATCATCCTGTGGATTCAGGTTGTCGCCCTTCAGCAAGCTGGTGGTGATATTGCTGCCGGATTCGCGTAACAGCAATTCATAACTGGCAGGAGCTGCAGCGCTGGGAGGAAAGATCGCTTTTGCAATCAGCGCTCCGCCGTCGGGATTGAAAAATATTTCTTTCATAATTCTGGGGTTAAAAGTTATTTGAGCATAATAGGGACGTTCTACAACACATATAGTAAAGATAACATTTAAATGCGGGAATGGCAATCCCTTACTTACATTTTTGTACGCTTCGCACAATCGATTGAACGGAGTTGCCGTATCAAAACACCGCCTACATTTGTACAACAAAAATCAATATTATGGATCTGCATCTGAAAGGAAAAACAGCGGTTGTAAGTGGCGCCAGTCAAGGATTTGGTCGTGCCATCACCAAAGAACTGGCATTGGAAGGCGTACAGGTTTTTGCGACCGCAAGAAATGAAGTATTACTCGATAGTTTGAAAGCAGAAGTGGCTGCCGCCGGCGGCGTGGCGCCCATCACTTTCTCATATGATTTCGTAGCGCCGGAAGGGCCGCAAAAAATTGCGGCAGCTGCACTGGCCGCGCTGGGTCATGTCGATATTCTCGTCAACAATGCTGGCCGCAGTCGCGCCCTGTCGGTAACAGGCCCTGATGAAGAATGGCATGCTGCCTTTGTACTGGACTTCGATCATCATCGCCAGCTCACACAACAGTTCCTGCCGCAGATGATAGAACGCAAAGAAGGCGTGATACTCAATGTAGGCAGTACTTACGAATTGCGTACCATCAATGCTTCAGCAGTAAACAAAGCCGCGCTGGCGGCCTGGTCCAAGCAACTGGCAGGAGAGCTGGGCCGCTATAATATCCGGGTGAATATGCTGCAGCCCGGACTGATAGACACCGAAAATACACGCCGTATTTTTACGCCCGATCAACGTACCGATTTTGCCGCTGCGCAAATCCCGCTCGGCGATTTCGGCGTATCACAGGATATCGCCAACATGGCCGTATTCCTGGCATCGCCGCGCGCAGGCTATGTGACCGGCTCCGTAGCCGTAGTGGACGGCGGTTTGCGTTACCATGCCTTTTGAGAAGCGCGGAGGTTGTCTTACTCAGGATTATAATGATTGAAAGGATTACCAGGATTTTTTTTACAGGATTAATAAAGATTAAAAAAAGATTTGCGGGAAGATCAACAAGGTTCCAGCCCTTGAAGCGCTTTGAGCGCTTCAAGGGCTTCTATCGCGAAAATCTTCTCCGCAAATCTTTTTTTAATCTTTATTAATCCTGTAAAAAAAATCCTGGTAATCCTTTCAATCATTATAATCCTGAGTAAGACAACCTCCGCGCCTCCTTCAATCCAATCATACAATTCTTTTCCGGGTCCCATACCTTGAGCCGCAAACAGGCCCATACATCGCGGAGGCGCAGGGAAGTGGTTTTCGGCCTTTGCAATTCAGGCAGCTGCTGCATGGCTTCCGGCAGCCGGTAAAAAGGTATGCGCGCATTCAGGTGATGGATATGATGATAACCGATATTGGCTGTAAACCAGGCCATCACCGGGTTCATGGTCATATAGCTGGACGATAGCAATGCCGCTTTATCATAGCACCATTCCTGGTTTACGTTGAAGGAAACATCGGGGAAATTATGTTGCGCATAAAAGAGATAGGCGCCCAGCCCGCATGCAATGCTGAAGGGCAGCCCGATGAACAGCAGCCAGCTTTGCCAGCCGAGAAAATATATCATGACGGCAGAGCCGCCGAGGTGTATCAGCAGCGCCAGTGCGGCATCCATGTGCTTGCGCGGGCTGCTGAGGAAGGATTGTACGCACATACCGAGCATGAACATCGACAGGTAACCGGCCGCAATCGTAAGCGGGTGGCGGCTGAACAGGTAGCGGCGCCTTTCTGCCGGCGTAATGGCCGCAAATTTTTTTCTGGTAATAATAGGATAGGAGCCAATACTGGCGCTGAACAATTTTGAATTGTGCTTGTGATGATGGTCGTGCGAACGTTTCCAGATACTGGAAGGCGCCAGTATATAGATGCCGAAAATGGTCATGATCACATCGGCGGCAGGGGAGCGATGCAGGATGGTATGATGTTGATGATCGTGGTAGATCACGAACATGCGTACGATGAGCAGGCCGGAGAGGATACTGAAGCAGAGCCGCAACAGGAGCCAGGGGGCGAGCAAGGCGCCACTGAGCGCCGCCATCAGCAATAATAATGTAGAAATGGCCAGCAGCCAGCTCTTGGTCCTGTTTTCGCATGCATACGGTTTCGTAGCCAGGATCAGTTCTTTTCCTTGCAGCATAATAAAGTCTTGTGAAGATGATTAAATAGTGGCGGGCCTTTTGTGTTTCCAGCGTTTGTGCGACCAGAGCCAGGTGGCTGGTTGCGCAACGATGTCTTCTTCCAGTTTGCGTGTATGCGCAACTGTTATGTCCCCCTCTTTTTCAGTTACAGGCGTAGTGGTCAGCAGGGCTGCCGATACCGCGTAGTAGCCTCTTTTCAGGCGTTGAACGCTGACATATACCACCGGATAGTTCAGCTTCTGTGCGATTTTTTCAGCGCCTTTGAATACAGGCGTGTCTTGTTGCAGGAATGGCATCCAGTGTGCGTTGCCGGGCGGGGGCGCCTGATCGGCGATAAAGGCGGTGGCATTCACTTCCTGGCGTTGCCGCAGCATCTCGCGGAGCGTATCCTGCATCGCGATCAGCCGGGTGCCGAAGCGGGTGCGCATGTGATACATCAGCTGATTGAAGTGCGGATTGGCCAGCGGATGATAAACTACGTACAGCGGTTGTTGGCAAAGGATGCTGAAAGTATTACCGGCCCATTCCCAATTGCCTTTGTGTCCCATCACCAGGATCACGCTCTTGCCTTCGGCCTTCAGTCGCATAAACAGTTCCAGCGTTTCCGGCGTAAAGCTGCAATGCTTCACCATGGCGCTTTTGCTGATGGTCAGCGTTTTGAAGGTCTCCAGGAAGAGATCACAGAGATAACGATAGAAATCTTTGCAGATACGCCGGATATCCTGTTCGCTTTTTCCCGGAAAGGCGTTCCGCAGATTCTGCAATACTACCTTTCTCCGGTACCCGATAACATAGTATAATAATACATACATCGTATCGGACACGAGATAAAGCACCGGGAACGGCAGCAATGACAACCCATAAATCAGCGGCAGCAGCAAATAATAAGCAAAGGCAGATAGTTTTCTTTTCATCAAGTACATGACACCTAAGCTGGCGCTTACCCCTACTAAATATTTAGGGATTTTTTGATTTACGGATTTAGGGATTTAGGTTCCAGGAAAATTCTCCCGGAAACTAAATCCCTAAATTCGTAAATCAAGAAATCCCTAAATCTTTTTATAGAAGACCTGCCTGAGGCCATCACATGATTTGGGTGTCACTACCAGCGGTATTTTTTCTACCAGCGTCTGGTTTACATCCAGCCCGAATGCTTTACTGTCGGACGTTGCGAGCTTGTTGATGGCAAAATAACTGTTGAGGATAAAGCCTTCCTGTACGGAAAACTCGTTGTCGTAAGACAATACATTTTCAAAGATGACGAACTTGTAATTTTGCAGATTTTCCGCTGCCATAGCGGGATAGCGTTGCAGGATGTTCAGCTCTTTGTTGTGCAGCATATCTTTTACCACATTGCGGAACATGAGGCCTATCCTGGGTTGTACGCGGAAGCCCAGCATGAAATCTATCCGTATCACCTTATCGCTTATTTCTTCTACACCATATTCCATGGTAAAGGGTTCGTCTGTGCGCTCGATATGGACCAGCCAGTACATATCTGCCCGCTTGGGCGTATGCTGGAACATCGAGGTGAGTATCCGCTTCTCGATCTGGTGGGGATGATCAGCTTTGGTGAGATAGATGAGGTTGGCCGCGATCTTGGGAGTGGTGGTATCTTTGCTCAGCGCTGTTATTTCGTTGAGATGTTTATTGAGGTTGATGAAGCTCAGGAAGCGGTTGGTGATCTTGCGGGCATTGAACCAGATGTACATGGTGGAGATCAGGCCCACTTCAAATACCAGGAAGAACAAGCGTTTCACGATCTTCACCGCATTGGCGACAAAGAAAGATGATTCCACCGCGATGAACAATACCATGATCAGTGATACGATCCACAGCGGATAATGTTTTACGTAACGGAGGAAGTAGAACATGAGGATGGTGGTCATCAGCATGGCGATGGTGATGGAGAAGCCATAGGCGGCCGTCATCGATTCGCTGGTGCGGAAATAGAGTACCACCATGAAGCAGCCGGTACATAATATCCAGTTGATGCTCGGGATATAGATCTGGCCGCGGATATTGGTTGGGAACTTCACCGTTACTTTGGGCCAGAAGTTGAGGCTGATGGCTTCACTGATCAGTGTGAAAGAGCCGCTGATCAAGGCCTGGCTGGCGATGATAGAGGCCGCGGTAGCGATCAGGATCGCCGGCAGCAGGAACCAGTGAGGCACGATCGCAAAGAAAGGATTGGCGCCTCCCAGCGTGCTTTTGTGTTGCAGCAGGGTCCAGGCGCCTTGTCCCAGGTAGTTCAATATCAGCGTGGTCTTTACAAATATCCAGGTCGTTTGTATATTCTTTTTGCCGCAGTGCCCGAGGTCGGAATACAGTGCCTCTGCGCCGGTGGTACAAAGGAATACGGCGCCTAAGAGCCAGAAGCCTTTAGGGTGTTGGGTGAGCAGGGAGATCGCATATTTTGGATTCAATGCCAGGAAGATATGCGGATAATGAATGATCTGGCTGATACCGAGCACGCCCAGCATCATGAACCAGAGGAACATCACCGGACCGAATGCGCCACCCACCACTTTGGTGCCGAAGCGCTGGAATATGAAGAGCAGCAGTAATATGACGAGCACGATTTCCACTACCAGGCTGTTGCCGGGCACGATCACATTTTCCAGCCCTTTCACCATGTTCAGGCCCTCAATAGCGGAGGTAACGGTGATAGGAGGTGTGATGATACCATCTGCGAGCAAAGTGCCTGCACCGATGATGGCCGGGAATACCAGCTTGGGCCCGAAACGCCGTACCAGCGCATAGAGCGAGAATACGCCGCCTTCTCCTTTGTTGTCCGCCTGTAAGGTGATGAACACATATTTGAAGGTGGTTTGCAGGGTCAGCGTCCAGAAGATACAGGAGATAGCGCCAAAAACGAGTTGTTCGTCGATCACGCCGCCATCGTTCATAATGGTCTGGAAAGTATAGAGAGGCGAGGTACCGATATCGCCATAAATGATTCCTAATGCAATGAGCAGACCTGCGGTAGTGATCCTCTTAAAGTGGTGGTGATGTTGATTTGCCTCCATGTCGTAGGTTGAAAAAGTGCCGGGGTGTAACCACGCCGACTATATTTTCCGCAAAGCTACGATAAGCAGGTGTGTGCTGTTGGCGCAGGGGGAGGGAAATGAGGGATTTTAAGGGTATTTTAAGCCGTCCTGTTATGAATCTCTTGAAAATCCCCCGCTATTAAATTCTGACAATTAATATTAAATTTACCCCTGCCGCAGCAGGAGGGAGTGCTGTGGGCATTACAGGGATGAATGAACAGGAACTACTACAACAACTAGCCCTCGGCAACCGCGAGGCGTTTACGACTGTATATCAGCAATACCACAGCGGTATCTATAACTATCTGCTCAAATTCACCAAGAACCCCGTATTAACGGAAGACCTGGTGCATGACGTTTTCCTGAAGATATGGGAGATCAGGGCGCAGCTGGAAATCAGGACTTCTTTCGCCGCCTACCTGTACCGGCTGGCGCGTAATACAGCGCTCACGCAGCTGAACCGCATCTCCCTGTTCGATACCATCCGCGATGAAGTGATGCACCGCATCTCCCTCGATGCCAGCGATCAGTCGCTCATGAATGCTGTAGAGGCCAGGCAATACGAAGAGCTGCTGCACAAGGCCATCAACCACCTGCCGCCGCAGCGCCGCGAAGCGTTTATCCTCTGCCGCCAGCAGGGAAGGAGCTACGAAGAGGCCGCAGCTATCATGAACATCTCCCGTAATACTTTCAAACAACACCTGTCGCTCGCCGTTAAATCGATCCGCGAATACCTGCTCGAACATGGTAATATCTCTCTGTTGATCCTGCTGGTATCGCTGAAATAAAAAAAATTCAGATTTTTTTGCTGTTGCATCCACCCATTTGTTTTATTCATTAGTCTTATTGATATGGAGCCAAAAAATTTTCCTGTTGCTGACTTGCTTCAAAAGTATCTGGACGGTACCATTACCGATGGAGAAGGAGAAGTATTGTTTGCATGGCTGAAGGAAAATCCTGTAGGGGAAGATACAGACCTGGAACCCTTGCTGGAAGCGGCCTACCGCCGTTCTTTCGGGGAGCCTCCGGCGCTTTCGCCGGCTGCCAGTGCACGCATCCTCAACAGGTTGATGGAGAGTACAGCTGCTCCTGTTGTGTCGCTGCGCCGGCCCTGGCGCCGCTATGCCGCCGCTGTGGCCTTGTTGCTGGCCGCTGCGGGCGCCACATTTTTATGGCTGCGCCATCCGAAAGAAAAGCCGCTGGCAGGTATCGCCGCCACGGTGAAACAAGGCAACCATGCAATGCTCACACTGGCCAATGGCCGTGAGATACAACTGGATAGCGCCCATGGTAATATCATACAAAGCGGCGGATTACAAGTGAACAATAACAGCGGTGAGCTGGATTATAATGGTAAGGCTGGTAGCACGGAATACCACACCCTTACCACGCCTCCCGGCGGCCAATACAAACTGCTCCTGCCTGATGGCACGGCAGCATGGCTCAATGCAGGCTCCAGCATCACCTTCCCGACCGCCTTCAATGGAAAATACCGCCAGGTGAAAATGACCGGCGAAGTTTATTTTGATGTGAAACAACAGGCCAACAACCCGTTTATGGTAGACATAGACGGCAAAGCCGCAGTAGAAGTGTTAGGTACGGTATTTAACGTCAACGCCTATACGGACGAACCAACCATCCGTACCACCTTGCTGCAGGGCAGCGTGAAGATGACGCATCAGGGCAATTCCGCAGTGCTGCGGCCCGGACAACAGGCTGTGATCAGCCGCCACCAGCTGCAAATAGCCGATAACACCGATACCGAAATGGCCGTCGCCTGGAAAGATGGACTGTTCCGCTTCGATCACACACCGCTCGATGAAGTGCTGCGACAGCTGGCACGCTGGTACAACGTAGAGATCGTGTATGAACAAGGCGTACCACACATCGCTTTCAGCGGCGAAATTAAAAGAAACCTCGACCTTCCGCAGACTCTCACCGTGCTAGGCACCATGGGCGTACATTGCAAGGTCGATGGCAGAAAACTGATCATTATGCCATAATATATTCCGCCCGTCATGTGATTACGCGAACAAAGCTGGAAAGCTATAGGCGGAGCTTTGTCCTGACAAAAACAAATTATTTAATCAACCAGAATGATGATGAATCCAGCATCGAGTTTTAAAAAGTTGAGCGTAGTGCTGCTGATGGCCTTCTGCCTCGGAATATCCGCGATGGCAGGGGCGCAGACGATCACGTACAACAGCAAGAAAGTATCGCTGCAACAGGTATTTGCAGAGATCAAGAAACAGACAAACTATACCGTGATCTTTAATCCGGAACAAATAGATGTCACTGTAACTATTCCAGTCAATGCCAAAAAACAGCCATTAGAAGCGTTCCTCAGGAGCGCCCTGTCCGGCATGCCGGTGAGCTATACCATCGTAGGCACCACCATTGTCGTATTCCGGAAAACAGGCAATCAGCCGGAAGCTGCGCCCGACAACAAAGCGCCCACGCGCGATGTTTCGGGCGTGGTGTCCGATGAAAGGACCAATACGCCCGTCATCGCGGTGAACGTAGTGGTCAACGGTACCAGCAAAGGCGCACAGACCGACGAGAAAGGATTTTTTACTTTGAAGAAAGTGAACGATGATGATATCGCCATCTTCACCTGCATCGGCTATCAGAAATTATCCATCCCCGTATCCAGGCTGCTGAGTAATTTCAACGTGAAGATGAAAGCCGCTACCAGCGAGCTGGATCAGGCCGTGGTACAGGCTTACGGCATCACCAGCAAACGCCTCGCTACCGGCAACATCACCAAAGTAACGGCTGCCGAAATCGAAAGGCAGCCCGTGCTCAACCCGCTGCTGGCGCTGCAAGGCCATGCGCCGGGCCTGCTGATCACGCAGATGAGCGGCTATGCCAACGCGCCGGTGAAAGTAGAGATCAGGGGCCGTAACTCACTGGGCACAAACTTCGTGGGCGATCCGCTTTATGTGATCGACGGCGTGCCGCTGACAGTACTGGACCTTCCCAACACCTATCGCGCCAACGGCGTATCCGGCGGCTATGCGCAGGGCATCTCCGCCACCGGCGGTCAAAGCCCGCTGTTCAGCATGAACCCGCGCGATATCGAAAGCATCGAAATACTGAAAGATGCCGACGCCACCGCTATTTACGGCTCCCGCGCCGCCAATGGCGTGATCCTCATCACCACTAAAAAAGGTAAGCCAGGTAAAACAAATTTCTCGCTCGATATCAACCAGGGATATATCGATGTGCCACACCGCCGCCAGATGCTCAACACACAGCAGTACCTGCAAATGCGCCGTGAGGCCTTCAAGAACGATGGTATCACGCCTACCGCCGCCAATGCGCCCGACCTGATGGTATGGGATACCACCCGTTATACCGACTGGCAAAAAGTATTGCTGGGCACCGGCAGTCAAACAACGGTTAATACCAGCCTTTCCGGTGGCGATGCCAACAACACTTTCCGTATCAGCGGTAACTATGGCCGGCAGGTGGATGTGCTCAGCAAAGGCGGCGCCAGCCAGCAAGCCACCCTGAGCGCCAACATCGGCCACCGCAGCAGGAACCAGAAGCTATCTGTTTCACTGGGTACCACCTACGCCTATACGAATGTAGATGCGATCTCTATGCCCACCAGCACCTTCATGCTGCCGCCCAATGCGCCAGGCATCTATAACAAGAAAGGAGAGCTCAACTGGGAGGAATGGAATGCTAGTAACAATGGCGATCTCTTTCCCTTCAGCGGCCTCTTACAGAATAATGTTATCCAGACCAACCAGTTCAGCAGCCATTTAGGCATCAGCTATGAACTGCTGAAAGGATTGACCATATCTACCAGTGCCGGCTATACGAATATGCAGGGCTCCAGCGATTTTTATACGCCTATTGCCTCACAGAATCCGCTACTCAATCCTGTCGGCACTGCTTATTTCAGTACTACCAAAAACACCAACTGGATCATCGAACCGCAAGTGGCCTATAGCCGTTTGATTGGAAAAGGCGACCTGAAAATACAGGTGGGCGGCTCGCTGCAATCCGCCATCACAGATGGTATCAGAACGATAGGCAGCGGTTATACCGATGATAACCTCCTGCATAGTATCAATAATGCATCTTTCCAGATGACATCGGAAGACAATGCCCACTACAAATATGCAGGGGTATTTAGCCGTATCAACTACAACTGGAAAGATAAATATATCCTGAACCTGAACGCCAGAAGGGACGGCTCTTCACGCTTTGCGCCGGGCAGGCAGTTCGGTAACTTCGGCTCTGTGGGTCTCGCCTGGAATGCTTCTGAAGAACCCTGGATGAAAAAACTGTTGCCTTCATGGATCAGCTTCGTGAAACTCCGCACCAGCTATGGTATCACGGGAGGCGATGCTTCCATTGGCGACTATCAATACCTCTCACAATGGGGCAGCGGCATGCCGGGCTACGGATTGTTCTCCTATGGCGGAATACGGCCGCTCATGCCGATACATGCCGTGAACCAGCAATACCAGTGGGAGTCTAACAAAAAATATGAAGGAGCGCTGAGCATCAGCTTCCTCAACGATCGCATCAACGTTGAAGGCGCTTATTACAGATACAGATCCGGTAACCAGGTAACGGGCATCCCTACACCGATTTACACCGGCTTTCCATCAGTAGTGGGCAACTGGAATGCCGTGATCGAAAACACCGGATGGGAGGCAGATATACGCGCACGACTGATCGAGAAAAAAGATCTCCGTTGGTCCGTCAACTTCAATATCTCTACCAATAAAAACCGCCTGGTATCTTATCCGGGTATTGAGCAATCGCCCGACTACACCACTTACCAGGTGGGCCGCTCGCTCAGCACCGTGTACCTGCTGCATTACCTCGGGGTAGATCCGCAAACAGGACGTTATGCATTTGAAGACCGTAACAAGGATGGCCGCATCAATGTGAACAACAGCGTGCGGCCGGGTACAGCTGACGATGATCGCTACATCATCATGGATACCAATCCGAAATTTTATGGCGGCTTCAGCACGGACCTCACCTATAAAAGCTGGAGCCTCAGCCTGTTCTTCGATTACAAACGGCAGATAGGGCTGAACCCCTACATAGTAGTGCCGGGCAGCCTCACTAACCTGCCCATAGACGCATTGAAAGATCATTGGCAGAAGCCGGGCGATATCGCCACTTATCCGGGCTATTCCACTCACCTCGGCACTTCCATCGGCAGCTCGGATGCGCAGTATGTCAATGCATCTTACCTGCGCCTGCGCACCGTTACATTGAGCTATAGCTTGTCGGACAAACTGGTGCAGCAAGCGCACATGACAGCCTGCCGCGCTTTCATCAGAACACAGAATGTGTTCACCATCACCAACTATCCCGGTATCGATCCCGAGGTACAGGACCTTTCCAGCGTTCCGCCATCCAGGACTATCAGCGGCGGCTTATCCTTCAACTTTTAAACCGATGATCATGCAGAGATATCAGAGAAATATTGTAATGGCTGCCAGCTGCCTCCTGTTGGGCATCTTCGGCGCCTGCAAAAAACTGGTGACCGTGCCCGACCCGATCAATACCATTTCAACCGGGCAGGTGTTCAGTACAGAGAAACAGGCCAACAGTGCCATGGTGAGCATTTACAGCCGTATGATCAACGGAGATAACCCGATGGCAACGGGCATAGGCAGAAGTAACTTTGCTGCCGGCCTCTCCACCATTCTTGGTGGCTTGTCGTCGGATGAATTGTATAACTACCGCGGAACACAGGAGCAATCCTATTACGCGCTCGCCAGCAACAAGCTCACGATCTATAACAGCACCGTCGCCTGGGGCGCCTGGGGGAGCGCTTACAATGCCATCTACACCGCCAATTCCATCATTGAAGGGATTGCCGGTTCAAAATCAGCTATGCTCAAAGATAGTGCACGCAAAGCTTTGACGGGAGAGGCAAAATTTGTGCGCGCCTTTTCTTATTTCTATCTCGTGAATTTTTTCGGCGATGTACCGCTGGCGCTGACGGCAGATTTTAACCAGACCGCACACCTGTCGCGCGCCCCGCAGGCACAGGTGTATCAGCAGATCTTGCAGGACCTGCAAGATGCGGTGGCCAACATGCCGGCCGCATATCCTACCACCAACAATGAAAGGACAAGGCCCAACAAATTTGCCGCTGCCGCCTTGTTGGCAAGAGTGTACCTGTACATGGGCGATTATGCCAATGCGGCGGCCACGGCCACTACGGTGATCAATAACGCTGCCGACTATACGCTGGAGAATGATCTTAACAACGTATTCCTCACCGGCAGCAGGGAAGCCATCTGGCAGCTGTCGCAGTCCTCGCACGACTTCTCCAGCAAAAATGCTACGCCGGAAGGTTACGAACTGTTGCCTTTGAACAGGCGTGTCGCCAGTGCGCCTTTCTGCCTTACGCCCGCGCTGCTGGCGGCTTTCGAGCCAGGCGACCAACGCCTGAAAAAATGGATCGACAGCACCGACAACTCTTATGGCAATGCCGGTAGTGCCGGTATCACCTATTATCCCGCGAAGTACAAAGTAGGAAGTGATAATGGCATGGCTGGCATGCCGCCAACAGAATATTACGTAGTGCTGCGCCTGGCAGAGGTATACCTCATCCGCGCAGAAGCCGCTGCCAACGGCGGTCCTGGCGGCAGCGCCACCGCTATCGCTGATCTCAACATGATCCGCAACAGGGCCGGCCTGCCATCGCTGCCGGCTACGCTCGGCAAAGAGCAGCTGCTGGCAGCTGTAGCCAAAGAGCGGCAGATAGAGCTGTTCGCAGAATGGGGCCACCGCTGGCTGGACCTGAAACGTACCAAACGGATGCACGACGTGCTCTCCGCAATACCGCTCAAGCAGCCATGGATCGGCGATTACCAGGCATTATACCCGATACCGGTAACAGAGATCACTACCAACCATTTCCTCATTCAAAATCCGGGTTACTAAAATGAAACGATATAATTTCGTATACGCGTTACTGTTATCATGCCTGTTAGCCGCCTGTGGCAAGGAATCCACTCCGCCTTCCGGTACCGCTTCACTCAATATCGTGAATGCGGTAGTAGGCAGCAGCCAGCTGGCGCCCAACTTCAGCGGCAGTGCCTCTTATGACTTTTACCGCGTGCTGCTGGCGGAATATGGCCACTACATTGCTAATTCCAGTCATTACAGTTCTTTCCGCGGCGAGCAGCCACTATGGATATACAACTATCCCGATACTACCAGCAAAGACCAGCCCCTGCTCAAACTGCAACTGCACATGCCCGTAGGTTCCATGCAAACACTGTTTGTAACCGGCACCCTGGCCAAGCCGGACAGTCTGCTCACGCAAGATCAGCTGCCCTATCATGCATTGAGCGACAGTACCACCGGAATCAGGTTCGTGAACCTTTCACCTGGCAGTCAGCCGATAAAAGTAGTGATGCGCGGCAAGAGCAGCCCGGAAGTGGCCAGCATGGCCTATAAAACAGCTAGCGGTTTTATCGCCTATCCATTTAAAAGCGGCAACAAAAACTTTGTGTTCGAGTTCCGCGATGCCGCTTCAGATGCATTGATCGCCACTTATACCGTCAGCGACGTACCTGATCCGATAGACCCAGTCAACTGGCCCAATCAGAACGTAACGCTGGCGCTGATAGGAGCGCCGGGCCAGAGCGGCGCCTGGGCGCAGAAAGTGATGCCTATACAATATTGATAAAAACTAGCAATGAGTACGATACTGAAAATTGAGCGGCTCTCGCACCGCTATAGCAGTGCCTGGGCGATACGCGATATCAACCTGGAGATCAGCCAGACGGGCGTGGTAGGACTGCTCGGCTCCAACGGCGCCGGCAAATCCACCACCATGAACATCCTTTGCGGTGTGCTGAATCCCACAGAGGGCGAAGTGTGGGTGAACGGCATCAACCTGAGAGAACAGCCGGAAGAAGCCAAGAAAGCCATTGGCTTTCTCCCGCAAAACCCGCCGGTATATACCGACCTCACCGTAGATGAATATCTCATCTATTGCGCACAATTGCGCAGGATAGAGAAAAGCAGGATTAAAAAATCGGTGGAAGATGCCAAAGAACGCTGTGGCATCGCGCATTTCAGCACCCGCCTGATACGTAACCTCTCCGGCGGCTACCGCCAGCGTGTAGGCATTGCGCAGGCCATCATCCACCAGCCGCGCCTTGTAGTGATGGACGAGCCCACCAACGGCCTCGATCCCAATCAGCTCATCGAAGCGAGGAAACTGATCCGCGAAATAGGACAGGACCATACCGTATTGCTTTCTTCCCATATCCTCTCCGAAGTGCACCTGCTCTGCCGGGAAGTAGTGATGATCGAAGGCGGCCGCGTGATCTTCTCCGATACCATGGATGCCTTTAACAACTACGTACAGCCGCATAGCGTACTAACGCATATGGAGAATCCTCCTTCCGCCACGGAACTGATGAAGATCCCCGGGGCCACCAAAGTAGAATTTCTGAGCGACCGCCAGATAAGGATCTACTTTGATGGCGACCAGGACATTACTGAAAGGATCGTGAACGCCAGCGTACAACAAGGCTGGCGGCTGCGGGAGATCAACCTCGATAAAGGCCTGCTGGACGATATTTTCAAGCAATTATCCATTCAATCTCTCCAATAATATTCTTACATGAAGATGATATTCAAGATCGCGAGAACAGAATTGCGTAACCTCTTCTATTCTCCGGTAGCGTGGTTTTTAACGATTGCTTTTATGGTGCAATGCGCCGTATATTATACAGGCGCACTGTATCCGATGGCCAAATGGCAGGAGGTATTGCAGCAAAATTCGCCAGCCTTCAAGGACTTTGGCATCTCTATCACCAACGGCGTATTCCTGGCGGGAGATGGTATTTTCTCCAATGTATTGCAGAATCTCTACCTCTTCGTACCACTGCTCACCATGGGCCTGATCAGCCGCGAGATCAATAACGGCACCATCAAACTATTGTATTCCTCTCCCGTAAAAATCCGTGAGATCGTACTGGGCAAATATCTGGCCATCATGATCTACAACCTGCTGCTGCTGGGGATCGTAGGCGTTTTCATCGTTACGGGAATTATCAATATCCAACATGCAGATTATGGCGTGTTGCTGTCAGCCTCACTGGGCTTCTATCTGCTCGTATGCGCCTATACTGCCATCGGTTTGTTCATGTCCAGCCTCACCACTTATCAGATTGTATCAGCTATCGGCAGCTTCATCATCATCTTTGTGCTGAGCCGCATTGGTGGCCTCTGGCAGAAGTATGACTTTGTAAGGGACCTGACCTATTTCCTGTCGCTCTCCGGCCGCACCACCAAAATGCTGAAGGGGCTGATCACCACGAAAGATGTCATCTACTTCATCGTGATCGTGTACATGTTTGTTGGTTTCACGCTGATCAAACTGAAGGCCGGCCGTGAATCCAGGCCCTGGTATGTAAAGGCCGCACGGTATGTGGCCATTGCGGCAACCGCGCTGGTGATCGGCTATTGCAGCTCCAGGCCGGGATACATCGGCTACTGGGATACTACCGCGGCCAACAGTAACACCCTGCATCCCCATACGCAGGAGATCATCCGGGAGATGAAGGGAGCGCCATTGGAGATAACGCTCTACTGCAATCTCTTCGGAGGCGGCGTGGCGCGCGGCTTACCGGAGAACCGCAATGATTACCTGTGGAACCTGTGGGAGCCCTACCTGCGTTTCAAACCGGATGTGACATTCAACTACGTGTATTATTATGATGTAGACGATAACGATCATTCGCTTTACCAGGCATGGGGCGGCAAGCCGCCGAAAGAGATCGCGGAAAAGATGTGCGAAGGATACGATATCAAACCATCGCTGTTTGTGCCTGGCACAGCAGTGCGCAAAACGATCAATCTGCAGCCGGAAAACTACCGCCTGGTGATGCAATTGAAATACAAAGGCAAAACCACTTTCCTCCGCACCTTCGATGATGCGGTGTTCTGGCCCGAAGAAGAGCAGGTGGCCGCGGCTTTCAAACGCCTGCTGCAACCAACGATGCCGAAAAACCTCTTCCTCACCGGAAATCTTGAACGTGATATTTACAAGAAGGGAGAGCGGGAATATAATTATCATTCTATAGCGAAAGATAACCGCTATGCCCTGATCAATATGGGCTTTGATTCCGACACACTTTCTGCCACTGCGCAGGATATCCCGGATGATATTGCCACCCTGGTGCTGGCCGATCCGAAAACCGCGCTGGACGCCAGTACGATGGACAAGTTGCAACGTTATATCAACAAAGGCGGCAACATGCTCATACTCGGCGAGCCCGGCAAACAACAGATGCTCAACCCCCTGCTGCAACAGTTGGGCGTGCATATGAAAGATGGCACTTTGATAGAGCTGTCTAAAGATGAGATGCCGCATATGGTGAAGCCCTTCCTTACCCGGCAGGCTTGCGATCTGGCACAGGATCCGGTATTGCAACTGGCAAAAGAAGACCCCGGCAGCGGCATGAGCATGCTGATGCCTGGCGTTACCGCTTTGGAGTGGTCTAACGGTAGCGGCTATACGGTATCTCCTTTGCTCGTTACGGGCACTAACAAAGACTGGCTGAAAGCCGGTACCCTGGTTACTGATTCTGTGCCGCCGGTGTTCAGTCCTGCCGAAGGCGATACCCGCGCTGCCAGCTATACTACCGCCATCTCGCTTTCCCGTGTTGTGAACAAGAAGGAGCAGCGTATCATCATCAGCGCAGATGCAGATTTTATGAGTAACATGAGGCAGGGCGGCAGTTTCCTGAGCCGTGCGTTCTACTCCTGGCTCGACTACAACAAATTCCCGATCTATACGCCCAAAGTAAGGGCCAGGGATACTTTGCTGACTATCGGCACCACCGGCGCGGGCATCCTGAAAATCGTATATGTGTGGGTGTTACCCGGGCTGGTATTGCTCACAGGAACCGTATTACTGATCAGGCGAAAAAGAAAATAAAACTGATGAACATGATCTTGCATACAGATGACCAGACCATAGAAGACCTCCGGATATTCGGAAAGCGCGATAGCAGCGGCATCTACGACCTGTATAACCAAACCCGCACCCGTGGCGGCGAGGCGATACTGGGAGATATGTTCCGCCGCCCTTTGTCGGACCGGGAGGAGATCAACCGTAGAAGCAGCATCATTGAGCACTTTGCGCGGCAGCAGCTGAGCTTCCCTTTCAATGCCTCGCTCTTCGATATGGCAGAAAAGTACCTCGCTAACGCGGACGCACAAACGAAGAATGCCACCCGAAATGCGATGCTGAGCGAAAAGGATGTAAACAACGGCGTATCCGCCGTGATAGCGCTGATCCAGCAGGTGGCGGCCTTTATTCAGCAGGATGCCGTAAAAAGCATTGCCGCCTATGCCCGTGAAAGGCAGGATATCGCCTGGCTGCTGGGCGATCCGGCATTGGAGCCGGTACGCCAGGAAACAGGCAAAGGCAAGCTGTCGTACGCCGCGGTAACGGCTTTCGACCTGCTGTTCCGCACCCGCGAACGCAGCAGGATAGAAAAGCTGTTGCAGCATGTGTATTACCTCGATGTGTACCTCTCGGTTGCGAAAGTGGCCAACGAACAACAGTTCGTGTTTCCCAAAGCACTAGAAAAAGGCCATGACCTGCTGCTGCTGGAGGGCGTATATCATCCCGGCCTGAAAAACGCTGTGGGCAACGATATCCGGCTGCATACAGCCGAACATGTGATCTTCCTCACCGGCGCAAATATGGCGGGTAAATCCACCTTCCTGCGCTCCCTGAGCACGGCCGTATACCTGGCGCATATGGGATTTCCGGTAGCGGCCAGGCGCATGGAGTTCGTAGTGCTGGATGGCATCTACACTACTATCAACCTGCCCGATAACCTCGGCATGGGCGCCAGCCATTTTTATGCAGAGGTATTGAGGGTGAAGAAGATCGCAGCGGAGCTGAACGCCGGCAAATCGCTGCTCGTGATCTTCGACGAACTTTTTCGCGGCACCAATGTAAAAGACGCGCATGAGGCCACCGTGGCCATTACCGGCGCTTTCACACGGAAGAAAGACAGTCTCTTTATCATCTCCTCCCATATTGTGGAGGCGGGTGAAGACCTTCAGCAATATCCCGGCGCCGGCTTCCTTTACCTGCCCACCCGCATGAAAGGACATATGCCGGAATATACGTATAGGCTTGAACGTGGTATCACGGACGACCGTCATGGTATGATCATCATCCGCAATGAAGGCATCCTCGATATCCTGAAAAACGGCCGCAAACGCGCACAGGAACAATAAAAGAACTTTATGAGCTTCAATATCGACAAACAGACCGTAGATGAACTGAACCTGATGGGTAAATACCGGAACGGTTCTGTATACCACCTGTTCAACCAGGTGAAGACGAGGGGAGGAGAGCAATTGCTGGACGATATGTTCCGCCATCCGCTCGAAGATGATACCGCTATCAACGAGCGTGCCGCCATTTTCCGTTCCTTCCAGCAGGCGAAGCTGGCCTTTCCTTTCGATGTATCGCAGCTGCACCTGATGCGTGAATACCTCGATGGCGGCGCTCAGCGCAGCGCTGCCGTGATCATGATAGACATGCTGATCAAAAAAGGACTGGCTACCCTCACCCGCGATGAAAGATACCGCCGCGCCGTGCAGGGCTTACAAGCTACCATCGTAACGCTGAAACGCTGCCACCTGTTTTTACAAACGCTGCAACCTGCTACCAGTATGCATGCAGCGCGCATCGCGCTGATCAGGGGTATACTGGCAGACAGCCAGGTGGACAAGCTCATGAACATAGATATCTACCAGCCGCTCTCTGTGAGCACGATGGCTTCCTATGATCATCTGCTGAAAGGACCGCTGCGGGAGGCGATGGAGCAGGTATTGACATTCATCTACGAACTGGATGTGAACATCGCGGTGAGCGATGTGGCGCGCGAGAAAAAATTCGCTTATGCATCAGCGCTGCCGAAAGGAAAGAATATCTTATCGCTGACCTCAATGCGTCATCCTTGTCTGCAGGGCGCTGTAGGCAATGATGTTATTATGCAGGAAAACAGCAACGTGCTTTTTCTCACCGGTGCTAATATGGCTGGTAAATCCACGCTGATGAAG
This sequence comes from Chitinophaga vietnamensis, assembly GCF_902167635.1. Taxonomy (GTDB): domain Bacteria; phylum Bacteroidota; class Bacteroidia; order Chitinophagales; family Chitinophagaceae; genus Chitinophaga; species Chitinophaga vietnamensis. The sequence continues at coordinate 216,966 of NZ_CABHMS010000010.1, forward strand.
TCTGTAGGCATCTCCATGTATCTCGCTCATATGGGATTCCCTGTGGCAGCAGATGCCATGACCTTCTCCGTAAGGGAAGGCATCTATTCTTCCATCAACGTGGCTGATAATATTCATCTCGGCTACAGCCATTTCTATGCAGAGGTGGTGCGCGTGAAACAGGCCGCAGAAGCGGCTGCTAGCGGCAATCGCCTCCTGCTGATGTTTGATGAACTGTTCAAAGGTACCAATGTGAAAGATGCTTATGATGGCACATTGGCTGTTACATCTGCCTTTGCCGAATACCAGGACTGTCTCTTTATCGTATCCACGCACATCATTGAAGTAGGAGAGGCATTGAAAGGCCATCACAATATCCGCTTTGCGTTCCTGCCTACCGTGATGGAAGGCACAAGGCCGCGTTATACCTACCGCTTGCAGGAAGGTATTACGGAAGACAGGCAAGGGATGATGATCATCCGTAACGAAGGCATCCTGGAGCTGATCGGTTCCTGACGTTTTTTAAAATTTCAAAAACTAACCACATGAAGAGATGGATGATTTCCGGCGCCGCCGCCCTGCTCGCGCTTTGCAGCATGCGGGTTTCGGCGCAGGAGAAAAAATTAGCTAATCTGACCAGGGAAGATTTTATTGCAGACTTCAAACTCGCGGTAGAGATATTGAAGCAGCAGCATCCGAATCCGTACAAGTTCATCGACTCCGTTACCTTTCAACGCAAGGTGGATTCGCTGATGACAAAAGCGGCCACAGCGCCCGATGTGCTTTCCTGTCTGCAATATTCTCCTGTTTATCTCGTGAGAGATGTACATACCAGTTTGAGTGTGAGCAACGACAATGCGAAAGAGTTGTACAGTATGATCAACTTTTTCCCGTTTCCGGTGGTGATAGAGCGTGGCAAGATACTCATCAACATCAAGGGAGGCAGCATTCCTTTTGGTGCGGAAGTGATCAGTATCAACGGTGTGCCGGCGAAAGACCTGTTGCAGGCATTGTCTACGCCCGCTTACAGCGATGGTTACATCACCAGCGGTATGGACCGCCTCTATCCGAATTTCCAGGTGATGTATAGTTTGTTGTCGCCGCATCAATCATCTTACCAGGTTAGTTATCTGATGCCGGGCAGTAAGGAAACAAAGAAAGTAACGCTGCCTTTTGCAGATCCTACTGCGGCCTTCCATGCCAGCAAGATGGCGGTATTCCCGGTAAACCTCTTGCAGCGCGCCTATTACATCTATAATAACTATTACGATGATACGAAAACAGGCGTGCTAACCGTCAATACCTTTGCCATCAACGAATCGGATGCTTATAAAGAGTTCAGCGAATTTTTCCGGGAGGTGAACAGGCGGCAATACAAACAGGTGGTGATCGATGTACGCAGCAATGGTGGCGGTAATCCGGCTATCTCGGCGCTGCTGTATTCCTTCCTTACGGATGCACCATTCCGCAATGTCTATAATTACCGCACCCGCACCATCGGTATTGCTTTCCCTGAATATGCGGTAGCTGACAACGGCAGAAGATTATCTGACGAAGACCTGCAAAGCCAGAGGAATTTCCTTTATCAGCGTTTCGACCGCGATAGCAGCGGTTTCTACGTAGGCAATGCCCGTCTGCGTGATGGTCTGCTCGAAAATTTCCCGCCGGATAAAGATGCTTTTCATGGCAAGGTATATGTGCTCACCGGTGGTGGAACCGTATCCGCCGCTACTTATTTTGCATCCCTGGTGCAGAAGAACAAACGCGGGCTGGTGATTGGCAAGGAAACGGGTAGTGGCGCGGCTGCTACTACGGCAGCATGGTTCATGAAATACCTGCTGCCACGTACGAAATCTGTGCTAAATGTACCGATGTCGGAATTGTATTTCTTTAATGCCGCCACCGATGAAGGCCATGGCATTATGCCGGATAAAGAGGTGCCGATGGATAAATTTGTTTCGTATATACAGGCAGGTAAGGATCCCGAACTAAGCTACACCCTTGAATATTTGGTTATTTGATTATTTGTTTATTTAAATATTTAGCCCCCGCAGCATGCTACGGGGGCTAAATATTTAAATAAACAAATAATCAAATTAGTTGCCGTAGTTGTACAGCTGCTGTACCTCGTTAGCGGTGATCTGTCTGCCATAGATACGTACTTCTTCCATGGCGCCTTTCAGGAAGTAGCCATTGGTAGGAGAAGTGATCTCATCGCGGCCGAGGTACATTTTAACTGTAGCTGGCGCGTTGGCAGGCAGTATGCCGGAAGTAACGTTGTCGAGCACACCATCGACGTAGAAGGAAACCTGCTGAAATGCATAGCTGTAGATGCAGGTAACCATGTGCCAGCCATTGAGACCAATTATTTTGGTGCCGAAAGCATTGGGATCATTGCCACCGGGGCCGAAGCCTGCTACGGCATAAGGAGAAGCGGCATAACCTCTAACGGCATAGCAGAAGCCACCAGGTCCGTTGTCACGTTTGGTAAGGATTTCGGAGCCATAAGAGGCGTTGTAGTCGTCCAGTTTCACCCAGGCATTCAGTGTGAAATCGGTATTGGTGAGGCGAAGGTCGGCAGAATCATTTACTGCGATAAAGCTGCTGCTGCCATTGAAATAGGAAGCGCCATTTGTTTTACCGCGGCTGTCCGTTGTATAGGAGATGCTGGTAGCTACGCCATTGTGGTTGTTGCCGGAGATATCGGTGGCGCCTCTGGCGCCGTCCAGCGGCCAGTAAGCGATCAGGCCATTGTTCAGCGTATTTGGATTGTAGAGGTTCTGTATTTCAGCGGCGCTGAGTGCCCTGTTATAGATGCGGATATCATTCAGTGCGCCTTGCAGGAAATAGCCGTTGGTAGGCGAAGTAACTTCATCACGGCCGATGTACAGTTTGGCGGTGGCGGGTGCATTAGCGGGCAATATGCCGGTGGTAACGTTATCCAGTACGCCGTCTACATACAAAGTAATTTTCTGTTGCGCTAGGTTGTACACGGTGGTGGTCATGTGCCAGGCGCCGGTGGTAACGGTTTTGGAGCCGAATGCGTTCGGATCGTTACCGCCAGGGCCGAAACCTATTACGCCATAAGGATTGGCGGCATAACCTCTGATCGAGTAGCAGTAGCCACCAGGCCCGTTGTCGCGCTTGGTGACGATTTCAGAGCCATAAGATGAGTTGTATGAATCCAGTTTCACCCATGCGTTGATGGTAAAATCGGTATTCGTTAAACGCAGGTCTGCCTGATCATCTACGGAAATATAGCTGCTGCTTCCGTTGAAGTAGAACGCGCCATTTTTGGTGCCGAACCTGTCCGTGGTGAAGCCGGTATTATACGCAACACCGTGGTGGAAGTGGCCGGAGCGGTCGTTGGCATAGGAGAGGCTGTCCAGCGGCCACCAGGCGATCAGGCCTGCGGTATCGCTGAGCAGTTCAGTATGCGCTTTGGGAGCCATGGCAGGCTCGTTGATCGCTGTTTTCGAGCAGGAAAACAGGGCTGCCATTGTTAAGCCGCAGAGGCTAACATTCTTCAGGATTTGTGTTGCTTTCATAATAAATGGGATAATTCAATTTGGGTTTTCTGAATTGATGAGGGTTTTTTACTGGTACAGAAATAACAATAAACAGATAGATTAACTGCTGTAAAAATAAAGAAAGCATACATGCTGCTGATGAAAAAAAGTAACATGCAAAGTTGAAATGCAGGATGGTTGATAAGCGCGCAGGCCCTAAGTACAGTGGATGACAGGGGATTAAGAAAGTTGAGGATGACAAGTTTATTTTTTCGTATAACCGATAGCGTTATGACAAGAATTAAACGGATTGGAAAGATTTAAAAATAGGAGATTTAAGCGAAGAAGCCCTTGAAGCGCTCAAAGCGCTTCAAGGGCTGGAGCCTTGTTGATCTTCCCGTTAAATCAGGAAAATCTTTCTAATCCTTAGTATTCTGCCAGGCCAAACAGGCTGACGTTTCTGAGCATTTTTGTTACGGTCATAGATGGCAGGATAATTCAGTTAGGTTATTTAGTTTAAAATAAAAAAGGCGGTGAAGATATAGAAACGGTGCGGGTAGAAGCAGAGAAAAAAATGTCTTGTAAAGTTTGAAATAATTTACGGATTTCTTAAATCAAGAAATCCGTAAATCAAGAAATCCAAAAATTATCTATGCGATACTTCCTGCGCTGCCTGCATAATCACAGCGGCTACTTTCTTTGGCTGGGAAATATACACGGCATGACTGCCTTTGATCTCGGTTACTTTTGTATTGGAGCGTTTGTACATATTGCGTTGTATGTCGGGGTTGATACTTTTATCTTCTGTGGCGATGATACCGAATGTGGGCTTGTTTCTCCAGGCGGCGTTGGTGATGGGGCTCACGAAACATTTGCCATAGAAGGCGCCCTGTGAGGCATACATAAACTCGGCTTCTTCTTTGCTGACATCCGCACAGAAACCGGCATGGTACTTTGCTTTATCGTAGTATACGATCCCTTTTTCATCGGGGGGCAATACGCCGTTTTCCGGAGCTGGCGGAGCTGTCTGGAACCATTTCAGGGCTGTTTCGCCATTGTCGGGCTGGAAGGCGGCGATATACACCAGTGCGGCTACTTTCGGATGATTGCCCGCTTCTGTGATCACCGCGCCACCCCAGGAGTGGCCGGCCAGGATCGCCGGGCCATCCTGCGCATCCAGTGCAAGTTTGGTAGCTGTTACATCATCTTCCAGGGAAGTTAACGGATTTTGTACAACGGTAACATGATAGCCTTGTTTGGTCAGTTCTTCATAAACGCCTTTGTAACCGGAACCATCGGCGAAGGCGCCATGTACCAATACTACATTTTTTACGGCTTGTGCATCGGCGCTGGTGGCGGCGCCTGCAGTGGAAAGAACGGTAGCCAGGGCAATGACGCTGTGCTTTAATGTTTGCTTTTTCATATTTTTTGTCGTTGAAGTGTTTGTTTGAATCAACGATACAAAGGTGCTACGAAAAGCAGGCGTAGCGGCAGGGCATATTTCCCGGTTACTTGTGGTTATTTCCCTTCTTTGGCAGTTGCAGGCGAATTCCTGAATTCTGATGGCGACAAACCCGCATTTTTCTTGAAGAAACTGGAGAAATAAGCGACATCTTCAAAGCCCAGCTCAAAGGTGATATGCTTGATGGATTTATCGGTATAATATAAAAGTCGTTTAGCCTCTACCGTTATCCGCTCCTGGATCACCTGTGAGGGCGGCTTCTGGTTAAAGAGGGCGAAGAGGTTGGATAAAGTTTTGGGTGATTTGCAAAGCTGCTGCGCGTAGAAACTGACGGCGTGCTCCGACTTGAAATTGGCCTCTACGAGTAAATTGAATTTCCTGATAATATGGAAACGCTCGTCCTGCTGCTTTTTGGCAGGCACATAGCCCGACTTGGCCAGTCGCGTTACATAGATGATGAGCCGTTTCAACAGTACCAGCAGCATCTCATTCTGGATATGATCCGAGGTATTAAATTCTTCAATGAAAATGTCGGACAGCAACTGCAACTTCTGCCGGGATGCTTCGTCCAGCCGCACAAACAAATGATCCGTGCTGCTGAACAGGAAACCTACGCAGCTCACTTCACTGTCGTGGTCAATGATGCAATAGAACTCCCGGTTAAATTGCCAGGCCACAATGCTGGCGGCATCTTCAAAACTGAATGACTGGTTAAACAGCAGGGTGAGCAAGGAATCAGCAGGAAATTCATATTCCGCGCCATCGATGGTAACGGTTTGATTGGGGCCGGTGTTCCAGGCGATGGTAAAATATTTATTGAAGCGGTCTTTCGTGAAGCATAGCCGGTCGAAGCCTGCATCTTCTTTGAAGAGGAATATTTCCCCGCCTGTATTTTCTTCCCGGAGGTGGAGTTTCATGAGTAGTTTGTTGGTTACCTTAATTTAATGATAAATCCTTTAGATATCATGCAGCACAAATGAGAAAAAGGTATTGCGTTCCAGTTCTTTCTGCACCGCCTCCCGCTTATCCACATCCGCGATACGCGCAAGCGAATCCTTCAACGCAGCAGCCATATTAAGGCATTCGGTCAGTTTGGTTTCATCGACCCGGCCAAACATATGCGCATCTTTGAACGTATAAAGGAGCATATCGGCATGTACATGGGGCGAAAGCGCGGTATGGTGGCGGTAAACGCGGTAGAGCCGCTCTTTGCCGAATGACTGGCCGCGCATAAAATAATCTTCGTATATCCGTGCCAGTAATTCCCGGTAGCGGGCATATCGGGCGGCGAGCGCTGCATCCTCAACGGAATCGGGGACCTGTGGCAGGTCCGGGAAATACATGATATCCGCAACGTGGCTGATGATGTTGGCGGTGGTAGCTGTACCTGGCTCCAGTTGCGCGATGGCTTCCAGCATTTCGAGGGTCACAAAAGGGTAGGTGTTGGCTTCCGCGAAGCGCCGCAGTTCAATAAAGTGCGCATGTTGCCAGATGGGTTCCAGGTCAGTGTCGGTCCATATATCTTTTAGCTTGTCGTAGCCATACACCAGGGCTTTGCGCACCTCTGCCACGGCGGCATCCAGCTGGCCGAGCTTTACATACGTGCAAGCCGTATGATGGAAGATATAAGGATTAAGCCAGGCATAGCCTTTCACTTTTTCATAGATATCCAGCAAGGCCTCGTATTGCTGTTCCTGAAAACAGGCATGCATATAGTTGTTGATGGCGATATAAAAATCCCGCTTCAGTTGATGGGCAGGGTAGTAGGTGTCAAAGTGGCTACGCAACCACGTTTGAAAGGATTCATAGAAAGCCCGGTCGTATGCGCTGGGGGTGGGAGGCTGGTTATTTTCGAAGCGCCTGTTATTGATTTCGGCTGCAATTTTTTGGATGAAAGTGTCCGGATCTTCGTTGCGGATGATCTGTACGGGGCCATCGAAGGGCGATGGTTTATACAGGATCATGGTACCGTTCTTGTCGGCTGCAATGGCCAGCAGGCAATGGTTGTAATGAATGTTGGCCGGGAACCGCAGCACCCTGAACGTGGCCGGATCTACCGCTATCTGCTCTCTCCCTACATATACTGCCCGCTCGCCTGTTAAAATGATGCAATGCCAGAAATAGCCCCTTGTATCAAATTGGTAAGCGCCGATACTTGCTTTGGCAATTACGAGATGATTGAAATAAATATTGTTGGCATCTACCGCATGATGATCGTCTACCACTTTAAAAGTAACGGGATCGGCTTCGGGTATCAGTTGCAGCTCTTCGTTGTATACGCCGATGGCGGATTTATAATAAATGAGTTCTGTCTGTTGCATCTTTTTGAAAGAAGCGGTATCCGTCAGCAGTATCTTGCCGCCTGTCACTACATAGCGGCCATCTGTGCCGCCATAGGGCGTTTGCCGGAACCGGGCTGCATCGAGCTGTTTGAATACGGATACATGGCCGCCGGGACGGTAGATATATTGCCCATTAAAAAAATACTCATCAAAAAAGAAGAGAGGCTGTGAGAAGCTGGCAGTATCCAGGTTTTTCAGCACTCCTTCCTGCCGGTGTTTTTCCGCCAGGGCCTTACATTTCCTGACGATGGCGCTGTCTACGATCTTCCCCTTATAAAATTCGTTGGCGAAATCGCCTGTAACTTTTTTAAAGAACTGCTGCCGGATATCTTTCTCCAGCTGCTGCCAGTCGGCCGCCGGGATCTCTTTTACCGGCATGCATTGCTGACCGTTGATCTGATAAATATCCCGCAGGTCGGCCTGATCGAAATTGAGCGCATCATGCATACCGGCAATATAACCCACACCGGGCAGATCGGCAAAGGTGACCGCCCGCTGCAGAGCCGCCATTACCGGTGAAGCGGCAGGCAAAGGACCATAGTTAAAATAAAAATAGGCAAACAATACCTGTTCTTTTTTTAAATACCTGAACACATAAAAATTCTTGCCCGGCTGGTTTAATGTGTCGAAGATGAAGGCGGCCAGCTGCTTTACAGGCGCCGTTCTCATGAAGGATTTGAATGATTTTTCAGTGAGGGGTATTTTCGCGAATATGGCTACGGGTTGTGACATGATGATAAACAATGAAGCGCCGAAGATAGTAATATTAATTATGTTTGCCTTCACCCTTTTCATGATCATGAATGCCTATATAATGTCATGAAAAAGATATTAATATGCGCGCTGCTTTTATTCCCGCTAACCGGGATCTGTCAGCAACAGGAAACAAATGATACTACCGGTTTCTGGGACCTGCACCTGGATGCGGTGATGGCCTTCTTCTCAAAAGACAGCGTCAATAAAACGGAATTGATGCGCGACTTCAACGCTTTAAATACCATATTACGAAAAGATGTGGGAGAAAAAGCAATGAAGGAAGAGCTCAACGCATTGGATATGGTCAGAGACAGCATTGCATACTATAAGCTGGTGACTACAAAACCCGCGGCAATCTATCGGAAGAAGCTGATCCTGAAACAACAATTTGTAGCTACCCATCCGGATTCGTATATCAGCCTGTATGCGTTGGACGATAATCATGGCATGTACAGTGCAGGCAGCTATGAGGCGGCCTATGCGAAACTGAGTAACCGGCTGAAAAAGATGCATGCGGCTCAACGTATCCGCGACAGCATCGCCATCTGGAAACGGGCGGACCCCAAAGGCACGCTGGCGCCGGACTTTACCCGGAAAGATCAGTATGGAGAAACCATCAAACTGAGTGATTACAGGGGCAAACTGGTGATCCTCGATTTCTGGGGCAGCTGGTGCGGCGCCTGCCGGCAAAGCCATCCGCATTTAAAAGAACTCTATGAAGCCTATAAAGATAAAGGCCTCGAGATCATTGCCGTGGCAAACGAAAATGTTCATGGAGAGAAAACGGCATTGAGCAAGGCCAAAGCAGCCTGGCTGGCGGCCATCAAAAAAGATGATGTGAACTGGGTGCATGTACTCAACGATGAAGGCAGCGGCGACAGGGATATCGCAAATGCCTACCTGGTGAGCGCTTATCCAACAAAATTCCTGCTGGACAGAGACGGGAAGATATTGCTGCGCATTGATGATATACTGAATGTAGAGATAGATCAAAAGATCAAATCACTGCTGGAAGATGGAGCGCATTGACCCTTATGCGCCATGACCAAACGTTTTCAGAAATTCCTCTTTCTTGCGCCGGGAAACCATCACACAGCTGCCATCCTGCATTTCAATCTGTCCGCCGTCGCCTTTAATATAGCGTTTAATATAGTTCAGGTTGATGATATGGGAATGGTGGGTACGGAAAAAAGTATCGGTGGGCAATAGTTCTTCAAAATCTTTCAAGGTACGACTGGCCAACAATCCGGGACAGTTGGCAAAATAGATGTAGGTATAGTTGCTGCGGGCTTCCAGGTGTATGATGTCGGTGGTGTTGAAGAAGAGGAGCCCCTCAAGGGTAGGAATGGCGATCTTGCTCAGATGGGGTTTGGCCTGGAGGTTTTGCTGTAATGCTTCCAGTTTCTTTTCTGTGGTATCCTGCGATTGCTCGTTGATCCTTTTTACGGCAGACCGCAATTCTTCAATATCGATGGGTTTGAGCAGGTAGTCGAAAGCGGCATACTTGATGGCTTTGATCGCATATTGATCATAGGCGGTAGTAAAAATGAGGCTGAATTTTTTATGCGGTAATTGATTCAACATTTCAAAACCGTCCATGCGCGGCATTTCTATATCCAGGAAAACGATGTCTGGTTGCTGCTCTTTAATGAGTTGCAGCCCGCCTGCCCCATCTACTGCTTCGCCGGTGAGCATTACTTCGGGACAGTAATTCAGGAGTTTTTCCCGGAGGGCAATGCGGCCTTTTTTTTCATCATCGATAATAATTGCTGTTAGCATCATTGTATTTTTAAACGTACCTGTATTTTGGTGCCAGCCGCTTCGCCATTGTGTTTCAGGTCGGTGACCACCACGGAGGCATTGTCTTCGCTATTGAAGAAACGTACTCTGTCCTGGCTCATCTCCATACCATAGGAATGGGCGCCTCTGGGAGCGCCGTTTTTGAGCGCATCTCTGCCCACGCCATTATCTTCAATGATATATTCAATATGCTCCTGCTGTTTGCTCACGCTGATGGTCAGTTTCCCGTTGTTGTCGGGCCGGTTCTTCAACCCGTGTAAAATGGCATTTTCCACATATGGCTGTACGATCAGGGGAGGCACTTTGTAATCATCTTGCAGCAATGTTTCATCGGCCTTTATCTCTACGGTGAACTTATTCTCATAACGGAGTTTTTCCAGGTCGATATACAGTTGTAATGTTTCCAGGTCTCTGGCCAGCGTGACGGTATTTTGTTTGGAGCTGTCGAGAATATTGCGGAGCAATTTCGCAAATTTATTCAGGTATACGGTGGCGTAGTATTTATCATTGCTTTGTATCAGCGCATCGATGCTGTTGATACAATTGAAGATGAAATGAGGATTCATTTGTGCTCTCAGCGCCATCATTTCTGTTTCGGCGATCTTTTGTTTCATGGCGGCATCGTAACGGATATTGTTGATATGCCTGCGCACCACTAACAGGACAATACCTGCTGTAATAACGATGCCGGCTATACGAAGCCACCAGGATTGCCACCAGGGCGGCAAGATGGTGAATGCCAGCGTGGTGATCCCTTTGCTCCATTGCCCGGCGCTATTGGCCGATCTCAGCTGGAAGCTGTATTTACCCGGCGGCAGGCTGGTATAGCTGGCTTCATTGTTATTGCGGCTGTCTACCCAGCTGTCGCTTAATCCGAGTAAACGGTAAGCATACTGATTCCTGGCTTCATTGGAGAAGTTATTCGTGGTGAATAAAAGCCGGACGAAATTTTCTTTGTAATGCAATACGATCTCGTTTCGCTTGCCTGCTGAAATATTCAGGGGCGTTCCATTCACCTGCATATCGGTGATAAGTGGATCGGGGCTGAAAGTATTTGTCTGCAATGCAGCAGGATCAAATCTTGTAATGCCGCCCACGCCGCCGAATAGCAGGGCGCTGTCATCATCTGTGAGGGTGCAGGCGGTATTGTATTCCAGGAAGGCGAGGCCATCGCCCAGATCATATTGCTGTACCTGCCTGCTACCGGGATCTATCTTGCACAAGCCGGTGTTGGTGCTTACCCACAGGCATCCTTTGCGGTCTTTCTGAATGGCATAGCATACACCGGAGCTATTGGCCGGGTTGATGGTGATGTGTTGCGTTACTGTCTTCTTTTCCGGATCATATTGTACAATGCCATTGTCTGTGGCAATCCAGAACAGACGGCCATCTTTCAGGAGATGCCTGGTGTAGGGAGAATATTGCTTCACCGCCTCCTGGATGCAGAACTGTCCCTTCCGGTAATCGTACTTTACAAGGCCGCCGCCGGTGGTACAGATCCACAGGATATTTTTTTCATCTTCATAGATATACCTGCCAATGTAGGCGTTTAACTGGAGAAGGCTGTCGGAACAGGGTTTCCAGCGTTTATCTTTCAGTGAAAAGAATACCGGGCCATTTTCCCCGGTGATAAAGAGGCTGTCTGCATGTTGAAGTTTATGTACGCAATATAATTTTTGCGTGCTTAGTAATTGATCGTTGCGTTGAAAAGTGAACTGTTGTTTTTTAGGGTCGGAACAGATTAATCCGCCCCAGGTGGCTATCCAGAGCCGTCCCTCATCATCTTCAGTCATATCATAAACGGTGTTGCCGGCGGCATTAAAGGCGACAAATGCAGGATGGCGGAAGAACTGGTTGGTGGCTGTATTCCAGGCAACCAGTCCCTTATTCTGCGTACCGGCATAGCGCTGACCATCTTTACTTTTATAGAGATCAAAGATCATGTTATCCGGCAGCGACGCGGCGTTTAGCGGTTCATTACTGAAATTATCAAACTGGTATTTCAGCGGGTCGTATTTGGCAATGCCTCCGCCACTAAGGCCGCACCACATCATATTTTGCCGGTCGTGGAACAGGGATAATACAAAGTCTTTCCCGGGAGTGCGGTCATCATATCGGTTGTAAACTGCTGTTTGTATTTGTAATGAACGGGCATCCTGGCGTACAATACCATTGCCCCTGGTGCCGATCCACAGGTTACCGGCGCTGTCTGCCGCAAAGCAGCCAACACCGCCCTTTGCAGCGGGAAATGAATGAACGCTTCCGGCCGCATCCAGCGGATCGTTTACATAAAAACAACCTTCCGTGGAAGTGCCGATCCATAAGGCATCCTGATGAGGAAACAGCGTTCTTATCTCCGAAAATGAATGCTGTATGTGCAATGCCTGCAATGCGTACTGCCCATTGTGTGGCAGCAGGTAGAACAGCTGATGCAATAGTGCTACGATGATCCTTCCTTTATACATAACGATGCTGCTTACTACAGACCGGTTCTCTCCGTCGTCAAAAAAATATTGTATACTTTTCGTTTGTGTATTGAGCAGCAACAGTCCTTTATTATAGGTGATGATCCAGTATTCATTTTCCCGGAAGCTGACAATTTCCTTTACCGGCACTTTTTCCAGCTGGGCTGCGAAAGGGAACAGGTCTGTAACCTTCAGCAGCGAGTCTTTTCCCGGATGATAGATACAGGCGCCACGGACTGTTCCCACCCACAACAGTTTTTTATAGGGGTCAAAAAAAAGAGATGAAATATAGTTGGATGGTAATTTTTTACCACGTTCATTTTGTGGTAAAAATATTTTGAACTGTTTGCCATCATAGCGGTTAAGCCCGTCCTGCGTGCCAAACCACATGAACCCATCGGCATCTTGCGCAATAGCAAAACAACTGTTTTGAGAAAGTCCGTTCTGTGAAGTATAGTTTTCGAAATATAGTCCCCTGGATTGAGCGGCCGCTAACCGACAACTCAATACCATCAACAGGAGCAGGCAATATCGGGAGATATCATTCAAACCCGTTCTTTTCCCGAATTTACTACTATTCAGGAAGATGATAATACCGCATGACCGCATGGTAATCATTATAATCAACTGGTTGATGGCTGCTCATCCTTCCTCCCGACAGGATCGCCGTTGCAGGTGCAATGATAACCCTGATCCTCCTGAATAGCAGCTTGCTCCCGTAGGTGCTTCCGTCTGAATTAAAGGTTCTGATACTCAACAGGTAGTTACTGGGATTGACATTGACCTGATACGTGAAAAAGCGTGTCTGGTACAGGTTGCCGGGACCTGCACCCGGTATGGCATACCAGCTTGTACCATCTTCCGGAACAGGGTTGTAATACACGAGGATAAGACTGGAGTCCATTTTATTGGATGTAATATTATTCAGGACAAGATTCAACATCCCGGTAAATGTCTGCGAATCGAAAGTGTACATCGTGATATTTGCATTGCCTTGTGGCCCCTGAGGGCCTATGTCGCCCTTCTTGCAGGCGACGAAGGCGAGCAGCATACACGCCAGAAGATAGTTTTTCATAAGAGTGATTTTCGAGGTTATTTCTCCAACAAAATTTCAGGATAAAATGTGATGAGACAAGCACTGTTGAGCTATTTACAGAGATGGATGAGCCAATGGCAGAAAATTACAGGTTGCAGGAAACTAAAAAGACGGTATCATTGATACCGTCTTTTTAGTTTCCTGCAACCTGGTTGTACTGTGCTATTAACAGGCATCATCTTTTTTTCTTCACCATTGACGCCGGGTATTGCGCCGCAGATATCGCGAAACTGAAATCGCCGAAAATATTATTACGGGCTGAATCGCTGGGGAGAGGTGCAATGGTGCTGAATTTATGACAACTGAAGCAGGTGTTGGTATTTTGCACATAGCTCTCCAAAGTAGTATTGGCCACTATCGGCGTACCACTCGCCATCCCGGCTGTATTAAGCGGGAACGGCACCGGGATGGGCTTTGTCGGATGCTGCTGCGAGCCGTTCGACCAGATCACATCTACCAGTTCATAATACTGGAAAACAGATTGCGGATAAAATTTCCGGATATAATTGCGCATGCTGTCGTTGATCGGTACAGCATTTGACGCATCAAGCAGGTTTAGGCGGGTAACCTGTATCGGCACTGGCGCAGCCTGCGACAAGTTGTATGGTGGCGATGTATTCGGCGTGCAGCCTACCGTTACGGTACCGCCTCCATTCAGCGTTACCTGTCGCGAGGTGCAATTAGCGCCGTAAAAATTGTATCCATATGGCGGCGTTTCGTTATTGGCGTCTGGCACATTATCTACCTGTTCAAAAGTAGCCCATACCCAGGTGGGCTGATTTTGCGTTTTATGCAGGATATGCAAACCTACCAGCGCCACAGCAGTTTCCCTCAGTTTCCCGGAAGCAGAATCAAATACAGTAGCCCTGGAGAGTTTGTAGCGCTGCCACTTTGGGGAGTTGATATTATCAACTTCCATCCATGCGGCTTTCACTTCTATGGCGCCTACCGGGCCGGTATACCCGCCTGGCGGAAAGCTGATCGGGACATTGTTTTTCACTGAATCGTGCTGTGTAACGGCATTGTAGTAACCGTTCCTGACTACAAAATCATAGTAGTCTTTATTCAGTTTGATCTCATACCACACGTTGGTATTGTTTTGCGCACCAAGCCAGTTGGGCTTGCCGAAAGGGGCCGCCTGGTCAGGAATCATGCCAAACGTAGTGTCTGCGGCAAACTTGGTGGTGAAAGTTAAAAGCTTCGTTTTAGTTGGATTCATCAACAGCTTTTGTGTTTTAAACTTCGCTGCAAATTGCGGCGAAACCAGCGTGCCCCAGGCTGGCGGCCGCGCTCCGCCGGGAGGAAACATCACATCTATCGGCATATAGTTTTCCCAGCTTACAGGCGTATAATCTCCGGGAGGCCCGAAATACCCCGATGAATCAACCGGCCAGTTCAAACTGATGAATTCCTGCCAGGCAAAGCAATCCGCCTGCGATTGAACGTTAAAGCTGGCGAGATCTCCCGGTACCTGATTGTTGAATTGAATGACGATTTTATAGAGAGAAGAACCAGCGCCAGCGTAACAGTCGCAGGTGTTTGTTGACCGTGGCAACTGATGATCCCTGTTATCCGGCTTGAACGCTGTTATGATGAATTGATTGAGGAATAAAGCCGTACAGGAGATAATGAAGATGGTAGCAGATCTGTTCATGTGACAATATTTTAATGATCATTCGAAAGAATGTTGTTGTAGGAATCTATCGCCCCTGCGGAGTGATAGATTCCTACAACAACATTCTCCCGAACGGATGTTTCGCGTTATTCAGCGCACGTCAATGCTGACGATGATCGCTCCTATGTTATCAGCTAAGCCGGAGCCGTATTGTCCGGTGAGGTCATCATTGATGCATAATTGTATTTCGCCGCTGAGCTTGGGCGGAAGAGTAGTGCCCATACCTACGAGGAAAACAGTATTGCCCACTTTACCGATGAGCGCACCTTCGTCCTGGTTGGGCATTGCATAACCTTGCTTGGCAGAAATGAAGACGGGATTACCTGCGGCATTGTATAGCTGTCCGCCATTATCCTGCGGGTTAGCGGTCCATAAGCCCGATACATAACTGATGGAAGCTGTATTGGCTGCGGTGAGCACTACGCCCGTATTCTGCCATGCGATATTGGCCTGTACAGTTACGGGCGACACCATAAACAGCGCGGGCATGGCGGCCTGGCGCTGCTGCCCTACATTGATCACGTACACGCCATGCTGCCCCGGCGTGGCATTGGCGCCAACAGCCACGGTAATGTATAACGCTGTATTGGCGCTGGGTTGGCTGTTACCCGGTATTGCATAGGTAACATTCTCTTTTACAGCAGTTACCCTGGCCTTGATATTGGGATCATCAAAAAGGACCGTAGGATAGGTGGCGGGCTGATTCTCTTTCGCGGTGCAGGTGGCCGCCACCACTACCATATTAGCCGCCGTGGTGCCCACATTGATGAAAGAAGGAACATATGTACTGTTGCTCAACAAGGGGATCGGATGGTTCACCGGGTTAGGCACCTGGATGTTATACAAAGTATCAAAATAGTCCTGGTAGAAGAGTTGAAGCGGTTGTGCAAATGTATTTTCAGGACTGGTATCGCCTACCGGTCCATATCCGTCCGGAGTGGAACCCGCATAGGCGCTGGCTACGATTTGCATATCGAAAGTGGATGCCACCTGTGATCCCCACTTGATATTTTCTCCTCCAATAGTAATGTCGCTCACGGTGTAACCCTTGCTGGCCGGTACTTCAAATACGGCATGCAGAATGAAGTTACCGGGCAAGTTGTTGCCATCCTGATCAGTCAGTGTTTCGCTGCCGCGTGTAATGGTCCAGAAGGTAGATGCATCAGTGCCATCCGGCGTCACGTAGCTGGAGAAGCCTGGCATTTGAATGTAGAGCCCCGGCGGATCTGCGAGGGTAAGTATATTTCCATTTGTAACGAGATTATTGACGTTGCCTCCGATATTGGGATCGCTGTTGCGGTAGCGCTGACCAAACTGCCCCACGCAAATTAAATCGTTGAATTGTCCGGATGACCACATCGTAGGGGGATTGGGAGGTGGAAGGGGATTCGGGTTGAAACGCTGGATGGTGGAGGAGGTGGCCAAACCTATTTCGGTTTGTAGTGTATTGGGTGTACTGGTGAGATGTATAGCGCCTCCAACGCTGTCGTTGGATACCGTTCCGCTGTTCCATTTGTTCAAGGGGTTGTATATCGGCTGGTTGGTAACAGGATTCACGATCCCCGGTACCGACAGGTCCTGCAAGGTGATCTGAGGTTTATTCAGGATAGATTGATACAATGCCAGCACCTTGTTAGGATCTACCAGCCACAGGGTGTTCCAGTATTCCGGGTTTTCGCAGGTGAAGTCAATACGTGTGATTTTTCCTGCCGCATTCTGCGTAACGGCCCATTCGCAGTATTCGTCTTGCCATCCTCTGGGGCCATAAGGGAAGTAAGGCACATTTTGCCCTGTACCGCAGGGATCATTTGATATTTGTCCGGATATGGCTCCTGTATCGGCCATCTCGTTCAGCTGATCTTGGTTGGCCTCGGGGAAATTATATGCCAGCCTGCCCGGGAAAGCCTTCCATTGAATAACAGCTGTACTACTTGGCGGATTGCTGTCGACGGGATTGTAGTAATTAGTGGTAGGGGGCGTGTTGGTAGAGTTCCATGCATTGTTCAACATGCCCTGTTGTGTGAATCCATCGAGATTGTTGCTCCATAAGCTGTTCATCATTTCCTGTTTGGATGGCTCGCCTGAAAAATCCTGGATGTTTGCAGGGGTGCGGAATTGAAACCTGGAAGCAGTAGAAGGGGCTTTCTTGTCCGGGGCAATTTTTTCTACGGTTTGCATTGCATTTAAGTTTTAAATGGTTATTCAAAATTGCGGGAGAAACTGGTGTGCGTATGTTAGGGCTCCGACTAATCGAGGTAAGATGCGTTTGAGGGTACGCAACTGTAGCTGCAAAGTTGTAGCATTGGCGGGTTAATCACAAGGTGAAAAATACCTTTTTTGGGGATGTGTATTTTTAGTATCTTAGGAGAATGTATAAAGGGGCAGGCCTCGCGATATCG
>NZ_CABHMS010000011.1:2500-217251 GCF_902167635.1 Chitinophaga vietnamensis
AAAGGTAGGCGGATTTTTTATATCACCAACTTTTTTTTGAAACTATTTTAAACAGAAACGCCGCAACCCTTTGTGGTAAAGGATTACAGCGTTCATTTTTTTCATCAGTTATCTATCTATCCGCTGTAATAATCCCTCCGGATAACTTACTTTCATCAAAAACAAGCCTTGTGGCGGCACTGCAAAATCAGCTTTTGTACAATCCCTGCTTTCAATTGCTTCCCTGAACTGATCCATCGTCAGCTTACCACGACCTACCCGTAACATCGTACCAACAAGGCCTCGCACCATTCCGCGCAGAAAACGGTTAGCGGTAACGTTATAGACTATACGTTCTTCCGACACCTCCCAATGCGATTCCCCGATCGTACAGAGAAATGTTTTCACCTGCGTATTCCGTTTAGAGAAAGTGGTGAAATCTTTATACTCCCTGATCACCGCAGCGGCTTCCTGCAATGCATCGATATTCATCTTATAAGGAAAGAAGTAGCCCCTGTCTTTCATAAAAGGGTCCTTATGGGTATATAGCGTGTATTCATAAGAGCGGCCCAGAGCGGCGAAGCGGCAATGCGCATCAGGCGGCACGCGGTACACCTGTTTCAGCACTACATCTTCCGGCAGGATGGCATTGATCTTATACAGGAACTGCGGATGCAAGGGCAATGCGGTATCGAAATGCAGAAAGTTCTGCATGGCGTTCACACCGGCATCTGTGCGGCTGGAGCCCGTGCTCACAATCGTATCGCGGAACAAGATGCTCAGGGCCTTGTCTATCTCTGCTTGTACGGTATGTGCATTTTCCTGTATCTGGAACCCGCTGTACTGCGCGCCTTTATATGCTACCTCGATAAAATACCTGTTCATGGGCGCGAAGTTAAAATAAAAAACGTCCGGGGTCGCCGGACGTTTTTGTGAACAGATGAAGGTAAAATTATTTATGCAGCATCGCTTTGAAGCGGCCTTTGTAATAAGAGTCGGTGAGTACACTCTCCAGAGAGCTGTATTTCTCTGAATCATACGTGATCGGGTAAGCCGTATCCAGCAAGCGATAGCGCGTTTCATCGGAAGACATCAGCTGGGCCAGCGTTTTGATCTGCGCCGTTTCCATGCAGTAGTTGCGGCTTTGCCGGCGGAATACATCAAGCATGCTATCGTCGCTCTTAGCAGCAACGAACCTGCGCAACAGTTTGCGGAAGGTGCCATCGTCCATTACATTGGCACAGTCGCTGTTGACAAGGCGGGGCGTATTTTTCTTCACACTGGTTTCATCATTGGGCGATGGTGTGCCTGCTGCCGGTGTAGCAGCCGTTGCATCCGCTGTGATGGCGGCTTCATCATCGGATTTGCGTTTCTTTTTCTTTCTTGTTTCAGCAGGCTGGTCATAGACGGCCAGACCATAGCCACTGGTATCAGTAACGATCTCACCGGAGCGTGAATCGTCGCGGTGCCGTTTTTTCCTTTTAACAGACGCCGGTTGTTCATCGGTACTAACAGGAGCGGGCGTTTCCGGCGCGGCGGCCACTGGTACCGATGCAGGCGCTACTGCTGTAGCGGCGGGCGCATTTTTATCATCCTGAAATTCTATGAAATCGGGATCCCCTTCTTTCTTTTTGTGACGTTTCTGTTTTTTGGGAGCAACATCATCTGCCGGCGCGGCGGCGTCCTTCACCGCTTCTTTTGCCGCCTCTTCTGTGGCGGCTTCGCTGGCAGCAGCTTTATTTTCATTCGCGAGCACATCTTTCAACAGCGCTTGTTCTTCTTCGGTGAGCGGCTCCCTGTCGCCCTTCTGCTTTTTATTCTTTGGTTTCTTTACTGCTGCATCTGCCGCATCAGTGGCTGCGGGTGCGGGTTTGGCAGGAGCTACCTCTTCTACCACGTCTCTGTCGTCTGCACTTACCACTACTTTATCGAGTGCGGAAGAAAAGGAATTACCAGTGGGGGCGGGCTTTTTAGACGCTGCACCAATAGTAGCTTTGCCGGCGAAGGTGGTTTCGATGTCTTTTTGCATATTGGCCATCATCTCCTTGCGGGCAGTATCCTGATCTGCCGGTTTTTCTTCTGTAGCAGCAGTGGTAGTTTCCTGTTCAGCGGGGGCTGCTGCCGGAGTGGCGTCGCCATTATCCGCTTTGATCTCACGGAAAGATTGCAGATTATAGAGCGTATATCCATCCGCGCCTTGTTTCAACAGGAAGCCCTGGTCTTTCTGCGAGATCCTGACAGCGAAATGTTGCTCAGGCGCCTGGTTTTGCGGGAAACCTACGGTGATAGGGTTGGTACCGGCATCCAGCTTGGGGATAACGATATACCCTCTTTCGGTGGAACTCAGCACCTGGCCATTATGTTTCACATAAAACGGCTGTCCTTTTTCACTCTGGATATAAACGTAATAGTGTTTGTCCTGTGCCCACACGCGGGTGCAGAGTAACAGGCACGCCCATACGTACAATACTGTCCTGTATTTGAGATGCATACTAAAAAAGATATAAAAAACTGTCCTTGTGCAAATATTATTCCAGCACTATCAGCACTTCGCCTTTTTCTACGGCGGTGCGCTCGGTTACTTTCACTTCTTTTACTACGGCATCGGCGCTGGCTTTGAAAACGTTTTCCATTTTCATGGCCTCCAATATCAGTACAGGATCGCCTTTGCGGATAGTTTGCCCGGGGCTTACCAGCACTTTGAGTACCAGGCCGGGCATGGGTGCTTTGATGTCGTTCACTTTTTTGGCCATGGCGTCTTTGATGCCCATGGAAGCGAGCAACTGATCAATCGGTTCTTCAATGGCAACTTCGTACTGTTGCTGGTTGATCTGTAATACCACTGTTTTGGTATCCCTGTCCACCTTCAGTACCTGTGCCTGGTAGCTATGGCCATCCATGATAATGCTGTAATCACCGGTGGGGAGCCTGGCTGCGGACCAATCTACTGCTTCGTTATTGCAAGTAAGCAGTGTATCGTTATTCACGGTAAACGTAGATTTACCATTCACTATTGCTTTGATCATAATGCTTTTTTAATGGCCTGTTAGCTTAACAAAAATAGCATTTTTAACCACTCAGGCTTGTTTTTGGCTCATTTGTTTAAATTTGGCCCTATTTAAATTTTGCAAACAATACATTTGTTCAAAACACCTTATTTCATGAATCAACACCTGAAGCAATCCCTCCTGGGCCTGCTGATCGGCGGGATAGCCACTGTGGGAATGACCCGCCCTTCCGTGGCCCAAGCTGTAAAACCACCCCAGGAAGACTCCCTGCTGAAGATCTACCGGGCATCTGCCACCAAGATCAACAATCTCGTACACACCAAGCTGGACGTACGTTTCGATTACGCCAAAAGATATCTGTACGGGAAAGCATGGATCACCCTGAAACCCCATTTCTATCCTACCGACTCCCTCACCCTGGATGCAAAAGGCATGGACATTAAAGAAGTGGCCCTCGTAAAAGGCGGCAAAAACAATCCGCTGAAATATACTTACGACCAGCTGCAACTGCACATCGATCTGGATAAAACCTACGATGCGGCCGAATCCTACACCATCTACATCAGTTATACTGCGAAGCCCAATGAGCTGAAAGCCAAAGGCAGCGCGGCCATCTCCGATGCCAAAGGTCTTTATTTCATCAACCCGGATGGTAAAGAACCCAACAAACCAACCCAGATATGGACCCAGGGCGAAACAGAAAGCTCTTCCGCCTGGTTCCCAACTATCGATAAAACCAACCAGAAATGTACCGAGGAGATCAGCATGACGGTGGATAAAAAATATGTGACCCTCTCCAACGGTAAGCTCATAAGCCAGAAACACAATGCCGACGGCACCCGCACCGATACCTGGAAGATGGACCTGCCACATTCTCCCTACCTTTTCATGATGGCCGTTGGCGATTATGCGATTGTAAAAGACAACTGGCGCGGAAAAGAAGTGAGTTATTATGTAGAACGCCCCTTTGAAAAATATGCGAAGCAGATATTCGGTAATACACCGGAGATGCTCACCTTCTACTCAAAGATACTCGGCTATGAATACCCCTGGGTAAAATATTCCCAGATCACCGGCCGCGATTACGTTTCCGGCGCGATGGAAAATACCACCGCCACCCTGCATGGTGAATTTATGCAGAAGACAGACCGCGAACTGCTCGATAACAACTATTACAACGAATGCGTGATCGCGCATGAGCTGTTCCATCATTGGTTTGGCGACCTTGCCACTGCCGAATCCTGGAGCAATCTCACCATGAATGAATCTTTCGCAGACTATAGCGAATACCTCTGGCTGGAACATAAATATGGTAAAGACGCTGCAGATGAACACAGTTTCGAAGCCGCACAGTCTTATATGTCGATGGTACAATATGCCGGCGACAAAGACCTCGTACGCTTCCATTACCGCGACAGAGAAGATATGTTTGACCAGGTGAGCTACCAGAAAGGCGGACGTATCCTGCATATGCTGCGCAATGCTGTTGGTGATTCTGCCTTCTTCAAATCACTTCAACTCTACCTGAAAACAAATGCATTCAAAGCCACAGAAGCGCATCAGCTGCGCCTCGCCTTTGAAGAAGTGACCGGCCAGGATATGAACTGGTTCTTCAATCAATGGTACTTTGGCCAGGGCTTCCCTGAACTGGACATCAGCTATAAATACACCAACAACAAAGTAACGGTGATCCTGCAACAGATCCAGAAAAGCGACAAAGTATGGCAGCTGCCCATGGCGATCGATATTTACGCCGGCGGCCAGAAAGTACGCCACCAGGTAACGATGAAGAACCGCGTAGATTCCTTCACATTTGCTTACAGCATCAGACCAGACCTGGTGAATGTGGATGCAGACAAGGTTATTTTATCGAAGAAAGATGATCACCGTGATTTTGCCACCTATGCCTTCCAATATGCACATGCACCCAACTATATGGACCGCCGCATTGCCATTGAAGAAGCCGTAGAGCAACAAGGCAATAACCCGGAAGCGGTAAAACTGTTGCAGGCAGCGTTAAAAGATAAATTCGCCGGGCTCCGCTCCTACACCGCTTCAGCACTGAGTTTGAAGCATACTGCGGTAAAAGCGGCCGTACTTGAACAGCTCATCGCCATGAGCAAACAGGATGAAAATGCACTCGTGCGCGCTGCCGCAGTGAAACAGATCGCAGACCTCAAAGACCCGCAATACGCCGCATTGCTGGAAGCCGCCACCAAAGACCGTTCTTATGGCGTGCAGGCAGCTGGCCTGGAAGGCCTGGCCGATCTCGATCTTGAGAAAGCATATACTATTGCCAAACAGTTATCAGCGGATACCAAAGGCAAACTGGTTAGTGCGGTATCGTTGGTGTTTGCACGCAAAGGCAATGCAGAAGACCTGGGCTTCGTTGCAAACAAATTCGATGAAACCAGCGGCCAGGACAAGCTCAACGCGGCTTTCGACTATCTTGGTTTCCTCTCAAGGGTGAACAACACGCCGGCCGTGATCCGCGGTGTGGACCAGGTGAAAGCCATGGTAGACCAGTTCAACAACAACCAGGTGAACGCCTACATCGTAAACTGGTTACAGGAGATCGCCAACATGAAAGCAGAAGCGGCAGGTAAGGCTGGTGATACCGATAAGAGTGAGTTGCGCAAGCAAGCTGATTACATGCGGAAGATCGCAGACCAGATCAAAAATAAATAAAAGATAAAAGCCCTTGAAGCGCTCCATGCGTTTCAAGGGCTATATCGAAACAATACGTTTAAGTGCTGTATTCCAGCGCCACTGGCTGTTTTGAAGCCTTACGCCACCGAGCCACCGGTGTTCCAGCGAAACATAATCAATATAATTTTCTTCATTGTCCAGCACTTCACGGCCCAGCGCTGTGATCTTCAGCATCTGATCGATCTGTTCAATTACGCCGGCTCTGCGCATGCGCAGCGTATAGATATCCAGCTGAAAATCTCCGAAGCCATATATCTTCATCTCATCCCAGAAAAGTACGTAGAGATCATACCAGCGGTAATCTGCCAGCGAGAGCTTTTGCAGCAAGTATAGTTCCACTGCGCTTAACCCGTTGGTGGTATTGGGGAAACGTTGCAGATGCGCATGGATGGCGGCATGCAGGTGTGGCAGCTTTCCACCGGGCATCATGGCCATTGTTTCCAGTGCCAGCGGCGTATCGAGACAGTAGGCATCCCAGGCATCGGTAGCCATTTGGAGGTCGTCGCTATCGAGTATGACGCGTGTTTCAAAAATTGACTTGAGGGTATTGGCATCGCGTTGATGCGGCAGATCCACCAGGCTGATATTGGGCAGCGGCTTTAGTTGTTGCCGGATATAATGCAGCATGAACAACTGGTTGATCTGGCAAAAGAGATCGTATTCGAACCAGAGTATTATTTCGGTCCAGGAGCCGGAGCTATTGAGCTTTTCCAGCTCCTGGACTACATTGGAGTAATAAGTTTGTTTATCAATGCCATATTGAAATTCGAGGTGTTTGGCGCGGCTTTCAAAGAAGACGGATGGATCTTTGGTGTGTTTTACTTTTCCTTCGCACAGCATCTCCCTGCATACGATGTAATCTCCTGGCAGGCCACTTTGTTTAAAAAGGGCTACGATGGCATCTCCATTCAACACGTGCAGATATGACATAAAAGATATTTTCTGTTGTTACCAACTGCCGCTGGCGCCGCCGCCGCCACCAGAGCCGCCTCCGAAGCCGCCGAAGCCGCCGCCTCCACCACCGCCGGACCAGCCGCCGCCGTCTCCACCGGACCAACCGCCGCCGAAACCGCCTATTACAGGCCATATCCAGCCGCCTCTCCGGTTGTAGGTAGTGCCTCGTCCGCCGCCACCGCTGCCGCCACCACGGCTGAACAGCGAGATGATGATAACGACGATGATAATGATAATGAATATTGTGCCGGTGCTGAGGCCAGGATCGCTTTGGCGGGGATCGGCTTTGTATTCGCCTTTCATCACCTTGATCACCGCATCGGTGGCGCCATCCAGGCCTTCATAATAGTGACCTTCGCGGAAGGCTGGACTGATGATATTGGTAATGATCTGGTTGGCGAGCGCGTCTGGCACACCGCCTTCCATACCGCTGCCTGTTTCAATTCTGACCTTTCTGTCATTAACCGAAACAAGTATAAGCAGTCCATTGTTCTTGCCTTTTGTACCGATGCCCCAGTCGCGCAGGATCTTGATAGCGACCTGGCTGATATCATACTCTCCTACAGATTTCATGGTAACGATAGCGATCTGTGTGGAGGTACTGTCGTAATAGGCCACCAGCTTACGTTCCAGCGCATCGTCCTCGCTTTTGAGGAGAACGCCGGCGAAATCGTTCACCAGTGCGGGGGGATTAGGACGAGGAGGGATGGGCTGTGCTTGGGCCATGAGGCCGGATAATAACAGCAATCCGGGTAAAAACCAGCGTAATATCCTCATTGTATGTAAGCTAAAAAACGTTTTAAAAGAGCGGCATCAGCGGCCGATCACGATATCATCGGGTAATTCGTTGGTATCGTCTGCTTCATGCGGGAACCAGGTGCGGAGGGATTCTCCGATCTCCCGGATGCAGGCCTCGATGCCTGAGATGATCTGATTATCCTGGAAATGTGTTCTCAGCAGTGTGGCTTCCTGTTGCCAGAAATCATCGCCTACTTTATCGTGAATACCCTGATCGCCGAGAATGGCGAACTGGCGGTCTTTCAGGGCTACGTATACGAGCACGCCATTGCGTTGTTTTGTTTTTTCCATGCCGAGGGAAACGAAGGCTTCCTTCGCCCTGTCCAGCGGATCAACGTACGTGCAGTGGCTTTCCACGAACAGCCTGATCTCTCCGGATGTCAGTCTTTCTGCCACACGGATGGCTTGTACCAGTCTGTTTTTCTCCTCTTCGGAAAAAATCTCTTTTCTTTTAAAAGGGAAAATGCGCATAAGCGATCCATTTATGGAGGTCATGAATGACGGTGTAGACCGTCATTCATGACTGATATAGTTTAGAACTGAACTTTAGGAGCATTCTTCGCGGATTCGTCAGCAGCGAAGTAGCCTTTTTCCTTGAAGCCGGTGATACCTGCCACGATGTTATTAGGGAAGGTACGTACGGTGCCGTTGTAATCATTTACGGCATCGTTGAAATCGTTGCGGGCTACGTTGATCCTGTTTTCAGTGCCTTCCAGCTGCACTTGCAGGTCACGAAAATTCTGATTGGCTTTCAGGTCAGGGTAGGCTTCAGATACGGCGAGCAGGCGGCCGAGGGCCTGACTGAGCTGACCTTGCGCTGCCTGGTACTGCTGAATTTTTTCAGGAGAGAGATCGTTGGCGTCTACCTTGATCTGTGTAGCACTTGCACGTGCTTCCATTACTTTGGTAAGGGTTTCAGTTTCGAAGTTAGCCGCTCCCTTTACGGTGCTCACCAGGTTAGGGATCAGGTCCGCACGGCGCTGGTAGCTGCTTTGCACGGCGCCCCATTTATTTTTTACGTTCTCATCTTTCTTCACCATGCCATTGTACTTTCCGCAACCTACGAACACTAATAATGCGAGAATAATAACGACAATGATTCCTTTTTTCATCTGAATAAATTTTTAGGTTTAAGTGCCGGCATCTGTGCAAAACGCATTCCCGTTTTCGGGGTCTGCCGGTAGAAGTATTGATTTAACCGGTGAACATAATAAAAAGGGCGGTAAACGCCAGCTTTTCTTATCTCCACGAAAATATGGAAAGAAAAGCAGTAAACGACTAAATTACCGAAACGATGAATTTAAAAAAAAGTTCATTCATATCTTGAAAATTTCCCCGTAATACATTATGTTTATATGTACCTTTACGCTGAATTTGCGAATGGGACAGAATGGACACAAAATCGTTTTTTTACAGGTTTCATTGTTCCTAACTCATTTATTATTACTAACTTGGAACTAAGTCTGCCTAAATGAGTGCTCAACACATCCATATACTCTATATCGACGATGAAATACATAATCTGAATGCTTTCAAGGCTTCATTCAGACGACTTTACAACGTATTCACCGCCACTTCCGCAGAAGAAGCAGAAAAGCTGCTGGAAGATCATGAGTTTCATATCATCATCTCCGATCAGCGTATGCCGAGGATGACTGGCATCGAATTTTTTGAATCGATACTGGAAAGATACCCCGAACCCATCCGCATGTTGCTGACCGGTTATGCCGATATTAATGCAGTAGTAGATGCTATCAACAAAGGACAGGTGTATAAATATTTCTCCAAACCCTGGAACGAAGAAGAGCTGAAACATAATATAGACAAGGCTTTCGAAGTATACTCCCTCCGCAAGGAAAACAAGGAACTCACTGCCAAACTGCTGGACGTAAACGAAAAGCTCGAATTTCTGGTAAGACAGAAGTTGATTTCCTGATTTACGGATTGCCTGATTTATGAATTGACCCCGATCAAATCCCCCAAATCCCAAAATCCTCAAATCCGAAAATTCAAAAATCCCGACATTCGAAAATCCGTTAACTTGCAGCCTTTGTGAAACTTAATTTCTTCAATCATGCAAGTTTGGAAAGATTACCAGGCCCAACATAAAGACCGTTTCCTGGATGAATTGCTCGCATTGTTACGCATTCCTTCTGTGAGTGCGGATTCCCGTTACAACAATGATACAGCGCAGTGCGCAGCAGCCGTTAAGCAACGCCTGATCGAAGCTGGCGCCGATAACGTAGAAGTATGCCCCACTGCCGGCCATCCCATCGTGTATGGCGAAAAAATCATCAACCCTTCTTTACCCACCGTATTGGTTTACGGCCACTATGACGTGCAACCCGCAGATCCGCTGGAACTGTGGCACAGCGGCCCTTTTGAGCCAGTGATCAAAAACGGTAACATATATGCCCGCGGCAGCGCGGACGACAAAGGCCAGTTCTACATGCACGTGAAAGCCTTTGAAACAATGAACAAAACCAACACCCTCCCCTGCAATATCAAATTTATGATCGAAGGGGAAGAAGAGGTAGGTTCTGCCAACCTCGGCGTTTTTGTTAAAGCCAACAAAGATCGTCTGAAAGCCGATGTGGTGCTGATCTCCGACACCTCTATGATCAGCCTGGAAAATCCTTCCATCGACACGGGCCTGCGCGGCCTCGCCTACATGGAAGTAGAAGTGACCGGCCCTAACCGCGACCTTCACAGCGGCGTTTACGGTGGCGCCGTTGCCAACCCCGCCACCATCCTGGCTAAAATGATCGCCAGCATGCACGACGACAATAATCACATCACCATACCAGGCTTCTACGATAAAGTACAGCAGCTCTCAGCTGAAGAAAGAGCCGCCCTCAACGCCGCTCCTTTCAACGAAGAAGAGTACAAGCAAGACCTCGGCGTAGATGAATTGTGGGGAGAAAAAGGCTATACTACCATCGAAAGAACCGGTATCCGTCCTACCCTCGAAGTAAACGGCATCTGGGGCGGTTACACCGGCGAAGGTTCCAAAACAGTACTGCCCTCCAAAGCATTCGCAAAGATCTCCATGCGCCTCGTTCCTAACCAGGACTGGCACGAGATCTCCGATCTGTTTGCCAAACATTTCACTGCTATCGCTCCGAAGAGCGTGAAAGTGAAAGTGACAGCGCATCACGGCGGCAGCCCATATGTTACGCCTACTGATTCCGTTGCTTTCAAAGCAGCACACAAGGCTATCAGCACCACTTTCGGTAAAGAGCCGATCCCGGTGCGCGGCGGCGGCAGCATTCCCATTGTGGCACTGTTTGAAAAAGAACTGGGCCTCAAAACCGTATTGATGGGCTTTGGTCTCGACAGCGATAACCTGCACTCTCCCAACGAAAAATACGGCCTCGATAATTATTACAAAGGCATTGAAACAATTCCTTATTTCCACCAGTTCTTTGCGGAACTAAGTAAATAAGAGAGGAATTTTCGGATTTTTTGATGTGAGAATTGGATGGACCTGATACTTCAAAAAATTCTTACATCAAAAAATCCGAAAATCTTAACTGTTCAATAATGGAAAAATTACGTGTAGACAAATACCTCTGGGCGATCCGCGTGTTCAAAACCCGCAGTCAGGCTGCTGATGCCTGCGATGGAGGTAAAGTGAAAATGAACGGTAATACCGTGAAAGCCGCCAAACCTGTTGCTGTTGGCGACAAATTTGAAATTAAAACGGAAGCCCGCAAATGGGTGATCGAAGTAACCGGACTGCTTTATAACCGCGTTGCTTATAGCGAAGCTATCAAATACTACGTAGACAATACTCCTGAAGAAGATAAACTCGCCCCTGCCTATGTAGCGGCTGTTTTCCAGACCGGTAAACGGCAAAGCAAGATCGGGCGCCCCACCAAAAAGGAACGCCGTACCCTCGACGATTTCATGGGCAACGAAGAAGAATAGTCACTCAGGGATAAGCGGCACGCAACGCAGCGCGCGCTTCTGCCGCATTGATCTCATCTGCATTGTACAAAGCGCATACGTTGCCATTCGTACGTGAAAAATGTGCGGCACTGGCCAGATTATCTAATTGAGTGAGGGTCATCCAGTCGCTCACACAATCCCTGATGATCGGGCAAGTAAGCCCCAAACCATCTTCCGTAGTGATCATATAATCTCCTCCGGTAAGCAGGTCGTGGAATTGTTGCGCCTGATTGTTGAACTGAAATACCGTATTGCAGTTCTGCGGTTGTATGCCTGTTCTGGCAGTGGTGAAAGAAGGAAGTTTCATGGTGATCATTTTGAGGTGATACTAACAATACAATTACCCAAAGAGAATAGTTTAAACTGAAATGCTATAACAGCCGTGGGTGTTATATTCATAAACAAAACCCTGTTTTTATGAATGACCTCCAGAAGCTCAAAGTGCCCCCTACCTCTACGCTGGTGCTACAGTATGCACAAAAGTTCTATACCGGCAAAAAAGAAAAGCAATACCTTCAACTGATCGATTACAGTGGCGTAGCTGAGTTGGCGGCAAAGATAGACGCACTGTACAGCTCCTTCGATGAATTGATATGTCTCCGTAAATTCTGTATCCGGGAGATGATCCGGGAACGTTTTCTCGAAAACGGTATTCAGCAAGTACTGATCCTTGGTGGGGGCCTCGACCCGGTAACCATATTCCTGATGGAGCAATACGGCAACCGTATCAGCCATGTTTTTGAGGTCGACAACGGGTTTATAGAAGAGAAGGAGCAGCTGTTCCGCCAGCTGTTCGACTATGGGCGGCGCATGCATTTCATCAAATGCGATATCACCGACAGCGACCTGCTGATGGCCAAGCTGGCCGTAGCCGGCTACCAGCCTGGCATTCCTACCATCGTCATCTTTGAAGGGGTGATCCATTATATCACCAATACCGAATTTGTATCGCTGTTCAGGTATTTCATGACCGACGATCATCGCAACATTGTGCTGATGGATTATTCCCTGGTGCTGGAAGAGGCCACAGCAGCCTTTTACCAGCTACATAAGAATTTCCTGGATATGGTGGCCGATAGCCTGCGTATACCTTTCAACGTCAACTACCGCGATACAATACTGGACCTCGTAAGCCAGCTGGATGGCCAAGATGCCCGTATTCATACCTATCACGAGCTGGAAAAGCGGCTGTATGGCGAAACCCGGCTATTCAAAGCCCGCGGGGAGGGCATTTTAGAGGTCATGAGCTTTCATATCTGAATCTCCCTATATGAAAAAATTGCTTATTTAACCAGTAAAAAGCGGCGTGTTCCGAGTTTTATGAAAATTCTCGTTTTTGCGTAGTAATTTTGCCCACTCATTCTTAAACCAAGGATTTATCAATGCCTAAGCAAAGCGACGTACTCACTGCCGACTTTCTCGTGAAAGTGGCCCAGGAATTTGGTACACCGGTATACATCTACCATGCAGAGAAGATCAAAACCCAATATGAGAAGCTGCAAAAGGCCTTCCATAAGGCAGATACCCGCTTCTTTTACGCCTGTAAGGCATTGACCAATATCAACATCCTGAAGTATATCAACTCCATCGGCTGCGGCCTGGATACGGTATCCATCCAGGAAGTACAGCTGGGCCTCAAAGCCGGCTTTGATCCCAAGAACATCATCTTCACCCCTAACTGTGTAGACCTGCAGGAAATCATTGCAGCCAAAGACCTGGGCGTGATCATCAATATCGATAATATCTCTATCCTGGAGCAGTTTGGCAACAAGTTCGGCGATAGCTATCCGATCTGTATCCGACTGAATCCACACATCATGGCAGGAGGTAACTTCAAGATTTCCACCGGGCATATCGATAGCAAGTTCGGTATCTCCATTCACCAGCTGCGTCATATCGAGCGCATTGTGAAATCCACCAAACTGAAGGTGACCGGCCTGCACATGCATACCGGCTCCGAGATCAAAGACGTAGATGTGTTCCTGCGTGGCGTGGAGATCATGTTCGAGATGGCACAGCATTTCCCGGACCTGCAATCCATCGATCTGGGCAGCGGCTTCAAAGTGGCCTACCAGCAAGGCGATCCTGAAACGGATATCGATTTGCTGGGTAAAAAACTGACCGACGCCTTCAACAAATTTGCAGCGCAATACAGCCGTCCACTCCAACTGTGGTTTGAGCCAGGAAAGTACCTGGTGAGCCAGTGCGGTTACTTTGTGGTGAAAGCCAACGTGATCAAACAAACCACTGCCACCGTGTTCGTGGGCGTGAACTCCGGCTTCAATCATCTGATCAGGCCTATGTTCTACGATGCGTTCCACCTGATCCGGAACATTTCCAATCCCAAAGGCACCGAGCGTATCTACACCGTGGTGGGTAACATCTGCGAAACCGATACCTTCGGCTGGGACCGCAAGATCAACGAAGTAAGGGAAGGCGATCTGCTTGTATTCTACAATGCCGGCGCCTACGGTTTTGAAATGTCGTCCAACTTCAACTCCCGCCTGAAACCCGCGGAAGTACTGATCAAAGACGGTAAAGCACAACTGATCCGCAAACGCGATACGATAGATGATCTGCTGAAAAACCAAATAGAAGTAAATATTTAGATATTTTCATATTTCGGTATTTAGAAATTGTATTGACGTTTTGTTGAACAACAAAACATCAATACAATTTCTAAATACCGAAATTCATAAATCCCAAAATATTTCCCCTAACTTTGCGTCTACAATAATATCCCCCTTGTTCCTGCGCTGTTTTCCATTGTGATTGGATTGAAATAACTTAGTTATTGTTAGATTATGAAGCTTTTAACTGCACACCAGGATCTGTTTAAAGACGAACAGTTGATCTCAACCAGGATTTCATTTGCTCCCTTTATACGTTTTCTCAAAGATAAAATCCGGCAAAATCATGATGGCCGGGCTACTTACTATAAATACATCATCGATAAATTCGAGGAAAACCCTGCCCTGCTGCAGCCGCTCCCCGAAGATGCCGACCTGGAGCCTTACCGCGAATACCTCGATATGGTGACCGCCGCTATCTTCCCTGTTACCATCGACAGCAAGAAAGATATCTACGGTATCAGCATACCATACAAATTTGCCATCTTTTATTATTCCGAGATGTTCCAGCATCTCTTCACCGAAAACGGCACCATGCTGGCCGCCGTACCCCGCGGGGTTTCCCTCGCGAAGGTGAAGAAAGATAAGAAAATGTGGCTCTACAAGCTGATCCTGGAACGCATTTACCATTTCCCGATGGGGTATCAGAACGAGATCATTCATACCATCGAAGCGCCGGACGGATTGAGGCGTCATGTGAAAGTCAATATTGACGCACGTTTCGTGGATGTGAAGGTCAACAACGATGTACCTGCCACGCTCGACTACAACCAGTTCTGCACCAAACAGGTGACCATGGAAAGGCTGGAAGAGTTTATCCCGCTGGATAAATTCAGCCTGGAGGGCTTTGCCATCTGGACCGTGGAAGACGTGACCCAGGCCGAAGCCCTCAACACCGTGAAAGGCCTCGTGATGAATATGCAATCCAGCAATGAACTGGAAAGCTACCGCACCCTCGAAAGATTGATACCCGCCGTATTAGGCATCTTCGATATCACCGCGCACGTGGTCCCCTTCCCGGAAGTGAACGGCAAACCCGTGCTGGAAGAGCAATTCGCAATATCCGACCCCATGCTGGGCGTAGGTAATAAGAAACAGCAGCAAACACTTTTTGCACAAGTACAGGAACACTTATCAAAGCACCGCATGCCGCTGATCATCCCGGAAGTATCGGAAGACAGCATCGCCGCCTATCCGTTCCTGAAATTTCTTCCGCTGAAAAAAGTGAGGAGCTTTATCCTCTTCCCTATCACCCATAAAAACGAAATCCTCGGTGTGCTGGAACTGGCTTCTTCCCGGCCCAATGCGCTGTCGGAAAGGCCTTTGTGGCAACTGCAAAATATTTATCCGTTACTGGTATTGATGCTCAACCGCAGCATCGGGATACTGGAAAGTCGTATCAACGAAGTGATCAAAGAACAGTTCACCGCGCTGCAACCCGCTGTGGAGTGGAAGTTCGTGGATGCCGCCTGGAAATATCTCCTCACGCCGGAAACAGAAAGAAAAGATATCGGTAACATCAGCTTTGATGAAGTGTACCCCTTGTACGGCGCCGTTGATATCCGCAACTCTTCTGTGGAACAGGGCAATGCCATCCGGGAAGACCTGCAGGAACAATTGCAGCTGATCGGTGAAACATTACAAGCCATCGCCAAAGAAGTGCCGCTGCCGCTGCTGGAAGAGCTGCAGTTCAAAACGCAGGACCTGCTCAATAACCTCAGCCACAACCTGCAGGCCGGCGAAGATGTGAAGGTGAACGACTTCATGGACCAGGAAGTACAACCGGTACTGGAACACCTTTGTGAAAGCAACGACAAACTGCAACCGGTACTGCAAAATTATTTTTCCAAAGTAGATAAGTCCGAAGGCCATGTATTCCACCACCGCAGGGAGTATGAGGAAAGTCTTGCGCAAGTGAATGCCGCTATCAGCCAGTACCTGGAAAAAGAAAGGCAATACATTCAGCAATCGTTTCCCTGCTATTTTGAAAAGTACCGCACGGATGGTATTGAATACACTATCTACATCGGGCAGTCGATTGCGCAGGAGAAGAAGTTCGATTCGCTCTACCTCCGTAACCTGCGCCTGTGGCAACTTTCATCGATGGCCAACATTGCGCGCATCACGCACAAGCTCAGTCCCAAGCTGAAGATACCCTTGATGACCACCCAGATGATCCTGATGCACAGCGCACCTATCACCATCAGCTTCCGCAACGACGAACGCCGTTTCGATGTGGAAGGCGCTTACAACATACGCTATGAGATCATCAAGAAAAGGATCGATAAAGTACATGTAAAAGATACCGGCGAAAGGCTCACTCAACCCGGCACCGTAGCCATCGTATATTCCAATGTGCGGGAGATGGAAGAATACCAAAAGTATATCACCTTCCTCCAAAGTAAAAATATCCTGAAACCTGAAGTTGAAATGCTGGACCTGGAAGAGCTCCAGGGTGTGAGCGGGCTGAAAGCCTTGCGGGTAACGGTAAACCTTGAACAGGAATAATTTCCCTGATTTAACGCGAAGATTAACGAGATTCAAGCCCTTGAAGCGCTTTGAGCGCTTCAAGGGCTTCTTTTTTATTTAAATCTCTAAAACTTAAATCCCAATGTTACATACGGCACGGTCTCTTCCCTCGAATGCCCTATCACCGCTGTTACGATGAGCGCATTCACCGGCGCCAGATAAATACCGCCGCCATAGCCATCATGCCATACATGTGAGGTTTCGCCGGGTGTCCATACACGGCCTACATCGTTGAAGGCCAACAGCCCTACGCCGGCAGGCAGGATGTATGTTTTGAGATCAAACAGCTTTACTCTTATTTCGGTATTGTTATATACCCCGGCATCGCCCGCGAAGCGGTAGTTGCGGTAACCACGAAGACTTTGCACCCCGCCGATGGTATAAGCCTGGAAATATTCGAAGTTGCCCCATACCTTGCCACCACCGAAGCGGCTAACGATCACAAAGTTGGCCGGAACGCGGAAACTCATATACACACTCAGATCCGTGAGCAGGCTGGAATAGTGATTACTATTGTTATTCAGCCCGAAGTTGCCATTGAAGGTGGTGGTCCAGAGGATACCGCGGGCCGGTATCAGTTTGTTATCTCTCGTATCTATCTGCGCGATCACTTTTCCACCGGCATATGATTTATTGTTATAGATGCTGGCGCTGTCGAGTTTATTTACCGCGAAGTTGGTGATGAAACGATTGTCGTTCTCACTTTTATTAAATGCATAGTTGCTGACAACAGGGCCATACGACAGGCTGAAATGGTTGCTCAGACTGGTTCTCAGCAATGCTTCCGCGCTATAGAGGTTGAACCTTGCGCGGTAGTAGCTGATTCTTTTACCATTGGATTTATCAAATATTGTTTCGTTGCCGTAGCCGAAGAAATTGATGGTGTTGTTGGGCGCTTTGGCACTGGCATTGACGAGCAGGTCGGATTTACCGATTACGTCGGTGTATTCGCCCATATATTTAAAGTTCCAGGCGCGGGTGGCCAGTGCATGTGTGGCTATGAAAGTATGTTTGGCGCCGAAGGGTTCTTTACGCCAACTCTGTTTCAGGTATTGCAGCGCTACGCCCAGCAGCACGCCATCATCGCGGTTATAGGCGCCGGCGAGCATGGGCGTGAGCTTGTTGTATTTAAAGGCGTTACGGTCGTAGGCGATGTTCTCCGGTTTGTTGGACAGCTTCAGTTTATCATGGCCGTGGAGCTGGAATGTATCGCTGGCACTGCGTTTATCGTATATGCGTATACGTTTGCCACCAGATGCGGTGGAGCTATCGATGAAAGTATCTGCATCGGCGCCGCCTATCAGCCGGATGCGGATGGGGGTGCCATGATCGCCTTTGATCTCGAAGCGGTCGTGACCACCGAGGCCATATACGTTCACTTCTTTTGTTACTTTGGGATCGAAGGTGCGGGAATAGATGTTCTGTTGTACTTCTCCTTTCTTGCTGATCTTGTAGATATTCAGTTCCACCGCGCCTCCCGCCTGTTTATCGATCGTAAAAAGCTCGTTCTTCTCTGTACCCGGTACGTCCACGCCTTTCGCAAGGAAGCGGTAGTACTTCATAATATTTTTCTCCATGATGCCGCGGCGCGCTTTGAGCGTGTTAAGCATCCAGGGGCTCAACATACTTTTTACGGTGTCGGGGAAAGCGTTGACAGCAGCTTCCAGCACGCTGTCGGTCATGCGTTTCAGGAATTTATCGCTTTGCTTTTTCCAGTCGTGTTCATCCAGTTCATTGAGGAAGGAGCGATCGAAGTAGCGCGCGCTGAAGTTGAAACCATTGATATCAGGTATCTTGTCGCGGAAACCTTGAATGGCTGGAAGCAGCCATGGACGGGATATAAGACCGGGCAGCAATCCGCTGTTCACAAAGAATGCCTGATCGCGGTCGCGGGGCACGGGGTAGTAATAATCCTGTCCTTTGTGTTTCTCTTTATACCATCTCCACTGATCGTCATGACGATCAAAATCCATGATATACATATCGAGGATACGTGCGCGCAGCACGGCTTTCTGGTCTACATGGATATCGTTGTCGCCCAGTATTTTCTTCAATACTTTCGGTGTATTGTATGTTTTTTCGTTCTTACCGGTTTTGGGTTCGCGTTCTTCCATCAGGTACACGTCGTTACCGAAATCATGTGCATAGATGCCGAGGGCGGTATCTACGGGCATATAAACGAAGGTGGGATGCGTATGCGGCACATCGGCGGCTTCGGCCAGCACGCTCACTGCCAACGGTGCATAAGGGTTGGCGGCGGATATCTGGTCTTGCACCAGTTCGCGCGCTACGGTTTCGCGGAGCATTTCCGGGATGGCGGCGAGTGGATATTTTTTGAGAGAACGAATGGCGTATTCCGTGCCGGTACTGTCTTCTACCCGGAGCGAACGGGTTTGCTTACCGCCGCCGCGTTGTAATATTTTCAGTCCGCCTTTGGTGTTGCGGAAATCGAGCACCGGAAATTTGAGCGGCGTAGCCCAGATTTCGCGGTAATTTTTTCCAAGCAGGAAGAGGTGAAATTTATTCACATGAGCGTATTGCGTATCTGGCGCCATCGACACGAAAGCCGGCAGCGATGAGGATTGCGTGAACTGCAGGCCTTCTTTCGGCAGGTCGGAAAGATGCATCAATTGCTGGCTGAAGGCGGGATGTGCGGTATCTGCCGCCAGGTAATATTGTACCTGCACGGTACCATCGGCCAATAGTTCTATAGCGCTGAAACCATTGTCGGAAGTGGCAAAGCGCGATTTCGCGCCGCGCTTCACGCGGTTGTTTTTGGCGCCGCTGCCGCTCACAATGTAACTGTTCTGCTGATCCTGTATGTACTGTAAAGTATGGTCATGGCCGGAAACGAATACCACCGGCCCATGCGGGCGCAGGGCGGCTTCCACGCCTTTGACCATCTCCTTGTATTTGGGATGAGGGAGATCTTCATGCGTACCGAACACGCCGCGCGCCAGCGGATAGATGGAACCTATCACCGGCAAAGGCAGGTACAGCCAGGGTTTGAGATCGGTGAGCGGGAAGATATGTTGCTTAACGGTATAATATCCACCGTGGATGCCATAGCTGCGGAAAGGGTGATGCGTGGCAAAGATGATCAGCTTATTCCGGTTGAGCGCTACTATTTCAGACAGTTTGGTGAGCACTTCGTCTTTGTCTTTGCAATCGCAGGAAGATTCCACGCCTGGCTTGGCGTAGGGAAACACCCACCATTCGCTGTCCATGATGATGAGGGTGACATCCTTGGAGAGCTTTACTTCTACAGGGCCGGGGCAGCCGTCTTTCGGCAGGAAGTCGACATTATCGAGGTGCAGTGAATCGATATATTGTTGCTGGTTGCGGATCACCTGCCAGCCATCGGGCTTGCTCTTGTCCCAGTCGTGGTTACCGGGTATGAAGATGCCGTGGCTATTGGTGCCGCGCACGAGGTTCACCTGGTAGTCGAGTATTTCTTTGGCGACGGGATAGGTGCTGCTGCCGGAGTCGGGTAACCCTTTCGGATATACGTTATCACCGAGGAAGAGGACCGTATTGCGGCTATCTTGCAGGTCGAATGTGCTGCGTACTGCGTCCACTACGGGGTTGCGGCCATTGCTATGCAGTTCGCCGGCATCGCCGATGAGGATGATGCGTTTCACTACAGGCTGCTGCGCCTTTACGGCGATGGCGGCCCAGAGCAATAATAAAAGACAGATGAGGGCTCTCTTGATCATTTGTGCGTATACGTAAATTTAAGAATGTTGGCCACGCCATCGTATCCTCCTTCGTTGGAGATATACATGTCGCCGCCGGGTGCAAAGGCCAGTCCTTCCGGTTGCCGGAACAGCCGGTGTTTCAGATTATATGCTTCCTGTACATGTCCTTGCAGGTCGGAGATCACCAGCAGGCCATTGACAGAAGCCAGGATGTATAAACGTTTTTCGATGGGATGAATAGCGGCCGCCGAGGGCTTGAAAAAGCGCATGTCGTTGCCAGCCAGCTGTGCGATCTCTTTGGCGTTGAAATGAAATACCGGCGTGGTATCGAAGGCCATGCGTTGCAGATCGAAGCGATAAGCGCTGGTGATGCCCGCTTTTTTGTCGTCCGCACAATTCTTGCAGATCATGATGATGCTGTTCCGTGCGCTATCGTAGTAAGTGGTCTCAAACTCGTTCTTGCCGGGCTTTTCCAGCTTATAATGCGTGCTCGAAATAGTATCCGTAAACGGATCGTGTATGCGGTACAGTGAGCCGCCGCTCTTGAGCACGAACCAGCCGCTGTCTGTTCTGCAAACATCTTCATAATCGGCATTCTTGGCGAATTTCCAGGAGTCGTAGGGGCCGGCGCCCGTCACATCTATCCGGTAAAGCCTTCCTTCTTCATCATTCACCGCAATGATATTATGTTCATCGGGAAACAGTGCGATGCCGGAGATCTCCTGCATGGATTCCCGTACGCGGTAGCGCACCGGCTCAAGCAGGTGGTAGCCCTTGGGAGAAGCGTATACCTTCTGTTCCCTGTCGGCGAACATGTTGCAGGACAATAACAACAGGCAAAATATTAAGGGGAACCGGACAATCATATCGATGCTTTATGCCATAAATTTAACTCAAAAATGCAGTAACTTCCCTTCCGATTTAATCATCTCCATATGCAAAGTACAGCTATCATAGACGCGGCGAAAGATTATGTAACCTCTCAATACCAGGAGCACCCGCACCCGGAGCTCGTGTATCACAACCTTGTTCACACACAGCAGGTAGTGGCGGCAGCCGCCCAGATCGCGGCCCATTACCGTTTACAGGACGATGAGCTGGCGGCCGTATATATTGCTGCATGGTTCCATGATATCGGTTATTTGCTTGGAGCACCTAAACAACATGAAGAACACGGCGCCGAAGCGGCGGTCCGTTTCCTGCAGGAACACGAAGGTACGGAAGCCTTGCAACAGCTGGTAAAAGGATGTATCCTCGCTACCAAAATGCCGCAATCGCCTACGTCGCTCATCGAGCAGATCGTTTGCGATGCTGACCTCTTCCATCTCGGCACCAAAGAATACAACGATCGTAACAAACTGCTGCGCCATGAAGTGGAAATAACCTACCAGAAAGGCATTTCGCAAACCGACTGGCTGCGTGGCAATATCCGCTTCCTCAGCGAACATCACTACTGGACCGACTACTGCCAGACCCTCTTGAAAGAACAGAAAGAAGAGAACCTGCAGAAGATGAAAAAGAAACTGGAGAAGAAAGACGCAGAAGAGGCCACCAGCACAGAAAGCCCGGCCACGCCGCAGGAAGGCAATGAAACAGCTACCGCCTCCCTGCCTCTCAAAAAGAAAGAAAAAGAAAAGAAACTTAAAAAGCCGGAACGTGGCGTGGAAACGATGTTCCGCATCACCGCCACCAACCACATACGCCTTAGTTCCATGGCCGATACCAAGGCGCATATCATGATCTCCGTCAACTCTATCATCATCTCTTTCATGCTCTCTGTGCTCATTGGCAGACTGGAAGACTATCCCAATATGGTGTTGCCGGCAATCCTCTTTGTTACCACCTCGGTGATCACGGTAACGTTTGCCGTACTGGCCACCCGGCCCAATATTACGCGAGGCACTTTCACGAAAGATGATATCGCCAATAAAAAAGCGAACCTCTTGTTCTTCGGTAATTTCTATAAGATGGACCTTGAAGAGTACAAATGGGGCATGCGGCAGATGATGAATGATGCGGATTATCTCTATGGCAGCATGACGCAGGACGTGTATCACCTGGGCGTGGTGCTCGGCCGCAAATACAAGCTGCTGCGCATTTCATACAATGTATTTATGTTCGGTCTGATCGCCTCTGTGATCGCATTTATGACCGCTGCCATCTTCTTCCCAGTAAAAGCATAGTGTAGTATGGCTGCTTTATATAACCGCGATCTCAGCTGGTTGTCGTTCAACTACCGCGTGCTGCTGATGGCACAGGAACAACGGGTACCACTATACGAAAGAATTAAATTCCTGTCGATATTTTCTTCTAACCTTGATGAGTTCTTCCGCGTGAGAATGCCGGCCATACTGGCGGTGAACCGGGTGCTCGACAAAGAGCCCTTTACCGGCGGCGATGAAACCGTAAGCGTCAATACATTGTCGGAAGTGCTGGGAGAGATACATCGGCAGCAGGAACAATATGGCAAAATATTCACTACAGAGATATTGCCTGCCCTGCTGCAACAGGGCATACATCTTTATTATAACGAAGCATTCAGTCCGGCGCACCAGGCTATTGCACGCGAATACCTGCTCACTACCGTGCTGGCCTATCTTCAGCCGGTATGGCTGAAACATGGCGACCAGCCTTTCTTTCCCGAGAATAATGCCCTGTACCTGGCAGTGGCCGTATCTCCCGAAAATGTATCTCAACAACAACAATATGTGATTGTAAATATTCCTGGTGTGTTGCCGCGTTTTTTGCAATTGCCTTTCAGCGAGGGGCAGCATCATATCGCCATCCTGGACGATGTGATCCGGACGCAGCTCGATTATCTCTTCCCGGGATATACGATTAACGATTGCTACAGCTTCAAACTCACGCGCAATGCGGAGATGGATATGGACGAATTTAAAGGAGATATCCTGGAAGAAGTAGAAACGTTGATCCGTAAACGTGAGTTGGGCGTGCCTACCCGCTTTCTTTATGATGCCCGCATGCCCGCGCCCTTGCGGCATTTCCTGGCACAGCAGTTTGATATCCGCGATGACGAGATGGTGGCCGGCGGCCGTTATCATAACCTGAAAGACCTGGCCAACCTGCCCATGCCGGTAGCGCTCCCCGATGCCCTCTACCCGCGGCAGGAGGCGGCGCCGATAGCCGCGGCCGCCCAAACAGATCATATACTGGACCTCATCGCGCAAAAAGACCTGCTGATCCATCTCCCCTATCAACAATATGATTACATCCTGCGCTTCTTCAACGAAGCCGCCATTGATCCGGAAGTAACTGAAATATATGTGACCCTTTACCGCATTGCCTCCGGCTCGCAGATCGCGCAGGCGCTCATCAGCGCTGCCCGCAATGGTAAATCGGTAACGGTGTTCGTGGAACTGAAAGCCCGCTTTGATGAAGCTAACAATATCCGCTGGTCCAAACAGATGAAGGCCGCCGGCGTCAGGATCGTATACAGCATCCCCGGTATGAAGGTACATGCCAAAACCGCGCTGGTAAAGCGCCGCAGAGGTTATCAACATCTTTATTCCGGCCTGATCGCCACGGGTAATTTCAATGAAAGCACGGCCC
This sequence comes from Chitinophaga vietnamensis, assembly GCF_902167635.1. GTDB lineage: Bacteria > Bacteroidota > Bacteroidia > Chitinophagales > Chitinophagaceae > Chitinophaga > Chitinophaga vietnamensis. The sequence continues at coordinate 26,327 of NZ_CABHMS010000011.1, forward strand.
GTTTTTATACCGACCATGTGCTGTTCACCTCTCACCTGGCTATCACGCGCGAAATGGAATTGTTATTCCTTTACCTGCAAAGCCGTAAGCAGCCGGTAGATTACAATTTCCTGCAATTCCGCGAACTGCTGGTGGCACAGTTCAATCTCACGCAGCGTTTTATAGAGATGATCGATCGCGAGATTATACATGCCAAAGCAGGCCGCCCGGCGCGCATCCTCATCAAACTTAATAATCTACAGGAAAAAGAAATGATCAACAAACTGTACGAGGCCGCAGAAGCAGGCGTACAGCTGGATTTGATCATACGCAGCATCTGCTGTCTCGTGCCCGCCGCGAATATGCGCGTGGTGCGGATTGTAGACAGATACCTGGAACATGCCCGGGTATTTGTGTTTCATAATAATGGAGAAGAAGAAATTTACATTGGCTCGGCCGACTGGATGAACCGTAACCTGCACCGGCGCATCGAGGTATGTGCCCCCGTGTATGACCCGGCCCTGAAAAAGCAATTGAAAGATATCGTGGAACTACAGCTGGCCGACGGCACGCATGCCCAGGAAGCAATCCGGGACTATGTTCGGAAAATGCTGTAAATTACGGGATACGACAAATATCTATTTATGAAGAAGTATGTATGGACCTTGCTATTGAGCCTGGGCTTTATCATTCCTGCCTCCGCGCAAACCCTCGACCTGGAGCACATCTACAACCCTGCCGCTGACGCAAAGGCGGATGTTTCGGCGGCTGTAAAAGAAGCGGCCAAAGAAAACAAACATGTGCTGTTACAGGTAGGCGGCAACTGGTGCATCTGGTGCAAAAGGATGTATAAGTTCATCGAGGAAGACGCAGACCTGAAAACGGCCATGGACAAGAGTTATGTGGTGTATCATCTCAATTACAGTAAAGAAAACAAAAACCTGCCGCTGCTGAAAGAACTGGGATATCCGCAGCGTTTTGGCTTCCCGGTACTGGTGGTACTGGATGCAAAAGGCAATCGCCTGCATACCCAAAACACCGGCCTGCTGGAATCCGCAGATTCTTACGACAAGAAGAAACTGATGGAATTCCTCAAACAGTGGAGCCCCGCTGCCTTGCAGCCTTCCCATTACATCAATGAATAATCATTCGATATGAGTAACGGCGTTACTACTTTTAATACGGATGCAGTGCAATCTTTCCGGAGGTTTGCACTGCATCCGTTTAAATTTTCGGCCTACCTTTTCTGGAAGCTGCCCGCAGCCTGGCTTGCCGGCGTGCGCCTGCAATCGCTCGATGAGGATACCTGCGTTACGTCTGTGCCTTTCCGCTGGCTCTCGCAGAACCCATTCCGTTCTACCTACTTCGCCTGCCTGGCGATGGCCGCAGAACTGAGCACCGGCCTGCCTTCCATTATGTATGTGCGGGGAGCTCCCAAGCGTGTATCCCTGCTCGTTACCCAGCTGGAGGCCACCTTTTTGAAAAAGGCCACCGGCATCACTTACTTCACCTGTCATGAGCTGGCTGCCATCAGAGCCGCCATAGAAAAGGCCCTCACGACAAATGAACCTGCTACTGTCACCCTTCATGTGGATGGTAAAAATAAAGACGGCATATTAATTGCCTCCTTCGCTGTCACCTGGTCGTTCAAATCCAAATAAACAATTCCCAAAAATTATGAAAATAGCTTTTCATGGCGCAGCCCGCACCGTAACCGGATCAAAGCACTTGATCACATTGAAGAATGGAAAAAAAATTTTACTGGACTGCGGTATGTTCCAGGGCATGGGTAAAGATACCGATGCCATGAACCGCGATTTCGGTTTCGATCCACAGGAAGTAACGTACATGTTACTATCGCACGCCCACGTGGATCATACCGGTCTTATTCCGCGCCTCGTGAAGATGGGCTACAAAGGCCCTATCTACTGCACGCCCGCCACCCGCGACATGGCCGAAATCCTCCTGCTCGATTCTGCCGAGATACAGGAAGATGATATCAAATTCTCCAACAAAAAAAGAGCACAGGAAGGACAACCTTACCTGCAGCCACTTTACACGGTGGAAGATGCCAAAGCATCCATTCGCTCGCTGAAGCCCACGCAATACGATACCTGGGTAAGCATCGATCCTGATATCCAGGTTATGTTCACCGACGCAGGACATATCGTAGGCGCCGCCGCTGTACATGTGCGCATTACTGAAAACGGCAAAACAGAACAGATCTCCTTCAGCGGCGATATTGGCCGCTACAATGATGCCATCCTGAAATCACCGAAAGTATTTCCACAGGCGGATTACATCCTCATCGAATCTACCTATGGCAGCACCTTACACGCCGATGCCAAACCATCCGATGCTGAACTGCTGCGCTACATACAGGAAACCTGCGTAGAGAAAAAAGGAAAGCTCATCATCCCTGCATTCAGCGTAGGTCGTACACAGGAGCTGCTGTATACCCTCAACAACGCACAACTCGCCGGCACGCTGCCTAAAGTAGATATCTTCGTAGACAGCCCGCTTTCTACAGAAGCCACTGAAGTAACCAAAGCCCACCCGGAAGTTTTCAACAAAGAAGTACAGGACCTTTTGAAAACTGATGCCGATCCTTTTGACTTCCCCGGTTTGCGTTATGTAAAATCCGTCGATGAGTCCAAAGCACTGAACTACCGCAAAGAGCCTTGTGTGATCATCTCCGCCTCCGGCATGGCTGAAGCCGGCCGTGTGAAACACCACATCGCCAACAATATCGACGAGCCGCAAAATACTATCCTCATCGTGGGTTATTGCGAGCCCGAATCATTAGGTGGCCGCCTGATGCGCGGCGCCAAAGAAGTATCTATCTACGGCACCCGCTATGAAGTAAAGGCCGAAGTAGGCGTGATCCGCTCCATGAGCGCCCATGGCGACTACGAAGACCTCAGCCAATGGCTCTCCTGCCAGAACCCGAGGGATATTAAAAAATTATTCCTCGTTCACGGCGAATACGAAGTACAACAGATCTTCCGCAACTGGCTCCTCAAAAAAGATTTCCTGGATATCGAAATTCCGGAAAGACATTATGAGATCGGCTTGTCTTAAGCGAAGTTTGTCTTACTCAGGATTATATTGATTGAAAGGATTAGCAGGATTTTTTTACCGGTAGAATTGGTAGAAAAATCCTGCTGATCTTTTAATCATCACGCCCCTCGTCAACCACATTTGCTATGCAGAAAATCCCTTTTGCCAAGAAATTCATTACCTGTGCACTTGCAGGATTAGTATTTGGTGCTTGTATACTGCGGCAGGGTATTACCTTTTTTCGAACATGGATCTCTATAGGGTTGCTCACCATCGTCCCTTTCCTTTTTTTAGTTGCTGCCGTCATTTATGCTTTTATATGGCAGGCCCGGAAAACCAACAGGCCAGCTACACTTGCCTTCTGGCAAGGTTTAATCCGGTATGGTGTGGCATATGATCTGGCATCATTCGGGTGGGAGAAGATCTGTCATTTTCAGCTGGTGATGCCGCAGAGCAAGCTCGATCTGCCGTACAGCAGCCTTTCGCCATCCGATCTGTTCTGGGCTTTCTTCAGTCATTCTTATCTTTTAGGTTGCATGATAGCAGGATTGCAAATTGCAGGGGCTTTCATGCTGCTCTTTGGAAGAACAAGGCTGATAGGTGTGTTTGTGCTGCTTCCTGTGTTGGCTAACATTTTACTGATGGATATTATCTATCAGATCGGCGGCAGTGTAGTTGTGCATGCTTCCATCATGTTATCGGGCACGCTTTATTTTCTCTTTATAGAATTCAAGCGGTTAAAAGAATTTTTTCTTGCTGCAAAAGATCAATTACCTGCGTTGAACCTGTCGCGATTTTATAAGATAGCCATTCGTTTCTCCATCATTTATATTCCGCTGCTGTTGATTGCTATGCATGGCAAGCCAGATAAGCATCCGGAGCTAACTGGTAAATATGAAGTGAAACAACTGAAAATAAATCAGCTGCCGCAATACCGCACCAGTTGTGCTGATAGCATACTTACAGTGGTTTACTTTGATATCAAAAATGGTTGTGTATTTGAATTCAATTCCCCGCAAAAAAGATGGAATGGTACTTATACGCTGGCTAACAATCACCTGGAGATCGGTTGGCGCTCACCTTCAGATATGCCTGTTTTCAACGGAATGATATTGCCGGATGGCAGCTCCGGGCATTTAATGCTGACTGGAATGCTGGGGAAAGATTCCATCAATATCACTTTAGAAAAACACTTGTGAGTGAAATAAAAAAGGCCATCATTTTTAATGATGACCTTGTAAGTGATTTGTACCACGTACGGGAATCGAACCCGTGATTCCTCCGTGAAAGGGAGGCGTCTTAACCCCTTGACCAACGCGGCGTTTTTCGATTGGGATTGCAAAGATAAGCAAATGTTTTACTCTGCAAAATTTTTTTGAAATAAATGTTCCGTTGCAAGATTGTTTATTTTAAAAGACCGGAACATCTTCATTGAAAAAGAAAAAGGGCTTCTCATAAGAGAAGCCCTCGGCTCTGTACCACGTACGGGAATCGAACCCGTGATTCCTCCGTGAAAGGGAGGCGTCTTAACCCCTTGACCAACGCGGCGTATTGTTTTGGGATGGCAAAGGTATGATCTTCTTTCATATTTCCAAAAAAATTTTCCTTAACCGAAATTTATATTGATTTATACGGGTATAGCTTGTAAATTCGCCTTCGATTTTTTCATACTCAAATCACGATGTAAAATGGGAACTACTCTCAAAATTGGTATTAATGGTTTCGGCCGTATTGGCCGTTTGGTATACCGCCAGATTTACAAAATGCCCGGCATTGATGTGGTAGCAATCAATGACCTCACCAGCCCCGCTGTGCTGGCGCATTTGCTGAAATATGATTCAGCTCAGGGTAGGTTTGATGCAGAAGTAAAACATTCTGAGAACGCAATTAATGTGAACGGTGAAGATGTGAAAATATATGCACAGAAAGACCCGTCTCAAATTCCATGGAAAGACCATGAGATCGATGTTGTAATCGAATGTACCGGTTTCTTCGCCGACAAGGATAAAGCTTCTGCCCACCTGAAAGCTGGCGCAAAAAGAGTAGTGATCTCCGCTCCTGCTACCGGTGATCTGAAAACGATCGTTTTCAACGTAAACCACGCCATCCTTGATGGTAGCGAAACTGTTATCTCCTGCGCTTCCTGCACTACCAACTGCCTCGCTCCTATGGCGAAAGTACTGCAAGACAAATTCGGTATCGTTAGCGGTCTGATGACCACCGTACACGCTTACACTAACGACCAGAACACCCTGGATGCTCCGCACCCGAAAGGTGACCTGCGCCGTGCACGTGCTGCTGCCGCCAACATCGTTCCTAACAGCACCGGCGCCGCTAAAGCAATCGGCCTCGTGCTGCCCGAACTGAAAGGCAAACTCGATGGCGGCGCTCAACGCGTTCCTACCATCACTGGTTCCTTAACTGAACTCACCACCATCCTCGGTAAAAAAGTAACTGCTGAAGAAATCAACGCAACGATGAAAGCCGCTGCCAATGAGTCTTTCGGCTACACTGAAGATGAAATCGTAAGTTCTGATGTGATCGGAATGCACTTCGGTTCCCTGTTCGACGCTACACAAACGAAAGTATTGACTGTTGGCGATCACCAACTGGTGAAAACCGTTTCCTGGTACGATAACGAAATGAGCTATGTTTCTCAGCTGGTACGTACTGTGAAGTACTTCGCCGGTCTGATCAGCAAATAAAACCATTCATGTGGCTCCGTCAGCGGAGCCACTGTCTTGAAATTCCGCGGAACTACACCACAGCAGCGATATAGCCGGATTTTTCCTGGCGGCATGATTGCTTTGTGCTGTCGGCTCCGCGGTTTTTTTTATTCTGTTATTAAACTAATACCCATGAGCAAGTTCTCCGATTATAATTTCAATGGCCGGAAAGCCTTGATACGCGTGGATTTCAACGTTCCGCTGAACGATCAGTTCGAAATCACCGACGATACCCGCATGCGCGCAGCCGTGCCCACCATCCAGAAAATCCTGAAAGATGGCGGCGCCGTGATCCTCATGTCGCACCTCGGCCGCCCGAAAGATGGCCCTACCGATAAATATTCACTCAAACATCTTGTATATCATCTCATTTCCTTGCTGGGTGGCGCTACCGTAAAATTCGCGGAAGACTGCATCGGCCCCGTAGCCGAGAAAGCCGCTGCCGACCTGCAAATGGGCGAAGTGCTCCTGCTGGAAAACCTTCGCTTTCATAAAGCGGAAGAAAAAGGCGATGCCGCCTTCGCAGAACAACTCGCCAAACTGGGCAACGTTTATGTAAACGATGCCTTCGGTACCGCCCACCGCGCGCATGCCTCCACGGCCGTGATCGCACAATTCTTCGCACCGGAAAACCGTATGTTCGGACTGCTGATGGAAGCAGAAGTGAACAACGCAGAAAAAGTGCTCAACAACGCAGAAGCCCCGTTCACAGCCATTCTCGGTGGCGCTAAAGTGAGCGACAAAATCCTCATCATCGAAACACTGATGGACCGCGCCAACAACATCATCATCGGTGGCGGTATGGCCTACACCTTCCTCAAAGCCCAGGGCAAAGAGATCGGTAACTCCCTCTGTGAAAATGATAAACTCGATCTCGCCAACGAACTGATCGAAAAAGCAAAGACCAAAGGCGTACAACTCGTACTGCCAGTGGATTCCATAGCGGCGGATAAATTTGCGGAAGATGCCGCCACACAGATCGTATCCAATGACAACATCCCCGCAGGATGGATGGGCCTCGACGTAGGACCTAAATCTGTAGCGCTTTTCAGCCAGGTTATCAGCACATCTAAAACCATTCTGTGGAATGGCCCGATGGGTGTATTTGAAATGAAACCTTTCCAGGGTGGTACCAAAGGCGTAGCAGATGCGATCGTAGCAGCTACTGCCAAAGGTGCTTTCTCGCTCGTTGGCGGCGGCGACTCTGTAGCCGCAGTGAACCAGTTCGGACTGGCAGATAAGGTAAGTTATGTATCTACCGGCGGCGGCGCCATGCTCGAATTTTTCGAAGGCAAGGTACTGCCCGGTATCGCAGCTATTCAATAAAGAAGTTCTTCAATAAAGAAGTATGCGTCAGGTTACCCTCAGGGGTAACCTGCGTCGCTTTATGCAACATGCTCGCGTAGCTTCACGAACATCTTCAAACAAAATAAAGTCTTGCGGAACTCGCTCCGCTTCTTCATCGCCAGGAAATAATGCCTGTACCGGAAGAATAAAGACATCCGCAAAAAGTTATTCGACAGCGAATAACTTTGATAACTCTGTTGCAATTTATTCAGCACCTGCTTCTCCTTCATCAGCGACGGCGGGCAGCTGCGGTAAAATATCTCCGCACGCTTTCTGGCCTCTGCTATCTTCACATATTTATCTTTCTTCTTCGATGTGATGTTGTAACCATGTTGCCGCCATTTTACCAGGGCCTGATCAAAATATTTGATCGTACCGCTGAAAGTGGCTACAAATGCGAGCCACAGGTCATGCGGCATTTCCACCGGAAATGGCATGGCGCGTTGTACCACCTCTTTTTTCATGATCAGCGCATGCCCGCCCACACAGTTGTCCGTAGCAAAATAAAGCGGGTTATCAAAGTCCTGCAGATTTTTGAGGTCCTTATGTGTGCGGCCCAAACTGTTGAGATCCTCGTCTACAAAGGCCGAATCGCAATAGATCATCGGATATGCCTCCATCGCATCCATCAACAGCATTGTTTTTTCCAGGTCCCAAACATCATCCTGATCTGCCAGGGAAATATAATCACCCGTGGCCAATGAACATCCTTTCTCGAAATTTTTCACATAGCCCAGGTTAGACGGATTGGTGTAAACCCGCAACTGTGGATACTTTGCAGCATATGCTTGCAGGATGGCCGGCGTTTTGTCTTTACTGCCATCATCCACCACAATGATTTCCAGGTTGGGATAAGTTTGATGTACCAGTGAATCCAGTTGCTCTTCCAGGAATCGCTCTCCGTTATAAGTGGCTACTACAATAGATACCAACGGATATTTCCGGTCAGGAATATTCATATGTTATTCAATCAGTTGATCAGGCGCAAAAGTAAGCTGTCTGTTTTATCAGATCAATATTTTTTATCTTTCGGAACATTTAACCCTTGGCGCATGAATAAACGTTTGCTCTGGTATCCTGTCATCATTGGAATTTTCGTGGCCTTGATCTGGCTGATCCTTCACAAAGGGCAATCATTGCCGGTGAAGCCTGCTGTTACGGTTACCAATAACGCTGTTCCCGCTGCAGCGGCCGCCGGCAGCTGGTGGCAGTATTTTGAGAACCTGAAACATCCGCTTAGTCTGCTCCTCCTGCAGATCATCGTGATCATGCTGGCATCGCGGCTTTTCGGCATCCTGGCCAACAAGATGAAGCAGCCCGCTGTAGTAGGCGAGATCATCGCCGGCGTATTGCTGGGCCCTTCCCTGCTGGGATGGCTCTCTCCTTCGTTTTCAGGCTTCCTGTTCCCGGTAGATTCCATGAAAAATTTACAGTTCCTCAGCCAGATAGGCCTGGCATTTTTCATGTTCATCGTAGGCATGGAGCTGGATATCAGCAAGATCAGGAACAAGGCCCATGATGCGGTGATGATCAGTCACGCCAGTATTGTTGTGCCTTTTTTCCTGGGCGTATGGCTGGCTTATTTTCTTTTCACACGCTTTGCGCCTGCGCAGGTGAGCTTCCTCTCTTTTGCGCTGTTCATGGGCATCGCGATGAGCATCACCGCATTTCCGGTACTGGCGCGCATTGTACAGGAAAGAAAACTAACCGGTACTCCGCTCGGCACGATGGCCATCACCTGCGCCGCCGCCGATGATGTAACGGCATGGTGCATCCTGGCAGCCGTAGTAGCCATTGTGAATGCCGGCAGCGTATGGACGGCCGTGCTCACCATTATACTCGCCATAATTTTTGTTGCAGTGATGCTGTATTTTGTACGGCCACAGCTAAGTCGCGCCCTGCGGGCATTACAAACCAGGGGTAAAGAAAAGAGCGCCATATCCCTCGTGTTCTTTATACTGCTGGTATCTGCCTGGATGGCCGAAGTGATCGGCATACACGCACTGTTCGGCGCCTTCCTCGCCGGTGTAATCATGCCGCAGGAAGCGTCTGTAAAAAGAATATTGACAGATAAGGTGGAAGATGTGAGCGTATTGCTGTTACTGCCTATCTTCTTTGCATATACCGGCTTGAGAACACATATCGGATTATTGAACCAGGGCCATTTGTGGATGGCATGCGGGATGATCATGCTGGTAGCTGTTGCCGGTAAATTCGGCGGTAGTGCAATTACCGCCCGCCTGATGGGCCAGTCCTGGAACCAGTCTTTGGCCATCGGCGCATTGATGAATACCCGCGGCCTTATGGAACTGGTAGTACTGAATATCGGTTACGACCTCGGCATCCTCTCCCCCGAAATATTCGCCATGATGGTATTGATGGCGCTGGGCACCACCTTCATGACCGGCCCCTTGCTGGACCTTCTCGCAGCGAGTGAAAGGCGACGGATGATCACCGTATAAAGCAAAAGGGCCACACATATTGCGTGGCCCTTTTGCTTTATACGGTAATGTATTATTTCTTCTTTTTCTTCTTGCCACCAGCATGATGCTTCTTGCTGCTGTGGTGGTGCTTTTTGCCGGAGCTATGAACAGGAGCTTTCTTCGCAACAGTAGCGCTCTTCTCAGGTACGCGTGCCGGCGGCGGGAATTTGGTTTTATCCACACCTACTGCCTTATCATCCAGTGTCATTTGTACAGACTCTTTCAGGATATCTTCTTTCATCGCCATGAACTGCTTCATCTTTTCTTTTGGGATGCGCAGGTCATATGCATTGGCAGGAGAAGCCATCGCTTTGGCGAAACCAGGATTGAGGCGGTCCAGTTCGGGTACTTCCACTTCCAGTTTCTTTGCAATTGCTTCCAGGCGGTATTTACCGGTTACGTTGATCTCAACGGTGTTGTAGATCTCTTCTTCTGTGAGCGGGCCTCTGTTTACAACGCCGGCAGTAGAGAAGCTCATACCGCCGCCGCTTACATTTTCAGCGGGCATGCTTACCGCGGTGTTGTCATCGCTTACACCGAAGAAGTTATTGAATCGGTCGAGGATGTAACCAGTAGCAATAAATTTGTAAACATGGTTACGTGATTCTGCTGGCAGGAAATATTGCATGCCCCAGAAGTCCTCACGGCCGCTGGCTTTCATGGCGCGTTGTACGCCGCCGGCGCCGCAGTTATAAGCCGCTACCACGAGGAGCCAGTCGCCAAACTGATCATACAGTTGGTTGAGGTACTGTGCAGCAGCAAGGGTGGATTTATAAAAGTCTTTTCTTTCATCCAGTTTTCTGCCAACGCTCAGGCCGAAGATACGTGCAGTACCGGCCATGAATTGCCAGGCGCCTACTGCACCCACTCTGGAGCGGGCATTGGTATTGAAGCTGGATTCAATTACGGCCAGGTATTTCATTTCCTCCGGGATGCCATGTTCACGGAACACTTTTTCCACCATGGCGAAATAAGGCTGGCCTCTTTCGATCATGATCTGAAGGTGCTGGCTGTAACGGGTAGCATAGTTATTCACATAACCCGCTACCAGGTTGTTGTTGATCTGCTCGTACACTTTGGCATTGCGGATCGCGTTGGGCAAGCTTTGCGCTGCCTTCTTCACTGCCACCGAAGTAGAGGAGGGAACGGTAGAATCCTTTGGTAACCGCACTTTCGTGTGGTTAAGGATGGCGGTATCCGGCGCACTGCTGAAGTACGCCTTCTCTTTAGGTATGCTGCTGCTACCCATCGCTTTCACACTTCCCAAACTTAATGCTGGCAACAGCGTAAGTAAAAAGATTTTCGTCATACAATTTATTTTAAACAGTCGCAACCTGCTCCTCGGCCATCAGATGCTGGGCTATCCGTAACAGGTTTGCTTCGTCAAATTTCTTTGTGATGATCTGAACACCATAGGGCATCCCGTTTGAATGCCGGTGCAAAGGTACAGATATAGCTGGAACCCCTGCGAGGTTGGCCAGCACAGTATATATATCTGCCAGGTACATAGCTATAGGGTCGTCGGTTTTCTCCCCTAATTTAAATGCCGTTGAAGGCACTGTTGGCATCAAAATGGCGTCGTACTGATCTAATATTTCGTTCAGTTTATCTGTTACCAGGCGCCTTACTTGCTGAGCTTTCGTGAAATAGGCATCATAATAACCTGCACTCAGCACGAAAGTTCCCAGTAAGATACGACGTTTTACCTCTTTACCAAACCCTTCTGACCTACTTTTTTTGTAAAAATCTGTCAGCTCGATGTTTTGTTCGCTCGTCCGGTGGCCATATTTCACCCCATCATAGCGGGAAAGGTTCGAAGATGCTTCCGCGGTGGTGAGCACGTAATAGGCCGGCACCACATAATCCAGGTACTCGAAACTGGTTCCTGTAACCGTATGCCCGGAAGCAACCAGGCTTTCAAAGAAGTCTATGTAACCATGTTTCATCTCCGGGTCCAGCCCGTCGTGATACAATGCGTCCCTTAAATACGCAAATTTCCAGGATTTATTGTGCGACAAAGCCACTTGATAATCAGGCACTTCCTTTTGAGATGCCGTGCTATCGTACTCATCTGGTCCTGCCATCACTTGCAGAACAGCGGCCACATCAGCAATATTCTTGCCGAAAATGCCGATCTGATCGAAGGAAGAGGCGTAGGCGATCAATCCATAGCGGGAGATGCGGCCATAGGTAGGTTTCAGCCCCACAATGCCGCAGAAATCCGCCGGCTGGCGTACTGACCCGCCAGTGTCGCTGCCCAGGCTTACCAGGCAGAGGTCTGCCTGTACTGCCACCGCCGAACCACCGGAAGAACCGCCCGGTACCCGGGAAGTATCCAGCGCATTCAGCACCGGGCCATAAGCAGAGTTTTCATTGGTAGATCCCATTGCAAATTCGTCGCAGTTGAGCGTACCAATGATAATGGCATCTGCCGCCAGCAGTCTTTCCACTGCGGTGGCAGAATATAATGATTCGAAGCCTTCCAGTATGTGCGAAGCGGCGCTTAAACGATGGCCCTTATAGCAGATCACATCCTTGATGCCTACCACTACGCCTGCCAGCGAACCTAGCGGCTCACCAGCCTGGATACGGGCATCCAGCTCACGTGCCTTTTCCAATGCTTCTTCCTCAAATACCTCTACAAAGGCGTTCAGCTGTTTTGACTGTGCTATACGGTCAAGATAATACCGCACCTGCTCCGTGCAGCTGATGCTGCCGGCGTATAATGCTTTATGAAAAGTATTTATACTGCTGTATTCAGACGAAGCCAAACCAGTTAAATTTAAATTCAATAAAGATAAAAAAGCTCCTTTGTCAGGAGCCGTTCTACTATCAGATTAACCGTTGTGTTGTTGTGTATCGGTAGTAGATGGTGTGGTAGGTGGCGCAGGTTTTTCCCTCATGCCTTCTTCAATTTCCTGGCGCACATTGTTCTTTGCGTCATTGAACTCACGGATACCCTTACCCAGTCCGCGCATCAGCTCAGGGATCTTTTTACCGCCAAACAGGAGCAATACCACGATTGCGATCAAAAGCAGCTCGGACATACCGATATCCTGAAGAATTAAGAGCGGTGATTTTACGAAAACAGCAGTCATCTCAATTGTTTGTTGTGTTAAATTCAGTCAACAAAGATAAACTATAAAATCGGCTTTTTCACCCCGTCTGTAAAGCTTTCGGAGTTTTAATTTGATTTTAACGAAAACGAAAAAAGCGGAACCGGCTGGCCCCGCTTATTACTAATTTCCCTGTATTTTATACTAAACCCTTTTTTCTTTGATACGGGCTGCTTTACCAGCGCGCTCACGCAGGTAATACAGTCTGGCTCTGCGTACTTTACCAACTTTGTTCAGCACGATGCTGTCGATGTTGGGAGAGTACATCGGAAACAGCCTTTCTACACCAATACCGTCAGAAATTTTTCTAACAGTGAAAGACGCAGTAAATCCTGTACCCTGGATTTTCACCACATCACCTTTAAAGGACTGAATCCTTTCTTTATTACCTTCCACGATTTTATAATTGACAGTGACGTTGTCGCCTGCTTTAAACTTCGGGTACTGTTTTTTTGCTGTCAGTTGCTCGTGAACAAACGAAATTGCGTTCATCTTTCAAATATTTATGGGAGTGCAAAAGTAATTCAAGAATTCACATTTACCAAATTAATCGTTGGTAAATCTTGAGATTACTTAATATTGATAAAAATATAATTTCTAATACATTCATTTACAGAAGATCCGGGCGACGCTCTTTGGTCCGCTCTATTGCCTGCTGATGACGCCAATCATCGATCTTTTTATGATCGCCGCTCAACAGCACCTCCGGCACTTTCCAGCCCCTGAATTCTACCGGGCGGGTATATACCGGCGGCGCCAGCAGATTGTCCTGGAAAGAGTCGAAAAGGGCACTGGTTTCGTCATTCAGCACGCCAGGCAGCAAACGCCCGATGGCATCCACCAATATGGCCGCCCCCAGCTCTCCGCCGGAAAGCACAAAATCCCCGATGGAGATCTCCTTTGTGATGAAATGGTCCCGGATACGCTGGTCGATCCCTTTGTAGTGCCCGCACAGCATGAGCAGGTTACCTTTGAGCGACAGCTGATTAGCCATCTTCTGGTTAAAAGTTTCCCCGTCGGGCGTCAGGTAAATGACTTCATCGTACTGCGTTTTGGCTTGAAGCGATTCAATCGCATTCACAATTGGTTCCAGCATCATTACCATGCCGGCGCCGCCGCCAAATTGGTAATCATCCACCTGGCCATGTTTCAGCGTCGAGTATTCCCGCAGGTGGTGTACATGTACTTCCAGTAAGCCTTTGGCCTGCGCGCGCTTCATGATGGAGTGTGAAAGCGGGCTTTCCAGTAATTCCGGCAGCACGGTGATTATGTCAATACGCATGTTCTTTGCGAGCCCTTTATACAGTTGCGCCCCTGTTTAATATCAGCTGGTATACAGCTCAATAAGGCCATCCGGCAGGTTCAGGTGCAGCACCTGATTTTTCTTGTCCACCTTCACAAGTGATTGCTCGTTTACCGGCAACAGGGCTTCTTTGCCCTGGATCATCACTTTTACCAGCACCTGCATCGGCATTTCAATCACTTCTGCCACTACGCCCAGGGCGCCATGCTGCTCATCTTCCACCATGTACCCCAGCAATGCCAGCGGAGAAGAGGAGGCTGCCTGCGCCTTGAAATCATCTTCCTGCAGGTATACCTGGCCTGGCAGCAGCTTTTGCGCCGCTTCCTTGGTATCAATGCCTTCCAGTTTGATATAGATATGCTCGGCATCCTTAACAGTGGCCTGTTGCAGGAAATAAGGTAAAAAGCTGTTCTTCCGCTCTTCGAGGAAAATGGCCGTCACGCCCTTCAGGGCAGAGCGCTTGCCGAGGCTATGCCTCACCAGGATCTCCCCTTGCAGCCCGTGAGCAGAAACGAGTTTACCGATACTGAAATAATTGGACATCAGAATAATTCCTCAATCAATCGAAAATCATGAAATAAAAAAGGAAATATTTGCGGCTGCAAATATTTCCTTTTCAGGTATTTCTTAAAACGTTGCCGTTTTATGCTTCTGTACCTTCTCCTTCTGCAGATGGAGCAGCAGGAGTGTCTTCTACTTTCCTAACGATAGGAGCAGCCATCTTTGCTTTCCTGTGACCGTCGCGGCGAGCGGATACTTTTTGCTCGTGTTCAGCTTGCCATTGAGCAAATTTCTGATAAGCAGTAGGCTCGTCGAACAGGTTCAGGCTTACACCCCTTAAGAGGTGTTTCAAATACAATACACCTTTGAAAGAGAGGATTCTTCTTACGGTATCAGTAGGCTGAGCACCTTTCTGCAACCAACGCAATGCTTTTTCAGTATCGATGTTGATGGAAGCAGGTACTGTCAGCGGATTGTAAGTACCGATTTTCTGGATGAATTTACCATCTCTTGGAGCGCGAGCGTCAGCTACTACGATAAAATAGAAAGGCCTTTTTTTCGCGCCATGTCTCTGCAGTCTGATTTTTACTGGCATAAATAAGTCGAGTTATTTTTTGCGAGTTAGGAAATATTGTTTAGTTAATTAGGGATGCAAATGTAATCCCTAAATTGAAATTAGCAAAAAAAATTTATTCCCAGGGAAATATTAGCGGACCATGCCCTTCAGTCCGCGGCCACCACCGCCAAATTTGTTCATCATTTTCATCATCTGGCGCATCTGTTCGAACTGCTTCATGAACTGGTTCACGTCCTGGATATCTTTGCCGGAGCCTTTCGCAATACGTTTACGGCGGCTGCCGTCGATCAGGTCGGGGTTGCCTCTCTCGGCCGGTGTCATGGAATTGATCATGGCTTCGATGCCTTTGAAGGCATCATCGCTGATATCAATATCCTTGATCGCCTTGCCTACGCCCGGGATCATGCCCATCAGGTCTTTCAGGTTACCCATCTTCTTGATCTGCTGGAGCTGCTCCTTGAAATCGTCGAAATCGAACTGGTTCTGGCGGATCTTTTTCTCGAGCTTTTTGGCCTGCTCTTCGTTGAACTGTGCCTGGGCGCGTTCTACGAGGGTGGTGATATCACCCATGCCGAGGATACGTTGGGCCATACGTTCCGGGTAGAAAACATCGAGGGTATCGAGTTTTTCACCCATGCTCACGAACTTGATCGGCTTTTCCACGGTGTATTTAATGGTAAGGGCCGCACCACCGCGGGTATCACCATCGAGTTTGGTGAGCACCACGCCGCTGAAATCGAGACGTTCGTTGAAGGCTTTGGCAGTGTTCACCGCATCCTGGCCGGTCATGGAATCCACTACAAAGAGGATTTCCTGCGGCTTCACAGCGGATTTTACGTTGGCCACTTCGGTCATCATCGCCTCGTCTACGGCCAGACGGCCGGCGGTATCGATGATGATGATGTTATTATTCTGTGCCTTGGCATGTTTCACGGCATTTTCCGCGATCTGCACGGCATTCTTGTTCTCAGGCTCGCTGTATACTTCCACGCCGATCTGTTCTCCCAGCACTTTCAGCTGGTCGATCGCCGCGGGACGGTAGATATCTGCCGCTACCAGCAAAGGCTTCTTGCCTTTCTTGGATTTGAGGTAGTTGGCCAGTTTACCGGAGAAGGTGGTTTTACCGGAACCCTGCAAACCCGCGATCAGGATGATGGTGGGATTGCTTTTGATATCCAGTTCTGCTTCGGTACCGCCCATCAGCTCGGTGAGCTCGTCTTTCACGATCTTCACCATCAGCTGGCCCGGAGAAATGGCGGTGATTACCTTTTCGCCCAGGGCTTTATCTTTTACTTTATCAGTAAACTCTTTTGCAATTTTATAGTTCACGTCCGCGTCCACCAGTGCACGGCGGATTTCCTTGACGGTGGTGGCGATATTTATTTCGGAGATACGGCCTTCCCCTTTGAGCTGTTTAAACGCGGAATCAAGCCTCTCTGATAATGATTCAAACATTGTTGGTATTTTAAACGGACTGCAAATGTAGTTGTTTTGGCTTAAAGCATAAAGACATTGGGCGATTTTGACGCTGTGCATCAAAATCGCCCAATGTCCTTATGCTTTATCCTGTTGCGTTTAGGCGCCGAGATAGTTTCTCAGCAGCTTGCTGCGGGACGTGGTTCTTAATTTGGTGATGGCCTTGTCTTTGATCTGGCGCACCCTTTCGCGGGTGAGGCCAAATTTTTCACCGATATCTTCGAGCGACATGGGATGTTCCACTGCGATACCGAAGTAGAGCATGATCACGTCTTTCTGGCGATCGGTGAGGGTAGACAGGGAGCGTTCGATCTCGCGGCGGAGGGAGTCGTGATGGTCGAGTTCTTCATCCGCGCTCACAGCATTCGGATTTTCGAGCACGTCCAGCAGGGAATTGTCTTCCCCATCGATGAAAGGCGCATCCATAGATACGTGACGGGCGGCTACGCCGAGAGTGGCTTCTACTTCGTCGGTGTTGATTTCGAGGATGGTGGCCAGTTCGTCGGGAGAAGGCTCTCTTTCAAACTCTTGTTCCAGCTGGGAATAAGCCTTGCTGATCTTGTTGCTAAGGCCCACTTTGTTGAGCGGGAGGCGTACGATCCTGGATTGTTCAGCCAGTGCCTGGAGGATTGATTGGCGGATCCACCATACGGCATAGGAGATGAATTTAAAACCGCGCGTTTCATCAAAACGTTGTGCAGCTTTAATTAACCCCAGGTTGCCTTCGTTGATCAAATCGCTGAGCGACAGACCCTGGTTCTGATACTGTTTGGCAACGGATACCACAAAGCGGAGGTTGGCTTTTGTAAGCTTTTCCAGTGCTCTCTGATCGCCCTGCTTGATCCGGATAGCGAGGTTTACCTCTTCTTCCGGCGTAATTAAATCCACTTTCCCAATCTCCTGCAAGTACTTCTCCAGGGACTGAGATTCCCTGTTGGTAATGGATTTAGTGATTTTGAGTTGGCGCATTGACATAAAGTCGGAACAGTTACAGGTTAATAAAAAGTTAAGATTTGATGAATGCCTGACAAAAATAACTTTTTTTAGACACCGCCCAAAAAAAATCTAAGGTTTTTAAATCCTTTTCAAACAAAATCGATTGATCATTAAGCGCTTCCAAATTTTTCCTAAAAGCCGCTACTATCAAGGTATCGCCTGTTGGCCATCAAATGCAGTTTTTTTATATTATTATAATTGATAATAACTTCGATTTAACTAACGTGTGGAAACTTTTCTGTAACGTGTTAAAAAAAAACCGTAAATTATTTTGACAGAATAAAAATATTTCTATAATTGCAAACTGATGATATTGATTTACTAATTATTTGAGAGATGTCCAAGAAAGTGCTATATGAGCTGGAATTCCCGGTTAGATGCTCCCCCGGTATTTTATACGAATTCTTATCTACCCCCGCCGGGCTGCAGGAATGGTTCGCAGATAAAGTAGATTTCCGTGATAATGTTTTTTCTTTCTCCTGGAACGGAACTGCTGAAGAAGCTGAAGTACTGGAGCAGGAAGAGGATGAATTTATACGTTTACACTGGACGCACGCACCCAAAGATGAATACTTTGAATTCCGCATCCAGATATCTGAGGTAACCAATGAAACCATCCTGGTAGTGAAAGATTTCGCAGAGAAGAAGGAAATCAAAGACCAGAGCCAACTTTGGGAATACCAGGTAAAAGATCTTTTTCACCGTATCGGAAACTGATTCAGCCCTAACTATTCAACAGATCCAGCAGGGCTGCATATGCCGCCGCTACTCCGTTTATTACGTCCTTCCAGTCTTCCAGCGCAAAAGGTTTGGCCAGCTTAATAAAACCGTGACGGTCCAGCAATAATTTCCATTCTTCAAAACTAAAACTCCCAATGGGCCTGTAATTACTATTCCCGAAATCATGTTGCCAGGGATCTTCCTGCATATACACCTGAAAATCCCTTTCAGCCAACTGCGTGTAGCCGTTCAATAAAGCAGTCAGGTATCTTTCCTTTACAGTGCCCGCCAGGTGCAGGGTACAGCTGAAATAATGCCCCCACCAGAACATTGTTCTGAAAGCAAATACCTCGCTCCTGCTAAAAAATCGGGGATAGTCCAATATTACCCATGGCAATCCTTTGTATTGCTCTCCTCTTGATATTTTCGGGCCAGCGGCCAGCCACTCCGGCGCCAGCTGATGCCGGTGCTGCTCATCCGCGGCGGCCAGCGCTTGTTGCATCTCCCCCATCCACACCATCACCTTGTGCATTACGCTGTTCTTCAGCTGTATCCATTGCGCATCCCGCACGATGGCCGCTTCTTCCGGCGTCAGATAAAAATTTTCCATATAATTTAACGCTATTTTCAGGCCTTCCTTATGCTCCTTTATGAAATCATACTAACTTTACAATTTATAGAATCCTATAAATTCGCAGGAGTCTAATACAATTTTTATCAGTGAAAAAACTCGACAAACTCATTATAAAAACATTCCTGGGTCCATTTATCGCCACCTTTTTCGTGACCTTGTTTGTGCTCATCATGCAATTCCTGTGGAAGTACATCGACGATCTGGTGGGTAAAGGACTTGATACCAGCGTGATCATTCAGCTGATCGCCTACACCAGCGCCACGCTGGTAACACTGGCACTTCCGCTGGCCGTGCTGCTGTCGTCGATCATGACCTTTGGTAACCTAGGGGAGAGTTTCGAGCTGGTAGCACTGAAATCTTCCGGTATCTCTCTGCTGCGCTTCATCCGCCCGCTACTGGTGGTGTGCAGCATCATCGGTGTCCTGGCTTTTCTTTTCGCCAACTATGTGATACCAGTAGCTAACCTGCAGGCAAAATCCCTGCTTTATGATATTACAAACTCAAAACCTGCGTTTAATATCAAGGCAGGCGTTTTTTATAAAGATATTCCAGGCTACACTATCAAGGTAGCACAGAAAGATAAAGATAACCAAACCATTCACCAGGTGATGATCTTTGATCATTCCACCGGCGGTGGCGGCGACAAGATGATCATGGCAGAGAAAGGCCAGATGGTACTTACTGCCAACAAACGTTTTCTCTATTTTATCCTGGAAAACGGCTGGCGTTATGAAGAGCGGGGCAACCGTGGTTATACCGTGCCGGGAGATATGATCAGGCTGGGATTCAAGAAATACAGCAAAGCCTTTGACCTCAGCTCTTTTGCCTTCAACCGCCTCAACATGGACCTTTTCGCTTCCAACCAGCAGATGCTGAACATCCGGCAGCTGGACTGGGCGATAGACTCCCTGCAAAAGGTGGAAGACGCCTCCGGTAAAGTGATCAACGCTTATGTGACCACCCGCTTTCCTTTCTACAAATGGAAAGATACCGGCTGGGCCGCCTCCGCGCCGCCTCTGAAAGTAAAAGACTTTCAGGACGTGATCCCTGAAAAACAACGCCGCACCGTATTGGAAAGGGCGGAACAAACCAACAGGGAAA
The DNA here is from genome assembly GCF_902167635.1 of Chitinophaga vietnamensis. Taxonomy (GTDB): domain Bacteria; phylum Bacteroidota; class Bacteroidia; order Chitinophagales; family Chitinophagaceae; genus Chitinophaga; species Chitinophaga vietnamensis. The sequence goes on from NZ_CABHMS010000011.1 coordinate 46,346, forward strand.
TTTTAAGCGCGCTGGAAAGTCCGGTAAGAGAATATGAAGACAAACATGCTTCGATACTGATGCACAAAGTAGAGTGGCAACGCAAATTCACGCTGGCAGCGGCCTGCATCGTAATGTTCCTCATTGGTGCGCCCTTAGGGTCTATCATCAGAAAAGGCGGGCTGGGAACGCCGCTGGTATTTGCGGTGATCTTCTTTGTGATCTTTAACGTATTTTTCATGATCGGGGAGAAAATGGCCCGCAGCGGGGTGATGTTTACCTGGTCGGGCATGTGGCTCTCCAACTTCGTATTGATGCCGATCGCAGGCTTTTTGATCTATAAAGCCATGAATGATTCGCAGCTATTCAATAAAGAGTTTTATTTTCGTATTATACAAACGGTCAAGAAGTTTTGGCAGAGATTTAAAAAGCAACCTACAATTTAAAACCTACAGATTTGAAAACGCTGCTTACACTGTTCAGAAAGAATGCGTATTTCTTTCTCCCCTTTTTACTCTGGGTGATAGTGGGAGGAGTTATGCTGATGACGCACAGCCAGCGGGAGTTGTTCCTGGATATTAACGGTGTACATTCCAGCTGGGCCGACGTGCTGATAACGGGCATCACCTACCTGGGTGATGGTATTATGTTCGGGTTATTGCTATTGCTGATGTTGATCACCAGGCGATTCCGGCTTTTCTTTATGGGACTGGCCACTTTCCTGTTGGCAACGATCATCGTACAGGTATCCAAACATTACTTTAATGCGCCGCGGCCGCTCAACTACTTTGGCGAGGAGATGGCCACCCTGGTGCATACCGTAAAATGGGTAACGGTTCATGGCAGTTACAGTTTCCCCTCCGGCCACACGGCCGGGGCATTCGGGATGTTCAGCTTTCTGGCTATCGTAGTGCCGAACAAAAAATGGGGGCTGTTATTTGTGATACTTGCACTCATGGCTGCCTATTCCCGTATCTACCTGGCACAGCACTTCTTCGCAGATGTGTATGTGGGCAGTATCGTAGGCACTTTATGCACGATCATAGTATCAGGACTTTTCAATTACCGCAATACGACGCAATCGCCGGAAGTTTGCGCGGAAAGCTTGCTGGGAGCGAATGCGCCAGCCTGAGATCATAAATAAAAAGCCCCCACGCGAAACACGTGGGGGCTTTTTTTATTTATGCTAATGCTGCTTTATATCTTTTCTCTACTTCATTCCAGTTGATAACATCCCAGAATGCGTTGATATAATCAGGGCGTTTGTTCTGATATTTCAGGTAGTAAGCATGTTCCCATACATCGAGGCCGAGCACGGGGATACCTTTGTCCTTCACGATATTATGCATGAGCGGATTGTCCTGGTTGGGGGTGTTGATCACTGCCAGTTTCTTTTCAGGCGTAACGATGAGCCATGCCCAGCCGGAGCCGAATACCGTTTTGGCGGCATCGTTGAATTTGGTCTGAAATTGCTCAAAGGAGCCGAGATCTTTTGCGATAGCGGCTTTCAGCTTATCCGAAGGTGTTGTTTTCTGTGGAGAGAGCAGCGTCCAGAAAAGGGAGTGATTGTAATGGCCGCCGCCGTTGTTGCGGATGGCTTTATCTTTTTCCGTCACTTTGTGGAGGATCTCTTCGAGTGAGGCGGAAGCAAAGGCGGTGTCTTTGATCGCGTCGTTGAGGTTTTTCACATAAGCGCCATGGTGTTTATCGTGATGGATCTCCATGGTGAGCTTGTCGATATGTGGTTCGAGGGCATCATAAGCGAAAGGCAGAGCGGGTAATGTAAAGGGCGCCTTAGGATCAGTCATGCCTGTGTGTTGGCTGGCAGGAGCGGCGCTCGCCAGGTTGCTCAATGAACCGCTTAATACTGCGGCGCCGGCCGCCATGCCGGTGAGCTTTATAAATTCTCTTTTGTTCATATGAAAAGATTGAATTTGTTATGCTGATGGTATTCACAAAGCTAAATGTTCGCAGGGTAAAAAAATCATCAAATTTTACACCAACCCATAACGCTTTCAAAATCTGTTGAATATTTAAGGGTATCTATACCATTGAGAACCAAAGACCGGAAAAATTTATACTTATCATTTCCTCAAAAAACGCCACCTTGTTTATGAATTATTATGGAAATAATACTATTTTACCTTTACCTTCATGTGAAGATGTATCGATTTTAATCTATTCAACGATGAATTATTTATCCCGGGGCAACGCTAACTGCGGAGGATAGAGAGATGTAACATCCCTTGCTACTATGACCAACAAAACGCATTGAGCATATCACAATGCCAGGATGTATCGTTGTTAGCACGACTCGTGTTTCTGTGAATAGACTGATGATGTAAAATCCATACCATAAAGCAGCTTATTAAAACATACCGGGCCACCCTGGTTATAAAACTAATTTTATTAAAGCATCCCAGTTACATGCTTAAGGTAAGAGTATTCAAGGCGATAGAATATCCTGAAGAATGTTTGCAATATATTGCAGGGCACCGCAAAGTGCTGGAGGCTTATGGTGTGACCAAGGTCACCTCGGCCAATGTGGACTGGATGTATGAGCCTTATACTTATATCATTACCGTAAGCAATGATGATTATTCCAAGATGTATGGCGGATGCCGCATTCAGCTCGCAGGTGGCAGTGTGCCTTTGCCAATTGAATCGGCGATCAACAACATGGATCCCCGTATATACGGTATCGTGAAAGACCTGGCTGCCGCTGGCGGTACCGGCGAATTCTGCGGGCTCTGGAACTCCCGCGAAGTGGCGGGTTGGGGCATTGGCAGTATTGTACTTTTTCGTGTAGTCAATGCCGTATTGGATCAGCTGCCTGTCACCACTTTCCTCGGGTTCTGCGCGCAAACGACCTTCCGCAACAGCATCCGCACAGGCTATCAGATCATGACCAATATCGGCAACCAGGGTACGTTCTATTATCCCAAAGAAGACCTGATCGCGACGGCCTTGATCCTGAAAGATCCGCTGGAACTGAAAAGTGCGCATCCGGAAGACCGGGAAAGAATGTTAAACCTCCGCCATCATCCCGTTCAGACCATTGTAGAAAAAGGCCCTAAAGGTGAAATGCAGGTAGATTACGATCTTCGCATCATGTCGGCAGAACTGAGCAAGCTGCCTTTCGTGTGAAGCAATATATAAACAGCACTATAAAACGATGAACACAACGATAGCCAACGCAATACTGGCCAGTACGCGAGATCAATATCAACGACAAGTCCAATTCTTCCGGTTAAACGATCCTTCGCAGGCAACAGCACTCATTTCTCTCCTTGAACAACACCCCGATATCAAAGTTTTCGACAGACTGCTGACACAGCTGGCAGAACTGGTAAAACTGCGCCATCCTTCGCAGCTCCTGACGGAAGAAGCCACCCAGGAACATGTTGCAGCAATCCTCGGCAACACAGCGCCGGAGGCCTATGGCGTATGGGTATACTATCCCTGGTCTGGCCGCATTGTGCATATCGTGGATGAAGATGAATTTATAGAACTGCGTACCAGCAGGAATAAACAAAAGATCACAACGGCCGACCTGCAAACGCTGCGCAGCAAAAAAATTGGCGTAATGGGTTTGTCGGTAGGACAATCGGTAGCGCTCACCCTCGCCATGGAAAGGCTTTGCGGCGAATTGCGCATCGCGGATTTTGATCACCTCGACCTGAGCAATATGAACCGCATCCGTACCGGCGTTCAAAATATCGGTATCCTCAAAACCGTGCTGGTAGCCCGGGAAATTGCGGAAATCGATCCTTTTCTGAAAGTAGTGTGTTATGATGAAGGAATATCGGAAGAAAATATCGGCGCTTTTCTGACAGACAATGGCAAGCTGGATATTCTTGTAGAAGAATGCGACAGCCTGGACATCAAGATATTAAGCCGTCACAAGGCGCGCGAACTGGGTATCCCGGTATTGATGGATACCAGCGACCGAGGCATGGTGGACATAGAAAGATTTGATCTCCAGCCTGATTTACCTATCTTGCATGGCAGAGTACCAGAACATCTTACGCCCGCAGATATCCGCCAGATGCAGGGCCCGGCGCGGATGGCTATGGTAGACAGTATCGTGGAGTTCAAAGCACTGTCTGCCAAAATGCAACAATCATTGCAGGAAATAGGCAAAAGTATTACCACCTGGCCACAGCTGGCATCGGCGGTAATGCTCGGTGGCGCTGCGATAGGCCATGTTTGCAGAGAGCTCGCGCTCGGCAACTCATTACCATCCGGCAGGTATTATGTAGACCTGGAACAGATTTTTAAACAACCAAACTGATCGATCTGAAACAATGCTACATCTGAACAAACCGGTTATTTATAAATTCGTATGCCTGTTACTGTTAGTAATGGCCCGCTGTATACCTGTTTGGGCAGATACCATAGAAATATCCCCTGCCACGCCCATACAGCTCGCCGAATACGGGCAGATCGAATACCTGCTCGATCCCACCGGCCAGATGCAGTTTAAAGACGTGATGAAGGAAGACAAATTCCAGAAGCTGGGGAAACAGATTCCGAATTTCGGTCTTACCAAAGATGCCATCTGGCTGCGGTTCACCATTCACAATAACAGCGCCGGCGACGATCTGATGTTCGATGTCACCTACCCCATCCTTGATCTCATCGATCTTTATTTTCCCGACGACAGCGGCCAATACAAAGTAGTACCCGGCGGCGAGCTGCGTCCTTTCAATAAGCGACCGGTTAACCATCAGAATTTTGTATACAATATCAGGATACCTAACGGTACCGCACAAACGTTTATCTTCCGTATACAAAGCCGGGAAGCCATACTGGTGCCCATTTACATTGGCACGCCCAGGGAGATCTACAATAAACTTTATAATGACGACCTCCTGTTATCTATCTACATAGGTATCATCCTCGTCATGATCTTTTATAACACTTTTATCTTCTTCTCCGTACGCGACTGGAGTTATTTCTATTACATTATTTACATCGCGTGCGTGGGCCTGGCACAGGTATGCCTGCATGGTTTCGGCTACCGTTTCTTCTGGCATGAGAACCTGTTCATCACGGAGCAAAGCGTGCTATGGGCGGGGGCCTTGTCGGGTATTTCGGTCTTGTTATTTGTACAGAACTTCCTGCATGTGAAAGAGCGCGCGCCCTGGGCTTACCGCATTTTCACCTTCTTCATTATCGTATATTCCAGTACGTTAGTACTATCGCTGCTCGGTTATTTTTCTATAGCTTATGGCCTGATCGATATCCTGGCGATTACCGGTGTGAGTTTCATCTTATTGTTTGCCGTGTCGCAGGCTTTCCGGCATTCCAAGCCGGCGCGCATCTTTGTACTGGCCTGGACTATCTTCATTGTAGCGGTGATCACCTTTGTTTTGAAAGATGTAGGTATCATCCCGTATAATATCTTCACCAGTCACATCCTGCTGATCGGTTCCGGTATGGAAGTAGTATTGCTGTCCTTTGCGCTGGCCGACAAGATCAACACTTTCAAAGCCGAGAAAGAAGCCTCACAGGCGCTGGCCCTGCAGATATCCAAGGAAAACGAGCAACTGGTAAGAGAGCAGAACATCATACTGGAAGCCAAAGTACAGGAACGTACGGAAGAATTACAGAACAGTAACCGCGACCTGAACGTAGCGCTCACCAACCTGAAAGATACACAGACCCGTCTTGTGGAGAAGGAGAAAATGGCATCACTCGGTCAGCTCACCGCGGGCATTGCGCATGAGATCAACAACCCGATCAATTTTGTTACCTCCAATATCAAACCGCTGAAACTCGATATCGCCGACCTGCAAAGCCTGCTCAACAAATACGCTGAGCTGGGCGAGGCCGCAGATATGAAGTCGGAGCTGGCATCCATAGAACAATTTAAAAAAGAGATCGATATCGATTATATTCACGAAGAGATATCTTCCCTGATCAAGGGTATTGAAGATGGCGCGGCACGTACCGCTGAAATTGTGAAGGGACTGCGTACCTTCAGCCGCCTCGATGAAAGCGACGTAAAATCCATTGACATCCACGAAGGGCTTGATTCCACGCTGGTGCTATTACGCAATGCCATTCCGCCGCATGTGACCATCATCAAGCAATACAGCGAATTACCGAAAGTGGAGTGCTACGCGGGCAAAGTGAACCAGGTGTTTATGAACATCCTCTCCAATGCGCTGAACGCTATCAAGATGAAGAAGGAACAACGCAATGAATCCATCATCATCGCTACCCGCCAGGAAGGAGAATTTGTAGTGATCAGCATCAAAGACAGCGGCATTGGTATGTCGGCCGCCGTGAAAGAAAAGATCTTTGATCCTTTCTTTACCACCAAAGATGTAGGGGAAGGAACCGGGCTGGGATTATCTATCGTTTTCAGTATCATAGAAAAACATAAAGGCAGGATCATTGTTAATTCGGCGCCAGACAAGGGTGCAGAATTTATTATATATTTACCACTAAGACTGGATTTTCAATAATCAATCTATAACCCGTTAGTTGTATCAGTAATAACCATAAGTCCCTTTAATGAAAGAAAACCGCATACGTATATTGTACATTGATGATGAGGTCCATAACCTGAATGCGTTCAAGGCCAGTTTCCGCAGGAGTTATGAGATCTACACTGCCAGCTCCGCGCAGGAAGGCAAGCAATTGCTCAAGGAGATCATGGTGCATATCATCATCGCCGACCAGAAGATGCCAGTATCTACCGGGGTGGAGTTTTTCAATGAGATCAAAGATATCCTGCCTGATCCCATGCGCATATTGCTCACCGGTTATACAGATGTTGAAGATATTATTGATGCGATCAACCGCGGTCATATCTTTTCCTATATCAAAAAACCCTGGGATGAACATGAGCTGCACAAAACCATCAACAATGCATACGAGATCTATTCTACCCGGAAACAGCTGAAAGAAAAGATTGAAGAGCTGGAAAAAACCAATGATGAACTGAACCGGTTCATATATTCCACTTCCCACGATCTTCGTTCACCGCTGATGTCGGTACTGGGGATCATCAATCTTTCCCGGCTGGACAATTCCGTCACAGATCCGAACGGCTACCTCAATATGGTGGAATCCTGTGTGCTCAAGCTGGACGGATTTATACAGAAGATCATTGAATACTACCGCAATTCCAGGCTGGAAGTGGAATATGAGAAGATCGATTTCAACAATCTGCTGAGTGATTGTGTATCGGTGTTCCAGCCACAGAATACAGATATCCGTTTCCAGACGCAGGTAGACCAGGCCATTGATTTCCGCGGAGATACCTTCCGCATCAGCGTTATCCTCAATAACCTGATCTCCAATGCAGTAAAATATCAGAAACCGGATGAAGCCCATCCGATGGTACATCTGTCCGTAAAAGTAGAACCTCACAAGGCCACTATATGTATCCGGGATAATGGTATTGGCATTCTGAGCGAGCATCTGAATAATATCTTCAAAATGTTCTTCCGTTCAAAAAATAATAACAAGCCAGGCAGCGGTATCGGTTTGTATATCGTGAAAGAGGCCCTGAGCAAGATCGGCGGTAATATTAACGTCGAATCGAAATATGGAGAAGGCACTCAATTTGAAATTACGATCCCGAACAGAAATGAATTCGATACCTGACTTGCGTGTCATACTGATTGACGACAACGAGATTGACCTGCTGCTGCATGAGAAGTTGATCACCTTTCAACACATCAGCAGAACAGTGCTTTCTTTCACCAATCCAAACAAGGCGCTGGAATTTCTTTCCAGCAATATTTCCCTGCCACGGATACCGCCCACGGTGATCCTGCTGGACATCCAGATGCCGGAGATGGACGGCTTCGAATTTATGCAGGCCTTTGACGCCTATCCGCATAAGATCAAATCGCAATGCCATATCATCATGGTATCATCTACCCTCGATTATGGTGATATTACCCGTACCAATGCCAGTCCGATGGTAACAAAATTACTCCGGAAACCCTTACTGGTAAAGGATTTAAAAGAAACCATCGAAGGTATTTTCAAAGATTTTTTATAAAATGTTTTATTTTCAGATAAAAAATATATTTTTGCATCCCGCAAGGGAAAACACCAGTACACGGGGGATTAGCTCATCTGGTAGAGCGCAAGCATGGCATGTTTGAGGTGACCGGTTCGATCCCGGTATCCTCCACCGAGTAAAAGTCCGGACCTACCACAGGTCCGGACTTTTTCATTTATGCCGGTACATCTCTCCCTCAATTTGATAAATTGCATTTCCTAATCAGACCATGATATGAATTTAGAAGAACTGGAACGGTTGTACAACGAACAGGAATATAACACCGCCATCAACGAGCTTAGCCCCTATCTGAAGAATCACCCCAATGACGCGCCAGCGTGGCATCTGCTCGGCCTGTGCTATATGGAAACAGCCAAAACCATGGAAACAACCGAGGATACGCTCGCCACTTACGAAAACGCTTATGAAGCCTTCGGCAATGCGCTCGACAACGATCCGCAACATACGCCCGCCCGGCTTCACCGCGCTTTCCTCGGCTCCAATATTTTTGAAGACCGCCCCGACAGCGCCATTGAAGACTGCGAGCTGCTCCTCAGCAGCGACGATGCCCTCACACGCGCCAAAGGCTACATTTATCGCTACCACACCTGGGTACTGAAAAAAGACAGCACACGCGCGCTGGAAGATATACAGCAATGCCTCGCTATCTACGAAACCGTTTACCAGGATAACCTCCCGCAGCTCAATGCCGCACGCTTCGAATGCTATTCCCGCATCGGCGACGTATGGTACTACGCAGAAGATAAACCTAAAGCGCTCGACTACTACCGCCAGGCATTCGACTGTTTGCCTTATAACAGCCGCAATATTGCCACCGCGCGCTTTGCGCTTGAAATGGGCGACTACGAACTCATGGAACGCATACTGCACCTGGAAAGCGCCACCGAAAGCAACTACGCCTACGAAAACGTGCTCACCATGCTCAAACAAATGCAGGCACTGCTCGACAGCGGCGTACGTAATGTAATGCTGGCCCGCGCCTTCTGCTGGGGCATCATCGACTATATCTCTTATTTCTTCGGGGAAGATGAAAACGAAGCTACACTCGAACAAATATCACTCGGCAAACGCTGCATCGCAGACTATCCGGAGGAAGCCTATTTCTATCACTTCACCGGCTCTGCATTCTATCATATCGGCAGCTACAAAGAAGCACTGCCCTACTTTGAAAAAGCCAATGCCCTCGGGCCTTATCCTTCCGGCGTATTGCGCTGGTACCACGCTGTATACTGCACCAGCGGCGCTTTTCCGCCATCATGGCCCGACAGCCGGCATCCTATCCCGGCGGATTGGTACACCTCCGGCCTCACTTGCAGCGATACCATCGACTCCACCGAAGATCCGGAAGTACGTCGCGCACTGCTGCCTGTAAAAAAATATCTCTACAAAAGATCCTTCGATCTCTTCTATCCTTACTGGCATGACAATACCGGCGATAGCACCGCCGGCCATCCGCACGTCTTTGCGATGTGCTGCAACAATTACGGTATCACCCTCAGCGAATTGGGAGAACATGAAGAAGCCATCCGCATACATACCATCGGGTATGAGCTCTCTCCTTTCTGGGAACAGCTGGAATCCAGGGCCAACGCCGAACACCATACCGGCCGCCTGGAAGCCGCCATTGCAGATCGTTCCAGCATTTTAAAGGATTACACCGACTTCCTGCCGCTGATGTATTATGTATCTATTCATGAACGCATCATCGAGGATCTCTGTACCCTGCAACGCTACCAGGAAGCCTATACGCTTTATAATAACATCCTCACAGAATACGATACCTGGATATCCAAAGAGATGGAAGAGGCCAGCGAATATGAACGCACCACCATCATCTACAATATCGACCGTATCAAAACAGGGCGCGCCTTCATCAAAACCGACAACGAGAACGACCTCGATCAACGTATCGAAGCGCTGCAACGCCACCTTGCGGAAAAGCCCGACGATAGCGACGCCTATTTCAATCTCATGTACCTCTATTTCGATGCGGGCCAATACGAACACTGTATCGGCGCCATCAACAACCGCATCTCCATCGGAGGCATAGAAGATATTCCTTTGCTGTCGCAGATGAAGATCTGGTACTTCAGAGGCAAAGCCGAGCTGAAACTTGGCCGCTATGCCGACGCCGTCAACGACCTGCAAGCTACCCTCCGCCTCATGGAGGCCGAAGACGACGACAAGCCCACCAATCATTTCAGCGTATATGCGTTCCTGTCAGAAGCCTATCTCGGCCTGCAAGACTACCTGCAATGCATCGACTACGGCACCCGTTGCGCCAGCATGTACACCGATATGAACTGGGCCTGGGACAAAGAAGCCTCCGGCATCCACTACATCCTCGCCTGCGCCTGGGAAGCGCAGGGCAACATCAGCAACGCCAAAAAACATATCGATACCATCCTCAAAAACGCACCAGATTACACCCCCGCCGTTGAAAAGAAAGAAACCCTCAAAGGTGGCGGGTTATTCGCCTTTCTGAAAAGGAAAAAATAAGCGCGAAGGTTGTCTTACTCAGGATTAAATGATTGAAAGGATTAGCAGGATTTTTTATTGAGATTATGAGGATTTGAAAAGGATTCGCGAAGATCATCTCGATTTGATCTTCGTGAATCCTTTTCAAATCCTCATAATCTCAATAAAAAATCCTGCTAATCCTTTCAATCATTTAATCCTGAGTAAGACAAACTCCGCGTTATTATCTTTGCACTATGAAACCCACTTTTTTTGCAACTCCCGCGGCGTTCCGCAAATGGCTGGAACAGCATCATCAGCAGGAAAAGGAGCTGCTGGTAGGCTTTTACAAAACTGGTAGCGGCAAGCCAAGCATTACGTGGCCGGAATCGGTGGATGAGGCGCTGTGCTTTGGCTGGATCGATGGCGTGCGGAAATCGATAGATGAGCACAGCTATACCATCCGTTTTACGCCTCGCAAACCCGGTAGCATATGGAGTGCGATAAACATCGCGAAAATAGCAGTGTTGAAAGAAAAGGGCTTATTATACCCTGCCGGTATTGCCGCCTTTGAGCAACGGAAAGAAGGGCGCTCAAATCTTTATTCCTTCGAGCAGAAAGAACCTATCGTGCTCGATAAAGAAAGTGAGAAATTATTCAAGGCCAACAAAGCTGCCTGGAAGTTCTTTACAAGCCAGGCTCCTTCCTATCAAAAAGTGATCACCTGGAAAATTATCAGCGCGAAGCAGGAAGCTACCCGCCAGAAACGTTTACAGGAGGCCATTACAGCATCTGCAGAAGGAAAGAAAGTAGCGTGGTACGCAAAATATTCTTCAAAGAAATAATAGAAAAAGCCCTTGAAGCGCTTCAAGGGCTTATATATTTTTGGAAAGATGATCAACTACAATTCACCATCCACTGAACCCCGAACTTGTCGGTAAGCATTCCAAATTTTGACGACCAAAATGTTTTGGTTAATGGCATCATCACATTACCGCCCGCTGCCAGCGAATTGAATATTTTCTCTGCCTGCTCCGGCTGATCCAGGTTTACAGCGATCGTAAAATTTGTACCGTCTGTAACTGGTCCCATCACAGCGTCGCTGGCCATCAGGTGAAATTCATTGGATTTCAGTTCTGCATGCATCACCATGTCATGCTTTTCGGGCGGCATTCTGTCTTTCTCCGGCGATTCACCGATCGTCATGATCTGCAACTCTCCGCCGAGTGCATCTTTATAAAAGTTCATGGCTTCGCGCGTGTTGTTTTTACTGAATGTCAGATAGGAACTCAGACTTAACATGACGTGTATTTTTAGGGTGAGGAATGAATTACAGGATGTACATTAAAGTTAGGGAAAGATCATCACATAATTAACTTATCAATACCCTGTTCCGCACCAGCAGGCAGGCCCCGATAATACCGGCACGTTCTCCCAGCCGGGATATCTTCAGTTTGGTATCGGTGTTTACCAGACTTAGCGAATATTTTTTTACGGCACTTTGTATAGGCAGCAGGATGTAATCCTGTGTGGCGGCCAGACTACCGCCAAGTATCACTAGCTCAGGATTGAAGATATTGATGAGCAGGGCAATGCCACGGCCCAGGTTCTCCCCTATTTTTGCGATCAGCTCAATGGCCAGCACATCGTCATGATTGGCTGCATCGATAATATCCTGCAATTCGATACCCGCGCGGGGCCGGTGTTTGCTGTCGAGCAACGATGCCGCGCCCTGATCCAGCCTTTGCAGGAACATGCGCGTAAGCGCCCAGCCCGAGGCCTCTGTTTCCAGGCATCCCCGCTTGCCGCAATGACAAATGATCTCGTTGTCGAAAAGGGGGATATGCCCAAACTCGCCACTGTAGCCAGATTTACCATAATACAATTGACCATCTACCAATACGCCCATGCCAATGCCATAGTCGAGGTTGAGGAACAATACCTGCTTCTCTGCATACACCGGATCAGAGCAGCATTCGCCATAGGCCATCGCGCGTGAATCATTTTCCAGAAATACCCGTATGCCTACTCTCGATTCTATCACTTTGCTCAATGGCTGGCCATCAAAATGAAAAAAGCTGTGACTATGCCCCGTGGCGTAATTGATGCGCCCTGCGAGATTCAGCCCGATGCCCAGTATCTTTTCTTTAGGCGCCGTCAGCTCATCTACAAATTTGTTGATCAGCAAACACAGCTCATCCAGCGATTCCTGGCTGTTATTGAGCTGATAAGGCAATTGCTCTACGGTATGTACCATGTTCTTTTGCAGGTCCGACAGGCCCAGGTTGAGGTGGTTCTGTTTCACATCCACCCCGATAAAAAATGCGGAGTCGGGCACAAGGCCATAGAGATTGGGTTTGCGGCCACCGGTAGATTCCACTTTGCCGTAATCGCGCACAAGGCCATCGCGTATCAGCTCGTTGAGCAGTTCGGTTACTTTAGGTGCGCTCAGGTTAAATGCCTTACACAAGTCGCTGATGGTGGTATGGCCGGAGCTGGCGAAATAGGCCAGGAAGGCCTTTTTCTGTTGCACATTCTTGAATGGTACACCGGTCAGGTTCACCCGGTTCAGCTCCTGAAAAAAAGTTCTTGCCATACAGCCTATTGGTTGAAGCGCCTAAGTTAGCATCTGTGCCGCTAATTTTTAGCAAAAGATGTTAGCAATGGCATTTTTGCCATTTTTTCTATATTCGGCCCATGTTTGAAGTATTCCGACAATACCTGTTAAGCAAGGCGGCATTTACTCCGGAGGAACTGGCGCAGATCGAAGAGAAAAGTGTGGTCAAGAAGCTACGGCGCAAACAATACCTCCTGCAGGAAGGCCATCTGTGGAAGCATTACGCTTTCGTTTGCAAGGGATGCCTGCGCACCTACCAGGTAGATGACAAGGGCGTAGAACATATCTTCCGTTTCTCTCCCGAGCACTGGTGGGCAGGCGACCGCGAAAGCCTGATCAATGGCACACCTTCCACCAGCAATATTGATGCGCTGGAAGACAGTGTATTGTTATTATTTACGAGAGATGATTTTGACGCGCTGCGCCGCAGCATCCCCGCGATGGAGGAAGTAGTAAACACCTTGCTGAGCCGCAGTTATATGGCGGCCAACAAACGTATCCAATCGGCCATCAGCCGCAGCACTGAAGAACGCTACAAAGAGTTCATTGAGCAGTACCCCGACCTGTTGAATCGTATCCCCTTGCATATGATCGCTTCCTACCTGGGCGTTACCGCCGAAACCCTCAGTCGCATCCGCGCCCGCAATGTATCGTAACGTAATCAGCTGCATCTTGACAAACATCAAGGTTTTTTCCTGTCAATAGTCAATGGCGCGGCCTCTCGCGGAGTGGCATCTTTGCGCCATTAAATCTTTTCATATGAAAATAGGTGTAATTGGTGCAGGCGCCATCGGGATGGCATTTGCCCGCAAGGCTGCAGCAGCAGGCTACGAAGTACTGATCAGCAACAGTCGCGGCCCCGCCTCGCTGGCGGCCGCTATCGGCGATACGCCGGGTCTCGCCGCCACTACAAATGAAGCAGTGGCCGCAGCGGATATCATTTTGTTATCAGTGCCCTGGCAACATCTCGATGCCGCCACGCAATCCCTGCCGGATCTCAGCGGCAAGGTGGTGCTGGATGCTACCAACCCCGTGATCCTGCCAGGTTTTATTTTGCCCGACCTGGGCGGCAAGGCTTCCAGTGAAATCGTGTCGGGAAAAGTAAAAGGCGCCGCCGTGGTAAAGGCCTTCAATACTTTATCACCCAAGCTGCTGGCGGCTCCTTCCTCGCAATTCGGCGGCCGCCGGGTGATTTTTTATGCTGGTGATGACGCTGCGGCCAAAGCCAGAGTAGCGGCCTTGCTGGAACAGATGGGCTTCGCCGGCATCGACCTTGGCGGCCTGCTGCAAGGCGCTGCTATGCAACAATTCCCGGGTGGCCCGCTGGCAGGATTACACCTGGAACTGTTCCCTTTTGAAAACTAGGTTCCCGCCCTTGAAGCGCTTGAAGCGCTTCAAGGGCTTTCTGCATTTCAGGTGTTTTGTTATGCGATAGATTTTGTTAATTCCCAAAAAATAATACCTTTGCAATCCTTTTTGAGCAACGAAAGGCAGCTCTTTTTATGTATTTTCGCGCGGCGTCCTTGAGGCGCGGCAAGTACAAAGCTCTTTTATTTAGCGGGTGTGGTGAAATTGGTAGACACGCCAGACTTAGGATCTGGTGCTTCACGGCATGGGGGTTCGAGTCCCTCCACCCGCACATCAACATATAATATTATGTGGCAATGTGTCAATATGGCAACGTGATAATGCTTCTGCTCTCCCTCACTATCATTGTCACTTCAGCACATGTTTGATACAGCCCCACCTGATTTATTAATTTTTTATTTCCTGCCATTCCTGCTTGCCGTTGTGACTTCATGGCAGAAAATCAAACAAGGAATCATTATTGCTTCATAAAGAACATTTTATACAATTCAATTATGGCAACCGTTACCAGAGAAAACATTGGTTTATTGAACGATAAGATCACTGTGAAAGTGAGCAAGGAAGATTACCTTCCTAATTTTGACAAGGCAGTAAAACAATTCAGCAAAAGCGCAAACATACCCGGCTTCCGTAAAGGAATGGTGCCCGCTGGTATGGTGAAAAAAATGCACGGTGCCGCAATTTTCAGCGATGAAGTGTTGAAAACTGTGGAAAAAGAGCTGATGGGTTATATCCAGACAGAAAAACTGGACCTCTTCGGCCAGCCACTGTCTATCGACAAAGAAGCTAAAAACCTCGACTTCAACGCCCCGGCTGATTATGACTTCAACTTCGAAGTAGGCGTGAAACCAGCTTTCAACGTAACACCACTCGAAAATAACAAAACCACCCTCACTAAATATAAAGTGACCGTTACCGACGACATGGTAAAGGACGAAATCGAGCGTCTGCAACTGAAAGGTGGTAAAATGACCGAGCCGGAAACAGTTGATTCAGAAGATAACGTGATCAACGTTACTTTCGAAGAATCTGATGCCAAAGGCAACCTCGTAGAAGGCGGTATCGTAAAAGAAAATGCCCTGCTGGTAAAATATTTCAGCCCTGCTATCCAGGAACAGCTGAAAGGCAAAAAGAAAGATGATTCCATCGTTTTCCAATTGGCTACTTCTTTCGACGAACAACGCCTCGGCTGGATACTGAAAGATCTCGGCTTTGGTACTGACGATAAAGAAGCTGCACAGAAATACTTCAAACTCACGATCACCAAAGTAGGCCTGATCGAGAAAAGAGCACTCAACGAAGAATTCTTCAAAGAAGTTTATCCTGCGGATAACATCACCACTGAAGAGGCTTTCCGCGCTAAACTGAAAGGAGAGATCGAAAAATACTGGGATAGCGAAACCCGTAACCACATGCACAACGACCTGTTCGAGATACTGGTTCACGAGACGCCCATAGATTTACCAAAAGATTTCCTGAAACGCTGGCTGCAGGTAGGCGGTGAAAAACCCAAAACCGCTGAAGAAGCAGAAAAAGAATTCCCGAGCTTCGACCATCAACTCCGCTGGACATTGATCAGCGATAAACTGGTTCGCGAAAATAAACTGGAAGTTTCTTTCGAAGAACTGAAAGAAAATGCCAAACAAAAAGTATTAGGCTATTACGGCGGCGCTGCTGCAGATGGTGCAGAATGGCTGGAAAGCTACCTGGAACGCCTGTTACAGGACGAGAAATTTGTTGACCAGACTTACCGTGAAATGATCACCCAGAAACTGTTCGACTGGGCTGAAAGCAAGGTGAATATTAAAGAAGAGGAAATCAAAGCAGAAGATTTTGTTAATTTACCTCATAAACATCACCATCATGAACATTAATAACGAATTTAGAAAATATGCCATCCAGCATCGCGGAATCAGCAGCCTGGTAGTAGATAGCTACGCAAAAAGCCACCAGATCAACAGCTTGACTCCCTATATCCTCGAAGAACGCCAGATGAACATGACCCAGATGGACGTTTTCTCCAGGTTGATGGCTGATCGTATTATTTTCCTCGGCGACCCTGTGAACGATTATGTAGCGAACGTGATCACCGCACAGCTGCTGTTCCTGGAATCATCCGACCGCAACCGCGATATTCAGATGTACATCAATAGCCCCGGTGGTAGCGTTTACGCCGGCCTGGGCATTTATGATACCATGCAGATCATTTCTCCTGATGTAGCCACTATCTGCACCGGTATGGCCGCCTCTTTCGGCGCTGTATTGCTGGTAGCCGGCACCAAAGGCAAACGCACTGCCCTGAAACACGCCCGCGTAATGATCCACCAGCCTCATGGCGGCGCAGAAGGCCAGACCTCCGATATCGAGATCACCGCCCGTGAGTTCGTTAAGTTGAAAAAAGAACTCAACGAAATCATCGCCGGCCACTGCGGTCAACCCGTGAAAAAAGTGGAAAAAGACTCTGATCGCGACTACTGGATGACTGCCGACGAAGCCAAAGAATATGGCATCATCGACGATGTGCTTCAGAAAAATCCGAAAAAACAACTGGATACTCCCCAGTAACCGGTTAAGATAACTTTAACAGTCCCGCCCGCAGCGGGACTGTTTTTATTTATCCCGGGCCGGGAATTTTAGTGTAAATTTGTAGGCCTGTGTTATTATCGCAGGAATGCCCAGGTTCGTCGAAAAATAATTTATTCCGAAATGAAAGAATCGAAAATTCGTTGTTCCTTTTGCAACCGCTCCAAGGAAGAAGTGCAGATATTGATCGCCGGTGCGGAAGGACACATCTGTGAAAACTGCGTCGCCAACGCCCAGGAGATCATCGACCAGGAGCTCTTCGCCCCCGGCAAAAAAGCTGCTGCCGCTGCTCCCTCCCACTTTGTGCCCAAAGTGTCCAAACCAATGGAAATTAAAAAGTTCCTGGATGAATATGTGATCGGACAGGACGATGCCAAAAAAATACTCGCTGTAGCTGTCTATAACCACTACAAAAGGTTGAACCAGCAGGTAGAAGATGATGAAGTGGAGATAGAAAAATCCAACATCATCATGGTGGGAGAAACCGGTACCGGTAAAACCCTCCTGGCCAAATCTATCGCCAAATTGCTCAACGTACCCTTCACCATCGTAGATGCTACCGTATTTACAGAAGCAGGTTACGTAGGCGAAGACGTAGAGAGTATCCTCAGCCGCCTCCTGCAGGTTTGCAACTACGATGTAGAAGCCGCGGAAAGAGGTATCGTATACATCGACGAGATCGACAAGATCGCACGCAAAAATGATAACCCTTCCATCACCCGCGATGTAAGCGGTGAAGGCGTTCAACAAGGCCTCCTCAAACTGCTGGAAGGCACCGAAGTGCTCGTACCACCGCAGGGCGGCCGTAAACACCCGGAACAAAAACTGATCAAACTCAATACCCAGAACATCCTCTTCATCTGCGGAGGCGCATTCGACGGTGTTGACAAGATCATTAGCAGAAGGATACAAACCCACTCCATCGGCTTCAATGTTAACAAGGAAAAAGAAGAAGAAAGCAAAAAACAGATCCTGCGCTATGTAAATTCACAGGACCTGAAATCTTTCGGCCTCATTCCTGAACTGCTGGGCCGTTTGCCGGTAGTCACCTACCTCAACTCTCTCGACAGAGACACCCTGAAAGCCATCCTTACACAGCCCAGAAATGCGCTCGTGAAACAATACAAAAAGCTCTTCAAGGTGGAAAACATCGACCTCGTGGTAGAAGACGATGCCGTGGAATATATCGTAGACAAAGCCATGGAGTACAAACTCGGCGCACGCGGCCTCCGCTCCATCTGTGAAGTGGTGCTTAGCGATGCCATGTTTGAACTGCCATCCGCCAATGAAACCACCTTCGTGCTCTCCAAAGAGTACGCACAGGCCAAACTGGAACAGTCTACCCTGGTAAAACTTAAAGTGGCGTAAGCACCATCATTCACCCGTCAAAAATTACTATTCACTATGCAAGAACTTATTCAACAATTACAGGAAAAGGCTGGTCTTACCGCCGAACAGGCCGAGCAGTCTATCAACGTAATCAAGGAATACGTAAAAGGCAAACTACCTCCTTTCATCGCAGGCACTGTGGATAACTGGTTCGCAGGCATGAGCGGCAATAAAGCCGAAGGCAAATCAGACAGCATCACAGACAAAGCCAGCGACTTCCTGGAAAATGTGAAAGACAAAGCGGAAGACTGGGTAGATGAAGCCAAACATAAAGTATCGGACTTCTTCAATAAAGAGAAAAAAGATTAAAAGAAAAACCCTCGCACTTGCGAGGGTTTTTCTTTTATAAAGATAAATTTGATTGATCAGGGGGCTAACTGAGGGAAAGCTCAGTACTACAGATAACGTGGGATTACAGGCTATAACGTCTACTTACATTTACATCTATCTGAAACCTTTCTTAAAGAAAAGCACCCTTTTACAGGGTGCTTTCATTTGCGTAAAAGTGTTTCAAATCTTGATTTGATTTTGTGTTAAGGTTGATAAACGGTAAAGAGTGATGAATTAACCCAAATTTAACCTTCCTTTTGCAATTTTCTATAACACTAAAGGGGTAATATTTCATTTAATTGTCAAAAAAGATGAACGGTTTGTATGACGTCTCTTTTTACATTAAAAAAATCAACATCTTAAAAACGGATCAGGATCAGCTCTTATTTATCACCTACTTATCTTAATGCCTCTCTGGCGATTACAATCTTCTGTATTTCCGAGGTACCTTCTCCGATGGTACATAATTTTGCATCCCGATAAAATTTCTCCACGGGAAAGTCTTTCGTATAGCCATACCCTCCGAACACCTGTACTGCATCATTGGCCACTTTCACGGCTACTTCCGATGCATAGTATTTGGCCATGGCGGCTTGCTGCGTCATTTTTACGTGCCTGTTTTTCATATCGGCCGCCTGCATGGTAAGCAGTTCAGCCGCTTCTATCTCCGTACACATATCCGCCAGTTTAAAGGAGATGCCCTGGAAGCTGGCAATAGGTTGATCAAATTGGTGGCGTTCCTGGGCGTATTTAAGGGCTGCATCACGAGCGCCCTTGGCAATGCCCAGCGACAGTGCCGCAATGGAAATACGGCCGCCGTCCAGCACTTTCATGGATTGTATGAAGCCATCTCCCACCGCACCCAGCACATTAGCTGCAGGTACGCGGCAATTATCAAATATCATTTCCGCAGTTTCAGAAGCGCGCATGCCGAGTTTATTCTCTTTCTTGCCGCCACTAAAACCTGCTGTACCCTTTTCCACTACGAAGGCCGTCATACCGTGGCTGTCGCGCACATCGCCTGTACGGGCGATCACTACGGCCACATCGCAGCTCTTGCCATGCGTGATCCAGCATTTGGTGCCATTGATGATCCAGTCATCGCCATCTTTTTTGGCAATGCATTTCATATTCATGGCATCGGAACCGGTGTTTGGCTCAGTGAGGCCCCATGCGCCGATCCACTCTGCAGTGGCCAGTTTGGGGAGATAACGCTGCTTCTGTTCTTCATTGGCGAATTGCAGGATATGACCGGTGCACAATGAATTATGCGCAGCCACGCTCAGCCCGATAGCGCCACAGAAGCGGGCTATCTCGCTCACCACCGTTACATATTCAAGGTATCCGAGGCCGCTGCCGCCGTACTGTTCGGGCACCAATACGCCCATCAGGCCCAGCTCGCCCAGTTTCTTGAAAAGAGGAACCGGAAATTCCTGGTGTTCATCCCATTCCAACACGTAAGGCTGAATGTCTGTCTTGCCAAAATCGCGGATCGTTTGGGCAATCTGTTTCTGTATTTCCGTAGGCTCAAAGTTCATAACGCGTGGTTTAAAGTTTGATCACGATGTAATGTTCAATTTTACGATAAATAATATCATCCACCAACGGGAGCGTCTTCAGCTCTTCCACCCGGCTGAAACCCGCATGGGCACTGCGATACTGCACAATGAGATGGGCCAGTTTATAGCGTATATATGGATGTGCCGCCAAAGATTTTTCATCTGTGAGGTTGAGGTCCATTTTTTTTAGAGAACCGTCACTGATCTTCAAAAAAGGTTGAATTTTTTTGAATGTGGAATCTGGCAAGCCATAGGTTTCGGCTATCTGCGCTGTTTCGTAGAAGCCGCCGAGCCGATCCCGGAAGGCCACAATGCGCCTGGCAAAGCCGGGGCCGATCCCCGGCAAGGTTTGCCAGGCCAGCGTATCCGCTGTATTGATATCTATCGGTGCGGCATGCGATTTACCATGATAACTTCTCTGCAAGGTGTCCCGTTTATACGTCACCGTTAGGGCAGGCTTGCTAGGGTGCATTTCTTCCTTGATCATCACATAGGGCTGAAGTTGTTGATACAGGCGGGCAGAAAGGCCATACACCTTTTGCAGATCGGCCGCTTTGCGGAAATGACCGCCCTTCGCCAGGTAACGGCCGATGGTACGTACCGTTCTATCCGGCACGCCTAAACGTAACCAGCCTTCCGGCGGCAATGTATTAGGATCGAAGCGGAACAAGCTGTGTTTAACTTCCATAAAAGCCTTTTCAGGCAAGGGTTCCACGTTCCTGAGCTGCGCCTCGAATGTTTGTACTGCCGCATAAAATCCGGCGGTATCGGCTACGGGTACACGACGAAAATAAAAGATGATATCTGGTGTATAACAACTGGCCAGCACCAGCGCCAGCAGGGTAACAATACCGGCCCGCTCCTTTTTCGACAGCCGGAACCAGGCCCTCACAAATGGTTTCAACATGGGTTAACAAATTTTGATCACTGCAAAATACGGCAGCGATCCAGTGCATTCCTTTAGCAGATGTTAATCAGATATCGATCGTGAGGCCATCGTAAGCGAGCGCCACACCGTCTGGCAGCTCTTTCATCACTTCATCATGCAGCCCCATCTGGTGACTGATATGCGTGAAATACACTTGTGGTATTTCCAGCTCGCGGCCCAGCGCCATGGCCTCTTCGAGGGTAAAGTGGGAAATATGTTTTTCGCGGCGCAGCGCGTTCAGCACCAGCACTTTTGAGCCGCGGATCTTCTCCTTTTCTTCCGGGGCAATGTAATTGGCGTCGGTGATGTAAGTAAAATCATGGATGCGGAAACCCATCACCGGCATCTTGTAATGCATCACCTGCACCGGGGTAATGCGAAGGCCATTCACCTCGAAAGGCGCGTCGTCAATGGATTTCAGGTTGATCTCCGGGATACCGGGATATTTGAAATCAGCAAAGGCGTAGGCAAATTCGCGCATGATCACATTTTGCGAAAATTCTGTCGCGTAAATATCGATGGAGCTTTGCTGGAAATAGTTAAAGGCACGGATATCATCCATACCGGCAATATGATCTTTATGGGAATGGGTGATGAGCACGGCTTCCAGGTGTTTCACTTCAGCGCGCAGCATCTGGTAGCGGAAATCTGGCGTGGTATCCACCACGATATTACCTGCCGGCGACGACAGCAGGATGCTGCTGCGCAAGCGCTTATCTTTTTTATTGGAAGAGGTACACACTTCACAACCACAAGCAATAACGGGCACGCCCTGCGATGTTCCAGTTCCAAGAAATGTAACTTTCATTCCGGTATCATTTGTCATTTAAACCTGCTCTGTTGTATCTTCTTCTGTTCCCTTTTCTGTTGCCGTAT
The DNA here is from genome assembly GCF_902167635.1 of Chitinophaga vietnamensis. Classification (GTDB taxonomy): domain Bacteria; phylum Bacteroidota; class Bacteroidia; order Chitinophagales; family Chitinophagaceae; genus Chitinophaga; species Chitinophaga vietnamensis. Next base: position 68,482 of record NZ_CABHMS010000011.1, read on the forward strand.
CTGCTATATTGCGGTTTTCCACGATCTGCCTGTACAGCTTGTGTGATTCAGCGGTCAGCAGGTCTTCTTCCAAGGGTAGCGTGGAGAGGATATCCAGCAAGGTATTGATGCGGCCTTCCAGGTTCAGGAATTTGTTGATCACCACTACCTTTTTATGTTCCAGGATACAATAGCCGGAGGTGAAAGTGCCTTTTTCAAAACGCAGTACATACTTGGCGTCTTCAAAGATTTTTTCCAGCTTGGTCAGGTTATTAGGCGTGATCTTGATATTCATTCGGCAAAAATAATTAAAAAAGGGCTGGTTTTATTTCGATACCATCCGTGCTACGGGTACGATCATCTCTTCCAGTGAGATACCGCCATGCTGGAAGGTATTGCGGTAATAATTTACAAAATAGTTGTAGTTATTGGGATAGCAGAGATAACCATCTTCTCTGGCAAAGATATAAGATGAGTTGACGTTGGGCTTTGGAAGTCCAGCCTCGCGCGGATCGCGGAAGGCCAGTACTTCTTTGGGATCGTAGTTAAGATTGCGCCCGTGCTTGTAACGCAGGTTGGTGGTGGTTTGTTTATCACCAATTACTTTCACAGGTGTTTTGACTCTTACGCTGCCGTGGTCTGTTGCTACGATCAGGTTGATCTTTTTATCTGCAATGCGTTTGAGCGCCTGATGCAATGGCGAATGTTCAAACCAGCTGGCTGTGATAGAGCGGTAGGATGGTTCGTCGCCGGCCAGTTCCTTGAGCACCTCCATTTCTGTGCGGGCATGGCTGAGCATATCCACAAAGTTGTAAACGATTACGCTCAGCGGGTAATCCAGCATATTGTGGATATTGTTGAGCATCTGCTGTGCGTCGGCGTGGTTGGTCACCTTGGTATAGGAGAACCGTGTATCCATGCGCAGGCGCTGCAATTGCGCGGCAAAGAATTTTTCTTCATACAGGTTCTTTCCTCCTTCTTCATCGTCATTCTTCCACTCTTCCGGAAATTTATGTTCAATATCGATGGGCAGCATGCCGGCGAAAATGGCGTTGCGACTATATTGCGTACTGGTAGGCAGGATACTGTAAAAAGTATCTTCCTCCACCAGGCGGAATGATTCCTGGAAGATAGGCAGGATGGCTTTCCACTGGTCGTAGCGCAGGTTATCTATCAGCAGGAAAACATTGGGCGCATTGGGATCCATGAAGGGCACTACCTTATCACGGAACAGGGTATGCGACATCACCGGTACTTCTTTGGCTTTCGGATTGAGCCAGTTGCTGTAGTGGCGGGCGATGAATTTGGCAAACTCGGTATTGGCTTCGGCCTTTTGCGCATTGAATACTTCCAGCATTTCCGGGCTGTTGGCCTTGGTCATTTCCATCTCCCAATACACCAGTTTTTTGTAGATATCCATCCATTCATTGTAATCGGGATTGGAGCTGAGCGCCATGAAGAGGCTGCGGAACTCCTGCTGATAGGCGATGGTGGTCTTTTCCGCTACCAGTCTTTTATTATCGATGATTTTTTTCAGGGAGAGTAATACCTGGTTGGGATTGACGGGTTTGATGAGATAATCGGTGATCTGCGAGCCGATGGCGTCATCCATCAGGTTTTCAGCTTCGTTTTTCGTGATCATCACTACAGGGATCTGCTGGTCTATTTCCTTGATCTTTCCCAGGGTTTCGAGGCCGGTGATGCCCGGCATGGACTCGTCCAGCAGCACTACATCCACTACCTGATCTTTCAGAAATTCGAGGGCGTCATAACCGTTGGTGAGGGCGGATACTTTGTAGCCTTTGCTTTCCAGGAAAATGATCTGTGATTTTAATGATTCTATTTCGTCGTCTACCCAAAGTATATTTATCTGGCTCATAATTCAGTTTAAGCGTCTTTAAAAAAGGAAATTACCCCATTTTCTCGTCAAAAACCATTCCCTGCGGCAGAGAGACCGGTAATTAAATGTTAAAAAGGTACCGTGCATTCAAAAATGCATTTCCGGGCCGGAAAGTTATTTACCTTCGTAAACACGGCATTTTTATACCTGTAATTTACCAGTCACCCTTGCGGGATAGGGGTTTAACAGTTTAAAAACGTCTTATAAGTAAAAAAAATACATATAATTAATTCATGGTGTAGTTTTGTACACATTTTTGTAAATGTTGGATGCGGAAAACCCGTCTGAAATTGAATAACTGAATGCAATGACCGAACGCAAGCGAAAAATTGTTAATGATCCGGTGTATGGCTTTATTACCATAGATCACCCGTTGATTTTTAACCTTATTTCCCATCCATATTACCAGCGTTTGCGCCGTATACATCAGATGGCGCTGGCACAACTGGTATATCCGGGGGCAATGCATACCCGTTTTCATCACAGTATGGGCGCTTATCATCTGATGAGTGGCGCTTTGCAGGAGCTGAGGAGCAAGGGCGTAGAGATCACAGAGGAGGAAGAGGTAGCGGCCAAGCTGGCGATACTCCTGCATGATATCGGCCATGGGCCTTATTCCCATGCGCTGGAACACGGCATCATCGAAGATGTTTCGCACGAAGAGATCTCCCAGTGGATGATGGAGGCGCTGAACCAGGAAATGGACGGGGCCCTCACCCTCACCCTGGATATCTTCAACGGACGTTACTATAAAAAATTCCTGCACCAGCTGGTATCCAGTCAGCTGGATGTAGACCGGATGGATTACCTGAACCGCGACAGTTTTTTCACGGGCGTATCGGAAGGGGTGATCGGTTACGACCGCATCATCAAGATGCTGACGGTACACAACGGCGAGCTGATGGTGGAGGAGAAAGGAATTTATTCCATTGAAAAGTTCATTATCGCCCGGCGGCTCATGTACTGGCAGGTATACCTGCACAAAACGGTGCTGAGTGCGGAAAATATGTTGGTAAAGATACTCGGCAGGGCTAAGGCACTGGCACAGGGCGGCACGCGCCTGTTCTGTTCCCCGGCGCTGGAATACTTCCTGTATCACAACATTACCCGGGAAAATTTTGAACGCGAACCGGAATGCCTGCGCCAGTTCTGTATGCTGGACGACTATGACATTATGGGAGCCATCAAGGTATGGGCCTCTCATGAAGACAAGGTACTGTCCATGCTGTGTAAATGGCTGATCAACCGCCAGCTTTTCAAGGTGGTGCTAAGCCATGAACCCTTTGACCAAAGCGCATTGGAGCTGCTCCGGCAACAGGTGGCACAGAAATGGGACATCCATGGCCAGGATCTTGATTATTTTGTATTCTCAGACGCTGCCACACTAAGGGCTTATAATATCAACGACGAAAAAATCAATATCCTTTTCAAAGACGGAACTGTAAAAGACATTTCCTCTATTGACAATGCACTGATTAGCCATACACTGGCTATACCGGTAAAAAAATTCTACATTTGTCATCCAAAAATCTAGGCTAATAACGTTTTACCTGGCACTGAAACGTTAAAATTTTAGTTTATATAAACATGAAGGGCCTGGAAAACATTACAATTTTAAACTATGCAGTTTAGCGCATTACAATTAGCTACCATGCTAAATGGTAAGCTGGAGGGGAATCCAGATGTGAAGGTGAGCAACATCGCCAAGATCGAAGAAGCCGGTGAGGGCATGCTCAGCTTTATAGCGAATCCTAAATATGAAGAGTTCATATATACCACCAATGCTTCCATCCTTATCGTGAATGAAAGCCTGGTGATAGAACGACCTGTGAAATCAACCCTGATCCGGGTAAAGGATGCCTATAGCAGCTTTGCCCTCCTGCTGGAACAATACCGTTACCTCACTGGTAACAAAACCGGTATCCAGCAACCTTCCTATATACCCTCTTCCGTAAAAGTGGGAAAGAATGTGTTTGTGGGCGCGTTCGCCTACCTGGGTGAGAATGTGGTGCTGGGCGATAATGTGAAGATCTATCCGGGCGTATATCTTGGCGACAATGTGATCGTGAATAATGACTCCGTTATATATCCTGGCGTAAAAGTGTATGACAACTGTGTGGTGGGCTGCCGCGTGATGCTGCATGCCGGCTGCGTGATCGGCGGCGATGGCTTCGGCTTTGCCCCTCAGCCGGATGGCTCTTACAAAAAAGTACCGCAAATCGGCAATGTGGTGATTCATGATGATGTGGAGATCGGCGCCAACACAACGATCGACCGTGCTACGATGGGTTCTACTGTGATCCGTAAAGGCGTTAAGCTGGACAACCTGATCCAGGTAGCGCACAATGTGGATATCGGCACCAACACCGTTATTGCTGCACAGACGGGCGTTTCCGGCAGTACCAAGATTGGTCAGAACTGCGTGATCGGCGGCCAGGTAGGTATGGTAGGTCATATCCATATCGCTGATGGTACAAAGATCAACGCCCAGAGCGGATTGTCTAAATCTATCGCTACGCCGAACACTTCACTCACCGGCTCTCCGGCGTACGACTATAAAAGTTCGCTGAAAAGTCAGGCAATTTTTAGAAATTTGCCGGACCTTGAAAAGCGGGTGAAAGAATTGGAAGAGATGGTAAAACAACTGCTTCAGGAGAGAGCAGGCGTTTAAGTTTTGAAAGCTCAAACAGTTATACATTAGTAATATGATTGAAAATCAACAGGTGCAGAACCAGCATACCCTGAAAGGCGAGATCAGCATTTCAGGCGTGGGTTTGCACACAGGCGCTAAAGTGAACATGACACTGAAGCCGGCATCACCGGGCTTCGGCATCAAATTTCAACGTGTAGACCTGCCTAACCAACCAGTGGTAAAAGCAGACGTAGATTACGTAGTGGACACTGCAAGAGGCACCACCCTGGAGCACAATGGCGCCCGCGTGAGCACCGTGGAGCACCTGCTTGCCGCCCTGGTAGGCACCGGCGTGGATAACGTACTGATAGAACTGGATGGCCCCGAGATCCCTATCATGGATGGCAGCTCCCTGCCCTTCATTGAAGCGATCGAAAAAACCGGCACCCAGGACCAGGACGCCAAAAAGATCTATTACACCATAGATACCAACATCAGCTATTACGACGAGCAGAAAAAAGTAGAGATGGTAGCATTACCTGCCGTTGACTACCGTATCACCTGCCTGATCGATTTCAACTCTCCCGTATTGGGCACCCAGCACGCGAAAATGAAAGGCATTGAAGCATTCCGGAACGAGATCGCCTCTTCCCGTACCTTCTGCTTCCTTCATGAGCTGGAATACTTGCTGAGCAACAATCTCATCAAAGGCGGCGATATCAACAATGCCATCGTAGTGGTGGACAGGGCCGTGAATGAAGACGATATGAAACGCCTGGCCAAAGCTTTCAATCGTGAAACCATGTCTGTTCAGCGTGAAGGTATCCTCAACAATATCGAGTTGCGTTTCCCCAACGAGCCGGCACGCCACAAGCTGCTGGACGTAGTAGGCGACCTCGCCCTGATCGGTTTCCCTATCAAGGCGCATATCATCGCCAACCGTCCTGGACATGCTTCCAACGTGGAGTTTGCCCGCAAGATCAAGGCGTATATCAAAAAGAACAAGCACAACAAAGACGTACCTGTATACGATCCTAACCAGCCACCGATCTTTGATACGCCACGTATCGAAAGAACGCTGCCGCACCGTTACCCGATGCTGCTGGTAGACAAGATCATTGAGCTGACAGACGAGCGCGTGGTAGGTATCAAGAACGTTACCTTCAACGAGGGCTTCTTCCAGGGCCACTTCCCCGGAAACCCGGTAATGCCGGGCGTTTTACAGCTCGAAGCACTGGCGCAGGTAGGTGGTATCCTTGCGCTCAACAGAGTACCGGATCCACAGAATTACGACACTTATTTCCTCAAGATAGATAACTGCAAATTCAAACAGAAAGTGGTGCCAGGTGATACCATGATCCTGAAGATGGAGTTACTCAGCCCCATCAGGAGAGGTCTTGTAGAAATGCGGGGTACAGTATTTATCGGCAATAAAGTGGCTACCGAAGCTGACATGGTAGCTCAAATTATAAAAACAAGAGAAGGCAATTAACAGCAAATGATCCACCCGCTTACATACATACATCCTGACGCCAAAGTTGCGCCTAATGTAAAAATTGATCCGTTTACCGTTATTCACAAGAATGTTGAGATCGGTGAAGGCACCTGGATAGGCTCCAATGTTACCATCATGGAAGGAGCCCGCATCGGCAACAACTGCCGTATCTTCCCGGGCGCCGTTATCTCCGCGATCCCACAGGATCTGAAATACGCGGGTGAGGAAACAATTGTGCAGATCGGCAACAACACTACTATCCGCGAATTCGTCACTATCAACCGGGGCACTAAAGACAAATGGAAAACAGTGATCGGCAATAACTGCCTGATCATGGCCTACAGCCACATTGCGCATGATTGCGAAGTGGGCGACTACTGCGTGTTTTCCAATAACACTACCCTCGCCGGACATATTACAGTGGGCAACCACGTGGTATTAGCCGGTATGGTGGCCGTACAGCAGTTCTGCAAGATCGGCGACCATGCTTTCGTAACCGGTGGTTCACTGGTACGTAAAGATGTTCCGCCCTTTGTAAAAGCAGCCCGTGAGCCGCTCTCCTATGTAGGCGTGAACTCCGTAGGATTGAAAAGAAGAGGCTTCTCTCTCGAAAAGATCAATCATATTCTGGATATCTATCGTGTCATCTTCGTAAAAGGATTTAAATTATCCAAAGCGATCAGCATTATAGAGGCAGAATTTCCTGCTACCGATGAAAGAGATGAGATACTCTCCTTCATCCGTGATTCAGGACGTGGTATTATGAAAGGTTATACTTCACGCTCCAATGACGATCTCCCTTAACCAGGCCGGTAAACGCTTCAACTACGACTGGATATTCCGCAGGATTACTTACCAGTTCGAACAGGGAGAACGTTATGCCATCCTGGGGCCCAACGGCTCGGGAAAATCCACCTTACTACAAGTGATCAGCGGCGCCATTCAACACAATGAAGGCACCGTTACATACAACACGCCGGAAGGATCCATCGCGCCCGATGTATTCTTCCGGCATTGCGCTATCGCTACCCCTTATCTGGAGCTCATCGAAGAGCTTACACTCACCGAGATCATACAATTCCATTTACAGTTCAAATCATTCCTGCCTGGCATTACACCGCAGAAGGCGATGGAGCTGGCAGGCCTCGGAAAGGCCGCCAGAAAGCAGATACGGCACTTCTCTTCCGGGATGAAGCAACGTATCAAACTGGCGCTGGCCATCTTCTCCAATGTACCCGTGCTATTGCTCGATGAACCCTGCACCAACCTTGATGCTGCCGGCACCGCACTGTACCAGCAACTCATCAAAGACTATGGCGGCAACCGGCTTATCATCGTCAGCTCCAATGATGAACAGGAATACTTCATGTGCCCTCACCGTATTCACATCACAGACTATAAGTAGTTAAATGACTGATGGTGTGAAACACACCGCCAGTCATTTAACCCTTTACGATAGATAAATTTGTACATTAGCTCCGCTATCAACAAAAGCGTTTCGAGCATATGCAAACTGCCAATAAGAAAGTGATCAATGGCTGGGCGATGTACGACTGGGCCAACTCTGTGTATAACCTGGTGATCACCACTACTTTTTTCCCTATCTATTTTCTCGCGGTAACAAAAGAAAAAGTATCCTTTCTGGGGATGACCTTTGTAAACTCCGCCCTGTACAATTACACGATGGCAGCGGCTTTCCTGCTGGTGGCCATCGCCTCTCCCATCCTCTCTTCCATTGCGGATACAAGAGGTAACAAAAAGAATTTCCTCGTATTTTTCACGTTGCTGGGGTCCATATCCTGCAGTGCCTTGTATGGTTTCCACAGCGGTAACCTGGCCTATGGCGTCGTTTTCTTTATGCTGGCTACTATCGGCTATTGTGGCGGACTGGTGTTCTACAACTCCTATCTGCCCGAGATCGCCGCGCCGGAAGATCGTGACCGGGTGAGCGCCAAAGGCTTCGGCATGGGCTATGTAGGCAGCGTATTGTTGCAGCTCGTCGGTTTCGCGCTGGTGATGTACAAGCCTTTCGGGATGGACGACAGCACCGCCGTACGCCTCACTTTCCTGCTCACAGGCCTCTGGTGGCTGGGCTTTGCACAGATCACCTTCACCAGGCTTCCATCTGTAAAGGCAACGGTGGAAAAGCACTATGCCAGCGCCATCACAGAAGGATTCACTGAATTAAGGAAAGTATATGCACAGGTAAAATTGATGCCCGTGCTCAAGCGTTTCCTGCGCGGTTTCTTCTTCTACAGCATGGGCGTACAAACCGTGATGCTGGCGGCTACTATCTTCGGCAGTAAGGTGCTGCACCTCGAAAGCGACAAACTGATCGCTACCGTGGTAGTGATACAGCTGGTGGCTATCGCCGGCGCATGGGGCATGGCAAAGCTTTCCAGCCTGTATGGCAATCTTCGTGTATTGATTGGCGTGGTAATACTCTGGATCGGCATTTGTGTAGCGGGATATAAAATGCAGACCGCCATGCACTTCTATCTGCTGGCTACCGCGGTAGGTCTTGTAATGGGCGGTATACAATCGCTCAGCCGCTCTACCTACGCGAAGCTGATGCCCGAAACAAGCGATACGGCCTCCTTCTTCAGTTATTATGATGTAACAGAGAAATTATCCATCGTGGTCGGCATGTTCTCTTTTGCGTATATAGACGACCTCACCAACGATATGCGCAAATCCGTGCTGGCGCTGGTAGTGTTCTTCGTGATAGGATTGATATGGCTGATATCTGCGCTGGACAAGCAAAAGAAGTTAGCGCAGGAAAACTTACCTTCGGTAAAACCTTTGTAATGAAATTATACACCATAGAAACAGGATTCTTTAAACTGGATGGCGGCGCCATGTTTGGCGTGGTGCCTAAAAGCATCTGGAATAAATTGAATCCAGCGGATGACAATAACCTGTGCAGCTGGGCCATGCGCTGCTTGCTGATTGAAGACGGCAAGCGCCTGATACTCGTGGATAATGGTATCGGCGACAAACAGGATGCTAAATTCTTCAGCCATTATTATCTCCATGGTGATGCTACGCTCGATAAATCTCTTGCTGCGCACGGCTTTCACCGGGATGATATCACAGATGTATTCCTGACGCACCTTCATTTTGATCATTGCGGCGGTAGCATTGTAAGAGCAGGCGACAAACTGGTGCCTGCCTTCAAAAATGCGACCTACTGGAGCAATACGGATCACTGGCAATGGGCCACAGTGCCCAATGACCGCGAAAAGGCTTCCTTCCTCAAAGAAAATATATTACCTATACAGGAGAGTGGTCAGCTGCAATTTGTAGAGCGTAAAGATGGCGTTGTCTTCACAGATAATATCTCCATCCGCTTTGCCAACGGGCATACTGATGCCATGATGCTGCCACAGATCAACTATAAAGGCCGTACCATCGTGTATATGGCGGATCTGTTGCCATCTATCGGGCATATCCCCCTGCCTTATGTGATGGCTTATGATATGTTTCCGTTGACAACCTTGCAAGAGAAAAAGACATTTTTGCAAGAAGCGCTGGAAGGCCAGTATGTGCTTTATTTTGAGCATGATCCTGTAAATGAGTGCTGTGTGCTGCAACAAACCGATAAAGGCATCCGGGCGGGTGATACCTTCCGCCTTGACGTCCTGTAAAACTGCCAGTATGGCACGCTAACCGGCTGCTGCATTATATTTGATGTACCTTTGGTACTGAAACAAAATAATCATGGCCATACATATAACACCGGATAACAAATTGAAAAAGCTGATCGTTGTAGGCGACCGGGTGTTGATCAAACTCACCACCCCGCATGAACGCACCAACAGTGGGTTATACCTGCCGCCCGGCGTGCAGGAAAAAGAAAAAGTACAGCAGGGGTATGTGATCAAAACAGGCCCTGGTTACGCGATACCAGTACCTGTAGAAGATGATGAAGCCTGGAAGCCGGAAGAAGAAAAAGTAAAATATATCCCTTTGCAGGCGAAAGAAGGAGACCTTGCTATCTTCCTCGTCAGTGGTTCTACTGAAGTGGTTTACCAGGATGAAAAATATTTCATCGTGCCACAAGGCGCCATTCTGATGCTTGAAAGAGAAGAAGAGTTATAAGTTATTCTTTGCAAGAAGAAATAGATCCCGCCGCATGCCGGCGGGATTTTTTATTTTTATGTAAACTTGTAGCAGTAATGACTCACGACGAATTAAACCAGTATGCGAATTATGTACTTAATCTGTCAGATGTAAACACCAGTGAGCGGGAGATTATCAGGCACCTGCAAACAGCGGGACTATCTGATGAGGACATTACTACCATTGTCATCCATGTGTACGAACAATATCGTCAACATCAGAAAGCCCAGGCTAGGGCTGTATTCTCTGAAAGTTTGATATACTTTCTCATCACTGGTCTACTATTGGTTGTGATCATTGTTTGCTGGATATACGCACCACTGGAAGGTAGCATCAATACGCTGATTACTCCCACCTTGATCATTTCTTGGCTATTTCTCCAAAAGGGTATCATACCGATGATCATCAGTATCAGAAAATACCGCCATTATGAGGCGCTAACTCACTAAAAACTACATTTTCCTCATTCCCCATTTTTGCTATCTTCATAAAAAAAAACAAACGCCATGTCCAATAAAGACGCATTTCTTGAGAGTATAAAGAATGGTTACACTTTTAAAGGCGAGCATTTCAAACTCGGCTGCGCCATGCTGGATGGTGAAGTGGTGGCAGGCGCGGATGTATACCTTCCGCTGAAGACCATGAACCGTCATGGTTTGATCGCCGGAGCCACTGGTACCGGTAAAACCAAAACCTTGCAGGTGATTGCCGAAGGCCTCAGCGATGCCAGTGTGCCCGTATTACTGATGGATATCAAAGGTGACCTTAGCGGCATTGCCGCGGCAGGCGCCAGCAACGATAAAATAACAGAGCGCTACCAGAAGATCGGCGGCAGCTGGAGCCCCGCAGCCTATCCTGCCGAACTGCTCTCCCTCAGCCAGGAGAAAGGAGTGCGCCTGCGTGCTACCACCAGCGAATTCGGTCCTATCCTGCTTTCTAAAATATTAGAGCTGAATGATACGCAGGCAGGCGTTGTAGCCATGCTGTTCAAATATTGTGATGATAACAAACTGCCGCTACTGGACCTGAAAGACTTCAAGAAAGTACTGCAATATGCCAGCGATGAAGGAAAAGCCGATCTGGAAAAAGATTACGGCAAGATATCCACCACCTCCACCGGCACCATCCTCCGCAAAGTGATTGAGCTGGAACAACAGGGCGCCGAGCTTTTCTTTGGTGAAAAATCCTTTGAAGTGGATGACCTCCTGCGCATCAGCGATGATGGCCGCGGCATGGTATCTATCCTCCGGGTGAATGATATACAGGACCGCCCCAAACTCTTCTCCACCTTCATGCTCAGCCTCCTGGCCGAATTATATGCCACCATGCCGGAAGAAGGCGACCTCGATAAACCCAAGCTGGTAATGTTCATTGACGAAGCGCACCTCATCTTCAACGAAGCCAGTGATGCATTGCTCAAACAAATAGATACAATCATTAAACTGATACGTTCCAAAGGTATTGGCATCTTCTTCTGTACACAGAACCCGATGGATGTTCCGGCCTCCGTGCTCGGACAGCTGGGACTCAAAGTGCAGCATGCCCTCCGCGCATTCACGGCCAATGACCGTAAGTCTATCAAGCAAACAGCGGAGAACTACCCGCTGTCCAATTTCTACAAAACAGATGAGCTGCTGACGCAGATCGGTATCGGTGAAGCCCTGATCACTTGTCTGGACGAAAAAGGCGTACCCACCCCGCTGGCCGCTACCATGCTGGTTTCCCCCCGCTCACGCATGGACGTGCTCACCGATGGCGAGATCGACAACATCGTAAACAGTTCCAAACTGGTGAAGAAATACGCCGAAACAATCGATAACGAAAGCGCTTACGAAATACTCACTGCCAAATTGCAGGAAGCTGCGGAAAAATCTGCGGCCGCTCCCGCATCCGGTGGTAAAGCGAAAGAAGAAAAGAGTGTGCTCGACCAGGTGCTCGACAGCTCCGTTGCCCGCCAGGTGGGCCGCACCGCCGCCAGTGTCATTACCCGTAGCATCCTCGGCGCACTCGGGCTTGGTGGCAAAAGCAAAAGACTTTTTTGATTTGCGAATTTTCATATTTAGAAATTGTATTGGTATTTTGTTGTTTGACAAATCAAAAAATTCGTAAATCAAAAAATTCATAAATCTTTATGGGCAGAGTTATTAAGACCGGTGTTTGCTCCTATGGTATGTCAGGACAGATATTTCACGCCCCCTTCCTGCATGTAAATCCGGGTTTTGAATTTACCGCAGTAGTGGAGAGAAGTAAGCATACCGCGCAACAACGTTACCCTGATGTGAAAGTATACGCCAGTGTACCCGATATGCTGGCCGATCCATCGCTGGACCTCATCGTGGTGAACACGCCCAACTATACCCACTTCGACTACGCCAAAGCCGCGCTGGAAGCAGGGAAAAACGTGATCGTGGAAAAGCCGTTCACCGTAAAACAGGAAGAAGCAGCAACATTGATCAAACTGGCGGAAGAAAAAAAATTATTGCTCAGCGTGTATCATAACCGCCGCTACGACAGCGATTACAAAGTTGTGAAAAGCGTGATCCAATCCGGCGACCTTGGTGAAATACTCGAAGCAGAAATACACTACGACCGCTTCAAGGAAGAGCTGAGTTATAAAAAACACAAGGAACAGGCATTGCCCGGAACCGGCGCCCTGTACGACCTTGGCTCACATCTGATCGATCAGGCGCTCACTATTTTTGGCTTGCCAAATGCCGTGTGGGCGGACATCCGCATCATCCGCAAAGATTCTGTGGTAGATGATTATTTTGAACTGGTACTGTATTACGACAAACTGCGTGTACGCCTGAAATCCAGCTACCTGGTGCGGGAAGCGCTGCCAGCCTACCAGGTGCATGGCCGTATCGGTTCTTTCATCAAATCAAAATCAGATATACAGGAAGCGCAGCTGCAAAAAGGCCTCTTCCCTAACAGTCACGACTGGGGCGCCGAAGCGCCGCATGAATGGGGATTGCTGCATACAGAAAAAGATGGTAAAGTACTGAAACAGTATATTCCCGGCGGCAGCGGCAATTACATGGACTATTACCAGGGCATCTATGAAGCGCTGGTAAATCATGCGCCCAATCCGGTTACACCACAGGACGGCGCTAATGTAATACGTGTGATAGAAGCTGCTTTTGAAAGCAGCAACACAGGGAAAGTAGTGCCTTTCAAATAAATACTTCTTTTAAGCCCCGCTCCTTGCGGGGCTTAGTTTTCCCGTCTCGTCTCTTTTTATCAATCCCTCCTCTTCCATATACTGCAATACTTCCAGCAGGTCGTTTGTACGTACATCCGTCATTTTTGCCTGTAGGTCTTTATAGGGTAAAGATGTGCCGTTCAACAGCGATATAACGTGATCGGATATACGTTTAAAAGCAGCGGCATCCAGTGGAACCGCTTTTTTCCGCAGACAGGCATCGCATACACCGCAGGCGGGCGTATCCTTCTCCCCGAAATAGGCCGTGAGCTGCTGTGTGCGGCAGGTATGGCCATTGCGGGCATAGGCAAACATGGCTTCCAGTCTTTCGGTGTAAGCCTTCTTTCTGATCTCTACCCGCGCCATATTGATGCGCAGGTTGGCAGCTGATACACGTTCCTGTAAAAAGCAGAGCTGTGGCTCATCACGGCGGGGATAGTAATGTATGATGCCGTATTGATGTAACTGTTGCAGTTGCGCCGCGATATCGTCATCTTCCATCAACATAATGCGCCCGATCTGTCTTTCATAGATGGGCACCGCATGATCGAAGATGCCTTCATAGGTACGGAGCAATGTTTGAATAATTTCTACGAGAGAAGGGACCGCGCTTTCAAATTCATACAGCGCATCCTTGTTGGTCACAAATTCCGCACGGGATGGCAGCAGCACACTTTCGCTCAGTTGCAGCAATCCTTCCTGTTCCAGCAGGCGAATGGCGCTGTAGGCGATCGTGAGGTTGAGCTGGAAGGTGCGGGCGAAGTCGTTGATATCAAAATCGAAGTACACGCCCTCTGCGCTGCCCACAGGCACTTGCAAATAGTTGACGATACATTGGTATACTTCCCGGATCTGCTCGAGTGAGGGGAATTGCAGGGCAATGCGTGTGTGCATGTCCGTTAGTTCCTCTTCATTATAGAGCAGTACGGCATAGGCTTTCTGTTCGTCTCTGCCGGCACGGCCGGCTTCCTGATAATAGGCTTCGGGGCCATCGGGCATGTCATAGTGCAGCACGATACGCACATCGGGTTTATCGATGCCCATGCCGAAAGCATTGGTACATACCATTACACGGGTATCGTTGTTGATCCAGGCTTCCTGCCGGGAGGCGCGCTCCGCCTGCGGCAGGCCCGCATGATAGTGGCTGGCAGGGATACCCTGCAACTGCAACAGCGAGGCGATCTCTTTGGTGCGCTTGCGGTTGCGGCAATAGATGATAGCGCTGCCGGGAACACGGTCGAGGATATGTTTGATCTTATCGATCTTGGTGGTTTCTTCCAGTACGCTATAGGAGAGATTGGCGCGGGCAAAGCTTTTCGTAAAAATCTGCGGGTCCTGCATCAGCAGTTTATCACAGATATCTGCCTGCACTTTAGGAGTGGCAGATGCCGTGAGCGCCAGCACCGGCGTGCCGGGGAAGAAGCCGCGTATCTCTGCGATCTGCAGATAAGCAGGCCGGAAATCATATCCCCATTGGGAGATACAATGCGCTTCGTCTACCGCGATCAAGTTCACGGGGAGACCATCGCAATAGGTCTGAAATAATTTACTCTGTAACCTTTCCGGCGATACATAGAGAAACTTGCAACGTCCGCGGCGAGCCGCTTCCATGGCCTTTTCTACTTCTTTGTAATGCATGCCGGAATAGATGGAATAGGCGGTGATACCCCGTTTCTTGAGATTGGCCACCTGGTCTTTCATGAGGGCGATGAGTGGTGTGATCACCAGGCAGAGCCCGGGTTTCATCATGGCTGGCACCTGAAAGCAAATGGATTTACCACCGCCGGTAGGTAGTAATGCGAGCGTGTCGCGGCCCGCCAGTACAGCATTTACAATATCTTCCTGTAAAGGTCTGAACTGGTCGTATCCCCAATATTGCTTCAGTATGGCGACAGGTGTGCCCAAAGTGATAATGGTCATTGGTAAGATTGCAATTTACCAATAACTGCTGTTAACTCACGCGCTTATAACGTAATCTTATAGAATTTACCGCCAGTATAACATCTGAAATACCCATCACGCCGGCGCCGATAACAGGATTGAGATATCCCAATGCCGCTACAGGAATGGCCACTACGTTATAGATAAATGCCCAGAAGAGATTTTGTTTGATGGTAAGATAGGTATGTTTGCCCAGTCCCATCGCGAGTGGTAATGCACCGAGATGATTGTTGAGCAGCACCACATTGGCGCTCTGCATCGCTACCTGTGTAGCATCGCTGAGCGAGATGCCGATAGTTGCTTTCGACAGTGCGGGCGCGTCGTTGATGCCATCGCCAACCATGGCGGTGGGCGCGGTTTTCATCAGTTCGTCGATCTTTTGCAGTTTCTGTTCGGGAGATTGTTCCGCATATACTTCGGCGATGCCCAGTTGCTGAGCCAGTTCCTGGCACTTGCGGGTGGTATCGCCGCTGAGCAGCACCGGGCGGATGCCCATGTGTTGTAGTTGTTTGATAACGGTCGCAGCTTCGGGACGCACTTCGTCAGTGAAGTTGATCCAGCCTGCAAGCCGGCCGTTTTTGATCAGGTAAAGATGATGGCTGTCATCGGTTGTGAGGCCTGCGGCCATGCGGTACGAGCCGAGTTGCCATTCGTTGCCCGCTTTATCTACCGCGCGCATACCTAAGCCTTTGTGCTCGCGGACCTGCTGCAGCGGCACTTCTCCGGCGTTTTTCCAGATGCCGGCGATCGATCTGGCGATGGGATGGGAAGAATATTTTTCGAGACTATACACGATCTGTTTAAACTCCACTTCGCTCATCTCTTCCATATGAAAATCGCCCATCTGCAATTTACCGGTGGTGAGCGTACCTGTTTTATCAAATACGATCTGCCGGATATTTTTGAACATTTCCAGCGTGTGACCGCCTTTGATAAGGATGCCATTGCGCGCGGCGCGGCCCAGGCCTACCATTACGGCGGCCGGCGTAGCCAGTCCCATGGCGCAGGGGCAGGATATAACGAGAACGGCTATACTCCGCATCATGGCGGTGCCCAGTGTAGTATGGCCAATGAAGTACCATCCGAGGAAAGTAAGCGCTGCGATGCTGAGCACCAGTGGTACAAAGATGGCGCTGATACGGTCTGCCAGCTTTTGCATCGGGGGTTTATCGTTCTGCGCCTGTTTTACCAGTTCGATGATATACGACAGTACGGTGTCTTTGCCGGTAGCGGTAATATATACTTTGATGCTGCCATCTTCGAGGATGGTGCCGCCGATCACTTTATCTTTTTCCTGTTTACCTACGGGAGCGCTTTCGCCGGTGATCATGGATTCGTTTACATGGCCGCTACCCCAGTAGATAGTGCCATCCATGGGGATCTTGTCGCCGGTATTAACGAGCACGCAATCGCCGGGGCGGAGGCTGCGGTTATCTACTTCATGAATATGCTCATGGCCATGATCGGTATTGATAAGGCGGGCGGTGGTTACCTGCAGCTGCGCCAGCTCGGAAATGGCCGTGGTGGTCTGTTTCACGGAACGTTCTTCCAGCAGGTTGCCCAGCAATACCAGGGTGATGATGGCGGCTGTGGTTTCATAGAACATGTAATCGGTGTTGCCATAGATCACGGTGCCTACGAAGCTGTAAACGAAAGCGGCGGTAGCGCCGATGCTCACCAGCACGTCCATATTGGCCATGCGGTTAACCAAGGAGCGGAAGGCGCTGCGGCCGAAGTGCCACATCCCTGTGATGAATACGGGTAGCGACAAGGAGAGCTGTACCCATGGATGATGCAGCCATGGCCAGTTTACCCACATATGGAGTAACAAGGGCAGGGTAAAAACGAGGCAGAAGAAGAATTTAAAGGTAAGGGTAGAGAAGGGAGATACTTTTTGTGGCGCCTGGTCGGGCAATACCACACGATATCCCAGCTGGTTGATCCCTTCCAGCACCTCCTTTGAATCGGCGCCTGCAGGCAGGCTGAAGCTCACCTCTTCTGTGGCGAAGCTCACATTTACATCCTGCATTCCTTTTTTCTCCAGGTACCTGGAAACGCTCGCTGCACAATTGGTGCAATGCATTCCTTCTACCTTGCAACTGATTGGTGTCATCTTGATACAAAGGTACCCAGCGCATGATTAATGGGGTAAAATATTAATGCAACCCCGAGGCATTTTGGGATGGGAGAATTTAGGGATTTACGGATTTACGGATTTACGGATTTACGAATTTGAGGATTTACGGATTTATTTGCTATATAAATATTTAAATTAATCTAAATATATCCATCCTCTTTAAATCAAAAAATTCGAAAATCCGAAAATCCTTAAATTTGTAAATGCATTGGACGTTTACGTTGGACCAACTACCGGAAACTGCGCTTGATTTCTGGAAACATTATCAGGACAAACAAATATTTACCCTGGAAGGCCCTATGGGTGCGGGCAAAACCACACTGATCAAAGCGTTGTGCGCTGCGGCAGGTGTGAAAGATGCCACTGCCAGTCCTACGTTCTCCATCATCAATGAATATGCTTATACAGATGCAGCGGGCCTGTCGCGCCGGATCTATCATCTCGATCTTTACCGCTTGCGGGATGAGGAAGAGGCGATTACCGCAGGCGTGGAAGACACGCTGTACCAGGATGCCATCAGCTTCATAGAATGGCCGCAGGTGATAGCGCCTATCCTCCCGCCGGGTACCGTACACCTGCAACTGAGCGTGCTTCCCGACCAAAAAAGGATGCTGCGCGAGGTCGCCGCAACTGACAAATAATGTATCTTTGAAAAGGACCAATTAAACACAACACAGACCGTTATGGAGCAAAGGCAAAAACCTGTAGTGAGTGCCGGCTTTACTTATTCACCGCTGGAAGAGACGCTGGATATACCGCAAAAAAACTCCCGCTTATACATTGGTATCCCGAAAGAGGTATCCTTCCAGGAAAACCGTATTGCCCTGACACCCGATGCAGTAAGCATTTTGGCTGCCCACGGACATCATATCGTAGTGGAACATAAAGCCGGCGATGGCTCCCATTACTACGACACCGACTATTCCGAAGCCGGTGCGGAAATCGTTTACGACAAGAAAGAAGTGTTCAAAGCGGAGATCATCGTGAAATCCGCCCCCCTCACTGATGAAGAGATAGAGATGCTGCACCCGCACCAGATCATCATCTCCCCCATCCACCTGGCCGCCCTCAAGGCACAACAGGTGCAGAAGATGATGGACAAACGTATCACGCTCCTCTCTTTTGAAAACCTCAAAGATGATGCTGGTACCTACCCTATCGTGCGCGCTATGAGCGAGATCGCCGGCGGCGCCGTAATGCTCATTGCCGGGCAATACCTGAGCAATGGCAACAAAGGTAAGGGCATCCTGCTGGGAGGCATCACCGGTATCCCTCCCACCAAAGTGGTGATCATCGGCGCAGGCATCGTAGGGGAATTTGCCGCCCGCACCGCCATGGCGCTGGGCGCATCTGTAAAGGTATTTGACAACAATATCTATAAACTGAAACGCCTGCAGAACAATATCGGCGTTCGTGTATTCACCTCCGTTATACAACCCAAAGTACTGGCCGAACAACTGCGTAATGCCGACGTGGCCGTAGGCGCGCTGTCATCACAAAGCGGCCGTACGCCAATTGTAGTGACAGAATCGATGGTGAGTAATATGAAAGCCGGCTCTGTGATCGTAGATGTGAGCATCGACCGAGGCGGCTGTTTTGAAACCTCCGAGATCACCAGCCACGAAAACCCGGTATTCAAAAAGTACGACGTAGTGCACTATTGTGTGCCCAACATACCATCCGGCTTTGCCCGTACCGCTTCAGAAGCCATCAGCAACGTACTGATGCCGCTGCTCATAGAAGCCGCTGACGACGGCGGTTTCGAGAACCTCGTATGGATCAAGCGTGGCGTACGTAATGGCATCTACCTGTATAAAGGTGCGCTCACCAATTACCACCTGAGTGAAAAATTCAAATTGAAATATACTGACCTGGAACTGCTGCTGGCAGTGAAGGGCTAACCAGGATTAAACGGATTTATAAGATTAATAAGATTTTACGGGGAGATTTTCTGGAAGATTAAAATAATCTTCCAGAAAATCTCCCCGTAAAATCTTATTAATCTTATAAATCCGTTTAATCCTGGTTCAGACCTCTAATTGATACCCCATCAATATCGCGGCAATGATCACAATCCCCACTACAATGCGGTAATAGCCCCACATTTTAAAACCATATTTCTTCAAGGCGCCGATAAAGAACCTGATGGCCAGCATGGCTACGATGAATGCCACAAGGTTACCTACCAGCAAGAGTTTCAGGTTTTCGTGGTGGGCAAAAAGCAGTTCTCTTCCTTTGAGCAGTTTGTAACCCGTAGCGGCAGCCATGGTAGGTACAGCCAGGAAGAAAGAAAATTCGGCGGCTTCATTGCGGGTGAGCTTTTGTTGCATACCACCGATGATGGAAGCAGCACTGCGGCTTACACCCGGGATCATGGCAATACATTGATAAAAGCCGATACGGAGCGCATTGAAGATGCTGATCTTTTCATCGGAATCAATGGTGGGCGATTGGAACCAGCTGTCTACAAACAAAAGGATGATACCTCCCAGCAGCAGCGTGATACCCACGGTGAGCGGGCTTTCCAGCAGTTTATCGATCTTGTCGCTGAACAGGTAGCCGATGATCAGCGCAGGCACCACCGCTACGATCAGTTTAATATAGAAACTCAGGCGGTTCTTGTCGAACACAAAGAATTTTTTCCAATACAGTACCACTACGGCGAGAATGGCGCCCAGCTGGATACATACTTCGAACAGTTTGGTAAATTCATCTTTGCTGATACCTAACAAAGAGCTCACGATGATCATATGCCCGGTGGATGAGATGGGCAGAAATTCAGTTAGTCCCTCAACGATGGCAATGATGATAGCCTGAAGAAAAGTCATGAAAAAAGTATGGTTAAGTGAAAAAAAAAGCGATGACGGTAGTTCATCGCTATAAGTATTTACGGAACATTCAGCATGTTATGCGTTGGTTTTCGGACGGCGCATGATCGCGTATACTTCTACCAGCAGGCCGAATACGATCACGATCGGTGCGAGGGTGATACGGCGGAAGCTATACACTTCTTCCGGTTTAAACACCTTGGGATCGTTGCTGGCGCCACCCATCATCAGCAGGAAGCCTATTGCCACTACAACGAGGCCGGCCACCATGATCTTGTAATTTTCTTTCGGAAAAATAGGGCGGCTGTCAGTTACCGGTGCATCGGCAGCAGGAGTAGTTTTCGCCGCAGCAGGTTTTACAGTTGTTTTAGCCATAGTGTGTAATTATCTTCAGTTATAGATTTCAAATTAATAAAGATCATCGAGTTTCAGGCGCAGGTATTTCATCACCGAGCGGTGCGTGCTGAACAGGGAGATGGCGATACCGATCACGATCATGCCCAGGAAAAGCAGGCCTATCATGAGATTATCGCGCATGCCGTTCAGTTCAGGCAGCACATTATCGGCAAATGAGAGGATGCCCAGCAGGCCGGCAATAGCCACCACAGCGCTGATGGCGCCGTTGATGATACTGCGCAGATCGAAGGGCTTGGCAATGAACCAGCGGGTAGCGCCTACCATCTGCATGGTTTTGATCAGGAAGCGGTTGCTGAACATGGCCAGGCGGATGGTATTGTCGATCAGGAAGATCACTACCAGCGCCAGCAGGCCGCTGATGATCAGGATGATCATACCAATGCGGCGCACATTCTCATCCAGCTTGCTCACCAGCGTGCGTTGATAGGATATTTCCCTTACAATGCTCTGCTGGGTGAGGTTATTCTCAATGATCTTGAGACTGTCAGCATTCACATAGTTGGCATTCGCCTTTATGTTGATACTGGCGTAAAGCGGATTATATTGGAGCAGGTTGATGAAATCTTCCCCAAACTCCTTTTTAAAGCGCTGCGCCGCCATATCCTTGGATACGTATTCAATGGATTTGATATAAGGCTTCCGGGCAACAGAATCGCGCAAGGCCGTGGCCTGGCTCTCTTTCACATTATCTCTCAATATCACCTGGATCTCTATGCTCTCCTTGAAATATCTGCTCAGCTTATTTGCATGAATTACCACCAGTCCGAGGGTACCCAATAAAAACAGTACCAGTGCCACCCCGATGATAGAGTACAGGTAGGATGGTTTGGACTTCTTTGCTGATGATCTTCCCGATTGCGCCATTAATCTGTAGTTTATCGGCGAAAATAATAAAAATTAGTAGTTATGTGTTTAATTTTGCCGCCTGATCCTGATGACAGGACCCGGTGAACAAGACGGCAATATAAAAAGATGTCGGGGTTCGACCTTGCTGTATTAATGATTTTAACATTATTTTGCTGATCCGGCATTCAACAGATTTTAAAAATTTTACTGATAACGCTGTAAAGGGAAGATGTATTGTTGTCATCTCCCGGATTACAGCCCATCTACAACAGATATGGAATACAATTTCAGGGCAATCGAAAAAAAGTGGCAGGAACAATGGGTAGCATCCCACGCATACCGCGTGAGCAATGACAGCAGCAAACCTAAATGTTATGTGCTCGATATGTTCCCCTACCCCTCCGGCGCGGGCCTGCACGTAGGCCATCCGCTGGGATATATCGCCACAGATATTTATGCCCGTTATAAAAGGCTCAAAGGCTTTAACGTGCTGCATACCATGGGCTATGACGCCTTTGGCCTGCCGGCAGAACAATATGCCCTGGAAACAGGCCAGCATCCAGCCATTACAACGGAGCAAAATATCAAGGCATTCCGCCAGCAACTTGATAATATCGGCTTCTGCTTCGACTGGGAGCGGCAGGTGAACACCAGCGATCCATCTTACTACAAATGGACACAATGGATATTCCTCCAATTGTTCGAAAGCTGGTACAACCGTGCGGAGAAGAAAGCAGCCTCCATCAACACCCTGGTAGCCATCTTCGAAAAAGATGGTAACAAAGATCATATCTGCCCCGGCGACCGCTCCATCCGCTTTACCGCAACTGACTGGAAAGGCTATACGGAAACGGAACAGCGCGACATCCTCATGCAGTACCGCCTGGCTTACCTGGCCTATGCAGAAGTGAACTGGTGCCCCGCCCTCGGCACCGTACTCGCCAACGATGAAGTAGTGAACGGCGTAAGTGAACGCGGCGGCTATCCCGTGATCAAAAAGAAAATGCGGCAGTGGTTCCTGCGTATCACCGAATACGCCAACCGCCTGCTGGAAGGCCTGGAAACCGTGCAGTTCAGCGAAGCCATGAAAGAGATGCAACGCAACTGGATCGGCAAGAGCCAGGGCGCCGAAATCAGCTTCGCGCTGAAAGGCAGTAACCTGCATCTCAACGTATACACCACCCGCCCCGATACCATCTTCGGCGTGGACTTCATGGTGATCGCACCGGAACACGACCTGGTACAACAGATCACCACACCAGAACAAAAAGCCGATATAGAAAAATACCTCGAATACGTGCAAAGCCGCTCTGAGCGCGAACGTATGGCCGATGTAAAACAGATCACGGGCTGCTTCACCGGCGCCTATGCCATCAATCCCTTCGATGGCCGCGAGATTCCGGTGTGGACAGCAGAATACGTGCTCGCCGGCTATGGCACCGGCGCCATCATGGCCGTGCCATGCGGCGACCAGCGCGACTTTAGCTTCGCACAGCATTTCGGCATCCCCATCACCAACATCATCGGTGATGCCTTCAACGGCCAGGAAGCCAATCCTACCAAAGATGCCCAACTGCAAAACAGCGGCTTCCTCAATGGCATGGACATGAAACCCGCCATGGATGCCGTGATCAACAAAGTGGAAGAAATGGGCATCGGCAAACGCCAGATCAACTATAAAATGCGCGACGCAGGCTTCAGCCGCCAACGCTACTGGGGCGAGCCTTTCCCGATCGTCTATAAAAACGGCGTTCCTTATGCGATGGATGAAAAAGACCTCCCGCTGGAACTGCCCCATGTGGAAAACTATAAACCCGGCGAAGAAGGCGAAGGCCCCCTCGCCAACATCACCGACTGGGTGAACGTCGCTCCCGGCATCAAGCGCGAAACCAATACCATGCCCGGTTACGCCGGCAGCTCCTGGTATTTCCTGCGCTATGCCGACCCGCACAATACCCACGAATTTGCCAGCCGTAAAGCCACCGACTACTGGAACCAGGTAGATGTATACGTAGGCGGCACCGAACACGCCGTAGGCCACCTGCTCTATTCCCGCATGTGGACCAAAGCGCTGTTCGACCTCGGCTACATCGGCTTTGATGAGCCTTTCAAATCCCTGATCAACCAGGGCATGATCGGCGGCAGTTCCCGGCTCGTATACCGTATCCGCGGCACGCAGCAATTCGTTTCCCATGGCCTGAAAGACCAGTACGAAACCGACGAGCTGCACGTAGATGTGAATATCGTTGACGGTGTAGAGCTGGACCTGGAAGCATTTAAAAAATGGAAGGCCGACTTTGCAGATGCTACCTTCATCCTCGAAGATGGTAAATATATCTGTGGCGTGCTGCTCGAAAAAATGAGCAAGCGTTTATTCAATACCGTTAACCCGAACGACCTCGTGGAAAAATACGGCGCAGACACTTTCCGTATGTACGAGATGTTCCTCGGGCCGGTAGAGCAGTCGAAACCCTGGGATACCAAAGGCATCGAGGGCGTACACCGTTTCCTGAAAAAGCTGTGGCGCCTCTTCGTGGATGAGCAGAAAGGTATCATCGTTAAAGACGATGCCCCTACCCCGGAAGAGCTGAAGGTTTTACACAAAACGATCCACAAGATCGATCACAATACCAACTCCTTCTCTTACAATACCGCGGTGAGCTCTTTCATGATCTGCGTAAACGAACTGGCTACCATGAAATGCAGCAAACGCAATATCCTGGAGCCTTTGCTGATACTGCTCACCCCTTACGCGCCACACCTCTGCGAAGAGCTGTGGCAACTGATCGGGCACAATGAGAGCATCCTGAACGCGCTGTATCCTGTATACAACGAAGAATATACCCGGGAGAGCGCCTTCAACTACCCGATCGCTATCAACGGTAAAACCCGCACTGAAATGGGCTTTGCGCTGGATGCCGATAACGGCGCCATCGAAAAAGAAGTACTGGCCAGCGAAGTAGTACAAAAATGGCTCGAAGGAAAAGCGCCTAAAAAGGTGATCATTGTTAAAGGCAGGATGATCAACGTGGTGATATAAACGAAAAATATAATTATAGCAAAAGCCCTTGAAGCGCCTTGCTTCAGGGGCTTTTTATTATTTAGCGCCTCCCGGCTTTTTTATTTATTATACGCAAAATAATTATTATATTTAACAGCCCCGATACGGGCCATACACTATGTTAAGGGACGTTTTAAAGAAGTATCAGTCCACATTCCAGCCGGTGATTGCCCTCAATAACCCGGAAGAGCGTTTGCTTGTCATGGATTTCACCAGTAATAACCGCTCGCTGAATGATAGCATCCTTACCGATATCACGAAATTCTGCAAATACATCGACCGTACCTTGCTGGCGCATCATTGCCGGCTAGGCATTGGCGGCTATGCTGAACACCGCACCATCTATTCTATTACGCCGCATTTTGACGCCGGTGAAGAGCCCCGCAGGCTGCACCTCGGCATCGATGTATGGGGCGCCATCGGAACGCCCGTTTTTGCGCCGCTAAATGGCCATATCCACAGTTTCCGGTATAATGATCATTTCGGTGATTATGGCGCTACCATCATTGTGCAACATAAACTCGACGGACACACTTTCCATACTTTGTACGGACACCTGAGCATCTCTAACCTCCAGGGGCTATACGAAAATATGCCCGTTACCGCCGGCCAGCTACTGGCTCATTTCGGCGCGCCCGGCGAAAACGGCGGATGGCCGCCACACCTGCATTTCCAGGTAATAGAAGATATGCAACATTTCCGGGGTGATTACCCCGGCGTATGCCGCTACAGCGAAAAAGAAAAATACCTGCAAAACTGTCCCGACCCGGATCTCATCCTTCAGATGAATGCCAATGCCCGCTGATCTCTTGTGATCAAATCATCAACACTATATATCTCCCTGGCGATTGTCGGTGACGCTTATTATTTTTACCCGCTAAACAGATACCGACATGAGAAAAACAGTACTCACAGCTCTTTGCTGTTTACTGCTCAGCGCCGCTTTTGCACAGGCGCCACTGCACGTGATCACCTTTAACATCCGCATGAACACACCCGACGACAGCCTCAATGCATGGCCTTACCGCAAAGACAAAGTAGCCGCTACCGCCCTGTTCTACCAGGCCAGCATACTGGGTGTGCAGGAAGCGCTCTATGAACAGATGCAAGACCTCCGGCAGCTGTTGCCACAATATAAGTCCGTAGGCGCAGGCCGGGACGATGGAAAAAACGATGGTGAATTTTCTGCTATCTTCTATGATACCACCCGCCTGCAATTGCTGCAAAGCAATACCTTCTGGCTGTCGGAAACGCCCACCGTGGCGGGCAGCAGAGGCTGGGACGCCGCCTGCAACCGTGTGGTAACATGGGCGCAGTTCAAGGATAAAAAAACCGGCAAGGCTTTCTATCACTTCAATACGCACTTCGATCACAGGGGCAAGGTGGCCCGCCGGGAAAGCGCGCATCTCCTGCTGAAACAGGTGCATCACATCGCGGGTAAAACACCCGCCATCATCACCGGCGATTTCAACGCCACACCTGATGATGAGCCGATACAAATAGTAATGGATAGCAAAGATCCATTACATCTCACCGATAGCAAGGCGGTCAGCAAAACGCCACACTTCGGCCCCACCGGCACTTTCAACGGATGGCACATGGCGGAAGAAGAAAATAAACCGATCGATTATATCTTCCTGAAAGGAAAATTCAATGTATTAAAGCATGCAACGATCTCTGAAACCTGGGGAGGAAGATATGCTTCAGATCATTTTTCAGTATACGCGGAGTTAACAATGTAATTTGGTTATTTGATTATTTGATCATTTAGATATTTAGGGTCAAGGAAGATCTTCCTTGACCCTAAATATCTAAATGATCAAATAATCAAATACTAAAATCAATCATGTTCGTGGTCAACAGACAGGCAATTGTCGTCTTCCAGCTCTTTCACTACTTTGTCGTGTAATCCGCTGTTCACGTCAACATTGATCTGGAGCTTTCCATCCTGGAAGGAGCCAGTGAAATCGCCCACTTGCAGTTTGCTCAACACCAGGTCCATAGAGAGTTTGAGCTTGCCATGCCAAACAGTGCTGCTGTCAGTAACAACAACATCTTTGCCCATAGCTTTCAATTCAATAACGCCACTCAGTTTTACTTCTACCGGGATCTTTTTACCATCCCAGGTAAGGCGTCCTTTCAGGAATACAGCCGGGTCTTTCTTGTCGCCTTGTACTTTCACAAATACCTTTACAAACTGGTAGGTTCCCACAGGAATTTTGATGGCACCAATTTTTCCGGGTAAAGTCAGCAGGTCAACATAACGATCAGTAGTAAGTTTGAATTCAACTTGGTCTTTGCCTCTTTTGGCATCGAAACGAATTTCTTTCAAACGTGCTACTGCAGTGTCCCAGGTGATGTCGAAACGGCCGGAAGTAGATTTAGCCATTGCTTCATTACCTGTGATCACAGCCAAACGGCCTGATGCATCAGGGCTCAGAGAGGAAGTAGTGTTCGTCGCTGCGAGTTCATAGTTGACACTGGCTGCGTTCTTCTCATCCATGGGCGCCTGGTCTGGCTTGGCCATGTCGGAGGTGGTACATGAGTACAGCATTGTAGATGCCACGCCCATTGCTCCGAATAAGTGGAGGATTCTGGTCTTCATTATGATATGGTTTTAAATGACGAAATGGGTATTCGCTCAGAAGTAAAAATAAATAAGAAATCTGTAAAAAATAGCAATGAGAGATTAAATTAAAAAGAAAAGATCCGGTTGAGTTAGCTCAACCGGATCTTTATATGATGCGGGTTTTACTCGGTTAGAGGCTTGATTCGTGTAGGCGTATCCGTGCCATTTATAATCGTACCTGCACTCACCGCAATCGCCTTGATGATGTCTGCAATATTCGTCATATCCAGGGTATTGATCTCATCTCCAACAGTATGATAGAATTTATCTTTATCAATCTGTGTAGTGGAAATGGTATGCGCCGGCACTCCCAAACGCGCCAGGGTAGCGTTATCCGAACGATAGAACAAATGTTGCTCCGGATAAGGATCAGGATAGAAATGGAAGGAAGATCCGGTAAGATTACGTTGTAATATCTTGCCAAAATCAGACAGATCGAAGCCGGTGATGAAAGCATTGTTCTTTCCGAATTTGGATTCCTTACCAATCATTTCGATATTGAACATCGCTGTAAGCTTTGCCGGATCGAGCTTGCGGGAGAAATACTCCGAGCCTTGTCCGCCTGTCTCTTCTGCCGTGAAAGCTACAAAGATAATAGAACGAGCCGGGTGTTGCTTGCCGAAATAATGCGCCAGCATAATCACCGCCGTAGTACCGGAAGCATCATCGTCTGCACCGTTGGCGATGCTGTCGCCCGCCATGGCAGGCAATATGCCGAGATGATCATAGTGACCGGAAAAGATCACATACTCCTCTGGTTTGCTGCTGCCCCTGATCATACCAGCGATGTTTGCAAATGAGATCACATGCACATTCCTGCTAACATTCACCTGCCAGGTATCGTTGTCGGATACCGGTTCTTTCTCCAACACCACCACAATATTCTTGCGGGTTTCAGCAGGTTCCTGGTTATCGATCTCTTCTGTGGAATTATAAAATTTTTCAGAGAAAGAAGACTGGATATGTTCCATGTATAGTTGAAGCGACTCAGACAACCATATCAATGTATTATGCTCAAGCGATTTGGTTTTCCTCAACAGCGAAAAAAGTGTGCGCAGGTCTTTTACATGATATTCTTTATAAGCGCTGGTATCCCGCTTCCAATCAATATTACGGGCCTTGCCAACAACCGCCACGGGCCAGTCTTTCTTCACGCCGTTGATCTCGAAGGATACGCTATTTTGCCGCAGGCTGTATTTATTGAACTCCTGCCGGTAACTCTGTTCGCCGGGAATAGGCTGCAGGCCTGCCTTCCGGAACTCTTCTGCAATAAAGTTCGCTGCTTTCTCCGCGCCGGGCGTACCGGGCTTACGGCCTTGCATATCATCGGCAGCCAATGTGCCAATAACGCGGGCCACGTCTTTCTCTTTGATATTTTGCGCAAAGGCGCTTACCGCCAGACTTCCGGCGGCCATCAGTAGTACAAGTGTTTTCTTCATATAAGCGGTTAGTCTTTCTCTTTTGGTGTCAGTGCCGACGACGCTTGCTCCGGTTGAAAGTAGGCGTTGTTGAACGCTTCCAGGATGGAGCGGTAATCTTTCCCGAACTGTAATGTTAGCATTTTTCCTTCTGGTGAAATTAACACTTTGGTAGGATAACCAGCTACTTTATAATCCTTTTCCATGCGGCCATCGGAATAGCCGGAAACCAGGTGATATTGATGTTGCTGGAGGAACTTGCGGGAGATGGCCAATTCTTCACGACAGGCTACCGCCAATACCGCCGTCCGTGGCAGTTTTCCGCTGATGGCATCATCTGCCACTTGCTGCAATTGAGGCAGATCGGCCCTGCACGGGCCGCACCAGCTGCCCCAGAAATCGAGCAGCAGCCATTTGCCGCGGTAGTCTGATAATTTATGACGGCCTTTGTCCAGGTTCGGGATATCAAAGTCGGGCGCGGCTTCCCAGCTTTTGATCACCACCGTTTTTAAAAAATCGGTAAACGACCTGCCGGGAAATTGCCGCCTGAACAGGGCGATGGTACTGTCGAGGCGGTCCGGCGCAAATTGCAGCGATTTCGAGATCACTTTCATCGCTGCTTCCTTCTCCCCCATAGACGACAGTTCCGAGGCAAAGAGCTGACTGTAGTCTTCCTGTCCGTTTAAAAACTCCTGATCGTATGAGCTGCCATGCGCGCGGTCTTTCGGGCTGGCCGGCGTGAGTTCTGCGGCATGGGCGAGGTAGCCCATGGCGGCTTCCTTGTTCGCCGGCAAGGCAGCTTTGTATTTGAGATACCAGGCATGCGAGAGCAAATACCTGCTAACGTTCCTGTCATCTCTTTTGGTGGCGGTATCTTCCATGGCGCCTTTCAAACTGTTGATGGTACGATCCAGCAGGGCGCCGGCAGCTGTATGAAGCCCCGCATCCTGCAGGAGGCTATACGTCAGCATAGCATAGCGGCCCGCTTTACCCTTAAGCACTTCATCGGTCTTTTCCTGGCCGAAGGTGGCGGCCAGCTTTTTTAGTGTAGCCGTATCCGTTGTATTGGTTGCAGTGTACCATCTGTATAAAGGATCGATCTCCATCTGCAAGTTTTTATCCGCTGAGGCGTGTAATCGTTCCAATAGCTCGGCAGCAACAGGTTGGCGGGCCTGGAGGCCCTGGAAGAACGAATCGTGTATCCAGGAGTGTAATGATGAGCCCTTAAGCATCCCTGCCAGCCTGCTGGCGGTATCGGCATTGCGTTCATACACATTTTGCAGTTTATTGAAGAGATGAGTGTTCTGACCTTTCAGCAATGAATCCGGCACACGATCGAGCAGTTGACTATATTCTTGGTAATGCCTTGCCTGTTGCCAGGCATGGGCTATCCCTAAGAGATAAGCGCCATTGTTGCCGAAGCGGGGATCATTTTCAGCGGCATATTGCGCAATGCGCGTGGAATCGTATTCTCCATTTACCTTGAGCGCCTGGCTGAAACTACTTGCCCTGCTAGTTACCGCAATGAGCGCAGTATCCACGAGAGGCAGTGGTGTGGCGGGATCCAGCTGTGTGATACAGTCGTACAACACAAAGGTGGGCTGTCCGTGGCGATAAAATTGTTTCTTACTGTCTGCCCTCAGCAAAGCATGATTATAACGGGAAAGCACATACGAAATATGTTCCGAAGTAGCGGAAGTATCTGTCGATTCCGTCCGGTCGCAGGCCACCATCACGCTATCCGGCGTAACGGCCGTAACGCGGTATTGGCCATTGTTGTATTGCCAGGTATAGCCGGCTTTTTCTTCTGCCGGCGCGGGTTGAAACAATTTCGGCGGCAACATGGAGCGGTGTGCGGAGCGGTAATTGGCCAGCAAGGTCGCGGTCATCTCATTACTGAGCCCCCATCGCTTTCCCATGGCGGCCAGGATGGCTTCTCCTTGTGTAAAGCCCAAAGCAGTATCACGAACGATCGTAAAATGTAAAGGTATTTTCAGAAAGATAAAATCGTCCAGCATGCCGGAGGAATTGAATTGCCAGGATGATGGTTCACTACTGTTGTAATAGATGTCAAAGTCTGTAAACACCATATGCTGCAAGGCGTTTTCCAGAGTAACATGGCCGGTGGTATGGCCTTGTTTATCAGCGTCCGTGACGTATACGCGGAAAATGCGCTCTTCCTTTCCTGACTGTGTGAATGTGAGCGCCGTATAATGGCTTTCAATGCGGTACAAGAACTGATCGCCCTTTTTGAAAATAGTTTGTGATATAGCGGAAAAGCTGCACAACAGCAGGCATAGCGATAAGATTCTGGTCATGGCGGGGGGATGTTTGTATAAATATATCCATATAAACTGAGAGAAGAAATACCCTGATTATTTGCGTATTTTTGGGCAGTATGTCCAATCAGCATTTAAGACCAGACGAGAACCGGCTCAGTGCTGCCGAGAAGGAGTTCGAGAACAGTATCCGGCCGAAGGAGATCATGGATTTCTCCGGGCAGGAACAGATCATCGAGAACCTGAAGATATTTATCAAGGCGGCCAAAATGCGGGGCGAAGCGCTCGACCATGTATTGTTCCATGGCCCTCCCGGCCTCGGAAAAACCACGCTGTCGCGCATTGTAGCCAATGAGCTGGGTGTGAACATCCGCGAAACATCCGGACCGGTGATCGAAAAACCCGGCGACCTCGCCGGTTTGCTCACCAACCTGGAAGACAAAGACGTTCTATTCATCGATGAGATACACCGCCTGAGCACTGTGGTAGAAGAATATCTTTATTCTGCCATGGAAGATTATCGTATCGATATCATGATCGACACGGGGCCTAGTGCGCGTTCCATACAGATCAACCTGCAACCGTTCACGCTGATAGGCGCCACTACGCGCTCAGGGCTGCTCACCGCGCCGCTGCTGTCGCGCTTTGGGATCAAATCGAGGTTGGAATATTATTCTGCTGCTACCTTGCAACAGATCATCTGGCGCGCCGCGGGCCTGTTAGGCACCAAGATCACCTCCGATGCTGCGAATGAAATCGCCCGGCGTTCCAGGGGCACGCCGCGTATCGCTAACGGACTGCTGCGCCGTGTGCGCGACTTTGCGCAGGTGATGGGCAATGGCGTCATCGATCTGGGCATTGCGGAGTTCAGCCTGAAAGCGCTCAACGTAGATGAATACGGCCTTGATGAAATGGACAACCGTATCCTGCAGGTCATCATCGAAAACTTTAAAGGAGGTCCGGTAGGTATCACTACCATCGCTACCGCAGTAGGAGAAGAGCCGGGCACACTCGAAGAAGTATATGAACCATTCCTGATACAGGAAGGCTTTATCAAACGTACGCCCCGTGGAAGAGAAGTAACGGAAAAAGCCTACACCCACCTGGGCAAAACGCCCTACAGCCGCGGTAATAATTTACTATTTTGATATTTGGTTATTTAGATATTTTGATAAAATGAAGACGCTCCTGAGATTTCAGGAGCGTCTTCATTTTATCAAAATATCTAAATAACCAAATAATCAAATGTTTAATCCTTCACTACCAGCCTGAATCCATTTCCGTGGATATTTACGATTTCGATATTGTTATCATCTTTCAGGTACTTGCGTAGTTTAGCGATATATACGTCCATGCTGCGGCCGTTGAAATAAGTATCGCTGCCCCATATTTTTTTCAGTGCCAGTTCACGGGGAAGCAGGTCGTTCTTGTGTTCGCAGAGCATGTGCAGCAGCTCATTTTCTTTGGGCGACAGCGTATGCGTATCGCCATTGCGGGCGAGGGTGCGCAGCCTGGAATTGAAGGCATAAGACCCGATCTGGAACTCATGCGTTTCTTCTTCCTTGCTGTTGAGCTCCTGGTTGCGTTTCAGGATCGCTTTTATTTTCAGCAGCAGCAGTTCGCTGTCGAATGGTTTGGAGATATAATCATCTGCGCCCAGTTTATATCCCTGGATAATATCTTCCTTCATGGTTTTTGCGGAGAGGAAGAACAGGGGAATATCGGGGTCTACATCCCGTATCTCTTCTGCCAGTTTAAATCCGTCCATATTGGGCATCATGATGTCCAGCAGGCAGATGTCGAATTTCTCGCGGCGGAAGGCGGCCAAAGCGAGGATACCGTCGCGGCACAGCTCCACATCATAATCATTCAGCTCCAGGTAATTCTTCAATACCATCCCGAGGTTGGTATCATCCTCTGCCAGTAATATTTTCGGTTTACGTTCTTCCATGATCATAAAGGATTGATTATAACAAATATAAGTTTTTTCTGTGGCACAAAAGGTCGTCAAAATTCGGCCTTTATTGCGAAAAAGAATTGTTAAAACTATGGCTGGAAGCGGTATAACGGTAACACCTATACGTGCAAAAAGGTTTATTTTTTATCCAACAGGGAGCTGAAAGGGTATCGCAGGTTGTTGTATCCGATCATATCCACGATGATATTGCCGACAGAGATAGGGCTTTCGATGCGCAGTGGTACTTTGTTGGCATCGTCGCTCACCCATACGGTCATCTTCTCCCCGCCTTCGAAGATAGTGCCTTTAATGAGCAGGGGCTTGAATTTGATGGCGCGGAATTTTCCGAATTTGGTATTCACTTCTTCCTTGCCCATATACCGGATGTAGATGTTATAGACCTGATCGTCGAGGAACATGGCGAAAGGTATCTTGTCGCCTTCCTTGTATTTGTTGAAATCGATATTGCGGGCGTAGTAGATGGCGCTGATCACGTCTTGCACGCAGGGTGGTACGGTGAAGGTGCCATTGGTGCTGATGGCCTGGTGTGCGGCCTGGTTGAACACTACGTTGTTATAGATCTTATAGCCGCCTTCGCTCACATTGCGGAGGAACTTGAGCGGTTGTAAGGTGGCGGTATCTACAAAGCTTTCATATTTATCGCGCACTTTGAAGAACCAGTCGTAAGCGCGGTAGGTTTTGCCATCGCCGGTGATATGATATACATCGCGGTTGGCGAATTTTTCGAGTGCGACGTTGAAGGTGGCTTCACCTGCGCCCACATACATTTTACCGAGGTTATAGAAAACTTTGAGGGTAATGCTTTCGCCAGTGTTGAAGCTGGTATTGCGGATAGAGCAAAAGTCGGATTGCGCTTTAGCGGGGCCAATACAGGATAAACCTAAGATGATGAGTAGAAGATACCTCATTGCTGGAAGCTATTTTTCCTTAATAATTTTTACGCCCAGCAGCAACACACTTCCCAGTACTGCCGGCAGGAACAGGTTGATGAACCATATTCCACCAGTGGCCGCTGCGATGGCTACGGTATTGGAACTAAGCAAGCCGAGAAAATAGATACTTACCTTTCCACGGACTCCCAGTTCTGCGATGGCAATAGTGGGTACTACGGCCATTACCAGGTAAATTATACTGTTGAGCAGGAAGGCCTGCCACCATAAGAACTCCATGCCCAGTGCGTCCAACAAAATCAAATACTGTGCCGAGAAGACCACGTACCGGAGGGCTGAAAGCAGCAACAGGTAACGTAAATCGGCGGCGGAGTATCTCCCGATGATCTGTACAAAAACACTGGCTTTCCGGAGGAATCTTACCTTTTTGAATACAGACAGAATAATCTCCAACCGAAAATATAACATTATAATCAGCACACAAATAATGGCGAGCGCACCGATCAGTATTTTTCCCCAGATTGTGGGGGCCAGGTAGCTGCTTCCCGTTGCTGGTGCGAACCTGACCATATAGAACATGAGGCCAATTAACCCAAATATAACAGTTACGATCAGCTGGCTGAAACTCCCGACGATCGTGGCTGCGATCGATTTGAGCTTGTTACCGTTCTTCAGGTAGAGCATACGGCCACCGTATTCGCCTATACGATTCGGGGTGTTGATAGCCAGTGAAACGCCCGACAGGATAGCGCCGAAGGCCCTGATAAAGGAAACGTCTTCCAGCGGCTTTACCAGCTTTTGCCATTTGCGGGCTTCCAGCCCCCAGTTGAATATCATGAGCACAAGTACCAGCAATAACGCCACCCAGCCTTTCTCATGCAGCGATGCTTTCATCTGCTGTAAGGATGCCTGCAGGTTATCACGACGCACCAGCTGCGTGTAAATAGAGTATGCCAGCCATGTAAAAAGCCCTGCCCCTA
Source organism: Chitinophaga vietnamensis (assembly GCF_902167635.1). Taxonomy (GTDB): domain Bacteria; phylum Bacteroidota; class Bacteroidia; order Chitinophagales; family Chitinophagaceae; genus Chitinophaga; species Chitinophaga vietnamensis. The sequence goes on from NZ_CABHMS010000011.1 coordinate 103,216, forward strand.
ATAAGTAATTGAGAATTATTTTGGTACTTTTGTTCAGATATCAAGATTTTGGCAAAAATAACCTGTGGTTGGCAAACAAGTCAAAAATAATTCTGGGCATTGACCCTGGGACCATTGTAATGGGCTATGGGCTTATTCTCGCAGAAGGGAAAAAAGCCAGCCTGATCGAAATGGATGTAATAAAATTATCCCGGTTTAAAGATCACTACGAACGGCTGCAACTGATACACTCCCGCGTAAATGAACTGATCAACACCTACAAGCCCGACTGTTGTGCGATTGAAGCGCCCTTCTTCGGCAAGAACGTACAGAGTATGCTCAAACTCGGGCGGGCACAGGGTGTAGCAATAGCCACCGCTATGCAGGCCGGGTTGTTGGTTAGCGAATATTCCCCGAAAAAAGTAAAACAATCTGTCACAGGTAATGGTAACGCCGATAAGGAGCAGGTATGGCTGATGCTGAAACGTATCCTGCAATTGCAGGAACGTCCGGACTATTACGATGCTACCGATGCCCTTGCCGTAGCCGTCTGCCATTTTTATCAGGAAAGCAACCCGCTTTCAGGCCTCTCTAAATCAAAAGGATGGGAAAAATTCCTGCAACAACACCCTGAACGCATTGTACGCTGACAAAAGGTAATTTCATAAATTCGGAAATTGTAGTTACTTTGGTTAAAATTGTTCATCCTATTAAACAACAGCTACGCAGGGCGATGTACTTGCTAAATAGCTTCACTATGAAAAATGACCATCATTTGTTGTACAGCACTGGTACAACGAGCTTTTTTATTTTAATCAGCATCAGGCAAATATGAAAGCAAGAATCCTATTGGTGGAAGATGATCAGTATATTGGTGCCGTAACAAAGAAAAGATTGGAAGAATCAGGCTACGACGTAGTACACAGTACCGACGGGCAGGCTGCCTGGGAGCAATTCCAAATGAGACCATTTGATATTTGCCTGCTGGATGTGGTAATGCCCAAAAAAGACGGATTAGCCCTGGCCCAACAGATACGTGAAGTGAATGACCACGTCCCTATATTGTTTCTTACTTCCAAAAACGAAAAAGAAGACAGGATCGCCGGATTACAAACCGGTGCTGATGATTATATCAGCAAACCTTTCAGTATGCAGGAACTCATCCTGCGTATTGAAGTATTCCTGAAACGCACCCGCAATCAAACTACAGACCGCTCCGTAGACCGTTCCAATGTTTTCCACATCGGCAAACTTACTTTTGACTACGAAGATCTCCGCCTGTACAACGAAACCGGCGAAATATCCATCTCCCTCACCCAGAAAGAGGCTGAGTTGCTCCGCTATCTGTGCAACAACCCCAATAAAACCCTCAAAAGGGAAGATATCCTTTCCCATGTATGGGGAAAAGATGACTATTTCCTCGGCCGCAGTATGGACGTATTCATCACCAAACTTCGGAAACACTTCAAGTCAGATCCGCATATCAGGCTGGAAACGCTCCATGGCGTTGGCTTTCGCTTCAATGTACCCGGTCGTTAAGCTGGTAGTTTAGCTGTAATTAACGACTGGATATCTTTAAACTCTTCTACAGACAATTTCAATTTGCTGCGGGAAAAGTTCATGTCATCGGCCGAGTTGATCGGGATCAGGTGCATATGCGCATGCGGCACCTCCAGCCCTACTACGCTCACGCCTACACGATTACAGGGGATCACGGCTTCAATGGCCTGGGCAATAGGCTTGGCAAATACCAGCCATTCCCTCATCAATTCATCTGATACATCAAAGAATTTGTCTGTCTCTGTTTTTGGCACGATCAAGGTATGGCCTTTTACCAGCGGGAAGATATCCAGGAAAGCATAGAAATGCTCATTCTCGGCAATCTTGTAACTGGGAATTTCTCCCTTGATAATTTTTGTGAAGATGGTCATAAGATTTAGGAATTTGAGGATTTCCTGATTTCTTGATTTAAATGCTCACATCAATAAATCAAAAAATCCCAAAATGAAAAAGGGTTTACACGAAGTGCAAACCCTGCAAATATCGGGAAAAGTATTTTAGCGCTTACGCGGAAATATTTTCGATCTTGAATTTAAGATTGCCGTTCGGCGCCTGTACATCGGCGATATCGCCTACTGTTTTACCCAACAGCCCCTTGCCGATGGGAGAAGTAACGGAGATCTTGCCGGCCTTCAGGTCTGCTTCTGTTTCAGATACGAGCTGATAGGTAACAGTTTTTTTATTGGCCACATTGGTGATGGTCACTTTACAGAGTATGGAAACTTTGGAAGTATCAATGGAATCAGCCTCCACAATGCGTGCAGTAGCAATTGCATTTTCCAGCGTTGCAATCTTGGCTTCGTGCATGCCCTGAGCTTCTTTGGCGGCATCATATTCGGCATTCTCCTTCAAGTCACCCTTTTCCCTTGCTTCTGCAATGGCCTTGGCAATCTCTGAACGACCTTTGGTTTTAAGCATGTTCAGTTCGCTCTTCATTTGTTCGAGGGTTTCTTTGGTAATGTAGTTTATGCCAGACATAACCTGCTGTGTTTTTATGGTTATAAGAAAAAAAATCAACGCCTCCATTTGCATGAAAGCGTTGCCAACTGGTATTATTGCAAATATAATAAATTCCGGATAAAGAAAAAAAGACACCTTACCAGATCAGATGAGTTGAAAACCAACTATTTAATCCGGATCAGACAGGTATTGCCTGCTTAAATGATGTTCAGCTTTTCGAGTACTACCTTCGCCATTTTGACACTGGCTTCATGGGAGTAACCGGCGATATGCGGCGTCACCACCACATTGCTGGCCTTCAGGAAAAAGTCCAGCTGTTCTTTATCTTCTGCTGAATAGGAACCGAGTTTTTCGTTCTCCAATACGTCCAGGCAGGCGCCTACCACGTTGCCGTTCTGCAGTGCCTTGATCAGGTCGTGATTGTTTACCAGCTTGCCCCTGGCAGTATTCATGAACACCAATGGCCGGCTGAAGGAATTGAAGAACGCTTCATTGGCAATGTGCAGCGTTTCATCAGTGAGCGGCAAGTGCAGGCTCACGATGTCGGCTTCGCTGAAAATGCCTTCCAGCGTGGTTTCCGTAACATCGGCATCGCCAAATCCTTTTTTGTATTTATCGTACGCAAGGATCTTCATATCAAAACCTTTGAGCTTGCGCGCGAGGGTGCTGCCGGTATTACCGTAACCAATGATACCAATGGTTTTACCACCCAGCTCGAATGCCCGGTTACCATCGCGCTCCCATATGCCCGCACGCAGTTCCAGGTTGCTTTTTAGAATATTATGACGCAGGCACAACAACATTCCTACGGCTTGCTCCCCTACTGCATCGCGGTTGCCTTCAGGGCTGCTCACACAGTGAATGCCTTTGCTTTCTGCATAAGGTACGTCTATCAGCTCCATGCCGGAGCCCAGGCGGCCGATCCATTGCAGCTGTCTGGCCTGGTCGATCACATGCTTATCCACACGGATGCGGGTGGTCACGATCAAACCGGTACAATCCTTGATGGTAGCGGCTACTTCGTCATAAGAAATAGAAGGTTGATACAATACCTCATATCCATTGGCTTGCAGCTGATCTGTTAAATACGGGTGTGCCTTGGCTGTTATTAATACTTTCCTGCTCATATCATCTTATGGGATAATGCTGCAAAATCTGCTACCGTAAGCTGTTCGGCTCTTTTACTGAAGATCGGATCCTGCAGGGTTTCTTTATTGAATAATGGTTTCAGCGGGTTGCGCAACTGTTTGCGCCGCTGGTTGAAAGCTGTTTTTACGAGGACGAAGAACTTGCGTTCGGAAGCCACGTCGGCCGGCTGTTCCAGGCGGGTGAGGCGGATCACGGCGGATTTTACCTTGGGTGGCGGATTGAAGCAATTTTCGTGTACCTCAAACAGGTATTCGATCTTGTAATAGGCTTGCAGCAATACGCTGAGGATACCATATTCCTTGTTACCATGCGGCGCGGCGATGCGCTGTGCCACTTCCTTCTGGAACATACCTACCACTATATCCACATGGGAACGCCATTCCAGCACTTTGAACATGATCTGAGTGGAGATATTGTAAGGGAAGTTGCCGATCAGCCGGAAAGGGCCCTCGAAGGGCAGTGGAGCATCCAGTATGCTGACGTTGATCAACTTACCCTTGATGGCCGGGTAGGTTTTTTCGAGGTATTCCACCTTTTCGGTGTCCAGCTCGATGGCCTTGAAATGGATGCCAGGCAGCTCCAACAGGTATTTGGTGATGGCGCCCCCGCCGGGACCCACTTCCAGCACCTGCTGGCCTTCTGTTACAGGTAACGACTCAACAATTTTCCTGGATATGTTCTCATCTTTCAGGAAATGCTGGCCCAGTGATTTCTTTAATGTATACATGATCGAAACGCAAAGATAAGAGAGAATTTACGGATTTGAGGATTTGAGAATTTACGGATTTAGGGATTTACGGATTTATGGATTTGGATAAATCCGTAAATCCATAAATTCGAAAATCCTCAAATCCGTAAATTCTCTCTTATCTTTGCTACATATGAGTACTCCACACATCAACAAACCGGTTATAGGCATCACCATTGGTGATATCAACAGTATTGGCGCAGAGATCATCATCAAAACCTTCCTGGATGGCAGGATGATGGAATTCTGTACGCCTGTGATCTTTGCGTCTAACAAGACCATCAACTTTTACCGCAAGCTGATGAATGAGAATAACTTCAACTACCAGTCCATCAAAGACTTTACCCGCCTGAATCACAAGCAGGTAAACGTTTTCAATTGCTGGGAAGAAGAGGTGCAGATCACACCGGGAGTACTCAACGAAGCAGGCGGCAAATACGCTGCCCGCGCGCTGGAAACAGCTATCCAGTGCCTGAAAGACGGTCATGTGCAAGGCCTCGTTACAGCCCCTATCCACAAGAATAACGTACAAAGCGAACAATTCAACTATACCGGCCACACGCCCTACCTCAAAGCGGCTTTCAATGCCAGGGAGGTGCTCATGTTCATGACAGCCGACAACATGCGCGTGGGCCTGCTCACCGAACATGTACCGGTAGCAGAGATCGCGAAATATGTTACCAAGGATAATATCCTGTCGAAGCTGCAACTCATGAAAGAGAGCCTGATAAAGGATTTCGGGATCGACAAACCACGTATCGCAGTACTGGGGCTCAACCCGCACGCCGGCGACGATGGCCTGATAGGCTCTGAAGAAATAGACCAGATCATCCCTGCCATCAAGCAGGCTAAAAATAATGGCATCCTCACTTTCGGCCCCTACAGCGCCGACGCCTTCTTTGCCCGTGAAATGTATCGCCAGTTCGATGGCGTACTCGCCATGTACCACGATCAGGGCCTGATCCCTTTCAAATCACTCGCCAACGGCGAAGGTATCAACTTTACGGCAGGACTCCCGATCGTCAGAACATCTCCCGATCACGGTACTGCATTCGATATCGCAGGTAAAAACGTAGCGGATGCCAATTCATTCCGGCAAGCCATCTTCAGCTGCCTGGACATCCTGCACCAACGTGAACGCTACGCAGAGAACACTAAAAATCCCCTGAAGAAAACAGAACTGGCCTCCGAATAAGGCATCAGTTCTTAGCCCGGCCGGGCCTGAAGTAAGACTGGATAGAATCTATATAATTCTCAAAGGCTTTCTTGCCTGTGGGCGTTATTTTGCAAATGGTCCGCGGGTAATTGTCTTTAAATTGCTTCACCACTTCTATGTAAGCTGCATCACGCAGCTTATTGATCTGCACACTCAGATTGCCAGCGGTCGCATTGGTTTGCTCTTTCAGATACGTGAACTCTGCTTCTTTCTCACTAACCAATACCGACATGATCGCCAGGCGCAACTGTGAATGTAATACCGGGTCAAGCTCTTTAAAATCCATGCTGTTGATATTTAAGTGCTCGCAAAGCGGCGTAAGGAGCAAAGCAGCAAAGACGCGCTTCGCGCAGATGATCACATTATTTTCTTACGCGCGAAGCGCGTCTTTGCTGCTTTGCTCCTTATGCTGCTTTGCGGGAACAAATTAATAAAAAATTATTGTGCCCTGCGCAAGAGCCCTTTCGCATAAGGCTCGCCCCAGTGCGGATGTATAGCTGATGCTGGTTTGAAGGCCGCAAATTTCTGTAAAGCCAGTTCCAAAGTTGTTTTCGCTTGTGATTTGCTGCCACCGAATTGCTCGGGTGTAAACAGCAGCGACTGTCCCTGCAACACGTATACACGCGGGTTTTCAGGATCGAGCTGTTTGGCTTGCTCCAGCAGCGAACCTGCGAGGGGCCCGTATTTCATGCCACGGGTCATCGGGTCAACAGTCAGGCGCGCAGATGCCACCAGCGAGCGGATGCAAGTAATTTCAGAATTTTTCGGGCTCAAAGTTTCCGCCTTATCAAGGTTCTGTTCTGCCTGGTCTGCCAGTCCGTCTACCTTGGTTTTATCGGATTGCATAAAGGCCAGCATCACTTCGCAATAGCTGGCATAGTAATAAGGCAGCCACTGTGTTTTCTCGGCCTCGCCAATGCGTTCAAAGGTGTTGGCTTTCTGTTGCAGGTTGGCAGGCGTGAAGGTACTGCTGCTATCGAGGTCAGAAGTTTGCTTTGCCATTGCATCCTGATATTGGGCACTTTGCGCCATGGTAGCGGAATACAGGCCACCAATGCATAATAAAGATAAAATGATACGTTTCATATAATTGGATTTTTTGGGAATTAAAGATTGTTGATCACGTCTTGTCTTCTGTCTATACCAAAATTCATGAACATGCCGATATACACAAACCTGGGCACGTTGGGCGTTATCTCACTTCTGCGCAAACCATCTGTTGAATAGTGATAACCAAATACCTGCTTGTTGCCCAACACATTGCTTACCGATAACACAAATATGGTGAATGCCTTACGGATGCTGGTCAGGTAGCTGGCACTCAAACCCAGCGCATTATAATCGATCGTTTTTTCAGACATGAATTTGTCCTGCGGCAGATTGGGATTATAGTACGGCCTGCCGGTGGCAAATGTATAAGTAGCCCCGAGGTTAGTAGAAATTTTCGGGAAGAAATGCTTGTACACCAGGCTGGCCGTATGATTGGCGGCGAAGTCGGGCATTACACGGAACGGATAGTTCAGGTAATCGCGTTTGGTATCGAGATAAGAATAGGATACCCAATAATCCACATTCTTGAAAGTTTTGCGGTCGCGCCAGAACAATTCAATGCCTTTCGCATAGCCGTCACCGTTATTGTTGTAATCAGGTACTGTTTTTACGAGATCATGGTACTGTTTGTAAAAGGCTTCAATGCGGAATGTATAGAAGGGCGCCACACGCTGGTAAGTAGCGATGTAATGTGTAGCTTTCATATAGCCAAGACCGTTATTAAGCCGGATATACTGTGGCTCGGGCTTCTGGTAGTAATCACCATAGGCAACGGAAAACTGGCTGTAGTTATCCACTTTATAAGCGAGTGATACGCGCGGTGCGAAATTCATTTTACCCAATACAGAAGCGTATTCTGCCCTGCCGCCCACACGCCCTACAAAGCTGGGTGTGAAGTACACATCTGTTTCAGCGAAAGCGGCGGTGTAATTATCCACATAGTTCGCCTGCCGGCTGTTGAAGGCTGATTTTTCTATTGCATACTGGTATTCGCCGCCGAAGCGCAGCTGGGAGAACTGTCCGAGGTTTTTGGTGAACATGGCGCGCAGCTGACTGAGGTCTGAACGTACGATGATGCTGGTAGGCGCAGGGTTCTTCTGTAAAGTATCCGCCTTGATATTATCAGTATTGGTGCTGTAAGACGCGCCCAGGTCCACACGCCAGCCATTGCCCAGGCTTTCCCGCCAGGTGAGGTTCGTATAGGCGTTATTGTTACGAAGTTTGAAAGATTCTTCATAGCCGGGATATTCGATGCTCGGGTTCTGGAAGCCCATCTTGCTCCAGTTGCCATAGCCATAGAATTTCAGCATGCCGGTGGCCGATGTTTTATGGCGGAAGTTCGCGGAGGCGCCGATGATCTCCGGGCCAAGATTCACTTGCTGCTTGGGTTTCACCACATCGAAATAAGGCGCCAGGTTGGTATAATCCGCCTCTACGCCGTAAGATGTTTTCTTGTCTTTTGAAAGATTATCTATGCCGGCGTTTGCGCCTATAACGGAAACGCCTACACTGGAAGAAGAGCGCTCCGGCAGGTCTATCGATTCGAGGATCAGGGCAGATGACAGCGCCTGTCCGTATTGTGCGGAATAGCCGCCGCTGCTGAAGGTAGTACCTTTGAAGAGGAAGGGTGAAAAACGGCCACGGCCGGGGATATCAGGCAGGCTGCTATAGAAAGGATTCCTGACCAGCATACCATCGATGAGTGTTTGTGTTTCGTAGCCGGTGCCGCCGCGCACAAAGAGGCCTTCGCGGTCGTTGGTCTGTTGCGCTCCTGGCAAGGTTTTGATGGCATTCACAATATCGGCGCCAGCACCTGCCGTAGTCACAATATCCAGTGGTTTCAGTACGGTGTTCTTCTTTTCATCACTGGCTTCAAAGCTGCCCGCAGAAATAGTTACCACCCGCAATGCGTTCACGGCATCTTTCATTACAATGTTTACCTGCTGATCTCCTACGGTGCTTACTTTCAGCTCCAGCGGCTGATAGCCGTTGAGGGTTGCTGCCAGCACCTGGTCGCCTTTGGCAGTGGTGGTGAAGGAAAAAGTGCCATCCGCTGCGGAGGTGGCGCCATCATAAGTGCCTTTTATGGAGATGTTCACACCCGGCAGGGCGCGTTTCTTATTATCTGTGACTTTACCGCTGATCCTGGCCTGGGCCAATAACCATACAGGTAAACAGAGAAATATTGCGAGATAGAGGTTGAGCTTCCACATACGAAATAAGGATAATTGAACAAATGTAAACTAGTTTATATTATAAACCAAATTTAAAAGATCAACGGCAAATCAAGGGTAAAAAAAAGACCTTTACCAATACTGGTAAAGGTCTTCCTTTATATTCTTTCAGCAATTGTTGCTTATGCGAATCTTGGTTTCAGTTCATTCACAAGCGTAACCATTTTCTTGATACCATCATCTGGCAGGTTACCTTTCTTGAATTCAGTGAGTACATCCGGCAGGCGCACTTCCATTTCGTTCAGGAAGGCTTCTTCGAATGCGCGCACTTGTTTAACAGGGATATCGCGGAGCAAACCGTTGGTACCGATGTAGATCATCGCTATCTGTTTTTCTACCGGGAACGGATTGAACTGTGCTTGTTTCAGGATTTCCACGTTACGGGCGCCTTTGTCGATTACCGCTTTGGTAGCCGCATCGAGGTCGCCACCGAATTTGGAGAACGCTTCCATCTCACGGTATTGTGCCTGGTCCAGTTTCAGGGTACCAGATACTTTCTTCATGGATTTGATCTGCGCGTTACCACCCACACGGCTTACAGAGATACCTACGTTGATCGCCGGGCGGATACCTGCGTTGAACAGGTTACCTTCCAAGAAGATCTGACCATCGGTAATGGAGATCACGTTGGTAGGAATGTAAGCAGATACGTCACCAGCCTGGGTTTCGATGATCGGCAATGCAGTGAGTGAGCCACCACCTTTTACCAGGTGTTTGATAGACTCTGGCAGGTCGTTCATCTGTTTCGCGATCTCGTCTTTGTTGATGATCTTCGCGGCACGCTCGAGCAAACGGCTATGCAGGTAGAATACGTCACCAGGATATGCTTCACGGCCGGGAGGACGTTTCAGCAGCAGGGATACCTCACGGTAAGCAACTGCCTGTTTAGACAGATCATCATACACGATCAGTGCAGGACGGCCGCTGTCGCGGAAGAACTCACCGATAGCCGCGCCGGCAAATGGCGCGTAGAACTGCAGAGGAGCTGGTTCAGAGGCAGAAGCGGCAACGATGGTAGTATAAGCCATTGCACCTGCTTCCTGTAATGTTTTCATTACACCGGCAACGGTAGACGCTTTCTGACCAATCGCTACATATATACAGTATACAGGTTTACCTGCGTCAAAAAATTCTTTCTGGTTGATGATGGTGTCGATACAGATCGCGGTTTTACCGGTCTGACGGTCACCGATCACCAGCTCACGCTGGCCACGGCCGATAGGGATCATTGCATCGATCGCTTTCACGCCTGTTTGCAGTGGTTCTTTTACTGGTTCGCGGAACAGAACGCCCGGCGCTTTACGCTCCAGCGGCATTTCATACAGTTCGCCAGTGATAGGGCCTTTACCGTCGATCGGCTCACCCAGTGTATTGATCACACGACCTACCATGCCTTCACCTACGTTGATAGATGCGATCTTTTTGGTACGACGTACTTTATCACCTTCTTTAATACCTGTTGATTCACCCATCAATACCACACCTACGTTGTCTTCTTCCAGGTTGAGGGCGATCGCTTTTACACCATTCTCAAACTCTACCAGCTCACCATAACCTACATTGCCCAAACCGTAAATGCGGGCGATACCATCACCCACGTTCAGTACTGTACCTACCTCTTCGAGGTCGGCAGCAGCATTGAAGTTGCTTAACTGCTGGCGTAATATCGCCGAAATTTCATCAGGTTTAATATCAACCATAATTATGCTTTTTAAAAAGAGTCGTTAGATAAAATTGAATAACGACAACAGCTTTGCGTGTACGCAGCGGCTGCTGTATGTTTAACGTATCTGGGATACGTAAATGTTCTTGTTGAATTGTTGTTTGATGTCTTTCAGATCACGAAGCACAGAAGCATCATACAGGTTGTCTGAAGCTTCAAGTACGAAACCGCCGATCAGGTCTGCATTTACCGCGGTTTCCAGCCTGATCTGCTGATCAGAACCAGCGGCTACTTTCTGCCGGATCACTTCCAGGGTGGCTTCATCCAGCGGCACCGCAGTAGTGATTTTCACTTTGCTGATATTCTTCAGTACATCGTACTGACGGGAAAATTCAGTAGCGATTTCGGGCAGGTTGCTTTCACGGCCTTTGTTTACCAGCAGGTTTACAAAAGCGGTGGTAGTACCGCTTACACGGCTACCCAGGATAGCGGCGAGTATCTTCTGTTTCTTGTCAGCCTTGATGATCGGGCTTTTCAGCAGGTTCACCACGTCTCTGTTGGACTTCATCACCTGTTGTAAAAACAGCATATCGTTATGCACCTCTTCCAGCTGGTTCTTTTCCTGAACCAGGTCTATCAATGATTTTGCATACCGGGATGCTAAACGGGGATTCTGCATATAGCTAACTTCTTAGTTCAGTTTAATTTCTTCTGCCAGTTGTTTAACGTAACCTTCCTGTGCTGTTTTATCAGCCAGTTCTCTTCTCAGCACTTTCTCTGCTACTTCGATCACGAGGTTACCTACCTGGTTTTTTACATCCGTTAACGCAGCCATTTTCTGGTTCTCGATAGCGGTGTAAGCTTCAGCAATGATCTTCTTCGCTTCTGCCTGCGCCTGCGTTTTGGCTTCCGCGATGATCTGATCTTTAGCGTCTTTTGCTTCTTTCAGGATCTTGCTTCTTTCTGCTTTGGCTTCAGCCAGTACATGCTCATGCTCTGCTTTCATCTGCGCCATCTCTTCTTTCACTCTCTCAGCAGAAGCAATAGAGTCAGCAATGGAACCTTCTCTCTCTTTCAAAGTGGCCAGGATCGGTTTCCAGGCGAACTTTTTCAGGATCAGGAATACGATGATAAAGATCAGAAACGAAATAAGAAACAAGCCTAATGCGGGCTGCAACAGATCCATATAAAGAGGATTTTATTATTTGGTTATTTAGTCATTTTTAAATTTTCGTTTAGTATACCGGAAGTAAATATCAAGATAAATCCCGGAATATCTAAATGAAATTACTGCATCCCTTGCCCTGTGCGCAGGATGCAGTAAGAAGTTTGGCTTACAGAACTACCGCCAACAGACCAGCGATTACACCGAAGAGAGCAACACCCTCTACCAGCGCAGCAGCCAGGATCATGTTTGCACGGATGTCGTTAGCAGCTTCTGGTTGACGAGCGATAGACTCCAGAGCGCTTTTACCGATGTTACCTACACCGATACCAGCTGCGATAGCAGCGATACCAGCACCAACAGCACCACCAGCTTTAGCTAAACCAGATGCAGCAGCAGCCTGCAATAAAACAGTCAAAAGTGCCATAATGAATATGTATTTGTATTTAAAAAAGTTTCCTAATTAGTGATGATCATCATGTCCGCCTTCCATGGCCTGACCAATAAACACTGCGGTCAGGTTAGCGAAGATGAACGCCTGGATAAACGCTACCAGTAACTCCAGCATCATCATTACAATGTTGAAGAGGATCGTGATAGGCAGGAAGCCGTAACCAGCTACCTTGTTCAGAGAACCAAATATAAATACCAGGGAGATAATACTCAGAATGATAATGTGACCCGCCAGGATGTTGGCAAACAATCGGATCATCAGGGATACCGGCTTGGTGAATACACCGATCAGCTCAACCGGCGCCAGGATCAGCTTCACACCGAAAGGTACAGGAGGATTGAAGATGTGAGCCCAGAAATGTTTGTTGGAACTGATCAGAATAGCGATAAAGCTGATAATAGCCAGTGCCGCCGTTACCGCCAGGTTACCGGTTACGTTGGCAGAACCTGGTAACAGACCCAACAGGTTATTGATAAGAATAAAGAAGAAGATCGTCAGAATAAAAGGCGTGTATCTTTCATAGTGCTTGCCAGGAATGTTAGGCTTCACTACTTCGTCACGCATAAAGATAATCACCGGCTCCATCAGGCTCTGGAAGCCTTTGGGCGCCATCTTGGAACCACGGGTCTTGTATGCTTTCGCTACGCTCAGCATGATCACAACCAACAAGATCGCTGCGATCAGCATAGACGTAATATTTTTAGTCATAGAAAGATCGTAGATCTTTTCACCGGTGGGATTATCATTGGCATCCACAGCAATCACCTGGCCATCCATGTATTTGGCAGGGTCCAGTCCTTTCTCATGCAGATAGTGCGCATTCACCAGACGATAACCATCATGCGCTGCATGACCATGATGGAAAGCAGATGACATGAATACAGATGTACCACGTGCAGGATTATATATAATTACAGGTAAAGGCATAGTCACATGCGTTTCACCAATGCTCAGCAGGTGCCAGTCATGCGCATCCTTTACGTGTCCGAGAATTACTTCCTTAGCATCAAATTTCTTTGGCTCGGCTTCCTCTCCATGAGCAGCGGCATCAGCAACGTGTTCTGTCGTGGCCGGATGCGCCTCTTCTGCAAAAGAAAAATTACCAAAACCGTGAAGGCCTAAAACCATCACAAGTGCTACCATTCTATGTTTGAACTGACTGAAAGAAATCACCGTTTTCTGAAATTTTGCGCAAAGATAAACGTTTTTATCTCAAAAATTCAGCGACTATGAAAAAATATGGTGGGAAGTTTTAACTATATTGATAAACAAGCACTTAGGAAGAGATTTAGTACCTGAAAATATTCTTTAATATATGCTGTTTTTTAACAAAGGATAGTGTAAAAATCACACATTGATCTATCGGTAATCTTATTAAAAAAAATCATCAACTACACCTTCGTCGCGTTAAACTGCATACTGTGCAGCTTGTAGTAAAATCCTTCCAGCTTCAACAACTCCTCGTGCGTACCCATCTCCTTGATCTCCCCCTTATCCAGCACAATGATCTTGTCTGCCTTACTGATCGTCGACAAACGATGCGCAATGATAATCGCCGTACGCCCCGCAATCAACTTGTCAATTGCCCGCTGGATCAACATCTCTGACTCGGTATCTACAGACGATGTAGCCTCGTCCAGAATCAGGATAGACGGATCGTACAACAAAGCCCGCACAAAAGAGATCAGCTGCCGCTGCCCCAGCGATAAAGTACTGCCACGCTCCATCACCTGGTAATCGTAGCCGCCCGGCAATTGCATAATGAAATCATGAATACCGATCAGCCGCGCCGCATCCTCCACCTGTTGCCTCGAAATCGCCGCATTATGCAAAGTGATATTGTCGTAAATAGAACCGGAAAACAGGAACACATCCTGCAATACCACCCCGATCTTGCTCCGGAGCGCATGCAGGGAGTAATCAGGCAGGCTCACGCCATCTATCTTGATACTACCCTGCTGTATCTCGTATAAACGATTCAGGATACTGATGATCGTGGTTTTACCAGAACCAGTATGCCCCACGATCGCCACCGTATCGCCCGGCGCCGCATGGAAATTAATATCCTTGAGCACATAACGGTCTTCCACATACGCAAATGACACATGATCAAACGTGATCGCCCCTTTCATGCCATCGGCAGAACGGGTGCCTTTATCCGCAATATAGTCCTCGTTATCCAGCACCTTGAACACACGGTCGCTGGCCACCATGCCCATTTGCAGGGTATTGAACTTGTCCGCCATCATCCGCAGCGGACGGAACAGCATGTTCAGGTACATGATGAAAGCGATCATCACTCCCTGCGTTACCTCATAGTTCAGCACCTTATTGGAACCCCACCATACCATCAGCCCCAGCGAGATAGCCAGGATGATTTCCACTACCGGGAAAAATACAGAGTACGCAAAAATGGCGTCTATATTGGCTTTGCGGTGCTCCCTGTTGATATGCTTGAACCGCGCAAACTCGCGCTTCTCGGAAGTGAACGCCTGCACCACCACCATACCAGTGATATGCTCCTGTACAAACGCATTCAGCGCCGCCACCGCATTGCGCACGCGGTAAAAAGATTTGTTCACACTTTCCTTGAACACATAGGTAGCAAAGATCAATATCGGGAAGGGCGACAAACTGATCAGCGTCAGCCGCCAGTCTTCCATAAACATCACCACCAATATGGCCACGATCATCAACAGATCCGCCACAATGGAAATGATCCCTTCGGAAAATACATCGTTGATCGCTTCAATATCGTTGATGGTACGCGTAGTAAGTGTACCAATGGGTGTTTTATCGAAGAAGGCCAGGTTCAGGTGCACGATCTTTTTGTAGACCGTTACGCGCAGATCCTTTACCACCGACTGTCCCAGCCAGTTGGTCAGGTAAGAGAAGAAGAACCTTACAATGGTTTCCAGCAACAGCAATAATATCTGTACAACTGTCACGATCACCAGCATGCGCATCACCTGGTTCGCGATATATTTATCCACTGTAACCTGTATCAGATAAGGGCGCAAGGGCGAGATAACCGCCAGCACCACTGTTAACAACATGGAAACGTAAAAAGACCGCCTGTAAGGTGCTGCAAAGGAGAATATGCGCCGTAATAAACTGAAATCAAATACTTTCTTAACCGCCAGATTTTCCAAGGTTGTTCCGTTTGTAAACAAAAATACGATATAATTTCTCGCAAAGCAGCATAAGCAACAAAGCACGCGGAGAATATCTCTGCGTGCTTTGTTGCTTATGCTGCTTTGCGAGAAATTACGATTTCTTCTCGTCTTTCATGATCTGTTTGTAAGCCTTGATGAAGATCGCGCCCAGGTTTTTATGCGGCGGCACATAGTCGCTGAAAAGCTCCTTGTTACGCGCATCTCCGGCGAATTTTTTTGCCAGCTGCGCCCACATAGCCACCCAGTCTACATTTTTACCACTGCGGATCACATCTTCCAGGCTGCGGATGATCGGCTCGTTCACGAAACGGGTACCTACCTGTTTGGAAGAGATAATGTGCGCCTCGGGTGATTTCTCCAATACTACCGCCAGGTTGTGATAACCGCCACAGGAGCCCAATACCACGATCTTCGCAGAACTTTGCAGGTTATCCAGCGTCGTATTTACGTGGTAACTGTGACCACGATGGATGAATATGGTAGGGTGAATATCGCTCTGATCCAGGAACTCCGACAGGCGGGAAATAGCGTCCTTATCATCAGGCTCGTCCAGCGGCAGGTTCGCGAAAATGGTAGTGGGCTTGCCTTTCAGCGAAGTGATAGTAGCCCAGTATTTATTTTTCACCACCTTCCATTCTCCGGCCGGGAAGTTGGTCATGAAGCTCGCGAAAGATTCCTGTCCATCTTTATCACCATAAAAGAATACCTGCTGATAAATGCGGCCGCTGTCGCTTTCGAGCGTATTATAGCTCACATAGTTGATCGGCGGCAATTGCAGCTTGCTGGCCATATCCGTGGCTTTGGATGAATCGTTCTCCTTGCTGGATTCCGTTTCAAACAAACTGCTGAGCAGTTGATAGATCACCGTACCACGGCGGTCGTTATGTTTCTTCACATAAGCCAGGTTCTTTCTCACTTCTTCGCGGAGGAAGTCCAGCAGCTTCTCGTCGCGGATACTGCCAAAGGAATTGGCCACATCCACCGCATCTTCCAGGTCTTCGGTCTTCTCCAGGTTCTGCACGTATTTCTGCATGAGATAGTTGGAGTTTTCCGGCGCCATGGACTTCAGGAAATTATCGAGGGTATTGAAACCCGCTGCCATCGCGATGAATTTCTTGAAACGGTCGAAATTCACCATCATCAGCAAACTATCGCCACGCGGAGGTTTCATGCGGGCCATCATCTGGTCGTACAAACCGGCGTTGTTATGGTTTGTATAGCTGGAAGTATATAATTCTTCCTGACCGTTGATGATCAGGTAATACAATTCTTCAGGCGTAAAGTCTTTCACGATGCGGAAGCGCACTGGTGCTGGTTCTTCGTGGAGATCGTTCACGTCGCGGATATACAGCAGTGATTTGGCCTGCATATTTTCCATCATGGCTTTCATGCCTATCGGGGTCTGGCCTTGCGCTTTCATTTTTTGCAGCGCCACCATGGATTTCACCATCTGCTTGTAATAGGCGTAGTCGCTATCAGCGATCTTTTCCAGTTTTTCCACTGTGGTGGTGCCGGCCAGCAGCTCATCGATGAAAGGCAGGATGCGCGTGCTTTGCGGCGATTGTCCTATCCGCACGATCTGCTGTACGATAGGGTCCTGGTTACGTTTGATGGCATTGGCCATCGGCGTATAAGAAGTAGCATAGGTGAGCACCTGGTTCGGGTACTTGCGTGCTACCGCGGCCACGATGGAGTCGGTACCGGGATTGTCCAGGTAATAACTCAGTTTAGGCATCACCGTTTCCAGGTTATTGAAGGCATATTTGGTGAAAACCTGTCCCCTGGCCTCTTTGTAGCCGGGGTTCTCACGGAATATTTCGATAAGTTTTTCGGAAGCGTCGAAGGAGAGATGCTGGATATAAGGAACGATGCTCTGTCCTTTAATGTCGGCGCGCATCATGTTGTGAAAGGCCTTTACAATAGCAGGGGCTTCTTCCGGCTCTATCTTGTGATGGGCGCGTTTCTGGTTATAGTCTTTGAGCATCAGGTAGAGGCCTGTGAGGTATTTCACCTTCAAACGGTGATCCAGCGCGGTGTCCCGCTCGATCTCTATCTGCATATTGTCTACATCCCGGAGCAGGGCATTAGTCACTTGCAGATTGGTGGTCTGGTCGTCTGATACTTTCACCATATCATCAACTTTCCCATCAAACTTGTCGGCAGCAACCTGCTCTTTGTCGATGTTATCGTGGAATCCCTGTCGCGTAATAGGAATCTGGATATGGCTGCTCTGTGCATGCACCCAGCTGTTTTGAGAAGCTAGCAGCAGCAACATGAATAAAAATCTTCTCATTATAAATGTACTTTTCAACCGACCTGATAGCAAATTTACAACCAAAATATTACTGTGGTAGCTATTATGCCTTATTCGTTCTTTTCTAGCTTGAAACACATATATATTTTAGCCATGAATATATTTAATCATGGAAGATGTAAATTTCATCAGCATTAAAATGCAGACGATATGCAAACCTTTACCAGTGATGTTTCAGGACAACAATTTCCGGAAGAAGAAAAAGTAAGCGCCAAATGGATACGCCCTTCCCTGTTGGCGCTCATCAAAAAAGAGCATCCGCACTTCAATCATAAATGTCATATCTCGGCTTCCGAGATGCTCCATTACCGGCAAAAATATTATGAGTCCATCTTCTCAAAAGAGATGAGCGACTTGACAGAGATGGAGAAACAAGTGATGGAGAAGCTGAGGGATCATGAAACCCTTACCGACAAACTCGGCGAAGAACAGGAAGATCACCTCTCTTATGGCGAGCGGCTGGCCGACAAGATCGCTGATTTCGGCGGCAGCTGGCGCTTTATCATCATCTTTGTCGGCTTCATCATCGTGTGGATGGCCCTCAATATCATGTGGCTGGCCAACAAAGGCTTCGACCCCTATCCTTTCATCCTGCTCAATCTTATTCTCTCTTGCCTGGCGGCCTTGCAGGCGCCGGTGATCATGATGAGCCAGAACCGCCAGGAAGATAAAGACCGCAGGCGCGCCAAGAAAGACTATATGATCAATCTCAAATCAGAGCTGGAAGTGCGCATCCTGCATGAAAAGATCGACCACCTGATCATCCGCCAGCAACAAGATACGCTCGAATGGCAACAAGCGCAGATGGAAATGCTGAACCAATTGACCAACACCTTGTCCCAACATCTTCGCCATAGCAATCAGAAGGGTACGGATAAGGAATAATGCATATATTCCCTGCATTTTATTTTTAGCGTAACTTGCTGCCAGTCAATGGAATCAAGACTAGTACTGAATTAACAATTTCATAATGTTAAGTTTCCATTAATCACGAGGATGGCTTTATAATTTTGTGCCGTCTTTTTAAAAGAAAATTTTTATGGTAGACCAAGCGGTTGCAGGAAAAATTCTGGTGGTAGATGATGAGTTGGACATTCTTGAGATTATCAGCTACAATCTCAAAACAGCAGGTTACGACACGGTAACCGCCAAAGACGGCAGCGAGGCTATCCAGAAAGCAAAGATCTTCAGGCCCGACCTGATCATGCTGGATATCATGATGCCCAATAAAAACGGTATCGATACCTGCCGTGAGATCAGGAAGATCCCCGAGTTCAAGGACACCATGGTCCTGTTCCTTACAGCGCTCAATGATGAAAAATCAGAGATCGACGGCCTTAACATGGGCGCCGATGACTATATCGCCAAACCTATCAAACCTAAATTGCTGGTAAGCCGCATCAATGCGCTGTTCCGCCGTTTGCACAAACCGGAAGAAATGCAGGTGCACCTCGGCGACCTGATCATAGACCGCGAGAAATTCACCGTGACCTACAAAGGCCAGGAGATCATTCTCGCGAAAAAAGAATTTGAATTGTTGCAGCTGCTCGCTTCCAAACCAGGCCGCGTGTTCCTGCGCAATGAAATATTGAACCAGGTATGGGGCACCGAAGTAATCGTAGGCGACCGTACCATTGATGTACATATCCGCAAGATCCGCCAGAAGATCGGTATTGACCTGATCACCACTGTGAAAGGCGTAGGTTACAAATTCGAAATGTAATCCGCCCCCGGAAACCCTTCGCACATCATCTTCCATTCACCAAAACCATTTGGGCTGACAGCGCTTTGCTGCTAGTCACCGGCTTTTTTATGGCAAGTAAAAAATTTACAGTAATTTCCCACTATTACAATAATTACTCACTTTGGAGTATGTTCAAGACTAAAAACCTGTCGCCACAGAAACTGGCGGGATTCACAGCGCTGATCTTATCTGCTGTAATAGCATTGGGCACATGGTTCACTGTAGGTAACTGGAAGGTGGTACTGGGCGCATTCATCCTTACTTTCCTGGTATCCTACTACCTTTATCTCTATACGTTACAGAACTTCATCTACCGGAAGATCAAACTGATCTACAAATTTATCTACCAGACCAAAGCATCTAAAAGAGAAGAATTTTTCAACAAAAATATTCTTCCTCTGAAAACGATTGAAGAAGTAAGTGAAGATGTGGAGAAATGGGCCAGCCAGAAAAAAGAAGAACTGGAAAACCTCCGGCGCAACGAAGAGTTCCGTAAGGAGTTCCTGCTCAACCTCTCCCATGAGCTGAAAACGCCCATCTTCGCGGTACAGGGCTATATTCATACGCTGCTCGATGGCGCACTCGAAGATCCTAACGTGAACAAACAATTCCTGAAAAACGCCACTAAAAATATCGACCGCCTTTGCCGTCTCATCGATGACCTCGATGAAATATCCAAACTCGAAAGCGGTGAAATGACGATCAACAGCGAAGTGTTCGTGATCCAGGACCTGATCAAAGATGTATTTGATACCCTCTCCCTGAAAGCCAATACCAAAGGCATCAAATTCAGTATCAAAAAGGGTTGCGAAGCGCCGGTACAAGTGCTGGCCGACAAAGAAAAGATACGCCAGGTGCTCATCAACCTGGTAGATAACTCCATCAAATACGGCAAACCGGATGGCCATACCATCGCCAGCATTTACAGCATGGACGGCAAACGTGTGCTGGTAGAGATTTCCGACGATGGTATCGGTATGGCGGAAGAGCACCTGCCGCGTGTGTTTGAGCGTTTCTACCGGACAGACCGTGCCCGCAGCCGCGACATTGGCGGTACCGGCCTGGGCCTCGCCATCGTTAAGCATATCGTGGAAGCGCATGACCAGTCCATCACCGTACGCAGCAAGCCGGAAATAGGCAGCACCTTCGGTTTCACCATGGAATCAGGCCGCGAATAGCCCGCACTAAAAACGGTATTGCATCCTGCAAGTGAATACATTATCTCTCAGGTCTTTCTCAAAGCCGGCGAGGGAGGTGGATTCATTCTTCACCCAATCATAGTACACCGTGAACTTGAGGTGCTCATTGGCATAATACAGATAGCCAAGGCCCCAGGTATTATATCGTATATCCGCTTCCGTGAGTCCGGAGCCGGGAGCGCCGATCTCTTTACCACTCACTTTCTTGTTGGGGTCGTACCAGTCGTATTTCAATACCAGCTGGTGTTTGTTGCTGGCCAGGTTCTGAATAAAATAAAAATAGGCCCCATCAAAATTGCGGATATAAAGCGGCAGCGGCTTGCCCTGCGCATCCACCGGAATAATGCCGGGTGTTTCGGAAGTGGCCGCAGTGGCGGTTTGTACGCCACGGATATATTCCGCCCGGAACTGTGTGCTTCCTTTACCTGGCCCGTTGGGGATCTTCAGCTGCACATCGGCGCCATAGTAATGCCGGGGCGCAATGGCGCCATTGTTGGTTACTGCTGAATCCATTACAAAACCAGGTTTGCCGTTTACCGTTCCCATACGGTTGATATACTGCGTGAATTGCTGCATGCCGCCATACAATACCGACACGCCTGCGGATAGCAGCCATTGCTGGCGGTTAAGCCGCACCGGCTTGATGGCCACACGGCCGATAAAGTCCTTATGACTGTCGAAATCGCTGGTGGCCGTCAGGCCCTGGCCATTGAACAAGCCGGCGTCTATTTTCAGGAAGCGCAGCGGATGGTCTTTCCGTCGTGGCTCAAAAGAGATCATAGCGCCAAGGTCGCGTTCTGTTTTCATTAATATCTGCGACATGCGGCCACGCTCGGGCGTTTCACGATCGGCAGAAGAAAGGTTTACCTCATACCCGAAAGGCCGTGCAAACATCCCTCCCACCAGCGAAAACATGTTGAATTTATTTTCAAAGAAACGGCCGTAGAAATCGCGGATGAATACGCCGCGTTCCGTTCCATCAAACTGAAAAGCAAATTGCACCAGGGGCATATCGTTTTTGTCGTAACGCTCGTAATCCAGGCGCAGACGGCCGCGGCGTAAAGTGAAGCGGTTGTCTGCCTGTGGCCCAAAATCGCCACCAGCATAGCTTTTAGCTCCACGCGATGAAATAGCCTGGAACTGTGGCTGGATATAGCCGCTAAACCGCAAGGCGTCGTACTTATGATACATGGCGATCATGCCCTTACCCAGTTCGGTAGTGGTATCAATCATATCCATCAGGAATTGCGCACGCGCAGCAGTGGTGATTAAAAGCAATGCTATAATCAGCAGGTAGTGTCTCGTAAACCGCATCAGGCTTTTCAGATTTTGCGCAAAAGTATTGAATTGGGGCGGATTAGTGCAGAAATCATATCTGTTAAGGGCTAGTTAATCTGAGTTTCATCAGGCCAACTTCGTTTTATCATTCTCAAAATTGAAATAATATTATTAAATCTCAAATCACCATAAACTCCTTTACTATGAAAAAACCGGAAACCTATCTTTACTGGTACCACATCTGTTTGAAAGCCATGTCTATAGTAGATAGCTATCCACATAAAACCTTTACTGTCAAGGAAATTGCTGAAATGCTGAATGTGTATCCGCAAACACTGACACGACGATATGAAGAGATATTCGGTATACCATTCAAGCAAGATATCATATTGCGGAAACTGGAAGCCGCCGGTGGATTGCTTCGCCACAGCGGTTATCGTATCACCGATATTGCAGATTTTGTAGCTTACACGCTGGCCAACTTTTCCAATGATTTCAAGAAAGTATTCAGCCTCACGCCAACAGCATTCCGCAAAAGGCCGTTTCTCCCCAATGAACATGAAACCATGCGGCGTACAAGGATCATTACTCAATCGCAGGACGGCTACCGCGATATTTTCTGTACAGATAATATGGTACCGGTAAAATTACCTGCTTATACCCTTTACTACTATCGACTTCCGGGCCATAGGGATCCGGTGCGGAACCTGGTGGAGAAATTACGTTACAAATTTGATACGCTGGAAATCCTGCTGAAGCTGCATAACATCAAAGATGGCATGATCGTTACCGGTACGCTGGATGCGGTGCCATCTACCTCCTACGAACGGTTACGCATGTACGTAGGCATGCTGATACCAAACAGGCCGGAATACTATAAGAATCACTATGAGCTGATGAAATCGCCCAACCTGTATAACAAACAAGTACCGGCTGGCGATTACCTGCAACTGGATCTGAACATGTCTTTTTCGGAGGCTGGTGCGCCCATGTACGACTTTATCAACGATAGCTGCCGCAGCGGGTATTTCAAGATGAGCGGCAATCATTTCTTTTTATCGATCACAGGCGAGCAAAGCTGTACGCTCTACATCCCGCACCAGAAGCATTATTAGAACTGGAAATAGATCGGTATCATGGGTTGCGTGCTCTTCACCTGTACCAGTAGCCAGATGAACACCACCATGATCAGCACGCTACCTACCACGGGTACGCGGCTCAACAAGGCCTCTGTGGAAAACTCTGCCCTGCGCGGCAGGAAATGCAGGATGAAGCCCAACACCATTACCCAGAACACTGCAGTATAACCTTGATAGAGCTCAGGCCATATGTCTGGCTGGAAATCGTACACCACCTGGTGTATCAGCGCCCAGGCATCGTGGAAAGTGGCTGCCTTGAAGAATATCCAGCAGAAACAAACGAAGTGGAAAGTAAAGAGAACGCCCAATACCTTGAGCAGATTGCCTTTCCAGCCTTCGAACACAATCTGGCGTTTTTTGAGCCAGTCGATCCGCACTTTGTCGATGGCCAGCAAACTGCCATGCATGCCGCCCCAGAAGATAAAGTTCCAGCTGGCGCCATGCCAGAAACCGCCGATCAGCATGGTGAGGCCCAGGTTGATATATTGCCGCACCTTGCCTTTGCGGTTACCGCCCAGCGGGATATACAGGTAATCGCGCAACCAGCTTGAGAGAGAAATATGCCATCTGCGCCAGAACTCTGTGATGGAAGAACTTTGATAAGGCGAGTCAAAGTTAGGCGGGATGCGGAAGCCCGTCCAGCGGGCAATGCCCAGCGCCATATCCGAATACCCGGAAAAGTCGCAGTAGATTACTAACGCATATCCATACACGCCGAGCAGGCATTCCAGCCCGGTATGCTTACTTGGATCGTCAAAAATATATTGTACAAAGTTCTGGTAGATGAAATCCGATATCACAATCTTCTTGAACAGCCCGCTCATGATGAGGTACATGCCTTTGCCGATATCCTCTGATTCAATGCGGTAGGGTTTTGATATCTGCGGGATGAAGTCGGCCGCACGCACGATCGGTCCCATCATCAGTTTGGGGAAGAAAGACAGGAAGAAGAGATAATCCATGAAACTGTTCACCGGTTCTATCTCATCTCTGTAAACATCTATTGTATAACTCAGGTTTTCGAAGGTATAAAAAGAGATACCAATCGGCAAGGTCAGCTTCAGCAGCGGAATGTGGCCTGCGCCAAAATCGTTGATGATACCGATAAAGAAATTCGTGTACTTAAAATAGAATAGCAGGCCGATATTGAGCAGGATACTGAACACCAGCAGCGATTTCTTGACAGCACGGCTGGGCGTACGGTGTATCCAGCGGGAAAGATTGAAATCGACGATCGCCGAAAGGATCACCAGGCCTACGTAGTAGCCGCAGGCCTTGTAAAAGAAATAGAGCGAAAAGAGCGTATATACCCACACGCGCCCCGTTTTGCTGCGATGCACGGCGAGGTAGCACATCAGGAACAATGCAAAATAATAGAAGAAAAAGGCGCTGTTGAATAATACCGGATCTGATGGATTATAAACTAATTCGGACAACAGCTTGTTAAAGTCGATCATTGGCGGTTAAAATATTTTTCTTTGATTCTCCCAGGTATCTGTTCCACGATTGTTTGATGGCTTCGTACAAGAGCTGGCCTTGCAACTGATAGCCTCTCACATTAAAATGGATATGGTCGCCCGCCCAGGCGCCACTGAACTGCGCATGCTGCGCTTTATTGACAGCATTGAAATTCCAGCAGGCGAGGCCATGTTCACGGGCATATCCCATTATCTGCTGCGTTACCATAGCGATATAGGGATTCGGGTAATATGAAACGCGATAATAAGTTTTCCACTTCTTTTTACCTACTTTTTTACGATAAGAGGTACGTACCGCACGCATGCAATCCGGTGGCGTAGTTAACAGGATATTGACTGCCGGCAATTGCTGGCGGATCAGTTGCACGGTTTTATCGATCTCGCCCCGGAACTGGAAAGGATCAAATTTCCCGTAGGCTTCATTGGTACCGAGGGAGATGATCACCAGCTGAGGCGCCAGCACAGCCATCTGCGCCAGCAGGATATTATTGACATCATTATAGTGTTGGTACATGGCGCCGTTGATGCCAACGCTATGATACAACACGCCACTGTGGCCATTCTTCAGCACGGCCCCATAGAAGGTAAGCGGGCCGCTGCCGCCTTCCCAGCGAGCCTGGAACGATTGCTGCTGCTGCAGGAAGCTGAGCGTAGCCATACTGATCGTAGAAGATCCCGGAAACGGTGTAGGCGTTACCGTTACTTCGGCATCGGGCGCTACCACGGTGGTGTTGGTATTATGGGCATCGTACAGGAGTTGTACCTTATTGAAATTATTGTCGGGGCCGGCGTCTTGCTTGCCGGTGAAAGCCAGTGTGGGACTATGTTGCAGCGTGGTGATATCAATACCGCCGGGGCCGAGCACCGGTGATTTGGAACGATCTACCACGCGATCCGATTGCCAGCGCACCGTGCTGTTCCAGCGGTAGTCTTCCGGGCCATTGGTGCCGGCAACGTTATAAGGGAATACGAAGCCGCGGCCTGCATTGCCAAACTGTTGTTGCAGCATGATGCCGGTGGCCATCGGAAAATGGCCTGCCTGCACATGTGAATCGCCGAGATGTAATATGGAGATCACGCTGCTGTCGGCATGTTGCAAACTGTTGAAGAACCGGTACAGTGCTGTATCCTGTTGGATGGTATTACTGCCGGAGAACTGTTGTGCATAGGTCGATATACCGGTGAATAGCAGCGTTACCGCCATTATTCCTTTAAGGATGTTGTGCCTGGCTGTACTCATTCATGATGGCTTTATACAGCAGCGCCCCTACCTTGGCCGCTCCCTGTCGGTTAAAGTGTGTATAGTCTTTATTGGCGTAAGTGGTATCTCCCTCCACCCACTTGGTCATGGAGCCTTGCCCGCCCATGGCGGCAAAGAGGTTCCAGTAGCCGGTACCTTTATCTGCGGCCAGTTCGTGTTGTACTTTGAGCAATGCTTCCACACCGGGCGCTGTTACATAACGGTCGCCGCTTTTGTATGATTTGTCTGCCGTGCCTACGATCAGGAAAGAGGTGGCGGGCAGGTCGTTGCGTAAAGAGTCGATCACTTTTTTCATCGGGCGCTCGTACCAGCTATAGTCTGTGAGTTCCGGACGGAACAGTACATTGGCGCCGTAATGCAGTACCACGAGGTCATACGGGCGTTCCTGCTGCATTTTGCGGACCATCTCTGCGGAGAGGTGGCCCAGCTCTACGCCGCTGATGCCTCTGAAGGAATAGTTATCCACATATACGCCATCGTCGCCTTCGAAACAAACGCCATAGAAGGGGATGGTATTGCCGCCGCTATATTTTATGACCAGCGCCTGATGGCCGGTATCCTGTTGCAGGTCGAGGCGGTTCACTGGCGCATTGCCGGAAAGCGTATAGGCTTTATCGTTAATGTTGAGGGTAGCGCCATTACCCGGACCATACAGAACAGATACTTCATCGAATTTATCGAGGCGGGGTTTGCGTACGGGCGAATACCTGATCCAGCTGCCGGTTCCGGGCAGGAATGTATGGCCGGACAATCCCAGTGTCAGGTCTGAAGGGGGCGAATTTTTATAGTGATAATCTTTCCAGTCGGTGGAGAAGGTATGATTGATGGTGGTCCGGAAAGTGGCCACCACGGAGGTAACAGGCATGTATCCTACGCCTTGTCCGCCGAAATAGCGCTGGAGGCTGTCGCGCAGGTCCCCGGTGATGAGATCTCCTTCTATCATGGAGTCGCCGAAGTAGGCGATACGTACTTTTTTGCGTTTGCCGGCTTTCAGCTCGCGGAGGGCTTGCAGGAAATGCTGGATACCTTCCGAGGTATCGCCATTGGCGGCGGCGTATTGCATAATGCCGGTATACGACATAAAGTCATGTGTGGCATCAGGATCGGGAATATGGGTAACCGAGTCCCCAGGTTGGGTAACTGTAGAGGAGTCCCGGGCAACAGTTTGTTTCCTAGGCGATGTATTAGATAGCTGGCGGTTTTCAGGCTGGGATGCTGTCCGGAGTTCGGACAGCATATCCAGTTTTTTGAATTGAAAATCTTTATACGAAAAGCTGTAATTAAGTTGGGACAATGCCACGAGGCATACCAATGATCCAGCGATAATTAAAAAAGGATAGGCAGACTTATTTTTGCCAGGCATCATATTCATGAATCGATTTACACATCACCGGTTGCTGCATGGCGGGCCTGCGGTTTTATCATGATCCCCGGGCTACGCTGTCCATGTTGGCATCCAGCTTATATAGTTTGTATCTGTTAATGATCGAAGTTACGCGTTTTATCCATTCGTGCCCGGCGGAAGAGTAGCCGCTGTGGTTCATATGTTTGAGCCATACTGCATACTCGGGGTTACCTTTCAGCTGCGTGAACCATTTCTTTTTGGCCAGCAGTTGCACAAAATGTTCGTAGGATGCAAGATCAGAAAGATATTGTTTATATCTTGATCTGTGTCCGGGTTTTATTTTGGACATGTTGTTGCTGCCTACAATACCAAAGTGGTTATGCAGCAGCCTTGCGTTCCTGCTGGTGCCGGTACCGGATTCCAGCATGGCTACGCCCAGTATTACACTGGCGGGGATGCCTGTTTCCTGCATCAGTTCCACAGAAACCGGTTTAAATTTTTTCAAATAATTGTTTGTGGATTGTTGCGCAAACCCAACATTGCTGAGCATTAGCAATAAAAACACCGCACATAACCAACCTTTGCCCCTTAAGAATTTGGGAATTCTCATAGCAGTAGTTTTTGTATCAGGTGATAGTTTGTTGTTTGTTTTCAGCATCACTTCTTACCTCACATATCAACGATGATCACACCGCAATATTACTTTAAAAAATTAAATAATACGTCTTCTCTCTTTCCTTCTTCTTCCGTTAATTTCTTGTTAAAAAATGTAGTCTTTTATAATTATGCCAATCCCCTTTGATGCGGTTTTGCAACCATATCAAAGGGGATTTCCGCTTACGAGGCCAGCAAATAACAAATATTATGCCGACCCTATTTAACCAGGCTGATCTGTAATTCGTCCAGCTGCTTTTGATCGATCTCACTCGGCGCATCCAGCATCACATCGCGGCCCGAGTTATTTTTTGGGAAGGCGATAAAGTCGCGGATGCTCTCACTGCCACCCAGTAACGAGCACAAGCGGTCAAATCCGAAGGCGATACCACCATGTGGCGGCGCGCCATATTCAAAGGCACCCAGCAGGAAACCGAACTTATGGGCTGCTTCTTCTTTGGACATTCCCAGCGCAGCAAACATTTTCTCTTGCAGGTCGCGCTGGAAGATACGGATAGATCCACCTCCTACTTCAGTACCGTTCAATACAATATCGTAGGCATTTGCCTTGATCCGGGCGTATTGTGACATATCGTCCATCAGAACGATGTGTTCCGGCTTGGGCGACGTAAATGGATGGTGACGGGCCACCCAGCGGTTTTCCTCTTCCGCGTATTCAAACAGCGGAAAGTCTATTACCCACAACGGCTTGAACTCGTTTTTATTGCGGAGACCGAGGCGCTCGCCCATTTCCAGGCGCAGCTCGCTCATAGCCTTGCGGGTACGTTCTTCTTTGCCAGCCAATACCAGTATGAGATCGCCCGGCTGTGCCTGGCATTTTTCTGCCCATAACTTCAGTTGACCTTCGTCAAAGAATTTATCCACAGAGCTTTTCAGCGTACCGTCTGTATTATATTTAACGTAGATGAGGCCGCTCATGCCGATCTGCGGGCGTTTTACCCATTCTGTCAGCTCATCGAGCTGTTTGCGGGTATATTCCGAGCAACCTTTTGCGGCGATAGCCACTACCAGCTCGGCATCATCGAATACTTTGAAACCTTTGTTCTTAACGGTATCGCCGAGGTTTACCAGCTTCATTTCGAAGCGGATATCGGGTTTATCGTTACCATAGTATTCCATGGCATCGTCCCAGGTCATGCGCGGGAAGGCGCCGTCGAACTCAATGCCTTTGATCTCCTTGAAGATATATTTCATCATCTCTTCAAAAGTATGGAGCACATCTTCCTGGTCTACGAAACTCATTTCGCAGTCAATTTGCGTGAACTCCGGCTGGCGATCGGCACGGAGATCCTCATCCCTGAAGCATTTCACGATCTGGTAGTAGCGGTCGTAACCACTTACCATGAGGAGTTGCTTGAAGGTTTGCGGCGACTGAGGCAGGGCATAGAACTCATTCGGGTTCATGCGGCTGGGCACTACGAAGTCGCGGGCGCCTTCCGGTGTGGATTTGATCAGGAAAGGTGTTTCTATATCCATGAAGCCTTGCGTATGCAGGAACACGCGCGCAGCGCGGCCTACCCTGTAACGCAGTTCCAGGTTCTGTTTCACGATATTGCGACGCAGGTCGAGGTAGCGGTATTTCATGCGCAGCTCATCACCGCCATCGGTATCATCCTGGATGGTGAAAGGCGGTGTTTTAGCGGCGTTGAGGATAGTATAATCCTTCACGGTGATCTCGATATCGCCGGTAGGGAGGTTCGGGTTCTTGCTGGAACGCTCGGTTACGATGCCCGTTACCTGGATAACGAACTCGCGGCCCAATGGCTGGCTATCAAGTTTTGCATTGAGATTTTCGCCGAACAACAGCTGCGTGATGCCGTAGCGGTCGCGCAGATCAAAAAAGTTGATGCTACCGAACTTTCTTACTGTTTGTACCCATCCGGCCAGTGTTACTTCCTGACCAACCTGTTCTATTCTTAATTCCCCGCAAGTGTGCGTCCTGTACATGCGTAAATAATTGATTTTAATAGTTTTATGGAAGAATACCGGGAAAGCCGCCCATTGTTCATGACCACTATACCTTTGTTCAGCCATACCCGCAAGGGGGGCAAAGATACGGTTTGCCGCGGGCATTTTACCCCCGGCGTGTGTTAAAATATCTATTCAGGTCCACATCCTGCATCAGTAGCGACTTTCCCAGGATTGCCTCCGTGAAATGCGCGGCCATAAAGGGCGCCAGCGAGCAGCCTTTAGTACCCAGCCCGTTAAAGATGCCAGCCGCCGGATATGCAGGATGGAAGCCGATGACAGGCCGCCGGTCGTTGCCCGAAGGCCGTACTGCCGCCAGCTGGCCTTCTATCGTATAGGGAATCTTTAATAATTGTTGCAGTCCTTTTTCCAGGTGGGCGCGTTGCGCGGCCGTAGGCCGCTCGTCTGTATAATCCCATACGAAAGTAGAACCGGCCCAGAACAGGTCTCCGCCCTGCGGCACCAAGGTGATCCCTTTCTTGATGATATCATTTGTTTGCAGGCCTGGAATCCGCACCAGCAGCACTTCTCCTTTGTTTGGCAAAAACCTGATCGCCTCAAACATAGGGTTAGCCGCGGTGGCCATTCCATCGCAGAAAATAATCTTCTCGGCAATGATCTCTTCATAAATAATTTTATCGGGAGAGATATGCAGCGCCGACAGTTCCAGGTGACGCTCCTCCAGGGCGCCCTGTTGCAAAAGGTAGCGCCGATAGGCCGGCAGCAAGGCTTTCAGGTTCACCGTGGCGCCCCTGATGACTGCCGCGCCGAAAGGCTGATCAAGGATCCCCTCATAACGCAGACTGGCGGGCATTTCCGAGTATTGATCCGTGATGCCTTTCGCCGATTTGGCTATAAAGGCATCGCGCATTTGCTGCGAAGGAAATACCGTCCACAGTTCGCGCTCCGTAAAGATATCCGTTTGCAGCAGGGACGATAGTTCATAGTAAGTGCACTGCGCAAAAGGGTAAATCGTTTCGTATAGCCATGCAGGTTCGAAACGCCGGCCCGATACCGGGTTGATGATACCGGCTGCCACGCGCGACGCGCTATTGGGTTTGGCATCGTCGATCACCAGTACTTTTTTGCCGGCCTTCAGCAGAAACCAGCTGAGCATCGTGCCCGCAATCCCTTGCCCTGCTATGATATAATCCACTTGCTTCATGATTACGCGAAGGTATTAAAACAAAAACAGGGACGCTGCGGTCCCTGTTTTTGGCGACTTTATTATTTATTTTATTCCGCAACTTTAAAATTCAGTCCTTCGCTATGTGCGCTGAACTCCGGAGCATACATGCATTGCGCGGTGCTGATGCCATTGGAGAACTTGCCTTCGTGGGTGGTGAACAGCGTGTATTCGAACACGTAAGTCCCCTTTGGCAAATAACTGAAGAAGAAGTCTGTACTGGCATCGCGGGTGCTTTCGTAGTAGCTGAGGCCGTTCTGCCATTTAGCTGCGCTGATAACATTGGCAGGCTCGAAACAGGCGGCACGCATATCTTTCAGATGGATGTATTCCATGCTGCGGTCGGTGCGCAATACGATGCGCACTTTCACTTTATCGCCTATTTTCAGCTCATGGCCTTCTGTGATCTTTGTGAGCACCGGGCCTTGATCGCTGTTCACTTCCCTGAACAATTCTTTTTCTATGACGAGTGGTGTTTTGGCGGCGGTAATTTTATCGAGCTGTTCGAAATATTGCCAGTAAACGGCTCCCCAGGAAGGTTGGCCTTTGCTGTCTTTCACCGTTACGGAGATGTTACCCATGGCTGGTTTTACATCCTTTGTATCGATGCGGGTTTTGAGATAACCGGTGCCTGCTTCCGTTGATTCCGTAGCAGAGCTGATGGTCTCATTTCCGAGCTGGATATGCACTTGCGGTGTGGCGGCAAGCCAGTTACTGCCATGCAGCAGCATGGCGTAACATGCGTCGGCAGTGGCTTTGGTGGTATGCCAGTTATTGGTTTGTTTGTTTTTCAGGAGCCAGGTTTTCATATCTGCTACGGCGTTGGCATCTTTCCCCACCACATCAAATGCCTCGATCAGCAATGCCTGTGTTTCGATGGGGGCCTGGTACCAGTCGTATCCGCCGGTAATATCTTTCCAGTACATACCCATCTCTTTGCTGTTCATCGCATTTTCTTTCAGCGATTTTAGTATAGCCGTTGGCGTTACCTTGTCGTCGTTTTTGAACAAGGTGATGGCGATCATACCCTGGGCAAATTTGCTTTGCGTGAGCCAGTGTTTTTTCTCCTGGGCGAGGTAATAATCCATAGCAGTGCGGGTAGCGGCGGACATTGGCTCATTGAAGAACGAGCGGGCGTAGAGATAATGTACCTGTATCTGCGACAGCTGGTCGGCGTTTTTGTTCTTCGCTTTCTGCACTTCTTTATAATCTGCGACGAGACGTTGATCGAGATAGCCGATCGCTTTTTTGGCGATCGCCTTTGCATCCGGATCATTAAGTGTAGCGATCTGTTGCAGGTGACCGATACCCGCAAGGATGTATTGCGTGATATAACGATCCTCCCACATGCCGGAGAACCAGGGGAAGGCCCCATTTCCCAGCTGCTTTTCTTTCAGCGATTTCAGGGCAGCATTGCGACCTTTATCCATGGTGTTCAGATCGAACAGCAGGGCGATATTATGTTTCCGTTCTGCTTCATTTTTTGCTTCCAGCACCCAGGGGGTTTGCTGCAGCAGCAAGGATTTCAGCTCTTCATTTTTCTGGAGATTGCTGAGCAATGCGGCCGTATCTGTTGTTTTCCATTTATCGAAGATGGTTTTGATCGCCGGCACGGTGGCCACGATGTGCGTAGCCAGGGCATTTGCATAGTAGCGGTTGAACACCTGTTCTGCACACTCGTAGGGGAACTGCATCAGGTATGGCAATGCCTGCACGGCATACCAGGCAGGGTTACTGGTATATTCTACCGTGATGGCATGTTGTTGCAGTGTTTGTGATTCGCCACTGTGCAGCAGTTTGGTAAAGGTGAATTGTTCTTTACCGTCGCCGCGCATGGCCAGTGGCATGGATTCCGTTACCAGCATGCGATTGGTGAGCACTGGCAGTGCATTTTCTTCTCCATCGCTGAAATTACCTGCCTGGGCGGTGATGCGGTACAACAACGTAGAGGCGAAACCGTTAGGTATCTGTAAGGGGAAGTTCACCACGGCGCTCTGTCCTGCCTTGGCGGTAAAATGTTGCACGGGGAAGATGTTCTGGAACCAGCCATCTACCGGCTGCATGGTGGCGGCATCGAGGAGTTCGAGGCGCGCATGGCCAATCAGTTGTGTATCGGAGAGGTTACTTACTTTGGCGGAGAAGGAGATCTTATCGCCTTCGCGCAGGAACCGCGGTGCATTGGGCTGCACCATTAAGGTTTTCTGTGTAACGATGTCGGCGGTTTGGTAGCCGAAGGCCAGTTCTTTCGTATGTGCAAGACCGAGGAACTTCCATTTGGTCAGGGCTTCCGGCATGGTGAAACCGAAGGTGACATTGCCATCTTTATCGGTATGGAGCGCCGGGAAGAAGAAGGCGGTTTCGCGGAAATCTTTGCGGGCGATGGCTGTTGGCTCATTGACAGGTTTGCTTTCGCCGCCCTTGCCAGTAGTATCGGCCACCTTCGCGCCTGCTGCATCATCTGCCTGTACCATCGCCACAGCCAATTCTTTTTTCATCATCCGTCTTTCTGCTGATGGCGCCGGAGCAGCTGGCGCCACACCCATGCTGGCCACACCTCTTATCCGTACGTTATTACCATAGCGGTATACGGGTTGGCCGATGCTCCAACCAAAGAGGTTGAGTGAAGGGAATATGCGTTCTTTAAATATATCAGGGCGTTGATCCATTCCGTTCACCAGCATCACGCTGCTGATATCATCGAAGTTATTGAGGCCTGCAAAAGAGGTGGCGCTGCCGATGTACGGATAGATGCCGGGCACCTGCCAATCGTGCGTGCGGAAGGCATCCAGGGAAGCATCGTACATGGTGGCCAGCAATTCGGCAGCGGCCTTGTCGCCATTATGACCAGTGATCTGTATGCTCCATTGTTCTTTTTCGCCAGGCTCCAGTTTATTGCGATGCGCCGCCAGCTTCATTTGCAGGTCTTTGCTATCCCAGGGCACTGCAATTGTTTCATTGATGCTGAACACCCGGCTGTCTTTCACAAACGTGAAAGCGGTGCTGATACCGCCACGATCTTGCTCTGTAGCTTTGACATCGAATTTCTTCGTTCCGGAAAAATCAACTACAGAAAATTGCTCTTTGGCATTTTGCCTTCTCAGGGCTTGTACCAGGTGTATGTCTTTAGCTGATGAGCCGAGCAAGATGGTAGCCGTTTCGCCGGGTTGAACGCTGGTTGAGGATATGTATTTCCATAGATAGGATGGATAAGGCAGTTCTTTTATATCAGGATTGATGATCTCGAATACGGCCCGTTGCTGCACGGTATCGCCCTTATCATCTTTGGCGTTTACCTGCAATTCATACAGTCCTGGCGCCAGTTTGGGAAGATCCAGCGCCACTTTGCCATCGGAGGTGCTCACCACTTCTTTCTGATACAGCGATGCGCCGCGAGGCCATGTATCCTGCTTATCTTCATCTTTATAAATATCTTTCGGAAACAGTTTAACATATTCCTCTTCCGCCATCACAAACTGATCCGGCTGTGGCCAGTAACGCGGGCGCAGCAAGCGTTTGCCGGGTTGCACTGGTTTCAGTTGCAGTTGCATGGTTACGGGAACGAAGGCGCCATTGAGGTTCCGGGTTTGTATGTGCGCCTGTTTGATATCTTTCTGCACGGCAGCTGCTGGCATCGCCATTTCGATTTCCAGCGATTGGTAGCCGGCGCTGATATCCTGGCTGCCACTTCTTGTTTCACCGTTGATATCGGTAACATCAGCTGTTACCACATAGGTGAAAATGGGTTTCGTAGCCGGGTTGATGGTCCTGTCGGGCAATGCAGGGAAGCGCACACTGAAGCTGCCATCTGCGGCAGTCGTGGTGGTGCCACTGGTGATCTCACGGCTGCTGCCGTAAGGAATATAGCCGCGCGTAAGCCAGGGATAAGGGAAACGCACCCTTCTTTCCACCCGGTATTTTACGGTGGCGCCATCGATATTATTACCGGCGTACGCCAGGGCTTTGGCGTGGGTGATAACGGTATCGCCTAAACGATAAGCCAGTTTCACGGTATCGAACTTCACTTCAAATTTCGGGCGTTTGTACTCTTCTACGCTGAAATAAACTTCCGATTTCGTTTTTTCATCTACCAACCTGTATTCCCCGTTCAAACGGCCTTCCGGCAGGGTGAACTTGCCGGAGTAGGAACCATATTCATTGGTGAGCTGTACCATCTGGGCTACCTTCTGATAGTTGGCATCATAGAGCAACACGTTGGTGGTAAAGCCTTCCAGCGGCTTGCTCCCGTTGCCGTCCTTGTCTTTCTGCAATACAATGCCTTTGAAGTAAAGGGTTTGTCCGGGCCGGTAGATGCTCCTGTCGGTAAACAGGAAGGTTTGCGGCTTCGGCGTCGCCTTTGTTGCCGCCTCATTGGAGTGGTAGAGATAAGCGTCGTTATCGGTAATATAGAGTGAGTCTTTGCCATTGGTCCAGCGAATGAGCACACTGTAGTAATCCAGGGATACATCTGTAGAGATGTGGATGCTGCCATCTTTGTTGGTATTGCCATTGAAGATCAGCTTGGGTTCTTTCTTGTCCTGGTAGATATCGTAGGTCCAGAGATCCAGGCGGGCGCCGGCCAAAGGCGCGCCGGTGCTGCGGTCCAGCGCATAGGCATCTTTACCGTTATGGATATACGAAATATTGGATACGCTGAGCAGCTGGCCCGTCATCAGATTTTTTTCTGAAGAGAAAGAAGGATCGTTGGATACCAGCAGGAAGTATTGTCCTACCGGCAGGGCGTCTACTTTTATTTCTGTGCTGTGCGGGAGATAGTCCTGCGGATCGGGCAGCGGCTGATCCCAGGTTTTGAGGCTTGGGGATTTCAGGAAGTTGCTGATCGTTTTATTGTTGACATCGAAGCGGCCCTCATACAGCAAGGCTTTGCGGGTATCGTCATTCAAGGGCAGGAGGCGCAGGTATACTTTATTGATGTTGGTGTATTTCACGAGCAGGCGGAAGGGTTGTTCAGGCACATTCACTTTTTCCACCGAAAAATCGAGCGATTTGCTGTTGATCGTATACAGCAGGTTGCTGGCTTGTATAGCGCCGTATGATCCCGGATATTGCGCGATGGCTTTTTCCGCCAGAGCTTTTGCCTGTCTCATTTTTTCCGCATTGCCTGGATGCTCGTTGCCGGCGGGCCTTCCCTTCATAAAGTATTCGCCTGCCAGCATTGCCATGATCTCTGCCACGCCGCTTTCATGGCTGTAGGTCTGCATCATTTGCGACAATGCTTTTTCGTATAGTTCATCATGTTCGGGAGCTACGCTGATCTGCTTCATGTAGCTGATGCGGTCTTTGTCGGCTTCGAGGAGGGCGGCGTTCTGTCCATTTTTTTCATGTGTGGAGAGGAGTTCCTGAAAGAGCAGCAGGGCGCGGTATTGCAGGGAAGCGCTGTCTGTATTTTTGAAGTGGTGGCTGGCGAAAGTGGCTGCTGGCGCGAATGCGGCGGGATCGTCGAGTTCGAACTGGTTGGCCGGGTGTTGCAGGGTACTTTCGCCGGATTTATAATAGTCGAGGGCACGATGCGCGAGGAGATCGTAGAGCGAGGGCCAGAGGCCATCGGTGTTTTTGCCTTTATCGATCACTGGCGCGAGTGGTTCATAATCTGTTTTCTTCAGCAGGGCGGCTGGTTCCAGGGATGCCTGGTAGGCGGCTGTGATCTCGCGATTGAGCCGGCTGGCGGTCCAGGTGGTGATGTCGCCGCCTTCGTCGTTGGCGATGGTGGTGAGATTGTAGAGGCGATAGCGGTTGTTCATGAGATAGTTCCAGAGCATCTCGCCTCTGAGGCTTTGGAGCACGGCGCGCTGGATGCCGCTGGTACGGGTGATCTCTTTGCTGACATGCTCGAGGTTCTGTTGCACGCTGCTGTCGGAGAAGGCGGACGTGTATTTGAGCTGATGTATCAGCGCTTTGAGTTGTTCGCCTTCGTTCTTGTCTTTCACAGCCTGATCGTAAATCTCGTTTACAATTTTAAGGGCTGATTTGGGCAGGCCGTTCTTTTCTTCTTTTGCTACCGCATTCCACAGTCCGGTGTATTTGGATTGGGCCATCATGTTGTTGGTGCTAATGATTAAAACAATGACTATGCTGATGAATGATCTCATACAGGGTTTGGATTTAAGGTAAGTTACTTTATCTACAGCAGATAGATGCGGGGACTAACAGCAATTCCATAAAATAAAAAAGGTGAAAAGTGGCGGGTTGGCCCGATTCACTTTTCACCTTGAAGATATTGAAGAAAGGCTTACGCGAGTACGCCTTTTTTGCTCAGTACTTCTGCCATTGTTTTACCGATGTTGGCGGGGCTTTCCACAACGTGAACGCCACATTCGGCCATGATCTTCATTTTAGCGGCGGCAGTATCTTCGGCTCCGCCGATGATAGCGCCGGCGTGGCCCATACGGCGGCCCGGAGGCGCAGTCTGGCCAGCGATGAAGCCAACAACAGGTTTGGTACCATTTTCTTTGATCCAGCGGGCAGCTTCAGCTTCCATGCTGCCGCCGATTTCGCCGATCATGATGATACCTTCTGTTTCGGGATCGTTCATCAGCAGTTCCACAGCATCTTTGGTGGGGGTGCCGATGATCGGGTCGCCACCGATACCGATGGCGGTAGAAACACCGAGACCAGCTTTTACTACCTGGTCGGCCGCTTCGTAGGTGAGGGTACCGGATTTGGATACGATACCGATCTTGCCTTTTTTGAAGATGAAGCCGGGCATGATACCTACTTTGGCTTCTTCGGCGGTGATCACGCCTGGGCAGTTAGGCCCGATGAGGCGGGTGTTAGTACCCTGCAGGAAGTTTTTGGCTTTGATCATGTCCTGAACAGGAATGCCTTCTGTGATACAAACCACCAGGGCAATACCTGCTTCGGTAGCTTCCATGATGGCGTCAGCTGCAAAAGCCGGCGGAACGAAAATGATAGAAACATTGGCGCCAGTAGCTTTTACGGCATCGGCAACGGTATTGAACACCGGGCGTTCCAGGTGAGTAGTGCCGCCTTTACCAGGCGTAACGCCGCCAACCACCTGTGTACCGTATTCGATCATCTGTGTAGCATGGAATGTACCTTCAGTACCGGTAAATCCCTGAACAATCACTTTACTATCCTTATTAACTAAAACACTCATCGCGCTTGTTTTATTGGTTTATTATTTTATATGTTTATCTGTCAGGTGCGGCAAAAATAAGCTGATTTGGACAATTCTGCAATTTAGTTCCTGCGGTTATTTGGAGCCGCCGCCCTGCTGCTTTTTCAGCTCATCTTTCCAGCTGCCGTCCTTGAAGAGGTCGAGCTGGCGCATTTCCTTGGCTTCGCGGAGGAATTCGGAAGCGAAGATAAAGTCGTTCAGGCGCTGGTCCTTGCTGAAAACAATCTCTTTATTATTGCCTTCCCACTGTTTTTGTCCCTGGTACATATACACGATGTTATCACCGCTTTCCATTACGGTGTTCATATCATGGGTATTGATAACAGTGGTGATATTGTATTCAACGGTCAGTTCCTTGATCAATTTGTCGATCACGAGGGAGGTCTGCGGATCGAGGCCGGAGTTGGGCTCATCGCAGAAAAGGTATTTGGGATTGAGCACAATGGCCCTTGCGATCCCCACCCTTTTTTTCATACCGCCGCTGATCTCGGCAGGGAATTTTTTGGCGGCATCTTTCAGGTTCACTCGCTCCAGGCATTCTTCTACCCGCTTTTTCTTCTCTCTGTAACTACCTGTACCGAACATATCCAGCGGGAACATCACATTCTGTTCTACGGTCATGCTGTCGAACAATGCAGAGCCCTGGAACAGCATTCCAATTTGCTGGCGTACTTCTTTTTTCTGTTTCTCGTCCATGCTGGTAAAGTCCTGATCGCCATACAGGATCTTGCCGCTATCTACTGCTATCAGGCCTACCATGCACTTCATCATCACGGTTTTGCCGCTGCCGCTGGCGCCGATGATGAGGTTCACCTTCCCCGACTCCATTACTGCGGATACGCCTTTCAATATTTCCCTGTCGCCAAAGCCTTTTTTTATGTCTTGCAGTTCAATCATGATTATTCGTAATTGCTTACAGTAATATTGCCGACAATGCGTAGTCCATGAAGAGGATAAGCACACAGCTTACTACCACAGAGGTGGTGCTGGCCTTACCGATCTCGAGGGCGCCGCCCTGCACATTGTAGCCGTAGTAAGCGGATACGCTGGCAATGATAAACCCAAATGTATAGGATTTGGCCATGGCAAAAAATACGTTGTATGCTTTAAACTCTTGCCGCAGCCCCTGCATAAATTGTTCGCTGGAGATGATGCCGGACAACACGCCCGCTTCTTTACCGCCCCAAATACCGAGGAAGCCGGCAATGGCCACCAGCACGGGAATCATGAGCACTGCGGCGAGTATCTTCGGCAGGATCAGGTATCCTTTGGTATTGATGCCCATGATCTCCAATGCGTCGATCTGTTCGGAGATGCGCATGTTACCTAATTCTGATGCTATCTTGGAGCCGATCACGCCAGCCAGTACGATAGAAGTGAGCGTGGGCGCAAATTCCAGGATGATGGTATCTCTCACCACCTGTGCAATGGTACTCTTGGGAATGATAGGGCTGACCAGCTGATAAGCTGTTTGCAAAGTAGTAACACCCCCCATGAACAGCGAAATGATGAACACTATCCCGAACGACCCTACGCCGATATCCACACATTGCTGCATAAACTGTTTCCAGTACATCTTCATGTTTTCCGGCCGGGAAAACATGCCTTTGAGCATGAGCAGGTAGCTTCCGAAATGATAGAAGAATTTAAACTCCATAACTGGTCAAAGATATGAAGGATTTTTCCAATCGTATCCTAAATTCAGATTAAATCAGCTGCTTATCTCAAACTGCTTACCAGCAAGCGTTTCAGGCTACGCTCGATAATTTCGCCCATCGTTTTACAGTGGGCAAAAACGGGATCGTGATAGTAGTCGGCCAGTTCCTGTCCCAGCTGCTGTATCTTTTCGGGGAACGATACCCGGTCGGTCATGATCACATCGCGGAGGTCTTTGATGCGGTGCCGCTGCACTTTGATACGGCGGGCCATCAGTGCCCGTTCCTCTTGCTGGTATTGTTTCACCACTTCTGCATTGAGGTGCTTCATGGCCAGCTCCACGAACACGCGGTTCTCCTTGAAGAACTGCGGCATATATAAAGTACGTTTGCCTTCGTAAAACTGCTGATCAAAGTCGATCGCCCTGATACGGAACTGCACATCATCGAAATCAGGGGTGATATCGAATACGAAATTATAGGAGCGCATATCGCCCAACAGGCGCGCGAAACAGCGCTCATTGAATTTCACGAACTCTTTGGCGATACGTTTGGGATTAAATTCCGGGCGGTTCAGGTAATGCTCGATGAACTGATCTCCGGGCACACCGGCGATGTGCTCCTCTACCAATGTATTACCATCTATCAGAAAATTCATCCAGTAGGGAGAAAGGATGTGTTCCAGCTCCAGGCCGTAGATGCGCGATGCATCGGCTATTTTGATGTAGAAGTAGTCGTAAACTTCGTTGTAATTATTGACGATCTTGATACGGAAAGGATGTGAATTACCAAAGGTGCAATAATCGATCCGTTCGATGTGAAGGTGTTCTTCGGCGGCCTGGTCGCCACCGGCTTTGAGAATGGAATAAATGCGCTTGAGGCCCGCATGTATAGGCCCCATCATGCTTTGCGGGTAGAAGGCCGTTTCCCATAAGGTGTCTTTCCCATCCTTATCATATACGGCGATAGCATGATCATAATAACGCAGCTCTTCGTAAGATAATGGCAGCTTCACTTCCCGCTCGTACAACTTGAGATAGTTGCGGAAAGCCTGATTGATAGGAAAGAATATCTTTTTGCGGGAGATCGTTTGCATTTACGAATGTAAGGATTTTCGGATTTTTTGATTGAGGGAGACTCTCCCACCAATCAAAAAATCCGAAAATCCTCACATCCCTAAATATTTATTTCTTCTTCTTCGATTTCACTTCTTTGTCGCGGCAGCATTTTTCCTGTGCATCTACCACGGCGATGTTCACCATGTTCACGATCTGGCGTACGGTACTACCGAGTTGCAGGATATGCACCGGCTTTTTCATACCGAGCAATACCGGACCGATCGCATCGAAGCCAGCTACTTCCTGCAAGAGGTTATAAGCTACGTTGCCAGCTGCAAGATTCGGGAAGATGAGCGTGTTCACTTCATCATTCATCAATTCGGTGAACGGATAGTTATCTTTCAGGATTTCTTTGTTGAAAGCCATGGCAGCCTGTATCTCGCCATCCACGGTGAGCGAGGGGTCGCGTTGTTTCACGATCTCGCGCGCTTTGCTGACCAGCTGTGCTTCCGGCGTTTGGCTGGAACCAAAGTTGGAATAAGAGATCATCGCGATGCGTGGCGTGATGTTGAAGTGTTTCACTTCTTTGGCCACCATCAGGGTGATATCTGCCAGCTCTTCCGCGGTGGGATTGAAGTTAACAGTCGTATCCGCGAGGAACAGCGGGCCACGTTTGGTTTGGATGATATACATACCGGCTACACGTTTTGCGCCTTCTTCCATACCGATCACCTGCAATGCGGGACGGATGGTATCTGGATATTTACGGGTAAGGCCGGAGATGAGCGCATCTGCTTCGCCGGTTTCCACCATCATACAGCCAAAGTAGTTGCGTTCACGCATGATCTTCTTGGCTTCGTAGAGGTTGAAACCTTTGCGTTTGCGTTTTTCGAAGAACAGTTCACCAAAATGATGGCGTTTGTCCTGCATTTCATCGCTCTTGGGATCGATGATCACCACATCTTCGATCTCGATCGCATTTTCTTCCATGAGGGTGCGGATTCGGGCTTCATTACCGAGGAGTATCGGGAATGCGATGCCTTCGTCGGCCACTACCTGTGCGGCTTTCAGGATCTTGATATTGTCTGCTTCCGCGAAAACGACCTTGCGGGGATCGCGGCGGGCTTTGGTACCAATTACGCGGAACAGTTGGTTGTCGAGGCCAAGGCGTCCGTTCAGTTCCTGTTTGTATGCTTCCCAGTCGGTAACCGGGTGTTGTGCTACGCCGCTTTCCATGGCTGCTTTGGCGACGGCGGGCGCCACGGTGCTGAGCAGGCGCGGATCGAGCGGTTTCGGGATGATGTATTTAGGTCCGAAGAAAATGTTCCTTTCGTTATAGGCGAGGTTCACGATATCGGGCACGGGTGATTTGGCCAGTTCTGCCAAAGCCCTTACTGCGGCCAGTTTCATGGCTTCATTGATCTGTGTGGCCCTAACGTCGAGGGCGCCACGGAAGATATACGGGAAGCCCAGTACGTTGTTCACCTGGTTAGGATAATCGGAGCGGCCGGTAGCCATGATCACGTCCGGGCGCGCAGCGATGGCGGTATCGTAAGCGATCTCCGGGTCAGGATTGGCCATAGCGAACACGATGGGGTTCTTGGTCATGCTCTTCACCATTTCTGCTGTTACCACGTTACCAACAGACAGACCGAGAAATACATCGGCGCCTTTCATGGCTTCTGCCAGCGTTTTCACTTTGGAAGTGGTGGCAAACTGCATGTGGCGGGGCGTGAGGTCTTTACGATCGGTATTGAGTACGCCGTCTTTATCGAAGAGGATGAAGTTTTCCTTTTTTGCGCCCAGTGCGATGTACAGCTGTACGCAGGCCATGGCGGCGGCTCCTGCGCCATTCACCACCAGCTTCACCTTATCAATTTTTTTCTTTACCAGCTCGAGCGCATTCAGCAGGGCGGCGCCGGAGATGATGGCGGTGCCGTGCTGATCGTCGTGCATGATCGGTATTTTCAGTTCCTTGCGGAGGCGTTCTTCAATTTCGAAGCACTCCGGGCTTTTGATATCTTCCAGGTTGATACCGCCGAAAGTAGGCTCCAGCGCTTTCACAGCGGCTACGAAGCTGTCGGGGTCTTTGGTGTTGAGTTCAATATCAAAAACATCGATATCGGCGAAGATCTTGAAGAGTACGGCTTTCCCTTCCATTACGGGTTTGCCGGCTTCAGGTCCGATATCGCCGAGGCCCAGTACGGCAGTACCATTGCTGATAACGCCTACCAGGTTGCCTTTGGCAGTATATTTATAAACGTTTTCTACGTCTCTGTGAATTTCTTTACAAGGCTCTGCCACTCCCGGAGAGTAAGCAAGAGAAAGGTCCCATTGTGTTTTGGTGTTTTTTGTAGGTATTACTTCTATTTTACCCGGCCTGCCCATTGCATGGTAATCCAATGCATCCTGCTTATTCAGTTTTCTTGCCATATAAATATATAGATTGTTATTGGGCGTGCAATATACGAACTATTGTGCTAAG
Source organism: Chitinophaga vietnamensis (assembly GCF_902167635.1). Lineage (GTDB taxonomy): Bacteria > Bacteroidota > Bacteroidia > Chitinophagales > Chitinophagaceae > Chitinophaga > Chitinophaga vietnamensis. Next base: position 146,511 of record NZ_CABHMS010000011.1, read on the forward strand.
GAGGTCTACCAAAATAGTGTGACCTCTACGGGATACAACATAAATTTACTTACTTTTACAGCGTTAAACATTCATAAATATCATGATACAACGCATCCAGAGTCTTTACCTCCTATTGGCTGCCGGTGCTGGTGCGGCCACCCTGTTCTATAATCTTTGGAAGGCCAAATTAAGCAATGGCACTGAATCCTACGTGAATGCATCCAGCAATTACGTGATGTACGTGATTTATATTGTGATCATACTGTTGGCATTGGGCTGCATCTTTTTGTACAAGCGGAGAAAGCTCCAGTTCCGGTTAACGGTGTTCAACATCCTTTTTGCGATTGGCGCGCTGGTGCTGCAATATTCCATTGTACAACAAACGGCTAACAAGCTGAATTCCGGCGGCGTTACCATCACGAGCGCTACTTACCTGCCCGCGTCTTTTCTGCCGGTGGCCCTGATCATATTGCTGTTCCTCGCTGCGAGAGGGATTTATAAAGATGAGAAATTGATTAAATCATTGGATAGGTTGAGATGACCAGGATTAAACGGATTTATAAGATTAATAAGATTTTACGGCGAGATCTTCTGGAAGATTATATTTATTCCTCCAGAAGATCTCGCCGTAAAATCTTATTAATCTTATAAATCCGTTTAATCCTGGTCATCAAAGGAATCTGGCTGTATAACTTTCCTTCACTTTCTTCAAGCCTTCCGGAACGCCCGCGTAGAGCAGGTTTCCGCCGCCGGCGCCTCCTTCGGGGCCGAGGTCTATGGCCCAGTCGGCACTGCGTATCACATCGAGGTTATGTTCTATTACCAGTACGGTATGGCCCTGGTCGATCAATGCGTTGAAAGAGTTGAGCAATTTCTTGATATCGTGGAAATGCAGGCCCGTAGTGGGTTCGTCGAAGATGAAGAGGATATGCCCCTGCGCTTTGCCTTTACCAAGGAATGATGCCAGCTTCACACGTTGCGCTTCGCCGCCGGAGAGCGTATCACTGCTCTGGCCGAGTTTCACGTAGCCAAGACCAACATCACTGAGCGGTTTGATCTTGTTACATACATCTTTCTCATCTTTGAAAAATTCCAAGGCTTCGTCTACGCCGAGTTCGAGTACGTCGTAGATGTTTTTGCCTTTGTAGGTCACTTCCAGCACTTCTTCTTTAAATCGTTTACCACCGCAGCTTTCGCAGGTCAGGTGTACATCTGCAAGGAACTGCATTTCTACGATCACTTCTCCTTCTCCTTTGCAGGCGTCGCAACGGCCGCCGTCCACGTTGAAAGAAAAATGTTTCGGCTGGAAACCGCGCATCTTGCTCAGCGGCTGCCGTGCAAAGAGATCGCGTATTTCGTCGTATGCCTTGATGTACGTTACCGGATTGGAACGCGATGATTTACCGATCGGGTTCTGATCGATCATCTCGATCTGCGTAATATCATCTACCGCTCCTTTCAAAGCACGGTGATTGCCCACTTTCTCGGCAAATTCACCTTTCAACTTCATCAACGCAGGATACAGGATTTGCTTTACCAGCGTGGTTTTGCCGGATCCGCTCACCCCGCTCACCACTGTAAATACCTGCAAAGGAAAATCTACGGTGATATCTTTCAGGTTGTGCTGACGGCATCCTTCGAGGGTGATCGCTTTTTTCCATTTGCGGATCTTCAGTGGCGGGTCGATGCGGTAGTTACCGCTGAGATACTTGCCAGTCAAGCTTTTCGGATCGGTCAATATCTCTTTGTAAGTACCTTCAAAGATCACTTCACCACCGAGATGACTGGCCAGCGGCCCCATATCGATGATGTAATCTGCTTCCGCCATCAGTTGCTCGTCGTGCTCTACTACCACTACCGTGTTGCCGAGATCGCGCAACTCTTTCAGTACGCCGATCAAGCGGTGCGTATCCCTGGCGTGCAGACCGATACTCGGTTCATCGAGGATATAAAGAGAATTAGTAAGATTACTGCCTAATGAACGGGTGAGTTGTATACGCTGACTTTCCCCACCACTGAGCGTGTTGGCTACGCGATTGAGTGTGAGATAGCCCAAACCTACGTCCAGCAAAGTTTTCAGACGGTGGTTAATTTCTATGAGGATACGTTTCCCTACCTGTTGATCGTATTCGCTGAGTGCGAGAGAATCAAACCAGGCTTTCAGGTCTGATACCGGCATATCTACCAGCTCGGCGATATTGCGGCCGCCCACTTTGATGTAGAGCGCTTCTTTGCGCAGCCTGCCGCCGCCACATTCATGACATACGGTGCGGCCACGGTAGCGGGCTTGCAGCACGCGATATTGCACTTTGTACAGGTTCTGTTCTACCATTTTGAAGAACTCGTTGAGCCCATAAAAATGTTCATTGCCTGTCCATAACAGTTTGTATTGTTCGTCGGTAAGATCGGCGATCGGCTTGTGTACCGGGAAGCCGAACTTGCGGGAAGCCTTGATCAGCGCCTCTTTGTATTCACCCATCTTCTCCCCTCTCCAGGGCGCGATAGCGCCTTCGTATACGCTCAGGCGTTTGTCGGGTATCACGAGGTCTGCGTCGATGCCGAGCACCTGTCCAAAACCTTCACACACAGGGCATGCGCCATAGGGATTGTTGAAGGAGAAGAGATTGGGCACCGGTTCTTCAAATTGCAATCCATCGAGTTCAAAGCGGTTGGCAAAATGTTGCATTGCGCCCCCGTCGATCTCTACATAGCAATCACCTTCGCCCTCATAAAATGCAGTTTGCACGCTGTCGGCTATACGATGTTGGTCATCTTCATTAAAATCCTTCACCACGAGGCGATCGATGAGCACCCAAGTATTTTCGTTGATGGCGGGCTTTTTCTGTTCCAGCAGCTCTTCGATGCGGAGCAGGCCATTGCCTTCGCTACCGGCCACGTATAAACGAGAAAAACCTTTCTGCATGAGGATATTGAGCTCTTCTTTTGCATCTCTCTTGGCATGACGGCGGAAAGGCACCAGCAGCAATACTTTGCTGCCATGTTTGAGTTTCACGATATAGTCCACCACATCGCTCACTTCATGTTTTTTTACGAGCTGGCCGGAGATGGGGGAATATGTTTTACCTACGCGGCCAAAGAGCAGGCGCAGGTAATCGTAGATCTCTGTCATGGAACCCACGGTGGACCGCGGCGTGCGGGTGATCACCTTTTGTTCGATGGCGATGGCCGGGCAGATGCCTTTGATGTAATCCACATCCGGCTTGTTCATCCGCATGAGGAACTGACGTGCATATGCACTGAGGCTTTCCGCATAGCGGCGCTGGCCTTCGGCATATAAGGTGTCCATAGTGAGGGAAGATTTTCCCGACCCTGAAACACCTGTTACCACAATCAATTTATTGCGGGGAATAGAGACGCTCACATTCTTGAGGTTGTGTACCCTGGCGCCTTTTATGAAAATATTGTCCTGAGGTTTAACTACCTGAGGATCAATTCTAGTTTCCTGTTTCTTAACTTTTGTACCCATTACAGAACAAATTTAAGGGAAAAGATGTTTCAATAAAGCTAGTTGATTGGCTTTTAGGCGGCTACCAAAAAAGCGCAACAATAACCCCTTGCGGGAGCCGCTGAAAGGCAAAACAGCCAACGGCTGAAAGCTATTTTTATTATTTGTTTTATTGAACTATTCTTTTATATTTGCAAAGGACGTATGCTATACCTTGGATCAACAATAATTTCTTTAACTTTTTAAACTGCTCATTATCGCTTAAACTCTACGTAATCAAAGCAACCAACAGGCTGTAAAGTCCGTATTATTTACTAACCCGTCTAGTTGTAGAAGTTTATGCAAATAATGTACAAATTGTGCGACGAGCAGTTGATCACCCTTTTTAAGAAAGGTCATACTTCAGCTTTAGAAGAATTGGTCCATCGCCATAAGGATAAGGTATATACTTCTATCCTCCTGTTGGTTAAAGATCCATTTCTCGCCGAAGACATCTTCCAGGACACCTTCATAAAAATAATCGATACCATTCGGGCAGAACGTTATACGGAGAAAGGAAAATTTTTACCTTGGGCCATGCGTATCGCGCATAACCTTTGTGTAGATCATTTCAGGAAGATCAAACGTACGCCGATGATCAAAACCGGCGACGACAAAGATATTTTCGATGTATTAGGTTTTAGCGACAGCTGCGCAGAAGAAAAGATCATCACCCGTCAGAGCCACGACCGCGTACGCCGTATGCTGGACATGCTCCCGGAAGAACAACGGGAAGTGATCATCCTCCGCCATTATGCAGAACTGAGCTTCAAAGAAATTGCAGACCTCACACAGGTTAGTATCAATACCGCACTGGGTCGTATGCGGTATGGACTGATAAATCTCCGCAAGATGATGACGGAGAAACAAATTTGTCTATGAACGACCCTTTTTTTGCTTGCCATCAGCGGGCGGCCGGATGTAATGTCCGACCGCTCGTTTTTTTATGCCGGCTCCTTCTTCCGGCTGATCAGCAACACACCGGCCAATACCAGCGCTGTTCCGATCAGCTGCTGCCAGGTCACCGCCTCCTGTAAAAATAATGCTGCCAGCAAGATGGTGGCCACCGGCCCCACACTCGCAATGATCGCAGCATTGCCGGCGCCCACATATTTAATCCCTGCCGATAGCAGGAAAGTAGGCATCACCGTGGAGATAACGGCAATGCACAAACTCAGCCACAACGTATAAGCGGAAAAGTGCCGCGGCGTAGCGCCATACTTCACGAAGTAATGCGTAAGCACGCCCAGTGCGGCAAACGACAAAGCATAGGCAGTGAATTTCATCGCGCCCACCTGCGGGATGATCTCACCGCCGCCTACCATATAAAATGCATAGGTAACCGCGCAAGCCGCCACCAGCAAGGATCCTATGAGCAACTTACTATCAAAGCCCTGGTGCTGCATATCTCCCACAAAAGCGATACACATGCCCGCATAGGCCAGCAACATCGCTTTCCATTGCAGAGATGTGATCTTCTTCTTGAAGAAGGTGGCCGACATCAGCAGGGCAAAAGTGGGATACAGAAAGAGGATCAGCCGTTCCATGCCTGCGGAGATATATTGCAATCCCATGAAATCGAAAATGCTGCTGAGGTAATAACCGAAAATGCCCAGCGCAGCTATACCCAGCCACTGGCGGGCATTCAGGCGCTGGTTACCTTCACGGCGCCACAACACCAGCGCAGTGATCACATAGAACGGCAGAGAAAACAACATACGCAGCGCCAGCACAGAAATAGCATCTACAGGCGCTGCGCGATAGATCAGTTTGATGAAGATGGCCTTGGCAGAGAAGCAGACGGCGCTCAGCAGCACCAACATGCATCCCCACAAAAAAGAAGGCTCTTGCTTAGTTGGCATGACGAATCAAGGTACTTAGGGTTTCTCGAAAATAATGGCAGCGCCCTGCCCTACGCCCACGCACATGGTGGCGAGGCCGTATCTGGCGCCGGGCCTGCGTTTCAGCTCATGCAGCAAAGTGGCGGTGATACGCGCGCCGCTGCATCCGAGCGGGTGCCCGATAGCGATGGCGCCACCATTCACATTGATGATGTCTGGATTGAGGCCGAGGTCGCGCGTGCAGGCGAGCGACTGTGACGCGAAGGCTTCGTTCAGCTCTACGAGGTCGAGTTGGGATACCTGCAAACCTGCGCGGCGCAAGGCTTTCTGCGAGGCTGGTACCGGTCCGATGCCCATGATCGAAGGATCCACGCCGGCCACCGCCATGCTTCTGATCATTGCCAACGGCTTTAAATTGAACTGTTTCAGCGCCTTTTCAGATACCACCAGCACCGCAGCCGAGCCGTCGTTGATACCGGAAGAGTTACCGGCGGTAACGCTGCCATCCTTCATGAATGCAGGTTTCAGGCCGGCGAGCTTTTCCAGCGATGTATCGCGCGGTGGTTCATCTTTGGAGAACACTACCTGCTCTTCCTTATTGGGTGTGATCTCCACAGGGATGATCTCATCATTCCATTTGCCGGCCAGCAATGCCTGTTTATAGTTTTGCTGGCTACGGAGGGCAAAGCGATCCTGATCTTCCCGGCTGATCTGCCACTGACGGGCTACGTTTTCCGCCGTTTCGCCCATGGAATAGGGATGGTACATATCGGCCAGTTTCTTATTGGTAAAGCGCCACCCGATGGTGGTGTCAAATATCTCTGTTTTGCGGCTGAAGGGGCCGTCGGCTTTGGGCATCACGAAAGGCGCCCTGGTCATGCTTTCCACGCCGCCGGCGATATATACGTCGCCTTCGCCGCACATGACGGCGCGGGCGGCGTCCATGATGGCTTGCAGGCCGGAGGCGCAGAGGCGGTTCACGGTATTGCCGGCCACAGTTACGGGCAGGCCCGCCAGCAGGGCCGCCATACGGGCCACATCGCGATTGTCTTCACCGGCCTGGTTGGCAGCCCCGGCGATCACATCTTCGATCAGCGCAGGGTCGAGGGAATTGTTCCTGCTGAGCAAAGCCTTGATGAGATGCGCGAGCATATCATCCGGGCGGATTGTGCTCAGTGCGCCACCATAGCGGCCGATAGGGGTTCTGACAGCATCAGCGATATATGCAACTTGCATGTTGATTTCCAGTTTTGTTTGATGGTCGATAAATGATTAACCTGCAAATAAACCATTTCCGGCAACTCCGCCAATAATTAACTTTTAATCGCCTATATAGCGCCTTAAAGGCTAATAGTTAGCGGAGCACGGGCATTGTCATTGATTTTCTGTATCTTTGCCGCTGCTTACCGACTGCCGTAAGGGCAGCCAATTGCTTATTTAACGGTCAATAATGAAGTCTGACAAAAAGAACATCCGGCATTTAACTTTGCCATCATTACAAGAATATTTCGGGTCTATCGGAGAAAAGGCCTTCCGTGCAAAACAGGTGTACGAATGGTTATGGTTACGCCATGCTAGCAGCTTTGAGGCTATGACCAACCTCTCCAAAGAGCTGCGGCACAAGCTGGAAGAGAATTTCAGCCTGCCAGTCGTAAAGGTGGACGCCACCCAGCACAGTACTGATGGCACTATCAAGAGCCGTTTCCGCCTGCACGACAGCCACCTGGTGGAGGGCGTGCTGATACCGACAGACTCCCGTCAAACCGCCTGCGTATCCTCGCAGGTAGGGTGCAGCCTCAGTTGCAAATTTTGCGCAACCGGCTATATGGACCGTAAGCGTAATCTTGATTTCGACGAGATATTTGATGAGGTAGCGCTCATCAACCAGCAATCCCTTGAACATTATGGCAAAAAGCTCAGCAATATCGTATTTATGGGTATGGGCGAGCCTTTGCTGAATTATAAAAATGTGCTGCATTCCATCGAACGTATTACTGCACCCGATGGACTGGGCATGTCGCCCAAGCGCATTACCGTATCTACCGCCGGCGTGGCCAAAATGATCCGCCAGCTTGGAGATGATCAGGTGAAATTCAACCTGGCGCTGTCTTTACACGCCGCTAACGATACCAAACGCAGCCAGATCATGCCTATCAACGATTCCAACAGCCTGAAGGAACTGATAGATGCATTGAACTACTTCTACAAAGCAACCGGCAACGAAATTTCGTTCGAGTATATCCTCTTTGATAATTTCAATGATTCGAAAACAGATGCTGATGAGCTGATCAAGATCTATCGTCAGGTACCTGCCGACCTGGTGAATATCATTGAATACAACCCGATCGACAATGCCCGCTTCATGAAGCCTGATGCGCAAACCGCAGAATCATTCATGGAATACCTCGGCAAAAACCGCGTGAATGCACGTTTACGCCGGAGCCGCGGGAAAGACATAGACGCCGCCTGCGGACAGCTGGCCAATAAAGGTTGATCATCAAATATTGCAAATACACAGACCATCTCATGGTCATCATTCAATAATAGTTTATGAAGAAAAGAATACCTGCTAAAAAAGGGTTTGCCCCTTTCAAAGAAAATAAACCGGGCAAAACCGATAAGCCAGCAGGCCACCGCAACCGCCCTTCCTCTGATGGCGAAAGGCCTGGAAGAGCATCTGCAAAAGATCAGCATAACGGCGATGATACACCATCACTCCGCAAACGCAGCTTCGACAAACCGGCCAAAGACGAACAGCCTGCCCGCAAACGCGGCTTCAGCACCGGCCGCAATGGCGACGATGCCCCCGTGCGTAAGAAATTCTCTGATAGAAAAGAAGGCGATAACAGCTCCTTCCATGGTGATTTCTCCCGTAAAACCACTGGCAACCGTGAACACCGCGAAACACCCAGTGGCTTTAACCGCAAAAAATTCTTCGATCGTGTAAACGAGCGCTTCGCCGACAAACACGAAAGAAAGAGAATGCCTGTTAAAAAGAAAGATACTAACGATCACGAATACACGAAAAAGTCATCCGAGCCCAAAGCTCCTAAAGAAAGCACCTTCGGGCCTGGTGAAATGCCGCTCAATAAATATATCGCCCATTGCGGCCTTTGCTCGCGCAGGAAAGCGGTGGACTATATTAAAGAAGGTAAAGTGACCGTAAACGGTAAAACCGTCACAGAGCCGGCCACCAAAGTAACCGCTGCCGACACGGTTACCCTGCAGGATAAAAAGATCACGCTGCAAAAGAACCTCGTGTACATCCTGCTCAACAAACCGAAAGGGTATATCACTACCACCGATGATCCCGAAGGCCGCAAAACCGTGATGGACCTGATTGAAGACGCCGTGGAAAATGAGCGTGTATATCCTGTGGGCCGCCTGGACCGCAACACCTCCGGTCTGCTGCTCCTCACCAACGATGGCGAGCTGGCGCAGAAACTGGCGCATCCCAAACACAATATCAAAAAGATCTACCAGGTGGAGCTGGACAAACCACTCACCAAGAACGACGCAGAAAAGATCCTTGCCGGCGTAACATTGGAAGATGGCGTGGCGCATGTAGACGCTCTCGGTTATGTAGATCCCAGGGATAAAAAGCAGGTAGGCATCGAAATCCATAGCGGCAAAAACCGCATTGTACGCCGCATCTTTGAGCACATGGAATACAATGTGGAAAAGCTGGACCGCGTGATGTATGCCGGCCTGACCAAAAAAACCCTCAACCGCGGCCAATGGCGCTTCCTGACCGACAAAGAAGTGATCCTCCTGAAACATTTTAAATAAGAGCCGGACATTTGATGCGATTAGAAGATCATATTATACTTGAAACACCCGATTTTGTGGTGGTCAACAAACCATCGGGGATGCTTACCCTTCCCGACCGTCATGATAACGAACTGGCTTCGCTCATCGCCATCATGAAGAAGGCGTATGGCGAGATTTTCACTGTTCATCGTCTGGACCGTGATACCAGCGGCATTATCCTCTTCGCCCGTAACGAGGCGGCGCATAAATATTTTTCCCAGCTTTTTGAAAGCAGAGATGTAAAGAAATTTTACCTGGGCATTGTGAATGGCCAGTTGCAGGAGAAGAAAGGCAGTGTGGCGGAGGGTATTATGGAGCACCCGGTGCAGAAAGGCAAGATGGTGACGAACCGCAAGGGTAAAGCCTCGCTCACTGACTATGAAGTGTTGGAAGAGTTCGGGCTTTACAGCCTGGTGAAGATGCAGATACATACGGGCCGCACGCATCAGATCAGGGTACATATGAAACACCTGGGGCATCCTATTGCGGTAGATGAATTGTATGGCAGTGCAGAGCCGGTGCGGCTTTCCAGTATCAAGAAGAAATTCAAGCTGGGGAAGCATACGGAAGAAGAGCGGCCGTTGCTCAACAGGCTGGCCTTGCATGCTTTCATGCTGCAATTCAGGGACCCTAACGGTAAAGAATATACGATAGAGGCGCCGCTGCCGAAAGATATGAGCGCCTTGCTCAATCAGCTAAGGAAAACAATTCATAAATAACAAGAGGCGCGAAACGCGCCTCTTGTTATTTATGGGCAATAAAAAAACGGGGAAAAATCCCCGTTTCGTAAAAATCAAAAACCAACCATTAAAAAATCTTTATCGCTAGGGGCTGCGGCCTGGTGGTAGCGGCAGCTTCCGGATATTTTATTTGTTGGGTTGCGGTGTTGTTCTCAGATAAGGTTTGATGATCTTATGACCTTTCGGAAAACGTTCCGGGATGTCGGCGGTGGCTACTGCAGCCGTTACGATAACATCTTCACCGTCTTTCCAGTCGGCGGGTGTAGCAACGCTATACTTCGCGGTGAGCTGGAGGGAGTCGATCACACGCAGTACTTCGTGGAAGTTTCTGCCGGTAGAAGCCGGGTAGGTGATCGTCAGTTTTACTTTCTTGTCGGGGCCTATTACAAACAGGGACCTTACTGTGAATGTTTCAGAAGCGTTAGGGTGGATCATGCCATAGAGGTTGGCCACCGTTTTATCTTCATCTGCAATAATAGGAAAAGTTACGTCACAATGTTGTGTTTCGTTGATATCTCCTATCCAGCTAAGGTGTTTGTCCAGCGGGTCTACGCTGAGCGCCAGCACTTTAACGTTACGTTTTGCAAATTCTTCCTTTAAAAGCGCGGTTTTACCCAGCTCGGTGGTACAAACAGGTGTGAAATCTGCGGGATGCGAGAATAATACGCCCCAGCTATCACCGAGGTAATCGTAAAAACTTATTTCTCCTAAAGTTGTTTTGGCCTTAAAGTCCGGAGCTGCGTCGCCTAGTCTTAAACTCATAGTTTCTCGATTTACTTGTTCAAAAATAGCATTTTCCTACAAAAGTTATAGACTTTAAAGGAATTTTTTCGTTTTTTTTCCAGATTTTTTATAAGGGGACTCGGCTAAAATGGGATTGGGGCTAACAAACAGATCGGGTAACAAACCGGACAAAAAACAGGGTTAATTCAAACGGATAAAAATATGGTTAGGAAAATATTGTTATATCAGGCGGACTGCTGCAGCTGCCAGGCATAGTAGGCCAGGCTGAATTTGGTATCATCAGCCAGGTCTGCTTCCTGCCGGGCGGCTGCATCCTCCAGTTCCAGCTCAAGGTATCCGAGGTATAGGTCGTAGTAGTGGCCCAACGATTTCACACATTGCCGGATCTTTTTGTTCACATCTTTACGATGGGTGCTATGATGGGCATTCTTCGCGGCCGCAGGCGGCAACGTAGGCGTAACCGGCGCGGGTGGCGCCGCTGGCATAGGGATCACTTTTGCAGGTGTCTCTTTCTCTTCCAATGCAAGCCAGTTCACATGTTGCAGGAGGTGCCCGATCAGAACCGGTTGCTGTGCTTGTACTGCGGATGTATGTGCTGTTTTCATCGCCATCATGTTTTATTAACGATACAAAAATATCATGGCAACGCGCATTCGATCTGCGTAGTGAAAAAACTTTACTTATTTTTATTTCCTAAATTTTTGTTTGTGCCAAAGAATAAGGATGCGGTATCGCGATACCGCTGGATCGATGAAAGGCTGCGCAACAAGCGCCTGCCAAAACCTACACTGGAAGCCCTGATCGAGTATGTTTCCGACAAAATGGATACTGCTGTTTCCACCCGTACCATCCAGAAAGATATTCAGGATATGCGCCAGGACCCTGAACTGAACTACCTGGCCCCCATCGTATACGACCGCAGCAGCGGTACCTACCGCTATTCCGATGAGAACTTCTCCATCAGCAATATCCCTATTGAAGAAGCCGACCTGCAAGGGTTGGAAATCGCCATCGGCATATTGGAGCAATTCCGCAGTCTGCCGGTGGTGCAACAGTTTGAGGATGCTATCCTCAAGATCGCAGCCAGCCTGAAGATGAATCGCGAAGCGCTGCAACACCGGGGCCTGATCAAATTCACGCGCACCACGCAATACAAGGGCGCCGAACATATCCCCGAAATAGTGGACGCCATCAAAAACCTGGAAGTGATCCGCATCGCCTACCAGAGCTTCGATCGCGACGAGCCCAAGGAGCATTGGGTAGAACCCTACCATCTGCGTGAATACCAGCACCGCTTCTACCTCATCGGCAAAAGCCAGCGAACACGCGGTGGCGCAGTGCTCACCTTCGCCCTCGACCGTGTAGTGAAACTATGGCCTACCATGAAACATTTTGATGAGAAAAATTTCGACGACGCCAGCTATTTTCAGCATGCGATCGGTATTACGGTGCATGACGGAGAGCCGGAAAACGTGCTGCTGTCCTTCACTCCCCGGCAGGGTAAATATATCAAATCCCAGCCCATACACGCTTCGCAGCGCGTAGTGAAAGACACTGACAAGGAATGCCGTATATCCCTCAACGTGGTGATCAACCCTGAACTCACGATGACGCTCCTCAGCTATGGCGCCAACGTGAAAGTCCTGGAGCCTGCACACCTGGCCGGCAAAATGGCCGAAGAAGCCAAAAATATGATGGCCCTGTACAAGTAGAGGCAACCGTTTCGCCGCCGCCAACGTAACAGTTAAAAAACAACTGTTATGCAGTCCATATCCATCCACAGGCAGTTCAGGCGCCACGCCGCAGCGTGGCTGCTGGCAACAGGCATGCTGTTCTCTGCCTGCAGCAAGAGCAACGACTATGGCGGCGGCAGCCCGTCGCCATCTACCTACAACCTGAGCGCCTCGCTGAATGGCGCACAGGAAGTACCACCCACTACCAGTTCCGCCACCGGTACCTTCTCCGGCTCCTATGACCCAGCAAGCTATAAGATCACTTTCACCCTCAGCTGGAATGGCCTCACCGGCCCTCCTACCGCCATGCATATCCACGGCCCTGCCGCGGCCGGCAGTAATGCTGGCGTGGAAGTGCCCATCACTGGCTTCGCGGCAGCGGCTTCCGGCTCTGTCACCGTTACCGCCACCGTGCTCACACAGGCGCAGGGCACCGATCTTATCGCCAATAAATATTATGTAAATATTCACACCGCCGCCAATCCGGGCGGCGAAATACGCGGACAGATCAGCGCCTCTAAATAATCATTGCATAAAAAAAGGCCCTGCTGCGAAATGCAGCAGGGCCTTTTTTATGCAATGATTATTATTGTTGCGGCTTGTTGAACAAAGTATCAGCTACCGGCTTGTTCACATCCAGGCGCTGTACCGTAACAATCACGCCCATCGGGCCTTGTGAGGTAGTGCCGGGATATACGTAACCTTCCGCGTTTTTCTTGTAGTCAGACAGTTCTGTTACCAGCTCCATATCTTTTCCCTGTACGTTCAGGGTATTGGTAGTTTTCACAATGTAGTAAGACCCTGCATCGATATAGGCATAGCCATCTTTACCTTCTTTGTTGGTCACTTTCAGTTTAAAAGCAGGCTTGCCGTTTACGGTATCTTTACCCATCAGCGCTACTTTCTTGCCTTTGGCGGCATAATCATATAATTCGCTGCCGGAGATATCCAGCTGGCCTTTCATTACTTTCAGCGTATTGGCGTCCATATCCTGTGGAGAGGTTTGACCCATTACCGGCATCTGCATCCAGCCGGAATCGCCTCTTACTACCTGGATATTCTGTGTGCCCATCACGTCAAACTCCATGCGCATGGCTTTGTTGTGCTCTACCCATCTTTTGAAAGGCATTTCCTGACCCTGCGTAGATACCTGTCCTTCGAGGTATTGCGTTTTCACGCCTTTTATCTTATCTACACCGCCCATAGCAGTGAAATGTTTCTTTAATATTTCTTCCAGTGATTGACCGAAAGAAACGTGGCTGTTCAGAAACAGCAAGCTGGTAATCAGGGTTAAGATCTTGAAATATCTCATAAAAAAATTTTATCGAATAAAGATAATATAAAAACAACTCCACGCTCCATCTCGCCAATTATTTAGTTTTGCCAGATGAATACATTCCAGATATCCGGTAATCTGATAGATGTCCTGCAACAGGAGATCTATCCCGCCACGCTGCACATCGTTGATGGACGTATCCGGCGGATAGTACGCAATAATGATACCACGGCGGCAGGCTACATCCTGCCGGGCTTTACGGACGCGCATGTACATGTGGAGAGCTCTATGCTCATCCCCTCTGAATTTGCGCGCCTCGCCGTGGTGCATGGCACCATCGCCACCGTGAGCGACCCGCATGAAATTGCCAATGTGATGGGGGTGAAAGGTGTGGAATATATGCTCAATAATGGCAAACAGGTCCCTTTCAAATTCAGCTTTGGCGCGCCCTCCTGCGTGCCGGCCACTGTTTTTGAAACGGCCGGCGCCACCGTTACCGTAAACGATATCAAACATTTGCTGCAACGGGATGATATCGGTTACCTGACGGAGATGATGAATTTCCCCGGTGTACTGCACCAGGACCCCGACGTCATGGCCAAGATCGCGGCGGCCAAAGCCGTGAACAAGCCTGTTGACGGCCACGCACCGAGCCTCCGCGGCGATGATGCCCGCCGCTATATCGCTGCCGGCATCAGCACCGACCACGAATGTTTTACACTGGAAGAAGCACAGGAGAAGCTGTCCTACGGCATGCATATACTCATCCGCGAAGGCAGCGCCGCCAAAAACTTTGAAGCACTGATACCATTGCTCCATGATCACCCGGAAAAGATCATGTTCTGCAGCGACGATAAACATCCCGACAACCTCGAGGAAGGACATATCAACCAACTCGTAAAACGCGCGCTGGCAAAGGGTATCGACCTGTTCAAAGTGTTGCGCGCCGCCTGCGTGAACCCGGTACTGCATTACAAGCTGCATAACGGCCTCCTGCGCGAAAACGATCCTGCCGATTTCATCGTGATCGATAACACACAGGATTTTAATGTGCTCGCCACTTACATCGAGGGGCAAAAAGTAGCAGAGAAGGGCCGCACGCTGATCCCTTCCGCTCCCTGCGCTCCTGTCAATAATTTTGTATGCGAAACCAAACAACCCGCAGATTTTCGTATATCCGTTGACGGTAGCGACCGTATAAAAGTGAAAGTGATCGGCGCCCTGGATGGCCAGCTGATCACACTGAAACAGGAAGCCCTGCTGCCCGTGGAAAATGGCGCCCTGCAAGGCGATACCATGCAGGATGTACTGAAACTCACGGTGGTGAACCGCTACCGCCCGTCTGCGCCCGCTATGGCATTTATACATGGTTTCGGCCTGAAACAAGGCGCCATCGCCTCGTCCGTAGCGCACGACAGCCATAACATTATTGCAGTAGGAACAGATGATGAGCAGATATGCGCCGCCGTGAACGCCGTTATTGCTGCCCAGGGCGGCATCAGCGTAGCCGGCAAAGCGGGCGTAGAAGTATTGCCGCTGCCGGTGGCCGGCCTGATGAGTAACCTCGACGGCTATACGATTGCAGCGCAATACAGCGCGCTCGACAAAGCCGCCAAAGCCCTGGGATCCACGCTGGCATCGCCTTTCATGACCTTATCATTCATGGCCCTCCTCGTGATCCCTCACCTCAAACTCAGTGATCTCGGCTTGTTTGACGGAGACAATTTTTCTTTTACGACTATTGACTAACCCACAGGGCGCCACCGATACTATCGCGGCTGGCGCCTGTTACAGACGACAGCACATTATTTTCCTGCCGCCAGCGAAGCGCACCGATAAGCGCCATCACCAGTGCTTCTTTGAAGCTCACGGTGGTGGCATCCGGCACCGTAACGCTGATGCCCAATGGCGCCAGTTGTTCTGCAATACTATTGACCATAAAAGTATTGAAAGCGCCGCCGCCGGTGATCAGCATCTTCGCTCCCCCTTCTACCGCCGGCAGCTGACGTTGCAATGCAGCAGCGGCTTTCGCCACCTGCACCGCAATATGATCTGTATAAGTACGGAGCTTGCCCTGCACCGATATGGACAGCGCGGTGATCATAGGCAGCACGGTGCCGGTGCCGAAATCATTGGCCAGCGATTTAGGCCATGGCTCGCTGTAGTAGGGCAAGGCATTGAGCTGTTGCAGGAGTGCGGCATCTTTTACGCCGCCTTGCGCCAGTTGGCCGCCATCGTCATAAGGGCGGCCCAGCACGGCCGCGAGCGCATTGAGCACACGGTTACAGGGGCATATATCGAAAGCCGTAAAGCCATCAGGCAGCGCTGCTGATATGTTGGCGATGCCGCCAAGGTTCAACCAGTATTGATATCCGGGGAATAGATATTTTTCGCCGACAGGTACGATGGGAGCGCCTTGTCCGCCGAGTGCCACATCCATCGCGCGAAGATCGCTGATAACGGGGAGGCCTGTTACAGCGGCAATAGCGGCGCCATCACCCAGCTGGGCGGTCATCTTGCCCGCAGGAAGGTGAAAAGTAGTGTGTCCGTGAGAAGCGATGAAATGTACTTTATGATCCAGCTGATGCGTCTCGATAAATTTCAGGATGCGATGGCCGGTATAATGACCGTATTCACTGTGCAGCAGCAGGTAATCGCGGGCAGGCAGGGAAGTAGCATTGGTCAGTTTGTTCACCCATTCCGGCTCATATGGCAGGCTTTCGGATGCTTTGATAGCATAGGTCCATTGTCCCCGTACTTCGGTCAGTTCTGCGAAAACCAGGTCCAGTCCATCAAGAGAGCTGCCCGACATAGTGCCAATCACATTGTATACCATCAGATAAAATTTGGGCAAAGGTAAGCAAAGAGAAAATTTATCTGCGGCTTTATGGAATACTGTTCATCTCCGGCATCATGCCGGCAGAAAATCTTTCCTTATGCGCAGATATCTCTCTTTATTATTCCTCTCCTGCCTGATGACACTGCGGGCAGATGCCCAATCCCGGCTGCTTTCCGGCTACGTAAAAGATGCCCAAACCCACGACGCCCTGGCGGGCGTATTGGTGCGTGTAGTCAATACCGATATCATGGCCAGCACCGATAAAAATGGCCACTATAGCCTGAAAGTGGCTGGCAGCGTAACGTTGGAGGCCATCTACCTGGGTTATCAGCGTGCGGTGGTAAAAGTAAGTGAACAAACTACTTCCAAAGATATTTTCCTGCAAGCCGATACCAGGGCATTAAGTGAAGTAGTGGTGGCCCGCGGCAATTATAACGTCAAAGCCATGAGCATAGTGCCTTCTCCGGCGAAAATATACTTCCGTGGTAACGATGATTTTACCGAGTCTTATGCTGCCATTCATGAAAACGTTTTCCACAATGTAAGCGACCAGCCCCTCAGCACATTCAGCTCCGATGTAGACCGTGCTTCGTACAGCAATGTGCGCCGCTTTCTCAATAACGGCAGCATGCCCGTTCCGGACGCGGTGCGGGTGGAAGAGATGATCAATTATTTCGATTACCATTATAAAGCGCCGCAGGGCAAAGACCCGGTGGCTATCTATTCGGATATGGCCGTCTGTCCCTGGAATACCCGTCATCAGCTGGTGCGCATTGCCTTGCAGGCCAAAACCATTGACACCAAAGACTTACCGCCTTCCAACCTGGTTTTTCTGATAGATGTTTCCGGCTCGATGAATGAGCCCAACAAGCTGCCCCTGGTAAAAAAGGCCTTCAAGGCCTTGGTGCAGCAGCTACGCCCACAGGATCGTGTAGCCATCGTGGTATACGCCGGCGCTGCCGGCGAGGTGCTGCCTTCCACTTCCGGCGACCGCAAAGCGGATATCATCAAAGCGCTGGAAGACTTGCAACCCGGCGGTTCCACCGCCGGTGGCGAAGGCATCACCCTGGCGTATAATATCGCCGCCAAGCACTTTCTCAAGAAGGGCAACAACCGCGTGATACTGGCTACCGACGGGGATTTCAACGTAGGCCCTTCTTCGGCAGGCGAACTGGAAAGATTGATAGAAAGTAAACGTGATAAAGGCATCTACCTGTCGGTGCTGGGCTTCGGCATGGGCAACCTTAAAGATGTTACGATGGAAACCATCGCCGACAAAGGCAATGGCAACTATGCCTACATCGATAACTTTGAAGAGGCCCGCCGCACCTTCGTTACGGAGTTTGGCGGTACCCTGTTCACCATCGCCAAAGATGTGAAGCTGCAGGTGGAGTTCAATCCACGATTCGTACAGGCGTACCGGTTAGTAGGCTACGAAAACCGTGTGATGCAAAATGAAGATTTCAACAACGATAAAAAAGATGCCGGCGATATGGGCATGGGCCACACCGTTACCGCTCTCTATGAAATCATTCCTACCGGCGCCAAAGGCGAAAAAGTAAATTGGGTAGACCCGCTCAAATACCAGCAACCTAAAATTATTGGCAGCGGTTCGGAAGTGCTGACCGTGAAGATGCGTTACAAACAGCCCGACAGCAACACCAGCGCGCTGGTAGAAGAAGTGTTGCGATACAACGACAACAAGATCGAAAGCAGCAACAGCGATTTCCGTATGGCGGCCGCTGTGGCGGCTTTCGGGCAACTGCTGCGCAATTCCGCTTTCAAGGGCACCGCTACCTACGACCAGGTGCTGACATGGGCCACCAGCGCCAAAGGCGATGATCCTGAAGGTTATCGCGCTGAATTTATTCAGCTGGTAAAAAAAGCGAAGCTCCTCGATAAGTAAGCATCAACTATTTTCGGTAATTTGCCGGCTCAAAGAGGAAAGCTCATGATTATCAATTTAAGTGAAACTAATTCGCTGGTAGGAGAATGGCTTAGCGAGATCAGGAATATTGAAGTGCAGCAAGATCGTATGCGCTTCCGCCGCAACATGGAAAGGTTGGGCGAAGTAGCCGCATATGAGATCAGCAAAACGCTGGAATATGTTGAAAAAGAAGTGACCACTCCTATGGGGATTGCCAACTGCCGTGTGCTGAAATCACAGCCCGTATTGGCTACTATCCTGCGTGCCGGGCTGGCGCTGCATCAGGGATTGCTTCATTATTTCGACAAGGCAGACCATGCGTTCATTTCGGCCTACCGCAAACATAATCATGATGGTTCTTTTGATATTAGTCTGGAATATGTGAGCAGTCCTTCCATTGAAGGGCAGGTGCTGATCCTCTCCGACCCCATGCTGGCCACCGGCGCGTCTTTGGTGAAAACTATCGAGCATCTCGAAGAGATCGGAAAGCCGGTACATATCCATCTTGTAGTGGCGATCGCCTGCACCGTGGGCATCGAATATGTGCTGCGCAATACCAAGGCCAATCTCACGATCTGGGCCGGAGATATCGACGACGAGCTCACTGCCAAAGGCTATATTGTACCAGGCCTCGGCGATGCAGGCGATCTCGCCTTCGGCAATAAACTGCAACAATAATTGTTGGATGTAAGAATTTATAGATTTATGGATTTTCGGATTTGAGGGAGCGAATCGATAGATTCGAAAATCCATAAATGCTTATCTTCATTAGGGTTCCTTTTTTCTTTTTGTTAAATAATTCTTTTTATACATGCATTTTATTTGAAATATAACTTAAAATGCCGTACCTTCACCGGTACTGCATAAACCCTATGCTTTAAGCTTTACATTATGAAAAGAGCTTTACTATTCCTGACCATATTCTTTTGCGTGAATAACTTGCGGGCGCAAGACCCGCATTTCTCACAATTCTTTGCCTCACCACTGACCCTTAACCCGGCCTTTACAGGTTTATTCTCAGGCGACTATCGCTTGTCCGGCAACTATCGCTCCCAGTGGCGCAGCATTTCCACTCCTTTTGTAACTGGAACCGCCGCGATCGATTTCGGCATTTTGAAGAATGTGATTTCCTATACAGACATCTGGGGTGTGGGCATTGAAGCAATGTATGACAGAACCGGTGGCGGCGCACTCACCTCCAGCTACCTTTCATTCAGCACCGCTTACCACAAAGGCCTGGACCCGGAAGGCAATCATACACTCGCCATCGGGCTACAGGGAACACTGGTGCAGAAGAGAATAGATAACGACAAACTCCGTTTTGAAAACCAGATCGATAACAACGGCTACAATCCTTCTATCCCGAGTAACGAAACACTGGTGAATCCGAAGATATCCTATTTCGATCCCAACATCGGAGTCCTCTATAATGGCTTGATCGGCGACGCCTCCAACATTTACCTGGGCGCCTCCTACTATCATATCACACAGCCTACCGAATCATTCATGAACGCGACACAAAACCGCCTCAGCTACCGCTGGACGGTGCATGGCGGCGGCTCCGTTCCTGTGAACGGGAAAGACCGCTTCCACGCCAGCATACTGTACATGAAACAAAGCACTGCCACAGAATTTACATTTGGCGGAGCTTATGGCTTTACCCTCAGCGATATGGACGACACCCCCACCGTGTTTTATGTGGGCAGCTGGTACCGCGCCAAAGACGCCGTGATCCCTTACATAGGCATGGAACTGAAAGGATTCCAGGTGGGCCTCACCTACGATACCAACGTTTCCAGCCTGAAACCCGCCTCCAACTACCGCGGAGGCCTTGAATTATCAGTCATCTACATCCATACCCGCAATCAGAATAACAAATACAAAACCTTGTGCCCCCGTTTTTGATGGGAGAATTTATTGATTTACGGATTTATTGATTTACGGATTTATAAATTTATAAATCCGTAAATCAATAAATCCGTAAATCAAATAACCAAATAATCCACTATTTTCGTTCATCTTAAAATTATTCTGTTTACACTAAAACTGTTCGGGCTTGTTTTCATTCAGAGAAGTGCTGTCGGCTATCCAGTCATACGGAAAAGCACACCAGTTTATCATGCAGCACAAATTGTGGAAGTGGATTTTGATACCGGGGATCATTTACTGCCTGCTGTTCTTTGCCGGGTTTTATTTTGTGTGGGGATATTCCGGGCAATTCGTGGAATACCTCTCTCATTTGCTGCACATCACGGAATGGGTGCAGGACCTGGAAAGCAGCTGGATAAGTTTCCTGTTTATCCTCGTGGCGTTTTCTGTCCGTATCATCTTTGTATTCTGGTATTTCTCCTATTTCAAATATTTATTTCTCATCCTGGCATCGCCTGTATTCTCCTATCTGTCTGAAAAAACAGAGGCGATACTCGAATACCGCGATTTTCCTTTCAGCTGGAAACAGCTCTGGAACGATGCTTTGAGAGGTATTAAGATGTCGTGCCGCAATATCATTTATCAAACGGCCGCGATCCTGATATTGCTCGTAGTGTCATTTGTACCTGTGGTAGGATGGCTTACGCCGATGGTGGGCTTCTTCATAGAATCTTATTTCTATGGTTTCTCTATGATGGATTACAGCTGCGAGCGGCATCGTATGAGCATGTCGCAAAGCATACAATTCATCCGGCAGCATCGCGGCATGGCGCTGGGCAATGGCATGGTGTTCTATCTGTTCATGCTGATCCCCGTGGTAGGCTGGATGTTGGCGCCCTCCTATGCGGTAATCGCCGCCACTATTGATTTACAACGTAAAAGACTGATGTGATGAATGCTCCTGGCAAAGTGTACCTGGTTCCTACTGTGTTGAGCGCAGATGCCCTCTTCAGCATTCCCGCCTATATTACCGCTGTTGTACAACGGCTGACCGTTTTTTATGTAGAGAATGAACGCACCGCGCGCCGCTACCTGAAAGCGCTCGACAGGAATATCAATATCGATGCTTTACAGCTGTTGCCCATGCATGAAAACCAGCCGCCGGATACTGCGCTTGCTAAAAAATTACTGCTGGCGGGCACCGATATCGGTGTGCTCAGCGAGGCCGGATGCCCTGCCATCGCTGATCCTGGCCATCTCATTGTGCAGGTAGCCCACAGCATCGACGCAGCGGTAGTGCCGATGGTTGGCCCCAATTCCATGCTGCTGGCCCTGATGGCCTCCGGCATGAATGGCCAAAATTTTCAGTTCGTGGGCTATCTTCCGGTGAAGCCTCATGAAAGGGTCAAAGCCATTAAAGACCTGGAACTGCAATCAGAACGCAAAAAACAAACACAGCTGTTCATCGAAACACCCTACCGCAATAACCAGCTGCTGAAAGATATCCTCGATAACTGTAAAGACTATACGAAGATCTGTATAGCCGCAGATATCACCGCACCCACAGAATTTATCAAAACAAAAACAGTGAAGGAATGGCGGAAAGCCTTGCCGGAGTTGCATAAGCGGCCGGCGATCTTTTTACTGTCTGTTTAAAATAAAAATGGCCCCTGAGGGGCCATTTTTGTTAAGTTATTTAGTATGGAACAGATCGTCCGGCAGGTTCTGTAACGGATATCACGCTATCCACTATAAACGGGCTGTAGCCACGCCAGGGCAGTGCGCCGAGGTATTCTTTGTAATGCAGTTCCACCCATTTGCCGCTGGCAGTCATGAGCTGATTGGCGATACGTTCATCGGCTACCGAGAACTGAAATTCATTGGATTGAATAGATCCCGTCACCTGGCCTTTGTAGCCTGACTGGATCAATTTACCTTCATAGGTTTTGAACACGTATCCTTTCTGTACAAAATAATTCAGCTCTCCTGCTTTTACTCCCTTACCAAATACGAAATAGTATTTATAGAAGAAAATGCCGCCTAATATCAGTACGATGATCGATACGACGATAAAAACAAATCGGCCCATGTAATTTGCTGGTTTATAGTTTTTAGGTTGATGATCAGAAATTGAGATCCACCATGTACAACAATGCGGCCATACCGAAGGCGCCCAGTTCCAGTTCACGTTTATTCACTCCTTCGAAAACGTCGTTGGCAGCGTGATGAATATCAAAATAACGTTGCGAGTCGGGAGAAAGTTCAGCCATCGGCGTGCCCAATGCTGCATGCAGCTGGCCTACGTCCGTTCCGCCGCCTTCTTCTTCAAAATCGTATATGCCATAAGGTTCGAAGAGGGGCCTCCAGCTTACGAACAGGGCTTTTTTATCTGCGGGCATTTCGGAACTGAAACCTCTCGGGGTGAAACCGCCGCCATCACTTTCCAGCGCAAAAATATGCTTTTCATTGCGAGCTTTTGCTAATTCAGCATATTTACGTGCGCCGCGGGTACCATTTTCTTCGTTGGCAAACAATACTACGCGGAGCGTGCGTTGCGGATGTATACCGGCAGCTTTGAAAGCGCGCAGCACTTCGATGGATTGCACACAGCCGGCGCCATCATCCTGTGCGCCTTCTGCCACATCCCATGAATCAAGGTGACCGCCTACGGTAATATACTGATCCGGGTGCTTGCTGCCACGCAATTCACCGATCACATTATGCCCGATGGTATCGGCCAGCATCTGGCAATTGGTACGCAGGAATACTTTGGCGTCCGGATCATTTTTGAGGCGGGCGCTCAGGCGGTCCGCATCTTCGAGGCCGATGGCTACTGCCGGAATTTTCGGATAGGCAGGATCGTATTGCATCGCGCCGGTATGCGGGAAATTGTTAGCGCCATGCGACATCGACCTCACGATCACCGCCAGGGCGCCGTATTTGGCGGCACGACTGGCCCCGCCTCCACGATAAGCTACCGCATCACGGTAAGCATGGAAGGTTTTTACGAAAGTGGGATTGAAATGATAGTTATAGAAAACGATCTTCCCTTTTACCTGGTCTTTCTTCGCTTCCAGATCCTCGAATGAGGCCACTTCTATCACCGGGGCAGTAACGCCTGCAGCGCCGCTGCCAACGGAATTGCCCAGCGCCAGTACATTCAGCGGCGGAATGAAATCGCGCCGTTTGGAGATGATGCGGGCTTCCTCTTTGGCGCCACGCACCCAATGCGGCACCATACATTCCTGCAGGTATACCGTATCGGCGCCGGCAGCCTTGAGGGCGGCCACGCCCCATTGTTCGGCTTTAGGCATCTGCGGAGAACCCGCCAACCGGCCGCCTATCTTCTTGGTTAGCGTTCTAAGGTTTTCGTAGGCCGTACTGTTTGTCAACACTTCGTCGGCTAAATGTCGCAATGTAAGGGAATCTTGGTGCTGTGCCACTGCCAGCGCGGGGATAGCGCAGGTGAGCAGAATTGGCAAAAGGCTTTTTTTCATCTAGCAGTAGATTTTGGTTAAAGCTAATTAATTGACCGGGCAAGTACAAATAACAATAAAATGGCTTATGAGCCAGCTTCTATTTGAAAATTCGTAGTTACCTTCGTTGACGCAAAGTAATCAAGCTATTGGCACTAAACAATCCTGATATTGCTTTTTTTACTGGCAAGGCTTTCCATTCAGAATAAAAAATAAATCATGCGCATAGGAATAGTATGTTATCCGACGTATGGTGGTAGCGGCGTTCTGGCCACAGAGCTGGGAAAAGCGCTGGCCGACAAAGGCCATATGGTCCACTTTATTACGTATCAGCAACCTGTAAGATTGAACGCGTTTCACGCCAACATATATTACCACGAAGTACAGGTGCCCACTTATCCCCTTTTTGATTTTCCTCCTTATGAGTCGGCTCTCAGCAGCACCATGGTGGATGTGATCCTCAACCAGAAGCTGGATCTGTTACACGTGCACTATGCCATCCCGCACGCCTCTACGGCGTACATGGCCAAACAGATCGTGGCCAAACAAGGTAAGAACATTCCTTTCATCACCACGCTGCATGGTACCGACATTACGCTGGTAGGAAAAGACAAGACCTATGCACCGGTGGTAACCTTCTCCATCAACGAGTCCGACGCCATTACTGCGGTATCAGAAAACCTCCGCGACGAAACGTATAAATCTTTCCAGATCGAAAAAGATATCTCTGTGATCTACAACTTCGTGGATACACAACGTTTCGCACGCCGCGAGATGCCGCATTTCCGCCAGGCGATCGCACCTAACGGAGAGAAAATATTACTGCACGTGTCCAACTTCCGTAAAGTGAAACGTGTGCCCGACGTGGTGAAAATTTTCGCTAAAGTGCGCAAGGAAATACCTGCAAAACTGCTGCTGGTGGGCGATGGCCCCGACAGGCCCACGATTGAATGCATGTGCAGGGAGATGAATTTATGCGATGATATCCGCTTTGTAGGTAAACAGGAACAGCTGGAAGATGTGATGTCGATCAGCGATCTCTTCATCCTGCCTTCTGAATACGAGAGCTTTGGTTTGGCCGCCCTGGAAGCAATGGCGTCAGAAGTACCGGTACTGTCGTCCAATGCAGGCGGCTTACCGGAGATCAATATTCCCGGTGTTACCGGTTATATGGCGGATGTGGGAGATGTAGACACGATGGCAAAATATGCGATCAACCTGTTGCAAGACGAAGCCCTGCTGAAGAAAGTGCGCAAAGGCGCATGGGAACAGGCGCAGCGCTTCCATATCGACAATATTATTCCGCAATACGAGGCTTTATATGAGCAGGTGTTGCAAACCAGCCGTCAGGCACAATTGCTTTAACGGCTGCGTATCCATCTTTCCGGGTTCTGCTTCGTCATATTACGGTAGATCTGTAATTCGATCTCACCATTGCCGCCACCGGTGGCTGGCGCAGCAGAACCTAATACCTGTCCGCGTTTCACGTTCATGCCTTTCTTGACGCGCAGGTCCAGCAAGCGTACATAGTTGGTAAAATATTTTCCGTGGCGAAGGGTCACCATATATCCGGCGCCCTGGATCATGAACACCATGATCACTTCTCCGTCGAAAATGGCTTTCACGGCGGCTCCGCGCGGTGTGGCGAAGATCACGCCATTATGGTCCACTTCCACTTTACCGATCATGCCGGTACCGAAATGCGCGCTTACCCGGCCTGCATCCACGGGCCATGGCAGCCTGCCGCGGTTAGCTTCAAAATTACGTGAGAGCGACAGCGCTTCCGGGCTGGCCGCCAGCACATCTTCGCTGGATGTATTGCTTGCTACCGGCGTATCATCCTCATCATCTTCCGGCTCTTCTTTTTCTTTCACGGGCGGCGGAACAGGCTTCGCTTTTTTGCCGGCCTTCTTCGCCGCTGCCAGTGCGGCTTTGCGGGCGGCTTCCGCTTTTCTCATCTTCTCCTCTCTTTCTTTCTTCTTTCTGGCGGCGAGCGCACGTTTGCGGGCCAGCGCTTCGGCGGCCGCTTTCCTGCGCGCAGCTTCTATCTCCCGGCGGATAGCCTCCTGTATCGCATTATCTACCTGGCGGGCTTCTGCCTTGCGCTGCGCAATATTCTGTTGCAGTTCTTTTTCTTTTCCCTGCAATTCTTTAATCGTTTGATCGGTTTCTTTTTTATCGGCCAGCAGCGCTATTTTCTGTTGCTGCTCATTATGCAGTACGCCGGCTTTCCGGGCGCGCTGCTGTTCGAGGGCGGCGAGCTTCTGTCCCAGCAGCTCTTTGGTAGAGAGCAGGTTTTCTGCCTGGCGGCGCCTGTTCTCCCGGTATTGCCGCAGGTATTGAAAGCGGCGCAGGGCATCGTTGAAGTTATTGGCGGTAAACAAGAAGTTGAGCACATCGAAGGAGGTCCTGGATTTATAGGTGTATACCACCAGCTGGGCATAACGCGCCCGCAGAGAGTCTACCGTCTTCTCCAGCGTTTGTACGTTATCGTTAGTGTTGCTGATATCGCCTTCTATCTCGCTGAGCTCTGCGTTGATGGTATTGATCTGTTCATTGCGGGTGGCGATCTTGCTTTCCAGCTGACGCTGTAAGCCTATATTCTGGCGGGTCGACTTCTTCGTTTCCTGCAAGGTGCGGGTGGCTTCTTCAATTTCTTTCTGCAGCTGCTGTTTACGCTGTTCCAGTGCAGCGCGCGACTGTCTGCCGCTCTTTTGTGCATACAGCAGGGCGGGCAACAGCCACAAGGCCATCAACAGAGGGATCAACTTTCTCAAACGATCAATGCTTTAGGTTAGTAAGCTATCGGTGGCGAATCCATTGCTCAGGATTCTGTTTGGTAACACCTTTCCAGATCTGCAACTCTACTTCGCCGGTATTTTCAATTTCGTTTACGCTCGCAGTGCCTATCACCTGGCCTGTTCTCACATTGTCTCCTTTTTTCACGCGTGTAGTTTGCAAACGTACATAAGTGGTAAAGTATTGTCCGTGACGGATGATGATCACATATCCTGATCCGGGCATTACCACTACAGATTTCACTTCCCCATCGAAAATAGATTTTACGGGGCCGCCTTTGGTGGTGGCGATCACGATACCATCGGAAGGCACCTGGATATGTTCCATCACCGCATGCTGGTGTATACCAAAATGTTCGATGATGTTACCGGCATCTACGGGCCAGGGCAGTTTTCCGCGGTTGGCTTCAAAGCTCTCTGACAGGGCCAGGGCTTCGGGCGTAGCTTCCAGTACGTTTTCGCTGCGGGCCGGTGCTGGTTTTTCGGCAGGTTTCTCTACTGGTTTTTCAACTGGTTTATCCACCGGCTTTTCCGGCGCCGGGTTATTGCTTGCGTTGTTATTATTAGCGGCAGCGGCTTTGGCTCTTTCGGCGGCGGCGGCTGCCAGCGCGGCTTTGCGGGCTTCTTCTTCACGCCTGCGTTTTTCTTCTGCGGCTTTACGGCGGGCAGCTTCTTCTTCCATAGCTTTGCGGCGGGCCTCTTCGATCTCACGACGGATTACTGCACGGATGGCGGCCTGCACTTTCTGCGCGTCTTTATTACGCTGGTTGATATCGGCCACCAGCTCTTTCTCGCGGCCTTTCAGTTTGGAGAGTACTTCGTCTTTTTCTTTCTTGTCTGCTTCGAGGGTGGCGCGTTGGTCCTGCTCTGTTTTGAGTGCATCCGAGCGTTTCACGCGCTGGTTCTCGAGGCTCTGTATCTTTTTATTCAGCTGCTCCTGCGTGCTCAGGATGTTATCGGCCTGACGGCGGCGGTATTCGCGGTATTGTTTCAGGTATTGAAAGCGTTTTACGGCATCGTTGAAACTTTGCGCAGAGAACACGAAGTTCATCATATCATACGCAGAGCGGTTCTTGTAAGCGTAAACAACTAACTGTGCGTATTGTGCTTTGAGGGTGTCGAGGTCTTTCTGCAATGTTTTCACATCGCGGTAGGCTGTGTTGATATCGCCGTTGATGAAGTTGATCTCTTCGTTGATGTTGTTGATCAGTCGGCTACGCAGGGTGATCTTGTCGCGTAAGGCACGCAGCTGGCCCAGGCTTTCGCGGGTAGATTTTTTCGTTTCTTTCAGCTGTTCGTTTGCTTCATCGATCTCGCGCTGCAGTTCCTTTTTCCTGCGCTCCAGCTCTTCCCGGGATTGCGATTGCTGTTGCCCGCTCTGGGCAAGCAACACGGTCGGCATCAACCATACAATCAACATTAACGGGATAATCTTCTTCAAATACAACATGACTATTTTAGTAACTGCGAATTAAATATCAGGTATATAAACGATAAATATACAACGTTTATTAGTTTAATACACGCTTAGATGCGTTTATAGCCGGAAGGCATATTGAACGGGAAACTCAGCGGTGTATCAAAATCATAGCGGGTGAAGTCCAATGCTACTTTCGTTACATTTTTTTCTTCCACATAGATGCGCCTGGTGGTCGGGAATTTGTGGCCTGCTACAGTGGCATAGTCGCCATAGGTCATTTCGCAGGAACGTTTGCTGCCATTATCTTCTTTATCCATCACCTTGCTCTGCTGCAATACATAATCATCTGCAAATACATTGAACAGACTGATAAACTGTGGATGATCACAGCTGAAAGATACGATAGACGGGGTTTTCACGACCTGGAAGATAGAATCGCCGAGGTACACCGGGTTACCGATCAGCAGGTCTTGCAAGGTTTTGAAATCAAAAGGAATATTCAGTTGTGCTGCGGCGTCCGACAGCTTGCGGAGCATGAGCTGTTTCTTCAACCGGTTATACATCTTGAGGCTGTCGGGTGTGATGGTGGCGCGTATCACTTCATCAATGATTGGCGCGCTGATAGAGATCCAGATCACGCTGTCTTTCTGCATGCGGATGCTCAGGGTGAGGCCATTGCGGCTGTCCTGTTCGTTCTCGAATGCAAATTTTGCACGGCCGGAAAAAGTGTTGAAGTTGATGTGATTGCCCTGAATGCCTTGCAGCATCTGGCTGGTGAATTTAGACAGTTCTTCCGAAGAAGAGCTGTCTTTATGTGCTGCTACCTTGTTGGTATCAGCAGCAGGAAATGTAGTGCGTGCCAGTTGTTTGGGATGACGGCAGGAAACGGCTGCCAGGCCTATCAGCCCCAGTATTAACATTAATCTCATTGAATGTATCTTTTTTCTGCAATCTTCCTGGCCAGGTCCACAGAGGATGCTCCTTTGTCTTTGGCCTTTTGCCAGTATTCGACTGCCTTTGTCACATCTTTCAGGTTGAAGAGAATATCTCCGTAGTGCTCCAGCAGATTCGGATTGTTCTGGGCTTCCGGGTATTGCAGTGCTTTCTCGATCCACACTTTTGCTTCGCTGTATTTTTCCTGCCGGAAGAGTATCCAGGCGTAGGTGTCCATGTAGGTCGGACTTTCAGGCTCCAGCTCCAGTGATCGTTTTGACATTTCAGCTGCCCTGTCGAGGTTTTCACCGCGCAGCGACAGGTAATAACTGTAGTTGTTGAGCACCACGGCATCTTTCGGGCGCAGGATCAGCGCGCGTTCATAACTGCTGTCTGACTGCGGGTGCTGGCCCGTTGCGTGGTACGCATCTCCCAGTAAAGAATAAATATCCGCAATGAACTTCTTCTCGCCATTGCCTATTTCCAGCGCTTTATTCAGCGTATTGATCGCATCCGGAAATTGTTGCAGCAGGAAACTTGCTACGCCTTTGAAATAGTAGCCCATGAACTCTTTCGGGAAACGTTGCGTAACGGTATCACTGAGCGCCAGCAATGCTTTGGTATTTTCTTCGCGGGAGTAGATCCACATCAGTTGATACCATACGGAGAAGCGGGAAGAATCCAGCTGCAAGGCTTGCTGGTAGCTGCTTTGCGCGCTGTCAAGCAAATCGCCCTGCGAATACAGGTCGCCTTGCAACGCATATGCTTTGGCATCTTTCGGATGCGCTTTGATGATGAGCTTCGTGAGCATCAACCCTTCCTGTAGTTTGGCAGTATCAAGCTGCATCATTTGCAGGTAAGGATATACGTACGCTACTTTCTCATCGATGCTGTAAGTAGGATTGGCAAAGGCTTTGGTAAGATAGCCCCAGTAAGTGGGGAGGTCGTTATTCTTTTTCGCGTAGGATGCCAATGCGATCAATGCGCGCGGGTTGCCGGGATCGCGCGACAAAATTTCGTTGTACACACGAACGGCATCCGGGAGATGATCATTGGCATCATATAATTCCGCCAGCAGGTAATAGTAGCGTATTTCCTGCGGGTTAGTATTGATCAGTTTCTGTATTTCGGCGGCGGCCTCATCTACCTTGCTCATTTTGAGCAATACTTTTTGTTTCTGGTAGGTGAGCTCTTCTACGGTGCCGGTCTTTTTTTCCAGTTCATTGAAGGCTTCGAGCGCTTCCTCCGGTTCATCGGCCTTGGAGAGCAAGATGCCTTTGTTGAAGAGATAATCATCATTATCAGGATACCTTGCTGCGAGGCGGGTGTATACGATAGCGGCGCTGTCGAACTGTTGATTGGCCGTGTAGGCATCTGCCAGGGTGATCTGGTACCAATGGTTGGAAGTGTCCATGGAGGCGGCACGGCGGGCACAGCTAAGTGCATATGGGCCGTTCTGTATCTCCAGGAAGAGACGGGCCATTTCGTAATAGATGACCGGATTCTTTTTATTCAGCCGCAGGTAATCGGAATACTGTGTGAGCGCGGTGCGGTAGTCGCCCAGCATTTTAGATCGCTGTGCCGCAAAGAAAAGGCTGTCTGCCCGCTGCTCGAGCAGTGCAGGATCCTTAATGGTGTTGCGGCTTTGGGCGGTAGTACGCCGGGTGCTGGTGCAAGCGGCCATCAGTATTATCCCGAATAGTCCTATAACGGTGAAGTGTACACGCATTTATCAGGATTTACCGGTATGACCGAAACCTCCGGCGCCACGATCAGTGGAGGTGAGTATTTCCACTGGTTGTAAAGCCACCTGAACAAAGGGAGCTACGATCATTTGTGCGATGCGGTCGCCAGGTTGTATTGTTTGCGGTTCGTTAGATAAATTGATCATAATAATTTTGATCTCTCCTCTGTAGTCCGCATCTATCGTGCCAGGCGTATTGAGCAAGGTGAGGCCCTGTTTGATGGCGAGGCCGCTTCTGGGGCGGATCTGCGCCTCATAGCCCGATGGGAGCTCTATAAAAAGGCCAGTGGGCACCAAAGTTCTTTCCAGCGACTGGAGGGTGAGCGCTGTTTCCAGGTTGGCTCTCAGGTCCATTCCTGCTGCATCTGCCGTTGCATAAGCTGGCAATTCGTTTGCCGACTTATTAATGATTTTCACAATTATTTCAGCCATTCTGCAAAGATATTTGATTATAGTGACGATTACAGGATTAAAATGATCACAGGTTTGACTTTTCCAGCAATACAGTGGCATAGGCCACTACGCCTTCTTCGCGGCCTACAAACCCAAGTTTTTCGGTAGTGGTGGCCTTTATGGATACGTCTTCCGCACTGATCCGCAGCCGGTCGGCAATGACAGCCTGCATCTCGGGTACATACGGTTTTATTTTAGGCGCCTGCAGGCAGAGGGTACTGTCTACATTCACTACGTGGTATCCTTTCTCGCCTATCAGCTGCGTGCAGCGGGCGAGCAATATTTTGCTGTCAATATTTTTATAGGCATTGTCCGTATCCGGGAAATGAGTGCCGATATCGCCCAGGGCCAGTGCGCCCAGCATGGCATCGCAGATGGCATGCAGTAAAACATCCGCATCGCTGTGGCCCAGCGCGCCCTTGTGATGCTGTACCAGCACGCCTCCCAGCCAAAATTCGCGGCCTTCAACCAGTTGATGAAAATCTACACCCGATCCAATACGTATTCTGCTCATAGTATAAAATAATTTAGTGTTTGCCAATCCGCAAGGTAAGGCATAAAATAACAAATCCTTCCCGAAGGAAGGACTTGTTTTCAACAGTTTATAATTTTTAACAATTTCTGTTTACCATCCCGTCCGGCTATCTTCCCGGTCACGGGCGCCCAGGTCGAAGGTGAGCGTGAAACGCAGGGTATTGGAGAGCGGGTTCCGCTGGATGCCCGATCCGGAGGGCACCAGGTAGGAGAAATTAAGACCGAAGATATCATACTTGATACCCACGCCGGCCGTGAAATATTTCCTGTTACCCTTGTATTTATTTTCATTGAAATAACCGGCCCTCACTGCAAACTGCTGGTTGTACCAGTATTCCACGCCGGCGGAATACATCAGCTCCTGCAGTTCTTCCTTGAGGCCGCCGGGAGCGTCGCCAAAGGATGAGAAGATGCCTTCCAGCACGCTCTTGTTCTTGTAGTTACCGGAAGTATCCGGTGTAGGTACCAGCAACTTGTTGATGTCGAGCGCAAAGGTAAGCTGGTTGTATTCATCCATGGCCAGCGTATAGGCGGCGCCGAGACCCAGGTTGGTAGGCAGAAAATCTTTATTCTGTGCCGAGCTGGTATAAGATATTTTCGTGCCGATATTGGTGATGGCAAAGCCCAGGTTGAGTTTATTCACCCGGCCATCATCTTTCTCATAATCTTTCGTATAAAACCCGGAGAGGTCCGCTGCAAAAGCTTTTCCCGCTCTTACCGACTGATCGTTCACTACCTGCCCGCCAGCAAGGTTGGAGTAGATAAAGCGACCCGCCATACCGATAGAGAAATGCTCCGAGAGCTTACGGGCATAACCCGCATCCACCGCAAATTCGCGCGGATGGAAGTTACCCTGGTCCTGGTTGGTGACATCCCTGAAGTTGATGCTTCCCAAAGAAAAATATCTTAAAGAGCCGGATACGGCTTCCTTGTCGTTCAATTTCGTATAGCCGCTAACTGTAGCCAGGAACACATCATTCACCAGCTCTTTGAGCCAGGGCGTGTAGGTAACGGCCAGATTGGAATTTGTAGTGGCAAAAGGTAACTTCGACAGGTTCCAGTAGATGGAAGAGGCATCGGGGGAAAGGGCAACACCAACGTCGCCCATGGCGCCGCTGCGGGCGTCAGGCGTAATTCTCAGGAAGGGAACGGCAGTATTAATAGTGTTTGTACGACCATCTATCTGACCAGTTGAGTCTATACGCTGGGCTGAGGTTTTTAAACTTGTGAAAGTACTGTAAATGAACACTAGGCTCAAAGTTACCTTTCGGATCATGCAATGTTCGTATTTTGATAGGGTGTAAAAATAATCTTATTTATTATATAATTCGGAAAGGGGTTGATTAGGGCGAACGGTAACCATACGTGTCTTATTTGCATAGGTTTACAATAAAACTAATTTTCCGCCCATCATCTTTTTCTTGCCGTTACTGTTGATAGTTAGCCGGTAAAAATAGATGCCTGGTGATAATTTTGCTCCCGACTCACCAGTTCCATCCCAGGGCATTCCATCAAAACGGCTGCTGTCCGATATTATTGTGTTACGTATTGTTTTCATCAGCTGCCCGTTCACCGCAAAGATCTCCAGGCTTAGCTGCAATGCCTGTCCCTGCTGATTATGCACAAACGTAAACCGCGTAACATCATGAAAAGGATTAGGATAATTCCCCAATGCAGATACCATTATGGCTCCCGACCTTACTACTTCAAATTCGATTTCGGTTGTTGCTATGTTATTACACGCGTCCCATGCACTGATCCTCAGGCGATGTTTCCCCTCCGCGATATCTGACATAGGAAATGCTACAGTTCCTTTACTATAGCTATCCAAAGATGCTTCAAAATAATCATTTAACACAAAATATTCTGAATTATCCAGTACTGCCACCAGGTTATGCGCCGCCACATTACCGCTGATATTAATACCGGAACTGTCTGTAAGGTCTACCAATAATAAAGGGGAGACATTGACCACGTCTCCGTTCCGGAACAGGCGATTGTTAAGCCAGGCCTGTATCTGCGGGCCCGCCGTATCTTTCGCTGCCGCTCCGGCCGCAGTGGTGAAGCCTTTATAATAGCCATTGCCATCGATATCATTGTTACTGGTATAATAACTGATCTTGCCTGTACCGCTTGCGCTGGCGTCGGCAGGGATGGTAACAACAGCTGAAAAACGGCCACCAGACACGGTATGCGTTCCCCTGAACAATACGTGGTCCTGTACCCGGAACGCTGCCACCTGGCTGCCGGCGCTATTGCCCCGTGTCGTCATCTCGGCAGGGCTGTCATATATCGTCGTATATAGTACGCCGTTATACCCGCTGATCATCTGCCCCTGCATATCTTCCACATGGCCGCTGATCACCGCTCTGCGCAAGGCTTTCAGGGTATCGGCATTTCCGTTCACCGCTTTGCCGTTAATCGAATCTGTTACTACCCGGTAACGTGGAAAGGCCAGTTTAAGCGCCGGGTCTCCCAGTAACTGAAATTTACGGTTATTAATAATATCATTAAAGTTATTATGCGTTTGATTTTTAGCTTGCTGCAAAGCCGCGCCCAGACTGGGCATCAGCCCATCGGCGCCAGGCGTTGTCACGGCTCGCAGATAATTTTGGTGCATCAGGCGGTTGGAAGAGGCATACACCGCCCGGGTTGTGGTCATCAATGCAATCGCGCCACTCCGCTGTTGCAGCAACACCTTATGCCCCAGCGATACTACCGCCGGGTTATCGAAGGGCGCAAAATCGCAGGAAGCCGTTACCAGCAAGGGCAGGCGGTCTTCATTGTGCCAGTCCGCAATGGTATTGGCATCTACCACGCTGGCTTCAGCCAGGCGCGAACTGTTGCCATGACCGCTGTAATTGAAGATGAGCACGCCCCTGTTAATGGCCGCCGCGATAGCTTTATTCACATCAGGATAGGCGCCATTCACTTTGGGCCAGGCATCGAGGTAAAGCTTGCCTGTATTGAGTACCGGCGCTTCGATGGCAATACTGTCGCTCACTGATTCGGCATCACTGAAATGCAGGTTATTATCGCCTTCATCGGCTACAAAGGCAATGCGGTTGCGCCAATCGCCGAAATGTTGCGGCGCATCGTGATAGTGAATGATCTTGTCTACCGCCAGCGCAGCTTCAGCGGCGTTACGCGCCGGCAGGCGGCCGATGCCCAGCGCCACTGGGTTTCGTATATCCGTTCTAGTTATATCGTCATTGTCTCCCAACATACCAAAGTAATCGTCTGTTACATAGGAGCTGAGCGGATTGAGGGCATTATCACTTTGCCAGGAAGGCACCTCATTGGTATTGTTCTTAACGCGGTAGCGGTAGTCGTAAGACGCGGCGCCAAACAACAGCAGGTAACGGGGCGCCGGGCCGCGATCATGCAACATTTTGAGAAAGTCGCGCAAGGCAGTAGGATCAGGCGATCCCGAAGCAAATTCATTGTATACCTGGTCCGTGCTCACGACCAATACCTCCAGTTGATCGTGCTGGCGATGCCAGGCCGCGAGGCGCTGCGCTTCCGCCAGCAGTGTGCCGGTGGTGATGATCACCAGGCCAGCGGCAGCCGCAGCATGGATATCCTGGTTAGGCACGGCGCCTGCGGGATACGCCGCCAGAGCCTTGCCCGGATCAAATGCAACGTATTCGTGGAGGCGTTCGTTCTTCATCGTGAACACCAGCGAATCGCCCTGTTGTACGGCGGGTACCAACAACGGTTGTTGCGGATCAGTGACATCCCATATCTGCGTATAGGCATTGGTGTTATATACGGCACAGCGGGCAGCGAGGCCGCTGCCGGCATATTGGGCGGAACGGAAAGGCAGGAAACCGGTTGCTGGCAGCACGGGAGCGCAAGCGGCCTGTATCTCGAGGTAGTCCAACCATCCGCGGGCATTGTTATCTCCCGGCAGGAAGTCTACGGTTACCTGCAAGGCAGGATCGGAGGTATACACGCCGCCAGTGCCGGTAGCGGCGGTACCAAAGGCTTCAAATACGTTGCCGCTAACGGGCAACAGGTACACGGTGGCAGCAGCTTGTTTGTTAATGCTCACATTGAAATTGCTGCCGTTGATGCCGCGGGCGGCCGCACGGATATTCACCGTCACCGGGCCGCGCGCCGGTGATGGCAGCTGGAAATTATAGCTGTGGCGGATGCCGGCGGCAGGGTCCAGGCTGAACTCCTGCCCAAACCATTGTTTACCACTGCGCAGGAAATTGAGGCTGTCCCTTTCATAAAACTCGTGATAGTCGATAGTATAAACATTAGCTTGCGCAGGAGATGCAGGACTGTCGGGCTTTATACGGGCGCCGGGCGCTTCAAGATTGAGAAAGTACCAGGCCGTATCGCTGTAGATATTGTACTGATGGCTATAGGACTGTGTACCTGAATCGTACTGCCAGCGATGCGGGCCAGGGGCATAGAACAGCATATAGTCGTTACCGTTAAGCTGCCCGTCGCCGCCATCGGCGGCGTAGAGGGCTACCGCTTGCAGGTCATCGGGGCGCGGCTGAGCATTCGGCTCCGGCAGCATTTGCCCGCCATTGCCATATAAGCGGATGTGCTGAGAAGAGATAGCGCTGGTGTTGATGCCCAGCTGTGCGAGCAGGGGCAGGTCGATGCGGTAAATGCCCGGCCCGGTCACGGCCAGCTTGTACCAGTTACCGGCGGCCAGCACGGAATGCGCCTGGTAACTGCGGGACTGCTGGCCATGCGCTTCCCTGGCCCCTGTGAAGGACATCAGTACAATGGTGATAAAAATACAGATGACTTTCATTATCTTGTCCGTCGGTAAAGGATCGTCTCTACAAAGTAGATAAAATAGAAGATAAAAAAATTAAATATATCTTTTTTCTTCTTACAAATCATAGATTTAACAGATATCGGGGGGCTTGTATGAGGGTTTCTTACAAATTAAATTATTTCGCTATAAAATAAAAAAGATTACATTTGCGTTTACTGTAAATATAATCGACTAAAGCTGTATCGCATGCGTAGATTAACCTCTTTATCATTGCTCGTAGGTACCAGCGTAATGCTATCCATGACTGCCTGTCATAAAGACGGCGGGGGACTTTTCGGCAAAAAGAAAGATAAATCTTCTGCTACCGGCTGGACGTATAACGACCCTAAGATGGGCGGGTTCAGCGTAGCCAAGAATAAGGACCAGCAAACGGGTCCGGGCCTTGTGTTTGTACAGGGTGGTACTTTTGCCATGGGCGCCACGGAGCAGGACGTAATGGGCGACTGGAACAACATTCCACGTCGTATTACAGTTTCCTCTTTTTACATTGATGAATCAGAAGTAGCCAACGTGCACTACCGCGAGTACCTGTACTGGCTGGCCCGCGTATACAACGAGTCTTTCCCGGATGTATACCGCAAGGCTTTGCCCGATACGCTGGTATGGCGTAGTGAACTGGCCTACAACGAGCCGCTGGTAGAATATTATTTCCGTCACCCGGCATACAACGACTATCCGGTAGTAGGCGTAACCTGGAAACAGGCCGTTGACTATTGTAAATGGCGCTCCAACCGTGTGAACGAAAAGCTGCTGATGGACAAAGGCCTGCTCTCCAAAGCAGACGTAACTAATCAGTCGGACGATAATACTTTCGATACCAAATCCTACATGGCCGGCCTGTACGAAGGTACGCCGGGCAAGATGTCGAAAGGCACCAAAAGCGAATTTAAAAATCCTGATGGCACGCCGCGCAATGCGCAATTTGAAGATGGTATCATGTTGCCCAACTACCGCCTCCCTACAGAAGCTGAATGGGAATATGCGGCGCTTGGCTACATAGGCCAGAACCCTGGCCCTTCCAAGAAAGAAGGCAAACACGGGGAAGAGCTCATCATGAACAAACAGGTATATTCCTGGGGCACCAACACCAGCGGCCTGCGTGATATCCGCCGTGGTAACTGGCAAGGTCAGTTCCTCGCGAACTTCAAACGCGGCTCCGGTGATAACATGGGCGTGGCCGGCGGCTTGAACGACCGTGCTTCTATCCCTGGTCCGGTACGCTCCTTCTTCCCGAACACCTTCGGTATCTATAACATGTCCGGTAACGTAGCTGAATGGGTACTGGACGTTTACAGACCACTCACCCCCATCGATGGCGACGACTTCAACTACTTCCGTGGTAACAAGTTCCAGACGGTATATCAGAACGAAAACAAAGAGTTCGAAAAAGATAGCCTCGGTCACCTGAAAATGCGCGATGTAACAGATGAAGAAAGCGCCAACCGCCTCAACTACCAGAAAGGTGATGTGATCAACTACCTCGATGGCGACTCCCTCTCCCAGGTGGAATACGGTTATGGCGTAACTACCCTCATCAACGATAAATCACACGTAGTGAAAGGTGGTAGCTGGAACGACCGCGCCTACTGGCTCTCACCAGGCACCCGTCGTTTCATGCAGGAAGATATGGCCACCAATACCGTAGGTTTCCGTTGCGCAATGGACCGCGTAGGTAGCCCTGAAGGTAACAAGTTCAAAACTGGTAACCTGTTCCGCAAGCAAAGACAAAAACGCTAATAGCTTACTACTACATAAAATAAAAAAGGCTCCTCACGGAGCCTTTTTTATTTCCAGATCTCTAATATCTCTTCTGTGTGATTTTTGCTGTGTACTTTCCGGATGATGTGATCGATCACGCCATTGCCGTTGATCAGGAAAGTGGTTCGGTGCGTGCCATCATAAATGCGGCCCATCATCTGTTTCTCTCCCCAAACCCCGTACTGGTCAATGATCTTATGGTCTTCATCTGCCAGTAAAGGAAAAGGCAGATCATATTTTGCAGCGAACTTTTTGTGGCTTTTCTCTGAGTCTTCACTCACGCCAATCACTACGTATCCTTTTGCCAGCAGCGCTTCGTAGTTATCGCGCAGGTTGCAGGCCTGTACGGTGCAGGTAGGCGTATCATCGTGCGGATAGAAATACAATACTACTTTCTTTCCTTTGAAATCCTTGAGGGATATGGTATTCCCGTGTTGATCCTTTCCTTTGAAAATCGGCGCTTTGCTGCCTTCTTGTAATTCAGTCATGATTTTTTATCGTTTGAAAGATAAACGGTAAGTGCCTGTATTGCCGGCCAGGTCTGTCACTTTCATCACCAGCACATGTGGGCCGGGTTGGCAATGTTCATCGAACGTATAGGTGAGCACGTTAGCCCTGCGGGAGAACATCAGCCATTTGCCATCCAGCTCTGCGCGGTAGCTTTTGATGCCGCTGGCATCGTTCATGGCGAAAGATAGTTTGGCCGCCCTGGCGAGATTGGCGCCAGGCTTCACTCCCAGCGGCGTCACTTTGGGCGCTACCGTATCTACTTCGAGGTGAAAATTACCAAAGTCGCGGAAAGTGCCCTTGTACCAACCATTTTCAAACACGGTACCTGAAGTATTATTACTGCCCAGCGCTTCGCGCACCATCACGATCTTGTCGCGCAGGTGCTCCGGCACAGGCTTCGACGGACGGATACGCAGATCGAAATAATCGTGGATAGGCACTAATGCCGTATGCAGTTTGTAGATATTGGAATATGCCTTCGGACTGGAGGTGGGTATCTCCTGGTAGTTGAAGCATATCTTGTCGTACAGCGCATTTTCATCGAGGTAAAACTCTACCTGGTTGTTCTCGAAGATATTGCGGGAATCCGGGTACATAGTGTTGGCGCAGGGCTTTTCCGGTTCATCCGGGCCGGCCTGCTGCAGGCCAAACTTCACGGTGGAAGTATTGCCATAGGCATCTTT
The DNA here is from genome assembly GCF_902167635.1 of Chitinophaga vietnamensis. GTDB lineage: Bacteria > Bacteroidota > Bacteroidia > Chitinophagales > Chitinophagaceae > Chitinophaga > Chitinophaga vietnamensis. The sequence goes on from NZ_CABHMS010000011.1 coordinate 185,890, forward strand.
CACCAGCAGTTTAATTTCGTGAACGGCGCCGTCGGCCAGATTGATGGTACCATCTCCTTTCAGATCATGGTAGATATCGAGCTTGTTGCCTAGCAACGGAAATACCAATTGCAGGTAAGGACCGTCGTTCTTCTTTATTTTGTAATCGATATGTGCGTTGAGGTAGCGGGTTTCTTCATACCCGATATTGTCCAGCTGGAAATCGATGTTAGGTACCTCGTTATCGAACATGGTCACTTCATATATGCCATAGATATGAGGGGCGCTGTTGATGCGATCCACGGCGGAAACGGCCACACCGGCTTTGGCAGCTCTCACCTTCAGCACAGGCTGTGCAGGCACATAGGTGCTGCCTACCTTTTTCACGGCTACCATCAAAGGTTGTTGTTCATAGATGCTGCGGCTACGATCATAGATAGCGATGCGGTAAACGTCGGGCGCCCTTTCATCTTCGATGTTGAAGCCAAAGAGCAGGGGGTTGAGTGGTTTCTCTGTTTGTGTGTTCCTGATCTCGAAGTGGAGGTGCGGACCAGCGGAGCCGCCGGTATTGCCGCTCCAGGCAACAAAATCTCCCTTCTTCACCGGAAACATGCCTTGTGGTATCTCCAAGTCGGAAGCCCAGCTTTCGGCCTTGTATTGCTGCTGTTTCACGTATTGTTCCAATGCCGGGAAGAAGCGGTTCAGGTGAGCATATACAGTCGTATAGCCGTTAGCGTGAGTGATGTAAAGCACGTTCCCGAAGCCCGTATGCGATACCCCGATACGGCTCACATAGCCATCGGCAGCGGCATGCACGGCCAGGTTCTCCTTCTGCTGCGTTTTGATATCCATGCCCGAATGGAAGTGGTTAGGGCGTAATTCACCAAAGTTGCCGGCCAACTCAATGGGGATATTCAGCGGGTTTCTGAAATAGCCTTGCGGATAATTTTTTACCGGACCGTAAGACTGCGCGTGTAACAATTGCGGTAGTAAGCAAAATAAACCAATGACTCTTCTCATAAACGCAAATGTACAAATATTGCGCATACCCGCCGTACGGCAGGTATGCGCGGGATAGCTACAGCTGTTCCCTGATCTGTGATATCAGCGCTGTAAACTCTGGCTCACGGCGCACTTCCGGCTGCCAGGCCAATCCCATCTTGCAAAGGTCATACTCCTGTATAATGGTGGCGCCTTCCCTGCCAGCCTCTTGTGCCATCACCCAAACGGTATCGGAGATGGCCGCCGCATTCACAATATCATGGCTCACCAGGATCAGCGTATTTGTTTCCTGTAAGGTGGATACCTTCAGCAGCAGCTGAATTACTTTGTCGATCATCACCATATCCAGCCCGGAAAAAGGCTCGTCCAGCAAAATGAATTTGTTGCCGGTCAATACCTGCTGTAAAATGCTCACCCGCTGGCGCTGGCCACCACTGAGCTGTGCGGGGTATTTCTTCAGATGTGCTGTCAGCTCGAAAGTGGCAGCGTAATCCATAATGATCTCTCTCTTTTCACCTTCCGTCAATCTTGCACTCGCATTATCCAGTCCTATCTTCAGGTTATTATAGATCGTGCGATGCTGGAACAGGATATAATTCTGCGGCACAATGCCCACCTCTCCTGCTTTTACAGGGTGCTGGTCGGCATCGATCCTGATCACGCCTGCAGTAGGCGTCATCAGGCCGGATAATATTTTGAACAGCTGTGTTTTGCCGATACCGCTTCTGCCAATCAGCGAAACTACTTGTCCCTGCTGCATATCAGGGCGGTGAATATCGTAGACGGAGAAATTAATATCCCGCAGGATGGTTTTGCCGGCATATTGCAGGCTGATATTTTCAGCAGTTAGCAAGGCCGATGTTTTCGTATATGCTTTGGCGTTCATGAGTTGCGTGTTTGAAGTTTGGTGTAAGGGAATAACCATTCGCGGAATTTACCGAGGATGTAGTCGAAGAAGATGCCCAGTAGGAAGATGATCACCAATGTGCTGAACACAGTATCCAGCTGCACGTATTTATTAGCCCTGATGAGCATCACGCCAAGGCCGCCTTCACTCATGCTGAGGCCTTCCACAGAGGTGATCATCAGCCACGCAATGGCGAAGTTCTGGCGCATCACTTCAAATACCTGGTCGAGGCGGCCCACCACCACTACTTCCCACAGCGTTTTCCAACTGTTCATGCGCAGGGTGGTGCACAGTTCGAACTCCTGCTTGTTGATGCCATCGATCACCGATAACAGCGAGGTTACAAAAAAGGGGACAATACCGAAGATGAGCAGGCTGATCTTGAGATCGTGCCCGTTTTTCGTCCATAGGGTAAACAGGAAAATCAGACCCGTTAATGTCAGATACCTGCACTTGATCACGAAGCGCGCTACCGGGCTGAATACCGGTATGATCGAAAGATAGCTGATCACCAGCGCGATGAAGATAGAGAGGAACATCCCTTTGATCGTGAGCACCACGCTACTGAAAAGGTTATCCACAAATGCAGGATCCTGTATCATATGCCCGAGCGATTGCAGTACTTTCAGTGGCGTAGGTATCAGCCCACCACCGCTGATCTGCCAGCAAACCAGCGCCAGCACTATTTCCAGCACAATGAGTGTTGTCATGGAGCGGCGACTGAGTACCCGCAAAGGCTCAAAGATGTGTTTCATTTTAGAAGGGATTTTTTATTCAAGTATGCTTTGGTGAGATAATTTGAGGATGTGAGAATTTTTGGATTTTCGGATTTGGTTCTATCAAGTCGTTCCTGAAGCTTCAGGAGCGACTTGATAGAACCAAATTTCAACATCCGAAAATCAAAAAATCCTCAAATATTTATTGGCCTAGTACGATCTGTACGCGGCGGTTCTGCGCGCGGCCATCAGCGGTGCTGTTGTCGGCAACGGGTTGAGCGGCGCCATAACCTTTAGACTCGATACGATCGGCAGCGAGGCCTTTGCCGAGGAGGTAGTTCTTTACGGCGGCGGCACGTTGCTCAGACAACTGCTGGTTAGCGGTTTCGTTGCCCACATTATCCGTGTGACCATACACGCCTATCTTCAGGCCTTCAGCTACCACGGCGCTTTTCAGTATCTCGTCCAGCACCACATGGGAGTTGGATCTGATCACGGCGCTACCGGTTTCAAACTGTATCTGGTACGATTTGGACGATACCGCGCTGGTAATGTTCTCTGCGTACTTTTCCTTGATGGCAGCGCCTTCCAGCAGTTCGGGGTGGTTGGCCAACACAGAGGCAAGGAATGATTTATCCACCACTGCTGTGTACACTGGATAGGTAGGCATGATATCGGGATACATTTTCACCATGATATCACCGAAGGTGGTATACACGATCTTGTACCGGTCGATATTATCCTTGCCCATACCGAAGGTGTTGGCGGCATCGGAGAGATTGAATGCCATAGAACCACCGAGGGATACGGTTTGCCCCTGTGCATCTTTTTCTTCTGTGCCGTTATAGTACTTCAGCCAGTAGGCGCCATTCTGTTCATTGTACACTTTCGCAGAAACCTCGCCGGCAAAGGCTTTGGCGTCGTTGAAGGAGCGTACCTGGTCGCCGGCCTGCGCCAGCGCAATGATCAGGTTTTCGATATCCGTACGGTGATCATACGCAAACTTTTTGATGGTGATGGTGATGTTCGGCATCTGTGAAGCGTATTCACGGGTGGATGCGATGTTCACCAGTCCGCCTTTTTTCTGCGCCACGTTCACGTCGCCGGGCGTCCAGGTGGCTACGCCATCAACGCCTACGGTCGTGTCTTTGCTGATCTTTTTACCGTCTACGATGAGCTTGCGCGTTTCTTTATACCCGGCGATGTATTTGGCGCCGGCATCGAGGAAATCGTTTGCTGCCACCAGGTTGATGGCTTTGGCATCGTAGGTGGTTTCATCGGGGTTCACGCGGATACCGTTGTCGCCAGCCCATTTCAGCAGGATGTTCACGTCGCCGTCGCGGAGCACACCGGCCACTGTTTTACCGATCGCAGTTTTAGGATCGCGCTTCCAGTCGGCGGGGCCCATCAGTTTATCTTCACCATAACTTTTACCCATGGTATAGAATGCGATGGGTTGGTATTCGGGGCCGAGTGGCTCCAACTCCTTACTCAGTGCGGCAAAGAAGGCGGGCATACCATCGCCCATGAAAGAGGCGAATATGCCGGTAGCATTGGGATTGCTTTTGTACTCCTGTGCAAATTTCGCCAGGTCGGCGATGGATTTGTTACAGTCATCCTGGCGCACCAGTTCTACCTGCAATTTTGCTTTATCGATGAGCGAGTGCTGGGTGGTATGTTGGCCACCATTGGCATACATGAGCGCGAACTGCGAGTTCCAGGCCATTACACGCCAGGAGATCTTCGTACCGCCATTCACCGCTTCCGTATTCCCGGGCAGTGGCAATTTGCTGGCGTTGCCGCTGAGCGATGCCTCGGGCGCATCGGGCAACTGCACCTTACCGATGTCAGTAGCGGCTTTCGCCTGTTGCGGGCGCTTGTCCCACCAAAATATTTTTGTTGCATAGATGGCGCCTAAGAGCAATACGATGCCCATAACCTTTCCACCAGGTTTCACTTTCATAGCCATAGCTGTAATATTTAAATTTTTAAGAGGTTTGTTTTTCTTTTAGCTTAACAGGTCGTTGTAGTTGTCATTGCGTACAGTACCGGGCTGGCGCGGCTCACGGGAAGGCTCCCATTTCTGCACATCCAGTTTGTAGGTTTTGTCGGGGTCGAAAGATTCCAGCATTTTCAGGCCTTGCAGCTCATAGGTGGCATTGTCCAGGTCTATGGAGCGCATGAAGTCTGTAGAATAGTGGATCGCCTTTTTCATGCTCGACAATTTCATAGCGATATCTTCTTTCAGGAACTCCATGGATTGTTCTACCATGAGTTTCTTTTCAGGATCGCCATTGAAAATTTTCAGTGCAGATGACAGCGCTTTTTTACCGGAGGTGACGGACTTGTAAAGGTCTTTTTTCAATTCCAGTTCATTGCGCGCATCTTCTATCATGTATCCGCTGTTCTTGTGTACTTTGGTGAGATAATCACCGATGCGTGCAAGATTGTCGCGGATGGGCGTGAGCTGAGAGATATACTCTTTGATACGCGCGATCTGGCGCGTAGCATTACCGAGTTCCGGCAGCATATTGTTGTTCTGTGCAGCTTTGGCGCGGCTCATGAGCTGCTGCATCTCTTTCTCTTTTTCACCGATCTTCATATCGATCTTTTCTTTCTGCGCATCTACTTCTACTGACTGATTATACAGCTTTTCGCGCTGCTCTTCCATATCAGAGATATAATCTTCTGCGATGATAAAGGGATCGAGTTCTATTACCAGTCCTACGAGTTTCTTCATCAGCCACTCATAGAGATAAAAGAGGCTCAGCCTGAGTTTGCGGTGTGTTACGCAATAGAGGAACACACCTAAGCACACCAGTGCTATTCCAAAGTTGATGGTGTTCCATACTACTTTGGTGAGGATGGGTATCACATAGTATCCAACTGCGATGAGCAGGCCGATACCTATGAGCATACCGAACTTGCCGCCAGGCCTGTTCCAGTATGCTTTCAACTGCTGGCCTTGTTCAGCGGGAAAATATTGTGTTTCCATTTTTTACAGTGCTGTTTCTATTTTTTGGATGTCTGTATTGATTTTTCTGATCATAGCCTCGCAAGCCACCTGGTAACCCTGGCGGTTGGCAACGATTCTTTGTTCCTGCGCCGCGATCTGTTCTTTCAATTGTTCAGATTCGTTTTGCGCATCGGTGATTTCCTTTGTCAGTTGCTGTATCAGTGCAGCATTGTTGGCCATCTTTTTCTGCAATGCAGCCAGTTGTTGCTGGCGGCCATCAATTTCGGAAGACGCTTTTTCATTGACGGCGGCTTCAAAGTTGCTGCGGTCCTGCGCGATAATCTGCTTATACTGTGCGGCTGTTTCAATGAGTTTGTTTTTGGTCAAACCCTGTATGCTCAGCGTTGCAAATACAGCGGACATGCGTGCGGATTCATCTTTGACATGCGCTTCCAATGCGTCCATCATTTTCCAGAATTCATAATAATCCGGACCCGGGAAATTGCTTCGTTCAAACAGCGCATTGAAGTGCTGCTCAAATTTGTCCATTTCCGCAGCTGACAAGGCTTTGGGCGGGTTGGCATCCGGAGTGTTGACATTGCTCGGAGGGAATTTTCCAGGCAGGGCGGACTGATCATGCCTGCCGGTTTCGTGTGTTTCATCGGGTTCAAATTCCACAAAAAGGCCCATGGCTTTTTTCAGAAAGTTTGACATTTGTCGTCGGTGATTACATTGTGAAGTGGTTTGATGTGATTTGTGCGTATAGGTTATGCATAACTATAGGTGCGACCTAAAATGCAAGACGTATGCCAATTGCTAATTGTATGTTAAAACTTGCATTTGTTATCATCATCATTTAGCAATAAAGACATATATTTTTTAGATGTTCGTGAGAGACGATGGCAGAAAGATATACGCTTGTTATTGCCAGGCATACAGATTTAGAAATCGGGAAAATCCAATACTAGAAAACTAGTAATCTAGTCATTGCTTTTCGTACTTTAGTTGCCGCAAAAGAGCAATTATCCATGTCAATCCAGGTATCATCACTGACGAAAGTTTATGGCGAACAGCGGGCGGTAGACGGGATCTCCTTTGAATTAAAGAAGGGCGAGATCACCGGGTTTCTGGGGCCTAACGGCGCCGGCAAATCCACTACCATGAAAATGATCACCGGCTTCCTGCCGCCTACCAGTGGCAAAGCCAGCGTATGCGGCTACGATATCGTGGAGCAATCGCTCGAAGTACGTAAGCGCGTAGGCTATCTGCCCGAATCCAACCCGCTCTATTACGATATGTATGTAAAGGAGTTCCTGGGTTTCGTGGCAGGTGTGCACCAGCTGGGCGCCGCGGCGCCGGCACGCATCAGCGAAGTGATCGAACTCACAGGCCTCACCCCTGAAAGCAAGAAGAAGATCGGCGCATTATCCAACGGTTATAAACAAAGGGTAGGTCTCGCACAGGCATTGATACATAATCCCGAAGTATTGATCCTCGATGAACCCACCACCGGCCTGGATCCCAACCAGCTGGCGGATATCCGGGCACTGATCAAAACGCTCGGTCAAAATAAAACGGTGATCCTCTCTACCCATATCATGCAGGAAGTAGAGGCCCTGTGCGACCGTGTAATGATCATCAATAAAGGCAAGATCATTGCCGACGATACGCTGGGCGCCTTACAGCAAACCGGCCACCACAACGCTTATATACAGGTATCTTTCAGAGAAATGGCTACAGTGGCCGAATTACAGGCGATCGACGGCGTAAGCCGGGTGGAATCGCTGGAAAACAACAGCTGGCGCCTCTTTACCAGCGAAGAAGAGCAGGTACGAAAAAACCTGTTACAATTTGCTTTGATTAATAACCGGAACATCCTTTCTTTGCAGAGCAATTCGCAAAGCCTGGAAACCATATTCCGGGATCTGACCAAGGCCCCTTGAGGGTACAGGCATTGACAGCCAGTAGCTTATAACACTTTATAACTTTTGAACTATGAGTATTATTTCAGAAATCCATGCCAGGCAAATCCTTGACAGCCGCGGTAATCCTACTATTGAAGTGGATGTAACCACAGAAGATGGTCACTTCGGCCGCGCTGCCGTTCCTTCTGGCGCTTCTACAGGCAAACACGAAGCAGTTGAACTGCGCGACAACGATAAGAGCGTTTACATGGGCAAAGGCGTATTGCAAGCCGTTAAGAACGTAAACGAGATCATTTCAGAAGAGCTGATCGGCTGGGAAGTAACCGACCAGGCCGGCATAGATAAAATGCTGATCGAACTCGATGGCACCCCCAACAAAGCCAAACTGGGCGCCAACGCTACCCTCGCAGTGAGCATGGCTGTTGCCAAAGCTGCGGCCGACGAATGCGGCCAGCCCCTCTACCGCTACCTCGGCGGCGTAAACGCTTTCACCCTGCCCGTTCCCCTGATGAACATCATCAACGGTGGCGTGCATGCTGATAATAAAATCGACTTCCAGGAATTTATGATCGTTCCGGTAGGCGCACCTACCTTCTCCGAAGGCCTGCGCTGGGGCGTGGAAGTATTCCACCACCTGAAATCTGTACTGAAAAAGAAAGGCTACTCCACTAACGTAGGCGACGAAGGCGGTTTCGCTCCTGAAATCCAGAGCAATGAAGAAGCCATCGAAACCGTACTGGAAGCGATCAAAGCCGCCGGCTACCAGCCTGGCGAACAAATCGCTATCGCCCTGGATGCCGCCAGCAGCGAAATGTTCAACGAAGCCGACAAAACTTATAAATTCTACAAAAGCTCACAGAAAGTAATCTCCAGCGATGAAATGGTAGCTTACTGGGCTGAGTGGTGCAAAAAATATCCGATCGTTTCCATCGAAGATGGTATGGCGGAAGACGACTGGGAAGGCTGGAAAAAACTCACCGAAGCCGTAGGCGCCCATGTACAGCTGGTTGGCGACGATCTGTTCGTGACCAACGTAAAACGCCTGAAAGAAGGTATCGATAAAGATATCGCTAACAGCATCCTGATCAAAGTAAACCAGATCGGTACCGTTACAGAAACCATTGATGCGGTGAACATGGCCCACAAAGCCGGCTACACCTCCATCATGAGCCACCGCTCCGGTGAAACCGAAGATACTACCATCGCCGACCTGGCAGTAGCCCTGAACTGCGGCCAGATCAAAACCGGCTCTGCTTCCCGCACCGACCGTATGGCAAAATACAACCAGCTGCTTCGCATCGAAGAAGAACTGGGCACCAGCGCCATCTACCCCGGTAAAAGCATCCGCTTCGGCAAAAAATAAAAAACTATTGGTTATTTAACTGTTGTGGCGCATGCCACAACAGTTAAATAACCAAATTTTTGTAACTTGTGCATGATGTTGAAGCTAAAGTCCATAAAGATGCCAGCAGTTTTAAAGAACAAGTTCTTTATCACAGCCGCCGCTTTCTGCATATGGCTCGCCTTCCTCGATAAAACCAATCTCATGTACCAATACCAGTTCTCTTCTGAAGAGAAGAAACTGGAAAACCAGAAAGACTTCTTCATCAGCGAAATCAAGAAAACCAAAGAAGAACAACAGGAACTCCTGTCCAGCCCCGAAAAACTGGAGAAATTTTCCCGCGAGAAATACTATATGAAAAAGGATAATGAAGACCTGTTCATCATGGTACCTGCTCCCCAACAATAAGCCGGTCCTGCCCCGCTTGCACTTTTCAAAAATTTACCCTAAATTAACAATACGTTCCACGTTTTCGCCGTTATTTACTCAGAACACTTTTCTTTTCATTAAAATTATATTGCATGAGTAATTTTACACTAACTACCTTTTCTAACCTGTGTCTTGTTACTGAAGCTGATATAAAAAAGCAACGCCGTAAACAAGCAACATTATCCTTGTCAAAAGAAGAACAAGACAAACTGGAAGACACCAAGGCCGCACTCGATACCATCCGCTATTCCCCGAGAGCCGCCACTCTGCAGCATATTTTTGATTACGCCGCCGGAAAACAAGAACAACACTAAACGGTCATCCATCTCTATATTCATTCATCCTGTGTAGCATACACAGCGAAATTTCATTTTCCCTATCTTTACGGCATGACCAAAAAAGAGCGCTTCGCATTCGTACTCAATTACTTTGAGCAACATGCTCCCAATGCCGAAACAGAACTCATCTACGATAGCCCCTACCAGCTGCTGGTAGCTGTGATACTGTCTGCACAATGCACCGACAAACGCGTGAACATGACCACTCCTGCTATCTTTCAGCAGTACCCGGATGTGGAAGCCCTCAGTCATGCCACCTTCGACGAGCTCTTCCCCCTTATCAGGAGCATCAGTTATCCTAACAACAAAACCAAACACCTGATAGGCATGGCCCAGATGGTGATGGAAGATTTCAACGGCGAAATACCCGCCACCGTTCCCGAGCTGATAAAGCTCCCCGGCGTAGGCCGCAAAACCGCCAATGTAATTACTTCCGTCGTTCACCAGCAACCCAATATGGCTGTAGATACGCACGTGTTCAGGGTTTCAGCGCGCATAGGCCTCACCACCAAAGCTAAAACGCCACTGCAAACAGAATTGCAACTCCTCAAATACATCCCGAAAGAACAAGTACATATCGCACATCACTGGCTAATCCTGCACGGACGTTACATCTGTGTTGCCCGCAATCCGAAATGCGGCGAATGCGGACTCCGCCCCGCCTGCAAATATTATCAGCAACTCATCAAAGCACAATAGCCCGGGAACCGCCACTGGCAGTACTTCCGGAACCTCGATGGTTTATCGCGCCCATCATTTAATTTCAACAACGATGTTTATTTTTTACTATCTTAAAGATTACTTTAAGCGCCATCGTTATGAAACTATCCGTCAGATTACAGCTGTCCTTCATGATGTTCCTGGAATTTTTTATCTGGGGCGCATGGTTTGTGACACTGGGAACCTTTGTACTGCACAGCCTTCAAGGCACTAACGACAACCAGGTCAGCATCGCCTTTCTTACACAATCCTTTGGCGCCGTAATAGCGCCTTTCATCGTAGGCATCATCGCCGACCGCTTTATCTCTGCGCAGGTGATACTCGGCGTCATACATCTCGCCGGCGCCGCTTTGCTCTGGATATGCTCCGGCACCACGCATTTCGGCAGTTTCTTCCCCACCATCCTGGTGTACATGATCCTCTATATGCCCACCCTTGCGCTGGTCAATTCCATCTCTTTCCGGCAGATGGACGATCCCAGCAAAAACTTCTCTTCTATCCGTGTGTTCGGTACCGCCGGATGGATCGTAGCAGGGCTTACCATCGGTTACCTCAACTGGGAAGCCGACAACAAACTGGAACTCACTTTCCGCATGGCCGCTATAGCCTCCCTGGTATTGGGCCTTTTCAGTTTCACCTTACCCAAAACACCACCACTGAAAAAAGGCACTCAGGTATCTGTAAGAGAAATACTTGGCCTCGATGCCATCGGCATGCTGAAGAACCGCTCCTACCTGCTCTTCTTCCTCGCCTCCATCGCGATATGCATACCGCTGGCTTTCTACTATAATTTCACCAATCCATTCTTAAATGAGATAGGTATGAAAGGCGCCGCTGGCAAGCAATCCTACGGCCAGGTGTCAGAAGTATTGTTCATGCTCGTGATGCCGCTCTTCTTCCGTAAACTGGGCGTAAAAAAGATGCTGGCCATGGGCATGCTCGCCTGGGGCCTGCGCTACCTGCTGTTTGCGTATGGTAATGTAGACGCCAACTACTGGATGCTGATCGTGGGTATCGTGCTACACGGCATCTGTTACGATTTCTTCTTTGTAACAGGCCAGATCTATACCGATCAATTGGCGGGCGAGCAATTCAAAAGCTCCGCACAGGGCTTTGTTACCCTGGCCACTTACGGCGTAGGGATGCTCATCGGTTTCCTCATCTCAGGACCGATTGTCAACTCATTGAAAACATCTGCTACCATGCACAACTGGCAAACGATCTGGCTGATACCCGCCAGTATTGCCATTGCCGTGTTGTTGCTGTTCATTTTATTTTTCAGAGATAACGGAAATGATAACAAGACCGTAATAAACCATTAATCTATGGCGAAGATAGCAATGCTTGGCTCGGGCTTTATCGGGCGTTTTTATGCAGACTCGCTGCAAGGGCAGCGTAGCAGGGACAAGATCGTCAGCATCTATTCCCGCAGGGAAGAAAGCGCAAAAAAATTTGCGGCGGATTATAACGTCGCACACTGGACCGTTGATATGGAAGCCGCCATCGCGCATCCCGAGGTAGAAGTGGTGTGCGTATCGCTGCCTAACAACCTGCACGAAGCGGCTGTGAATCTCTGCTGCCAACATAAAAAAGCGGTGATCTGCACCAAGCCGCTCGGCCGCAATGCCCAAGAGGCAAAGCGCATGTTGGAAGCAGTGGAAAAAGCGGGCATCTTCCATGGTTACCTGGAAGATCTCGTATATACGCCCAAATTCCTCAAGGCCCTGCAAAGCGTGCAGCAAGGCGCGCTGGGCCGCATTCTCTGGGCCAAGTCACGCGAAACGCATCCCGGCCCGCACAGCGAATGGTTCTGGGACAAAGAACAGGCCGGAGGCGGATGTATCCTCGATCTTGGTTGTCATTGCGTAGAGATAGCGCGCAGCTTCATCGGAAAAGATATCAAACCCGTGGAAGTGATGTGCTGGGCAGATACGCAGGTGAAACCCATCGATGCTGAAGATCATGCCATTGGCCTGGTGAAGTACGAAAACGGCGCCATTGGCCAGTTCGAGGTAAGCTGGACTTTCCGCGGCGGCCTCGACCTCCGCGATGAAGTGATGGGCACCGAAGGCACCATCTGGCTCAATAGTTTTCTGCGTACCGGATTTGATATGTTCACTACCGGCAAAGGCGCCGACTATGTTGCAGAAAAAGCGGAAAGCAACACCGGCTGGCTTTTTCCCGTTGGCGACGAACTCAATGAACTTGGCTACAATCACATGTTCACCGATATGTTCAACGCGATGGAAAACGGCCAGGCTGCCCGCGAAACATTCTACGATGGTTATGTCGTGAACGCTATCCTCGACGCCGCCTATAAAAGCGCGGCCAGCAAACAGTGGGAGCCGGTGCAGCTGGAAATATGGCGCGGCCGGACGGGCCTCACCAAAGCCAAAACGCTGCAGGATTACGACGATAAATATTATCTCGTGAAAGAAGAAGTAACACACTTCGGTGCAAAGAAACTCATTTTGAAAGATAAAGAGAACGGCCAGATCATCGAAAAAACCGTATAGCCGTTAACGTTATTCCCGACGCTTGAAGCGCCGCCGGTGCTTCAAGCGTTTTTTAGTTCCTTCATTTGATCAGGCCTTTGTCTTTATAGAAGGCAAAACCAGCGGCCAGCATGGCATTGATATCTTCCAGCAGGCCATTGTTCAGCGTTTTAATATGAAAACAGGATTTGCCTTTCAGGCACTTTTTCAAGGCAGGTGATACTGCTTTAAATTCTTCAGGATGTGTGTATACCGGGAAGAAATACAGGCCGGTGTAGCCTTTACGGGCGCCGAGTCCGGCAAAGAACAGCTCGGGGTATGAGCGCCCCTGCAAGGTCACTTCATGCATGGCATACAGGTCGTAACGGCCCATCCCTTCTACTTTCGGGTTCAGTGGCGGCACGTACTGTTGCAATACATCATAGAGGCGTTGGTAGATCGCTTTTAAATCTTCAGGCATAGATCAGCTGCTTTTAACGATAACGGCTTTGCCAAAGGTATGGTTCACTTCCACTTGTACCAATGTGCCATTCTCATATTTGTAAACATTCTTTTTCCCTTCAGGTAATTGCAGTTCATATTCTCCATTGCCCAGGTATTTCAGTGGCAGGAATTTCCCGAGTGTTTCGGAAAAGATGCGCGTCACTTGTTTGGGTTCGGAGAAATAAAGATCGGCTACACAGTGTTGTATTTCCGCATCATTAAGTACAGACCTTTCCCCGTTCAGTACTACCGTATAATCCTTGCCGTCTTTGCGGGTGGTGGTCCGTTTGTCTTCTCCGTTCTTGTTGGCAATACGGGTGGCAGTGGCCATCATGAGCACATTATTGGTGTACTCGTTGGAGATATCACTGTTGATCTTCGATAGCATCATCTGGATACGTGTACGAATGATGATACTCTTGGCATGGCCGCTAACTTTGCGTTGCGCTTCAATCGTGCCTACTGCATGGTTGGCCACGCGTACTTCAAAGGTATTGGTATTGGTCTGGGCCAGTACAGGCAAGTATATTACAGCTGCCGTCATTACGCTCAACAATACACGAAAAAGGCTCCTCTTCATAATAGCTTACTTAAACAGATAATATTAGAACGCCGGGGACTTAGCTGTAATTATCCCCGTATAGGGAAAATACAAAAAATCCTGCCATACTTGACAGGATTTTTTGTGAATAAACTATTATGTTCTGTACAAACAGATTATGCGAGCATTTCTTTGATCTTGGTTACCAGTTCGCCTTTCGTAATGGGCACACCCATGATCTTGTTATATCCATGTGCATCGATGAGATACTGATCACGGATGATTTTGATGAGTTGTCCATTGTTGATTTCAGGAATGAGGACTTTCTCGTAGCTGTGTAATATTTCACCAAGATTTTTCGGGAAGGGGCGAAGATGGCGGATGTGCGCATGTGCCACCTGGTGGCCTTCTGCGAGCAGTTCCAGTACTGCGCTCTTGATAGCGCCGTAAGTAGAACCCCATCCCAACACGAGCACCTTTCCTTTTTCAGGGCCGATCTCGATTTGCTGGGCAGGAATATGTTCCGCGATCTTGTCTACTTTCTCCTGGCGTATTTTCACCATGAGCTGGTGGTTTTCAGGATCATAGCTTACGTTACCGGTGATATTCTGTTTCTCCAGGCCGCCGATGCGGTGTTCGAGGCCAGGCGTACCAGGCACGGCCCAGGGACGAACCAGGTTTTCATCACGGTGATAAGGCAGGAAGGTTTCTTCTCCTTCTTCCAGTCCTTTCTTGAATTTCACTGTGATGGCAGGCAGGTCGGCACTCTTCGGGAAACGCCAGGGCTCTGCGCCATTCGCAATGTAACCATCGCTGAGGAAGATCACGGGCGTCATATGTTGCACCGATATACGGAATGCTTCAAATACGGCATCAAAGCAATCAGCCGGTGTAGATGCGGATATCACTGGCATAGGACATTCGCCATTACGGCCATAATAAGCCTGTAAAAGGTCGGATTGTTCCGTTTTGGTAGGTAAGCCTGTAGAAGGACCTCCACGTTGAATATCCACGATCAGCAGCGGAATTTCCAGCATCACGGCCAGGCCCATGGCCTCGCCTTTCAAGGCCATACCGGGGCCGGATGTGGTGGTAATACCCATATGACCGCCATATGATGCGCCAATTGCAGAAGTGATACCAGCAATTTCATCTTCCGCCTGGAAAGTACGGATACCGAAATTCTTGAAGCGGCTCAGTTCATGCAGGATATCAGAAGCCGGTGTGATGGGATAAGTACCGAGGAAGAGCGGCAGACCAGCTTTCTGCGAAGCGGCCACCAGTCCATATGCCAGGGCAGTGTTACCGGTAATGCTGCGGTAGGTGCCTGGTTCCATTCTCGCCTTTTCCACGCGGTAGCGGGTGGTGAAGGCTTCTACGGTATCGGCGAAATTATAACCGGCATGCAGTACTTTCAGGTTACTGTCGAGTATCTCCGGTTTCTTGCCGAATTTTTCGCGGAGGAAGTTTTCGGTGCTGTCCATGTTCCGGTCGTACAACCAGTAGAGGAAGCCCAGCACAAACATATTTTTTGCGCGGTCTTTCTCTTTCATGCCCATGTTGATATCTTTCAGCGCTTCGCGCGTCATTTTGGTCACATCCATGGTATGCAGCTGGTAATCCACGAGGGAGCCATCTTCCAGCGGGTTCACGCCATCAGGATAATTGGCGAGGCGGAGATTTTTGGCATCAAAGCCGTCAGTATTGGCGATGATGATACCGCCTTTTTTAAGTCCTTTCAGGTTGGCTTTCAACGCGGCGGCATTCATGGCCACCAGTACGTCGCAGGCATCGCCTGGCGTAAATATGCGGTTGGAAGAAAAGTGAAGCTGGAATCCGCTCACACCTGGCAGCGTACCTTGCGGCGCACGGATCTCCGCCGGAAAATCGGGGAAGGTGCTCAGGTCGTTACCGATCAAAGCGGTATTGTTGGAAAACTGGGTACCGGTTAATTGCATCCCGTCTCCACTATCGCCTGCGAATTTTATCACTACATCCTCCAGCTGTTGAATCGAAGTATTAGGCATTTATGATCTTTTTAAGGTATTCAAAGTTCAGGGTGTAAATTTAGGCAATCAGCAGCTAGGAACGCCATATCTGCTGTAGATTGATCCTGAATTGTATGCAAAAGTACACAAACCCGGTAGACTATCCTCCGCGAAACGCGCCGCCGCCATTACTTCTTGTTATGGCTGATAACTGGAAGTTATCTCTCCTGAAATGCTAATTTTTCTGCAAAATACCTGGGAGAAGCCGCGTTTACCAAGGGGAAATCGTACATTTAGACCTGTAAAATTTAAACTATATTTTATGGCATTATTTGAATCGAACAATCCCGTACTGAATCAGCGTGTTTTAGACAATGCAGTTCCTGTACAGGGTGAGGCCATGACTATCCGCGGTACTGTTAACAAATTATCTTTTCTTTTTGCTTTGTTGCTGGCGGCGGCGGTATATAGCTGGGGCCTCATCGGCAAAGGTGAAACCGGCCAGGCTGGCATGCTCGCAATGGGAGGCGCACTCGTGGGCTTCATTCTCGCAATGATCATGATCTTTAAAAAACCCTGGTCTGCATATCTGGCTCCAGCCTACGCATTGGCGGAAGGCTTGTTCCTTGGCGCTATTACTGCTTTATTCAACGCAAAATGGCAAGGCATCGCTTTCCAGGCGGTAGGTCTTACCATCGGCACTTTCCTCGCAATGCTGGTATTGTACCGCTTCCGTGTGATCCGCGCTACCGAGCGTTTCAGGTCGATCATCTTCACCGCTATGCTGGGTATCCTCATCTTCTACCTGGCCATCTGGATATTGGGTATGTTTCATGTAAGCATGCCTGCACTGGCGCCCGGCTCTCCCCTGGCAATCGGTATCTCCCTGTTCATTGTAGCGATCGCGGCACTGCGCCTGATCATCGACTTCGATAACATCGAAACCGGTGCGGCACAAGGCGCTCCAAAATATTTTGAGTGGTATGCTTCTTTCTCCCTGCTCGTAACATTGATCTGGCTGTATCTCGAAATACTGAAGCTGCTGGCTCAACTCAACAGTAGAAAATCATAAGTAAGTTATTACCTTGCTCCGAAATAAAGCGCTCCCGGTGATCACCGGGAGCGTTTTTTGTTTTGTTAATATCTTCCAAAAGATTTGTTAAATGGCCTTGCTCATCAATTTTATGGCACCGTAATTGCAAAATTGGCGTTTAAACAGGAAGTTCTTTTACACCACATGATAAGCACGCTAACAGCTATTACTTACCATTTTCAATTGTTGAACCATTAAAAGCGAATGCTATGAAAAAGACAAAAGTAACCTTGTTAGCGTTGACAGTTGCAGCGTTTGGCGCGTTTGCGTTTAAAGGGCCGGACGGCGGAACCATCACAGGTAAAGTAACACCTGCCGACGGCGCCACAGAAGCCTGGGCCGTTACCGGTTCAGACACTTTGAAAACTCCGGTTAACGACGGAGCTTTCAAGTTCACCCACGCAAAAGCAGGAACATATACCGTGATCATTGGAGCCAAATCGCCATTCAAGCCTGCCACGCTTACGGATGTAAAGGTGGAAGACAATAAGTCTACCGACCTGGGAGAAATAAAATTACTACAACAATAACCAAGAGCAATAGTTGGTTTTCATAGGGGTTAATCAAAAGCCGGTGCCGTACGTCTGTACGGCCGGCTTATTTTTTTTAAGGCCCTTTCCTCGTCTAATTCTTCACTGCCCGTAGGGGTAAAGTTTTTCACGGCCGTCATAATATCATCAGAAAGCGAATAACCGTTCAACTTTTTCTTATGCGAAAACAGGTTATTGTTACCTACACCAGCCTGAGCGTAGGTTGGTTGTTGCTGATGATCGCCATCTTCAGCTTTATTCTTTCCGGATGTACCAAAGAACAGATCAATGGTTCCGGCAACGTAATCACAGAAAAGCGCAGTACTTCTTCTTTCACAGATGTGGAGATAGGAGGTTCATTTGAGATCCATCTTTTGCAGGACAGCAGCAGCGTGATAGAGATCCGTGCGGAAGATAATGTGATACCTGCCATCGAAACCTATATCCGTCAGAACACCTTGTACGTGCGGGTGGAGAGCCATGCGCGCGTGCACAACACGAAACCGATGCAGCTCTTTGTGCACAGCCCGTTGTTTCAGCGGGTATCGCTTGCGGGTTCGGGCAGTGTGCAGAACAGCGATACACTACGCAGCTCTCTATTTGATTATGAAGTGAATGGCAATGGCGATGCCAACCTGCTGCTGGCGGTATCAGATATAAAAGCTACTGTAAACGGTTCAGGGAATATCCAGCTGAAAGGCAAGGCTACAGCGCTGGTGAGTGATATTAACGGGAGTGGCAGCATCCGTGGGTTGGGCCTGAATGTGCAGCACGCGGGTATTACGATCCGGGGTTCGGGAGATCATTCTATTCAGGTGGTACGGGAGCTGGAGGCCAGTATTTACGGCAGCGGCAGTGTGAGTTACCTGGGCACGCCTTCGGTGCATGCGAAGATCTATGGTTCAGGAAAAGTCATTAAGCTATAGTTAGCACTCCAAACTTCGTATAGCCTACATTGTTATACTGCGCACTTGTCAACAATAAAAAAGTCCCTCTGCACATGCAGGGGGACTTTTACTTTTTTATTTTCAGGAGATGCTTTTTATCAAGCGCCGCCCAGTTTGCATTTTTGCAGTACTTCCCATGATTTGCCGTTGTGGCGGAGGAAGTAAAGGTTATTCACTTTGAAGGAAGCCTTGTACTCTTTGTTTTCGTATTCGGGCCATGCCTTGTTGAACTGTTCGTCTTCCAGGTCTTTGAAGGCCACGGTAACGTGAGGAGTGAATCCGGTGCGGGCGAGCATGGTGCTGAATCCAAATTCCTTGCGCAGGAAGTTGATCAGCTGACGGTGCATAGCCGACATGGTTTCGCTTTTTTCCACGTTGATGAAGAGGACGCGGTTCTGTTTATTCGGGAATGTGCCAAAGCCGTTGAGCGATACTTCGAAAGGCGCCTGTGTTTTGGCGAATTCGGTGAGTTCGTCGCAGAAGGCTTTTTCCAGCGCCGGATCAGCGGTGAATGGCACTTGCAGGGTAATATGGGGCAGTACTTTCAGTGCGTACACAGGGCCATATTGTTCTGCAAATTCCTGTTTGATTTTAATGATCTCCTTACCCACTTCTGCTGTAGGCAGCAGTGCGATAAAGTAGATTTTATTATCTGGTTTTGGCTCGAAGCGTTTGCCGCCCATGTTAGGACGTCTTTGGCCGCCGCCACGGTTATAGCCGCCGCCGCCGCCACCGCGATTGTAGCCGCCACCACCGCCACCGCGGTTGTAGCCTCCACCGCCGCCGCCACGGTCGTAACCACCGCCGCCGCCACGATTGTAGCCGCCACCACCGCCACCGCGGTCATAGCCACCACCACCGCCACCGCGATTGTAGCCACCGCCGCCACCGCCACGGTCATAGCCACCGCCACCACCGCCGCGATTGTAGCCGCCGCCACCGCCTTCGCGGTTATAGCCACCACCGCGATCATAGCCGCCACCGCCGCCTTCGCGGTTATAGCCGCCACCGCCACGATCGTAGCCGCCACCGCCTTCACGGTTATAGCCGCCGCCACGGTCGTAGCCTCCGCCACCACCGCGATCGTAACCACCGCCGCCACCGCGGTTGTAGCCACCACCGCCACGGTCGTAGCCTCCGCCGCCATTGCCACGGTCATAGTTGCTGTTAGAGTTGTAACCGCCGCCACGTTCGTAGCCTCCACCGCCTTCGCGGTTGTAGTTGTCACGGTTGTAATCACGCGGGCGATAGCCGCCTTCACGGTCTCCGCTGTTGTAGTCGGGTTTTCCACCTTCCCGCTCACTGTTTAAGTTGGGTTTGAAGTCGCCCCTCTCCTTATTGGGATCATTCTCTTTGTTGGTATCAGAAGAGTAGGGCCTGCGGGGGCGTTCGTTTCTCTCAAAATTCATCGTACTTAATTAAGCGTTTGAAGCAATATTTGCTATGATTTCATAAAAATGAAATACGTCCTGATAAGAGTTATACATGGGCGCCGGGGAAACCCTGATAACTCCGGGCTCTCTCCAGTCAACGATAATGCCGGCATCCGTCATTCGCTGATGTATCTCTTTACCTTTGTCCCGAAACAACAAAGATAGTTGAGCGCCACGTTCATTACAATTTTTAGGTGTAATAATTTCAAAATTTATGCCTTTGATCTGATGCAAGAGGAACTCCAGGTAGTTCGTCATTCCGATGCTTTTGTTACGTAAAGCGCCGATACCGGCCGCTTCAAATAATTCGAGGGAGGCTTTCAGGCTTACCATGTTAAACACCTGAGCGGTGCTTTGTTGCCAGCCCTCTGCTTCTTTCTTAGGCACAAAACCTTTTTCCATTTTAAAACGTGCACTCTCTTCGTTGCCCCACCAGCCACCCAGGCGGAGAAATCCGCGGTTGCTGGAATATTTTTCATGCACAAATGCGCCTCCTACTGCGCCGGGACCGCCATTCAGGTACTTATATGAGCACCAAACGGCAAAATCTACTTCCCAATTGTGCAACTGCACCGGAATATTTCCTGCTACATGTGCCAGATCGAAACCGGCGTAAGCGCCTGCTGCGTGGGCAGCAGCTGTTATAGCTGGTATATCAAAAAACTGTCCGGTGTAATAATTGATTCCGCCGAATAAAACTAATGCTAAACTATCACTTTCCTTATTAATTATCTCTAAAATATCTTCCAATCTTATCAAATGTTCGCCGGGTCGGGGAGAAACCTCTATTATGGCGCTTTCGGGATCAAAACCATGAAATTTCACCTGGGTCTCCACTGCGTATTGGTCACTGGGAAAGGCTCCTGCCTCCATCAAGACCTTAAACCTTTGTTGAGTAGGCCGGTAAAAACTCAGCATCATCAAATGAAGGTTCACGGTCAGTGTATTCATCACCGTTAGTTCTTCCTTACTGGCCCCGAGAACGGATGTCAGGGGTTTGCTGCAATATTGCTGATAATACAACCAGGGATTTTTTGCCGCCCAGTAGCCTTCTACGGCACACTGCTGCCAGTCGTTCAATTCCTGCTCTATAGCAGCTTTTACGTTCTTTGGTTGTAACCCCAGCGAATTACCGCAAAGATAAATTGCATCCTTCCCCTTACGCTGTGGAAAATAGAACTGGCTCCTGAATTTGTTTAACGGATCCTTTTGGTCCTGCTCTTTAGCATGCGCTAACGACGCTACGTACTCCATGGTCTTCCAATCTTTTTACCCTGATTTCTTTTAATGGCGGCTCTCTCCTGTTCCGTTAAATGCGCTGTGCCTTAAACTATTTCTCATAAAATAAACAGATAAACATGCATAACTGTTTAATCAGACTGTTTTCTTTTTCTTATCTTATCTATTCCCTGTATAATGGCATATATGGCTAAAGGCTGTATATGGCTAGTAACGTGAAAAACTATCTGAATGGGTCAAAAGTAATAAAAGGCTGTCGAATTGCCGACACTTCTAAATGTTAAAATTTGTTAATGAGATTAAAATTACAGCTTTCTAACCGCAATTTAATAAAAAAAACCGTTCCGAAGAATCGGAACGGTGACTGTTAACCTACAACTGTTACACTGTATAAAAAAGTAGATCAATTAACGGCTATACCCTTTGCCCTGCCGGCATGCTCCTTTTCCGCAGCATCGGCCTCTCCATTAAAGAAATGGTAGGGCTTGGGAGATATATAATCCGCCGCATGCAGCTTGTGCACTTCGCTCCGTTTCATAAACAGCTTCAGGATCAGCACGAGGAAAGGCACATATTTCAGGCTGCGGGGCAGGTTATATCTATCCAGCACATCGATGGAACGCTTGTTCATGGCGTACATCACAGGTACCAGGATCAGGGTGAGGAAGGTCGCAAAGACCAGACCGAACACCATGGTCCAGGCCAGCGGGCCCCAGAA
Source organism: Chitinophaga vietnamensis (assembly GCF_902167635.1). Lineage (GTDB taxonomy): Bacteria > Bacteroidota > Bacteroidia > Chitinophagales > Chitinophagaceae > Chitinophaga > Chitinophaga vietnamensis. The sequence continues at coordinate 207,671 of NZ_CABHMS010000011.1, forward strand.
CGCTACGTTATCGCCACCGAAAAAGATATTCGGTTTGAAATGCGCGAACAGGCTCTCGAAGTCGATATTGAACCCGATCGCCAGCGGGATCAGGCCCAGGATGGCCGCAATCGCCGTGAGCAATACCGGCGTCATACGGGTTTTACCGGCTTCTACCACTGCATCATATACCGGCATATTTTGTTTCACCAGCAGGTCTGTGAACTCTACCAGCACGATACCATTACGCACCACGATGCCCGCGAGCGCCATAATACCCACACCGGTCATTACGATGGAGATACTCATATTGAAGATGGCAAAGCCCAGGAATACCCCGATGATACTGAACAGGATCTCCATGAAGATGATCAGCGGGCGGCCAATAGAATTAAACTGCGTTACCATGATCATCAGGATCAGGCCGAAAGCGCCCAGCATGGCCATTCCCAGGAAGTTCATCGTTTCCTGCTGATCTTCCTGCTCGCCCGTCATCCTGATGGTAACGGTATTGGGATGACTGAAATCCTTGATGGCATTGGTGATCTTTTGTACCACCTCATTGGCATTGAAGCCGGTGAGTACGTTGGAATACAGCGTGATCACACGTTTCTGGTCGATACGTTTGATACCGGCGTATGTATTGGAGTATTTGATATCCGCTACGGCCGACATAGGCACTTGCCTGATAGCGCCGCCCATATTCATATCGCGGTACACCAGGTTGAGGTTCATCAGGTTGTTGATGTTGTTACGCTGATCTTCCTGTAAACGAACCATGATCTTGTATTCGTCTTTTGCATCACGGATCTTGGACGCCTCTGCGCCAAACAGCGCGGCACGCAGGGTAGTACCGATCATGCCGGTGGAAATACCTTCCTTGTTAGCACGTTCACGATCCACATTCACCACTACTTCCGGTTTGTTATCTTCAAAGTCGCTCTTCAGCTCTTCCACGCCGCCGATCTGCAAAGAGTCGAGATAACGTTTAAGCCTAAACGAAGAACTGGTGAGATCATCGAAATTATCACCGGTGATTTCGATATTGATGGGTTTGCCGGTAGGAGGACCGCCCTGCTCCTGCTCTACCGTGATATTAGTGCCGGGAATGCCTTTCACTGCCTCGCGTATTTTATCGAGGTATTGTACAGTAGATTGCCCTTTACGTGCACCAAATTCCACAAAGGCCACGGTTACTTTACCTTTCTGCGGCTGCGTGCTCATATCCATCTGTGAAGGATCGCCGGCGCCTTTGGCTACGTTAGAGATGATAGATTCCACAATCGGGTTATTAGCTCCTACCACTTTAGTGATGCGGTTTTCCACGATATGCGTGATAGAATCTGTATACTTCTGGTCGGTACCGTTAGGCAACTCAATATAAGTATAGATGAAGTTAGGATCGGCCTGTGGGAAGAACACTACTTTCGGGCTGCGTATAGCTGTTAGCATGATGCTGAATATGAGCAACCCGAAGGTACCTACCAGTATCCACACCGGGCGCCATCCAATGAGGCACCATTTGAGAACGCGCCTGTAGCGCTCCTGCACCTTGGGCCAGAACTTGTTCTGGAAATTGTACGCCACACCGCCCAGCCAGAAACGTTCCAGCACGATCATCAGATAGAGGAAGATAGTGAAGTTGCCCACGCCCGGACTTCCGTTCGCATATCCGATAATAGCGATGAGCGCAAATACAGCGGTGAGTATCTTGAACTTGCGGTCGAACTTCGGTTTGGGATGGCCTTCGCCTTCGTGCTTCTCCATGAAATCCACGGCAAACACGGGGTTGATGATATAAGCCACTACCAGTGATGCACCCAGTGTGGTGATCAGCGTTACCGGCAGGTAGAACATGAATTTACCAATTACGCCGGGCCAGAACAGCAGCGGCACAAATGGCGCCAGCACCGTGAGGGTTCCCGACAATACCGGCAGGAATACCTCTCCGGCCGCTATTTTGGCGGCTTTCACGATGCCGAGGTCGTGCCGTTCCTGGAAGATACGATGCACGTTTTCTATCACCACAATCGCATCATCCACCACGATGCCCAATGCCAGCAGGAAGGAAAACAGCACCATCATGTTGAGCGTGAAGCCATAGACAGGCATCAGCAGGAAGGCAATGAACATGGAGATGGGCACGGAAAGCGCTACGAAGATGGCATTTACGGCGCCCATGAAGAACATGAGGATCACCGTTACCAGCAAGAAACCGATGATGATCGTGTTGATCAGGTCGTGCAGGGTAACGCGGGTAGATTTAGACTGATCCGCAGTGATGGTCACATTCAGGTTCTTGGGGAAGTAATTCTTCTCCATATCTTCCTTGATCTCGCGGATCTTGTCGGAAGCGTCAATGAGGTTTTTACCGCTTTGTTTGATCACGTTGAGAGTGATCACATTTTTACCGCCGAGGCGTGCATAGCTTTCCTGTTCGAGGAAACCATCTTTCACTTCGGCTACATCGCGGAGGTACACGGTGGCGCCGGATTGGCCGCGCACAATGATGTTGGCGATCTTGTTGGGATCTTTATATTCTCCCTTTACACTGAGCGTGCGTTTTTGTCCGTCCATGGATACGAGACCGCCGGAGATGGTGATGTTCTCGCCCTGTATCGCCTGGATGATATCGGAGAAGGCGATCTTGGCGGCATCCATCTTGTATTTATCTACATTGATCTGTATCTCTCGTTCCAGCTCCCCTACCAGATCTACACGGGTGATTTCATTGAGCGCCTCGATGCGGTCTTTCATATCATCTGCATAACGTTTTAATGTTTGCAGGTCGAAATCACCGGAGAGGTTGACGTTCATGATAGGGATCTGTGATACGTCTATCTTCACGATCTGTGGCTCCTGTGTGAGGTTGTTGGGCAGGTCTTTCTTCGCGTCGTCCACTTTTTCCCTTACGCGCTGGCGGGCTGCTTCAATATCTTCATTCGCATTAAATTCGATGGTGATCATGGAGAAATCCTGCATGGAGGTACTCTTGATCTTCTTCACACCGGCGATACCGTTCAATTGTTTTTCGATCGGCTTGGTGACCAGTGTTTCCATATCTTCCGGTGAGGTACCGGCATTGACGGTATTGATGAAGAACTGCGGGAATACGACTTCCGGGAACTGTTCCTTGGGCAGACTGATATACGACAGCACACCGGCGAGCGCGATAATAATGGTGGCCACATAAATGCTCACCTTATTATCGATGGCCCAACTGGTGGGTTTAAATTCTTTATTGAGATTGTCTTGCATAAACCTGTTTTTTACTTATGATTTGATCAGGTCATTATCATTCAGGCCCTGGAATCCGGTGGTGACGATCTTTTCGCCTGCTTTGAGGCCGCTGGTAATTTCTGCTTTATCGTTATAGGTGCGGCCGATTTCGATATTGCGGCGTTGCGCTACCATTTTGCCGTTGTTGCTGCCGGCAACGATCACGTAAGGTTTTCCGGATGCGTATTGGATCACGCCTACCGGTATCACGATGGCATTGTTGGCGCTGTAATCGATGATACGGATGCGTGCGATCATGTTAGGACGCAGTGCAGGATCGGGTTTCAGCGGCACTTCTACGGTGATGGTGCGGCTGAGCGGATCGATGGTGCGGGAAGAGAAACCGATATTGGTACGCAGTTCCCTGTTCACATCCGGGAAGGTGATGATCACCGGGTTATTAGGTTTGATCAGACCGGCATAGGCTTCCGCTACGTTGGCGGTTACTTTCAGGTTATTGGTATTTACCACGCGGAAGGCGGGTACGCCGGGCATGGCATTGTCGCCGATCTTTGCGATCACGGCATCCACTACACCGCTGATCGGTGCGATGATGCGGGTTTGCGACAGCTGGTCCTCCAAGGTGGCCATCTTTTTCTCCAGGGCTTCTTTCTGGTTTTTGGCGTTGAGGTATTGTACTTCAGAGCCGATCTGTTGTGACCAGAGGTTCTTTTGCTTTTCGTAGAGGACATTGGCGAGTTCCATCTGGGTGCGGAGTTCGGCCACATTGGCTTTCAGCACCTGGTCGTCGACCTGCGCGAGGGCTTGTCCCTGGCTCACGTGCTGGCCTTCTTTCACGTAGATGGCGGTGATCACGCCTGGTACGCGACTGGTGGCGTTCACGTTATCGCGTGCGTCGATGTCGCCTTGTACGTCGATGTAGTGTTCAAACACGGTGTCTCTGACATCGGCCACCACCACGTCTTTCATCTTCGCGATCGTATCTACCTTACCGATCGATTTTTCGAGGGCAGCGATCTTCTTATCAACTTCGTCGTTGTATTTGGCTTTCTCCTGTTTGAGTTTTTCGAGTTCCTGTTCCTTGTTTACTTTTCCGCCGCAAGCCGCCAGGATAACAGTGGTGAGCGGTATCAGGAAAAAATATTTTTTATTCATATCGTTAGTAGTAAAAGGTGATAGAATGGCTGTTTACAATTTACCGTATGCTTTGAGCAGATCAATTTTCGCCACGATCGCGTTGAAGAGCGCGGTGAAATAATTATTCTGCGCGGTGAGCAGGTCGTTTTCAGCGGTGGTCATTTCCAGGCTGGAACCCACGCCCTCCCTGTATTTGATCCTGGTGGTATTATAAACGTCTTGTGCCAGGTTCATATTTTTTTCCTGTGATTGCAGGGTGAGCACGTTGTTGCGGAAGGTGGATGATGACTGTTCGCGTTCCAGGTCGATGGCGAGTTTCAGGGTTTCGATGGCCACTTCATTTTTCTTGACGGCGAGGAAAGCCTGATCTACCTGGCGACGGCGCTGGAATCCGGTAAAGATGGGCACAGACAGGTTCAGGCCGGTGTTGACATAACCATACCACATCTGGTTCTGGAAATAGTCGAACTGGCTGGAACCTCGCAGTGCGCCGGTGGCGGCGAAGAGTTGCAGGGAAGGAAGGCCTTTCATTTTGTATCTTTTCAGATCGTATTCATTGGCTTTCTTCTGTGTTTGCAACAGCTTGTATTCGATGCGCTGGGAATAGTCGAAGTTATCGGTATCGAGCACATCTGCTACCACTTGCGCCGTAGAGAGTGTATCCGTTAACGTTATAGGCTGTTTAATAGGCATGCCCATCTGGTATTTCAGGGCGGCGAGGCCTAATTCCACCAGGTTGTTGAGTTTTGTTTGTTCTGTTTGCAGGTTGGTATATTGCACTACCAGTCGGTCTACATCCAGTTTTTCGACGAGGCCGTTCTTATACGTTTCTTTGGTATCGCTCAATAGTTTTCCAAGCGTAGCGAGGTTGTCGTTGAGAATACTGAGTGCCTTGCGGGCGGACAGCACATTATAATAGGCTTTATAGACGTCTGTTTTCACGTCTATTTCAGACTTTTTCACATTTTGTTTCACCAGTTCTTCCAGTGTTTTACGGGCTTGCAGGGCCACGAGTACGCTGGGATCGAAGAGGGTTTGTGTGAGCCTTACTTCGCCCACGAGGTTATGGGGCAGCTGGAAACTCACGACCGTAAAGGAATCTTTCGGGAGGCCGAAGTTCCTCATGTTGAACATCTGTTTCTGGATGATCGGATTGTATTGGTATTGGCCGGTACCGTTTACAGCAGGGAGGGCCATGCCGCTTACTTCCTTGTTTTTGGCCAGCTGGATCAGTTCATCCAGTTTGGCGGTTCTCACGGTAGCCTGATTGGCCAGTGCATAGTCGACCGCTTCCCTGGCCGACAGCCGTACCGGCTCAGCGGATACTGCCTGCTGGGCGCGGGTGAGCGTGGCCAGCGACAGCAGCCACACCGTTAATGCCATACTGGTGAGCCTTTGAATGAATAGCATAGTTTATTTGTTTTGCGATAGTTGTTTATATTTTTCAATGAGTTTGTATCCTTTTGAAGAAGCCACTCCATATAAAAAATTTTCGAGCAACACTTTCGTCACTTTGTTCATATCGAAGGCGCCTGGAAATACATCGGGCTGGAAGGCGAGCATACAGGCGTGGATGCGGTATTGCGTAAGTATCTGGATCTCGATGTCCGTCCGGTACAATCCTTCCTGGATGCCGCGTTCCAGGTTTTCACGGATCATGGCCGCCAGTTGTTTGTGTTGATAATCCAGAAAGGCCTGGTAGGCTTTTGCATGGAATTTCTGCAAGTCGAGGATGATGACCGGGTTCATGTTACGCAGGCGGCGATCGATCATGTCCATGACAAGAAACATTTCGTCGATAGCATCTTTTGATTGATCGCGGTTGCTTACACCTTCCTTATGAATCTCCTTAATAAATCCGTCTATGGTTTGTGTAACCATATCGTCTTTGTCGGTGAAGTGAGCATACAATGTTTTTTTGGAAATGCCCATTCTTTCCGCAATATCATCCATGGTGATAGACCTTGTGCCGAACTGGCGAAAGAGGCTGAAAGCCGTATCCATGATGCGTTCCTGTACTTCCATAGTGTTAACTTCAATAACGGATTTTGCTATGCAGAACAAAACTATGGAAACTTTTTAAACCACCAAAGTTTCCAGTATTATTTTTTTATATGTAGCAACATATATTATCATCGGGTTAAAAGCTGGCGCCTTTGCGCATTATTGAGTAATTTGCCTCCTCAATTCTGAACCATGTCGCCAAAGCTTAAATTCAAAGTATTCGCGTCGCGCCTGTTGCGTTATTTTTTTCAGGGATTGCTGATCCTGGCGCCGATTGGTATCACTGCACTTACCTTGTATTGGGCATTTGTAACGATAGATAATATTATACCCAAAGAGATGCTTCCAGGCGATACCTCTTTTAATTTCCTGCGATACAAAGGCGTGGGATTTGTGCTGGTATTGCTTTTGGTGGTGATCGTGGGTTATCTCAGTTCTTCGTTTATCATCGGCCGCATCTTTGATTTGTTTGATCATTTATTGGAGCGTACGCCTTTCATTAAATATATCTATACTTCTATTAAAGATGTGTTTGATGCATTTGTGGGCGAGAAGAAAAAATTTGATCACCCGGTATTGGTGCAGATCTATGGTGTAGATGTTTGGGAGATGGGATTTATTACACAGACGGATGTGAGCAATTTCGGGCTGGAAGGCTATATGGCGGTATATGTGCCGCATGCCTATGCCATCACGGGCAAGGTGTTTATGGTGCCGAAGGAGAAGGTAAAACCGCTGGAAAATATTTCTGCGGGAGATGCGATGAAATTTGCGGTGAGTGGCGGCGTTACCAATATCTGATGTTGTTAACATCTGCTAAAGCAAAGCAGTGTTGACATTGCCATAAATTCGGGTCCAAAAATTTTTCACATGTTAACCCGGACCCATATACGAATTTTTCTCGTGACTTTATTATTGATCCCTGCGGAAGCCCGTTCCTGGGGCTTTTTCGCGCATCAGCGCATTAACCGGCTGGCGGTGTTCTGTTTGCCGCCGGAGATGATGATCCTGTACAAGCCGCAACTGGAGTACCTGACGGTACATGCTACTGACCCTGACAAGCGCCGGTATATGGTAGCAGCAGAGGGTGCGCGGCATTTTATTGACATCGACCTGTACGACCGGCCGCCTTACGCCCATATCCCGCGCAGCTGGGATTCCGCGGTGGCGCTGTATTCCATGGATTCGTTGCAACGCAATGGCATCCTGCCCTGGCACCTGGAAAAGATGATGGCTATGCTCACCAAGGCTTTCCGCGAAAAGGACCAGCAGAAGATATTGCGGTTCTCGGCTGAAATAGGCCACTACATGGCCGATGCGCATGTGCCTTTGCATGCCTGCTCCAATCACAACGGGCAGTTCACGGGGCAGCAGGGTATCCACGGGCTGTGGGAGTCGCGCATACCGGAGCTGCTGGCGGATGAGCAGTTTGATTACTGGGCGGGCAAGGCCTCCTATGTGCCGAAGCTGCGCGCGTGGTACTGGCGGATTGTAACGGAGAGCGGTCTTGCGGCAGACACCGTATTGAAACAGGAAAAAATGCTCAGTTTGCAATTTCCATTGTCACAGCGTTTCGCCTATGAAACAAAAAATGGTGTGTTGATAAAGAATTATTCCGCGGCCTATGCCACTGCCTATAACCGGTCCTTGGGCGACATGGTGGCCCGGCGAATGAAATGTGCGATCGCAGCAGTAGCCTCCTGCTGGTACACCGCATGGGTCAATGCAGGGCAGCCGCCCCTGCATGTACTAAACGATACAATGCCCACTGCTGAAGCATTACAGGAATATCGCCATTTGCAGGAACAGTGGATACACGGCCAGATCAAAGGCAGAGAAGAATAGTGTATTTAAAATATTTACAGCAATACTACTATTTTAGAAAAGATATTTTATCTTTGCCATCACTATCTTTTAGCCTATCCTACACCACGCGCCTTACAGGTTTTAAAATGCCCGTGCCGTTTTTTTTCCGTTTCCTTAGAAAAACCAAAACAAAGTGGAAAGATCAAAAAATGAATTTAATCTAGATCGCAACATGAAGGTGCACAATTTTAACGCAGGTCCTTCTGTATTACCTAACGAGGTATTGTACAAAGCCAGCAAAGCGCTAATCGACTTTGAGGGGACGGGTATGTCCATACTGGAGATCGGCCATAGAACAGAACCGTTTGTAGCGGTAATGGACGAGGCCCGCAGGCTGGTGAAGGAACTGATGCAGCTTGATGATGATTTTGAAGTGCTGTTTTTACATGGTGGCGCTACCACCCAGTTTATGCAGGTACCTATGAACCTTCTGGAAAATGGTGATACTGCTGCCTATGTAGATACCGGCGTTTGGTCCAACAAGGCTATCAAAGAAGCCAAATTGTTCGGCTACGTAGATGTAGTGGCCAGCTCCAAAGAAAGCAATTATAATCACATCCCCAAACAATTTACAATTCCGCCGCAGGCCAGCTACCTGCACATTACTACTAACAATACCATCTATGGTACACAGTGGCACATGACTCCTGTTACCGATGTTCCATTGATAGCAGATATGAGCAGCGATATCCTGAGCCGCAGCATGGACTTCAACAAGTTCTCGCTGATCTATGCAGGCGTGCAGAAGAACATGGGCGCCGCCGGCGCTACCATGGTGGCCATCCGCAAAAGTATGCTGGGCAAAGTAAGCCGCAAAATCCCGTCTATACTGGACTATAAGAACCATATAGAAAATGGCTCCATGCTCAACACACCACCGGTATTTGCCGTATATATCTCCATGCTCACACTTCGCTGGCTCAAAGAACAGGGAGGCGTTAGCGCTATCGAGAAGATCAACGACAAAAAAGCTGCGCTGCTCTACGACGAAATCGACCACAACCCGCTGTTCCGCGGCACCGTTGTGAAAGAAGACCGCAGCAAAATGAACGCCTGCTTCATCATGGATAAACCGGAAATGGAAGAAGAATTCCTGAAGTTCTGCAAGAAAGAGGATATCGTTGGCATCAAAGGCCATCGCCTCTCCGGCGGATTCCGCGTATCCATGTACAACGCGCTTCCTTATGAAAGCGTAGAAGTAATGGTAGAAGCAATGAAGTATTTCAGCCTGAAAAAAGCATAAGATATAAGAATTACGAATTACGAATTAAGAATTACGGCCTGCCGGGTAGATCTACCTGGCAGGCCGTAATTCTTAATTCGTAATTCGTAATTATAAATTATATCTATTATTT
>NZ_CABHMS010000012.1 GCF_902167635.1 Chitinophaga vietnamensis
CCCATCCCCGTCCCCGTCCCCGGGCTTACGCCCGGGTCTACCGGGCTATCGCTCCTGCGGAGCTGATGCTAATTATTGCCCCGGCGGGGCGATAATATTGGTAGATGAAATGAATGATCACCATACCCATCGCCCCAGCGGGGCGAAATATTGGTAGCACCAAATGCATGAACACCAGACGTCCGCCCCAGCGGGGCGGAACATTCATCAATGCCCTTCTTCTTCCCCACTGTTCTTCATTTTCGCCAGCAGGTCGTATGCGCCTTTCACCACAATATCATTAGCGGGCGTCTCCTTCAAAAAGTTCACCTCTGTGTAACCTTGTTCTGTATTGCCTTTCAGCACTTCTGTCATGGTGAAATGATGGGTACTGTCGCTGCTGTTGTTCTTCACAAAAACATAGGATTTGTTCTCAAAGTTCACTACTGCCGCTTCGGGCAATGCCTTTACTTTGGCGGCGCCGGTTTCTATCATGGCTTGCAGATAGGTGCCTGGCAGCAGCTGGGTATCTTCCTTGTCCAGGTGGCAATGTACGCGAACAGTGCGCTCCTGGCTGATCTCACGGCCAATGAGGTGCACGGTGGCCGTCCGTTCCCTGGTTTCATTGGCGAGCGTGAAACGTACCTGTTGCCCGATCTTTAATTTAGGAATATCTTTTTCAAAAACCGTCAATTCCGCATGTAAATGTTCGGTATTAACAATGCGAAAAAGGATATCGGCCGGATTCACAAACTGGCCGAGGTTTACATTCACCTGCGTCACATAGCCGCTGATAGGCGCATACACGTTTACCGTCCGCTGGATACCGCCTTTTATCAATTGCGGCAGGTTGATATTCAGCAACCCTAACTTCTGCTGCAAACCATTTTCTTTCACTGTCAGCGATTGATAGGTGGCTTTCGCCTGCTGCAAGGTTTTAAGCGCATTCACATTTTCGCGGGCCAGCTCCTGCTGACGTTCATATTCCGCTTTGGCATATTCGAGCTGACTGCGCACATCCAGGAAATCCTGCTGTAACTGAATGTAGTCGAGGTTTTCGAGGACGGCGATCACCTGTCCTTTCTTCACCGGCATCCCTTGCAGTAAAGTAGTTTGTTTAATAAAACCGCCCATTGGTACAGACACGCTGACCAGCTGCTGTGGCGGCACATCCAGCATGCCATTCACTTTCACGGCGCTGCTGATCTCCCGCTCTTCCGGCTGCCCGAAGGTGATGCCGGCCGTACGGAATTGCAGGGCGCTCAGTTCTACAGTGTTAGGCGCTTCTTCATGATGCGCGGTAACAGGCTTCTCTTTGGCGCCACCGCAGGAAATCAGCGCCAGCAGGCCTCCTGATAGGATAACGGTAACGTATATATGTTTTTTAAGTAGCTGCATAAAACAAGTATTTAAAGTTGACGACCTGCCAGATAAGCGATAAAATATTCGGCTTGTTTGGCATCATGTAATGTTTGAAGATAACCCTGCCGGATGCCCAGCACCTGCTCCAGGTTCAGGAAATGTTCGGCATAGCCGATCTCGCCGCTGCCATAGGCCATGAGCGATTGTTTCAGGATCAGCTCTGCATTGGGCAAAGCGGTAGCGTGATAGTATTCCAGGTTGGCGAGCTGTTTCACATACTGCTGAACGGCTTGCTGGTACTGGCTTTGCAGCTGTATAAGGTTATTATCATAACTCAAGCTCGCTGCCTGTACCTGTTTTTCTTCTGCCTTTACCTTTGCTTTCATCGGGCCCCATACGAGCGGCAACGCCACGCCGATATTAAATCCCTGGAAACGGTTGCTGCCCGTTGCCAGCGGCGTGCCGCTGGCATTCAGCGCAGTACCGATGAGCGACTGGTTAAAATATCCCACTGTAAAATCCGGCAAGATAGCCGTGCTATATACCCTCTTTTGTTTTTGCGAGATAGCGATCTGTTGTTTGAGATATTGTAGATAAGGATTGGAAGATACGGCTGCGGAATCCGCCAGCTGAGCGGGTTTCACGGCAGGTAGCGCTACCTCCGACAATGTGAAGCCCGCCTCGCCGCCGAGCAATGATTGCAGGCGGGCAGCGTATATTTTGTTATCGGCCTCATTTTGTTTGAGGAGATTCCGTACTTCGTTGAGGCGTGCTTCGGCGGCTGTCTTTTCCAGCATGCGGCTCTCTCCCGTGCGGTAGCGCAGGTCGGCGCTTTTGGCGAAGGCTGCAAAGAGGCTGTCCTGGCGCAATAGCAGCTGCCGTTGCTCTTTGAGGAACAGCAATTGCAGGTAGGATTGTTTTACCTGGTATACCAGCTCATTCTGTGTAGTGGCCTTATACCACTGCGCTTTTTCTACCTGCGCTTCGTTGAGCTGCCGTTTGGCGCCGAAGACAGCAGGAAAAGGAATGGCCTGCGTGATGCTGAAATTATTGTCGTTCTTCGCATAGCTGTTGTACTGGCCGTATTGCAACGACACGTCTGTTTTAGGTATCTCAGCGCTGCTGCGTACCAGCTGCCGGTAATAATCTACCTGCGTAGCGGCGGATTGCAGTCCTTTGTTCTGCTGCAAAGCCGTTTGCACAGCGGCTTCCATGGTGAGTATGTTGGATTGCCCCGCTGCTGTAAAAGGCAACAGCAGGCATATGATGATCTTTTTCATTTCTTAAATCCTTTTTCAAAATAGATATATAGGCAGGGCAATACGAGCAGGGTGAGCAAGGTGGAGGTTACCAGGCCACCGATGACCACTGTAGCCAAAGGCCGCTGCACTTCCGCGCCTGCGCTGGTAGCCAGCGCCATGGGCAGGAAGCCCAGCGCCGCCACACAGGCGGTCATGAGCACGGGGCGTAATCGTATAGCCGTTCCCTTTAGTACGATCGTTTCCAGACTGCTGATGCCTTCTTTCTTCAGGCGGTTAAATTCTCCTATCAGTACAATGCCGTTCAGTACCGCCACGCCAAACAGCGCAATGAATCCCACTCCTGCGGAGATGCTGAAAGGCATGCCCCTGACCAGCAGCGCAAACACGCCGCCGATGGCCGCCATCGGGATGGCGGTGAAAATGAGCAGCGATTGTTTTACAGAGCTGAAAGTGAAGTACAGCAGGACGAAGATGAGCAGCAAGGCCACGGGCACGGCCACGGATAAACGCTGATTGGCTTCGCGCAGGTTCTCAAACTGGCCGCCATAACGGATGAAATAACCGGCAGGCAGTTTCAGTTCTTTGCCGATAGTAGCCTCGATCTCCTTCACCACGCTGGCGATATCACGGCCACGAACGTTGAAACCCACGATGATGCGGCGTTTGGCATCTTCGCGCTGTACCTGGTTAGGACCGTTGACCATCGATACCTGCGCCAGCTGTTGCAAGGGCACCTGGTTACCGTCGGGTGCGGTGATATAGAGATTTTGCACATCGCTGAGTTGCTGGCGGCTTTGTTTATCGAGCCGCACCACCAGGCTGAAACGCTTCTCCCCTTCGTATACCAGGCCGGCGCGTTGCCCTGCAAAGGCTGTATTGATGGCCTCATTGATGGTGGCGATATCCAGTCCGTATTGGGCAACCTTGTTGCGGTCGATAGCTACCACGATCTGCGGCAGGCCGCCGATCTGCTCTACATACAGGTCTTTGGCGCCAGGGGTGCGGCTTACGATGCCGCCTACCTTCTGCGCCAGCGATGCCAGCATATCGAGGTCTTCCCCGAATATTTTGATGCCCACATCCTGCCGTACGCCAGAGATCAATTCATTAAAGCGCAGCTGTATCGGTTGAGAGAAGCCGAAATTGACGCCTGGTATGGCTTCCAGCGCCTCCTGCATTTTATTGGCCAGCGCTTCGCGGCTGCCGGCGCTGGTCCATTCCCTGCGTGGCTTTAGCAAAATAGTGAGGTCGCATGATTCCATAGGCATCGGGTCGGTGGGTATCTCGGCAGCGCCGATCTTGCCCACCACTTCTTTTACCTCCGGGAACTGCTTCAGCAGGATATCAGATGCTTTCGTTACTTTGTCTACCGTTTCCGACAAAGAGCTGCCGGTGAGCAGCCTCGTTTCTACTGCAAAGTCTCCTTCTTCCAATGTTGGAATGAACTCGCCGCCCATACGCCCGAACACCACGAGGGCGATCACGAAAAGGGCCACTGCGGAACCCGCCACCAGGGCTTTGGCGCGCAGGGCGCCTTTGATCAGCGGGCTATACAAACGGTGAAAGAAAAGCATGATCTTGTCCGCTATAGTAGTTTTATGGCTGATCTTTTTACTGAGCAATAAAGCAGACATCATCGGCACATAGGTGAGCGACAGGATGAAAGCCCCGAGGATGGCGAATGACACGGTTTGCGCCATGGGCTTGAACATCTTGCCTTCGATGCCGGTGAGCGCGAGGATGGGCAGATAAACGATCAGTATGATGATCTCGCCGAAAGCGGCGGCGCTGCGGATCTTGCGGGCGCTGTCGAATACCTCTTCATCCATCTCGGCCTGCGTAAGCCGCAACAGGCCACCCTGGCGGCTGCCAAGGTGATGCAAGGTGGCCTCTACTATGATCACGGCGCCATCTACGATAAGACCGAAGTCGATCGCGCCGAGGCTCATCAGGTTGCCTGATACGCCAAACAGTTTCATCATGGCTACTGCAAAGAGCATCGACAAAGGTATTACGGAGGCTACGATCAGCCCTGCGCGCATATTGCCGAGGAAGAGCACTAATACAAAGATCACGATGAGCGCACCCTCTACCAGGTTCTTCTCCACCGTGCCAATGGCACGGCCTACGAACTCGCTGCGATCCAGGAAGGGCGTCACTTCCACGCCTTCGGGCAGCGTTTTCCGGATCTGGTCCATCCGCGCCTTGACGGCTTTCACCACTTCGTTGGAGTTCTTGCCTTTGAGCATCATCACAATGCCGCCAACAGCTTCTCCTCCTGCATTACGGGTGAGCGCGCCGTAACGGTTGGCCTGCCCTATCTCTACGGTGGCCACATCGCGGATCAGCACAGGAATGCCGCCGGGCGTGCTTTTCACCACGATCTTCTCTATATCTGCTATACTGCCGATCAATCCTTCACTCCGGATGAAATAAGCATTGGGCTTCTTATCGATGTAAGCGCCGCCAGTGTTTTGATTATTTTTTTCGAGTGCGTTGAATATATTGGTGATGCTGAGATTATAACTCCGCAACTTATCCGGATTCAGGGCCACCACATATTCTTTCAGCAGCCCGCCGAAACTGTTGACCTCCGCAATGCCAGGCGTGCCAAGCAATTGACGCCGCACATACCAATCCTGTATGGTACGCAGCTCGCGGGCATCGTATTTGTTTTCATAGCCTTTGGCCGGATGTACCACATACTGGTAGATCTCTCCCAGGCCGGAAGAAATGGGCGACATCTCCGGCGTGCCAATGCCGCCAGGGATACTGCTCTTCGCTTCTCCCAGCTTTTCATTGACCTGTTGCCGGGCCCAGTAAATATCTACATCATCATGAAAAACGATGGTTACCACCGACAAACCAAAGCGTGATATCGACCTGATCTCTTTCAGCTCGGGAATCAGGGCCATGGTCTGTTCTACGGGAAAGGTAATGAGCCTTTCCACTTCCTGTGCCGCCAGTGAGGGCGACTGTGTAATCACCTGCACCTGGTTATT
This sequence comes from Chitinophaga vietnamensis, assembly GCF_902167635.1. GTDB lineage: Bacteria > Bacteroidota > Bacteroidia > Chitinophagales > Chitinophagaceae > Chitinophaga > Chitinophaga vietnamensis. The sequence continues at coordinate 5,606 of NZ_CABHMS010000012.1, forward strand.
CGTGATATCAGGTACGGCGTCGATGGGGAGTTTGGCGAGCGACCATATCCCCCAGAGAATGAGTCCTAGCGTGAGTACGCCTATGACGAGTTTATTCCGGATGGAAAAACGAATGATCTTGTCCATGCTGGTAGAGGAGTAATGAAATAAATGATAGCGCTGAGGGTCCGCCAGGGCGGATCATCATCGGAAACGGTCATCAATAATCATTACACCAGTTGAGGGGGCTGCCAAACGTCGGTGGCAGTGCAGGGAAGGGCGTATACGGGGAGATCACAGGAGATGGATATTACCTGTTGACAGATAGCAAGGAAGAGCGTAGCGGAAGCTGGCGTTACCTGCACATTGCAGCAGCTGCAAACGCACAAGGGCGAACAGAAATCCAGTTGCTGCTGGTGGTCGGTATGAGAGCTTACCTGCTCTATGCGGGAACGGGATCTGCTTACAGCCGCATCGGCGTCGTTGCAGGGGATGCACGACAGCAGCACGATGTAGAGGCTTAATATGTAAACAAACCACTTCATACTTACAAATGTAAATCATACTTCTCAAACATGCCCGCACAAAAACTGCATCATAGTTGCGACTGACCTGTTTGTATATTATGATTTGTTGTTAAATTAGCCGCATGAATTGTTTGATCGTAGATGATAATAAGCTGGCACGCACTGCCATGAAGCAATTGGCCAGTCATGTAGACGAGTTGCAGGTGATCGGCGAATGCAGCAGTGCCATGGAAGCCTATAACTTTCTACAGAAGGAAAAGATAGACCTGCTCCTGCTGGATATCGAGATGCCTGGTATGAGCGGCCTTGAGCTGACGCGCAACCTGGGCAAAAAAGCGCCTGTTATCATCTTCACCACTGTAAAAAAAGATTATGCTGTTGAAGCCTTTGAATTAAATGTAGCCGATTATCTCATCAAACCAGTGAGCCCCGCACGTTTCATTCAGGCGATCGACAAAGCCCGCGAGATCTGCGAAAGCGGCAGCCGCGAGCTGCAGGTATCTGATACCGAATTTGTATTCATCCGGGATAACGGCGTCCTGAAGCGCATCCTCACGGAAGATATCCTCTTCCTCGAAGCCATGGGCGACTATGTGAAGCTATATACCCCTCAGAAATTTCACGCGATCCATACCACGCTCAAATCCCTGGAGGAGAAGCTGCCGGCAAGCCGGTTCATGCGTGTACACCGTTCTTATATCGTTGCCCTCGACAAAATTGAATCGATAGAAGACGGGACGATCATCATCCGCAATCATTCCATCCCTATTGCGGATGCGTATAAAGCTGCGCTTACTAATCGGTTGAAGCTATTATAGTGCGGCCCCCTAAGGGCCGCATGTTTATACCCCACCGACAGTTTTCCCTCCTTTACCGACAGCTAATGCCTGTTGAACCATTCCCGGTCCCTATGCTTTAATGGCCTGTGTATCTTTATATTGTCAACGTAATTGATCACAATAAAAAGTTTACAACCATGAAAAAGTTAAGCGTTCTGTTGGCTGCGGCAATGTTGTTAGTAAGTGTGTCATCTTTTGCACAGACAACCAAGCCTGCCAAAAAAGAAACTAAAAAGGAAGCAGCAGATACTACTGCAAAAAAACCAGCGCATCACAAACATCACGCTAAACCAGCTGAAAAGAAAGATGCTGCTGCTGCACCAAAAACCAAATAATTATTTTCGGATTTACGGATTTAGGGATTTACGGATTTATCGTAAATTCCTAAATCTGTAAATCAAAAAATCCCAAAATGAAAACGAAGTGGTCTATTGTTTTCTCCTGCTTCATTGCTTTCATGGTGGGGAGCACTTATCTCTCCCTGTATGAATTAAGCAGCCCCTTTCAGCATCATATGCTGAAAGCCTTACTACTGGTGATCGCCAGCCTCTTTTTCATCACAGGCGCCGTGATTTCCTATACCCGGATGGACAACCATGCAGAATAACATCCTCTGCCCCGTATAATGATATTGTTGTAACTTGAACCGGCTTTCCTGTATCAGCGTATATAAACTGTCATGCAGCCAAAAAGAATCAAATATTATCTCCTGGGCCTGTTCATCACAGGCATGATACTATTTATTGTGCTGCAGTTTAACTCCGCAAAAAATATCCGCAAACTTATTTCCGGCAACGAACAGCTCCTGCAGGAACTCAATGTGAAGAACGAGTTACAGAAGCTGCAAACCAGCATGGCCAAAACCGACAGCAAAGTACGCGGCACCGTGATATCGCAGGACACCATGCACATCACCGGCATCGAAGCCGAGATCGCTGTGATCAAAGCCGATCTCAAAGAGATCAACAAGATCGTAAAAAACGACAGCACCGAAAAGCTGCTCACCCAGTTGAATTACCTGGTAGATGAAAAGAACAGCTTCAACGTACAGGTACTCGACACCCTCTACAGCAAAGGTAAATGGGCCGCTGAAAGGCTGATCAACAACCAGAAAGGCAAACGCCTGGGAGAAGCCATCACGGCTATTCTCCATCAACTCGACTCCACCCGGCAAACAGAAGTGAACCGCACCACGCATCTCATCGATACCAGCGGACAAAAAGCTCAGAGCTGGGGCACCGTGCTCGTATTCTTTGCCTGCCTCACCAGTTTGTTGGCATTCCTCTATATCACCAGCCGCATTCACCGGCAGGAACAACTCATCGAAGCGCTCGACGAATCACAGAAGAAAGAAAAGAAACTCGCCGCCGTGAAAGACCAGTTCCTGGCGAATATGAGCCATGAGATCCGCACCCCCATGAACGCCGTGCTGGGCTTCACACACCTGCTACAGGCACAACCCCTCAACGAAAAGTCAAAAGAATATGTCAGCGCCATCGAAGGCGCCGGGCAAAACCTGCTGGAGATCATCAATGATATCCTCGACATCTCCAAGATAGAATCCGGCATGATGCGCATCGAAGGCACCGCCTTCAGCCTGCGCGGCGTGCTGCACTCCGTATATACGCTCTTCCGCCCCAAAGCAGAAGAAAAGCGCCTCGCCCTGCATGTTACGGCCGATGAAACAATGCCCGATATTTTATATGGAGACGTTACCCGCCTCACACAGGTGCTGGTGAACCTCACGAGCAATGCTATCAAATTCACCGCCGAGGGAGAAGTATCGCTGCATGTAACCAAAAGCTGGCAGGAAGACCATGCGGTACGTTTACTCTTCACCGTTAGTGATACCGGCATCGGCATCGATGCGGCCAAACAGGCTACGATCTTCGACCGCTTCCACCAGGCGGAAGCCTCCACCACCCGCAAATACGGCGGCACCGGCCTCGGACTCACCATCGTGAAACAACTGGTGGAACTGCAAAACGGATTCATCTCCGTTGAAAGCAAACCCGGCGAAGGCGCCACTTTCAAAGTGGAACTGCCCTATACCATCAGCGACCTGCTGCCGGAGAATGTGAGCGAGGATGTCGAAAATGAGCCACTGTCGCTGCATCCGGACGTAAGACTGTTAGTAGCAGAAGACAACCGCCTGAACCAGCACCTGCTCCGCCACCTGCTCAACACCTGGCAACTGCAATATAAACTGGTCAATAATGGCCGCGAAGCGCTCCAGGCTCTCGAGAAAAATAATTTCGACCTCGTACTCATGGATATCCAGATGCCGGAAATGGACGGCTATACCACCGTGCAAAAGCTGCGCACGGAAATGCATTCCAATATCCCCGTCATCGCCATGACCGCCCACGCTATGGCCGGAGAACGTGAAAAATGCCTGCAGATGGGCATGAACGAATATATCTCCAAACCTATACAGGAACAGGAACTCTATCGCATGATACAGGTGTTCACCGGCAAACTGCCCGGCAAAGATATCTCACTCATCAATCATCAGCATCACGAAAACGGCACGCACCTCGTGAGCATGCAGTACCTCCGCGATCTCTCCAAAGGCGATAAACAATTCGAGCATACCATGCTCGAACAGTTCATCTCCCAATTACCGGAAGATCTCACCGCCCTCAAAAAGGCCATCAGCGCAGATGATATCGCCGGCATCCGCGAAACCGCACATAACCTCAAAACAACGGTGTCTTTCATCGGACTGGAATCCCATCTCTACCCTATCCTCGAAGAGCTGGAACAACTCCATGAAAATAACTATCACGCAGCCATTGTGAAAGATCATTTCGAAACGCTGAAACAGCTGTCGCTACAGGCTGTACAAGAAGCTATGAGCCTCATGCTGTAAGCGGCAGGGCAATGTGATAAGGAACTGCGTAATAAACGCCCATCCACCCCATCTCACCGACTAACTCCGCCTGTACATCGACAAGAACCTTCGCGCCGCTTTATTCGTATCTACCTTTGTATCAGATCAAGTAAAAAAATAACCGGACATATGACTAACGGCAAACAAGTATTCCAAACCGCTTCCCCGCTCCGCTGGCGCACCTTCCTGTGGGTTACCCGCCTGGTACTCGTGCTGCTGGTGCTCATGGGCGGTATCGTGTGGCTGGCGCTCCGCAACAATTATACCCCTGGCCTTCCCTCTTTGCAGGGCGAAAGCACCAGCTACAAGAAACTGGCCCACCCCCTCCGGCCTACCGCGCTGTCAAAGAAAGAAGCCGGCACCTATAAAGGATTTGAGGACATACTGGAATACAAGAACCGCAAAGCCGGCATGAATGCCATGGTCAACGGCGATTCCATCAAAACCATCCGCGCAGGCTTTTATGTCGACTGGGATCCGCAATCATTCTACTCCTTACAGACTAACATCGACAAGATGAATACGGTAGTACCGGAATGGTTCTTTATCGATCCCGCTACCGATACCCTGCGCCCCGAAATTGATACCGCCGCCCTGCAACTGATGCAGCAACACCATGTAGCCATTCTGCCGCTGGTGAACAATATCAACCCCGATAAAGATAATGGCGATTTTGAAAGCGGCATCCTGCGCCGTATCCTCGACAACACCAATAAACGGGAACGCCTCATCAATGACATCCTCAAATACCTGCACCAGTATCACCTGCAAGGTATCAACATAGATTTTGAAGAATTTGACGGGAAGACAGACGCCTCGCTGGTGGCCTTTCAGCGGGAACTCTATACACGCCTGCACAAAGAAGGGCTGCTCGTAACGCAGGATGTGGTGCCCAACAATACCGACTACGATCTGCGCCAGCTCTCTCAATACAATGATTATATCTTCCTGATGGGATACGATCAGCACTTCACTACCAGTGTAGCCGGTCCCGTTAGTGAAGAGAGATGGATAGAAAAGATACTGGACGAAGCCGCACACAAGATGCCCGCTAACAAGATCGTGCTGTGCATCGCCGGCTACGGCTACGATTGGCCTGAGCAGGGTGAAGGCGTCACCGTTACCTACCAGGAAGCATTGTCGCTTGCCAACCGCTATCACGCAAAGGTGCAGTTCGACAGCGACACCTACAACTGTCACTTTGATTATACGGATGACGGCGGCGTTCTTCACCATGTTCAGTTCATGGATGCCGCAGGCAATTTCAACACGCTCCGCTTCGCAGATGAATATGGCGCAGCAGGCACCGCACTGTGGCGCCTCGGCTCTGAAGACGCCCGCCTGTGGCGCTTCTACTACCGTCGGCTCGACAATGCCGCCCTGCAACGCCTGCCCTTCAACTTCAATAATCTCTCCGGCATCCAGGCATCCAGCGCCAAGCCCGACTATATCGGCGATGGCGAGATACTGGATGTGATCAACACCCCGCAGGATGGTATCATCCACATCCAGCCGGATACTGCCAACAACATCATCGAGGCGCAGGACTATCAACAACTGCCTACCGGCTACGTGATCAGAAGATCCGGGCAGGTAAAGAAACAGGTCATCCTCACTTTCGATGATGGCCCCGATGCAACCTACACCCCGCAGATACTGAAGATACTGCAACAAGAAAAGGTGCCTGCCGCATTCTTCATCGTAGGTATCAACGCAGAAAACAACCTGCCACTGCTGAAGAAGATATACGCCAGCGGCCACGAGATCGGCAACCACACATTCACGCATCCGAACATCGCGGCCATCAGCCCGGAACGCGCCAATACCGAGATCAATGCCACCAGGCTGCTGATAGAAGCTACCACCGGCCGTAGCACGGTGCTGTTCCGTGCGCCCTACAACGCCGATGCCGAGCCTACTACACCGGAAGAACTCAAACCCATTGCGCTCAGCAAACAAAATAATTACTATACTATCGGGGAAAGTATTGATCCGGAAGACTGGGAACCCGGCGTTGAGGCCGACACCATCTATCAGCGCGTAGTGGATCAATATGAAGCCAATCCGGAAAAAGGTATCATCCTGCTGCATGATGCCGGTGGCGACAGAAGCGCTACTGTAGCGGCTTTACCGCGCATCATACACTACTTCAAATCAAAAGGCGTAGCCTTCACCACCGTGGCGGATCTGCTTCACAAAAAACGTGATGAAGTAATGCCGCCCGTACACAACAGCATGATCGCGATGAACGGTACTGTGGCCGTCGTCTTCTTCTGGCTGGGCCGTTTCCTGCAAGCCGCCTTCTGGCTTGCGATCATACTTGGCCTCACGAAAATATTGCTCATGCTGATACTGGCCGTCATACAGTATATCAGGGAGAAAAGACATGCTAACGGTACCGCCTCAACGAAACAACCGGGCGTATCGATCATCGTACCGGCCTACAACGAATCCGTCAATGCCGTAAAAACATTGCATAACCTGCTGCAACAACAATATCCCCTGTTTGAGATCATCTTTGTAGATGATGGATCAAAAGATGATACTTATGCGTTAGTGCACAAGGATTTCGGTCAGCATCCCTTGGTGAAGGTGCTCACCAAACCCAATGGTGGCAAGGCCAGCGCGCTCAACTTCGGTATTGCGCAAGCACAATACGACTACGTTGTTTGTATCGATGCCGATACACAACTTTATGCCGACGCCGTTGCACAGCTCATGAAAAAATTCCAGTCTGATAAAGTAGGCGCCGTTGCCGGCAATGTGAAAGTAGGGAATGAAACTACCCTGCTGGCCAGGTGGCAATCTATTGAATATATCACGGCACAGAACTTCGACCGCCGCGCACTCGACCTTGTGAATGGTATCACCGTGGTACCCGGCGCTATCGGGGCTTTCAGCAAACAGGCGATCAATGAGGCGGGTGGCTTCACCACGGACACGCTCGCAGAAGACTGCGACCTCACCATCCGCATCCTGAGAGCCGGCTATATTGTACGTAACTGCACGGAAGCCGTGGCCATGACCGAGGCGCCTGAAACGATGCAACAGTTCATGAAACAGCGTTTCCGCTGGAGCTATGGTATCATGCAGAGCTGCCGTAAAAATATTGATGCCTGCTTCAATCCTGCCTATAAAGCATTAGGATTGATATCCTTGCCTAACATCGTGATCTTCCAGGTATTGTTGCCAATACTGGCCCCACTCGCCGATCTGATGCTGATATGGAGCCTTATCTGGAACCGCCACGATCCCGCAGGCATGCACAAGATACTGTTCTTCTATATCCTGTTCATGGTAGTAGACCTGCTGGTGGCCACTGTAGCTTTTCTCTTTGAAAAAGCGCCGCTGTCAAAGCTCGTATGGATGATTCCTCAGAAGCTGGTTTACCGTCAGCTGATGTATGTGGTATTGTTCCGTTCTATACGCAGGGCTATTCAAGGAAACGCACAAGGATGGGGCGTTTTGAAGCGTACGGGTAATGTGCAGGCTATCAAATGACCGTCCGATTTCCCTTGTTCAACGACAGTAATACCCTGTTCATCGAAACCTGGGAATCAAACGTCGATACTGCCTGTAAATTTACCTCACGAACTCTGAAACATTTTTTATTTATCTATCATTCTAAAAGACAAACATCATGAAAAAAAGCCTGATCGCCGCTGTAGCAGTAGTACTGTTTTCTGCTACTTCTTTTGCACAAGCTCCTGCTGCTAAACCTGCAAAAAAAGAAAAAGCAAAAACTGAAGCTGCAAAACCTGCTGCTGACACAACTAAAAAAGCTCCTGCTAAGAAAGCTGCTAAAGCTGAAAAGCCTGCTAAAAAAGCTGCTTAATCCCAGCTATACAGCGTTTGAGTTAATGTTCCGTCCAGGCTTGCGTCTGGACGGAATTTTGCGCGAAGTTGTGCTCAGGATTATAATGATTGGTTACCAGGATTTTTTACAGGATTAATAAAGATTAAAAAGGATTCGCGAAGATCGATTCGAATTGATCTTCGCGAATCCTTTTTTTACAATCTGTAAAAATCCTGTAATCTTCAATCATTATAATCCTGAGCCAAGACAACCTTCGCGATAAAGCCCCGCTACAGCGGGGGGCGTTCCTATTCTTGAGGGTGCAGCTTATTTCAGTGCATCCAGTTTCTTTTTAACTTCTTCTACTTTAGCGGTCTGGTTCTTGATCGCGTAGATTTTTTGCAGTGCATACAAGCAGCTTTCGTAAGTCTGTTTGTCGCCGGCATCCAGGCTGCTGCCTTTGGAAGAGAAGCCTGCATCAGCTTTTTCGAAGAAAGGTAATGCCTGGTTCATCAGGCCTTCTACTTTACCTTGCAGTTCTTTTGCTTTAGGAGACGTTTGCTGTTTGCTATCGAGGCTGTTGAGTTCTTTGTTGAATACAACCGCTTTGTTGAAGTACAGTGCACCCAGCTGGAAGTTAGCGGTAGCATCGGCCGGATTCAGTTCCAGTACTTTTTTGTAAGCGCCTTCTGCTTTGCCGATCAGCTCTTCGTAGTTAGCTGGTTTCGGTGCGTCGTTGCCTTTTTCATCGCGGGGATTGGCGAGATTGTCTACACGGATGGCGTAGTCGAGCAGTGCAGCTTCATCTTTGGGATTTTCAGCGATCTTTTTCTCGAGCATGCCCATCAACTCAGCAGTTTTGCCGGTTTTGGTGTAGTACACCATTTCCATATCGTTGAAGCGTTTATCCTTAGGGAATAATGCTTTACCTTGTTCGATGGCTTTTAACCAACCAGCCTGGTCGCCTTTTTCTTCATACAGCTGGCCGAGGATCACGTACAGTGCAGGCTCAGCTTTGAATTGCAGGTCAGCCGCTTTTTTCAGGTAAGTGAAAGCATCTGCTTTCTGGTTAGCCTGGTTAGCTGCGTAGCCGGTGTAGAAGGTCAGGGCAGTATCAGTAGGGATGCTGCCACCGAGGTTTTTGCTGTTGTAGAAATCGGCTACTTCAAAAGCTTTTTTGAAGTTGAGGAGAGAAGAATCCCATTTCTGCTCGTTGAGATTGGCGTAACCTGCGTTGGCAACAGTGGCATACACGTTGAACATAGGTCCGTTCAGTTCCAGGGCGGCAGTTTTCTGGTTAGGTTCAATTTCCAGTGATTTTTTAAAAGCGTTGAATGCTTCTACAGCCAGAGCAGGGTTTTTGGTTTTGGTGCCCATTGCTTCCAGTACTTTACCATCCACCATCCATGTTTTGGCGTCGTTTTTGGTTTTGTCGTTCTGCAAAGCGGCATCAATATCTGCTTTGGCCTTCTCCAGATCTTGCTTTTTCAGGTTTTCCTCTGCACTGCTCACTTTTGCTTTCTGTGCCATCACAGATACAGCAGAAGAACATAAAAGAACAGATACCAATAATTTTTTCATGTTGTCTGTGTTTTTTTTGCTGATTACTTTAAGAGTATGGTGTGAATACAATATGCAATACAACCAGAGATATAGTTACCACTAAGAGCTGATCATATTTATTTTTTATTGGCCGGACGAGCATGGCTCATCCGGCCAAAGTTGCACTATTCTTCAGTTACAGGCTCTTCACCGTTAGCGTCGGCAGTGATGTCCGGGGTGTTGGTTTCACCTTCCGGCAACGCGTCGGTGGTCTCTTCCTCCTGTTCATCCAGGCGGGCTACAGCTGCAATCTCATCGTTATCATCCAGGCGGATCAGGCGTACGCCTTGTGTGGCGCGGCCAGCTTCGCGGATATCGGCTACCGCCATACGGATGGTGATACCGGATTTGCAGGTAATCATCAGGTCATGCTTCTCTGTTACATCGAGGATGGCGATCAGGTTACCTGTTTTTTCAGTGATATTGATGGTCTTCACCCCTTTACCACCTCTGTTGGTGATGCGGTATTCCTCGATATTGGTACGCTTTCCGTAACCTTTCTCAGACACCACCAGCACCGTTCTAGACGCATCGTCCTTGTCAACACAAATCATACCAACTACCTCGTCCTTGTCGTTGTCCACCTCGATGCCTCTCACGCCGATGGCGCCGCGGCCGGTGTCACGTACGGTTACTTCCGGGAAACGGATCGCACGGCCACTCTGAATGGCCATCATGATCTGGCTGTCGCCGGTAGTGAGCTTGGCTTCCAGCAGCTGGTCGCCTTCGTTGATGGTAATAGCGTTCACACCATTCTGACGTGGACGGGAGAACTCTTCCAGCAGGGTTTTTTTGATGATACCGTTCTTGGTACAGAGTACAATATAGTGGTTATTGATGAAATCTTTATCACCCAGGTCTTTGATGTCGATGATCGCACGGATCTTATCGTCGGTCGGCAGCTGGATCATGTTCTGGATCGCACGGCCTTTACCGTTCTTCTCACCTTCAGGGATCTCATATACTTTCAGCCAATAGCAGCGTCCTTTTTCTGTGAAGAACAGCATGGTGTGGTGCGTAGAGGCCACGAACAGGTGCTCGATGAAATCTTCATCACGTGTTCTGCCGCCGATGGCGCCACGGCCGCCGCGCTTCTGCTGGCGGTAGTCGAACGCAGAAGTACGTTTGATATATCCCAAATGTGAAATGGTGATCACCACATCTTCTTCGGCAATGATATCTTCAATCCTCATCTCACTGGCGAGGTATTGAATTTCGGTTTTACGTTCGTCGCCGAATTTCTTCTTCACATCTTCCAGCTCTTCCTTGATGATCTTCATACGAAGGGATTCATCATTGAGCACGTCTTTCAGGTAAGCGATCAGTTTCATCACATCCTCATATTCCGCGCGGATCTTGTCGCGCTCCATGCCTGTTAAACGTTGCAAACGCAGTTCCAGTATGGCTTTGGATTGTATCTCCGATAATCCGAAGCTGCTCATCAAACCATCTTTCGCTTCTTCCGGCGTGGCGGCGGCGCGGATCAATGCGATCACCTCATCCAGGTGATCCAGCGCGATCAGGTAGCCTTGCAGGATGTGCGCTTTCTCTTCCGCTTTGCGCAGATCGAAGCGTGTTCTTCTCACTACCACTTCATGACGGAAGTCGATAAATTCTGCGATGATATCTCTCAGGTTCAGGATGCGTGGACGACCTTTCACCAGCGCCACGTTGTTGATACCGAAAGATGTTTGCAGTTCGGAGTATTTGTATAACTGGTTGATGATAACGTTGGGGATCGCCTCACGTTTCAGGTCTATCACAAGGCGCATACCTTCGCGGTCGCTCTCGTCGCGTACATCGGAGATGCCTTCGATGATCTTGTCGTTCACCAGCTGTGCAATTTTCTGGTGCAGCATGGCTTTGTTGATCTGGTAAGGCAGCTCATAAATCACGAGTCTTTCACGGCCTGCTTTAGAGATTTCTGAAGTGATCTTGCCACGTACCACTACCCTTCCGCGGCCGGTTTCAAAGCCTTGTTTCACGCCGTCGAAACCATAGATGATGCCACCTGTAGGGAAATCGGGCGCTTTCACGTGTTTGATCAGTTCCTCTACAGTGATCTCTCTGTTGTCGATGTAGGCGATACAGCCATCCACCACTTCGGTGAGGTTGTGGGGCATGATGTTGGTGGCCATACCTACTGCGATACCGGAGGCGCCATTGACAAGCAGGTGCGGAATACGTGTAGGCAATACCGTAGGTTCTTCCAGGGTATCGTCGAAGTTGAGGGAGAAATCCACTGTTTCTTTTTCAATGTCTTCCAGCATGGCTTCTGCCATACGTTGCAAACGGACCTCGGTATAACGCATCGCTGCGGGCATGTCGCCATCTACCGAACCGAAGTTACCCTGGCCATCTACCAGCATGTAGCGAAGGCTCCAGGGCTGCGCCATACGTACGATGGTATCGTAGATAGAAGCATCGCCATGCGGGTGATACTTACCCATTACGTCACCCACCACACGGGCAGACTTCTTGTAAGGTTTGTTACTGTGGTTACCCAATTCATTCATACCGAAAAGGACCCTGCGGTGTACGGGTTTCAAACCGTCTCTCACATCAGGCAGCGCACGGCCTACGATCACCGACATCGAGTAGTCGATGTATGCCGTTTTCATCTGCTCCTCGATATTAATCTGGATAATTTTCCCTTCCTGCTGATTTTCCGTATGCTCTGTCATTTAGTGTTGATTTACAGATTTTTCTGCTGAAAACAAATAAAGGCAAATATAGCCATTTCAGGCCTTATTACAGCCTAAAAATCAATAAATGTGAATAAAATTGATCATAGTGAATAAGGGTTATATAGCAGGATCGTTATATGATTAAATAGCGCTATGGCATACAACCATTTACCGGCATTCAGCGTTATTAATACAAATGCCGTAATTTTACTTTTTATTTGATATGTCTCTTTTTGAAGATATATAAGAAATAAAATATTGGCAAACTATTTGTTTCTAACCCTATGATAATCAATACATCGAATCAACGGAAAACATTAATTCTTTCAGGATCAAATCCAAACTAGCAGGCAGATTCGAACATAAGTGTCAAAATTGCTGTTATTCCCCTGATTCTTAACCACTTTTCTAAAAAGAACTATGAGAAACATTTTGTTGTTTGGTGCAGGTAAATCCGCGACCAGTCTTATAGATTACCTGCTGACGAATGCTCCCCGGCAGAAGTGGCACATCACGGTGGCGGACCATGATCTCATGCTTATCAAATCAAAAACAGGTAAATCTTATTACGCAACCCCGGTGGAACTGGATATCAAAAACCAGGCAGCCCGCCAGCAACTCATCCAGGAAACAGACCTCGTTATCTCATTACTCCCGGCAGCCCTGCATATCACTGTAGCCAAGGACTGCCTGCATTTCGGCAAACACCTCCTCACCGCTTCCTACATCGATCCCGAAGTACGCAAGCTGGAAAAAGATATTGAAAAAGCCGGCCTCCTTTTCATGTATGAAATGGGCCTCGATCCCGGCATCGATCATATGTCCGCCATGAAACTCATCCACTCCATCGAGAAGAAAGGCGGCCAGATATTTTCCTTCAAATCTTACTGTGGCGGGCTCATTTCGCCCGATAGCAACGATAATCCTTGGCAATATAAAATATCCTGGAATGCCCGCAACATCGTGCTGGCAGGCAGTTCCGGCGCTACCTACAAAGAAAAAGGAAAGGTGAAGGAACTCAGTTACGAACAACTGTTCGATCACTCCAAAACCATACAGGTACCCGGCCTCGGCAAACTGGCCTACTACCCCAACCGCGATTCACTCGCCTATATGGATGCCTATAAACTCCAGGATATTGCTACCTTTATGCGGGCCACCCTGCGCTTCCCCGACTTCTGCGAAGGCTGGAACGCACTGGTGAAGCTGGGCCTGACAGATGATCATCACAAAATACAAACGGATCATCTCTCCTATTTCAAATGGGCCTCGCAACATATCAAAGGCGATAAACAAGCCCCGCATGATGAAGCCATCGCCCACCACCTCGGCGTGAGCAGCAAGTCGAAAGTGATCCGCCAACTCAAGTTCTTGGGACTGCTCAACGGCGATACCATTAACCTCGGCGAACAAACCAATGCCAGCGTATTGCAGCACATCGTGGAAGATAAACTGCGCATGGAGCCTTCAGACAAAGACATGATCGTGATGATGCACGAGATAGAGTTCGAACGCCGCAACATGGCCACCCGCATGCATGCTTACATGATCACGCAAGGGGAAGACAATGTGCGCACCGCGATGGCCAAAACAGTAGGCCTGCCACTGGGCATCATGGCCAAACTGATCATGCAGGAAAAAATAACATTGAAAGGATTGCAGATACCAGTATTACCGGAGATCTATAACCCGGTGCTGAAGGAACTGGAAGAATTTGATATCAGGTTCGAGGAGAGTTTCGAATAAAGAAATGTTTCCTATGGTAAACTCGCCCTGAGTGAAAGGAAATGTGATGCCCCCCGCAACAAACGGGGGGCTATTTTTTTATAACAAGAGAGAGATCAATTCCTGTACACCCGCTGTGGCAGGCTTTTCTATGAGAATGAGCTGATCCAGCCCGTCTACGGCTGGTATCTTCTTGTCGATAATATATTTCGGTACTGCAGGCCCCACGTGATGAAGCAAACCCGCGGCAGGATATACATTCAGCGAAGTGCCTACCACTACAAAGATATCAGCCTGCATCACTTCACGCAGTGCATCTTCGATCATGGGCACGGGTTCGCCGAACCATACGATGTGTGGCCGGAGCTGGCCACCATCGGGGGCAAGGTCGCCCAGGCGGATATCATCGCGGATATCCATGGTGCGGTACGCCGCAGGATCGTTTACACTGCGCATCTTGAATATCTCGCCATGCAGGTGTATCACTTGTGTAGAGCCGCCACGCTCGTGGAGGTCGTCGATGTTTTGAGTGATCACCCTTACATCGTATCGTTGTTCCAGCAGTGCGAGGCCGGTGTGGGCGGCGTTAGGCTGCACGTTCATCACATCGCGGCGGCGACTGTTGTAGAAGTCGAGCACAAGACCGGGATTCTTTTGCCAGCCATCGGGCGATGCTACTTCATATACATCGTAGCCTTCCCACAATCCATCGGAATCGCGGAAGGTACGGAGGCCGCTCTCTGCGCTGATACCGGCGCCTGTAAGTACTACCAGTCTTGGTTTCATATTATTTCATCTTGCCCAGTTCCATAATGGCTTCAAACTCTTCCGGCTTCACATCGCATACGGAGAGGCGGCCAATGCGCACCAGCGACATATTCGCCAGTCTTTTATCGGCCTTGATAGTGGCGAGGGTCACAGGTTCCTTGAAAGCCTTTACCGGCTTGAGGTCTACCACTACCCAATTGGTATCGGTGGTGGTAGGATCCTGATAGGCTTCCTTGGCTACCTGCGCCAGGCCTACTACGGCGAGGCCTTCATTGCTATGATAGAACAATACCTGGTCGCCTTTTTTCATAGCCCTGAGGTTATTGCGGGCGGCGTAGTTACGCACTCCGTCCCAGAATGTTACTTTATCTTTCACAAACTGATCCCAGGAATACTTGAATGGTTCAGACTTCACGAGCCAGTAATTCATCTTGTAATTTTTGATTGTGAGAACTGACGGAGCAGATCACCAGCCGCTGGCCAATACATCTGCGATATGCATGATCTTGATATTGGTGCCGTGCTTGCGGATATAGCCGTCGAGGTGCATGAGACAGGAAAGATCGGTGGAGATGAGATAATCGGCGCCACTGTTAACGGCGTTATTGACTTTCTGTTCTCCCATACCGATGGAGATGGGTTCGAACTTTACGGAGAAGGTACCGCCGAAACCGCAGCACACTTCGCAATCGTTCATTTCACGCAGTTCCAGGCCTTTCACTTTTTCGAGCAGCTGGCGGGGTCCTTGTTTGATGCCGCATTCGCGCAGGGCGCCGCAGGCATCGTGGTAGGTGCCTACACCGTTGAGGGTGGCGCCGAGGTCGGTCACATGCAATACTTCCGTGAGGAATTCGGTGAACTCGTAGAGGTTTTTCTTCAGGAGTTTCACTTCATTATGAGCAGCGGAATTATCAAACAATTTGCTGTAGTAGTTGCGTACAAAGCCGGTGCAGGAGCCGCTGGGCGCAACGATGTAGTCGAAGGTATGAAAGTCCTTTACAAATTTATTCGCTACCGATCTGCATTCGTCGTGATAGCCGGCGTTGAAGGCTGGCTGGCCGCAGCAGGTCTGGTCTGTATTATACATCACATTACAGCCCAGTTTTTCCAGCACTTTCACCATATTGAATGCTGTTTCCGGGAACAGCTGATCTACAAAACACGGTATGAATAACTGTACGTTCATCTTGATATTTTAACTCTTTGCCAATGCTCTTTGCAGGGCGATCATCTTCAGGGCGGTGATGGCGGCTTCTTCTCCTTTGTGTCCGTGCGCGCCACCGAGCCTGTCGAGCGCCTGTTGTTCATTATCTACTGTTAAGATACCGAATATAACGGGAACGGGTAACTGCAAGTTCAGTTGCAGTATCCCTTCTGTTACGGCCTTGCACACGTAGTCGAAATGCGGGGTTTCTCCGCGGATCACGCAACCAAACGCAATAATAGCGCCAGGCTGGTTGCCGGTGCCTTTGGTGGCTTCCCAATATTGTTTGCAGGCGTAGGGCAGCTCAAAGGCGCCGGGCACTACGATCCTGTTCACTTTCGATACGTTGTATTGCGTCAGCGATCTTTGGCAGCCTGCTGCCAGTTCGTTGACGATGGCGTCGTTCCATTCGGTGTACACCATAACAACACTGGCATCCTCCAGGTTGAGAATGCCAGCATCATTTAATAAGCTTTTATTATTTTCAGACATAATCGGATTTTGGACCAGCTTTCAGCGCAGCAGCGCGGGTTGCGGTACCACGCTGAAAACTGTAGCTTAGTTCTTAACGTCGCCCAGTCTGGCGAGGTATTTATCCATATCCCTGCCTTCGTTAGAGAGCGGGAATTTCTCTTTGATCTCTTTGTAGATAGCGATAGCATCCTGTGGTTTGCCTGCTTTTTCCAGGGCCATACCGGCGCGGAACAGGTATACAGGAGAAGTGAGTTCGTTATCGTTATAGTGACCGGCTTTCTTGTAGTATTCAATACCTTCATTGGTGTTGTTCAGTTCCATGTAGGCATCACCGATGAGGCCATAGGCAGCGGGTTGCAGCAGCAGATCGGTAGCGCTGAAGGATTTCAGCATATCGATACCTTTCTGGTATTCACCGAGGCGGATGTAACATACGCCTGCGCTGTATTTGGCGAGGTTGCCGGCTTTGGTGCCGCCATATTTGTTGATCACCTGCAGAAAACCGTAGTTGTTACCGTCGCCGTTGAGCGCCAGTTTGAAAGAGTCAACAGCGAAGTAGTTCTGTGCGTGGAACACCATTTCCTGCGCTTTGTTCTCATTAGGTTGTTTGATAAAACGATTGTAAGCAAAGAAACCGCCTACTACTACCACTATTGCCAGGAGCGCAATATTGATAACATTTTTGTTTTTGGTATAGAAATCTTCAGCTCTGTGCATAGATGCCTGCAGATCGAAATCCTGATCTACCGGCGGTGTAGTGGCTTTATTTTTAGTTTCTGCCATTTGGTGAATAGTGATTAGTGAATGATAAATAACAGGTAATGGTGAGTGGTCAACGAATCCCGTTAACCACTCACCATTTACGTTAAAAAATGTTAGTCAACGATGAAAGGATAATCTTCCTGCGTATAAACATCTTTCAGCAGTTCGTCGTCAGACGGCCATGGCGACTCTTCAGCGAAGGTCACGCATTCTTCTACTTCATTCTTTACGCGTTCGTTGATGGCTTCGATTTCAGCTTCGGTAGCCCATTTATTTTTCTGGATCACTTTCAGTACTTCAGTGATCGGGTCTTTCTCTTTATATTCTTCTACCTCTTCCTTGGTGCGGTATTTAGCCGGATCGCTCATAGAGTGGCCGCGGTAGCGGTAAGTTTTGATTTCGAGCAGGGTGGGCCCGCCGCCTTCACGCGCGCGTTTCACGGCTCTTTCCACGCCTTCATGCACTGTTTCGCAACTCATACCGTCGATAGAATCCGCCGGCATTTCGTAAGCATCTGCCAATTTGTAGATATCCATTACGTTGGAGGTACGTTCTACAGAAGTACCCATGGCGTACATATTGTTTTCGCAAATGAATATTACGGGCAGTTTCCACAGCATGGCCATGTTGAAGGTTTCATGCAGGATACCCTGGCGGGCCGCGCCATCACCGAAGAAGCACAGTACCACGTTGTCGGTACCGAGGTATTGTTCAGCAAAAGCCAGTCCGGCGCCGGTGCCTATCTGTGCGCCCACGATACCGTGGCCGCCGAAGAAATTATGTTCCTTGGAGAAAAAGTGCATGCTGCCTCCCTTTCCTTTGGAACAACCGGTCGCCTTACCATACAATTCTGCCATACAAGCCTTTGCCGTGATACCTTTTGCAATCGCCAGCGCGTGGTCGCGGTAAGCAGTAATGAATTTGTCCTCCGGCTTGGTAGCAGTGATCGCACCCGCAGCAATCGCTTCCTGTCCGATATACAGGTGACAAAAACCACGGATCTTCTGCATCCCATACAATTGGCCGGCCTTCTCTTCAAAACGGCGCAGCAAAAGCATCAATTCATACCAGTACAGATACGTCTCTTTGGTGAATTTCGTCTTCACGTCTGTTTTAGTTTGCACTCTTTCTAAATTTGTTCGCAAATATAACAGGAAAATCGTAAAATATAAATATCAATTCCAATTCCCGTTAAATTATGCAAATTCATCAATTTCAATAAGTTTTGTATTTATTTGCAGATTATTGTCTGCGAAGCTCCGATGGCCGCGGTTTTTTATCAGTTATAAATCGGAGTATTTTTGCATATTATTATTCACGCATAACTTTTTTCATTGCTGTATATAAAAAAAATATCACTCGTACAGTTTAAAAACTATACCCAGCAGCAATTCCTCTTCGATAAAAAGGTGGTGGGCATTACCGGGCGCAACGGCTCCGGTAAAACCAACCTCCTCGATGCCATCTATTACCTCTGCTTTACCCGCAGCTATTTCACCAGCAACGAAAGCCAGAACACCCGGTATCATACCAACGGCTTCCGACTGGAAGGCACCTTCAGCAAAAATGGCCATGAAGAAAAGATCCTCTGCACCGTAAAGGAAGGCAAAAAAGAGTTCTCGCTCAACGATGATAAATACGATCGCTTCTCCCGCCACATCGGGCAGTTCCCCGCGGTGATGATCGCTCCGGACGATGCAGCCATCATCGCCGGCGGCAGCGAAGAACGCCGCAAGTGGCTCGATACCCTGCTCTCCCAGCTCGATCCCTCCTATCTCGATCACCTGATCGTGTATCAGAAAATATTATTGCAGCGCAATACCCTGCTGAAAAATATGGAGGCGAGCGGCCCGCAGCAGGATCAACTTCTCGATATCTTCGATCTCCAGCTGGTACAACATGGCGTGCCTGTGTTCAAAGCCCGGCAGCAGTTCCTGCAAGCGTTCATACCAGAGGTACAACGTCTTTACGATTACATCGCCGGCACACACGAAACCGTGAATATCCGCTACCATTGCAGCTTACAGGAAGATGACTTTGCCAACCTGCTGCATGCCTGCCGTTACCGCGATATGCAATTACAACGTACCAGCACCGGCATCCATCGCGACGACCTCGTATTCCTGCTCAATGATCATCCCATGAAAACCAGCGCCTCGCAAGGCCAGCGTAAAAGTTTTCTCTTCGCCCTCAAGCTCGCACAGTTTGAAGTGCTGAAAAAACATAAGCAGTTCCCGCCCCTGCTGCTGCTCGACGACGTTTTCGAAAAGCTCGACCAGGATCGCGTAATGCGCCTCATCGCCCTAGTGGCCGATCAGCAATATGGCCAGGTATTCATCACAGACACCCATGCACAACGGCTGCTGGACGCTTTTGCCGCCACCGGAGAAACGGTACAACTGATAAGTATTTCTTGATTTAGGAATTTACGGATTTACGGATTTAGGGATTTGTAGGCTGTTGCCCAAATCCCTAAATTCATAAATCCATAAATCCGTAAATATTCTTTAGTTTCGCACTATGCGTCATGGAACAACCAGTATAGGAGATGCCCTCCGGGAATTTATGAACAAGAGCAGGCTGAAACCCCGCCTCACGGAGGTTCGTATTCAGGAGAACTGGGAAAAAATTATGGGTAAAACGATTGCCCGCTATACACAAGGCATCCAGCTGATAGATGGAAAACTGATCATTACTACAAGTGTGGCGCCACTTAAACAGGAGTTGTCTTATTCAAAAGACAAGATCATCAAGCTGGTAAATGAAATGCTCGGAGAAAGTATTGTAAGGGAAGTGATGATCCGTTGAGTTAGTTCTTCGCAAACTGCCGGATCAGGTCATTGATGTCCTCTACCTTCAGAGACGTGTGCAGATTCACTACTACAAAGTCTTTCGCATCTTGTAACAGCATCACTACATTGCCCAATTCATCGTCTTTGCCTTTGCTGAAAACCTGCACCCGGCTACCGCTCTTTTCACGCACTTCCATCAGGGTTTCGAAATGATCGCGGCTTTCGAGGTTGTGTTTGAGGCGGTTGACCTCTTCCCCGTTCAGCAGGGAGCTGTCGGCGTTTGAAAACGTATATACTTTCACGTTACGCACCTTCCGCATTAATTTGCGCATCGTGCTTACATCGGGATCGCCGCTGTCGTCGAAAGAGAGCACCCATCCGGCGAGACGCATACCTGCGGCGCCTACTCTTACGGAAGCCTCATCAGCTTTGCCACGGAAGTTGTCGCGGAATTCGCGGATACTTTTTTCCTGCCCGAAAGCGGCGCTGGCGGCGAGCAGGCAGCAACATCCAATTACAAATGATTTCATCGTGTTGGTTTTAAAGTTTACTTTTTCTTGAGATTTTTGAGTTTATCCATACCCTGGATATTGACAGAAGAGGCGATCTGCGAGATCTCGTTGAGATCAATATCGCCTACAAGGCTCATCGCCAGAAATTCATCAGGGCTGCCTACCAGCATCACCAGCTCATTGATGTTGCCGCGGGCATTTTCCTTGACAAGAAATTTAAGATCACTGGTTTTGTCGCGTACGGTCATCAGCTCCTGGAAATCGTTGGTGAGAAAGGCAGCTGCTTCCCGGTAAAGTTTAGGACCGTCTTTAGTGTCTTCCTTGGCAAGGATGCGCAGGCCTTTCAGCTTCTGTATCACCCGCATCAGGCTTTTGGCGTCGGGATCATTGGCGTCCAGCTTGGAGAACATGCTGAACATCTTAGGCGTAATACTTACCAGTGTGAAGTTCCGGTCGTTCTCATATTTCGAGAAGAATCGGTCGATCACGCTCCCCTGCTGCGCGAAGAGGTTAAAACTGGCAAATACCGCGATCAATAATAAAAGGGATCGTTTCATCTGTTGAAATTTATAGCGGAATTAAATGGTCTGTTGATTAATTATTGCCTTCTATTTTTTCTGTTGCATCATTGAAGTAAGACAGCTTCTGCATCTGGCTGGTGCCTTTATTCAGGTTTTTGGCGAGCAGGCGCAGGGCGTTCTTGGTTTCTTCAAATGCTTTGTCCTGCTGCATTGCCACCTGCTGCTGCTGTTGATGCTGCCGCACGGCGTGGCCGATGCCTATGGCCATCAGCAAGATGGCGGCATACTTCATCCAGTTGCGGAACGGATTCATCTTCACCACCGGCGTCTCCGGCTGCTCCTGCGTAAACTCCCATTCAGGCAGTTCCACCGTTTCTCCTGCCGCTTCCTCATGAAAGAACTGGAACAATGGTGCTGCCTCCCGCAGGTGCTCCGGCAGATCCCTGTGTGTGATACTGAAGAAGCTGCGCAAGGTGGCTTCTTCTTCCAGCGAGGATTCTCCCTCCCAATACTTTTCCAGCAATTCACTGATCTTGTTATAATCCATATACCTGCTGATTTTGCAATTTCTCGCGCACGGCTTTACGCGCGCGGTGTAAATTCACTTTAACGTCGTTGAGCTCAATGCTCATGATGTCTGCGATCTCCTGGTAGGCTAGTCCGTCGATATCCCGCAGTTCCATAACGGTCCTGTATTTTTCGGGAAGCGACTGTATCGCAGCACGTACTTTCTGCATCACGTCATGCTGTTCCATGGCGGCATGCGGCGTTTTCTGATGCGATGCCACCACTTCTCCTGCCCTGTCTAAATCATCGGCCATGCGGTACTTCCTGGATTTGATCTTGTCCAGCGCCAGGTTACGCGTGATCCGCATACACCAGGCTTCCAGGTTCTGTAACTCCAGCATCTTCTCCTGCATCGCCCATACTTTCATCAGTGCATCCTGTGTGATATCCTTCGCATCCTCCTCATTCCCTAACAGACGGAATGCGAAGCGGTACAGCTTCTGCCTGACGGGAATGACCTGGGAAAGGAATAAATCTAAAGACATGCAGGATATCGTGATTTTAAAAGAAGACGACTGTAAAATGCAGATGTTACAAAGATTTGAAAAAATTCTTTATTAACAGGAAGAATACGGGAGAAGGGAATGATCTTCAAATATTTAGCTACTCGTTATTGCAGCTTGATGCGCGGGTCTATCACGGCATATAAGAGGTCTGCGAGCAGGTTTACCAGCACAAAGATGCCGGCGGTAAACAGGATAGCGCCCATCACTACGGGGAAATCGTATTTGTCCAGCGCATCCACGGTGATCTTGCCAATGCCTTTCCATCCGAAGATATACTCCACGAAAAAGGCGCCTGCCAGCAGTTCGGCAAACCAGCCGGTGATGGCCGTCATCACCGGGTTGAGTGCATTGCGCAGCGCATGCCGCCACAGCACTTGCTTTTGCGCCAGTCCTTTTGCGTAGGCCGTACGGATATAATCTTGTTGCAGTACATCCAGCATGGCGCTGCGCGTGAGTTGTACAATGATGGCCAGCGGGCGTATACCCAGTGTAACCGCTGGCAGCGCCAGGTTGCGCAGGTTGAGGATGCGCCCATGGAAAGGGTCGATATCAAAGAGGCTGCCCGTCATGTGCAAGCCGGTATAATCGCTGAGGAGGAAACCAAACAGATAAGCCAGCACAATGCCCGCAAAGAAGGAAGGCGCTGAAATGCCCATCACGCTGGCAAATATAGCGCTCGTATCCAGCCAGGTGTTTTGCTTCACGGCCGAGAGGATGCCGAGTGCAATACCTACTACCGTGGCAAAGAGCATGGCCGCTATGGCCAGCAGCAATGTGCCGGGCAGCGCATCGGTCAGCACTTCCCATACTTGCCGCTTGCCCTGGTAAGAGCGGCGCAGATAGGGCGTTTTGAGCACCAGTATTTTTTCTTTAGAGAGATGTACGAGCATGAGATAATGCAGGTTTTCCTGCGCCTCCGCCATCGTATGTACACCTATGGGTGAGATGTCGTTGAGATAAAGCAGGAACTGCACCCCTACCGGCTGGTCGAGATGCAGTTCTTTGCGTACATTTTCCAGTGACGACACATCCGCCCGCTGTCCCAGTGTGAGCCGCGCGGGATCGCCCGGCAGCACATTGAACAGGAAGAACACCAGCGTTACTACGCCGAGTAACACCAGCACGCCATAGCCTGTTTTGCGGATCACGAAGCGGAACATGCGTCAGGGAATATCGTTATAATGCCATTTACCTTTGATCGTGCCTTTATCCAGCAGGATGAGGCAGGGATTACTTCTGCCAGCTGTTTTGATGGCCACGCCATCCATTTGCAGGAAAGGAAACTCCAGGCCATGCTGTTGTTTGAAAGCGCCGATCTCATCTTTGGTAGAGGCAGATACGCCATAGATGGCCACTTCGCCGTTTTTGAATTTTTGCTGGATCGCTTTCATCTTCTCATCCCAGCCGCTGCCAGCTTTGTTAGTGTTGAGCACCAGGAAAAGATACACCGGTTTTGTTTCGCTCAATACTGATGCGGTTTGATTACCGCCATCGAGGTCCATCAGGATGAAATCCTTGATGGCCGGTTCGGCATTGCCTTTCTTGACGAGCTTGTCTTTACGGTCTACAAACTTCCAGGTGCTGTCTGACCAGGGATAGTTCTCTTCCGTAAATTCTTTCTTCACACCATCTTTCTCATAGATGAAGGTCATCTTGTATACGTCGGGAGTGGCGCCTGGCGGCAGTTTCATCTTCTCGGGAATATTGTTGCCTACCTTATAAGGCAAACAGTCGATGAATGGCAGATGGCGCAGCACATACCATTGGATGCCCAATGCAAACACGGTGGCCAGCAGCATCGCCAGCCCGGCGCCTTTGAACAGGGGTTGTATGCGTTTGCGGTAAGCGAAGATCACCAGTATCATCACCAGCAGGGCCACATCTTTCCAGAATGTTTGAGAGGCGGTGAGTTTGATACAATCTCCGAAACAGCCGCATTCGCGGATGGTGCCGCTGAAGAGCGCATAACCGGTGAGGAAGGTGAAGAAGATGATCAGTAATAATAACAGTACAGAGAAGATACGCATGCGGTAACCCAGCAGCAAGGCCACACCCGCGATGATCTCGAAGGCGTTCATGACGATCGAAAAGGCCAACGCGTAGGGCGACAGGAACGTAAGGTGCAGCACTTCAAAAAACTCGTCCATCTTGTAGCTCAGCCCCAAAGGGTCATTGGCCTTGATAAGGCCGGAGAAGATGAACAACACTCCCACAACAATGCGTAACAGGTTCAGGATAATCTTCATAAAATAGTTTAATGGTTTAGTTCCGCTATCGGTTTTCTTCTATCTTAATCAATGCAAATAACGCATAATTGATGATATCCGTATAGTTGGCGTCGATGCCTTCGGAGATCAGCGTCTGGCCCTGGTTGCGCAGGATCTGTTTAATGCGCAGCAGCTTGGTGAGGATCAGGTCTGTGAATGATTCCTGGCTCATATCGCGCCAGGCTTCGCCGTAGTCGTGGTTCTTATCTTCCATTACCTTTTGCACTTCCGCGAGATAGTGATCGTAAAGGCGGGATACTTCTTCCACGGGTAAGTCCGTATAGGGGTTACCGTGCTGTTCAAGCTGTATCAGCCCGATCACGCCGTAGTTCACGATGCCTTTGAACTCTCCTTCTATATCATCTGCCACGCGCTGGGTGCCCAGCTCCTGGATATTGCGGATACGCTGTGCCTTGATGAAGATCTGATCCACCACGGAGATCGGCCTCAGCACGCGCCACGACGTACCATAGTCTTTCGTCTTCTTGATAAAAATGTCTTTACAACCCGCGATGGCTGCCTGATATTGCGCTGATGTATCCATAATTGAGAACTCCTATTGCATAAAATGCAAGCGCTGTGCTTACATTGCTTAAATTTGCAGGGCAAAATAAAGAATTTCAGATAAACACGCGGAACAAATACCATGAAAGCTCACCATCTCGCCACCACGCCATCCTGTGCGATCAATTGCCGGGGACAGTTATTGCCGCTCGCAAAGCCGGTTGTGATGGGTATTATCAATGTTACCGATGATTCGTTTTATGAAGGCAATCGCCTGCGCGAGCTGCATCATGTGGTGGAGAAAGCCGCACAGCATCTCGCCGAAGGCGCCGCTATACTGGATCTTGGCGCACAAAGCACACGCCCGGGTGCGGAGATGATCGGCGCAGAGGAAGAGCTGAACCGCCTCCTGCCCGCCATACATGCCATCCTGCACCGTTTCCCGCAGGCCATTCTTTCTATCGATACCTGGTACGCCGCTGTGGCAGAGAAAACCATTCATGCGGGCGCCGCCATCATCAACGATGTGAGCGCCGGGGAGATGGACCCGGATATGATACCGCTTGCCGGACAACTGCAAGTGCCCTACATCGCGATGCATATGCAAGGCAAGCCTGCCACCATGCAAAATAAACCGCAGTATGAAAACGTGGTGCGCGAAGTGCTGGACTACCTCGTGCTAAAACAAGCCCAGTGCCGCGCGGCGGGCATCAAAGATTTCATCGCCGATCCGGGCTTCGGTTTCGGTAAAACAGTGGAACACAATTATGCGCTGATGCATCACCTCGACCTGTTCGTGGAAACCCTGCAGGCGCCGGTGCTCACGGGCATCTCCCGTAAATCGATGATACATAAATTGCTCGGCATTACGCCCGCCGAAGCCCTCAATGGCACCACCATACTGAACACAATTGCCTTGCAAAAAGGCACGCATATCCTGCGCGTACATGACGTAAAGCCCGCTGTGGAAGCGGTGAAGATCACAGAGAAAACAAAAGGGAATTAATTTGCTATTTTTACAACATGAAGGAAGTAATACAATTATACGGATATGAGTTTCGCTGGCTGAATATAGTAGATCTGCTGATCGTTATTTTCCTGATCATACAACTGTACCGTTTGCTGAAGGGCAGTCTGGCCTTTAATATTTTCGTAGGCCTGTTGATGGTATACGCCGCTTACTTCCTGGTGAAGGCGCTGAAGATGCCCATCCTCAGTAATATCCTGCAGAACTTTATCAATGTTGGTATCATCGCTATCATCATCATCTTCCAGCCGGAGATCCGGAAATTCCTGCTGGTGCTGGGTAAGAAAACACCTTTGAGTAAAGACAGCTTCCTCACCAAGTTGTTTTTGCCCGATAAGTTCAAGAGTTATAAAGACGAAGAGAATATCATCAACGAGATCATTACCGCGGTGAGCCGCATGCAGAGTTCCAGCACCGGCGCATTGATCGTGATCTCCACTACTTACCGCGTGAAATTTGACACCGCTTCCAGTATCCCGATCGATGCGAACGTGAGCGCCAAACTGATAGAAAGCATCTTTCAGAAAAACAGCCCGCTGCACGATGGTGCGCTCATCATTGTGGGTAGCAAGATGCTGGCCGCCAAAGTAATATTGCCCGTATCGGAAAACCCCGACCTGCCCACGCGTATAGGCCTGCGCCACCGCTCGGCAGTAGGTATCACCGAACATAGTGATAACCTGGCCATCATTGTATCAGAAGAAAGAGGCAGCGTGTCCTATGCGCAGGATGGGAACCTCGTGCAGGACGTATCACTGGAAGACCTCAAAGTAAAGTTATATGAAGTATTGATAGACGGCTATGCCTGATAACCCCGTCACTATGCAACATGCGATCATATTGTTCGACGGTGTTTGCAATTTCTGCAATTCCAGTGTCAATTTTGTGATCCGCCACGACCGGCGGTCCTACTTCCGTTTTGCGCCCTTGCAATCGGATATTGCCAGTGCCTTGTCTGTACAATATCATTTCCCGCTGGAAACGATGGCCTCCTTTGTGTTGGTGGAGAACGCGCAGGCCTATACGAAAAGTACGGCAGCCCTGAAAGTATGCCGCCACTTGCCTTTCCCCTGGCGCCTGGCTTATGTTTTCATGGCGATCCCCCGTCCGCTCCGTGACGGCCTATACAGCTGGATTGCGCGTAACCGTTACCGTTGGTTTGGCCGGCAGGAGGCGTGTATGATGCCTACGCCGGATGTGCGAAGCCGTTTTTTGCAGGATAGTTAGTACCGGGCTTTGGCCCTGTGGGGGCCGATCTGCATATCTTATAAAAGAATAGGGTGTATCAAAATTGCTTTTGATACACCCTATTCTTTTATTGACTGTCTTACTATTATTTCTTAACTGGAGCCGGAGCAACAGGAGGCGCTACAGGAGCAGCTTCTGGTTTACCAGGGATGATGTTCACAAGTTGTACATCGAATACCAGCACAGCGTTACCAGGAATGGCCGGGGGACTGCCTTGCAGGCCGTAAGCCAGTGTAGAAGGGATCACCAGGGTAGCTTTAGCGCCTTTTTTCAGGCTGCTGAGGCCAGCGTCCCAACCTTTGATAACAAAACCGCGACCGATCGGGAATTTGATAGGCTCTAAAGGCATACCAGGACGCATAGTAGAATCCAGGCTGGAATCAAATACTTTACCGTTGGTGAGTTTACCAGTGTAGTGCACCACTACGGTATCGCCCGGGTTAGGTGTGTTGCCGGCGCCTTCTTCCTTCACCGCGATATAAACGCCAGCCGCATTTTTAGTAGCGTTGATCTTGTTCTTTTCCAGGTATTCTTTGATAGCTTTTTCGTCTTTATCTTTCTGGGCAGCAGCAGAGAACTTGCCTTCCACAGCGAAAGTGATCTTCAGCTTGTCGCCTTTTTTACCGAAGGGAGGACGTTGCATCTGCGGTAAAGAATCCCAGGGGATGAAGAAAGTAGCACTGTCACCTTCATGCAGGAGCGCAATACCTTCCATCAGGTCAAGTTTGTCTGCCGGTTTCTGGATCACTACATTGAGCGGAGCGCCCATGATCTTGCGGGAATCACCCAGCAGAGAGTCGTTGATCTTCTGAATCACGTTCAGCATAACGGTATCACCCACTTTTAATTGAGCGCCGCTGCCGGATTTGTGAACGATATATTCAATACCGCTCGGTGTTTTTTTGACACCGCCGCCGCAGCTGGCTAACAACAAGCCGAACGCTGCAACTAATAACTGATTGTTTCTTTTCATTTGATTGTATTAGTAGGTTGAAGTACTTTTTTTCTATTGCAAGGCGTCCTCATTTTCCTCCATCGCTTTGATAAAGCGGCTGACGGTCTTTTCCAGTGAGTCGGTGCTTCTGCCGCCGGCAGCATTGAAGTGGCCGCCGCCATCGAAGTATTTACGTGCAAAAGTGTTCACATCAAAATTACCTTTCGAGCGGAATGACAGTTTCACTTCTACATTACGGTCGATGATCAGGGCCGCCATTTTGATACCCTGAATAGACAGGAGGAAGTTAACCAATCCTTCTGTATCGCCCGTCTGAAGGTCGAACCGTTTCAGATCAGAATAAGGTATCGCCAGCATGGCGGTATTATATTCATAGAACACTTCCATGCGATTGAGCAGGCTATGGCCCAGGAAGCGCAGCCTGTTTTCGAGGAAGTTATCATAGATCGCCTGGTGTATCACTTCATGTTTCAGGCCTCTGTCCATCAGGTCGGCCACCATACGGTGCACGCGTGCAGAGGTGGAGGCGAAACGGAAAGAACCGGTATCAGTTACGGTGCCGGCATAGATACATTCCGCGATCGGCAGGTTGATCAGCTGCTCGTCTCCCAGCTTGTAGATGGTTTCATATACCAGTTGGGCGGTGGAGCTGGCTGCAGTATCACTTACCCCATATTCGAAGCCGGGTTGGGGCTCGAGATGGTGGTCGATCAGTATTTTCGGGCAATCCAGTTTTTCCAGGTGAGGCGCCAGGTTCTTGGTGCGGTACAAGGCGTTAAAATCAAGGCAGAACAACAGCTCGATCCCTTCCAGCGCTTGTATCGCCCTGTCTGTAGAAGACTCGTAATCAATCACTCCGTCGGCACCAGGCATCCATTTCAGGAAATCCGGAAAGTTGGTTGGTGATATTACAGTTACCGTATGGCCTTTCTGAGTCAGGTAATGATACATCGCTAACGAAGATCCCATCGCATCTGCATCAGGCTTCTGATGCATGGTAATGACGATTTTTTTAGGGTTTTCCAGCAAAGGCTTAATTTCCTCAATCGACTTCATTCAAACTGTAATATAATTAGTAGATATCTCTGTTCTCAACAGAAAACGAAGTGCGAATATCTTTATTTGACACAGAATTTCAAAATTTTTTACCACTAAAGGAAAATGTAATTACTTTTGCGGCTCTAATACACATTTGGAATTAAATATCATATGGGCAACAGAACCTTTACAATGATCAAGCCTGATGCGGTGGCAAACGGGCATATTGGTGGCATCCTGAACATGATCAATGCTGCCGGCTTCCGTATCGTGGCCATGAAAATGACACAGTTATCAGCAGCGAAAGCGGGCGAATTTTATGCCGTGCATAAAGAAAGACCCTTCTATGGCGAACTGGTAGAATTCATGAGCAGCGGTCATATTGTAGCAGCTATCCTCGAAAAAGACAATGCAGTGGAAGATTTCCGCAAGCTGATCGGCGCTACCAACCCTGCTAATGCAGAAGAAGGCACTATCCGCAAAAAGTACGCTGAATCTATCGGCCGCAACGCCGTTCATGGTTCCGATTCTGACGAAAACGCAGTGATCGAAGGCGACTTCTTCTTCAGCGGCCTGGAAAAATTCTAGTCCGGACAAAAGTCAAAAAACATTTTGACATAACACGCCTGCGCAGGCATTGCGTGCGCAGGCGTTATCCAATCTTCTCATCCAGCAGGCGTAGCGTTGCCCACCGTCCGTTGCTCCCGACTATACTCTGTACCTCCGCAAACACTATTCAATAATACCCAACGGGACCGCATGAACTATCACTTAATGGTCGACGACAAGTTCATCAATGATTTTATTACTGATGCCGAAAATGCCGCTCCGGGTAAGAACGTCTATCTGATTGACAACCGCGCGCACAAATCCAGATTTGTAAAATCGGAACTCGTCACCTTCGTACCTTTCCACACACCCGCCTTCAAGGCCATCCTGCAAAAGATCGACGCCAACGATAAAGTATTTGTGCACTGGGCCTCTGAACAGGCCGTACAGGCCGTGCTATCCCTTCCCGAAGACGTTACCACAGGGATGTTCTTCTGGGGCGGCGATGTAGTGGAGATCCCCTATTCACGCTTCAAAAAGTCGGTATACGGCCCGCAAAGCCTGCGATACTTTGAACAGCATGAAGAACTGCCATCCGTGCGCTGGAACCCGGCAAGGCCCAAAAGGCTGCTGACCACCTTCGCACAAAGGTACCTGGGCTACAAAGCGCCCGAAAAGGCCATCCTGCGCAGCCGCGAACGGTTCTATAAAAGGCTCAACTTCTTCCTCAACTGGAGCTATATCGACTACCAGTGGCTATTGAAACATTACGATACCAAAGCCGCCTACAAATACTTTTATTATAACTTCAATCCCAAACCAGGCGCCGAAGAGCAAGCCATCATGGCCAAGAGGGAAGCACGCCCCTACACCACTATCCTCCTCGGCAACTCGGATACCGTTACCAACAATCACCTCGAAGCATTGGAAGCATTGTCTGTTTACAAAGATGAACCGATCAAGCTGATGATCCCGCTCAGTTACGGCAATGTAGCCTACGGCGACCTCGTGGAAAAGGAAGCGAAACGGATCTTTGGCGAAGACAAGGTAATGGCCCTGCGCGGCTACATGGAACGCAGCGAGTATTATCAGCTCCTCGGCCAGGTAGACGTAGCCGTGATGTACCACTACCGCACACAGGCCGCCGGCAACACGCTGGCACTGCTGTACAGAGGAAAAAAAGTATACGTACATAGCAACAGCACCACTTTCGAATTTCTCAAAACCAACAATATCACTATTTTCGATTCGAAAGATATTGCACAAACATCCTTCCGGGACTTCATCACTCCCCTGAGTGAAGACGCCATACGCCATAATATAACGGTAATGGATACACTGTTTGATCCGGAGAAGAAGATGAAAGTGCTGGCAGAAATTTTAAGCGAACGATGATCACTGCGCCATATAAAAGATTGCCCTGGGACAGCGAGTTTTTCGGCTACGAAGTATTTATGGCCGATAGCCAGCAGGCGCCGGAACAGCTGGCCCGCACGCTTGAGCAGCTGAAAGGCCAGGCCAGGTTAGTGTACCTTGCCAGTCCGGAAGAACTGGATGCCCCGGAATTACTGCAAAGCTACAATGGCAAACTGGTGGATGTGAAAACCACTTATGCCAAGCCCACCAGCGCCAGCGCTGCTTTTCCGCCGGCCGTGAGTTTTTATGAAGGTCTCAGCGCCAGCGAACAGCTGATCCGCCTGAGCATTGCCGCAGGCATCTACTCCCGTTACAATACCGACCCGGCTATCGGCCGCGATAAATATGAAGCCATGTACCGGATATGGGCGGAGCGCTCCGCCAACCGCAGCCTGGCCAAATATATCCTCATCTGCCAGGAAGGCCCGCACATAGCAGGCATGGTAACTTTGGGTGAAAAAAATGGCCGCGCAGATATCGGACTGGTAGCCGTAGACGCCTCCTCCCGCGGCAAAGGCACCGCCAGCATGCTCATGGAAGCCGCAGAGCATGTGGCTTTCCGGGAAGGATACCAGGAAATACAGGTAGTTACACAGCGTTTCAACATACCTGCTTGCAGACTATACGAAAAGAGCGGTTATAAAGTGATAAAGGAAGAGTACTTTTATCATTTCTGGCTTTAATAAATGACGATTAAAATTTTCAACGATGATACCCTTCAACAGGCCATACCTCACAGGTAAAGAAACCCATTACATGTACCAGGCAGTGATGTCCGGCAAATTGTCGGGCAACGGCATTTTCACCAAAAAATGCCAGGAGTTCCTGGAAAAGAAATACGGTTTCCGGAAAACATTGCTCACCACCAGCTGCACCGATGCCCTCGAAATGGCCGCCATCCTGATCGATACACAACCCGGCGACGAGATCATCATGCCTTCGTATACCTTCGTATCTACCGCCAACCCTTTCATACTCAGAGGCGGCAAGATCGTATTTGCAGATAGCTGCGCAGACAATCCCAACATCGACGCCGATACCATCGAGGCCCTGATCACGCCCAAAACCAAGGCGATCGTACCGGTGCACTACGCCGGCGCCGCCTGCGATATGGCGAAGATCATGGATATCGCAACACGCCACAACTTATTTGTGATTGAAGATGCGGCGCAGGCGATCGACTCTTATTTCGAAAACAGAAGCCTGGGCGCCATCGGCCACCTGGCAGCCTTCTCTTTTCACGAAACAAAAAATATCATCTCCGGCGAAGGCGGCCTGCTCGCCATCAACGACGAAAGGTTCGTACAACGCGCAGAGATCATCTGGGAAAAAGGTACCAACCGCTCGGCATTCTTCCGCGGAGAGATCGATAAATATGGCTGGGTAGATATCGGCTCCTCCTTCCTGCCTTCGGAAGTAACCGCCGCCTTCCTCTACGCACAGCTGGGAAATATTGAGGAGATACAAACAAGAAGAAAAGAGATCTGGGCGCTATACATGCAGGAGCTCCAGGAGCTGGGTAATGTAGTGGGACTGCCCACCATCCCACCCTACGCCACCAATAATGCGCACATCTTTTACCTGATCTGCAATAACATCGACGAGCGGGATGCCCTCATCGCCTACCTGAAGAAAAACCAGGTACACGCGGTGTTCCATTATCTCTCTCTCCATAAATCTCCTTTCTACAAAGACAAACACGATGGACGGGAATTAAAATACACCGATCATTACTCCGAGAAACTGGTACGCTTGCCACTCTTCTTCGAGCTTACGAATGACGAAGTACTACACATCACCAACACCATAAAAGCATTTTATAAAGGGGGCCGTTAAGCCCCTTTTTTATTGGGGGATTTTTTGATTTACGGATTTTGGAATTTAGGATTTGATTATTTGATGAATCTGGAGATGGCATTTCTTACAGTGCTGTTGATATCATCAGATACTTTGAAATATAAGGTAAGGCCGATGAAGATAAGGGTAAATAACGCGCCCTTGATCATCATCTCCAGCAGCGGATGCAGCCCGGTGTGGATCCAGTAGCAGGCGAAATAGGCCACTGCGGCGATCACCAGCGCCTTTACACTGTTAATGGTAAATGGCTGTAATCCAAACTGCCACCAGATAAACAGGAAGCGCATCAGGTTAAAGACAGAGATAGAGATAAGCTCAGCATAGCCGGAACCCAGCAGGCCATAGTGATTGATCATGAAATAATTGAGCGGCAACGAGAGCACCAGCAGCACGGTGGAGCTGTAAAAATCGAAGCGCCACAGCCTGGAAGTGCTCAGCAGCTGACTGTTTAAACCCGTGCCCATGTCTACAATGCGGGATAGCCCGAGGAACAACACCACATACTTGCCGGCAATGTAGCTGGGTGGCAAGAGAGTGAACAAGCTGTCGATATTCAGCCATATCACCAGGAAGATAAACAATGCATACACCAGCTGCAACAGGGAGGATTTCGTATATACCTCTTCGATCTTGGCCATGTCTTTAATCCGCCAGGATTGCGCCAGTACGGGCAGCCCGATGGCCGAGATGCTCCTTTGAGGCACCATGATCACCTGTGAAAAATAAGTGGCAATAGTGAGATACGCTACATTCTGCAAGCCGTGCGTGCTCGTCAGGATCAGCGGGGCTATATTCTTTGCCAACACGTTAAACAAGGTAGCTCCCAATAATGACAGAGAATAGTTAGCCATTTTACCGAACAACCTCCGCGTAACATTGCTCACCCGGAAAGTGAAATATAACACGCGGTGCCGCCAAAGGTATACCAGCAAGGCCAGCAGCAACATGCCGTATAATAAGGAAAACAGCCAGAGGAATATATCCAGGCCGATCCACTTGAAGTAATATAGCACTACCAGCAATGTAGTGACCACACGTAATACCAGCTCCTTCAGGAAGTTCGGGAATACCGTAAGATGCCTGGAACCGCTATAGGCCTCAAATACGCCGAACAGGGAAAATAACAATACGTTGGGATACACCAGGAAAAAGTAGGAAACGAACAAGCGCGATTTTTCCGAAAACTGCGCGATGATGAAATCCTTACCGAACAAAGTACCCAGCACAAACAACAAGAAGCCGGCGAAGGTAGCCACCACCGACCAGGTGAGCATGTCGTTGTCCTTGTCTTTCAGATGGCCGGCGTAATAAGGAAAAAAACGGCTGATGGTGGGCACAGTACTGATTGTACAAAATGGCACCAGGATCACAGCGATCTCCTGCAACAAACGGGTCAATGCAAATTCACTGTCCGAGAAAATACGCGGAAACAGAAAAACAGTATTGATCCCTCCGATGATAAATCCGATGTAAATAAGTGCGGTAGACCTGATGCTCTGATGTTTGATAACGCCCATCTATATATAAAAAATTAAACTATATTTGAGGCTACAATATTACGCAAAATCGAACAGCATTTTACTTTTGCTCTTCATTCAGCTGGCGGCAAGGGTAAAACGGTTCCGTTAACCGATATTGTTTAAAGGCAGCTTGCTGGTCAATTCTAGCATATCTTATTTAACTGATTTTCAAATAACTAAATACAGTTACATCAAGTAATCTCTCAAACAAATAGACCAAACGGGCATTTTGATTGAAAATCAGGTAAAACCAGCCTCTTTTTTTGATGGATTATCTTACGAAAACACCCATTTTTATGAATAAAAACAGGTGTTTTCATTATTTTTTCAGATCAGATAATCACTTCATTATTAGTCATTTGTTTCAATTAGATTAACATCCAACTTTCGATAGTGATACTTTTCATACCTCCCCTTCCATTTCCACCACCAGATCGTCCTGTTGCACCATACTTCCCTCCTTTAAATGCACGGCCTTCACAATGGCATTTCGTGTAGCCGTAACAGTTGTCTCCATCTTCATAGCTTCGATAATAAAGAGGGGCATATTTGCCTTGACCTGGTCGCCAGGCCGGATCATCAAACGTGATAACTTACCTTGCAAAGGTGCACCGATCTCCTTGCCGGGGTCCTCCACTTTCCGGTTCAACGGCTTCAGGTTGGTGACTGCCCGGTCCCGGATCTGTACCCTTCTGGCGTAGCCGTTCAACTCAAATACTACGGTGCGCATGCCGCTTTCATCAGCGGGCAGGATGTACACCAGTTTCACAATGATGGTTTTGCCTTTGCTCAGGGTGATGAGTATTTCCTCTCCCGGTTTGAGGCCATAGAAAAAGGCCGGCGTAGGAATCGCTTCCACATTGCCAAAGGTCATGGCATGATGATAATATTCATCAAACACCTTGGGGAACATCTGGTAGCTGAGATAGTCCAGGAAGGTAGCATGCGGGTACTTCAACTGGAAGGCGGCGAAGTCGGCATCGAAATCCACCGGTGGCAGGTGATCATTGGGCTTGCCTTTGAGGGGCGCTTCGCCTTTCAGCACAATGCGCTGCAAATCTTTTGGGAAGCCGCCATGCGGTATGCCCAGGTCGCCCCGGAAGAAACCTTTCACGGATGCCGGGAATGCCAGGTTACGATCTGCATCCATCACATCGGTAGCGCTGAGGTTATTGGCCGTCATGAACAGCGCCATATCGCCCACTACTTTTGAGCTGGGCGTTACCTTCACAATATCACCAAACAGCTGGTTTACGATGGCGTAGTTCTGTTTGATCAGCTCGAGTTTGTCGCCCAGTCCGAGCGACTCGGCCTGCTGCCGCAGGTTGGAATACTGGCCGCCGGGTATTTCATTTTCATACACCTGCGCGGTGCCGGCTTTCATGTCTGATTCGAATGGATAATAGTAGTCACGCACATCTTCCCAATAGTTGCTATACGCATTGAGTGCAGCCAGGTTCATCGGCCGGCTGCGGGGATGGCCTTCCAATATTGCCACCATGGAGTTGAGATTGGGCTGCGAGGTAAGGCCACTCAGGGAAGCGATGGCACAATCTACTACGTTCACACCGGCCTCTATGGCCTTGAGATAAGTAGCGGCCTGAATACCGGCGGTATCGTGCGTATGTAGTACCACAGGCAGTTTCACGGCATCCATCAGTGCGGGGATGAGCACTTCCGCGCTGCGGGGCTTGAGCAGGCCAGCCATATCTTTCACGGCGAGCATATGCGCGCCGGCATCTTCGAGGCGTTTGGCGAGGTCGATATAATATTGCAGGGAATACTTGTTGGCGCCGGGCTGCAATACGTCGCCGGTATAGCTGATGGCTGCCTGCGCGATACCAGCGGTATACTTGCGCACGAAGCGGATACTGGGTTCCATGGCTTCCACCCAGTTAAGGGAGTCGAAGATGCGGAAAACATCGATGCCGCTTTCCGAAGCCTGTTCGATGAATTTGGCGATGAGGTTTTCCGGGTACGCCGAGTAGCCGACACCGTTAGAACCGCGGAATAGCATCTGCAACAATACATTGGGCATGGCGGCGCGCATCTGCTGTAAGCGGCGCCAGGGGCACTCATGCAGGAAACGCATCGCCACATCGAAGGTGGCGCCGCCCCACACTTCCATGGAAAAGAGCTGCGGGTTGTTGCGGGCATAGCCTTCCGCCACGGCGAGGATATCTTTGGTACGCACGCGCGTAGCGAGCAGACTTTGATGCGCATCGCGGTAAGTGGTGTCAGTAAAATATATCCCTTGTTCTTTACGCAGCCATTCAGAGAAGCGGTCGCGCCCCATCTCTTCCAGCAAGTCTTTGGTGCCTTTGGGAAAAGGCGCCAGCTTGCTGTAGCCCGGCACTGCGGGCGTGCGGAAACTGCGGCCGGGGTCTTTCACTTTTACATCCGGGTGGCCGTTGACGGTGACATCGGCGAGGTACATAAGCGTTTTGGTGGCGCGGTCGCGTATCTGCGACATGCGGAACAGCTCCGGGTGCTGATCGATGAAACTCACGGTGCAGTTGCCTTTCCGGAAGATATCATGCGTGATCACATTCTCGAGGAAACGGATATTGGTTTTCACGCCCCGGATACGGAACTCGCGCATGGTGCGGTGCAGGCGGCCGGCGGCGCCAGAGAGCGTGCGGCCCCAGGCCGTTACCTTCACGAGCATGGAATCAAAGAAGGGCGATATCTTGACGCCGGAATAAGTACTTCCTTCATCCAGGCGGATACCGAAGCCACCTGCATTACGGTACGCGATCACAGTACCGTAATCTGGCTTGAAGTTGTTCTCCGGATCTTCCGTAGTGATACGGCACTGGATGGCAAAGCCATTCAGGTGCACGTCTTCCTGCCCGCGCAGGAAGATCTCGGGGTCCGACAGGCGATGTCCCTGTGCGATCAATATCTGCGATCGCACAATATCTATCCCCGTCACTTCTTCCGTTACGGTATGTTCTACCTGTATGCGGGGGTTAACTTCTATAAAATAAATATGATGTTTACTATCTACCAGGAACTCTACTGTGCCTACATTATTAAAGTTCACTTTCCTGGCGAGGCGGAGCGCATATTCGTATAGCTGTTCCCGTGTATGTTCCGGGAGATTGGGCGAGGGCGCTATTTCCACTACCTTCTGGAAGCGGCGTTGCACGGAGCAGTCGCGCTCATAGAGGTGTACGATGTTCCCGTGGTGGTCGCCCATGAGCTGTATCTCTATATGCTTGGGGTCTTCGATAAATTTTTCGAGGAAGATGGTATCATCGCCGAAGGCTTTGGCGGCTTCGCTGCGGGCTTCGAGAAAGGCGCGTTCGAGTTCGTTCTCCTGCCGTACCATGCGCATGCCGCGGCCTCCGCCACCGGCGGCGGCTTTCAGCATAACGGGGAACCCTATACGTTTTGCCTCCGATAAAGCGACGGCGGCATCAGTGAGTGGCAGGCGGCTGTCTTCGATCAGGGGCACGCCGGCCTCGCGGGCGATGGCCTTGGCGGCTACCTTATCGCCCAGTTGCGCCATCACTTCGGGTGAGGGCCCTATGAAGATGATCCCTTCTTCCCGGCAGCGCCGGGCAAAGGTCACGTTCTCGCTGAGGAAGCCGTAGCCGGGGTGAATCGCATCTACCTGTTGCGATTTGGCGAGGTGGATAATGGCTTCAATATCCAGATATGGTTTCAGCGGCTCATCATCTTTACCGATCTGATAGGCTTCGTCGGCCTTGTAGCGGTGCAGTGAGTAACGGTCTTCGTACGTAAAGATGGCGATGGTCCGGATACGCAGCTCTGCCGCCGCTCTCAGCACGCGTACGGCAATTTCGCCACGATTGGCCACCAGCAGTTTTCTGATCTTTTCTAATGGAAGGTCTGGCATAATTATAAAGAGCTTTGGATAAAAATAGCGCAATTCAGTCCCTCGTTTTTCTATCTAAAAAATATTTAGGCGTTATCTAATTACAATCGATTTAGCATTAGAAAAGCTCTTATCTTGCTGCTTATGTGGGAATCATTCAGGAAACTGTTCAAGGGCTACCTGCAATTGGAGCGTTCGATGTCGCTGAACTCTATCGAAGCCTACCTGCGGGATGTGGAGAAGCTGGAACAATATCTTCAGGCGACGGGCCATGAGCGGCTGCGGCCGCAGGATATTACGCTGGCAACGCTGCAGGCCTTTGTGCAATGGGTGGCCAAACTGGGCATGACGGCCACCTCGCAGGCACGGATCATCTCGGGCATCAAAGCGTTCTACCGCTTTCTGCTGTTGGAGGATATGACGAAAGAAGATCCCACCCAATTGCTGGAAGCGCCGAAGATACAGCGCAAGCTGCCGGATGTGCTGACTTTTGAAGAGATTGAAAAGATCATCGCACAGATACCGCTGGACACTGCCGAGGGGCACCGTAACAAGGCAATCCTGGAAACCATGTACAGTTGTGGCCTCCGGGTGAGTGAGGTGATCAATTTACAGATCACGCAGCTGCATATGGATGTGGGCTTTATCCGCGTGATTGGTAAGGGAGATAAAGAGCGGCTGGTGCCGATCGGGAAAGATGCCATGCGGCAGATAGATATATACCGGCGTAATATTCGTGTACACATGCCCGTTAAGAAGGGCGAAGAAGATACTTTGTTCCTCAACCGCCGTGGCGGCGCCCTGAGCCGGGTGATGATCTTCCTCGTGATCAAAGACCTGGCGATGCGGGCAGGCATTCAGAAGAAAGTATCGCCGCATACATTCCGGCATTCCTTTGCTACGCATTTAGTGGAAGGCGGCGCCGACCTGCGCGCCGTGCAGGAGATGCTTGGCCATGAAAGCATTACTACTACCGAGATCTACACGCACCTCGACCGCGAATACCTGCGCGACACCCTACAGCGTTTCCACCCTCGCTTTTAATGATAGTTACCACAAAAAAAACAGCTACCCGGGGAACAGGGTAGCTGCGAGCCTTAAACAAGGGGTTGTCAAACATGAGGGTAATCTTTTACAACAAGCTGTGGGTTAGTTGTATGTTTTAGTACGACGCGGGTACGTTTGCGTGTATCCGTGAGCGTTACAATATTATTGATCCAGCGGTTGATGTGTATCGAAGCCCTGCCGATGGCCGAAGGCTTGTAACAGATATCGAGGCAGGCGCAGGGCGCGAGGTCCTGGCGTGCGGCGCTGGCAGCGATACTTTCATCTTCCGCCCAGATGAGCTGATCGTGGCGGTATATTTTAAAATACACATCCGGTCCGAAGTGTTTGCGGCCCTCGCGCAGCGGCTGTAAAGTGCCGGCGTAGAGGTCTTTCCGGGAGAAACGGATGGTATAGCGTCCGAATTCATTGGTAGTGGCTTGTCCGACCATCTTGCCATTGGCGGCGTTAAAGGCGGCCACTTTGAGTTGTGGCTGGCCATTATCACAGCCATAGCGTTTTACGAATCCGGTGATCACCCAGGCGCCTGCATTACTACAGATATCAGTCCAGATGGCAGCTGGTATCACATAGGCATAGGCGCCTATAAAATTTTCCTTGTTGCGTTTCCAATGCGGCACCATATAGCTCAGGTGGTAATTCCTGGGTTGATAGCTGCCGGTATTACCGGGCATTTTATCCAGGCACAGGTCCAGTTCCAGCGGTTCGGTGAAGAGATGTGTTTCTTCCCATGCGAGACTGAAATTTCCTTTCTCATCAAGTGCAGCTTCTGCCAGGAGGCGGTCGGCCTTCATCAGTACTTCCCTTGCCGACAGGGGCCTCAGGTTATTGAAGATGCCCTTCACAACAGTGAGGTTATCTGAGGGATATTTTGGTTCCGGCAGATAAACGCGGATCCGTGCATTTGCCAGCGGCTCAATACAATCGTCACAGATAAGCGCAGAGATGTTGCCGATTAACAGGTAGCTCATAGTTTCGTAAGTTTAGAAAATGGGGTATGTACCGCTGCATACTTCTAACTCAAAACAAACATGGTAGAAAGGCCAATTGCTTTAATGCGTTCGATCTTTGTGGTCCCTTAGGTCCGGTTGATGATGCAAAGTTTGTGAAGAAAAAGCCGGGAGTCAAGCGTTTTACAACTGAAAAAAACGAATGCGTATTTATACGCATTTTTGAGAGACGTTTACGGAAACCGTGCCTGGCGAACATGCCTTAAAACACGCCCAAACGATTTACCATAGCGGATTACACTGTCTCCTTCTTTCCAATTACACAAACGTTGGAGCAACACGTATCTATTGCATAAGCCATAAATTATAATAATTTTACCGCCAAAACTAAAACTACCCACTATGAACGATTCTCCTCAACGACGGCCGATCCATTCCGATGCCGGCGGGTTCATTTCCCGGGAGGAAATGGATACCCTCTGTCAGAACTACGATAACGAACATGCTTCACAGAAAAGCATGGGTACACACGTAAAAGCGATGTGCTTTGGCAGAGACAAAGTAATAGAGCTGTTGAGCCAGCCCGGTGCTACTGCCCTCCGCATCTATTACGGTTTGAAAGTGGATACCAACGGTGACGGTATCAAAGAAAAGAAAATGGTACTGGTAGCGGTAGATGAGAATGGTAATGACATTCTTCCTCCGCATGCTGCCCAAGACAGCAATGGCAACCAGATCATGGCAAAAAGCATGGCAGCTCAGGCAGTGATACTGGATGGAGGGTTGCCTTGCCCTCAATACTGCACTGGCAATCCGCCTCCCCCTCCTCCACCAGCAGTATAACAATCGTCATTTAAACCAGTAAAGTGAATCAGTCAGTTTTCTTTGCAATTTATTTTCTTATGATGGGGATCGAGTGCGTGGTACTGATCCCCTTTATAATTAAATTCAAGTCATTGGATGTTAGCGGGAAATCAATCCTGTATTACATTGCCAGCTCCGTGGTATTTGCCGGCGGCTCTTATGTTATACAAAAACTTTTTGGTAACAACCTTTGGTTTTTCAGTGTAATGAACCTCGTCCAATTTGTTATCCTGTCAATTTTTTACTGGCATATTATCAAGAACGACACCATGAGAATGGTGATCAAGATCATGCCTGTCATCATCACCATCATCTTTCTCATTGACTTCTTCCTCATTGAAGGCATGCAGAATTTCAACTCCATCAGTGCCGGCGCAAGAAATTTCGTGATCATTTTTTATGGTATTTTCTTCTTTCTTCAGTTATTGCGCGACAAAGACCTGATAGAGCGCGCCATTTATATCGACTCCCTTCCCTCATTCTGGTATAATGCCGGGATATTTTTATATTTTTGTACTTCGTTTATGTTCAACATCAGCTATAATTTCATCATTGAAGCGGGCATGACGCCGCTGATGGCAATTACGCTGGTATTATCAAGTATCTATTTCGTTGGTACAATATCTATGATCCTCTTCTATATAGGACTTACAAAAGAAAAAAAGGCGAGCTATGCGAATAGTTGATATTATCGTCATTGGCTCTACCGTAATGTTGATCATGGGGGTCATCGTTATATTGCTCGTGATGTTGCAGCAGAAGCAGGTAATCCAGCATAAACTGGTGCTTCGCGACAAAGACCTGCAATTACAACGTGAACGCCTACTCGCCGTTTTACAAGGACAGGAACAGGAACGCAAACGTATTGCAGAAGACCTCCACGACGAGGTGGGCGCACAGCTCTCTGTACTGAAACTCAGCATTGGCGGCCTGCAATCCTATATGAAAACCGGCAACGGTGAATCGGAACGCCTGAAAGAAACCAAAGAATTTACTGATACCATCATCCAGCAATTGCGGTTCATCTCCCAAAGCCTGCACCCGCAAGCACTGGAAAACCTTGGTCTTGCCCATGCCCTGGACTCTTTCTGTAACCTGATGAACAAAAACAAACAGGTAAAGATCGCGTTCCGGACAGCTGGCAACGGCCACCCGGTAGACCGCGAAAAGGCACTGAACGTATACCGCGTAGTACAAGAACTTATTAACAACATACTGAAACATGCGCAAGCCGAAGAGGTGCTGATCACCTATCAAACCACCCCTTCCCTGCTAACCATACTTGTTGAAGATGACGGAAACGGCGCACTGTTGCAATCGCTCAACGAATCCAAAAAGAAGACCGGCAGCCTGGGACTGAAAAATATCGAGAGCCGGCTGAACATCATCGACGG
Organism: Chitinophaga vietnamensis; assembly: GCF_902167635.1. GTDB lineage: Bacteria > Bacteroidota > Bacteroidia > Chitinophagales > Chitinophagaceae > Chitinophaga > Chitinophaga vietnamensis. Next base: position 48,258 of record NZ_CABHMS010000012.1, read on the forward strand.
CCAGATCAACTTCAGCCAGCGCACCCCTAAAGGCACCATTGCTCAAATCACAGTCGAAAATTACCAGTCGCCCGCACAGAATAGTTGATACTTATGTTGTTTTATTACTAACTTGCCAACCGGTAGTGATTGGCGCCTCTAACATCATGACCTACAGCAATTTATTAACTGTAAATTAATAGCATTTTCTCTGTAAACTGTCCACCTATGGCACACCATATCAAAGTGGCAATTGCGGATGATCACAAGATCTTTCGCAGTGGAGTGATCAACACACTTATTCCATACGAAAATATCAGCATCGTATTTGAAGCCGACGATGGCCTACACCTGCTGCAAATCATGGAGAAACAACTCCCTGACGTCATCCTCATGGATCTCAAGATGCCCAACATGGACGGCATAGAAGCCACCATCAAAGTAAAAGAGAAATATCCCGACGTAAAGGTGATCATACTCACGATGTATGAAGATGACAACTTCATCGTACACCTCGTGGAAAATGGCGCCAACGCCTATCTGCTCAAGAATGCAGAGCCGGAAGAAATATATGAGGCCATCTGCACTACCTACGACAAGGGTTTCTACTTCAACGAAAATGTAAACCTGGCGCTGCTCAAAAAAGTACTGCATAAAACCAAACAGCAGATCAAACCTACACTGAAAAATGAAGTGCAGCTCAACGATCGCGAACAGGAAGTACTGAAGCTGATCTGTAACGAATACACCACACAGGAAATATCAGAGCAAATATTTTTGAGTCCGCGCACCGTAGAAGGTATCCGGCAAAAGCTGTTGGAAAAGCTCAATGTCAAGAACAGCGTGGGCCTGGTGCTATACGCTTTCAGAAACGGGATCATCGAATAAACCTGCCACCAATAACTACTAAATATGAAAACATTGCGAACGTTTGCCACATCTGCCGGATGTGCCGTATTGCTATTTGCCGGTTCGGCCATGGCGCAAGGCGTGAAGATGCCCGCCCCTAGCCCCACCCAGCTGGTGAAACAAGATTTCTCGCTCTCCAATGTAGAACTGAGCTATTCCCGCCCTGCGATCAAAGGAAGAACCATCATGGGCGATATCGTACCTTATGGTAAAGTATGGAGAACAGGCGCCAACAGCGCTACCACCATCACTTTCGGCGAAGATGTAAAGTTCGGCGGCGTAGCCGTTAAAGCCGGCAAATACGGGCTGGTAACCATTCCCGGCCCGAAACAATGGACCGTGATACTCTCCAGCAACCTCAACATCACCAAACCGGCCGACTACAAACAAGAAGAAGATGTAGCCCGCGTTACCGCGAATGTTGTGAACCTGCCCTTCTCCGAAGAGAGCTTCACCATCGCCTTCGAAAAAGTATTGCCTTCTTCCATGATCATGGCCATCAGCTGGGATAAAACAAAAGTACCTGTCGAGATCATCGCCGATAACAAAGACAAGATCATCGCACAACTGAATGAGGCCATGCAGGGAGATAAGAAACCTTATTTCCAGGCCGCCATGTTCTACGCCGATGAAATGAAAGATGTGAAAAAAGCTGTTGAATACATCGATCAGGCCGCGGCACAATCCCCGGATGCCTTCTGGGTATTCTACCAACAGGCCCGCATCCACGCACTGGCAAAGGATTACAAGACCGCCAAAGCCGCAGCTCTCAAATCCACAGAACTAGCCAAAGCCGCCAAAAGCGACGACTACGTAGCACTAAATAAAAGGCTGCTGGCGACAATGAAATAAGGTCGAAGGTAGTCTTGCTCAGGATTATTCTGATTGAAAGGATTACAAGGATTTTTTTCAGGATTAAAAAAGATTAAAAAAAGATTTGTGAGAAGATCAACAAGGTTCCAGCCCTTGAAGCGCTTTGAGCGCTTCAAGGGCTACCATCGCTAATATCTTCCCATCAATCTTTTTTTAATCTTTTTTAATCCTGAAAAAAATCCTTGTAATCCTTTCAATCAGAATAATCCTGAGCAAGACTACCTTCGCCTGACATCAACACTTGCAGCGCAGCTGCAAATAACACTACCAATATGCAGCCGATGGCGTTGAGCCAGAGGAAAGAGACTTTGTTGAGCCAGAAAAGAATCAGGACGATGATCTCTGCGAGGATGGCGGCCCAGAAGGTGGCGGTGCCACCAATGCGTTTGAAATAGAAAGCCACCAGGAAGATGCCGAGCGTTACGCCGTAAAACCAGGACCCCAGCACGTTTACCACTTCAATGAGGCTGCCCAGGCCACTCGCGAATTGCGCCACGGCAATACAAAAAATGCCCCAGATGAGCGTCCACATTTTGGAGATGCGGAGGTATTGCTCCGGCGATCCATCATTTCTATACAGCCGTTTATATACATCGATGACCGTAGTTGATGCCAGCGAGTTCAAAGCTGCGGCAATGCTGCCCCAGGCCGCGAGGAAGATGATGGCGATCAACAATCCTACCAGTCCCTTAGGTAAACTATTCACCACGAAGTGCAGAAAAATATAATTGGTATCGCTCGCATCGCCGGCGGGGTCAGCATTTTTGATGAGCGCCACCGCTTCCCCTCTCAGGGCCTGTGAGCGGTCTTCTGTTTGCTGTAATGCCTGCTGCGCAGTACTGATGCGGCTTTCATCATGGCCTTCCAGTGCGGCAGCCAGCTGCTTTACCTGCTGCTGCTTTTGCGCAGAGAGGGTGGCATATTTGTTCTCCAACTCCTGTAAGGCAGCGCCATGCTCGGTTTGATGTACCCTCGCCAGCTCTGCCTGGTTGAAAAATAAAGGTGCACGGAAATAGAGATAGAATACAAATACCAAGGCGCCGATCAGCAGCACGGCAAACTGCATCGGCACTTTCACGAGGCCGTTCATGAGTAAGCCAAGGCGGCTTTCCTTTACAGATTTGGCCGTGAGGTAGCGCCCCACCTGCGATTGGTCCGTTCCGAAATAAGACAAGGCCAGGAAGAAGCCACCAATCAGGCCGCTCCAGATATTGTATTTATCATTCCAGTCAAATTTCGTGACGATCACATTCAGCTTGTTCATCTTCCCCGATACCTTTAAAGCCTCTTTGAATCCGATATCCGGCGGCAGCAGATGGATCACCATCCAGGCGGCGAGAAACATGCCGGCAAAGATCACCACCAGTTGCAGCGTTTGCGTGTAGGATACAGCACGGGTGCCGCCTGCCATCGTATAGATGATCAGCAGGCCTCCCATCACCATGTTCGTCCAATACAGGTTCCATCCCAACAACGACGACAGGATAATGGAAGGCGCGCAGATGCTGATCCCCGTGGATAATCCTCTTTGAATTAAAAACAGCGAGGCAGTAAGCGTTCGTGTTTTCAGGTCGAAACGCTGCTCGAGAAATTCATAAGCAGTATATACTTTTAATTTATGGAAGATGGGTACAAACGTGATACAAAGCACGACCATAGCCAGCGGCAAGCCGAAATAATATTGCACAAAGCGCATACCGTCGGTATAAGCCTGTCCGGGTGCAGAGATGAAAGTGATCGCACTGGCCTGTGTACCGATGATCGACAACAACACAATATACCAGGGCATTGCCTGGTTACCAAGAAAATAGCTTTCCATATTTTGCTTGCCCCTGCTTTTCCAGACGCCATACAGGATAATCACTGTCAGCGTGCAAACAAGAACAACCCAGTCGAGAACACTCATGAAAATGTTTTGGTGAATAACCAGAAGAGGATGATCAGCAACAGCAACCAGGCTACTACTAATACATACCAATAATTCCAGGATGGAAATAATGGCGGTTTCTCCTCATGCAGATCTTTTTCTGTCATGGTTATGTGAATTACAGGTTTATTTATGGATTTAGGGATTTAGGGATTTTTTGATTGATGTAAATCCGTAAATCAAAAAATCCCTGAATCCGTAAATATTATTCCCGGCTTTTACTCCACAGGCTGCCGGTGAGCAGGCCCAGTGCGATTCCTATCAGTAAGCCGATATGTACTCTTTTAATTTCGAAGCCGATCACCAATCCGAGCAGGATGCAAAGTATTGCTGCAATGCGGAGGCGAGGCCTGTTCTGTTCTGTTCTTTTACTGCTCATTGTCGGGCATCACTTTTTTGCTGAAATCAGGTTTACGAATAAACGATAGGCGCCAGGTACGCCGGCAGGCAGCTGTCTGAAGAAAGACAAGGCCGTGTATACATATCTGCCTTTACCATAGCTGGCAACGATCGTGCTGCCATCGAGCGCTGGCTCGTTTTTGTCGTGCATGGTAAAGAGTTTATCGTAAGATTTGTCGATGCCGGAAGGATAATAAAGTCCGCGTTCCTGTACCCACCCGTCGAAATCACCTGCGGTGATATCGTTGGGATAATGCAGCACCGGGTCTTTCGGGTCGATGAAATGCACGGCTGCATTTTCATCCGTGACGCGGTCGCGGGAAAGATTGAAAGGATACGGCCCGAGGTCGTTGAGCACCAGCGGGGAGTTCACGTTGTATTGTACCAGCAGCGTGCCACCGTTCTTCACATATTCCATCAGTTGTGGTTGCCAGTATTTCATACGTGGGTTCACGTTATAGAGGCGCACACCGGCGATGATGGCGTCGTATTGATCGAGCTGGCCGCCCATGATCTCTTTTTCGCCCAGTTCAGTAACATCATAGCCCACCTGCCGGAGTGAGGCGGCTACCATGTCGCCGGCGCCAGGGATGTAGCCCAGTCTCTTGCCATTGTGTTTGAGATCAACGGTTACCAGGCGCGCTTCCGCGGGCGGAAACAGCGTGATCACCGGGATATGGTCGTAACGGATCTGCTGGATGCTTTCCGTATAGTCTTTACCGTTACAATGCAATAAAACGGTGAGCGTACCGGTATGATTGCCCATAGCGGCTTTTGAAGGCGCTATGTTGAAACGTATTTCCGTTTCATCTCCTTTCTTTGCCAGGTTGTACGACTGACTATTATTGCTGACAGTGAAGCCGGCAGGCAGTTTCAGCTCCACGGTACCATTCACGCCATCGGCCATTGCTCTTATTTTCACTGGTACAGACTGCGTAGTAAGATCGGTGAAGATGAATACCTGGTTGTTGAGATTAGCAACTACCGGCGGTGCGATGATCAGCGGTTCATACAACTCCCCTTTTACCGGGTCGGTATATTTATATTGCAAGGGCCGCTGGATGCTGAATTCCTGGCCGCCGATCAGCAGGCGGATAGTAGCCTGTAGTGCCGGAATGTTCTCCGGATGGCCTACCAGCAAAGGATCGCTGATCATATAAGTCCCCACCGGATGTGGCGCCGATAACCAATAAGGCTCTGATACCGGCGTATTTTCCGATACTGTGATCGTGTTACCTAAGGTAGTGAGCTTGTTAAACGACAACTCCTGTTTAGCCGCGATATGATCATTGCCTGGAAGACTGATCTGTTCCAGCGTTACGGGCACATTGCCACGGTTTACCAGCTGCACAGAGGCCTCCATTTTATAGCCCGGCACTACGCTGGGCGAAGCGCTGTAAGCCTCTGCCCATAAGCCTGCGCAGGCAAAGATGAGTTGTTCGGTTTCTTTCAGTTTCTGATTGCGCCAGTAGCCATCGGGCAGTGCCTGTATCGCTTTGCGGATATTGAGCAACGCCGGTACGGAGGCAGCGGGATCTTCCATGTTGTAATTGGCAATCGCCTTATCTACCAATGCGCCGATAGCATCGCCGCCCTTCAGGCGCGACCAGCCCGTATTCACGCCATCCATGAGAGATTGATGCGGCGCATCGCCTTTGATGGGCAGGAAATATTCCTGTGAGCTGCCACGGCCCGCGGGCACACCGAAGCCCTGGCTCTTGTGCTGGGAGCGGCTTTCAGCGGCTATCTCGCCAAAGCCTTTGCCAAGCAGCGGGTTGTATACGCCTACATCCAGCTTGAACTGATCTTCAGAAGTAGTGTTGGTATTACCGAAGCTGAAAGTATTCCACAGCAGGCGTTTGGCTTGCCAGGGTTTTACATATTTGAGTTGTTCAGGAAAACGTGTTGGGTCGGCAGCGGCGGCAAAAGCTTCAGCGCCGAGCATGGCGGAAGCGGTGTGATGACCGTGACCGGCGCGACTATCAGCGGGAAAGCGGCAGATGATCACATCCGGCTGAAACTGGCGGATCATCCATACTACATCTCCCAATATCTGTTCCCTGTTCCAGATCGTAAATGTTTCATCAGGATTTTTGGAGAACCCGAAATCCTGTGCACGGGTGAAGAACTGCTCCGCTCCATCGATGCGGCGTGCTGCCAGCAGCTCCTGTGTGCGGATAAGCCCCAGCAGCTCGCCCTGTTCGTTGCCGACGAGGTTTTGGCCACCATCGCCGCGGGTGAGCGACAGATAACCGGTACGATACAATTTCTCTTTGGCCAGGTATCCGAGCAAACGGGTATTTTCATCATCGGGATGAGCGGCGAGATATAGCACGCTGCCCAGCGTATCCAGCTTCCTGAGCTGCAATTTAATATCTGCGGCATTCCACACGGGCGAAGGTTGCGCCATCGCCGGCAGGCCTGCTGCAAGCAGCAAAAGCAAAGCCAGTGCGGTACGGATTCTTTGAATCATTACTATTACGTGATTTACGGATTTTCAAAAATAGTAATTAATTGATGCCGGAGAAGAGATTTTGGTTAAGCGGTTGTTTTTCACGCAAAGCAACAAAGGAGCAAAGCAGCAAAGTGTGTACTTTGCTGCTTTGCTCCTTTGCGCCTTTGCGTGAAAATTATTTATCTAATTATATCCCTCGTTCTGCTGGCCGCGGATGTTGGGATTGGCATCCAGCTCCCTTTGCGGGATCGGTAATACTACCTTCGGGTTGGATGCCGCTACAGCAATAGTTTTACCACCCGTCAGGTATTTGGTAAACGATTGTTTACTACGGGTGAGATCAAACAGGCGATGACCTTCAAAAGCAAGCTCCTTACGTCTTTCCAGCTGAATGGCCTGCAAGAGTTGCGCACCTGCGGCAACAACCGGCGTAGCGGCGGGATCAGCCCTTTTCACGATCACATTGAGATCAACAAGTGCGGCGGGCTCCTTGCCCTGGCGTGCCAGCGCTTCGGCGCGGATCAGGTATATTTCCGCAAAGCGCATCACTTTGATGGCTTCGAGGAAAGTGTTCACATCTTTGTATTTAGTGATGATGTTCGCCGGGTTTTCACCACCGCCAGCGCGGCGCCCCCGGGTAAGGAAGCCCAAACGCGCATCTGTAGCGGCATACAGCTTATACACATCATCAGTGGCCAGTGCGTCGCCATAGCCGCTCTGGCTATAGAAATAGCTCAGGGCGTTGGTACCGCGGTTATCAGTAGCGGTATTGATCACCTCAAACATCGTTTCGGAATTGCCCGTGTTCTTGAAATCGCTCACGAGTTTATCGTTGGCGAGCAGGGTATAATTTTTAGAATTGATGACAAGGGTGGCTACAGAATCTGCCCTTACCCAATCTTCTTTATAGAGATATGCTCGTGCAAGCAGGCCCCTGGCGGATTGCAGGTTGATCCTGCCCGAGTTGAAAAACTTGCTTTTGCTGCTCACAAAAAGATCACAGGCCCTGGAAAGATCACCGATGATCTGATCATAGGTCTGTTTGATCGTAGCGCGGACAGGCGACTGCACGGAATCTACATTGGTAGTGGTTACCAGCGGAATGCCCAGACTGGATGCATCCGCAGTATACGTGTAAGGCCTTGCATAGAAACGCGCGAGGTCGAAGAAGGCCAGCGCTCTTACGGCATAGGCTTCGGCCAGCAAGGAGGTAGCCTCGGTGGTATCAGCAGCGGTAGACGGCAGAAATATCTTCGGCCCTTTGCTGATCATCAGGTTGGCATTGGCCACGATGTTGTACAGCTGGTTCCAGGTATCAGCAGCGTTACCATCATTGGAAGTAACTACATACTGGTCATTGTTGCGGTAGCGGTTACTGTTGATCACACTGATGTATTCGTTGTCGGCCATCAGGTCGGGCAACAGCGAAAAGGTACGCCCGTAGTAGGTTTCGCTCTGCATTTGCGAATACACGCCATTGATGGCGGCACGCATGGTGGGCAAGTCTTTTACGGCGTCTTTTACATCTGTGGACTGCTCCGGTTTCAGTTCGAGGAAGTCTTTGTTACAGGCAGCAGTGGCGCTGAGCAGGAAACCTGCTACCAGCGTGATGATATGATGTTTATATTGTTTTACCATGATTGCAGATTTATTTCGATGATGGATTAGAAACTGAGATCAAGACCTACGAGGAATGTTCTGAACACGGGCGGACGCTGGTCGAAATCCCCTGTTACCGGGGTTTCCGGGTCCATGGTCAGGTGCTTGTCTTTTACATACGTCCACAGGTTGTTGGCCCTCGCATAAATCCGCAGATCGCTTATCCTTGCTTTTCTGATCAGTGCTGTAGGAAGATTATAGCCGATGGTAATATCTCTCAGCCTGATATAGCTGCCATCATAAAGGAAACGGGATGATGCCTGGTTACTCAAACCGGTTTGAGTGCCGCCAAAAGTCACTTTCGGTACATCGGTTATATCACCGGGATGCTGCCAGCGGTTCTTGTAAACGTTGCGCGACATTTTAGCGGTAGCGCTAAATCCGCCACTGCCATCGGATTCCGTGAAGGTGCCCCAGCTATCATATACCTTGTTGCCCCAGTTGTAATACAGCTGGAAACTCAGGTCGAAACGACGGAAACTGAAGGTATTGGTAAGACCGCCATAAAATTTCGGCAGCGCGCTGCCCTGGTAGAAACGGCCAGCCTGGCCATATACATTGGTAGTAGATGTTTTGCTATCATCTTTATACCACAGCGCCTCTCCTGTTTTCGGATCTACGCCGGCATATCCTACCAGGTAGTACTGGTAAAAGTCCTGACCTACTTCTCTCTTGAAAGTGCCGGTCATCGGGTTATCCAGTTTGGTGATGGTATTTTTGAGTGTAGAGATATTGAAATCGGTATTCCAGGAGAAACCGCCTTCTTTCTTTGGTATCACGTTTTTAGACGACAGCGATACTTCTATCCCGCTGTTCTTCATCTCTCCATTATTACGGAACACGGTGGTAACGCCATTGGTAGACGATACCGGTACGTTCAGCAATAACCTCGATGTGGTTCTCTCATAATATTCTACGGTACCGGATAAACGATTTTTCAGTACGGCAAAATCGATACCTACGTTGAAAGGTTTGTTCTGTTCCCAGGTGAGGTATTTGTTCGGGAATTGTGACAGCACGTACCCCGGGCGACCGTCGTAATCAGCGCCGGAGCTGTATAATCCGAGCGATGCGAAGTTATCGATCGCCTGGTTACCGTTGCTGCCATAGCTGGCGCGGAGTTTCAGTTCATCCAGTCCTTTCACATCCATCAGGAACAGTTCTTTGTAAACGTTCCAGGCCAAACCTACCGACCAGAAATTCGCGCTTCTCTTTTCGCTGCCGAAGCGGGAAGAGGCATCGCGGCGTATAGAGGCGGTGAGATAGTATTTCTGGTTGTAGTCGTAGCTCGCGTTGAGGAAGAGGCCCGTGAGCGAGTTGGAAGTACCGGTGGAGCTGGCGGATTCCGGCTTGGAGGCGCCTGCCAGCTGATTCATATCCGGCAGGAAATTGCTGGCGGCAGTGCTGTTATTGGTATTGATTGTTTTCTGTGATTCGTAACCCACAAAAGCGCTCACGCCATGTACGCCGAAGCGATGGTTATAACGGAAGATGTTGGTGAATACCCAGTTGTTCCAAAGACTGTTGGTAACGCCGCCATAACCATTGTAGTTACGGCCATCGCCGAAGTTCGGCGGATAGAAAAAGCGGCTGCGCGCATAGCTCAGGTCGAGGCTCAATTTGGTTTCGAATGCGAAGTCTTCACTGAATTTATATTTGCCGCCTACGCCGCCAAGCAGGTTATAGATCACACCTTCGCGCTGCACGTTATTAATAACGGCAACAGGATTGAAGGTGCTATTGTAGCTGAAATCATATGTACCATCGTCGTTGTAAACGCGCAGCCATGGCTGCAAGCGAACGAGTGAACGTACCGGGTTGGCGAAGCCGCCGGCATCGCCTACTGCGCTGGATTTTTGATAGCCTACGGCGAGGTTCACATCGAAAGAAAGGCGGTTGGTAGTTTGATTAGTGAGGTTCAATTTGCCCGTCATGCGCTTGTAGTCTACGCCGCGCAGCGCTGCTTTAGACTCATAGTATCCGCCGGAGGCATAGAACTTCGTTTTCTCGTTACCACCACTGGCGGAGAGGTTGGCCTGTGTGAAGTTACCGTTGCGGGTGAGCGCATCTACCCAGTCTGTATTGATGGTAGTATCAATGCCACGCGCTTTGATCTGGTTCTGGAAAGTGGCTTCTGTATTGCCAGGAGAAGCGTTCATCCATCCTTCGCGAAGCAGTTCGATCATCTCGGAAGTATTGAGCGGATAATCTTTTTTAGGGATGGTGAGATTGTTGATACCCTGCTGAACAGAGGCGGTTATTTTCGTTCTGCCGGCTTTACCATTTTTTGTGGTGATGAGGATTACGCCGTTCGCCGCGCGGGAACCGTAGATAGAGGCGGATGCCGCATCTTTCAATACGGTGATGCTTTCGATATCAGCGCTGTTAATGCCGGCGAGTGAGTTCACGTTATAGCTGGTGAGATCGCCGGAAACCACGGGCACCCCATCCACTACATAGAGCGGTGCGCTGCCGGCGGTGATGGAGCCGATACCGCGGATACGTATGCTGGGCACAGATCCTGGCTGGCCGGAACCATTGGTGGATTGTACGCCGGGTACATTACCCTGCAAACTTTCCTGGAAGCTGGTGCGGGGCGCTTTATCATACGACACTGATTTCACGGTGGTGGCGGAGCCGGTGAGCGAGGCTTTGGATTGTGTGCCGTAGGCTACTACTACAAATTCGTTGAGGCCTTTGGCATCATCTTTCATGATTACGTCGATGCTGGTGCGGCCGTTCACAGGTATACGTTGTTCGCCATATCCGATGAAAGTGAATACCAGCGTGGCGGTGGAGGGGGCTTCAATTTTGAAGCGGCCATCGCTTTGTGTGGCGGTGCCTTTGTTGAGACCGGCGATGCGAATGGTAACGCCGGGCATGGGATGGCCTGCGGGATCTACCACGCGGCCGGTGATCACGATATCGGCGATCACGGTATTTTCCGGCGCGATGGCGATGAGGTTGGCCGAGAGCTGTTTATAGGTCAGTCCTGTGTTCAGGAGCACTTTGTCCAGCACCTCTTCCGGCAGCACGTCTGCCATATCGAGAGATACCGTGCGGTCGGCTGGTATGAGATCGTTGCGGTATACGAACCGGCAGTTGCTTTTTTTCTCAATCACTTTCAACAGGCGTGTCAGTTGCAGCGACTCCGCTTTTACGTTGATCCTCGTACGCTGTCCATATACGTTGCCAAACGCATGGACGCATGTGAGCAGCATTACAATTGACACCAGTTTCATTAGCAGTAAAACTTTTCCGATGGTTCTTAAGTGCAATAGCGTAACAGAATGTCTGTTTTTTTGCATACATTTAGGTTGTTAAAGGTCAATAAATACGGCAGCGTGCCATTAGCCATGACACTGCCGTGGACTCAAACAAAAGGGTAGATGTTTCCAGCATTTGCCCTTTTTCTTTCGCAGGTTTGGATTAGACTGTTACTGTGTTGTTCATTACTTTTTTATTGGTTGATAAATACTTCATTGCCCACTATCCTGTAATGGAAGGGTGACGTTACTTTTAATGCTTCCAATACTTCTGTGAAAGTTTCATTTTTAAAGGTACCGGTGAAGTGATACGTTTTCAGTTTATTGTTGGCAAGGTGTATTTGTATACCATACCAGCGTTCCATGCTTGTTGCAATTTCTTCAAAGCTCTCATTGTCAAAAACCAGCAGGTTATCGCACCAGGCGGTTTCTTTTACTACACTATCCTGTGGATTGACCTTTACATTTTCTATTTTGAATGCGGCAGATGCATGTGTGTTCTGATCATTGTTCTTCGGAGCTGTGGCGGGCATTTCCGGTGCAATGTTCAACACGATCTTCTGGCTGGGTTCCAGCAAAACTTTGCGGGTTTGCCCGTTGTTGATCCATACTTCCACGGCGCCGCTGATCAATGATGTTTCAGCGGTTTTATCATTCGGATAGGCTTTCACGTTAAACTCGGTGCCTAATACCTTTACGTCCATCCGGGCGGTGTGAATGATAAAGGGCCGGTCGGCATTTTTAGCGACGTTGAAAAATGCTTCTCCGGAAAGGAATATTTCCCTGGTGTTGCCATTGTTCATGGCAGGATTATAAGTGATGCGGCTGCCGCCGTTGAGCCATACTTCTGATCCGTCGGGCAATACTGCTTTGGAGCGGGATCCGTCGCGGGTCTGTATTTCCGCGATCTCTGCGGGCAGCGGTGCGGGCTCTTTTTTCTTGGTGAGCAGGAACACACAATAGCCGCCGAGCAGCAGCACCAGGCAGGACAAGGCCATTACCAGTCGCCGGGTGCGGGTGCTTTCCCGGAATTCGGGCAGCTCCTCTCCTGTTTCAGGCGCGTCTTCCAGGCGTTGCAGATGCCGGGCCAGCGCGCTTTCTGTCTTTTCGTCCCAGATAGCGTCGCGGGCCGGCGGCTGCCAGTTGCTCAGTACAGAAAATTTATATCTTAGCGACGGATCATTTTTCAACAGTTCTTCCAGCTCGCGCAATTCCTCCAGGGTGGCTTCGCCCGATACTTTTCTGCCAATCAATAACCATATTCTTTCCTGTTCCATGTGTATGATAAAAAAGCATGCTTATATAGAGAAGGACAAGAGATGAGGGAGAATCTACTACTCGGGGGGAAAGTTTTTTTTGAAAAGTTTTATGTATTTTATGGTTCATGAAACCTCGCTCTTGCATCTACCTTATACTGCTGTTGTTGACAAGTGCCTGCGTCACCAGCAAGAGCGATTATTTCTTTGCCCAATCCAGAAAATTGTCCGACAAATACGGCTGGCGCCATCTCTCCGACCATATAGACACCGCCTATCATGGACCTGAAGCAAGCTGGAAGGAACTGAAACATTTCCTGGATACCATGGAGTATCAAATGGCGCTATTCCCGGACACAGCGAGAAGCGCCAGCAAATCTTATCTATCCGGGGACAGTATAGTCATGTTTTATTACCGGTTAGATTCCATCTACACCAATGCCAACAAAATAAAATACATCCGGGAACACCATTTACAAACACCCAATAAGATATTAATTTCACCATCATGGAAGAAAAAAGATCGGGACAGAAAAGATCATTTGCCGGTACTATCCACTATATCCAGGCAGAAGGGCTGAAACGCAATGAATTCATCACACATGGAGCTATTGCCGAAAAGCTCGGGATATCCAATGATCTTTTTCGTCATTTTTATATAAGTGATCAGCTATCGCGGGAAACGATGGTGCCAATAGCTATATTTCAGCAGCTGGACGAGGCCTACAAGGACCTGCTCCAGGGCCGGCAAATCACTCAAATCTGGATGACGGACACCATCTACCCTCCCGATCCCTCAATATCCAAAGGGGCGCGGGTAGGCATTGTCGGCGATTTTGATCCTGCATCCTATACACACAAGGCAACAACAAACGCGCTCGTACATGCCGGGGCGGCATTGCGGCTAACGATGAGCACCGACTGGATTCCTACGGATCAGATCATCCGCCGGTTCAGATCGATCATACAGCGCTATGATGCTTTCTGGATTGCGCCTGGAAGCCCGTATAAAGATTTCAATGGCGTGCTGAAACTGATCAACCATGCGCGGCGCAATCATGTGCCTGTACTGGGCACCTGTGGCGGGTTTCAGCATATGGTGATCGAATTTGCGCGGAATGTGCTGCGTATCAGCGATGCGCAGCATGCGGAATATGATCCCTATGCATCGAAGCTGGTCATCAATCCGCTGAGTTGCCCGATGGCCGGAAAAGCGCTGGAGATCAGCATTACAGACAAGTCGTCACAAGCATACCGTTTGCTTGGCGAGCATATCATTGAAAACTATTACTGCAATTTCGGCCTGAACCCTGCCTACCAGGATCAGCTGCATCACAACGGCTTCCGGATCGCGGGCAGCGATTCCATGAATGAAGCCAGGATACTGGAACTGGAGGGCCATCCCTTTTTTATCGCCACGCTCTTTGTGCCACAGGTGAAGTCCACCCCGGACGAGCCTCATCCCCTCGCGCTAGGCCTGCTGCGCGCCATGGTAAACAAGCCCGCGTAATTATTTCGATTTGTAAAAAGACAGATTGATCACCTCACTGATCTTTCGCACGGCATGCGCCATATGCACATCGATGGTATTGACGGAGATATCGAGGATCTGTGCTACTTCTTTATATTTGAGGCCATCTTCCTTGATAAGTTTGAAGATCATTTTTCTTTTGGGCGGCAGCGCATTGATGGCTGCTTCTATATGTTTCACCATTTCGCCGGAGATGAATATCTGTTCCGGTGTGGCATAGCTTACGCTGAAATCAACCGCTAGTTCGTCCAGGCTGAAATACTGTACCCTGGAGGCTTTGGTGAGGTAGTTGAGTGCGATGTTCTTGGTGGAAACGTACAGGTATACCCGCAGATTTTCCACTTGCAGCAGTCGTTCCCTGTTCTTCCAGATGTTCAGGAACACGTCGGAAGCTACTTCCTCAGCGCTTTCCCACGACTTCAGGATAGAATAGGCAAACTGGCTGAGTGGCTTATAGAACATACGGAACAGGGCTTTATAGGCCTGTTGGTCGCCCAGTGATGCTACACGTTCTGCCAATAATTGTATGTTGGCTTCTTCTCTCAAAGCGGTTTTAGTTCGGTTGATATCGTATCGCTAAAGATAACCAACCTTACTTGATAAAACAACCGCTTATCTACTTCTTGAACATAAAATATACGGCCCCGATGATGAAAAAGAAGGATACCAGGTAGTTCCAGCGCAATGGCTCTTTCAAAAAAAAGATGGCGAAGAGGCTGAATACGGTGAGGGTGATCACCTCCTGTATGGTTTTAAGCTGGAAGCCGGTGAAGCCTTCCTGTGCGCCCAGGCGGTTGGCCGGCACCATAAAGCAGTACTCAAAAAAGGCGATGCCCCAGCTGATGAGGATCACTTTCCAGAGGGCTACATCCTGATGTTTGAGATGGCCGTACCAGGCGAAGGTCATGAAGGTGTTTGAAATGAAAAGCAGGATGATAGTGCGCATGCGAAAAAAATGTTGCGCAAAGATAAATGTTTCATGAGGATTTCTTTGTGCTGACCAACAGTTCTCTCACGTCTACATCCAGCGCTTCTGCAATTTGAAAAAGTGTTTCAACAGTTGGCTGCATTTTATTTGTACACCATTTTTATACGGTGCCTATGGCAACATTCAGTTTCTCAGCCAACCATTTGTTTGAACGCTGATTTTCGACTATTACAATTTTAATTCTGTTATAAATCATTATCTATATTAAAATGATCTTTTTAATGTAATTAATTAGTTTTTAGGTATTAAAAAATGGCTGCGAGCATGCTTTAACACCCTTCGGGGCTATTAAAGGTATCTTTTTACCACTTTTAAATAGCCCCGAGGTATATAAATCATCAAAAGAGGTGGTAAAAGAAACCTTTTTACCACCTCTTTGTGTGTGTTTAATACCTGGAATAGCGTCTACTCCCCGTTGGAACTACCTTTTGGTCTGCCGGGAAAACGCTGCCGCAAGTCTTCATAAATGAGTTTTGCATCAGGAACATTCATCCTGGCAGCTTGCTTTACAGAATTATAGTAGCCTAATGCGGCCTGGAATGCTTCACTGCCCGCCAGCATAATCGTATCATCCAACTTGGAGTTCAGTTGATCCGATGCCCGGTGCATGGAAGTAAAAACATTGGCCGCAGCAACATCCCTTTCCATTTCCGGAATATCCAGGTAAGGCGGCGCAAACTGTGGCTTGTTGCGCGCATAATCCAGCGCCTTTTGTACGAAGGGAATGGTGCCGTCGCCCATTTTGAGCATGGACTGGCGATCTTCTTTTGTAAGTACCTGTAGATAAGGTTTCAGGAGCTGGGCTATTTCCTCAAATTTGGTTTGGGTTTGCTGCAGTACTTCCGGAGGGACTACCACAGAGATTCTGTTCTGGTTAGTCATAAGAGTTGGTTTTTCGTGAACAATGGAATTATCGAAATGAATCTAATAAAATCATCCAAGGTAACATGGATTCATTTTGTTCATTTTCTACAAGAAAAACCGTTCTGTTCATTGCGTCTGCTTCTCTTATATGGCATTACCACAACAGCCTGGGGTGAAATATGCACAAAACCCAAATAAATAAATCCCCAAATAAACAAATCCAAAAATGAAAAAGCCCTGGGAATAAAAATCGCCCTGGGGGTCATAAAGAAGCTGCACCTTATTAAGGATGCAGCTTCATGGATCAAACCAAATAAGGTTTCATGAGGATGGTATTTGTTGTTGGTTGCTAGTACGGTTTTATTGCTCCAGCTTGATCTCGCCGAGGTCGGTGGCTTTACCATCTTCCACTTTCACATCTTTGATCACCGCATTTTTGAATGGCGCTTTACCGTGAATAGTTACGGTGTAAGTGCCAGCTTTAGCAGCGGGAATGGTGAAAGCGCCCTGAGAGATAGCACCTTTCAGTTTGTCGGCGCCGTTTACAGCTTCTACTTCAGCAGCACCTTCGGCAGGAGAGATCTTGCCGGTGATAGAGCCAGCTTCCACTGTACGGAGAGAATCATTTTTTTTCAGGGAATCGATCGCTGAGAGAGAATCGATACCTTTTGCAGCTGATGTGTCAACACTGCCAAGTGAATCTACATTGCTGATTGAGTCCATGCGGGCACTCAGAGAGTCCATGCGGCCGGCCAGCGAATCGATGTGCATCAGGGTATCTGCGCTTTTCAGTGTATCAATACCAGACAAAGAATCTACTGATACGATAGCGATGCTGTCGGCACCTTTTACCGGAGCAGCGCTGGTGCTTTTGAAAGCGGTCATTCCCATGATCATGGCGGCTAAGGCGAACATTCCTGTCATTGTTTTTTTCATGGCATTTCAATTTTGTGTATGGTTAAAAATGATGATGACTAGTCCCGGGAACTGCTCTTGTGCATGATTTTTGTTATTATGCCCAATTCGTCAGCGGCCGTATAATTACAATACACCCGGAACGACGCTTACCATTAGTGAAGAAAATGTTAAAGCGGAAAAAAAGTTATTATATCTATCTTCGTATCAAGAGGAAACAAAAGATCAGCGCATGTTGCAACTGAGTAACGACGAAATAGTAAAAGGTATCAGAACCCGGAACAAGGATGTGTTTGAGGCTGTCTTCCGACAGTTTGCTCCTTCTATGTATAATATCGCCGTACGTTATGTGAAGGATGAAGATGATGCCAATGATATGGTGCAGGATGTTTTCCTTAACCTGTGGAAGAATGCAGAAAACCTTGATGAACGCGCCCCCATCCAGCATTATCTGGCCAGAGCCACGGTGAATACCTGCCTCAACAGGATCAAGAAAGAACAAAGGAAAGACGCCTATACGAAAGAACAGTTACAGACTACGTCGCTGGCCGACAGCCACCATAGCCTGTTAGAGCACAAGGAACTCGAAGCGCAATACCGCTCTGCCCTCGAAAAACTTCCGGAACAATGCCGCCGCGTTTTTGAACTGAGCCGCCTGAAAGGATTGTCGCCCGCCGAAATCGCCGATCAACTCAACATCTCTATTAATACCGTATATGCACATCTTACCACCGCCTTGAAAAAATTGAGAGTAGTCCTTATCAATAAGCAATAACCACGGTTCCACGCCGTGGAAATTTTTTTTAGTATCGATTAATGGTAAGTGTTTCGCTGGTTGTATTATCAATAAGTAGCCATGAATAGTAAAACCGACATAGATATTGTGATCCGTTACCTGGAGCATCCGGACAACGAACAGCATAAAAGGCTGCTCAATGAATGGATTCAACAGGACCCCGGTAACCTGGATATCTTCCTCGACATGAGGGATATGTGGCATGGAGATCCTCTCCCCGCCGCCTCCGCCCAGGATACCGAACAACAATGGCAACGCCTGTCCGCCATCCTTGACCAGACACCGGCAACGGCCACCACGCCCGCCCCGGCGCCACAGCAAGGACGCATCATCTCCCTTTCCCGCAAATACTGGTGGAGTGCCGCCGCCGCCATAGCCATCTTTGCCATCAGCTGGATATGGCTCGGCCCCGGACAATACACCACCATCACTACCGCACAAAACCAGGACAGCCTCCATCTTCCCGATGGTTCCATGGTATATCTCAATGCCAATACCACCCTGCGTTACGCGCGCAACTTCGGCTCTTCTTCCCGTAATATTTATATCGATAAAGGAGAAGCCTTCTTCGATGTAACGAAAGACGATACGCATCCCTTTACAGTAGATGCCCCCGAAGTGGCCATCAGGGTGCTCGGCACCTCTTTCAACGTAAAAGCCGCCAACGCCGGCGTGAAAGTATTTGTGCAAACCGGCAAGGTAAGCGCCGCCTATAAAGGCGCCGAAAAAAATGTGATCCTCACCCCCGGCGTAGAAGCCTCACTCAAACATCAAGGTACCGACATTGAAACACGTTTACATAAAAAGAACAATAATGTGCTCGCCTGGAGAACCAGGTGCCTCATCTTCGACGAAAGCCCGCTTTCTGAAGTAGCCGGCGCCCTGGAAGATTGCTATCATATCCAGGTGAGCATCAACAACCCTCAGCTGGCCGACAGAAAACTGCTGGCCACCTTCCGCAACATGCCGCTGGACGAGGTATTGGACATCATCAAGAAAACCCTGCAAATAAATATCTCACATAAAAATAACCTGGTAGAGATCTACTAACAAGCGCCTGAAGCATTGCTTATGCAGCTAATTGTACCCCAGGCGCTGCGCTCAGTTTCCAGGTTAGGCAGGGCGCCTGAACTTTTTTTTATTGCGATCCTGGTACTCGCCGGCCATCTGGCAGCGGCACAACAAACTATTGCTAAAAAGATATCCCTCCAATACCGCAATGTGAGCCTCAAAACAGTGATCCGGGATATCGAAAAACAAACTAAATATACTTTCGCTATTTCTTCCGATGAGCTGGAAAACCGCAAGGGCGTTAGCATTCATGTGCACAACGCCGCCCTCCGCGATGTGCTCCGCCTCCTCTTCTCCCCCAATAAATTTACAGTAGAGATACATGATGGCCAGATCATCGTGATACCACTCAACAACCCCGAACCTGCGCCCGCCCCGCCGGATAACAAACCGCCCGATCCCAATGCCCGCTGGCAGATCACGGGATACGTGAGCGATGGCGTGCAGCCCCTGCGCGGCGTTTCCATCCGTGAAAAAGGCACGCAGAATGGCAATGCCACCAATGAAGACGGCCAGTTCAAAGTAGAAGTGGCCAACGGGCAAGCAGTGCTGCAAGTGTCGCTGATCGGCTTTGAAACCAAAGAAGTGAATGTGCGCGATCGCCACAATCTCTCCGTAATGCTGCAACCCGATCTCAAAAAACTCAATGAGCTGGTAGTGCTGGGCTATGGCTTGCAAAAGCGCGCCAATATCACCGGCGCCATCTCGCAGGTAGAGGGCGCGCGCCTGCAAAGCCGACCCGTAGCCAATGTGATAGCGGCTTTGCAAGGAACCACCACCGGCCTCGTAGTAACGCGCAGCAACGGGCAACCCGGTAAAGAAGGTTTCACCATACAGGTACGCGGCGTATCTTCCGGCTCTTCGGCCAATACGCCCGTTATCGTAGACGGCGTACCCGGATCGCTGGCCGTATTGAACCCTGATGATATTGAATCCGTATCGATCCTCAAAGATGCCGCAGCAGCGGCCATCTACGGGGCGCGAGGCGCAGGCGGCGTGGTGCTCGTCACCACCCGTACCGGCAAACCCGGCAAGCTCTCGGTGGATTTCAATACCCTTGCGGGATTTGAAACCCCTATCCGCCTGCCGCAACGCCTCCACTCCTATGACGATGCCGCCATGGCCAACGAAGCCGCCATCAATGCCGGCAAACCCGCGCCCTGGCAGTCTTTCGAGATCGACTGGATGAAACAGGGCAACCGCTATGCCCTTGATCCCGATCGCCCCGGCTACTACAAATATTATTATGATTTCCAACAACTGCCGCTGCTCACCAAGCGTAAAACAGGCGTGCAGAACTATAACCTGTCTGTTAAAGGCGGCACAGACAAGAACCAGTTTTCCGCGTCCCTGGGGTATTTCGGGCGACAGGGCCTCTTCGCCATCGGGCCGGATAAAACACATCGTGTGAATGCCCGCATCAATCTTAGCAACCGCCTCTCGAAATATTTCAGCCTGGAAACGCGGGTGTCTTTCGCACAAACCAATACCCGCTCTCCCGCACAAGCGGTAGAAGGCCCCAATGGCTTGCTGGCAGGGCTTTACCGCGGGCCTGATAATGTGCCGGTATATGTGCCCGGCACGATGAACTATGCCGCAGGCGGCGCGCCGGTATACGCTATCCTCAAAGATGGCGGACAACGGGAAGAAAAAAATAATTATGTAGATGCCGTATTCACACTGCGCGCCGACAGCTTGCTGAAAGGCCTTACGCTCCGCCTCATCTACAGCCCGCAGCAGCACACCATGCAGGACAATCTCGGCCGCCAGCGCATCCCGCTGTGGAATAGCAATGCTGTTGTGGCTTACGTACAACCGGACAATATGTTGCAAAAGAACCGGCTGGTGGCCAACGGCGGCAATGCGCAGCTGCTCGCGGATTACGACGTAAAGAAAGATAAACACAATATCCACCTGCTGGGCGGCATCACACAGGAAACGTACAACACCGAACAAAATACCGATGTATCTTACAACATCACTCCAGGAGAAATAGACAACCGCCGCTTTGCGCAGCCGCCGCAGCAAACGCAGCAGATCCGCATCACCGGCGCACTCACGTCCTTCTTCGGAAAAGTGAATTACAATTACGACAACCGCTATCTCATCGAAGCTAACCTGATCGGCGCACGCCTTTACCAGGCCGGCCTGCAAACCGATGTAGTGCAGCAATGGCAGGCTTTCCCTTCCTTCTCTGCTGGCTGGCGCCTCAACAATGAACAATGGTTCAACAATGCTTTGCCTTTCTTCAATGAATTTAAATTGCGCTGGTCCTGGGGCCGTCTCGGCAACGTCAATGGCTGGAATGTAATTCCTAATGATGAACGTCTGCAAACATTTACCTTCCGGCAGCAGCCACTACAAAGCCCCTTCGTGTATCACAACCTGATCCCGCAGGCGCAAGGCTGGGAGAATATTTCCACCAACAACTATGGTTGGGATGCCACACTTTTTCGCGGGCAACTTAGTTTATCCGCCGATTATTTCATCAAGTACAACCGCGATATGCAGATACCTGTGCTGACCGCTTCCACGGAAGGCGCATGGCCACTGCGTTTCAACAAAGGCGAGATGAGATCGCGCGGCTGGGAATTGAACGTAGGCTGGCGAAGCCGCAGCACCCTATTCAACTGGTATATCAACGCCAATCTTTTCCACAGCGAAAATAAAGTGCTGCGCAACGATGGCGTGCAAGCGCAGCCCGGCTGGAACCAGGGCGTGAACGGCTATCCGTATGCTTCCCTGTTCGGTTATATCGCAGACGGTTATTTCAACAGCGCAGACGAAGTGAAACAACACGCCTATCAAAGCAACACCACCGGCCCCGGCGATCTGCGCTACCGTGATATCAACGGCGATAACAAAATTGACCAGCACGACCTCGTATACCTCGGCAGCACCGATCCGCAATATTCTTATGGTATCGATGCGGGCTTCAGCTGGAAAGGCATTGATCTCTCAGTGTTCTTCCAGGGTGTAGCCGACCGCAAGGTGATGCCCGATCCCCGCTATAACATTCCCTTCGTCAACGGCTGGCAACAGCCATGGAGCGTAAACCAGGACTACTGGCGCCCTAACCATACCGATGCCCTGTTCCCGCGGTTGTATGCAGACGACCAACAAAATATCCAGCCTTCTTCACACTGGGTGATGAATGGCGCTTATATCCGTCTTAAAAATCTGCAAATAGGTTACACGCTGCCATCCGCCTGGCTGAAACGCTTGCTGGTAAAGACTTGCAGGATATACTTCTCTGGCCAGGACCTCTGGGAAACCAATAACATGAAGATTAAATACTATGATCCGGAGCAAGCCGGGGGGTATAACGGTAACGCCTATCCATTTTTCCGGTCGTATACCTTGGGGTTAAAGGTGTCGTTTTAAATTGTCTGAACCAGGATTAAACGGATTAATAAGATTTTCCTGATTTAAGCCACGAGATCAAAGCGAAGATCAATGGTAGCGGATGTAAGCGAAGAAGCCCTTGAAGCGCTTTGAGCGCTTCAAGGGCTTTATCCGAATTGATCTTCGCCTTCAATCAGGAAAATCTTATTAATCCGTTTAATCCTGGTTCAGACAATTATTTATTTCCTGCAAGGAGATATAATGCCGCCATACGCACGGCTACGCCATTTTCCACCTGGTCGAGGATGATGGACTGACGGGAGTCTGCCACGTCGGAGTTCAGTTCCACGCCGCGGTTGATAGGGCCCGGGTGCATGATCACAATTTCTTTCTGGAGGCTGTCGAGCAGTTCCCTGTTCACGCCATAGGCCAATGAGTATTCGCGCAGAGACGAGAACAGCGGCGTGTTCTGGCGTTCCAGCTGGATGCGGAGCACGTTGGCTACGTCGCACCATTCCAGTGCTTCGCGGATATTGTAAGTAACGTTTACGCCGAGTGCGGCAGCCATATATTTCGGTATCAGGGTGGGCGGGCCTACCACTGTTACATCAGCGCCAAGTTTTTTGAGGCAGTAGATGTTGGAGAGGGCCACACGGGAGTGCATGATATCGCCGCAGATCGCAACCTTTTTACCTTCCACGGCGCCGAGCTTTTCGCGGATGGAAAAGGCATCCAGCAGGGCCTGCGTGGGATGTTCGTTGATACCGTCACCTGCATTGAGGATAGGCACATCGATGTGTTTGGCAAGAAAGTGCGGCGCACCGCTGGCAGAGTGGCGCATCACCACCATATCCACTTTCATGGACAAGATGTTGTTGACCGTATCTATCAGTGTTTCCCCTTTTGATACAGAAGAGCCGGAGGCGGAGAAATTAACGGTATCAGCGCCGAGACGTTTCTCTGCGAGCTCAAAAGAGATGCGGGTGCGGGTAGAATTCTCGAAAAATAAATTGACAATCGTGGTATCGCGAAGCGTAGGAACTTTTTTAATCGGCCTTTGTAAAACCTCCTTGAACTGGTCGGCTGTTTGAAAAATAAGTTCTATATCCTGACGCTGCAGATCGCGAATTCCGAGTAAGTGTTTTACAGAAAGTGACATCAAGATGCAAATATAAAGAGTGAAACCTGAATTCCGAAATACTAATTGTTAATCAACGAGTACCACTTCATCTTTACCATCCCGCTCCTGCCATAATACCTTTACTTTTTGTGAGATGAACGCATCGATGGTACGGCCGGTGTAATCAGGCTGAATGGGCAGCTGGCGGCTGAAGCGGCGGTCGATCAACGTAAGCAGCTCTACGGAATCGGGGCGGCCGAAATCCAGCATCGCATCCAGCGCAGACCGGATCGTGCGGCCTGTATATAACACGTCATCTATCAATACCACCTTTTTATTCTCTATGGAAAAATCTATACTGGTTTCATTAGGAACATGCAAGCCCTTGCCTTTGTTGAAATCATCACGGTAAAACGTAATGTCCAGTTTGCCATAATGGATCTTCGCATCGGGCAACAGCTTCTTCAAAGTGCTGTAGATCCTGTCGGAAAGGAAGATACCGCGCGGCTGCAAACCGATCAGCACCGTTTGTTCAAATTGCAGATGATTCTCTATGAGTTGATGACAAAGCCGGTCTATCGTGATCGACAGCTGTTTGCCGTTTAGTATGGTTTTCAAAACACAACGTTTTAGGGGCCAAAAATAATGATTAATGAGGCAGATAAAAAGATCATTTCTGAAAAACACGAGATAAGCGCTACCAATATGGCGCCCCTATGGGGCGCTGTGCGAGTAGCACATGCGTTGTCTACCAATATATCGCCCCTACGGGGCGCAATGTAGATAGCATATACGTTACGATGCATTGCGCCCCGTAGGGGCGACATATTTGTAGCACATGCATCACCAATGCATTGCGCCCCGGAGGGGCGATATATTGGTAGCATGCGCGTCACCAATGCATACGCCCCGGAGGGGCGATATATTGGTAGCATGCGCGTCACCAATGCATACGCCCCGGAGGGGCGATATATTGGTGTGGTCTCATTCCCTTTCCTTATCGTACCTTAGTAGTCAGAAACCATGATCATGAAACTACTAAAGTCAATTATTCTTATGGCAGCCTTCTTTCAACTTTGGAGCAACGATGCAGCGTCGCAAATAAAAACGGGAGACAAGATACCCTCCTTTTCTTTACAGGATCAGAATGGGAAAACCTTTGACATCAATAGTGTGCTGGGCAAACAACCGCTGGTGATCTATTTTTATCCGAAAGATGAAACCAGCGTATGTACCAAAGAGGCCTGCTCTTTCCGTGATGCATACGAGCAGTTCAAACAATACGGGGCGATGGTGATCGGCATCAGTGGTGATGATGTGGCTTCGCACCGCAGCTTTGCCACGCATCACAATCTGCCTTTCACCCTGCTCGCTGATCCTGACAACAAAGTGCGCAAATTATTCGGCGTGCCCAAAACCTTTGTGATACCGGGCCGCGTCACTTACGTCGTAGATAAAAAAGGCGTGGTGGTGCATACATTCAACTCCATGCGTGATGGCGAAAAGCATGTTACAGAATCGCTGGAAGCGCTGAAGAAGATGCAGTAATTACATTTACTTATTGGCATAAAATAAGAAAGGCGATGGAAAAATCCACCGCCTTTCTTGTATTAAATCATGAACATTTATCAGGCTTCTTTCAGGAAGGAATATCTGTAATCCGTTACCGGTACAAATGTTTCCTTGATAGCTCTTGCGCTCAGCCAACGATAGAGGTTGAGCATGGAGCCGGCTTTATCATTGGTGCCGGAAGCGCGGGCGCCGCCAAATGGCTGCTGGCCTACAACTGCGCCGGTGGGCTTGTCGTTGATATAGAAATTACCTGCGCTGTTCACCAGTTTCCTCGTTGCCTGTTCGATCGCATAGCGGTCTTGTGCAATGATAGCGCCGGTGAGTGCGTATTCGGAAGTGGTATCAACGATATGCAGGATCTCATCAAATTTCTCTGCATCGTATGTGTAGATCGTTAATACAGGTCCGAAGATCTCTTCGCACATGGTCACGTAGTTAGGATCAGTGGTTTCGATCACCGTAGGTTCGATGAAGTAGCCTTCTGATTTGTTGTAGTTACCGCCGGCGATGATCTTGGCTTTCGGATCTTTCTTCGCGTTATCGATGTAGCTGGCGATCTTGTCGAAAGCGCGTTCATCGATCACGGCGTTGATGAAGTTGCTGAAATCCTCGGTGGTGCCCATTTTCATGGTTTTCACTTCGGCCGCCAGTTTGGTTTTGATGGCTTCAGCGATGTTGCTAGGCAGGTAAGCGCGGGAAGCGGCGGAGCATTTCTGGCCCTGGTATTCGAAGGCGCCACGCGCCAGTGCTGCTACGGCGATGTCTACGTCGGCAGATTTGTGCACGAGCACAAAGTCTTTACCGCCGGTTTCACCCACGATGCGCGGATAGGTTTTGTATTTGGCAATGTTCTCGCCGATAGTTTTCCACATGGTCTGGAATACGCCAGTGGAGCCGGTGAAGTGGATACCGGCGAAATGAGGATCAGCGAAGCAGATATCGCCGATGAGCGGACCGCCTGCATATACGAGGTTGATCACGCCATCGGGCAGGCCTGCCTCGATGAGTATTTTCATGAACATCTGTGCGGCGAACACCTGTGTATTAGCGGGTTTCCATATCACTACGTTACCGCACATGGCGGCAGAAGTAGGCAGGTTACCACCAATAGCGGTGAAGTTGAAAGGCGTTATTGCCAGCACGAAACCTTCCAGGGGACGGTATTCCATGCGGTTGTGGATGCCGGGGGCGCTTACGGGTTGCTGGCGGTAAATTTCGCTCAGGTAGTGTACATTCCAGCGGAGGAAGTCGATCAGCTCACAAGCGCTGTCGATTTCTGCCTGGAAGGCGTTCTTGCTCTGGCCCAGCATGGTGGCGCCGTTCATGTGATAACGGTATTTGGTGGCGATGAGATCAGCGGCGCGCAGGAAGATGCCGGCGCGTTGTTCCCAGTCCATATTGGCCCATTTTTCACGGGCGGCCAGTGCGGCCTTGATGGCTTCTTTCACGTGGGAAGCGTCTCCCTGATGGAAATGGCCGAGTTTATGTTTGATCTCGTGCGGAGGACGGAGGTCTACCGTGTTGCCGGTACGCACTTCCTTACCGCCGATATACATTGGTATATCTGCTACTTCGGCTTTGAAAGCTGCTAATTGTTTTTTGAGGGCCGCTCTTTCGGGGGAGCCGGGTGCATAGCTGAGAACAGGCTCATTGCTTGGCGCCGCGTAATCAAAATATCCTGTATTCATGTAATACGATTTTGTTGTCAATTAATAACTATAGCACAAAATATCTTTCCGCCGCGAAGTTAACCTATTCCGCGGGCAGGGGCTTATTAATTATTAATGGATACTTATTAATTATTGTCCTCTTCTTTCTGCATCATCAGGTATGCCTTGATGAATCCGTCCAGCTCACCGTCCATGACGGGGCCTACGTTACCTACTTCAAAATCGGTGCGATGGTCTTTGATCATTTTGTATGGATGGAACACATACGATCTGATCTGGGAGCCCCATTCGATCTTGCGTTTGTTGGCGTTGGCGGCGTTTTTGAGTTCCTCGCGTTTGCGGAGCTCTTCTTCATAGAGCTGTGATTTCAGCATGGTGAGTGCTTTTTCACGGTTCTCGCCTTGTGTACGCGCCTGCTGGCATTCGATGATAATACCGGAAGGGACGTGTTTCAGTCGTACAGCGGTTTCCACCTTGTTTACGTTCTGTCCGCCCTTACCGCCTGAACGGTAAAATTCCCATACGAGATCGGCGGGGTTGATCGCAATTTCAATGGTATCATCCACTAACGGGTACACATATACGGAGGCGAAAGAGGTGTGCCTGCGTGCGTTGGAATCGAAGGGAGAGATACGAACGAGGCGATGTACGCCGCTTTCCGCTTTGAGATGGCCGTATGCAAAATCGCCTTCAAATTCCAGTGTGGCCGATTTGATACCGGCGCCTTCACCGTATTGGGTGTCGATCTCTGATACTTTCCATCCTTGCTTTTCGCCATACATGCGGTACATGCGCAGCAGCATCTCGGCCCAGTCCTGGCTTTCAGTGCCGCCTGCGCCGGAGTTGATGGTGAGTACGGCGGGCATTTCATCTTCCGGCTGATTCAAGGTAGACTTGAATTCCAGGTCGTCTAATGCGGATAGTGCGGCGAGGTATGCCTGTTCTACTTCTTCTTCTGTTGCTTCCCCTTCTTTGAAAAAGTCGTTCAGTACGCTGCTGTCTTCTATGGCAGTATGTACATGGTCGTAAAGGTCAACCCAATATTTGTTTACCTTGATCTCTTTCAGGATGGAAGTGGCCCGTGCATTGTCATCCCAGAAACCGGGAGCCAGGCTCAGTTGTTTGTCGTTTTCTATTTTGGCTAATCGGTCAGGGACGTTAAAGAAAACCTCCCAGGACGTGAAGACGGTCCCTCATAGCTTTAAGTTGCTCTGCTGTCATAGGGCGCAAATGTAGGGAAAAATATGTTGATCATAGCGGCTTTTTTCTCGCAAATGCGCAAAGCAGCGTCTTTGCAGGAAAAATCCTTTTTTGGTTTTAGCATAATATTTGCGGAAATTGTTGGTTATCAGACCAATAATATTAAAAAAAGTGCTAATCCGTTATGGTGTCCCATGAAACCCTCCATTATAAGAACAGAGCCGTCTTTAATACTATTGGCTTTATCATCATGATCACCGTAAATGCACTGGGCGCACTGCTTCCCATCAATGGAAAAACTGCCAGGGAAGTATCGGCCGAATACCCCAACCTCTTCACGCCAGCGGCTTTCACCTTCGAAATATGGGGCCTCATCTATCTCGCCGTCCTCTCCTTCGTCGTCTATCAATTATGGTTATCCTTTTCTGATAAACAACCGGAAATGCTCGCCAGATTGATGAACTGCATGAAAGACTGGTTCCTGATATCCTGCGTTGCCAACGCCTGCTGGCTGTTTGCCTGGCATTATGAACTGCTGCCTGTTACTATACCCTTGATGCTGCTCTTGTCAGCATCGCTGCTCATCATCCATATCCGTTGCCGGATCGCTGTAGATGCCGTTACTCCTCCTGAAAAATTTTTCATTCATCTCCCCTTCAGTCTTTATTTCGGATGGGTAAGCATTGCCACCATCAGCAATTTCGCGGCATTGTTCGTATATGCCGGATGGCAGGACAGCCCGGAAGCACAGGTAAACTGGGCCGTAGGCATGATCAGCGTAGGCACCATCACCAGTATTATCATGGTGTTACTGCGCAACAATATCATACATGCACTTGTTAATGTGTGGGCATTTTATGGTATACTGGTGAAGAGAAAACAGGCAGATATACCGGCGGAGAATATCATCATACACGCTTGTATCATCGCCATCGGCATCATCGCTGTTACCATATCCTGGCAATTATACAGGAAGCAGAAATCATGAATCTAAAGTATTACTTTTGACGCGCACAAATATACTCATCATATGTTTCCATCTATCAATCCTGTAGCCACCAAGACGTGGCCGTTGTTGCAGCAACATGCCAACGAAATGAAAAAAGTGCACATGCGTGCGCTGTTCATGGAAGACAGAGAACGATTCAACAATTTCTCCTTGCAGTTTGAAGACCTGTTGTTCGACTATTCCAAGAATATCATCACTGACGATACACGCAGCCTGCTGCTCGCGCTGGCCGCCGAATGCGGCGTGAGCGAAGCCATCAGAGCGATGTTCCATGCAGAGAGAATAAATGTGACCGAAGACCGCGCCGTGCTGCATACCGCCCTGCGTAACTTCTCCGGCAAACCGGTGATGCTCGACGGCCGCGATGTAATGCCCAGCGTAAAAGCAGTGCTCAGCAAAATGGACCACATCTGCCGCCAGGTACATACCGGCGAATGGAAAGGTTATACGGGCAAGCCTATACGTTATATCGTGAACATCGGCATCGGCGGCTCCGACCTCGGCCCCGTGATGGTAACCGAAGCGCTGAAACCTTACTGGAAGCCTAATATCCAGCCCTACTTCGTTTCCAACGTAGACGGCACCGATATCGCAGAAACGCTGAAGAAGATCACACCCGACGAAACGCTCTTCCTCATCGCCTCCAAAACCTTTACCACACAGGAAACCATGACCAATGCGCATACTGCGCGCAACTGGTTCCTGGAACATGCCAAAGATGAAAAGTTCGTAGCCAAACACTTTGCCGCCCTCTCTACCAACGAGAAAGCAGTAAAAGCTTTTGGTATCGATCCGGATAACATGTTCGAGTTCTGGGACTGGGTAGGCGGCAGGTATTCCCTGTGGTCCGCCATTGGCCTGTCTATCGCGCTCTCCATCGGCTACGACAATTTCATTCAGTTGCTCGATGGCGCGCATGCGGTAGATAACCATTTCCAGGAAGCACCGCTCGATAAAAACATTCCCGCCATCATGGCGCTGATAGGCCTCTGGTATGGCAATTTCTTCGGCGCCGCCACAGAAGCCATCCTTCCTTACGATCAGTACATGTACCGCTTTGCCGCCTATTTCCAGCAGGGTAATATGGAGAGCAATGGCAAGCACGTAGATCGTACAGGCGTTAACGTTACCTACGAAACCGGTCCTATCGTATGGGGCGAGCCCGGCACCAATGGCCAACATGCCTTCTACCAGCTGATTCACCAGGGCACGCGCATCATCCCTTGCGATTTCATTGCTCCGGCCATCAGCCACAATCCTATCGGCGATCATCATGTGAAGCTGCTGTCTAACTTCTTTGCACAAACAGAAGCGCTCATGAATGGCAAAACAGCCGCCGAAGTACGCGCAGAACTGGAACAGGCCAACACACCCGAAGAAGAGATCAAAAGAGTACTGCCCTATAAAGTATTCACCGGCAACCGTCCTACCAACTCATTCCTGCTCAAAAAGATCACACCACGCTCCCTCGGCTCCCTCATCGCCTTGTATGAGCACAAGATCTTTGTTCAGGGCGTGATCTGGAACATCTACAGCTTCGACCAATGGGGCGTAGAACTCGGCAAACAACTCGCCAACAAGATCCTCCCCGAACTGCAAGACGACCAACTGATCACCAATCACGACGCCAGCACGAATGGGTTGATCAATGCGTTTAAGAAATTGCGGAGTTAGTCTTTGCTCAGGATTATACTGATTGAAAGGATTACCAGGATTTTTTTATAAGGATTAAAAAAGGATTCGCGAAGGTCAAGTCGACTTGATCTTCGCGAATCCTTTTTTAATCCTTATAAAAAAATCCTGGTAATCCTTTCAATCAGTATAATCCTGAGCAAAGACAACCTTCGCGCGCTACTTCTTAAGCAGCTTGAACGCATGCCCGCTGCTATCATTCAAGAAGCCATAGGCGGACCACAGGATGGAGAGTGGTTCTATGCTGCGGCTCATTTCGATGCGGCCCATGTCGGCTACATCGTTCCAGCCGATTTCGTGGAGGAGGCCGATGACCAGTTTTTTGGCATCAGCGCTATTGCCGGCGATGAACATGGTGGGTGTTCCTTCTTCGAAGTTAGGTAGCAGCATGCGCTCGTGGCCGATGCAGCTGAGGGCCTTTACAACGTATGCGTCGGGAGGTAGCCAGGCTTGTATTTGTTCGCCTGCGGAGTTGCTGTGGCCGATGAGAAAAGTAAGGCGGCCATATTCGTCGGGACCTTTACCATCTAATGGATTGGTAACGTCGACGATCGTTTTGTGTTTGAAATTCCAGATGCCGGCAGCTTCGATGGCCTTCTGAGTGCCGATCCAGCTAGTACAGATGAGGATCATTTCTCCAAATTCCGCCGCTTGCCTGAAAGTGCCTGCTGTGGCCTGCTTTCCGGCTTTCTTTATCCACTGTTGCAGCGATTCCTTGGCAGGGTTTCTTGTACCGATAGTTACATGATGACCCGCCTGAATAAGCCCCTTAGCAAGAGTAAGCCCCACAGGGCCGCTTCCGAGGATGCCAATTTTCATGACCGATACATTGTGTGAACAGTGAAGATAAGCCAAATTATTTGGAGATGTGAGGATTTTTTGATGTGAGAATTGTATGGATGTTTTGTTGTTTTTTTAATCTTCTCTAAACAACAAAACATCCATACAATTCTCACATCAAAAAATCCTTACATCTCTAAATATTTCAAAAATCTTTGCATGCCCTGGCGTTTCGCCGGGGTGAGCGGGTAGCTGATGTTATGTGTGTAGTAGGTGGCCAGATCGTAGGTGTCGTAAGGGTTTTCAGCCACTACTGCCGGGATGTTGTGGATGCCTAAACTGGTGGCGTTATTGAATGCCTGTGTGAAGGCGGCCGGCAATTGCTTGTTGCTGATCCAGGCGGCAAACACGAAAGGCAGGCTGGTAAAGCGCATCCAGTATTCGGCGAGGTCGTAGATGAAGGGCGATACCTTGCGCTGTTCGAGCGCGCGGTCGCCGATCACGAGACCAGCGTCAGTGCCTTTGATCAGGCTTTGGTAATCGCCATTGGTGGCTACAAACTCCACCTCCAGCTTCCAGTACTCTTTTACGAGCACCTGCAGCAGTGCTACGGAGGTACGGCTCTGGTAATCGAGGTAGATCCTTTTTATTTCATGCAGGGGCACGTCGCTGTATAAACATACCGATGCTACCGGTCCTTCTGCGCCAATGCAATAGTCTGCGATGATATGATATTCCTTCAGCTTGGGGATAATAGCCACTGGCACCAGCGCTACATCTACTTCTCCATCGATCAGTTGCTGGGCTATCTTGGCCGGATAATCCATTGATAATTCCATCATCTCCATTACCGGATGATTCCTGAATCCATACAATAAAGGCTTTGTATTCAAATAACTTACAGCTGCTACTTTTACTTTCCGTTCCAATTTCAGTAATTTTGAAGCTGCAAAAGTAAATAAATATGCAATTACAACCATTAACTGCCATTTCCCCGCTGGACGGGCGCTATCGCAAGCAACTGGACGAGCTGGCCAATTATTTCTCTGAATTTGCGTTGATCCGTTACCGTGTGATGGTAGAGGTGGAGTATTTTATTGCCCTGTCGGAGCAGAAACTGTTTACGCTGCCAAAGGCCAAAGTGCCCGGCCTGCGCAAGATCTACCAGGAATTTACCGTGGAGCATGCACAGCTCATCAAGGAAACAGAGAAGATCACCAACCACGATGTGAAGGCAGTGGAATATTTTCTGAAGAATGAGATGAAGAACCTGGGCCTGGAAGACAAGCTGGAATGGGTGCATTTTGGTTTGACCTCACAGGATGTGAACAATACCGCCACGCCCCTGTTCTGGAAAGACGCGATCGAGCATGTATATATGCCTGCCCTGGCCAACCTGGTGCTGGAACTGAAGAAACTGGGACAAGCCTGGCTGAAAGTGCCGATGCTGGCCCGTACGCACGGACAACCCGCATCTCCCACCATCCTGGGTAAGGAGATACTGGTGTTTGTAGAAAGACTGGAAGGACAGATCAAACTGCTGGGCGAAATTCCTTTTGCAGCCAAATTTGGTGGCGCCACCGGTAACTTCAACGCGCACCATGTGGCATTTCCGAAGATCAACTGGGAGAAGTTCGGCGAGAAGTTCGTGAACAATACCCTCGGCCTTCAACGCATGACCTATACCACCCAGATCGAACATTACGATAACATCGCCGCGCAATTCGATGCATTGAAACGCGTGAACAATATCCTGATCGATTTCTGCCGCGATATCTGGACTTACATCTCCATGGATTACTTCAAGCAGAAGATCAAAAAGAACGAAGTAGGTTCCTCCGCCATGCCGCATAAAGTGAATCCGATCGATTTTGAAAATGCAGAAGGTAACCTGGGCATCGCGAATGCCGTGTTCGAGCACCTGAGCGCCAAACTGCCGATCTCCCGCCTGCAGCGCGATCTTACCGATTCTACGGTGCTGCGCAACCTGGGCGTTCCATTCGGTCATACTTTACTGGCCACCAAGTCGATCCAGAAAGGCCTCGATAAACTGATCCTCAATGAGGCCAAACTGAATGCCGACCTGGAAAGCAATTGGGCCGTAGTAGCGGAAGCTATTCAAACAGTGCTGCGCCGTGAGAACTATCCGCAGCCTTACGAGGCGTTGAAAGAGCTGACCCGCGGCGGCGAGCAGATCACACAAAAAAGCATGCATAAATTTATCGATGGCCTCAAGATCAGCGCTGCGCTGAAGAAAGAGCTGAAAGCCATCACACCGCATAACTATACCGGCATCTGGTAGGATAATTACGGATTACGAATTAATAATTACGGCCCATAGCGTAGATCTACGCTATGGGCCGTAATTATTAATTCGTAATTCGCAATTGTTTCTTTTGACTCTCGAAAGCAATGCAAAACAGCATCAGCGCTGTTTGATGACGATCTCTTCTTCCGTAGTACTACCGTCCACGGTTATACGAAGAATATACTTGCCGGATGGCAATCCGCTTAGTTGCACCTGTTGCCCGGTATGAAGGCTTCCCGGTGCGAAAGGGATCATACGTACCGGAAAATGTTGCTGATTTAAAACGGTCAGCTGAATGCTGCGGTCATCTGCAGCAGCCCGAATAAACACGCAGGCGCTGAAAGGCGCTTCCTGCCTGATGTTGCAAGCCTGACCCGATCTGATACCTTTACCGGCGTCCACAGTCAAAATACCTGTAAAAATCAATATGCTCCACAAGTTCATAACAATGCTTGTTTATGATGAACAACAACCTGAACGGCTTGTTACGCAGCGTTTTTCCGAGGAGATGATTTTTTTTGGTTGAAGACAGGGTTAAATTTTAAAATGCTTCGCAAAGATATAAGATATTTTCTATTAAAATTATTTCATAGATATCATTTTTGTTAAGCGTTAGTTAATCTCAAAACACATCCCGCAAATGGATCAGCTCATGCATGGCAGCTTCTTTTATAATTACGGAGATAATATCAAAACGGATTGCGGCGGGCTGTAGGTCATATGTCCGCAGGTAGGCCTCGGCCACTTCGCGGATATGCGCTTCCTTGCGATGGTCCACCGCCTGCTCCGGAAAGCCGAAACGTTTGCTGCTGCGCGTTTTCACCTCAATAAAATAGATCACGCCCTGGCGTGCGGCTATGATATCGATCTCTTTGCGCCCGTATTTCCAGTTGGTATGCAGCACGTCGCAATAGCGGCGTACATAGGCCAGCGCCAGCCGCTCTCCTTGCTGGCCGAGGCGCAGGTGCCGCTTCATAAATGTGTACGAAATTTTGGGTTAATCAAACTGATAATCAGGTTTTAACTATTATTTTTGCAGCCAATCATTTCTATCAAACGTATTGACTATATATGAAACTATTCAGACTGGACGGGAAAGTGCAACATTATGCCTGGGGCGGATTTGAGTATATCCCCGCATTACTGGGCATTCCATCGTCCGACAAACCCTGCGCCGAATACTGGATGGGCGCGCACCAGAGCGCACCTTCACAGATCGCGACCGCCAATGGCCCTGAAGCCCTCAACACGCTGATCAAGGAAAACCCTGCCGCCATCGTAGGCCCCGCCGTTTGGGAACGGTTCAAAGAGCTCCCCTATCTCTTCAAGATACTGGATGTAAAAGATATGCTCTCCATCCAGGTGCATCCAACGAAAACAGAAGCGGAGAAAGGATTTGCAAGGGAGAACGAAGCAGGCATTCCGCTGAATGCGCCGCACCGTAACTACAAAGATGACAACCACAAACCGGAGATCATGGTAGCCCTCAGCGAATTTTATCTGCTGCATGGCTTCCTGCCGCATGAACAACTGAAACAGGTGCTGCTGGACACTGCGGAGTTCACCTCACTGGTAAGCATATACGAAAAAGACGGCTACTATGGCCTCTACAAAACGGTCATGGAAATGCCGCAGTCGATGGTCAACATCATCCTGCGCCCGCTCACCGACCGCTACATACCGCTGTATCGCGCCAACAAGCTCCCGAAAACCGATCCGGGCTTCTGGGCAGCAAGGGCAGTGCTCAATGATCCGCAGAGCCACGACCGGCTCGACAGAGGCATCTTCTCCATCTTCTTCTTCAACATCATGCAGGTACAGCCCGGCGAAGCGGTGTTCCAGGATGCCGGCATCCCGCATGCCTACCTCGAAGGCCAGAACGTAGAGCTGATGGCCAATTCCGACAATGTGCTGCGCGGCGGCCTGACCCCCAAACATATCGATGTGCCGGAACTGCTGAAGCATACCCGCTTTGAAGGCGTACATCCGCAGATACTCAGCGGCGATGCCGTGAAAGGCGGCCTCGAAAGGATCTACCACTCTCCCGCCCCGGACTTTGTAGTGAGCCGTATCAATGTACAACGCGGACAGCTATACGAAAATACCGCCGCAGCAGCGGAGATCATGATCGTGCTCTCAGGATCGGCTACCATCAAAGGTTCTGACACTATCGAGCTGAAGAAAGGCCAGAGCGTGTTTGCTGCTTATGGAGAATCTTACCAGATCACTACCAGTGATGCCGTAGAAATATACAAGGCTACTGTGCCTGTAAAATAATGCGAAGCCCTTGAAGCGTTTTTGCGCGCTTCAAGGGCTTTACTGTTTATCCTCCGATTACAATAATCGTCTTTCCTTTCGCTCTTGCCAGGCGGCTTTGCGCAATGGCTTCAGGCGCGTCTTCCAGCTTTATCCTCGTCCCAATAGGTATATGCAGTTCTCCGCTGTCGATCGCATGCGCGAGCCTGTCCAGCGCAGCGGCGCTGCTTTTGGTTTCAAAGTTGCCTCCGCGTATATTCCTGGCCTTCATCGCATCTTCATCTGCGTTAAACATGGTGGTGTAAGCGCCGCCGCCGGTCCGCAACAGGTCGAGGTTTGCAGCGAATCCTTTTGCATCGCTGACGAGGTCGATCAAGCCATTGATGCCTTCAGGGAAAAGTGTTTTCACCTGCGCCACCAATGGGGATGCATGATAGTTAACAGTATATTTGGCGCCCAGCTCTTTCATACGGGCCGCGGCTACATCGTCAGAAACAGTAGCGATCACCTGGATACCTTGTGCAGCCGCCAGCTGTGTGGCAAAAGAACCTACGCCGCCGGTAGCGCCATTGATGAGGAGCACGTCGCCTTTATGCAGGTGAAGACCTTCCAGCAGCTGTTGTGCCGTCATGCCGGAAGTAGGCACTGCGGCGGCTTCTTCCGGTTTGACTTTCTTCGGCGCTTGTGTGATAGCGGCCTTTTCCGGCACGATCGCATACTCCGCATAAGAACCTTCGCCAATAGGCATGTGGATGAACTGCCCGAAGATGCGATCTCCTACCTTGAAACGTGTTACGCCTTCTCCCACCTCTTCCACCGTACCAGCCCCATCTACGCCCATGATCAAAGGGAAATGATGTGGTGTTTTTCCATCGTTCATAATACCGTCTATCATCTTCCAATCAAAAGGATTGATACCGGCGGCGGCGACCTTGATCAACACGGCGCCCGGGCGTATCACGGGTTTCGGCAGGTCCATCACTACCGGCGTGTCTTTAAATTTTGCGACTGCTACTGCTTTCATGATTCGAGATTTTTATTCTGATAAATTTTTATAGTCACGGGTTTTCTCTAATAACACTCGGGTGATCACATTGTTCTCGACACCGGTACCCGGTAATTTCAGTATGGATGCGGATGCTTGTGCAATAAATAGCAACAGGGTTACGTGTATTCGTTACCGTTAGCCTGGTCAAATTTTCAACCTGGCGCCTGACAAACATAAGTAAAAACTTCCTTGAATACTGAAAAACAACAGAAGGTAACCCCGGCATGGTAACATTTTTTTGCTTCCGCCTTTTTCCCAATTGCGTAAATCATTTTCCTGATCTGATTTGAGTAAGGATGATGCGCTCGTCAACTTTGCAGAAAATTAAACTATGCACTCAAGGATATCAGGAATATTGGCATTGGTACTATTCATATTGACCGTAGGTAAGGCATCTGCAGCAGATCCGGAGGAAGAGAAAACAGGCGCCATCCGGGGCAAAGTGTATACATCAGACGCCAAAGCAGCGGCAGATGTACTAGTACTGATCCGCGAAACGAATACCACCACCGTTACCGGCGATGATGGCTCATTTGTCTTTTATCATATTACCCCGGGTAGCTATGACCTGACCGTTTCCGTAACAGGACATAACACTGTTGTAGAAAGAATAACGGTGAGCGGCGGCAAAACCACCAACATCTCCCTGAAATTAACCGCTTCCAGCAAGGCTTTGCAGGAAGTGGTGATAACAGGCGCCCAGCAAAGGCTTACGCGTGCGTCCACTTACGATGTGGCCAAGATGCCACTTAAAAATATGGAGAACCCGCAGGTGTATTCTACCATTACCAAAGATCTGCTGCAACAGCAACAGGTATTTTCCGTGGATGATGCCATGCAGAATGCCACCGGCATCACTAAAATGTGGGACGCCAGCGGCCGTGGCGGCGATGGCGGCAGCTACTATAACTCCCGCGGCTTCATCGTACAAAGCCAGCTGCGCAACGGCGTTGCGGGCAATGTTACCTCACGCATCGATGCCGCTAACCTGGAAAGAATAGAAGTGATCAAAGGCCCTTCCGCCACCTTGTTCGGCAGCAGCCTTACCTCTTATGGCGGCCTGATTAACCGTGTTACCAAAAAACCTTACGATCATTTTGGTGGCGAGGCCGGCTTTGCCGCCGGCAGCTATGGCTTTAAACGTTTCAGCGCCGACGTAAATACCCCGCTTGATAAAGACCGCACCGTACTGCTGCGCGTAAATGCCGCTTACAATGATGAAGGCTCTTTCCGCGACTATGGCTTCAACCGGAACATCGCACTGGCGCCCAGTATCAGCTACCGCGCAAACGACCGCCTGTCTTTTAATTTTGATGTAGAATACTTCGCAGGACAAAACACCGGGTTGGGCGTATTCTTCTTCTCTCCTGGCCAGAAGATCGCAGACCTGGGTACCGACCGTGCCGACAAATTACCCATAGATTATAAACGCGCTTACAGCTCCAATGACCTGTACCAAACCTCCAGGGTCACTAACCTGGTCGGACAAATGAATTACAAGCTCTCAGATCAGTGGTCTATGCAAACCAACTTCACCAGCACCAACAGCTTTTCTGATGGCCCCTCGCCCTACTTCTACCTGCTGACCGACGCCCAGGTGAAGCCCGGCGCCGCTCCCGGCGCCAACTACATCTCCCGTAATGATCAACTCACGAACAATAGCCGCGACCAGGTAACAGAGATACAACAGAACTTCAACGGCGATTTCAAAATTGGCAGTCTCAGGAACCGTTTTGTAGGCGGGCTCGATTTCTTCCATCATCACTCCGATCAGTTCTTTGCCGGCAACACCTATGATACCATCCCTTCTCACGGATACATTCCTACGTACCAGGACTTCAACCGCAGAAACCTGGATAAGGTATACGATACCAAAGGATATGCTTTCACCTACCCGCAAAAGTTTATCGCCAACACTTACAGCACCTACATTTCAGATGTGCTGAACATTACAGATAACCTGCTGGTGCAAGCTGGCCTGCGCCTGGACTACTACGACTTTAAAGGTAATTACAACGATGCCACCGGCACTTACGCTGGCGGCTATACGCAAACGGCTTTGTCGCCCAAGTTCGGGATCGTTTACCAGCCGGTAAAAGATATCGTGTCCTTGTTTGCCAACTATCAGAACGGTTTCACAAATAAACAAGGCGTTACCGCTACGGGAAAAGCATTCAAGCCGGAACAGGCCAATCAGCTGGAAGGCGGTATGAAGCTCGCTTTGCTGGCAGGGAAGCTGACCGCCAGCCTGAGCTATTATGAGATCCGTGTGAAAGATGTGATACGTGCAGACGCTGATCATCCCAACTTTTCCGTACAGGACGGAACGCAATACAGCAAAGGCATAGAGGCAGAAGTAGTTGCCAGTCCGCTGCGTGGCCTGGACATTGTGGCCGGCTATGCTTATAATGATTCGAAATACGAAAAGATCGGGAAAAATCTGGATGGCCTGAGACCCGCCACCGCAGGCGCTCCCAGCGTTGCCAACCTCTGGGTCAGCTACCGTATTGGCAAGGGCCTTGTAAAAGGACTTGGATTTGGTATCGGCGGTATGTACGCGAGCGATAATAAAGTGGTGAATGACGCTAACCTCGGCGCCTTTATCCTCCCTGCCTATGCGGTGTTGAACAGCAGCGTATTTTATGAAACCACCCGCCTCCGCCTGGGTATCAAAGTGAATAACCTTACCAACAAAGAATACTGGATCGGTTATTCCACCGTAAACCCGCAGCAGTTAAGGAGTTTCAACGGCAGTATCGCATTTAAATTCTAGTTATCGTCATTCAATTATCTCCCTTGCCCAGTTTGATCTTCACCTTCCCGTCTTTTTCGGATACGGCGTGGAGATGGATGATAATACCTTTCCTGCTCCGGCGCCGTTTCTCTTCTTTATCGGTGATATCGGCGTCTTTCTGCGGATTGCGCAAGGGAATATCCAGGCTGATATTGGTGCCGCCATTGAGGCCGTAAACGCCCTGCATATCGATATTTACGGCGCTGGAGGCAATGGTCATAGGAGGAATGAATATCTTGCTGCCATCTATCCGGAAAGTGTTGCTGAGGTTTTCAAACGTAATGCTGTCCAGGTGGCGCCGGCGGAATACAAATTGCCCGATATCTTCCAGCGGCCCGAAATGCAGCAGGGCGCCCTGTTTCAGGTTAAAGCTCACAGAGCCGGAGAGGGAATGTTTGGCCAGCGCGCCGTTGTCCAGCACATTGCCTTTCAGGTCGGCCTTTGCAGACACGGTACCACGGAGGTTTTTCGAAGACAAGGCCTCCATCCCGAAATTATCGAAGGCATAGAACAGCTGGCTGATACTCACATTGTTCATATTCGCATTCAGCTTGAAAATATTGTTATTGCCCTGCTGATGCACATTACCTTTCACCTGTAGGCTGCCGCCGGCATGTTGCAGGGATATCTGGTTCAGGAGTATATCCGTTTGCGTTAGTAGCAGCGACGCTTTCACCTGCTGGGCAGTAAAATGTTTATATACCAGTTTGTTCAGCAGTACCTGCATGTTCACGTTGCTGGCTGCCAGCATCTGATCGAGCTGCTGCGACACCTTGCCCATCCTGGCTTTGCGGGCTGCTACGGCAGCTTTCCCTTTCTTTCTCGGCGCAAGGAAAGATTTAAATTCATTCAGATCGATCTGCTCGCTCCGGATATTCCAATCGATCACGATCTTCTCCGGCGCTGAAAAATAGAAGTGAAGAATATCTTTCACTTTGCCATCCATCTGCAAATTGCTGTGCCCTGTTTGCAGGCGGATGTTTTCCAGGAGCAGGTCCTGCCCGGTGAAACGCAGGGTGGCGCTGCAATCGTGGAACGACAGTTCACGGGGCAGGTAAACAAAATTGCTCTTGCTCACCTGTGCGATGCCTCGCAAAGAAGAAGGCGTTTGATCATCTTTCAGCACGGGGCCTGTATAATACAAATCTACATTCGCATTGCCTTCACTGAACTGCAAAGGCATATCCTGCGATGCATTGAGATCGGTTAAAGGGAACTGCGACCTGAAATGCCCGCGCAGCAAGGGCTGCTTGAGGTTCACCACGCGGATGGTGTCAGCCTTGATATTTACGCCGGATAATTTTGCGGAGAGATTAAAAATATTAACTGCTGAATTTTCATCGTTATGCCCTGCGGTGGGTATCACTTCATTGTTGAAACGACCGGTAAAACTGCAATCTGTCCATTCTCCCATACTGGTAGTGAGCACGTTGTTAGCCGTTTTCCAGGTCACAACTACATGCGGAGTATCGCGGTATTTCATATGGCCGTTCAGCTCTGCTTCTGCATCCAGCGGGGCGCCAAGGCCAATAGTATTGAGTTTGGAAGAGATATTGGGAGAAAGCCAGGAGGCGGCCTCGCTCAACAATACCTGGTTGACATTGATCAGGAGATGGAAGGCAGGCGGTTGTGTTGCAAATACAAAATCTCCCTTTATCTTCACTGGTTTACCATCTATCCTGATCTCCTGCTGCGGAATATCCAATACGCGGGAATGCTTGTTGAACGTAACATCCAGGCGCATGTCCATGACTTTGCCTTTCAGGTAACTGCCTTTGCTGGTATTAAATGCAAAGCTGTGTGAAAGGATATTTGTATTGAGATGGATGGCGAGACTGGAATCGAAGCTTTGTACTTTTCCCTCCAGTGATTTGATCTCCAGGTCGAACAGTTTCAGTTTCTGCCGGTTGTCGATCACAAAGCGGATATGATCCAGTATGATCTTGCGGAAATCGGCCTGGCGGCCGGGCGTCTTTTTCGGGGCATTCTCCTTTCTCTGGAGCACATAGGTATTACTGTAGCCTGTACTGTCCGTAAACAGGCGGATAGCGCCATCTTGCAGGGTAATTTCTTTCACATCTACGTGCTTGCGTAACAGTGACCACGTGTTCACCCGTACGAAAATATAGTCCACATCCAGCAGCGGCTGCTGGTGTTGCGCATAGAGGCTGTCGCGCAGCACTACTTTCTTCAATGCGATCGAGATATTCGGAAAACTCCTGATGAGCGAGGGTTCCATGTCTTCTATCGTCAGCTGTCCATTGATCCGTTCATTGGCCTGTGTCGTTATCTGCGCCAGGAAAGCGGCTTTGTTAGCATGAATATACCAGGCGGCGCACAGCAACAGTACCAGCATAAGCGCCACCAGCGATCCTCCTGCAATAAGCCCGATCCTTAACCATTTTCGCATACATACAGTTTAAGTGATAAACATTGGAAACAGGAAAACTGTTCGGGGATTTTTGGATTTATGGATTTTCGGATTTATGGATTTAATGGAAGCGAAGACAAACAATATTGCCATCTCCGCTTCCATTAAATCCATAAATCCGAAAATCCTTAAATCCAAAAATTATCTCCGCGCAAAGCGCGCACGGATCGCATCCAGCGCGGACGCGCCCAGCCGGGAAGTTTTCTGTAGTACGGTGATGAAATAATCCACTTCTTCTTTTTCGGAAGGACAACCAACGTTTTTCAGTTGGCCATCGGCGGCGGCCATGCGGCTATCGGCGAGGAGTTTGCCGTGATCGTCTAATACGAGCCAGAACGGAATGCCTTGCTCATCGCCATGATAATTTTTCAGGAGATCAGCGCCGCCGGGGTTTTCCAATGCTTTGTTGTTGGGGCTTTCCTGCACGGTGATATGACGTATCACATAGTTATCATCGAATGATTTTTTGCAGACAGCATCATTCATGGCAGTATCCATGCGATGGCACCATCCGCACCAGGAAGCGTGAAAAATAATGAATACCTTTTTCTTTTCTTTGGAGGCCTGTATGCCGGCTTCTTTGATCACCTGGCTGGCTGGCAGCGGAGAGGCTTGCTGCGCATGGGCTAACGCGGAAAAACATACCGCAAGTAAGAGGAAGAATGTTTTCATTTAGCTATTTGTTTATTTTGTTATTTAGATATTTGGTTCAATTTAGGAACTAATCTGAACCAAATATCTAAATAACAAAATAAACAAATAACTACATTAATCATCGAGTTTGAGGACGGCGAGGAATGCTTCCTGCGGCACTTCTACGTTACCGATCTGGCGCATACGTTTCTTACCTTCTTTCTGTTTCTCGAGAAGTTTACGCTTACGGGAGATGTCGCCGCCATAACATTTGGCGGTAACGTCTTTACGCATGGCGCTGATATTTTCACGTGCCACGATTTTGGCGCCGATGGCGGCTTGTATGGCAATGAGGAATTGCTGGCGTGGCAACAGTTCTTTCAGTTTTTCGCAGAGTTTGCGGCCAAAGTCCTGCGCACGGCTGCGGTGGATCAATGCGCTGAGGGCATCCACTTTATCGCCGTTGAGGAGGATATCCATTTTCACGATATCGCTGTCGCGGAAGCCGATCGGCGTATAGTCGAAGGAAGCATAGCCGCGGGTCTGGCTTTTAAGTTTATCGTAAAAGTCGAATACGATTTCGGTGAGCGGCAGTTCAAACATCAGTTCCACACGGGTGGTGGTGAGGTAGCTCTGGTTGAGCAGGATGCCGCGTTTGCCGAGGCACAACGTCATGATGTTACCGATGTATTCCGGTTTGGTGATGATCTGCGCGCGGATGAAAGGTTCTTCGATCCTTTCCAGCTTGGTAGGGTCGGGCATTTCAGCCGGGTTGTTCACCTGTATTACTTTCTCTTTTGTATCGTGGGCGATGAAGCCTACGTTGGGCACGGTGGTGATCACGGTTTGATTGAACTCTCTTTCGAGGCGTTCCTGGATGATCTCCATGTGCAGCATGCCGAGGAAGCCGCAGCGGAAGCCGAAGCCCAGCGCCTGCGAGGTTTCCAGCTCATAGGTGAGCGAGGCATCGTTGAGCTGGAGCTTGTCCATGCAATCGCGCAGCTCTTCGAAGTCTTCTGTCACTACCGGGAAGATACCGGCAAATACCATCGGCTTCACTTCCTGGAAGCCTTTGATGCCCTCCAGGCAAGGGTTGCTGGCGAGGGTGATGGTATCCCCCACTTTCACTTCCTTGGCGTTCTTGATACCGGTGATGATATAGCCTACGTCGCCGGTGGTGACGATATTTTTAGGTTCGAGGCCCAGTTTGAGGATACCCACTTCATCGGCTTCATATTCTTCACCAGTGTTTACAAACTGGATCTTGTCGCCTTTTTTGATAGTACCGTTGAAGATGCGGAAATAGGCGATGATACCGCGGAAAGAGTTGAATACGCTGTCGAAGATGAGCGCCTGCAGCGGGGCTTCAGGTTCGCCTTTCGGAGCGGGGATGCGGGTTACGATCGCTTCAAGTATCTCCTCAATGCCGATACCGGTTTTACCGGAGGCCAGGAGGATATCTTCATCCTTCACACCAATCAGTTCAATGATCTGGTCTTTCACCTCTTCGATCATCGCGCCGGGCATATCAATTTTGTTGATCACCGGGATGATCTCAAGATCGTTTTCCAGTGCGAGGTAGAGGTTGGAGATGGTTTGCGCCTGGATACCCTGGGCGGCGTCTACCAGTAGCAGCGCGCCTTCGCAGGCGGCCAGCGCGCGGGATACTTCGTAAGAGAAGTCCACGTGGCCGGGGGTATCGATCAGGTTAAAGATATATTTTTCGCCGTTCTTGGCGGTGTAGTTCATTTGAATAGCGTGGCTCTTGATGGTGATACCTTTCTCACGTTCCAGGTCCATGTCATCCAGCACCTGCGCCTGCATGTCGCGGTCAGAAATTGTTTTGGTAAACTCCAATAAGCGGTCTGCCAGGGTGCTCTTCCCGTGGTCAATATGGGCAATGATACAAAAATTACGAATATTCTTCATATGATATTTTGCTGGTCCAAAGGCTTGTCTAGCAGTCCTTATAACCTTTTCAGCCTGCAAAGGTATTAAAATTAGTTCATTAGTTTGTGCGCTGTGAGTAATTAGTTACACACAGCTTTTTTTGACGGAATGATTAATTATCTGCATCTTAGTGATGACCAATTATCACATATATGGAACTCGTACAACAATTCGAAGCCGCTGTAGCAGCCAGCAAAACGCTGACAGAAAAACCCTCCAACGAAACC
Organism: Chitinophaga vietnamensis; assembly: GCF_902167635.1. GTDB lineage: Bacteria > Bacteroidota > Bacteroidia > Chitinophagales > Chitinophagaceae > Chitinophaga > Chitinophaga vietnamensis. The sequence goes on from NZ_CABHMS010000012.1 coordinate 93,181, forward strand.
CTGCTGCAACTCTATGCTTTATACAAACAGGGCACTACCGGCGACATCGACACCCCTCCTCCTGCCAACCCTTTTGATTTTGTAGCGAAAGCCAAACACGAAGCATGGGAATCACTGAAGGGCAAAAGCAAAGAGGCAGCCATGCAGGAATACATCGATCTAATCAGGAAGCTCAAGGGCTAAATAATATTAATTACGAATTAAGAATTAAGAATTAAGAATTACGGATCTAAGCGGAGAAGCACTTGAAGCGCTTCCACAGCCGCTGTCAGGCAATCTCCGCGAAATGACGTACTTTTGAAATTATGATACCAGCATTCACGATCAGCGAAAGAACCCAGCATTACCTGGCACTGGAAGAACAGTATGGCGCGCACAACTATCACCCTTTACCGGTTGTATTGGAGCGCGGCGAGGGCGTATATCTGTGGGATGTAGACGGTAAACGTTACTACGATTTTTTATCAGGATATTCCGCCGTGAACCAGGGGCATTGCCACCCCAAGATCATTGCCACTCTTATAGAACAGGCACAGAAGCTCACGCTCACCTCCCGCGCTTTTCATAGCGACCTGCTGGGAGAATATGCGCAATATATCACGCAATATTTCGGCTACGACAAAGTACTGCCGATGAATACCGGCGTTGAAGCCGTGGAAACCGCGCTGAAACTGGCCCGCCGCTGGGGATACCTCGTAAAGGGCATCCCGGAAAACAAGGCTAAGATCATTGTATGCGCCAACAATTTCCATGGCCGTACGCTCAACGTGATCTCTTTCAGCAGCGATCCTACCGCCCGCAACCATTACGGTCCTTTCATGCCGGGCTATGAAGTGATCCCGTTCAACAGCCTGCCTGCGCTGGAACAGGCCTTGCAGGATAAAAATGTTGCCGGCTTCCTTGTAGAGCCCATCCAGGGCGAAGCAGGCGTGATGGTGCCGGATGAAGGCTACCTCGCGCAAGCCCGTCAATACTGCCAGGATGCTAATGTGCTCTTCATCGCCGATGAAATACAGACCGGCCTCGCCCGCACCGGCAAGATGCTGGCCTGCGACCATGAAAATGTAAGGCCGGATATCCTCATCCTCGGCAAAGCCTTATCCGGCGGTACTTTGCCGGTAAGCGCCGTATTGGCCGACGATGAAATCATGCTCACTATCAAACCTGGCGAACACGGCTCCACCTATGGCGGCAACCCGCTCGCCTGCAAAGTGGCCATCACCGCATTACAGGTACTGAAAGATGAACATATGGCCGACAATGCCGCTGCTATGGGCGAACTGCTCCGTAATGGCCTGCGTCAGCTGCAATCACCATATATCACCACCGTGCGCGGTAAAGGATTGCTCGACGCCATCGTGATCAAACACGATGACCCCGAAGCCGCCTGGGACCTCTGCCTGGTGCTGAAAGAACACGGCCTGCTCGCCAAGCCAACACATGGCGATAAAATACGCTTCGCGCCTCCCCTGTGCATCAATGCCACACAGGTACAGGAGTGCATTCACCTGATCCAGAAAAGCCTCGAAAAGGCTTTCAGCTAACCGGCCACATTTGATATGACCACATCATCAAAGGCGATCCGCAGTTCCGGATGGACGACCGATTTCCTCATAGGCTTCCCCGATGGCCTGTTCCTGCTGTTCTTTGCCACACAGGTGATCCAGGGGTTCGACCTCGAGGTACAAACCTTCTATAATATCCATCTCGCCATCCTCGCCGCAGGCGCCCTGCTCGTGATGTATGGCGCCTTCCAGGCCAACAGGGGCGACACACAACATGATAGCCCCCTGCTCACACCAGCGGAACGTAACAAGCTGCAAAAACTGGATATCAACGATGGCACCATCGAACAGATAGCGGAAGAAATGCAGAAAGATGCCCGGCTGTGGGAACAAACACTGGCTACGGAACAGGTACAGGAAACTACGTTTAGCCGTATCCGTGCCATACGCAGTACGATCCTCACCGGCATCTTCTTCGTGGCAGGCGGCTGCCTTTCCTTCGGCCCTTTCCTGGCCAATGAAAATTTCGGCGCCGCCGCACAAACCAGTATGATGCTGGTTTTCCTGGGCTTAACCCTCTTCAGTTTCATTAAAGCGAAAGTAACCGCGCAACGCCCGCTGCTTGTCGTAATACGCTACTGGCTCATGGGCGCAGGCATCCTGGCAGGCGCCTGGATATTACATAAAGTGTGGTAGATCATTGGCGGGTTTTGGTGAACAGCACGCAGCCAAAAACAACAGCTGCCGCCGCCAGCGAGAGATATAACGCCATACCCGTTTGCGGGCACTCCCCGATCTCGCAACGGGAGAATAACATCAGGTTGCGGAAAGTCCATGCCAGCAAAAAGCCGCCAACAAACAGGTTCATACGCGCCACCCACTTGTTCTTTACCACAAACAATACCGAGGCGAGCACCGACAACACAATATTCAGCTTGCCCGGCTCTCCATAATTGGACCCGGTCGTATTCATCCCGGTAAAAACAAAATGACGGCTCTCAATAACAGCCCATGGCAGAAACGCACAAATGATCACCACTACTGCGGCTACAATGCCTGTGATGCTGGTTTTGGACATAAAACTTTTTTAATTAGGGCCACGAAGATAGTAAAATAAGTGAGCTTGCCCCCAGCCGGGCAAGCTCACTTATTTTTTTATTTAGCTCCTGCCTCCAGGTGTGATTTCAGATAAGTAGTGTACAAAGTAGACAGGTGCTCAAAAGTACCAGGCCCTTCAGAGATGCTGTGGGTACGGTTCGGGTAGGACATGAACTGGAATTGTTTGTTGTATTTGATCAGTTCATTGAGCAGCATTTCAGCGTTCTGGTAATGTACGTTATCGTCACCGGTGCCGTGGATGTAAAGCAGGTTTCCTTTGAGATTTTTGGCGTAGGTAATGGGCGATCCTTTCACAAAATCTTCGCGGTTCTCTTCCGGAAGGCCCATATATCTTTCCTGGTAGATGTTATCGTAGGTCAGCTGGTTGCCCACTGCTGCGATCGCAATACCTGTTTTGTAGATCTCCGGATACTGGAACATCAGGTTCAGCGTCATGGAACCGCCGCCGCTCCAGCCCCATACCGCTGTGCGCGCCGGATCGATGAAAGGATATTTTTTCATCAGCGCCTGCGCGCCCATGGCCTGGTCGCGGGCATTGATGATACCTACCTTGCGGTACACACATTTGCGCCAGTTGCGGCCTTTGGGCAGCGGGGTGCCTCGGTTGTCCATAGAGGCATAGATATAACCGTCAGCCGCCATATCGCCATCGTAGAGAAAATTGCGGCCGGCTCCCGTCACATCCAGTGTGGTGGCACCTGCGGGCTCACCGTATACATAAAATACGATCGGATATTTTTTAGAAGGATCAAAGTTCGCCGGCTTTTTCATCCAGCCATTCATCTGCACGCCATCAACAGTGGTAATACTGAAGTATTCCAAGCCGGAAGCGGTGGCAGCAGATTTTTTGATCGCATTCATCACCGCATTGTTATTGCTTTTGTGGGCGGGCAGTTCCACACTTTCTTTTACAGGATAAGTGCTGGCATTGTTAAACGTATGAATGGCCAGGTTGCCGTAAGGAGATATTTTATAATCATGTGTGCCGGCTTCGTCGGCAGGCGTTACACGCGCTGCTTTACCGCCGCTCAGCGCCACCTTGTAAAGGTATTGCTGGGTGGGGTTTTCCGGCGATGCGAGGAAATAGATCACGTTGTTGGCTTCATCAATCTTGGAGATGTTGATCACATCATAGTTGCCCGGCGTAAGCAGGGTGGCCTTACCGCCATCGGTGGAGATGTTATAGAGATGGCGCCATCCGTCCTGCTCGCTCACCCAGATGAAAGATTTACCACCGCGCAGGAAGTCCCATCCGGCGATGTTGTCTTCATCCCAACGGGATTTCACATCTATCCAGGCGCTGTCGCTTTCGGTATACAGCGTGTGTACGTTACCGTTAGCAGCCTGGCAGATCATGATCTTGCTTTCATTCTGTTTGCGGTTCAGCTGCTGGATGATCAGTTCGTTGCGGCCGGGGATCCACTCCATACGTGGAATATAGTGCTGTTGCTGATCGCCGGGCACTTTCATCCAGGTAGTGCTGGCGGTGGCGATGTCCACTACGCCTACGCGACAGGCAGAAGGGCTTTCACCTGCTACCGGGTATTCCACCGGTACGGTGAAGGAGTAGATGGAATCGGTATTATTGATCATGAGGAAATCGCGGATCTTCGTGGCATCGATCTGCCAGTAGGCAATGCTTTTGCCATCGGGGCTCCAGCGGAAGCCGTCGCGGCAGCCGAACTCCTCTTCATAGGCCCAGTCGAAGGTACCGTTGATGAAACGGCGGGTGCCATCAGTGGTGAGTGCCTTGATATTGCCGGTGGAGAGATCTTCCACGTAAAGGTTATGCCCGCTCACATAGGCCGCTTTGGAGCCATCAGGCGAGAGTTTGGCGAACATGAGAGAAGCGGCGGGTTTGTCTTTCCCGAGCTGTTGCAGCTTGCCGCTGGCAATATCCAGCACCCAGTAATCGCCCCGGGTATCATAGCGCCATACGCGATGTGCGTTGGTATAGAGCAATACTTTTTTTTCGTCATCAGAGAAATAGAAATCCCTGGCCATCAGCGGGGTGGACTTCCCGGCAGGAATGAGTTTGGCGGCAGGTATCTTTACTTCCGGAGCGCCGCCGGCAATAGGTTCCTGCGCAAGGCCTCCCGGTGTGAATTTCCAGATGGAGCGGCCGTCGCGGCTCCACCTTACTCCTTTTCCTGGCTGCGCCAGCAGGGTATGACTGGCCACAGCAATCAGTAAAACAATCAGTGTGATTCTTTTCATTATGCTAGAATAAGTTATAACCGAGGAAGGTAGTATAAATCTGTCCGCTTTTTTATACATGTGGATAAAATGATTGGCTGTTGGAACAAAGATTATATCTTTTTATCTATTTTTATGCATTAATAACATTTATTTAATGAGAATCAGTTGGTTAAGATAACCCGTGCCAGCTGACAGAAAAATGAAAGTTTTATCCTGTCGAAAAACCATATGTTATGATACAAGTTACACTGTCTTATAAGAACCGTGAATTCCACAACCTGGAAGACTCTTTCCTGGCGCAGATTGCCGAAAATACCCGGAGGCTGTTATATGCGTTGCTGGAAGACATCTACGACCTGGTGATCAAAGAGAAAGGACGATTCCGCATCAATCTGGATCATCACCCCAAAATTGAAGTAGAGGGATTTAGCCATGATCTGCGTAACCAAATCGAGCGTACCTTGCGGGGAGAATACGACTACGATTATTAAGCATGCAGCTCACTTTCATACACGCACTTGAACTATTAGGCACCTTTGCCTTTGCCATTTCCGGCGCTACGGCCGCCATCAACAAATCTTACGATGTGATTGGTTTACTGGCGCTGGCCTTTATTACGGCCATCGGCGGCGGTACCGTGCGCGACCTGCTCATCGGCGCCACGCCCGTAGCCTGGATGACCGATGAGCTCAGCAACAGCGCCATCATCATTGCCGCCATCATTGCGTCCTTGTTCTTCTCTTATGTAAAAAGACTGCACAGGTGGCTGACCATTTTCGATGCCATTGGCCTGGGCCTGTTTACCATCACAGGCATCAACAAAGGCATGGCGGCAGGCCTGCCCATGCCTATCTGCGTGGCGCTGGGCGCGATCACGGGCACTTTCGGCGGCATGCTCCGCGATGTAATATCCGGCGAGCAGCCCATCCTTTTCACCCGTGAAATATATGCCGGCGCTTCTATCATCGGCGGTACGCTGTATATTGTCGGATCGAACTATAATATGCCGGCAGACCTTCTACAGAGTGTAGCCGTTACCGTTATAGTGGGCATACGCCTTTTAAGCCTGCATTACAACTGGCAACTCCCCCGTTTGCGCAATTAACTGAAATCTGTTTATAATTGATAAATTTTCATATATTGCCTGTATGATGGCATTATTCGATAACTACATTGCGTTTGCAACCACTGTATTCATGGGCCTTTTGGCGATCGTAAACCCTATATCAGCGATCCCGGTATTTATGGAGCTCACCTCCTATATGGATAAAAAGGCCAAACGTAATATTGCCACCAAATCAGTACTCATTGCGTTTTGTATCATTGCCGTTTTCAGCGTGGCGGGCAAGCTCATCTTCCATGTATTCGGTATCACGCTGGCGGCGCTGCGTGTAACCGGCGGCATCCTGGTATTTGTGATCGGCTACGAGATGGTGCGCGGCGGCAAGGAAGACAAGATACAAAGCAGCAAACTGGGCGACCAGCCCGTAAAGGCCGACCAGGGTATCAGCGTAGCCATCACTCCGCTTGCGATGCCCCTGCTGGCGGGCCCTGGCGCCATCACCACTTCCATGAGCTATTCTGCCGCCAAAGATATCGTTCACCTGGCCATCGTCATGGCAATCTATGCCGTCATCTGCTATATCACCTATCTCCTCTTTATTGCAGGCGAACGCATCGTAAAAGTGATCGGCCCCAACGTAATGATGGTGATCACCAAGATGATGGGACTTATCCTCGCCGTGATCGGCGTACAGATGCTGGCCCTCGGCGTACGCGAGCTTTTTAACTTCTAATTTTCCTCCGCTCAAAACAATTTGAAATCGATCCGTGTTAATAAAGAAAATACGGAATAGATAAGCACGAACAACAGAAGCCCCTTCAAGGCGATAACCCGGCAGGCAATCATCCTTTTAAATGAAGTAATTCAATATATACCGTCATGTAGGCCACATGAGCGGAAGGAAGTTTTTTTTGAACAACAGGTAAAATCCGTTATTGATTACTAGGTGGATGTTATCGTTCCCTTTTTTCAATAGGAACATTAAAATCAATATAGACGGAACAGTTAGCTGAAAAGCCGTCCCGACTCATCGGGACGGCCGTTTTTTTTATCTGATAAGCATGCCATCCCTGATCTCGTCGGAGGCATTCACGATCACCTGGTCCTTCTCCTCAAGGCGGCCAAACACTTCCGTGGAATCGTTGTGATGATTGCCCTCCTGTATGTCCACCCATCTGGCGTGATGGTCTTTTACCACAATGACATATTTCTTCTCGGTAGACATTACCACTGCCGTAGAAGGCACTACCAGGGCCTGTGCAGAGCCATCCACCGGGATCGTCACTTCGGCGTACATGCCCGGCTTGAGTTGATGCTTGCTGTTAGGCACATCTATTTCTACGGCTTCTGAGCGGTACTTGTCGTTGAGCGTACCGGCCTGCCGCGTGATGTTGCCGGTGAAACTGCTGCCTGGCAAGGCATTCACCTCAAAGTTCACCGCAGAGCGCTGCATCAGTTGTGCGCTGTACATCTCCGGTACCTGCAACACCAACCTGAGCCTGTCTTCCTGTTCCAGCATGAGCATCGGTTTATCATCTACTTTGGTATTCGGCCCCACGAGCGCGCCGGGATGTATATTCCTCTCCGTGATCACCCCGTCAAAAGGCGCGGTAACAGTGAGATAACTGCGTGTTGCTTCCATCGCGTTGAAATTAGCCTTCTCACTGTTCATCAGGGCGCTGTCGGCCAGCATGCGGGCTTTGGCCAGCTCAAGGTCGTGCGCTGAAATGGTACCCGGCGTTTCTGCGGTGGCCACAGTACGTTCGTAGTTATCCTTGCTGGCGGCGAACATCGCTTTAGCCTGTATATATTTTGATTGCGCTGCAAAGTACTGCTGCGTGATCTCCGGCGCTTCCAGCTGCAACAGCACCTGTCCTTTCTTCACGCGGGAACCTCTGTCTACCGTGATACTTTTCACGAAGCCATTCACCCTGGGATAGATGCTCACTTTTTCATAAGCCTCCAGCACACCGGGCAACTGTATACTGCCCGACAGTGGCCGTTTTACAGCCCTTGCCAACTGGTATTGCTGCGTTGCTGCCTCCTTCTTTTTTTCTGGCATGGCAGCAGAGTGGCAGGCCGCTATTGATATCGCTGTTGCTGCGAACAGCAGTTGATATTTATATGATTTCATGTTGAGATAATTGATGGTGATGAGATAGGGATACCTTGTCTGCGGGCATCAGTGAAGGATCTTCATAAGAGGTTTTACCTTGCATCCAGGCGTATACCTGCGGGAGGATGAGCAAAGCCGCCAGTGTGGAGGCGATCAGGCCGCCGATCACCGCACGGCCCAGCGGTGCGGTTTGATCACCGGCTTCACCGAGGCCGGAAGCCATCGGTATCATACCGGCAATCATGGCAAGGCTGGTCATGAGGATGGGGCGCAAACGCACGCCAGCGCTCACGATGGCCGCTTTGCGCGCATCGCGGTATTCGTGGCGCAACTTCTCCGCATTGGTGACAATAAGGATGGCATTGGCCACCGACACGCCGGTAGACATGATCATGCCCATATACGATTGCAGGTTAAGCGTAGCGCCGGTGAGCAGCAAGGCGATCAAGGCGCCACTGATCACCGCCGGCACAGTCGTTAGCACTACTAACGATAATTTAAATGACTGGTAGTTGGCCGCCAGCAAGAGGAAGATGACAACGACGGCCACGGCAAGCCCGCCCTGCAAGCTGTCGAGCGTTTCCACCAGCAAACTGGAAGCGCCTTTCAGTTCCGTGATCAAACCTTTGGGCGGGGCGCCTGCATCGGCTACCGCACGTTGCACGGCCTTGGTGGCAGTAGCGAGGTCGATGCCGCTGATATTGGCACTAACGGTAACGAACCTACGCGGACCGGCACGGTCAAATTCTCCCGGCATTTCTGTATTGCTGAAGGTGGCCACATCGGCCAGCACTGGCCGTGGCTGCCCTTTTACAAGCGGTATCTCTTTCAGGTCGTTGATGGCGGTCATGCTATATTCCGGCACCTGTACCTGCACCTGGTAAGTGTAGGCTACCTTTTCATCGAGCCATTGGTTCTTTTCTGTGAAGCGGCTGGAAGAAGTAGCGGCAGTGATGGAACGCGCCACCTGGCTGATATCGAGGCCCATCTGCGCCAGCTTGAAACGGTCGATATTGATCGCGATCACCGGGAAGTGCATCGGCTGCGCGATCTGCACATCGCGCAGGTAAGATACCTGCTGCATATTGTGCACGATCTTGCCGGCAAAGTCTTGTATCTGCTTCATATCCTTACCAGCCACACGCACCTCAATCGGGTTAGAGGCGCCCTGGCTCATGATCTTCTCGGTAAGGTCGATCGGCTCAAAGGAGACGCGCATCTCCGGCATCTGCTGCCTGATCTTATCTCTCAATTCATCTTTCAACTTTTCAATATCTACCTTATAATCTTCGTCCAGGTTCACCTGTACTACCGCTTCGTGCGTACCGCTGTTGAAGATGTACAGGTTGCTGGTGCCATAACTGCTGGGGATCAGGCCCACATAAGATGAGCTGATGGCCACATGGCCATTCACGGTACTGTCGATGAGATTAAGCACTTCATGCACTTTGGCTTCGGTGCGTTCGAGGCGGGTGCCATCAGGTTCACGCAGGCGCAGCTGGAACTGGCCGGCATTCACGTGCGGCATGAGGTCCTTCCCTATCCACCAGTAGCAGCCGCCTGCCAGCAGCAGCGCGCCAATCAGGTATACGGTAACGGATATACGCATTTTTTTCATGCCGCGTTCCAAAAGGTTCATGAAGGCGAGTTTGAAACGTTCAAAGCCTTTCACTTTTTCCGGATGTTGATGTTCATGGCGCAGGTGACTGTTGATCTCTTTCACTTCGGCATCATCGAGGGCAAGACTGGCATGCGCATGCTGGTGTAAATGCGTTTTCAGCCACCAGTTGGAGATCACGGGCACCAATGTTTGCGCGGCAAAGTAAGAAGCAATCATCGCGAAACCGATCGACAGCGCCAGCGGCAGGAACATGGCGCGGGGCACGCCTTTCATGATAAAGGAAGGCGCAAACACTGCGAGGATACATAAGAGTATCAGCAAGAGCGGAAAAGAAATTTCTTCGCAGGCGTCGAAAATGGCCCTGCGCTTGGATTTCCCCATTTCGAGATGCTGATGTATATTCTCGATCGTTACCGTGGCCTGGTCTACCAGGATACCGATGGCCAGCGCCAGTCCGCTCAGGGTCATGATATTGATCGTTTGCCCGGAGAGCTGCAGGCACATTACCGCGCTGAGCACCGCCACAGGAATCGTTACCACCACCACCATACAACTGCGCAGGTCGCGCAGGAAGAGCAGCACCATCAAACCGGTGAGCAGCGCTCCCAGCAAACCCTCTGTGACAAGGCTTTTCACGGCATTGATCACAAATACCGACTGATCAAATTCATAAGAGAGATGCACATCATCCGGCAAGAGGTTCTGTATTTCGGGCAGTTTGCCTTTCAGTGTTTTCACTACTTCCCAGGTAGAGGCATCGGCTGTTTTCACCACGGGGATGTACACAGAGCGTTTGCCATTTACAAGGGCGTAATCAACGGTAACATCCGAGCCGTCCATTACGCGGGCTACGTCTTTGATAAATACGCTGGCATTGCCGTTGGTGCTAACGGGGATGCTGCCGAAGTCCGCCACCTTCTGCTCGAGGGAGTTGAGCGTGGTAACGTACATGGTATTGTTGATACGGATGTTGCCGGAGGGCGTCATCACATTATTTTTAGCGATAGCTTCCACCACCTGATCTGGCGAGAGGTTGAAGCTGCGCAGCTTTTGCGGGTCTACATCCACGATCACGGAGCGGGAGTTGGCGCCGAAGGGCGGCGGCGCCGACAGGCCGGGCACGGTCGCAAACATAGGCCTGATGCGCGTGCTGGCGAGGTCGGCGATCTCTTTGAGCGAGCGGGTAGGACTGCTCAACACCAATTCACCTACCGGTAAAGAGGAGGCGTCGAAGCGCACCACTTGTGGCGGCAGGGCGCCGGGCGGGAAGAACTTCATCGCACGGTTTACCTGCAAGGCCACCTGGGCGGAGGCTTCCGCCATATCGGTAGTTTCGTAGAAGGTGAGCTTTACTAAGGTCAAGCCCTGTATGTTTTTGCTGGAGATGTTCCTGATACCGTTTACATACAGGAACTGGTCCTGCAAGCTGGTAGCGAAGAAGCCTTCCATCTGTTGCGGCGACATGCCCCCGTAAGGCTCTATCACATAGATAGTAGGCAGATTAAGCTTTGGGAAGATGTCGATCGGTATTTTCAGGATGGCCAGCACGGAGAACAGCAGCACGCCGGCGGTGATCACCACTACGGCTATCGGCTTTTTCAGTGCGGAAGATACAAGTGACATATATTTCCATTTAGTTCAGTTCAGGTAATAATTGTGACAGGCTATTGTTGGCGTAGGCGGCCCTGAACAGGGCTTTCCAGGCAGCATCGCGGGTTTGCACCAGGTCTGTTTCTGCGCGGTTGAGCACAAACAGTGCGTTGGTAACCTCGATGATGTTGGTTAAGCCGGCTTTATACAACGCCATTTTCTGTACGGCGGCAGCACGGGCGGCGCCCAGCTGCAAGGGCAGCTCTTTCAGTTTATCCCTTGACGTTAGTATGTCGGCGCGCGACTGCTGCAGGAGCCCGTCGAGCGTGTTACGCGTGGTTTCCAGGTCGTGTTGTGCGGCGGCTGATTTGTAGCGTTGCACCGCGAGCTTGTCGCGCGTGTGTTTGATATCCACCAGGTTGTAGGTGATGCCTACGCCGAGCAGGTAGTTACGGCGGCTGTAGCCGAGGCCGCTCCAGAGGTTCTTGTCGTAGTAATCATTGAAAGATCCGCTGGAACCGCGCATCCATCCGGCGGCGAGCAGGCTCACTTTAGGCAGATCCTTTTTGCGGATCACCTTTTCTTCTGCGCGCTGGCGCTGGTAAAGCGCTTCATAGTATTGCAGCATGGGATGACTGCTCATGGCAGTATCCATGGTATCGCCGGCGTTCAGCATCCCGATGAGGCGGGCGCCGTTGGCCGTGTCCGGGCGTACCAGCGCGGTATCCAGGCCGGTGAGCGTAGCAAGATGAATGCGTACCTGGTTGTACTGGTTGATCACATCGAGGAGGTTTAGCCTTGCTTTGGACAGCTCTGCTGCCGCGATGGCGCTGTCTACGCCAGGTTTGAGGCCATGCAATACGATGGCGGTAACGGCCCGCTGTACTTCTGCCGTACGGCGGATATTATCTTCCTGTATCTTCCTTAATTCGTATAGGCGTAACAGTTCGAGATAGTCCTGTATAACGGTGGCGGTAAGCTGGTTGGCGGTATTGTCCAGGTCGGCCTGTTCTGCGTGCAGCGCGGATTGCGCTGCCTGCCGCTGGCTGCCATAGGCGCCGAAGTTGTAGATCTCCCATTGCATTTCTGCCATCGCGATGTTGCCGCTCATCAGCTGATCACTGTTGTTGGCACGGATACCGCCGGAGGTAGAGGGGATCATGCCCATGGTAAAATAAGATCCATAGATACCGTTGTCGGTACCGGCGTTCACTTGTTCATGTAATTTCAATGCAGGATACCAGTTGTGTTTAACATCGGTGATCGCTGCTTCTCCGGCCTTGATCAAAGCCTGTTTCGATTGTATAGCCGGATAGTGCGCCAGCGTGAGCGCAATCGCCTGGTGCAGGGAAAGGCTGTCTGCCACCGGCTTTGCAAAGAGTGCCGTGCAGGATATCACACCTAGTGATAGCAGCATAAGCCCCCTCTTTGCGAAGGTATGCATGTTCATAAGTTCACATTATTTAACGGGCCCCGCAGGTTGCGGCGCGTCAGAAAAGAAAAAAGACAGGTTCGTGAGATCAGGCTATGGGCGGGCCTCTCCAGCTGCGGAGCGGTATAGGTACATGGAGATACCTGTTTTGATGATATCCTTTGCGGGTGCGTTGTACGTAGATAAAACGATTGCGGCAGGTGGTGACAGTAACGGCGCAGGCCTGGTCGTTATAGTCGTTGATGCCTACCGGACGGCGTTTGAATTTCTCGACGGTCTGGCGATAGCGCGCCTGTGGTTTTATTGCCGGAACAGGATGGCCATAAGCCAGTGAGGAAGATAAAGCGGGAAGATGATACGGCGTACTGGTAGCAACACCATGACCTTCCTGCGAAAGAGGCAGGATAAATACGGTGATGAGTACCAGGAATATTTGCCGCAATAACCTCAACAGAACATAAAATTTGGAGCTACTAAGGTATTCAATGATGAGTTGTTGTGTCCCTGTAGCGAGCGGATTTAAGGAGATTTTAATGTTTTAGAAGAAGCACACAAGGCCCAGTTCTTCCATTTTGTGCATGGCATTGGCGAGCCTGAAATCCTGCATGGACAAGCACGTGAAGGCCTGGTACTCATCGATGGCGGTGCCGGTGGCCACTATTTTCAATTCGTATTCCACCAGTTGATGGTTGACAAAGTCAAGTAGTGCTTTCGCAAAATCGGGAGCGGCGAGGATATCTTCATATGCTTCTGCGGAAGGTACTTCCAGCACGGCGCCGGCATCTTGCAGTGGCGTCAGTTCGTTGAGGGAGTAGATGCCTGTATCGGTCAGTTCCTGCCATTCAAAATCGGCCAGGTTGCCGGTATTCTGCAAGGCGAGCGAGAGCTCCTCCCAGATGCTTGAGGGATCAGGGCGTATCACTTCCGGCAGCAGGGCGATCTGCTCTTCTGCCTCATCCTCCTGGAAAATATCCAGGTAGAGCTGCGCCAGCGAATCATGGGCATTACCGAGGCCTTTCAGCTTCTCCCGGATCCGCAGCTCGCGGAGCAGGTTGTGCCATCGCAGCATCAGCTCATCTTCATCTTCTTCCTGCATATCATCCGGTATCAGCCTGGCTTTTTCGTGCAGCTTGTAATTGTCGAGACGGTTTTTCCTTATCTGTAGCGTCTCTCCGGCGAAACTCAGCTCATAGGAAGCATGACTCAGGAAAGCCGTACCAATCAGTATCTTATCCCTGAATATCTCATGGATCACATCTTCTTTCGTATCGTAATAAGAATTGCCGGTGTCTTTACCATAGGTGGAGGTGAGCCAGATAAAATCTTCGCGGGAGATGTTTACTGATCGGTGTGCCATATAAGGATGAATGTATAAACAACAAAAGTAACTAAATTACAATAGCATTTTTGGAAGTAAAAATTTAATCTTATGGAAAAACGGAAACTGGGACGGTCAGGGCTGGAAGTGGCGCCCCTGGCCTTTGGCGGCAATGTATTCGGTTGGTCGGCCGATGCATCCACTTCTTTCTCCCTGCTCGATGAATTCACCGGCAACGGTTTCAACCTGGTAGATACGGCGGATGTCTATTCCCGCTGGGCGCCGGGCAATAAAGGCGGTGAATCCGAAACGATCATTGGTCAATGGATGAAGCAGCGCGGCAACCGCAATCATGTGATCGTTGCCACTAAAGCCGGCGCCGACATGGGCCTCGGCGATGGTAAAAATGTAAGCAAGGCCTATATCCTCAAAGCAGCGGAAGCCTCCTTAAAGCGCCTGCAAACAGACTATATTGATCTTTATCAAACGCACTACGACAACGAATCTACGCCGGTAGAAGAAACGCTGGAAGCCTATGCCGAGCTCGTAAAAGCCGGCAAAGTGCGCGCCATCGGCGCCTCTAACATGAGCGCTGCCCGCCTGCTGGAAAGTTTGCGTGCCAGCGAAAAAAATCACTATCCGCGCTACAATACCTTCCAGCCCGAATACAACCTGTACGACCGCGCCGGCTATGAAGCCGAGCTGGCAAAGATTTGCACCGACAACGAGATCGGCGTGATCAGCTACTACTCGCTGGCCAGCGGCTTCCTCAGCGGCAAATACCGCACGCCCGCAGACGTACAAAAAAGCAGCGCCCGCGGCCAGAAAGCCCTCGGCTACCTGAACGACAAAGGCCAACGTATCCTGGCAGTACTGGATCAACTCGCCGCCAAATACAACGCTACACCAGCGGGCATCTCACTGGCATGGCTCCTCACCCGTCCCGCCATCGTAGCGCCCATTGCCAGCGCCACCAACAAAGCGCAACTGCATGAACTGATGCAGGGCGTAACATTGTCCCTCGCTCCTGAAGACGTTGCGGCGCTAAACGCCGCGTAGTTTGTCTTGCTCAGGATTATAAGGATTGAAAGGATGACCAGGATTTTTTTACTGGATTAAAAAAGATTAAAGGAGATGAACGGGAAGACCTTTACGACGATAGCCCTTGAAGCGCTTTGAGCGCTTCAAGGGCTGGAACCTCATTGATCTCCTCTTCCATCTTCTTTAATCTTTTTTAATCCAGTAAAAAAATCCTGGTAATCCTTTCAATCCTTATAATCCTGAGCAAGACTACCTTCTCGTGCCTTCGTACAGTTCGTACTCGAGCAGGCGGCAGTCGATGGTGCTAGTGTAGAATTCGATGCGGCGACTGGCTTTGAGGCCGATCTTTTTGGCGAGATCGAGGTTGCCGGTGAAGATGTAGCCGTGGTAGCCGCGGCATTTTTGTTTCATGAAGTCGCCAATGCGGGCGTAGGTGGTTTCAAGGGCGGTAAGCTCTCCAAGGCGGAGGCCGTATTCCGGATTCATATATACGACACCGTTAGTACCTTCGGGCACTTCGGTGGCGGCGAAGTCGCATACTTTGAAAGTGATCATATCATCTACGCCGGCGGCACGGGCGTTTTTGCGGGCATTCACGATGGCGGCCTCGCTGAGGTCTGTAGCGATGATGCGTAGGCCGGGCACTTCTTTGATCTGCTTTTCCAGCTCGCCACGTTCCTGGAGGTAGAGGGCGTCGTTATAGCCGCGCAGGTGCATGAAAGCGTAGTTATCGCGGAAAAGGCCCGGACGGCTGTTAGTGGCGATCAGCGCTGCTTCAATGGCAACGGTGCCGGAGCCGCACATCGGGTTGATGAAGGGCGATTGGCGATCCCACTTGGTAGCCAGGATGGTGGCGGCGGCCAGCGCTTCCAGCATGGGCGCGCGGCCAGGTATCTTGCGGTAGCCATGACGGGCCAGCGAATCGCCGGAAGTATCGATGAACACTTCGGCATGTTCATTTTTCCAGAAGAGATGTATTACGGCGCCGGTAAGTTCCGCACCGGTAGAAGGCCGCTTACCGGTTTTCTCGCGCAAACGGTCTACCACAGCGTCTTTCACGCGCAGGTTGGCAAACATGCTGTTGTTGATGGTATCGTTGAGCACATTGCTGGTGATAGAGAAATAGCCATCATCAGGCAAGATGGTTTCCCAGGGGTATGATTTCAGTTCGCGGTAGATATCATCTGCATCGCGGGCCTCGAATTGTTTCAGGCTGTAGAGCACCTGGCTGGCGCAACGCAGCTGCAGGTTCAAACGGATACATTCATTGATGGATGCCTGCAAGCGCACGCCTGTCACAAAAGTCTCTTCCACCGTAAAGCCCAACTCTTTTACTTCCTGTTCCAGGTACGGTGTGAGGCGCTTGTTACAAGTGATGGTAACGGCGCCGGTGGTAGTGTATAAAGCCATAATGGCCGCAAATTACCAATTAATTCCAGATTTCGTTGGCAGCAGTGAGGATCACAGGTGCGCCATCAGTGATCATGATCGTATGTTCATGCTGTGCAACGAAGCCGCCTTTGTTGCCGGTGAGCGTCCAGCCATCTCTTTCCTGGTTGGCGAAATTGGAAGCCGTGGAAATAAATGTTTCGATGGCTACGATGCTATTGCGCTTGAAGCGGCCCCTGTTGGCAGGCTCGTAGCAGTTGAGAATATCTTCCGGCGATTCGTGCAGGCTGCGTCCAACGCCATGGCCGGCCAGGTTGCGGATCACGGTATAGCCGGATTTCCGCGCTTCTGATTCGATCAATTTGCCAACATCGCTGATGCGCACCCCGCCTTTGATCAGGTGGATGGCCTTGTGCAAAATACGTTTGGAGGTATCGATCAAAGGCTGATGACCATGCAGGTCCTGGCCCAATACAAAAGAACCGCCGTTGTCGGACCAATAGCCATCCAGTTCTGCAGACACATCTACATTCACCAGATCGCCTTCCTGTAATATTTTATGGGAAGATGGGATACCGTGCGCGATTTCTTTGTTGACGCTGATGCAGGTCCAGCCGGGAAAGCCGTATGTGAGCTTCGGGGCCGAGCGCGCACCGTACTGCTTTAATATCTCACCACCGTATTCATCCAGCTCTTGGGCGGTCATACCAGGTTTCGCATAGTTGCGCATTTCTTTCAGCGTTACACCTACCACTTCGCTGATGCGCTTCATTCCGTTTAACTCTGTCTCTGATGTAATCGACATAATATCTTTTTTCTAAAGTTACTGAATTTACTGCGATTGCATTACAGGCTGCTCCAACAATTGTTGCAGAAGGCCGATCCGCTCTTTCACGAAACGGGGATTGAAATAGTGATGGGTATAATCGTCGTAGGTTTCATATTGAAATTGCAGGTAACGCAGCAGTAGCATGAAACCCAAGAGTGGCAAGGCTTTCACTTCATCGTCGGAGAAACTCCTCACCTGCCGGTAATGCGTTATGAACCATTGCATGCTGTGCTGAAAATCTGCTGCTGTGATACGCTTCATGGAAAGCAACATTACATAGAAGGTATACAAACTGGCTGGATCATAGGCGAGGTAACCTTCTCCCGCAAAATCAAAATCAAAAACGGTGATGCCGTTCTGCTCATCGAAAAAGTAGTTGTGCGGGAAATAATCAAAATGGCAATATCCCCTGCTGAAATGCTGTGGCTGCAGGGCTTCCAGGTTTCTCAACACATCGGCAGCGGCGGTTTTGAGCCATTCGTATTCCGTCGTGTAGCCGTACTCGTTAAACATGGGTTCCAGTACGCGGAGCGGCTCCCACACGGTGGTAGCTGCGGTGTATACCGGCCGCGGATAAGGGACGCGCGCATCGGCAAGGATATTGTGCTGAAAGGCCATTTCATGTGCCAGGACTTTCAGCTGCGCATCGCTCAATATCGTTTCGCGCTGCCCTTTGGCGAAAGTGTACACCACGCCATAGCGCCGGCCTTCCGCGGCATTGAATGCCTGGATACTGTTGCCGTGCAGGTCTTGCAGCGCATAAGAGACTTTGGCGCCTTTCTTTCGCAGGAGTTCGAGCAATGCTATTTCGCCGCTGATCTCTTCTTTAGTGCGGTGCACCGTCCGGAAAATTTTCAAGATATATTTATCCGTCTGGTTGCTGAGCATATACGTATCGCTCACGCCCCTTTGGAGGAATTTACATGATAAGCCGCTAAAGCCGTAATCCTTTTCTATCCTGTGTTTCAGGGCAACTGAGGATAAAGTGGAGTATTGGGTAGGGAACAGTTCCATTTACTATATCGAATTTTATTTTCTGCGAGATGATCAGATCTTGACGATCACATTTTTGCGATACATCCAGATGATGGGCAGGAAGATGAGCAGCACGAGGAACAAAGCCGCGCCCAGCGAAGCATTCAAAGGAGATAACCAGGAGCTGAACCAGTTTTCGTATAGCCAGTGCTGTAAGGTGCCGCCGCTTATTTTGATGGTATTGAAAAGTCGTGGTACGAGACCGGAGAGCACATAAGCCGTGATGGCATTGCGTCCGAAGGCGACAAAAAAGGTCAGGTATTTTTTTCTTCTCTGTACATCGATGAGCCAGTAACAGGCAGCGAGGGCCATGGTGGCCAATCCGCCGGTGTATAACACAAAGGAGCTGGTCCAGAGGGATTTATTGATCGGGAAGAAAGTATCCCAGATAAGCGCCAGTATCACGGCGGCGAATCCATATACGAACATCCAGGTTACTTTTACCGCATCATCGCGGTCTTTGCGGCGCAGCCAGGCGCCAACGAGCACGCCAAAGAGGCCGGTGCTTATAGCTGGGACGGTGCTGAGCAAGCCTTCCGGATCCCAGGTTTTGCTTTGCGCCCAAAGGTGCGCCGGTGTGAAAACGAGGCGGTCGATCCATGCAGCGAGATTAGTTTCCGGCTCCATATTGGGAGCGCCTGTGCCAGGCACTGGCACAACATTCATCAGCAGATAATAGATCACCAGCAGGCTGCCGAAGATCCATATCTGCGTGCGGCGACTGGTTTTAATAAAGAGAATAGCACAGATGGCAAACACCACCCCTATGCGCTGTAATACGCCAGGGAAGCGGAGATGCGCAAAGTCCCAGGAAAACATGATCCTTAACAACAGGCCCAGGCCAATGATGATCAATGCACGCCGTAAGGCCTGCAAGATAAGACGCCGGTGTTGTGAAGTATCTTCGCGGCGCGTACCCAATGCATACGGGATCGATACGCCTGCGATGAAAAGGAAGAAAGGAAAAATAAGGTCAGTGGGCGTACAGCCATTCCATTTGCTGTGCTCCAAAGGTGCATACACATGGTTCCAGTCGCCGGGGTTATTCACCATGATCATGGCGGCTACAGTTACACCCCGAAAAAAATCCAGCGATAATAATCTTGCAGTAACGGGTTTAGTCATATAAAGGTTGATATCCGCTAAATATAGAAAAAAAAATTTGCCTGGACCAGGATTAAACGGATTAATAAGATTACCCTGATTTAACGCGAAGATCAACGAGGTTCAAGCCCTTGAAGCGCTTTGAGCGCTTCAAGGGCTTCTTCGCTTAAATCCGCCACCAGCGATCTTCGCGTTAAATCAGGGTAATCTTATAAATCCGTTTAATCCTGGTCTCATTTGAATTGTTGCGCGATATACTTGCAATAGTCCGCGTACTGCGCCTGTTGTGACGGCGGATAGGTGATCATCACCGTTTGCCATACCCAGGTATTTTTGCCGGTATCTCCGGGATAGCTGATCTTCCTCTTCAATGTTTTCCGGTACACGATATTACCATCTCTGTTAGTGCCGGACATGATCAGGTAATCTGGTTTGATCACTTTATACGCTACCTTGAGGTCAAAGGCATAGTCTTCAAACTGCTGACTGGTGGTAGTTCCTGTCTCTTCAAGCACAAGGGAGCCGTAGGTGATGATCTCGGCCTGACCATCTTTGGCGACGAACTTTCTGCCATCGCCATTAAAGGATTCGGGTTGTGCAGTAAAATCTTTCGGGTACAACATGCTGATATGAAAACGCGCGTTGAAATAGTTGTTATACTGCTGGGCCAACAACGGAACTGCGAAGAGCAAGGCAGCGATCAATGAATATAATTTCCTCATAGGAGTAAAGATAATTTTTTTCACGCAGAGCGTGAAAACCAGCGCCGGTAGCCTGCGAGGCCTATTGTGAGCAATAACAGGAAGGGCCACAGTTGCAGGAAGAAAAGCAATACATTGCGGAAAATATCTGCGCCATTGCGCAGCGCTGTCAGCAACTCGGTACCGAAACCTGCGCGGGTAATACGTTCCGGGTTGACAATGATCTGCACATCTGCTTCCTGTGGTTGGAATAACTGTACCGTGAAGGTAGCGTAATGCACATTGTCGAGTATCTCCATGTTCTCTATCTTCCGGTCGATAGATGATTCCCGCTTCCCATCATGATACTGCGCTACTTGCAGTGGCGTAGCGCCTTTCCCGGGTTTTACTTTCTCTTCTACGGGCTGATTGTTCCTTAAAGAATTAGAGAGATAGGCCAGCGTATAGTCCGTATCCTTGAAGTTACGGTGATCAATAAACGTAGCATTATTGGTGAGTACGGCCACCACTGAATCCAGTTGTGCGGTGGGCACGCGCAGCGTGAGATTGGCCGTGGGCGTATATAGCTGTATATGCCGCAGGGAGTCTGCACTGTAGGGCAAGTCTGTTTGTGCGCCAAAATCATTGGTGAGCGCGCTCTCCACCACTACGCCATTAACACCGTTCACAGCTTGTTCAAGCCTGGAAGTGGCGGCATAAACATTCCTGACGCGACACCGGACATCGGCCGTGCGCACCCGCTTTCGCGAAGCGGAATTGAGTGAAGTAATATCATTTGAGAAACTGGCGGAATCCGCGATGGCGGCTACTTCAGCCATTGGCTTGTCTTGTTTGTCTTGATGATAGGTTCCTTGCTGACAGGCAGCAAGCATCAGGGCGGGTAATACCCACAGTGGAATGGAGGGACGCATAGCAAGTCTGTTTACCCTTTATACGCCCTTGCTGCAAAAGGTAACCTTCTCAAAAGTTAAAATAAATACAACATGGGGCGATCATGATAAGCTGCAAATAACGTATATACATCTCCGTTATACTCTATAGTTCCGCTTGGTAATTAATTTTAGTTAACGTAGGTTTGCGGCTGTAATTGGTTGTTAAGGTTCGCCGAACCGAAACATTAAAAGGGAATCCGGTGCAATACCGGAGCTATCCCCGTAGCTGTGATCCTGCATTCATCTGAATCGTTTTTCCGGATCTGCTCCCGCCACTGTCCGCAGCTATTGCGGACGGGAAGGCCACCGGAAAAGCAGGAGAGCCAGAAGACCTGCCAATTGCCGTCAGTCGTCCAATATTTTCGGGTGAAAAGTATGGACATGGTACCGATTTTTTTACCAGACATGAAACCCGGTGCGGGCATGTGGCAGTATCGCGAGCTGTACATGCAGGCATCCATTATTCCCTTTCAAAGTAAACCTTTATGAAGAAGAAAAATCTATTGCATCTCTTCTATGTACTGTTGTGCGTAGCAGTTGTTTCCTGTTCCAAGAACGACACCAGGGATCTGTCGCCCATCAATGGCAGCAAAGGCGCGATGAATGCCGCCAGTCTGCCCGCCAATTACAGCAACGGCTTCTTTATTGCCAACGAAGGCTGGTTCGGCCATGAGAACGGCGACCTCTATTTCTATTCTTACAGCGGCGATTCGCTGGTACCCAATGTTTACAAGGCGGCTAACCCTTCCGATAGCTTAGGCGCCCCTACGAACACCTTGCAATACGCCACTATCTTCAATGGTAAGATGTACATCGTGGTGAAAGCTGGCGGACCGTTGGTGGTTACAGACGCTACAACGATGGTACAGAGCGGCCGTATCAATTCATTGCCTGCCAATGATGGTCACACATTCCTGGGAATAGACGCCAGCCGCGGCCTGCTGAGCACCGGCGACGGCGTATATCCCTTAGCGTTACCCGGCCTCACCCTCGGTACAAAACTGAGCAGCGTGTCCGGCTATACCGGCGATATGACCCTGGCCGGCAACTACATTTTCGCCTTATCGCAAACAGATGGCATCGTGGCGCTCAACAGCACCAACTACAGCCTCGTGCGCAACCTGGGCCAGGCCAACCTCGCCTTTGCCATTGCGAAAGAAGGAAGCGTGTGGGCTGCTACCGCCGATTCACTCGTGCGCATCGATGCCAGCACTCTGGCCAGATCAGCGGTAAAATTGCCTGTAAGCATCCCCTCTCCCTGGGGCGCATGGCGCCATGCAGGCATCTGCGCATCTACTGTTGACAACGTCGTATTCCTGCCGGCCAACAACGGCTTTGCAGGCGGCACCAAAGTGTATCGCTATGTGATCGGTGATATCACCTCCCTGAATACGCCATTCATTACACTGCCCAGCGGCCAGTACTTCTATGGTTGTGGTATTGCCTATAACAAGGCTACAAACGAACTGGTGGCCACTACTATCAATGGCCCCTATACCGGCAATATCAACCGTATACTGATCTACGACGCCAGCAGCGGCGCACTGAAGAAAACCATCACTTATAATGGATGGTACTTCCCGGCTATGCCGGTATTCCGATAAGAATTTAGGGATTTAGGGATTTAGGGATTTTCGAATTTTCGAATTTTGGGATTTTGGGATTTATTGATTGTGTTTTGTTGTACCGGGCAACAAAACACGATCAATAAATCCCAAAATCCCAAAATTCGAAAATCCCTAAATCCCTAAATATTCATTTCAAAAAGGTTAGCGGTGTTATCCCAGTAGTGGCCTGGCAAACCCGCTGCCTTGGCTTCTTCCGCCGGCATGTAGGAAGTGCCTAATAACTTGAAGCCGTAGCCTACATAATAGGCAGTGAGATTATCATTATCTGCCCAGGTGTCCATGCGGATCAATGAGCGGTGAATATCTCTGGCGTGCGTCCGCGACCACTCTATGATGGGCGTGAGCAGGCGGCGGCCCTTGAAAGCCGGATTGGTAGCGATTCGGTGCAGATAGATCGCTGTATTCTCTTCCGCATCTTTCCATACGATCGGCGGCTCATTATATACAATAGAAAAAATACAGGCGATCTCCCCTTCTATCTCTATCTTATACAAGCGCTGCTCTTTCACCTCTGCTGCTGTCAGAGCCAGATCGAAAGGAGGCCATACATTATACTGCTTACTTCGCTGATAAGCCCTGGCAGCATCATACAGGGCGAGAATTACAGGCAGGTCTTCCTGCGTACATGGTGTGATCAACATTTTTCCTTCCTTTATTTTTTTACAAAGTTGCAGGAAATACACACACCAGAACAGATGCAGTTTTTTATATTTTCACCATATCAGATTTACAATAACACCTCCGGATGCTGCCATGGGCCGCGGTATGGTCTCCGCAGTAAATCAGTAGCCTCTCTATCGTTAACGACTATACGCTTTTTAGGATCATAACTGAGCGGACGGCCCAGTTTCATGGAGAGATTAGCCAGGATACAACTGGCCGTAGAGATATGCCCCTGCTCAATATCCGCTGCCGGCCGGGTATTATGCTCAATGGCCGCCAGAAAATCGAGCATGTGCAAACGTGTGGCTGGCGCGGCATTCAGCTCGATGCCCGCTTCAGTCACATCTTCCGGATACTTTTCTTTTTCATACACTACCTCCTTGTGAATCGGTGTTCCGTTTTTGCCTTCAGGAATAAAATCATATTGCATGGTGCTGGCGGCCAGCGTACCTTTCTCGCCATATATTTTGAAAGCCCAGGGATATGCAGGATCGGCGGGCGTTCCCCAGGTACGGTGCTGCCATACACAGTTGAGCTGATCGTATTCAAAAATCGCCGACTGCGTATCCGCGATATTGGATTTGCCTTCGCGCTGCACATAAATGCCACCGGTGGAGCTGATGCGATGAGGCCATCCCAGCTGCAACATCCAGCGAACTGTATCGAACATATGGATGCACATATCGCCCATGATGCCATTGCCATATTCCATAAAAGTGCGCCACCAGCGGATATGCGGCAGGCCGTCGTAGGGCCGCAGCGGCGCAGGACCCGTCCACATTTCGTAATCGAAGAAGTCGGGCACAGGCTGCTCTGGCGGGTTGCCGTTGTTGCGCATGTGATAGTAGCAACACATCTCTACATGCGCGATCTTGCCAAGTAAGCCGGCATCTATCACATTTTTCTTTGCATCGATCAGGTGCGGCGTGCTTTTGCGTTGTGTGCCTACCTGCACAACGCGGTTATATTTACGGGCGGCGGCCACCATGGCTTCTCCCTCCATCACATCTACGCTGATCGGCTTCTGCACATACACATGTGCGCCTGCCTGCATGGCCGCAATAGCGGTAAGTGCATGCCAATGGTCAGGAGTGCCAATCAATACGATATCCAGTTTGTGATCGGAGAGCATCTTACGGTAGTCACTATACGTAGCGGGCGTTTTGCGCGAGGCCTGGCGTTGGGCCACCATGGCGGCGGCTTCTGAAAGCTGGTGTTTGTCTACATCGCAAAGGGCGACCACTTCTACGGGCGCTACCTGTATCAGGCGAAAGAGGTCGCTCTTCCCATACCATCCGGCGCCGATAAGGGCTACACGGTAAGGTTTGGGCGGATGGATAAAACTGAGTGCAGGGCTGCTGATGGCTGCCAGCGCCAGGGAAGCGGCAGCGCCTTTGATGAAACGGCGTCGTTGCGGGTTGAATGTTTCCATAGTCTTACGTGGAATGATGTACTCCCAAAATAATCATTCAACGGCAAGTATGCAAGGCCCATATCGAGCCATTGGCGGGTGGCCTTTGAGAAGGCGATATGATGCCCGCCATTCTCATACAATACCAGCACATGCCTCTACTGGAGCGGTGTGGCCGCGATGCGAATGGCATTTTGCAACAGCGTCGTGTAATCCTTGCTGGCAAATACTTCCGGGCTATGTCCTACTCCAATATAAACGGTACGCGGATAGTTTTCATTGGTCCAGATAACGGGATGATCGCCCATCGGTTTGTTCTGATGATAAGACGATTCGTCTGCAATGCCCAGTACATGCACGTTTCCACGAGGGCTCTTACCGAACTCATACCATTCATCGCCGATACGGAAACTGGCAGACACGCCTTTCATCAGTGGGTGTGCAGTATCTTCTATCTTCACTACACCCTGCTGAAAAGCAGGATGCGGGGAATATTTCACGCCGCCCATGAAATCTTCAAACCATTGCCAGTTCCGTCTTCCCTTGGCATAGAACTCGCTGCCGGTAAGGCCTGCGGCATGAATGCCTACCCAGCCATTGGCCGCTTCAATGTACTGTTGCAAGGCGGCCTGCTGTTGGTCAGACAAGTCAAAAGGCGCCAGCTGTAATTGCACAAACACCTGGTAATGCCGCAGGTTGGCGGTGTTGATCAAACTGGTATCGTCGGAGAAATCGATCTGGTAATGCTGTGCGGCCGCCAGCCGTGCAAACCAGGGCCTGGCAGCGGCGATCATGTTTTTATGGTCCTTATCGCGGGAAGCCATGACCAGCACCTTTACCTGTGCGGCGCTGGTCGTCACGTGGAGAGCGATGCTGCACCAAAGCAGCAACAGGCATTTTTTCATATGCTAATGGTTTACTTCTTCCAGCAGCGGGGAGTTGAACAATTGTATGGGTGAGATGATCATTTCCGATGCAGGAATCTTACCGCCATACACCTTCTGCAACTGTGCTTTCACGGGCGCGCTGCCGAGGTCGAAATCCTTCAAAGGCTGCAGGGCAGCCAATTCAAGGCCGGTAGCCTGTTTATATATCTTCCATACCAGTTCGGAACAATACATCCTTTCATCTGACCAGCCAAAATAAAAATCGTAATGCTTGCCAAGGTATTGATTGCCGGCCTGTTTCATATGTTCGATCATTCCGGGCGTCAGCACGCTATCCGCACGATGCAGGCGCTTGAGCACATAATGCCGCTGCACACCTCTTGCAATCCACTCCTGTAGCGGGGTATAGTGTACCGGCTCTATCGCCTCATATACGTACCATTGCCCGTCTTTTTTGAAGATGATGCCACAATGGCTGTACCGCGAATGTGTAGCCAGTTGTATCGCTTTGCTGAAGTCACCGCTGCTTTCCTGGAAGATGATATCGCCTTCTTTCACGGCAGGCGCCTGTGGCAGCGGTTTGCCGGCCAGTAGTAAGATACCTATGATGATTCCTGTGAGTTGCATATCATTATAACTATTAAGGTGCCGCCCCTACGGGGCGGTTGTTGGTAGGTGATGCATCGGCTACCAATATGCCGTCCCTACGGGACGATATGTTGATGGCTGAAACGCTGGCTGCTTGTATATCGCCCCGGAGGGGCGGCATATTGGTGGGAACAATTACACCAGCTCTTTACCGAAAGGCGCAAAGCAAAGGCTCATCAACTTGAAATGCTGACGGGCAAAGGGTATCCCGATGATGGTGATCGCCAGCAGGCAACCGAAAAAGAGGTGACCTACCGCGATCCAGATGCCGCCAGTGAATATCCAGATGATGTTGAAGATGGTAGACAGGCAACCGATGGCGCCTGGCTTTTCCCTTACCTGGCGACCGAAAGGCACCAGCGTGAGAGCGGCTATCTTGAAGCATTGCAGGCCAAAGGGAATACCGATGATAGTGAGGCAAAGCGCTAGCCCGCCAACAAGATAGCCTAAGCAGGTATAGAGGCCTCCGAAGATGAGCCAGATAATATTTCCTATCAGGTTCATATATGCGTGAGTGATTAATATTAAAGATCTTTCACCATCCACACCGTGCAGGCATGATGGCCCGAGTTGCCCAGTGCTGCCGGGACGTAACGGAAGCCCGCTTTCTCGTACATGGCTACGGCGCGTTTCATTTCCGCGAATGATTCGATGTAAAGCTGTTTCCATCCGGCGGCTTTGGCAGAGATGAAAGTCTTTTCCATCAGCTGTAAACCAAGACCCTTGCCCCTGGCGGCGGCAGATAAAAAGAAACGGACCAGTTCCGCGCATTTGTCTGGCAGCCCGGGCGTAGGATATACGCCGCAGCCACCCAGCACAACGCCATCTTCTTCGGCCACCCAATAAAGCGCACCCGGCGCCTTGAAGTGCTCAAACAGCCGGTCGGTGGTAGGATCTGTATGGGCCGTGCCTTCTGTGGGCACGTCAAATTCTTCTATGCCCTTCCGGATGATGCTGGCCAGGGCCTGATCGTCGTCCGGGCGGATCGGTCTTAATATGATACTCATCTTAGCTGACACTTATTTTTATGACTACTTTCTTTACTGGCGCGGGCGCCGATACCTGCAGGTTCGGCATGTGCAGATCTGTGGGGAAAAAGATCGCAAAATGGCCTTGTTGCAGTTTGGTAAAGAACGATGGTTTCTCTGCGAACAGCATGTAATCTTCGCTATCAGAATAAGCCTGTGAAGGCTGCTGGCCATTCATGAAATTGTGCCCTATCATCTCTTCTCCCTGCACGATGTATTGTACATCGATATATTTTTTATGGGCCTCCATCTGTTCGCTACTGGCATCTACTGTATCGTATTCATTTACAATGGCGAAGATATGGCTGCCGTCGATCTCATATTTTCCTTTTTCCAGTCGGGTAAAGTCTGTCCGGGCGAGATAGTCAAACGCAGTAATAAATCGTTGTCCCAATCCATGGTACAGGCTTGCTTGTTGTAATGTATCAATGATCATGCGGTTAAAATAATAAAAAACCAGGAAATGGCGTAGTCTTTGTGCCGCTTTCACTGAACCTAAAATTTTTTCCTATGCAAAAGCACACCACTTTCACCCCTGGCCTTACTGCAGGGCCTTTGAAGGACGAAAATCGCTACGGTTCCCTTGATCCCGGTATCCCGCCCGGTACGCGCCGTTCCCGCGATGAAGACCTGGAAGATGACGACGATCAGCTGGAAGAACCGGAGAACCTGGAAGATGATGAGCCTGGTGAATGGGGCCGTGATGAAGAAGAAACACTGGACCCGGAAGAGTAATTGCGTATATGCGTTAACGTTATAATGCCCGTACGAGCTGAAACGTTTCATCTTTCCTCATATTTGTTTGTTGTTTTAGGCAGCGCTTTTTTCCGGCGCTGCCTTTTTTCTATGGCCCGGCAGGCATTTTGTTGACATAAACAACATATGCAACAGCCAGTGATATTGACGGTCAACAGCGGCTCATCCAGCTTGAAATGCGCCATAGCGGATACAGGCAATGCCCGCCTGCTGCTAACAGCGGAAGCCAATGGCATCGGGCATTCCGGGCAGGTCACCGTTAAAGACGGCGCCAGCCGTATCATCGCGCAACAGCAATGGGAGCTGCCGGATGTTACGCATGCCTTGCAGGTATGTTTACCTTTTCTGAAGACCTATCCGGTTGTTGCGATCATACACCGGATCGTGCAGGGAGGCCTCCATCATTTTCATACTACTGAAGTTATTCCACAGGTAATGGCCACACTAGAGGAATTAATTCCCCTTGCTCCCAATCATCTGCCGGCACAACTGCAGCTGATACGCGACTGTCAGCATCCTTTTCCGCAAGCTGCTACCCTGGCCTGTTTCGACACCGCTTTTCATGCGCATATGCCGGCGGTGGCGAGGTATTATCCCTTGCCGCCACACCTGCGGGAAGATGGTATCATCCATTATGGATTTCATGGATTATCGTATGAATATATTCTTCAGCAATTACAGGCCATAACGCCGCAAGCCGCCAGGGGCAAGGTATTGATCGCACACCTGGGTCATGGCGCCAGCATGGTGGTTACCGCGCAGGGCCGCAGTATCGACACCACGATGGGCCTGACGCCTACCGGCGGTATGATGATGAGCACCCGCAGCGGCGATATGGACCCCGGCGTATTGTTGTACCTGCTGAACAATAAAAAAATGGACGGGGCCGCGTTGCAAAAACTATTTACAGAAGAGGCGGGCCTCAAAGGCGTCTCCGGCCAGGAGCCAGAGGTACAGCGGCTTCTGGAGGCCGCGCCCGATCATCCCAGGGCTGCAGCCGCCATTGCGCAATTCTGTTACCAGGCCCGCAAACACCTGGGCGCGCTCGCTGCCGCCGCTGGCGGTATCAACACCCTCGTGTTTACCGGCGGTATCGGCGAACATGCGGCCATCATACGGGAACGCATATGTGAAAATATGAACTGGATGGGCATCCAGTTGGACCTCCACGCCAACGCGCAGCATGCTGCGGTGATCTCGGCGCCGGCCAGCGCCGTAACCGTGAGAGTGATGGCCACCAACGAGGCTTTAGTCATGGCGCAGCATGCCCGTCAATGGCTGCAGGCGCACAAAACAACCGGCGTATGAGCACACTATCCGCAAACACCCTGCAATTGATGCAGCGTTACTGGCAGGCCGCCAATTATTTGTCGGCCGCACAAATATACTTGCAAGACAACCCGCTGCTACGCGAACCGCTGCGGGCAGCACACATCAAACCCAGGCTGCTGGGCCACTGGGGCACTTCTCCGGGCCTCAACCTGATCTATGTACATCTCAACAGGTTGATAAAAGATACCAATGCAGAAGTATTATTCATCTGCGGTCCGGGCCACGGTGCGCCTGCCTTGCTGGCCAACACTTACCTGGAAGGCACTTACAGCGAAGTATATCCCGATATCTCGCGTGATGAAGCGGGCCTGCGGCGGCTGTTCACGCAGTTCTCCTCTCCCGGCGGCGTGCCCAGCCACGTAAGCCCGCATACGCCCGGCTCCATACACGAGGGCGGCGAGCTGGGATATTCGCTGGCGCATGCTTTCGGCGCAGCATTCGATCATCCTGATCTTATCGTGGCCTGTGTGGTGGGAGACGGCGAGGCCGAAACCGCGCCACTGGAAGGCAGCTGGAAATCGATCCACTTCCTCAACCCTCTGCGCGATGGCGCCGTATTGCCCATCCTGCATCTCAATGGTTACAAGATCTCCAGCCCTACCGTGATGGCCCGGATGCCCGACGATGCGCTCGCACAGCTGTTTTCCGGTCTAGGCTATGAAGCCATCTTCGTTGGCGGCGATGATCCGATGGATGTGCACGAAGCCCTGGCAGATGCGCTGGACAAGGCTTACCACCAGATACGTTATATGCAGTCTACCGTGCGCGGCGGACAACCTTTCGCCCTTCCCCGCTGGCCCCTGATCATCTTGCGCACGCTCAAAGGCTGGACAGGCCCCGCAAGCTGGAACGGCCAACCCATCGAGGGTACCTTCCGCTCGCATCAGGTACCGCTGACAGAAGTCCGCGAAAACCCTGCACAGCTGGCATTATTGGAACAATGGCTGCGCAGCTACGCACCCACCACATTATTTGATGAGCATGGCACACTGCTGCCCGAGCTGCAAGCGCTGGCGCCCAAAGGCCCGCTGCGCATGGGCGCCACGCCCTATGCTAATGGCGGCCTGTTACTGCGCCAATTGCAAATGCCCGACTTCATGGATTATGCCGTGCCGGTGCAAACGCCCGGCGCCGTTACGGAAGAGGGCACCACGCGCCTCGGCAACCTGCTGCGCGATATCTTCACAAAAAATAAAGATGAGCATCATTTCCGTTTGTTCTCTCCTGATGAAACCAACAGCAACCGCCTGGGCGCTGTATTTGAAGCCACAGAAAGGATGTTCACAGCATTGCAACTCGATACCGATGAGCAGCTATCGCCTGAAGGCCGCGTAATGGAAGTGCTCAGTGAACACCTCTGCCAGGGCTGGTTAGAGGGCTATCTGCTCACGGGCGGCTATGGCCTGTTTGCCTCTTACGAAGCTTTCATCACCATCATCGATTCCATGTTCAGTCAACATGCCAAATGGCTCAAGATGTGCCGCGAGATCCCGTGGCGCAAGGATATTGCTTCACTCAATTACTTGCTCACCTCTCACAGCTGGCGACAGGACCACAATGGCTACAGCCACCAGGGGCCCGGGTTCATTGATACGGTGGTCAATAAAAAAAGTACGGTGATACGTATCTTTCTGCCGCCGGATGCTAATTGCCTGTTGGCCGTGATGGATCATTGTCTTTGCAGCCGCAACCTGGTGAATGTGGTGGTGGCTGGTAAGCAGCCCATGCTGCAATGGCTGTCAGCAGGCGAAGCGGCGGCGCATTGTTCGCGTGGCGCCTCCGTATGGGAATGGGCCGGCAACGACGCGGGGCAGCAGCCGGATGTGGTGCTGGCTTGCGCGGGCGATGTGCCTACCCTCGAAACAGTGGCGGCGGCATGGCTGTTACGGCAGCAGCTGCCCGATCTGAAAGTGCGGGTAGTGAATGTAGTCAACCTGCTGGCATTATCACCGGAGCAAGATCACCCGCATGGCGCTACCACGGAGTATTTCCGGGAATTGTTCACAGACGATGCGCCGGTTATTTTTGCGTTTCATGGTTACGTGCGACTGATACACGACCTTGTACATGGCCGGCCAAGACCAACACGTTTTCATGCGCGCGGCTTTATGGAAGAGGGCACTACTACCACTCCTTTCGACATGACGGTATTAAACAATATGAGCCGCTACCACCTGGCCATTGCGGCGGTGGAGCGGGCGGCGCACCGCTATCCGCCGGCGGAAGGCGTGATCAAATTCTTTGAAAACAAGTTAGCGGAACATCGTCATTATATCCGTGAGCACCTGGAGGATATGCCTGAGATCCGCGACTGGCACTGGTCCTGATACCTGCAATAAAAAAGCCGTTCCGCTTTTGCGGAACGGCCAGGCAGGATTCATGTTCTCTTTTTAACAGCTATTTTTATTCGGCAAGCGCACTTTCATTAACAGTACCTTCTGCAATGTGGGTAAGCAACGCGTCTGCTTCTTTCTCCTCATTGAGTGTTTGTTCCAGCAGTTGAACAGCGTCGTTATGCCCCATCAGGTTTGCCAGTGTGCGCAGGCTGCCATAGGCGGCAATTTCGTAGTGTTCTATCTTCTGTGCAGAAATGATGATACCCGCGTCGCGCACCATAGAATCTTCTTCTGTATCATTCAGTACTGTATCACCTTCTGCCAGGAGGCCTTCCATGGCCTCGCATTTTTTGGTGGCAGGGGTTTGTCCCATCTGCTCAAAAATCTCTTCCAGTCTGGACACATGTCCCTTGGTTTGTTCCAGATGTTCTCCAATGGCAGCAGCGAGTTCTTCGGAGGTAGCGGCCTTTTGCATTTTAGGCAATGCCTTTACCAGGCGCTTCTCCGCCCAATAGATATCTTTGATCTCATCCATAAATAGCGCATGGAATTTCGAATGAGGCATTTCTTCTTTTCCCTTTCTGCCATCAGAGGAGCGGGTGGCAGGCTTGGAAGAAGCGGCTCGGGTGTTCCTTGATGAATTTGGCATAATGATCTTTTTTGGATGGAAAGAAAAAAATTATTGCTTTTGTTATTCTTTCTTTCTCCATAAAATCATGCCTTTCTTTCACAAGGCGCAACAACAGAATATCCCGGGGTTAGTGTGGCAAATTTTTTCCAATGTGTGGAAGAAAAGAACAAGCTAGGCCAGTTTCACATTCACCGCATTCGGCCCTTTCGGTCCCATCTCCACCTCAAAAACAACTTTGGAATTTTCTTTTACACGGTCTATCAGTCCGCGCACATGCACAAAAATGCTTTCCTGTGTTTTGAGGTCCTTGATAAATCCGAATCCTTTGGACTCGTTGAAGAAAGTAACGATACCGGTTCTGATCAGCTCTTCCGGTTCATCCTGGCGGCGGGACACGCCGATCTGGATATCTTCGGCCTTGATCTCTGCACGTTTGGAAGGGTCAGGAGGGGTGGAAGTGATATTGCCAAATTCATCGATATAGGCCATCATATCTTCGAGGCTTTTGCCTTTATTTTTGCTGGCCTGCCGCTCATTCCGGCGCTCTTCCTTTTCCTGCTTCCGCTGCTGTTTTTTCTTTTCGTGCTCTTTCTTGTTGGAGGAGGTTTCCTGTTTTCCCATATGACTTGGCGGGTTGTTTTTTGCGAGATAAAGATAGGGAATTTTTCTTGCAGCGCGGCCACTCCACCAGAAAACCTTTGCAGGAGACTAATCACCGCTGATCAAAATATGCATTTCCATCCCTGTTAAATGATATAGATTCAACATATTAAAATTGTTATCATGAGATTTTTCAAGCGGGAAAAGAAAAGCGGCAAACCTTCCGTGATACGCGAATGGATCAACGCCGGCCTCTTTGCCTTATTGGTGGCCACTTTGGTACGCACCTTCATTTTTGAAGCCTATAGCATTCCCTCTGGCTCGATGGAGAGGACCTTGCTGATCAACGACTATCTTTTCGTGAGCAAGGTAAGTTACGGGCCGCGCATCCCTGTCACGCCCCTCGCCATCCCTCTCGTGCATAACAAGGTGCCACTTACAAAATATACCCCTTCCTACAGCACTGCCGTACAATGGCCCTACAAGCGCCTGCCCGGCCTTTCGGCCATACGCCGCAATGATGTGGTAGTGTTTAACCTCCCCTCCGGCGATACCGTAGCCCTGGAAGTGGAAGCCACCAATAACTACTACGATCTCGTACGTGAACTGGGCCGTGAAAACGTATGGAACCGCTACCATATCCTCGCCCGGCCGGTAGATAAGCGGGAGAACATCATCAAACGCTGCGTAGCACAAGCCGGCGACACCCTGCAGATCATACAGGGCATCGCCTGGGTCAATAACGTGAAAGCCTATACGTCGCCCACCAGCGAACTGCAATACCTTGTGCAAACCAATGGCGAAGCCCTCAACCCCATGCGCCTGAAGGAAATGGGCGTCATCGACGAACCCGCAGCAACCGGCCAGCCCGGGCTTTACCTCTGTAACCTCACCACTTCTGAGGTGGCTACCTTGCAGTCGTTCCCCATCATCAAAAGCATCACCCCTTATCTCAGTCAAACACCTGATATCGCCGTATTTCCGCACGATACCCTTCACTTCAGCTGGAACCAGGATAACTACGGACCGCTGGTAGTGCCACAACGCGGACAAAGCATCGCGCTCAATAAAAACAATATCGAATTATACCGCCGCATCATTGAAATATATGAGCACAACAAACTGGAAGAAAAAGATGGCCGGTTCCTCATCAACGGCGCTCCCGCCGACCACTATACCTTCCGCATGAATTATTACTGGATGATGGGCGACAACCGCCACAACTCACTGGATTCAAGGTTCTGGGGCTTTGTTCCGGAAGACCATATAGTTGGCAAGGCATGGCTCACCTGGATGAGCTACGGTGATGAAGGACTGCGCTGGAACCGGATTATGAAAATGATCCGTTGATGTTGCGAGTTGCTTTCGCCCCTACGGGGCGATATATTGGTAGCCCGTATCGCATCTACCAATATGCCGCCCCGTAGGGGCGGTATCAATCGCATTAATCAACACACGCTTCGATCAGCCCCGTAGGGTCGATAGCTCGGTAGGCCCGGGCGTCAGCCCGGGTATTAAAAAATGCGGATGTTGATCCGGGTTTCAAAATGCGATCATCCATCCGGGGCATCAAAACATGATCCCTGCTCATTGCTACATCATCCACAAAAATTTTAAAAAATAAAATATCCATCCGGTTCATTCGTCTTCCTGAAAAAAGATATCATGGAAACAAGGGATTTTAATACCATCAGCCCTTCGGCGAGCACGCTCCTGCTGCTGAAAGGCCTCACCGATATTCCTTTTGCACGCCAGGCGGCCGAGCTGATGATGAGCAACCATGAGTATTCACCGGACATCGCCAACAACGATCTGCTATATTGGGCCAGGGTGGTGCATTTCGAACACCGCTACAAAAGTATCGACCAACTGCTGGCCCCTCTGCCTGTTACCAATGTGCTGGAACTATCGTCTGGCTTCTCTTTCCGCGGATTGCAGGCGGTACGGGAAGGCAACTACCACTATATTGATACCGATCTGCCCGATATGATCGTCAGCAAAAAGCCTTTTGTTCAAGCCCTGCAAAACGGCCAGCAGCCTGCTACCGGCACCTTGGAACTGTTGCCGCTCAACGCACTGGATGAAGCACAGTTCATGAATATTATCGATCGTTTCCCACCTGGTGAAATTGCCATTGTAAATGAGGGCTTGCTCATGTACCTCAACGACAGCGAAAAGCAGCAACTCTGCGCCAATGTACGCAAGGCGCTCCAGCTGCGCGGCGGCTACTGGATCACGGCCGATATCTATATCAAAAGCAGCGATCCGGATAAACAGCTAAATCGCAATGATGAGCTGCAACGCTTCCTGGAACAGCATCGCATCGAAGACAATAAATTCGAATCTGTTGAAGCGGCTGCCAGCTTCTTTGCGGCCGCAGGTTTTGAAGTGGACCAAAAGGCCGAAAGGGAGCGGCACAAGCTCGGCTCTCTCACCCATCTGCTGTCAATTGCCGATGACGCGCAACTGGAGCAATTGCGGCAGCACCGCAGGGTACAGGAAACCTGGCGCCTGAAAGTAAAGGCCTAACGGTAATCTTTCCGGATAATCTTCGTTAACACCGCCACCACTTCCGCCAATTCCTTATTATTGAACGACGCAAAGCCGAAACGCAAGCCATTCAAGGGTTTGGTGGCATAGCTGTAATGCCGTCCATCTGTCATGGCTACGCCCATGTTACCCGCTTTCGCGGCCACCTCGCCGAGTGGTATGTTCTTCGGGAAAGGCAGCCACAGCGCCATACCGCCGAGTGGTGGCGTGAAATGCAATACATCGCCGAGATGCTTTTGCAGCAGTTCACAGAGCAGGTCGCGGCGCTCCATATACAACTTGTGCGATTTTTTCAGATGCCGCTCAATGCTGCCGCTGGCCAGCATACGCGCCAGCGCCTCTTCCGACAGGTTATCGCCGCGAAGGTCCATCAGTCGGCGCAAAGCCATGGCCTGCTGCACAAATACCGCCGGCGCAATCATAAAGCCCATGCGCAGGGATAGTCCGAGCGATTTGGTAAACGAACCAATATAGATCACATTACCGCCATGGTCGGCGCTGGCCAGGGGCACGATCGGGGCCGAGCTGTAATGGAAATCATAATCGTAATCATCTTCTATCACCGCCAGCTTGTGCCTGCGGATCACGTCGAGCAATTTCATGCGGCGCTCGGCGCTGAGCGTTACCGTAGTGGGATGATGATGATGGGAGATGACATACAACATCTTCACTTTTTTAGTACGGCACAATTGCTCGATTGCATCTACATCAATACCGTCCTGATCTACCGGCACACGCAGCAATTTAGCGCCCAGCTGCTCAAACGTAAGGTCTGCAAAGAAATAATTGGGACTGCCCACAATCACATAATCTCCCTTATTGATAAGCGTGGCGGCGGCCACATAGATGGCCATCTGCCCGCCGCGGGTCAGCAAAATATTGTCCAGCCCGATGTTCAGGCCACGGGTATTGGTGAGGTATTTAATCGTTTCCTGTCGCAGCGTATCGCTGCCTTTGGCCGTACCATACATCAGCAGCCTGTTGTAGCGCGGGCTCTGGATGATGGAGCGGCATTCTTTTACCCACTCGTCCAGCGGCGCAACACGCACGTCCGGGAAGCCGTCGTTGACCACCAGCCGGGTGTTGACTGCCCTGTTACCGACGCTGACTGTAATAGTCGGCACTTCATTAAACGTATAGCCGGGACCGTGATCATAGGGAGAAGAGATATCCGCAAAGGTGCGCGGCTTCACCACTGGCAGATTGGTGGCTACCATCATGCCTTTGCGCGGGATAGACACGATCCAGTCCTGGCTGATCAGCTCCTCATAGGCCGCCACCACGGTTTTGCGGTGCAGTTGCAATTGCTCAGCCAGCACACGGCTGCCAGGCAGGAAGGAAGCAGGTTTCAGCACCCCTTCCTGGATCAGGCCCACAAAGCGGTTGGCGATCTGCTGGTATACCGGTTGTTTCGATTGCTTGTCGATCCGGATCAATGTTTTAAATGGTAACATCTGGACTATCTATCAATTAAAAAGTGGACTACCAAGATAGTCCACACACTTGGTACATTTGTTCGCAAATTCAATATCAGATGAAACAGAGATTCAATATGCCGGACGAAATGCCGGAGTCATACAAAGCGATGTACGCCTTCTCCCGGTCAATGGACAATCTGAAAGTGCTCAGCAAGATTCAGAAAGAACTGATCAAGATACGTGCTTCGCAGATCAATGGCTGCGCCTTTTGCCTGAACATGCACAGCACCGATGCCCGTAAACTCGGTGAAACAGAACAACGCATTTACCTCCTCAACGCCTGGCGTGAAACACCGCTTTACACCGAAGAAGAAAGAGCTCTGCTGGCACTGACCGAAGAAGTGACGCTCGTTAGCCAGAAAGGGCTTACAGAGGCCACTTACCAGGAGGCCGTAAAACATTTCGGCGTACAAGGTACGGCAGAAATCGTGATGGCGGTAACAGTCATCAATGCCTGGAACCGTATCGCCATCGCCTCGCTCCTTCCACCTGCTTTATAAATCATAACTATGACACGTACTGTTCATTATGCTACCGACGATGCAGCGCTCGAAGCCTGCAAAGATGTGATCCTTGTGCTCCGTCCGCATATCGCCGCAGAGCGGTTGATACCGATGATCAAGGAGATGCAGGAAGAAGACGGCTACCAGCTTGTTTATGTCACTGCGGATGAAGATCCATCCAAAGTGGCTGCCGTTGCCGGTTTCCGGCATATGCACAAACTGCATTCCGGCAGAACCATCTATATCGACGACCTGGTCACTTCTCCCCACCACCGCAACAAAGGCTATGCAGCCCTGTTGCTGGATCATGTGCACAACCTGGCAAAAAAACAGGGAGTGGACAACTTGCAACTGGATTCAGGGCATGCCCTGGCGCCTGCGCACAAGCTGTATTTCAAGCAAGGTTATTATATCTCCGCCCACCACTTCACACAGAAACTGTAGTACGCATTTTTTCCCGCAAAGACGCAAAGCAGCAAAGACGTAAAGCTATGTCTCTGCTGCTTTGTATCTTTGCTGCTTTGCGGGAAAAAATATGCTATGCTTCTGCCGCCACACGGCTGTATTTTCGGCGATAATCCTGCGGTGTAAGCCCGGTGATGCGCTTGAATACCATGCGGAAAGTTTTCAGGTCGTTATACCCTACATCATACATCAGCGTGCTGATATTCTCGCCGCCATGTTCGAGCGCTTTCTTGGCTGATTCAATTTTCACCCTTTGCAGGTACTCCAGCGGCGTATTGCTGGTAGCGGTTTTGAAGCGCCGGATGAAATTTCGTTTACTCATATGCGTTATCTCCGCTATCTGGTCGATAGAGATAGGAAGATGGTAGTTCTGTTCAATATAAGTTTGCGCTTTCAGTATCTCTTCATCTTCATGACGGCGCTGCCCCTGGAACACGGCAAAGTGCGCCTGGTTGTTGCGGTCGATATCGATGGAGAACATCTTGCTCGCCCAGATACCTGCTTCGCGGCCGCAGAATTTTTCCACGAGATACAATACCAGGTTCAGCGATGAGAACGCGCCGCCACTGGTGTAGATGCCATCCTGATCAGTGATCACAAGATCCGGCAGCACGTTGATATCCGGATAACGTTGCTTCATATCCGCGATAGCTATCCAGTGTGAGGTGCAGGGTTTGCCTTTCAGCAACCCGGCCTCCGCGAGGAAGTAGCTGCCCATGCAAAGACTTGCTACCTCTGTGCCTTGGGCATGCATCTCCCGCAGCCAGCTGATCAGGGCCTGGTTCTTTTCAATAATGGGGTCCGGCCCTGCGGGAAAGGCAGGCACAATGATCAGGTCTGCCTCATGCATTTCGTCCAGGGTTTTACTGTCAACAAACTGTGCAGGCAGGAAGAGCTGGATGTTCTTCGCCCTTTCACTCACCAGCGTTATTTTGAAGGCTGGTGGAGCGCTGGCCGCAGCCAGATAGCCG
Organism: Chitinophaga vietnamensis; assembly: GCF_902167635.1. Lineage (GTDB taxonomy): Bacteria > Bacteroidota > Bacteroidia > Chitinophagales > Chitinophagaceae > Chitinophaga > Chitinophaga vietnamensis. The sequence goes on from NZ_CABHMS010000012.1 coordinate 132,062, forward strand.
TTAACGCCTGCAACAATATCCAGCACGCCGGATACAGACGATAACACTACGTCTTCATAAATTGGCAAAGCGATGTTGATCATAGCAGTTTGTGTAGGTTTCTTACAAATGTATAGTATTTCCTTGTCACAAATGCACCGCTCAACACTAATTATGCGGCAGCCTTAACGTGAGTCTTGCAAAATAGCTAGCCCCTAAAGAGCCCATCTGTACGGAGGCGTATTTGAACACTCCGAAGTAACTATTGCCATACACCTGTTTATCCGGGAACACATCAAAGATGTTATTAGCGCCCAATGTAAACGTGAAGCGATGCACGGTATAGCTGAGCGACAGATCAGTCACCACTTTGCCGGCATGCTCCTGCACTTCTCCATAGGGGAAACTGTTGCGCATCACTTTACCGAAATACACATTGCGCAGCAGCACGCTGAAACCTTTATAGCTGTAGGTAAGCGCCAGGTTGGCTTTCACTTTGGGCGTGCCTTCCGTGATCAGGATACTGTCGTTCGGCGAAAAGAATACCTGCTCCTGCCCTTTCAGCTGCGCCGGCAGATGCAGGCTGCCTACTATCTTGTTGCGGTTGTAATTGAAGCCCAGCGACACATTCAGGGTATGTGCCTGCATATGCGCGGTGTAATCCGCCACTACATCTACACCGGCGGTGCGGGTATCCACCGCATTGCTGAAGAAGCGCGCAGAGTGAGCGCCCAGGGGATTGAGCAGCTGCTGGATAGCCGGCACCGGGTTGCCCTGCGGATCAAAGCCGAAGCTGCCCGTGAGCACAATCCTGTTCTTGATATCCGTCAGATAGCCATCTACAGAGATATTGAAATTTCTCGCGGGTTGGGCCGTGATACCCAGACTATAATTCACCGAAGTTTCCTGTTTCAACTGCGGGATGCCCAATGCCCTGGCCACGGCGCTCTGGTTGTTGAAGAAGCCTGATTGCCCCAGTGTGTTGTCCGGCAAAATATCAGTACTCACATAACTGAAGTATTGCTGATGTAAAGACGGCGCCCTGAAACCATTGCTCACAGCCCCTCTCACGTTGAGGCCTTCCAGAATTTTATAGCGTGTGGCAAATTTGGCGCTGAGGGTGGAACCAAAATCACTGTAATGTTCAAAGCGTGCTGCGCCACCGATAAGCCAGCGGGAAGTCACGTCCAATTCGGCATCGGCATAAACGCCGGTATTGTTGCGGCTTTTGTTGATCGCATTCTGCGGGGAGAATCCATTGAAAGATTGCGAACCGCCCTGCAAGCCGGATGGATTGGACACCGTACCATCAGGGTTCTGTACCAGCGCATAGTTCTTCCAGGAGGCCTCCTCTCCTGTGCGGATACGGTAATCATCTACCCTGAACTCCGCGCCAAATGCGAGGTTCAGGCCGGCGGCCACCTGCGCAAAACGGCGGCTGATATCCAGGTTGGTAGTGTTCTGTAAAAACTCGTGGCCACCGGCCTGGAAACTGGTAGGCGATTTATCTTTCAGCGAAGCATTTACCGTATTATTCACGATATAATCAAAACGGTTATCGCCGATGGTATTGCTGAGGTCCGCATTCCAGGCGCCCAGCTTATGTTTCACGCCTACGGCAATACTACGGTCATGGATATGTGAAGTAGTGTTGGGCTGATAGCCATCAGGAAAGATGCTATACACATTTACCGAGGGATCGCTGGGCAGGCGGCGAAAACCATACCCTTCTCCCTGCCGGTAACTGTAACCGCCAAAGGCATAGAACTCGCCTTTGCCATCGCGGAAAGGCAGGCCCAGATTGAAAAAGCTGCCGATATTCTTAATGCGCGCATCGCCTATCTGGAAATTAAAATCATCTCTCTTCAAGCCTTTCTGTTTCAACATATCATCGTCATACTTCCTGGATGCAGCAGGGTCTTGTGCAAAGTCGTACGCGAAATAATTGTTGAGAGAAGATTGATCGAAGATGATGAGATTATTATTTTGGGCGCGGGTGGTGCGATCGCGGTAATAGGCCTCGCCGGTGATGTTGAGGTAGCCGCCATTTTTGCCAACACCTGTGCCGTAGTTAAGGCCGAGTTGTCCCAGACCGCCATCATTGCGGGAAGTGATGCCGCCGGTGAGCGCTGCCATTAATTCGTTGGTATTCTTTTTCAGGACGATGTTGATCACGCCGGCGATCGCATCCGAGCCGTATTGTGCGGCAGCGCCATCGCGCAGCACTTCAATGCGCTCGATCGCGGAAGCGGGTATCGCGTTGAGGTCGGTGCCTACGGAGCCATTGCCCACCGTGCCCTGGTTGTTGACCAGCGAAGTGGTATGCCGGCGTTTGCCGTTGATCAGCACCAGCAGCTGATCCGGGCCAAGGCCGCGGATGCTGGCGGGATCAATATGTTCGCTGCCATCGGAAGAAGACTGCCGGTTGGAATTAAAGGAAGGCGATACATATTGCAATATCTGGTTGATATCATTTTGCGGCACGAGCGTTTGTATCTTCGAGAGCTGAAACACATCTACGGGTGCGGGCGTGTTCAGTCGTGTACGGCCACTGCTGCGGGTTCCCACAGTTACTACTTCTCCCAGTTGTACGGTTTTCGGTTTAGTGGTATCCCTTTTTTCCTGTGCGTAAAGGGTTGATGGTAACAGCAGGCCGATGGACAGTAAATATCTATTCATTCACTATTTTTTATGGGTAATGGTAACCGCAACGCTCCATTCGTTGCCGCTGCCGATATGGTGAACTGCTGCGAAATTGCCCTGGTTCAGTGCAAAGGACAATTGCAGGAGACTGTTGAGATAAGCCAGGGGCTTGCCTATTGCCACCGCGCCGAAAGTTTCGCTGTAAGGCAGGTCGCCGGCATATACTTTTTTGTTGTTGTGGAAGATGGCGAGATGCAGGATATCGCCAAACTGCGGATGCAGCTGGTTAAAGAGATCGGCGGGGATATTGGTCCAGATATTACCATACTGCACATCCAGTATTGCGATGCTGCCTTTGAGCGTGCCGTTTTGTAGGGCAGGCTGCTGATAGGGTATCTTCACCACATCTTTCTGCAATGCAGGGCCTACCTGTTCAAAGGTGATGGCGCCGGAAGCCAGTCGGGCGCCCGTATAGGCGTATACGTCGCGGCCGTGGAAGGTATAAGATTTTTTAGAATCCTTCCGCCTGTTCACTGCTTCATCAATTTCCCTGATCTCGGCGATGCCTTCTGTTTCGGCGATCAGCGTGAGCGTGCCATTGTCTGGCGTAACGATATAATGACCTGCATTTGTTTTCAGCACTACGGATTTGCGGTTGGTGCCTACGCCGGGATCTACTACGGATACGAACACGGTGCCTGCGGGCCAGTAGGGCACCGTTTGTTCCAGGCGATAAGCCGCTTCCCAGATGTTATAAGCAGGTATCTCATGGGTGAGATCATACAGTTTCAATTCGGGCGATACGGTAACGGCTACACCTTTCATGGCGGATACGGCGCCGTCTTTGAGACCGAAATCAGACTGGAACACCACCGTCTTGTTCTGCGCAATAACGCTGTGGAGGCTCAACAACAGCCAGGCGGCTATCATACATCTTTTGATCATGGTATGTTTTTATTAGTCTACAAATCTAGTAGATATTTAGGGATTTTTTGATTTTCGGATTTCTTGATTTAAGGAGGGAGCCCAAAATCTCCCTAAATCAAGAAATCCGTAAATCAAAAAATCTCTAAATAACTATCTCCTGCAAGCCGCCATCCACCAGCAATCTGGCGCCGGTGGTAAAGGTAGCGTCGAAGGCGAGGAACAGCACCGCTTTCGCCACTTCTTCTGCGGAGCCGTGCCGCTTCATCGGCGTACGTGCGTCACCGAGATCTTCAAATGCCTTTCGTTGCTCTGCCGTCAGGCCAGGAACCCCCATGGTAGGCGTTTTGATGAAACCCGGGCTCACCACATTCACCCGGATATTGCGATGCATCAGATCTGCCGCCATGCCGGCGGCAAAAGAACGTAAGGCCGCTTTGGAGCCGCTGTAAAGGGTCATGCCTTTGATGCCGCCTTCATCGGCAACAGAAGATGTGAACACGATCGCGCCGCCATCCGTGATATGCGGCGCCAGCTGCTGCACGGTAAAGAATGCGCCTTTGGTATTGACATTGAAAGTTTCGTCGTATATCTCCGGCGTGATGGCTTCGAAGGTTTCGAGCCTGGCCGTACCGGCATTGTAATGCAGAAAATCTATCGGCCCAAAGTCTTTTTCCACAAAGGATTTCAGCGCCTGAATATGTTGGAGGTCTGCCGTATCTGTGCGCAACACCTGTGCGCGGCCTTTCAGCGCGTCCCGTACTTCAGCGAGGTTCTTTTCATTGCGGCCGGTGAGCAGCACAGTGGCGCCGCCATCCAGCAAAGCCTTGACGGTGGCCAGTCCCATGCCATGCGTTCCGCCTACTACTAATGCTCTTTTTCCCTGGTATCTGTTAGTTGTTGTCATAAAAAAATTTTTATGACGCAAAGCTGAAGATTATACGGCGTCCGGCGCAGCGGGGAAAGGCGATTCAGACGGGGATAATTTTTTCAAGGGTCTCAAAAGCCTTCCTGCCAGGCCATCTTCATAAATCCCATCACCTCTTCATTCACATCTTCTGGCGCATACATCCTGAAGTGATGATTGAACTGCTGCTCTCCAGGCACCTGCGCGATCTTCTGAAAGCAGAGATTATCCGGGTAAGCCTTTTTAAACGGGAATACCACATGCACAAAGTTCTTGCCCAGCTGGGTGATCCAGGCAACGCGCACCCGCCCGTTCACCACGCCTATCATGGTTTTGGCGGCATGCAGTTCTATATGCCCCACTTCGGCAAAGCGGGCTACAAAATGTTCGAACAGCGCCAGGGTTTGCGGTGATTTTCCCGCCAGGAATGATTGAATGGATTTATCGTGATGCATATACGAAGATGATGAATAAGCCCTGATCAACAGGCAGGATAGACATGATATTAAAACTGCAAAGATAGATGTAATCTTCACCAGACCTAGCTTCCAATATAACTTTTTATATCTTTAGCAACATAGCAACCTTCCATCGTTATGAGAAAGCTCATTTTGTCATTATCACTGCTGATCGCCTCTGGCGGCTTGTTTGCGCAAAAGTATACGGCCGACTGGGCCTCGCTCAACAAACGCGGCATCCCTGCCTGGTTCAATGCATCCAAGTTCGGCATCTTTATTCACTGGGGCGTATACGCCGTTCCCTCTTATGCTGTAGTAGGCCCTGGCGGGTATTCTGAATGGTACTGGTACAACCTCGATGGCACCAAAGAAGGCAGTCATCAGCAGGTACGCGCCTTCCATGATAAGAACTTCGGCAAAGATGTTCCTTATCAGCAACTGGAACAGCAGTTCACCGCTTCCCTGTTCAACCCGGCGCAATGGGCCGATGTTTTCCGCCGCTCCGGCGCAAAATACGTCGTGCTCACCTCCAAACATCACGAGGGCTATTGCCTCTGGAACAATGCCCAGGCCAACGAATCCTGGGGCCGCAACTGGAACGCGGTAACGGGAACGCCTAAACGCGATCTGCTGGGCGATCTCACCGATGCCGTCCGCAAAGAAGGACTGAAGATGGGGTATTACTACTCGCTCTATGAATGGTTCAATCCTGTATGGCAGAAAGACAAGCGCCATTATATCGATGAAGTGATGACGCCACAATTCAAGGACCTCGTTACCCGTTACAAGCCTTCCGTTATCTTTTCTGACGGAGAATGGGATATCCCCGACACCGCCTGGAAAAGCCCGGCCCTGCTGGCATGGCTGTTCAATGAGTCGCCGGTAAAAGATGAAGTAGTGGTAGACGACCGCTGGGGCAGCAATACCCGCGGTAAAAACAATGGCGCCACTTATCTCACCTCAGAATATGGCAGCGGCATGCAACCCGGCGTGATATGGGAAGAGAGCCAGGGTATCGGACAATCCTACGGCTACAACCGCATGGAAACTGCCGACGACTATAAAAAGAGCAACGACCTCGTGCTCTTGCTTTGCGATATCGTAGCCCGCGGCGGCAACCTCCTGCTGGATATCGGCCCCACTGCCGATGGCCGCATCCCTGTGATCATGCAGCAAAAGCTGCTCGATATCGGCGCCTGGCTGCAAGTCAATGGCGAAGCCATTTACAATACCAAGCCCTGGAAAGTACAGCGGCAATGGAGCCCGGGCGAACCATTCAAAATGAAAGAAGGCGCCTTTATGTCCGACTACAGCATTTCCCGCATGGTGATGCCTTCCAAAGAACATGCGCACATCGAAATGTTCTTTACCAGCAAGCCCGGCGCGCTGTATTGCATCGTTCCACAATATCACGAGCAACTTACCCTCCGCAACTATACACCCGCCAAACAGGCTACCATGCGCATTCTTGGCTGCAATAAAAGCCTTAAATGGAAACAACAAGGCAAAGACTGCCTTGTAGACCTGAGCAATATTCATCCCGGTGATGTAGCTGATGGTGCATTTGTAGTGAAGATCATGTAAGACTGGTAAAAGCTATAAAAAGGGTCAGGCGCTTGAAGCGCCTGACCCTTTTTATAGTTCGCCCGCAGGCAATTCAGACGGCGCTTTACCGAACTTTTTCTTGAAAGAATGAGAGAAATGCGATAGCGTTTCAAAGCCAAGATCGAGGTAGATGTTAGAAGGTTTCAGGTGTTTTTTCTCTATCAGATATCTGGCTTCCGTCAGGCGTCTCTCCTGTAGCCATTGCCGGGGCGCCATTCCGAAGATCTTCTGGAAATCGCGTTTGAAGCCGGCAAGACTGCGCCCCGTGAGCTGTGCAAATTTTTCGACCGGCACATTGAAATGAAAATTGCTGCGCATAAATTTTTCCAGGTCGATCTTGTGCGGTTCAGAAAAATCGAAGAGAAAATCGCTGAGCCGGGGCATGATATGCAATAGCAGCTTCACTGCCTCTTTTACTTTCAGCAGGCCGATATCGGCGGTTATGTTACCGGAGGGATTACGCACATAAGGCACCACAGACTGGAAATAGCCTTGCAGGAATTCGTTGGCAGGAATAAGTATGTTCGGTGGGCCTACGTATTTTTGCCGCACTTCTATCTGCTCTTCCAGCGCGATCTTTCTCAACATATCTTCTTCCAGTGAAATAACGATGACCTCATAGTCCTCACCCGGCAAAGGAGATTTGGTGATCTGTCCTAATTGATTTTTACCGATCAGCAACATCTCACCTTTCTGCATAGACACTTGCTGGCTGGCGGTTTCCAGCGTAAGTTGCCCCGACACCTGCAATACCAGGATATTATTTTTCAGAAAGCTCACTTTCTCCTTTCGCCTGGCAGTGAGATAAGCGTAAAAGACGACGCCTGGAACTATTTCGGTCGGGTTTACCATTTACGTAAAGTATTAAAGGTTGTGCGAAGCTACGCTATCTATCGTTGCAAATAAGTACTACCAAGGATGGCGCCGGGCGAAAAATGCGTATTCAGCGTATTCATCTCTTCTGGTGTGAAGACGATTTCCATGGCCTGCATATTTTCTGGCAAGCGGGATCGCTTGCTCATGCTTACCAACGGCATGATATCATTGCCTTGCGCATTCACCCAGGCGATCGCCAGCTGTGTGGGCGTGTAGCCTTTTTTCTTCGCCATTTCTTTCAACAATTCTACTTTCTCCAGATTTTTGATGAGATTATCTCCCTGAAAACGTGAGAAATGATTTTGATAATCATTGGCAGCAAGCGGCGCTTTCATCTCCCCTGTCAACAAGCCTTCAGCGGTGTTGGCAAAGGCCACCACGCCGATGCCCAGCTCTTTGGCCGTGGGAAGCAGCTTGCTTTCTATTTGCCGGTCGGCCAATGAATAGCCGATTTCCAAAGCGCTTACCGGATATACGCTGTGCGCTTTACGCAGCTGTTCAGCAGTGATCTCCGACACGCCAAGGTAACGCACCTTCCCTTCCTTGATCATATCTGCTACCGTGCCGATCACGTCTTCAATGGGAACGCTGTTATCAAGTCTGCAAGGCTGATAAAGATCGATGGTATCTATGCCCAGGCGTACCAGGGAATAGTTGATGAAATTTTTGATAGACCTGGGATGGAGATCCAGACCGATCAATTGATGGTTATAAAAGACGGCGCCGAATTTCACGCTGATGAAAGCATCATCCCTTCTGCCTTTGATCGCTTTGCCTACCAGCAGCTCATTGTGGCCGCTGCCGTAAAAATCGCCGGTATTCAGGAAATTGATGCCATTGTCCAACGCGGCCTGAATGGTAGCAATACTTTCATTTTCATCTCTTGCGCCGCCGCCCCTGTTGACAGACATGCGCATACAGCCAAGTCCGAGTTTGGAAACGAGTGGGCCATGCTGGCCAAGCTTAATTTTTGTGATCGTCATAGTGATTATTTAATGAATGAACGATACAAAGATCGGTACTTGCGCTATGCGACCGGTTTCTCCAACAGCTCAATTTTGTTGTCCGGGTGGCTCAGGTTTATGCAGCTGCCATTTCTTTCCCTTGTTCTACAAAGAAACTTTCTATGACGCTGATCTCTTTGGAGAACATGGTTTTCTTTCTTTTACCGAAATAAAGCGTGTTCTCCATCACCTGGTTGCCTTGCCATACTTCTTTGAGCTGGCCGGTTTGCAGTTCGTTGCGACAAAGGAAATCCGGGATAACAGCGAAGCCTTTGTTGTTGATCATGCAACGTACGATCGAACATTTGTTGGGCACGATGTAGTTAGGCTTGAAATCGGGATGGCTGTTGAAGTTGGTGTGCCAGAACTTGCGGAGATTTTCCATATCGGCGGCAGTGCTGTACCAGGTTTGTTGTTTGAGCCAGGCCTCTGCTTCCTTGTATTTCCCGGCTTTGATGAGTTTATCAAAAGGGCGGGCATCCTGTTTACCACCGCCCACCAGTATGATCCTTTCTTTTGAAAAGGCCTTGTAAGCGATGTTGGGCTGGTTGCCTTTCTGTGGTGTGATGATGAGGTCCAGCAGGCCATGGTCGAGGTCTTGCTGCATTTCGGGATACTCCCCGAATTTGATGCTGACATTAAACGGCAGGGAAGAAATGTATTGCTCCAGCGTGAACTGGAATGTTTCCAGGCACATGCCGATGCTGATGGTGGAGAGATGCTCCTGCGAGCTTTTATGAAAATGTTCCTCTGCCGCTTCCAGTTTGTTAACCGCATCAAGAATGTAGTTATAGAACACTTTGGCCCTTTCAGTGGGCACCATGCGCCGCGCGGAGCGGTCGAACAGTTTATATCCCACATAGGCTTCCAACGAGTTGAGGTGTAAACTCACGCCAGGCTGTGAAATATAGAGCTGCTGGGCAGTTGCGGTGAGTGAGCCCGTTTCATAAATGGTTTTGAAGGTCCGGAACCATTCGAAATTGAGTAACATCAATTATCATTTTAATGATACAAATCTACAATTTAAGTTATTAGGATAATGATTCAGGCCAGAATAATTTTGTGTTGTTAAAAATAAAAGACGAATATGGAAACGATCACATTAGAAAGAGAACATAAAGCGGCATCTGTTGAAACACGCGCGGGCAAAGGATTACCGCCGGCGTTATGGGCGCTCACCATCAGCGCATTTGCTATCGGCACCACCGAATTTGTGGCGGTGGGCATCCTGCCTACGATTGCCGGTAGTTTGAAAGTGAGCATTTCTTCCTCCGGTTTGCTGGTGAGCATGTATGCGCTGGGCGTGGCATTAGGCGGACCGGTATTGACGGCGCTCACTACGCGTTTGCCCCGCAAGCCGCTGCTGCTGGGCTTGATGGTGTTGTTCATAGCAGGACATATCGCCTCTGCTGCCGCGCCTGATTTCACTGCCTTGCTCATCGCCCGCTTCATCACCGGCTTTGCACATGCCGTATTCTTTGGCGTTGGCGCTACCATCGCGGCGGCGCTGGTGCCGGCCGACAAACGCGCTACTGCCCTTTCCATTATGTTTGCTGGTCTTACCATTGCGATCATCGCCGGCGTGCCGCTGGGCACCTTTATTGGCCAGCATTTCGGATGGAGGAGCACCTTTATTGGCGTGGCTATCCTGGGCGCCGTCAGCTTCATCGCATTGCTGTTGCTCATGCCGGGCGATATCAAAAACGGGCCTGTATTACGTATGAAAGACCAGCTACAGGTATTGCGCAACTGGCATATCCTGCTGGTGCTGGCCATCACGGCGCTGGGCTATGGCGGCACCTTTGTGGCCTTTACTTACCTGGCTACCCTGCTCGAAAAAGTGACGGGCTTTTCTTCCAATGCGGTAAGCCTGTTATTACTGGTATATGGCGTAGCGATTGCGCTCGGCAATGTAATCGGCGGCAAAGTAGCCAATACCAATCCTGCGCGTGTGCTCATCCGTATATTCCTGTTACAGGCCGTAGTGCTGGTGATCTTCACTTTCACTGCGCATTATAAAATACCAGCCGTTATCACATTGTTCCTGATGGGCGGTCTCTCCTTTGCCAATGTGCCCGGACTACAATTATACATTGTGCAGCTGGCAGAGAAATACCTGCCTGGCACAGAAGATATTGCTTCTGCCTTGAACATTGCGGCTTTCAACCTGGGCGTAGCCATCGGCTCCTGGGTAGGCGGCCTCGTAGTAGAGCAAGCTACTTTGGGATTGCCGGCCACACCCTGGATTGGCGCATTGATCGTATCTTTGGGCGCTATGCTCACTGTATGGAGTTACAGGAGCAACCGACCCGCTACAACTACGACAATCATATGAAAATGAAGCACTGGCGGCGGTTTGAGCTAAATTGGCACGGTTTTCGACAGTGGCAGGGTTGAAAACTAACGCGTAAAAAACTTTAACCATGAAACAGATATTCATAGCAATGGCCGCCGCAGCAATGCTGTTCTCTTGTAAGGGTAACAGCGACAATGCCACCGCTATTGAAAATGCGAAGAAAGCCACCATCGATTCCATGAATACGATCAGCGCTGTAAAACAGCAGGTAGTGGATTCCATGAATGCAGTAAAACACGGCCGTAAATACATCCACACCTCTCCGGCTGAAGGCTATACCAGCGGTGCTACTGCAGCAGCGCCCGTAGCAGAACCGGCCGCCAATAATGCCGCTGCACCAGCAGCAGCGCCGGCTGCGCCGCATCGTAAACGTATCTGGAAAGACTGGAGCCACACCGCCAAAGGCGCAGTAGTAGGCGCTGGCGCAGGCGCTATCACCGGTGCGATCGTGAACAAAGACCACCTGAAAGGCGCTGCCATCGGTACGCTCATCGGCGCAGGCGTAGGCGCTGGTACCGGTGCATTGGTAGACAAGAAGAAAAGAAAACAGCGTGCCGCACAAGCCGGTTATTAATCGCAGGATTCAGCAGTTATTTATATCATCCACAGCTCCGCAAACCGCGGGGCTGTTTTTTTTGTGTCGCAGGAATCCAGTAACTTCGATCTATCTCATAAACCCCAAATTAAACCGACGGGCACCAGCAAATCTCCGACAGGCCACGTGTATTTATTTCCTGGCATTTTAAATCTGTTCATGTCATGACAAACAGCCATTCCTCATCAGGACCATTTCCCATGGTACCGCTGAAAGGCAGCGCCAAAGCCGCTCCGGATGCCGCTAAAATGACCACCATTAACACCAGCGATGCGATCGACGTTACCATCAGGATCCGAAGAAAACGATCGCTCGACACTTCACTCAAAGACCGGCAACAATATTCGCTGGAAGAATATGAAAAAGAATTTGGCGCCGCACAGAGCGATATCGAGCTGATAGAACAATTTGCAGCCGACAACCACCTCTCTGTAACACTTATTGATCATGCCCGTCGCAGCGTGATATTGCGCGGCAAGATCAAATATTTCGAAACCGCTTTCCAGGTGCATCTTGCCAACTACGATGCCGGCGATGGCCGTATGTTCCGCGGCCGCTCCGGTCAGATTCATATTCCCGCCAACCTGGAAGGCGTAGTGGAAGGCGTGTTCGGCCTCGACAACAGAGCCGCCGCGCAACCGCTATTCCAGGTATTGAAAATGGATGGCGCCGTGAATCCGCGCACCGTAACCTTCAGCGGCTATGCTCCCAACGATGTTGCTAACGCCTACGGCTATCCGCAGAACGTAACGGGCAAAGGCCAATGTATCGCGCTCATTGAGCTCGACGGCGGTTACCGCAAAAAAGATCTCGGCACTTATTTCAGCACTTTGCAAAGGCCGCTGCCAAAAGTCAAAGCGGTAGGCGTGGATGGCGGCTATAACAATCCCGGCACCGCCAATGGCCCCGACGCAGAAGTGATGCTGGACATAGAAGTGGCCGGGGCCGTAGCTTCCGGCGCAAAGATCGTGGTATACTTCGCACCCAATACCGACCAGGGTTTTCTCGATGCCATCACCACTGCCCTGCACGATAAAGTGAATCGTCCTGCTGTGATCTCCATCAGCTGGGGCGCAGCGGAAAGCGGCTGGACGCAGCAGTCTATGAATAGCTACAATGAAGCATTCAAAGCCGCGAGCGTGCTGGGCGTGACGATCTGCGCAGCCGCAGGCGATATGGGCTCATCAGATCAACAACCGGGTGTAAATGGCTACGATGGGCATGTGCATGTGGACTTTCCCGCTTCCAGCCCCTATGTGCTGGCCTGCGGCGGCACCAGAGCCCAGATCACAAATCATACCGTCAGCAATGAGATCGTATGGCATGATGCTGTGGATTCCGCTACCGGCGGCGGTGTGAGTGATTTCTTCCCTTTGCCGGATTACCAGTTAACGACCGGTGTTCCGCTATCAGCAGAAACAAAATTCAAAGGTCGTGGTATACCCGACGTTGCCGGCAACGCCTCTCCTAATACCGGTTATAAAATATTGGTAGATGGACAGTGGGCCGTTATCGGCGGCACCAGCGCCGTGGCGCCGCTGATGGCCGCTTTCTTTGCGCTCAACAATGAAAAGAAAAATAGCAAAGCAGGATTTGTGCAGCCAAAACTATATGCCACGCCAAATAATTTTTGCCGCGATATTACGCAGGGAGATAATATCACCACTCCCTCCAACATCGGCTATACCGCCGGCGTGGGCTGGGACGCCTGCTCTGGCTGGGGCGTGATGAGCAGCTATTGAAATATTTAGGGATTTTTTGATTGACGGATTTTTTGATTTGAGGGGAATTTCAGCTCCCTCAAATCAAAAAATCCGTCAATCAAAAAATCCCTAAATATTCTCGCGCAGGGATCGGACGTGAATGCCGTTTTCAATGTTACCGGGCAAATTGATACAACTCCATTAACACTGGCCTTGTGTGAACAAAAGACACAAGTGATACACTGGTTGCTGAACAAAAATGCGGCCGTCAATGATGAAGCGCATCCCGCGCTGCTCATGGCCGCCTCCAATTGTAAACCTGCTATCGTACAATTGCTGATTGATAAAGAGGCAAATGTAAATGCGCCCGACCAAGTAGGTAAAACGCCACTCAGCGCAGCCCTTTACGGCAATCAATATAACAACATCCCGGTACTGCTGGCCAATGGTTATCAGTTGAAAGAAGATGGAAGATCACTACGGCAGGCCGTTTCCAGCCGCCAATACCCCGCCGTTAAAATGCTTCTTGACGCCGGCGTGGATGTGAACCTGCATTTGCCTGATATGGTATTCCCCTATAACCCCACTGCTGTATGCGTAGCCGCACAGAACAATGATCTGGATACCGTGAAATTTAATCGCATTGTAGATATCAAAGAGGTCAACTGGCAAGGACATACCTTCCTGGATCTTTTATCCGATGTAGACAACTATAGCCCGGAAGGGCTGCTGGTATGGTATCCCAAGAAGAAATGCCTCGCCTGTGCAGATTATGAGCATGGCGAATTAAAGGAATTGAGCAGCGTGGCAGACTTTCTCCAAAACCCCGGAGAACAGTTAAACAAGATATTTGAATAATGCCTTCCGTTCGCAGCGCTTCCCCTTAGTTTTATTTGTTAAAACCCTCACTATGAAAATCAGTTCCTATGCGCTGCTACTGGCGGCATCTCTATTTTTATTTATTAGCAGCTGTCAGAAACATGATACGGTTCCAACGCCAGGTCCGGCGGCCACTGACAGCAAACCTGTTACCCGGAGTTATTCTTTTACAAATGAGAAAGTAGCGCTGTTTCCTTCCGATAAGGACGGGAATAAATTATCCCAGTCGAGACTGGACAGTTTGAAAAAGAGCGCCGCGTTAAGCCGTACCGACGGGCTTTGTGGCGGCGTCTTCATCGATCCTTCCAGTTACCAGGCCACCTACCTGGGATATATCGCCACTATTAATGGTTGCACCAGCGATACCAATACCACCGTTTCGCTCAATTTCCTTTACCGGATAGATGTGCCTGCCAACCTGGTCACAACAGGCAGCCTGGGTACCGTTCAATTGCCAGCGGGCAGCTGGCCTGTTTTTGCGCCTGCAACAGCTGCAACGGGAGTGCCCTCTTTTCAATTGGATAGTACGTACTACGACGGATCTTTAGGCTCCAATGTAAACCGGTACAGGGTGGCCTTCCAGGTCACCATACGCTATCAATACTTCTGTAGCTATGGCACTTTCCGCACCAAGGTGACCTTGCATACCGACTGTGCTCAAATCGATTATTTCAGCACCAGCTATACCAGCTTCGCAAGCCTGACACCTAACTCTTATCAAACTTTCCCCTACACCGCAAATGGGTCTGTATCCGGCACTGATCACCTGATCCAGCCGATACCGCTCATTTCGTTGTGCGGTCAGCCTTGTCACTTTCCAAGCCTGGGATATTCCAATACCAATTACTTTGAATACAGGAAAGCCGGTACCACCGCATGGAACAGCTATACCATGACCGGGCTTAACAATCCTCCGCCGATTAACGTAAATGCATTGGGAGGCGCCGGTACTTATGAATACAGAACAAGAGGAATTGTGTACACCTCTCCTGTTTTGGTTTATAGTGATTATTCCAATGTAAACACTGTGGTAGTTCCGTAACAGCCATAAATAAATATGATCGCCCGATGGGCGATCATATTTATTTAAAATACTTTTATCACACTTGTTCTTGCAGAAACGCCATTCTCGTTTACGGCTTCAATACAAAAATAGTAAGGCAGCTCCTTGTCCATTCCTTTGAAATAGTAGTCATTGCTGCCATGCACCATGATGCAATTATACAATTTATCAGGCGCGATGCCGGTGTAGATATTGTAGGCATAAGCATTATCTACGGGTTGCCACTTGAGCCAGGCGCTGCGTTTATCTTTTTCTGTGCGTAGCACGAGGAATTGTTTTACAGTATCAGGCGCCGCGCCATTGCCTTTACCAAATACCCGCAGTCCGCTGATAGCGAATTTTCCGGTAGGCATATGTATGTTCTCCAATTTGATGAAACGCGCTTTCACCGGCTGTTGCAGCTCCACGTAATCGTGCGGTACATCTGTGGTGTTATTGCTTTTATCTGCCAATATCTTCCAACGTTTACCATCTACAGAATACCAGAGTTTATATTGATGATAGATATTTTCCTGTTTACCTAAAAAAGTGGCATCCTGATCGGCGTAATTAATTTGTACGGCGTGTACGGTGCTGAGTTGCCCCAGGTCGGATTGCAGCCACTCTCCTTTGTTGCCGGTGGCAGCGCTCCAATACGTTTTGATGCTCTCATCCACGGCGTAGTTAGGCAGATAGCCGCCCAGCGTGGAAGATACGGTAACGGGCTTGTCGTAATTCAGCAACATCCAGCCGGTAAAGGTATTGCCATCATCCCTGAAAGAACCCTTCTCACCGCTTCTCTTCAGGTAATGCGGATAATCGCCGAAGGCCGTATTGCAATACATTACGCCATCTTTATCGAAGCCTGCGGGCCAGTAACCGATACGGCGTTCAAAACTATTTTTCACAGATATCACCATAGTGGATACATGCCACCAATACCCATCATTATCCTGAAAGGTGCTGCCATGGCCTGCTCCACGGGCAAATCCGCCAGGCTTGAACGATACCGGGTTATGCTCCTGCGGTACAAAAGGCCCGAGTGGATGATCGCTCACAGCCACCCCATCGGCATAGCCGCTGAACTCTGTGCCTGGCGCGCCGTATTGCAGGTAGTATTTGCCATTGTGCCTGGTCATCCAGGCGCCTTCTACGAAAGGATCGAGGAAAGTATTGTCCATATACTCTCCAAACCTTTGCCAGCCGTAGCGTTGCGGGTGCAGCAGAAAAAGCTCCTTGCGCGTGCCAACGGGTTGAAATGTTTTCCGGTTGATCTCCACGCCATACAAAGGATAGGTGTTACTGCTGCCGTTGTACATGTAGAGTCGTCCATCATCATCCAGAAAAAAATCCGGGTCCCAGCCGCCGATATCAAATGAGTCGATGGCTTCTTTCCATTGATTGCCTTTGGGATCAGTGCTCATCCAGATCGGAAAATCGCGGGTGTAGGTAGAACCAAATACCAGCAAAGTATCGCCCATGGCCCATACCGCAGGTGCGCACAGCTCATCGTACACATGATGGTAGGGCTTCAGAAATTTGTGCGGCAGGAAATGCCACTGCAACATATCCTTGCTCCACCAATACCCCCATTGATTGGTAGAGAAAAGATAGTAGTCTCCTTTGAAGTTGACGATCACAGGATCCGCTGTGGCCCTGTGTTTGCCCCATTCTGTAAAACCAGGGATGGGACAATAGCCATAGTCTATATTGACAGGATTGCAATATGTATTTTGTGCAGAAGAAGTGGCCGTTGCCAATAGCAACAACGCAAACAGGATCGCGCGCATGGTCTGTTACTTTAAATACGGACTTTGAAAATTGAGCTTCTTCAATCCCTGCTGTATCTCGGGGCAGCTCATAAAAAGTTTCCACAGCAGGCCGCTGCGGTAATTCTCGATCATCACGATGATCGGTCCCTGATCAATAGCAATATGCGAAGAAGCGTACCACTGCCGGGTTTCATTGAATGCATCCGTGAAACCGTACTGGCTCCATATTTTGTTGCCCAGTTTATAATAGAAATATTTGAGCGCCTGCATGGAATATTCCGGTGTATATGGAAAGGCCGACAAAGCCGCTGTGGGCGTGATGGTGCCCCAGTCATTTTCCGGCGACTGCGCATTGTAGCCGTCGTAGGTGTCGCTGGCGGTAAGTCCCCAGCAGTCGGCGCCATAGCCCTTGAAGCCTTTCGGGTTACGGATGCAGTATTCGCGGTTAATGAGCGTATGCTGCTTATTCTGTTCCCAATAATCGGCGTAGCGGTCTTTCAGTCCATGTGGATCGAGGCCGAGAAAAGAATAGTGCGAGAAAAACAGCGGTCCGCCGTAATCGGGGCCCAGCGGCAGTTTGATGCCAAAGAACTCGCGGCCGTTGAGAAAGTTGGCGCCGTTGGCCCAGCCATGGTAATATACTTCAGGCCGGATGCCGTAGTTGGGAGATGATGCTGCCAACACATAGGTGATCAGGCATTCATTCCATCCCCTGATCTCGTGGTTCATGCTCCACCCGTTGTTAGGACTCCAATGCCAGTACATGACATCACGGCCATCGCGGGTGTACCAGTTCCATTCCGCTTCGTTCCAGGTCCAGTTGATCTTGTTACGCAGGTCATGTTCCTGCGGCGTTTCGCGGTTGAAATACTGGCGGGCGGCGAGCAGGCCCTGGAACAGGAATGCCGATTCCACTACGTCACCGCCATCATCTTTACGGCTGAATGGAATTGTTTTGCCGGTGCTGCCATTCATCCAGTGCGGAAAGATGCCGTGGTAATGATCTGCCTTCCTCAAAAAATTGATCATCTTGTTCAGCCTCGCCACGGCGGAATCGCGCGGTATCCAGCCGCGTTCGGCCGCTACAATGATGGCCATCACGCCAAAGCCGGTGCCGCCGGTAGTCACTACTTCATCACCATAATCATAGGCTTTGTTGCTTCGCTCTCTGGCCATGCCGGATACCGGGTGGCCGAAATCCCAGAAGTATTTGAAGGTTTGCCGTTGCACAAGATCAAGCAGGGCGCTGTCCGAGAGGCCCTGTTGAATAGCGGGGGCGCTACGCCTGGTATTTTGCGCTGCCGCGTAAAGGGTTAGCATGATCCCGCACAAAAAGAGAATACATTTCTTCATAAAATATTGTTATAGACATTTCGCTCTACCAATATGATGCCCCTACGGGTCATTGATCGCCATCAATACGCCCCGTAGGGGCGAAATATTGGTAGGGGCGAAATATCAAATGATCTTACAAGCCAGGGCCTTGAAACCCCAGCGAACGCATGCCGGTCTTGACTTCCGGGCAGCTCATAAAAAGATTCCACAGCAGGCCGCTGCGATAATTTTCTATCATGATGATCACCGGCCCCTGGTCGATAGCCAGAAAGGAATCGGCAAACCAACTTTGTTCGAGTGAAAACGCATCGGTGAAACCGTATGCTTTCCAGAGCTTGTCGCCCAGTTTGTAATAATAGAATTTCAGCGCGCGCATGGATGCATCCGGTGTGTACGGGAACGATGATAAAGCGGCCGTAGGCGCTATCACGCCCACATCATTCGTGGGCGAACTCGCCGTATAGCCGTCGGGGATATCACTGGCGGTAAGTCCCCAGCAATCGGCACTGTAGCCATAATGCCCGGCAGGATTGGCACTGCAATAGGCGGCGTTGATCTTCGTATGATTCACTACCTGTTGCTGATAATCCGCATACTGATCCTTCAATCCATTCGGATTAATACCGAGGAAAGAATAATGGGAGAAGAACAGCGGGCCGCCAAGGGCCGGGCCGAGCGGAAGCTGGAGATTGTAGTACTGGTTGCCGTTCCTGATACTGCCGTTATTGGCCCAGCCTTCATCATAGACGATCCTGGGTATACTATAATTTTTGGAAGAGGCAGCCAGCACATACGTGATGAGACATTCATTCCATCCGCGGATGGGCATGTTCATGTCCCAGTTGTAGTCCGGGCTCCAATGCCAGTACAATACATTCTCATTGTTCTTCCTGAACCAGCTCCATTCTACGGCGTCGGCGATGCTGTTGATATCGCTGCTGAGGGCCGCATCATTGAAGTACTGGCGGGCGGTGAGCAGGCCTTGTACCAGGTAAGCCGTTTCTACCAGGTCGGCGCCATCATCTTTCTGGCCGAAGGCGATGGCTTTGCCGGTAGTGCCATTGAGCCAGTGTGGAAAGGCGCCGTGAAAAGTTTCTGCTTTCGTTTTCAGGAAGGCGACGATCTTTTGCAATTGTGCGAGGCCTGCGGCGCGGGTGATGAATCCGCGCTGTACCGCTACCACGATGGCCATGATACCAAAGCCGGAACCGCCGCTGCTAACGGTTTCGCCCGAAGTGTTCCGGTCTCTTGCGAGGCCGCTCACCGGATGCGCTCCATCCCAGAAATATTTGAAGGTTTGCTGTTGTACCAATGTGAGCAGCGCCTCATCCGTGATGCGGGCGAATTTATCTGTAGAGTCTATCTGCGTAAGCATTTGCAGGCTCAGTGCAGATGACAGTTCGCCTTTTTTTACCGAGCGCAGGTTACCGTTCACCGCCACATCATAGCTGGTGAGGTATCGCAGGGGCGCCGATGGTCGCAATATGACGGTGCTGTCGCCATTATCCATCGATACGGTGAAAGGCACGGCAGTACCGGATTTGCTGGCAAAGCTGAATGCATTGTTTACAGTGCCGGCATCAATCTTTTCGGTGAAGGAAAGCCTGATCACCGGTGAGGTATTCACGCCCTGGTATTTGAAGCCGTTAAACACGCCGTTTACCGTGAGGGCGTTGAGGCTGAAAGACGGCGGCGGCGCGGGCGGCAGCGAATGATCGCTACCGCCTTTGCTACAACCATGCGCTGCCAGCAGACAGCCAATAAAAACAGGAATGATCCGCCACATAAAGTTTATTTGCCTCTCGCTTCCAGTTTAGAGAGCGAGCTGATATCATCGTCATTAATAACGGTATTGTATATACGAACTTCGTCCAGGTTACCTGTGAGATAGCTGGCCCAGGGCTGCGCAGAAGTAGCCGAGGTAAGACTGGGCGTTGTCTGGAACTGCATGGTGCCAAATACCATCTTGCCCGGGTTCACGAATTTGGCAGGGCCATAACCCGTTACCGCTTTGCTGTCGATACGGGCGCCGTTCACGTATATACGAAAAGTGTCTGCACCATTATAAGATAGCGCGATGTGCGTCCAGCTGTTCCAGGGGTTCTGCAGATCATAGTTGCCGAGCCATGCTTCCTGGTTGGCGCCGGATACATGCACTTTCAGCTTGCCGGTGGTTTCGGTGCTGCCGTTTTCAAAGAACACATCGAGGTTGCCCCAGAAAGACTGCGTATTGCTGAGACCTATCAATCCTACGATGCCATCGGTATTCTGCGGTGATTTCACCCACATGGTAACGGTGAATTTTTGCAGGTTGAGGATGGATGCGCCGGGATTGAACAGCATATACGATTTGCTGGCGCCCTGCAGGCATTTGCCTTTGATGCCATCGGTAAAGGTGACGCCTTTGTTGTCGCCGGTAGTTTTGGAGACGCTGTCGATAGAAGAACCATCGAACGACCAATAGGCCACCAGGTTGCCCGGGGCGATCTCGCTGGCGGAGGTATAGCCGCCAATGCGCAGTGGTGGCGCATAAGAGGCCGGATCAAATTTTTTGTAGCATCCGGCAAGTGATATGGCCGATGCCAGAAGCATATATAAAGGAGCTTTTTTCATGATGATCTTTTTTTGAGATTAATAGCCGGGGTTCTGTGTCAGTTTGCCAGCGCTTACATCGATCTCGTTCTGTGGCACCGGCCATACTTCATTTTTACCAGCGGTGAAGCCTTTAGGACCGAATACCTGTGCGGCGCGTCCCTGGCGGATCACATCGAAGTAGCGATCAAATTCCATGGCCAGCTCTACTCTCCTTTCATGCCAGATAGCATTGCGCAGCGCGTTTTTGTCGGTAGTGGTCACATCCGGAAGGATGGCGCCATTGCCGCCGCGGGCACGCCTTCTCACGGCATTGAGCGATTGCAGCGCCTGGGAAGCATTGCCCAGTTCATTGGCTGCTTCGGCATTCATGAGCAGCACTTCTGCGTAGCGCATCACCCGTATGTTCTGATCGCAGCCTTCGTTGTAGCCGGTCACAAACAAACGGAAAGGCACATACGATTTCATGTTGTACATCGGGTTATCGCCGCTGGGTGGGATAGCATCGCCTTCAGGCGTAGTGGTGCCGCGGAAGAGGATGGTGCCGTTCAACCTGGGGTCGCCGGGCTCAAACTCTTTCACCAGGTCAGGCGTGGGCACGTTGAAGCCCCAGCCGCCGCCTACAACGCCTCTCACGCCTTGTACCTGGGAGTATTGCGAGTTGGAAGCGTCCGGGTTACCGGGTATCAGCTGGCATTGTATCTCAAATACAGATTCTGAATTGTTCTCATTAGGAATGCGGAACAGCTGTTCGTAGTTGGGGAAGAGCACATAACCCAGGCCCATCACCTGGTTGCTGTAGTTAAGCACATCGTTCCATTTTTTCAGGTACATGGCTACTTTGGCGTGCAGGGCGAGCGCGGCGCCTTTGGTGGCGCGGCCGGCATCAGCAGGACCATAGCTTTGCGGCAGCACGGCGGCGGCATCGCTGAGGTCTTTTTCGATGGCAGCCCATACCTGGTCTTTCGGTGTGCGCGGTATGTTGTATTCTTCCGCTCCTTTGGGCACAGTGAGACGCAGTGGCACATCGCCATAAGCTCTTACCAGCCGGAAGTAGGCATAGGCGCGGATAAACTTCGCTTCGGCGAGGTATCTCGCTTTCAGGCTTTCATCCATCGTGATACCAGGAACATTGTCCAGCACCTGGTTACAGAAGTTGATCTCCTGGTATTGTCCTTTCCAGAAATCGAGCAGCTGCCCTTCGGTAGCGCCCACGGAAAAGTCGTCGTACTTGTTGAAGAAAGTAGCGTCGGAGGGACTGGAACCTTTTTCTGTATCATCTGAGCCCAGGCTCTCAATGGCAATGGCAGCAAAGGCCACCTGTTTCCATTCGTGCAGATTGGCATACATGGCATTCACGGCCTTGGTGGCGTCTCCTTGTGATTTCCAGAACTGTGCGCCCGGTTGCTGCCCTTGTGGCGGCACATCGAGGAACTTCTTGCCACAAGCGGTACCCATCATCATGATGACAGGCATCACGTAAGCGGCTATACGATATTTATATTGATGATAACGTTTCATGATTCAGATAATTTAGGTTAGAAGGTTACATTCACGCCGAAATTGTAAGTGGCGAACAGCGGGTATACGTTGTTATCGATGCCGGCATCTCTGGGCCCGCCGCCGATTTCAGGCGAAAATCCTTTATACCTGAAGAAGTTGAAAGCATTCTGCGCATTTACGTATATGCGTAAACGTTGCATCTTCCAGCGCTTGGAGAGATCGCCGGGCAAGGTGTATCCCAGCTGCATGTTCCTTATCCTGAAATAGCTGCCGTTTTCTACGAAGAAAGAGTTGGGCAGATAGTTATCGCCGCCGCCGATCTTCGCAGAAGGATAGGTATTGGAGGTACCGGCGCCATGCCAGCGGTGGTTGTAGAAGTCCTGCGTGAAGTTCTCGTTACCGAAGCGCAGCGCGGGATTGGCATTGTATACCTGTACGCCGGCAACGCCCTGAAAATCGAGCGCCAGGTCAAATTGCTTGTAGTTCCAGCTGGTGTTGATGCCGTAGGTGAACTTCGGGTTCGGGTTACCCAGCGGCACGCGGTCGTTGAAGTCGATAACGCCATCGGGTTTTCCGTTAGGACCACTAACATCTCTATATTTAAAATCACCTGCTTTTGCTGTCTTCTGTGCAGAAGCGGCTGCTTCCGCATCTGTCTGGAAGATACCATCTACCTGATAGCCGAAATACTCGCCGATAGGGCGTCCTACCACGGTGCGGGTAGCGAGCGCGCCGCCGGTGGAGGCGCCGCCGCCGCCATAGATCGGGTTGCCACCAGTTACTACTGATATTACCTTGTTTTCATTATAACCGAGGTTACCGCCGATAGCGTAGCTGAAATCCTTGCTGATATTATCTTTCCAGTTGATGGTCACTTCCGCGCCGCGGTTGCGGATGCTCGCCTGGTTGGCGATAATGGTGCTGGACTGCGTACCTACAGTTGCAGGAATCTGGATGTCAAAGATGGCTTCTTTGGTCAGCCTGTTATATACTCCCAGTTCTGCATAGAGGCGGTTATTAAGCAGGCTGGCTTCCAGTCCAATATCAGTACCCTCTCCTTTTTCCCAATATAAAGTAGGCGGCACGATGGAGTTGACGCTGGCGCCGGTATTCACGATACCTCCGAAGATGGCCGTCAGGTAAGGATCCTGGGCTACGCGCAGGATGGGGATATTGGACGGCACGGAAGAGTTGCCGATCTGCCCCCAGCTGGCGCGCAGTTTCAAGCTATTGAGCCATTTACTTTCTTTGAGGAAAGGTTCATCGCTGATCACCCAGCCCACGCCCACGGCGGGAAGATAGCCCCAGCGGTTATCTACGGCGAATTTGGAAGAACCGTCTATACGCATGGAGGCGGTGAGCAGGTATCTATCTTTATAAGCATAATTGACCCTGCCGAAATAGGAGGCTACGGTGTACAGGTCGCCTTCATCTTTGATTTCACGGCCATCTGTGTTTCCCAATCGCAGGTAGAGGTCTCCTTCACTGCTGTTGGGAACATTGTTGGCAGAGGCAATGAGTTTATAGAGCCTGTATTGTTGCGCGCCCTGTCCCAGCATCACTTTCAGGGAATGATCTTTAAATTTATTGTCGTAGGTCAGGGTGTTTTCCACGATCCAGTTACGGCGTTCCACGCTGGTGCGCATCAGTTTACTGATGGCATTCTGTTGCTTGAAGGTGGCCTTGTATACCGGTGTATAGTTGCGGATGGTACTATCGCCAAATTCGCCACCAGCGCTGGTATGGAAGGTGAAGTGCTTGGCAAAACGCAGGTCGGCATAAACGTTACCGGTTACCACATAACGTTTGGTAATTTGATTATAAACATCGAGCGTTACCTGCGGGTTATAGTTGTTGCCATCGCCGATGTTGTAGAGATTGGGATCGCCATAAGATCCATCGGCATAGCGCACGGGCACTACCGGCGCAGCGCCATAGAGCTGTGTAAAGATATTCTCCGGCGCGTCATGCGAGTTCTGTGCGGCGGCAGTAACGGTATAGCCTATACGCAGTGGTTCAAATACCTGGAAATCGTTTTGCAGGCGGGCAGTATAGCGGCTAAAATCGTTGTTCTTCACGAGGCCCTGCTGGTAAAGATACCCGATGGAAAAGTTATAGGTAGATTTTTCCGTGCCGCCATTTACAGATATCTGGTGATTGGTGATCATGGCATTGCGGAGTATCTGGTGGTACCAGTCGGTGCCTTTGCCAAATTGTGAAGGATCGGCAAATACCGGTGCGGTGCCGTTAGCGGCGGCCAGCTCATTCACGAGGGTGGCGTATTCATTGGCGTTGGCCATCTTCACTTCGTTGGTTACTTTCTGGTAGCCAACATAACCGTTGTAGTTAACAGAAGCCTTGCCGGCCTTGCCTTTGCGGGTGGTGATCAGCACCACGCCGTTGGCGGCGCGCACCCCGTAGATGGCTTCGCTGGAAGCATCTTTGAGCACGCTCACATTTTCGATATCGGCAGGATTGAGGAAGGTGATATCATCATACCACACACCGTCTACTACATACAGCGGGTTGGTGTTCCCATAGATGGTACCGGTGCCCCTGATCTTGATGGTGGGTGCGGCGCCGGGCTTGCCGCTGTTGGTGATCTGTACGCCGGCTACTTTTCCTTGCAGGCCGCTCATGGCGTTGGTGGCGGGCTGTTTGGAGATCTCTTCTCCTTTCACCTGTGTGATGGCGCCGGTAACATCTACCTTGCGTTGAACGCCGTAACCTACTACCACTACCTGTTCTACGGTAGTCACGGCTTCGGTCATGGTGATATTGATAACAGGCCGGCTGTTTACCGGCACTTCCTGTGTGGTGAAGCCGATGAAGGAAACAACCAGGGTGGCGTTTTCGGGCACTGTTAAAGTATAGGTACCGTCGGCATTGGTAACGGTGCCGCGGGAGGTGCCCTTCACGCTGATGGTAACGCCGGGCAGCGGCTGGCCGCCTGCGCCCGTGGTCACTTTACCAGTGATCCTGATATCCTGTAGTTCATTGGTATTGGCCATGATCACTACGAGGTTGTTTTCCATGAGGCGGTAGCGGAGGTTGGTGCCTTCGAAGAGACTGCCCATCAGCTCGGGCAATGCGGTGTTCTGCGCATCTACGTCCACTTTGCGGCGGATATCTTTGAGCGCGTTGTTATAGAGAAAGCGGTAG
Source organism: Chitinophaga vietnamensis (assembly GCF_902167635.1). Classification (GTDB taxonomy): domain Bacteria; phylum Bacteroidota; class Bacteroidia; order Chitinophagales; family Chitinophagaceae; genus Chitinophaga; species Chitinophaga vietnamensis. The sequence continues at coordinate 157,397 of NZ_CABHMS010000012.1, forward strand.
CTTCCCTGCTTTTCAATTGTACTCAATACTTTGGCAATCTCCACCTCTTTGAGCTTGAGGGTGATACCTTGCCCTTTCGCCCCGGCTGTTACCTGTAGTACGCCAGCCAGCAGCAATATCGCGGCTAATCTCATAATCAAAAGAGCTTTTTTAAGGGCATGGGGTGTTCGCTCCCTAAATGTTAGCGATTTTTTCATACTTTTAAATCTTGAGGTGAAAAATAGAAGTCCCTGCTGTGTCTCAATACGGACAAGGCTTCTGTGAATGCTTCAGCGGGAAATGTTGGCGCATTTCCCGTTTTTTATGCTGCATTTTCACGAACTGTTATACATGCTTTTGTTCATAACGGAATTTATATTTACTGGTTGATGGTGATCTCGTTGTCTTTTATGGTGTAATTAAATGCGGCTATCAGTTTTAATGCGTTCAGTGCTTGTTGGACGGTCTCTCCCTGGAATACGCCGGTGAAGCGCAATTGCTCTTCCTGCGGTTCGCTGAAGCGGATAGTTACGCCATACCAGCGTTCCATGCGTTTGGCCAGTGAGGCGAAAGATTCATCGCGGAATACCAGTTTATTATCCATCCAGGATGTTTCTATAGCTACGGTGCTATCAGCTGATTCGTAATAGGTCAGGCGCTGTACGGCCACTACCGGGTCGCTGTGCTGGCGGCTGGCGGCGCTGCCTCCTGAAGGGATGGCATTCAGTACCAGTATCTTTTCATTGGGTTTCAGGATGATCTTTTCTGCGGGCCTGTCTTTCGGCGAGGCCTCGATACTGCCTTGTATCAATGCGGCTTCGGTATTTTTATCGCCCGGGTAGGAACGGATGTTGAAGCGGGTGCCCAGTACGCGCACATCCATAGCGGCGGTATGTATGATGAATGGCAGTTCTGCATTTTTGGCGACATCGAAAAAGGCTTCGCCGCTGAGCGACACTTCGCGGGAGCTGCTGCCGAAGTCTTTGTCGTACGTGAGTTTGCTACCAGCGTTTAGCCATACCCGTGAGCCATCCGGCAGCTGGATACTGGTACGGGAGCCATTGCGGGTGCTTACTTCGGACAACGCCGCGGGACGGTGTTTGCCGCCGGGCTTCCAGGCCCACCATCCGGCCAGCAGCATAGCGCCGCTGATACCGGCAGCTACCAGGTAACGGCGATAGTGCCTGCGCCTGCTGCCTTCCAGCAGATAGGTGGCATCTTCCTGGTCTTCCATTCTCCCTATATCTATCCCCATCTGTTGCATCCGGTGGATATGCCGGCGATGGGCATCTTCGCCCGCGGCCCGGTCTGCATCCGCAGATTGTTTCCAGATATCCGACATAGTATCTACCGGTAAATGCAGTTCAGGATGCGCGCGCAATAGCTGATCCAGCTCCCGCAGTTCTTCTGCGGAGGCCTCGCCGGCGAGTTTTCGCCCAATTAATTCCCAGGTGCGTTTAGTAGACATAACAGTGAAACAATATGCTCTCTTCTACAAGGAGCCATTTTTTTACAACATCTACTAAAAGGAAATAAAAAAAATTTGTTGCCCGGAAACCCGCTACCAGCGGGTGGTTTTCTTGAGATTGACGTTGATCGTCCGCGCAATGCGGGCCAATGCAATGGCCAGCTGGTTGTCGATGGTCTTCACAGAAATATTCAATATCTCGGCAATCTCCTTATACTTCAGTCCATCTTCCTTGATGAGCTTGAATATCATTTTACATTTTGGAGGCAGGCCATTTATCGCCTGTTGAATCCGGTGCAGCATTTCGGCTGTTACCATCAGCTCTTCCGGATTGTGATACGGGCTTTCCAGCTCTACAGACAGCTCATCAATGGTGATGGCTACCTGTTTCTGTTGTTTCAATAAATATTTAAGTGCGGTATTTTTTGTACTGACGTACAGATAAACAGGAAGATTGGAGATGGTTTCCAACTGATGACGGCGTTCCCACACCATGATGAAAGTATCGGACACTATCTCCTCTGCCATTTCATTTGATCTCACAAAAGAATTGGCAAACTGCTGCAGCGGCTTGTAGAATACCAGGAACAACTCTTTATAGGCTGCTTCATCATCATACAAGGCGATGCGGCGCTGTAACTCCTTTATCTCGGCAGCGTGGAACATATACCTGTATCAGTCTTTCCGTGCTCAATATAGAATAAAAATATGAATTAATCGTGGATTAAAGCGGAGAAGCCCTTGAAG
>NZ_CABHMS010000013.1 GCF_902167635.1 Chitinophaga vietnamensis
GGGATGGGGGCCCGAGCCCGGGGCATCAAATGGGGGCATACATCGCCCGGGGAGCGAAACCCCAACGACGATATAATTTTTTTATCTGTTAAATCTCAATCAATCGATATGATCGCTCAAACAGTTATTGAAACCGGTCACGAAGGCCATGATCACGATCATGGAGCCACCGCATGGTGGAAAAGCGCCGCCTTCATTGCCTGCATCGTAAGTCTGGTGTTGTTGCTCACTGGTATTGTATTGGATAATCAATGGCCGGCATTCACTGGCGTTAAAAGGCTGCTGCTCTATCTGGTGGCCTATTTGCCGGTAGCCTTGCCTGTGATGGTGAATGCAGGAAGGACGGTGATGAAAGGAGATGTGTTCAGTGAATTTTTGTTGATGACCATCGCCACGGTGGGCGCATTTTATATTGGCCAATATCCGGAAGGGGTGGCCGTGATGCTCTTTTACGCCATCGGGGAAGTGTTCCAGGCGGCAGCTGTGAACAGGGCCAAATCGAATATCAAAGGATTGCTGGATCAACGCCCTGATGAGGTAAGTATACTGGAAGGCGGACAAGTATCCCGCCGCAAAGCCGCCACAGTAGCCGTGGGCAGCATTATTCAGCTCAAGCCTGGTGAAAAGCTCGCACTGGATGGCAAGCTGTTGTCCGACAGCGCATCTTTCAATACGGCCGCCCTGACCGGCGAAAGCAAACCTGATGTAAAACGCAAAGGCGAGGAGGTGCTGGCCGGCATGATCAACCTCAATACACTGGCAGATGTGGAGGTGAGCACGCCTTATGCCGATAGCAAATTGTCGAAGATACTGGACCTCGTGCAGAACGCCACCGCGCAGAAAGCGCCTACAGAGCTGTTCATCCGCCGCTTTGCGCGTATCTATACGCCTGTGATGGTGGCATTGGCGGCGGCCATTTGTTTGCTGCCCTACTTTTTTGTGGCGCAATATGATTTCAATGAATGGCTGTACCGCGCGCTCATCTTCCTGGTGATATCCTGTCCCTGCGCATTGGTGATATCCATACCCCTGGGCTATTTCGGCGGTATTGGCGCCGCCAGCCGCAATGGTATCCTGTTCAAAGGCAGCAACTACCTCGATGTGATGGCAGCCGTAAAAAATATCGTGATGGATAAAACGGGCACGCTTACACGCGGCGTGTTCAAAGTGCAGGAAGTGGTGATGCAGCCTGGTTTTGATGCTGCTACGGTATTGCCTATGGTAGATGCGCTGGAAAGGAAATCTACCCACCCCGTGGCTACTGCTATTCATGAATACCTGGGAAACCAGCTGCTGCTGCCGGAGGTGACGGAAGTAGAAGAGATACCGGGGCATGGCCTCAAAGGAAAGGTGAATGGTAAAACCTTGCTGGCAGGTAATTTCCGGCTGATGGAGCAATTTAGTGTAGCCGTTGACGTGAGGACTGACGAAATTGTGCTCACGGTAGTGGCTATTGCGATCGACGGACAGTTTGCCGGATGGATCACCATTGCAGATGAGTTGAAAGAAGACGCTGAACAGGCGGTGAAATCTTTACAGGCGCTGAACGTACATACCGTCATGTTGTCGGGAGATAAAAGCAGCGTAGTGAAATACGTTGCCAGCCGCCTTGGCGTAGATGAAGCCTTCGGCGATCTGCTGCCGGAAGATAAAGTGAACCGGGTGAAAGAGATCCGCGCCAAACGCGGCAGTGTGGCCTTTGTGGGCGATGGCGTCAATGATGCGCCGGTGATCGCGCTGAGCGATGCCGGTATCGCCATGGGAGGCCTGGGCAGCGATGCCGCCATCGAAACGGCGGATATCGTGATCCAGAACGATCAACCCTCCCGCATCCCCGTCGCCATCCGTATCGGTAAAATGACCAAACGCATCGTATGGCAGAACATCACGCTGGCCTTTGTAGTGAAAGGTGTTGTGCTGATCCTCGGCGCGGGCGGACTGGCCACCATGTGGGAGGCCGTATTTGCAGATGTAGGCGTGGCGCTGCTCGCCATCCTCAATGCTGTAAGGATACAAAGAATGCGTTTCTAGATTTCTTCTTCATACATAATTAATTTCATATATTTGAAATTAATAATTAGTAGGAAGATGAAATATTTTAAATGGACGGTCGTCTGCGCGCTCGCCCTGTTTCCCGCAGCAGTGGCCAGCGCGCAGGTGCCGGTGGTACAGGTAAGCAACGCTTTTGAAGAACCAGGCGACGGCTGGGACAAGGTAATGCAACTACAAAATGGTAACACGCTTTACCTGCACTTCTCCAAAAAAGAAGGCGTGCAGGTGAGCGTATACAATGCCAAAAGGGAACTAACGGTAATGGATACACTCCATCCGCAGCAATGGAACCCAGCAGATATCGAATCCACGGAGATAGACGGTATCTATGAGATAAACGGCCAGCCGGTACTGTTCCTGCAACAACTGGTGAAGAACTGCCCCGTCATGTACCGCCTGGTGCTGGATCCGCAAACAGGCCGCATTTTGCAGGAAAAGCAACTCGGCGAACTGCCCACCGTTCAGCATCGCAGTGTATTCGTACAGGACAATCTCGCCACGCACGACTGCTACGTGGAAAAGGACGCCCACAGCGATTATTACGCGGTAGCCTTCTTTGCCGGCGCAGAGATACAGCGGAACGACAGCATCCGCGAAAGAGTGAAAGTGCTCCATTTCTCCCCGGATCATCAACTCATCAACACTGGTTATTATTACTTCAACGATACTTCGTATAGCTATTTCAGTTATATCCATATGGCCGTGCAGGGCAAGGAGAAAGTGTACCTGAGCGCCACCGGCTTCAATACGAAACGCAAGGGAAATGAGCCCTGGTCGAAGGTGATCATGAGCGTGCTCTCACCGGATTCTTCCACCTTTGATCATCACGTGCTCGACTATACGGCCAATTTCGGAGAAGTGAGCGGGATGATACAGCTATCGCCCGCCTCGCAGCAAGTGGCCATGCTGCTCCAGGCGCCATCGCAGAAGAAAGAGAACGGCAGTGGTATTTTCCTGAATACCTTCCTGAGCAATGGAAAGCTCAGAAAACACCACCAGCTTAGCTTTCCGGAGCTGTCGAGAAATGTGCAGAACAACCTGGGCTGGAAAGAGGACTATAGCGGTACGCCGCAACGCTGGCTGCTCAATGACGATGGCAGCAGCACGCTGATGCTCGAAACGCTGACCCGCTTTAAACAAGGCAATTCGCAGGTCAATAAATTCCACACTTATATGGGCGATGCCGCCATCGCCTTGCTGGACTCCACCGGCCGGGAAAACACCACGGTGGCGGTTTCCAAGTACCAGGTGATCACCGGTCTGTGCGAGCCTTTCTTCCAGCACCGCCGCTCCAAAAGCGAATGGGTGTTCCGTAACAAGATCGCGGCATTGAACACCAATACCTATCTGTCCTATGATTATGTAGCCATTCCCAACGCTACCTTTGTGCTCTTCAACGACCACCTGCAATACCTGGAGAGCGGTGGTTCCGATAAAGTGAAGAAGCCGCTCAAATACGCTACAGACGCTAATTTCGTATGCTATCGTTTCTACAATAACAAAATGGAACGCCTCTATCTTTTCGGGATGCCTGAAGTGACAAAGGGCTATGCCTGCCTGCTCGGCGCCGCTGATTATGATGCACAAAAACGTATATACGCTACCGTAGTCATTACCCGTAAAGGCGACGACCGGAAAGCCAGCCTGGCATGGATACAATTTTAAGCGCCTGATACGGAAATAAGTAGTACGTTTGAAGCGATAAAAACATTGGTATGTCTGTTAACGACGTGCAACTGCAATCTGTGATCACCTGCCCGCATTGCGGCCACCAGCAAGAGGAAACCATGCCGGTGGGCGCCTGTGTTTATTTCTATGAGTGCGGGCATTGCCATGTACGCCTGCAACCCAAGACCGGAGATTGCTGTGTGTTTTGCAGCTATGGTTCGGTAAAATGTCCGCCCGTTCAGCAAGGCGAGGCGCCGACCTGTAAGCCGCTGGATAGCCCCATGGGCGGCTGCCCGCGTTGTTAATGATTATTAAAAACCCTTTTCATGCATCAAGAACAACACCTGCATGGTGGTTCCCAGTTTATTTCGGATGTGGTGATCGGTATGTCTGACGGCCTTACGGTGCCTTTCGCACTGGCAGCAGGCGTGAGCAGCGCCGTCACTAACAACAGCATCGTGATCACGGCAGGCGTGGCAGAGATCATCGCCGGCTGTATCTCTATGGGCCTTGGCGGCTACCTGGCGGGGAAAACGGCGATCGACTTCTACGCTTCGGAACTGAAGCGCGAATACCTTGAAGTGGAGCAGGTACCCGAGCAGGAGAAACAGGAGATCCGTAACATCTTTGCGGCCTATGGCCTGAGTGAAGGCGTGCAGCAGCAGATCGCTGATGAGCTGTCGCAGGATAAAGACAAATGGGTGGCCTTCATGATGCAATATGAACTAGGCCTGCAAGAGCCCGACCAGCGCCAGGCGGCGAAGAGCGGGCTTACCATCGGTCTCTCTTATGCCCTTGGAGGATTGATTCCTTTGCTGCCTTATTTCTGCACCAGCCTGCCGCTGGAAGGATTCAAATATTCTTCTGTGGTAACGCTGATATGTCTTTTTATTTTTGGTTATTACCGCAGCAAGATGACGGGGCAGCCACTGCTGAAAGGTGCGCTGAAAGTGATGTTCATTGGCGCTTTGGCGGCATCGGCAGCCTTCCTGGTGGCTAAGTGGCTGGGTTGATGGCCGTATAGCCTTCGGGCAGGAGGCCCAGCCGGAACTGATTCACCGCCTGATGCGCCAGCCTGGTAGGCTCGGGCAAACGGTGGCGGCGCACACATGGCAGGATGATATCCATGCTGGTAGCCACATCTGTACGGTGGCCCGGCGAGATGAATACCGGCTTCACTTTTTCTTTTGTCCGCAGCACATTACCGATCACGCCGCCCTGTTTGTCGAGGAGCGGCGAATACGCGCCCCTGGCGGGTCCTGGCTCTTCATATCTCCCGTATAATTTCTTCTTGGCACAACCGATCGTAGCATGATCGATCAGCGTACCGAAATGCGCCGCGATGCCCATCCGCCTCGGATGCGCAATGCCATGACCATCGAGCACCAGCACATCTGGTTTGAAAAGCAGTAGTTGCCAGGCATCCAGCAGGGCCGGCACTTCGCGGAAAGCGAGGTAGCCCGGCACATAGGGAAAGGTCACTTCTTTTTTAACAAGGCTGTAAGCTATGGGCTGCAAAGCCGGGAAAGTCAATACCACGATGCCTGCAAACACCGTAGTGCTGAATTTATTGAAGGAGATATCCGTGCCGGCGATGTAGCGGATCGGCGCAGTATAAGGCGCGATCACCGTTTGGTCGCGGAGAAGCTGCTGTATCTGCGTGGCTTCCGGAATGCTGAGGGTGTTGTAATCAGTATGAATAGGATGATGGTTTTAGGATCAGAATAATTCGAGTTGCTCGCCGCCCTTCGGTTTGGGCGCTTGGCCGAAAACCGTTCTGCCACCGTATTTCCAGGATTGTTGCCTTTCCTGTGCGATCACTTTATTGAAATTGGCGTTGGGCTCAAAATCTTTTTCTATCTGCTGTGATAAGGCCGACAGTTTTTTGATGGCTTCTTTTTTATCCGACTCGCCGATCTTCGCTTTATACAGCGCGTTTTTCAACGTAGAGATAGTTTCGTCGTAAACCCGCACTGGCACTGGAAAAGGGTGGCCGTCTTTTCCACCATGGGCAAAAGAAAAACGTGCCGGGTCTTCAAAGCGGGAGGGCGTGCCATGTATCACTTCGCTCACCAGGGTGAGGGATTGCAGGGTGCGGGGGCCAACGCCTTCCAGCATCAGCAATGCTTCAAAATCCTGCGGACGGGTATCGTGGGCCAGTGCCAGCACGCTGCCCAGCCGTTTCAGGTTCACATTTTGTTCCCGCACTTCGTGGTGCGAAGGCATCACCAAATTGCGTATTTCCGGCAGCAGGTGTGCGGGCTTTTCTTTGATCAGCGACAGGATACCGGTTTTGGTGCTATCCGCCTGGAGATCGGTGAGATTGAGTATCTGGCCCTGGTTGTGGCCATAGATGAAGGTATGCGGCGATTCGGTGAACGACTGGAACGCTGAAGAATGCCAGTGGTAGCGCCGCGCCATGCCATTGTGATCGTTCATGCCTTGTTGTACTACGGCCCATTCGCCTTCATCGGAGAGGATGAAGGAGTGGAGATAGAGCTGGTAGCCATCCTGGATAGCGGTGTTATCTACCTTGGCGGTAAGTTTGCTGGCATGTACCAGCTGATCGCCGGGCAGGCCGGTTTTATTGGCGATGACGATGAGTTCGTCCGGTGTTTGTTTGCTGTAGCGGCCTTTGCCGCCGCAGATGTAGATGCCCAGTTCAGCCGCCCGCGGGTTGAGCGCTTTTTTAAGTGCGCCCATTACGCTAGTGGTGATGCCGGAAGAGTGCCAATCCATGCCCAGCACGCATCCCAGCGCCTGAAACCAGCATGGGTCGCTGAGGCGCCGCAGGAATTCGCCCTTGCCATAATCCATGATCACGGCTTCGGTGATAGCGCCTCCCAACAGGCTCATACGCCTGGCAAGCCAGGGCGGCACATGGCCATAATGCAGCGGAAGATCAGCGTGGGAGGGCATCTTGCTAAAAATTATGATGGATTGGATTGTATCTGATAACGGTTAATATCTGCGCGTTGTAGCAAAAATTCGTCTAATTGTTTCATTTTGTTGCGATGGCCGTGCACGGCGTAATTCACTTCGCATACGCCATTCTCTTTTGCCACCAGCAGGCGCTTGTGTTTCAGGCCAAGGCTGCGAATGGTGTCTTCCATCTGGTGATGTGGAAATTTATCTTCATTAAAATAGATGACGTAAAAGCGTTTGTCGTTCACCTTCGCCACCCATTTTTCGATATATACCATTGCGATCAATACCAGCAAAGCCCCTGCCAGCGAAAATCCTACGAGCCAGTACTGGCTCATGCCGATGGCCATGCCCAGTGCAGCGGCTATCCAGATGGTGGCGGCGGTGGTGATCCCGTCGATGGCGAAATCGCCTTTAAAGATCACGCCGGCGCCGATGAAGCCCACACCGGTAAGGATGTTGGAGGCCACGCGGTCGGGACTGCCAGGATTGCCCAATTGAGCGGAGAGAATAGTGAAAACGGCGCTGCTCACACAGATGAGCGTCATGGTGCGCATGCCCGCCGCTTTGCGTTTATACTCGCGCTCCAGGCCCAGCGCGCTGCCTACGGCCACCGCGATCAGGATCTTCAGCAGCTGGTCTTCGGTAACAATATCGATAATATGTTTCATCAGCAGGAAAATAAACTTCTTACAAATGTAAGGGTTGGCATAATTCTTTCGTAGGGGAATTGTAATGTATCATCGCAAAACCTTTATCACCGAATATCCCATGACAAGACTAATTATTTACAAATGCTGTGTGGCGCTGTGTTTGGCCGGTATTATCAGCCTGTTCCTGTTTTCCTGCACCTGACCCCGAAGTGCATTTTCTCACCGTTTAAATTCAGTTGCATGAAAGTATCACATTTGCTGATGACTGGCGGCATCGCCTTAACCCTGCTCGCATCCTGCGGATCGGGCAACAAGCCACGTACTGATTCGGCCTCGAATGCCACTACCGACACTGCCAGTATGATGCCGCCTGACACTGCGCCAGCTGCGCAACAGCCGCCGGGCGCCATTAACCCGGGAGAAGATTCTGCCCGCTACGGTACCGGCGCGCAGGACTCTTCGAAGCACCGAAAAGGACACAAATGACAATTACGAATTACGAATTAAGAATTACGGCCCATCGCGTATCACTACGTTGTGGGCCGTAATTCTTAATTCGTAATTCGTAATTATAACAATATATTTGTTTATCATTCGTCCTCCTGTATAAGTGTAATCAACATCGGTATTAAATGCAACAAAACGACATCAGCAACCCGACGCAGAAGCCAGCGTTGAAATGGGCTTCCCTCAAAAAAACATTCCGCCTGTTCCGTTATGTAAAACCATATTGGGCCGAATTTGGAGTTGGCCTCCTTTTTTTGTTGATCTCCAGTCTGGCCGGACTGGCCTTCCCCAAGCTGTTAGGACAGCTCGTGGATGTTAAAAGCCAAACGATCCTGTACAAGGGAATGAACCTGGCAGGCCTGCTGCTGGTATGCGTACTCGTGGCGCAGGCCGTTTTCTCTTTTTTCCGTATCATCCTGTTTGTGAACGTTACCGAAAAAACCCTGGCCACCTTAAGGCAAACGATTTACAGCCATCTCATCAAGCTGCCCATGAAGTTTTTCCTGGAACGCAGGGTGGGAGAGCTGAGTAGCCGTATCTCCTCCGATATCTCCCTGTTACAGGAAACATTTACCACTACGCTCGCAGAGTTTATCCGCCAGATGGTGATCATCATTGGCGGTACCACCATCCTGCTGCTCACTTCCTGGCAGCTGACCGCCTTTATGCTGGCCATTCTGCCGCTGATGATGATCGTAGCGGTGGTATTCGGAAAATTCATCCGCCGTTTCTCCAAGCAGGTGCAGGAGCAGATCGCGGCGGCCAACACGGTAGTAGAAGAAACCCTGCAAGGGATCTTGAATGTAAAGGCTTTTGCCAATGAGTTCTTCGAGATAGCGCGCTACCGTCAACGCACCAACGAAGCGGCGCGCATCGGTATGAAGGGTGGCCGGTACCGCGGCGCCTTTTCATCTTTCATTATCCTCGGTATCTTCGGGGCGCTCGTAGCCGTGATCTGGCGCGGCGTTTCCATGGGCATGCCCACTTCGCAGCTGCTATCTTTCGTATTGTATTCTGTATTTATCGGCGGCTCTATCGCCGGCCTGGCAGAAGTATATACCAATCTGCAAAAGAGCATCGGCGCCACCGAACACCTGCTCGATATCCTCGATGAACCGGAAGAGCCGATCACAGAGATCAGCAGCATCGCCCCGGAAAACCAGCTGCACGGGCAGATCAGTTTCAAAGGCGTATCTTTCCATTACCCTTCGCGCCCGGATCTCACCATCATGAAAGATGTGAGCTTCGACGTATATCCTGATCAGAAAGTAGCACTGGTAGGGCCCAGCGGCGCCGGAAAGAGCACCATCGTATCCCTGTTGCTTCGTTTATACAATCCCGTTAGTGGCCACATCTTTTTCGATAACAAGGAAAGCCAGAGCATTCCCTTAACAGCGCTGCGTTCGCAGATGGCGGTAGTGCCGCAGGATGTATTCCTCTTTGGGGGCACCATCCGCGAGAACATCGCCTATGGCAAGCCTGACGCCACCGACGCCGAGCTGGAATCCGCTGCCAGACAAGCTAACGCCTGGGAGTTCATCCAGCGCTTCCCGAATGGCCTCAACACTATCGTAGGGGAAAGAGGTATCCAGCTGTCGGGCGGGCAACGGCAGCGCATCGCCATCGCACGCGCCGTATTGAAGAACCCCCGCATCCTCATCCTCGATGAGGCCACCTCCGCCCTCGATTCCGAATCCGAAAAACTCGTACAAGACGCGCTGGATAAACTCATGGAAGGCCGTACCTCCATCGTGATCGCCCACCGCCTCTCCACCGTTCGCGAAGCCGACAAGATCATCGTGCTCGACAAAGGCCACATCGTAGAAGAAGGCACCCACGGCCAACTGATAGGCATGGACAACGGTTTGTACAAGATGCTCAGCGAAATGCAGTTCTCCAGCTAGCGGCGTGCGGAGTTGTCTTTGCTCAGGATTATTTTGATTGAAAGGATTATAAGATTTTTACAGATTAAAAGGATTCGCGAAGATCATTTCGAGTTGATCTTCGCGAATCCTTTTTAATCTGTAAAAATCTTATAATCTTTCAATCAAAATACCTGAGCAAAGACAACCTCCGCTAATGAGGTTTCATCTCCTCGTCAATATCCTTTCTCAGATCCATGAGCTTTTTGGCGTAGCTTTCCAGGTTGATTTCATTTGCGGTGTGTGGCACCCATTTGGGGACGGGAACAGTTTTGCCGTTATCATCTACGGCGGCAAACACCATTACGCAGTGGGTGGTCTTGGTTTTCTGCTGCTGGCGCGGGTTACCGGCGAATACATCTATGGAGATATGCATGGAAGTATTGCCCGTATAAATGATACTGGCATTGATCTCTACCAGGTCGCCGATGGCGATGGGCTTGAAAAAACGAATGCCGCCCACATAAACGGTGACGGCATATTGTCCGCTCCAGTTAGCGGCACAGGTGTATCCTGCCTGGTCTATCCATTTCATCACCGAGCCCCCGTGTACCTTTCCGCCGAAATTTACATCTGAGGGCTCTGCGAGAAATCTTAATGTGATCGTGTGGTAAATAGAATCCATGTCCGTTATTAGTTACGGACCTCAAATTACGAATTAATAGTTATCTCCTCCTCCCATATCGCCATTGCCTTCCTGCTTGTTGGATTTACGCTTGAAGAGGTGCGTGTCCATTTTACCGAAACGCCATACTGCATTGAGACGCAGCTCACGTGTAAGCCGCTTGCGGTAATTTTCCTGTTCGGAAAATGCCGTGTTGGTATAGCTCAGGTTACGATCAGTGTTAAAGATATCGTTGATGCCAAGAGAAATAGACAAGGCCTTGTTTTTGAGAAAATCTTTCTTCACCGCCGCATCTGCCGACCAGGTAGGCTCCCTTTCGCCTTGTGGCAATATCTGTTTTGATTCATATTCCGCGGCTACCTGTAAAGTGAGGTTCCACGGCAGTTTGGTGTTGCTGTTGAGCTTACCGAACCAGATAAAGCCCTGGTTGGAAAGGTTGCTGTTCTGCTGCGTGGCGTTGATCTTTGTTTGTGCAAAGTTAAGGTTGGTGGTCACATCCCATATTTTGGTGAGCTGGCTCCTGACGGTTATTTCCGCGCCATAAGAGTTACGCGTGCTCGCGTTGATGGGGTACGACAGCAACACGCGCTGCTGCTGGCCATTCAGCTGTAATACCGTATCTACATAGAAATCTGTGATCGCATTTTCTGTATTGCGGTAGTATAAAGACACGAGCAGGTTATGCTTGTGCGCAAAATCTTTGAGGTAGGAGAGCTCGAAAGAGTTGGTGAATTCGGGCTTCAGCTCCGGGTTACCGCGGCTGGCGCTTTGTCCGCTGTAATCGATGGTTGGCAGCAGATCGCGGAACCAGGGCCGGCGGATACGGCGGCTGTAGTTGAGCTGTAATTCATGATCGCCCTTGAATTTCTGCGAGAGGAAGATGCTCGGGAAAAGGCTGATCGGATAATTCACTTTATAGGAATCTTTCGTGCCCAGGCGCGTTTCGCCGTTATAGAAAGATTGTTCCGCGCGCAGGCCTACCTGGTAGCCGAAATCGTTGACCGCGCCGGTATAACTGGCGTAGGCAGCATTGATCATCTCCTGGTAATGGTAGTTGTTGGACAGTGCCGTATCGAGATTGTATTTGCCAGTGGGATAATCAAGACCATACGTATTCATTTTATTATTGAAGGAGCGGGAGTTGGTGCGCAGACCCATCTCGATCTTTGACTTTTCTGTGAGCGGGTTTACGTAGTCTACCTGGCCGGTGAGATACGTCGTAGTGCCGTCACCGTTACCATACCTTTTCTCCGGTTGTTTCGGGCTGTAGAGCGGCGCTCCTTTCAGGTCGTAGTACTGGAGGGAGTAGTCGGTGCTGTTATCGCCGGTGGCGTAGTTATAGGTGAAGTCGGCCGTCAGCTCATGGCCTTCTTTTGCGAAGTTATGTTTGTACCCCAGCTGTGTGGTGTAGTTACGGAAGCCGTTTTTCGTATTGTCGATCCCGGTGCCGTAGCGGACTTTCTGGCGGTTGATATCAAGTTCGTTCAGCGTTTGATCGTTGTACTTGTTAAAGTTGCCGCCAGTGAGGTTTTCGGAGATGGTGAGCGTATTGCGGTTATCGATGAACCAGTCGAACCCGATGCGGCCAGTCTGGAAGCGGCGGTAGAAATCCCCGTCCTGCAACTGTTCCAGGTAGGTGGTGGTATCGGCGCCGATATTTTTGCGGAACAGGCGGCTGGTCATGGGCGATACGCGGTTCCTGAAATTATAGTTGACGAAGAAATTGAATTTCTCCTGGCGCAGGTTGAAGTCGATGCCGCCATTGCTGCTGCCCAGTGAGGAACCGCCGGCGCTGATCAGTCCATTGATACCGGCCTTCTTGTTTTTCTTGAGCACGATGTTGAGGATGCCGCTCATCCCTTCTGCGTCATATTTCGCGGAAGGGTTGGTGACTACTTCGATCTTGTCGATAGCGTCGGCAGGGATCTGGTCCAGTGTGAGGGTGGTGGGGCGTCCGTCAACGAAAATGGTAGGCGTGCCATTGCGCACTGATACATTACCATCAATATCTACATTCACGGAGGGCACCTGTTTCAGCACGTCGGTGGCGGTGCCGCCGATGCTGGCGAGATTTTTATCTACGTTGAAAACACGTTTGTCGATGGCCATGGTGTAGGCTGGTTTTTCGCCCACTACATTTACGGCCGCCAGTGATTTCACATTGGGTTTGAGTTTGATATTGCCGGCATCCACGTTAGCGGATTTGCCAGAGAGGGTAGCAGCTTTGAAGATGGTTTCGTAGCCGATGAAATTTATTTTAAGCAGGTACTTGCCGAGCGCGATATTTTCGAAGCTGAAGTCGCCATTGGGTTTTGATAACATACCCGTGGCCACGGAAGAATCAGGCCTGAGCAGCGCTACGGAAGCGTATTCTATGGGTTTGCCTGTTTGCGCGTCAATCAGTTTGCCATAAAGAGAGCCGGTGTTACCAGCTGCGGCTTTGCCATTGCCGCCGGGTTGTTGGGCAAATAGTGAACATTGAAATAATAGCAACCATCCTGTAAACAACAATACAATTTTTCTCATAATTACATTTACTAGCATCCAACAAAATAGAATCGTAAAATTAGCGTGAAAGGTTGGAGAAAATCTGTTTTTTTAGGATGAAAGGCAGTACAGAAGCGGCTGCTGTGAGGCGGCTATACTTCAGAATTGCGCAGGATCCTTTGCAGTAGCCTGTTTGCGCGGACGCCTGCTAAAATGCAGATAGTGTTAATTAGTGTTAACGCGGTAGCGGAGTGTTTCGTTCTCAGGAATTTATCTCCCTTCCCTTACGTTAATTTTTGTGGATAAAAAAGTGCAGATCACAAGTTTATCTTTTCAATGGTAACGGAGAGCAACGTATCTTTACAGCCCGCTGTTGCGTTATTTTAATTTTTTTATATGCATAAGGATTACCGACCGGACTGGGATATTTACACGTGTCATATTGAAGAAAGTCCAGCAGTAATAGGCCTTGACCTTGATCTGAGACGATTTGCACCATTGAAGGAAAAGCCGAATGCCATATATGTAACCGTATATCTGAATAATCCACGCGAAGATGGATTTCCACACAATGATGAGTTTGCCATCATGGGAGAGATTGAAGATAGTTTGGTAGAGCAGCTACAAACCAGGCTGGATGCACATTTCGTGGGCCGCACTTTTTCCAATGGCGTACGTGATTTTTATTTTTATACCGGCTCTACACTACTGCACGATAAATTCATTGCCGACGCAATGATCAATTTCCCGGACTACCGTTACGATTATGGCGTAAAGGAAGACAATAACTGGGAACTGTATTTCGATTACCTCTTCCCTGATGTATACGAATTTCAACGTATCCAGAACAGGAAAGTGCTGCGCATGTTACGCCAACATGGCGATGTATCAGAAATAGAGCGACCGATCGAACACTGGATCCACTTTAAAACTGTTGAAGATAAAAACCTTTACTGGGAACATCTTCAACAAAATGGCTTTACCCTTGTACAGGATGTAGCGGTGGAAGATAATCCCGAGTTTCCCGTGAAGCTCTGCGTGTCGCGCCCTGATAAAGCCACCGAAGCCACCATCGATAAAGTAGTGATGAGCCTCTGGGAGCTTGCCCAGCAAGTGAATGCCGAATACGATGGCTGGGAAACCAGCATCATGAAATAAACTTTTTAAGGTCTTCGGTCCGTCGATTTATAAGGTTGTATTATAAATCAACGGACCGAAGATTTTTTTTGCCGTGAAAGTAGCATATTTGTAAAATAGCCGTCAATCGGTTTTTTTCTTTATACTTGTTACCCACGGCTAAATTTGGACAAACTGCTGAAAATATGGTTAACTATAACTGTTCTGTGCGGGTCGCTCTGCCTGCCAGTTGTTGTGTACGCCCAGCAGCCAGCCTCCACGGATACCCTGCCTATTCCCAAGCCACGGCATAACTTCCTGCAAAGACTTGGCGAATACCGCGACTCACTACGTAATAAAAGCTACCGCGATTCTTTTATCCGCCGCATCACGCGGCAGGATATACCGGAACCACACGACGAAAACGATAGTACCCTCATCAAGAGTGAGGAGTACTTCACACCCTTCACCGGTAAAGTGATCCGGAACGTATACTACCGCAAAGTAAAAGTGTTCGGCCCCAGCAACATCAATGATACCGCCTTCACCACCTCCATGAAGCTGATACACCTGGCCAACCGCCTGCACTATGATTCGCGGGAATGGGTGATCCGGCAATCGCTCTTCTTCCGGGAAGATCAGCGCCTCGATCCTTACGTGCTGGCCGACAACGAGCGTTATCTCCGTAACCGCCCCTTCATACAGGATGCCCGTATCCATGTGCTCAAAGGCGATCCTATTTCCGACTCTGTAGATGTGGAAGTGGTAACCAAAGATGTATTTGAATACGGCGGCGACCTCACACAATTCAGCGCCAAGGATATTGAGGCCAAGGTGTATAACAATAATTTACTGGGCGCCGGTCAGGGCCTGCAGATGGGCTTCTCCTGGCGTAGCGACTATTCGCCCACCTGGAACTCGGAAGTGAAGTACTCCAAATACAATATCGCGGGCTCTTTCGTGGATATGAATGTAGGTTACACCACGCTCAACAACTATGCACCACTGGATACAAATGTATATGAAGGCTCTTACTACATTTCCTTTAACCGGCCACTGTACCGCAATTCTGCGAAACTGGTAGGCGGCCTTACACTGGCTAACAGCTATTCCATCAATATCCGTGGCCGGCTTGATACCGTATACCGCGATTACCGATATGTAGTGGTAGATGCCTGGGCAGGTTATAACTTCATCAACAATTATGATCACTATGGCCGGTCCGGCAAAAAGCCCAATGTGGCGCTGCTGGCACGCACCTACAATCTCTCGTTCCAACGGAAGCCCGACCAGATCGAATATAAAAATGATCCTATCTACAATAATCATCGCTATTATATTGCACAGCTGGAAGCTTACCGGGTAGATTATTTCAAGGCGCACTATTTTTTCGGGTTCGGGAGAACGGAAGATATTCCGCTGGGCTACAATGTGGCGGTATCTTCAGGATGGGAGACCTGGAAAGACAGCCGCAAGCGGCTTTATACCGCCATGGAGATGCAGAAGTTCTGGCTCACGCGGCGGCAGGGCCTCTTCAATACGACGATCGAGATGGGTAGTTTCTGGCAGAACAATAAAACAGAAGATGCCGTCATGCATGGCCGCCTGGAATATTACAGTCGCCTCATCACCTTCCGGAAATCGCGTTTTCGCCAGTTCCTCAACATCGATTATCTCAACAATCCCAATCCTTTCTTTTACAAGCCGCTTAACATTAACATGGAAGCAGGCATCTGGGGCTACCGCAATGTATTGCTCAATGGCTACCAGCGTTTGAACATGGGCTCCGAAACCGTGTACTATAGCTCGCTCAAGCTGCTGGGCTTTAAATTTAATTTCTTCACCGCCCTGCAGGCCAGCATGATCACCGCTAAACGTGATGACCTGCTGCAAAATCCCATCTATCTTGGTATTGGTGGCGGCTGCCGGGTACGTAATGAAAACCTATCGCTGAATACTTTAAAATTCTCCGCTTATTATTATCCCAATGCGCCGGACCCGATGAAGAAGCTCATGGTGGAAATCACTACCATCGTGGATTTCCGCTTTGATGTGTCCGCACTGCGTGCGCCTTCCTTCATTATTTTCCGCTGATAAATCCTTACATTACATAAAAATCAACGGAACATGCAATGGCAGAATAACCTTACCCGCTTGCTGGGTATCACCTATCCCGTGATACAGGCGCCGATGTTAGGCATCACCACGCCCGCTATGGTGGCCGCTATCAGCAATAGCGGCGGACTGGGTTCCCTGCCGGTAGGCAATATTGCACCAGCTACCGTACGTGAATTGATCCGTGATGTAAGGCAACGCACGCAGCAGCCTTTTGCAGTAAATGTATTTACTTATGAGCTGCCGCCAGCGCCGGATGCAGGCATCTACAACAATATGCAGGCTTTCCTGCGGGCGCTTTACAGCAGCGTGGACCTGCCCGCACAGGAGAGCAGCCTTTCCGGTTTGCCGCTATACAGTTATCATGATATCATCCCCATATTGATCGCGGAAGAAATAAAGATTGTAAGTTTCACTTTCGGCTTGCCGGATGCGGCCACCATCACCCTGATGAAACAGGCAGGTATGATACTCATCGGCACAGCCACCAGCCTGGAAGAGGCCCTGGTGCTGCAAGACGCCGGCGTGGATGCATTAGTGGCGCAGGGCATAGAAGCGGGTGGGCACCGCGGTAGTTTTCTCGGCACAGCGCTGCCGCAGGTAAGTACGATGACGCTAATATCCGAGATGAAAGGCCGTATCTCCCTTCCCGTTATAGCCGCTGGCGGTATCATCGGTGGCGAAGGCATCGCGGCAGCATTGGCGCTGGGAGCTTCGGGTGTACAGCCCGGCAGCGCTTTCCTCCGTTGCCCCGAAAGCTCGGCAGGAGAGGCGCACAAGGCATTGATCGGCAATATAACGGACACGGATACACGCCTTACACGGGCTTTTTCAGGCCGCTGGGCGAGGGGCGTGCCCAACACCCTGATCCGTGAGGTAGAAGCGTCCGGGCTTGCATTGCCTCCTTATCCTTACCAGGATGCGTTGACGCAACCCGCGCGTAAAGTGTCGAGGGAAAAGAACAATCCCGGTTTTGTTCCGCTATGGGCCGGACAAGCGGCCGGCAAAGCCAAAGCGCTGCCGGCAGCAGATATTTTTAAGGAGATGATCACAACGGCAGCGCAGCTGATATCATCGTTGCAATAAGTTTGATGGAGTTTCGCCCCGTAGGGGCGTAATGATTGTTGATCGAATACGTTGCTACCAATATGCCGCCCCTACGGGGCGTAACATAGTTGATCGAATACATTGCTACCAATATACCGCCCCTACGGGGCGTAACATAGTTGATCGAATACATTGCTACCAATATGCCGCCCCTACGGGGCGTAACATAGTTGATCGAATACATTGCTACCAATATGCCGCCCCTACGGGGCGTAACATAGTTGATCGAATACATTGCTACTACCAATATATCGCCCCTATGGGGCGGCATATGATACCAATCATTACGCCCCGTAGGGGCGATATATTGGCAGCAGAATGCGATGTCGCCTCACATCGCCCCGTAGGGGCGATATATTGGTAGATTAATACCGCCGCTGCAACAAACCAGGATAATCTTTCATAATACCATATTCGTCAAAAGTCAGGTCGGCGGTGAAAGGCGTGGTAACGTTGTCGTACCGCCAGGTATCAGCGCGGAGGCGCGTATAGCGCTGCTGTGTTTTCTGCAACTCAAATTCCGGCAGCAGGATATAGATCACATCTATCATCGCCTCGCCGTCGTTGGGCAGCGCTTGCAGGCGTTGCACCGGCAAGGTGTTGGTGAAAGGCGTGAGCGAGATATCAATGTCTATGCATCCGTCGAATGCAGCGATGTAGTTGTTATCTTTATCAAACCAGTGTCCGCCGAGATCGGAGGTGAGCTTTAGCTCCCGTGCGGCGGGGCCGCTGGAGCGGATCAGGAAAGAAGACGTATGCCAGTTGGGGGCAATCTCCACTTCATAATGAATAGAAAAAGGTTGATCCCTTATCACGCCGGTGATATCGCCGGTCGCTAATTTCGTATGTCCGTTCTCGTTAAGGGTAAAGAACTCTGTGGCGGTCCAGCGGACGGCCTGCCAAACTACAGGTTTCATATTATCGCTTTATGTTCGATGGTTTAATCCGGATGATCACCGATTTGGAAGTGGGCGTATTGCTTTTGTCGGCCGTGCTGGTGGCGGGCACCAGCACATTCGTTTCCGGGAAATAGGTGGCGGTGCAACGCCGTGGAATGCTGAATGCCACGATGATGAAGCCATAGGCCACGCGCTCCGTTTGTCCGTGATCGTTATAGAGGTCTACAATGTCGCCGGCCCGGAAGCCGCCGGCAGCAATATCATCCGGGTGCATGAATATCACGCGCCTTTCATGATAAACGCCGCGGTAGCGGTCGTCCAGTCCGTAAATGGTGGTATTGAACTGGTCATGACTGCGGATGGTCATCATCAGGTATTCTTCCGGGGCCAGGGAGATGTGTTGCACCTCGGCCACATTGAAGAGGGCCTTTCCCGTACTGGTATTGAATTGCCCTTGCCGTGCGCCATTGGGCAGATAAAAACCGCCCGGATGGCGTACCCTGGTATTGTACTGATCAAAGCCCGGGATCACTTTTTCGATATCGTTACGGATATGATCATAGTGTTGCTGGTAGAGATCCCAGGGGGTGCCGGAATCCTTTCCCAGCAATGCTTTGGCCAGTTCGCAAACGATGGCGGGCTCGCTCTTCAGCTGATCGGAGACAGGGTCGAGTACGCCTTTCGACATTTGTATCACGCCCATAGAGTTTTCGCAGGTCACGAACTGCTGCCCGCCCTGCTGGATGTCTTTGTCGCTGCGGCCCAGGCAAGGCAGTATGATCGCCTCTTTGCCGTGTACGATATGGCTGCGGTTCAGTTTCGTAGATACGTGCACGGTAAGGTCGCAATTGCGTAATGCCTGTGCGGTGTACAGCGTATCGGGTGTGGCGGAGAGGAAGTTGCCGCCCATGCCGATGAACACTTTGGCACCGCCGCGGTGCATGGCATGGATGGCATGCACTACGTCATAGCCATGCTGGCGGGGCGGGTTAAAATGATACACTGCCTGTAATTGATTGAGCAGCGCTTCGGAAGGTTGTTCATAGATGCCCATGGTACGGTCGCCTTGCACATTGCTATGGCCGCGAACGGGGCAGGTGCCGGCGCCGGGCTTGCCGATGCTGCCTTTCAGCAGCAACAGGTTCACCACTTCCTTGATCGTATCTACGGCATTTTTGTGTTGGGTAAGCCCCATGGCCCAACAGGCGATGATCCTGGTTTTATGCATCAGCGCTGCTGCGGCAGTACGGATATGATCCAGCGGAATGCCGCATTGGTCGGCCAGTTCCGCGAGTTGGTATTGTTGCAGGTGATCGATATAAGCCTGAAAGCCTTGTGTGTTAGCCTCAATGAAGGCCCGATCGAACACGGCGCCGGGATGTTTATTCTCTTCTTCCAATAACAGCAATGCGATGGCTTTGAGCAACGCCATATCACCGTTGATCCTTACTTGCAGGAAGATATCTGTGAGCGGTGTGTTGATATGCAGCATACCTTTCAGCGTCTGCGGATTGAGGAATCCCAGCAAACCTGTTTCCGGCAAGGGGTTTACGGCGATGATGGTAGCGCCGTTCGCCTTGGCCTTTTGCAGGGCTGTGAGCATGCGCGGGTGGTTGGTGCCCGGGTTCTGGCCGAGGATGATGATCACTTCTGCCTCATGAATATCATCCAGGGTAACAGAGCCTTTGCCGATGCCCAGCGATTCGCCGAGGGCTACGCCGCTGGATTCGTGGCACATGTTGGAACAATCGGGCAGGTTGTTGGTGCCATACTGCCGTACCATCAGCTGATAGAGGAAAGCCGCTTCATTGCTGGTGCGACCGGAAGTGTAGAAGATGGCCTGATCGGGAGAAGGGAGCTGTTGCAAATGTGTTGCGATCTTCTGATAGGCATCTTCCCAGGAGATAGGCGCGTAGTGCGTGGCGCCGGGCGCCAGGTACACGGGTTGCGCAATGCGTCCTTTTTTGCCGATCTCATAATCTGTCAGTTCACCAAGTTCTTCTATGCTGTTGGCGGCGAAGAAATCAACCGTGAGCTTTTTGGTGGTGGCTTCTTCTGCAACGGCTTTGGCGCCGTTCTCGCAGTATTCGGCGATGTGGGAGCGCTCGTCATCCGGGTCGGGCCAGGCGCATCCGGGACAGTCGAAGCCGTCTTTCTGGTTCAGTTTGAGCAATGCCTGCATGCCCCTGAAGGCATTCATTTCTTCGAGGATGTGCTTCATGCTCGAAATCACAGCGGGGATGCCCGCCGCGGTGGTCTTGGGTTTGCTGAGCCGGAGGCCGGTGAACTTCACAGGATTTTCTTCCAGGTGCATGGTCATCTATTTACAGGTGATTCTTTCTGCGCCGGTGTAGATATTAAATTTCTCTCCTCTTAAAAAGCCGATCAAAGTAATATTCCACGCTGCCGCCATTTTTATTGCCAGGCTGGAAGGCGCGCCCACAGCGGCGATGAGCGGTATGTTAGCCATGGCCGCCTTTTGTATTAATTCGAAGCCTGCGCGCCCGCTGAGCAAGAGCAGGCAGGAAGATAAGGGCAGGAGCGGTGCTTGCAGGGCCGCGCCGATGATCTTGTCTACCGCGTTGTGCCGGCCGATATCTTCCCGCAACAGTTGTAAACGGCCAGCAGCATCGAAGAGGGCGGCGGCATGCAAGCCGCCGGTAGTATTGAATACTGCCTGTTCCTGCTGCAAAGCGGCAGGTAAACGGCAAATAATATCGGCGCTGGTCAATGCAACAGCTGCGGCGCTACTAACGTTAACGCCTGTATGAATAGCAGCGAGATCTGTTTTACCGCAAACACCACAGGCGGCAGTCGCCGCAAAGCTGCGCCGGGCGGCGCCTAGCGCTGGTATCACATTTTCCTGCAATTGCACGGTAGCGATGCTCTGATCTTCATTATGTTGTGCGTGGATGCCTGTGATGCCGCTGTAACTGCTGATGATCCCTTCTGTAAAAAGAAAGCCGGCAGCCAGCTCTTCGTCATTACCGGGCGTACGCATGGTAATGGAAATAGACTGCTGCCGGCGGTTATGGGAAGGTCCGTAGACCAGCCTGATCTCCAGCGGTTCTTCTGTTGCTACCACATCTTCTACGTCTGTGATGGCGGCATGCTGCACCTTTTTAATACGGGTATGTACTACTGCATCGGTCATACATTAAAGATACAAAACAGGTCATTAAACTTTTACGATCATCTTGCCGCTGTTCCTGCCGGAAAATAGTCCCAGCAAGGCTTCTGGTAGATGGTCAAAACCTTCTTCCACCGTTTCGGTGTATTTGAGCTTGCCGGCTTTCACCCAGGCGAACAGCGCTTTGAAGCCTTCTTCAAAACGGGAGGCATAGTTGCCGATCACAAAGCCCTGCATCAATATGCTGCGGGTAACCAGTAAAGGCTGCGGCCGCGGACCGTTGGGCAGTTCGGTGGCATTATAAAGCGCGATCTGTCCACAGAGCGGTACACGCGCATGGAAGTTAAGGTTAAGCATCACGGCGTCTGATATCTCTCCGCCCACATTATCAAAATAAATGTCTACACCATTGGGGCAAGCCGCCGCCACAGCGGCTTTCATGTCTTTGTTGTTTTTATAGTCGATAGCGGCGTCGAAGCCGAATTGGTCGGTCAGCATCTTTACCTTGTCTGCGCCGCCGGCGATGCCTACTACCCGGCAGCCCTGCAATTTGGCGATCTGCCCTACTACAATGCCCACGGCGCCTGCAGCGCCGGAGATCACGACGGTTTCACCTGCCTTGGGCTTACCAATATCCATCAGTCCGAAATAAGCCGTGAGACCGGGCATGCCCAGCAGTCCGAGATAGTAGGTGAGGGGGATAGAGCTGTCTACTTTCCGGAGCTGTTCTGCCGGATAGACGATGGCGGTGGCCCAGGGCATCAGGGGCCTGGAAGTGGCCAGCATCACCATATCGCCGGCCTGGAAACGTTCGTCCTGGCTGCTGCTCACTTCCGCCACACAGCCGCTGGTGATGGGCATGCCCACTTCAAATGGCGGGATGTATGATTTGCCTTCATTCATACGGCCACGCATATACGGATCTACGGAAAAATAAACCGGCTTTACCAATACCTCGCCTGCCTGGGGCGCCGGCAGTTCTGTGTCTACGAATTTGAAGTTTGCGCTGGTAGGCAATCCTTTAGGTCTTGAGGCAAGTAATATCTGTTTGATCTTCATAAAACTGTAGTTAATGTAAGTGAATGTTCTGGTGTATCTGCAATATAGTCTCTTACAATAACCACAGCAATTATTCTTTTGTTCAGCTCACCACTTTTCGGTAGCAACGTACGGCCCAGCCGAAAACCAGCGCCAGTATAGGTATGAGCACGGCGTAGGCTTCCAGCACGATAGTAGTATCGGCCCTGCCCGACATGAGCGTACGTGCCGCTTCCACCGCATAATACACCGGGTTGAAATGAGCGGCCACCTGCAGCCAGTGAGGGGCCAGACTGATCGGCAACAGGAAACCTGCCAGCAGCATGATCGGCAGCGAAATGCCCTGCGCGATAGGCGCCAATGTATCTTCACTTTTGAAAATAAGCGCCAGCGCATAGGAGAAAGAAGAGAACAAAGCCGTGAGCATCGCCAGCAGCGGCAAGGTAGCCAGGAAGCCCGGCCACTGCACATCGAGGCCGAAGGGAATGGCCACCAGCGTGATGATCAGCGTTTGAACGAGCACGCTGGTCACATCGCGCAGCACGCTGCCCAGCAGGATGGCCAGGCGACTGGTAGGCGTAACACGGAAACGCTCGATCACGCCGGAACGTATTTCATCTACCAGTCCGAAGCCTACGAACAAGCCGCCGAAAACCGCCAGCACCACGATCATACCAGGTAAGAAGAAATTCAGCACATTGGTGCTGCCAAAAGCAGCCATGCCCGTGAAATGCTGCAGCAGCGGGGCAAACAGCGTAAGGTACATCAGCGGCACCCCCACGGTCATGAATATCACCGCAGGATTGCGCAGGGTTTCTTTTATCTTCCTGAAATAATATAATTGAAGAATTTGGAAGAAGGTCATAGCCGGAGGATTGATCAGTTAACAAGATGATTGAGCGATGCAGAGGTGTGTTGCAGAAATACGTCGTTGAGCGATGCCTGTCCTTTGCTGACGATCGTTTTCCGTTTCAGTTCCTGCGGAGCGCCTGTTACTACGATGCGGCCTGCGTCCATGATGGCGATGCGGTCGCACAAGGCATCTGCTTCATCCATATAGTGAGTGGTGAGGAAGATGGTGGTGCCCTGATCACGGAGGCGGCGTACTTCTTCCCAGAGGCGTTCCCTGTTTTGCGGATCGAGGCCGGTAGTGGGCTCGTCGAGGAACAGAATGGCGGGGTTGTGCATCATGCCCAGAGCGACATCGAGGCGGCGTTTTTGTCCGCCGGAATAAGTCGCTGGCTTGCGGTCGGCGATGTTGCCGAGGTCGAAAGTTTCGAGTAGCACTTTGGCGCGTGCGGCCGCTGCCAGCTTGGGCATGCCATGGAGGCGTCCTTGCAGGATGAGGTCTTCCCAGGCGGTAGCATCTTTATCGCTGCCACCGGCCTGACTTACATACCCGATACATTCGCGTATCTGTTGTTGCTGGCGGCGCAGGTCATAACCGGCGATCATGGCTTCGCCGCTATCAGGTTGGAGTAAGGTGGTGAGCATGCGCAGGGTAGTGGTTTTACCAGCGCCGTTAGGACCGAGGAAACCGAATATCTCGCCCTGGTGCACCTGCATATCTACGCCGCGAACGGCTTCCACGGCCTGTTTGCCGGTACGGTATGATTTTCTGAGATCGGCGGTACATAGTATATATTGCATGGGAGGATAGTTTTTTTACAAAACTATCTATGCACGCAAAGGATAGCAACCAATGATCGGTGACCAGGTAGGAAATCGTCGGTGAAAAGCGGGTAAATCGCCGGCAAAAATGTATTTTAGGGCCAGCAAATTAAATCACTAAACACTCCCACAACTATGCGTTTAGACGACGAACAAATGAGCGACAACGTCGAGAAGCGTTCCGGCGGCGGTATGCGTACAATCGGTATTGGTGGCGGTATCGGCGGCGTGATCGTCGTGATCGTACTGTCATTGATCACCAGGCAAAGCCCCCAGCAGGTGATGCAGGCCGTGCAACAGGCGCAGGGCCCGGGCGGCGGCACAGGCACTTCCGAGCAGCTGACTACCGCCAACAGCAGCGCCATCGAACAGTTTTCCGCCAAAGTACTGCACAGCACTGAAGATGTCTGGACCCAGCAATTCCAACAGCTGGGCCTCAACTACGAGAAACCCCACATGGTACTGTTCACGGATGCTACCACTTCCGGCTGCGGCGCCGCAGAATCAGCCATGGGACCATTCTATTGCCCCGCCGATGCTAAAGTATACCTCGATGTTTCTTTCTTCAATGAACTGGAACAGCGCTTCCGTGTGCAGGGCGATTTCGCCAAAGCATATGTGATCGCGCATGAGGTGGGCCATCACGTACAAAACCTGCTCGGCATCAGCCGCAAGGTGCAGGCCATGCGCAGCCGTATGAGCGAAACGGAATACAACAAACTCTCCGTGAAACTTGAGCTGCAAGCCGATTTCCTGGCAGGGCTCTGGGCCAATCATGCCGATAAAATGAAAAAGATATTGGAGTCCGGCGATATCCAGTCCGGCCTCAATGCCGCCAGCGCCGTTGGCGATGATAAACTCCAAAAGGCCGCCACCGGCCAGGTAGTGCCTGACGCCTTCACCCACGGCACCTCCGAGCAAAGAATGTTCTGGTTCAAAAAAGGCTACGACACCGGCGACCTCTCACAAGGCGATACCGGCATTGGCCTTGGGCAGAGGTAACGCGAAGGTTGTCTTGCTCAGGATTATACTGATTGAAAGGATTACCAGGATTTTTTCTTTCAGGATTAATAAAGATTAAAAAAAGACTCGCGGAGATCATATCGATTTGATCTCCGCGAGTCTTTTTTTAATCTTTATTAATCCTGAAAGAAAAAATCCTGGTAATCCTTTCAATCAGTATAATCCTGAGCAAGAC
>NZ_CABHMS010000014.1 GCF_902167635.1 Chitinophaga vietnamensis
CTTTTCAAATAAATATGGCAGCTACCTACTCTCCCGCATTGTGGTGCAGTACCATCGGCCATGAGGGGCTTAACTTCTCTGTTCGGAATGGGAAGAGGTGAACACCCTCGGCAAAACCACCATAAGATCTTCTTTGCTTTACAGCAAACTAATAAGATAACATAAAGGGAAAGTTGTATATAGATCCACTGGTCTTAGCCAGTCAAGTAATAAAGAAAATTAAAGCTTACGGGCAATTAGTATTACTCGGCTTTGATGTTACCACCTGTATACCTGCAACCTATCAACGTCGTAGTCTGCGACGGCCCTTAAAAGTAAACTCATCTTGAAGCAGGTTTCACGCTTAGATGCTTTCAGCGTTTATCCTGTCCGTACATAGCTACTCTGCACTGCACCTGGCGGCACAACAGATACACCAGCGGTACGTACGACCCGGTCCTCTCGTACTAAGGTCATGTCTCCTCAATTTACTAACGATCACAACAGATAGGGACCGAACTGTCTTGCGACGTTCTGAACCCAGTTCACGTGCCACTTTAATCGGCGAACAGCCGAACCCTTGGGACCTTCTCCAGCCCCAGGATGTGACGAACCGACATCGAGGTGCCAAACCTCACCGTCGATATGAGCTCTTGGGTGAGATCAGCCTGTTATCCCCGGAGTACCTTTTATCCTTTGAGCGATGGCCCTTCCATACAGAACCACCGGATCACTTTAGCCTGCTTTCGCACCTGCTCGGCTTGTGGGCCTCACAGTCAAGCACCCTTATACTAATGCGCTCTGCGTACGATTACCAACCGTACTGAGGGTACCTTTGCGAGCCTCCGTTACCTTTTAGGAGGCGACCACCCCAGTCAAACTACCCACCAAACAATGTCCCCGCTTGCACGGGTTAGACTCTAAATAACAGAAGGTTGGTATTTCAACGATGACTCCACAACTCCTGGCGAAGCTGCTTCACAGTCTCCCAACTATCCTACACATCTGGCATTCAAAATCAATGTTAAGTTGTAGTGAAGGTTCACGGGGTCTTTCCGTCCCGTTGCGATTAACCGGCATCTTCACCGATACTACAATTTCACCGAGCTCGTGGTAGAGACAGTGTCCAACTCATTAGACCATTCGTGCAGGTCGGAACTTACCCGACAAGGAATTTCGCTACCTTAGGACCGTTATAGTTACGGCCGCCGTTTACTGGGGCTTCAGTCAGGAGCTTTGGGTTACCCCGAACACCCTTCCTTAACCTTCCAGCACCGGGCAGGTATCAGGCTCTATACGTCATCTTTCGATTTTGCAGGGCCCTGTGTTTTTGTTAAACAGTTGGTTGGACCATTTTACTGAGACCATATCGCTATGGTACGCCTTATCCCGAAGTTACAGCGTCAATTTGCCTAGTTCCTTTACCACGGATCACTCGAGCGCCTGAGGATATTCTCCTCGACTACCTGTGTCGGTTTACGGTACGGGCTGCAATAACCTAACCTTAGAGGTTTTTCTTGGAAGTCTGATTAGGGACATTATCAGCGCGGCCGAAGCTTTGCTGTACTTTCAGGTTCATCAGAAATTGCGGATTTGCCTACAATCTCTTTAACTACACCCTTTAACGCACTATTCCGTAAGTGCGCAGTCCTTTCACTACTCCGTTACCCCATCGAAATTATTGCAGGTACTGGAATATTCACCAGTTTGCCATCAGCTACGCCTTTCGGCTTTGCCTAAGGACCCGACTAACCCTGATCCGATTAGCGTTGATCAGGAACCCTTAGTCTTACGGCGATAAGATTTTTCATCTTATTTATCGTTACTTATGCCTACATTTTCTTTTCTAAACGCTCCAGCATGCCTCGCGACACACCTTCTATGCAGTTTAGAATGCTCCCCTACCGTCTAGTACCTAAATACTAGGCCTAAAGCTTCGGTTGTATGTTTGATGCCCGATTATTTTCCGT
The DNA here is from genome assembly GCF_902167635.1 of Chitinophaga vietnamensis. Classification (GTDB taxonomy): domain Bacteria; phylum Bacteroidota; class Bacteroidia; order Chitinophagales; family Chitinophagaceae; genus Chitinophaga; species Chitinophaga vietnamensis. The sequence continues at coordinate 1,950 of NZ_CABHMS010000014.1, forward strand.
GCCCAAACCCTCGACCAGTGAGCTGTTACGCACTCTTTAAATGAATGGCTGCTTCCAAGCCAACATCCTGGCTGTTTTAGGATTTGAACCGCGTTTGTTCAACTTAACATACGATTAGGGACCTTAGCTGTTAGTCTGGGTTATTTCCCTCTCGGCCATGGACCTTAGCGCCCACAGCCTCACTCCCGGAGATTATGTTATAGCATTCGGAGTTTATTAGGGTTTGGTAGGCGGTGAAGCCCCCTAGCCCAATTAGTAGCTCTACCTCTATAACACGTCTTATATCCGAGGCTGTTCCTAAAAACATTTCGGGGAGAACGAGCTATCTCTCAGTTTGATTGGCCTTTCACCCCTATCCACAGGTCATCCCATAGCTTTTCAACGCTAATGAGTTCGGACCTCCAGTTGGTTTTACCCAACCTTCATCCTGCCCATGGATAGATCACAAAGTTTCGCGTCTACCCCTACTGACTATACGCTCTGTTAGAACTTGCTTTCGCTGCGGCTCCGGTACTGAAGACCTTAACCTCGCCAGTAAGGAGTAACTCGTAGGCTCATTATGCAAAAGGCACGCCGTCACTCTTGCGAGCTCCGACCGCTTGTAAGCGCACGGTTTCAGGAACTATTTCACTCTCCTGTTCGGAGTACTTTTCACCTTTCCCTTACGGTACTGGTTCACTATCGGTATCTAAGGAGTATTTAGCCTTATCAGATGGTACTGACAGTTTCACACAGGATTCCTCTGGTCCCGCGCTACTCAGGATACTACACGTCCATCAGAATTTCTGTCTACAGGGCTATCACCTGCTACGGCTCATCTTTCCAGATGATTCAACTTGATCTGACTTTCTAAAAGTAGTCCTACAACCCCGGGTAGAATTGCTTCGACCCGGTTTGGGCTTTTCCCTGTTCGCTCGCCACTACTGGGGGAATCATTATTATTTTCTTTTCCTGCAGGTACTTAGATGTTTCAGTTCCCTGCGTTGGCTCCCTTGCGGGTGATACGCCTTCAGCGTACCGGGTTGTCCCATTCGGAAATCTACGGATGTAATGCTCGTTTGCAGCTCCCCGTAGCTTATCGCAGCTTACCACGTCCTTCTTCGCCTCTTAGATCCTAGGCATCCACCATGCGCCCTTATTCGCTTTAAATATTTTTGTATTCAGTATTACTACCTATATACAACTTGTTTTCCCAATATGTCAAAGAACTT
>NZ_CABHMS010000015.1 GCF_902167635.1 Chitinophaga vietnamensis
AAACTTCCTGTTTGCTGCCTGCACCTTGTTTGGCTGGTGTTACATAGTTAATGATATGTACGGTGTCAGCTCCGTTGGCGGCGCATTTCGGGTTAGTGATAGTCCAGGTGAATTTCACATCGCTGCCAGCAGGAACGGTTACTGTTGTTTTCGGATTGTGTATATCCGTGATGGTAACGCCAGTGGTTACGTTTGAAGTCCATGTACCAATCGCGCCAAACTCGGTAGGAGCGCCGGCATTCATGGTGAAGGTAGTTTGGTTACAAACTTCCTGTTTGCTACCCGCGCTTTGTTTGGCCGGTGTTACATAGTTAATGATATGCACCGTATCTGCACCATTGGCAGCACATTTCGGGTTGCTAATAGTCCATGTGAATTTCACATCGCTGCCAGCAGGAACGGTTACGGTTGTTTTCGGATTGTGTATATCTGTGATGGTAACGCCAGTAGTCACATCCGAGGTCCATGTACCAATCGCACCAAACTCGGTAGGAGCATTGGCGTTCATGGTGAAGGTAGTTTGGTTACAAACTTCCTGTTTGCTGCCTGCGCCTTGTTTGGCTGGTGTTACATAGTTAATGATATGTACGGTGTCAGCTCCGTTGGCGGCGCATTTCGGGTTCGTGATAGTCCATGTGAATTTCACATCACTGCCAGCAGGAACGGTTACTGTTGTTTTAGGATTGTGTATATCCGTGATGGTAACGCCGGTAGTTACGTTTGAAGTCCATGTACCAATTGCACCAAACTCGGTAGGAGCGTTGGCATTCATGGTGAAGGATGTTTGGTTACAAACTTCCTGTTTGCTGCCTGCGCCTTGTTTGGCTGGTGTTACATAGTTAATGATATGCACCGTATCAGCTCCGTTGGCGGCGCATTTCGGGTTGGTGATGGTCCAAGTGAATTTCACATCACTGCCAGCCGGAACGGTTACTGTTGTTTTCGGATTGTGTATATCCGTGATAGTAACGCCAGTGGTCACATCCGAAGTCCATGTACCAATCGCGCCAAACTCGGTAGGAGCGTTGGCATTCATGGTGAAGGTAGTTTGATTACAAACTTCCTGTTTGCTGCCTGCGCTTTGTTTAGCTGGTGTTACATAGTTAATGATATGTACGGTATCAGCTCCGTTGGCGGCGCATTTCGGGTTGGTGATAGTCCAGGTGAATTTCACATCGCTGCCAGCAGGAACGGTTACCGTTGTTTTCGGATTGTGTATATCCGTGATGGTAACGCCAGTAGTTACGTTTGAAGTCCATGTACCAATCGCGCCAAATTCAGTAGGAGCGT